>NZ_CP162761.1:0-2395000 GCF_054668355.1 Pseudomonas sp. S2_E02
CAACGGATCCACCCACCCCGTCGGATTCGGCACGTACTGGTACTGATTCAGCCCACCCGCCAATTTGATCGGATCCGGCGTCAGATACCGCCCCAGCCGCGGGTCGTAATACCGATGCCGGTTGTAATGCAGGCCGCTTTCGCCGTCGAAATACTGCCCCTGAAAACGCAGCGGCTGGTTCAGGTAGTCCTCGCCGGCCAGGGTCAGTGCGGCGACTTTGCCGTAGGCGTCGTATTGCGCGGACCAGACGATGTCGCCGCTGTAGTCGGTGAGTTCCTGCGGGGTGCCGAGGTGGTCGAGTTGGTAGTAGAAGGGGCAGGCTTTTTTCGGGCCTTTGCCGTCGAGCAGTGCCAGCGGGCGGAAGGTGCCGGGTTCGTAGACGTAGCTGCGGTATTCGTTTTCGCTGCTTTCGGCGACGAGGTGGTCGCCCTGCCAGAAGAACTCGGTGGTCTCGCCGTTGACGGTTTTGCTGATGCGTCGGCCGAAGGCGTCGTAGCGGTAACTGGCGGTCTGGCCGTCGGGGCGGGTCAGGCCGATCAGGCGGTGCTGGCTGTCGTAGCGGTATTCGGTGACGAGAGTCTGCGCGCGGCCGCGACGTTCGCGGATCAGGTTGCCGAAGGCGTCGTAGTCGTAATAACGGTCGCCCTGCATGAGCAAGCGATTGCCCTGGATCTGGCTCGGACCTGGGCGGTCCTGCATCAGCAGGTTGCCGGCCGGGTCGTGGGCGAAGGATTCCGGCAGTTCGTCGCGTGAATGGCGTACGCGGATCAGCCGGTCGAGGGCGTCGTAGCCGTAGGTGCGCTGGCCGTGGCGGCTGTCGGCGATGTGCGCGAGATTGCCGTTGGCGCTGTAGGCATAATCGCGGCGGTACAACGCATCGCGCTGATGACCTACGGCGTGGGCGAGTAATCGTCCCTGATCGTCGTAGGAATATTCGCTGAGCAGCAGGCCTTGCTGGCGCTGCAGTTCGCGACCGGACTGGTAGACATGGCGGGTCAGCGGCGTGCCGTTGAGGTCAATCCCGTTCAGCGCGCCGCCTTTGGCGTGGCGGTAGTCGAGCACGCTGTTGTCCGGCAGACGCATGCGTTTGAGCTGGCCGCAGGCGTCGTAGCGGTAACGCAGGGTGCCCCAGCCCTGATGCTCGGTGATCAAGCGGTCCTGGCGGTCGTACTCGAAGGCCAGCGGGTGTTGCTGGCCGTCGTCGACGCCAATCAAACGGCCGAGACGGTCGTATTGGTAGGTGACCTTGATGCCGTCGGGCAGGGTTTGACCAGCAGCCGGCCAGCAGCATCGCGCTCATAAGCAGTGAGCAAACAAGAGCCGTCATCACCGAACTCGGTCTTTTCCAGCAGATGCCCATTGAGGTCATAGGCGTACGCGGTACGCCGACCGTCAAAACCGCTTTCCTGACGAATCAGTCCGGTCGGCGTGTAGTCCAGCCGGTACTTTTCCCCGGACTCGTTTTCGATCTCGGTGAGCAGCAGTTGCGCATGGTCGTAGCGGTACTGCACCCGCGTGCCGTCGGGGTTGATCCGCCGCGAGACCAGGTGCAGATCGTCGTCATACTCATAACGGGTGATGTGCCCCTGTTCGTCGCGCTCGGCGGTGACCTGACCGTAGGCGCCGTAGCTGTAGGCGCGGGTGCTGCCGCCAGGAAATGTCGTCTGAATCAGTCGGCCAACGGCGTCCCAGTGCTGACGGGTGACTGCACCGTGTTCGTCCGCAGTCGTGGTCCGTCGCCCCAGCGCGTCGTAGGAAAAACGCCGTACGCCACCGTCGGGCAAGGTCTCTTCGGTCAACTGGCCGAGGCTATTCCAGACCAAGCGATGCCGGCTGCTGTCCGGGTAGCGGATCGACAGCAATTGCCCCCGGGTGTCGTAGTAGTAATGGGTGACCTGACCGTCGGGGTCGACCGCTTCGGTGACATTGCCCTCGGCATTGCGCCGGTAGATCCACACCGCCTCGCCACGCGAACGCCGATGCAGGAAACCGTTGCGATACTCGTAGGACGTGGGCGCCTCATCCGGTGGAATCAGCGCGATGAGCCGTCCGACTTCGTCGTAGCGGTATTCGGTGACAGCGCCCAAGGCATCCTGCTCGGCGATCAAGCGCCCGGCATCGTCATAGGCCTTGAGCTGCTCGCCACCATCCGCCGAGACTTGACGCACTAGTCGCGCACGCTCGTCGTGAACGTAGGTCTCTTCAGTGCCGTCGACGTAATGCACTGCGACGCTGCCGTCGTCATTCCAGACGTAACGCGTGTCCATCTGCGAGAACGACGCCCAGTGGCGCACGCAGCGCGCGGCTTTCCCCGAACGCTCCCACTCCCAGAAGAAGCTCGCACCGCCAGCCAGTTGCCGCTGCAGAATCACGTGAGCGTCGTCGTAGTCGTAGCGCTCGCTGTCACCGACGGCGTTGCTCGCTTCGATCAGGTGCTGATAGGCGTCGTAGCGGTAACTGACCAGCGCTTGTTCAGTGCTCCAGGCACCGTCGCGAAACACCTGGTAATCCACACCAACCAACTGCGCGCGGTCATAGCGCAACAACAGCGAACGCCCGGCGCCGTTGTCCAAGCGCTGCACCCGGTCAGACCGATCGCGCTGCACCGTCAGACGATTGCCATAGGCATCGCTGATCGCCGTCAGCCTTCCCGCACGAAAGTGATAAAACCGCGCCGCGTCCCCGGCCAGCGCGAGGATCAGTTCTTCCGGTTCATCACCGAGAAAAATCGCCGCCCGCGACAAACTGTTGTGAATCGCCGGCCGCTCAACGCTCGGCAACGGAAAACGGGTGCGACGGTTTTCGTGGTCGACCCAGACCACAAAGTCGCCTTCAAACGCCAGCCGATGCGCCAGCGAATGACTCCAGCCAAAGCCCAACCCAACATCGATTTCGGCGGCGCTGGAGCGATACAGGCGGGCGAACTCAAACGGCAACACGCCATCGAGCACCGCATCGCTCAAGGTCAACAGTTCTTCGCCGGTGACCATCGACACCGGGCAGCCGTTGGTGCAGGTGCGCGGCACACAATCGGCGCTGTCGCCGTTGGGGTTTTTCGCCTGATCCGGCGAATCGTCGTGAGGCTCATGCCGTTCCAACCGGCTCGAAGCACCAGACTTGTCCCGCACAACAGGCGCCGGATTCGGCACCGTCAACACCACAGAATCGGCCTGACGAATGTTCAGCGGTATCGACGGTGTCGGTTTCAACTCAACGTCACGCACATTGAGCATCAGCGGCTTCAAAACGCTGGCATGCCGCGTCAAATCCGCCGAGGACGTCAGTTCGGCCAAGCGCAAAGCCGAGGCTGCCAGCCACTCCCGCGCGCGCGGCGACTTGATCTTCGCCAGCACCTTGCTGCTCAAACGCAGCGGCACGCCCATGCCACCCGACACGCCCATCAACAGGAAGCTGATCAGCAATTCGACCCGCACCTCGGCCACCACTTCAGCCAGATACTGCGGCGGCAGCATCTTCAGCCAACTGGTAAACGCGGCCAGCTGAATGAACAGCAGCGGCTCGTCACTGAGGATCAACAGACCGTTGGCAATGGCGTCGCTGGAGGCATTCAATAACGCCTCAAGCTCGGCCTCGCTGAGGTATTCCAGCAACTTTTCACTGTTGGCCTGCAAGTCGGCGAGCAGGGCGAATACCTGGTGGATGTCATCCCAAACACCATTCAGGGCTTTCTCGAATCCACGCCAGTCGGCCTGTTGCAACTGACCGTAACGCTCAAGAAATCCGGCGCTGGAAAATTCCTTCCACTGCGGCTGAAATTCACTCCATTCCCCGCGCAACCAGCCCTCCAGGCCATCGATGATGCCCTGATAGGAGGCGTACAACGTCTGCACATGGTCCGTGGACACATCGGGAAAGAAGGTGATGCGATAACGCTGGCCCCGATCGCAGTCGGTCACTTGCAGAATGCCGCTGGGGCCGATGGTGTAATGCAGCGGCTCACCGAAAGTCAGCACGCCGCCGACATCGGCAAGCACCGGTTCGAGGGTTACCGGGGTGTTGCCAATCGGCACAAACCGCGCGGCCTCGAACATATGCACCAGTGTCAGCGACCCGCTGGCCGAGCACATGACCACCGATGAACTGAGCGGCTGGCGCGACGTGATCGGCGCGCTGAGGCGTACGTCGTTACCGACGGTGAAGACCTGCTCGACATCCAGCGCCGTCCCGGCCCAGAACTGCTCGGCCCAGGCCTCGTAGTTGTTCAGGCACAGGCGGAATTCGCGGATCAGGTGTTCGAAGTCCGGCTCATCGGGATTCAGGGCGGCAACAACGAGCAGGCCGATGCTGTTGTTCAGGGCCAGCAGCCGATCGGTTGGAAGCATTCGCAGTCTCTCGCGCACGTCAAAAAGGTGCGGGGACTTTGCGGGGGATCAAACAGGAAAGAAGTCGGGCGAGTAGGCGATGCCTGTAGGGCGTTTCGCTAAATATCTGCGAGTAGTTCATCGCTCAATAAACATTGGCCGTTGCTCAATGTCTGTCGCGCTCGTTATGCTGCTGAACCCTTTAATCAGATCCGAGCAGCGGTTCACCTGCCGCCTGGGATGTCTTTGTTAACGGATCCGATGATGAATGCACCACTGAAGGCGTTCGGCCCGATCAAGGCCGTGATTTTCGATATGGACGGTTTGCTGCTGGACACCGAGGGCATTTACACCGAAGTCACTTCGCTGATTGCCCAGCGCTACGGGCGCACCTTCGACTGGAGCGTCAAGCAGAACATCATTGGTCGTGGAGCCAACGATCTGGCCAATTACGTGGTGCAGGCACTGGATCTGCCGATCACCGCCGAAGAGTTTCTGGTGATCCGCGAACCATTGATGCGCGAGCGTTTTCCCACGGCGCAAGCGATGCCGGGTGCCGAGGAGCTGATTCGCCACCTCAAGGCGCACAACATCCCCATCGCCGTCGGCACCAGTTCGTCGCGGCTATCGTTCGGACAAAAAACCACGCTGCACCGCGACTGGTTCGCGCTGTTCGACTTCATTGTCACGGCGGACGATCCGGAAGTCGGCGCGGCGAAACCGGCACCGGATATCTTCCTGACCGCTGCCCGCCGTCTGGGTGTGGCACCTGAGGACTGCCTGGTGTTCGAGGATTCGCCGTTTGGCGTGACCGCAGCGAAAGCCGCAGGCATGACGGCCATCGCCATCCCCGATGCCGCCATGGCCGATGAAAAGTACGCACATGCTGACGGGATTCTTCGTAGTTTGAAAGCGTTCACGCCAAGTGCCTGTGGTTTGCCGGCGCTGGAATGGGTGTAAACATCTGAGACAAAAAAACGCCGCCCCTCTGTAAAAAGAGGAGCGGCGTTTTTCGTTCAGGCGACTCGAAAAATCAGGCGCCGAAACCACCGTCGATGGTCAGGCTGGCACCGGTGATGTAACCGGCTTCCGGGCCCGCCAGATAGGCGACGAAACTGGCGATTTCTTCGGCTTTACCGTAACGACCGACGGCCATCAACGGAATGAGGCTTTCGGCAAAGTCACCGTGCGCCGGGTTCATGTCGGTGTCGACCGGGCCAGGCTGGACGTTGTTGATGGTGATGCCGCGCGGGCCGAGGTCGCGGGCCAGACCTTTGGTCAAACCGACCAGCGCCGATTTGCTCATGGCGTACACACCGCCACCGGCGAAGGGCATGCGGTCGGCGTTGGTGCTGCCGATGTTGATGATGCGCGAACCTTCGCCCATGTGCTTGGCGGCTTCTTGCGAGGCGATGAATACGCTGCGCACGTTGATGGCCAGGGTCTGGTCGAAATCTTCCAGGGTGAAATCTTCCAGCGGAGCGACAGCCAGCACACCAGCGTTGTTGACCAGGATGTCGAGTCGGCCAAAGGCTTCGACCGTGGCGCTGACCGCGTGGCGGATCGCTGCGGCGTCGGCGCTGTCGGCCTTGATCGCCAGGGCTTTACCGCCGCTGGCGGTGATGCTGTTCTGTAACTCTTCGGCTTTGGCGGTGGAGCTGACGTAAGTGAAGGCTACTGCAGCGCCTTCAGCGGCCAGGCGTTTGACGATGGCAGCGCCGATACCACGGGAACCGCCTTGAATCAGAGCGACTTTGCCGCCGAGGTGTTGAGTGGTCATGTTCGATCTCCAGACTATTCAAGGCGGGATGCCTTGTTGTTGGTGCCGAGTATCGGCCTCTGATCCACAACCGTGTAGACCCTGATTGCTATAGTCTGTGTAAACCAAAAGTTTATAGTGGCGGCCATGGAAACCTTCAGCAGTATCGAATGCTTTGTCCGTAGTGCTGAGGTCGGCAGCTTTGCCGAGGCGGCGCGGCGCTTGAGTCTGACCCCGGCAGCGGTTGGCAAAAGTGTCGCAAAGCTTGAGGTGCGGCTGGGTGTGCGGCTGTTTCAGCGCAGCACCCGCAGTCTGACGCTGACCGAGGCGGGGCAGCTGTTTTTGAGTGAAGTCAGTGCCAGTCTGACCACGATCCAGAATGCCGTGGCCAATCTGGCCAGTGCCGAAGGGCAGCCGATCGGCACCTTGAAAGTCAGCATGGGCACGGTGTTCGGGCGCCTTTATATAGTGCCGTTGCTCGGCGAGTTTCTGCGGCGCTTCCCGGCGATCAATCCGGACTGGCATTTCGATAATCGTCAGGTCGATCTGATCGGGCAGGGCTTTGATGCGGCGATTGGCGGCGGCTTTGAGCTGCCACAAGGTGTGGTGGCGCGCAGATTGACGCCAGCGCATCGGGTGTTGGTCGCTTCGCAGGATTATCTGAACGGCAATCCTGCGATCACTCATCCGGACGATCTCAAGCAGCACGACGGCATTCTGATTCGCTCACCGCAAACCGGGCGTGTGCGTTCATGGCAATTGACGCACCGCGATCAGCTGCACAGTCCGTTGATGCTCAAGGCCAGGATGACCATGAGCGATTCCGAAGCCGCGTGTGCGACAGCAGCGCAGGGCCTGGGGATTGCACTGGTGAGCATGCCGTTTGCGGTGGGGTATCTGCAGGCGGGTACGTTGCAGCGGGTGTTGCCGGACTGGTTCGTCGATGATGGCAACATCTCCATCTATTACGCCGAACACAAATTGTTGCCGGGCAAGACGCGTGCGTTTGTCGATTATGTGATTGAACAGTTTGCGGAACAGGGATTGGCGCGGCGCTTTAGTGCGATTTGAGCAACCTTGATACCGAGTTGCAGTCTTCGCGAGCGGGCTCGCTCCCACATTTGGAATGCATTTCCCCTGTGGGAGCGAGCTTGCTCGCGAATGGGGCGACTCGGTTTCCGATGATGAGCCTAGCGGGCAAACCGCCCCGTCCAGCCAATGATGTTCTTCGGTCGGGGTGTTGCATACGTTCGCACTTTCGACGTCGACAAGCGCAAGCGCACCAGCGATTCCGCAATCGTTACCGCCGCCGTCACGCCATCCACCACCGGCACGCCAGTGCGCCGACGAATCTGCTCATCCAGGCCGGCCATGCCACCGCAACCCAGGCAGATCACCTCGGCTTTGTCCTGCGTCACCGCCAGTTCTGCCTGATGCACGATGGCTTCCAAGGCACGCTGTGGCTCGTGTTCCAGTTCCAGAACGGCCAGACCACTGGCCCGTACCGATGCACAACGATCCCACAGGCCGGAGAGTTTCAGCCGATCTTCGATCAGCGGTACGGTGCGATCCAGCGTTGTCACCACCGAATAGGCGTGGCCGAGAAACATCGCCGTGCTCGCGGCCGCATCGGTGATATCCACCACTGGCACGTTGAGCAATTCCTGCAGACCTTCGCGACCGTGCTCGCCGTAGCCGGCCTGAATCACGGCATCGAACGGCTGGTCGTAGGCCATCACCCGATCCATCACCGCGATGGCCGCCAGATAGCTTTCGAAATTGCCTTCAATCGAGTCGGCGCCGAAAAACGGTGTCAAACCGACGATTTCGGTACCGGGCGAGGCGACAGCCTGCGCCGAGCGGGCAATGGCCTCGGTGATGGATTCGGTGGTGTTGACGTTGACCACGAGAATACGCATGGGGAAATCCTTATAGCGGGCAGTTCGGCGGCCCGAAGTCCGGGCCACGAGGGAGTTAATGGCAGACGTTGTCGACAGCGATCGATTCGCCGCTGATGTCGGCGTAGTGCGGCTGGCGTTTGGCGATGATCAGGTAGAGCATTCCGGCGATCCCGGCGCCGATCAGCCAGGAGAACGGGGAGACGCTGTGGAAACCCGGCACGAGCGCCAGGACGATGGCGATCAGCGCCGCAGGAATAAATGCCGCCACCGCACGGAAATTCACCCCACGGCTGTAGTAATAAGCGCCGTCGGGATCTTCGCTGTAGAGCTGCGGGACGTTGATCCGGCCTTTGCGGATCAGCCAATAGTCGACCATGATCACCCCGTACAGCGGGCCGAGCAGGGCGCCGAGGCCAGACAGGAAGTACACGATCACCAGCGGGCTGTTGTAGAGATTCCACGGCAGGATCAACACGGCGATGGTCGCGCTGATCAGTCCGGCGCGGCGGAAGGTCAGGTACTTCGGCGCCAGGTTGCTCAGCACGAATGCCGGGGCGACGAAGTTGGCCATGATGTTCACCGCCACGGTGACAATCAGGAATGCCAGGCAACCGAGCACCAGGAAGAAGGTGTTGGGAATCGAGGCGATGATCTCGGTCGGGCTCTCGATGATCCGGCCGTTGATCTGAAATTGCGCACCGCAGAGCAGCACGGTAATCGCGGCGAATACCAGAATATTCACCGGCAAACCCCAGAAGTTTCCTACTTTGATGGTCTTGCGGCACGGCGATGAGCGGGCGAAGTCGCAGAAATTCAGAATCAACGTGCCGTAGATCGCCAGCCACAGTGCGCCGCCGGCAAAAATGTTGCGCCACATCTCGCCACCGGTCAGTGGCTCGCGGATCGACCAGGCGATGGTCGCGTTGGCCTGGAAGTACATCCACGCGGCGAGGGCGGCAACGGTCAGCAGAATCACTGGCCCGGCAAACGCTTCGTAACGGCGGACCATTTCCATGCCGTAGGCGAGGATCGCGAGTTGCACGAACCAGATCGCCACGAAGCACACCCAACCCAGCGACGACAGACCAAGAATCGAATCGTGGTCGTATTCGGCGAATCCGGGATGGACTGCAGTGAGCAATACGCGAAATACCACTGACGCCAGATACGTCTGAATGCCGAACCAGGCGATGGCGATAACCGCGCGGATCAGTGCAGGAATTTGCGCGCCGTGGATGCCGAAACTGATCCGGCTGATCACTGGAAACGGCACCCCGGTTTTTTGTCCCATGTAACCGGACAGGTTCATGAAGACATACACCAGCGCCGCGCCGATCCCCAGCGACAGCAGAATCTGCCAGCCCCCCAGGCCCAAGGCGTACAGACCGATGGCGAACGAGTAGTTGGCGATGTTGTGCACATCGTTGGTCCACAGGGCAAAGATGCTGTATTTGCCCCAGCGTCGACCTTCGGCCTTGGTTGGCGCCAGATCGCTGTTGTGCAGACGCGGACTGAGTTGTAACGGCTCGGCCAGACCGTCATGGGGTAACGGTTGGTCGAGAGCAGCGGCGGGCAGATTCAGCGCGATGTTGTTGGAGAGACTTGTACGCATTCCGGCAGGCTCCTGATGTTCAGGGCCGCGATGACTGTGCATGAGCCGTCAGGCTCGACAAATCTTCGTCGCGGCAGTGAAAGCATCACTGGTTACGGGGCATCTGCAGCCTGTACGGGATAGGGCGCTTCAGGCTTGCGGATCGAAAGTGGTTTTATGTTTTGCAGTTTTGTATACAAAACATGTATGCACCTAAGCCAGATCTGTGCCAGTCGTTGATCTATGTGCAGCCGTGCTCATTTCGAAAAGTTATCGATGTGCGCTAAGTGTCTGAAAATAATTGGCTAAAAATTGACCGGTTGAACAGGTATTTATTTTTGGCGGGGGATTTTGATGGCGGGCGGAGGCGAGGGATTTTTGGCAGGGATGTAACTTTTCAGGGCGCTTAAACAAAAAAGTGCACACATAAATGGCACCGATGGTGACATTCCTGTGTACATATTTATTGATTCGCTACAAAACCTTGTGGGAGCGAGCTTGCTCGCGAAGGCGGTGTGTCAGTTTAGGAAGATGCTGACTGACATTGCGCTTTCGCGAGCAAGCTCGCTCCCACAGGGAATGGGGTGACAATTAGAAGGATTACGCCTTGCTGATGATATTCCCGGCATGCAACCCGCACTCTTTCTGCGTCGCCTCTTCCCACCACCAGCGGCCTTCGCGCTCGTGCTGATTCGGCAGGACAGGGCGGGTGCACGGTTCGCAGCCGATACTGATAAAGCCGCGCTCATGCAGGCTGTTGTACGGCAACTCGAGCATGCGGATGTAACCCCAGATCTCTTCGCTGGTCATCTGCGCCAACGGGTTGAACTTGTACAGGGTGCGCTCGGGAGTGGAGAACGCGGTATCGATTTCCATCACGGCTACAGCACTGCGGGTGCCCGGGCTCTGGTCGCGGCGCTGGCCGGTGGCCCAGGCTTTGACGGTGGACAATTTTCGGCGCAGCGGCTCGATCTTGCGGATACCGCAGCATTCGCCGTGGCCGTCCTTATAGAAACTGAACAGGCCTTTTTCCTTCACGAACGGTTCGAGTTTCGTGTAGTCCGGCGACACCAGTTCGATGTCGATCTTGTAGTGCTCGCGCACCTGATCGATGAAGCGGTAGGTCTCCGGGTGCAGACGGCCGGTGTCGAGGCTGAACACCTTGACGTTCTTGTTGAGCTTCCAGGCCATGTCCACCAGCACCACATCCTCGGCGCCGCTGAAAGATATCCACAAGTCATCGCCGAACTCGGCGAACGCGAGTTTGAGGATGTCTTGCGCGGATTTGTTGGCATAGGTCGTGGCGAGTTCCACGACGTCGAACGTTGCACTCATCAGGGCGGCTTCCTACAGGTCGGTGGCGCTGGGCGCTCTATATGGCGCTGATGGTAACAAAAAGCTGCACGGCTCGGGGGCGTGCTGTGCGTTGCGCGTCTGCATGTGAGTCGCTAGAGTTCGGCCTCGCTCGACTCAAATAATCAATACAAACGGGAGTGTCTTGTGGAAATTGCTTGCCTGGATCTTGAAGGGGTGTTGGTGCCGGAAATCTGGATCGCCTTCGCCGAAAAAACCGGAATCGAATCCCTCAAGGCCACCACCCGGGACATTCCGGATTACGACGTGCTGATGAAGCAGCGCCTGCGCATCCTCGATGAGCACGGCTTGAAGCTGTCGGACATTCAGGAAGTGATCGCCACACTGAAGCCGCTGGACGGCGCGGTGGAGTTCGTCAACTGGCTGCGCGAACGCTTTCAGGTGGTGATTCTGTCGGATACGTTTTACGAGTTCTCGCAGCCGCTGATGCGGCAGCTGGGCTTTCCGACGTTGCTTTGCCATCGCCTGATTACTGACGAAACCGGGCGGGTGACCAGCTATCAGTTGCGCCAGAAAGATCCCAAGCGCCAGTCGGTACTGGCGTTCAAGAGCCTGTATTACCGGGTGATTGCGGCGGGGGATTCGTATAACGACACGACGATGCTGGGCGAGGCTGATGCGGGGATTCTGTTTCATGCGCCGGAGAATGTGATTCGTGAGTTCCCGCAGTTTCCTGCGGTGCATACCTTTGCCGAGTTGAAGCAGGAATTCCTCAAAGCCTCAAATCGCGACCTGAGTTTGTAGTCGTCTGGAAGGGCCCCTTCGCGAGCAGGCTCGCTCCCACTTTTGGAATGCATTCCCCTGTGGGAGCGAGCCTGCTCGCGAAGCTTTTAGAGGTTTTGCAGGGTTTCCAGCAGAATCTTCACTTTGGTAATCGACTCCTGATATTCAGCCTGCCAATCCGAATCGGCCACAATTCCGCCACCGCCCCAGCAGCACACCTGCCCATCCTTGACCAACAGACTGCGAATCGCGATGGAACTGTCCATCTCGCCGCGCACGTCCAGATACAGCAACGAGCCGCAATACAACCCACGCCGCGTCGGTTCCAGCTCATCGATGATTTGCATCGCGCGAATCTTCGGCGCGCCGGTAATCGAGCCACCGGGGAAGCTGCCGGCAATCAAATCCAGTGCGTCACGATTATCCGCCAACTCACCGGTGACGCTACTGACCAAGTGATGCACGTTCGGATAGCTTTCCAGACTGAACAGCTCCGGCACTCGCACCGAACCGATGCGGCAGGTGCGCCCGAGGTCGTTGCGCAGCAGGTCGACGATCATCAGGTTTTCCGCACTGATCCTTGGGGCTGGCCAGCAGTTCGGCGGCGTTCGCGGCATCTTCAGTCGGGGTCATGCCGCGCGGACGGGTGCCTTTGATCGGCCGGGTTTCCACCTGACGGTCGCTGACTTTGACGAAGCGCTCTGGCGACAGACTCAAAACGGCACCGCCATCAGGCAGGCTCTGGAAACCGGAGAACGGCGTCGGGCAGGCTTCGCGCAATGCGCAATAAGCCAGCCACGGATCGCCTTGGCATGAAGCGCGAAAGCGCTGAGCGAAGTTGACCTGATAGCAATCGCCGGCCTGGATGTAATGCTGGATGCGCTCGAAGGCCTGACGATAATTGTCGGCCGAGAGGTCGGCGGTCATTGGCTGGTTCAGTTTGAACGGCGCCATCGACTCGACAAGCGGCTGGCTGAACAGCGCGATCAGCCGCTGTTTCTCGCTATCGATCACGGATGGATGAAACACCAGTTGGCTGCTGGCCGTCTGGTGATCGCTGATCAGCGCCCAGTCGTACAGGCCAAAGCGGGCATCAGGCAATTGCAGATCATCCAGCGCCTGGCTCGGCAGGTTTTCCAGATGCCGACCGAAATCGTAGCTCAGGTAGCCGATCAAACCGCCAGCGAATGGCAGGTCGAAACCCGTTGGCAAATCAGCCTTGCCCAGACGGGTCAGATTATCCCGCAGGCGCTGAAGGAATACGCCGCCGCTTTCGTCGGGCAACACCGCCAGATGTTCCAGCGGCCAGGCGCTGAGCAGGTCATAACGACCACGGCCGGCACTCGGCCGGCCACTGTCGAGCAGCACGGCGCCGGGCGCGTTGCGGATGGCCGCGAAGTAGTCGGCGGGATTGGCATGGTAGGGCAGCGGGTGTACGGAACAGGTCAACATGGGCGGGGCAGATCGGCCGTTGAGGCGGGGTGGGGATTGTAGTCCTCTCTCGGCTGTCAGATCAAAATCAAAAGCCTACCCCCTCACCCCAACCCTCTCCCCCAAGGGGGCGAGGGGGAAAGGGAGCAGATCTTCATGCTTTTCAAGACCCGAGTTCGGCTCGATATCTCAAGCTGGCGAGGGGGAAAGGGAGCAGATCTTCATGCTTTTCAAGATCCGAGTTCGGCTCGATATCTCAAGCTGGCGAGGGGGAAAGGGAGCAGATCTTCATGCTTTTCAAGATCCGAGTTCGGCTCGATATCTCAAGCTGGCGAGGGGGAACGGGAGCAGATCTTCATGCTTTTCAAGATCCGAGTTCGGCTCGATATCTCAAGCTGGCGAGGGGGAAAGGGAGCAGATCTTCATGCTTTTCAAGATCCGAGTTCGGCTCGATATCTCAAGCTGGCGAGGGGGAAAGGGAGCAGATCTTCATGCTTTTCAAGATCCGAGTTCGGCTCGACATCTCAAGCTGGCGAGGGGGAAAGGGAGCAGATCTTCATGCTTTTCAAGACCCGAGTTCGGCTCGATATCTCAAGCTGGCGAGGAGAAAGGGAGCAGATCTTCATGCTTTTCAAGATCCGAGTTCGGCTCGATATCTCAAGCTGGCGAGGGGAAAGGGAGCCGATCATCATGCTTTTCAATGCCGGAGTTCGACTCAAGACGTTCAGGTCGGCGTACCTCGAACATCCACCTCGGTCAGTCCCCTCTCCCTTTGGGAGAGGGCTAGGGTGAGGGGCTTTTTGTTTTTCAGCTTTTAGCCTTCCACAGCAGGAATATGCCCAAACATCTCCTGCGTAAACGCCACCCGCTCTTCAACCGTCTCCGTCACCCCACGCGCCTTCAGCTCTTCCAGCCGCGCTTCAACCGCATGGGTACGCAACGTCAGCCCACAGTCGTTAGCAATCTGAATATTCAGCCCAGGCCGCGCATTCAGCTCGAGAATCAGTGGGCCTTTCTCCTGATCAAGCACCATATCAACACCGATATAGCCCAACCCGCACAGCTCATAACAGCCAGCGGCGAGTTTCATGAAACCATCCCAGTAGGGCAGTTGCACGCCGTCCACCGCGTTGGTGGTGTCAGGGTGTTTGGCGATGATGTTGTTCAGCCAGGTGCCGCGCAACGTCAGACCCGTGGCCAGGTCAACACCGACACCGATGGCGCCCTGGTGCAGGTTGGCCTTGCCGCCGGACTGCCGGGTTGGCAGACGCAGCATCGCCATCACTGGATAACCCATCAAGACGATGATGCGGATGTCCGGCACGCCTTCGTAGCTGATGCTCTTGAAGATCTGATCCGGGGTCACGCGGTATTCGATCAGCGCGCGATCACGGTGGCCGCCGAGCGAATACAGGCCAGTGAGGATGCTCGAGATGTGATGCTCCAGCTCTTCATGAGCGAGGATCTTGCCTGACACCGTGCGATAGCGGCCCTCGAAGCGGTCGGCAATCACGATGATGCCGTCACCGCCAGCGCCCTGCGCCGGTTTGATCACGAAGTCGTTGCGCCCGCCGATGATCTCGTCGAGCTTGTCGATTTCCTTCTCGGTGGAGATCACGCCGTACAGCTCCGGCACGTGAATGCCGGCCTCGATGGCGCGCTCCTTGGTGATGATCTTGTCATCGACAATCGGGTACAGGCTGCGCTTGTTGTACTTGAGCACGTAATCGGCGTTACGCCGATTGATGCCCATGATGCCCCGCGCCTCCAGGGCCTTCCAGGTCTTCCAGAAACCGAACATCAGGCGTCAGCCTTCTTCAGGAAAGCCTTGAAACGCACCAGTTCGGTCAGGCGGTAACCGCGATAGCGCCCCATCGCCAGCATGAAACCGACCAGAATCAGCAGGATCGCCGGGAAGGTGAACACGAAGTAGACCAGCTCTGGCACGGTCATGATCAGGTGCGCGAGTGACGCCGCGAACAGCGTGCCGATCGCGACTTTCATCGCATGGCTGGCGCCGCGTTCTTCCCAGGTGATCGACAGACGTTCGATGGTCATGGTCAGAATCACCATCGGGAACAGCGCCACCGACAGCCCGCGTTCCAAGCCAAGTTTGTGGCTGAACAGGCTGATCGCCGCGATCAACACTACAACAAAGGTCAGCACCACCGAGAGTCGCGGCAGCATTTGCAGCTTCAGGTGTTCCAGATACGAACGTAACGATAGGCCCAGCGCCGTGATCACGGTAAACAGCAGAATGCCGAAGCCCAGTTGCGTTTCGCGGAAGGCGAGGGCGATCAGCACCGGGGTGAACGTGCCGAGTGTCTGCAGGCCGATCAGGTTGCGCAGAATCAGGATCACCAGCACGCCGATCGGGATCATCACCATGATCATGAACGTCTGCTGCGTCTGCAGCGGCAAGCCGTACAGCGAGTATTCGAGGAAGTTGGCGTCGGTGTTTTCGTCCGTCAGCTTGGCCAGACGAATCGCGTTCATCTCGCTGTTGTTCAGGCTGAAGGTCACGTTGGCTTTCTTGCCGCCGTCGACGGTGATCAGGTTTTCATCGCCGGTCCACCACAGCAGGCGGTCGGTCGGCAGGCCTTGCTCGCCGGTTTCCGGGTTGAAGTACAGCCAGTCGTTGCCGTTGAAGCTGCGCAGCCACAGTTCAGGCGTTTGCGGCTGGTCGGCGACGAGGCGGATGGTGTGGACTTTTTCCACCGGGACGTGGGCGATGGACAACAGCAGTTCAACGATTTTGGCTTTGTGCGGCGTCGACGGATCGCCGGCCAGCAGCAGTTTCACGTTGTCGTCGTTGACGTTGTTGACGCGTTTGATCGCCTCGCCAATAAAGGTTTCGACGTCGGCGGAATGCTGGCGGATTGGCGCGAGCAGGGCTTCGGCGGCGATTTTCTCAGGACCTTCGATGGCGATGCTGTCGCGGAAGGTCGGGCCTTTGATCTTGGATTTTTCGGCGGTGTAACGCTTGGTCAGCACCAAACGGTAATAAAGGGTCTGGTTGCCCTTGGCCCGGCGCGCCGACCAGGTGACCTTGCGGTTGCCGTCGACGCGGTTGACGGCGACACCGTAGTTATTGGAGATAAAACTCTCGTTGAGGCTGACGTAATCGCGGCTCAACGGTGGCACGAACATCTGGATCTTCACCGGATCCTTGGTGCTGGCGACGAACTCGACCTTGGCGTCGATGTTCCACAAGTCGTCGGTGGCGTCTTCGGTCACCGGGATGCCGAGCACGAAAATCTGATAGGCCGTAACCGAAACGCCCAGGAGCACCAGAATGGTGATCAGGATTTTCAGGTGGAAGGTTAGAGAACGCATGGAAATTACTCGGCGGTATGAGCGGCGATGGTGCAGGCGGGTTTGCCGGCAGCGTATTTAAGGCTTGGATCGACCAGCGCATCAAAGCGTTTCAGCGCTTCGGAGCCAATCAAAAGCGGATATTGGAACGCACTTCGGTCGGTCAGGTTCACTTCGATGCTGCGCATCGCCGTGCCCATGCAGATATCCAGCTCGATCACCGGACGGGCGGTGTACTTCTTGCCTTCCTCCGGGTCGTAATCGCCAGCGCGGCGCTTGATCTTGCTGACCCGCGCCAGCGGCCGTTCGATCGGGTGCGAATGCGCGGCGTCGATGGCCAGGTAGAAACGTACCCAGGACTCACCGTTGCGTTTAAAGCGTTTGATGTCGCGGGCACTCAGCGATGCGGTTTTCGCACCGGTGTCGAGTTTTGCCGCAACTTCCAGGTTGATGCCGTCAAGCGAAGCGTATTCGTTGAGGCCGTACACGGTTTTTCCCCCGCGGCGGCGAGGCCGGGCAGGCAAAACAGGGCAAAGAATGTGGGAAAAGGCTTGAGTCTCATAAATCCTGGTGCGCAGCGTTCCGTTTTCGGTTCAGGTCCTTGGCAAAACTTGCGCAAGGCCCTTCGTGTGCCTGGCAGCTTTTTATGACAAGCCGTACAAATGGCCAGCAAATGCGGGCGGCATTCTAGCACGGTGGGTTTATGGCGCCAGCGCTTGGGCCGGTCTATAAAAGATCAGAAGATCGCAGCCTTCGGCAGCTCCTACATTGGATTTGCGTGCGCCCTGTAGGAGCTGCCGAAGGCTGCGATCTTTTAAGGTTATTAGACGATTGTCGACAATACCTATTTATCCTTTGACTGATGTGGGCGAATTGGCTAGTTTTTGCCGCATTGGATTTAAAGGTGTCGACAATCATGCTGGATCAACTCGATCCCCCGGTCATCAGCGGCGACGATTCCGAGACGCTCTCGGAAAACGTCTTCCGGCGCATTCAAGCGGCCATCGTCAAAGGTGAGATCGCCCCGGGCAGCAAGATCTCCGAGCCGGAGCTGGCGCGCACCTACGGCATCAGTCGCGGGCCGTTGCGTGAGGCGATTCATCGCCTGGAAGGCCAACGCCTGCTGGTGCGTGTACCGCACGTCGGTGCGCGGGTGGTGTCGCTCAGTCATGCCGAATTGCTCGAACTCTACGAAATCCGCGAATCCCTCGAAGGCATGGCCTGTCGTCTCGCGGCCGAGCGCATGAGCGTCGAAGAAATCGACGAACTGCGCCGGGTGCTGGAAACCCACGAGCGCGACGCGGCGTTTCAGGCCGGCGTTGGCTATTACCAGCAGGAAGGCGATTTCGACTTCCACTACCGGATCATCCAGGGCAGCGGCAACCGCACGCTGACGCAGATGCTCTGCCGCGAGCTGTATCAACTGGTGCGCATGTACCGCATCCAGTTCTCGACCACGCCGAACCGCCCGCGCCAGGCCTTTGCCGAACACCACCGGATTCTCGATGCCATCGCCGACCGTGACGGCGAACTCGCGGAATTGTTGATGCGCCGTCACATCGGCGCTTCGAAACGCAACATCGCCCGTCATTACCAGGACGGCGCCCACAACAAGACAGCCACTGAACGAGGTGAGTCATGAGTTCCAACCTGAACACTCCAGGCCAGCGTTTCCGCGATGCGGTCGCCAGCGAGCATCCATTGCAAGTGGTCGGCGCGATCAACGCCAACCACGCGCTGCTGGCCAAGCGCGCCGGTTTCAAGGCGATCTACCTGTCCGGTGGCGGCGTGGCCGCAGGCTCCCTCGGCGTGCCGGATCTGGGCATCACCGGTCTGGACGACGTGCTGACTGACGTGCGGCGCATCACCGATGTCTGCGATCTGCCGCTGCTGGTCGATGTGGACACCGGTTTCGGCTCGTCGGCGTTCAATGTGGCGCGCACGGTCAAGTCGATGATCAAGTTCGGCGCGGCGGCGATTCACATCGAGGACCAGGTTGGCGCCAAGCGTTGTGGCCACCGTCCTAATAAAGAGATCGTCAGCCAGCAGGAAATGGTTGATCGCATCAAGGCTGCGGTGGATGCGCGTACCGATGACAGCTTCGTGATCATGGCGCGAACCGATGCACTGGCGGTGGAAGGTCTGGAGTCGGCACTCGATCGCGCAGCCGCGTGCATCGAGGCCGGCGCCGACATGATCTTCCCGGAAGCCATCACTGAACTGGAGATGTACAAGCTGTTCGCTAACCGCGTAAAAGCGCCGATCCTGGCCAATATCACCGAGTTCGGCGCGACGCCGCTGTACACCACCGAGCAACTGGCTGGCGCCGATGTGTCGCTGGTGCTGTATCCGCTGTCGGCGTTCCGCGCGATGAACAAGGCTGCAGAAAACGTTTACACCGCGATCCGCCGCGATGGCACGCAGCAGAATGTCATCGACACCATGCAGACTCGCATGGAGCTGTACGATCGCATCGACTATCACACCTTCGAGCAGAAGCTCGATGCGTTGTTTGCACAAAAGAAAGGCTGAACAAGATCCCCTGTGGGAGCGAGCCTGCTCGCGAAGGACGCCAACGATGACGCGGTGTCCCTGACGCACCGAGGTGTTCCAGCCACCTTCGCGAGCAGGCTTGCTCCCACAAGTTTTCCCCATACAAATTCAAAAAGATTGGAGAACACAATGGCCGAAGCAAAAGTACTCAGTGGTGCCGGGCTCCGTGGCCAGGTTGCCGGGCAAACCGCACTGTCCACCGTGGGCCAGGCCGGTGCCGGGCTGACCTATCGCGGCTACGACGTGCGCGAACTCGCTGCCGATGCGCAATTTGAAGAAGTCGCGTACCTGCTGCTCTACGGCGAGCTGCCGACGAAGGCGCAACTCGACGAATACCAAGGCAAACTGAGCAAGCTGCGCGACCTGCCGCAAGCGCTGAAAGAAGTGCTTGAACGCATCCCCGCCGACGCCCACCCGATGGACGTGATGCGCACCGGTTGCTCGTTCCTTGGCAACCTCGAGCCGGAGCAAGACTTCTCCGAGCAGCGCGACAAGACTGACCGCTTGCTGGCCGCGTTCCCGGCGATCATGTGCTACTGGTATCGCTTCAGCCACGACGGCAAACGCATCAACTGCGTCAGTGACGAGCCGACTATCGGCGGTCACTTCCTGCACCTGCTGCACGACAAGAAGCCAAGCGAACTGCACGTCAAAGTGATGAACGTTTCGCTGATTCTTTATGCCGAGCATGAATTCAACGCCTCGACCTTCACCGCGCGCGTTTGTGCGTCGACCTTGTCTGACCTGTATTCCTGCGTAACAGCGGCCATCGGTTCGCTGCGCGGCCCGCTGCACGGCGGGGCCAACGAAGCGGCAATGGAAATGATCGAGCGCTTCTCGTCGCCGGAAGAGGCGATCAAGGGCACCCTCGGCATGCTCGAGCGCAAGGACAAGATCATGGGCTTCGGCCACGCGATCTATAAGGACAGCGATCCGCGCAACGAGGTGATCAAGGGCTGGTCGAAAAAACTCGCAGACGAGGTCGGCGACAAGGTGTTGTTCGCGGTTTCCGAAGCCATCGACAAGACCATGTGGGAGCAGAAAAAACTGTTCCCCAACGCCGATTTCTACCATGCCTCGGCGTACCACTTCATGGGCATTCCGACCAAGCTGTTCACGCCGATCTTCGTCTGCTCGCGCCTGACCGGCTGGGCCGCGCACGTGTTCGAACAGCGTGCCAACAACCGCATCATCCGTCCGAGCGCCGAATATATCGGCGTTGAACAGCGCAAGTTCGTGCCAATCGAACGTCGCTGAAATGGTGAGCTGACCCGGAACCAGAGAACACCGCTAGACCCTGTGGGAGCGAGCCTGCTCGCGAAGACGGACTGACATTCACCATCGATGTCGACTGATCTACCGCTATCGCGAGCAGGCTCACTCCTACAAGGGACGGTGTGAATCTTGAGTCTGGCGTCAGCCCACCCTTTGCAACCACCGTGACCCGAGTCCTGACCCGATGAACACAGAATTCCGTAAAACCCTGCCCGGCAGTCCTCTGGATTATTTCGACGCCCGCGCGGCGGTCGAGGCGATTCAGCCCGGCAGTTACGACACCCTGCCGTACACCTCCCGCGTGCTGGCGGAAAACCTCGTGCGTCGCTGCGACCCGGCCACGCTCACCGATTCCCTCAAGCAACTGATCGAACGCAAACGCGACCTCGACTTCCCGTGGTTCCCGGCGCGCGTGGTCTGCCACGACATTCTCGGCCAGACCGCGCTGGTCGACCTCGCCGGTTTGCGTGACGCGATCGCCTTGCAGGGCGGCGATCCGGCGCAGGTCAACCCGGTGGTGCCGACGCAATTGATCGTCGACCACTCGCTGGCGGTGGAAGCGGGCGGGTTCGACAAGCAAGCGTTCGAGAAAAACCGCGCCATCGAAGACCGTCGCAACGAAGACCGTTTTCACTTCATCAACTGGACGAAGAAAGCCTTCAAGAACGTCGACGTGATCCCGCCGGGCAACGGCATCATGCACCAGATCAACCTGGAGAAAATGTCCCCGGTGATCCAGGTGCGTGAGGGCGTGGCGTTCCCCGACACTTGCGTCGGCACCGACAGCCACACCCCGCATGTCGATGCTCTGGGCGTCATCGCCATCGGCGTCGGCGGCCTCGAGGCGGAGAGCGTGATGCTCGGTCGCGCGTCGTGGATGCGCCTGCCGGAAAGCGTCGGTGTCGAGCTGACCGGCAAGCTGCAACCGGGCATCACCGCCACCGACATGGTACTGGCGCTGACCGAATACCTGCGCAAACAGAAAGTCGTCGGCGCGTGGCTGGAGTTCTTCGGCGAAGGCGCCGCTGCGCTGACGCTCGGCGACCGCGCGACCATTTCCAACATGGCCCCGGAATACGGCGCCACTGCAGCGATGTTCTACATTGACCAACAGACTATCGATTACCTGAAACTGACCGGTCGTGAAGACCAGCAAGTGCAGCTCGTCGAGCAGTACGCCAAGCTCACCGGCCTGTGGTCCGATAGCCTGAAAGGAGCGCAATACGAGCGCGGCCTGACTTTCGATCTGTCCTCAGTAGTGCGCAATATGGCCGGCCCGAGCAACCCGCACGCGCGCGTTGCGGTGGCGGATCTGGCGGCCAAAGGCATCTCCGGGCAGTGGGAGGACGTGCCCGGGCAAATGCCCGACGGCGCGGTGATCATCGCCGCCATCACCAGTTGCACCAACACCAGCAACCCGCGCAACGTGATTGCCGCCGGACTGCTGGCGCGCAACGCCAACAAGCTTGGCCTGACCCGCAAGCCGTGGGTGAAATCCTCGCTGGCGCCGGGTTCGAAAACCGTGGCGCTGTACCTCGACGAAGCGGGGCTGACCACTGAGCTGGAGCAACTCGGTTTCGGTGTTGTCGCCTTCGCTTGCACCACTTGCAACGGCATGTCCGGCGCGCTCGATCCGGTGATCCAGCAAGAGATCATCGACCGCGATCTGTACGCCACCGCCGTGCTTTCCGGCAACCGCAACTTCGACGGCCGCATTCACCCGTATGCCAAGCAAGCGTTCCTCGCTTCGCCGCCACTGGTGGTCGCATACGCCATCGCCGGGACCATCCGTTTCGACATCGAAAAGGATGTGTTGGGCGTGGTCGACGGCAAGGAAATCCGCCTGAAGGACATCTGGCCGAGCGACGAAGAAATCGACGCCGTGGTGAAATCTTCGGTCAAGCCTGAGCAGTTCCGTCAGGTCTACATTCCGATGTTCGCCGTCCACGAAGACACCGGCCCGAAAGTCACGCCGCTGTACGACTGGCGCGAAATGAGCACCTACATTCGCCGTCCACCGTACTGGGAAGGCGCGCTGGCCGGCGCCCGTCCGCTTAAGGGTATGCGCCCGCTGGCCGTGCTGCCGGACAACATCACCACCGATCACCTGTCGCCATCCAACGCGATCATGCTCGACAGCGCCGCCGGCGAATACCTGGCGAAAATGGGCTTGCCGGAAGAGGACTTCAACTCTTACGCCACCCACCGTGGCGACCACTTGACCGCGCAGCGCGCGACGTTTGCCAACCCGAAACTGTTCAATGAAATGGTCGTGGAAAACGGCAAGGTCAAGCAGGGTTCGCTGGCCCGTGTCGAGCCGGAAGGCAAGGTCATGCGCATGTGGGAAGCCATCGAGACCTACATGGAGCGCAAGCAGCCGCTGATCATTATTGCCGGCGCCGATTACGGTCAGGGTTCGTCCCGTGACTGGGCGGCGAAAGGCGTGCGTCTGGCCGGTGTCGAGGCGATTGCCGCAGAAGGTTTCGAGCGCATTCACCGCACCAACCTGGTGGGCATGGGCGTGTTGCCGCTGGAGTTCAAGCCGGGCACTGACCGTCACACCCTGGCCATCGACGGCAGCGAAACCTACGACGTGATCGGCGAGCGCAAACCGCGCGCGGACCTGACGCTGGTGATCCATCGCCAGAACGGCGAGCGCGTTGACGTGCCGGTGACCTGCCGTCTGGATACCGCTGAAGAAGTGTCGATCTATGAGGCTGGCGGCGTGTTGCAGCGCTTCGCTCAGGACTTCCTCGAAGAGTCGGCGGTTGCCGTTTAAATCTACTGATGCAGGCGTGAGGCTTGGGTCTCACGTCTGTGGTTAAGGAGCACCATGGCTCACGCACCACAAATCAAAATCCCTGCGACCTACATGCGCGGCGGCACCAGCAAAGGCGTGTTCTTCAGCCTCAAGGATCTGCCCGAAGCGGCACAGATTCCCGGCCCGACCCGCGACGCTTTGCTGCTGCGCGTGATCGGCAGCCCCGACCCGTACGACAAGCAAATTGATGGCATGGGCGGCGCCACGTCCAGCACCAGCAAAACCGTGATCCTGTCGAAAAGCATCAAGGCCGATCACGACGTCGATTACCTGTTCGGTCAGGTCTCCATCGACAAGCCGTTCGTGGACTGGAGCGGCAATTGCGGCAACCTCTCGGCAGCGGTCGGTTCGTTCGCCATCAGCAACGGTCTGGTCGACGCCAGCCGCATTCCGCACAACGGTGTTGCGGTGGTGCGCGTGTGGCAGGCCAACATCGGTAAAACGATTATTGCCCATGTGCCGATCACCAACGGCGAAGTGCAGGAAACCGGTGATTTCGAACTCGACGGCGTGACCTTTCCGGCGGCCGAAGTGCAAGTCGAATTCATGGACCCGGCAGCGGAAGAAGAGGGCGGCGGTGGTTCGATGTTTCCCACCGGCAACCTCATCGATGAGCTGGAAGTACCGGGTGTCGGCACGTTCAAGGCGACCATGATCAATGCTGGCATCCCGACGATCTTCGTCAATGCTGAAGACATCGGTTACACCGGTACCGAGTTGCAGAGCGCGATCAACAGCGATCCGCAAGCGCTGCAGATGTTCGAGACGATTCGGGCTTATGGCGCGTTGCGCATGGGTCTGATATCGAATCTCGATGAAGCGGCCAAACGTCAGCACACGCCGAAAGTCGCGTTTGTTGCCAAGCCTGCGGATTACGTCGCATCCAGT
This sequence comes from Pseudomonas sp. S2_E02, assembly GCF_054668355.1. Lineage (NCBI taxonomy): Bacteria > Pseudomonadati > Pseudomonadota > Gammaproteobacteria > Pseudomonadales > Pseudomonadaceae > Pseudomonas > Pseudomonas sp. S2_E02. The sequence goes on from NZ_CP162761.1 coordinate 23,954, forward strand.
GGTAAAGCGGTTGGCGCCGGTGATGTGGATTTGCTGGTGCGCGCCTTGTCGATGGGCAAGTTGCATCACGCGATGATGGGCACGGCGGCGGTGGCCATCGGCACCGCTGCAGCAATCTCCGGCACCCTGGTAAACCTCGCGGCCGGTGGTGTTGAACGTAGTGCCGTGCGTTTTGGGCATCCGTCCGGGACGTTGCGCGTTGGCGCCGAAGCCAGTCTGGAAAACGGCGAGTGGGTGGTGAAGAAAGCCATCATGAGCCGTAGTGCGCGGGTGCTGATGGAAGGCTATGTACGCGTCCCCGGGGATTCCTTCTAACTTGAGATCTTATACCCTCACCCCAGCCCTCTCCCAGAGGGAGAGGGGGCCGACCGAGGTGTCTGGAGATGTACATCGACCTGAAAGATTGAGGCGATTACGGATCTGGGGGCTGATTGAGGTGTTTGAAGTTGTGCATTGATCAGATCGATTCTGGATTCAGCGCATATCGCTCAAGTCGGTGAACCTCCACAACATCCCCCAATCAGTCCCCTCTCCCTCGGGAGAGGGCTAGGGTGAGGGGCCACCCACTGAAGAAACCCAAAACAAGCAGGCACCCCAGACCTGCAATCAACCAGACCAACCCAGCCAAGCCCTGAGGAAGACCGCACCCACTCATCATTCCCGCACAGGAGAACCGCAATGAGCGCCAACGTCGACCTGAACAACCGCCCCGACTACGACCGTGTCCTGCAGGACATCGCCGATTACGTCCTCACCTTCAAAGTCACCTCCACCGAAGCCCTCGACACCGCCCGCAACTGCCTGATGGACACGCTGGGCTGCGGCCTGCTGGCGTTGCGCTTTCCCGAATGCACCAAGCATCTGGGCCCGATCGTCGAAGGCACCGTCGTCCCGTTCGGCGCACGCGTTCCCGGCACCTCCTATCGCCTCGACCCGGTCAAGGCCGCGTGGGACATCGGCTGCATCGTCCGCTGGCTCGACTACAACGACACCTGGCTCGCCGCCGAGTGGGGTCATCCATCCGACAACCTCGGCGGGATTCTCGCTGTGGCCGATCATCTTTCGCAGAAGCGTCTGGCCAACGCTGAAGCACCGCTGACGATTCGCGATGTGCTCGAAGCGATGATCATGGCCCACGAAATTCAAGGCGTGATCGCTCTGGAAAACTCCTTCAATCGTGTAGGACTCGATCACGTCATTCTGGTGAAAGTCGCTTCAACCGCTGTCAACGCCAAACTGATGGGCGCCAATCGCGAGCAATTGCTGTCGGCGTTGTCCCACGCGTTCGCTGATGGTCAGGCGCTGCGCACTTATCGTCATGCACCTAACGCCGGTTCACGAAAATCCTGGGCGGCGGGGGATGCGACGAGTCGTGGTGTGCGACTGGCCGACATCGCCATGCGCGGCGAAATGGGTATTCCCGGCGTGCTGACTGCGAAACAGTGGGGCTTTTATGACGTGCTGTTCAGCCATACCAACAGCGATCTGGCGCTGAAACCGGAGAATAAACGCGCCTTCAGTTTCTCGCGGCCATTCGGTAGTTACGTGATGGAAAACGTGCTGTTCAAGATCAGTTTCCCCGCCGAATTCCACGCGCAAACCGCCTGCGAAGCCGCGGTGACCTTGCACCCGCAAGTGCGCAATCGTCTGCATGAAATCGACCGGATCGTCATCACCACCCACGAATCGGCGATTCGCATCATTTCCAAAGTCGGGCCGCTGGCCAACGCCGCCGACCGTGACCACTGCATCCAGTACATGACCGCCGTGCCGCTGGCCTTTGGCAATCTGGTCGCCGAGCAGTACGAAGATGATTTCCACAAGGCGCACCCGATCATCGATGTGCTGCGCGAGAAAATGGTCATCGTCGAAGAACCGCGTTTCACCCGTGAATATCTGGAGCCCGACAAGCGCTCGATTGCCAACGCCGTACAGGTGTTTTTCAAGGATGGCAGCAGCACTGAAAACGTTGTGGTGGAATACCCGATCGGTCATCGTCGCCGCCGTGTCGAGGGCATTCCATTGCTGGAAGACAAGTTCAAGGCCAACCTGGCTACACGTTTCACCGGCCAGCGCAGCAGCGAGATCTTCGCGTTGTGCAAGGATCAGGCGCTGCTTGAAGCGACGGCAGTAAACCGCTTTGTGGATATGTTGGTTATCTGAACCACTTTTCCACAGGCATTTTGGTGATCGCAAACCCGCTCAACAAAACCGCCGAATAGATCATCAGCTCCCGGGACAGGGTTTGCCCCTCGTACCAGGCGCCGATGATCACGGCGAATACCGGGAAAATGATAAACACGAACGACAGAATGATCGGGCTCAAGCGTTTAAGCAGCAAAAAGTAAACGATGAATCCGCCCACTGATGCCACCAGTCCCAGATACAGCAGGGCGCCCCACGAGCGCGCGCTGACATCGCTGAATACCGGCGTCTCAACGCTCAATCCGACAATAAATAACATCGCCCCGGCAATGCCGATTGGCAGCGTGTTGTAGGTGATCACGCTGATCGCGCTGCCGTGTTTTTTCGTCACTACGTAACACAGCGCATGCATCACCGCCGCACAGAGAATCGCCAATACTCCCAGCCATTCCGCTTGATCCAGATGCAGGCCCTGACTACGAATAATCATGAACAGACTGCCAAAACCAATGGCGATGCCGAGCATTTGTGACGGGTAGATTCTCTCGCGCAGAAACAGCGCGGAAAACAACAGGATAAACACCGGCATGCAACTGAACAGCAGGGCGGTCAGGCCGGACGATACGTGCATCTCACCGTAGTTGAGCAGGTAGTAAGGCAGGCTGAAATACGACAGCGTGACGAACACAAAGAACCAGCGACTTTGCCGGGGAAACAACAGCGGTTCCTTGCGCAACAGCGTGAAGCTCAGGAACAGCGGAAAAGCGATCAGAAAGCGCAGCCCGGCGGCCGTCAGCGGCGGCACGCTTTCCACCGCAATCTTGATCCCCAGCCACGTCGTGCCCCAACTCAAACAGACGATGAGAAACAGCGTGCTGGTGATCAATCCGGCGAGCCAGGGTTTGCTGATGTGCATCGATGTGCTGACGGCGGTCGACATGTGGCGTACTCCGAACGGTGGAATTGACCTGATCGCGGAAACGGTCTATTTCTGATTGAACCTTTTTAAGCACGCTATTCGGGGCGAGAATGACTGTCAAAGTAAGTATTGCCATGGTGTCAATCCTCCGTGATGGACTCGCCAATGGCGTGGGCGTGAAGTACAAACGCCTGGCGAATGCCGTCGCGCAGGCCATCGACGAAGGCGTAATCGATGCCGGTAGCAAACTGCCGCCGCACCGGTTGTTGGCCGACAGTCTCGGAGTGACCATCGGTACGATCAGCCGTGCCTATGGCGAATTGGAACGCGTGGGGTTGGTCGTCGCCCGCGTCGGAGATGGCACTTATGTGTGTCAGCGCGGGATGGAACGGCCGCAGGACAAAGGCTTTCGTAATGTCAGCGATGAGCCGTCAGCCTGCTTCGACATGAGCCGCAACCAGCCTATTCCGGCGCAGGAAGCGGCGTTCATGAGCCAGAGTCTGCAGGAACTGGCCAGCGATCCTCGGGTGCTGCAACAGTTGACCGGGTACACCGCTGAAGCCGGGTTGGCGCGGCATCGTGTGGCGGGGGCGGTGTGGTTGCAGCATGCGGCGTATGTCCCGCATGCCGATCAGGTGTTGTGCGTCAACGGTGGCCAGCATGGTCTGCTGTGCACGTTGATGGGCTTGCTCAAGGCCGGCGACACCGTTGTGACCGAGCATTTGTCCTACCCGGGATTGATCGGCGTCGCACGCCAGCTCGGAATAAAACTCATTGGCGCGGCAATGGATGACGAAGGGCTTTTACCGTCGGCACTGGAGGATATCTGCCGTCAGCATCGGGTTTCGGCGGTGTATTGCACCCCGACGATCCAGAATCCTACGGCCGCTGTAATGTCGATCCCACGGCGCGAGGCGATTGCCGACCTCTGTCGTCAACACAATCTGCTGATTATCGAAGACGAGGCTCATGCCGTTCTGGATCGCCAACGCCCGTTACCGCTCAGCTATTTTGCGCCGGAGCGATCGGTGTTGATTGGCAGTCTGAGCAAGGCTGTTTCGGCGGGATTGCGCGTCGGTTATCTGCATGCGCCGCAAGCGTTGACCGGACGTTTGAGTGCCGCCATCCGCGCAACGTGCTGGATGGCCAATCCGTTATCGATGGAAGTCGCGAGCCTGTGGATTGAAAGCGGCATGGCCGAGCGTTTACTGGACGAGCAGATCAGCGAGATCGCTCGGCGCAAAGCGTTGGTGGCACCTGTGCTGCAGGGTTTGAACTACAAGACTCACCCTTATAGTCCGCACTTCTGGGTGGAGGTGCCTGAGCTTTGGCGGGCGTCGCAGATTGCGGCGGAGTTGAAGGAGAACAACTATCTGGTGGCCACCGCTGAGGCGTTTGCGGTGGGGCATGCGGCGGTGCCGCAATTTATTCGGGTGAGTGTGTGTAATGCGGTGGGCGATGATCGGTTGTTGCTGGCAGGTTTTGAAGCTCTGGCCAAGGCATTAACAGACACCGTGTGATCGTTCTTCGCGAGCAGGCTCGCTCCCACATTCGACCGCATTTCAACGGGATAAACGCGATCAAACTGTGGGAGCGAGCCTGCTCGCGAAAGCGTCAGAACAGGCAATACAGACCTATTTGAACCGCCGCTCTACACCTTTCTCCACCAGAATCTTCGCCGAAATCTCTTCCACGGAAAAATGCGTGGAGTTGATGTTGGGGATGTTCTCGCGACGGAACAGATTCTCCACTTCACGCACCTCGAACTCGCACTGGGCGTAGCTCGAATAACGGCTGTTGGGCTTGCGCTCGTTGCGGATTGCGGTGAGGCGGTCCGGGTCGATGGTCAGGCCGAACAGCTTGTGCTGATGAGCGCGCAGGGCCGTCGGCAGGGTCAGGCGTTCCATGTCGTCTTCGGTCAGCGGATAGTTGGCCGCGCGAATGCCGAACTGCATGGCCATGTACAGACACGTCGGCGTTTTGCCGCATCGCGACACGCCCACTAGTATCAAATCGGCTTTGTCGTAATAGTGCGTGCGCGCGCCGTCGTCGTTGTCGAGGGCAAAGTTAACCGCCTCGATACGTTCCATGTAGTTGGAGTTGTGGCCGATCGAATGCGACTTGCCGACGGTGTAGGAAGAGTGCTCGGACAGTTCCTGCTCCAGCGGGGCAAGAAAGGTCGAGAAAATGTCGATCATGAAACCATTGGACGTTGCGAGAATCTCACGGATGTCCTGATTGACAATGGTGTCGAAGATGATCGGGCGAAAGCCGTCGGTTTCAGCGGCTTTGTTGATTTGTTGTACCATGGCCCGCGCTTTTTCAACGCTGTCGATGTACGGTCGCGTGAATTTGCTGAAGGTAATGTTTTCGAACTGCGCCAGAAGGCTTTGACCCAGGGTTTCGGCAGTGATGCCGGTGCCATCGGAGATGAAGAAAGCAGATCGTTTCATTTGCACCTTGGGCCTTAAGCTAATGAGCATTTCTGGATATGATAGGCGCGATTTGTCGGCCGCGACTGGCCCGCATTCTCACTTATTTTCCAGGTCCAGGCCATACAACCGGCCAAGGCTCCCCCGGGCCACCGGTTTCTGAGCTTTTCCAACACAGTTAGTGGAGAGATCACCTTGGTAGAGTACGTAGTTTCCCTCGATAAGCTCGGCAAACACGATGTTGAGCATGTGGGGGGCAAGAACGCATCCCTGGGCGAGATGATCAGTAACCTGGCAGGCGCCGGTGTTTCGGTCCCCGGCGGCTTCGCCACGACGGCCCAGGCCTATCGTGATTTCCTCGAACTGAGCGGCCTCAACGACCAGATCCACAAGGCCCTCGACGCGCTCGACGTTGATGATGTCAACGCCCTGGCCAAGACCGGCGCACAGATCCGTCAATGGATCATGGAAGCCGAATTCCCTGAAAAACTGAATGCCGAAATCCGCACCGCGTTCGCCGCGCTGTCGGCCGGCAATCCTGATGTGGCCGTGGCCGTGCGTTCTTCCGCCACCGCCGAAGACTTGCCGGACGCCTCGTTCGCCGGTCAGCAGGAAACCTTCCTGAACATCCGTGGTGTGGAAAACGTTATCCGCGCCGCCAAAGAGGTGTTCGCGTCGCTGTTCAACGACCGTGCGATCTCCTACCGCGTGCACCAGGGCTTCGACCACAAACTGGTCGCCCTGTCGGCTGGCGTGCAGCGCATGGTGCGTTCGGAAACCGGCACTGCCGGCGTGATGTTCACCCTCGACACCGAATCCGGTTTCCGTGACGTGGTGTTTATCACCGGCGCCTACGGCCTGGGCGAAACCGTCGTACAAGGCGCGGTCAACCCGGATGAGTTCTACGTGCACAAGGGCACGCTGGAGGCCGGTCGTCCGGCGATCCTGCGTCGCAACCTGGGCAGCAAAGCGATCAAGATGATCTATGGCGACGAGGCCAAGGCCGGTCGTTCGGTCAAGACCATTGACGTCGACAAGGCGGATCGCGCGCGTTTCTGTCTGTCCGACGCTGAAGTCAGCGAGCTGGCCAAACAAGCGATGATCATCGAGAAGCACTATGGCTGCCCGATGGACATCGAGTGGGCCAAGGACGGTGACGACGGCAAGCTCTACATCGTGCAGGCGCGTCCGGAAACCGTGAAAAGCCGCACCCAGGCCAACGTCATGGAGCGTTACCTGCTGAAAGAAACCGGCACCGTGCTGGTTGAAGGTCGTGCGATTGGCCAGCGCATCGGCGCCGGTAAGGTTCGCATCATCAAAGACGTGTCCGAGATGGACAAAGTCCAGCCGGGCGACGTACTGGTTTCCGACATGACCGACCCGGACTGGGAACCGGTCATGAAGCGCGCCAGCGCGATCGTCACCAACCGTGGCGGCCGTACTTGCCACGCGGCGATCATCGCTCGTGAGCTGGGTATTCCGGCAGTGGTCGGTTGCGGCAACGCCACCCAACTGCTGAAGGATGGCCAGGGCGTGACCGTTTCGTGCGCCGAGGGCGACACCGGTTACATCTTCGAAGGCGAACTGGGCTTCGACATCAAGAAGAACTCCGTCGACGCCATGCCGGAGCTGCCGTTCAAAATCATGATGAACGTCGGCAACCCGGACCGCGCCTTCGACTTCGCGCAACTGCCGAACGCCGGTGTGGGCCTGGCCCGTCTGGAATTCATCATCAACCGCATGATCGGCGTCCACCCGAAAGCGCTGTTGAACTACGACGGTCTGCCGCAGGAAATCAAGGACAGCGTCGATAAGCGTATCGCCGGTTACGACGATCCGGTCGGCTTCTATGTCGAGAAACTGGTTGAAGGCATCAGCACCCTCGCGGCCGCGTTTGCACCGAAGAAAGTTATCGTGCGTCTGTCGGACTTCAAGTCCAACGAATACGCCAACCTGATCGGCGGCAAGCTCTACGAGCCGGAAGAAGAAAACCCGATGCTGGGCTTCCGTGGCGCTTCGCGTTACATCAGCGAATCGTTCCGTGACTGCTTCGAACTCGAATGCCGCGCGCTGAAACGTGTGCGCAACGAGATGGGCCTGACCAACGTCGAAATCATGGTGCCGTTTGTCCGTACTCTGGGCGAAGCCAGCCAGGTTGTTGATCTGCTCGCCGAGAACGGCTTGAAGCGCGGCGAGAACGGTCTGCGCGTGATCATGATGTGCGAACTGCCATCCAACGCGATCCTTGCTGAAGAATTCCTCGAATTCTTCGACGGTTTCTCGATCGGTTCCAACGACCTGACTCAGCTGACCCTGGGTCTGGACCGCGATTCCGGTATCATCGCGCACCTGTTCGACGAGCGTAATCCGGCGGTCAAGAAGCTGTTGGCCAACGCGATTGCGGCATGCAACAAGGCCGGCAAGTACATCGGTATCTGCGGTCAGGGTCCTTCGGACCACCCGGATCTGGCCAAGTGGCTGATGGAGCAGGGCATCGAAAGCGTGTCGCTGAACCCGGACTCCGTGCTGGAAACCTGGTTCTTCCTCGCCGAAGGCCAGGCGCAGGCTTGATCAATATGTGAACGGCCTGTTCCCTCTCAGGGGGCGGGCCTTGAGATTCAAGTAGGGCGGGCTCCTGTAGATGCCGCCCTTTTTTGTGCAAGAGCATTATGCAAAGCAGCAGCAACTTATTTCCTGTCGCCCTGATCAGCGCCGAACGGCGTGGTGATCTGAGCGAAGACGTGTATCGCTTGAAACCCGGCAACAGTCCCGACTGGTCCGTGGAAATCGCTGTGACCCGTTTGGGCATGGCCGATGACTCGACGCCTCGCGGTGTGCCGGTGATTCTGCTGCACGGCAGTTTTTCCAATCGGCGCTTCTGGTTCTCACCCAAAGGCCTGGGCTTGGGCGCATATCTGACGCGCCTGGGGTTCGACGTTTGGATTCCGGAGATGCGCGGCCACGGCCTGTCGCAGCGCAATGAGGAATACCGGCGCAATCGCGTGGCCGACTATGCCCGCTACGACCTGCCGGCGATTGCCGCGTTCGTGCGTGAGCAGAGCGGACAGGTGCCGCACTGGATTGGTCATTCGCTGGGCGGCATCACCCTGGCGGCGGCGCTCGGTGGCGAATACCTGGGCGAGCCGGCAGTGGCCTCGGCGGCGTTTTTCGGCACCCAGGTCAGCCGCACCTACTGGCCACTGAAAATCCCGCCAGTGGAGTGGAGCGGGCGCTTTATCCTCAAGCGTTTTGCGCAATTGTCGGGTTCGCGTCTCAAGCGTGGCCCGGAAGATGAGCCGATCGGTCTGGCGCTGGAAAGCATGCGCTGGTACGGCTTGTTCGGTCGTTTTGGCGACAAGGACAAGGATTGGTGGGCGGGGCTGGCCGATGTTCAAGTGCCAGTGCTGGCGGTGACCGCAGCAGGGGATCATCAGGATCCGGCCTGGGCCTGTCGCAAATTGTTCGAGCAGATCGGCTCCGAGCACAAGCAGTTCCTCAATCTGGGGCGCGAGCAGGGCTTCAACGATAATTTCGGCCATGTCGAGATGTTGGTGAGCAAAGCGGCGCAGACCGAGGTCTGGCCATTGGTGTCGCGTTGGTTGAACGATCAGCACACGCCATTGCTGGGTGAGAAGCCGGATCTGGCCGCTGCCGTGTGAGTGCGAAGGCCTTGAAGGGATTTCGTTCGGGTTGGCTTGCGGCTAAGATATGACGCAATGTGCGGATCTGGTCATTTTTGGTGGCGGTTTAGCTATTACGTTTCAGGGTTTGTTCAGGTTCGTTCAGCGACCATGGGATGGACTAAGGTAAACAACGACCAGCGAAACTCGTCTCCTCAGAACGCAGCATCCTTGATCGTTTTCCTTTTTACAGGAGTTTTTCGATGAACCATTACCTTACGCCTGATCTGTGCGACGCCTATCCGGAGCTGGTACAGGTGCTGGAACCGATGTTCAGCAATTTCGGCGGCCGTGATTCGTTCGGCGGCGAAATCGTGACCATCAAATGCTTCGAAGACAACTCGCTGGTCAAGGAACAGGCTGAACTCAAGGGCAGCGGCAAGGTGCTGGTGGTCGATGGCGGCGGTTCGCTGCGCCGTGCGCTGCTGGGCGACATGATCGCCGAGAAGGCGGCGAAAAACGGTTGGGAAGGGCTGGTGATCTACGGCTGCATCCGTGACGTTGACGTCATCGCCCAGACCGATCTGGGCGTGCAGGCGCTGGCCAGCCATCCGATGAAAACTGAAAAACGTGGTATCGGTGACCTCAACGTCCCGGTGACTTTCGCCGGTGTGACGTTCCACCCGGGCCACTACATTTATGCGGACAACAACGGCGTGATCGTCTCGCCGAGTCCGCTGAAGATGCCTGAATAAGCTTTTCGACAAAGGGATGCGGATGTTCGAGGAAGAAAACGCGCAGTGGGGGCTGGTGCATGCCCTGGTGCTGGACGGAAAAGGCGGTGCGCGTTCGATAGCCCGGACTGAGCTCGACGATTTGCAGCTGCAGGCCCATGAAAGCCTGTGGCTGCATTGGGATCGCAGCCATCCGCAGACCCAGACCTGGCTGCGCAAATCCAGCGGGCTCAATGAATTCACCTGTGATCTGCTGCTGGAAGAGAACACCCGGCCGCGCCTGTTGCCGCTGCCGGATGCCGAACTGTTGCTGTTTCTGCGCGGGGTCAATCTCAACCCGGGCGCCGAGCCGGAAGACATGGTCTCGGTGCGGATTTTCGCTTCTGCCCAACGGGTGATTTCCCTGCGTTTGCGCCCGTTGCGCGCCACCGATGAGCTGCTGGCGCAATTGGCCGACGGCAACGGCCCGAAAACCTCCTCCGAACTGATCCTTTATCTGGCGCAGTTCCTCACCAACAAGGTGCAGGATCTGGTCACTTGCCTCTCGGAAATCGCCGATGAGGAAGAAGAAAAGATGGATGCCGACGAACGGTATACTCCCGAGCATGGCGCCATTTTGCACATCCGTCGCCGGGCGGCCGGACTAAAGCGTTTTCTTGCACCGCAGCGGGATATTTTCGGACAACTCACGCGGATAAAACTGCCTTGGTTTGTCGATGACGATGCCGATTACTGGAACGAACTGAACAACAGTCTGACCCGCTATCTCGAAGAGCTCGAATTGACCCGAGAGCGCGTGGGGCTTGTGCTGGAGGCCGAAGACCGGCGCTTGAGCGAGCGTATGAATCGCACGATGTACCGCTTCGGGATCATCACCTGCATCTTTTTGCCGATGAGTTTTATCACCGGTTTGCTGGGTATAAACGTCGGCGGAATTCCGTTCTCCAGCAGCCCTTATGGTTTCCTGATTGCCTGTTTGACGGTGCTCGCCCTGGCCTTCGGTCAGTGGTGGTTATTCCGTCGTTTGCGCTGGGTATGAAGATGGCGCATGTGACCCGACCAAATCTGCCCGCGTCTTTCACAGACATCACGAGAGGTGCGTATGCACGATCCGTTTGAACAGTCTTTGCGCGACATGCTCAACGCTTCGCCGTCCAGCCGCGACGACGATGCGTGCCTGGGCCGCGTACTCAAAACCGCCAACCGCCAGGTTGGCGCCGGTGATCTGTTCAGCCTGCTGGGCCGCTGGCTGCCCGCGCTGATGATCGCCCTGAATAATGGATCGGCGCATGTCTCGCCGGTTTCCCGACTTCGTAAACCTACCGCTCGCACTGCTGATAAGGCTGATTGAATATGGAACTTGATCTCTGGACTCAGAGCCTCGTCACGGCAATGACTGCGTTGTGGACCAAAGTCGCCAACTTCATCCCGAACCTGTTCGGCGCACTGGTCGTGCTGCTGTTGGGTTTCGTCGTGGCCAAGCTGCTCGATACCCTGCTGTCCAAACTGCTCGCCAAGCTCGGTCTTGATCGCCTGATGGGTGGCACCGGGCTGACCAAATTGATGTCGCGCGCCGGGTTGCAAGTTCCGATCTCGACCCTGATCGGCAAGATCGTTTATTGGTTCGTCCTGCTGATTTTCCTGGTTTCTGCAGCAGAATCCCTTGGCCTTGAGCGAGTTTCGGCTACGCTGGATATGTTGGCGCTCTATTTGCCGAAAGTATTCGGCGCGGCGCTGGTATTGCTGGTAGGTGTTTTGCTCGCGCAACTGGCCAACGGGCTGGTGCGCGGGGCGGCAGAAGGTGTGGGCCTGGACTACGCTTCGGGGCTGGGGCGAATTGCACAAGGGCTGGTGATCATCATCAGCATCTCGGTCGCGATCAGTCAGCTTGAGGTCAAGACTGACCTGCTGAACCATGTGATCGTCATCGTTTTGATTACCGTTGGTCTGGCCGTTGCGCTGGCCATGGGTTTGGGAAGCCGGGAAATTGCCGGTCAGATTCTTGCGGGAATCTATGTGCGTGAGTTGTATCAGGTTGGGCAACAAGTGCGTGTTGGCGAGGTCGAAGGCCAGATCGAGGAGATCGGCACGGTTAAAACCACATTGCTGACCGATGAGGGTGAGCTAGTCTCTCTTTCCAATCGGATCCTGCTGGAACAGCATGTGAGTAGCCGCTAATCCGGCAAACCCTGCTAATGTATGCCGCCGCAAAATGCCAGCTGATGCTGGTTGCGGCGGACATTGACCTGACTGTCGGCACGACTTGTTTTGAATAAAGCCCAAACGCTATCCACGCGCTACGACCCCCGCGAGCTCTCTGATGAGGAGTTGGTCGCGCGCTCGCATACCGAGCTTTTTCACGTAACGCGCGCCTATGAAGAACTGATGCGGCGTTACCAGCGAACATTATTTAACGTTTGTGCGAGATATCTTGGGAACGATCGCGACGCAGACGATGTCTGTCAGGAAGTCATGTTGAAGGTGCTGTATGGCCTGAAGAACTTCGAGGGGAAATCGAAGTTCAAAACGTGGCTCTACAGCATCACGTACAACGAATGTATTACGCAGTATCGGAAGGAACGGCGAAAGCGTCGCTTGATGGACGCATTGAGTCTTGACCCCCTCGAGGAAGCGTCCGAAGAAAAGGCGCCGAAACCCGAGGAGAAGGGCGGGCTTGATCGCTGGCTGGTGTATGTGAACCCGATTGACCGTGAAATTCTGGTGCTTCGATTTGTCGCAGAGCTGGAATTTCAGGAGATCGCAGACATCATGCACATGGGTTTGAGTGCGACAAAAATGCGTTACAAACGTGCTCTAGATAAATTGCGTGAGAAATTTGCAGGCATTGCTGAAACTTAGTTCAGCGCAAATATCTCTTACGTGTAGGCAAGTTCTGATAGACTTGCCGCCGAGTTGTCCCCCGGTTTGCGGGACTGCTTCACAATCACCAGATGGGGATTTAACGGATGAAACTGAAAAACACCTTGGGCTTGGCCATTGGTTCTCTGATTGCCGCCACTTCGTTCGGCGCTCTGGCACAAGGCCAAGGCGCAGTTGAAATCGAAGGCTTCGCAAAGAAAGAACAATTCGACAGCGCTCGTAACTTCAAGAACAACGGCAACCTGTTCGGCGGCTCGATCGGTTACTTCCTGACCGACGACGTTGAACTGCGTCTGGGCTACGACGAAGTGCACAACGTGCGTTCCGACGACGGTCGTAACATCAAGGGCGCTAACACCGCTCTGGACGCTCTGTACCACTTCAACAACCCAGGCGACATGCTGCGTCCATACGTATCGGCTGGTTTCTCCGATCAGAGCATCGGTCAGAACGGTTCCGGCGGTCGTGACCGCTCCACCTTCGCCAACGTTGGCGCTGGTGCCAAGCTGTACTTCACCGACAACTTCTACGCCCGTGCTGGCGTTGAAGCTCAGTACAACATCGACCAGGGCGACACCGAGTGGGCTCCTAGCGTCGGTATCGGTGTGAACTTCGGTGGCGGCTCCAAGCCTGCTGCTGCTCCAGTTCCAGCACCAGCTGAAGTCTGCTCCGACAGCGACAACGATGGCGTTTGCGACAACGTTGACAAGTGCCCGGACACCCCAGCCAACGTAACTGTTGACGCTGACGGCTGCCCAGCAGTTGCTGAAGTTGTTCGTGTTGAGCTGGACGTTAAGTTCGACTTCGACAAGTCGGTTGTGAAGCCAAACAGCTACGGCGACATCAAAAACCTGGCTGACTTCATGAAGCAGTACCCATCCACCACCACTACTGTTGAAGGTCACACTGACTCCGTCGGTCCTGACGCTTACAACCAGAAACTGTCCGAGCGTCGTGCAAACGCCGTTAAGCAAGTTCTGACCAACCAGTACGGTGTTGAATCGTCCCGCGTTCAGTCTGTTGGCTACGGCGAATCCCGCCCAGTTGCTGACAACAAAACTGAAGCTGGCCGCGCTGTAAACCGTCGCGTAGAAGCGCAGGTTGAAGCTCAAGCTAAGTAATTAGCTGCCGCTCTGAGAAAAGCCCGGCTTAGGCCGGGCTTTTCTTTGCCTGCGATTTGGCTTTGCAGCTTTAAAAAATCGCAGCCTTCGGCAGCTCACAGGACCAATGCAGATCCAAAGTAGGAGCTGCCGCAGGCTGCGATCTTTTGTTCTTCAACAACAGCCGCCACCGCCCCGATCACCAGAATCGCCGGGCTTTTCAATCCAAACGCACGCGCATCATCACTCATACTCGCCAGATCACTCCGGCATTCGCGCTGCTCTGGCAACGATGCATTCTCGATCATCGCCACCGGCGTATCCGCCACCATCCCGCCTGCCAGCAGTTGATCGCGAATCTCCCCAAGCTTGGCCACGCCCATATAAACCACCAGCGTCGTACCACCCTGCGCCAGCGCCTGCCAGTTCAACTGGCTGTCGTCCTGGGTGTGTGCAGTCACCAGCGTCACCCCGCGTGCCACACCGCGTAACGTCAGCGGAATATCGCACTGCGTCGCCCCGGCCAGCCCGGCGGTGATGCCATTGACCAACTCTACTTCGACGCCACGTTCACGCAACCACTGCGCCTCTTCGCCACCACGGCCGAAAATGCACGGATCGCCGCCCTTGAGCCGCACCACACACTTGCCATGGCGGGCATAGCGCAGCATCAGCCGATGGATAAACGCTTGCGGTGTCGAACGGCAGCCGCCGCGTTTACCCACTGCAATGATGCGGGCGTCAGGGCAGTGTTCCAGCACCGCGTCGTTGACCAGATCATCAATCAGCACCACATCGGCCTCGCGCAAGGCGCGCACCGCTTTGAGGGTCAGCAGTTCCGGATCACCCGGTCCCGCGCCGACCAGCCAGACTTTTGCGTTCATGGTGTTTTCCTCATCAGATGATGGCGGCTGGCTGCACGTCGGCAGCCAGTAAGCGTTTTATTTCCGGGACGCACGAGCCGCATTGCGTGCCGCAGCCCAGTTGGTTTTTCAAGCCCTGCAGATCCAGGCCTTGGCGAATGCCGGCGCAGACCGCGTTGAGGCTGACGTTCTTGCAGTTGCACAGGGTTTTATCCACAGCCATTTGCGCCCCGAAACTGCCCGGCGGCGCACTCATTGGCGCCAATAGCCAGCGCCGCAGTTGCTCATCCGCACGGCCTTCCAGCCACAACCCTTGCAGCCAATGCTGAGCGAGGGTTTCACCGGCTAACCGGATCGCAGTGATCCGGCCGTTTTCAATGCGCACGCGTTTGCCAATGGCGCGGCGAGGATCGTCATAAGCCAATACCGGGCCGTCGATCAGTGACAGGCATTGGTCGATTTCACCGAGCAATTGCGCATTCGGAGCTTCGCTGCTGGCCGCGCGTATCAGCAATGCCGATCGTTCACGTCCGACAAGGCTGAGACTCACGTAGGAAAATGCCTCACAGAGCGGTCGTAGCGTCTCGAAATGCCGTTGAACATCACCCTCGATCAGTGCGAAAAGTTGCCACGGCAGACTGACCGGCTCGAGACGCACACCGCTGTGTTTCAGCTCCGGTTGCTTCGACAGCGGATCAAAGTCCGGCAGGGTCAGGCTGTTCACACCGCCCTTGAGAAAACGGTCGCCCCAGTGCATCGGCAGAAACGCTTGCCCCGGACGTACGCTGTCATCGCTGCCAACCGCGACGATTACCGCGCCGCGACGACTTTTAAGGTTGACCAGATCGCCCGGCTGCAAACGATGCCGGCGCATTTCGTCCGGGTGCAGGCTCAACACCGCTTCGCTGACATGCCCGAACAATTGCGCTGCCGTGCCAGTGCGGCTCATACCGTGCCATTGATCGCGCAAGCGGCCAGTGATCAACGTCAGTGGAAAGCGAGCATCGCGCTGCTCTTTGGCGGCGCGATACGAATCGGCAATAAACTGAGCCCGACCGTTGGCCGTAGGAAAAATCCCGTCCTCGTACAGTCGTGGCGTTCCTTGCCGCGCTCCGACAGGGAAGGGCCATTGCTGCGGTCCGATCTCGTCGATTAGCGCGTGGCTGATCCCGGACATATCCAGATCCCGTCCACGCGTCAGCCCTTTGAATTCATCGAACAACTGCGCAGGTTGGTTAAACGTAAACAGGCTCGACTCAGCGGGACGCAGACGTTTCTCCAGACGTTGTGCGAAATCTACCGTGATCGCCCAGTCCGGCTGCGCCTCACCCGGTGGGAGGATGGCTTTACGCACGTGGGAAATGCGTCGCTCGGAATTGGTCACCGAGCCTTCTTTCTCGCCCCAACTGGCGGCAGGCAGCAGGAGATCGGCGAATGCAGCGGTTTCGGTGGTGCGAAAGGCTTCTTGCAGAACCACAAACGGGCAGGTCTCAAGCGCTGCTCGCACAGCATGTTGGTCCGGCATCGATTGCGCAGGGTTGGTGCAGGCAATCCACAACGCCTTGATCTTGCCGTTGCGCACTTGCTCGAACAGTTCGATGGCACTGAGACCGGTACTTTCCGGCAACCGATCAACGCCCCAATATGCCGCTACTTCGGCGCGATGTTCAGGGTTGGCCGCGTCTCGATGGCCCGGCAACAGATTCGACAAACTGCCCGTTTCGCGCCCGCCCATGGCATTTGGCTGACCGGTAAGGGAGAAAGGTCCTGCACCCGGACGGCCGATTTGCCCGGTAGCTAAATGCAGATTGATCAGCGCGCTGTTCTTCGCGCTGCCAGCGGTGGACTGGTTCAGGCCCATGCACCACAGCGACAGAAAACTCGGCGAGGTGCCCACCCATTCAGCGCACTGCTGCAGTTGCTCGACACTGATCCCGCACAGTTGCGAAACCATTTGCGGGGTGTAATCGCGCACCAGATTTTTCAAGTCGGCGAGGCCATCGGTGTGCGCCTTGATGAAGTCACGGTCGATCCAGTCTTCCCACAGCAACAGATGCAGAATTCCGTGAAACAACGCGACATCGGTGCCCGGCAGAATCGCCAAGTGCAGATCCGCGAGGTCGCAGGTGTCGGTACGCCGTGGGTCAATGACGATGACTTTCATCTGTGGGCGGCGGGATTTTGCCTCTTCCAGCCGACGGAAAAGTACCGGATGGGCGTAGGCCATGTTACTGCCGACGATCATCACGCAATCGCTGAGTTCCAGGTCTTCATAACTGCACGGAGGAGCATCGGCGCCGAGGCTGCGTTTGTAGCCGACCACTGCTGAAGACATGCACAGGCGCGAATTGCTGTCGATGTTGTTGGTCCCGACCAACGCCCGCGCCAGTTTGTTGAAGGCGTAATAGTCCTCGGTCAGCAACTGCCCGGAGATATAGAACGCCACGCTGTCCGGGCCGTGCTCGGCAATGGTCTCGGCGAACACGTTGGCAGCGTGTTCCAGTGCCGTATCCCAATCCGTTCGGCTGCGCGCCAGGCCTTTGCCCAGACGCAGTTCCGGGTACAGCGCGCGGGCTGCCAGGTCGCCGGTCAGGTGCAGGGTTGAGCCTTTGCTGCACAGTTTGCCGAAGTTGGCCGGGTGCGCCGGATCGCCGCTGACGCCGAGGATGCGCTCGCCGTCATGCTCGATCAGCACGCCGCAGCCGACCCCGCAATAACAGCAGGTCGAGGCGGTCGTCTGGCGGTTCATCAGATGGCGTCCCGCAGGGCCAGTTGCACACGACCGTTTTCGACCCGCGCCGGGTGATGGTGCGCGCAACCGATGTCCGGCGCCTGAGCTTCGCCAGATTCGAGGTCGATCTGCCAGTTGTGCAACGGGCAGGCCACACGTTTGCCGTAGATCAAACCTTGCGACAATGGTCCGCCCTTGTGCGGGCAGCGGTCGTCGAGGGCGAAAACCTCATCGTCGCTTGTACGAAAAATCGCGATGTCACCTTTCGGCCCGGCAATGATTCGCGAACCGAGGGCATTGATCTCGTCGAGGGCACAGATATCCAGCCAGTTCATGCCGGCACCTCCAGGTTTTTCACGGGAATTACGTCGAATTCTTTCTTCAGTTGCGGCTGCGCCAGACGCTCTTTCCAAGGGTCTTGCTCGAACGACAGAGAGAATTGCAGGCGCTCGTTCAGGGCCTTGCGACGCTCGGGGTCTTCGAGCACGGCTTTCTTGATGTGCTCCATACCGACCCGTTGCAGGTAGTGCACGGTGCGTTCGAGGTAGAAGGCTTCTTCGCGGTAGAGCTGCAGGAACGCGCCGTTGTATTCGCGGACTTCCTCGGCGGTTTTCAGCTTGACGAAAAACTCAGCGACCTCGGTTTTGATTCCGCCGTTACCGCCGATGTACATCTCCCAACCGGAGTCGACACCGATAATTCCTACGTCTTTTATCCCCGCTTCCGAGCAGTTGCGTGGGCAACCGGAGACGGCGAGTTTCACTTTGTGCGGCGACCACATGTTGAACAGATCGTGCTCGAGCTCGATGCCCAGTTGTGTCGAGTTCTGCGTGCCGAAACGGCAGAACTCACTGCCGACGCAGGTTTTCACGGTGCGGATGGATTTGCCGTAGGCATGCCCGGACGGCATGTCGAGGTCTTTCCAGACGCCGGGCAAGTCCTGCTTCTTGATGCCGAGCAAATCGATGCGCTGACCGCCGGTGACCTTGACCATCGGCACGTTGTACTTGTCGGCCACGTCGGCAATCCGCCGCAGTTCCGAAGGATTGGTCACGCCGCCCCACATCCGTGGCACCACCGAATAGGTGCCGTCCTTCTGAATGTTGGCGTGGGCGCGTTCGTTGATCAGGCGCGATTGCGGATCGTCCTTGGCTTCGCCGGGCCAAGTGGAAATCAGGTAATAGTTGAGGGCAGGGCGGCATGTTGCGCAGCCGTTCGGCGTGCGCCAGTTGAGGTAGCTCATGGTGCCGGCGATGGTCAGCAGATGTTGCTCGCGGATGGCCTGACGGATCTGCCCGTGATTGAGGTCGCTGCAACCGCAGATGGCTTTTTCGCTCTTCGGTTTGACGTCCGCCGCACCGCCGACGGTGTTGATCAGGATCTGTTCGACCAGCCCGGCGCAGGAGCCGCAGGAGCTGGCAGCCTTGGTATGTTTCTTCACCTCATCGACGCTGAACAGGCCGTGTTCCTGAATGGCTTTGACGATGGCGCCTTTGCACACGCCGTTGCAGCCGCAGACTTCGGCGGTGTCGGCCATGACCATGGCTTTGTCCTGGCCTTGATGTCCTACGTCGCCTAACGCATTTTCTCCAAACATGAGGTGATCGCGGATTTCGCCGATGGCGTGATTCTCACGAATCTGCCGGAAATACCAACCGCCATCTGCCGTATCGCCGTACAGACAGGCGCCGACCAGCACGTCATCCTTGATCACCAGTTTTTTGTACACGCCGCCAATCGGGTCGGAGAGGGTGATGGTTTCCGTGCCTTCGCCGCCCATGAAATCGCCGGCAGAAAACAGATCGATGCCGGTGACTTTCAATTTGGTCGAGGTCACCGAACCCTGATAACGGGCGAAACCCAGTTGTGCGAGGTGGTTGGCGCAGACCTTGGCCTGTTCGAACAACGGCGCGACCAGACCGTAGGCAATGCCGCGGTGGCTGGCGCACTCGCCGATGGCATAAATGCGCGGGTCGTAGGTTTGCAGCGTGTCGTTGACCAGAATCCCGCGATTGCACGGGATGCCGGCCTTTTCCGCCAATTCTGTGTTGGGACGAATACCGGCAGCCATTACCACCAGATCGGCGGGGATGATCTCGCCGTTCTTGAACTGCACCGAGCCGACCCGGCCATTGCCTGCGTCGTGCAGCGCCTGAGTCTGTTCGCACAGACGGAAGTGCAGGCCACGGGATTCAAGAGCGTTTTGCAGCAGTTGGCCGCTGGTTTTGTCGAGTTGACGTTCCAGCAACCACTCACCGATGTGCACCACGGTGACGTGCATGCCGCGCAGCATCAGGCCATTGGCGGCTTCGAGCCCGAGCAGACCGCCACCGATGACCACCGCGTGTTTGTGGGTTTTAGCGGTGTCGATCATTGCCTGGGTATCGGCGATGTCGCGATAGCCGATCACTCCGTGCAAGGTGTTGCCGGGGATCGGCAGGATGAACGGCGTCGAACCGGTGGCGATCAGCAGGCGATCGTATTCGGCTTCGGTGCCGTCCTCGGCGATCACCCGGCGTTTGACCCGGTCGATCTCCACCACTTTGCGGTTGAGCAGCAACTTGATGTTGTTTTCCAGGTACCAGTCGAGGTCGTTGAGCACGATCTCCTCGAAAGTCTGCTCACCGGCCAGCACCGGCGACAGCAGGATGCGGTTGTAGTTGGTGTGCGGTTCGGCGCCGAAGACCGTGATGTCGTACAGCTCGTTGCTCAGCTTGAGCAGTTCTTCGAGGGTGCGGACCCCGGCCATGCCATTGCCGATCATCACCAGTTTGAGTTTTTTCATCAGGTTCTCCGGGGAGCTGCGGCTGGCCTCTTGTGGGCAGTCAGGCCTTGCTCGAGAAATTTTGCGCAAACAAAAAAAGGCGTCCCGCTAGTTGCCTAGCGAGGACGCCTTTGTCCTGGTCCCGTTCTCTCGGGAAGCGCAGCCTTCGTCGTTGAAGGTTGGGCTTTATGTGTGTGTTGGGTGGGGTAATGCAGTGGTTGTGCCAAGTGGGGGCGGTGGCGGGTTTATTGGGGTTTGGCAGTTTTTGAGGGTAATTTTTTGCACTGAATCGAGGCGGGTTGCTCGTTCGTGGGGCATTCAGGCAGGTGGATTTGTAGTGATTGGGCGGGCCCCTTCGCGAGCAAGCTCGCTCCCACAGGGGATTCGTGTCGTTCGCAAATCTCCTGTGGGATCGAGCTTGCTCGCGAATGGCGCGACGCGGTTCAACTGTGAAACAACAAAACCAGCAGCGCCACATTTCCGAGCAACGCCAGCAACGCCATCGTCCGCCAGACCTTCAATGGCTCACGCTCCAATAATGGTCTGGGCCGCACACTCAAACTCCGCCGCTCACCCTGTTCCAGCACCAACAGCCATTCCTCAGCCGTTTCAAACCGTTGTTGCGGATCAGCCGCCACCCCACGCTCCAGACTCTGCGCCAGCCATTCCGGCAGATCCGGCCGATAGCGACTGGCGCTCACCGGCAGACCAAAGCGCGGTCGTTGAAACGCTTCAATTTCGCCATAGGGAAAATGCCCTGTCAGCAGGAAATACAGGGTCACGCCGACCGCATACAAATCCTGCGGCACACTTGGCGGATCACCGCGAAATGCTTCCGGAGCGATGTAACTGGGTGTCCCGGGCAACGTTGACGGCGCGTCTTCGGACAAGCCTGGGCAGTACGCCAGGCCAAAATCCAGCAGACGCAATTCGCCGTCGTCGCCCACGTGCAGATTTTCCGGTTTGATGTCCCGGTGCAGGATCTGCCGCCGATGCAACAGCCCGACCGCACGCAACAGGCGCTCGGCGATGTCCTGCCACTGTGCCAACGGCAGCGGGCCTGACTGTTGAAACAGCTGTGCCAGCGTCGCCCCGGAATATTCCCGCATCACGTAGTACAAATGCTGACGCTGCTGGCAGGCATGGACTTCAGGAAAGTGGCGACCGGCTACGCGTTTCAGAAACCATTCCTCGGACAACAGTGCTTGCCCGGCGTAGGAATCATCGGCGGAACGCGTGGGTAGGGTTTTCAGAAGCCACGTTTGACCTTGTCCATCAAGCACCCGATACAGCAGCGATTGCTGGCTCTGAGCGACAACCTCCAGCACTTGCCAGCCTTCGAACGACTGACCGGGTTTCAACGGTGGCGGCAGGGGCCATTGCTGCAGATGAATCAGCGCATCGCCGATACTGGCCTCACCCAAAGCATCCACCCGCACCAGCAAAGCACTGGCATTGTCCTGGCTCCCCGCCAGATGCGCGGCGTTGATCAGCGTCTGCGCGGCACTGTGCAGATCCGGTTGATCACGCAGAATCGCCGCAATGGCGGTATCGCCGAGTGTCGACCAGACCCCGTCACTGAGCAAAACAAAGCACTCGCCGTCGCGCAGTTCGCCATCAAGGAAGTCCAGCACCAGATGCTGATCCAGCCCTAGCGCACGCTTGAGCACATGCTGCATGCCCGGCTGATCCCAGACGTGGTCTTCGCTGATTCGCTGCAAGCTGTCGGCGTGCCAGCGATACACCCGGCAATCGCCGACGTGGGCGAGGGTGAAACGCCGACCACGCATGACCAAGGCGCTGACCGTGGTCAGCAACGGTTGCCCACCACCGTTGGCCTGCAACCAGCGGTTTTGCGCGAGCAGCAGGCGATCCAGTGCCTGGGCCACGCTCCAGGTTTCCGGCGTGGCGTAGTAGTCGAGCGCCAGCGCCTGCAAGGTCGAGCGCGCGGCCAGTCCGCCATCGGCACACTGGCTGACGCCATCGGCGATAGCGAACAGATAACCCTTGCTCGCCGCCAGCGCCGGCGCGGGCGTGACCAGACGCAAAGCGTCCTGATTCTCCGCGCGCGGACCGGTGGCGCTGGCTTCGGCGAAACTCAGTTGCAGGGCCATCGAAGGTTCAGACCCGCGCCGCCGTCACTGCCGCCGACCCCCAGGTGGTTCTCCAGCGACGCTTGACGCCGTGCAGGCCAAACCACGCCAGCACGCCAAGGCTGGCGAACAACCACAACGCCAACTGATAGCTGCCGGTGCTCTGCTTGATCGCGCCCATACCGGCGGCCAAGGCAAAACCGCCGATGCCGCCGGCCATGCCGATCAGCCCGGTCATCACGCCGATCTCCAGACGAAAACGCTGCGGTACCAGTTGGAAAACTGCGCCGTTGCCTGCCCCTAAACCGAGCATGGTGCAGACGAAAAGCGCCAGAGCAGCGTAGGAACTTGGCAGGTTGAAACCGACGGCCGCGATGCACACGGCGGCGACGGTGTACATCGCCAGCAACGTGCGAATACCACCGAAGCGATCAGCCATTGCGCCACCCAGCGGCCGCATCAAGCTGCCGCCGAACACGCAGGCTGCGGTGTAGTAGCCAGCGGTCACCGGGCTCAAACCGTACTGATCGTTGAAGTAGCCGGGCAGGGCGCTGGCCAGGCCGATAAAGCCGCCGAAGGTCACGCTGTAGAAAAACATGAACCACCAACTGTCACGGTCGCCCAGGGCTTTGAAGTAGTCAGCCATGGCTTTGGCTTTCGGCCGCTCAGGGGCGTTTTTTGCCAGCCAGGCGAACAGCACCAGCGTCAGGATCAGCGGGATCAGAGCGAAACCGAAGACATTGCTCCAGCCGAACGCGGCGGCGAGCACCGGTGCGAGCAGAGCGGCAAACACGGTGCCGGAGTTGCCCGCACCGGCAATGCCCATGGCTTTGCCCTGATGCTGCGGCGGGTACCACTGCGACGCCAACGGCAGGGCGACGGCGAACGAGGCGCCGGCCATGCCGAGGAACAGGCCGAGTATCAGCGCCTGTTCATAACTGTGGATGCCGAGTTTCCAGGCGCCGAACAGCGCACAGATGACGATGACCTGGCCAATCAGGCCGGCGGTTCTCGGCGACAGCCGATCGGCGAGCATGCCCATCACAAAACGCAGCACTGCACCGGCGAGGATCGGCGTGGCGACGACGAGGCCGCGTTGTTGCGTGGTTAGCTGCAGGTCGGCGGCAATCTGCACCGCCAGCGGGCCGAGCAGGTACCAGACCATGAAGCTCAGGTCGAAATACAGGAAGGCCGCGAACAGGGTCGGGGTGTGGCCGGATTTCCAGAAGCTTGAATTCATCGCGCACCTCAGCTGAAAAGAGTCTCGAAAGGAGTCATGCAACAGCAGGTGGGGCGCCGCCACGGCCGCACCACCGG
The DNA here is from genome assembly GCF_054668355.1 of Pseudomonas sp. S2_E02. Taxonomy (NCBI): domain Bacteria; kingdom Pseudomonadati; phylum Pseudomonadota; class Gammaproteobacteria; order Pseudomonadales; family Pseudomonadaceae; genus Pseudomonas; species Pseudomonas sp. S2_E02. Next base: position 47,552 of record NZ_CP162761.1, read on the forward strand.
CCCCGCTCTGTGGGGCCAAAACGCAAAAACGCCGCTCCCTGATGCGCCGGTTGGGCGAACGGGTGAGCGACGTCTTTGTCGTAGGTGGGGCAACCGCCGTTGGTTACCTGTGCGTTTTACTTAGCGAGATTTGTGCCAATAACCTGAAAATCAAAAGCCCCTCACCCTAGCCCTCTCCCAGAGGGAGAGGGGACTGACCGAGGTGTCGGACCTCAAACATCGACCTGAAACACCGAGTCGATTATGGATTCACAGAAGGAATTGCAGGTCGGCGTATTTCCCGAGCATCCCCCAATCGGTTCCCTCTCCCTCCGGGAGAGGGCTAGGGTGAGGGGCTCTTAAGCTGTCAGAACACCTCAGCCCAATAACTCACTCATCGCAATAATCTGCTCCGCCACCTGAATCAGCTTCTGCTGCCGACTCATCGCCTGGCGCCGCATCAAGGTGTAAGCCTCTTCCTCATTGCAATCCTTCATCTTCATCAACAACCCCTTGGCCAACTCAATGCGCTTACGTTCAGCCAATTGCTGATCACGCGCCTGCAACTGCGCGCGCAAGGCCTGATCACTCTCGAATCGTGCCATCGCCACATCGAGAATCGGCTGCAAGCGCTGGGCGTGAATGCCTTCGACGATGTACGCACTGACCCCGGACTTGATCGCCTGACGCATCACACCGGGGTCATGCTCGTCGGTAAACATCACGATCGGCCGTGGCTGGTCGCGGCTGACCAGTACCACTTGCTCCATGACATCGCGGCTCGGTGACTCGGTATCGATCAGGATCACGTCCGGGCGCACCGTTTCGACGCGCGCGGGCAGGTCGATGGTCAGGCCGGACTCGTCGATCACCTCGAAACCGGCCTCGGTCAACGCAGCTTTCAGGCGCCCGACTTTTTTCGCTGTGTCGTTGATCAACAGAATACGCAACATGTTCGCGGTCTCCTGTCAGCGGCGGGCGAGAAGGGGGGCGTCGTCGTTCAGCGCGTGCAACTTGAAACTGCGCGCGTAAGCAGCCGGGTCGCTGCCGTCCCAGACTTTGCCGTCGAGCAACTGGCTGCTGCGCATGTCAGTGCCCCATGCGGCGACGCCGACAGCGGTGGCGGCGTCGCGGTAGACGTCCAGCCGCTGAACCTGGCGGGCGACGGCGAGGTAATCCGGATCTTCGCGCAGCAAACCCCAGCGGCGGAACTGGGTCATGAACCACATGCCGTCCGACAGATACGGCAGATTCACTTCACCGTTGCCGTGAAAACGCAGCGCATGCGGATCCTGCCAGCGATTGCCGAGGCCATCGGCGTAATCACCGAGAAAACGCGGTTCGATGCACGCCACTGGCGCATCGAGATATTCCGGCGCGCTAAGCAACTGCGCGGTGCTGCGGCGGTTTTCCGGGCTTTCTTCGATGAAGCGGCTGGCTTCAAGGATCGCCATCACCAACGCCCGTGCGGTGTTCGGATACTGCTCGACAAATTCGCGAGTGCAACCAAGGACTTTTTCCGGATGATCGGGCCAGATGGTCTGGCTGGTGGCCAGGGTAAAACCGAGATTCTGCTGCACTGCACTGGCGGCCCACGGTTCGCCGACGCAAAAACCGTCGATACGCCCGGCTTGCAGGTGCGCGACCATTTGCGGCGGCGGCACCACCACGCTGTCGACGTCCTGCAATGGATGAATGCCCTGGCTCGCCAGCCAATAATACAGCCACATGGCATGAGTGCCGGTGGGGAAGGTCTGCGCGAAGGTGAGTTTTGCGCGGCTTTGGTGCACATGCCGGTCCAGTGCTTCAGGACTGCTCACGCCGAGGTTTTGCAGGCCGTGAGAGAGGTTGAGGCTCTGACCGTTCTGATTCAGGCCCATCAGCACGGCCATATCGGTCGGGGCGACGCCGCCGATGCCCAGATGCACCGCGTAAATCAGTCCGTACAAACTGTGCGCGGCGTCGAGTTCGCCGCTGACCAGATTGTCGCGCAGATTCGCCCATGAGCTCTGGCGCTTGAGGTTCAGCGTCAATCCATAAGGCTGGGCGAAGCCCTGTGTGGCTGCGACCACCACCGACGCGCAATCGCTCAGGGCCATGAAGCCGAGGTTGATCGCGCTTTTTTCCGGGGCATCGCTGCCATTGACCCAGGCCAGTGGCCCTACCGAAGGTTCATTCATCCGACGTACCTCGAAAAAAAGCGCCGCCCCGGACTTTGCGCAGGCAAACCCCGAAGACGACGCCATTGTCCGTGCCCGCCTGCCGTCATTGACCGGCGCGCTGATAGCCAGGAGGGTGCAAGGCATATGCCAGTGCCAGTGATTTGCGCGTGCGCCTCGCGCCGCAGGTCGATGCCCGGCTATAATCGCCGCCTCTTTTCGCCGCCCGAGTCATCGCCGCCCATGTATTCCCTGGCCCGTCAGCTGTTGTTCAAACTTTCCCCGGAAACCTCCCACGATCTGTCGCTGGATCTGATCGGCGCGGGTGGGCGTTTGGGCCTCAACGGCTTGCTGTGCAAGGCGCCGGCGAAGAAGCCGGTGACGGTCATGGGCCTGGAGTTTCCGAACCCGGTGGGGCTGGCGGCCGGTCTGGACAAGAACGGCGCGGCCATCGATGGCTTCGCGCAACTGGGTTTCGGTTTTGTTGAAATCGGCACCGTGACCCCACGCCCGCAGCCGGGCAACCCGAAACCACGGATCTTCCGTCTGCCGGAAGCCGAGGCGATCATCAACCGCATGGGTTTCAACAACCTCGGTGTCGATAACCTGCTGGCGCGCGTGGCAGCGGCGAAATACAAAGGCGTGCTGGGTATCAACATCGGCAAGAACTTCGATACGCCGGTTGAGCGCGCGGTCGACGATTACCTGATCTGCCTGGACAAGGTTTACGCTCACGCCAGCTACGTGACAGTCAACGTCAGCTCGCCGAACACTCCGGGCCTGCGCAGCCTGCAATTTGGTGATTCGCTCAAGCAGTTGCTCGCCGATCTGGCCACCCGCCGCGCCGAACTGGCCTTGCGTCACGGCAAGCATGTGCCGCTGGCGATCAAGATCGCGCCGGACATGACCGATGAAGAAACCGCACAGGTTGCTCAGGCGCTGATCGAAACCGGCATGGACGCGGTGATCGCGACCAACACCACCCTGAGCCGTGTTGGCGTCGAAGGCATGGAGCATGGCGACGAGGCGGGCGGTTTGTCCGGCGCACCAGTGCGGGAGAAGAGCACCAATACCGTGAAGGTGCTGGCGGGTGAGTTGGCTGGGCGGTTGCCGATCATTGCGGCTGGCGGGATTACCGAAGGCAAGCATGCTGCCGAGAAGATTCTGGCCGGTGCGAGCCTGGTGCAGATCTACTCTGGCTTTATCTATAAAGGCCCGGCGCTGATTCGTGAATCGGTAGACGCGATCGCCGCCCTGCGCTGATCCATAGACACCACTGTTCCCTTGTAGGAGTGAGCCTGCTCGCGATAGCTTTCTTTCGGTCACTTCATCAGCGACTGACAGACCGCTATCGCGAGCAGGCTCACTCCTACAGGTTATGCGCTCGGCACAAAAATCCATGCAATAAAAAGGGCTCCTCGAAGGAGCCCCTGGGCCGCAGCCCGCCGTCCGGGAAGGACGTGCATGGTAAGTCGCTACAAATTCAGATTGTCGTGTCGGAATTAATGCCCTGTGTCAGCCGACGGCGTGAAGTTCGTTGAGTCTGTGGATTCCCGCAGTGCCGGTCATACCGTCCCAGTTGTCGCCGCGTCCTTCTCGCCAGCCGTTAATCCAGGCTTGGCGTACCGACGGTAGAGTAAATGGGCAAAGCTCACGGGATTTGCCACCAACGCCATATTGATATCCGCGTAAAAATGCTCTTTCCAACGGATCACGCTTAAGTCTTCTCATAGGGTGTTTCCCTCACTTGTTGACTGTTTTGTGTCGCGTTGACCTCAACTGAGGTCTGGCAGAAGAAACCTGCCATGGTGCGGCTCGCTGCCGGCGTGGCGAGCCAAGGTGTTGACGCCGTTGCGACGTCAACCTGTGTTCAGTTCTAACCAATGAGTCACACCGAGGGAATGATCGTTTTGTCATAAGGACGTAACGAAATTGGTGCTACAGCCATAAGTAACGACGGGTTTCATGCACGGTTTTTCAGCAAACCCCGGTATGATCGGCCCCGCGCTGCATGATGGGGTTAATTCTTTAGTGAGAATGACCCACGTTTGCGCTGGGGTATAAAGCGACGAAGGGTCGCTTTAAGACTTTTTGTTTCATCAACTTTTTTATCTGTCCCGGCATCTAAGCTCTTTTAACCCGAGCAGCGGGGATGGAACGGCACACCTTCGTGCCACGCGGGCGTTCTTTTAGAAAAGCGCCTGATTGAAAACCGGATCGGCAATGCGTTGCCGATTCACTAGCCAAAGGCTCTGGAAATACCATGTCCGACCGTTTCGAACTCTTCCTCACTTGCCCTAAAGGTCTTGAAGGCCTGCTCATCGAGGAAGCCGTCGGGCTTGGCCTTGAAGAAGCGCGCGAGCACACTTCCGCCGTGCGTGGCATGGCGACCATGGAAACCGCTTATCGCCTGTGCCTCTGGTCGCGTCTGGCCAACCGCGTGTTGCTGGTACTCAAGCGTTTCCCGATGAAAGACGCTGAAGACCTGTACCACGGTGTGCTCGACATCGAGTGGCAGGATCACATGCTCAGCGACGGCACCCTGGCCGTTGAATTCAGCGGCCACGGCTCAGGCATCGACAACACCCACTTCGGTGCCCTGAAGGTCAAAGACGCCATCGTCGACAAACTGCGCACGCCGCAGGGCGACCGTCCGTCGATCGACAAGCTCAACCCGGACCTGCGCATTCACCTGCGTCTGGATCGCGGCGAAGCGATTCTGTCCCTCGACCTGTCCGGCCACAGCCTGCACCAGCGCGGTTACCGTCTGCAGCAGGGCGCGGCGCCGCTGAAGGAAAACCTTGCGGCGGCGATCCTGATCCGTTCCGGCTGGCCGCGCATTGCCGCTGAAGGCGGCGCGCTGGCTGACCCGATGTGCGGTGTCGGTACGTTCCTCGTCGAAGCCGGCATGATCGCCGCTGATATGGCGCCGAACCTGCGCCGTGAGCAGTGGGGCTTCACCGCATGGCTCGGTCACGTGCCGGCGCTGTGGAAAAAGCTCCACGAAGAAGCCGTCGAGCGTGCCGCTGCCGGTCTGGCCAAGCCACCGCTGTGGATTCGTGGTTATGAAGCTGACCCACGTCTGATTCAGCCGGGCCGCAACAACGTTGAGCGTGCTGGCCTGAGCGAGTGGATCAAGATCTACCAAGGCGAAGTCGCGACCTTCGAGCCGCGTCCGGATCAGAACCAGAAAGGTCTGGTCATCTGCAACCCGCCGTACGGCGAGCGTCTCGGCGACGAAGCCAGCCTGCTGTATCTCTACCAGAACCTCGGCGAGCGCCTGCGTCAGGCTTGCCTGAACTGGGAAGCGGCAGTGTTCACCGGCGCCCCGGATCTGGGCAAGCGCATGGGCATTCGTAGCCACAAACAGTATTCGTTCTGGAACGGCGCGCTGCCGTGCAAACTGCTGTTGATCAAAGTGCTGCCGGATCAGTTCGTCACCGGCGAGCGGCGTACCCCGGAACAGCGTCAGGCCGAGCGTGAGCAAGCGGCTTACGACCAGACCCCGGACGAGCCGCAAGAGCGCAAGTTCAACAAGAACGGTAACCCGATCAAACCGACGCCAGCCCCGGCACCGGTGATCGAGCAACCGCGCTTGAGCGAAGGCGGGCAGATGTTTGCCAACCGTCTGCAGAAAAACCTCAAGGCCATGGGCAAGTGGGTCAAGCGCGAAGGCATCGATTGCTACCGCGTCTACGATGCCGACATGCCTGAATATGCGATGGCCATCGACCTGTACCACGATTGGGTGCACGTGCAGGAATACGCCGCGCCGAAGTCCATCGACCCGGAAAAAGCCTCGGCGCGCATGTTCGACGCGCTGGCGGCCATTCCGCAGGCGCTGAACGTCGACAAGAGCCGCGTGGTGGTCAAACGCCGCGAGCGCCAGAGCGGCACCAAGCAGTACGAGCGTCAGGCTGCGCAAGGCAAGTTCAATGAAGTCAGCGAGGGCGGCGTGAAGTTGCTGGTCAACCTCACCGACTACCTCGATACCGGGCTGTTCCTCGATCACCGTCCGATGCGCATGCGTATTCAGAAAGAGGCCGCCGGCAAGCGCTTCCTCAATCTGTTCTGCTACACCGCGACCGCCAGCGTGCACGCGGCCAAGGGCGGTGCGCGCAGCACCACCAGTGTCGACCTGTCGAAAACCTACCTCGACTGGGCACGCCGCAACCTGTCGTTGAACGGCTTCTCGGACAAGAACCGTCTGGAGCAGGGCGATGTGATGGCGTGGCTGGAAAGCAGCCGTGACGAGTACGACCTGATCTTCATCGATCCGCCGACCTTCTCCAACTCCAAGCGCATGGAAGGCATCTTCGACGTGCAACGTGACCAGGTGCAGTTGATCGACTTGGCCATGGCGCGTCTGGCGCCGGGCGGTGTGCTGTATTTCTCCAACAACTTCCGCAAGTTCCAGTTGGAAGAAAACCTCGCCGAGCGTTACGCGGTCGAGGAAATCAGCGCGCAGACCATCGATCCGGATTTCGCCCGTAACACCAAGATCCACCGCGCCTGGAAAATCACGGCTCGTTGACGCTTGGCGCAATTGGATCCACAGAGCCTTGATTTTTAAAGGCTCCGTGGATCTGCCCGCGCTAGCTAAATTAGTGGCTAATAGCTATAACTCACACACGGTCAATGGGGTTTTCCCGTAAATGCTGGCGTAGTGTGAGTTGTCTTTATGTCGTTGCACCCCGTGCGCCCAAAGATTCTGGGTTTTATCAGCGAAGACGTCTCGGCCTGGTTGGTCGCGTTACTGGTATTGCTCGCCGGCGGGATTCTCACGGGGCTGCTCGCTTGGGCCACCCTCAATCAATTCCAGCAACAGACCCGTCAGCGTTTTCAACTGCTGGCCAACGAACGTTACTCCCGCATCGAAGAACGCTTTCAGGATCAGGAGCAACGCCTCGATGGCCTGCGCCGCTTCTTCGCCAACTCTGAATCGGTGTCCCGCGCCGAATTCGACGGTTACACCCACCCCTTATTGATGCGTACCCAGGCCTATTCGTTTGCCCTCAAGGTCAATGGGGCCGAGCGCGCTGCATTTGAGCAGCGCGTGCGTGACGAAGGCCTGACCGACTTCACGATTCGTGAGCTGAATGCGCAGGGCGAACTGCAACTGGCGGGCGAACGCGAGGAATACGTGCCGGTGCTCTACAGCCAGACGCAGAGTCGACTCGGCTCACCGCTGGGCTATGACCTGCTGGCGCAACCCTTGCGCCGGGACACCCTGCAACGTGCCGACAAACGCGGCGGGCTGGCGGTGTCGCAACCGATGCACCTGGTCAGCATCGAGCCGTCCTATGCGCGCGGTGTGCTGCTGGTGGCGCCAGTGAGTCGTAATGGCGAGCGCCAGTCGTTTGGCTACGTGATGGCGGTAATCAGCATGCGCCAGTTGCTGGCCGATGGTCTGCCGGATGCCTTCCATGATTATCTGTCGGTGCGCATTCTCGACATGTCGACCAATGATCAGCACGAAGTGTTGTTCGAGTCGACCAATGAGCCGGCGCCGAGCGACCTGTCGGCCACGCGATTACTGCGCATGGCCGATCACGACTATCAGGTCGATATCCTGCCGAGCGACGCCTTCGCGCAGGCCAACCATTCGTCGGTCGGCAGTGTGATTATCCTGGGGGGCTTGCTCAGTCTGCTGCTCAGCGCCTTGCTCTACGTGTTGGTCAGTCAACGTCAGCGCGCCCTGCGCATGGTCGAATTGCGCACCCAGGAACTGCACGCCAGCGAACAGGAGCTGCGCGGCACCCACGGCCAGTTACGCGGCGTGCTGAATGCGGCGACGCAGGTGGCGATCATTGCCACCGACTTGCGCGGCGTGATCAACACCTTCAACCCCGGCGCCGAACAAATGCTCGGTTACAGCAGTGCCGAAGTCGTCGGGCACATGACCCTGGAAAACCTGCACCTGCCCCGTGAGCTGATGGCCCGCGCTGCCGAGTTGAGTGCGCGCTACGGGAAAAGCATCCCGACCTGCCACGCTATGCTGGTCGAGGGCGGCGAAGTCGGCGGCCATGAGGCCCGCGAATGGACGCTGGTGCGCAGCGATGGCAGTCATTTGCCGGTGAACATGCTCGCCACGCCGGTGCTCGATGAACAAGGGTTGTGGGTCGGGCATCTGGCGATCTGCATCGACATCACTGAGCGCAAGCGCGTGCACGAGGTGCTGGCGGCGCGGGATGTGTTGCTGAAGAAACTCAGCGCGCACGTGCCCGGCGGTATTTATCAGTTCAGGATGGAATTCGATGGGCGCTTCAGCGTGATCTACGCCAGCGACGGCATCCGCGAGATCTACGAGCTGGAGCCGGACGTGCTGTTGTTCAACGCCGAAGCGATCTTCACGCGCATTCATCCACAGGACGTTACTCGTGTGCGCTCTTCCATTCGCGCCTCGGCCGACAGCCTCAGCCCATGGCGCGAGGAATACCGCGTGCAACTGCCCGAGCGCGGCCTGCGCTGGGTGCGCGGCGAGGCGACGCCGGAAGAGCTGCCGGGCGGCGGCGTGCTTTGGCACGGCTATATCTCGGATATTTCTGACCTCAAACGCGTCGAGGAAGAGTTGCGGGCGCTGTCGGTGACCGATTCGCTGACCGGCATCCACAACCGTCGCTACTTCCAGGAACGCCTGACCACGGAAATGGCCCGGGTCGAGCGCGGCGGCGGCGAGCTGTCGGTGATCATGCTTGATATTGACCACTTCAAACGTATCAACGATCAGTACGGCCACGCTGTGGGCGACCGGGTGCTGCAAGCGGTGTGCGAACGCATCGGCCATCGATTGCGGCGCACCGATGTGTTCTGTCGCTTGGGCGGCGAGGAATTCATGGTGCTGTGCCCGGACATCGACGGCGAGCATGCGCACACGCTGGCGGTTGAGTTGTGGCAGGGTTTGCGCAGTGCGCCGGTGGATGTAGTTGGCGTGGTGACCGCGAGTTTCGGTATCGCCAGTTGGCGACCGGGGGAGGGCGCGGACGCGCTGCTGTTGCGGGCGGATTCGGGCGTGTATATGGCGAAGCAGCGCGGGCGTGATCGCGTCGAACAGATGAGCTGAGCCGCGACGCGATTCCCTTGTAGGAGTGAGCCTGCTCGCGATTGCGGTATGTCAGTCACACATGATGTATCTGGACTGACGCTATCGCGAGCAGGCTCACTCCTACAGGAGCCGCGGTGATCAGAGAACCGAAGCGGTCTGCGCCAGTTTCGGCTGCTTGTACAGATCCAGCAGCACCTGATCGAGCACCGACGATGCCCCAAACGGTGCCTTGTCATTGAGGATCGCCACCACTGCCCAGGTGTTGCCATTCACATCACGGCTGAAACCGGCGATCGCGCGCACGGTGTTCAGGGTGCCGGTCTTGACGTGAGCCTCACCGCGCATCGCCGTGGTTTTCAGGCGTTTACGCATGGTGCCGTCAGTACCGGCAATCGGTAGCGAGCTGATGTACTCGGCAGCATACGGGCTGTGCCACGCCGCTTGCAGCATGCTCGCCATCTCACGGGCGCTGACACGTTCGGCGCGAGACAAACCGGAGCCGTTCTCCATCACCAGATGTGGTGCAGTGATGCCTTTCTTCGCCATCCACTGACGCACTACGCGCTGCGCTGCCTTGGCGTCGTCACCGTCGGCATCGTTGCGGAAGCGTTGCCCAAGGCTGAGGAACAGTTGCTGGGCCATGGTGTTGTTACTGTATTTGTTGATGTCGCGGATGATTTCCGCCAGGTCCGGGGAGTAGGCACGAGCCAGCAGTTTCGCGTTGCTCGGGGTCGAGGCCAGACGATCCTTGCCCTGAATGCTGCCACCCAGTTCTTTCCAGATCGCGCGCACGGCGCCGGCGGTGTAGGTCGCGTGGTCGAGCAGCGACAGATAAGTCTGCGAACTGCAACCTTCACCCAACTGGCCGGCCACGGTCACGGTCACGCTGCCATCGGCCTGCGGCACCGGGTTGTAGCGCACGCCGCCGGTGCATTGTTTGGAAGGCAGCGCTTTGACAGTGTTTTCGATACGCACGCTGGCAATCGGCGGCTCAACCGAGATCAGCACCCGGCCGTTATCGTTACGGGCAACAAAGCGCAGGGCCTTGAGGTTGACCAGCAAGGAGTCGGGTTTGACCAGGAACGGCTTGTTCTCGTCATTACCGTCATCGTTGAATTCCGGCAGCACTGGCTGCACGAAGAAGTTACGGTCGAGGATCAGATCACCGGTGATTTGCGTCACACCGTTGGCGCGCAGGTCGCGCATCAGCAGCCAGAGCTTTTCCATGTTCAGCTTTGGATCGCCGCCGCCCTTGAGGTAGAGGTTGCCGTTGAGGATGCCGCCGTTCAGGTCGCCATCGGTGTAGAACTCGGTCTTCCACTGATGGTTGGGGCCGAGCATTTCCAGCGCCGCGTAAGTGGTCACCAGTTTCATGGTCGAGGCCGGGTTGACCGACACGTCGGCGTTGAACACGGTCGGCGTGCCCGGGCCGTCCAGCGGCACCATCACCAGCGACAGGGCGCTGGGCTGCAATTTGCTCGCCTTGAGGGCTTTTTCGACATTCGGGGTGAGGGAAGTATTGATGGTGGCAGCGGAAACAGGCAGGGCCAGGGGCAAAAGAAGGCCGGCTAGAAACAGAGGACGCAACGATTTGATCATATGAAATAAAACCCTACAGTCGAGGGGAAAATAACGAGGACATGGATGAAAAAGCCCTCAGCGGTCATGAAAGTGTCGGCATTATGCCCCAAGGTGTTACAGCTTGTGCCTTGTCGGGGCCGGCCAATACGTTATTTTTTTACAGGCGGTCGGCTTCAGGGGCCAGAGAGTCGGGCAATCGGCGGCTTAAACTGGTAAAGTGCCGGCCGTTAATACTTAAGAGGATTGTTCCAATGGCGACTAACCGTTCCCAGCGTCTGCGCAAAAAACTGTGCGTTGATGAATTTCAAGAGCTGGGTTTCGAACTGAACCTGGACTTCAAAGAAGACTTGTCCGAAGAAGCCATTGACGCTTTCCTCGAAGCCTTCATCAAAGAAGCCATGGAAGCCAATGGTCTGGGTTATGTGGGCGGCGATGACTTCGGTCTGGTTTGCCTGCAGAAGCGTGGCTCGGTCAACGAAGAGCAGCGCGCTGCCGTTGAAGCCTGGCTGAAAACCCGCTCCGAGCTGACCAAGTATGAAGTCAGCCCGTTGCTGGACGTTTGGTATCCGGAAAAGCCGATCAACGCGGCTAAGTGATACTGAAAAAAACGGCGACCTGAGGGTCGCCGTTTTTTTTCGTCTGGGGTTTGGGTGTTTGGCTTGGGTATTGTGGTGAATCTACCCCTCATCGGAACGCCGCCCGCCCAGCCCTCTCCCCCAGGAGAGGGGGCCGATTTATGGGCTTTTCAAAGCCTGAGTTCAACTCGGGATCACATGTCGCTAAAACTCCCGCATACAACGCGGTCAGTCCCCTCTCCCTCCGGGAGAGGGATAGGCGGGCGGCGTTCCGATGAGGGGCTTTTGATCTTTTGCCTTAAACTTTGCGCCAATTGAGGATCACCAACGTCAAAACCCCCGCCACAATCCCCCAAAACGCCGAACCAATGGAAAACAACGTCAACCCCGACGCCGTGACCATAAAGGTAATCAGCGCCGCTTCGCGTTCCTTAACCTCGGTCATGGCAATGCTCAAGCCATTGATGATCGAACCGAACAGCGCCAGCGCGGCAATCGACAGCACCAGTTCCTTCGGTAGGGCGGCAAACAACGCCGCCAACGTTGCGCCGAACACCCCGGCAATCCCGTAGAAAATCCCGCACCAGACCGCAGCGGTGTAGCGCTTGTTGCGATCTTCATGGGCGTGCGGTCCGGTGCAGATTGCCGCGCTGATCGCTGCGAGGTTGATGCCGTGGGAGCCGAATGGCGCCAGCAGCAGCGAGGCAATCCCGGTGGTGGTGATCAGCGGTGAGGCCGGCACGTTGTAACCGTCGGCGCGCAGCACGGCGATGCCGGGCATGTTCTGCGAGGTCATGGCCACCACGAACAGCGGAATGCCGATGCTGATGGTCGCCGCCAGCGAGAAGTGCGGGGTGGTCCACACCGGTGTCGCCACTTCCAGATGAAAACCGCTGAAATCCAGCAGACCCATAAAGCCTGACAGCGCGGTGCCGATCAGCAGCGCGGCGAGCACGGCATAACGCGGCGACAGGCGTTTGATCAGCAGATAAGTGAAGAACATCCCCAGCACCAGCCCGGTGCGGTGCTGCGCAGCGACGAAGATCTCACTGCCGATCTTGAACAGAATCCCTGCCAACAATGCCGCCGCCAGCGACGCCGGGATCTTTTTCACCAGGCGTTCGAAGCTGCCGGTCAGGCCGCAGATCGTCACCAGCACGGCGCAGGTGATGTAGGCGCCAATGGCCTCGCCATAGCTCACGCCGCCGAGGCTGGTGATCAGCAACGCTGCGCCGGGGGTCGACCAGGCGATGGTGATGGGCGTGCGATAACGCAGCGACAAACCAATCGAACAGACCGCCATACCGATCGAGATCGCCCAGATCCACGAAGAAATCTGCCCGCTGCTCAGCCCGGCCGCTTGCCCGGCCTGGAACATCAGCACCAGCGAGCTGGTGTAGCCAGTCATCATCGCGATGAATCCCGCGACGATCGCCGATGGTGATGTGTCGGCCAGTGGGCGCAGTTGAGTGTGCGTGGCGTCGTTCATGACGGCGGTGTTCCTTATACCAATGAAGATGTCCCCTGTACGCCAAACCCCTGTGGGAGCGAGCCTGCTCGCGAAAGCGGTGTGTCAGTCGACATTCATTTTGAATGTGAAACGGCTTTCGCGAGCAGGCTCGCTCCCACAGGGGATTGTGGTCGACCAGCGGATTCTGTGATCAAGCCTAAACTCAAACGTAACGGATCGTTGCAATACAGCGGAAGTCACAAACAGCCGTACAGTCGTGTTGCCACCTTCCATTGTGTACAATCGCGCTGTTTTTTACGCGATACTTGCCAGCGACCTACTGTGCCGTATTACAGTCACGGTCTATTCGCCGCAGTTCTCCCGACTCGAGTGCCCATGAACGAACAGTTGCAACCCCTCAAGAAACAACCGCGAGCAGGCAAAGCCGGCCGCAGCGGAACCCAGGACGATATTGTCTACGCGCATATCTTCGAGGCCATCCTCGAACAGCGTCTGGCGCCCGGCACCAAGTTGAGCGAAGAAGCGCTGGGGGAAATCTTTGGGGTCAGCCGCACCATCATTCGCCGCGCGCTCTCGCGTCTGGCCCATGAAGGCGTGGTGCTGTTGCGGCCGAACCGTGGCGCCGTGGTTGCCAGCCCGAGTGTTGAAGAAGCCCGTCAGGTGTTTCTTGCCCGTCGCCTGGTCGAACGCGCGATCACTGAGCTGGCGGTGCAACACGCCACCGCCGAGCAGATCGCCGAGCTGCGGCAGATGGTCAACGACGAGCGCGACAGCTTCTCCCGTGGCGATCGCGGCGCCGGTATTCGTCTGTCGGGCGAATTCCACCTGAAACTGGCGGAAGCGGCGATGAACGCCCCGTTGATCAGCTTTCAGCGCAGCCTGGTTTCGCAGACGTCGCTGATCATTGCCCAGTATGAAAGCGGCAACCGCTCGCACTGCTCGTACGACGAACACACTCAGTTGATTGACGCGATCGAGAAGCGCGACGGTGAGTTGGCGGTGAATCTGATGATGCACCACATGGATCACATCGACAGCAAGCTCAACCTCGACGAGGAAGGCGCGTCGGATGATCTGCATGCGGTGTTCTCGCATTTGTTGCAGACCAAGAAGCCGGGGCGTCCTGCGGCCAAGCTCTGACTGACCAATAGAAAAATCCCCCGCAGCTGAAAAGTTGCGGGGGATTTTTTGTGCCTGTCTGATCGTTCCCACGCTCTGCGTGGGAATGCCTCTGGGGACGCTCCGCGTCCAGTGACGCGGAGCGTCACGGGCTGCATTCCCACGCAGAGCGTGGGAACGATCATGGGGCGGGGGAAATTAGCGCTGATGCACCAAAGCACCCGCCGCATACGTCTGCTGCACCGTGCGGTCATCGCCCAGCGTCATCAACACAAACAACGTCTCGGCAATGTTGTTAGCCTGCTTCAAACGGTAGCTCAGCAGCGGCGTGGCGTTGTAATCGAGCACCAGGAAGTCAGCGTCGGAACCCGGTTGCAGGTTGCCGATCTTGTCTTCCAGACGCAGCGCCCGCGCGCCACCCAAGGTCGCCAGGTACAGCGACTTGAACGGGCTCAGGCGCGCACCTTGCAGTTGCATCACTTTGTACGCTTCGTTCAGCGTTTGCAGCAGCGAGAAACTGGTGCCGCCGCCAACGTCAGTGCCCAGACCGACATTGAGCTTGTGCTTCTCGGCCATCGGCAGGTTGAACAAGCCGCTACCCAAGAAGAAGTTCGAGGTCGGGCAGAACGAGATCGCTGAACCGGTTTCCGCCAGTCGTGCGCATTCGTCGTCGCACAGGTGCACGCCGTGGGCGAACACCGAGCGCTCGCCGAGCAGTTTGTAGTGATCGTAAACGTCGAGGTAGCCCTTGCGCTCCGGGAACAGCTCCTTGACCCACTCGATTTCCTTGAGGTTTTCGCTGATGTGGGTCTGCATGTACAGATCCGGGTATTCGGTCAGCAGTTGGCCGGCGAGGGTCAGTTGCTCCGGGGTGCTGGTCGGCGCGAAGCGCGGGGTGACCGCGTAGTGCAGGCGGCCCTTGCCGTGCCAGCGTTCGATCAGCGCCTTGCTTTCGACGTAGCTCGATTCGGCGGTGTCGGTCAGGTAGTCCGGGGCGTTGCGGTCCATCATCACCTTGCCGGCGATCATGCGCAGGTCGAGCTTCTCGGCCGCTTCAAATAACGAGTTCACCGATTGCGGGTGCACGCTGCCAAACACCAGTGCGGTGGTGGTGCCGTTGCGCAGCAGCTCCTTGACGAAAATGTCAGCGACTTCGTCGGCGTGGGCCTTGTCGCCGAACTGGCTTTCGCACGGGAAGGTGTAGGTGTTCAGCCAGTCGAGTAGTTGCTCGCCGTAGGCACCGACCATGCCTGTTTGCGGAAAGTGAATGTGGGTATCGATGAAGCCCGGGGTGATCAACGCGTCTTGGTAATGCTCGATTTCGATGTCCGCCGGCAGGGTCGGCAGCAAATCACTGGCATGGCCAAGGGCGCTGATCTTGCCGCCATCGACCACCAGCAGGCCGTCCTCGAAATATTCGTAGGAGGCTTCGATCCCGACTTCGGCGGGGTCGGCGATGCTGTGCAGGATGGCGGCGCGGTAGGCTTTGCGAGTCAGAGGCATGAGGGTTCTCTAATCAGTTTGAGGCTTTGAGTTTGGTCGCCTGACTGCGCCGCGACACCGGCAGCAGTTTGGCAATCGGTTCGGCGCTGGCAGTCTGCTGGCCGAAGTTGGCGTTGTAGGTGGCGATGATTTCGCCGGCAATGGAGATGGCGATTTCCACAGGCAGTTTGCCTTTGACTTCGCCGATGCCCATCGGGCAGCGCATGCGTTGCACGACGCCGCTGTCGAAACCGCGATCACGTAAACGGTGTTCGAACTTCGCGCGTTTGGTCTTCGAGCCGATCAGGCCGAAGTAGGCGAAGTCGTTGCGCTTGAGAATCGCGGCAGTGAGTTCAAGGTCGAGTTGATGGTTGTGGGTCATGACGATGCAGTAACTGCCGGCGGGCAGGTCATCGATTTCATCCACAGGCTCTTCGGCGACGATTTTACGCACGCCGTGGGGGATCTGTTCGGGGAATTCGGCCTCGCGCGAATCGATCCAGCGCACCCGGCAGGGCAGGCTGGCGAGCAGCGGCACCAAAGCGCGGCCGACGTGGCCGGCACCAAACACGGCGATCTGCGCCTGCACCTGGCCCATCGGTTCGAACAGCAACACGGTGGCGCCGCCGCAGCACTGGCCCAGGCTGGCGCCGAGGCTGAAACGCTCCAGATGGGTGTCCTGCTTGCCGCTGGCGAGCATCTCGCGGGCGATCTGCATGGCTTTGTATTCCAGATGCCCGCCACCGATGGTGTCGAAACTCTGATTAGCACTGATGACCATTTTCGAGCCGGCATTGCGTGGCGTCGAGCCGAGCTCTTCGATGATCGTCACTAGAACGCAGGGTTCACCCTGGTTCTGCAGGTCGGCGAGGGCGTCGATCCAGTTGTACATACACACCTCTCAGATCGTTCCCACGCTCTGCGTGGGAATGCATCACTGGACGCTCCGCGTCCGCTGTTCAGGATGCGACGCAGAGCGTCGCGGGCTGCATTCCCACGCAGAGCGTGGGAACGATCATCAAACAACCGCGGTTTCAGCTTCGACCGCTTTCACAGCCTTCAACTGACGCATCTGCTCACACCCCCACAACACCCGCTCCGGCGTCGCCGGCGCATCGATCTGCGGCTGATGTTTGTAATCACCGAGGCTCGCCACCGCATCCTTGATCGCGCACCACGAAGCAATCCCGAGCATGAACGGCGGCTCGCCGACAGCCTTGGAATGGAACACCGTGTCTTCCGGGTTCTTGCGGTTTTCCACCAGCTTCACCCGCAGGTCCAGCGGCATGTCCGCCACGGCCGGGATCTTGTAGCTGGCCGGGCCGTTGGTCATCAGCTTGCCTTTGTTGTT
The DNA here is from genome assembly GCF_054668355.1 of Pseudomonas sp. S2_E02. Lineage (NCBI taxonomy): Bacteria > Pseudomonadati > Pseudomonadota > Gammaproteobacteria > Pseudomonadales > Pseudomonadaceae > Pseudomonas > Pseudomonas sp. S2_E02. Next base: position 64,314 of record NZ_CP162761.1, read on the forward strand.
CCAGACCAGCTCTTCCATGGTCAGCCAACCCATGCCCTGAATGAAACCACCCTCGACCTGACCGATGTCGATGGACGGGTTCAGCGAGGCGCCGACGTCGTGAAGGATGTCGGTGCGCAGCATCTTGTACTCGCCGGTCAGGGTGTCGACGATCACTTCGCAGCACGCCGCGCCGAAGGCAAAGTAGTAGAACGGACGACCACGCGCCTGGCTGCGGTCGTAGTAGATTTTCGGGGTCTTGTAGAAGCCAGTGCTCGACAGCGAAACCTGATTGAAATACGCCTGCTGGATCAGCGCTTCAAAGGTCAGGATATGGTCGCGAACACGCACGTGACCGTTGTGGAATTCAACGTCTTCTTCAGTGACTTTGTAGTGACGCGCAGCGAATTCGATCAGGCGTTTCTTGATGATTTCCGCCGCGTTCTGCGCTGCTTTACCGTTCAGGTCTGCACCGCTGGACGCGGCCGTCGGCGAGGTGTTTGGCACCTTGTCGGTGTTGGTCGCAGTGATCTGCACACGATCGATTTCGACCTGGAACACTTCGGCCACGACCTGCGCGACTTTGGTGTTCAGGCCCTGACCCATTTCCGTGCCGCCATGGTTCAGGTGGATGCTGCCATCGGTGTAGATGTGGATCAGCGCACCGGCCTGGTTCAAGAAACTGGCGGTGAAGGAAATGCCGAATTTCACCGGGGTCAGCGCCAAGCCTTTTTTCAGGATCGGGCTGTTGGCGTTGTAGCGACGAATCGCTTCACGGCGCTCGTGGTACTGGCTGCTTTCTTCCAGTTCGGCGGTCATCTCTTCGAGCATGTTGTGCTCGACGGTCTGGTAGTAGTGGGTGACGTTGCGTTCGGTCTTGCCGTAGTAGTTGGCCTTGCGCACCGCGAGTGGGTCGAGTTGCAAATGACGGGCAATCGCGTCCATCACTTCTTCGATCGCGACCATGCCTTGTGGGCCACCGAAACCACGGTAAGCGGTGTTCGACGCGGTGTTGGTCTTGCAGCGGTGACCATTGATGGTCGCATCGCCGAGGTAGTACGAGTTGTCCGAGTGAAACATCGCCCGGTCAACGATCGACGCGGACAGGTCCGGCGAGCAGCCGCAGTTGCCGGCCAGGTCCATGTTGATCCCGTGCAGGCGCCCGGTGCTGTCGAAGCCGACGTCGTACTCGACGTAGAACGGGTGACGCTTACCGGTCATCAGCATGTCTTCGACGCGCGGCAGGCGCATCTTCGTTGGTTGGCCGGTGAGGTGCGCAACCACCGCGCACAGGCACGCCGGGCTGGCGGCCTGGGTTTCCTTGCCACCGAAACCACCGCCCATGCGGCGCATGTCGACGACGATTTTGTTCATCGACACGTCGAGCACTTCGGCAACCAGTTTCTGTACTTCGGTCGGGTTCTGCGTCGAGCAGTAAACGATCATGCCGCCGTCTTCGGTGGGCATTACCGAGGAGATTTGCGTCTCCAGGTAGAAGTGTTCCTGACCGCCGATGTGCAGCGTGCCTTGGATGCGGTGTTCAGCGGTTGCCAGCGCAGAAACCGAATCGCCGCGCTGGTGGGTGTGGCTGTCGAGGACGAAGTGGCGCTTGCGGAGGGCTTCGACTACGTCGAGCACAGGTTCGAGATCTTCGTATTCGATGATCGCCGCCATCGCGGCTTTGCGCGCGGTTTCCAGATCCTTCGCGGCCACCGCGAGCACCGGTTGACCGACGAACTGCACGTCATCGATGGCCAGCAACGGGTCGCCTGGCATCAACGGGCCGATGTCTTTCAGGCCTGGCACGTCTTCGTGGGTGATGGCGATGCGCACGCCTTCAAAGGCGTAGCACGGCGAGGTGTCGATGCTGATGATCTTCGCGTGGGCGCGGTCCGACATGCGTGCATACAGGTGCAACTGGTTGGGAAATTCCAAGCGATCATCGATGTACTGCGCTTCACCGGACACGTGCTTGGCGGCGCTGTCGTGCTTGACGCTGCGGCCGACGCCAGAGGTCAGATCCTTGGCGAACAGTTCAGCCAGTTCAGCCTGGGTTTTTTCTACGCCGTGATGGTTAGACATAAGCGGTCACCCGAGTCTCGATGTGCGGTGTTTGCAGTTCGATGAAGTATTTGCGCAGCAGGTTCTGTGCGCTGAGCAGGCGATATTCCTTGCTGGCGCGGAAGTCCGACAGCGGGGTGAAATCTTCCGCCAGTGCGGCGCAGGCGCGTTCGACCACCGTGTTGGTGAACGGCGCACCAATCAGCGCGGCTTCACAATGGGCGGCGCGTTTCGGGATCGCGGCCATGCCGCCGAAAGCCATGCGTGCATCGGTGATCACGCCGTTTTCGACGCGCAGGTTGAACGCGGCGCAGACGGCGGAGATGTCGTCGTCCAGACGCTTGGAGACCTTGTAGGCGCGGAACAGCTGCTCGGCGCTGGCGCGCGGGACGATGATCTTCTCGATGAATTCACTTTCCTGACGGACCGTGACTTTGTAATCGATGAAGTAATCTTCCAGGTTCAAGGTGCGGCGAGTTTCGCCTTTGCACAGCACGACCTGCGCGCCGAGAGCGATCAGCAGCGGTGGCGAATCACCAATCGGCGAGGCGTTGCCGATGTTGCCGCCGAGGGTGCCCTGGTTGCGGATTTGCAGCGAAGCGAAGCGGTGCAGCAGTTCGCCGAAGTCCGGGTACTCGGCGTTCAGCGCTTCGTAGCAGTCGGAGAGGGCGGTGGCGGCGCCGATTTCGATGCGGTCTTCGAAGGTGTCGATGCGCTTCATTTCCGCGACGTTGCCGACGTAGATCATCACCGGCAGGGTGCGGTGGAATTGGGTGACTTCCAGCGCCAGATCAGTGCCGCCAGCGAGCAGGCGCGCTTGTGGGTAAGCGTCGTAGAGATCGGCCAGATCAGCGACGGTCAGCGGCACCAGGCAGCGTTTGTCGCCGCTGTTGAGTTCGCCGATATCGGTCGGTGCGATGGCTTTGAGGCGCGCAATGGTCTCCGCTTCGCGGGCATCGAACTGATCTGGTTGCTTGCCGCAGCAGGATTGCTCGGCAGCGGCCAGAATAGGCCGGTAGCCGGTGCAACGGCAGAGGTTGCCGGCCAGCGCTTCGTGGGCCTTGGCGTGATCCGGTGCATCACTGTTCTTTTGCAGGGCGAACAGCGACATGACGAAACCGGGGGTGCAGAAACCGCACTGCGAGCCGTGGCACTCGACCATGGCTTTCTGCACGCTGTGCAGTTCGCCTTTGTGTTTGAGGTCTTCGACGCTGATCAGTTGTTTGCCGTGCAGCGACGACACGAACGTCAGGCACGAGTTGAGGCTGCGATAGCGAATGTGTTCGCGGCCAGCGTCATCCGTTTGCAACTCGCCGACTACTACGGTGCAGGCGCCGCAGTCACCGCTGGCGCAACCTTCTTTGGTGCCGGATTTGCCGACGTGTTCACGCAGGTAATTGAGCACAGTCAGATTCGGGTCCAGGGCGTGCTCGCTACGGAGTTCCTGGTTAAGTAAAAACTGGATCACGGAAGGCCTCGCAGACTCATTATTGTTGTTAACCGACGTGAACCGAATTTAGCAGGTCTGACTTTTCGGTCAATGGTTTTCTGACTTAAAGGTCAGGAAAAAGCATTTCGTCGATCAACAACGTGTCTATTCAGTATTGACCCTCATTGGATCCCCTGCTTTTTTGCGGGAATCGTGCCAAAAACCGCTGAGTGGGCACTCCGCCATGAGCCTGCATTTGCGCTACACTGCGCCGCTTGTGCAGATCGATAGAGTTTGAAGGACAACCATGACGTTCAAGGCGCCGGACAGCCTCGCCGAGCAAATCGCTCACCACCTCGCCGAACGCATCATTCGTGGCGAAATGAAGCCGGGAGAGCGCATCCAGGAACAGAAGGTCACGCTGGCACTGAATGTCAGCCGCGGTTCGGTCCGTGAAGCCTTGCTGATCCTTGAGCGCCGCCACCTGATCGCGATCCTGCCGCGCCGTGGTGCGCACGTCACCGAGTTGACGCCGCACAAGGTGCAGAGCCTGTGCACATTGATGAGCGAGCTGTACATTCTGCTCGGCAACGCGGTGGCCAATGGCTGGCAAGTGCAGTCGGATATGGCGCCGTTCGTGCAGATCCAGCAGCGCCTGACCGCCAGCTACGAGCGTCAGGATATCCGCAGCTTCGTCGACGAGAGCTTCGCCGTAATGCGCGCCGCCTATCCGTTCGCCAACAATCCGTACCTGCAAGAGACCGTCGAGAACCTGCAGCCGGCCATGAGCCGTGCGTACTTCCTCGCCCTCGAACAGCGCAAGGCTTCAATGAGCGAGTTCCTCGAACTGTTCGAACGCCTGCTCGCCGCCGTGCTCGCCCGTGATTTGCCGCAGATCCGCATCGTGCTGACGGCTTACGCCCAGCGCAGCTGCGATCTGGTGGTTTCCGCCCTGACGGTTGCCTAAGCGTGCGGCTCAAGTGCATCAAACTGGCGGGATTCAAATCCTTCGTCGACCCGACCACGGTGAACTTCCCCAGTAACATGGCGGCGGTCGTCGGGCCGAACGGTTGCGGCAAGTCGAACATCATCGACGCCGTGCGCTGGGTGATGGGCGAAAGTTCGGCGAAGAACCTCCGTGGCGAGTCGATGACCGACGTCATCTTCAACGGCTCGACCAGCCGCAAACCGGTGAGTCAGGCCAGTATCGAACTGGTTTTCGACAACTCCGACGGCACGCTGCTGGGCGAGTACGCCGCCTACGCCGAGATTTCCATCCGCCGTAAAGTCACCCGCGACAGCCAGACCACGTATTACCTCAACGGCACCAAATGCCGGCGTCGCGACATCACCGATATCTTCCTCGGCACCGGTCTGGGCCCGCGCAGTTACTCGATCATCGAGCAAGGGATGATCTCCAAGCTGATCGAGTCCAAGCCCGAAGACCTGCGCAACTTTATCGAAGAAGCTGCCGGCATCTCCAAGTACAAGGAGCGTCGCCGCGAGACCGAAAACCGTATCCGCCGCACCCACGAAAACCTCGCGCGTCTGACTGACCTGCGCGAAGAGCTCGAGCGTCAACTCGAGCGCCTGCACCGCCAGGCCGAAGCGGCGAAGAAGTATCAGGAATTCAAAGCCGAGGAGCGTCAGCTCAAGGCACAACTGTCGGCCCTGCGCTGGCAGGATCTCAACGAACAGGTCGGCCAGCGCGAGTCGATCATCGGCACCCAGGAAATCAGTTTCGAAGCGCTGGTCGCCGAGCAGCGTAATGCTGACGCGGCCATTGAGCGTCTGCGTGATGGTCACCATGACCTGTCCGAACGCTTCAATCTGGTGCAGGGACGCTTCTATTCGGTCGGCGGCGATATCGCCCGCGTCGAGCAAAGCATCCAGCACGGCCAGCAACGCTTGCGGCAGTTGCAGGACGACTTGAAAGAAGCCGAGCGCGCACGCCTCGAAACCGAATCACACCTGGGCCACGACCGCACGTTGCTGCTGACCCTCGGCGAAGAGCTGGACATGCTCACCCCCGAGCAGGAAGTCACCAGCGCTGCCGCCGAAGAAGCCGCCGCTGCACTGGAAGATTCCGAATCGGTCATGCACGGCTGGCAGGAGCAGTGGGACGCCTTCAACCTGACCGCTGCCGAACCGCGCCGTCAGGCTGAAGTGCAGCAGTCGCGCATCCAGCAGTTGGAAACCAGCATGGAGCGTCTGGCCGACCGGCAAAAGCGTCTCGGCGAAGAGCGCGCGCTGCTCTCGGCTGACCCGGAAGACGCGGCGATCATGGAGCTCAACGAGCAGCTCGCCGAGTCCGAAGCGACCCTCGAAGATTTGCAGACCAGCGAAGAAGCGCAGGTCGAAAAGCTTGAACAACTGCGTCAGGAGTTGCAGCAAGCGCTGACCGCGCAACAACAGGCGCAGGGCGATTTGCAGCGCCTCAACGGTCGCCTCGCGTCCCTCGAAGCCTTGCAGCAAGCCGCGCTCGACCCGGGCACCGGCACTGCCGAATGGCTGAAAGAACACAACCTCGCCGAGCGCCCGCGTCTGGCCGAGGGCTTGAAGGTCGAGGCCGGTTGGGAGGTGGCGGTGGAAACCGTGCTCGGCGCCGATCTGCAAGCGGTGCTGGTCGACGACTTCAGCGGCTTCGATTTGTCCGGTTTTACTCAGGGCGATCTGCGCCTGCTCAGCCCGGCCAGCGATGGCGTGCGCGTGGCCGGCAGCTTGCTCGACAAGGTTGATGCGCAGATCGATCTGTCGCCGTGGCTCGGTCAGGTCAAGCCGGTCGACAGCCTCGAGCAAGCCTTGGCCTTGCGCGGGCAATTGAGCGCCGGCGAGAGCTTGATCAGCCGCGACGGTTACTGGGTCGGTCGGCACTTCCTGCGCGTGCGCCGGGCCAGCGAAGCGGAAAGCGGCATGCTCGCCCGTGGCCAGGAAATCGAAGCGCTGCACCTCGAGCGTGAAGAGAAAGAAGCCACGGTCGAGGCCATGGAAACCCGTCTGCAAACCCTGCGCGCACAGCAGCGTCAGCAGGAAAACGGTCGCGAACATTTGCGTCGTTTGCTGCAAGACGAAGCGCGCCAGCAAGGCGAATTGAAAGCACAGCTGTCCGCCGGTAAAGCCAAGGCCGAACAGCTGACTTTGCGTCGCACTCGCCTCGATGAAGAGCTGGTCGAGCTCGGCGAGCAACGCGAACTCGAGCACGAACAGATCGGCGAAGCGCGCATGCAATTGCAAGAAGCGCTGGATGCCATGGCGCTGGACACCGAACAGCGCGAGTTGCTGTTGGCCCAGCGCGACAGCCTGCGCGAGCGCCTTGACCGCGTGCGCCAGGAGGCGCGGCAGCACAAGGATCACGCCCATCAATTGGCCGTGCGTCTTGGCTCTTTGCGCGCGCAGCATGACTCCACGCGTCAGGCGCTGGAACGTCTGGAAATGCAGGCCGAGCGCCTGACTGAAAAGCGCGAACAGTTGAGTCTGAATCTGGAGGAGGGCGAGGCACCGCTGGAAGAGCTGCGCCTGAAACTCGAAGAACTGCTCGACAAGCGCATGACCGTCGATGAAGAACTGAAGACCGCGCAGATCGCTTTGGAAGATGCCGATCGCGAATTGCGCGACGCGGAAAAGCGCCGGACTCAGGCCGAGCAGCAATCGCAGTTGATTCGCGGCCAGCTCGAACAGCAACGCATGGAATGGCAAGCCCTGACCGTGCGCCGCAAGGCTTTGCAGGATCAGTTGCTGGAAGACGGCTACGATCTTAACGGCGTGCTCGCGACATTAACCGCGCAAGCCAGTGAACGCGAAGCCGAAGAAGAACTCGAACGCATCAACGCGCGGATTCAGCGCCTGGGTGCGATCAACCTCGCGGCCATCGATGAATACACGCAACAGTCCGAGCGTAAACGGTATCTGGATGCCCAGGACGCCGATCTGGTCGAAGCACTGGAAACGCTTGAAAACGTAATCCGCAAGATCGACAAGGAAACCCGCAACCGCTTCAAAGATACCTTTGATCAGATCAATGGCGGTTTACAGGCGCTTTTTCCAAAAGTTTTCGGTGGCGGGCGCGCGTATTTGGAACTGACGGGCGAAGATCTACTCGATACAGGGGTAACGATCATGGCGCAGCCGCCAGGGAAGAAGAACAGCACCATCCATTTGCTCTCCGGCGGGGAAAAAGCCCTGACCGCACTGGCACTGGTTTTTGCCATCTTCAAATTGAACCCGGCGCCGTTCTGCATGCTCGATGAGGTTGACGCGCCACTGGATGACGCTAACGTTGGACGCTACGCACGCTTGGTCAAAGAGATGTCGCAGACCGTGCAGTTCATCTATATCACCCACAACAAGATCGCCATGGAAATGGCCGAGCAGTTGATGGGCGTAACGATGCATGAACCGGGTTGTTCGCGACTGGTAGCCGTGGATGTCGAGGAGGCGATGGCGATGGTGGACGCCTGAGTCAGCGTGGTGTCGGAAAAGGTAATTCAGGTCTGTAGGACTTTTTTACCAACTGCGACTTGCTGGCCAATCGACATATTCGCGCAAGCCAAATGAGACAGACGGTGTAAAGTTGTCTTTGGTCGTGCTAGTTTAATGTCAATTTTTCGTATACGTGGGCAAAACGCCTGTCAGAACATAGAGTTGGCGCCACGTTTTAAAGCGGTTTGCACAATGTAAACCCCTTATTTTTCAGCATTTTTTATAGAGGCACGGGATTACATGGAAATCGGTCTGCGCGAGTGGCTGATCGTCATCGGCATCATTGTGATAGCCGGTATTCTTTTCGATGGCTGGCGCCGTATGCGCGGCGGCAAGGGAAAACTGAAATTCCGTCTTGACCGAAGTCTGTCCAACCTGCCGGACGAGGACACCAGCGCTGAGCTGTTGGGCCCGGCTCGCGTGCTGGACACCCACAAAGAGCCGCAACTGGACGAACACGATCTGCCGTCGGTGAGCATGCCGGCCCGCGAAGCACGCGAGCCTCGCGAATCCGGTTCGAAACGTGGCAAGCGTGGCAGCAACGGTCCGGCGCAGGGCGACCTGAATCTCGATCTGGATCTGGACGGTGGCCCGAGCTTCAGCAGCCGTGACAACGATTTCGTTGAAGACAGCAAGCCCGCGCCGGCGATGGCCGACAAGGATCAGCCGCAAGCTGAAGAAGTATTGGTCATCAGCGTGATCTGCCGTGATGCCGCTGGCTTCAAAGGCCCGGCGCTGTTGCAGAACATTCTCGAAAGCGGTCTGCGTTTCGGCGAGATGGATATTTTCCACCGTCACGAAAGCATGGCCGGCAATGGTGAAGTGCTGTTCTCCATGGCCAACGCGGTCAAGCCGGGCATCTTTGATCTGGACGACATCGACCATTTCAGTACCCCGGCGGTAAGCTTCTTCCTCGGCCTGCCAGGCCCGCGTCATCCGAAGCAAGCTTTCGACGTGATGGTGGCTGCAGCCCGCAAGCTGTCGCAGGAATTGAACGGCGAACTGAAAGATGACCAGCGCAGCGTCCTGACCGCGCAGACCATCGAACACTACCGTCAGCGCATCGTCGAATTCGAACGTCGCGCCTTGACCCAGAAGCGTTGATTGAAAAGATTGCCTCGGCACAAGAGGCAGTCGGCAATATAGATTGAGCAGCCTCGGCTGCTCTTTTGCTTTATGAGAGAACACCCATGACCGCCGCCAAAAACCGCATTCTCGAGCTACGCGCTGAACTCGATCAGCACAACTACCGTTACCACGTCCTCGACGAGCCGAGCATTCCGGATGCCGAGTACGACCGGTTGTTCCACGAGCTCAAAGCGCTGGAAGCGGCCAACACGGAACTGATCACCAGCGACTCGCCGACCCAGCGCGTCGGCAGCGTGGCGCTGACCGCGTTCACCCAGGTGCGTCACGAAGTGCCGATGCTCAGCCTCGGCAACGCCTTCGAAGAAACCGACATGCGCGAATTTGATCGCCGGGTGACCGAAGGTCTGGACCTGCCGGCCGGCGATCTGTTCGGTGGCGGTGCGGCGGTGGAGTACAGCTGCGAGCCGAAACTTGATGGCCTGGCGGTCAGTCTGCTTTATCAGGACGGCGTGCTGGTACGCGGCGCCACGCGCGGCGACGGCACCACTGGCGAAGACATCAGCGTCAACGTGCGCACCGTGCGCAACATTCCCCTGAAACTGCATGGCGAAGGCTGGCCGGCGACCCTGGAAGTGCGCGGTGAAGTGTTCATGTCCAAGGCCGGCTTCGAGCGTCTCAACGCCTCGCAACTGGAAATCGGCGGCAAGACCTTCGCCAATCCACGCAACGCTGCCGCTGGTAGCCTGCGCCAGCTCGACTCGAAGATCACCGCCAACCGTCCGCTGGAGTTTTGCTGCTACGGCATCGGCCAGGTCTCCCACGATATTTCCGACACCCACATCGGCAACCTCAAGCAGTTGCAGAAGTGGGGTATGCCGATCAGTCACGAACTGAAGCTGGCCAAGGGCATTGGCGAATGTCTCGATTACTACCGCGACATCGGCGCGCGCCGTAACTCGCTGACCTATGAAATCGACGGCGTGGTGTTCAAGGTCAACAGCATTGCCGATCAACGCGAACTGGGCTTCCGTGCCCGCGAACCGCGTTGGGCGATCGCGCACAAATTCCCGGCTATGGAAGAACTCACCGAGCTGCTCGACGTCGAGTTTCAAGTCGGTCGTACCGGTGCTGTCACCCCGGTCGCTCGTTTGAAACCGGTCAAGGTCGCCGGCGTCACTGTGGCCAACGCTACGCTGCACAACATGGATGAAGTCGCGCGTCTGGGCCTGATGGTCGGCGACACCGTGATCATCCGCCGCGCCGGTGATGTGATTCCGCAGGTGGTGCAAGTGGTCATGGATCGCCGTCCCGAAAATGCGCGCGCGGTGCAGATTCCCGAGAGCTGCCCGGTGTGCGGTTCGCACGTCGAGCGCACGCAACTGATCAAGCGCAGCAAAGGCAAGGAAACCGTCAGCGAAGGCGCGGTGTATCGCTGCGTGGGCCGACTGGCCTGTGGCGCGCAACTGAAGCAGGCGATCATTCACTTCGTCTCGCGTCGGGCGATGGACATCGAAGGCTTGGGCGACAAAAGCGTTGAGCAACTGGTCGATGAAGGTCTGGTCAGTTCGCCGGCCGATCTGTATGCGCTGAAGTTCGATGACATCGTCGATCTGGAAGGTTTTGCCGAGGTATCGAGCAACAAACTGCTGGCGGCCATCGAAGACAGCAAGAAACCGGGGCTGGCGCGTTTTATCTATGCACTGGGTATCCCTGATGTCGGCGAGGAGACTGCCAAGGTCCTGGCGCGCTCGCTGGGTTCGCTGGAGCGCGTGCAGCAGGCGCTGCCGCAAGTGCTGACCTATCTGCCGGATGTGGGGCTGGAAGTGGCGCACGAGATTCACAGCTTCTTTGAAGATGCGCATAACCAGCAGGTCATCGCTGAGTTGCTGGGCCATGGTCTGCAGATTCAGGATCAGGGTGAGTTGGGCGCCGAGTTCGCGGCCAGCACTACGTTGGGTGGCTTTCTCGACAAGCTGCACATTCCTTCGGTCGGCCCCGGTGGCGCGCAGAAGCTGGCGGACAAGTTCGGTTCGCTGGAAGCGGTGATGAATGCTGACTGGCTGGACATGCGTCAGGCCTTGCCGGAGAAACAGGCGAATTCGGTTCGCGAGTTTTTTGCGCTGCCTGAGAACCGGCAACTGGCTGAGGCATCCGAAAAGCAACTGCGTGATTTCGGCATGCACTGGCAGAGCGAGAAGAAGATTGTTGAGGGCTTGCCGCTGTCCGGCGAGACCTGGGTGCTGACCGGCAAGGTTGAGCTGATGAGCCGTGATGTCGCCAAGGAACATCTGGAAAGCCTTGGCGCCAAGGTTGCCGGTTCCGTGTCGGCGAAGACTCATTGTGTGGTCGCAGGCCCCGGCGCTGGTTCCAAGCTGACCAAGGCCAATGAGCTGGGCGTGAAGGTGATGGACGAAGAAGCCTTCATCGCCTTCCTCAAAACTCACGGCGTCGCCGTTTAAGATTGATCGTTCCCACGCTCCCGCGTGGGAATGCCGCTCCGGACGCAGAGCGTCACTGGATGCATTCCCACGCAGAGCGTTGGAACGATCAGCAAAGCGCGGGAACGATGTTGTCACGGGAATGATCTAGTCTTGGCAAGCCCCAGGGAGAGATCGCCATGCACCGCTTTTTCGAGCAGCTCAGTTCCCGCATCATCGCGCCGTTCATGGGCGAATCCTCACGCAACAGCAAAGTCTGGCCGTGCCGCTGCGGCCAGTCGCTGTTCTTTCGCAACAGCCAGTGTCTGGCCTGTAATGCGTTACTCGGTTATCAAGCCGAAGAAAGTCGCCTGACCTCGCTGCAGCCGGGGCCGTATGAGGGCACCTGGACGCTCGATGCCGACCCCGAGGCCGGCCTGTTCCGCCGCTGCGCCAACCTCGACACAGCCGCCGCGTGCAACTGGCTGCTGCCGGCCAACGATCACGACAGCCTGTGCATCGCCTGCAGCCTCAACCGCACCATCCCCGACCTGTCCGCCCCGGACAACCCTGAGCGTTGGCGCAAAGTCGAAATCGCCAAGCGTCGCCTCGTTGCGCAACTGATCACCCTCGGCCTGCAAGTCATCCCGAAAACCGTGGATGAAGACACTGGGCTGGCCTTCGATTTCATCGGCGTCGACCTTGAAGGCAACGCGCCGATGACCGGCCACGCCAATGGCCTGATCACCCTCGACATCAAAGAAGCCGACGACGCCCACCGCGAGCAGGTGAGGGCGGCGATGCATGAACCCTATCGCACACTGCTCGGGCATTTTCGCCATGAGGTTGGCCACTATTACTGGGATCGCCTGATCGCCAACGGCCCCTGGCTCGGCTCGTTCCGCAGCCTGTTCGGCGACGAACGCGCCAGTTACGCCGAAGCGCTTGATCGTCACTATCAACAAGGCGCACCTCAGGACTGGCCGCAGCACTACGTCAGCGCCTACGCAACCATGCACCCGTGGGAAGACTGGGCGGAAACCTGGGCGCACTACCTGCACATGATGGATGCGGTGGACACCGCGCTGGGTTTTGGCATGAGCGCGCGGGAAATGGATTTCGACTACCAGCCGTTTCCGCCCAGCACGCTGTACGACCCGGAGCATCCCGGTGGCGAGGCGTTCCTGTCATTCGTCAACGCGTGGATCGAACTGGCCGGCATGCTCAATGAACTGTCACGGAGCATGGGCCAGCCGGATTTTTACCCGTTCGTGCTGCCGGCGCCAGCGATTGCCAAACTGCACTTCATTCATCTGGTGATCCAGCAGGCGGGCGGCAGGGCGGATGAAGTTCTGGCCCTGTAGGCGCTGCCGCAGGCTGCGATCTTTATGTCCTTGAACCCGTTCATATTTTTAATCTGCAACCAACGGTTGTAACTTCGTCTCAGATAGGTACAATGGCGCGGCTCGCCGACAGGCAAGCATCGTTATGGTGACCCCATCGGTCCCCCCGCAACGATTACCCGTGAACCTGGTCAGAGCCGGAAGGCAGCAGCCACAGCGGGAACATTGTGTGCCGGGGTGTGGCTGGTGGGGTTACCACCTTAACGAACAATCGAACGCTTCAAACAGAACTGCATGGGTTTCGCCCACTGCGGTTTTTTTGTGTCTGCGATTTGGCCAGTGCCCTGAGTTAACTGTGGGAGCGAGCCTGCTCGCGAAGGCGTCAGACCTGCCAGAGATGAGTTGACTGAGACACCGCTTTCGCGAGCAGGCTCACTCCTACAGGGGTTATGGGGTGGCTTCAGAGGACCCGGTATAGAGCCGGATAATCTCATCAATCTCCCCCGACATTTTCATCCGCAACAACGTTCGCAATATTCGCTGCACCGGTACCTTCGGATCATTCCGCACATAACAACCGACCTTCTGCTCCTGCAACACCGCCACCCCTTGCAGCTGTTGCTCAGGTAGCAGGCGCTGGTTAAACCAGTCCAGCGTCCACTGATTGCTCACCGCATAGCGATAACGCCCGGCCAACAGTTTTTCCAGCACCTGCTCCTGATTGCGCGCATCTTCGCGTTGCAATCGATCGTCATCGAACAGCGGTTGCAGAGTCCGGTAGGTGTAGCCCAGAACGGTGCCGATGGATTGGCGGGGCAAATGCGCGGGGACGACACTGGCAGGTTGATCTTTGCGGCTGATCAGCAGATCGCGCTGGAAGAACAACGGCAGACTCCAGATGTAATCCCCCGACTGATTTGGCAGCCATGACTGTGCGGCATAGCAGCGCACGTCGATCTCGCCGTGTTCCATGGCGGTCTGCACGCGGGCGCGGGGCAGGACGTGAAACTCGGCCGGTACGCCGACCTGCGTGGCCAGGCTGAGCATCAGGTCGTAGAGAATGCCTTGGGTCGGTCGGCCGCGTTCGAATTGCACCATCGGCATTGCCCAGCTGTCGGGCATGGCGAAGCGCAACGGGGTTTGCGCTGCCGTCACGTTCAGGCTGATTCCCAGCAACGCCCCTAAGGCCCACCGCATAAACGCTCCGGTAATTCCCGATCCCGAGCCGATAAAAGCCTCTGCTCATGCAGCTTAGCCATATTAGACGAGGACACCGGATGCAATTTTGCCCTTGCTCCGCTAGCATTAGCCGCTTCAGCTTCCTTCGTTGCGACGGTTTTCGATGAGTTATCAGGTTCTTGCACGTAAATGGCGTCCGCGCTCGTTCCGCGAAATGGTCGGCCAGACCCATGTGCTCAAGGCTCTGATCAATGCCTTGGACAGCCAGCGGCTGCACCACGCGTACCTGTTCACCGGTACGCGCGGGGTGGGTAAAACCACGATTGCGCGGATCATTGCCAAATGCCTGAACTGTGAGACAGGTATCACTTCCAGCCCGTGCGGCGAGTGTTCGGTGTGCCGTGAAATCGACGAGGGGCGCTTCGTCGACCTGATCGAGATCGACGCCGCGAGCCGCACCAAGGTCGAAGACACCCGCGAACTGCTCGACAACGTGCAGTACGCGCCAAGCCGTGGGCGCTTCAAGGTCTACCTGATCGACGAAGTGCACATGCTCTCCAGCCATTCCTTCAATGCGCTGCTGAAAACCCTCGAAGAGCCGCCGCCGTACGTCAAGTTCATCCTCGCGACCACTGATCCGCAGAAACTTCCGGCAACGATTTTGTCGCGCTGCCTGCAGTTCTCGCTGAAGAACATGACGCCGGAGCGTGTGGTCGAGCATTTGACCCACGTTCTCACTGCCGAAAACGTACCGTTCGAAGACGATGCACTGTGGCTGCTCGGTCGCGCCGCTGACGGTTCGATGCGTGACGCCATGAGCCTCACCGACCAGGCGATTGCCTTCGGTGAAGGCAAGGTTCTGGCCACCGACGTGCGGGCGATGCTCGGCACGCTGGATCACGGTCAGGTCTATGACGTCCTGCATTCATTGATCGAAGGCGACGCCAAGGCGTTGCTCGAAGCCGTGCGTCACCTGGCCGAACAAGGCCCGGACTGGAATGGCGTGCTCTCGGAAATTCTTAATGTTCTGCACCGCGTGGCCATCGCTCAGGCGTTGCCGGAAGGCGTCGACAACGGCCATGGCGATCGCGATCGCGTATTGGCACTGGCGCAGGCCTTGCCGGCCGAAGACGTGCAGTTCTATTACCAGATGGGCCTGATCGGCCGCCGCGATTTACCGCTGGCGCCGGACCCGCGTGGTGGCTTCGAAATGGTCCTGCTGCGGATGCTGGCCTTCCGGCCGGCAGATACGGCAGACGCACCGAGGCAACCGCTAAAGCCAGTGGGGATCAGCCAGGCCACAGTTGATTCCGCAAACTCCGTGGCTGCCGCGCCTAAACCTGCACCGGTAGTCGCTGCGGCTGTTGCGCCGACGCTTGCTGCAGCGCCTGCGCCAGTGGCTGCACCTGCACCTGCACCTGCACCGGCTCCCGAGCCGGCGCCGGTTGCTCCTGTTGCTGCGCCAGAACCTGAGCCAGCGCCTCTCGTCGCTGAAGAAGTCGTCGACCTGCCGTGGAATGACCCGGTGGAACCCGAGGCCGACCCCGAGCCTGCGCAGCAACCCGCCGTCGAACCGGTACTGGAAACCACCGCCGAGCAACCCGAGTTGCCGCCAATGCCGCTGCCGACCCCGGACAGCGTCGTTCCGGAAGCGCCTGAGTGGGCCGCCGCGCCGATTCCCGAGCCGTCGGTCGCCGACGTCGATGCCGCCACCCCAGGCATGGACCTGGACGACGAGCCGCCGCTGGATGAGGATTACATCGAGCCGGACATCGATTCGGCCTATAGCTACCTCGACGAACTGGCCAGCGAACACGCTGCCGAGCCTGCCCCGGAACCCGAGCCAGAGCCGGCTGCGGCGCCGGCCACAGGTCTGGCGTTGCAGTGGCTGGAGCTGTTCCCGAAACTGCCGATCTCCGGCATGACGGGCAGCATCGCCGCCAATTGCACATTGATCGCCGTCGATGGCGACCATTGGCTGATGCACCTCGACCCGGCGCACAGCGCACTGTTCAACGCCACGCAGCAGCGTCGTCTCAACGATGCCTTGAACCAGTTCCACGGTCGCACGCTGAGCCTGACCATCGAGCTGATCAAGCCCGAGCAGGAAACCCCGGCCCAGGCCGCGTCCCGTCGGCGTGCCAACCGTCAGCGCGAGGCGGAGGAGTCAATCCACGGCGATCCGTTCATCCAGCAGATGGTTCAGCAGTTCGGCGCGGTGGTGCGACACGATACTATTGAACCTGTCGACGCCTTGGTCACCCAAGGCTAATAACTGAAGGTGCCCGGCCGCGCTGGCCGGGCGCTGTTTTGATCCAAGTACTTTTGAGGTGATTCCCATGATGAAAGGTGGCATGGCCGGCCTGATGAAGCAGGCACAGCAGATGCAGGAAAAAATGGCCAAGATGCAGGAAGAACTGGCCAACGCCGAAGTCACCGGTAAGGCCGGCGGCGATATGGTCACCGTGGTGATGACCGGTCGCCACGACGTCAAAAGCGTGAGCATCGACCCAAGCCTGGTTGAAGGCATGAGCGAAGATGACAAAGAAATGCTGGAAGCGGTCATCGCCTCCGCCGTCAACGACGCAGTGCGCAAGATCGAAAAGAACAGCCAGGACAAAATGGGCAACATGACCGCTGGCATGAACCTGCCAGCCGGTATGAAACTGCCATTCTGATTCGCCAACCGGCGGCAGATGAGCTACACAAAATGCCAGGCATTGCGCCTGGCATTTTTGTTTCTGGCCGATCGTTCCCACGCTCTGCGTGGGAATGCAGCCCGGGACGCTCCGCGTTCCAAGTCCAGAGCCGAACGCGGAGCGTCCGTTGCGGCATTCCCACGCGGAGCATGGGAACGATCAATCCCGGCCAACTGAATAAACATCGAACGTGCAAAAGCCTCAACGGTCTGCTCCCTATACCCGCTGAATTAACCCTTCACAGGAGACGCTGACATGTCCGACTCTCTCACGCTCAACCAACGCTTCGTCCTCGCCTCGCGTCCGGTTGGCGCGCCGACCCCGGAAAACTTCCGCCTCGAACGCGAAGCCTTGCCGGATCTGCAGGACGGTCAGGTATTGTTGAAAACCCTGTACCTGTCCCTCGATCCCTACATGCGCGGGCGCATGAGCGACGCACCGTCCTACGCCGCGCCGGTACAAATCGGTGAAGTGATGACCGGCGGCGCGGTCAGCCGTGTCGAGGACTCACGTCATCCGAAATTCCATAAAGGCGATCTGGTGGTCGGCGCGACCGGTTGGCAGAGCCACAGCATCAGCGATGGCCGTGACATCATGCCGATCCCGGCCGGGTTGCCGAGCCCGTCGATGGCGCTGGGTGTGTTGGGCATGCCCGGCATGACCGCGTACATGGGGCTGATGGACATCGGCCAGCCAAAAGAGGGCGAAACATTGGTCGTGGCTGCTGCGTCCGGCGCGGTCGGTTCGGTGGTCGGGCAAGTGGCCAAGATCAAAGGGCTGCGCGCAGTCGGCGTGGCCGGCGGTGCTGATAAGTGCAAGTACGTGGTCGAAGAGCTGGGTTTCGATGCCTGCATCGATCACAAGGCGCCCGATTTTGCCGAGCAATTGGCCAAGGCCTGCCCCGATGGCATCGACATCTATTACGAGAACGTCGGTGGTCATGTGTTCGATGCCGTGGTGCCGTTGCTCAACCCCAAGGCGCGCATTCCGCTGTGCGGCCTGATCGCCGGTTACAACGCCTCCGAAACGCCAAAAGGCCCGGATCGCCTGCCGATGCTGCAACGCACGCTGCTGACCAAGCGCGTGCGCATTCAGGGCTTCATCGTGTTCGACGATTACGGTGATCGTCAGCCGGAGTTCATCAGCCACATGGTGCCGTGGGTACGCGATGGCAAGGTGAAATTCCGCGAGGACGTGGTCGAAGGCCTGGAGCAGGCGCCCGAGGCGTTTATCGGTCTGCTGGAAGGGCGCAACTTCGGCAAACTGGTGGTGAAGGTCGCCCAGGACTGAGTATTTGACGCTGGCCAGAGGCGCGGGTATAAACCGCGTCTCGTTGTTTTGTCGGACTTTTTACCCATGAGCTTCAGCCCTTTGATTCGCCAACTGATCGACGCCTTGCGCACTTTGCCGGGCGTGGGGCAGAAAACCGCCCAGCGCATGGCGTTGCAGATGCTCGAGCGTGACCGCAGCGGCGGCTTGCGCCTGGCCCAGGCCCTCAGCCAGGCCATGGAAGGGGTCGGTCACTGCCGTCAGTGCCGCACGCTGACCGAAGACGATCTGTGCCCGCAATGCGCCGATACCCGCCGTGACGATACGTTGCTGTGCGTGGTGGAAGGGCCGATGGATGTGTATGCGGTCGAGCAGACCGGTTTCCGTGGCCGCTACTTTGTGCTCAAGGGGCATTTGTCGCCGCTCGATGGCCTGGGGCCTGAGGCGATCGGCATTCCGCAGTTGATGACGCGGATCGAAGAGGCGGGCACGTTTACCGAAGTCATCCTCGCGACCAACCCGACCGTGGAAGGTGAGGCGACGGCGCATTACATTGCTCAGCTGTTGAGCAACAAAGGCCTGATCGCCTCGCGGATTGCCCACGGCGTGCCGTTGGGTGGTGAACTGGAACTGGTCGATGGCGGCACGCTGGCGCATTCGTTTGCCGGGCGTAAACCGATTTCTCTCTGAATTTGCAGTGTCTGAGCTGACGCCTTCGCGAGCAAGCTCGCTCCCACATTGGTTTTGTGTCATTCACAAATCCCCTGTGGGAGCGAGCTTGCTCGCGAATGGGGTGACTCGGTTTGGCTGATTCACACAATTGAGTTGAAAACCAAGCAAGCGCTCGGTTAAGTTCGGCGAACCTTTCCGTGGAGCTCGCCCATGCCTGCCTTTCAGGAATACTTCGACCCCAGCCACCAATTGGTCCGCGACAGCGTCAGACGTTTCGTCGAACGCGAGATCCTGCCGGACATCGATCAGTGGGAAGAAGCCGAAAGCTTCCCCCGCGAGCTGTACCTGAAGGCTGGCGCGGCAGGCATCCTCGGCATCGGTTATCCGGAAGCGCTGGGAGGCAGCCATGCAGGCGATCTGTTCGCCAAGGTCGCCGCGAGTGAAGAGTTGATGCGCTGCGGCTCTGGCGGCCTGGTAGCGGGGCTGGGGTCGCTGGATATCGGCCTGCCACCGATCGTCAAATGGGCCCGTCCCGAGGTGCGTGACCGGGTCGTGCCACAGGTGCTCAGCGGCGAAAAGATCAGTGCCCTGGCCGTCACCGAACCCGGCGGCGGCTCCGACGTCGCCAACCTGCAAACCCGCGCCGTGCGTGACGGCGATGTCTATCGCGTCAGCGGCAGTAAAACCTTTATCACCAGTGGCGTGCGCGCCGATTTCTACACCGTCGCGGTACGCACCGGTGCGCCGGGGTTTGGCGGCATCAGTCTGCTGCTGATCGAGAAGGGTACGCCGGGCTTCACCGTTGGCCGTCAGTTGAAAAAAATGGGTTGGTGGGCGTCGGACACGGCAGAGTTGTTCTTCGACGATTGCCGCGTGCCTGCAGAAAACCTGATCGGCGCCGAGAACATGGGCTTCGCCTGCATCATGGGCAATTTCCAGAGCGAACGGCTGGCGTTGGCGCTGATGGCCAACATGACCTCACAGCTTGCACTGGAGCAAAGCCTGAAGTGGGCGCGCGAGCGCGAAGCGTTTGGCAAGCCGATCGGCAAGTTTCAGGTGATCAAGCATCGCCTCGCCGAGATGGCGACTGCGCTGGAAGTCTCACGCGAGTTTACTTACCGGCAAGCGGCGAAGATGGCGGCGGGACAGAGTGTGATCAAGGAAATTTCCATGGCGAAGAACTTTGCCACGGACACCTCGGACCGGATCACCACCGAGGCAGTGCAGATTCTTGGTGGGCTGGGTTATATGCGCGAAAGTCTGGTGGAGCGGCTGTATCGGGATAACCGCATTCTGTCGATTGGCGGCGGGACGCGGGAAGTGATGAACGAGATCATTAGCAAGCAGATGGGGCTTTAGGTTTCGGCGTGAGGCTGCCGGACCCTTCGCGAGCAAGCTCGCTCCCACAGTTGGAATGCGTTCCCTTGTGGGAGCGAGCTTGCTCGCGAAAGCGTCCGGGAGGGCGCTACTTATTTATCAGTCAGGGCAAACTGCGTCAGGCAGAAGCTAGGAATGCCCATGTCCTCAAGCCGCTGCGAGCCACCCAGCTCCGGCAAGTCAATAATCGCCGCCGCCTCATGCACCCGTGCGCCCATGCGGCGAATCAGGTTGGCGGCGGCGATCAACGTCCCGCCCGTGGCAATCAAATCATCGAACATCACCACCGAATCGCCTTCACACAGGCTGTCGGCGTGCACTTCCAGGAACGCTTCGCCGTACTCGGTTGCGTAACCTTCGGCCAGTACGTCCGCCGGCAGTTTGCCTTGCTTGCGGAACAGCACCAGCGGCTTGTTCAACTGATAGGCCAACACCGAGCCGATCAGGAAGCCACGGGCATCCATCGCGCCGATGTGGGTGAAATCAGCTTCGACGTAACGGTGGGCGAAACTGTCCATCACCAGGCGCAGAGCCGTCGGCGACTGAAACAGCGGGGTGATGTCGCGAAAGATCACGCCCGGTTTCGGGAAGTCGATCACAGGGCGGATAAGCGATTTGATGTCGAAGGAGTCGAAGACCATCGTCGAGGTGTCCTGGCAGGGCTGCAAACGGCGCAGTATACCCGCGGCTGAAACGCTTCGCTCAACCGCGGATCGAGATCAGCCTTCGATCGAGCCACCGGCCAGCGCGCAGAGCTGGATCGGGTCGAGGATGTGAATCTCTTTACCCTCGGCGGCGATCAGTTCGTTCTGCTGAAAACGGGTGAAGACCCGGGACACGGTTTCCACCGCCAGACCGAGGTAGTTACCGATTTCATTGCGCGACATGCTCAGACGGAACTGGTTGGCCGAAAAGCCGCGAGCGCGGAAGCGGGCCGAGAGGTTGACCAGGAAGGTAGCGATGCGCTCGTCGGCGGTTTTTTTCGACAGTAGCAACATCATTTGCTGGTCGTCGCGGATTTCCCGGCTCATGACGCGCATCAACTGGCGGCGTAGCTGCGGCAGTTGCAGGGCCAGTTCGTCGAGACGTTCAAAAGGGATTTCGCAGACCGAAGTGGTTTCCAGTGCTTGGGCGGAGACCGGGTGTTTCTCGGTGTCCATGCCGGACAGGCCGACCAGTTCGCTCGGCAGGTGGAAACCCGTCAACTGCTCTTCGCCGCTGTCGCTGAGGCTGAAGGTCTTCAGGGCGCCGGAGCGTACTGCATAAACGGAATCGAACGTGTCGCCCTGGCGGAACAGGAACTCGCCTTTTTTCAACGGGCGGCCGCGTTTAACGATTTCGTCCAGCGCATCCATGTCTTCCAGATTCAGAGAAAGTGGCAGGCAGAGAGGGGCCAGGCTGCAATCCTTGCAATGGGCCTGGTTGTGAGCGCGCAGTTTAACTGGCTCGGACATTTCTTGGATCCTTGTGGGAAAACACACATAAGCCGTAAGGGTAACTCACGGGAGGACATTCAGGCCAGTCTGGGGCGACTTTGCCCTACAGCCATAAAGCCACAGGGCCAGCAGCCGATAAACAGGTATCAAAGTGCATACAAGGAACGATTCGATGGCCGCCATTGGTACGCTGGGCCCCGCTAGCAGCGACGTTGCGGCAACGCCGGAAGCGTTTAAAGCTGCGTCCGGCAATGCACGCGATCCAGGCTCGCCCGAAGAGGCAACCCCGACCTTGGTCGAGGGCGTCAAAGTGTCGCTGTCCGGCGCATCGATCGAAAAGGCCGCCAGTATCGGTGGCGAAAACAGCGACATCGAGAACAGTGGCTTGCCAGAGAACATCCAGCAATTGCTGAAGATGATCCGCAAACTGCAAAAACAGATTGCCGAGAAAAAGGCACTCATCGAAGCGGTCATGGCCGACAAGCGCCTTTCCAACGAAGAAAAGATCATCAAGGCTGCCGCGCTGCGAGGCGCTATCGCCGCGTTGAATACCGGCCTGATCACGGCCAATCTGGCTTTGTCCAAAGTGGTCGGGCAGTCCGGGTTGACCGCGGATCAGAACCTGAGCGTCGGTTCGTTGCTGACGAAAAACTAGATCACCCGCGAGAAGCGCTGACGGTTCTGCTGTTCCAGGTAGGCATCGAACACCATGCACACCGAGCGCACCAGCAGACGACCCGCCGGCAAAACGGCGATCCGCTCGCGATCCAGCACGATCAGGCCATCACTGGCCATGCCTTGCAACTGCGGCCACAGCGCGCCGAAATAGCCCTGAAAATCGATGTTGAACTGCTGCTCGATCGCGGCGAATTCCAGGCTGAAATTGCAGATCAGTTGCTGAATCACCGCTCGGCGCAAGCGATCATCGGCGTTACACACCAGGCCCCGGCTGGTCGCCAGTTGTGCGGCGGCGAGGGTGTTCTGGTACTCGTTGAGATCGCTGCTGTTCTGGCAGTACAGATCGCCGATCTGGCTGATCGCGGAAACCCCCAGACCAATCAGATCGCAGTGGCCATGAGTGGTGTAACCCTGGAAGTTGCGTTGCAGGGTTTGTTCTTCCTGAGCAATCGCCAGCTCGTCATCGGGCAGGGCGAAGTGATCCATGCCGATGTAGCGATAGCCGGCGGCGGTGAGCTGCTCGATGGTGCGCTCAAGCATTTCCAGCTTCTGCGCAGGCTCGGGCAATTCATTGCCGTTGATCCGTCGCTGCGGCATGAAACGCTCGGGCAGGTGCGCATAGTTGAACACCGAGAGCCGGTCCGGTTGCAGGCTGATGACTTCTTCAACGGTGCGGGCGAAATTTTCCGAGGTCTGTTTGGGCAAGCCGTAGATCAAATCGATATTGATCGAGCGAAATTGCAGAGTACGCGCAGCATCGATCACCGCGCGGGTTTCTTCCAGACTTTGCAGGCGATTGACCGCGCGCTGCACCGCTGGATCAAGGTCTTGCAGGCCGATGCTGACCCGGTTGAAACCCAGTTCGCGCAGCAGGCCCATGGTCGACCAGTCGGCTTCACGCGGGTCGATCTCGATGCCGTAATCGCCGGAGTCGTCCTCCAGCAAATTGAAATGCTTGCGCAGGTGCGCCATCAACTGACGCAGTTCGTCGTGGCTGAGAAAGGTCGGCGTGCCGCCACCGAAGTGCAGTTGTTCGACCTTCTGCGCCGGGTCGAGGTGGCAGGCGATCAACTGGATTTCCTGCTCCAGCCGCTGCAGGTAGGGCAGGGCGCGACCACGATCCTTGGTGATGACTTTGTTGCAGGCGCAGTAGTAGCAAATGTTCGCGCAGAACGGCACATGCACATACAACGACAACGGGCGCAGGGCCTTGCGGCTGTCGCGCAGGGCATGAAACAGGTCGAAGGTGCCGACCTGACTATGAAATTGCACGGCCGTCGGATACGAGGTGTAGCGCGGCCCCGCCAGGTCGTAGCGGCGGATCAGATCAGAGTCCCAACGAATGGCGTCGAGCATGCGGGCATTCCCCCGGATAGGCTGGCAGTGTGGGCGAGTCTATAGGGCGGCGGCGATGGGGCTTTTGATTTGCATCAACGGGGAGAAGTGTGGTGTTAGTGCGGGCCTCTTCGCGAGCAGGCTCGCTCCCACATTGGATCGGTGGTGCAACACAAATCCCCTGTGGGAGCGAGCCTGCTCGCGAAGGCCGCGCCGCCGATCTAATGGCCCATGAGCCAATGCTGATGTGGGCCGGGTAATGTCCAGATCCCGAACAGGATCACCAGCAGTCCACCCGCCATGCGCACGCTGCGTTTGCGCAAAATGGCAGTCACGCGTTCCGCCGCAAGCCCCGTCGCCAGCAAAACCGGCCAGGTGCCGAGGCCGAACGCGAGCATCAACAACGCACTGTCCAGCGCATTGCCCTGACTCGCCGACCACAGCAATGTGCTGTAAACCAGTCCGCACGGCAGCCAGCCCCACAACGCGCCAAGTAGTAACGCGCGCGGCACACTCGACACCGGCAGCAAGCGGTTGGCCACCGGTTGAATGTAACGCCACAGCCCGAGCCCCAAACTTTCAATGCGCGTCAGCCCACTCCACCATCCGGCCAGATACAAACCCATGGCGATCAGCAACAACCCGGCCAGCACACGCATGAACAATGCGGCTGGACTGTTCGCCACCGCCCATCCCGCCAGCCCGATCAGCAAGCCCGCCGTGGCATAACTGAGGATTCGGCCCAGGTTGTACGCCAACAACAAGCGAAAGCGCCGGCTGCGCTGTTCCTTGGGAATCGCCAGGGTCAGCGCGCCCATCAAACCGCCGCACATGCCCAGGCAATGACCGCCACCGAGCAGGCCGAGGATCAATGCCGATACCAACAGCGGCGCCAGTTCAAGCATGAGGTGGGGCCTTGTCGTCCGGTTTGTCGGGGTTGGCTTCGTCCACGGCGGCGGTGTGGTTCGGATCCTGATCATCGAACAGGATGCTGTGCGCCGGGCCGTCGAGGTCGTCGTACTGACCGCTGTCCACCGCCCAGAAAAAGATGTAAACGGCGATGGCCACGATCAGCAGGGCGGCCGGGATCATCACGTAGAGAGCTGGCATCTGTACTCCAGGTGCCCGCGCGGCTCAGGCCGGCAGCGGGCGGGTGTGCGATCGGGTGCTGGCGGGCGGCGGACTCGGCAGGCGAGTCAGGCGCAGGGCATTGAGCACCACGGTCAACGAACTGATCGACATGCCGACGGCGGCCCACACCGGAGTGATCCAGCCGAGGGCGGCGAACGGCAACATGAGGCCATTGTACAGCGCCGCCCACAGCAGGTTCTCGATGATGACCCGACGGGTCCGCCGCGCGAGCGTGAAGGCTTGGACCAAGGCGTCGAGGCGGTTGGACAGCAACACCGCATCGGCACTGGTTTTCGCCAGATCGGTGGCCGAACCCATGGCCACGCTGATGTCGGCCGCGGCGAGTACCGGCACGTCATTGACGCCATCGCCGAGCATCAGCACTTTGCGACCTTCCTTGTGCAACTGTTGCAAGACTTGCAGCTTGTCATCCGGGCGCAAACCGCCACGAGCTTCATCAATGCCCAATTCCGCTGCCACACTGGCGACCATTGGCGAGCTGTCGCCGGACAACAACAGCGTACGCCAGCCGCGCGTCTTGCACGCGGCGAGCAGGGCGGGGGCGTCGTCACGCAAGCGGTCGTCGAGAACGAACCACGCCAGCGGCCCTTGAGTGTCGCCGAGCAGCAACCATTGGCCGGCCTCGTTTGGCATGGCGGGCACGTTCGCACCGCTGAGGGCGCAGACAAATTCTGCCTGGCCGATGCGCAAACGCTGTCCATCGACCAAGCCTTCGAGGCCAAGACCTGGCGTGCTGTGGACTTCTTCAGCGGCCAGCGGCGCACGGCCAAAGGCACGGGCAATCGGGTGTTCCGAACGGTTTTCCAGTGCGGCGGCAAGGCTCAGGCATTCATCGCTGTCGCGCGCGCCGAGCGGGCGAATCGAGCGCAGCACCAGTCGGCCTTCGGTGAGGGTGCCGGTCTTGTCGAAGATCACCGTGTCGATTTGATTCAAGCCTTCCAGCACGTGACCACGGGTCAGCAGCAAACCGAGTTTGTGCAATGTCCCGGTGGCTGCGGTGAGCGCGGTCGGTGTCGCCAGCGACAGCGCGCACGGGCAGGTCGCAACGAGCATGGCGAGGACAATCCAGAATGCGCGCGATGAATCCAGCTCCCACCAGAGCAGGCCGATGGCCGCGGCGGCAATCAGTGATAACAGCAAAAACCATTGCGCGGCGCGGTCGGCGATTTCCGCCAGTCGCGGTTTTTCCGCCTGGGCGCGGTCGAGCAGACGGACGATGGCCGACAGGCGCGTGTCTTGGCCCAGCGCCTGAACTTCCACGGTCAACGCGCCTTCGACATTGAGCGTGCCAGCAGTGACCGTGTCGCCGAGGGTACGCGGTTGCGGCAGGTATTCGCCGGTGAGCAGCGATTCGTCGATGCTCGATTGGCCGTCGATGATCTTGCCGTCCGCCGGCAAAATCGAGCCGGCCTGCACCAGAATCCGCTCGCCGAGGCGCAGTTCGCTGAGCAGGATGCGTTCGCTCTGGCCGGCTGCATCAAGGCGCAGGCAGGAGGCAGGCAACAGATTGACCAATTGCGCGGTGGCGGCAGCGGTGCGTTCGCGGGCACGGCGTTCGAGATAGCGGCCGGCAAGCAGGAACAGTGCAAACATCCCCACCGCGTCGAAATACAACTCGCCGACCCCGGTGATCGAGGTCCAGATCCCGGCAATGTAGGCACTGCCGATCGCCAGCGACACCGAGACATCCATGGTCAGGTGGCGTGTGCGCAGATCGCGCATCGCGCCTTTGAAGAACGGCGCGCAGCTGTAGAACACGATCGGTGTGGTCAGGAACAGCGCGACCCAGCGCAGGATCGTGTGCAGCTCGGGGCTGAGGTCGATGTTGAATTCCGGCCAGGTGGCCATGGTCGCCATCATCGCCTGGAACCACAGCAGCCCGGCGACGCCGAGCTGACGCAGGGCCAGGCGGTTTTCGCTGGCCAGTTGTTCGCTGGCGTGATCGGCCTGATACGGGTGGGCGGCGTAGCCGATGTGGCGCAGTTCGGCGAGTACTTGGCTCAGCGGTAATTGCGCGTCGGCCCAGCGCACATGCAGGCGATGGTTGGACAGGTTCAGCCGCGCTTCGGCCACGGCGGGCAGCGTGCGCAGGTGTTTTTCGATCAGCCAGCCGCAGGCGGCACAACTGATGCCTTCCATCAACAGGGTGGTTTCAGCCAGTTCGCCTTCATGGCGGACGAAGGGTTGCTGCACATCGGCGCGGTCGTACAGGGCCAGCTCATCGACCAATTGCACCGGCAATGCTTCGGGGTTGGCCGAGGCTTCGCTGCGGTGTTGGTAATAGCTTTCCAGGCCGCCGGCGACGATGGCTTCGGCCACGGCCTGACAGCCCGGGCAGCAGAATTCGCGGGATTGCCCGAGTACGACGGCAGTGAAGCGGCTGCCGGACGAGACCGGCAGGGCGCAGTGATAGCAGGGGAGTGGGGTGGTCATGGCATCGTTGAGGGGTTAAGCCCTTGCATTGGGGTTGTCCGCTTGCCCTCACCCCAGCCCTCTCCCGGAGGGAGAGGGAGCCGATCGGTGTGAGCCGGAAAAACTGGTTCAGTCGACTGGATCATTACTGTCATACACAAAACGTGCAAACGCTCGAGATCAGTCCCCTCTCCCGGAGGGAGAAGGAGCCGATCGGTGTGAGCCTGAAAACAGGCTCAGTCGCCTGGAGTTTCACTGTCATACACAAAACGTGCAAACGCTCGAGATCAGTTCCCACTCCCGGAGGGAGAAGGAGCCGATCGGTGTGAGCCTGAAAACAGGCTCAGTCGCCTGGAGTTTCACTGTCATACACAAAACGTGCAAACGCTCGAGATCAGTTCCCTCTCCTGGGGGAGAGGGCTAGGGTGAGGGGGCTTTTGAAGTTGTTTACTTCTTCAAGTCTTCGGCACCTTGCAGCGGCTCGTCACCCAGCAACAAATCCTTGTCATGGTTAACCAATTCTTCCTCGAACATCCGCCAGACGTGATCATCCTGACTGCCCAGCAACTCGACAAACCGGCGACCTTCAACTTTGTCACCCAATTGACCGATGTAACGCCCGGTTTCAGTCTCGCTGCGGGTCAGGACAATCTTGCGATCCTTCTCCGGCTGCGTCGGTGAAATCAGGTTCAGCTCCAGGGTCTTTGGCTGACTGTCACCGCTCAAGCGCAAATCAACTTCACCGGTCACGTCATCCAGATGCACAGCGGCGCGCATTTTCAGAGTCTGTGCCAACAGTTCACGGTCCAGCGAACGGTTGATGCCTTTGCCGGCCTCGTAGTAGTTGTCGTTGACCAGGTTGTCCGGGTTGTTCACCGCAATGGTCACCATGGACAGGGTCAGGGTCACCGAACAGGCCAGAATCCCGATGATGATCCATGGCCAAAGGTGCTTGTACCAGGGACTTGCGGCGTTTGCTGCGGGCATGTTCAGTTCTCTCAACGGATTTGTGGGCCGATGAATCGGCTCTTGGCTTCAACGTGGACGCTGTCGTCATCGGCATCCTTGAGGATGAATTTCACCTCGTTGGTGCTCGATGGCAGTTGCTCCGGTGCGCTCGACAACTCGACCGGCATGCTGACGATGTCGCCGGCCGCGACTTTGATCTCGCGTTTGCCTTGCAGGCGCAGGTCGGGCAGGCCCGCGGCTTCCAGCACGTAAGTGTGGTCGCGCTGATCCTTGTTCATGATCTTCAGGCTGTAGACGTTTTCGATCCGGCCTTCGGCGTTTTCGCGGTACAGCACGCGGTCCTTGCTAACGTCGAAGCCGACCAGCGAGCGCATCACGAATGCAGTGACCAACAGGCTGATCATCGCCAGCAACACTACGGCATAGCCGATCAGGCGTGGCCGCAGTTTATGGGTTTTCTGCCCGGACAGGTTGTGTTCGGTGGTGTAGCTGATCAGCCCGCGCGGGTAATCCATCTTGTCCATGATGCTGTCGCAGGCGTCGATGCAGGCCGCGCAGCCAATGCACTCGATCTGCAGGCCGTCGCGGATGTCGATGCCGGTCGGGCACACCTGAACGCACATGGTGCAATCGATGCAATCGCCCAGCCCCTGGGCCTTGTAATCGACGCCTTTCTTGCGCGGGCCACGGCTTTCACCGCGACGCGGGTCGTAGGAAACAATCAGCGTGTCCTTGTCGAACATCACGCTCTGGAAGCGTGCGTACGGGCACATGTAAATGCACACCTGCTCACGCAGCCAACCGGCGTTGCCGTAAGTGGCGAGGGTGAAGAAACCGACCCAGAAATACGACCAGCCATCGGCCTGGCCGGTGAAGAATTCGAAGACCAGTTCACGGATCGGCGAGAAGTAGCCAACGAAGGTCATGCCGGTGACAAAACCGATCAACAGCCACAGCGCGTGTTTGGCGAATTTGCGCGCGAATTTGTTGGTGCTCATCGGCGTCTTGTCGAGCTTGATGCGCTGGTTGCGGTCGCCTTCGGTGACCTTCTCGCACCACATGAAAATCCACGTCCACACACTTTGCGGACAGGTGTAGCCGCACCAGACCCGGCCGGCGTACACGGTAATGAAGAACAGGCCGAACGCGGCAATGATCAACAGGCCCGAGAGCAGAATGAAATCCTGTGGCCAGAAAGTGGCGCCGAAGATGAAGAACTTGCGCTCCGGCAGGTTCCACCACACGGCCTGATGACCGCCCCAGTTCAGCCAGACCGTACCGAAATACAGCAGGAACAGTGCCGCGCCGCCCATCATCCGCAGATTGCGGAACAGGCCGGTGAACGCGCGGGTGTAGATTTTTTCTCGAGAGGCGTAAAGGTCAACGCTGTTGTTCGCGTTTTTGCTCGGTGGTGTGACGTCGTGTACCGGAATCTGGTTGCTCATCATTGCATCCCACGGCAGTGGAAAAATGCCTCGGTCGATACGTGCCAACCCAGGTCAGAAAGGGGTGTTGCAGTGGCGCAATGATACGCCGGTCGCTCTGGCTCAAGGGTGCGACCTTTGGTCGCGTTGGGTAAAAAACCTGAATGGTGTAGCGAATGCAGCAAAGCATGATGCAGGTCAATTGACTTGTTGAGTATGGACGGTTTTGGCTTGAGGGCTAATTCATTGTTTCCATGGGAGAACAGTCCGCCGCTGCGGTCATTGCGAGTTTCATAAAAAAGCCTGGTCAGATTGGACGCACGCACGAATGGCGTCACGTTCAGGGTTTCCTTTGCACAACTCGACGCGTGTCTGGCCTGAAAGAAAACTTTGAATGTGGTTTTGCGTGGGCCACGCCACGTTGAATGGAACTTGTCATGTTTATTTTCAGTGCTCTGCAGGTTATTAAACTTGTGCGGCTAGTGCCTCTGAAATAAATCCAATTGATTGTTCTTTGTGAGTGCTTTGAAGTTTTCTGTTTTTTCGAATAAGTTCTGTTTGCGCGAAAAGTTTGCGCCTGATTGATTAATTTAAACGGAATTTAATGTATGGCTTTTAACAAGTTTGCAAGCGTTGTGCTGGGTGTGTGTTTATGGGCGACGGGTGCATCGGCGCAGGCTATAACCGGAACACCGAAACACATGGTTTTTGCCTCGGATACTCAATATCCCTGGACCGACAAGACCGATGACCGGGAGCCGGAATCCGACGCCGAATTCGATGTTCGTTCGAAATGGCTGGTTGATACTCAGCTTGGGAGTATTGCCGAGTTCAGAAATCAGCACGGCTCTCAAGCCCAGGTGCCTTTGATGATCAATGGCGATATAACCGCTTTTGGTCATGGCTGGCAGCGTTCGTTCATGAAGGATTTACTGACCAAGCACTTCAAAGGTGAGTATTTATACGGCTTGGGTAATCACGATTATGAAAACAATGTTGATGATTGTTTTAGTAATAGCTGTGCGGCGGGAAGTATTGTCGAGTTCAAAGAGCACCATGAGGGTAAAGTCGACAGCTTTGATCTGAAAATCACCAGTGGGTTTCTCAGTAAAAAGTACTCTGGCAGTCTCGCCTATTCAAAAAACATCGGCGAAGTTCATATGGTTCAACTCAATAACGAACCGACGTATACCACCCGGATTGCTCATCCATTGAACCCGACGACATTTGAAATCAACCATGCGCTCGACTGGCTCGAGACGGACCTCAGACTGGCGCGAGCCTCGGGGTACGCCATCATCATCAATATGCATAAACCGTTGCGCCACCAGGGGACCCAGGCGCAACAGAAACGCTTCACCGATATGGTCAACAAATATCAAGTGACGGCGATCTTTGCCGGCCATTTGCATAAGGATGGAGGTGATGCTTATTGGGAGGGTAGCGTACCCATCTACCTGAGCGGCAGTACGTCTCAGCAAACCTATCTGATTGCCAGTTTCACCGAGGACCGCAAGCAGTTGCAGGTCTATCTGGTGAAGAACAATCAGTGGCGCAATCGAACGCTGATCGATACGACGCCGGTGCATTCAATCTTTGCCAAGCGCCCATAAAAAAAGCCCCGCCAGTGATTAGGCGGGGCTTTGGACGATCAGTGATTGGCAGCGTTCCATGGATTGATCAGATGAACGCCGCTGAGTTGGAAATCGGCAACATTACGGGTGACCAGCGTCAGCCCATGAACAAGCGCGGTGGCGGCGATCAAAGCATCGCATTCATTGCTGCGATCAGGCACATGCAGCTGTGCACATCGGCTAGCGACGGCGCTATCGACCGAGAGGATTCTTCCCGAGAATGCGGGTTTGACATGACGCTCGAGCCAGTTGCGCAGCATCCCTCCTTGTGGCGGGTCGCGGCGTTCGATACGCAGAATGCCGGTTTCCAGCTCCAGCACAGTGATGGCCGATAAATACAGGCTGGCCGGGGCGACGCTGTTTGCCCATGTCACCACCTGCTTGTTGGCCTGGGGTTTTCGCAGTTCGGAAACTACATTGGTATCCAGTAGAAACATCAGGACAGGTCCACGCTGCGAGGAGTGATGACGGCGCGCTCGGTTTCGAATTCGATGTCAGGCGCATTCGGCATGACCAGCAGATCGACGATGCTGGTCTGGCTACCGGTCAGTTTCTGGTATTCCTCGATGCTCAGCAGTACATGGGCAGGCTTGCCACGATCGGTAATGATGACCGGGCCCTGATGCGCGGCTTTTTTGGCGGCACTGGTGTCCTGGTTGAATTCGCGGCTGGAAATGGTCGTGATGGCCATCATGTTCGGCCTCCGGTGATTCTGGTGTAGAAACGTTACTACTTTGGGGTTTGCCCAGCAATCGAAAAGGTGGGTTGCGGACGATCGGTTTATCACTGTCATAACGGCACCGGCGAAAGCGCCCCGGCCAAAGGGCAGGGGCGCAGGATATTGGACGTAAATTCGCTGTGTTTTGCTGCCCCCTGTCAGGGCAATCTGCCGCCGCCAAGACCGTCCAGACCGCCGCTGTTACCTGGGCGACCTACAGGGTTTGGTGAGGGTGAGCGTGCGGGTGCCACAGGCCTATTCACCGCCGTTGCTTCATGATCATGGAGGGGCTGCAAACGTTTTGGCAGTGTGGTTTCGTCATTCTTTGACATGTAGGCTTCATCCTTGAAGGTTGACCCGATGCTGTTCATCGGAGTGGGAAAAACCTACAGGGCAGTGCTGCTCAGGTCTATTGAGCATATGTCTCAAGGCATGAATGCCAGCATGAAAAAAGGCCCCGCCAATCAACATTGGCGGGGCCTTTTGTACTTCAAGCGCTGGCCTTACTCGGCGTTCGCTTCGGGTGCTTTTTCACCGTGGGACAGGCTGTAAACATATGCCGCCAGCAGGTGCACCTTGTCGTTGCCTTGCAGTTGTTCCTGCGCAGGCATCTGGCCCTGACGGCCGTAACGGATGGTCTGCTGCAGTTGCGCGAAGCTCGAACCGTAGATGAACGCGCCCGGGTGGGTCAGGTCAGGCGCGCCCATGGCGGGGGTGCCTTTGCCGGCCGGACCGTGGCAGGCCACGCAGTTGGCGGCGAACAGTTTGCCGCCGTTGGCCGGATCAGCCTTGGTGCCTTCCGGCAGCTTGCGGCCATCCAGGTTGGTCACAACGAATGCTGCTACGTCGGCAACACCTTGCTCACCGATGACTTCAGCCCAGGCCGGCATCACTGCGTGACGACCGCCCATGATGGTGGTCTTGATGGTTTCCGGCTCGCCGCCCCAGCGCCAGTCGGCGTCGGTCAGGTTAGGGAAACCGTAGGCGCCCTTGGCGTCGGAACCGTGGCACACCGAGCAGTTGGAGGCGAACAGACGGCCACCCATCTTCAGTGCTTGCGGATCCTTGGCCACTTCTTCGATTGGCATGGCAGCGAACTTGGCGAAGATCGGACCGAACTTAGCGTCCGAACGAGCCATTTCCTTTTCCCACTCGTGCACGCCGGTCCAGCCGGTCTGGCCATTGGCGAACGCGGTCTGCTTGTCGTTATCGAGGTAGTTGTAGCCCGGCAGCAGGCCTTTCCAGTTGCCCAGGCCCGGGTACAGCACCAGGTAACCCAAGGCAAAAATGATGGTGCCGA
Organism: Pseudomonas sp. S2_E02; assembly: GCF_054668355.1. Lineage (NCBI taxonomy): Bacteria > Pseudomonadati > Pseudomonadota > Gammaproteobacteria > Pseudomonadales > Pseudomonadaceae > Pseudomonas > Pseudomonas sp. S2_E02. The sequence goes on from NZ_CP162761.1 coordinate 97,365, forward strand.
CAAACAGCATGAACCACCATTTCGGCAGTGGGTTGTCGTACTCCTCGATCCCGTCGAAAGAGTGCCCGACCGTCTCGTCCGTCTGTTCGCTGCGCTGGCCCTTGCGGGTCGACAGCAGCAGCCAGGTCAGGGAAAAGATCGTACCGAGACTGAGGACTGTGACGTACAGACTCCAGAATGTAGTCATTCTTTGTTACTCCTAGAAGCTTGCTCGACGTGCTTGATGGCTTCGGGATCATCCGCAAAAGGCAACAAGGTCGCGTCTTCAAACTCCGACTTGCGCTTGGGGCTGAACACCCACAGCGCCAGACCGATGAAGGCCACCATCACGACAACGGTGCCCAGGCCACGAATCATCCCGATATCCATCCAGATCACCGTTTGCTTTTGATGATGGTGCCCAGGCCTTGCAGATAGGCCACCAGCGCGTCCATTTCGGTTTTGCCCTTCACGGCATCCTTGGCCCCGGCGATGTCTTCGTCGGTGTAAGGAACGCCGAGCGTGCGCAACACTTCCATCTTCCTGGCAGTGTCTTTGCCGTCGAGCTTGTTTTCTACGAGGAACGGGTAAGCCGGCATTTTCGACTCAGGCACGACGTTGCGCGGGTTGTACAAGTGCGCACGCTGCCAGTCATCGGAGTAACGACCGCCGACACGGGCCAGATCTGGCCCGGTACGTTTGGAACCCCACAGGAACGGGTGATCCCAGACGCTTTCACCGGCGACCGAGTAGTGCCCATAGCGTTCGGTTTCAGCGCGGAACGGACGGATCATCTGCGAGTGGCAGCCGACACAGCCGTTGGCGATGTAAACGTCGCGGCCTTCCAGTTCCAGCGCCGAACGCGGCTTCATGCCTTCGACCGGCTTGTTGGTGACGTCCTGGAAAAACAGCGGAACGATTTGGGTCAGGCCGCCAACGCTGACGGCGATGACCATGAAGAAGGCCAGCAGGCCAATATTCTTCTCGACAGCTTCATGCTTCATCAGTGAGCTCCAACGACAGCGATCTGGGCAGCGGCTTCGGCTTCAGCCGGGTTCGAGGCGCGCACGGTGCGCCAGACGTTGTAAGCCATCAGGAACATGCCGCTGGCGAAGAAAGCACCGCCCAAGGCGCGAACGATGTAGCCCGGGTGGCTGGCTTGCAGCGCTTCAACGAACGAGTAGGTGAGGGTGCCGTCGTCGTTGATTGCACGCCACATCAGGCCCTGTGTGATGCCGTTGACCCACATCGAAGCGATGTACAGCACGGTGCCGATGGTCGCGAGCCAGAAGTGCGCGTTGATCAGGCCGACACTGTGCATCTGCGCACGCCCGAACAGGCGCGGGATCATGTGGTAGATCGCGCCGATCGAGATCATCGCGACCCAACCGAGAGCGCCAGCGTGTACGTGGCCGATGGTCCAGTCGGTGTAGTGCGAGAGCGAGTTGACGGTCTTGATCGCCATCATCGGCCCTTCGAAGGTCGACATGCCGTAGAACGCCAACGAAACCACGAGGAAGCGCAGGATCGGGTCGGTGCGCAGCTTATGCCAGGCGCCCGACAGGGTCATCATGCCGTTGATCATGCCGCCCCAGCTTGGCGCCAGGAGGATGATCGACATCGCCATGCCCAGCGATTGTGCCCAATCCGGCAATGCGGTGTAGTGCAGGTGGTGCGGGCCGGCCCAGATGTACAGGGTGATCAGGGCCCAGAAGTGCACGATCGACAGACGATAGGAGTAGATCGGACGTTCGGCCTGTTTCGGCACGAAGTAGTACATCATCCCGAGGAAACCGGTGGTCAGGAAGAAGCCCACCGCGTTGTGGCCGTACCACCACTGGATCATCGCATCGGTCGCGCCGGAGTAGGCGGAGTAGGACTTGAAGAAGCTCACCGGCAGGGAGGCGTGGTTGACGATGTGCAGCATCGCCGTGACCACGATGAACGCACCGTAGAACCAGTTACCCACATAAATGTGCTTGGTTTTGCGCTTGGTAATGGTGCCAAAGAACACCAGACCGTAGGTGACCCAGACAATCGCCAGCAGAATAGCCAGTGGCCATTCCAGTTCCGCGTATTCCTTGGTGGTGGTGTAACCCAGCGGCAAGGTGATGATTGCGCCGACGATCACCGCTTGCCAGCCCCAGAAGGTGAAGGCCGCGAGGCTGTCGGAAATCAGTCGCGTCTGGCAGGTTCGCTGCACGACATAGTAGGAAGTGGCAAACAGTGCACAACCACCGAAGGCGAAAATCACCAGGTTTGTGTGCAACGGGCGCAGGCGTCCAAAGCTCGTCCACGGCAGACCGAAGTTCAACTCCGGCCAGACCAGTTGCGAGGCGATGAAGACACCGAGCCCCATGCCAAGGATCCCCCAGACCACCGTCATGATGGCGAACTGGCGGACTACCTTATAGTTATAAGCAGTCGGACTGATTGCTGTGCTCATTCTAAGGTTCCACGGTTTGGGTGTTTTATTAGGATTAAAATCGGCCGCAAGTATGCAGAGAGCAGGGGGTCATTGCAACGCGCCATGACCTGGGTCAATGCTTTCCAACGCTGATTCTGCGGCCTTTCCATGCGCCGCGTAAGGACAAAATTGGCCTCGGACAAAATGTCGCAGCGGACGAAAAAAGCGAGGGGTTCAGGTCGCTTGTAACGGGGTGTGTTCAAACGCTCAGTTCGGGTGACGGACGGTAAATGGCACGACAGCCGGTATCTACCGGCGTTTGCGGCCACATCAGTCAGCCGGTTCGCGGAACACAGCAGTCAGCGTTGACCTGGAACCGGCACAAGCCAGTCCGCATCGAGCAAGCGTAGACCCGAATCAGAGGAACCGAAAGGAGAGGGTGTGAAGGGGTGCGACAATGCGTCGCAAAGGGGCTGGATGCTGCCGCACCGAGAATGGTGCGGCAGATGTGTACGCAATGATTACTTCTTGTTGTCTTCAGTAATAAGTTTTTCTGTATTCAATCCATGTGACAGGCTGTACACATAAGCGGCAAGCAATTGCACTTTATCGTTGCCCAACAGCTCGTTCTGCGCCGGCATGTGACCCTGGCGACCATGGCGAATGGTCTGCTCGAGTTGGGTCAGGCTGGTGCCATAGATAAACCCGGCCGGGTGCGTCAGATTCGGCGCGCCCATGGCTTCAGTACCTTGGCCGGTCGCCCCATGACAGGCCACGCAAGTAGTGCTGAACGCTTGCTGTCCGGCTTGCAGGTCAGCCTTGTTGTCGGCTGGCAATGGCAAACCGGCCAGTTCGTGACGGACGTACGCCGCGACGTTTTTCACCCCGGCTTCGCCCAACACTTCGCCCCAGGCCGGCATCGCCGCCATCCGGCCACCCATGATGGTGGTCTTGATGGTGTCGGCGTCGCCGCCCCAGCGCCAGTCGCTGTCGGCAAGGTTAGGGAAACCGAACGCGCCTTTGGCATCGGAACCGTGGCACACCGAACAATTGGAAGCGAACAAGCGGCCACCCATTTTCAGTGCCTGCGGATCCTTCGCCACTTCTTCCACCGGCATGGCGGCGAACTTGGCGAAGATCGGCCCGAATTTGGCGTCGGCCTTGTTCATTTCCTTTTCCCACTCGTGCACACCGGTCCAACCATCCTCGTAACCGGGAAGAATGCCTTTCCAGTTGCCCAGGCCCGGATAGAGGATCAGATAGCCCACGGAAAACACCAGCGTGCCGGCGAACAGCATGAACCACCACTGCGGCAGCGGGTTGTCGTACTCCTCGATGCCGTCGAAGCTGTGGCCCATGGTCTGGTCGACGCTGCCCTTGGTCTCGCCCCGGCGGGTGCCGATCAGCAGCCATGTCAGGCCGATCAGGCTGCCGATGGTCAGTACGCAGATCCACGTACTCCAGAAGGTGGTCATGGCCGGGTACTCCTTGTCTCATTTACTGGGGTTGTGTCGGGTTGCAGCTCGTCGGCGAACGGCAGCAGACGCGCTTCGGCGAACTCCGGGGTGCGCTTGCGGTTGAACACCCACAAGGTCAGGCCGACAAAGGCGACGAACACCACGACCGTGCCGAGGCCACGAATCATGCCTGCACTCATTTCAATGACCATGGCTCACCTCTTGCTCTTGATCGCAGTGCCGAGCACTTGCAGGTAGGAGACGAGGGCGTCCATTTCGGTCTTGCCCTTGAGGCTGGCCACCGCGCCGCTGATGTCGTCGTCGGTGTACGGCACGCCGAGGGTGCGCATGGTCTTGAGCTTGGTTTCGGTGTGGCTGCTGTCGACCGCCTGCGTGACCAGCCACGGGTAGGCCGGCATTTTCGATTCCGGCACAACGTTGCGCGGGTTGTACAAGTGCGCGCGGTGCCAGTCATCCGAGTAACGCGCGCCGACCCGGGCCAGATCCGGCCCGGTACGTTTCGAACCCCACAGGAACGGGTGATCCCAAACGCTTTCGCCGGCCACCGAGTAGTGCCCGTAGCGCTCGGTTTCGGCGCGGAACGGCCGGATCATCTGCGAGTGGCAACCGACGCAGCCTTCGCGGATGTAGATGTCGCGGCCTTCCAGTTGCAGCGCGGTGTAGGGCTTCATGCCTTCCACCGGTTTGTTGGTGACGTCCTGGAAGAACAGCGGGACGATCTGGGTCAGGCCGCCGATGCTCACGGCGAACACCATGAGCAACATCAACAGGCCAACGTTCTTTTCAATCGTTTCGTGTTTCATGGCGGACTCCTCAGGCCATCTGCGCGGCAGCAACGACGTCAGCAGGCCGCGAGGCCCGCACGGTGCGCCAGGTGTTGTAAGCCATCAGGAACATGCCGCTGAGGAAGATCGCCCCACCAATCAGCCGCACGACGAAGCCTGGGTGGCTGGCCACCAGGGTTTCGACGAAGGAGTAGGTCAGCGTGCCGTCCTCGTTCACCGCGCGCCACATCAGGCCTTGGGCGATGCCGTTGACCCACATCGAGGCGATGTAGAGCACGGTGCCGATGGTCGCGAGCCAGAAGTGCGCGTTGATCAAACCGACGCTGTGCATCTGCGCCTTGCCGAAGATTTTCGGGATCATGTGGTACAGCGCGCCGATCGAGATCATCGCTACCCAGCCGAGAGCGCCGGCGTGTACGTGGCCGATGGTCCAGTCGGTGTAGTGGGAGAGGGCGTTGACAGTCTTGATCGCCATCATCGGACCTTCGAAGGTCGACATGCCGTAGAACGCCAGCGAGACCACAAGGAAGCGCAGGATCGGGTCGCTGCGCAACTTATGCCAGGCGCCCGAGAGGGTCATCATGCCGTTGATCATGCCGCCCCAGCTCGGTGCCAGCAGAATCAGCGACATCACCATGCCCAGCGACTGTGCCCAGTCCGGCAGCGCGGTGTAGTGCAAGTGGTGCGGGCCGGCCCAGATGTACAGGGTGATCAAGGCCCAGAAGTGCACGATCGACAGGCGATACGAATACACCGGACGCTCGGCCTGTTTCGGCACGAAGTAGTACATCATCCCGAGGAAACCGGCGGTGAGGAAAAAGCCTACGGCGTTGTGGCCGTACCACCATTGCACCATCGCGTCGGTTGCACCGGCGTACACCGAGTAGGACTTGGTGAAACTCACCGGCAACTCAAGGTTGTTGACGATGTGCAGAATCGCCACGGTGATGATGAACGCGCCGAAGAACCAGTTGCCCACGTAGATGTGCTTGGTCTTGCGCTGCATGATCGTGCCGAAGAACACGATGGCGTAGGCGACCCAGACGATGGTGATCAGGATGTCGATCGGCCATTCCAGCTCGGCGTATTCCTTGGAGCTGGTGTAACCCAGTGGCAGGCTGATCGCCGCCAACAGGATCACTAGTTGCCAGCCCCAGAAGCAGAACGCGGCGATTTTCGGCGCAAACAATTGGGTTTGGCAGGTGCGTTGCACCGAGTAGAACGAACTGGCGAACAGCGCACAGCCACCGAACGCGAAGATCACCGCGTTGGTGTGCAGCGGGCGCAGACGGCCGAAACTGGTCCAGGGCAAATTGAAGTTGAGTTCGGGCCAGACCAATTGGGCCGCGAGAAAAACCCCGAGGCCCATGCCGACGATGCCCCACACCACCGTCATAATGGCGAATTGGCGGACCACCTTGTAGTTGTAGGCGGTACTGATAGAAGTGTTCATGGTTCCCCATCCACGGTTCAGCCGAAGTGAGCGCGCGCAAGACACGCGGCGAATCCTTCGTCTGGAGTTATAGGCAGACTAAAAGCGAGGCAAGCATGGACAAACAGCACAAGGCCAGTATTGACGGGGATCAATGGGCGCAGTGCGTGCTCGATCATGGATGGCTTTGGAACGCCGCCAGTGGTGAGGCTTCAGCGACGTTGATCCTTGCCCACGGTGCTGGTGCTCCGATGGATAGCGATTGGATGAACGACATGGCTGGGCGCCTTGCCGGGCTTGGGGTGAATGTGTTGCGGTTTGAGTTTGCGTATATGGCGCAGCGGCGGGTGGATGGCGTGAAGCGGCCGCCGAATCCTGCGGGGAAATTGCAGGAGTGTTGGCGTGAGGTGTATGCCGAGGTGCGGCGTCATGTCGCTGGGGTTTTGGCCATTGGCGGGAAGTCGATGGGGGGGCGGATGGCCAGTCTGCTTGCTGATGAGTTGGGGGCTGATGCGCTGGTGTGTCTGGGCTATCCGTTTTATGCGGTGGGGAAGCCGGAGAAGCCGCGGGTTGAGCATTTGGCTTCTTTGCAGACGCGGACTTTGATTGTGCAGGGGGAGCGGGATGCGCTGGGTAATCGGGAGGCGGTTGAGGCTTACACCTTGTCACCGAGTATTGAGGTGACGTGGTTAGCTGCCGGCGATCATGACCTGAAGCCATTAAAGGTTTCCGGGTTTACCCATGAACAGCATTTGGCTAGCGCTGCGCAGAAAGTATCCGAGTTTCTCAGCAAGTGACCGAGCCGGGCTGAGATTTTGAACTGCATGAAGATCTGCTCCCTTTCCCCTCGCCCCCTTGGGGGAGAGGGCTGGGGTGAGGGGGATCGATTTCAGCTACGACATATTTTTTGGGTACATATCCATTCCTGCGGTAACGGCCACTTATGGTTTCCCCCTTACGGCGACTCACTTTTTTTACAAACGCCTAAAAAAAGTAAGCAAAAAAACGCTTGCTCCTACGTGCGGCCCGCTCGCTAAAGCTCGGGGTCCCTTCGCTCCGGGATCGATCCGGGCGCAGCGTCTCCGGTTTGCTTCGCTGCACCTCCTCTCGCTGTGTTTGGCTGCGCCAAACGGTCGCTGCGCTCCCACGCCCGGATCAATCCCTCCACTCAGCCTTCCGACGTCGCCGGTGGGTCAAGATCAAAAGCAGGCGAGCTGACACTCGGCCTATTGAGTGGTGAAGAGTACGGCGCGCTTGGCTTTGGTTTTTGTGGTGTTCTCGCCCCTCACCCCAGCCCTCTCCCGAGGGAGAGGGAGCCGATTTTTGGGCTTTTCAAAGCCTGAGTTCAACGCGCTATTGCACGTCGGCGTACCTCTCCCAAACACCGCGATCAGTCCCCTCTCCCTCGGGGAGAGGGCTAGGGTGAGGGGCTTTTGATCTGTTTCAGAATCTGAGTTCAACTCGGTATCGCACGTCGGCGTATCTCTTCCATTCCATGCGATCAGTCCCCTCTCCCTCTGGGAGAGGGTTAGGGTGAGGGGCAATTTCGCTGACACGATAAAGAACTGGAAGCGCTCACTGTCCGGCATTTCCCGTGCACAAACATGATTTTGTGAGCACGTTTAAATTACACAACCCGTTACGCCACGGGGCCTACAACACCTTGCGCCGTTACCTACGCGTACGCCAGAATCCGCCGGCTTACACGACTACAGGCCGGGCTATATCGTTTCCTTGTCACTGAAAAACAGTGATCGGGTTTGGTAGCCCGCCTTAAATTGTCGTTGTTGCGACACTGTCGATGCTGTCTCCTTTTTGAGATATGGCTTTGTATGGTGGGCATGCGTGGGGCTCCTCTGTGAGCGCCGGGTTACCCAATTTGACCGGTCTACCAACCCGCGCATGGCCGCCACCCGCCGTTTGGTAGCGAGGGTGATGGCTCCCGTTTTTTCAAATTGGAGCTTTATCTATGTTCAAAATCACACCAAACCCACCACCCACTGATCCAATCCCCCACGACCCAGCGCTCAGCCCGCAAAAGATCAAAGAAGCAACCGACCGCGCCCTCGACTATTACCTCAGACCCGAAGCACTGGGGGCTCCACCAAGCTCGCCAAAATTTCGCCCGGTCTATCTCGTCGACCCCACGCTGGATGACGAAACCCTGCTGGTCGAGGCGAGCGAGTCGCTTTCATACGCCCACGCCATGGCCGGCAACATCGCCAACTCAATAGGCGGCCCGGAGCGCAAACCGCTGCTGGCGCTGCAACAGGTGATCATGCTCAACGAGCTGTTGGTCAATCGACTGCTGGATAAGCTGAAGTTGCCTCAGTAGTTATTGGGCCGGCCCTCACCCTAACCCTCTCCCAGAGGTAGAGGGGACTGACCGAGGTGAATGTGCCAGGTGCACCGACTTGAGATACCGAGTCGAACTCAAATTCTGAAATGCACAGAGATCGGCTCCCTTTCCCCCTCGCCCCCTTGGGGGGAGAGGGCTGGGGTGAGGGGGAGATATTCAATGACACAACAAAAAACCCGGAAGCTCTCGCTTTCCGGGTTTTATGTTATCGCCAGTTCAATCAGCGGTTAAACCGCTCCACCAACGAGTACTGCGTATTCGCTGTCTTCGTCAGTTCTTCACTCAACAACGCCGAGTTATGCGCCTGTTCCGACGTCTGATCCGCCAGTTCCGAAATATTGCTGATGTTGCGGCTGATCTCTTCAGCCACCGCACTTTGCTCTTCCGTCGCTGCAGCAATCTGCGTGGTCATGTCGGTGATGTTGGCCACCGCTTCACTGATACCGACCAACGCCTGATCCGCTTCCAGCACCCGCGCTACACCTTCTTCAGCCTGACGATGTCCAGCTTCCATGGTTTGCACGGCACTCGAAGCCGTCTGCTGCAACTTGGCGATCAGGGCATGAATCTGCCCGGTCGATTCGCTGGTGCGTTGCGCCAGTTGACGCACTTCGTCAGCCACCACGGCAAAACCACGGCCCATCTCGCCAGCACGGGCTGCCTCGATGGCGGCGTTGAGCGCGAGCAGGTTGGTCTGGTCGGCGATGCCTTTGATCACATCAACCACGCCGCCGATTTCGTCACTGTCCTTGGCCAGTTGCGTCACGGTCAGGCCGGTTTCCCCGACAACGACCGACAAACGCTGGATGGCTTCGCGGGTTTCGCCGGCGATGTCACGGCCGCGACCGGTCAGGCGATTGGCTTCCTGAGTGGCGTCAGCGGTGCGCTGGACATGGCTCGCCACTTCCTGGGTGGTCGCGGCCATCTGGTTGACGGCGGTGGCGACTTGTTCGGTTTCCACACGCTGGCGTTCCAGGCCGGTGGAGCTGTTGTGCGCCAGGACGTCGGATTGCTTGGCCTGATCGGTCAAGTGTTCGGCGGTGTCCTGCAGACGGGTCAGGCAGGTTTTCAGGCGTGCTTCCTGGCTGAGGATCGACATTTCTAGACGCGCCTGGGCGCCACGGCTGTCGGTGTACATCTGCGCGATCAGCGGGTCGGAAGTGGTCTGCTCGGCCAGGCGCAGCAGGCGTTTCAGCCCGCGTTGCTGCCATTGCAGGCCCATCAGGCCCAGCGGCACCGACAAACCGGCAGCGAGGGCGAAGCCCCAGTGCGAGTTCAGCGTCGCGCCGATCACGAAGCTCAGTTGGCTGACCAGAATGAACGGCAGCCAGTCCTGCAGCACCGGCAGCCATTTATCGCTGGAAGGGATCGCCGACTTGCCCTGGTTGATGCGTTGGTAGAGCGCTTCGGCGCGGCGGATCTGTTCGGCGGTGGGTTTGATCCGCACCGACTCGTAACCGACCACCTGATTGCCGTCGAACACCGGTGTGACATAGGCGTTAACCCAGTAATGGTCACCGGTCTTGCAGCGATTCTTGACAATGCCCATCCATGGCAAGCCTTGTTTCAATGTGCCCCACATGTGCGAAAACACCGCCGCCGGGACGTCGGGGTGACGGACCAGGTTGTGCGGCGCACGGATCAGCTCTTCACGCGAAAACCCGCTGATCTCGACGAAAGCGTCGTTGCAGTAGGTGATCACGCCCTTGGCGTCGGTTGTGGAAATCAACCGTTGCTGAGCCGGGAAAGTCCGTTCGCGTTGTGTAATGGGCTGGTTGTTACGCATGGTTTTTCAATCCGCAAGGCTTTGAAAGGTTGTCGGCGGTGACAGCTTTTTATTGAAATTTTTTTTCAATAATCAGCACGGCGTCGCAAAATGGCGCTTGCTTCAGCCGGCGAGCATCGGATAGGTGAACAGGCCGAAATGCAGCAGGTTCAGGCCGAAATGTGTGGCGATCGCCGCGCCGAGTCCGCCAAAACGGTAGGCCAGACCATAGGCGACGCCCGCCAGCCCTGCCAGCAACACCCAGGTCCAGCCTGCGCCGGCATGCACCAGACCGAACAGCAACGAGGCCAGCAGCAGGGCGAGATTTTCTCCGTAGGGCAGACTTTTGAAACGCTGACTGAGGCCGCCCTGTATATAGCCGCGAAACAGCGCTTCCTCGACCAAGGTCACCAGCAGCAGATTGTTCAGCACCCACAGCCACGCTTGATCAGGCCACTTCGGTGCCCAGGCGATCACGCCCAGCAACAGCGCGCCGCCAAGGGCAAGAACCGCGCTCAGCGTCAGGGCGAGGGCGGTGGCGTAGACGCTCAGGCGCAACGAACGTCGCCCGACAATCCACGGGCACACCAGCAACAACCAGAAGCCAACCAGCGGTTTGTCGAGGTTCAGGTACATCGCGAACGGCACGGCGTTGTCGGTGAAGCGTTGCGGATCAATGGCGCGACCGTTGGCGAAGCCCGGTAGCCAGTGCAATGCCAACGCCACGGCCAGCACGATGAACAGGCCATGGCCGAGAAAACGTGCGACCGGCACTTTCTGCAGATGCACGGCGAAACCTGCGAACACCAGCAGCCCAATGGAGATCAGCGCCAGCCAGCCGAGGTGGCCGTAACTCAGCGCCCATCCGTAACCGAGGCTGAGAAGCGCCAGATAGAGCCATGGCAAAGCCTTCATCGAAAGTCCCTGTGCAAATTTGTGGAAGGGCTTTCTACACGGACGAGCGGCGGGGGACAAGTGAAGGTGTGGCGGCAAACCGGGACAACTCCAATACCGTTGGCCAAACATAATTCCCAATGTGGGAGCGAGCTTGCTCGCGAAAGCGGTGTGACAGGCAATAGTTGTTTCGACTGATACACCGCATTCGCGAGCAAGCTCGCTCCCACAGGGGATTGGTATTCCAGAAAGGGTTTTGCGTTTGGCGTGGGATCTAGCGCAAGTTAAGTTTCGCCGCCGCACGCTCGGTTATTTCCGTGCGCAGTTTCAGCGATGGCGCTGCACGCAAACGTGCTTCATCGACAATTGCGCTCGGCGCGGTTGCCGGGCTGCCCGCGTTGAACGGCGGCGCCGGGGCATATTCCAATTGCAACTGGATCAGCTGCGCCGCGTCGGCACCCACCAACTCTTCAGCCAGCACCAGCGCAAAATCAATCCCCGCCGTAATCCCGCCGCCGGTAAACAGATTGCCGTCACGCACCACCCGATCCTTCACCGCGATCGCCCCCAGCGTCGGCAGCAGATCGTGATACGCCCAATGCGTGGTCGCCCGCTTGCCTTGCAACAGACCCGCCGCGCCGAGCACCAGCGAACCGGTGCACACCGATGTCACGTACTTCGCCTGCGCAGCCTGACGCTTGATGAAAGCCAGCGTCAGCTCATCTTCCATCAGCGCGCCGACGCCACCACCACCCGGTACACAGATCACATCCAGATCCGGGCAATCCTCAAACGTGGTGGTCGGTTTCAGCAGCAGTCCGGTGCTGGCGGTGACCGGCATCAGATCCTTCCAGATCAAGTGCACCTGCACGCCCGGCAGCGAGGCGAGCACGTCATACGGCCCGGTCAGGTCGAGTTGCTGAACCTGCGGAAACAACAGAAAACCGATCTGCAACGTCATCGTTCTTACTCCATGAAAAGGGCTGGACGGCTTCACTGTAGGCGCGTAGGTTCTGGCGCATACGCCAATAACCCCACGAATTACGCCAAATGCCCAAAGCCATCCACGTACTCGCGTTTGCCAACATGCAGATCCTCGACGTCACCGGCCCCTTGCAGGTGTTCGCCTCGGCCAACGACATCGCCCGTCAGCGCGGCTTGCCGATCCCGTATGCGCCGAGCGTGATTGCCAGCGGCGGCGGGGCGGTGATGTCGTCGGCGGGTCTGGCGGTGTTGGCCGAACCGTTGCCCGAAGCGCCCAGCGACACGTTGATCATCGCCGGTGGCTGGGGCATTTATCCGGCGGCCGAAGATGTGCTGTTGGTGGATTGGGTGCGCGAACACGCGGGCAAATGTCGACGCGTGGCCTCCGTGTGTACGGGGGCATTTCTGTTGGCGGCAAGCGGTTGGCTCGATGGCCGTCGCGTGGTCACCCACTGGACGCGATGCGAACAACTGGCGCAGCAACATCCGAATCTGCACGTTGAGGCCAATCCGATTTTCATCAATGACGGCCCGATCTGGACGTCGGCGGGAGTCACGGCCGGCATCGATCTGGCCTTGGCCATGGTTGAAGAGGATCTGGGCAGCGACATCGCCCTGGATGTCGCCCGGCATCTGGTGGTGTTCCTCAAGCGCCCGGGCGGGCAATCGCAGTTCAGCGTGACCTTATCCTTGCAGAATCAGGGCAATCGCTTTGATGAACTGCACGCGTGGATCGCCGAGAATCTCACCTGCGACCTCGGCATCCCGACCCTCGCAGAACAAGCCGGCATGAGCGAACGCAGTTTCGTCCGCCACTACCGCGCCGACACCGGCCAGACCCCGGCGCGGGCGATCGAATTGATTCGCGTCGAAACCGCCCGGCGCTTGCTCAGTGACACCGGTTTACCGGTCAAACGCATCGCCGCCAATTGCGGGTTTGGCAGTGAAGAGACATTGCGCCGAAGTTTCCTGCGGGCTATCGGGGTTACGCCGCAGGCTTATCGGGAGCGGTTTTCGGTCAGCGCTGCAACAGATCCAGTAATGCCTTGAGGGTTTGTTCAGGAGCTTCCTCGGGAATGTTATGGCCGACATCGGGCAACACACGCCGCTCATAAAAACCGGTGAAATGCTCTGCGTCTTCATCCTCTTGTGGCGCAGGGCCGACACCGTCGTCGGCACCGCACAAAGAAATGGTCGGCACGCCAATGGTCGGTTGCCGAATCAGCAAATCTTCCATCAACTCAAACGCCGGATCTCCCGCGACATACATGAAGCGGTGGCGATAGGAGTGGATCACCACGTCAACGAAATCAGGGTTGTCGAAGGCAGGCGCGGTCAGGGGAAAACGCTCGGCAGCGTGCGACCAGGTCGGAGACCAAAGCCTCCAGAGCAGCTCACAAAACTCCCGACGATTGTGCTTCAGGCCCTCAACGCCACGTGGCGTGTGGAAGTAATACTGATACCAGAACCGATGCTCGGTCTCGGGATCCAGCGGTCGAATCGAGTTGGGGATGTCCTGCAGGTTGTAGCCATCACCGGTCACCAAGCCGCGCACTCGTTCCGGAAATAACGCCGCGACGATGCATGCCGCGCGACCACCCCAGTCATACCCGCAGAGCGTGGCTTGTTCGATGGAGAGTGCATCCATCAAATTCAACAAATCCTGAGCGAGTGCGGCTTGCTGGCCTGAGCGCAGTGTTTGTGCATCGTTGAAGCGAGTCTGCCCATAACCGCGCAGGTACGGAACGATGACTCGGTAACCCTGAGCGGCGAGGAGCGGCGCGATTTCATCGTAAGCGCGAGGGGAATAGGGGAAGCCATGAAGGAGGATCACCGGCACACCGGTTTCCGGGCCATGCGCCTCATAGGCAATGGTCAGGCTAGCGGTTTTGCAGAACAGAATCGCTTTTCCACTCATACCTGGCTCCTGTTATCCGAACAGCACCTTCTGCCAATGATCTTCACTGATGATGGCGATTGGCACGCCGCTGTCTCTCAGCTCAACGGCTTTTTTGATCTTCGTACCATAGCTGCTGTGCAGCCACTGTTCATTGCCGATGCTGCCGATCACTAGATAATGGATTTTCTTGCTGACACCTGCACCTATCATTCCGCCGCGTTCTACGATCAGCGATTCACACGCTTTGCGCGGCCCGTAAGCCATAACACCGGTAAACAGAAAAACACGATTGGCACAGTCCAGAGTTGGGGCTGGACTATCGAGCGGCAGGCTGTTGGGCACACTGAAGGTTTGTGCTGCGCCCACTGGCAGGCCGGCGAACTGATGAAGAATCTCCAGCAATTCCACCGATTCATCGGCATCCAATAAACCGTCGCTAAGCATGCCCTCAAGACGCTTGTAGAGAATATTTACCACCGGATCCCCCAAGTGAACCAAGTGGGTTTCGATCCAGGTCTTGAGAAACTCGGCTTCCTGCTGATTGATCTTGCCATCAGCGGCTAGCCCGGCAGCGACCCCTGCCAGTGCGTCGGCCGAACGCCTGTCAATCCGCGCTTCGTGAAAGAAACGGCTGTTTTGAAATTCCTGATGCAAATCGACCATCGCTGTTTCTCCTTAAACCTCAGCTTCCGCCACCTGATTGAAATACTTCGTTCGATCCGGGGTAAACGTCACCCGCATCTTCGTTCGCGAGCAGGTCAACGAGCGTTCTTCGCTCAGATCAATATCCAGATCCTCACCGCGCAAGCCTTGCCACTGCGCCAGATACTTCAGCGAGCCATATTTCTCGTTTTTCTTCAGGCTGCGGCTCACGCCACCTTTCCAGCCGAGCACGGGCAGTTCGCCGGCGAGACATTTTTGCGCGAGGTCGGGGAAGCGGGTGGCGCGCTGGCGGCCGATTTCCCAGCACTTGATCAGGCCTTTGTCCGCGGCTTCCCAGAGTTGGGTGCGGGTCAGGCCGCTGCGAAGCGGCGTGTCGATGGTGCGCTGGACGTGCTGGGACATTCTGGTTCCTTGAATTCGGGTTTTATTGGACAGCTCCGCTGTGCCCGTTGCGGTGGATGGTAGGGGTGGATGTAACAGCTGGCAACAGGGTATTTCCGGGTGTGACTGCGAGTTGCAGGGCAGGCACGGTTCGGAGGATGTTGACCATTTGTAGTCTTACGGCAGTTGAAAACTGTGCTGAGGGAGCTTGCTCCCGCTCGGCTGCGCAGCAGGCGCAAAGTCAGGCAACCCGGTACTTCAGTGGGATTGGGGAGGCAGATTTCAGGGCCGCTTCGCGCCCCGGCGGGAGCAAGCTCCCTCGCCATAGGGGGTGGGAGTGAGCCTGCTTTTGCGTAGGTGTCAGTCCTACAATTGGCTGTTGATGCAGACTATTTCCTACAGCCTTTGGTGACAATTACGGCTGCCAGTAACTCTTTTCCCCACTCAGCTTGCGGTCGAGAAAACTCGCCGCACTGATCAACGCCAGATGCGTCAAGGCTTGCGGGGTATTACCCAAATGCCGGCCATGGGCGTCGAACTCTTCGGCGTAGAGACCCAGCGGATTGGCATAGCGCAGCAATTGCTCAAACTCCAGATGGGCTTTTTCAACCTGCCCCGCGCGAGCCAGGCATTCGACATACCAGAACGAACACGCGGCGAAGGCGCCTTCAGTGCCGGTCAGGCCATCGATATTGCTGTCGTCATTGCGATAGCGATAAACCATGCCGTCGCGCACCAAGGTCTTTTCGATGGCCGCAAGGGTCGACAGCCAGCGCGGATCCTTGGCGCTGACGAAACGCACCAACGGCATCAACAACATCGAGCCATCCAGGGCGGTGCCGCCCTTGTACTGGACGAAATGCCCGCGCTCCTCATTCCAGAAGTTGTCCCAGATGTCGGCGTAGATCGCCTGCCGGGTCGAGTCCCATTGCGCAAACGGTGCCGGTAACGAGCGTTTCGAGGCCAAGCGAATCGCCCGGTCCAGCGCTACCCAGCACATCAGCCGTGAGTGCAGGAAGTGATGCTGCTCACCGCGCATTTCCCAAATGCCGACATCGGCGGTCTGCCACGTTTCACAGACTTGATCGACCACTTCGCGCACATGTTTCCAGCCTTCATGGGAAATCGCGTCGCCGTACTTGTTGACCAGATACACCGCATCCATCAGCTCGCCGAAGATATCCAGCTGAATCTGATCGTAAGCGCCGTTGCCGATGCGCACCGGTTGCGCACCGCCGTGACCGGACAAGTGCGACAGCTCGGTTTCCGGCAATTCCTGACGACCATCGATGGCGTACAGAATGTTCAACTTCATCGGCTTGCCGCAGCAGTCGCTGACCCGTCCGCGCAGCCAGCCCATATAGGCGTTGGCCTCGCCGACAAAGCCCAGGCGCATGAACGCGTACACCGTGAACGAGGCATCGCGGATCCATGTGTAGCGGTAGTCCCAGTTACGTTCGCCGCCCGGCGTTTCCGGTAGACCGAAAGTGGCGGCGGCGAGAATCGCGCCGTGTTTGCGTGAGGTCAGCAGTTTCAACGCGAGGGCCGAGCGGTTGACCATTTCCCGCCAGCGCCCGCGGTAAATCGACTGACCGATCCAGTCGCGCCAGAACTTCAATGTGCGTTCCATGCACAAGTGTCCGGCGCCTTCGGCGAATCGTGGATCATCGGTCGCCCCGAGCATGAACGCCGCCGTTTCATCTTGCTTGAGCGTGAATTGTGCCACCGCCGCTTGCGCGTCGATCTGCATCGGCTGGTCCGAAACCAGGCGCAGTGACGGTTGGCCGGAAGCGCTGAACGTCACGTCTTGTTGATCCATCTCAGCTCGGGTGTCGGCTCGGGCGTAATCGTGGCGCACGGCGCAGCGCATGGTGAAAGTCGCTTCGCCGCTGACCACGCGCACCCGACGCATCAACAGCGGCAGGTCATCGGCGTTGTCCGCCACTGGCAGCAGATCGGTGACTTCGACCACCGCGCGCTCACTCAGCCAGCGGGTTTGCAGAACGTTAGTGTCGGGCAGGTAAATCTGTTCGCGGCGCGCGTCCGGCAAGTCCGGCGCCAACTGGAAAATCCCCGCGTCCGGGGTGTCCAGCAACGAACAGAAAATCGACGGACTGTCGAATTCCGGCCAGCAGAAAAAATCCACACTGCCACGGTCGTTGATCAGTGCCGCACTGCGCATGTCGCCGATGATGCCGTGGGCGTCGATCGGGCTTTGTCGTTCCAGGTGATGCTCAGCCATTGCCGCGAAACTCCGGATAGAGGCTCATGCCGCCGTCGATGAACAGGGTGGTACCAACGATGTAATCGGCGGCATCCGAGGCGAGAAAGACCACGGCGTTGGCGACGTCTTGCGCGTCGCCGATACGCCCGTAAGGAATCAGATCAAGCAGCTTTTCGCCGGCAGCGCCTTCGGTGGCGTCTTTGTTGATCGCCGTGCGAATCGCCCCCGGCGCGATGCCGTTGATGCGAATGCGTTGGTGGCTGACTTCCTGTGCAAGGGTCTGCATCAACTGATCGACACCACCCTTGGACGCGGCGTAATTGACGTGCCCGGCCCAGGGAATGCGCTGGTGCACCGAACTCATGTGGATGATCTTGCCGGCCGCGCGGGACACGCCTTCACGAACGCCCTGGCGATTGAAAATCCGCAGGGCAGCGCGGGCGCAGAGGAACTGCCCGGTGAGGTTGACGCCGATCACCGCGTTCCAGTCGTCGAGGGTCATGTCCACAGCGGCGGCATCTTTTTGCATACCCGAGTTGGCCAGCAGAATATCCAGCGAACCGAAGGCATCGATGGCCGCCGAGAACAGCCGCTCAACCTCGTCTTCCTTGGAGACATCAGCGCGAATGGCGATGGCCTGCCCACCGTCAGCGATGATTTGCCGGGCCAGTGCTTCGGCAGGCTCGGCCTGGCGGTTGTAGTTGATGACCACCGCCGCGCCGGCAGCGGCCAGGGCTTTGGCGCACGCCTGGCCGATGCCGGAGCTGGCGCCGGTGATCAGGGCTGTTTGTCGGGCGAGGGAAATATGCATGCAAAATCGCGCCTGGGGTCAGTGGGCTTATTTAGCTGACTGACGGGCGGCGGCGAGAGTTCATCTTGCAATCATGAAAAGATCGACAGCTTCAGACCTGATAGCGACCACTGGTGCGATGCCATTCCACATTGCCGGCCAGCCAGCTCTTGACTCCGCCCAGGTAACGTATGAGCGGCGCTGATGCGTGCGGCAGTACGGCCTGTTCTGCGGCCTCATACAAATGCATGATCTCGTCGTGAATGGCGGCACTTTGCGCCATTGCTTGTTCCGGCGAGCAGTGCTGTTCGCGGATCAACAGCAAGGGCAGGTTGAAGTCACCGATTCCGGCTTGCTGCTCCTTCAGCGCCGAAAACAGATCATTGGCAATGATCGTCGCGCTGGCGGCCAGTGCCGTCACGCGTCGCACGTCGGGTGCGCTATACACATTGGCCGGTAGTTCGTAGCCTGCAATGATGTCGATCAACGACAGGCACGGCAGGAAACTGTTGACCTGACGGTGGGCCAGATATTCCCAAAGTGCTGGCGTGAGACCTTCGGTGCGCCAGGCCGCTTCGGCGCTCATGGTCACGAACATGGCGATGATTTCATGGCGCACGCGTGACACCTGTGCCGGTGTGGCGAAGGACTCCACCCGCGCCAGATACCCGCGCAGAGCGACCAATACCGGATCGCCGCTCAATGCCCGCTCAAGGCCGGGGCGGAACCGTTCGCTCAAGTAAACCGGTTCCAGCGCTGCCAGCGCCACGGACAGGCGTGGGCCGACCATTTTCGGTTCAGATCCGGTTCTCTCGTCATCGCAGTAGTAATCATCGACGGCGAACAGGGCGGCAAAACATTGCGCCGCCAGCAGCAGGCGGTCCGGATCATCCGTATCGTTATGACAAAGCACAGCGAAGCGCCCGAAGCCCATCGCCCGCACTTTTTTGTGCTGGCCTGGAAAAATCCCGACCTGCTCGATCCACGGCATGAGGCGATCATCCACTTCTGCCGCCAGAGACGGGTCGACTCTAAAAGGGGCAAGTCCATACAGCGGCGGGACAGTCCAGGGCGATTGCATCGGCGATTCCTTCGCGGTTGAGCGCAGGGTCATCAGAGCCCGATTGGCGAAAAAAGGCACCTGTCAGACCTGACAGGTCTGCGCGCTTTGCGACAGATGGTCATCCTGGATCCAGAGTCTGACGGAGGTTTCTGGCGGTCTGGTCAGTTGCCAGCGGCAGTCCGGCAGGGGCGACTGAGCCATCTGTTCAGCGAAACGACCCGGGGCTTCGCACCTTCACATTCCACCAACAATTCCCTGCTTCCACGCCACCCGACCCTATGGCAACTTGGCGGCCCTTGATGAGGCTGCAGTCCATGGCAAACCCCTACCGCGAATTGTTCAACGCCCCCGGCGCACGGAATTTTGTCCTGGCCGGAATGATCGCGCGCATGCCGATCTCCATGACCGGTATCGGCGTGATCACCATGCTGTCGCAGTTGAAGGGCGGGTATGCGCTGGCCGGCGCGGTGGCGGCAACCTTTGCCCTGGCCACAGCGTTTTGCGCGCCGCAGGTATCGCGTCTGGTTGACCGCTATGGCCAGCGAAAAATTCTCCCGGTATCGGCATTGATCGGCGGCGGGGCACTGCTGATGTTGCTGCTGTGCACGCGGTTGCAGGCGCCGAACTGGACGCTGTTTATCTTTGCCGCACTGGCCGGGTGCATGCCGAGCATGTCGGCGATGGTGCGGGCGCGCTGGACGGAGATCTATCGTGGCCAGCCGCAGTTACAGACGGCTTATGCGTTGGAGTCAGTACTCGATGAAGTCTGCTTTATCGTCGGTGCGCCGCTGTCGGTGGGGCTGTGCGTGACGCTGTTTCCCGAGGCCGGACCACTGGCGGGACTGTTGATGCTGGCGGTCGGCGTCACCGCGTTTGTCGCCCAGCGCAGCACGGAGCCCTCGGTGCATCCGCATGAGCCACACCATCAAGGCTCGATCATTCGCTCCACGGACATGCAATGGCTGCTGTTGTTGATGACCGCCATGGGCGTCATCGTCGGTGTGATTGATGTGGTCAGCGTCGCGTTCGCCCAGCAACAGGGGCAGCCGGCGGCGGCGAGCATCGTGTTGTCGGTGTACGGAATCGGTTCTTTCCTGTCCGGTATCGCGTTCGGTGCGATGCGCTCGAAGTTGCCGTTGCCGCAGCTGTTTTTGTACGGTGGAGTGGCGACGGCGGTGACCACATTGCCGCTGTTGCTGGCGAGCAATATTGTTGGATTGTCGGTGGCGGTGTTCGTCGCCGGGCTGTTCTTCTCACCGACGCTGATTGTGGCGATGGCGTTGATCGAGCGCATCGTACCGCCGGCCAAGCTCACTGAAGGCCTGACCTGGCTGGTGACCGGTTTGAGTATCGGCGTGGCGGTGGGCGCCGCCGGCGCAGGCGCACTGGTCGATGCCTTCGGCGCGCGCAGCGGCTTCTGGCTGGCGATTGCAGCCGGGGCGGTAGTCCTCGCATCGGCGGTGCAGAGTTTCCGTCATCTGAAGTGATCGGCTAACCGACTAATTCCCGCGCTATCTCATCCGTTCTCTTTTACAGATAACCCTATTGAGGTAAACGCGGTGACAAAGCTGACACTGCTGTGCCTGCCCTATTCGGGCGCCAGCGCCATGGTCTATAGCCGCTGGCGGCGCCAACTGCCGTCGTGGCTGCACTTGCAACCGGTGGAGCTGCCCGGGCGCGGTGCCCGTTTCGACGAACCCCTGCAAATCGACATGCGTGCGCTGGCCCGGCAACTGGCCCGCGAGCACAAGGCTGGCTTGCAGACGCCTTACGCACTGTTCGGGCATAGCCTCGGCGCGCTGCTGGCGTGCGAGATGGCGCATGCCTTTCGCGAACTCGGAGTACCGGAACCGGTGGCGTTGTTCGCTTCCGGTACTGCTGCGCCAACGATGCGCAGTGACTACGATCGCGGCTTTGCCGAAGCGCGCAGCGATGAGGAATTGATCGATCAGCTGCGCACTTTTCAGGGCACCAGCGAAGAAGTGCTGGCTAACAAAGAACTGATGAGCCTGACCCTGCCGGTGCTGCGCGCCGACTTCATGATGTGCGGGCGCTTCACGCCGGCGCAGCGTTCCTTGCTCAATTGTCCGGTGCACGTGCTGGGCGGCAAGGAAGACCGCGCGACCACCGAGCAACTGATCGGCTGGAGCAAGGAAACCCTGGGCAGTTTCTCCGTGGACATGATGACCGGTGGGCATTTCTTCATTCATGAACACGAAGCCCGGGTCATTCGCACGATCAAGACCCATCTGGAAGTCCATCAGCGCCGTCATGCGCAGGCTACGGCACCGGCGTTTTAGCGCGCGGTTCACCTATCGAGTGATTACAGGAGGCCAGTCATGGCTGTTGCTGTGGGATTTTCCGTTCGGCCACTGCTGCCGCAACGGGGGCGCTTGCCGTTGTTGGTGGAAGCGACCGATGCGGACACTGACTTGTTGGCGGTGTTCGATGAATTGAAAGAACTGGTGGACGAGCATCTGCTGCGCGACGGCGGGGTGCTGTTTCGCGGCTTCCGTCTGAACGGTGCCGAACAGTTCCGGCAGTTTGCGGCCAGTTTTGGCCATCCGTTGTTGAACTATGAATTCGGTTCGACGCCGCGCACCAACGTGACGCAGGGCGTGTACACCTCCACCGAATACCCGGCGCACCAGAGCATTCCGCTGCACAACGAGCAGGCTTATTCCCGCGACTGGCCGATGAAGATCTGGTTCTACAGCATGATCGCCGCTAAGTCCGGCGGCGAGACGCCGATTGCCGACAGCCGTGAAGTTTATCGGCGCATTCCGTTGGCGATTCGCGAGCGCTTCGTCAGCAAAGGGCTGATGTATGTGCGCAACTTCGGCAACGGCTTGGATGTGGCTTGGGAAGACGTGTTCAACACCGACGATCGCGAGGTCGTCGAGGCCTACTGCAAGGCCCACGGCATTGTCTGCGAATGGAAGGACGACGGTGAGTTGCGTACTCGCCAGACTTGTCAGGCGGTGGCGGTGCATCCTGTGACCGGCGACAACGTCTGGTTCAATCAGGCGCACCTGTTCCACATTTCCAATCTGCAAGCGGAAGTGCGCGAAAGCCTGCTCGATATCGTCGACGAAGAGGACTTGCCGCGTAACGTCTATTACGGCGATGGCTCGGCGATTGAAGACGAGGTGCTGGCGCAGATTCGCGCGGTGCTCGATGAGTGCGCGATCAGTTTTCCCTGGCAGGAGGGCGATGTGCTGATGCTCGACAACATGCTCTCGGCGCACGCGCGTTCGCCATTCGAGGGGCCGCGCAAAGTGATTGTCGCCATGGCTGAAGGGCATTCACAGGGGCCGCTCTGAGCAATCCCCACGCCTGGTGGTAAAGCAGCCGAAGCCGGTCTCGTACCGGCTTCGGCGTTTGTGTGCCTAGCGTCGGGCCGCTGTTGCGCCAGCGCGCTAAATCATCACGTTTGTCATTCGTTCTTGTTGATACGACCGGGTCTCCTGGTCACGCCGCCGATCAGCAAGGACCCCATGCATGAATGCCGCAGACGCCCAGAAACTAGCCCGTCGCTTTATCGAACTGCCACAGGACAAACGCCGTTTGTTCCTCGCCGGCATGGCCCGTGAGGGCATCGATTTTGCGCAGCTTCCCATGACTGCCTGTGACGGAATCGCCGAGCGCGACGGGCTTTCGTACGCCCAGCAGCGGATGTGGTTTCTTTGGCAACTGGACCCGCACAGTGCCGCTTACAACTTGCCGATGGCGGTGCGCCTGACGGGCGATCTGCAAGCACAGGCGCTGGAGCAGGCGTTCAGTCTGCTGGCGGCGCGGCACGAGTGCTTGCGCACCACCTTCGGTCAGGAAGGTGAGCGCGCGTTTCAGCGCGTCGCCGAACCGCAGCCGTTGAAACTGCCGATCACCGATCTCAGTGCGCTGCCCGAGGCCCAGCGCTGGCCGCTGGCGCAACAGCACATGATGGCGGAGGCCGCTCAGGCCTTCGATCTCGAGAACGGTCCGCTGCTCAGCCTGCGCCTGTTGCGCCTGGCCGAGCAGGAGCATGTGTTGCTGCTGACCTTGCACCACATCATCGCCGATGGCTGGTCGATGAACATTCTCATCGATGAATTCATGCGCACTTACGATGCTCTGGTGGCGGGGCGCGAGCCGTCATTGCCGGCACTTACCGTGCACTACCGCGATTTCGCCCTGTGGCAACGCAGTTGGCTGGAGGCCGGTGAGCGCGAACGTCAGCTGGATTACTGGCGCACGCAATTGGGCGACGAGCATCCGCTGCTTGAGCTGCCGACCGATCGTGCCTATCCGGCGCAATCCAGTCATCAGGGCGCGCGTCTGGAAACGGTGATCGACGCAGCGCTGCGCCAAGCGCTGAAAAGCCTCGCGCAACGCCAAGGTGTGACGCTGTTCGTGGTGCTGTTGGCCGCGTTCAAAACGTTGCTGCATCGCTATAGCGGCCAGACCGATATTCGCGTCGGCGGGCTGATTGCCAACCGCACCCGCAGCGAAACCGAAGGGCTGATCGGCTTCTTCGTCAACACGCAGATTCTGCGCAGTGAAGTCACCGCACAAACCCGTTTTGCCGATCTGTTGCAGAGCCTGCGTCAGGCCGCGCTCGGTGCTCAGGTTCATCAGGATCTGCCGTTCGATGCCTTGATCGAAGCCTTACAACCGGCGCGCAGCCAAAGCCACAACCCGTTGTTCCAGGTGATGTTCAACCACCAGCCGCTGGTGACCGACTTGCACGATGTGCAACTGGAGTCCGGTTTGCAGGTGGGCTATTTGACTGAGGAGCAATTGGCCGGCAGCGGTCGCCAACATGCCGCCACCAGCGACCTGATGCTCGACACCCGCGAGGAGGGCGAGCAATTGTTCGCGGCCTTCACGTATGCCACCGATATTTTTGATGCCGCGACCATTGCCGCGATGGCCGGGCATTGGCGCAACATCCTCGCGTCCGTGTGCCGCGATCCGCAGCAAGTCGTCGGCGAAATCGAACTGCTGGCGGCGGCGGAACGTGCACAACTGATTCAGGCCACCGCAGCAGAACCTGTGTTCGCCAGCGTGCAGAGCCTGTTCGAAGCGCAAGTAGCGCGCACGCCACAGGCAGCGGCGGTGATTCTGACGACCGAGCCGTCGCCGGCACTCAGCTATGCCGAGTTGAACAGCCGCAGTAATCGTCTGGCCCATCAGTTGCGCGCTCGCGGTGTCGGCCCTGACGTGCTGGTCGGCGTGGCGCTGGGGCGCTCGCTGGAACTGGCGGTGGCATTGCTGGCGGTGCTCAAGGCCGGCGGCGCCTACGTGCCGCTGGATCCGCAAACCCCGGCCGAACGTTTGCGCCATGTGCTTGATGACAGTGGCTTGAAACTGTTGCTGACCGATCGCGAAAGCCTCGCCAGCCTGCCGGATCTGGATGGCGTCGATTGCCTGTGCCTGGAGCAACTGGCCGAGAGTGATCGGGCCGACAATCTGCCGGTGACGGTCGCCGCGCAAAACCTCGCCTATGTGATTTACACCTCCGGTTCCACCGGGCGCCCGAAAGGCGTCGCCGTCAGCCACGGCGCGCTGAGCGAGTTCATCGCCCGTGCCATTGATTACAGCGACCTGCGCGAAGGCGATCGCGTTCTGCAGTTCGCCACCAGCAGCTTCGACGGCTTTGTCGAGCAGTTTTTCCCGCCGCTGTGCCACGGCGCCGCAGTCGTCCTGCGCGATGCGCGGTTGTGGGACAGCGCGGCGTTGCATCAAGTGATTGTCGATCACGGCATCACCCTGGCCGACTTGCCGGCCGCTTATTGGTATTGGCTGGTGCAGGAATATGCCGCTAATCCACCGAGCGGCTTCGGTGCGCTGCGGCAGATTCACGTCGGTGGCGAAGCGATGGCGGTGGACGGTTTGCGCCTGTGGCAACAAGCCGGTTTGGGCCATGTGCGCTTGCTAAATACCTATGGGCCGACCGAAGCCACGGTGGTGTCGAGCATTCACGATTGCACGGCATTGACGGCGGACGCGGTGTCGTGGCGCGGCATCCCGATCGGCCACGGTCTCGACGCGCGGCGTTTATACGTGCTGGACGATGATTTGAACCTGCTGCCGCAAGGCGCGGTGGGTGAGTTGTACATCGGTGGTCCGGGCCTGGCGCGGGGTTATCACCGCCAGCCGATGCTCAGCGCCGAGCGTTTTATCGCCGACCCGTTTGCCGATGGCCAGCGCCTGTACCGCACCGGTGACCGCGCGCGCTTGCGACCTGACGGAGCCGTGGAGTACATCGGTCGGGTCGATCATCAAGTGAAGATTCGCGGTTTCCGCATCGAGCTGGGCGAAATCGAATCGCGCCTGCAGCAATGCCCTGGCGTTCGCGAAGCCGTGGTGCTGGCGGTGCCGCTCAGCGGCGGCCAGCAACTGGTGGCCTACGTAGTCGCCGATCACGCCACGCTCGAAAACGCCGCGACGCAAGCGGCGTTCCGTCAGCAAATTCGCGCTGCCCTGCAAGCCCATTTGCCGGACTACATGGTGCCGGGCCACTTGCTGTTGCTGGCGAACCTGCCGCTGACACCCAGCGGCAAGCTCGATCGCAAGGCGTTGCCGGCGCCGGATCCGAGTCAACTGCACGGCGACTATCGCCCGCCGCAAACAGTCACCGAACAACAACTGGCGCAGATCTGGACGGATGTCCTGCAAGTTTCGCGGGTCGGTCTGGACGATCACTTCTTTGAACTGGGCGGCCATTCGTTGCTGGCGGCGCAGGTGATCGCGCGCATCAAAACTCAATTGGGCGTGGTGCTGCCGCTGCGCAGCCTGTTCGAGAAACCGCTGCTGACCGAGCTGGCCGCCGTGCTGGCGCAACTGGCTGACGGCGCAACGAACGACGACTGGTCCGACATGGATCAGTTCATGAATGCTTTGGAAGGAGAAGAAGTATGAGCGGCACCATGGCGGAACGTATCGCGAAGAGGTTCGTCGGCTTGCCGCTGGAACAGCGTCGGCTGTTTCTGGCCAAGTTGCGCGAAGATGGCAAGGACTTCAGCCTGTTGCCGCTGCCGGTCAGTCGTCACGATGTCGCGCCGATTCCGTTGTCGTTCGCTCAGCAGCGCCTGCTGTTTCTCTGGCAACTCGAACCGCAACGCGCCGCCTACAACATGGCCGCCGGCCTGCGCCTGAGCGGGCGTCTGGACGAAGTGGCACTGCAGCGTTCGTTCGATCATCTGGTGGCGCGCCATGAGGTCCTGCGCACGGTGTTCCAGACTGACGGTGATCAGCCGCATCAGGTGATCCTTGCACAGCAACCGCTGGCCGTGGAGCGCATCGACTTGACGGGCTTGCCGGCAGCAGAACGCGAGCAAGCGTTGGCGCAACAGGTGCAGACCGTTACCGCACGACCATTCGATTTGCGCCACGGGCCGCTGCTGCGCGCCAGTCTGTTTGCCATGGCCGACGAGGAATTCGTGCTGGTGGTGAGCATGCACCACATCGTCTCTGACGGCTGGTCGATGGACGTGATGGTCAAGGAATTCGTCCAGAGCTATCAGGCCTTCAGCCTCGAACGCGAACCGCAATTGCCGGCGCTGGCGCTGCAATACGCTGACTACGCGATCTGGCAACGCCGCTGGCTGGAAGCCGGCGAGGGCGAGCGTCAACTCGATTACTGGCGCCAGCAACTGGGTGAAGAGCATCCGCTGCTGGAAGTGGCGCCGGACTTCGCCCGGCCACTGACGCAAAGCTTCGAAGGCCAGACCCTGAGTTTTGATTTCGGTGCGCCGCTGTCCCTGCAGCTCAATGCCTTTGCCCGCAGCCAGGGCATCAGTCTGTTCATGCTGGTGCTGGCCGGGTTCTCGTTGTTTCTGTCGCGGCAGGCCGGGCAGCGCGACATTCGCGTCGGCGTGCCAAATGCTAACCGTGGTCGTGCTGAAGTCGAAGGGCTGATCGGCTTTTTCGTCAACACCCAAGTGCTGCGTTGCGAGGTGGATGAGCGCGGCAGTTTCGAGGATTTGCTGGCGCGGGTGCGTGAAGCTTCGTTCGGCGCGCAGGCGCATCAGGAGTTGCCGTTCGAGCAACTGGTGGACGAGTTGGTGGCTGAACGCACCCTCGGCCACAACCCGCTGTTCCAGGCCAAGTTCAACCAGAACGTCGGCATGCAGAAACAGCGCGCGATGGCTTTGCCAGGGCTGACTGTTGCCGAATATCCGCTGGACAAGGACGGCACTCACTTCGATCTGGCGCTGGACATCACCGATGACGGCACGCTGATTCACGGCCAGATGACTTATGCCAGCGATCTCTATCGCCCGCAGACCGTCGAAGCTTTCGTGCCGGCCTTGCTCGGTCTGTTCAGCGAATTGCTGAAAGCGCCGCAGGCACCGTTGCACCGTGTTGCGTTGATCTCGCCAGCGCCGCTCCCGGCACACGCCGAACCGGCGTTGTTGGTGTTGCAGCACTGGGATCGTGAAGTCGCGCGCCAGCCCGAAGCACTGGCCGCGCGCGACCTGAATCAGGCCTTGAGTTTTCAGGCGCTGGATCAGGCGGCCAATCGACTGGCCCATCATTTGCGCGCCCAAGGCGTGCGCGACGGCCAACCAGTGGCGGTGCTGATGGAGCGTTCGCTGGACTGGTTGACCTGTGTGCTGGCGATCTTCAAGGCGGGCGCGGTGTACATGCCGCTGGACGTCAAGGCGCCGGACGCACGTTTGCAGCAGATGCTCGGCGCTGCGAAAGCACGGCTGCTGTTGTGCGCCGAAGGCGATGCGCGTGTCTGCGCGCTGGCGGTCGATGGCTGTCAGGGCATCGCCTTTGCAGCGTTGCAGTGGCAGTCAATGCCGGACACTTGCCCAGCCGTGACGCTGTGCGCGCAATCACCGGCGTACGTGATTCACACCTCCGGTTCCACCGGGCAACCGAAAGGCGTACTGGTCAGCCACGGTGCGCTGGGCAGTTATGTGCGCGGTGTGCTGGAGCGGATGGCGCCGACGGCGGACAGCAGCATGGCGCTGGTTTCGACCATTGCTGCGGATCTGGGCTTTACCGTGCTCTTCGGTGCGTTGTGTTCCGGGCGCCTGTTGCATGTCTTGCCGGAAGAATTGGGCTTCGATCCGGACCGCTTTGCCGAGTACATGGCCGCGCATCAAGTGGGCATGCTGAAAATCGTTCCCGGCCATCTGGCCGCGTTGTTGCAGGCCGCGCGGGCTGCCGACGTGCTGCCGGAACACGCGTTGATTGTCGGCGGTGAAGCGTGCTCGCCGGTGCTGGTCGAGCGCGTGCGCCAGCTCAAACCGGGCTGCCGCCTCATCAACCACTACGGGCCGAGTGAAACCACGGTGGGCGTGCTGGCCCATGAAGTCGGTGATCTGAGCCTGACGCGCAGCGTACCGGTCGGTAGCGCACTGGCCGGCGCTCACGTTTACGTGCTCGACGATGTGCTGAACAACGTCGCCGATCAGGTGGCTGGCGAGTTGTACATCGGTGGTGACAGCGTGGCGCTGGGCTACCTGAATCAGCCGGGGCTGACGGCCGAGCGCTTCCTGCCCGATCCGTTTGGCGCGCCGGGTGCGCGGGTGTATCGCAGTGGTGACCGGGTACGCCGCAATCGTCAGCAAACGGTGGAGTTCATCGGCCGTGCCGACGATCAGGTCAAGGTGCGCGGTTATCGCGTGGAGCCGGCGGAAGTCGCGCGGGTGTTGCTGGGCCTCGACGGCATCAGTGAAGCGGCGGTGCTGGCGCTGTCACTGGATGACGACCCGACGCGTCTGCAACTGGTCGCGTGGTGTGTGCCGGCGGCGGGGCGGACCATGCAGGCGCAGGCGCTGCGCGAGCAATTGCAGGCGTGCCTGCCGGATTACATGGTGCCGGCGCAGATTGTGCTGCTGGAAACATTGCCGCTGACCGCCAACGGCAAGCTCGACAAACGTGCCTTGCCGGTGCCGGGCGTGGTGACTCAGCACTTCGTCGCGCCAGTGGGTGAAGTCGAAGAAAAACTCGCGGCGATCTGGGCCGATGTGCTCAAGCTTGAACGCGTGGGCAGCAGCGACAACTTCTTCGAACTGGGCGGTGACTCGATCCTCAGCCTGCAGATCATTGCCCGGGCCAAACGCCAGGGCATCAAGCTGAGCCCCAAGCAACTGTTCGAAAAACAGACCATCGGCCAACTGGCTGCGGTGGCCAAGTTGATCGAAGCCAAAGCCGTCGCGGCGGCACCGGTCGCTCGCGGACCGTTGCCGCTGTTGCCGATTCAGGCACGTTTCTTCGCAACCGCGATTGCCCAGCGTCAGCACTGGAACCAGTCGGTGATGTTGCAGCCGACCACGCCGCTCGACGCCGCGCATCTGCGCACAGCGCTGGCGGCGCTGATCGAACAGCACGATGCATTGACGCTGTGCTTCCAGGCGTCCGCCGACGTGTTGCAGGCAATGCCGCAGACTCAGCGTGATCCGCAGCTGTTGTGGGTGCGTGAGCTGGACAGCCTGGATGCTTTGCCGGCATTGGCCGATGTGGCCCAGCGCAGTCTGAATCTGCAACAAGGGCACTTGGTGCGGGCGGTGTTGGTGAACCTGCCGAATGCTGAGCAACGCCTGTTGCTGGTTATCCATCACCTGGTGGTCGACGGTGTGTCGTGGCGCATTCTGCTGGAAGATCTGCAGCACGCTTACACTGCGCTGGCGGCGGGCACGCCGCTGGTCTTGCCGGGCAAAAGCAGCTCGCTGCACAGCTGGGCGGAGCATTTGCACCGTTACGGGCAAAGCGCAGCGCTGGCCGCTGAGAGCGCCTACTGGCGGCAAACCCTGGCGGCGGGCGACGCGCAACTGCCACGGGATTTCCCGCAGGACACCCAGACCCGCGCACAAGCGGCCCGGGTCAGCACGCGCTTGAGACAGACGCTGACGCACAAACTGCTAAAAGTGGCGCCAGCGGCGTATCGCACGCAGATCAACGACCTGTTGCTGACGGCGCTGGCGCGGGTGTTGTGTGACTGGAGCGAACAGCCTTCGGTACTGATTCAGCTCGAAGGTCATGGTCGTGAAGACTTGTTCGACGACATCGACCTGAGCCGCACCGTGGGCTGGTTCAGCAGCCTGTTCCCGGTGCGCCTGACCCCTGAATCGACGCCGGGTGAGTCGCTGTGCGCGATCAAGGAACAACTGCGGGCGGTGCCGGGCAAAGGCATCGGATTTGGTGTGCTGCGTTATCTGAGCCAATCCGCCGAGTTGCAGGGATTGCCGCAGCCGCGCGTGACCTTCAACTACCTCGGCCAGTTCGACGGCGCGTTCAACGCCGACGCGGGTGCGCTGTTCGTGCCAAGCGGCGAAAGCACCGGCGCCAATCAGGACGCGGCAGCGCCGCTGGGTAACTGGCTGAGCGTTGACGGTCAGGTCTACGGCGGTGAGCTGGAATTGACCTGGACCTTCGGCAGCGGCATGTATCGCGCAGAAACCGTCGCGGCGCTGGCCGAAGCCTATCGTCGCGAGCTGGAGCGTTTGATCGAACATTGCTGCGACAGTGGCGAGGTGGCTGTGACGCCGTCGGACTTCAGTCTGGCAACGCTGACCCAGGCACAACTGTCGGCGCTGCCGATCCCGGCCCGCGACATCGTCGACCTCTATCCGCTGTCGCCGATGCAGCAGGGCATTCTGTTCCACAGCGTCAACGATCCGGACAGCCCGGCGTACACCAATCAATTGCGTGTGGATGTGCAACAACTCGACGTCGAGCGTTTCCGTCAGGCCTGGCAGCAAACCGTTGATGCCCACGAGATCCTGCGCACGGCATTTGTCTGGCCACAAGACGCTGCCGCCGCAGTACAAGTGGTGCGTCAGAGTGCGCAGATGCCATGGCGCGTGCAGGACTGGCGCGGTCGTGCTGACCTCGGCACGGCGCTGGAGCAACTGGCCGGCGAGGACTTGGCCAACGGTTTCGACCTGACCGGCGCGCCGCTGTTGCGGGTGACGCTGGTGCGCACCGACGAGGCCACGCATCACCTGATTTACACCTGCCATCACATCCTCATGGACGGCTGGAGCACCTCGCAGTTGTTCGGCGAAGTGCTGCAGCGGTATGCCGGCATGACCCCGGTGGCCGGGCAGGGGCGTTATCGCGATTACATCGAATGGCTGGGTCAGCGCGATCAGCAGGCCAGCCGTGATTTCTGGACGACGGCCCTCGCTGATCTTGATGAGCCGACGCGTCTGGCCAGTGCCGTGTCGGGCGGGCAGCACGCGGCCAGCGGTTACGCCGATCACGAGCATGTATTCAGCGAGACCTTGACCGCTGAGTTGAACCGCTTCGCCCGCGAGCAGAAAGTCACCCTCAACACCTTGGTGCAAGCGGCGTGGCTGGTGCTGTTGCAGCGTTACACCGGGCAGGACCATGTGGCGTTCGGCGCCACGGTTGCCGGGCGTCCGACGGATTTGCCGGGTGTCGAGCAGCAGATCGGTCTGTTCATCAACACCTTGCCGGTGGTCGCGGCGCCGTCCGCCGAGATCGCCGTCAGCCAGTGGCTGCAACAGGTGCAGGACGTCAATCTGGCCCTGCGTGAACACGAGCACACGCCGCTCTACGACATTCAGCGTTGGGCCGGTGCCGGTAACGGCGCGTTGTTCGACAGCATTCTGGTGTTCGAAAACTACCCGATGGCCGAAGCGCTGCAACAGGGCCCGGCCACCGGTCTGACGTTCTCGGCGATTCGTCGTCAGGAACAGACCAACTACCCGTTGACGCTGGTGGCGGTCACCGGGCGTGAACTGAGCCTGGGGATCAGTTACGACCGGGCCAGTTTCGATGCGGCCGCAATCAGCAGTTTGAGCGCGCAACTGGAGAGCCTGCTGACGCAGTTCCTCGCCGATGCTTCTCTGCCGCTGGGTGCGTTGCAATTGCTTGCAGAACCGCAGCGTCAACAAGCCATCGCTTGGGGCAAGGCTGACCTCACGGCAACGGACGCGCGTACGGTGCTGGAACACCTCGCCGCGCAAGTGCAGCGCCAACCGCAAGCGCATGCGGTGCTGTTCGCCGAACAACAGATCGATTACCAAAGCCTCGATGCTCGGGCCAATCGTCTGGCGCACAAGCTGCAGGCACTGGGCGTAGGGCCGGAAGTGCGCGTCGGCGTGTGCATGCGACGCACGCCAGATATGCTCGTGGCGTTGTTGGCCATTCTCAAGGCCGGTGGCGCGTATGTGCCGCTGGATCCGGACTACCCGCAGGAACGCTTGCTGCACATGCTCGATGACAGCCGCGCCGCCGTGCTGATCACCGAACCGGCCGCACTGGCGCTGTTGCCTGAAACCTTGAGCGCGCAGGTGCTGTTGGTGGACGAGGGTGCGTTGAGTTCGTTCCCGGCAACTGCGCCGCTGGTGAATGTCACTGCGCAGAATCTGGCGTACGTCATCTACACCTCGGGCTCGACCGGCAAACCGAAAGGCGTGGCGATCACCCACGCTAACCTGTCGGCGCTGATTCAGTGGTCGGCCGGGGTCTATCGCGAAGAACAGTTGCGTGGCGTGCTGGCGTCGACGTCGATCTGCTTCGACCTGTCGGTCTGGGAGATCTTCGTCACCCTGGCTTGCGGGGGTTGCCTAGTGTTGGCGGACAATGCGCTGGCGCTGGCCGATTTGCCGGCCCGCGAACAGGTCACCCTGATCAACACGGTGCCGTCGGCGATTGCCGCGCTGCAACGGGCCGGGCAGATTCCGCTTTCGGTGGCGACCATCAACCTGGCCGGCGAACCGCTCAAGCAAAGCCTGGTCGACACGTTGTACGCGAGCACGTCGGTGCAACAGGTCTACGACCTCTACGGGCCGTCGGAAGACACCACCTATTCGACCTTCACCCTGCGCACCCCGCAGGGGCAGGCGAACATCGGCCGGCCATTGCCGAACACCGTGGCCTATCTGCTCGACAGCCAGTTGCAAGTACTGCCGAGCGGCGTGCCTGCCGAGTTGTACCTGGGCGGTGCCGGTGTCACCCGGGGTTATCTGCTGCGCGCGGCACTGACCGCCGAGCGCTTTGTGCCGAACCCGTACGCCAGCAACGGCGAGCGCCTGTACCGCACTGGCGATCTGGTGCGTCAGGGCGGCGACGACAACATCGAGTACATCGGCCGGGCCGACCATCAGGTGAAAATTCGCGGCTTCCGTATCGAGCTCAGCGAAATCGAAGCGCGACTGCTGGAGCAGGATGAGATCCGTGAAGCCGTGGTGCTCGCGCAGGACGGTGCCGCCGGCAAACACCTGCACGCCTATGTGGTGGCGGCGCAGGCTGTGGTCGATCAACCGGTGTTGGCGGAACGCTTGCGCAATGCCCTGGCCAGTCGCTTGCCGGCGCACATGGTGCCGGGCCACTTGCACCTGATCGACGCCATCCCGCTGACCCCCAACGGCAAGCTCGATCGCAAGGCGCTGATGGCCTTGGGCGACGGCCCGACGCAGCAGCACTATCAGGCGCCGCAAAGCGATTTGCAGTGGGCTGTGGCGACGATCTGGCAGGAGGTGCTGGAGGTCGAGCAGGTGGGCCTCGCGGACAACTTCTTCCAGCTCGGCGGGCATTCGTTGCTGGCCACGCTGGTGGTGACCCGGATCAAGGAACGTCTGGGCGACAAGGTGCCGCTTAAAGAGTTGTTCGAAACCGATACCCTCAAGGCGTTCTGCGCGCGAATCGAGGCTCTGCGCGTCGAAATGTCGCCCGTTCAGGATGAATTGGCTAAATCCCTGGAGGCCCTCAAACGTCTATCCCTCGATGATCTGGAAAAACTGATTTCTTGAGAGGGAAAAACGCGTGCAAGAGTTAATCGAGTCGGTAGGACAACTTTCGGCTAAGCAAAGAAAGGCTCTGGCGGTTCTGCTCAAGCAGAAAGGCGTCAACCTCTTTGACATTGCCCCGGTTTTCAAGCGCACGGCTGAAGAGCCGTTGCTGCTGTCCTACGCTCAGCAGCGCCAGTGGTTTCTCTGGCAGTGGGCGCCGCACAGTGCGGCCTACAACATTCCGACGGCCCTGCGTTTGCAGGGTCCGCTGGATGTCAGCGCGCTGGAGCGCAGCGTTCAGGCGCTGATCGAACGACACGAAACCTTGCGCACGGTGTTCTCCCAGGAAACCGCGCAACCTTTGCAAGTGGTCCTGCCCGCAGGGCCCTTTGCACTTGAGATCCATCAACTGAGCGCTGAGCTGGCCAACGACGCGGATGCCTCGATCCAGGCGTTCGTACAGACCCAGAGCCAGAAAACTTTTGACCTGCAGCACGGCCCGCTCTTGCGCGCAGCGCTGCTGCAAGTCAGCCCCAATGACCATGTGCTGGTGCTGACCCTGCACCACATCGTCTCCGATGGCTGGTCGCTGCAAGTGATGATCGAGGAACTGGTGCAGCTCTACGCCGGTTTCAACCTCGATCACGACGCCGGTCTGCCGGCCTTACCGATTCAATACGCCGACTACGCCTTGTGGCAGCGGCAGTGGATGGAGGCCGGTGAGCAGGAGCGGCAACTGGCCTACTGGCAAGAGAAACTCGGTGGCGAACAACCGGTGCTGGAACTGCCGATGGATCGCCCGCGCACCATCGAGCAAAGCTTCGCTGGCGCCAGCCATAACCTGATTCTCGACCCGGCGCTGAGCAACGCGCTCAAAGCCTTCGCCCGGCAAGAAAACGTCACCCTGTTCGTGGTCTTGCTGGCCTCGTTTCAGGCCTTGTTGCATCGCTACAGCGGTCAGGCCGACATCCGCGTCGGCGTGCCAAATGCCAACCGTGGCCGGGTAGAGATCGAGCGGCTGATCGGCTTCTTCGTCAACACTCAGGTGCTCAAGGCCGACATCGATGGGCAGATGTCCTTTGTCGATCTGCTGCGCCAAGTCAAACAGACCGCACAAGAAGCGCAGGCCCATCAGGACTTGCCGTTCGAGCAACTGGTCGAAGCACTGGAGCCGGGCCGCAGCCTCAGTCACAGCCCGCTGTTCCAGGTGATGTTCAACCATCAGGCCGAGCGCCGTGCGAGTGTCGAAACCCGTTTGAATGGCCTGAGCATCGAACCGCTGGAATGGCAGAGCCAGACCGCGCAGTTCGACCTGACCCTCAACACCACCGAACAGGCGCATGGCATCGAAGCCGTGCTGAAGTACGCCACCGATCTGTTCGACGCCGCGACCATTGAGCGTCTGGCACAACACTGGAATGCGCTGTTGCAGGCCATCGTCGCCGCGCCGACCCAGCGCATTGGCCAGTTGCCGATGCTCGATGCCGGCCAGCAGCAACAATTGCTGGCGCAGTGGAATCCCGAGCGGATCAAGCAACCGCTCGAGCAGTGCATTCACCAAGCCATTGAAGCGCAGGCCGAGCGTTATCCCGACGCGATCGCCGTGACGTACGACGGGCAACGCCTGACGTACGCCGAATTCAATCGCCGCGCCAATCAGTGGGCGCATGTGTTGATCGCCCGTGGCGTCGGCCCGGACGTGCGCGTTGGCGTGGCGGTCGAGCGTTCGCTGGACATGATTGTCGCCATCCTTGCCGTGCTCAAGGCCGGTGGCGCTTATGTGCCGCTGGATCCGGGCTACCCGGATGATCGCTTGAGCTACATGATCGAAGACAGCGGCATCGAGCTGCTGCTGACCCAAGGCCATCTGCTTGCGCAACTGCCGGTACCGTCGGGGCTGGCGTGCCTCGATCTGGATCAGGCGCCAGAGCCCGGTAACGAAACCAACCCGCTGTGCCTGACCACGCCGGACAGCCTGGCGTACGTCATCTACACCTCCGGTTCCACCGGTAAACCGAAAGGCGCATTGCTGCCGCACGGCAACGTCATGCGGTTGTTCAGCGCCACCGAACACTGGTTCGATTTCGGCCCGCAGGACAGCTGGACGCTGTTCCATTCCTACGCTTTCGACTTCTCGGTCTGGGAGATTTTCGGCGCGCTGTTGTATGGCGGCAAACTGGTGGTGGTGCCCCATGACATCAGCCGTTCTCCGGAAGATTTCTACACGCTGCTGTGCGATGAAAACGTCACCGTGCTGAACCAGACGCCGTCGGCGTTCAAGCCATTGATGCAGGTCGCCAGCGAGTCGACGCGCAATAACTCTCTACGCTACGTGGTGTTCGGCGGCGAGGCGCTGGAAGTGCAGAGCCTGCGCCCGTGGTTCGAACGCTTCGGCGACCGTGCGCCGACGCTGATCAACATGTACGGCATCACTGAAACCACGGTGCACGTGACCTACCGGCCGTTGTCGATGGCCGATCTTGAACAAAGCCACAGCAGCCCGATTGGCGAGCCGATTGTCGACCTGTCGTGGTACTTGCTCGATGGCTCGCTGAACCTGGTGCCACAAGGTTGCATCGGTGAGTTGTACATCGCCGGTGCCGGTCTGGCGCGGGGTTATCTGAATCAGGCCGGCATGACCGCAACACGTTTTGTGCCAGACCCATTCAATCCGCAGGCCGGCGAGCGTCTGTATCGCACCGGCGACCTGGCGCGGCTGCGCGGCGACGGGGTGATTGAGTACATCGGCCGTATCGACCATCAGGTGAAGATTCGCGGCTTCCGTATCGAGTTGGGTGAAATCGAAGCGCAACTGCTCAAGCATGCCGATGTGCGCGAAGCCGTGGTGCTGGCGGTCGACGGTATCAGCGGCCAGCAACTGGCGACGTGGATTGTCGCGAACGAAGAACTGGACGGCGCAGGGCAGGGCGCACTGCGCGATTCGATCAAGGCGCATTTGCGCGAAACCCTGCCGGATTACATGGTTCCGGTCAGTTGGGCGTTCCTTGAGCGTCTGCCGCTGACCGCCAACGGCAAACTCGATCGCAAGCAACTGCCGCACCCGGAAGTTGCGCAGGTGCAGGAAGTCTATGCGGCGCCGCGCAACCAACTGGAGCAGCGTCTGGCCGAGATCTGGCAGGACGTGTTGAAGGTCGAGCGTGTCGGCCTAAACGACAACTTCTTCGAGCTGGGCGGCGACTCGATCATTTCGATTCAAGTGGTCAGCCGCGCGCGTCAGGCCGGCATTCGCTTCAGCCCCAAAGACATCTTTCAGCACCAGACCGTGCAGCGTCTGGCGACCGTCGCGCAACAGAGTGACGCGGTGCAGATGCAGCAGGGCGAAGTACTCGGCGACGCGCTGCTGACACCGATCCAGCACTACTTTTTCAACAGCGACATTCCGGCGCGGCATCACTGGAACCAGTCGATCCTGCTGACCCCGGCCAACGCACTGCGCGCGGCGCCGCTGGAGCAGGCGCTGCTGCAGTTGCAGCGCCACCACGACGCCTTGCGCCTGCGTTACCGGCAAACCAACGATGGCTGGCAGCAGAGCCACGCGCCGGCGGATCAGGCGCAAACCTTGTTGCGCACGGTCACCCTGGACGACAGCGCAGCATTGCCAGCGCTGTGCCTGGACTTGCAACGCAGCCTCGATCTGCTCGATGGCCCGCTGATTCGTGCAGTGTTGGTCGATTTGCCGGACGCCAGTCAGCGTCTGCTGCTGGTGATTCACCACCTGGTGGTCGATGGCGTGTCGTGGCGCATTCTGCTGGAAGATTTGCAAAGCGCTTATCAACAATTGAGTAGCGGTCAGGCTGTGCGTCTGCCGGCCAAGACCAGCGCGTTCAAGGATTGGGGCGAGCGTCTGCAGGCGCATGCCCGTAGCGCTGAACTGGAAAGTGAACTGGATTACTGGCGCGGGCAACTGCGCGAGGTGTCCGTCGAGCTGCCGCTGGACAACCCGCAGGGCCAGTTGAGCAACCGTTTCGAGCGCAGCGTCGATACGCGTCTCGACGCCGAACGTACCCGTCAGTTGCTGCAACAGGCACCGGCGGTTTATCGCACCCAGGTCAACGACCTGCTGCTGACCGCGCTGGCCCGCGTGCTGTGCCAATGGACGAACACCGACAGCGCCCTGGTGCAGCTTGAAGGTCACGGTCGCGAAGACCTGTTCGATGACGTCGACCTCAGCCGCACGGTGGGTTGGTTCACCAGCATGTTCCCGGTGCGCCTGACCCCGGACGCGAGTCTGGAAACCTCGATCAAAGGCATCAAGGAGCAACTGCGCGCGATCCCGAACAAAGGCATTGGTTATGGCTTGCTGCGTCATCTGGGCAGCGCCGAGTCGCAAGGGGTCTTGAACGAACTGGCGCAACCGAAGGTGACGTTCAACTACCTCGGCCAGTTCGACAACAACTTCGATGAACACGCCCTGTGGGTGCCGGCCACTGAAGACAAGGGCGCCGGTCAGGACGAAAACGCGCCGATGGCCAACTGGCTGACCATCGATGGCCGGGTTTATCAGGGGCAGTTGAGCCTGACCTGGACCTACAGCGGTGATGTCTTCGAAGAGAGCACCATCAACGCGTTGGCCCGCGCCTACGAAGTGGCGCTGGGCGAGTTGATCGACCATTGCCTGAGCCATCCGAGCGGCGGTTTGACACCATCCGACGTGCCGTTGGCCGGGTTGTCCCAGGCGCATCTGGACAGCTTGCCGATCGCCGCCCAGCGCATCGAGGACATCTATCCACTGGCGCCGATGCAGCAAGGCATCCTGTTTCACAGCCTGTACGACGCCGATGCCAGCGCCTATGTCTATCAGATGCTGCTGGATATCGACGGCCTCGACGTGGCGCGTTTCCAGCAGGCCTGGCAGCGCGTGGTGGATCGCCATGAAGTGCTGCGTGCCGGTTTTATCTGGGGCCGCGATGGCCTCGATGCACCGCTGCAAGTGATCAATCGCCAGTTGACCCTGGAAATGCCCGAAGTCGATGTGCGCGGTATGGTGGATCTGCCGGCCGTGCTCGAAGCGCGGGCGCAGGCTGATCGCGAACGCGGTTTTGATCTGCAGAATCCGCCGCTGCTGCGTCTGTGCCTGCTGCGCACCGGCGATGACCGCCATCGTTTGATTTTTACCTGCCACCACATCCTCATGGATGGCTGGAGCAACTCGCGGATGTTCGGCGAGGTGTTGCAGGATTACGCCGGTCAGCCGGTACCAAGCGCGCAGGGCCGTTATCGCGACTTCCTCGTCTGGCTGCAAGGTCAGGACAAGGCGGGCGCAGAGGCATTCTGGCGCGGACAACTGGCCGCACTGGACGAACCGACCCGACTGGCTTCGGCGTGTCATGGGCGTACCGTGCCGGGGCCGGGCAAACAGATGCATCGCCTGCATTTCGACCAAGCCTTCACTCAGCGCCTGAACGGTTTCTCCCGTCAGCAGCAAGTGACCCTCAATAGTTTGGTGCAAGCCGCGTGGTTGCTGCTGTTGCAGCGCTACACCGGCCAGGCCACGGTGGCCTTTGGTGCGACCGTGTCCGGACGTCCGGTGGATCTGCCGGGCATCGAGCAGCAATTGGGCCTGTTCATCAACACCTTGCCGGTGATCGCCAGCCCGCAGGCCACGCTCAGCGTCGGCGACTGGGTGCGCAGCGTGCAGGACAAAAACCTGTTGCTGCGTGACTACGAGCAGACGCCGTTGCAGGACATCCAGCGTCTGGCCCAGCTGAGCGGCGAAGCGCTGTTCGACACCTTGCTGGTGTTTGAGAACTATCCGGTGTCCGAAGCGCTGGAGGCCAACCCGGGCGGTCTGCGTTTCGCTGGCCTGGAGCACCGCGAGCAAACCAACTACGGTCTGACCCTGATCGCCGGGGCCAGCGATGTCTTGAACCTGGATTTCAACTACCTCACCGAACACTTTGCCGAACGCAGCGTGCTAGGTCTGGCGGGGCATCTGGAAGAAGTGCTGCGTCAGTTCATTGAGGCGCCGCAGCGTCTGCTCGGTGAGATCGGCCTGTTGCCACTCGCCGAACGCCAGACCCTGGCGCAATGGAACGACCATCAGGCCGCGTATCCGGCTGAGCGGTTGATCCCGCAAAGTTTTGAACGTCGCGTCGCGGCGCATCCGCAGGCACTGGCCCTGAGTCATGCGGGCGTCGCCCTGAGCTATGCCGAGCTCAATCAACGCGCCAACCAGTTGGCTCATCATCTTGTCGCACTGGGTGTCGGCGCGGAAATCCGTGTAGGCGTGGCGATGCCGCGTTCGGCGGAGCTGGTCATTGCCCTGATGGCGGTGCTCAAGGCCGGTGGCACCTATGTGCCGCTGGACCCGGATTACCCGGCGGATCGCGTGGCCTACATGCTCGACGACAGTCAGGCGAAAGTATTGCTGACGCAGCAGTCGCTGCTGGCGCAACTGCCGCAGACCGATGCGCAGGTGGTGCTGGTCGAGGCGGGTGGTGCAGCATTTGCCGAGCAGCCTGCGGACAATCTTCCTGCGCGGGGTGATTCAGCCAATCTGGCCTACGTGATCTACACCTCCGGCTCTACCGGCAAGCCGAAAGGCGTGGCCATTGCCCATCGCAACGTGCAGGCGCTGATTCAC
Source organism: Pseudomonas sp. S2_E02 (assembly GCF_054668355.1). Taxonomy (NCBI): domain Bacteria; kingdom Pseudomonadati; phylum Pseudomonadota; class Gammaproteobacteria; order Pseudomonadales; family Pseudomonadaceae; genus Pseudomonas; species Pseudomonas sp. S2_E02. Next base: position 137,775 of record NZ_CP162761.1, read on the forward strand.
TGGTCCGCCGAGGTCTACAGCGAAGACGATCTGCAAGGGGTGCTGGCGTCGACGTCGGTGTGCTTCGACCTGTCGGTGTGGGAGATCTTCGTCACCCTCGCACGCGGCGGCTCGATCGTTATGGCGCGCAATGCCCTGGAACTGCCGGACTTGCCGGAGCGCGATCAGGTGCGCCTGATCAACACCGTGCCGTCGGCGATTGCCGCGCTGCAACGCACCGGGCAAATTCCGCCGGGCGTGCGCATCATCAACCTCGCCGGTGAGCCGCTGAAGCAGAGCCTGGTCGACACGCTCTACCGCGAAACGGCGGTGGCGCATGTCTACGACCTGTACGGGCCGTCGGAAGACACCACCTATTCGACCTGCACCCGCCGCGAACTGGGTGGTCAGGCGAACATCGGCCGGCCGCTGGTCAACACCACGGCGTATATGCTCGACGGTCAATTACAGCAAGCGCCGCTGGGCGTGGCGGCTGAGCTGTATTTGGCCGGCGACGGCATCACCCGTGGCTACCTGTTCCGCCCGGGCCTGACCGCCGAACGTTTCCTGCCCAATCCATTCTCAAGCAGCGGCGAACGCATGTACCGTACCGGCGACCTGACCCGCTTCAGCGATGACGGCCGGATCGAATACGTCGGCCGCATCGATCATCAGGTCAAGGTGCGCGGTTTCCGCATCGAACTGGGTGAAATCGAAGCGCGTCTGCTCGCTCAGGACAGCGTGCGCGAAGGCGTGGTGCTGGCGGTGGATGGCCACAGCGGTCAGCAACTGGTGGCGTATGTGGTGCCGAGTGACAGCAGCCTCAGCCTCGAACAATTGGACGATTTGAGTGAAACGCTGCAGGCCGCGCTGAAGGCGCATCTGCCGGAGTACATGGTGCCGGCGCAGTGGCTGTTCCTCGAACAGTTGCCGCTGACACCGAACGGCAAACTTGACCGCAAAGCCTTGCCGGCAGCGGACCTCAGCCAGTCGCAGCGCGAATACGTGGCGCCATCAACGCCGTTGGAGCAGCAACTGGCCGAGGTCTGGCAGGACATTCTGAAGATCGAACGGGTCGGCGTGACCGACAACTACTTTGCGCTGGGCGGCGATTCGATCATCTCGATCCAACTGGTCAGCCGTGCGCGCCAGCAGGGGATTCGCTTCACCCCCAAAGACCTGTTCCAGCAGCAGACCGTGCAGAAACTCGCCGCTGTGGTTGCGCTCGAGTCGTCGACCGACGAGGCGCCGTTGGATTATCCGCTGGCGCAACTCGATCAGGCGCAGCTCGATGCGTTGCCGGTGCCGGCCGACCAGATCGAGGATGTCTACCCGCTGTCGCCGATGCAGGAAGGCATGCTCTTCCACACGCTGTCGGATAACGGCAGCAGCCTTTACGTGCAACAGGTCAGCCTGCCGATCAAGGGCCTGGACGTGGAGCGCTTCCGCCAGGCGTGGGAATTCGTCATCGCCCGTCAGGCGATTCTGCGCACCAGTTTCCATTGGCAGGACGGCCTGGCGAAACCGTTGCAGGTGGTGCATCGCCATGCGCCGTTGCAAATGCAGGTGCTCGATTGGCGTGAGCGCGAAACCAGTGAAGAACTGATTGCCGAGTTCGCCAGCGCTGACCGTGCGCTCGGTTTCAATCTGGCCGATGCGCGTTTGTTGCGGGTGACCCTGCTGCGCCTGAGCGACGATCAGTACCAGATGATCTGGACCAGCCACCACATCCTCATGGACGGCTGGAGCAGTTCGCGGCTGTTCGGCGAGGTGCTGCAGTATTACGCCAAGGGCGAAATCATCGGCGAGAACGGTCGTTACCGCGACTTTATTGCCTGGTTGCAGGCGCAGGATCAGGACGCCCAGGAGCTGTTCTGGAAGGCGCGACTGGCGGCGGTCAACGAGCCGACGGCACTGAGCCAGGCGATGCACCCGCGCCACAGCGCCGATGTCGCCGGTCACGATGCGATCTATTCGAACTGGGATAAAGCGCAGACCGCGCGGCTGTTGCAGTTCTGCCGCGACCTACGCATCACCTCCAACACCTTGATTCAGGGTGCATGGTTGCTGCTGTTGCAACGTTACACCGGGCAGCAGACGGTGACCTTTGGCGCCACGGTGTCGGGGCGTCCGGAAAGCCTGGCGAATGTCGGCAACATGCTCGGTCTGTTTATCAACACCTTGCCGATCATTCAGACGCCGCAAGCCGATCAGCGTCTGGCTGACTGGCTGGGCGAAGTGCAGGCCTACAACCTCGACATCCGTGATTATTCCCAGGCGCCGCTGGCGGATGTACAGCGCTGGTCCAGCCTCGGTGGGCAGGCGTTGTTCGACAGCATCGTGGTGTTCGAAAACTTCCCGATCGACGATCGCTTGCAGGAAGACAACGACACCGATCTGACCTTCGGCAAATCCATCGGCCATGGCGTGACCAACGTGCCGATGGACCTCGCGGTGATGCTCGGCGACGAGTTGTCGATCGAATACCTGTACCTGCGCAGCCACTTCAGCGCCGAGGCGGTTGTCGGTATTCGCCAGACCATGGAAAACACCCTCGCCGCGATGCTGGCGGCGCCATACGAGCGCCTCGGTAATTTGCAGCGCCTGAGCGGCGAGCAATGGCAAGCGGCGCAAGCCTGGAGTGCCGAGCCGACGCACACCCATCAAGCCGCGCTGTTGCCGGAACTGATCAGCCGTCACGCGCAACAGCAGCCGCAGGCCATCGCCCTGCAATGCGCCGGAATGAACCTGACCTACGCCGAACTCGAGCAACGCGCCAACCGACTGGCACACTGCCTGATCGAACACGGCGCCGGGCCGGAAGTGGTGATCGGCGTAGCCTTGCCGCGTTCGCTGGAAATGGTCGTGAGCTTCCTCGCCGTGCTCAAGAGCGGGGCGGCGTACGTGCCGCTGGACATCGATTATCCGCCGGAGCGTCTGGCCTACATGATCGAAGATTCCGGCATGGCGCTGTTGCTGACCCAGAGCAGTCTGCGCAGCACGTTGCCGGCGCGGCAAGGCCTGCTGCGTCTGGAAATCGATCACCTCGATGAAAGCCGTTATGCCGACCACGCCCCCGACTGTCGCGTGCAGGAACAGGGCTTGGCCTATCTGGTTTACACCTCGGGTTCCACCGGGCGACCGAAAGGCGTCGCGGTGACCCAAGGCCCGCTGAGCATGCACTGTCAGGCCATCGCCGAGCTGTACGAAATGGACGCCAGCAGTTGCGAGCTGCACTTCATGTCGTTCGCCTTCGACGGGGCCCATGAGCGCTGGTTGAGCACCTTGTACAGCGGCGGTCGTCTGGTGATTCGCGACGGTTGCCTGTGGACGCCGGAGCAGACCTATCAGGCGCTGCACGACTACGGCATCACCATTGCCTGCTTCCCGCCGGCCTATCTCAAGCAACTGGCCGAGTACGCGGCGGCCAGCGGCATTGCGCCGCCACCCGTGCGCATCTATTGCTTCGGCGGTGACGCGGTGCCGGATCAGACCTTCGAGCAGGTCAAGGCTGCGCTGCGTCCGCAGTACTTCACCAACGGCTACGGCCCGACCGAAACCGTGGTCACGCCGATGCTCTGGAAAGTCCCGGCCAGCCAGCATTGCGAAGCGGCGTACGCGCCGATCGGCCGTGCCGTGGGCGCGCGCTCGCTGTACGTGCTGGACGAAGACCTGAACCCGCTGCCGCCAGGCTTTGCCGGTGAGCTGTACATCGGCGGCTATGGCGTCGCCCGGGGTTATCACGGCCGTCCGGACCTGACCTGCGAGCGCTTCGTGCCCAACCCGTTCGCGGCGGGCGAGCGCCTGTATCGCAGCGGCGATCTGGTGCGTTTACGCGCCGACGGTGTGGTCGATTACGTCGGCCGTATCGACCATCAGGTCAAGGTGCGCGGCTTCCGCATCGAACTGGGTGAAGTCGAGGCCAGTCTGCGCCAGTTGCCGTCGGTCACCGATGCACTGGTGATCGCCCGCGACAATGCCTCGGGCAAGCAACTGATCGGTTATGTGGTCACCGCAAGCGGCGAGGACATCGGCGATGAACTCAAGGCGGGCCTGCGCACCGCGTTGCCGGAATACATGGTGCCGGCGCAGATCGTCTGCCTGAACGCTTTCCCGGTAACGCCTAACGGCAAGCTCGATCGCAAGGCGCTGCCGGAACCGGAATTCAAAACCGAAGAATACGTCGCCCCGCGCAACGAGCAGGAAAGCCTGCTCGCGGACATCTGGGCGCAGGTGCTGCAGGTCGAACAAGTGGGCATCAGCGACAACTTCTTCGAACTGGGCGGCGATTCGATTCTGAGTTTGCAAGTGATCTCCCGCGTCAGAAACCACCCGACGTTGCAGATGGATCTCAAGCTGCGCGACCTGATGCGTTATCAGACCATCGCCGGCATCGTCGAGCAGGAAGCGGCGAAGGAAGGCACGGCACAACCGCAGACGGACATCACGCACGTGGCCACCGAGGGCTTGTTCAATCTCTTGCCGATTCAGGAGTGGTTCTTTGCTGAAGGCATGGCCGAGGCGCATCACTACAACCAGTCATTGCTGTTGAGCGCGCGCCAGCCGCTGGACCTCGATGCGCTCGAGCAGGCACTGGGCTGGATCGAGCAACATCACGACTCGTTGCGCCTGCGTTTCTCCCACGAAGGCGGGCGCTGGATGCAGCGTTACTGCGACCTCAGTGAACAGGGCGAGACGTTGCTCTGGCGCCGCGAGGCGGACAACAGCGAGCAGGTCGAAGCCTTGGCCAACCTTGCCCAGCGCAGCTTGAAACTCGATGACGGGCCGGTCTGGCGAGTGATGCACGTCGCCTTGCCGGATGGCCAGGCGCGCCTGCTGGTGGTGATTCACCACTTGGTGGTCGACACCGTGTCGTGGCGAATTCTGCTCGATGATTTGAAAGTGGCGTACGAGGCGTGCGTGCAGGGGCTCGAGCCGAAACTGCCGATTCGCACCAGCAGTTATCGATCATTCGCCGAGGCCTTGCAGGCGCAGGCGCCGGTGATTGCCGAGCAGGAACTGGGGTACTGGTTGGAGCAACTGGATCAGCCGGGCGTCGACCTGCCTTGCGACAACCTGCGCGGCAAAAACCTCGTGCGTCAGCAGGCGCAGGCGCGGCTCAAACTGTCCCGCGAGCATACTGAACAACTGCTCAAACAGGCCCCGGCGGTGTATGGCACGCAGATCAACGACCTGCTGTTGTCGGCGCTCAGCCGTGCCCTGTGCCGCTGGAGTCAACAACCGTCGGCGTTGATCCTGCTCGAAGGCCATGGTCGTGAAGACCTGTTCGAGGCCATCGACCTGAGCCGCAGCCTGGGCTGGTTTACCAGCATGTTCCCGGTGCGTTTGCGCCCGGACAGCGACGACATCGGCCAGTCGATCATCAATGTGCAGGCACAGTTGGCAGCGGTGCCGCAGAAAGGCATCGGCTATGGCGTGTTGCGGCATCTGGCAGGCGCTGAGGTGTCGAGGCAACTGGCCGAGCTGCCGCAAGCGCGGGTCACGTTCAACTACCTGGGGCAATTCGACCAGAGCTTCGACGAGCAGGCCTTGCTGGTGCCGGCGCTGGAAGAAACCGGTGACAACTACAGCCTCAAAGCCAATTTGGGCAACTGGCTGGAAATTGTCGGCCAGGTCTATGACGGTCAGTTGGCCTTGCGTTGCATCTACAGCAGCCAGCGTTATCGCGCCGGCACCATGGATGCCTTGATGAGCGATTACCAGCGTGAGCTGGAAGCGTTGGTCGAGCATTGCATGGCACGCGCGGGCTGATAGCCACGCGTTCAGTCATCTTCGGCGGCGCTGCCGCGGCGCGCCCCTTTTTTTGCCGATACAAGGATTTTAGCGATGTCGTTACACCCTGATCTGGAAGCCTTCCTCGATCTGGCCCAAGACAGCCAGGACGCCGGCCTGCCGGCCATGCACCAAATGACCCCGAGCGAAGCCCGCGCGACTTTCGAACAGACCACGGCGCAACTGCGCTGGCCGGCGCCTGAAGACCTGTTGGTCAGCGAAATCGACACGTCGGCACGTGATGGTGCGCCGCTGGCACTGCGTCTGTATCGACCCAATGCTGCGGTTTCGCCGATGCCGGTGCTGGTGTATTTCCATGGTGGTGGTTTTGTTGTCGGCAGCCTCGACTCTCACGACGGTGTGTGCCGCGAGTTTTGCCAGCGCACGCCGTGTGCGGTGTTGTCGGTCGGCTATCGACTGGCCCCGGAGCATCGTTTTCCAACGGCACTGGAGGATGGCGAAGACGCCTTGTCGTGGTTAGCGGAAAACGCCGTGAGTCTTGGGCTTGATACCTCGCGCGTGGCGTTTGGTGGCGATAGTGCCGGCGCGACGTTGGCCACGGTGCTGGCGATTCAGGCGGTGGTGCAACCGCATACTGTGGCCATCGCGCCGAAGGCACAGTTGTTGTGCTATCCGGTGACCGATGCTGCGCGCGTGCACGATTCGCGGTTGTTGTTCAGCGAGGGGTATTTGTTGGAGAGCGATACGCTTGACTGGTTTTATCAGCATTACGCTCGCAGTCCGGAAGATTATCTGGATTGGCGTTTTTCGCCGTTGTTGGCGGAGGATCTGCAGGGGGTGGCGCCGGCGATTATGTTGTTGGCGGGTTTTGATCCGTTGCTTGATGAGGGGCAGGCTTACGCTGATAAGTTGCGGGGGCAGGGGGTGAGTGTCGAGGTTGAGCATTGTCCTGGGCTGACGCATGATCTGCTGCGGATGGCTTCGGTGATGCCTGATGTTTTGCGGGTGCATGAACGCCTGAGCCGGGCGTTGGCGCGGGTGTTGGTTTGATTTTTTGGGGGGTGGTTTTTGGGTGAATATCCGTTGCTGCGGTAATGGCTGCTTGGGGTTCCGCCCTTACGGCGGGTCACTTTTTACAAACGCCTAAAAAGTAACCAAAAACGCTTGCTCCTACGTGCGGCCCGCTCGCTGGGGCTCGGGGTTCCTTCGCTGCGGGATCGATCCGGGCGCAGCGCCTACGGTTTGCTTCGCTGCACCTCCTCTCGCTGTGTTTGGCTGCGCCAAACGGTCGCTGCGCTCCCACGCCCGGATCAATCCCTCCACTCAGCCTTCCGATGTCGCCCTACAGATCAAGAGCTGCAGCCGAGCTAACGCTCATCCTGTTGAGTGGTGAAGAGCACAGCGCGGTCGGCTGTGGTTTTGTGTTGGATTCGCCCCTCACCCCAGCCCTCTCCCGAGGGAGAGGGAGCCGATGGTGAGCTTTTCAAAATTTGTGTTCAACGCGGTATTGCACGTCGGCGTACCTCTCCCAAACACCTCGCTCAGTCCCCTCTCCCTCCGGGAGAGGGTTAGGGTGAGGGGCTCTTGATCTGGCTTGTGATCTTGCTTTGGCTTTGGCTTTTGATCTTTTGCCCCATCGGCAGGCCGAGCGGAGGTGTTCATCCGGGGGTTAGGCGCGCAGCGCCGTGCGGCGTAGCCGCATACATCGAGAGGAGGTGTAGCGAAGCCAACCGTAGGCGATGCCCCCGGATGGACACCGTAGCGAGGGAACACTGAGCCTCAGCGAAGTGCCGTACGCCGGGGCAAAGCCTTTTAGGTTACCTTTTCGGCGTTTGGAAAAGGTGACTCGCTGTAAGAGCGAAACCGCCATCGGCAACACCCGCAGCAACGGATATGCCCCCAAAACCCAAAGAGCATGGTCGGCCCGAAGGCCGCCAAGACCAACAGGCGAAAAAAAGCCCCACCAAAGCGGGGCTCTCTCACAACACACCCAATCAGAAGTCAGCCTTGACCGACATCACGAAGTTACGCGGATCACCATAGAAATTACCGAACCCTTCGGTACCAATGGTCGAGTAGTAACGCTTGTCAAACAGGTTATTCCCGTTAAGCGCCACCGACCAGGTGTCATCGATACGGTAGCCAATGCGACCGTTCCAGACCGCATAACCGGCGCCATCAATGTTGTCACCGCCCAAAGGCGAAGTCCGGTAGTTGCCCGTCTGCGCGTTGACACCCGCACCGATCGTCACGCGATCCAGCGGCCCGCTCAGGCTGTAGTCACCCCAGACACGCAGCAAATGGCGCGGCACGTAGGAGTTGTAGACCACGCCATCCTGCGTGGCGTCGGCATCTTCCAGCACCTTGGTCTGGGTGTAGGTGTAACCGGCGAGCAATTGCAGCCGATCAATCACCTCACCACTGACTTCAGCTTCGAAGCCCTGCGCGCGAACCTTGCCGGAGTTGATCGAGCAAGAACTGTCTTCGCAACGCGGGTCATCCTGGGCGGCATCTTTCTGAAGGGTACGGAACAGGTTGAAGGTGCTGTTCAGACGACCGTCGAACCACTCACCCTTGATCCCCAGCTCGTAGCTCTGGCCAACCAATGGCTTGAGGGTGCTGCCATCGATGGTCTTGTAAGCGCCTTGCGGGGTGAAGATGTCGGTGTAGCTGGCGTAGGCGGTCAGGTTGTCGTTGAGGTCGAACAGCACACCGGCGAACGGCGTGACCTGGCCGGTTTCGGTGGACTTGGTGTCGACCTGGGTGCCTTCGCCACGGAAGTACTGCACCGAGTCGGTGTCGGACTTGTACCAACTGACACGGCTGCCCAGTACCAGGGTCAGCGGATCAGCCAGTTTCAGGCGGGCGATCGAGTAGGCGCCGTATTGCTTGATGTGCATGTCTACCGGGCCGCCACGGGAAGCGTTGGCCAGGTAGTAGCTTTCGTCCGGTTGCGGGATGTGGTGGTTGGGGTCGAGCACGTTCTGCCGTTGGGGCAGGGCGGCGACGGCGTAGAAGTCATCCTTGTGCGAGCGGCTGGCGTTGGCGCCGATGGTCAGTTCATGTTGCTGGCCGAAGGCGTCGAATTTGCCGTCGACATAGGCATCGAAGCCGTAGTCGCGCTGGTCGTAGTCGTAAATACTGCCCAGCATCAGGGTATTGGTGGCGGTGGCACCGACCGGCACGGCGCCGCTCGGGAAGGCATATTCCATGTCCTGGGTGTTGCGCGAATACACCCCGGCGACTTTCAGCGACCAGTCGTCGTTGAACTGGTGTTTCAGGTCGGCGAAGTAGGTGGCGCGTTTGCTGCGCTGGTTGTTCCACGCGGTGTTCAGGCAGGTGGAGCGCTTGAGGTGCAGGTCGGAGCCGTCGGCGTAACGCGGCAGACCGCCCCAGCATGGCGTGGCGTCGACGTCTTCCCAGGCGAAACCCAGCCCCAGGGTGGTGTCGGGGCTGAGGTCGAAGTCCAGGGCGCCGTAGTAGATCTGGTCCTTGCGGCTGGCCACGTCATAGAAATATTGACGGGTCTGTTCGGTGACCACGGCGCGACCACGGATGGTGCCGGAATCGTTGAGCGGGCCGCCGGTATCGACCTGGCCACGATAGTTGTCCCAGGTGCCTGCCGACAATGAGAGCTGCGTGTGCGCAGTGTCCTGGCCGCGTTTGCGCACGAAGTTGACGCCACCGGCGGTGCCGCCTGCGCCTTTCATCATGCCGGCTGCGCCACGCAGAACTTCCACGCGGTCATAAATGGCCATGTCGCTGTTGAAGCTGTCGGCTTGCACGTAGCTGCTGCCGATATCCAGCGGCACGCCGTCGTACTGGTACTGGCCAGTCATACGGAAACCGCGGGAGTAGAAATACTTGCCGCCCATGGGCGAGTCATACACGGTGATGCCCGGGGTCTTCTCCATCACCTGTTCGATGGTGTTGAGGTTCTGGTCATCGAGCATCTTGCGGGTCATCACCGTGACCGACTGCGGGGTGTCCTTCAGCGAGTGCACGCCCTTGCCAATGGTCACGCCACCGGTGGTGTAGGAGTTGCTGCCCTCAGTGGTGGCGCCCAGGCGGCTGGCGTTGACGTTGGTCGGGGCCAGTTCCATCGCGCTACCGGTGGCCGGGCCGAGCACGGTCACGGTGTTGCCGTCACGCTGGTAGCGAATGCCGGTACCGTTGAGCATCGCCTTGAGCGACTCATCATCCTGGTAGCGGCCGTTGAGCGCGCTGGAGCGCAGACCTTGCAGGCTTTCCGGGCTGTAGATGATTTGCAGACTGGTCTGCTGGCCAAGGGTTTGCAGCGCCTGCGCCAGTGGCTGCGACGGGATGTTCAGGGTCCATTCCTGGGCTTGGACATACGGTGCTGCCGTGAGTGTCAGTGCCAGACCAAGGCCGGTGCCGGCCAGTCGAGTGCGTGTCGCGCCGTGCATCAGCAGGGCTCGAGTCAGAGGGCGAAGCATGAAACGGGATGCGGACATGAGGTTAAGACCTTGGCAGGTATAGTTGTTAATGGTTCTTATTCATCTCATTAAGACGAGGAAGCCGCGGCAAACCGGAAAATTATTTTTCCGGCCAGACCGCGGCCTCGTCGATCAAGCGGTTTGCAGTTCGCTCTTGACCTTGCCGGCCTCCATGCGCACCAGTTGATCGGCGACGTCGAAGTAACGGTCATCGTGGGAAATGACGATGATGGTCTTGCCCAGACGTTTGAGGTCAGGCAGCAACTCGGTGTAGAAAATTCGCCGGAACGTCGGGTCCTGATCGGCCGCCCATTCATCGAACACCAGCACCGGCCGCTCTTCGAGCCAGGCATTGACCAGGGCCAGGCGCTTGCGCTGGCCGGTGGACAAATCGGTGGTGCTGAACGCGCCGTCGCGCACGCTGACCTTGTGCGCAATTTCCAGGCGTTCGAGGTAGCGGGTCGCGTCCTGCGGGACTTCGCGGTCGCCCTGAATCAGATCGTCGAACAGGTAGTAGTCGGCAAAAATCGTGGTGAAATTCTGCCGGTAGTCATCGCGGTTGAGCGCGGTGATCGGCTGATCGTTGACGCGGATTTCGCCTTCGGTTGGCGCGTACAAGCCCAGCAGCAGTTTGATCAGTGTGGTTTTGCCGCAGCCGTTTTCACCAACGATAAAGACGATGTCGCCCTGTTCGATGCGCAGGTTGACCGGCCCCAGACGGAACGGTTCGCTGCCTTCCACGGGCGGGAAGGCGTAACGCACGTTGTGCAGTTCCAGGCTGTTGACCGCACCGGGTTTCTTGCCTTGGTCTTCCAGCAACAGATGCGGTTCGGGCGAGGAAAATTGCTCGCTCAGTTCGGCGATGCGGCGGAAGGCAATCTGCGCACGGCTGATGATCGGCAACGTGCTGACCAGATGCTCCAGCGGCCCCTTCATGTATAGCAGCACCAGGACGAAGCCGCTCATCACCGCTTTGTCGCCGCTGGGCCAGAAAGATTGCAGGGCCAGCGCCATGCCGATGACCACGAAGAACAGCATCGAACCGAAGGACTTGGCGATCACAAAAGTGTTGATGGATTTGATCTGGGTGTCGCAGATCTTCTCGGCGGTTTTCTGAATACCGGCGACAAACATGCGCTGGCGACGCGGACGGTGAATGCGCAGTTCCTTGGCGCCCTCGGCAATCGCGTTGTAGTGCTTTTGCAGTTCATCTTCGGAATCGCGTGCAGCGTAGAAACCGCGCATGCCCTTGGCCCGGGCAATCGCTTGAATGGTCGTGCCGATGGCAATGGCCACCAGCATCATCAGGAACATCGGCCAGGACAGCATGGCCAGATAGCCGAGGCAGCCGAGGGTGACGGTCATGGAAATTGCCAGCGGGGCGAAGGCGAAGGCGAAGTCGCTGATGGTGTCGACGTCGTGGGTCAGCACCGGGATCAACCGATGGCTGCGGTAGCGTTCGATCTGGTCGATCGGCGCCGACAGGACCTTCTCCCCCAGCTCTTTGCGCAATTTGGCGATGATGTGCTGGCCGACGTAGTTGGTGCCGATGTCGGACAAAATCGTCGTCAACAAGGCCAACGCACAGAGGCCAGCGAAGATCATTACCACGGTGCGGGTCAGGCCGTCGTCGGAGTGCAGGGCATTGTTGATGGTCGCCAGCAGCACGGTGACGCTCAGGCCGCCGATCATGCCGAGCACGATGGACACAGAGACGATCAGGCGGAAGGGCTTGAGCAAGGCGAACAATTCGTTGATCGCCCCACGCGTAGGCTTGGTCATGGAGGATTCCTGCTTCGGTGCGGAGGGAGTGCCGGTACTTAAGGAAAACGAATGGTCACGGACTTTCTTTAAACGACCGCAGGCGGGGCTGCGGTCGTGGCGGGCAGGATCAGAGGTCGCGCACTACGCGAAACCCGAGCCAGTCGCCTTTGCTGGTCGGCCAGCTGCTGTTGCGGTTGCCGGAGCGCGAGAACACCGGCGCCTCGCCCCAATCGTTGCCACGCATGACCTGACGCTCGCAGTTTTCCTGGGTCCATGGGCGACCGTCGTTGGGTACGCCGGAGTAGTCCTTGTGATAACAGTCGGCGGTCCATTCGTAGACGTTGCCGTGAACGTCGTAAACGCCGAAGGCATTGGCCGGGAACGTCCCGGCAGGGGAGGTGAAGTTGTAGCCGTCGGCGGCGCCGTAGGTGTTGGCGTGTCTGGAGATCTGGTAGTTGTTGCCTTCATCGAACGGGAAAGGGAAGGGCCCGGTGCTGCCGCCGCGTGCGGCGTACTCGCGGATCGATTCGCTTTGCAGGCGATACGCGTGGCCGGTCTTTTTCGATAACCAATCGATGTAGCCCTGGGCTTCGGCGACGTTCATGCACACGGCCGGGTCGCGGGCGGTCTGTTTGAATTGCGGTTTGCCGGCGGTGCAGCGGCGACCCGGGCGATCATCGAAGTCGTAAGGCTTGTTGCCGGTTTCGCGCACGTACGCGTCCCACTCGCCGACCAGCACCTGGAAGCGGCTGATGGCGAAGGGTTTGCTGAAGGTCACTGCGTGGCGCGGGCCTTCGTCCGGTTCGCGGCCGACTTCGTCGTCCGGGGTGCCCATGGTGAAGGTGCCGGTCGGCAGCACGACCATTTCCGGGCAGTCCTTGCAGTCCTTGAACACTTTGCCCGGCGCCGGCGCTGTCGCCGCTTGAGCTGCACCGGGCAGCAGGCCGGCGCACAGCGCGGTCAGGGCCAGCGCGGGCAAGGCCTTGAAGGTGAAACAGGCGTGAGGCTTTTTCATGAGTCGTCTCTGTGAAAGGAAAACGGGAGGCGAAGGTTCAGGCGCGCAATTTTTTGCCGAGGATGGCCATGAAGCGGTCCACTTCGGCTTCGTTGTTGAGCAGGCCGGGCGCGGTGCGAATCACCGGGCCGACATCACGGCTGACCGCATCGCAGATCACCCGGTTTTGCATCAGGTAGGCGGCGACTTCATCACTGTCCTGACCCTTGACCCGGAAGAACGTGAAACCGGCGGAAAACTGCGGATCGAGCGGGGTCACCAGTTCGATGTTCGCGTGTTCGCGCAGGCGCTGCTTCAGGTAGCCGTTGAGCTGATGAATGCGCGCCTGAACCTCGGCCTTGCCCAGTTGCAGGTGCAACTTGAACGCTTCGTCCACCGCCCAGCGATGCTCGAAAGCGTGGTAACCGCCCGGGGTCATGATCGTGGCGAAAGAGGTGGCTTCGGAGAACGTCGGCACGCTCGGGCTGACGTATTTCAGCTCTTCGCTGCGGCTGCACACGATGCCGGTGCCGCGCGGGCCGAACATCCACTTGTGGGTGCCGGCGATAAAGAAGTCGCAGTTCATCTGCGGGAAACTCAGGTCGTCGACACCGAAACCGTGCACGCCGTCGACCACGTAAATCAGCCGATCCTTGTCGTCGCGTTGACGGTTGTGTTCATCGACCAGCCGCGAGATAGCGCTGATCGGCAATTTCACACCGCTGCCCGAATGCACCCAGGTCATGCCGAGGACGCGGGTCTCAGGGCGAATGTTGCGGTTGATGGTGTCGAGCACCTGATCCAGGGAAATGCTTTGCGGGTTGTCGAACAGCCTGAGTTTACGCACCTGCGTGCCATCGCGGCGGCTGCGGAAATCGAGAATGTTGCGGGTGGAATAGTGCTCGTGCTCGGTGGTGAGGATTTCCTGATCCGCGCGCACTTGCACGCTGCCATAAATCATCGCCAGACCTTCGGTGGTGCTACCGGTGAGCGCGATCTGGCCGGGCTTGGCTTGCAGGTATTGGCCGGCCCAGACCCGCACGTTTTCCTGCAATTGTTCGTCGCTCCCCAAATCCCAGTCCATGGCCAGCCCCGGGTTCAGGTCAAGCGCGGCGCGATGGCGTTCGATGGCCTCGCGCACGGGTTTGGGGTGAGAGGTAATCAGGAAATTGGCGAAGTGGATCGCCTGTGGATCCTGATCGAACAACTGGCGCAATTGCGTCCATTTGTTCGCGGAGGCCACGGGGGCGGTCGTCGCCATGGCCGGTGCTGTCAGGCTGGCGCCAAGCGGCAGGGCGGCCGCGACCACGCCAGCCTGTTTCAGAAAAGTCCGGCGGTCTGTCATGGCTTGGCAGTGTCCTGACGGGAAATCAGTGCCGGTTTCGCGGATTTCTGCACCTGATCCCAGACGCGCATGAAGTTGCCGCCCCACAGCTTGGCGATGTCCGCTTCGGAGTAGCCGCGCTGTATCAATTCGGCGGTGACGTTGCGGATTTCGCCAACGTTTTCCCAACCCTTGATGCCGCCGCCGTCGTTGAAGTCGGACGAGATGCCAACATGGTCGATACCGATTTTGCGCACGGTGTAATCGATGGCGTCGCCGAGATCCTTGAGGGTGGCTTTCGGCTCTTCTTCAAGGATGCCGTAGAGGCCGCTGGCGTACTGGCCGAGTTTCTGTTCCGACCAGGCCGTGATGATCGGGTCGCCCGGCATCAGCGCCATGGCCAGGTTTGGCAGTGGCGGCAGATCGAAGCGTGCGCGCAGGGCATTGAGTTTGTCCTGCGTGCCCTGAGTCAGCGGTTTGAGGTACTGCGAGAAGCCGACCACCTGAACCACGCCGCCGCTGTTCTTGATCAGCTGCAATTCCTTGTCGCTGAGGTTGCGCGGAATATCCACCGCCGCACGCGGCGCCGAGTGCGAGGCCACCAGCGGTGTGCGGCTCAGCTGTGCAACCTGTTCCAGGCCTTTGGTCGACATCTGCGAAACGTCGATGATCACGCCCAGATCGTTCAAACGCTGCACTGCTTGCTTGCCGATATCGGAGAGACCGTCGAGGGTGTCCGGTGAGTCATTGAAGAACGGCAGCGGCCGCGAGGAGTCCGCCCAGCTGTTGTTGCCGATGTAGCTGAAGCCGAACATGCGCATGCCGCGTCCGGCCCACAGGTCCAGTTTGCTCAGGTCGTTGCCCAGCGGGTAAGCGTTGAGCATGCTGATGAAAATCGCAAACTTGCCTTCGCCATGCAGGCGGCGGAAATCATCCGGGGTGTAGGCGATGCCGACCTGATTGGGGAAGTCGCGGACCATGCCGGTGATGATCTTGTAACGGACTTCCTGTTGGTTGCGGGCTTCTTCGACAAAACCTTCGGTGGGGCGATGCGGAGCGTTCGGGCCGTTCCACATTTCCGGCCAGCCGAACACCGTCAGCGCAGCGCCCGACAAGCGCCCGCGATTGGCCTTGATCAGGTCGAACTGGCCGGAGCCGTCCTTGTCGGCTTCATTGCCGTGGGCGCCGAAACTCAGCGGTACGGTGATGTGGCTGTCGAAGGAGAGAATGCGATCCTGCAACTCGGTCGCCTGTTTCATCACTTTTACCGGGTAGCCAGGGTTGTCCCGAAACCAGTAATCCCAAGCCAGAAACCCTGCGCCGGCGCTGATCGCCAAGGCCAGCGGCAGGCCGATAAATAGAGCCTTTTTCGAACGCGGTTTTGTCATTGCCATCTCATTCAGGTTCGCCGTCGAGGTGCAGGCGCAGGGGCCTTTGCTATCTGGGAGGAACGAGTGGCCGGGCGGGTAATTTAGTCGCGCGCAGGAAAAGCGCTGACGGCGCGTAGCGATCTTTTGCCGGGGCCGTAAATTTCCCCGGCGAGCAAACGTTCTAGCTTGGATAAAGCCTGCTTCATGGCTGACACAGGTAGGGCAATGACGATCTCTCGACGCTGGTTCATGGCGGGCATGGCACTCACGGGCGCCGCGCTGCCTGCCGCTTTTTATGCACATCGTGAGCTGACCCGCGAGGAGTTTCCGATCACCCCGGGCGAGGCTACGGTCGATCTGGCCGATACCGCCGGACAGCAGTTGGCGGACAACCTGCGCGGCGTCTGGGATATCCGTTTCAGCGGATCTGCGGCGGGGCTTGATGGCTTGCCACGCGACGGCCTCGAGTTGTTTCTCGACATTGCCCACAGGGGGCGCGGTTTGCGCGGGTTTCTCGATACCGGTGCCAGCCTGCGCTCAGAAGCGCCTGCGTGTTACCAAGTGATCGGCGATCTGGCGCCGGGCAACGGCGCCGAAATGTACTGGCGGCTGATGCGCGCCGATGCGCCGCACGCGCCGCCGGTCTACGAATTCAAAGTCAAACTCGACGAAGTCTGGGCGGCGTTCGGCAATGCCGGCAGCGGTACGTTCACCGGGCAAGTGTTGCGCCTCGATCGGCCGTTGGCGCTGCCTGAACTGGACAATCATTTCATCGCCATCAAGCGGCGTTTTCCCGAAGCCCGCGAACGCACCGGTTTGAACCCGACGCTGTTGGCGTGGCTGGTGGCGCCGGAACATCGCCTGTTCCACCAGCTCTGGCACGCCAGCCGCGACAAGTGGCACAAGCTCTCGGAGAAAAAGCGCGACGCCCTGCGCGGTATTGGCTGGCAACCCGGCCCCCGTGACAAGGAGCGCGATGCCCGTGGGCCCAGCAAGGATCGTAACGGCTCTGGCATCGATTTTTTCTTCATGCACCGGCACATGCTCGGTAAGGCCCGTTCGATGCAGGATCTGCCGTCCTGGCAGGCCTTCCCGATGCCGCAGCCGGAGCTGGAACGCGACCGCCAAGGCTTCGCCCGTTACTTCGACAATCACGACGGCGATGCACTGCCACCGACGTGGCTGACCGAAGGTGATGACGAATACACCAAGTGGGTCAGCGATATCAAAGCGGCCGAGACCTATCACAGTAATTTCCAGGTGTGGGAGTCGCAGTACCGCGACCCGCGCTACTTGGCGAAACTCACCCTCGGCCAGTTCGGCTCGGAAGTCGAACTGGGCCTGCACGACTGGTTGCACATGCGCTGGGCGTCGGTGGCGCGGGATCCGTCCAACGACATTCCGGTGCCGATGGCGCGCGATCAGGCGGATTTTGCCGCGCGTTGGTATGCGCCGGAAAACGACTTTCTCGGCGACCCGTTTTCCTCGCACGTGAACCCGGTGTTCTGGCGTTTCCACGGCTGGATCGATGACCGCATCGAAGACTGGTTCCGCGCCCACGAGCGTTTTCATCCGGGCGAGGTCAGCCGGCTGGAGGTCAACGGCGTGCCGTGGTTTGCGCCGGGGCGCTGGGTTGAGGTCGATGACCCGTGGCTGGGGCCGGACACCCATGGCTGCAGCACCGTGCCGGGGTTGCAGATCGGGCGCTCGGTGGAGATGGATCCAGAGACGATGAAGCTGGCGTTGCGCATCACCTTTGGCGATGAAGACAACATGGCCGACCTGTTCCGCAAAGTGCCGCAGCGACCGTGGTACGCGCGGCATCTGAAAGTGAAAGGGCGGCAACTCTAAGCGCAAAAAAATCGCAGCCCGGTGCTGCGATTTTTTTTGCCTGGGGATCTTGGTTGCCTGACCTGGCGCCTTCGCGAGCAGGCTCGCTCCCACATTGGATCTGCGTCGTTTACAAAGTCCCCTGTGGGAGCGAGCCTGCTCGCGAAGGCGTCAGTCCAGTCGATAGTTTTCGCTCAGATAACCTGCCAGCCCCCGCCCAGCGCCTTGTACAGGGCAATGCTGGCCTGCAAGCGCGAAAGGCGCAATTGCACATTCATATCCTGCGCCGCATACAAGGTGCGCTGGGTTTGCAGCACCGTCAGCAAATCTTCGGCACCGGCCTGATAGCGGCTCTGGGCAATGTCGAACGCGGTCTGCGCCTGGCTCAGTTCTTCGCTTTGCCACTGGCGCTGTTCATCGAGGCCGCGAATGTTGCTCAGGGCTTTCTCCACGTCGGCAAAGCCATTGATGATCGCCCCGCGATAGGTTTCCAGCAGTTCGTCCTGACGCGCCTTGGCCTTGTCGCGCTCGGCGCTCAGGCGGCCGTTGTTGAAGATTGGCGCGGTCAATCCGGAAGACAGGTTGTAGAACGTGGTGCGCAGCAGCTCCGCCGCCAGATCGGCGCCGGTGCCGAGGCTGGCGGTCAGGGTGATTTTCGGCAGCATGGCGGCGCGGGCCACGCTGACGTCAGCCTGGGCCGCCGCCAGTTTGGCTTCGGCGCTGGCGATGTCCGGACGCCGGCTCAGCAGATCGCTGGGCACGCCACTGGCGATGTTCGGCCATTGCAACTGTTCGAATGACTGTTGCGGTGCCGACACTGCCTGCACCGGTTGGCCGAGCAGGGCGGCGAGGGTGATCAAGGCTTCGCGGGCCTGTTGCTGCACCAGTGGCAATTTGCGCTGCTGTTCGGCGACCAGGCTTTTTTGCTGGGCCAGTTCCAGCGCGGTGGCGCTGCCGGCGTCGAAGCGGGTTTGCACCAGGTGCAGAACGTTCTGCGCATTGGCCAGATTGAGCTCGGCAATGCGTGCCTGTTCGCGCAACGCCAAGGCTTGGGTGTAACTGCTGGCCACGCCGCTTTGCAGGGTCAGTTCGACGGTGGCACGGTCGAATTCGCTGGCCTGTACACCGAACACGGCGCTGTCGCGTGCTGCGCGTTTACCGCCCCAGAAGTCGATTTCGTAACTGGCGCTCAGCTCGGCGTCGTAGTAATCCAGCGAGCGATTATCCGGGCTGACGTCGAGTTGGCTGTAGCCTTTGCCGTGCAACAGTTTCTGCCGATTGGCATTGAGACCGGCCTTGATTTCCGGGAGCAGCGGGGCGCCGGCAATCGTCGCACTGGCCTGGGCCTGCCTGACCCGGGCGACGGCGGCGCCGAGGTCATGGCTGCCCACTCGCGCCTGTTCGACCAGACGATCCAGCTCGGGGCTGCCGAACTGCGTCCACCATTGGCGGTTGCTCTGCACGGCACCGGGATGCTCAGGCGATTGCCACGCGGCCGGTGGCAGCACGCCGCTGTCGGGACGTGGCGCAGGGCTGTTACAGGCCGCCAGCAACAGGCTGGCGGCAAGGATGGTCAGTGGCGCTTTCATAGGTCGATCATTCACTGGTAAGGGCCGTGACCGGGTCGAGCCGGGCAGCCTTGCGGGCAGGCATGAAGCCGAAGAGGACGCCGGTGGCCAGCGCGCAGGCGAAAGCGCCGATGACGGCCAGCCATTGAAACGCGATCGCCACGCCGCTGAACAACAGCACGCCGCCGACCAGCATCGCCAGGCTGATACCGGCCAAGCCGCCGACCACCGAAAGCATCACCGCTTCGGTGAGAAACTGGCGCAGGATGTCGCGCTGGCGCGCGCCCGTGGCCATACGGATACCGATTTCCCGGGTGCGTTCGCGCACGGTCATGAGCATGATGTTCATCACCCCGATACCGCCGACCAGCAACGAGATCGCGGCGATGGCGCCGAGCATCAGCGACAGCGTGCCCTGCGTGCGTGCTTCGGCTTGAATCATTGCGGCGTTGTTGGTCAGTTCGAAATCCTTCTTGCCGTTGTGCCGCCGCAGCATCGCCTGTTCGATCGCCTGCTCGGCGTCTTTGACTTTGCGTGCGTCCTTGGCGGCGATCACCACGTATTCCGGATTACGGCTGCCGAACAGGCGCGTGCTGGCCGCCGAGTAGGGCACGGCGATGCGGTTGTCGCTGTCGGAATCGCCGGAGCTCGAGCCCTTTTCCGCCAGAACACCGAGCACCTGAAACGGCACGTTTTCGATCAGGATGTATTGGCCGATCGGATCGGCGACATCCTTGAGCAGCTTGTCGCGCACCTTGGTGCCGATCACGGCCACGGCGGCGGCGCTGTCTTCATCGGCCTGGCTGAAGTAGCTGCCCTGAACCACCGGCCAGTTGAAAATGCTTGGAAAATTGGTGTCGTTGCCACCGACGTAACTGCTGTGGTCGGCATTGCCGAAACGCACGCCAGCGGTCGAGCCGTTGACCGGCATGATCCGCTCGACCTGGGGCAGGGCGGCTAGTTCGGCGACGTCGTCGAGGGTGATGATGCCCGGTGGTGTGCGCGGATTGGGTGCGGCGCCGCTGAGGTAGATGATGTTGGAACCGAAGGCGCCCATTTGCGCCATCACCTGGCGTTTGCTGCCTTCGCCCACCGCGAGCATCACCACCACCGAGGCCACGCCGATGACGATCCCGAGCAGGGTCAGCGCAGTACGAAAACGATTGATCCACATGACCCGCCACGCCGCTTGCACGGCGTCGACCAGTTCACCTTTCCAGGCGCCGGTCTGGGTGCTGCCGCTGCTCAGGCGCTGGCGCAGATCCACCGCTTGCAGGGCGCCGGGATTGGCGCTGCGTGGTGGCGCTGACGGGTGTTCGGCGGTGTCGCTGATGATCAGGCCGTCACGAATCTCGATGATGCGCTTGGCTCGTTGTGCGACTTCGCGGTCGTGGGTGATGAGAATCACCACATGGCCCTGACTGGCGAGTTCGTCGAGCAGGGTCATGACCTCGGCGCCGCTGTGGCTGTCGAGGGCGCCGGTGGGTTCGTCGGCGAGAATGATGTGGCCGCCGTTCATCAACGCCCGGGCAATCGACACCCGTTGTTGCTGACCACCGGAAAGCTGATGCGGGCGGTTGCCGGTGCGGCTGCCCAGGCCGAGCCGCTCCAGCAAGGCACTGGCCCGGGCGTGGCGTTCGGCGGCCGGGGTACCGGCGTAGATAGCCGGCATTTCGACGTTTTCCTGGGCGGAGCCGGACGGAATCAGGTGATAACCCTGGAATACAAAACCAAACGCTTCGCGGCGCAGCCAGGCCAGCGCATCGCTGTCCAGTCGGGCGACGTCTTCTCCGGCGAAGCGATATTCGCCGCTGGTAGGGCGGTCGAGGCAGCCGAGGATATTCATCAATGTCGACTTGCCGGAGCCGGACGCCCCGACGATGGCGACGAACTCACCGGCATGAATCGACAGATCAATGCCGCGTAATACTTCCACCAGCGGGCTGTCATTGCCGCCATAGGATTTGCGGATCTGCCGCAGGTCAATCAGGGGCGTTTGCATTCAGCCTCCGCTGCCGGTGGCCGGCGCGCTGAGGATGTGATCGCCTTCGGCCAGGCCTTCAAGCACTTGGGTGCGCAAGCGGTCGCTGATGCCGGTGCGCACTTCGCGGGACTGGATTTCGCCATTGGCGGCGATGATCTGCGCCCGTTGCCATTGTGGGCGTGAGCCGGGTTGCAGGGCGGCGCTGGGCACGGTGAGGGTGTCTTGCGCCTGTTGCGCCACAAAGAACACCTGCGCAGTCATGTCGGTCATCAGGCTGTTGTCAGCGTTGTCGACGTCGAGCAATACGGTGTAGAGCACCACGCGTTCGCTGCCGCTGCGACCGCTGGTGGGACTGCCACCCTGATTCTGTTCGAGCGGGCGCGGCGGCACCGGCAGAATTTGCCGGACGGTGCTGCTCCAGCGCCGAGCGCCGCCGCTGAGCGTGGTGAAGTAGGCGGTCATGCCGGGTTTGACGTGGCCGATGTCCGCTTCGGAAACCTCGGCCCACACGGTCATCGGCGAAAGCCGGGCGATGCGCAGAATCAGCGGGGTTTGCTGCTGCGCGTTGAGCGTCTGGCCTTCGCGGGCGCCGACGGCGACGACCGTACCGCTCATCGGCGCATAAATACGCGTGTAGCCGAGCTCCGCTTCATCACTGCGCAGGCTGGCTTGAGCCTGGCGGATCTGCGCCTGGAACATGTCGATGCGTGCCTGCGTGGCGCGGACTTCGGCGCGGGCGGTCTGCACGTCTTCCTCACGGGTGGCGCCACCGGCGGCGAGTTTCTGCTGGCGCTGGTATTTCTGTTGCGCGAGGTCGTGCTGGGCGCGTTGCTCCTGCAACTGTGCCTTGAGGTTTTCGATGGAAAACCGCCCGGCATCCAGTTTGGCCTTTTGCGTGGAGGGGTCGATCTCTACCAGTAACTGGCCTTCCTTGACCGTGTCGCCAGCCTCGACATGAATCTTCTGGATCTGCCCGGACGCCTGCGCACCGACGTCCACATAACGGCGTGGCTGCAGCGTGCCCAGTGCGGTCACGCTGTTTTCGATACTGCTGCGGGTCACCTGCACCGTGGCGAGGGCGTCGCGCCCGGGCGGCAGGACTTGCCACGCGGCAACGGCGATCACGGGAATCAGGCAAAGGGCGGCGAACAGAGCGCGTCGGGCGGGGCGGGGACGTTTCATGCAGGGTTCCGGCCAGTGGAATCGGCCCGTCATTCGGCCAGTACACAGGCGTGCAGAGGCGCTGAACGCTGTCGCATGGCACGACAGATACGGGGAGCTGTCCTGTAAACGATGAATGCACAAGGGAATTTAAGCGCCGTACACATCAAGTAACAGGTAGCCAGACGCGACTATTTGGGGCGGATGTGGAAACAGCGCTTTAAATCTATATGAGAATTACTATAAATTACGCACCTCACGTTGCCACTATCTTGCTACTGCGTTTGCGGCGGCTGGATCAGTGTGCTCAAGGACAGGAACTGCATCGATGCGGTCGGGAGTCATGTTGGAAAACTACTATCGCGAGCTGGTGTGTTTCCTTAACGCCAAGCTGGGCAACCGTCAGGTGGCCGAAGATGTGGTGCATGACGCTTATGTACGGGTACTGGAGCGTTCCAGCGACACACCGATCGAACAACCGCGGGCCTTCCTTTATCGCACGGCATTGAACCTGGTTATCGATGATCATCGGCGCAACGCCTTGCGCCAGGTCGAATCGCTCGATGTGCTGGACAGCGAAGAGCGCTATTTCACCCCGTCGCCCCACGGCACCCTCGACCACGGTCAACGTCTGGAGATGCTCCAGCGCGCGTTGGCCGAGTTGCCGCCGCGCTGCCGAGAAAGTTTTCTGCTGCGCAAGATCGAAGGTCTGTCCCATCCGGAAATTGCCGAGCACCTGGGGATTTCCAAGGCGTTGGTGGAAAAGCACATCGTCAACGCCATGAAGCATTGCCGCTTGCGCATCAAACAATGGGACGCCCATTGATCCTTGCTGGTTAAATTTCCGTTCATCGTCCTCGTTCCTACTCAACAGACGACCTGCTGACCTGATTCAGGCCGGTCAGGCCACCCAGGCTTTATCCCCGCGTTGAGGGGTTCATCCAGAGGACACTGGAAATGACACAGGCAATTGCATCGCCCATCGTTCACGACCTGATCGGCGTCGGTTTCGGCCCTTCGAACCTGGCGCTGGCCATCGCTCTGCAAGAGCGCGGCCCGACCCAGGGTGAGCTGAATGTGCTGTTCCTCGACAAGCAGGCCAACTACAGCTGGCACGGCAACACCTTGTCGACGCAGAGCGAGTTGCAGATTTCCTTCCTCAAGGATCTGGTGACCCTGCGTAATCCGACCAGCCCGTACTCGTTCGTCAATTACCTCAAGTATCACGGTCGTCTGGTCGACTTCATCAACCTCGGCACCTTCTATCCGTGCCGCATGGAGTACAACGACTACCTGCGCTGGGTCGCCGGGCAGTTCACCGAGCAGAGCCGTTACGGCGAAGAAGTGCTGACCATCGAGCCCGTGCTGCACAACCACCAGGTTGAAGCGCTGCGCGTGATTTCCCGCGATAGCCAGGGCCTGCAACATGTACGCACCACCCGTTCGGTGGTGGTCAGCGCCGGTGGCACACCGCGTATTCCGGAGGCGTTCAAAGCGCTGAAGGGCGATAGCCGCGTGTTCCACCACTCGCAATACCTCTCGCAAATGGCCAAGCAGCCGTGCGTGAACAATCAGCCGATGAGCATCGCGATCATTGGTGGCGGGCAGAGCGCGGCGGAGGCCTTTATCGATCTGAACGATTCGTTCCCTTCGGTGCAGGTCGACATGATCCTGCGCGGCTCGGCCTTGAAGCCCGCCGACGACAGCCCGTTCGTCAACGAAGTGTTCTCGCCTGAGTTCACTGATCTGGTGTTCCAGCAGAACAGCGTCGAGCGTGAGCGTCTGGTCAACGAGTACCACAACACCAACTATTCGGTGGTCGACATCGACCTGATCGAGCGCATCTACGGCATCTTCTATCGCCAGAAGGTTTCCGGAGTTGCCCGTCACGCGTTCCGTACCCTGACCACCGTCGAGAAAGCCACCGCTACCGAAAACGGTATCGAACTGGCCGTGCGCAACAACGCCACCGGCGAAGTCAGCGTACGCAACTACGATGCGGTGGTCCTGGCCACTGGTTACGAGCGGCAGATGCACCGCAAACTGCTGGCACCGCTGGAAGAATACCTGGGTGATTTCGAGGTCGATCGCAATTACAAACTGATCACCGACGAACGCTGCCAGGCCGGCATCTACATGCAGGGCTTCTGCCAGGCCAGCCATGGTCTGAGCGATACGCTGCTGTCGGTGCTGCCGATTCGTGCGGACGAGATTGCCGGTTCTTTGTATGACCATGGCAAGAACCGTGGGCATCGGTCGATGGCGGATCTGCTGTTGGCGACGGCCAGTTGATTTTTTAGCGCCTCACATACCGCTTTCGCGAGCAAGCTCGCTCCCACAATGGTTCTGTGTACGCCGGACAAATGTGGGAGCGAGCTTGCTCGCGAAGGGGCCTTCAAGAACACCGCAAAAATTCGTTCCTGAACCCTTCCTGAACATCCCCCACATTCCCCGACACACTGCCTTTTGCGGGTTTACTCTCCAGACATCGGGGCGTAAGCTTCGCGCGTTTTCATCAATAGCGGAGACCCACAGTGGGTACTTGTTCGAGTGACAGTTGTCGGCCGGTCTCGGTAACCGGCAGATTCTCGGCAAGATAACGCGCAGCCTTTCTCTGCCGTTGTCTCGCCGTAACAGCGAGCAGCGGCATCCCGTGCATGACCCGTCCTGGGCCATGTCTGGACGTTCCTTCTCATCGACGCTGAACAGAGCGTGATTGCGACTTTATTGTCGTCATCGCAGCCCTATCGACACGCCTGTCGTTTCTGACTGGCGCGCCAAGCCTTGCCGTGCCGGTTTTTCCGGCGGACGAGGCGCGGCCGTACCTGCTTGACGGTTTCCCGGCTGACCATAGGGGCAACAGCCATGAAACTTACGCTCAAGGAATTCTTCGCAGGTTTTCTGCGGACCCGCCACATCGCCCGGCACTTCCGTCGTCTGGCGCTGCTGGAATCGATCAACGACACCACGGTCAGCCGTGAAGTCCCGCCGACTTTGGCCAACACCCTGGTCGATGCCGCGCATTGCGACAGCGGTGTGTTGCTGTCGTCACTCGGCACGCATTCCGATGGCCTCACCGATTTCGAAGTCGATGCGCTGCGTGCGCAATACGGTCTCAACGAAGTCGAACACGAGCAGCCGCTGCCATGGTGGATTCACCTGTGGCACTGCTACAAAAACCCGTTCAACTTGCTGCTGACGTTGTTGGCGGTGATCTCGTGGCTGACCGAAGACCTCAAGGCCGCCGTGGTGATTTTCTCCATGGTGGTGCTGTCGACGCTGCTGCGTTTCTGGCAGGAAAGCAAATCCAACCAGGCTGCCGACGCGCTGAAAGCCATGGTCAGCAACACCGCCACGGTGATGCGCCGTGATGCACCGCGCAGCGAGTTGCCGATCAAGCAACTGGTGCCGGGCGATCTGATCGTGCTCTCGGCCGGCGACATGATTCCCGCTGATTGCCGGGTGCTCAGTGCCAAAGATCTGTTCGTCAGCCAGGCGGCGATGACCGGTGAATCGATGCCGGTGGAAAAATTTTCGCGTCAGCAGGATCGCGACACGCGCAATCCTCTGGAGCTGGACAACATCCTGTTCATGGGCACCAACGTCGTCTCCGGCACGGCGGTGGCGGTGATTCTCACCACGGGCAACAGCACCTATTTCGGTGCGCTGGCCCAGCGTGTCGGCGCAACCGATCGCGCGGTGACTTCGTTCCAGCAAGGCGTCAACAAAGTCAGCTGGCTGTTGATCCGTTTCATGTTCGTGATGGCGCCGCTGGTGCTGTTCATCAACGGTTTTACCAAGGGTGACTGGACCGAAGCATTGCTGTTCGCGCTGTCGATTGCCGTCGGCCTGACCCCGGAAATGCTGCCGATGATCGTCACCTCGACGCTGGCCAAAGGCGCGGTGTTCCTGTCGCGTAAAAAAGTCATCGTCAAACGTCTCGATGCGATCCAGAACTTTGGCGCGATGGACGTGCTGTGCACCGACAAGACTGGCACGCTGACCCAGGACAAGATCTTCCTCGCGCGCAATGTCGATGTCTGGGGCGAAGACTCCGATGACGTGCTGGAAATGGCCTACCTCAACAGCTACTACCAGACCGGTCTGAAAAACCTGCTCGATGTCGCGGTGCTGGAGCACGTGGAAATCCACCGTGAACTGAAAGTCGGCACGACGTTTCGCAAGGTCGATGAGATCCCGTTCGACTTCAATCGTCGGCGTATGTCGGTGGTGGTCGAAGGACGTGGCCAGCCACATCAGTTGATTTGCAAAGGTGCCGTGGAAGAAGTCTTGGCGGTGTGCAGCCGCGTGCGTCACGGTGAGGTCGATGAAGCCTTGAGCGATGAATTGCTGACCCGGATTCGTCAGGTCACCGCAGCATTCAACGCTGAAGGCTTGCGCGTGGTGGCGGTGGCCGCACGCTCGATGCCCGAAGGTCGCGAGATTTACAGCCTGGCCGATGAACAGGAACTGACGCTGATCGGCTATGTGGCGTTCCTCGATCCCCCGAAGGAAAGCACCGCGCCGGCGCTCAAGGCCTTGGCCGAACATGGCGTGGCGGTGAAAGTGCTGACCGGCGACAACGAACTGGTGACCGCGAAAATCTGCCGCGAAGTCGGTCTGGCTCAGCAGGGTTTGCTACTGGGTAACGACGTTGAACGCATGAGCGATGCCGAACTGGCGGTTGCCGTAGAGACCACCAACGTCTTCGCCAAACTGACGCCGTCGCACAAGGAACGCATCGTGCGCGTCCTCAAAGGCAATGGTCATGTGGTCGGCTTCATGGGTGACGGCATCAACGATGCGCCCGCGCTGCGCACCGCCGACATCGGTATTTCCGTGGACAGCGCGGTGGACATCGCCAAGGAAGCGGCGGACATCATCCTGTTGGAAAAGAGCCTGATGGTGCTGGAGGAGGGCGTACTCGAAGGGCGGCGCACCTTCGCCAACATGCTCAAGTACATCAAGATGACCGCCAGTTCCAATTTCGGCAACGTCTTCTCGGTGCTGGTCGCCAGTGCGTTCATTCCGTTCTTGCCGATGCTGCCGATGCACCTGCTGGTGCAGAACCTGCTCTACGACATTTCGCAGATCGCCATTCCGTTCGATAACGTCGACGAGGACATGCTGAAAAAACCACAACGCTGGCAGCCGGGTGACGTTGGGCGCTTCATGCTGTTCTTCGGCCCGATCAGTTCGATCTTCGACATCACCACATTCGCCTTGATGTGGTACGTATTCGATGCCAACACCCCGGATCACCAGACCCTGTTCCAGTCCGGCTGGTTTGTGGTCGGGTTGCTGACCCAGACGCTGATCGTGCACATGATCCGCACGCCGAAGATTCCGTTCCTGCAAAGCCGCGCGGCCATGCCGCTGCTGGTGATGACCGGGATCATCATGGCGGTCGGCATCTTCCTGCCGATGGGGCCGCTGGCGCACTACTTCAAACTGCAGGCGCTGCCGTCGCTGTACTTCGTGTTCCTGCCGGTGATTCTGCTGGCGTACATGGCGCTGACCCAGGCAGTGAAAGGGTTCTACATCCGCCGGTTCGGCTGGCAATAACCGCACGGCCAACACCGTTCCCCTGTGGGAGCGAGCCTGCTCGCGAAGGCGTCCAGTCAGTTAATCATCTGTTAGCTGACACACCGCTTTCGCGAGCAAGCTCGCTCCCACAAGGAGTTGATGCGTTCTCAAGAGGGAGATACACATGCAAGCCATCAACAACCTCAACCTCGATTCGCTGCTCGATACCCTCGTCAGCCTCAGCGCTGCGTTCATTCTCGGCGGTCTGATCGGCTTCGAGCGTCAGTACCGGCAACGCACCGCCGGCCTGCGCACCAATGTGCTGGTCGCCGTCGGCGCGGCGATTTTCGTCGACATGGCCAACCGTCTCGCCGGTGCCGAAGGTGCGGTGCGTGTGGTCGCCTACGTGGTCTCCGGCATCGGTTTTCTCGGCGCCGGGGTGATCATGCGCGAAGAGGGCAACGTGCGCGGTCTCAATACCGCCGCGACCCTGTGGACCTCCGCAGCGGTCGGTGCCTGTGCCGGGGCCGATCTGCTCGCCGAAGCCGTACTCGGCACGCTATTCATTCTGGCCGCCAACACCTTGCTGCGGCCGATCGTCAACAACATCAACCGCCAGCCACTGGACGTGGTCTCGGCGGAAGTCACCAACATCGTTTACGTCATCGCCCGGCGCTCGCAGCAAACCGCCGTGTTCGCCTTGCTTGAGGCCGAGCTTGAACGCAGCAACTACCCGGCCAGCGATGTTGATGTGCATGCCTTCGGCGCCGATGAAATCGAAATCGAAGCGACGCTGGCGACGACGTCGGTCGATGGTGATGAACTGGATGCGCTGGTGGCGCGGATTTCCACATCGGCGCTGGTGGTGCAGGCGTTCTGGAGTCCGAGTACCACGGAATGATCGTTTTCGGTTGCTGAGAATTGTCCTACAAGGCGGCAAGAAAGAGCCTACATTTTCACCCTTGGGTCTCGATCACTATTTGTTCCGGAGCAGAGATGCCCGGCGTCCTGATGACTCGATGCGTTATTACGGAAGTGCAATGAATACCTGGAAAGTTCGGCAGGGAATGGCCGGAAAGAGGGGGGAACCATTCGTTGCAGATTCCGTGATGAAGGTTGTTCGCTACAGCGAGCAAGCCTGTTGTCGCTGATGAGTAATTGGGAGAGCCAGGCCGCTGGGCCGAATAAACAACTATCCCAAGAGATGTAAAAAATGAAAAAGATCGTCGCTGTTACCGCCGCTACCGTTGTCATGGGTCTCGCTTCTTTCGCCAATGCTGCGACGCCGGCTTCCGGCAACCCTGGCACCGTACGTTTCAATGGTGAAATCGTATCCGGCGCCTGCGGTATCGACGCCAGCTCTCTGGACCAGACCGTTTCCCTGGGGCAGGTGCCATCGAACCAGTTCAAGGCGATCGGTGATCGTTCGACGCCGACCAAGTTCGACATCATCCTGACCGACTGCGACACCACCACCCAGAAGAACGCCCGCTTCACCTTCAGCGGTGTGCAGGATCCAGCGGTTCCGGGCCTGTTCGCCACTACCGGTCTGGCGCAGAACGTCGGCATCCGTCTGCAGGCCAGCGCTGGCGAAATGCTCGATAACGGCACCGAGCAGGTCGCTCCGGTTGTGCTGCAAAACGGCAACAACACCGTGACCTTCGCCGCCATGTATGAAGCCACCTCTGCGACCGTCACCACCGGTGAAGCAGACAGCGTTGCGAACTTCACCGTGGCCTACAACTGATACCTCGGTATCGCACGTTGTAAGAGAAAGGGGTGAAAACCCCTTTTTTCTTTTCCGTCAAAGTTCTGATAAAGGCTATTTCCCGTGTACGGCCGAAAACTTTTCGTGTCTTGCGTGTTGATCTCCTGTGCGCGTTATTCAAACGCTGTGGAGTTTAATTCGGAGTTCCTGAATATCGATAAAAACGACGATATCAGTCTCGGACAGTTTGCCCACGCCCAATATACTGTGCCCGGTCGTTACTTGCTGGATATCACCGTCAATCAGCGTTATTTCGGCTCACGTTCGATCGAGTTCAAGAGCGGCGCCAACCCTCAAGAAAGTTACGCCTGTCTGCCCGAAGACCTGGTGGCGACCTTTGGTCTCAAGCCTGCGTTGCTCAAAAGCCTGCCGCGTCTGGCTGAGGGGCAATGTGTGGATTTGCGTGGCATTGAAAATGCCTCGATCAAGTACATGAAAAACCTTGGACGGCTGTCGATCAGTCTGCCGCAGGCCACCTTCGAATATGACGATCCCAACTACATTCCGCCTGCCGCCTGGAGCGACGGGCTCAACGGCGCGTTGCTTGATTACCGAGTGATCGCCAACAGCCGCGAAACCAATACGCCGTCCGGCGATTCGCGTTCATTGCAAAGCTATGGCACGGCCGGGGTCAACCTCGATGCCTGGCGCATCCGCGCCGATTATCAGGCGCGGCAAGAATCAGGTAGCCAGAATAATGATCCCCACGGCGAAGCGTTCCAGTTGAACCGCTTGTACGCCTATCGCGCGTTGCCATCGATACGTTCGAAGCTGTCGGTCGGTGAGGACTATCTGAACTCCGATGTGTTCGACACCTTCGCCTTGCGCGGTGCGACCCTGAGCAGCGACGACCGCATGTTGCCGCCGAACCTGCGCGGTTATGCGCCGCTGATCAGTGGCGTGGCGCGTACCAACGCGACCGTCACCGTGTCCCAGCAGGGCCGTGTGTTGTACTCGACCACGGTGACGCCGGGCGCGTTCAGCCTTCAGGATCTCAACAGCAGCGTGCAAGGCACACTGGATGTGACCGTGCGCGAAGAGGATGGCAGCGAACAAACGTTTACCGTAGCCACCGCCGCCGTGCCGTTCCTGTCCCGTGAAGGCGAGTTGCGTTACAAGGTTTCCGCCGGCCAGCCGCGCCTGACCGGTAACGGCGGCACAGAGCCTGAGTTTGTCGCCTCGGAAGCGGCCTATGGTCTGCCAAGGGACTGGACGATCTACGGTGGCGTGCTGGCGGCCTCGGGTTATCAGTCGAATGCCATCGGTATCGGCAAGGACCTTGGCGTATTCGGCGCAGTGTCTGGTGATGTCACCACGTCTCGGGCGAAGCTGCGCTGGAACGGCGAAACCGTGGCCGGCAACTCTTACAGAATCAACTATTCCAAGCGTTTTGACGCCATTGGCACCGACCTGCGGTTTTTGGGTTATCGCTTTTCCGACAAGACCTTCACCAACTTTTCGCAGTTTGTCGGCGATGCCGATTCCTATGCGATGAACTCGGGCAAGCAACGTTATTCGGTGACCTTGGCCAAGCATTTTTCCTGGTTATCGACGAGTTTTTCCTACGACCATTCGACTTATTGGGACGCGCCGGCAGCCGATCGTTTCGGCATGACCGTGGCGCTCAGTTTTTCCCTTGGCAACGTCAAGAACATCACCGCAAACCTGTCGGCTTACCAGACGCAAAACAGTCGGCAGAATGACTCGCAGATCTACCTCGGTGTGACGGTGCCACTGGGGGGCAATTCGATGGCCTCCAGTAACCTGCAGCGCTCGGGCTCCGGCGATTCGTCCGCCAGTGTCGGCTACAGCCATGACGACGGCGAAGGCGTGAACTATCAGGTGTATGGCGGCGTTGGCGACAACCGCTACGTCAACGCCTATGTCGGTAAACGCGCTTCGAGTTACCGCGCCAATGCGTCGGCCTCCACCGATGGCAGCACCTATCGCTCGCTGACCGGCGAACTCGACAGCTCGCTGGTCGCCACCCGTTATGGAGTCTCGGCCCATGGCAATGGCACCAATGGCGATACGCGCCTGCTGGTGTCCACCGATGGCGTACCGGACGTGGCCTTCACCGGGCAGACCCGCACCAACCGGGACGGCTATGCGGTGATGGATGGCTTGCCCTCGTTTCAGGCTTACGAAGCGCGGGTCAACGTCGAAAAACTGCCGCTCAACTCCGAAGTGTCCAACCCGATCCAGCGTCTGGCGCTGACCGAGGGAGCCATCGGCTACGTCAATTTCGCCACGGGGCAGGGCCGCAACGCATTTGTCGTGTTGACCCGCAACGACGGTAAACCGGTGCCTTTCGGCGCATCGGTGCAGGACAAGAACACCAACCGGGAGGTGGGCATCGTCGGAGAGGCGGGCGTCACTTATCTGTTGGGCATCAAGGTTGGGGCTGAACTGGTAGCGCGTTGGGATGACGCCGGCCAATGCAGTCTGGCCAAACTCCCTGAGGAGGACGTGGTGAGCAATATCGCCAAGCCTGCCCAGTGTCTGTAACCGCGTCTTCCAATAAACCCGGAGTCATCATGTCTCGTTTTGCCTTGTTTACTGCTCACCGTCTGTTTCTGGCCGCGGGCCTTAGTCTGCCGCTGTTGGCCAGCGCCGCTGTGGTGCCGGATCGCACCCGGCTGGTGTTCGAGGAAAGTGCACCATCGGTCAGTGTCACAGTCAGCAACAAAAACCCGCAGCTGCCATTTATTGTGCAGTCGTGGATCGAAAACGAGAGTGGCCAGAAAGTCACCTCACCGTTCATGGTCCTGCCACCGCTGCAGCGCATCGAGCCGAACGAAAGCAGTGTGTTGCGTATCGTGAAATTGCCCGAACTGGCCCTGCCGGCGGACCGCGAGTCGGTGTTCTATTTGAACATTCGCGAGATTCCGCCGAAGAGCCAGGCCGTCAACTCGATGCAGATCGCCTTGCAGTCGAAGATCAAATTGTTCTATCGCCCGGCAGCGGTGAAGCGTGAGCGTGGCGAAGACCTCGCGCTGGGCCTGAACCTGAAAATCGACCCGGCAGCGAAACAGCTGATTGTCGATAACCCGACACCGTTTCACATCACTGTGGTCGGGCTGCTGGCCGGCCCGGAAAAAACCAGAATGCCGATCGATACGGTGATGATCGCGCCACGCGGCAATGCGCGCTTTGCCCTGAGCAACACCGCGTTCAGCACCTTGCGGGTGTCGAACATGAATGACTTCGGTGGCCAGTCCGATACGTTGTTCAACTGCGTGGCGAACGTCTGCAAAGGCGTGAGACCGTGAGCCTGTTCTCCACGCTGACCCGGCTGGTCGCGGCCGCAGTGCTGCTGGGCGCGTCGCAGTTGGCTTCGGCGATGGTCTGCAAGTCGCTGGACGGCGGCAGCTACCTGAGCGAATACATTGGCCCGGTGTCGGTGCCGGACACCGTGCCGGACGGCACGATCATCTGGCGCTCGAAAACCCATGTGGTGCCGGCCGACTGCTGGAAACTCTTCGATCTGCACTTCAGGGAAGACGATCCGATCTACTTCTATGGCAACCCGGCAGGACTCAATGCCACCCCGTGGGGCATCGAATTCGGTCTGGTGTATCGCGGCGTGACAGCCTGGGACGGCGACTGGAGCTCCAACCCGACCCAGGGCGTGAACAGCGGATTCGTATCCCGTGGTTGCCCGGACGCGACCAGCGGCGCTGACATGCTCGCGTGTTCACGGGTGACGCCCAGCATTGCGTTTCAGGTGGTGATCCGCAAACGCGGATTGTTGCCCTTGCAGCGTCCCTCGCAAGACACCTACGACGTGTTCCAGTTCGACGGTCTCTATGGCTTGAATGGCGGGCCGAGCAACCCGGCGGGCAACTTCCGTTTTCAACTCTCCGGGTTGCAGAACATTGTCGGCACCGCGTGCACGGTCGATGTCACGGTGACGCCGGAGCCGGGCATTGTCGACTTTGGCGTGATTCAGAAAACCACCACTGGGTTCTCGCCGCCCAATCCGACCCGGCCCTTCAGCCTCGCGCTGGAAAAGAAGTGCAGCAGTGCGATCAACATCGGTGCGACGTTTGTCACCGCCAACCAGCAGGGGCTTTACAACATTCTGCCGACGGCGGGCAGCCAGTTCGGCATTCAGGTGCGCGATGCCCACAACAATCTGGTGCAGATCAACGAGCCTTTCCCTCTGGCGAATTTTCCGGCGGACGTCAGCCATATCGATGTGCCGTTCAGCGCGTCGGTGGTGTCGCTGGGCGATCCCGAAGTCGGACCGTTCGAAGCGATCATGGTTGTGCAGATCGTTTACTACTGATGACGCCTTAGCCTCTGGGAAATTTCCTACATTGACGCAGGATAAGTCCTGCGTTCAACCCTGCTGGCGCAGGCCACTATCCGGTCTCCCGGGTCAATTGAGTGATTAAAGGAAGATGACCTCCCCACGTATTCTGGTGCTGGAAAATCATGAGTTTGCCCGCAACGTGCTGGTCAGGATGTTGCAACGCCTGAGCGTGCGTGACGTGTTGCAAGCACCGGATGCCGAGCAGGCCATGGTGCAGATGCACCTGCAGGGCGGGGTCGATATCGTGATCTGCGATCTCACTGACCGGGGCCTCGATTGCCTGGAATTCCTCCGTGTTGCCAGCCACAGCGGTATGGTGCGCGCGGTGTTGCTGTGCAGTGAACTCCCCCGGAGCTGGCGCGCACCTTGGGGCAAATGGCCTCGCTGGGCGGTCTGCAATTGCTCGGAGTGCTGAGCCGGCCGGTGCAGCTGCGTGCCTTGAACCGCCTGCTGTATCGCTATAAACACGGGCGGATCCCGCCGGTGCTGGCGCCACCGAGCAAAGAGTTGCCCCACGAAGATGAAGTGCGCCGCGGGCTGGCGCTGGGTGAGTTTCGGGCGTGGTTTCAGCCGCAGTTTCAATTACACAGCGGTGCGGTGATCGGCGTGGAAGCGCTGGTGCGTTGGCAGCATCCTGCGCGCGGGACGCTGTTGCCTTGCGACTTTCTCTCCGCCGTGCTGGCGTATGACTTGACCGACCAGATGTTCAAACAGTTGCTCGAGCAGGGCCTGAACCTGCTGGGCATTTTGCGTCATCGTGGTGTGGCCTTGCAGTTGGCGTTCAATCTGCATGCCTCGCAACTGACCCATAGTGCTCTGGTGGAACACATCAAACGGGCGCTGGAGCGGCACGGGTTCAACGGATCGGTTCTGATGCTCGAACTGGCGGAGAACGGTTTGCTCGATTGCCCGCCCGGCACGCAGGAGAACTTGTTGCGTTTGCGCCTGCTGGGCTGCGGATTAGCGGTCGACGACTTCGGTGTCGGGTTTTCCTCGTTGAAGCTGATGTGCCAGTTGCCGTTCACCCAGATAAAACTCGATGGCCGTTTTGTCCAGCACCTCGACCGTCAACGCAACCGGGCGATGGTCGCCAGTACGAGGGTGCTGGCTCGTTCGTTAGGGATGGATCTGGTGATCGAAGGCATCAGCAGCCCAAAGGTGCTTGAGCATGTGCGCGAGCTGGAGTGCGAAATGGGTCAGGGTTATTACCTGGCCCGTCCCATGAACGGACATGACTTGCTGCAATGGCTGGAGAAGCCAGAGGGCGAGCGCTGATCGTTGTGCGGTGCTGTGCGGTGTTTTCCAAGAATTTTCCTACAATTCTGTGGTGCTCGTGTATGTTCTGCACGTGGAGCATCTGGACTGCTGTCCCATTGTTATTTGTGGCGTTGCCAAGTAGTTGATCAACGTCTTACAGGGGTTTTTATGTTGAAAGCGATCATCGTGGACGATCACCCGTTCATTCGCTCTGCGGTCAAGATGCTGTTGAAACAGGAACATTTCGAAGTCGTCGCGGAAGCGGACAATGGCGCCGATGCTGTGCAGTTGGCCCGCGAACATACCCCCGACCTGATCATTCTGGACATCGCCATGCCCAAGCTCGACGGCCTGGAGGTGATCTCGCGTATCCGCGCGCTGAACCTGTCTTGCAAGGTCCTCGTGCTGACGTCGCAGTCGGCACAGTTCTATTCCATGCGCTGCATGAAGGCTGGCGCAGCCGGATACATGTCGAAAACCAACGACCTCGACGAGTTGGTCAAAGCCATCAAGGTGGTGATGGACGGCTATACCTTCTTCCCCAATCTGGCCAGCAGCTCGGTGCGCCGCAGCGATGCGCAGGCCACCGATCTGGAATTGATTCAGAGTCTGTCTGATCGCGAGTTGACGATCCTGCAGCAACTGGCCAAGGGTTTGAGCAACAAGGAAATCGGCGAAGCCATGCTGTTGAGCAACAAAACCGTCAGCACTTACAAGACGCGGCTGATTGAGAAACTCAACGTCAAGTCGGTGGTGTACCTCGCCGATTTTGCCAAGCGTAACAACCTGCTCTAGATGATTATTTTCGTCAGAAATTGCCTGGCCGGTCTGGCACTGTTCGGCTCAATGTCGTTGCTGCAGGCCATGGCCGCGACGCAGCCCGATACATTGCAATTGCTCGGTCGCTCGGATGTCGACGAGTATGCCGTGCCACTCGATGAGCCGGACTGGAGCTGGTTGCGCCGCAAGGGGCGTCTGTTGCTCGGCGACAGCAGCCCTGATTACGCGCCTTTTGCGATCACCGGCAACGGCAATGATTACGAAGGTCTGACGGCCGATTACGCACAACTGATCGAACAATTGCTGCACGTCACGGTCGAGGTCCGGCGCTACGCCTCGCGCGGCGATCTGCTGACGGCGCTGAAGCACGGCCAGATCGATATGATCGGCACCGCTAACGGTTTTGAGGCGGCGGACCCCGAACTGGCAATCTCTTCGCCTTACGCTGACGATAACCCGACCCTGGTGACGCGCATCGATGAGAGTCACAACCTGCCGGAAGACCTGGCGGGCAAACGAGTGGCGATGCTCTATCACTACCTGCCACCGGAAACGGTCAAGGCGTTTTACCCAAAAGCCGACGTGCAACTGTATCCCTCGACACTGACGGCGATCGGTGCCGTGGCGTTCGGTCAGGCTGACGTCTATCTGGGCGACCTGCTCAGCTCCAATTACCTGGTCAAGAAGAACTACCTCAACAACGTTCAGCTCAGCGATTTTTCGCGTATGGAAACCCAGCCCTTCAGTTTTGCCGTGACCCGGGACAACACTCGGTTGTTGCACATTCTCGATGCGGCGTTGAAGGTCATTCCTGCGGAAGAGCGTATGAGCATCCGGCGCCGCTGGAGTGTCGGCGGGGTGGCCATTCCCGGCCAGCATCGGCTGCATTTCAGCGTGAACGAACAGCGTTGGCTGGATCACCATCCGCGTATCAAAGTCGCGATCAACGAAAACTTTCTGCCGTTGACCTTTGTCGATGAAGCCGGAAAGTTTCGCGGCATCAGTGCTGATGTGCTGGCCAAGATCAGCCTGCGCACGGGCCTGCAATTCGATATACAGCGTGTTGAGTCGGTGGGCGACCTGATCGGTGAGGTGACCAGCGGCAAGGCCGACATGCTGGCGGCGTTCACGCCGAGCACCGAGCGCGAAGGTCAACTGCGCTTTACCCGGCCGTACCTGATCAACCCGTTCGTGCTGGTCACTCGCCGTGGCGGCGAACCGATGACGCTGGATCAGATGGCCGGCAAGCGCTTGGCGCTGATCAGCGGCAACATTCTGCGCGAGTACCTCATCGAGCAATTCCCCAAGGTGCAACTGGTGACGGCAGGCAACGCCGCCGAGGCCATGGAGATGGTCGCGTTGGGCAAGGCCGACGGCGCGATCAATTCGCTGGTCAGCGCGCGCTATTTGATCTCGCGCCAGTACCGCGACACATTGCAGGTCACCAGCACGGTCGGCACCCAACCTGCACGCATCGCACTGGCCACCAGTCGCGGTGCGCTGGAGCTGTACTCGATTCTCGACAAGGCCCTGTTGAGCATCAGCCCGGAGGAAATGGATGAGCTGACCAACCGCTGGCGCAGCGAAGTGGTGGTGAATGACAGTTATTGGCTGCGCAATCGCGGCATGATCATCCAGGGCTTCGTGATCGCCGGCGTGTTGCTGTTGGTGGCGCTGGGCTGGATCGCCTATTTGCGTCTGTTGATGCGCAAGCGCCGTCAGGCGGAAATCGCGCTGAACGATCAGATGGAGTTCATGCGCGTGCTGATCGACGGCACGCCGCATCCGATCTACGTGCGCGATCGCGAAGGTCGCCTGGTGATCTGCAACAGCGGTTATCTGCATGTGTTTGGTACCGAGCGCGAAGCGGTCATCGGCAAGTTGGTCACGGACGGCGTGCTCAGTGATATGCAGCAGGCACAGACGTTTCAGGATGATTATCTACGGGTGATGGAGGACGGCTTGCCGAGCATCCAGGACCGCAGTCTGAATCTGGCGGACGGCCGCGCGCTGACCATCTACCACTGGATGCTGCCGTATCGTGGCAGCGACGGTGCAGTCAACGGCATGATCGCTGGCTGGATCGATGTCAGCGAGCGTCAGCATCTGTTGCAGGAACTGCAAATCGCCAAAGATGTTGCCGATGACGCCAACCGCGCCAAAACCACGTTCCTGGCAACCATGAGCCATGAAATTCGGACGCCGATGAACGCCATCATCGGCATGCTCGAACTGGCGCTGAAAAAGGCCGATCAAGGTGTACTGGATCGCTTTGCCGTTGAAGTGGCCTCGGGCGCAGCGCGGGGCTTGCTGGACCTGATTGGCGACATTCTCGATATTGCACGGATCGAGTCCGGGCGCCTGTCGCTGGCGCCGGAGCGCGCCAATCTGCGTGAACTGATTGAATCGGTTGCGCGCATTTTTGAAGGCCTGGCGCGCCAGAAACAGTTGCGTCTGCAACTGGACCTGGATGCCCTGAGCAACGTCGACGTGTTGATCGATCCGCTGCGTTTCAAGCAAGTGTTGTCGAACCTGTTGAGCAATGCGATCAAGTTCACCGATGTGGGCAAGGTGGTATTGAGCGTGCAGGTCGAGACCGGCAGTGATGATCGACTGCGCCTTTGCTTGCGCGTAACCGACAGTGGTCGCGGCATCTCGCTTGTGGATCAGGCGCAATTGTTCACGCCGTTTTCCCAGGCTGCCAACCATGGTCAGTCGGCTCAGGGCGGCTCCGGGCTGGGGCTGATGATCAGTCGCACCTTGTGCGAAATGATGGGCGGCAGCCTCGCGCTGACCAGCGAATTGGGGCAGGGCACGCAGATCGAGGTGCGGTTGAATCTACCGACACTCGATCCTCTGGATGCCGCGCCGGTCGAGGAAAACGTGGCACTGCAGGCCAGCCACTGTCTGAATATTCTGGTGATCGACGACTACCCGGCCAACCGTCTGCTGCTGTCGCAGCAGTTGAGTTATCTGGGCCACCGGGTGACGGATGCCGAGGACGGCGCCCATGGCCTGCGTGCCTGGCGCAACCAGACGTTCGACGTGGTCATCACCGACTGCAACATGCCGATCATGAATGGTTACGAACTGGCCCGGGCGATCCGCGATGAAGAGGCGACGCGAGGATTGGCGCGCAGCCTGGTGTTGGGGTTTACCGCCAATGCGCTGGCCGAGGAGAAGGATCGTTGCGCCGAGGCCGGCATGGACGACTGCCTGTTCAAACCGATCAGCCTCAGGGATCTGAATCTGCGTCTGGCCGCAGTCGTTCCACGGCCTCGTTCACCGACTGAAGACGAGCCCGGCGATGTCGGCACCGGTGACATCGATCTGGGCAGCCTCGAACAATTGACCCGTGGCGACCGCGCGTCGATCAACAGTCTGTTGAGCGATCTGGCCACGAGCAATGCGCAGGACATGGCCAAACTGATGCGCCTGTTTACCCAGCACGACATGCCCGGGCTCGCCAATCTGGCCCACCGGGTCAAGGGTGGCGCACGCATTATCAAGGCGCACTCACTGATCCAGGCTTGTGAAGCGCTGGAGGTTGCCAGCGAAGGTCTCGACACGCAGGTTCTGACCGAAGCGGTGGATGCCTTGCAGCAATCGATGGAGCGTTTGGCGGAGCAACTGGACGAGCGCCTGGCGTAACAAACTATTTCCAGTTTCCCTGTGTTTCTTGCGAATTTTCCTACATTCGTCACTGGCTCTCTGTCGCTAACGTGCGGTGGTCTCGGCATACAGCCGAGCTCACTTCACTGGTTAACATTTGGAGCTGTTGATGACCCTTCCACGTATGTCTTCCCGTGCACGATTGGCCGTCTGTGGACTGGCCGTTGCTGCGGCGTTGAGTGCCTGCGCCAGCGCACCGCTGCCAGAGCAACAGATCAGCTTGTCCAAGGACGCGGTCAACCGTGCGGTGTCGGCCGAAGCAACCCAATACGCACCTTTGGAAATGAAGGCAGCGCAAGACAAGATGTTCCAGATGGAACGCGCCCTCGGTGAGAAAAACTACCCGCAAGCCAAGTTGTTGGCCGAACAGATCGAAGCCGATGCCAACCTCGCCGAACGTAAATCGCGCGCTGTGAAATGGCAGAAACAACTGGCTGACGCGCGCAATGGCATTGAGGTGCTCAAGCAGGAAATGCTGCAAGACCCGGTCACCGGTTTCAATCCGCCAGCCAGCGCTCAATAAGGACTTGTTCATGTCGAATTTCAAACTGTTGCCCATCGCTTCGCTGATCGCTCTGACACTGGCCGGTTGCGCCACACCGCCTGAAAACCCGCAACTGCTGCAAGCCCGCGAACAGTTCGCGGCGCTGCAAAACAAGCCGGAAGCCAACACCCTCGCAGCCATTGAAACCAAGTCTGCCTTTACGGCGTTGAACGCGGCCGACCAGGCGTCGCAGAAGAACCGCCAGGCACCGCAAGTCGATCAATTGGCCTATCTGGCCAGCCAGAAAATCGCCCTGGCCGAGCAGACCATTGCCGGTCGCCAAGCAGAGGCGGGTCTGAAGAAAATCGACGCCGAGCGTACCCAGGTGCAACTCGACGTGCGCACTCAGCAGCTCAAGGCGCTGCAAGCGATGAAAGCGCAGAAAACCCAGCGCGGGGAAGTCGTGACCTTCGGCGATGTGCTGTTCGACACCGGCAAGGCCGATCTCAAGTACGGCAGCCAGCGCAACTTCGAACAACTGGCGCAGTATCTGGCGGCCAACCCTGAACGCAAGGTGCGCATCGAAGGGTTTACCGACGATGTCGGCGGTGACGATTTCAATCAGCGTCTGTCGGAGCGTCGCGCAGACGCCGTGGCTTTCGCGCTCAAGCAAATGGGCATCGGCGCTGATCGGCTGATCACCAAAGGCTACGGCAAGCAATTTCCGATTGCCGATAACGGCAATGCTCGCTCCCGTCAGCTCAACCGTCGGGTGGAGGTCATCATCTCTTACGGTTCAAGCGTGGTCGGTGCACGCGGCTGATGAGCGATCAAGCGAGCCTGCAACGGGCTCGCTTTCTTGCATCTGAGCATGGGTCAAGACCGATCAATGCTCTTGGGAAATTTCCTACAAAGACAAGGAAAAATCCTACTCAGAAAGTCCCTTCGATTCTCTAAATTGCCGGTTCCCCGAGTGCGAACCGGTTCCCTCAAAGGTTCTGACTCAACTCTATTTACGCCGTTGCCCAAGAGGGCGCACGTGAGGTTCTGTTGATGAAAACCCGTTCCCCGTTGTTCCAGCGCAACCCTGTCGCCGTGGCCGTCGCCATTGCGTTTTTGCTGCCACTGCACGCCAGTGCCTACACCTCTTCAGTCAATGGCGGGGCAGTGATTTATGACGAAAGCGTTACCACCGGCGTGCAATCGATCGGAACCAACGGCACGGCCCATCGCACCACGGTCAGCGGTAGTGGGACGCAGAGCGTATTTCAGAACGGTGTGACCTACGACACCGTAGTAGATGGTGCGACACAAAACGTTCTCAGTGGCGTCAGCCATGGCACGGTGGTCAATAACGGCGGCTCACAGATGGTGGGCACCAGCGGTATTGCCAATGACACCGTGCTCAATGCCAGTCAGCAGACCGTCACTCGTTCCACGGCCAACCGCACGCTGATCAATGCGGGCAGCGTACAGACGCTGGATATCATGGCGATTGCCAACGATAGTCAGGTCGGTGCTGGCGGTACGCAAAACCTGATCAACATGGCGGTGGCTAACGGCAGCGTGATTAACGCAGGCGGTGAGCAAACCCTGCGCCGTGGCTTGGTCGGCGGGGCGGTGGCCAATGACACGCGCGTGCAGGGTGGTACCCAAAGCGTGTACGCCACTGGCACGGCCAATAACAGTACGGTCAGCAACGGTGGTCAGGTCAATCTCTACACGGGTGCCCAAGCCAATGGCCTTGTGGCAGACGCAGGTGGCACGGTGAATGTCATGGAGAACGGCGTGAACACGGTGGACTCGCTGACCCTCAATGGCGGGCGTCTGGCATTCGCGCCGGGCAGCGACGGTACGTTCAAGACGCTTACGGTCAATGCTCTTTCCGGTAGCGGCAGCATTTTGATGAATACCGATATCGCCAATCAGCGTGATGATTTGCTGATCGTGCAAGGCGCCGGCATGGCCAGTGGTGATCACACGCTGATCGTCGGCGATAGCGGTAATGAACCGACGACCTCCGATGGCCGCTTGCTGTTGGTCGATACGAACGGCGGCAGCGCGAAATTCGCCCTGTATGGCGGCCACGTCGATGCGGGTGCATTCCGCTATACCTTGCGCCAACAGGGTGATGACTGGGTACTGGCGAGCGGGGGAGCGATTCCGGTTGATCCGGTAACGCCGGTGGATCCAGAGACGCCAGTAGACCCCGGCAATCCGGTGGAGCCAGTGACGCCAGTTGATCCGGTCAATCCAGTGGATCCGGTGGGCCCTGTGACGCCACCGCCGCGCCCGATCGACCCGGCGCCGGAAAACCTGTCCAAAGGGGCCAACGCCGCCATCGCCGCGCACACCGCCGGCGCCAGCCTGTGGAACGCGCAGATGAACGCTCTGGTCAAGCGCCTCGGCGAGTTGCGCATGGGCGAGGATGACGGGGGGC
Organism: Pseudomonas sp. S2_E02; assembly: GCF_054668355.1. NCBI lineage: Bacteria > Pseudomonadati > Pseudomonadota > Gammaproteobacteria > Pseudomonadales > Pseudomonadaceae > Pseudomonas > Pseudomonas sp. S2_E02. The sequence continues at coordinate 180,205 of NZ_CP162761.1, forward strand.
TCTGGACCCGCGCCATCGGCAAGCGTTTCGATGTGAGCGAGCATTCCAGCCGCGCCTATTCCCAGGACGTCAGCGGTCTGGAAATCGGTGCCGACAAGGCTTTCGCAGTGGACAGCGGCAAGATTTATGTCGGTGGCATGGTCGGTACTGCGCGTTCCGATCTGGATTTCGGTGAAGGGGCGTCGGGCGATATCGACAGCCGCATGTTCGGCATTTACGCCACTTACCTCAATGACAATGGCGTCTACGTTGACAGCGTCTTGAAGTACAGCCGTTTCGATACGGACATCAAAACGCCGAACAATCTGGGGCAAGCGGTAAAAGGTTCCTACAGCACTAATGGTGTCGGTGCTGATATCGAGGTTGGCAAACGCATCAATCTGAAGGATGGCTGGTTCGTCGAGCCGCAACTGGAAATCACTGCGACCCGCACCCAAGGGGCCAGTTACACCGCCAGCAACGGCCTGCGCGTCAAGTCCGATGATCTGGATTCACTGCAAAGCCGTGTCGGTTCGCTGTTCGGTCGCAGCCTGGAGCTGAGCAATGGCATGAAGGCCCAACCGTATGTCAAAGCGTCGTACATCACCGAGCATGCCGGCAGCAGCAAGGTCAGCGTCAATGGCAACAAACTCGATGCCGAGCTGCCGGGCAACCGCGTCGAACTCGGCTTCGGCGGCGTATTGCAGGTCAGTGAGAAAAGCAAGATCTCGCTGGATGCCGAGTACGCCAAGGGCAATGGCATCGAACAGCCATTCGGAGTGAGCCTGGGGTATCGCTACCTTTGGTGAGGCGGGTTGCCACGTCGGATCCTTCCGACGTGGCGTTGTTCTTCAAAGGGCGTCGGAGATTTCTTGGTATTTTTTCAGACTCGTCCTACATGCTTTGACGACTGTTTTGCCTAGTGTGTCGCCTCTTACGCCGCGAGCGGCGACCTTTTCTACCTCTGTCGAAACCAATGTCCTACAAAAGCTGGCGAATTCTGATTGCCGACGAGGAGCCTGCGTTGCACGCCCGAATCGGCAAGACCTTTAAAGAACTGGGCTGTCGCGAACTGACGCGGGTGCACTCGTTTCGTGAGTTGTTGGGCGTGACCCATTACTCCAGCGAGCCCTTCCAGCACTTTGACCTGATGATCATCAACGCTGGGTTGATCGCCGCCACTGGCGTGGATTGGGTGCGGTTCTTTGCAAGCAATGCACAGATTCGCCACGGCGTGATTCATGACACTGTTCGCGGCCAGCCGCAGGCTCAGACGATTTACGCCAACCACCGACGACAGTTGATGCTGATCCGTACCCCGGACCGGCAAACCCTTGGCCCTTTGCTGGAGCACCTCGATGTTCATGAACAATCCCACAACCGTTGAGACCTCCGCTGGCGAGTCGAATACGCGATTGGCCACGACACACCATGCTCCCGGCATCGACGACTCAATCGCCGTGCCTGCTCTGCCGCTGCGTGTGTTGGTGTTGGAAGACCATGCGTTCCAGCGCTCGGTGGCGGTCAACATGCTGCGTACGCTGGGTTGTCGCGAAATCTTCGAGGCCAGTGACGGAGCTCAGGCGCTGGCGCTCTTGCAGGAAGTCGGTACGGTCGATGTCGCCCTGTGCGATTTGCAGATGGAGGGGATGGACGGGCTGGAGTTTCTGCAGCGGGTGGGGGCCTCGGGGCAGGTCAAGTCGGTGATCATCAGTAGTTCGCTGTCGGCAGACCTGCGTCGTGCGGTGCATCAGATGGTGGCGTTGCTTGGCCTGGAACTGCTTGGCGATGTAGGCAAGCCTTTGCATGTGCAAGTGCTGGCGAATCTGCTGAGCAAATCCCTCGACAGGCCGGCTCTGGCGCAACCCACGGCCGCTGCCGTGACGCTGGCCAGTGAGGCGTCGGTTCGTCAGGCGTTGGCGCAGCAGCAATTGCAGGCCTGGTATCAGCCCAAATTCAACCTGCAGACCGGTGAGGTCTGTGGTGTAGAGGTGCTATGCCGCTGGCTCCATCCAACCCACGGCATCCTTTCGCCCGCTTTGTTCATGCCTGTGCTGGAGCGTTGCGGATTACTCGACGAGCTATTGTTTGCGCAGATCGATCAGGCGCTGGGTGTGCAACGACGTGCCCGTGCGCAGGGAGTTTTCCTGAATGTTGCGTTCAATCTGCACGCTGTGCAGTTGGCCAATGCGCAGCTCACGACCACGTTGAAAAACCTTCTGGCGCACCACGGTGCTTGCGGTGCAGGCCTGACTTTCGAACTGACCGAAAGCGGTCTGCTAGAAGCGCCGGCCACCAGCCTGGAAAGCCTCGTCCGCCTGCGAATGATGGGCTGTCGTCTGTCGATCGATGACTTCGGCGCCGGCTTCTCATCTTTGCAGCGCTTGTGTCAGTTGCCGTTCAACGAGATCAAGCTCGACGCCGAATTCATCCGCAATCTTGAGCACGAACCGCGATGCCGGGCGGCGATCAGCAGCACACTGGCGTTGGGAGAAACCCTCGGCATGAGCGTGGTGATCGAAGGAATCGAGACCGATGCACAGCGTCGTGAACTGTTGGCATTGGGGTGTTCCCAAGGGCAGGGCTACTGGTATGCGCGGCCGATGTCGGGGGCTGATTTGTTGCTTTGGTTGCAGCAGCACGGTGATCGGCGTGACTCGGATGAGTGAACCTTCTTTTAGGAAAAGTCCTACAGAACCTGTCGTGTGGCTTGCGTAGTCTTGCCGCACCCAGAAACCGTGACACCGGGAGATTGAACATGATCAATAAAGCCCTGCGCATCCTGATTGCAGACTCGCAGCATTTCCACCGGATGAAAATCGAGCGTCTGTTCAACAGCCTCGATTACTACCGCGTGGCCCCGGTGCAAAGCCTCACTGAACTGTTGACGCTGGTGGACTACGGTTGTGAGCCGTTCGATGTGGTGGTCATCAATGCCGAGCTGGCGGCGCGTTCGCTGGATCTGCTGGGGTTTTTCCTTGATAACCCGCAGATTCGTCAGGCGTTGATCTACAACGAAGGCACGGCGCCGTTGCAACAGACTTCGGGGTTCGCTCAGGAGAATGTGCAGATCAGTCATTTGATGTTGCCTTCAAAGCAGTCGATCAGTCAGTTGATGGCGCTGGTCGATGTGCCCGCAAAGCCAGGTAAACCGGTCGCTCACAAGCCACACCCGCTGATGCAGTACGTTGCGCATGCATAAAAAGTCCCCGGCCGCAACTGTCAGACCTGACAGGTGCTTTGCTCCCCGTTCCATGCAACAGTCCCTGTGCAGCCACTGAGTCTGGATCAGCCCCCATCGGTGGTCTGACCGTCAGTCTTTGCACCGGGAGTGGCCATGAATTTAGCGCTGATCGTCGACGATCATCCGGTGGTGCGTGCCGCCATCCGGATCGTGTTGCAAGCCGAAGGATTCAAGCAGATATACGAGGCGTCCCAAGGCAACGAGGTGGTAACGCTTATTCGTGAACACAAGCCTCAATTGGTGATTCTCGACCTGAATCTGCCAGTGCTCGGCGGGCTGGAGGTGCTGGCCCGGATCAAGGCCAATGATCTCCATTGCCGAGTGCTGGTGTTCAGTACACACGAGCCGATGTTCTATCAGGAACGCTGTGTGCGCGCCGGGGCCATGGCTTACGTGACCAAAACCAATCAGTTGGAGCAGTTGCGCAATGCCATCCGGGCGGTGGTGTCGGGGCATACCTTTTTCTCTGCGCTCCCGGACCCGTTCAGTACGCTGAATGCCGTACAGATCACGGAAAAACAGATGATCGAGCAGCTCTCCGACCGTGAGTTGAGCATTTTTGCGCAACTGGGGCAGGGCAAGTCCAACAAGGCGATTGCTGAGGACATGCACCTGAGTCACAAAACCGTCAGCACCTATAAGACCCGTCTGATGAAAAAACTCGGGGTGAACTCAGCGGTACACTTGCGCGATTTCGCCAAGCGCAATCATGTGATCTGAGCGGACAGACATGAGGCAGGGGCGCCGGATTGTCTGGCTGTGGCTGACGCTGATGGCCACCTGTTGGGCAAGCGACACGCCGCAGGTGCTGCAAGTGCTGACCCGTACCGGACTGGAAAATGTCCAGCTGCGCCTGGATGAACAGGACCGGCAATGGCTGCGTCAGCACCCGGTGTTGCGCATGGGCATTTCCGGGCCGGATTACCCGCCGTTCGAGATCACCCGTAATCAACAGGAACTCGAAGGGCTGACCGCCGATTACGCCGACCTGCTGGGGCAGTTGCTCGGCGTGCGCATCGAAGTCCGCCGTTTCGCCAACCGCGATGCCGTGATGGCGGCACTCAAACGCGGCGATCTCGATCTGCTGGGAACCTCCAACAGTTTTGAAGCCGCCGACCCGGCCTTCATCCTGTCCCGTGCCTACGCCGAAGATCAGCCGATGCTGGTGACTCGACTCAATGAACAATTGCCCACCGATCTGGCCGGCAAGCGCCTGGCCATGGTCGAGGACTATCTGCCTCGGGCCAGCGTGCAGGCGTTTTATCCCCGGGCAAGTGTGCAGCGTTACCCGTCGGCGATGGATGCGCTCGGTGCGGTGGCCTTCGGCGCGGACGATGTTTATCTGGGCGACTTCATCAGTGCCAACTACCTGATCAACACCAATTATCGTAATGACCTGCAATTGGCCGGTCCGGCCGGGCTGGACGCCAATTCGTTCGGCTTCGCGCTGTTGCGCAGCGATGGGCGCCTCAAACGCATCGTCGACAAGGCATTGACGGCCATCCCCATGGAGCGGCGCCAGCGCATCGAGCTACGCTGGAGCGTCGGCCTCGCCGATATGGCTGAACAGTCGCGGGTGCAGCTCAGTGCGAATGAGCAGGAGTGGCTGGACCAGCATCCAGTTGTCCGGGTCGGAGCCATCGAAGATTTCGCGCCGCTGACATTTTTTGATGCCGATGGCCGTTTCAGCGGACTGTCGGCGCAACTGCTGAGTCTGATCAGCCAGCGCAGCGGGTTGAACTTCGAGATCGTGCGCGGGACGTCGCTGGATCGACAGATCGAACAGCTCAAGGCCGGTGAACTGGATGTATTGCCGGTGGTGACACCGAGCAGCGAGCGCGAAGCCGAACTGCGATTTACCCGCGCCTACCTGAATAATCCGTTTGTGCTGGTCAGCGCAATCACCGCGCAGGGACCGCTCAACCTCGATGATCTGGCCGATAAACGGCTGGCGATTTATCGCGGCCATCCGTTACGTGCTTACCTGTTGAGCCGCGTGCCGCGCATCCGTCTGGTCGAAGTCAAAAGCCCCGCTGAAGGCATGGCGTTGATTGCCAAGGGTCAGGTCGATGCCACGGTGAGTTCATTGCTGGTGGCGCGCTTTCTGATCGCACGTCACTACCGTGAGCGTCTGCGCATTACCGGCACCATCGGCGATCAACCGGCGCGCATTGCGTTGGCGACGGCACCGCAGATGACGGCATTGCATTCGATCCTGAACAAGGCGCTGTTGAGCATCGCCCCGCCACAGATGGACGAACTGGTGGAGCGCTGGAGCCACGATGTGGTGGTGGAAGACAGTTATTGGTTACGCCATCGTCGCGAGATTCTCCTCGGTTTTGCCGGTGCGGCGGTGTTGCTGGCGCTTGCGCTGGCCTGGATCGTTTTTCAGCGCCAACAGATTCGCCGGCGCCAGCAATGGCTGCAGCAATTGCAGGAAGCCAAGGACGCGGCAGACGATGCCAATCGCGCCAAGACCACGTTTCTGGCGACCATGAGCCATGAAATCCGCACGCCAATGAACGCCTTGATCGGCATGCTCGAACTGGCCTTGAAGCGCGCCGAGGAGGGCGTGACCGATCGCTTGGCGATCCAGGTGGCATCCAACGCCGGGCAACAGTTGCTGGCGTTGATCGGCGACATCCTCGACATCGCGCGGATCGAGACCGGGCATTTGTCCCTCGTGCCTGAGCGTGCCAACCTGCGTGAGCAGGTGGTGTCGGTGTGTCGAGTGTTTGAAGGGCTGGCGCGGCAGAAGCGTTTGTTGTGGCACATCGAACTTGATGCCCGCAGCAACATTGACGTGCTGATTGATCCGACGCGCTTCAAACAAGTGCTGTCGAATCTGTTGAGCAACGCGATCAAGTTCACCGAGGAGGGCGAGGTCAGTCTACGGCTGACGGTAACCACCGTGACGGCGGAACGCCTGACCGTGAAAGTGCTTATTGAAGACAGCGGGGTGGGGATCAACGCCGACGACCGACGAAGGCTGTTCAACCCTTTCGTGCAGGCGAGCCATGACTCGCAATCAGCCCGCAGTGGTTCCGGGCTGGGGCTGGTCATCAGTCGCAACCTCTGTGAAATGATGGGCGGTACGCTGCGGCTTGACAGTGCACCGGGTGAAGGCACACGCGTCGAAGTCAGTCTTGAACTGCCGTTGTTGGCTGCTCTGGCTCGCGCGCCAAGTGCTCCGCAAGCAGCGCTTGCGGTAACGTCGTCACTGAGTGTTCTGGTGGTGGACGATCATCCGGTGAACCGATTGCTGTTGTGCTGGCAGTTGAGTGAACTCGGCCATCGCACCGTCGACACCGAGAACGGTGATGAAGGCCTGAAGCAGTGGCGGGCGCAGGCGTTCGATGTGGTGATCACCGATTGCAACATGCCGCGGCGCAACGGTTACCAACTGGCGCGAGCCATCCGCGATGCCGAGTCGCATGCCGGCCGCAAGCCTTGTCTGATCCTCGGCTTTACCGCCAATGCGCAAGCCGAGGAAAGGACGCGCTGCCTGAATGCCGGCATGGACGAATGCCTGTTCAAACCGATCCGCTTGCACGACCTGGCGCAGGCGTTGACGGCTGCCAGTCATTGCGAGAAGACGGTGGACCCCGGCGAGGTGCCCGCGCTGACGGAAATCGACCTGAGCACGCTGGAGCAAATGGCCGGGGATGATCGTGCCTTGATCGAACAGTTGCGCAAGGAAGTGTTGAACAGCGTGCGCCTCGATCTGCAACGTCTGGAGATTTTGCAGCAGGAGCAGGATCGCGCAGGGCTGCGCGAGCTGGCGCATCACATCAAGGGTGGGGCGCAGATGGTCGGCGCGGCGCGGGTGGTGGCGGCATGTGTAGCGCTCGAGCAGGCGTGTCGCGAGACGCACGCGGCGCCGTTGGACGTGGCGAGCGAGACGTTACGCGAGGCCATGGCCGGACTCGCGCAACGCTTGCAAATCTGACGGGCGCCGGCTCAGTCCCAGTGCGGCGCGATGCCTTTCGGGCTGGTCAGGCGATGGCTGCGATCAAGCGTGGCAATCAGCGCCATATCGGCGTCGCTCAGTGTCAGCGCCGTAGCGGCAAGGTTGCTTTGCAGGTTGGCGCGTTTGGTCGACGACGGAATCACCGCGTAGCCAGACTGCATGGCCCAGGCCAGGGTGACTTGCGCCGGGGTGGCTTGCAGGCGCTGGGCGATCTGCCGGATCAGCGGATCTTGCAGCACTTCGCCGTAGGCGAGGGTCATGTACGAGGTGATGTGGATGCCTTGGCTCTGGGCGAACTCGACCACTTTGCGGTTTTGCAGGTACGGGTGCAGTTCAATCTGATTAGTAGCGATGTTGTCGGCACCGACCGCCGCGATCGCCTGTTGCATCAGCTCGATGGTGAAGTTGGAAACACCGATCTGTCGGGTCAGGCCCAGACGCTTGGCTTCGAGCAGGGCGCCCATGAACTCTTCGACCGGTACCTGGTTTTCCGGCGACGGCCAGTGAATCAGCGTCAGGTCGAGGTAGTCGGTCTGCAGTTTTTGCAGGCTTTCCTTGAGGCTGTCGATCAAGCGAGCCTGGGCGAAGTTGGCGACCCAGATCTTGCTGGTAATGAACAGCTCTTCGCGGGGGACACCGCTGGCCGCAATGGCATGGCCGACGTCGGCTTCGTTTTCGTAGATTTGCGCGGTGTCGATGGCCCGGTAGCCGAGTTCGAGAGCGGTGCTCACCGAATCAATGACGACCTGGCCTTGCAGGCGAAATGTACCCAGACCGAAAGCGGGAACAGACATGAAAAACTCCAGGGTTGCAGTGGGAATGGGCAGGAGTATCCGCATCCGGATGGTTGAGAAAAACCGTTGGTGGGACAAAGCACTGTTGATCAGAAGTCATGAATCATTTTCAGGATTTGTGTTGTCCGGGCTGGCCTCTTCGCGAGCAGGCTCGCTCCCACAGGAGATCTGTGGTGTCCACAAAATCCTTGTGGGAGCGAGTCTGCTCGCGAAGGGCGCACCACCGATTCAGGCAATGTCACTGTGGGCAAACTCCTCCCCGAGAAAATCAATCAACGTGCGCACCGACGGCAACAAGCCGCGCCGCGAAGGGAAAATCGCATGCACCAACCCGCACTTCGGCGCCCAACCGGGAATCAACTCCACCACACGGCCGGCCGCAATGTCCTCACGCACCACTACACTCGGCAAATGCGCCACGCCAACACCGGCAATCACCGCCTGACGCAAGGCAATCAAATCATCAGTGACCATGCGTGGCGTATGGCGAATCAGTGCCGTGTTGTCATTCGGCCCGAGCAGCTCCCATTGATATTCGCGCTGCGCCGCGCCCCAGTGCAGGCTGGGCAAGCCGTTGAGGTCGGCAGGTGAGGGCGGTGAAGACAGGCGTTCGACAAACTGCGGGCTGCCGACCACCGATTGCGTGCTGTTGCCCAGCACCTTCATGACCATGTCGGTGTTCTCCAACGGCGGAAAACGCACGCGTAAGGCAATGTCGAAGCCTTCGTGCAGCAGATCGACGCGGCGGTTGGTGCTCTCGATAAACAATTCCACCAGCGGGTATTTGAGCATGTAACGGGTGAGCATCGGCCCGACCCACGAGTTGAGCAGCGCTGTCGGGCAACTCAGGCGCACCAGCCCCTGCGGTTCGGAGCGGTTGCGTTCGATCAGCTCGGCCGCGCTTTCGGCTTCGACGCGCATGGCCAGGCAGCGCTGGTAATAGGCCTGACCGATTTCGGTCAACGAACAATGGCGGCTGGTGCGGTGCAGCAGGCGCACGCCGAGGCGTTCTTCCAGTTCGGAAATACGCCGGCTGAGTTTCGATTTGGGCATGTCCAGTGCGCGCCCGGCGGCGGCGAAACCATGATGTTCGACCACTTGGGTGAAGTAGTAGAGGGTGTTGAGGTCTTCCACCATCGTTCTCCATATAGAACGCTAAGGCTGATTTTTGCAGTCTAGTGCATTAATGGATACGGATTTAAGCTTGATCCATCGCGTCACTCACCCAAATTGGAGACAACCATGAAAAGCATCATCGGTATCTACACCAGCCCGCGCGGCCATTGGGTCGGCGATGGCTTCCCGGTTCGCACGCTGTTTTCCTACGACAACCTGGGCAAACACATCAGCCCGTTCCTGCTGCTCGATCACGCCGGCCCGGCCGATTTCACCCCGACCACCGAACGCCGTGGCGTTGGTCAGCATCCGCACCGTGGTTTCGAAACCGTGACTATCGTTTATGAAGGCGAAGTGCAGCATCGCGACTCGACCGGTAGTGGCGGCGTGATCGGCCCGGGCGATGTGCAATGGATGACCGCCGCTTCCGGGATCCTTCACGAGGAATTCCATTCGGAAAACTTCGCCAAAACCGGCGGCAAACTGGAAATGGTCCAGTTGTGGGTCAACCTGCCGGCCAAAGACAAAATGGCCGCGCCGGGCTACCAGACCATTCTCGACAGCGACATCCCGAGCATTGCGCTCAAGGACAACGCCGGTCGCCTGCGCCTGATCGCCGGCGAATTCGATGGCCACACCGGCCCGTCGCGGACTTTCACACCGATTGATGTGTGGGATCTGCGCCTGAACGCCGGCAAGTTGCTGACGCTGGATCTGCACGAAGGCCGCAATACCGCGCTGGTGGTGCTCAAAGGCTCGGTGCAGGTCAACGGTGTGGAATCGGTGCGTGAAGGGCAGTTGGCGCTGTTCGAACGTGACGGCCATCAACTGACACTCGAAGCCAGCCAGGACGCGGTGGTGTTGCTGCTCAGCGGTGAGCCGATCGACGAACCGATCATCGGCCACGGCCCGTTCGTGATGAACACCGAGCAGGAAATCCACCAGGCCTTCGCCGACTTCCAGTCCGGCCGCTTCGGCCAGATGCACGCTTAACGCACAACCACTGCGCTCTACACAGGACGCGTAGGCCGGTTCGCAGGCCAGGGATGGCTGTTGCCTATAGAAAAGAGGAAACGCCCATGAACACGCCCGTCCGGACCAGATCAACGCCTGGGACAACGAAGATGTCGTCAAGGCGATCAAGGCCACTGGCAAGAAGCAATTGATCATTGCCGGCGTGGTGACTGAAGTTTGCGTGGCGTTCCCGGCGCTGGAAGAGGGCTTCGATGTGTTCGTGGTGACGGACGCCTCCGGCACGTTCAACGAACTGACCCGTGAATCGGCGTGGAACCGCATGTCCCGTGCTGGCGCGCAATTGATGACCTGGTTCGGGCTGGCCTGCGAACTGCACCGCGACTGGCGCAACGATATTGAAGGGCTGGGCACGCTGTTCTCCAACCACATCCCGGACTACCGCAACCTGATGACCAGCTACAGCACCCTGACTAACGGTAAATAACCCAGGCCACACGCAGCCCCCCCGTGGGAGCGAGTCTGCTCGCGAAGGCGTCATGTCAGTCGATGCACCTTTGACTGATCGACCGCATTCGCGAGCAGGCTCGTTCCCACATTTGGTTTTGTGGTGTTTTTGCGGGCGGGTTCATCCTCTGAAATCAATTGCTCCTACACTTGCTCAATCTGTGCGATCTTCTCGCGATTGGCCCCCGTCGGAGTTGTTTGATGCTGTCTCTGCTCACCGAACATCCGTTGTTCTGCGCGTTGATCCTGATCCTCCTCGATCTGGGTTTATGGCGTCTGATCAGTTCCCATGGCAGCGAGTGGAAACTGCTGGTGCGGGTGCTGATTTTCAGCCTGTTCAGCGTGCTGCTGTTCAACGAAGGCCTCAATCCGATGGAGCCGGCGCCGTGGGCCGATAACGTGCCGCTGCACCTGGCGGCGACTGGCCTGCAGATTGGCTGGTGGCTGTTCGGTGCGCGCACCCTGACGGTGTTGATCGGCGCGGTGATGATGCAGCGGGTCGGCCACACCGGGCGGTTGTTGCAGGACTTGCTCGGCGCGGTGATTTTCCTCATCGCGATCATTGCGGCGCTGGCCTATGTGCTGGATCTGCCGGTCAAAGGCGTACTGGCGACCTCCGGGGCGTTGGCGATCATCGTCGGTCTGGCCTTGCAGAGCACGCTCAGCGATGTGTTTTCCGGAATCGTCCTCAACACCACCAAGCCTTATCAACTCGATGACTGGATTTCCATCGACGGCACTGAAGGCCGCGTCACCGATATCGACTGGCGCGCCACGCGCTTGCAAACCAGTCAGGGCAGCATGGCGGTGATCCCCAACTCGCTGGCGGCCAAGGCCAAGATCATCAACTTCAGTCGGCCGAGCAATATGTTCGGCGTCGCGGTCAGCGTGCAAGTCAGCCCGCATGCGCGGCCCAGTTCGGTGATCGATGCGCTGGAGCGGGCGATGCAGGGCTGTCGCCAGTTGCTCGACACACCTGCGCCGAGCGTCGCACTGAAAAGCTCCGGCAGCAGTGGCGCGGAATACGAGATCAGCGGTTTCGTCGCCTCGATGGGCGAGAAGCGCGTGGTGCGCAATCAGTTGTTCGATCTGGCCTATCGGCACTTGCAGGCCTCCGGGGTCAATCTGCTGTCGAGCGATGAAAGTGCTGCGCCGACCAACCTGTCGCGGCCCCGGGCGTTGCTCGACAGCTCGCCGATTTTCTCCACCCTGCGCCAGGAAGAGAAGGACACCTTCAGCCAGAACATGAGCCTGCAAACCTTCCGTGCCGGCGAAGTCATTCTGGCGGGAGGGGAGGTCAGCGATCATTTGTTCATTATCGAGTCCGGTGTGGTGTCGGTGACGTTGAAGCGCCACGGCACACCGTTCGAGTCCGGGCGCATGGGGCCGGGCGAGGTGATTGGCGAGGCAGGGATCTTGTCCGATTCCGCATTGCCGGCAGACTTTTCGGCGAAGACCTTTTGCGCGTTGTATCGCATCGAGAAGTCGTACCTCAAACCGTGCCTCGATGCGCGTCATGATATCCACGACGCGATGCAGACGCTGCTCGATTTCCGCCTGCACAAGGCGCAATCCCTGACCGAGGAAGCGCCGGCGGTTGTACCCAAAAGAGGCTTTTTGCAGTGGCTGCGTAATCGCGCCTGAAGGGTCAGGTAGCGAGTTTCTGTTCCAAGTGCAAGCGCACCTGTGGCCATTCGTCATCGATGATGCTGAAGCGCACCGAGTTGCGCTTGCGCCCGTCCGGCATGATCCGCTCATGCCGGACGATGCCTTCTTGCTGCGCACCAAGGCGCAAGATCGCATTACGTGATTTCTGGTTGTTCTCGTCGGTGGTGAACTGCACGCGCACGCAGTTGAGCACTTCGAAGGCGTGGCGCAGCATCAGGTATTTGGCTTCGGTGTTGACGAAGGATTTCTGCCAGCTCGCGGCGATCCAGCTGCTGCCGATTTCCAGCTTGCGATTGAGCGGGTCGATCTTCCAGAAACGCGTTGAGCCGAGCACTTCGCCAGTGTCTTTGAGCACAATGACAAACGGCATCACCGTGCCGGCATCACGGCCATCGAGGGCTTTTTTCAGATAACTGTCGACAGTGCTGGGCGAAGGCACCACGGTGACGGTGAGGTTCCACAATTCGCCGTCAGTGGCAGCGTGGAGCAGGGCGTCGGCATCTGAATACTGGAGCGGGCGCAAGAGAATGCGCTGACCTTGCAGCGTGGTTTGCATGGGATTCCGGTCTCGGCAGTGCGGGCGAATGGCGAGCGCCCATTACGCCGCACGAGACTGATCCGATGCAACCGGCACGATGATCACGGGGTCACAATTTTTACAGCCCTTGGGCAGGAGCCTCAGCCGATGAAAAACCTGCGAATCGCCACTTACAACGTCAACGGTTTACGCGCACGTTTGCCGAACCTGCTGGACTGGCTCAAGCGCGAGCAGCCGGATATCGCCTGCCTGCAAGAACTCAAATCCGTCGACACGGCGTTTCCCGCAGCAGAACTGGAAGCCGCCGGTTACGGCGCGATCTGGCAGGGCCAGGCCTCCTGGAACGGTGTAGCAATTCTCGCCCGCGATGCGCAGCCGCTGGAGAGCCGACGCGGTCTGCCGGGTGATCCCGATGACAAGCACAGTCGTTATCTGGAAGCGGCGGTGCATGGGGTGCTGGTCGGCTGCCTGTACCTGCCCAACGGCAACCCGCAGCCGGGGCCGAAATTCGATTACAAACTAGCGTGGTTCGAACGGCTGATCAGCTATGCAAAAGACCTGCAAAGCAGCGATCACCCGGTGGTGCTGGCCGGCGACTACAACGTCGTGCCAACCGACATGGACATCTACAACACCCGCTCGTGGCTCAAGGATGCGCTGCTGCAACCCGAGAGCCGCGAGTGTTATCAGCGCTTGCTCGATCAGGGCTGGACCGATTCGCTGCGGCATCTGTATCCCGAGGATCGGCTCTATACGTTTTGGGATTACTTTCGGCAGCATTGGCAAACCAACTCTGGTCTGCGCATCGATCATCTATTGCTCAACCCGGCGCTGAGTCCGTATCTACATGAGGCCGGGGTCGACGCCTGGGTGCGCAACGAACCGCACGCCAGTGACCATGCGCCGACGTGGATTCGCATCGGTTCCCGCAAGAAACGCTAGCGGGCGATTGGCGAAATCAATTGTCGAAAACAGTGCCTGATCCCGTATACATGGCGACCATCAACGCAGTGACCTGCGGCCCCATGCATAAGGATCGAGCAATGAGTGAGCCACGCCTGACGAATCTGAAGCTGTACCTGCAACGTCTGGGTTTTGAAACACCACCGGAACCGACACTGGCGACCCTGCGCCTGCTGCAACTGCGCCATACCGGCGTGTTCCCTTTCGAGAATCTGGCGACGATTACCGGCGCGCCGGTGTTGATCGATCTGCCATCCATTGAAGAGAAAGTCCTGCTCGGTGGACGCGGTGGTTACTGCTACGAGCTCAATAACCTGTTCTTTGCCCTGTTGCTGGAACTGGGCTTCGACGCTCGGGCCATCAGCGGGCGCGTGGTAATGAATCAGCCCGAAGGCAGCTGGACAGCGCGCACACACCGTTTGAGTCTGGTGACTATCGACGACGTGCGCTACATCACAGATGTCGGCTTCGGCGGCATGGTGCCGACCGCGCCGCTGCTGCTCGATACCGAGACCGAGCAAGCGACCCCTCACGAACTTTATCGCATTGAAAAACAGGCCGACGGCTACATGCTACGTGCCAATGTGGCGGGTGAATGGCGGCCGATGTACCTGTTCGATCTGCAACGCCAGGAAGACATCGATTACACCATTGGCAACTGGTATGTCTCGACTCACCCTGAGTCACCGTTCACCCAGCGTCTGATGGTCGCGCGCACGGGTAATGGCTGGCGCAAGACCCTGAACAACGGCAGTTTCGCTGTTCATCGCATGGGCGCCAGCAGTGAGCGACGCGAGGTGACGCAGGTCGATGAGCTGATTGAATTGCTGGCGCGCGAGTTTGCTCTGCACCTGCCGGATCTGCCCCACATACGGCAGGCTCTGGCGCGGATGATCGTACCGGTTTCCGTTTAGGGCTTGGCGTCGGGCTCGAGCACTCGGCGAATTTCTCCGACCGCTGCCGACAGTTTTTTCTCGAGACTCTTGAGGTCTGCGGCGGTGATGCCTTTCTTGAATTGCCCGCTCGATTCGGCTTGTTCCGGTTTGGCAACGGCATCGAGCAGGGCATGACGCAGGGTGTTATTGATCACCGTCTGATAACCGAACCCTTCGTTTTCCGCGACCGTTCGCGCCGCTTCGATGACGGCGTCATCCAGCATGATGGTGATGCGGGTTTTGCCCTTGTTTGAAGCCAACGCACCGCGTTTGCCCTGAGAAAAGTCATATTCGTCTTGCATCGATCAAGCCTCCAGAAAATAAGCGCTACGTTCGCTGGGTGTGGCGACACGCGCAGAAATGATTCGAACGACATTTGCATCCCGGTAACTGTAAGCAACGACCAACAAGCGCCCTTTGCTGTTGGCGCCAATAGTGATCCAGCGCTGTTCGTCATGGTCGTTGTCCTCGATCGTCAGTGCTCGTTCGTCGTGAAAGACCGGTTCGGTCTCGGCGAGGCTGACGCCCTTGTGCTTGAGTTTGTTGGCTGCGTTCTTGCTTTTGTCGTACTGAATTTCAATTGACTTCATTATGCATACTTTATATGTATAAAAAAGAGCGCGACCGCACCGTCGGTCGCCGTGAACACTTCAGCGTAGTGGCGGCAGGCGAGGGCGCTGGAGAGGAAGTGTTGCCGGATTTGTGGGGGATGAGAGCAGCGGGCTAGAAGCTTGGGTGGCTACCTATCCATTATGTGACTGATAAGTTGTATACAACTCTATGGACATTTGTCACGAGTATTGAATACAGTGTGCGCATAACAAAAACCAGGGAACCCCCCACCATGAAAACGCCCCATGTTTCACACCAACGGCCCGAGGACGAAAATCTCGGGGTCGGCGCGAATATGGCTTACGGCCTGCAACATGTTCTGACCATGTACGGCGGTATTGTTGCGGTGCCACTGATCATCGGCCAGGCGGCCGGCCTGTCGCCGGCGGACATTGGTTTGCTGATTGCTGCTTCATTGTTTGCGGGGGGCTGGCGACGCTGCTGCAAACCCTGGGTCTACCGTTTTTTGGTTGTCAGTTGCCGCTGGTGCAGGGCGTATCGTTCTCCGGTGTGGCGACCATGGTCGCGATCGTCAGCAGTGGCGGGGAGGGCGGCTTCCAGTCCGTGCTTGGCGCAGTGATTGCGGCTTCCTTGATAGGCTTGTTGATCACACCGGTGTTCTCGCGCATCACCAAGTTCTTCCCGCCGCTGGTCACCGGCATCGTGATCACCACCATCGGCTTGACGCTGATGCCGGTGGCCGCACGCTGGGCCATGGGCGGCAACAGCCATGCGCCGGACTTCGGCAGCATGCAGAACATCGGTCTGGCGGCAGTCACGCTGGTGCTGGTGTTGTTGCTGAGCAAGGTCGGCAGCTCGACTATCTCGCGTCTGTCGATCCTGTTGGCCATGGTGATCGGCACGGTGCTGGCGGTGTTCCTCGGCATGGCGGATTTCTCCAGCGTCACCACGGGGCCGATGTTTGGCTTCCCGACGCCGTTCCATTTCGGCATGCCGACCTTCCACTTCGCCGCAATTCTGTCGATGTGCATCGTGGTCATGGTGACCTTGGTGGAAACTTCGGCGGACATCCTTGCGGTCGGTGAAATCATCGGCACCAAGGTCGATTCCAAACGCCTGGGCAATGGCCTGCGGGCAGACATGCTGTCGAGCATGTTTGCGCCGATCTTCGGTTCGTTCACCCAGAGCGCCTTCGCCCAGAACGTCGGGCTGGTGGCGGTTACCGGGATCAAGAGCCGTTACGTGGTCGCTACTGGCGGTATCTTCCTGGTGATCCTTGGTCTGCTGCCGTTCATGGGCCGGGTTATCGCAGCAGTGCCGACGTCAGTACTCGGCGGCGCCGGTATCGTGCTGTTCGGCACGGTGGCGGCGAGCGGTATCCGTACGCTGTCGAAGGTTGATTACCGCAACAACGTCAACCTGATCATCGTCGCCACTTCGATCGGTTTCGGCATGATCCCGATTGCCGCACCGAACTTCTACGATCACTTCCCAAGCTGGTTCGCGACCATTTTTCACTCGGGCATCAGCTCGTCGGCGATCATGGCGATCCTGCTCAACCTGGCCTTCAACCACTTCACCGCCGGTAACTCGGATCAGCAGTCGGTGTTTGCAGCGGCGGAAGAGCGGACCCTGCGCTATCGCGACCTGGCGGCGCTGCGTGAAGGCGACTACTTCAGCGACGGCAAGCTGCATGACTGCGATGGCAAGGAAGTGCCGGTCATTGAGCCTGATGATCACGATCATGGGCAGGGTGCACCGAAGGTGCAGGTGAAAAGCAGCGAGCATGTCTGACCGCTGTAACTGAATAAAAAAGGGCCGATCTGGTAAGCACAGATCGGCCCTTTTTCATTTCAAGATCTTTTGACCTTTTCGAGCGCCCACAAAAAAGCCCCTGAATCTTTCGATTCAGGGGCTTTGCTATTTGGCTCCACAACCTGGACTCGAACCAGGGACCCAATGATTAACAGTCATTTGCTCTACCAACTGAGCTATTGCGGAATTGGTGCGTATGTTACTGATTCAAAAAGAGAAGTCAAGCGCCGGTTGTAAAATTAGCTGAATCCTCGGGACGAACGGTGACTTGTCAGCGATTGGCGGTTACCAGAACTGCAGCAGAGGTCTACCATGGGCGCCCGGAAGTGGTCACACGCGCTGCCGGCCATTCGCCGAAAAAGGTCTGCGTCATGAACCATTTATCCCGCAACAGCGAGGTGTTCGCATGAGCATCGCGCAAATCAGCCTGCCCAAGGGCGTTGGCCCTCACGCCGAAAAACTCTTCGATGCAATCACCCAGGCCAGTACCGCTGAGGAATTGAACCGCGCCGGTGGCAAGGCCGAAGGCTTCGTCCTGGGTCTTGAAAGCACCAAGGCGATCAAGAGTCAGATCGCCGAATCGCTGTACGTCGTTTATGACGACGCCGCGAGTCAGCGTGCGATCGAACTGGCTTAACTGCCGAAGGTGATGGTGCCCATCATCAGTTTGGCGTAAGCCGCGGTGGCGGCCAGTTGCACCAGCCACAGGACCAGGCCACCCAGGAACACCCCGGCGGCGACTTGCAGCACCAGGCTTTTTCTCGCGTTTGGCCGAGGCACGAGGGATGAAATCATCCAGGTCGTCACGGTCGGCGCGCAGGTTGTCGTTTTTCATATCTGATCTCACAAAATTCTGGAATGTACTCATCACCTGTGGGAGCGAGCTTGCTCGCGAAGGCGTCATGTCAGTCGACAACGATGTTGAATGACAGATCGCTTTCGCGAGCAAGCTCGCTCCCACATTTGGACATGTGTGCAGTTTAGAGGGGATAGGGATTGTTTCGTGACAATAAAAAACGGGAAGCCCCAAGGCTTCCCGTTTTTCATCACAGTGCGAAATCAGATGACCTGAACAATCGCATCCGTTACCGCCTTGATGTTGTTCTGGTTCAGCGCAGCCACGCAGATGCGGCCGGTGTCCAGGGCGTAGATGCCGAACTCGTTACGCAGGCGATGCACTTGTTCAGTGGTCAGGCCCGAGTAGGAGAACATGCCGCGCTGACGACCGACGAAGCTGAAGTCGCGGCCCGGGGCTTTCTCTGCCAGCAGGGCAACCATCTGCTCGCGCATGCCGCGAATGCGCAGACGCATTTCCGCCAGCTCGGCTTCCCATTGTGCACGCAGTTCCGGGCTGTTCAATACAGCTGCAACGATGCTTGCACCGTGGGTCGGCGGGTTGGAGTAGTTGGTGCGGATCACGCGCTTGACCTGCGACAGCACGCGCGCGCTTTCTTCTTTCGATTCGCTGATGATCGATAGCGCACCAACGCGCTCGCCGTACAGCGAGAACGACTTGGAGAACGAGCTCGAAACGAAGAAGGTCAGGCCGGATTCAGCGAACAGGCGCACAGCTGCGGCGTCTTCGTCGATGCCGTCGCCAAAACCTTGATAGGCCATGTCGAGGAACGGCACGTGACCTTTGGCTTTAACCACTTCCAGCACGTTGTTCCAGTCCGCCGGGGTCAGGTCGACGCCAGTCGGGTTGTGGCAGCAGGCGTGCAGGACAACGATCGAGCCGTTCGGCAGGGCGTTGAGGTCGTCGAGCATGCCAGCACGATTCACATCGTGGCTGGCTGCGTCGTAGTAACGGTAGTTCTGCACCGGGAAACCGGCGGTTTCGAAAAGGGCACGGTGGTTTTCCCAGCTTGGGTCACTGATCGCCACAACGGCGTTCGGCAGCAGTTGCTTGAGGAAGTCGGCACCGATCTTCAGTGCGCCGGTCCCGCCGACGGCCTGAGTGGTGATGACGCGACCGGCGCTGATCAGCGGCGAGTCGTTGCCGAACAGCAGCTTTTGCACGGCCTGGTCGTAGGCGGCGATACCATCGATCGGCAGGTAGCCGCGCGAAGCGTGTTGAGCGGCGCGAACGGTTTCGGCTTCGATCACGGCGCGCAGAAGTGGAATTCGCCCCTCTTCGTTGCAGTAAACACCCACGCCCAGGTTGACCTTGGTGGTCCGGGTATCGGCGTTGAATGCTTCGTTGAGGCCCAGGATTGGATCGCGGGGTGCCATTTCGACAGCGGAGAACAGGCTCATTATTGCGGCGGCTCTGAATGGAGAATGGAGGGACGTGTCGCGCTCCAGCCGGATGCACTAGAGCGGTGCACAAACGGGGAGCTAGTATAGAGGCCATTACGGAACAATGGCGACAGGCGATTCGGCTTTTAGGGTAAGTTTTTCCGATTATTTCTTGACCGTTAGTCGACTGCACGTGTCAGAGTCTTTACCGGATGTAGGACGTTTGCCTTGAAAGGTGAGGCAATCGCCACCACATTGAGCACAATCCAGGTTTTTTCTTGCGCGACACCGGTCGTTTGCGGTCGTCCCCGTGGTGTTCCGCTTTGCTCGGAATGCCGCGATCCCAGAGGTGTATATGTCCGAATTCCAGCTCGTCACCCGCTTTGAGCCTGCCGGCGATCAGCCGGAAGCCATTCGCCAACTGGTCGAGGGCATCGAAGCCGGGCTGGCGCACCAGACGCTGCTCGGTGTGACCGGCTCGGGCAAGACCTTCAGCATCGCCAATGTCATTTCGCAGATTCAGCGTCCGACCCTGGTGCTGGCGCCGAACAAGACCCTTGCAGCGCAGCTGTACGGTGAGTTCAAGGCGTTCTTCCCGAACAACGCCGTCGAATACTTCGTTTCCTACTACGACTACTATCAGCCGGAAGCCTATGTGCCGTCGTCCGACACCTTCATCGAGAAGGATGCGTCGATCAACGACCACATCGAGCAGATGCGCCTGTCCGCAACCAAAGCGTTGCTGGAGCGTAAAGACGCGATCATCGTCACCACGGTGTCGTGCATCTACGGTCTGGGTAGCCCGGAAACCTATTTGAAGATGGTGCTGCACGTCGATCGCGGCGACAAACTCGATCAGCGCGCACTGCTGCGGCGCTTGGCCGACCTGCAATACACCCGCAACGATATGGACTTTGCCCGCGCGACTTTCCGTGTGCGCGGCGATGTGATCGACATCTACCCGGCGGAATCCGATCTGGAAGCGATCCGCATCGAGCTGTTCGATGACGAGGTCGAAAGCATTTCCGCGTTCGACCCGCTGACCGGCGAAGTCATCCGCAAGATGCCGCGCTTCACCTTCTACCCGAAGAGCCACTATGTAACGCCACGGGAAACCCTGCTCGACGCCATCGAACACATCAAGGTCGAATTGCAGGAACGCCTCGAATACCTGCGCAGCAACAACAAACTGGTCGAAGCCCAGCGTCTTGAACAGCGCACCCGTTTTGACCTGGAGATGATCCTCGAGTTGGGTTATTGCAACGGCATCGAAAACTACTCGCGCTACCTGTCCGGTCGCCCGGCCGGTGCCGCGCCGCCAACGCTCTACGATTACCTGCCGGCCGATGCCTTGCTGGTGATCGACGAGTCCCACGTCAGCGTGCCGCAGGTCGGTGCGATGTATAAGGGCGACCGTTCGCGTAAGGAAACCCTCGTTGAATACGGCTTCCGTTTGCCGTCGGCGCTGGATAACCGACCGATGCGTTTTGACGAGTGGGAAGGGGTCAGCCCGCAGACCATTTTCGTCTCGGCGACGCCGGGCAACTACGAGGCCGAACACGCCGGAAGGGTGGTCGAGCAAGTGGTGCGGCCGACTGGCCTGGTCGACCCGCAGGTTGAAGTGCGTCCGGCGCTGACTCAGGTCGATGATCTGCTCTCGGAAATCAGCAAGCGTGTGGCGGTCGAGGAGCGGGTGCTGGTCACCACGCTAACCAAACGCATGGCCGAAGACCTTACCGATTACCTCGCCGATCACGGCGTGCGCGTGCGTTATCTGCACTCTGATATCGACACCGTTGAGCGCGTGGAAATCATTCGCGACCTGCGCCTCGGGACCTTTGATGTGCTGGTCGGGATCAACTTGCTGCGTGAAGGCCTGGACATGCCGGAAGTGTCGCTGGTGGCGATTCTTGACGCGGACAAGGAAGGCTTCCTGCGTTCCGAGCGTTCGCTGATTCAGACCATTGGTCGCGCCGCACGTAACCTCAATGGTCGGGCGATTCTCTATGCCGATCGCATGACCGGTTCGATGGAGCGGGCGATTGGCGAGACCGAGCGGCGTCGCGACAAGCAGATAGCGTTCAACCTGGAAAACGGCATCACCCCGCGCGGGGTGATCAAGGACGTCGCCGACATCATGGAAGGCGCCACCGTGCCGGGCTCGCGCAGCAAGAAGCGCAAAGGCATGGCCAAGGCTGCCGAAGAGAACGCCAAGTACGAAGCCGAACTGCGCTCGCCGAGCGAAATCACCAAGCGCATTCGTGCGCTGGAAGAGAAGATGTATCAGTTGGCGCGGGATCTGGAATTTGAAGCGGCGGCGCAGATGCGCGACGAGATTGCCAAACTGCGTGAGCGGCTTTTGGCGGTCTGAAAATTTGCAGTGTTTAGTCGGGCCTCTTCGCGAGCAAGCTCGCTCCCACATTGGAGTTGTGTCGTTCACAAATCCCCTGTGGGAGCGAGCTTGCTCGCGAATGGGGCGACGCGGTCTTAATGAGACTCCCCAGCCTTCAGCCCCTCTGGCAATTTCTTGGTCAGCAAAATCGCCAACATGCTGATTCCCAGCGCAATCCCGACAAAGTGAAACGCATCGTTGTACGCCATGATCGCCGCCTGCTGATGGACGATCTCGCTCAGCTTGCTCAACGCCGCCGTGTCACTGCCAAACCGATCAGTCATCGACGCCAAACGCTCGGCCACCTGCGGATTGGTCGGCACCACCGCCTCGCGCAAATAATCGAAGTAGGTCTTGGTGCGCGCATCCAGCAGTGTCGCGAGCAGGGCAATACCAATCGCGCCGCCCAGATTTCGCAGGATATTGAACAGACTCGACGCCGACCCCGCGTCCTGCGGCAGGATGTACGCCGTGGCGATCAGCGAAATGGTCACCATGATCAACGGCTGCCCCAGCGCACGAATAATCTGGATCTGGTTGAACTGCGGCCCGGCGAAATCCGGGTTGAGCACCCCCGAAGAAAAACTCGCTAGCCCGAACAATCCAAAACCGATCGTGCACAGCCATTTCGGCGAAACAAACTTCATCAGCTTCGGCACCAGCGGAATCAGGAACAGCTGTGGCACGCCCATCCACATGATCACTTCGCCGATCTGCAGGGCGTTGTAGTTCTGGATCTGCGCCAGATACAGCGGCAACAGATAGATCGAACCGTACAACCCGACACCCATGCCCAGACTGGAAATACTCGACAGACCGAAATTGCGATTACGCAGGATGCCCAGATTGATCAGCGGATTCGGTTTGGAGATCTGCACGATCACAAAGGTGATCAGACTCACCAGCGCAATGCTGCCCAGCGTCACTATCAGGCTTGATTCGAGCCAATCCTTGCGATGGCCTTCCTCTAGAAAAACCTGCAAGCAGCCGAGACCAATCCCCAGCGTGAGGATTCCGGTGTAGTCGGTGCTTTTCAGTAATTCCCAGTGCGCTTCTTTCTTTTCCAGCCCGTACATCAGGCCGGCGATCATGATCAGGCCCGGCGGGATGTTGATGTAGAAGATGTATTCCCAACCCCAGTTTTCCGTGAGCCAGCCGCCCAGCGTCGGGCCGATGGACGGGGCGAACGTGGCGGTCATGGCGAACATCGCCATGCCTTTGGCGCGGTGGTGTTCGGGGAGTTTGATCAGGGTCAGGGTGAACGCCAGCGGGATCAGCGCGCCGCCGGTGAAACCCTGCATGGCGCGAAAGACGATCATGCTCTCCAGGCTCCACGCCATCGAGCACAGCAGCGAGGAAACCAGAAAACCCAGCGACACCCACACCGCCAGTCGCCGCGCCGACAGCAACTGCACCAGCCACGCGGTCAACGGAATCATGATGATTTCCGCGACCAGATACGACGTGGAAATCCACGAGCCTTCTTCCAGCGTCGCCGATAAGGCGCCCTGAATATCTTTCAGAGAAGAGTTGGTGATCTGAATGTCGAGCACGGCCATAAACGCGCCGAGCATCACGCTCATCACCGCAATCCAATCGCGCCGGGTCGGTTCGCCGACCGGGCGGATCAGCGCATCACCGGCCATTGTCCGGGGCGTCTTTGATGTTCACGGTGGCGGTCACCGACATGCCCGGACGGATCTTGCCGTGCAACGGGTTGTCGGCCTTGAAGGTCAGTTTTACCGGAATCCGCTGCACGACTTTGGTGAAGTTGCCGGTGGCGTTGTCCGGCGGCAGCAGGCTGAATTGCGCGCCGGAGGCGGCGAACAGGCTGTCGACCCGCGCTTCGATCGGCGTGTCGCTGTAGGCATCGAAGGTCAGCTCGGCTTTTTGCCCGGGCTGCATGTGGCCGATCTGGGTTTCCTTGAAGTTGGCCTGCACCCAGATGTCTTCGTCCGGGACGATCGACAGCAGGTAAGCGCCAGCCTGCACCACTTGGCCGTTACGCGCGGCGCGCTGGCCGACCAGGCCGCTGATTGGCGCGTGGATTTCGCTGCGGGTCAGGTTAAGTTCGGCTTGCGCGAGATCGGCGCGGGCGTTGGCGATTTGTGCGTCGAGGCGTTTGATTTCTGCGTTCAGGGCGTTGACCTGCTGACGCTGGCCTTGCGCATCGGCCTGCGCCTTGGCCACCTGCGAACGGGCGATATGAGCGTCAGCGGAGAGGGTGGTCACGCGTTCTTCGGAAACGTAACCGGGCTTGCGCAGGGTTTCGGCACGCGACAAATCCATTTGCGAGCGGCCCAACGTTGCTTGGGTGGTTGCCACTTGTGCGTCGCTGGAAGCAATCAAACTGGCTTGCTGAGTCAATTTGCTTTGCGCTTGCAGGCGCTCGGCTTCGCGGGTGGCAAGGGCGGCATTGGCGCGATCGATGGCCAGACGGAAATCATTCGGTTCGAGGCGCACCAGCAACTGGCCTTTTTCCACGTGTTGATTGTCCTGCACCAGCACTTCATCGATGCGCGCGCTCAACTGGCTCGACACACGGGTGATTTCGCCCTGGACATAGGCGTTGTCGGTGCTTTCATAAAAACGCCCCTTGAAAAACCAATGGGCGAAAAAGCCCCCGGCAATCAGCAGGACGAGCAGCAGGAAAATCAACAGGCGACGCTTGAGTTGGGCAGGCATGGGCAAACTGTAGTCGATGAATTGTAAGGAAAGTTATCAGCAGGCGAATCTGGCATACAGCCGATAAACGGTAAATGCCATCCGCTGATATTTGCCCATTCACCACGGCTTACGGGCGTTCCAGACGCAAACTTGGCTTAAATGCCCTGCCCGCTGGAGCGGGGCGGGTGTCGCCTGTTACCATTCGCCGCTTGATTGTTTTGCTTTTCATTCTTTTCGAGACATGCCATGACCACCGTCCGCACTCGCATCGCGCCATCGCCTACCGGGGACCCCCACGTAGGTACCGCTTACATCGCATTGTTCAACTACTGCTTTGCCAAGCAGCATGGCGGTGAGTTCATCCTGCGCATCGAAGACACTGACCAGTTGCGTTCGACCCGCGAGTCCGAACAGCAGATCTTCGACGCCCTGCGCTGGTTGGGTATCGACTGGAGCGAAGGCCCGGACGTCGGCGGCCCGCACGGCCCGTATCGCCAGAGTGAGCGCGGCGACATCTATCAAAAGTACTGCCAGCAACTGGTCGACATGGGCCACGCGTTTCCGTGCTTCTGCACCGCTGAAGAGCTGGATCAGATGCGCGCCGAGCAAATGGCTCGCGGCGAAACACCACGTTATGACGGCCGCGCGCTGCTGCTGTCGAAAGAAGAAGTCGCCGCCCGTCTGGCCGCTGGCGAACCCCACGTGATCCGCATGAAAGTGCCGAGCGAAGGCGTTTGCGTGGTGCCGGACATGCTCCGTGGCGACGTCGAGATCCCGTGGGATCGCATGGACATGCAAGTGCTGATGAAGACCGACGGCCTGCCGACGTACTTCCTCGCCAATGTCGTCGACGACCACCTGATGGGCATCACCCACGTGCTGCGCGGCGAAGAGTGGCTGCCATCGGCACCGAAACTGATTCTGCTTTACGAGTACTTCGGCTGGGAACAGCCAGAGCTGTGCTACATGCCGCTGCTGCGTAACCCGGACAAGAGCAAGCTGTCCAAGCGCAAGAACCCTACCTCGGTGACATTCTACGAGCGCATGGGCTTCATGCCGGAAGCGATGCTCAACTACCTCGGCCGTATGGGCTGGTCGATGCCGGACGAGCGCGAGAAGTTCTCGCTGCAGGAAATGGTCGACAACTTCGACCTCAAGCGTGTCTCGCTGGGCGGGCCGATCTTCGACATCGAGAAGCTGTCGTGGCTCAACGGCCAGTGGCTGCGTGATCTGCCGGTGGAAGAGTTCGCTGCACGCGTGCAGAAGTGGGCGTTCAATTCCGAATACATGATGAAGATCGCGCCGCACGTTCAGGGCCGCGTTGAAACCTTCAGCCAGGTTGCCCCGTTGGGCGGTTTCTTCTTCGCCGGCGGCGTCAATCCGGATGCCAAGCTGTTCGAATCGAAAAAGCTTTCGGGTGATCAGGTTCGCCAGTTGATGCAGTTGATCCTGTGGAAGCTGGAAAGCCTGCGTCAGTGGGAGAAGGACAACATCACCGCGACGATTCAGGCTGTGGTCGAATCGCTGGAGTTGAAACTGCGCGATGCGATGCCGCTGATGTTTGCTGCGATCACCGGTCAGGCGAGTTCGGTCTCGGTGCTCGATGCCATGGAAATCCTTGGCCCGGATCTGACCCGTTATCGTCTGCGGCAGGCGATTGACCTGCTGGGTGGCGTGTCGAAGAAAGAAAACAAAGAGTGGGAAAAGCTGCTCGGCGCTATCGCCTAAGCGCTTGCGGCTTTGTGCAGGAGCTGCCGAAGGCTGCGATCTTTTGATCGTGCCTTCGGCGCTTCTCCCGAATTTACGGGGGGAGGGCGGTAAGTGATTGTTATGCCGACGAAAAATTTTGAAATTTTTCAAAAATAAGTTTGACAGGCTTTCGATACGCCCTTAAGATTCGCCCCGTCCTCAGCGATGACATCAACGATGAGGGGCTATAGCTCAGCTGGGAGAGCGCTTGCATGGCATGCAAGAGGTCGACGGTTCGATCCCGTCTAGCTCCACCAATTTACACTTCGAAGCCTGGCCACACCGGCTCCGAAGCGATCAACACTCAGTGTTGATCAGTTGTATAGAAGGGTTTGCGTCCCCTTCGTCTAGTGGCCTAGGACACCGCCCTTTCACGGCGGTAACAGGGGTTCGAGTCCCCTAGGGGACGCCAGTTTTACAGAAGTGATGTTGCAAGATGTCACTCCGCCGCGAGGCGAAAAATCCGGGGCTATAGCTCAGCTGGGAGAGCGCCTGCATGGCATGCAGGAGGTCAGCGGTTCGATCCCGCTTAGCTCCACCAATTTACAGTTCAAGGTCTGGCCACACCGGCCTTGAATCGATCAGTTCTCAGCGCTGATCAGTTGTATAGAAGGTTTGTGTCCCCTTCGTCTAGTGGCCTAGGACACCGCCCTTTCACGGCGGTAACAGGGGTTCGAGTCCCCTAGGGGACGCCACGATTACCCGCTCTGCGGGATTTTATAAGGGTCATTCAATTATTGAATGGCCCTTTTGTTTGTCTGGCGTTTGGCCAATTCTCCTTTTTCCTTACACTGTGCATCAGACCAGCGGTCATATCCTTGACTTGCAGAATATTATTATGCGAATAATATTCTAGTCGTAATATTCGGAGGCAACGATGAACGATAAAAAAGCTCAAACCCGCGAACGCATCCTCAAGGCTGCCAGCGCCGCACTGATTCAGCGTGGCCCGGCCGACCCTAGCGTGGGCGAAGTGATGGGCGCAGCCGGCCTGACCGTCGGCGGTTTCTATGCGCACTTCGAAAGCAAGGACGCGATGATGCTGGAAGCGTTCAAGCAGCTTCTCGGCCGCCGCCGCGACCTGATTGCCGACATGGATGCCGAGTTGACCGGTGAAGAGCGTCGTGCCTTGGTCGCCGCGTTTTACCTGTCGCGCAAGCATCGTGATTCCAGCGACGCGGCATGCCCGATTCCAGCGTCGATCGGCGAGCTGGGCCGCTTGCCGGAATCGTTCCGCATCGCGCTGAACGAGCACCTGGAATTGATGATTGCGCAGTTGGCGTCCAGCCCTGAGGACACCGACAAAGCCTTGGCTGACGTGGCTTTGATGGTGGGTGGTCTGGCACTCGCAAGAGCGCTCGGCCCGGGAGACTTATCCGATCGATTGCTGCGCGCTGCCAAGTCGGCGGTGCGTTGACCTGAAGGCAACTCGCCTGAGGAGAGAGCGATGAACACGTTGAAGTGGGTTCGTGGCGTTAATGGCACCTTGGGCTGGATTGCACCGAAACGCGTGGCGAGCAAAATGCGTGTGGCATTCATGACGCCACGTTCGCTGCCTCTTCGTGATTGGGAATTGCCGCTGCTGGCCAGCTCCGAACGCATCACTTTGCGTTTTGGTCTCTCGGCGCTGCGCTGGGGTCAGGGCCCGACCGTGCTGCTGATGCACGGCTGGGAAGGGCGGCCAACCCAGTTTGCCGCGCTGATCACTGCGCTGGTCGATGCCGGGTATACCGTCGTCGCGTTGGATGGTCCGGCTCACGGTCGCTCGCCGGGGCGTGAAGCCAATGTGGTGTTGTTCGCCCGGGCGATGCTCGAAGCGGCTGCCGAGTTGCCACCATTGCAAGCGGTCATCGGTCATTCCATGGGCGGCGCCAGCGCCATGCTCGCCGTGCAATTGGGCTTGCGCACCGAAACCCTAGTCAGCATTGCCGCGCCTGCGCGCATTCTTGGTGTACTGCGCGGTTTCGCCCGCTACGTTGGTATGCCGCCGCGAGCGCGCTCCGCCTTCATCCGCCAAGTCGAGCAAGACGTTGGTATGCGCGCCGCCACCCTTGATGTCGCTCACTATCAACTGGATATGCCCGGCCTGATCGTGCATGCCGAAGACGACAATTTCGTTTCGGTCAAGGAATCGCAGCTGATCCACGAATCCTGGTTCGACAGTCGCCTGTTGCGCCTTGAAGGCGGCGGGCACCAGCGTGTGCTAGCCGACCCTCGGGTGATTGATGGCGTGTTATCACTGCTGGCCGGCCGCAGCCTTCAGGCGCGCCAATCGGCCTGAGCTCCGTTACACTGCTCCGGTTGAATACTTTGACCGGGAGTGGGGCATGGGTTGGGATCGGGCAACGCCGTTTACCATTGATCTGCAAGTAGGCGCCGAGGACATCGACGGGTTGGGCCACGCGAATAACGCCGTGTACGTGACCTGGCTCGAGCGCTGCGCCTGGCGCCACTCGCAACGTCTGGGTCTGGATCTGGTCGAGTATCGGCGACTGGATCGGGCGATGGCCGTGGTCCGTCACGAGATCGATTATCTGGCAGCGGCCTATGAAGGCGACGAACTGCAATTGGCGACCTGGATCGTTGATTGGGATCAGCGCCTGAAAATGACCCGGCATTTCCAGCTCAAGCGCCCGAGCGACAATGCCACGCTGTTGCGCGCGCAGACCACGTTTGTCTGTATTGAACTGTCGACCGGTAAGCCGAAGCGCATGCCGGCTGAGTTTATCGAGGGCTATGGCCCGGCGATCCAGCTTCCCGAGTCGGTAAATATCTAAACTGTAGGAGTGAGCCTGCTCGCGATAGCGGTGTGTCAGCCAACATATGCCTCACTGACACACCGCTATCGCGAGCAGGCTCACTCCTACAAGGGATCTGCGGATTTGCGCGATATCCAGTAAACTGCCGCACGTTTTTCTTCAAGTAGTGTTTTCCCATGCAAATTGCTCTGGCGCCCATGGAGGGGTTGGTCGACGACATCCTCCGCGACGTGCTGACCCGCGTTGGCGGCATCGACTGGTGTGTGACCGAGTTCATTCGGGTCAACGACCAGCTGCTCACGCCGGCCTATTTCCACAAGTTCGGCCCGGAGTTGCTCAACGGTGCCCGCACCGCCTCCGGTGTGCCATTGCGCGTGCAATTGCTCGGTTCCGACCCGGTGTGTCTGGCGGAAAACGCTGCACTGGCCTGCGAACTCGGCTCTGAAGTGATTGACCTCAACTTCGGCTGCCCGGCCAAGACCGTGAACAAGTCCCGTGGCGGCGCGGTGCTGCTCAAAGAACCGGAACTGCTCAACCAGATCGTCGAACACGTGCGCCGCGCTGTACCCGCGCACATTCCCGTCACCGCAAAAATGCGCCTGGGCTTCGACAGTCCCGACGGTTCGCTGGTCTGCGCCACTGCGTTGGCTGAAGGCGGTGCCGAGCACATTGTGGTGCATGCCCGAACCAAAATGGACGGCTACAAGCCGCCGGCGCATTGGGAGTGGATTCCGCGCGTGCAAGAGGTGGTCAAAGTCCCGGTGTTCGCCAATGGCGATATCTGGAGCGTCGAAGACTGGCGCCGCTGCCGCGAAATCAGCGGCGTCGAAGACATCATGCTCGGTCGCGGTCTGGTCTCGCGCCCGGATCTGGCCAGGCAGATTGCTGCCGCTCGCGCTGGCGAAGAAGTGGTCGAGATGACCTGGGCCGAGCTGATGCCGCTGATTCAGGACTTCTGGCTGCAAGCCAAAGCGCAGATGACCGCACGCCAATCGCCGGGCCGTTTGAAGCAATGGTTGGCCATGCTGACGCGCAATTATCCCGAGGCCACCGAGCTGTTTACGGTGCTGCGCCGTGAGACCGAACCGGATCATGTCTCGCGTCTGCTCGGTCTGCCAGTGGCTGAAGCGGCTTGAAAAAATCTGCAAATAATCTCTTGAAATCATTTCAGCGGTCCCTATCTAAGGGTTACGCGATGCCGAATTCGGGTCGCGGAGTCAAAAAACCTTGCTGATTGTTTTCAGGAGATTTGAACCATGAGTACTGCATTTTCCCTCGCGCCACTGTTCCGTTCCTCGGTAGGTTTCGACCGTTTTAACGACCTGTTCGAAACCGCCCTGCGCAACGAGCCAGGCAGCAGCTACCCACCTTACAACGTCGAAAAGCACGGTGATGACCAATACCGCATCGTCGTAGCGGCCGCCGGTTTCCAGGAAGAAGACCTGGAACTGCAAGTCGAAAAAGGTGTGCTGACCATCAGTGGCGGCAAGCGTGATGCCAACGAAGGCGTGACCTTCCTGCATCAGGGCATCGCCCAACGTGCTTTCAAGCTGTCCTTCCGCCTGGCCGATCACATCGAGATCAAGGCGGCGGATCTGAAAAACGGTCTGCTGAGCATCGACTTGTTGCGGGTGATCCCGGAAGAGGCGAAAGCCAAACGCATCCCGATCAACGGGGTGGAGAAGCCGGCGTTGCAGCACTGAGTCATGTGCCGCAACACAATCGTCTGAACGGATGATGAGCCGCTGAATGAAGGCCCCGATACGTCGGGGCCTTTTTTGTGCGCGCAAGAAAACCGTTGTTCGACTTTGCCACTGGCGGTGGTTTCTCTACAATCCGCGGCAGTTTTGCCGACCCCCATTCCTCACCGGTCGGCCTGGAGCCTTTTTTCATGGACGAGATTCAACAGCGCTGGCTGTGCGCTTTGTCTGCGCCAATGGCGGCGATCAATACCGGCGCCAGCTACGACGACCCCGCGTTCTGCGACGATCGCTACATCGACTTGAAAGACAGCTGGGGTATCGACGACCGTGGGCAATTGTTCGACATGCTCGAACGGATGACCGACGACGGCCACGCTAAGCACCTCAGTGCAGCTTATCTGGCGTGGCAGCGTTGTCTGCCGAGTGAATGGCAGGCCTTGCTGGACGATCTCTCTCCCCGTGAACGCATCCTGCACGAGTTTGCCAGCCGCACCTTCGGCAGTTGTGGGCCGGGCGGGATTCTGTCCTGGGACTATGGCCGCATGGGTTTTCTCTTGCGCTGTGCGGTGCGCAATCAGTGGGTCGACCTGGACGAAAGCAACTGGCTGCACAGTCGTTTGGCCCTCAGAGCGCAATTTCACTACGGTAGCTGGATGGCTTACTTCGATGGCTTTGTCGTGGGCCGGACCTTCTGGTCCTGCCTGAGCGCCAGCGACGATGAGCTTGCGCGCGAACTCGATCGACAAGGCGCCAACGCCCTTAACGTGCGGATTGCCCGCGGCCTTGCCGAGAACATTCCTCAGTTCCTTGCTGATTTGCCGTGGCACATGGAAATCGATTTGCCGCCACGTCCGGCATCGCTCAAGGAGTTCGACTGGTCATGAGTTGCTGGATCCGCTTGGGCATCGAGCCTACCACCGACGAAAACCTGATTCGCAACGCCTATCGCGCACGTTTGCCGGCGCATCACCCGGAGACCGATCCACAGGGATTTCAGGCGTTGCGCATGGCCTACGAAAACGCCCTGCGTCTGGCTCGTGAAGATGAGGAAGAGGAGCCTGAGCACGAGTACGAGTCCCAAGCCTCAGAACAGACTGTCGTTGAGGTCCCTCCAATGTTCGGGGATTTTTGCGCGTTGCTGGATGATCCCGCGCGCCGGTTCAATTTCGCCGCGTGGCAGGCCTTTATTCGAGGGCTGGATGAGCTGTCGCTGGACGTGCTCGATGAACTCAGCTGGCCGCTGTACCACCGGATGGCCGACGCCGGTCCGTTGTCGTACCGCTGCGCGAATCTTTTGGCCAAGCGTATGGCCTGGGATCAACAGTTGCTGGATCTGGGCTTCGACGACGCGCATCAGGTGGGCTTCTTTCTCCAGCGAATCGAAACGCCGGACCCGTTCGATACGGATCTGATGTGCACATGGTCAGAGGCCGCCCAGACTGAATCGCTGTGGTACGCCCGTAGTCTCGACTTCATCTTCAACCAGCGTCCACTGCCTGAGTTCGCCGACTTCGCCAGTCAGCACACCTGCCTGCCGTTGCCGAATGATGCCGTGTTCCTCAAGCGTCTGTTGGTGCAGTTCACTCAGGCAGGTATTGGCGGGCCGACGTTTTTGCAGTGCTGTATCGAGGAGCAGCTTGCTGCACCGGACGATGTCGACTGGCTTTACCTGTTGGCGTGTCAGAGCAGTCTGCTGGGGCGCGACGATCAGGCATTGCCGTGCTGGATCCGGCTGTGGAACGAGCATCGCCATCCGATGGCGGAAAGTCGTCTGCTGGAGGTGTGTGCCAAGCGCCAGCCGACTTTTCTGCCCTTGCTGATTCAGGCATTCGATCGTCTGCAGGGCATTTCTGCCTGGCCAGAGGATCTTGCCGATGACGCCCAGGTGTATGGCTCTCCGTCACAACATCCCGAGACGCTGAACCGTTGGCTGGGTGTCGGGCGGTTAAAGCTTGAGAGCCTTGCGCAAAGCTTTGTCGATTGGCGCGTGACCGGTGATGAACTGCCATTGCTCGCGCAATTGCTGGGCGAAAATGCCGACAGCCGATTGCTGCATCTATACCGGTACGCCTGGGCGCTGCATCGGGGTGATGCGGCGTTGTTGCAGCAGATTGTGGATGCTCCGCTGCCGATCGATGCCCTCGAAAGCCTGGTGATGAGCGGATTCAAATATCAGGCTGCGCAACACCTGCGCTGGTTGGGCGAGGCACCGATTGCGCTGGCCATGAGCGCTTTCTGCGATGCGCATCCAAGTCCTCAGCCATTGCCGCAGGTGCTGACAAAAGGTGAGTCGCACAAAGTTTGTCGTCTGTGGTTGCGTCGCTTGCGGCCCTATAACGACACTGCGCTGGAACGCATGACCGAGGCGTTCAAGCTGGGTGCGGTCAAAGACGACTGTGACTTGTCCGAACTCGACTTGATGCTCCAGTTGAGCCGTCGCGGGATTCAGTTGCCGCCGGTCGGGCTGGGTGAGGCCGCTTGGGAGTGGCACGCGCAGACCCTGTTTTTGCTGGCATTGCTGGAACAACCCGAACGCTGGCTGCAAATGATTGACGCGCAGTGCGTGGAGCGCCTGCCTTTCAATCCGGCCCATCCGTTGAGTCGCCTGCAACCGTTGTTACGGCGCTTGCAGCGTGAGCAAGGCCATTGCGCCGGTTTGCTCGGATGGTTGCAAGGCAATGACCCGGTGCACGGCTTGTTGGTGCAGCAATTGTTCAGCGTTCAGCAGGCGCTCGACAGCGCGCGATTGCCGGCCAATAGCCTGCTTTACACCTGCCTCGAAAGCGATCGTGCTGCCTGCGGCGATGATTTGCTGGGGTTGATGATGTTCTGGGGCGTGCTCTATCACGATCCGAGCCTGAGTGCTGAGCAGCATCGCGCATTGTTGCAGTCGATTGCGGCGATCAGTTGTGAGGACGATTGGTTCGAAGGCTTCCGCGACGGTTTGATCAAAGGCGAGCCGGTGTGGCCGCCGCGCAAAGTGCTGACCGATTTTGGCGTCGACAAACTGTTGGCGTATGAAGCGCTGGATGCGCTCAAGGGCCTGATTCGCTATGGCGCTGCTGGCGTGCCGAAAACGCGCGTCCTGCGCCAACTGCAACAGGGCAAGGACGATGTGCAGAACAGCATCGGGCTGCGCCTGGCTCTGTGCGCGATATTGTCCTGGTCGGAACGATTACTGCTGGCGAAAAGCGATGCTCAGCCGGTACCGGCGACAGCGATCTGGCGTCTGGGATCGCGGTTGGGGCGTAAGGCTTTTATCGCTCAGGTCTTGGCCTGCGTGGTGATTGCACCGGTGGCAGGGCTGATCAGTGGCACCACGGGCGCTGGCATTCTTATCCTGATACTCGGAGTTCTGCTGGTATTTGGCGCGATTTTGCGTCGCTTGCACGACATGGGCCGGGGCATCCCGACCTTGTTGATCTTCATGGCGCTGACACCGATGTTGCCATTCCTGCCGCTGCTGCTGTTCGGCTTTCCCGGTGACAAGTTGCCCAACCGCTATGGTGTGCCGCCGGACAGCGGCGATAGCGAGATGCTGTCCGGCGGCCTGCAGGCTGCCTTGCGGCGCCTCAACGGCTAGAGGCGCAGTTGATCCAGTGCCTTGTTCAGCTCTGTGCGATGGCTGGCGATCTCCGCTGATTGCTGGCCGCCGAGCACTGTGGTGAAGCTGTGCAGCCACTCGGCTATGTGCTCGCGTTGTGTGCCGAGGCTCTGCATCCATGCCCGCTCCAGACGGGCCAGCAATGTGCGGTTGGGCAGTGCGTCACGTGGATGGACTTTCAGCGTCGACAGCCGGTTATGGCTGTCTCGGCGTGCTTGCTCATCCAGCCCCGTGGGGCTGCGGTCGATGCTGTGACTGTGACGCTCGCCGGTTTCGAGCAGGGTGATGTCGACTTCGAGCAAACCGTTGATGTCATAGCTGAAGCGCACGTCCAGTTCCTGGATGTGTTGAGTAGGCGTCAACGTGACTTCGAAAGCATCAATCAGAATGTTGTCGCACACCCACGGCCGTTCACCCTGATAGACGGCGATGCGCAGCACTGTTTGCTTGGGCTGGGTGGTGTAATAGCGCTCCACCCTTGACGTCGGAATGATGGTGTTACGTTCGATGATGGGCGAGAAGGCACCTTTGATGTCTTCTCCACGCATGGTCGCAATCCCCAGCGTATACGGGCAGACATCCGTCAGAATCAACTCTTCAACCGCCCCGTCACGCGCCTTGCACGCCGCTTGCGTCGCCGCCCCGAGCGCAACAATGGTATCCGGATCAAGATGCCGGTAAGGCAGGCGCCCGAACAACGTCGCAACCATCTGCTGCACCGCCGGCATGCGCGTGGCGCCGCCGACCAGCACCAGGCTGTCGAGGTCGCGCGGCTTGAGGCGAGCATCGCGCAGCGCCTGTTCGATCGGTGCGCGCAAACGGGCCAGTAGCGGCTCCCAGATTTTCACCGCAGCAGCTTCGTCCAGCGACCACTCGAACGTTTTGTCGCCATGGCGCCAGCTCAGCGGCTGAACACCTTCAGCGAGTTTACATTTCAGTTGCTCCAGGGCATCACCGAGGCTGGCCATGCTTTGCGCATCGACCATGGCCGCGGTCAGTTGCCAGTGTTTCAGGCAGGCCTGCAACAGCGCAGCGGTGAAGTCTTCGCCGCCGAGAAAGTTGTCGCCAGTGGAGGCGTGCACTTCGATCAGGGGCAAAGCGTATTCCAGCACCGTGACATCAAAGGTGCCGCCGCCCAGATCGAAGATCAGCGTGCGTTCGAATTTCTGTTCATGCAGCCCGTAAGCCATCGCGGCGGCGGTTGGCTCGTTGATCAGGCGTGTCACCGAGAGCCCGGCCAGTTCGGCGGCAAACAGCGTGCGTTTGCGTTGTTCGTCACTGAAATAGGCCGGGACGGAAATCACCGCTTCCGATACCGCGTGGCCGAGAAAGGCTTCGGCGTCCTGCTTGAGTGAGCCGAGTACCAGCGCCGACAGCTCTTCCGGACTGAACAGGCGTGTACCGAGCTGGACTTGCTTATCGCTGCCCATGAAGCGCTTGAATGCTGCGGCGGTGCGATCCGGGTGCGTGGTCAGGCGCGCGCGGGCGGCTTTGCCGACCAGAATCGTGTCGTCTTCATCGAGGCTGACCACCGAGGGCGTCAGCACATCACCCAGGGCATTGGGAATCAGTCTGGCCTGACCGTCCTGCCAGACGGCGATCAGGCTGTTGGTGGTGCCAAGGTCGATGCCCAGCAGGGCTGGGCGGGGGAGGGTTGCATCCTGCATGACAGATCTCGAAACGGCGCAAAAAACGCGACCCTACAGGTTGCTGCAAATCGTGGCAATTGCGCGTCTGTTGCAACGTGCACCGGTTACGGCAAGAGCTTTTTCAGATCCTCGAGCGCAACCG
This sequence comes from Pseudomonas sp. S2_E02, assembly GCF_054668355.1. NCBI lineage: Bacteria > Pseudomonadati > Pseudomonadota > Gammaproteobacteria > Pseudomonadales > Pseudomonadaceae > Pseudomonas > Pseudomonas sp. S2_E02. The sequence goes on from NZ_CP162761.1 coordinate 216,182, forward strand.
GTCGGCTATGCAGATAGCCTTGATACAAATGGCAGCCCAAACCCTGCAGGAACGCCAGTTGTTCCGGGGTTTCGACCCCCTCGGCAATCACCTCCAGCTCCAGGCTGCGCGCCATGGCGACAATCGCGCGGATGATCTCGGCATCGTTCGGGTCGGTCGTGGCATCGCGGATAAACGACTGATCGATTTTCAGCGTGTCCACCGGCAGGCGCTTGAGGTAAGTCAGCGACGAATAGCCAGTGCCGAAATCATCCATCGCAAAGCTCACGCCGAGTTTTTTCAGCCGGCGCATTTTGCTGATGGTGTCTTCCAGATTCTGGATGACGATGCCTTCGGTGATCTCCAGTTTCAGTAGCGAGCAGGGCAGACCATGGCTGCTCATGCTGTGTTCGATGCGTTCGACAAAATCGTTCTGGCGGAACTGCCGTGGACTGATGTTCACGCACAGGCTGAAATTCAGCGGGTCGACCAGTTTCAGGGCGATCAGTTGTTTGAACGCGTTGCAGGCTTCGTCGAGGATCCAGGTGCCGACTTCGAGAATCAGGCCGCTGTCCTCCAGTACCTTGATGAACTCGGTGGGCGACTGCGCACCCAGTTCCGGGTGATTCCAGCGCACCAAGGCTTCGGCGCCGATGATGCGGTTGTCGCGGGCGTCGACCTGCGGCTGAAAGTGCACGTTGAATTCACCGCGCGACAGCGCCAGGCGCAAGTCGGTTTCCATGCGCAGCCGTTCGCTGGCGGCCTTCTGCATGGTGTTGTGATACATCTGCGTGGTGTTGCGCCCGGAATCCTTGGCCCGGTACAGCGCGATGTCGGCGCGTTTGAGCAGGTCGGTTGGCGTCGAGCCGTGATCGGGAATCAGCGCCACGCCGATGCTCGGCGTCACTTGCAGGCGCTGGCCGTCGAGGAACATCGGTTCCGAGAGCAATTCGCGCAGGGTGTCGGCCAGATTGCGCACTTGCGCGCTGACCTCATTGCGCGAGCCTTCGAGGCCGCTGAGCAGCACGACAAACTCGTCGCCACCGAGGCGCGCGACGGTATCTTCCATGCGCACACTGGCTTCGAGCCGCGCCGTGATGATTTTCAGCACGGTGTCGCCGACCGGGTGGCCGAGAGAGTCGTTGATGTGCTTGAAGTGATCGAGGTCGAGAAACAGCAAGGCGCCGCGCAGATTGTGGCGCTTGAGCAGGGCGATCTGCTGGCTCAGGCGATCCATCAGCAGGGCGCGATTGGGCAGGTTGGTCAGCGGGTCGTGATAGGCCAGATGCCGGATCTGTGCTTCGGCGTTTTTCAGCAGGCTGACGTCTCGGGCGGTCAGCAGCAGGCACGCGGTTTCATTGAGGGTGATCGGCTCGACCGAGACTTCCACGGTCAGTATTTCCCCGCGTTTGTTGCGCCCGAGCATTTCCTGATGGTGCACGCGGCCCTTGATCTGCAACTCGGCGAGTAACGCCGAACGCTGTTTCTCTTCAGCCCAAATACCCACCTGATAAACCGTTTTGCCCACGACCTCTTCGGCACGATAGCCAGTGAGACGGCAAAAACCGTCGTTGACCTCCAGATAACGCCCGGTGTCGCGCTCGGTAATGGTGATTGCGTCGGGGCTGGAGTGGAACGCCTTGGCGAATTTCTCCTCACTGGCTTTCAGCGCTGCTTCCGAGCGCTGCTGCTGGGTGATGTCGCGCAGGGTGGTGACGATACAAGCCTGATCGCCGACGCTGATCTGCCGGCTGGAAATCACACAGGTCAGCGACTGGCCGTCCTTGTGCTGGACGATGATCGCGACATTGCTCAGGCCCTGTTCGCGAATCACCCGTTCAATCCGTTGCAGGCTTTTCGCCGAGGCATCCCACAGGCCGATTTCTTCGGCGGTATGGCCGATGACGTCGGCGGCGCTCCAGCCGAAGGTCTGGGTAAAACTGTTATTGATTTCGATGAACTCGCCACTGTCTTGGCGGGTGACGCAGATCGGGTCCGGGCTGACCTGGAACAGCGTGGCGAATTTTTCTTCCGAGGCCACCAGCCGTTGCTCGCGCTCGACCTGATCGGTGATGTCCAGCAGTGTGCCGGCCATGCGCAGCGGTGCGCCGTTGTCGTCGCGGTAGAGGCGGGCGCGGCTTTCCAGATAGCGCGAACTGCCGTCCGGCAATTGCACGCGATAAGTCAGTTGATAATTGCCCGCCGGGCCTTCGCGCAGGCTGCGGTAGGCGTCACGCATGCTGTCGCGTTCCTCACCGGGGACGCCTTCGAAAAACTCTTCGAACGACTCATGAAACGGTTTCGGCTCCAGCCCGTGCAACTGCGCGGCGCGCGCCGAGCCGTAGAGCATACCGCTGGGAATGTGCCAGTCCCAGGTGCCGAGCTGTGCCGAGTCCAGCGCCAGATCGAGACGTTCCTGGCTGTCCTTCAAGGCGTGTTCGGCGGCTTTGCGTTCGGTGGTGTCGAGAAACGTACTGAGCAGATACGGCTGGCCTTCGAGTTCGACTTTCTGCGCACTGAGAATGCCGTCGTGGATTTGCCCGTTGCTAGCGCGAAACTGCACTTCCATGGCGATCAGCTCGCCTTTGGCTTTGGTTTTTTTCACCAGTTCTGCGCGTTGCTCCGGGTGCACCCACAAACCCAGCTCCAGCGTGGTGCGGCCGATGGCGCTCTGCACTGGCCAGCCAAACAGGCTTTCAAAATACTGATTGGCCTCGCTGATCAAACCGTCTTCCTGACGGGTCAGCAGGACCATGTTCGGGCACAGGTGAAAAAGTGTCGCGAAACGTTTTTCCGAACTGCTCAGCGCCTGCTCGCGCTGGCGCTGGTGGGTGATTTCGCGAATCACCCCGATCATTCGGGGGCGGCCGTTTTTATCCGGCAGCAGGCTGCCGCTGATTTCCAGCCAGTGCAGGCTGCCGTCAGGCCAGCGGATGCGGTGGTGCATCGCTTGTTCCAGCGGCGCCCCGGCAATCACCGCGTGGAAGGCGCGAACCGTTTTCGCGCGGTCTTCCGGGGGCAGCAGATCAAGGTATTCAAGGTCTGCCGGCAGCGGCTGGCGCGGGTCGAAACCGAACAAGGCCTGGGTGCCACGCGACCAACTGATCTGCCCGCGCTCGATGTCCCAGTACCAGGCGCCGAGCCGCGCGCCGTTGAGCGCCGCCAGCAATTGCGGCGCGCTCTCCCAGCTCTGCTCGGAATGTCGCGGGTCAATCGCCTGAATACGCGGCATCGGCGGAATTCGGTCAACAGATTTCGGCATCGTGGACAAGCCTTGAGCTGAGGGTGACGTTAGGCACAGGGGCAGCGGCTCTTTAGGAGTAGCACAAGATGGCCTCAAGTCCCTGGCAGATCGATTTGTGCATCCAGTAAGGCCATAAAGGCCCGCGCCGCATTCGAGAGCGTCCGTTCAGTGTGCAGGATATAGCCTAGCTGGCGACTGAGCTGTATGCCCGGCAATACGATGCTTGCCACCTGCTCGTCGAGCATGGTGCGCGGCAAAACGCTCCAGGCCAGGCCGATCGAGACCATCATCTTGATGGTTTCCAGGTAGTTGGTACTCATGGCGATGTTCGGCGTCAGGCTCTGGGCCTCGAATAACCGTTGGACAATGTGGTGCGTGAAGGTGTTGCCACCGGGGAAAACCGCCGGATGACCGGCAATGTCCGCCAGAGTGACGGGGCCATTGCTGATCAGCGAATGCTCCGGGGCAACCACGAAGTCCAGCGGGTCATCCCAGACCGGCGTGGCTTTGACCAGGGCGTGAGGCTCCGGCGCCAGGGTGATGACCGCCAATTCGGCGCGGCCATGAAGAATTTCTTCGTAGGCCACTTCCGAATCGAGGAACTGAATATCCAGCGCCACCTCTGGGTAGCGGCGGGTGAATTCGCGCAAAAGCGGTGGCAAGCGGTGCAAGCCGATGTGGTGACTGGTGGCCAGGGTCAAACGCCCGCTGACTTCGCCGGTCAGATTGGTCAGGGCGCGGCGGGTGTCATCCAGCACGTTGAGAATCTGATAAGCCCGTGGCAACAGGGCGCGGCCGGCCTCGGTCAGGCCGACTTCACGACCCAGCCGATCGAACAGGCGCACCTTCAATTGCTGCTCCAGCCCGGCGATGCGTTTGCTGATCGCCGGCTGTGTCAGGTGCAGCCGTTCGCCGGCGCCGGAGAAGCTGCCGGTCTCGGCAATCGCGATAAAAGCATTGAGGTTGGCCAGATCCATGTTTGTATTCCAGTTGGTTATCCAAAGCATAAAAAATATGAATTTGAGTTATTTAATCTAACCCCATAGGATCGGCCTCACAAGCCAAAGGGTTATTGATAAGCCCAGGGCATAGAAACAAGCTGATGAGGAACCGTCTGATGGCCGGCAAAACGCTCTACGACAAGCTCTGGGATTCGCATTTGGTCAAGCAGCGCGACGATGGCTCGGCGTTGATCTATATCGATCGTCACATCATCCACGAAGTGACTTCGCCGCAAGCCTTTGAAGGCCTGCGTCTGGCCGGGCGCAAGCCTTGGCGCATCGATGCCAACATCGCGACCCCGGACCACAACGTACCAACGACCCCGGAGCGCAAGGGCGGCATCGAAGCCATTGCCGATCAGGTCTCGCGTTTGCAGGTTCAGACCCTCGATGACAACTGCGATGAATACGGCATCGTCGAGTTCAAGATGAATGACGTCCGCCAAGGCATCGTCCACGTGATCAGCCCGGAGCAGGGCGCGACCTTGCCGGGCATGACCGTGGTCTGCGGCGACTCGCACACCTCGACCCACGGCGCCTTCGGCGCTCTGGCGCACGGTATCGGCACTTCCGAGGTCGAGCACGTGCTCGCCACCCAGTGCCTGGTCGCGAAGAAAATGAAGAACATGCTGGTGCGCGTCGAAGGGCAATTGCCGTTCGGCGTGACCGCCAAGGACATCGTCCTCGCGGTGATCGGCAAGATCGGCACCGCCGGCGGTAACGGCCATGCCATCGAGTTCGCCGGCAGCGCGATTCGCGACTTGTCCGTTGAAGGCCGCATGACCATCTGCAACATGTCCATCGAAGCCGGCGCCCGCGTTGGCTTGGTGGCAGCGGACCAGAAGACCGTTGATTACGTGAAGGGCCGTCCTTTTGCACCGAAAGGCGCCGAATGGGACATGGCCGTCGAGGCCTGGAAAGACCTGGTTTCCGACGCTGACGCCAAGTTTGACACCGTGGTTGAACTCGACGCCGCACAGATCAAGCCGCAAGTCAGCTGGGGCACTTCGCCTGAGATGGTTTTGGCCGTTGATCAGAACGTGCCGGACCCGGCCAAAGAGATGGATCTGGTCAAGCGCGACTCGATCGTCCGCGCTTTGAAATACATGGGTTTGACCGCCAATCAGGCGATCACCGACATTCAACTGGATCGCGTGTTTATCGGTTCCTGCACCAACTCGCGGATCGAAGATTTGCGCGCTGCGGCGGTGATCGCCAAGGGCCGCAAAGTCGCTTCGACCATCAAGCAAGCGATCGTGGTACCGGGTTCGGGTCTGGTCAAGGCGCAGGCTGAGGCCGAAGGTCTGGACAAGATTTTCCTCGAAGCCGGTTTTGAATGGCGTGAGCCGGGCTGCTCGATGTGCCTGGCGATGAACCCGGATCGTTTGGAGTCCGGCGAGCATTGCGCCTCGACCTCCAACCGTAACTTCGAAGGCCGTCAGGGTGCCGGTGGCCGTACCCACCTCGTCAGCCCGGCCATGGCGGCTGCGGCAGCGGTGAACGGTCGTTTCATCGACGTTCGTGAATTGATCTGAAGGAGCGCAGCATGAAAGCTTTTACCCAGCACACTGGTCTTGTCGCGCCTCTGGATCGTGCCAACGTCGACACCGACCAGATCATTCCGAAGCAGTTCTTGAAGTCGATCAAGCGCACCGGTTTCGGCCCGAACCTGTTTGACGAGTGGCGTTACCTCGATGTCGGGCAACCGTATCAGGACAACTCCAAGCGCCCGTTGAACAAGGACTTCGTGCTCAACGCCGAGCGTTATCAAGGCGCCAGCGTGTTGCTGGCCCGTGAGAACTTCGGTTGCGGCTCCAGCCGTGAACACGCGCCATGGGCGCTGGAAGAATACGGTTTCCGCAGCATCATCGCGCCGAGCTACGCCGACATTTTCTTCAACAACAGCTTCAAGAACGGCTTGCTGCCGATCATCTTGAGCGACGCTGAAGTCGATGAGTTGTTCAAGCAGGTCGAGGCTGAGCCGGGCTATCAATTGCAGGTCGATCTGCAAGCGCAGACCGTGACCCGTCCGGATGGCAAGGTGTACAGCTTCGAGATCGATGCGTTCCGCAAGCATTGCCTGTTGAATGGTCTGGACGATATCGGTTTGACCTTGCAGGACGGTGATGCGATTGCGACGTTTGAGGCCAAGCATCGGGTTAGCCAGCCGTGGTTGTTCCGCGACGCATAAGCAACTTTTGAATTGATGCAGTTCAGGCTGGCCTCTTCGCGAGCAAGCTCGCTCCCACAGGGGAATGCATTTCAAGTGTGGGAGCGAGCTTGCTCGCGAAGGCGTTAGTCCAGGCAATAAAAGGCTAAAACCCAGAAGGATGTGACCATGACCAGCACCGCCCAACACACCCAGGTCGTACAAAAGCAATTCGGTGAACAGGCCGCCGCCTACCTGAGCAGCGCCGTTCACGCTCAAGGCACCGAGTTCGCCCTGCTACAGGCTGAGCTGATAGGGCAGGGCAGCGCCCGGGTGCTGGATCTGGGCTGCGGCGCCGGTCACGTCAGTTTTCACGTCGCACCGCTGGTCAGGGAAGTGGTCGCCTACGACCTGTCGCAGCAAATGCTCGACGTGGTCGCCGCTGCGGCCGTTGATCGCGGTTTCACCAACATTGCCACGGTCAACGGTGCCGCCGAGCGTCTGCCGTTTGCCGATGGCGAGTTCGACTTCGTGTTCAGCCGGTATTCGGCGCATCACTGGAGCGATCTCGGTGTGGCTCTGCGCGAAGTGCGTCGGGTGTTGAAGCCGGGCGGTGTGGCGGCGTTCGTTGATGTGTTGTCACCGGGCAGTCCGTTGTTCGACACTTACCTGCAAAGCGTCGAGGTGCTGCGTGACACCAGCCATGTGCGCGATTATTCCGCCGCCGAATGGCTGCGTCAGGTCAGCGAGGCCGGTTTGCATGTACGCAGTACCACCCGTCAGCGCCTGCGTCTGGAGTACACCAGCTGGGTTGAGCGCATGCGCACGCCTGAAGTGCTGCGCGCCGCGATCCGCCAGTTGCAGCAGTCGATGGGCAATGAAGTGCGCGAATATTTTGAGATTGATACCGACGGCTCGTTCAGTACAGATGTAATCGTATTGATGGCCGAGCGATAAGAATTTTTCCGGGCGCGCCGGTAGAGGCGCACCGACTGAAGACACGAGGAAAGCATGAGCAAGCAGATTCTGATTCTCCCAGGTGACGGTATTGGTCCGGAAATCATGGCCGAAGCGGTCAAGGTGCTGGAATTGGCCAACGACAAATACAGCTTGGGCTTCGAGCTGAGCCATGACGTGATCGGTGGCGCCGCCATCGACAAGCACGGCGTGCCGCTGGCCGATGAAACCCTCGACCGTGCCCGCGCTGCTGACGCCGTGTTGCTGGGCGCCGTCGGCGGCCCGAAATGGGACACCATCGAGCGTGACATCCGCCCTGAGCGTGGCCTGCTGAAAATCCGTGCGCAACTGGGCCTGTTCGGCAACCTGCGTCCGGCGATTCTGTACCCGCAACTGGCCGATGCTTCGAGCCTGAAGCCGGAAATCGTTGCTGGCCTGGACATCCTCATCGTCCGTGAACTGACCGGCGGCATCTACTTCGGCGCGCCACGCGGCACCCGTACCCTGGAAAACGGCGAGCGTCAGTCCTACGACACGCTGCCATACAGCGAAAGCGAAATCCGCCGCATCGCCCGTGTCGGTTTCGACATGGCCATGGTCCGTGGCAAAAAGCTCTGCTCGGTGGACAAGGCCAACGTGCTGGCGTCCAGCCAACTGTGGCGTGAAGTGGTCGAGCAAGTGGCCAAGGATTACCCGGAAGTCGAACTGAGCCACATGTACGTCGACAACGCCGCCATGCAACTGGTGCGCGCGCCGAAGCAGTTCGACGTGATCGTCACCGACAACATGTTCGGCGACATCCTCTCCGACGAAGCGTCGATGCTCACCGGCTCCATCGGCATGCTGCCGTCGGCCTCGCTGGACTCCAACAACAAGGGCATGTACGAGCCGTGCCACGGTTCGGCGCCGGACATCGCTGGCAAAGGCATCGCCAACCCGTTGGCAACCATTCTGTCGGTGTCGATGATGCTGCGTTACAGCTTCAATCTGCACGACGCGGCTGATGCTATCGAAAAAGCTGTCAGCGTTGTCCTTGATCAAGGGCTGCGTACTGGCGACATCTATTCGGCCGGTTGCACCAAAGTCGGTACGCAGGAAATGGGCGACGCAGTAGTCGCCGCGCTGCGGAATCTGTAATCTCTCGGGCCCGCTGCGAAATTCAATACAAAGCAGCGGCCCACTTTTCAAGAAGGTGTAGTTGCGATGAAACGTGTAGGTCTGATCGGTTGGCGCGGGATGGTCGGTTCCGTGCTCATGCAGCGGATGCTGGAAGAGCAGGATTTCGATCTAATCGAGCCGGTGTTTTTCACCACGTCCAACGTCGGTGGCCAAGGCCCGTCCGTGGGCAAGGACATTGCTCCGCTCAAGGATGCTTACAGCATTGACGAGCTGAAGACCCTCGACGTGATCCTGACCTGCCAGGGCGGCGACTACACCAGCGAAGTGTTCCCGAAGCTGCGCGAAGCCGGCTGGCAGGGTTACTGGATCGACGCGGCCTCGAGCCTGCGCATGAACGATGACGCGGTGATCATTCTCGATCCGGTCAACCGCAAGGTCATCGACCAGCAGCTCGACGCGGGCACCAAGAACTACATCGGCGGCAACTGCACCGTCAGCCTGATGCTGATGGGCCTGGGCGGTCTGTTCGAAGCCGGTCTGGTCGAGTGGATGAGCGCCATGACCTATCAGGCGGCCTCCGGTGCCGGCGCGCAGAACATGCGTGAACTGATCAAGCAAATGGGCGCGACCCACGCCGCTGTCGCCGATCAACTGGCTGATCCGGCCAGCGCGATCCTCGACATCGACCGTCGCGTGGCCGATGCCATGCGCAGCGAAGCGTACCCGACCGAAAACTTCGGCGTACCGCTGGCCGGTAGCCTGATCCCGTGGATCGACAAGGAACTGCCGAACGGCCAGAGCCGCGAAGAGTGGAAGGCCCAGGCCGAGACCAACAAGATCCTCGGCCGCTTCAAAAGCCCGATCCCGGTCGACGGCATCTGCGTGCGCATCGGCGCTATGCGTTGCCACAGCCAGGCGCTGACCATCAAGCTGAACAAAGACGTGCCGATCGCCGATATCGAAGGGCTGATCAGCCAGCACAACCCTTGGGTCAAACTGGTGCCAAACCAGCGCGAGATCAGCATGCAGGAGCTGAGCCCGACCAAGGTTACCGGCACCCTGAATGTGCCGGTGGGTCGTCTGCGCAAGCTGAACATGGGTTCGCAGTTCGTCGGTGCCTTCACCGTTGGCGACCAACTACTGTGGGGCGCGGCCGAACCGCTGCGTCGCATGCTGCGGATTTTGCTTGAGCGTTGATTGCTTGAAGTAATGAAAGAACCCGTGCCTTGAAAGAGGTGCGGGTTTTTTATGCCGATCGTTCCCACGCTCTGCGTGGGAATGCATCCCGGGACGCTCCGCGTCCCTTTACAAGCCGAACGCAGAGCGTCCGATGCGGCATTCCCACGCAGAGCGTGGGAATGATCTGGGTGGGCAGAAATTGCCTGTGCGCCAGTCACCCGGTAAAGTGCCGCTCCCCCCGTTTCGCCAGAGGCTCGCACCATGACCCAGACCCTAGATATTGCCGTGATCGGCGCCACCGGTACTGTCGGCGAAACCCTCGTACAGATTCTCGAAGAACGCGACTTCCCAGTCGGCACCCTGCACCTGCTGGCGAGCAGCGAATCCGCCGGCAGCTCGGTGCTGTACCGCAACAAGAACGTGCGCGTTCGCGAAGTCGACGAGTTCGATTTCAGCAAGGTCAAACTGGTGTTTTTCGCCGCAGGCCCGGCGATTACCCTGAGCTACGCCGCCCGTGCCCACGCCGCCGGTTGCTCGCTGATCGACTTGTCCGGCGCGCTGCCGGCCGATCAGGCGCCGCAAGTAGTACCCGAAGCCAACGCCGAAGTGCTCGCTGGTTTGAAAGCGCCGTTTCAGATCAGCAGCCCAAGCCCGTCGGCCACTTCGCTGGCCGTGGTGCTGGCGCCGCTGCTTGATCTGCTTGACCTGCAATATGTCAACGTCACCGCCAATCTGGCCGTTTCCGCTCAGGGACGCGAAGCCGTGACCGAGCTGGCGCGGCAGACCGCCGAGCTGCTGAACATGCGTCCATTGGAGCCGACGTTCTTTGATCGGCAGATGGCCTTCAACCTGCTGGCTCAGGTCGGCACGCCCGACGCGCAGGGCCATACGCTGCTGGAAAAACGTCTGGTGCGCGAGTTGCGTCAAGTGCTGGCCAAGCCTTTATTAAAGATTTCCGCAACTTGCGTTCAAGCCCCGGTGTTTTTTGGCGATAGCCTTAGCGTGACCTTGCAGTCAACGTCGGCTGTCGACCTGGCAAAAGTCAACGCTGCACTCGAAGATGCGCCGGGTATCGAGCTGGTCGAGGCCGGTGATTACCCGACTGCAGTCGGTGACGCGGTAGGGCAGGATGTTGTCTATGTCGGTCGCGTGCGCAGCGGTGTCGACGATCCGGCGGAACTAAATCTGTGGCTGACGTCAGATAACGTACGCAAAGGCGCGGCCCTTAACGCTGTGCAGGTGGCTGAATTGTTGATAAAAGACCTGCTGTAAAAGATACTTGGCAACAATTTGTCGACTGATTCTAGGTGAGCGCTATGCTTGCCCAGATTGCTTGATAACGTGTCACCCTCCGGGACTTTCCGGGGCATCAAAGAAATGATCGCGCGCGACATCTGTCGTCGTCGCGCGCAATGCCTTACGGCAGCGGTATTCAACATCTTCTCGCTGGCCGAGGAACGTTCAAACAAAGGATGAGGCTATGGTTCAAGTTCGCAAACTGGTGTTAGCAATAGCGGCCGCCTCGGCGCTGTCCTCCGGTATGGCGCATGCCCTCGGGCTCGGGGAGCTGACCCTGAAGTCGACCCTGAACCAGCCGCTGGTGGCTGAAATCGAGCTGCTCGACGTCAAGGATCTCACTGCTGCCGAAGTGGTGCCGAGCCTGGCTTCACCCGAAGATTTTGCCAAGGCCGGCGTCGACCGTCAGGCCTTCCTCAACGATCTGACCTTTACCCCGGTGCTCAACGCCAGCGGCAAAAGCGTGCTGCGCGTAACGTCGAGCAAGCCGCTGTCGGAGCCGATGGTCAAATTCCTCGTGCAGGTGATGTGGCCGAACGGCCGTTTGCTGCGCGATTACAGTGTGCTGCTGGATCCGTCGAAGTTCTCGCCACAGACCGCTGACGCCGCCGCACAACCAACGCCGTCGCAGACCATCGCCGCGCCGACCACTGGCGCCACGCACCCGACGCAATACACCACCACGCCGCGCGATACCCTCTGGGAAATCGCTGCGAAGGCGCGTACCGGCGGCTCGGTGCAACAGACCATGCTCGCCATTCAAGCGCTGAACCCGGATGCGTTCATCGGCGGCAATATCAACCGTCTGAAAACCGGCCAGGTGTTGCGTCTGCCGGATGCGGTGCAAAGCACGGCGCTGCCGCAATCGAAAGCGATTGCCGAAGTGGCAGCGCAAAACGAAGCCTGGCGTCAGGGTCGTCGTTATGTGGCCAAACCGGGCACTGGTCAGCAGCAGCTCGATGCGACCAACCGTGGTCGCGGTAACACCGGTGCAGCACAGAACGCCCAGGACAATCTGAGCCTGGTCTCCGCTGAAAGCGCCAAGGCGCGCGGCAAAGGCCCGGCAGGTGATGCCAAGGCACTGAGCAACAAGCTCGCGGTCACTCAGGAAAGCCTCGACACGACCCGTCGTGACAACGAGGAACTGAAAAGCCGCATGTCCGATCTGCAGAGTCAGCTGGACAAGCTGCAAAAGCTGATCGAGCTGAAGAACAATCAGTTGGCAAAACTGCAAGCTGAAGGCGCGGGCACTGCGCCGGCCACCAATCCTGCCGCACCGGCGGTGCCTGCAATCACGGCTGAGCTCGCCGCCACCCCGCCAGCTACTCCGGCAGACGCAGCGCCGACGCCAGAGTCCGCCATTGCACCACCGGCTGAAACGCCAGTCGTCGAGCCAGTGGTCGCGCCGAAACCGGTGGTCGAAGACGAGAAAACCTTTAACGAACTGCTGACCAACCCGATCCTGCTGGGTCTGGTGGGTGGCGGTGCTGTGGTTCTGCTGCTCCTGTTGTTGCTGCTGGCGCGTCGCCGCAAAGCGCAGCAAGAGGCCGAGAAACACATGCGCATGGCCCGCGCGCTGTCGGAAGAGCAAGAGTTCTCCGCCGAGCAGGATCTGCCGGAAAGCAGCTTCGAAGGTCTGGAAACCCCTGCGGCGAGCGTCAAGCTCAACACTCCGGCACCTGCACCCGTAGTGGCTCCGGTAGTCGCCCCGATCGTGATGGCTGAGCCGATTGCCGCGCCGCTGGTAGCTCCCGCCGCCGAGCGATCCGATGACGTGCTCGACAAGGCGCAGTCGCATATCAACGCCGGTCGCCTGAATCAGGCTGCCGCGCTGCTCGAAGAGGGCGTCAGCCTGGAGCCGCAGCGCAGTGATCTGCGTCTGAAGCTGATGGAAGTCTACGGTCAGCAGGGCGACCGCGACGCGTTCGTCGGTCAGGAGCGTCAACTGGTGGCCAACGGCGACAACTTCGCCAAGGTCGAAGAACTGAAAAGCCGCTTCCCGGCCATGGCCGTCGTCGCTGCCAGTGGTCTGGCCGCTGCCGCCGTGGCTGCCGAGCTGGACGCGCAATACGTCAAGGATCTGCTGCTCGATGAGCCTGAAGCACCGGCGCCAGCGCCAGTGGAAGACGACCTCGACAGCGCGTTTGATCTGAGCCTGGACGATCTCGACAACATCACGCCGGTAGAGCCTGCGCCGGTGGTTGAGCCTGAAGCGCCGGTCGAGCTGGACGAATTCCCGGCGGACGACGACCTGAGCTTCGAATCGGTGCTGCAACAGCAGACCGACATCAAAGAGAATCTGGATGATCTGTCGGACTTCGACCTCGATCTGGACCTCGGTGCCGAGCCGGCAGCTCCAGCGGTTGATCTGGCGGACGATGACTTCCTGCTGGACCTGGACGAAGGCGTGAAGGATCTGCCGCCGGTCGAGGCGCCAGTGGTGGCTGACGTGCCACAAGATGATCTGGAGCTGCCGGCCGATTTCGATCTGTCGCTGGCCGACGAAATGGACAGCAATCCAGCGGCCGAACCGGATGCGTTCGCGGCTGAGCTGGATGACGTCAACGCCGAGCTGGATCGCCTGTCACAAAGCATCGCCGAACCGACCTTCACCGAAGCCGATGCAATGAAGGGTGATGATCTGGGCGAAGATGATTTCGACTTCCTCGCCGGCACCGACGAAGCGGCGACCAAGCTCGATCTGGCTCAGGCCTACATCGACATGGGCGACAGCGATGGTGCGCGCGACATCCTCAACGAAGTGTTGACCGAGGGTGACGAGAAACAACGTGGCGAGGCCAAGGACATGCTCTCGAGCTTGTAGTAAGGCCAGCGGTAAACGAAAGCGGCAGCCCATTGAGGCTGCCGTTTTTGTTTGGTCGGGATCCAGTGGTGTCTGATCCACCGCTTTCGCGAGCAAGCTCGCTCCCACATTTGGAATGCATTTCCTCTGTGGGAGCGAGCTTGCTCGCGAAAGCGGTGTTACAGGCGACAGAGAACTCTCTGGCATCCCTGAACCACAGCCTTATAATGCCCGCCTTTGCACAAACAGCAGGCTGTCCCACCTTGGCAAACATAGATAACCCGGTCGCCGAAATGGCCCCCGACGGCTTTTACCGCGTCGCGCTGGGCGTTGAGTACAAAGGCTCGCGCTACAGCGGCTGGCAGCGTCAGTTGACGGGTGTGGCGACGGTGCAGGAAGAACTCGAAAAAGCGCTGTCGAAAGTCGCCAATTCACCGGTTTCGCTGCAGTGCGCCGGACGTACCGACGCCGGCGTGCATGCCTGCGGGCAAGTGGTGCACTTTGATACGACCGTCGATCGTTCGCTGAAAGCTTGGGTTATGGGCGCCAATATCAATCTGCCTCACGACATCAGTGTCAGTTGGGCGCGGGTGATGCCGGCGCATTTTCATGCGCGCTTCAAAGCCATCGCCCGGCGTTATCGCTATGTGATCTACAACGATCAGATCCGCCCGGCGCATCTCAACGAAGAAATCACCTGGAACCACCGCCCGCTCGACGTCGAGCGCATGGCTGAGGCTGCGCAGTACCTGATCGGCACCCACGATTTCAGTGCGTTCCGCGCTGGCCAGTGCCAGGCCAAGTCGCCGATCAAGAAGATGCATCACCTGCGCGTGACCCGTCACGGCAAGATGATCGTGCTCGATATACGCGCCAACGCGTTCCTGCATCACATGGTGCGCAACATCGCCGGTGTGCTGATGACCATTGGTGCCGGCGAGCGCCCGGTCGAGTGGATGAAGGAAGTACTGGAAAGTCGCGAGCGCCGTTCCGGTGGCGTTACGGCGCATCCGTACGGCTTGTATCTGGTGCAGGTCGAGTACCACGACGAATTCCCGTTGCCCGAGCGTTTTATCGGGCCACATTTCCTTACGGGTTTCTCCGAACTTGACGGCTGACGCCCTCGAACGCTTTTGTTACCATCCGTGACTTTCCCGGATTTTACCTCGGAGTTTTTCTCGATATGCCAGCCGTTCGCAGCAAGATCTGCGGGATTACCCGCATAGAAGATGCGCTGGCCGCCGTTGAGGCCGGGGCGGATGCGATCGGGTTCGTGTTCTATGCCAAGAGTCCGCGTGCGGTCACGGTGCAGCAGGCGCGAGCGATTATTCAGGCATTGCCGCCGTTTGTGACCACCGTGGGCCTGTTCGTCAACGCCAGCCGCTGCGAGTTGGGGGAAATCCTCGATGCCGTGCCGCTGGATCTGTTGCAGTTCCATGGTGATGAAGTCGCGGAAGATTGCGAAGGCTGGCATCGCCCGTACATCAAGGCGTTGCGGGTCAAGGCGGGTGATGATATTGCCGCAGCGGTGGATGCCTATCCGAGCGCCAGCGGTGTACTGCTCGACGCTTATGTCGAAGGCGTACCGGGCGGAACCGGCGAGGCCTTCGACTGGTCATTGATTCCGCAAGGTTTGAGCAAACCGTTGATTCTCGCGGGTGGTTTGACCCCAGAGAACGTCACAGACGCCGTGGCTCGGGTAAAGCCGTACGCGGTAGATGTCAGCGGTGGGGTAGAGGTGAGCAAAGGCATCAAGGATCACGCAAAGATTCGCGCGTTCATCAACGCGGTACGCAAAGCGCCATATTGATGTGACGGCTGGCAGTCTGCCGCCGTCCATCAATGCACTTGCACAAAGCAGGCGCGGCTGAGGGTTTCTGGATCGCACGCAGGTCATGTTTCGCGCTGACCGTGGCTTTCCACCACCATCGCCACACACATGAATTTAGCTGAAGGGCATACGCGGGGCTGCGAACCAGAGCGTTCGGGCCGCCGGTACTGGAGAAAGAAAGCATGAGCAACTGGTTAGTAGACAAACTGATCCCTTCGATCATGCGTTCCGAGGTCAAGAAGAGCTCGGTCCCTGAAGGTCTGTGGCACAAATGCCCGTCTTGCGAGGCGGTGTTGTATCGTCCAGAGCTGGAAAAGACCCTGGACGTTTGCCCTAAATGCAACCACCACATGCGCATCGGCGCACGTGCGCGCATCGACATTTTCCTCGATGCCGAAGGTCGCAACGAACTGGGCGCCGATCTGGAGCCGGTTGACCGTCTGAAATTCCGCGACGGCAAGAAGTACAAGGATCGCCTGACCGCTGCCCAGAAGCAGACTGGCGAAAAAGACGCGCTGATTTCCGTCAGCGGTACTTTGCTGGGCATGCCAGTGGTGGTTTCGGCCTTTGAATTCGCCTTCATGGGCGGTTCCATGGGCGCTATCGTCGGTGAGCGCTTCGTTCGCGCCGCCAACTACGCGCTGGAAAACCGCTGCCCGATGATCTGCTTTGCCGCCTCCGGTGGTGCGCGCATGCAGGAAGCGCTGATCTCGCTGATGCAGATGGCCAAGACTTCGGCAGTGCTGGCGCGTCTGCGTGAAGAAGGCATTCCGTTCATCTCCGTGCTGACCGACCCGGTCTACGGCGGTGTTTCGGCGAGCCTGGCGATGCTTGGCGACGTGATCGTCGGTGAGCCGAAAGCCCTGATCGGCTTCGCTGGTCCGCGCGTTATCGAACAAACCGTGCGTGAGAAACTGCCGGAAGGCTTCCAGCGCAGCGAGTTCCTGCTGGAACACGGCGCGATCGACATGATCATCCACCGTCAGGAACTGCGCCCGCGTCTGGGTAACCTGCTGGCACAAATGACTGGCAAGCCGACGCCGAAATTCGTCGCCGCGCCAATCGAGCCGATCGTGGTTCCACCGGTCCCTGCTGGCCTATGACCGAGCGCACCCTTGGCGAATGGCTCGCCTACCTTGAGCAGTTGCATCCGTCGGCCATCGACATGGGCCTGGAGCGTTCACAACAGGTAGCGTCCCGCATGGGGCTGGGCCAGCCGGCGCCTCGGGTGATCACGGTCACCGGCACTAACGGCAAGGGTTCGACCTGCGCATTCGTGGCTTCATTGCTGCGGGCGCAGGGTCTGAGCGTTGGTGTCTACAATTCTCCGCACCTGCTGCGTTACAACGAGCGGGTGCAGCTCAATGGCGTCGAAGCCACTGACGCGCAGCTGTGCGAAGCCTTTGCAGCAGTCGAGGCCGGCCGCGGCGACACTTCCCTGACTTACTTCGAAATGGGCACCCTCGCGGCGTTCTGGCTGTTTCAGCAGGCCGGGCTGGATGCGGTGGTGCTGGAAGTCGGGCTGGGCGGGCGGCTGGACACGGTCAACGTGGTCGATGCCGATATCGCGCTGGTTACCAGTATTGGCGTGGATCACGCCGATTATCTGGGCGACACCCGCGAGTCCGTGGCCTTCGAGAAGGCCGGAATTTTCCGTCAGGGCAAACCTGCCCTGTGCGGCGATCTGAATCCTCCGCAACCGTTGCTCGATAAAGTGCGTGAGCTGGCCTGTCCGTTCTTCCTTCGTGGTCGTGATTTCGACCTCGGGATCACTGATCAGCACTGGCAGTGGCGCGGCACTGACGCGCGGGGTCTGGTTGTCGAATTGCGTGACTTGCCGCTGCTTGATCTGCCGATGGAGAACGCCGCGCTGGCGTTGCAGGCGTATCTGCTGCTCGACTTGCCGTGGAATGCGTCGCAGATTGTCGCGGCCTTGCAGGCCACTCGCGTGGTCGGTCGACTGGATCGCCGCTCGTTCGATTGGAACGGCAAGCGTCTGAACCTGTTGCTGGATGTCGGGCATAACCCGCATGCCGCCGAGTATCTGGCTCGTCGTCTGGCCTCGCGACCACCGGTCGGCAAGCGCCTGGCGGTGTTTGGTCTGTTGGCCGACAAGGATCTGGATGGTGTTGTCAGCGAATTGAATGCTAGTGTCGAGCATTGGGCGGTGGCGCCGCTGGATTCTCCGCGTGCCCGTCCGGTGGCTGAATTAAACGCTGCATTGCAGAACCTTGGTGCGTCGGTCACGTCTTACGACAGTGTCGCCGCTGCGCTGGAAGGGCAGTGCGCAGTAGCCACCAGTGACGACGAGATTCTGTTGTTCGGATCATTTTATTGTGTCGCCGAGGCCCTTGAATGGCTGGCCCGGCGCTCCACGGAGGAAGCGGCAAATGGCTTTGCTGGATAAAGCGTACAAGCAGCGCATGGTTGGCGCTTTGGTGCTGGTCGCGCTGGCAGTGATTTTCCTGCCGATGCTGTTTTCCCGTCAGGACGAGCAACGTCAGGTGACCGTCGAAGCACCCGCCGCGCCGCAAGCGCCTGTCGTGCCGCAAGTGCAGATGGAGACGGTGGCTGTTCCCGAGCCGCAAGCCTTGCCGCAAGAGCCGGTGCCGACTGATGAAGAAGTCGCCGAAGACACAGCGCCTGCTGCGCCCGTCGCCGCGACGCCGACGGCTCCCATCATGATCACCAAGCCTGTTGCGCCGCCGGCGGTGGCCAAGCCGATTCCGGCGCCTGCTCAGCCGATCACTGCGTCCTCGACCAAGCCGGACACCACGCAAAGCCGCGTCGATGCCAATGGCCTGTCGGTGAGCTGGTCGGTGCAGTTGGCCAGTCTGTCGAGTCGCGCCAGTGCAGAGAGTTTGCAGAAAACCCTGCGCAGCCAAGGCTACAACGCCTATATCCGTTCGGCCGATGGCAAGAATCGGGTGTTTGTCGGTCCGCTGATCGAGCGTGCCGAAGCCGATCGTCTGCGTGATCTGTTGGGTCGTCAGCAGAACCTCAAGGGCTTTGTCGTGCGCTTCCAGCCCGAGCGTGGTTAAAAACTATCGCCTCGATTGAAATGCACTGACAATCGCAGCTTACCGAGAGGCATGCGCTCTGCTAAAATGCGCCGCCTTATCCGTCTGTAGGCTGCACTGTGCCATTTACCTGGGTTGACTGGGCGATCGTTGCAATCATCGCCATCTCCGCTTTGATCAGTTTGAGCCGCGGCTTCGTCAAGGAAGCATTATCGCTGGTGACCTGGATCATCGCAGGAGTCGTCGCCTGGATGTTCGGTGGCTCATTGTCCGAGTACCTCGCCGGATACATCGAAACCCCATCGGCTCGCGTGATCGCGGGCTGTGCCATCATGTTTGTCGCCACACTGATCGTGGGCGCAATGATCAATTATCTTATCGGCGAGTTGGTTCGCGTCACCGGGTTGTCCGGGACCGATCGATTCCTCGGCATGGCCTTCGGCGCAGCGCGTGGCGTGTTGCTGGTGGTCGTGGCGGTCGGGCTGTTGAGCCTGGGGCCGGTACAGCAGGACGGGTGGTGGAAAGAATCACAGCTCGTACCAAAATTTCTATTGGTCGCTGATTGGTCCAAAAACCTGATTCTCGGGTGGAGCAGTCAGTGGCTTGCCAGCGGAATCAGCGTACCCGCTGATATTCCGTTCAAGGAGCAACTCTTGCCGTCGGCGAAAACGCCTCAGTGAGTGTTGTTCAGTTCAGATCCATTAAGTAGGGGTTGCGTCGCATGTGTGGCATCGTCGGTATCGTCGGTAAGTCGAACGTCAATCAGGCGCTGTATGACGCGCTAACCGTGCTCCAGCACCGCGGCCAGGACGCTGCCGGTATCGTGACCAGCCATGATGGCCGGTTGTTCCTGCGCAAGGACAATGGCCTGGTGCGTGACGTGTTTCAACAGCGTCACATGCAGCGTCTGGTCGGCCACATGGGGATCGGCCACGTCCGTTACCCGACCGCGGGTAGCTCGACTTCGGCCGAAGCCCAACCGTTTTACGTCAACTCGCCTTACGGCATCACTCTGGCGCACAACGGTAACCTGACCAACGTTGAGCAGTTGGCCAAAGAGATCTACGAATCCGATCTGCGTCACGTCAACACCAGTTCCGACTCGGAAGTGCTGCTCAACGTGTTCGCTCACGAGCTGGCCCAGCGCGGCAAGCTGCAACCGACCGAAGAAGACGTGTTTGCCGCCGTGACCGACGTGCACAACCGTTGTGTTGGCGGTTACGCCGTTGTGGCGATGGTCACCGGTTATGGCATCGTCGGTTTCCGTGACCCGCACGGCATTCGTCCGATCGTGTTCGGTCAGCGTCACACTGACGAAGGCGTTGAATACATGATCGCCTCCGAAAGCGTTTCGCTGGACGTGCTCGGTTTCACCCTGATTCGCGACCTGGCGCCGGGCGAAGCGGTCTACATCACTGAGGACGGCAAGCTGCACACCCGTCAGTGCGCGACCAATCCGTCCCTGACCCCGTGCATTTTCGAACACGTCTACCTGGCGCGTCCGGACTCGATCATCGACGGCGTGTCGGTCTACAAGGCTCGCCTGCGCATGGGTGAGAAACTCGCCGAGAAGATCCTGCGCGAGCGTCCAGAGCATGACATCGATGTGGTTATCCCGATTCCGGACACCAGCCGTACCGCGGCGCTGGAGCTGGCCAACCACCTGGGCGTGAAGTTCCGCGAAGGTTTCGTCAAGAACCGTTACATCGGTCGTACCTTCATCATGCCGGGCCAGGCGGCTCGCAAGAAGTCGGTTCGCCAGAAGCTCAACGCCATCGAGCTGGAATTCCGCGGCAAGAACGTGATGCTGGTCGACGACTCGATCGTGCGCGGCACCACGTGCAAGCAGATCATCCAGATGGCCCGCGAAGCCGGCGCGAAAAACGTCTACTTCTGCTCGGCAGCGCCAGCGGTACGCTTCCCGAACGTCTACGGCATCGACATGCCAAGCGCGCACGAACTGATCGCACACAACCGTTCGACTCAGGACGTGGCGGATCTGATCGGCGCTGACTGGCTGATCTATCAGGACCTGCCTGACTTGATCGAAGCGGTTGGCGGCGGCAAGATCAAGATCGAGAATTTCGATTGCGCGGTGTTCGACGGCAAGTATGTTACCGGTGACGTCGACGAGGCTTACCTGGACAAGATCGAGCAGGCACGCAACGATGCCTCGAAGGTCAAGACCCAGGCGGTCAGTGCGATCATCGATCTGTACAACAACTGAGTTATCACCGGCCCTGAGGGGCCGGTTTTGTATCTGACTTTCAATTTTCGAGAATACGGCAAGGAGTGACAGCATGAGTCAGGAATGGGATGCCGGTCGGCTGGACAGCGACCTCGAAGGCGTAGCGTTCGATACCCTGGCCGTACGTGCCGGTCAGCACCGTACGCCGGAAGGTGAGCACGGTGATCCGATGTTCTTCACCTCCAGCTATGTGTTCCGCACCGCTGCCGACGCGGCCGCACGGTTCGCCGGGGAAGTGCCGGGTAACGTTTACTCGCGTTATACCAACCCGACCGTGCGCGCGTTCGAGGAGCGCATTGCTGCGCTGGAGGGTGCCGAGCAAGCCGTTGCGACCGCAACCGGCATGGCCGCTATCATGGCGGTGGTGATGAGCCTGTGCAGTGCCGGCGACCATGTGTTGGTTTCGCGCAGCGTGTTCGGTTCGACCATCAGCCTGTTCGAGAAGTACTTCAAGCGTTTCGGTGTGGAAGTGGATTACGTGCCTTTGGCCGACCTGTCGGGTTGGGATGCGGCAATCAAATCCAGCACCAAACTGCTCTTTGTCGAGTCACCGTCGAATCCGTTGGCCGAGTTGGTCGACATCACTGCACTGGCTGAAATTGCTCACGCCAAAGGCGCGATGCTGGTCGTCGATAACTGCTTCTGCACGCCAGCGTTGCAGCAGCCGCTGAAAATGGGTGCAGATATTGTCGTGCACTCGGCGACCAAGTTCATCGATGGCCAGGGCCGTTGCATGGGCGGTGTGGTGGCCGGTCGCAGTGAGCAGATGAAAGAAGTCGTCGGCTTCCTGCGCACTGCCGGGCCGACCCTGAGCCCGTTCAACGCGTGGATCTTTCTCAAAGGTCTGGAAACCCTGAACCTGCGGATGAAGGCGCACTGCGCGAATGCTCAGGCGCTAGCCGAATGGCTGGAGCAGCAGGACGGCATTGAGAAGGTGCATTACGCCGGTCTCAAGAGCCATCCGCAGCACGAACTGGCCCAGCGTCAGCAGAAGGGTTTCGGTGCGGTTGTAAGCTTTGAGGTCAAGGGCGGCAAAGAGGGCGCTTGGCGCTTCATCGATGCGACCCGACTGATTTCGATTACCGCCAACCTCGGCGACAGCAAGACCACGATCACGCACCCGAGCACCACCTCTCACGGCCGTCTGGCGCCGCAAGAGCGTGAAGCGGCGGGCATCCGTGACAGCCTGATTCGCATCGCGGTCGGTCTGGAAGACGTCGCCGACCTGCAAGCCGACCTGGCGCGCGGTCTGGCCGCGTTGTGATCGAGTTGTCTACGCCGACAGCAGGTACCCATGGCCGCGTCGCACTGGTCACGGGGGCCGCGCGCGGTATCGGTCTGGGCATCGCTGCCTGGCTGATCAGCGAGGGCTGGCAAGTCGTGTTGACCGATCTGGATCGGGCGCGCGGTTCGAAAGTGGCGAAGGTGTTGGGCGAAAATGCCTGGTTCATTGCCATGGACGTTGCCGAGGAAAGTCAGGTGGCGCTCGGTGTGGCTGAGGTGCTGGGTCAGTTTGGTCGTCTCGATGCGCTGGTGTGCAACGCGGCGGTCGCTGATCCGCACAACATCACACTGGAAAGCCTCGATCTGGCTTACTGGAATCGGGTGCTGGCGGTGAATCTCAGTGGGCCGATGCTGTTGGCCAAGCACTGTGCGCCGTATCTGCGTGCGCACAACGGTTCGATCGTCAATCTGGCCTCTACTCGTGCGCGGCAGTCGGAAGCGGACTCCGAGGCTTATGCGGCGAGCAAGGGCGGCTTGCTGGCGCTTACGCATGCGCTGGCGATCAGTCTGGGGCCGGAGATTCGCGTCAACGCGGTCAGTCCGGGCTGGATTGATGCGCGTGATCCTTCTGCGCGTCGCGCTGAGCCGTTGGCCGATGCCGACCATGCTCAGCATCCTGCGGGCAGGGTAGGGACGGTCGAGGATGTGGCGGCGATGGTTGCCTGGTTGCTGTCAAGGAATGCCGGGTTTGTTACCGGACAGGAATTCGTCGTTGATGGCGGCATGACGAAAAAGATGATCTACAGCGAGTAGGTCGCCTTTTTCGCCTGAATTTGCGTTGAATGAACTGACGCCTTCGCGAGCAAGCTCGCTCCCGCATTTGGAATGCAATCCCCTGTGGAAGCGAGCTTGCTCGCGAAGGCGGTCTTGCAGGATCGAAACAATTTCGTCTTTTTCAGAAAAACTTCAATCCTGCTATTGACTTAGGTTCGCTACCTGCGTAAATTTCGCGGCCTCGGAGATGCAAACGGGTGATTAGCTCAGCTGGGAGAGCGTCTGCCTTACAAGCAGAATGTCGGCGGTTCGATCCCGTCATCACCCACCACTCCCCGAGAGACTTGCGTAAGCAAGAGCGTAGGCTGAAAGTGCCTGCACCGACGCGCAGCGGTAGTTCAGTCGGTTAGAATACCGGCCTGTCACGCCGGGGGTCGCGGGTTCGAGTCCCGTCCGCTGCGCCATATTTTACGAATCAGACCTGTCTGGTTCGCGATTGCAAAGCACCGAAGCTTGCAGTCAAAACGAGTTACTTGAGCGCAAGCTCAAAGCGATACGCAGCGGTAGTTCAGTCGGTTAGAATACCGGCCTGTCACGCCGGGGGTCGCGGGTTCGAGTCCCGTCCGCTGCGCCATATCTGCTCCAAGGACCACTGAACGCCTTGAAGCACCGAAAACAGCCGTTGGCTGATTCGGAATCGATAGCAAAGACCCTGGTCGAAAGACCGGGGTTTTTTGTGTCTGAAATTTGGCTTTTCCCTCTGCTCCTTCCCCCTGATTCTGAATTCGACACAAATCCCCATGTGGGAGCGTTGGTATGTTCAACGAGCTCCTGCGGTGCCACGTCGCATTGATTTTCTGATCCTTTAGTCAAATTTTTGTAACTGGTTGTTTGCTGCGAGCGCAGAAACCTTTAAAGTTAACCTTTCGGTCAGCTTTGCACTGTCATCACGCCTTTTGTTTAGCCAAGAAAGGCTTCTGCAAGACTCGAGATTCCCCAGTAGATAACCAGAAGGGCGGACACATAACCGCCCAGAGGATGATCCATGTCCAACCGTGAAATATCCCGGCGCTCGTTCCTCCAGGGCGGGCTGGTGGCGGGTGTGAGCGTCACGCTCACGCCGCTCAGCAGTCAGGCGCTGGCAGCCTTGATGGAAAACACCGTCACCGTGCCGTCCGAGAAATGGCTCGGCAACAACGGCAAGGCGCGTCAGCGCAACGATGCACTGTCCAAGGTCTGCGGCAGCAAAGTCTTTGCTCGCGACATCCGTTCCAAGGACATGCCGGGCTGGCCTGAACAGCAAGGCCACGCCATGCTGCTGAAAACCATCAAGGCTGACCGCATCTACGACGGCTACGACCTGTCGTGGCTTGGCGCTGACTTGCAGCCTGACCGCATTGTCACCGCCGCTGATCTGGACAAGGACGGCATCGTCTTCCCCGAAGAGCACGCGCCGGATCCACTGTTGCCAGAAGGCAAAGTGCCGATGTTCATCGGTCACCCGGTGGCAATCCTGATCTGGAACGACTTCGAGCGTTTCCGCCAGGCCAAGAACAAACTCAAATTCAATGACAAAGCAATCCGCTATGGCAATGTAGCGCCGTTCTACGAAGGCGACCCCTACGGCAGCTTCCGCTACGTGCGCGTCGGCGGCGCGACCTCGGCCGACGAAGACGAATTCGCCAGCCTCAAGGATTCGATCCTGTTCCCGATGCTGAAGAACCGTCGTCCGGTGTGGAATTCCCAGCCGAACCTGCACGGCAACCTGACCGAGCGCGGCCTGTTCTACGCTGACCGCATGAAGCAAGAGATCGATACGCCACCAGACAACTGGCTGGTGTTCGACGAGCGCTACAAGACCCCGTCGATCGAGCCGGCCGCCATGGAGCCGGACAACGGCAACGGCTGGTACGACCCGAAAACCAAAACCCTGCATTTCGTCGTGGCCACCCAGTGCCCGCTGGAGGCAGCGACCGAAACCGCGAAGATGATCGCGCCGTCGCGTTTCGGCCTCGACAACCTGAACATGCACCCGGGTTACACCGTCGGTTACGGTTCCAAAGACCACAACATCTTCGTCTACTACGCAGCCCTCGCGGCGCTGTATGGCGCAGGTGTGCCGGTGCGTCTGGCCAACGACCGCTACGAGCAGTTCCAGAGTGGCATCAAGCGCCACCCGTTCGACATCCGCTACCAGTTGGCCGTGGACAAGAATGACTACACCTTCAAGATTTTCCGTGCCGAAATGAGCGTCGACGGTGGCGGCCGGATCAATTACAGCCCATCCGTAGCCGCAGTGGGAGCAACAGCCGCGCAGTCGATCTACTACATGCCGCAGAACGACCTGCAGGTCACCGCCTATCACTCGCGTGGTGTTGAGGCGGGTTCGATGCGCGGTTACGGCACCCTGCAAAGCATGGCGGCGACCGAGATGATGGTCGACGAAATCGCCAATCGCCTTGGTGTCGATGCGATCGATCTGCGTCGCAAGAACGCCCTGCGTTCCGGCATGAAAAACACCCAGGGCGCGATTCCGGCCGGTGCTCTGCGCCTGCATGAAATTCTCGACAAAGCCTCGGTGCACGAAGTCTGGAAAAACCGCGACGCGATCAAGAAACAACGCGAAGCGGCAGACCCGGACAACTGGTACGGCGTCGGTTTTGCCATTTGCCAGAAAGACTTCGGCACCGGTTCTGAAGCGCCGATGGCCAGCATCGAATTCACGGCTGACGGTCGTATCACTCTGCGCCACATCGGCATTGAAATCGGCACCGGCATGTCCACCTCGCAAGCCCTAGTGGTTGCCGATTTCCTCGGCAGCCCGGCGCACGAAGTGAAGACTGGCGAAACCGAGTGGAAGGAAATGCAGCTGATCACCAGCGGCAACCCTTACATCATGAGTCAGGCCGAGCAGGACAGCCTGCTGCGCAACCCGCGCTGGGTCGGCAAACTGGCTTCGGCCTCGTCGGCGACCAACTCGGCGTACTACTTCAGTCACGCCACCCGTGAAGCGGCACGCGTGCTGTTCAACAACGGCTTGTGGCCGGCGGCCATGGAAATCTGGCGTCAGGGTCCTTATGGCGGTCAAGCCAACCCTTACGTGGTGCGTCGCGAAGATGCGCATTGGGTCGACGGCAAACTCACGGCCAACGGCATGCAACCGTTGAGCTTCGAAGAACTGGCCAAACACGCTCATGAGCGTGGTCTGGTGACCGGCGCCACCGTTCACGCATTCAACCGCTGGAGCTGGGCTGAAGCCGAATACAGCATCGACGGCGTGCGCGAGCGGCTGCCGCTCGACGGTCTGGCGGTGAAATATGGCGATGGCGCGCCGAAGGCGAAGAAGGCGCTGATGAACACCGCTGGTTTCCACCTGTTGGATCGCCAGAACATCAATTACCCGGTTGTCCAGTTGAACAACGCTGCCGTGACTTACTACAGCCCGGTCGCGACACTGGTCGAACTGAAGGTCAACAAAGGCTCGGCGGAAGTCGAAGTGCTCAACCACCATTCGTGGGTCGAGTGCGGTCGGGTGCTGGTCGAAGAACTGGTCAAGGGCCAGCTCGAAGGTGGTATCGCCATGGGCATCGGCCACGCCTTGATGGAGGAAATGCCGCTGTATGAAGGCGGCCCGGGGGAGGGTGACTGGAACTTCAACCGTTACCGTTTGCCGATGGCGCGTCACGTTGCCGTGTGGAAACAGACGTCGGAGATTCTGCCGGCACTGTCGCCAAGTGATCCGTCCAAAGGCATCGCCGAAGTGGTGATGATCCCGATCGTCGGTGCCATCGGCAACGCCGTGGCCCACGCCATCGGTAAACGTGTTCGCGACCTGCCAATCACTGCTGCGCGCATCAAGGAGGCCCTCAATGGCTAACCGTCCGCTTCAACTGACCCTCAATGGTCAATCCGTCGGCCCGGTGGACATCCCTGATGACCTGCCGATGATCGACTACCTGCATGAATACAAGAACCTCACCGGTTCGCGCCTGGGCTGCGGTCAGGGCATCTGCCACGCCTGCGTGGTGATCGTCGATAACCCGGACGGCACCAGCGAAGAAGTGCGCACTTGCATCACCGGCGCGCACTATTTCGAAGGCAAGAAAGTCCGCACCATCGAGTCTCACGCCAAGCGTGACGAGAGCGGTCAGGTCACCGAGCTGAATCCGATCCAGCAACGCTTCGTCGACGAGTTCGCCTTCCAGTGCAGCTACTGCGCGCCGGGCTTCGTTAACGCCGCGACCGTGCTGGTCGAGAAGCTGCAGCGCCAGCCGACCGTGCAAAGCAAGCTCGAACAAGTCATCGAGGACAGCCTCGGCCATCACGTCTGCCGTTGCACCGGGTACGTGCGTTACTACAACGCTACCCGCAACGTGCTGACCGATCTCGGCCTGGTCAAGGAGGGTTAAGCATGAAGCTTTTTCTGACTCGCCTGACCCTGGCGGTCGGCCTCGCTGCGCCGCTGTTGTTTGCCCACGCCGATGATCAGGTCAAGCGCGGCGAATACCTCGCCCGCGCCGCTGACTGCATGGCTTGCCACACTGCACCGGGCGGCGCGCCGTTTGCCGGCGGCCTGCCGATCGTCTCGCCGTTCGGCACGATCTACGGCACCAACATTACCCCGAGCAAAGAGCACGGCATCGGTTTGTACAACGATGATGAGTTCTTCGCGGCGCTGACTGAAGGCAAGCGTCGCGATGGCGCGAATTTGTATCCGGCGATGCCGTATACCTCGTATCACCTGATGCCGCGTGAAGACTCGGATGCGATCCATACGTATCTGAAAACCATCGAGCCGATCGAGCGTGCAGCCCCGGTCACCAGCCTGAGCTTCCCGTTTAACGTGCGTCCGGGCCTGATCGGCTGGAACATGATGTACGGCAAAGCCCTGAAACTGGAGCCGGCCGAAGGCAAAAGCGAAGCCTGGAAGCGCGGCCAGTACATGGTCGAAGTGCTCGGTCATTGCGGCGAATGCCACACGCCGCGTGGCCTCCCGGGCGCAATGCAGCTGGACAAGCGTCTGACTGGCGGCATCCTCAATGGTTATCTGGCGCCGAGCCTGCTGGCCACCGATCTGGCCGCTCGCGGCTGGAACGAGCAGGACCTCGGCACGTTCCTCAAGCACGGCATGAGTGCGCAAGGGACGATGTTCAACGAGATGTTCCCGGTGTTCCACAACAGCACTCAAGGCCTGAGCGATGCCGATCTGGCGGCGATGGCGACGTTCCTGCTCGGCGACAAACCGCCGGCAGCCAAAGCCCTCGTTGAAGTGCCAGTCGAGAAACTCAGCGCCAGCGCCCAGCGCGGCCAGCAGGAATACCTGAACGTCTGCGCCGGTTGCCATGCGGTCGGTGGCGAAGGCAAGCCGCATATCGCGGTGGCCATGCGCGGTAATACCACGTTGCGTCTGGAAGACCCACGCAACCTGTTGCGCGTGATCGAGGATGGTATCGGCGAGCAGAAGTTTTCCGGGTTCGAGCACATGCAACCGATGCCGGGCTTCGCTGGCAAGCTCAGTCCTGAGCAACTGACTGATCTGCTCAACTACCTGCGTCAAGGTTGGGGTGGTCAATCCGCTGAGTTGGCGGTGAGTGAAGTGCAGAAGCTGCAAGCCGACGCACCGTCCATCGAGCACAAGGCGCACTGACATGCAGCATCTCGATCTACAAGTGGTGCGCCGCGCGCTGGAGTGGTCGGTGGCGGGGCAGCGCATCTGGCTCTGCACCGTGCTGACGACTTATGGTTCGGCACCGCGTGCGCCGGGTTCGCTGCTGGCGGTGAACGATGGCGGACAGTGGATCGGTTCGCTGTCCGGCGGCTGCGTCGAGGAGGATTTTCTCGAGCGCGTCGCCGAAGGTGCGTTTCTCGATGCGGTCAACGTCGTGCGTTACGGCGAGGGTGATGATCCGCGCTCGCGGGTCAGCCTGCCTTGTGGCGGAATTCTCGATGTGCTGGTAGAGAAATTTGACGCCGACTGCGAGGTACAGGCGCATCTGCGTGAATTGGAGTCGGCGCTGCTCGGTCAGCGCCGCTTGATTCGCGAGGTCGATCTGGCCAGCGGTGCACGCAGTCTGTTCGCTGATCGCGAGCAGGGCGCGCGGATCGAGCGTGAGATTGATCGGGTGCGCGCTCGTGTCGGCGCGGCGCAGCGTTTGTTGCTCGCCGGGTATTCCAGTGTGGCGCAGGCGTGTGCCGAGTTTGCCGTTGGATTGGGTTTTGAGGTGATTCTCTGCGATCCGCGCGACGAGGTGCTTGAAGGCGTGGTGCTGGATGGCGTGGAGATTCGTCGGCAGTTGCCGTCGGTGTTCATTGCTGACGGTGGCTGTCATCGTGATACCGCAGTCGTAGCGCTCACTCACGATCCGCGTATCGATGACCTGGCGATGATGGAAGCGGTGCGCACCGAAGCGTTCTACATTGGCGTGATGGGCTCGCTGCAGACGTCACAGAAGCGCTTCGAGCGTTTGCGTCGAATTGGCGGCTGGGGCGAGGCGGAGTTGGCGCGGATTCATGCGCCGATCGGTCTTAACCTCGGCAGCAAGACGCCAGCGGAAATTGCCTTGGCGGTGCTGGCGGATATCTTGCGAATCCGTAACGGGATTGCCCGAGACCAACTCTGAAACCGTTCTGTGTTGAATAAGAAGGGCCGCTGTTCAGCGGCCCTTTTTTACATCCCGAATTTGTCGCGCAAGCCGTAATACCAAGCGCCCAACGCCGCAAATGGCGTACGCAGCAACTGCCCGCCGGGGAACGGGTAATGTGGCAAATCGGCAAACGCATCAAAGCGCTCGGCCTGACCGCGTAGCGCTTCGGCCAGCACTTTGCCTGCAAGATGCGTGTAGGTCACGCCATGGCCGCTGCAACCCTGCGAATAATAGATGTTGTCGCCCAGGCGCCCGACCTGTGGCAAGCGCGACAGGGTCAGCAGGAAATTTCCGGTCCAGGCGTAGTCAATCTTCACATCCTTGAGCTGCGGGAAGGCCTTGAGCATTTTCGGGCGGATGATCGCTTCGATGTTCGCCGGGTCGCGCGCGCCATACACCACACCGCCGCCGAAGATCAGGCGCTTGTCGCCCGTGAGGCGGTAGTAGTCGAGCAGGTAATTGCAGTCTTCAACGCAGTAGTCCTGCGGCAGCAGCGCTTTCGCCAGCTCGTCACCCAGTGGCTCGGTGGTGATGACTTGCGTGCCGCACGGCATTGATTTGGCCGCAAGCTCCGGCACCAGATTACCGAGGTAGGCATTGCCCGCGACGATGATGAACTTGGCCCTGACCTTGCCCTGCGGCGTGTGCACCACCGGGTTGGCGCCGCGCTCGATGCGCACGGCGGGTGACTGTTCATGGATCGTGCCGCCGAGAGACTCGACCGCCGCCGCTTCGCCCAGCGCAAGGTTCAGCGGGTGGATGTGCCCACCGCTCATGTCGAGCATGCCGCCGACGTACTGATCGCACGCAACCACTTCGCGAATGCGGCGCTGATCGAGCAGTTCCAGTTGCGTATGACCGAAGCGCTCCCAGAGGCGCTTCTGCGATTCCAGGTGGCCCATCTGCTTGGCCGTCAGCGCCGCGAACACGCCGCCGTCCTTCAGGTCGCACTGGATGTTGTACTTGGCCACGCGCTCGCGAATGATCCGGCCGCCTTCGAATGCCATCTGCCCGAGAAGTTGCGCCTGCTTCGGTCCGACGCTGCGTTCGATCACATCAATGTCACGGCTATAACTGTTAACGATCTGCCCGCCATTACGCCCGGAGGCGCCGAACCCGACCTTGGCCGCCTCCAGCACGGTGACGCGAAAACCGTTCTCCAACAGGAACAGCGCTGAGGACAATCCGGTATACCCGGCGCCGATCACACAGACGTCCGTCTCCACATCATCCTGCAAGGCAGGGCGGGGCGGTACGGCATTGGCCGACGCAGCGTAATAAGACTCTGGGTAAGGGGTGTTCGCCATCCTGCAGCCTCTGTTTAATATATTTTACGAGTGCGTCGATCCTACCCGAGTTGAAAAACCTCCGCCAGCCACCGGAAAATCTGCGTCGGCGAGCCGAAATTAAATATTTTGCATATTCATAGGGTTAGGTGAAAAAAAGGTGTTGACACCCCTCCGGAATTCCGTAGAATGCCGCCTCACAGCAGGCACGTAGCTCAGTTGGTTAGAGCACCACCTTGACATGGTGGGGGTCGTTGGTTCGAGTCCAATCGCGCCTACCAAACAAAATCCGCTCTGCTGGGCGGTCTAGAAGGGCTCACCGAAAGGTGGGCCATTTTTTGTTGTCTGCGATTTGCAAAACTTTTGCAAAACCCTCCTCAGGGCGCCAGCTGGACTTCGCGTTTAGTCGATCTCAGGGCATTCGAAATTCCATGCGAGGCCTGTTGATCCACTGCGCGTCGTGCTTCACCGTTTAGCGGTCCTTGCTGAATGGCGTGCGCAAGTCCTCGTCGTGCCTCCCGCCTCTGATCGAATTTCTGCGTCGTCGGGTCAGGCAGTTGGTTGACGATTCACCGTTCGTCGCCAGCGCCCTTTGAAAAAGTGTGGATATTGAACAGGTTACGAGTGTTACTAACCAGCCAGTTATCAAAAAAATGTTGTTACTGTTCGTGGGATTAAGTAACATTCGTCCCGCGTTCACCACCACGGTTTATGCATTTTTAAATCCCAAGCTTCCATCAGCTGCTTGGGATTTTTTTTGCCTGCGATTTGCCTCAACTGGCTGAAATTTTTCCTTTCGATCTCTCCTGAAGGCCTGGCGACACCCCGCAGGCACATCCTGGTTTTTTCAACTACTACTGACTGGCCGATTTTCAACTCTGCGATGAGGGGGTATCGATGCTGGTTCATTGGTTTCTTGCAGCTGTTCATCTGCTGGCATTTGCCTTGGGTTTCTGGGCGGTACTGACGCGTGGCACGGCGTTTAGTCGCCTTGCTGCCGGTTCAGGCGAGCCCCGGCGCGTTTTGCTGGCCGATAACCTATGGGGCATCTCTGCATTGATTCTGCTGGTGACAGGGGGAGTGCGGGTTTTTGGAGGCTTTGAAAAGGGCACTGACTATTATCTTCATCAGCCACTGTTTCATCTGAAGATGATGCTGTTTGTGCTGATCCTGATTGTAGAACTCGCCCCGATGATCACGTTGGTCAAGTGGCGGATCGCTTCCGCACGCGGCGCAGCAATCGATGCCGGGCGCGCGAAGCTGTACGCGCGAATCAGTCATGTCGAGGCGTTGTTGCTGGTGCTCATGGTGATTGCGGCCACAGGCATGGCGCGTGGTGTGACATTCGGTTAGAGGGCGAATTCTCTGCGCTCTATCGGAAATGTCCGACAGCCAGCCTCGGGGATGGCAGGTAGTATCGGGCAGCAAGAGCATGCGGGGAGAGGTTGGAAGGGGAGTCGGGTTTTGCGTGTCAGGCGCCGTGCCCAACAGAGTGGGGAGCGGATGGCAATACGGCGCGTGAATCTCTAGCCAGTCATTCCACAAGGTAAACGGACTGGCTACTGACTGCGATCTGGCTCAGGGAGTTTGTGGCTTGTCCGGGGCGGTCAGGCCAGCCTGAATGCGCTGGTAAATCTCTTCACGGTGCACGGCAACGTTTTTCGGAGCATTGATACCAATGCGGACCTGTTGGCCGCTTACGCCCAGAATGGTGATCGTAATGTCATCACCAATGTTTATGCTTTCACCGACTTTGCGGGTGAGTATCAGCATGGTCTTCTCCTTGATTGCTTTGTAGGGCACCTGATTCAGACAGTGCAGAGGTCGGTGTACGTATAGATTAGTGCGAAGTCTCACGGTTTGGGTGCCTCTTTCTGACGCGCAGAAGCGGCATTAATTCCCAGGGCGTAACTATACAGAGGCTGCAAGCATCAATCTCGTTGTTTTGTGCCCATTTTGCGGGGCTCGCGAAGTATTTATGAATGATAAGATCGCGGCTTTGAGAATTTCGAGGAAAGCGTTGTGCGCAAATTGGTTTGGGTAGTCGCGGCACTGGTATTGGCAGGGTGTGGTGAAGGCAAGAATGCAGACGCAGCAAAACCACAGTCGGCAGCAGTGACGGCGCCGGCGGCGGCCGCTGCACCACAATGGGATCTCGAAGTGCGCGGTGAAACGCCACAGGCTGTCAGCGACCTGAGTGGCTGGCTCATCGAGCACGCCTTCGTGCCTACGGTGATCAAGGACAGCAGCGGCAAAACGCGAATTCTGATTGGTCCGTTCAACTCTCAGGCTGAAGCTGAAGCACGTAAGGTGCAAGTGGATGCAGCGTTGGTGAAGGCCAAGAAACAGAACGTTGAGTCGGTGCTGGTCGAGCATCCGCTCACGCCGTAAACGAACGGGCGGTGACTCTGCCAGTTGATATGGCAGCAGCGGGACAAGCGATTGAGTTGGCTGACGTCGACATGGAAAAGAACATTCTCCAGGAAATCGCCGACACCGCCACTGACGGCTTTTACGGCTGGATTGCCGAAGAGTCGACAGCCGTCATGAATATTGCGCAGATACCTGATCAAAGAGCGTGGCATACCTCGTGAGTCACTGAGTTTGATGGGCTGCTGGCGACACAACAAAGCCGCTAATCAGGTGCAAATGAAAAGGCCTCGAACATCACGTTCGAGGCCTTTTTTGTCTGCGCTGCAATCAGCCGCAGGCTTTCATGTTCACTGGGCCGACAAACTCATTACCGCGTCCCATCACGCATGCCACGCTCTGATTACGCTGACGCTCCCAGTCCTGCACCGGGTAAGTCTTGTCCCACGCTTCATACAATTGGCGATCCTGCTTCGACAGGCGCAAGCCGTATTGCTTGCTCATGTAGAAGTACGTGCGGGCGATCATGCCGCGAATCGACGGGCGGGGCATGACCTTCTTCGCCTTGAAGTCGACCTGGGTCAGGCACGAACCGTATTGCCCGGACTGCACGGGCAACCAGCCGTAGCTGAAGTTGCTGCGATCGCCATTGACCTCGCCAATGCTTGGCACCAGGTTATGCAAATCGGCTTCGGCCTTTTGATAGGTCGGGTCGTAACGGGTGCAGTTCTTGCGTCCGCCTTCCTGCCAGCATTGGCGCTGATGGCCGAACTGCCAGGCCGGCACAATGTGTTCCCACTCGATGCGTGATGCGCGCTTGGCATTCTTGCGCGGTACGTAACCGCAAGCCTTCAGATCAACTTTATTGCCAGTGTACTTGCACCCGCAATAAAACTCTGTGGACTGCGGCGCATACAGTTTCCAGGCGACCTTCTTGGCTTCGGTGAATGTGCGGGGTGCGCCAGCCTGGGCACCCATGGCGAAAAACAACAACAGCAAAGCAAAACAGCGGACACTCATTGAATCAATCTTCCTTCGGCACAACCCAAAAAATCTGCACGCCACCGTCGTCGCGATAAGCGAGGGTGACGTTGTCGTTCTCGTCGATTTCCTCAAGCAGGCGCTCCCACTCGTCCATCGGCTCGTCCGGAAGACGAAAGATCAGTGCGGCTTTGGCTTTTTGTGCGGTGGGGGAATTGATGATTTTCTGAACGCGCATGCCTATGCGTTCGTAAGCGTCAGGAGCATCAGGGGAGGTGGCCACGAGGTTATCCTTATTAAGCTGTACGTGCATACAGTATTTAACTGTAAGCATTTTCGCAACTGCTTAAAATACAAGAAAATCCTCTGACAGCGGTTTTCGGATTTTGGTGTAGGTCGTGTCGAGTTTTTTGTAGGAAAAGTGCGAGAGCTTTGTGAGCGTTGCACCACCCGCCCGTCAGGCGAGTGGTGCAGGGTGCCCAATCAAGAATTGACCGGGCGAAAGTCCATCAGTATTCCCAGAACATCCGTTGCAGCTCTTTGCTGTCATTGGTTTTGGTCAGGGCGACCATTGCCAGGATGCGGGCTTTCTGCGGGTTCAGGTCGTGAGCGACAACCCAGTCGTATTTGTCGTCTGGTTGTTCGGCGTTACGCAGAACGAAGCCGCCAGCGTTTACGTGGGACGAGCGAATGATTTGCACGCCATCCTTGCGCAGCGCTTGCAGGGCTGGAACCACGCGGGAGGAGACCGAGCCGTTACCGGTGCCGGCATGGATGATCGCCTTGGCACCGGATTGTGCGAGAGCCTTGTAGGCAGTATCGCTGACGTTGCCGTAGGAATAAGCGATTTCTACGTCAGGCAGGCTCTTGATATTTTTGATATCGAATTCCGAATCCATGGTGTGACGCTTGGCTGGCAAGCGGAACCAGTAGGATTTGCCTTCAACCACCATGCCCAATGGGCCCCAGGCACTTTTGAACGCTTCGGTCTTGATGTTGATCATCTTGCTGACGTCACGACCGGACTGGATTTCATCGTTCATGGTCACCAGTACGCCTTTGCCGTGCGCTTCTTTGCTGCTGGCCACGGCCACGGCGTTGTACAGGTTGAGCATGCCATCGGCGGACATCGCGGTACCCGGACGCATTGAGCCGACGACGATGATTGGCTTGTCGGTTTTTTCTACCAGGTTGAGGAAGTAAGCGGTTTCTTCCAGGGTGTCGGTGCCGTGGGTGATGACGATGCCATCGACGTCTTTGCTATCGGCCAGTTCGGCCACGCGACGACCCAGTTGCAGCAGGTTTTCGTTGGTGATGCTTTCCGAAGCAATCTGCATGACTTGTTCGCCACGCACGTTTGCCAGTTTGCTCAGCTCGGGAATGCCGGCGATCAATTGTTCGACGCCAACCTTCGCCGCTTGATAGGTGGCGCTGTTGGCGGCGCTCGCGCCGGCGCCGGCGATGGTGCCGCCGGTGGCAAGGACTACGACGTTAGCGAGCTTGGTCTGGGTTTCGACTTCTTTCGCCTGAAGGGCGGTGGGCAGGAGCAGGAGAAGGGCCAAAGCGCCCGGAACCAAAGTGTTGAAAGCAGATTTCATTATTTTTCTCTCTAGTAGTGAGACGGTGCTGATGCAGGTTCATCTAGATGCGCCCCAAGCCGATCTGAATGCTCGGGGTGCAGGCTAGGGAGCAGGATCTGTACCAGCCCTACTTTGCTTTAGAGAAATGTTTAACTTGATGATTTACATCAAGATTTTATGGATTTGCAAATGGTGGGGCGAAGCGTTTATCCGGGTTTCCGAACAATGGAGGCTTTCGCGTTCGGTTCACCGAAAGGGACTACGGCTTCTTTTCGAATGAAACCGGTTGCCGGCTCGGGATTCTTTACTAAAGAAACCGGCCTTGAGGCCGATGGTTGTTCTGGGAAACGCTTTTTTAGGGAGTTCACATGTCACTGACGATCGGTTTTTCAAACCCGGGTACAGTCACCATCGGCGGTAAAACCGCAGCGACGATCAATGCAATGAACCAGGCAGAAGCGGACGCTTCCGACGAGGCGCTGGGCGTTGAAAAAGAGCCGAGCAACCAGGTCAGGACCGGCGGCCCTGCGCAAGAAGCCAGTCAGGCCGATAGCGCGGACAGCGGCGACAGTCTGAATGTCACCGTGAAAATGCTGCTCAAGCGGATGAAAGAGTTGCAGAAGCAACTGCAGGAGCAGCAACAGCAACTGGCGGCGGCTCAGGCTGCGAGCTATCCGACGCCTGAGGCCAAGTCGCAGGCGGTGATGTCCATTCAGGGTCAGATCGCGCAGACCAGCGGCGCACTCATGGAGGTCGCGGCGGCGTTGCTCAAGGAAATGTCCCAGGGCTCCACCAGCGGCAACGTGGTCAACACCACAGCCTGAGCATCAAGGGACGAAGCAACGGATTCGTCCTTTAATCAATACCGATTTCTGATTGTTGACAAATGTCGGCGGGATTCGCATAGTTCGGTCTACGCAAACGTTTGCGCGGCGCTCTCGGGGCACTATGGCCCTGCAGATAGCCAAGTAGCTTACGCCAGCGCAAGCGTTGCTCACAATAATCATAAGATCGGAGTGAACCCATGAAGCTGCCATTCGCTGGACGTCTTCTTGCTGTCGCTATGCTGGCTGCCACAGCCGCCGCACTACCTGTCTCCTCGGCATTCGCCGAATCCGCCGAAAAACCCAAAGTTGCGCTGGTCATGAAGTCTCTGGCCAACGAATTCTTCCTGACCATGGAAGATGGCGCCAAGGCGTACCAGAAAGAACACTCCGCCGATTTCGACCTGATCTCTAATGGCATCAAGGATGAAACCGATACTGCTGGCCAGACCCGCATCGTCGAGCAAATGATCCTGGCCAAGGTCAATGCACTGGTGATCGCGCCTTCCGATTCCAAGGCCATGGTGCCGGTGATCAAGAAAGCCGTCGATGCTGGTATCACCGTGATCAACATCGACAACCAACTCGATCCGGCCATCGTCAAAAGCAAAAACATCAGCGTGCCCTTCGTAGGTCCGGACAATCGCAAAGGCGCGCGTCTGGTCGGTGAGTACCTGGCCAAGCAGCTCAAGGCCGGTGACGAAGTCGGCATCATTGAAGGCGTGTCCACCACGACCAACGCTCAGCAACGTACCGCTGGCTTCAAGGATGCGATGGACGCCGCACAGATCAAGATCGTTTCGTTGCAATCAGGTGACTGGGAAATCGACAAGGGCAACAAGGTTGCCGCTTCGATCCTCAGCGAATACCCGGACGTCAAAGCACTGCTGGCCGGTAACGACAGCATGGCCGTCGGCGCCGTTTCCGCAGTACGTGCCGCTGGCAAGGCCGGTCAGGTTCAGGTGGTCGGTTACGACAACATCAACGCCATCAAGCCAATGTTGAAGGATGGCCGCGTGTTGGCCACGGCTGACCAGTTCGCTGCCAAGCAGGCAGTGTTCGGCATCGAAACCGCGCTGAAAATCATCAAGGGCGAGAAAGTCGACAGCGGCGCCAACGGCGTGATCGAAACACCGGTCGAGCTGGTCACCAAGTAAGTCTTCTGGCGACACAACGGCGCTCGTCCGTCCGGGCGAGCGCATGGAGAGTTTTTATGTCAGTTTCCGCCCCGAACGCTGTCCTCTCGGTCAGCGGTATCGGTAAGACCTATGCGCAACCGGTGCTCACCGGCATCGATCTGACGCTGATGCGCGGTGAAGTGCTGGCGCTGACCGGCGAGAATGGTGCCGGCAAAAGTACCCTGTCGAAAATCATTGGCGGACTGGTCACGCCGACCACCGGCCAGATGCAATTCCAGGGCAAGGACTATCGTCCGGGCAGCCGCACCCAGGCTGAAGAGCTCGGCGTGCGTATGGTCATGCAAGAGCTCAATCTGTTGCCGACACTGTCGGTCGCGGAAAACCTGTTTCTCGACAATCTGCCAAGCAACGGCGGCTGGATCAGCCGAAAACAACTGCGCAAAGCAGCGATCGAAGCCATGGCGCAAGTCGGTCTCGACGCGATTGATCCGGATACGCTGGTCGGCGAGTTGGGGATCGGGCATCAGCAGATGGTTGAAATTGCCCGTAACCTGATTGGCGATTGCCATGTGCTGATTCTCGATGAGCCGACCGCGATGCTGACCGCACGTGAAGTCGAAATGCTGTTCGAGCAGATCACCCGGTTGCAGGCGCGCGGCGTTTCGATCATTTACATTTCCCACCGTCTCGAAGAGCTGGCCCGTGTCGCACAGCGCATTGCCGTGCTGCGCGACGGCAATC
Source organism: Pseudomonas sp. S2_E02 (assembly GCF_054668355.1). Lineage (NCBI taxonomy): Bacteria > Pseudomonadati > Pseudomonadota > Gammaproteobacteria > Pseudomonadales > Pseudomonadaceae > Pseudomonas > Pseudomonas sp. S2_E02. The sequence goes on from NZ_CP162761.1 coordinate 254,571, forward strand.
TGGTCTGTGTCGAGCCGATGGCCAATTACAACAGCGAGCAATTGGTTACGCTGATGGTCGGTCGTGAACTGGGCGAACACATCGACATGGGCCCGCGCAATATCGGCGCCCCGGCGCTGACTGTCACGGGTTTGAATCGCTCTGACAAAGTGCGCGATGTTTCATTCGAAGTCCGTGCCGGCGAGATCTTCGGGATTTCCGGATTGATCGGGGCAGGGCGCACAGAACTGCTGCGACTGATTTTTGGTGCGGACGTTGCCGACAGCGGCACCATCGCGCTCGGCTCCCCGGCCAAAGTGGTCAGTGTGCGCTCGCCGGTCGATGCGGTGCGCAACGGTATCGCGTTGATTACCGAAGACCGCAAGGGTGAAGGCCTGCTGCTGAGTCAATCGATCAGCGCCAACATCGCACTGGGCAACATGCCGGAAATCTCCAGTGGCGGTGTCGTCAACAATGGCGACGAGATCGCTTTGGCGCAGCGTCAGATCGATGCCATGCGCATCCGCAGTTCGAGTCCGACACAACTGGTTTCAGAGTTGTCCGGTGGCAACCAGCAGAAGGTCGTGATCGGCCGATGGCTGGAGCGCGACTGTTCGGTGCTGCTGTTCGACGAGCCGACCCGTGGCATCGACGTCGGCGCCAAGTTCGACATTTATGCCTTGCTCGGCGAATTGACTCGCCAGGGCAAAGCGCTGGTGGTGGTGTCCAGTGATCTGCGTGAGTTGATGCTGATCTGTGACCGCATCGGCGTGTTGTCGGCCGGCCGGTTGATCGACACCTTCGAGCGCGACAGCTGGACCCAGGATGACTTGCTTGCCGCCGCGTTCGCCGGCTACCAAAAACGTGATGCGTTGCTCAATGAAGCGGCGCCTAGGGATCTCCCATGAAAACTGCATCTCCTGCCGGCAAACGTAGTGGCAACTTCTACGGTCTGGGCACTTATCTGGGCCTGGCCGGCGCCTTGCTGGCGATGATTGCGCTGTTCTCGGTCTTGAGCAGCCACTTTCTGTCCTATAACACCTTCAGTACGCTGGCCAACCAGATCCCTGATCTGATGGTGCTGGCGGTCGGCATGACCTTCGTGTTGATCATCGGCGGCATCGACCTTTCGGTGGGTTCGGTATTGGCGCTTGCCGCTTCGACGGTCAGCGTCGCCATTCTCGGTTGGGGCTGGGGCGTGTTGCCGTCAGCGTTGCTCGGCATGGCAGTGGCGGCACTGGCTGGCACCGTGACCGGTTCAATCACGGTGGCGTGGCGGATTCCATCGTTCATCGTCTCCCTGGGCGTGCTGGAAATGGCTCGGGGTCTGGCTTATCAGATGACGGGATCGCGCACCGCGTACATCGGTGATTCGTTTGCCTGGCTGTCGAACCCGATCGCGTTCGGCATCTCGCCATCGTTTATCATTGCTTTGCTGGTGATTATCATCGCTCAGGCCGTGTTGACCCGTACCGTATTCGGTCGCTACCTGATCGGCATTGGCACCAACGAAGAGGCGGTGCGCCTCGCGGGGATCAATCCGAAACCCTACAAGATTCTGGTCTTCAGCCTGATGGGGCTGCTGGCCGGTATCGCTGCGCTGTTTCAGATTTCCCGTCTGGAAGCCGCTGACCCGAATGCCGGTTCCGGTCTGGAGTTGCAGGTAATCGCAGCTGTGGTTATCGGTGGTACCAGCCTGATGGGCGGGCGTGGTTCGGTGATCAGCACGTTCTTTGGCGTGTTGATCATTTCGGTCCTGGCGGCAGGTCTGGCGCAGATCGGTGCGACTGAGCCGACCAAACGAATCATCACCGGCGCCGTCATCGTGATCGCGGTGGTGCTCGACACTTATCGCAGTCAGCGCGCCAGTCGCCGGGGCTAAGAGATGGCAACGATCAAGGATGTGGCAGCCCTCGCGGGGATTTCCTACACGACGGTGTCGCATGTGGTGAACAACACCCGTCCGGTGAGTCAGGAAGTGCGGTTGAAAGTCGAGGCGGCGATCAAGAGCCTCGACTATGTGCCGAGTGCGGTGGCGCGCTCGCTCAAAGCCAAGACCACTGCAACCATCGGCCTGCTGGTGCCCAACAGTCTCAACCCGTATTTCGCCGAGTTGGCGCGGGGCATCGAGGATTATTGCGAGCGTAACGGCTATTGCGTGATCCTCTGCAACTCCGACGACAATCCCGACAAGCAGCGCAGCTATTTGCGCGTGTTGCTGGAGAAACGCATCGACGGTTTGATCGTTGCTTCCGCTGGCGGTGACAGCGGTCTGGCGCAGGGGTTGGCCGGGGTGAAAACGCCGATGGTCATCGTCGACCGAGGTCTGGATGGCGTCGATGCCGATCTGGTGCGTATCGACCACGAATACGGCGCTTACCTCGCGACCCGGCACTTGCTTGAGTTGGGGCACCGCGACATCGCCACCATCGGCGGCCCGGCCAGCACCAGTGTTGCGCAGATGCGTCTGGCCGGTTATTGCCGAGCGCTGAAAGAGGCGGGCGTTGACGTCCGTCAGGAGCGCATGCTGGAAAGCGATTTCACCAGTACTGGCGGGTACAACGCAGCGGCGATTCTGCTCGAGCGCAATCCGCCGAGCGCAATCTTTGCCGGTAACGACATGATCGGCATTGGTGTGCTGCGAGCGGCGGCGGAGCGCAATGTGCGCGTGCCGAGCGAGCTGTCGGTGATTGGTTTCGATGATATCCAGATGAGTCGTTACGTCTACCCGGCACTCACCACGGTGGGGCAATCAATCCTGCAACTGGGCGAGATGGCGGCCGAAGTGTTGCTGCGCAGGATTGCCACGCCGAGCCTGGGCACTGATCAACGGATCGTGACCCCGAGTATTGTCTTGCGCGAATCCACTGCACCGTTGTCCGGCGTGTTCACCGAATACCGCTGAAACCGAATTGACGAGTAATGATGTATGCCAGCAAATGTAGTGGTAATAGGCAGCCTGAACATGGATCTGGTGACCCGGGCGCCACGGCTGCCGGTCGGCGGCGAAACGTTGATCGGTCATTCGTTTGCCACGGTTTCCGGTGGCAAGGGCGCCAATCAGGCGGTGGCCGCAGCGCGTTTGGGCGCGCAGGTGGCGATGGTTGGCTGTGTTGGCAGCGACGATTATGGCGTGCAACTACGCAACGCCTTGTTGGCCGAACAGATCGATTGCCAGGCAGTGAGCATCGTCGATGACTCCAGTGGCGTGGCGTTGATCGTGGTCGATGACAACAGTCAGAACGCCATTGTCATCGTCGCCGGCGCCAATGGCGCCATGACGCCCGCAGTGATCGACCGGTTTGATGCGGTGCTGCAAGCCGCAGACGTGATCATCTGCCAGCTCGAAATTCCGGATGCCACGGTGGGGCATGCGCTCAAGCGCGCGCGCGCGCTGGGTAAAATTGTCATCCTCAATCCGGCACCGGCCAGTCGTCCACTGCCGGCGGACTGGTTTGCGGCGATCGACTACCTGATCCCCAATGAGAGCGAAGCGACCGTGTTGAGCGGCTTGCCGGTGGACTCGCAGGAAACGGCAGAAAGTGCAGCCAGTCAGTTGATCGCCATGGGTGCGGGCAAAGTCATTATTACCCTTGGTGCGCAAGGCTCGCTGTTCGCCAATGGCCAAAGCTTTGAGCATTTCCCGGCACCCAAAGTGAAGGCTGTCGACACCACGGCCGCAGGCGACACATTCGTGGGTGGTTTCGCCGCTGCGCTGGCCAATGGCAAGTCCGAGGCCGAGTCGATTCGTTTCGGGCAGATCGCCGCCGCGTTATCGGTAACCCGCGCCGGCGCACAGCCGTCCATTCCAACCCTATCCGACGTACAGGCCTTTAAACCCGCATGAAAAAGACTCCTCTGCTCAACGTCGCATTGTCGCGGCTGATCGCGTCCCTGGGCCATGGCGACATGGTGGTCATTGGTGATGCCGGGCTGCCAGTGCCGCCGGGTGTCGAGCTGATTGATCTGGCGCTGACCCACGGTGTCCCGGATTTTGTCAGTACCCTGAAAGTCGTGCTCAGCGAGATGCAGGTGGAAAGCCATGCATTGGCCAAAGAAATCTTCGACAAGCAACCGACCGCGCTGAATACCCTGGAGCAGTTGAGTGAAGAGGGCGCTCTGGGCCGTCGTGATCTGCTCAGTCACGAGCAATTCAAGGTTCTCAGCCGACAGGCTCGGGCGATTGTTCGTACAGGGGAATGCCAGCCGTACTGCAACATCGTGCTGGTCGCTGGAGTCACCTTTTAACTTTTGATTTCACAAGCACAAGGAATGCGCCATGCAACGCTATGCTCAGAAACTGCATCAATTCATCCGGAGCCTGCTGCTTTTGTCCGTAATAACTGCCACCGGCGCCCAGGCGGCGGAAAAAATCGACCTGATCATCGACACCGACCCGGGTGCCGACGATGTGGTCGCCTTGCTGTTCGCCCTGGCCTCGCCGGACGAACTTAACATTCGCGCGCTGACCACCGTGGCCGGCAACGTGCGCCTCGACAAGACTTCGCGTAACGCACGACTGGCGCGCGAGTGGGCAGGGCGCGCGGACGTACCGGTTTATGCTGGCGCGCCGAAGCCGCTGATGCGCACACCGATCTACGCCGAGAACATCCATGGCAAGGAAGGCCTGTCGGGTGTCACCGTGCACGAACCGAAAAAGGGGCTGGCTGAAGGCAATGCGGTCAATTACCTGATCGATACCCTGAAAAAAGCCAAGCCGCACAGCATCACGATCGCCATGCTCGGTCCACAGACCAACCTGGCGCTGGCGCTGATCCAGGAGCCTGAAATTGTTCAGGGCATCAAGGAAGTGGTGATCATGGGCGGGGCGCACTTCAACGGTGGCAACATCACCCCGGTGGCGGAATTCAACCTGTTTGCTGACCCGCAAGCGGCTGAAGTGGTCCTGAAAAGCGGCGTGAAACTGACCTACCTGCCGCTGGACGTGACCCACAAGATTCTCACCAGTGATGCGCGCCTGAAACAGATCGCTGCGCTGAACAACAACGCGAGCAAGATTGTCGGCGACATTCTCAACGAGTACATCAAAGGCGATATGGAGCACTACGGTATTCCGGGTGGTCCGGTGCATGACGCTACCGTTGTGGCCTATCTGCTCAAGCCGGAACTGTTCACCGGTCGCTCGGTGAATGTCGTAGTGGATAGTCGTGAAGGGCCGACTTTCGGTCAGACCATCGTCGATTGGTACGACGGCCTGAAGGCGCCGAAAAACGCCTTCTGGGTGGAAAATGGCGACGCGCAAGGCTTCTTTGACTTGCTCACCGAACGCCTGAAACGTCTGAAGTAAGCCACTCGCCCGCAGGTGCCAGCCTGCGGGTTTACCCTTTCTCTGCGTGTTCGTGTTCGACCTGTTCGGTCGGGTAGCGCTCGAAAATCTGCTTGATGAATTGCTTGGCCGCTTCTGTGCCCAACTCTTTGACCAATAAATCGATACCAATCAGCGCAAGCTCCTCGGTGGTTCCCGGGCTGTAAGAGCTGTGTCCGTCTGCCCATTTGGCATTAATGGCGGCGTCGATGCTGATCGTGGTCATGAGAGCGCTCGAATAGTCGGAAGATCTTGGGTTTGAGTTAACCATTTTGTCGGGCATTTGGCACTGCGACTTAGGCATGAGCGGAGCGCTATGCGACACTTGGTCTTTTGAGGCTTCCAAGGATTGTGCTGTGCAGATCGATTTGAACACCCCTGACGGCCTGACGCTCGACGCGGTGCGCCAGTTGCTCGCATCGGCCAGTGATGACGAACACACGCAGCTGCGCGTGACCAAGGGCGGTATCGCTTACATTTCCTCCGGCGTTACCGGTGGGCAGGATATCGACGGCTTGCTGTTTCGCCTGGAAACCTGGGCCAAGGGCTCGGGCTACGTGGGCAATGTCGCGGCCAGTGACGAGGTATGGGTCATGCAGATTTTCAATGCGTTGAAGGACAACTGGCCGAATCCGCCGTATGACTACATCGACGTCTATTGAGCGCCGTTAATATTCAGTCACGATTGATTGATGAAGTGACGCATGCCCCTCAGGCACACTCGGCGTTTTTCCGATCGTGGGGCAGAGTGATGGTGATGGCCTTGGCTGTGAAACCAATCGCTTGAATGGCGGTCGCACGATCTCAGCTTAACCATTTTGAAAACAAGGAGGCTTCATGCCTTTGAAGTTCGCGACACTGGGTGCACTTATGGCCGCTGCCATGCTGGCCGGTTGCAGCACGACCTCCAGCGAGTCGGCAAAGGAATCTGCGGCAACCGAAGCTGGTCACAGCCGCTGTGAAGCATCGGCGGCGGAATTCGCCATTGGCAAGAAAGCTTCGCCAGAGCTTCTGGAGCAGGCGCGCAGCAAAGCCGGGGCGCAAAATGCCCGCTTCCTCAAGCCGAACGACATGATCACGCTTGAGTACCGCTCCGATCGCTTGAACCTGAACACCGACAACAATCTGGTGATCACTCGCGTCAACTGCGGCTGATCACGCGCCACTTTTGTTGCAGGCATAAAAAACCCCGTCACATGGACGGGGTTTTTTTAGTGCGCGCAGAAATTACTCTGGGCGAACCTGTGCAGCTTGCATACCCTTTTGGCCTTTCTCAGCCACGAAAGAGACGGTCTGGCCTTCTTTCAGGCTTTTGAAACCGTCGGATTCGATAGCTTTGAAGTGTACGAACAGGTCGTCACCGCCACCTTGAGGAGTGATGAAGCCGAAGCCTTTTTCATCGTTGAACCACTTAACGGTGCCGGTTTGGCGATTAGACATGGTGTATCTCCAAGAAACATATATTTTTCAGTACTGTGCTGCTCAGGCCAACTGGGCACACCCGGGTATCATAGTCGAAATGTTCGCTTTGGTAGCCCCCCGGACGTGCTGTTTGCCAATCAGTCGTGTTTTCTTTACTGCCTTTATCGGCTGAAGGCCCCGGTTTACAAGGCTTTTAGCGGAACGTAAAGACGATAAAAAAACCTGTAAAACCTGCATAAAACGTCTGAAAAGACGCAAATTCAGCCCTTTTCAAGGGCGCTGGGCCGAGTCAGGACGCTTTTTTTCTTACTTTTTCGCCGGAGTATTCGCCTTGCATTTGGCGATTTGGCCCAGCGCTTTCTGCTGCAGTTCAGGGGTGGCCTTGTTGTCCATCAGCGCCTGAATATCGGCGGCAGGATAGGACTTGATGGCATCAGCGCCACAAGCGCAGTGCGATTTGGCCGCGGCGGCACCAATTTGCGGAGTAGCCGCCTGGGTGCACTGCGCCATGTACTTCTCGCGCTCGCCCTTCGGCCAGTCGGCGTGGGCGCTCAGTGGCAGCAGCATAACGATAGGGGCGACTACGGCGAACAGGGTATTCAGACGCATGCGAGGATGCTCCTTGTGGGTCAATGTCTTGTTATCTGAGGGCTGAAAGGCCTATCAAGTTCAGCACTCTGGCATAAAAACAGACGATTTGCCTTCTGATCAAACAGAGGCATAAGTGACCGCTCATCTGTGCTAGCATGCCGGGCTCAAGCGTTCTCTGGCGCCGGATGACCTTCAGTCCCGGCAGCGGTCAACGTGCGAATATTTTCGATTTGAATCCCAGTCACTCTGGTTCGGTTTTCCGGTTGGCCGCAAGGCTCCTGCCGCTGTAAGGCAGGCGTTCGTCATTGAATGGCCTGGATCGGATCTTGTACTGGCTCATCCCAACCCACGTGACCTTTGGTAGGGGTCACCACTAGGAGAGGAGGCGCCATGCCAACTATTACTCTTCCCGACGGCAGTCAACGTTCATTCGATCACCCGGTTTCCGTAGCCGAGGTCGCCGCATCCATTGGTGCCGGTCTGGCCAAAGCCACACTGGCCGGCAAGGTCAATGGCCAACTGGTCGACGCCAGCGACATCATCAGCAGCGACGCGACCCTGCAAATCATTACGCCTAAGGATGAAGAGGGGCTGGAGATCATTCGCCACTCTTGCGCGCACCTGGTTGGCCACGCGGTCAAGCAGCTGTACCCGACTGCGAAAATGGTCATCGGGCCGGTCATCGACGAAGGCTTCTATTACGACATCGCCTTCGAGCGTCCTTTCACTCCGGACGACATGGCCGCTATCGAACAGCGCATGCAACAGCTGATCGAAAAAGATTACGACGTCATCAAGAAAGTCACTCCGCGCGCCGAAGTGATCGAAGTGTTCAAGGCTCGTGGCGAAGACTACAAGTTGCGCCTGGTCGAGGACATGCCGAACGAACAGGCCATGGGTCTGTACTATCACGAAGAATACGTCGACATGTGCCGCGGTCCGCACGTGCCGAACACGCGTTTCCTGAAATCCTTCAAGCTGACGAAGCTGTCCGGTGCCTACTGGCGCGGCGACGCCAAGAACGAGCAATTGCAGCGCGTTTACGGCACCGCTTGGGCAGACAAGAAGCAGCTGGCGGCTTACATCCAACGCATCGAAGAAGCTGAGAAGCGCGATCACCGCAAGATCGGCAAGCGTCTGGGCCTGTTCCACACCCAGGAAGAATCCCCGGGCATGGTGTTCTGGCACCCGAACGGCTGGACTCTGTACCAGGTGCTTGAGCAGTACATGCGCAAGATCCAGCGCGACAACGGCTACCTTGAGATCAAGACGCCGCAAGTCGTTGACCGCAGCCTGTGGGAGAAATCCGGTCACTGGGCCAACTACGCCGACAACATGTTCACCACTCAATCGGAAAACCGCGACTACGCGATCAAGCCGATGAACTGCCCGTGCCACGTGCAGGTGTTCAATCAGGGCCTGAAGAGCTACCGCGAGCTGCCGATGCGTCTGGCCGAGTTCGGTGCCTGCCACCGTAACGAGCCATCGGGTGCGCTGCACGGCATCATGCGTGTGCGTGCGTTCACTCAGGATGACGCCCACATCTTCTGCACTGAAGAGCAGATGCAGGCTGAATCCGCCGCATTCATCAAGCTGACCATGGACGTTTATCGTGACTTCGGCTTTACCGATGTCGAGATGAAACTGTCCACTCGTCCGGAAAAACGCGTCGGTTCCGACGAATTGTGGGATCGCGCTGAAGCTGCATTGGCTGCAGCTCTTGATTCTGCGGGCCTGCCGTACGATCTGCAGCCGGGTGAAGGTGCGTTCTACGGTCCGAAGATCGAGTTCTCGCTGAAAGACTGCCTTGGTCGGGTCTGGCAATGTGGTACTCTGCAGCTCGATTTTAACCTGCCTGTCCGTTTGGGCGCTGAATACGTCTCTGAAGACAACAGCCGCAAACACCCAGTGATGTTGCACCGTGCGATCCTCGGTTCCTTCGAGCGTTTCGTCGGGATTCTGATCGAGCACTACGAAGGTGCGTTCCCTGCGTGGCTCGCGCCAACCCAGGCGGTGATCATGAATATCACTGATAAACAGGCAGATTTTGTTGCAGAAGTTGAAAAAACTCTCAACGAAAGCGGATTTCGTGCCAAGTCCGACTTGAGAAATGAAAAGATCGGCTTTAAAATCCGCGAGCATACTTTGCTCAAGGTTCCCTATCTTTTGGTTATCGGAGATAAGGAAGTCGAGATGCAGACTGTCGCTGTGCGTACTCGTGAAGGTGCTGACCTGGGCTCGATGCCCGTCGCCCAGTTCGCTGAGTTTCTCGCGCAAGCGGTTTCCCGGCGTGGTCGCCCAGATTCGGAGTAATTATTATTAAGCGTGAAATGAGACAAGATAAACGAGCTGCACCGAAAGCCCCGATCAACGAGAATATCTCGGCACGCGAGGTTCGGTTAATTGGCGCTGATGGCGAGCAGATTGGCATCGTCTCGATTGATGAAGCGCTTCGTATTGCTGAAGAAGCAAAGCTTGATCTGGTGGAAATCTCCGCAGACGCAATCCCACCGGTTTGCCGTGTGATGGATTACGGCAAATCGATCTTCGAAAAGAAGAAGCAGGTTGCCGCGGCGAAGAAGAACCAGAAGCAGATTCAGGTAAAAGAAATCAAGTTTCGTCCAGGGACGGAGGAAGGGGATTACCAGGTAAAACTGCGCAACCTGGTACGTTTCCTGAGTGATGGGGACAGGGCCAAGGTATCCTTGCGATTCCGCGGCCGTGAGATGGCCCACCAGGAGCTGGGGATGGAACTCCTCAAGCGGGTTGAAGCTGACCTGCTCGAGTACGGTTCGGTCGAACAGCATCCTAAGATGGAAGGACGCCAGCTGATCATGGTCATCGCCCCGAAAAAGAAGAAGTAATCAACAGGGCACGGCAGGCCTTCTGATTATGTTTATCAACTGAATGCGGAGTATCCGAACATGCCAAAAATGAAAACCAAAAGTGGTGCTGCTAAGCGGTTTCTGAAAACTGCTAACGGTATCAAGCACAAGCACGCTTTCAAGAGCCACATCCTGACTAAAATGTCGACCAAGCGTAAGCGTCAACTGCGCGGTAGCAGCTTGCTGCATCCGTCTGACGTGGCAAAAGTCGAGCGCATGCTGCGCCTTCGTTAATTTAGTCAAGAATAGAGGAAGTAACTCATGGCTCGTGTAAAGCGTGGCGTCATTGCCCGTAAGCGTCACAAAAAAATTCTGAAACTTGCTAAAGGCTACTACGGCGCACGCTCCCGCGTATTCCGTGTTGCCAAGCAAGCGGTAATCAAGGCAGGCCAATACGCCTACCGTGACCGTCGTCAGAAAAAACGTCAGTTCCGCGCTCTGTGGATCGCTCGTATCAACGCTGGTGCTCGTGTTAACGGTCTGTCCTACAGCCGTTTCATCGCTGGCCTGAAAAAAGCGTCCATCGAGATCGACCGTAAGGTTCTGGCTGATCTGGCAGTGAACGAAAAAGCGGTGTTTGCTGCGATTGTCGAGAAAGCTAAAGCCACCTTGGCTTAAGTACCCCCGACAATCACCCGGCCTCACTTCCGTGGGGCCAGGTGGTAAACGTCTTAAATAGGGGAAGAGCCTTCAAGCTCTTCCCCTATTTTGTATCTGGAGTCTGTACATGGAAAACCTGGATGCGCTGGTCTCTCAAGCACTAGAGGCTGTGCAAAGCGCTGAAGATATCAATGCCCTGGAGCAAATCCGGGTTCAATACCTTGGCAAAAAGGGCGAATTGACTCAGGTGATGAAGACCCTGGGGAATTTGCCGGCAGAAGAGCGTCCGCAAGTCGGCGCCCTGATCAACGTTGCCAAGGAACGTGTCACAGGCGTACTCAATGCGCGCATGGCTCTGTTTGAAGAAGCCGAACTGGCTGCCAAACTGTCCGCCGAATCCATTGACGTGACGTTGCCGGGCCGTGGCCAGACCTCTGGTGGTCTGCATCCGGTGACCCGGACTCTGGAACGTGTTGAACAGTTCTTCACCCGCATCGGCTACGGCATCGCCGAAGGCCCTGAGGTCGAAGACGACTATCACAACTTTGAAGCGCTCAACATCCCAGGCCATCACCCGGCCCGGTCGATGCATGACACCTTCTATTTCAACGCCAACATGCTGCTGCGCACCCATACCTCGCCGGTACAGGTCCGCACCATGGAATCGAAACAGCCGCCGATCCGCATCGTCTGCCCGGGCCGCGTGTATCGCAGCGACTCCGATATCACCCACTCGCCGATGTTCCACCAGGTCGAAGGCCTGCTGGTTGATCGCGACATCAATTTTGCCGATCTCAAAGGCACCATCGAAGAATTCCTGCGGGTGTTCTTCGAAAAAGAGCTGGCCGTGCGTTTCCGTCCTTCGTACTTCCCGTTCACCGAGCCGTCCGCTGAAGTCGATATGGAATGCGTGATGTGCAGCGGTAAAGGCTGCCGTGTCTGCAAGCAGACTGGCTGGCTGGAAGTGATGGGCTGCGGCATGGTTCACCCGAACGTGTTGCGCATGTCCGGCATTGATCCGGAAGAGTTCTCAGGTTTTGCTTTCGGCATGGGTGTCGAGCGTCTGGCCATGCTCCGTTACGGCGTGAACGACTTGCGTCTGTTCTTCGACAACGACTTGCGGTTCCTCGCGCAATTTCGCTAGTCGTAACGAATTCTTAGGAGAGCAGGATGAAATTCAGTGAACAATGGCTGCGTGGCTGGGTTAGCCCGCAGGTAAATCGCGACGAGCTGGTTGCTCGTCTGTCGATGGCGGGCCTTGAGGTCGATAGCGTGACCCCGGCCGCCGGTGTTTTCAGTGGTGTGGTGGTGGGTGAGGTGCTGAGCACCGAGCAACACCCTGATGCCGACAAGCTGCGTGTGTGCCAGGTCAGCAACGGCGCGGAAACTTTCCAGGTCGTGTGCGGTGCGCCAAACGTGCGTCCGGGCCTGAAGATTCCGTTCGCCATGATCGGCGCTGAGCTGCCGGGCGACTTCAAGATCAAGAAGGCCAAGCTGCGCGGCGTCGAGTCGAACGGCATGCTGTGCTCGCAAGCCGAGCTGCAGATCGGTGAAGGCAACGACGGTCTGATGGAGCTGCCGGTCGATGCACCGGTGGGCGAAGACTTCCGTGTGTACCTGGATCTGGAAGACGCCAGCATCGAGGTCGATCTGACCCCGAACCGCGGCGACTGCCTGTCCCTGGCCGGTCTGGCCCGTGAAGTCGGCGCACTGTATGCCGCGCCGGTCACCCGTCCGGTGGTCATGGCCATTCCTGCCGCGCACGACGAAGTGCGTTCGGTAGAAGTGCTGGCCCCAGCCGCGTGCCCGCGTTACCTGGGCCGCGTTATCCGTAACGTTGACCTGTCCAAGCCAACGCCGCTGTGGATGGTGGAACGTCTGCGTCGCGCCGACGTGCGCAGCATCGACGCTGCCGTCGACATCACCAACTACGTGATGCTCGAGCTGGGTCAGCCGCTGCACGCCTTCGATCTCGCCGAAATCAACGGCGGCATCCGTGTGCGCATGGCGGAAGAGGGCGAGAAGCTCGTTCTGCTCGACGGTCAGGAAGTCAGTCTGCGTAGCGATACGCTGGTCATCGCCGACCACACCCGCGCGCTGGCGATTGCCGGTGTGATGGGCGGCGAACGCAGCGGCGTCTTTGCGACGACTCGCGACGTATTCCTGGAGAGTGCGTTCTTCGACCAGATCGCTGTTGCTGGCAAGGCTCGCTCCTACGGCCTGCACACCGATGCTTCGCACCGCTATGAGCGTGGCGTTGACTGGCAACTGGCCCGTGAAGCCATGGAGCGCGCCACTGGCCTGCTGCTGGACATCACTGGCGGCGAAGCCGGCCCGATCATCGAGACCGTCAGCGAGCAACATCTGCCGTCGATCGCACCGATCACTCTGCGCTCCCAGCGCATCACCCAGATGCTGGGTATGGAAATGGATTGCGCCCAGGTTGAGCGTTTGCTCGGCGGCCTGGGTCTAGGTATTACTGCCGATGGCGAAGGCCAGTGGCGCGTAGAAGTGCCAAGCCATCGCTTCGACATCAGTCTGGAAGTCGATCTGATCGAAGAACTGGCGCGTCTGTACGGCTACAACCGTCTGCCGGTTCGTTACCCGCAAGCGCGTCTGGCGCCGCAAGCCAAAGCCGAAGCGCGTAGCGATCTGCCGGAACTGCGCCGCCTGCTGGTAGCGCGTGGTTATCAGGAAGCGATCACTTACAGCTTCATCGATCCGCGTCAGTTCGAACTGTTCAGTCCGGGCGTCGAGCCGCTGTTGCTGGCCAATCCGATCTCTAATGACATGGCAGCCATGCGCTCGTCGCTGTGGCCGGGTCTGGTCAAGGCGCTGCAGCACAACCTCAACCGTCAGCAAGATCGCGTGCGTCTGTTCGAAAGCGGTCTGCGTTTCGTTGGTCAGCTCGAAGGCCTGAAGCAAGAGCCGATGCTGTCCGGCGTGGTTTGCGGTAGCCGCCTGCCGGAAGGTTGGGCGCAAGGTCGCGACACGGTTGATTTCTTCGACGTCAAGGCTGATGTGGAAGCGGTGCTCGGCTTCGCCGGTGCACTGGATTCGTTCACCTTCGCTCCGGGCAAACACCCTGCGTTGCACCCGGGTCAAACCGCGCGCATCGAGCGCGAAGGGCGTGAAGTCGGTTTCATCGGCGCCATTCACCCGGAATTGTCGAAAGCCTTGGGTCTGGACCGTCCGGTCTTCGTTTTCGAGCTGGTTCTGGCTGAAGTGGCACTCGGTAAAATGCCGAAATTCCACGAGTTGTCGCGCTTTCCTGAAGTGCGTCGTGACCTTGCACTGATTGCGCACAAAGACGTCGCGTCCGCGGCCGTACTGGACGTAATCCGTGAAAATGCAGGCGAATGGCTCACGGATCTCAGGCTGTTTGACGTGTATCAGGGTAAAGGCATTGATCCTGATAGAAAAAGCCTTGCAGTTGGCTTGACCTGGCAGCATCCATCGCGCACTCTTAATGACGATGAGGTGAATTCGACGACGCAAAATATCCTCACCTCGCTCGAACAAAGGTTGAACGCCACGTTAAGGAAGTGACGTATGGGGGCTTTGACGAAAGCTGAGATGGCGGAACGTCTGTATGAAGAGCTGGGCCTGAACAAGCGGGAAGCCAAGGAATTGGTAGAACTGTTTTTCGAGGAAATCAGGCACGCTCTTGAAGACAACGAGCAGGTCAAATTGTCCGGTTTCGGCAATTTCGACCTTCGGGACAAACGCCAGCGGCCTGGCCGCAACCCGAAAACGGGGGAAGAAATCCCGATCACGGCTCGCCGTGTGGTCACCTTTCGTCCAGGGCAGAAGTTGAAGGCCCGAGTTGAGGCTTATGCTGGAACCAAGTCATAACGACGAACTACCCGTCATCCCGGGCAAACGCTACTTCACCATCGGTGAAGTCAGCGAGCTGTGTGCCGTAAAGCCACACGTGCTGCGCTATTGGGAGCAGGAGTTTCCTCAACTCAACCCCGTCAAACGCCGCGGAAACCGCCGGTATTATCAGCGCCAGGACGTGCTGATGATCCGGCAGATCCGCGCGCTCCTTTACGATCAGGGTTTCACCATCGGCGGCGCACGCTTGCGCCTGTCCGGCGATGAAGCCAAAGACGACACGACCCAATACAAGCAGATGATTCGGCAGATGATTGCCGAATTGGAAGATGTGCTGGTGGTTCTCAAGAAATAAAAAGCAGCGTTTGAATACTTCCAGTTTTCAAACGCTTGCGCTATATTCTTGAGCGTTCTTCGAGGTGAAGAACAGTTGCAAAACCAGTCGGGGCGTAGCGCAGTCCGGTAGCGCACTAGCATGGGGTGCTAGGGGTCGAGTGTTCGAATCACTCCGTCCCGACCATATAATTCAATGACTTAGCCCAATCTGAAAAGATTGGGCTTTTTCATGCGCAGTGATTTTTGCTCTCTATAGAAGAGCATTTCCCGTCAGCTTCTTTCACTCGCCGTTTTCTGCGCCGAATCGATGCAAAGCGAATAAAAAGTTTGCTGAAAGTCAGCCACCACCTTCTCCTGCTTCCTCGCGTCCGACTCCCTAGGCATGTCGTAGGCCTGCCCGATCAAGGCTTTGTACAAACTACCCACATACTCGCTCTCCTTTCCTGCGTTGTCGGCCAGTTCCAGGACGGAGGAGAGGGGCACGCCTCCTTGCCTGGCTTTCATGATGGCTTTGGCCGAATTTTCGACTCGCTGGCACTCTTCCAGATATTCGCTGGGCAAGGGTGCGCTGTGTGCTGCAAAGCTGAAAGTGAGCAGTATTGCCGTTGTCGCCAGAAACCGATTGAACATGGCACGCCATCCCTGAATGTTGGCCGGGAACGTTAGCATTCATGGCTCGGCGCTACCATCTGTTCATCGGCCAAAAGCAGAGGTTCACTGGCTGGGTTTTTTAACATCTGCGGAATCGCTCGAGGTGTTGGCATCCTTCTGTGTTTCGTGTGCTTCGGCACCGGAATTTGATCCTGATGCTTCCTCGCCTTTCTTGTCGGCTTTGTCTTCTTTTGACTCGGATCCGCCTTGGTTTACGCCGGGAATCGCAGTGGCTGGAACTGAGGAGCCGCCTGTTTTTTCAGCCGCAAGGGAAAACAGTGGGCACAGTGAAAGCAGGCTTGCCAATCCGATAGCAATCATTCGCTTGTTCATGAGGTTGTCTTCCAGGTCGGGGATGTACTGCATTGGAAGAACTCACAGGGCGAAGGTGCGGTACATCAGACCAGCGGCATCAGGTCAAGTAAGGTGGCCAGGCGTTATACGTCTAAGAGATCTACGGCGCCAACTGGCTCCATTCAATCCCGAACCGGGCCAGGTACTTGCGCAAGCGGTCCGCATCATTAGGCTGCGCCTTGGCCAGGCGCGAGATGCCAAACAAGCGGCGACCGGCATCTGACAGGCTGTCTGCTTGCCGGCAGACCTCAAGCACTGCCCGCAACTGCAAGCGGTCAAACAGATCCATGCTCTCTTCATTCCCTGGCAAATCTTCTGAGTTGCTTCCCGCTTGGGTCAGGCCCCAGGCATAACGCAACCGCTCAATCTCTTCCTGCACCTGCGCCTCATCAATTCTCCCGCTATCCGCCAATGTCGCCATGCGCGTGATCGACGCAGACAGTTCGCGGAAATTGCCCAGCCACGCCGCTTCACTAGAGCTGGCGAAGGCCAGATAGCGGCGGCGTGCTTCAAGGTTGAAGCGCACCAATTGCCCATGCTCACGGGCATGGCGCTGCAACTCGAAATCAATATTCGGCTCGATATCCTCGCGGCGACCGGCGAGGCCGGGAAGGTCGAACGTCCAGAGGTTGATGCGTGCGTACAAGTCTTCGCGAAACAGGCCTTCAGCGACCCGGCTGCGCAGGTCGCGATGGGTGCCGGCGATGATCAGGAAGTCGCTCTCCACCTCCTTGTCAGAACCCAGTGGAAAGAAGCGTTTTTCTTCAATCGCTTTGAGTAGCATCGCCTGCTCGTCGGCGCCCAGTTCGCCGATTTCATCGAGGAACAGCATGCCGCCATCGGCCGCACGCAGCAGACCGTCGCGGGCGTTCTGTGCGCCGGTGAAGGCGCCTTTGCTGTGGCCGAACAAGGTCGACATCGCACCGTCGCCACGCAGGGTGGCGCAGTTGACTTCAACAAAGCGCCCCTGCATCTGATGGCGGTTGCGTTTGAGTTCGTAGATGCGTCGAGCCAGAAAGGATTTGCCGGCACCGGTCGGGCCGATCAGCAGCATGGGGGCTTTCGAGCGTACCGCAACGCGTTCGATCTGCTCGATGGAGCGGTTGAACGCGGCATTGCGTGTGGCGATGCCGGACTTCAGAAATGCCAGACCTTCCAGGCGTTTATTGGCGAAGCGTGAGGCGATGCGATCGTATCGCGACAGGTCGAGGTCGATCAGGGCGTGGGTGCCGCAGGCGTGCTCGTCTTCGCTCTTGCGCTTGGCGGGGGAGGTCTGGATCAGGCGAGCGGGCAAGTAGCGCGCCTCGGTCAACAGAAACCAGCAGATCTGCGCGACGTGGGTGCCGGTGGTGATGTGGACGAGGTAGTCCTCGTGTTCGGTGTCGAACGCGTAGGCAGTGGTGAAATCGTGCAGCGCGCCGTAGACCTCTTCAAAATCCCACGGATTGCGCAACGCCATCGAGTGCAGGCGCACTTCGGTTTCCGGTGAAACCTGCTGGATGTCGGCGCGCACTCGCTCGGCGAGACTGACGTCGCGGGCGTCGATGCCGTGAATCAGCTCAAGCCGATTGATCAGCACATCCGCCTGCTGGCAGAGGCCCACGCTCGGGCGCCAATGGCTCCAGCGATTAGCGCCTTTACCGACGCGATCAAGGGTGGCTCCGATAAAACCGATAGCGACGGTACGTCTATTTTGCATGCTTATCTCAAAAGATAAAAAACGATATCTAATGATAATTTTTCTACGCAGGGTTTGTCGTTAATTCAAACACTCAAAAAGTCGATAGATAATAAAGGTCATTTAAAACAGAGAGTTATGAAGTTTTTTTGGGGGAATTGAAAACCTGGCACGGGCGCTGCTATGTCTATCGCAACGAACAGCAAAACCCCGCGAGACGTCAAGATGGCCAACTCAAATTTCTTTAATACGCAGTCGAATAAAGACATGAAAGATCACACTTACCAATTGCTCGAAGTCGCCAACGGCAAACCGATCAAACTCTGGACCGAAGGCGTTCCGGTGGAAAACGAGGCCCGCGAGCAGTTGATGAACACCGCAAAAATGCCGTTCATCTTCAAACATCTGGCGGTCATGCCGGATGTGCACTTGGGCAAGGGCTCGACCATCGGCAGCGTGATCCCGACAGTCGGCGCGATCATTCCGGCAGCGGTCGGCGTCGACATCGGCTGCGGCATGATTGCCGCGCGTACGTCGCTGACCGCCGCTGATTTGCCGGACAACCTGCTCGGTCTGCGCAGCGCTATCGAGCAAGCGGTGCCACATGGCCGCAGTTCGACCCGTTCGCGGCGCGACAAGGGCGCCTGGGATGAGATCCCGCAGCAAGCCGATCAGGCCTGGGCGGGGCTGCAGCCACGGTTCAAATTGATCACTGACAAGTACCCGAAACTGGCCAACACCAACAACCGCGGGCACCTCGGTACGCTCGGCAGCGGCAACCACTTCATCGAAGTGTGCCTGGATGAAGCCAACCGGGTCTGGTTCATGTTGCACAGCGGCTCGCGTGGCGTCGGCAATGCCATCGGCAACCTGTTCATCCAGATGGCTCAGGCGGATATGCGTCAGCACATCGCCAACCTGCCGGATCGTGACCTGGCCTACTTCGAAGAAGGCAGCCAGCACTTTGATGATTACGTGGAGGCGGTGGGTTGGGCGCAGGACTTCGCCAAACAGAACCGCGAACTAATGATGCGTGCGGTGATTCAGGCGACGCGACAGATTATTCGCAAACCGTTCGAAGTGGCGCTGGAAGCGGTCAACTGCCACCACAACTATGTGCAGAAAGAGCGGCATTTTGGTGAAGAGGTGCTGGTCACCCGCAAAGGCGCGGTATCGGCGAAGAAGGGCGAGCTGGGGATTATTCCAGGCTCGATGGGCGCCAAGAGTTTCATTGTCCGGGGCCTGGGTAACGAAGAATCCTTCAGTTCCTGCAGCCACGGCGCCGGCCGCACCATGAGTCGGACCAAGGCCAAGAATACGTTCACTGTCGAGGATCAGATTCGCGCCACGGCCCATGTGGAGTGCCGCAAGGACGAGGCGGTGATCGACGAGATTCCGATGGCCTACAAGGACATCGACAAAGTCATGCACGCCCAGCGTGAGCTGGTGGAAGTGCTGCACACCTTGCGTCAGGTGGTGTGCGTCAAAGGATAAAAGGAAAGCAAGTCATGGAACTGGAAGAACGTCACCCGCTGTGCACCACCATGCGCGCGCGGGTTCTGGAAGAGCTGGCGCGGATAGAACGCGAGCGCAATGTCACGGTGCTGTACGCCTGTGAATCCGGCAGTCGGGCCTGGGGTTTTGCCTCGACCGACAGCGATTACGACGTGCGGTTTGTCTACGTGGAGAAGCCCGAGTGGTTCGTTCAGGTCGATGCGCCGCGTGATGTGATCGAGCGTCCGCTGGACGATGAACTCGACGTCAGTGGTTGGGAGCTGCGCAAGACCCTCGGGTTATTGCGCAAATCCAATCCGACCTTGCTGGAGTGGCTCGACTCGCCGCTGGTTTATCGCAGTGAAACCGCGCAGGTGGCACAGCTGCGCGAACTCGCCGAAGCGTTCTACAGCCCGCCAGCAGCGCGCAATCACTATCTGTCGATGGCAAAGAAGAACTTTCGCGGTTACCTGCAAGGTGAAACCGTGCGTTTCAAGAAGTACTTCTACGTGCTGCGACCATTATTGGCCGTGCGCTGGATCGATCAGGGACGAGGCCGGCCACCGATGACGTTTGCCGACCTCCTGACCACCGTCGACGACCGCGCGTTGCTCGATGAAGTCGACGAATTGCTCGCCCTTAAACGCAATGCCGATGAGAGCGCCTATGGGCCGCGTCGACCGGCGTTGCACGGGTTCATCGCGGCCGAACTCGAGCGCGAAGTGCCCACATTACTCAGAACTCAGGAAGACTCGCGACGGCTGGATCAGTACCTCCGGGATACCGTCGGGCTGTACGCGTAAGGAATGCCATGAAACAGGAAGTGATAGAACTGGACGGTGCCATCGGTGGCGGCCAGGTGTTGCGCAGCGCCTTGAGCCTGTCAATGGTGACGGGCAGGGCGTTTCGCATTAAACAGATTCGTGCCAGGCGCAGCCGTCCGGGACTGCTGCGCCAACACTTGACGGCGGTGATGGCGGCGGCCGAGGTGTGTGGTGCTACGGTTGGCGGTGCACATTTGGGTTCGCAAGCCTTGAGCTTTGAACCCGGCGCGATTCGCGCTGGCGACTTTCAATTCGCCATCGGCACGGCCGGCAGTTGCACACTGGTGTTACAGACTTTGTTGCCAGCACTGTTACGGGCACCGCAGGCGAGTCGGCTGCGGATTTCCGGTGGCACGCATAACCCGCTGGCGCCGCCGGCCGATTTTCTCACGCGCAGTTGGCTGCCGCTGCTGCGCCGCATGGGTGCCAACGTTGAGCTGGACTTGTTGCGCCATGGTTTTGCCCCGGCCGGCGGTGGCGAGATTGAGGTGAATGTGCAACCGGCGAACCTGACGCGACTCGATCTGTGTGACCGTGGCGAAGCGATTTCACCAAGCGCGTGGGCTCTGACCGCCGGGCTTGGACCTACGGTCGCCCAACGTGAGCTGAGCCGAGTGGCCAAGCGCTTGAATCTTCCGGCTACGGCGCTGCACTCTGTGACACTTGATCCAGCCCGCGGGCCAGGTAACGTGTTGCTGCTGGAGTACGCTTTCGAACACGTCACCGAGGTGTTCAGCGCGTTCGGCCAAGTGTCATTGCGCGCAGAGAAGGTTGCCGATGCTGCGATCAGTCAGGCTGCCGACTGGTTGCGCAGTGGCGCTGCGGTCGCTGAGCACCTCGCCGATCAGTTGCTGTTGCCAATGGCGCTGGCCGGTGGTGGCTCGTTCACCACGCCGCGAATGACCGAGCATTTGCACAGCAATATCGCGGTGATCGAGCTGTTCTTGCCGGTTCGTATTGATTGTCGCGAGGAGGGTGCCGATCGACTGCGTGTTGAGGTCATTGGCAGTTGATTGGTCATGAACAGGGCGACAGGATTTCATCGGGAATCCTGTCGCCCTTTTTTTGGCCCGCAAAAAACTCTGAAAAGGCGGCAAATTGCTGGCCCCCGGGCGTTCGCTTCCCCGGCAAAATCGCCTTTTTTCAAAAGGTTAGGTGGGCTCTATGCGGACGATTGTTATCACCGTTGCAACGCTTTCCCTGGCTGTCTTCGCCACAGGCGTGCAGGCGAAAGAGTTAAGCAAAAGCCATCGCTTTGCCTGCACCTGGGGTTCGGATATCGCTGCCGGTGCTCAGCAATCGAAGCTGTCAGGCGTCTCGCTGTATGGCGCGCGCAAACAATTGCAGGTGCGACGATTCCAGCAACCGTGGATGCGTATGACCGCGATGGGAATCACCGAGCAAACCTACAACAGCACGTCGAAACTCAAGCCTGCAGCTGTCAAGCAGACCTATTACGAACAATGTGTACGCCACGAATTGGCCCAGCGCTGAAGCAAAAAGCCCAACCTGAACCGGTTGGGCTTTTTCATGCCCGACGAAATGTCAGGGTTACTTTTCGCTCTCGCAGTTGACCATCCACGACACGCCAAAACGATCGACCAGCATGCCGAAACGCGCCGCCCAGAACGTCGCTTCCAGCGGCATGTCGATGCGGCCGTCGCTGGCCAGTGCGTTGAACACGCGCTCGGCTTCGGCGATGCTGTCGACGTTCAGCGAAATCGAACAGCCACTCATGCCCTGAGTCGGGCGATCGGGTGTGGTGTCCGAGGCCATGATCATCTGCTCACCCACCTTCAGACAGGTGTGAATGATCAGGTCGTGGTGTTCTTTGGGCACTTGTTCGGCGGCGGGTGTTTCGCCGAACGTCATCATCGCCTCAAGCTTTCCTTGCAAGGCTTGCTCGTAAAAGGTGAAGGCCGCGCGGCAATCTCCGTTGAAGATCAGGTAGGGATTGATTCTCATGTCTCTGCTCCCGGCAGTCAGGCGCGGAGCGGGCGGGTGTCGCCGGGTTCCGCGTAGGGCGGTTAAACCATAGCAGAGCGTTGGACGCCGGAAAGGGCTGAGTCTTCCAGATTTTTTTGTTCTGAAAAGCACGTCGACGATAACGTGGTCGTCGTTTGAAATTCAGTCGTAGCGCTGGAGTACCATGACGCACAATCATCACCTGCAGAGTCCAATGCCCAATGCCTGATCTATCGCGTTTCACGTCCTTGTTCGATCAGGCGCAGCGAGCCTTGCGCCTGGTCTGGGGGACATCGCGTGGCTTGTTTCTGGGGCTGGTGCTGGCAACGTTGGTTGCCGGTTTGCTGCCGGCGCTGGCGGCATGGTTGGGCCAGCGGATTGTCGATGCGGTGGTGGCAGCGATGCAGTTGCACGCGCAGCACGGCAGTGCGCCGCTGTGGCCCGTGTTGCGTTACGTGTTGTTGGAGGCCGGTGTATTGGCGCTGTTGTCCGGCACGCAACGGGCACTGTCGGTGCAGCAATCGCTGTTGCGGGTGCAACTGGGGCAGAAGGTCAATACGCTGATTTTGCAGAAAGCGCAGACCCTGTCACTGGTGCAGTTCGAAAACTCCGAGTTCTACGACAAATTGGTGCGTGTCCGTCGCGAGGCTTCGACCCGGCCACTGGCGCTGGTCATGAAGTCGTTGGGTTTGATTCAAAACCTGATCATGCTGATCAGCTTCGGGGTGCTGCTGGTGCATTTTTCCCCTTGGGCGCTGGCGTTGCTGGTGGTCGGTGCGTTACCGGTGTTTTTTGCCGAAGCGCATTTTTCCGGTGACGCCTTTCGTTTGTTTACTCGCCGTGCGCCGGAGAGTCGGCAGCAGAATTACATCGAAACCCTGCTGTCCCACGAAACCTATATTAAAGAGGTCAAGCTGTTCGGCTTCGCGCCGCTGTTACTGCAACGCTACCGCGACACGTTCGCCAGGCTGTATGCCGAAGACCGCCGTTTGACGTTGCGGCGCGATGGCTGGGGTTTCGGCCTCGGCCTGCTTGGTACCGCGGCCTTCTATGCGGCCTATGCCTGGGTGGTCATCGATGCCGTACATGGCCAGATCAGCCTTGGTCAGATGACCATGTATCTGGTGCTGTTCAAGCAAGGCCAAAGCGCTGTGAGCAGCAGTCTGAGTGCGATCAGTGGCCTGTACGAAGACGGCCTCTACCTGACCAGTCTGTATGAATACCTGGCCGAACCGGTTCAGGTCGATAGCGGTCACCTGACGGTCGGCGTCTGCCCGGGCGATGGTTTGCGTTTCGAGAACGTCGGTTTCCGTTATCCGGGTGCCAGTCGGCCAGCGCTGGAAAACATTGACCTGCAACTGGTGCCAGGCCAGAGCATGGCGCTGGTCGGCGAGAACGGTTCAGGCAAGACCACGCTGATCAAGTTGCTGACCCGGCTCTACCGCCCCGATCAAGGGCGCATTCTGCTCGACGGCAGCGATTTGCAGGATTGGCAGGAGACCGCGTTACGTCGGCGCATTGGGGTGATTTTTCAGGACTACATCCGCTACCAGTTCAGCGTCGGAGAAAACATTGGCGTCGGCGATACCCTGGCGTTCAACGACGCGCAACGCTGGCAGGAGGCCGCGGCCCAAGGCATGGCGGCCCCCTTCATCGAAGGGCTCGACAAGGGTTATGCCACGCAGTTGGGACGCTGGTTTGCCGGTGGCCAGGAATTGTCTGGCGGGCAGTGGCAGAAGATTGCCTTGTCCCGCGCTTACATGCGTCGTGATGCCGACATTCTGATCCTCGATGAGCCAACGTCCGCCCTTGACCCGGCGGCCGAGGCGGCGGTGTTCGAGCATTTCAGCCAACACAGCGAAGGTCGCATGACGTTGCTGATTTCCCATCGTTTTTCCAGCGTGCGCAATGCCGACCACATCATCGTGCTGCAACAAGGGCAAATTCTGGAGCAGGGCGGCCACGATCAACTGATCGCCGCCGCTGGGCATTACGCGCAACTGTTCGATTTGCAGGCTCGCGGCTACCGTTAAGTGTCCCGCCCGTTGCGCACGGTGGCAGGTCCGGCCACCCGGGGGGCCGGTTTGCTCTGCATCAGGCTGTCGAGTGCCTTGCGGTAATTCTGCCCGCCGAGCGCCATGCTGTTGTTATGCGTCGCGCCCGGCACCAACAGCAGGCGCTTGGGTTGTTGCGCGGCGTTGAACAGTTGCTCGCTGAAGCGCGGCGGCACGAAAGCGTCAGCCAAACCGTGGACCACCAGCAGCGGCATGTGGATATCAGCGATCTTGTCGATCGAGTCGAATTTCTGCGACAGCAGCCAGCGCACCGGCAGCGAAGTGTTGGCCACCGACGCGGCAACATCCGCCAGCGTGGTGAAGGTGGACTCGATCACCAGTCCGCGCACCGGTAATGCAGAGTGATCGCGAGCGGCGGCCTGGCCGAGTTCCGCGGCCAGATCGATGGCCACGGCGCCACCGAGGGAGTGGCCGTAGATCAGGCGTTTGGCCGGGTCCGGTTGCAGCAGTTTGAAGCGTTCCCACGCCACCCGCGCATCTTCGTAAACGCTGCTTTCCGACGGCAGATCACCATGGCTCTTGCCGAATCCTCGGTAGTCGATGGCCAGCACGGAATAGCCCGCAGCGCGCAGTTGCTCGATGCGGAACAACTGCCCGGTGAGGTTCCAGCGCACGCCATGCAGATAGAGAATGGCCGGCGCATTGGCTTTTTCCGCCGGCCACCACCAGGCATGAATGTTTTCCCCGGCCTTGAAGCTTTTCGGTTGCAGGTCGAGTTCCTGCACGCTGCCGGGCAAGCCGCGATACCAACCGGCGGTGCCCGGTTCGATGCGAAACAGCAGTTTGCGTTCGGTGTGTTCGAGCACGGCACAACTGGTCGGCACGCCGATAATCAGCGCGGCCATGCAGGCAAACGCCAAACGGCGGCGTCGCAGACGCGTCATGAAGGACAGGAACATTAAACGTTTCACCCAGGCGCAGACAAAGAAGGCTTTTTACCAGATGCCTCGGTCTGCGCGTGAGTTTTTCGACCACTGCCCCGGCGCAACAATTACCAAATGCTGCAAAGACTCACACGACCTGCAGAACGATCTTGCCGATATGGTCGCCAGCCTCCATGTGCGCGTGAGCCTGAGCGGCGTCGGCGAGCGGGTAGACCTTGTCGATCATCGGCAAGCAGCGCCCGGCAGCCAGCGCCGGCCATACGTGCTCGCGCAGTTGATCGGCAATCGCAGCTTTTTCGGCGGCAGTGCGGGCGCGCAACAGGGAACCGGTGATCACCGCACGTTTGGCCATCATTGCCAGCAAGTCAAAGTCATTGGCCCGTGCGCCGCCGAGGAAACCGAGCATGACCAGTCGGCCATCCATCGCCAGGGCGCTGACGTTATCGTTGAGGTACGAGCCGCCCATGATGTCGAGGATCACATCGACGCCTTGGCCTGCGGTTTTCTCGGCGATGACTGCCGCGAAATCCTCATCGCGATAATTGATCGCTGCGCCACCGAGATCGCGAATCGCTGCGCATTTGTCCGGGCTGCCGGCGGTGGCAAACGCTTCAATACCGAATTCGCGGCACAGCATCAGTGCGGTTGTGCCGATGCCGCTGGTGCCACCGTGAATCAGTGCGCGCTGACCACGACTGGCGCCACCGAGGCCGAACAGGTTGGCCCACACGGTAAAGAAGGTTTCCGGGATTGCGGCGGCGTACACCCAGTCCAGACCGTGTGGAATCGGCAGGGTCTGGCCGGCGGGGACGGCGCAGTATTCGGCATAACCGCCGCCGTTGGTCAGCGCGCAGACGTTGTCGCCCACGGCGAACTGACTGACACCGGCTCCGAGTGCCACGATTTCGCCGGCGACCTCAAGCCCGGGAATTGGGTTCATGCCGGGTTTCATCGGGTATTTGCCGGCACGCTGCAAGGCGTCCGGCCGGTTGATCCCGGCGGCGTGTACGCGGATCAGCACCTCGCCTTCTGCGACGGCTGGAAGCGCCACGCGTTTGGGTTGCAAGACGTCGGGGCCACCGGGTTCGCTGATTTCGATTCGGGTCATTTCGTTGGGCAGGGACATATCGATTCCTGTTGGCATAAGTTCTGTAGATGGGAGCGTGCTATGCAAGCAATGATTCCCTTCAATTTGCACAGCAGCGCGACTCAGTAGGGGCGGGCAGCCATTTCATGGCTTGCTCCAGCAGCAGCGCCACGACGATTGCGCCAGCGGCAATGATGAACAACAGCGCGTGATGACCGCCGCTGGCATTGAACAGCGCTGAATAGGCAAATCCGGCCAGCGCCTGAAAGGTGGCGAATGACACCGTGGCACGGCTCCAGGCGATCTGCTGGCGATGGTGTTCTGGCACCAGTTCATGCACCCGAGCCAGCGCCAGCGGCACAATGCCGGGCGGAAATGAACCGAGAATCACCGCCAGCAACGCCAGCGCCAGAAACGAGTGAGTCATTGCCAGCAACCCAAGGGCAATCGCCTGCACCACCAGCACCAGGCGAATGCCGGAACGTGCGCCAAGCTTATCGGCAAGAAAGCCATAACTCACCGGACCGACAATTGCGCCCAAACCGTACATCACCCAGATCAGCGCGCCGATATGTGCCCCGGCGCCGAGTCCACGTGCCACGTAATCCACCAGAAACACCATGGCCGGCACCAGGCCAGCGGCCATGAAGGCGTATTGGGCGAACAGCACATACACACCGCGCGGTGTCGGTTCTGCGGACACCGTTTCTTGCGCAACGACCGGGTGCAGGAAATCAGCCGGCCAGCCAAACCAGCTCAGCGCCGTCAGCACCAAGGCCAAAGCCCCCAGGCCCAGCCATGTCGCTTGCAAACCGAGGCTCAACAGCGGCGGCACCAGCGTCCCGGAACCGGCAATGCCAAGACCTATGCCGAGAAAGATCGCGCCACTGGCCAGCCCTTTACGCGCCGGCGGAACATGCGGCAGAACTGTCGCGGCTACCAGCACCATGATCGCACCGCCGGCAATCCCCGACAGCAGTCGCCAGCCGAAGAACCAGCTCACCGACAACGGAAACGCGCAGGCAAAAAATGCCGCCGTGACCACCAGCATCATCAATCGCAAGGCATTTTTATTGCCGAGCTGGCGCGCTGTCGGCCGGCCGAGCAGAGCGCCGATCAGGTAGCCCACCAGATTGGCCGCACCGAGGTAGACCACATCGTTGGCGCTGAACCACTGCGCCTCAATCAGCGAAGGGATCAATGGGGTGTAAGCGAAACGCGCCAGCCCGATGCTGACCAGGCTGGCGCAGAGGCCGGCGAAAATCGGCAGCCAGATACCGGTGGAGGTTGAAGTGCGCATGATAGCGATCTCGCGGAAGGTTTATGGCGTTCAGCATATCGGCTATTGTTGCTGCGTTAATGCAGCGATTTAGCGTTGCTACGATGCGAATTTGCATCACTGGGAGGCAGCATGAATTGGGATGACGCACGGGTATTTCTGGCCGTTTGCCGCGAGTCGACGCTACGTGGCGCTGCACGGGTTTTGGGGGTGGATCAGGCCACTGTCGGGCGACGGATCACGGCGCTGGAAAAGTCCCTGAGCGCTACGTTGTTCCTGCGCACCTCCGACGGCTACGCGTTGACCGCTGTCGGTGAGGCGGCGCTCAGGAGTGTGGAGAAAATGGAGCATTCGGCACTGGAGCTGGAGCGGCAGATTCAGGGCCTGGATGATCGCCTGACCGGCACGGTGCGCGTCAGTACCACGGATTCGCTGGCGATCGACTTTCTGATCCCGGCCATCGCCCGTTTGCACGAGCAGCACCCGGACGTACGAGTGCAACTGGACGCGTCCACGCAGATCCTCAGCCTGGCCAAGCGCGAGGCGGATATCGCGGTGCGCAACACCCGGCCGGACAATCCTGATCTGATCGCTCGGCGAATCGCCCGATGGCCGGTGGGCCTGTTCGCCTCTCAGGCCTATATAGACGCCAATGGCGTGCCGCAACCGGACACAGCGTTTGAGGGGCATGATCTGGTGGTCTATCAACCGTATCTGCAAAGCAAAAAGGACCTGACCCTGGTGTCGGAACCGCTAAGTCGCGGCCGCATCGTCGCCAGCCTCAGTTCCAGTTTGCTCGTCCGTCGGTCAATTGCCGCAGGGTTGGGTGTAGGAGAAATCCCGGTGTACATGGGTGAGCGCGATGGTCTGATCAGGCTCTGGCCGGAGCGCACTCGACCATTGCCGTACGAAGTGTGGTTAGTGACCCACGCGGATTTGCGGCATACCGCGCGGGTGAGGGCGGTGATTGAGCAGATTGTCGACGTGTTCGTGTCGGAGAATGACTAGGCAGATGTTCTTTTGGCAGGGCTACAAGCTCTGACGAAACGGCCTACATCAGAGGCAGAATCTCCCGGCTTGTGAGGCGGTTGGATGGGGCCTATTGTTTCGTCATGTCGGTGAGGGGCGCAGGGCTCGCACTGATGTTGATACCAGGGACGGTATCGGTAAACCCAGGAAGGTGTCGAATTGAGAACCACGGAATTCAGTCAAAACCCAATCAGTGACCTTGCGAGCAAAGGTCGGAATACTCAAGCCATGAACGCTATCAGTCGTGAAGAATTCAATGCCAGGATAGAAACCATTGAGACCAGAATGGACGCTCGGTTCGAGGGTGTGTCGGCAAAAATCGAAGCTTATCTTTTGACTCAGGCGGAGAGAGACAAACGATACGATCTGATGTGGGACGGCGTACAACAAATCGCCGAAGACTCAAAAGAAGCCATCAAACATGCCTCGACAGTGAAGGCGCATTACTGGGCGACGACCGCCGTCCATTTTCTCGGAATGATCACCGTCGTCGTAGGGGCGCACTTTGCCAATCAAGCAGCGGTATTAACCACCTTGCAGACGACACTCGCCGCAATCCAGATCGGCAAGGATATAAGTGCACCAAGACCTGCTTCGCAACAAGCACCCGAATCACCACAATAGAAAACGGCCTTCAAAGAAGGCCGTTTTTCGTGAGCATTGAAACACCGCATCATGGCATTTCTGGCAACTCCTGCGGCCGCAAGTCGAACACCAGCACCTCGGCATCGACACCATTGCTCAAGGTCAGCAACTGTTCTTCGCGAACCCGTACGCCGTCACCTTCCTGCAAGGGCTGGCCATTGAGTTCAACACTGCCACGCGCCACATGCACGTAGGCATAACGGTTGGCTGGCAGCTCCAGCGTGGCAGTTTCTTTACCGTCGAACAGCCCGGCAAAGACTCGTGCGTCCTGACGCACTTTCAGCGAACCGCCGTTGCCGTCCGGCGAGATGATCAATTGCAGGCGACCGCGTTTTTTCTGTGCGCTGAAATGTTCCTGTTGATAACGCGGTTTGGCACCGCTGACTTCCGGCACGATCCAGATCTGCAGGAAATGCACCGGTTTGGTCGCCGAATGGTTGAACTCGCTGTGCGCTACGCCGCTACCAGCACTCATCAGTTGCACATCGCCTGGGCGGATCACCGAACCGGTGCCCAAGGTGTCTTTGTGTTCCAGTGCACCTTCCAGCACGTAGGAAAAGATCTCCATGTCGCGATGCGGGTGTTGGCCGAAGCCTTTGCCGGCAGCGACGCGGTCATCGTTAATCACCAGCAGATCGGAAAAACCCTGCTCACGCGGGTCACGGTAGCTGGCAAAGGAAAAGGTGTGAAAGGACTTCAACCAGCCATGATTGGCGAGGCCACGATCGGAGGCTTTGCGAAGGGTCAGCATGATGAAATCTCCTTGCGGGACGTGAATTCGTCCGAGTGAGGAGAAGGTTACTGTTTACTGTACTGCGCAATAAGTAGATGAAAACTGAAAGACTGTCCCTGTCAGGTTGACAGTTTTGCGATAGCCTTCACACAAAACTTTTGCGCTCAAACGGCTACAGTTGGCCATAATGTCTGGTCCGTATCATGTCTCTCTGATTGAAGTGATGTCTTCCCATGAAAACCGTGGCAATGGTGCTGTTTCCCGACTTTCTTCTGCTCGACATGGCCGGGCCATTGGAGGTTTTTTCGGTTGCCAATCGCTACCTGAAACCCGATGCGCATTATCAATTGATCACCCTTGGCACCGAAGAGGGCCCGCTGCGGGCCTCCAATGGTGTGATGGTGCAGGCCGACCGGATCATTGGCGACGACACCGAGCGTTATGATTTGCTGCTGGTGCCGGGAGGCCCCGGTGCCTACAACCAGCAGTTCCCGTCGTTGTTTGCCTGGCTCAAAGACGCAGTCCGGCGCGTCGAGTACTTCGGATCTATCTGCACTGGTGCTTTTGTCCTGGGGCACGCCGGTTTGCTTGACGGTTACCGTGTAACCACGCACTGGAACTACACCGAGCGCCTGATCAAGGGGTTCCCGAAAGCCCATGTCACGACTGATCAGATCTATGTCGAGGATCGCAACCTGATCACCTCGGGAGGCGTTACGGCGGGGATCGATATGGCGCTGGCTGTGATCGCCCGCGATCACGGCAAGAAGCTCGCGCAGGATGTGGCCAAAGTCCTGCTGGTGGTGATGAAACGCCAGGGCGGGCAGGCGCAGTTCAGCCCGTTGATGGCTGCCGTGGCACCGCAGGAAACGCCGATTACCCGCGCGCAGAGTTACGTGCTGGAACACCTCGACGAAGCCTTCACGGTCGAGCGCATGGCGGCGATTGCCAATATGAGCGCGCGGCACTTCGCGCGGGTGTTCACCCGCGACATCAACATGACGCCGATGGAGTTTCTGCAAAGTGCGCGCATCGACTGCGCACGAAACTTGCTGGAAACCAGCGATCTGCCGCTTAAAACCGTGGCTTACAAAAGTGGTTTCGGCAGTGTGCGGCACATGCGTTCGCTGTTCGCTGAAAAGCTCGGCCTGACGCCCGCGCAATACCGCGAACAGTTCAGCTAGAGCGCTGTTGTCCGTCTGGCGCACCCGTATGTCCGAATTGAGTCTCGTGTAGCGGTTGTCGCCTCATCTGAGGCTGCCAAGATAGTTGGCATGGATAGCCTCATCGATTTGAACACGGCGTCGGTGCTGCATTTCGGCCCCTTCGCCTTCCACCTGCGCCAACGGCTGATACTCGACGGAGATCGGCCTTTACGCATGGGCGGTCGTGCGCTGGACATTTTGCAGGTGCTGGTCGAGCGTGCCGGGCGAGTGGTCAGGAAGGAGCAATTGATTGCCCTGGTTTGGCCAACGTCGGTGGTCGAGGAGATCAACCTGCGCGTGCACATCGCCGCGCTCAGGCGCGCCTTGGGTGACGGCGAAAACGGTCAGCGCTACATCGTTAACGTGCCGCAATGCGGTTACAGTTTTATCGCCCCGGTGCGTTGCGACAGCGTCGCGCAAGTGGTCTTTGAGGGGCTGCGAACGCCCGAGCATAATCTGCCGGCGCGACTGACCCCGGTCGCCGGGCGCGACTCGCTGGTCGGCGGGCTGGTGCGGCAAATGCCGCTGTGTCGGCTGATGACCGTCACGGGGGCGGCTGGTGTGGGTAAATCCACTGTCGCGTTGCGGGTCGCGGAACTGCTGTTGCAGTACTACAGAGACGGCGTGTGGCAGATCGATCTGAGCTTGATCGACGACGACACACCGCTGCTCGATCAGGTGCTACGCACTCTTGAAAGCGATTTGCCCGGACTGTCCACTCGCCATGCGTTGCTGCTGCTGGATAACTGTGACCACCGTCTCGGCGCTTGCCGGGCAGCAGTTGAAACGTTGCTCGAGGCCGCTCCCCGCCTGTCGGTTCTCGCCACCAGCCGCGAGGCCTTGCAGGTCGGTCTGGAAACCCTTCAGGGCGTGCCACCGCTGACCCTGCCGAAACGTTCCGCAGGCGATTGCATCACTGAAGCCATGGGCCATTCTGCGGTGCAGTTATTTGTCAGCCGCGCTCGCGCACGACAGCATGATTTCTGCTTGCGTGAACAGGATGTCAAAGCCGTCCTGGAGATCTGTCGCCAACTCGACGGTTTGCCGCTGGCGATCGAACTGGCGGCGGCGCAGATCGATGCCTTGGCATTGGTCGGCTTACAGGCGCAAATGAGCAATGGTCTGCAAGTGCTCAGCCATGGCCGGCGCACCGCGGTACCGCGGCATCAATCGATGCAGGCGGCACTCGACTGGAGCTATCAACGCTTGAGCGAGCAGGAACAACGCGCGCTACAGCGGTTATCGGTGTTCAAAATGGCGTTTACCCTGGAGGCGGCGCTGGCGGTGATCAGTTGCCCGCAACTCGCGTCGTCGCGGCTTGCCGCGATCATTGAAGGCCTGGCGTGCAAGTCATTGCTGGTGGCGGAGCGGGGCGGCAGCACAGGCCGATACCGAATGCTCCACACCACTCGCTGCTATGCGCGCAAGCAACTGGAGCGTTGCGGTGAAGGGATTGATCTTGAGCGCCGGCATACGCTCTATATCAACCGGATACGCCGGGCCTCAGGCGTGCCTGTGCTCGCGTAAATCGTCGATCAGCAGGCGCACGTTGCGCAAATCCGGAGTCGCGTAGCCCTCGGTGAAGCGCTGATAGATCGGCGTGAGCAAATCCAGCGCCTCTTGGCAGCGCGATTGGCGCTGCCAGAGTTGCGCCAGTGAGGTGGCACTGCGCAGTTCCCATGCGAGCGCACCTTGGCTGCGGGCGATGGTCAGCGATTGTTGCAGGAGTGCTTCGGCTTCCTTGAGGGTCTCTTCGCGAGCAAGCTCGCTCTCACATGGGTTCCGAGTACACCCAAAATCCCTGTGGGAGCGAGCTTGCTCGCGAAGGGCCCCGTCCAGGCAATCCGGATCGTCTTTCAATAACGCAGCAGCCCGAGCCCGCAAAATCTCCGCCGTGCTCCATCCCGCATCACCACTCAGCGCTCGCTCAAACAGTGCGTCATCCACAAAGCGGTCATCCAGCGTCACCATGATTTCCCGAATCAGCCCACTGCTGTTCTTCGGCACGGGCGTGCTGGTTTGCGTGTCGATCACCTGCGCGTAATGTCGCGCCCACGTGTTGAACAGCAGCACCGAATGCTTCTGCGATTGTTCCAGCAGCAGTTGCAACAGCGCCCGGGCGTTCTGCTGATCGCCGTTGTAATGAGCGATCAGGCAACTGGCCAGTGCCAGGGTGTAACAAATCGAGGTGCCATGGTCGATCTGCACGGCAATATCCAGGGCCAGTCGCGCCGAATGCCACGCTTGCTCCGGCAATCCCTGCATCCATAGCACCCGCGCCAGCACCGTCAGCGACGCGACGCTCTGGTCGTATTGCACGCCAAAACCGTGGGTGAAGCGGTTGACGTGGCCGCTGTGTGCCATGCGCTGCAGCACCTGCTCGGCATGAATGCGCGCCTGCGGCTGGTCGCCGGCATAGTGCAGGGCCAGCACGCGTAAACGGTGGGTGCTCAATGACAACAACGGGTCGCCGTGCACGCCGAGGCGATCGAAGTGCTCACTCTGCGCCAGCGCCATGCGGTAGTGCCCGCAACTGAGGTTGACCGCCATGTGTCCGGACACCGCGCGCAATTGCCCGGCGACGTCGTCGTGTTCGAGGGCCAACTGCCGAGCCTCGACGAACGCCTGGATGGTTTCCGGGGTGCCTCCCCACGTGTGATAACAGGCACTGCCGAGGGCCAGTTTCAGGGAGATTTTCAGACGCGGGCAGGGGGCACCGAGTTCATCGAGCAGGCTCAGCGCCCGCCGCACATAGCCGCCATACTCCTTGAGCAGCGACAACTCTTGCCACAGGGGCGCCGACGCTGCTGTCAGGCGAATCCCCAGACTATCCGGGCCGACACCGTTCAGGCTCCAGTCCAGCGCCGCGCGCAGGTCTTCCAGCCCTCGGGCGTAACGCTCGATCCACAAAGCCGTCGGCGTCATTTCCCAATCGCTTTGCGCCTGTTGCATCAATGCCAGGCAGCGTTCGGCGTGGCGTTCGCGGGTTTCTTCGCATTCGGCGGCGTGCTCGAGTTTTTCCAGTGCATAGCGGCGGGTCGTGTCGAGCAGACGATAGAACACCTCTTCGTCACCGACTTCGACGCTGAGCAGGGATTTCGCCACCAGTTGGGTGATCGATACACACACCACACCCGGATCGATCTGTTGGCCGACGATGACGGCCGCCGCCGACTCCAGGGTAAACCCTCCGCAAAACACGCTCAGACGACGCAGGCAGGTTTGTTCGCACCGGTCGAGCAGGTTGAAGCTCCAGTCCAGCGTGGCGCGCAGGGTGAGATGGCGCTCAAGACTGCTTTGATTACCCGCTGCCAGCGGTGGCAAACGGCCCTGTAGCTGGCTCAGCAAACCTTCCAGGCCCAGTTCGGCGACCTGCGCTGCCGCCAGCTCCAGCGCCAGAGGAATACCGTCGAGTCGGTGGCAGATTTCGATTGCTTGCGGCAACTGCGCATCGCTCAGTTCAAAGCTTTCCTGCGCGGCCGTGGCCCGTTCGATGAACAGTTGCAGCGCCGAATAATCCAGCGCTTGCTGACGATTCAATGTCGCGTTCATCAATGGGTATTCGAGCGAATCGAGACGCTGCACGAATTCGCCTTCCGCCCGCAGGCTCTCGCGGCTGGTGGCGAGGATATGCACCTTCGGCGCGCCGCGCAGAATGCTTTCGCTGAGCATCGCGACGGCATCGATCAGGTGTTCGCAGTTGTCGAGCAATAACAGCATCTGTCGCTGTTGCAGGCCATTGACCAGCGCCGCCAGCGGATCGCCTTCGGGGAGTGCCAGATCGAGCAGGGCGGCCAGGTGTGAGCAAATCAGCCGCGGATCGTTGAGCGGTGCCAGGTCCACCAGCCGAATACCGTCGCGGTAATGCCCGATCAACTGCTCGGCCACGCGCAAGGCCACCGTGGTCTTGCCGATCCCGCCGGGGCCGACCAGGGTGATGCAGCGTTGGCGCGGCAACTGCGTCATCAAGCTGTCGACCAGCGCTTGGCGGCCGAGCATCCGCGTGCGCCGCAAGGGCAAATTGTGCCGACCGCCAGCATCGCCCACAGGACGCTCCTCCATGGATTGCGGTAGAACCGGGGCGACGAAACTGTAACCGCGTTGCGCCACGGTGATGATGTAACGCTGGCCGGCCTGACCGTCACCGAGGGCTTTGCGCAGTGCCGCCATGTGCACCCGCAGGTTGATGTCCTCGACCACGCTGTCCGGCCAGACCCCGGCCATCAGTTGCTGCTTGCTCACCACTTCGCCGGCATGGGCCAGCAGAATCAGGAGGATGTCCATCGCCCGTCGGCCCAGGCGCAATGGCTGCTCGCCTTCGAGCACCAGGCGTTGGCCGGGATGAATCCGATAGGGGCCAAAACCGA
This sequence comes from Pseudomonas sp. S2_E02, assembly GCF_054668355.1. Lineage (NCBI taxonomy): Bacteria > Pseudomonadati > Pseudomonadota > Gammaproteobacteria > Pseudomonadales > Pseudomonadaceae > Pseudomonas > Pseudomonas sp. S2_E02. Next base: position 289,817 of record NZ_CP162761.1, read on the forward strand.
GGGCCTGATTCGGGGAAAGACTCAACAGCTCACTCCTGCGGTGCTGCGGCGGACAGAGCGGAGTAGGGCCGGGCGCGTGCGCAGGCCTTCTATTCCGGGGTGTCCCGGCATAATCCTCAGGTTTGAGCGTCAGTGCAACGGGTGCCGCGATCAAAACATGGCGGGTTGTGAACGCTGGGCTTTGGGTTCACGCATGATCTGGCAGCGCCAGGCAAACGGATTAATGCCCTCGCTGCGGGTAAACATATGGCAGAAATGCGCCTGATCGCAGAACCCGCATTCCAGGCTGATTTGCGTCAGGCTCAGGTCGGTGTGCTGGATCAGCAGCTTGGCTCGCGCGAGACGCTGGGTGCGAATCCAGTCCTGCGGCGACACCCCGGTGCTGCATTTGAATGCGCGGGAAAAATGGCTGCGTGACAGTGAGCAGGCGCGGGCCAGTTCGGTCACTTCCAGGCTTTCGCCGAGGCGTTCGAGGATCAGTTGTTTGACCTGTCGTTCGCGTTGCGGACTGAGTCCGCCGACCCCGGTCTTGCGTGGTTCGTTGGCAGGGGCAAGGGCGACGCTGTGCTGTAAGTGAGCCATGGCCAAAGTCCGTGTTGATGGGGAATGCACGGTCGGCGCATCCCCTCAGGTCAAAAAAACAACGCTGCGCAGAGGATTTCATTGTTGGCCGAGGGCGGGAGACTGACGAGTTAATCGTTGTTAATTCCAGCGCATTGGCCTGAACTCAGCACATCCCTGCAAGTCTGCGCCCCGCGGTTTGCGGCACGATGACTGCAAGCGTGGCGAACCGAGGGGGCGCCGCAATCGGCAGGTCCAAGGGGAATCAAATGAAAGGCATCTTTAACGCAGCGACGGCGCTGACGTGCGCGCTGGTGATTTCCGGTGCCATGGCTCAGGCACCACAGCAGGGCACTCAGGCGCCGGGCTATTTCCGCCTGGCCGTGGGGGATTACGAGGTCACCGCGTTGTTCGATGGCTACAACGACCTGTCGCCCAAGCTGTTGCAGGGCATGAGTCAGAGTCAGATCCGCGCACTGCTGGCACGCCGTTCGATTGAAACCCCGGGTGTCCAGACGGCGTTCAATGCCTTTCTGGTCAACACCGGCAAGCAACTGATTCTGGTCGACAGTGGCGCCGGGCAATGCATCGGCGCCACCGCCGGGCAGCTCGTGGCGAATATGCAGGCGGCCGGCTACCGGCCAGAGCAGGTCGATACGGTTTTGCTGACGCACCTGCACCTTGATCATGTCTGTGGTCTGGTCGATGCCCAGAAACAACCGTTGTTCAGCCATGCCACGGTGTATGCCGCCAAGGCTGAAGCGGATTACTGGCTCGATCCGGCCGCGCTGGCCAAAGCTCCGGCCGGCGCCCGAGAGTTTTTCAAGATTGCCCAGGACTCAACCGCGCCCTACGTCGCCGCCGGGCGTTTCAAGACCTTCGCCGCGGGCCAGTCGCCGTTGCCGGGGTTAGTCGAAGCGACACTGGAAGCCGGACATACGCCGGGCAGCACCACCTACCGGTTCACCTCGCAGACTCAGAGCATCGTCTTCATGGGGGATCTGGTGCATAACCTCGCTGTGCAGTTTGAGCATCCGGAAGTGTCGATCGGCTTTGACGTCAACAGTGCGCAAGCGATCAACGCGCGTCAGGCGGTCTTCAGCGCGGCGGTCGCCAGCAAGACGTGGGTGACGGCGGCGCACCTGCCGTTCCCGGGCATCGGTCACATTACCGCGCAGGGCAAACATTTTCAGTGGGTGCCCGTGGAATACGGTCCGTACAAGCGCGCGGCCAAGGTGCCGTTAATCGAGTAAAGTGCGCAGCGCCCACCCGCAAAAGCAGCTGACACCGAAAAGGAAAACATGCCCATGAACCGTAACGATCTGCGTCGAGTTGACATGAACCTGCTGGTGATTTTCGAAGCGCTGATGTTCGAAAAGAACCTGACCCGCGTCGCCGAAAAGCTGTTCATGGGGCAACCGGCCGTCAGCGCTGCGTTGGGGCGTTTGCGTGATCTGTTCGACGATCCGTTACTGCTGCGCAACGGTCGCGGCATGGAGCCGACCGCGCGGGCGCTGGCGATTCTCAAAGAGCTGCAACCGGCGATGGACGTCATCTCTGGTGCGGTCAGCCGGGCCAAGGAGTTCGAACCGGCGAGCAGTTGCGACGTGTTCCGCATCGGTTTGTCGGACGACGCCGAGTTTGGTCTGTTTCCGCCGCTGTTACGTCAGCTTCAGCAAGAGGCGCCGGGGATTGTCGTGGTCGTGCGCCGCGCCAATTACTTGTTGATGCCGGCACTGTTGGCCTCTGGGGAAATCTCAGTGGGCGTCAGCTACACCACCGATCTGCCGGCCAACGCCAAGCGCAAGACATTGCGCGACATTCCCTGCAAAGTCCTGCGCGGCGACGACCGTCCCGGGCCGCTGACCCTCGACGAATACTGCGAGCGCCCGCACGCGATGGTGTCGTTCTCCGGCGACCTGAGCGGCAATATCGACATGGACCTGGCCAAGGTCGGTCGTACCCGCCGCGTGGTGTTGGGCGTGCCGCAATTCAGCGGCCTGCGCGCCTTGCTCGCCGGCACCGAGATGATCGCCACTGTGCCGGATTACGCCGCCTGCGCGTTGGTGGAAGGGTGTGCGCTGCGCGCCGAAGATCCACCGTTTCCGATCGATGCGGCGCAATTGTCGATGGCCTGGAGCGGGGTGCATGACAACGATCCGGCGGAGAAATGGCTGCGCTCGCGGATCAGTCAGTTCATGGCGGCGCCGCTGAATATCCCGGCTAGCTGAATCCCTACGCCAATCTCAAATACAGCACTGATCCCTGTGGGAGCGAGCTTGCTCGCGAAGGCGTCGTATCAGTCGATAAATATTTCGAATGACACACCGCTTTCGCGAGCAAGCTCGCTCCCACATTGGGACGGCGTGATCCCTGAGTTGTTGGTGGTTTAAACATCGCCGTTTAAGCAACACCATCAGACACTCTTTCAGGCTACGCAACCTTGCGCCTTTGCCTACAGCTACGCCAGAATCCGCCGGCTTGTGCGCTTGCGGTCGGGTCTCTATCGTTTGGTGGTCGCTGAAAACTCAGCGATCGGGTTTAGCGACTCGGACCAAAAAAAGTGCATCAGCGCTCCATACTTCGTAGCAGGCTATCGTCTGCACTTCGCTATGGCGGCTGTATGCGGGAGACCTTCGGGTCTACCGGGTTGCCTTTTACCGGTTCGCTAACCTGCATACGGTCGCCACCTCGACCACTACCTCCTTCCACCCGGCTCCACGCCACCGCCACGCAGAACTCGCGGAACCGCCGACACCAAAGCCGAAGAACTGCTGACTGACGCCAGCGAAACACTTGCATCGGCCAAAACCATCGCCCAGGACGTCGCCCACCTGTTGCCCGCGCCGCAGCGTCGGGCGTTGTTGGGGATTGCGCAGTTGATCATGCTCGGTGAACTGGCGGTGAATCGGGTGCTGGATAACCTCGAACCACCGGCCTGAACCCATTCCCTGTGGGAGCGAGCTTGCTCGCGAAGGCGTCGGGTCAGTTATAAATACTTTGAATGGCACGCCGCTTTCGCGAGCAAGCTCGCTCCCACAGGGATTTGCGGTGCTCCAAGAATTTTGGAATGTCGCAGAACTGAGCACATCTATCCAATTTCCTCCCGACCATCATTGGCATGATTCCAGTCAATGACATTTCAAGGGTCGGGTCATGAATGCCTCAACAGATGAACAGGCACGCGACATCGGTTTGCTGTTCCTGCGCGTCAGCGGCGGGTTGTTTCTGCTCTGGGTCCACGGCTTGCCCAAGCTGCTCGACTTCACTGCGCAACTGCAACTGATCGAAGACCCGTTCCACCTCGGATCTCACCTCACGTTGATTCTGGCGATCTTCGCCGAAGTCCTCTGTCCACTACTGATCGTCGCCGGGGTGCTGGCGCGATTGGCGTGCTTGCCTATTCTCTTTGTGCTGCTGGTGGCACTGCTGGTCGTGCATCCGCAATGGAGTGTGGCCGAAGGGCAGTTCGGCTGGTTGCTGTTGATCCTGTTTACCACTGTGTTGATCGCCGGGCCGGGACGGCTGGTGATTCCTGTTCGTTTGCCCGGAGTGCTGCGTTATGCCTGAAGTCCTCGATCCACAAACGCCGGGGGCCGATGAGACGGTCACGCTGATCATCAAGCACCGGGTCAAGGCCGGTTTCGAGTCAGCGTATGAGGCCTGGCTGCGCAATATCGTCCGCGTCGCGAGCCAGCGTGAAGGCCATTTGGGCGTGGACGTGGTGCGCGGCAAGCGCGGGCGTCTCGATTTCTACACTTGCGTGCTGCGTTTCAGCTCCACTGAAGCGATGCAGGGGTGGCTGGAGTCGCCGCAGCGTCAGGCACTGGTCGCCGAAGCGGCGCCGATGCTGGCTGACGGCGATCAGACTGAAGTCGCGCCGATCAAGGAGTTCTGGTTTACACCACTGGCCGATGCCGCTTCGCCGCCGCCGCGCTGGAAGCAAGCGGTCGTCACGCTGCTGGTGATTCTGCCGCACACCTTGCTCGTGCCGCTGATCTGGGGACCGCTGCTGGCACTGCATCCGATTCTTTCCAACTACGTGGTGGCCACGTTCCTGATCACCCTGACCATCGTTCTGTCGGTGGTGTACGTGGTGATGCCGCCGGTCACCCGTTTGTTTACGCCGTGGCTCGAAGCCAGCCAAGCCCATGAACACCTCGATTCCCAAGAGACCTCGCCACGCTGAGCGCGCGGGGTTTGCTCCTTTTCACTTTGCTTGAGGAACTGCGATGAGCGCCGATCTGATTTTATTCAATGGCCAGTTTCATACCGTAGACCGCACCAAACCGCTGGCCAGTGCCGTGGCGATCACCGACGGCCGCTTCGTGGTCGTTGGCAACGACAACCAGGCCATGGCCCTGCGCGGGCCGAACACGCAAGTGGTCGATATGCATGGCCGCTGCGTCATTCCCGGCCTCAACGACTCGCACTTGCACTTGATCCGTGGCGGTTTGAACTACAACCTCGAACTGCGCTGGGAAGGCGTGCCGTCGCTGGCCGACGCGCTGCGCATGCTCAAGGATCAGGCCGATCGCACACCGACGCCACAATGGGTGCGCGTGGTCGGTGGCTGGAATGAATTCCAGTTTGCTGAAAAACGCATGCCGACCCTCGAAGAAATCAACCAGGCCGCGCCGGACACACCAGTGTTCATCCTGCACCTGTATGACCGTGCGCTACTCAATCGCGCCGCCCTGCGCGTGGCCGGCTACACCCGCGATACGCCGAACCCGCCGGGTGGCGAGATCGTTCGCGATGCCAACGGCAACCCGACCGGCATGCTGGTCGCGCGGCCTAACGCGATGATCCTCTACTCGACGCTGGCCAAGGGGCCGAAGCTGCCGCTGGAATATCAGGTCAACTCGACCCGCCAGTTCATGCGCGAACTCAATCGCCTCGGCCTGACCAGTGCGATCGATGCCGGCGGTGGTTTCCAGAACTACCCGGACGATTATCAGGTGATCGAGCAACTGGCCAAAGACGACCAGTTGACCGTGCGCATCGCCTACAACCTGTTCACCCAGAAACCGAAAGAAGAGCTGAGCGATTTCCAGAACTGGACCGGCAGCGTCAAGTTGCATCAGGGCGATGACTTCCTGCGCCACAACGGCGCCGGGGAAATGCTGGTGTTCTCGGCAGCCGATTTCGAAGACTTCCTCGAACCACGCCCCGATCTGCCGCAGACAATGGAGGAGGAGCTGGAGCCGGTGGTGCGCCACTTGGTCGAGCAGCGCTGGCCGTTCCGTTTGCACGCGACCTACAACGAGTCGATCAGCCGCATGCTCGACGTGTTCGAGAAGGTCAATCGCGACATTCCGTTCAACGGTCTGCCGTGGTTCTTCGACCACGCTGAAACCATCACCCCGCAAAACATCGAACGGGTGAAAGCACTGGGCGGCGGCATTGCGATTCAGGATCGCATGGCGTTCCAGGGCGAATACTTTGTCGACCGCTACGGCAAGCAAGCCGCCGAAGCGACGCCACCGATCAAGCGCATGCTCGCCGAAGGCGTACCGGTCGGCGCCGGCACCGACGCCACGCGGGTGTCCAGCTACAACCCGTGGACGTCGCTGTACTGGATGGTCAGCGGTCGCACCGTCGGCGGTCTGGCCTTGTACGAAGAAGGTTTGCCGCGCGCCACCGCGCTGGAACTGTTCACCCACGGCAGCGCCTGGTTCTCCTCGGAGCAGGGCAAGAAGGGCCAGATCAAGGTCGGCCAACTGGCGGATCTGGCGGCGCTGAGCGCGGACTTCTTCCATGTCGAGGAAGAAGCGATCAAGTGGATCGAATCGGTCATGACCGTGGTCGGCGGCAAGATTGTCTACGCGGCCGGCGACTTCGAAGACCTCGGCCCACGCTCGATTCCAGTGCTGCCGGACTGGTCGCCGGTGGTCAAAGTCCCGGGCCACTGGCGGCCAAATTCGCCATTGCAGGCGCAGGTTCACCAGTGCAGCGGGCCGTGTGCAGTGCACACCCACAGCCATGAAAAGGCGCGGATGTCGAACGCACCGGTCAGCGATTTCGCCGGTTTCTGGGGCGCGTTTGGCTGTTCCTGCTTCGCTTTCTGATTTTCCCTGAAGCGCCGGCCATCCGGTCGGCGCTTCACGCTTCATCCATCCATCCGTCCATCAGGAGTTTTCCCATGAGCGTTCCTTACACACGTCTGAACAAAGATGACGCGGTTGTATTGCTGGTCGATCACCAGACCGGTCTGATCTCGCTGGTCCAGGATTTCACTCCGAACGAATTCAAGAACAACGTGCTGGCGCTAGGCGACATCGCCAAGTTCTTCAAGCTGCCGACCATCCTCACCACCAGTTTCGATGCCGGCCCCAACGGCCCGATCGTGCCTGAGCTGCGCGAGCAGTTCCCGGATGCGCCATTCATTCAGCGCCCGGGCCAGATCAATGCGTGGGACAACGAAGATTTCGTCAAAGCGATCAAGGCCACCGGTCGCAAGCAACTGATCATCGCCGGTGTGGTGACGGACGTTTGCGTGGCGTTCCCGACCCTGTCGGCGATTGCTGAAGGCTACGAAGTGTTTGTGGTGACTGACTCGTCCGGCACCTTCAACACCACCGTGCAGCAGGCGGCGTGGGCGCGGATGTCGGCGGCGGGTGCCCACCTGCTGAACTGGTTCTCGGTGGCGTGCGAGCTGCAGGGTGACTGGCGCAACGACATGGAAGGTTTGGCGCATTTGCTGTCGGAGCGTCTGCCTAACTATCGCAATTTGATCAACAGCTATACCAAGTTCACTGCCAAGTAATCGGCTGATCTTGAAGAACCCCTCATCGGAACGCCGCCCGCCTAACCCTCTCCCGGAGGGAGAGGGGACTGACCGAGGGGTTCTTGCGAGGTACACCGACCTGCGAAACCGAGCCGAACTCAGGTCTTGAAATGCCCGGAGATCGACTCCTTTCGTGGTACGTCGACCTGCAATACCGAGTCGAACTTCAATCTTGAAATACATGGAGATCGGCTCCCTTTCCCCCTGGCCCCCCTGGGGGAGAGGGCTGGGGTGAGGGGGTAGGCTCTTGATCTTGATCTTGCCGCTTCAACGCTTCTGCAACCAACCGAGAAACCCACCTTTCCTCACCGCCACCGGTTTAGTCATCAACGCGAGGCGACTGTTCTGCTGACGCACCGCCTGCAATTTATTCAACGCCTGACCCACCTCCGTGCGGTGCTCCATGCAATGACGGGTGAGGCTCTTGTCGAGTCGATAAATGATGCTCGACGTCAACGCCGTGAACGTCGCCTGCGACGGCGTATCCGCCAGAATGCTCTGTTCACCCATGACCTCACTCGGCCCCATCCGCCCAGCCTCGACCTGGCTGTCGCCGTCCGGCACCGTCGCACTGACCACCCCGGTGGCAATCACGAACAGACTGTCCGGAACCTCGTCCAGATCCAGCACCACCTGGCCCGCCGTGTACTGCTGGGCAATCATCGATTCCGCCAGACGATCGCGCTCATCACTGCTCAGCGAGCGGAAGATTTTCACTTCATCGAGCAACGCACGGGCGCGGGTCGAGGGTTCGATCACGCCATCCGGATGCCGCGAAATCCCTGCCGCTTCCAGATGCCGGTGGGCGAGGTCGAACAGTTGATTGCGTACTTCGCTTTTCTTGCCGAGCTCGGCGATGAACCCGCTGGCGACGTACTCCGACATGGTTTCGCCGGCCTCTTTCAGCACGGCTTTCGGCGCTGGCGTCAGCAACAGCGAACTGCTGCCCTGCAAAGTGCGATCAAGCGCATCGAGTACCCGCCGCGGGCGGATGTGATTCGGCACCTGAATGCTGATCGACACGCCATGCATGTTGTTCGGGCGGCTGAGATTGACGATCTTCGCCTTGGCCGCGACCGAGTTCGGCACCACCGCCATGGTCCCGGCGCTGGTCAGCAAGTGCGTGGCGCGCCAGTCGATGTCGAAGACCTTGCCTTCGACGCCGTCGATCACCACGAAATCATCCACCTGATACGGCTTGGTGGTGTTGAGCACGATCCCGGAAAACACATCGGCCAAGGTGCTTTGCAGCGCCAGACCGACAACGATGGCCACCACGCCCGAGGTTGCCAGCAGTCCTTTTACCGGCAATTCCAACACGTAACCGGCTGCGGCGACGGTGGCGACCAGAAACACCAGGGCGCCGATCACGTCCTGCAGCAAACGACCGCTGTGGCCGATGCGGCGCATCAGCGCCAGGCCGATGACTTCGGTCAGCACCCGCGCGGCGTACAGCCACCAGAGAATTCCCAGTGCCGTCGCACCCAGTTGCGCCACGCGGTCATCGGTGAATTGTGGTGCTTGCAACGGACTGACGCCGGCGTTGATCACCAGCGCCGTGAACGCCAGAAACAACACCAGGCGCACTCCGACTCTCGGGGCGCGATGGGTGAAGGGCGAGAAGTGCCAGAGCACCGCGTCGAGCAGCAGCAGGGCAGCGCTCCAGGACAGCAGGTGAGTGTAGAAAAAGGTCATGGCCGATGCTCCGCAGTGTCTGCCAATCAAAAGATCGCAGCCTGCGGCAGCGCCTACAGAAGAACGTATTCCAATGTAGGCGCTGCCGCAGGCTGCGATCTTTTGCTGTTAAGGATTCAGATGAGTTTTCAGTTCAGCCGCCGCCTGACGCACCGCCGCTTTCACTTCCGCAATCTGACTCAGCGGATTGAGCAAACCAAAGTCATGAATCATTCCGTTGTAACGCACCGAGGTCACCGCTACACCCGCCGCATCCAGGTGCCGCGCATAGCCTTCGCCTTCGTCACGCAGCACATCGAACTCGGCAGTCTGCACCAGTGCCGCAGGCAAGCCCTTGAGCTGTTCGGCGCTGGCATTCAGCGGCGAGGCATGGATCTGCGCACGCTCGGCCGGGTTGGTGGTGTAGTTGTCCCAGAACCACTGCATCATGCCTTTGGTGAGGAAGTGGCCCTCAGCAAATTGCTGGTACGAACCGTCGTCGAACTGCGCGTTGGTCACCGGCCACATCAGCAGTTGGAAGCGCAGCGCCGGGGCTTTCTGCTCCTTGGCCATCAACGCCACGACCGCCGCCATGTTGCCGCCGACGCTGTTGCCGGCCACGGCCAGGCGCTTACCGTCGACACCGATCTCCTTGCCGTGCTCAGCCACCCATTTCGTCGCGGCGTAGGCCTGGTTGATCGCGGTCGGGTACTGGGCTTCCGGCGACGGCGTGTAGTCGACGTACACCGCAACCGCGCCAGAACCCACCACCAAGTCACGAATCAAGCGTTGGTGGGTCGGGAAATCGCCGAGCACCCAGCCGCCACCGTGGAAGAACATGAACACCGGCAACTCGCCTTTGACTTTGGCCGGCCGCACCACTTTCAGGTTGAGGGTCTGGCCATCGACCTTGATCGCTTTGTCACTGACTTCAACACCGGACAAGTCCACCTTCACCGAAGCCTGCGCGCCGGTCAGCACCGCACGGGCGTCTTTCGGGCTCAGTTGCTCCAGCGGTTTGCCACCACCGGCGGCGAGGGCGTTGAGGAAGGCTTGGGTGTTGTGTTCGACACCGCTGGTTTCGGCGGCGAAAGCGTTGCCGATGGACAGGGCGAGGAGGGAAGCGGTGAGGGTTTTCTTGACGATGTTCATGGTGGAAATCCTTTTGAATGTTTTTGATTTTTTATGCCTGGGTTGCGGGCTGCTGTGGCGCTGGGCTTCAGGGCCTCAGCAACACCGTGAGCACAGATTAATGGGCTGCTCAAAAGTGAAAAAGCGGCTATAAAGCGTTTAACTGTCTACCAGAGAGTGACAATGAACCCGTTCGAAGACATGCGTATTTTTTGCCAGGTCATGGACTCCGGCAGCTTCACCTCTGCGGCCGATCAACTGGGCCTGTCCAAGCAGTTCGTCAGCCGACGCTTGATGCAGTTGGAAGAGCGTCTCGGCGTGCGGTTGTTGAACCGCTCGACTCGGCGTCTGGACGTGACGCCGCTGGGGCAGAGTTATTACGAGTCGGCGTTGCGCCTGTTGGGTGAAGTCGAGCAAGTGGAGCAGGGCATCGCCGGGCAAACCGCCGAACCACGCGGGACGATTCGCTTGAGCGCGCCGCTGTCGTTTGCCGTGGCACATCTGGGCTGTCTGCTGCCGCTGTTCTTGCAGCGCTATCGTGAGGTTACGGTAGAGGTCGATCTGAGTGATCGGCCGGTGGATTTGCTCGGTGAGGGCTACGATCTGGCGCTGCGCATTGGCGTGCTCGAAGACTCGACGCTGATTGCCCGGCGCATCGCGTCGATCGAACGCGTGTACTGCGCCAGCCCGGCATACCTCGCCGAGCGCGGCACACCGCTCAAGCCTGAAGACCTGCACAGCCATGACTGCCTGCCTTATGGCCATGGGCGTTCGGTGCAATGGCGCTTTAACGCGGGGCAGGGTAAGCCGTTGTTGGTGAATGTCACCGGGCGCATGCGCGTTAACAACGGCGAGTTGCTCAGGGATGCCGCAGTGCAGGGGATGGGCATTACCTATTTGCCGACGTTCATTGTCGGCGCGGCGCTGAAGGATGGCCGGTTGGTGCCGGTGCTGGATGACTTGCGCCCCGAGCCGCTGACGTTATCGGCGGTGTATCCGCAGCATCGTCAGGCCTCAAGGCCGGTGCAGGCGCTGGTCGAGTTTTTGCGTGAACGCCTGAACGAGAGCCACGTCGACCTCTGATTTATACGCAGATCAAACTGTAGGAGTGAGCCTGCTCGCGATGGCGGTGTGTCAGTTAAAACATCATTGGCTGACCCTCAGCATTCGCGAGCAAGCTCGCTCCCACATTTGATAAAGGTCGTCTGTGAAATCTGCGCACGCCACAAAACCCTGTAGAAGTGAGCCTGCTCGCGATAGCGTTCTGTCTGTCACAGTTTCAGTGTCTGAACAACCGCTATCCGAGCAGGCTCATTCCTACAATTGATGGTGTTTGTCTGTGAAATCTGCGCACGCCACAAAACCCTGTGGGAGCGAGCCTGCTCGCGAAAGCGTTTCGTCTGTCACAGCTTCAGTGTCTGAATGACCGCTATCGCGAGCAGGCTCACTCCTACAATTGATGGTGGTTGTCTGTGAAATCTGCGCACGCCACAAAACCCTGTGGGAGCGAGCTTGCTCGCGAAAGCGGTGTGTCAGTTAAAACATCATTGGCTGACCCTCAGCATTCGCGAGCAAGCTCGCTCCCACAGTTGATAAAGGTCGTCTGCGTAATCTGTAAACGCCGCAAAACCCTGTAGGAGTGAGCCTGCTCGCGATAGCGTTCTGTCTGTCACAGCTTCAGTGTTTGAATGACTGCTATCGCGAGCAGGCTCACTCCTACAATTGATGGTGGTTGTCTGCGTAATCTGCGTATGCCACAAAACCCTGTGGGAGCGAGCTTGCTCGCGAAAACGGTGTGTCAGGCAAAACATCATTGGCTGACCCACAGCATTCGCGAGCAGGCTCGCTCCCACAGGTTTTGCGGTGTGTCTAATGATCAGTTGGCGCGCTTGTCATCGCCCGGCTCGCCGCCGACATGTACGCCGCGATCATCGCCGGCTTCAGCCGCAGCGTGGACGCCACGATCATCACCGACTTCACCAGCGCGGTGGACCCCGTGGTCATCGCCGACTTCACCGGCGCGGTGGACGCCATGATCATCTCCCGCTTCAGCATGGGCGCCGTTGCGGCCGGATGAGGCGCTGTCGCCCGAGTGTCCCGAGCCGTGGTCGCTGCCGCTGTGGCCACTGTTGCCACCGCCACCGCCACCACCACTGCCACTGTTGCCGCCACCGCCGTGACTGCCTCCGCCGCCACTTCCGCCCCCACCATTTCCACCGCTGCCACCACCGTTGCCACCGTGACCGCCCCCGCCCCCGCCACTTCCTCCACCTCCGCCTCCACTTCCGCCGCCCCCTCCGCTACCGCCACCACTCCCACCATCCTTGGCATGAGCACTGGATACCCCGGACAAACTGTCCGGAATCAGCACCGTAGACGCTGACAGAACTGCGCCGATGGCCATTGCGAGCACGAGCTTTTGAATGTGCATATCGTTCTCCGTCTTTGTGGTTTTGTTGGGAACGTAAAAGTGCATTGTTGCAGGGACCGGACCCGTTCCCAGGGGTCAGTGAATACTCGAAGCCAGTTCGAAAATCGGGATGTACATCAGGATCACAATGACCCCGATCAGCAGGCCGATGAAGGTCATCAGCAGCGGCTCGAACAATTTAACGAACCACTCCAGCCAGCGGCTGATTTCCTCGTCGTAGAAGTCGGCGCTGCGTTCCATCATCTGCCCGAGGTTGCCGGACTGTTCGCCGGCGCGCAGTAGGCGCAGGGACACCGGTGTCACCAGGTGATTGAGCTCCAGCGCGGTGGACAATGACTGCCCCTCGCGCACCCGCTCGCAGGCCTGATCCAGGCGCACCCGCGAGGCAACGGTGAGCAAGCCACGCACCATGCTCATGGCGGTCACCAGCGGAATTCCGCCTTGCAGCAGAATCCCCAGCGAACGATAAAACCGCGCCAGCTCATACATGAAAATCCGTTGATGCACGGCTGGCAGTTTCTCCACCAGCCGATCCAGCCCACGGCGAAACGCCGGTTGCTTCTGCAGGACGGCGAGGGCAATGACCAGCGCCGCCAGCCCGCCAAAAAACTCAGCCTGATGCGCATGCAAAAACATGCCGCTGCTCATCAGCACCTGCGACAGCCACGGCAGGTTATTGCCCAAGCCTTCAAACACCAGACTGAAGCGTGGCACCACGTAACCCATCAAGAACAACACCACGCCACCACCGACGATCAGCAGCAGCATTGGGTAGATCGAGGCACTGATGATCTTCTGCCGTACCTCGTCCATGCGCTGCCGGTAACTGACGTAACGGCCCAATGCATCGCCGACCGCGCCGGTCTTCTCGCTGGACTGTACCAGCGCCACGTACAGCGGCGGGAACACCGCCGACAACTGGCCCAACGCCTGCGAGAAGGATTTGCCCTCATAAAGCAGGCGCACCAGCTCACTCAAGGTTTTCCGGGCAGCGGGGGCGGTTTCTTTTTCGGCGAGGCTTTCCAGCGCATCGATCAACGGTAGGCCGGCATTGAGCAGGGTGGTCAATTCCTGGCTGAATAACACCAGGTTGAAGGTCTCGCGCTGGCGCAGTTTCAGTGAGCGCCAATGCTTTTCGGCGTGCGAGCTGAGCACACGCAAGCCCTGATCCTCGGCGATCCGCCGTGCGTCGCTGTCACCCGCCGCTTCGACGCTCAAGGACACCACGCCCGCCTTGCCGACCGCTTTCAAATGAAATCGCATGGGCCGCGCTCCGTTTACTGCCAGTTGGTCACTTCAGCGTTTTCACCTTCACCGCCGGGCTGGCCGTCCTTGCCCATCGAGAGCAAGTCGTACTCGCTGTTTTCGCCGGGATAGCGGTAGGTGTAATTACGTCCCCACGGATCCTGCGGGAGCTTTTTCTGCAAGTACGGGCCGGTCCATTTCGCTTCGTCACTCGGTGCAGTGACCAAGGCCTGCAAGCCCTGTTCGGTGGACGGGTAGTGGCCGACTTCCAGTCGATAGATATCCAGCGCTTTGCTCAGCCCTTCGATCTGCGCCTTGGCCACTTTCACTTCCGAGCGACCGAGTTGGGCGAAGTATTTCGGCGCGACGATCCCGGCCAACAGGCCGAGTACCACCAGCACCACGAGCAATTCGAGCAGGGTAAAACCGCGTTGGCCACGCGGACGAAATTGCAGCTTCATGATGACCTCCCGTAAGTGGCAGCCGTGTCGCCTGAAGGGCCTATGCAATTGCCATGCTCAGCCTCACTGAAAACCGGCTGATTGGCTGAAGCCCTTGTAAATCGGGCATTTCAAGAGTCGGCACAGTGCTTGCGTATGGCTCAAACGTGATCGGCCATTGGGGCATTTCCCCCAATTTATCGGGGTCGATCCGGGGAGGCCCGACATGAAATTTCTCGCCAGCGGATTGCTCGGATGTGTGCTGCTCAGCGGCGCCGCGCAAGCCGACGTATTCATCTCCGTGGACGCCAAGGGCAGCTATGTCCTGTCCAACGTTCACCGGCCCGGACGCACCTACGAACGGGTGATCCACGAGGCTGAAATGCCTGTGGCCAGCCTCGATCAACAGCCACAAATGATCGCCAACCAGCCCTACGCGGAACTGGTCTCGGCAGCCGCCAAAGTCAATCAATTACCCGAAGCGCTGCTGCACGCGGTGATCAACGCCGAATCCCACTACAACCCCGGTGCGACCTCAGCCAAAGGCGCAGGCGGACTCATGCAGTTGATGCCCGACACCGCGCGCGAACTCGGTGTGACCGACGTCTACGACCCCAAGGCCAACATCCAGGGCGGGGCGAAATATCTCAAACGCCTGATGACCTTGTTCGACAACGACATTGCTCTCGCCGTGGCGGCCTACAACGCCGGGCCCGACGCGGTGCTCAGCCGTGGCCGGGTGATTCCGCCGTTCGCCGAAACCCAGCGTTATGTACCGAACGTATTGCGTCAGTACCGGCGTCTGCAGGGCCTGGCCATGGATGCGCCGTTGTGACCCAACCCGGTTTTCCCCACATTCGGGGGCAAACCGCAGAGGCCCGAAAAGTGGGGAAAACCGGTGGGGAATATCCCCCGGATCCTCAAATGGTTGCGGTAACTGATTGAACGGTAATGAAATTTTTTGTGGCACGCGGATTGCTCCGAGGCATTTGTCGAGAAGTGTTCCCAAGAGCACCCACTACGAGGTTACTGATCATGGTTGGCATTCATCACGCTCCGTCTCTGTTGAATTGGCTGGTGATTCTGGCCTCGATGCTCAGCGTCGAGCTGGCCGGTGCAGCCGTGCGTTGCGAGCGCAACCTGGTGGCCAACGTCGTCGCCTTCGATCAACCACTGATGTTCAACCGCCTCGGTGCGCAGAACATCAACGGCATGATGTTCGCCCTGCGCCGCGACGTGGTCGATGAACATGAGCAGTCGCTGGCTTACGGCGGCGCCGCAGTGCCGGGCAAAGTCTCGCTGCGTCCGGACAAGCGCCCTCGGCCATTGGTATTGCGTGTGGCCGCCGGCGATTGCCTGACGATCAATCTGCAGAACCTGCTCGACTATCAGGCCAACCCGAACAAGCACTTTGAAAACCAGGGCGAAGAAGAGGGCGCGGAAAACGCCAACGGCGCCGAAGCCTTCAAAGTCGATGAGCAGGTGGCGGATCGTCACGTCGGTTTCCAGGTCAACGGCCTGCAAGCGGTGAACAGCATTGATGACATCTCTTCGTTCACCGGGCGTAACGCCAACAGCCTGGTGCCACCGGGGGCGAGCCGCTCCTACACGCTGTACGCCGAACGCGAGGGCGCGTTTGCCGTCAGCAGCCGAGGCGCGACGTTTGGTGGCGAGGGCGCGGCCGGCAACGTTGCCAATGGTCTGTTCGGCCAGGTCGTCGTGCTGCCCAAGGGCGGTCGCACTTATCGCAATACCCTCACCGAAGAAGAAATGCGCCTGGCCACCACCGGCCGCGCACCCACCGGCCAACCGATCGTCGATTACCAGGCGCGCTACCCGCAGCGCGAACCGTGGTTGCGCGAAGGCAAGGCCGGTACGCCGATCATCGGCATGGTCGACGGCAATGAAATCATCTCCAGCGAAAGCGATGCGATTGTCATGGGCAGCAACGCCGACGGCAGTTTCCCATCCAGCACCTACCCGCTGGAGTCGATGGGCAAACGCAACCCGGCGATTCCCAATCGCCTCGAAGCGTTCCGCGATTTCGCTTCGCAATTCCAGGACGAAACCGCCGCCACCCAAGCGTTCCCAGCGTACTGGGCCGACCCGGTGATGGCCCATGTGCTGGAGCCGACCCGCGACTCGTTCATGATCAACTACGGCTCCGGCGGCATGGGCGCCGAAGTGGTCGCCAACCGCTTGGGCGTGGGGCCGATGCACGACTGCCTGTCGTGCGCTTACGAAGAGTTCTTCCTCAGCTCGCACACCGTCGGCGATGTAGCGATGCTGGTGGATGTGCCGGCCAACACCGGGCTGGAGAACATCGCCCCCGGCCAGACACCGCGCGCCGATCAGATCGGGGTGAAAGCCACCATGGCCCTGTATCCGTCGGAGCCGTCGAACGTCAACCACAGCTACATCGGTGACTTCGTCAAATTCCGCAACACCCACAATGGCCACGAGCAGCACATCTTCCACCTGCACGGCCATCAGTGGCTGTTCAATCCCAACGACGACAACTCCGATTACGTCGACGCCCAGGGTATCGGCCCGGGTGCCGGTTATACCTATGAAATTGCCAACGGTGGCTCGGGCAACCGCAACCGCGTGGCCGGTGATGCGATCTATCACTGCCATTTCTATCCGCACTTCGCCCAAGGCATGTGGGCCATGTGGCGGGTGCACGACGTGTTCGAAGAAGGCACGCGACTCGATGTTTCGCAGCAGGGCGCCGACGGCTATCACAGCGAACCGTTTGCCTTGCGCAGTGGCAAACCGGCGGCGGGTGCACGGGCCTTGCCCGATGGCGAAATCGTCGCCGGTACGCCGATTCCGGCCATCGTGCCGCTTCCAGGCAAAGCCATGGCGCCAATGCCGGGCAAAGTCGTGGTCGTGCCGAAGATCGGCGAAACCCTGGTCGCCGGCAATGATGACGACGATGACGAAGAAGAGGGCGATGACGACGGTGAGCACCATGGCGGCAATGCCGCTGGTCAAGCCATCGGTTCGCTGGCGCTGGTCGATCGCAGCGAAGCCAATCGCAATGCCGACGGCAGCCTGAAAAACCCTGGCTATCCGTTCTGGATCGGCGGCATGGAAAGCTCGGTCGGCCAACGTCCGCCAACGCCGCCGCTGGACATGCTCGACGCGGCCACCGCGCAGTCTTTGAAGGCCAGCGGCAAGGCACTGTGGGCCAATCTCGACCCGGCGCAGTCCGGCGGTTGGAATGGCGGCTTGCAGCGTCACGCACTGGATGGCGTCGCGGCCGGTGGCGAAGCGCACACCGTGACCACTTCGCTGGACTTCTCCAAGGAAGTCAGCCGTGCCAAGCCGATTTACCTGCCGGAAGAAGGCACCGAAGTCGAACAAGCGGCGATGGCCTTCCACGCGAAGAAAGATCACCCAAGCTATGCCTTGCTGCCCGGTAATCAAGTGGTCGCCAAGGCGTTCCGCACCAACGGTGCCTTGCCGATGGCCGGAGCGCCGTACTACGAGCCGTGCATGGACGATCGGCAAAAACGCCTGACCAGCAACGCCGGCAGCGGCGAGTTCGCCAGCGGTGAGCGCATCGACGGTATGTCCTTTGTCGGCGCCTCGAGCTTCACCGCCGACCGGCCACGGATCTACAAAGCCGCCAACATTCAGTTCGACGCGGTGTACAACAAAGTCGGTTATCACTTTCCGCAGGCGCGCATTCTCGCGCTGTGGGAAGACGCCTGGCCGGTGATCACCAAGCAACGTCCACCAGAGCCGCTGGTGATGCGCATGAACTCTTTCGATTGCGTGCAATACCAGCAAACCAACCTGGTCCCGGCCACCTATGAGATGGACGACTATCAGGTGCGCACGCCGACCGACGTAATCGGCCAGCACATTCACTTGCCGAAGTGGGATCTGACCTCGGCGGACGGCTCCTCCAACGGCTGGAACTACGAGGACGGCGTGCTCTCACCCGGCGCCGTGCAGGAACGCATTCATGCGATCCGCGAGTTCAACCAGTGCGCCGGCACCGATCCACGTGACGGCACCCAGGCCTGCCCGATAGCCAGGAACCACCCATTCTTCGGCCAGTATGGTCGCGCCGACTGGCTGGGTGCGCGCACGGCGATGCAGCGCTGGTTCGTCGATCCGGTGGTCAACGCCAAAGGCGTCGATCGCGGCCTCGGCACCATCTTCACCCACGACCACTTAGGCCCATCGACGCATCAGCAGATTGGACTGTACGCGACTGTGCTTGCCGAGCCGGCCGGTTCCACCTGGTTCCACGCCGAAACCGGCGAGCCGTTGTACAGCGGCGCGCGCCAGGATGGTGGGCCGACCTCATGGCAGGCGGTGATCAACACCGGCGACCTCGATGGCGACGGCAAGAACGACAGCTTCCGCGAGTTCTTCCTCGAATACAGCGACTTCCAGCACGCCTATGAAGCTGGCGTTTACGTCGGTGCCGGCCCTAACGGTGTGCCGAATGCGCAGGCGTTCCCGGCCACCGCCGACAGCTTCCGTTACGCGATCAACCCGCCAGTGCGCAACAACGCCAGCAACTTGCTAGAAGGCGTGCTGGAAGTGCAGGGCGGTCAGGTGCCGGGCTGCCCGAGCCGGCCATGTCCGCAGGCGATCTCGGTGGATGATCCGGGCATGTTCGTCGTCAACTATCGCAACGAACCGCTGGCCCTGCGCGTGTACGACCCGAACAAGGTCGGCCCGGATGGCAAACGCGGCATGCAGGCTGACGGCCTCGGCGGTGATCTGTCGTTCGCCATGCAAAGCCGTACCGACCGCGCCATTCCGGCGATGAATCTGGCGCCGAATCTGCTCACTTCGGCGACCGGACCCACCGGCGGTACCACGCTGTTTCCACCGCACATCAACAAGGGCGGCGCCGAGCCGGGCGATCCGTTCACGCCGATGCTGCGCACCTATACCGGCGACAACGTGCGGTTGCGGGTGCATGCCGGCGGCCATGAGGAAGAGCACAACGTCACCCTGCACGGTGTGAAATGGCTGCAGAGCGGTTCCGGTTTCGGCAACAGCTCCAACTCCGGCTGGCGCGCGTCGCAGATGATCGGCATCTCCGAGCAGATGGGCTTCATTGCGCCGGTGTCGATGCTCTCCAGTTCGGCGGCGACCACGGGTGATTATCTGTACTCGATGGACGCTTCGATCGAAGGCTACTGGAGCGGTATCTGGGGCGTGATGCGCAACTACACCGCCAAACGCGCCGACCTGTTCGCCATCCCCAACAACCCGAATCCGGCGGGCATGCGTAACACCGTGGCGTTCGAGGGCAGTTGCCCGCGCTATGGCGCCAACCCTAACGGCATTGGCACCCGGCCTACGGTGCAGCGCAACTATGAAGTGGTCGCGGCGCTGGCCAATGACATCCTCGGCAATGCGCTGGGCCTGACCATCGGCGATCCCGAAGGGCTTGGTCAGCATGTCGGCGGGCCGCTCAATCCAGCGGGCGGCACCCTGGTGCTGAACTCGCGCACGGTGAGCATTCCGCAGGTCACGGTGACCGATCCGGAGGATGGCGAAACCATCACCATCGGCGGGCAGAGCGGGCCGCTGCATGACCCGACCGCGATTCTCTATGTGCGTAAATCCGATCTCGATCCGGTGAGTGGCAAGCTGAAACCCGGCATTCCGGTCGAGCCGTTGGTGCTGCGTGCAGCCGCGGGGGATTGCATCAACATCACGCTGGAAAACCGTCTGCCGAGCGTGATGCCGGACCTGACCCAAACTGCGGTGATGCAAGGCATGGTCAAGCGTGATCGCAACAGTGGTCTGGGCTCGACCACCTTCAGCAATAACCTGATGCGGCCGTCCAGCCATGTCGGCCTGCACGCGCAGTTGCTGGCGTACGACATCACCAAATCCGACGGCGCCAATGTCGGCGCCAACCCGATTCAGACCGTGCCACCGCGTGTCGGCAACAGCGGCGCGTACCCGACCCGTACCTATCAGTACTACGCCGGGCACCTGGAGCGTGAAGGCAAACCGGTAACTCAACTGGGCCGCAGCGTCGACAACATCAACGCCACGGCGGTGGAGTTCGGCGGCTTGAACATCACCCCGGCGGACGTGATCAAGCAACCGCAAAAAGGCCTCGGTGGTGCGATGAGCATCCTGCCGATCGGCGCGACCTGGGTCGACGATGCGCGCAAGGTCAACGCCACGGTCACCGCGCCTGGGCAAACCAGCTACCGCGACTTTGCGATGGTCTGGCACAAGGCGTTGAACACCCGTTGGGCCAATGGCCGGCCAGTGGAAGGGATTGCTGCTGAGGGTTTCGGCGTGCCGACCGATCCGCAGGACAACTCGAGCATGGCGATCAACTACAAGACCGAACCGCTGTGGTACCGCTTCGGCCTCGCCCCGGATGCACCGTTCGGGCATGCCGATGGCGCGGGTTATGGCGACATGACCAACGCGCACATGGCCTACAGCAATGCGCTGGTGGGTGGCGATCCGCAGACGCCGGTGTTGTATGCCAAACCGGGGCAACCGTTCCGCACGCATATTTTGATGCCGAGCGGTGGCAGTCGCGGCACCACGTTCCAGCTCGACGGGCACGTCTGGTCAGTGAACCCGTTCCAGGCCGAGAAGAGCGATGTCGGTGGCTATCCGATGGGCTCGCCGGGCGTCGGCTCAGTGCGCTTCGGCTACAACCCGATGTCGATGTACATCGGCGCCCACGAAAGCGTCCTGCCGGCCGCGCACTTCAGCTTCATGATCCCGAGCGCTGGTGGCAGCAATGCGATCCCGGGGGATTATCTGTTCCGCGATTACGCCGCCTACGGCAACACCTCCGGGTTATGGGGCTTGCTGCGGGTAACCAACGAACCGGAACCGGCGCCGCAGGGGCAGTAGCAGAGCGGCAATGCCCCGGTGGATGCAAATCCCTGTGGGAGCGAGCCTGCTCGCGAAGAGGGCGGCACATGCAACAGGTGTGTTGGCTGACAGACCGCTTTCGCGAGCAAGCTCGCTCCCACAGGGGACAGTGGTTGGCTGTGAGGAAGTGGATGTACGCAAATCCCTTGTGGGAGCGAGCTTGCTCGCGAATGGGGGCAACTCGGTTTGTGAGGGTGAGGCTGAAGACGCTTTCGCGAGCAGGCTCGCTCCCACATGGGGGGCGGTGTTTTGCCAGGTGAAGAGGTAGGGGAGAGTTAGATGAACAGGATCATCAACATCATCGGTATTTGCACGCTGGCCATGGCCGGTGCGTTGCTGACGCTGAGTGAGATTGCGCTGGCACAAACCGGTGCGGGTCAGACGCTGAACCGCGACGGCGTGGCGGTGGATTTCAACCTCAAGCCATTGGCCGCTGACGGCAAACTGCGTGAAGGTGAATTCGCCGATGTGCAGTTTCGGGTCACTGACAGCGCCTCCGGCCAGCCGTTGTCCGGGGTAGCGCCGGGGGCCTGGGTCGATCCGCAAACCCTCGCCGCCGATCAGGCCCAGGGCCGCGGCCAGAGCTGCAAGGCCCGGGTCGGGGTGTTTCTCAAATCCAACATCGGTGCGCGGCCGTTGCTCGACCTCAACAGCTATTTCCTGCTGGTGATGAACCGCGACGCGAGCATCGCTGTGGTCGATCCGTCGGTGTCGGTCGGCGGCATCACCAGCACGCTCGCGCGAATCGAACTCAAGCAACCGCCGATGGACTGGGTCACGCCCAAAGACAACAAACGCGTGTTCGTTTCCATGCCGACGGCCGGCGAAGTGGCCGTCATCGACAGCGAACAATTCAAGGTTCTCGATTCGATTAAAGCCGGCAGCCAACCGGTGCGCCTGGCGCTGCAACCGGATGAACGTCTGCTCTGGGTCGGCAACAACGCCAGCAAAGCCGAAGACTCCGGCGTCACAGTGATCGACAGCCAAAGCCTCAAACCCCTCAAATACTTGCAGACCGGGCGCGGCCACCACGAACTCAGCTTCAGCAAGGACAGCCGCTTCGCCTTCGTCAGCAACCGTGACGACGGCACCGTCAGCGTGGTCGACATCGCCAGCCTGAACATCGTCGAGCAAATCAAAACCGGCTCGCATCCGTTATCAGTTGCCTATTCGCCATTGTCCGGCGCGGTGTATGTGGCCGATGGCAACGACGGCACCGTGACCGTGATCGACGCCAACACGCACGCCATCCGCCGGGTGATCAAACTGCAACAAGGCCTCGGCCCCATGGGTTTCAGCGCCGACGGCCGCTTCGGCGTGGTGCTCAACACCGTGGAAAACCGCGCCAGCATCATCGACGCCGCGACCAACGGCGCCATTCACGACCTCGACGTCAGCGCCGAACCCTACCAGGTGGTGTTCACCCAGGCCTACGCCTACATCCGCGGACTCGCTTCACCGAAAGTCACCATGATCAACCTGTCTTCTTTAGGCGAAGGCCGCCAGCCGATCAGCCAGAGTTTCGAAGCCGGCCCGCAAGCGCCGCGTCTGGCTGGGGATTTGCCGCTGGCCTCAAGCCTGGCGGTGTCGCGCGACGACAACGCGGTGTTCGTGGTCAACCCGGTCGACAACACCACCTACTTCTACGCCGAAGGCATGAACGCGCCGATGTCCGGCTACCCCAACCGTGGCCAGATCGCCCGCGCCGCCATGGTCATCGATCGCAGCTTGCGCGAAATCTCGCCGGGACTGTACAGCGCGCGGGTGAAGCTGCCGGCGGCGGGGCGCTTTGACGTGGCGTTCCTGCTCAATCAACCGAACATCATTCACTGCTTTACCGCGCAGATCGAAACCAATGGCGCCCTGGTAAAACACTTCGGCGCACCGAAAGTCGAGTTCCTCCTCGACAAGACTGCCGTGGCGCTCAACGACCCCTACGTCGTGCGTTTCCGCATCGTGCAGGGCAAAGACAAAACCCAGCGCAGCGGCGTGAAAGACGTGCAATTGCGCTACTACCTCGCGCCCACCTCGCATCCCCGCGAAGTGGCGGCGCTGGAAGTCGCCGACGGCGTGTACGAAGCGCCGATCACCCTCGACCGCAGCGGCGCTTGGTATCTGCATGTGCGTGCGGCCTCTTTGGGCGCCGGTTTCGATGACAAGACCTTTGCCAGTGTTCGGGTAGCCCCCGGCCAGGCCCGTTGAAGAGGAGTTTCGACATGAACCGATTTGCATCCACTGGCCTGCTGACCCTGTGCCTGTTGAGCCTCGGCATCCAACAAGCCCAGGCCCATTCGGCGGACGAACACGCCGGGCACAACGCCCCGGCCAGCAATACCCAGGAACACGCCCAGGTGAAGTTCGCTAACGTGCCACTGCTTGATCAGAACGGCAAAACCGTACGCCTGGAACAAGACCTGGTGCAGGGCAAAATCGTCGTCATGAGCTTCATCTACACCAGTTGCACCACGGTGTGTCCGGTGGTCTCGTCGATCATGGGCAAGGTGCAGAAACAGCTTGGTGCGCGGGTCGGCAACGAAGTGCAACTGGTGTCGATCAGCATCGACCCGCAGCGCGACGACCCGAAACGCCTGCAGGATTATGCGCGCACCTTCCAGCGCGGGCCGGGCTGGAGCTGGTTGACCGGCTCGCCACAGTCGATCAATGAAACCCTCAAGGGCCTCGGCAGTTTCAGTGGCGATCTGAAGAGTCATCAACCGCTGATCCTCGTCGGCGACGGCGACAGCCGCCACTGGATGCGCTACTACGGCTTCACTGATCCGGCGCTGCTGGCCAAGGAAGTGGAAAAACTCAGCGGCCTGCGCACCCACGCCAAACACACCGCCATCGCCATGGAGCAGCAACCATGAGAACGCTCGACTGGATCGCCCTGACCGTGTGCTTCTGGATTCTCGGTAACGTCGCGTTCGCTCACGAGGGCCACGTCTCTGAGCCGCAAACCGCTGTGGCCGCCGCCCCGGCCAAAGGCACTCACGATGCGAAAACCTGGTTCACCGACACGCCGTTGCAGGATCAGAACGGCGACACCTTGCGCTTCTACAGCGATGCGCTGCAAAACCGCATCGTCCTGCTTAACGTGATCTTCACCAGTTGCAATGACGCGTGTCCGCTGATCACGCAAAAGCTCAAGGAAGTTCGCGAGCTGCTGGGTGACAAGGCGCAGGACATCACCTTCATTTCCCTTACCAGTGACCCGCTGCGCGACACGCCGGCGGTGCTCAAGGCTTACACCTTGAAGCAGGGTTCCGATGACCCTCATTGGCTTTTTCTTACTGGCGACAAAGCGCAGATGGACCTGGTATTGAGCCGCATCGGCCAGATCGTGCCGACGCCCGAGCAGCATTCCACGCAGTTGATCGTCGGCGATGTCGCGAATAAACGCTGGAGCAAGATCCGTCCCGACGCACCTGCCGCCGCCATTGCCCAGCGCTTGCAGTTGCTGATAATGCCCGTGGCCGGCCGCTGAGTCCGCGCCATGAAACGCTACCGCGTCCTCGCCATGGTCCTGCTCGCCGGCGTCAGCCTTGGCACGAGCGCTGCGCCGCTGACACCCGAAGAGGCGGCGGGAAAACGCTTGTACCGCCAAGGCTTGTCGGCCAGTGGCGAAGCGATCATGGCGCGGGTCGGCGCGGCGGATGTGTTGCTGCCGGCGACCAGCCTGCCGTGCGCCAATTGCCATGGCGCCGATGGCCTCGGCCGACCTGAAGGTGGCGTGCGTCCCCCCGAATTGAACTGGGCGCGACTGACCAGCACCTACGGCCAGCAACAGGTCAACGGCCGCAGCTATCCGGCCTACAGCGAAAGCACGCTGGCCACGGCCATTGAGCAGGGCCGCGACCCCGGCCACAACCGTCTCGACCCGAGCATGCCGCGCTTTCTGCTGTCGATGAAGGATCAGCGCAACCTCACCGCATACCTCAAGCGCCTCGCCGATGAGCGTGATCCCGGCCTCGATGCCGAGACCTTGCACCTTGGCACCTTGCTGCCCAGCCAAGGGCCGCTGGCCGAGGAGGGCATGACCGTTGCGGCGGTGCTCAACGGCAGTGTCGCGCGGATCAATCAGGCCGGTGGCATTCACGGCCGGCAGTTGCGCTTGACGGTGATCGATCCCGGCCCGGACCGCGCCAGTGCCGAGCAAGCCTTGCAGCAGTTGATCGAGCAGGAGCAGGTGTTCGCCCTGATCGCACCGCTGGCCCCGGCTCTCGACAGCGAACTGGGGACACGCCTGGAACAGGCCGGTATGCCGCTGATCGGGCCGATGTCGATCCTCGGCACCCTGCAGGCCAGTCCGCAGATATTCGAGCCATTGCCAGGGCTGCGTGAGCAGTTGATCGCGCTGGTCGATTACGCCACGGCCAGTTTGCGCGTGCTGCAAGGGCCGACACTGATTGCTTATCCCGATGACCCGATCCAGACGCAAGCCGCGCAAAACCTCGGCCAGTACTTGCAGGATCACGGCTGGCAGAAAGTCCATCTGCAAGCCTACGACCCGGCGGCGGATGCGCTGCCGCTGGGTTCGCGTTCGGTGTTTTATCTGGGCACTGGCGGCGGCTTCAGTCGTCTGGCGACGCGGCTGCAAAGCGCCGGGCAAGTGCCTTACCTGTTTGCCGCCTCTAGTCAGGTGGCGGGTGATCTGCTGCAAGTCCCGGACGGATTCACCCGACGGGTGTTTCTTGCCTATCCGTTCGTGCCCAGCGACTGGACCCAGGCTGGGCGCATGGCCCTGACGTTACTGCGTGAAGGCCAAGGCCTCGGCGCCCAGCACGCGGTGCTGCAAGTCGGCGCCTACGCCTCGATGCTGCTGCTCAGCGAGGGCATGAAACAGGCTGGCCGCGACGCCAGCCGCGAGAAACTGGTGGCGGCGCTGGAAGGCCTGCACGACTTCGACACCGGCCTGACCCCGCGCCTGAGTTTCGGTCCCGGTCGACGGCTGGGCTTGAGCGGCGCGCATGTGGTTACCGTGGATTTGCCCGATCAACGTTTCTATCTGGTCGCACCCTATAAACCGATGGTTGCCAGCCCCTGAACGGAGGGCCCGATCATGAAACTCACAACGCTGATCTTGCTGCTGACTTGCTGGCTGCCGCTGGCGTGGGCGAATAACGAGCCGGCCGTGGCACGGGTCAACGGCACGGAGATTTCCGGGTTTCGCTTCGAGCGCTTCTTCGCCGAATACCTGGAAGATCAGGGCCGCGCGGTGACGAGTATTCGCAGCCCCACGGCCTACAAGGAACTGCGCCAGGCCGCGTTGCAAATGCTGATCGACAAAGAATTGCTGTGGCAGGAATCGCAGAAACGTGGCCGGCAGATCGACGAGCAAGCGCTGCGTCAGCAGATCGAGCAAACCCGCATGGCCATCGGCGGCGCGGAAAAATTCGTCCGGCGCTTGCAGGACGCCGGTTTCGATGAGGCCTCCTTCACCGAGTACACCCGCCGCGAACTGGCGGCGCAGCAGATGTTCGCCGAACTGATCCGCGCCAATACCTTGCAACCCCGGCACCTGTTGATTCGCGTGCCCGCGCAAGCCGATGCAGCCACAGTGGCTCAAGCGCGTCTACGCTTGATGCAAATGCGCGCCTCGATTGTCAGCGGGGCGAGTTTTGCCAGCCAACCACTGCGTTCACCGTTTGGCTGGCATGTGATTTATTTGCCGAACCACTTGGAGGCCGCCGATGTCCCAGATTTACAGGGGCTG
Organism: Pseudomonas sp. S2_E02; assembly: GCF_054668355.1. NCBI lineage: Bacteria > Pseudomonadati > Pseudomonadota > Gammaproteobacteria > Pseudomonadales > Pseudomonadaceae > Pseudomonas > Pseudomonas sp. S2_E02. The sequence continues at coordinate 316,693 of NZ_CP162761.1, forward strand.
GATACAGTCAGGGCAGAGCTCGCCCGACAGCAACAGACCCAGGCTCGTCGTCAGGTGCTCGCGCAATTACGGGTGCAGAACAGGATCGAACGAATTGACGACGACTGAAGGTTCCCCCCAATAGTGGGGAATGGCTTCGATGCCCATTCAGGTGCTTCCCCGTTTCTGGGGAACGGGGTACCAGGACGAGCGGGCATTGTCATTAAATTCAAGGACATGAACAGATAAAATTACCGGCGCTCAGCCTGGCATGAAGTGTGCGTTACCCCTGGTAAGGCGCACTCTCAGGGCGGGGTCATCGGACCTGCTGTTTCAAGGAGTCGACCTTGGTTAACAAAGTACTGGTTGTCGAAGACGAACAGCTGCTTGCACAGAACCTTCAGGATTATCTGTCGGCGCAAGGGCTGGACGTCGCGATTGCACATGACGGAGCGACGGCTATCGGTTTGGCCGGAACCTTTGCCCCCGACGTGCTGGTGTTCGATTACCGCTTGCCTGATATGGAAGGCTTTGAGGTGCTCGACGCGGTCCGCCAGAACAGGACGTGCCATTTTGTGCTGATAACGGGTCACCCGACCGCTGAAGTCTGTGAGCGGGCGCGGCAACTGGGGGTCAGCCACATCCTGTTCAAACCGTTTCCCTTGGCGGAACTGGCGCGGGCGGTCTGCGACCTTCTGGGCATCAAGCGCGAAGCGAAACCCGGTGCGAGCCCTTCCGAGGGGTTTGTCGAACGACGCCAGAGCAGGACCGAGAGCTTCCCGTTGCAGTTGTACGATGGCAGTTGGGTGTTGGCGGATCGGCGACGACAGTTGCACGCCATGGCACCGGACGACGATCAAATGCTCACCGGGGAGTAATGGCGCGAACAGACGTTCCGGCACTTGCCGCCAAGGTTTGCCGCGCCGACAGGGCTCTAAGCCCCGGTTGGAGAGCAAGCCATGGAACGTCTGTCCGTTGTCGTCGAACCGCTGTTGGCCACAAGTGCCCGCGCGCGCTTTCCCAGTGAATACTTTTCCAGCGAGCAGTTGTCCCAGGCCCGGGCGCGGGCCGCCACCTCCGGCGAACGCGTCCTAGAAGCCCTCGCCGTACTCTGTGAACTGGCGCCGATGCCGTTCATTCACACCCTCGGCGCCACCCTGCATTACCCGGTGCTCGACACGGACAGCCTGTTTGCCGCGACGCCGGTGTTCGACCGGGTCACCCTCGCACAATGCCTGAAACGTGAATTCATCCTGCTGCGCCACAGCGACGAAGTCATCGGCGTATTTGCCGACCCCTTCGACCCGGCGCGGCTGGCCTGGATCGACGATTGCCTGCACGGCGCGCCGCTGTATCTGGTGCACGCCGATGACCTCAAGGCCTATCTGGCCCGCCACGAAGAAAGCTTTCATGCCGTCGAATCGCTGAACGCTCAGGGCGACACTCACCACGAAATCGACACCCTGCAAAGCCTGTCGCTGACCAGCATCAGCGAAGACGCCAGCAGCGTGGTGAAACTGGTCAACTCGACCCTCTACGACGCGCTGAAAATGCACGCCAGCGACATCCACCTCGGCACCACCGGCCACGGTCTGGTGATCAAGTACCGCATCGACGGCGTGCTCAACAACATCAGCAAAGTCCAGGGCAACGAATTCGCCGAGCAGGTGATTTCGCGGGTCAAGGTCATGGCCGAACTGGACATCGGCGAAAAACGCGTGCCGCAAGACGGTCGCTTCAAGATCGGCATCAGTGGCCGCCAGATCGACTTTCGCGTGTCGATCATGCCGAGCATCTTCGGCGAAGACGCGGTGCTGCGGGTGCTCGACAAACAGGATCTGGCCGACAAGGTCTGCGGCGTGCAATTGCAGGCGTTGGGCTTTGAAGACGAAACACTGCGCCAGTTGCGCCGCCTCGCCGCCGAGCCCTACGGCATGGTGCTGGTGACTGGCCCGACCGGCAGCGGCAAAACCACCACGCTGTACGCGATGATCACCGAGATCAACCACGGCGTGGACAAGATCATTACCATCGAAGACCCGGTTGAATATCAATTGCCGGGGGTGCTGCAAATCCCGGTCAACGAGAAAAAAGGCCTGACCTTCGCCCGTGGCCTGCGCTCGATCCTGCGCCACGACCCGGACAAAATCATGGTCGGTGAGATCCGCGACCCCGACACCGCGCAGATCGCCGTTCAGTCGGCGCTCACCGGCCACCTGGTGTTCACCACCATCCACGCCAACAACGTCTTCGACGTGATTGGCCGCTTCACGCAAATGGAAATCGACCCCTACAGCCTGGTCTCGGCGCTCAACGCGATTCTCGCCCAGCGCCTGATCCGGCTGGTGTGCGCCAGTTGCAGCGCGCCGGTCAATCCAAGCGATGAAGAACTGCGCGCCTCGGGCCTCGATCCGCAGAAAGTCGACCACTACCACTTCGTCCACGGCAAGGGCTGCGGACACTGCCGGGGCAGCGGTTATCGCGGGCGCACGGCGATTGCCGAACTGCTGCACCTCGACGACGAACTGCGCCAGATGATCGTCGAGCGCCAACCGATCACCCAAATCAAAGCCCTGGCCTGTGCCCGTGGTTTGCGCCTGCTGCGCGAATCGGCGCTGGAGTTGGTGGAACAAGGTCGCACCACGCTGGAGGAGATCAATCGTGTCACATTTATCTCGTGAGCGTTTTGTCGCCGTGCTCGGCGCCAGCGGTGTTGGCCTCGGCCAGCGGCGTGGCAGCGACACCCTGTGGCTGGGCAGCGTCGGTTACATCGACGAAGGCTTCCAGAGCTACGCGGTGGCGCTGGACACCCTCGATCGCCTGCTCGGTGAACACGCCCGCGCCGGTGCCGAATTGAGCGTGGTCATCTCCGGGCATTTCAGCCGCTTCTGCCTGGTGCCATGGAGCGCGCAGATCAGCAGCCCGGAAGAACTGCGCGGCTTCGCCCAACTGTGTTTCGAAGACCTGTTCGGTGCGCCAACCCAACCGTGGAGTCTGGTGTTGTCCGCCGAACCGGCCGGTTACGACCGCATCGCCAGCGCCTTGCCGCAAGACTTGCTCGAACGCCTGCGCACGCTGGTCAGTGGTCGCGGTTTGCGCCTGCGCTCGGTGCAGCCGTACCTGATGGCGGCGTTCAACCGCTTCGACAAAAGTCTCGATGCCGGCGACTTCCTCTTCGTCGTCGCCGAGCCGCAGCGCAGCGTGTTGTTGCTGGCGAGGGAAGGGCGCTGGGCTGGCGTGCGTTCGGTGGGCGGCAGCGACAGCGATGCCGCGTTGAATGCCCTGATCGGTCGCGAACGGCAGTTGCAAGCCTCGACCAGCGAACGCGCCTTCAATGTATATCTGCATGCGCCGGCGCGGCTCGATGCGCATCCGGACGTGGCGGGGGTGCAACTGCGCACCCTTGAAGACGACGCGATGACCGTGCGTGACGGCTTGTACGTCATGTCCCGGGCGGTGGCCTGACATGCGCGCGCTTAATCTCGATTTTCAGCCACGGCCACGTTCCGGCCCGTTGGGCTGGAGCCTGCTCGGCGGCGGCGTGCTGCTGGCGCTGCTGTGCTTCGGCGTCCAACAGCACCTCGACGCGCACACCGAACAGCAACAAGGTCATCTGCAAACCACGCAGCGTCAGCTCACCGGTGACAGCGGCGCCAAGTCCACCCTGAGCCCGGCGCAAATCCGCGAGCAAGCGGCGAACCTCGCCGAAATGCGCAAGGTCTCGCAACAACTGCGCCGGCCGTGGGAACGCCTGTTCGCCATGCTCGAAGCCATGCCGCGCGATGACGTCGCGCTGCTGAGCCTGACCCCGGATGCCCGTAAAGGCCAGGTCCGCATCAGCGCTGAAGCGCGGGATCTGCAAGCGATGCTCGATTTCCACAAACGACTGGAAGCCAGCGACGAGCTGTCCGACGTGTCGCTGCTGAGCCACGAAATTGTCGTCAAATCGCCGGAACAACCGGTGCAATTCAACCTGTCGGCGACCTGGGAGATGGGCGATGCGAATCCCTAGACTGATCGTCCACGAATACCTGCAAGGCCTCGGCATTCCGGGCCTGGCCGGGTTGGCGCTGCTGCTGGTCGCCGTGGCTTGGGCACTCGGTGGCTTGCTGCCGGGCTGGCAATCGTTGCAGCACTTGAGCCAGCAGACTCAGGAAGCCAGCGCGTACCTGGCCAAGGTTGAAGACGGCAGCATCGCGCCGCCGGTGGTGCCGCAGCGTCAGCTCGACGACTTCCGCAACAAACTGCCGGCGCAGCCGCAAGCCACGGTCGCCATCGACCGCATTTACGCCCTCGCAGCCCAGGAGCACATTACCCTGGCGCGCGGTGAGTACGCCCTCGGTGTCGACCCGAAAACCCATCTGGCGCGCTATCAGATCCTCTTGCCAGTGCGCGGCAGCTACCCGCAACTGCGCCGCTTCGTGCACGCCTTGCTCGGTCAGTTGCCGGCGGTGGTGGTGGAAGACCTCGAGTTGCAACGCAAGAAGATTGGCGACACCGACCTCAATGGCCGGATCCGTATGACCCTTTACCTGTCGAGGTCGTGATGAATACCAAGCGCGTGACAGGTTGGTTAGCGTTCTTCGGCGTAGCGGCGGCGCTGGCGTGGTTGCCGGCGTATTTCTCGCCGAGCGAAGACGCCGATTCCAGCGAAGTAGCGGTCGCCACACCGGGGAAAACCCGGGGCGCGCTGCCGGCCAGCACCGCCAAGGCCAAAGACGCGCCGATCAGGGACCTGAGCCCGGCCGGCGATCTGTTCGCGGCGAAATCCTGGAAGGCCGCGCCGACCCTGGCCACGGTCACCGAACAAGCGATCAACCCGGCCACAGTGGTGCAAGCCCCGAGCCTGCCACCGGTGCCGTTTCAGTTCGTCGGTCGGCTGCATGACCGCAGCGACCTGCAAGTGTTTTTGCAGAACGGCGAAAAGATCTACGTCGTGCGCAACGGGGATGTGATCGACGACACCTGGAAGATCACCGGCATTTCCGATCTGGAATTGAGCCTGGTTTACCTGCCTTTGCATTTGTCGCAGACCTTGTCTGTGGGGAGTACGCAATGAACCGTTCCCGTTTGCTGATGAGCCTGGGCCTGTGTGCCGGGCTGGCCGCGTGCAGCACTGCGCAGGTGGCCAACAAGGAAGCCGCCGACCTGATTGAACAGGGTCAGTACGAGGCGGGGCTGGCGCGGATCGAAGAAGGCCTGCGTGAAAACCCTCGCGACACCGAATTGCACCTGCTGCTCAACACCGGCCGGGCCAAGGCGATCACGGCGTTGCTGACGGCCGGCGACACCGACCGCGCGCGTCGCGATTTCACCTCGGCGCGCACCGCTTACATGCGCGTGCTGACCATCGAGCCGAACAACCGCCGCGCCCAGGATGCCCTGAAGCAGATGGAGTACCTGCGCAGCATGGACGAAAAACTCGAGCTGGCCCGTGGCGATCTGCGTCGCGGCGACATCTACGGCGCTGATCGTCAGGTCAAACAGATCCTCGAACTCGACCCGGCCAATGAAGGTGCGTTGGAGCTGCAAGGCAACATTCGCCTGGTGCAGAGCCGCAACGTGATTGCTTATCCGCAACTGCGCACCAAGCTCGATCGTCCGGTGACTCTGGAATTTCGTGACGCCAACCTGAAGACCATTTTCGAAGTGCTGTCGCAGGTCGCCGGACTGAATTTCATCTTCGACAAAGACCTGCGCCCGGACATGAAAGCGACGATCTTCGTGCGTGACGTGCGCATCGAAGACGCCGTGACCTTGCTGCTGCAACAGAACCAGTTGCACCAGAAAGTGGTGAACGAAAACACCTTGCTGATCTACCCCGATTCGCCGCAGAAAGTGAAGGATTACCAGGAACTGGTGATGCGCACCTTCTACCTGACCAGCATCGACGCCAACACCGCGCTGAACATGGTGAAAACCATGCTCAAGACCCGCGACGTGTTTGTCGACGAACGCCTCAATACCCTGACCATGCGCGACACCGAAGATGCCGTGCGCATGGCCGAGAAACTCCTGCAATCGCAAGACCAGTCCAACCCGGAAGTGGTGCTCGAAGTGGAGGTGATGGAAGTCGCCACCCAGCGCATTCTCGACCTTGGCCTGCAATGGCCGAGCACCTTCGGCGTGGTCAACTCCGATGGTTCGCCGGTCACGCTGCTCGGGCAACTCAAAGGCATCAACTCCGACCGCATCTCCATCGGCCCGTCGCCGCAAGCCAAGATCAACGCGCAGGACAACGACATCAACACCCTCGCCAGCCCGGTGATTCGCGTCAGCAACCGTGAGCAGGCGCGCATCCACATCGGCCAGCGTGTGCCGATCATCAGCGCCACCTCGGTGCCGTCGACACAGGGGCCGGTGATCACCGAAAGCGTGACCTATCTGGATGTCGGTCTGAAGCTCGAAGTGACCCCCACCGTACACCTGAACAACGAAGTGGCGATCAAGATCGCCCTGGAAGTGAGTAATGCCACGCCGCTGGAGCCGACCCGCCAAGGCACGATCCCGGTGCAGGTCGATACCCGCAACGCGCAGACCTCGCTGCGTCTGCACGACGGCGAAACGCAGATCCTCGCCGGGCTGGTGCGCAACGACCACGGCGCCACCGGCAACAAGATTCCCGGCCTCGGTGACATTCCCGGACTCGGCCGCTTGTTCGGCAGCAACAAAGACACCATCGGCAAATCCGAACTGGTGCTGTCGATCACCCCACGGATCGTGCGCAACCTGCCGTACCAGAGCCCGTCGGACATGGAGTTCTCCACCGGTACCGAAACCAGCATGCACATCCAGGCCCCGGATCGTTCGCAGAGTTACGTGATGCCATCGCCTGCCGCGCAGCCGCGTGCCGTCGGTGAATCGGCCGTGGCGACCACCCGCGTCACTGTCGAGAAGCCTTGATCATGAACGCCTCCCAACGCGGTTTCACCCTGATCGAAGTCGTGGTGACGCTGGCCTTGATCGGCCTGTTGGCGAGCATGGCCGCGCCGCTGACCGAGACCCTGGTGCGGCGTGGCAAGGAGCAGGAATTGCGCAACGCGCTGTACCAGATTCGCGATGCCATCGACGCCTACAAACGCGCCTTCGATGCCGGTTACATCGAGAAGTCGCTGAACAGCAGCGGCTACCCGCCGAACCTGAAAGTGCTGGTCGAAGGCGTGCGCGATGTGCGCAGCGCCAAAGGTGCCAAGTTCTACTTTTTACGCCGCATCCCGCGCGATCCGCTGGTGCCGGCGAAACGGGATGACGAAGGGGGTTGGGGCGTGCGCGCCTACGACAGTTCGGCTCAGAACCCGCGCGATGGCGAGGACGTCTTTGACGTCTACTCCCACGCCCGGGGCAAGGGCCTCAACGGCATCGCCTATCGCGAGTGGTGAACCTCATGCGCCGGGAAAAAGGTTTTACCTTGCTGGAGCTGATGGTGGTGATGGCGATCATCGCCACGCTGATGACCATCGCGCTGCCGCGCTACTTCAACAGCCTCGAAGCGTCGAAGGAAACCACCTTGCGCCAGAGCCTGTCGGCGATGCGCGAGGCGCTGGATCACTTTTACGGCGACACCGGGCGGTATCCGGATTCCATCGAGCAACTGATCGAACAACGTTACCTGCGCAACGCACCACTCGATCCGATCACCGAACGCAAAGACCAGTGGGTGCTGATCGCGCCACCGGACGGCGTCGCCGGTGGTGTGGCCGACATCAAAAGCGGTGCTACCGGGAGGGCGCGTGATGGCAGCCAGTATTCCGAGTGGTAACCGTGCGCAGCAGGGTGGTTTCACTTACCTGGGCGTGCTGTTTCTGATTGTGGTGATGGGCATGGGCCTGGCCAGTGCCGGCGAGTTGTGGTCGACCGCTTCGCGCCGCGACCGTGAACGCCAGTTGCTCTGGGTCGGCACTCAGTACGCCCAGGCGCTGCGCAGCTACTACCGCAGTTCGCCGGGGTTGGCGCAGTACCCGAAAGAGTTGGTCGATCTGCTCGACGATCAGCGTTTTCCAGAAGCGAAACATCATTTGCGTCAGCTTTATCCAGATCCGATCGGTCAGGGTGAATGGGCCGTACAACGCGGTTTCGATGGACGCATCACCGGCCTCAACAGCCCGTCGACCGAGCTGCCGTTGAAGCAGGCGGGCTTCCCGTCGCAGTGGTCGGATTTCGAAGGCATGCAGCGTTATTCGGACTGGCAGTTCGTGGCTGAAAAAGCCTTTCTTGAGGGCACTGGCACTAGTAGCGGGGGCCCGGCCAAAGGCCAGTCAAATTTGCCGCAGGCGTTGCAGCCATGACTCGCCAATGGTGGTGCGCGCTGATCCTCACCGCTGTGGCGTGCTGCGCCCACGCCGGTGAAGAAGACGAAATGATGGGCTTCATCGTCGACGACACGATCTCGCACATCGGCCACGACTTTTACTACTCGTTCAGTGAACGCCTGCGCGACACCAGCCCGATGGATTTCAACCTGGTGGTGCGCGAGCGCCCCGACGCGCGCTGGGGCAGCCTGGTGACCGTGGAATATCAGCAACGCCTGGTTTATCGGCGCTTCCTGCCGCCGAACACCGTGGAACTGAAGGACGAGGCCTACGCGGCCGCCGACTGGGTTCGACGCCAGGTTGTCCAGCGCAAGCTGGAGGCTCTGTTGCAGGACACCACCGACCTTGAGAAGGACGAATTATGAACAGCACAACGTTCTCACGGCGCAGCGGATTCTGGATCTCGGGGTTGTTGATCGGGCTCGCCAGCGTTGCGGCTGTCCAGGCCACTGAACTGGTCTACACGCCGGTCAACCCGTCGTTCGGCGGCAACCCGCTCAACGGCACCTGGCTGCTCAACAACGCGCAGGCGCAAAACGATTACGACGACCCTGATCTCAAGAGCCGTTCGACCGTGGCCGGCACCTCGGCGCTGGAGCGCTTCACCAGTCAATTGCAATCGCGGCTGCTAGGGCAGTTGCTGGACAACATCTCCACCGGCAACACGGGGAGCCTGTCCACCGACTCTTTTATCGTCAACGTCATCGACGACTCCGGGGCACTGAGCATTGAAGTGACCGATCGAGCGACCGGTGAGGTTTCGGAAATTCAGGTGAACGGCCTCAACCCATGACGGGCTGACGGTTCCGGGGAGTGATGGACATGAAAAAATTAATCGCGCTAGGGCTGCTGTTGGCGACATTACAAGGGTGCAGTCTGCGTGAGCCGATGTCGGCCGAGCAGGACACCGAAACCCCGACCCTGACTCCAAGGGCTTCGACTTATTACGACTTGCTGAAGATGCCGCGGCCCAAGGGGCGATTGATGGCGGTGGTGTACGGGTTCCGTGACCAAACCGGGCAGTACAAGCCGACGCCGGCGAGTTCGTTTTCCACCAGCGTGACTCAGGGTGCGGCGTCGATGTTGATGGACGCGATGCAGGCCAGTGGCTGGTTTGTGGTGCTGGAAAGGGAAGGGCTGCAGAACCTGTTGACCGAGCGCAAGATTATTCGCGCGTCGCAGAAGAAGCCGAATACGCCGGTGAATATTCAGGGTGAGCTGCCACCGTTGCAGGCGGCGAACATGATGCTCGAGGGTGGGATCATCGCTTATGACACTAACGTGCGTAGCGGTGGGGAAGGGGCGCGGTATCTGGGGATTGATTTGCAGCGTGAGTATCGGGTGGATCAGGTGACCGTGAATTTGCGCGCGGTGGATGTGCGCAGCGGGCAGGTGTTGGCGAATGTGATGACCAGCAAGACGATTTATTCGGTGGCGCGTAGCGCGGGGATTTTCAAGTTTATCGAGTTCAAGAAGTTGCTTGAGGCTGAGGTCGGGTATACGACGAATGAGCCGGCGCAATTGTGTGTGTTGTCGGCGATTGAGGCGGCGGTGGGGCATATGGTGGCGCAGGGGATTGAGAGGCATTTGTGGCAGGTGGCGGGGGACGCTTCTGTGCCTGGGCAGGATGATGTGTTGAATCGGTATTTGACTCAGAACAAGGTTGATCCTGAGGCGGAGTGAGCTGTTGGATCTTTGAGCTTGGCGGCCTGACAGCCGACCAGGCTCTCTCGGTCGAAACCGGTTTAAACCTGTAGGAGTGAGCCTGCTCGCGATAGCTATCTCACAGACACAGTTGCCATTGCGGATGTACCCAAATCCTTGTGGGAGCTGGCTTGCCAGCGATGGCGGCCTTACAGCCGACCAACCTCTGGCAGATGTACCCAGTTCCAACTGTGGGAGCGAGCTTGCTCGCGAAGGCTTTCTGTCAGGCGGTGGGGTTCTTTCTGATTGAGTACATATCCATTCCTGCGGCAATGGCCACCTAGGGTTTCGCCCTTACGGCGACTCACTTTTTTTCAAACGCCAAAAAAAGTAAGCAAAAAACGCTTGCTCCTACGTACGGCCCGCTCGCTGGGGCTCGGGGTTCCTTCGCTCCGGGATCGATCCGGGCGCAGCGCCTACGGTTTGCTTCGCTGCACCTCCTCTCGCTGTGTTTGGCTGCGCCAAACGGTCGCTGCGCTCCCACCCCCGGATCAATCCCTCCACTCAGCCTTCCGACGTCGCCCGTGGATCAAGATCAAGAGCAGGCGAGCTGACACTCGGCCTATTGAGTGGTGGGAAGCACTGCGGGCTTTTGATCTTCGTAGGAGCCGAGCTTGCTCGCGAAGGCGGCCTGAAAGCCGACCAATCTCTGTCGGAATACACTGAACCAAACTGTGGCTTTCCCAGAGTCACGATTGGGCTTTTTCGGAGGGGTGACGTTAGAATGCCATCACTTTCGCAATTCAAAAGGAATGAATAAGTGCTGATATTGTTCGGGCTGGTGTTTGTGCTGACTGTCGTGTTTGCCGTTTATGGGGTGGTTGGCCTGATAGCGCCGAAGGTATACAGGAACAAAAAAACCGGCAACGTTCCCGGCCGGTTGAGCAGTTTTCTGACGGGGATAATCCTGACGTCGCTGTCCTTCGCTCTTCTGACCTATCTCTCTACCCAGATTCAGCATGCCGGTAGATCTGAGGTGGTGTCCGCCAGCGCCAACCGCAACGCTGCACCTTCAGCGACCTCGTTGGGGCTGACCGCTTCCGAATTCCATGACGCGTTCAACGCTGCCATTGGCCGATACAATAAAAATTATAAAATCGCCGACTTTGAAGTTCGGACAGGCGGAGCCCAGCCGACGTTTTTGTATCAATTGAGCAAGGATCTGCTGATGCAGGGAACCATTGATACGAATGATGCCAACGTAGATGGCGTGACCCTGATGGTTTTTTCGCCGAGCGGCAGCGAGGAAGAACAACGGCAGATATTGACTGTTTTGCTTGCGACGACTGAGGCGCTCAACCCCGACATCCCGGTGGAGGAAAACAAGAAAATCGTCATGGACGTGTTCCATGAGTCTATTGTGAATTTCAACTCCAAGGTGGGCGTCCAGCGGATAGTCGGCGACCTGACTTACTCATCGATCACGCTTGAATACACGGGATTGTGGTTCGTTATCACAAAGAGCAACAAGAGCTGAGTGTTCACCAGCACATAAACATCCGCGACCTCTTCATCAGGAAGTCGCGGGTTACCCATATCCAATTCCCCGCTATCGCAAAGCGTTTGCCTGGCACCGCCCATCCTTTCTGAATGCATCCAATCGGTGTGGGTTTTGATTTTGCTTTTCTGTCGCAGCTGCGGTGCGACGATTCGACTTGCCAGCGATGGCGGCCTGACAGGCAACAAATCTCTTCCATCTGCACTCAGTTCCCCTGTGGGAGCGAGCTTGCTCGCGAAGGCTTTCTGTCAGGCGGTGGGGTTCTTTCTGATTGAGTACATATCCATTCCTGCGGCAATGGCCACCTAGGGTTTCGCCCTTACGGCGACTCACTTTTTTTCAAACGCCGGAATGCCGGCCCAGCAAAAAGTAAGCAAAAAACGCTTGCTCCTACGTGCGGCCCGCTCGCTGGGGCTCGGGGTTCCTTCGCTCCGGGACCGATCCGGGCGCAGCGCCTACGGTTTGCTTCGCTGCACCTCCTCTCGCTGTGTTTGGCTGCGCCAAACGGTCGCTGCGCTCCCACGCCCGGATCAATCCCGGAACGAAGCCTTCCGACGTCGCCCGTGGATCAAGATCAAAAGCTGCAGCCGAGCTAACGCTCATCCTGTTGAGTGGTGAGAAGCACGGCGTGCTTGGCTTTTGATCTTCGTAGGAGCTGAGCTTGCTCGCGAAGGCGGCCTGACAGCCACCCAATCTCTTGCTGACAGCACGCGATTCAATTGTAGGAGTGAGCCTGCTCGCGATAGCTATCTCTCAGACACCAGTAGCTATTGCGGATGTACCCAAATCCTTGTGGGAGCTGGCTTGCCAGCGATGGCGATCTATGAGCCGACCAATTCCCGCCGGTTGCTCTCATTCACTGTAGGAGCTGCCGAAGGCTGCGATCTTTTGACTCTGATTTTTTAAGATGAATATCAAAATCAAGATCAAAAGATCGCAGCCTTCGGCAGCTCCTACACATGCGTATTTCAATTCGGGATGTTTAAAGGATGTTTCGATTTTGCGGAACCTTCCCACAAGGTTTTCAGGTTGTCCGTCGGACGTCTGGTCTCTAGCCTGTATTCGTCGCTGCCAATTCAGCGACCGGGCGTGGAAACCCGAGTAACTACAGAGCGCACAAGCGCCATTCATAACGTATCCTTGCGCACCTTCACTGTGTGCACTTTGTTATGGCGGCTGTGCGTGGGAGACCTTGTGTCTGCCGGGTTGCCTCTGTCCCGGGTTTCCAACCTGCGTACAGCTGCCACCTATTCGCTTGGAAACCGAATGGGGGGCCAGCTATAACCGTCATACAGGGTAAATAATCATGAAAAAACCAACACCCAACCCCCCAGAATCAGACACCAACACCACATCCCCCTACGCCTCCGTCGACAGCAAAAAACTCCACGAAGCCGCCGACCGTGCCCTCGACTTCTACCTCAACCCCACACCTCACATCATGTCCAGCACCAACGAGCCGGAACCCATGTACCTCGCCAACCCCAGGTACAACACCGAATCCCTGCTGGCCAACGCCAGCGAAACCCTAGGCTCGGCCAGCGAAATGCTGATCAACTTCGCCGCCTCGCTGGAAACTTCACAACGCAAGACAGCATTGGGCATCGCTCAAGTCGTCATGCTGGGCGAACTGGCGGTGAATCAAGCGCTGGATCACGTCGAGTTGAAGGATGGCTGATTGATCGTTCCCACGCGCAGCAAAGGAATGCCGCCCCTGACGCTCTGCGTCAAATTCGCAAGTTGGAACGCGGAGCGTCCCGAGAGGCATTCCCACGCAGAGCGTGGGAACGATCAATAACAGAGATTGCGTTTTTACCCTCAGTCCGGAGGCACCATGGATCCCCTGTTTTCCACAACCATTGCAGAGTTCGAAAGCGAAGAGCAGGCCGCCAGCTACGACCGCTGGTTCCGTGCCAAAGTCCAGAAATCGCTCGAAGACCCGCGCCCCAGCATTCCGAATGAGCAGGTAATGGCAGATATGAAGGCGTTGATGGCCGAGCTACGGATCAAACATGAGGCTCGTGAGGCTTTGCGCGAAGAAGCCACGACGCCCCACATTGATCGTTCCCAGCTCTGCACGGAAACGATCAAAACTTGAGACCTCGATCACGTAGAACTGCACGCTTAAGCGCCCTCGCCGTACGCTGGAACTCTTTTTACAGAAAATGACTGCAGGTTCTTAGAAAGAAACACAGGTTCCAAAGTAAACCTCGTCATTGATCATGTAATTGAATGGCTTTTTTTCACCATCCACAAACTCCATTACATTCAGGGCAGTGACGAGTGTCCCAGGAAATTTTTGAGAGGCTGTAATTGCAGAGACAACCTTGAAGGAGTTTTCAGAGCTTCCGGGATCGATAACCTTTGGTTTTGAGTTCAATGAGTTTTTCAGGGTGCCGATGGTTACTCCTGAGGCTCGATCAACAGTGAATTGTCGACCTACGAAGACTTTGTTGAGTAGTTCGTAAGTAGATCCGACATCACCTGTGGCCTGCGAAACCCGCTCTATCGTGCAGATATAATCATCCGTATCAGTTCCGGCGTTAGCGTTGCTGCTCAGTGAAAATAGGAGCAATGGACAGAATAGGGTGAGTAGAGGCGCTCTCATCTTTGCTCCTTAATATTTGGTTTGACGAGAATAGATCACCCAACCATTCCCCGTTTCCTTTTGAAAAGTAGCTGCACAACATTATCTGTTCCCAATAAAAAACCGCGCTCCTGAAGGCAGCGCGGTTTTTTTTGTTGATGAATGGCTAGAAAGAATCGCGTCTCGGATACTCCTGACGCGCATGCAGAACGTTCACGATTTCGATCCGATCTGTCACTCGATAAATGATCAGATAGCTGGAATTTACGACGATCTCCCGAGTGCCGGTGATCCGGCCTGATCGATAGAGATAGGGATGATCAGGAAGATAAGCTATGGCCTTTCCAACTGCCTTTAAGATCTCCTTGGCTGCCCCAACATTCCTTTCGACTATGTATTCGAGCACTGTTACCAGTTTCGCCCGCGCTTCGGGCCTCCACTCAATCGGCCTCGAAACCATTGTCTTTTGCCTTGATCAAGGCATGTATCTCGGCCATTACTTGTTCATGCGAAAGATTCGGGCGCGGATCATCGAGAGACGCTTGTACTTCCGCCCTGAACCAGCGGTCATAGCTCGCAGCCTGTTCTTCAGGATCAAGATCCGAGACGACTGGGCACAGCGGGTCAATCATCTTTGGGTCGATCATGGCACCTCCGGGATCAATGCCTGGAAGTCTATTCGGTAAGGGGAATTTTGTCGTGGTTGTCTGGATGAGTTGCACGTCGGTCGAGCTCCGTAGGGTTCAGGTTGTCCCGAAAAATCCTAGTCCCTGCGCTTCCGACGGCCAACCGCTAGACGTGGTAGGAAAACGTGCAGCTTTTCCATAAACCATTCATTTTTCTGTAGGACGTGGCGCGTCTGGGCTTTAAACAACGCGTGTCGTTGATCGGTCCTACGGACACAAAAAAACCGCGACCCCCCTCACCAGAGAATCGCGGCCCATCAACACCCAACCCCTACTGCTGCAACACCGTCGCCTGGTTAGCCGACCCAAACTGCTGAATATTCGCCGTCTGCGTAACCCCACTCTGATCGACATTGGCAATGTTCCCCGTGCCGCCCTGGGTCACGTACGCCACGTTCATCGTGTCCGCCTGTTTCACCGTGATCATGTTGTCACTGCCATACAACTGCGCGGTATACGCCTGGTTGCCAGACCCGGACTGATCAAACTCAGCACTGTTGCCGGTGCCATTCGAAGAACCCTGCACCAGGTTGCCCGTGCCGCGCTGATCCGAGATCAAAATGTTGTCGCTGCCGTTCTGATCAAAATACAGCTCGTTATACGACTCCGCCTGACTGACCGTGGTCTTGTTGCCAGCCCCGGTCTGGTGCGTGGTCATCACATGGCCGACGCCATCCTGAGTGAAGCTGGCGATGTTGCCATTGCCCGCCTGGGTGACGGTAGCACGCTGGTTACTGCCGAACTGTCCACCCGATTGCGGGCCTTTCCAGTTGCTGGCGTAGACCTTGTTGTCATTGCCCACAGAGGTGGCGCTGAGCGTGTGGCCGTCGCCGCTCTGATAGGTGTAGTGGACGTTGCCATTGCCGACTTGATACAGCGCCAGTGTCGAGTTGACCGATTCGAATTGGTCGGCGTAGATCGCGTTGCTGTTGCCGACCTGGGTGACGGCGGCGCTGTTGTTTTCGCCGAAGCTTTGGTCGACCACGGTTTCGTTGCTGTCGCCGTATTGGTTGACGGTGGCCTGACTGGCGAGTTGCGCGTCCTGCCAGATTTCGCTGCCGTTGAGGTTGCCGAACTGGTTGATGGTGATGTTGCCGCCGGTGCCGTTGCGCTGGTCGCCGTAGGCGTAGTTGCTTTCGCCGGCCTGGTTGATGCCGATCTGGCCGCCGTTATGAGTGACCTGTTCGGCGGTGCCGTAGTTGGCGGTGCCGTATTGGGTGATCACTGAACTGTTGCCGCTGCCTTCATAGAGTTGTTCGATGTTGGCTTCGTTGCTGTCGCCGAACTGGAAGGTTTTGCCTTCGCTGCCGTTCTGCGAATCCTGATAGATGAACGAGAAGTTGCCCGTGCCTTGCTGCTGTTGCAGCGCGCTGTTCGGTGAGCCGAAGCCCAACGACTGGCTGGCGTGGGCGGTGTTGAAGGCGCCGACTTGTTGCTGGGTGATGGTGGCGTTGTCTTCGTAAAGTTGTTCGGCGTAACCGGCGTTGTAGTCGCCGACCGCGTCCTGGGTGATCACGCTGCTGGCGTGGTCTTGCACGGCGGCGGCGTCGTTGCCCTGGCCCAGTTGGGTCTGGGTGGCGGTGCTGAACGGTGCCTGGGTCTGTTTCACGTCGGCGATGTTGGCGGTACCGACCTGGCTTTGGTTGGACAGGCTGTCGTCGGCCATCGCCTGGGCACTGATCATGACCAGGAGGGCGGCGGTGAGGGGCGTCAGTTTGAACATGATGATCTCTCCGATGATTTGCAGTGCTTAGCGATATTGCTTGACCGAAACGCTCATGCCGTTGCCCGACTGGGTCACGGCGCTTTGCAGCCCCGCGCCGGCCTGCTCGATGCTGGCGTCGTTGTTGTTGCCGTTTTGCGAAATCTGCGCGCGGTTGTGGCTGCCGTTCTGAGTGATCGAGGCGGCGTTGCCGGAACCGTTCTGGTTGATCAGCGCCATCAGGTCGCTGCCCTGTTGCAGGATGTACGCTTCCTGATTGCTGCCCGACTGCACGATCTGCCCGAGCAGCGACTGACCGTTCTGTTGCAGCAGGGCGACGTTGGCCTGGCCGAGCTGGTCGATCAGGGCTTGCTGACCCACCGGTGGGGGCAGTTCGCCGAGGTCGCTGCTGGTCGGGGCCAGGTCGTCGTTGTCCATCAGGTCGTCGGCGCGCACGCCCGCAGTGCTGCACAGCAGGAGCAGGCAAAGCAGGGCGGCGGTCGGCGTGTTCATGGCTCACATCCTGTCAGGCGTTAACCGGTTCGAAGTCGGCCCCAGCCACCCGCGAGTGGCTGGGGATCTGGCTTACAGCGTGGTCACCGAGACCGTGCGCACGGTGCCCTGGGACGAGCGGATCGTCGCGGTCGGGTTGGCCGATGGCACTACCGTCGTGTTGTTCAGCGTCAGCCGCCAGCGTCCGGTGACCGGTACGGTGGTGGTGCCGAGGGTGACCAGCCCGGTCGGGGTGGTGACCTGCACGGTGATGGTGTTGCCGGTGGTCACTGACGAGGTGCCGGTGAAGTCCCAGTTGAAGCGCCCGCCCGAGCGTGCCTGCACCGTGGAAGCGGTGACGGTGAAGGTTTCCGCTGCTGGCCGTGGCGACACTTGCACCGTGACCGTGGCCGGCGTCGACAGGGCGCCGAAGCTGTCCCGGGCGATGTAGGTGAAGGTCGTGGTGAACGCCGTGGTGACGGTGGCCGGTGGGGTGTAGGTGATTACCGTGCCGTCAGTGCTGACCGTGCCACGGCCGGCGGCCGGTTGGGTCAGGCTGGCGACGCCCAGCGGCACGTTGCCTTCCGGATCGGTGTCGTTGGCAAGCACGTTGATCGGGATCGCTACACCGAGGGTGGCGACGCTGTCGGCGACGGCGGTCGGTGCCCGGTTTGGCGCGACGGTAATCGTCACGGTGGCCGGGTTGGCCGAGGCCAGGCCTTTGGCGTCCTGCGCTTTGTAGGTGAAGGTCGTGGTCAGTGGCGTGTTGACCACGGCTGGCGGCGTGTAGACCACGGCGGCGGTGCCGCTGAGGGCGACGGTGCCTTGGCCGGCCGCCGGTTGGGTCAGCGCGGTGATGCCCAGTGGGTTGTTGCCGTCGGGATCGCTGTCGTTGGTCAACAGGCTGAGGGTGATCGGCACGCCGAAACTGGTGCTGCCGGTGTCGGCGTTAGCGATCGGTGCCTGGTTTTCGCCGGTGTCCGGTGCGGTGCCGACTACGACGACTGCTTCAGTGTCACTGCCACCAGCGGCGGATTTCACCGTCACGGTGGCCGGTGGCTGAGTCAGGTCGGCGACGGTGATGCGCTGCAAGGTGCCGGACTTCGATAGACGTCCGTAACCTTGCGCAACCATGTCCGGGATCGCTACTTCATCGGTCGATGTCGCTTCGATCAACAAGGTTTTGTTGGACCAGTTGTAGCGCGCAGTCTGCACTTTCACCACGTCGGTGAGCTTGCTCGACACCGATGTCGGGCGTGTGGTCCCGGCCGGGTTGGTCGCGGTCACGACGATGACTGACGGCAGGGTGCCGTTGCCCAGGCGCTGACCGAAGAACAAACCGGTATTGTCACCGGTCAGGCTGGTCTGGCAAGGCGTTGGCGGTGGGCCGGGCAGCAGCGCCACGGTTTCGCGGAAGCACAGGGTCGAGCTGCTGTCAGCCTTGGCGAACACTTCGGCACGCACACCGGCCGAGGTGCGGCGATAGGTGGCGCGGTCGAGTTCGACAGCGGTTTGCTGACGGTTGTCGAGCACTTTGCCGGCGACGGTAAACAGGCTGGTTTGAATCGTACCCGCAGCGGATGGCCCGACGATGCGTACGAAGTTGGTGTCGAATGGGCTGCCGGTCACGGCCTCGGTGAGGTTCGGATCACCGACGAAAGTTTCGACACCGCCGCTGTCAGGATTCACTTCGGTGTAAGGGCCGTTGACGCTGCGCAGGAACGGGCCAATGGCACCGGTCAATGCGCCGCTGAAGTTGCCCGGCGCGCCGATGCCGATGTCCTTGGTGATGTTGATCGCACGGCGCCCGGGGGTGGTGACGTTGACCGTTTCGACGCCATACGGGTGGGTGATGGTGTATGTGCCGGCTACGGGAACGTTCACCCGGATGCGAATTCGCGCGAAAGCTATTTGATCGCCGTCCACCGGATTACCGGAGGAAAACGCTGCTTCTATCCCCGCGACATAAGCGTCCATGCCATAGCCCGCGCCGTTGTTGGGAATAGTGGTTTCGGCGAGAAACCAGAAGGCTTCCGGCGGCCAGTTGTCGGGGAACACCATCGGCAGGCTGTCATCGAAGATGCCCGGTTCCGGCAGCAGAGTGCACATGTAGGCCGGTGGCGTGCTGACCGCTACTCGCGAGCTGGCGGCGCGCGACTGGCAGAGCTCCATCGACAGCAGATTGTTGTCCTGGTACCACATCGGGAATTTCCCGGTGGCAAAAGTGTAGGGGCCGGGGTCGACGGCGGCGAGTTGCGCATAGGCACTGCCGGTCAGCGAGAGAGCGAGCCCGAGCGCGTTGAGCGCAAAGCGTGGCCACTTGTTCATGATGCCTCCTGATGCGGATCTGGGCATGTGAGCGTTCATTGCACGATGACCACTTCTTCGGTGTCGCTGCCGCCGTTGGACGACGTCACGCGCACCTTGGCTGGCGGTATCGGCGAGATCCCGGTGGCCAGACTTTTCAGCGCGCCGTCGCCGCTCAGCGCACCGATGGCGGCGCCGCTGCCGGAGGTGGCGGTGAGTACGGGTGGCGAGGTTTCGTCACTGGTCGAGGCCACCACGGTGAGTTGTCCGGAGCTCAGGCTGTATTGCGCGCTCTGGATCACTACCAGGTCGGTCAGGGTCATGGGCAGGGTGGTCGGCGTGCTGCTGGCGATGGCCAGGTGGTTGTCGGCGGTCACTTGCAGGACGCTCGGGACGGTCGGGTTGGCCGACGATTGCGCATACCAGGCACCGGTGGAGTTGGCTTCGGTCATGTTCAGCACCGGGGTGAAACTGGTCACGGCGACGGTGCCGGGCGCTGGTGGTGCGAGGACGAACACGTCTTGCTGGGCGACCGGTGCGCTGGTCCCCGCCTTGCGTGAGTAAGTGCTGCGCTGGGTAATCATTGGTGTGGGTCGAACTACCGTCGACAACTTGCCGGAGACGGCAAATGTCGTCGTCCGCAGATCCAGACCATTGGGGCCTTCGATGCGGATGAAGTTGGTGTTGAACGGGCTGCCGGTCACGGCTTCTTCAAGGTTCGGATCACCGACAAACTGTTCTGCCGAGCCAGTCACCGGGTTGGTTTCGGTGTAGGGCCCGTTGAGACTGCGCAGGAACGGTCCGACGTCACCCTTGAGCGCGCCGTCGTAGGTTTTCGGTGTGCCGATGCCGATGTCGCGGGTCATGTTGATCGCGCGGCGGCCGGGCGTGTCGATGTTGAACACTTCGACGCCATACGGGTGGGTGATGACGTAGGTGCCGGCCGTAGGAATATCGACCCGGATGCGGATCCGCGCGAAGCTGATCTGATCGCCTTCCGCCGGGTCACCGCCACTGAACGCGGCTTCGATCGCCGAACCGTAGGAGAGGTTGATGCCGCGCGCGGCGTCGACAATCGTGCCGTCAGCGGTGAACCAGAACGCCTCGTCGGGGAAGTTGCTGGGGAAGGCCAGCGGTTGAGCGTCATCGAATATGCCGGGGGCCGGCAGCAGCGAGCACATGTACGAAGGCGCGCCGGGTGTGCTCGGCACGCGTGAGCTGAGTGCTTTGGACAGGCACAGATCCAGGGTGCGACCGTGGGTGTCCTGATACCAACTGGCGAAACCGCCAGTGGCCACCGTGTACGGACCCGGGTCAACAGCAAACAAAGCGGCCTGGGCTATGCCCTGGGCCAACGCGCTCACGACCAGGACAGTCGCGGTTTTGGACAGTAAAGGGTGCATGAGTTAATCCCTCTATCGAAGTACCTGCCCCTTGGGGATGGGTCAGTTGCACAGGGCCTGTACACCTTCCATGCCAAGGTGTGGTGGATGGGCGGGAGAGGGCCGGGGTAGAGGGCTTGACGCGCAGAAGGGTCAGGTTTTTGGCCAGCGGGGAAAGGGCGTCATTCCCCAGGATTGGGGACGGTGGGGATGAACACTCATGGCCTGCCGAACACAGATCCTTGTAGGAGTGAGCCTGCTCGCGATAGCGGACTTCCTGTGACGAAAATGTCGATTGATCTGCCGCCTTCGCGAGCAAGCTCGCTCCCACAGGGATTTGTGGTGGTTTGGGCGGTCTTATCGGGTCGATATCCCCGCATCCGGGCAAACCCCCACCCGTGGGCTATAACCCTATAGGACGTATCGGGAAGTCGCCGCCATGAACATGCAGTCGAAATCGCTTCCGGTTGAGGAGGGCACGCTACGCTTGGGTTCGCGCAAGCAACCGTTCAACCTGCTGCGCTGGTTTTCGCTGATCAGCATGGCCGTGATCGGCACCGTGGCCATCGCACTGGGCGCGGTTTCAACGCGTTTCGTGATCGAAGAAAGCGTGCAGCGCGATGCCTTGCTCACCGCGCAGTTCATTCAGGCCATCGCGTCCGCCGAAGTGCGGCACGTGTCGATTCCCAACATCCGCACGATGGGCGAGTTGCTCGATCCACGTCAGGACAAGGATTTTCCCGATGTCGACCCGCAGGCCCGGGCAGGTGCGCGCGGTGAATTTCTCGACCACATCGAACACCTGCCGGACGTGATTCTCGCCAACATTTACGCGCCGGACCGCCAGGTGATCTGGTCGACCAATCCAGCGCTCATCGGCACCAGCATCCATGCCGACGAAGACCTTGATCGCTCCTTTAACGAAAAGATTCCGGTGTCGGCCAGTTACCACGACGTCGACAAGGCCCGGGAAGAGCAGAAGTTCGTCATCCCGCCGGATTACATCTTTATCGAGAACTACATTCCGCTGTTCGACGCCGAGGGCAAGAACGTTACGGCGATGGTCGAGATCTACAAGGAACCCAAGGATTTGATCACGCGCATGGAGCGCGGGCTGGCCCTGATCTGGCTAGCCACTGCGCTCGGCGGCGGGCTGATTTACCTGGGCCTGTACTGGATCGTCCGGCGCGCGGCGATTCTGCTCGCCGCCCAGCAAAAACAACTGATCGCCAATGAAACCTTTGTTGCCCTCGGCGAGATGTCCTCCGCTGTTGCGCATAGCCTGCGCAACCCGTTGGCGACGATCCGTTCCAGTGCAGAACTGGCGCTGGAGTTCGATGCCGGCCCGGCAGAAAAGAACATCAAGGACATCATCGGCCAGGTCGACCGCATGTCGAAATGGGTGCGCGAGTTGCTGCAGTCCCTGCGTCCGCTCAACGATGACCCGGAACCGGTGAACCTGGTAGCGGCGCTGCACGAAAGCCTTGTCGCTTTTGAACAGCAGATCGCCAAGGCCGGCGTGCAGGTGGTGTTTCATCCGCAACACACGCCGATGGTGCTCAGCCAACCGGTACAACTGACGCAGATCCTCAACAGCCTGCTGGCCAACGCGCTGGAGGCGATGGACAAGGGCGGCACATTGACTGTCAGCCTCGAACCGAGTGATGACCGTGGCGTGTGCGTGGTGCTCAGTGACACGGGTAAAGGCATGAACGAAGAACAACGGACCATGGCGTTCCGGCCGTTTTTTACCACCAAGTCTGGCGGCCTCGGGGTCGGTCTGGTGCTGGTCAAACGCATCATGGAGCGCTTCGGCGGCGGCGTGACCCTCGACAGCCGCGAAGGTGAGGGCACCTCGGTTCGATTGGCATTCCAATTAGTCCAATGACGGGCCTATTCCATTTCGCGGACTGCCGAAGACTGCGATCTATCGACTGATCGTTCCCTCGCTCTGCGTGGGAATGCAGCCGGGGACGCTCTGCGTCCCATGGAACGCGGAGCGTCCCTTGAGGCATTCCCACGCAGAGCGTGGGAACGATCAACACTTCCACCGCTGCAGAATTTCACGGGCCAAAAATTTATGAACTTCCCCCATCACTGGGTGTCAAGCCCCGGTCACCGGGGAGTGGGGAAACCCGCAGACCTTCCAAGTCCCTGTTACAACTGGAAATAATTTCTTGGCGCACTAGTTGCAAAACACCATCACCCCTTCCTTGATGAGGCGGCTGGTGATGGACAGAACAACGCGCAACCCAAGCAATACCTTTCTGCTGACGCCTCTGAGTGTCTTTCTGATGTTGACCCTCGGCACCGTGGCCGGCGTTCGCGCCAGTCCGATCGATGACGAACGACAGCCAGAAACCTCCGACCCGTCGGCGTACTACGACGAGCCGGCAGACGAACCGACGGCGCTCAACGCCATCCTGACCATGCCCGAGGCCAACGAAGACTCCTTCGATTTGCCCGACGGCGTCAAAGGCACCCGTGCCTCGACACGCACGGAGAACGTCCTGCCGCCGTCCGTGCAGACCAGTTTCAACTACCCCACCAACGGCAAGCCGAGCCCGCTCTATGGCGCGCAGCCGTTCACCCAGCAGTTGACCCTGTTCGAAGAGTTCGGCCCGGAAAAACTCGACCCGACCACCCCGGCCGCGCCATTGCCGTTTCCGCCCGCTGCGATCGGCCCGGCACCGGCTCAGGACCCGAACAACGTCGCCCGCAGCGCGCCACCCGGCACCGCCCTTGATGCGTTTTTGCGCCAACCGGGGCTGACGCCGTTTCCCAGCCAGTTCTCTAACGTGGTCGACCGCAACCCGTGGCAGGCGCAGATCGAAGTGTTCCTCAATCGCCACATCGGCTCGTCCGCTGAAGGCCGGCCACCAGGAAAAGGCTGGGCACACCAGCGCTGGAACGAGTTCTACCCGCAAGTCGCCTATAAAACCGCGCAGACCGGCGCGCGCCTCAATGGAGGCCTGCGTGACAGCGTGCAAATGCACCATTACGCGGTGGGCGAATTCGGCCCCGGTGGCCTGTACCACAACGTCGCGGGTGTACCGCTGACTGACGGTACTGCGAAAGGCGTCGACCCGCGTTTCCACCCGGCCATGCCGGTGCAGAACCACAACGCAGTGTGGACCTTCGACGGCACGCTGCCGCCGAAACTGTTGATGGTGCGTTACGGCCAACCGGTGATGATGCGTCACTACAACGGCTTGCCGATCGATCCGTCGGCCAACCGTGGTTTCGGTCTGCACACCATCAGCACCCACGAGCACAACGGTCACGCGCCGGCAGAAAGCGACGGTTATGCCAACGCGTTCTTCTTTCCGGGGCAGTTCTATGACTATCGCTGGCCGATCCAGCTTGCCGGTTACGACAGCATCAACACCAAGGCTGAAGACCCGCGCGCCGCGTTCCCGTGCGCACCGGGTGAAACCCTGTGGGTCAACGACCTCGCACCGGCGAAAAAGACCTGTGACAACGGCACCATCAAGATCCGGGGCGACTGGCGCGAGACCATGAGCACCCACTGGTTCCATGACCACATGCTCGATTTCACCGCGCAGAACGTCTACAAGGGCAACGCGGCGATGATGAACTACTACAGCGCGCTGGATCGCGGCAACGAGTCGGTGAACGACGGCGTCAACCTGCGATTCCCCAGTGGCAGCGCCTTGCCATGGGGTAACCGTGACTACGATGTCAATCTGGTGTTCGCCGACAAGGCGTGGGATCAGGAAGGCCAGTTGTGGTTCAACCCGTTCAACACCGACGGCTTCCTCGGTGATCAGGTGCTGGTCAACTGGCAGTGGAAACCGGCCCTCGACGTGCGTGCGCGCAGTTATCGCTTCCGCATCCTCAATGGCTCGGTGTCGCGCTACTTCAAACTGGCGTTGGTGCGGGAAATCAAAGGCAGCGGCGGCGAGTTCCAAGGGCCGAAAAACTCCGGCGTGACCTACAGCCGCGTGCCGTTCCACATGATCGCCAACGACGGCAACATCATGGAGCACAGCGTGCCGTTCGACGGCAGCATGGACCTCGACGCCGATGGCGATAAACAGAACCACAACGCGATCCTGCCGACCCAGGGCATCGCCGAGCGCTTCGATATCATCGTCAACTTCTCGAAAAACGGCATCAAGCCGGGGGACAAGCTGTTTTTCGTCAACCTGCAGGCCCACGACGACGGCAAGGGACCCAAAGAGGTCATTCCGTTGGGCGACATCCTGTCGGAAAAATACCTGGCAGTGATCAAGCAGACCAGCAAAGGCCCGCAATGGGACAGAGGCGATCCGGCGGTGGGCAAGGTCTTGCAGCTCAACGTCAAGGCTTACACCGGTCAGGATCTGGCGATGAACCCGGCAGCCTACGAACCGGCGAAACCGGGCAAGGCGGAAGGGCTGGTGATGATCCCGTTGAAGCTCCATCGCGACAACGCCGCCGACAAAGCCGTGCTGGCCAAGGCTCGCCACCGCACCTTCACCTTCGGCCGTTCCGACGGCACCGATGAAGCGCCCTGGACGGTCAAGACTGACGGCGGGTTCGGCTTCCACATGGACCCACGCCGACTCAATGCCTCGACCCAATTGTCCAGTGGCCCGACCGATGCCGGTGTCACCGGGTTCGGTACGCTGGAGGTGTGGAAGATCAAGGCTGGCGGCACGGGCTGGAGCCATCCGGTGCACGTGCACTTCGAGGAGGGCATTATTCTCAGTCGCGGCGGCAAGGCACCGCCGGAATGGGAAAAATGGGCGCGCAAAGATGTCTATCGGATTGGTTCTGAAGCGGATGGTCTGGACAACGTCGAGATGGCGATCAACTTCCGCGAGTTCGCCGGGACCTACATGGAGCACTGCCACAACACTCAGCATGAGGACAACTCGATGCTGCTGCGTTGGGACCTGGAGAAACCCGGTCAGCTGCAACTGATGCCAACCCCACTGCCAAGCTGGGACGGTGTGCGCTACGTCAACTCGGCCGCGCTGCCTACCTTCCGCAGCGGCGACGGTATGGGCCCACAAGTGGTGATCAAGCCATGAACCGTCGCCACGGTGACAGCCAACCCGTGCATACCCCGCGCTCCCGGGCGCTGGGCATGCACCTGGTGCTGATGCTGGTGGTCTGTGTGCTCGCCAGCCGTGTGCTGCTGGCGCACCAGGCCAGCGTCGGCGAGCCACCAGCGGCGAGCGAATCCGCCACCCCGTGGGGTGGCGACTATTTCCCCAACACCTTGCTGACCGATCAGGACGGTCAGCAGGTGCATTTCTTCGATGACCTGATCAAAGACAAAGTGGTGGTGATCAACTTCATCTTCACTTCGTGCAGCGATTCCTGCCCCTTGGAAACCGCGCGCCTGCGCCAGGTGCAAAAACTGCTCGGTGATCGGGTCGGCCAGGACATCTTTTTCTACTCGATCAGCATCGATCCGCTCAGTGATACGCCCGAAGTGCTCAAGGCCTATTCGCAGCGCTTCAAAGTCGGCCCCGGCTGGAGGTTTCTCACCGGCGAGTTCGAAGACGTCACCGACCTGCGCAAAAAACTCGGGCTGTTTATCGAAGGCGTCGACAACGGCCGCAACAAGGACCACAACCTCAGCCTGATCGTCGGTAACCAGACCACCGGGCGCTGGATGAAAGCTTCGCCGTTCGAAAACCCGTGGATCCTCGCCGATCAACTGGCCAACACCTTGCAGAACTGGAAGCAGCCGAGCATCGAAGAAAGCTACGCCAATGCCCCGGACATTCGTCCGCCGAGCAATGGCGAAGAACTGTTCCGCACCCGCTGCGCCTCCTGCCACAGCCTCGGCCCAATGGATGGCCAGGGCCTTGGCATGCGCAGCATCGGCCCTGACCTGATCGGCGTGACCCGTCACCGTGATCCGAAGTGGCTGAATCGCTGGATCCGCGAGCCGGATCGCCTGCTCGCGGAAAAAGACCCGATTGCCTTGCAACTCTACGAACAATTCGAGCGAATCCCGATGCCCAACCTGCGCCTTGACGAGGCATCTGCGCAGTCGATCATCGATTTCCTCCGTGATGAAACCGAGCGTCAACAACCGTCCACCCCGGCCGTGGCCGACGGTGCATTGACGCCAGTAAAACCGGGCGATTCAGCCGCGACGGTGAGTCAGATGCGGTAGCGGCGAAATAGCATCATTGAACCGTGTGTCGCGGTCAGAGCCACCTACACTGATGGCAGTAACTGGCTCGATACAAAACCTCCAGGGCACTCCCATGCAGCGACTGGAAGCACAACAAACACCTGCGCCGGACACCCCGGCGGCAATGGGCAAGAGCTGGCGCGAACAGTTCAATCTGCTGCGCTGGTTCTCGCTCGCGAGTTTTTTCATCATTGCCGCCGTGGCGGTGGGCCTTGGCTATATCTCCACGCGCTTCATCGTCACTGAAAGCGTTGAGCGCGATGCGTTGCTGACGGCGCAATTCGTTCAGGCCATCGGCGCAGCGGAAATACGCCACGCCGGTATCACCCCGGCGCGCACCATGGGCGAAATGCTCGACCCGCGCCAGGACGACAACTTTCCCGATGTCGATCCCGTTGCCCATGCAGCCGCCCGCGCCGAGTTCCTCGACCATGTCCAACACCTGCCCGACGTTCTCCTGGCCACGGTGTACGCGCTGGATCGTACGGTGATCTGGTCGACCAATCCGGAACTGATCGGGGTCAAGTTCGAGGATGACGACGAACTCGACGAATCGTTCGAGATGAAAGTCGCGGTGTCTTCCAGTTATCACAAGATCGACGATGAGAAACCCGAGCAGCAGTTACTGCGCGAGCCGAAGTATTTGTTCATCGAGAACTACATCCCGATGTTCAACGCCGACAAAAGCAAAGTCGTCGCCATGGTCGAGATCTACAAGGAACCGGCGGATCTGGTCGACCGCATCGACCGTGGATTCGCCTCGATCTGGGCGGCGACCTGTTTCGGTGGTGCGGCGATCTTTCTCGCGTTGTTCTGGATCGTCCGCCGCGCGGCGAAACTGCTGCAGAGCCAGCAGCAACAGTTGATCAGCAATGAGACCTTTGTCGCCCTCGGCGAGATGTCTTCGGCGGTGGCGCACAGTCTGCGTAATCCGCTGGCGACCATTCGCTCCAGCGCCGAACTGGCCCAGGAAATCGCCAGCCCCGGTGCGCAGCGCAACATCGGCGACATCATCAGCCAGGTCGATCGCATGTCGCGCTGGGTGCGCGAGTTGCTGGTGTCGCTGCGGCCGATGAACGACGACGGCGAGGCGGTGGACCTGGTGATGGCGGTCGAAGACACCGTTGGCGCCTTCGAAGCATTGATCAAACGCTGCAACGTCGAAGTGCGCTTCACTGCGCAGAATTGCGCGCCGGTCGTCAGCCAGAAGGTGCTGCTCACGCAAATCCTCAATAGCCTGTTTGCCAACGCCCTGGAAGCGATGCCCAAGGGCGGTGTGCTCAGCGTCGAATTCGAATCGCCGCAGCCCGACCGCGTGCGCCTGACCGTGAGCGACACCGGCAAGGGCATGAGCGCGCAGCAGCAACTGTTGGTGTTCAAACCGTTTTTCACCACCAAACAGGGCGGCCTCGGGGTTGGTCTGGCGTTGGTCAAAAGAATCATGGAGCGTTTTGAAGGTTCGGTCGTGCTGACCAGCCGCGAGCAGGAGGGAACCCGCGTCAGTCTCAACTTCAAAGTGGCATCGGGAGGGGAATATGGAACACAGCATTCTGCTGGTCGAGGATGACGAACTGCTGGCCGAGAATATTCAGACCTACCTGGAGCGCAAGGACTTCGAGGTGACCGTCTGCCATTCGGCCGAAGACGCGTTGGCGCAACTGGAAACCTTCATGCCCGACATTGTGCTGACCGACAACTCGCTGCCGGGCATGAGCGGTCACGACCTGATCCAGAAGCTGCGCATCAGCGCGCCGGATCTCAAAGTGATCATGATGACCGGTTACGGCAACGTCGAAGATGCGGTGGTGGCGATGAAGGAGGGCGCCTTTCATTACGTCACCAAACCGGTGGCTTTACCGGAGCTGAAACTGCTGCTCGACAAGGCTCTGGCCACCGAACGAATGGAGCGCACGCTGTCGTTCTATCAGGAGCGCGAGGCGCAGAAATCCGGGGTGCAGGCGCTGATTGGTGATTCGGCGCCGATGCAGTACCTGAAAAATACCATCGGCCAGTTGCTCGACGCCGAGCGACGCATGGCCAACACCGATCTACCGCCGGTTTTGGTGGAAGGCGAGACCGGCACCGGCAAAGAGTTGGTGGCCCGCGCGTTGCACTTCGACGGTCCGCGTAGCAAAGGGCCGTTCATTGAATTCAACTGCGCGTCGATTCCATCGAATCTGGTCGAGTCGGAGCTGTTCGGCCATGAGAAAGGTGCGTTCACCGACGCCAAGGATCGTCGCGTTGGTCTGGTGGAAGCCGCGGATGGTGGCACGCTGTTTCTGGATGAGATTGGCGAGATGGATCTGCTCTTGCAGGCGAAGATTTTGAAGTTGCTGGAGGACCGCACCATTCGCCGGGTCGGTTCGGTGAAGGAGCGCAAGGTCAATCTGCGGGTGATCAGTGCGACCAACTGCAATCTTGAACAGATGGTGCAGCAGGGCAAATTCCGCCGCGATCTGTTTTTCCGCCTGCGGATCATTTCGATCAAAGTGCCACGCCTGTATGCCCGGGGCGACGATATTCTGT
This sequence comes from Pseudomonas sp. S2_E02, assembly GCF_054668355.1. Lineage (NCBI taxonomy): Bacteria > Pseudomonadati > Pseudomonadota > Gammaproteobacteria > Pseudomonadales > Pseudomonadaceae > Pseudomonas > Pseudomonas sp. S2_E02. The sequence continues at coordinate 346,025 of NZ_CP162761.1, forward strand.
TGCTGGCGCGGCACTTTCTCGCCAGCCACGGCAAACGCTATGGCAAACCGAATCTGCATTTCAGTCAGCAGGCCGAAGAGCTGCTGCTCAGTTACACCTGGCCGGGCAACGTGCGCGAGCTGCGCAACATGCTCGAGCAGACCGTGTTGCTGGCGCCGAGCGACACCATCGCTGCGCATCAGCTCAACGTGTGCATGAGCCTGGTCGACGAGCCGCCGCTGCATATTCATGAAGCACCGATGCACTACGAACCACGGCCGGCGAGCAACACCGAGTCGATGAACCTGCCGGAAGTCGAGCGCGACATGGTGCGCAAAATGCTCGACAAGACCGACTGGAACGTCACCAAATCCGCGCGCCTGCTGGGCCTGAGCCGCGACATGCTGCGCTACCGCATCGAAAAACTCGGCCTCGCCCGCCCGGATAAACGGCAGTGGTAACCCAGGCACACCGCATTTCCCCTGTAGGAGTGAGCCTGCTCGCGATAGCGGTGTGTCAGTCGACCTCTTTATTGCTGACACACCGCTATCGCGAGCAGGCTCACTCCTACAAGGGATCGGTGGTGCCGCAGATGTTGTGAGCAACCCGGATCAATGCTGCTGCCGACTCAAACACTCCAGCAAACAACCCGGATCCAGCACCTCGTCATTCACATAAATCCCGCGCTCGGCATCGTACGTGCGGATAAACACCCGCACCGTCGCGTCCGCCACAGTCGGCAGTTGTGAATCGTAGAACTCATGGTCACCCGGGATCACTACAAAATCCTGCGGCGCCGTATCGTCGTAAGGCTTAAGCGGTGTGGAACTCAGTGAATACGGGGCAGGGTGGGCGAAGGGCTGGTTGGGCCCGTAATAATTGAAATTGCTGTCCAGCGCTTGCGCCTGAGTGGCAGCGAGCAGACAGCCGGTCAACAACAGCCGATCGAGCATATGCATGGCGGCACCTGCGAGTGCGGTTTTCCCCAAGGCTATTAACTATAGCTGCCCGACATTCAAACAACCGGGTGATTGATCACATGCTCCGGTTGTGCGCAGGCCTTGAGCACATAGCCGATTGCGCGAAGAAACTCTTCGTTATCCCCATTTGCAAGAACCTGGGACAGGTATTCGCTGATGGCTTCGTCACTGTCCAGCAGTGCTATCACGTCGAAATTCGTCAAAGTCTGGCTCATGGTTAAGCCTCCTTAGCCATTTTTGTGCGCGTCGGATGACTGCGCTTTGTGAGGGTATCCACGTGAGCAGAGTTGAATAGTCAGCCGTGTCCTTTATCTGTTTTGATAATTCGCCGACATTTGTAGGCCAGAACACCCTGATATGTAGGAGTTGCCGCAGGAATTGGCTTACAAGTTTGCAACAACCGCAATTGCCGGGCTGATCTAGACTCGGATCCGCTCAATCACGAGCATCGTCCGGAGTGCGCCATGGAAGTGCCCAACAATAAAACCGCCATCGAAAGCAATCGACAGGCGTGGAACGATTCCGCCCGCCATCACCAGGATTCGCCTGATTGGCAGGCCTTGCTCGGCGAAGTCGCACAGGCGGATTTCTCTTGCCTCGATGAGACCCTGAGCGGGTTGCTGGAGGTCGATGGCAAGGATGTGATTCAACTGGGCTGCAACAATGGCCGTGAGAGTCTCTCGCTGTTTGCGCTTGGTGCCAGAAGCGTGGTCGGCGTCGATCAATCGGCGGCGTTTCTAGAACAGGCCCGCGAGCTGAACAAGCGTTCACCGCACAAAGCCGAGTTCATCGAAAGCGATATCCATCATTTGCCAGCGTCCTTGCACAATCGCTTCGATGTGGCGCTGATCACCATCGGTGTTTTGAACTGGATGCCGGACATCGGCGAGTTTTTCCGCCATGTCGCTTCAACGCTGAAACCGGGCGGGAAACTGGTGATCTACGAAACCCATCCGTTCCTGGAAATGGTCGACCCGGATGCGGAAGATCCTTATCGCCTCGCCAGTTCGTACTTCCGCGCCGAACCGTTTGTGCAGGAAGAACCGATTGTCTATGTCGGCAAGGTTGAGCAGCAGGCGGCGAAGTCGTATTGGTTTGTGCACACGCTGGGGGCGATTTTCGGTGGTGCCATCGGGGCAGGGCTGAATATTGCGCACTTCAGGGAGTATGCGCATTCGAATCGGGAAGAGGTGTATGACCGGTATCTGAATCGAGAGGCGCAGATGCCGATGTGTTTTACCTTGGTCGCCAGCAAGGCCTGAAAATAATCAGCGCGGCTACCGGCCTCATCGCGAGCAGGCTCACTCCTACAGGGGAATGCATTTCAAATGTAGGAGTGAGCCTGCTCGCGATGACGGCATCACTGCCGCTGAATATTTCAGAGTTGAATCAAGCCTGCGCCGCCGCACTCACCACCGGCCGCCCCGGTTTGCGCAGCGGTTCCAGACGCGAACCCTCATACCGCGTTTCGCGGAAAAACTTCCAGCGCCCGAACAGGCAGTAAACGTGCATCACGCGGCCCTGCTCGTGGTAACCCATGCGCAGATGCAGCTTCAGCGCCGGAATATTGTGCGTCTCGCAAACATCCACCACCTTGTCGCAACCCTGCGCGGCCATCGCCTCCCACAGCGCCACCTGCACGTCCACCGACAGGCTGCTGCCGAAATACGCACGGGTCATCTCACCACCGAATTCAAAGAACTCGCCGGGCTTCACCGGGAAGGTGCAGCCATAATAGTGACGGTCGTGATAATCACGAATGCTGCCCCAGATAAACGCGACGGCGTGGTCATCCTTATCGAGGTACATGTGCCCGGTGTGACCCTCGGCCGCCAGTTCCGCCATGGTGCCTACCCGGTCACCAAAATGCTTGGTGAACGCGATGGCATTCTGCGGCGTGATATCGACTTTGCGCAGTCCGTCGTAAGGCCGCAGCTTGTGCGGCGGTACCGGGCTGACCAGGTCACGCTCCATCCACAACAGTTCCCAATGGAAGAACACGTAGCGTTTCCACAACGTGCCGAACGTGCGGCCGAAGCCTTTTTGCCGGATGCGCTCTTGTAGTTTTTCGATCACGCTCATGATGCCCTCCGTGGCCGCAGCCCGGGTGTGGTGGATGGTGCTTTTGTGGGTATAGATCACGCTGGCCAGTTAATTTCAAAGGGCCACTTTGGAAAGTATTTCAACGTGTGTAACTCAATCGAGTGCCGTCGCCCCGCGTAGAAAATTCTTGTTCAGATCGCTATAGGAAACCCGCGCAACGCCCGTCAGCCGCTGCTCTAGCACAAGGCTCAATGACTCGTTCGGGTTGAGATAGGCGTCACCGAAATCGGCGCCGAGTTGCGTCGGGTGGGCGACGATTTCCAGCACGCCGTCGGTCGGCGCGTTGCCGTTGCGCAGGTCGATCGGCGTGCACACATAGTCGGCGGTAACGCCGGCCAGACTCTGCAAACGCCAATTGAGCAATCCCTTGAACACACGTTTGGGCAAATTGAGGTTCTGCCCCAGGTTGCGCGCCAGCCGAATCGGTACACCTTGATGCGCGGCAAACCGCGCGACGATCTCGCCGATCGGCCAGATGTTGTGCACGTGCTGGTGAGAATCGATGTGGCTGGGACGCATGCCGTGATCGACGCAGCGCTGCCACTGCGCCTGCAATTCTGCGCGTACCGCCTCGCGATCCTCGCGGCCCAACCAGAAACTGTGGCGCGGCAGGCTGAGGTCAAACACGCCGAAGTCATCGCAAAAGGTGCGACGCGCCAGAATCCCCAGGCTCAGTGGTCGTCCGTAAGTCAGGTTGAAGTGCAGCCCGACCCGACCTTGCAACGTCGGATGCCGCGCCATGGCACACGCCGCTTCGAACGCCGGCATGTTGGCCATGGCGGTGGCAGAACTGATGACCCCAGCCTGAAACGCGGCGAAGATCACCGAATTTTCGTTCGGACTAAGGCCGAAATCGTCAGCGTTGACTATGACTTGGCGAGGCATGTTCGCCCTCCGTGGTGATCGCGACAGGTTTCGGTGTGGGTTTCGCAGGCTCGGTACGACGGGCGCGCCAGGCTTGTACGTGCGGTTTGAGGCGATGCCACAGGCGCAGGCCCAGGCCGAGCACCAGACCACTCGGCCGCCAGGAATAAAAACTCCAGCGCCAGTGCTCCAGTTGTCCGGTCATGCGTTCGTGCAGTTGATGACTGGAGTTTTCCAGGCTGACCCGCGAGGCGTCGATCCAGCGCCAGTTGTCGTCCAGCCCCCAGCGAATCCATTCCTCCAGCAACACCCGGCCGCTGCCCAGATCGGCGTATTGCGGCAGGAAGGCGAGGTTGTAATCGTAGAGCCGTCCTTGCTCCAGCAGACCGAGGCGATAACTGATGCAGTGGCCATTCAGTTCCAGCGTCACCACCCGCACCAGGCCCTGGCCGGCGAGGGCGGTGAAGGCGCGCTCGATCAGTTGGCGGCTGCGTTCGCTGGCGAAAATCCCCACGCCTTCGTCGCCTTTCCAGCTCACCGCTTCGACGTCGCTGATAACCTTTAACAGCGGGCCCATGCTCAACGCATCGGGCACGATGCGCCGCACTTCGGCACCGCACGCGGCGATCCGCTTGCGTGCCCGCCGCAGCTTGTAGCGCGGGTCGCCGGAGACTTCCTGATGATCGGCCTCGCTGATCAGATGCACCGGCACCCGACAACTCAGGCGTCGTTCAGCGGTGGAACTGCGCGCCATCCATTCGGTCAGCGCACTTTCCTCACCCGCAGGTTCGGACAACTCATTGAGTTGCAGCAACGCGTGGGGCAGCCGTTGGCGAATCAACAGCAAGGCCTTGCGCATGTCTTCATGGCCAAGCAAAGACAACAGCGCTAAACGATCGGCCAGTGGATACCCCAAGTGATGCACGACCCGGAACGGCAGGCCGGCAAAGCGCTCGCGACTCGCCACCAATGGCAGGCACAGACGCAATTCGTCCGCTTCCCACCTCAGCAGAATGTGCAAACGCTCATCCGCGCCAAGGGCCTGCTCGGCCGCGCACAACCAACCGAGGTGGTTGAACGGCGTGTGATCCGTCACCCGCAGGCGCAGCGCTTCATACGCTGCTTCCGGGAAATCGGCGGCGCACAGCGAAGTGCGCCATTCGAATCGCGTCACCATAGACTCAGGCCGCCGTGGCTGTTACGGGTGGACGGGAAGGTTTGCGCAGCGCATCCAGACGCGAACCGCTGTAGCGGCTTTCGCGGTAGAAACGCCAGCGACCGAACAAGGTGTACACATTCATGATGCGGTTCTGCTCGGTATAGCCCATGCGCAAGTGCAGCTTGAGCGCCGGGATGTTGTGGAATTCGCAGACGTCGACAACCTTGTCGCAACCCTGTGCAGCCATGGCTTTCCACAGCTCCAGTTGCAGATCCACCGACAACTCGCTGCCCCAGTAGGCGCGGGTCAGTTCACCGCCGAACTCGAAGAACTCGCCGGGTTTCACCGGAAACATGCAACCGTAATAGTGCCGGTCGAAATAGTCCCGCGAACTGCCCCAGATAAACGCCACGGCATCGCCCTGATCGTCCAGGTGCATGTGCCCGGTGTGACCTTCTTTGGCCAGCTCCGCCATGGTGCCGACGCGGTCGCCGAAGTAGCGCGCGAAGGCGCTGGCGTTGTCCGCCGTGATCTTCACCACCCGCAGCGGCGGGTACGGTTTGAGGTTGTGCGGCGGCACCGGGCTGACCAGATCGCGCTCCATCCACAGCAGTTCCTGATGGGAAAAGATGTAGTGTTTCCACGCTTTTTTGGCGGTAGCAGTGAGTCCTTTCTGCCGCAGGTGTTCAGTCAGTTTGCTTAGCATGTTCATGGTTTTGGCTCCTGATGACGAGGCATCGCGCGGCCACAGGCCTGCGCGGCTGAACATCAACGGACGGTTCATGAAGCGCTCCAGCCGAGGGCGAACAGGGTTTGCCCCGGCAGCTCGAAACGCACACGCCCGTCCTGGCAGGTAAACGGCGCGTCACGACTGCGATTGTCAGCACCGAAGTAGCGCAGGGCGCCGTTGTTCAGCGGACACTTGGCGCCGGCCAGGTCTACACGTTGCAGCCGAGTGCCTTTATTTACCCCAAGCAAGCCGCGCTGATCGTCGCCGGCCATCGCCAGCACATCGACTTCAAAGGCATCGTTTTCCAGCCACAGCACCTGATGCAGCCAGTGTTGGGCTATGAATTGCTGGGCCAGGCCTACCGGCTTCAGCTCGAAGTGTTGTTCATCGGCCGAGACACGCAGCATGCCCTTGGGGTACTGCGGCTCATCGGCGGCCTGGAACCAGTTGAGCATCGTCAACAAGCCATCCTGCGACGCGTTGATCACCACCGACGCCCACCACAGCGAGGTGTAGTGGGTTTCCTGATCATAAGGGCTGAGGCTGGAGCCGCTGGACAGATTGGTCTGGTCGAGCAACAAGGCTTTGCGCGGCTGGCCTTTGCCATCGAGGCCAACCAATTCGGCCGCGCGGCGCACGCTGTCGCGATAGACGCGTGTGGCGAGCAGGTCGCGGATCATCCATTCGTGCCACGCCAGTGCGTCAACCTGATCGCCGGATTCGCTGAGCAGACGCCGCGCCCAATCGATGCCGCGCTTGTCCGCAGCGTTATTGGCAAACGGCCCGTTGACCAGCCGCGAACTGGCCGGCATGGCGATGCGCACGCCGGCCTTGGCATTGGCCGGATCGCTGCGCACCTGCCGCGCCATGCTGGTGAAAATCGCCTGATACTGCGCGTAACTGGAATAGTTGAGGTTCGGCTCATCGGCAAAACCGATGTAGTGGGTGCCCTTGCCACCCAGCGCTCGGGTGCTGGCTAACCACGCATCAAGCCCGCCGTTGCTTTGCACATCGGCGCGCAAGTCAGCCTGGCGCTGACTGCCGGCGAGCAAGGTGATGTCCTGCCTGATGCCGAAACGCTCCTGATACACCTGACGGAACGCGTCTTCGAACTGCGGATTCTTCGCCGTCACGTCGACAAAACTGTAGTAACTCGCCGCCGTCGGTTTCAGCGCATCGAGCGCGGCATGACTGGCGGGTGGCGGCATCAAGTAGGGCAGAGCGATGCCCAGATCCGGCGTGCGCCCGAGCACTTTGTCGTGCAAGACCAGATGCGTCTGACCGGCGTCTTCACGCAGCGCTTTCAGTTGCTGCGGGTTCTGCGCGAACAGGTTGGCCGTGCCATCCAGCCAGAACGCTGCTTTGCCGCTGCCTTGCAGACGCAGACGCCAGACTTGCTCGCGCTCGCTGACGGGCAGGGCAACCTGATCGAACTGCCAGTAGGCGCGATACGGTTTCAATGCCAGCGTCAGTTGCTGCTCAGCGCCGACCCGCTGTGCCTGCAACCCGCTGACACCTCCGTGAAACTTGCCCGCCAGCACCGCGTGTTCACCTGGCGCAACCTTGAAATACAACTCGTCGCCGTTGCGGGTGTCGACGCTGAAATGCACTTTCGCCGGGGCGAACAGCGCGACCGTGTGCTCGTCATGTTCGACGCGGTAATTGCGGAAGCTGTAGCCGGGAATTTCCAGCCGATAACTCGCCGCGCCGGGCAGCAGCGGCCAGCTCTGACTGCCACGAATTTCACTGGCCTTTATAAAACGATCACCTGCCAGTTTGCCCTGGCCATCGAGCAAATACAGATGCTCTTCATTGGCATCGGCCTGCCACGCCGGCGTCCAGCGCACGGTCAGCGTGTCCGGACGATCGGTTTGCAGATACAGGCTGCCGTCACGAATCTCGGCCCAGCGCATCGACGCCGCGAAGGCGTCCAGCGACAGGCCGAGACCGAACAGCAAGACCAGGCCTTTCATGCGGTTTTGCGCCGTTGCAGCATCAGCCACATCGGTGTGACGTCGCGCGGCAGAATGATCAGGGTTTGCCAGAACGGCACGTCGCTCAAACGGCAGTAAAGCACCAGCATTGCCACGGTCACCGCCAGGTAGGCAATCGACGAAGCCGCCGCCGCGCCGACGATGCCGTAAGCCGGAATCAGCACCAGATTCAGCGCCAGATTGAGCAGGGCACCGAGGCCCATCAGCAACGACACCGTGCCGGGACGATTCTTGCCCAACAGGTCCAGGCGCAGAATGCTCGCGTAGCACAGGCCCAACAGCCCCGGCAGCAAGGCGAGCAGCGCCGGATACGCCGGTTGGTACGCCGTACCAAACAAGGTGACGATCAGCCATTCGCCAATCACTGCCATGGTCAGGCACGCGCCGAGCATCACCGTGGCGGTCAGGCGCAGGGCCAGCGGCGTGACCTTGTCCATGCCTTCGTCTTGCTGCAGCAGGCGTTTCATCAGTGGCGTGGTGACTGCTTCCGGAACGATCAGCAGCAGTTCGGCGGCGGCGCTGGCCATAGCGTAGTGGCCGAGGGCGGTGCTGCCGAGCAGGGCGCCGATGAACAGGTAATCCGAACGCAGGATCACTTGCTGGAACAACAGATCCGGATGGCTGCGCGCGCTGTAGCGCAGCAGTTCGTTCTGGCTGGCGCGGTCCCATTGCAGTTGCAACGGTTGTGCGCGTTTGAGCCAGACCCAACCGACCAGCACTACCAGACTGATGCCGGCCAGCCAACTGATCAGCGCCGCTTCCAGGGCCGCGCTTTGCCACATCCAGAACAGCGCGAGAAACAGCAACAGCGGTGCCAGCGACTCGACCAGGCGCAAGGCATTGAACGCGACCACGCCACCGGAGGCGTTGTGCAACGTCAGCAAACCGCTTTTCAGCACGGTCAGCGGCACTGCCAGCAACAACAGCCAAGCGAGCAAACCGAGCTGCATCGTCACATCCAGCTCGGTGCCAAACTCACGCACCAGGGCCACCACCAGCAAGGTCAGCAACGCCGCGAGCAAACAGCCGAACACCAACACCTGACTCAGCAACAAACCCATCGGCCGCTGCTTGGCGGCCTGATAACCCACCGCCGAATTCAAGCCGCCACTGGTGGCGGCGCTGATCAGATCCGGCAGGGTGCTGAGCAACGCAAACAGCCCGCGCTCGCTCGGCCCGAGAATCCGCGCCAGCAGCACATTGCGCAGCAAACGCAGGGCGATCATCGCCAGTTTGGTGCCCATGCTCAGCGCCAAATGTTTGAGGTAATTGCTTCGGCTCATGGCCGCGCCCCGCGAAAAATCCGCCACGACAGCAACTCCGGATTACGCGCGGTGCGCTGACTGACACCGAAGCGCGGCAGGTTCAGCGGATCGCCTTCGCCGCGATAAATGCCGGTGCCGGTGCCCAGCGCAAACGGGTAATCGTGACGGGCAATCTGTTGGCGCACGCGTTCATCATTGTCGCCATTGGGGTAGCAATACACCGGCAGCGCACGATTGCAGCCGTTGTGCAGGGCGTCACGGCTGCGGCTGATTTCTTCGCTCAGGCGCACATCGTCGAGACCGGTGAGGATCGCGTGACTGGCGCCGTGCGGACCGAAACGCACCAGCCCGGACGCCTCCAGTGCGCGCACCTGATGCCAGTCCAGCGCTTGCGGTTGCGACTCCTGCGGGCATTCATCGGTCAGCCGTTCCAGCTCCTGCGAGTCAATCGATTTCAACCCTTGCAGGTAATGGAGCAATGCCAGGCTGCGACGGTCGACGTCGATGTCATCCAGCAGCACCGGCAACGGGTGATGCATGGCATGCAGGCATTCGATCAAATGCATCCGCGCCTTGTCGCCATGGCTGCCCCACAGGGTTTCGCCGAGGCTTTCCCACCAGAAGCGCTGACGGCTGCCGATGAAATCGGTGGAGAGAAAAATGCTCGCCGGCACCTGATGTTTTTGCAGCAGCGGGAAGGCGTTAACCGCGTTGTCGCGCCAGCCGTCATCGAAGGTCAATGCCACCCGTGGGCGTTCGGTACGCAGTGAGTTGGGCTGAAGGATTTCCATCAGCGGCACGCAATCGAAATGCTTGCGCAGCCACATCAGCAAATGCTCGAAGGCTTTCGGCCCTACGCAGAGTTCGTTGCGGTGCGGCAGGTCGGCGGCACGGTCGTTCGACAACACCCGGTGCAGCATCAGAATCACCCCGGCGCCCTGCAATTGGTTGCGGCCCATGGACGAGTTGAGATAGAGCCAGCCACTGGTGCGTTTGAGTAATTGTTTGATCGCCATGGCTTCGGTCCTCTTAACGGTTCTGTTCCGGATTCCACTGGGCATACCGCTGACCGCGCAGGAACTGCCACAGGCCAAGACTCATCCCGGCGAGCGTGACCAGCAAAAACGCGGCGAGGCGGAAGGGTTTCGGCAAGCGGTGTTGCGAATCCAGCAAACCGGCAATCGCCACGGCATAGCCGAACAGTTGCGCGATCAGGGCCAGGCGATAGAAACCGTGGTCTTCCCACAGCCAGAAGTTGCTCAGCAGCAGCGGCAGCAACAGGATCGGTGCGAGACGGCGGATCAGTTTGTGGCTGATCAGCGCGATCGAATACAGGCCATATTTCAGCGGATTGAGCAGTTCGCGGCGTTGGGCCAGGCTTTGCAGACCACCGACGGTGACGCGCTGACGGCGGCGGAATTGCTTGTTGGCCTCATCGACACCGTGATCGATCACTTGCGCTTCCGGCACATAGACGATGCGTTTGTGCGCGACCGGCGCGCAGGTGCTGATAAAGAAATCGTCGTTGACCTCGGCCGGCACGTTCTGGAACAACTCGCGGCGCAGGGCGAGCAGGGCGCCGTCGGCAGAGACCATGCACCCGGTGCGATTCTCGACCCGGCGCAGCCAGCCTTCGTAATGCCGATAGAGGCTGTCACCCACGCTCAAACCGCCGCCGGTGACCGGAATCACCATGTGCCCGGCACAACCGCCGACATTCGGATCACTCAGTGGCGCGAGCAAATACCCAAGGGTTTCGCGCGACCATTGATTGTCGGCGTCAGTGAACACCAGAATGTCGCCGGTGCTGAGGGCCACGCCGGCATTCAACGTCGCCGCTTTGCCTTGGCGCGGTAGATCGAGGACGGTGATGCGCGGATCAACGATCTTGTGTGCGCAGGCCACGGTGTCATCGGTCGAACCGTCACTGGCGAGAATGATCTGCAGCGAGGCCGGCTGGTAATCCTGCGCCAGCAAGGTGCGCAACTTGTGTTCGATGTGCCGCGCCTCGTTGTGCGCGGCAATCACGATGCTGACGCTCAATGGCGGCGCCGGCGTGTGACGCCAGGCCGGGAACAGCGGCGCCAGAATCGTCAGCAGCAGCGGGTAGCCCACATAGGCGTAGACCGGCAGCACCAGGCACATCCAGAAAATGAACTCAGCCACGGGCAGGCCTCCTGGCGTTCCAATGACACAGACTCAAAATGAACGCGGCACCGGCCAGGTGCAGACGCACCCAGTGCAGGCCCCACAGTTGCAGGGTCAGACCGATATTGCGGTGTTTGAAACTCTGACGCAGGCTGAGCACCAGTCCCGGTATCAGTGTCAGCGTGACCATGACGATCGCGTGATGCGGAAAGCCGTCGAACAGCGCCGAAATCGCCAGAAAGTCCAGCAACCACACCAGCAGCGACAGCACCGGAAAGCGCAACAGGCGCAGGCTGAAGCCATGGGTGCGCAGCAGTTGCAGGTGACTGCCCTGACGCCACAACTCCTTGCCCATCCATTCGCGCCAGTTCATTTCGTAACCCCAATGCAGGGCGACGTTGTCATTGATCGACAGCAGCCGCGCACCCTGTTCGTGCAGGCGCAGGGTGAATTCCTTGTCTTCGCCGGTGCGCAGGCTTTCGTTGAAACCGCCGACCTTGTCGAACCAGCCCCGGCGCATCAGCAGGTTTGAGCTGGGCAGCCAGTCAACGACGTGGGACGCCTGCGACGACGCGCGCGCGGTGCGGCGTTGCCAGGCGGTGGCGTACCACGGCGCTTCGGCGGGGGTGTGCAGATCAAGGCCGAAGACATCGGCCTGGCCGCTGGCCTCAATGTCGAACAACGGCTTGAGCCAACTCTCCGGCATTTCAATGTCAGCGTCGATGAAGGCCAGCCATTCACCCGTGGCGATGGCCGTGCCGCGATTGCGCAGGGCGCCGATCAACAAACCCGGCTGCACCAGCACCTGCGCGCCGAACTGGCGGGCGATGTGTGGTCCCTGATCGGTCGAGCCGTTGTCGACCACGATCAACTCGCACTCGACATTGGCCGCATGGGCAGCTTTTTGCGCGGCAAGCAAGGTGCGGCCAATGTGCCGCGCCTCGTTGAACATCGGGATGACGATGCTGATGCGGATCATGCCTTTGCCTCCGTGCTCAGGGGCGCCTGCTCGGCTTTCAGGCGCAGGACGCTGGTCATGGCGAGCATGATCCACACGTATTTCTGGTTCGGTGCGCTGAGGAACATCAGGAACAAGGTCAGCGACAGGAAGCTCACACCGAGGTGGGTCATCATGTCGGCCTGATGCCATTCGCGGCGCAACATCCACGCGGCGCGTGCGCGAATCAGGTTGTACAGACCGAGGCCGAGCATGCCGACGAACAACAGCCCGGCGGGAATCCCCAGTTCGCTGAAGATTTCCAGGTAGGTGTTGTGCGCACGACGATAGAGGTCGCCGATTTTGCGGTTAGCCGAAAACGCCTTGGCGTAACCCGTGGTCGCGTAATGCAGCGGGAAGGTGCCGGGACCGGAGCCGAGCAGCGGGTTCTCGCGGATCATCTGGCTGCCAACCACGATGTACGAAGCGCGGCGGCCGAGGGATTCGTCCTGAGCCTTGGAACCGGCGCTGAGAATACTCAGGGACTGGATGCGCGCCATATAACCGGCGGGCATTGCGTAGATCGCCAGCGGAATCACGATCGCTGCGCCAAGCATGGCGAAGCCCAGATGCCGAGGGCGAATCCGTGTCAGTTGGGTGCGGTAATGCCAGCAGCCGATCAGCAGGCTCAAGGCCAAGACCACCAGACCCGAGCGCGATTCGGTTTTGGTCATGCCGCCCAACAGCATCAGGCAGCAACCGCCCCAGAACAACCGGTGCAGCAGGTTCGGGCTGCGGATCACCAGTAACAGCCCCAGCGGAATCGCAAAGGCGATCAGCAGGGCGAACGCGTTGGGGTCTTCGAGCAGTCCGGCGGCGCGACCCTGATCCTGAAATTTGGTCGAGAACATTGCCATCGCACAGGTGGTGCTGACGGCGAGGGTGACGAGCCGGGCGAACAGATCGAGGTTCAGCTCGCGGCCGATCAACAGGGTGATGACAAACAGAATCAGACCGACGCTGAGCTCGCGCAGGTGGCCGAGCGACATGCCCAGGTCATCGGTGTTGAGCAAACTCAGAAAGTACAGCACCAGAAACCAGATCAGGAAGCGCCAGATATTGCTGCGCAGGCGCTCCGAGGGAATTTGGTGCAACGCCAGTTGCAGCATCAGGATCACCGCCAGTGAAGCACCGATCAGCTTGCTGCCCGAGAACGACGTGTCCTTGAAAAAGCCCTCGAACGGCACCAGTGCAGCAATGCCGAGCAGGCCCCAGGTCGGTTTGCGGTACAGCAGCGCAAAGCCCACCAGGCCCAGCACCGCCCCCGGCGCCAGAAACGGATAAGGGCTGGCCAGCAAACCGATGCAGACCAGACCGAGCAGACTGACGATCGAGAGCGGGAAAATCATGCGCGTGCCTCCCGTGCCGTGCGGATGTACAGCTGCGACCAGCGCTCAGCGAGCGCCTTGAGGTCGTAGCGATCCTGTTGTGTGCGTTTTGCGTTGTCGCGCAGTTGCCGGGCCAGCTTCGGCTCGCTCAGCAACGTGTCGAGCTGACGGGCGAGGGCGGCGCAGTCGGCCGGTGTGGCGAGTAAGCCGTTGTGCCGGTGTTCGAGCACATCGGGAATGCCGCCGACGCCGAACGCCACCACCGGTACCCCGGCCTGCATGGCTTCAAGCAAAATCATTGGTGTGCCTTCGGTGCGCGAGCTGATCACCAGCGCATCGAGTTGCCGCCACCACGGTTGCATGGCGATCTGATAACCGGGCAAACGAATGCGTTGCTGCAAACCGGCGTTGTCGATCCGCGTCTGCAACACTTCGCGTTCCGGGCCGTCACCGAGCATCACCGCATCCAGTTGTGGATGCTGGTGACACAGCGGAATCAGCGCATCAAGAAACAGATCCGGGCCTTTCTCGCTGCTCAAGCGGCCGACGTAACCGACCAGCCAGCGCTGCCGATCCGCGTCAGGCACCAGCGCCGCAGCGGCTGGCAAACCATTGGGGATCACCTGCAATTTCTCCGCGCGGACGCTGGCCTGACGGTGCAGCGCGGCGATACTTTCCGCCACGCAGACCACCCGATCCACCGACGCGGTTCGGCACAGTTGCAGACTTAGCCAGGTGTAGAACTTCTGCTTGCGACTGCGCGGTGTGAAGCCGTGCTGGGTGATCACCAACGGCAGGCGCAACAGGGTTGCGCCGACCCAACCGAACAACAGCCCTTTGAAGTTGTGCGTATTGATCAGCGGTTTTTCACTGCGGCGCTGACGCAGATACTGCAGCAATTCTCCCAGCCCGGCACAGCCGCGACAGTCGACCCCGGCCGTGCGAAAGCGCGCGATCAGTTCTGGCGGCGCGTCGAGGAACAGCACCTGATGCTGACCCGGCGTCGCCAGACAATGATCCAGCAACATGCGCTCGGCGCCATAGAAGCCGCCGCTGCTGAGCAAATGAATGATCGGCAGCGCGGCAGTCGGGGAGGATGCGGTGCTCAATTGCGCACCCAGTGCAGGAAGCTTGGCACCGTCCAGTTCTTGTGCGGATTGCTCGGCAGCGCGTTCTGGTCGTTGATCACCAACAGCACCGGCAAACCCAGTTCGTGGCTGATTTGCGCCGGGTGTTTGAAGCGGTGATCGAAGAACTCACGCACGTAGACCAGGGCAATCGCCAGCAACAACCCGGTGAACAAACCGAATGGAATGATCAGGCCCGGTTTCGGGAACGCTGCTTCGGTCGGTTCGAACGGCGGGCTGAGCACCCGGGCGTTGGACAGATCGTCGTTGAGCGCGCCGGTGGTGCTGCTTTCGGCGAAACGTTGGGCGTAAGTCGAGAAGGCGGCGTGCAGCGCATCGATTTCGGTGTCCATCTGCCGCAGCTTGCTTTGCGTCTGCTGCAACTCGTGGATGCGGTTCTTGAACTCGGCGATGCGCGCGGTTTTCTGATCGATCACTTGCTTGACCACCGCCAGATCGTTGGTGCGCTCCTGGATGCGGTTGCTCACCACTTTGAGGAACTGGCCACGGGTGCGAGCAATCTGCTCGCGGGTCAGCAGCATCGGTTCACTGCCGGGCTGGAACACCGCCAGGTCATTCATGTAGCGGCTGACCTGGGTGGTCAGTTGCTCGCCCATCTGTTTGATTTCCCGATCTTCGAACGCCACGTTGTCGACGGTGGTGGTGAAGGTGTAGGGGAAGGTGTAGTCGTTGAGCTTGTTGTTGCTGGCCGCAGCCAACGCGGTTTTCAGATATTCGAGCCAGCGCTGGCTCTGCAACAGGCGATCCTGATACAGGTTCAGGGCTTGCTCTTCGGTGTTGATCGCGTTGAGGCGGAAGGTGATTTCTTCCTTCGGATCCGACGAGCCGACACTTTCCAGCAAGGCTTGGCGATTGCCTTCCAGGCCGTCGAGGCGCACCTGGTAGAGATGCTTTTTCGACTCATAGAAGGACTGCGGCAAGTCGATCGACTGCAAGGCCTGACGGCTGAACAGATAGTTCTGCAGCAAGGCTGAAACAAACGTCGTGCCCTGATGCGGATCGGGGAAGCTGTAGATGATCGAGATCACGTTGGAGCCGGGCAGGGTCTCGATTTTCAGGCTATCGATGGCTTGCTGGGTGAAGGCGTCGAGCGCGGTGTCACGCACCGGATCGGTGTCCAGCCCGAGCACATTGCGCAGCGGATTGATCACGTATTGGCGCAGCGGTGAAGTGACGTAGCGCTTGAACGGCTCGGCCACCAGTTTGCTGAAAATGCCCGGCGAAGGCGTGTATTCGCCCTTGTCGCGCAGTTCGCTGATGGTCTGACGGATCAGCGCCGGCGAGCGGAGGATATTGCTCTCGGTTTCCATGTCCGCCAGCGACGGCGGAATAAACGTGGCGTTGTCCACCGTGAGTGACGTGGTGGCGTCACCCTGGGAGAGTTTTTTCGACTGCACGATCACCTGCGCGGTGATATCGAAGCTCTGTTTGAGCACCAGCGGCAGGAGCAGGGCGATGACTGCAAAGATCAGGAAGACCCGTTTCACCAGTTGTTTGTTGGCGAAGAAGATCCTGAAGAACTCATGCAGGTAGTTTTCCTTTGGATTCATGTCGGTCACCTGAGAGTCAGTTGTTGTTGCTGCCTTTGTTGTCGACGCGGTAGCCGAAGCTGAACCCGACGCCCTGGAACAGCACCACATCGGCCAGTTGGCGAGCGAGTTCGCCGGCGCTGGCCAGTTTGGTTTTTGGCACGAACAGCATGTCGTCCGGTTGCAGGTAAGCGATTTGCGAGGCATCGCCGGACAAGGCTTTTTCGACGTCGTAATGCACCGCCTGCACCTGATTGCCATTGCGCCGCATGATCACCACCGAATCCAGGCGCGCCTTGACGTTAGTGCCACGGGCCAGGGTCAGTGCTTCAAGCACCGACACCGGCCGGCGGATCGGGTAGGAACCTGGTTGACCGACTTCGCCCAGCACATAGATTTCGTTGCCGGCGGTGGATTTCAGCAGCACGTCCACGGTCATCCGGCCCGGCAGTTGCGCGTATTTCTGGTTGAGGAAGGTTTCCAGTTGATTGACGGTCATGCCTTGCAGCGGCACGGCGCCGATTTCCGGGAAACTCGCGTAGCCGTCAGTGCCGACGGTGATCTCGCGGCTCATACCGGTGGCCGGGTGGTTCAGCGCGCTTTTCAGGTTCTGCTCATTGGTCAGCGGGCTGATGATTTGCACGGTCAGCTGATTGCGGTTGGGCTGGAACAGTTGCTTGCGCTGATAGGCGCGCTGGATTTCTTCACGGGCCTGATCGCTGGTCAGCCCGGCGATTTTCACCGAGGTGTTGGCGCCCGGCAGTTCGATGGTGCCGTCGGGCAGCACCAGTTGATTGCCGTTGAGCTGGCTGGCAGCGGTGAAGTTCAGGCCGATCTGATCACCCGACTGCACACGGTAGGCGTCCGAGCCGCTGGTGCTGATATGGAAGATCACGTCGAGCACGTCCTGCGGGCGCAGGGTCTGCTCGATCTTCGGCATATCGGTCGCCTGGGCGTTGGCCGGGGTGGCGGTGAGGATATTCACCGGCATGTTCTGGGTTTCGGAGGTGCTCGAGCAGCCTGCAAGCGGCAGCATCAGCAGCACAAGAATCTTGGCGTTCATGGCGTCATCCTTCGCGTTCGCTTAGAGGTTTTTGTAAAGCCATTTGGGCATGTAGTACTTTCGCCGGTTGAACACGCTACCGACCACTTTGGCTCCGGCCTGAGTCAGGCGTTGCACGGCGGCCTGGGCGGCTTCCCAGCGGGTGTCTTCTGCGCGCACGACAAACACCACACCGTCGACCTGAGTGCTGATGACCAGCGTGTCGGCAGCGGAATACACCGCGTCGCCGTCGATCACCACGAAGCGGTACTGGCTGCCCAATTGATCGAGCAACGGGCTCAGGCGCTCGGCGGTCAGGTGTTCCATGGTGCGGATCGGCCGGCCATTGGGCAGCACGTGGAAGGGCAGGCTCGACACCTGCACCACGCAGTCCTGCAACAGCGGCGGGTTGTCCGGGTTGAACAGCAAGTCGCGCAGGCCGCGCTCCTTGCTCAGGTTCAGCTGCTGCGTGAGGTTGCTCGCCGACTGGCTGGCATCGACCAGCAGCACCTGGCCGCTGCTCATTTGCGCCAGTTGGCTGGCCAGCGCCAAGGCACTGGTGGTGGTGCCGGCGCCGGGATTTGCGGCGGTCAGGAACAGGATCCGCAGGTCGAGATCCAGCACGGTCGAGGTCAGGTTCGATTCGCTGGGGTTGGCAATGCTCAGGCTTTTGTTGGTTGAACCGTCCATTAGCTTGCTCCGTGGCCGCTGAATACTTTGAAGGGGGTTTTCAACAGAATCTTCAGATCAAGCAAAAGGCTCTGCTCGGCGATGTAGCTGAGGTCCAACTCAACGCGCTGGTCGAAGTCGATATTGCTGCGTCCGGAGATCTGCCACAGGCCGGTCATGCCGGGGTAGATCGCCAGACGGGCGAGGTGATTGTCCTTGTAGCGGTAAGCGTTGAACGAGGTCGGGCGAGGGCCGACCAAGCGCATGTCACCGGTCACCACGTTGATCAGGTTCGGCAGTTCATCGAGGCTGGTGCGCCGCAGAAAACCGCCGATGCGGGTGATGCGCGGATCGTGGTCGATTTTGAAATCGATGGCGTCGGCACCGTGCTTGTTGAGGTGGCGCAGCGATTCTTTCAATTCTTCGGCGTTGGCGACCATGGTGCGGAATTTGTACATGCCGAACTTGCGGCCGCGGTAACCGGTACGCTTTTGCACGAACATCACCGGCCCTGGGCTGCTGAACTTGATGACCAGTGCCAGACCCAGCAGCAGTGGCGAGATCAGCACCAGAATCATTAGCGCACCGAGGCAGGCGACCACGCGATTGGTGCGTGACAGTTGCCATGGGCGACCGCCGTCGCGGCCAGTGAACCAGCCGCGACCCTGGCGATGGATTGCCGCGTCGAGACGCATTCGGTGCTCGGGGTCAACGCGCTTGTCACGGCGCATTTCCTGGATCGGCACACCTTTCTCATGTCCAGTCATGGAGTCCTCCGCATTAATTCAGCCGCGAGCGGCGCGTGGGCGATAGGCAGTGGGGTAGTAGTCGCGGAACCAGGCGATGAATCGCCCAAGCCCCTCATCCAGCTCGATCCGGGGCTGAAACCCGGTGGCTTGGGCCAGGTCGCTGGCCTCGGCGCAAGTGTTGAGCACGTCGCCCGGTTGCAGCGGCAGCAGCTCGACAATGGCTTTCTGGCCGAGATGTTTTTCCAGCAGCGCCAAATAGGTTTTCAGCTCGACCGGGTGCTGCCCGCCGATGTTGAACAGCCGCCACGGCGCCATGCTGCTGGCCGGGTCGGGCAGCTCGCGATCCCAGTGCGGGTCGGCGTGCGGAGGGCATTCGGTGAGGCGGGCGATGCTTTCGATGATGTCGTCGATGTAGGTGAAATCGCGCTGGTGCTCGCCATAGTTGAACAGCTTCAGTGGCTCGCCTTCGCTGATCGCCCGGGCAAACTGGATCGGCGACATGTCCGGCCGGCCCCAAGGCCCGTACACGGTGAAAAAGCGCAGGCCGGTGCAGGGAATGCCAAACAGATGGCTGTAACTGTGCGCCATCAGCTCGTTGGCTTTCTTGGTCGCGGCGTACAGCGACAGCGGGTGATTGACGCCGTCTTTCACAGAGTAGGGCGTGTGCTGATTGGCGCCGTACACCGAGCTCGATGACGCGTAGATCAGGTGTTCGACCGGGTGATGCCGGCAGCTCTCGAGAATATTCAGGAAACCGTTGAGGTTGCTGTCCAGATACGCCTTGGGATTGTCCAGCGAGTAACGCACCCCGGCTTGCGCGGCGAGGTGAATCACCACTTGCGGCCGTTCGCGGACAAACAGCGCGTCAATGGCCGAGGCGTCGGCCAGGTCAACCGTGACGAGCTGGAAATCGCCGGCCTGCTCACGCACCCACTGCACGCGGTCGTGCTTGAGTTGCGGGTCATAGTAGGCGTTGAAATTGTCCAGACCGACCACTGAATGCCCGTCGCGCAGCAGCCGCAACACGCAATGGGCACCAATGAAACCGGCCGCACCGGTGACCAGCACCTTCATGGCCGTAGCCCTTCGGGGGCAATGTGGCGCAGGCCGATGCCGCTGTAATGCAAACCGGCGGCAGCCACTTGTTCCGGGTTGTACAGGTTGCGGCCGTCGATGATCACCTTCGAACGGAGCTTTTCGGCGAGCAACTCGAAATCGACCACGCGGAAGTTTTTCCACTCGGTGCAGATCACCAGTGCGTCGGCGTCTTCCAGGGTGTCGTCGCGGGTGGCGCACAGGTGCAGGTCGTTGCGGTAGCCGTAGAGGCGCCGGCATTCGGACATCGCTTCCGGATCATAGGCTTGCACGCTGGCGCCTTCGGCCCACAGCGCATCCATCAAGTAGCGGCTGGGGGCTTCGCGCATGTCATCGGTGTTGGGTTTGAATGCCAAGCCCCAGATCGCGATGGATTTGCCGGCAAGGCCTTGCGGGAATTGCGCTTTCAGTTTGCTGAAGAGTATGTGCCGCTGCAGGTCGTTGACGTCGGTGACGCTGCGCAGCAGTTTCAACGGCATGCCGTTGTGTTCAGCGGTGTGCAGCAGGGCGCGCAGGTCTTTGGGAAAGCATGAGCCACCGAAGCCGCAGCCCGGATAGATGAAGTGGTAACCGATGCGCGGGTCAGAACCGATGCCTTTGCGCACCGCTTCGATGTCGGCACCGAGCAGTTCAGTGAGGTTGGCCAGTTCGTTCATGAAACTGATGCGCGTGGCGAGCATGGCGTTGGCGGCGTACTTGGTCAGCTCGGCGCTGCGGTTGTCCATGAACATCAGTTTTTCGTGGTTGCGGCAGAACGGCGCGTACAGCTCGCTCATTTGCTCGCGAGCTACGTCGTCACGGGTGCCGACGATGATCCGGTCCGGGCGCATGCAGTCGGCGAGGGCGCTGCCTTCCTTGAGAAATTCAGGGTTGGAGACCACCCGTACGGTCAGACCTGCCTTGTCGCGGCGCTGCAATTCGCTGTTGGCGGTGGCCAGCACCTGATCGGCCGTGCCGACCGGTACCGTGGATTTGATGATCAACGTGCGATCGGCCTCCATGTGCGAAGCGATTTGCCGGGCGACGTTGAGCACGTGGCTGAGGTCGGCAGAACCGTCCTCATCGGCCGGGGTGCCGACGGCGATGAAGATCAGTTCGGCATGCTCGACCGCATCGCTGGCCTGGGTGCTGAACAGCAGACGGCCGGCCTTGATGTTCTCTTCAAGAGTACTGGACAAACCTGGCTCGCTAATTGGCGGCACCGCTTGTTGCAGTTGTTTAATCTTGTTTGGGTCAATATCCACGCATAAAACGCGATGACCGACATCTGCAAGTGCGGCGGCTTGTATTAATCCAACATAGCCCGTGCCAAATACGCTCACGTCCATCTGCGCACCCTCGATAGAGCGAAAAGAAGAAGTTCGGAAGAAGACTGTAAATGGGGTATAGCGCAGGGTTTGCAAAGCGTGTCAGCAAAATGACATGTTGCATCTGTATAACACTTGAGCATTTTTTGGCGATTGGCCATCAAGTCATTGCTGCGATTGAGTTTGTTGGTTTTTTGCAGATTTGTTCAGATTCAAAATAAGCGATAAACGGTCGTAAGCCTTTAATTTAAAGGCTTCTGGGGTTTGATGTGTGTCAGATTTGAGTCATCGGTTTTTTGACGCTTTTTACAAAAGGCAGTCAATTCTTGCGCTTTGATGGCCGGGTGCTAGTGTCAGATTCTGATTGACAAGCTTTTGACTCTCCGCCGTTTTGCAAGACCGGTATCGCCATGTTCAGATATGCGAAAGAATTGCTTTTAATTATTTATTTTCTGCTTTATGTCGAATATTACATAGAGCGGTTAAATGCTATCGGCCTCGGTTTTGCTGTACTTCTTTTTGGCGCGATGTTTTTGGCGCTAACTTTAGCGTTATATCTAACGGCCTAT
This sequence comes from Pseudomonas sp. S2_E02, assembly GCF_054668355.1. Lineage (NCBI taxonomy): Bacteria > Pseudomonadati > Pseudomonadota > Gammaproteobacteria > Pseudomonadales > Pseudomonadaceae > Pseudomonas > Pseudomonas sp. S2_E02. Next base: position 367,680 of record NZ_CP162761.1, read on the forward strand.
ATACGGCAGAGTCTCATCCGGCATGCATTCGCATTGGTGATGTTCGCCTCCGCAGTGTTTTTCGATGTCTACACCCGGGTCACGGCGGATTACCTGAGCTACAGCAGCTTCGTCTCGCTGGTGTATTCCGGCGGCTTCATCCAGGAAGCGGCGTACCAGTATCGAGACGCGATCCTGCACGGCGCCCTCAGCGGTTTGTTGTTGCTGTTCGGCATCGGTCTGAGGCCTCGCCACGGCCTGGCGATTCCCAACGCGTTACGTGTGGCGGCGCCGCTGTGCGGCGTGTTGCTGCTCAGTGCGGTGCTGTTCTTGCGTGCGGGCGAGGGCGCGCGGGGTTTGCCGATCATGTACACGCCGCTGGCCTACCTGAACCTGTTTGCCTATGAAGCCCTGCACAGCACCGTCGGCCCGCGCGAACCAGTGACACTGACGCGCACCTCGCCAGCCGTCGGTCACGATATCGTGCTGATCATCGATGAAAGCATCTCCGGCAATTATCTGGACATCAACGCGCCGTTCGGGGTGCACAGCAACCTCAAGCAGGCGCATCCCGGTGTCGACATCTTCAATTATGGTTACGCCGCGTCCATCGCCAATTGCAGCGCCGACACCAACGTGACCCTGCGTTACGGCGGCACCCGCGCTGACTACATGCGCATCAACAGCACACTGCCGTCGATCTGGCAGTACGCGAAAAAGGCCGGGCTGCGCACGGTATACATCGATGCCCAGCGCACGGCTGGCAATCTGCAGAACCTGATGACTGATACCGAGAAGAAGGACATCGACCAGTTTGTGCAATTCGACCAGACCAGCGTGCGCGATCGCGACATGGCGGCGGCAGCGAAGCTCATCGAATTGCTCAACGACGACCAGTCAGAGTTGGTGGTGATCAATAAGGTCGGCGCGCACTTTCCGGTGCATGACAAATACCCGGATGCGTTCATGGCCTACCGCCCGACCTTACCGCGCGGGCAGTTCACCGAGGTGGCCGATACCGGCGAACGCACCGGTTTCAACGGCCAGCCAGACGATTGGGTGCTGTACCGCAACGCCTACAAGAACACTGTGTTGTGGAATGTCGGCGAATTCTTTGCGCGGGTGTTCGCCCAGGGCAATCTGAACAATGCATTGCTGATCTACACCTCTGATCATGGTCAGGATTTACACGAGCGCGGTAATCCGGGCCTGAACACCCATTGCGGTGGCGATCCGGTGGAGGAGGAAGGGCTGGTGCCGCTGGTGGTGATTCAGGGCAGCGATCTGAAGACACTGGACTGGTCGGCACAACTGGCGGCGAACAAGGATCGCTCCAGCCACTACAACATCTTCCCGACGCTGTTGCAGTTGATGGGTTATGACCTGGCGGGGATCGAGGCTGTTTATGGCAAGCCACTGAGTGTCGCGACGGCGGATGAATTTACCTTCAACTACCGCTTCAATGCACGGTTGGGTGCCAAGCCTGAGTGGAAGCACATTGATCTGGGCAGCATTGTCACGCCGTCGCAGGCGCCGACGAGTGTGGCGGCGGGGCAGTAAGTTTGAGTTGGCTGGGCTGACGCTTTCGCGAGCAGGCTCGCTCCCACATTTGAAATGCGATCAACCTGTGGGAGCGAGCTTGCTCGCGAAGGGGCCGGTCAATTCAACGCTGAGTTCAAGTCGGTCATCGCCATCCGCTATCCTTGCCCCACACTGACCGATCAGGTGGCGGCATGCTTCGTGTTGAAAACGTCTTCAAAAGCTATCTCACCCCGCAAGGCCCATTGCCGGTGCTGCAAGGCGTCGACCTGACGCTGGAGTCCGGCAGCAGCCTGGCATTGATGGGCGAATCCGGCAGTGGCAAAAGCACCTTGCTGCACTTGGTGGCCGGTCTCGACAAAGTCGACAGCGGCAGCATTCGCAGCGGCGAGCATCGTCTTGAGGCGATGAACGAAGCGCAACTGGCGAACTGGCGGCGGACGGAAATCGGTCTGGTGTTCCAGCAGTTCAACCTGATCGGCAGTTTGCGCGTCGAGGACAATCTGGCCTTTCAGGCGCGTCTGGCCGGGCGCCATGAACCGCGTTGGCAGGCGCATCTGGTGCAGCGTCTGGGCCTGGGCGATTTGCTCAAGCGTTATCCCGAGCAACTTTCCGGTGGCCAACAGCAGCGGGTCGCCTTGGGGCGGGCATTGGCCTCGCAGCCGAAATTGCTGCTGGCCGATGAGCCCACCGGTAGCCTCGACGAAGCCACCAGCGACGAAGTCCTGCGGCTGTTGCTGGAATTGCTCGATGACACGCCCACTACATTGTTGATGGTCACTCACAGTCAGCGGGTTGCGGCGCGATTGGCGCAGCGAGTGGAGTTGTCCAACGGACGGCTGACGTGATCGTTTTCCGTCAGACCCTGCGCGCGCTGCTCAGCCATTGGCGGCGTCATCCGGTGCAGTTCTTCAGCGTGCTCACCGGCTTGTGGCTGGCGACCAGTCTGCTCACTGGCGTCGAGGCGCTGAACAGTCAGGCGCGTGACAGCTATGCACGGGCCAGCCAGTTGATTGGCGGCGAACCCCAGGCCAGTCTCAGTACGCCGAACGGCGCGACGTTCGCACAGCAATGGTTCGTGGACCTGCGTCGACAGGGCTGGCCGGTGTCTCCGCTGTTGCAAGGGCGGTTGTTGCTCAAGGGCCATGAAGATCAGCGCCTGCAACTGATGGGCATCGAGCCGGTGTCATTGCCGGCCGATTCCGCAGTGGCCGGGCAGGCGCTGCCGATTGAGCGTGTCGTCGAGTTCTTCATGCCCCCCGGCACTACCTGGATTTCTCCGGAAACCTTGCAGGCGCTTGATCTGCGTGAAGGCGACACACCACAAACGGCTAATGGGCTGCGCTTGCCACCGTTGCTCGCGCAGAAGGACATGGCGCCCGGCCTGTTGCTGGTGGACATCGGCGTCGCGCAAACGCTGCTGGAACAACCCGGACAATTGTCACGGTTATTGCTGCCGAAGGATTTCCACGGCGAGTTGCCCGCCGTGTTCAAAGGTCAGTTGCAGCTCAAAAGCAGCGGCGAGGAAAACAATCTGACGCGACTGACCGAGAGCTTTCACCTGAATCTCGATGCGTTAGGGTTTTTGTCATTCGTGGTGGGCTTGTTCATCGTCCACGCCGCGATTGGCCTGGCTCTTGAGCAACGACGCGGTCTGCTGCGTACGTTACGCGCCTGCGGGGTCAGCGCGCGGATGTTGATCGTGTGTCTGATCGTCGAACTGGGTGTGCTGGCGCTGATCGGCGGATTGTTCGGTGTGATCAGCGGTTATTGGTTGGCGAGTGTCTTGCTGCCGGACGTCGCCGCCAGCTTGCGCGGTTTGTATGGCGCGGAAGTGGCGGGGCAGTTGCGCCTCAGTCCGTGGTGGTGGTTCAGCGGCATCGGCTTGAGCCTGCTCGGCGCGTTGCTCGCCGGGTCCAACAGTCTGCTGCGCGCCGCCCGTTTGCCGTTGTTGGCCGTGGCGGATCCGCAAGCCTGGCATCAGCAATATGCGCGTTGGCTGCGCCGACAAGGCTGGCTGGCGGCAGTGCTCGGTTTGCTGGCCTTGGTGGCGTTGATCTGGGGTGACAGTCTGGCCAGCGGTTTTGTCCTGATGGCCGGGTTGCTGATCGGCGCCGCGTTGGCTTTGCCGGTGTTGCTCAGCGCGTTGTTGAATCAGTTGCTCGGGCGCAGTCGCTCGGTGCTGGGGCAGTGGTTTCTCGCCGATTGTCGTCAGCAATTGCCGGCACTGAGCCTGGCGCTGATGGCGTTGCTTTTGGCGCTCGCCGCCAACATCGGTGCCGGCAGCATGACCGCCGGTTTTCGCCAGACCTTCGATGACTGGCTCGAACAACGCCTGAGCGCCGAGCTGTATATCAACCCGAGCAATCCGGCACAGTCGCGGGAAATGTACAGCTGGCTAAAGCAGCAGCCGAACATCGCGGCGATTCTGCCCAACTGGCAGGTCGCGGTGACGCTGCAGGGCTGGCCGGCCGAAGTGTTCGGCGTCATCGATCACGCTCATTATCGTCAGCACTGGCCGCTGCTCGATGCCGTTGGCGGCGATCCGTGGGCGCATCTCGCGACGGATGATGCGGTGATGCTCAATGAGCAAATCGCCCGGCGCCTGAAATTGCACGTGGGTGAACACGTGGCGATTCCGACACCCAATGGCCCATGGTCGCCGCGCATCGTTGGCATCTACGCCGACTACGGCAATCCCAAGGGGCATTTGCTGGTCAACATCAACCACCTGTTGCGCGGCTGGCCGCAACTGACGCCGAACCGTTTCAATCTGCGCATCGAACCGCAGAACATCCCGGGATTTTTAGCTGCATTGCAGACGCGTTTTCAACTCGATGACAGTCGCATCGTTGATCAGGCGCGGCTCAAGGGCTGGTCGGTGCAAGTCTTCGAACGGACCTTTGCGGCGACGGCGGCGTTGAACAGTTTGACCCTGGCGGTGGCGGGTGTGGCGCTGTTCATCAGCCTGCTGACGCAAAGCCAGAGTCGCCTCGGACAACTCGCACCGCTGTGGGCGTTGGGCGTAACGCGGCGGCAATTGATGCTGCTCAATCTTGGTCAGACCTGGCTGTTGGCGGTGCTGACGCTGGTGTTAGCGTTGCCGCTGGGGATCGCGCTGGCGTGGTGCCTGGATGCGGTGATCAACGTTCAGGCGTTTGGTTGGCGGTTGCCGTTGCGGATATTCCCATGGCAATTGCTGCAACTGATGGGACTGGCGTTACTGGCGACATTGCTGGCGTCGGCATGGCCGCTGTACTCGTTGTACCGCACGCAACCGGCGGACCTGTTGAGGACGTTTGCCCATGAAGATTAACCGCTTTGTGCTCCTGGTTTTGCTGCTGCTCGGCGGTTGCGATCAATCGGCGCCGGAGCAGAAGGGCTTCGCCGGGATGGGCAATCAGGCGTTGGCGTTTACGCCGGTGGTGCCGGGGCGGGTGTTCAGTTTTCCCGCAGATCACGGGGCGCATGACGGCTTTCGCATTGAGTGGTGGTACGTCACCGCCAATCTCAAGGATCAGCAGGGCAATGAATTCGGCGTGCAGTGGACCTTGTTTCGCAGCGCTTTGAAACCTGTGGCGGAGACGGCAGGGTGGGGCAATCAAACGATCTGGCTGGGGCATGCGGCGGTGACGTCGAGCACGGTACATCACGCTGCCGAACGTTATGCGCGAGGCGGGGTGGGGCAGGCGGGTGTGCAACTGGCGCCGTTCGAGGCGTGGATCGATGATTGGCGGTTCGCCAGTCAGGCGCAGGATCCCCTGAGCGACCTGCAACTCAGTGCTCGCGACAAGGATTTCGCCTATCAACTGCACCTCACGTCCAGCCGTCCGCTGGTGCTGCAGGGCGACAAGGGCTTCAGCCAGAAATCCGAAGAAGGTCAGGCGTCGTATTACTACAGTCAGCCATTTTTTCAGGCCAGCCGCACGTTGCAGATTGACGGCCAGACCTACACCGTCAGCGGCCCGGCATGGCTCGATCGCGAATGGAGCAGCCAGCCGCTGACCGCCAATCAAACCGGTTGGGACTGGTTTTCCCTGCACCTGGACAGTGGTGAACACGTGATGCTGTACCGCATGCGCCAGAAGGACGGCGCGCCGTATCTCACCGGCACGTGGATTGCTGCCGACGGTCAGACGCAAACCCTCAGTAGCTCGCAGATCCGGCTCACCCCGCAAACCACGGCCAAGGTCGCCGGCCGGGCGATGCCGGTGAAATGGTCGATCAGCATCCCCGACAAACACCTCGACATCAGCCTCGACGCGCTCAACCCCAATGCCTGGATGAACCTGCGCATCCCCTATTGGGAAGGCCCGGTGCACATCAGCGGCAGCCATCCCGGCCAGGGCTATCTGGAAATGACCGGGTACTGACAGCGCCTCGTAAAAACTGCGAGTTGTAACGGGCGCAGAATCCGGATCTGACCGAAATCAAAATGTGGAAGCGAGCCTGCTCGCGAAAGCGCCCGCCCAGACACCACAGAGAAATTGGCTGGAACTCCGCTACTTCTCAACCCCTCTACCGAATATCTCTCACACCTTTGCGAAACGCCGTCGAGGACTTCCCCATGAGCGACGACCTGCAACCCCCAGACATGACCACCTGGCAGCGCCTGTTCGACGACCAGACCTACTGGCAGCAATCCCCCGACGCGCATTACTTCGATCTGCAACGCATCGCCGACGACCTGCTCGGCCAAGGCGCCATCGACCTGGAGCAATGGCAGCTTCTGCGCGCCAAGGCCGACGATCTGCACAAGGACTCACCGGCGATCAACGTCGCCCGTGAACTCGACGACCCCAAAGCCTGAGGACAACCCCATGAAAACCATCACCCAAGGCGAACACCCCGACGAACCCCGGCCACCGGGCGAAACCGAACGCGACAACGACGCCCTGCGGCCCACCGACCCGAAACAGCGTGAAAACAATGGCAAAGGCACGCCCAGTGGCGAATCCACCGCGCAGGACACCGCCAAGCAACAAACCTCGCCGTCACAAACCAAAGCCAAGCCCTGAACTGCGTCTATGCTCAGTGGCACGCTCGTCGCCGAAGCCAATTCGGCGCAGGGCGCTGCCATTCATCACAGGGAAAGTATTGATTATGAAGCTCGACGCACTGGCCAAGGCCATCACCCTCGCAACCGTACTGTCCGCCACCAGCTTCGGCGCCTTCGCTGCCGATATTCCGCTCTCCGCTTCCATCGAGGCGGATAAGGTCACCACCAAAGTGATCTCCGTCGATGCCGCCAACCATCAAGTTGTGCTGGAAGGTGCCGAAGGCAAGCCGGTTCACGTTCAGCTCAGCGACAAGGCGAAAAACCTCGACAATCTCGAGGCCGGCGATCAGGTCACCATCCAGGTGCAGCGTTCTGTCGCCGCTTACCTCGACACCGATGTGGATAAAGGTCTGCCTGGCACCACCGAACGTACCGGTGAGTTGCGTAAGGCTCCGGGCAGCGATAAACCCGGCGGCGAGGCGTATCGTCAGGTTCAGGTGCAGTTGAAAATCACCAAAATTGATTTGAAAACAAATCAGGTGACCCTGCAAAACCCGCAAGGTCAATCGAAAGTTCTTGACGTGAAACAGCCTGAAATTCAAGCCAAGCTGAAAAATCTGAAAGAAGGGCAGAGCGTTATTGTCACTTACACCGATATCTTAAAAGTGACCAGTCAACACGAAAGTTGAGCTTTAACTCTACAGGGTGACTGCTCTTGTACAGTTTTTGTATGAGAGTAGTCATACTATTAGTGTGGTTTGACCTCATTGAAAGTTTCATGAAAGGAATCGCCGATAAATATCTATTAACGTTTCCGTACATAAATTTCATATTCAAGAATGAGGACATAAGCGCCAACTTCTATTAAAATCCTACCCGTTCGCCCAGTGTCAGGGCTCTTTACCGGTGCATGGATTGCCAGGCCATTACACTGGGCGAACACCTCTTCGGAATGAATGTATACAATTTCAGCAAACAAAAAGGGCGACTTTATAGTCGCCCTTTTTGTTTGCTGTGAATTAGACCGAGGTGTGCGCTTCAGTTGTGTCTAGCTGCCCCTTGAAAGCGCTTCAGCGTGGCCTGATACATTTTTGTCCTGCGGTGATTTACCCCGTAGGTGCCCGCCGCCGCTACGGTTCCTGACTGAATGTGATCCAGATAGCTGAAAATCTTGCGCGGTGACAGGAACTTGATGCCATAGCCCAGGCTGCTCATTTGATCTTGCAGCGCATAACCGGGCACCTGCTCATCCATGCAGAAGTGCAGGCCCAGGGACTTCATCAGACGGACATTCCACAATGTGCAGAAACTTTTCAGATGAGTTTCTTTGTAGGGTCTTGGCATTTTCGAACGCAGACCCAGACGCACTTTCGCTTTACGAGCATAGTGCTTGCAGAAACGCGAAGTTAACCGCCAAGTGTCACGAACAACCCCGCGATTGAGTTGTTCTACACAACCGACTGCGGCCATATCCGGTTTTTTCGTGCATTCACGCATCATCATCGCAAACACTTCCTTGTCGTAGACAAAGGTGTCGGTGTGCAACAGAAACAAATAATCGGTGTCGACTTTTTCCAGTGCCAGATCCAACGCCTTGCCGTGCGCAATATGGCCGATTTCCTTGCCCGGGGAAGGCCGTTCAATCAAGTTGATCCAGTCGAGCGAACGCAAGTAATCGAGACTGGCATCCGCCGAATCGTTGTCCACCACCCACACCGGAATGCGCTGCTCCTGGACGTGCTCACGCAAAAGCTCGAGGCACATTCGGGTGATGTCCGGGGTTTTGTAATTTACCAAGACAAGGCTGAAATTCGACGCTGGCTGGGCTGGTAAATCAAACGCGTTCATGTCGGAAGGACTCATCTGCGATTCAAGGACAACAGGGTTTCGTTGCCGCGATCGTAGCGAGGCAACCTTAGTCGAACCTTAATTTGCGGATGTGACGGTAGATGTATGCCGAAGAGAGGCTGCTGGTCTAATGAAATGCATGGGGTGCTGCCGGTCATAAGCGGATAAAATGCGCGCCCCTCTCACGGTTCAAGGAAGAAACGGCGCACGCCGTTGTGTCACGGATGAAACCTCTTTCCCTCTACCACCCGGCCTTGTACTGGCTGCGCGTGTGGCAAAAAAGACTGTTCCGCCAGATCGCCTGGCACTGTTCCAGCAAACGCTACGCACGCCCCGTCGCCGCAGCCGAGCGTCTGCCATATCGCTACCTCAAACACACCTCGAAACTCATCCGCAAACTCGGCAACTCCGACCTCGCCCTGCAACACAACAAAGTCATCAACCTCAAACTCGCCATCGCCGCCATCGACAGCGTCATCATCGCCCCCGGCGAACACTTCTCCTTCTGCCGCCTCGTCGGCCGCCCGACGTTGAAGCGCGGCTACGTTGAAGGCATGGAACTGTCTTTCGGCGAGGCACGACGCGGGGTAGGGGGTGGCATTTGCCAGCTGAGCAACCTGATCCACTGGATGGCCATTCATTCACCGCTGGTGGTGGTCGAACGCTCCAACCACAGCTTCGACCCGTTTCCGGACGAAGGGCGGGTGCTGCCGTTTGGATCCGGGGCGGCGATTTTCTACAACTACGTTGATCTGGTGTTGCACAACCCAACGGATCGTCACTTTCAGTTGAAGTTGAACGTCGGCGAGACACAACTCGAAGGGGAGTTGCTGTGTGATCGGGTGAGGGAATATCGCTATCACGTGTTTCAAGAGGCGCATCGGTTTGTGCGGGAGGGCAGCAGGGTGTTTCGCGAGAATGAGATTTGGCGGGAAGTGCGGGAGAAGGGGCAGGTTGGGGAATTGGTGGAGCGGGTGAGGTTGTATCGGAATCGGGTGGTGGTTAAGTATGACGTGGCAGATGAGTTGATCGGGTAGGGCGCGTGAAAGCACTTCGCTGACGATGGCGCCCTTCGATCAGTTTCTGAAATACAACTCATCCAGCTGGCGTCTGCGTATCGAGAGGTACTCCTCCCATACCTTGGGGAAGTGCTCATCTTTGGTTAGAGGAAAAGTCAGATAAATGTACTTTCCAACAACGCTGATGTATTGCCTCGCGCGTTTGAAGGCCGGCTGCTCGTAAGCTGCGACGCTTTCATCGTAGGCGTCATGGTAGTGATAGATGCTTACCCGATGGGGAGCGATCATGCATCGCGAAAAATCGATCACCCAGCAGCTATCAACGGCTGTACTCAAATAACCGTAAACACCATCAGTAGATAGACGCAGGCATGAATTTGCCTGGGTGCCGTCGTCATCGTTGACCAGAATGATCTGATCCGCGAAGTAATGAATATTCCTGCCGTCCGGCCCTTGCAGAGACAAGCTCCAACCTTCGGCTCCCATACGGAATTCACCGTTGTTATCAAAGGTTGCTGTCCATCCATTGGCTAAAGTGATCTGATGTTTATTCATGAGGACTGGTCAAGTATTGATCGTGCGGTGGTGTGAGGTAGTCGCATTAAATACTGCTCAAAGGTGTTCGAGGTCAATTAGACAGCCTTTGAGTTTTAATCGCTGGATCTCATCATTGAATTTGTATTTTGGCAGGAGTTCGTTTTTTATGTCGTACTGCTGTCTAAGGAGACGGAATAATTTCCCTATGGTTTTTTTGCTGTTTTCGTCAAGGCTCTCAACCAAGTCGTAATTATTGTCCGACAGAAGTGCGATTTTGTTTTTAAGGGTGTAGTAAGCGCTTATGTTTGAAAGCAATCCTTCTGCATCTGAATAATCTTCTTTTAAGTGTTCTGCATAATTCTCAAATATAGTTGTCAGCAGGTGTTGTGCTGATTGTTGATGTTTTAAAACTCCGCACATTTCCTGCCAGTTGCTAACGAAGAGATGGTCTCCCCAGTCGGAGCCGCGGGCAAAATATTTCTCATTGCCTTTAAAGAAATCAGATGTTTCATGAAGTTCTAAAGCTGTTTCAAAGGTGGTTTTCATAGAAGCTTTTTCCAATCATCAAAATTTTCAATGACGCTGCGGAGAAAAGGGGGGGTATTTTCAGTTTGTAGAAAATAAATCTTTCACATTTTTTGTCCTGTTTTTTTTGCGTTTTTATTTTTTCTTCTATTTGTATTTCATGCTTCGATCATGAATGATTCAATCTGCTTGATGAATTAAATCTTGCTTTTAGTTCTGAATTCACTGAGAAAAACTTCGGAGTTTTTAACCGGTTTTCCTTTGTGATCATATTCGATTTTTAAGAAGTCAATTACAAACTCTCCGTCGGGGTCTCCCTCTGGTTCTACTCTAGAATCGAAGCAGTGCCCAGTACTACGCCTTACGCCCCCTAACAGTACTGAGCAGGTGAACCAGTCGTTAGTTTTTGGGGTTAACTCAATCTCAAAAAAGTTGTTGATTGTTATTGTCCAGCCGCTTGGCACTCGAATTGGTTGAAGTTCGTACTTTAGTTTGGGTCTCATTTTACATTGCCCATGTATTTTTTAACTTGTTCAGGTGAGGCTGGAAAGCTGTGTATGACAGGTTCGCCAGCTTTTGAAAGTTTAATCCTAACCCAGTTTGTTAGCTCGCCATTATTGTAGCCAACGGGGGTTTCTGATCTATAAAACATATATCTTGTGTTGTTAAGGGGCAGGCCACTATAAATAGCGATAAATAGGAGGGTTTCTAGAGGGCAGATTATAGATACAAAAAAGAAACCGTGGTCTGTCGCCGTTTTCTCGTGGTCTGTCCCCGTCTTACGGAGGCAGCGAAGACTGGGGGAAGATTGAAGAAAGCTCTGCGCGATGAGGTGCATCATCAGCCGCAGAACCTGTAGTGGATTTGTGGGGAATCAACAGGGTTTTCCCCCGATTGCGACCGATTATGGCTTTTAGGGTTTCCAGAATTTAATTTCTTCCAGGTGGCGCTCTATATCATCCATGTCATCATCTCCAAGTGTTGAGTCAAAGTTCTTGCTGATGATTTTCCTTACTTTGGCAAGGCGCTGAGTAACCTTTTCATTATCAATAAAGTCAGTGGTGGCCTTCCGGTAATCTTCGACGGGTTTATCCGCGTAGTAGCTTCCCATTTTGTGTAGTGAAATTAGGATGAACTCGATGTCTGCTAGAACTTCGAGTGCATCCTTCCCATTAAGAACTATCTGTTTGTTTTTTTCTAGCATCATTTTCGCCGGTTGAATGTTGGATTCTCTAGCTTCACATTTCCTTTGATCGTAAGCTCCATTGTGCCGTATCTAGGGTTTTTTACCCATTCAAGTTGAGAGTCCGGCACGTCCGTTTCAATGTGGTCTCTGCCGCGTCCTCTGCCAATTTGATACTTATCTTCAGTGTCTAGTTGGCTCAATGGCTTTTTGTTGGCAGTCTCCACGTAGACACGATTGTTATCCTGAGCTTGGATTGTTATTCAGGGACAGACCACTATAAATAGCGAGGAAGGGGTGAGTTTCTAGAGGGTAGATTATAGATACAAAAAAGAAACCGTGGTCTGTCCCCGTTCACGCCGTTGTCTTGCGTAATGTCAAAGGTTGTTTATTGTTTGGGAGAGTTCGGTGTGTTTGATTTTCTTGATTTTTAGATTTTCAAGTAGTGATGTGATTTTGTTTAGGGTTTCTGCTGGCGCTATAAGTTGTAAGGTTGAATGAGTGTAGCTTTCTAAAAATCGAGCGATAAGCGTCTCTTTGTCAATGGTCATAAAATCAAAAACGCTTTTTGAAGTGACAGCCTTGTCGCCTTTACTTAGTTGTTCCCATAGGAGGTATTTATCTGGTTCGATTTTTTTAGAATTAGAAAAGTATTTCTGTATTGTGTTAGTTCGTCTGGCCTAAGTTTGTTTTCAAGAGTGTCAGTCGGGTCTAAGTAAGAGTATATTTTTGTATTTTCATTTTTCTTTATTGCTCCATTAGCGCCTAGAGTAGATTCAATGTCCTTGCGTAGACGAATCTCCTGTTTTTTTTGATCTTCCAGGGAGTAGCCAACAGTCCGCCACTTTATAGTTGTAGGCCATTCCTGCGCCAGAGAATGGCTGATTTTTTCCCAATTTGACCAGATGTCCTGCAAAGACGCCGAGATAAGTGTAAAACTCACAAAGTCAGGAGAAAGCGTGTACTCGGGTTGCTCGCAAAGCTTAACTCCTGACTCGCATATGTAAAAAGTTCTCATGATTATTCTTTCTTAAAGTAATTAATCAGGGACGGACCACGTTTAAAGTGCGAAACGGAAAAATATAGACTGTCTCCTATTGCGTGGAGCTCGCAAGTGAAAAGGTTGCTCATATATCGTTTTTGATCTTATTCTGTATCAATGAGTTTTTTGTATCGGTTGAATATAGTTATGCAGGTTTGATCTTCGTTAACTAGGTTTTCATAAAAGCTGTCGTCTTCAGCCCACTCTTGAAAAACAAATTGAGTTTTGTTTTTATTGTTGTGAGTCTCCTTGGATTTCAAAATCCAGTGAGATGAAAGTTTCTTGTCGGAGATCTCAAAAAATCCAGGGCAAACGGTTTCGGATATTCGTCATAGGTTTCTGCGCAAATGTAAAGCCAAGGGCAGTTATCCCAAAGCTCAATGCCATAAACTACATATTCTTTTCCAATTTCGATTTTCAGTTCATCGTCGCCAATTGAAATGTAGCGCTTTAGTCTTGATGCTGTTTCTGTCGAGAAGTTTTCGCCTATCTTGTTTGTTTTGCATGTGACTTTCACTTTTTGTCTCCGGGTGGAACGCTTGGATCGGTACCCCATAGAAAATAAATCTGTCCCTTTTTTTAGTCTTTTTTTATGGAAAAAAAACGTAATGTCCCTGGTCACGTTTACGCGCTAGGGCTTCTATTTTTAAATATTTGTTAGGTGAAGTGAAAAATCTTTTTGGCTGTTCAGGGTAGATATGGACTGTCCCCACTTACCATTGCTCTATTGTTTGTATACTCGATAACCCGCATCAAAATCGCTAACGGTGTGCATATTGCTGTAGGTTGTGTCGAATATTCCCTGGATTGGAGGTTGGACACGATTTGCTTGTAAATTTAAGAGTTTTACTGAGTTTTGGAGTTCTTCGTATGTTGCTATATAAGTATGGTTCGAAGGGCTGAACTCGATAGTTACTTTTTTTGGTGAGATTATGGCAAGATTGATCAACAGCTGTGGTGTTGAGAATGATCTCCCTCCGACGTCGTAGATTCTATCGTCGTTCGCTAATTTGGGACCGTAAGACTCGTGCGTCAAGTAACCTTTATCTTGGTTTAATAGGCGTATTAGTTTTTCATGACCCTTCATCTTCTCAAATGTAATGATTGCTTTCTTGAGTATTAGGAAGCCGTCCTCGTCCATGTTGTCTAGGAATTTTGAATTCTGAAGTTTTATTGAAGAGACTATTGGTTCGTCTATTAGGTTAAGAACGACATTAAAAATTTCGAGTTGAAAGCTATTATGAATGTTTTCAGTAGGAGGGATATTTATATAGGATATGACTCCGCCGGCATTGTCGAAATCGATAGCGCCAAAGGATTTTGTAATGTCAATTAAAAATTTCATTTTGCTCTCTCGATTATAAATCGGTCAAGTTGTTTTGATTCTATTTGGCTGCTGTCAATGGTTTTATAACCTTTCGGTTCGGCTTTTGTTTGCGAGACTATTCTTCGATAAAAGAGGGGCATGTTTATTTTCGGTTTGTAGAAGATAAATTTGTCCCACTTTTTATTTTTTCTTAAATTGCGCCATCATTGTTGTAGGCTTTGATGTTGCTTATAAATATTCCACTGGCGTTGCACGTGATATTGCATAGAGAGTTGATTGTCGCCTTTGTTTCGAATTCATTGTTGTTTTTGTTGATTTTTAGTTCTAGTGGGCCGCAGAGGTTGAAGTTTTTAACCTCTAATGTTGTTGCATTGTTAATGATCAGGTCAAAGGAAAACTCATTATATTCATTTTTTATCCACTTATCTGGGTAGCTGTTGTCTTTCAGGCGGCTGAATAGTTTTAAAGTTATCGCATTGTCTCTAAGTATGGCGTGGGAGATGTTTAAGTCCGTTGGCGCGTAGCCATTGTTTTTTGTCTGAAATGTAGTTTGTCCACATTTTATTTTTCACTCGAAAACATAATGGGTGGAAACACTTTTAAGGTGGAAAGTTCTATTGCGGTCAGCATAATTGTACATGGACAGACCACGTTAAATAGCGAGAAAGAGGAGAGTTTCCAAAGGGCTATAGATACAAAAAAAGAAACCGTGGTCAGTCCCGTGTTCTACGCCTCTCCGGATCTGTGTTGCGCCGTAGGGATGAGCTGCAAAATCCCTTCACGATAGGCGTCATGATGCCAAGCAGAAAAGGGGACATTTTTACAGTGGGTTCCGTCTAAAGAATTAGAGTGTGTCGATGAAAAAGTTACTGTTGATGCTGAAGAACTTCACGTCTACGATCCATTTGGGGCTGTGTCCTTGGTTTGTCGGGGTGTGTTCGCAACTATCACCGTAGACCAAGACCAGCCCTTCTTCATTTTTTGCTTTCAGCTCAAGTGGTTAGCTATTAAGTAAGTGCCATTCAAATCTGTCACCTTTTTAGTTCGTGCCCTATTTAGCCCATCAGGAAAGCAGACGCGTGGCCTGCCCCGGCTTGATTGGGAATGATGATTAAGAAGATGATTCGCTAAAATCAATTTCTCCTTCGCTACTAATGCAGCCGATGAAGCTTAGGCTTTCCGAGAAGAAGTAAGTATGTTGAGGGATGTCCGCGAAAATCGCTAGAGCGCATTCTAAATTTGCTGTGCTTATTTTGTATGCTTTATCTGTAAGAGAGTCGCCAATGAATACAATCTCGGAAGCGTTGAGGGTCGTTATTCTTTTTGAAATGTCAATAAAAGCTTGGTTGGCCTCTTTTTTTACGTAATTCATGCTGTTGGGGAGGGCGTTCCAAGCTATTTTAGATCCACTAAATGGAAACTTTTTATTGATGCTAGATACAAAGCTATCATGTACTTCGGGTTTCAATTTTTCGAAAGTAATGTTGGAGTTTGATAGGTCTTTTTCAAGCTCGTCGTCGAAATAACTCATTTTTTAAATGCCCTGAGTAGTTTTAATACTGTTTTTTCACTTGCGTTGAAGAGGTAATGTGGAGCAGGTTTTTTTCCTGACCAGACGTTTATGTGAGCGCCACTTCTTTCATCGTATTCTATTCGGTAACCAGTCTTTCCATCAGCAGTTTGCATACCTACGTTCTTTCCTGCGTTTGTACCAAACTTGCCAATCGTTGGCTTCTCAGCCTTGAATCCATTGCTTTCAAGCCACTCAAGTGCTTTATTGCGAGCTTGCTCGAAGTGTTCGAACTCTAATGTTTCTCCCACTTCAGGAGGTGCTGTCTTCTGCGGAGGTTTTTTTGGGGTAGAGCCGTTTGTTTGCTTGCAAACCAGCCCTAAGGGGTCTATCCAGCCCGTGGGATTTGGCACGTACTGGTAGTTGTTCAAGCCACCCGCAAGCCTGATCGGATCTGACGTTAGAAAACGTCCAGTGCTCGGATTGTAGTAGCGATGCCGGTTGTAGTGTAGGCCTGTCTCCGTATCGAAGTACTGTCCCTGGAAGCGCAGCGGATTATCGATTCCGCTGACGTCCAGTGCAACAAGGTTGCCGTAGGCGCGGTATTTGGCCGACCACATGATCTCGCCGCTGTAATCAGTGAGTTCCTGCGGCGTGCCGAGATGGTCGAGTTGGTAGTAGAACGGCGTGGCTTTGCGCGGGCCTTCTCCGTCGAGCATAGCCAGCGGGCGGAAGCTGCCGGGCTCGTAAATGTAGCTGCGATAATGATTGTCGGCGCTTTCTGCGATCAGACGTTCGCCTTGCCACAGAAATTCGGTGGTATGGCCGTCTACGGATTTTTCGATTCGGCGGCCGAAGGCGTCGTACTTGTAGCTGGCGTTGCTGCCGCCGGGCAGGCTAACGCCGATGAGGCGGTGCTGGCAGTCGTAGCGGTATTCGGTGACCAGTTTCTGGCCGGCGCCACGGCGTTCGCGAATGAGGTTGCCATAGGCATCGTAGTCATAGTGGCGGTCGCCCTGCATGAGCAGGCGGTTGCCTTTGACGTTGGCGAGGTTTGCCGTACCTTCGTTATTCTGACCCAGTAGGTTGCCCGCCGGGTCGTGGGCGAAGCTTTCCGGTGTGGCGCCGCGTACGCTGATCAGGCGATCGAGTGGATCGTAGTGATAGCTACGGCTACCTTTGCGGCTGTCGTCGATACCGGCAAGGTTGCCGTTGGCGTCATAGTTGTAACGGCGCTGGAGCAGATTCTTGTCTCGCTGACCGACGGTGTGTGCTTGCAGGCGGCCCTGTTCGTCGTACTGGTATTGGCTGAGCAACAGGCCTTGTTGGCGTTGTTGCTCGCGACCGGCGCTGAATTGATGCGAAGTCAGGCGTGACCCATTGAGGTCAATGCTGCTCAGACGTCCGCCGGACAGGTGACGGTAATCGAGCGTACTGCCATCCGGCAGGCGGCAGTGATTCAATTGGCCGACGGTATCGTACTCATAGCGCGTCGTACCCCAGCCTTGGTGCTCGGTGATCAAGCGGTCCTGCACGTCGTATTCGTAAGCAAGTGGCCAGTTACCGTCGTCGACGTTGACAAGGCGACCTAGAGCGTCGTAGCTGTAGTGGATTTCCTCGCCGTCGGGCAAGGTCTTCACCAACAGACGACCGGAGGCATCGCGCTGGTACTCGCTGACCAGTTCACTGCCGTCATCGCCGAACTCGGTTTTCTTTAGCAACTGACCGTTGAGGTCGTACTCATACGCGGTGCGGCGACCGTCAAAACCAGTTTCCTGCTGGATCAGGCCATTCGAGTAGTAGTCGAGTTGGTAGCGTTCGCCGCGCTCGTTCTCGATCTCGGTGAGGTTGAGTTGCGAGTTTTCGTAGCGATAACGCAGTTGGCTGCCGTCAGGATTAATGCGGCGGCTGACCAGATCCAGGTTGTCGGCGTACTCGTACCGAGTGATGCGTCCGAGCTCGTCGCGTTCGGCGGTGACCCGGCCATACGGGTTATAGGTGAAAGCACGGGTGGCGCCGCCGGGCAGGGTGACTTGGGTCAGACGATCAGCAGCGTCCCATTGGTAATGAGTGATCGCGCCAAATTCGTCCCGCCGGGTGATTTGCCGGCCCAAGGCGTCGTAGCGATATTTGCGCTGACCACCATCCGGCAGACGCTCTTCGAGCAATTGACCGAGGTTGTTCCAACCCAGTTGATGGCGGCTGCCGTCGGGGTGAAGAATTTCCAGCAATCTGCCCTGAAGGTCATAGCTGTAGTGGGTTTCGTTACCGTTCGGGTCGGTTTGTTGGGTGATGTCGCCCTGACGGTTGCGTTCATATTTCCAGCGCGCCTCGCCCCGCTGTACATCGATGAGTTGGCCGTTGAAATAGTTATAACGGGTCGGAACACCTTCCGGCGGTATGACCGCGATCAAGCGCCCGGCCTCGCTGTATTGGTATTCGGTGATGGCGCCCATCGGGTCCGTTACGGCGATCAGACGACCTTCATCATCATAGGCGTTCTGCGTTTCACCGCCATCGGGTGCGGTCTCGCTGACCAGACGGGCGTTTTCGTCATGCACATAGACCAGTTCACTGCCGTCGGCGTTGTAAACGGTCACCGAGCCTTTATCGTCCCACTCGTATCGCGCTTCCATCTGCGAATAGTTGGCCCAGTGACGGACGCAACGGGAAAGCTTGCCTTCTCGCTCCCACTCCCAGAAGAAACTTGCTCCACCGGCCATCTGTCGCTCAAGGATGACGTGCTGGCCGTTGTAGCGGTAATGCTCGGTTTCACCTGCTGCGTTTGTCGAAGAAACGAGCTGATTGCGTGCATTGTATTTGTAAGTGACGAGCGTCTGAATGGTCAGCCATGGGTCTTGGCGTTCACCACGTTCGTTGTACTCTTGGCGTTGTTGCTGTTGAGCGACGGACGTAATGTGACGGTCGTCGTAACGCAGGAGCAAAGCGCGACCTGCGCCGTTGTCGATACGCTGGATACGGCCAACAAGGTCATAACTGATTTGCAACCGATTTTCATAGGCGTCGCTGATCGTTGTCAGGCGCCCGGCTCGGAAGTGGTAGAAGCGTGTTTTTGGCCCGGCTTGGGTCAGAACCAGTTCGCCGGGAGCATTGCCCAGATAAATCGCTGCTTTCGCCAGACTATTGGTGATGGCGGGACGCTGCCCGGTTGGCATCGGGAATCGGGTCTGGCGGTTCTCATTGTCTGTCCACAGAACGCCCTCATCGTCGAGCTGTAAACGATGGGACAGCGAATGACTCCAGCCGTGTCCGAGTCGGCTGTCGATTTCGACTGCACTGCTGCGATAGAGACGTGACCACTCGAAAGGCAGCAAACCGTCCAGTTTACCATCTGTCAATGTGAGCAATTCTTCACCGGTCACCATCGACACGGGGTCGCCACCAGAGCATGTATCGTCAACACACTGTGCGGGTTTGTCGGCCGGGTTTTTCGATTGATCTGGCGCGTTGTCGACGTGTTCTACCTGTTCGACACGCGAGGCGGGCTCATCTTTTTTACGTGCTTGAATCTGCGCATCGGACTCCACTTTTCCGCCGCTGACCGGTGGCTTGTTTTTCGGTGCTGTCGCGGTTTCGGCAGGTTTGGGGGCCGCAATCTGCACATCCGCTTTACGTGCCGGATTGAATTTCGAATCGCCATTAAGCAACAAAGGTTTCGACGCTTCGGTGTGCGGCGTGGCCTTGGATTTGCTGACTTTCATCAGCATGCCGGTGAAGTCTTCGATCAGTTTTATGACCTTGCCGCTGCTTTGCACACCTTTGATCGCCTTCGTCCCCACGCGAACGGCCAAGCCGAGGCCACCCGTCAAGACCACACCGACCAAGATGTTCAGCAAGAACTCCGTGCTCATTTGCGCCAGCACTTCCGTGCAGGTCTGTGGCGGCAACATCTGTATCCACGCCACGATGGCAGCGACATAGATCCACATTAGTGGCTCATCGCTGGCGATCAGAAGGGCAGTCTGGATAGCCTCTGCCGAGGCGTCATAAATCTTCTTGATCTGCTCCTCAGTAAAGAAGTTTTTAAGCTTCTCGTAGTTTTCCCGAGGGTGGGCGACGAGGTCGTAGAGGCTCTTGATATCGCCCCACAAACCCATGATCGCCTTCATGAAGCCTTCCCACGCGGCTTCCAGCTCCTGCAGGGCACGGCCGCCCAGTGATGCATCAGTGTGTGCCTGCCAAAGCGGCAAGAAACTTGTGCTCCACTCGGTTTGCAGCCAACCGCCGAGCTCACCGATCACACCTTGGTAGGAGTTGAACAGACTATCGATCTGAGCGGGCGTAGGATTAGGGAAGAACGTAATCTTGTATTGCTGATTGGGTGTAAGCCCGGAAACTTCCAGAATGCCGGTCGAGTCGATGGTTTTGTTGATGGTTGGACCGACTTCGTTCTTGCCAATAAAGCGGCCATCTACCACTGGTGTCAGACGGACCGGTGTATTACCGATCGGTACAAAACGTGCGGATTCGAAGCTGTGCACCAGTACGAGCTTGCCGTTCGCCGGGCAGTTGGCATAAAGGGTGTTTTCCTTTTTGCTGTCCTTGTCTGCCGTGCCGACTTCGTCCCCGACCTTGAACTGCTGCTCGGCGTCCAGAATGCCGCCATACCAGGCTTCGGCATGCTCACGGTAGTCTTTCAGACATTTCTTGAAGTCGGCAATGATTGCCTGAGCATCAGGTTGTTTTGCCGTGAGGCCACCAACGATCCCACCCATCAAAACGCTCATACAACCACCTCATTTTCCAGATGGGCTTTCAGCAGCCCGGCAAAATTTTCTTCCGTGAGCGGCGTGCGCTTTACGAAACGCGCCACTTTTTGTTTCAGATTTGATTCGGGGAACGAGAAGTACAGATCGGCATGTTCGTCCAACAGCCACTGCATCATGTTGCCGATGACGGTCGAAGGATTTTCCGCCATCAATTCATCCAGTAAATCCTTCGGCACCTCCCACCACGGCCAATCTTTCACCTTCGGCACAACCCGCGTCCCAACCTCCAGCGACTGCCCATTAATCAGATACCGCTCAAACATCGGCAGCACTTCCCCAGCCTTCTCCCCCAATCCATGCAGAATCGGATAGATATGCCGTCCATCCCAAAACCGGAAAAACACCTCGGTCCCGTCCGGCATCTTCACCTGCGTCAGACTGCGCAGATGCTCGAACACTTCATTCGGTTCGGAACGCGACACCGCCAGCCAGCCCCAATCGAGGGCATCGGTTTCAGCGATCCACGGCAGGAACGCGGAATTGGCTTTGAGTTCGGTGACATACGGCATCACCGGTTGCCAAGTGGAGTAGGGCGTGCCGCCCCAGATCGGGATGAGCTGGGCGGTGGGTTCGGTGAGATACAGGTTTTTCAGCGCGTCGGAATCACTCGCCGCACTAATAATCAAATACAAACGCTCACCAGTCTGCAGCGGCTGTTGTGCCAGCCAATCCTTGGGCGTAATTCGATCAGATGGCACAGGCACCTGCCTTGCATTTTTCGCATTCTTCGCAGAATGGCGCGTTACGTTTGAGGGTGTTGATCTGGGCCGGGGTCAGGACCTGGCCGGCCTTGTCGGCATCGGCCTGTTTCAGCACGCCGGGCATCAGCGGGGCGGCGCCGGTGCCGCTGCCGGGGCTGCCGCCGGAGTTCATGTTGATCACCGGGCCGCTCATGGTCACGCCGCCGGCGTCGATCTTGATGAAGCTGCCACCACCGATCAGGGTCAGCTCTGCGCCGGCTTCCATCACCACTTTCATGCCGCTGCTGAGGTGGATTTCCTGGCCGGCGTCGATGAA
Source organism: Pseudomonas sp. S2_E02 (assembly GCF_054668355.1). Classification (NCBI taxonomy): domain Bacteria; kingdom Pseudomonadati; phylum Pseudomonadota; class Gammaproteobacteria; order Pseudomonadales; family Pseudomonadaceae; genus Pseudomonas; species Pseudomonas sp. S2_E02. The sequence continues at coordinate 388,995 of NZ_CP162761.1, forward strand.
CTGGCCGGTGCCGATCTTGATGTGCTGATTGACGCCGACGGTCAGGTGGTCGTTGGCGCGGGCTTCGACTTTGCGGTCGGCGTAGACGGTGTGGTGTTCTTCGGCCTTGAATTCGCTGTAGCTGTTTTGCTCGACCGTGTCGTGGCGTTCGTTGCCGACGCGGATTTTCTGGTCGTGCTCGATGTTTTCGTCCCAATCGCGCTGGGCGTGCAGGTAGATCTGTTCCTGGCCTTTCTTGTCTTCGATGCGCAGCTCGTTGTAGCCGCCACCGCCCATCGAGCTGAGGGTCTTGAAGGTGCTGCGGGTCTTGTTCGCCGGCAGTGGATAGGGGACGGTGTTTTCCTTGTGGTACAGGCAGCCGCTGATCAACGGTTGATCGGGGTCGCCTTCAAGGAAGGTGACCAGCACTTCCATGCCGATGCGTGGGATGGCGATGCCGCCGTACTGGGCGCCGGCCCAGGCGCTGGAGACGCGCAGCCAGCAGCTGGTTTTGTCGTCGGCTTCGCCTTCGCGGTCCCAGTGGAACTGGACTTTGACGCGGCCGTATTCGTCGCAGTGGATCTCTTCACCTTTCGGGCCAGTGACCACGGCGCTCTGGCTGCCGAGGATGCGCGGTTTCGGGTGGCGCAGGGGCGGGCGGTTCGGCACGTCCCACGGGGTGGCCTGAAAGCGGTTGCGGTAGCCCTGGTGGAAATCGTCTTTGAGTGCGGTGGTGTCGCTGGTCACCGACTCTTCGAGGACCTGCGGCTGCTTGCCTTCGTGGTGGACTTCGGTGAGCAGCCAGAGGTCATTCCATTTGGCTTTCGGGTGCGCGGTCAGGGCGAGGAAGTGGCCGCTGACCAGCAACGGCTGATCGCTCTTGCCTTCAGCCAGCTTGAAATCGCTGCGATGACGTTCGAGGGCGCGTTTGGCCAGGTGTTTGCCGCGCTCGCGGTCGATGAAACGACCCGGATAATCGTAGTCTTCGAGGTCGGGCAGGGCGTCGCCACGGTTTTCGCTTTCGAGGGTGAGGCGTGGTTTTTCGAAATCGTAATCGCGGCGGGTGGTGCGGCTGGTACGGGTTTCCAGACGCAGGTCGAAGCGCTTGATCACCGGGTCGCTGGCGACCATGCCGGAGTCTTGCTGATAGGCCACAGGCTTGAGTTTCGGGAACACCGTCTGGTCATCGCCGAATACCAGTTTGTGCGCCGTCGCCGTGTGCTCGAAGTGGTAATGAATACCTTCTTCCTCGCACAGACGCTGGATGAAATGCAGGTCCGATTCATCGTATTGCACGCAGTAGACGCGCTCGGGATAGATCGAACCGGTCTTGAATTCGTAAGCGTTGCTTTGAATGCCGTGCTCTTCGAGGACCTGGCCGATGATTTTCGGCACCGTGAGGTTCTGGAAGATGCGCTGGTTGATGCGGTGCGCGAGGTAGGACAATTGCGGACGCAGGGTCACCGAGTAACGGGTCAGGCGTTTGCCCGAATCACCTTGCGCGGCGCGGTAGATCTGGCCATGAATGCCGCTGCCGTCGGGCGACAGTTGCAGGAAGGCTGGTTTGTGCAGCAGGGTTTCGAGGTCCAGCGACGGCTGCTCACTGACCAGCTCCACCTCGAACACAAAAGGCTGGCTGATGGCTTCGCGACCTTGCAGGGTGAATACCTGAAAGTCAGCAGAAAGACCTTCGATGGTCAGGGCAAAGTGAGTTTCATTGGCCGGCGCGAACATCCCTTGTTCCTCGTGCTGTACAGCGGCGTGAGTCGACGACCGCAAAACGGCTCAACTTACGCGAAATTCTGGAGGGCGAAAACAACATCGACCAGCAGAGCTGGCCGATGCTTGTAACGATCAGCCGTAATTAAACGACTGGAGCACGCCAGTCATCGGAACCCGAAGTACCGGATACTTCGTGGGTCCAGGTGATTTTACGGTAGGTGAACTGCACTTCTTCCAGGTGGGTGAAGTGCGAGTTGCCTGGATCCTGGCAGTTGTGCATTTTGTTGTTGATGGCGACGATGATCGCGTCTTCCAGTTTGGTGGTGTAGTAGTGCTCTTGGGTACCTTGAGCAGAAGTACGGAACCACTGGATAACGATCTCGCTCATGCGCTCGCCGGAGGTCAGAGCGGCTTGCAGCAGTGGCGAAGCCTTGTCGTAGACCTTGGTGATCACAACTGGCTTGTGAACGCGCTGACCGGTTGGCTGACCGGATTGTGGGTCACGCGGGATGATCACGTCGTGGCTGAAAGCCTGAACCATAACCTGGTCTTCGTGGCCTTCCTGGTAGGTGTTGCCTACGGAGTCAGCGGTGAAAGCGCCTGCAGTGATCAGGCCTTGTTTTTCGCCGGTAACCGACATGTACGCTGGTGTTGCCATGGGGTGCTCTCCTTGCGGAATAATTTAAGGTGCCCGGGAGGCGAAATCGCCCGGTGGGTGCCTGACTGTTATCAAGGAGCGTGCCAACAATTGTGCGGGCCATGCGGGCCGGGGTGTTTGTCTGATTTTTCAGGCGCTTGTGCGAAATAAAGCGCGCGCCGAATGCAAAAGTGCGCAAGAAGTTGCGCAGTACTGCGCAACTTCTTGCGCACTTGGCTGCAGGCCTTGTACGACGTGGCTCTCAGCGGTTTTATCAGGCTTTTTTGCAAAACAAGTGCGCAACTTCTTGCGCACAATGGCCAGGTGCCTTCATTTGGTCGAGGCGGCTGCTTCAAGATTTTCAGATCAAAAGATCGCAAGTTGTGTCAGACAATCATCAATCGAACGCTGCTGCGTCGCCGCATACAACCGCAACTCATCAATGGTCGCGCGCCCCAGCGCCTGCTCGAAGGCCTGCCGATTGGAATGCTCGCCATAATGCGCCTGCGCCGCATCGCCAAGGTTCGACTGAAAAATCCCCGCTGCGCTCACCGGCAGGAAATCTTCGTACACCAACGGTTCCGCTTTCACATAACCATCGCGCAACAAGTCCTCCAGAGACGACTGCCCAAGCCCTCCAGCAGCCAGTCCTTTTTCCGTAGCGAAATAGCGAAAGTACGCCAGCTCTTGTTCACGCATACCCTCGACACTGTCAGGAAATTCGCCAAAGTGCTGAGCCATCAGCGCGTTGTAGCGTGCGGCGTTGGCTTCGTTGGGGAAGTCGCCGAGTTCATCGCGTGCGGCATTCAGCAAGCGGTCATACAGCGCCCGGCCTTTGGGCGTAAGTGCCGCGCCGCGCTGTTCGATCTCGCCGAAACGCGCGCTGTGGCTGCCACGGCTCTGGTTTTGATCGGTGAAGGCGATCGGCTCGTCCAGCGCCTTGAAACTGGTCTGGCGCAGCAGGATCGGGCACTGCCGGCGCGGCGGGCCTTCGATCACGGCTTTCGGGGTGATGCCATGGGCTGGCATCTGTTCCTGGACGCGGTCGATGTCCAGCGTGCGCGGCGTCAGGTGATTGATGTGCGGGCCTTTGAACGCCACGACGTCGGCGATCAAGCGATGTTGCGCGCTCAACGTCTGATATTGCGCAGCAGTCACCGTAGCGCTGTGATGCCAGCGAAAAGTTTCCAGTGCCTGCAGGACGAATGCCTCGGCCTCGCTTTCATTCAAACCACCTGCGGTTTCAGCTTGCGCGATCAGGCGCAACGCCTCCGAGGTAAAGATCGAACGCTTGGCCAATACCGATTCTGCAAAGGCGCGCAGTTGCGCATCCTCAATCAACTCCAGGCGCAACAACGACGTGAACACCCGAAACGGGCTGACTTGCAGCGCCTCTTCATGCACCGCGCGAAACGCCGTGGAGTGCACCGGTACGCCCGCCGGAGTCAGGTCGTAATAACCCACCGGTTGCATGCCCATCACTGCAAACAGACGGGCGAGGGTGGCCAGTTCCGTCGCAGTACCAACGCGGATGGCGCCATGGCGCTCCATATCCAGCCGCTGAATTTCGCCGGTGCTGTCGAGCTGCCGGGCGATGTCTGGCTGACGTGCAAGCACCTCGCGGTTGGTTTGCTCCACCAGCTCCATCAGTGCACCGTACAGCGGCACTTCTTCGCGGTACATGTCGGACATCGCTTTGGAGAAGCGTTGGCGGATCAGGTCGGGGCTGACGAACGGCTGCACGGTCATGAAAAAAATTCCTGCCACGGTCACGGAATGGATGAGGGAAAAGATCGCAGCCTTCTCGCACGCGGGCAAACGAAGAATCCTACGAACTTCATTCTGCCAACGACTGATCCACCAGTTCGATCCAGTGCATCACGCGCGTGCGCCCGGCGCTGCCCAGATGGCTCTGACAGCCGACGTTGGAGGTAACTATCAGCTCAGGGCGGCCACTCTCCAGAGCGTTGAGGCGGTTGTCGCGCAGTTGCCGCGCCAGCAGCGGTTGCGTCAGCGAATACGTGCCTGCCGAACCGCAGCACAAATGGCCGTCGGGCACGGCGGTGAGATTGAAACCGAGGCGTGTCAGCACGGCTTCCACCGCGCCGCCCAGTTTCAACGCATGCTGCAGGGTGCACGGGCAATGCACGGCAATCCGCCGCTCGCTCGCCGCGCAGACTTTTTCCAGCGGTTCCCGATCGAGTATCTGCACCAGATCCAGCGTCCGCTCGCTGATTTCCCTGGCCTTGGCCGCATACACCGGATCGTCTTCCAGCAAATGCCCGTAATCCTTGATGAATGCGCCGCAACCGCTGGCGGTCTGCACGATCGCTTCGGCGCCGTTTTGTAGGTGCGGCCACCAGGCATCGATGTTCTGCCGCGCGCGGTCGAGGCCTTTGGCTTGCGCGTCGAGGTGATAGTCCAGCGCGCCGCAACACCCGGCCTCGGCCACTGGGGTGACACTGATGCCCAAGCGATCCAGCACCCGCGCCGTGGCGTCATTGGTATTTGGCGATAACCCCGGCTGTACGCAGCCTTCAAGCAACAACACCTGCCGGGCATGGCGCGGGGCGGGGCGCATACCGGAAAACGGCAGATGCTGTGGCAGTTTGCTTTCCAGCATTCGCGGCAACAGCGGACGAAACGTCGTGCCCACCCGCAACAAGCCTTTGAACAACCCAGGATTCGGCGCCAATGCGCGCAACCCCTCACGCAACAGACGTTGCGCCGCCGGACGCGGCACCGCGTGATCGACCACCGCGCGGCCGATGTCGAGCAGGTTGTGATAGTCGACGCCGGACGGGCAGGTGGTTTCGCAGTTACGGCACGACAGGCAGCGATCCAGATGCAGTTGTGTCTGCGCCGTCGCGGGTGCGCCTTCGAGCACTTGCTTGATCAGGTAGATGCGCCCGCGCGGGCCATCGAGTTCATCACCGAGCAATTGATAGGTCGGACAGGTCGCGTTGCAAAAACCACAGTGCACGCAGGTGCGCAGAATCTTTTCTGCCTCGGCGGCGCGGGGCAGTTGTCGCGATTGTTCGCTGAGGGTGGTTTGCATGGCTAGAACTCCGCGTACATGCGCCCGGGGTTGAACAGCCCCTGCGGGTCGAGTTGCGCCTTGAGTTGTTGGTGATAGCGCAGCAGTGTCCAGGCCAGCGGCTGGAACGGTGAAATGCTGGCGCCGTGGGTAAAGCAGGTGGCATGGCCGCCGAGTTCCTGAGCGAGGATATGAATGTGCTCAACGTCGGATTTTAGCCAGCGTTGCGCGCCGGCCCAGTCAATCAGTTGCTCGCCGGGCAGATCCAGTGGCCCGAGATTGTTCGGCAAAGACAAGCGCCACAGCGGCAGACCTTCGTTGAAAAAACCTAGACGCTGCTCATTCAGATCTCGCCAGAACCCTGAGTCCAGCGGCTCACCCCCGAGGCGTTGATGCGCCGCCGTCACCGAACCTTCGCCGCCCTCAAGACGCAAATACAGGCTCTGGCCATCGTGGCACGCGGCGCTGATCGGCAACGGTTGCTGACCCCATTCGGCAAGCTTCGCCAGCGCCCGCGCGCATTCCATGTCGAGGCGAATGCTCAGGCACTGGCGCGGTTTCGGCAGGACTTTCAGCGACACTTCGGTGAGCACGCCGAGGCAGCCGTAACTGCCGGCCATCAACCGCGACAGGTCATAACCGGCGACGTTCTTCATCACTTCGCCGCCGAAACGCAGGTGCTGACCGAGGCCGGTGATGACTCGGGTGCCGAGGACGAAGTCGCGCACTGAGCCAGACCACGGCCGTCGTGGCCCGGACAACCCGGTGGCGATCATGCCGCCGACGGTGGCGCCTTCACTGAATGCCGGCGGTTCGCACGGCAGCATTTGTCCGGCGGCATCCAGTGCCGCCAGCAACTCGGACAACGGCGTGCCGGCGCGCGCGGTGATCACCAGTTCGGTCGGTTCATAACGGACGATGCCGCAGTGGGCGCGGGTATCGAGCACTTCACCGGCTACTTCGCGGCCGAGAAAGGCTTTGCTGTTGCCGCCCTGAATCTTCAACGGAGTGGCGTTGGCCCGCGCTTCGTTGACCTGATCAAGCAAGGCGCCGGCGGCATCGACGTCAGCCATTAGAAACGCTCCAGTTCGGGGAACGGCAATTGCCCGGCGTGAATGTGCATGGCACCGAATTCGGCGCAGCGGTGCAGGGTCGGAATGTTCTTGCCGGGATTGAGTAGGCCTTGTGGGTCGAACGCGGCTTTTACTGCGTGAAACAGACTCAGTTCGTCGTTGTTGAACTGCGCGCACATCTGGTTGATTTTCTCGCGGCCGACGCCGTGTTCGCCAGTGATGCTGCCGCCGACCTGCACGCACAGTTCGAGGATCTTGCCGCCCAAGGCTTCGGCGCGGTGCAGTTCGCCGGGTTGATTGGCGTCGAACAGGATCAGCGGGTGCATATTGCCGTCGCCGGCATGGAATACGTTGGCCACGCGCAATCCGTATTCTTCGCTGAGGCGGGCGATGCCTTGCAAAACCCCGGGCAATTCGCGGCGCGGGATGGTGCCGTCCATGCAGTAATAGTCCGGTGACAAACGACCGATGGCCGGAAAGGCATTTTTGCGCCCGGCCCAGAAACGCACGCGCTCGGCTTCGTCGCGGGCCTGACGCACTTCGGTGGCGCCGGCCGCGGTCATGACCTCGCGCACCCGTTGGCAATCATCGTGGACATCGGCTTCGACACCATCGAGTTCGCACAGCAGAATCGCCTCGGCGTCGACCGGGTAACCGGCGTGGATGAAATCTTCGGCGGCGCGAATGGCGAGGTTGTCCATCATCTCCAGACCGCCGGGAATAATCCCCGCCGCGATGATTTCGGCGACGGCGCGGCCGGCCTTTTCCACTGAATCGAAACTGGCCAGCAGGACTTTCGCGACCTGCGGTTTGGGCAGCAGTTTGACCGTGACTTCGGTGATGATCCCCAGCAAACCTTCGGAGCCGGTGAACAGCGCGAGCAAATCGAAACCCGCTGAATCGAGGGCGTCCGAACCGAGGGTCAGGCGTTCGCCTTCGATGGTCAGCACTTCGATTTTCAGCAGGTTGTGCACGGTCAAACCGTACTTGAGGCAATGCACACCGCCGGCATTTTCGGCGACGTTGCCGCCGATCGAACAGGCGATCTGCGAGGATGGATCCGGCGCGTAATACAGGCCGAAGGGCGCCGCTGCCTGGGAGATCGCCAGATTGCGCACCCCCGGCTGAACCCGCGCGGTGCGCGCGGCCGGGTCGATGTGCAGGATGTTGTTGAAGCGCGCCATCACCAGCAGCAAGCCTTGCTCCAGCGGCAAGGCGCCGCCGGACAACCCGGTGCCGGCACCACGGGCAACCACCGGGACGTTTTTTTCATGGCAGAGTTTGAGCAGGATTTGCACTTGCTCAAGTCGTCGGGGCAGGGCGACCAGCATCGGTGTGGTGCGGTAGGCGGAGAGACCGTCGCATTCGTAGGGTTTGAGTTCTTCCTCGCGCCACAGAATATCCAGATCAGGCAGCGCTTGCTGCAATGCCTTGAGGAATTCGGCCTTGTTCACCTGCGGCAACGGACCGTCGAGGCGCTCGTCATAAAGAATGTTCATCTCGACCTACCGATTTCTCGCGTGATCGTTCCCACGCTCTGCGTGGGAACGCCTCTAGGGACGCTCCGCGTCCAGTGACGCGGAGCGTCACGGGCTGCATTCCCACGCAGAGCGTGGGAACGATCAGGGGCAGGGGCAGAGTGCATTGTCATCTTTGGCTCCCCAAAAACTCGCGATACAGGCGCGCAGTATTCCCCGGCTGTTCAACCATCGGCATGTGCCCGACGTGATCCCAGACATCCACACGCAAATTGGCGATGCCCTTGCTCCACACCGGCACGCTGCTGACGTCGATCAGCCGATCCTTGCGCCCCCAGAGCAACAGCGCCGGGCACTTGATGTCGGCCAGTTTCGGCTCCATCGGCGGGCTGGCGCGAAAATCGCGGAAGATCTCTTCCAGTTCATCGCGTTGTTGTTCGTAGCGCTGGGCGATGGCGTCCAACACGAGGTTCGGCACCCACGGCGGCGATTCCATGGTCATCGCGTAAAACTGGCGAAACTCTTCCCGGGAATTGATCAGAAACGGGTTATGCCCGCGCGCCAGATGGCGCTCCATGTCGCTGGCCTCGGGTGCGGTGACGCCCGCCGGGTCGATCAGTGCCACCGAAGCGATGCGGTCGGGATAAGTCGCCGCCATCCACGCGGCGATGTAGCCGCCCATCGAATTGCCGATCACATGGACTTTCTCCACGCCGCAAACGTCGAGCAACTGGATCATGCGCTTGGCCTGCAGCGGAATGTCGTAGCCGCCGCCCGCCTTGAAGCCGGTTTCACCGTGGCCGGCGAGGTCCGGGATGATTACCCGATACTGGCGCACAAAGTGCCGGGAAAAGCGCAGCCACAGGTTCTTGTCGCCGCTGTAACCATGCAGCATCAGAATCGCGCTGGCCGCTTCATACGGCCCGCCCTGCCAAGTCGAGACGGTCATCTCGGCGATCGGCACTTCGATCTTGTGCAATTTGTACAACTTGGCCTCGATGGCCATGTTCAGGTCGTACAGCCAATGACCGACCGCCGGATAACTCAACCAGCTCCAGGCCACGAAAACCGCGAGGGCGACAAACAGCAAAAGCATCGACGTCTTCCTTTTACGTGTTCAGGACAGAATGTGGTCGGCCGGTTTCAGCGCTCGGGTCAAGCGGTGGTAGCTGAAACTGAAGCCGGGAAACATCGCGATCACATGACCGCTCTTGCTTTGATACCAACTGTGGCAGCCGCCGGACTTCCAGACCGTGCGCTCCATCTCCCGATGAATCATCTCAGTGTAGGTACGTTCCGCTTCACGGCGCACTTCGATGCTGCGCAGACCCTTCGCCTGCACGGTACGAATGCAGTCAAGGATGTAGTTCATCTGCGATTCGATGATGAACAGCGCCGAGGTGTGCCCAATGCCGGTGTTCGGGCCGGTGACGATAAACAGGTTGGGAAAGTCCGGCAGACTGGTGCCCAGATAGGCGCGCGGGTATTGCGCCCAGACCTCTCTGAGTTGCACGGCGTTTTTTCCGCTGACCGGGTAGGAAATCACCCCGTCGGTGGCGTCGTAACCGGTCGACCAGACGATCAGATCAACATCGATGTGCTGACCGTCCTCGGTGTTGATCCCGGTTTCGTCGATGGACGCAATGCCTTGCTCGCGGGTATGCAAGGTGACGTTGGCGCGACTCAGCGCCGGGTAATAGGTGCTGGACACCAGCACCCGTTTGCAGCCGATGGTGAAGTCCGGGGTGAGTTTTTCTTGCAGCGCCGGGTCTGGCACCTGGCGTTTGAGGAAGCGCAGGGCGTGCTGCTGGACCATGTGAATCGCCGCTTTCGAGTATTTGAACGCGATGACGCGGGTTTCGAATTGCCAGTAAATCAGCCAGCGCAACAGTTTGTAGGCGGGTTTCAGGCCGAGTAGCCAGCGTTGCAGCGGCCCGAACTGCCGATCGGCGCGGGGCAGCACCCAATGCGGCGTGCGCTGAAACACGTGCAATTGCTCGACATGCGGCGCAATCGCCGGAATCACCTGCACCGCACTGGCACCGCTGCCGACGATGGCCACGCGTTTAGCGCGGTAGTCGTAGCTGTGATCCCAGTTGTTCGTATGAAACGTCTTGCCTTGAAAGCGATCCTGGCCGGGAAAGTGTGGGATGACCGGTTGGCTCAATGGTCCGGTGGCATTGATCAGGAACTGCGCATAAAAGGTGCCTTTGCTGGCGGTGTGCACAGCCCAGCGTTTTTCTGTGTCGTCCCATTCGACGCGCTCGACATTGGCCTCCAGCTCCACGCGCTTACGCAAACCGAACTGCTCGATGACATGCTCGGTGTAGCGCTGCAGTTCGGCCTGTCCGGCGAACATCTGCGACCAGCGGTACGGCGCGAACGACAGCGAATACAGCGGCGACGGCACGTCCACCGCCGCGCCGGGGTAGGTGTTCTGGCACCAGGTGCCGCCAAAGAAGTCCCGTCGCTCCAGCAGGCGAAAATCGTCGATCCCGGCCTTGAGCAGGTTGACCGCAGCACATTGACCGCCAAAACCGCTGCCGATGATCAACACGTGATAGGTGTGCATGGGTCTCCTTCTTATAGTTTTTTTTCCATTTTGCTCCTTTCATGTATAGCCAAATATTTGCCCTGTGTGCGGTCCTGATGTCGCGCTATTCAGCCCGCTGGCCGGTGATGGCTATTTAACGTCGCCCTGTTAGACTTCCAGCACATCCGTCCTGCGGTGTGCGTGATCGAGGTCCTTATGGGAAATACCGGAGGAAAGGGACTTTCATTGGCCAGGAGGCTTTATACGTCGCGCATCCTCGGGTTGATTCTGGGGCTCGTGTGCGTGAGCGTGTCGATGTACTCGCTCGATCCGCCGCTGTGGGTCTGGGCACTGATGTTCTTCAACGGCCTGGTCTGGCCGCATCTGGCGTTTCAATGGGCGCGCCGCGCCCGGGTTCCTTACCACGCTGAACACCGCAATCTGTTGATTGACGCTTTTTTCGGCGGCTTTTGGCTTGCCGCCATGCATTTCAATCCGCTGCCCACTGCCACGACCATTTCGATGATGGCAATGAACAACGTCGCAATCGGTGGTTCACGTTTTCTATTGGCAGGCTCTGCGGCGCAGTTGCTCGGGGTCGGCGTCGGGCTGGTGGTGTTTGCTCCGGCATTCATTCCGCAAACTACGCCTGCACAAATGTACGCCTGTTTCCCGTTACTGCTGCTGTACCCCTTGGCGCTGGGCTGGATCTGCTTTCGTCAGGCCTACACGCTTGGCTTGCATAAACGCGAATTGCTCGCCTTGAGCCGCACCGACAGCCTGACCGGGCTGCTCAATCATGGCGCCTGGAAGGATCAACTGGAGATCGCTTTTCAGCGCTGCAAGCGGCAGAAGCAGGGTGCGGCGATTGCGCTGATCGACATCGATCACTTCAAGGCGATCAACGACACCTACGGCCATGTCGCGGGCGACATCGTGTTGCGCCAGTTGAGCAAGTTACTTAAACAAAACCTGCGGGCGACGGACGTTGCCGGGCGTTATGGCGGTGATGAGTTCTGCGTGATTTTGCCGGATCTGCCGCTGTTCAACGCCGCGCAAGCCATGGAGGCGTTGCGTGAGCGCTTCGCGATTCTGGGTTATGAGCAGAATCCGGCGTTGAAGGTCAGCTTGAGCATCGGCCTGGCGGCGTACGATCCGGCGCATGCCGACGCAACACGCTGGCTCAATGATGCCGATCAGGCGTTGTACGAAGCCAAGGCCAGCGGGCGTAACCGGGTGATCTGCAATTGCGATGACAAGTCCCGGCAGACGTTACTGGATTCGGTTTGACCGCTACACCGTAGATCCCCTGTGGGAGTGAGCTTGCTCGCGAAGGCGTCCTGCCAGGCTGTATCAATGTTGACTGATCCACCGCTTTCGCGAGCAAGCTCGCTCCCACAGGGGTTGTGTGTTGTCGGTTAGATCAGTGTCGCATTCGGTGTAGAGCCTCGCGCCGATGTCGGGTACGGTTAAATCCCCCCGACGCGAAACAAGGATCGCTTCATGACGTGCTCATTTTCTCGCTCCCTGCTGGCCGCTAGCCTCGGCCTGTCTCTCGCCTTCTCGGCTGCCTACGCCTTTGCCGAACCGCACAAACAAGTGCTCGCTGATGCCGAGCAATACCAGCCAGAAGCGCTGAAATTGCTGGAACGGCTGGTCAATATCGACTCCGGTTCCGGTTACGAGCCAGGCCTCAAGCAAGTCAGCGACATCGCCATCGATGAGTTGAAAAAACTCGGCGCGACCATCGAACTGGTGCCGAACACGCCGGAAAAATCCAACCATGTACTGGCGACGCTGAAAGGCACCGGCAAGGCGAAAATCCTCCTGATGGCGCACATGGACACGGTGTTCAAGGAAGGTTCGGCGGCCGAGCGGCCGTTCCACATCAAGGACGGCCGCGCTTACGGGCCAGGGGTGATGGATGACAAGGGCGGCATCGTCGCTGGGATCTATGCGCTGAAAGTCTTGAAAAGCCTCGACTTCAAGGACTACGCGCAAATCACCTTTCTGCTCGACGCCAGTGAAGAAACCGGTTCGGACGTCGCCACCGATCTGATCAAGAAAACCGCTAAACAGCACGACGTGACCCTCAACCTTGAGCCGGGGCGCCCGGCTGATGGCTTGGTGGTGTGGCGCAAGGGCAGCGCGACGGCGCTGGTCGAGGTCAAGGGCAAAGCCGCGCACGCCGGCGTCGCGCCGGAGCTGGGGCGCAACGCCGCGATGGAGGCCGCGTACCAGATTCTGCAACTGGGCAAACTTGGCGATGAGGCGAAGAAAACCACCATCAACTTCACCGTGCTCAAGGCCGGTGACCGCACCAATGTGATTCCCGATCAAGCCACCGCCAAGGCCGACGTGCGCGCGGCGGTGCCGGAGGAGTTTGACCGGATCGAAAAGGATCTGGCGCGGGTGTCGCAGGACAAGTTGATTGCTGAGACGGAAGTGAAGACTTCATTGCAACGCGGCTTGCCCCCGATGCCGCAAACGCCTGAGTCGGATCGCCTGATGGCGATGGCTCAAGGGATTTATGGCGAGATTGGTCGCAAGTTGACCGAGGAGGGCAGTGGCGGCGCGGCGGATGCGAGTTTGTCTGCCGGGGTTGGCACGCCGACGCTGGATGGTTTCGGGATTGTCGGCGGCAATATCCACACGCCGGAGGAATACGCCGAAGTAGCGAGCGTGGCGCCGCGGATTTATCTGTTGTCGCGGATGATTATGGAGTTGGCCAAACCGCGGTGAGTGGGTTTGTGGTGTGACTGATGCGGGTGGGGTGTCAGGTGCATTTGCCCTGACCCTAACCCTCTCCCAGAGGGAGAGGGGACTGACCACGTTGTTTGTGATTAACACGGCGACCTGAAAGATTAACTTTGAATTCAAAATCGGATTCAGCGCGGTATCACAAGTCGGCGTAGCTCCCAAGCATCCCCCAATCAGTTCCCTCTCCCTCTGGGAGAGGGCTAGGGTGAGGGGCTTTTGTGGGAAAAGTGGAAGTCGCGAACGGCGTACAAAAAATACCGAAAAGTCCGACAGAAGCGCTCATTGCGGCCGTTGAGCGCGGCTCTTATAGTCTCGGCTCGCAGAAAAATCTGCGACGATCTTGGCCGGTCGAATACAGCACCTGACCCCTATTTGGAGTGAACTCTATGACCGACCAAGTAATGCCCCGCTTCCTCCCCATCGACACCTACGACGCCGAATCCCCGGTGCTCTTCCTTAACACCCACTCAGAACTCAGCGACATGGCCGCCTGTGCGATGCACCGGTTTGTGGTCGTGCGCGATCTGGCCGACACCTTTGCCAGTCTCAACCTCAAGGGCATTTCCGATTGTGATCTGACGCGGGTGACCAGCGCGGTGCATCTGTTGATGCGCGAGGGCTGTGCGATTCTGAATGTGATTCAGGCGCGGGCGGTGCAGCGGGAAGAGGCTTACAAGACGCCGGTTTAGCGGTGTAGCGGCGGACGCCTTCGCGAGCAGGCTCGCTCCCACATTTGATCGGTGTCGAACACGAATGTTGTGTTCAACCAAGATCCACTGTGGGAGCGAGCCTGCTCGCGAAAGGGCCGGTGAAGCGTGCGCATCACTCCTTGACGCTCATGTATTCCTTGGCCCAGAGAATGTATTCCTCCGGCTGTGTATAGGTGTGCGTCAACTCGGTCGCGCTCAGGTCGGAGGCCTGGGTGAAGATCTGCCGCTGTTCACGCAAGCTGTCATACGTCGCTTTGATCGCCGCAAAGTAAGCGCCATGGCCATCGATGGTCACGCGTACACCGAGTTCGGCCAGACGTTTGTCGTCGCGCAGCGCCGGGTTGCCGTAGGTCACCAGCATCAGCGGTACGGTCAGGTGTTCGGCGATTTGCTCAAGCTGATCGAAATCCTGAATCCCGACCATGCAGATGCCGTCAGCCCCGGCCGCCTGGTACTGGCGAGTGCGGCTGATGATTTCCTGGTTCGGCAGAATGCCGGCGTTGGTACGGGCGATGATCGCCATTTCCGTATCAACCCGGGCTTCCAGCGCCGCGCGGATCTTGCCGACGCCTTCGGCAACGGTGATCAGGTCGGTGGATTTGCGCCCGAATTGCGCCGGGAGCAAGGTGTCTTCGATAGTCAGGGCGGCGACGCCGGCGCGCTCCAGCTCGACGATGGTGCGCATCACGTTGAGGGCGTTGCCGTAGCCGTGGTCGGCGTCGGCGATCACCGGCAATTGGGCGACGCGGCCGATGCGGGTGGCCTGTTCGGCGAACTCGCTGAGGGTGATCAAGGCAAAGTCCGGGGCACCGAGCACCTGCAACGAGGCCACGGAACCACCGAGAATCCCCACTTCAAAACCGAGGTCAGCGGCAATCCGTGCGGACATCGGATCGAACACCGAAGCCGTGTGATAGCAGGTGTCGGAAGCCAGCAGTTGACGGAAGTTACAGCGCAAATCTTGATGGGAAAGCCTGGTCATACGAGTTCCACCAATACAAAGGAATGGAAGGGCTTGAACAAAGGTGTCAACGCCGAAGAATGAAAAGGCTATCACGCGAATGGGTCAAGGATCATGACGAATTTGCAAGGGACAGGTTGTCGCGGACTCTTTTGCTGAAAGGATTTACCTTTTTGCGGTGGTGACCGTCAGGCCGCCACCGCCTGTTGCTGTTGATTGGGCAGCATCACCGCGCGTACCGAATTGCCCGGTTGCAGTTGCAGGCGCTTGGCGGTGAGGCGGTCGATCACCAGGCTGCTGCCGACCCGGCGGGCGCGAGCGACGGTGATGCGGCAGTTCTCCAGACGGCGGTTGTGAATCAGCCACAGCGGCGCCTGTTCGTCGGGGCTGCCGAGGCTCAGGGCCAGCTCGACGCTCTCGCGCACGGTGCGGATATTGCGCACGGGCGCTTCGATCACCGGGCCGCCGTCGAAGATGTCGATGTAGCCTTTGTGGGTAAACCCTTCGGCCTGGAGGATCTTCAGCGCCGGTTCGGTATTCGGGTGTGCCTGGCCGATCGCCGCCTGGGCCTGTTCGGTGAGCAGGCAGGTGTACAGCGGCTGGCGCGGCATCAGTTCGGCGATGAACGATTTGTTGCCGAGCCCGGACAAGTGGTCGGCATGGCTGAAGTCCATCTGAAAGAAATGCCGACCCAGGCTGTCCCAGAACGGCGAACAACCGTGTTCATCGGCACTGCCGCGCAGTTCGGCAATCATCTTCTCGCCGAACAGGTGCGGGAACTCGGCAACGAACAGCAATCGCCCCAGCGACAACAAGCGGCCATTGCTGCCGTGGCGCTGGTCGTGGCCGAGAAACAGCGAGCACAGCTCCGATTGGCCGGTGAGTTCGTTGTTGAGAAACAGTGTCGGGATCTGCCGTTGAATGCCCAGATCCGGCGCCGAACTGACGGTCAACCCGACCCGATAGTTGTACCACGGCTCACGCAGGCCGACCGCCCCGGCCAGAGCGCTGACGCCGACCACGCGCATGTCGTCGTCTTCGAGCACAAACAGATAGTCTGCGTCGGCTCGTTCCACTTGTTCGGCGAACGCCCGTTGCGCCCAACGGACCCGGTGGGACAGGCGATCTTCGTTGGCCGGCAGGGTGGTGAACCCCGGGCCGGCCTGTTGTACCAGCGCGAGCAAGGCAGGCAGGTCGCTGACTTTGACCGGACGGACAATCATGCTGTAACTCCTTCTGCGCGCCTGTTCGGGCACTGTCGTTGACTGCGCAACCGGGCGGGTTTCACAGGGCAATCAGCCGGATCGGGCTGCCATCGGTCACGTTCAGCGCCGCACACATTGCAGGGGTGAGGGACAGCGGTTGATCGGTCTGGTAATCGAGTTCGGCCATGATCGACCGGAAGCCGTGCAGCGCGTCGTTGCTCAGCAGATAACGACCGCGGGCATCGATTTGGGGTTTTTGCTGCACCGTTGCCGTCTGGCTGCGGGCGATCGAACGAATGTTGCTGGTGCGCGCATACAGGGTCGGGCCGGCGTCGAACAAGTCGATGTAGCTGTTGGTTTCGAAGCCTTCACGCTCGAGGATGTCGAACGCTTCCTGGCCATCCGGGTGGATGCGCCCGATGCAGTCCTGCGCGGCTTGCGGCAGCATCGGCACGTAGATCGGATATTGCGGCATCAGTTCGGCGAGAAACGTGCGGCTCTGCAGCCCGCACAGGCGTTCGGCTTCCGCGTAGGGCAGGTCGAAGAAGTGTTTGCCCAGCGCATCCCAGAACGGCGAATGGCCTTGCTCGTCGCTGTAGCCGACCAGTTCAGTAATCACCGCTTCGGCAAAGCGCCGCGTGTGAGCGGCGATGAACAACAGGCGCGCCCGTGACAACAATTCGGAAAACGGCGTACGCACCAGTTCGGCATTAATGTGAAAACCACGCAGCAATGTGTGGCCGCTGAGGTCATGGCACAGCGACAGCGCCGGCACGCCGTGTTCAATGTTCAGTTCGCGGGATGCACTGGTGAAATGGCGATTGCGCAGGCTGTAGAACGGCTCGTCGAAGCCCGCCGTCGCGAGAATCTCCGAGCAGCCAACCAGACGCTGGTCGTCCAGGTCTTCCAGCACAAAGAAGTAATTCTCCGGGCCGTGGGCCGCCGCTGCGCTAGCGAACGATGCACATGACGCGGCGATTTTTGCGCGCAGGCGTTCGCTGTCGTCCGGCAGGGAAGTGACGCCCACCAGACTGTCGCGGGCCAATTGTTGTAGCTGGGGCAGGTCAGTCTGTTCGACTGGGCGTAAGACCAGCATGGATGTACTCCTGTATCAAAAGGTTCGGCGATGTCGCCAAACCTGACTATCACTGTCGGTGTCCACGCGATAAATCGGCGGTCGCCTGATTTGTTGTCAGACGCCGCTCTTTTTCTTGTCAGCCGTTGCTCGGGTCAGGCAGCGCAGTACTGGCGCCGAGTTTATTCAGGAAGAACAGATACACCAGGCCCAGGGCAATCCAGATCAGGCCGAGCTTCTGCGCATCGACGCCCATGTTGTACATGATGGCCGCGACGATGATGAAGCCGATGACCGGGCAGATCAGGTGACGCACCACCTGGCCGGACTTCTGCCGACGCCAGTAGTAGTTGATCACTGTCAGGTGCAGCAGCATGAAGCCACTGAGCGCGCCGAAGTTGACCAGCGAGGTCAGGGTGTCGACCGAGTTGATGAACAGGTAGCAGATCACCAGCGACAGCACCGCCACCAGATAAATGCTCAGGTACGGCGTGTTGTGTTTCGGGTGCACCTTGGCCAGCACTTTCGGCAACTTGCCGTCGCGGGCCATGCCGAACAGCAGACGCGAGACAGCGGCTTGCGAGGTGATCGCTACAGCCACGCCCCAGGCCAGCGCCGTCGCTACAGCGGTCAGGGTCGCCAGCCAGCTGCCGGCAGCGATTTCGGCGATTTCATAGAACGCAGTGTCAGCGGATTTGAAGCCCATGCCTGCCGCCAGGTCGGTGGCGATCCAGGTTTGTGCAACGAAAATCACCCCCATGACTACCAGCGTGATCAGCGCCGCTTTGCCGACGCTCTTGCCCGGATCGCCCTTGATTTCTTCAGCGAGTGTCGAGATCGCATCGAAGCCAAGGAACGACAGCACCGCAATCGACACCGCTTGCATCAGCAGGGCGAAGTTAAAGGTTTCCGCGTGATACAGCGGCGCCAGGGTCAGCTCGCCGTTACCGCCACCGTTGTGCAGGGCATTCCAGGCGTAGAACAGGAAGATCCCCAGCACCACCAGTTGCGCGAGCAGGAAGATGATGTTCATCCGTGCGGTGAAGGTGATGCCGCGCAGGTTGACGAAGGTCGCGCTGACCAGAAACGCCAGAATAAAGCCGACTTTCGGAATGTCCGGGTACAAATGGTTGAGGGCCATCGCCGCGTAGACATAGAGCAGCGGCGGGATCAGCAGGTAATCGAGCAGCATCAGCCAGCCGGCGATAAAGCCAACGTGTTGATTGAGGCCACGCTGCGCGTAGGAATAGACCGAACCGGCAATCGGAAAAGCCTTGGCCATGCTGCCGTAACTCAGCGCGGTGAACAGCATCGCCACCATGCCGATGATGTACGCCAGCGGCACCATCCCCGGTGCCTCGGCGTTGACGTAGCCATACACACCGAACGGGGCGATGGGGATCATGAAGATCATCCCGTATACCACCAGGTCGGTCAGCGTCAGGCTACGTTTCAACTCTTGCTTGTAGCCGAATTCTTCAATTTCCATGAAGCGCAACTCCTTGTCAGCCAGTCGGTCGTTTTAGTTGTTATCGATCCATCGTTTACAGCGTCAGCAGTCTTTCATTCATTACAGCAAAGGCGCGAGGTATCCGGCCCAGCGCGATACGGCTTCGGGGCTGCGCAGCAAATCGTTGCGCACCTCGATCAGCACCGAGTCGAGGCCACGGGCATCGCCGTGCACCGGCACGGTCATGTCGCCCAGCGGATCGATCTTGTACGGCTGATTACCGGCCACTTTCAGCGGATGCTCGCCGAGGCCGTCGAGCAGGCGTTGCGCGTAGGCCTTGGCCTGACCGAACAGCACGCCGGCCTCCAGCGGTCGCGGTTGGCCGTAAAACACCGGGGTGAAACTGTGAATCCCCACCACACGCACCGCTTGGCCCTGAGCAACACGTTCGTCGATCAACGTTTGCAAGCGCGTGTGAAACGGTTTGAACAAGGTCTGGCGGCGGTATTCGCGGGTGGCTTCGTCCAGCTCGCGGTTACCCGGCACCTGATAGATTTCGCTCTGCGCCGGAATACTGTCCGGGGCGTGGCGTGGCCGGTTCAGATCGATCAGCAGGCGTGAATAATTGGCGCTCAACAGGGTTGCGCCGAGCCTTTCCGATAACTGTTCGGCGAGTTGCAGCGCACCAATGTCCCAGGCGATGTGTTCAGCGGCGGCGGCCTCGTCCAGGCCCAGATTGTTCAGGGCCTCGGGGATGTAGCGGCTGGCGTGCTCGCACACCAGAATCAACGGGTGCGTCGAGTCGGCGCGGCTCAGGTTGTAGGCCGGTCGGGTGTACAACCCCAGCTCGGCGGATTCAGTACAGGCGTGCATAGTGCTCACACAAGTCAGCGGGCGAGAGCTGTTCCGTCAGCGCCAGTTCCTCGGTTTTCAGGGCGTAGTAAGTGTCGAGCAGCGGCTTGGGCAGCCATTCGGTGAAGGCGCCACTGTTGCGCAGGCAATCCAGCGCCTGGGCCAGCGAGGCGGGCAGGGCGACGATGCCCCGGGCCTTGCGTTGCTCGTCGTTGAGTGAATCGGGAATTTCGTTGGTGATGGCGTTCAGCGCCAGACGCTGTTCGATGCCCAGACGTCCGGCGATCAGCAGCGCGGCCATGGCCAGATGCGGCGAGGCGGTGGCGTCCATGGCGCGGAATTCGAGGTTGAACTGCTGGGCCACGGATTTGCCACCGAGGCTCACGGTCGGGCAGATGCGCAGCGCCGCTTCGCGGTTCTGTTGGCCCAGACAGGCGTAGGACGCGCTCCAGTGATGTGGCTGCAAGCGCTCGTACGACACCGGCGTCGGCGCGGTGAAGGCACAGAGGGCCGGCAAGTAATGCAGGATCCCCGCCGCCCAATGCTGGCCGAGACTCGACAGACCGTTGCTGGTGCCGGCGTCGTAAAGCATCGGTTGACCGGCCAGATCGAGCAGGCTGACGTGCAGGTGCACGCCGTTGCACACCGCATCGGCGGCAGTTTTTGGCGCGAAGCTCAGGTCGAGGCCCATTTGCCGGGCGATCTCGCGGGTAATCTCGCGCACATTGACGGCGCGATCGGCCGCCGCTACGCCGAGCGTCGGGCGGCAAGTAATTTCGTATTGGTGCTTGCCGTATTCGGGCAGAAACATTTCCGGCTCGACACCGCCGGCGCGCAGGGCGCTGAGCAGCCAGCCACCGAACTCGGCGCCCTGACGCTGGGCTTCGAGGGAAAACGCCAGATGCTCGGCGAAACCGGCGTGCAGGTTGAATTCGTGTTCGAACGCGGCGTTGACCTGCAAGCCTAGTTCATCGCGATAACGCTCGATTTCATCACGCAACAACGTGCGCGGGCAGGCGCCCCACGGGCGGCCATCGGTTTCGCGGATATCGCCGTGGATGAAATCCAGCGCCGGTGCGTCGACGTCCGGACCGTTGCCGACGGTGACGCGGCTGCTCAGATCGGGAATCAACCGCAGATCGCCATATGCACCCCACGGATTGGTCGAGGCAATGATGTCCTGCGGCGTCAACGCGCTGTTGGCCGGCACCCAGCCACACCCGGCGGCTTGATAATGCTCCAGTTCATCAGTGGGAAACGAGCGGCCACGGGTGATGCCGATCAGGTCGGTGGTGACCAGCGTGGTCATCGGCAGTGGCGTCAGGCGCGCGCTCATGGCCGCATCTCCTGCAAGCGAGCGAGCACGGTGTCGGTGTCGGTGATCCAGCAGTAACCCTTGATCGCATTCAGGCAGGCGTGATGGCGTTCGGCGCTGTAGGTGGCGCAGGCGTCTTCGACCAGGGTGACCAGATAACCGCGATCGGCGGCGTCGCGCACGGCCATGTCCACGCACTGGTCGGTGACGATGCCGGCGATGATCAAGTGACGGGTTCCGAGGTTGCGCAGCACGTAGTCGATGTTGGTCGAGTTGAAGACGCCGGACGAGGTCTTCGGCAGGACGATTTCGTTTTCCACCGGGCTCAGGTCTTCAATGATCCGCGCCTGCGCGCTGCCTTTGGGCAGGTGCATGTCCGAGAGTTTGTGGTCGAGCGAGCGGTCACGGCCATCAGCCGTAAGGCTTTCGATAATGGTGTGCAGTACATTCTGCCGCGCTTCGCGAAAGGCACTGAGCAAGCGACGTTGGTTGGGCACCACCTGCATGTGTGCACGGGTCAGGAAATACTCGGCGTCAGGCCCGTTGAGGTGCGCGTCGAACTGCGGTTCGAGCCAGGCACGCTGCATGTCCACCAGCAACAGTGCGGTGTGATCGGTGACAAACGGCAAGTCCCGCGGCGAGCGGTGGGGAAGGCTGAACATCCTTATTTATCCTCCAGCAGGTGGGTGTTGAAGTCATTGCGCAGGGCATCGATGCCTTCCAGGCGATCGGCGAGGTTTTCGGTGCGCAAGGTCAGGCAGGCGATCAGTGCTTCGACCTGAGCCAGCGCTGGCACCATGGTGTCGAACGGCGAAGCCGATTCCACCGGCGCGCTGATGATCAGATCGGCCAGTTCACGCAGCGGCGAGGCATAGATGTCGGTGAACAACACCACGCGCGCGTTGTTGTTTTTTGCCGCGCTGGCGACTCGCAAGGCCTGGGTCTGGTAGCGGCGATAGTCGAACAGCAACACCACATCCTGGCGTTGCAGATCGAACAGGCGATCGGGCAGTTGCGCGTTATCTTCCAGGGCAAAGCAACCGGGGCGCAGCAGGCGCAGGTGATTGAGCAGGTAGGTGGCCATCAGACTGCTGAAGCGCCCGCCGAAGCAATACACCTGATGACGGGCATCGAGCAGCCAGTCGGTGAGAATGCGCACGTCTTCGGGTTGGGTCAGCGATTGGGTTTCGACCAGCAGGCGATGACTGTCGCCCAGATAGTGGCTCCAGGCGTCGTCCCTGTGTTGATGGGCGCGCGGTTGCAACAGCGTGCGCGGCGAGCGCAGGCGGTGATCCATGTCACTGAGCAGGGCATCCTGGAATTCGGCGTAACCACCGAAGCCGAGTTTTTTCACCAGCCGCACAATGGTCGGATCGCTGACGCCGGCATGTTCGGCCAGACGCGCCATCGGCCCCAGACCGTTGCGGGGATACTGATCAAGCAAGGCGCGAACGACTTTGCGCTCCGACGGCGTAAGATCCAGGCCGGGATCGGTGATCAGGTCTCTAAGAGGGGGCATCCGGGCTCCTGCTGGATGAGGGGGTGTTGAATTCGCTTCATAATCCGTCAAAACAGTATTTATGTAACTGACGTTACATGTCTAGTGAATTTTTCAGCGTGTTGAAAAGGCCCCGAAATGGGGCGAGACGCCTGTATAACAAGGGCCACACGGACTTCTACAGGGCTTGTAGTCCATCGCCCACGATAGTGTCAGAGATTGCCGTATTTTTTGCTTTTGTCCGCACTTGCCGGGGCGATGCAACAACCCGGCAGCCCTCGGTTTACGGCACAATTGCCGACAGAACGGCTTTGCGCCGCTGTTTTTCATGAAGGCCCACCGGAGCGATCCCTGTGCAGACCACTCGTTTGACATTGATTTGCCATGCGCGAACCGTCGCACAGAAATTGGCGTGTTTTCCTACGAATGAACCTGTTGAAAATAGCCAGCTGGCATCGTGCGAATTGGCCGAGCGTTTCGACGCCGCGCGACGCTTGATTTGCGCGCCGGAGTTGCGCACGCGCCAGACAGCGGCTTGGTTTGGCACCGACGCGCAGATTGATGAGGCGCTGCGCGATTGTGACTGGGGACGTTGGCATGGCCAGTCGATCAAAGCCCTGCAAGCCTCGGAAGACGCCGCGCTGCAGGCCTGGCTGGACGATCCCCACGCCACTCCGCATGACGGTGAGTCAACGGCGCAGTTGTGCCAGCGCGTGGCGACTTGGCTAGCTAACCTGCAAGGCACGTCGGGACATGTCGTGGCGGTGACGCATCCGTTTGTCATCCGCGCCGCGCTGATCCACGTGCTGCGCGGTTCGGCGTTGCATGACATCGATGTCGAACCGTTGTCGCTGCTCGAACTGCGCTTCACCGGGCGCTGGCGCCTGTGTCTTAAAGGAGCTTTGTGATGAAACAACTGCTGGTGATCGGCATCGGTGCCGGCAATCCCGACTACATCACGATGCAGGCGGTGAAGGCGTTGAATCGGGTCGACGTGTTCTTTCTGATGGATAAAGGCCAGAGCAAGGACAAGCTGATCGACCTGCGCCGCGAGATTTGTGAGCGCTACATCGACAACCCTGACTATCGCTTCGTCGAGGCCCACAGTCCGGAGCGCGAACGCGGCGATGTCGACTACGCCGCCAGTGTTGATGAGCTGAACCGCGCCAAGCAGCAGACCTTCGAACGCCTGATCAATGACCAATTGTCTGACGGTCAGTGCGGCGGTTTCCTGGTGTGGGGCGATCCGGCGCTGTACGACAGCACCGTGCGCATCCTCCAGGCGATTCTGGCCTCGGGCGCGTGCGCCTTCGAGTTTGAGGTGATCCCCGGGATCACTAGCGTTCAGGCGTTGGCGGCGCAGCACAAGGTGCCGTTGAACACCATCGGTCGTTCCATCGAAATCACCACCGGGCGGCGTTTGGCGGCAGGGCAGGTGAGTGATGCGGACAGTCTGGTGGTGATGCTCGATGCCGAGGATTCGTATCAGCGGGTGGCCGATCAGCAGACCCGGATTTATTGGGGCGCCTACTTGGGCACGCCGGATGAGATTCTGATCAGTGGCAGGCTGTCGGATGTTGCGGATGAGATCGAGCGGGTGCGCAAGGCGGCGCGGGCCGAGCATGGGTGGATCATGGATACGTATTTGTTGCGCAAGCCTTAGATTTTCACTGGCCGGTAAGGCCCCTTCGCGAGCAAGCTCGCTCCCACAGGGGAACGCATTTCAAAATGTGGGAGCGAGCTTGCTCGCGAAGGCGCCGGAACATTCAACGCACATTTCGAACAGGCAAAAAAACACCCGGTGCAACGCAAGTTGCACCGGGTTTTTTGTTGCCAGCAAGCGGCGGATGTCGTGGATCCGCCATTCACTGTTGAACTCTGGTTATACGCGTTCCAGCGCCAGCGCCACGCCTTGGCCGCCGCCGATGCACAGGGTCGCCAGACCCTTTTTCGCATCACGCTTGATCATTTCATGCAGCAGGGTCACCAGCACGCGGCAACCCGATGCACCGATCGGATGGCCCAACGCGATGGCGCCGCCGTTGACGTTGACCTTGTCCAGATCCCATTGCAGGTCCTTGGCCACCGCCAGCGATTGCGCAGCGAAGGCTTCGTTGGCCTCGATCAGGTCGAGTTGACCGAGGTTCCAGCCAGCCTTGTCGAGGCAGCGGCGAGTCGCCGAAACCGGGCCGATGCCCATGATTGCAGGATCAACACCTGCGTTGGCGTAGGCAGCTATTTTCGCCAGAACCGGCAGACCGAGGGCTTTGGCTTTCTCGGCGCTCATCAAGATGACCGCAGCGGCGCCGTCATTCAGCGACGAAGCGTTGCCGGCCGTGACGCTGCCGTCCTTTTTAAATGCCGGGCGCAGTTTCGCCAGGGATTCGGCAGTGGTGTCGCCACGCGGCTGTTCATCAACCTTGAAGGCAACCGGATCGCCTTTGCGCTGCGGGATCAGGATCGGGGTGATCTCATCGACAAAGCGACCGGCCTCAATCGCGGCGGCGGCTTTCTGCTGCGAGGCTGCGGCGAAGGCGTCCTGCTGTTCGCGGCTGATCTCGTATTTGTCGACGAGGTTCTCGGCAGTGATGCCCATGTGGTAGTCGTTGAACGCATCCCACAGGCCATCGCTGATCATGGTGTCGACGATTTGCGCGTGGCCCATACGCAGACCGGTGCGTGCGCCCGGCATGACGTAGTTGGACAGGCTCATGTTTTCCTGGCCGCCGGCGATGATTACGTCAGCGTCGCCGCAACGGATCGCTTGCGCACCCAGATGCAGGGCTTTGAGGCCCGAACCGCAAACCTTGTTCAGGGTCATTGCTGGCACGGCATGGGGCAAGCCGGCCTTGATCGCTGCCTGACGCGCCGGGTTCTGGCCGGCGCCAGCGGTCAGCACCTGGCCCATGATCACTTCATCGACCTGCGCACCGTCCAGACCGGTTTGTTCGAGCAACTGGCGGATCACCGCCGCGCCCAGATCAACCGCGGACACGCTGGCCAGGGAGCCCTGGAAACTGCCGATCGCGGTGCGCGTGGCGGCAACAATTACGACGTCTTGCATTTTCGAATTCCTCACTGGGCAGCGAACTGCATTTCCGGTACGTGATCCGGGACGATCAGTTTACCAGCGGTTTTGGCGACGATTTCCTCGACGCTGACGCCAGGTGCGCGTTCCTTGAGGACAAAAGCGCCATTTTCGATCTCCAGGTAGGCGAGGTCGGTCAGCACACGCTTGATGCACCCGGCGCCGGTCAGCGGCAGGCTGCACTTGGATAGCAGTTTCGACTCACCATCCTTGGACGCGTGGGTCATGATCACGATGATGTTGTCGGCGCCGGCCACCAGATCCATCGCACCGCCCATGCCCTTGACCAGTTTGCCGGGGATCATCCACGAGGCGATGTTGCCTTCGACGTCCACTTCGAACGCGCCGAGCACGGTCAGGTCGACATGACCGCCACGGATCATCGCGAATGATTCGGCGGAGTTGAAGATCGACGCGCCGATGCGTGCGGTCACGGTCTGTTTGCCGGCGTTGATCATGTCGGCATCGATGGTGTCTTCAGTCGGAAACGGACCCATGCCGAGCAGGCCGTTTTCCGACTGCAGCATGACTTCCATGCCTTCGGGAATGTAGTTGGCGACCAGGGTCGGAATACCGATGCCGAGGTTCACATAAAAGCCGTCCTGCATTTCGCGGGCGACGCGCTGAGCCATTTGTTCGCGGGTAAGTGCCATGGTTTTATTCTCCGTCAGCCTGAATTATTTGCGGATGGTGCGCTGTTCGATGCGTTTTTCGAACGTGCCGCAAATGACCCGATCGACGTAGATGCCCGGGGTGTGGATCTGCGAGGGGTCGAGTTCGCCGGGTTCGACGATTTCTTCGACTTCAACCACGGTGATCTTGCCGGCGGTAGCCGCCAGCGGGTTGAAGTTCTGCGCGGTGTGACGGTAGATGACGTTACCGAAATGGTCGGCTTTCCAGCCTTTGACAATGGCGAAGTCGCCGGTGATGGATTCTTCCATCAGGTACTTACGACCTTTGAATTCGCGTACTTCCTTGCCTTCGGCGACCGGGGTGCCGACGCCGGTGGCGGTGAAGAAGGCCGGAATGCCGGCGCCGCCTGCGCGCATCTTCTCGGCGAGGGTGCCTTGCGGGGTCAGGATGACTTCGATGTCGCCTTTGAGCAGTTGTTCTTCGAACAGCTTGTTTTCGCCGACGTAGGAGGCGATGACTTTGCTGATCTGACGATCGATGAGCAGCACACCGAGGCCGAAACCGTCGACGCCGCAGTTGTTGGAAACGACGGTGAGGTCGCGGGTGCCTTTGCGTTTGATCTCGGCGATCAGGTTTTCCGGAATGCCGCACAGACCGAAGCCGCCGGCGATAACGGTCATGCCGTCCTCAAGCCCGGCCAGGGCTTCCTCGTAGGAACTCACGCGCTTGTCGAAACCTGCCATATGCACCTCTTTTATTATTTGCGGGCGGCTGGCTAGCCGAATGGTTGGAGTGTCTCGCTGGAGGATATATTTGTTAAGTTTATTTTTAAGGTTGATTGATAGATAAAACTCAATAATCGCGTTATGGCGTGCTGCTTTGATCGTTCCCACGCTCCGCGTGGTAATGCCTCTAGGGACGCTCCGCGTCCAGTGACGCGGAGCGTCACGGGCTGCGTTCCCACGCAGGAGCGTGGGAACGATCATCATGGCTCGCCGCTTAACGCTTGTAGCTTACAACTGGAGCGAAGCGAGTATGACCATCAAACAGATCCGCGCCTTCCTCGCCGTGGCACAGAGCCTGAGCTTCGCCGTGGCCTGCGAGCGTCTGCACCTGTCGCAATCGGCGTTGAGCCTGACCATCAAAGCCTTGGAAGAGGGCCTGGGCGGGCGCCTGTTCAGCCGTAACACACGCAATGTCGCGCTGACTGCGGAAGGTGAATCCTTGCTGCCGCTGGCGCGGCGGCTGATCGCCGACTGGGATAACGCCGAAGACGAAATGCGCCAACGCTTCAGTTTGCAGCGCGGGCGGGTGACGCTGGCGGCGATGCCGTCGTTTGCCGGCAACCTGCTGCCGCCGATCCTCAAGACGTTTCGTGCGCGCTACCCGAACGTCAACGTCACGGTCAATGACGTGATCAATGAGCAAGTGCTGGAAATGGTCCGTGACCGTCAGGTGGAACTGGGCGTGGCGTTCGAGCCGATGCAAAACACTTCGATGACGTTTACGCCGTTGTACGTGGATCGCTTCGTCGCGGTGGTATCGAAGGATTCGCCGCTGGCGCAGCGCGACGAGATCGATTGGCAGACGTTGTTGCAGGAGCCGTTCATCACCTTGCAGCGGCCTTCGACGGTGCGAGTGATGCTCGAAGAGCACCTGCAGGCGCGAGGCATGAAGTTGCCGGTGGAATTTGAAAGCCATCAACTGGCCACGGTCGGGCGGATGGTCGCCAGCGGTCTGGGCGTCAGTGCCGTGCCGGCGTTGTGCGCCGAGCAGATGCAGGAGCTCGGCGCCCACTGCCTGACCCTGGATGACTCGGTGCAGCGGGCCATCGGCGTGCTGACTGAGCCTGGCAATGAACTGTCGGCGGCGGCCCAGGCGTTGTTCGATATTCTCAAGGCTGAAGATCTCGGGCGACTGTGAGATCTACCCCCTCACCCCAACCCTCTCCCCCAGAGGGGGCGAGGGGGAAGGGAGCTGATCGGGGGCATTTCAAAAAATGGGTTCGGCTCGAAATTTTCAGGTCGCAGTATTAAGTCCTGACAACTCGGTCAGTTCCCTCTCCGCTGGCAGAGGGCTAGGGCTAGGGCTAGGGCGAGGGGGAAGGGAGCTGATCGGGGGCATTTCAAAAAATGGGTTCGGCTCGAAATTTTCAGGTCGCAGTATTAAGTCCTGACAACTCGGTCAGTTCCCTCCCCCTGGCAGAGGGCTAGGGCGAGGTGGAAAGGGAGCTGATCGTGGGGTATTCAGCTTGTGGGCTCGACTCAGCATTTTCAGGTCGCCGTATCCAGGCCTGACAACTCGGTCAGTTCCCTCTCCCTTGGGAGAGGGCTAGGGTGAGGGGCTTGGGTCCGGAGTCGAGCACAAAGTGCAGCAACTCACCGATCCAGCACTTCAACCAACAACGGCAAAAGCTGTTCACACGACGCTTCAATCTTCAAATCCAGCAAATCATCCGCGCGGGTCTTGCCCAGATTGATCGCAATCAACGGCTTGCCACGATCGGCAATCACCCGGCACAGGCGAAACGCCGAGTACGCCATCAACGACGAACCCACCACCAACATCCCCGCTGCATTCTCTGCCGCCGCCATCGCCCTTGCCGCCGTGGGCTGCGCGACGTTCTCGCCGAAAAACACCACGTCCGGTTTCATCCGCTCGCCAGCGCAATGCGGGCAGCGCGGCACCTGAAAGCGCGCTTCGAAGGCCGGGTCGAGCAGGGTGTCGCCATCCGGCGCCTGGACGGCATCGATCCCGGCCAGATACGGGTTGTGCATTTCCATCAATTGTTGAATCGAATCGCGCTCACTGCGCTGGCCGCAGTCCAGGCAGAGGACGCGATGCAGGCTGCCGTGCAGTTCGATCACATCGTGACTGCCGGCTTGATCGTGCAGGGTATCGACGTTCTGGGTGATCAAGGCGTGGATCAGCCCATGGCGCTGCAATCCGGCCAACGCTTGGTGCGCGGCATTCGGCTGCGCCTGACGCACCCTCGGCCAACCCAGCATGGCCCGCGCCCAGTAGCGGCGGCGCGACTCGGGGGCGGCGAGGAACTCCTGGTACATCATCGGCTGCCGGCCACGGCGCACACCGTCGCTGTCGCGGTAATCCGGAATGCCCGACGGCGTGCTGATGCCGGCTCCGGTCAGGACGAGGAAGTCGCCATCGGCCATCACCTCTTGCAAGGTGTCGAGGTGTTCGCGGGTCGGGCTGTCGAGCATGGTCAGCGCTCCGAAATGGGCAGTGCCAGCAGGTTAGCACGCGACCCGCGCGGGTTACTTGCGTGCCTCCAGAATCAGGTTGAACGGCGTTTGCGTGGCCCGGCGGAACTGCTTGAAACCGGCCTCGGTAAACACCTTGCGCAAACGCATTTCCCCTGCTTGCGCGCCCAAGCCCAAGCCGACTTCCTGCGACAGCGAGTTTGGTGTGCAGATAAACGTCGAAGCCGCATAGAACAGCCGCCCGACCGGGTTGATGTTGTCGTCCAGCGTGTCGTTGGCGAACGGCTCGACCAGCAACACCGTGCCATCGTCTTTCAGCGAGTCATAGGCGTGACGGGCGGCACCGACCGGATCGCCCATATCGTGCAGGCAGTCGAAATAGCAGATCAGGTCGTAGTCGTCGCCGGGGTAGCTTTTCGCCGAACCCTGAAAGAACTTCGCCCGGCTGCTGACGCCACCTTCCTCGGCGCGCTGGGTAGCGACGGTGATCGAGGGGGCGTGATAGTCATAGCCGACGAAACGCGAGTTGGGAAACGCCTGGGCCATGATCACGGTCGAGGCGCCATGACCGCAGCCGATATCGGCGACTTTCGCGCCTTGCTCAAGCTTGGCTACCACGCCGTCCAGCGCCGGCAGCCATTCGGCGATCAGGTGGCCCTTGTAGCCGGGCCGGAAGAACCGCTCGGTGCCGGTGAACATGCACGGGTGGTGATCGCCCCAGGGCAGGGCACCGTTGCCGCGCATGGCTTTGACCAGTTTGTCCTTGTCGTGGAAAAACGATGCCACCACCCCGAGGCCACCAGCGACATACACCGGGGAATCTTCAACGGCCAGGGCCAGTGCCTGTTCTTCAGGTAAACGGAACTGACCGTCGTGGTGCTCCATGTAGCCGGACGCCGCATGAGCGCTGAGCCATTCGCGCACCAGACGCGGGTTGCAGGTGGTTTTGGCAGCGAGGGCATCGGCACTGATCGGCTGACTGTCGGCCATTGCCCGGTACAGCCCGAGCTCTTCGCCGACGATGACATTGGCCAGCATCGCCGCGCCGCCCATGTCGTTGACCAGTTTGCCCATGAATTGGTTGAGCTTCGCCTCATCCATCATGTGTGCTCCTGAAACAGGATCACGGTCCGGCGGCGTCGAGGGTCGAGGCGTGCGCCACCGGGCGGTGGTCACGGAGTTGGGCAGGGCACGGCTGACGTCCTGCGTCCCCCTCGACTGGGTAATAAAGGAGTCTAGCCCCGGTCCGGGCGTGTCGCTGGATTTGTGAGCAACGAAAACCTGTGGGAGCGAGCCTGCTCGCTCCCACAATATTGATCGGCAGAGAATCTGTATCACTGTGTATCGCCGTGATGGTGGGACACACAGGGCTGCAAATGCCCGGTCATCTGCACACAACCGCAATACATCCGGCGGCTCAAATGTGGCAAACCCACTGCTGAGGTACATCCCATGCATACGCCGCCCTCATCAATGCCACTCAGTGTCGGCCTCGGCCTGCGCCGTGGTCTGCTGAAAGACCTGCAGGCTGCCCGTAGCGGCGCCTTCGACTTTCTCGAAGTCGCCCCGGAAAACTGGATCGGAGTCGGCGGCGCGCACGGTGCGGCGTTACGTGAACTGGCCGAGCGCTATCCGTTGTCCTGTCACGGCTTGTCGCTGTCGCTGGGCGGGCCGGCGCCGCTGGATGTCGGATTCTTGCAGGAGGTCCGGGTGTTTCTCGACCATTACAACGTGCCGCTGTACAGCGAGCACCTGAGTTACTGCAGCGATGACGGGCATCTGTATGACTTGCTGCCGTTGCCGTTCACCGGAGAAGCGGTGCAGCACGTTGCCGCGCGGATCCGTCAGGCTCAGGACATTCTCGGCCGGCGCCTGGCCGTGGAAAACGTCTCCTACTATGCCGCCCCGCGTCAGGACATGGACGAGGTGAGCTTCACCAATGCCGTGTTGCGCGAGGCCGATTGCGACCTGCTGCTGGACGTAAACAATGTCTATGTCAACGCGATCAACCACGGCTTCGATCCGCAAACCTTCCTCGCCGGTATCGAGCCGGACCGGGTGGTCGGGATGCATGTGGCGGGGCATTTCGATGAGTCCGACACGCTGAAAATCGACACCCATGGTGCCTCAGTCAAACCGGTCGTGTGGTCTCTGCTGGCGGAGGCTTATAGGCGGTTTGGCGCGCAGCCGACGTTGCTTGAGCGGGACTTCAATTTCCCGGCATTTTCCGAACTGGTCGCCGAGTTGCAGACCATTCGCCATTTGCAAGCCGGAGGTCGCCCTCGTGGATAACCTGGTACTGCAACAACAGGCACTGACCCGGTATTTGCGCGATCCCGAACATCAATCGCCACCGGCCGACATGAACGTGGCGCGGGTCAACGTTTATCGCGATCTGGTGTTCAACAACGTTTCGCTATTGTTGAGCGGCACGTTTCCGGTGTTGATCCGGATCATCGGGGAACAACGCTGGGGCCTGCTGGTACGAGGCTTTTTGCGCGAGTGGCGGGCGCAGACCCCAAAGTTTGGCGAGATTGCCGAAACGTTTCTCAACTATCTCGCGTCGCCACCGCAGGTGTTGCGCGAGGGCGAGTGGCCGGCGTTTCTGCTGGAGCTGGCGCATTACGAGTGGGTCGAGATGATCTTGCAGCAGTCCGATGCTCAGGCGCTGCCGCCAAGCGATCCGGCGCTGTTGCTGGAGCGTCCGCTGCAGATCTCGGCACTGGCCTGGCCATTGGCGTATGTGTGGCCGGTGCATGCACTTGATCCGAACCATCAGCCCGCCACGCCGCCGGCGCATCCGACCCTGTTGCTGGTGCGGCGCACGGCAGACTGGAATGTGCAGTTTTCCGAGCTGAGCCCGCTGGCCTGGCGCCTGTTACAGCGCATTGAAGCGTTTCCTGACCTTGATGGCCGCCAGCAATTGCAAGATCTGGCAGTAGAAGCAGGGGTGGCCGACACCGAAACGTTCATGGACAGCGGATCGGCGTTGTTGCGGCAGTTTCACCAGGAGGGCGTACTCGCCGGCGTCCTGTAAGTCATGCGGCAGGCAGCCACGACGGCGGGCAGGGATGCAGACGATAGAAGTCGCGCAGGTGCGCCACATCGCGTGCGAATCCTGCGTTCAGCCATTGGCGATATTGCGCCTGCGCCGCTGTTTGCAAGGCCGGTTGACGCAAACCATCCGCTACGGCTTGCGCGGCTTGCATACCGCTCATCAACGCTTTGAGCACGCCGTGGGAGGACGCCGGGTCGAGCCGGCTGGCGGCATCGCCCACCAGAAAATAACCAGCACCGGTGACGGCCGGGGTGATGCGCCAGGTTACATCGGCGCCGCGTATCCGCCCTACGGCTGGCAATGCTTGCAGGGCCTCGGGAAGCCTCGTCGAGCGCCTGTTGTTCTCGAACGTCAGGTGCGTCCAGTGCAGCAACTGCGGCTCGACCTGGGCGATCCAGGTCCATCCGTCAGGATCGGCCAGCAAGTGCGCGGTTGTTGCATAGGTTGCGCTGTGACCTTGCAAGTAGCCGTAACGCGCCACCAGCGGCGGTGAACAGTGGCGAACCGGCAGACCGAGTTGGCGAGCGAGCCAGTCGCAAGCGCCACTGGCATCGATCAGGCAGGTCGCGTAAAGGCGTGCGCTGTCGGTCTCCACGCCGATCACCCGATTGGCCTGAGTCAGCACTCGCCGTGCCCGGCAGGGCTGACTGATCTCCACCCCTAACGTGGCCGCTTGCGCCAGTAACGCCGCGTCCAGTTGCGCCCGCTCCAGATGAAAACCCTGCCAGGCGCCGCGATCATCGGCGCCAAAGACATTGAAGCGCGGCGCACCGTTCCAGTGCACCCAGTGGCCGTCAAAGCGCCGGGCCCCGCGGCCACACAGCTGCTCGGCGACCCCCAGTTGTCGGAGCAGCGGTTCGATGCCCGGATGCAGGCTTTCGCCGGGGCGAAACCGGGGGAACGCCTGCCGTTCGATCAAGGCCACGCGCAGCCCGTGACGGGCGCAACTGATTGCCGTTGCGCAGCCCGCAGGGCCGGCGCCGACGACCACAACATCAAAATGTTTCATGGGCGACCCGCCATGGCAGGGTGTCGCGTTTGATCAGGATTGCATCGGCGCTGAGCAGCAAGATCACCAGCTCTTCGACTTCGACGTGGCGCAACCTGAAATCACTTGCAGGGATCTGCACGGCACCGCGCTTGTACAGCAAAAAGCGCTGCACCCAGCCGTCGAGGAGCTGCCCGGCTTGCGCCTGCGCGCTGTCCAGTTCCGCGTTCGGCCGCTGCACGTCAACGAACGACAACAGTGGCCAGGCATTGCGCAGGGATTTATCGCTGGCGGCGCCGAGCGCACGGTACACGCGATACATCGAACGCACGCGCTGCTGATAGATGGTTTGCGCAGTGTGGCCGGTCGTGCTCAGGGAGAACTGGCCATCGAGGGCCACCTGTGTGTAATCGGCATGGGCGTACGCGTGGTACTGGACGATCAGCCGATCGTCTTGAGTGATCAGTTGCGGGCCGCGCTGATTATCCCAGGCCACGCCGCCCATGCCGATTTCCTCATCGGTCAGGGGAATGATGCTGTGCAGCGTCGAGCGCGGCTCAAAGACCCGTGCCGAATCCGGTGCCACGCCAGGCCAGAAAGAACCTAGCGCTGCGCAGATCTTCGCATCCTCGGGAAACGGGCTGGCCATCTGATAGCCGGCGAGGACGTTGATCCATTCGTCGTCTGCCGTGCGCTGGCGAACCCAGCCGACCTCCCAGCCAGGCCCGAACACCCCGGCGGCGCCGTCGGGCAGCGAGGTCGGCCGCGATGACGGTGGTAGCGGGGCAGTGGATTGCACCGTGTCGGTTTGATCGGCGAGGGCAACGATGGCGCTCACCCCTCGGTCAGTCGGGGAGAACAGTTGATCCTGCAGATCGAGGTTGGCGCAGTAGCGTACGTTGGAGAGCGCTTCAAGTCGGGCGTGCCAGAGACCGGAACTTGGTAACGCTGGTTCGTCGCTGACCCAGTGCAACAGCTTGCGTTGACTGCATAACGGATAGAAGTCCGGAGGGCCGATCAGCGAATAGGCGGCGACGGCCGGCAAATGGTTTTCCAGCATCGGGCAGCGTGGCAACACCCAGCCATCGGCAGTGCCGTCCTGATAATGCAAGGCGCGATAACCGCCCTGACGTACCAACGCCTCGACACCTTCATGCTCGTTCAGGTCTTCGATGCTGCCATCCGCTTCGACCCGGTGACGTCCGTGCACCATGCCGCCGGTATTGGCCGGCAGCACAAAGGACAAGGGCTGCCCCTGATATTCGACGGGCGCCACCAGCCGGGCTCTGGCTTCAGGCACCAGCAGACCGGGGCCGAGATCTACAGTCGAGGCCCAATGCGCAAGATTTTCCGTGACGACGAAGGGTGGCTGGCTGATCTGCGGTTCCTGCCAACCGGTACCGCTGTGGCGCAAATGGACATGCCGCAGTTTTTCGTTGATCTGGTGGTTGCCCAGCGTCACCGTCAGGTTCAGACCCTCCAGGCACTGCGAACCATTGAACAGCTTGTGCACGGGCACCCAGAAATCCAGTCCGGGGTCGAGGTCCACCTGAAAATCCATCGGCCCGAAGCGCTCGGCATCGCCCTTGAGTTGCACGGCAATGTAGGCGCTGTAGCGCACTGGCATCACCCGGATGCCGTGCGGGTCATCGTCGACGAAGGGCAGGAAACTGCGCAGCGTTGCGTCATAGCACGGGGGGCGGTGCCGACACGGGCGATACCGGTACGCGAGAAGCACAGGTCGGCATGCCGGCCATGCACGGTGTCGGCGGCGCAGCGATATTCACTGGCAAACGCGACCACCGCTAACGGCGCGCCCCGGGCTTTGTCGCGCAGGCTGTCGAGCGTGGGCGGACTGACGCTGTAGACATAGTCGAGCACGGTCTCGATCTCGGCGGCAGTGGGGAACAGCTGTAATGTCTGGCCGTTTTCATCGCTGAGCACGTTTGGCGAGGCCAGCGCGTGATACAGGAGGCTGTGCGCCGGTGCGCCAGCCTCGATCGCCCGGCTGCCGGTCGTTGCGAAATCGGTAAATCCGGGTATTGACCGGTCGATTTTCAGGGGCTTGTGCAGTTCCGCCGCCAGCGGTTCAGCCAGCAAGTCCAGGCCGTGGGCGAGCATCAGCGAATGCCAGCCGCCGGGCGCCAGGCGCGTACACACGTGGGTAACGGATTCGAGCAGAGTCATGTTGCGCCTCGACAGGTTGGGCCAATTGTCATGGAACCGTAGCCCGGCGCTGACTTGCTACTGTCAGATCTGACAGTGGCGACCAATGGTGAACAGTGCGAAACGGGCAACACAACCATAAGCGCATCAGCCAAGGCGCACAGTCAGTGGATTCTGATGAAGTTGTAGGCATTGGCGCGGCGGTGTGCAGGCTACCGACCGGTATCGGTCGGTAGCGTTTAAACAGGCGCCGTTAAAGCGTTTATGGATGCAGCGGCAGCTTCAGTTCAGCGCACAGCCCGCCACCCTGGCGATTGCTCAACGTCAGCGAACCACCGAGCGCCATGGCCAGTTGCTGGGCAATCGCCAGTCCCAGCCCGGTGCCGCCGGTATCGCGATTACGCGAGTTTTCCACGCGGTAGAACGGTTGCAGCACCTGCGCCAGTTCGGCGTCGGCGATGCCCGGGCCGCGGTCCATAACGGTGATCGCCAGGTTGCCTTTGTTGGCTTCGACCCAGACTTCGGCGGCGCCGGCGAATTTCAGCGCGTTGTCGGTCAGGTTCACCAGAACCCGGCGCAACGCATGAGGGCGGGTGTCGATGACCGCCGCACTCTTGCCGACCAGTTGCACCTGCTTGCCCATGTCCTGATAGTCGAACACCAGGCTTTCGAGGAAGGAATCCATGTTGGTGCGGCGGCTTTCTTCGGTCGAACCATGGATGCTGCGCGCATACGCCACGCCTTCGCGAACCAGGTGTTCCATCTCGTTGAGGTCATTCCACAGTTTGTCTTTCTCGGCGCAATCGTCCATGAGTTCGGCGCGCAGTTTCATCCGCGTGATCGGCGTTTGCAGGTCATGGGAAATCGCTGCCAGCAGTTGCATGCGTTCCTTGAGATAAGCGGCAATGCGCGCCTGCATCGTGTTGAACGCCCGTGCTGCGTAGACCACTTCGTTCGGGCCGCTTTCGTCGAGGTTGATCGGGTGGGCGTTGGGGTCGAGGGTTTCCACGGCGTTGGCCAGGCGGGTCAGCGGACGGATCGCGATACGCACGGCCAGCCAGGTGCAGGCGATCATCAAGGCCAGTTGGCCGAGCAGAACCGCCGGCAACCAGGGCGATAGCGGGACCATGGCGGGACGCACGTCGATGGTCACCGGGCTGCCGTCGCTCAGGCGCAAATGGCCCTGAAAGTGTTTCTTCGGCCCGGGAATATCGGTGAAGGTCAGCGGATAACGTTCACCGATGGCTTCGGTGATCGAGGTGACCGCCACCGGCACATCACTGGCCTCGATCGGTGTGCCCGGTTCGCCTTCGCTCAACAGGTAGCCATAATTTTTTCGCGCCAGACGCTCGAGCCAGGCAGGGCGCTCTTCGGCAGGCAAGCGATCAAGGATCGCAATCGAGGTCGAGACGTCGGTTTCCAGATTGCCGAGCATGGTGTTCTTGGCGCTTTGGTAACGCTCGTAATACTGCGCACCGAACGACAGCGCCTGAGCGAGCAACAGGCCGATCAGGAAAATCAGCGACAGGCGCGAGGCGAGGGTGCGCGGCCAGTGCAGATTGACGCTCATGCCGGGGCCCCGAGAATCTCGACCGGCAGCGAGAACACGTAACCTTCGCTGCGCACGGTCTTGATGTAGGCCGGCTCGCGCGCATCATCCAGCAGGCGCTGACGCAAACGGCTGACCAGCAAGTCGATCGAGCGGTCAAACAGATCGGCGTCGCGGCCCTGGGTCAGATTGAGCAGTTGGTCGCGGCTGAGCACCCGTTGCGGGTGATCGAGAAAGACCCGCAGCAAGCGATATTCGGCACCGCTGAGGGCGACCATGGTGCCGTCCTTGTCCAGCAGGTGACGGGCCGAGGTGTCCAGTTGCCACCGGCCGAAAGCCAGCAAGCGCCCGGCCTCGGTGACCACCAGATTCGGCGGCAGCATGCGCGTGCGGCGCAGCACAGCGTTGATCCGTGCGAGCAATTCGCGGGCGGCGAACGGTTTGGTCAGGTAATCATCGGCGCCCATTTCAAGGCCGATGATGCGGTCGGTTTCATCGTTGCGCGCGGTCAGCATCAGGACCGGCGTGGCCTTGTGTTTGCCCACCCGCAATTCGCGGCACAACTGCAGGCCATCGTCGCCGGGCATCATGATGTCGAGCACGATCAGGTCGACAGTGTTGGCTTCGAGAAAGCTGCGCATCTGCCGGCCATCGGCGACCACCGTGGTGCGCAGGCCGTTTTTCTTCAGGTAGTTGCCCACCAGTTCACGGATCTCGCGGTCGTCGTCGACGATGAGAATGTGATCGACATGATCCATCGGTGCAAACCTCTATCAAAAGGGACTGCCGTGCAGTGTATCGAGCCTGCGGTGGGCCGCCTGCCTGCCTTTGTATTGCAGTGTATCTGCCGTCACAACGGATACACGGGGACGCAAAAACGCGATTTTTTCAGGGTTTTGTATCGCTGTGTATCCCCCGATGGCAAGGATACACAGCGATTGAAACGCGCCTGTTCCTGACACAGAGGCGATACCTCGCGAGCCTCAAATAGGCTCCATCGAGGCCCACACAGATCGCCTCGGCTCAAACCCCACTGAAGCCTTGAGGAAACGCCATGAACAACAAATCCGTAGTCGCCGCCTGCCTGTTTGCCGCGCTGAACATCTGCACGCTCTCAGCCCGGGCCGAAACCGCTGTTACCGCGCAAACCTACACCTACGGCACCCACCTGGATATCCAGAAAGTCATCTCGCTGAAACAGGACGACTCGGTGTCCTGCGGCATCGTCGAGGCGCGCATGATCTACCTCGATTCTGCCGGCAAAACCCGCGTACTCGATTACAGCAAATTTGCCGACGGCTGCAACAACGACAACTGAGTCACCAACGGGAACCAAGCCATCAACGGCAACCAGGCCAACAAAGGCCACCAAGCCAACTCTTCATAGAAGGAACAACACCATGAACAACGTCGCGCGCTTTTTCACCGCCATTGCTTTCTCCCTGGCCGGCGTCGCCGCCCATGCCAACGCTGCGGTTGAACAGCATAGCTGCCACAGCAGCACCTGCTTCCAACTGACGCCGGTGGCCCAGCAGGGCAGCGCCGGCCTGATTGCAGCGGACGGCTCCAGCCGCACGCCACAAGGGCAGATGTTTGCCGAGAACGGCGCCAGCCGTACGCCGCAGAGCCAATGGCTGGAAAGCCAGAGCGTCTGAACGGCTTGTCACAATCATTGATCAAGGGTGACTCACTATGTACCTCATCGCATTTCTCGGCGGTCTGCTGACCGTGCTCAGCCCCTGCATTCTGCCGGTGGTGCCGTTTCTGTTTGCCGGCGCTCAACGCAGTCGCGCTTCGATACTGTTGACCCTCGGCGGCATGGCCCTGACCTTCGCGCTGATCTCCAGCCTCGCCGTGGTCAGCAGCGAATGGGTGATCCAGGCCAGCAACAGTGGCCGTTACGTCGCGCTGATCGTGATGAGCGTGTTCGCCCTTTCGCTGATCTCGGCGCGCATCGGCGACTGGCTGACACGCCCCTTGGTGATGCTCGGCAATCGTCTGGACCCGGACACCCGGAAAAAGGCCGGGCCGATGGGTTCGATCATGCTCGGCGTGGCCACCGGACTGCTGTGGGCACCGTGCGCGGGACCGATTCTCGGGGTGATTCTTACCGGTGCCATGCTGCAAGGCGCCAACGCGCAGACCAGCCTGTTGCTGCTGGCCTACGGCGCCGGCAGTGCGTTGTCGCTGGGCACGTTGATCTTCACCGGGCGCGGGCTGGTCAACCGTTTGAAACCGTCGATCCCGTTCACCGGTTGGTTGCGTCGTGGTGCCGGGGTTGCGGTACTGGCGACGGCAGCGGTGATTGCCACCGGCGTCGATAAAACCTTGTTGGCCAACACCTCCTCCGAAGGCGTCGCCAGTGTCGAAAAACGCGTGTTGGAAAACGTGCCGAAAGTGGTCGACTACTTCATCAGCAAAGTCCGCGCGGACTCGCCGATGGAGGAGGGCAAAGGCGCGATGCCGTCACTCGCTGGCGCCGTGCAATGGTTGAATTCGCCTGAACTGAACGCAGACGCCCTGCGCGGCAAAGTGGTGCTGGTGGATTTCTGGACCTACGACTGCATCAACTGCCAGCACACCCTGCCGTACGTCAAGGACTGGGCGAAGAAGTACGAGAAGGACGGCCTCGTGGTGATCGGCGTGCACACCCCGGAATACGGCTACGAGCGGATCATCGACAACGTCAAGGACCAGGTGAAAAAGCTCGGCATCACCTACCCGGTGGCCATCGACAACAACTACGCGATCTGGCGTAACTTCGACAACCAGTACTGGCCGGCGCATTACCTGATCGACGCCAAGGGGCAGGTGCGTTACAGCCACTTCGGCGAAGGTCGCTACGAGGCGCAGGAGCAGATGATCCAGCAGTTGCTGGAGGAGGCTAAGGCGCCTGCGGCGTGATCAGCAAACCACTGGCTCAGAGGTCGCGGACCATGAGCCATTGTTCATTGTCCCAGGCGCGAAAACGCTCCAGGACTTGCCAGCCGCGTTTGGCGTAGTAGTCCTGCTTGGTCTGCGTATGCAGATACAAACGCGCAAACCCGCACTCTTTCGCCTCCTGACAAATCCCTTCAACCAAGCGTTCTGCCAGGCCTTGCCCGCGCGCTTCAGGACTGACGAACACGCAGGCCAGCCAAGGACCAAGATCAGGGCGCAGGGCGAGGTCATCGCGTGCCAGCGCCGCGCCGCCGACCAGATGTTCACCGTCCATGGCGATCAGGCAAGACCAGTCGCCATTGCCTTGGCCCTCGGCAAATTCACGCTGCCATTCAGCCAGGGGTTGGTCGATGTATTCGTAGGGGAATTGCTGGTGGATCCATTGAGCATAACGGTCGCTGTGGTGCATGTGATGCGCGAGCCAATCGAGTTTCAGTGACATCGGTAGAGTCCGTTCCAGAAGCGAGCGGGCATCAGAAACCAATCCTCGAACGTTGGCAATCTTCCAGGTGTTCCAGACGCTTTACAGATTTCCACCGCTCATCGGCAAACCCCCGGTTTTACGGGGTTGCCAGACGATTGGCAGGGACGCCGAGCGATCTCGGCGCGATAGTGCCTGAGCAGGGTCACAGCCGGCCTTGCCCCATAACAAGAGCGCGAGGTTGCCATGCCGAAATTCGTGATTGAACGCGAGATTCCAGGGGCCGGGAAGCTGTCCGAAGCCGAACTCAAAAACGTCTCACAAACGTCCTGCCAGGTGTTGCGCGAACTTGGGCCACAGGTGCAGTGGCTACAGAGTTATGTCACTGCCGACAAAATCTATTGCGTGTACATCGCGCCTGACGAAGAGCAGGTACGCGAACACGCCAGGCTTGGAGGATTTCCTGCCAACAGTGTGGCGCGAGTGATGACGGTCATCGATCCGACGACGGCCGAATGATCACCGACCCCACCCGCAGCGGAGTTCACTCTTATGAGTACCCCGATTGATCTGACAGCCCTGAAGGAACGCCAGAAAGTCGCCTGGGCCAGTGGCGACTACGCCTTGATTGGCACGACGTTGCAAATCGTCGGCGAAAACCTTGCCGAAGCCTGTGACCTGCGTTGCGATGAAGAGGTGCTGGATGTCGCTGCCGGCAACGGTAATGCGACGCTGGCGGCGGCGCGCCGTGGCTGCCAGGTCACCTCGACCGACTACATCGCGGCTTTGTTGGAACGCGGCCAGGATCGGGCCCGGGCGGAGCATCTGGACGTGACGTTTCAGGTGGCTGATGCCGAGGCACTGCCGTTCGCCGATGAGAGTTACGACGCGGTGCTGTCGACCTTTGGTGTGATGTTCGCGCCGGATCAGGACACGGCTGCGGCCGAGCTGGGCCGGGTTTGTCGCCGTGGTGGGCGGATAGGTCTGGCCAACTGGACGCCGGAAGGTTTTGTTGGGCAGATGTTCAAGGTTCTGGGCCGGCATCTGCCACCGCCGGCTGGTGCCCAGCCCCCCTCGAATTGGGGCTCCGACGCCTGGCTGCACAAACATTTCGATGACCGTGATTTTCTGCTGCGGGTGACACGGCGCGATTTCAATTTCCGCTATCGTTCGGCGGCGCATTTCATCGACATCTTTCGCCATTGGTATGGGCCGGTGCACAAGGCCTTTGCGGCATTACCGCCGGAGAGCGGGCAGGCGCTGGAGAGTGATCTGGCGGATCTGCTCAATCGGTTGAATCGGGCGGGAGAGGGTTCGCTGGTGGTGCCGAGCGAGTATCTGGAGGTGGTGATTACTAAGCGCTGATTTACCCCCGACTTTCGAATCTATTGCGATCCCTGTAGGAGTGAGCCTGCTCGCGATAGCGGTCTTTCAGTAAAAAAATATTCAGCTGACAGACCGCTATCGCGAGCAGGCTCACTCCTACAATGGATTTGTGTTGGGTTCTGGAGCCTATTTCACCTGCGGCCGATCAAACCACTCCAGCGCCGTGCGCCAGATGCAGATCCCCAGAAAGTACGCCGACATCAGCAACCACAACCCCATCACCAACGGGTTGATTACCGGATGGTTGAGCACCAGCGACAGACTGCATAGCAGCCAGATCGCCGTCACCGCAATGTTGATCGGCATGAACCGGCGTACCCGAAACGGGTGCAGGAACTTCATTCGCGTCACCGTCAGCAACGCCAGGCCGATCACGGTCAGGAAGGTGATCCACGGCCCCGGTCCAATGATGTAAAGGCACAGTGCGACCACATTCCACGCCGCCGGAAAGCCGACAAAGTAGTTGTCCTTGCTCTTCATGTTGACGTTGCAGAAACAGAACAGCGACGACACCAGAATCAGCGACACGGTCAGCAGCAGGGTGTAGTCGGGCAAAGGAATGTAGCGATAGATGAACAGCGCCGGGATGAACACGTATGTCAGGTAATCGATCACCAGATCGAGGATCGAGCCGTCGAAGCTCGGCAGCACCGATTGCACGTTGACCTTGCGCGCCAGTGCGCCGTCGAGGCCGTCGACAATCAGCGCCACGCCCAGCCACATCAGGCAATGGGTCGGCTGGTTTTCCAGCAGGGCGAGGGTGGCCAGGAAGGCTGTGACCACGCCAGTCGCGGTAAAACCATGGGCGCCCCATGCTTTGAGCCTGGCGATGTGTACGGTCGATATCACGGGGGCGTTCTCCAGAAAGTGAAGCAAGCCGGGTATCACCCTTGAGTAGCAGGGCGCCGGCAAACCGGGTCGGGGTTGCAGCTATCGACCGGTCTGGCCGGGATAAGGTTCACCACTGATCAATCTTAGCTGGCCGGCGAAAAAATACGCGGGCGAAATCCGCCGCAGCTTCGAGTCTCAGCCAAACGGTGCTGGCGCAATGGCTGTCGGGGTCTATCGTTGCCAGACGCAGTCACTGCCCTTGCCTGAGGATGACGTCATGAACACCAGCGATTTGCTCGAAAAACTGCTGCAAGGCCAAGCCTCGGCGGGACAACAATCTTCAGCCTCCGCCGGTGATGGTTTGGGCGGCCTCGGTGGCTTACTGGGTGGTCTGCTCGGTGGCGGCTCGGGCGCGGCCAGCGGCGGCGGATCTGCCGGTGGACTTGGCGGCTTGGGTGGCTTGCTCGGTGGTTTGCTCGGCGGCAGTGGTGGACTTGGCGGCGCTTTGGGTGGGGCGCTGGGCGGCGGGGGCAGCACGCAAAATCGTTCCGGCGGGACCAATTATGCGGCGCTCGCGTCGCTGGGCATGATGGCGTTCCAGGCGTATCAGGCGTGGCAACGCAGCCAGGCGAGTTCGGCACCGCAACAAATCCCGCAGACGGCCAATCTGCTTGCCGGCCCGGAAGTCGAGGAGCACAGCCACGCTGTGTTGCGCGCTTTGATTGCGGCGGCCAAGGCTGACGGTGAGATCGACGACCGGGAACAACAGATGATCAGTGGGGAAATCAGCAAACACACCGACGACCCACAATTGCAGCAATGGTTTGAGGACGAAGTCTCGAAACCGCTGGACGCCAACGAAGTCGCGCAGGCGGCCAAAGGCGATCCGGCCATGGCCGCTGAAATGTATCTGGTCAGCGTGATCCTGGTAGATGACCAGCAGGACGCCGAGCGGCGTTATCTGGATGAACTGGTAGCAGCATTGCAGATCGACCCGGGTTTGCAGGTGCATCTGGAACAGCGGGCCAAAGGCCAGGCCTGAAGTAACGGCAAAAAATCATAACCACCCGCAGCTCCGTCAAGGAGCTGCTTCGCCGTCCGTCCGGGCAATTTTCACGTCGATTGAATTTTTCGCAGGCGCCGCCTCTCTGCTGCTGTAGAGGCGTGTGGAACAGCGCCCTGCCAACCGACCGAGAATTTTGCCATGACTGTCCTGACACCTCTGCAAGCCGCGCCTGCCCAACCGCACCTGATGAACGCCGCCGGGAACATGCGGCAGGTCTATGAAGCGTTGTTGCGCGATGACGATTCCCAAGACCTTGCGCAGGCGTTTTTGCAGGAGCAACTGCAACACGCCGCGCAACTTAGCGATTCGTTGCCTGAAGACCCGGCAACGTGGCACGCCTGGGTGGCCGAACATTGCGCCGATGTCGCCCGGCAATACGCCGACTATCTGCAGCAGCGCAAGGCCGGCGGGCCTCGGAAATTCTTCCGTGGCAAGGCGCAGGCGCTGTATTTCCTGCAAGCGGTGGCACCGACCAAACTGGTCGACGGCGCTTGGCTCTATGGTCTGTTGCCGCGCTGGCAGGACCCACGTTTCCAGGGCCTGCTGCGAACCTTTCTGGAAGAGCTGGGCGAAGGCAATCCGGCGCAGAACCACGTGGTGATTTACCAGAAATTGCTCGCCGAGCACGATCTGCAGGACAGCAGCGCCATCGACGATGAACGCTACCTGCAAGGCGCGATACAGCTGGCCCTCGGTGTCTGTGGTGCTGATTATTTGCCCGAGGTGATCGGCTACAACCTCGGCTATGAGCAACTGCCGTTGCACCTG
Source organism: Pseudomonas sp. S2_E02 (assembly GCF_054668355.1). Lineage (NCBI taxonomy): Bacteria > Pseudomonadati > Pseudomonadota > Gammaproteobacteria > Pseudomonadales > Pseudomonadaceae > Pseudomonas > Pseudomonas sp. S2_E02. The sequence continues at coordinate 433,395 of NZ_CP162761.1, forward strand.
TTGATCAGCAGTTACGAACTCAGTGAGCTAGGCATCGATCCGTACTATTTCACCCTGCACGTGACCATCGACAACGCCAGCACCGGCCATGCGCAAAAAGCCGTGCAGGCGGCGCTTGACCTGCTGCCGCTCGAGGCCGATCGCGCCGAATTTCTGCGTCGGGTAGCGTTGGGTTATCGGCTCAACGATCTGGGGCAGGGCAGCCGCGCAATCATTGAAGGCTTCGACCTTGAGCAGCAATTGCTGGCGATGCTCGAGCGCAAGTGCCCATTCGCCCAACACATGCATTCTGATTACTGCCGTTTCGAAGGGCAGACCGTCAATCAGTGGCTGGCTGCACCCGAGCAATTACCCGGTTTCCTCCAAGCGTTGCAGAACAAGGGCTGGATCAAGCGCCACGAAGACCCGCAGGCCAGCCGTTTTTGGCAACTGATCGCAGGCGACGGTGCGGCGATGTTTGGCGTGTTCAATGCCTACGAAAAACAACTGGTGCACGACTGGATCGCCGGTGACTGGACGCCGTCGGATAAAACGAAACCCGTTCGGCGGCACAGTCAGACCGCAGCGCCCATCGAAGGGCTTGAACAGGACCCCGACGTACAGGCGCTCAACACCGCGCTGCAAGGTCAGGATGCCTCGGCGCAAATGGCGATTCTGATCCCCTGGCTCGCCCCGGCCCGCCATGCACACCCGGCCGGGCTGCTCGCCACCCGGCGTTTTATCGAACTTAAATCCCGCTTGCCTTAAGGACACCGCCGATGAATCAGGAAGAACAACTCTGCCCCAACGACCTCGTGCTGCTGCAATTGGGCCGGCGCTTGTTGGCAGACGGATATCGGTTCACCACGCCGACGCCGTTGACCCATCAACGGGTCAACCAGCGTGACGAGGGCCAGATGGCCGACTCTTTGCGCGATGTGTTCGGCTGGTCGCGTCCTTTCACGCCGGGGTTGTTGTCAGCCGATGAACAGCGGCAACTGCAAGACGCACAGATCATTGATCACTACGAAGGTGAGCTGAAGAGTCGGGTGCGCTGGTCGAGCCTGGATGATTTGCTGTTCGTCCATTCGGCATTTCCCACCGAGGCCGCTGACGCGGTGTTTTTCGGCCCCGACACCTACCGTTTTGCGCAACTGATCCACGCCCACCTGCAGCAGAACTTCGCGCCGATCCATCGCGCGGTGGACATCGGCTGCGGCGCTGGCGTCGGTGCGATTCTGATCGGCCGGGCCCGTCGCGAGGCAGAGGTGCTGGCGCTGGACATCAACCCTGCGGCGTTGCGTCTGACCGCGATCAACGCGGCACTGGCGGAAGTCGCTAACGTCGACGTGCGCGCCAGTGATCTGTTGCAGGGCGTCGACGGCGAGTTCGACCTGATCGTCGCCAACCCGCCGTACATGGCCGACCCGGCGGAACGCGCCTATCGCCACGGTGGCGGGACGCTGGGGGCAGGGCTTTCGCTGCGCATCGTCGAGCAGGCCTTGAATCGATTGGCGCCTGGTGGCTCGCTGCTGCTCTACACCGGTGTGGCGATGGTCGATGGTCGTGATCCGTTTCTCGACACCGTGCTGCCACGCCTCGATGAAAAACGTTTCGGCTGGACGTACCGCGAACTCGACCCGGATGTTTTTGGCGAAGAACTGCTCAACCCCGGCTATCAACGGGTCGACCGCATCGCAGTGGTGGCGCTGACCGTGACCCGAATGGGCTGAAACAAGGCAGGTGCACGATGAACAGGAACCTCGACGACTACAACCGCATGCGCGATTTTTCGGCGACCTCGGAACCGGCTGCCGTCAAGCGCTCGGGACGTAAAACCGCTGCCGAGCATGCTTTGCAGTTTTGCATCCAGAAGCACGACGCTTCACACCTGCATTACGACTTTCGCCTGGAACTCGATGGCGCACTGAAGAGCTGGGCGGTGCCAAAAGGGCCGTCACTCGACCCCAAGGTCAAGCGGCTGGCGGTGCATGTCGAGGATCATCCGCTGGATTACGCAACGTTCGAGGGCAACATTCCCGAAGGACATTACGGCGCCGGTGATGTGATTGTCTGGGATCGTGGCGTGTGGATACCGCTGGAAGATCCGCACAAGGCCTACGCCAAGGGCAAGCTCAAGTTCGAGCTGCAAGGCGAGAAGCTCGGCGGTATCTGGAACCTGGTGCGCACGCACATGCCGGGCAAAAAAGAACAATGGTTTTTGATCAAGCATCAGGACAGCGCCGCGCGGCCGCAGGATGATTACGACGTGTTGGTGGCCGAACCGGACAGTGTGCTGAGCGAACGCACGTTAGTGGGCAAACCCAAACTGGCCGCCGAGCAAAGCAAACCGCTGAAAAAGCCCGCGGCGAAGACACGCAAAGCTGCGACCGGCAAGCTCAACGGTGCGCAAAAAGCCAAACTGCCGGCACAACTGAAACCGGAACTGGCCACGCTGGTCGACAGCGCGCCGGAAGGGCAATGGAGTTACGAGATCAAATTCGATGGCTACCGGATCATGGCGCGCATCGATCATGATCAGGTGCAACTGTTCACTCGCAACGGTCATGACTGGACGCACAAGTTGCCGCAACAGGCCGCCGCCCTGGCCGCGCTGGGATTGGAATCGGCGTGGCTCGACGGCGAAATGATCGTCGCCAACGAACACGGCGTACCGGACTTTCAGGCCCTGCAAAATGCTTTTGAAGCTGGAAGCAGCGGCAACATTCTCTACTACCTGTTCGATCTGCCGTATCTCAACGGTGTCGACCTGCGTGAAGTGCCGGTCGAGGAACGTCGCGCTGCGCTGGCCACGGTGCTCGGCAGTCATGAGCAACCGTTGTTGCGCTTCTCCGAAGCCTTCGACGAAACCCCGGATGCGCTGCTCAATAGCGCCTGCCAGATGCAGATGGAAGGCCTGATCGGCAAACGCCTCGGCTCGCCCTATGTATCGCGGCGCAGCAGTGACTGGATCAAGCTCAAGTGCAAACATCGCCAGGAATTCGTCATCGTCGGCTACACCGATCCGAAAGGTTCGCGCAGTGCTTTCGGCGCGTTGCTGCTGGGGCTGCATGATCGTGACAGCGGCGAGTTGCGCTACGCCGGCAAAGTCGGCACCGGTTTCAACGAGTCGACGTTGAAAAGCATTCTGGCTCAACTCAAACCGTTGCAGGTGAAGAAGGCGGCGGTGGTCAATCCACCCAGCGGCTTCGAGGTCAAAGGCGTGCACTGGCTCAAGCCGAAACTGCTGGCGGAAGTCGCATTCGCCGAAATGACCAAGGACGGTTCAGTGCGCCACGCCGTGTTCCATGGCTTGCGCGATGACAAACCGGCCAAGGGCATCACTGAGGAGCGAGCAAAACCGGTGAAGACTGCAGCGAAGAAATCAGCCACGAAGAAAGCGCCGAAAAAAGCCCCGGCGAGCAGCGCAGAAACCGCGCCGTCGCAGCTCGGACTGGCCAACGGCAAGGTGCGCATCACTCACCCGGATCGCGTGATCGACGCGGTCAGCGGCACCACCAAGATGCAACTGGCCGAGTATTACACCAGCGTTGCCGGATGGATTCTGCCGCAGCTCAAGGATCGTCCGGTGGCATTGGTGCGCGCGCCGGACGGCATCGCCGGTGAGTTGTTTTTCCAGAAGAACGCCGAACGCCTGGCGATCCCCGGCATTACCACGCTGGACAAAGACGTCACCGGGCAACCGGTGATGCTGATCAACAATGCCGAGGCGCTGATCGGCGCGGTACAGATGAGCACCGTCGAACTGCACACCTGGAACGCGACCACGGTCGATCTGGACAAGCCCGATCGCTTCGTTCTTGACCTCGATCCGGATCCGGCACTGCCATGGAAAAGCATGGTCGAAGCGACGGCACTGACATTGACCGTACTTGATGAACTGGGCCTCAAGGCGTTTCTCAAAACCAGCGGCGGCAAGGGTATTCACCTGGTGGTGCCGCTGACCCGCAAACTCGGTTGGGACGAGGTCAAGGACTTCAGCCACGCCATCGTCAGTCATATCGCCAAGCTGTTGCCGGAGCGCTTTTCTGCGGTGTCCGGGCCGAAAAACCGCGTCGGGCGGATCTTTATCGATTACCTGCGCAACGGTCTGGGCGCCACCACTATCTGCGCTTACGCCGCGCGCACCCGCGAAGGCTTGCCGGTGTCGGTGCCGCTGTTTCGCGAAGAGGTCGCCGAGCTCAAGGGCGGCAATCAGTGGAACGTGCACAACGTTCATGAGCGGTTGGCTGAGGTCGGTGACGAGCCGTGGGCCGACATGAAGAAAACCCGCCAGAGCATCACCGCCGAAATGCGCAAACGCCTGGGGCTGAAAAAGTGATCAGGTGTCGCGTAGCAAGTCGTGAGCGTTGAGCAATTCGAAGGCGATTTCCGGGTGGTTTTCCAGTCCGCGGCGAATGGCGGCCGGGATCGCTGCACGTGTCTTGCGGCACAGGCCCGGTAACTCGTCGATTTGAATAGCGATCCCGCGCATGGTGCGCACTTCGTTGAAACCGGGAGCGACGTCGACGCGAATCCCCAATTGCTCGAACATGCGCTGTTGCAGATGTTTGAGGTCATTCAGGTCTTTGAGCATTTCGAGGCGAGCGAGCAGGCGTTTTTCTTCCTCTCGGGTCAGCCGCAGGATGCGCAAATCCGCGCCGGGCGTCTCCAGCAACGGATCGCGCCCGCAAATGCAGGCGCCGGGCGGGCAGGGGGAGCGCAAGGGCACAGAAGTCGTCATGGCCTCCATCATAGAGGCCGTCGGACAGTTTTGCCTATGCGCCTTCAGCAGCCATCCATCGGCTGCGTTTTCCGTGACGGCTACTGATTCAGGCCTTCGTAATGCACCAGAATCGCGTTGGCCAGATCTTCATCACTGGCATTGAGTCCAGGATTTTCCTGGCGAGCCTGTTGCAGCACCGATTCAAGATAAACCCCACGAATGGCCCCGCCACTGGCGACAAATGCAGACAAGTCGTCACGGGCCGGAATCACCATTTTGTGATCCTTGAAGGTCGAGTACAGCGACGCGGAGACACCCGCCGAGGTGGCGACATCACCCGCATCAACGCGGGCCAACGCCGAACCGACCGGCAGGCATAAGAGTAAAGAAGAAACGAGCACTAACTTGCGCATGACGGTGTTCCTCCACAAGCGCGAAGCAAAAAGGGAAGGATTACATAATGTGAGAGGGGCGCGCGCGGCGGGAGTTCCGTGGTGCAGCAAAGTCTGCGTTATTGCAAAACAGACGCGGGCAACGCCATGGCGGGTTGCCCGCTTTCACGCTGGAATGAGTCAGATCACCCCGCAGGCCATGCGATCACCGCCACCGCCCAGTGGCTTGGGCATGTCGGCGTGGTTGTCGCCGCCGGCGTGGATCATCAGGGCGTGACCTTTGATCTCGGATATCTTCTTCAGGCGCGGCGCCAGTACCGGATAGTTGGCGATGCCGTCCGCCGTCACATAAATCGCCGGAAGGTCACCCAAATGGCCGTCGGCGTAAGGGCCGAGGTGCTTGGCGGTTTTTTGCGGATCGAAATGCCCGCCCGCAGCCAGTGCGGCGCCTTTCACGCCATCCTTCATGCCGGCCTCGCAGCTGCCGTTTTCATGCACGTGGAAACCGTGCACGCCGGCCGGCAGCGATTTCAAGTCAGGCGTGAACAACAGGCCATACGCCGTTTCACTGATGGTGACCGAGCCGATCGCCTGCGGCGCGCCGTCAGCGCTGACCAGATTGATCGCGATTTTTTCCGTCGCCGCTTGTGCGGTGCCGATGGCGAAGGTGCCGAGCAGACCCAACCACAATGCGCGTTTCATAGGCGTTTCCTTTGCTGTACGAATATTCAGAGCGACGGACTCAATAGCCTGCCGGCATTAACCGGTGATGAAGGCCGTTTCCGCTGCGTTGCAAAGTGAGACTTGCCGCGCAATCCGAAAGTTTTGCTGCCTTTGGCGAGCACGCCGACACCTGCTGACACGCTCTGGCGCGGCAGACCTGCGCAAATAGGCTTAACTGAAGGCTGACAAGCGTTTACGGGCGTGATGAGTGAGGAAAATCCGGTGTCGATCAAACTGCGTTTAGTGTTGCTGATTGTGACAAGTCTGCTGACAGCCTTGATCGTGAGTCTGGTCAGTTACGTCGGCAATCAGCGGATGGCCTCGGCGGTCAGCGATAACGCGGTCAGCATGAGCGCGCTGCGCAACCACATGGAAGCCGACATGATGCACGACGCCCTGCGCGCCGATGTCTACTCGGCGATGCTGGTCGGGCTGGGCAAAAGCACCAGCACGGCAAGCGAGGTGCGCGATTCGATCAACGAGCATGCCGGGCATTTTCGTGAGGTGCTCGAGGAAAACCTCAAGTTACCGATCAATCCGGCATTGCGCACGGCGCTGGAGCAGATCAAACCGAGCCTCGATACCTACATCAACGCGGGCGAACGGATTGTCGGGCTGGCGCTGGACAACCCTGATGCGGCTCAACAGGAACTGGGCACCTTCAACACGGCGTTTGGCCAGCTTGAAGAACAAATGGCCGCGTTGAGCGAGTTGATCGAGTCCAATACGCGGCAGACCAGCGCTGCAACCGAATCAGCCATCCACAGCGCCAACGTTGCGCTCGGTGTGGTGTTGATCGCCAGTCTTGTGCTGCTGTTGATTCAGGGACGCTGGGTGATTCTGAGCATCATGGGGCCGTTGAAGACCGCCAGTCGCATCGCCGAAAGCATCGCCCACGGCAACCTCAGCGAGCCGATCACCGAGCCGTCCGGCAAGGACGAAGCCAGTGTCTTGATTCGTACGCTGGCGACCATGCAGCGCGACTTGCGCAACATGATCGATGTGGTGCGGCGCAATGCTCACGGTGTCAGTGGCATGAGCGAACAACTCAGTCAGGGTTGCCATCAGGTCGCCGACAGCAGCCAGCAACAAAGCGTCGCCGCCGGCACCATGGCCGCCGCCGCCAGCCAGATGACCGCGAGCATCGAGGAAATCACCCGCCACGCCGAACGTGCCCTGAGCATGGCCAATCAAGCCGAAACTTTGGCAAAAGAGGGCGGCGGAGTTATTCATCAAGTGGTCAGCGACATGGACGATATCGCCCGATCAGCACAACAGTCGGCCCAGGTGATCCGCACGCTGGATCAGGAATCCGAAGCCATTTTCAACATCATTCAGGTGATCAAGAGCATCGCCGACCAGACCAATCTTCTGGCGCTCAACGCCGCCATTGAAGCGGCCCGGGCCGGCGAGCAGGGTCGGGGTTTTGCCGTGGTCGCGGACGAAGTGCGCAGTCTCGCTGCGCGCACCAGCGCTTCCACCCAGGAAATCGCAGCGATGGTCGCGCGCATTCAGCACAGCACCCGGGAGGCAGTCAGCAGCATGGAGGCGGGTGTCGCGCAGGTCGACAAGGGCATGGCGGTGACGGCGGATGTCGAGCGGGCCATCCGCGAAATTCTCGATGCGACGTTGAGCACTACGCAACTGGTCAACGACATCACTCGCACGATTGGCGAGCAAAGCCAGGCCAGTAACGAGATCGCCCATCAGGTGGAAATGATTGCCGGGATGTCCGAAGGCAACAGCCGGGTGATCGGGCAGACGGCGAATACCACGGATGAATTGTCGAGTCTGGCGGGGCAGTTGGCGCAGTCGGTGGATCGGTTTCGGTTGTAGTGGTGAAATCCATCGTATTTGTGTTGGCCGGGCTAGCGCTTTCGCGAGCAAGCTCGCTCCCACAGGTTTCGTGGTGTAAATGCAATATTCGCTGCGCCACCGAACACAGTGGGAGCGAGCTTGCTCGCGAAGAGGTCAATTCAGCCAACACTAATGCTGGATAAATTCACCACAATCAGAACTTGAACGCCTGCCGCCCCACCAGCAACCACTTGCCATGCTGCTTCTGCCAGATCTGAAAGTTCTCGATCTCCGTCGGCACCACCTCGGTCCCCTTCAACGCCTGTGCGGAAAAGTGGTGGCGGACCAGCGCGGTGTCGCCGGACAGGGTGATGGTCTGGTGCTGCATTTCCAGGGTCTTGAACGCGCTCTTGCCGGTTTCGATGTCGGCGATGAACTCCTTCTTATCCTGGATCTTGCCGCTGGAATGGCCATAAGTCAGGTTGGGTGCGGTGAGCGCGTTCAGTTCGGCAATGTCCTTGTGCAGCATCGCCTGGGTCAGATGATCCACCGCTTGGGCAACGTCTTTTTCCGCCGGGGCAGAGGCGGCCATGGCGTAACCGTTGAAGGCACAGAGAAAGCCGATCAGGAGTCGGGTCTTGGTCATTGAGGTTGTTTCCTTGTTGTTATGGGGTTGACGACTGATTTGTCAGTCGTCGTACAACGTAGCAGATAATGCTTGAGCAAGGCACTGCCCAAAAGTGCTCAATGTCTGGGCAACTACACTTGAATGCAGGAAGGTTTGCGTCGACGCACTCATCAGAGGGTCATGTTCAGCGACTGGCGGCCGATAAGTCCCTGAGCGGAAAAAGACTCTCAAGTCGGGAACAGACGCGCGGGTTTGCCCTGACGTGATATTCTTCGCGCCAACTTGGTTTGACCTAATTCAGTTTGCTTGCCTTCGGGCGGGCTGACGGAATCCCTGTCGCTCAAGTAGCTGAAGCCAATAATGATAAGAAGTCAGTTCAGAAGGGACATTAACTGAGGTCGATGCAGCATGTCGGCCTTGTGTGCCCACCCGTCAAAATTGAAGTGTGCCGGAATCTGCGACGCGAGCCTGAGCGTCATCAAAGCGGATCGCATACAGATAACAGCGGCGGGCGGAAGGCGTTTTATCATAGGTGCAACAGATGTTTAAGAAAGTGAACACAGCCCTGCTGGGTCTGGCTTTGGCGATGGGGATGACATCCGCCAATGCTGACGAAGCAAAGAAAGTCGACGTCCTGCTGATCGGCGGCGGCATCATGAGCACCACCCTCGGTGTGTGGATCAATGAGCTGGAGCCAAGCTGGTCGATGGAAATGGTCGAGCGCCTCGACGGCGTCGCCCTGGAAAGCTCCAACGGCTGGAACAACGCCGGTACCGGTCACTCGGCGCTCGCTGAGCTGAACTACACCCCGGAAGACGACAAAGGCAACGTGACGATCCCGAAAGCCGTCGAGATCAACGAAGCGTTCCAGGTCTCCCGTCAGTTCTGGGCCTGGCAGGTTCAGCAAGGCGTTCTGAAGAACCCTCGCTCGTTCATCAACACCACGCCGCACATGAGCTTCGTGTGGGGCGATGACAACATCAAGTTCCTGAAAAAGCGCTACGAAGCCCTGCAAGCGAGCCCGCTGTTCGCCGGCATGCAGTACTCCGAAGACCCGGCTGTGATCAAGAAGTGGGTCCCGCTGATGATGGAAGGGCGTGACCCGAACCAGAAAATCGCGGCCACCTGGAGCCCGGTGGGTACCGACATGAACTTCGGCGAAATCACCCGCCAGTTCGCTGCGTACCTGCAAACCAAGCCTAACTTCGATCTGAAACTGTCGAGCGAAGTCCAGGACATCACCAAGAATGCCGATGGCACTTGGCGCGTCAGCTACAAAAACCTGAAAGACGGCACTAAAACCGAAACCGATGCCAAGTTCGTCTTCATCGGCGCTGGCGGCGGTGCACTGCACCTGCTGCAGAAGTCGGGCATTCCTGAAGCCAAGGAATACGCTGGCTTCCCGGTTGGCGGTTCGTTCCTGGTGACCGATAACCCGGCCATCGCTGAACAGCACCTGGCCAAGGCCTACGGTAAAGCGTCGGTTGGCGCACCACCGATGTCCGTTCCGCACCTGGACACCCGTGTTCTGGACGGCAAGCGCGTCATCCTGTTTGGCCCATTCGCGACCTTCAGCACCAAGTTCCTGAAAGAAGGCTCGTACCTGGATCTGCTGACCAGCACCACCACCCACAACATCTGGCCTATGACCAAGGTCGGCATCAAGGAATACCCGCTGGTCGAGTACCTGGCTGGCCAACTGATGCTGTCGGATGAAGACCGTCTGAACGCGCTGAAGGAATACTTCCCGAACGCCAAAGCCGAAGACTGGCGCCTGTGGCAAGCCGGCCAACGCGTGCAAATCATCAAGCGTGATGAAGCCGCTGGCGGCGTGCTGAAACTGGGCACCGAAATCGTTGCTGCACAAGACGGTTCCATCGCCGGCCTGCTAGGCGCATCGCCAGGCGCGTCGACCGCTGCACCGATCATGCTGAGCGTGCTGCAGAAAGTCTTCAAAGACAAAGTCGCGACCCCAGAGTGGCAAGCCAAGCTGCACCAGATCGTTCCAAGCTACGGCACTCAGCTGAACAACGATCCAGCCAAAGTGGCTGCAGAGTGGGCTTACACCGCCAAGATCCTCGAACTGCCGACACCTCCAGTGATCGGTCAGGCTGCTGCCCCGGCCGCACCTGCAGCTGAAAAGGCTGAAGCTCCGAAGGAAAACGCTGCACGTGACATGGCGCTGTAACTAAACGCCTGACACACAAAGCCCACTGAACCGGCGACGGTCAGTGGGCTTTTTTATGGCAAATAGTTTTGTAGGAGCTGTCGAGTGAAACGAGGCTGCGATCTTTTGATCTTGATCTTGCTTTTGAAAGATCAAGATCAACAGATCGCAGCCTGCGGCAGCTCCTACAGGGCTTTGGCGGACGCCAGATAAGCGCCGAGTCGCCGTCCCATCTCCTCACCCAACGCCTGCAATCCGCTCAACGGGCGAACCATCACCTCGAACTCGACAATCTTCCCGCCCTCATCAAAGCGAATCATATCGATGCCTTTCAGCTCCTTCGAACCCACCTTGGCGCTGAACTCCAGAATCACATTCAAGCCATCGGCAGTCGCCAGCTCACGGTGATAGGTGAAGTCTTCAAACACCTCGAAAACGGTATTGAGGATCATCGATACCACCGGCGCGCCCGGATAAGGCGTGTGGGCCATCGGCGAGCGGAACACGGCTTGCGGGTCGAGCAGGCCGGGCAAGGCGCGGAGGTCGCCGGTGCGGATCATTTCGTGCCATTTGCCCAGCGATGCGGCGACGTTGGGTTGCAGGTTCAGGTCGGTCATGTTCACTCCAGGATTTTTCTTGTTGTTGTCGCGACGGCAATGACTCTAGATCAACCATGCCGAAATTGAATCCTTGTGCCGCGATCTGAATATCAGTCCATGGCCCATGCGGATCAGATGCGCATCTGATCCGTATTTTTTCGCCGGATCTGCCTCTGTTACCAGTTCAGTCATCCGCTCAAAATAGCCCCACGGTTCGGCACTCGCGGTAGTCCTTCATCCCGAAGCGCCCAGTGCACCGCAAGCTCAGCATTGAGGAGAGCAACATGAACAAGATGGCGTTTTTTCTGGGTGGCTTTCTGACACTGACCATTCTGATCGGCCTGCTCGCAACGATTTCTCCGGTCTGAAGCGACCCTTTTCCAGTGACGTCCACGGGTGTGTCGCGCAAAGCATGTTTAAATGCCGCGCCCCCACACCTGTAAATGGACTTCAGTCATGGCCGAACACCGCATTCGCGCGCTCGCACTTTGCGTTTTTCATCACAACGGCAAAATTCTGGTTAACGAATTTCGCGACCCGGGCAGCCAGCAAACCTGCTTTCGGCCTATTGGCGGCGGTATTGAATTTGGCGAGACCAGCGCCGAAGCAATCGTGCGCGAAGTGCAGGAGGAGTTGGGCCTGTCCATGAGTGACGTGCGTCTGCTCGGCACACTCGAAAGCCTCTTCGTCTACAACGGCGAACCGGGTCACGAAATTGTCCAGGTATACGACGCGACGTTCGTCGATCAGGGCGTCTACGACAACGCACAGATCGATGGCCATGAAAGCGACGGCGCGCCCTTCACTGCACGCTGGCATGACAGCTCAAGCTTCAGCGAGCAGGCGCCTTTGGTGCCGAATGGCTTGCAGGAGCTGCTGAAAAGCGCCGGATTGCTCGGATGAATTCACTCACGCTTCCCCCGACCAATACCAAAGCGTATCGCCCCAATTCGAGCCACTGAACCCAGGCATGGTTTCCCCCAAGTCGAAGTAACGTCGGGAGTTTGCCTGTGCAGGGCTGAACCAATAACCCGCGGCGCTACAAGGCTGACCGGCCTCTATTCGTGCTGGAGTTTTCGAATGCGCATCGTCTTGGTCGAATCGCGCGTACCAGCGCGCGGTACTGTCTTGTTCGAAGCAGTTACCGTAGGGTGAATAAGTGTGCAGTTGATCGGGTTTTGGATTACGAAGCTGTTTCAAAACACGGTTCACCGCTACATAGGTGACGGGTAGAGGTTCATGGATAGCGCCCAGTTCGGGTAAAGCGCCGGCGCGAATGATCACTCCGCCCTGATAATCCAGCATCTCGACGTCGCCACGTCCGCTGAAGGCGTGGCGTAATCCGTCTTTGCCTCCCAGTTGCTCGGTAAATCGAGTGCCAACAATGGTGTACCAGTTGACACCTTTGATGTGATCAAGCAGTTCTCGTTTGAAGTTGTGCACCATTGAGTCAACTTCCAGACCGACATATTGCTGCGCCAGTTGAAATTCCATGGGCATGTAACGATCGAAGTCGTAGGGCAGTATGCTCGAAAGTCCGCCGTAGCCATGTTCGGCTTCAACCTGATCGCACAAGTAAACCAGCCATTCTTGAAAGCGCGCGACGCCATCGGGCTCTTTCAGGAAACTCCAGGGCAATGTCATCTTCAGGTATGAGCGTTTTTGATCGCCATGCACCTCGAACGAGTTCAGTGCGGACAGGCTGTACGCAGCAGCTTCGTTCGCGGTTGCGGCGCTGCTGATGTGCCATTCGTATTGTTCGTTCGGCCCTGACTCGCGGATTTTTTCCTGGGTTTTGCTGAATCCGGAATCTGTCAGTTTCTTGTAGCGGTCGTCGAACTGTCCCTTCAGATGCTGGCCGAACTCTTCCTTGAATCGGGTGAAGCACTGCATGACATTGCGCTTGCTTTGCAGCGAGTAGCCTTCCTTGAAGTAGAGGGTTGCGATCAACCCGAGTCGTACAACGGGGGTGTTATCGGGTAGCTCAAACGTCAGGTCTGGAGCTTGTTCGCTCAGTTTTTCCAATGTATTCATAAAGCTCTCTTTTATCAGGCTGTCGCCGCAGCAGTGATAGCAGCGCCGCCCAAAATGGTGACCAGCACGGCCCATGAAAGCTGAGCCAGTCGAACGATAACCAAAATTGCTGCGACGATAGCAGCAGGCACACCGGCAGCAACCAGTGCCGCTCCAATAGCAAAAGCCACCACAACGGTGGCAACGACTGTTCCTACGTCAATCAATACTTGCATCCAGTCGATTTCCTTGAGCTTTTCCAAGGTCAGGTCGGTGAAATGCTGAATTTCCTTCCACGCAGCCCTGAGTTGCTCATCCGTCCAGCGAACGATCTTCGCACCTGTTTCACTGACCCATTCCCAGGCTTTTTGAGACTCACGTCTAATCCATTGACCCTTGATTCCGAGCCACGTAGCGGCGTCTTCGAGGTGTTGTTGCATTTCTTGCGATAGCCTTCGAATGCCCTGAGCACCTTGCTCCAAGAGCCCTTCAACGGCCTCTTGAAGTTGCGTCCAGCTTTCGACCCGCGCCGGTCTGGGTGTCGCTGTTGGGCCGTACGCGGGAACAGGTACCGGAGCGGGTCTTGGGGCTTGCCCCGGGCCTCCGGCCGGGGGCAGCAAAACAGGCCATTGCTGTGGGTTGAACTCACCAGTCGGCTTATGTTGTCTGTTGTATTCGCGGTCGCGTTCACGCTCGCCGTCATCTCGACAATCATTGATTTCGAGTACAGAAAAACGGTTTGGGCCACCTGCTATATCCAGATAAGCCTCTCGCTGTGCCATACCGAGGACGTCCCCGGGAAACTTCACTTCCACTAGCCTCTCCAGATTATCCGGGTGCGCAACACCTTGATGATCCGTTCCAGCTTGTCCCGGCCAACGTAAGCTGCGTGTCTTGACGATGATAACGTCGGGACGCCGTAATAATCCTTTGACTGAACCTTTAGGGAATGGAAAGAGTGAATGGCGTCGCGTGGGATCTGGCTTCACGTCATCGCCCAGCCATGAGGAACTCAGGAATGGTTTGGGGGGAGGGACGACATGTCGAAGCAGACTTCAGCTTTGTAATCCCATTTGAAATCCCAGCGGTATTCATCTGCCCGAATCAATCCACTCATTACCAGCTGTTTAAGCTCCATGCCGGTGAAGTCACCATCTTTGGCTTTTTTTATCGTTAATCTGGGAAACCGCGATGCGTAATTGGCTTTTTCCATCAGATAAGGTTTGTTATCAGGATTGGGCAGCGGTGCTTGTTTGACCGTACCTTCGATACTGGTGTTCGTGCAGCCTTGTGGCGTTTGAGGTGGTTGCATGACCGGCATGATTCAGCCCTCCGAGTTGGCGTTTTTGAAGTCCAGGGTCATTTCCTTGGGTGCGCTTTCCCCGGCCCTGATCAACGGTTCTTCAGGCTCGGGTTTGCGAACAGGTGTCAGCAGTTCGACCTCTGCCGGGCTGCTGCTGAGTGCCTGAAAGGTTTTTCCTTCTTCGTTGGTATAACCGGCAATTCGGGTGCCATCAGCGAGCTTCAACGTATATGGGGTGCCCACCAGAGGTTCACCGGTTTTCTCATCCAGCAACAGGTAGCGCGCCTTGTGACTGCGCGGCGCGCTGTCAGGCAATTGGCCGAATTTATCGGTGTCAACTGCGCCGGGAGTCAACGGCACCAAAATCCCGATGCCGCTGCCCACCCCAGGCGAGCCGCCAGTGTTGACCTTCACCTCGGCGCCGCTGATGGTTACGCCACCAGCGTCGACTTTCACGAAATTGCCGCCAGCCTTGGCCGTGAGCTCCATTGCGCCTTCGACCACAACCTTCTGGCCGGCGTAGTAATGGATTTCTGACCCAGCCTCAACAAACTGCGCAGTCCCCACCTTCAGATGCTGCGTCACACCCACCGTCAGGTGATCATCCGCACGCATTTCGCTAACCCGATCCAGATGCGTAATCCGGTGTTCTTCAACTTTGAACTCACTCAGCGTGTTGGCTTCAACGGTGTCGTGCCGTTCGTTACCGACGCGAATCTTCTGATCGTGCTCGATGTTCTCATCCCAGTCGCGCTGGGCGTGGATGTAGATCTGCTCGACGCCTTTCTTGTCTTCGATGCGGAATTCGTTGTAGCCCTTGCCGCCCGGTGAACTCAGGGTCTTGAAGGTGCTGCGGGTCTTGTTGGCCGGCAGGTCGTAGGGGACGACGTTTTCCTTGTGGTACAGGCAACCGGTGACCAATGGCTGGTCGGGATCGCCTTCGAGGAAGGTGACGAGGACTTCCATGCCAATGCGCGGGATGGCGATGCCGCCGTACGCGGCGCCGGCCCAGCCGCTGGCGACGCGCATCCAGCAGGTGGTTTTGTCGTTGGACTGGCCGTCGCGGTCCCAGTGGAATTGCACTTTGATGCGGCCGTATTGGTCGCAGTGGATTTCTTCGCCTGCCGGGCCGGTGACGACGGCGGTCTGGCTGCCGAGGACTTTCGGTTTCGGGTGCTCGAGGGCAGGGCGGTAGTGCGCGTCCCACGGGGTGGCGAGGAAGCTGTTGCGGTAGCCCTGGTGGAAATCGCTTTTGTGGTCGGTGACGTCGCTGGTGACGTTTTCGCCGAGTACTTGCGGTTGTTTGCCTTCGTGGAAGACTTCCAGCAGCAGCCACAGGTCGTTCCATTCGGCGCGCGGGTGTTCGGCGAGGGTGAGGAAGTGGCCGCTGGTGAGGGTTGGTTCGTCACCTTTGCCTTCGGCGAGTTTGTAGTCGCTGCGATGGCGTTCCAGCGCGCGGGTGGAAAGGAATTTGCCGCGCTCGCGGGTGGTGAAGCGGCCGGGGTAGTCGTAGTCCTCAAGGTCCGGGGCGAACTCGGTTTTGACCGCGCCTTCGGGGAGGATCTTCGGTTTCTCGAAGTCGTAATCGCGGCGGCTGACGCGGGTGGTGCGGGTTTCCAGGCGCAGGTTGAAGCGTTTGATCACCGGTTTGTCGGCGGCCATGCCGGAGTCTTGCTGGTAGCTCACGGCTTTGAGTTTGCGGAACACGGTCTGGTCGTCGCCGAACACCAGTTTGTGGCCGCTGCTGCTGTGCTGGAAGTGGAAGTGAATGCCTTCTTCTTCGCACAGGCGCTGGATGAAATGCAGGTCGGATTCGTCGTACTGCACGCAGTAGTCGCGTTCCGGGTATTCGGCGCCGAGCTGGAAGCTGTAGGCGTCGGCAAGAATGCCGCGATCTTCCAGCACCTGAGCGATGATCTTCGGCACGGTCAGTTGCTGGAAAATCTGCTGATCGTGGTTATGCCGCAGGTAGGCCAGTTGTGGCACCAGGCTGAGGCTGTAACGGGTCAGGGTTTTGCCGGAGTCGCCTTGCTCGATGCGATAGACCAGACCGTGGATCTTGCCTTCGCCGGTCGGACCGAAAGTCAGGACGCCGGGCTTGTGCAGCAGCTCTTCGAGATTGAGGTCGGGGCGGGCGCTGACGAGTTCGAGGTCGAAACGGAACGGTTGGTTGAGGGCTTCGCTACCGGTGAAGCTGAGGACTTGCAGGTCGGCGTTGGCGCCTTCGACAGTGAAGGTAATGTGGCTAGCGTTTGCATCCAGCATGCTCGACTCCATCCATTGGAAAAGCTGTGCCGATGTTGCAACAACTGAAACAGCCGATCAAGCGTCCAAACGCGCCATAATCAGCGATCAGACTCAGCTCACGATTCAGCCACCGAGGGACGGACGAGCCATGGATTCGCTGATCAACGCCGCCGGCCGCGCGCTGTCTGCTGGTGACCCGCTAGGCGCGTTGAACTACGTCGCTCTGCGTGAGCGATCCGCCGGCGCTGGCCCTGCGCGCAATTGCCATGGCTCAGCTCGGTGATCTGCCCCGCGCCAAGGCGTTGTTGCAACGGGCGATAAAGGCGTTCGGCAGCAATGAACCGCTGTCACGGGCGCGTTGTGTGGTCGCCGAGGCCGAGGTGGCGCTGGCAGCGCGGGATCTGGGCTGGCCGGTGAAGGCGCTGGAGGCGGCGCGGCGGGTCTTGCAGGAGCACGGTGACGGCGTGAACGCGGCGCACGCGCGCTATTTGCAGATTCGCCGGTTGCTGTTGATCGGCGAACTGGATGAGGCCGAAACGTTGCTGGGTGAAACTGACCCGGCGCCGTTGCCGCCGGCGCTGCGTACTGCTCATGAGTTGATCGCCGCCGGAATCGCCGTGCGTCGGGTCCAGGCACACAAGGCCAGCGCGGCGCTGGCTCGAGCGCAGGCTGCGGCGCAACAGGCCGGGATCGCCGCACTGAGCGCCGAGGTCGATCACGCCTGTCACATGCTCGCTGCGCCGGCAGCGCGGTTGATCGTTGCCGGTCAGGCGCAACGGGTGAATCTGGCGCAGGTTGAAGCTTTGTTCAACTCGTCGACACTGATCGTCGATGCCTGCCGCTATAGCGTGCGCGGTGCCGGCATGACGGTGGCGCTGGCCACGCGGCCGGTGCTGTTCAATCTCGCACGATTACTCGCGCAAGCCTGGCCGGACGATGTGGCGCGCGAAACGCTGTTCGCCAAGGCTTTTCGTTTGCCCCTCACGGATGAATCGCACCGTGCTCGCCTGCGGGTCGAAATTGGCCGCTTGCGTGCGGCACTGAAGCCGCTGGCGAATATCGCCGCAACACCAAGGGGCTTTGCGCTGGTGGCTGAGGACGTTGCGTTGCTGACGTTGCCGGTTGAAGACAAATACGCGGCGTTGCTGGCCTTGCTTGCCGACGGCGAGGCTTGGTCGAGTTCGGCGTTGGCACTGGCCTTGGGCAATAGTCAGCGCCAGGTGCAGCGGGCATTGGAGGCATTGGCGCAGGCGGACAAGGTGCAGGCCTTCGGCGTGGGCCGGGCGCGGCGCTGGATGACGCCGCCGCTGCCGGGTTTCGCGACGATCTTGTTACTCCCGGTGTCGCTGGGCAATGGCTAGGCTGGACCCACACATCCACGAGGAAGTTGCCATGAAACAAGCAAACGCAGAAATCCTTCGCGAGTACGGTCCTTTTGATGGCATCAAAGGCATTCACGGCGTGACATTCGATGGCCAGCAGGTCTGGTTTGCCAGCGATGGCCAGCTCAATGCACTGGATCCGGCCAGTGGCGAAACCGTGCGCACGATCAAGGTTGGCGCCGACGGCGGCACCGCTTTTGACGGCCAGCACCTGTACCAGATTGCCGACCGCCGCATCCACAAGATCGATCCGGCCACGGGGCGCGTGCTCCACACCATCCCGGCCCCGGGGAATGGCGGCGACTCAGGCATGGCCTGGGCGGATGGCTCGTTATGGGTCGGGCAGTATCGCGAGCGCAAGATTCATCAGATTGATCCGCAGACTGGCGAGATCCTGCGTACGTTGGAGTCGAACCGGTTTGTCACCGGGGTGACCTGGGTGGATGGCGGGTTGTGGCATGGCACTTGGGAGGCGGATGAGAGTGAGCTGCGGCGGATCGATCCGCAGGACGGTGAGGTCATCGAGTCGCTGAAGATGCCCGAGGGACAAGGTGTCTCCGGGCTGGAGGCGGACGGTGCGGATCGATTCTATTGCGGTGGCGGCGACAGTGGGCGGGTGAGGGCGGTGCGTCGGCCTCAATGATCAAGGTATCTGCACCGGCCTCTTCGCGAGCAGGCTCGCTCCCACAGTGATTGCGGATGAACACAAATTTTGTGAGCAACCCTAAACCCTGTGGGAGCGAGCCTGCTCGCGAAAGCGCAGTGTCAGGCACCGCTGTTTCGACGACGTTCAATACCCTCCGGGCCGCCGATGTCCAGCAACCTTCTTTCCACCAGAACATTCTCAAGTGCCTGACGCTCGACCGGCGCCATTTGGTGTTCACGCTTTTTCAGCTCCAGCAGAATCGGGCTGGACCAGGTGCGATAGGTCTGTTCGATGTTGCGACGCGACGTCATCAGTCTCTCCTTGAAAAAGAGCCCTGTATTGCGGGCAGGGGCTCTGTCCGATGAGGTAATAACGTTAGTCGAGAAAGCCGAAAGTCGCGAATGCGACGGCTTTATGTGGGAGCGAGCCTGCTCGCGAAAGCGTTGGATCAGTCAATGTTGCAGTGGCTGACAATATGCCTTCGCGAGCAGGCTCGCTCCCACATTGAAGTTGTGGTGGATTGGAATCAGTCGTCGACGTTCATCAGTTGCTGCACACCTTCCCATGCTTCGGCGCGCATGCGTTCGATGTCCAGGCCCGGAATCACGCCGTTCTCCACGACCACGCGGCCGCCGACCAAACTGTATTTCACCGTAATCGGTTCACCCGCTACCACGGGCGCGACAGCGCTGTCGTGGAAGCCATAGAAGCGTGGATGGTCGAGGCTGTAGATCACCAGATCCGCCGCCTGACCGACTTCAAGTGTGCCAACGGCGCCGAGGCCCAGCACTTGCGCGCCGCCCGCCGTGCCCCAGTGAATGACATCTTCCACCGTGGTCGCCGAGGCGCCTTGTTCTGCGCGGTGGATCAGCCATGCAGTGTTGGCTTCGCCAACCATGCTTCCGGACTCGTTCGAGGCTACGCCATCCACTCCCAGGGAAATCGGCACGCCGGCCTCATACATCTGCGGCACAGGCGCCACGCCGCTGCCCAGCCGAGCGTTACTCACCGGGCAGTGGGAGACGCCGGTGCCGGTCTGCGCGAGCATGCGGATTTCACCGGGTTGTAGATGCACGGCATGGGCGAACCAGACGTCCGGGCCGAGCCATTCGTGCTCGGCGACGAATTCCACCGGCAGGCAATTGTATTTTTCGCGGCAGAAATTCACGTAGTTCTGTGTCTCCGACAAGTGTGTGTGCAGGCGTAAGCCAAGGCCGCGCGCGGTGTGCGCGAGTTCGCGCAACAGGGTTGGCGGCAGCGAGAACGTTGGCGTGGTCGGGGCGACCACCACGCGGCGCATCGCGTCCGGGGTGTCCTGGTGGTACCGCGATTTCAACCGTTCGATATCGCCGACCATTTGCTCAAGGCTTTCCGGTTGCAGCGCGGTTTTCGAGAAGCCCGGATGGGCGCTCGCCGATTCCAGCGCGCCGCCACGGCACAGGACAAAGCGCAGGCCAAACTCATCCGCCAGATCGAACAGCAGATCACCGGTCTCGGTGCTGCCGTGGGCGTGATAGAGGTAATGGTGATCGGCGCAGGTGGTGACGCCGGACAGCAGCAATTCGACCATGCCCAACCGCGCGGCAGTCCGCGCCAGTTGCGGGGTAAAGCGGTTAAGGCGCGGGTAGGGCACGCTGGCCAGCCAGCCTTGCAGGTCTTGATTCAAACCTTCGGGCACGGCTTTGAGCAGGTTCTGGAACAGGTGGTGGTGGGTGTTGATCCAGCCCGGATAGACCACGCAGTTGCGCGCGTCGATCACCCGTTCGCCGGGTTGTGGCTCAAGGTTCGCGGCCATTTCGGCGATGCGCCCGTTGACCACGCGGATGTCCACGGCGCCGGCCCGCGCGCGGGGGCCGCGCAGGCCGGTCATCACCGCAACCGGGTTCTTGATCAGGATGTTCTGAAGTCGAGTCATGGGCAGCTCCAAACTAAAGGATGTGCGAGGCGGATTTGCTGGCGGTGGTTTCCGCCACGCTGACGCCATTCAGCGCGGCGTTGAGCAGCACCGACACCAGGCAGGCGATGACCACGCTGCTGTGCAGGAACGGCTGCGACCACTCGGGGAGTTGTTTGAACAGGGTTGGCGCGAGCACCGGTACCAGCGCGGCGGCGATGGTGAAACCGACGATCAGCACGTTGTAGCGATTGCGCTCGTAGTCGACTTTGGCGAGGGTCTGAATGCCCGCCGCCGCGACCACGCCGAACATCGCAATGCCGGCGCCACCGAGGGCAGCGGTCGGCATCGAAGCGATGATTGCGCCGGCCTTCGGCACCAGGGCAATCGAGCACATCAGCAGGCCGCTGACTGCGACCACCCAACGGCTGCGCACGCCGGTCAGAATCACCAGGCCGACGTTTTCCATGAAGGCGATAAACGGAAACGCGGCGAACATCCCGGCGATGGTGCTGGCCAGGCCGTTGGCGCGCAGGCCATTGATGACCTGTTTGTCCTCGACCGGCTTTTCAACGATGTCGCCGATGGCCACGAACAGCCCCATCGACTCGACCATCTGCACGATCATCACCACCACCATGGTCGCGATGGGGATCAGGCTGAAAGTCGGCAGACCGAAATAGAACGGGTAGGGTACGGTCAGCCACGGCGCTTCTTCGACGCTGTGAAAACTGCCCATGCCGAGGCCATACGCGAGGCCTGCACCGATCAGCATGCCGATCAACACCGCCATGTTGCGCAGTAGCGGGCTGCCGTAGCGGTTGACCAGTAGAATCGTCAGCAACACCACCACCGCCACGCCGAGAAACGCCGGGGCGCCGAAGTTGCTCGCGTTGCGCCCGCCGCCGACCCATTCATAGGCAATCGGAAACAGCTGCAAGCCGATCACGGTGACGATGCAACCGGTCACCACCGGCGGAAAAAATCGCCGTAATCGACCCACGAACGGCGCCATCAGCATGGTGAACAACCCGGCTCCGATCACCGCCCCGCAGACTCCGGCAAAGCCCACCTCCGGGTTGCTGCCGATGGCGATCACCGGGCCGACGCTACTGAACGCCACGCCTTGCAGAATTGGCAGGCGCACGCCGAATTTCCAGAAACCAACGGTTTGCAACAGGGTGGCGATGCCCGAGCAGAACAGCGTGGTGCTGATCAGCACCACCGTGTCGGCATGAGACATTTTCAGGGCACTGGCGACAATCAACGGCACGGCGATGGCGCCGATGTACGACACGGCCATGTGTTGCAGGCCGAGGGTAAGCATCTGTCGCACCGGTAAAATGCGGTCGACGGGATGCACGGTGGCGGCGGATTGCGTTGGAGATGGGGCTGACGACATGGGGAAACACCTCTGGCTGTTTTTATGCGGTAGAGAGGGGTATTCGTCTGATGCTGATCAGCTCAAGGACACAGTGGAACCCTGTGGGAGCGAGCTTGCTCGCGAAGGCGATATGTCAGTCAACTGAGAGGTTGAATGTGACGGCCTCTTCGCGAGCAAGCTCGCTCCCACAGGGACTTGTGCAGCCCCAAGTGGCGAACATCAGTCATTCGTGCTGCGAAGCCGCCATCCACCGGCTCCGATGCCTTGTTTCAGCCTGCCAGGCAGGCGGCGAAGCCCTGGTTCAGCGCCGCGCGGTCGAGGTCGCGGCCGATGAATACGATCTTGCTCGAGCGGGGCTCCGTGCCCCACGCGGTCGAGGCGCGGAATTCCACCAGGCTGTGCACGCCTTGCAGCACGTAGCGCTGGTCCTCGTTGGCCACCGCCAGCACGCCTTTCATGCGGTACAGATTGTCGGCCTGAGAGGAACGTAGTTCGCTGATCCAGCGGTGGAAGGCCATCAGGTTGACCGCGCCGTCCACGGCGATGCCCACCGATGACACGCTTGGATCGTGTTCGTGATCGGGCGCATCGTGATGATGAGCGTGGTGGTCGTGGTGCTCAGGTTCAGCACCGATTTCCATGAGCTTCTGCGTGCATTCGAAAGCGCCGATGCCGAGGATTTTTGTCAGGTCGATTTGCGCATGGGTCGAGGTCACCAGATCCGCTGTGGCGTTCAAGCCACGGATCTTGCCGCGCAGGGTTTCCACTTCCTCAGTGCTGACCAGATCGACCTTGTTGATGACGATCCGGTCGGCGCAGACAATCTGGTCCACCGCCTGATTGTCGACGCCATCGAGTTGCAGATCCTCCAGATGCTGAGCGATGTGTTTGGCGTCGACCATGGTTACGATCGCGTCGAGTTCTACTTCTTCGGCGATCGGGTCATTGATGAAGAAGCTCTGCGCCACTGGATACGGATCGGCCAGGCCACTGGTTTCGATGAGGATGTGATCGAGGCGCACCGGCCGCGCCACCAGTTCGCGGACGATGCGCACCAGGTCCTCGCGAACCTCGGCAGTGCAGCACACGCAGCCGTTGACCATCTCGTAGATTTCTTCGGTCTCGGAACTGAGGACGAGGTCGCCGTCGATACCGACTTCGCCGAACTCGTTTTCGATCACGGCGATTTTGCGGCCGTGGTTTTCCTTGAGGATGTAATTGAGCAGGGTGGTTTTACCCGCGCCGAGGAAGCCGGTGAGGATGGTCACTGGAATTTTGGTGTTGCGGGTTGGGGCGTTGAATGGGGTGTTCATGGTGAAGCTCCTTTGATTGACCGGTGCACACTGAATTCGGGTGATGCTGCTTCATTGTGGGAGCGAGCTTGCTCGCGAATGCGGTGTGTCATTCAGCAGTGATGGCGACTGTTCCAACGCTTTCGCGAGCAAGCTCGCTCCCACAGGATCCCTGGTGTTCTCGCCATCGTTGTGCGGTGCCAGAGTCGAGACCAAACAGATCGAGCACGCGACCGAGGCTGTGGTCGACCATTTGCGCCAGGTTCTCCGGGCGGGCATAGAAGGCGGGCACCGGCGGGGCGATGATCCCGCCCATCTCGGTAACGGCAGTCATGTTGCGCAGGTGGGCGAGGGTCAGCGGCGTTTCGCGGGCCATCAACACCAGCGTGCGACGTTCCTTGAGCGTGACGTCGGCGGCGCGGCCGATCAGTCCTGATGACGTGCCGGTGGCGATTTCCGCCAAGGTACGCATCGAACACGGCGCGACGACCATGCCCAGGCAACGAAACGAGCCACTGGCAATTCCGGCAGCGACGTCATCGGCGCGGTGATAATGGCTGGCCAGCGCGGTCACGTCGGCCAATTTGTAGTCGGTTTCGTGGGCCATGGTCAGCAGCGCGGCACGGCTGATGATCAGGTGGCTTTCGATGTTCAGCTCGGCGAGCAGTTGCAGGAGTCGCACGCCATAGATGAAGCCGGACGCGCCGCTGATACCGACCACCATCCGCTGGCGGTTCATGATTCAAGTCCTTTGAGCAGAACCCGCGCGCGTTCGAGTACCTCTTGATCGAGCTGCGCCTTGATTCCGTCAAACCCGGAGCCGCGAGTTGCATCGAGGCCCATCCGCGAGGTGGTGCCATTCACTGAGGACGATGGATCGAGCGGACTGCCCGGCAAGCCATCAATGGTAAAAATATCCAGATGCGGCTGGAAATGCGTGGCCAGCGCCCACAGCACCTGGCTGTCGTCGCAGATGTCGATGTCGCTGTCCACCGCGATCACGGTTTTCAGGTACGGATCCCAGCCGAGCAGCGCCAGCATGATCTGCCGCGCCTCGCCGTCGCGACTCTGATCCAGCGCCACGTAGCAGTGAAAGTGCGTGCCGGAATTGGGGTAATGCACGGCGGTGACGGCGGGGAAACGCGCTTTCAGTTTCTCGCTCATTTCCGCTTCGCGCGGCAGGCGGGCGAGGGTCAGGTGCTCGGCGTAGCGGCCGCCCATGACGTCGACCAGCCAGGCGTCTTTGCGCTTTAACAGCGTATCCACGCGCAGCACGTTGTTGGTCGAACGATCCGAGGAATATCCACTGAACTCACCGAACGGGCCTTCCTCGGCGTATGCCGCCGGGTCGATCGCACCTTCCAGCACGAACTCGGCATACGCCGGCACACCGATGCCGTAGCGTGGGGTTTTCACCAGCTCCAGCGGCGCGCCGAACAGCCCGCCAGCCACAGCGCGTTCATCGCTGCCGTAGGGCAAACGTGCAGCGGCGGCGAGCATGAACAACGGATGCGCACCGACGACCATCGCCACGCGCAGTTCTTCGCCACGCTCGCGAGCGGTCTGCAACATCCGCCACAAGTGCCCACGGGAATGCAGGCTGGTCGCAAGTGCTTGCCGGGCGTGGCGCATCGAGCGGTGATAGCTCATGTTGGCGATGCCGGTCAGCGGGTCTTCGGCGATGATGATTGCGTTGGTGATGTATGGGCCGCGATCGCTGGCGAAATGCTTGAGCATCGGCAGCAGCGCCAGGTCCAGCGCTTCGCCTTCGAAGACCTCATCGAGGATCGGACCGCTCTCCACATAGCGTGGTGCGATGGGCTGGTTGGCGCGGGTCTGGAAGGTTTCGTGCAGTTGCGCCGCAGTGACGCCGAACAGCCTGGCAATGCGGGTTCGGGAGGCAAACAGATTGGTCGCCACCGGCACACCGAGGTTGCCGACGTGTTCGCAGATCAGCAGTGGATCGCGACCTTGGGCGGCGAGGGCATCGACCAGGGCGGTGACGTCCTGATCGGCGGAAATCGCTGGGGTGACAGTCAGCACATCGTCCGGGTACTCACGGCGATAGGCGTCGATGAACACGTGAAAGTCCTGAGAATCGCCGAGCGTCGAACGGGTCATGGTGTCACCTCGTAAAAAGCAGGCACGCAGGGTTGAGAGGGCGATCGCGCGGCCAGCCGTTGGCCTGCCGGTCGAGCGAACGCCGGGTCATCTTCGTGCCTGTAAAGTCGCTGTGCTTTTAAATTCTGGCAACGAACCCTGTGGGAGCGAGCTTGCTCGCGAAGGCATTGATTCAGTCACCATCGTTGTTGAATGACACACCGCATTCGCGAGCAAGCTCGCTCCCACAGGTTTTGTGTATGGCTACAGATAGGTGGTGGTCAGGCGTATGTCGGCCTCGACCAGATCCTTGGGCGGTGGCGTCGGTTCGATCCCGCACAACCGGGCGATGTTGTTGCCCAGGTAGTCTTCGAGATGATCCTCATCGATGCCCAGGCCTTGCGGCGCCGGTGAGCACAACACCTCAAGTTCGCGCAGCCACATGCCCGGTTCGTTCGGCGGCGAATCGGTGCCGAACACGATCTTGTTGCGCGGCAGCTCCTTGGCGAATTCGACGATCCGCGACTGGAAGCACCAGCCCGATTCGCAGTACACGTTTGGCGTGTCCATGGCCATCCAGAACGCTTCGAATGAGTAGTTGCCGCCGGTCTGGATACCGAAGTGGCCGATGATGAAATTGACCATCGGAAACTCGCGGATGATCGGGTAGAACATCGTCGGAATCGTGTACGGGCCGTCGCCGGTGTGGATCAGCACGACGATGTTGTACTTGGCGCAGACCTTCATCGCCGGGCGCAACCAGTCGAGTGCGCGATCCGGGCGATAGCCGTGCATGTTGGCGTGCAGCTTGAGCATCTTGAAGCCGTATTCCTTGATGTGGAATTCCAGCTCCGCCGCACCGTTTTCCGGTCCCCAGCGCGGGTTGAAGTTGAAGTTGCCGATGAAGCGGTCCGGGTACTTCACACAGAGTTCGGCGACGTAGGACATGTAGTCGCGCACGCCCTCGCGGCCCCGGCGGTTGCCGTCGCGATAACCGGTGTTGCCCGGTGGCGGCTGGATGAAACCCATGTCGATGCGGCGCGGTTTGCCGTTGATCATGTACGGGCCGTCCATCAACTTGAGCATGCGCTCACCGGTGAACGGTTCGCCGGTGTGGCGCCAGGCCTCGTCGACCAGGTTGGTAGGGTGCAGATGGGTGTCGATGATCATCGGTTCAGCTCCTGGCCAGTTGAGTGGTGACGGGACGCTTGAGTTGCGCCTCTGCTTCGGAAACGGAACGGGGTGGCGGGGTCGGTTCGAGGCCGATCATCCGCGCGGTGTTGTTGCCCAAGTACTCTTCGAGGGTGTCCTCGTCGAGGTTCAGGCCTTGCGGCGGCTCGTGGCAAAGCACTTCGAGCAGGCGCAGCCACATGCCCGGTTCGTTCGGCGGCGTGTCGGTGCCGAAGAGGATCTTGTGCGTCGGCAAGACCTTGGCGAATTCGACGATCCGCGATTGCAGGCACCAGCCGGATTCGCAGTAGACGTTGGGCAATTCCATCGCCCATTGCATCGGTTCGAACACATAGACGCCGCCGGTCTGCACGCCGAAGTGGGCCATGATGAAATTGACGTTGGGAAACTCCTTGATCATCGGCACCCATTCCGACGGGATGCTGTAAGGCCCATCGCCGGTGTGCAGCTTGACCGGAATGCCCAGCTCGGCGCATTTCTCGAAGCATGGGCGCACCCAGTCAAGTGCACGGTCAGGCCGGTAGGCATGCATGTTGGCCTGCATCTGCACCATGCCGAAACCGTGTTCCTTGACGTAGCGCTCGATCGCCTCGACGCCGTTTTCCACACCGCAGCGCGGGTTGTAGACGAAGCAGCCGATGAAGCGGTCCGGGTAGGTCTGGACCATTTTCAGGGTGTAGGCCATGTAGGCGTCGATGGATTCGCGGCCGCTGAGGTCGCCGTCGGTCCAGGTGTAAATCGTGTTGCCCTGCGGCGGCTGGATGAAGGCTTTGTCGATACGGCGCGGCTTGCCGTTGACCATGTACGGGCCATCCATCATCTCCAGCAGACGCTCGCCGGTGAACGGGTCACCGTCATGCCTCCAGGCGAGGTCCACGAGATCCGTGGGATAGCAGCTGATATCGATGATCATTGCAGTCGATCTCCTGATAGCGGGGAAGGGAGCCTTGCGGCTCTCGGCATCCACGTCCCGGGCAATCGGCCGTTGCTATGCGCAAGACATGCGCATTCCCTCGCCTGTTCGCATCCGGCCCGGGTGGGTGGTTGCTGAGGGCGAGTATTGGAAGGCGGGGTTGGGTTCGTACAATATTAATTGGGCGCGGTGGTGATACTTGTTCGATATGGGCAGGTCAAAAGCGACCCTCACCCCAGCCCTCTCCCGGAGGGAGAGGGGGCCGACCGAGGTGTCTTTCGCGATGCATCGACCTGAGAAACCGAGGCGATTATGGATTCGGCGAGGCTGGTTCAGGTCGACGATTTTCTGAAGCATTCCCCTGTCAGATGGAATCGATTATGGATTCACAGCAGGAGGTGCACGTCGGTGTCATTCGCCAATATTCCCCGATCGGTCCTCTCTACCTCTGGGCGGTCCGACGTTTCGGGAGGGTTAGGGTGAGGGCTGGATTTCAAGCGTACGCAAAGCCAACTGCCTGATCGCTTCAACCACCGGCGCCACACGCTCCGCCTGCCCATGCGGCCACACCGCATACAGGTTGTAATGCGCCGCAATCTGCGCCTCGTTCAACGCCACCAATCGCCCACAGCGCAATGCATCAGCCGCCAGTAATCCACGCACCAACCCTGCGCCAACGCCGGCCTCAGCCGCCGCAATCAGATTCGCCGCATTATCAAAAATCACCCGCGCTGACGGTTCGTTTGGTGTCATCCCGGCCGCATCCAGCCATGGAATCCACGACCGCCGCGTATACCCCAATAGCGGCAACTGCAGGATCTGCGCCGGGCTAAGCGGCACTTGCAAACCATAGCGTTCAAGCAACTCTGGCGAAGCCACCGCCAATACCCGATCGCCACAAATCTGCGTCATCTCGCAGTCGTCCCAATCGCCATAGCCATAACGCAACGCCAGATCGACCCGCTCAAACGTACTGCGATCACTGCGCGGCATCGACAGCAGCGTCACTTCGTAATCCGGCAGCTCATCGAGCAGCTGCGGCAGGCGCGGATTGAGCCAGCTCTGCGCCAGTTCACTGTCGACGTCGAGGGTCAGGCGTTGCGCCACGCTGCGGTTTTTCACCGAGGACAAGGCGCGATCAATCTGCGCCAGACCGTCCGACAGCACACTGGCAAACAACTGCCCGGCGTCGGTCAGATTGCTGCCGCCACCCTCACGCACGAACAGCGGCTGGCCGATGAAATCTTCCAGCGCGCGGATCTGCTGACTGATCGCACTGTGCGTGAGGTCGAGCTTACGCGCAGCACTGGAGAAACTGCCGCTGCGCGCCGCGTGGATAAACGCGCTCATGGACTGCACCGACGGGTATCGCTTGTACATGTTGTTAGTCCTGCTTACAGCGGTTGGCAGAAATCGTCGCTGGCCGCGTTTTGCCCGGGGTTCCAATAATCGGTGACCAGGCCCGCACAAAGACGGGCCGCTCTTTTGGAGCCTGACAATGATTGCATTCACGGTTAACGGCGAACGACGCGAGCTGGATGAAGCGTCCTCCTCCATGCCCTTGTTATGGGTACTGCGTGATCAACTGAAACTCACCGGCACCAAGTTCGGTTGCGGCATGGGCCTGTGCGGTGCCTGCACCGTGCACCTGGACGGCGTCGCGGTACGTTCCTGCCAATTGCCGGCGGCCGCCGTCGCGGGCCACCGCATCACCACCATCGAAGGTTTGTCACCGACGCAAAACCACCCGTTGCAACTGGCCTGGATCGCCGAAGATGTGCCGCAATGCGGTTACTGTCAATCCGGGCAGATCATGTCCGCCGCCGCGTTGCTCAACACCGGTGCGGCGGTGACCGACGATTCGATCCGCAACGCGATGTCCGGGAATATCTGCCGCTGCGGCACTTACGGGCGCATCAACAAAGCGATCAAACGCGCGGCGAATGCGCCGAAGGAGGCGTGATGAGCCTTATCGACGTCAGCCGTATAGAATTGCCGCGGCGAGTGTTTCTCAAGCAAGCGGCGACGGTTGCTTCGGGCCTGGCGATTGCCCTTTATCTGCCGGGTGGCATGGCGGCGACTGACCCAAAAGCGCCAGCACCGGCGAGTGAATTCGAGCCGAATGCCTGGGTGCGCATCTTTCCCGACGGCACGGTGAAACTGGTGGTGCACAAGCACGACTCCGGCACCGGCACGCAAACAGCGCTGGCCGCGTGCGTGGCGGAAGAACTGGACGTCAACCCGATGACCGTGCAGGTCATCACCCCAGAAGATCCGTTTTTCGAGACCTACATTCATCCGGTCTGGAAGGTCTTTTCCACTGGCGGCAGCACCAGTGTTTCCCTGGAATACGAGCGCCTGCGCATGGCCGGAGCCATGGCGCGGGCACTACTGATCACGGCAGCCGCCAAGCAGTGGAAAGTCAGCCCTGACAGTTGCACCACCGAAGAAGGTCGGGTCGTTCACATTGCGAACAAACGCAGCCTCGGTTACGGCGAACTGGTCGGCGTCGCGGCGAATCTGCCAGCCCCGACAAACGTCAAGCTGAAGGATCCGGCGCAGTTCAAATACATTGGCAAACTGCGCCACAAACGTGATGCGGCAGCCAAGGTCTGCGGGCAATTCAAGTACAGCATCGACGTGCAACTACCGGACATGCTGGTCGCTGTGATTCAGCGCGCGCCGGTGGTTGGATCGACAGTGCTCAGCGTCGACTCAGCGGCCGCGTTGCAGGTGCCGGGCGTGCGCAAAGTGCTGGCGATTGCGGGGCGCCCTGATGTGCTCGGCGGCAATCAGGAAGGTGTCGCTGTGTTGGCGGATACGTTCTGGGCCGCACAGCAGGGGCGCAATCTGCTGGCGATCAAATGGAGCGATTCGCCCTTGGCCGGGTTCGACAGCGAGCAACTCTCCAGCGCGCAGGTCAAGGCCATCGGCGATCCGCAAGCACAAACCGTCAAAGCCATGGCCCAGGGTGATGTCGCCGGGCAATGGTCAGGCGCGGCGAAGCTGATCGAAGCCGATTACACCATGCCCTACAAGGTGCAAAACCCGCTGGAACCGATCTGCATCACCGCACACGTCAAGGACAAAGCGATCACTTACTGGGGCGGTGTGCAGGTGCCGTCCTCGGCACTGGAAGCGGCGCAAACCGTGTGTGGCATCGACAAGGCCAACGTGACCATTCATGAATTGGTCTCCGGCGGCAGCTTCGGCGCGCGGGAGGCTAAATACTGGTTGTTCGAAGTCGCGTATCTGGCGCAGAAAACCGGCGTGCCGGTGAAACTGCTCAACAGTCGCGAGGACGAAATGCACGCGCTGTTCAATCACCCCGCGACCTTGCATCGAGTCAAAGGCGCGCTCGACGCCCAGGGCAAACTCACCGCGCTGCAACTGCACGCGGTGTCGCCGGCCTCGCCGGAGCAGTGGGAGCCGGGTTACTTCGAACGGCCGGACCATATGGATTACAGTACCACCGAGGCGATCACCGCGTGGGACTTCGCCTATCGACCACCGCACCTGGAACTGAACTGGGTCAAGCATGAAAGCCACGTGCCCAGCGGTTGGTATCGCTCGGTGAGCTTCATCCCCAACGTGTTCGCCGTGGAAAGCTTCATGGATGAGCTGGCCCACGCCGCTGGCGAAGATCCATTGGCGTTCCGGCTGGCCAATATGCAGGAGCGGCCACGACATGTGGCCGTGCTCAAGCAGGCTGCCGAGCGCGCCGGTTGGGGCAAACCGTTGCCGCCGGGCACGGCGCTGGGGATCGCGACCAATCAGGGTTACACCAGTTTTATTGCGGTGGTTGCGCGAGTGGCAACGGTTGATGGCAAGGC
Organism: Pseudomonas sp. S2_E02; assembly: GCF_054668355.1. NCBI lineage: Bacteria > Pseudomonadati > Pseudomonadota > Gammaproteobacteria > Pseudomonadales > Pseudomonadaceae > Pseudomonas > Pseudomonas sp. S2_E02. The sequence goes on from NZ_CP162761.1 coordinate 464,604, forward strand.
GCAGGTCGAGAAACTCACCTGTGTGGTCGATTGCGGTCTGGCGGTTTCGCCGGGCGGTGTCGAGGAACAGATCTACGGCGGTCTGATGTGGGGACTTGGCCATGCGTTGTTCGATCGGCTCGACATCAAACAGGGCCGGGTGGTGCAGAGCAATTTCCACGATTACCGGGTGATGCGCATGTCCGACATGCCGGCCACCGACATCGTCGTGTTGAATGGCGAGCCGAGTAAGCCCGGTGGCGTCGGCGAGTTGGGCAGCCCTTCGGTAGTGCCGGCCATCGCCAATGCCTTGTTCGCGCTGACCGGCGTACGCCAGCGTTCGACGCCGCTGAGTCTGGGGTAAGCCGTCATGGATCTGCGTCTGCTGCGGTACTTCATGGCGTTGGCCGATGAGCTGCACTTCGGTCGCGCCGCCGAGCGCCTGCATATCTGCCAGCCGCCGCTGAGCCAGCAGATTCGTTTGCTGGAGGAAGAACTCGGCACGCCGTTGTTCGAGCGCAGCCATCATCGGGTCGAACTCACGGCGGCGGGGCAGATGCTTAAGGAGCAGGCGCCGCTGCTGTTCGAACAGCTTGAGCGGGCGTTGGACCTGACGCGGCAGACCGGGCGCGGACAACTCGGTGAGATGGAAATCGGCATGATCAGTTCGGTGATGGTCGGCGTGCTGCCCAAGGCCTTGCACCTGTTTCGCCAGCGTTATCCGCAGGTCAACTGGCGTTTGCATGAAATGACCCCGGCGGCGCAGGTCAAGGCGTTGAAGGAGAAACGCATCGACGCTTGTGTGTTTCGCGTCGGCTATGACGATCCGCAGTTGCGCAATGAACTGCTGATCTACGAGCCGATCAACGTGGTGATGCCGGCGGATCATCCGCTGGCTGGCCGCGCGGTGCTGGCGCCGGCGGATCTGGCACAGGAGCCGTTTGTGGCGCTGGAATTGAAGCAGTCGCGGTTCGCCCATTTTCTGTTTCAATGCTGCATTCAGGCCGGGTTCACGCCGCAGATTCGTCAACAAGTGATCGAGGTGCAGACCTTGCTGAGTCTGGTGCGCGCCGGGTTTGGCGTGGCGCTGTTGCCGGCGTCCATTGAGCAACTGGCCCCGGCGGGGTTGGTGTTCCGGCGCCTGACCCCGGCGTTGCCGGAGGTGCCGCTGTATGCCACTTATCGGGCGGACGATGCTTCGCCGGTGCTCAAGCTGTTTCTCGATACGCTGCGCGAGTTGGTCGAAACCTCAAGCCAACACTGAATCCTGTGGGAGCGAGCTTGCTCGCGAAGGCATAGTGACAGTCGAAAAATGTTTTGAATGAAGTACCGCATTCGCGAGCAAGCTCGCTCCCACAGGGGATTTGCGTTGTTGCAAGAATTTAACGCTGGCACGATCGCAAGCGCGTGCGGTCGTACTCTTCACATGGCCGTATCACTTGTGGAGATCCAATGAGCCAGGAAGTCCTGACCACCGAAACCAACCGCCGCCAGTTGCAGCAGATCATCGCCGGGCTGTCCGACGGGGTGATCCTGTTGGAGCTGGATCAGAGCATTCTCTGGGCCAACGAAGCTGCGCTGGCCATGCACGGTGTCAAACGGATCACCGATCTGGGCCACAATGCCGACGAATACGCCAAGAAATTCAACCTGCGCTATCGCAATAATCACTCGATCACCGCCGAAAACTACCCGATCAGCCGGGTAGCGCGCTGTGAGAGTTTCAATGACGTGCTGATCGAAGTGTCGCCGAGCGACGACCCGGAGCGAATCTGGGTGCACAGCGTACGCAGCATGATTCTCACGGACCGCGAAGGGCAGCCCGAGTCGCTGGTGCTGATCATGAGCGATGTCACCGATTGGGCCAATGCCGAGCAGCGCTTCGAAAGGACGTTTAACGCCAACCCGGCACCGGCAGTGATCTGCCGGCTCAGTGATCTGCGTTACATCAAGGTCAATCCGGGGTTTCTGGAAATGACCGGGTACACCCGCGAGCAGGTGATTGGCACGTCCTCTTATGAAATCGACATTTTCGAGCAGGCCGAACACCGGGACCTGGCTATTCAGCGCCTGCGCGACGTCGCGACCATCCCGCAGATGCAAGCCGAGCTGCGCCTGCCCGATGGCAGCAGCAAGCAGGTGATCGTGGCCGGCCAGCCGCTGACGCTCAACGATGAGGATTGCATGCTGTTCTCCTTTGTCGACATGGAGCTGCGACATAAGGCCGAGGTGGCGCTGCGTCAGAGTGAGGAGCGTTTTGCCAAGGCGTTTCGCCTGACGCCGGTGCCGATCCTGATTTGCAGTGCCGACGAACAGCAGGTGATCGACGTCAATCAGGCGTTCCTCGAAACCCTGGCCTATGACAGCGACGACGTGCTCGGCAAAACCGTGCCGCAGCTGGATTTTATCGATGACAGCGGCGCGCGCACGCGATTGCTGGCGGCGCTGGCGAAAAACGGGCGGGTGGATCGGGTGGATGTGCGGGTGCGCAAGAAGGATGCGGATCTGCTCGAGTGCGCGCTGTCCGCCGACACTGTGAATATTCAGGACACACCGTGCTATTTGCTGGTGCTGATGGACATTACCGAGCGCAAGCGTACCGAGCTTGAGTTGGTGGCGGCGATTGAGGAGGTGATGAAAGACGCTTCCTGGTTTAGCCGTACGTTGATCGAGAAACTGGCCAATGTGAAAAAGGTCAACTCGCCGCAACTGCCTAGCGTTTCGTTCACCGATCTGACGGCGCGTGAGCGCGATGTGCTGGGGTTGATCTGTGAAGGGCTGGCGGACAAGGAGATCGCGGCGCGGCTGAAACTGGCACCGAACACGGTGCGTAATCATGTCGCCACGGTGTATTCCAAGCTCGATGTGCACAGTCGCAGTGAGGCGATTGTCTGGGCGCGCGAGCGTGGATTGTTTTCCGGGGAGTGGGGCGCCAAGGGCCAGCGCTGAGGTGCAAATGCACTAGTTCATCAGGTGCATATTGAGGTGTTGGCGGTCGACGGCTGTTCTTAGTCTGGCGGGGTGCGATACGAGTTTTTTCTGGCTCGGGATCGCGGCCCTTCGCAGTCGTTATAGGAACAGTCTGATGATGAATCTTGCGCAGTTGCGCACGCAGCTTGAACACAGTTTTTCGCCGCTGGCGTGTGAGTGTCTGGTGGATGGGGATCATTCGCTGACGGTGAAGCTTTATCACCCGGTGTCGGGGCAGGTGGATCTGGTGATCAGTGGGTTGAAGCTTGATGCGCTGCGGACGCGGGAGTCGGTTGAGGCTTTGATTGAAGAATTGCGGTATGAGTTGGAGAGCAACACTTTGCGTTCTTTTCGGGATCCTGATTTGGCTTAGGGCTTTTAGGCTTGGCGGCCTTTGGGCCGACCATGCTCTTGGGGGGTGGGTGTATATCCGTTTCTTTGGGTGCTGCGGCTGGCGGTTTCGCTCTTACAGCGACTCACTTTTCCAGACGCCGAAAAGTAAGCAAAAGGCTGGGCCCCGGCGTTCGGCCCGCTCGCTGGGGCTCGGGGTTCCTTCGCTCCGGGATCGATCCGGGCGCAGCGCCTACGGTTTGCTTCGCTGCACCTCCTCTCGCTGTGTTTGGCTTCGCCAAACGGTCGCTGCGCTCCCACCCCGGATCAATCCCTCCACTCAGCCTGCCGAAGGGGCCAGCACGGCAAGATCAAGAGCTGCAGCCGAGCTAACGCTCATCCTGTTGAGTGGTGAGAAGCACAAGCGATGCGCGATTTGTGCTGTTTTGCTTTGGCTGTTCTGTGGGAGCGAGCTTGCTCGCGAAGGCGGCCTGACAGCCGACCAATTTCTGCCAGATGTACTCGTTCCAACTGTGGGAGCGAGCTTGCTCGCGAAGGCGGCCTGACAGCCGACCAATCTCTGCCAGATGTACTCTGTTCAATTGTAGGAGTGAGCCTGCTCGCGAAGGCGGCCTGACAGCCGACCAATCTCTGCCAGATGTACTCTGTTCAACTGTGGGAGCGAGCCTGCTCGCGAAGGCGGCCAGCCAGCCGACTAATCTCTGCCAGATGTACTCTTTTCAACTGTGGGAGCGAGCTTGCTCGCGAAGGCGGCCTGACAGCCGACCAATTTCTGCCAGGTGTACTCTTTTCAACTGTGGGAGCGAGCCTGCTCGCGAAGGCGGCCTGACAGCCGACCAATCTCTGCCAGATGTACTCTGTTCAACTGTGGGAGCGAGCCTGCTCGCGAAGGCGGCCAGCCAGCCGACTAATCTCTGCCAGATGTACTCTGTTCAATTGTAGGAGTGAGCCTGCTCGCGATGAGGCTCTATCAGGCAAAGCACATTTCAATTTGCCAATCCTCTCGAATCCGAACGCAAAATCGACAGCCACTTCCTCCCGATCCGGCCGATTCACTGGCGCTTGCGGGGGGCTCGGCTATAAAGAATGAGTGGTCAGGTCTTCCGTGGTCGGTTCGGTCGCGGGAGTTGCTCTTCCATTTGTCGCGGGTCGTCCTATGAACAATCTTGGGAAACGCGTGTTGCCGTTGGCTTTCTTTACAGTGTTGTTGGCGGGTTGCGCCAGTCCTCCACCCCCTCCACCGGCAGCGCCGCCGCCACCGCCGGAGCGCACGTGTCAGGTGCTCGAAAACACTGAGGTCGCCGGTGACGTGTACGCCGACGGGCAGGTTACTCGACACATCACGACCACCCGTTGCGTCACGCAATAGCGCCGGCGGGGCGGCAGTCCCGGGTTGAGCGGATTGTGCTGGTGGCCGACCTGGCCGGCACTGCGGTGTTTGCCGTGGAAGGCGCTATTGCGGCGATGCGCAGTCAGCTCGACTTGCTCGGTGTGATGGTGATTGCGTTTATCGTCGCCCTCGGTGGCGGGGTGACTCGTGATTTGTTGATCGGTGCGACGCCACCCAATGCCGTGGCCGATTGGCGCTACCCGGCGCTGGCGTTTTTCATGGGCGGGCTGGCGTTTGCCTTTCATGAGCAGGTGCTGGGCTGGTCCGGTTCAACCCTGATTGTGCTGGATGCAGCAGGCTTGGCGCTGTTTGCCGTGGCCGGTGCGCAGAAAGCGTTGAATTTCGGGATCACGCCGTTTGTGGCGATGCTGATGGGCACCATCACCGGCGTCGGTGGCGGGGTGATACGCGACATTGTGCTGGCGCGGATACCGGTGGTGTTGCAGGCGGATTTGTATGCGAGTTCGGCGTTTGTCGGTGCGGCGGTGTTGATCATCGGCCGCAGGCTGGGCGTTTCGCCGGTAGCGGCGGCGTTGCTGGCGGGGGCGGCGTGTTTGCTGTTGCGTTTGCTGTCGGTGCATTTCGGCTGGCAGTTACCGAAAGTCCTCGATGCCTGATTCAAGCAGTGACCTGTGGGAGCGAGCTTGCTCGCGAATGCGGTGTGTCAACCAGATCATTGTCGATTGACACTACGCCTTCGCGAGCAAGCTCGCTCCCACAGGGTTAATCATTTGCCGTTTAAATCAGGACAGAAACCCACCGTCCACATTCAGCGCAACCCCGGTGGTGTAGCTCGACGCATCGCTCGCCAGGTACAGCACCGCGCCGGCCATTTCGCTCGGATCAGCCACACGCTTGAGCGGGATCTGCGTCAGCGCTTGCTTGAGAATCGCATCATTCTTCACCAGCGCCGAGGCAAATTTGGTGTCGGTCAAACCCGGCAGCAGCGCGTTGCAGCGGATGCCGAACTGCGCGCACTCCTTGGCGAAGACCTTGGTCATGTTGATCACCGCCGCTTTGGTCACCGAGTAGATGCCCTGGAAGATCCCCGGCGAAATGCCGTTGATCGACGCGACGTTGATGATGCTGCCGCCACCGTTTTCGCGCATCAGCTTGCCGGCTTCGACCGACATGAAGAAGTAGCCACGGATGTTCACGTCAACGGTTTTCTGGAACGCACTCAGATCGGTGTCCAGCACATTGCAGAATTGCGGGTTGGTCGCGGCGTTGTTGACCAGAATATCGAGGCGGCCGAACTGTTCCTTGATCCCGGCGAACACCTGGCTGATCTGTTCCATTTCACCGATGTGGCAGGCCACGGCCGTGGCTTTGCCGCCGGCGGCGATGATCGCGTCGGCGACATGCTGGCAGCCGTCGAGCTTGCGGCTCGATACGATCACATGGGCGCCTTGCTGGGCCAGCAGTTTGGCGATGGCTTCACCGATGCCACGGCTGGCGCCGGAAACGAAAGCAATTTTACCGTCGAGGTCGAACAACTGAGTCTTGGACATAAGGGTTCCTGGGTGTGGGCCGTCAGAGGCTCGATTTCGCAATGACCTGCAAGCTCATCTGCTCCAGCAGTTTGTTCATGTGAATGAACTGCGCGAAGCGTTTGTCCTGGGTCTGGCCGTGGTAGAAGCGGTAGTAGATCTGCTGCACGATGCCGGCCAGACGGAACAGGCCGTAGGTGTAGTAAAAGTCGAAATTGTCGATCTGGATGCCCGAACGTTCGGCGTAGTAATCGACGAACTCGCGGCGGGTGAGCATGCCCGGCGCGTGGCTTGGCTGGCGGCGCATCAGTTGCACCGGCGCCGGATCGTCCGCCTGAATCCAATAGGCGAGGGTGTTGCCCAGATCCATTAACGGGTCGCCGAGGGTGGTCAGTTCCCAGTCGAGTACGCCGATGATCTGCATCGGGTTGTGCGGGTCGAGGATGACGTTGTCGAAGCGGTAGTCGTTGTGGACGATACTTGAGGTCGGGTGGTCGGCCGGCATCTTGTCGTTGAGCCAGGCTTTCACTGCTTCCCAATGCGGCGCATCCGGGGTCAGGGCTTTTTCGTAGCGCTCGCTCCAGCCTTTGATCTGACGGGCGACGTAGCCTTCCGGTTTGCCCAGATCGCCCAGGCCGCAGGCGTTGTAGTCGACGCGGTGCAGTTCGACGAAGCGGTCGATAAAGCTTTTGCACAGGGCTTCGGTCTTTGCCGAATCAAGGCCCAGCTCCGGCGGCAGCTCCGAGCGCAGGATGATCCCTTTGACCCGCTCCATGACGTAGAACTCGGCGCCGATCACCGATTCGTCGGTGCAGTGCACGTAGGCCTTCGGGCAATACGGAAAACCGTCGCGCAATTGATTGAGGATGCGGAATTCACGGCCCATGTCGTGGGCGGACTTGGCCTTGTGGCCGAACGGCGGACGGCGCAGGACGAATTCCTGTTCCGGGTATTCCAGCAGGTAGGTCAGGTTCGACGCACCGCCAGGAAACTGGCTGATCGCAGGTGTGCCGCTCAGGCCTGGAATGTGCGCCTTGAGGTACGGATCGATCAGGCTGGCATCGAGTTCTTCGCCAGAGCGGATACGGGTGGACTGGTCAGTAAGCGCCATGCTTATCCCTTCTGCTTATTTTGGAGGCCAGACATCATTGGCTAATCTAATGGCGCGCTCGGGGCGCCACAAGCGCGAGTCGGTCTTATAGGCTAGCGTGTTGCCCGATAATCACCTTTGGGAATGTGCGCGAAAAGTCGCGTTGAACCAGGGTTTTGCGGATATGCCATGGCCGAAAAGGAGGGCTGGGACGAGCGCTCGACACGTCGTCCGGCGTGCTTCAGTGCACGCGCTGATTGTTGAGTTTCGGAGGCAAGGCAATGGGCGTCAGTACCGGTTCGCCCGAAAAAAACGCCACGAGATTTTTGCCCACCAACTCCACCGTGCCTTGAGTGGCTTCCGGTGACAGACCGGCGACGTGTGGCGTCAGTAGCACGTTGCTCAGGGTTTTCAGCGCATCCGGCACTTGCGGCTCGTGGTCGAACACATCCAGTGCGGCGCCGGCAATTTTGCGTTGCTCAAGCGCCGTGATCAGATCCGCCGTGGCGATCACACTGGCGCGGGCGATATTGACGACAAAGCCTTTCGGCCCCAGCGCATCGAGCACCGGGCGAGTCACCAGATGCTGTGTACCGATGCCGCCAGGCGTGGCGATGATCAGGAAATCCGAGGCCCGTGCCAGTTCGGTCGGCGTCGAGCAGAACGTGTAAGGCACATCGCTGCGCACCTGGCGGCTGTGATAGCTGATCTCCATGTCGAAGCCAAAGTGGGCGCGTTTGGCTATCGCCATGCCCACGGCGCCCAGCCCGAGAATCCCCAGGCGTTTGCCGGCCAGCGACGGGCGCATGATCTTCGGCCATTCACCGCGGCGTACCGCAGCGTCGCAACGAGGGATATCCCGGACCAGCGCCAGCAGCATCGCCATCGCATGGTCGGCCACCGACGAGGCATTGACCCCGGCGCCGTTGGTGACGGTAATGCCACGGTTACTGGCGGCTTGCAGGTCGACCTGCTCGTAACCGGCGCCGATCACCGTGATGATTTTCAGTGCGGGCAGGGCGGTGATTTCATCGGCGGTCAGGCCCAGCGGCCCGCGAGTCAGCACCGCGTCGATGCGGCTGCCGTGAGTGGCGATGGCTTGCGCACGCTCGGCCGGCGTGGGGGCGAGGATCAGGTGAAAACCCTGATGTTCGAGGATCGGCAAATAGTCATTGATGGTTTCAACCAGTACCAGAACGGTTGCGGGCATTGCGCGGCTCCTGTGAACGTCGGCGGGTCGGTCGCGAAAGTCGTTTCAGAGTGCTGAATCCGCAGCGGCTTGGCAATCGTTGTCATTCACGCAGTGGTGCTTTGATTCTGGACGGCTTCGGGCAAGAAGCAAGGGTAGGCAGCACACCGGTGATCCGGTGTGCTGTCGGCATCATTGGGCTGCTTGGGCTTTGGTTTGTTCTGCGAGGGCAATCGGCTTGAAATCATAGGTTGGATAAAACTCGGTTCGGTAACTGCCCCATGCGGTGTTTTCCAGGGCGAGGTTCACTTCTGCCAGCCGTGAGGCGGGGAAGCGTACGGTCACCACTTGGCCAATGCCCATCATGATGTTCCAGCTCACCACTTCGACCCCGGCGGGGGGAAGGTCTTGTAGAAGCCTTGTTGTGTGAGCTGGGCCTTGAGTTCGCTCAGCGGGCGGGTCTGATCATGTTTCAGAAACACGGTCAGCATCATTGCATTGTCGGCGGTGGCAACAGTATTTGTGGCGGGTTGGGTGGCAGCTTGCGCACTGACTCCGGCGCAATACACCGAGGAGGCCAGCAACGTCGACATCAGCAGGGTTTTGACTGTCTTTTGCATGTTGAACTCCTGGTTTTATTGTTTGATGGCGGATTTGGTTTCTACGGTGCCGGTATACGGCGCGTGAACGACATGAATACGTACAAGTGGATTGTTGTCGATCATGTCGCGGGGGACTTCCCGAGAGTAAGTGAATTCACTGTTGTTCAGTGTTTCCAGGCGCCTGACAATTGTTTTGGTCGGACCGATATCGGGTACCAGAATGTGCTGTTTCTGGTTGCCGGTGACAAAGAAATAACCGCCTCCGCCTTTGTTGTACTTTGACTCGCCTGTGTCGGTGTAAAAGAACTCGTATCGATTACTCTCGGGATCCCAGGTCGATATACCTACGACGCCGGGATACTTCGCCTTGACGTCTGTTTCAGGAGCGCCATCGATGTAGACCTTGGTAGTCAGCCATCGCGGCGAAGAAGCCAGCTCGCGGACATCAGCGCTGGCAAGCGGGGTGAAAAGCAGTCCGGTCAACAGCAGGCCGGTGGTCGTGCGCTTTTGCATGCTTTTTCCTCTTTATCAAACTTCGAAGGTCGTTTGCGATTGGTCTTTCGTCATTCAGGGCGTGAAAAATATAGGCCTGAAAAAGAGGGTTGTTCAATGGCTGCGTAGTTGCTTGTAACAAATGACTGTTATTCGGATTTCGGTAATATTTCGTCGTGGTTTTATTAGGTGTTTTTGGTTGTAGGAGTATTCTGAAGTATCGATAAGCGAAGGGCTTTTTATTGGTGCTTTCTGTAATTCATAGCGCAGATGACATTAGAGAAGTACACGCAGTTGTAGGACGGAGGATAAGGTTACAAATTCGTGATTGACGCAACCGCAGCCAGCGAAGTTGCCTCAATTCCAAGGAGCGTTTCTTTTAAAACCTGACATCCGCACTGTCGATTACTCGTGCGAAGGCAGCGCCGAGGGTTGCTTTGTGATGTTTGATGATCGCTTCGGCCGCTAGCTGGCTAGGGGTCAGGTGACGTACTGGGCAATGCCATTGCCGAATGACCAGTTCTCTTTTTTCACCTCGACCAGATTGATGAACACGTCTTCCAGGCGCACCGCCAACTGCGCGTGCAGGCGCTCGGCGATGGTTTTGAACAGCAACTGTTTTTTCTCCACTGTGCGCCCTTCGCTGATGGTGATCTGAATGAATACCACGCCGTCGCTGCGCTGGATCCCCAGATATTGCGGATCGTAGACCAGGTGCTGGCCATCGTGCTCGGTCAGGATCTGAAAGTTGTCGTGCTCGGGCACATCTATACAACTGCGCAGGGCGGCGTAGATCTGCTCGCCGATGCGTTTGGCGAAGTTGGGGTCGGGGTTTTGTCTGATGTCGACGCGAACCAATGGCATGGGAAGGCTCCGCAGGGCAGGGGGACTCATTTCACGCTAGATCATGTGGGCCAAATTGAAAGGCACGGGTACTTGATCGCGAGGTGTTTTCTGAAAGGTCTCTGTATGAGGCTGCCTACCTGAATCGCGGATTTTGCCTACGAAAACGCCGGATTCATCCGCTATCTGGCGCGAGATGATTTAGGAAATCATGAGGGCACAAAGCAGTCCCGCCAGTCACTGCCAATAGCCAAGGAAGGCGCATGCTTCAGGACGATCGCGAAAACCTGGAGCTCCAAAGGCTCCTGAATGAAACACGGAAACTCGTGGCGGAAAGACAAAAGCTTCTGGCTGAAGCAAAAAAGCTAAAGAGAGAGACGAGTTTTTATCCACTCGCGGTATTGGCTGGAGTGGTGACCGCAATCACTGCAGTAGTAGGCGTTTTTTTCAAGGTTTGAGTGTTCACGCTTCACAACAATCAGACCCATGACCCAAAAGGAAATCAAGATGAGCACATTTGACCGCAAGGCTATGATTGAACTAGCGGATCGTGAGTACGATGAGTCGGTCGAAAGAATGCGTATCAAGGACAAGGACGATATGTATCCAATCTGGGGGATGCTGGCGTTCGGCATTTTTTGTATGTCGCTCGGATTCATCCTGGCACGATCAATCTGATCGATTCCTCGCGACTGCATCAAACGTTGGAGCTTGCCAGAAAACGACACGGCGCCTACCTGAAGACGACAGTTATTTTCTCAAAAACGACACACCTCTAAACTGCTCCGCATAACCATTCCTCAGCTAAGTCTTTGCTTCTGCTCATTTATCGCGGAGAATCGCGCCCCTGTTTCGGCCGGAGCATGTCTGTCGGTTTTTTCCGACGCGTCTGACCGAGTGGCAAGTGACCGGAATGCGGAGATCCGACCGGATGAATGATCAGGCCAATAGCGTCGAAGAGCGCTTTGATGCAGCAGCACCTGCTGAACTTTCGAGCTGGAATCGCCAGGACACCACCTGGATGTTGGGACTGTTTGGGACGGCCATCGGCGCCGGTACCCTGTTTTTGCCGATCAACGCAGGACTGGGTGGCTTCTGGCCGCTGGTGGTCCTTGCGCTGCTGGCCTTCCCGATGACGTTCTACGCGCACCGTGGCCTGACCCGCTTTGTGCTTTCTGGTCGTGAAGGCGCCGACATCACTGAAGTGGTCGAGCAGCATTTCGGCATCAAGGCCGGCGCGCTGATCACCTTGCTGTACTTCTTCGCGATCTTCCCGATTCTGCTGATCTACAGCGTCGGTCTGACCAACACGGTCGCCAGTTTCCTTGAGCATCAACTGCACATCACGCCGCCACCGCGCGCTCTGCTGTCGTTGGTGCTGATCCTCGGTCTGCTGGCCGTGGTGCGTTGCGGTGAGCAGGCGATCGTCAAGGCGATGAGCCTGATGGTGTATCCGTTTATCGTCGCGCTGCTGTTCCTCGCCGTTTACCTGATTCCACACTGGAACGGCGGCATTCTCGCCACGGCTTCGCACGTGCCGGCACCGTCTGCGTTGCTGCACACGCTGTGGCTGGCGATTCCGGTGATGGTGTTCTCCTTTAACCATTCGCCGATCATCTCGGCGTTTGCGGTCGATCAAAAGCGTCGTTACGGTGTCCACGCTGAAGAGCGCAGCTCGCAGATCCTGTCCCGCGCGCACCTGTTGATGGTGGCGATGGTGCTGTTCTTCGTCTTCAGTTGCGTGTTGACCCTTTCGCCGGAGCAACTGGCCGAGGCCAAGGCGCAGAATCTGTCGATCCTGTCGTACCTGGCCAACCACTTCAGCAATCCGACCATCGCTTTCGCAGCGCCGTTGATTGCGTTTGTGGCGATCTCCAAATCGTTCCTCGGTCACTACATCGGTGCCAGCGAAGGTCTCAAAGGCCTGATTATCAAGAGCGGCAAGCGCCCGGGCGCCAAGGCGCTGGATCGCATCGTGGCGGCCTTCATGCTGGTGGTGTGCTGGATCGTGGCAACCCTGAACCCGAGCATTCTGGGCATGATCGAAACCATCGGCGGCCCGGTGATCGCGGCGATTCTGTTCCTGATGCCGATGTACGCAATCCGTAAAGTGCCAGCGATGGCCCGCTATCGCGGCCAGGCGTCGAACGTGTTTGTAACGGCTGTCGGCCTGGTAGCGATTTCGGCGTTGATTTATTCGCTGACCGCGTAAGCTACAACTCCAGATACTCAGCTACAGTGGCCGCTGCATACGACGTATGCAGCGGCTTTTTTTCGTCTGGAGACAGTGGATTGTCGAGCGCCCCGCAACCTGTAGAACAACCCAATCGCTGGCGGGATGTACTCGCCGGTCTATCGATAGCCGGTCTCTTGCTGCCCGAAGCGGTGGCGTATTCGACCATTGCCGCGCTGGCGCCACAGGCCGGGGTGATCGCCCTGTTTGCCGGGTTGCTGTGTTATGGGGTGTTCGGTACCAGTCGTTTTGCGATTGTGTCGGCAACGTCCTCGTCGGCCGCAGTGCTGGCGGCCGCGACGGCGACGCTGGCCAATGGTGATCCGCAATTGCGCTCGACCCTGGCAGTCGGCCTGGTGTTGGTCACGGGCGGGTTGTTTCTATTGGCTGGGCTCTTTCGTCTGGGCAGTGTTACCTCTTTCATCGCCAAACCGGTTTTGCGCGGATTCGCCTTCGGCCTGGCGCTGACCATCATTCTCAAACAGGTCGCCAGCGTGGTCGGCGTGCATCTGACCGACGCCAATCTGGTGCGCTTCGCCCCGCAATTACTTGAACAGCTGCCGCAATGGAACTGGCCGGCCGCGGCTGTTGCGGCCCTCGCACTGGTATTGCTCGGAGTATTTTCACGATTCCCGCGGGTGCCCGGTGGCTTGCTGGTAGTAGTGATCGGCATCGCCGCCGGGCAATGGTTGAATCTGTCGGCGTACGGCGTGCAGATGATCGGCATTATCGACCTGAGCCTGGAAGTTCCCAACCTGCCGGTGCTGCCATTCGCCGACTGGCTACGGCTGGGGGAGGTGGGTTTTGCGCTGGTGATGATTCTGTATGCGGAGTCTTACGGGTCGATCAGTGCGTATGCGCTCAAGCATGGCGACCGCGTCACCTCAAACCGTGATCTGTTGGCGCTAGGCGCATCGAATCTGCTCTCCGGGTTGTTTCATGGTATGCCGGCCGGGGCAGGGTACTCGGCGACCTCGGCGAATGAAGCAGCAGGTGCGACGTCACGCTGGGCCGGCGGTGTGGCGGCGTTGGTGGTGTTAATCATCGTGCTGACGGTGTTGCCGTGGATTGCCCTGACCCCGGAGCCGATCCTCGCCGCGATTGTCATGCATGCGCTGGGTCGCGGTTTGAGTCTGCAGCCACTGGGCCGCTACTTCATTTGGCGCCGGGATCGTGTGCTGGTGATCTGCGCGGTTTCGGCCGTGTTGGTATTGGGCGTGCTGGACGGTCTGCTGGTTTCGGTGGCGATCAGTGTGCTGCTGATGCTCAAGCAGATGTCGGCCGCGGACATTCAAGTGCTCGGGCGGATTGATGGCGGGCACGATTTTGTCGATGTGCAGCGTCATCCCGTTGCGCAAACGGAGCCTGGCGTACTGATCATTCGGCCCAGTGAGGCGTTGTTCTTTGCCAACGTTGAGCGGATTCTGGGCGCAGCGTTACGGCTGATCCGCCATGCAGATATGCCGGTGCATACAGTGATTCTGAGTCTCGAGGAGACGCCGGACCTGGATGGCACCAGCATTGAGGCGATGCAGGAGTTCTTTGTGCGGGTGCATCAGGAAGGCAAGCGTTTGATTCTGGCGCGGCTCAAGCATGAGGCGCTGGCGGTGCTGGAGGCGTTGCCTGAAGTGCAGGCCAACGCTGTGATCCTCAGCGGTTTGAGCGTTGATGGCGCCGTGCAGAAAGCCCTCACACTAAACCCGTAACCCTATCGGGGAAATGCAGGTCTCTTGTCTGGTAAGAATCAAATGTGGGAGCGAGCCTGCTCGCGAAAGCGATTCATCATCCAGTAGTTACATCGACTGACACACCGCTTTCGCGAGCAGGCTCGCTCCCACAGGGTCTATGTGTGAGGCATAAAAAAACGCCGCTCATCTCACGATGGGCGGCGTTTTTCAGTGCGTTGTAACGTTAGGCTTGAACGACCGGGATGTTGGCGTTCGCAGCAGCTTCACGGAACTCGGCGATCTGGTCGAAGGACAGGTAGCGGTAGATATCAGCCGCCATGCTGTCGATCTTGCCAGCGTATTCCATGTACTCCTCGACGGTCGGCAGGCGACCCAGGATCGAAGCCACGGACGCCAGCTCGGCCGAAGCCAGGTAGACGTTCGCGCCGTCGCCCAGACGGTTCGGGAAGTTACGGGTCGAAGTCGAGACCACGGTGCTGTTCGGCTCAACGCGTGCCTGGTTACCCATGCACAGCGAGCAGCCTGGCATTTCCATGCGTGCGCCAGCCTTGCCGTAGATGCCGTAGTAGCCTTCTTCGGTCAGTTGGTGAGCGTCCATTTTGGTCGGCGGCGACAGCCACAGACGGGTTGGCAGCTGACCCTTGACCTGATCCAGCAGTTTACCGGCAGCGCGGAAGTGACCGATGTTGGTCATGCACGAACCGATGAACACTTCGTCGATCTTCTCGCCAGCAACGCTGGACAGCAGACGGGCGTCGTCCGGATCGTTCGGCGCGCACAGTACCGGCTCGCTGATGTCGGCCAGATCGATTTCGATGACTTCGGCGTATTCGGCGTCGGCATCGGCTTCCATCAGTTCCGGGTTGGCAACCCAGGCTTCCATCGCTTGGGCGCGACGTTCCAGGGTACGCGCATCGCCGTAGCCTTCGCCGATCATCCAGCGCAGCAGGGTGATGTTGGAGTTCAGGTACTCGGTGATCGACTCTTTCGACAGCTTGATGGTGCAACCGGCAGCCGAACGTTCGGCCGAGGCGTCGGACAGTTCGAACGCCTGCTCCAGGGTCAGACCCTCCAGACCTTCGATTTCCAGGATGCGGCCGGAGAAGGCGTTTTTCTTGCCTTTCTTCTCGACGGTCAGCAGACCGTTCTGGATGGCGAAGTAAGGAATGGCATGAACCAGGTCACGCAGGGTGATGCCAGGTTTCATTTTGCCTTTGAAGCGCACCAGGATCGATTCCGGCATGTCCAGCGGCATAACGCCGGTGGCTGCGGCAAACGCAACCAGACCGGAACCGGCCGGGAACGAGATGCCCATCGGGAAACGGGTGTGCGAGTCACCACCGGTACCCACGGTGTCTGGCAGCAGCATGCGGTTCAGCCACGAGTGGATGATGCCGTCGCCCGGACGCAGGGAAACGCCGCCGCGGGTCATGATGAAGTCAGGCAGGGTGTGGTGGGTGGTCACGTCGATCGGCTTCGGATAAGCCGCGGTGTGGCAGAAGGACTGCATCACCAGGTCAGCGGAGAAGCCCAGGCACGCCAGGTCTTTCAGTTCGTCACGGGTCATTGGACCGGTGGTGTCCTGAGAACCCACGGTGGTCATCTTCGGTTCGCAGTAGGTGCCAGGACGAACGCCTTGGCCTTCTGCCAGACCGCAAGCCTTGCCGACCATCTTCTGCGCCAGGGTGAAACCCTTGGTGCTTTCAGCTGGGGCTTCCGGCTTCTTGAACAGATCGAACGGTGGCAGACCCAGTTCGGCGCGAGCCTTCTCGGTCAGGCCACGGCCGATGATCAGCGGGATACGGCCGCCGGCACGGACTTCGTCCAACAGCACCGGAGTCTTCATTTCGAAGGTGGTCAGGACTTCGTCGGTGCCGTGTTTGCAGACTTTGCCAGCATGCGGGTACAGGTCGATCACGTCGCCCATGTTCATGTTGGAAACGTCGAACTCGATTGGCAGTGCGCCGGCATCTTCCATGGTGTTGTAGAAGATCGGAGCGATTTTGCTGCCGAAGCAGAAACCGCCAGCACGCTTGTTCGGCACGTAAGGAACGTCGTCGCCGAAGAACCACAGCACCGAGTTGGTGGCCGATTTACGCGACGAACCGGTACCGACCACGTCACCGACGTAGGCGATCGGGAAGCCTTGACCGCGCATTTCTTCGATCTGCTTCATCGGGCCAATGGCGCCCTGCTGATCAGGAACGATGCCGTCGCGGGCCATTTTCAGCATGGCCAGGGCGTGCAGCGGGATGTCTGGACGCGACCAGGCATCAGGAGCAGGGGAGAGGTCGTCGGTGTTGGTTTCGCCGGTTACCTTGAACACGCGCAGGCTGATCTTGTCGGCCAGGGTCGGACGGTTTTTGAACCACTCGCCGTCAGCCCAGGATTGCAGCACGGCTTTAGCGTGAGCGTTACCGTTCTTGGCTTTTTCCGCGACGTCGTGGAACGCATCGAACATCAGCAGGGTGTGCTTGAGCTGCGCGGCAGCGACTGGCGCCAGCTCGGCGTCGTCCAGCAGGTCAACCAGAGTGACGATGTTGTAGCCGCCCTGCATGGTGCCGAGCAGTTCTACAGCGCGTTTTTTGTCCAGCAGAGGGGAGGAAACTTCGCCCTTGGCCAGTGCAGACAGGAAGCCGGCTTTGACATAGGCCGCTTCGTCCACGCCTGGTGGAATGCGATTGGTGATCAGGTCAACGAGAAATTCTTCTTCGCCAGCCGGAGGGTTTTTCAGCAGCTCGACCAGGCCTGCTGTTTGTTCGGCGTTAAGCGGCTGGGGAACGATACCCAGGGCTGCACGCTCTTCGATATGTTTGCGGTAGGCTTCAAGCACAGTTATTACCCTCATCAGTGGTCCCAAATGGGTGTCCGGGACGCTCATCCCGAAATTGCCGTACTCATGCTCCTCACGACGTTGTGGGTCGTTCGGCCAGAATTACCGGCAATTCCTTACAGAAGCTGCTTTCAAAGTTTTACGCCTGCAGAACGGGGAGCTGATGAGGGTTGGCGCTGGATTTTTCCCCGCTGGAAAAATCCCTCGCCAACACCGCTCTGAAGGAACGACTGTGCTCGTGACGCTTTGAAAACAGCTTCTAACGGACATTGGCGCCTTAAAAGGCTGGCTGATTCTACGGCAAAAAAAATTTAAAGGTAAGTCGGGCTCTATTGGACTTTCGTGGCAATGCGCGTGGCCAGGGCAAACGCCGCGCGTGGCTGTGACCCTGAAGTTTGAGGGGTGATCAATGCCCGACAAAGGGCTAACATGCCGACCTGTTCCGCGTTTCAGTGTTTTACCTACCTTATGCCCAATCAGACCATCAAGACCCCCTGCGTCGGCCTCTGCTCCACTGTTTACGGTGATCTGGTGTGCCGTGGCTGCAAGCGTTTCCACCACGAAGTGATCCACTGGAATGGCTACAACGAGGAAGAAAAACGTGCGGTGTGGTTGCGTCTGGAGCAATTGCTGTCACAAGTGATGGCGGCGAAGGTCGAGATTTTCGATTCGGCGCGCCTGCGCGAGCAACTGGAACAGCGCAAGATCCGCTTCGTGCCGCATCAGTCGGAATATTGCTGGGCGTATCAGCTGATTGCCCGTGGGGCGCGGGTGATCATTAATCTGGAAGCCTACGGGATGGTGTTGCTGCCGGAGTTTCGCGACTGGAACCTGCCGGAATTGCGCGATGCCATTGATCGGGAATTCTTCCTGCTGTCGGAAGCGCATTATCAGCGCTACATCGCCCCCGGATTCCTCAAAGACGCCTTTGGCGCCTGAAAGCTTCGCGAGCAAGCTCGCTCCCACACTTGGAATGCGTTTTTCTGTAGGAGTGAGCCTGCTTGCGATAGCGGTCTGTCAGTCAACACTGTTGTCGTATGACACACCGCCATCGCGAGCAGGCTCACTCCTACAGGGATCGCATTTCAATTTGAGCTGTTTAGTGCTTCACCGCCAACTCCACCAGGTGATCCTCAACCTCCTGCGGCTTGAGCACCAGCACATCACTCTCCAGTTCATCCAAAACCACTTCAGCCGTATTGCCAATCAGCGCCCCTGACAACCCGGTCCGCGCCACCGTGCCAATCACGGTCACCGCCGCTTGCAGCTTGTGCGCCATGAACGGAATCAACACGTCCGCCGGGCCTTCCTCGATGTGCAGATGCTCATCATCGACATCGAATTCCGCCTGAAACGCTCGACATTGCTCGCGGTAACGCGCCTCGATGGTTTCGCTCAGTTGCAGCGTCGGGTCTGCAGCCGACAGCATCGGTGATGGATGAGCAGCGATCACATGCAGATGCGCCTTGGCCAGGCTGGCGATGTCGTAGCCATGATCAATGATCGTCGTGTGCAAATGCCGATGTTCACCATCGGCATTGCCCACGTCCACGGCTGCCAGAATCACCTTGTCCTTCCACGAACCGGCGGTTTTCACCAGCAGCACCGGGGTAGGGCAGTGGCGCAGGAGCTTCCAGTCCGCCGGGGTCAGCAGGGCCTTTTTCAGTGAGCTGTCGGGGAAATGCTGCTTGATCACCAAACCGCAGCCCTCGGCCTGCTGCACCTCGATGATGGTTTCATGCAGGCTCTCGTTCCAAGCCTGTTCGGTGGTCACGCTGTAGCCGTCGGCGATCAGCGCGGCTTTGAGTACGCCAAGCATGCCGGCGTGGTCGTGCTTCTTGTCGCACACCAGCAGGTGCAGATGGGCCTGGGTCACGCCGGCGATCAATTTGGCGCGCTTGAGCGCCAGGCTTTCCGAATGTTCGGGTTCGATGACCACCAGAATGCTGCGAATGGCTTGCATGAGCGGAGTCTCCAGCAAAGAAAAGGCACGGCGTTGCACAACTATAGTTGCTGTCCGATCGTGCGCGACTTGATGCATATCAACGCCAGCCGCTGGTGGTCTGCGGACAGGCCGGTATAATCGGCGCCCTTCGCTCGAACACCTTTTACCGTGAGCCCCATGATCCTTCCCGAAATCCACGAATTCCTTGGCTGCCGCACTCCCGACGCCTGGGTTCAGGCAGCACTGGCCGATCAGGAAACCCTGCTGATCGACCACAAGAACTGTGAGTTCAAGGCTGCCAGCACCGCCCTGAGCCTGATTGCCAAGTACCATTCCCACGTCGACCTGATCAATATGATGTCGCGTCTGGCCCGGGAAGAACTGGTGCACCACGAGCAGGTCATGCGCATCATGAAACGGCGCAAGATCGAACTGCGCCAGCTCCACGCCGGTCGTTACGCCTCGGGCTTGCGCAAGGTGGTGCGCAGCCACGAGCCGGTGAAACTGGTGGATACGCTGGTGGTCGGCGCGTTTATCGAAGCACGCAGTTGCGAGCGTTTCGAAGCACTGGTGCCGCATCTGGACGAAGAACTCGGCAAGTTCTACTTTGGCCTGCTGAAAAGTGAGGCGCGGCATTTTCAGGGTTATCTGAAACTGGCCTATCAGTACGGCGATGCGAAGGATATTGCTCAGGTCATCGACAAGGTCCGCGCCGCCGAGCAGGAACTGATCGAGTCGCCGGACGAAGAATTCCGCTTCCACAGCGGTGTGCCTGCACAAGATTGTTAAAAACTCTTAAGAGTATGAAACATCACTGAAAACCGGCCCCAGCGGCCGGTTTTTGCTGCCTGAAGCAAACGCCTTCATCGCGATTGCCGCCATAATGCCGACCACTTCACACATGGGCGGCAGACGGTCGTTATGGATAACCTGGGTTTTGGCAAACTCCTGCTGGTGGAAGACGATGAGCGCCTCGCCGCGCTGATCGCCCACTTTCTCGAACAACACGGCTACGAGGTGCGCACGGTGCATCGCGGTGATCTGGCCGTGGCTGCCTTTCTCGAATTCAAACCGAAAGTCGTGGTGCTCGACCTGATGTTGCCGGGGCAGAGCGGTCTGCACGTGTGCCGGGAGATTCGCAGCGTGTCGGACACACCGATCGTGATTCTGACGGCCAAGGAAGATGACCTCGACCATATCCTCGGTCTGGAGTCCGGCGCCGATGACTACGTGATCAAACCGATCAAGCCACCGGTATTGCTGGCCCGGCTGCGAGCGCTGCAGCGGCGGCAGGTGCCGGACAGCAATGTGGTGAGTTTTATGGAGTTCGGTCAGTTGAGCGTCGACCGCAGTTGCCGTGAGGTGCGGCTGGCGGGCGAGGTCATCGAAATGACCACCATGGAATTCGAGCTGCTGTGGTTGCTGGCCAGCGCGGCCGGCAAAGTGCTGTCGCGGGATGACATTCTCAATCGCATGCGCGGGATTGCCTTCGACGGGCTCAATCGCAGCGTCGATGTGTACATCAGCAAATTGCGCAACAAGCTCAAAGACAATCCCCGCGAGCCGATGTGTATCAAGACCGTGTGGGGCAAGGGTTATCTGTTCAATCCGTTCGCGTGGGAGCTGTAGATGCTGCGGTTATTTCTCGGGCTGTTTCTGGTCATGACGTTGGGTCTGGTGCTGGCCTTGCAGACGGTCGAGCGCACTTTTGATGCCTTGCTCGATTATCAGATGCAGGACTACAACCGTGAGGCCGTGCGCGGCCAAGCCTGGACGTTGGGCCAGCAGTTGCGCGACCTCGACGGCCCGGCCCGGGAACAACAGCTGGAAACGATCCGCCCGCATTACGGTTTGGGGCTGACGCTGGTCGACGCCTCTGAACTGGCCCTGAGCGACGAGGAAAAAGCCGAGCTGGCCAAAGGGCTGTTGGTGATCCGCGACAAGTACACCCAGTACATTTCTGCGATTGACGAGGGGCCGCAGTTGCTCAGCATCCGCTTGCCGGCCGAGCCGAGCCTGATGCCGTTCTACATCGCCGCTGCCTACCTGATGATCGCCGTGCTGATCGGCATCGTGCTGTTTTTCTGGGTACGTCCGCACTGGCGTGATCTGGAGAAACTGCGCCTGGCCGCCGAGCGTTTCGGCGATAACGACCTGTCGGTGCGCATTCAATTGTCGAAACGCTCGAACATTCGCGATCTGGCCGAACACTTCAATCTGATGGCGGCGCGCATCGAAGGGCTGATCGCCAATCAGCGTGAGCTGACCAATGCCGTGTCTCACGAACTGCGCACGCCGATCGCACGGCTGTCGTTTGAACTCGACCAGCTCAAGCAACAGCCGGACGCCAGTCAGAACCGCGAGCTGATCGCCGACATGTACGCCGACCTTGGTGAACTGGAGGAGATGGTGTCCGAGCTGCTGACCTACGCCAGCCTTGAGCGCGGCGCAACGGTGATCAAGCGCGAAAACATCCAGGCTGCCAATTGGCTTGATAGCGTGGTTGGCAGCGTGGCGCTGGAGGCCGAAGCGGCGGGGGTGCAGTTGCTGATCGCGGATTGCCGGATCGACACGGTGCGCATCGAACCGCGATTCATGGCGCGGGCGGTGATCAATCTGCTGCGCAACGCGATTCGTTATGCCGAGCAGCGCGTGGAGGTGACGCTGGAACGCACGGGCGATTATTACCAGGTGCGGGTCAACGACGACGGGCCGGGGGTGCCGGTGCACGGACGGGAGAAGATCTTTGAGCCGTTTTCGCGGCTGGATGCCAGTCGCGATCGCCGTACCGGCGGATTTGGTTTGGGCCTGGCGCTGGTGCGGCGGGTCTCGCAGTCCCATGGCGGACAGGTTGAGGTGGGTGATTCGCCTTGGGGTGGGGCGTCGTTCCGGATGACCTGGGCGCATCTGGATTAAATGCGCTGCCCTGTGCCGGCCCCTTCGCGAGCAGGCTCGCTCCCACATTGGATTTGTGAACGCCAGAGATCATTGTGGGAGCGAGCTTGCTCGCGAAGGGGTCAGTCCAATCGGCATTTTTGCTACTGCCCCACCGCTATCGCGAGCAGGCTCACTCCTACAGGGGGGAGCCTGGAGTTACGCGTTCAGCGGGTCAAACCGAGGCGTTCATGCCACTGGGCAATGGATTCTTCGGGGTAGACGTCGAACTGTTTGTCTTTCGCTTTAACGTCGATTTCCACCCACGGTGCTTTCGAGCCGAGCATCAAATGCGTGTGCTCCGGCGGCACCGGCAACGGCGTGTCGATGGCCGAGGCAAACGGGTGGATCAGTTGCGGCCATTCAGGGCTGAACAGCCATAGGCCGCTACCGCACAATGAACAGAAATGCCGCTCGGCCGTGCTGCGATGGGCGCGCTTGGCGCCTTCGTCTTTGATCTTCGCGTGGTAAATGCTGATGTGTTTGCGCCCGCGCACCTTGAGGCTGGTCGCGTCGCCGCCAAGGTTGATCGCATAACCGCCACCGCCCTGAGTCTTGCGACAGATCGAGCAATAGCAGCGTTGATAAGGGTAGGGATGGGTGCTGGTGAGGCTGAATGTGACCTCGCCACAATGGCAGGAGCCTTCGAGTTGCATGGTTGCTCTCCCGTTTTTGGATGTGCGGTTGAGCCTAGAACATTCACCACGATGGCGGCCGGTGTGATTCGACGGGCGGGCGCAGCGTCTAGCCCCAGTGTCCCCGCAATCCCATGGGGCGAGACTTCGGAACCCGGCATGCAAGCGCTGTTGAACGAGATTCTTGACGCTGTCCGCCCGTTGATCGGGCAGGGCAAGGTGGCTGACTACATTCCTGCCCTCGGCACCGTGCCGGCCAATCAGCTGGGCATCGCCGTGTACGGCAACGACGGCGAGATGTATTGCGCCGGTGACGCCGAGACGCCGTTCTCGGTGCAGAGCATTTCCAAGGTGTTCAGCCTGGTGCAGGCGATCGATCATTCCGGCGAAGCGATCTGGGAACGCCTCGGTCACGAGCCGTCCGGGCAGCCGTTCAACTCGCTGGTGCAGCTGGAATTCGAGCGCGGCCGGCCGCGCAATCCGTTCATCAATGCCGGTGCGCTGGTGATCTGCGACATCAACCAGTCACGCTTTGCCGCACCGACCCTGTCGATGCGTGACTTCGTCCGGCGCCTGTCAGGCAATCCGCAGATCATGATCGACGGCAAAGTCGCCGACTCCGAATATCAACACCGCGCGCGCAATGCGGCGATGGCGTACCTGATGCAGTCGTTCGGCAACTTTCACAATGACGTCGAAGCGGTGCTGCGCAGCTATTTCAGCCACTGCGCCTTGCGCATGAACTGCATTGATCTGGCGCGGGCGTTCTGCTTTCTGGCCAACGACGGTTTCTGCAAACACAGCGGCGAACAGATTCTCACGCGTCGGCAAACCCAACAGGTCAACTCGATCATGGCCACTAGCGGGCTGTATGACGAGGCGGGCAACTTTGCTTATCGCGTTGGCTTGCCGGGCAAGAGTGGCGTCGGCGGCGGGATTGTTGCGGTGGTGCCGGGGCAGTTCACGGTGTGCGTGTGGTCGCCGGAGTTGAATGCCGCCGGGAACTCGCTGGCGGGCATGGCGGCGTTGGAGATGCTTAGCGCGCGGATTGGCTGGTCAGTCTTCTGACCCGATCACACAAACACCACAAAACCCTGTGGGAGCGAACTTGCTCGCGAAGGCGTCAGGTCAGCCAACATTGATGTATCAGATCCACCGCTTTCGCGAGCAGGTTCGCTCCCACAGGGTTAGCGGTTGCTTTGGAGGATTGTGTTCCTATACATTTTCCGGCCGCTCCCTGCATGGTGAATCCGCTTCATGTCTCTCGCGCTCGAACGTCTAGTCGCTGGCACGCCGATCCCTTTCGCTGGTAACCGCGTCACCGTGGTCAGCCCCGAACTGGCCGCGCGCTTTCAGCCCGGAGACCATCTGCTGGTGGAGCAGGTCAGTGGCGAGTTGCTGTTGATTCCCGTGGCGGATCAGCAAGCTGCGTCGGTAGCGATCGAGCGCGCGGCAGCGGCATTCACGGCGTTGTCGGCGGTGTCCGATGAGGCCATCAGCCAGTTTTTCGACCTGTTTGCGCAACGTCTGGAAACCCCTGCGTGCTGGGCTCACATCGAAACCGCCAACCGCGCGGACATCGAACGGGCCAAGGCGCGCGGTCGTTCCACCACCCGATTGCTCGCCGATGAGCGCATGCGTGGCGACATGATCGCCGGCCTGCGCGCCTGGCGGGATGCCGCAGCCACGCGCGGCAAAGTCATCAGCAGCGTTGAACACGACGGCTGGAAGGTCGAGCAAGTGGTTTCGCCGTTGGGCATCGTCGCGTTTGTCTTTGAAGGCCGGCCGAACGTGTTCGCCGACGCGGCCGGTGTCTTGCGCACTGGCAACACCGCCGTTTTGCGCATTGGCAGCGATGCGTTGGGCACCGCGCAGGCCATCGTCACTCATGCGTTGAACCCGGCGCTGGCCGATGCTGGTCTGCCGGCCGGTGCGGTGTCGTTGGTGGAAAGCGTCAATCATGCCGCCGGTTGGGCGATGTTCGCTGACCGGCGTTTGTCGCTGGCGGTGGCTCGCGGTTCGGGTCGTGCGGTCAGTCAGTTGGGCAGTATCGCCCAGCAGGCTGGCACCGCTGTCAGCCTGCACGGCACGGGGGGCGCGTGGTTGATTGCCGATCGTGATGCGGATGCCCAACGTTTCGCCGCCGTGGTGCGCAACTCGCTGGACCGCAAAGTCTGCAACACCCTCAACGTGTGCCTGATCCAGCGTGATCGCGCGGCGGAATTGGTACCGTTGTTTCTCGACGCGCTGCAACAGGCCGGTACTGCGCGTGGCCAGGGCTGCAAATTGCACATCGTCGAAGGCAGCGAAGGTTGCTTGCCGAGTGAGTGGCAGAACGCGACGGTCGAGGTCTACCGCGCCGAGGGCTATCAGACCGAGGCACTGGCAGAACCCTTGGCAGAGTCCGAGTTGGGCCGCGAGTGGGAATGGGAAGAAACCCCGGAAGTCAGCCTGATGATCGTTGACGATGTGGATCAGGCGATTGCGCTGTTCAACCGCTACAGCCCGCAGTTCACTGTGTCGTTGATCAGTGAGGATGCGCAGGTTCAGGAGCGTTTTTACAACGCGGTGAATGCGCCGTTCGTGGGCAACGGCATTACCCGTTGGGTCGATGGGCAGTACGCGCTCAACAAACCAGAGTTGGGGCTTTCGAACTGGGAGAGTGGGCGCTTGTTTGCGCGCAGTGCGATTCTTTCGGGGGATGGCGTGTTCACCGTGCGTAGCCGCATGACCCAGATCGATCTCACGGTAAAACGTTGATCTGGCGGACAATGATCGTTCCCACGCTCCAGCGTGGGAGCGATCAGTTGCTCAGGCGGCGTGGGTGGTTTGTGCATGGATCGCGCAAGTCGCTGGTTGCTCGGCCAGCGGCACAAACGTGCGGCGGTCGGCGGACAGCGCATCGATCGAGCCGGTCTCGATGTCATACACCCAGCCATGCAGATTCAGCAGCCCTTTCTCCTGAGCCAGACGCACACTTGGGTGGGTCTGGATATTCGCCAGTTGCGCGATCACGTTTTCGCGCACCATCGAACTCAATTTCGCCGCGTCATTGGCATGCGGTCGTGATTCGTTAACCACTTTCGCCGACTCGGCATGCTGCAGCCAGCCGCTGACGGCGGGCAGGTGATCCATGCATTTGCACTGGGCGATCGCCGTCATCGCACCGCAGTCCGAATGGCCGCAGATCACAATGTCGGTCACGCCGAGCACCGCCACCGCGTATTCCACCGTCGCCGAAACCCCGCCCGGATGCGGGCTGTAGGACGGCACAATATTGCCGGCATTACGGATGACGAACAGCTCGCCGGGCTCTTGTTGGGTCAGCAGTTCCGGCACGACACGGCTGTCGGAACAGGTGATGAACAACGTGCCGGGCTGTTGCGTGGTCGCCAGGTGTTTGAACAGTTCGGTACGTTGCGGAAACGCTTCGTTCTGGAATTTCAGGAAGCCATCAATCAGGTTTTTCATGGTGTTGTCCTCTCAGTTCGAGCAACCGCTGCCGAATTCGCTGTATTGAAGAATGTGCTTGCCGCCGTGGCTGTCCAGATACGTCATCTCGACCGGCACCACGCCACACACATCGGCGACCGGAGTAATGCTCAGCACTTGGGCGATATCCAGTTGCATGCCGTAGCGATAGGCGACGGCTTCGTCAGCGGCAGATGCCTGGACGGAAAAGCCGCCGAGCAGGGCCAGGATCAGTAGAATTTTTTGCATGGGGCAGCCTCCAGACGCAGTGGTGACGGGTAACCATTTGGGGTGGGTTGGCCCGCACGCAGGGTGCGGGCCGGTGCGGATCAGAACGGACGCAGGGGCAGGAACTTGCCGTCGAGGGTGACCACCGCGCGGGAGCCGCCTTCCGGGTCTTCGACTTTCTTGATGTCGAGCTTGAAGTTGATCGCGCTGATGATGCCGTCGCCGAACTGCTCGTGAACCAGGGCTTTGAGGGTGGTGCCGTAGATCTGGATCATTTCGTGGAAGCGGTAGATGGTCGGGTCGGTCGGCACACCGCTGAGGCTGCCACGCAGCGGGATGATCTGCATCGCCGCGACGTCTTCAGCGCTCAGTTCCAGCTTGTCACCGACCACTTGGGCGGCGTTTTCCGGCAGCGGGTGCTGACCGAGCAGGGCAGCGGTGACGTACGCCAGGCTCAGGCCGGTGTCATCGGCGAGATCCTGCCACGACAGATCTTTGCGTGCCTTGGCGTCGAGAATGCGGGTGGTCAGGGCCAGGCTGGTGTCGTTGTAGGCGTGGGACTGTTGCATGGTGTCACTCCTTTCAGGGGTTGGCTTGCTGTGTGGGATTGATCTTCTGCCGATTCATCCATAGCGTCCAAGACCGATATACAATGCTTCGCATAAGTCCTGCCTATAGATGGTGTTGCCATGCTGCTGCGACATTTGCGTTACCTGCTGGCCGTTGCCGATCACGGCGGCTTTACCCGTGCCGCCGAGGCGTTGCATGTTTCACAGCCGACCCTGTCGCAGCAGATTCGCCAACTGGAAGAGACACTGGGGGTCAATCTGTTTGATCGCACCTCGCGGACGGTGAAACCCACCGATGCTGGCGAGGCCTACATCGAATGCGCGCGACGGGTGCTGGTGGAGCTGGAGGCGGGTAAGCGCGCGTTGCATGACGTGAAGGATTTGTCTCGCGGGACCTTGCGCCTGGCGATGACGCCGACGTTCATGGCGTACCTGGTCGGGCCGTTGGTGCGCGATTTTGCTGCGCGCTATCCGGGGATTCATTTACAGATTTTCGAGCTGTCGATGGACGACATCGAGGCGGGGCTGGCAGATGACTCGCTGGATATTGCGATTGCGTTTACGCCGGTGCGCAATGCTGATATCGAATGCATTCCGGCGTTTACCGAAACGCTGGGGATTATGGTGGGGCGTGAGCATCCTTTGTATGACAGCCACGCAGTACTGACGCCGGAAGATATTGCTTCACTGGATTTCGCCTTGTTGGCGCCGGACTTCATCACGCGGTTATCGGTGGATGAGTATTTTCGTCAGCATGGGATTACGCCGCAGGTGCGGATCGAGGTGAATTCGGTGAGTACGTTGCTGGAAGTGGTGCGTCATTCGCCGCTGGCGACGATGTTGCCGCAGGCGATTGCGACGGAGGATCGGGCATTGCGCCGGTTGCGCGTGGAGAGCGAGGCGCCGCAGCGTGGAGCGGCGTTGTTGCGGCGGCGCAATAATTATCACAGTGCGGCGGCGGTGGCGTTTGCTGAAATGGTGTTGGGCTGGGGGATGCCCTCACCCTAACCCTCTCCCAAGGGGAGAGGGGACTGACCGAGAGATGTTGGAGTAATACGCCGACCTGAAAGTGTTTTGCTGAATCCATAATCAACTCAGTGTGTCCGGTTGGCGGATGATTTTATACAACTCGATCGGCTCCCTCTCCCTCGGGAGAGGGCTGGGGTGAGGGGCCACAATTCCAGTCACGCCATATCAATGCGAGCGAACAAAAAAAGGCCTGCTTCCTTTAAAGAAGCAGGCCTTTCAATTATTTAATGACTAGCTCAGCAGAACCGATCAATCACCCGAACTTCGTTGTGGTTCTGCATCGAATCCCACGCCTGTTTCAGCGTTTGCAGAACATTCCCGATGAAGTCCTTGTCGGCCGCGGCTTTCTTGCCAACATAACCGTGGCCGCGGCGGTACATCTTCAGGCGGGCCAGCAGGTTCTGATGGTTGCGGTCGAACTCGTCTTCGTCAGCATGGGTCGCCAGGCAGTCGATATGCACCTGACCCGACTTGCTGATCCAGAGAATATGGCTGTCATGGCTGTCTTTCTGCGCAGCGAACATACGAGCCAGTTCTTCGATAGTAGGTTGATTGTTCAGATTCATGATATTGCCCCTTGACCAGTCTGGTGATCTTTCAAAGTTGATTCGCTAATACAGGTAGCCCATCGGTTAGTTGATCCCTGGCACCGAAACCAGGACGTCAGCGCTCGCCCGTGTGAAGTACGGGGTCGTGCATCTGTTGCATGTAGTCGTGTTGAATAACTGCTACGCAATAGCGTCACAACGAGGAGAAGCAGCGAAAACCGGGAGGCTCCTTGACGACATTTACCGTGTCAGCCACAAGCGTCTTGAGAATTTTCGCCAGCGCTTCTCGTCCTTGTACTGGACGTTCAGGCCAGGTCAGCTTCTTCAATCTGCCTTGTGGGCAGCATGTATCCGGAAAAAACAACTCGGCGGTCAGACGAGTTTGCTCAAGCGTGTTACCGATGTTCCCGATCGGGGAACGTCTTCATCATGCAAAAGCAAAACGACGCCGTCAACGGTTTTGTAGTGATTATTTTTGTTCACTACATATTGTCGGACAAAGCTGTTTTGGAATGAGAAAGAATCCGTTCAGGCAACGGAAAAAGGCGTACGCAGCAGGTAGAAGGTGCACGGATAGCCGTCCACTTCACGCTGCTGCAGGGTGAAGTGGCCGCCGGTAAATACAGGAATCAGACCGGCCCAGAAGCGCTGTGCCGGCAGGTTGGCGTCGATATGGAAAATCTGCCATTGACCGGGGATGCGGCTCAAGAGGGCAGAGACGACAAACTGCGCGACGCCTTGGCCACGAAAGCGTCGGGCGATGAAGAAATAGCCGATGTTGTGTTCGGCCCCGGCGATGTGGATTTCGTTATCGACGGTCACGAAACCGGCGAGTTCGCCATCGACGCGAATCAGGAACGGTTGGGTGGCCGGATGGCGCCAGTAGTCGATTTTCGGCTGGATCGAGAAAAAGCCGTGCTCGGCGAGCTTCAGCGGCAGCCATTCGCTGAAGTCGTACATGTAGAACTGCATGAGGTTTTCGATGATATCCAGCTCATCGCGCTGGGCGGGGTGCAGTTCGATATTGGCCATGCGCCGGGTTCCTGAAAGTACTGAGCCTTGCAGAAACACTAGCGGGTTTTATTTGCCTGACGGTTTCGCTGTGCGTTTTGTCGTACCCGTGGTTTTGCTACGGGTCGATTTGCGTTTTTTCTTCCACGGGGCCGCCGCTTTGCCGGCTGGTGGCGGGCCGCTGATGGTCAGGCTGAGACTGGAACAGCGCGTCACCTGTTTGCTCATCCACGCCGCCTGTTTGGTGACGAACTCTTCCAGACTCATTTCGCCACTTTGCACCATGTCCAGCGCCTGCTCCCAGATGGCTGTGGTGCCGGGGTCGGCAATTGCGCGGGGCACCGCGTCGATCAGGCTGAACGCCGCCGGGGTAGCGGCGAGGGCCTTGCCGTTTTTCACCAGATAACCACGGTCAAGCAAGCCCTGAATGATCGAGGCGCGGGTCGCTTCAGTGCCGATCCCGGTGGTGTCCTTGAGCTTCTGTTTGAGCAGCGGATCTTCCACCAGTTTGGCGACGTTTTTCATCGCCTTGATCAGATCGCCTTCGGTGTAGGGTTTGGGCGGTTGCGTCCACAGATCCTTGAACTTGACGTCAGCCACCGCGCACTCAACGCCTTGCGTCAGTGCCGGCAAGGTTTGCGGTACCGGTGCCTCGCGACCCTTGGCCGCTGCCAGCGCCTCGGGCAGTGCGCGTTTCCAGCCCGGTTCGATGATCTGCTTGCCGACCGCACGCAAGGCTTCACCAGCGCAATCGAAATCGGCCTGGGTGCGATCGTATTCGTGATTGGGCAGGAACTGCGCCAGATAACGTGCGCGGATCAGCGTGTAGACCGCGCGGTGTTTGCCGGTCAGGCGCTCTAGATTCTTCGCTGCAGCGGTGGGAATGATGCCGTGGTGCGCGCTGACCTTGGCGTCGTTCCACGCGCGGGATTTGCGTTGCGGCTCCAGAAACCCGTTGAGCGCCTCAAGGCCCGGATCGGCCTGACGTAGCGCGGCGAGAATCCCCGGCGCCTCACTGTGCTGGCTCAGCGGCAAATAACCGCAATCACTGCGCGGATAGGTGATGACTTTGTAGGTTTCGTAGAGCGCCTGGGCGATGTCGAGGGTTTCCTGCGCGCCGAGGCCAAGTTTCTTCGAGCAGACTTCCTGCAAGGTGCCGAGATCGAAGGGCAGGGGCGCCACTTCACGCATGCGCTCGGTTCTCAGCTTGACCACCCGGGCACTGGCAGCGCTGCCGATCGCAGCCGCCGCTTGCTGGGCCAACGCCTGATTCAGGCAGCGATCCTGATCGTCACAGGCATCCGACGGCGCACGCCACTGCGCAGTAAACGGTATGCCGTTGTGCAGCAGATCAACATCGATCGCCCAGAATGGCACTGGCACGAAATCGGCGATGCTGCGGTCGCGATCCACCACCAGGCGCAAGGTCGGCGTCTGCACCCGGCCCACCGGCAACACGCCCTGATAACCCGATTGCCGACCCAGCAGCGTGAACAGCCGGCTCATGTTCATGCCGATCAGCCAGTCTGCCCGCGAGCGGCCCAGCGCCGAGTGATACAGGCTGAAGGTTTCGGCCCCCGGCTTCAGTGCAGCCAGGGCTTTGCGGATCGAAGCTTCGTCCAGCGCCGACAGCCACAAACGCCGGATCGGCCCGCGATAGCGACAGTGCTCGACCAGTTCCCGGGCGATCATCTCGCCCTCACGGTCGGCGTCGGTGGCGATGATCAGCTCGCTGGCCTCGCCGAGCAGGCGTTTGACCGCTTTGTACTGGCTGGCGGTGCGCGGCTTGACGGTCATTTTCCACTTGTCCGGAATGATCGGCAGATCGGCCAGGACCCAGCGCTTGTAACGGGCGTCGTAGGCGTCCGGCGGGGCTGTTTCGAGCAAATGGCCGATGCACCAGGTCACCGTGACGTCTGTTCCCAACCAGCAACCGTCGCCCCGACGCCTGGCGCCGAGCACGGCCGCAATGTCTTTGGCCTGAGAAGGTTTTTCACAGAGGTACAACCGCATAACCACCCACGTCGATCAAGGTCCGCACAGGTGCACAGAATGGCCGGACTTGGCGTCAGCGGCAACTTTTATCTGTATGGATATACAGATAAAAAGCATTGCAGCACATGACGGGTAATACAGGGACGCAGCCCGGGCTATCGAGAAATTGATTAGCGCCCGGTTTGCGCCTGTGTCAGGTTTTTCGCCGATTCAAACACGCGAGTGACAGGACGATCTCGCCAGAAGATCGCCGTGGTCTGTCGACACTGACTATTCAGAAACAAGGAAGTCCACCATGGCTCAAGCCAAATCCAAAACCACCAGCGCTTTCGACCAGGTCGATGCTTTCAGCCACTTGTATGACCGTGGCGTTGGGCTGGTCAACGGCAAACCCTCATTTACCGCTGACCAGGCCGCTGATGAAATCCTGCGCAAAGGCCTGTCGTGGGGCGACAAGAATGCTGATGGCAAGATCGACCTCAGCTACAGCTTTCTGACCGACAAACCGGCGAATTACAACGTCAATCTGGGCAACTTCAGCGAGTTCAGCGCCCAGCAAAAAGCCCAGGCCGTGCTGGCCATGCAATCCTGGGCCGACGTCGCCAACGTCACCTTTAGCGAAGGCAAGGGCGGCGATGGCCACATGACGTTTGGCAACTACGACGTCAGCACCGGTGGTGCGGCTTTCGCTTACCTGCCCAGCGGCGGTGGCTATGACGGCCAGTCGTGGTACTTGATCAACAATCAGTATCAGGTCAACAAAACCCCGGACACCAACAACTACGGGCGCCAGACCCTGACCCACGAGATCGGCCATACCCTCGGCCTGTCGCATCCGGGCGCCTACAACGCTGGCAACGGCAACCCGACCTATAACGACGCCAAGTACGCCGAAGACACCCGTGGCTACAGCCTGATGAGCTACTGGAGCGAAGCCAACACCGATCAGAATTTCAGCAAGGACGGCAGCGGCGCGTACGCCTCGGCACCGTTGCTCGACGATATTGTCGCGGTGCAAAAACTGTATGGAGCCAACTACGCGACCCGTGCCGATGACACCACGTACGGTTTCAATTCCACTGCCGAGCGCGATTTTTACAGCGCTACTTCGGCGTCCTCCAAAGTGGTGTTCTCGGTGTGGGACGGCGGCGGCAACGATACGCTGGACTTCTCCGGCTTCAGTCAGAACCAGAAGATCAACCTCAATGAAGGTTCGTTCTCCGATGTGGGTGGCTTGGTCGGCAACGTTTCCGTTGCTTACGGTGTGACCGTGGAGAATGCGCTGGGCGGTTCGGGCAATGACCTGCTGATGGGTAATGCGGCCGCCAACGATCTGGTCGGCGGTGCCGGCAACGACATCCTCTATGGTGGTGGCGGTGGGGACACCTTATGGGGTGGCGAGGGGGCAGACACCTTCGTGTTCGGCGCTGCCAGCGATTCGACCATGACTGCGCCGGACTGGATCATGGATTTCACCAGCGGTCTGGACAAGATCGACCTGTCGGGCATCGCCGGTTTCGCCACGGGCGCGGCATCGCTGAATTTTGTCAGTGGCTTCACCGGGCATGCGGGCGACGCGATTCTGACTTACTTCGCGCAGACCAATCAGACCAGCTTGATGGTTGACCTGACGGGGCAGGGTTCGGTGGACTTTGCTGTGGGTGTGGTGGGGCAAGCGGTGGCGACTGATATTGTTGCGTGATGCCTGAAGAGCGGCCCTCACCCTAACCCTCTCCCAGGGGGAGAGGGGACTGATTGGGGGATATTGGCGAAACTCACCGACTTGAACGATTGGCTTTGAATCCATAATCGAAACCGCACGTTCAGGTCGATGTAGAACTAAAGACACCTAGGTAGGCTCCCTCTCCCTCGGGGAGAGGGCTGGGGTGAGGGGCTTTTGAAGTTGATGGGGCCGTTCAGCTGTAAACCCACCCCAACCAGAACCAATGAGCTATACCTGAACCGGTCTCTTCGCCGTATTCAGGAGAACCCCATGAAAAGCTCCGGCCCTAGTCCCGTCATTGCCCTCGAACAACTTCCCGGCTGCCTGATAGTGAAATTCCACGGCATCCAGGTCGCCGCCTCGTCCCACGTACTGATCCTCAACGAAGCCAACTACCCGCCGGTCTATTACATCCCCCGCGAAGACATCGACGAAAAGTACTTCGCCCGCACCGATCACACCAGTTATTGCCCGTACAAGGGCGACGCCAATTACTTCAGTCTGCAAGTGCCGGGGCATGAAGGGGCGAACGCGGTGTGGACTTATGAGAAGCCGAAAATCTCGGTCGGGCCGATCAAGGACTACGTGGCGTTTTATCCGGATCAGGTGAAGTTTGAGGTGATCAAGGCTGATGCCTGAGCAAAAAAACGGCGAGGGTCAAAGTCCTCGCCGATTGAGTTGCCTGGTTGAGTTTCAGTTCTTGTCGAGATCGATATTCTTCGTCTCACGCAAACAGATCATCCCCACCACCAGGCTCACCCCGGTAATCAACACCGGATACCACAGCCCATAAAAAATGTCCCCGGTGTACACCACCAGCGCGAACGACACCGTTGGCAGAAATCCACCAAACCAGCCGTTGCCAATGTGGTACGGCAGCGACATCGAGGTGTAGCGAATACGCGTCGGGAACAGTTCGACCATCAGCGCCGCGAGCGGGCCGTAGCACATCGCCGAGATGATGATCAGCGCCACGATCAGGGCGACGATCATTGGCTTGTTGATCTGCTGCAGATCGGCCTGTTGCGGGTAGCCGGCGAGGGTGATCGCGCCGCGCAGTGCGGCCTCGTCGAAACCATCGAGCTTGACGTCGCCGACGCTCACTTGCACGGCGCTGCCGGCCGGGGCGGCGGCGCTGGAGTAGGGCAGGCCCTGTTTGACCAGAAAGGTTTTGACCTTGTCGCACGGGCTGTCGAATTTGGCTTTGCCCACCGGATCGAACTGGAAGGTGCAGGTCGCCGGATCCGCCAGC
This sequence comes from Pseudomonas sp. S2_E02, assembly GCF_054668355.1. Lineage (NCBI taxonomy): Bacteria > Pseudomonadati > Pseudomonadota > Gammaproteobacteria > Pseudomonadales > Pseudomonadaceae > Pseudomonas > Pseudomonas sp. S2_E02. The sequence goes on from NZ_CP162761.1 coordinate 499,094, forward strand.
ACGGTGATCGGTGCCTGACGGCTGGCCTGATCGATCGCCGGGTTGGCGTAGTGCGCGAGGGATTTGAAGATCGGGAAATACAGCGCCGTGGCCAGCAGCAAGCCGAGCATCAGCACCGGTTTACGGCCGACCTTGTCCGACAGCCAGCCGAAAAAGATGAAGAACGGCGCGCCGATGACCACGCTGATGATCAGCAAGGTGTTGGCCACCGCCGGGTCCATTTTCAGGAACTGGGTGAGGAAGAACAGCACGTAAAACTGCGCCGCGTAGAAGGTCACCGCTTGCCCGGCGTTAATGCTGAACAGGGCGATCAACACGACCTTGAGGTTTTCCCATTTGCCGAAAGATTCGCGGATCGGCGCTTTCGAGGTTTTGCCTTCCTCTTTCATTTTCAGGTACGCCGGCGACTCGTGCAGGCTCAGGCGGATCCAGGTGGAAATGCCCAGCAGCACGATCGACAGCAGGAACGGAATCCGCCAGCCCCAGACTTCAAACTGATCGCCGGTGAAGTAGCGGCAACCGAGCACCACCAGCAGCGACAGCAACAGGCCGAGGGTCGCGGTGGACTGAATCCAACTGGTGTGGAAACCGCGTTTGCCAATCGGCGCGTGCTCGGCCACGTAGGTCGCAGCGCCGCCGTATTCACCTCCGAGCGCTAGGCCCTGCAGCATGCGCAGCACCACCAGAATGATCGGCGCGGCGATGCCGATGCTGGCGTAGGTCGGCAGCAGACCGACGCAGAACGTTGCGACGCCCATCAGAATGATTGTCGCGAGAAAGGTGTATTTGCGCCCGATCATGTCCCCCAACCGACCGAACACCAGCGCCCCGAACGGCCGCACGATAAAGCCGGCGGCGAAGGCCATCAGCGCAAAGATGAACGCCGTGGTGTCGTTGACCCCGGCGAAAAACTGTTTGCTGATCACCGCCGCGAGGGCGCCGTAGAGGAAAAAGTCATACCACTCGAACACCGTCCCCAGTGAGGAAGCGAAGATGACTTTGCGTGTATCCGGGCTGGTCTCCGCGCTGCGCACGGCGTCCAGCGGCTGAACGTGTTCTGACATATCGGTATCCCTCACAGTGATTGTTTTTGTTGTTCCACTGGTGTTGCGTGTCCGGGTGATGCGCGATGCCTTGAATGGGATGCAAATCCTTGTGGGAGCGAGCTTGCTCGCGAAGGCGTCCTGTCAGTCAACCTCTATGTTGAATGATCTAGCGCTTTCGCGAGCAAGCTCGCTCCCACAGGTACGGTGTTTGTAGCTTTGGAATTGCGGATCAGTTGAGCAGCCTTTTCCGCAATCATCAGCGTAGGCGAACAGGTGTTGCCCGAGGTGATGCGCGGCATGATCGAAGCATCAGCGATGCGCAAACCGGGCACACCGTGCACGCGCAGCTGCGCGTCGACCACCGCATCGCCGTCATTGCCCATGCGGCAGGTGCCGACCGGGTGGAAAATCGTCGTGCCGATCTTCGCCGCCGCTTGCTGCAATTCTTCGTCACTTTGCAGGCTGGCGCCGGGCAGATATTCCACCGGTTTGAATGCGCGCAGGGCCGGGGCACTGACGATGCGGCGGGTCAGGCGGATGGCATCTGCTGCCACGCGCAGGTCTTCGGGATGGCTTAGATAATTGGGTTGAATCAGCGGCGCTTCCTGTGGATCCGCCGATCGGATTTCGATGCGCCCACGACTCTGCGGACGCAGATCGCACACCGAAGCGGTAAACGCCGGAAAGCTGTGCAACGGCTCGCCAAAACGCTCCAGCGACAGTGGCTGCACATGGTATTCAAGATTCGCCGAAGTCTGCTCCGGCCCCGAACGCGCAAACGCGCCCAACTGACTCGGCGCCATCGACAGCGGCCCACTGCGGTCATACAGATAGCGCAGGCCCATGCCCATCTTGCCCCAGACGCTGCCGGCGATCTGGTTCAGCGTTCGCGCGTTTTCCAGTTTGTAGATCAGGCGCAGTTGCAGGTGATCCTGCAGGTTGCCGCCAACGCCCGGCAGCTCATGAATCACGCCGATGCCCAAGCGTTCGAGCAGCGGCCGAGGACCAATCCCGGAGCGTTGCAGAATGCTCGGCGATCCAACGGCACCGGCGCACAAGATGATCTCTTTGCGTGCCTTGAACTGTTTGATTTGACCTTCGTGACGCGCGCTGACCTTCGAGGCGCGTCCGTCCTCCAGCAGTACCCGATCCACCTCAACCCCGGTCAGCACCGTCAGATTCGTCCGTTCGCGTACTGGTTTCAAAAACGCCTTCGCCGCGTTCCAGCGTACGCCGGATTTCTGATTGACCTGGAAGTAGCCGCAACCCTCGTTGTCGCCCTGATTGAAGTCGTCGATGCTGGCGATGCCGCTTTGCTCAGCCGCACTGCGAAACGCATCCAGAATCGGCCACGACAGGCGCTGTTGTTCGACCCGCCATTCACCCTTGGCACCGTGGAATTCAGCCGCACCGGCAAAGTGGTTTTCGCTCTGTTTGAACAGCGGTAACACGTCATTCCAGGCCCAGCCCGGATTGCCCTCGGCCGCCCAGCCATCGTAGTCGTTGGCCTGGCCGCGCATGTAGATCATGCCGTTGATGGACGAGCAACCGCCCAGCACTTTGCCGCGCGGATAGCTCAGCGCGCGGCCGTTGAGGCCCGGTTGTTGTTCAGTCTTGAAGCACCAGTCGGTGCGCGGGTTACCGATGCAGAACAGGTAACCGACAGGAATGTGAATCCACGCATAGTTGTCGCGCCCGCCGGCTTCGAGCAACAGCACGCGCTGCTGCGGATCCGCCGACAGTCGATTGGCCAGCAAACATCCGGCAGGGCCGGCGCCGACCACAATGAAGTCGTATTCATCAAGGGAAGTCTGCATTCCCTGACCTCGCTTTTTGTTTTTATTGTCGGACACTCTAGTTGTTAGCTTTCGTTAAAAGAATGTTAGTTTTTGCGCAGCCGCTGTGCGTTTTTAAACAGCCTGCATTGACCATAGCCGACAAGGACACGCCATGTTCGACTGGAACGACCTGCGGTTTTTTCTCGAGCTGCAACGCAGCGGCCGCCTGCTCACCGCCGCCCGCCGCCTCAACACCACCCACGCCACTGTTGCCCGCCATATCGAAGCCATCGAAAAAAGCCTCGGCACCGCGCTGTTCGTCCAGCACGCCCAAGGCTACGAAATGACCCCGGCAGGGGAGGCGCTGCTTAAGCATGCTGAGGCGATGGAAAACGTGGCGTTGCTGGCGCAGGAAGAGATCACCCAATCCACTGCGCCACTGGGCAAGATTCGTGTCGGCGTCACCGAAGGGCTGGGCATCAAGTTTCTCGCCAGCCGCATGATCGGCTTGTTCGAGCGTTATCCGGGGCTGGAAGTGGAACTGGTCGCGGTGCCGCGCTTCGTCAGCATCCTCAACCGTGAGGCGGAAATCAGCATCCATCTGGAGCGCCCGGCGGCGGACATGCTGGTCACGCGCAAACTCACCGACTATCGACTCGCGTTGTACGCCAGCCAACGCTATCTCGATAAAGCCCCGCCACTGCAAAGCCGCGAAGACCTTGGGCGGCATGCGTGGATTGGTTATGTCGATGATTTGCTGTTCAGCCAGGAATTGATGTTTCTCAACAGCTTCTGCCGCAGCCCTCGGGTTGTGTTTCACAGCACCAGCGTCATCGCGCAGCAGGAGGCGGCGCGGTCGGGATTGGGCATTGCGGTGTTGCCTTGCTACATGGCCGAATCGGATCCCGATCTGGTGCCGTTGCTGCCGGATGAAAGCATCGAGCGCAGCTACTGGATCAGCACCCGGCGCGAGTTGCACAAGTCGGTGCGGCTGCGAGTGGTCTGGGATTATGTGGTGGGGTTGTGTGAGGCGGAGCAGGGCTTGTTACGCGGACAGTCCCGCCAACCGTAGATCCTTTGTAGGAGTGAGCCTGCTCGCGATAGCGGTGTGCCAGTCGACATCTGACTCACAGACATACCGCTATCGCGAGCAGGCTCACTCCTACAGGGAGGGCTACAAATTCAAAGTTGATTTATATATGGATATCCGTATATTCGATTTTCCGTATGTATTGAGCCCGTCCCATGATCACCCCCACCGAAGTCTTCAAGAGCCTCGCCGACGAAACCCGCGTCCGCGCCATGCTGCTCATCGCCGATCAAGGTGAACTCTGCGTCTGCGAACTGATGTGCGCACTCGGCGACAGCCAGCCAAAAATCAGCCGCCACCTCGCGCAACTGCGCAGCAATGGTTTGCTGCTCGATCGCCGTCAGGGGCAATGGGTCTATTACCGCCTCAACCCTGATCTTCATGCGTGGGTTCGCGAAATCCTGCAAGTGACGTCCAAAGCCAACGCCGATTGGCTCAAGGACAACGCCGCCCGCCTGCAGAACATGGACGGGCGTCCGGTTCGCGAAGCTGCCTGCTGCTGAGGAAAGAGAAAACATGCGAGTCCTGTTTATGTGCACGGCCAACAGCTGCCGCAGCATCCTGTCCGAAGCCATGTTCAATCATCTGGCGCGCCCCGGATTCGAGGCCGTGAGTTCCGGAAGTTTCCCCAAAGGCCAAGTGTTGCCACGCAGCCTGTCGACGCTGCAAAAGGCTGGCATTGCCATCGATGGTTTATCCAGCAAGGGCAATGACGCGTTCGAAGACAATCCGCCAGACATTGTCATCACCGTCTGTGACAAGGCCGCAGGTGAGAGCTGCCCGGTGTACTTCGGCCCCGCGCTCAAAGCCCATTGGGGCCTGGCAGATCCCTCGGATGTGATCGGCGACGATGTCGCCGTGGACGCGGCGTTTGCTGCCACGCTGGCGATCATCGAACGGCGCTGCGCGACCTTTCTCGGCCTGCCATTTAAAGCACTCAGCCGCGCTGATCTCCAGCGTGAGCTGGATCGTATCGGCTCTCTCTGAGCTGGAGGACATATGTCAGAACACCTGCCCCATCTTGATCATTCGCTGTTCGAAGGAGCGTCCCCTTTGGGCGAACACAAACCGCGCATCCTTCTGCTCTACGGCTCGACCCGCGAACGCTCGTTCAGCCGTCTGCTGGTCGAGGAGGCCGCGCGCCTGCTTGAACACTTCGGTGCCGAAACGCGGATCTTCAATCCGTCCGGCCTGCCGCTGCCCGACGACGCTCCGGTCGACCATCCCAAGGTGCAGGAACTGCGCGAGCTGGTGCTGTGGTCGGAAGGTCAGGTCTGGTGTTCGCCAGAGCGGCACGGCGCGATGTCCGCCGTGTTCAAGGCGCAGATCGACTGGATCCCGCTGGAACTCGGCGCCGTGCGCCCGACTCAGGGCAAAACCCTGGCGGTGATGCAGGTCTGCGGCGGTTCGCAGTCGTTCAACGTGGTCAACCAGTTGCGCGTGTTGGGCCGCTGGATGCGCATGTTCACCATCCCCAACCAATCCTCGGTGCCGAAGGCCTACATGGAGTTCGACGACGCCGGGCGGATGAAGGCGTCGCCGTTCTACGATCGTGTGGTCGATGTGATGGAAGAACTGGTGAAGTTCACCGTGCTGCTGCGCGATCAACAGGCGCATCTGGTTGACCGTTATTCCGAGCGCAAGGAAAGCGCCGAGCAACTGATGGCACGGGTCAACCAGCGTTCGATCTGAGGCCGTCCCGCAACGAGGGTCTGCTGCGTTCACGTGCGGCAACGGCGGGCGCCTCGCTCCGCACCTTTGGCGGGTACGGGGCGCAGGAATGGCGCTACAGACTCAGGCGATGAATGACCTGGTGGGCATCGTCAGGATCGCTGTGGGTTTCAAAGCCCAGTGATCGGGCGAGGTCGCGCATGTCCGTGTTGCTGGCCGAATCCACCGAATACAGATGCTTGAAACCGTTGTGCCGGGCGGTCTTGATCAGGTGTTCCATCAGCAGCGTGGCCAGGCCCAGATGCATCCACTCATCGGCGACCGTCACCGCGCACTCGCAATCCTGTTCGCCCGTGGCGGCGTAGCGGCTGATACCGATCTCGATCAATTGACCATTTTCGTGAGCCAGTGCAATGAAGGCCGCGCGTTGCTTGCAGTCGACGTCCATCAACTGATCGAGCAACGCGGTGCCGGGCTCACTGATCTGCGCGAGAAAGCGCAGGTGTCGGGACTCGGGCGACAAGCGTTTGATGAACGCGTATTCGCGTTCGCGATCCTTGGCGGCCAGTGCGCGGATCAAGACGTGGCGACCATCCTTGAGCGACTCAATCCAGTATTCACCGGGGGGCGCGGCATAGGCCGGCGCCGCGCGGTCATTGTGGTCTTTGACAGTGAGCATGAGCTGAGCCTCCATCGGGGCTGAACGAGCAACGCGCAGGGGAGTGCGCTAACTCTGTTCTACGCCGATGTTTGCCCCGGGAACTGATCTGGATCAGATTACGACGTGCGGCCACTGTTTTTACCGGGTGATGGCGCTCCTGGCGTCGCAATCAGACTCAAATCTGCGGCGGCTCGCGAGTGCTGCGTTGCCCAACGGTGCGCGGTTGCCCGTCGGGGATCGACAACGTTGCGCGCAGGCCACCTTCGGCACGATTGACCAGAGTGATTCGCCCGCTCAATCGCGTGGCGATGGTGTTGACGATGGTCAGCCCCAGCCCCGCACCCTGGGCATTGCCGCGACTGTAGAAACGCTCGAACAAGCGCGCCCGGTCCGCTTCATCAATGCCCGGCCCCTGATCTTCAACGCTCAAGTGATAAAACCCATCGGCCTGGCTGAGCAGCACGGTAATCACGCCGTGTTCGGGGGAGAAGTTCGCAGCGTTGGTGATCAGGTTGTTCAGGGCAATGTCGATCGTGCCGGGGCTGGCCATGATGTTGAACGGCTGGGCGCTGTCTTCAAAGGCTAGCTCCAGGTGTTTGCTCAGCAACCATGGCGTCAGTTGCACCAGGCTGTTGCGCACGGTTTCGCTGAGGTCGATGGATTGCAGCGGCGGCGGGTTGGGTTTCGGTTCCAGGCGCGCCATGGTCAGCAACTGGTTGACCAGGCGACTGGTGCGGTCGACCCCGGCGATCAGAAACGCCAGCGATTCGCGGCGCTCCTGTTCGGTGCCAGCCTCCTGCAGGTTCTGCGCATGCACCCGCAGCACCGCCAGCGGCGTGCGCATTTCGTGGGCGGCATCGGCGATAAAGCGCCGTTCTCGGCCAAGCACTTCCTGAATTTGCGCGAGCATACGGTTGAGCGCCGCCTGCATCGGTTCCAGCTCACTGGGCAGCGGCGCCAGTTGCAACGGTTCCAGCGAACCGCTGTGACGGGCGCGCAGGGTCTCGGCCATGTTCGCCAACGGCTTGAGGCCCCAGCCGATGGCCAGCCAGACCATCGCTGCCAGCAGCAGGCTGCCGATCACGTTCGGCCACAGGGTGTGGCGGACGATGCGGTCGACCAGGTCGGCGCGCACATCGTCGCGCTCACCGACCCAGATGCGCAGGTTGTTTTGCGTGTCTTCGAGGAGAAAGGCGCGCCAGTGACGATTGTTCAGGTCCACTACATCGCTGAAGCCGGGCTGCGTCGGTGGGGCCTTGAAGGACGGTGCGCTGGCGGTGTGCACCAACACATCACCGGCAGGATTCCATACCTGAAAGGCGATTTTGCGTTCATAAGGATGACCGTCGCCGCGCGGCACCGCTTCGCCCAGCGCCGAGTTGAACGCCTGGTACAGTTCGGCGTGCTGTTTGCTGGCCAGGGGCATGCGCATCACGCCTTGCAGCAGGCGCGCGTTCTGCGCCAATTGCGCGTCGTAGACCTCGGCGATTTCGTGATTGCTGTCGTGCAGGTTGAAGGTGCTGAGGACTGCGAGGCCGGCCAGCAACAGGCCGATAATCAGAGTCAGCGTGCGGCGGCGGATCGAGGTCATCGACGCTCCTCCACCAGATAACCCACACCGCGAATGGTGCGGATCAGGTCGGTGGAAAACTTCTTGCGCAGGTGGTGGATGTGCACTTCGAGGGTGTTGCTTTCGGCTTCTTCATTCCAGCCGTAAAGCAGTTGCATCAATTGATCGCGGGTCATCACCCGGCCCGGTGGCGACAGCAGTTCGTGCAGCAACTGATATTCCTTGGGCGTCAGGGCCACAGGCTGGCCCTGATAGCTGACTTGCTGGGTACCGGGGTTAAGGCTGATGCCGGCATGCTCGATCAACGCCTGGGCGCGCCCGGCACTGCGCCGCAACAAGGCGCGCAAGCGTGCCTTAAGTTCATCCAGGTCGAACGGTTTGATCAGGTAGTCGTCGGCCCCGGCGTCGAGCCCGGCGATGCGGTCTTCAGTAGCGTCGCGGGCAGTCAGAATCAGCACCGGCAGATTCGAACCGCTGTCGCGCAGGCGGCGCAGCACTTGCAGACCGTCCATGCGCGGCAGACCGAGATCGAGCACAGCGACATCGAAGGTTTCGCTGAGCAGCGCATGCAACGCACTGCTGCCATCCTTGAGCCAGTCGACGGTGTAACCCTCGCGGCCCAGCGCCTGATGAATGCCTTCACCCAGCGCCACATCATCCTCAACCAGTAATAAACGCACGCGGACTCCTGTCAGTCGAGTTTCTTGTTCACGTCCACCAGAAGGGCGGCGATCTCTTTGCGACGCCCGGCGTCGGCACTTTCCCGGCCCGGGCGCGGCGCCGCTTGCTGGGCTTTGAGCAGCGCGGCTTTGGCTTCAGCGTAGCGCTTCTGACGGTAGAGGTGATCGCCCCAGAAGTACAGACTGTCGATGCCGTTGGGGTTGAGTTGCAAGGCTTGCTTGAGCAGTTGCTCGGCCTTGTCGCTGTCGCCGAAACCGATGGGCCAGCCCGGCACGCGGTCATACAGCGCGGCGAGGCTGGTGTAGGCCGAGCCTTGCAGGGCTTTGGGGTCGAGGGTCAGGGATTTTTCCAGATCGGCCTTGGCGTCCTTGGCTTTGCCCAAGGCACCGAGGCCGCCCTCGGCACCGGCCCAACTGCTGGTGACGATGCCTTTCCAGATCCACGCTTCGGCAACCGCCGGGCGCTGCGTGGTGAACGCGTTGGCCTCGCTGGCCAATTGCTCGAACGCGGCGGCGCGCTGTTTTTCCGCCACTTCATATTGGATGTGCGCCCAGCTCTGCTGGATGCCCTCGAGACGTTGCTGGTCGGCCGGTTCCAGCGCCCAGACGCTTTGACTCAGGGCAGCGAGCAACAGGCATGCGGATAGTTTTTTCATGGCTTTGGCGACTCGTTGTCAGGTTTTTCACTGAGGCGGCGGATCAGCGGCAACTGCTTGCGCAGGCCTCGATCCACCAGATGCGGGAGCAGATTGTTCAGGCGGACGAAGAAGCGTTCCGGCCAGCCCAGGTAGAGATCGCGACGATCACCGGCAATCGCATGGATCACCGCCGAGGCCACGGTTTGCGGATCGTCGACGTTGGCCTTTAGCGCGTCGTTCAACGCTTGCGCGGCGGCGCTGTTCATCGAGGTGCGCGTGGCGCGGGGCGCGACGTACAGCACGCTGACGCGGGTGTCGGCGAGCTCCCGGCGCAGCGCCTCGGAAAACCCGCGCAAAGCGAATTTGGTCGCGCAATAACTGGCGTAACCCGGGTAGCCGATCGAGCCATAGGTCGAACCGACGTTGACAACCATCGCGCTGTCGGCCTGCTTGAGCAGCGGCAACAGCAGTTTGGTCAGGCACATCGGCGCACTGATGTTCACCGCTAGCATCGCATTGATGTCGCTGTCATCCAGCTGTTCGAGCATGGCGAAGTGATTGACCCCGGCGGCGTTGATCAGCAGGTTGATGCCGCCGATGGCTTCGGCGGCGACCAGCACTTTGCGCCGATCGCTGAGGAAGGTCAGGTCAGCCGCGACCCAGCACAACGACTCGGGGTAGCGCTTGAGCAGCGGCGCCAGTGCCTCTTGATGCCGCGCCACCGCCAGCACGTGGGCACCGGCAGCGCACAAGGTTTCGGCGATGGCCAGGCCGATGCCGCCACTGGCACCGGTCAACACCACCCGCGCCTCACGCAGCTGCATGTTGAGCCTCCGCGTCACGCGGCAAGCCACGGAACATGTCGGTGTACAAGCGATAGACGACTTTCGAGGCATGGATCACGGCGGCTTGATCGGCAGGGTCTTCCAACTGATTCATCAGGCGCCGATAGGTTTGCATGTGCTCGATATCGAGCGAACCGTGGGAACTCAAGTAACTGAACGCCGTTTCCGGCAACGCCAGACGCTCGCGAATGCTGCCCGCCGCGTGGGTGGCCAGGGCGATGCTGGTGCCTTCGAGCACGTTGACCATGCCGAACAGACCGACCGGATTGCCCCGGGCGATCAGGTCGTAAAGGAAGCTGACCATCAGCTCGATCGACAACGACGGCTGACCGTCGCGCACCGCATCACGATCACCGCCACACGCGGCGATGTCGTTGAGCACCCACTGTTCGTGGCCGTATTCATCCTCGATGTACTCGCACACCGCTTTGCGCAGCCATTCCAGACGCGTCGGCAGGCGCGCGCCGCAAGCCATCATCAGCGGTACGGTGTGGCGCACGTGGTAATACGCCTGCGCGAGAAACGCCCGATAACTGTCGAGGCTGACCTTGCCTTGCAGGGCATCGACGATGATCGGCAGGTTGAACAGTTCGTGGCGTTCCTGTTGCGTGGCTTCTTGCAGGGTGTCAAAAAAACTCATGATGCGGACTCCTCGGAAACAGCGGATTCGGTCAATTGGGCGTGGTACTGCGCGACAATGGCGTCGCGGCGCGGGCGGCCATTGGCGGTGAGCAAACCATTGGCGGCGGTGAAGGGTTGCGACAGGCGCGTCCACTGATGCACCTGGGCGTAATCGGGCAAAGCCTCGTTGGCTTCGGCGACGGCAGCGGCCAGTTCGGCATCGGTGCAGTCCGGACGATGTGGCCAGAGCAGTGCGTGATTGCGCGGCAAGGCCTCGCCGTAAACGAACGCCTGGGCAATGTGGCGACGCTGGGTCAGCTCGGACTCGACCCATTCCGGGTTGACGTTGCGCCCGAAACTGGTGACGAACTGGTGCTTCTTGCGGCCCTTGAGATAGAGAAAACCTTCCGGGTCGAACTCGCCCAGATCACCGCTCGGCCACCATTCCTCGGCGTACGGCGCGTCGCCCAGATAACCGAGCAGCGTCGTGCCCTTGATCAGCACTTCGCCGTCCTCGGCCAGCCGCACTTCGACATGCGGCAACGGTCGGCCGACGCTGCCGGGGCGGCGTGCGCCGGGGCGATTGAGGCACACCACCGAAGCGCATTCGGACAAGCCGTAACCTTCATAAACCGGCAGCCCGACCCGTTGCGCGCGGTGCAGCAGATCCTCCGAGACCCGCGCACCACCGACAGCGGCAAAGCGCAGTGTTTGCGGGGCGAAGGCTTTCTGCTCGGCGGCGCTGACCAGCAACAGCAGCAACTGCGGCACCAGGATCAGACTCTCCGGTGCACGGCTGGCCAGATAACCGAGCAGACGCGGTATCTCGACGCCGCTAGCGCCCTGAATGCCGAGGGTGTTCTGGCTCGGCAAACTCAACATGGCGCCGGCATACAGCGCGGCGTAACAGCCAAGGTTCTCCAGCAGGATCGCCAACGGCAACAGCGCCAGATGATGCTGCGGGCCGGTCGCTTCGCTGGCCTGATCCAGCTCCCGTGCCACCCGCAGCAGGCTCTCGGCGCTCAGGCACACGCCTTTCGGCGTGCCGGTGGTGCCGGACGTGAAGGTGAGTTTCGCGGTGCCGGCCGGCATGCGACTGGGGCCACTGAACGCGCGGCACCAGAACTCGCCACGTTGTTCATAGCCAGCCGCGAGCAGTTCGGCTTCCAGTTCAGGCTCGGCGATCACCCGTTCGGCCTGGCTCTGCTGCAGACAATGAGCGCGTTGCGCCGCACTGAAAAACGGCGGCAGCGTCACGCAGGTCAAGCCTTCGAACAGCACGGCCAGATCCCAGAGCATCGCGTCGACGCCGTTGTCCAACGCCAGCGCAATCACCCGCGCTTGCTCATCGCGCAGGCGCTCCTGGCGATAGAGCACCTCGGCGTACAGCGTGGCGTAATCGAGTTTCAACGTGTCGCCCCACAGGGCTGTCGCGTTGTCATTGCGCCGGGCATGGTCGCGCAGGGTTTCCTGGAAGCGTTGCAGTTCAAGCGACATGACAGGCTCCTTCAATCGAACTCGGCAAACCCAGGCGGGTAAACAGGCCGATATTGCGCAAATGGATGAACCCGGCGCGGATATTGCCGACGTGCACCCAAGGTTTACTTTCGTAATAACTGCCCCAGTGTTGACGCTCGTCACCCAATCGTTCCGGGTCAGCGGCGCACAATGTCACTGGCTTCAAACCTAAACGATGGAAACTGTTGACCAGGCCGATGTTGCCGGTGAACGTCACCCATTCCAGACCGCCCATGGCCAGCAGGTAGGTGATGGCGATGATGCTCAGGCGCGCACTGCCGGTGTCGTTGGCGGCGAGGTTGCCGACTTCGACGATGGCGCTGCGCTCGACCGGGCGATCTGCCGCCGCGCTGATCAACGGCTCGATCGGCTCATCCAGATAGCGCTCGAGAAACAGTGGTTCGAGATGCGCACGTCGCACCCCGGCCACGGCGCACAACTCACCGTCGCCGTTGTGCATGCCGAACAGCTCGGGCATGAAATGACGGATGTCGGCGCCATGGGCCTTGCGAAAACGTTGCTGGATAAAGGCTTCGAACGGCTCTCGCAGGGCATCGTCGGGCCGGGCACCGGTCAACGTCATCTGCGGCGTTTCGGCTTGACCGAAGCGCAGGGGCAGGGGGATGTTCCAGTCAAATTCGGGCATGGGCAGAACGCCTCCCTCAATGGTTTGAGGCGAGTATCGGAGGCATTTCTTAACGAAGTCTGAAGGTGAAAAAAGGTTAACCTGACGCTCTGTCTTCAGACTCTCTTAAGACTGGGCGGGCAGGGTAACGCCGTCGGTTCGCCCGGCAACCGGATCGATACGGTCGAACGAATCGACTGTCATTCACGACAATCACGAGGCGCAGCTTATGACCCGCGACATCGCCGTAACCCGTTATGGAAAACTCTCAATCACCCTGCACTGGCTGATGCTGGCGCTGTTCGTCGGCGTCTACGCATGCGTCGAAATCAAGGGCTACATGCCCAAGGGCAGCGAAGCGCGCGGCTTGCTGATGGGCTTCCACGGCCTGTTCGGCGCGAGCATCTTCGCCCTCGTGTGGATCCGCCTGCTCGGCCGCCTCAGCCCACGCCCGCCGATCACCCCAAAACCACCGGCGTGGCAGACCGGCATTTCGCACCTGATGCACTTGGCGCTGTACGGCCTGATGATCGCCACGCCGATCCTCGCCTGGCTGATGCTCGCTGCCGCTGACAAACCGTTTCCGTATTTCGGCTTCCACGTCCCCGCGCCAGTGGCCATCGACCCGGACTTCGGCAAACAACTGAAGTACTGGCATGAACTGATTGGCAGCACCGGTTACTGGCTGATCGGGCTGCACGCAGCGGCGGGGTTGTTTCATCATTATTGGGTGCGGGATAACACCCTGGTGCGGATGCTGCCGGGCCGCACCGAATAACCCTGATCCACTACAACCCCTGTGGGAGCGAGCCTGCTCGCGAAAGCGGTGTGTCAGCCTACGATGATTTTGGCTGACCCGGCCCCTTCGCGAGCAGGCTCGCTCCCACAGGTTTTTCTGGTGTTTTCGAGTAACCGACACTTCAGGTTTTGCGCCTGCCTGCCGATGAAATCTGCACGATTTCAACGGATGCCATTCATGAACAAGGTTGTTGCTGTACTGGCGCTTAGTGCCCTCGTTGCGGGCTGCAAATCCCACCATCGCACCAATCTTGCGGACGATGAGTTCCCCAGCTTTCGTTGTGCGGCGTACTTCAAGCAAGCGTCGATCAGTGAGCAGCAGTTTGACGAAATCCGCTATCTCAGCACCCAGAACGCCAACTGCAAGGTGATCCTCGGTGAGATGTACGAGCAGGGACATGGCGTGCCGAAAAACATCGAGAAGGCCAAAGACATCTATGAGTCGGTGGCCCGACGTGCGCCGAATGTCTACAGCCGACTGGGCGATATGGCGGCAGCCGGTGTCGGCGGGCCGGTCGATCTGGTGGCTGCCCGGGACTTTTATGAGCGCTCTATCGCGGAACCCGGCAATACCGCAATGGAGCTCAAAGTCGCCGAGTATCTGGAGAACGGCAAAGGCGGCCCGCAAGACCTTCAGGGGGCGCTGAAGCTGTATTTCAAAGCCGACTCATGGGACAACCTCCAACGCCTGCACACCAAGGGCGTGGTGATGACGATCGAACAACAACAGCAGTACAACAAGGTTTATCTCAATAGGATGCAGTACGGCATCAGGGAGAAGATTGAAGGTATCGAGAAAGCCCTGGCGCAAGAAAAGCTGTCGACCCCCGTGCGCAAGTCGGTGCAACTGGAACTGACTTACACCCCCGGCTCGTTGGTGCCAGTGATTGCCTTGCGGCAAAGTTGCGGTAACAGTGCCATCGACCAAAAAGTCATGCAGGGCTTTAGCGATTACCGATACCCCGGCGAACCGATCCTTTCGCCGCAGCAGAAAAACCACACGACTGTCGCCAGCGTCAGGACCGATGGGCTGACCGATAGAGAGCTACTCAGAGCGCTATCGAAAAAATAAGGGGTGCCGTTTGGCCCGAACTGATCGGCGGGCTACTTGCCGGAATAGACTCTCGCGTCCACTCTATGACCTGCCGACAAGGAGCGTCCGCCGACCCTCCGTCGTGATCACAGGGAGCTTGCAACATGAGCGAAGACAACAAGGTAAAAGGCCCGGCGTCGTACTTCCCATCCATCGAGAAAAAATACGGCCAGCCCATCGATCACTGGCTGAGCCTGCTCGCCGACATCAGCGACAAGAAACACATGGAACTGGTGGCGTGGCTCAAGGACGAACACGGCATGGGCCACGGTCATGCCAACGCATTGGTTGCGCATCATCTGGCGAGTAAAAAGTGAGGGCAGGGCAGCGATGAATTTCTCCCACCGGCCAGTGACGGCCGACGACGTCAACACCCTCTGCAGCTTTCCCCAAGGCGAACAAGAGCTGTTTTTCATGTTCCCAAAAGCCAACTTCCCGCTGACGGAAGAACAGATGCACGGCGCAATCAGCCAGCGCTTCGACTCCACGGCTTTTCTGGCCAACGGCGAGTTCGTCGGCTTCGCCAATTTCTACCGGGCTGAGCACGATGGCATTTGCTGCATCGGCAACGTCATCGTCGCGCCATATGCCCGTGGCCAGGGTGTGGCGCGGTACATCGTCGAAACCATGACCGCGCTGGGTTTCGAAAAATACCAGGCCAAGGAAGTGCAACTGTCCTGCTTCAACGAAAACACCGCAGGTCTGCTGCTCTACCCGAAACTTGGCTTCGTGCCGTTCTCCATCGAAGAACGCCCGGCGCCGGGTGGCAAACGTTCAGCGCTGATCAACATGACGCGCAGCAGAGGCCAGCCCCAAGGTTTGTGAATCCTGGCCATGCACACTCGTGATTCAGAATTGACCGGTAGTCTGAAGTGATGCACTAAACGTCATGGTCACCTGAGTGTTAGGTCCCGACTGCCAGGTTTTTACATCGTATGGAGGTTTCTCGTTGCGAATGATGCATTTCCATTCAATGACATCACCAGGCTTCGCTTTGGTGAATTTTATTTTTGCGGACCAGGAGGGATAGGCAGCAGAGCCGAGCAGAACGGCCTTTTCCGTATCCCAATTGCCCAACTCCGCGACATTGCCCACTGCATAGACGCTGTATCCCTGTGCAGTGACGCCGTTATCACAGCGAAAGTTTGCTTCGAGATAAAGATAAGTCCAGGTGGCACCGGCATCAGCTACAGCAGGCAGCATTGCCGACAACACAAAACCCAGCGGCAACAGATAACGATTGCGGCTCATGATCAATTCCTCAGGACGTATTCAGTCGGGCCAGCTTAGCCACGCGCACCCAAAAAATGACCTGTAAGAACTGACAGTCCTTTAGAGTTCTTCGCGATAATCGCACTGCCTGTTTATAGTCGGGAGAAGCCGCTACTGACGCGGGACCGTTACACAAACCTGCCTTGCAAAAGCGACGAAAATCCGGCCAGATCACCGCGAAACTCACTCCATCAAGGATCGATCAATGCCGTTGGATTTCCATAAAATGCACGCCAACGGCGACGACTTCGTCATGGTCGACGCGCGCAACCACGCTAACCCGATCACCAGCCAACTGGTTCGGCGCCTCGGCGATCGCCACCGCGGCATCGGGTTTAATCAGCTCGCCGTAGTACTCAATTGCGAGGACGCCGATGCGCGCGTGGAGTTCTGGAACGCCGACGGCTCAGCACTCGACGTGTGTGGCAGCGCCACCCGTGGCGTGGCGGACAGGTTGATGCGCGAGGTCAGCCGAACCTCGATCACCCTGCGCACAAACCGTGGCTTGCTCACCTGCGAACGCACGCCCAGCGGACTGATCGCCGTCGACATGGGCGAACCGTTGTTCGACTGGCAAGACATCCCTCTGGCGCAAGAACACGACACGCTATTTCTACCGCTCGCCGGCGCTCCAACTGCGTGCAACATGGGCAATCCGCACTGCACCTATTTCGTCGATGACCTCAGCACCGTCGACATCACCGCCCTCGGCCCAAGCCTCGAAACACATCCGCTGTTTCCACACAAAACCAACGTGCACTTCGTGCAAGTCATCGACCGCCAACACATCCGCCTGCGCATCTGGGAACGCAACGGCGCCATCCCGCTCGGCTCCGGCTCATGCTCATGTGGCGCGGCCGTCAACGGCATCCGCCGAGGCTTGCTCGACCACACCGTCAACGTTGAATGCGACGGCGGCCCCGTCACCGTCCACTGGAACGGCTCAGGCTCCGTAACCCTGAGCGGCCCGGTAGAACCCACTTTCTCCGGCACAATCCCCGACACCCAACTCGACCTCAAGTGACCACAACCCTCTGTAGGAGTGAGCCTGCTCGCGATAACGCCAGCCCAGCCACAGCAAATCCCAACCCAACCACAAACCCCTGTGGGAGCTAGCCTGCTAGCGAAGACGCCAGCCCAACCACCACAATTCCAAAATCCACCACAACCCCCCTGTGGGAGCGAGCTTGCTCGCGAAGACGCCCGCCCAGTCACCCCATCAACCACTGACCGAAATAAACAGTAAAAACCGCCATTGTTTAAACGAAGCCTCAAGTAACCACCGAAACCCTACAACGCCTTGCGCCGTTACCTACGACTAAGCCAGAATCCGCCGGCTTGTGCGTCTAGGTCGCGGGTTCTATCGTCTGTCGGTCGCTGAAAAACAGCGATCGGGTTTGGTAGCCCGCCATAACTAGTCGCATCGCGAACCGTTCGCAGACCTCATCAGGTCTCTGCTCAATGGTGGCCATGCGCAGGACACCTTCGGGTGTGCCGGGTCCTAGTTACCGGTCTACCAACCCGCGTATGGCCGCCACCTTCGTTTGGTAGCGAATGTGAAGGCTCCTTTTTATTAACTAGGAGTTTCACCATGATCAAACCAACACCCAACCCACCCGAAACCGACCCCACATCCCCCTACGAATCCCCCGATTCCAAGCGATTCCACGAAGCCGCCGAACGCGCCCTCGACCACTACCTCAAACCCTCCAGCCAAATCATGGCCAGCACCCAACAACCCGAACGCATGTACCTCGCCAACCCTAAGTACGACAGCGAATCCCTGCTCGCCAACGCCAGCGAAACCCTCGGCTCCGCCAGCGAAATGCTCCTCAACTTCGCCGCCATGCTCGACACCCCCCACCGCAAAACCGCTCTGGGCATCGCCCAAGTCGTGATGCTCGGCGAAATCGCCGTCAACCAAGCGCTGGATAACGTCGAAATCGCCAGCTAACCCCCACCCCGACGAGGGGAAACCCTCGTCTAACCCCGCGGTCACACCCTGGCTGGCACACGGCCACGGCTTGCGCCCCCCAGCCACGGCTGTCACCCTTCGGGCCGTTCTCAAGGATCAGAACCAGGAATCACGGATGAGTGGCTACGTACCCAACCCCCCGAAAAACTACCGTTACGAAGAAGCCAAACCCGTCGATATTCACGCCCAGCGTTGGGCGGAATATGAGAAACACGGGAAAGAACCTGCGCGCGAACCTGAGAAAATCGGGATCGCGTTGAGGATTGGGGTTTTCTTTGATGGCACTGGGAATAATGCGAATAACACGGCGGCGGGATTGCTGTGTGGGGCGCAGCATCCGATTGCGCCGCAGGATATTCCTGCTAGTTGCCAGCCTTACATGAGCGATCCGGATAGCAGTTACGGCAACGATGTCAGCAATGTAAAAAGGCTGAGCGACTTGTATGACGCCGTACCTGACGCAGTAGGAGAGGGACCGCTGAAGCGAACCTCCCGCGTCGTCTATATCGAGGGCATTGGCACCCGCTCCGGAGAAGAAGACAGTAAGTTCGGCTCTGGCTCCGGACGCGGTGAAACAGGTGTTGCCGGTCGAGTCGAGTCTTCATTTCCAGTCATTCAACAAGCTATCAGCCGAGTCCTGATTGATAACCCAGGGAGTGAAATCGCTTCCTTGACGTTCGATACGTTTGGCTTCAGTCGTGGCGCCGCAGCGGCTCGACATTTTGCCAATGAGATCGTCCGCACCAGTCGTGGCCCGCTTGGCACCGTGCTGAGAAACCTGCCTAGAGCTTTCAGCCCTAAATTCAATGACCAGTATAAAAGTGACATCAACATGGGGTTTATCGGCTTGTTCGATACCGTCCCATCGATTGCTGGTTGGTCGAATCTTGGCAACATCAAAAGCGCTGTAGCGACGGGAGTCAAACTCTATCTCGATCGTCGTTTTTTTACCGATGTCGTCCAGTTGTCTGCCCGTGATGAATGCCGCGCCAACTTCGCACTCAGTCGCGTCAAGGCTGATCACTTGGAGATAACGTTGCCGGGTGTGCATTCGGATATCGGCGGAGGCTATCTGGAAGAGGCGCAGGAATGTGTGCTTGTAAGTCCCATGCAAACGCTGATCGTGCCTTTGAATACTGATGTCACGACGACCTCGATCTACCGCGATGCCGTCAATGCCAAGGCCCAATGGTTAGCCAAAGGCTGGCCTACGGAAATGCTTGAAATCGTAACGCCCGACGCATTGCTGATGCCGAACAGCCCGCAAGATCGACTCAGTCCCAATGTGAAGCGTGTGTACGCCGCTCTGCAGCTTAAACGCCCGGTGAGTGGCATGTTGTCGAGGGTCTACCTGCGAGTGATGCACCGCTTGGCAAAAGAAAAGGGCGCACGATTCAACGACATTCCAGATACGCCTGATCTGGCAATTCCTGAAGAGCTGCAACCCCTGTGCGATAGATTCTTGGCGGGGGACTACAGCGTCACCCCGCAGGAAGATGAATTGCTGAAATTGAAGTACATTCACACCTCAGCCAACTGGAACCATCCGCTTGGCCGAAAAGATGGCAGCGGGATCAACGCGGTTTACATCAACGCCCCCACGGAAGACTCCATCCGCGTGCAACATCCTCATGTACCTGACTGGACGCTTTGGTAATGAAAGTTCTTGCGACCCTGTTCTGCGCACTATTCATGACTGCCTGCCAGTCTGCCGATCCGCTGTCGGCCAAGAACGATCCCAAATCCGAATCTTGGGAGCTTGCGTTCACCGAGCCCTATTACATGAAAGTGTGGGTTGAGGACAGCGCCGTAGAAGACATCAACGGCAAGCTATTCAAGCGCACAGGATCCGGAACAGCCGCAGGCGGGGAGCCTGAAGACGGTAAAGAATCCGCTCGAGGCTGGCATGCATTAGGTGGTGCTGCGAAAGCAGTGATTGGTGCTGATCTTCCCAAGCGTATTTACGTGCGCTGGCAATCAATTGTCGAGCCACAGACATATCAGGTTTGGGTTGATGTGCCCGAAGAGGCGAGGGACGTGATGAGGCAGTCGGTTAATCAGCGGTGTCCGGAAGCTCCGGAACAGCAGGGTAGCTACAGCGCTTCTATCTATTTGGGTCTGGCTCCTAGAGGCGTAGTCCAGGTTTTTGTCAGAGACTCTTGCCACCGTCCTGTCAAGGTGGCCAGAGCTCAGGCGGAGATCGATCCGCTGGGGCCCAGTCAGGGGAAGAATCAAGGGCGCTACGCATATCCCATTAGCGAAAAGTCCAAACGTTACATCGAAAAGTACGGCATTCCGTACGGGAGTTGGTAGAGTGAGGTAATGCGTAGATAATATGAAGTTCTGTAGGAAGGTGAATGTCTATAATGTGTATTTGTTTCTAAGCTAGAATTAAACGTTATTTAAGTCCGGTCAGATGGTTTGTTGCATGTTTTAAGAGGGGGTATTTGTGGGAGTTAGGCATGTAGGAGGGGAGGGCAGTTTTGTGCTGCCCTTTTTACGAAGTAATCCTGTTTAACGCTTGTGGTTAATTCGGAAGACCTAACTTTACGACTGGTAAAGCTCTAGGTGAGCCACCTCCATCGTAACTGGCGAAAAGGACGTCGTCGTCGATTTTAGGAAGTACTCCATAAACGCATTCTCGATGATAAAAAACTCTTCCCTGTTGAGAGTTTATATGTCCAAAAGCGTTAAAGACATAGTCTCCAATTTTCCCTCTGTGTCGAGTTGTTGATGTGTAGCATAACTCGCTACATTTCGTTACTAGTTCGTCCGCAGTCGGCCTAGCTTTTGGGTCTTTTGCCATGCAACTAAAGGCCAGCGCTAGTAATTCGCTTGCAAGTGGAGCGAACTGCGGGTTGGATGTTAAAAAACGGGGCGGAATGGGCAATATTGCAGCCACGATCTTTGGCACGGCGCGTAGCCCTTGGCCAAAAGGGTATTCGCCTGAAAGCAAATGATACATCATGGCGCCGATCGACCAAATATCAGCAGGAGATCCGACTGCTCTAGGGGTGTCGATAGCTTCAGGTGCCATATAAGGTAATGCCCCGACCGCCGTTTGAGAAGTAGTTAAACTTGTTTCTCCGCCTTCAACAGCTTCAAGGAGCTCCTCTTCCGCCATCTTTGCAATGCCAAAATCTGTTACTTTTAGCTCCAGAAGTGAGTAATTCCCCACGATCATTATGTTAGTGGGTTTTAGATCCCTATGTACAACTCCCGCGTGATGCGCAGCCGCAACGCCCTTGGAAATATGGTGGAAAATTTTGGCGGCGAGGTATGGGTCTAAAAATGAGGTCTCCACAAGAAGCGCAGCTCGCATGTCTGCACCCTCGATAAGCTCCTCAATTAAAAATTGCCTGTCATTGTGTAGTAAGTAATCTAGTGTTTTTGCTACGTTTGGGTGGTTTACTTTGGCGGAAACAACGGCGCTACGATGAAAGCGCTTCTCTGCCGATTTATTTTTTGGGGTTTTTAGAGCTACTAAACGGCCCGTAACTTGGTCTTTGGCTATGTATACTAGTTGCATGCCGCCTTCAGCGAGATATCGTTCTACTTTATAGCGATCCCCAATGACGTCGTTTGGGGAAATTGGGCCAGTCATAAAACTATCTCCGGGTGGGACAAGTCAAATGTAATGTATTCGCGTTTTGATCCGTGCGCGGATGAACCCAAAGCTACAACGCAGGCGCCGGGGAGTTTGCTCCCGATTGTTACTTTCTTGTTGTTTATAAATACTTCGCCAGATACGTTTTTGACAGAGAAGTCAAATCCATTGTAGTGAATCTCAACAGCCCCGAGGTTAGGCAGGCTTAGAACTACTGAGCGATTGTTCGCATGTAAATAAGATGGTTTTTTGTTGTGTACTACTAAAGCTTTGTGGCGATTCTGAAGAAGGTGTAAAGCTAAGGTGTCCCTGATATTTTTTATGCTTGGTCGGTTATTAGGGTTTAGGTCTAAGCAAGATGAAAGGATTTTTTTAACGTCGTCACTTAGCTCGAAAGAGAATTGTGAGAAATACTCATCTTCTAAGGCTTTAGGAGGCTGTGTTCTTAACTCGGCAGGAAGATCGTAGAGGCCAATATATAAGGCGGTGGCGCCAAACGCATACGTGTCAACGGCTTTAGTGAATTTAGCATCGTGTGCGTAGAGCTCTGGCGCAGCAAACCCCCGTGTTCCAATGAAGCCAACAGTTTCGGCGTTTTCGCCTTCATCGCGGGAAAGGCCAAAGTCAAAAATTTTGACGATCCCTTCAGCATCTATTTTCATGTTGTTGGGTTTGATGTCGCGATGGATAACATTGAGCTGATGAATGTCCGAAAGGCCAGACGCAATCTGCCATATTAACTTTAAATAATCTTCGCTATTTTCTGGCCGGGTCTTAGGATCGAATAGGTCAAGCCCTTCAATAAATTCTTGAACAATGGCTAGATCCTCGCGCTCAATTGTGAGGATGTCGTAAACTTGTACCACGTGCTTTGATCGCATCTTAAGCAGTGCGTTTAGTTCGTCGCGCACTCTTCGCTTGTTTGAGCTCCCCGGCATGACTTTTATAGCTACTTTACGCTCTAGAGTGATGTCGTTACAAATTAGTACTTTAGCCATTCCCCCCGCGAGGGATTCCCCTCCAAAATCGTATCTATCTGCAATTCGCATTCATAACATCCTGTTAATTTGATTTGTTCGGGAATTCCATCAGTAGTTGAGGGACTTCATTTTTTTGTTTTTTTCTGGGCGTGCGTTTGGGTGAGGCTTTTTTTTCTTCTATGTTGGTTTGCTGCTTGTTGTCCTCCTCGCGGATCACTTGGCGGGAAGCTCGTGCTTTATTTGGCGTATTTCTTTTTTTGTTGGTTGGTGTAGGGGTGGCTACTTCGGGTATGGGTGATATTGAAGGTGTTACAATATCTTGTTCGTTTTTTCCAATAAGTTGTAAGTCGCCATGCGAATCCCAAATTTCTAAACAGTCATATAAAGGCTCGATGTCATCACCAAAGTCGTGGGCGGTCGGAATGATTGTAATGCTTGCGTTGTCTGGGCCGCCACACCACATGGCGATATCTATTAGTCTTTTGGCGCAAGAGCCTGGGTCGGGAGAGTTTAATATCACCCTGTCGAACCAATTCGAGTTTTTTGATAGATAATGAATGCCGTCTGTAGTTAGGATTAATTGGTCATCCCCGTCACTCAAAACTTTTTTAATGTGAGGCTCTAGGTCGCTGCCCATGCCTACATACTGAAGTAGCTTTGACTGCTCTCCGCTCTCGTCGTCTTTCTTGCCAAGTTGTCCGGCGATCGTGTCGTCAACTGAAAGCTGTAAAAGTTTACCATTGTAGGTTTGGTATACTCTGCTATCGCCCGCGCTTCCCCAAAATGATGGCATTCGAGACCGGATCAATGCAGCTACTAGAGTAGATCCACCAGTCCCTCTAAACTGGTAGTGCACTGCTTCGTTTGCGGCGAAAATAGCTCGCGAGAGCCACTCCTCAGAGTCAAGTGGGCCTGAGCGAGCTATATCGTGAATTGCTGCAACGAATGCTCCTAACGCTAAAGCAGCGCATGCACCTCCGTCGCGCATCCCACCGATGCCATCGGCCACTGCAGCCACTGCGAATCTACGACCATCCCCATCCCAACCTTGGACGAGTATTGCTCGATCTTGATTTTCAGTACGAACGGCACCAATTTCACTGGCAATCGCTGCAGACAAAGGTCCAACCCGTCGAACTCCTGACCTTGCAGTTCGTCGAGACAACCAAGCAGTGATCTGTTTTTGAATTGGCGTCTTCCAATAGTTCATATTTGCCTTATGTATTTAAATGCGCTAATTACTCTCGCAGAAGGCTTCTGCTTAGCTTTCGTCATAGGATAGTACACACATGACCGTTCCTACCATTCCCGAGTGAACGATGACTTTTTTGTGGTACTGATAACGGCGTCTGTTAGTCAACTTTTATAGTTCCGATTCGTTTTGAGGATGGCCAATTGAAAATGCGGTACTCGTCAAATTTCGTCCATTAACCATCAAGTGCATCGTATGCTCACCCGCATAGTGCTTCCGCGTCGTAAAGTCCTTTATCACCTGCCGCCTCCCCACAACCACACTCTCAAACCCCGCCAACACAAGCGTCTTCAACTTAAAAACCTTCCCCGAAACCCCGCCATTCGCCTTCACATAGTCAATCGCATAATCAATCACCAAGCGCTGCTCATGCGCCACCGTCGACTTCACCACAAACGACAACGTAATCGCTTCCCCCAACCTCACCACCGGGGGTTCAACCCGCACATCCAACAACTCAACCTCAGCTTTCGCCCCCGCACCAATCACCGTCAGCGCTCTTAAATCCCCCTGCTTAATCAAACTCCGCAACGCATGCTTCGCAATCCAAGCCGTGTACTTGTTCTCCATCGACCAACCTTCAATCGCGTCCAACACCCACTCCGGATGCACCTTCGTCACATCATTCAAATGATTCGCCACGGACTTGCGCACGTACAAACTCTCATCCGCCTTCAACCGATCCAGTATCCCGGCCGCCAACTGCGGATCCGCCTGCACCGCTTCCAACCGAAACGACCAAGGCAGGCGAGGGCGGCTGCCTTCGCTGGCGAGGCGTCGAACGTGGTGGTTTTCGTCTCGGGTCCAGTCGTGCATCAATTCCAGCGAGCGTTCGAGGTCGCTGCGCAGAAAGTGGCGGATGGCGAATTCGGAGGAGCCGAAGGTGGTGAAGTACTTGAGGGCGTCCATGGAGGTGTCGAACGCATGCCCGCCGTAGCTCGCGACGTAGTGCGGCAAACACATGCTGACGAATCCGCTGTTCAGCCTTGGCGCGAGTTCACGCAATACATCGAGGGAATCTTGGTAATCCAGCGGCAACACGGCATGCAGGCTTTCACTGACACGCGCCATGCGTTGCATCACCGATAATTCGGCGAGTCCGTCCTGGGCGTGTTTGAGAAACGCCTTGGCCTTGAACGCCGGGTACACGGCGCTCATTTCGCTGGCGATGTGCTGCAAGCGTTCGGCGTTGAAGATTTCCTTTAACGCCGGGGCGGCGGTGTCGGTGGTGCTCATGGTCAGGTCATCGGGGTGCTGACGAACGCTTCGAGGGTTTCGGCGTAGGCGGTGTATTGAGCGATGTGTGGGTAGCGGCGGGTGTCGATCTGGTCGGGGGCGACGAGGTCGGTGAAGCTCCAGGCGACGGCGAGGCTGATGCCGGCCTGGGTGAGGGTGCCGTCGGTGGGCAGGCCGGTTTTTTCCAGTTCTTGCTCGAGGGTGGTGAAGGCGGCGGCGAGTTGGCCTTCGACGCGTTCGACCCACGGCTGGTATTGAATGTCGGCTGGGCGCAGGTTGCGTTCGTAATAGAGCTGCACGGCTTTTTCGCAGGCGGCGAGGCTGAGGCCGATCAGGCGCAGGGCGTGGGCGCGTTGTTTCAGGTCGGTTGGCAGCAGGCTTTTGTCGGCACTGGCTTCTAGGTAGTCGAGGATGAGGGTCGAGTCCATCAGGACCACGCCGTCGTCGAGGATCAGTGTTGGGGCTTTGACCACCGGGTTGATCTGCTGGAATTGCTCGAAGTGGCGGAACACCGAGACTGACTCGTGTTCGAGGTCGATGCCAAGGCGTTTGGCGGAGATCGCCACGCGACGCACGTAAGGGGAGTCCAGCATGCCGATCAGTTTCATGACGCGTTCCTTCAAGTCAAACCGGTGGGAAGGCATAACCTAGCCGACGCAGAGGCAATTGTCAGTCGTCGAAGCCGGGTTGTTCGTGAATCTCATCAACATTCAGTTCCAGCCGATAAGCCACCGCCACAAACAACGCCTGACACAAACACAGCGTCGCACTCAGCGAGCGAAAGGCGAGGGCGCTGCCTTCGTTGACCAGCAATACGCTGTTGGCGAGTTTCGCCAGCGGCGAGAGCTGGCTGTCGGTGAGGATCAGGGTGTTGGCCTGTTGCTGGCGGGCGAAGCGCAGGCAGTGTTGGGTTTCCTTGGCGTAGGGCACGAAGCTGATGGCGATGACCAGATCGTTGGCGCGCACGCTGCGCATTTGCTCGCGATAACTACCGCCTAGCCCCGAAACCAGGTGAATGCGCTTCTGAGTGTGTTGCAAGTTGTAAACGAGGTAGTCGGCGACGGCGAAGGAGCGGCGCACGCCGACGACATAAATGTTGTCGGCGTTGACGATCAGGTCGACGGCTTTTTCGAACGCGGCGTCGTCGAGTTCGCGGCCCAGGCGTTCGATGCCGGAGCGGGTGGCGTCGATGCATTCGCGGGCGAGGTCGCCGGCGCTGGCTTGCTGCGACTGGTCGGCGATCATGCTGCGGATGCGTTGCTGGTAGTTTTGCACTGGCGAGGCTTTGTGCGTGTAGGCGCTGCGGAACAGCGCCTGCATTTCGCTGAAGCCGCTGAAACCGAAGCGTTGCGAGAAGCGCACGATGGCGGACGGGTGCACTTCGCACTCGCGGGCGATGTCGCTGATGCGGTCGACCATGATCCGGTCGCTCTGTTGGCTGATGTAGCTGGCGATGCGTTTGAGCTGGCGCGGCAGGGCGTCGTATTCGTCGGTGATCAGTTGCAGCAGGCGCTCGGCATTGATCGGGGGACTGACGAGTGAAACCTCGTCGATGGCCGGCAGATCGGGGCGGGGCATAGGTCATCCTTCAGGCTGATTGATCACACGGTGGGCCTGATATTAGGGGGGCTTTTGCGGTTCTGCTTTGCTGAAACGATGCAGTGCGTGGTAAAAAACTGCGTCTGGGCGCTGCGTGGTTAGCCGTTTGTCTTCTATATACAGCCGCTCGACTGAATTTCTTGCTATAAACGCACTCCGATGGCCGTGTGAACCCTGTGTCAGAGCAGTTTCCGGGCGTTGTCGGACAAATTCCCTGTATTTACAGTTGCTGAGGCCTCGATCGGGCCTTAGACTGCCGCCCCTCGTAAATTGAGTGCCGGGTGGCATTTGCAATAAACGATGCCTTTTCGCCGACCGCACGCGGTTCGCCGAAACGCTCCCTAATTCGCCTTAATGCACGTTTTTTTATAGAGATATCAATGACAAAGGACAAGTTGCTGGCCATGCCGGCAGATGACTACATGAATGCAGAGCAGCACGCTTTCTTCACTGAGCTGCTGCAGAACATGAAAGTCGAAACCCACGAGCGCATTGAGCAAAACCGTATCGCCATCGAAAGCCTGGACACCCCGGCTGACCCGGCGGACGCGGCTTCGGTTGAAGAAGAGCGCACTTGGCTGGTGAACGCGATCGATCGCGACCAGCGCATGCTGCCGCAACTGGAACAAGCCCTTGAGCGCATCAAGGAAGACAGTTTTGGCTGGTGCGATGACAGCGGCGAGGCCATTGGCCTGAAGCGCCTGCTGATCAGCCCGACCACCAAGTACTGCATCGAAGCTCAAGAGCGTCACGAGCAGATCGACAAGCACCAGCGTCAGGCCTGATTCTGTGGGGTGACCCTTTCAACAGGGCACCTTGAAAAGATCGCAGCCTTCGGCAGCTCCTACATGGGCGTTGCTGAAGGCTGCGATCTTTGTTTTTGCTCGTCTGCAATAAGCCCGCGCCGTTCCATTGACCTGCCACAGACCCCACGACTAACGGACCATGGATAATGGCGTTGTAGTGGCGTTTAATGCAGTCACAATAATGAGAACAAGCGTGGGGTGTTGATATGACGAGAGACGGATCTCTGGTTGGGGCTTTGCCTGCACCAGTGCTTTTGCCGAAAAACCGCTGGATCGCGCCGACCCTGCAAAGCATCGCCCTGATGCTGTTGCTGGCCGGCATGACGCTGGGTGGATGGTCGCTGTACATTGGCATGCCGCTAGCGGTGCTGATTGTCTGGCTACCGCGCTTGCGTTCCCGCGCCATCCCCGATGCCCAGCCTGCCGACACGGGCAGCGCCATGTCCGAACTGACCCGCGACCTTTCCTACACCACCAGCCATAACGCCTTGTCGGCGGCCGGCGTGGCGTTTTCGGTCAAGGAACTGGCGAGCAAACTCGAATCGCAGCTCGATGCGGCGGCGCAGATCGTCAGCAACGCCGAGGTGATGATCGCAACTGAACACGCCACTTCACAACTCAGCCGTGCCGCGCTTGAGGCGGCCAGTCAGGCCCATCACAGTAGCGCGGCGGGGCGCACGGAACTGGTGGATTCGATCGCGCGCATGCATCAACTCAGTCAGCGCGCCAATGCCAGTCGTGAATTGATCGAAGCCTTGAGCCTGCGCAGTGACGATATTCAGCGCGTGACCCTGGTGATTCAGTCGATTGCCAGTCAAACCAACCTGCTCGCATTGAACGCGGCGATCGAGGCAGCGCGAGCCGGTGAGCATGGTCGCGGTTTTGCCGTGGTCGCGGATGAAGTGCGTGGATTGGCGGCGCGCACGGCGTCGGCCACCGGTGAAGTGGGTGAGATGGTCGCCGACATTCAGCAACGCACGGCGCAGGTGGTGGAGCAGATTCGCGAGTTGTCGAGTGATCTGCAGATCGGTGTCGAGCAGGTCGAACACACCGGCCAGCATCTGGAGAACATCGCGCGACTGGCAGCGGGGGTGGAAAACCAGGTCGGTGAAATCGCTCAGGGTGCGGAAACCAATCGCGAGCAACTCGACAGCCTGTTCAAGGCCATCGAGCAGATGCGCAGCGATCTGGCGATCAGCGATCAACAGACTCGCCGCCTCGCTGAAGCGGCGGTGCAAATGGAAGGGCAGGCGGAAACCATCAGCGAGCGGCTGGCCGAAGTCGGTCTGGATGACTATCACCAGCGCATCTACGATCTGGCTCGCGAAGGGGCGAGCCAGATTGCCGCACGTTTCGAGGCGGATGTCGAACAAGGAAAGATTAGCCTCGAGGATCTGTTTGATCGCCAGTATCAGCCGATCCCGAATACCCAACCGGCGAAGTTTCAGACCCGTTTCGACCGTTACACCGATCAGGTGCTGCCGGCGATTCAGGAGCCATTGTTGCCGCGTCACGAGGGTTTGGTGTTCGCTATTGCCTGCACGCAGCAAGGTTATGTGCCGACGCACAATCAGCTCTTCAGTCAGCCGTTGACTGGCGATGCGCAGGTCGATGCGGTGAACAATCGCACCAAACGCAAGTTCGCGGATCGCACCGGTATTCGCTGCGGCAGCCATCAGCAACCGGTGCTGTTGCAGACTTACACCCGCGACACCGGTGAACTGATGCATGACCTGTCGGTGCCGATCATGATCAAGGGCCGGCACTGGGGTGGATTGCGTTTGGGCTATAAGCCGGAGAAACCGCGCTGAGGGATTGTTACTTGCGGTGCAATGAAGCTGTGCACGGAGCTTGCTGTTTCCGCTCGAAAGAAACCATTAATCTGCCCGCTTAGTTAGGTTGCTAATGATTTCGGGGGCTGCATGCAGTGCAGAGTTGATGTTGCTGTGATGATCGGCAGTGGCGTGCCGGCCGGTTTGCGCGCGTTGGGGCAGAGCGTGTGCTGGGTGGTTTTGCTCAATGGCGAGCGTCGCGGTACCGCGTTTGCCAGTCGCAACGAGGCCGAGGAGTGCAAGGCTGCGTGGCTCGCGCAATTGCAAGCCGAGTGTGGTGACAGCCTGCACTGAGTTCGGTTACTTGCCGTCGTGAAGGCGCACGTTCAGCTCGTCGAAGACGATTGCCCTGTCATCGTCTTTGCTGATCCACTCTTGCAGCGTTTGCCTTTGAGAGTCCGACCAGAAATGGGCATCGACTAGTTTGGTGTCAGCGTCGAGAGGATGCGCGTCGATGAAACTGTCGATCTCCGGTCCTTCTGAAGGAAGACCTAACTGATCGAACAGAGTTTTCAAGTTATAACCTTCCAGATCCATCATGTTCTCCTTTTTGATTTGCGCCGGGATGGCACAATCGGTCGCTCTCTTTATCTGAGGCAGCCATTCGTCAGGAGTTCGATCTTCGACTCAAGTGAGCGGGCGAGGGCGCAGGCTTCGTTGTGATCTTCACGGAAACCTCTTACGCGCCCGGTCGATGTTTCCTTTATATGGAAGAAAGCGTTGCCGGCGGGTACCACTTGGAAACGCGGGTAATCGTCGTTGATCGTGGTGGCACTGAGTATCAGCGACGATTCGATCCGGGCGTCAACGGTCATGGCAAAGTGAGTCCGAGTGCACATATGAAGTCCTTTTCATCAGTTGGCCGGTATTTACCGGCCGTTTCGGGTAGTCGGAATGAGCATCGCTGCTCTAGAATCGCCAGTACCTGTTGACGACAGGGCTTATCTAAAGCAATTTTTCGCCAGCGATATGTCGGAGAAGTGCTTTTTTTCGTGAGAATTTTCCCTAAAGTTCGTAGTCAGACTGCTCTTGCCGACGCTGAGGATTTTTCCTTCAGGTTTTGGCGACATCGGGATGAGTTTCCCGAGTGACAATCCAGTAGTCTTACCAACCTCGCGTTGAATGAGCACTCTGCTCGATTCGGGCTTTATTGATTTGTTTGCAGTGACATCGGCCTGGCCGTTTTTTTTTGCCGTGCGCGTTTTCCGTGTGCGGTTTTTTCAGATGTGGGGATGTTTCTTTGGCAGTCAGTAATCTCGATATGCATGCTTTGTTCGTGTTGGGTGATTTGCGTGCAAAGCTGGTCAAGCTGTTCCAGTCGCGTTTTGTTTACATCACCGAGCAGAACGCCGAAGGCATTTACGTGGCCGAGATCGACACCGAAAGTGCCTTGGTGGTCGATGACAAACCGGGGCTCAAGCTCAAGGTCGGCGATCATTTCAGTGCATCGGTCTTGCCTAGCCGCGAAGGCGGCAAGATGGATCTGCGTTTTCGCGAAATCAAACTCACGGTCTATGGACTGGGCGATTACGCTTTCGTCGATACCGCTGACGGGCACGCCATCCTGTTCAAGGAAGGCCATAGCGTGGTGACCGTGTTCGCCGCCCATGAGCAATTGCAGGAAGGCCTGACCAAAACCCTGAAAGCCGTTACGGCCAAAGCCGCCAAGTGGCGCAAGGGCGAACTGGTGACGTTCAAGGCCAGCGAGTGAGCCGCGCGGATTTCCATTCGCAGAACCTCGACACTGCACGCGAGGAAGCCCAGCGGTTGTTCGCCGCCAAGGCGGAACTGCAAGGTGCCTGGCTGAATTGGCTGGCTGCGCAGATCTATCAGTTGCGCCCCGCGGAATACGCCAGCATGGTCAGACGCGAGCTGCAAAGCCTGCAGGAAAAGTCTGATTCATAACCTCGTCCGCAGCATGCCCCGGAAAAAGCAGGAACCTCGGCTACAGTCAGTTGACTGAGTATTCAGAGGCTTGCGGTCTTCTGTCAGGCCATCCTGCCATTGCTGTGAACAGCACGAGGTGCAATGCATGAACGGATTTCGACGGTTATTGGCTGCCAGCGTGGCCACGTTTGGTTTGCTGGCATCAGCGCCATCGGTGCTGGCCGCCCAGGCGCCGATCCACTTTGCCGACCTGAACTGGGAAAGCGGCAGCCTGATTACCGATGTTCTGCGGGTCATCGTCGAGAAGGGCTACGGCTTGCCGACCGACACGTTGCCTGGCACCACCATCACGCTGGAAACCGCACTGGCCAACAATGACATTCAGGTCATTGGCGAGGAGTGGGCCGGTCGCAGTCCGGTGTGGGTCAAGGCTGAGGCCGAAGGAAAAGTCGTCAGCCTCGGTGACACGGTCAAGGGCGCCACCGAAGGCTGGTGGGTGCCGGAGTACGTGATCAAGGGCGACCCGGCCAAAGGCATCAAACCGCTGGCGCCGGATCTGCGCAGCGTCAGTGATCTGAAAAAGTACAAGGACGTGTTCAAGGACCCGGAAACCCCGAGCAAGGGGCGGTTCCTCAATAGCCCGATCGGCTGGACGTCGGAAGTGGTCAACAAGCAGAAGCTGACGGCTTATGGTCTGCAGGACGATTACACCAATTTCCGCAGTGGCTCCGGTGCGGCACTGGACGCTGAGATCAGTTCTTCGATTCGTCGCGGTAAGCCGGTGCTGTTTTACTACTGGTCACCGACACCGCTACTGGGCAAGTTCAAACTGGTGCAACTGGAAGAGCCGCCATTTGATGCCGAAGCCTGGAAGACGCTAACCGATGCGGATAATCCCAATCCGAAACCGACCCGGTCGCTGGCTTCGAAGCTGTCGATTGGTGTGTCGACGCCGTTCCAGAAGCAGTATCCGCAGATTGCCGAGTTCTTCAGCAAGGTGGATTTCCCGATCGAGCCATTGAACAAGGCATTGGCGGAAATGAGTGAGAAGCACACGGCGCCGCGTGATGCGGCGGTGGCCTTCATGAAGGCCCACCCGGATGTGTGGCAGGCGTGGTTGCCGAAGGATGTGGCGGAGAAGGTTTCGGCTGATCTGAAATAGAGGCCGTAGCGGCCGGCCTCTTCGCGAGCAAGCTCGCTCCCACAATGGATATGTGTCGTTCACAACACTGTGGGAGCGAGCTTGCTCGCGAAGCTCTTAAAATTTCGTCATCACCGCCAATTCGAAGGTACGCGGTGTCCCGAGGTAATACGCCGGCGAAACATGCGCAAACTCGGCATACACCTCATTGGTCAGGTTACGCACGCGCCCGGTGACGGTGGTATGCGAATCAACCTTGTAGCTGAGAAAGCTGCCGAACAATGTGTAAGACGGCACGGTCAAGGTATTCGCAGTATCGGCATACACCGACGCCACATATCGTGCATCCACCCCACCTTGCCATTGCGGCGAAAAATCATAAGTCAGCCACAGATTGCCAACCCGATCCGGCACGTTGGTCGGCGTGTTGCCCTTGCGTGATACCACCGCGCCGGCGGCATTCTTTTCGGTGAAATCATCGTATTGCGCATCGACCCAAGCGAAGTTGCCTTCAGCCAGCAGCTTGTCGGTGATCCGCAACGAGCTGGCGATCTCTAACCCTTTCGACGTCTGCTGGCCGACCGGAATACTGCTGGTCGGGTCCAGCGGATCGGTCACGGCGAAGTCCTTTCGCTCAATGGTGTAGGCCGCAATCGTCGCCGAGCCGCGCCCGTTCAGATAATCAAATTTGCTGCCAATCTCCCATTGCTTGCCGGTGGAAACGTCGAAGTCCTGCGTGCCGTTCGGTTGCTCGGCGGCGGTGCTGTATTGCACGTAAACGTTGGCCGATGGAATGAATTGGTACGTCAGGCCGGCGCGGCCGGTGACTGGTTCCCAACTGCGCTTGAGGTGTTTCGGGTTGGTGGCGGTTACCGTGCGATGGTTGGTCACGTCGAGGTCAATGTCGTCATAGCGCAGGCCGGTGAGCAGCGACAGTTTGTCGGTCAGCGCCAAACGGTTTTCCACGAACAATGCTTTGGTGGTGACCTCGTTGGTTTTGTCGCTGATCAATTTCGGGTTGGTACCGGGAATGTCGTAAAAATGCCCCGGACGGTAGTTGTCCGGATCCACCGTGCTCGCACCTTTGACGTTCAGTGGCGAATTGGTGGTCTGGTTGACCTTGTATTCGAAGCCCCCCGACCACGTCGTATCGAGACCGAACAGCGTGTTGTCGTGGCGCAGTTCGAACTGGTTGCCGTTCTGCTCGCCTTGATGACGCACCTGATACGCAGTGGAGCGATTCACCGCGGTGTTGTCGGCGGTGTACTGGTAGGTTTCGAGGTTGCGGTAATCGCGTTGGCTGTCGAGGTGGTACAGCGTATTGCGCAGGGTGGTGTTGTCGTTGATCCGGTAGTCGATGATCGAGCGTACCCAGATCGTCCGCTGCTCGTAGCGACCGTCCTCGACGTTGTAGTTATTGAAGCGATTGTGTTTATCGATCTTCAACTCGCCGGCCTTGGGATTGAGCACGGGCGTGCCCCAGTACGGACTGTCTTCGTGTTCATCCTGATATTCCAGGGCCAACGTGTGCGACAGGTCGGGGGTGAGGTCACTGAGTAGCGAGAACGCCACGCTCCAGGCATCGCGCTCCTGGCGGTCGATGTAGCCGTTGCTGGTGTTGTGACTGACGTCGAGGCGCGCGTAGTGCTGCACGTCGGCGCTCGGGTCGGTGAGGGCGTGGTTGAGGCCGAAAGCGGTTTCGCTGGTGTCGTAGGTGCCGTAGCTGACCCGGCCTTCAACCGCTTGTTCATCACGGGTGGCGAGTTTGCTCACGTAGTTCAGCGATCCCCCCACCGAGCCTGCGCCGTTGATCAGCGACGACGGGCCGCCGACCAGTTCCACCCGATCATAGATCCATGAATCGACGGGCCGCGCGAGTCCGCCGGAGACGTTGATGCCGTTGAACATCTGGGTGATCTGGCTGCTGGTGAAGCCACGATAGGAGACGAAGCCGCCGAATCCCGGCGGTGCGCTGGCGTTGACCCCGGGCAGGGTGTTGGCGGCGTCCTGGAAGTTCTGCGCGCCATGGCGTTCGATGTCATTGCGATTGGCAATGGCTACCGAGGCCGGCGTGTCGCGCACGCTCAAACCCAGTCGCGAGGCCATGCCGCTGGATTGGTCGAGGCTCAGACCCGGTTCTGCGCCGGACTCGCCATCGATGGTGATCGGCGCCAGATCCACGGTGGATTGCGCCCAGACGTTAACGGACAGGCAGCCGCACAGGCTCGCCAGCAGAGTGAGTTGTTTCATCAATGAATCCTGAATGCTTGTCTAGGAGTCAGCGCACAGGCGAACGCGGCGCGTTGGCGCAGTGGGCTGACAAATCAAAAAGGCAGGGACACTCAGGCGAGCGGTGGGGCGCGAGGGTTGGCCGAAGGCCAGGTGAAGCGGGCAGGGAGGTCGGCGCTGACGATGGGCGCCAGTGGTGGGCTGTGTTGTTCGGGCAGGATCGCTAGCGTCAGGCTGGAGTTGAACGCCGGGCCCATGCCGCCGCCGACTGAACACAGCGGGCAGCCAAATGCCTTGGACAGGGTCGGCAGTTGTTCTTCAGTGGGGTTGCTGGCGAGCGGCGCTTGAGTGGCCGGGTCGACTGTACAGAACTGGCCGCCGATACCGTTCAGTTGCATGCCGACCATTTGACCGTGACCGATGCTGCAGGCGAACACGTTGAACAGGACGCAGCAATAGAGCATCCAGGCCAGCAGTGAGCGATCGGAACGGGAGAATTTCATGGGGCGGCACTTTACCGTACCGCTGATCGGTCGTGCACTTGGAAAAAATGCGACTAGGCTGATTTGTTCAAATCCCTTTCCAAGGATTTCAACCATGACCTTTGTGTTGGCTCAATGGCTGGTGACAACGTTTGCGGTGATCGCCTTGATGCACGTGTATTGGGCGCTGGGTGGGCAGTGGGCGGCAGCGGTGGTGGTGCCGCAGGTGCCGGTGCGCGGATTTGTCGCAACGGTACGGCCGGCGTTCAAGCCGTCAGGCTGGCTCACGTTGATTGTGGCGGCGGCATTGTTGGTGATTGCGGCGTTGGTGTGTATGCGGGTTGGCTGGGGAGTGCCGGCGGTGACACACAAGGCGCTGCAATGGGTGATCAGCGCGATTGCGCTGTTGATGTTTGCCCGGGCGATCGGTGATTCGAATCTGGTCGGATTCTTCAAGGACGTGAAGGATTCGCGGTTTGCGCGACTGGACACCTGGGTGTATTCGCCGTTGTGTGCGGTGTTGGGGGCGGGGTTGTTGGCGGTGGCTTGGGTTTGAAATTGATCTGAAATTTGTGATGACCTGGCTGGCCCCTTCGCGAGCAGGCTCGCTCCCACAGTGATTGTGGGTATTCACAGATATGTGATTTCACCCAAAACCCTGTGGGAGCGAGCCTGCTCGCGAAGGGGCCAGACCAGACACCGAAAGCTCTGGACTAGCTACCGCTTTCAGTCCGTCGGCTACTGACCTCTGCCGGCACATCATCCCCAGCCATACGCTTGCGGAACAACGCCGCCCGCGCCAGCAGCAAAGTAGTCACCGGCACAGTAATCGCCAGCAAAACCGGAATCAGCCAGGCATGTATGACCGGCCCGGACTTCAGCGCCGAAAAACAGATGATCGACGCCAGCGCCACACACCATGCGCCTAGCGTCGAAGCCAGTGCCGGCGGATGCATGCGCTGGAAGAAATCCTTCATGCGCAATAACCCGATCGCACCGATCAGCGCAAACAGGCCGCTGAGCACCAGCAGGATCGCCACTGGAATCTCGATCCATAGCGACAATTCAGCATTCATTCGATCACCTCGCCACGCAGCAGGAATTTCGCCAGGGCAAACGAGCCGACGAAGCCGAACAGCGCAATCAGCAGCGCCGCTTCGAAGTAAGTGTCACTTGAATACCGAATGCCCAGGGTCAGCATCATCAGCATCGCGACGATGTACAGGTAGTCCAGCGCCAGGACCCGATCTTGCGCCGACGGGCCTTTGAACAGGCGCACCAGGGTCAGCACCATCGCCAGCGAGAACAGGAACAGCGTCAGCAGGATCGCGTTCGACAGTAATGGGCTCATTCGAAAATCTCCATCAGCGGCCGCTCGTAGGTGCTCTTGAAGTGCTCGATGAACTGCGCTTCGTCATCCAGATCCCAGACGTGCAACAACAAAATGCTGCGATCCAGCGCCAGCTCTGACCATACCGTGCCGGGCACCACCGTGCAGATCATCGCCAGCGTTGCGAGGCCGTGAGCATCGCGCAGGTCCAGCGGGACTTTGACAAATCCCGAGCGCGGAGGGCAGCGACCGGCATTGAGCACGCCCCACGCGACGATCAGGTTGGACATCACCACGTCACGACCGACGAGCAGGAACAGACGCAG
Source organism: Pseudomonas sp. S2_E02 (assembly GCF_054668355.1). NCBI lineage: Bacteria > Pseudomonadati > Pseudomonadota > Gammaproteobacteria > Pseudomonadales > Pseudomonadaceae > Pseudomonas > Pseudomonas sp. S2_E02. Next base: position 535,682 of record NZ_CP162761.1, read on the forward strand.
AATCGTTCCCGGACGGCGAATGCGTACCTGTTTCGGACGCAGTTTGCGCATCATCAACGGCGCAGCAAAACCCAGTATCGCGCCGAGCAGCAGATTGCCCGGGCTGATCGACAGGTTCAGGGTCAGCCACAGGGCGCACAGCGCCAGCGACAACAGCGGTGCAGGAAACACACGCTTCATGGCTGCACCTCCAGCATCGCCGATTTGGCTTCCGGACTCGGTACGGCGCGGGTGCCGAGCACCGCCATCACGTATTGCTGCGGATTGTTCAGTGCCTCAGCGGTGGCCTGGGTGTAACGCAACAGGGGTTCAGCCTTGAAAGTCAGGACGATGCTCAGCCCCAGCAACAGGAAGATCGGCGCGCATTCGAGTTTGCGCAGCAGTGGTGACGGCCGCTCTTCGGGCGTCCAGAAGCGCTGGATGCCGAGGCGCGAGAACGCCATCAACGACGTCAGCCCGGTGAGGATCAGCAACGCCAGTAACGCCCAGGCCGCGTTGGATATCGGCGCGCCAGTGCCCAGGCCTAGCGGGTTGAGCAAGGCGCCGATCAGGCTGAGTTTGCCGATAAATCCGGACAGCGGCGGCATGCCGATAATCAACAAAGCGCAGGCGATGAAGCTCAGGCCGAGAAACGCCATGGTCCACGGGATAACCTGGCCGACCACGGCTTTCTGCTCGTCATCGAGGTTGATGCCTTTGGGTGGTTGCAGGGATTCCTGTGGACGTGGCAGCAGTTCGCTTTCGTCTTCCAGCGGGATCTCGTTGGCCGAGCGGGAGCGTTCGATCAACTCGGCCAGCAGGAACAGTGCACTCAGCGCCAGGGTCGAGCTGACCAGATAAAACAGCGCCGCGCCGATCAGGTTTGGCTGGGCGAAACCGACGGCGGACAGCAGAATCCCCGCCGACACCAGAATGCTCAGGCTGGCCATGCGCTCCAGCCGTTGCGCGGCCAGAATCGCCAGCGCCGCGCAGGCCATGGTCGCCATACCACCGTAGATCAGCCAGTCGCCACCAAAGAATGCCGACGCTCCGGCCTGCCCGGAAAACAGCAACGTCCACAGGCGTAGCAACGTGTACACGCCGACCTTGGTCATGATCGCGAACATCGCCGCCACCGGTGCACTGGCGGAAGAATAGGCGGGTACGAGCCAGAAGTTCAGCGGCCACATGCCGGCCTTGGCCAGGAACGCGACGGCGAGAATCCCCGCACCGGCGTGCAGCAGGCCACGGTCGGCTTCCGGCACCAGTGGAATCTTCAGCGCCAGATCGGCCATGTTCAGCGTGCCGGTGACACCGTAGATCAGGGCCGCGCCAATCAGAAACAGCGACGAGGCAAGCAGGTTGATCGAGATGTAATGCAACCCCGACGAGACCCGCGCCCGACCCGAGCCGTGCAGCAGCAGGCCATAGGACGCGGCGAGCAACACTTCGAAGAATACGAACAGGTTGAACAGATCCGCCGTCAGGAACGCACCGTACAGGCCCATCAACTGGATCTGGAACAGCGCGTGGAAGCTTGAACCGGCGCCGTCCCAACGGGCCATGGCAAACAGCAGGGCGCTGACGCCGATGATCCCGGTCAGCACCAGCATCAGCGCTGACAGGCGATCAACCACCAGCACAATGCCGAACGGCGCCTGCCAGTTGCCCGGCAGGTAAACCCCGATGGAGCCGGGCACGCCGGTGGTTTGCGTCCAGTGCAGCAGCATCACCGAAATGAACAGGCCGACGAGGCTGGAGAACAGGTTGATTTTCGCCTTCAACGGTCGGTGCCGCTCGCCGAGCATCAGCATGATCGCGGCAGTCAGCAGCGGCAGCAGGATCGGTGCGGCGATCAGGTGAGTCATCGCCATCATTCTTTAGGCTCCCGGCCGTCGACGTGGTCGGTGCCGGTCAGGCCGCGCGAGGCGAGCAGAACGACGAGGAACAACGCGGTCATGGCGAAACTGATGACGATCGCGGTGAGTACCAGTGCCTGTGGCAGCGGGTCGGTGTAGTGCAACAAGTCCTGGGTAACGCCGTCCTTGATCACCGGCTCCTTGCCGATGAACAGGCTGCCCATGCTGAAGATGAACAGGTTGACGCCATACGACAGCAGGCACAGGCCCATGACCACTTGGAATGTCCGTGGCCGTAGGATCAGCCAGACGCCGGAGGCGGCGAGCACGCCGATGGCGATTGCGATGACTTCTTCCATCAGACGGCTCCTTTACTGGCGACGGACTTGGGCAGCGATGCGGTCTTGTGACCCCGCACCGATTGGTGGGCGAGGGCGGTGAGGATCAACAGCGTCGAACCGACCACCACGCCGTACACGCCAATGTCGAAGAACAGCGCGCTGGCGACATGGATGTCACCGAGCACTGGCAAGCTGAAATGCCAGGTGTGCGTGGTCAGGAACGGATAACCGACCAGCATCGCGCCCAGACCTGTAGCAGTGGCGAATAGCAATCCGGTGCCCATCCAGCGCAACGGCCGCAGGCTCATTTGCGCCTCGACCCACTGGGTGCCGGCGACCATGTATTGCAGGATGAACGCCACCGACATCACCAGACCGGCGACGAAACCGCCGCCCGGCTGGTTGTGCCCGCGCATGAACAGGTAGAACGACACCACCAGCGCAATCGGCAGCAGCAGACGCACCAGCACTGCCGGCACCATCATGAAGCCGAGCGCGGTGTCGCTGGCGGAACGCGGGTTGACGAGGTCGGTGACCACGTCCGGCGCGAGCAGGCGTTGCTGGGCTGGCAATTGCAGGCTTTCTTTCGGTGGGCGGAAGCGCCGCAGCAGGGCGAACACGGTCAGCGCCACGGCAACCAGCACGGTGATTTCGCCGAGGGTGTCGAAGCCACGGAAATCCACCAGCATTACGTTGACCACGTTGCTGCCGCCGCCCTCAGGCATGGCGCGGCTCAGGTAGAACGAGGAGATGTCGTTCGGCGTTTGCCGCGTCAGCATCGCGTAGGACAGCAGCGCCATGCCACCGCCGACGGCAATCGACAATAGTAAGTCGCGCAGGCGGCGAATGCGTGCCTTGCGCAGGCTGCTCGGCAGTGGCGAGACTTCTTCGATGCGGCGTGGCAACCAGCGCAGGCCGAGCAGAATCAGTACGGTGGTGACCACTTCCACTGCCAGTTGCGTCAGGGCCAGATCCGGTGCGGAGAACCAGACGAAGGTCACGCAGGTCATCAACCCGCAGACGCTGACCATGGTCAGGGCGGCGAGACGGTGATACTTGGCTTGCCACGCGGCGCCGAGCGCGCAGGCGATGGCCAGCAACCACAGGGTCACGAAGACGATCGAACCGGGGATTTTCGGCCGGTCGCCCCAGCTCAGGCTGCTGTGCAACATCGGGATCAGACCGGCGAGCACCGCCGCCAATACCATCAGGAACAATTGCATCTGCAGACGCTTGGTGCCGAGGCGCCGCTCCAGGCGTCGGGCCAGGCGCATCATCACCACGAGGCTGCGCTCGAACAGGCGCTTGCCGTTGAAGCGGCCCACCAGTGGCGGATATTTGAAACGTCCGCGCTTGAGCTGATTGCGCAGCAACAGATAGACGATGATGCCGCCGGACATGGCGATCAGGCTCATGATCATCGGTGCGTTCAGACCGTGCCAGATCGCCAGGCTGTATTCCGGCAGTGTGCCGCCAACCACTGGCAATGCCGCCGCCGCGAGCAATGGGCCGACGATCTGCGCCGGGAAAATCCCCACCAGCAAGCAAGTGAATACCAGCAGTTCCACTGGCGCGCGCATCCAGCGCGGCGGCTCGTGCGGTGTGTGCGGCAGGTCGGTGGCCGGTGGGCCGAAGAACACATCGACGGTGAAACGCAGGGAATAGGCAACGCTGAATGTACCGGCGATGGTCGCAACAATCGGCAACGCCGCTTCGACCCACGCTGTGGCATTGATGAACACGGTTTCGGCGAAGAACATCTCTTTCGACAGGAAGCCATTAAGCAGCGGCACACCTGCCATCGAGGCGCTGGCAACCATGGCCAGCGTCGCTGTGAAGGGAATCAGTTTGATCAGGCCGCTGAGTTTGCGGATATCGCGAGTACCGCTTTCATGGTCGATGATGCCCGCGGCCATGAACAGCGAGGCTTTGAATGTCGCGTGATTGAGGATGTGGAATACCGCCGCTACAGCGGCCAACGGACTATTGAGACCCAACAACAGCGTGATCAGGCCGAGGTGGCTGATGGTCGAGTAAGCCAGCAGACCTTTGAGATCGTTCTGGAACATCGCGCAATAGGCGCCGAGCAACAGCGTACACGCACCAGCGCCGCTGACGATGTAGAACCATTCTTCGCTGCCGGACAGCGACGGCCACAGACGCGCAAGCAGGAAAACCCCGGCCTTGACCATGGTGGCCGAATGCAGATAGGCCGAAACCGGTGTCGGCGCCGCCATTGCGTGCGGCAGCCAGAAGTGGAAAGGGAACTGCGCACTTTTGCTGAGGGCGCCAATGAGAATAAGGGGAAGGAGGATAGGGTAGAGGGAATGTGCACGAATCATGTCGCCGGCGGCCAGGACCTTGTCGAGGTCATAGCTGCCGACGACATGGCCGAGAATCATGACCCCCGCCAGCAGGCATAACCCGCCGGCACCGGTGACCATCAACGCCATATAAGCGCCGCGACGGGCGTCGGCGCGGTGGTGCCAGTAGCCGATCAACAGGAACGAGAAGAGGCTGGTCAGCTCCCAGAAAAACACGATCTGAATCAGATTGCCGGAGATGACCAAGCCGAGCATGGCGCCCATGAACGCCAGAAAAAACGCGAAGAAACGCGGCACCGGATCGTCCGGCGACATGTAATAACGGGCATATAAAGAGACGAGGGTGCCGATGCCGAGCACCAACATCGAGAACAGCCAGGCGAAACCGTCCATGCGTAGAACGAAGTTCAAACCGAGGCTGGGCAGCCACATGAACTCTTCGCGAATGACGCCGCCATGGGCAATTTGCGGGTACAGCATCGCGACCTGGACGGTGCCGATCAGAGCGACCAGACCTGCCAGCAGGGATTCGGTATTACGCGCATTGTGTGGCAGCACCGCTGCCAGACAGCTGCCAATGAATGGCAGAAGCAGTAGAACTATCAGGGACATAGGCTTCTAATCTGCGGAAGTTTGTGAAGCATCATACGTGCCAGCTCCCCGATCACCAAACGCCAGGATGTCTCAGAATCCTACAAAGTAGTCTGGAATTTTCTGTTTGGCATTGTTTCAGGTAGATCGATGTTGCTTGGAATGGCCTCATCGCGAGCAGGCTCATTCCTACAGGGGGGAACGCATTTCAAGTGTAGGAGTGAGCCTGCTCGCGATAGCTATAGTCCAGGCACTAAAGATATTGCAGATTAACCTTGGGTTTCCCGCTCCAGCTCAGCTTCGGCTTCTGCAACCTTACCCTTGGTCTTCAACTCACTGACAATCACCGCCGCCACAATCAACCCGGCGCCCACCAGCGCAATCGCCGGCAAGCGCTCGCCAGCAATCCGCCCGACAATCCCGGCCCACACCGGCTCACCCGCATAGATCAACGTCGCCCGGGTTGGCGAAACACTCTTCTGCGCCCAGTTCATCGCCACCTGAATAGCCGCACTCGCCGCGCCCAACCCCAGCGCAGTCACCAGCAGGGTCCAGGAAAAGTCCGGTAGCAATTCGCCAGTCGGCACCACGAGCAGGAACGACAACACCGAAGTCGTAGCCAGTTGCACCACAGTGACCCGACGCACATCCACCTGGCCGGCGTAGGTACTGATCAAAATGATTTCAGCGGCAATCGCGATCGCACTGATCAATGTGGCAATCTCGCCCGGACTGAAATTCAGCGCAGCCCCGGACGGCCCCGACAACAACATCAACCCGGTAAACGCCAGCATGATCCCGATGCTCGGCATCAAGCCCGGACGACGCCCGAGCACCAGCCATTGCAGCAACGGCACGAACGGCACATACAACGCAGTAATGAACGCCGACTGACTACTCGGAATGGTTTGCAGCCCGACCGTCTGCAAGCCGTAACCAAGCATGATCGCCACGCCAATAAAGGCGCCGGCCTTGAGTTCGAACAGGGTCAGTTCGCGTAGATGACGCCATGAGAACAGCGCAACGATACAAGCCGCTGCCGCAAAACGCAGGCCGACAAAAAACATCGGGCCGCTGACCGTCATCGCGTGCTGCACCAGCAGGAACGTGCCGCCCCAGACCATGGTAATCAGCACCAGCACGCACTCGGCTTTGCTGAAACGAGAGAAACGGGGGGGAGTGGGGGAGCTGTTCTGCGACGTCATGACCTTGCGCACTATAAAAAGGAGGCCGCACAATGCGCCCAACGTTGCGCAGTATACTGCCCAACCTCACCGAGTGAGCAATATAGTGCACAAAGATTCAATGCAAAGGGCATCCGTCCTGCAACACGTCAGCCAGAACGTCCGGCGTCTGCGGCATGCCGCCGACCTGAGTCAGACCGCGCTGGCAGAAAAATCCGGTGTCAGTCGGCGAATGCTGGTGGCGATCGAGGCGGGCGAGAAGAATGTCAGCCTGACCACCCTTGATCGCGTCGCCGAAGCGCTCGATGTCGCGTTCAGCGATCTGATCCAGGCGCCGGATGCCCGTGATCCGAGCCGCATCAACGAGGTGGCCTGGGCGGGCACTCACCCGGGCAGCAAAGCGGTGCTGCTCTCCAAAGCCACGGCGACGCGCGAAGTCGAGCAATGGGAATGGTGCCTGCAACCCGGCGAGGTCTACCCCTCGCAAGCGGATGCCGAGGGCTGGAGCGAGCAGATTTTCGTCTTTGCAGGTTGCCTGACCCTGATGCTCGGCGACCAGCCGCAGCACATCGGTACAGGTGAGTTTTTTATGTTTGCCAGTAACCAGCCGCACTCCTATCGCAATGATGGCGATGTTGAGGTGCGGTTTGTGCGCAATGTGGTCATATGACCGTTCGTCGGTAAATCGTGGTTACCTGTAATTTCTGACAGTAGACGAACTGACCCTTCCAGCATTTGATGGCTTGGCGGATGCAAACGTTATTCGCTCCGGCACGGATATCTTCCTTGCCGGCTCAAGTTTCTTTGAATCATCAAAAGGAGTTTTGATATGCGGGACTTATCAACTGCATTGCCTGAAGCACTTCGAGTTAAAGAGGCAAAGGAAGGCTTTATATCCATGAAGGATATTCCCAATGGCCCGACTGCCATTATTCCCAAGCAACCAATTGAAGATGATGGCGATGGCATTCATATTCTGGTTGGAAACATGAAGACTGACTACATTGAGCTTGGTCCAGTTGTTGATCGAGTGTATGAATTCACCCTGCCGCGGGAGTGGCTGATCGATTTTGCAGGGAGTTCAGAACCCTTGGTTTTCCAGTACACATACTTTGCGGGTGGTATAAACGAAATCATTTCTGAAAAAACCCTTTACCGTATCCTTCACTGATAAAAACACGAAAAGTTGAAATGCTCGACCGGCTGGTATCGGTCGGGCATTTTTTTCGTTATGGGATAGAAAAAATACTTTTTTCTATAGATATTCTTCACGCGGTTGTTTGCTGACCCGAGTTGCGCATTTTTCATTTGATGTAATGGCAGCAGTGGTCGGCCATTTTGGTAGCGAGCGAGTGGTATGAGCGAAGTACTCAGCGAACAGGCAATAACTCATCAGAGCAACGCGGATATCCTGATCATCGGCGGCGGCCTCAGCGGTACGATGCTCGCGGTGCAATTGCTGAGGCGGCCAGGCCAGCTAAAAATCCTGATCATCGAGCCACGCGCCGAACTGGGGCGGGGCGAAGCGTACAGTGCGATCGAGTTGGGTCACACGCTCAACGGCAACGCCGCGCGCATGAGCGTTGATCCGGATAATCCCGATGATCTGACGCAGTGGCTCACCGAGCACATTACCGCTGGCGGCTGGCCAGAGTCTGCCGAGCAGAAGGTGCCGATCAGTGAACTGTTTCCGCCGCGTGGATTGTTCGGGGTCTATGTGCAGCAGCGCTTGGCCGAAGCGCGCCTTGTCGGTGCGAGAAATGGCTCAAGCGTTGAGCACATTCGCGCGGAGGTCATCGACCTGCAGGTCGAGGCCGATTCGGTGCAGCTCACACTGAGCAATGGTCAGGCACTGCGCGGTGGCTACGCGGTCCTGGCGACTGGAATGTTCCCGGCCGCGCGAACCCCGCAGACAACCTCCAGCGGACTCAACGCCGCCGCGCTCGATCCGTGGGATGTCGCGGCCATGCGCCAGCTCGACCCGCAATCGACCGTGCTGATCATCGGCTCCGGCCTGACCATGGTCGATGCCGTGGTGTCGCTGGAGCAAGCCGGGCATCGCGGGCCGATCGAAGTATTTTCCCGCCATGGTTTGTTGCCCCATGTGCGCCGACAACCGCCGGCCTGGGTGGATTTTCTTGGCGACGATCACAGCCTGTGCACGCCTCGGCAGCTGTTGCGCGAATTACGCCAGCAATGCCAGGCAGCCATCGCACAAGGCATCGATTGGCAAGCGCCGCTGGACACGGTTCGAGTGCACATCACCCGCTTATGGAGCCAGGCGACTGACACGCAGCGTCGACAATTCGTACGGCATGTGCGGCCGTGGTGGGAAAGCCACCATCACCGTTCGCCGCCGCTGAGTGCGGCGCTGGTTGAACGGTTGCACGCAGAAGGGCGGTTGCGGATTCAGGCGGCTTCGTTCAAAGGGCTGGTGCCGAATGTGGAAGGTGGTGTGAGTATTCGCATTCGACGTCGCGGTGAGTCGCAAACCTGCGTGGTGCAGGGCGCCGCGTTGATCAACTCCAGTGGCATCGAGTACGACTGGCGCCGGGTAGCGCGACCGTTGCCGCAGCAGCTGCTGGCGCGGAGTTTGGTGCAGCCGGGGCCGTTGGCGTTGGGAATCGCAGCGGCCGTGGATGGCGCGGTGCTGGATGCCGAGGGATGTGCCGCTGACCGGTTATTTGCCATGGGGCCGCCATTGCGCGGGATGTGGTGGGAGAGTACGGCGGTGACGGATGTGGCGTTGCAGGCCAAGGCGCTGGCTGTGCGATTGGCGGGTTGAGGTTGTTCTATCGGGCCCCTTCGCGAGCAAGCTCGCTCCCACAGGGGATTCAGGTTGCAAATACCATTTGTGCCACGCCACAGAACCTGTGGGAGCGAGCTTGCTCGCGAAGGGGTCATCTGCTTCAACATCTCTGTTGACTGGAAGACCGCTATCGCTGGCAAGCCAGCTCTCACATGGATTGTGTGATGGCTTAAAGGTTACGCCACCACTCGATAACACGGCACATACGCCGCGCCGCCCGGCAGTTTCATCCGGTGCTGGGCGACGAAGGCTTTGAGCAGCGCATCGAGCGGTTGCATGATCGCCGCGTCACCACGGATCTGGTACGGCCCGTGTTCTTCGATCAGGCGAATGCCCTTGTCCTTGACGTTACCGGCGACAATGCCCGAGAACGCCCGACGCAGGTTGGCCGCGAGTTCGTGCGGTGGCTGGTCGCGGTGCAGTTTGAGGTTGGCCATGTTTTCGTGGGTCGGATCGAACGGGCGCTGGAAGCCTTCGTCGATTTTCAGCAGCCAGTTGAAGTGGAACGCATCGTTACGCTCGCGGCGGAATTGCTTCACCGCTTTCAGGCCCTGAGTCATCTGCCGCGCCACTTCGGCCGGGTCGTCGATGATGATTTCGTAGTGCTGCTTGGCTGCTTCGCCCAGGGTCGCGGTGACGAAGGCGTCGAGTTGTTCCAGATACGGCGCGGCATGTTTCGGCCCGGTGAGGATCACCGGGAACGGCAGCCCCTTGTTGTCCGGGTGCATCAGGATGCCCAACAGGTAGAGGAACTCTTCAGCCGTACCGGCGCCGCCCGGGAAGATGATGATGCCGTGGCCAACGCGCACGAAGGCTTCCAGACGTTTCTCGATGTCCGGCAGGATCACCAGCTCGTTGACGATCGGGTTCGGCGCTTCGGCAGCGATGATGCCTGGCTCGGTCAAACCCAGGTAACGACCGCCATGAATACGCTGTTTGGCATGGGCAATGGTCGCGCCTTTCATCGGGCCTTTCATCACGCCGGGGCCGCAGCCGGTGCAGATGTCGAGGCTGCGCAGGCCCAGTTCGTGGCCGACTTTTTTGGTGTATTTGTATTCTTCGGTGTTGATCGAGTGGCCGCCCCAGCACACGACGATTTTCGGCTCGACGCCAGGGCGCAAAGTGCGCGCGTTGCGCAGCAGGTGGAAAACGTAGTCGCTGATGCCTTGCGAGGTGCTCAGGTCGATGCGTTGGCTGTCGAGTTCGTTTTCGGTGTAGACGATGTCGCGCAGGGCGCTGAACAACATTTCGCGGGTGCTGGCGATCATTTCGCCGTCAACGAAGGCGTCGGCCGGAGCGTTCAGCAGCTCCAGGCGTACGCCGCGATCCTGTTGGTGAATGCGGATTTCGAAGTCCTTGTAGGCTTCGAGGATGGTCTTGGCGTTATCGACATGGGCGCCGGTGTTGAGGATGGCCAGGGCGCACTGGCGGAAGAGGGTGTAGGTGCTGCCGGATCCGGCTTCGCTCAGTTGCTGAACTTCACGTTGAGAAAGGGTTTCCAGGCTGCCTTTCGGGCTGACCGAGGCATTGATTACGTGTCGTTGGGTCATGCAATGATCCTTAAAACGATGTCATCTCAAGACTAGGCGATGGCATCCGAATAGTGTGTATCCATGAATGAAGATGGCACGATCTGCGCTGTACCGCCATGTCCCCGTTGGACGCTGAAAAGATGAAAAGGAGCCCCAGCATAGCTAAATCCGCGGTAGAGGCGATAATGCGCCGGCCGGTTTTTTCAGTTAGCCCTTTTGTCGCTCAAGGAAGTCATTTGTGATGTTCGAGATTCAGCCGATGGATGCCGCCACTTTTCGCCAGCAGACCCGCCGCAGCACGATCATCATCGCCGTGCTGTTCCTGGTGCTGGCGATGTTGTTTTCCAGCGTGGCGGTGGCGCTGTTCGGCGAGCCTGGCGGCGATAACCTGCGCTTCAATGTCGGCGGCGTGTTTGTGGCGTTTCTGCTGACCGCAGCGTTACTGCGCGGGCGCTTCTGGAATCAGAGCTGGATGGCGCCAGCCGTGTACAGCTGGCGACTCAAGCGCAATCTGATGAGCATCACCAACGTCATGCATCAGGTCACTGCAGCCGTGGAGCAGAATGATCCGACGGCTATGAAGGTTCTGCGCTTTTACCATCTCGGCTTGACGCAAATGCACGAACTGGACGGCAACTCCAGTGATCACGGGCAACTGTGGCGGGAAGTTGAAACGCACAAGGCGCGGATGCAGGCGCTGGGACTCGATACCGAGCAGACGCGCCTGGATCCGGTCTGGCTGGAAGCCTTGAAGACTTCGCGTTGATTACACCGCTCGACGCAGTTTCCACGAACGGATTAAACGGCCATACACCAACAGGTTGACCGCCAGCACCACACTGCCGAGCGCCAGTTGAATCTGCGGGGTAAGGCCTGCCGGGTAGATAATTGGCCAGATGTAATGCTCGATGAAGCCGCCGGCATATTCAGTCTGCCCGGCCGCGTGGCGCATGAGGTTTTCCCAGTAGGTCAGCGGGCAGGTCAGGTGCAGCACCTCGACCGCCGCGCCCCAGGCCGCAGCCGGCAAATGCAGCCACATCAAACGTGGCCATTTGAGGACCAGCAGCCCGCCAAACAGCACAAACAGAATGAAGGACAAATGAAACAGCACCAGCCCGTCGGCTGCGATTCGGTACAGCATGTCGTCTCCCTGACGCATTTGTGAATGGCTCACATGGTACGCCGATGGCCGTCCACAGTCGGCGCGATTTAGCGCAATTGCGCAAGATTGTTCAAGCCGGACAAGGGGATTTGCTGGCAGAGTCTGCTGCTGTTTCCACTGTTGAAGAGCGATATGTCTGATTCACTTATGCCGCGCAGTGCGTTCCTTCGCGGCGCTATCGCGATCATGCCGTTGTCTTTGGCCACCGCGCCTTGGGGATTACTGGCTGGCTCCATGGCGGTCGAGGCCAACCTCACACCGCTGCAAGGGCAGGGCTTGTCGAGCATCGTGTTTGCCGGCGCGGCGCAATTGGTCGCGATCGGTATGCTCAAGGGTGGCGCGGGGATTTTTTCGATTCTGTTGACCACGCTGCTGCTGACTTCACAGCACTTGCTGTATGGCATGAGCATGCGTTCGGTGATTTCGCCACTGCCGGGGCGCTGGCGCATCGGGCTGGGCTTTTTGCTCACCGACGAGTTGTTTGCACTGACCAGTCAACATGATCGCCAGCAGTTCAACCGCTGGTATGCGCTGGGTGTCGGCCTGACGTTTTACATCGCGTGGAATCTGTTCACCCTGGCCGGCATTGTCCTCGGCAGCAGCATTCCGGGGCTTGAGCACCTGGGGCTGGACTTCTCGATTGCCGCCACGTTTATCGCGTTGATCACGCCGGTAGTGCGCAACGTGCCGACAGTGGTTTGCGTGGCAGTGTCGCTGTTTTGTTCGGTGCTGTTCAGTTACTGGCAATGGGGCTCGGCCCTGGTGTTGTCGGGGTTGGCAGGAATGACCGCAGGGTTTATCTGCAACAAGCTGTATCGGGAGCGCACATGATGGTTTGGGCGGTGATTTTCGGCATGGGGATTCTGGTGTTTCTCAATCGCTACGTGTTTCTTGAACCGCGTTTGCCGGTGCGCTTGAGTAGCAATGCGCGGCAGTTTCTCGGTTTTGCAGTACCGGGGATGCTCACCGCGATCTGCGGGCCGATTGTCTTCATGCCGGACAAACAGCTGAATCTGCAGTGGGACAATCCGTACCTGCTTAGTTCGCTGGTGGCGATCGCTTTGGTGATTTACACGCGCAGTACTTTGCTCAGTATGTTGTTGAGCATGGCGTTCTTCTTTTTGCTGCGGTGGTGGTTGTAAGTTGTACGTTTGAAACTGTTCTACGCTTCAAGGATGACGGGTAACTGATGACGGGAGGTGTACATGACGACTGAGCCAAAGCAGCCAGAGGCGGATGACCAAGACACGGATGAACCGACGCAAGAAGAAATAGAGCGGGAGAAACACAACGAACAGACCTGGAAGCGCGATGAATCCACAGAGCTTTCAGATCCTGACCGCAAGTTTTAAAGATTTTTACGAAAAAGCCCCGCACATGCGGGGTTTTTTTGGGGGTCAGAGATCGTCCAGCTGCGTGAAATCGGGGTGTGAAGCCCGATATCCCAATGTTCGGTCGATCCATGCGTTCAGCTCGTTGACCATCACCGGCGCGTGGCCGGGATACCCTTCGAGGGTGGTGCGCAGGATGCGTTCGATATCGGGAACGGCACGCAGGTTTCGGGTCTTGATGTAGTGGCCGATAAAACAGTCGAGTTCAAAGCGTTCTGTCATCGACAGATAAATACACTCCAGGCCGCTGACCTGTTTGATTGCAAAATCGTCGCGCAACTTATTTCTCTGCAAGGCTTGTAGACGTTATGGGGATTCCTGGTTTGTTGACTCTTTGGTCAACTGGTATACCAATCGGAAAGGCGGCGCGCATGCTAGCCGTAGTGCATCTAAATGTATGTATGACGGTTGAAATGTCAGACAGGCGGTTTGTTCATTCGAACGTGTGTTTTATTTGCAGCGTTTCAAAGATGAAACAGAGTTTGTAACGGCAGTGATTCGCCTTTCTGAGTCGCTGAAGGTTGCAATAGTTTTATTCTTCTAACGCTGCGTCAAAAGATCGCAGCCTTCGGCAGCTCCTACATTGATAGACGCGTGAAGTCGGCAGATGTTTAAGTCTGCTCAATAATCAAACTGGCCCCCTGATTGCGTGCGTTACCGACCGCTTTGCCGACTTTGTACCATTCGAACACTTCACTGCCTTCACCTTCGAACAACAGCATTTGCTCGGCGCGCTCAACAGGGGTTGCGGGGTCGAGCCATTCGCGCACCAACTCTGCGCGGAACACCACCGGTCGACGATCGTGGATATCGAGCATGCCGCCGGCGGCATCGGCGGTGATGATCACGAAACCGTCGTCGTCCCGGGTCGCTGTTTCGGCTGTCGGAAATTGGCCGATGGCAGCGCAGAAAACCGCCCCATGATCCGCCCGACGAATCAGCCACGGTTGTCGGGATTTGTCTTCGCTATCAACCCATTCAAACCAGTTGTCCACGGGCACAATCAAGCGATGTCGCCAGATCGTCCGGAAGAACGGGCCATGGGCGACTTTCTCGACCCGGGCATTGATCGGTGGTGGGCGATCCTTGGCCCAGTGCGGGCGCCAGCCCCAGCGCAGATTGTCGGCCTGCAGCTGTTGCCCTTGTTGGTGCAGGACGGCCAGCGCGGTAGTCGGCGCGGCGTTGTAGCGGTCGAGCGGTGCATCGCCGACGTGATTGATCAACGCGTCGGGAATGCTCAGCACCGCGACGAAGTCGTGAATGCCACGGTACTGCGAGAGTCTTCCGCACATCGGCTGAATCTCCGGTTGGAGATTTCAGCTTAGTCGCTGGCGCCTTGGCCGGTGAATGTGTCACGCCAGTTCAACCAGCGGCGTTCGAGCATGGCCAGCAAGCCATCGCTGAGTTTACCGAGCAAGGCGAGCACGATGATTGCGGCCAGCACGATGTCCGGCCGCGAAGTTTCCCGGCCGTCACTGAGCAAATAACCCAAGCCTTTGGTGGCCGCGATCAACTCCGCTGCCACGAGAAACATCCACGCCAGACTCATGCCGCTGCGCAACCCGGTGAACAGGCCGGGCAGGGCGGCCGGCAGCAAAATCCGCCTTACCAGTTGCAAGCGGCTAAAGCCGTAGATGCGGCCGACTTCCACCAGTTTGCGGTCAATGTTGCGTATGGCCGCGACGACGTTGACGTACACCGGAAAGAACGCACCAATGGCGATCAAGACGATTTTCGAGGTCTCGTCGATGCCCAGCCACAACAACAGCAGTGGCACCCAGGCCAGGCTCGGGATTGAACGCAACGCGGCGAAAGTCGGTTCCAGATAGGCCTCGGCTTCGCGGCTCAAACCGACCCAGGCGGCAAACACCAGCGCCAGACTGGCGCCAATGGTAAAACCCAGCAGCACGCGTATCAGGCTGGCGCCGATGTGTTTCCACAGTGCACCCTCAGCGAGGTCGGTGAGGGTCAGGGCAATCTCGCTCGGTGCCGGCATCTGGTAGGACGGCAGCCACCCGATGCGTACGATAATTTCCAGCGCAACGATGATCAGCAGCGGCAGGGCCAGGCCCTTGCAGCGGCGCTGCCATGCCGGATTTAAACGCGCAGGACGCTGGCGCGGAACGGCAAGTGGCGCGGGCAAGTCTTTGCAGTGAGTGGTCATGGTTTTTGGCTCCGCTCACAACAAATCCGCGACGGGCGCGGATTTGTCCTGAGGCTGATCGGTTACTGGCGGGCGATGGCTTGCTGCACACCGCTGTCGAGCAATTGATCGATGACTTGATCGACATTCACCCCACGGCGCACCAGTTCCTCAGAGACCAGAATCGGCGCCGCAGCCTTGGAGGCGCTGATGTCCTGTTGGGTCAGTTGCGGGCTGCTCAGGTCGGTGCGCGATAGTTGCAGCTTGGCTACGTCCAGCGGCAAGCCGGACTCCTTGGCGAGGAGGGCGGCGAACTCATCAGGATTTTTCAAAGCCCAATCGCGGGCCTGTTCGTAGGCTTTGATCACGGTGTCGATGGTCTGCGGGTGTTCCTTGGCGTATTGCTCAGTGACGCTGACCACGCCGTAGCTGTTGAACGCGGGGTTGCGGTAGAGCAGGCGCGAGCCGGCCTGAACCTGACTGGCGGCCATGTGCGGATCGAGGCCGGCCCAGGCGTCTACATCGCCTTTTTCCAGCGCGGTGCGGCCGTCCGGATGTTGCAGGTGAACCAGTTCGACATCGTCTTTTTTCAATCCGGCCTGTTGCAGGCTGCGCAGGGTAAACAGATACGGATCGGTGCCTTTGGTGGCAGCGATCTTTTTGCCCTTCAGGTCAGCGACGGTCTGGTACGGCGAATCCTTGCGCACCACCAGCGCTGTCCATTCGGCGCGGCTGTAGACGTAAACGGATTTGATCGGGCTGCCATTGGCCCGACTCAGCACGGCCGCCAGGCTGGCGCTGGAAGCGAAATCCACGCCGCCACTGTTCAGGTATTCCAGCGAACGGTTGCTGCCCTGGCTCAATACCCAACTGACTCTGGTTTGCGGCAAGGCCTTTTCGAGGAAGCCGAAGTGCTTGAGCACAAGACTGACCGGCGAGTAATAGGCGTAGTCGAGATGCACTTCCGCCGGCGCGGTCTCAGTCGCGTGGGCGAACGGTTGCAGACTCAGCATCACGGCGCTGGCGGCCAGCAGTGTTTTGAAATAAGGAAAGAACGATGTCATGGGGGCGCTCCGGTAAAGGCACAGGTTTCTTATGTCAAAAAAGATATTTTTATCGAATGCTTCCTGCATGAATGGAATATTGCAGGCTCTGTGCCATGTGCTTGAGAGCGCCGGTTTATAAGGGTTTTAACGCCAGGTGCAGGATTTCAGCTGTTGCGGGGGAAACAGTGTGATTCGCTACTGTTGGCAAGCAAACAGCAAGTATCAACCGTGAGGAGCTTATGCATTTATCGAATTTCAAAACCTTGAATCAACAGCGTTATGGTCTATGCAATTACTTTCGCAGGACTCGCCATGAAGCTTTCTCGTTTCCTCCGCAGTGCGTTAATCACTGCATTATTTACCTCGCCACTTTCCTACGCAGCCGAGCCCTTGGTCCTGCACGTCGGTGATCAGAACTACTACAACATCCGTGCCTCGGTGGAGGCGTCCGGCGTGTTGAAAGACGCGCCTTATACCGTCGACTGGAAGCACTTCCAGGCCGCTGCACCTTTGGCGGAAGCCTTGCAGACCGGTTCGCTGGATCTGGGCTTTCTGGGCGATTCCGGTTTTTTGTTTCTGGCTGCCAAGCAGGCGCCGGTGAAGCTGATTGGCGTATCGCGGCAGAATCCGGACACCATCGCGTTACTCGTGCCGAAGGACTCGCCGGTAAAAACCATCGCTGATCTGAAGGGCAAGAAAGTCGCTTATTGGCCTGGCGCCTGGAGTCAGCAGTTGACCTTGCGCGCCCTGGAGCAGGGCGGTCTGCCGGAAAACTACGTCGATTTCGTCAAACTGATGCCGATCGATGCCGCCGCAGCCCTTCCACAGGGCAGCATCGACGCTTTCCCGGTATGGGAACCGTACATTTCCCAGCAGATCGTATTTTCCGGCGCGCGGCCGATCCTGACCGCCAAGAATCTGATGCCGGGCCTCAGTGCTATCGCGGCGTCGACACCGTCCATCGACAGCAAACGTGCAGCCATCGCGGATTTTCTCGGGCGCTTGAAGCAGGCGCGGGCCTGGGTCGACAGCCACACGGATGAATACGCCGATCTGTGGGCGAAGAAAGCCAATCTCGATCAGCAGGTGTCGCGCCACTGGTTGCGTCAGGCGCACATGACGGTCGGCCCCGTTGACACACAAGCGGCGACGGATTTGCAAAGTACTGCCGACTTCCTGTTCAAAGTGAAAGCGCTGCCGGCTCCGTTAGCCACTGCCGGCATTATTGACACGTCCTTTCAACAGGCATTGGCTCACTGAGCGAGCGCCGGAACCAAACCCTGTGTACCTTATCCAACCTCCGCTCGCAGATCGGGGCGCAAGGATGGATAAGGGCGAGGGAGTTTTGCCAATCGACAACATGACGGCAGCCGCCGTGCTCAAGGCAAAACATGACATCCGGATTCAAGCTTCTCTGTGCAGCGCTCATCGCCCTCGGGCTGGCCGGTTGTATCGCCGCCCCGATAGAAATGACCGCGCAAACCGAAACGCGCCTGAAAACTCAGGCACCGGTGCGCTTCCTGTTGACGTTCGATGACGGCCCCAGCGCATCCAGTTTCTGGAATCCGTCGGCGACGGTGCTCGACAGCCTCAAGGACAATTCGCTGATGCCGAATATCAAAGCGGTGTTCTTCGTGCAGACGCGCGCACCGCGAGCGGGCAACAGTGACATCGGTCGCGGCATCATGCGGCGTGAGCACGAGGAAGGCCACATACTGGCGTTTCACACGGCCACCCACTGGCACACCAATCATCGCTTGCTCGATCCGCAAGAACTCGAAGAATCGCTGACCAACGGCACGGCTGATATCGCTGCCATCACTGGCGCGCCGCCGAAGTTGCTGCGCCCGCCGTTCTGGAATTACGACAAACGTACCTTTGCCGCTTATCAACAGCATGATTTGCATGTGTTGCTCACGGATTTAAGTGCCAACGATGGCAAGATCTGGGGCTTCAATGCCAGCCCGAGGCGTCGGGCAAACATGCTGCGACAATTATCAGAAGTTCGTGAACGGATTGCCCTTGGCGAATTTCCGACCGTTGACGGGGTGATTCCGGTAGTAGTGACGTTTCATGATCTGAATCGCTATTCCGCGCGGCACACGCGCGAATACCTGCAGATTCTGCTCGATAGCGCCGCTGCCACGGGTGTGAAGCTGGCTGACAAGCCTTTCTATGATGATCACGCTGAACTTGAGAAAGCCGCATTGGCTCGTACGGTGGAAAAAAGCTCGGAGCCGGTAAATTTGCCGGGGATGTGGAACTGGATCTGGGATCACGACGCACACTGAGGGCGAGGTGGATTGTTGTGATCGGGTTGGCATTTTGTATCGGGCAAGCCACAAATGGCTCATCTATGCTCAACGAGTCGACCGACCAACGCCTGCGAGGCGTGCACTCATGCTTGCCATTGACGATATTTGCCGGATTGTCGAATCCGGCTTTCCTGCGTTCAAGTGTGACTGCATTCCGAGTGCGCAGGGACTGCTGCAAATCAAGGTTTATGAGCCGGACAGCGGGCGTGTCGAATTGCTGCTCACTGGCGTTTCCCCGGAACACCTCGTCACGATCCGTGACATTTCCAACTTCATCGGTGAGTTACGCACCGAAATGAGCGCCGGTCGCCGGGCCTTTGCTGGTTAACGCCTCATAAACGTCGTCGAAACGCTTCAACAATGCGCAATGTCGCCTCACTGGTGTGCAGATTGCGCACTGCGTCCAGCGGATGCCAGATGCAATCAATGATCTCGTTCTGCGGCCGCACCTGTTCGAAGTCCAGCACGGAGACCTCGTAGACATGATGCTGTGTGCTGCCGCTCTGCAATTCCATTAAATACAACACATCGTCGGCGTCCAGGCCGGTTTCTTCTTGCAGTTCACGTACGGCAGCCTGCGCTCGGGTTTCCCCGGGCTCGACCTTGCCGCCGGGCAATGTCCAGCGGCAGCGGGGTTTGCGTACCAGGAGAACGTGGCGATCCTGTTCGCATATAACGGTTGCGCGTACTTTCATCTGTTACCTGTTTATTGCTTGTCACGAAATGGTAATAAAACTGCAATATTTGAGCCGGATCCAGCAACAAAGGTTTCATTGGAGTTTGGAGCGTTTGCGGCGGGGAAAAGTGCCAGAGCCATGACGGATGCGGCTTGCGACACCCGGTCGGCATTTCGGGCGGATCAGGGTGTAAGGTAAAAGCGTGAAGCTGGATCTGACCGTTAGCGAAAATGGAGGTGTCCATGAGCATGCCGATGTTGATCAAGATGCACATGAACGGCTATGACGTGCTTAGCGTGAACAATGGCCCATGGCGGGTTTGCACTCAGGGCGATCGGCTGGCGTCGTTTGGCAGCAGGGAGGAAGCACTGGCCTATGCCGCTGCGTTGCCTGGCTACAAAAAACGCTCGGCGCGCGCGCAAAGTCACAAAACCCACTGACAGGCAGGCCGTAACGAAAGAGCCCCGGCATGTGTCGGGGCTTTTGTTTGAGGTAGGTGGGTGGGTCTCAGTGGACCTTGGTCCGGCTGATGGCGCGGGCTTTCACTTCCTTGGCATAGAGTTGCAGCCGTTCCTCATCGCTTTGCAGCACCTCACAGGATCTCAGCACGCTTTGCGCATCTGCCTCGTTGCCGGATTTGCGCAGTTGTTCGGCGATACGTTTGAGGTCGACCGCCGACCATCTCAAGTCCGATGCAACGCTTTGCAGGTCGCGTTGAAGTTCGTGTTCGTATTCATTGAGCCGCATGATCACCTCCAGAACATTCTCGGTAGAAAAGAGTAGTCGCATTTTTCGTCGATGGGCAAAGCCTGTTCGTCAGCACGCTGAACGGTTGTGAAAAGTTGTGCAGATTGCGCCAAGGGCGCGGTGCCACGATGGATGTAGCGCCGCTTACACGCTACATTCACTTTTTTCAGATCAGGAATACACCATGCGGATATGGATCGGGAGTCTGGCGTTGACCCTGTTGGCAGGTTGCTCGTTGCCGGCCTCGCTGGTGCCGGGTGAGCCGAATATCAGCAAGACCAGTACCAAGTCGCCCAAGGACTATGCTGCGTGTTTATTACCGTTGTGGCAGAAGGATGTGGCCAAGACTTCGCAGACGTCGATTTCCAACGGCTACCGCATCACCGCGCCAAGCATCATCACGGCGGACGAGATCCTCGACATCGTCAAGTACAAGGATGGCAGCCGGGTTTCGTTGTATCAGGGGCCGCCGTGGGCCAAGTCCGGGTCGTTGCGCCAATCGGTGCGTGACTGCCTGTAACCACGCCTGCAGGCGGTGTGCATCGAGCGCCGGCCATCAATGGCCAATCCGGACGCATCGCCTTCAACCATCCCGCTCACTGAGCGGGTTTTTTTTGCCCGCGAGAAGGGCTATGACTAAAACTCATTGCCCCATGATTTTTAATGGTTACGGCCGGCTCCAGTCCCGGTGTTAAAAAATCGCAAACACAGCTCATCAATAACAACCAGAGAGCGTTTGCAGCCATGCCCCCTTTATCCCGCCGACTCTCCCTCCGCCCGTTATTGAACACGCTCGCTATCAGGTGCGCGTGAGCTATC
This sequence comes from Pseudomonas sp. S2_E02, assembly GCF_054668355.1. Lineage (NCBI taxonomy): Bacteria > Pseudomonadati > Pseudomonadota > Gammaproteobacteria > Pseudomonadales > Pseudomonadaceae > Pseudomonas > Pseudomonas sp. S2_E02. The sequence goes on from NZ_CP162761.1 coordinate 556,601, forward strand.
GAACATCCCTCGTATCGCACAAGAGTAATGACTGATGAAAGAACTCGACCTGTACATCGGTGAAGGTTTCGAAGGCCCGGGCGTCAACGCCGCGCACATCAATATTCTGATTGGCCCGCGTAACGGCCCGGCCGGGCAGGCGTTCGCCAACAGCCTCGCGTCGCCGAGCCAGGGGCACTGCCCGTTCATGGTGATTGCGCAGCCGAACATCCCGGTCAAACCGATGACCTTGTACGTGAATAAAGCCGCGATCAGCAGCGACCTGCACGGCAACGCCACGTGGGGCGCCTCGCAGGCCGGGATCGCCAAAGCCGTGCTCGAAGCGCTGCTCGACGGCACGCTGCCGCCGGAAGCCGAAGACGAATGGGCAATCGTCACCGCCAATTGGGTCAACCCGGCGTGCGACGACCTCGATGCGGTGTACCTGAACAACTACAACGCCTGCCGCACCGCGATCCGCGCGGCACTGACCGGCAAGCCGGAAACCGCGCAACTGAAAGACGTCGTTGCGCACATCAGCAATCCTTTCTACACGCCAAAAGCCTGAGGTCGACGCCATGCAATACATCCGTTTGGGCAACTCCGGCCTGCAGGTTTCGCGTCTGTGCCTGGGCACCATGAACATGGGCACGCCGGACTGGAAACCGTGGATCTTCAATGAAAAGCAGAGTGAGCCGATCGTCGCGCACGCACTGGACAACGGCGTGAACTTCATTGACCTCGCCGACTTCTATTCCGCCGGTGTCGGCGAAGAGGTGGTGGGTCGCATCGTCAAGCGTCTGGCCCGTCGCGAAGACCTGGTGATCACCACCAAAGTCGGTTACGGCACCCGCAGCGGCATCAACGCCAGCGGCCATTCGCGCAAGCACATCATGGACAGCATCGATGCCTCGCTGAAGCGTCTGGACATGGATTACGTCGACGTCTTCATGCTGCATTACTTCGATGTGAACACCCCGGTCGAAGAAACCATGGGCGCCTTGAATGACATCGTGCGCTCCGGCAAGGCCCGTTACATCGGCGTTTCGACCATGCTCACCGGGCAGCTGGCGAAGATCCTCATGGCCTGCGAGCGCAATGGTTGGGTCAAACCGATCAACATGCAGCTGCAACTGAACTGTGCTTACCGCGAAGAAGAGCGCGAAATGATTCCGTTCTGTCGCGATCAGGGCATCGGCGTATCGGTGTTCAGTCCTTTGGCGCGTGGTCTGTTGACCGGTGACGTGCAGTCGACCCGCAACCAGACCGACTTTTTCACTCAGCAGATGTACAGCGACGAAGCCTCGTTCGAAATCGCCCACTCGGTGCAGCGCGTAGCCCGTGCTCGCGGTGTGTCGAATGCGCAGATCGCCCAGGCTTGGGTGGCGAACCATCCGGGCGTTGATTGCATGCTGGTCGGCGCCGACACCACCGCGCAATTCGACAGCGCATTGGCCGCACTTGAAACCAGGCTCGACGCTGATGAATTGCATGAGCTGGAACGCAATTACACCCCGTGCGACGTGATCAACGATTACACCGCCGGCAAACGCATCCTCCGCTCGGCGCGTCCGGGGCTTGAGCGTTTCACTCTGCAGGGAGCGGTGGCATGAGCGATTTGATCCGTCACGGCAACTTCATCGATGGCCAGTGGGGGCAGGGCGGCGCGACCTATCCGGTGCGCAACCCGGCCAACGGCGAGCTGATCACTGAGGTGCAGAAGGCTGGCGCCGAAGCGACCAGCCTGGCCATCGACGCCGCCAACCGCGCACTGCCGGCGTGGCGCAAATTGACCGCGAAGGAACGCAGTCAACGCCTCAAGCGCTGGAGCGAATTGATGCTCGCCAACCAGAAGGATCTGGCCACGCTGCTCAGTCGTGAACAAGGCAAGCCGCTGGCCGAGGCCATGGGCGAAGTGGTTTACGCGGCGAGTTTTCTCGAGTGGTTCGGCGAGGAAGCCAAGCGGGCCTACGGCGATGTGATCCCGAGCCACAAGGCCGATGCGCGAATCATCGTGGTCAAGGAAGCCATTGGTGTGGTCGCGGCGATCACCCCGTGGAATTTCCCGTTGGCGATGGTCACTCGCAAGGTCGGGCCGGCGCTGGCGGCGGGTTGCACGATGATTCTCAAACCATCGGAAGAGACGCCGCTGTCGGCCTTTGCCTTGGCCGTGTTGGCCGAGCAGGCGGGGATTCCGGCTGGTGTCTTCAACATTGTGTCCGGCGATGCCGTCGCCATCGGTGGCGCGCTGCAGGCATCGAGCATCGTGCGCAAATTGTCCTTCACCGGCTCTACTCGCACCGGCAAGTTGCTCATGCGTCAGGCCGCCGACACCTTGAAAAAGGTCTCGCTGGAACTGGGTGGCAATGCGCCGTTCATTGTCTTCGACGATGCCGATCTGGATGCCGCAGTCAAAGGCGCAATGGCCTCGAAATTCCGCAACACCGGGCAGACTTGCGTGTGCGTGAATCGCTTCTTTATTCAGGACGGCGTCTACGAAGCCTTCACCGGCAAGCTTGCGGAAGCGGTGGCGGCGATGCGCGTCGGCAGTGCACTGGACGGTGATACCGAACAAGGTCCACTGATCAACAGCGCGGCGCTGGCCAAGGTGGAAAGCCATGTCAGCGATGCCCTGGAGAAGGGCGCGACATTGTTGTGTGGCGGTCGTCGTCACGCCTTGGGCGGCACGTTCTACGAGCCGACCATCCTCACTGAGGTCAACGGCGACATGTTGATTGCCCAGGACGAAACCTTCGGTCCGGTGGCAGCGTGCTTCCGCTTCAAGGACGAGGCCGAAGTGCTGGAACGCGCCAATGACACGCCTTTCGGGTTGTCGGCGTATTTCTACAGCCGCGACATCGGCCGGGTCTGGCGTATGGCTGAAGGCCTGGAGGCGGGCATGGTCGGGATCAACGAAGGGATCATCTCCACGGAAGTGGCACCGTTCGGCGGAATCAAGGAATCGGGCCTCGGCCGCGAAGGTTCGAAGTACGGTCTGGATGACTATCTGGAGATCAAATACCTGTTGATGGGTGGTCTCTGATTCCCCGAAAACAACAATCTTTGTGAGCGCTGAGCCTGCTCGCGAAGACGGTCTATCAGTGGAAAGTAATGTGACTGACATGCCGCCTTCGCGAGCAAGCTCGGCTCCCACAAAAAGCAAAAGCAAGAGCAATCGGTTTCTCCGTCAATAACAACAATTGGAGACGAACATGTCCGCTCAACCCATAAAAATCGATGACCTGCCGATCGGCCGGTTTCACATCAAGATCGCCGGCCTGACCTTCGGCGCGCACTTCACCGACGGCTACATTCTCGGCCTGATCGGTATCGCGTTCACCTTGCTCAGTCCGCAGATGCAACTGGATGCGTTCTGGCAAGGCTTGATCGGCGCGTCGGCGTTGATCGGGCTGTTTCTCGGTAGTCTGTTTTTCGGCTGGATCTCCGACAAGGTCGGCCGCCAGAAAATCTTTCTGGTCAGTTTTGTGCTGATCACCGTGGCCTCGGTGATGCAGTTTTATGTCGAAACAGCGATGAGTCTGTTTCTCTGCCGGGTGCTGATCGGCATCGGCTTGGGCGGCGATTTCAGCGTCGGCCACGCGATGCTGGCCGAGTTCTCGCCGAAGAAACATCGCGGCGTTTTGCTCGGTTCTTTCAGCGTGATCTGGACCTTCGGTTACGTTGCCGCAACCTTCGTCGGCACGGCGATGCTCAGCCTTGGCGATGATGCCTGGCGCTGGATGCTGGCGTCGTCGGCGATTCCGGCGGCATTGATCCTGATCGCGCGCATCGGCACGCCGGAATCGCCACGCTGGCTGGTCAATCAGGGACGCATCGCCGAGGCGCGGGCGATCGTCAAAAAACACTTGGGCGATAACGTCGAACTCGACGAAACCCGCTCTACGGAAACCCGTTCCGGGTATGCGGTGCTGTTCAGCCGTGAGTACCGCAAGCGCACCGCGTTCAACTGCCTGTTCTTCGTGTGCATCGTGATGCCGTACTTTGCGATCTACACATTCCTGCCGTCGATTTTGCAGAAGATGGGCCTGGCCGAAGGATTCGGCACTGAGTTGATGTTGAACATGCTGCTGATCCTCGGCGCGCTGATCGGTATCTGGTGCACGATCAAATTCACCCGGCGTGGATTCCTCATCAACTCGTTCATCATTCTCTCGGTGGCGCTGTTTCTGCTGGCGGTACTGCCGGGCAGTGCGGCGTGGCTGATGGTGCTGGTGTTTGGTCTGTTTACGTTGGTGTTGTCGGCGGTGAGCAATCTGGTCGGGGTGTTCCCGGCGGAGAGCTTTCCGACCGAGGTTCGCGCCAGCGGTATCGGGCTGGCGACGGCAGTGAGTCGTTTGGGGTCGGCCGTGAGTACGTTCCTGCTGCCGGTGAGTGTGGCCGGGATCGGCTTGAGCCCGACGATGGGCATTCTCGCGGCGATTCTGGCGATTGGCGCATGGCTGTCGTGGGCGTGGGCGCCGGAGACCAAATCGCTGACGTTGAGTCAGGCGTGCAAGGCGCAGACCACGGTGGAGGGGAGTTCGATTGTGGTGAGCAAAGTCGCTACGCCGATTTGATGTGCAAGGCTTAAAACCTCCCCCTCACCCCAGCCCTCCCGAAACGTCGGACCGCCCCCAAGGGGCGAGGGGGAAAGGGGGCGATCTATGTAATATTCAAAATCTACGTTCGACTCGGTATCTCAGGTCGGCGTAGTTCGAATAATCACCTCACCCTAGCCCTCTCCCTCCGGGAGAGGGCTAGGGTGAGGGGCTCTTTCAGGGATTGCTCACCAGGCTCAGCCAATCGGTGAACAGCTTCACTTTCGACAGGCCTTGCTTGTCATTCGCCACATCCAGCCAATAGCCATAAGGCCCGATCACTTCAATCGGAGTGATCGGCACCAGGCTGCCGTTGGCCAACTCCTTCTCGATCATCTGCCGATCAATCACCGCCAGTCCGCCACCCGCCAGTGCGGTGTGAATCACCTGATCGAGTGTGCTGAATTCCAAGCCTTGTCCCGCATCGATATCCTCTCGCCCCATCGCCGCCAGCCAGTTCTCCCAGACCTTCAGACGCTTGCCGTCATGCAGAATGTGCAACAACGGAAACTCGTGCAGGTCTGGCGCTTGATCGCCGTTAAACAGCTCCGGACTGGCCACCGCAATATGCCGTTCCATGACCAATAGCTGACTGGCGCAGTGCGTTGACGCGGCGAGGCCAAAACGAATGTGGCAATCGATGTCCGCGAGGCTGTCGTGACTGGCCTGATTGGTCACGCTGAGGCTGATGTCGGGGTAGCGCTGGCAGAACGCGCGCAGGTGTGGCGACAGCCAGCGCGTGGCCCAGGTCGGTGGGGCGAGTACGCGCAGGCGCTGGCGCAGATTGGGCACGCGTACCGCTTGCAGGGCGCGTTCCATATGATCGAAGGCTTCGGCCAGATGCGGTTTGAGATTGCTGCCGGCTTCGGTCAGCGAGAGGCCTTGCGGGGTGCGCACGAACAGCGCGACGCCGAGGTAGTCTTCGAGTTGTTTGATCTGACGACTGACTGCGCCCTGGGTGACGTTAAGGCCGAGTGCGGCCTGGCTGAAGCTGCGATGACGCGCGACTTCTTCGAACACGCGCAGGGTGTTGAGGGAGGGCAGTTGACGCATGGAGGCAGAACCCCGGATCGAGCGTTTGGCTCGGTTTGTTTTTGTAGGTTTTGTTTGTAGGGGGTATCTGACTATTGGTGAGGGTTTGATGCAAGTGGAGTTTGTGCGGGCGCCTTCGCGAGCAGGCTCGCTCCTACCCTGGAATGCATTCCAATGTGGGAGCGAGCCTGCTCGCGATAGCTATTTCATGAATTCGAACAATCTGGATCAGAAGTAGTAACCAACGTTCACATACACCTGGTTCTCCCACTGATCCAGCCCACCCGCAGCCAGACTCTGGGTGTAACTGCTGCCGCCAATGTACGGATCATTCCGACCAAACAACCACTCGGCCGCGACCCACAATTTGCTCACCGAAAACGAGCTGCCGAGGATCATCCGCTCTGACGTCTTGTAGCCGCTGGCGGATTTGTCGAAGGCGCTGTAGTTGGCGTAAAGCTTGACCCCGCTGACCTGATCAAAGAGGTATTTGCCTCCGACGTCATAGCTCAGGTCGGCCACGTACAGATTGCCGCGACTGGCGACGTTGTAGGTGCCGTCGTAGCCGCCGAGGGTGACCACTTCATCACTGCCGGGATTGCGCGGCGACATCTGTTGCCGCGCCGCTTGCAGTTGCACGCCCCAAGGCCCGTTCTTGCCCAGATAGTGGATGGCTACGGCGTTGCGCCGGCCATCGTTGTGGGTGTCGCGGTTCTGCAGGCTGGAAGTCAGGCCGGAGACGCCGACCTCGGATTTCCACGGGCCCAGATCGAGTGTCTTGGCCACGCGCAGCACCACGGTGTTGCGTTCCTGGTTGTCGCTGCCATCGGCGACATAGCTGTCGGCCTCGGAGACGATGCTGGAGTAGCTCACGCCATTGCTGGTGCCTTTGCCTTGCCACGCCGGGCGCAGGTAGTAACCGGCCTGGACGTTCCAGTCGCCACTTTGCTGGATGTACTTGGCGCCGACCTGTTGCACGTCTTCGAGGCCGATAACGTTGCCAAGGGTTTCGTAGAAGGTGCTGCCGAAGTACGGCTGCAAGCCGAACGGCACGGTGTTCAGGCCGACCTGCACTTGCTGATCGGGATTGAATTTGTAGCCGACCCACGCGAACTTGGCGAACTGGATGTCGCCGTAGTTTTTCGTGTACTGGTAGGGATACGAACGACCGTAAAAGCGGTACTGCGCTTCACCGATCCAGCTGTCGGAATTGTACTTGGCACTGAGGAATACCGTGTCGAGACCGAACTTCTGAATGTCGCGATCCGGGTCCAGGTCCCAGCGCGCACGAATGGCGCCGCCCAGATCAAGATTGTCGGTGACCTGCACAGCCATCGCCGGAGCGGCAATGCTGCAGAACAGGACGATGGACGTGGTGCGCAAGCGAAAGGAAGCAGAGAAGGGCATGGAGCAGCTCTCGATTGTTTTTATTAGAGATGCCGCGCAGTTTTGCCATCCGCTGGTGGTTGAACAAACGATAAAAACGGTGAGTAAACCTGCATGGAATGCATGTTACTCGCAAATTCCTGTAGGACAGTCCGGCACAGTCGTGGGATGCTTTGTGCCCTGTCAGTGGTTTTCGAGTGCCTTGATATGAAACGCAAAATGCCCGGCCTGAACGCACTCAAAGCGTTCGAGGTGGCCGGCAGCACCGGTAGTTTTACCCGCGCCGCCGAGTTGCTCAATGTCACCCAAAGCGCCGTCAGCCGGCAGGTGCGGCAATTGGAAGAACAGCTCGGCGAGAGTTTGCTGGAGCGCCGCCATCACCATTTGGAGCTGACCGGTGCCGGCAAGATTCTCCTGCGGGCATTGCACCAGTCATTCGACAAGATCGAGCTGACAGTGCGCAGTATTCAGCAGAAAACCCACTCCAACCGCTTGCACATCAACGCACCGCCCACCTTTACCAGCCGCTGGTTGATGCCGCGTCTGGGGCGTCTGCGCGAACAGCATCCGGAGCTGGAATTGAGCATCACCACGCGCTTGCAGGACAGCCTCGCGGAAACCAGCACGCTTGATTGTGCGATCCGTTTTGGCGACGGCGAGTGGGACGGTCTCGACAGTTCATTGTTGATTCAGGAGCGCCATATCGCCGTGTGCGCCCCCTCTCTGTATGCCCGTGAAAGTGGCGAGTCGGGCATTGATCTCAATCGCCTGACGTTGTTGCACGTATTGGCCAAGGAGGATCAGCGTTATCTGACCTGGAAACATTGGCTCGATGCGGCGCGGATCACCGGCGTGGATACCCAGGGCGGCTACGAGTTCGATCTGCTGGATCTGGCGATTCGGGCGGCGACCGATGGTCTGGGCATCACCATAGCCGACTGGCACATGGTCGCTGCGGAACTGGCCAGCGGGCAGTTGACGCAAGTGCTGAATGTGCATGTGGAGGGGCACCAGTCGTATTGGCTGGTGACCCGGCCGGAGCAGACCGAGATGCCGCAGTTGCAGGTTTTTTCGCAATGGCTGCAAGAGGAAATCTGGCTGGCGCAGCGCCAGTTAGAGCCCTCGACCGCTGCTATCTGAATCAGCCCAGATTCCCTTGTAGGAGTGAGCCTGCTCGCGATGGCGGTGTATCAGCGAAAAATAGGTGGCTGACACACCGCCATCGCGAGCAGGCTCACTCCTACAGGGGATTTGTGCCGATGCGGGGGTAACCTGCATTTTTCGAATGTTTAACCGCCCGATAAATCGTTTGTTCAACCCGCCATCGATGACAAGACTGGTGGCATTGATAAAAACAAACGATGGGCGATGCACATGCGAATCGAGCGAAATTTTGTTAACGGCCAATTTATCGAGCCTGCCAGCGCGGCGCTGATCGCGGTCTACAACCCTGCTACCGAAGCGTTGCTCGGCCATGTGTCGGGTGCCACCGCCGAAGAAGCCACCGCGGCGGTCGATGCGGCGGCAGCGGCACAAAAGGTCTGGGGCAAACTCACCAGCATCGAGCGCGCCGAACATCTGCGAGCCTTGGCCGCCGCCCTTGAAGATTGCGCTGAAACCATCGGTGCCGCACTGGCCGCCGAATCCGGCAAAAGCGTCAGCGATGCCAGCAACGAAGCCCGTTACGCCGCGCAGATCACTCGTTACCACGCAGAGTGGGCGCGCCGTATCGAAGGCGAAATCATCCCCAGCGACAGCCCTGACGAAAACCTGTTTCTGCACCGCGAGCCGATCGGCGTCGTTGCCTGCCTAATCCCGTTCAACTACCCGGTTTACACGTTGCTGCGCAAAATCGCCCCGGCACTGATCGCCGGTAACACCGTGGTGGTGCGCCCGAGCAACAACACGCCGACCTCGGCATTTGAAATTGCCAAAGCGGTGCAGCAATCGGGCATGCCGGCCGGTGTGATCAACATCCTGACCATGGATCACGCCACGGCAGCGGCCGTTTGCACTCATAAGGCCGTGGGCCTTATTACCCTGACCGGCAGCGTCAACGCCGGGCGCATCGTTCTCGATTATTGCAAGGCAAACATCGCCAAACCTTCGCTGGAATTGGGTGGCAAGACCCCGGCGATCATCGAAGCGGATGCCGACCTGGAAGCGGCCGCGACAGCAATCATCGCGTCGAAAACCACGCATTGCGGCCAGTTGTGCACGGCGGTAGAGCGTGTCTATGTGCAGGAAAGTGTCTACGACCGGTTCCTCGCACTGCTCAAGGCCAAAATCGCTGAAGTGAAATTCGGCGACCGCGCCACCGACGCCAACCTGATGGGACCGCTGGTCAACGCCAGTTCGCAGCGGAACATCCACGCTTTGGTCGAGCGCGCCATCGCTGACGGCGCAATCCTCGAAAGCGGTGGCGTGCTGCCGCAAGGCCCGGGGCATTTCTACCCGCCGACGCTGCTCAGCGGTTGCCGTCAGGACATGGAAATCGTTCAGGAAGAAATCTTCGGCCCGGTGCTGCCGGTACTCAAATACCGCGACATCGACGAAGCGCTGGCCATGGCCAACGATCATCAGTTCGGTCTGTCGTCGGTGCTCTACACCGAGAACTACCGCACCGCACAGAAAGTCGCCAACGCCATCGAGGCCGGCGAGTTGTACGTCAATCGCACCCCGGCCGACCCGTATCAGGGCTACCACGCCGGCTGGAAACGCTCGGGCCTGGGCGGCGATGACGGCAAGCACGGCATGCTCGAATTCACCCAGACCCGACTCGTGGTCATGAAGTACTGATCCACCGCAACACGCCTCACGCTGCACCTATAAAAACAATTATCAGGGGCGCCCGGAGCACGGGTCGCCCGAGGTCACTTCAATGTCCAAGCATGCATCCTCTGCTGCCGCTGTTCAGGGTTCCACGTCGGCTGTGAAAAGCCAGAGCGACAAGGGAAGTCGCTATTTCCAATTGATGTTGCTGGTGCTCGCCGCCGGCGCAATCTATCCGATTCTCTATCTTCGTCAGGTCTATCAAACGACCATGCTCGAGGTGTTCCAGATCAACCACAGCGAGCTGGGTTATCTGTACTCGATGCTCGGCACGATTTTTCTGCTCAGCTACTTGCCTAGCGGTTGGCTGGCCGACCGCATTGCGCCGCGCTTTCTGATTTTCTTCTCGCTGGTGGCCACTGGTGCTCTGGGCCTTTGGTACTCGACGGCACCGTCGATGAGCGGGCTGATGATCATCTTCGGTTGCTGGGGGGTGACCACCGGTTTGACCTTTTGGGCCTCGGTGCTCAAGCGCGTGAAGATGATTGCTCATCACACGGAACAGGGCCGGTTCTTTGGGATTCTCGACGGTGGTCGCGGGCTGGTTGAGGCGTTGCTGGCGACGGTCGCGCTGGGTCTGTTCGCGTTTGCCACGGAGACCCGGGGCGAGTCGACCGCCGAAGGCTTCAAACACGTGGTTTATCTGTATGCCTTCACCTGTATCGCCATCGGCTGCTTGCTGGTGCTGATCAAGGACCCGAAGTCGATGGAAGACACGCCCGCGGTGGAGAAGGGCAAGTTCAATCTGCTCAGCGATCTGGGCACGCTGGTGAAGATCCCGGAGCTGTGGCTGGTGACCGCCATCGTGTTCTGCGGGTATCACATCTTCTGGGCGACCTACAGTTTCTCCGATTACTTGCAAGGCAGCGGCATGACGGCGGTCATGGCCGGCACCATCACCACGATCAAGTTGTGGATGCGCCCGATCGGCGGCATCGGTGGCGGCTGGCTGGGCGACAGGTTCTCGAATATCTCGGTGCTGATCGTCGCGCTGCTGCTGGCCAGTCTGGCCATCGTCGGGCTTATCGTATTCCCCGCGCTCAACAGCATTGGCCTGTTGATTGCCACGGTGATTTTCATCGGCCTGATGACTTACGCGATTCGTGGTCTGTACTGGGCGATTCTCGACAGCTGCAACATTCCGCTGCGCATCACCGGTCTGGCCATCGGTATCGTCTCGGTGGTCGGTTACATGCCGGATGCCTTTATCCCGCTGATCAACGGCTACCTCACCGAGCACTTTCCCGGCGCCCTCGGCTACAAGCTCTACTTCGGCTACATCGCGACTATCGGTCTGATCGGCACCCTCGCTGCCGTGACCTTGCGTGCCCGAATCAATCGTCAATCTTCGAAAAAAGCAGGTGCCTGAGATGAAAATCATCGCCCTTGAAACCCATATCGTTGCCGTACCGCCACCGCACATCGGCGGCATGTACTGGCTGTTCGTCAAGCTGAAGACCGATTGTGGCATTGAAGGTGTCGGCGAGATCTACGCCGCGACCTTCGGCCCGAAAGCCATGTTGCCGATCATTGAGGACGTGTTCGAACGCTACCTGCTCAATCACGATCCGCACCACATCGAGCGCTTCTTTCGCCAGGCGTATTCCAGCGGATTCACCCAGCGTCCCGATCTGACCATGATGGGCGTGGTCAGCGGTCTGGAGATGGCCTGCTGGGACATCATCGGCAAAGCCGCGAACAAACCGGTTTACGAGTTGCTCGGCGGCAAGGTCAATGAACGTCTGCGTTCCTACACCTACCTGTACCCCATCAACAGCCGTGGCGAGTACGACTACGACGACCCGGATCTGGCCGCCGAGTGCGCGATAGAGAACATGAACAAGGGCTTCACCGCCGTGAAGTTTGATCCGGCCGGCCCTTACACCGCGTACTCCGGGCACCAGATTTCGCTGGAAGTGCTGGAGCGATGCGAAACCTTCTGCCGCAAGATTCGCGAAGCAGTCGGCGACAAGTGCGACCTGCTCTTCGGTACCCACGGGCAGATGGTGCCCTCGTCGGCAATCCGCCTGGCCAAGCGTCTGGAGAAATACGACCCGCTGTGGTTCGAAGAGCCAGTGCCGCCGGGACAGGAAGAGGCCATGGCGCAGGTCGCGGCGAAGACCAGCATCCCGATCGCCACTGGCGAGCGCCTGACCACCAAGTACGAATTCTTCAAGCTGTTGCAGGCTGGCGGCGCGTCGATTCTGCAGATGAACGTGGCGCGCTGCGGCGGTCTGCTCGAAGCCAAGAAGATCGCCAGCATGGCCGAAGCCTACTACGCGCAAATCGCCCCGCACTTGTACAACGGGCCGATTGGCGCGGCGGCGAGTTTCCAGTTGGCGACCTGTACGCCGAATTTCCTGATTCAGGAAAGCATCGAGACGTGGGGTGGCTTCCACGCGCAAGTGCTGACCAAACCGTTGCAGTGGGAGGACGGCTACATCATTCCGTCCACCGAGCCGGGCCTGGGGGTTGAGCTGAACATGGACGTGGTGCGCAAGCATTCGCCGTACACCGGCGAGCGTTTGCACCTGCAGATGGCGCCGACCCCGGTGGACGTGAAAGACAGCTCACCAGCTCGCGGCTGACACAGGCTTTGATTGCCAGGCCAGTCCCCTGTGGGCGTGAGCTCGCTCGCGAACCGACGGGGTGTCAGGCAATGAAAATGCGAGCTGACAGGCAGTCTTCGCGAGCAAGCTCGCTCCCACAAGGGCGGCGAATTTTGTACAACGACTTACGCGGTAACCGTGCATGACATACGACTACATCATCGCTGGCGCCGGCGCCGCTGGCTGCGTGCTGGCCAACCGGCTCTCGGCCTCGGGCCAATACACCGTGCTGTTGCTGGAAGCGGGCGGCAAGGACAGTTCCCTGTGGTTCAAGATTCCGGTCGGCTTCGCCAAAATGTATTACAACCCGACCTTCAACTGGATGTATTACAGCCAGCCACAGAAACAACTGAGCAACCGCGAAATCTACGCACCGCGCGGCAAGGTGCAGGGCGGCTCCGGCTCGATCAACGCGATGATCTACGTGCGCGGCCAGGCTCATGATTTTGATGATTGGGCCGCCAATGGCAACGACGGCTGGGGCTTCAAGGACGTGTTGCCGTACTTCCGCAAACTGGAAAATCATCCACTGGGTGACAGCGAATATCACGGTGGCAGCGGCCCGATCAGTATTACGCCGATGAAGGGCCAGACCCATCCGATCTGCGATGTATTTCTTGAGGGCTGCTCGGAACTCGGCTATCCGCGCAGTGAAGATTTCAACGGAGCGAAGTTCGAAGGGGCGGGTCTCTACGACGTCAACACCAAGAACGGTCAGCGCTGCTCCAGCAGCTTCGCGCATCTGCATCCAGCACTGAAGCGGCCGAACCTGACGGTCGAGCACTTCGCGCTGGTGGATCGGGTGTTGTTTGATGACGCGCAACAACAGGCGACCGGGATCTCGATTACTCAGCATGGCGTGGTACGAACCTTTACTGCACGCAAGGAAGTGATCTTGTGTGCAGGTGCCGTCGACACACCGAAGATCCTGCAACTGTCCGGCGTGGCGGATCGTGAGCTTCTGGCCAAACATCAGATTCCCTTGGTCAAACACCTGCCGGCAGTCGGGCAGAACCTGCAGGATCACCTGTGCACCAGCTATTACTACAAGGCCAATATCCCGACGCTCAACGATGAACTGAGTTCGCTGTTCGGTCAGTTCAAACTCGGCGTGAAATACCTGCTGACGCGCAAGGGCGCCTTGGCCATGAGCGTCAATCAGGCCGGTGGTTTTTTCCGTGGCGACGCGCAGCAGAATCACCCGAACCTGCAGCTGTATTTCAACCCGCTGTCGTACCAGATCCCGAAAAACAACAAGGCCAGCCTCAAGCCTGAGCCGTATTCCGGCTTTCTGCTGTGCTTCAATCCGTGCCGGCCGACCAGCCGTGGGTATATCGAAATCGCCTCGAAAAATCCCCGGGACGCGGCGCTGATCGATCCGAATTACCTGAGCACGCAAAAGGATATCGACGAGGTGATACAAGGCAGTCGCCTGATGCGCAAGATCATGAATGCGCCGGCGCTAAAGGCCATTACCGTTGACGAGGTTTTGCCTGGGCCGGCGGTAGAAACAGACGAACAGATGTTGCAGTACTTCCGCGATAACTGTGGCTCGATCTATCACCTCTGCGGTTCGTGCGCGATGGGCGTTGACGAGCAGACGTCGGTGGTCGACAAGCGGCTGAAGGTGCACGGTTTCCAAGGGCTGCGGATTGTTGATGCGTCGATCTTTCCGAACGTGACATCGGGCAATACTCACGCGGCGGTGTTGATGGTGGCGGAGAAGGGCGCGGATCTGATTTTGCAGGATGCGTAATGAGTGGTGACAGTTGCGCGTGAGGGTTTTCAGCCGTGTGCACTAGGCTTTTGAGGGGCGGTCGATAGTCAGATCGGCCGGTCTTTCAAGGAGCCTCGGATCATGGATGATCTGGTCAAAGAAGTAATTCCGCTGTTGCAGTACCTGATTCCCGGTTTTTTGTCGGCGTGGATTTTTTATTCGCTGACGGCTTTCAGACGACCCGATACGTTCGGGCAGATTGTCCAGGCGCTGATTTTTACATTTGTGATTCAGGGAGCGGTTTTGGGGATTGGGGCGATGTGTTTGTGGGTAGGCTCGAAAGGCTTTTCTGTAGGACGTTGGGATGCCAAGGCCGAAACAATTTGGGCATTCGTTGTGTCGGTGACGCTCGGGTTGCTTTCCTGCTACCTGGCCACGAATGACAAATTGCATGGCTGGTTACGCAGTCGAAATGTCACGAAACAAACTTCCTACCCCAGCGAATGGTTCAGCGTTTTTGCCCAACATCATCGTCTGGTCACGCTACATTTGAACGATGAAAGGCGCGTTTTTGGCTGGCCCGTGGAGTGGCCACCGGAATCCAGCAGTGGCCAGTTCGTGATGCAGAATCCCTGTTGGCTGGATGCCGAAGGGGCAGAAGTGCCTTTTGGCGCTGAGTTTTTGCTGATAGATTCCGGCAAGGTCAAGTGGGTCGAATTCGGCCCGAAATCGGAGGTTTCTTTATGACAGCCAGAGCACCGCAACCAATGCCGGAATGGGTAGCGCGTCGTTACACGAAAGATGGCAAGCCAGTGGCAAATGCGCAGCCTAGAGCACCGAGCGCTCCACCACCGCTGAAGAGCTAGTATTTCCTTAGCCCCAACCCTCAGCCACCGCCCGGCGAATTGCTTCCAGCAACATCGCAAACGCCGGGTTGTCGTTGTTCTCGCGCCAGATCAGATGCAGCTCGCTCTGCACGCCTTCACCCAGATCGATATCGCGAAATACCACATTCTTGAACACCACACTGGTGGCGCAGCGCGGTACCAGCGCCAGGCCCATCCCGGCATTCACCAGTGCCAGAATCGTCAACGATGAGCCCAGCCACTGCACATAATCCGGCGCAACCCGAGCCGAGCGCAGCATTCCGGTGAGCAATTCGTTGAATGGCGGATACGCGGCATGGGAGTACATCAGGAACGGTTGTTTATCCAGATCACTGACCGCCACTTCAGCCGCCGACGCCAATGGGTGTCCGCTCGGCACCGCCAGTACAAACGGTTCGCGCACCAGGCATTCAGTCGCGTAGCCAGGCTCCAATAGCGGCGCGCGGGCGATGCCCAAATCGATGCGTCGCGCGCGCAGGGCTTCGTGCTGCTGGTAAGTGTTCATCTCCGACAGATCGATTTTCACCTGCGGTTGTTTCAGGCGCGCCTCGGCAATCACCTTAGGCAGAAATTCATACACCGCGCTGCCGACAAAACTGATGTTCACCGTACCGATGTCGCCCTCTGCGAACCGTCGGGCAGTGACGGCTGCTTGCTGTGCGCGCTCCAGCAGGTTCTGTGCTTCGACGAAGAACGCCCGACCGGCAGCCGTTAGCGCGACGCTACGAGTGCTGCGGGTAAACAGTTCGACGCCGAGGTGATGCTCGAGCAATTGAATCTGCCGGCTCAGTGGCGGCTGGGTCATGTTCAGTCGCTCAGCGGCGCGGCGAAAGTTGAGTTCGGTGGCGACCGTGGTGAAGCAGCGCAGTTGAGTCAGTTCGAACATTGATCTAATCCGGGTATCAATCGAATGCCAAGTTAGATTAGACGGGATCAATGACCCCGTCCATGATCGGCCCATCGCTTTACGCCATCCCTAAAAAAACAAGATCGGGAGTCGCCCCTTGAAAACCCTCCAGAGTCCGCTGGACGTCACGGTGCTTGCCCGTGCCGCCGCCAAGGTCAAGCGCCACGTGCTGCCGCTGTTCGTGGTGATGTTCATCGTCAACTACATCGATCGGGTCAACATCGGTTTCGTGCGCAGCCACATGGAAACCGACCTCGGCATCGGTGCGGCGGCTTACGGCCTCGGTGCCGGTTTGTTCTTTGTTGGCTACGCGCTGTTCGAAGTGCCGTCCAACATGCTCCTGCAACGTTACGGCGCACGGGTCTGGCTGACGCGGATCATGTTCACCTGGGGCGCGGCCGCCATGGCCATGGCGTTCGTTAGAGGTGAAACCAGTTTCTATGTGCTGCGCTTTATTCTCGGCGCGGCCGAAGCAGGGTTCTTTCCGGGGATCATTTATTACTTCACCCAATGGCTGCCAGCCTCCGAGCGCGGCAAGACCATGGCGGTGTTTCTCAGCGGTTCGGCGATTGCTTCGGTGATCTCCGGCCCGGTGTCCGGTGCGTTGCTGCATATCAGTGGCCTGGGTTTGCATGGCTGGCAGTGGATGTTCCTGATCGAGGGTGCCGCATCGGTGGTGCTCTGCGCATTTGTCTGGTTCTGGGTGCAATCGCATCCGCGTCAGGCCAAGTGGCTGAGCGAAGAGGAACGCGAAGCGCTGGTGGCGGCGATTGCCGAGGAGCAGCGTGCTCGTGAGGCGGTGCAAGTGGCCAAACCGTCGATGTTCAAGCTGTTGGCGGATCGGCAGATTGCGCTGTTCTGTTTCATCTACTTCTCCATTGCCCTGACCATTTACGGCGCGACGTTCTGGCTGCCGAGCATGATCAAGAAGATGGGCAACCTCGGTGACTTCCAGGTCGGCCTGCTCAATTCGATTCCGTGGATCATTTCGATTGTTGCTATGTATGGTTTCGCGGCGATGGCCGGCAAGTGGAAATTCCAGCAGGCCTGGGTCGCGCTGACACTGGTGATCGCGGCGATCGGCATGTTCATGTCGACCACTGGCGGGCCGATCTTCGCCTTCGTTGCCATCTGTTTCGCCGCCATCGGCTTCAAGGCTGCGTCGGCGTTGTTCTGGCCGATTCCGCAAAGCTATCTGGATGCGCGCATTGCCGCTGCAGTGATCGCGTTGATCAACTCCATCGGCAACCTCGGCGGCTTCGTTGCACCGACGGCGTTCGGCATCCTCGAAGAAACCACCGGCTCCATCGAGGGCGGTCTTTATGGCCTGGCGGCGACGTCACTGGTCGCTGCGGTGGTGATCTTCTTTGCTCGCACGGCCCCGGGTGCCAAGGGTAAAACTCCGGCAAAGCCCCATGACGAGACCGCCGTTGTCGCGACGGCCAGACCGGCCGCGAGCCATTGAATTGATTGTTGATCTGTCAGGAGCGTTATCTTGAAAATCACCCGTGTCACCGTGACCCCGATTGCCTTTCGTGATCCGCCGCTGCTCAACGCCAGCGGCATCCACGAACCGTTTGCCCTGCGTTCGATCATCGAGATCGAAAGCGATAACGGCTACATCGGCCTCGGCGAAAGCTATGGCGATGCCCCGGCGCTGGCGATCCAGCAGCAGTTGCAGGGGCAACTGATCGGCCTCGACCCGTTCAACCTCAACCAGTTGCGCGCGATCGTGCAGGCCACCGTTGCCGCGAACAAACCTGCAAGCATTGCTGGTGCCGAACTGGCGCCCGGTTCCCACGCCAGTAAAGCAGTGAGCAATGCCTATTCGGCGTTCGAAGTGGCGTTCCTCGATTTGCAGGCGCATTACCTCAATGTGCCGCTGGTGGATCTGCTCGGCGGTGCCATTCGCGATGAAGTGCCGTTCAGCGCCTACCTGTTCTTCAAGTATGCGCAGCATGTTGATTCGCCGTACAAACCGGACAATTGGGGCGAGGCGCTCAGCGAGCAGCAGATCGTCGCCCAAGCCGCGCGGATGATCGAGGCGTACGGTTTCAAGAGCATCAAGCTCAAGGCCGGCACCTTGCCGCCGGAGCATGAGGTGGCGTGCATCAAAGCGTTGAAAAAGGCTTTTCCCGGTTACCCGTTGCGCATCGATCCGAACGGCAACTGGTCGCTGGAAACCTCGATTCGCATGGCCGAGTTGCTCGGCGATGATTTGCAGTATTACGAAGACCCGACCCCGGGCCTCGACGGCATGGCCGAACTGCACAAGCGTACTGGTCTGCCGCTGGCGACCAATATGGTGGTCACCGATTTCGACGAGTTCCGTCGCAGCGTTGCGCAGAACAGTGTGCAGATCGTGCTTGCCGATCACCATTACTGGGGTGGCCTGCGCGACACGCAGACGCTGGCGAAGATGTGCGATGTGTTCGGTCTCGGTGTGTCGATGCATTCCAATTCACACCTGGGTATCAGCCTGATGGCGATGGCGCATGTCGCGGCGGCGGTGCCGAATCTGGATTACGCCTGCGACACCCATTACCCGTGGCAGGAGCCGGATGAGGAGGTGATCAAGGGTGGCAAACTGCCGATTGTCGATGGTTGCGTGAAGATCACCCGCGCGCCGGGGCTTGGGCTGGAGCTGGACCGGGATCAGTTGGGCAAGCTGCATGATCAGTACCTGACGTGCGGGATTCGTCAGCGCGATGATGTGCGGCAGATGCAGCGCTACAAGCCGGACTGGAGGGCGGTTAAACCGAGATTTTGATGTCGTGCTCGCTGGCCTCTTCGCGAGCAAGCTCGCTCCCACATTTGATCTGTGGCGTTCACAAATCCTTTGTGGGAGCGAGCTTGCTCGCGAAGG
Organism: Pseudomonas sp. S2_E02; assembly: GCF_054668355.1. Lineage (NCBI taxonomy): Bacteria > Pseudomonadati > Pseudomonadota > Gammaproteobacteria > Pseudomonadales > Pseudomonadaceae > Pseudomonas > Pseudomonas sp. S2_E02. The sequence continues at coordinate 575,414 of NZ_CP162761.1, forward strand.
GGGCGACTCATTCCTTCAGAGTGTATGCACCAGCCAATCCCGAAACGCTTTCAGCGACGGCAAATTCTCATTTCGTGGCGGATACACCAGGTAATAGCTGCGGCGACTGGTAATCGCCTCACCCAGCTGCAGCAGCTCACCCTTCAACAACTCATCCTCAACCAGAATTCGCGGCACCAACCCCACACCAATATTGGCCCGCACTGCCTGAATCAAGTGCGAAGTCATTTCAAAGCTCGGCCCGATACGCATGCTGCGGTGCGGCAGACCTTGATGGCTGAACCACTCCGCCCACGCCTGGGCATTGCTGCTGACATTGAGCAGCAGTTGCCCGGCGATGTGTTGTTCGGCGTCGTCGCGTTCGGCGTCGGACAGCTGCGCACTGGCAATCACCACCAATTCTTCCGTGTGCAGGGGCAGGGCGGTCAGCCCCGGCCAGTCACCACCGCCGACACAGATTGCCGCATCGATTTCGCTGGTATCGAAATCAATCGCTTCGATCCGCGAATGCAAATGCACGGTCATACCCGGGTGCGCGGTGTAGAAATCCTTGAGTCGCGGCAATAGCCACTTCGAACCGAAAGTCGGCAGCGTTGCCAGGCGCAAGCTGTGAATGCCCGAACCAAACGCCATGGCCTGCAACGTCGCGCTGCGAATCTGCCCAAGCGCTTCAGCAAGTTCGCGCTGATACATGCGTCCGACATCGGTCAGCACCACTTGCCGGCCTTCGCGCGTGAACAGGCGCATGCCGAGCATTTTCTCGAGAATCTGCACCTGACGGCTGACCGCACTCTGCGTCAGCGACAGTTCATGAGCAGCGCGGGTGTAGCTTTCGTGGCGTGCGGCGGCCTCGAAAGCCAGCAATAACGACATGGAAGGCGTGAGCGTGCGCGGATTCATTCGTAAAAGTCATCAATAGCGGGTCGAATTTACGGTTGTCCCGGCGTTCGCCAGCAATGAACATGGACACCATGAGATGGCGGAGCCTGACGCAATCATTCGTTGCGTACAACTGTTCACCGCCACGCGGCCCGATTTGACCGAGATAACCTGACCGATGATTGCCCAGCTGTCCCCCGCCAAAGCCCTGACCAGCGATTACCAGCAGTTCCTCAAAGCCCTGAAAGCCAGCGGCTTTCGCGGTGAAATCAGCGCCGATTACGCCAGCCGTGTCGTGCTGGCGACCGACAACTCGATCTATCAGCGCCTGCCGCAAGCGGCGGTGTTTCCGCTGGACGCTGATGACGTGGCGCGGGTGGCGCGGCTGATCGCCGAACCGGCCTATCAACAAGTGGTGATCACCCCGCGCGGTGGCGGCACCGGCACCAACGGCCAATCGCTGACGGACGGCATCGTCGTCGACCTGTCGCGGCACATGAACCGCATTCTGGAGATCAACGTTGAAGAGCGCTGGGTGCGGGTGCAGGCCGGAGTGGTCAAGGATCAGCTCAACGCCGCGCTGAAATCCACCGGGCTGTTTTTCGCCCCGGAATTGTCGACCTCCAACCGCGCCACCGTCGGCGGCATGATCAACACCGATGCCAGTGGTCAGGGCAGTTGCACCTATGGCAAGACCCGCGACCATGTGCTCGAACTCGACATGATCTTGCGCGGCGGTGAGCGCCTGCACGGGCAGCCTCTTGCGGAAAGCGAACTCGAAGCCCTGTGCGCCCGCGAAGATCGCGTCGGTGAAGTCTACCGTTGCGCCCGGCAGATCATTGATGAGCAGGGCGAGCTGATCAAACAGCGTTTCCCCGATCTCAACCGTTGCCTGACCGGTTATGACCTCGCACACCTGCGTGAGGCGGACAATCGCTTCAACCTCAACAGCGTGCTGTGCGGTGCCGAAGGCTCGCTGGGATTTGTCGTCGAAGCGCGGCTGAACGTACTGCCGATTCCCAAACACACGATGCTGGTGAACATCCGCTACGCCGGGTTCATGGACGCACTGCGCGACGCCCGCGCCTTGATGGCGCTCAAACCCTTGTCGATCGAAACCGTTGACTCGAAAGTCTTGCTGCTGGCGATGCAGGACATCGTCTGGCACGGCGTCGCCGAGTATTTCCCGGAAAGCGCCGAGCGGCCGACCCTGGGCATCAACCTGGTGGAGTTCTGCGGCGACGATCCTGAAGAGCTGCGAGGTCGGGTCGAGGCGTTCGTCGAGCACTTGAGCAGCGACCGCACAGTCGAGCGTTTGGGCCACACGCTGGCGGTCGGGCACGCTGCGGTAAACAAGGTCTACGGCATGCGCAAACGCGCGGTAGGCCTGCTCGGCAACGTTGCCGGTGAAGCGCGGCCGCAGCCGTTTGTGGAAGACACCGCGGTACCGCCGCAGCACTTGGCCGAGTACATCGCTGAATTGCGCGACCTGCTCGACAGCCACGGTTTGCAATACGGCATGTTCGGTCACGTCGATGCAGGCGTGCTGCACGTGCGGCCGATCCTCGACATGAAAGATCCGCAGCAAGCGGCGCTGGTGCGTCCGGTGTCCGATGGTGTCGCCGCGCTGACCCAGCGTTACGGTGGCCTTCTGTGGGGCGAGCACGGCAAAGGCTTGCGCTCGGAATATGCGCCGGCCTTCTTCGGTGAACTGTACCCGGCGCTGCAAGCCTTGAAAGCCGCGTTCGACCCGTTCAATCAGTTCAACCCCGGCAAAATCGCCACCCCGGCCAACACTGGCGCAGCGCTGCTGAAAATCGACGAAGTCACTTTGCGCGGTGAACTCGATCGACAGATCGACGAAAAGGTCTGGCAGAGCTACGGCGCGGCCATGCACTGCAATGGCAACGGCGCCTGCTACAACTTTGACCCCGACGACGCCATGTGCCCGTCGTGGAAAGCCACCCGCGAGCGCGCTCAGTCGCCCAAGGGCCGTGCCTCGTTGATCCGCGAGTGGCTGCGTTTGCAGGGCGAGGCGGGTGTCGATGTGTTGTCCGAGGCGATTCGCAAGCCGGCGTTTTTCAGCACGTTGTGGCAGCGCTGGCGCAACAGTCGTGCGCAGGCCGAAGACTTCTCCCACGAAGTCTACGACGCCATGGCCGGTTGCCTGGCGTGCAAATCCTGCGCGGGACAGTGCCCGGTCAAGGTCAACGTGCCGGAGTTTCGTTCGCGCTTTCTCGAGCTGTATCACAGCCGTTATCTGCGCCCGGCGCGGGATTACCTGATCGCCTCGCTGGAATACAGCATCCCGTACATGGCGCGGATTCCGGCGCTGTATAACGGGTTGATGGGCGCTGCATGGGTTCGCGGGCTGCTGGAACGCGTCGGCGGCATGATCGATGTGCCGTTGCTCAGTCGCTTCGATTTCCACGCGGCGATGCGCCGTTGGCAAGTGCAGCCAGCGACGGTGTCGACCTTGGCGGCGCTGACTCCAGCGCAACGCGAACGCAGTGTGGTCATCGTGCAGGATGCCTTCACGCGCTACTTCGAAGCGCCGCTGTTGGCCGATCTGGTCGAGCTGATTTCGCGTCTGGGTTATCAGGTGTATCTGGCGCCGTTCAGCGCCAACGGCAAACCGCTGCACGTGCAGGGCTTCCTCTCGGCGTTCAACCGCGCGGCGCTGCGCAATGCCCGGCAGTTGCGCGAATTGGCGGACATCGGTGTGCCGTTGCTGGGCCTCGATCCGGCGATGACGCTGGTGTATCGCCAGGAATACCTGAAAGTCCCCGGCATGCAGCAATGCCCGGAGGTGGCGCTGGTGCAGGAATGGTTGCTCAAGGTCATGCCAGAGCAGGCGGCGCAGGATAAAACCGCCTCGTTCCGACTGCTCGCCCATTGCACCGAGAAAACCAACGCCCCGGCCGCGACTCGGCAGTGGGAACAGGTGTTCGAGCGCGCAGGGTTAAAACTGGCCACGCAAGCCACCGGTTGCTGCGGCATGTCCGGGACCTACGGCCACGAAGCGCGCAACCGCGAAACCTCAGCGGTGATCTACGAGCAGTCGTGGGCCCGTCAGGTGGCGGCGCCGGCAGAGCAGGGTGAAGCGTTGGCCACGGGGTATTCCTGCCGCAGTCAGGTCAAGCGCCAGTCGGATCAGGCACTGCGCCATCCGTTGCAGGTGTTGCTGACGGCTCTGCGTCGCTGAGTGGTTCATCGTCCGGAGCGTTGTCCCAGATCAGCCGAGGGTCGAAGCTCATTGCCGAGAGCATGGTCAGCACCACGACCATGCCGAAGAACAGGATGCCCGGTCGCGGTTCGATATCGCCCAGTGTCTGGAACTTCACCAACGCTGCGACCAGTGCGACCACCAGTACATCAAGCATTGACCAGTAGCCGATCAGCTCGACGAAGCGGAACATTTTCGAGCGCTCTCGGCGTGCCCAGCCACTGTCGCGTTGCACCGTGATCAACAACAGCGACAGGGCGACGAACTTGACGCCCGGCACGGCGATACTGGCAATAAAGATGATCAGTGCGATGTCCCACGCGCCATGCTGCCAGAACTCCAGCACGCCGCTCATGATCGTGCTGTCAGACCCGCTGCCAAGCATGGTGGTGTTCATCACCGGCAGCAGATTGGCCGGCACGTAAAACGCCAGCGCCGCGAGCATATAGGCCCAGGTGCGCGCCAGTGAATTGGTCTTGCGTCGATGCAGCGGCGCGTCGCAACGGGGGCATTCATGTGGCTCGTCGGTCATGTCGCAGGCCAGGCCACAGCTGTGGCACAGGCACAGGTTGAGTTCGCTGGCAGTCGCGGGTCGGTTCATGGAATATCCCATAGGTCGCGGATATCGCGGCCGGCAATCCTGATCATCATCAAACTCAGCACGGCCAATGCGAACAGGCCGATGCCGGGCAACACGTCGAGCAATCCCGCCAGTTTGAACACCGCGACCATCGCCCCCAGCAGGCACACTTCGAGCATGCTCCACGGCCGCAGGGTTTCCAGCCAGCGCATGCACAACTTGAACCCCGGTGCGCGTCGCGATGACAGCGCGAAGCTAAGCACCCAGGTCAGCAGGACCAGTTGAAATGCCGGGGCAATAATGATCGAAATTGCCGCGACCATCGCTATGAAGGTGATCGGCCCCTGACTCAGCGCCAGCACAGAATCCCACAGCGTCGCACTGTTTTTCAGGCCTTTGAGGCTGATGCTCATCACCGGATAGAAATTGGCAAACAGCCACAGCATCGCCGCCGTGAAGGTCAGGGCCAGGCGCTGTTCGACGGTCAAACCGTTGAAGCGCTGGAGCACGCCGCCACAACGCACGCACGAGGTTTTCTGGTGTTTGGCCAGCACGGCTTTTTCGTACACGCAGTCGCAGTGCTCGCAAATGATCAGGTGTTCGGTGTTGACCATGGACAACGCTCGACAACAGGCCGCAAGGGCAGGGGGACCTGATCACTATAGAAGCCTGAGGCTATTGGGCAACCTGGACGGTGTGATCGGCTGCGGTTTTCTGAGAATTGCTATCGATTGGGCTTTGGATTTTGCTTTTTAGTGTTATAAGGTAACGCAAAATTTTCAGGGCCGTCCTTGTCGGCGCCCGCTGTTAACCCTTCGATTGCGAAACGCTCATGACAATTGCGCTCCCCCATTCTGCCTCGCCCACTGGCCGGCTGCTGTCCATTGACGCCCTCAGAGGCCTGGTCATTCTGTTCATGCTGCTGGACCACGTGCGCGAAACTTTTTTGCTGCACCGCCAGGTCGCCGACCCGATGGACATTGCCAGCACTGAACCGGCGTTGTTTTTCAGTCGCACGCTGGCGCATCTGTGTGCGCCAGTGTTCGTGCTGCTGACGGGATTGTCGGCGTGGTTGTTCGGCGAAAAGTACGCAGGCAAGGCCGATGTCAGTGCGTTTCTGTTCAAACGCGGTCTGTTTCTGGTGGTGCTGGAGTTCACGCTGGTGAACTTCGCGTGGACCTTCCAACTGCCACCGAGTGTGATTTATCTGCAAGTGATCTGGGCGATCGGCTTGAGCATGATCGCCCTGTCGCTGCTGGTGTGGCTGCCGCGCTGGCTGTTGCTGACGTTGAGCCTGACGATCATCGCCGGACACAACCTGCTCGACGCGGTACATTTCCCGGTGGAGTCGGCGCTGCATGTGCCGTGGGCGATTTTGCATGATCGTGGCTGGATCGAAGTCAGTGAAAATCTGCGCCTGCGCACCTCCTATCCGTTACTGCCGTGGATCGGTGTGATCGGTCTGGGTTATGCGCTCGGGCCGTGGTTTGCTCGTGGCGTTGAAGCAGGTTTGCGTCAGTGCCACCTGCTGATCGCGGGTAGCGCCGGGCTGCTGGGTTTTGTCGGCTTGCGGCTGATCAACGGCTATGGCGAAAAACCATGGGCCGTGGGTGACACGTCGGTGCAAACCCTGATGAGTTTTTTCAACATCACCAAGTACCCGCCGTCGTTGCTGTTTATCGCGCTGACCGTGAGCGTCGGGCTGTTGCTGCTGCTGGCCTTCGAGCGTGTACAGGATCGCCGCTGGATTCGCTGGCTGACTGTGTTCGGTTCGGCGCCGATGTTTTTCTATCTGCTGCACCTGTACGCGTTGAAGGTGTTGTACCTGATCGGCGTGGCCCTGTTCGGGCTAAATCAGGGCAGCTATTTCGGCTTCTCGTCGGTGGCGGCGATCTGGCTGGCAGCGGCGATTCTGGCGATTGCACTGTTCCCGGCCGTGCGTTGGTTTTCGGCGTTGAAGGCGCGGCGCCGCGACATTGCCTGGTTGAAGTATCTGTAAACGCCTAACGCCGGTTGCGCACGAAGTCGATAAACGCCTTCAGCACTGCCGGCACATGACGGCGGCTCGGGTAGTACAAGTGCAGACCCGGATAGTACGGGCACCAGTCTGCCAGTGCCGTGCACGTGGTGGCGGGTGCCGAGGCGTCGCTGATCGCCGAGAACGCGCACCGGGTGACCACCGGCGATATGGCGCATGCGATCAACACCGTGCCAGGTCTGGCCAATGAACGTTTGGTGCAAGGTTATGCGGCGGCGTTTCAGTATCTGCTGCACATCCTGACGGTGATCACCCTCGCATCGGCGGCGGTGGTGCTGGGATTGTTGAGCAAGGATCGCAGTGTCGCCGAGCCACAACAGGCTGCTGCATAAACCCAATGTGGGAGCGAACCTGCTCGCGAAAGCGGTGAGTCAGACAATGGAGATGCTGACTGGGCCGGCCTCATCGCGAGCAGGCTAGCTCCCACTTTGGATTGTGCCGAGCCAACTATTTTCAATCTGTCTGCGAATCCCTGTGGGAGCGAGCCTGCTCGCGAAAGCGGTGAGTCAGACAATGGAGATGTTGACTGGGCCGGCCTCATCGCGAGCAGGCTCGCTCCCACTTTGGATTGTGCCGAGCCAACTATTTTCAATCTGTCTGCGAATCCCTGTGGGAGCGAGCCTGCTCGCGAAAGCGGTGAGTCAGCAACGGATGTGTTGACTGAGATTGCCTCTTCGCGAGCAAGCTCGCTCCCACTTTGTATTGTGCCAAGCCAACTATTTTCAATCTGTCTGCGAATCCCTGTGGGAGCGAGCCTGCTCGCGAAAGCGGTGATTCAGACAATGGAGATGTTGACTGGGCCGGCCTCATCGCGAGCAGGCTCGCTACAGGGGTTTCCGGTCTCTGGATTATTTGCGATCCAGCCACACAGTCTGCGCATTGCAGAACTCGCGCACGCCGAAGTGCGACAGTTCACGTCCGAAACCGCTCTTCTTCACACCACCAAACGTCACGCGCGGGTCGCTGGCGGAGTAGCCGTTGATGAACACGCCGCCGGTGTCCAGTTCGCTGGTCAGTTGCTGGGCCAGTGCCACGTTGGCGGTGTAGATCGTGGCGGTCAGGCCGAACTCGCTGTCGTTGGCCAGGGCCACGGCATGCGCGCAATCACGGGCGGTGATGATCGACGCGACCGGGCCGAACAGTTCCTGTTTGAACGAAGTCATGCGGTCGGTGACATCGGCCAGCACGGTCGGCTCGTAGTAGTTGCCCGGGCCTTCAGACTTGCCGCCGCCGAGCAACAGCGTTGCGCCTTCTTCAAGGGTGTCGCGCACTTGCTGGTCGAGTTCATCACGCAGGTCGAAACGTGCCATCGGGCCGATGTAGGTCTCGGCAGACAGCGGATCACCGACCTTCAACTTGCGCGTGGCCTCGACGAACTTGCGGGTGAATTCTTCAACCACGCCTGCTTCGATGATCAATCGTTTGGCCGCTGCGCAGACCTGACCGGAGTTCTGGTAGCGACCGATCACCGCCGCTTGCACGGCTTCATCCAGATCGGCGTCGTTGAGCACGATAAACGGATCGGAACCGCCGAGTTCCAGCACGCATTTCTTCAGCGCGGCACCGGCCTGAGCGCCGATGGCCATGCCGGCACGCACGCTGCCGGTCAGGGTCACGGCGGCGATACGCGAGTCGGCGATGGCAGTGGAAACGCCTTCCGGGGTGACGTTGATCACTTCAAACACGCCATCAGCGAAACCGGCGCGGGTAAAGGCGTCGCGCAACAGGTAGGCGCTGCCCATCACGTTCGGCGCATGTTTGAGCACGTAAGTGTTGCCGGCGATCAGCGCCGGCACGGCACCGCGCAGCACTTGCCAGATCGGGAAGTTCCACGGCATTACCGCGAGGATCGGGCCGAGCGGACGGTATTCGATGCGCGCCTTGCCGCCTTCAACCTGGGTCGGTTCAGCGTCAAGCATGGCCGGGCCATTCTCGGCGTACCACTCGCAGAGCTTGGCGCATTTCTCGATTTCACCACGGGCCTGAGCAATCGGCTTGCCCATTTCCTGGGTGATCATCGTGGCCATGGCTTCGCTGGTTTCACGCAACGCACCGGCCAGGGCGCTCAACAAGCGCGAGCGATCTTGCAGCGGCTTGCGCTTCCACTTGCCAAAGCCATAGGCGGCGCGGGTCAGCGCAGCGTCAAGGGCAGTGGCGGACTCAAACGCGTAGTGACCGATCTGCTCGCCGGTGGCGGGGTTGATCGAGATGGCGTGGGTCTGGCTGGAAATCTGGCTCATGGCATCGTCCTGCATGTTCGTCGGATGGGCCTAGAGTAGGGTGGTGTTTGTTTTCTGGAAACTGAATAATAAAGATCGTTTCTTTCACGATTGGAGAATGACTGTGGATCTGGTGCAGCTGGAAATCTTCAAAGCCGTTGCCGAGCACGGCAGCATCAGCGCCGCCGCCACGCAGATTCATCGCGTGCCGTCGAACCTGACCACGCGGATCAAGCAACTTGAGCAGGATCTCGGGGTTGATCTGTTTATCCGTGAGAAAAGCCGTTTGCGTTTGTCCCCGGCCGGGTGGAGTTTCCTTGAATACGCGCGGCGAATTCTCGACCTGGTGCAAGAGGCCCGGGCGACGGTGGCGGGAGAGGAACCGCAGGGCGCGTTTCCGCTAGGCTCACTGGAAAGCACGGCGGCGGTGCGCATTCCCGAATTGCTCGCGGCGTACAATCAATTGCACCCCAAGGTCGATCTCGACCTGTCCACCGGCCCCTCGGGCACGATGATCGACGGCGTGCTGTCCGGGCGTCTGGCTGCAGCGTTTGTCGACGGCCCGGTGCTGCATCCGACGCTGGAAGGTGTGCCGGCATTCGAGGAAGAAATGGTCATCATCGCGCCGCTCAACCACGCGCCCGTCAAGCGCGCGGCGGATGTCAACGGCGAGAATATTTATGCCTTCCGTTCCAACTGTTCCTACCGTCACCACTTTGAAAAATGGTTCAGCACCGACGCCGCCGTACCGGGCAAGATCTTCGAAATGGAGTCCTATCACGGCATGCTCGCCTGCGTCAGTGCAGGCGCCGGGCTGGCGCTGATGCCGCGCAAAATGCTGCAGAGCATGCCCGGCGGCGCGACCGTCAGCGTCTGGCCATTGGCGGCGGATTTTCGCTATCTGACCACGTGGCTGGTATGGCGGCGGGGCACGGTATCGCGCAGTCTGAGCATGTTTGTGCGTTTGCTGGAAGAGCGCGGGGTGGTGCGTGCAGATGCATGATCGCGTCTGCCGCGCACTGGGTTGCCGTTATTGCCCGTCGATGCTGCGCGGCAGATTCAGCGGATTACTCTCGCGCAACACCTCTGGCAACAACTCATCCGGAAACCCCTGATAAGCCACGGGCCGTAAGAAGCGCTCGATCGAGGTCATGCCCACGGAAGTGAAGCGGCTGTCCGATGTGGCCGGAAAAGGGCCGCCGTGCACCGTGGCAAAGGTTACTTCCTGTGGATGCGCGAAGGCGTTGACCACGATGCGTCCGGTGCGGCGTTCAAGAATTGGCAGCAGGCGCCGCGCCAATCCCATATCGACACTTTCAAGGTGAATCGCCGCGCTGAGCTGACCTTTGAACGAGCGGGCGACGGCCAGCAACTCGGCTTCATCGTTGACAGCAACCAGGAGCGCCGATGGACCAAACACCTCATGAGCCAATGCCGGTTCGCCGAGTAATTGGTGGCCCTCGACTTCCAGCAACACAGCGCGTCCAGCGAATGTGGCATCGGCCGGCGTGCCTGCCGCTATCACCTGCGCGCCGGTACCTTCCATCGCAATCAGACCCTCGACGTAGGCACCATGAATGCCCGGCGTCAGCATTGTCCGCGCCGGTGCCGCGCTGACCCGATTGCGCATGGCGTTGCGCAGCTCTTCAAACCCCGCACCACGGATGGCGATCAGGATCGACGGACACAAACAGGCCTGCCCGACGTTGACCAGCATGCGCTCGATAAAGCCGTCGCCGATTTCGGCGCCGCGAGCCGCCAGCGCCTCGGGCAGGATGAAGGTCGGGTTGACGCTGGTCATTTCGGTGAACACCGGGATCGGCTCGGGGCGCAATTGCGCACGGCGGTAGAGCGCCATGCCACCCGGTTCGGAGCCGGTGAAGGTCACAGCCTTGATCAACGGATGATCGACCAGCGCTTCGCCAATGGCATTGCCGCCACCACGCACCATCGAGAAAACACCTTCGGGCAAGCCATGCGCCTGCACGGCTTTACGAATGGCTCGCGCCTGGATTTCCGAGGCGCCGGGGTGGGCGTTGTGCGCCTTGAGAATCACGGTAGCGCCGGCCGCCAATGCTGACGCGGTATCGCCACCCGCCACCGAGTAGGAAATCGGGAAGTTGCTCGCGCCGAAAATCGCCACCGGGCCGATGGCGATTTTTTGCAAGCGATGATCCATCCGTGGACGCGGCTGACGCTGGGGTTGTGCCGGGTCGATCGCCAGTTGTAGAAAGCGGCCCCGGCGCACCACATCGGCGAACTGGCGGAACTGGATCGCGGCTCTCAAAGCTTCGCCCTCAAGCTGAGCTTCGGGCAGCCCGGTTTCGAGTGCCGCGCGTGCCGCCAGTTCGCTGCGCACCTCATCGAGGTTGTCAGCGATGCTCTCGAGAAACGCGGCACGCTCGGCCAGCGAGGTGTGGCTGTAGTGGTCGAACGCGGCATCGGCGAGTGTTGCAGCCTGATCAACCTGTGCCGCACCGCCGAAAGCGAAGTCCGGTTCTATCCGTTGATCGGTGGCCGGGTTCAGCGCTTTCATCGTGCCTTCGGTGGCGGCGACATCCGCCGCGCCGATCAGCAAATGGCCGGTCAGGCTCATTTCGATTCACCTTGGGATTTGAGGTTGGCAATCAGTTCGTCGGTGCTGGCAATCACGTGAGCGAATGTCGGGCCGTTGAGTTCGTGGGCGGCGTGCATCATTTCCGCTTTGAAGGCCGCTGTTGCATCGCGGACCAGGGTGACGTGGTAGCCCAGTTCCGAGGCATAGCGCGCGGTGGCTTCGATGCAGGTGTTGGCCAGCAGGCCGACGATGATTACGTGGGTGATGCCTTGCTGCTTCAGGCGAAAATCCAGGTCGGTGTTGGCGAAACCACTGGAACCCCAGTGTTCTTGAACCACGATGTCGCCGTCCTTCGGCGCAAAATCCGGGTGCCATTCGCCGCCCCATTCGCCCCGGGCAAAATGATGCATGTGCATGATTTTGCATTGGGTCGGGGTCGGGTGGTCCCAGGTTTCGTAGTCGCCTTTTTCCCAGCGATGATGGGGTACGATGACCACCGGAATGTTCAGGTCGCGCACCGTGCGGTCGAGTTTGCGCAGGTTGTCGAGCAGGCCGTTCTGCTCGGCCATGGGTTTGATCAAAGGGAAAATCTTGCCACCCTCCGAGAGAAAATCGTTGTACGGATCGACCAACAGGTAGGCGGTTCTGTCCAGCGGATAGGGGATATTCGACATGGCTGCTTGCTCCGGCAATGGGATTATCGGTGCACAGGGCTTGTCCCGGCATCGTGTAGATATGATAATCATAGTAACTGTAAAAGAGGCAAGCCCTGATGGCAGTAAACGATAGCCTTCCCGACACGCTGTGCCCGATTTCCCGGGCCGAGACGATCGTCGGCGACCGCTGGACCGTGCTGGTTTTGCGCGAGTTGTTCATGGCCAATCATCGCTATGACGAGATTCAGGCGCAGACCGGCGGTACGCCGCAGATGGTTGCCGCGCGTCTGAAATGCCTGGAAGCGGAGGGGCTGGTTGAGCGCCGGTTGTACAACGAACGGCCGAAACGCTACGAGTACCACCTCACGGCGAAAGGTGAGGCGTTCTACCCGGTGATCATTGCGTTGCGAGCGTGGGGAGAGACCTGGTGCAAATCACCGGAAGAGGGGCTGGCGGTGAACATGACCCACAAAAACTGCAACCATAGCGCCGGCCTCGGGCCGCTGTGCGAGCACTGCGGCGAACCGTTGCGTCGGCAAGATCTGATCAGCCAGCCACAAGAAGCCTACGCCGCCGAACGGCTGGCGCGGCGTGAGGCGTTCAAAAGCAAATAACCGCGATTACGGCGTGCCGTTGCGACCGTGCAGCAAGTAGCCTGGGCGCAGGCTCAAACGTTCGTAATAGGCTTTCACTGCGGCAAAATCCGGGTGAGCCAGTGGGGTTTCGAACCAGCGGTTCACCGACAGCCCGATGGGAATGTCCGCCAGGGAAAACTGTTCGCCGCTGACGTAGGCGCCGGTCTTGTCCAGTTGCCGGTCGAGGATGGCCATGTTCTTCGACCATTGTTTGATCCCTGCAGCCAATGCCGTGCTGTCCTGATGCCCCGGCGACTGACGCACCAGCGATAGAAACGCATACGACCACGAGCGATTCAGCTCCGAAGCCTGCCAGTCAATCCATTGATCAATCCGCGCCCGCGCCATCGACTCAAGGGGATAAAGCTGCGAACCGTTGTAGCTCGACACCAGATAACGAATGATCGTGTTCGATTCCCACAACGTGAAATCGCCGTCCTGAATCACCGGCACCATGGCACAGGGATTGAGCGCGAGAAACTGCGCATCGTGCGTCGATCTGAATCCCGAACCCCAGTCTTCACGCTCGAAGGGAATCTGCAGTTCAGCGCAAGTCCACAGGACTTTGCGCACGTTGATCGATGAGGCTTTACCCAGTATTCGCAGCATTGGATTTCCCTTACCCAATAATCGTCAGGCCTGAAGTAATACCACACCGCAATAGACAAGGCCCGCACTGGGCGTGCCTTGGTTGTTCATCAGGTCAAAATCACAGACTGCTCGCCAGTTTCCCGCCCATCATCCGCCGACGGTAGGACGTGTCCCGATTCGCCAGCCAGAAATACAGCGGCGAGGTCACCAGCAGTCCCACCAGCCAGGACAGGTCCGCGCCGTTGATGTGCGCCGACACCGGGCCTACGTACAGCGGCGTGTTCATGAACGGGATCTGCACGGCGATGCCGATCGCGTAGGCCAGTAGCGCTTGCGGGTTGTAGCGGCCGTAGATGCCGCCGTCGACCTGGAAGATCGACTGGATGTCGTACTGACCTTTGTGGATCGCGTAGAAGTCGATCAGGTTGATCGCCGTCCACGGCACCAGCACCACCAACAACACCAGCACCATGTCGACGAAGTGGCCGATGAAGTCCTTCGAGGCGCCGACGGCGGCGAAGCAGCAGGCCAGCAACACGATGATCGAGATCACCGCGCGGCTCTTGGCGGTGGGGATCCAGCGGTAGGCGAAGGTTTGCACCAGAGTGATCAACGACAGCACCGCGCCGTAGAGGTTGAGGGCGTTGTGGCTGATCACGCTGAGCAGAAACAGCACCAGCATCAGCGGGCCAATGGAACCGGTGGCGAGCTTCACCGCGTCCATGGTGTCCATCCCCACCGGTGTCGCCAGCACTGCGACGGCACCGAAGATGAACGCCAGACTCGAGCCCAGCGCTGAACCCAGATACGTGGTCCAGAACGTCGACGAGACTTTGACGTCGGCCGGCAAGTAACGCGAATAATCGGACACGTAGGGCGCAAACGCGATCTGCCACAACGCCGCCAACGACACAGTGGCCAGCCAGCCGGACAGGTTGAAGCTGCCGCGAGTGAGGAAATCATCGGTTTGAATGTGGGTAAAGATGTAGCCGAAACCGACAACGATGCCGATCCCCAACACCCACGTGCCGATGCGGTTGAGCACGTGGATAAAGCGGTAGCCGATGATGCCGATGATCCCCGAACCGACTGCGCCGATGACGATGCCGACCGGCACCGGAACGCTGTCGACCACGCCATGCAGCGACTTGCCGGCCAGCACGATGTTGGAGGCGAAAAAGCCGATGTACATGACGCCGGCAATCAACACCACCAACAGCGCGCCGAGGGAGCCGAACTGCGCGCGGCTCTGGATCATCTGTGGAATGCCCATCTGCGGGCCTTGCGCCGAGTGCAGCGCCATCAGCACGCCACCGACCAGATGGCCGACGAGAATCGCGACGATGCCCCAGAGCAGATTCAAGTGAAACAACTGCACGCCCAGTGCACCGGTGACGATGGGCAACGGCGCGATATTGCCGCCGAACCAGAGCGTGAACAGATCCCTGACCTTTCCGTGGCGATCTTCGGGGGGCACGTATCCTATCGTGTGTTTTTCAATCAGCGGAGCGGAGGATGCTGTTGGGGTAGCCATGACGAACTCCAAGGCAAGGATGAGTACGTGGACGTACTTCGGCAAGCGCCGGCACGGGCGGCGCATTTCTTGTTGAAGTGATCATGTGCAAAGCGTCGGGATAGATAAATTAGTAAGTTTGTTGCTACAGACCTTAAAAAAAATATGCTTCGGCTGGCGCCTGCGTCCGGTATGTTCAAGCTTGATCGTGCGCCAGGGAAACAGGGCGAACACTCGCGCTCTTCGGGAGACTCACATGGCTGCCTACAACCTGCGCCAGCTCAAATACTTCGTCACCACCGCCGACTGCGGCAGCGTTGCCGAGGCCTCGCGCAAGCTCTATATCGCGCAACCGTCGGTCTCCACGGCCATTAAGCATCTGGAAGAAAGTTTCGGTGTGCAGTTGTTCATCCGCCATCACGCCCAAGGGGTTTCGCTGACGCCGAGTGGCTCGCGGTTCTATCGCAAGGCACTGGAGTTGCTACGGGTGGCGCACGAGTTCGAGCAGAACGCGCTGGCTGACAATGATGTGGTCGCGGGGCAGATCGATATTGGTTGTTTCGAAACCGTCGCGCCGCTGTACCTGCCGCGCTTGATCGCCGGGTTCAAGGCGCGCTGGCCAGGGGTGGAAATCCGCATTCGTGATGGCGAACAACAAGAGTTGGTGCAGGCCCTCACCGCCGGCAGCATCGACGTTGCGATGATGTTTGAACACGACCTGGACAGCACCATCGAAACCACGCCGCTGATGCCGCCGCAGCAGCCTTATGCGTTGCTGCCGGCCAGCCACCGCTTTGCGCAACAGGCAAAGGTCTCGCTGGCTGATCTTGTGCTGGAACCGATGATCCTGCTCGACGTGGTGCCGAGCCGCACCTATTTCGTGAGCATCTTCGAAGAGCGCGGGCTGACGCCGAATATTGTCTTCAGCTCACCGTCGATAGAGATGGTGCGCGGCATGGTCGGCAATGGTTTCGGCTTTTCGATTCTGGTGACCAAACCGTTCAGCGACTACACCTACGACGGCCAGCAAGTCGTGTGCGTGCCGCTGGCGGAAAACGTCACCGGTTCGGGATTGTCGGCGGCCTGGCTGCGGCGGGTGCAACTGACCAAACCGGCGCAGTTGTTTGTCGATCATTGCCGCGAAGAGTTGGCCCGACTGCACTCGTGAGTGCCGCCAAGCCGCCTGTCAAAGACTGATAAACGCCAGCATGCGCTGGAGCATTTCATTGCACGCCTGCAACTGATCGAGGCTGACAAACTCATCGGGCTTGTGACCCTGATCCATGCTGCCGGGGCCACACACCACGGTGGGAATGCCTACTGCATCAAACAACCCGCCTTCAGTGCCGAAGGCCACGGTGCCGAAATCCGTTGAACCGCAGAACGCAGAGATCAACTCGGCGGCCTGGCTTTGCGCATCGGTGACCAGCCCCGGATACGCCGATAAGGCGCTGAAGCGAATATCACTCTGCGCACTGACCGCGCGCATACGTGGCAGCACTTCGCGTTCGGCGTAGGCTTGCAGCGCTTCGGCAACGAGCGCCGGATCCTGCGAGGGCAGGGCGCGGATTTCGAAATCGAAACGGCAATCGGCCGGCACGATGTTCAAGGCCTTGCCGCCGCTGATCACACCGGTCTGCACCGTGCTGTAGGGCGGGTCGAAGCGCGCGTCGTGATGCTCCGGCGCTTTCAGTTGCTGGCCGAGGCGACCCAGTTCGCCGATCAGTTCGGCGGCGTATTCAATCGCGTTGACCCCGAGCGGCGCGTACGCCGAATGGCACGGATGGCCCTGCACATCGCAGCGCATCGCCAGTTTGCCCTTGTGGCCGAGCACCGGTTTCAGTTCGGTCGGTTCGCCGATGATGCACAGCAACGGTTTGATTGGGCGTTGCTGCAAAACCTTGAGCAACGAACGCACGCCGAGGCAGCCGACTTCTTCGTCATAGGACAAAGCAATGTGCACCGGCATGCGCAGCGGCGTTTTAACCAGTGACGGCACCAGTGCGAGCACACAGGCGATGTAGCCCTTCATGTCCGCCGTGCCACGGCCGAACACTTTGCCGTCGCGCTCGGTCAGTTCGAACGGCGGCAGCGTCCACGGCTGGCCATCGACCGGCACCACATCGGTGTGCCCGGACAGCACAATGCCCGGTTGATCCACCGGGCCGATCGTGGCGAACAGGTTGGCTTTGCTGCGCTCATCGTTGTAGATCAGCGCGCACGACACGTCGAAACCTTCGAGGTAATCGCGGGCGAATTCGATCAGTTGCAAGTTGGATTCACGGCTGGTGGTGTCGAACCCCACCAACGCCTTGAGCAACTCCACGCTGTTCATCGGTCATCACCGGCCACGCCATAACCCGGTGCCTTGGCCGGATCGAGGGCGCGGTCGATATAGTCCTGAAGCTGCGGCTCGTAAGCGTTCCAGAGTTTTTGCAACTCGCCGATCGGGTCTTCATCAACCCAATCCACGCGCAGATTGACGATCGGCCAGGTCTGTTCACCGACCACCACGACAGCGGCCGAATGCACCGGGCCGGCTTCACCACCGAGGGCTTGCGCGGCGTGCAGGGCCTTGAGCAGACGATCAGCGAGTTGCCCTTCGCCATCCTCGAAGGCGCTGACCATGGCTTCGATCACCGAACGCCCGGCGAGCATGTTGCCAGCGGCGACGCATTGTTCGCCGGTGACGGCATTGTGCACGCCGAGGGTTTGCGCACCGCTGAAATACGCGGTCTGGCCGAGATGGTTGATCGCAGTGATCTGGCGGTACTGGCTGTAGCCGTTGCGCGTGAGGACTTTGTCCAGCGCATCGTCCGGCGCTAGACCTTGCTCCATCAGCGCAAGGACTTCCGGGCCGAGAGACGGCAGGGTGATGTTCTGGCTCGACACCGCGCCAACACCCGGCAGCAGCCACGGGCAACGGGCGCCGACGGCGATGCTGGAGGAACTGATGGCGACACCGAACTGGCCGGTTTCGGCGCAGCGGGCTGCGATTGAAAAGGTCATCTATTGAACTCCTTGTGTGTCTGGACTGGCCTCTTCGCGAGCAGGCTCGCTCCCACATTTGATTTGCATTCCATTGTGGGAGCGAGCTTGCTCGCGAAGGCCGCGACTCGGTGTGATGCCTTACTCAGGAATCACCGCAATCACATCAATCTCCATCAACCACTGCGGCTGCCCCAGTGCCGACACCACCAACCCAGTTGAAATTGGGAACACACCCTTGAGCCACTTGCCGACTTCGCCATACACCGCCTCGCGATAACGCGGATCGATCAGGTAAGTGGTGGTTTTGACGATATGGCTCATGTCGCTGCCAGCCTCTTCGAGCAATTGCTTGACGTTGCGCATGGCCTGTTCAGCCTGCGCGCGAGGATCTCCAAGGCCGACCAGATTGCCGTCGAAATCCGTGCCGACCTGGCCGCGCACATACACCGTGTTGCCGGCGCGCACGGCCTGGCACAGGTCATTGTCCAGCGTCTGGTTCGGGTAGGTGTCCTTGGTGTTGAACATGCGAATGCGAGTGTGGGTGGGCTGGCTCATGGAAAGCTCCTGAAGAAGGTATGCCCGGCGCAATCGGCGCCGGGGCGTAAAGGGCTGTCAAGCGTCGACGGTGTCGGCGGCTTTGCTGTGGCTGTTCTGGTGCAACTCGGCCTCGCGTTGTTCGGCATCGCGGTAGTCGAGGTACTTGCGCTGGGTGGCGATGTGGTCGGCGACATGTTTGGCGTCGTGCCAAACGCCCCAGATAAATGACGAGCCACGGCGCGACTGCCACGGCAGACCGAGGAAATACACCCCCGGCTCACTCGACACGCCGCGCTGATGCACAGGCTTGCCCTTGTCATCGAACGCTGCGACCTGCAACCACGAGTAATCCACGGCAAATCCGGTGGCCCAGATGATCGCGGTGACGCCAGCCTTGGCCAGATCCAGATCGGCTAGCGGATTTTTCACGCACTCGGGGTCGGGATAGGTTTCGCGCGCTTCTGGTTCTTCCGGCAGATCGAGGCCGTTGCGCTCGATGTAGGCGTCGGCGGCATCGAGCAACGCCAGATAATTCTCGTCGCCGCGAGTGAGGTTGCCGACCAGGTCCTGCTTGAACGTCACCACGCCGTTATTGAACGATTCGGTGACGCCGACCAGGGTCATGCCGCGATGGGCCAGACCACGGAAATCGATGGTGCGACCGCCATGGGCGCCGCTGACTGCGATGGTCACGTGCTCACGACCGGGTTTCATCGCCGCTTGGTCCCACTCGCCGAGCACGCCCAGCCACCAGCAGAAATCGCGGTTGCGATAAGCGCGAGGCGGGCGGTCATGGGCGCCGACCGACAGGTAAACCTGTTTGCCGGAACGTTGCAGCTCATCGGCGATCTGCACGCCGGAAGAACCGGCACCGACCACCAGCACTGCGCCTGCCGGCAGTTGCTGCGGGTTGCGATAGTCAGCGGAGTGGATCTGCAACAGACGTTGGTCTTGCGGGGCAATCGCCGGGATCACCGGTTTCTGAAATGGTCCGGTCGCGGCGACTACGCGGCTGGCTTCGATCACGCCTTCGGAGGTCTCGACAGTGAAACCCGGGCGGCCGACATTGCGTACCACGCTTTTCACTTCCACACCGGTACGGACCGGTGCATTGAATTTCTTTGCGTAGGCTTCGAAGTAGTCAGCTACACGTTCTTTCGGGGCGAAACCGTCGGGATCGACGTCATCGAATTCCAGGCCGGGAAAGCGGTCGTGCCACGCCGGGCCGTTGGCCACCAGCGAGTCCCAGCGCCCGCTGCGCCAGCGTTCGGCAATGCGATTGCGCTCCAGCACCAGGTGCGGCACACCGAGTTTGCTCAGGTGCTCGCTCATGGCGACGCCTGCCTGGCCGGCACCCACGATCAGCGTGTCTGTTTTTATTATCTCAGGGGTCATTTCTACATCCTTCCTAGCAAGGCAGTGGGATTCGGGCCGCTGTTGGCTTGTCCGTTTGGCTTGAGGTCAGACTAGGGAGGAGGGGGATATCGGTAAAATATTATTAAGCTGGGATGTGAAGATAAAATTCTGATGCAGAAACTCAAAGTCCGCGTATATCAAGGGCTGTAGGGTCAGTCGGGGTGGCTCAGAACGTCAAACGTGGACCCAGATAGGCATTGGCGTCGGCGATATCGTCGTCGCCCAGCGCGCCGACGTCGGCGGCAAGACGCAGCCTGGCCAGCAGATAGCGAAGTTTGGCTTCGAACAGGTCCCGGCGTGCGTTGAAGATCTGTTCCTGTGCGTTGAGGATGTCGATGTTGGTGCTGCTGCCGGCCTGGAACCCTTTCTTTGATGACAAAAGCGAGCGCTCGCTGGAGCTGACGGCTTTTTCCAGGGCATGGATTCGCGCTTCACCACTTTGTACGGCACGAAACTCTCGGGTCGTACCCGAGATGATCTCTTCGCGGGTGGCATTCAGATCCTCTTCAGCCTGGTCGCGCGTGGCCACACTTTGCCGGGCCCGGGCACTCACATAACCACCGCTGTACAGCGGAATGTTCAGCTCCACGCCGGCCGAGGTGTAACGGTTGCGTTGATTCTGGGTAGACAGGGTTTCGCTGTCGGCGGCGGTGTAGCCCAGTACCAGATCAAGGGTAGGCCAGTGGCCCGCCTTGGCTTTGGCCACCTCTTCATCGGCGGTGTTTACATTCAGGCGGCGGGCGCGAACCGAAGGATTGTCGGTGCCTGCGCGAATGATCCATTCCTGAAGATTGTCGGGCTGCAACGGTGGCGTGGGAAAGCTCTCCTGCAACGTCGCGATCTGCTCAGGAGCCTCACCGACGAACTCCTGCAACTGGCGTCTGGCGACGACAAGGCTGTCTTGCGCCTCAATCTGTTCAGCCTGAGCGAGATCGCGTCTGGCCACGGCCTCGTCGACATCGGTGATGGTGCCATCGCCTAGTTCCCGACGGCGCTGAGTTGACGCCACCTGTTCATTGAGTGCGTTGAGTTTGGCCGTTGCCAGCTTGACGGTTTCATGGGCCAGAAGCACGTCGAAGTAGCGCCCGGCCAGGCGCACCGCCGAATCCTGGGCCTTGCCGTCGTATACCGCGTTGCCGTACTCGGCCTGATACTGGCCCTGGTGATACTCGGCCATTTTCTGCTTGTTGAACAACGGCTGGCGCAGTTGCAGGGTGGCGCCGCGTGAGGCGTAGTTGAGGTCGTTGGTGTGGTTGTTACCGTAGAAATCCGGCTGTTGCTGCGTGCCGTTGATGTGGTTGTCGAACGCGGTGATGCCTATTTTCGGCAGCAGGCCGGATTTGCCAATGGCGCGGTTTTCCAACGCGGCATCTCGCTCGTGCCCGGCAGACAGGAAGGTCGGACCCTGGAACTGCATCAGGTTCCAGGATTCGCGCAGGTCCAGCGCTGCAGCTGATTGCGCCAGCCCCAGTAGCGTGGCCATCGCGATCACCCGCCGCATGCCATTCACCTCATTGCTCCTTGAACGCGCTGTTGACGCGGTCGAGCAGGGGTTTCAACAGGTAGCTGAGCAGGTTGCGCTCGCCGGTCTTGATGGTGACCGAAGCAGGCATGCCGGCACGGATGTGATTGTCGCCGAGCATGGCCATACCGGCTTGAGTCACTTCGATCTGGGCCAGGTAATAAGGTTGTTTGTTGTCCTCACTCATCAAGCGGTCGGCAGAGATGGTCAGCACCTTGCCGGGAATGTTGGGCGTCTGCACATGGTTGAACGCGGGGAACGAAATCATCACCGGCAGCCCGGGGTTCATGCGGTCGATGGCCTGGACCGGAATCATCGCATCGATTTGCAGCGGCTCATGGGCGGGGACGATTTCCATGATCTTGAAACCGGGGGCGATGACTCCGCCGACGGTCGACACACTCAAGCCCTGGACGATGCCGTCGATGGGCGAGCGGATCACCGTGTGCCGCACCTGATAGTCCAGCGCCTGCAAGCGATCGGTGAGGGCGCTGTTTTCCTTCTGCACATCGGCCAGCAGCGACTGTACTTCCTTGCGGTAGTCGTACTCGCGCTGAATGATGCGTAACTTGATATCGGCGGCCTGGCCCCGGGCGCGGGCGATGTTGTTGAGGTTATCGGCCTGAGAGGCATTCAGGTCGGAACCGGTACGCTCCAGTTCCAGCATGCGGTTGCGCGGCACGTAGCCTTCGGCGGCGAGTTGGCGCACGCCTGTCAGTTCCTGATTGAGGAAGCCGATCTGTGATGAGCGGGCGTTGTAGACGCGCTGCAGCCCCTTGATTTGCGCGTCGGCGGAGTTGAGCGACTCGCGCAGAATATCGAGCTCGCCGGCGAGGCTGGCGCGGCGCGTTTCGAACAGATGACGCTGCAGGCGGATCGCCTCGTTCAGGTGCTCATTGTCGGCGTAGCGCTGCAGCATGAGCGGGTCGAAGACCACCTCCGATAAACCGTCGCGCTCGGCTTGCAGACGGTTTTCCATGGTTTTCGTGGCGATGAATTGGGCGTTGACCACTCCTTGCTCGGAGAGCGCCTGAGTGGCATCGAGCCTGACCAGTTCCTGATCCTTGCTGACGTTGTCGCCTTCCCGTACCAGAATTGCGTCAATGGTGCCGCCGGTCTGGTGCTGAATGGCCTTGCGGTTACTGGTGACCTTGACCGTGGCGGTGGCAACGATCCCCGCGTCCAGCGGCGCGAGCCATGACCAGAGTAAAAAACTGCCGAAGCCGACGATCACCAACAGCACGCCCCAGCGCGCCGGGCGTCGGTCGTCGACGTCGATCTCGGCCACTGCACGTAGCAGTTCCTGGCCATGCGGGTCAACGCTCAAGGCCCCCATTTACTCTCTCCCGCGCACGGCTGACAGGGTGGGTGAGCCCACGGTCGGCAGCACACTGGTTTGGCGCAACGCCGCGAATACCTCTTCCCGTGGGCCGAACAATTGGGTGCTGCCTTCGCGCAGCATCAGGATTTTATCGACGGTGCCGAGGATGCTCGGCCTATGGCTGATCAACACCGTGGTGCAGCGCCGCTGCTTCAGGTCCTCCAGCACTTCGATCAGTGCTTTCTCGCCGGCATCGTCGAGGTTGGCGTTGGGTTCATCGAGCACAATCAGCGAAGGTTCGCCATACAGCGCTCGGGCCAGGCCGATGCGTTGACGCTGACCACCGGACAACGGGTTACCGTCGACGTCCAGTGTGGTGTCGTAACCTCGGGCAAAACGCAGGATCATGTCGTGTACGCCGGCGCGCCTGGCGGCGATGATCACCGCTTCACTGTCGAGGTTGCCGAAACGCGCGATGTTGTCGGCGATGGTCCCTTCGAACAATTCCACGTCCTGCGGCAGGTAGCCGATCCACGGGCCCAACTCTTGTTTGTTCCACAGGTAGACGTCGGCGCCGTCGAGTCGCACCTTGCCGCTGAGCGCCGGCCAGATACCGACCAGTAAACGCGCCAGGGTCGATTTGCCCGACGCCGAAGGTCCGATGATGCCCAGTGATTCACCCGGTGAAAGGTTGAAGTTAGGCCCGTGAATGATGGCTTGCGTCATGCCCGGCGCACCCGCGTGCAGGTGTTCCACCGAGATCATGCCCAACGGTTTTTGCAGTTTCATCGCATCGGCGCGGGCCGGGAAGTCCTGCAACAGGCTCCTCAGGCGCGCCCAGGCACGACGACTGGTCAGCAGTTGTTTCCAGGCACCAATCAGCTGTTCAACGGGGGCCAGCGCCCGACCACTGAGTATGGAACAGGCGATCATCATGCCCGGTGTGATCGAACCTTCGATGGCCAGCAAGGCGCCGGTGCCGAGGATCAGCGATTGCAAGGTAATGCGCACAAAACGCCCCAGCCCGCTGATGTAGGCCGCGCGATCCGAGGCCAGGGTCTGCATTTGCAGAATCTGCAGATGGCTGCCAAACCAGCGGCCGGTGATTGCCGGCAGCATGCCCATCGCTTCGATGACTTCGGCATTGCGCAAATTGTTGTTGGCGAATGTGCCTGAGACCTGAGCCGCCATATTGGCTTCGGCCAAGGGCTTTTTCGTGGCGATTTCGGTGAGCCAGGTCAGCGCCACCAGGATCAGCGAGCCGCACAGGGTGACGATGCCCAGCAACGGGTGAATCAGGTAAGCGACAAACAGGTAGATCGGCGTCCACGGCGCGTCGAAAAAGGCGAACAGTCCGTTGCCGGTCAAAAACTGGCGTACCTGGGCAAGGTCCTGCAGCGCCTGGGCGGGGTTGCCGCCGGCGCGTTGCAAGTTGCGCTCGAACGCGGCGGTGAACACTCGACGATTGAGGGCCATGTCGAGGCGGTTGCCGACCCGGATCATCACACGAGTGCGCACGACTTCGAGCATCGCCAGCAAGGTGTACAGGCCGATCATCAAAAAGGTCAGCATCAACAGGGTGGTGAGGTTGCTGCTGACCAGCGCCCGGTCATACACCTGCAGCATGTAGATGGCAGGAGAGAGCATCAGCACGTTGATCACACCACTGAATCCGGCCAGGGAATAAAGCGTGTGGCGCAGCCGAAAAAACACGTCGGCAAACTCGGATCGCGGGTGATTTTTCTTGTTCATCGCAAAGTTCCAGTGCCGTGGCCTGATGTACCTCAGCGTAGGAGAGCGACTGTTGGTCGGATGGCCACCAGGGCCGGGTTTTCGCTGGCGCTATATTTCTGACGGTTTTTTATTGATTTAGAAACAACGGTTTGCCGGCCTGTTTTGTGGTCGCTTGTTACGCGGATGGCTTGTTGACGGCGAAAAATCGCCCGACTTAAGTCTAATTTTGGCGCTGGCGACCCTGTTTGCACCGGATCGAAGCCCGACGGCTGGGCCGGTTAGCTGCTATTAATCAATGGGAGTTAAAACGCATGGCCTTTTTCAGGAGCGCGTCATGAATCCTTTCATCCGCATCGGCATTGCCGATGATCATCCTCTGCTGCGTGAAGGTGTTGCCAACACGCTGAGGAAAAGGGCAGACCTGCAAGTCGTGGAACAGGGCGGCAGTGCAGACGAGGCACGGGATATTGCTCAGCGGATGAGACCGGACGTGATGTTGATGGACGTCAACATGCCGGGTGACGTGTTTGCCGCAGTGAAGTTCATCTCCACGCAATTACCGCAGGTGAAAGTGCTGATGCTGACGGTGTCAGAGTCTGAGGATGACGCCTATTCAGCCCTGGAAGCGGGCGCGCGCGGCTATGTGTTGAAAGGGGTCAGCGGGCCGGACCTGGTGTTGGCGATCCGCTCGATTGCCAGAGGCGAAACTTTTATCACGCCCGAGTTTGCCAACAGGCTGCTGAGCAATTTCAAAAAGCATGAAGCTGAAGTGCGCAAGATCGATCTCACCCATCGGGAAGAGCAGATCATTCGCGAAGTCTCCAAAGGCCTGACCAACAAAGAGGTGGCATCCAAGCTGTTTATCAGTGAAAAAACCGTCAAGTACTACATGACCTGCGTGATGCAGAAGTTGCACGCACGCAATCGTGTGGAAGCGGTCACGGCGCTCAGGCGTCACTGGGAACGCGAGGCTGTCGGACGCTTGCACATCAACCCGGTGCCGACGCCGCTGGATGTTCACGGGGGCTCCTGACTACCACTTCAATTGCGCGCTGACAGCAGTGCCGACGCCCGGCGAGGACTCGATACTGAACGCGCCGCCCAGTGACTCCACGCGATAGCGCAAACCGGCCAGTCCGAGGCGGTTTCGGCCGTGGCCATCGACCACTAAAGCGTCGGCCGCCATGCCCGGCCCATCGTCTTTGACGGTGATGGTCAGTGTTCCTTCCTGGTGATTCGCGGTGATCGTCTGACCTTTGCCTTGGGCATGTCGGTAGGCATTGTTCAATGCCTCCTGAACAAATCGGTAAAGGCACAGTTTGACCGGCAGTGGCGCCGAGTCGGGCAATGGCGCGACATCCAGTTGCACTTTGCTGCCCGTGCGTTGCTCATGCCGCTGGGCCACCAGCTGCAGTTCTTGCGTCAGGGTCAAATCATTGATTTCCGGAAGGGCCAGGCCTCGTGAAAGGTCGCGCACCTCACGCAGGGCGTCGGTGGCGGCGCCGCGGATGGTTTCCAGCGACTCTTGATCCAGTGTCGTGCAGTGCTCGGCCAAGTCATCCAGGCGGATCAGAATCAGGGTCAGCAGTTGGGCCGGCCCGTCGTGCAGATCGGCGCCAATGCGGCGCAGGGTCAATTCGTTGATGCGCGAGAACTCTTGGGTCGCGGTGTTGACTTTGCGATGCAGGGCCGCGTTGCTGATGTGCAGTCGGGTCTGCTCCAGCAGCCGCATTCGCAGGGTGACCTGTTGACGCTGGATGATCTGGTCGCTGCGCCGGACGATGAAAAACAGCAGCGTCAGCATTGCCAGCGTGGCCGTTCCGACCACCAGCCATACTTGTTGGCGTACCCGATTGATTTCCTGTTCGAGGCTTTCCGCTTTTTCGTAGAACTCGCCCACGGCGATGATTTTCCGGGTATTGAACTCGCGAAGCGGTGCATAGATTTCGTAGAGCGGGACGTTGAGCTTGCGTTCGAATTCGTTCTCTTCCTGATCCAGGTCTTCAAGGTCAGTGACCACGTTGCCTTTGACCGCCTCGGCAATTTCATCCATCGGGAACTGGCGGTTGGTGATGGATTTGTCCGTGCTGTAAACCACCGTGCCGTCGGCTCGCCAGATCTTGATCGAGACAATGTGGCGCTTCAGCGAGCGGCTTTCCATCAGCCGGTCCAGGGATTTGACGCTGGTGGGGGACAGGCCGTTATCGCGACTCATCTCCTGCACGTAAGGCTCCAGAAACGCTTCCATGTAATGCGCGCCAGCCTCGGCAGCGCTTTGTACGGCTGCACGCTCAATACGTGCACTTACCAGTTTGCCGACGAAAAACATCGTCAACCCCAGTATCAGTGCAGCGGCCAGTACAAACTGCGTAGAGCGGCTCAGATGGCGCGCGCGCGACCTAACACGCAAATGCCAGGCCCTTCTGTGAGCGGGTTCCGGTTCGACCAAAGTCTCGGTTTCATCGGCGACAAAAGTCTCGTTTTTTGATTGGACTTTTGCATCTTTTGCCATTGCGTCGATTTCCTGATGATCGTGGTAAGTCGGTTGAAAAACCTTGCGAGCCAACGGATATCCGGAGTTTGCCATGTACCAGCTAAAGCGCTTCACCCTCAATGCCAACGATGTTTCGTTCCTTGAGCAGCAAGTGTCATTTCCGACTATCCATATCGTTGGCTACGACAGCGCCGGCCAGCCGCTTTACGGCTATGACGGTTCCGATGGCAACGTCCATGTGCTCGGCTTGCTTGGCAGTTTCAATCCCCTCGACACACCGCCCGGGGAAACTGTCTGGTACAACGGCGCCCGCGATCCGATCGGTCTGCGCAACGTCTCGGGCCACTTCAACAACCTGACCCAGGATGGACAGAGTTGGGGCAGTTTCGGTCAGAACTTCATCCGGCTGACCCATTCCGATTACAGTCACTACGTTCAGCAAAACCTGAGTAACGACGCCTTGACCGGCGCTGGCGTTCCGGCAGGCGCCACGCCCATGTCTGACAGTAGTTCACTCTATAGCGATCCGACAGCATCGCTGGTGGACTACACGCCACGGATGATCAGCCAGACCATCGTCAGCGGCGGCGTCACCTTTGCCACAGACGCCAATGGCCATATCCAGCACACCGCCACGGGCGTGGCGATCGTCACCGATCCCGGCATCCTCGGCACCATTGGTGAAGTCGACACCAGTGCTCCAGACTCCGGTCAGTACTACATCCGTAACCAGAACACTGTGTCGGGCGACCCGTCGACCACGGGCTGGTTCACCCTGTTCGGACAGTTCTTCGACCACGGGCTGGACTTCATCAACAAGCCCAATCAGAACGCGACGATCACCATTCCGCTGGCGCCGGACGATCCGCTCTACGGTACGATCGGGCCGGACGGGCAGCCGGTGTATTCGATCAAGGTTCATCGGGCCTCCGTGGCTGAAGTGGACGGCCAAGGGCAGGCGCAGTACGTCAACCTCGACTCGCCCTACATTGATCAAAACCAGACCTACGGCTCCAATGACGCCGTCACGCAGTTGTTGCGCCAGTGGGTGGCGGATCCGAATCATCCGGGGCAATTTATCGCCGGCGCAGCGCTGTTCGATGGCACGACCCTGAGCGATGAAGCGGCCTGGACACTCAACGGCGTGCTGACCCACCAAACCCTGCCGACGCTGAGCGAATTGCGTGCCCATGTGCTGGCCACCGGTCGTGATGATCTGACCTGGGACGACATCGCCAACTTCCGCGTGCGCGATGCCCATGGCCATGTGCTCGATGCCGATCCCAACACGGCTGGGGTGCAGGTGGTGTACACCCGTGAGGCGCTGTTGCTGGACATGAACCCGCACTTCGATGACGCGCATATCGACCAGGCCCGCCTGATGTCGCTGGACTCACATATCACCAGCATCACCTTCGACGCCAATAACCCATACGGCATGGTCGTCAACTACGATAATGCCGGGCCGAAGAATCTGTTCAGTTTCGTCAACTTTGCCGATTTCACCATCAGCTCGGCGCCGGGCAGTGCCGATTACGCGGTGGCCAACGAGTTGTTGCTGCAGTCGGTCGGTGATCACTACATTGCCGGCGACGGGCGGGTGAACGAAAACTTCGGTCTCACGGCGATTCATCACGTGTTCCACGAAGACCACAACGTGCAGCTGATCAACCTGCAGAACGAAGTGCTGAGCCAGACCGACGTCAATGTCCGGCATAACTGGCAAGTTCAGATCAGCAATGGCAGCGGCGGTTTTTACACCGATGCCAATGGCAACTTCACCTTGGCCGATGGCGTTACGGTGTCCTGGGATCAGGACAAGCTGTTCTACGCCGCCAAACTCACCGTGGAGATGGAATACCAGCACGTGGCGATCGACCAGTACGCTCGGCTGATCACGCCGGACCTGCCCGAATTCGTCACCTATGACTCGGGCATCAACACCAATATCTCGCTGGAATACGGTCAAGCCGCGTTCCGCTTCGGCCACTCGCAACTGCGCGAAACCATTGACGCGCTGGAGAAAAACGCCAGTGGCGGCTACGACCTGACGGGCGCAATCACCCACTATGCGCTGGAGCAGGCCTTCCTCAATCCGGGCGGTTTTGCCGAAGTGGGGCCGACCGCGATTGCGCTGGGCATGACCCGGCAGATCAGCAACGAAATCGATGAGTTCGTTACCCCGGCGTTGCAGCAAGGTTTGCTCGGCCAGCCATTGGATCTGGCGACCATCAACCTAGCACGCGGTCGGGATCTGGGGCTGCCAACCCTGAACCAGGCGCGGCAGCAGATCCACGATGCGTTGATCGCCGAACGGGCGTCACCGGCCGGTACGCAGCACCACACCAACCTGATCGTTGACGGCCTGACGCCCTATACCAGCTGGAGCGACTTCGCCAACAACATGATTCACCCCGAGTCGCTGGTGAACTTCATTGCGGCCTATTCGTTCGACGGTGATATTGCGCACGCCCAGGCCATTATCGATGCAGATGCAACCGGCCTGACCACCAACTATGCCGGCGGCAGTGTGACGGCAGAGCAAGCGGCCTATTTCCTCTCCGGTGCGGCAGATCCTGCCGGCAATCACGTGGCAGGTTATGACGGTTACAACGCGATCGATCTGTGGATCGGCGGGCTGGCGGAAAAACATGTGTACACCGGGCAACTGGGCACCACCTTCAACGCCATCTTCGAAGACCAGATGGAACGGCTGATGGACGGCGACCGCTTCTACTACCTGTTCCGCCTCGACCTCGGCTTGCCAGCGATGACCAACCTCAACGAGCAGGTGGTCACCGAGCAGTTCAAGGACATCATCGAACGCACCACCGACGCGCGGCACCTGGCCGGTGATGTGTTTGGCTATGCCGACAGCTACGTCGAGTTGAGCTACACCGACTCCGGTTCCAGCGCGACCGCGTACAAGAGCGAACACAAGTACGGCACGCTGATCGAAGCCAATCACATGGGGGTCTACTCCACCGGGGGCGTCGGCGGGATCGGTGGCAACGGCTTGCTGGTGAGCCTGAGCAATCCGGAAACGCACACCGCGCAAACCTACATCCGTGACTATCGGCCGGATCAGGGCGAGAACCCTGACGGCACCGCAGCCGTGGGCTACAACTCTCACGAGGTGCTGGTCGGTACTGACTACAACGACTGGCTCGATGCCGGTGACGGCGACGATACGATCTACGGCGAGGGCGGCGACGACATCCTTGATGGCAAGGCCGGCGCCGACCATATCTACGGCGGCGACGGTAACGACGTGATCTACGGTGGCGACATCGAGGACTTCCTCGATGGCGGTGAGGGTGACGACACGATCTATGCCGGTACCAGCGCTGGAGCCCTGGACGTGGTCATCGGCGGCAACGGCAATGATCACCTCTATGGCGAAGCCGGTATTGATGAGCTGTACGGTGGCGCTGGTAACGACTATATCGACGCCGGTGGCGACACCGACCTGGTGCATGGCGGCGACGGCAACGATGAAATCTATGGCGGCGACGGCCCGGACATCCTCTTCGGCGAAGACGGCGACGACATCATTTCCGGCGGCTCCACTGGTGACCAGGAATTTGGTGGTGCCGGCGACGACATTTTGCTGCCGGGGCTCGGTGGTGCTCCCGGCCAGGGCGATGGCGATGAGGCCATTGGTGATGTCGGCTTCGACATTGCCGCGTTCAGCGACGTGAACATCGCGCTGGATGCGGCGGCGGACCTGAACAACCAGAACATCGTCGCCGCTCCGGGTACCGGCGTGCTGTTCCAGCCGTTCAACGCCTTGCTCACCGACATTGAAGGGCTGATCGGTTCGCGCTTCAGTGACAGTCGGCCCAACAGCGCCTCGCCGGCCAATCCGACGGCCGGCCTGATCGGCAACACGACCGAGAACTGGCTGATTGGCGGCAGCGGCGATGATGTCGCCCAAGGCAACGGTGGCAATGATGTGATTGTCGGCGATTCGATCAAACTTGCCGACCTCAATCACTTGCTCGCCAGCCAGGGCTTTGCCGAGCATTTCACTAGCCTGCAGGCCAGCCGTCCGGATTTCATTCTGGGCGACAATCACGCCGCACCCGGCACGGCGGATGGTGCAGCCGATACCGCAATCCTCAGTGGCAACTTCGCCGACTACAGCATCACCAAGTTCACCGACACCCGTCCGGGTGGCGAGTTGATCACTGCGTTCAAAGTCGTCGATCTTCGTGTGGGGGCGGCCAATGTCGACGGCACTGACATCGTGATCGGTGTGGAAAAACTGCGTTTTGCCGATCGCACGGTCAATCTGAGCATCAATAACCATCTACCGACCGGCAATGTCGCTGTGTCCGGATTTGCCACCGCGCCGACCACGCCCGCTCGGCCGGTGCCGGCGCAATACCGGCTGACCGCGAACACCTCGGCGATTCAGGATGCCGACGGTTTACCCGGACCAAGCGGCTTCTCCTATCAATGGCAGGCACTGGCAGGCGCTGCGTGGCTGAACATCGCCGGCGCGAATGCTTCGACATTTGCTCCGACTTCGGCACAGTTCGGTCAACAGGTGCGAGTGCTGACCACCTACACCGACAATAACGGCACCGTGGAGCAATTGACTTCAGATCCGACGGAAGCGGTCGGACGCTTTATCGAAGGCACCAACTTCTTCAGCAACACCCTCAATGGCACCAACTATCAGGACATCCTGATGGGCTACTCGGGCAACGATGTGCTCAATGGTGGCCTCGGCTCGGATCTGCTGGATGGCGGTAGCGGCAACGACACGATGCGTGGCAATGCCGGCAACGACATCTACGTGGTCGACGCCAATGGCGATGTGGTGCAGGAAAACCTCAATGAGGGCACCGACACTGTGACGTCGTCGATCAGTTACACCCTGGGCGCCAACGTCGAGAACCTGACCTTGCTCGGCTCGGCCAATATCAATGGCACCGGGAACGCTCTGGACAACGTCATCACCGGCAACAGTGGCAACAACCAGCTCACCGGGCTGGCCGGCAATGACACGCTGTCCGGTGGTGCTGGCAACGACACGATGCTGGCGTCGCTCAACGATGGTAATGACCATTATGACGGCGGCACCGGCACCGACACCTATGATCTGTCAGCCACTTCGGCGGCAGCCACTGTGGACTTGCAGGCGGGCACCTCGACCAGCACACAGACCGGCAGTGACACATTGACCGGCATTGAGAACATCAACGGCAGTTCCGGCAATGATCATATCCAGGGCGACGGCGCCAGCAACGTGCTGCAAGGTCAGGGCGGCAATGACTGGCTGGACGGTGGCAGCGGTAACGACACGCTGGTCGGCGGTCAAGGCCTGGACAGTGTGTTTGGTGGCCAGGGCAATGACACTCTGCGCGCGTCGGTCAGCGACGGCAATGACACCTATGACGGCGGTGGCGACAACGATACATACGACTTGTCGGGCACGTCGGCCAATGCCACGGTCAACCTGGCGACCGGCTTGGCGAGCAGCTCGCAGACCGGTAGCGACACAC
Organism: Pseudomonas sp. S2_E02; assembly: GCF_054668355.1. Lineage (NCBI taxonomy): Bacteria > Pseudomonadati > Pseudomonadota > Gammaproteobacteria > Pseudomonadales > Pseudomonadaceae > Pseudomonas > Pseudomonas sp. S2_E02. The sequence goes on from NZ_CP162761.1 coordinate 607,836, forward strand.
TGATCAACGTTGAAAACGTGATCGGCAGCAGCGGTGCCAACACCTTGACTGGCGATGCTGGCAACAACGTCCTGACGGGGCAGGGCAGCAGCGACACACTCGCCGGCGGAGGTGGCAATGACACGCTCGAAGGCGGCGGCAATCGCGACATCCTGTCTGGCGGCGCAGGCAATGATTTGTTTGTGTTCTCTGCCACAGGCGACTCGGGAACGACGATTTTCACGCGCGATGTCATCAATGATTTCACTCAGGGGCAGGATCATATTGATCTGTCACTGATTGACTCGCGAACTTCCGGCGCCGGCTCGGCCGGTAATCAGGATTTCACGTTCCTCGGCGAATGGAATGGCGTGGGTACCGAGTTCAGTAATCAGTCACAACTGAAGTATCACTTCGTGAACGTTGGCGGCGTGGATCACACCTATGTGGAGGGCAATGTAAACACGGGATCTGGAGCGGATATTCAAATCGATCTGGTTGGGCATGTTGCGCTGACAGCGAGTGACTTTGTCGGCGTGGTTTGAATCGGCAACCGGTAAAAAGGCGCCCACCTCAGGAAGGGGGCGCCTTTTTCGTGGACGGCATTTGGCAATCAAGGAATCGGACCCAGCGCACGGTGAATCAAATCCAGACGCAATGCCTCTCAGCGTTTGAGAAACGCCAGCAGATCCTCATTCAATGCCTGCGCATGCGTCACCGCAAAACCATGCGGCGCCCCGGCGTAAACCTTCAATTCAGCCCCTTTGATCTGCGCCGCCGCCTGTTTGCCGGTGGTTTCGAACGGCACGATCTGGTCGCCGTCGCCATGAATCACCAGCGTCGGCACGTCGATCCTGGCCATGTCCGGGCGGAAATCGGTTTCCGAGAACGCCGTGACGCAATCCACGGTGCCTTTGAGCGAGGCCATCAGAGCAATATTCAGCGTTTGCGTGAGCACGCCGTCGGAGACTTTCTGGCCTTGATTGGTGCCATAGAACGGCGCGGCGAAATCGGCGATGAACTGCGCACGATCCTGCAGCAGGCCGGCCTTGATGCCGTCAAACACTGAAGTATCGACGCCCTGCGGGAAGTCGGCTTTCTTGCCGAACAGCGGTGTCACCGCGCCCAATAACACCAGACCGGCAACGCGCTCGCTGCCATGCCGGGCGATGTAGCGGCTGACGTCGCCGCCGCCCATGGAAAAGCCCACCAGCGTCACGTCACGCAGGTCCAAATGGTTGATCAGCTGCGCGATGTCATCGGCGAAGGTGTCGTAGTCATATCCGGTCCACGGCTGATCGGAACGGCCGAAACCGCGACGATCAAAGGCAATGGTGCGATAGCCACGGCTGCTCAGGTATTCCATCTGGTATTCCCACATGTCGGCATCCAGCGGCCAGCCGTGGCTGAACAGCACAGGTTTACCGCTGCCCCAATCCTTGTAGTAAATCTCGGTACCGTCTTGCGTGGTGAAGGTGCTCATGGAAACTCCTGCGTCAGGGATCGCGAGTGATGCCGAAATGGCGACATTCACTATCAACGCAAAGCGATCCGGCTACTTGTATGCAGGTGCTGGTTTTGCGTCGGTCCAGGCGTGAACGTGTCTTGCAGTTGTATGATGCAACTGTGAGCCGCGAGGCCAATCGACGAATGCATGGAGTACTCCTACGTGAAACGCAAAAGTTTGCAGGGCAATGCCTGCCCGGTCGCCCGGACGCTGGACCTGATTGGTGACTGGTGGTCGTTGCTGATCATTCGTGACGCGCTGGACGGGATTCGCCGTTTCAATGATTTTCAGAAGAGTCTGGATATCGCCAAGAACATGCTCAGCGCGCGCCTCAAAGGCCTGGTGGAGCAGGGCATCCTGCAAGCGCTGCCAGCGGCCGATGGCGGCGCCTATAAGGAATACGTGCTGACAGAGCGCGGCAAAGCCTTGCAGACGGTGATCGTCGCGCTGTCGCAGTGGGGCGCTGAATTCATGTACGCGCCGGGTGAGCCGGGCTCGGTGATGGTCGATGCGAAGAACCGTCAACCGATTCGCAAGCTGACTTTAACGGCGGCCGATGGTCGCGCGCTGGCCCCCGAGGACGTCGCTACGCGACTGGGCGTTGAACACTGAAAGGCGGGGCTGCTTGAACTGAGTTAATCGCTGCCGCCAAGTCAATGAAAACGGGCCCTTGCGGCTCCCACACCCGGTGACACTGACCTTATCCGTAACCGCCAGAATCGCCTGCTCGAAGAGCAGCAGGGCTCAAGGAACTGCCCGGAAAGGACGCCAAGCCTGCGCAACCGGCAGCCCCCAACTGTTCCTCAGTCGGTTCTGGATAGCTTGGGATTGAACTGATGAAAATTTATAAAGGTAGTATTTCTAAAAAGTCATTGAACCTGTTCGTATCGGATATTGGTTCCGGGGAGTTTTTTTCGTATGTCGGGAATCTGGTTTCACTGGAGCAAACCATTTCTGTTCTAGGTTTGCTTTCTCCTGATTTTATTGAGCTTGACGGCCACGTTTTCTGGTTGCCTAACGCTGAGCAATACGACCCGCAAAAATTTCCCTTGAAGGGGCTGGTCGAGACTGAAACGGGTGTGTTGGAAAAAAGTGCATTGCGTAGAGATGTTGAACGATACAGAAATGTTTTTTCAGTAAATCAGTTCTTTTCAAAGTGGGAAGATGCGCCGGACCGACCCGTATTTAAGGTTGGTCTGTCGGAAGAAGACTATCGTCTTTGTCATTTGTTTGCCGAACACCTCACTGGATATTGGAAGCGCGCATTATCAGACTGCTTTCCAGGGAAGGTGTTTCAGTTTGAAATCGCTGACGATCTGCTCGACGAATATGGCGTTTGTCTCACATTCTGGCAGTCGTAGTTGCAGCCTCCAGCAGAACTGGGATGCACCCAATGAAAATCAAGCTTTGACTGAAGAAGAAGTTCAGCGGGTTATTGATGAAGTCGAGGTGGAACTCTCCAGAACGGGACACATGCTTGACGTCGAGAAGTGACTCGGCGGAGCGGGCTATCCTGGAAGCGTCTCTGGTAGCTTCTTGCCTGTGGCCAAAGAAAACGCCCCGAACAATTTCGGGGCGTTTTCATTTACCGAACACTGGATGCTGAGTGCTTAGCGAAACGCCGGCACCACATGCTTGATAAACAGCTCCAACGACTTCTTCTTCTCCTCATGCGGCAAGCTGTTGTCACACCAGAAACTGAACTCATCCACCCCCAGTTCCTGGTAGTACTTGATCCGCGGAATGATCTCCTCCGGCGTCCCGATCATCGCCGTTTTGTGCAAACTCTCCAGCTCAAACTCCGGACGCCCGGCAAACTTCTCTTCCGGGCTCGGCGCGAGGAAACCGTTGACCGGCGTCTCCTTGTTACCAAACCACGCATCGAAAGTGCGGTAGAAGCGTGAAATAGCTTTCGCGCCGACTTTCCAGCCATCCGGATTATCAGCGGTGTGCACGTGAGTGTGGCGCAGCACCATCAATTGCGGACGCGGCACATCCGGGTTGTTATCCAGCGCAGTCTGGAACTTGTTCTTCAGGTCGAGGACTTCTTCGTCGCCCTTCATCAGCGGCGTGACCATCACGTTGCAGCCGTTGGCCACGGCGAAGTTATGCGAATCCGGGTCGCGGGCGGCGATCCACATCGGCGGGTTTGGCTTCTGGATCGGCTTCGGTACGCTGGTGGAAGTGGGGAATTTCCAGATGTCGCCGTCGTGGGCGTAGTCGCCTTGCCACAGGGCGCGGACCACCGGGACCATTTCGCGCAATGCCTGACCGCCCGATGAGGCGGGCATACCGCCGGCCATGCGATCGAATTCAACCTGATAGGCGCCACGGGCCAGGCCGACTTCCATGCGACCGTTGCTGATCACGTCGAGCAGCGCGCATTCACCGGCGACCCGCAGCGGGTGCCAGAACGGCGCGATGATGGTGCCGGCGCCGAGGTGGATGGTCGTGGTTTTCGCGGCGAGGTAGGCGAGCAGCGGCATCGGGCTTGGCGAGATGGTGTATTCCATGGCGTGGTGTTCGCCGATCCACACGGTGCTGAAACCGCCGGCTTCGGCCATCAGGGTCAGTTCGGTGAGGTCTTCGAACAGTTGGCGGTGGCTGACGCTTTCGTCCCAGCGTTCCATGTGGATGAACAGGGAAAATTTCATGACGCTTCCTCGGATCTTTTGTTGTTGAGGCTACAAAACTTGTAGGAGTGAGCCTGCTCGCGATGGCGGTGTGTCAGAAAACATATCGACATCGGATAAATCGCTATCGCGAGCAGGCTCACTCCTACAGTTGATTTGTGCGGGGCTGACGATCAGGCCAGGACGGGCAGGGCGCCCATCTTGCCGTGGCAATACACCAGCGGTCCGGCGATTTGCTCGGGAACGATCAGGTTCTTCACCGCGCCGACCATGATGGCGTGGTCGCCACCTTCGTATTCGCGCCACAGCTCACACTCGATGATAGCTGTCGCGTTGGCCAGGATCGGGTTACCCAGTTCGCTCAAGGTCCATTCGATGCCTTGCGCCTTGTCCTTGCCTTTGCGGGCGAAGGCGTAGGCTTCGCTTTGCTGTCCGCCGGAGAGAACGTGAATGGCAAAGCGCTTGTTCTTGATCAGCACCGGGTAGGAATCAGAGCTGTAGTTGGGGCAGAACAGCACCAGCGCCGGGTCCATCGACAGCGAGCTGAATGCACTGGCGGTCAGGCCGACGATCTGCCCGTCATCGTCCAGCGTGGTGATAACGGTTACGCCGGACGGGAACGAGCCCATGACTTGTTTGTAGATGGCGGCATCGATCATTGGTCGGTCCTCGGGTGATGTGTTGCTGTTTTTATGTGTTTGTTGGTCTGATGGTATACCAGTATTCGATCTTTGCAAGGGCTTTTAAGCTGAACCGATAAACGTGCCGCGTTCGTCGGAAACTCAGCATTTACGGGGCTTTCGGCTGGTCTGCAGGCCACGGTTTCAGCGAGGATGGCGTATCAGCTGGCGTCGTAAACTACGGATCAGTCTTGTGAATTGTTTGGAATACCATAATATGGTCTGCATCTGAGGGGCGGCCAGAGAGTCCCCCCGGTTTGGCTTCATACAACGATAAGAACAGACAAACTCGAGTTCATGCATATGTCCCAGATGTCCCGGCAAGATCCGTTGATCGAGAACCATACGGTCGACTACGTCCCACTCGCGGAACGCCACGGGAAGGCCCGCGACCTATTCACTCTTTGGTTCAGCACCAACATTGCGCCACTGCCCATCGTCACCGGCGCCATGGTGGTTCAGGTGTTCCATCTCGATTTGCTCTGGGGGCTGCTGGCGATTGCGCTGGGGCACATGATCGGCGGCGTGGTGATCGCGCTGGCCTCGGCGCAAGGCCCGCGCATGGGCATTCCGCAGATGGTCCAGAGTCGCGGCCAGTTCGGCCGTTATGGCGCGCTGTTGATCGTGTTTTTTGCGGCGATCATCTACATCGGCTTTTTCATTTCCAACATCGTCCTGGCCGGCAAATCCATCGTCGGCATTGCGCCGTCTGTGCCGGCGCCATTGAGCATTCTCATCGGCGCACTGGCGGCCACGGCGATTGGTGTGATCGGCTACAACTTCATTCACACGCTGAACCGCATCGGCACTTGGGTGATGGGCAGCGCGTTGCTCGCCGGGTTCATCTATATCTTTGCCCATGACTTGCCGGCGGACTTTCTCACTCGCGGCAGTTTTAACTTGTCCGGCTGGCTGGCGACGGTATCGCTGGGGATCATCTGGCAGATCAGTTTCTCGCCTTACGTGTCCGATTACTCGCGTTACCTGCCGGCGGACATTGGCATAGCCAAGCCATTCTGGGCGACTTATCTGGGCGCAACGCTGGGCACGATTCTGTCGTTCAGCTTTGGCGCCGTGGCGGTGCTGGCGACCCCGGAAGGCACCGAAGCGATGGTCGCGGTCAAGCAATCGACCGGGTGGCTCGGGCCGATTCTGATGGTGTTGTTTCTGCTGAATATCATCAGCCACAACGCGCTGAATCTGTATGGCGCGGTGCTGTCGATCATCACCTCGATCCAGACCTTCGCCAGCCAATGGACGCCGAGCATCAAGGTGCGCGTGGTGTTGTCGAGCGTGGTGCTCGCGGGTTGCTGCGTGGTAGCACTGGGTGCGTCGGCGGACTTCATTTCCGAGTTCATCGGTTTGATTCTGGCGCTGCTGCTGGTGCTGGTACCGTGGGCATCAATCAACCTGATCGACTTCTACCTGATCAAGCGCGGCTGCTACGACATCACCTCGATCTTCCGCGCTGATGGCGGGGTTTACGGGCACTTTAATCTCCACGCGATCATTGCCTACTTCATCGGCATTATTGTGCAGTTGCCATTCGCCAACACCTCGCTATACGTCGGGCCGTACGCCAATCTGGTCGAGGGCGCGGACTTGTCCTGGCTGGTGGGCCTGGTGGTCACCGTGCCGTTGTATTACTGCCTGGCCACACGCGGCCAGACTCAGCAAAGCAGGGCGGCGAGATTGGGTTACACCGACTGAGCTGATCCGTTACTCGACAATGCCCGGCCAAGTGCCGGGCATTGTTGTTTCCGCATCCCGGCGGTCAATCAAATTGGCCACATCGATCCCCTTTTGGCCCATCCCCCACTTTGCTCCAGCTACGCTGTCAGCAAGAATCAAAACCACAACAAGATGCTCGACCCTTTTTACCCTTGGCTACCTTTACAGCCGCTGCCGTGTACAGAACATAAAAACCATCGAACTCACGCTGCCTTTTGGGGAACAACCATGGTCACGATGAAACGCATTCTGGGTGCCACTGTGTGTGGGCTGACGCTGCTGGCCGGCGCTGTCCAGGCTGAGCAACGCGAACTGCGCGTGTACAACTGGGCGGACTACATCCTGCCGTCCGTGCCCAAGGATTTCGCCGCAAAAAGCGGCATCAAAGTGACCTGGGACACCTTCGACACTAACGAATCCCTCGAAGCCAAGCTGCTGACCGGCAACTCCGGTTACGACCTGGTGGTGCCGTCGAACCAGTTCCTCGAAACGCAGATCAAGGCTGGCGTATTTCAGAAACTGGATAAATCGAAACTGCCGAACTGGAGCCATCAGGATCCGGAACTGTTGAAACTGCTGGGCAAGAACGATCCGGGCAACCAGTACGGCGTGCCTTACATGGTCGGCACTGTGCTGATCGGCTTCAACCCGGCCAAAGTCAAAGCGGCACTGGGCGACAACGCGCCGGTGGACAGCTGGGATCTGGTGTTCAAACCGGAGAATATGGAAAAGCTCAAATCCTGCGGCGTGGCGATGCTTGACTCGCCGACGGAAATCCTCCCGTTGGCCCTGCATTACCTGGGCCTCGACCCGAACAGCCAGAACCCCGCCGACTATGAAAAGGCCAAGGAGCTGATGCTCAAGGTTCGTCCGTACGTGACCTACTTCAACTCGGCCAAGTACATGACCGACATCGCCAACGGCGACATCTGCGTGGCGATCGGTTACTCCGGCAGCTTCTATCAGTTCGGCAACCGCGCCAAAGAGGCGAAAAACGGCGTAGTGGTCGACTGGCGTCTGCCCAAGGAAGGCGCGCCGATCTGGTTCGACACCTTCGCGATTCCGAAGAGCGCGAAGAACGTCGCCGAAGCGCATGAATTCCTCAACAACCTGCTCGATCCGAAAGTGATCGCACCGATCAGCGACTTCCTCGGCTACCCGAATGCGAACAAGGATTCGATGCCGCTGATCAACAAGGAAATCACCGGTAACCCGAACCTTACACCGACCCCGGAAGCACTGAAAAACCTCTACGTCGTGCAGCCGTTGCCGCAGAAACTTGAGCGCGTGCGTACTCGCGTTTGGACCAGTATCAAGTCTGACAAATAGATATGGGCTGAACGAAATCCCTGTGGGAGCGAGCTTGCTCGCGAAGGCGTCAGATCATCCAGCATCATCGTTGAATGACACACCGCTTTCGCGAGCAAGCTCGCTCCCACAGGTTTATGTAGGGTGTCATTCGGTGCGGCGTTCGGCATCTTTGGTCATCACCAGGCTCAGCAAAACCGAACTCAGGATGACCCCACCCACCACCGCCAGCGACCATTCCACCGGCATGTGCAACCACGGCATCAACACCATCTTGCCGCCGATAAACACCAACACAATCGCCAGCCCATACTTGAGCAGATGAAAGCGGTCCGCCATATCTGCCAGCAGAAAATACAGCGCGCGCAGGCCCATGATCGCGAAGATATTCGAGGTGAAGACAATGAACGGATCAGTCGTCACGGCGAAGATCGCCGGGATGCTGTCGACCGCGAACATCAGGTCACTGGCCTCGATCAGCACCAGCACCAGAAACATCGGCGTGGCCCAGCGCACGCCATTCTGCAAGACGAAAAACCGTTCGCCATGAAAGCTGCTGGTGATGCGCATATGCCCGCGCACCCAGCGCAGCAACGGATTCTTGTCCAGGTCCGGCTGATGCTCGGCAAACACCAGCATCTTGATCCCGGTGATGATCAGGAACACGCCGAACGCGTACAGCAGCCACTCGAACTGCGACACCAGCCACACACCGGCGAAAATCATCACCGCGCGCATCACTATTGCCCCGAGCACGCCGTACAGCAGCACCCGCCGCTGTAACTCCGGCGGTACGGCGAAGTAGCTGAAGATCATTACGAAGACGAACATGTTGTCGATCGACAGCGATTGTTCGATCAGATAACCGGTGAGGAATTCGAGGGTTTTCTGCCGGGCGATCTCGGCGCCGAACGCACCGTGCAAATACCACCAGAGCAGCGCCGCGAAACTCAGTGCCAGCAGGCACCAGGCGATGACCCAGGACAAGGCTTCGCGAACCGACACCCGGTGCGCCTTGCGCCCACCGAAGACAAACAGGTCCAATGCCAGCATGGCAAGCACGAAGACGATGAAGGCGGCCCACATCCACGGTTCGCCGATATTGAGGTTGGTGGCTGGCATGTCACGCTCCCTGTCTATTCTTGGATTGGGGTCAGACGAGGCCATGCTAGCGACGAGTTTGCGGCAAAGAAAAATCGTTTATTTCTACGCAACAGTTCGATAAAAACGAACTATCTGCCCTCGTTATCAGCTCGGGCATTTTTTACGGAGCAATGTTTTCAGCGATGAATACCGACATTCTCGAACCTCAAGCGGTGTGCAGTCCGATCACCAGCAGTGCGATTTTCATCGTCGCGACGCTGAATGCCGGGCCTGAAGCCGCGCAAACCGTCAAAGACTGGTGCGGCGATGTTGCCGGGCTGGTGCGTTCGGTTGGCAAGCGCGTCCCGACCGGCAATCTGACCTGCATCTGCGGCTTTTCCTCGAACGCCTGGGATCGCCTGTTTGGCCATCCGCGCCCTGCGTCGCTGCACGATTTTCGCGAGTTTGGCGAGGAAGGGCGGCACGCTCCGGCAACCCCGGGCGATCTGCTGCTGCACATTCGCGCCGATCAAATGGACCTGTGTTTTGAACTGGCCACGCAAATCATGGCGGTTCTCGGCGAGGCGGTGACGGTGGTCGATGAGGTTCAAGGATTTCGCTATTTCGACATGCGCAGCATCATCGGTTTTGTCGACGGCACGGAAAACCCGGTCGGGCGCAAAGCGGTCAACTTCACCATCGTCGGTGACGAAGACCCCGAGTTCAGCGGCGGCAGCTACGTGCTGGTGCAGAAATACCAGCACAACATGACCGCGTGGAACGGCCTGAGTGTTGAAGCACAGGAGCGCGTTATCGGTCGCACCAAGCTCTCCGATATTGAACTGGATGACGCGGTCAAACCGAGCAACTCGCACAGCGCACTGACCACCATCACCAACGCAGCCGGCGAGGAAGTGAAAATCCTCCGTGACAACATGCCGTTCGGCCGGCCGGGGGCAGGGGAGTTCGGCACCTTCTTCATCGGCTACGCGCGCTCGCCGGAGCCGATGGAGCAGATGCTGGAAAACATGTTTGTCGGCAAGCCACCGGGTAATTACGACAAGTTGCTGGATTTCAGCACCGCCGTCACTGGCAGCCTGTATTTCGTGCCGTCAGCGGACTTGCTGGAAGCACTGGCGGATCGCTGATCAGCGAAAAAACTCCCCCGGCGTTTCGCCAAACTGTTGGCGAAACGCAGCGATAAACGCCGAGGTCGAGTCGTAACCACAGGCCAGCGCAACGTCGGTGACGCGTTCGCCTTTTTCCAGCGGTGTCAGTGCACCGAGCAGGCGCAAACGCTGGCGCCAGGCGCGGAAGGTCAGGCCGGTGTCACGTTGAAACAGGCGGGTTAGGGTCTTTTCGGTGACGCCGAACTTCTCGCTCCAGTGGCTCAGTGTGGTCTGCTGTTCCGGGTGTTGCTCAAGGCTCTGGTAGATCTGCTTCAAGCGGGCGTCTTGTGGCAACGGCAGCATCAGATCGATCTGCGGCGCCTCGGCCAATTGATCGAGGATGACCTGGGCCAGACGTCCGTGCGGGCCGCTTTGCTCGTATTCCACCGGAACCTCACTGAACGCGCGAATCAGTTCCCGGAGCAGGTCGCTGACGCCCAGCACATGGCAGCGCTCAAGCGCCCATCCGGCGACGCTGCAATCGATGTAGAGACTGCGCATTTCCGTGCGCGGCGAGCTGAACACCCGATGCGGCACGCCCGCCGGGATCCACACGGCGCGCTCCGGCGGAGCGATAAAGCGGCCGGCGCTGGTCTGGATTTCCAGCACGCCCTGAATCGCGTAGGACAGCTGCACCCACGGGTGACTATGCCGCCGGGTCAGGGCGCGATTGGGCAGCGATTCGGTGCGGCCGTAGAGAGGACGCGGCAGGCTGGGCAGCCCGGGAATGCTGCGACGGACGCTTTTCTCATGTCCTTTAGGCGGCATCTTGTGACCCTTCGGCGTTAGTCGGTAATTGGCAGTCACGTTAGAGTCGTCGGCACGCACTGGCAACCCCCGGATGAACCGACCATGACTCGCCCACGTTTTTTGCCTGACAACTTTACCCTGACGCTGATTGGCGTCGTGCTGCTGGCCAGTTTCCTGCCGGCGAGCGGCCAGGTCGCCGTCGGCTTTGGCTGGTTGACCAACATCGCCATCGCCCTGCTGTTTTTCCTGCATGGCGCCAAGCTCTCGCGCGAATCGATCATTGCTGGCGCCGGCCACTGGCGCCTGCATTTGCTGGTGTTTGGCCTGACGTTTGTCCTTTTCCCGCTACTGGGCCTGGCGCTGAAACCGCTGCTGTCACCGCTGATCGGCGACAAGCTGTACATGGGCATGCTTTACCTGTGCGCATTGCCGGCCACGGTGCAGTCGGCGATCGCCTTCACCTCGCTGGCGCGGGGGAATATTCCGGCGGCGATTTGCAGCGCGGCGGCGTCGAGCCTGTTCGGGATTTTCCTCACGCCGCTGTTGGTGACGCTGTTGCTCGACGTCCACGGTGATGGCGGTTCGACGCTGGATGCGATCCTGAAAATCAGCGTGCAATTGCTCCTGCCATTCATTGCCGGGCAGATCGCCCGTCGCTGGATTGGTGCGTGGGTCGGACGCAACAAGAACTGGCTGAAGTTTGTCGATCAGGGTTCGATTCTGTTGGTGGTTTACGGCGCGTTCAGCGAGGCGGTCAACGAAGGTATCTGGCATCAGATTCCCGTGGTCGATCTGCTGGGGCTGGTGGTGGTCTGCTGCATTCTGCTGGCGCTGGTGCTGTTGGCGTCGACGCTGTTGGGCAAGGCGTTCGGCTTCAGCCAGGAAGATCGCATCACCATTCTGTTCTGCGGCTCGAAAAAGAGTCTGGCCACCGGCGTGCCAATGGCGCAGGTATTGTTTGCCGGTAGCACGATTGGCGTGTTGATTCTGCCGTTGATGCTGTTCCATCAGATTCAACTGATGGTCTGCGCGGTGCTCGCTCAGCGCTATGCGAAACGGCCGGAATCGGTGCCGGAGCTCATGGCGCAAGTCGATCCATAACACGGCCCACCGGCAGCTCTTACAGAGTCCCCGTGTATTTCACGGCGGCAGCCGCCCGAGAGGGTACGTTGAGCGTGCGCAACAGCGATGACACATGAATACGCACCGTGAACGGTGAGATATCCAGTTCGCGGGCTATTTCCTTGTTGGTCTTGCCTTGAGCGATCAAGCGCAGCACGTCTTGCTGACGAGGTGTGAGGGCGGCGCCGGTTTCTAGCGGCAGCAAGCCGGACGGCGCAAACTTCACCAGCACCTCACCTTCACGAATCGCCAGAATCGCCTGACCGATTTCATCGGGGGCGATGTTTTTGCCGATAAAGCCGTCGATACCGGCGGCCATCACTTCATTGATCAATGCTTGATCGTCGACCATCGACACCACGATCAATGTCGTGCGCGGCAAGCGTCGACGCAGCTCGACGAGCTGGCTGACGCAGGTCAGGCCGGGGAATCTGAGATCGAGAATCAGCGTGTCCGGCTCGTCATCCAAAGGCAAAAGGGCCAGTACGGCGTCGAGGTCACCGGCTTCCTCAAGGACGGCGTCAGGCAGCAAACGCTCAACCGTGCGCAGCATCGCTTCACGAAACAAAGGGTGATCGTCGGCTATGATAATTCGGCAGGTCATGGCATGACCCTCCCTGGGTCAGGCGTGGCTCAAGGTCTGCACATTAGCACCGAGCGCACGGGTTGCCTGTAGGCTGATTCGGAATCTGACGATAGCCGCACAAGGACGTTTACCATGAAGTTCGAGAAAAACACTGAACTCGATCAGGCCAATTTGCGCATTATCATCGCCAGCATTGCCGTGGTTTACATGCTCATACTCGGCTTTTTGCCGGGGCAGCGCTTCGATACCTATTTGCCGGTGATCACCTACATCATCGTGTTTTTGCTGGCCTCGATCGGCTTGCGCCAGGCGATTGCGCGCTGGCCGGGGCATTACCCGGCACGGCGGATTTTCGCCATGGTCCACGATTACACCGGCACCTGCTTCGGGCTGGTGATCGGTGGTGAGGCGGCGTTGCCGCTGTATGCGGTGATTATCTGGGTCAATCTCGGCAACGGCATGCGCTATGGCTCGCGCTATCTGGCGATTGCCACGGCGCTGGCGTTAGTGGCGTTGCTGTGTGTTTATCGGCTGACGCCGGTGTGGCAAGCGCAACCGTTCATGGTGTTGATGCTGATGCTCACCAGCACGGTGATTCCGTTTTATGCGCACTTGTTGCTGGAGCGCACGCGCAAGGCCTCCGAAGAAGCGGTGGCGGCGAATCTGGAAAAGTCGCGATTTCTCGCTCAGGCCAGTCATGATTTGCGCCAGCCGATTCATTCGATTGGACTGTTTACTGCGTGCCTGCGTGAGTCGCGTTTGGGTGAGGACGAGCGGCGGTTGGTCGACAACATCGACCGTTCGTTGCTCAACGTCTCTCAACTGTTCCGCTCGATTCTCGACCTGTACACCCTCGACAACGGGCGCGTGTTGCCCAAACTGCAAAGCGTGAATCTCGGCGAATGGCTGGCGGAGCTGATCCGTCAGAACGCCGAGGCGGCGCTTTGGGCCGGGGTCGAGCTGCGTTTGCGTCCTTGTTCCTACTGGGTTCAGACCGACCCGGCGTTGCTGGCGACCATGGTGCAGAACGTGCTGTCCAACTGCTTCAAATACGGTGCGCAGCGGCCGGTGTTGATCGGCGTGCGCCGGCGTGGGGCAGGGCTGGCCATCGTGATTTATGACCGTGGCAACGGCATTGCCGAAGAGCATCTGGGCAAGGTGTTCGAGGAGTTCTATCGGGTGCGGCAAGTGCGCGATAAGGATGTCGAAGGCGTCGGGCTGGGACTGTCGATCGTCAAGCGTCTGGGGGAGTTGATTGGTGTCGGCGTTACTCTGCGTTCGCGGCTCGGGCGGGGAACGGCGGTGAGCTTGTACGGCTTGCCAATCGCTGCGCCGCCGCAGGTAACGGTCAATCGTGATGAGGCGCGTCAGGTCGGTCTGCTGACCGGGTTGAAGGTGTGCCTGGTGGAGGATGATCGTAATGTGTTGCTGGCGACTTCGGCGTTGCTGGAGCGCTGGGGCTGCTCGGTTCAGGCCGAGTTGACGGCTGAGGATCTGATCACAGACTGCGACATCATCGTTGCCGACTATGACCTTGGGACTCACGCTACCGGCATCGAATGCATCGACGATGTGCGCAAGCAGAGAGGCTGGGCAGTGCCGGCGATGATCATCAGCGGGCACGACGTCGAAAAAATCCAGGCAGCCCTGCACGACCGCGACATTGCCATCCTGTCCAAACCGGTGCGCCCGGCCGAGCTGCGCGCGACCTTGAGAGCCCTGCGCGACCGACAACCCGAACCCGCTGAAAGCGTTTCGTGAATGATCATCGCGGACACAGCCAAGATCCCTGTGGGAGCCAGCCTGCTAGCGATTTGGCCAGCAGGCTGGGTCCCACATTTTCAGATCAGCGCTTGCACAGGTAATCCTGGGTGATGGTGGTCTGCAGGCAGTTGTACTGGCCCATCGTGCGGCAGATGTTTTTCTCGGAGCCGGTGACTTCGGCGTTTTTGTAGCCCCAGGTCTTGCAGCGTTGTGCGGCGACGGTCAGGCCTTGTTCGGCGCTGGTCTGGCCGCTTTCGAATTGGCCCAGTTCATAGGAGACCTGGACGACGCCATCGTTTTTGCTGCCGCCAGTGGCTTCCCATTGTTTCGGCGTGGCGCAGCCGGTGAGGAACAGCGCGCTGAGAGTGAGTGTTGCGATCAGGGTTTTCATAAGTAAACGGTGTCCTTTACCGGGCGGGGAAGTTACTGCAATGGAATCGGCGAGGCGCCTTTCGGCAGGCATGACAGCGGCGGCGACATGATGCCCATGCTCGCCACAGCGATGATTACGCCGCTGGGCAATTCACAGTTGTATTCCCCGGCCGGGGTGTAGGCGGTGTAGTAGGTGAGGGTGCTGTCGTTGCGGATGTTGTCGATTTTCGACACCGGTTTACCGATCACCGTTTGCGCGCGTTCTTTCATGCTCGCTTCAGTGGGTTTGACGGTCTGGCAGCCGGCCACGCCGAGCAGCACAGCGCCGACCAAGGCGATCTTGCAGAGGTTTGCATGGAGTTTCATGGTGTTTCTTCCTTGGTGTTGTTCTGATTTCCAGGCACAACGATCCCGCACGCTGCGAACAGGCAACGTTGAGGAACATCGAGGGGTGCGGGGGAATATAACGCCAGCGGACAGGGCGGTCGATTAGCACAAATGTGCTAGTGCAGTGGGGGATCGACGGCCGTTAGGCGCTTCTCTTCCTGCCCGATTCGGGCAAAGCTCGAATCAGTCTAAAAACACTGACCCGCGTCGGCGAGCCTTTGCTAGGCTCAAAGATGTAGGCGAAGACGCAGACTGATGCGCAATCGGATAGCAAGGGGGCGTGGGGCGCGCTCCGAAAGGTACACGGTTAGAAAGATCTCCGCGCTGAGATCCAGCCCTTATGCCGTGTGAAGCAGCCGAGGCCGTACCTTTTCAATTTGACCCGGTACTGTGGGAAGCCCGATAAACCTTGTAAGCCAGAGACCAGCACTGGCCGCCTGCTCGAACACCAAAGCCCGCTTCGTGCGGGCTTTGTCGTTCCTGCCAGGTCAGATCGCTTGCAGCGCCTGCGCCAGATCGGCACGCAGGTCTTCGACGTCTTCGACGCCCACCGACAGACGCACCAGGCCATCGCCAATCCCCAGTTTCGCCCGGGTATCAGCCGGAATGGTCGCGTGAGTCATGATCGCCGGGTGCTCGATCAGGCTTTCAACGCCACCGAGACTTTCCGCCAGGGCGAAGATTTTCACGTTCTCGAGAAAGCGTCGCGCACCGTCCAGATCGCTGTTCAGATCAACCGAAATCATCCCGCCAAAACCACGCATCTGGCGCTTGGCCAACTCATGCTGCGGATGCGACGGCAGCCCTGGATAGTAGACCCGTTTGACCTGCGGTTGCTGCTCCAGCCACTGCGCCAGATCCAGCGCGTTGCTGCAATGACGCTCCATGCGCAGGGCCAAAGTCTTCACCCCGCGCAGGGTGAGAAATGCATCGAACGGCCCGGCAATCGCACCAACCGCGTTCTGCAAGAAGCCCAGCTTCTCGGCCAGTTCTTGGTTCTGGCCGACCACGGCGATGCCGCCGATTACATCGGAGTGACCGTTCAGGTACTTGGTGGTCGAGTGCAGCACGATGTCGAAACCCAGCTCCAGCGGCCGCTGGATATACGGGCTGGCAAAGGTGTTGTCGGCCACGCTGATGATCCCGCGAGCGCGGCAGATACGGGCGATAGCGGCGAGGTCCGACAGGCTCAGCAGCGGGTTGGTCGGTGACTCGACAATCACCAGGCGTGTGTCGTCCTGCAGCGCCGCTTCGAACGCCGCCAGGTCAGTCAGATCGACGTAGCTGAAACGGTGTCCGGCACTGCGCTGACGGACCTTGTCGAACAGGCGGAACGTGCCGCCGTACAAGTCATTGCCGGAGATCACGTGCGAACCGGCATCGATCAGTTCGAGCACCGTGGAAATCGTCGCCAGCCCGGAGGCGAACGCAAACGCCTGGGTGCCGCCTTCAAGGTCCGCCACGCAACGCTCCAGGGCAAAACGCGTCGGGTTGTGCGAGCGGCCGTAATCGAAACCCTTGTGCACGCCGGGGCTGTCTTGCAGATAGGTGGAGTTGGCGTATATCGGCGGCATCAGCGCGCCGGTGGTCGGGTCCGGTTCCTGCCCGGCGTGGATCACCCGGGTCGCGAAGCCTTGGGATTTATCGTCGTGCTGACTCATGCGAGGGATCTCCGTAATTGGTTGAGCATGTCGGTGCGGGTGATCAGGCCATGGAAGCCCGATGCATCGGCAATGATTGCGACGAGGCCACGGCTGAGCACCGCTTCCAGTTCAGCGAGGCTGGCGCCAGGGGCGAGGGTCTGCAGTTTGTCGGTCATCACGCTGGACACCGATTGGCTGAAGCGGGCGGCGTCTTCGTGCACCGCCAGCAGGATGTCTGATTCGTCGATCACCCCGACCAGTTGCTTGCCTTCCACCAGCACCGGCAGTTGCGAGACATCCGCCAGGCGCATGCGCTGGAATGCGGTGAGCAGGGTGTCATCCGGGCCTACGCTGATCACGCGGCCGTCCTCGAAACGCCGGGCGATCAAGTCGCGCAAATCGCCGTAGCCCTTGCGCTGCAACAGGCCCTGATCGGTCATCCACTGGTCGTTGTAAACCTTCGACAGGTAACGCGTGCCGGTGTCGCAAACGAAGCTGACCACACGTTTCGGCTCGGTCTGTTCGCGGCAGTAACGCAGCGCCGCAGCGAGCAGAGTGCCGGTCGACGAGCCGCCGAGAATGCCTTCGGCCTTGAGCAACTGGCGGGCGTGAGCGAAGCTTTCTTCATCGCTGATCGAATAGGCGTGGCGCACGCTGGAGAGGTCAGTGATCGACGGAATGAAGTCCTCGCCGATGCCTTCCACCGCCCATGAACCGGGCTTGGGCAGAGAACCGTCGCGGCTGTATTGCGCCATCACCGAACCGACCGGATCGGCGAGGACCATTTCCAGATCCGGCTGCACGCGTTTGAAGAAGCGGCTCAGGCCCGTCAGCGTACCGGCCGAACCGACACCGACGACGATCGCGTCCAGATCATGTTCAGTCTGCGCCCATATCTCCGGCGCGGTGCTGCATTCGTGGGCCAGCGGGTTGGCCGGGTTGTTGAACTGGTCGGCGAAAAATGCGCCGGGAATGTCTTTCGCCAAACGGGCGGCGACATCCTGGTAATACTCGGGATGACCCTTGCCGACGTCGGAGCGGGTGATGTGCACTTCGGCGCCCATGGCCTTCAAGTGCAGGACTTTCTCGGTGGACATTTTGTCTGGCACCACCAGCACCACGCGATAACCTTTGGCGCGGCCCACCAGTGCCAGGCCCAGGCCGGTGTTGCCGGCGGTGGCCTCAACGATGGTGCCGCCGGGTTGCAGACGACCATCACGCTCGGCAGCGTCGATCATGGCCAGACCGATACGGTCCTTGATCGAACCACCGGGGTTCTGCGATTCGAGCTTGAGAAACAGTGTGCACGGGCCAGTATCGAAACGAGTGACTTGAACCAGCGGAGTGTTGCCTATCAGCCCAAGTACGGCAGGGCGTGATTCCTTTGACATTTCTTCACCTCTTAATGGTGTTGATCGCGTTCCAATCGCGGGGAAAAGACTCGCGTGCAACATAGGCTCAGACATCAGCTGTCGCAACCTTTAGTCGGCCGCAAATGCTGCCATTTCGATCTAACCATAGATCGAAATCAGAGACCTGCCGGGGCGGGTTCGAGTACGTTTACACAGAGGCGTCATTGAGTTTTCAAAGGGCGTCTTCAGGGCGACGAACAGCTTGAATTGGCGAGAAATTCCCTGGCGCAAAAAACCGTTCATCCTTCACGCGCGCTCTCGGCTACGGAGTGTTTACAAGCGACAAGCAGCAATCTTTTGATCATGAGGGAAACTCGTGTTGATCGCGATTAAAATGAGTTTGTCTCACCAGTGACCGATGCCGACAATGGCCGCCATCAACAGGACATTGGAGTTGTTTGTTATGGCACTGGCCCATTCCCTTGGATTTCCGCGCATCGGTCGCGACCGCGAACTGAAGAAAGCGCAAGAGGCGTTCTGGAAAGGAGAACTGAACGAGGCCGGCCTGCGTGATGTTGGCCGTGAACTGCGCAAGGCCCAATGGGACCTGCAAAAAAACGCCGGTATCGAATTGCTTCCGGTCGGCGATTTCGCCTGGTACGACCAAGTGCTGACGCACTCGCTGATGTTTGGCGTAATCCCTGAGCGCTTCCGTCCACACGACGGCAAAGCCAATCTGCAAACCCTATTTGGCATGGCCCGTGGCGTCAGCGACAGTTGCTGCGGCGGTGCGCACGCCCAGGAAATGACCAAGTGGTTCGACACCAACTATCACTACCTGGTCCCGGAATTCAGTGCGGATCAACAGTTCCAGTTGGGCTGGGAGCAGTTGTTCGAAGAAGTCGAAGAAGCCCGTGCGCTGGGCCACAACGTCAAACCGGTGATTATCGGCCCACTGACGTATCTGTGGCTGGGCAAGGCCAAGGGCGCGGAATTCGACAAGCTGGAATTGCTCGATCGTTTGCTGCCGCTGTACGGCCAGATCTTCGCGCGCCTCGCCGCTCAAGGTGTGGAATGGGTACAGATCGACGAGCCGATTCTGGTCCTTGATCTGCCGCAGGAATGGAAGAACGCGTTCGAGCGTGCCTACAACCAGATTCAGCGTGATCCACTGAAGAAACTGCTCGCGACTTACTTTGGTGGTCTGGAAGAAAATCTTGGTCTGGCGGCGAACCTGCCGGTTGATGGTCTGCACATTGATCTGGTCCGCGCGCCGGAACAGTACCCGACCATTCTCGATCGTCTGCCGGCCTACAAAGTGTTGTCCCTGGGCGTGGTCAACGGGCGGAATGTCTGGCGCTGCGATCTGGAAAACGCCTTGGCGACATTGCGCCATGCCCATGAGCGTCTGGGTGATCGCCTGTGGGTCGCGCCGTCCTGCTCGCTGCTGCACAGCCCGGTGGATCTGGGCCGTGAAGACAAACTCGATGCCGAACTGAAAAGCTGGCTGGCCTTTGCCGTCCAGAAGTGTGAAGAAGTGGCAATTCTGGCGCATGCCGTCAATCAGCCGGAAGCGCCGAAAGTGCTACGTGCATTGACTGAAAGTCGCTCGGTGCAGGCTGCACGTGCAGCTTCCCCGCGCATTCACAAACCTGCGGTTCAGGCGCGAGTTGCGGCGATCACGGCCAAGGACAGCCAGCGTCAGTCGCTGTTTGCCCAGCGCATCGCCAAACAGCGCGCGGGTCTTGATCTACCACTGTTCCCGACCACGACGATCGGTTCGTTCCCGCAAACCGCGTCGATCCGCCTCGCTCGTCAGTCGTTCAAACAGGGCAAGCTGACCGAAGCCGAATACACCGAAGCCATGCACAGCGAGATTCGCCACGCGGTGGAAATCCAGGAACGTCTGGGCCTCGATGTGCTGGTGCACGGTGAGGCCGAGCGCAACGACATGGTCGAGTACTTCGCCGAGCAACTCGACGGCTACGTATTCACCCGGTTTGGCTGGGTGCAGAGCTACGGTTCGCGTTGCGTGAAACCGGCGGTGATCTTCGGCGACCTCAGCCGCCCGAAAGCCATGACGGTCGAGTGGATTCGCTACGCCCAAGGTCTGACCGACAAGGTCATGAAAGGCATGCTGACCGGCCCGGTGACCATGCTGATGTGGTCGTTCCCGCGTGAGGATGTCAGCCGTGAAGTGCAGGCCCGGCAACTGGCGCTGGCGATCCGCGATGAAGTGGTCGATCTGGAAGCCGCCGGCATCAAGATCGTGCAGATCGACGAAGCGGCGTTCCGTGAAGGTCTGCCGTTGCGTCAGGCGCAGTGGCAGCCTTATCTGGACTGGGCGACGGAAGTGTTCCGTTTGTGCGCCTCCGGTGTGCGCGACGAAACGCAGATCCACACGCACATGTGCTACAGCGAGTTCAACGATGTGATTGAGTCGATTGCAGCGATGGATGCCGACGTGATCACTATCGAAACCTCGCGTTCCGACATGGAGTTGCTGGATGCCTTCGAAGCCTTCGCCTACCCGAACGAAATCGGCCCGGGCGTCTACGACATTCACTCGCCACGCATCCCGGATGCCTCGGAAATGGCTAATTTGCTGCGCAAGGCTGCCAAGCGGATTCCGGCAGAACGCCTGTGGGTCAACCCGGATTGCGGTTTGAAAACCCGTGGCTGGCCAGAAACCGAAGCGGCGCTGGTGCACATGGTTACCGCCGCCCGGCAACTGCGCAAAGAGCTGGCATAACGCTCGGCTTGCATGAAATACAACACCTGTGGGAGCGAGCTTGCTCGCGAAAGCGTCCATTCAGTCAACATCAATGTTGGATGATCTGCCGCCTTCGCGAGCAAGCTCGCTCCCACAGGGTTTTGGGCAAGTCATGAAATTCTGGATGGCCTCGCGGGACCTGTTGTTGCTACTGTGGCCAGCCGCAATCCAAGTGTTTGCCGCTGCATGAATCATCAACCCGTTATCCAAACCGTGTCTGACGCAGACATTCCCGAGGTGCTGGATTTTGTTCTAAAGGCCCGCGCCGAGCTTTTCCCCAAGCTCAGCGCGACCGGCATGCCTGACGATCTGGCGCGTTTTGCCGAGGTTTATCTGCGTGGGGCAGGGCGCTTTCTGATCGCTCGCCATGAAGGGCAGATCGTGGCCTCGATCGGCTATCATCCTTACGACCGACGCTTCCCGCACTTGCCTTATCCGGACCTTAAAGTGGTGGAAATCGTACGGCTGTTTGTCCTTCCATCGCAGCGCCGCTCAGGTCTGGCCGGTGCGCTATATCGATCAATCAAAGATCTGGCAGTCGCCAGCGAAGTAGAAGTGATCTACCTGCACACCCATCCATTTCTGCCGGGCGCCATCGAATTCTGGCAGCGCCAAGGCTTCAAGATTATCGACGTCGACGCTGACCCGGTCTGGCAAACAACCCACATGCACAACGTCATGAGTGAAATCTGAGAATCTGCGCCCCATCGAACGGGTCCGTCAGGTAATGCGCCCTGACCCCGAACGTCTCCTGTAAGCGCTGCGGCGTCAGCACCGCCAACGGTTCGCCCAACGCCACCAGCCGCCCGCGTTCCAGCACCGCCAGACGATCACACTTCAGCGCCTGATTGAGATCATGCAGAGCGATCAGCGTGGTCACCGGCAACGCCCGCACCACGTTGAGAATGGTCAGTTGATGCTGAATGTCGAGGTGATTGGCCGGCTCGTCGAGCAACAGAATCTGCGGCCGCTGCGCCAGTGCCCGGGCGATGTGCACCCGCTGCCGTTCACCGCCGGACAGGCTGCGCCACAGACGCGTGCGCAGGTGCATTGCGTCAACGTCGGTCAGCGCCTGCTGAACAATCGCGTCGTCGGCCTGCGACCACGGTTGCAGCGCCGACAACCACGGCGTACGCCCCAACGCCACTGCGTCGAACACGCGAATGCCATCGTCGGTATCAGCTTGTTGCTCAACCACCGCAAGCTTTTGCGCAATGCTGCGCCGGGCCATTTTGCCCAGGCGCAGACCGTCGAGCAGCACCTCGCCAGCGCTCGGTTCACGCAGCCCGGCCAGCAACTTCAACAGAGTGGATTTGCCCGCGCCATTCGGCCCGACAATGCCCAGGGTTTCGCCACGCTGAACCTCAAGGCTGACACCGTTGAGCAACTCGGCGCCGCGCACCCTGAAGCTCAGGCCGGAACAACTCAAAACACTGTTCATCGTGCCGACCTGCGGCCAACCAGAATCAAGGCAAACACCGGCGCCCCGACCAGCGCGGTAATCACCCCGACCGGAATCACCTGGCCCTTGATCAGTGTGCGCGACAGCACATCGGCGGCTATCAGAAACACCGCGCCACCCAACGCACTGGCCGGCAGCAACCGCGCATGACCGGTGCCCAGCAACAGACGCGCGGCATGAGGAATGACCAGACCGACAAAACCGATCGAGCCGACAATCGACACCATCACTGCCGTCACCAGCGCTGCACAACCGATCAGCAGAATCTGCACACGCCGCACCGGAATGCCGAGCGACGCCGCCGAATCCGCACCAAAGGTAAACGCATCTAGCGCCCGCCGATGCCACAGGCAGACAACCAACCCCAATACGGCCACTGGCACCGCCAGCCACACCGATGGCCAGCGCACGCCGCCAAGATTGCCCAGCAACCAGAACATGATCCCGCGCGCCTGCTCGGAGCTGGCCGAGCGGGTGATCAGAAACGCCGTCAGCGCATTGAACAGCTGCGAACCGGCGATCCCCGCGAGAATGATCTGCCCGGTACCGCTGGCCGAGCCGCTGACCCGCGCCAGCACAATCACCAGCACGAACGCCGTGACCGCGCCGGCGAAGGCACCGACTGACAGTGAGATGATCCCGGCACCTACGCCAAGCAGCGCGACCATCACCGCTCCGGTCGAGGCGCCGGCAGAAATGCCCAGCAGATAGGGATCGGCCAACGGATTGCGCAGCAGCGACTGTAAAATCACTCCGCAGGTCGCTAACCCTGCACCGCATGCCGCCGCGACCAATGCCCGGGTCAGGCGGTAGTTCCAGATGATGCCTTCATCGATCGGGTCGAGGACATGCCCGGCGCCCCACAGTTTGTTCGCCAGCACTTGCAACACCACGTCCGGTGCAATCGAGGTTTCACCGATGGCCACGCCGGCGACCACTGCAATCAACAGGGTCGCCAGGGCCAGGAACGTGCGGATCAGGCTGGCACTCATTGCGACAGGTCATAGCCGTTGATGGCCGTGGCCAATTGCTCAATGCCCTCGAACATGCGCAGGCTCGCCTGCAGGGCCATGGCGTCGATAATGATGATGCGGTTGTGTTTCACCGCGTCCATGTTGCGCGTCACCGGATCACTGCGCAGGAAGGCGAGTTTCTTTTCATAGTCGTCGGCGGGGAAACGTCGACGATCCATGCGCGCGATGACCAGGAAGGTCGGATTGGCCTTGGCGATGGTTTCCCAACCGACGGTTGGCCACTCCTCATCGGACGCCACCACGTTGCGCACGCCGAGGGTGCTGAGCATGAAATCGGGAACGCCTTTGTGCCCGGCCACGAACGGCTCGATGTCCATTTGTGCGCTGGAGAACCACACCAGCGCGCTGGCGTCTTTGAGCTGTTTGCCTTGGGCGGTGGCAATCGATTTGGCGAGACTTGCCTTGAGTTGATCATTGAGCTGCTGGCCACGCTCCTGAACATCGAAGATCTGCGCCAGTTGGCTCACGCTTTTGTAAATCGTCTCGATGTGAAACGGCGCCAGTCGCGTGCCATCGGCGCCGACGAGGTTGTCCTTGGCTTCGCAATCGGAAGGCAGCAGGTACGTTGGAATCTTCAGTTCATGAAACTGCTCGCGCGTGCCCACCGCGCCTTGCGGGCCGACCATCCATTCCAGTTCCACGGCGACCAGTTCCGGACGCTTGCCGATTACCGACTCGAAACTCGGCTCGTTGTCAGCCAGGCGCTCGATCTGGTCGTTTTGTGCCTTGTATTTGGCCAGCACATTGTTGAACCACAGTGAGGTGCCGACGACTTTGTCGCCCAGGCCCATGGCGTAGAGCATCTCCGTGCCGGCCTGGCCGATGGTCACGGTGCGCGTCGGTGCGTACTGGAAGGTCAGGGTGCTGCCGCAGTTCTCGACCGTCAGTGGATAGACAGTCGGTGCCGCCTGCGCCAGGGCGCCAAGGCTCAGGCCGGTGATGAGGGTGGCGATGCGGGGCAGCAGCATGGGGCAGTCTCCAGGGGAACCGTACGGGGAGCGGGAGAGTACGGTCTGGAAACACACCATCGAACGCGGTCAGGAAAACAGCGCAAGGCCGGGCAGCCAACGAAGACGCGCACGGCACGATGTCCTTCCCGGACACCCCGCCGGTTAGTAATCACTGTGCCGGCAGGTCTCCTGACTGATGCGTCATCGCCTGGCTCCGGCCTTCCCGGGATTCACCCAGTGGCAGTCGTGGAGCAGGCTCGGCACCTACAGTTGCGGGGGCAGTTCCGGTCAATGCTGTGCAAGCACCCCGGATTCCCTATTAGTCCCGTTCGGGAACCAGCGGCGGCATGGTAGTCGATCAAGCCGCCGAAGGGGAGACGAATCTGTTGCGGCGAGGATTAGTGCTGGCTCATCAAACCGTGCAACACGCCCAGACGCAGGCCCGGTTCGGAGGGCAGCATTTGTGCGATACCGAACACTTTGAATGCCGCCAGCATTAACACCAGACCGCCGGGCAGAATGCTCTGGCGGTGTGGTTGCAGGCCTGCGAGCTTGAGCTGTTGCACGTTGTTTACCTTCAACAACAGCAGCGACAGGCGCAGCAGGCCGCCGTAGGTGATGCCGTCCTGGCCGAAGTCGTTGAGGCGATTGGTCTTGAGTACTTTGGCGAGCATGCGCGCGGTGCCGGAAGAGCCGATGGTTTGCTGCCAGCCCTGAGCACGGTAGCGCCGGGCAACTTTTTCAAACTGCAGGATGGCGAAGCGTTCGGCCTCCTGTAGCGCGCTGGCGGACACATCGCCGCCGCGAAAGAATCGCGTGCTCAAGGTGCCGCTGCCGATGGCGATGCTTTCGGTTAACAAGGGTTGTGAGCCCTGGCCGAGGATCAGCTCGGTGGAGCCGCCGCCGATGTCGACCACCAGGCGCAGGTCGTCGGCGCTGGGCAAGGCGTGAGTTACGCCGGCGTAGACCAGCCGCGCCTCTTCATGGCCGCAAATGACGTCGATGGGAAAGCCCAGATGCCGCTCGGCACTGGCCAGAAACAGTTGCGCGTTGTCCGCTTCACGCACCGCGCTTGTGGCCACCGCACGAACACGGCCGGCCTCGAAACCACGCAGCTTCTTGCCGAACCGCGCCAACGCCTGCCAGCCGCGATCCAGTGCCAAGGCATCCAGTGCGCCGCCATCAAAGCCTTCGGCGAGGCGCACCGGTTCGCGCAGGGTTTTCACTTCCTGAATCTGCAAGCCTTTGCGGCTGCGCACCGACTGGCCGATCATCAGGCGAAAGGCGTTCGAACCCAGGTCGATGGCGGCAAACAGCGAGGCGTCGTCTTTCATGGGAATCCTTGCAGAGCATCCGTCGCGAGGCTCAAGACGGTTTGCGAGGATTCTGCCGTGATCTTGATGACATCCTGATGACGGGGGCGGGGCGATTGAATGAATTTGCGACTGTCACGACACTGTCATTATCCGGCGTCTATGCTGAGGTCAATACATCGCGTGTTCTTAAAGTTTTTGCTGCCAGTTTTGGCAGCTTTTTTTTGCCCGCGATTTGGCTGTTGATCGTTCCCACGCTCCGCGTGGGAACGCCTCTAGGGACGCTCCGCGTCCAGTGACGCGGAGCGTCACGGGCTGCATTCCCACGCAGAGCGTGGGAACGATCAGCGCGGGGTGCGGACGATCAATCAGCAGGACTGCGGAGTTTCGCCCCGGGCCAGGCGCGCATTGATGTCTTCGATCACTTCGGGCAGTTCGGCGATGGTGTCGATCAGGTAGTGCGGGCGCGAAGGGGCGAACATCTTGCCGATCCGCGCGCGTTCTTCCGCCAGTCGATCCGACGGCAACGCCTTGTATTGCTCATAGGTCAGGCCCAGTGCGTTGCCGGAACAGGTCAACGCCACCGTCCACATGCCGGCGGCGCGGCCTTCGAGAATTCCCGGCCAGGTGTCGTCGACCTTGACGCAGGCGGCCACGTCATCGATGCCCAGGGCAATCACGTTGGCCAACGCCTGCGCCGGATACGGCCGGCCATTGGGCACTTCATCGGTGGCAACGACATGACCGGCGACATAGCCATTTTCCCGCGCCAGTTCGACAACCTTGGCCATTACCACCGCCGGGTAGCCCGAGCACGAACCGATTTTCAAACCCTTGTCGCGCAATGCTGCAATGGCTTCGAGCGCGCCCGGAATCAGCGCCGAATGCAGGGCGATTTTCTCGATCTGCAGCGGCATGAAACGTTCGTAGATTGCCGTTACATCGTCGTCACTCGGCAAGCGATCAAACGCCGCGCGGTAACGCTCGGCAATCTGCGGCAGGTTGCACAGCGTGCGAATGTGATCCCACTTGCCCATGCCCATTGGCCCGCGCGCTTCTTCCAGCGACACGGCGACGCCAAACTCGGCAAAGGCCTCGACGAAAATCTGCGTCGGCGCAAACGAGCCGAAATCGACAACGGTGCCGGCCCAGTCGAGGATCGCGGCTTGCAGGTGAGTCGGTTGTTGGTACTGCATGGTCAATCTCCGTTTTCAGGTAAGCGTGGGCCGTCCCTCGGCAATGAGGTAGGCGGTTCAAGGGTCAGTGCTGATCAGGTCAGCGGTGGATTCGCATCAAACAGTTCGGCAATCACTGGCCGGTTCCGGCGGATGCCGAGGCAGCACAGGTGGTATTCGATAAAGAACGGGTGATCGACAAAGGTGATCGGCGTGGTGCCCGGGGTTTCGGCGTACTCGACCGCCGAGACAAACCCGATGCCGATGCCCTTGACGATCGCGTGGACGATGGCTTCGCGGCTGTTGAGTTGCATGACGCAGTTGAGATCGATATTGAGGCGCTTGCAGCTTTCTTCCACCAGTTGTCGGGTGCGTGCACTGGATTCGCGCATCACCCATTTTTCGCCACTGATTTCACTGATGTGAACCTGCGCCTGACTGGCCCACGGATGGTCATCACGCACCACGGCGATGATCGGATAGCGGTGATACAACCGCGTGTGGAAGCGCTCATCGAATTCCGACAAGGCCAGAATCGCCACGTCGATATCAAAGTTGAACAACCGCGCCAGGGTGTCCTTTTCCGAAGAAAACGAGGTTTCCAGTTCGATATCCGGATGGCGCTGCATCAGCTCATAGGTCAGGTTCATGGCAATCGGCGGTGACACCGCGCCGAGGCGCAGCATTCCGGTCTTGCGCTGCTTGAAGCTCTGCAACAGTTGCACGGCTTCATCCTCCTGACCGAACAGGCCCTGAGTGATCGCATAGAGCTTGTGCCCGGCGGCGCTCATTTCGATGTAGCGGCCACGGCGATGGAACAGCTCGACCGAGAAGGTGTTTTCCAGCGCATTGACCTGTTCGCTGACGGTCGGCTGACCGACGCTGAGGAACTCTGCCGCAAGGGTAAAACTGCCGGTCTTGGCCACCGCATGAAACGAACGCAACCACTTGTGATACTGGTACATGCAAGCCCCGTCAGCGTCGAATGAACAATGCCACTGCCGCGCTGCACAGGCAGGCGCTGGTGACCACTATGAAGATGAGAGACGTGTTTGCTGTGGTGTCAAGCAAACGACCGATCATCGGCTCAGCCAGGCCGGCGAACAGGTAGGACGAGAAGTTCATGATCCCGGTCGCGGTGCCGGCGCGTTTGGCCCCGACCAGATCCGGGCACAGCGCCCAGAAACTCGAGGCCGGGCCGTAGACGAAGAAGCCGCACAGGAACAGGGCGATCAGGCCGATGACGCTGTGTGGTGGCAGGCTCCACATCCACAGGCTGGTCGCCGCGCCCAGCACCATATAGAGCATGATCGCCAGATACCGCTTGGAACCGAACAACTTGTCCGACACCCAGCCATTGCTCAACGCGCCAACCGCCATGCCGACGGGGAGGGCGACGGTGATCCATTTCGGGTCGACCATGCTGTCGCCGCTTTTCCAGTTGGCGCCGAGAAAGTGCACCGGCACCCAGACGATCAAGCCGTAGCGCGCCGCGTTCTGAAAGCCCAGGGACAGCGCAGCGATCAGCAGGCGGGGATTCTTCAGCACGGCTTTATAGCGTTGTGCCGAGGACTCGACTTCGCCCTGCGCGGCTTCCTGATGTTTGTCGTCAGCGTTGGCCACACCGGTATCACCCACCGGTTCGAAGCCCAGATCCTGCGGGCGTTCGCGGGCGACCAGATAGAAAATGATCCCGCCGGCGAGCATCAGCAGCACTGGCAAGCGGAAGATCCAGCGCCATTCCAGTTGCAGCACTTCGAGCACGACGATAGAGGTGACGTACGACAGAATCGACGCGCAACCGGCGGCGAAAGTGTAGAAACCGTAAACCTTGCCGCGCTCGCCCGCCGCCCACCAATTGGCAATCAGCCGACCGCCCGGCGCCCAGCCCAAGGCCTGAAAGTAGCCGTTGACGCCCCACGGCAGAATCAGGCTGGTGAAACCACCGGCAAAACTGGTCACCCAGTTGGCACCGCAGGACAGCACCGCACCCAGCGTCATGATCCGTCGGCCACCGAATTTATCGGCGAGGTTGCCGTTGATCGCCTGCCCAATCGCGTAGGCCCAGAGCATCGCTGCAGAGGCCCAGCCGAGGGTTTCCTTGCTCAGGCCGAACTCGGCCTGAATCCCCGGAATGGCAAAACCGAAGGTCTGCCGACCGGTGTAGAAAAACAGGTAACAGAACATCGCTGCCAGCAGCATGCGCCACTGGGCGACCCGGAACGAGGCAGAACGGACGGCGAGACCAGGCATTGTTTCGGCACGATTCATGATCTTTTCCTTATTGTTGTCGGTTCCCGCCGGGTGTCGTCGGCGGGGTGCACTCTTTTTTGGTGCGACAGGAAATCACCGCGGCTGCATGCCGCTGGCGGTGCTTGGGTGACTCGGGTGTTATCAGGCGTCAGGCGGCTTGTGAACCGATGAAGTTCTTGCCGCGCGCACCTTGCATTGCGAACTGGATGATGGCTTCGGCGTCCTTGGCCGAGACGCCGTAATCGGCAAACTCGGTCTTCACCCCGAGGCTGTGCAGGAACTCGCGCAGTTGCTGTTGGGCTTTGCTCAGGTCCGCGCCGAATACCCGTTGCAAGGTACGGTCGCGAGTAGCGTCGTGGCCCCAGGCCAAACCCAAAACCAGCGGCAAGGTGAAGGAGCAGGCGATGCCGTGGGGCAAACCGTGGCGCAAGGTCATCTCATAGGAAATCGAGTGCGCCAGCGCGGTTTTGGTGTTGGAAAACGCCAGCCCGGCCTTGAGTGCGGCCAGTGCCATGCGCGTGCGCAACTCTTGGCTCGACAGATCTTTGTGCAAACGCGGCAGGCATTCGAGAATGTCTTCAATTGCGGAAATGGCAAAGGTGTCTGAGACCGGGTTGGCGTTGACGTTCCAGATCGCCTCCAGCGCGTGCGACAGGGCGTCGAGCCCGGTGGAAACGGTGACGCCGGCCGGCACGGTGAGCATCAGTTGCGGGTCGATGATCGCCACCCGTGGCCAGGTGCAATCCAGATGAAGCGAGTATTTCTTCTGGCTGGCGCTGTCCCAGATCGTCGCCCACGGCGTGACTTCGCTGCCCGTGCCGGCAGTAGTCGGTGCGGCGATCAGTTGTTTGCAACGGGCCGGGGTGAACGGTTTGCCTGTCGCCAGCAGGCTCAGCAGTTCATCGAAACGGCCGGATTCGGTGCCGACGATCAACGCCTTGGCGGTATCGATGGCGCTGCCGCCGCCCACGGCGAGGACCACGTCACAATCAGCGGCGTGTTGCCAGAAGTGCTCGTAAGTGCTGCGCAGATGGGCGACGTCGGGGTTGGGCTGGACGTCTTCGAAAACGTAGATCAGGCGTTCGCCGAGCAAGCTTTGCAAACGGTCCACCAAGCCCAGCCCTCGGGCCTCAGGGAAGGTTACGAGGGCGACGCGCTGCTGCTCGGTGATGGCGGCAAGGTCTTGCAGGCTGCCCCAGCCGAAACGGGTATCGACGGGGTTCTGGAAGCGGGCAGTCATGGTCAATCCTTCTTGTTGTTGTCGTGTGGTCACATAGTCGAGGGCGACCGACAACGGCACAAATCGATAAATCGCAGGTTTGAATCGGCTGAGCCGATAGCAGCTTTACGCTAGTGCGCCGAACCGCTCTGGATCGCCGCGCGCAGGCGGCTGGAGATGGCGTCGGCGACTATCACCATGAAGGTGATGACGATGATGCAGGTCGCGGTTTCCTGATATTTGAACAGCTTGAGACTGCTCACCAGCTCGAACCCCAAACCGCCGGCACCGACCATGCCCAGCACCGTGGCCGAGCGCAGGTTGACCTCGAAGCGGTACAGGATCACCGCAATCCACGCGGTGATGACCTGCGGCAAAACACCAAACACAATCACCTGCAACGGCCGCGCACCGGTCGCTTGCAGCGCTTCAATCGGGCCTTGGTCGATCTCTTCGATGCTCTCGGCGAAGAATTTGCCGAGCATGCCCAGGCCATGCAGAGCCAGCGCCAATACGCCGGGGAACGGGCCGAGTCCAACCGCCGAGACGAAGATCAGGGCGAGGATCAGTTCGTTGATGCTGCGGGTGAAATTCAGCGCCTGGCGGGTGGCGTGAAACAGCCAGCGGTTGCGGCTTAAATTGCGCGCGGCGAGAAACGACATTGGAACCGCCAGTAAGACGCCAAGCAGGGTTCCCCAAATGGCGATCTGCAAGGTTTCCACCGCAGGCGCGATCAGACGCGGCAGGATGCTCAGGTCCGGCGGAAAGGTGCGCGAGAGAAAGTCGCCGATCTGCGGCAACCCGGCGGCCAGTTCACCGAGGCTGAGCTGCGCGCCTTGTGCGCTCCAGTTCAGCGTCCACAGCACGATCAGGACGACGGCGCCGGTGGTCAGCCAACTGCGCGGGCCACGGGGACGATCGCCGACCCACTGATAGTTTTGCGATTGCATGCTCAGGCCCTCGATACAGTGCGGTAGGACAGGGTGGGCGTGGGCACGTCAGCAGGGGATTGCGCCGATTGCCCCGGATAGATTCGCGCCAGATCGGCGTCGGTCATGCTCGACGCTTTGCCATCGAACACCAGACTGCCGTGCGCGAGGCCGACCACGCGGTCGCCGAACTCACGGGCGTATTCGACCTGATGCAGATTGCACAGCACGGTGATGCCCAGTTCGCGGGTGGCATCGCGCAAGTACTGCAACACCAGGCGAGCGGTCTTCGGGTCAAGGCTGGCAATCGGTTCATCGGCCAGAATCACCTGCGGTCGTTGCGCCAAGGCGCGGGCGATGCCGACGCGCTGTTTTTGTCCGCCAGACAACGAATCGGTGCGTTCGCCAGCCTTGTGCGCCAGTTCGACGCGCTCCAGGCATTGCATCGCCAGCGCCACATCGTCACGGCGGAACAGCTGCAGAATCGAGGCAAGGGTGCCGACGGAACCGAGGCGACCGGTCAGCACATTCTTCAAAACGCTTAAGCGAGGCACGACGTTGTGGTGCTGAAAAATCATCGCCACTTCACGGCGTAAAACGCTGGTGTCAGGGCAGGCGAGGGCGTCGATGCCGGCGACGTTCAGCGTGCCGCTGTCGGCCTGCGCCAAACGATTGATGCAACGCAGCAAGGTCGATTTGCCGGCGCCCGACTGACCGAGCACCACGACGAATTCCCCTGCGCCCACCTCAAGGTCGATGCCGCGCAACACCGGGTTGCTGCCGTAGTGTTTGGTCAGTTGGCGGATGCTGATCATTTCATGCTCCGTAAATCGAGATCGAGCACCTTGGCGGTTTCGCGCACCACGTCATACGACGCGTCGGTGGTCGGCTGGAAACCATTGAGTACGCCCTGATCACCCCACGGCACGTCCTTGATTGAAGCCAGCGCGTCGGCGATTTTCTTCTTCAGTTGCGGATCGAGCGCCTTGCGCCAGACCATCGGCGACTCAGGAATCGGCTTGGAACTCCAGACGATTTCAAAGTCATCCTGCTTCACCACGCCCTTGGCCACGGCGCTGGCGAAGATGCGGTCGGCGACAGCGGCGGCGTCGACCTTTTTGTTCTCGACCGCAAGGATGCTGGCGTCGTGGGAGCCGGAGAAAATCACCCGTTTGAACAGACTGTCCGGGGCAAAACCGGCCTGCTCAAGGCCAGCCTTGGGAAACAGATGCCCGGACGCTGAGCTCGGGTCGACGAATGCGAACGTATGGCCCTTGAGGTCGGCCAGCGAATGAATGCCGCTGTCCTTGCGCGCCAGAATCACGCTTTTGTACGCGCTCTGCCCGGTCTTCTTGGTCACCGCCACCGAAAACGCCTCGACATCCGCCACCGAGGTCGCCAGCACGTAGGAAAACGGCCCGAGATAGGCGACGTCGAGTTTGCCCGAACGCAGCGCTTCGATGATGCCGTTGTAGTCGGTAGCCACGAACGGCACCACCGGCATGCCAATTTTGGCTTGCAGATCGTCGAGCACCTGTTTGCTCGATTCGATCATCGCCTGGGAATCTTCCGAGGGGATCAAGCCAATGGTCAGTTTGTCCTTGGCCCAGACCTGGCTGGCGCCGAGGGCAATGACGGTGAGGCTGGCGACACGCAGAAACTGTTTGATTGTTTTCATGGCATTCCACGGTGTGGTTGGGAGTTGCCACAGGCTAGGTCTGTCACGTGACAGTCATTCAATCAATTCAATATGCGAAACGACAGCTAACTATTGATGGAGTCTATGGATGTCCAGCGCCAAACTGCGGGCCTTTCTCGCCGTCGCCCGTCACGGCAGTTTCAGTGCCGGGGCGCGGGCGTCAGGCTTGAGCCAGCCGACCCTGACCACGCAAGTACAAGCCTTGGAACGCCAGCACAATGTTGAGCTGTTCCATCGGCGCGGGCGGCGGATCGAGCTTTCCGATGTCGGGCGGCAGTTGCTGCCGATCGCGCAACGGATTGCCTTGCTGGAACTGGAAGCGCACAACCTGCTGCGCGACTCCGGACGGCTCGACAGCGGCCAGCTCAAGGTTGGTGCGGTGGGGCCGTTTCATGTGATCGAAATGGTCGACAGCTATTTGCAACAGCATCCGAATATCGATGTGTCGATCCGCGTCGGCAACTCGGCACAGGTGCTGTCGGATCTGGAAAACTATGTGACCGACATCGCCGTGCTGGCCGGGCGTCAGGATGATCCGGCGTTGTGTTCGGTGCGTTATGCGCGGCACGCGATCATCTTGTTCGCCCACCATGAACATACACTGGCCAATCGTGGCAGCGTGCGGCTGGAGGAACTGGAAGGGCAGCGGCTCCTGCAACGCGAGCCAGGCTCGACCACACGACTGGTGCTGGAACAGGCGTTGAATGCGGCGCAGGTCAAACCGCGCATCGCCATGGAAATCGGCAGTCGCGAGGCGCTACGTGAGGCGGTGGTGCGTGGTCTGGGGTTGGGGGTGGTGTCAGAAGCGGAGTTCATTGCCGACCCGAACATCCGCACGATCAGAATCGAGGGCGAGGAGCTGTTCACCGAGACTTATCTGTACTGCCTGGCGGAGCGGCGTTCCAGTCGGCTCATCTCATCGTTTTTCGACGCGGCGCTGGGTTGATTTGCAATTTCCCGTGAGGCTTGGCTAATATACGATCCATATACATATCGTATCGGATTCATATATGGGCATCGTAAAGATTTCAGAGGACATGCACGAGAACCTGCGTATCTCCAGCAACGCCCTCAGCCGCTCGATCAACGCGCAGGCCGAGCACTGGATGCGCATCGGCATGCTCGCCGAACTGCATCCCAACCTCGACCACAGCGCCATTTGCCGCTTGCTGATCCGCGCCGAACAGAACGGCGGGCTGGATCTGCAACAACTGACTCAGGAAGCCGTCAGCGCATGAGAAACCAGATCAAGATCAACACCCCGGCCGACATCGCGCAATCGCGTGCTGCCGGCAAACTCGCCGCTGAAGTGCTGGCCATGCTGGTGCCGCATGTGAAGGCCGGCGTCACCACCGATCAGCTCGATCAGCTGTGCAATGACTACATCGTCAATGTGCAGAAAGCGGTGCCGGCCAACGTCGGTTATCACGGCTTTCCGAAAACCGTCTGCGCCTCGGTCAACGACGTGGTGTGCCACGGCATCCCATCGGGCACGCCGCTGAAGGATGGCGACATCGTCAACCTCGACATCGCGGTGATCAAGGACGGCTGGTTCGGTGATACCAGCCGCATGTACGTGGTCGGTGAGGCGACACCTGAAGCGCAGCACCTGATCAAGACCACCTACGAGGCGATGTGCGCGGGCATCCGCGTGGTGAAACCGGGCGCCACGCTGGGCGATATCGGCCACGCGATCCAGAGCCTGGCGGAGAAAGAAGGCTTCAGCGTGGTGCGCGAGTACTGCGGGCACGGGATCGGCAAGGTCTATCACGATGAGCCGCAGATCCTGCATTACGGCTTTCCGAATCAGGGCATGAAGCTCAAGGCCGGGATGATTTTTACCGTGGAGCCGATGCTCAATGCCGGCAAGCGTCATGTGAAAAACATGCCGGATGGCTGGACGGTGCTGACCAAGGATGGCTCGTTGTCGGCGCAGTGGGAGCATATGGTGGCGGTGACGGAGACGGGGTTTGAGATCTTGACCGCGTGGCCAGATGAGATTGAAGGCTACCGCGCTATTGTCTGATACCGCGTCGACTGTTTCCCTCACCCTAGCCCTCTCCCAGAGGGAGAGGGGACTGACCGGGTTGTTTTGGCGTTATACATCGACTTGAAAGTCCTGAGTCGAACTCAGGTCCTGAAAAGCCCCCGATCTGCTCCCTTTCCCCCTCGCCCCCCTTGGGGGAGAGGGCTGGGGTGAGGGGGTAAATCTCACAGACAACACGCTATCAGTGAGCGCCGGCAGCCTTGTTCAGGTCGCTGTCGGTCCATTCGGTGTAAACGCAGGCGTCTGCGGTGGCCCAGCGCACTTGCACCGGATCGCCAGCCTTGAGCGGCATGCCAGCAGCCGACAACGCTTTCACCGTCATTGATGTGCCGCCCGACGTAACCACACTGCAAGTCTGGCTCTCACCCAGAAACAACACCTCCACCACCTTCGCTGAAACCTCGTTCCACCCCGACGGCAGCGGTTCGCTGATCGCCTGCGACACGCTCAACGCCTGCGCTTTTTCCGGCCGCACCATCAGCAACACATCCTGATCCGTATGCAACCCAGCGGTCAGGCGAATCGACAATGACTGTCCTTCAAACGAAGCCGCCGCATTGCCCTGCGCCTTGAGCTTGAGGAAGTTCGAATTACCCAGGAACGACGCCACAAACGCATTCGGCGGGTTCTGATAAAGGTCATAACCACTGCCCAGACCCACAATCTTGCCGTGACTGAAAATCGCAATGCGCTGCGACAAACGCATGGCTTCTTCCTGGTCGTGGGTCACGTAAACAATGGTGATGCCCAGGCGACGATGCAGTTGGCGCAACTCATCCTGCAGATCTTCACGCAGCTTTTTATCCAGCGCCCCCAGCGGTTCATCCATCAGCAGGATGCGTGGTTCGTAAACCAGCGCCCGGGCAATGGCGACACGTTGCTGCTGGCCGCCAGACAGTTGCGAAGGGCGGCGATGGGCGAACTGTTCGAGCTGGACCAGTTTCAACATCGCGTCGACACGTTTGTCACGTTCGGCGGCGGCGAGTTTGCGGATCGCCAGCGGAAACGCGATGTTGTCGCGCACCGACAAATGCGGGAACAGCGAATAACGCTGGAACACCATGCCGATGTCACGCTTGTGCGGAGGCACATTCACCAGCGACTGACCGTTGACGAGGATCTCGCCACTGCTCGGCGTTTCAAAGCCGGCGAGCATCGACAGCGTGGTGCTTTTGCCCGAGCCGCTGGAGCCGAGGAAGGTCAGGAATTCACCGTCCTTGATGTCCAGCGAGATGTTGTCGACGGCGGCAAAGTCGCCGTAGTGCTTGTTCAGATTGCGCAGGCTGACCAGGGGTTTGTCATTCTGCTGGGAAGCGTCTTTGATCACGGCACTCATGTCGTACTCCTGGGCGCTCAGGCGCTGATTTCGTTGCGCCGGCGCAGCGCGGCGGCGATGACCATGACCAAAACCGACAAGCCGATCAGCAGCGTCGAAGCGACGGCGATCACTGGCGTCAGGTCCTGGCGCAAGGTGGTCCACATTTTCACGGGAAGCGTTTGCAGTGTGGGACTTGCCATCATCACGCTGAGCACCACTTCGTCCCACGAAACGAGGAAGGCGAAGAGGGCGCCGGCGACCATGCCCGGACGGATCGCCGGGAACGTCACCTTGAACACCGCTTGCAGGCGCGAAGCACCGCAGATCACCGCCGCGTCTTCAATCGACTGATCGAACAGCTTCAGCGAGTTGATGATCGAGATGATGGTGAACGGCAACGCGACGATCACATGGCTGACGACGAAGGCGAACATCGTCCCGGTGTAACCGAGCTTGAGGAACAGCGCGTACACCGCCACGGCGATGATCACCAGCGGCACGATCATCGGCAGGGTGAACAGACCGTAGAGCATTTCCCGGCCAGGAAAGCGCCCGCGCACCAGTGCAAACGCCGTCGGCAAACCGAGGGCCACGGCGCAGATCGTGGTCAGCACGGCAACCTTGAGACTGGCCGCTGCGGCGTTCATCCAGTCGGGGTTGGAGAAGAACTGGCCGTACCATTTCAGCGTCCAGCCCGGTGGCGGAAACACCAGCCACTGCGAGGAGCCGAACGATAGCAGCACGATGAAGACGATCGGCAACAGCAGGAACAGACCGATCAGCCCGGTGGTTGCATACAAACCGAAGCGCATGCGCCGGCTCATCGCATTGGGGGTCAGGAGCATGTCGGCTTACCTCGCGTTACTGGCGCCAACCGGGGATTCCGGCTGGAGCTTCAGGTAGAAGTAGAACAGCACCAAAGTGATCGCGATCAGCAACGCGGCGCCGGCACTGGCCAGGCCCCAGTTGAGGAACGATTGCACCTGCTGAATGATGAACTCCGGCAGCATCATGTTCTGCGCGCCGCCGAGCAGCGCCGGGGTCACGTAGTAACCGAGCGACATGACGAACACCATCAAGCCACCGGAGGCCAGACCCGGCCGGCACAGCGGCAGGAACACCCGGAAGAAGTTGGTCCACGGGCTGGCTCCGCAAATCGAACCGGCCTGCAGAATCATCGGGTCGATGGCCTGCATGGTTGCCTGCAACGGCAGGACGATGAACGGGATCATGATGTAGCTCATGCCGATCACCACGCCGGTGAGGTTGTGGACCATTTCCAGCGGCTGATCGATGATGCCCATCGCCATCAGAGCCTTGTTGATCACGCCCGACGCTTGCAGCAGCACCAGCCACGAATACGTACGGGCGAGCAGGCTGGTCCACATCGACAGCAGCACGATGTTGAGAATCCAGCGACCCCAGCCACGCGGCACCAGGGTGATCGCCCAGGCCAGCGGAAAGCCCAGCAACAGGCTGAACAGCGTTACCAGCCCGGCCACCGAGAAGGTGTTGAGCAGCACTCGGGCGTACGCCGAGTTGGCGAACAGTTGTTCATAGTTGCCAAGGCCCGGGGTCGGTTCGAGCACGCCGCGCAACAGCAGGCCAATCAACGGCGCGAGAAAGAACAGGCCGATGAACAACAGCGCCGGGGCGAGGTTGCCGGCGCCGCGCCAGCGTTGTCTGAGGGACGGGGCTTGCTGCATCGCAACCGCCTGTGTTCCGTGGGCCGAACCGGCAGCGCTGGTCGCGCTCCCGGTGGCAGTGGAGGGACGGGACGCGGTGGCCGCCATTTTCATTTGACCAGCCATTCGTTCCACCGTGTCGCGATGGCCTGGCCGTTTTTGGCCCAGTACGCGAAATCAAGAGTGATCTGATCCTTAGCGTAGGCAGTCGGCAGGTTGGGGGCCAGCGTCGAATCCAGACGCTCCACACTGTCGAGGTTGACCGGGGCGTAGGCGGTCAGGTTGGAGAAGTCGGCCTGGCCTTTGGCGCCGCTGGCGGCGGCGAGGAACTTCATCGCCGCGTCCTTGTTTTTCGAGCCTTTTGGAATCACCAGAATGTCGGCCATGACCAGATTCTGTTTCCAGCTCACGCCGACCGGTGCGCCGTCTTCTTGCAGGGCGTGAATGCGACCGTTCCAGAACTGGCCCATGCTCGCTTCACCTGACGCCAGCAGTTGCTGCGACTGCGCGCCGCCGCCCCACCAGACGATGTCCTTCTTGATGGTGTCGAGCTTCTTGAAGGCGCGATCCAGATCCAGCGGGTAGAGCTTGTCGGCCGCCACGCCGTCGGCCAGCAGCGCCAGTTCGAGCACGCCAGGGCTTGGCCATTTGTACAGGGCGCGTTTGCCCGGGTAGGTTTTGGTGTCGAACAGGGCGCTCCAATCCTGCGGCTTGTTGGCGCCGAGTTTGCCCTCGTTGTAGCCGAGGACGAAGGAGAAGAAGAACGAGCCGACGCCGTAATCGCTGACGAAACGCGGGTCGATCTTGTCGCGCTGGATGACTTTGAAATCGAGGGGTTCGAGCAGGCCTTCAGCGGCTGCGCGCAGGGCGAAGTCGGCTTCGACATCGACCACGTCCCACTGCACGTTGCCGCTCTCGACCATGGCTTTGAGTTTGCCGTAGTCAGTCGGGCCATCCTGCACGACGGTGATGCCGCTGGCCTTGCTGAACGGATCGGCCCAGGCCTGTTTCTGCGCATCCTGGGTGCTTCCGCCCCAGCTGACGAAGTTCACGCTCTCGGCAGCCATTGCAGCCTGGCCGGTAACGCTGAGCAGTCCCGCAAAAAAGATCGCGGTTGCAGCTTTGTTCAACACCATTTTTACGCCCTCATTGTTGTGTTTTTGAGCGGGCTTGCGTTGTTGCCCGCCTGTCGGGAGCAGTAGATGGACCTTCGTTGGAATGTCCGGTCTATGGAATATCATATTATGGTATTCCAAACTTTGTGCAAGCACTTTGCCTTACCGGTTATCTGGCCGGGCGGTTATTTGATGCGTTCGGCTTGGATGTTTTTTGTGAATGTCAGATCCAGCCCCTCACCCCAGCCCTCTCCCTTCGGGAGAGGGGGCCGATTGGAGGCTGTTCAAAACCTCAGTTCGACTCGGTATCTCAAGTCGGCGTATAGCGACTAAACACCTCGGTCAGCTCCCTCTCCCTACGGGCGGTCCGACGTGTCGGGAGGGCTGGGGTGAGGGCAGCTTCACTCGGTAAACGGAATACTCTCGACCACTTCCAGGTCATACCCGGTCAACCCGGCGTATTTCAGAGGAGGGCCCAGGTGACGCAGCTTGCCAACCCCCAGATTCTGCAGAATCTGCGCCCCAGTCCCGACCTCCGAATAAATCCGCGATTGCGAACGACTGAACTGCCTCGGCGGCTGGGTCAACTGCGGCACCCGCTCCAGCAGCGCCTGCGACGACTCATGATTGGCCAACACCACCACAACCCCATGCCCCTCAGCAGCGACCCGTTGCAACGCCGCCCAAAGCGTCCAGTTCGTCGGCCCGCTATATTCCGCGCCAACCAGATCCCGCAGTGGATCGATCACATGCACGCGCACCAGCGTCGGTTCTTCACGGCGCAGATCGCCCATGACCATCGCCATGTGCACGCCGCCCTCGATGCGATCCTCAAAGGTGATCAAGCGGAACGTGCCATGCACCGTCGGCAGCTCCCGTTCGCCGATGCGTTCAATGGTGTGCTCGGTGCTCAGGCGATAGTGGATCAGGTCGGCGATGGTGCCGATCTTGATCCCGTGCTTGCGCGCAAACACTTCCAGATCCGGGCGACGGGCCATGGTGCCGTCGTCGTTCATCACCTCGACGATCACCGAGGCCGGGGTAAAACCGGCCAGACGCGCCAGGTCGCAACCGGCCTCGGTGTGACCCGCGCGGGTCAGTACGCCACCTTCCTTGGCGCGCAGCGGGAAGATGTGGCCCGGCTGCACCAGATCTTCAGCGCGGGCATTCGGCGCGACGGCGGCGGCCACGGTGCAAGCGCGATCTGCTGCGGAGATGCCGGTGGTCACGCCAACCGCTGCTTCAATCGATACGGTAAACGCGGTGCTGAACACGCTGCCATTGGCCGGCACCATCTGCTCCAAACCCAGACGCTGGCAATGTTCGTCGGTCAGGGTCAGACAAATCAGACCGCGCGCTTCGCGGGCCATGAAGCTGATCGCCTCGGGCGTGCAACGGTCGGCGGCCAGCAGCAGGTCGCCTTCGTTTTCGCGGTCTTCGTCATCGACCAGCAAGACCATTTTGCCGAGACGATAATCTTCGATGATTTCTTCGATGCTGTTGAAGGCCATGCTGGACTCTCAGGGTTCGTTGGAAATATATTGGTATACCATAATACAAAATCAACAAAGAGGTCACTATGAAGGCGTACTGGATTGCTCACGTGGATATAGCCGATGCCGATCATTACAGCCAATACACCCAGCGTGCGCCGGCAGCGTTCGCTGCGTTTGGCGCGAAGTTTCTGGCCAGAGGCGGGCGCAGCGAGGCGATGGAAGGCCGCGAGACGCCACAACGCAGCGTGGTGATCGAGTTCGAGAGCTATGAGAAGGCTGTGGCGTGCTACCACTCAGCGGCGTATCAGGAAGCGAAACGTTATCGCGAGGAATGGGCGAGGGCGGAAATCGTCATCGTTGAAGGCATCGCCCCAATTTAAGCAACACCACTAAACACTGTGGGAGCGAGCTTGCTCGCGAAGGCGTCGTGTCAGTCGATACACATGTTGAATGTCTGACCGCATTCGCGAGCAAGCTCGCTCCCACAGGGGGATAGGCAATCTTCAGCGGATAAAGTGAATCTTGCCGCTATCGTCATTGCCCATGTAGATCCCATACACCCCAGCCTGGCGTTCTTCGATATAGCGCTCGAGAATCTGCCGGATCGCCGGGTAATAGATCTGTTCCCACGGAATCTCTTCCGGCGCGAAGAACTTGTAATCCATAGTCTCCGGCCCGTACTGCCCGGTGATCTCCAGCGCGATCGCACGGAAGATGATGTACACCTCGCTGATCTTCGGCACGCTGAAAATCGAGTACGGCGAGACGATTTCCGCGCGCACACCGCTTTCTTCCCAGACTTCGCGGACGGCCGCTTGCTCGGTGGTCTCGCCGCTTTCCATGAACCCGGCGGGCAGCGTCCAGGTGCCCGGGCGCGGTGGGATCGCGCGTTGGCACAAGAGGTATTTGCCGTCCTGCTCGATGATGCAGCCGGCAATGATCTTCGGATTGACGTAGTGGATGTAGCCGCAGCCGCGGCACATCAGGCGCTCGTGCGTATCGCCCGGCGGCACCTGCTGACCGAGGTCAGGGCCACCGCATTTCGGGCAATAGCTCGGGCTGAACATATCAGTGACCTATACGGGGTTCTTTCAGCGCGATGGGCAGGGTGATGTTCGGCGTGGCGCCGGTCTCTTCCTGTTTGCGCTTGAGGTAGTCGAGCGCCACCGCAGCAGCGGCGCGAACGTGATCGACGCAGGCCTGATGCGCCGCCAGCGGATCGCCGCTTTTGATCGCCTCGACCATTTTTTCCATTTCGTGGTTACTCGCGCCGCGACGGTTTTCCTGGGACACCGAGGTCGCGCGCAGGTAGCTGATGCGCGCCTGCAACTGGCGCAGTTGAGTCGCCGCCACATGGTTGCCCGAACCTTCGAGCAGCACGTCGTAGAAACCCTGCACCGAGTCGATCACCTGCTGCAACTCGCCGTCCTTCAACGCCTTGCGGTTGTCGTCGAGGGCTTTTTCCAGGGCTTTGATGTCCTTGGCTTTAGCGCGCAGGGTGAACAACTGCACGATCAGGCCTTCAAGTACGCAGCGCAGCTCATAGATGTCGACCGCATCGGCGAGGGTGATGATCGCCACGCGCGGGCCTTTGGCATCGGCGAACTCGACCAGACCTTCGGATTCCAGGTGACGCAAGGCTTCACGCACCGACGTACGGCTTACACCGAGGCGATCGCACAGATCGCGCTCGACCAGACGATCGCCTGGCATGAGCTGGAAATTCATGATCGCGCTACGCAGTTTATCCAGCACGATTTCGCGCAGGGTAACGGGGTTGCGATTGACCTTGAAGCTGTCGTCGAGTGGCTGGCGTTTCATGGGGTCCGCTCTTTAAGTTGGCTGTCCATGCCAGACGGGCATCTAAACAGCCGAGGGGTTAACTGAGGCTTCGGCGTCGGCTTCGGCAAAGGCTTCACGGGCCAGCCGGAAACTGTCCACGGCTGCCGGAACGCCGCAATAAATGCCGACCTGAAGCAGAATTTCGCGTATTTGCTCACGACTCAGGCCGTTACGCAAGGCGCCACGCACATGCAGCTTGAGTTCATGCGGACGGTTGAGCGCCGAGATCATCGCCAGGTTGATCATGCTGCGCTCCTTGAGCGACAAACCCTCACGCCCCCAGACATGGCCCCAGCAGTATTCGGTAACCATTTCCTGCAGCGGACGGGTGAAGTCGTCGGCGTTCTCTATCGAACGCTGCACGTAGGCTTCGCCGAGCACCTGAGTGCGGATCTTCAGGCCTTTCTCATACTTTTCGTTACTCATCATTCCTCCTCACACCACTATCCCCTGTGGGAGCGAGCTTGCTCGCGAAAGCGCCACTAGATTCAACATTGATGTCGACTGACACTACGCCTTCGCGAGCAAGCTCGCTCCCACAGGGTTTCGCATTGTCGCCTCAGGCCAGGGTCGGCAACGGCCCGAGCTTGCCTTTGTGGTAAATCATCGGCGTCACCGGTTGTTCGGGCAGGATCAGGTTCTTCACCGCGCCAACAATGATCGCGTGGTCGCCACCATCGTATTCACGCCACAACTCGCACTCGATGATCGCCGTCGCTTTGGCCAGAATCGGGTTACCGAGTTCGCTCAAATGCCACGCGATGTCCTTGGCCTTGTCCTTGCCTTTACTGGCGAAAGCATAGGCCTCAGCCGTCTGGTCAGCCGACAGCAAATGGATCGCAAATTTCTTGCTGTCACGTAGCACCGGGTAAGTGTCGGAAGCATAGTTGGGACAGAACAACACCAGCGCCGGGTCAATCGACAGCGCGCTAAAAGCGCTGGCGGTGATGCCGACGATCCCACCCTCAGGGTCAAGGGTGGTGACCACCGTGACGCCGGACGGGAACGAGCTCATGACGTCTTTGTAAATGCCGGGTTCGATCATTTCGCAGGACTCCTAGCGCATCACAAACGGATCAGGCATTGGTGCCTGAGAAAGGTTGATCCACACCGTTTTCAGTTCGGTGTAGGCCAGCACCGAATCGATGCCGCTTTCGCGTCCATAGCCACTGTTCTTGAAACCGCCGATCGGGGCCATTGCCGACACCGCACGGTAGGTGTTGACCCAGATGATCCCGGAGCGCACATCGCGAGCGAGGCGGTGAGCACGGCCCAGATCACGGGTCCAGATGCCAGCCGCCAGGCCGAACTGTGAGTCGTTGGCGATCGCCAGTGCTTCGGCTTCATCTTTGAAGCGAATCACCGACGCCACCGGGCCGAAGACTTCTTCCTGCATGATCTTCATCGAATTGCGGTCGCATTCGAACAGCGTCGGCTCGTAGAACCAGCCTTCGCCAAGATCCGCCGGGCGCTTGCCGCCAGTGCGCAAACGCGCGCCTTCAGCGATGGCGTCGGCGACCAGACCTTCGACCACTGCCAATTGCTGCGCGGTGGCCATCGGGCCCATCTCACTGTGGTCTTCTTGCGGGTTGCCGATGCGAATGCGCTGGGCGCGTTCGACCAGTCGGCTGACGAATTCGTCGTAGATCTCGTCCTGCACCAACAGTCGCGAACCCGACACGCAGCTCTGTCCGGAGGCCGCGTAGATCCCGGCGATCGCGCCGTTGATCGCGCTGTCCAGATCGGCGTCGGCGAAGATGATGTTCGGTGATTTGCCGCCCAGTTCCAGCGACAGCTTGGCGAAGTTCTCGGCGCTGCTGCGCACCACATGGCGCGCTGTCGCCGCGCCGCCGGTGAAGGCAATCTTGCGGATCAGCGGATGGCGGGTGAGGGCGGCGCCAGTGCTTGGGCCGTAACCGGTGACGACGTTGACCACGCCCGGCGGAATCCCGGCTTCGAGCGCCAGACGTGCCAGTTCAAGAATGGTCGCCGAAGCGTGCTCGGAAGGCTTGATCACAATCGTATTGCCAGCGGCGAGGGCCGGGGCGAGTTTGATTGCGGTCAGGTACAGCGGGCTGTTCCACGGAATGATCGCGGCGACCACGCCCATTGCTTCGTGCACGGTGTAGGCGAACAGGTCGGGCTTATCCAGCGGCAGCGTGCCGCCTTCGAGCTTGTCGGCGAGGCCGGCGGTGTAGTGGAAAAACTCCGGCAGATAGCTGACTTGCCCACGGGTTTCGCGGATCAGCTTGCCGTTGTCGCGGCTTTCCAGCTGCGCCAGTTGTTCTTTATTTTCGGCGATCAAGTCACCGAGACGGCGCAGCAGTTTGCCGCGTGCAGTCGCGGTCAGACCACGCCAGGCCGGGCTGTCGAAAGCAGTCTGTGCCGATTGCACGGCGCGTTCGACGTCCGCCTCATCAGCGTCGGGCAGT
Organism: Pseudomonas sp. S2_E02; assembly: GCF_054668355.1. Lineage (NCBI taxonomy): Bacteria > Pseudomonadati > Pseudomonadota > Gammaproteobacteria > Pseudomonadales > Pseudomonadaceae > Pseudomonas > Pseudomonas sp. S2_E02. Next base: position 652,644 of record NZ_CP162761.1, read on the forward strand.
TCGGCCCAGGCTTGCGCCGTGGCCGGGTTGAGGCTTTCGAAGGTCTTGCCGGAGAGGGCGTCGACCCATTCTCCGCCGATGCACATCTGGAAGCGTGCGAGTGTCATGCAACGATCCCCTTTATATGGTTTTGTCGGGAGTGTGCGAATTGCAGAAATTCCAGCAGCGTCTGGTTGACCAGGCGCGGCGACTCTACCGGCATCATATGCCGTTGCTCGGCCAGCACGGCAACCTTCGCACCGGGGATGCGTCGGGCCAGTTGCTCGGCCATTTCCGGGGTCGAACCCGGATCGAGTTCACCGGTGGCGATCAGCGTCGGCGCCTGAATGCTGCCCAGGTCGTCGGCGCGGTACATGTCTTGGGTGGCGAACAATTCGTAGGTGGTCAGGTAACCCTGAGGATCATTATTGGCGAGGGTCTGGCGCAATGCGGCGATCTGCGCCGGGTTGGCCGCCTGATACTCGCGGCTGAACCAGCGCGACAACGCCGCTTCGGCATTGGCGTCCGGGCCATGTTCGGCGGCTTGCGCGGTACGGGCGATGACGCCGGCACGCTGTTCTTCGCTGCGGTTGAACACACTGTTCAACACCACCAGGCTTTGCAGGCGCTGCGGGTAATGCAGGGCAAAGGCCCGCGCGACCAGACCGCCCATGGAGAAACCGATCACCGCTGCCTGCGGCAGATTCAGGTGATCGAGCAGCTCCAGCAACTGATCGGCGTAACCGAGCAGGTTGGTGCCGCTGGCTGGTCGCGGGCTGGCGCCATGGCCAAGCATGTCGTAGGCGATCACTTGGTACTGGCTGGACAGACCGACGATCTGCCCGCCCCACATTTCTTTGTTCAGGCCCACGCCGTGGATCAATACCACGGGCTGGCCTTGGCCGGTCGCCAGGTAACTGGTGCCAGCCGGGGTGAGTTCAGCGGTGAGCCGAATCATGGAGCGCTCCTGCAATGCCTTTTATTGTGATTACTGGGCTTTTTCGGCGGCCAGCTCTTCCAGATCGATGTAGCGATTGCCAATGCGCGGGTGCAGACGGCCACCGTCAGCGCAACCCAGCACGACAACGATTTCGTCGGCACGCGGTGCGTCTTCGATCTGCATTTCCAGAGTGATGTAGTGCGAACGCTGACCTTCGTCGTCCTTGTGCATCATCGGGATCTGGATCGAAGTGCCCGGGCCGCCGCGCTTGTTGGTGAAGCTCAGGTAGCTCTTGGCGTTGACCGCTTCGCGGTAGTGATTGCCAAAGCGCAGGGTGTGGATCACGGCGGAGGCGTGCTCGATCTCGCCGTCAGCGCCGACCACAGCCGCTTTGCCGTAGGCCTCGATTTTTTCCGCACCGCCGATGATGCCGACCAGACGCTCGACCATCAGCGCACCAAGGTCGGAGCAATTGGCGCGGATCTGCGGCTTGAGGTCTTCAACGAAACCGTTGCCCACCCATGGGTTTTTCATCACCACGGCGAGGCCAACCATGGTCACTGGCTTGTCAGTGGCCTTGCCGCCTTCAATGAAGGTTTCTTCGACATAGCTGACGATCTTGCGAATTTCGAAACTCATGAGCTGCTCCGTTGGGGGATTAAGAGTGTCTGTGCGTCTGATGGTATACCATAATACCGATCGTGCAAGTCCCTCCGGTAACTTTTGCCGCATCACCCCGGCGAATGGTCATGTATTCAAATCCCACAACCACCACCAACCTCTGTGGGAGCGAGCTTGCTCGCGAAGGCGGCGTAACGTTCACCCTCTTTATTGGCTGATCCACCGCTTTCGCGAGCAAGCTCGCTCCCACAGGGGAATTTCTTCGTAACAGACGGCCGCTTTCGGTTAACAAAAGATAACGTGGCGCCGATTGTCAGACGTTTCGAAAGCCCGATAGGATGAGCCAGCTTCCGAAGTGGCTCTGGATTGCGGGTTTCAGGACTATGCTTCTGACCAGTCATCAGCGGAGCACACTTGCGGCGCCCTTGAAGGCCAATGGCCTAACAATAATAAATAGGGGAAGGTCTATGAGTCGTTGCCGCCCGCCGGCGTTACGCAACACCGCGTTGCTGGCCACAGCACTCTCCATGCTGGGCTTGGCCACGTTATCGGCACCTGTGGTTGCTGCCGAGGCGCCAGCCGATGTGGTCTATGCCACCGAATCCGCCAAAGCCGCGAAAAGCCTGATTCTCGATGTCGTCCACGCTGGCGCACGCCTGGTCGCGGTCGGCGATCGCGGGCACATTCTCTATTCCGATGACCAGGGCAAAACCTGGACGCAAGCCAAAGTGCCGAGCCGGCAACTGCTGACCGCTGTGTACTTTGTCGACGACAAGCACGGCTGGGCGGTCGGCCACGACGCGCAAATCCTCGCCAGCGCAGACGGCGGTCTGACCTGGGCCAAGCAATTCGAAGACCTCAAACGCGAATCGCCGCTGCTCGACGTCTGGTTCAAGGACGTCAACAGCGGCCTCGCCGTGGGCGCGTACGGTGCACTGCTGGAAACCACCGACGGCGGCAAAAACTGGGAAGACGTCAGCGACCGCCTCGACAACGAAGATCAATTCCACCTCAACGCCATCGCGGCGGTGAAGGACGCTGGGCTGTTCATCGTCGGCGAGTCGGGCAGCATGTTCCGCTCCGCCGACGACGGCCAGACCTGGGAAAAACTCGAAGGCCCGTACGAAGGCTCGCTGTTCGGCGTGATCGGCACGGCGCAACCGCAGACCCTGCTGGCCTACGGCTTGCGCGGCAACCTTTATCGCTCGACGGATTTCGGCAGCACCTGGGAGCAGGTCGAGCTGAAAGCTGCGCGCGGATCGCTGGAATTCGGCCTGTCCGGCGCGACCCTGCTTGAAGATGGCTCGATCGTGATCGTTGGCAACGGCGGTTCGGTGATCAGCAGCAGCGACAACGGCGAGACCTTCAGCGTGTTCAACCGTCCGGATCGTATTTCCCTGTCGTCGGTCACCGCTGCCGGCGACGGCAATCTGATTCTGAGCGGGCAGGGTGGCGTTCACACCACGCTGCCAAACGGTGCCGAGATCAATAATAAGAAGGCGGGGCTATGACTTCCTTGATCACTCCTCAGCAGGACAAGGCGACGTTTCTTGAGCGCCTGATCTTCAACAACCGTCCGGCAGTGATCCTTATCTGCCTGGTGGTGAGTATTTTCCTGTTCTGGCAGGCCACGTTGATCCGGCCGTCGACCAGTTTCGAAAAAATGATCCCGCTCAAGCATCCGTTCATCGAGAAGATGATGGAGCACCGCAACGATCTGGCGAACCTGGGCAACACCGTGCGCATTTCGGTGGAAGCCAAGGACGGCGACATCTTCTCCAAGGAGTACATGGAGACTCTGCGCCAGATCAACGACGAGGTGTTCTACATTTCCGGCGTCGACCGTTCTGGCCTGAAGTCGCTGTGGAGCCCGAGCGTACGCTGGACCGAAGTGACCGAAGAGGGTTTCGCCGGCGGTGAAGTGATCCCGCAGAGCTACAACGGCTCGCAAGACAGTCTCGATCTGCTGCGCAACAACGTGCTCAAGTCCGGCCAGGTCGGGCGGCTGGTGGCCAACGACTTCAAGTCGAGCATCGTCGACATCCCGCTGCTGGAGTCCTACCCGGACCCGGAAGATCAGGGCAAGTTGCTCGCGCTGGACTACCGCAAGTTCTCCCATGAACTCGAAGACAAGATCCGCAACAAGTTCGAAGCGCAGAATCCCAACGTCAAGATCCACATCGTCGGTTTCGCCAAGAAGGTCGGCGACCTGATCGACGGTCTGGTGATGGTCGTGCTGTTCTTCGGCATCGCGTTTGTCATCACCCTGATTCTGCTGTTGTGGTTCACCAACTGCGTACGCAGCACCATCGCGGTGTTGAGTACGACGCTGGTGGCGGTGGTCTGGCAGCTCGGCTTGATGCACTTCTTCGGTTTCGGGCTCGATCCGTATTCGATGCTGGTGCCATTCCTGATTTTCGCCATCGGTATTTCCCACGGCGTGCAGAAGATCAACGGCATCGCCCTGCAATCCAGCGAGGCCGACAACGCGTTGACCGCAGCGCGGCGCACTTTCCGGCAACTGTTCCTGCCGGGGATGATCGCGATTCTCGCGGATGCGGTGGGCTTCATCACGCTGCTGATCATCGACATCGGCGTGATCCGTGAACTGGCCATTGGTGCGTCGATCGGCGTCGCAGTGATCGTGTTCACCAACCTGATTCTGCTGCCGGTCGCCATCTCCTATGTCGGCATCAGTAAACGCGCGATTGCCAGGAGCAAGAAGGACGCCAACCGCGAACACCCGTTCTGGCGCCTGCTGTCGAACTTCGCCAATCCGAAAGTCGCACGCGTCTCTGTGGTGCTGGCGCTGATCGCCTTCGGCGGCGGCCTCTGGTACAGCCAGAACCTGAAAATCGGCGACCTCGACCAGGGCGCGCCGGAACTGCGTCCGGACTCGCGCTACAACAAGGACAACAACTTCATCATCAACAACTACTCGACCAGTTCCGACGTGCTAGTGGTGATGGTCAAGACCAAGGCTGAAGGTTGCTCGCGTTATGAGGCCATGGCGCCGATCGATGAGCTGATGTGGAAGATGCAGAACACCGAGGGCGTGCAGTCGGCGATCTCGCTGGTGACCGTGTCCAAGCAGATGATCAAGGGCATGAACGAGGGCAACCTGAAATGGGAAACCCTGTCGCGCAACCCGGACGTGCTGAACAACTCGATTGCCCGCGCCGACGGTCTGTACAACAACAGTTGCTCGCTGGCGCCGGTGCTGGTGTTCCTCAACGATCACAAGGCTGAAACCCTCGATCGGGCGGTACACGCGGTGCAGGAATTCGCCAAGGACAATAACAAGGACGGTCTGGAATTCATCCTCGCCGCCGGTAACGCCGGGATCGAAGCGGCCACCAACGAAGTCATCAAGCAGGCTGAGCTGACCATCCTGATTCTGGTGTACATCTGCGTGGCAGTGATGTGCATGATCACCTTCCGTTCGTGGGCGGCGACGCTGTGCATCGTCCTGCCGCTGGTGCTGACCTCGGTACTCGGCAACGCGCTGATGGCGTTCATGGGCATCGGCGTGAAAGTCGCGACCTTGCCGGTGGTGGCGCTGGGTGTGGGGATTGGTGTCGACTACGGCATCTACATCTACAGCCGTCTGGAGAGTTTCCTGCGCGCGGGGCTGCCATTACAGGAAGCCTATTACCAGACGCTGAAATCCACCGGTAAAGCCGTGCTGTTCACCGGTCTGTGCCTGGCGATCGGTGTGTGCACCTGGATCTTCTCGGCGATCAAGTTCCAGGCCGACATGGGCCTGATGCTGACCTTCATGCTGCTGTGGAACATGTTCGGTGCGCTGTGGCTGTTGCCGGCACTGGCGAAGTTCCTGATCAAGCCTGAGAAACTGGCGGGGCAGAAGGGCAATTCGCTGTTTGCGCATTGATCTGAAGGGCTGAAATGACAAAGCCGCAACCTTAGGGTTGCGGCTTTTTTGTGTTTTAAGATCAAGAGCCCCTCACCCTAGCCCTCTCCCGGAGGGAGAGGGGACTGACCGAGGTGTGCGGCTTGATACATCGACCTGAAATACCGAGTTGATTATGGATTTAAAGCAAATCATTCGATCTGAGATACCGAGTTGATTATGGATTTAAAGCAAATCATTCGACTTGAGATGCCAGTCGGTTATGGATTCACTGCAAATCGTTCAAGTCGGTGTAGTTCTTAAATATCCCCCGGTCGGTCCCCTCTACCTCTGGGAGAGGGCTAGGGTGAGGGTAAGCGGTCTCCAGCCTTAGGAGAGTTCAGCGCCAAGCACAACACTCAAAGCACTACGCGCATCATCCAGCTGCACCAACGTCGCATGCCGAGCCCCCAGCGCATCACGATTCTCGATCGCCGTCAAAATCGCCTTATGCCGCGGCAACGCCAATTCATGCAGATTCGGCCGCTGATTCGAATGCTTCAACGCCTCGGCAATCGCCACCGACAACATATTGCACAGGTTCGCCAACAAGTCGTTGTGTGTCGCATCGGCAATCCGGCTATGGAAATCCAGATCCGGCTGCAACAACGCTTCCGGTGTCGGCGCCGCTTCCATGCGCTGATACGCCTCGCCAATCGCGGCAATATCAGCCTCGGTCGCATGTTGAGCGGCGAGAGCGGCAGCCGCCGGTTCGATAATGCTGCGCACACTGGTCAGCACATTGAAAAACTCATTCTGCGGGCTGCTTTGCATCAGCCAGTGCAGCACGTCCGGGTCGAGCATGTGCCATTCGCGCCGGGCCTTGACCACCGTGCCAACCCGAGGCTTGGAATACACCAGCCCCTTGGCCACCAGCACCCGCGTGGCTTCACGCAACACCGGCCGGCTGACCGCGTACTCCTCGCAGAGCAGGGCTTCGGCGGGCAGTTTGTCGTCGGGCAAGAAGCGTCCGGAGACGATCTGCATGCCCAGTTCCTGGACGATGCGCGAATGCATGCTTTTGCGGTCGGAAGGTTTGCGGTAATCCATGGGGAGTGGCGCGATCCTGAGCGATGGAGATGCCGCGCATCATAGCAGGCACGGCGCAATCTTGAGGCGGGTAAAGAACAACTGTGGGAGCGAGCTTGCTCGCGAAAGCGGTGGGTCAAACAACATAACTGTTGAATGTACCGCCGTCTTCGCGAGCAAGCTCGCTCCCACAGGGATTTGTGTGATCAGTGAGAATGACGCGGCACTTCAGCGCCTCGGCAACCTACCAGGAAGTCGAAGTCACAGCCCTGATCCGCCTGCAGCACATGGTCGATGTACAACTGACGATAGCCGCCCACCAACAACTGCTGCGGCGGCTGCAGATCGGCCATGCGTGCTGCCAGTTCGGCATCCGGAATGTCCAGGTGCAGCCGCCCGGTGGCGCAATCCAGCTCGATCCAGTCGCCTTCCTGCACCGTCGCCAAAGGCCCGCCGGCCGCCGCTTCCGGCGCCACGTGCAAAACCACGGTGCCATACGCCGTGCCGCTCATCCGCGCATCAGATATGCGCACCATGTCGGTCACACCCTGGGCCAATAACTTGGCCGGCAAGCCCATGTTGCCGACTTCGGCCATGCCCGGATAACCCTTCGGCCCGCAGTTCTTCATCACCAGAATCGAATCCTTATCGACCTCCAGTTCCGGATCGTTGATCCGCGCCTTGTACATGTCGAAGTTCTCGAACACCACCGCGCGGCCGCGATGCTGCATCAGTTCCGGGGTTGCAGCGGACGGCTTGAGTACCGCACCGAGCGGCGCCAGATTGCCGCGCAATACGCAAATGCCGCCATCGGCGCGAATCGGATTGTCGAGCGTGCGGATCACCTCGTCCTCGCCATAGATCGGCGCATCTTTGGTGTTCTCGCCGATCGACTTGCCGTTCACCGTCAGTGCATTCGGGTTAGGGATCAGATTAGCTTCACCGAGACGCCGCAGCACTGCCGGCAAACCACCGGCGTAATAGAACTCTTCCATCAGGAAACGCCCCGACGGTTGCAGGTCAACGATGGTCGGCATGCCACGACCGATACGGGTCCAGTCGTCCAGATCCAGCTCGACGCCGATGCGTCCAGCGATAGCTTTCAAGTGAATCACCGCGTTGGTCGAACCGCCGATAGCTGCGTTCACACGAATAGCGTTTTCGAAGGCTTCCTTGGTGAGGATCTTCGACAGTTTCAAGTCTTCGCGAACCATCTCCACTGCACGCATACCGGACATGTGCGCCAACACATAACGTCGCGCATCCACCGCCGGGATCGCCGCGTTGTGCGGCAGGGAAGTGCCCAGTGCTTCCGCCATGCAGGCCATGGTCGACGCCGTGCCCATGGTGTTGCAAGTGCCTGCCGAACGCGACATGCCACCCTCGGCCGCAAGGAAATCGTCAATCGTGATGGTGCCGGCCTTGACCTGCTCGCTGAGCTGCCAGACCACGGTGCCGGAACCGATGTCCTTGCCTTTGTGCTTGCCGTTCAACATCGGCCCGCCGGTGACGACGATCGCCGGCACATCGCAGCTGGCCGCGCCCATCAGCAGCGCCGGGGTGGTTTTGTCGCAACCGGTCAGCAGCACCACGCCGTCGATCGGGTTGCCGCGAATGGCCTCTTCAACGTCCATGCTCGCCAGGTTGCGAGTGAGCATGGCGGTCGGGCGCAGATTCGATTCGCCGTTGGAGAACACCGGGAATTCCACTGGAAAACCACCGGCCTCGATCACCCCGCGTTTGACGTGCTCCGCGATCTGGCGGAAGTGCGCGTTGCACGGGGTCAGTTCCGACCAGGTGTTGCAGATGCCGATGATCGGCTTGCCGTGGAACTGGTGGTCGGCGATGCCCTGATTCTTCATCCAGCTGCGGTACATGAAGCCGTTCTTGTCGGCCGTGCCAAACCATTGGGCGGAGCGCAGGGTGGGTTTCTTATCAGACATGATCGTTTCTCTTATTGTATGACTATAGTGTTCCAGCTACGGCCTAATCTAAGCGCAAAATCCTAGGTTTGGAAGTGTTGTTGGTGAATTAGTAATACTATATAGTCGTTTTCGACGGAGGGATGGCCCTGGCGGTTTTCCGTGAGAGGCGTCCCCCGAGGTTCTATAAAAACAACAATCGGAGACCGATCTCATGAGCCAGGAACTGCGGCTAATCCGGCGCATTACGCTGAAACTGATTCCCTTCCTGATCCTGCTGTACCTGATCGCCTATGTGGATCGCTCCGCCGTCGGCTTCGCCAAGCTGCACATGGGCGCCGACATCGGTATCGGCGACGCCGCCTACGGCCTCGGCGCCGGGCTGTTCTTCATTGGCTACTTCCTTCTCGAAATCCCCAGCAACCTGATGCTCGAACGCTTCGGCGCACGGCGCTGGTTCGCGCGGATCATGATCACCTGGGGCGCGATCACCATCGGCATGGCCTTCGTTCAGGGCCCGCACAGTTTCTACGTGATGCGCTTTCTGCTCGGCGCGGCCGAGGCGGGGTTCTTCCCCGGCGTTCTCTACTACATCACCCAATGGTTCCCGGTGCGCCATCGCGGCAAGATCCTTGGCCTGTTCATCCTCTCCCAGCCGATCGCGATGATGATCACCGGCCCGGTGTCCGGCGGCTTACTCGGCATGGACGGCGTCCTCGGCCTGCATGGCTGGCAGTGGCTGTTCATCGTCATCGGCACCCCGGCGATCCTCCTGACTTGGCCAGTGCTGCGCTGGTTGCCGGACGGCCCGCAACAAGTGAAATGGATGGATCAAGCCGAGAAAGACTGGCTGACCGGTGAGTTGAAAAAGGATCTGCAGGAGTACGGCCAGACCCGCCACGGCAATCCGCTGCATGCGCTGAAAGACAAACGTGTGTTGTTGCTGGCGCTGTTTTATCTGCCGGTGACGTTGAGCATTTATGGCCTCGGTCTGTGGCTGCCGACGCTGATCAAACAGTTTGGCGGCAGCGATCTGGTCACCGGTTTCGTGTCGTCGGTGCCGTATATCTTCGGGATCATCGGCTTGCTGATCGTGCCGCGCAGTTCCGATCGTTTGAATGATCGTTACGGGCATCTGGCTGTTCTGTATGTGCTGGGCGCGATTGGCCTGTTCCTGAGTGCGTGGCTGTCGCTGCCCGTGGCGCAATTGGCGGCGTTGTGTCTGGTGGCGTTTGCGCTGTTTTCCTGCACGGCGGTGTTCTGGACCTTGCCGGGGCGCTTCTTTGCCGGCGCGAGTGCGGCGGCGGGGATCGCCTTGATCAACTCGGTAGGGAACCTGGGCGGGTACATCGGGCCGTTCGTGATTGGGGCGTTGAAGGAGTACACCGGCAATTTGGCTTCGGGATTGTATTTCCTCTCTGGAGTGATGGTGTTCGGTTTGATCCTGACGGGCGTGGTTTACCGCGTGCTGGAACGCAAACACGTCCTGCCAGTCGACCAATTCGCCGCCAGCGCCCGTGGCGCCACCCGCACCTAACTGCTGGAATTCACGCAAATCCCTTGTGGGAGCGAGCTTGCTCGCGAAGAGGCCATCACATTCAACATTGTGAGTGACTGATACACCGCTTTCGCGAGCAAGCTCGCTCCCACAGTGGAACGGCGGTGTTTTTAGAGGGAATAGGAGAAAATCATGCATCTGGTTCAATTCGAATTAAGCAACCGCGAACGCCGCGTCGGCGTGGTCGACAACGATCTGGTGCGCGAAGTGCTAGACGCGCGCAGCGTGCGCGAGCTGGCGCTCGCCGCCATCGAAGCCGGCAACACCCTCGAGCAGCAAGTGCAAACCCTCGGCCTCGGCATCAGCCACGACTACGCCGAGTTGCTGTCGCAACTACGCATCCTGCCGCCCCTTGACCATCCGGACCCGGCGCACATGCTGGTCAGCGGTACTGGCCTGACCCACCTGGGCAGCGCCTCGGCGCGGGACAAAATGCACCAGCAGGCCGGCGACGAAGCGGCGATGACCGACACCATGCGCATCTTCAAATGGGGCGTGGAGGGCGGCAAACCGGCGGCGGGGCAGGCCGGTGTGCAACCAGAATGGTTCTACAAGGGCGACGGCAGTATCGTCGTTCGCCCGGGCCAGCCGTTCCCGGTGCCGCCGTTTGCTGAAGACGCTGGCGAAGAACCAGAGATGGCCGGCCTCTACCTCATTGGCAACGACGGCAAGCCTTATCGCCTGGGCTTTGCGGTGGGCAACGAGTTCTCCGATCACATCATGGAGCGCAAGAATTACCTGTACCTCGCGCACTCGAAATTGCGCAGTTGCAGTTACGGCCCGGAACTTCGCACCGGTGAACTGCCTCAACATCTGGCAGGCACCAGTCGCATCCTGCGTGACGGCGAAGTGCTCTGGCAGAACGAGTTTCTCAGCGGCGAGGCGAACATGTGCCACAGCCTCGCCAACCTCGAATACCACCATTTCAAGTACAGCCAGTTCCTGCGTCCGGGGGATGTGCACATTCATTTCTTCGGCACCGCGACCCTGTCGTTCGCCGATGGCATCCGCACCCAGCCGGGCGACGTCTTCGAAATCAGCCAGGCCGAATTCGGCGCCCCGCTGGTCAACGGCATCGTCCCGGTTCCAGCGGCATTTGAACCGGACAGCATCGGCACCCTTTAAGGAGATCCCATGACTCAGATTCTCGGTCACAACTACATTGGTGGTCAGCGCAGCGCCGCTGGCGACGTCAAACTGCACTCCGTCGATGCCACGACGGGCGAACAGTTGCCGCACGATTTCATTCAGGCCACGGTTGAGGAAGTCGACGCAGCGGCCAAAGCTGCCGCTGCCGCGTACCCGGCCTATCGCAGCCTCAGCGCCGAACGCCGCGCGCAGTTTCTCGACGCAATTGCCGATGAACTCGATGCCCTCGGTGATGATTTCGTCGCCGTGGTCTGCCGCGAAACGGCGTTGCCGGCCGGTCGCATTCAAGGCGAGCGCGGGCGTACCAGCGGGCAAATGCGTCTGTTCGCCAAAGTGCTGCGCCGTGGCGATTTCTACGGTGCGCGGATTGATCTGCCGTTGCCGGATCGCCAGCCATTGCCACGTCCTGATCTGCGCCAATACCGCATCGGCCTCGGTCCTGTCGCGGTGTTCGGTGCAAGCAACTTTCCACTGGCGTTTTCCACGGCCGGCGGCGACACCGCAGCGGCGCTGGCCGCCGGTTGCCCAGTGGTGTTCAAGGCCCACAGCGGTCACATGGCCACGGCTGAGCTGGTCGCTGACGCGGTGATTCGTGCAGCGGAAAAAACCGCGATGCCTGCCGGTGTGTTCAACATGATCTACGGCGGTGGCGTCGGTGAATGGCTGGTCAAGCACCCGGCGATTCAGGCGGTCGGTTTCACCGGTTCGCTCAGAGGTGGACGTGCGCTGTGCGACATGGCCGCTGCACGCCCGCAACCGATCCCGGTGTTTGCCGAGATGTCGAGCATCAACCCGGTGATCGTCCTGCCGCAGGCCCTTGCCGAGCGTTCGGAAACCGTTGCTCGTGACCTGACCGCTTCGGTGGTGCAGGGCTGCGGTCAGTTCTGTACCAATCCCGGTCTGGTGATCGGCATCCGTTCGCCGCAGTTCAGCGCGTTCGTGCAGCAGGTTGCGGGTTTGATCGGTGATCAACCGGCGCAAACCATGCTCAACGCCGGCACCCTCGGCAGCTACGGTAATGGCTTGCAGAAACTGCTGGCGCATCCTGGCATCGAGCATCTGGCCGGCAATCCGCAGCAGGGTAATCAGGCGCAGCCGCAATTGTTCAAGGCCGATGCGAGCCTGTTGATCGATGGCGATGAAGTGCTGCAGGAAGAAGTGTTCGGCCCGACCACGGTGATTGTCGAAGTGGCGGACAAGGCGCAACTCAGCGCTGCGCTGCATGGCCTGCACGGGCAACTGACCGCGACGATCATTGGCGAGCAGGCGGACTTTGAACGTTTCCCTGAGCTGACGCCGTTGCTGGAACAGAAGGTCGGGCGGATCCTGCTTAACGGTTATCCGACGGGTGTCGAGGTGTGCGATTCGATGGTGCATGGCGGGCCGTATCCGGCGACGTCCGATGCCCGTGGCACGTCGGTGGGCACGCTGGCCATCGACCGTTTCCTGCGTCCGGTGTGCTTCCAGAATTACCCGGACAGCTTGCTGCCCGAGCCGCTGAAGAACGCCAACCCGCTGCGCATCCAGCGCCTCGTCGACGGCAAGCCCTCACGCGACGCGTTGTAACTGACAGCCAATATCCCCTGTGGGAGCAAGCTCGCTCCCACAGGGATTGAGTCCACAATGAGCTATCATTGCCGGTTTCCCCCTGAAAGACTTTACTGCCATGACTGCCCAAACCCTTCTCAACGCCCTCGAACACTGCGGCATGGTCGAAATCGACGGCTTGCACGCCTTCGAATTCGCCCTCGACGAAGACGACAATCTGCACATCGAATGCATCGATGGCCGCGCGGCCAAGCATTGGGAATTCACGCCGGCGCAGGTTGCAGCGGCAACGTTTGACGAAGACCTGCAGAGCTGGCTGGTCATTGGTTATGCCAGCGACACCAAAACCACTGGCGAACACCGCTTGGTCTGCCTTGGCGATGTAGTCAGCAGCAGCGACGACGAGGATGACACTAATGAAAATGCGTAAATTCTGGCCGCTGCTGATGGCCGGCAGCGTCGGTGCCATGGGCCTGTCCACGGCGTACGCCGAAAGCTTCCAGTTGCTGGTCGGCTCCTACACCGCTGGCACCAGCCAGGGCATCTATCGCATGAACTTCGACAGCGCCACCGGCCAGATCGCCGCCAAACCGCTGCAAGTGGTGAAGAGCGAAAACCCGTCGTGGCTGACCCTGTCCAAAGACCAGCATCGCTTGTTCGTGGTTAATGAAAACGGCCCCGGCCAGAAAGACCCGGTCGGGCGTGTCAGCAGCTATTCGATCGACCCGAAGACTCACGCCCTGAGCCTGATCAATCAGGTGCAGAGCCTGGGCAACGAGCCGACTCATTCGAGCCTCAGTGGCGATGCCAGCCATCTGTTCGTCAGCAACTACTCGGTGGTGGAAGACCCGGGTGGAACGTTGGCGGTACTGCCGGTGGGTGCTGACGGCAAACTCAAACCTGTGGTGCAGATGAGCGCGCACCCGGCCAGCCGGGTCAATCCCGAGCGTCAGGCTTCGAACCACGTGCACTCGACGGTCTCTTCGCCGGACGGACGCTACGTGTTCTCCAATGACTTGGGCGCAGACAAAGTCTTCATCTACCAATTCGATCCCAAGGCCAACCCGGAGCTGCCGTTGACCCCAGCGAAAACCGCATCCGTGGCATTGCCTGCCGGCAGCGGCCCGCGTCATCTGCTGTTCAGTGCTGACGGTAAACACGCCTGGCTGACCATGGAAATGAGCGCGCAGGTCGCGGTGTTCGACTACCACGACGGCGTGCTGACCCAGACTCAACTGGTCGATCTGGCCGCCGGCCAGCCGACTTCGGACAAGGCTGCGGCGGCGCTGCACGCCTCGGCGGATGGCAAGTTCCTCTACGTCAGCAACCGTGGCACCGCCAATCAACTGCTGGTCTTTGCGATTGATCCGGTGAGTGGCCAGCTCAAGGAACTGCAAAAGCGCTCGGTGGAAGGTGATCACCCGCGCGAGTTCAGCCTTGATCCGAGCGGTAAGTTCCTGCTGATTGCCAACCAGAAGAGCAACGAAATTGTCGTCGTCGAGCGCGATGGCAAGACCGGTCTGCTCGGCAAAACCGTGCAGAAACTGCCGATGGACGCGCCGAGCGACCTCAAGTTTCTAGTGCGACAATAAGCCACAGGCCCCGGTTTACGGGGCCTGCCTCTTTGTATTAATCGCGCTGATATCGGGTAATGCTACAAAGCATTTCAAGCGATCAACCCTCGAGCGTTAAGTTTGCTTCACGGCCCAACCGGGCAAACAAGCCAACCGAACACGAGGGTTACCGCCATGAACTTCAATCTCTTCTCCGTGATTGCCGCTTCCGCCATCTCCGCTACCGTTGTACTGCCAGCCAGTGCCAACGTTGAAATCAACAGCAAAAAATCCCACACCCAGAGCTACACCCAGAAATACCTGCAACAGAGCGCCAACTTCTACGCCGCCCTGGATCACAAAGCCCAACACTGAAATCTTCGCCTCGACCACAGCTGCCGAAGGCTGCGATCTGTTGAATTTGTTGATCGTTCCCACGCTCTGCGTGGGAATGCCTCTAGGGACGCTCTGCGTCCAGTGACGCGGAGCGTCACGGGCTACATTCCCACGCAGAGCGTGGGAACGATCCATACAGCAAACTCAACAGATCGCAGCCTTCGGCAGCTTTTGTGTGTGGGCGAATCGAAAAATGGGCCTGATAGGTTTTCTTCAACACGTAAATAGACTGGCTAAATAATCAACGAAGCTGATGTTTACTATGGCAAACCCTGAGTGGTTGCCACGGCTTTTTTGATTGATTCTGTGGACATCGAAACATGCCCACGGGAGAACACCATGGCCAGCGCAATCCTTCATTCAGCCAAACGCGGCGCCTATCTGGCCATCGGTCTTTACCTGGCCGTGGTGTTGGTCGTCAGCATCGCCTCGCAGATGGAACACAGTTTTGAAGCGCCGATTCAAGTTGCCCACCCCGGCGTGCAGTTCGAAGTTCGCTCGCAAAGCGTGATGGTCGACCGGGCTGAACTCGCAGGAGTTGGCGGAGCATGAAAGGCTACAGACTTTGGGTTGTCGCCGGTTTAGCGTTCTTCACCAACGGCGCTTCATTATTGGGTATCGGCCAAGGTTCGGTAGGTGCATTGGCCCGCGCCATAGAGGCCAATCACACCATCGCGCACAACATCGAACGGGCGAATACCCTGGGGCTGATGGCCGGCAATCCACCGGTAAAAGTCTCGGCTGATTTTCTCGGGCCGTTCGAGATAGATTGCATGGCACTGGGCATGTGCCAAGCGCTGGCTTGACCCTGTAGGAGTTGATCGTTCCCACGCTCCGCGTGGGAATGCAGCCCGGACGCTCCGCGTCCGATTGGAACGCAGAGCGTCCCTTGAGGCATTCCCACGCAGAGCGTGGGGAACGATCAAAGCAGGAAGGTAAGGGTTATTTCTTCATGATCGAAGTGAAGAGCTCGGACTCAAGGAAGCGCTGCAACCAGGCCTGCAACCGAACATAAGGCGTCTGCGCAAACCACTCACGATCAACATGGGCGAACTGCCGAACGAAGGGCAGCAGGGCGATATCCGCCAGGCTCGGATGATCAGCCAGCAAGTAATCGCGATCGGTCAGCAGCTCCTCCAGCCTCTGCAAGTACAGCGCCCCCTCAGCCCGATAAATCTCCATCGGTTGCTCCGGGTAACGTTCGGCGTATTTGTAGCGATTCAAATGCACTTTGAACCCTTGATCATTCGCTTCGATCAATTCAGCAATCCGCGAGTCGCCATCAAGCAACCAATCCTGCGGATCATTCTGCGCCAACGCCCAGCGCATGATCTCCAGACTCTCGTCTATCACCTGCCCACCGGCATCCAGCACCGGCACAGTGCCCTTGGGCGAGATCGCCAGCATCTCGGCCGGCTTGGCCTTGAGGCTGACTTCGATGATGTCCACCGGCACACCCGAATAACGCAGCGCCATCCGCGCCCGCATCGCGTACGGGCAGCGGCGGAAGGAGTACAGCGTGTTCATTTCACCTCCAGCGTGCTCAAACCATTGCCCTGACGCTGCACCTGAATCTGTACCGGAATCCGCTCGTGCATTTCCTGTACGTGGGAAATCACCGCAACTTTGCGGCCCTGCGCCTGCAAACCGTCCAGCGCATCCATCGCCAGTTGCAGCGACTCCGGGTCGAGGCTGCCAAAGCCTTCGTCGATAAACAGCGATTCGATTTTCAGCGTGCTCGACGCCATCGATGCCAGACCCAACGCCAGCGCCAACGATACGAGGAAAGTTTCGCCGCCAGACAACGAATGCACCGAGCGCAGCTCATCGCCCATTTCCGTGTCCATCACCAGCAGGCCGAGCATGCTGCCGCCGCGTTTCAGGCGATAGCGCTTGACCAGTTGGCGTAACTGCACGTTGGCGTGATGCACCAGTAAATCGAGGTTGTAGGCCTGGGCGATCTTGCGGAAGGTGTCGCCGGTCGCAGAACCGATCAAGGCACTCAATCGCGCCCAGCGCTGATACTCGGCATAGGCCGAGGCGATCTGCTGCGCCAGCGCCTGATTGGCGTTTTGCCGGCGCTGGTCTTCGACCTGTTCGGCACGCAGTTCGGCGCATTGCTGTTCGCTGACGGTGAACTGGTTCTGCAGGTCGGCGAGGGCGCTGGCCAGTTGTTCGGCATCGAGATTGCCGTTGTGCTGCGCCTGATGATCGAGCAACAAGCGATCACGCTCCTGCAACAACACCTTGGCCTGTTCGATGGCTTTTTCGTTGTGCTGCAAGCGCTGGCGCAGTTCGGCGACTTGCCCGTCATCGACTCGCAACAGATCTTCGAGGCCACCGTCATCCAGCTCCGGGTGGCGGGCGCGCCACTCGGCAATCTTGCCGGCCAGGTCCTGCTCTTCGTTTTCCAGTGCCTGCAAACGCTCTTGTTGCGCCTTGAGTTCGGCGGCGATCTGCACCCGTTGCGTGCGCACATTCTGCAGTTCCTGCGCGGTAGCGGTTTCGGCGTTGCGCGCCTGTTCGACCGCTTGCTCAAGCTGCTGCTGCCAGTGCTCGGCGCTGCTGTGCTCGCCAAGCAACTGGGCGAGTTTTTGCTGGCAGGTTTGCTGTTGCTCGGTGAGTGCCGTGAATTGCTGTTCGGCGCTGAGCAACTGCTGTGCGCGGGTCTGCTGGCGATCCTGTTCTTTCTCCAGCGTCTGTTGGCGCTGTTGCTGCTCGGCCTGTTCTTCTTTCTGCTGCTCGACTTGCGCCAGGCGCTCGGCGATCTGCCGGTCGAGCTGCATGAACGTCGCGGCCGGTTCCTGGCGCAAGGCTTCCAGGGTGTCGGCCGGCAACAAACTGCCGAACGCGCTGAGTTCTTCGTCGAGACGCTGACGGTCGCTGCTCAGCTCGCGCTGCTGATTGCTCAGGTGCTGCGCGGCTTGCTGGTGCGCGGTTTCGGCCTGACGCAATTGCTGGGTCAGCCGCGCGGCATCCTGTTGCAAGGTGAGCAGGGCGTTCTGGCGTTGTTCGTCCTGAGTGATGCTCTGGTTCAGTTGCTCGTTTTGCCGGGCGAGCCAGGCATCGCGCTTGTCGGCGTCCTGATTGAACAACAGCGTGGACAGCGGATGCGCGTCGAGGCTCGGCGCCAACGCTTGCTGCTGGGCGGCCAGTTGTTCCTGCTGTTGCAGCAGTTCTTTCTGCTGAGCAATGACGCCAACGACTTCGGCGCGCAGTTCAGTGAGTTTTTCCTTGAGCTGATCGACCACTTGCTGGGCGTTAGCCTGCTCGCTTTCGTCGTGGCGACCGAGGCTTTGCAGCAGCGCTTCAGGCTGATGATACGGGTGCTCGTTGCTGCCGCAGACCGGGCACGGCTGATCGTCCTGCAACTGCGCACGCAATTCTTCGACACTGGCACTGCGCGCCAGACGCTGGCGTTCAAGCAGTTCGCGAGTGACGTTGAGAGTTTGCTCGGCGACGGTCAGCTCGGCTTTGGTTTTCACGCCGTCCTGAGTCAGACGTTCGCGTTCCTGCTGGGCGCTGAGCTGGCGCTGTTGCAACTCGGCGCTGCGCTTTTCCAGATCCTGTTGCGTGGCCCACAGGCGTGATAAATCTTCGAAGGCGCGCAGTTGCTTGCGGTTGTCCTGCAACAGCGTGCCGAGGATGCCGATCTGCTCAGCGACGGCGTCGGGTTCGGCGCCGGCCTCTTTGAACAGTACTTCCAGTTGCTGCTTTTGCGTGGTCAGCTCTGCGGCGCTGCGCGTGGCGTTTTCTTCGAGGCTCGCCAGTTCGGTCTGGCCCTTGTTCAAGCGATTGCCGATCAACATCAACTGTTGCAGGCGATCGCGGTAGGCATTCCACGCATCACTCAGTGGTGCCAGATGGGTACTTTGCTCCAGCTCAGCGGCGATGCGTTGCAGGCGTTCGGCGACTTGGGTCTGTTTATCCAGCAAGGCTTGAATGGCATTCTGGCCCTCGGTGCAAGCCTGCTGCGCATTGAGCCTGGCTTCGGTACTTTGCGCGACATCCTTGGCCAGACGGGCGAGGGTGCTTTGCTCTTCGAAGGCCTGACGCAATAGCGGCGCGTTTTCACTTTGCCGTTGTTGCGCTTCGCTCAGAGCGACTTTCGCTGCTTCGAGATTCTGCTCCAGTTGCGTCTGGCGCTCAGTCAGTTCGGCATGTTGCCGGGTGTGCGCGGAAATTTGCGCGGCCAGTGGCGTCAGCAGGGCATCGAGTTCGCTTTTGCGCGCGAACTGATGCCGCTGCGGGCCGAGCTGCTCCAGTCGCGTCAGTTTTACCCGCTCGCCGGCCAGACTTTCCGAATGCTGTTGCGCGCTGTGCAATTGCTCGGCGGCCGCTTGCTGCGCGTCCTGCAACACACGCAAATCCTTGAGCCAGCCGTGCTGTTGCTCAAGCTGTTTGAGCTGCGCCTGCTGCAACTTCATTTGCTGTTGCGCGGCGTTGAAGCGCTCATCCAACTCGGCCCGCGCTTCGGGCGCCAACGGGGTCACGCCGGTCGCCTGATCCTGCAACAGCTTATGCGCTTCGCGGGCTTCTTTAGTCTTGTCGAAGGCGCGGCGGCCGAGACGGGTGTACAGGGCGGTGTCGGTGAGTTTTTCCAACAGTTCGCTGCGGTCGTTGTCGTCGGCCTTGAGGAACGCACTGAACTCGCTCTGCGCCAGCAGCACGGCGCGGGTGAACTGTTCGAAGTTCAGGCCGAGCGCGGCTTCCAGTTGGGTTTTGTATTCGCCTTTCTGACTGGCGAGCAGTTGATCCTGATCGATGTCGCGCAGGCTCTGCCGGCTGGCCTGCAACTTTCCGCCGGCCTTCTCGCGGGCGCGATTAGCTTCCCAACGTGCCCGATAGCGACGGCCATCGACACCGACGAAATCCACTTCGGCATAACCTTCGCCGGTACCGCGACGCAGCAAGGTGCGCGGGTCGCCGGTGGCGATTTCACCGTCGGCATCCGGAACCTTGGCGTCACGGCCGGTGTTGTTCAGGCGCGGCACGGCGCCAAACAGCGCCAGGCACAAGGCGTCGAGCAAAGTACTTTTACCCGCGCCGGTCGGGCCGGTAATCGCAAACAAACCGGCACTGGCCAATGGTTCAGCGGTGAAATCAATCTCGAACGGCCCGGCCAGCGAGGCGAGGTTCTTCAAACGAATGGCGAGAATCTTCATGGCTGCTCGCCCTCCAGTTGTACGTCCTGCAGCAGTTCGGCGAAGTCCTTCAGCGTTTGCTCGTCGACCTCGCTGCCATAGTTGTCGAGCCAAGCGCGGCTGAACAGTTCCTGCGGAGTGAGCTGGTCGAGTTCGATCAGCGCGGTGCCGTCTTCGACGCCGTCAGCGCCTCGGTTGCCGGCGTACTCGGCGGCGATGCGCACCAGGCGCACAGCTTTGCCTTGCAGGGCGCTTTCGACTTGATGGCGCAGATCCGGCTGTGGCTCGTCGAGGGTTACGCGCACTTCCAGCCACGGCTGGCGTTGGGTTTCGGCGAGCAGGTCGATGTTCGGCAGGTCGGCCAGTTGCAGCAGGATTTCGGCCAGCGGTGCCGGGCCGATGCGCTGCAGATTGACCGAACGCGGGATCAGTTTCGGCTCGACGCTGACCAGGGTTTCGCCGTCGAGAGTGACGTCGAGAATCTGGTGCTGATAGCCGATCTCCGAGAACGACAACGGAATCGGCGAACCGCTATAGCGGATGCGCTCTTCACCGTTGACCTTCTGCGGCTTGTGCAAATGGCCGAGGGCGACATAACTGATGCTCGGCCCGAACAGGCTGGCGGGCAGGGCTTCAGCGTTACCGATGATCAGGCTGCGCTCGGAGTCTTCTGACACCGAACCGCCGGCCATATGCGCATGGCTGATGGCGATCAGCGCCTGACCGGGTTGGCGCTTGGCGTTGGCAGCCTCGATCAGCCATTCATGCACCTGACCGATGCCGCGCAGATAGTTGTCGCCCAGATGCGCGCCCGTCACCTCCGCCGGACGCAGGAACGGCAGCGCCAGGCACCACGCGGCGATTTCGCCGGTTTTATCCGGCAACGGCAGGAGCAGGCGTTCGGCATCCAGTTGCCCGTCATCCAGCCACAACACCCGGCCCAGCGCATGCGTGCGCAGACGGCGCATCAGCGGCGCGGGCAGTTCGATCCGCGAGCCGGAATCATGGTTGCCGGCAATCATCACGATGGTCAGCAACGGCTGCTGCTCGTGGGCGCTGACGATGAAATCGTAGAGGCGTTCCTGAGCTTTGACCGGCGGATTGACCGTATCAAAGATGTCCCCGGCAATCAGCAGCACATCCGGCTGCGCCAGTTGCAGTTGGCGCAGCAGCCATTCGAGGAAGCACGCATGCTCGAAATCGCGCTCCTGGCCGTGCAGGTTTTGCCCAAGGTGCCAGTCGGAGGTGTGGAACAGACGCAAGGTGAACTCCGGTGCATTTGAAGAGGTGATGGCCGCGGGGAAATGAAGGGCGGCGAAAGAGGGGAGAGTTTACAGATTATTGCGCGAGTGGGGCTTGTCGGGTCAGGGTACAACAGGGCATATCGATGAATCCCTTCATTGACGCCCAAATGGCGGCTATCTAGTATCTGGCCATCATATTGATATTGCCTCGACCGCATGGAGCAAACGCAGTGCAACTGATCAACTCTATTCCCCCGGTTACCGACACTGAAAAATATGATGCCTGGAAGAAACAGTGGTCGAATCAGGAGGGGTTGGATATGCATTCGTATATCAATGATCAATGCCACCCGGAACAGATGCTGGTGTTTTCGACGTTGTTCTTCCCGACGTTCGTCGTGTCTCAAGGGGCGTTTTTCTAGAGCGAAATTTTTCAGTAGAAACGTTGGCGCGCTGCTTGAGCCTAGCCTCTCACGACATGGCAGAGGCTGAACGGTTGTTGAATTATGTGAAGCTCTACGATGTTTTTGGTCAATACGGAGATGGCGTGTCGACCGCCATATTTCTTCAGTTGTGCGAGGTCATTGGGTTTGCCTGGCGCATGGTGCTGAAGGAAAAATTCCCGGACAAGTTATTCAGTGTCGAGGTGTCGAACTCCGATGAGAATTACGGCCCGGTGGTTACGTTTTATCAGGTGAAGAAATGATTGATAGTGGGTTGGCAGGCTTTCCGCCCGGAGAATACGGACAGTGAAGATACTTTGCCCGAGGTGCGAGCAGGACCACATTGTCGGTGCCAGTATCAGGGCTACCGGGACTGAGCTATTTATATGTCCAGAGTGTGACGCCATCTGGTTTGCAATTGAGAAAGTTGGCGTTGAACCTTTTATGGATTTTGGTACTTACATGAAAAGCCTGGGGCTTTCAATGCTGTGGGACGAGTTGGACATCATTTCCGAAGGGCCTTAGGCGGTGTGAATCTGGCGTGGAGGGAGGTTCTGTCCCGGTTCTGTCTTCAGATAGCCGAGCACTTGGTGGTTGTCCGACAAGCTTCAAAAAATATTCGTGTCAGGTGGGAGTACGCACGGTGGGTTGCGAATGGTGTGTAATCGAGCAGTTCTATTCGCTGGGCGAATATGATCGTTTTGTGGTTTGGATCAATCATCAAGTAGTGGGGCTGCGGAACGCGTTCCGGTAACAGACAGCTTCGCCGGTCCGGGGTTTGATGAGTGTTGGTACAAATGCACCGACAGCGCAGTGGTCTGGCGTTTGGTTGCGCCCGATCCTCCTTTTCGTGGGTATTGGGCGCCGCTTGATTGAAGTCCTTTTATAACGTTGGCTTTTACGTTCGGTTCATGCGGGTTAAACGGAGGCAGATAACGTTTGAACCGGGCGTTGTCCCGGTTCTATCTAAAAATACCCGTGTGCAAAAAGAGAACGTTGAGATGAATGATTTCGAGTCGGTTAAAAACCTTATCATCCAATTGGTAAAAGAAAAGACCGGTGATTTTGATGGCGATAGCTGGGAGGCTGATTACAAACTGAACTGGGAGTCCGAGTTGGCGGAAAGGCTCGAGATTGCTCTTTTCAGTATGTCTAAAATGGCCTCCGCCAGGGAGAGTGGCGATGATGTCATGTTGACGGCGGCGCTGGTGCATTCACGGATGAACTTCATGGATCTCGCGAATTTTTTCAGGGACATCTTTGACGATCTGGATGCGCTGCTCGTAAAACCAGTCTGGCCAGATATTCCTGAAGGGTTTGATTATGGAAAAAGCGCGAATTAACGGGCAGTGTGGTTTTATTCCGAGGGGATCCGCGCACAACGGTTTTTTCTGTCTATGAACCTTACGTATCGGACGCATTCATGGAACTGAAGTTTTTTCATCATTCAGCCGGTCCTCATCCTGTTGTGGGTGAGGTCTTTTATGACATGGCGCAAGTGAGTCCTGGACAGGAAGGGGCTCAACGCTATGAGCTTTATGTCTGCAGTGTGCTGGATGCCGTCGCACAAACCCCCGCAAGTTGTGACCGGCTGCTTGGGTATCTGGCGTCGGTACTGGATGGCACAGAGCAATCAATTTGTGCGGGTGGAAACGACGTTGTATTGAATATTGATACCACGGGTGTGCAGGTTGACATATCGATCAATGACGACTGGATCGGTCAGCCTGAAAGCAAGTTCACCTTGCAGGAATGGCAAAAAATTCTTGAAAGTTGGAAGTACCTCTTGGAGATGCCCAAGGGGTCAGATGAGGTTGTGTTAGTCCAACTGACATAGAAAATGTAGACCCTCAGCGTACGAACTGAGGAGTAGTCGTAAATTCCAAGGCATTTATGGAACTGAAATTTTATCAAACCGCCGGCGGTACCTATCCCCAAGGACAGTTGTTTCACGCGATCGTTGAAGTGAATTCTGATCAGGAAGACGCTGAACGCTATCAGCTTTATGTGTGCAGCGTTCTTGATGCCATCGCACAAGTTCCGGAGGATTGTGATCGTCTGCTGGCAGCTATGTCATCTGTAGAGGCGGGCGTGCAAGCTTCAATCACTGACGGGGGAAACGATGTCCTGTTGAATATGAGTGATGAGGGAGTACAGGTCGATATTCTGGTCAACGATGACTGGACTGGGCAGCCGCAAAGCTGGTTTACGTTGCAGGAGTGGAGGAAAGTTCTGGAGCAATGGAAGTGGCTTCTCGAATTGCCGGATGGTTCTGACGAGGTTGTGATACTGAAATTGCCATAGGTCATCACTGAAACGGAAGAAAGGGGCTGAGATTAGAATCGGTAAGGATTTGATGAACAGTCGGTACGCTGTTGTGTTAGGTCGAGGAAGCTATAAATAGGGCAGACCACGTTTAAATAAACGTGGTCTGTCCCCGATTCTGTCTTTTTTGGCAAAAGATTTAAAGGCGAATGCCGTGCAGCGTGGCGAACCCTGGAAATCTTTTGTCATGTCTTATCGCGACGGTGAGCAAGTGAAGACCAAATTCAATTAGTAATTCACCCAAGTCTTTTCAAAAGCGTGACCTTATGTCCGGAACGATGGACTGCACTCGCCGTCCGTTTTTTCGCATTTGAATTACTTCGTTGCCTGCGCTTCGTGGCAGCATCTCGAAGCGTATCCTCCTTCATACCGGAGGATAATGGAGGATAATGGGACAGACCACGTTTAAATAAACGTGGTCTGTCCCCGGTTCTGCCCGGTTCTGCGTCCCCGGTTCTGCGCCGGTTCTGCGCAAAATGTTCTATGAAAACAGGGTTAGAGAGGCGCTGGACGATCCATCAAAAACAGTTGGTGTAACGACCGTCAGGTTCGTGCGTGAAGACCCTGGGTCAGTCCGTCCTGACGCGATGAGAGTTACTTACATAATTGATGGGAAGGCTAAAACCGTACTCTTTAAAAACGAGCCCCATCAAATTCCGGAGGTTATATAGTGATTACTGAAGATATAAAAATCGTCCAGGAAATCTTCCAGGAAGTCGAAGCCGGTATCGTCCATGGCTACGATGCATTCAGCTACGGTGTCGAGTTGGGTGAGGGATACATTGAGACGGAGCTGGGTGTTGAGAAGGACGGAGTGGAGGACTGGAACGTCGAGACCGATATGAACGACGCGAAAATTCTGCGTCTTGTAGGCGAATTACAGGCCAACGCAGACAAGCGTGGAGAACCATGGAAGTCATTTGTCATGTCTTATCGCGAAGGCGAGCAAGTGAAAACGAAATTCCAGTATTGATTCGAGATGACACATTCTGGCATCCCGGGATTGCAGCAGGCGGCACTTGCCGCCTCTTGTCGTTTACCTGACAGGTACAGATAGACTGCGCTCGGACGGAGGATAATGGGACAGACCACGCTTAGAAAGTGTTCCAAAAACGTATTCTGTCCCCGTTTTACCCCGTTTAAATAAACGCGGTCTGTCTCGAGGGATCAAAGGTCTTTAATTTATGACAGTTGAAAATGAAGAAGGCCATCTCCTGAATGTTATTGCTGAAATTGGCGTATTGGAGTGGCAAAAGTATCAACAGCGTTTTCCAAAAGTAAGGGTCGCGAATGAAATGCAGCGGGAGGATGATTCTGCGCTGCCACCCTTCATCGCTTTCAGGTTTGAGTGTATTAGCAAGGTTGATATCGACAAGTTAAAGGCCGCCGTGGAAGGCTACAAGGGGTCTTTACCATGGTCGCTTGTTGGCCGGTCACGAGAAGGGCTACCTGGGATTAACTGGATGATTGCACCGTCAAGGTTGTGGGACGTGGGTGAATGTGCTTTGCAAGCAAACATGACGGCAGCGGCCTATTTGTCCATTCATGAACCTTTACTTGGTCCAGTGGCATACGAGGATTTAATTGGACTCACGGAACATATTCGTTCTGTGTTTGATCACTGAGGATACTGGGACAGACCTCGTTTAAGTAAAAACGTGGTCTGTCCCTGAGGGATCCACTTAGAAGAGGGGATGATTGGAACAATCAATTTCCGGAGGAGAGAGAGTGATTGCTGAAGATTTTGAACTTGTGGCAGCCATTTTTCAGCTGGTTGAGGCCGGAATTGTTCACGGTTATGACGCCTTTCGATACCGCGTTGAATGGGGGGGGAACTATATGGAGGCAGACCTCGCCGTTGAAAAAAATGGCTCAGAAATCTGGGACGCTGAAACTGATTTCAATCATTCGAAAATCTATGCGCTTGTAGAAAAATTACACGTGCATGCAGTCGCTCGCGGTGAGCCCTGGAAGGCATTTGTTCTCTCCTATCGCGAAGGCGAACAAGTGAAAACGAAATTCGACTATTGATTCTGATTGTCTTCAGCCTTTTTTCCCTAAAGCAAAATCGAAAAATCGCAGCCTTCGGCAGCGCCTACACATACCCTCTGTAGGAACTGCCGAAGGCTGCGATCTTTTGCTTTTACTTCGGATAAAGCGGCGGCAATCCACTATCACCCACCGGATCCTGCACCCGTTCCGCCGCCGGAATAGTCCGAATCGCCCGCCACAAATCCTCACCCTGCCAGTGCTGCCCCGTCTCGCTGTACAGCGCACCATTCAACCCGTCCAGCGCATCCGACAACGGCACAAACCGCGCTGCCATGTCCGCCAGTGTCTCTGGCTGCTGCCGCGCCCACGCATCCAGTGCCTGCCGCGTCGCCTGCGGGTCATTCGCCTGGCTCGCCCGCTTGATGTCATCCATCAACGTGCGCGGGCTCGGGCCGGTTTGGGCGGCGCGATGCACCGCCGGTTGCCAGCGTGCGCGCCACCACAGGCCGAAGCCGAGGAGGGTGGTGCAGGCGAGGATCAGGGTGCTGAGTTTCCACCACCACAACACATCGTTATCGACGATGCTCGGTTGCAGGTTGCCGGTCGGGGTGTCGACTTGCAGGCTCGGGTTGTTGGCCACTTGCAGAGTGCGCGCCGGCAGGCTGCTGTGTTCCAGGTGGTCTTCGAAGGTGTTCCACCAAACCAAGTCCACCGTCGGCAATTCGATGGCGCCGCTGCGACTTGGCACCAGCGCTTCGCGTTCTTCGCGGCTGCCGACGATGCCCCGGTCGGTGCTTTGGTTGCTCAGCACCGGTTGATCGGGGTAGCGGCGCAGGCCGTTGACGTCGGTGGCGGGCAGCGCTGGCAGTTGTGAGCTGGCGAGGCCTTCGACTTTCAGGGTCAGGCTGCGCGTCATCGAATCACCGACCTGAGTGTGTTCCGGTTCCGGGTTCCAGCTTTCGCTGAGGCTCAGGCTGCGCGCGGGCAGCCATGGCGCGTCGACCGGATAGGTCAGCGGTTTGGGTTTGACGGTCAGGGGAATTTCGGCGGAACTGACGCGCATCAGTTTGCCCGGTTTCGGCCCCTGCGCATTGGCGTCCTGAGACGGCTGCGTGTCGACCAGTGTGGCGCTGAAGGTCTGCGGCGCAATGGTCAGCAAACCGCTGTGTTGCGGGTAGATCGCATAGCGCATTTCGATCACGCCATGGCGCACGCCGTTGAGGTCTTTTTCGTAGGTACGCGTGTCGCCGAGCTGTTCGATGCGCGCATCGGCGATTTGCAGCGGCGTCAGGCTGCTGTCGTCGTACAGCGAAACGGAATGGTAGATGCGTAAAGTCAGGATCGCCTGCGCCTGCACGTAGACGCTGGACTGATCGAGGCTGGCTTCGATGAACACCGGATCAAGGCTGTTCTGGTTCTCGCGGGTGTCGCTCTCGACCACTTGCACGGTGATCGGCTGGCTCTGCGCGTCGCCCAGTTGCAGCGGCGGGATGACCACGCTGCCGTTTTCTTTCGGCAGCAGAGTGATGATCCAGCGCGTGGTCGCGCGGTTGTCGCCATTGAGGGTGTTGAGCTGGTTGACTTGCCGCGTGCCGCGCACTTCGAACAACGCTTCCAGCGCGGTCAGGTCGGGTTTGCCGAACTGGGTGACGTCGCTGGTTTCGAGGGTGAGTTCGACCGTCTCGCCGGAGTTCAGGCGACTGCGATCCACGCTGGCTGTGAGCTCGGCCGCGTGGGCGGTGGCCGTGCAGAGCAGCAGGGGCAGCAAGAGAGCGGTGAAGCGGGTCATCGAGTGTTTTCCTGATCCTGATGTTGTTGCTGTTCGTACCAGAATTTGCGTCGCAGCAATTCGCCCGGATCGTCGGGGATCTTGCCCAGCCATTGTTCCAGTGCCTGACGTTGCTCGCCTTCGAGGTTGTCTTCACTCGGGCGCAGCGTCGGCACGGTGTCCGTTTGCTCTTCTTCGTCGCTGCCCGGCACCTCGTTGGGGCGAGGCTGCGGCGGTGTGGTCGGTGGCGGTTCGCTGGCCGATTCGGTCGGTTGCGCCTCGCTCTGGGTTTCACTTTTTACCGCCGGTGGCGGTGCGGTCGCTGGCGGTGGTTCGTCGCCCGGCAGACTTTGCTGTTCGCTCGGTTTGGTGTCCGGCTCGGCGGGCGGCGGTGTGTTTTTCTGCTTGAGCAGGTTTTCCACCAGCGCCTTGTTGGTCTGCGCCGGGCGCAAATCCGGTTGCAGTTCCAGTGCCTGTTCATAGGCGTCGATTGCCGCTTCCAGCTCACCACTTTGCGCCAAGGCGTTGCCACGATTGTAGTGGGCGCGGGCGTCGCTGCCTTCGGCGAAGCGCTGGGCGGCGCCACTGTAGTCGCCGGCCTCGTACAACGCCACCCCTTGCCACTGATGATCTTCGAAATGTTGGGCGGCTTCGACCGGGCGCTTTTGCTTGAGCAAATGCAGGCCCTGTTGGTCGGGACGCAGCCACAGGTCTTCGAAGTCGAAAGCGTAGCTGGGCTGCGGCAGGCAGAACAGCAAGGGCAGGCAGAACAACCAGCCGCGCCGCCCGGCGCAAGCGGCGAGCAACAACAGCGGCAACAGCAGCCAGTAACCCTGATCGGCCCAGGTATCGAGGCGCACGGTCTGGCCGTCGTCGCGCAGGCTGCGCGGACCGTTGAGCAGGCCGAGCGCGCCAAGATCCGCTTCGTCGAGGCGAGCAGGGTGGTATTCGCCACCGACGCTGTTGAGAAACGCGCTCAGGCCCGGACTGTCGAGTTGCGGCACGCGAATCGCGCCTTGCTCGTCCTTGAGGAAACTGCCGTCCTCTTGGGCAATCGGCGCACCTTCGGCGGTGCCGACGCCGAGCATCAGCAGTTGTGCCGACTCACCGTTGAGGGCACGCCGAATACCCTGGCGTTCCTCTTCGTTCAATGACGAGCCGATCAACAGAATCCGCCCCTGACCGAGCGCGCCTTGTTTGAGCAAGGCCAGCGCTTTGCTCACGGCGAGATCGGCACGATGGCCGCTTTCCGGCATCAACGAAGGCTTGAGCGCATCGAGCAGATTGCGGCTGGTCGCCAGGTCATCCGACAGCGGCACCAGCGTGTGCGCGCTGCCGGCGTAGACGACGATGGCGGTCTGCGCATCGCTGCGCGCCTGCAACAGGTCGAACAGCTTGCGCCGGGCCTGTTCCAGTCGCGTCGGCGGTGAGTCGCTGGCGAGCATTTCCGGGGTCAGTTCCAGTACCACCACCAACGGATCGGCGGGTTTCTGGCTGGTCTGTTCGACGCGTTCCCAACTCGGTCCGAGCAGCGCAAGAACCGTCAGCAGCCACGCCACGCCAAGGGCAACCCACGGCAGTTTGCTGTCGCGACCATTGCCGCCGCTGAGCAGGGTGGCATGAAACGCCGGCGGCAAAATCATCTGCCAGCGCCCGGCGCGCTTCTGCCGATGCCAGAGTTGCCAGATCAGCCAGCCCAGCAGCGGTAGCAACAGCAACCACCACGGACGGAACCAGTGCGGCCAGAGCGCGATCATCGGCGCCTCCGCAGACGCAAGCGCTTAAGGCGCTCACGCCAGTCAGGCAGCGGACTTTGCAGATACAGCTCCTTGGTGAACAGGCGTTGCAGCGGGTTGTCCGGCCACAATTCACGCGCGACCAGCAACAGACTCAGCCACAGCGCCAGCGCCAAAGGCCAGTGATACAAGGCTTGTGCCGGGCGCGCCTGAGTCGGTTGCTGGGTGACCGGTTCGAGTTGATCGAGGGTGTCCTTGATCGCTTGCAGTTCCTTGCCGTCGTGGGCACGGAAGTACTGGCCGCCGGTGACTTCGGCGATGGCTTTGAGCGCTGGTTCGTCGAGGTCCAGACTTGGATTGACTCCAAGCAAACCGGTCGAACCGCTGTCCTCGGGATTGGCGCCGATACCGATCGGATAGATTTTGACGCCTTCGCTGGCGGCCAGTTTTGCCGCCGTCAGCGGATCGATTTCGCCACCATTGTTAGCGCCGTCAGTGACCAGAATCAGCACACGACTTTGCGCCGGACGCAGGCGCAGGCGTTTCAGCGCCAGACCGATGGCGTCGCCGATCGCAGTGTTCTTACCGGCAATGCCGATCCGCGCTTCGTCGAGCCAGACGCGTACGGTGTGGCGATCAAAGGTCAGCGGCGCTTGCAGATAGGCCTGACTGCCGAACAGGATCAGGCCAACACGGTCGCCGTCGCGGCTTTCAAGGAAATCGCCGAGCAGGTGCTGAACCAGGGTCAGCCGACTGACTTCTTCGTCCTGCCACTGCATATCGGGGAAATCCATGGAGCCGGACACGTCCACCGCCACCAGCAGATCGCGGCCACTGGCGGCAATCGGCAACGGTTCGCCGAGCCATTGCGGGCGCGCGGCGGCGGTCAGCAGCAACAGCCACAAGAGCATGAACGGCGCCTGTTGACGCCACGCCGGCAGATTAGCCCGAGCGCGACGGCGGACGAGACCTTCGAGGTCGGCGAGGAAACTGACTTTCAGCGCGGGCTCGCCGCTGTCCGCCACTGGCAGCACCAGGCGCATCAGCCACGGCAGCGGCACCAGCACAAAGATCCACGGCCAGGCGAACTCAAACATGTTTGCGAATCCACGTGTCGACAGCCTGGGTCAGGCCGGCGATGGCTTTGTCGTCGAGTTTGCATTCCGGTTTGTACGCGCCTTCAACCAGCACCATCCAACGGGTGAGGCCGGCAGCCGGGCAACGGTTGTCGAGGAACGCCAGCCATTTACGCCCATTGAGGGTGTGGCTCTGGCTGTAGGGATAGTGGTTGCGGCACAGGCGTTTGAGCAGGCCGTTAAGTTGCTGCAACCACGCCCCGGCCGGCGCGCCGTCGTAGGGTTTGGGCATTTGTGCGAGTTCAGCGAGGGCGGCGACGCGCACCGGGTCGAGCGGCTGTTCGGCACGGACGATCGGGCGTTTCTTCATCGGGATGAAACGGCGCAGACGCCATACGGCGTAGCCCAGCAGCGGCAGCAACAGAAGCAGCAGCCACCAGCCCGGAGCCGGTGGCCAGAAGGCAATCGGTGGCGGCGAGATCAGCGGTTGCAGTTGTTCGAGGCCGTTCATCGACCTTTCCCCGGACGCTGCGGATTGAGGAATTCGCGCATCTGCTCGACCATTTCACTTTGCGTGCTCAGCGGCATCAGCAATACCCGCAATTTTTGCGCGAGCAATTCCCAACGCGCGATGCGTGCTTCGGCCTGGGCGCGATAGGTCTGGCGCAGGTCGAAATTCAGCGTATCGAGTTCGAGTTGCGCGCCGCGTTCGGCGAATCGGAGAAGACCGGCGGCGGGCAGGGCGTGATCGAGGGGATCGGACAGCGGCAGCATCAGCAAATCACAATGGCGCGAGAGCAGGCTCAATTGTTGTTCAGCGCTGTCGGACAACGCGCGCTCGTCGCAGATGACGATCACCAGACTGCCCGGGCGCAATACTTCACGGGCACGACGCAGCGCCACGCCAAACGCATCGCGATCCGGCTCGCGCTCGCTGTGCAGCGACTGATTAACCTTGACCAAACGGTTGAGCAGTTGCAGCAGGCTTTGTTTGCTGCGCCGTGGCTTGATTTCGTAGTGCTCGTTGTCGCCGAACACCAGCCCGCCAACCCGGTCGTTATGGCCGAGCGCGGCCCAGCCGATCAGCGCCGCTACTTGCGCTGCCAGTACCGATTTGAACATCAGCCCGGAGCCGAAAAACAGCCGTGTGCTTTGCTCGACCATGATGAAAATCGGCCGCTCGCGTTCTTCATGGAACAGCTTGGTGTGCGGCTCCTGGGTGCGCGCCGTCACGCGCCAGTCGATGGTGCGCACATCGTCGCCGGCCTGATAGACCCGCACCTGATCGAAGTCGACGCCGCGACCACGGAATTTCGAGTGATGCAGGCCGATCAGCGGGCTGCGCTGGCTCGGCGTGGAAAACAGCTGCACTTCACGCACGCGGTGGCGCATCTCGATCAGCTCGGCGAGGCTGACGCGGATGCCCGGTTCGGACGGCAGGGGGGCGTTCATCGGGGTCAAGCGACGGCTACGACGTCGAGAATCCGCTGCACCACCCGATCCTGATCGATGCCGGCGGCTTCGGCTTCAAACGACAAAATGATGCGGTGACGCAACACGTCGAACAGCACCGCTTGAATGTCTTCCGGGCTGACGAAATCGCGACCGGCCAGCCAGGCGTGGGCGCGGGCACAGCGGTCGAGGGCGATGGAACCGCGCGGGCTGGCGCCGTAGGCGATCCACTCGGCCATTTCCGGGTCGAACTTGGCCGGGTTGCGCGTGGCCATGACCAGTTGCACCAGGTATTCCTCCACGGCGTCGGCCATGTACAGACCGAGGATTTCCTTGCGTGCGGCAAAGATCGCCTGCTGGCTGACGCGGCGTTCAGGCTTGGTCTCGCCGTTCAGCGCTTCGCCACGGGCCTGCTGGAGGATGCGGCGTTCGACGGCAGCGTCCGGGAAACCGATTTTCACGTGCATCAGGAAACGGTCGAGTTGTGCTTCCGGCAGCGGATAGGTGCCTTCCTGCTCGATCGGGTTCTGCGTGGCCATCACCAGAAACAGCGGCGACAGCTCATAGGTACTGCGGCCGACACTGACCTGACGCTCGGCCATGGCTTCGAGCAGCGCCGATTGCACTTTGGCCGGGGCACGGTTGATTTCGTCCGCCAGCACCAGGTTGTGGAAGATCGGCCCTTGCTGGAACACGAAACTGCCGGTTTCCGGGCGATAGATTTCGGTGCCGGTGATGTCGGCCGGCAGCAGGTCCGGGGTGAACTGAATGCGATGGAACTGGGCTTCGATGCCCTCGGCGAGTTCTTTGATCGCTTTGGTCTTGGCCAGACCCGGAGCGCCCTCGACCAGCATGTGGCCGTCGGCGAGCAGGGCGATGAGCAAACGCTCGATGAGTTTTTCCTGGCCGAGAATCTGCGTTGAAAGAAAGGTTCGCAGCGCCAGCAGCGCTTCACGATGTTCCATCGGTGACTGTTCCTGGAAAGGGGTGGCCACAGGCGTTCGGATAACGCCGGGGCTGGGGGCGTTACTTTAATCCATCGCGGGGGGTGGCGACTAACGGCATTTTGCGCAAAGTGCGGGAAATGACTGGGGCATTTGTTGGATTTTTGTAGTGCCGGGGAAGGGCGCTGTTCTTTCGGGCCTCTTCGCGAGCAGGCTCGCTCCCACATTTGAGCGGCGTGCACCTATCAAATGTGGGAGC
This sequence comes from Pseudomonas sp. S2_E02, assembly GCF_054668355.1. Taxonomy (NCBI): domain Bacteria; kingdom Pseudomonadati; phylum Pseudomonadota; class Gammaproteobacteria; order Pseudomonadales; family Pseudomonadaceae; genus Pseudomonas; species Pseudomonas sp. S2_E02. The sequence continues at coordinate 685,632 of NZ_CP162761.1, forward strand.
GAGCTTGCTCGCGAAGAGGCCGGTTCAGACGCTATCAAACTTCGTTAATGAAGGTACCCGTCCCATCAAGGATATTCGTCAAAGTCTCGACCACCTCATCCAGATCAACCATATCCGGGTTAAAGCTGATCTCCAGCACATCATCCCCGTTCAACGCATCGGCATCCGCCGCACCAATCTCGATCTTCAACAGGTTCGAAGTCAGGGTGACTTTCACCCCGTCCAGCGTCGAAGGCTCGCCATCCAGGGTGATCTCCAGCTCATCCTCGTCCGGGTAGCGGCTCATCAGAAACATATCGCCCTTGTCGCTGTGGCAGCAGAGCATGGCCATGTTGTCTTCTTCGTCATCGCACGGGTTGACGATCAGTAGGGCGGTGGTCATTTGCATGGTCAATTCCTGCCTCTGGGGGCGTGTTGGTCGCTAATGGGCGCGATTCTGCCAGTCCTTGGGAATTTCTGCATGTGAGAGTGTCAGAGGATGTGTCGTGAACGCGACATGGATCAATGGTCATTTCTGGCACGCATGTACCGTAAAAACGGGCATTCAGACCAACATTTTTCGCCACGACTGCTAGTGTTTACCGGTGCCAGACCCTCGGTTTACGTGCCAATGACCGAATATGTCGCAGCACCGCAAGCAGACACATTGTCGCACCCTTTAAGCTGCGCAACGGATGAGCACCCGTAAAGGCATTGTCGGCACCGCTGGCAGTCGCTTTTGCAGATGCTCATTCTATGGAAGGTGAATGTGACCTGAGTGTCCCGTCCAGCTTCACCCACCTGTCCCCCTGTTTCCTCTGCCCGAGAATCAGGAACAGGGCGACACAAGCCCCGAAAGGGGTGTTGCACGCGACGCTTTCCATCAATAACAAGCTTAAGCGGAGTACCACAGATGGCGTTCTTCACCGCAGCCAGCAAAGCCGACTTCCAGCACCAACTGCAAGCGGCACTGGCGCAGCACATCAGTGAACAGGCACTGCCACAAGTGGCGCTGTTCGCTGAACAATTCTTCGGCATCATTTCTCTGGACGAGCTGACTCAACGTCGCCTCTCCGACCTCGCTGGCTGTACTCTTTCTGCGTGGCGCCTGCTTGAGCGCTTCGATCACGCGCAACCGCAAGTGCGCGTCTACAACCCTGATTACGAGCGTCATGGCTGGCAGTCGACCCACACCGCGGTCGAAGTCCTGCACCACGACCTGCCATTTCTGGTCGACTCGGTCCGTACCGAGCTGAACCGCCGCGGCTACAGCATCCACACCCTGCAAACCACCGTGCTCAGCGTACGTCGTGGCAGCAAGGGCGAGCTGCTGGAAATCCTGCCGAAGGGCAGCACCGGCGAAGGCGTGTTGCACGAATCGCTGATGTACCTGGAAATCGATCGCTGCGCCAACGCGGCCGAACTGAATGTGCTGAGCAAAGAGCTGGAACAGGTTCTCGGTGAAGTCCGCGTCGCGGTCGCCGATTTCGAGCCGATGAAAGCCAAGGTGCAGGACATCCTCACCCAGCTCGACAACAGCGCCTTCGCCGTCGATGCCGACGAAAAGAACGAAATCAAAAGCTTCCTGGAATGGCTGGTGGGCAACCACTTCACCTTCCTCGGCTACGAAGAATTCGTGGTTACCGATCAGGCCGATGGCGGCCACATCGAGTACGACCAGAACTCCTTCCTCGGCCTGACCAAATTGCTGCGCACCGGCCTGACCTACGATGACCTGCGCATCGAAGACTACGCCGTCAGCTACCTGCGCGAACCGACCCTGCTGTCGTTCGCCAAGGCTGCGCACCCAAGCCGTGTACACCGTCCGGCCTACCCGGACTACGTGTCGATCCGTGAAATCGACGCTGACGGCAAAGTCATCAAGGAACACCGCTTCATGGGCCTGTACACCTCCTCGGTGTATGGCGAGAGCGTGCGGGTCATCCCGTTCATCCGCCGCAAGGTCGAAGAAATCGAGCGTCGCTCTGGCTTCCAGTCCAAGGCTCACCTGGGCAAGGAACTGGCGCAGGTGCTTGAAGTACTGCCGCGTGATGACCTGTTCCAGACCCCGGTCGACGAACTGTTCACCACCGTGATGTCGATTGTGCAGATCCAGGAACGCAACAAGATCCGCGTGTTCCTGCGCAAAGACCCGTACGGTCGTTTCTGCTACTGCCTGGCCTACGTGCCACGCGACATCTACTCCACCGAAGTTCGCCAGAAGATCCAGCAAGTGCTGATGGAGCGCCTGAAGGCCTCCGATTGTGAATTCTGGACATTCTTCTCTGAGTCGGTTCTGGCGCGCGTGCAGTTGATCCTGCGTGTCGACCCGAAAAACCGTCTCGACATCGACACCGTGCTGCTGGAAAAAGAAGTCGTACAAGCCTGCCGCAGCTGGCAGGACGACTACGCCGCACTGACCGTCGAAAGCTTCGGCGAAGCCCACGGCACCAACGTGCTGGCCGACTTCCCGAAAGGCTTCCCGGCCGGCTACCGCGAGCGTTTTGCTGCGCATTCGGCCGTGGTCGACATGCAGCACCTGCTGAGCCTCAACGAAAAAATCCGCTGGTGATGAGCTTCTATCAGCCGCTCGGTCAGGTCTCCGGCCAGCGCGAGCTGCATTGCAAGCTGTACCACGCCGACACGCCGCTGGCGCTGTCCGACGTCTTGCCGATTCTGGAAAACCTCGGTCTGCGCGTACTGGGTGAATTCCCGTACCGTCTGCGTCACACCAATGGCCGCGAGTTCTGGATCCACGACTTCGCGTTCACTGCCGCTGAAGGCCTGGACCTCGACATCCAGCAACTCAACGACACCCTGCAGGACGCCTTCGTCCACATCGTTCGCGGCGACGCCGAAAACGATGCGTTCAACCGTCTGGTGCTGACCGCCGGCCTGCCATGGCGCGACGTGGCGCTGCTGCGTGCTTACGCGCGTTATCTGAAGCAGATTCGTCTGGGCTTCGATCTGGGTTACATCGCCAGCACCCTGAACAACCACACCGACATCGCTCGCGAGCTGACCCGGTTGTTCAAGACCCGCTTCTATCTGGCGCGCAAACTCAGCGACGACGATCTGGAAGACAAGCAACTGCGTCTGGAACAGGCGATTCTGACCGCACTGGACGACGTCCAGGTGCTCAACGAAGACCGCATCCTGCGTCGTTACCTCGACCTGATCAAAGCGACCCTGCGTACCAACTTCTACCAGACTGACGCCAACGGCCAGAACAAGTCGTACTTCAGCTTCAAGTTCAACCCGCACGCGATCCCTGAACTGCCGAAGCCAGTGCCGAAGTTCGAAATCTTCGTCTACTCGCCACGCGTTGAAGGCGTGCACCTGCGCTTCGGTAACGTCGCCCGTGGTGGTCTGCGCTGGTCCGACCGTGAAGAAGACTTCCGTACCGAAGTCCTCGGCCTGGTAAAAGCCCAGCAAGTGAAAAACTCGGTCATCGTGCCGGTGGGCGCGAAGGGCGGCTTCCTGCCGCGTCGCCTGCCACTGGGCGGCAGCCGTGACGAGATCGCGGCCGAGGGCATCGCCTGCTACCGCATCTTCATTTCCGGTCTGTTGGACATCACCGACAACCTGAAAGACGGCGCGCTGGTACCGCCGGCCAACGTCGTGCGTCATGACGACGATGACCCGTACCTGGTAGTAGCAGCGGACAAGGGCACTGCGACCTTCTCCGACATCGCCAACGGCATCGCCATCGATTACGGCTTCTGGCTGGGTGACGCGTTTGCGTCCGGTGGTTCGGCCGGTTACGACCACAAGAAAATGGGCATTACCGCCAAAGGCGCGTGGGTTGGCGTACAACGTCACTTCCGCGAGCGCGGCATCAATGTTCAGGAAGACAGCATCACTGTTGTCGGCGTCGGCGACATGGCCGGTGACGTGTTCGGTAACGGCCTGTTGATGTCCGACAAGCTGCAACTGGTCGCTGCCTTCAACCACATGCACATCTTCATCGATCCGAACCCTAACCCGGCAACCAGCTTCGTCGAGCGTCAGCGCATGTTCGACCTGCCGCGTTCGGCCTGGACCGACTACGACACCAGCATCATGTCCGAAGGTGGCGGCATCTTCTCGCGCAGCGCGAAGAGCATCGCGATCTCCCCGCAGATGCAGGAACGCTTCGACATCAAGGCTGACAAACTGACCCCGACCGAACTGCTGAACGCTTTGCTCAAGGCGCCGGTGGATCTGCTGTGGAACGGCGGTATCGGTACTTACGTCAAAGCCAGCACTGAAAGTCACGCCGATGTCGGCGACAAGGCCAACGATGCACTGCGCGTCAACGGCAACGAGCTGCGCTGCAAAGTCGTGGGTGAGGGCGGTAACCTCGGCATGACCCAATTGGGTCGAGTGGAGTTTGGTCTGAATGGCGGCGGTTCCAACACCGACTTCATCGACAACGCCGGTGGCGTGGACTGCTCCGACCACGAAGTGAACATCAAGATCCTGCTGAACGAAGTGGTTCAGGCCGGTGACATGACCGACAAGCAACGTAACCAGTTGCTGGCGAGCATGACCGACGAAGTCGGCAACCTGGTGCTGGGCAACAACTACAAGCAGACTCAGGCCCTGTCCCTGGCGGCGCGTCGTGCCTACGAACGCATCGCTGAGTACAAGCGTCTGATGGGTGATCTGGAAGGCCGTGGCAAGCTGGACCGTGCCATCGAGTTCCTGCCGACCGAAGAGCAGATCAACGAGCGCATTGCCGAAGGCCACGGTCTGACTCGTCCTGAGCTGTCGGTACTGATCTCGTACAGCAAAATCGACCTTAAAGAGCAGCTGTTGGGCTCCTTGGTACCGGACGACGATTACCTGACCCGCGACATGGAAACGGCGTTCCCGCCGACCCTGGTCAGCAAGTTCTCCGAAGCCATGCGTCGTCACCGTCTGAAGCGCGAGATCGTCAGCACCCAGATCGCCAACGACCTGGTCAACCACATGGGCATCACCTTCGTTCAACGACTCAAAGAGTCGACCGGCATGAGCCCGGCGAACGTCGCTGGCGCTTACGTGATCGTGCGTGACATCTTCCACCTCCCGCACTGGTTCCGTCAGATCGAAGCGCTGGACTACCAAGTCAGCGCTGACGTACAGCTGGAGCTGATGGACGAGCTGATGCGTCTGGGCCGTCGCGCTACGCGCTGGTTCCTGCGTGCCCGTCGCAACGAGCAGAACGCTGCCCGTGACACCGCGCACTTCGGTCCGCACCTGAAAGAGCTGGGTCTGAAGCTCGACGAACTGCTGAGCGGCGAAATCCGTGAAAACTGGCAGGCGCGTTATCAGGCGTACGTCGAAGCCGGTGTGCCGGAATTGCTGGCGCGTATGGTTGCGGGCACCTCGCACCTGTACACCTTGCTGCCGATCATCGAAGCGTCCGACGTGACCGGGCAGAACCCTGCCGAAGTGGCCAAGGCCTACTTCGCCGTAGGCAGTGCGCTGGACATCACCTGGTACCTGCAACAGATCAGCGCGCTGCCGGTTGAGAACAACTGGCAAGCCCTGGCCCGTGAAGCGTTCCGTGATGACGTCGACTGGCAGCAACGCGCGATCACCATCTCCGTCCTGCAACAGGGCGACGGCACTCAGGACGTGGAAGCACGTCTGGCGCTGTGGATGGAACAGCACGAAAGCATGATCTCGCGCTGGCGCGCCATGCTGGTGGAAATCCGCGCGGCAAGCGGCACGGACTACGCCATGTATGCCGTGGCCAACCGTGAACTGCTGGATCTGGCGTTGAGTGGGCAAGCGGTAGTGCCTGCGGTGGCTGCGAATGCCGAGGCTGAACTGGCGTAAGTAAGCGCTGAATGAAAAAGCCCCGCTCTCGGAAGAGGCGGGGCTTTTTCATTTTCCTTATTTACACCAGTTCCGAACAACGAAAGGCGAAACCGCGTACGCCATCGGCATGAGGCAAGGAAGTGCCAGCCCCGATAATCTGATCATTTTGGGTGGCTATGGATACGCCTAAATCGAGAACATCAGTTAGATTAATGGTCAAAAAACCATTATCTGCAAAATTCATGTCTTGAACACCGTCCAGGTCGAACTTGGCAATGATCGTTTTTGAGTTTTCCTCTCCTAAGGTGTCAGCGATAACCATTATGTGCTTACCCTGTCGCAGGGTACCTTGATGCCATTGAATACCCATCGGCGCCCGTGGATATGAGGTAATCAATGGCTCGCCTTGATTAAAGTAAGAGACCAATGCGCCTTTGTTGTCGATACAAAACAATAGGCCACTTTGAATCGCGTGTGACGACGTGCTACCGACCCCCAGGATATTGCCGTCAGGTAATTCTATAAGTTGACTTGTACCGCCACGATGCTGATCAGTTTCAATCACAACGAAGCCTTCGTTTCCGAAATCTTTAATGATGTCACCCTGTGCATTGAAGCGACAAATCATCGGCATCATTTTGCCATTCACGAGAGTGCTTCCACCAACGGTAAACGATCCGTCCTGGAGCCTTATCAGTGAGGTAGCCGTTGTGTAATTAGCAAGATACTGGACAGCGACATAGCCTTTTTCATGAAAATCCATGTCCAGCGAACCGTCCTTTTTCAGCCTGACTAATAAACCGATATTGTCGCTGAAGCTATATAGATGATTGCTGATAATCATCAGCTTGCCGTCGGGCAACTCAATGGAGTGCCCACCTTCGAGGGACGCCGATGCGTCTTTATTGGCGATCTCTTCATTGGATAATCGGTAGGCGGGTGTCGAAATGGGATCAACGATCAGTACCCCATCGTTTCCAAATGTCTTGACGGGCAATCCTTTATCGTCAAAGAGAGCCAAACCACGCAGCGGTGGGGTCGAAGGATCGTACTCGAACCACCCTTCAAGCAGTATTGTCTCGTCTTTGAGTACGCGAACGCCCATGCCCGTTGATAGATCGCCGACTGCGAACTCACCAATGACACTTCCTTGATCACCGAAATCGGCATCTTTTCCACCATCAGTCTTCAAGCGCACGATTGAGAAACGTTTTCCAGCTCTGCCTGCGATCAACAGTTTGTTATCCGGCGCGACGGTGATGCCCCACACAAATCCATTGGTGCCATCCGGATGTTCTAACCAACTCACGCCTGAATCATCAGATCCGAAAGTTGGATCGAGAGCTTCCACGTTAGCGCTATTGATAATGTTAGACATTGCCTGCTCCTCAAACCTGTGGTTTCTGCATACGCCGATAACCGACCTGGGATCGAGAGATCAATACAGTCAGATTATTGGAAGCCAATTTGGCGAGACGGTCTACTGTCAGGGTTGACAGTAGACAGATGAGCATATGTGTGAAGTTTGAGGGCGCGGTATCTCGCCTTTGCTGCCAATGCCGAGTTTTACTCGGCTTGGGCAGTGGTTGAACGAGAAAGCCCGGGTATCGTGAGATGCCGGGGCTTTTTTATGCCTGAGGGTTTTTTGGTGCCTGATGCGGCGCCATCGCGAGCAGGCTCGCTCCCGCAGGTGGAATGCATTTCAAATGTGGGAGCGAGCCTGCTCGCGAAAGGGCCCTTACATTCAATACAACTTAGATGACTGTTTACTATCCAGCATCGAAACTTTGTCCGAAGGTCTGGCCACTAAATTGTTGAGCGACTGGTCAAACTTCTGCAACGCCCGAACTTGCACATCCTGCTGCTGGTTAATATCGGCAACTATCTCTTCCGAGCCCTTGAAGTCCGCCCACACCGGTGTCAGTTCTCTCGCCTCTGAGCCTTTCGCCGTACCGATATAGTTCAGCTGCGCATCATAAAAATCGGCACTGACGTCGGCCTTGATGTCGGAACTGCGCGAAGTAATCAACTGGTTATGGGTGTCGACGATCGCCACCACATCCGGTCTGGCCGCACGCAGGCTTTGCATGTCCGGATACACCGTCACCGAGCCGAACTGACGCTGCAGCGAGGCGTTGACCCATTCCACCGCCATGTCCGGTTTCGAGCTGGCGACGTAGGCGTCATGGATCGGTTGCACCAACAGGCTCTGGCCGAAACCGGTGCCGGCGTTGGTTTGATAGTCGCGCAGGTATTCGCGGTTGGTCTGGGTACTTGGGCTGTAGACCACGCCGAGCGACACGCCGGGACCGCTTTTAACCTGAGTGGCGCTGCTGCGGCCGGTGGGATGGGGGAGCAGGGTGTCCAGTGAGGAAACGGCTTGGGGCGCGGTGGGTACCGAACAGGCTGACAGAGCTAAAACCGATATCGCCAGTACACTGGCAAAGGCAAGTTTCATGGTGTTTCTCCCGTGAAACAACATCAGTCGGAAAGTTTAAAAGTCGTAAATCACGACCGTTAATTCAGACTAAACCCGCCAACCTGACAATTTGCTGAGCTAACGGCCTTTGAATAGTTTCATTTGCTGTAACCCGCAGCGGTTAATGACGCCGGGAAATAAAAAGGCGCCAATCGTCTATTTATGGCTGGTTAAACAGCCATCAGTTTTTCAGTGGGATCAACACTTGTTCGTCCGGGGCCAGCACCATGAACACCAGCAACTTGGCCGATTTGGTTTTGCTGGCGTTTTTCGACACCAGATGTTCCGAGCCAGCAGGCTCGTACCAGAACTGGCCCTTTTTGTAGGTAATCGCTTGTTCGCCCTTCACTTGGGAAATCACTTCACCTTCGAGCACGTAAGCCATCGCCGTGCCGTCATGTTTGTGGGCGATGGAGGACTGGCCGGGTTTGTAGTCGACCTCGATCATCATGGCTTTTTTGCCGGGGGCGTTTTTCAGCATCTGGTCTTGCAGGACGGTGACTTTTTCCGACGGGTCGTGGGCGAAAACGGCCGAAGTGCAAAGGCTCATGGCAAGGGCAGCGGCGAAGAAGGGCAGGGCTTTCATGGCGGGTTACCTGTGATGATCGGGGTGTTGCTGATCACAGTAGTCCGCAGGGCTAAGCATTCAAACGGCCAATATTCGGGAAGATCAGGTGACCAATTTGCGGGGCGTCAGAAAGGTTGTCGGTGTGGCGGAATACGCCTTCGCGAGCAGGCTCGCTCCCACAGGTTCTGCGGTTGTTCACCGATCTTGTGAACAACCAATAACCCTGTGGGAGCGAGCTTGCTCGCGAAGGCGTCAGATCAGACGATAGGGAAGCTATTGAAGTCGACGCTATTGGCCAGCCGACTATCGATCAAGTCAATAAACCCCTGCGCCTCGGGCCGGTTGAAATGCGCCTGCATCGCCGCTTCCGACTGCCAGCGGGCACTGACCGTCCAGCGGTGGCCGTCCTCGGGGCAGCGGTCGACCAGGTAGGAATCGCAGCCCGGTGTTTCGCGCAGGGTTTCGACGATCTTCTGCAGTTGCCTGCCCAGTTCATCCGAGCGGCCGGCCGCAGCCTGCACCTGCACGGTATTGATCACTTCGTTGGACATTGCTCACACTCCTGAATCAGGCCGGACGAATCCTGCTCATTGAGGGATAACGCCTGTGCAGAATAGGCCTGCACCTGTCGATCACCAATAACCAATCGGCGGTTAATCGCCCAGACCAATCATTCAGGCAACTTGTTGCAGAATGTCGCGCAGACGATCCAGCGCGGTATCGATATCGAGCGTTTCGATGGCACCGAAGCCGAAGTACAGGCCGTTTTTCGGCGTTTGCTGGTAATAGAAACCGTTGATCGCATACAGGCCGACTTCGACCTTTTTCGCCAGTTCGATCACCAGCGGCAGGTCGATCGGCACCTTGCAGAACACCGCCATGTGGAACCCGGCACTCGGCGGCACCGCCTGCAGCCACGGCGAAAGATCGTCGGCCATGCGCGCCAGAATGCGCTCGCGGCGTTGCGCATAAATGGTGTGGCAGCGGCGGATGTGCTTGAGCAGGCAACCCTCGGCGATGAACTTGGCCAGCGCCCACTGCGGCAAGGTCGAGGCATGCAGGTCGGTGAGTTGCTTGGCGCGGATCACCGCTTCGAGAATGGCCGGCGGCAGGATCGCATAACCCAGGCGCAGCTCCGGCAGCAGGGTTTTCGAGAAGGTGCCGACGTAAGCGACGATGCCGCGCTGGTCGAGGTTGAACAGCGAATCAGTGGGCCGGCCTTCATAGCGAAACTCACTGTCATAGTCGTCCTCGATGATGATCGCGCCCAACTCATGCGCGCGAGCCAGCAAGGCTTCACGGCGCGCCTGACTCATCGGCATGCCCAGCGGGAACTGGTGCGACGGCGTGACATAGATAAGGCGCGTGCCCTCGGGAATGTGTTCGACCTGAATGCCCTCGGCATCTACCGGAATCCCGACCACCTCGGCGCCATGGGTGGCGAACAGCAAACGTGCCGGCGGATAACCGGGATCTTCCATGGCTACAAGACTGCCGGGGCTGATCAAGACGCGGGTGATCAGGTCCAGCGCCTGTTGCGCGCCATTGCACACGACGATGTCTTCGTCCTGACAGTTGATCCCGCGAGAAAACGCGATGTGCCGGGCAATCGCATTGCGCAGCGCCGGCAAGCCCTCGGGCAGGCTATAGAAACCCTTGGACTGCGCCATCTGCCGCATCGCGTGAGACACGCAGCGGCGCCAATCATCCTGCGGGAACTGGCCCTTGCTGGTGGCGCCGCCGATAAAGTCATAGCGCAGCGAACCTTCCAGCGTCGGGTGACGCAGAAACACCGGCAGATTGCGCCAGCTCTCGATCACCTCGGCGCCGGCCAGTTCGGTGTGGCTCTGTTTGCGCTGGATCTGCGCCGGACGCGCGTTGACGTAGGTGCCTTTGCCGATCACCCCGGTGAGGAAATTTTCGTAGGTTAGCTGTGCGTAGGTATCGGAAATGGTCTTGCGCGAGATGCCCAGTTGCTCGGCGAGCAGACGGCTGGGTGGCAACTGCGTGCCGGCGGCCAGACGCCCGGATTCAATGGCCCCGCGCAGTTGCTGATACAACTGACCGGCAAGATCCTTGCGGCCGTTGATCACGACGTGAAGTTCCATACCGACGAGGCTCCCGAGGCTATTTGGCGTGCCTGCCAGATTACCGCTGTTGCGGGATCGACAATAGTTGCCTACCCGAAAAACCCGAAATTGGCCTAGATCCCCTGTGGGAGCGAGCTTGCTCGCGAATGCGGTGTGTCAGTCGCCAAATAGGGTGTCTGGATTGGCGCTTTCGCGAGCAAGCTCGCTCCCACAGGTATCGTGTATATCCGCGATTCAGTGGTGTACCCACAATTCGACAAATTGGGGCTGTAACGCACCACTGTCGGCGTTTACGGTGAACTCATTATTCCGTCTACCGAGACCTGCCCATGTCCCCGCGCCTGGATTACTACAACGCTTCGCCCAAAGCGATGAAAGCGATGATTGCCATGGAGGCGCTGACCGCCAACCTCAGCATCGAGCAGCCGCTGCTGCAACTGATCCGCATCCGTGCTTCACAGCTCAATGGCTGCGCGTTCTGCACCGATATGCACTCGGTGGATGCGCGGAGGGCCGGGGAGAGTGATCGGCGTTTGTATGCGATTGCGGTGTGGCGCGACAGCAACTTCTTCAACCCGCGTGAGCGTGCGGCGTTGACTTGGGCGGAGGCGGTGACGTTGTTAGCGGAGAGCCGGGTGCCCGATGAGGTGTATCAGCAAGCGCGCGAGCAATTCAGCGAAGGCGAACTGGTCGACCTGACCATGGCCGTGACCACCATCAACAGTTGGAATCGCCTCGCGGTGAGCTTCCGCCAAACCCCCAGCGACTGAGCCTGCCCTGATCATTCCCACGCTCTGCGTGGGAATGATCGGTAAGCGACTGAACACCACAGGATCGTTCCCACGCTCTGCGTGGGAATGCCTCAACGGACGCTCCGCGTTCGGCTCTGGATGGGACGCGGAGCGTCCCGGGCTGCATTCCCACTCGGAGCGTAGGAACGATCGGTAAGCGACTGAACACCACAGGATCGTTCCCACGCTCTGCGTGGGAATGCCTCAACGGACGCTCTGCGTTCGGCTCTGGATGGGCCGCGGAGCGTCCCGGGCTGCATTCCCACTCGGAGCGTAGGAACGATCGGTAAGCGACTGAACACCACAGGATCGTTCCCACGCTCTGCGTGGGAATGCCTCAACGGACGCTCTGCGTTCGGCTCCGGATGGGACGCGGAGCGTCCCGGGCTGCATTCCCACGCGGAGCGTGGGAACGATCGGTGGGGTGTCATTGCGGTGGGCGTTGTGGTTTCACCGAGGTGCCGAAGGTATTGCCCATCCGCGTACTGGTCGCCGCCGGCGTCGCCAGCCCGACCTGATTCGGCGGCCGTTTGTTCACCGGCACATTCAGCGCCTCCTGGTTCTTTTCCGCCGCCGCCGCGCCTTCCGGGTTGTTGCCCATCTGCTGGCTCAAACAGTCGTAATTCGGCGCCTTGTAGCCGCCGACCGTCACCTCGACACAGCCCAACGGTTCCTCGGCATAAGCGCTCGACAGCGCCATCAACAACAGCCCGCCAAGGCTCAATCGCCACAGTGTGTTCATGCTCGCCTCCTGGCCAGCCCGAAGGGGCCGCGCTATGGCGTGAGTCTAGTGCAAGCCTTGCGCAATTCCCGTGATGGTTTTTTTGCACCGCTCGTCACACCAGATTCATAAACAGCCCTCAGGATGACGATTTCCAAGGATTCGTCAGCCGTGCAGCGAGGCAATTCCACGGACGGTTTTCAGCGTTCAACGAGGCTTGTGCGCCGGATGTGTCTGGGGTGGCTGCTTGGCTGTGCGGCAGGCCAGGCCATGGCCGATGCGGTGCCGGCGGACTTGCGCATGACGCTGCACATTCCGGCACAGGATCTGGCGCACGCGCTGGATCAGTACAGCCACGCCACTGGCGTTGCGGTGCTGGTCGACAGCCAGTTGAGTCGCGGCCGACGTTCGCTGGCGGTGGACGGTGAATACACCGCCGCCGATGCCCTGCGTCGATTGCTCGGCGGCAGTGGTTTGATGGCGCGGTATGCCCGCGACGATGCGTTTACCTTGCAAGTGGCGCAGGTCGAAGACGTGCCGGCGCCGCCGCAAAAACAAACGCCGGAAAGCGTCGCGGTCAACCGCAGTTACGCGACGGCGGTGCAAGCGGCGATCGAGCGCAACCTGTGCCGCTCGCCGCTGACCCGGCCGGGCAGTTATCGCGCGGTGTTGCAGGTCTGGGTTGGCCGTGACGGCTTGGTGCAGCACAACCGGTTGGTCACTTCGACCGGAGATGTACGGCGCGACAACGCGCTGGTGGAAAGTTTTCGCAACCTCAAAATCGACCGGCCGACGCCCAGCGCCTTGCGTCAGCCGGTCACGTTGCTGTTGTTACCGGAGTCGTCAGGGAAACGCATGGAATGCACCAAATGGGAAGGAGTTTCCGGGGGATGAAAGACGCCGGACAAGGTTCGATGGTCCAACTGTTCCTGGCCTCCTACGAGGACTTTCGGGTGCGCCTGCGCAGGCGTCTCGGTTCGGAAGATCTGGCCAACGACGTGCTGCACGAAACCTACCTGCGCGTCGACCGCATGGAGACGCCGCCGAACGTCCTGCGGCCCAACGCCTACCTCTATCGCATGGCCCTGAACATCGCCGCCGACCGCCGCCAGGCCGATGCGCGTCTGCTCACCGGCGAGGAAGTCGAAGAGCTGCTGCAAATCGGCGACGAAGCGCTGGATCCGGCGCGAGTTGTGGGCGGGCAGAAGGAAATCCAGTCGCTGCTCAGTGCGTTGTACGAGCTGCCCGCACGGCGCCGGAAGATCTTCATCGCGGCGCGTCTGGAAGAGGCGCCGCACCTGGAGATTTCCCAGCGTTTCGGCATTTCCACGCGCATGGTCGAGAAGGAAATCAAAGCCGCGTTGGGCTTTTGCGCGGCGAAACTGGAAAGAAAAGTGTTTCAGCGGTTCGGTCGCGGGGCCGGAAAACCGTCTTCTGAATAGTGCCCGATCAATTCGTTGAGAATCTGCGCGTTTGAACATCTTTCGACTGACACCTGCCGAGCCATCGGCGGCCGACAATCTGCACAACGAAGCCCGCGACTGGCTGGTCTTGCTGACCTCCGGACGCGCCACCGTGGCCGATGCCCGCGCCTTGCGCGAATGGTGCGCGCAGAGCGCCGAGCATGCCCGCGCGTTCGAAGAGGCCAAGCGGTTGTGGCAACAACTGCAACCGGCCATGGAGCAAATGCAGGCGCCACGCGGGTTTGGTCGACGTGTTTTTCTCGGTGGGGCGATTGCTGCGTCGGCGGCGTTTTTGCTGGTGCGCGGGACGATTCCTGGTGGTTTTGAAGGGCTGGGCGCGGACTACATCACTGAGGTTAGCCAACAGCGCCGCTTCGAACCGGCGCAAGGCGTGAGTCTGGAGCTGAACACCCAGACGCGGATCAATCAGCGTGCAGTGTCTGAGGGTGTGCAGGGTTTTGAGCTGGTTAGTGGTGAGGTTGAGGTGCAGACCGCGCGGTTGCCACTGGCGATGCAGGCTGGAGGAGGGTGGTTGCGCGCCAGTCAGGGGCGTTTCAACTTGCGTAATACTGATCAGCAAGTTTGCGTGACCTGTCTCGATGGCGCGGTTGAAGTGGATATTGAAGGTCGCAGCCTGCGCCTCGAACCGGGCCAACAAGTGACCTACGACGCGCGGCAAGTCGGCAGCGTACAAAGCGTCGACACAGCCGCCGTGATGAACTGGCGCCAACAAGTCCTGGTGTTCAACGGCGCAACCCTCAGCCAGATGATCGACGAAATCAACCGCTACCGCCCCGGCATGTTGCTGCTGCTCAACCGCGAACTCGGCCAACGCCGCGTCCAGGCCCGCTTCAGCCTCGACCAACTCGCCGGCGTCGCACTGCTGATCCGCGACGCCTACGGCGTCAAATGCACTGAGTTGCCGGGTGGCGTCGTTGTTTTGAGCTAGTGGGTTTGACTGGGTACATATCCGTTTCTGCGGTAACGGCCGCTTAGGGTTTCGCCCTTACGGCGACTCACTTTTTTTACAAACGCCTAAAAAAAGTAAGCAAAAAAACGCTTGCTCCTACGTCCGGCCCGCTCGCTGAGGCTCGGGGTTCCTTCGCTCCGGGATCCATCCGGGCGCATCGCCTACGGTTTGCTTCGCTGCACCTCCTCTCGATGCATTTGGCTGCGCCAAACGGTCGCTGCGCTCCCACGCCCGGATGAATCCCTCCACTCAGCCTTCCGACGTCGCCCGTGGATCAAAATCAAGATCAAGAGCTGCAGCCGAGCTAACGCTCATCCTGTTGAGTGGGGCGGCTTTGCCGCTTGGGTTGTACGCAAATTTAAAACTGTGGGAGCGAGCCTGCTCGCGAAGGCGGCCTGCCAGCCGACCAATCTCTTGCTGATGTACCCAATCCAATCTGTAGGAGTGAGCCTGCTCGCGATGACGACCTCACAGCCAACCAATCCCCACTGACCTCACCCAATTCCTGTGGGAGCTGGCTTGCCAGCGATGACGGCCTGCCAGCCAACCAATATCTACCGGTTGTACTCAATCCCTGTGGGAGTCTGGCTTGCCAGCGATGGCGGCCTAAAAGCCGACCAATTTCCAACTGATTTCAACCAATCCCAATGTAGGAGCTTTGCAGGGATACGCATCAATCCAACGGCCCAATCACCTGCCGATACCTCTCCAACCCCTGCGCCGTCCCCCGACTCAACCGAATCTCCAACCCCAACGGTTCCTCCCGCCGATTCCCGCTCAACTGCCGCCACCCCTTATCCACCTCCCAAACCCGCACCTGCACATCACTGACATCACTCAAAACAGCCACCCCATTCCCAGGCGCCGGCAACGGATACCGACTCCGCGCCTCAGCCACCGCCCGATACAACGTGTCGCCCTTGACCCACCAGCGCACCCGCTGCAAAGCCCCCGGCTGATCCGCCGCACTCCGAATAATATCCAGCCGAAACCCCTTGCTATCACTGCTGCGCACAGTCAGAGCGGGCGGGGCGCTCGGCGGCTCATCATCCACCCCAACCTTCTTCGGCTCGATCAACTCAATCCCCGCCCGCATCTCCACATCCCGCTGCAACTGATTCAACGCCCGCAACAATCCGTCACTCTGCTCACTGCTCGCCTGCAAATGACTGTCCGCCCGCGTCACACTGTCCAGCCCCCGCCAGGCAATCAGACTCACCACCGCCATCAACAAAATCGCGACCATCACCTCAATCAACGTAAACCCTTGCTGGCGCTTCATTGCAGACTGATCCTTCCGCTGCCATCACGCAGCACACTCAAGCGATTCAACCCATCCGACAACGTCAATTGTAGCGGCGGATTGATCCACTCAGCGTTCAGCACAACCCTCTGTTTCGGCTCCACCCGCACCTCCATCTTCGGACTCTGCCAGGCACGCGGTCGCAACTGCGGATCCTGCGCGAAATGATCAAACCCCTTGCCACTGTCACTGCGCCGACTAAACCGAAACCCCTTGGCATCACTCACCCACACAATCGGCCGGCCATCCGCGCGGGCCTCGGCCTGCGCCACCTGCAGCAACTGCGCCACACGCTCGGCATCCTTGCGCAGCAACTGCAACGGATCAGGCTTGATACTCAGGCTGATCGCCGCACTGGCGATGCCGATGATCACCAGCACCACCATCAATTCGATCAGCGTAAAACCCTCTTGCCTGTTCATCGCGCGCGCTCCTTTGCGTCCTACGCCATCGTGCACGGCCAACATGTAAGGCGTGTGAAATAAAACGGAGAGAATTGCCGCGTAGGCTGACAGCAGGGATAAAAAGGAGATTCAACCCATGACCTTCACCGCACGCTTTTCCCCACCCCAAATGGTCCAGGCCCTCGCGCTGCTCGCCGCGCTGGTCGGCGTGGCGACATGGTCGTCGCTGCTGCTGACCTCCGCCGAGTCACACACCCCGGCAGCGGCCCCGCAGTTGCTGGCGGCGCGCAGCGATAGCCCGGCGTTACAGTGGTTTTCCAATCAAACGGCGCCGGTGGACATCAAGGTGAGCGGGGTGATGGCGGGGAGTCGGGGGGCGGTGGCGATATTGAGTTTGAATGATGGGCCGCCGAGGAGTTTTTTGCAGGGGGAGAAGGTTGGGCCTGGGATGAAGTTGGTAGCGGTGGAGGGGGATGGGGTGGTGATTGAGCAGGGTGGGGAGAGGGTAAGGTTGGGGGTGGAGAGGTAGGGGGAGGGGGTGGTGTTGCCGAAGCTGACTCGGCCCTGAATTGCAGGATTGAGGTTTGTCATTCTGCCATTTCAGTTGGCTGGGTGCCTTTGGGAGTAGCGGAACGAGTGCCCCCACACAAAATGCGAACCGAAAGGCAAATATTGCGGTTGCTTTCGCCACTCCTGCACAGCGCTCGTGTGCTGACCGGACAGTAGCCTACGTTCAACCTAGCGTGGGATCGAGTTGATAGATGAATGCTGCCGTTCGCAATAATCGACTGGCTTTTCGGCCATCTATTACTACTGTTATGAGGTGTCGAGACTTTTAAACAAGTGCTAAGTATCTGGTTTGATGGTAGATGAGTGAGCATCATTCACTCCAAGGAAGATCAGAATGACTGCAGAAAAGAGAGTTAGAACAATAGGCTCCGTAGCTGATGAGCTAATAAAAAAGTCCAGAGAGGCGGCCTTAGCCTCAGTGCAGATATTTAACAATCCGGCTCTGTTGTTTAAGTCGGAGATTTTCATTGTGTTGATGATGATATCTTGGACTTATCTTCTTCATGCGTTCTATCGAAAGAAAGGTATTGAGTATAGATACTTTAAGCTTGAAGGCCAGCGCAAGAGATTTCAAAAAACCGCTAAAGGCGCTATGAAGCATTGGGAGCTAGAGAAGTGCCTAAATCAAAAAGAGTCGCCAATAGATGCGAGTGCTGCGAATAATCTTCGATTTTTAATTGGTCTTAGGCATGAGATAGAACACCAAATGACAACAAGGATAGATCAGTTTCTAAGTGCAAGGTTCCAAGCTTGCTGCCTAAATTATAATGAAGCTATAAAGTCGATATTTGGACCTCGGTATGGCATAGACAAGCATTTGTCTTTTAGTCTTCAATTCTCATCATTAAATAAGGAGCAGGTGGACCAATTGTCTAAGGCTAATGGTCTCCCGGAAAATATACGGGCATATATAACTGCGTTTGACTTGGCTCTGAGCGATGAGGAGTTTAATGATCCACGGTTCTCTTATCGTGTTTTCTTTGTACCTAAAACTGCAAACCATAAAGGTCAGGCTGATCAGGTTATTGAGTTTATTAAGCCGGGATCTGAAATTGCTGAAGGAATGAATACGAAGTATATTCAAATTAAGGAAACTGAGCGTCCTAAATATTTGCCATCTAAAATTGTCGAAAAAGTTCAAGGCGCCGGCTATCCACGATTCACCATGACGCATCACACCAAGATGTGGCAATCCTGCGAAGCAAAAAAACAAGCTAAAGGTTTTGGAGTAATGGTTATGAATACTTGGTATTGGTATGAAACGTGGCTGGATTACGTGTTGGCCGAATGTGAAGAACGGAAAAGTGAATTTGTATAAGTTGAATGCGTCTCTGGTGTTTGAATAGGAAAAGGCCCGATTTTATATCAAAAATAAATCGTCCCTTTTACTGGTGTTGTATATCAAGAGGATTGTTTTAGTGGAAGTAACTCTTTATGACAGTGCGGGGCATCCTGTTGCCTACATTGCTGACGACGGAGACAAAAGCATATACCTCTGGAAAGGACATGCGGTTGCCTACATCTCAGAAGAAAAAATTTATGGATGGAACGGTAAGCACCTAGGTTGGTTCGTGAATGGCGTGCTGTTTGACCTTCGCGGTCATCGTGTTGGTTCCATTGGTGAGAATTGCCCTCGTGCGCTATACGCTCAACCAGCCAAGTTCGCAAAACTTGCTAAGTACGCTAAATACGCTCGCTTTGCCGCATTCGCTAAATCCGCTCTGAGTACTGGTTACAGCAACGAGCCGCTTGAGGTATTTTTGAAGGGAGGAGCTGTTGGTAACATTTGACGGATAGTACCTCGCCGACGACTAAAAAGGGGCCAGTTGGCCCCTTTTTTATATCTTGAACTTCATGTTCGGCTGAATGCAAAACTGCCAGAGTGGAAGCTGGTCGCCTTTGTAGTCGTTAGGAATGTGCACTGAAAACATCTCAGGGTTAACCCTGGCATCAAGGGCATATACCTTGCTTTCGTATACGGTATGCTCATTGTAAGCGCTAGTGACCATTGAACTCAGTGAGCCTAGCATTGCAAATCCCTGCTCTTCCTCCCATGGTACGTCAGGGTAAAAATCATACCTTATAGACCTAACTCTTTCTCCATCCATCTCAGCCGAAGGATCGTCGGTAGTCCAGTCTCCGAATCTAATTAGATAAAATGCAATATGCTTTTCATTTTCCATCAATATTTCATTGTTATGGCAGTATAGCTTGACATCACCTATTGTTATTGAGGCTTGTCCATCTTTGTTGATTTCTGAATTTTCTTCGGGCTTTGCAATTAACTCGATGCTCAAGTTCGGCTTAGTGCCGATCATTCTATCCCCTAGTGAGATCATTTCACTCTTGGCGTAGCCTTCAAGGAAGTTGGTCGTATATTTATTTCGATGTTCAGTCATTGAATCTTTGGACAGGAGTACCCACTTTCTGATTCTAGAGAAATAAATCGCAAACTTTACAGCTGTACCTTGTAGTTTTGCATAATTCTCTAGCCGTTCTACGTAGTCCTTCCGAAATTCATAGTCCTTTTTGGGGTCGCCATGATGGCAGTTTTTCACCTCTACAAGAAATCTCGTTCCGTCATTCAAGGCAATAGAGTAATCGGGTGCCTGAACATTCATCCCGGCGGCGAATATTGCACCACTGTCTTCCTGCTTCACCATTGCGCACTTGCCTAAAGCTCCAGCAACATGAGCAAATAAAGCTTCGACTCGCTTACCATTCAGCAGGCTTTGGTTTTTTAGAGATGACTTGAGGGACTTTCCAACTTTATCTAGGAAGTCTTCAATATCCTCTTCTGCTTCGATTCTGTAATTATTATCCCTGCTTACGGCGGCAAACAGTTCAACTGGGTCGAATTTTAATGGATCTCTTGGCATGCGTTTCAAGAATTACTCCTTGTCAAAAATCTAGAATTGAGCGGCAGGTGGAGGCCAAGGCAGGCGCTGAGGATGCGTTGCCAGTAGCAGCACTTCCTCCATGCCGAACGAAACGAGCAACATTAAGTAGAAGCAGAGCTGAATCTTATGATGTACCTGGCTCAGCTCGGCAGAGCTCAACAATAGCAAAGAAAAGGGTGCTAATTTATTTCTCAGAAAATAAATCAGTCCCCTTTAGTTTCCAATATTCTTAGTTGATCAGATTTTTCCAAATAGATCCCGGATTAAAGTTTTTGATAGATGTGCCATGCTCTTGATTTGATCGTAAGTGACTACGATTATGGCCGGATTGAGTCGTTGTTTCGCCTCGATAAGTCGTTCGGTTGCGTCGCTCCATCCACCACCTACTATTAAATAGCAAACCGCATTTTCAAAGTTTAAATTTTTTCTCCTTCGTAGATAGTCAGATTCTGTTCTGGTGAAATCTAGATATCGTTCCGCTTGATTCCAAGCGTCGCTAAATTGAGAGCTGAGCCCGCCAGATGCTCGCTCCACAGGCATGAAAGGCTGCTTGATTTCAACTATGTCGAGGCGACTGTCTCGAGATCTTGTGCCACTAAAATCGGGAATGTTTTCGTCGTCTAGTGATTGGTGACTCTGAACTGAAGAGTATTGGAGGCCGAGCAACCAAGGATGTTTTTTAAATAATTCTTGATAAAGCGATTCCTTTTCCTCCCGTGCGTTGAGTAGTTCGTGAAGCTCTGCTACTGCTTGATCTTCGAAGTGGATGCTGGGTTTGTTGCGAGACAATGTTTTGTTTAATAGGGGTTTGAGTTCGTCGAGCATTTTTTCTTCAAGACGAGCAGGGTCGTCTGAGGAAGCAGCATATAAATAGATATTCTCTAGGTCGGTCTGTGATGTTATTTCAAAAAGCGTGTCATGGTTATTTGTTTGCAGTCTGCTACGAAGAGACTTTGTAGTCATTCCCACATACAAAATCGCTGGCAAACCCGTAAATGGGCTTGGCGGTACGGAATAGTTTCGATGAACGTCTACCAAAAAAGGTGAACTGCTATTTGTTATCAAATACAAGCCTGGGGTGTCGGGTAACTTGTAAGCTTCGCGAAGTTTATATGGGCCGTGCCATTTCAATAGTTTGTAAGTCATAAGATTCCTCTTAAAATCTATCGTGAGCATGAAGGAAGAAGCGAAAAGTTGGATAGATCTATTTTCTGGAAAATCGATCCGTCCCTTATTCTGTCCATTTTTCGTCAGAGAAAAATATTTAAATTTTGTTTTGTTACCGCGTCGCGGAAATTTGGGGTTTGGCGTGCGATAGTAATCGAAGTCTAATATGGTCTTCGACTACTTTGAATAGTGGTGTCACCTTATCCTCGAGTTCGCGCCATCCGTCCATTTCCATTTTTCTATCATTTGCCTCGCGGCCAATTTCTTTGGAAGTCAAAGCCCCCCATATTGCAATTTCTATCTCTTTGCATACGGATTTTATGTTGTCCGGAAGAAAGATCCCATTTCTTGCTAAGTATTTTGAAAGCTCGCTGTTGGCGGACTTTGCTGTGCCAATGTTTTTTCTGAATATTATCTCTTGATATAGCTTGTTCTTGCTGGGTTCTTCTTGGAGTCGATTCTTGTCATAAGTGCGCAAGTCTCTCCCCTCAAGGAATTCTTTAAGTTCCGCCTCCGCCATCCGCTCTAGATCAGCGTACTGCTGCATAGGGCTAAGTACCAACTGCGCTCTTCCATGAGCCTCATCAAGCTTTCCCCATATTTCAGGTAAAACAATAAACTCTTTCTCTTGGATTTTTAGGGAGCCGCTAAGAAGAGAGTCTATTTCTATTTTTAATCTCTGTAATTCAATGTTGTGTTGGTGCTTCAAGTTATCGAGCTTCGTTTTGAATTGGGTTTCAATCCATTGTTTAGTGAATAATTTGAATAAGAAGTAGGTGAATGTTGTAATGATTCCCGTATAGAGAATCGCTGAGCCGAGTTTCTGTAGAATCCAAGTATATATTTCCATCGTGCCCCCATAAGAAAATTTTCACAAAAGTTTATCCTCTTGCAAGCTTATAGATCAGGGTCTCGATAAACGCCAGCGTTTAAAAAGAAATCTCCAGACACTCTCTCAGGCTACACATCCTTGCGCCTTTGCCTACAGCTACGCCAGAATCCGCCGGCTTGTGCGCTTTTGGGTCGGATTCTATTGTGGTCCGGTCGCTGACGAATCAGCGATCGGGTTTGGTAGCCCGGCTTAGACTTGGCGCATAGCGTCACCCGATACACGCCTTTTTGGGGCTGTGTATTTATGGTGGCTCATGCGCAGGGCGTCTTCGGGCGCGCCGGTTCTCCAAGTCACCGGTCTACCAACCTTCGTATGGCCACCACCCCTTCGTTTGGTAGCGAAAGATGATGGCTCCTTTTCTATGATTTGGAGATTCACTCATGATCAAACCAACACCCAACCCGCCAGAAACCGCCTCGGTTTCCCCCTACGAATCCATCGATTCCAAAAAACTCCACGAAGCCGCCGACCGCGCGCTCGACCATTACCTCTGTCCACCCGGTTCCACGCCGCCGCCACGTAAAAACCGTGGGATGTACGCCGTGACGGCGGACAACAAAACCGAAGAACTGCTGGTCGATGCCAGTGCAACACTCGCTTCGGCCAAAACCATCGCCCAGAACGTCTCCAGCCTGTTGCCGGCATCGCAGCGCCATGCGCTGGCGGGGATTGCGCAGTTGATCATGCTCGGGGAGCTGGCGGTGAATCGGGCGCTGGATAATTTGCAATTGCCGGAGTGATGCGGGTGCCGGGATCACCTGGTGATTGATCGGGTGTTCATTCTGGCGCTTTCGCGAGCAGGCTCGCTCCCACAGGGTTTTATGCTGATTGCAGATGTTGCGTACGACGCTGACACCTGTGGGAGCAGTTGATTAGTACCGCGCCGTCTTCGTGTGGTTATTGAGTCGCTTCAGGACATTCGCGGGTCCATCGCGTCACCGTCATGTCATTGAATTGCTCTCCGATGGTATCGACGCGTAGGCAAGTTCCTTTCTTCGCGTAGTACAAGATGCAACGCGAGCTATCAAACGAGCAGTTATCCAGTTCGAAGAAACTGCGTGTAGCCAGCTCCTTCTCCACGCCACTGTATTCATAGCCGTCGTTGGTATGCATCCGCGTCGGCTTCCAGCCTTGTTTGACTAGCTTGGATCTGGCCGCGGCCAAACGCTCACCGGCGACGATGCCTGCTGGCCCGCGATTGTCGTTTGGCGCCTGTGAGTCATCGGCAAACGCTGCGCTGATACCCATGCAATAAACAGCGACAAGTACGAGGGTTGAGGCCTTCATTGGACAGTTCCTCCGCAGATTTGTAGGTCGATAAAAAGTCCGGATACTCGGCGTAAGGTTGCGGAGGATAGTGATTCTTCTTGCCTGGACCTTCGGGAAGCGCCGCCCACTTTATTGTCGATTTATGGTTTCAATCCTTTTCAGGGCATTTGAAGTTCCAGGAATAAATTTTCATGTCTTTGACTTCTTCGCCGACAGTTCCTACACCTAAACAAGCTCCGTTCTTGATGTAGTTGAAGCTGCAGAAACGGACCCCCTCCGTGCAAGACTCGATTTCAATGAAGCCTTTTCTTTGGATGACGTTTTCGACCCCGAACTCACCTGAGTAGGACGGATTCGGCTTCCAGCCATTTTTGATCAAAGCTTTTCGGGCTTTCGAAAATGGCATTCCCTCTTTGATGGGAACGTCTGCTGCGCTAGAAAATAAACTGACGCAACATAAAAGGCTGATGGCTAATATTTTTAGTTTCATTTAACAGTACCGCCAAAGCCTTTAAATATTTTTTCTACTTCTTCGTACTCAGTATAAGGTTGGCCGGACGGCTTTCCATTGATTGGTCGATTTGCCAAGCCCGGCCCCATAGGCAACGCTTCCCATTTTTTTGATGCTTTTCCAACTGCAGTTTTTAAGTCGCCACCGATCAGCGGTTCGATGGCACTCACGTTGCGCAGGAGTTCAACGGCAATCAAGTCCTGCGTTCCGGGGCTGAAGTCAGATAGCCCCATTGCTTTGATGGAGAGTTCCGACCAGGTGGCTTTCGTGATTTGGTACCTTCCAGAAGCTGTAGTTGAACCACCATGACCTGGTCCAGGGTGAGTAGACTCATCACTGAATGTCCACTTCCCGGATTTCCAGCCAGCTGCCCAACCATATCCGAATTTTGCGTGATAATCGCCACCCTCGACTTTTGCCAACGTATCCAGAAAGGCCTTCACATTTTTGTTTTTTAAGAACTCCGCATTCTCGGCACGTCTCTTTTGTTGCTTTGCGTCTACGGATACCGCTTTAGGGCTGGAGTCTTTGACAGGCGTCACTGTTCTGGTGGCTACAGATGACATTTTTCGGCCGTTTTTGCTAATGACTTCAGCCATGAGGAAAACTTCCTTTATCTTCTTTGACGCTCTGCTGGTGGCTGTTTTGGAGAGTGAAAATAAAGAAGTTTATGGTTTTGGCCATGGAACCTTGTACACGGTAGTTTTCTTGAGTTGTATCTACATTCATTTTCAATCCTCCAAAAACAGTTGGATCGTTTCGGCGAGGTGCGAGCTAATTACGTGCGTATACCCCATTGAATCGCTGACGCCGTGCTCAATGCTGCCGTCAGCTCGCTGAATGGCGTAATCAAGATTAGCTAACGGCTCCCCTGACTCGTCGTCAATAATCCTGAACTTGTCGCTGAAGTGCACGGGCATGGACGTCAGACCGCTGAAAGGCGCTGATACGACGGTGTCGCCAATGATGACCGTGCCGGATCCGCCGATAACCACGTTGCCGTGGCCACCAGTACTGTCTTTGGTCGCAGCGTTTAGCCCATTGATGAAAACCGTAGCGCTGACGGCGCCCGTGATTGGGCTACCGCAGGCGGACTTATCAGTCATTCGAGCGGCGGCAAGGCCGTCGAAATTCACATTGGGCGAGCCGCTGACAATAGGGTTTGTGCCATGCCCAGGAAGCGGGCAATTGGTTGGGTCTGTAACTCGCGCAGCGGGTTTGCCACTCATGAATTGTTCCTTTTCAAAGCTTCAGTTTTCCTTGACCTGAATGGAGTCGATATGGGAGCGAGGGGTATCGGCCGCCAAAATAATGCGGGGGTGTGCAGCGTTTAAGCGCGAAGAAAAGGGCGTGTCCTTGGAGGGGCGCATAAAGTTTTACTGTCCATGTAAATGTGCTGCGCGCAGCATGCCCGAGGTAAGAGGCGCGCTCAATATTTACTTACAAATTATTGGTTGACTGCTAGATATGGCCGCGAAGCGGGGTGAGCAGGGGAATCCTTGGCAACAGGTAATGGGATCGATTTTAGACGGCAGGACGCGATGAGACGCGATAAACACCAACGTTTAAAAAGACATCTCCAAACACTCTCCCAGGCTACATATCCTTGCGCCTTTGCCTACAGCTACGCCAGAATCCGCCGGCTTGTGCGCCTTGGGGTCGAGTTCTATCTTGGTGCGGTCGCTGACGAATCAGTGATCGGGTTTGACCGCCCGCCCAACATCAAGGCGCGCCAGCGTTCTGCACGTGTTCAGGCATTGTCTGAAATCATGTCGCGGTGGCTGTGCGTGGGACACCTTCGGGTGTGCCGGATTCCTTGATGTCCGGTCGGTCAACCCGCGTACAGCTGCCACCCTGTTTGTTTGACCGCGAACGGTGGCGGTTCCAGTCATCAAGGAGCTTCACCATGATCAAACCAACACCCAACCCGCCCGAATCCAACTGCACGTCTCCCTACGAATCCATCGATTCCAAAAAACTCCACGAAGCCGCCGACCGCGCGCTCGACCATTACCTCTGTCCACTCGGTTCCACGCCGCCCCCACGTAAAAACCGTGGGATGTATGCCGTCACCGCCGACAACAAAACCGAAGAACTGCTGGTCGATGCCAGTGCAACACTTGCTTCGGCCAAAACCATCGCCCAGAACGTCTCCAGCCTGTTGCCGGCATCGCAGCGCCATGCGCTGGCGGGGATCGCGCAGTTGATCATGCTCGGGGAGTTGGCGGTGAATCGGGCGTTGGATAATTTGCAGTTGCCGGAGTGATGCGGGGGGCGGGATCACTTGGTGATTGATCAGGTGTTAATTCTGGCGCCTTCGCGAGCAGGCTCGCTCCTACCTTTGAGTGTGTTCCAAGGTGGGAGCGGACTTGCTCTTCAGCCGCGATAAATGTTGAGACGATGTACGCGTATCTGTACCTGCGAGTGGGTTGCTTTCTTTGCGTCAATCGACTGTCAGGTTGTCCCGAGCCCACTGTTCAGCCGTAGTGACCTGAATCGACTGCTGTTCGTTGAACGTCCCCGCTTTAGGCCACGACACGCCTCTGCCTTGGGCAAATACGGCGCGGTATTTTTTGATGTGGTGGGTGGGGTCTTTTTCCAGTTCCTGCATCAGGTACGGAACCGTCCAGACGTTACGCTTGAACGGCCGCCCCAGCACACGCTCGAGCAGGTTCGCCACCTGCCCATACGTCACCGTGTCGCCAGACAGGTAGACGATCTCATTGCGAAAGCGCGGTTCGAAGAAAACGATGTCCGCTGTCAGCTTGCCGATGTCCTCGGGTGTCGTGAGCGTCACGCTGGTTTCCAGGCTGCCCAAGGCGTTGACGGTGTGGTTGTCAAAATCGACGACCTCAAAGACCGGCTCGAACAGGAAGCTGGTGAACATGCCGGTCGAGATGATCACCCATTCGGTTTTATCCTGGGCGCGGAGCAACTCGCGCACGTCGAGTTGCGCATCGAACAAGTCCTGCGGGCTGCCCCGGCCAATCACTTCGAAATCGACGCCAAACTGCCAGGGGAAGTAGCGCTTCACGCCGGACTTTAGCGCTGCTGTGGCCAGTTTCATCGGCGTTTCACGGCCCGCGACCATGCCTGCGCAGCCTATGACGGTGTCGAATGCTGCGAACACTTCGGCCAGTTGATCGATGGAATCGTTAACCAGGTCTGCAGCGACTAGCTGGATGCCCAGACTGCGCAGTTCATCGACTTCCAGTTTTTTCTCGGGGGCTTGCGTGTTGATGGTCGAATCCCTGAGCAGGACGCTGATGGTGCTGCCGGGCGAGCGTTTTGCTACCCGCGCAAGATTGCGCAGCACCGGCAGGCCGAGTTCGCCGGCGCCGAGTACGAGAATGGATTGGGGGGAAGGGTGGGTCGTTGCGGTCATGATGTCTCCTGAGATCCGTCGTCTGTATGATTTGTTGATGCTGGCACGATTGCGCAGCGCTCAGAAGAAGGCACACGCGTGATACCAGGGGGACACATGACCGATGAGGAAACCCTTAGCCAGGCAGAAGCGATCTGCCAGACGCTAAGACGAGACGATGATGGCGTGCGGCGCGAAGTCCTGGCTCACGCCGGTAGCCGCTGGTCACTGGGTATCCTGCATGCCCTGGGTGTGTACGGCACGATGCGTCATGCCGAGATCAAACGGCAAATGACGGGCGTGACTCAGCGCATGTTGACCAAGACGCTGCGGGCGCTGGAACGTGATGGTTTGCTGATTCGGCGGGAGTTTGATCAAGTGCCGCCCCATGTTGAGTACGAGTTGACGGCGTTGGGGATGGAGCTGTTGGTTCGCATGTCGCCGATTTGGACTTGGGTTGTGGAGCACGTCGATGATTTTCGCGAGGCGCGTCGTGTGTTTGATGGTCAGAGTGGGAAAAAGCCTTCGTGGCAGGTTCCGGTGGTGGGGCTGGTTGATTTGGATGGGTCTGATTGATTGGTTGCTTTGGTTCAGGCCATTGCCTGGAACGTTGCCAGTCTGTTGCCGGGTTTGGGGGGGGTGCAAGCAGAAGCGGCCCTCACCCCAGCCCTCTCCCGGGGGGAGAGGGGGCCGACCGAGGTGTCTTGCGGGGTACATCGACCTGGAAGACCTTGGTGATTATGGCTTTGGTGAAAGACCTTGGCGGTTATGGCTTTTGTGAAAGGCCTTCGATTTGGCTTTGTGAGCTTGGCCATTTTGGATTCAATGAAAGACGTTTAAGTCGGTGTAGCTTTCGAATGTCCCCGAATCGGTTCCCTCTCCCTTGGGAGAGGGCTAGGGTGAGGGGCTTTCCGTTCGGGACAGCAAGGTCTCGAGCCGGGCCAACGGTGGCGCGTCCTGACTGCGGTCAAACACCTGAATCCCAACCTTGAGCAAGCGCCCATTCTGCGCCGCACCAATCATTTGCTCACACCGCAACAACAACCGCCCCTGATCACATTCCATCGCCTTCATCCCCAGCGGCAATCGGCCCTCCAACCGCAACTCGGCCATACGACTTTGTCCCGCCAGTAGCGCAATCGAACGATCCCTCAAAACCCCA
The DNA here is from genome assembly GCF_054668355.1 of Pseudomonas sp. S2_E02. NCBI lineage: Bacteria > Pseudomonadati > Pseudomonadota > Gammaproteobacteria > Pseudomonadales > Pseudomonadaceae > Pseudomonas > Pseudomonas sp. S2_E02. The sequence continues at coordinate 714,025 of NZ_CP162761.1, forward strand.
CTGCTCTGCGTCATCAACCCCGCCACACGCACGGCCGCCGACATCGCCACGGCAATAATCGCCAGCGCCACCAGCACTTCAATCAGGGTGAAACCGGCCTCGCGGCGATTGACACGCATCAAGTCATCTCAAAGACAAAGAACAGCAATGTAAGCAACCAAGGTGACCAATTGCTGACCAAAGATCCCGTGCGGCCTTGGACCGTTGGTCGCTACTGTCAGATCTGACAGTAGCGACACGTTTAGAGGCTCTGTTTTGATGGATGTGGCTTGCCAGTCCATTGAGGTGTGACGCTGTGGACGGCCGGTCAATACCTGCCAGTTGGAAGTCTGTCGGTCGCTGGTGAAATCTATCGTAGTGAGGATTTAACCGATGAGACTTTTTATGGTTGTGTTTTTGTGCGTGTTGGCAGGCTGCAGCGCCCGATACAAAGCGCCCGATGAATTCAACATCCAGCAAGCGGCAATTGACGGTGCGGCCACGGCGACCAAACTGCAGGCGCTTTACAACGACACCCGTATCGATTGTGGCGGACCTCGACGTCCTGCCTTTCTTTGTTCGGGCATCATGGGTAGAGCGACAGTGAAATCGACGGCATATCATGTCTGGAATCCGAGCCCGACCTCCGTGAGCCGCGGTGGCGTGTCCTGGTCCTGGTTGCGCCGCGATTCGACATTTCGAACGTTTCTGTACAACAACGGCTATTTTACCTACCCGATTTTCGACAGCCCGGCAGACAAGATCGATATCGATGTTTTCTGCGTTTTCCCGCTGAATGCCAGTACGAACGGGCGGACGGAAAATGGTTGCGGGAACGTTTCATCACAGCCACTGACCAGTCGCCCTTGTCATTTGTCAGGCATTACCACAGCCCAACAGTGGCTGAATAACTACCGCACCAACAATGCCCAATGCGGGTTCAATGTTCGCGAAACCACTTCGGGTGATCACTCGGCATCTGCCTATATCGAAGGTATTCGGGCAATGGCGCTGCTGGGGGGCACTTCGTTTCAGGGCTGGAACGAGATCGTCAGCGGCATCTGGCCGCAGAACATCCACAGAACCGTGCCACTGTGGGCCTTTTTCTATACGGGTAGCGGCTTATCTGATGCGCAATACAACCAGCGGGATTTTTATGCATCCGGTGGCATCGTCGCGCCGATCATCCGCGTGACGATGCCGGCGACGCAGGGAGGGAGCGCCAGCTTCCAGTTTTTCAGTGGTGAGCAGGTCGTGGGACGTTGGCAGCCAACTGAGCCTGCGAAGGCGGATTACGCCAAGGCTCTGTGAGTAGCAGCGTACTGGGCGGTGCCCGCCGGGGCACCGCTCGAATCTCTATTTCGTGACTGTTTCACCCGAGGATTTTCAACATCACTGACATATCTTCTTGCAACACTGCGCGTCGAATCGAATCAAGCCAGGGATTGTCGAGATGGATATCGCACCTTTCAAATCGCGTCAGCAACCGTTGCGCACGCCGCGTGGTCAGCAGGGTTTTACCCTGATCGAGATCATGGTGGTCGTGGTGATTCTGGGGATTCTCGCGGCGATGGTGGTGCCGAAAGTGCTCGACCGGCCTGATCAGGCGCGGGCGACGGCGGCGAAGCAGGATATTGGTGGGTTGATGCAGGCGTTGAAGTTGTATCGCCTCGATCACGGCACTTATCCGAGCATGAACCAGGGCCTGAAAGTGCTGGTGGAGCGGCCGGCGGACGCGAAGAACAGCAATTGGCGCTCGTACCTGGAGCGCTTGCCGAACGATCCGTGGGGGCGTCCTTATCAGTACCTCAACCCTGGCGCCAATGGCGAGATCGACATCTTTTCCCTCGGTGCCGACGGTCAGCCGGACGGCGACGGCGTGAATGCCGATATCGGTTCCTGGCAGTTGTAAGGCCGGCCATGAACAGCCGCTCGCCTGAGGGGGCGAAGCAACAGGGCATGGCGATTATCAGCGCGTTGTTGATTGCGGCCGTGGTGGCGGTGATTGCGGCGGGCATGTTGACGCGCCAGAGCGTGTCGACCCGGGCGCTGGAGGCGGATCAGCAGCGTGTGCAGGGGCGGTGGGTGGTGCAGGGCGGGTTGGAGATCAGCCGTCAGTTGCTCTGGGATGCGCGTCAGCGCGATCCGTTGACCCGGCTCGATCAGCCGTGGGCGCAGCGTCTCTCCGCGCAAGGTTTTGAAGGGCGGCTGGAGGATGAGCAGGGCAAGTTCAACTTGCGCAATCTGGTCGCCAATGAGCGTGTCGATGAGGCGCAGGTCGCGGCGTTTCAGCGCTTGTGCGAGTTGATCGGGGTCAGTGCCGGGTTGAGTCAGCGCATCAGTCAGCGGGTGATTGCCTCTTATCCGCGACTGCTGAATGCGCAGATTGCCGAGGCGCCGAAAAGTGGTTTCGACAGTGGCCGCGCGACCTCGCCGAACGCTTCACACAAACCGCAGAATCCGACGTTGCCGATGCTGCGCAGCATCGACGATTTGCGCAGTGTCGACGGCGTTAATGAGGCGCTGATCGGCAAACTGGCGCCGTACCTGACGGTGATCCCCGCGACGACCTGGCTCAATGGCAACACTGCCACCGCGCCGGTTTTAGCCGCTTACGTGCCGGGGCTGTCGCTGGAGCGTGCCAATGCGTTGATTGCCGAGCGCGATGCCGGGCGCTGGTTTATCAACCGTGGCGATTTCGTCAACCGCTTGCGCATGCCGCAACTGGAGCTGACCAGCGTCAGGGTCGGCATCACCAGTGACTGGTTTCGCCTGCGCGGTGAGGCGCGGCGTGATCAGCGTCGGGTCAGTCTTGAGGCGTTGCTGCATCGAAGCCAAGACCGCTTGCCGCAGGTGATCTGGTCGCGGGTGGGTGTATGAGCCAGTTGAAAGTGGCGTTGCCGCCCTTGGCGGAACTGGATCTGCACAGTCAATTGTACTGCGCCTGGTTGGATCGTCAGGGCGTGGTCACGCGGGAAGAACGCCTCAGTTTGAGCCAGTTGAGTCAGCAGTCGAAACTGCCGCCGCTGGTGTGTTTTCTGCACCCGGCTGACAGCCTGTTGGCGAGTCTCGATTTACCGCCGTTGCCGGCCAACAAGATTGTCGCGGCGGTGCAGTGTGCGGCGCAGGCCTTGATGCTCGGCGACAGCAGCGCGATGCACATCGCGCACAGCTCGCGGGACGAGGCCGGGCAGGTACAGATTGCTTGGGCGCCTCGGCAACAGTTGTTGGGTTTTGGTCAGTTGCTGAAAAGCGCTGGGCTGAACCTGCGCGGTCTCTACCCGGCGCCTTACAGTTTGCCGGTGTTGCCCGGCACCGTCGCTTGCGTGCAGGACGGGCATTTGTTGCTGCGCGATAGCGTGCAAGCGGCGCGGGTGCAGCCGTTGTTCGATGACGGTTTCGACGGTGTCGTGTGGGAATCGGGCGTCACTTTGCATTGGATCGGTGAGCAACCGCCGCCGGGTGCTGAACTGCCGATGGCGGATGCGCAGCGCTGGACCGGGCCGCTTCCGGGTTGGGGGCTGCATGGCGCGGTCCAGCAACAAAAAACCGAGCATCGCGGCTGGGGCAGGGCGATCGCCCTGTCAGCGTTGGCCGTGGCCATTTGGGTGATCGGTTTGAACCTGTATGCCGCCCGCGAAGCCGGGCAGGGCCAGCAACTGAAAACCCAGATGAACCTGCGGGTAAAGCAGGCGTTCCCCGAGTTGCCGGTGATCCTCAACCCGTTGCAACAGGCTCGCCAGCAATTGGCGGCGCGGCAGAAAGGCGCGGCGGATGATCCGGCGCAGACCTTCAATCGTCTGGTGTTGCAGGCCGGCAGCGGCATGCCGTCGATGGCCGGCAGTGTCGAGCGGTTGGCGTTTGTCGATGGCGTCTTGCAACTGAGTCTGCTGAGTGAAGCCCGTCGCGGCGGCAATGATCAGGAGTGGCAAAGCACCTTGGCCCAGGCCGGTATCAGCGTGACGGCAGACGACGAGGGCTGGACCTTGCGTCCGGCCACTGAAGCCACCTCAAGTGAAAGCGACGACAGCGGCGGAGCAGAAGAAGATGAATAAGGCCTCGCTCGCGCTCTATCGCGCCAAGTGGCAACGCTTTAACGCCCAGTTGCAGGCGCGTTGGCAGCCGTTGGCGCTGCGTGAAAAACGCATGGTTGCCGGCATGGCCGTTGCGCTGGTCGGCCTGCTGTTGTGGGTTGCGCTGATCCAGCCACCGCTGAAGAAAATTGCTTATTGGGAAGCCGAGACGCCAAAGCTGCGCGCCCAGACCGAAGCGTTGGAAGTATTGCTGCGCGAAGTTAGCGTGCGTCCCACCGGGCAAAGCGTGGCGCAGTCGCTGGAGCAGACTCTGCAAGCCAGCGGCCTGGCGGGGCATTACCAATTACAGGAAGCACAAGGCGCCTGGCAGTTGACCTTCGACGCGGCACCGGCTGACGCCGTACTCGACTGGCTGTTGAGCAACCCGGCACAACTTTCTCTGCAAGTGGTCGAGGCCCGTTTGCAACGCGCAGACAACCCCTCGACCGAAGTCACCGCCGGCACTTTGTCAGGCACCGTTCGCATGGATCAGGCGCTGGGCGCTAAGGAAGCTTCATGAAGGGGTCAGGATCCAAACCGGCACGTCTGGCGTTGCCGATGCTGCTGATGGCGTTGAGCGCGTGCAGCAACACCAGCACGCCGCAAAACCAGCCGCCATTGCTGGTCGACAGTGAGCTCGGTCGGCCGCTGGCCAACACCCAGCGCAGCGGCGACGCGGTGCTCGATCGCGAGCGCGCGCAGGCTCAGGCGCGACCCGTGCCGAAGCAATTACACAACATCACCAAGAGTGCGCGCAGCGGTGCGGCGGCGTCGGGCATTGCGTTGCCGAGCAATCCTTTGGGCGATCAACCGGTGACGCTGAATTTTGTCGACGCTGATATTCAAGCGGTGGTGCGCGCGTTGTCGCGGTCGACTGGTCAGCAGTTTTTGGTCGATCCTCGGGTGAAGGGCACGTTGACCCTGGTCTCGGAAGGTCAGGTGCCGGCGCGGCAGGCTTACGACATGCTGCTGGCGGCGTTGCGCATGCAGGGTTTTAGCGTGGTCGATGTTGGCGGTGTGGCGCAGGTGGTGCCGGAGGCGGATGCGAAGTTGCTTGGCGGGCCGATTTACAGCGCCGACAAACCGGCGGGCAACGGCATGCTCACGCGCACATTTCGTCTGCAATACGAGAACGCAGTCAACCTTATTCCAGTGCTGCGGCCGATCGTTTCGCCGAACAATCCGATCAACGCTTATCCGGGCAATAACACCATCGTCATCACCGATTACGCCGAGAACCTGACCCGCGTTGCGCAGTTGATCGCGAGCATTGATTCGCCGAGCGCGATCGACACCGATGTGGTGCAGATCCAGAACGGCATCGCTGCCGACATTGCGCCGATGGTCGCGGATTTGCTCGATGCGCCGGGCAATGATCCGACGCAGAAAATCGCGGTGATCGGTGACCCGCGTTCCAACACCATCATCATTCGCGCCGGCAGCCCGGAGCGCACGGAACTGGCGCGTAACCTGATCTACAAACTCGACAACGCGCAGAGCAATCCGAGCAATCTGCATGTGGTTTATCTGCGTAACGCGCAAGCGGCGAAACTGGCGCAGGCCTTGCGCGGTTTGCTCACCGGCGAGAGTGACAGCGGCAGCAGCGACAGTGCGCGTTCGGTGCTCAGCGCGATGGGCGGCAGCACCGGTGGCAGCGCTGGGCAGAATGGCCAGAGCGGCACGCAAACCAGCGGCAGCACGTCGACCACCAACAGCAGCGGCAGCACGGGCGGCAGTTACGCGCAGGGCAGCAGTGGCAGCACAACCGGCAGCGGCGGTACGCAGAACAGCGATCAGAACGTCGCCTTCAGTGCCGGTGGTGTGACCATTCAGGCCGACGCCACCACCAACACCTTGCTGATTTCCGCGCCGGAGCCGTTGTACCGCAACTTGCGCGAGGTGATCGATCTGCTCGACCAGCGCCGCGCACAAGTGGTGATCGAAAGTCTGATCGTCGAAGTCGGCGAGGACGATGCCAGTGAGTTCGGCGTGCAATGGCAGACCGGCAATCTTGGCGGCAATGGCGTGATCGGCGGCGCGAATCTGGGTGGCTCGGGGATCAACGTCAGCGGCAAAACCAGCATCGACGTACTGCCGCAGGGTTTGAACCTGGGTTACGTCAACGGCACTGTCGACATCCCCGGCATCGGCAAGATTCTCGACCTGAAGGTGCTGGCCCGGGCCTTGAAAAGTAAGGGTGGCACCAACGTGCTGTCGACGCCGAACCTGCTGACCCTCGACAACGAAGCGGCAAGCATTTTTGTGGGGCAGACCATTCCGTTTGTCAGCGGCAGTTACGTCACTGGCGGTGGCGGCACCAGCAATAACCCGTTCCAGACCGTGACCCGTGAAGAAGTGGGTTTGAAGCTCAATGTGCGCCCGCAGATTTCCGAGGGCGGCACGGTCAAGCTTGATATCTATCAGGAAGTCAGCAGCATTGATGAGCGGGCTTCGGCCAGTGCCAATTCGGCGGGGATCGTCACCAACAAACGCGCGATCGACACCAGCATCCTGCTCGATGATGGGCAGATCATGGTGCTCGGCGGGTTGCTGCAGGATGGCTACAGCCAGAGTAACGACGCGGTGCCATGGCTGGGCAGCCTGCCGGGCATCGGCGCACTGTTTCGCAACGAACGCCGGGCGATTACCAAGACCAACCTGATGGTCTTCCTGCGCCCGTACATCATCCGCGACAGCGAAGCGGGGCGCAGCATCACGCTGAACCGCTACGACTTTATGCGTCGCGCCCAGGGCGGTTTGCAGCCGGAGCGCAGTTGGGCGATGCCAGACATGCAGGCGCCGCAGTTGCCGACGGCGGCGCAGGGCGTTCCGGCGGTTATGCCCGCCTCAGGGCCTCGCGCGACGATCAAAGCGGTGCCTATCCAATGAGTGCGTTGCCTTACGCCTGGGCCAAGGCGCAGCGGATTCTGTTGTGCGATGGCGTGCTGACCGTTTGCCCGTCAACGCCGGGCTGGTCGATCAGCGAAGCGCGGCGCCAATTCGGCGCGACCACGATTCAGCGCGTGCGCGATGACGAACTCGATGGCTTGCTCGCCGCTGCCTATGCCGACACCGGCAGTGCCGCCGCTGTGGTCGGGGCTGCGGAAAACGAAGTCGACCTCGATCGCCTGATGCAGGACATGCCGGAAATCACCGACCTGCTCGACACCCAGGACGGCGCGCCGGTAATCCGCATGATCAACGCCTTGCTCACCCAAGCGGCGCGCGACGAGGCCAGCGACATTCACATCGAACCGTTCGAAACCCATTCAGTGGTGCGCTATCGCGTCGACGGCACGCTGCGTGACGTGGTCTCGCCGCGCAAGGCTTTACATGGCGCACTGGTGTCGCGGATCAAGATCATGGCCCAGCTCGACATCGCCGAAAAACGCCTGCCGCAGGATGGTCGCATTGCTTTGCGCGTGGCCGGGCGGCCGATCGATATTCGTGTTTCCACGGTGCCGACCGGGCATGGCGAAAGGGTGGTCATGCGTCTGCTCGACAAACAGGCCGGGCGTCTGCATCTGGAAAACCTTGGCATGGACGCGCAGGTGCTGGCCAAACTCGATCACCTGATCCGCCAGCCCCACGGCATTGTGCTGGTCACCGGGCCCACAGGCAGCGGCAAAACCACCAGCCTGTACGCTGCACTGGCGCGGCTCGATGCGAGTACCAGCAACATCCTTACCGTTGAAGATCCGGTGGAATACGACTTGCCGGGCATCAGCCAGATTCAGGTCAACACCAAGATCGACATGACCTTTGCCCTGGCACTGCGGGCGATCCTGCGCCAGGACCCGGACATCATCATGATCGGCGAGATTCGCGATCTCGAAACCGCACAAATCGCCGTGCAGGCTTCGTTGACCGGGCACTTGGTGCTGGCAACCTTGCACACCAACGACGCGGTGTCAGCGGTCAACCGCTTGATCGACATGGGCGTCGAACCGTTTCTGCTGGCGTCTTCAATGCTCGGGGTTTTGGCGCAGCGACTGGTGAGGCGGCTGTGTAATCAATGCAAGGAAGAAGACCCCACCGCGCCCGGCACTTGGCGCCCGGTCGGTTGCCCGGCGTGCAATCAAACCGGCTACAGCGGCCGCACCGGCATCCACGAATTGTTCTGCATCGACGACGACATCCGAACGCTGATTCACCAAGGGGCAGGCGAGCAGGCCTTGCGCGCTTCGGCCGCGAAAGCCGGGATGTTCAGCCTGCGCGAGGACGGTGAGCGCTGGATCCGCAGCGGCGCCACCGCGCCTGAAGAAATCCTCCGTGTGACACGGGACGCCTGATGAATCGCTATCGTTTTGAAGCCGCCGACGCGACCGGCAAGATTGAATCCGGACACCTTGAGGCCGACAGCCAAGGCGCGGCGTTCAGCGTTTTACGCGGGCGCGGTTTGACCGCGTTGTCGGTGCACAAGGAAAGCAACGTTGCTCAGCACGGCGGTGGTGGATTGTTCAGCGCCAAACTCTCGGACAACGATCTGGCCTGGGCCACGCGGCAACTGGCGAGTCTGTTGGGCGCGAGTCTGCCATTGGAGGCAGCGCTGAGTGCCACGGTCGAGCAGGCCGAGAAAAAGCACATTGCCCACACCCTAAGTGCCGTGCGCGCCGATGTGCGCAGCGGCATGCGACTGGCGGAATCACTGGCGGCGCGGCCACGGGATTTCCCCGAGATCTATCGCGCGTTGATTGCCGCAGGGGAAGAGTCCGGTGATCTGGCGCAGGTCATGGAGCGGCTGGCCGACTACATCGAAGAACGCAACAACCTGCGCGGCAAGATTCTCACCGCGTTTATCTATCCCGGTGTGGTCGGGCTGGTGTCGATCGGCATCGTGATTTTCCTGCTCAGTTATGTGGTGCCGCAGGTGGTCAGTGCGTTTTCCCAGGCGCGGCAGGATTTGCCGGGGTTGACCTTGGCGATGCTCAACGCCAGTGATTTCATCCGCAGTTGGGGCTGGCTGTGCGCAGGGATCATGGCGGGCGCGTTTTGGAGCTGGCGCCTGTATCTACGCAATCCGGCGGCACGTTTGAGTTGGCATCACCGGGTGTTGAAACTGCCGTTATTCGGGCGTTTCATCTTGGGGCTGAACACCGCGCGTTTTGCCTCGACGCTGGCGATTCTCGGCGGCGCCGGGGTTCCGCTCTTGCGTGCGCTGGAGGCGGCGCGGCAGACCTTGTCCAACGACCGCTTGAGTTTGAGTGTCACTGAGGCCACGGCGAAGGTGCGCGAAGGGGTCAACCTTGCCGCTGCATTACGGGTGGAGAACGTATTCCCGCCAGTGCTGATTCATCTGATCGCCAGCGGTGAGAAAACCGGATCGCTGCCACCAATGCTTGAGCGCGCTGCGCAGACGTTGTCCCGTGATATCGAACGCCGGGCAATGGGCATGACCGCGCTGCTGGAGCCGCTGATGATCGTAGTGATGGGCGGGGTGGTGCTGGTGATTGTGATGGCGGTGTTGTTGCCGATCATTGAGATCAACCAATTGGTCCAGTAGCCGCTTTTGATGGTGTCTGACCGGCCCCCTTCGCGAGCAGGCTCGCTCCCACAGGGGGAACGCATTTCAAATGTGGGAGCGAGCCTGCTCGCGAAGGGGCCAGTCAGGGCAACAAAAAATCCAATCTTTTTTCCAGGACTTCAGCATCACCCGACCCTCAAAAGACCCATCCTCGGGTTCTCCTTTCTGTCATCTGCAACCACCCGCCAACGCCTCCAGCCCGATTCAGCCAAACCCGCGATCCAGACACTGCGCAGTAGCCGACAAACACCCGAGAAAATCCCTTCGGAAACAGCTCTCAGCTCCCGAGGTTTTTTCCTTTATCTGTCACCGGAAACTGCGAATTTCTCAGTGCGACTTAACCAAGGCCAACGCTAGCGAGGGCCCCGGTGAGTCCTCCCAGTGTCATGCAAGTCACCCGAAAACCTGTGTTCCCAAACCTAGTTGAAAAGGAGATTCTTCATGTTCAAGCGCACTCTGATCGCAGCTTCCCTGACCGTCGCCGCCCTGGCCTCCGCTCAAGCCATGGCCGTTACCGGTGGTGGTGCAACTCTGCCAGCCGCTCTGTACAAAGGTTCTGCCGACAGCATCCTGCCAGCCAACTTCAGCTACGCCGGCATCGGTAGCGGTGGTGGCAAGACTGCTTTCCTGACCAACAACCCAGCCGGCTTCGGCGCCACCGGTACCGTGCACTTCGCCGGTAGCGACTCGGTACTCAGCGCTTCGGAGATCAGCACTTACAACACCGCGTTCGGTGCTTCGTTCGGTCCGCTGATCCAACTGCCTTCGGTTGCCACTTCGGTTGCCATCCCTTACAAAAAATCCGGCCAGACCGCTCTGAACCTGACCAGCGCTCAACTGTGCGACGCGTTCTCGGGCACCGTGACCACTTGGGGCGGCCTGCTGGGCACGACTGACGCTACGCCGATCCGCATCGTTTACCGCAACGGTTCCAGCGGTACTTCGGAAATCCTCACACGTCACCTGAACGCCGTCTGCCCAACCAAGTTCACCACCAACTCGACGTTCGTCAACGCGCGTCCAGTCGGTTCGACCCTGCCGTCGAACTGGGTCGGTGTTGCCAGCACCGCTGACGTTGCGCCAACCGTCGCCGCTGTTGACGGTTCGCTCGGTTATGTCGGCCCGGACGGCGTAGACGCTACCAGCAACGCCGTGGTTGCTCGCGTCAACAACGTACAGCCAACCTCCGCCAACGTCGCATTGGCCCTTGCCTCGGTGACTCCACCATCGACCGCCGTACTGGCCGCTGACCCAAGCCGCTGGTCGCCAGTGGTGGCTAACCCGGCCATCGGATACAAACTGGCTGCCTATACCAACCTCATCGTCGGTCAGTGCTACAAGGACGCAGCCGTGGCCAACGACGTCAAGGCGTTCCTGACCACTCACTACAACACCACCAACAACGACCTGGCGATCAAAAACCACGGTTTCGTCACCGTGCCATCGGCCTGGAAAACCAAGGTGTATGAGACCTTCGTTTCCAACGCTACCGGTTACAACCTGAACATCAACAACACCAACGTCTGCAACACCATCGGTCGTCCTCAGTAAGGCGCTCGATTCACACCGCAACACGAATGGCAGCCCCTCGGGGTTGCCATTTTTTTTTGGCTCCCGTGAGCGGAGCATTCAATAAGGAGATTGGACATGTTCAAACGAATTGGAAGGGTTGCGCTGCTGTCTGCGACGGTACTGATTTCGGGGCAGGCATTGGCGGTGACCGGTGGCGGGGCGACGTTGCCAGCCGCGCTGTACAAGGGCTCGGCCAACAGCATTTTGCCCGCCAGTTTCAGCTACGCCGCTGTTGGCAGCGGGGCAGGCAAAGCGGCGTTTTTAAGCAACAATGCTGCGCCGTTCGGCACTACAGGCACTGTGCATTTCACTGGCAGCGATTCGATCCTGACGGCAAGCGAAATCAGCCAATACCAGAGCGCTTTTAACGCCAGTTATGGCCCGCTGATTCAACTGCCATCCGTTGGCACTGCAATCGCCGTGTCCTATAAGAAAAGCGGTATCAGCAATCTCAATCTGACGAGCAGCCAGTTGTGCAGGGCGCTGTCGGGTGACGCGCCAACGTGGGGGCTGCTACTGGGGACTGCCGACACCACACCGATTCGCGTGGTCTACCGGAACAACGCCAGCGGCACCTCGGAAATCCTCACTCGCCACCTCAACTCTGTTTGCCCGGTTAAGTTCTCGACCAATTCCCTGTTCACTGCGGCGCGCCAGCCGTCAGGTTCGACAGTGCCGAGCAACTGGGTCGGCGTGTCGAGCGACAGTGATGTCCTGCCTACGATCAATCAGGTCGACGGCTCAATCGGTTACTCCGGCCCGGACGGTGTACTGGTGAGCGATAACACTGTCGTTGCGCGTCTTAATGGTGTGTTGCCAACCCTGATCAACGTCGCGCTCGGACTGTCGTCGGTTGCGCCACCGGCGTCAGCGTCTCAGGCAGCCAATCCCGCCAATTGGTCGCCCGTGGTGGCGAACCCTGTCAACGGCTACAAAATGGTCGCCTACAGCAATTTGATCATCGGGCAGTGCTACAGGGATGCCAACGTGGCCAACGAGATTCGTGCCTTCCTGACCACCCACTACAGCAATCCTGGCAACAATGCCGCGGTGGTGGCGCACAAGTTACTGGTGATGCCACTGAGCTGGAAAAACGCCGTCACTGCCAACTTCATCACCAACACCACCGGCAACAACCTCGACATCAACAACCCGGCCGTGTGCAACGGCATCGGTCGTCCTCTTTAAAAGTGACTGCCGCCAAACCGATGGCAGCCCCATATAGGGCTGCCATTTTTTTGAAGGCGCAGAACGGCCCGGCGCGAATACTCCCCCAACATGAAGTTTGTGTGACATCCGTTCGGTCTCGACCGCCGCCAACTGCCTATGACGTAACAGCAGGTTTTTGCACGCCTGCGGCATGTGTGGCAACCAAAGTGTGGCAACCAAAAAGGATCTCGTAGTGATGCTCGCTCGCCCATCCCGTCGTACCAACGTCCAGTCGTTCAAACGTGAAGCCGTGGAGCCGGCGCTGTGGCTGCTCAAACCACTGGCGCAGGCGGTGGCGTTGTGTCTGGTGGCGGGCAATGCGCACGCGGCAACGGCGTTCAGCTCCAACTGGTTCGCCGCCAAAGGTGCGGCGCAGCAAGCCGCTGCCGCACGGCCGAGCACTGGCAGTTTGCCGGGGATGACGCCACCCCTGGCGCAGCAGCAAAAAGCCAATCAGCAATTGCAGCGCTCGATCCAGACCTTGAACAACACGGTCGCCGCGATTGCCGCGCAGCAGGCGGCTCAGGCGGCCGGTCGTGCCGCTGCGCTGGGTTCGGTGCAGTTTGTCCCGGACGGTCTGGGCGAGGGCGGTCTGAAGGTCGATAACAGCCTCACCCAAGGTTGGCAGAACGCCAAAGGCCCGCAGCAAACCAAGGCTGACGGCAAGACCACGGTGACGATCGAGCAGACCGCCGACAAGGCCATCCTCAACTGGGAAACCTTCAACGTCGGGCGCAACACCAGCGTTGAGTTCGCCCAGCAGGCGAACTGGGCGGTGCTCAACCGGGTCAACGACCCGAACGCACGGGCCAGTCAGATTCAGGGCCAGATCAAGGGCGACGGCACGGTGATGCTGATCAACCGCAACGGCATCGTCTTCAGTGGCAGCAGTCAGGTCAATGTACGCAACCTGGTGGCCGCGGCCGCCAACATCACCGATATCCAGTTCCGCGACCGTGGCCTGTATTTCGACAGCAGCGCCACTCAGCCGACCTTCACCGATGCCGCCGGCAAGGTGTTGGTGGAGCGCGGCGCGAGCATCACGACGCACAAACCGGCGACGTCGACCGATGCCGGTGGTTATGCCTTGCTGCTCGGCAGCGAAGTGCAGAACGATGGCAATATCAGCACCGCCAAGGGCCAGACCGTGCTCGGCGCCGGTGACCGCTTCTACATCCGCAAAGGCGCGGGCACCGAGGGCAATGCGCTGTCGACCACGTTCGGCAACGAAGTCACGCCGGGCTTCAAGGCCGGCAACGTCAGCGGCAAGGTCAGCAACAACGGCTTGATCCAGTCATCTACCGGCGACATCACGTTGACCGGCCATGAAGTCGTGCAGAACGGCGTATTGCTCGCCAGCACCTCAGTGGCGTCTCGCGGCACGATTCACTTGTCCAATCCCGCGAGCGACAGCGGCGGCAGTGTCACCCTGGCGCAAGGCAGTGCCACGGCGATCATGCTCGACAGCAGCGATCTGACGGCGCTCGACAGTCAGCATCAGGCCGCCCTCAGCGCGGTCACTGCGAACAACCGCATTCGTGGCGATCAGTCGCGCATCGAGATGCAGAGCGGCGGCAGCGTCGAGTTCCAGAATGGCTCCATCACTCTCGCCACCGGCGGGCAAGTGGCGGTGACGGCGCAGCGTCGCAGCCTGGTGCGCGACGGGGCAATGATCGATGTTTCCGGTGCCCTCGGCGTCAAAGTGGCGATGGAAAACAACAACATCAAGATCAACGTGCAAGGCAACGAGCAGCGCGACGCCTCGGTCAACCGCGACAAAGGCGCGCTCAACAGCAACGACATCTGGGTCGATGTGCGAGAGCTGGTCTACGTGCCGGCCGGCACCAACGGCTATGCCACCGATCGCTGGTACACGGCCGGCGGCTTGCTGGAAGTCGGCGGTTATCTCGGCACTCAGGCGCACAGTGTGGGTGAGTGGATGGCGCAGGGTGGTACGGTGAGTTTTGCCGGCAACGACGTAGTCACCGAAAAGGGTTCGTTGATCAATCTGTCCGGCGGCACTCTCGATGTGCAGAGCGGCGAGATCCGCCAGAGCTGGTTGCGCGGTGCGGACGGCAAGTTGTATGAAGTGTCCCGTGCGCCGGGCGATCTGCTCTACACCGGGCTGTACAAAGGTTACGAGGACAGCAGCGAGCGCTGGGGCCAGACCAGCTACTTCTACAACCCGCTGATTGCCCCGCGTTCGCGTTTCGAGTCGGGTTACACCGTGGGGCGTGATGCCGGGCAACTGGTGATTGCCACGGCCAACGCCGTACTCGACGGGCAGATGCTCGGCGAGGTGTATCAGGGCGAGCGGCAGAACCAGGCGCCGAAACCAGTGCTTGATGGTTATGAACAGAGTCAGACCGCGCTGGCCCGTCGCGCGCAGTTGATTGTCGGCAGTTATGACCCGGCGTATGTGGCGGCTTCGGGTGGCGTTTTGTATGCGCTCAATCCGCTGCTGGACCAGGTGCAGATCGGCGGCGAACGACCGGTGGCCAACAATGATCAAGATCTGGCCGGCGCCGTGTCGCAGGCGCGCAAGGGCACGTTGTATCTCGATAACCAGCAGCTCAACGGTTTCCGTCTCGGCGCGCTTAAAGTGGCGGCCAGGGATCAGGTTGTCGTTGACGGCGCGCTCATCGTCGATGCCGGTGGCGATATCACCTTGTATGCCCCGGATGTGCAGGTCGGCGCCGACCTGACGGCGCGTGGCGGCAGTCTGCGACTGGGCAACGTTCTCAATCAGTTCACCGGCTCCGAGAGCAGCGACACTCGGCTCACGGCGAAAGCCGACAAGGCGACGCAAGTCCTCGTGGCTGCCGGCGTGCAACTGGATACCCGTGGAGTGTGGAGCAATCTGCGCACCGACCCGGATGATGGCGCGAGTCTGGCCTCCCTCAACGGTGGTTTGATCTCGATCCGTAGCAGTGGCGATATCGATATTGGTGCTGGCAGTCTGCTCGACGTTTCTTCCGGCGGCGCGGTACTCGCCAACGGCAAGACCCGGGGCGGCAAGGGTGGCGATCTGACGCTGGAGTCCAGCGCGATTTCCGCGCCGGGCCAATCGCATTTGCGCCTCGATGGCGATCTGCGTGGCTACGGCGTGACCGGTGGCGGCACCCTTACGGTACAGGCCAACAAGATCCTCATTGGCCAGACCGACAAGCTGCTGGCCGACACCACGCTGCAGCTGTCCGCCGATCTGTTCAAAAAAGGCTTCTCCGCATACAACCTGATTGGCCTTAATGGTCTGGACGTGGCCGAAGGCACCGCCGTCGAGGTGACGATGCCGGTTTACCGTTTTGCCGACGCTGCGCCAGGCATGGCCAGCGGTGTCGATCCGCAAGCGGCGCTGGAGCTGTGGACGCCAACGCTGTTTCAGGAAAATCCGACCCAAGGCGTGCTGACGCAACGCGCCGGTGCCAGCCTGACGTTGCAAGGCGGCGCCAGCCTGATCAACCTGATCGACGCGGCCAACAGCACGCTGACCCTGGGCCGCGATTCGCGTATCAGCGTCGATCCGGGTCAGAGCATCAAGCTGCGCGGCGCCGGACAGATCACCGTTGACGGTGCACTCAACGCCTGGGGCGGCACGATCGATATTCGCCAGCAACAGTTCGGCTCGATCAAACCGGCCACCTCCAATCAGTTGGCCGACCCGAACGCGCATGACCGTTCGATCTGGGTCGGCGAGCATGCGGTGCTGGACGTGGCCGGGCGAGCCAACACGGCAGTCGATGCCTTGGGTCGCACCTATGGGCAGGTCGGCAAAGGCGGCAGCATCATTCTCGGCGGTGAGATCGACGCGAAACTCGCCACGGCCACCGCCGCCGATGCTTACGTGATTGTGCGGCAAGGTGCGCGGCTGGATGCCTCCGGTGCCGAGGCACTGCTGGATATCGCTGGCCAGGGACCGACGCGCGTGGCGACTGACGGCGGGCGCATTGGCATCGGCTCTTACAAGGGTCTGTTTATCGAGGGTGACCTGCGTGCAGCAGCGGGCGGTGTCGGCGCGGCGGGCGGTCGTCTGGAGGTGGCGCTGGAGACGCCGTTGTACCTCGAATCGGCGGACAACAACGTTCGCGCACCTCGAGAGTTGATCATTGATCAGCGCGCGACGGAGCAGATACTTGCAGCCGGTTTGCGTCCGGGCGAGAGCGATACCGGTCTGCGTTATGGTCAGGCGCGGCTGCATGCCGACAGCCTGATGTCCGGCGGTTTCGACATCCTGAGCTTGTTGAGCAACGGCTTGTTGTCGTTCGACGGTGACGTCAATCTGCACATGAATCAAAGTCTGAGCCTGTATGCCGGTGCGCTGTCCCTTGCCGAGTCTTCCAAAGGCACCGCACGGGTCGATTTGCAGGCGCCGTACCTGCGCTTGTCCGGTGTCGGCAGCTATTACAGTGTGGTCGGCACCGTGCGCCCACGCCCGACCAACAACCCGACCGGTAAACTGTCGGACGCTCGCTTCAGCGCGACGGCGAACCTGCTGGATGTGGGCAACAGCCTGTCGTTCGGCACGCAAGGTTCGATCCTGCAACTCAAGGCGCCGGCCGCCGAATACAGTCGCCGCGCATTTGCTGACGTCAGCCTCGATAGCCGTGGTGATCTGCGCTTCCTGGCGCCAACCGATGGCGATCAGAAAAGCCGGCTGTGGACGCCGGGCGATTTGAACTTGAGTGCGGCGCAGATTTACCCCGCTACTGATGTGCAGGCTGAAGTGCGTGTCGGGTATCAGGGCGCGCAGGCGGTGGCCGAGCATACCCTGCGGATCGGCGGTCACGGCCCGGCGCCGGTGGCCGCGCCGTACTCAGCGTTTGGCCAGTTGACGTTCTCGGCCGCGCACATTGAACAGGGGGGCGTGTTGCGTGCGCCGCTGGGCAAGATTGTCCTCGGCGATGACCTGCTGACCACCACCCGCGAAGTGCGGTTGCTGCCGGGCAGTCTGACGTCGGTCAGCGGCGCCGGGCTGGTCATGCCGTACGGTGGCACCACGGACGGTATCGACTACCGCTTTGGCGGCAAATCGGTGGTGTTGAATGGCATCACCGGTGAAACATCGGGTGTGTCGATGAGCACCCAGTTCATTGATGTGCAGAGCGGTGCGGTCATCGATCTGTCCGGCGGTGGCGATTTGCGCGGCGCCGGTTTTGTTTCCGGGCGCGGTGGTTCCACGGATGCGCGGTTCAACCCGCTAGTGCGCAATGCCACCGACGGCACCTTCAGCCTGCCGGGGCTGGCCAGCAATCCCGTGTATGCCATCGTGCCGGGTAATCAAAGCGCCTACGCGCCAGTGCTGGCCGAGGCGGGCGCGGTGGATCCGCGCATTGGCCAGCAGATCACCCTCGGCGCCGGGGTTCCGGGGCTGGCAGCGGGTACTTATACGTTGTTGCCGTCGACGTTCGCGTTGCTGCCGGGCGCCTTCCGGGTCGAGGTCAATGGTCAGGCGACAGCGGGCACAACCACGGGCGCGCTGCCACTGCGTAACGGTTCATGGACCGGCAGCGGACAGTTGTCGATTGCCAACACCGGCCAGCGGGACAGTCTGGCCAAACAGGTCATTCTGACCTCGGCCGATGTACTGCGCCGTTACTCGCAATACAACGAAACCAGTCTCAGCCAATTCATCCAGAGCGATGCGGTGCGGCGCGGGGTGCCTCGAGCGTTGGCACCGCAGGACGGCAAGACGCTGGATCTGCGCCTGGTTGACGGTGGCGAGCAGGATGTCGCGTTGTTGTTCAAGGGCCAGGCGCGGTTCGACGCTGCGGCGGGCGGGCTGGTCGGAACGGCCGTGGTGCGCAGCGGCAACGCGCGCAGCAGTTTTGAAATTCTCGGCACCGGGCAGGCGCCCACCGAGGGCTTCAGCGGCATTTCGCTGTATGCCGACACGCTCAATAACCTCAACGCCGGGCGTTTGACCATCGGTGCGATGCCGACCGTCAGCTACAGCACGGCGGGCAATATCATTGGCTTCACCGGCGACACCGCCAGCATCGTCCTGCGTGACGGTGCGCAGTTGGCGGCACCGGAAGTGTTGTTGCGTACCAACTCGATCAATGGCGGCATCACCGTTGAAGCGGGCGCTGGGATCAACGCTCTGGGGCGCGGCAACGTGGCGTATGACTCGACGGTCGGGTACATCTATCAACCGGGCGCGTCCAGCGTGGTGGTGGTGTCGAACGGCTGGACCAATGTCCTGGCGCCGGAGGCGGGCGGCGGTTTCACCGGCGCCGGCAGCATTCGCATCGGCACCTGCGCCGTGGCGGTTTGCAGCAGTCCGGCGCTGTTGTATTCCAATGGCAGCATCACCGCCGCGACGGACAACCAGTTCGAACTCGGTGAAGCCGTGCGTTTCGGCACGCGTCATCTGGCTCTGGCAGTCGGCGCGGTCAACGCCGGTAGTGCCGAGGCCTTGGCCGCCGCAGGCAACCGTGTGCCGGCCGGTCTGACCTTGAACCAGAATGTGCTGGATCGTTTGCTGCGCGGTGATACGCAATTCGGCGCGCCGGCCCTGGAGACGCTGAGCCTGACCACGCGCGATGCCTTCAATCTGTACGGCAGCGTGACCCTCGATACGTTCGATGCGCAGACCGGTCAGAGCAAATTGCAGAACCTGGTGCTCGCCACCCCGGCGATTTACGGCGCGGGCGATGCCGACGATGTGGCGACGATCCGCACCGCCCAACTGATCTGGAACGGCGCCACTCAGGATCCGGGCAGTGTGATCAATGGCGGCGCCGGTACTGGTAGCGGCACGCTGGATATTCAGGCACAACGCATCGAATTGGGTTACGGCCCGATGCCACAACCCAACGGCCTCGATCAGAACAACCGGTTGGCGCTGGGTTTTGCCAACGTCAATCTGAGCGCCAGCGAGCGCATCACCGCCAATCACAAGGGCAGCCTGGCGGTGTATCAACAGCAGGGCGCCTTCGATCCGGTCAAAGGCTATGCCTACAGCGGCGGTAATCTCACGCTGCGCACACCGTTGCTCACCGGTGAAGCGGCGTCGGTCAACCTGCTCAAGGCTGGTAACAGGCTCACGCTCAGCGGTGCCGGTGCTGCTGGCGTGGCCGATGCCCTCGGCGCAGAACTCAATCTGCAAGCCCGCGACATTGTGCTCGACAGCCGCATCGCGTTGGCCAGCGGCAAGCTCACGGCCAAGGCCGAGCACGACTTGACCCTAGCCGGCGGCGCGCAACTGGACATGGCCGGACGCACTTTGCCGTTCAACGACGTGAGCAAGTACAGCTGGGGAGGCGATGTGTCGCTGTTGAGCGCCGCAGGCGATATACGCCAGCTCGCTGGCTCGCGCATCGATCTGTCGGCGAAAAACAATCAGGCCGGCAACCTCAGCGCCGTTGCCTTGGCAGCGGATGCCGGCATCGTCGATCTGCAGGGCGAGATTCTCGGTGCCAGCAGCGGTTATTACGATGCCGGCGGCACGCTGGTGCCGTACAAGGCCGGTGGCGTGGACATTCGCGCGCAGCAACTGGGCGGTGAGGCGAGCGCCCAGTTCGCGGCACTCAACCAACGCTTGAACGCAGGCAAAGTGTTCGGCAGTCGCAGTCTGCAACTCAAGCAAGGTGATCTGTTGATCGGTGACGGGCTCAAGGCCGGCGAGGTCAATGTCTCGGTGGACAATGGCAGCCTGACGGTCAATGGCTTGATCGATGCCAGTGGCGAACGGGTCGGCAGCATTCGTCTGGCGGCGCAGAACGGCCTGACCCTGGCCGGCGACAGTGTGCTCGATGCCCACGGTCGCGTACTGCGGGTCGACAGTTACGGCAAGATCATCGACGCGCCAAACCGGGCCATGGTCGAGCTGAATTCCGGGGCCGGGGTGTTGACCCTGGCGTCCGGTACGCGCATCGACTTGCGCCATGGCACCGATGCAGTGCCGGGCTTTCTCGCCGGGCAGAATGATCAGATGTTGCGCGGCACCCTGGAGCTCAACGCGCCGCGTCTGGGCGCCGGCGACATCGCCATCGATGCCAGCGGCACGGTCAATATTCAGGGCGCGCGTTCCATCGGCCTCAATGGCACGCGCCGTTACACCGATGCGCGTGATGGTGTCGATCCGGCGGTCAGTGGCCGGCCGTATCAGGTGATCGATCAGGCGCTGTTGACCCGCATCGACGGCGACAACACCACGTTCATCGACGCCGCGCTGACAAACGCCGATCTGTTGCAACGCAAGCTGGCGGGTCTGAACAACGCGACCTACGCCGATGCCTTCCACCTGCGCCCCGGCGTGGAGATCGCCAGCAAGACAGCGGACGGCGACCTGGTGGTGGAGGGTGATATCGATCTGTCGCGCTACCGCTACGCCAGCCTCAATCGGCACACGGGCAAAGTCGATGGCGTCTACGGTTCCGGTGAATCCGCCAGCCTGGTGATCCGTGCCGGCGGCAATCTTGATATTTACGGCAGCATCAACGACGGTTTCGCGCCTCCACCGGAGACCGTCGACGACGCTGGCTGGAAACTGTTGCCAGGCGTGCAGCCATTCGGCGGCGATCTGGTTGTACCGGGGAGCGGGGTGACGCTGGCGCCGGGCACGCAATTCCCGTCGGGCGTGACCCTCAATTACGATTTGCCGATTCAGGACACGACGTTGGTCAGCGGTACGCTGTTGCCGGTTCAGGTGGAGCTGGCCGCGCCGTACACCTTCAGTGCCGGCACCGTGCTCGCGGGGGCGGTGCATGACGCCTCGGGCAATCTTTTGTATGCCGCCGGAACACTGCTCGACAGTGACCTGACCGTGCCGGCCAGCAGCCGACTGGGTGCCGGGATTCGCTTGAATCGCAACACCGCGTTGAAGGCGATGAACTGGCCCAAAGGTGTGCCGTTGCCGGGCGCCTTCGATGCCGACACCGGCAGCAGCAAGAATTTGATGTTGAGCAGTTCTCTGGCGCTGTTGCGCGGTTCGTTGATTCCGTCGATGACCAATGTGGTGCTCGCTGACGGCGCCGCGTTTGTCGAGTTGCGTGGATTCAATGGCACACAGCAGGGCGCCAACTGGGCACTGGCGAGCATGTTGCCGTCGGGCAGTTCGTCGTGGTCGATCCGCGCGGTGGCGGGGGCGGATCTTTCCGCCGCCGATAGTCGTGCGGTGAAACCGCTCACCACCGAGGGCAATTTGCGTCTGGCGGACACTCATTACGGTGCGAAGATCACCGAAGGCAATCCACGCGCGGTGTGGTCGGAAACCAACCAGTACGGTTTCCCCGCCTTCGAACCAGTGCCCGAGGAATACCTGATTCTCTGCGAAACCGATCCCGGTGCCTGCGCCCCGATGGCGCGCTGGACCTGGGCCCCCGGCAACCAGTTCGGCTTTCAGGATTACGCGCCGATTCCCGAGGAATACCTGACGCTGTGCGACAGTTACCCCGAGGTGTGCGTCGAGAGCAATCCGGCGAAAAGCGCCAGCATCCACAGCCAGATGTTCAGTGTCCTGCGTACCGGTACCGGCGATCTTGATTTGCTCGCTGCCGGCAATTTGAGCATGGCTTCGCCGTTTGGTGTGTACACCGCTGGCACCCAGTCGGCCGATGTCGATCCGCGCTTCAAGCAGATGCGCGGACGCTTGTCGGACAAGGATTCGGTATTGGGCAGTGCCGGTGGCGACGTGGAAAAATGGGCCAACGGTGGCACCGACAGTCTCTATCAAGCCTGGTATCCGCAGCTCGGCGGCAACCTGACGATCAATGCCGGTGGCTCTGTCTCCGGTGACACTCTTGGGCGAAAAACCGCCAATACCGGCGGTTACCGTGAACAGGTGCCTGGCGTGGCGGTGGGCAACTGGTTATGGCGTCAGGGCACCGGCAGTGATGACGTGCCGACCGCCTGGTGGATCAATTTCGGCAGCTATGCGACGCAGCCGCTGCCCGACGCCGACATGGACGCGGCGCCGTACCTGGTGGGCTTCACCGGTTTTGG
Organism: Pseudomonas sp. S2_E02; assembly: GCF_054668355.1. Classification (NCBI taxonomy): domain Bacteria; kingdom Pseudomonadati; phylum Pseudomonadota; class Gammaproteobacteria; order Pseudomonadales; family Pseudomonadaceae; genus Pseudomonas; species Pseudomonas sp. S2_E02. The sequence goes on from NZ_CP162761.1 coordinate 736,327, forward strand.
CACTTTGGGCGGTGGCAACATCAGCCTGCGCGCCGGAGAAGATGCCGGCATGCTCAGGCCGATGGGGGATGCGCGGACCAACCCACGCAGCCAGGGCCTGATCGTGGCGGTGGGTAGCACCGGTCGTGTCGGCAGCGACGGTAGCCTGCAATTGACCGGTGGCGGCGACATGGACATTCGCATCGGTGGTTCGCTCAATCCGTCCCTGCAAGCGCGCGCCGGCAACAATGGGATCACGCCACCCAAGCATGATCTGCAAGGCGCGCTGATCAACCTGCGCGGCGCGGCACAGGTGAGTGGCAGTGCGGTCGGCGGCATCAATCTGCAATATGGCGCCAACAGCGTGTTGCATGATGCTCGGGAAACCCGCGCGCTGGACCCGTTTACCGCGACCACCGGCAATGCCTCCGGCGGGCTGGTGCTGATCCCCGGCGATTCGGGCATGCGCATCAACACCCGTGGCGATCTGGTCCTGGGCGGCGCGGCGGACCCGGGCCGCGTGCGTTTGCAGAACGCCACGCCGCTGTTTGACGAGGCGGGGAACGTCAGCCAGGGCGGGATTTTGAGTGGCTTCTCGCTGTGGACCGAGCACACGGCCATCGATCTGTTCTCGGCGGGTGGCAACCTCACGCCGAGTACCCAGTTGGCCGAGACGGACACCAACGGGCCCATCAAAGGGCAGAACACTTCACCGACTGACAGTCGTTTTGTTTATCCGTCGATTCTGCGCGCCGTCGCCGGTCAAGGCTCGATCTACGCAGGTTCATCGGCGGCTTACAGCGTCGGCAATACCGCTCCCGCCACCGCTTACTCGCTGCTGTTGGCGCCTTCGGCTTCAGGTCAGCTGGAGCTGTTGGCCGGTGATTCGATTTATGCCGGCGGCTATGCGATCAACCAGTCCGGGGCCAGTCCACTGGCGATTGCCACGCCGTTTGCGCCGGCATTCAACGGCTATGCCAGCAACTCGGCGCAAACCCCGTTCATCTCCAACAGCGGCAGCGATGGTGTCGCCGCAGAACCGAATCTGCGCTTCCCATTGTTCGCCTTCGGCAGCAACTCGTACTCCGGCCTCAGCGATGTCATGGGGCCGGCGCGAATCTACGCGTTGACCGGCGATCTGGTCGGCATCCGCAGTGGCGAGTCACTGCGTGCAAGCGATTCGCAGCGAACCTGGTACGAAGCAGCCGGGCCGGTGTGGATGATGGCCGGTCGCGACATCGTCGCCTCTGGCACCAACCTGGGCCAACCGACGATTTCGCCGAAAGATGGCGTCGGCACCACCAAGGACACGATTTACTCCACCGGCAACCTGTTCGTGCATAACGACCCGAGGGATGTGTCGAGAGTGTCGGCCGGGCGCGACATCCTTTACAGCAGCTTCGACGTCGCCGGTCCCGGCACGCTGGAGATCAATGCCGGGCGCAATATTCTGATGGAGGACCGTGCCAGCATCACCAGCCTTGGCTCGTTGCTGGCCGGTGATCAGCGTCCGGGGGCCAGCGTGGTCTTGCAGGCCGGCGCGGGCGCGCAGGGGCCGGATTATTCGCGGTTTATCGCGCACTACCTGAACCCGCAGAACGTGGCGAGCGCGGACGCAGCCCTCAGCGCGCAACCGGGCAAAGTGGTCAAGAGTTACCAGGACGAATTGCAGAGCTGGCTGACCTTGGGCTACGGCTTCAGCGGCAACGCCGAACAGGCACAGGCGTTCTACGCCGCGCTGCCAAGTGGCGAGCAGGCGATCTTTGCCCGCCAGGTGTACTTCGCCGAACTGCGCGCCGGTGGCCTGGAATACAACGATGTCGATGGCCCGCGCAAAGGCAGTTACCTGCGTGGTCGCAACGCCATTGCTTCGCTGTTCCCGACCACCGATGTGGCCGGCAATCCGATCCGCTACGACGGCGACATCACGCTGTACGGCGGCGCCGGGGTCAAGACCCTGTTCGGCGGCGATATCCAGATGCTCACCCCGGGCGGCGGTCAGGTGTTCGGCATCGAAGGTGCGGCACCACCGTCGACGGCGGGGATCATCACCCAAGGTTCGGGCAACATTCAGCTCTATTCGCAGGGCAGTATTTTGCTCGGCCAGAGCCGGATCATGACCACCTTCGGCGGCTCAATCCTCGGCTGGTCGGCCGAGGGCGACATCAACGCCGGTCGCGGCTCGAAAACCACCGTGGTCTACACCCCGCCGAAACGGGTTTACGACACTTGGGGCAACGTCACCCTGTCGCCATCGGTGCCGAGCACCGGCGCCGGTATCGCCACGCTCAACCCGATCGCCGAAGTGAAGCCCGGCGACATCGACCTGATCGCGCCGCTGGGCACCATCGATGCCGGTGAGGCGGGGATCCGCGTGTCGGGTAACGTCAACATCGCCGCGCTGACGGTGGTCAACGCCGCGAATATCTCGGTACAGGGCAAGGCAACGGGTGTGCCGGTGGTCTCGGCGGTGAACACCGGGGCGATTACTTCGGCGAGTTCGGCGGCATCGTCGGCCACACAAGCGGCGGAAGATGTCGCGCGTCAGCAGCAAGCAGCGTCGCGGCAGAATCAGGCGTCGGTGTTTACCGTGCAGGTGCTGAGCTTCGGCAACGAACAACTGGCGCCGACCCGCGATGGCGCCAGCCGCGCACCGGCCCCGGGTTACAACCCGAACAGCCCGGTGCAAGTGTTGGGGGCAGGGGCGCTGGATGAACAGGCGAAGCAGCAGTTGACCGAGGAGGAGCGTGGGCAACTGACGTTGTAAAAGACTCTCGTGCAGTACGTTTGGGCGGCCGGTTGGTCGCCCTTTTTTTATGTTGATGAAGTTGAAGGGTATTTTTGTCGGGCGTGAAGCACCCTCAGTATTCTGATGCGCCCATTCACTCGATAGACCAGCAGATAGTTCGGATGAATCACCATCTCACGAGTACCAGGCACTCGGCCAGGTCGGTAACCGTAAGGTATTGATGAAAGCCGTTGTGCTGCCGCACCAACCTTGTGTCTTAGCGAAATTGAAGCGTTGGTGTTGTGTTGCTCGATGTACTTGAAGATGTCAGCCAGTTGACGCGAGGACTTGCTGCTCCATTCAAGCAGCAGAGCGGCGCTTCCTGCGCATCTCTTCCAGCATCTGGTCGAGCATCGCCATAGCCTCATCATGGGGAATACCAGGACTAGGATCATCGAGTGCATCCTGTACCTCTGCCCGAAACCAGCGATCGTAGCTCTCGGCCTCTTCTTCGGATTCGAAGTCAGAGTAAAACGGGGAAAGTAATATGCTCATAGTGATCTCCGTGATCAATCTCAGCAGTTTAAGGGGGGAATGGCCCATTGTCGTCACTGGCAGACGATGCACCCCATGAGCCCTTGAAGATCCATGGGATAACGGAGCCCAGTATCTGCAAGCGCACCCTTTAAATCTGCCAGACGTTTCCCCCTGTTGTCCGGTAATCTCGACCGCCGCTGTAGGCGTATTCCTCCCCTCCGTTTTTCAGGTTTTCAGGCTACAAAACCGGGTGTTCTTTCCTACAAATACACTCAGAACGCATAGGGAATACTCACCTTCGCCCACAACATTTCCCCTTCCGGCCGGTTCTCCACATCAAACTCTTTGGCCCAGCGAATCTCCGCACTGGCGTACTTGAGAAAGGTGAAGTGCAGCGCCGGGCCAATCGCGAACACCTTGCCGCGCACGCCATCATCAACGTCCTGCCCGGCAAACTGCACGGTGTGGCCGAACTGTTTGTCGTCGGTGGCCTGCTTGAGGAAGTAGCCGTTGACGCCGAGCATCAGGTCGTCGGTGATCTTGTAGCTGGCGGAATAATCGAAGTGGAAAATCTGCCCGGACTTGTAATCGGTGTCCTTGTTCTTTTCGTTGAAGCTGTAAGTGGTCTTCATCGAGATTTCGGTGTTGTCGGTCGGCAACCAGGTGAACGAGAACAGCGGTTTGTAGGTGTAGAAATTGTTGCTGGTGTTGGCCAGCCGATCGACGCTGTATTCGCCGGTGGGCACGGTGACCTCCACGGCGGCGCCGAGGGTCAGGTTTTTGCCCATGTCCCACAGAATGATCGGTGCAAACGTGGTATCGCCCATGCCTTCGCGGGTGTCGCTCAAGCCGAACACCGCGACTTCCTGCTTCAACCACGGCTGGGCGATGTAGCCCGCCAGACGTCCGCCGAACACACGCACCGGGCTCAAGTAATCGAGACGCGGAATCACCGCGGTGGATTCGATTTCGACGTTCGGCACCTTGCCACCCAGCGAGCTGATGTTGAACCTGGTCGCCTTGTAATGGTTGTAGTAGAGGTTGAACGCGACCATGTTCTCCGGAAGGCTGTCGACTTCCAGCGGCAGCATGAAGAAACCGTCGGTGCCGGGGCCGATGTTGTCAACGCCGGCTTCGGTGGCCAGGGCGGGCAACGTCAGCGCGCACCCCGCGATGAAAAGAGCGCGGGGCAAGAAGGATTTCACGCGGTTCGGGCTCATGACTGTCCTCATTATTATTGTGATTGGGACCCGGTATCGGTCGCTCGGAGCGCCGGTACGCTAGAAATAAGCGTTTGGCGTACGTTGGGGCAGGGTATTGGCGGACACTGAGGGGGGCATCTGCGGACAGTCCGTAAACCTTGTGCTAACTTCCATCGACACAACCGGTTACAAAAATAACAATCAAGCGTGATCCGGAATGTCAGCCCCCATGAACGTAAAAGTCCAAGACCCGACCTTTGAATTGGCGCTGGTCTCGCCGTTTCTCCTGCAAACCCTCGCCGAAGTCGTGCAGAACAGAGGAGTCGATTCCCAGAGCCTGTGCCGTGGTCTGGGTTTCACCCTTGAGGATCTGCAGGATCCGGCGCAGCGGATTTCCTATCGCCAGGCCGTAGCGATGATTCAGCGCGCACTCAAAGTGCTGCCCAATCAGGGTTTGGGGCTGTGGGTCGGGGCGCAGAACGTACTCGGCACACTGGGCCTGCTCGGGCACGTGTTGTCACTGTGCAAGACCTTGCGCGATGCCTTTGCCCTCGGCATTCGTCACCAGCACACGTCGGGCGGCATCGTCGTGTCCAGCGTCGATGTGGTCGGTGGGCAGGTGCATCTCGATGCTGAATGCCGCCTGCCATTTGCCGACGTGCAGGTGTTTGCGGTCGAGGAGTTCTTCGCCAGTTTGCTGGTGTATGGCCGCGCACTGGTGGGGGCTGAGTTCAAGGCGATTGCCGTGGAATTTGTGCATGCCGCGCCGGATTACCTCAGTGAATACCACCGCCTGCTCGGGCCGCAGGTGCGCTTCGGCTGTCTGCACAATCGCATGTTGATCGACGCGCAATGGCTGGACGTGCACCTGCCTAATCATCATTCGCTGGCGTTGCGTCAGGCCGTTGCATTGCTGGAGCTGGAAGCAGCGCAGGTGCATCAGAAGCTCGATCTGATTCAAGCGGTGGAGCGGGCGATTGCCCGGGACCTGAGCAGCGGCAGTCACATTGAAAAGATTGCCGGTGATTTGAACATGAGCAGTCGCACGTTGCGCCGGCGGTTGACTGAGCATGCGTTGACGTTTGAGGCGTTGCTGGAGCAGGTGCGGCAGGCGCGGACCTTGAGTCTGCTGGCCAATCCGGATATGCCGATTGAACGGATTACCGAAGAGGTGGGCTACAGCGATGTGCGCAGTTTTCGCCGGGCGTTCAAGCGCTGGACGGGGCTGAGCCCTAGCGCTTGGCGTAATGACGCTAACCCTCACCCCAGCCCTCTCCCAGAGGGAGAGGGGGCCGACCGCAGTGTCTTGCGTCATACATCGACCTGAAAGGTCTTTGTCGATTATGGATTCACCGATGCACGCTCAATTCAGTGTCTTACCTCGATCATCCCCTCACCCCAGCCCTCTCCCGGAGGGAGAGGGAGCCGACCGGGGTGTCTTGCGTCATACATCGACCTGAAAGATCTTTGTCGATTATGGATTCACCGATGCACGCTCAATTCAGTGTCTTACCTCGATCATCCCCTCACCCCAGCCCTCTCCCGGAGGGAGAGGGGGCCGACCGAGGTGTCTTGCGAGTTGCATCGACCTGAAAGATCTTGGTCGATTATGGATTCACCGATGCACGTTCAAGTCGGTGTAGATCTCTAATATCCCCGAATCAGTTCCCTCTCCCCCCGGGAGAGGGCTAGGGTGAGGGTGCTTTTGACTTCCATCCAAACCCACACAAACCCTCCGGCCACAGGTAAACTCCCGCGCACTTTCCCAAGGAGTTCACATGAGTTACTACCAGCCGGGCATTCTCGCCACCCCTGTTCCTGCGCAAGCGCGTCACCTGTTTTTCGCCCTTGAGTCGGTTGAAGCCCTGCCGCAGGCGCTCGACAGCCTGCTCAATCAGGTGGACGGCAAGTCGGCGGTGGTCGGTTTTGGTGAATCCCTGGTCAAGGCGCTCAACGTGCAGATCGGCGGCCTGCGCAGCTTCCCGGCGCTGACCGGTGTTGGCGTCGAGAACCCGTCGACCCAGCACGCACTGTGGGTGTGGCTGCACGGCGTCGACCGTGGTGAACTGCTCAATCGCTGCAACGCTCTCGAAGCCGCACTCGCACCAGCCCTGCGTCTGGTCGAGATGCAGGAAGCCTTCCGCCACAAGGACGGCCACGACCTGACCGGCTATGAAGACGGCACCGAAAACCCCCACGACGAAGCCGCCATCGCTGCCGCCCTGCAAAGTGCCGGCACTGACGGCATGGTCGGTGGCAGTTTCGCCGCGATCCAGCAATGGCAGCACGACCTCAAGGGTTTCCACAAACTGTCCGCCGAGGACAAAGACAACATCATGGGCCGTCGCCTCAGCGACAACGAAGAGATCGACGACGCCCCGGTCTCCGCCCACGTCAAACGCACCGCACAGGAAAGCTTTGCCCCGGAAGCGTTCGTCGTGCGCCGCTCAATGCCGTGGATTGAAGGTGATCGTGCCGGTCTGATGTTCCTCGCCTTCGGTTTCTCGCTGGATGCCTTCGAAGCGCAACTGCGCCGTATGAGCGGCCTGGAAGACGGCATCACCGATGGCCTCTATCGCATCAGCCGCCCAATCACTGGCGGCTACTACTGGTGCCCGCCGCTCAAGGACGGTCACCTCGATCTGCGCGCCTTGCGCATCGGCTAAAGGAAGAGACATGGACGTGGTGCGCTGGGGCATGATCGGTTGCGGCAGCGTCGCCGAGCGCAAGAGCGGGCCGGCCTTCTACAAGGCGCCCGGTTCGGCGCTGGTGGCGGTGATGGGCCGACGCCTTGAGGCCGTGACTGACTACGCCGCGCGCCACGGTATCGAGCGGGTCTACACCGACGTCGATGCACTGATCAACGATCCCGAGGTGGACGCGGTGTACATCGCCACGCCGCCCGACAGCCACCACGCCTACAGCCTGAAAGTCGCTGCGGCCGGCAAACATTGCTGCGTGGAAAAGCCCATGGCGCTGAATGCCGGGCAAAGTCGCGAGATGCAAAAAGCGTTTGCCGACGCCGGTTTGCACTTGTTCGTGTCCTACTACCGCCGTTCGTTGCCGCGCTTTGCACAGGTGCGGCAATGGTTGGAGGAGGGGCGCATCGGTGACGTGCGGCACTTGAGCTGGACGCTGACCAAGGCGCCTTCGCCGGCGGATCTGGACGGTCGCGACAACTGGCGCACCGATCCGGCAGTGGCCGGTGGCGGTTACTTTGCCGATCTGGCCAGCCACGGCTTTGACCTGTTTCAGTATCTGCTCGGTGACATCGTTGAAGTCGCTGGATTCACCGCGCGTCAGGCCGGTTTGTATGCAGCGGAAGATGCCGTCAGCGCCAGTTGGCGGTTCGCCTCCGGGGCGCTGGGCATGGGCTGCTGGAGCTTTGTCGCGGATCGGCGTGAGGATCGCGTCGAGATCATCGGCAGCCTCGGGCGGATCAGTTTTTCGGTGTTTGATGAGCATCCCGTGCAGTTGCATGCCGATGAACACCTCAGCCTGGAAATCCCCCATCACGAGCACATCCAGTGGCATCACGTGCTCGGAATGAATGCGCATATTCGTGGAGATTCCAAACATCCCGCCGTCGCCGAACAAGCCCTCAAAACCGACTGGGTCATGGACCAGATCCTCAAACGCCACTGATCCTCCATGTGTACACCGTCCCCTGTGGGAGCGAGCTTGCTCGCGAAAGCGTCCTGTCAGTCAATAATCTGGTGACTGTTACACCGCCTTCGCGAGCAAGCTCGCTCCCACAGGGAATCGCGTGTGTCCTGCATCTAAGGTTATGCCCAAACAATATTTCTCAACCTCGTCATAACATCTCTAAGATCACGTCATAACTCGTTATAACAAGTGATCCCGTGATGACCGATAACGTTCTCTCCCTAAGCAGTGTCCCGCTGCACACCCAACTGCGCGACGTCCTCCGTGCGCGGATCCTCGACGGTGAATACCCGCAAGACAGCCAGATGCCCTCCGAAAGCGAACTCGGTGCGCTGTTCAAAGTCAGCCGTATCACCGTGCGCCAGGCGCTGGGCGATCTGCAAAAAGAAGGGCTGATCTTCAAGATCCACGGCAAAGGCACCTTCGTCGCCAAACCGAAAACCTTTCAGAACGTCAGCAGCCTGCAAGGCCTCGCCGAGTCGATGACCGGCCGTGGCTACGAGGTGATCAACCGCCTGCGCAGCTTCAAATTCATCCCGGCCGACAAGCGCGTCGCCGAGCGTTTGCAAGTCGCCGAGGGCGAGATCGTTACGCAGATCAAACGCGTGCGCCTGATCAATCGTGAACCGATCTCGCTGGAAATCACCTACCTGCCCAAAGCCGTCGGCGAGCGGCTGGAGAAGGCCGATCTGGTCACCCGCGACATCTTTCTGATCCTCGAAAACGACTGCGGCATCGCCCTCGGTCACGCCGATCTGGCCATCGACGCAATGCTGGCTGACAGCGATCTGACCCAGGCGCTGAACGTCGAGGCCGGCTCGCCGATCATGCGCATCGAGCGTCTGACCCACGACGCGCAAGGCCAGCCGCTGGACTTCGAACACCTTTACTACCGTGGCGATGCGTTCCAGTACCGCCTGCGGATCGACCGGCAAAAAGGGGAGCAGGCATGACCCGCAACGTGCTCGAACAGGAATACGACATCGTCGTCATTGGCGGTGGCACCGCAGGCCCGATGGCCGCGATCAAGGCCAAGGAAAAGAACCGCGACTTGCGCGTGCTGCTGGTCGACAAGGCCAACGTCAAACGCAGCGGCGCGATCAGCATGGGCATGGACGGCCTGAACAACGCGATCATTCCCGGCCACTCGACGCCCGAGCAGTACACCAAGGAAATCACCATCGCCAACGACGGCATCGTCAATCAGGCCGCCGTTTACGCCTACGCCACCCACAGCTTCGAAACCATCGAACAGCTTGATCGCTGGGGCGTGAAGTTCGAGAAGGACGAGACCGGCGATTACGCGGTGAAAAAAGTCCACCACATGGGTGCTTACGTGCTGCCGATGCCGGAGGGGCACGACATCAAAAAAGTCCTCTATCGGCAGTTGAAACGTGCGCGGGTGAGCATCACCAATCGTCTCGTCTGCACGCGGTTGCTGACTGACGAGGAGGGCACCGTCAACGGTGTGATGGGCTTCGATTGTCGCACGGCCGATTTCCATGTGATCAAGGCCAAGGCTGTAGTTCTCGCTTGTGGCGCTGCCGGGCGACTCGGTCTGCCTTCGTCGGGCTACCTGATGGGCACCTACGAGAACCCGACCAACGCTGGCGACGGTTACGCGATGGCCTATCACGCGGGTGCCGAACTGGCCAACCTCGAGTGCTTTCAGATCAACCCGCTGATCAAGGATTACAACGGCCCGGCCTGCGCCTACGTGACCGGTCCGCTGGGTGGCTACACCGCCAACAACAAGGGTGAACGCTTCATCGAGTGCGACTACTGGAGCGGGCAGATGATGTGGGAATTCCACCAGGAACTGGAAAGCGGCAACGGCCCGGTGTTCCTCAAACTCGATCACCTGGCCGAGGAAACCATCCAGAACATCGAAGAGATTCTGCACAGCAACGAGCGCCCGAGTCGCGGCCAGTTCCACGCCAATCGCGGCACTGATTACCGCACGCAAATGGTCGAAATGCACATCTCCGAAATCGGTTTTTGCAGCGGTCACTCGGCCTCCGGGGTGTGGGTCAACGAACGCGCCGAGACCTCGGTGAAAGGCTTGTATTCGGCCGGTGACATGGCCGCTGTGCCGCACAATTACATGCTCGGCGCCTTCACCTACGGCTGGTTTGCCGGACACAACGCGGCGGATTTTGTCGCCGAGCGCGAGTTTTCTGCGCTGGATGCCGCGCAGATCGAAAAGGAAAAGGCCCGGGTCTACGCCCCGCTGGATCGCGAACACGGTCTGCCGCCGGCGCAGGTCGAGTACAAGCTGCGGCGCTTCGTCAACGATTACCTGCAACCGCCGAAAGTCACCAGGAAAATGCAGATCGGCCTGCAACGCTTCAGCGACATCGAGCGCGATCTCGAGCAGATGAAGGCCAACAACGCCCATGAACTGATGCGCGCGATGGAAACCAGCGTGATTCGCGACTGCGCCGAAATGGCTGCACGCGCCTCGCTGTTTCGCGCCGAAAGTCGCTGGGGCCTGTACCACTATCGCGTCGATCACCCGCAGCGCAACGACAGCGAGTGGTTCTGCCACTGCCATCTGAAGAAGGGCGAGGACGGCCGGATGATCAGTTTCAAGAAAGCCGTCGAGCCTTACATCATGCCGCTCGATGCCGAAGAAATGCAGGCGTACGACCGCTTGCGGGTTGGCGCTTTCGCCGCTTGATGCACCCCTAAAAGAGAATCCGGACCATGGCCTATCAAGCTCAGGAAATCTTCTTCCGCTCCAACGCCCCCGTCACCGTGGACGAGGACAAATGCATCGCCGAAAAGGGCTGCACCGTGTGTGTCGACGTCTGCCCGATGGACTTGCTGGCGATTAACCCGGCGACGCAGAAGGCCTATATGGCGTTCGACGAGTGCTGGTACTGCATGCCGTGCGAGAAGGATTGCCCGACCGGCGCCGTCAAGGTCGACATCCCCTATCTCCTGCGTTGAAAGGCTTCCCCTGTAGGAGTGAGCCTGCTCGCGAATGCGGTGGGTCATTGCGCAATGATGTCGACTGATACTCCGCTTTCGCGAGCAAGCTCGCTCCCACAGTGGATCGAGTTACTGCACAAATTGAATACGCCAGAAATCCTGTGGGAGCGAGCTTGCTCGCGAAGAGGCCACGCCAGACAACCCAAAGCCATCCGGAAACCCCGGACGCTGGATTCACCGAAAACCCCTCGTTTCCCACCGCGCCCTGATCGCGGCGGAGACGAACTCAAATAAATGATTCGAGGGGAAACACTCATGTTGCGTGCAGCAATCGCCGGTCTGGTACTGGCTTCGTTCACTTTGTCGGCCTCAGCCGAAACCATCCGCATCGCCATCGGCACCCAGGACACCACCATCAATTGCGCCGCTGGCGGTCTGTTGATTCGTGAACTCGGTCTGCTCGACAAATACCTGCCCCACGACGGCACTTACAAAGACGCCAAGTACGACGTGCAGTGGAAAAACTTCACCAGCGGCGCGCCACTGACCAACGAGATGGTCGCCGGCAAACTAGACTTCGGCGCCATGGCCGATTTCCCAGGTGCGTTCAACGGTGTTGCGTTCGAGACTGCCGGCAAGCACAGCCTGTTCATCAGCGTATTGTCGGGGAGCATCAAGGGCAGCGGCAACGGCATCGTCGTGCCGAGTGCGTCTGGCGTGCAATCGCTGAGCGAGCTCAAGGGCAAGACCATTTCCGTGCCGTTCGCCTCCACCGCCCACAGTATGTTGTTGCGCGCGGTGGCGGAGCAGGGCTGGGATCCGCTCAAGGACGTCAACATCATTGCCCAGCCACCAGAAGTCGCCGGCTCGGCGTTGCAGGCCGGCAAGATCGACGCCCACGCTGATTTCGTGCCGTTCGCCGAGCTGTTTCCGAGCCGGGGCTTCGCCCGCAAGATCTACGACGGCGCTCAGGCCAACGCGCCGACGTTCCATGGTGCGCTGGTGGATCAGGCGTACGCGAAGAAGTACCCGGAAGTCGTCGTCGCCTATTTGCGGGCGAGCATCGAGGCCAATCAACTGCTCGCCGCCGAGCCTGAGAAGTACAGCGAACTGATCGCCAAAGTCACCGGTGTCGATGCCGAAGTGAATTACCTGTTCCACGGCCCGCTCGGCGTGCAGACCCGCGACCTGAGCTGGAAGCCGGAATATCGTCAGGCGGTTGGTACGGCCATCGATACGTTGAAGCTGTTGAAGAAGGCTGATCGTGGCCTCGATCTGAATACGTTCATCGACGATCAATACATCCGCGCCGCGTTCAAGGCGTCGGGTCTGGACTACACGGCGCAACTGGCCAACTACGCACAGACGCCACTGAAGGCTACGGATGCGACGACGGGGAAAGCGATTACTGACTTCAGTCATGTCGCGGAAATCTGGGTGCGCGGTGAGGACAAAGTGCGCCGCTATGCCTCCGCCGAGGCCGCTTTCACTGCGTTGGCGGCGTTGAAGCAGGAAGGCAAAAACATCCGTGCCGTGTATGCACAGGCCAGTGACAGCGGGATCAAGTTGTTGGCTGAGCAGGCGTGGTTTGCCAGTGATGCGAAGGGCCGGTTGAGTGCGTTTTTGCTTAAGGGGCAGGCTCAGCAATATGCGTCGGCGCAGGGTGGCAAGGTTTTCGATTTTACGGATGCCACGACCCAGGCGGTCGTCGCCCGCTAGTTGAAGATCAAGAGCCCCTCACCCTAGCCCTCTCCCAGAGGGAGAGGGGACTGACCGTGGTGTTTGGACTCGCTACGCCGACTTGAAATACCGAGTCGAACGCGGGTTTTGGAAAGCACGCAGGTCGGCTCCCTTTCGAGTCGAACGCGGGTTTTGGAAAGCACGAAGATCGGCTCCCTTTCCCCCTCGCCCCCCTTGGGGGGAGAGGGCTGGGGTGAGGGGGGTAAATATCAGCCATCACACAGATCCAGAACCGGAAACCCGCTCGATGAAAACACCCATCCGCTGGACATCAAGAGCCGCCTCCTTGCTGCTCTGCCTGCTGTTCTGGCAACTCGCCGCCAGCCACCACTGGAACCTCGGCCTGGTCACCTTCGCTAACGTGCCAACACCCATCGCGGTGATCGAAGCGGCGCTCGGTTTGGGCGATTCTGGCAAGTTGCTCCAGCACCTGACCGCCAGCCTCAGCCGCGTCTTCGCCGGCTATCTCGCGGCGCTAGTCATCGGCATCGCCCTCGGTCTGGCCATCGGCCGTTCGAAGTGGGCCGAAGACCTGCTGCTGCCACCGCTGGAAGTCCTGCGCCCAATCCCCGCCGTTGCGTGGATTCCATTGGCGATCCTGATGTTCCCATCCTCCGAACTGTCGATGGTCTTCATCACCTTCACCGGCGCGCTGTTCCCGATCCTGCTCAACACCGTACACGGCGTCGAAGGCGTCGACCCACGCCTGATCGCCTCGGCGAAAAGCCTCGGGGCAGGGCGCCGGGCGATCCTGCTGGAAGTGATCCTGCCCGGCGCCGCACCCAGCATCATCACGGGCCTGGCGATCGGCATGGGTACCTCATGGTTCTGTCTGGTCACCGCGGAAATGATCTCCGGTCAGTTCGGCATCGGTTATTACACCTGGGAGTCCTACACGATTCAGAACTACGCCGACATCGTCGTCGGCATGCTGCTGATCGGCGTGTTGGGCATGGGCAGCAGCCTGCTGATCAAACGCCTCGGCGGGCTGTTCACGCCCTGGCATCGACCGCGAGGAAAAGCCTGATGAGCGTGATGCAAACCCCGGAAGGGCGGATCGACATTCGCCAGTTGTCCATTGTCCTCGGCGCAGGGCGTGAAGCGTTCGAAGCCGTGCGCGAACTTGATTGCCAGATTGAACCGGGCCAGTTCGTGTGCATTCTTGGTCCGTCTGGTTGCGGCAAATCGACCTTGCTCGGCGCCTTGGCCGGGCATCTGAGTGCGCATGCCGGCAGTCTGAAAGTCGATGGCGCGGCGGTGTCCGGGCCATCTCCACAGCGCGGCATGGTGTTCCAGCACCACACGTTGTTTCCGTGGCGCACGGTGCGTGACAACGTGGCTTTCGGCCTGAAAATGCGTGGCATCGGCAAGGCTGAGCGCCATCGCGCCGCCGATGACATCCTTAAGCTGGTCGGCCTCGACGGCTTTGCCGAACGCTGGCCCGATCAACTCTCCGGCGGCATGCAGCAACGGGTGGAGATCGCCCGCGTGCTGGTCAACCGCCCGCGTCTGCTGTTGATGGACGAACCGTTCGGCGCGCTGGATGCGCTGACCCGGCTGAACATGCAGGAACTGCTGCTGGACATCTGGACGCGGATCCGCACCACGGTGGTGTTCGTCACCCATGACATCGACGAGGCGCTGTTTCTCGCTGACCGCTTGCTGGTGATGAGCGCGCGGCCGGGGCGAATCATCGAAGACTTGCGTCTGGATTTCGCCCGGCCACGCACCAGCGAACTGGTCACCAGCCCTGAATTCTCCCGACTCAAACGCCACTGCCTCGATCTGCTGCGCCACGACAACGACCGACCGCTGCCGCGCCTCAACCCGCTCGGTCTGCCTCCTGAAAACCCTTTGCCGCGATTTGCCCTATGACCTCTATTTTTGCTGTGACCGATAACCAGGACATTCTCGATCTGCAACCGCGCCTCGCCGCTGAAGACGCCGGTGTGCGGCGCATTGCGCTGATTGATCTGGCGGATCTGGAAGAACCGGATGGCTTGCTCTGGCTGGTTGATCGCCTGAGGCAAGATCCCGCCGAAGACGTTCGCGCTGAAGCCGCACGTTTGCTGGAGGCCTGGGAGGATGAGGACGTCGTGCAGGCCTTGTGTGAAGCCTTGACCGACCCGTCGCTCGCCGTGCAATCGGCCGCCGCGCAGAGCCTGAGCTTGCTCAAAACGGAAGCGGCGGGGCAGGTGATTTTGCCGTGGACCGATCATGCCGACGTCAGCGTGCGTATCGCCGCATTCCGTGCCTTGCGTGAGTTGCGTTTCGCCGCCGCCGCGCCGGCAGCGGTTTCGGCGCTGAACGATGCCGACGCCAGCGTTCGTCGTGAAGCCGTGGGCGTGCTCGGCTGGCTCAAGCAGTTCGACGCTTTGCCCGCCCTGGCACGATTGGCCAGCGCTGACCCCGACACCGAAGTACGCCGTGCTGCGACTGGCGCTTTGGGCTTGGCCTCCAGCGCCGAAGTGTTGCCAGCCCTGCGCCAGGCCTTGCGGGATGACGCCTGGCAAGTACGCGAAGAAGCCGCGACGACCTTGGGCAAGGTCGGCCACATTGACGCTGGTTCCGCGCTCGTCGAAGCCTTGAGCGATGATTATTGGCAAGTGCGCCTGCGCGCCACTCGCAGCCTCGGCCGTTTGCGTTTCGCCCCGGCGCTGGACGCCCTGATCGACACCCTCGGCCATCGCATCAGTAACCTGCGAAAAGAGGCCGCGCTGGCCTTGGGCGAACTGCATGATCGCGGCGCCGTGGCCGCGTTGCAGGCCGCGCAGGACGACGGCGACCCGGAGGTGCGCAAAGCCGTGCGCATCGCCTTGAGTCAGTTGCAATGAACCCGCTGTCGATGGCTAATTCGCAAAGCGAAGGCGCCTTGCGCTTGAGCTGGCCGGATGGCCGCGAACAACAGCTCAATCACGCCGAACTGCGCCGTCAGTGCCCATGCTCGCAATGCCGCGCGTTTCGCCTCCAAGGCATGACACCACGGGTGGATGATCGCGTGCGCCTGATCGAACTCAACCCGCAGGGCTACGGCGTGCAACTGATCTTCAGCGACGGCCATCAACGCGGCATCTACCCGTGGGCCTATTTGGCAAACCTCATCCCCTAGGTCCACCAAAATCAACTGTGGGAGCGAGCTTGCTCGCGAAGGCGGCGGGTCAGTCGACATCTGTTTAGACTGATCTACCGTATTCGCGAGCAAGCTCGCTCCCACAGGGTTTTGCAGTGTCTGCGAGTTACTGGGCAGCCGTCATCGAAGGCCGGCAGCCATGAAAAATATCCAGCCCCGGCTGATACACCGACGTCCTCACATCAAACAGCCCCAGCACCGAGTGGAACAGGTTGTCGTGGCTCAGATCGGCCTGCCCGGTCTTACCTTGCAAACAACCGCGATCGATCCCTTCACTGGCGAGCGTGCCATTGCCGAACCACATCACCATCGGCACGTGCGTCTGCGCTTCAGGTGCCAGCGCATACGGCGCCGCGTGCAGATACAAACCGTTTTCGCCCAGCGATTCTCCGTGATCGGAGACATACACCATCGAGGTGTCCAGCGAATCCTGATTGTGTTTGAGCAGTTCGATGACCTTGGCAAGGAAATGGTCGGTGTACAGAATCGTGTTGTCGTACACGTTGACCAGTTCATCGCGGCTGCAACTGCCCAACTGGTTGGTGTGGCAGATCGGTTTGAAGCGCTCCATCTCTTTCGGGTAACGCTCGTAGTATTCCGGGCCGTGACTGCCATCGGCGTGCAGGACAATGATCGCGTGGCCCTTGAGGCTGTCGATGTAGCTTTGCAGGTCTTGCAACAGCGCCTCGTCGAGGCAGTTGTTGCCATCGCAGAATGGCCCCGGCTGATTCTTCGAAATGTCGCGATGCGGTACGCGCAGGCAGGTGCCTTTGCAGTCGCTGTTGTTGTCCAGCCAGAGCACTTGCACGCCGGCACGCTGGAGAATGTCGAGCAGGCCTTCGTAGGTTTTGCCTTTCTTGTCGCTGTAATCCTCACGCGGGAACATCGAGAACATGCACGGCACCGAGACGGCCGTCGACGTGCCGCAGGAATGCACCTGAGTGAAGTTGAGGATGTCGAGTTTGCTCAGTTCGGGATTGGTCTCGCGCTCGTAGCCATTTAGCGAGAAATGATCGGCGCGGGCGGTTTCACCGACCACGAAGACCATCAGCGATTTCCTCTCGCGGCTGGCCGCGTTGGCGCTCATCACCGCGTCTTCGCCGATGGCCTGCACCACGAAATGTTTTTTGATGCCCAGGCGTTGCTTGGTGTACTTGCTGATCGCGTAGATGTAGTTGGTCGGGTTGATGAAGTGGGTGAGCTTGTCTTCTTCGCGGAAGATTGGCGCGTAGGTCGAATAGAACGCGCCCACCGACGCGGCGATCACCAGCACACAGGCGATGATCACCAGCACCTTGTTGAGCAGGCCGCGAAAGAACGGTCGATAACTCACCGGCCAGCGCCAGATCAGCGCCGCCGGCAACACCCCGAGCAGCAGCAGGTAAGCTAACAGCTTGCCGCTGAACAGCGCGGTGGCTTCGGCGGGGTTGGTTTCGAAGACGTTCTGAATCATCACCGTGTCGATGGTGATGCCATATTCGTTCATGAAATACGCGGCGCAGGCCGAGAGCAGAGCGACCAGGGTGAGCGCCGGTTTCAGTGTCCAGCGAAACGACACCAGGGTCAGCAGCAGGGTGATCGCGGCCCACAAAAACAGCGCGAACGAGGCGAAAAACGCCAGTTTGTGCGCACCTTGCAAAGTGATCAGGGTGCCCAGCGCCTTCCAGGTCGCCAGGTTGTACAACGCCACCAGCGCCAGAGAAAACAGCAGCACCAGTCGGGTAGGAGTGATGGACGGTAAACGCAGTCCGTTGCCCAAAGCCATGTCAAACATTCCTCTACTTGAATAGAAAACCACGCGGTTGCGCGTGTAACTGTAGAAGAACATTAGTAAAAAATTCGTAAACATCCTGTAACAACTAACGAATTCGAAGCAAATCCTTGTAGGAGTGAGCCTGCTCGCGATAGCGGTGTGTCAGGTGTCGATGTGTTGTCTGACACACCGCTATCGCGAGCAGGCTCACTCCTACAATGGATCTCGGTGGGGTCAGAAAGATTTGCTGACGCTGGCGACGACGGTTGCCGTGCAGACATCTTTGAAGCCCCAATTGCTCAGGCATTGGGTTTGTGAGAGATCGGTGTCGATGTAGCTCAGGCCCAGTACCACGCCGGCGAGGTTATGGGTGAGTTTGACTTCCCACTCGCGATAACTGTCCTCGGCCTGCCCGGACGCCGAGTACAGATGCGGATCCTTGAAGTCCATATTGCCGTAACGCAGCTTCAGTCCCGAGTCGAACGGCAACTCGGTTTCATAACCAATGTAGCTGTACAGCGAACTCTGCTTGCTATCGATCCCCGGCGCATCACTGGAGTAATACGCCGCCAGCTTCACCCCGTAAACCCCGAGAATCCCGTAGACCTCGCTCTGGTTGAACTGGCTTTCCTTGGGGTAGGCGTACTTGATGTAGCCCAGATCGAGGCTGACTTCCTCGGTCGCCTGCCACAGCCAGCCGCCGTAGTAATCGACTTCCTGACGGGTTTTCAGACCACCACCGAAATCGACGTTGGAACTCCACGCGCCGAGGTACAGACCGCTGCTGTGCGCGAGGGTGAGACCGGCTTGCACGGCAGGGTCGTTTTGCGTTTGCGAGATGCCCCGCGTGCGGTAGTCGCTGGCGAGGGCCAGGTCTACCTCCAGCGCAAAGTCATCGTTCAAGGGGATCGCAAAACTGCTCAAGGGCAGCACGCTCAAGAAACTCAGGGCGAACAGGGGCAAGGCTTTCATGTGAGGTCCCGATGTTGTGATTGTTTTTGGGCAGTACGAAAACTGTGTGTGGGAATGCCATATCGGCCACTCTCACAAAACATGTGGGAGCGAGCTTGCTCGCGAAGGCGGTGGGTCAGTCAGTGAAGATGTTGAATGGACTGGCCTCTTCGCGAGCAAGCTCGCTCCCACAGGGTGGGATGGTTGTTGTTATTGGGTGGCGGTATAGACCTGACGGCCGCCGAACCAGGTCTGCAAAACCTGGGTGTCATGCAGGGCTTTGTTGTCGACGCTGAACACATCGCGGTCGAGCACGATAAAGTCAGCCTGCTTGCCCGGCGTCAGCGAGCCGATCTGCTTTTCCAGGCCAATGGTCCGCGCGGCGTTGACGGTGTAGGCGTAGAACATGGTTTCACGGTCCAGACGCTCATCGGCATTGAGTACACCCAACGGTCCGACACGGGTAATCGCCTGGGCCATGGCGTTGAACGGATTCGGTGTCGACACCGGCCAGTCACTCGCGCCGGCGATCGTCGCGCCCTGTTTCAGCAGCGAATGCGCCGGGTACTGGTAGCGGAAGGCGAGGGCGCTGACGTAGGGCTTGATCATCTCGGTGGTGTAGTCGTCGGCGCTGGCCCACAGCAGTTGCATTGAGGCAATGACATTGAGCGGTTTGAAGCGGGCGAACTCTTGCGGGTTGACCATTTGCAGGTGAGTGATCGAGTGGGTCACGCCGCTCTGACGATCCTTGCGCGCCTGAGCAATGCCGTTCAGCGATTCCCGCACCGCACGGTCGCCGATCGCGTGGATGTGCACCAGCCAGCCGCGCTGGTCGATGGCGCTGACCAGTTCGCCGAAATGCTGCGGATCGATCAGCAGTTCGCCCTGTTTGTGCGAGTTGCTGTACGGGTCGATCATCGCCGCGCTCTGCGCCGGGAATTCAATCACGCCGTCGGCGAAGATCTTGATCCCGGGCAGGGTCAGGTTGGGAATGCCCTGGAATTGCTGGCGCACCTTGTCCAGCGTATCGAGGTCGGCGGGTAGGCTTTTCGGGTTGGCCACCAACAGCGCCGCGACGTGCACGCTCATGTCGCCGCTTTCCGACAGGGCTTTATAGGCCGGCAGCACGCCGACGGTTTTCTCGGTCGGTTTGAGGGCGAACACCGCTTCACCCGGTGCGGCGTTGGCGGCTGGATCCATCCACGCGGTGATGCCCAGGCTGTTGTTGTAGCGCACCGCTGATTTGGCGGCGTTCAACATGTCGGCAGGGCTTGGCACTGGCATTTTCGAGGCGACCCGGTCCCAACCGGCGTCGACCACAAAGCCGTTCGGCTCACCGTTGGCCAGTTTGCCGATGGTGTCTTTTTCTGCGTCGGGCAGGGTTTTCAGCAGAGCCGCATCAATCCCGGCGCGCTTGAGCATGACGTTGTTGGCCCACGCCGTGTGGTGGTCGCTGCCGATAAACACCACTGGCACATTGGCCCATTCGCCGTTGTTGAAGGTGTTGCCCAAGGCTTCGGCCTGCGCCCAGTAAACCGAACTCATGCCGGCAATGCTCAGCACATCGCCGTGCCTGGCCTTGCCGTCTGCACGCCAGCCACGCAGGCGTTTTTGCAGTTCGTCGAGGCTGACGACTTCGTCTTCCATGTTCGCCGAGACCATTTCCAGTCCGCCGAAAATCGCGTGGGAATGGCTGTCGATCAGGCCGGGCATCAGCGCTTTGCCTTTGAGATCGATGACTTGGGTGCCGGATTCGATCAGGGCTTTGATCTGCGCGTCGGTGCCGACCTTCAGCACTTTGCCGTTCTCTACGGCGAGGGCTTGCGCCTTGGGTTGTGCGCGGTCGGCAGTGAAAATCTTGCCGTTGAGCAGGATCAGATCAGCAGCGGCCATGGCTTCCATCGAGGCAAAACTTACAGCGACTACCAACAGACTCGGGATGAATCTTTTCATTGAAGATTTCCTTGTTATTGCGTCTGATGGCGAGATTAGTGGCTGACAGCGGCCGACAGAACGCCTCCCTCACGAAAAACGTTTTTGCCTGAATGGAAAAAGTATGGATAAGCTGGGTGCATTGA
This sequence comes from Pseudomonas sp. S2_E02, assembly GCF_054668355.1. Taxonomy (NCBI): domain Bacteria; kingdom Pseudomonadati; phylum Pseudomonadota; class Gammaproteobacteria; order Pseudomonadales; family Pseudomonadaceae; genus Pseudomonas; species Pseudomonas sp. S2_E02. The sequence goes on from NZ_CP162761.1 coordinate 757,025, forward strand.
AAATGTTCGTGGTCACCGCGCAGCTCGGCAGTTTCAGCCGCGCCGCCGAGCAGTTGGGCAAGACCCCGTCGGCGCTGACCAAAGCGGTCAATCACCTGGAATCGGAGTTGGGTGCGCGCCTGTTTGAGCGCAGCACACGGCGGATCCTGCTTACCGAAATCGGTCGGGTGTACCTGGAAACCGCACGGCTGGTGTTGCAGCGGCTGGACGAGGCCAACGAGGAAATCGAGCAGTTGCAGCACGGCTTGCGCGGCAACCTGAAAATCACCGCGCCGCTGGCGTATGGGCGGGCGTTTCTCGATCAGGTGTGTGACGGCTTTCTGCAGCAATACCCGCAGATCAGTCTGCAAGTGGACCTGTGCGATGCCTTCGTCAACCTGCTGGAAAGTGGTTACGACCTGGCGCTGCGTGAAGGCCACGATGACTTGCCGGGGCTGATCGCGCGGGTGGTGGGTAGCAATCGACTGGCCCTGTGCGGCAGTCCGGAGTACCTGGCGCGCAAGGATTTGCCGGTGACTCCGCAAACCCTTGAGCAGCATGAGTGGCTGCTCTATCAGCACCCGTTGCTCAGCCGCGAATTCTGGTGGGCCGAGCGCGACGGGCAGCGCTTGAGTCTGGCGCAACCGGCGGCGCCGCGGTTGCGCAGCGACAATTACGACTTGCTGCTGGCCAGTGCTTTGGCCGGGCGCGGTTTGCTGCACACGCCGCTGTGGAGCGCCGCACCGTATATTGCCGACGGGCGACTGGTGCGGGTCATGGCTGATTACGACATCGACCCGGATACCTTTGGCCCGCATATTCTCGCGGTGTACCCGAGCCATCGGCGGGCCACGGCGAAGGTGGTGGCGTTCATCGATTACATCTCGGCATTCCTCACCGAACGTGGCCTGAGCTGACAGCCCATTCCTGCGTAGAAGTAGCCTTCGGCAGCTCCTGACGGGGCGTTATGCCAGGACGGTCAGCCATGCCGAGAGCAGCAGCAACAACGCCAGTGCCGCATTCATGCGTTTGAACGCCCGTGGCGAACCCATCAACCGTGCGCTGCCCACACCCAGCAATGCCCAGAACGTCATACACGGCAGCGACACCAGCAAAAACGCCAGTGACAACACTAGCAGCCGCAGGGGCTTGTCACCCCCGCCCACAAACACGCTGACCACTGCCACCGCCATCATCCATACCTTGGGATTGACCAGTTGCAGCATGGCAGCGCCCAGCACGCTGAAACTTTCTTCCTGGGCATCCGCCGGGTTCAGTGATGGCGGCGTGCTGCGAAAGATCTGCCACGCCAGCCAGCTCAACCAGAGTACGCCGCCCCAGGCCATGGCTTGCTGCACACGCGGGTAGCGCAGCAACGTTTCGCCGGCACCGAGGCCGACCACCAGCACGATCAGGGCCGCCGCCGCGCAGGCGCCAAAAATGATCGGCAACGTGGCGAGCAGGCCTTGGCGCGAACTGTGGCTCAACACCAGAATATTGGTCGGCCCCGGCGTGATCGAGGCAACGAAAGCAAACAGCAGGAAGGGCAGTAATGACGCCATGATCGGGATTCCCTGAAAATCAACACAGGTCTCCATGATCGCCAGACGGCGTGCGTCAGTCTGGAAGGTTTGAGCAGCGTTTGCGGTAATCCGCCGGCGTCAGTTGATAGGCGCGCCGGAACCAGCGACCGAGATGGCTCTGATCGGCAAAACCGAGCACGCTGGCGACTTGCGCCGGCGTTTCACCGCGCGCCAGCAACTGCCGCGCCTTGGCCAAGCGCAACTGGATCAGGTAGGCGTGCGGCGCCAGACCGAAGGCAGACTTGAACGCCCGGCTGAGACGGAAACGGTCCACCCCGCAGACCCGCGCGAGATCATCGAGACCGATATCTTCATAGGTGTGCGCGTGCAGATAATCCCGCGCCAGTTGCGCCACCAAGGGCAGGCGCGGATCGAAAACCTGGCGCTTGCGCCAGTCGAGATGACGCGTGAGCGAGTTCAGCAGACCGTCGATGGCGGTCTGCCGGACGATGCGCAGATCGCCGTCATGCAAGGCATGGAAAGCGTGATTGATCGCTGTGGCCAGACGCGGATCCTGACTCAGCGTGTCGGCAAAACCGGGCTGGCTGTCGGACGGTGCGTATTCGAACAGCGCGTGCATTTCACGCTCCAGCCAGTGCGGATCGAGGTAGAGCATCGAATAGGTAAAACCTTCCTCGGTCGGCGCCTGGCCATCGTGGATTTCCCCCGGCTCCAGCAGGAACACATTGCCCGGGGTACTGCGATGACGCACGCGGCGGCAGTTGAACTGCTGCACACCTTGCTCGGTGACGCCGACGAGGAAGCTGTCATGCCAGTGCGGATCGTAGGCATGCCCCTGAAAATGAGCACGAATCGATTCAATCCCGGTGTCGGCATCCTGGGACAGCTCGATCCAGTTGCGTTTATCCACGAAAGCTCCAGTGTTAGCCATTGAAAGGTGCGGCCCCATAAAATACCGCGCAATGCTCATCGAGGTTTAGAAGATTTGTGCAGGTGAAGGGGGCTAGACTCAACAGGTCACGACCCCTTTGGCGACAGGTGGAATACGATGCTCAACCGATGCTCGCTCTGGGGCATGCTCACCCTGATCGGCCTTAGCCTGATGTTTACCGCAGGTTGCTCCAGCCGAAAACATTATCCACCTTCAGGTGTTGGCGATGCCTGCTACGCCAAAGCCCTGCCGTCGGTCGGCGAGGGCGGTCTGGCCTGGGGTTCCAGTTTGAACATGGCCCGGCAGAAGTCGATGAACAACTGCATTCGCTATGCCGGACGCTCCGGGGGCACGCCGGATACCTGTCAGGTGGTGTTGGCCAAGTGCCGATAGCTTTCTGTTGACATGGTTGCTTTTGGCAAATATATAGTTGCTTTAAGCAATTAATTGAGCATTTGTCATGTCCAGCAGCCATCTCCTCGAGCAAGCCGACGTCGTGCGCGGTTTCAACCGCTTCTACACCCATCAGATCGGTGTATTGCAGGAGCATCTGCTGCAAAGCGACTACTCGCTGACCGAGTTGCGCATTTTGTATGAACTGGCGTCGCGCGGTGACCTGACCAGCGCTGAACTGCGCCAGATGCTCGGCCTCGATGCCGGCTACATGAGCCGCATCATCAGCGGTTTCGAAAAGCGCGGCTTGATCCAGAAAGCGCCGTCGCCTACGGATGCCCGCGCTGCACAATTGCACCTCACCGACCTCGGGCGCGAAATTCTGGTCCCGCTGGAAAAGGCCTCCCGCGAACAGATCGTCGCCATGCTCGAGCGATTGCCAGAACCGCAGCAGAAACAACTGATCGGCGCCATGACGCTGATCCAGACACTGCTGCAAGGCAACAAAGACTCAACCTACGTATTACGCGATCCGCAACCCGGCGACATGGGTACGGTGATGCAACAGCAAACCGCACTGTATACCCGCGAATACGGCTGGAATTCGGAGTTCGAGGTGCTGGTGGCCGAGGTGGTCGCCAAGTACCTGCGCGATTACGACCCCACCTGTGAGCGCTGCTGGATTGCCGAAAAGGACGGCAAGGTCATCGGTTCGGTGTTCATCGTCCGCCAGGATGAAACGACCGCCAAACTGCGCATGCTCTACGTCGACGCCAGTGCGCGGGGCTTAGGTATTGGCAGTCGTCTGGTCGAGGAGTGCCTGCGCTTTGCCCGGCAGATTGGCTACAAGCACATGACCTTGTGGACGACCAGCAACCTGACGGCCGCACGCAAGATTTATCAGCAGGCCGGGTTTGAGTTGGTGGAGGAGGAGGCGGTTCACAGCTTTGGCAAGGACCTGGTAAGTCAGACGTGGGCGCGCGCATTGTGAGCTGTTTTTCGTCGGCGGGTGCAGTGAAAAGGCAGACGAAAAAAAACCGCCTTTGCGGGGCGGTTTTTTTGTAAACCCTGGTTTGCGACCGAGGTTTGTTGCTTCACTAGCCGAACTGACGTGTGAGGATAGTATGAGCCTTTGCGCCACCTTGCAACGGTAATAGCTTTTTTTGAACGACTTTTTTCCAGATCTGTTTATTTTAATAAACAGGCAGAAATAACGGTTTACAAAGGCAATAGAACTCTCTGCATGAAATCTTTTTATTGAGGTTATGATGCAGGCGCTCATATGTTAGTTCGGTAGTGAGGTCTGGCTGGAAAACTTAACAGTTTCATTCCCTTTGACACGGTTTTGCACCCGTGCCGGGATGATGGCTCAGAGGGTTTTCAACCGGCCGCCTCACTAGTCGAACTGACGTTCAGGCTGAAAGCAAGCATGGTCCGGTAAGCTTGCTGGAGGTTTGGCCCCCAGCCCTGGAGGCCAAAACGTATGAAGCTTTTGCTGCGTACGCTGAGCCTTGTATGGAGATTGTTTAAAGCCTTTCGCTTTTACGAGTTCCTGCGAGACCACTTTGACGACCTGAAGTAACGGCCGTTGAGGTGGGAGAAGCCCGTTTCAGTTTCGACTGAAACGGGCTTTTTTTGTTTTATAAAACTGTCATAAGTAGGATTTTTCTGTATCGGGTTTTTTGGCGTGTAGGGGATTTCTTCGGCAAGTGTAGGCGTTGTTCAAAACACTCTGTAATCCGCAAAAAGTGTTCGATTATCGAGTACCCAAACCTTCGTCCAATTGCCCCCTCCGACACTCCGGCGTACTGTGGCTCGATGTGCCTGAAACCCCATGAAACCAAAATAACGACAACAACGAGCAACGCCCCATGGACAGCCATCTGCTGAGCGATCGCAGCAGCGTATTTCGTCACGCTGACCCTTATGCCGTCTCCGACTACGTCAATCAGCACGTCGGCCAGCACTTCATCGGCCTGTCCAGAACCACCCACCCGCAAGCCAGCCTCAACCATCGCAAACTCGCCGATCTCGATCTGGCCCGCATCAGCTATGGCGGCAGCGTACGCGTGACCTCCGTGGCCCTGGAGACCGTTTACCATCTGCAAGTGCTGCTGCAAGGCAATTGCCTGTGGCGCGGGCACAAGCGCGAGCAGCATCTGGTGCCGGGCGAGTTGCTGTTGATCAACCCGGATGATCCGGTCGATCTGACTTACTCGGATGATTGCGAGAAATTCATCCTCAAGGTGCCGGTCAGCGTGCTTGAATCGGTGTGTGACGAGCAGCGCTGGCAGCGTCCGGCAAGCGGTATCCGTTTCCTGCGCAATCACTATCGGCTGGATGAGCTGGAAGGCTTCACCAACCTGCTCGCGATGATCTGTCAAGAAGCCGAGGCCAGCGATCCGTTGCTGCGGGTGCAGGAGCATTACGCGCAGATCATCGGCAGCAAACTGATCTCGCTGATGAGCACCAACGTCAGTCGTGAATGCCTGAGTGCACCGAACATCAGCTTCGAACGCATCGTCGATTACATCGACCGCAACCTGAAACTGGATTTGCCGGCTGAACATTTGGCCGCACAGGCGAGCATGAGCCCGCGCTCGCTGTACACCTTGTTTGAACGCCAACTGGGCGTTACGCCGATGCAATACATCCGCCAACGCAAGCTTGCGCGCATCCACGCCTGCCTCAGTGATCCAAGCTGCCCGGTGCGCAACCTCACCGAGCTGGCCCTCGACTACGGCTTCCTGCACCTGGGCCGTTTCTCCGAAAGCTATCGCCAGCAGTTCGGTGAACTGCCGTCGCAGACCTTCAAACGCCGCCACTAACACTCCCCGCTGAAACTTCCCCGAATCACCTGCCGCGCCATCCTGCACAAATCGGATAGCGATCTGCAGGATTCGGCTATTGCCTCCTGCATCGCCTCCCTAATCTGACCTGGCCTGAACAATAACAATGGAGGCCCCGGCCATGTCCCTGGGAATCGACTACCTCAATGCCATGCTTGAAGAAGACAAGGAGAAGGGCGCCTACCGCTGCAAGCGGGAGATGTTCACCGATCCGCGGCTGTTCGAACTGGAGATGGCGCACATCTTCGAAGGCAACTGGATTTACCTCGCCCACGAAAGCCAGCTCCCCAACAACAACGATTTTCTGACCACGACCATGGGGCGTCAGCCGATCTTCATCGCGCGCAACAAGGACGGTGTGCTCAATGCGTTCCTCAATGCCTGCAGCCATCGCGGCGCCATGTTGTGCCGGCACAAGTCCGGCAACCGCTCCAGCTACACCTGCCCGTTCCACGGCTGGACGTTCAACAACAGTGGCAAACTGCTCAAGGTCAAAGACCCGAGCGAAGCCGGTTATCCCGCAGGCTTCAACTGCGAAGGCTCCCATGATCTGACCAAAGTTGCGCGTTTCGAGTCCTATCGCGGCTTTCTGTTCGGCAGCCTGAATGCCGATGTGAAATCCCTCACCGAACATCTGGGCGAGTCGGCAAAAATCATCGACATGATCGTCGACCAGTCGCCAGAAGGCCTGGAAGTACTGCGCGGTTCCAGCTCCTACATCTACGAAGGCAATTGGAAACTCACCGCTGAAAATGGCGCCGACGGTTACCACGTCAGCTCGGTGCACTGGAACTACGCCGCCACCCAGAACCAGCGCCAGCAACGCGAAGCGGGTGAAGCGATCAAGACCATGAGCGCCGGCAGCTGGGCAAAAAAGGGCGGCGGTTTTTACTCCTTCGACCACGGCCATCTGCTGCTCTGGACCCGCTGGGCCAACCCCGAAGACCGTCCCGCCTACGAGCGCCGCGATGAACTCGCCCGTGATTTCGGTCAGGCTCGAGCCGACTGGATGATCGAAAACTCGCGCAACCTGTGCCTGTACCCGAACGTGTATCTGATGGATCAGTTCAGTTCGCAGATCCGCATCGCCCGGCCAATCTCGGTCGACAAGACTGAAATCACCATTTACTGCATCGCCCCCAAAGGCGAGAGCGCCGAGGCCCGCGCCAAGCGCATTCGGCAGTACGAAGATTTCTTCAATGTCAGCGGCATGGCCACGCCGGATGACCTGGAAGAGTTCCGCTCGTGCCAGACCGGTTACGGCGCCGGGCGTGGCTGGAACGACATGTCCCGGGGCGCGACCCACTGGGTTGAAGGCGCCGACGCAGCAGCCGAAGAAATCGACCTTAAACCACTGCTCTCCGGCATGCGCACCGAAGACGAAGGTCTGTTCGTGCTGCAACACAAGTACTGGCAGGAAACCATGCTCAAAGCCGCTGCCAGCGAATCACAACTGATCCCTGTGGAGGCCGTGTGATGAGCAACCTCTACGACAGCGTGCGCGATTTTCTCTACCGCGAAGCGCGCTATCTCGATGACGGCCAGTGGGATCAATGGCTGGAGCTGTACGCCGCCGACGCGACCTTCTGGATGCCGGCCTGGGACGATAACGACACCCTCACCGAAGACCCGCAAAGCGAAATCTCGCTGATCTGGTACGGCAACCGTGGCGGCCTCGAAGACCGCATCTTCCGGATCAAGACCGAGCGCTCCAGCGCGACCATTCCCGACACTCGCACCTCACACAACCTGAGCAACATCGAGATCGTCGAGCACAGCGAAGGGCAATGCCAAGTGCGTTTCAACTGGCACACCTTGAGCTTCCGCTATCAGGTCACCGACAGCTACTTCGGCAGCAGTTTCTACACCCTCGATCTGCGTGGCGAACAGCCGCTGATCAAGGCCAAGAAAGTCCTGCTGAAAAACGATTACGTCCGTCAGGTCATCGACATCTACCACATCTAGTCGACACGGCGAGGTGCACCATGAATTTCCAGATTGCGCTTAATTTCGAAGACGGCGTCACCCGTTTCATCGAGGCCGGCGGCCATGAAACCGTGGCCGATGCGGCGTATCGCCAAGGCATCAACATCCCGCTGGACTGCCGCGATGGCGCCTGCGGCACCTGCAAATGTTTCGCCGAGGCAGGGCGTTACGACATGGGTGACAATTTCATCGAAGACGCCTTGAGCGCCGATGAACTCGCGCAAGGTTATGTGCTGACCTGCCAGATGCGCGCTGAAAGCGATTGTGTGGTGCGAGTGCCGGCCGGCTCGCAGGTGTGCAAGACCGAACAAGCGAACTTCCAGGCATCGATCAGCACTGTCCGGCAATTGTCCGAGAGCACTATCGCGCTGTCGATCAAGGGCGAGGCGCTGAGCAAACTGGCGTTTCTGCCGGGCCAGTACGTCAATCTGCAAGTGCCCGGCAGCGAGCAGACCCGCGCTTATTCCTTCAGCTCATTGCAGAAAAACGGCGAGGTCAGCTTTCTGATTCGTAACGTGCCTGGTGGCTTGATGAGCAGCTTTCTCACCGGGTTGGCCAAGGCCGGCGACAGCATGAACCTGGCCGGGCCGTTGGGCAGTTTCTACCTGCGCGAAATCAAGCGGCCGCTGCTGTTGTTGGCGGGCGGCACCGGCCTGGCACCGTTCACCGCGATGCTGGAAAAGATCGCCGAGCAGGGCTGCGATCATCCCGTGCATTTGATCTACGGCGTGACCAACGATTTCGATCTGGTCGAACTCGATCGTCTCGAAGCCTTCGCCGCCCGCATTCCCGACTTCAGTTTCGGCGCCTGCGTGGCCAACCCGCTGAGTGCGCATCCACTCAAGGGCTACGTCACCCAGCACATTGAACCGCGCCACCTCAATGACGGCGATGTCGACGTGTACCTCTGCGGCCCGCCGCCGATGGTCGAAGCGGTCAGCCACTACATCCGCGAGCAGGGCATCACCCCGGCGAACTTCTACTACGAAAAGTTCGCTGCTGCGGCTGCCTGAAACCCTTCTTTCGAGGTTGTCATGAACAACAGATTCTCCAACAAGGTCGCGCTGGTCACCGGCGCGGCGCAGGGTATCGGCCGCCGCGTCTGCGAACGCCTGCTGAACGAAGGCGCACAAGTCGTCGCCGTCGATCGCTCTGAACTGGTTCACGAACTGCAAGGCGAGGGCGTTCTCGCGCTGACCGCCGACCTTGAGCAATACACCGATTGCGCGCGGGTCATGGCTGAAGCCATCAACACCTTCGGCCGTCTCGACATTTTGATCAACAACGTCGGCGGCACGATCTGGGCCAAGCCGTTCGAGCATTACGAAGTCGAACAGATTGAAGCGGAAGTGCGCCGTTCGCTGTTCCCGACGCTGTGGTGCTGCCACACAGCGCTGCCGTACATGCTCAAGCAAGGGCGCGGCGCCATCGTCAACGTTTCATCGATTGCCACCCGCAGCGTCAATCGGGTGCCGTACGGCGCCGCCAAGGGCGGCATCAACGCACTCACAGCATGTCTGGCCTTCGAAAACGCCGAGCGCGGCATTCGCGTCAACGCCACGGCTCCGGGCGGCACCGAAGCGCCGCCCCGGCGCATCCCGCGCAATGCCGCCGAACCGTCAGCGCAGGAGCAGGCCTGGTATCAAGAGATCGTCGCGCAAACCCTCGACAGCAGCCTGATGAAACGTTACGGCAGCCTCGACGAACAGGTCGGCGCGATCCTCTTTCTGGCTTCCGATGACGCCTCGTACATCACCGGCGTGACGTTGCCGGTCGGTGGCGGCGACCTCGGTTGACTACTTTTCAAGGGACATTGAAATGCAGCAAATTCTGATTGAAAACCTGACGACGATCATCGTCGACCTGCCGACCATTCGCCCGCACAAACTGGCGATGCACACGATGCAGAAGCAGACGCTGGTGATTCTGCGACTGCGCTGCAGCGATGGTATTGAAGGGATCGGCGAAGCCACCACCATCGGCGGTCTCGCTTACGGTTATGAAAGCCCGGAAAGCATCAAAGCCAATATCGATGCGCATCTGGCGCCGGCGCTGGTGGGTATGGAGGCCAACAACATCAACGCGGCGATGCAGCGGCTCGACAAGATCGCCAAGGGCAATACTTTCGCCAAGTCCGGCATCGAAAGTGCACTGCTCGATGCCCAGGGCAAGCGCCTCGGTTTGCCGGTCAGCGAGTTGCTTGGCGGCCGCGTGCGAGACAGCCTTGAAGTGGCCTGGACCCTGGCCAGCGGCGACACCGCCCGCGACATCGCCGAAGCCGAGCAGATGCTCGAAGCACGTCGCCATCGCATCTTCAAATTGAAAATCGGCGCCAACCCGCTGGAGCAGGATCTCAAGCATGTCGTGGCGATCAAAAAAGCCTTGGGCGAGCGCGCCAGTGTGCGGGTCGACGTCAACCAGTATTGGGATGAATCCCAAGCGATTCGCGGCTGTCAGGTGCTCGGTGACAACGGTATCGACCTGATTGAACAGCCGATTTCGCGGGTCAACCGCTCCGGGCAGATTCGCCTGAATCAGCGCAGCCCGGCGCCGATCATGGCCGACGAATCGATCGAAAGCGTCGAGGATGCTTTCAGCCTCGCCGCCGACGGCGCCGCCAGTGTGTTCGCCCTGAAAATCGCCAAGAACGGTGGTCCGCGTGCCGTGCTCAGAACCGCGCAGATCGCCGAGGCCGCCGGCGTCGCGCTGTACGGCGGCACCATGCTCGAAGGCTCCATCGGCACGCTGGCCTCGGCGCACGCCTTCCTCACACTCAAGCAACTGACCTGGGACACCGAACTGTTCGGCCCGTTGTTGCTGACCGAAGACATTGTCACCGAAACGCCGCAGTACCGCGATTTCCACTTGCACGTCCCGCGAACTCCAGGCCTGGGTCTGACGCTGGACGAAGAGCGTCTGGCGCGTTTTCGTCGCCACTGAATCAGGAGAGTCACCATGTTGTTCCACGTAAAAATGATCGTGAAATTGCCCGTCGACATGGACCCGTCATTGGCCACCCGGCTCAAGGCTGACGAGAAGGAACTGGCCCAACGGCTGCAACGCGAAGGCATATGGCGACACCTGTGGCGCATCGCTGGGCATTACGCCAATTACAGCGTGTTCGATGTGCCGAGCGTCGAGGCCCTGCACGACACGCTGATGCGCTTGCCGTTGTTTCCCTACATGGACATCGAGGTCGACGGCCTGTGCCGGCATCCGTCGTCGATCCACAGCGACGACCGCTAATTCTGAGCTCGCCGCATTTCCCTTGTGGGAGCGAGCTTGCTCGCGAAAGCGGTGAGCCAGTCACCATAGATGCTGAATGACACAACGCATTCGCGAGCAAGCTCGCTCCCACAGGGGAAGTGCGCTGAATAAGAGAACTGCGCCAACAAAACAACAAGATGAGGTAACCACCATGACCGTGAAAATTACCCACACCGCCGAGTTGCAAGCCTTCTTCAAAGAAGCCGCCGGTTTCGCCAACGACGAGGGTAACTCCCGGCTGAAAACCATCGTTCTGCGGATCTTGCAGGACAGCGCGAAAATCATCGAAGACCTCGACATCAGCGAGGACGAGTTCTGGAAAGCGGTCGACTATCTCAATCGTCTGGGCGCTCGTTCGGAGGCGGGATTACTGGTCGCCGGCCTTGGCATCGAGCACTTCCTCGACCTGTTGCAGGACGCCAAGGATGCACAGATCGGCTTGACCGGCGGCACACCACGCACCATCGAAGGCCCGCTGTACGTTGCCGGCGCGCCCCTGTGCGAAGGTGAATGCCGAATGGATGACTGCAGCGAAGAGGGCGTCGCCACCGTCATGCACCTCGAAGGCCAGGTGTTCGATCTGCATGGCCTGCCGCTGGCCGGTGCCACCGTTGATCTGTGGCACGCCAACACCAAGGGCACTTACTCGTTTTTCGACTCGAGCCAGTCCGAGTACAACTTGCGTCGACGCATCATTACCGACGCCGAAGGCCGTTACCGCGCTCGCAGCATCGTGCCGTCCGGTTATGGCTGCGACCCGCAAGGGCCGACCCAGGAATGCCTGAACCAGCTCGGCCGCCATGGCCAGCGTCCGGCCCATGTGCATTTCTTTATCAGCGCGCCGGGGCATCGGCATCTGACCACGCAGATCAATCTTTCGGGTGATCAATACCTGTGGGATGACTTCGCTTACGCGACCCGTGAAGGCTTGGTCGGGGAGGTGGTGTTCCGTGAAGACGCAGCGTCGGGGCGTTATGCCGAGCTGAAGTTCGACTTCCAGCTGCAACCGGCGCCGGACGCCAGTGCCGAACAACGCAGCCAACGGCCACGTGCGCTGCAAGACGCTTGATACCGAGTCGTCAGTGCCCCTCACCCTAGCCCTCTCCCAGAGGGAGAGGGGACTGATCGGGGTGATCTTGAGTGCTACGTCGACCTGAACGTTTTGTACCGAATCCAACCTGGTCGTTCAGGTCGATGCATAACGCTAAACAACTCGGTCGGCTCCCTCCGGGAGAGGGTTGGGAGGGTACTGACCGAGTCGATATTTAGTGCTACGCCGACCTGAACAGTTTGTGCCGAATCCATAATCGACTCGGTCGTTCAGGTCGATGTATCGCGATATACACCTCGGTCGGCTCCCTCTCCCTCCGGGAGAGGGCTGGGGTGAGGGGAAATCAGGCCTAAGGTAATGCGAAAAAGATATTGGCTACGTATTTTTAAGATCGTTTAGTTTTGTCGCAACGACGAATCAAAACGCATCAAACCGATAGACCCCCGATTGCCATGACGGCACACGCTGAATCGATCACAGGTTCTTCAGGTTTGATTCACACGGGAGTGAATCATGCCGCATACCCTCGACATCACCGCATTACCGACGCTGGACCTGTCGCTGTTCGAAGGCACGACGCAACAGCGCTACGAATTTCTTGAAAACCTGCGCGATGCCGCCCGTGACGTCGGGTTCTTCTACCTGACCGGGCATGGCATCGACAGCGCTTTGCTCAAGCAGGTACAGGCCTACGCCCGCCAGTTTTTCGCTTTGCCCGACAGCGAGAAAAACGCCGTCGGCATGATCAATTCACCGCACTTTCGCGGTTACAACCGTGCCGCCTCGGAGATCACCCGTGGCCAGCCCGATCTGCGTGAACAGTTCGATCTGGGCGCCGAGCGCGAGGTGTTGCCATTGACGGCGGACAGCCCGTCCTGGGCGCGGCTGCAAGGCCCCAACCAATGGCCGGCGGCACTGCCGGAACTGAAACCTTTGCTGCTGGAATGGCAAGAGGCGATGACGCGGATGTCGTTGCGCCTGCTGCGAGCGTTCGCTCAGGCACTCTCGCTGCGCGCCGATGCGTTTGATCAGCTCTACGGCGACAAACCCAACGAACACATCAAATTGATGCGTTATCCCGGTCAATCCAGCGAGTCAAGCCACCAAGGTGTCGGCGCACACAAGGACTCCGGGTTCCTCAGCTTCCTCCTGCAAGACCAACAGGCCGGTCTGCAAGTCGAAATCGAAGAGGGCCGCTGGATCGATGCGTTGCCACGCGAGAACACCCTGGTGGTGAACATCGGCGAATTGCTCGAACTGGCCAGCAACGGTTATCTGCGGGCCACGGTACATCGCGTGGTTTCGCCACCGGCGGGTAGCGAACGCCTGTCTGTCGCGTTCTTCCTTGGCGCGCAACTGGATGCCGTGGTGCCGCTGTATCCGCTGCCCACCGCACTGTTGCGCGAGGCGCGCGGGCCGGCGAGTGATCCGCTCAATCCGCTGTTTCGCGATGTCGGCTGGAACTACCTCAAGGGTCGTTTGCGCTCGCATCCGGATGTCGCGCAGCGCTTCTACGCCGATGCACTGCTGCCGCCACCGCCCGTTCGTAAATCCGCATGACTCAACCACCGCTCAAGGACTCCGCACATGATCAAGAAAGCAGGTTTGACCCTGGCCGTGCTCGGCGCACTGGTGACGTCGTTTGGTGCGCAGGCGCTGGAGCCGTTGCGCGTCGCCGCCGATCCGGTGCCCCACGCGCAGATTCTGACGTACATCCAGAAAATCGATCCGCAGCTAAATCTTAAAGTCATCGAGATCCCCAACGGGGTGAACTCCAATGAGCTGTTGGTACACGGTGATGTCGACGCCAATTACTTCCAGCACCTGCCGTACCTGAAATCCCAGGAAAAGGCCCTCGGCGAAAAACTCGCGGTGGCCGCCACGGTGCATATCGAGCCCTTGGGCATCTACTCGCACCGGCACAAAAGCTTCGCCGACGTGCCGGTAAAAGGCACCGTCGCCGTGCCCAACAACGTCACCAACCTGAGCCGCGCGCTGTACCTGTTGCAGGACAACGGTCTGATCAAGCTCAAACCCGGCTTCAACGATCCGGCGACCGATCAGGCGACGCCCAAGGACATCGCCGAAAACCCGAAACAACTGAAGATTCTCGAGATCGAATCGCCGCAGATTCCGCGCTCGCTGGACGACGTCGATCTGGCCGTGATCAACGGCAACTACGCGCTCGACGCAGGCCTGGTGCCGGCCAAGGATGCCTTGGGTCTGGAGAAAGCCGAGCACAACCCCTACGCCAACATTCTGGTGACCACACCCAAGCTCGAACACGACCCGCGTATCGCGCAACTGGCCAAGGACCTGACATCGCCCGAGGTCGCCAAATACATCACCGACAACTTCGCCGGCTCGGTGATTCCGGTGGCGGGCGGCAAGCCATGATCGCCGTCGAGCAGTTGAGCAAGACTTATCCTTCGGCCGCGCAACCGGCACTCGATCAGGTCTCGCTGAGCATTCCCGACGGTGCGGTCTACGGGATTCTCGGGCGCAGCGGCGCGGGTAAGTCGACGTTGCTGCGCTGCCTCAATCTGCTCGAACGACCGGACAGTGGGCGCATTCTGCTCGATGGTATCGACCTGACGACGCTGCCGGTCAGCGAACTGCGCCAGCAGCGTCAGCGCATCGGCATGATCTTCCAAGGCTTCAACCTGCTGCATTCGCGCACGGTGTTCGACAACATCGCGGTGCCGCTGGAGATCGCCAAAGTCGGCAAGCCGTGGCGCCATGTGCGGGTTCGCGAACTGCTCGAGCTGGTTGGCTTGAGTGACAAGGCGCAGGCCTTTCCCTCGCAGTTGTCCGGCGGGCAGAAACAGCGCGTCGGCATTGCCCGCGCTTTGGCCGCTGAGCCGGCGTATTTGCTCTCGGACGAGGCCACCAGTGCGCTCGACCCGGAAACCACCGAATCGATCCTGCAATTGCTGCGCGATATCAATCGGCAACTGGGCGTGACCATCGTGTTGATCACCCACGAACTGGACGTGGTCAAGTCGATCTGCGATCACGCCGCGTTCATGGCCAATGGACGTCTGGTCGAGGCCGGGCCGGTGCCACGGCTGCTGGCCGATGCGCAATCGCAACTGGGCGCTTCGCTGCGACCGACCTGCGGTTTGCCGCTGGGCCACGCTGAGCCGGGCCTGAGTTTTCTAAAACAATACGGCGTACGAGCGGCGCACTCATGAACCGCACGGTCAATTGGGATGAAATCCTGCAACTGGTGTTCAACGCCACCGGTGAAACCCTGTACATGGTCCTGCTCGCGGGGCTGTTCACGCTGCTGATCGGTTTGCCGCTGGGCGTGTTGCTGTTCATCAGTCGTCGCGACGGACTGCTGCCGATGCCACGCTTGAATGCCGTGCTGGGTGGCGTGGTCAACCTCGGCCGTTCACTGCCATTCGTGGTGATGCTGATCGCCCTGATCCCGCTGACGCGGCTGGTGGTCGGCACAACGCTGGGCAGCACCGCCGCTGTGGTGCCGATCACCATCGGCGCGTTTCCGTTTTTCGCACGCATCGTCGAAAACGCTCTGGACGAAGTCGACAAGGGGCGCATCGAAGCGATCCTCGCCATGGGCGGCGACATCTGTCATGTGATCTTCAAGGTGTTGCTACCCGAAGCGCTGCCGGCGTTGTTGGCCGGGATCACCTTGACGCTGGTGATGCTGATCGGTTTTTCCTCGATGGCCGGCGTGATCGGCGGTGGCGGGCTCGGTGATCTGGCGATCCGTTACGGCTATCAGCGGTTCAATAATGAAGTGATGGTTGCCACGGTGGTGGTGTTGGTGATCCTCGTCCAAGGCGTGCAAAGCCTGGGTGATCGATTGGTTCGTTCGCTGGCGCATCGCCGCTAAGGAATTGTATGAGTGTGCCGGTCGCCGTCGTCCGCGAACCGCTGATTCGTGTACGTGAGCTAAGCAAAATATTTGGCGCGAGCCGGGCGCTGGACGCGGTCAGCCTGGACATCTATCCCGCCGAAGTGGTGGCGCTGCTCGGCGCCAATGGTGCGGGTAAGTCGACTCTGGTGAAGATCCTCGCGGGCAGCCAGACTGCCGACGCTGGCGAGATCTGGCTGGAGGGCGCGCCACGCCATTTCAGTTCGCCGCTGTCGGCGCGACGCTTCGGTATTGTCGCGGTGCACCAACAGATCAACGAGGGCATCGCACCGGGTCTGAGCGTCGCGGAAAACCTCCTGCTCGATGAACTGTGCAAGCCGGACGCGGACTTCTGGCTCAATCGCCAACGCCTGCTGGAACGCGCTGCGAGCATCGCCGCCGGGCTGGGATTGACCTTGCCCCTGGAGCAGCCGATTGAGCATCTCGGTCAGGCCGAACGGCAATTGGTGGTGCTCGCTCGAGCCTTGGCGTTGCAGCCGCGCCTGTTGATTCTGGATGAGCCGACCGCCGCGCTCTCCGATGCCGAGGCGCAGCGGCTGTTTGGATTGATCGACACCTTGCGCACTCGTGGTGTGGCGATTCTGTACATCTCCCATCGACTCTCCGACCTGCAACGCGTGGCGGATCGCGCCATCGTTCTGCGTGATGGCCAGTTCGCGGGCGAGTTCACGGCGCGGCAATTGCCGGAAGCGGTGAGCGCCATGCTCGGGCAGGCGCTGGCCGAGCATGTTTATCAGCCAAGCGTGGCCGGGCGCGAGGTGTTGAAAATCAGCGCCATGCAAATCCTGCCGCGCTCCGCCGCGTTCGATCTGAGCCTGCACGAGAATGAAGTGGTGGTGCTCACCGGGCTGTTGGGTGCCGGTAAAAGCGAAATCGCCGAGGTGCTGTTCGGTCTGCGTAAAGCGTCCTCGGGCCGCTTGCAACTGGATGGCGCGGACTGGCGTGCGGACTCGCCACGCCAGTCCATTCAAAGCGGGGTGTTCTTCGCGGCCGAAGATCGCGCCAGTCAATCGCTGGTGCCGGATTTCTCTTTGCGTCGCACCCTGACTTTGCCGTTTCTCGAGCGCTTCACCCGCGGCGGTTTTATCCGCAACCGCGCCGAAGCAGCAGCGGTCGAGGCACAAGTGGCGGCGCTGGGGATCAAGACTGTCGGTATCGATGTGCCGATGACTGCGCTATCGGGCGGCAATCAGCAGAAAGTCGTGCTCGGCCGCTGGCTGCTCGGCGAAGGGCGGGTATTGATCCTTGATGAACCCTTTCAAGGCGTTGACGTGCGCGCCCGCCGCGACATCGGCCAACTGCTGCGCGACAGCGCCGAGGGGCGCGCGACTTTAGTGATTTGCGCCGACGTCGATGAAGCCCTGGAAATTGCCGACCGCATTCTGCTGGTGCGCGATCACGCCGTGGTCGCCGAGTACCCGCGTGCCGGCCTCAATCGTGCTGATCTGGTCGCTGCACTGGCGGGCAGCGACGCCACCGAACATTCCCCTCAAGCCACGCCAAGGAGCAGAGCGAGTGCCTGATTCAAGTTCACTGTTATCGACCGAGTCGGCACGCGCCGAACGTCTGCTGCACGTATTGATCCGCTACGGCCTGCTGTGGCTGCTGGCGCTGATCGTGGTGTTTTTCAGTGTGTCCGAGCCGGCATTCCTGCGCGTCGGCAACCTGTTCAGCATCCTGCAATCGGTGTCGATTGTCGCGCTGCTGGCGTTGGGCGTGACGCTGACCATGTCCGTGGGCGGCCTCGATCTGTCGATTGGCGCGGTGGCGGCGATGAGCCTGATGATCGCCAGTTACGTGATGGTCGTGCTCGGCTTGGGCGCGGTGCCGGCGGTGTTGATCAGTCTGGCCGGTGGGGCGCTGGTCGGCCTGCTCAACGGCTGGCTGATCGTCAAACTGCGGGTGCCGGACATTCTCGCGACGCTGGGCAGCATGTTTCTGGTAATCGGCGTGCAATTGATTCCCACCGGCGGACGCTCGATTGCGGTAGGCATGACGCTGCCCAGCGGTGAGGAAACCGAAGGTACCTTCAGTGCTGCGTTTCTGGCGCTGGGGCGTGGGCGGTTGTGGGAGGTGGTGCCGATTCCGGTGTTGATCACGGCGGTGGTCGCGATCGCAGTGTGGCTGTTTCTCGAGCGCACGCGCATTGGTCGTTTGTTCTATGCCATCGGCGGCAACGAGCAAGCCGCACGACTGGCCGGTGCACCGGTGCAGCGCTTCAAGTTATTGGCTTACGTGCTCTCGGCGTTGCTCGCATCGCTGGGTGGATTGTTGCTCGCGGCGCGCTTGGGCCGTGGTGACGTCAGTTCCGGTAACGGTCTGGTGCTGGATGCCCTCGGCGCGGCGCTGATCGGGTTTGCCGTACTCGGCGCGAAGAAGCCCAACGCCTTTGGCACCCTGGTCGGCGCGCTGCTGGTGGCGGCGTTGCTCAACGGTCTGACCATGCTCAACGCGCCGTATTACGCGCAGGATTTCGTCAAGGGACTGGTGCTGGTGCTGGCCCTGATGTTCACGTTCGGCCTCGCGCATCGGGCGCGTTGAGCCGCTTTATGCAAGGAAGTTGTATGCACGGTTCAATCACACAGTTCGCCCGTCACTGCCTCGCCGGTGCGCTGCTTTCGGCATTGGCGCTGAGCGCGCAGGCCAAAGCCTTGCCCGGCGCGCCCGCACCGTTCGACAAAGGTCAGGTGCAGATCGCGCTGGTGGGGTATTTGTTCTCCGGGGACTTCCCCGAGGCGTATTTGCGCGGCGTCGAAAAACAGACCGAAGCACTGGGTGCCAACCTGCGGGTATTCGATGCCCGGCAGCAAGCGGCGAGTCAGGGCGAGATGATCGATCAGGCAGTCGATCTGGGCGTCGACGGCATCATCGTCCAACTCGGCTTGGCCGAAACCCTTAAAGCACCGATTGATCGCGCTATCGCTAAAGGCATCAAAGTCGTCGCTTTCGATGTCGATCTGAACACCCCGCAAGTGACCCAGGTCGAGCAGGACCACCATGCGCTGGCGCGTCTGGCCCTCGATCAAGCCGTCAAGGACAACGGCACGAAGTTTGATGCCGGCTACGTGTACATCAGCGGTTTTACGCCGATGGAGCGCCGCGACGAGATCTGGAGTCAGGTCAAGAAAGCCAATCCGGGGATCGTCGAGAAGGCACGCTTTGGCACACTGAATCCGCCGATTGCCAACTCCGTGGCGGATCAGGCCAGCGCCGTGCTTCGAGCCAATCCAGGCATCAGCGTGATCTTTGCCCCGTTCGATGAGTTCGCCAAAGGCGCAAAAATCGCCGTCGACGAAGCGGGGCTGGCGAGTAAGGTCAAGATCTACAGCGCCGATATTTCCACTGCCGATATTCAAATCATGAAAGAGCCGGACAGCGCCTGGGCGGCGACGGCAGCGGTCAATCCGCAAGTGGCCGGGGCAATCAGTGTGCGCAGTCTGGCGATGTTGATTGCCGGGGAAAATCCGGGGCATCAGGTGCTGGTACCGCCGACACTGATTACTCGTCAACAGTTGCTGGATCTGGATGTGAAAAACGTGCGTGATCTGGCGCAGAAACTCCCGGCCTTCGGTGATACCGCGAATGTCGCACGGGCGTCGTGGATCCCGGTGGCCAACTAGAACATTTGCCACGACGTCGCCCCTGTGGGAGCGAGCCTGCTCGCGAAGAGGTCCGATCAGTTGATATCTCTGTTGACTGACCCAGCGCTTTCGCGAGCAGGCTCGCTCCCACAGGGGTCACGTGTAGTTGCGCAAACTGAGGGAGTTCTGGAGCTTACATGCACAACAAAGCTGACCGCTTACGCAAAAGCCGTTCCCCGAAAACTGATCCGGCGCTCGGTAAACGACTGCCCCCAGGCCAAGTGCTGACGGAGCGTTTTCCAATCCTGCACGAAGGTGAAATACCGGAATACGACCTCGCCAACTGGTCGCTGCGCCTGTTCGGCACGGTCGACCAGCCAATCGAATTACGTTATGCCGATCTGCAGGCACTGCCGCAACGACAACTGCGCTGCGACATCCATTGCGTGACACGCTGGTCGAAGTTCGACACCGAGTGGAGTGGGGTGCATCTGCAGGATTTGTTGCAGGCGTTCGATATCCAGCCGACATCAGCGTTCGTCATGGCTCATGCCGACCCCGATTACCAGACCAACTTGCGACTCGATGATCTGTTACCCCCCGACAGTCTGTTGGCCACCCACTACGCCGGCCAGCCGCTGAGCGCGCAACATGGCTGGCCACTGCGGCTGGTGGTGGCGGGGCGGTATTTCTGGAAGAGCGCGAAGTGGTTGCGCGGGCTTGAATTCGTCGAGCAGGAGCAAGCGGGATTCTGGGAGCGCAATGGCTTTCATCTGCACGCCGATCCGTTTGCCGAACAGCGTTTCAGTGGTGATGAACTGGATATTGCCGAGGATGCCTGGCTGGAAAAAGAGTTCGACTAAGTTTTCTAGACGCAACCTGTTCAAACATTGAAATACGATCAACCTGTGGGAGCGAGCCTGCTCGCGAAGGGGCCGGGCCAGCTGCCTCTTTGGTGACTGATCCAGCGCTTTCGCGAGCAGGCTCGCTCCCACAGGGGGGGGATGTGTTCCGCACCTTGCTTAGTTGTAGGTTAGTTGGTTCTGGTGTTGGCTAAGCAACACTTATGTTGAACTAAGAACAATCCTTTAGAGCGATCTAACCTAAGCGTTATTGGTTCTTTTGCGATCAACTGAAGCTCGTCTAGCATCGGGCTTCAAGGGGAAACGTCTCACGCTGGGGAAACTGCAATTCACCGTAAAAAAGCTTCACTGCCTTCCAGAAATCCAAAACTACAGCAGACATTGCCGCGCATTGCTTGCCGAACTTTATTGTCGGTAACGGCCGGGTATTAACTGCGATTCAAGGAGCTGTTATATGCATTACCGTTCCCGTTCATTACTGGCGGCCGCTGTCGTGTCCGCTATTTGGCAACTTCCGGCCAACGCCGAAGAAACTTCCGTCAGCGCCGACAGCGAATCCCGACTCGGCACGGTGTTGGTCACCGGCACCCGGGGTACTTCGCGTACCGTGCTGGATTCGCCGGTTCCGGTCGATGTGCTCACCGCCGAAGACCTCAAATCCGCCGGCGCCGCTGATGGTGAACTGGGCGCGGCGTTGCAGACGTTATTGCCATCCTTCAGCCTACCGCGCCAATCCAACTCCGGCGGCGCCGACCATGTGCGCGCGGCGCAACTGCGTGGCATGAGCCCGGATCAGGTGCTGGTGCTGGTCAACGGCAAGCGCCGCCACACCTCAGCGGTGGTCAACGACTCGTCGAAGATTGGTCGCGGTACTGCGCCGGTCGACTTCAACTCGATCCCGCTCAGCGCTATCAAACGTATCGAAGTGCTGCGTGACGGTGCCGGCGCGCAGTACGGTTCAGATGCGATTGCCGGGGTGATCAACATCATCCTCGACGACGCGCCCGAGGGCGGCGAAGTGTCGACCAGTTATGGCGCTTATCACACCCATCAGGACGCCATCGGCAAGACCACCACCGACGGCCAGAACAGCGTGACCACGGCGAAGATCGGCACGCGTTTAGGTGAGGAGGGCGGGTTTATCCGTGGCGGCACCGAATACAAGGATCGCAACCCGACCAACCGCGCCGGTTTTGACGGCTTTGCCGATACCCCCGGCCAGCGCAACTATGTGATGGGCGACGGCGTCGCGCGGGACGTCAACCTCTGGTTCAACAGCGAACTGCCGCTGGCCGGCGGCAAGGCTTACAGCTTCGGTACTTACAACCAGCGCCACACCACCGGCGCCGAGTTCTATCGCTATCCGTACGAACAGCCGCAGTTCTACCCCAACGGCTACTTGCCGCAATCGCTCGGCGACAACAAGGACATCTCCGCCACCGCCGGTTTCAAGGGCCTGATCGGTGACGAGTGGGATTTCGACAGCAGCGTCACCCACGGTCGCAACCGCTTCGATGGATCGACCCGGCGCACGCTGAACGTCAGCCTTGGAGAAGACTCGCCGACGAAGTTCGACACTGGCGATTACGAGCTGCGCCAGACCACCACCAACCTCGATTTCAGCCGCGAACTGCGTCTCGGCGAGCGCTCCTTTGTATTGGCGGTTGGCGGCGAATACCGCTATGAAAACTACCTGACCTATGCCGGTGACGAGGCCTCCTACATCGGCTCCGGAGCCGACGGCGCCAACGGCCTGCGCCCGAGCGAAGAGTCGGATCTGGATCGCAACGTGTTCGGCACTTACGCCGAGTTGTCCGGCGATCTCACTGATCGCTTCTTCGTCGACGCCGCGACCCGCTGGGAACATTACGACGATGCCGGCAGCAAACTCACCGGCAAACTCAGCGGTCGCTACAAGCTCACCGAGCAATGGGCCTTGCGCGGTGCGGTATCGAACAACTTCCGCGCACCGTCGCTGGCCCAAAGCGGCTTCCAGAACACCACCAGCAACTTCGGCGATGGCGGCACGCTGACTGACATCCGCGTGCTCTCGGTCAACGACCCGATCGCCCGCGCACTGGGCGCCGAGAAGCTTGATCCGGAAACCTCGAAGAACTTCAGCCTCGGGCTGACCTTCCAGTTGAACGAACGCTTCGACGCCTCGCTGGACGTGTTCCGCATCGACGTCAAAGACCGCATCACCCTGTCGCAACGCATTGGCAGCGATGCGCTGGAAAACTACATCAACGACAACTTCGGCGTTGCTGGCGTGCACGACGTCAACTTCTTCACCAACGCCGCCGACACCAGCACCGACGGTGCCGAACTGGTGCTCAACTACCATCAGCCGTTTTACGAAGGGCAACTGGGTCTGACCACCGCGTACACCTACAACCACACCAAAGTCACCAGCACCAAAGGCACGCCGTCGCAACTGACGGCGCTGGGCATCGGCAATGACGCCCTCGTTGGCGTCGAAGAAACCAACACCCTGACTGACGCGGCGCCAAAGGATCGCTTCATCTTTTCCGCCAACTGGGCCAGTGAACACTGGGGCCTGCTCGGGCGGTTGACGCGCCAGGGTGAGACCACCCGCGTGTTCGATTTCGGCGACTCGCAACCGGAGCAAACCTACGGTGCCGTGTGGCAACTGGACGCCGAGGTGGCCTACAAATTCACTCCGAAATTCAACATTGCCGTGGGCGGCAACAACCTCACCGACAACTACCCGGAACGCTCCGGTTCGGCGATCAACTACGGCGGCAACCTGCCGTACGACGTGCTCTCGCCAATCGGCACCAACGGGGCCTACTACTACGCTCGCGCCACCTATGGTTTCTGACGCAGGGCCGGGGCGGCACCTGCCGGTGTTTCAGGCGTTGCTGATCACGCTGGGCATGGTGATCACCACCGATATTCTGAAAACCGCGCCGACCGTGGCCCTCAACGTCGGGCCAGAGCATTTCTATCTGGTGTGGGTGCTGGGCGGTGTCGCGTCGATGATTGGCGCGCTGTGTTTTGCCGAGATGGCCACGGCGTTTCCGCACCCGGGCGGCGATTATCACTTTCTGCGCACGGTGTATGGCGAGCGCATGGGATTCTTGTTCGCCTGGTCGCGGTTTTCGGTGATGCACACCGGGTGGATTGCTTTGTCGGCGTTCATGTTTGCCGATTACGTCAACGCGGTGGTGCCGCTGGGTCAGTACGGCTCGGGGCTGTTTGCCGGGGCGGTGATTGCCGCGCTGGTGTTGCTCAATCTGACGGGCAAGCGCATTGGTTTTATCACCCAGACCTTGTTGGTGGGACTGTTGGCACTGGGCTTTTTGAGCATTGCCAGTGCCGGCGTTTTTTTGGCTTGGCAAGGCATCGAAGCGCCTGCGCCGAGTCTTGCGCCCGTCGCGGAAAAAACCGGTATGGCCGGGTTTTCGGCGGCGATGATTTTCGTCTTTCTGGCGTTCGGCGGCTGGAGCGATGCGGCGACGTTGTCGGCGGAAGTGCGTGATGGCCGGCGGGGGATTTTCATCGCCATGCTCGGTGCGCTGAGCGTGTTGATGGCGATCTATCTGGCGCTCAATTGGGCGTTCGTTCAGGGTCTGGGATTCGCCGGACTGGCGGCCAGCAATGCACCGGCGGTTGAGTTGTTGAACCGTGCATTCGGTGCGCCCGGTGTCATGCTGATTTTGCTGATGGTCGGCATCGCCGCGATCGCTACGATCAATTCGACCCTGCTGGTCGGCGCGCGCACCACTTACGCGGCCGCGCGTGATGTGCCGCAACTGCGCGGTTTCGGCGAATGGGACGATCGGCATGGCGTACCGCGTAAAGCGCTGCTGGCGGAAGGTGCGGTGGCGTTGTTGCTGGTGCTGTTTGGCAGTTTTACCCAGAGCGGTTTCAACACAATGGTCGAGTACCTGACCCCGGTGTACTGGCTGTTTCTGAGTTTGAGCAGTGTGGCGCTGATCATTCTGCGGCGGCGTTTTCCCGAGGTGCCGAGGCCGGTCAAGGTGCCGTTGTATCCGCTGTTGCCGCTGCTGTTTTTCGGGTTGTGCCTGTACATGCTGTATTCCAGCGTGACGGTGGTGGGGGTTGGGGCGTTTTTGGGGATTGGAGTGTTGCTGGTTGGTACCGTGCTATTGGCCGGGTTGAGCCGTTTAAAAGCGAACCCTCACCCCAGCCCTCTCCCGGAGGGAGAGGGGGCCGACCGAGGTGTCTTGCGTGATACATCGACCTGACAGACTGAGTCGATTATGGATTCAGTGAAGCAAATACAGGTCGAGGTCGATTATGGATTCGGTGAGGCAAATACAGGTCGAAATCGATTATGGATTCAGTGAGGCAAATACAGGTCGAAATCGATTACGGATTCAGTGAAGCACGTTCAGATCGGCGTACTTCTCCAATATCCCCCAATCAGTTCCCTCTCCCTTTGGGAGAGGGCTAGGGTGAGGGGCTTCTGATTCTAGAAGGACACCTCCGCCGGCTGCGACAACCGCAGCACCGACAAATCCCCGGTAATACGCTTGTAAGCCAGGCGAATCGCTTCGATGTTGCCCGCATTCTTCGGGCTGTTCTCATGCAAGATCACAATCACCTTGGTGCTCAAGCGCTCAGGCTCCTTCGCGCCCTTATCCCGCCACTGCCCATACGCATCGAACACACTGAAACCATCAGGAAATCGCGACGTCACCTCCTGATCAAGAAACTCGCGCCAGCGCGCCGGGCTGACTGCACCGTCCTTGCCATCGATCGGACCAACGGAGAAGTACAACTCGGTGCGAATCCACTGCGCCTGCGCCGGCCGCGAAATATCACCTTGCAAGGTCGAACTGACGGGATCATGGGTGTGAACGGACGCAGGAGGAGGGCTGGCACAACCGGCGACGGCGACGAACAGCGCCGCCAGTAGAAAACGTCGAGGCATGGAACATCCTTATTGAACGATGAGTAAACCGCTCAAGTATAAGGTTGCCGTCTGACCGCCAATAAAGACCTAAAAAGCAGGCATTTAGGCGCTTCCGGAATAACCCTTCACCGCGCAAAAATTGTGGGAGCGAGCCTGCTCGCGAAAGCGATTTTTCAGACAGCGAAAATATTCCATGCCAGAGCCTTACCGATTCATTACGCACTCGCCGGCGGTTTCGCCAACGCAATCTCTGCCGCACCCAGCCGCTTGAGAATCTCGAACAACAAATCACTTTTGGTCACCCCGACAATCCTCGGACTGCCCACATAACCAGTCACCGTCAAGGTAATCCCGTCCGGCGACAACTTGCTGAAGCGCACAAAAGGGGCTGGCTTATCGAGGATGGTTTCGTTCTCCTTGTACGTGTTGAGCAACAGTTCCTTGACCTCTTCGGGATCGATATCCAGCGGGAACACCAGTTCCAGTGACGCCACGCCTTGCGCGCTGCCGCCCAGCGTGACGTTGCGCAGGTTCTGCGAGATCAGTTGAGAGTTGGGCACGATGACGATCGAGCGGTCGCTGAGCTGGATTTCCGTGGCGCGCACGTTGATGCGGCGGATGTCGCCTTCGACGCCACTGATGCTGATCAGGTCGCCGACCTTCACCGGTCGTTCGGTGAGCAGAATCAGCCCCGAGACAAAGTTCTTCACGATCTCTTGCAAACCGAAGCCGATGCCCACCGACAGCGCACTGACGATCCACGCCAGATTGGTCCACTGCACGCCCAGCGACGACAGCGTCAGCAGAATCACGAAGGCGTAACCGATGTTGGAAAACAGCGTGCTCAACGAGGCACACATGCCCGGGTCCATGTCGGTCCTGGGCAGGAACTCGTTGTCGAGCCAGCGACTCAGGGCGCGGATCAGCCAGATGCCGATCATCAGCGCCAGCACGGCATTGAGCAGGTGGCCGGGGACGATGTTCAGCTTGCGCAACCCGGCGCCGCCAAGGATCGCCATGATGTTGCTCGCCAGTTGCCCGAGCGTGGTGCCGATGCCACCGACAAACAGAGCGATCACCGCCAGCAGCATCAGCGCGGCCCGACTGAAGCCGGACAGCAGGATCGAGATCTGATCGAGGCGGCGATCACCGATGCCCAATAACTGTTTGAGCGCCTTGCCGCTCGCATGTCTGGGTGAAAATACGTGCTCGCAGGCGTCCTTGATCAACTGGATCAGCAGGTAGAAACCCGATAAGACAATGTACGCCCACACCAGCTCATAACTGATGAATCGCGCCAGCGACACGTAGCCGGCGAGCAAGGCGATCGCCGAGACAAACATCGAGACGCTGGCGATGGTGTAAATCACCCCGGCAAATGTACTGTTCGCTGCTGCCGCATCATTGGCCGCGACCAGCGCCTTGCGCACTTTGCCGACGCGCAACAACAGGACCGTCACGATCGCCAGCACAACGATCGAAATGACCCCGCGTCCGGCAATCACGATCTGGCTGCTCATGCCGGTGGCATTGCTCACCTGCACCAGCGTCACCAGCACCAATAACGTGCAGGACAGAATGCGCGGGTAGGGCCTGAGCGCCAGCGCCACCTGATCGGCAATCGCCGGCAGGCGCCACGAGGGATGTTCGGTCGACAGCAATGCGCGGCTCAACCCGGTGAGCAGTACGCAGGCATAGACGACCTTTTCGAACTCTTCGGAGAAGGTTTCCAGCACTGGCGGCAAAGGTTGATGACGGGTGCAGGCGTAGAACAGTAATTGCAGGGCAATGGCGGTGGTGGCGATGGTCGCCAGCGCCGAGGCGAACGCCAGCGCACTGCGGCGCAGACGTCCCTCGGGCATGCGGTAAATGCACGCCCAGGTCAGACCGCGTTCGGCCAGCCGGCGACCGAAGGTCCAGATGATCAGCGCCACTAGCACCAGGATACTGGTGAAGAGGCGTTCGCCTGGCGCCCAAACCGTGGCCCAGGTATCACGTACTTGATCGACGAAAAAACGCAGACGCTGACGATCATCGTCGGTCGGATTCACCAGCGGTGACCAGAAACTCGGACTCAGCACGCTGTCAGTGCCCAAGGTCAACTCGCTCTCGAGCAACGTGCGACGAATGCCGGCGATCTGCGTAATCAGGTCCGCCGCGCTCTGCTTCAACGCCGCCAGGCTCTTCAGGGTTCCGTCGACCTTGCTTTTCTGCTCCGCCAGCGCTGCCCGTTGCACGACGATATCCGCCTGTTCCGCCGCCAGATCAGCATCCGGCGCCGCGCCGAGCACCCCCAACTGCACCGCCAGTTGCGCCTGCTGCGGCAACAACGCCGTCGACAACCGATCGACATCCAGAATGAACGCCTGCACCCGATCCTGCGGGCCTTCGAGCTGGTTGTAATTGTTCGCCGCGGAAATCTGTTGCTTGAGGCCGTCGAGGCGTTGTTGCAGCGCCTGCAGTTCGCTTTGCGAAATCACCGGCAGCGGCGCGGCGGCGGTGGTTGCCGGCGCCGGCAAGTCGGCGGCCAATAGCGTCGGACTGCCGCCAACCAGCAGCATGAATGCGACAAAAAACAACGACTTCAATGTGTTGCGCATGGGTGAGGCGGCTCGAATGGATCACACAGTCTATGAGGTTAGGTGATCGAGGCGATTGGCGAGGAAAAGTTTCCGGCAGAGCAGGGTAGGTGAGCAGAACTTGCAGACGCAAAAAGCCCGACGGGTGAGGTCGGGCCTTTATTCGGTGACGGCGGTAAAGCGCTGCATTCAGACGGCGCGGCGTTCGAGCAAACGGTCGGAACCCCCTTCGGCAACGGCATCGCTGAACAGTGGGTCGGTTTCGGTGGCGGCGGCAACGGCATCGCTGAACAGCGGATCAGTCTGGGTGGCGGCGGCTACTGCGTCGCTGAACAGCGGATCGGTTTGAGTCGCGGGAGCGGCAACAGCGTTCAGGGCGAACAATGAGAAAGCGATGCTGAGAAGGGCTTGGCGTTTCATGAGTGTGTGCTCCTTGGGGTAGTGGTCAGGTCTGGAGCCGATGTTACGCCGTGCTATTGATAAGAGAACTTCATTGAATCAATGGTTGTTATTGATGCGGTTAATGGCTGTGCTTTGTGAAGGCGCAACCCTGCACTCAGTCATAGCCGATCTTGACCTGCGCACTGATCAGCTCGGCCAGCATCCGTACAGGTTCGGTGAAGGTCTGGCGCGATCGGTGCACCAGCCCGATATCACGGTGGAACGTGTGCTGACCGAGGTCGAGCACCCGGACGCCGGCAGGCCAGGCAAAGTCGGGCGCCGTCTGCGGCACCAGCGCCACGCCGACACCGTTTTCGACCAGTTTGATAATTGCCTCCAGTTCATCCAGCTCGCAGACCTCGTGCAGGGTGAAATGCATCTGCCGTAAAAAGCGGTCGACCTGCCTGCCGCCAAAGGAAGAGCGGTCGTATCGAATGAATGGCTGGCTGGAAAGCAATTGGGTCCAGTCATCGCCCGGCACATCGCGTGGCACGATCAACCGGTAAGGCTCCAGCGCCAGCGTGGTCCAGCGCAGATCACTTTGCAGTGAGAAGGGTGGTCGGATGATCACGGCCATGTCGATCTCGCCAGCATCCACCAGGTTGACCAGTTCCATCGACAACCCCGGAACGATCCGGGATCTGCACTGCGGGCAGTGCTGGTGAAACTTCGCGAGTGCATCGGGTAGATAAGAGCGCTGCACCGACGCAATGGCGCCGATGTTGACCAGCACGCTGGGCGGCAGCCCCACCGTTGTCGAGCCGAGGCTGTCGTAGAGCCTGAGCAGTTCTTGCGCTTGCAGCAGTATCTGGTGGCCCATTCTGTTGAGGTGTGCCGAGCGCCCCTTTCGGTCGAAAAGCTCGAAGCCGAGTTCGGCTTCCAGGCGCTGGATCTGGGCGCTGACGGCAGCCTGCGTGAGGCCGATCCTGTTGCCGGCTGCAGCGAAAGTACCTTCGCGTGCTACGGCGATGAGTGTCTTCAGTTCTTTGATCATTCACAAATATTAATTGTGTTTCTAAGAAATATATATTGATTTTTATGTTTGGTTTTCCGCCCTAGGATGTTTCCCATCCCCCGGCAGCGGCTGAACCCAAGGCGCCGATGACGGCAGGAATGTTCACCAACCAACAAAAACATGATTGGAGTTTCTGATGAGCCTCTCGCCTTTTCACCTCGCTATCCCCGTTTACGATCTGGCTGCAGCGCGCACCTTTTACGGTGAAGTCTTTGGTCTTGAAGAAGGGCGCTCCAGTACTCAGTGGGTCGATTTCGACTTTTATGGCCACCAACTGGTGATTCATGAACACCCGAAAACCGCGTCCCAGGAAAGCGTTCACAGCAACCCGGTCGACGGTCACGACGTCCCTGTTCCGCACTTCGGCATCATTTTGGGATGGCAACAGTGGGAAGCATTGGCCGAACGTCTGAAGTCCTTTGGCACCGAGTTTGTGATCGAACCTTACATCCGCTTTCAAGGGCAGGTGGGTGAGCAGGCCACCATGTTCCTCTTTGATCCTTGCGGTAACGCCCTGGAGTTCAAGGCGTTCAAGGATATGAGCCAGCTCTTCGCCAAGTGACAACCGTCATGGCACAACCCGGTTGTGCCATTTGGTCCCTAGTGAGCTGGAAGCTCATGACTCTAGCAACTGCCGCTGACGCAGACCTTTCCTTCCAACAAAAAGGCTAGACATGAAACGTATTCCCCTGGTGTGGCAAATCGTTGCCGGGCTGTTGCTTGGCGTGCTCGTCGGTTGGTATTTCAATACCCATCCGCAATATCAAACGTGGGTCAGTACAGAGATCCTCAAGCCCCTCGGTGACATCTTTATCAAGATGATGAAGATGGTGGTTGTACCGATTGTCTTCTGTTGCATGATTCTGGGCATCGCTGGCGGTGGCGATAACAAGTCGTTTGGCCGCATGGGCATCAAGTCGCTGGGTTATTTCTTTGCTATTACCGCGCTGGCCATTGTCATCGGCTTGTGTTTCGCAAACCTCTTTGAACCGGGTAGCGGCACCGATATTTCCGGCCTGTCGCATGGCACGGCATCGATCAGCATGGAACCCTCGAAAGGCGCGCTGGTGATCGTGCAGAACATCGTGCCGGATAATGTTCTGGTGGCGATGTCGGAAGCGAAATTGCTCTCGGTACTGTTCTTCGCCGTGCTGTTCGGCCTCGCTTTGAATGCGCTGCCAAGAGAAAAAAGTGCGCCAGCCATCGCGGTGGTTCAGAGCATTTCCGATGCGATGTTCAAAGTGGTCTCTATTGTCATGGCCTACGCGCCGGTTGGTGTCTTCGGCATGATTGGCGCCACGGTCGCGACCTTTGGTTTTGCCTCGCTGTTGCCATTGCTCAAGTTGATCGGGGTGGTTTATCTGGCGCTGATTGTGTTCGCTCTGGTGATACTCGGCGGCATTTGCTACTTGATTGGGGAGAACATTTTCAAATTGATTCGCTACTTCCGCAGTGAATTGATTCTGGCGTTCTCAAGTGCCGCATCCGCCGCCGTCATGCCGCAGTTGATGAGCCGTTTGGAGCGCTACGGTGTACCGCGGCGGATCGTCAGTTTCGTGGTGCCGGTGGGTTATGCATTCAATCTGGATGGCGCTTCGATCTTCCTCGGCGTCGCGACGATCTTCGTCGCGCAGCTCTATGGCATCGACCTGTCGCTGTCGCAGCAGATCCTGCTAGTGGTGACGATGGTCCTGACGTCCAAAGGCGCGGCGGGGGTGCCCGGGTTTGCCATCATCATCCTCTCCGCTACGTTGGCTTCGGCCGGTCTGCCCCTGGAAGGCGTGGCATTGATCGCGGGTATTTTCAGGATCATCGACAGCGGTACGACCACGCTGAACGTATTGGGCAATGCCATCGCACCGCTGGTGATTGCCAAGTGGGAAAGGGCAGCGCTTGAACCGTCAGGTGTTCATCCCGCTGCCGAAGTGTGAGCCTTCAAGCGTCGGACCCTCACGTTTAAAACCGCACCGATAACGAGTGCACGCCCGCTGGCGCAGGGGCGTTTTTTTTGGGTTGCTTTACTAGACGACCGGTCTATTGAATAGGAGTGCTTATGATTGATAACGCTGTTGATACCGACCTTTTTTCGCCCATGCAGATGGGCGCGCTGCAATTGGCCAATCGAATTGTCATGGCCCCCGTGACGCGCAGCCGGATGGCCGACGACGGCGTACCGAATGAAATGCATGCGACTTACTACGCTCAGCGTGCGAGTGCAGGTTTGATCATCGCCGAGGCGACGAACATTTCCGCTCAGGGACGTGGCTATGCGATGACGCCGGGCATCTGGTCGCAAGCGCAGGTCGCCGGGTGGAAACAAGTCACCGATGCGGTGCACGCGGCCGGCGGAAAAATCGTCTGCCAGCTGTGGCACGTGGGGCGTTTTTCCAGTGTCGAGTTGCAGCCCAATGGCGAAGCGCCGGTCGCACCCTCGGCCATCAAGGCTGAGGGCAGCACGTATACCGAGAAAGGTTTTGTCGAAGTATCGATGCCTCGCGCGCTTGAGATCGCGGAAATTCCCGGAATCATCGAGCAGTACAAACTCGCCGCCGAGAATGCCAAGCGAGCCGGCTTCGATGGCGTCGAAGTGCATTCGGCCAACAGTTATCTGCTCGACCAGTTTCTGCGTGATTCGACCAATCAGCGCACGGACCTCTATGGCGGCTCCATCGAGAACCGTGCGCGGCTGACGCTGCAAGTGACGGAAGCGGTGGCGTCCATCTGGGGCAGCGACCGTGTCGGTATCCGCCTGTCTCCGGTAACGCCCGATGCCGGCAATACGCCGCCCGACAGCAACGTCATGGCGACTTACGGCTACCTGATCCAGCAACTCAATCGATTCAATCTGGCCTACCTGCATTTCGTCGAAGGCGCCACGGCCACTTCTCGCAGCGTTCCTGCGGGCGTGGATCTTGACGCGCTGAGTGCGCAGTTCGACGGCGCGTTCATTGGCAACAACAACTATGACCTGGCGATGGCGCTTGAGCGTCGGGCGCAGGGCCGTATCGATGCGGTGGCGTTTGGGCGTTTGTTTATTGCCAACCCCGACCTGGTCGAGCGCTTGCGCCATGGTCTCGAACTGACCATTGCCCCGCGTGAGAGTTACTACGGCGGTGGCGCGAAAGGCTACATCGATTGGCCAACCGCTAACGCCTGAATGGCAACCCTGACACCGACCGGGCGCAATCGCATTCACTGCAAAGAGGAACGAAACATGAATTATCTACACAACAAAGTCGCCATCGTCACCGGTGCATCTTCCGGTATCGGCGCGGCCACGACGCGTGCGCTGGCGGCACAAGGGGTTCGTGTGGTTGTCGCTGCGCTGGACGAAAAGGGCTTACAGGCTTTCGTCGCCGAGTTGCGTGAGGCCGGCCATGACGTGGTCGCTTTTACTGCTGATGTGACCCGGCTTGAGCAAACCAGAGCACTCGCCAGGTTCGCGCAGGACACCTATGGCGGTGTCGACATTCTGGTGAATAACGCCGGGCTGATGCTGTTCTCCAATTGGGTCGATCTGGTCGTGGAGGATTGGGAAAAGATGATCGACGTGAACATCAAGGGTTATCTCAACGCTACCGCGGCAGTGCTGCCTGTGATGCTGGAGCAGCGGTCCGGGCAGATCCTCAATATGGACTCGGTGGCCGGCCATCAGGTCGGGCCGGCGGCGGGTGTTTACAGCGCTACCAAATTTTTTGTGCAGGCCATGACCGAGTCCATGCGCAAGGAACTGGGCGTACAGCATGGCATCCGCGTCAACACGGTCAGCCCCGGCGTTATCAATACCGGTTGGGCGGACAAGGTCAGTGATCTGCAAGGGCGCAAGGCCGCCCAGGAACTCAACCGCATCGCCATCGCGCCTGACGATGTTGCCCGTGCGGTGATCTATGCGCTCAACCAGCCGGAAAACGTCACCGTCAACGACCTCATCATTTCGCCGACGCGCCAGGACTGGTGAGTGTTGGCTGCTGCAGCCACCGGGTGCCAGCCTTGGCTTCCGGTGGCCTTTGTAACTCACCCCCAACGAAAGGAAACAACCATGTCGAAGAACATCAAGGCTGTACCGACCGCCGAATACACCGCTGTCATCGCCACCGCCAATCAATACGTCGAAGGTCTTCGGGTCGGTGATGCTCAAGGCGTTGCTCAAGCCTTCCATAAAGAGGCGGTGATGTACGGTTTCACCAACGGCGAATTACTCGGCGGCCCGATCAAGAACCTGTTTGATTTCGTCGAGAAAAACGGTGCTGCCCCGCAAATCAGCACACGTCTTGACGTGCTGGCGATCACACCGACCACCGCAGTGGTGCGCGTGGACATGGAAACCGATGCGATCGGTGCTGACTACAACGACTACCTGACCCTGATCAAAATTGGCGGCGTCTGGAAGGTCATCGCCAAGGTTTATCACCAGTTCGAGGCCTGAGTCTCGGTCGATCCCGGTAGTCCGTTGCCGGGATCGGCGGATGATCAATTACAAGGGGATACGAGATGAAGGTTAAGTTTTCCGCTGTCGTGGAAGGCGCTGCACAACAGGTCTGGAACGTGGTGAAGCAGTTTGGCGAGATCAAGAACTGGCACCCTTCGATTGTGGACAGTCATATCGAAGGCGCAGGTCCCGAGATTGTGGGCTGCATTCGCACGCTCACGTTGAGCGATGGCGCCGTTGTCAGAGAGCGCTTGTTGTCGGTTGATGACTCGGCGTTGAGGCTGTCCTACCGTTTTGAAGAGTCGCCCTTACCGCTGGACAACTACGTGGCCAGCGTGGAACTGGTTGCTTTGTCAGGCCAGGACAGAACACTGGTCAGTTGGCTGGCCAGTTTCGATCTTCGAGAACCGAACAGTGCCGAGCACTATCAGGCACTGATTCGCAGCCTGATCGTCGACGGCCATGGTGGGCTGCAGGCGCTGCTTGCTCGGTAATACAAAACCCAGGTTCACATGCCCCGCATTCCCGCAAGGAATGCGGGGCATGAAGCGAATGAATTTTCCCTCTCGCGCTCTTCGGCGTAGCGTGCTCGAAAAACCAGGAGCATTGCCGTGAGCCAAACCTCGACCAGCCCCGCAGAAAAATTCGACACTTCCCGCGCCAGCGAATACGCCCGCCAAAGCCGGATCGCGCTGGCCGGCTACGACGCCTGTCATGATCTGGCGGCCTGCATGTTGGCGGCGAGCCTGGGTTCGCGTCCGGCCAACATACTGGTGGTCGGCGCTGGCGGTACGGCGCAGGAAATCATTGCGATGGCGGCGCTGGAGCCGCAATGGCATTTCACCGCAGTCGACCCTTCCGTACCGATGCTGGAAACCGCGACAGCGCAACTGCAGGCCAACGACTTGCTGCACCGAACCCAGGTGCATCTCGGCCACGTCGAAGATCTGCCGGCTGCTGCCTCATTTGATGCGGCAACGTTGATCGGCGTGCTCCATCATCTGAACGGTGATGAGCCCAAGCGCCAGATCCTGCAAGCGATTCAGGCGCGGCTCAAACCGGGCGCGCCGCTGATTGTCGCCGGCAACCATTACGCCTATGCCAGTCAGCCATTAATGCTCCAGGCGTGGGGGCAGCGTTGGCGGCAGCAGGGCGCCAGTGCGCAGGAGGTGAAGGCCAAGCTGGGCAAGATTCTGCAAGGCGCTGACCCGCCGCATTCCGAAGCGGCGGTTCAGGCACTGTTGCATGAGGCCGGTTTTGGCGAGGCGACGCGGTTTTTCAGCAGTTTGTTCTGGGGGGCTTGGCTGGCGTGTAAAACGCCTTCTTGATGCGGACTGGCTCGCAAGGTGCGCTCAGACATGCCATTAACGTCACCGTCGGCGTTCGATCCATTGTTCCCTGGTCAGCCCATAGCACTTGCACAGGGCCGGTGCACCGGAGAGGTTCAACTCGGCGTCGTAAAAGTATCGGCGCAGAAAAGGAGAACCGCTCACATGTCCGTTCTCACAAGCCTATTAATGTTTTTGTTCCGGATCCTGCCATATTGTGCATTGCAAGAAGAAGTACCCCAACAACGTGCCTATTGGAAAACCAAACATCAATAACGCACCTATGAACTCTGATGCTTTTCTCGAAGACTCAAGTCGGTTTCTGCTTCCATAGGCAAGCAGTAAATGGACGAAAACGGCTGCTGCGCAAAACACAGGTATGCCTATTGAGGTGCTTTTATCAATCATGCATAGCCATGCAGAAAGTGAGCAGATGAGGAAATAGAATAATGCCAGGGTGATATGAAATCTCATCAGTTTAATATGATTTTTTTCATAGTTTGGCGAGCTATTTGTCATCGTGAGTCTGGCTCCGAAATAGGCGCAAGCATAAAAATAAATGTGTCGTAAATTTGGTCGGTAAACGCGCAAAACGGGCAGAAAAAAAACGACCACCCGGCCCGGTCAGCGAAACGCGTGGCGCCGGTGGCGGAGAAAGACCGCTACATTGAGCGGGCGCTGGCGAATATTGCGCCGTTCTTGTAGGGCAGGGATCAGCTCTCGCGGGTATCGGTTGATTCCACCGCCGCCTCAGCCTCCAGTTTCGCCCGCTCAGCCTTGCTGATGTACTTGGGCTTTTTCGGCGCCAGTTTGGCGCTGGCCTTCTTGGCCTTTTCCTTGAACAACTGCTGCAGTTTCTTTTGACGATTCATGTTTTCTGTCCGGCCTGCTCTTGCGCGCAAAAGGGGCGAATCCTGACGTAAGCGTCGGGCCAAGGCAATGCCCATTCTTCACATTGCGATAAAGTCGCGCACTGCCTTGATGGTCGGTGCCGGCGCCTCTTCCATCAACCAGTGTCCGGCTGCCGGAATCACCACCTCGGTAACGTTGTCCGCGGCATTGCGCATGACGATTGCTTCGTTGTTGCCAAAGGACTTTTCACCGCCCACGGCGAGCACCGGCATGGCCAGGTGTTTCTGCAGAACGGGGGCGTTGTCGAGGGCGTCCTGACGAATGCTGCGGAACTGGGCAAAAGCGGCGTGCATGGCGCCGGGGCGGGCGTAGAGCTTGGCGTAATGCTGGCGGGTGCCTTCATCGATTTTGGCCGGGGTGCCGGCGAACTCGTTCCAGAAACGGTCGAGGTAGATGCGTTCGCGTCCGGCAACCAGACGCTCCATGTCCGCGCCGCCGAAGTCGAAGTGCCAGAGCATCGGCGAACGAACGATGTCGTTCCACGGTGTGATGCCGGGTACGGGCGCATCCATCACCACCAGGCGCTCGGTCAGCTCGGGATAGCGCGCGGCATAGGCGAACGCGACCATGGTGCCGATGTCATGCCCGATGACCACCGAATGTTCGATCTTCAGCGCGCTCAACACCTGACGAATGTCGCCGGCCTGGGTCTTCTTGTCGTAACCGTCCTGCGGAATCGATGACAAACCCATGCCGCGCAGATCCGGCACCACTACGGTGTGGTCGCGGGCCAGATCCGCCGCCAGCGGTGCCCACATATCGCCGGTATCGCCGAAGCCATGCAACAGCACCACGGCCGGACCCTTGCCACCAACTCGCACATGCATTGTCGCGCCTTCGACTTTGATGTCCTGAGTGTGGAAGGTGGCGGGGAAGGGGGTGATGTCGGCGTGGACCTGGAAACTCAGGGCGAGCAGGGCGAAGCCAGTCAGCAGCAGGCGGGTCATGGCGAAGTCTCCAGGCGTGGTGGCGATGGAGAGAGCGTAGACGTATCGATCAGGGGCGGCGGAGTTTCATCCGCAAGCAAACGCCGCCTCGATAAATGCCCCCAGCGCCTTCTCTTCGAGAATTTCGATCGAGAAATGCCCGAAGCGCTTGGGCAACCAGATGATGCGGGTTCCGGAGGGCGATTGCAGGTTCTCGCGGGCCAACGGCTGGCCGTTCTCGTCTTCCGGCTGAACTCCGTTGGCGAGCAGTTCGTCGTAGGCCAACTCGATATCAGGGGTCGTGTAGCAATGACGGTAAATCATGCCTTCGCCCACCGTATCCAACAGTTCCTTGAGATTCCCCGCCAGCGGCTGGACCAGCATAAAGCGTTCCTGACCGATCAACGCCACGGCATAGCGTACGTGCAGACCCCCGCGATTCCAGGTCTGCGTTGTGGAGATCCGCGCCTGAAGGATCTGCGCGTAATAGGCACAGGCTTCTTCAAGGTCTTTGACCAGTACGTCGATGTGGCTGAACTTCAAATCCATGAAATAGCTCCTGTCAGGCAGTGTCGATGGGCTGGGCGTAATCGACGATCGGTCAGCCGGAATAAACTAAGCTGATGTGTAACGTCAAGATGACACAGGAGCAACCCACCATGAAGGCGCGCCGCATGAACAAGTCACGCACGTTGATTGCAACGATTTCCTCTCTTGCGCTGGTTTTCAGCTCGGCGATGGCATTGGCTGATCCCGGTAATGGCAAGGGCCAGGGCAATGGCAAAGGTAATTCGCAGAATGTGCAGGGCCACGGTAACCAGAAAGGTAACGGCAACAAGGGCAACAACTCGGGTGGTGACTGGAGTCATGGCCCAAATATCGATCGCGGCAATGTGCTCGGGATAGTTGGTGGCTACCGCGACTACTGGAGTCCGGGGCCTGCGCTACCACCGGGCATTCAAAAGAATCTTGCACGCGGCAAGCCATTGCCGCCCGGTATCGCGAAAAAGCTCGATGGGCGTTTGGCCGGTCATCTGCCGCATTACGATGGCTACGAATGGCAGCAGGCGGGCACGGATCTGATATTGGTTGCGCTGGCCACCGGCCTGATTTACGAGGTGCTCAACGGGGCGTTTGATTAAGATTTCCTGCCCCGCTGCGCACCACCTACCCCGATCAGACGATTTTCAAAGCGCTCAGCACGATCAGCGATTGCTCGGCAAACGCCTGGGCTTGCTCGGTCAGTGCGGCGATGTTGGCTTCGGCGGTGGTCAGCGTTTTGCCGTCCTTGACCAACACTTCGTTTTGTTCAGCGATGACGCTCCACGCCAGTTGCGCCCACTCCGCCGGGTGCTGTTTGCCCTGGCGGATTGCAATCAGGAACAGTTGCTGGAAGCGGCTGACCATGACGCCACCGCCGGTGACCGGGCTGCTCAACACCTGAATGTCGGCGTTGAAGAGCGCGCGCTTGCACAGTTGCAGGTTGAACGCGGCGCAGCGTTCGTACACCCGCGCCTCGGCGGCTTCGCTCTGGCACGGGGCTACCGCACCCATGCCGACCAGGATGGCGAGCGCCTGTTCCAGATCGTCATAGGCGATTGGCGACACCGCATCGAATAACTGCTGCATCGTTTTGGCTTCATACGTCTGGCCCGCGAGGGCATCAAGCAGCGGGCCGTAGATTTCCGCTTGCAAAGACGCTTCGCCAGCGGGGCCGGTGACGCTGGACGCTACGTTTTCTGCTGGTTGCATGAGGACAAAACGCGTTTTGAGCATGCGCGCCCGACGCTCGGCGGCGCAGAGCCGGTTGGCACCCCGCACGTACAGATCACGACGGAAAGACTGATTGACGAAGTAGTCACGTGCCTGCTCGCGCATCACCGGGTGCTCGATACCGTCGAGAAAGGTCAGGGCTTCGGCACTCAGATTGAGTGCATCAACCGAATCCAGCGGCACCGCTGTCGTGACGTAATCGAGCTTGGCCGGGGCCAGCGCATCCACCATGTCGGCGAAATACATGCAGTTCCAGTCGCGATTGAAATATTCGTGGGCGACGTATTGGCGGTCCTGACCTTTGATGGTCTGCAGTCGGGCGCCCAGACTTGGCGCGGCGATGGCGTACTTGGGGTTGGCCGCCAGCAGCGCTTCGGAAAACTGCAACGCGGCGTCGATGCGCTGATCCGCCCGCGTCGAGTGATTGGCGAAGCGGTCGTGCAGGCTGAACAATTGGCGCAACGGCGCCGCAGGCGACCAGCCCGGGAATGCGTTGTAACTGACGTACAGATGACCACCCGGTTTGAGGTGGCGCCGAGCGAATTCGACAATCAGCTTCTGGTTGTCACGGCTGACCCAGGTCCAGATGCCGTGCAGGCTGATGCTGTCGAATTGCGGCAAATCATGGCGCGCCAGCAGTTGCTCAAAGCTTTCGTCATAGAGT
Organism: Pseudomonas sp. S2_E02; assembly: GCF_054668355.1. NCBI lineage: Bacteria > Pseudomonadati > Pseudomonadota > Gammaproteobacteria > Pseudomonadales > Pseudomonadaceae > Pseudomonas > Pseudomonas sp. S2_E02. Next base: position 796,343 of record NZ_CP162761.1, read on the forward strand.
TTTGCGCCGTTGTTGCTGAGTTCTGCCAGCTCAATGGCATGGGCCGCCTGACCGGGGTGGAAGTCGGTCCCGACGAAGCCGGCAGGGCTCGCCGTGGCGTGGATATTGATCGACACACCCTGGCCAAAGCCGAGTTCACAGTGATAACCGTCGGGATTGTCCAGACCGGCAACGCCGCGCAACAACAGGCAGTAACGCTGGAAAACCGGATTGATTTCCCGGCTATAGCTGTAGGTGTAGCCTTCGTCGGTGAAATAACCTTCGTTCCAGGCGTTGCTCATGGGTGCAGCCTCTTGAATCGTAATAGAAAGTGGCTTTTATACGGGGAAACTTGTGCCGTTAAACCCCTCGGTGTCCATCAGGATGTTGTCGGCAGGATCGAACCATTCGATAGGGTCCATGCGGATATTTCGCAGAGCCACCGTTTGAAGGTGAGACGCGTACAGCGGCTCGGCCCAATAGTTGATCAGTATCGAACGCCGGCGGCCACCCAGCAGGTTTCGGCTGCCGGCATGCAGCAGGTCGACATCGAACACCAGAATATCGCCCGCACGGCCCGTGAGCTGGACTGACCCCGACTCATCATTGACGTCTACCGGTGGCGCTCCCGGCGCCGGGCGATGGCTGCCGGGGACGAGGCGGGTCGCGCCGTTGTCGGCACCATAGTCATCGAAAAAAGCCAGGGCCACCGCACAGTCGCCGGGGCGTTGCGCGGACAAGTCGCGATGCAGCTGCTGATGGCCGCCCCCGCAAGCGGTTCGCGACCCTCAACCTGGGACAGGAAGAAGCGCTCGGCGATCAGCTCACCGACCACGGCCAACACCGTTGGCAAGCGGCACACCGTGCGCACGGTCGCATGCTCATCCAACAGCGAATGGCGCCAGTCCTGACCTCGTGGCACGGGCCAGCGATCTGACGGCAGCACACCCGCATCGAACGCCTGGCGCAGGTCGTCCAGCCACTCGGCGGGTATGGCGTGACGGAGCAGGGCGAAACCTTGTTGAAGGAGCTGTTCACGGTTATTCATGATCGGACGTGTCCGCTCCTCACAAACGCACGCCCATCTCCAGGGCACGGGTTTCGAAGCCGAACTCGGCATACATGCGTACCGCGCGCTCGTTGAATGGCCATACCGTCAGGCGCAAGTCCTGAGCATTTTGCTCGATAGCCCAGTCTTTCACCCGTTGAATCAGTGCGCGGCCAATGCCTTTGCCCCAGAACGGCTGGGCGACACACACCGAGCCGATGCGCACCACATTCTGCGGTTGCATCAGCGGGCCGGAACTGGCGGACAGGATGGCCGTAATGAACGCCACGGGCCGTTCACCGGCGCTGGCGATGAAGACGATCTGGCCAGGCTTTTCGAATACCCCGGTCCAGTGCGGCAAATCGCGGGCAAAATCTTCGGTGGCGGCGGCGTAGATATCGGGGCGAGCGGCGTGGTGTACCGAGTTGAGCAGTTGGCCCAATTCGCTCATTACCGGCGCATCGTCAGCAGTGGCAATGCGATAGTTGATGACTTCTTCCATGATAAAAATCTCTTTGTTGTAGATATTGCCGCAGGTTCTCAGCGGGTAAGAGCAGCGTTGTTTGTCACTTTGCCGCAATTCTGAAAAAACGCTCTGGGCGGCACGGTGCAAGGGCAGCAGATGACTGGTGATCCATCAGCTCTTCACTGACGAGGCGCCCGACGATTGCCGCCAGCGTCACACCGGGATGCATCGCGCAAACGTAAACTCCACCGACCCCAGGCAAGTAACCGACAACGGGGAGGCCATCAGCGGGCATGGGCCGAAGCCCGACGGCGACGGTTTGCGGCGCAATGGAAACCACACCGTGAAGTTCACTCTGTATGGCTTCGGCGGTTTGCCGGGCGATGTCAGTCGGCGAGTTGCCCGGCGCCTCTCCCAGATAATCTTCAGCGGCCAGCAACGTGCCGTCGGCGCTTTGCCGAATTTCCATGACAGGGCTGGAAATGATGCCTTTAACGAGGCCCGGTTGGGTCTGGTAGCGGATGAAAATGGCGGGCGAGGCGTCGATGGGCAGGGAGACGTTGAGCATCTGTGTTAACTGTCGGGTGCCAGTCCCCGCAGCAAGCACAACAAGGTCAGCATCAAACGTGCCCGCTGTGGTTTCAACGCCGGTGACATCTGCGTTGCAGGTTTTGAAAGCGGTCACTCGGGTTTGCGTGAGCAATTGCGCCCCCAGCGCCTGGGCGCCGGCAATCAAGGCGTGGGTGGCCTGCACGGCGTCGAGTGCGCCTTCTTCAGCAAGAAATAACGCGCAGGATGGGGGATTTTTCAGGTTGGGCTCGCGGGCAAGCACTTCGGCAGACGATAACAATGTCGCCGACGCCGGATACTCTGCTGATTCGCTGTACGACAGCGCTCCGGTCCAGCGAATCTGCAAATCCGGCAGCTCGGTTTCGAGTCGCTGGTAGGCTTCTATGGCCATACCGCGCAATTGCGCAATCGGCTCAGCGCCGGCGTGCGTGGCAGCGATCCAGGCGAAAGAGCTTGCCGTCACGCCACTCGCGATCTCGCCGGCCTCGATCAACGTGACCTGCGCACCTCTGCCAGACAGGTGATACGCAAGCGAGGCGCCGACGATGCCCGCACCCACCACCACAATTCGTCGATGTGTTGCCTGGTTCATTTCAACATTCCCTGTTGTCGATCGGCTGATCCTGCAGCAGGGAGACGCAGCGAGCAACCAGAAAAAAGCCCGGCCAAAAGCCGGGCTCGTACGCTGGCAACGGGTTAAGCAAGCATATCTCCGGCGGGCATTAGGCCTGCCGGTCCGTGACGGATGCTCAGTCGCTATGGATCAAGGATCAGGTTACGACGCCGAATGCTGACTGACATGCTTGGGCCCCGCCAGCGCCCAGGCAATCAACCCGAACAACGGCACAAACACGATCAGCACAATCCACACACCCTTATTGCTCGCTTTCCCCTCGCTCTTGCGCACCCGATTGATGGCCCAGAGTTCGATTAGCAGAAGAACTGCCGCCAGTACGATCCACACGGTTTCGATTTGCATTGGCTACCTCCTGATGGTCTGTTCGTTAGGTGGCGTAGGGTGCGGCGGGTTCATTTATTTTTATTCAGGGCATTGAGCAGGCGAGCGAGCTCCAGCGCCACCCGACCGCTGTTGAAGGTCGGTAGCAGGTGGGTGAACGGGATGTCGATGATGCGGTTCTCGCGCACCGCGCGCAGTTGCGAGAGGACCGGGTCGTGGGCCAACAGGTAGCGTTTGCGGCGGGCGGGCGACCATTCGGCGTCGGCCAGCAGGATCACGTCCGGGTCGCTGGCCAGCAGGGTTTCGCTGTTCACGGTCACTCGATAGAGGTTGATGTCGGCAAACACATTGCGCGCACCGGCAGCGGCCAACAGCTGGGTGACAAAGCCACGTCGACCTTCGCTGTCGAGACCTTTGACTTCGCTGTCGAGATAGAACACGGACAACGGTTTACCTACACCGGCCAAGGCTCGGGCGCTGGCAATGTCCTTTTCCATGGAGTCGATCAATGCTTGGGCTTTTTGCTGCTGGTGCAGCAGCTTGCCCAAGGTCAGCAAGTCATTGCGCACATGCGCGAAATAATCCAGCGAGTGCCCGTTGCAGGCGGATTCCAGCAGATACGTACCCACGCCATTGCGCGCAAGCCCCGAGCGCGAGGTCACCCCGTCGCCGAACGCCGTGGCAAAACCGCCGATCACCAGATCCGGCTTCGCAGCGTAAAGCACTTCGCTGGCCGGGTACTGCCGCGCGATTACCGGTACGCCGAAATACTCGGCTTGGCGCTGACCGGCACCGGTGTCATCCAGATACGCCACGCCGACCAGCGCTGGCCCGGCACCCAGTGCGAGGACGAGATCGGCCGCATGCTGATTGAGCGCGACGATGCGCGAAGATTGATCGGCGCTCCATTCTTCGCCGCAATTGCGGTAGCTGTCGGCGAGTACAGGCATTGAGCAGAGCAGGGCGCCAAGTACGTACAGAATCGATCTCATGTCTGCACCTTGATCAGCAAATCCGCAACCACTTCACCGCCCACCAGATGCCCCTCGACCAGCCGCTGCACATCTTCATGGCTGCGCACGCCATACCAGCAGCGCTCCGGATACACCGTTACAATCGGCCCCAGATTGCACGGAAACTGGCAGTGCGTACGCGTCAGCAAGACGCCATCCGGCGTCTCGATGCGATCGTGCGCGAGCAAATGCCGGCGCAGGGTTTTCCATAATTGCAAGGCGCCGCGCTGGGTGCAACGCGGGCCGGTGCAGAGGAATACATGGCGCGCATGCTCGGGCACATTTGACCAGTCCGGGTGCGTGTCGACGCCGTCGACGGTTTTGATTTCACTCATCAGAAGCGGTACGTGTAGCGCACTTCGGAGGTGAACGGCCGGCCGAGGTTGTCGACGTTGCTCGAACGGCTGGTGACGTAATCGCGGTCGAACAGGTTTTCCACCAGCAGGCTCACTCGGTGCTGATGAGCGTTGTCGAGGTAGCGATAAGCGTCGGCGTCGACCACGGAATAGTTACCGTACTCGACTTGCTTCGAGCTTTTGATGTCGCGGATATAGCGGATCGCACCGCCGGCACCCCACAGGCGATTTTCCGATTCATAACCCACGTGTGAACGGGCGAAGAAGCTCGGGATATCGTTGAGGGTTACACCGCTGCGCGATTCGGTGAGGTTGCGGGTCATGTCCGCTTGCAGGCTCCACTGATCGTTGAGCGCGAGTTTGGCGTCGGCCTCGAAACCGCGCATACGCACCTGGCCTTCACCGTTGACCCATTGAATGTCGTCGAGGGTGATCAAGTCGTCGATCTTGCGTTTGAACAGGGTCACGCTGGCGCTGAATTCGCGGTCGAGCAGAAAGCCTTTGTAGTCGACACCCAGCTCCGCATTGCGGCTTTTTTCCGGCTTCAGGTTGCGATTGCCGATCTCGTCGCCCGGTTCATTGACGAACAATTGCTCGGCGTTTGGCAGTTTGTAGGCGCTGCCGTACTGGCCGCGCACCGACCAATTGTCATTGAGGTCATACAGCGAAGTGAGCATGCCGACGGTGGCACTGTCGCCGCCGCTCATGGCCTCGTGACGCACACCGATGCTCGGGTGCCAGTCGGGCAGGGCGTCGATCTGCGGGCGCAGTTGCGTGTAGAAAGCGTGGGCTTCGGCCTTGTCGTTATCGATGATCAGCACATCGTCCTGGCCCTTGAACCACTGGTTGTCGGTGCCAAACACCAGCACATGGCCGCCGGGCAATTCAGCCTTGCCTTCGGCCTGCACACCCCAATCGGTGAAGCCCCAATAGTCGTTGTGATTGATTACTTTGGTGCCGCCGCCCTCCACGTTGTTGACGCGGGTATAACGCGTGTCCCAGTCGTTGATATGGCCTTTGACGAAGTAGCTCAGGCGCTCATTGACGGTCTGCTCGAAGGTCGCCGTGGCGATCTGCTGCACGCGGTCGTTAGTGGTCTTGTGGTTGTCGACCGGGCGGGCGAAATCGAGGTTGGCGTCGGCGTATTGGTAAAACAGCTCCAGCCGCGAATCATCGCCGAATGACTGAATCGCCTTGCCGCCGAACGTGGTGACTTCGTAGGCGCGATCCTTGCCGGAATCGTTTTTCATGTCGCGGTTGCGATAGGGCTGGTAACCGTCGGAGACGTTATGGCTGACGTACGCCAGCAAACCGAGGTCGCCGAAACCGTTAGTGAAGATATTCTCGACGCGGGCGTCTTCGGTGGTGCCGCCAAAGCTGTCGACGCCCAGATTCACCTCGCCGGCGGCTTTGCGCGATTGCGGGCTGCGGGTGACGATGTTGATCACGCCGGACACGGCCTGGGTGCCGAACAACAGGCTCTGCCCACCCTTGAGCACTTCGATGCGTTCGATGGCGTTGGCCGGCAGAGTGTCCAGATAGAGGCCGCCGTACAGGCGATTGTTCAGGCGCACGCCGTCGAGCAGGATCAGCGTGTCGTCGTTGCGCCCGCCGAGCAGCGAATACGTGCCGTAGTCGAAAGGGCCGTTTTTCGGCGCCACATACAAGCCTGGAATGAACATCTGCATCACGCGGCTGACATCGGCGCTGGGGCCGGCGCGTTCGATCTGCTCGCGGCTGACGATTTCGACCTTGCTGCCGAATCTGGCCATCTCGGCGACGGTGGTGGATTCCACTGACGGTGCAGTAACGATTTGTTGATTGAGTTCCAGCGGCGCGTCGTCGGCCAGTAGCAGCGGGCTGAACAGGCAGCCAAGGAACAGGGTTGGAGCAGAAGTGTTGAAAGGTCGAATCATTGTCTTCTCGAAAAGGATCTTCGCAGAAGAGCATGCAAGAGAAGGCATCGCGCACAGCCAATACCGGCCCATGCCCGCCCACCGCAGGATTTTGCCAAACGAAATTCCAGGCCGGTCTCCGGGCTCGCGCGTATAGAGGTTTTCACCTTCCCATGGCCGTCTGGCCACAGTGGTGTATTGAAAACATCACGCGCATACCGTTGCGGGGGCAGCACCGGACTTGTTCGAAAAGAACGTACCGGTTTCCCGTTTCACCCCATGCACGGCGGCATGGGACACCTGAAACTGGCCGGCATCTGAACATTCGAGGAGCGTCTCGTCAATGCGGCAACCACCAGGGGAGCTATTGGATACGTTCCAGAGCGACAAACTGGCCACTCAACCACGCATAAAGCTGAGACACCGCCGGGGTGATCTGCTTGCGATGCGGGCACACCAGACTCAACGGTGAGGCATTGCCGGGAAAATCCTTCAGTAGCACGACCAGTCGCCCTGCGATCACGTCTGCACTGACGTCCAGCCAGGATTTGTTGGCGATGCCTTCGCCGCTCAACGCCCAGCGGCGCACGATGTCGGCGTCGTCGCTGAACATCGGTCCCGAGACCTGGATCGTTTCACTGCCCAGACTCCACTTGTCGTAGATCCGGCCGCCTTGCTGGTAGAGCAGGCAAGCGTGGTTGTGCAGATCATCCGGCGTTTGCGGGTATCCGTGGCGCTCCACGTATTCCGGTGCGGCGACCAGCACCCGCCGGTTCCACGGTGCCAGCGGCAGCGCCACGTAGTTGGCATCTTCATTCGAGCCGTATCGAATCGCCACGTCTACCGGGTCACGAAACAAGTCGGCCATCTGGTCCGACAGGGAAAAGCGCAAGGTCAGTTCCGGGTGCTGGCGGCGAAACAGTGTGAGCCACGGCAGCAAAATGTTGCGCCCCAGATCGGACGGCGCCGTCACTTGCAACACGCCGCGCAACGTGGCGTTTTCACCGCGCAGGTTTTCCTTGCCTTGCTTGAGCGCCTCCAGCACCGAGTGGGCAGTGGGCAAGTATTGCTCGCCCTCGGCGGTTAATCGCAGGCTGCGGGTGGTGCGCGCAAACAGGCGCACGTCCAGCTCACGCTCCAGACGCTTGATCGCCGCGGCAACCTGACCGGGCAATAAATCCGCCTCATGGGCGGCAGCTGTGAAGCTGCCCAGCGCGGCGCTGCGGGTGAACAAACCAAGATCATCGATGCGGATCATTTTCACTCCTGAAGTGAAAGTGTTGGCGCATTCTGCTGGTTTTTCTTTGTGCTTGGGAAGTCGAAGATGGCGGCAAGCGAGCACATCAGCTCTTCAGACAGCGAGTTTCCATGAAAGCCATCACCTTCACCCAACACGCTTTGCCCATTGAAGATCCGCAATCGTTGCAGGACATCGACCTTCCGGTGCCAACTCCCGGCCCCCGGGATTTGCTCGTAGAAGTTCGTGCGGTGTCGGTCAATCCGGTCGATACCAAAGTACGCGCCGGCACTTTCACCAAAGAACCGAAAATCCTCGGCTGGGATGCCGCCGGCATCGTCCGCGAGGTCGGGACTGAAGTGACGCTGTTTCAGCCTGGCGACGAAGTGTTCTACGCAGGCTCCCTTGCCCGCACCGGCAGTTATAGCGAATTTCACCTGGTGGACGAGCGAATCGTCGGGCACAAACCGCGTTCGTTAAGTGCTGCGGATGCCGCGGCATTGCCGTTGACCTCGATCACCGCCTGGGAGCTGTTGTTTGACCGTCTCGGTGTCACCGAAGGTTCAGGGCAGGGCAAGTGCCTGTTGATCACGGGGGCAGCGGGCGGCGTCGGTTCGATGCTGGTGCAATTGGCCCGACAGTTGACGCGGCTGACCGTCATCGGCACCGCCTCACGGCAGGAAACGGCTGACTGGGTCCGGCAATTGGGCGCGCATCACGTCATCGATCACAGTCAGCCGCTGCTCGCACAGTTGCAGGCACTGGGCATCGACGAGGTCAGCCATGTCGCCAGCCTGACCCATACCGAGGAGCATTTTGCGCAGCTGATTGAAGTGCTCCAACCACAAGGGCGTCTGGGCGTGATCGACGATCCTGAAAGCCTCGACGTGATGCCGCTCAAGCGCAAGTCGCTCTCGCTGCACTGGGAGCTGATGTTCACCCGTTCGCTGTACGAAACCCCGGACATGATTGAGCAGCATCACCTGCTCAATCGCGTCAGCGATCTGATTGACCAGGGCATTTTGAAAACGACCGTCGGTGAACATTTTGGCGCGATCAACGCGGCAAACATGCGCCGTGCCCATGCCTTGGTCGAGAGCGGCAAGGCCCGAGGCAAACTGGTACTCGAAGGTTTCTGATTTCACTCATTCAGACGGGCCGGCACGCGGGCCGGTCAGGAGCAGCTCATGCGTATGAAAAAGCTTTCTGCTGCATTGGTCATGGTCATGGCAGCGCCGTTCGCCCATGCAATCAGCGCCGTGCCGTTGCCGGCCAATGCCCCCGCCGACCGATCCTTCGGCAAGCTCGAACAGGTCCATGCGTTCTACGACGCAATGCCCACCGGCGTTTCCGTCACCGAGACCGGACGAATCTTCGTCAACTTCCCGCGTTGGGGCGACAACGTGCCGTTCACCGTGGGCGAGATCCGCGACGGCAAAGTCGTGGCTTACCCGAACGCGGCGATCAACCAGGAAAACCTCAACGATCCCAGTGATGGTCTGATCAGCGTACAGAGCGTGGTGGCCGACGGGCGCGGTCGTGTCTGGTTGCTCGATACCGCCGCGCCGGGTTTCGCAGACCCAAAACCCAAAGGCGCGAAGCTGATCGCGGTGGATCTGGTCAGCAACAAGATCGTCAAACGCCTGGTGTTCCCGGACAACGTCATGTTGCCGAGCACCTACGTCAACGACATGCGTTTCGACTTTCGCACAGGCCCGGAGGGAACGGTCTATCTCACTGACTCGTCCCTGCGCGGACCGGGCGCGATCATCGTCATGGACATCGCCAGCGGCAGTGCCATGCGCCGCTTGAGCGGTGTGCCGGCGACCTCGGTTGACCCGACCTTTGTCCCGGTGGTTGAAGGCCTGCCACTCACCGTTGAAGGTCCGGACGGCAAGCGCAAACCGCTGGGCGTGGCCTCGGACGGCATCGCGCTGTCGGCGGACGGCAAGACACTGTATTTCACACCGCTGTCGAGTCGGCACCTGTATTCGGTTTCCACCGCGTTGCTGCGTGATGCCAACTTCAGTGAACAGCAACTGACGGCCGCCGTGCAGGATCTGGGGGAGAAGGGCGCGTCCGATGGTCTGGAGGCTGACGCCGCCGGCGCCGTCTATGCCGGCGATTACGAGCACAACTCGATCCGCAAGCGTCTGCCGGACGGCCAATGGCAAACGCTGGTACACGACCCGCGCCTGCTCTGGCCAGACACATTGTCGATTGGCCCCGACGGCTATCTGTATTTCATCGCCAACCAGTTGCACCGCCAGGCGGCATTCCGTTCCGGGCAGGATCAGCGGCAAAAACCTTACAGCCTGATGCGTCTGAAGATCGACGCAGCGCCGGCGCCGACGCGCTGATTTCCAAGCGGCATTGAGTTCTACGTTTTCACTTTTCAGATCAGGAGTTCAATCATGGATCTCGTTTCTCTGGCCAAGCGCCGTTTCACCACAAAAGTTTTCGATGCCGACCGCAAGATCCCCAGGCACACACTGGAGTCGCTGCTGGAACAACTGCGCAACAGCCCGTCGTCGGTCAACTCCCAGCCTTGGCATTTCGTGGTTGCCGAGAGTGATCAGAGCCGGGCGCGAATCGCCCACAGTACTCAGGGGCCGTTCAGCTTCAACCAGCCGAAAATACTCAACGCGTCGCACGTCATCGTCTTCTGCACTCGCACGCATCTGCCCGAGGAATACCTGCAGGCGTTGCTGGCTCAGGAAGCCATGGACGGGCGTTTTCACAATGCCGAGGCGCGAGCAGGGCAGGAGCGTGGACGGCGCGGTTTTGTCGATCTGCATCGCTTCGATCAGAAAGACCTGCAGCACTGGATGGAAAAGCAGACCTACCTCGCGCTGGGCACATTGCTGCTGGGTGCCGCCTCGCTGGGTATCGACGCGACGCCGATGGAAGGTTTCGACAGCAAAGTCCTCGACAGTGAACTGGGCCTGCGCGAACAGGGCTTCACCAGTCTGGTCGTGGTGAGCCTGGGCTATCACAGCAGCGAAGACTTCAACGCAGGCCTGCCCAAGTCCCGCTTGCCGTCCCAGTCGCTGTTTACCTTTCTCTGAAGGCACCCGGTCCCAGGAGTATTGAAGATGAGCCAGTCCACAGAAACATTGATCTCGATTGCCGTGCTCAAGGCCAGGTCAGGCCAGGAACAGGCCTTGAAAGAAGGCTTGCTGGCGCTGGTTGAGCCGACACGCGCAGAGCCGGGCAATCTCGACTATGTGTTGTTTGAACTGCGCGACCAGCGCGGCACGTTCTACATGCGCGAGGCCTTCAAGGATCAGGCGGCACTGGATGCGCATTTCGCCATGCCTTACTTCAAGCGCTTTGCCGCCGCGGCGGATGACCTGCTGGAAGAGCCGTTGCAACTGATATTTCTTGAGCACGTGTCGAACTGATCCAGTCGTCCATTCAACCTGTCAGGGTGTGCAGCCATGAAAGATACCGCGCAACGGCCAACCCACGGTACGCCGGTTCACGAAGACATCGATGCCATTGAAACCAACGAGTGGCTGGAAGCCCTGGCAGGTGTCGCGAAAGTCGGCGGCAGACCGCGCGTGCGGTTCTTGCTGCTGCGACTGGCCGAGCAGGCCAGCCGTCTCGGCGTGCAAACGACGGCGAGTGCGTATTCGCTGTACCAGAACACCATCGCGCTCGAACAGCAGCCGGTTTATCCCGGGGATCTGGTGATGGAGGAGCGCATCACCTCGATCATTCGCTGGAACGCCCTGGCCATGGTGGCGAAGGCGAACAAGGCCTATGGCGAATTGGGTGGTCACATCGCCAGTTACGCCTCGGCGGCGGAAATTTTCGAGGTCGGCTTCAATCACTTTTTCCGTGCGGACAGCGAAGCCGGGCGCGGTGATCTGGTTTACTTCCAAGCGCACTCTGCCCCCGGCGTGTACGCGCGGGCCTTTCTTGAAGGGCGTTTGCAGGCGTCGCAACTGGAGCGTTACCGGCAAGAAGTGAAGGGCGGCGGATTGTGTTCCTATCCGCATCCTTGGCTGATGCCCGACTTCTGGCAGTTTCCCACGGGCTCAATGGGTATTGGCCCGATCAATGCGATTTACCAGGCGCGGTTCCTGCGGTATTTGCAGCACCGTGGGATTGCCTCGACGGAGGGGCGGCATGTCTGGGGCGTCTTTGGTGATGGCGAGATGGACGAGCCGGAGTCCATCGCCGCGCTTTCGCTGGCAGCGCGGGAGAATCTCGACAACGTCACCTTCGTGATCAACTGCAATCTGCAGCGTCTCGACGGCCCCGTACGCGGCAACGGGCAAATCGTTCAGGAACTGGAGTCACTGTTCAGCGGCGCTGGCTGGAATGTGATCAAGGTGCTGTGGGGTTCGGACTGGGACCCATTGTTTGCCCGCGATGACGGCCATGCACTGTTGCGCCACTTCGCCGGGATGGTGGATGGCGAGTACCAGAATCTGGGGGCCAATGACGGTGCGTATAACCGCAGCCATTTCTTCGACCAGGACCCGCAGTTGCAGGCGTTGGTTGCAGACATGAGCCCGGAGCAGATCGACGCGTTGCGCCGGGGCGGTCACGACTTTCGTAAGTTGCATGCCGCGTTCGAGGCCGCGCGCAAGCACAAGGGCAGGCCAACCGTGGTGCTCGCCAAAACCAAGAAAGGTTTCGGCATGGGCCAGATCGGCGAGTCGCGCAACACCTCGCACCAGCAGAAAAAACTCGATATCGAGGTGCTCAAGGCATTCCGTGATCGTTTCGCCTTGCCGCTGGATGATGAGGCCGTGGCAGAAATGCGCTTCTACAAACCGGCTGACGACAGCCCCGAGTTGCGATACCTGCATCAGCAGCGACGGGCACTCGGCGGTTACTTGCCCAAGCGCAACGGTGTGGCAGCACCAATAGCAGTGCCACCGCTCGACAGCTATGGCCGTTTTGCGCTGAAGGCCGATGAGCGTGAAAACTCGACGACCATGGCGGTGGTGCGACTGTTCACCCATCTGATCCGGGACAAACAATTGGGGCCGCGCATTGTGCCGATTGTCGCCGATGAAGCGCGCACATTCGGCATGGCGAATCTGTTCCGGCAGATCGGGATTTATTCATCCGTCGGCCAGTTGTACGAGCCAGAAGATGCCGGCGCGCTGCTCTATTACAAGGAATCGACCGACGGCCAACTGCTCGAAGAAGGCATCACCGAAGCCGGTGCGATTTCTTCCTGGATCGCTGCGGCGACGTCCTACAGCGTCAATGGCGAGCCGATGCTGCCGTTCTACATTTACTACTCGATGTTCGGCTTTCAGCGCATTGGCGACCTGATCTGGGCTGCCGCCGACCAGCGCGCCAGAGGCTTTTTGATCGGCGCCACATCGGGGCGCACAACGCTCGCGGGTGAAGGACTGCAGCATCAGGACGGCTCCAGTCAGTTGATGGCAGCCACTGTGCCCAACTGCCGCGCCTACGACCCGGCATTTGCCAGCGAGGCGGCGGTGATCATCGACCATGGCGCCCGGCGCATGCTGGAGCAGCAAGAGGATGAGTTCTATTACCTGACGGTAACCAACGAGAACTACGTTCAGGCCTCACTTGAACCAGACGAACACGCGGACGTGATTCGCGGCATGCGCCTCTATGCCCGCTATGGCGAGGGGGTGCCGGCGGTTCGTTTACTGGGTTCGGGAGCGATTCTGCGCGAGGTGATTGCCGCCGCACATATGCTGGATCAAGAGTGGCAAGTCAGCAGCGAAGTGTGGAGCGTGACCAGCTTCTCCGAACTCGCCCGGGATGCCCGCGAGGTGCAGCGTCAGCAAGTGTTCGGCGGCGATGTCGAGTGCCAGAGTCACCTGCTGCATTGTCTGCCCGGTCACGCGCCAGTCGTGGCGGCCAGTGATTACGTGCGTGCCTATGCACAATTGGTGGTGCCGTATTTACAGGCGCCGTGCATCTGCCTGGGCACCGACGGATTTGGACGCAGCGACACACGTTCGGCGTTGCGCAGCTTCTTTGAAGTGGATCGCTATCACATCGTTTTGGCGGCGCTTGCTTCGCTCGATCCGCAGGCACATGCCGAGGCTCGGGCGAAATACGGCATCGACGCCGACGCCGAAGCCCCCTGGAATTGCTGAGTTTTCACGTCTTGTGTTGCGTCTTTCATCAACCAACAATCGCGACGGCACACTCTGGCTGTCTGCTGCGCAAATGGATCGCGTCTGCTGGCGAACAACTGATCTGAATGGCCTGCTGACGTTCGGCCCTATATCCTTCCCGCCTGTTTGATGAAATGACTTAGGGAAGAATTGCATGCCGTTCAGGGTGATGGTGGTCGGGGGCTACGGAAATTTCGGCAGCATCGTGTGCAGACATCTGGCGCTGATGCCGGACATCGGGCTGGTGCTCTCGGGTCGTGATCCGCGCAAGTTGCAGCGCAAACTCGATGAGCTCAACAGCCATTCGGGAAACGTCTGCGAAGGCTGGTGCGGCGATGCCATGGGGACGGAGTTCGAAGCCGCTTTGCGTGCGCTGAACATTCAGTTGGTCGTCCATACCGGCGGGCCGTTTCAGGGGCAAGCCTATGCCGTTGCGCAGCGTTGCATCGATGCCGGCGTGAACTACTGCGACCTCGCGGACTGCCGCACCTTCGTCAACGGCATCGACGTGCTCGACGCGCGGGCGAAACAAGCGGGCGTGGCGATCCTCAGTGGTTGCAGTTCGGTGCCGACGCTGTCTTCCGCGATCATTGATGAGCAGCGCCAGCGCTTTTCGCGCATTGACTCGATCGAGCATGGCATTTCTTCCTCGGCAAAAATGCCCGGGCTGTCGACCATCGAAGGCGTACTCGCTTACGCCGGCAAACCGATCAAGCAACTCAAGAACGGCAAAGTCCATGAAGTGTCGGGCTGGCTGGACCTGACCCTGCGCAAGATGCCGCAGATGGGCACGCGATTGCTGGCCAACGTCGATGTCCCGGACATGGACATCTTCGCCGGTCGTTATGGTGCGCAAACCCTGAGCTTCAAGGCCGGCGCCGGTCTCAAGCTCGGCGGTATCGCCAACGGCTTGCTGGCGCAGGCGCTGAAAGTCGGGCTGGTGCGCGACCATGCCTTGTGGGCCGGAAGACTGCATCGGTTGGGCATGCGATTTGAGCGATTCGGCGATGGCAAAAGTGCGATGTACATCGACGTGCAGGGCCTTGGTGTTGATGGCAAAGCGCTGTCGATGACCGCGCAACTCACCGCTTTGAACGACAAAGGCCCGGAGATCCCCAGCTGCGCCGCCGTGGCCCTGGCCACGAAAATGGCCCAGGGTTACGTGCCAACCGCCGGCGCCAGACCGTGCGTGGGCGAAATCAGCGTCGCCGAGTACATGGCCGCGATCAACGACCCGGACAACCTGAGCCTGGCCGTGCATTTCTCGGACGGGCAGCGCTGACATGCTCTATCTGTGCCTCAAGTACCTGCACATCATCGCCGCGATCTTCCTGTTCGGTTTCGGCATGGGCTCCTACCTCTACCTGATCGCCGCCAGCCGCACCGGCAACCCGCACGTGATCGCGCACGTCGCGCGCATGGTGGTGCGCTTCGACACCTGGATCACCACGCCGGCCGGGTTTATGCAGATCATCACCGGTTATCTGCTGATGCGGCTTTCGGGGTTGTCGATGAGCACCGAGTGGGTGCTGACCTCGCTGATCGTCTTCTTCTGCGTCGGCTCGCTGTGGCTGCCGGTGTTGCTCCTGCAGAAGCGCCTGTATGTGATGGCGTCGAGTGCGAGCGAGGCGGGGGCGAGGCTTGATGAGCAGTATCAAGCCGTTTACAGGAAGTGGTTCTGGATGGGCGTGCTCGGGTTTGCCGGGATGTTTGTCATCGTGCTGATGATGGTGACGAAGATGACACTGGTGCAGTTGATTAGCTTTCTGGCGTAGTTATTTTCAGAAAGCGCTGTTGATGATCCGGGGTTGGCAGCAGGCAGGTGTCGTACTTGCCGAACAGTCGGTAGCGGTTCAGCGCGATGCGGTCGTAAGCCCAGTCGCGCAGGCCGCGCGGAAATACGCGTAGCAGCCGCAATGCCTGCCAGCGGGCGGGTAGTTGGCTGATGACTTCGAAGAACGCGTCTGAACGTTCCCAGTAGTGACGGTCACGGATTACCGCCATGGTGTCGAATTGGTCGACTGGCAGGCCGGCCCACGCGAGCAAGGCTTGTCCCTCCGGCGACTGCACCGCTGCCAGACGCACGCGACGTTGATGATCATGGCGAATCAAAAAACGCGCCCAGCCGTTGCAGAGCTTGCACACGCCATCGAACAGGACCACGGATTCGCCGGGGTTGAGGAACGGGGCGGGGGTAGGGCGGGTTTTTGGCGTGGGCATGGGTTTTGTGTTCAAGACGTCGGGTGTTGCGATCATAGCGCCGCCAGCAGTGGTTCGCGAATGACCGCGCTCGCTTAGGCACATGAATGTGAGAGACAGACCACGTTCAGCAGCGTGATCCCTCGCCTGTTGAATGTCGCCGTCAAGCCGTTGCCTCACTTGCCCGAACGGCCCCCACTCGATCCTTGGAGCCGGCCCGAAGTTTATGCCGATACTTCAACGCTGGCCGCTCGACGCAGTAATACGAAACACCACTGAGCAAGAACGACAGCACCAACACCGTTGCAACCTTGGACCAATCGAATGAGGTGATCGGCCAGAGGCCGTGCAGGAAGTAAATCACCAGGAAGTGATTGAGGAATACGCCATAGCTGATGTTCCCGAGAAACTCGTCAATCCGGTGAAATTTGAGTGTTGTCAGCCCGTACACGGCAGGGATGCCCAGGGCAATGCCGGCGGCCACTTCGGCGTTGGACGGCCGACGTTCGATCCAGCCCATCATGATCGCTGCAAAGATCAATGCCGCTGCCACAGCGGTGCCTGCGGCGATTATTAATCCCTTGGCCTGCGGTTTGTAGAGGTAACTGCCGCACAGGAATATAAACAGCACGCCGGGCAACAAGCGGTAGCCGTAGTAGTCGGTGTTGACGAAACCCAGGCACGCGGGGATGAAGACCGCAACGGACAAGGCGAAAGCCACGCCCCGTGCTCGGTAGATGAGCAGGAACGGGATCACCAGATAAAAGCACATCTCAAGCCCGAGCGACCAGGCCGGAGGCAAAATCCACGATCCGCTCGCGCCGAACATATAGAAACCCAACGGCACGATCGCCAGGCTGGCTGCGATGTTTCTGAAGGTCAATTCGGCCCATTGCGGCGTGCCAGGCAGGAGGAAATAGATCACCGCACAAGAGAGGATGAAGTAGAACAGGAATTGCGGGTAAAGGCGCAGGGCGCGGTCCAGGTAGAACCGGCCAACTTTCTCGGGCGCCTGGTAGTTGCGCTCGATCAGTGAGGTCATCACAAAACCACTGATGAGCAGGAAAGAAATCACCGCCACCACGCCCGGGTTGAACCCCATGAACATCTTGCCCATATGCGAAACAGCGACCAGCACGGCCAACAACAGACGATAGGCTCCCACGTGTATCCCCAAACGACCTTGTAGTTATGGCGGGTAAATTACGATGGTTTATGGGTGGATAACAGGTTTTTCTCTGCGTTCAGGGTTAAAGGATTTCAGCGGCCGATCACCTCGGGAGGCTAGGCCAGTCGCCATTGACCTTATCGTTGCGTGACGAATATCAGCTCAGGCCAAATCTCACGCCACGCTTTGGATCTAATGCGGTCCAGGAACAGGGGGTATTTTTCGGATTTGAATCGATCGGTCGGCCGCACCACTCCTGAGAACAGGTCTTCCAGCCCCAGCGGTGCTGAAACTTCCACTTCACCGTGATGATCAAGCCTGACAGCGACGGCCGTGGCAGTCTCGGGCCAGCAGGTCATTGCATCGGTCGTCGATTGATAAGGGGTATCGGCGTTGCGCAAGTGCATTCGCGCCTGATTTTTTACAGACCAGTTCACTTCACTACACCGGCTCGACAGCTTTCTGACTAAAGCCGAATCCGTTTCTGTATTGGCACGTGCCGGGTCGAACCAGATGACATCGATATCATCTGGCAGCGCTGAAGGCTTGCGTTGATGCAGGTGATCCCATACCAGACTGCGCACGAAGCCGGCGGCAATCCAGCAGTCGGGCAAGTTCAGATCGCGAGCCATACGCAGGATTTTCATCCTTGCAGGGTCGTGAGTAAGCAGGGCCTTTAGTTGTGCTACGTGCTTCATCGCGTGTTCCCTATTACATCCAGTCACTGCTTGGGAGCCAGCGTGGACATTGACTATTGTCTGCTTCCGGCCAGTAGCAGACATTCGATCTAGTGCCTCTACGATCCAGCCTACAGATTTCCGCCTAGCGATTGCAGCGTTTCTAGCTACGCTTGCCAGCATGAGACTGGTGTAAATAAGCCAACTCCTTAATTGTCTGGCAAGGGAGCCAACAACCATGGATAGCACTCAGGGCGTTTATCCATCAGCGACCGTTCTGGTGGTCGACGATACCCCCGACAACCTGATGTTGATCGCCGAGTTGCTGAAGGACAAATATCGGGTCAAGGCCGCCAACAGCGGCGAAAAGGCCCTACGCCTTCTGCAGGCCGACCCGCTTCCCGATCTGATCCTGCTGGACATCATGATGCCGGGCTTGTCCGGTTATGACATTGCCGAGCAGCTCAAGCTTGACGTTCGCATTCGCCATATACCGATCATTTTCCTCACCTCCATGACCGCCACGGAGGACGAGATTCGCGGCTTGAGCCTCGGGGCTGCGGATTACATCACCAAGCCGATCATCCCCCCGGTGCTCATGGCCAGGGTCGAGACCCAAATCAAGCTCAAGTCCGTTGCCGATTTCCTGCGCAATCAGAATGAGTTTCTGGAGCGGGAAGTGCAGCGCCGCACCCAGGAGGTGATCGCCATCCAGGATGTCACCATCCACGCCATGGCTTCGCTGGCCGAAACCCGTGACAACGAAACCGGCAACCACATTCGCCGTACCCAGCACTACATCAAACGCCTGGCTGAACTGTTGCGCAACCACCCGCGCTTCCGGCACTTTCTCGACGAGGACAGCATCAAGCTGCTCTTCAAATCGGCACCGCTGCACGATATCGGCAAGATTGGCATTCCCGATCGCATCCTGCTCAAACCGGGACGCCTCACCGCTGAAGAATTCGAGATCATGAAGACCCACACCACATTGGGGCGTGACGCCATCCAGCACGCGGAGGATCAATTAGGCATAAACGTCGATTTCCTTCATTTGGCCAAGGAAATCGCCTACGGCCATCAGGAAAAGTGGGATGGCAGTGGCTATCCGCAAGGCTTGGCCGCCGACGATATCCCGATCAGCGCCAGGTTAATGGCCGTGGCAGATGTCTACGATGCGCTGATCAGCCGCCGCGTGTACAAACCCGGCATGCCTCACGAGCAGGCGGTGAAAATCATCCACGAAGGCCGGGGCTCGCATTTTGATCCGGACATCTGTGACGCGTTTCTCGCCAATGCCGAGCAGTTCCGCGCAATTGCCGAGCGATTTGCCGACAGCGACCAGGACATGGCCAGGCAGTTAGCACTGCTTGAGCAGATTGCCGAACGTCCCTGAACCCCGCGCATTACTCTGCACATCCAGCTGAAAGAGGCCGTTTATGAACAGACTGTTCGAGATGCTCGAGCGCCTGTCTCTGCGCAGTAAATTGATCATCGGCTTCGCTGCGCTGCTGATATTGATCCTGATATTGGGCGTGCAAAGCCTGCGCACGCAGTATTCGCTAAGAACTGAAATGCAGCAGTTGTACCAACAGGATCTGGTAGGTATTCAGCATGTGCAGGAGGTCCGGGTGCAGTTGCCGCATCTGTTGCTCGCCATGCAACGTGCAATCGCGACCAACAACGCAGACATCCGTATCAGCGCCAGAGCCCAGATGGATGTCGCCCAGGCGCGACTCCACGAAGCGCTGGAGCAGGTTCGTCCAACGCTGCGCAGGCAGAGCAGCGTCAGCAGCCTGCTGGAATTCGAAATGGTATTAAAGCGTCTGCAAAAAGACGGCGATGAGGCACTGGAGCTGGCCGGCAAGGGTTCCTTGGGTCAGGCCTTGATGTTGCTCAACAGTAAAGATTTTCTTGCGCTGGAACAGGGCGGCGACGGGCTGCTCAACAAGATCGAGAAAAACAAGGAAGCCGACATCCACGATACAGCGAAGAACCTGGCGGAGTACGCAGAGCGAAGTACTGCGATTACGTCCATCTTGCTGCTGGGTGGGTCGACGCTGGCCTTGCTGTTGACCTGGCTGGTCAGTTATTCCATTCGCGTGCCGTTGAATCGCGTCCGCGTGGCGGTGGACGAATTGGCGTCCGGCAAGCTGGACGGTCACATCCCGCACACCGATCTTCGCAACGAAACCGGCGACCTGGCGCGTGCCATCGCCACGCTGCAGCTGGAAGCTTGTCAGCTTGAGCGCCAGCGCTGGATCAAAAACCACACGTCGCTCCTGCAAGTGGATCTGCAACAGGCGGAGACGCCGCAGCAGTTGGCCCAGGCTTTTTTCAGCCACATCGCGCCGCAGTTGGGCATGTGCCAGGGAGCGCTTTACGTTCTCTATGAAGGCGCGGCACGCCTGCGCCTGGTTGGCGGTTATGCGGTGGACAGTGTTCACCCGCTCCCCGCTGAACTTGATCTCGGTGAAGGGTTGCTTGGCCAGTGCGCACTGGATCGCCAGCCCCGCCAGCTTCAGGATCTACCGGAGCCGTTTTGGCATGTGCGCACGCCGTTGGGCGCAGCCCCCGCCAGCGTCCTGTTGGTTCAGCCCGTGATGCGTGGCGAACGCCTGCTCGGGGTGATGGAAATGGCCGGTTTTCGCCAACTGGAAGAGAATGAAGCGCTGCTGCTGCAAGAAGTCCTGCCCCGGCTGGCCGGCGCCATGGCCATTATGGAACGCAGTGAGGCAGCTCAGGCGCTGCTCTTGGAAACTCGCCGTCAGGCAGACGAAATGGGCGCGCAGGCTTTGCAACTGGAGCACCAGGCCAGCGAGCTGGAGGCCCAGCAGGCCGCATTGCGCGCCACCGAAGCCTGGTACCGCGGCATCATCGAGGCAGCACCGGACGGCATGCTGGTGCTGGGCGCCGACGGTCGCATCCTGATGACCAACCCGCAAATGGATACCCTGTTTGGCTACGCCCCCGGCGAGCTGATTGGCGCCAGCATCGAGCGTCTGGTACCGCAGGCTGCCCGCGAGCGCCATGTCAGGTTACGCGACGGCTTCATTGCCAGCGGCGGAACCCGGCAGATGGGCGGCGATCTTGACGATCTGAGCGGCGTACGCAAAGACGGCAGTTTGTTCTCCGTGGAAATCGGCCTTTCCCATCTACCGCGTCTGGAGGGGCGTGGCGTCTGTGTGTGCGCCTCGGTGCGCGATGTCAGTGAGCGCAGGGCGATGGAAGCCAGGCTGCGCACGGCCAGCGATCGTCTGAATCTGGCGCAGGAGTCCGGTGACATCGGGCTGTTCGACGTCGACCTGATCAGTGGCACAAATTATTGGACCCCCCAACTCGAAGTCCTGTTTGGTCTGGAGCCAGGCGGCTTCGGCGGTACGCTGGCGCACTGGAAGGCACTGGTGCATCCCGACGATCTGGCGCGGGTCAGCAGCACGTTCGAGAGTGCCGTCCAGAGTGGCGATGATCGCGCCGAGTTCGACTTCCGGATTGTGCGTAAAAACGATGGGCAGGTGCGCACGTTCCGGTCGCTGAATCGCTTTTCACGCACGCCTGACGGCAAGCCATTGCGCGCAACCGGCATCAACATCGATGTCACCGCACTGGCAGAGGCAAGGGCTGCGGCCGAGGAGGCCACGCAGGCCAAGAGCGAGTTTCTCGCCAACATGAGCCATGAGATCCGAACACCGATGAACGCCATCATCGGCATGAGCCACCTGGCGCTGCGTACCGAACTGGATAAGCGCCAGCGCAACTACATTGAAAAAGTCCACCGATCAGCGGAGAACCTGCTGGGAATCATCAACGACATTCTTGATTTCTCAAAGATCGAAGCCGGCCGAATGAGTCTCGAACAGATCCCGTTCCGTCTGGAAGATGTACTCGACAGCTTCGCTGCCATGATCGGCTTGAAGACCGAGGACAAGGGGCTGGAGTTGTTGTTTCAGATCCCGCCCGACCTGCCCACGGCACTGCTGGGCGATCCCTTGCGTCTGGGGCAGGTGCTGATCAACCTCGGCAACAACGCGGCAAAGTTCACCGAGCACGGTGACATCGTGGTCGGCGTTGAAGAAGTTGCTTCTCACAACGAACACGTGCAGCTGCATTTCTGGGTGCGCGATACGGGCATCGGCATGACCGTCGAGCAGTGTTCACGCCTGTTCCAGTCGTTCAGTCAGGCTGACAGTTCGATCACTCGCAAGTACGGGGGCACCGGGCTGGGATTGTCCATTTCGAAGAAGCTGGTGGAGCTGATGGCCGGTCGAATCTGGGTTGAAAGCCAACCGGGAGTCGGCTCCACGTTTCACTTCCAGGTACAACTCGGCGTACAGCAAAATGTTCCGCCGCGTCGCATGTTCAAGGCTGGCGAGCTGTTGGGCATGCGCGTGCTTGTCGTGGATGACAACGCCAGTGCCCGTGAAATCCTTTCGGGCATGGCGCGCAGCTTTGGTCTGGAAGTGGATGTCGCGCAGAGCGGTAGTCTGGCGCTGCGCATGTTGGCCGACGCCGAGCACAAGGTGCTGCCTTACGATCTGGTCTTGATGGACTGGCGGATGCCCGGCATGGATGGCATGGAGGCTGTGAGCAGAATGCATTCCGCCAGCCTGATGCGCACGCCATCGGTGATCATGGTGACCGCTTTTGGCCGCGAAGAAGCCCGCGAAGAAGCCGAGCGCCAGGGCATCCAGTTGCCGGTGGTACTGACCAAACCTGTCACGCCGTCCTCGTTACTTGAAGCCATCGGTGTCGTGCTGGGCAGAGACACCCACAGCGATACTCGGGCTGGCGAACGCTCCCTGCACAATGCCAACACCGTCGCCAGCCTCAATGGAGCGCGACTGCTTCTGGTCGAAGACAACGATCTGAATCAGGAACTGGCCAGCGAGCTACTGGAGAGCGTCGGAATACGCTTGCGACTCGCCACGCACGGCCAAGAGGCCCTGGATATTCTCGGCGAGGATGACGACTTCGATGGCGTGCTGATGGATTGCCAGATGCCGGTGATGGATGGCTACACGGCCACCCGGAAAATTCGTCAGCAACCGCGCTTTCGCACTCTGCCAGTGATCGCCATGACCGCCAACGCCATGGACGGTGACCGCGAGCGCGCCCTCGAATGCGGTATGAACGATCATATCTCCAAGCCACTCAATGTCGAAACCATGTTCGCCACAATGGCAAAATGGATCAAGCCACGAGCCGCTCAAGCTTCGCTGAACGCAGGTTTGGTCGATGGATTGCCAGATCGTCTTGAGGGCATTGACCTGGCGGCGGGACTCGCCACCTGCATGGGGCGGCGGGATCTCTACTTACGTCTGCTCTGCAAGTTTCGCGACACTCAGACAGATTTTTCCGAGCAATTCCAGGCCGCACGAATCGATCCGGATTCTGCTGCTGCCGCACGACTGGCGCACAGCTTGCGCGGCACCGCCGGCAACATCGGCGCCAAGGCCGTGGCGCAGGCCTGCACGTTGTTAGAACAGGCCTGTCAGGACAACGAACCGGCTGAGGTCGTGCAAGCGCTAGCGATGCAGGTCGAGCATTACTTGCTCCCGACCCTCGCAAGTCTGGCGAACCTTGAGGCGGACACACTGGCTTCCACGGAGGGTGACCTGCTGGACGACTCGGGAATCAGCGAGCAACTGAACAGGCTTATTGTTCTTCTGGACGAAGGAGATACGGCGGCTTTGGACGTGCTGGCGGCCCTGCGCAACAGGCCACTCGATCGAGCGCTGGCAGAACGTCTGGCACTTGCCGCGGCGCAGGTAGAGCTGTTCGACTTTGATCGCGCCTTGAAGCTCCTTCAGTAAAATTGAGTTGGGTAAACACGTAGCCGTTTAGTTTTAATTGCAGCTGACGGCTTTTGGCCGAGAGCCGACGCCAAATGCAATCCTGATCCCTTTGTGACAGCAGCCAGAACGCCGCCACAAAGGGATTACTCATCAATCCACCGGCACAACATTATCCAGCGCTTGATTTACCGCCAATTCGCCCAGCATTACCACTTGCGCAATGCCCTGAAGGGTCTTGCGCGCTGAGCCTTCCACCATTCCGATCACGTTGCCCAACATCACCGAAGCAGAGCCTAGCGATTCACTGGCATTGACCAGTAATTCTTCTGTCGCAGTTTTCGGGTTGGCTTGGAACATGGTGCTGGGTCGGTACGGCGTGGCCATTATCCGGTCGGCCGGTTTGAGGTAGTGGTCGAGGGCGCGTTCGGCGGCTTCGTGGAATTTCTTTGAGTCGGGTGATTCGTACGGAGAGGCCGGATCTGTCTCCGGCGGGTTTGGCGTGATCTTGAACATTTCTTCTTTTTCCTGTTGGGTGGCCGCCGCTCCGAGCTACTAAACAGGGGGGGCAGCTGTACGCAGGTTAGTAGACCGGGGAAAAGAAGAAAGCCGGCGCGCCCGAGGGCGCCCTACGCACAGCCGCCATCAAGTGCAGGTAAGTGAATACCTTCTAATGGACGCTTGTGCACTTTCATTTACCACGGGCTACTAAACCCGATCACTGGGAATCAGTGACGCGAACAAAGTTACCGGTGGCCCTTGAGACGCACAAGCCGGCGGATTCTGGCGTAGTCGTAGGCAATGGCGCAAGACGTTGTAGCCTTAAGCAGGTAACGCGACGTGTCTTTTAAACAACCATAAAAAACGCCTAAACACGGCTCATCAACACGCTGTTCAAAATGACATTCGTCGGTCCACTCTCCAGCTCAGGCAGTGGCGGGGAACCCTCACGACAGGGCACGCACCAACACTAGGTTACAACCCCAAAAGACGAGGAAGGATACCCATGTCAGTTCACCCGATTTTGTTCCTGGGCGGTTCCGGCGCCATTGGCCACCGTTCTGCCGAAGCGTTGCGTGCTGCTTATCCCGGCGTCCCGTTGCTGATCGGCGGCCGAGACCTGGCCAAGGCTGAGCAAGCCGCCGAGGAAATGGGCGGGGCGCAGGGCGTGGTCATTGACCCTGCTGCCGATGACCTTGGGCTGGGTGATCGCCCGGTCAGCGCCGTAGCGGTTTTCTATATGGATCATTCCCTTGCCGGGTTGCGTTTCGCGCAGAGGCGACGGGTGCCGCACCTGAGCATTTCTTCCGGCATTTTCGAGATAGCGCCGCAAATTGCCAATTACATCCATCGACCTGATGCGTCGCCCATTGTGTTGGGTTACGAATGGATGGTGGGCGCGACGACCGTGGCGACGCTGCATCTTGCCAAGGCGTTTGCCCGGGTGCGCGACATCCGCATCGATGCGTTGGTCGACGAGCAGGATGGCGGCGGGCCGGCGGTGGCCAAGGATTTCGAACACCTGAACAAGATGCTGCCCGCCGCCCTGACTCGGCGCGAGGGCGATTACCTCTGGCGCGAAGGGGTGGACAAGAACGTCAGCTTCCGAGCGCTGGACGGCACGGCGATGCAAGCCAGCGGCTTCTCGTCCATCGATGTCACCGGGCTGGCGGCGGCCACCGATGCGCCAAATGTTCAGTTCAATCTCGCCAGCGGAGTGAGTTCATCGCGGCGCGCCGGTCGGCCGATGTCGACCGAGATTCTTATCGAACTGCTGGGTGAGGATCATCAAGGGCGCCCGTTGCACACCCGGCATGCTCTCGTTCACCCGGCAGGCGCTGCAGCGTTGACGGGTCTGAGCGTCGCCATGCTGCTGGAGCGATTGCTTGGGCTGGATGGTCAGCCGCCGACTCCGGCAGGTCTTTACTTTCCTTATCAGTTGCTTGACGCCGGTGCATATCTGCAGCGTCTGAGTGAAGAGGGTGGTGAGTTGCTACAACTGAATGTGCAGTAAGGCAGGCCTCTTTCGGAATGCTGATTTTGCTCAATGAGCCGCTGACGAGCCTTTAAGTGCTCGCCAGCGATGATTTGCTCACGGTGACTGCCAAACCCCACCGTCAGCCACCGGCACCTCACCCAGATGATCTTACCGATCTGTTTGAACATGACTAAGCCTGCGTCCAGTCCACCGTCGCCGTTTCGCGCCATTTCACCTCGGTGATACCGAACCGCTCGGCTTGGGGTTTGGAGATGACTTTCAACGGAGGCTTGCCGGGTTTTGGAATCGGCGCAATGCCGGCGTCGCAACTCGCCCAATGCCATGCGTCAGCGTTGCGCATGGTTTTTGCGCGGATGACGAATGACTTTGGCTGGCCGTGAAGTTTGTATTCGATGACGAAGATGTCGACGTTACTCATGCGCTCCTCCTTACGCTCATACGCAAATGAGTTTTGCCGACGAAAAAAATTCAAAGGATTTTCGGGAGTTCGTTTCAGGCCGCTGGTAGGTGTTTTGCTTTGAACGGTTGGAACCGACGGCAGCCTAACGATCAAGTACTTACCAGGCAGGCAAAGGACGAAAAATCCCCACGATTTCAACTCCGGAGGTTAGCGGTGAACAAGACCATCAGCGCCAGGGATTTGAACATTCAGCTTAAGCACAACGATGACGGTGGCTTGTTCAAATGGCTGCTCGCGAGCTTCTTGATGGGCAAGCGGATACAGGCTGAAATCGCCGCCGAAGCGTATCGGGTGATTGCCGATAAACACGGGCGCGATACGCCGCGCAAACTGGCTGCGTGCAGCCATCGTGAACTGGTCGCGATGCTAGGGGAGGCGCATTACGTGCGTTACGACGAAACCACTGCCGTGCGGCTGCACGCCTTGGCACGCAAGCTTAACGACGAGTACGCGGGCAAGGTCAGCCATATGATCGAGGCAAGCCCTGATCGCCAGGCATTCGAGAAGCGACTGGCGGAGTTCGATGGCATCGGCCCGAAGACCGTGGAAATCTTCATGCGCGAAGCCAGCGCTGTAATCAGCCTTTGATCGCGGGCCGTAAAAAAACGGTCACCGCCCGCGTCGTGCAAAGCCTATTTGACTCGACGGCCAGAACGATTGATCGCCAACAAGCACAGCCCTACCAGCAATGCCGCGCCTGCAACCAACAGCGCAGAAGGTTGCATCGGCTGGCGGCCGGCTGTCGTGTGCCGCTGCGATATCGTCAGAGGTCGGGTTTTAACGGTCACTTCGTCAAACGTCCGCAATGGTGAAACGGCTTCTGCCTGAAACGGCATTTCCTCGATGCTCAGACGCAACCCATCCGTCAGTTCCAGTGTCCGCGCGGTAATCGTGCCAACGATTCTGCCCGGATAAACCGGCTCGCCATTGGGATCGAGTTGGTCATACAGGAAATTCTGTCCTTCAAGCCAGCCGACGGCCGTCTGCAACTCGGGGCCCAGGTAATACTTGCCATCGAGGAAAAATCCAGGAAATTGCGGCGCGCGCTCGACGCTTTCAATGCAGTAACGCTCACCCGGTTTCATACCGGTTTCAGGGGCAATCATGGTCAATCCCTCCACTGTAGGTTCAGTGGTAGAGAACAAGGATCGACCGTCGTTCCATGTAAAGGAGGAAAGGTAGCGGTTGTCCCGGAACGGATCTGTAACAGGCGAAAACAACTTCGCCCGACCAAGGCCGGGCGAAGCGGTGTGGCGCTAGCTCAATCAGTAATCCCAGATCGCCGGAATCCAGCGGAACGCCTCGCCATTGACGGCAACGCGGCCGACCGACGGGAAGGGCAGATGTGTGGCGACAAACAGTTCGCCACTGGCCGCTGCTTCCTGCAGCAGGCGCACGCGCACGCGCACCGCTTCATCAGGATCGTGCTCGAAGCCGTTGTGCCAGTCCGGATGGTCGAAGGCAACCGGGAACAGGGCGTCGCCGGCAAAGGTCAGGCGTTCGTCGCCGGAGTTCACGTAAACCACGCAGTGGCCCGGGGTGTGGCCGCCAGTGAGTTTTGCGACCACGCCGGGGGCGACTTCGAACGCGTCCTCGAAGATGTGCAGTTTGCTTTGGTATTGCTGGATGAAGGCGTTGGCGGTGGACCGCAGCACGTCCGGGACAGGCGCGGGCATGTCGGTGCTGGTGAAGTCCGGCGAGGTCCAGAAGTCGACTTCGGTGGCGGTGACGTGGATGCGCACGTCGTCGTGCAGACGATTTTTCACCGTCTCGACGAGTAAGCCGCCGATGTGGTCCATGTGCATGTGCGTGATGACAATATCGGTGACGTCCGCGAGGTCGATACCGGCCGCCGCGAGGCGTTTGGGAAACTGCCCGGCGCGAGGGAAACCGGGAAATTGTCCGCCGAGGCCGGCGTCGACGAGGATCACCTGCTCGCCGCTGCGCACCACCAGGACATTGAGTGCCCAGTCGAACGCTTCGGGACCCAGATACATCTCTTTGAACCACGCAGCGCGCTCGGCGGGATCGGCGTTGGTCGACATGGTTTGGGTCGGCAGCGGCAGGACGCCGTCGCTGATTACCATCACGTCGATGTTGCCGAGGCGCAGCGCGTAACGCGATGGCACCAGCTCTTCGGTCGGGGTTTGCAGGGTGGCGTTGTGGGCGGTGAAGGAATCCAGATGTATGGTCATGGTGTTCTCCTTTTTATCAGGCAAGACATCGGTTCTTGGACAATGGGGGCGAGATCAGGCCACCGGAATCATCGGGTCGGCAGCGGCGAGGGCGGTGCGACGGTCAGCGGCCGGCGGGTAGATCCACACACTGTTGATTTGCGTCTTCAGTTCCTTGGCTTCGGCTTTCACCAGCTTCAGTTGGCGATCCCAGCCTTCGGTGTACACCGCGCCCCAAGCACCCAAATCGAGGCAGGTCACGTACTTCGGCTGACGGTAGGTGGTCGGCGTCACGCCAAGCAGATCAGCAATGGCGTTGTTGCCGGCATGACGACCAAGGCTGATCGCGTGCTGGCAGGACATCACCGAGGTATTGCCGACGTCGTCGGTGGCAGCACGGGCGACATCGCCGGCGGCGAACACGTGCTCAAGACCTTGCACTTTGAGATTGCCGTCGACGTGCAGACGCCCTTGGCCATCGCGTTCGGCATTGAGCTGTTCGGTCAGTGGACTGGCGCGGAAACCCACGGTCCAGATCACGGTATTGCTCTCGATGTGGCGACCGTCGGCGAGGGTGACGCCGTTGGCATCCACGGCGGCGACCGTGGCGTCGATGATCCACTCGATGCCCAGTTCTTTTGACGCTTCGATGATGGACGGACGGATGCCGTCGCCCATGGTCGCGGCGATGTCTTTGCTGCGATCAACGATGATCACTCGAATGTCTTGCAGCTCGCCGAGAATGGCGCGCAGACGGTTCGGCATTTCGGTCGCGGTTTCGATACCGGTGAAGCCACCACCGGCGATGACCACTGTGTTGCGCGCGGCGCTGGCCGGTTGGCTGGCCAGCGCGTGCAGGTGGCGCTCCAGGCGTGCCGCCGACTCGATCTGGTCGACGTCGAACGCATTCTCTTTCAGGCCCGGCACTGGCGGACGCGCCAGTTGACTGCCGCTGGCCAGCACTAGGCGATCGTAAGTCAGCTCACCCGGGCGACCGGCCTCATCGCGATAACCGACACGGCGTGCCTGGCTGTCAATGCTCTCGGCGGTGCCTTTGACGAAACGCACACCCACGGCAGCGAGCAGCGCATCCAGCGGCGCGTACATGCTGTGGACATCGGGTTCGTAGAAGCGCGGACGGATGCGCAGTTCGGCTTGCGGGGCGAGCAGTGTGATCTCCACATCGTGGCGGTCATGCATATCCAGCAAACGCGCGGCGCTCAACGTGCTCCACAGCCCGCCGAACCCCGCACCGATCACCAATAATTGCTGTTTCATAATGTGCTCCCTGATGCTGATGGATGGATAACCCGAGTTTTTTCCGACACTGGCGTGATGATCACTGGCCGCCGCAAACTGCTTGCCGTACTGCATGGCGCTTAATCGTCCGCTGTCGAAATCAATGCTATGGCGTGGGCGCTGCGGGCGCAGTTGTCCATCGGTGTGTGCGGATTACGCATGGGTCGAAGGGCGGTATACGAAGGTATCGAACACGCTACAGAGGACGGTTCAGGGCAAAGTCGATGTGGTTGAGAAGGGTGTCGGGCGGGAAGGGTTTGGGCAGACAAGCGATGACGCCGGGCGCGCGGGTGTGGAATTCTTCGGGATGGGCGGTGACGAAAATCACCGGAATGCGCCAGCCTTGTGCGCGTAATGCTTCGTGCAGTTGCGGGCCGCTCATGCCAGGCATCTGGATATCGGAGATCAGGCAGTGTGTCTGCGCCGGGCTTTTTGACTCAAGGAATGCCTGCGCGCCCGGATAGGTGAACACCTGATAACCGAAGGCGCGAAGCAAACCTGCGAGTGCATCGCGAATGGCCTCGTCGTCGTCAACCACCGCAATGACAACCTTATGCTGCATAGGGCTCCCTGGCCGGACGGGCACATATCGCGACTCCTGTCGTTCTTGCACCATACGCCCTCAGCACCGGCGCAAAACTATACCTAGGTATAGTCCGTGGAGACTTTTTGAGCGTCAGCGGTTTTCGGCATCAACCTTCGCGGCTGAAGCGGCTGCGGTAGTCGCGCGGTGAAATCGACAGGTGACGCTGGAAGCAGGCGCGCAGCCGCTCTTCATCACCGAAGCCGCTAAGACGCGCAACCTTGTCGATGGTGTGCGCCGAGTTCTCCAGCATGCGCCTGGCCGCTTCGAGGCGGAACAGTTCAATGGCTTTGGACGGCGTGCGCCCGGTGCTCTGTTTGTAGACGCGGGTGAAATTGCGCAGGCTCATTTTCGCCTGTTCGGCGAGTCGCTCTACAGTCAACTTCGGATCGTCGAGGTGATCGATCAGCCACAAGTGCAACGGGTCGAACTGCGGGCTGTCCTGCACCTGCGCTTGCAGCAATGTGCTGTATTGCGCCTGACCACCGGGGCGCTTGAGGTACACCACTAGCTCGCGGGCAACCTGCAACGCCACCTCGCGGCCGTAATCGGCCTCGACCAGCGCTAAGGCCAGATCGATACCGGCCGTGACCCCCGCCGAGGTCCAGACCTTGCCCTGCTGGATGAAGATCGCATCGGCATCCACGTCGATCGCCGGGAAGCGCTCGCGCAGGTTGTCGCACATGGCCCAGTGCGTGGCGGTGCGGCAGCCGTCGAGCAAACCGGACTGGGCCAGCAGGAAAGCGCCGCTGCACACCGACACCACTCGCCTCGCGACAGGGGCATTACGCCGCAACCACGCGGTAAGTTCGGCGTGCTCGTCGAGGGTCTGGCAGATATCGGGTGCGCCGGGTACGACGAGGGTGTGCAGCGCGGCAATGTCCAATTCGCGCAGCGCTCGGGTGTCCACGGCCAAACCTTCAACGGTATTGACCAAACCACCCTCAAGGCTGGCGGTGTGCAACTGATAACCGGGTTGGCATCTTTCGGCCAAGGCTTTGCTCGCGGCCCAGAACACCGTTTGCGCGCCACTGAGGTCGAGCAGGCTCATTCGCGGGTAGGCAATAAACACCACGTCGCGCGGTTCGGGCGTAGCGGTGAAGGGAATGCTGGACATTGAAATCCTGCCTGTTCAAACGGCTGAAGAAGGAGGGGAAAGGGCATGGCCGATTTTCAGGGGTTTCTGGCCTGTCGGCAATGCGCGTCGACTGCTAGCCTGCTGCGCGACCGTTTGGCTGGCCTCTGGCTGCGTTCGCCATCATGGACTAGATTTATTCACCTGCACATCGCACACGTTGCGATCTCGCCGAGGACTCACGATGACCCTGTGGTCGCATTCCAGCCCCAGCGCAGCCCCGTCCGTGCTGAGGGAACCGGTGGTTTATGTGGTCGACGACGACACCTCCATGCGTCAGGCCCTCGACGGTTTGCTGCGTTCGATCGGCCTGCAGGTGCAGACCTTTGAAACGTCCCGAGACTTCCTCGCTTCGGCCAAACGCGACGTGCCCGGTTGTCTGGTGCTCGATGTGCGTTTGCGCGGTGAAAGTGGCCTGACCTTTCAGGAGCAAATGGAAAAAAACGGCCTGCGCATTCCCGTCGTGTTCATGACCGGTCACGGCGATATCGCCATGAGCGTGAAGGCGATGAAGGCCGGCGCGGTGGATTTCCTGGCCAAGCCTTTTCGTGATCAGGACATGCTCGATGCGGTGGCCAGTGCTTTGGCCCGCGACAGTGCGCGACTGCTCGCCGAACAATCCGGCGCGGCGTTGCGTCAAGCCTACGAAACATTGACGGCACGTGAGCGCGAAGTGCTCGGTTTCGTCATTGGCGGGCTGATGAACAAGCAGATCGCCGCGCAACTCAACCTCAGCGAAGTGACGGTGAAAGTCCATCGCGGGCAGGTCATGAGGAAACTCGCTGCACGTTCGGTCGCCGATCTGGTGCGTATTGCCGAATCGCTGGGCATCGAGCCGGCGCGGCGGACAAGCTGAACCGAGCTTCAGCGCGTGACAGAAACCCCTTTGACGGTGTCGACTCCGATGGCCAGCAAACAACAGATTTTGTGGGACGACGGCGAGCGGGTGTTCTCCCGCAAACGAGGACAGGGGGAGAGCGCCAGCGTGCTGATAGTGCGTCCGGCAATCGCTCAGCCTTTGCCCGCAACCCTCGACCGGCTGGCGCATGAATACGGCCTCAAAGACGCTCTGCACAATGAATGGGCGCTGCAACCGCAAGCCCTTGAACGCGCGGGCGGAACCACGCACTTGTTATTCGACGACCCCGGCGGCGAGCCGCTGTCGCGTCTGCTGATCACGCCGCTGGACACTGAAACCTGCCTGTTGCACGCAATCAACATAGCCGTAGCGCTTGGCCGTTTGCACCTGTGTGGGCTGGTTCACAAGGATCTCAAACCGCAGCACATCCTTGTCAACTGCCATGACGGACAAGCCCGGTTGATGGGGTTCGGTCTAGCCTCGCGACTGCCGCGCGAACGTCAGGCCCCCGCGCCGCCAGAAACCATTGCCGGGACCCTGGCCTACATGGCGCCGGAACAAACCGGTCGAATGAATCGTTCGATCGATTCGCGCAGCGATTTGTATGCCTTTGGTGTGACGCTGTACCAGATGCTTACCGGCTCGCTGCCGTTCAACGCCAACGACCCGATGGAGTGGGTGCATTGCCACATTGCGCGGCAACCGATGCCTGCATGCGAACGCGTGGCCACGGTGCCGTTGATGCTCTCGCGGGTAGTCATGAAACTGCTCGCCAAGACCGCCGAAGCGCGCTACCAAACCGCCGCCGGCGTCGAACATGACTTGCGTCGTTGTCTGGACGACTGGCGTCGGGCGCGGCGGATCGATGTGTTCACGTTGAACGAGCAGGGCGCGATCGATCGCTTGCTGATCCCGGAAAAGCTCTACGGTCGTGAACGCGAAGTGCAAACCCTGATCGATGCTTTCGCCCAGGTGGTGCAGGCTCCTTCGCCGAAGCTGGTGCTGGTGTCCGGTTACTCCGGCATTGGTAAATCCTCGGTGGTCAGTGAACTGCACAAAGTGCTGGTGCCGTCGCGGGGATTGTTCGCCGCTGGCAAGTTCGATCAGTACAAGCGCGACATCCCCTATGCGACGCTGGTCCAGGCCTTTCAAGGATTGGTGCGAACGCTGCTGGGCAAGCGTCGCGAGGTGCTCGCTGACTGGCGTGCGGCGTTGTTGCAGGCACTGTCACCGAGTGCACGGTTGATGACCGAGCTGATCCCGGAACTCAAGTTGATTATCGGTGAACCGCCAGCGGTGCCGGAGCTTGAACCGCAGCAGGCGCAGCAGCGCTTCATGGCGGTGTTGCAGCGTTTCATCGGTGTGTTTGCTCGGCCGGAACATCCGTTGACGCTGTTTCTCGATGATCTGCAATGGCTCGACGCAGCGACCCTCGATCTGCTCGAAGATCTGCTGACCCGCTCGGAGCTTGGGCATTTGCTGCTGGTGGGCGCGTACCGCAATAACGAGGTCGATGCCGACCACCCGCTCAGCGGCAAACTCAAAGTGCTGCGTAATGGCGGCGTGCATATCGACGAGATCTGCCTGACCTCGCTGGCCAGCGTGCACATCGAGCAACTGATCGCAGAATCCCTGCGCTGCCCACCCGCGAGCATCGTTGCCCTGGCGCGCCTGGTGCTGGAAAAGACCGGCGGCAATCCGTTTTTCGTCATCCAGTTTCTTCACGCGTTGGCCGAAGAACAGCTGCTGATCTACGACCACCAATTCAACCGTTGGCGCTGGGATCTGGCACTCATCAACGCCAAGGGCTACACCGATAACGTGGTCGATCTGATGGTTGGCAAACTGGCGCGTCTGCCGTTGGACACGCGTCAGGCACTGCAACAATTGGCCTGCCTGGGCAACGTAGCGCGCATTGATACGCTGGCCACCGTGCTTGACCTGCCGACGGCGCGGGTGCACGCGGCGCTGTGGCCGGCGGTGCGCCAGGAACTGGTGGAGTTTCACGACGGTACTTGTGCGTTTGTCCATGACCGTATCCACGAGGCGGCATACTCACTAACCGCGGAAACCGAACGTGCGCAAACTCATCTGCGTATCGGCCGTTTGCTCGCCCTGCAGACGCCAGCGGAGGGGCGTGAAGACGCGATCTTCGAAATCGTCGGGCAACTCAATCGCGGCGCCAGTCTGATCAGCGCGCGGGCCGAACGCGAACAGCTGGCCGAATTCAACCTGCTCGCAGGTCAGCGTGCCAAGGCTTCGACCGCTTACACCTCAGCATTGAGCTACTTGGGCACGGGTGCTGCGTTGCTCGGCGAGCACGGTGATGACCGTCGCCATGAACTGGGGTTTGCTCTGGAGCTGAACCGCGCCGAGTGCGAATTTCTCACTGGGCAACTGGCACTGGCCGATGCGCGCCTGACTGCCCTGGCCGAGCGCGTCGAGACCACGGTAGAGCGGGCGGCAGTCACCTGTTTGTTGATGGATGTCTGCCTGCTGCTCGACCGCAGTGACCGTGCGGTGAATGTGTGCCTGACGTATTTACGTCAGGTCGGCATCGACTGGACGGCGCATCCGGACGATCAGCAGGTGCGCGCCGAATACCAACAGATCTGGAGGCAACTGGGTGAGCGCAGCATCGAGCAGTTGATCGACCTGCCACTGATGGAGGATCCGGCCACGCTGGTGACACTGGAAGCGTTGAGCAAACTGCTGGCCCCGGCGTTGCAGTCCGATGCGAACCTCGCCTGCCTGACCATATGCAAAGCCGTTAACCTGAGCCTGGAGCACGGTAATTGCGACGCCTCCTGCATGCTCTACGCCAATGTTGTGCGGGTTGCCGGGCGGCGCTTCGGCGATTATGCCAGCGGTTACCGCTTTGGCCGCTTGGGCTGCGATCTGGTCGACCGCCGTGGCCTTGCGCAATACGAAGCGCGTACCTACCTGTGCTTTTCGATCTTCGTGGTGCGCTGGATGCGCCCGGTGCGCGAGTGCCGCGAATTGCTGCGGCGTGCGCTCAGCGCCGGCAACCGCACCGGCGATTTGCCCTATGCAGCCTACGCTGGCAATAGCCTGATTTCCGACTTGCTGTTCATTGGCGAGCCGCTGGCGGAAGTGCAGGTGCAGGCTGAAACGGGTCTGGCTTACTCGCAAAGAATCCGCTTCGGTCTGGTGATCAGTTTCATGAGTTGCCAACGGGCACTGATCCGCATGTTGCGAGGGCAGACCCCGGTGTTTGGCAGTTTCAATGATGAAGAATTCGATGAGACACGCTTTGAGGCGAACCTCGCTGCTCCGGACCTGGCCTTGGCTCGGGGCAAGTACTGGGTGCGCAAGTTGCAGGCGCGTTATCTGGCCGGGGATTACGCAGCGGCCGCCGATTGCGCGGCGCAGGCCCGGGAACTGTTGTGGGTGATCTCCTCGTTTTTTGAAGAGGCCGAATTTCACTTTTACGCAGCGTTAACGTTGGCTGCCCACGGCGAAGCCGATACCGACCGATTGCAACGCTTGGGCGAGCACCACGATCAACTGCAAACCTGGGCGCAACAGTGTGCGGAAACCTTCGCCAGTCAGACGGCGCTGGTCGCAGCCGAAATCGCTCGGGTCACCGGGCAGTTGATCGAAGCCGAGATGCTGTACGAGCAAGCGATTCAGTTGGCCAGGGACAACGGCTTTGTGCATGTCGAAGCCTTGGCCAACGAACTCGCAGCGCGGTTCTACAGTGCCCGTGGTCTGAGCAAAATCGCCCGCCTGTACCTGCAAGATGCGCGCTACGGTTACTTGCGCTGGGGGGCTGAGGGCAAGGTGCGGCAACTGGAGCTACAGCACCGCTATCTGCGCAATGAAGATACGGCGCCCGGTCCGACTGCGACCATCGCCACCCCGGTCGAGCATCTGGATCTGGCCACGGTTCTCAAGGTGTCCCAGGCCGTTTCAGGCGAGATCGTGCTGGATCGACTGATCGAAATGGTCATGCGCACCGCTATCGAACAGGCTGGCGCCGAGCATGGCCGGCTGATTCTGACCGAAGGCGAGGCGCCGTATATCGCCGCGAAAACCAGTGTCGGTGACGACAGCGCGCTGCTTTGCCATGAGCCGGTAAGTTCATCGATGCTGGCCGAATCGGTGCTCTACCAGACCCTGCGCACCGGTGAAAATCTGTGTCTGGACGATGCCGTCGCCGATCCGGCATTTGCCGCTGATCTGTACATTCATCAACGCGGCGCTCGCTCGATCCTGTGCATGCCGTTGATGAATCAGGGTCGGATTGCCGGGGCGCTGTACCTGGAGAACAATCTATCTGCGGGTGTGTTCAGTCCGGCGCGCATTGCCGTACTGCGACTGGTGGCTTCGCAGGCGGCGATCTCGCTGGACAACGCGCGGCTGTATCGAGACGTCGCCGAGCGCGAGGCGAGGATTCGCCGGTTGGTCGACGCCAATATCATCGGCATCATCGTCTGGAGTGTCGACGGTGAAATCATTGAGGCCAACGACGCGTTCCTGCGCATGGTCGGTTACGAGCGCGACGATCTGCTGTCAGGCAGGGTGCATTGGCGCGACATGACACCGCCGCCACTGCGCATGAAAAGTGAAGCCGCGCTGGCGACGGCAATCCGCACCGGGCGCGCCCAGCCGTTCGAGAAGGAATACATCCGCAAGGACGGCACTCGCCTGCCGGTGATCGTCGGTCTGGCCGCATTCGAAGCCAGTCAGCAGCAGGGCGTGGCCTTCGTGCTTGACCTGAGCGAACGCAAACAGGCCGAAGAGCAAGTGCGCGAAGGCGAGCGCCGATATCGCCAGGTACAAGCGGAACTGGCCCACGCTAATCGCGTGGCGACCATGGGCCAGTTGGCAGCGTCCATTGCCCATGAAGTCAACCAGCCAATCGCCGCCACCGTGATCAATGCCAACGCGGCGTTGCGCTGGCTCGGCGCGCAACCGCCGAACACCGATGAAGTTGAACAGGGCCTCAGACGCATCATCAACGACGGTAACCGCGCGGCCGACGTGCTCGGACGTATCCGCGCATTGATCCGCAAAACACCGCCGCAACGACATCCGGTGGACCTCAACGCGGTAGTGGGCGAGATGGTCGGGTTTACCCGGGGTGAAGCGGCCCGCTATGGCGCGGCGGTCACCACGCGCCTTGTCAACGATTTGCCTGCCGTGCTGGTTGACCGCGTCGAGCTGCAACAGGTGCTGCTCAATCTGATCATCAACGGTCTGGAGGCCATGGCGGTGATCGAGGAGGGCGAGCGTCGGGTAATCATTGTCAGCGAGTCTGTCGGGAAAGACGTGCGGATTGTCGTAAGCGACTCGGGACCGGGATTTGCCTGCGATCAGGTGGAGGAGGTTTTCACCGCGTTCTACACCACCAAAGTCACCGGGTTGGGGATGGGGTTGTCGATCTGCCGGTCGATCATCGAAGCCCATGGCGGTCACTTGTGGGCGGAGGCGAACGCGCCGTGTGGGGCGCGTGTGGTGTTTACGTTGCCGGGGTGTGCGGGGAGGTGAGGGCGAGATGAGGGTATCTGTCGTCAGATACTGGGTGACTTATCGGTATTCATTGCGACCGATTGGTTTCGATATGTCGATATCAGACACAACCATGACGCAATCAGGCTACTGAGTCATCTGACAGCCCGGGTAAGGTGACGCGTCTTCACATCAAAATAATCCCATCCAGATCATGGGGTTGATAAGAACTGCGGCGGTTGAAGGGGGCTTCTTTCGGGGGGCTCGGCAGGCAACGACAGTGCTCGATTGCCTTGGTCAACTCGCTAGAATGTCGTTCAGCAGAGAATAAAAAAACCAATGATCAGCCCGAACTCAACGGATTCGAGTAGCCAATTGGCGCAGGGCTTCAAGCCTCGTCACGTCACTATGTTGTCCATTGCCGGGATTATCGGCGCCGGATTGTTCGTAGGTTCAGGACATGCCATTGCGGCGGCGGGGCCGGCGGTTCTGCTGGCTTATCTGTTCTCCGGTTTGCTCGTTGTGCTGGTCATGCGCATGCTCGGTGAGATGGCGGTGGCTAACCCCGACACTGGCTCGTTCTCGACCTATGCCGATCAAGCCATCGGACGCTGGGCCGGCTTCACTATCGGCTGGTTGTACTGGTGGTTCTGGGTTCTGGTGATTCCTATCGAAGCGCTCGCCGCCGGGCATGTGCTGAATCAGTGGTTTCCGCAGGTCGATGCCTGGCTGTTCGCGTTGGGCTCGATCATTGCGCTGGTGGTGACCAACCTGTTCAGCGTGTCCAAGTACGGTGAATTCGAGTTCTGGTTCGCCATGGCCAAGGTCGTGGCGATCATTGGTTTTATCGGTGTTGGTTTTGCCGTGTTGATGGGCTGGATTCCCGACAGAGAAGTCAGCGGTTTGAGCGGGCTGATGGCCGAGCACGGTGGGTTTGCACCCAACGGCTTGTCAGCGGTGGTCGGTGCGTTCATCACCATCATGTTCAGCTTTATCGGTACCGAAGCGGTGACCATCGCCGCCGCCGAATCGAATGACCCGTCGCGAAACATTGCCAAGGCCACCCGTTCGGTGATCTGGCGTATCGGCGTGTTTTACCTGCTGTCGATCTTCGTGGTGATCTCCGTGGTGCCCTGGAATGATCCGTTGCTGGCCTCGGTCGGCTCTTATCAGCGCGCTCTGGAAATCATGAACATTCCCCACGCCAAGTTCATGGTCGACGTCGTCGTGCTGATTGCCGTGGCCAGTTGCATGAACTCCTCGATCTACATTGCTTCGCGGATGCTGTACTCGCTGGGCCGGCGTGGCGATGCGCCGAAAGCGCTGAAGGCGACCTCTTCCGAAGGTGTGCCGCGCGCAGCGGTTATCGCCAGCACCGTGCTCGGTGCGTCGATCACTGTGTGGAGCTACTTCATGCCTGCCGGGCTGTTTGAATTCCTACTGGCCAGCTCCGGAGCGATTGCCCTGTTGGTGTACCTCGCCATCGCGGTGTCGCAGTTGCGCATGCGGCGGATATTGCAACAGCGCAACGTCGAGCTGACCTTCCGCATGTGGCTGTTCCCCTGGTTGACGTGGCTGGTGATCGTATTCATCTGCGCCGCGCTGGCGGTGATGATGATCACCCCGCAACACCGCACTGAAGTCACGACAACCATTGGCCTGGCGCTGGCGATTTCCTTCATTGGCCTGTTGACGTCGCGTCATCCCGCGCCGACGGCGAGGGTCACATCGGTGGGGTAGGCGTTTGCGCCGAACCTGATACTCCCTCCACGTATGTCGGAGGGAATGGCGGACGCCTGCGTCGCGACCGATTTTTATGAGGCCATGATGTCATCGATCCCCTCCGTAGCCGACGGTGCAACCCAATCCATAGGGTTTCTGCTGTTGGACAAATTTACCCTGATGTCATTGGCGTCCGCCGTCGAGCCATTGCGCATGGCCAATCAACTGACGGGGCGAACTTTGTATCGCTGGCATACGTTCAGCCCCAATGGCGCGGCGGTCTGGGCCAGCGATGGCGTGCCAATCACCCCGGATGGGTCGTGGAGCAATCCCTCCGTGGCGGACACGGTTATCGTCTGCGGTGGCGTCGGCATCCAGAGCGCAATTACCCGCGAGCACACGACATGGCTGCAAGCCCTGGCGCGACAGTCCAAGCGCTTGGGCGGGGTGTGCACCGGTAGCTGGGCGCTCGCCAAAGCCGGGTTGCTCGACGGCTACGAGTGCAGCGTGCACTGGGAATTTCTGGCGGCGATGCAGGAAGCTTTTCCGCGCGTCAATGTCAGCACCAGTCTGTTTACCCTCGACCGCAACCGCTTCACCAGCTCCGGCGGCACCGCGCCGCTGGACATGATGCTGCACCTGATTGCGCGCGATCATGGTCGTGAACTGGCCACCGCCATCTCCGAGATGTTCGTCTACGAACGCATCCGCAATGAGCAGGATCACCAACGCGTACCGCTCAAGCATGTGGTCGGCACGCATCAGCCCAAGTTGCAAGAAGTGGTGGCGTTGATGGAGGCCAATCTTGAGGAGCCGATCGACCTGGATAACCTGGCCGAATACGTCGACCTGTCACGTCGACAGCTGGAGCGGCTGTTTCAGAAATACCTGCAATGCACGCCGTCGCGCTACTACTTGCGGTTGCGGCTGATTCGCGCACGACAACTGCTCAAGCAGACGTCCCTGTCGATCGTTGAGCTGGCGTACGTGTGCGGTTTCGTCTCAACACCGCATTTCTCCAAATGCTACCGCGAGCACTTTGGCGTGCCGCCGAGT
The DNA here is from genome assembly GCF_054668355.1 of Pseudomonas sp. S2_E02. Taxonomy (NCBI): domain Bacteria; kingdom Pseudomonadati; phylum Pseudomonadota; class Gammaproteobacteria; order Pseudomonadales; family Pseudomonadaceae; genus Pseudomonas; species Pseudomonas sp. S2_E02. The sequence continues at coordinate 836,588 of NZ_CP162761.1, forward strand.
GATGAGCGCTCCGGCTCTGAGATGAGTCGCAAACCGGTAGCGCAGCCGTCAACAATCAAACCGCTGACGACGCTCGACCAAGCGCGCAACGAATCGACGTTTGCCAGTGTTCGAATGATGGAACGTGGCGATCTGGCGTCCACGGGATGATCGGTCGGTCCTGCTTCGACAGTTGATCACTGGAGATTCCGCATCCGTATAGTTCTTGCCCCATCAGACGATTGCCAATAAACCCTCCCATTAAGGTCAATGAAGCCGGTGAGTCACCGGCACCAGGAGGGACCATGGACGCCATCGCAATTCCTGAAGGTTTCACCGCGTTTACCCGCAGCAGCCCGTTGCTTGATTTGCTGGGCCCGATCTACGCGAGGGGCAGCGGGCTGCAACTGGAACTGGGTTTGTTAACCGACTCACGCCATGCCAATGGCCGTGGCACCTTGCATGGCGGCGTATTGGCGACGTTGGCCGATGTCGGGATGGGTTACGCCATGGCGTTTTCCAGCGACCCTCCACAGCCATTGATCACGGCGAGCATGACCCTGGATTATCTCGGCGCCGTGCAGATGAACGAGTGGCTGGAAGTGCGTTTGGAGTATTCGAAAAAAGGCCGGCAACTGGCGTTTGCTGCTGTCAGTTTGCATGTTGGGGAGCGCACGGTGGCGCGGGCCAGTGCGGTGTTTGCGGTGCCAATGGGTTGAAAATGTGTGTTCATCAAGCGGTGGATCATCGATGGACTGCGTCTTGGGCAATAGCGGGTGAGTGTTTGCATGTCTTGGATGAGGCGATATCCGCTCACGAACGACTGCTGTCGGCCAGTGGACGCTCTCTAAACTACCGCCCGGGCGTTGCGATATTCGAATCGACCTTTTTCCCCATGCTGATGCGCGGTTCGGTCGAGTAGCCAAGAGATTCGTAGAAGGTTTTAACGCTTTCATTGGTGTTGACGATTTGCAAATTGATTTTCATGCAGCCGCGCAAGGTCAAGGCGCGCTCAGCATGATTAACGAGTTGTGCGCCCAAACCCTTTCTGCGATGTGCAGGGTGCACAGCAACTGAATATAACCAACCACGATGACCGTCATATCCCGCGAGAACGGTGCCTATTACTTCATTTCCGGACAGCGCGACAAAGAAGAGGCCGTCCTTGACGGCCAGCTTCTTATCGATAGCCAGGCTCGGCGTGTTGTGCGCGGTTTCGTAACCGAAAACGGTTTCCCATAGCGCCATGACAGGCATTCGATGGTGTTCGTTTGAGTAATCGGCAATAACATCCATGGAGCAGCCTCTTAGTTAAAGAGCGACCCTAACTCCCTGTAAAGGTCTGTGTCCACTGGACGACTGCTGCCGATTGCAGTCTCCGCTGCCGACCAATCGCGAACGCTTAATTCAGATTTTCAGATCCTCCTGATGCTATTGCCAGGATTGCGCCATATGCGCCTTCCTCAGGGACATAGGAAACAAATCTTTCACTGTCATCTTTTTGCACCCAAAGGCGTCCACAGTTCTGGCACTCGTAGGCACTCGACATTCGGCGAATGTAGAGGCTGGATATCCGGTCTTGTAGCTTGTCAGCAGCGCTGAACCAGGGTGAAAACTCGCCAAATGCATCGGCGATCGCAGCCTTGTCTCCGGACTCCGCAGCCTCTACCAGGGGTTTGAGTTCACGGTGCACCTCATCCCAAAATTCATTTTCTACCTCGTCGCGAAGCAGGCTCGCCTTATAGGGCAAGCCGTCGGTCTGATCGGTAATCACATGGCCACATGTGCAACCCAATTTACTCATTTTCGGTTCATCAACCTGATGTTCGATCACTCATTAAATGGCGGACAACTCTTTGTTACAACTCCTAATTGATCGTCCGCTTCTGGCCGATAGCAGTCACCCACAAGCTACTGCTTCCAACCAGCCCCACACCCTCAAGCCTGATCCATCGTCGCCGATCACCAAGGGCTGGAAACAACCAATACTGGCCACTCGATTCCGCTAGGTTCATCTGGAAGTAGACGGTGATACGAGTTGCTGAGTGCCAAAAAGATCAGCTCACTCGTAGGAAAAGTCCTACATTTCCGTCGGAAAAGCCTGAATTTTTGCCGCTAAATTTCCTGTTCAAATTTCTCCTCAGTGACTTTCGAGCGCCGGCTTGTTTAAGCCTGTCCTGAAAAAAATCCATGAATGAGAGATTTATGAACAGCATCTACCGAACTATATGGAATCGCACGTGCACCTATTTTACGGTGCCGTCGGAGTCGGCGTCTGGCGTATTAAAATCGCGAAACAGCGTTGCGCGCTTAACTTCAAGAGCCCCGGCTTTTCCCTTGAGCACGTTGTCTGCCAGCTTGTTGTTGGCCTTTTCCAGCATGGGGCACGCCACTGGTGTGCTCGTCGACGGTACGATCTATAACGGTACCGGGAAAATGGTGACATCAGGTGACAACAACCCTGCATTGCGGGTTATGAATGTCGGTGATGCGACTTGGAGCAACGGTATTCTCAGCACTTCAGGCACTGGCTTGGGCGCTGTGCTGGTAGAAACCAGCTCCACGCTGAACTTGATCGGCATGACCGTGAATTCCCTCATGGCCAATACGCCTGGGTTGGTGGCGTCTGGTGGCTCTAAGGTAAACCTTCAAAACACCGAGGTCGCTACACTGGGCAACAGCGTCGCGTTGGATATCAAAGAAGCAAGCCAGCTAAGTGGTAACAATGTGCAGATCAATAGCACAGGTTCGGGCCTGCTCGTGACGAATGCGACGGCTGATGTCAGCAATCTCGATATCGTTACCCTCGGAGCCAACGGGTATGGAATTGCAACAACGGGGACCAGCAACGTCAACGTTCGCGGAGGCTCCATTAAAACCACCAATAGCAGGGGCTATGGAATATACGCCACCGCAGGCGGGACGGTGTCGGCGGACAATATTGCGATCAGTACTTCGGGGGACAACAGTCGTGGAGCGCTGGCCTCAGGAGAGGGTGCTCACATAAGTCTGGACGGCGGCAGCATAACCACTACCGGATCAGGGTACGCCTATGGTGCTCAGGCATCCCAAGGGGCGACCGTTGATGTCAAGAACATGGACATCAACTCTAACGCCGAAGCCGTATTTGCTGATGTTGGAGGGACGGTGAATGTTGAGTCGTCAAACCTGCACTCAACGGCCACTGCCATCTCGGCCAAACAGGGAGGTGTGGTCAATGCGAACAATGTGAAGATCACCAGCGACGGATCAGGACCTATGCTCCGGGCATCTGCAGGCTCAACCCTCAACTTGACTAACAGTGAAGTGGATTTAGGGGAACACGGCCTCTGGAGCAGCAAAATCGATGGCGGGAAAGCAACGTTCGATAATGTCCGCATCCACGGTGAGCACGGCGGCATCGGTCTCTACTCTGCATCTGGGGGTACTGTCATCGGTAAGAATGTCGATATCGCTCTCAATGGTAATGGCAGCTACGGTGTCTATGTAGGCACGGACGTCGGTTCATCGTTGAGCCTCGAAGACTCACGTGTTGTGGTCAATGGCACGACCGCTGTCGGGATCACCGCTCTGACATCCGGCCAGCATAGCGTTCATCTCAAAAACAGCCTGGTCAGCTCTAATGACTATGCCATCAAGGGAGGGGTTCTCGCCGGTGTTGATGTGACCGCTGACGGTTCAACGATTGAAGGCAACATCTTGATGGGCTCCCGTAGCGTGGAGACTAGCGGCAAGAAAATCGAACGTATGACACTGGCCGCCACCAATGGGTCGCGACTGAAAGGCGACGTGTCGATCGATCATGATCACACGCTAGACAGCAGCATCAACCTTGAAAATGGTTCGACCTGGCAAGGTGCAGCGCAATGGCTGGATAAACTGGGTGTAAACAGTGGAAGCGCCTGGACAATGACTGGCGACTCTTCGTTGGGTGCTCTTTCGTTGAACGACGGCCGTGTCAATTTCGACCACGCCAACGGCTTGTTCAAAACGCTGACGGTGGGCAATTTGAGCGGCAATGGCAGCTTCTTGCTCAACACTGACCTGGCAACGCTGCAAGGCGACTTGCTCAAGGTTGAAGGACAAGTTGACGGGGAGCACACGCTGGTCGTTGCCGATTCCGGCCACCAGGCCCAAGGTGGTGCACTGATGCTGGTGGATACCAACGGCGGCGCGGGCAAGTTCGATTTGTACGGCGGCAAAGTCGACGTGGGTGCCTTCCGTTATGGCCTCGAACAGCGTGGCGATGACTGGTACCTGGCTGGCACTGCACAGGATGCGGGCGGTGGCGAGGGGCCAGTGGGTGATACCGCTGGCGGCGCCGGAGACATCGTTGCGCCCATTGAACCTATTATCAGCAATCCTCAACCAGAGAACCTGAGTAAGGGCGCGAACGCTGCCATCGCTCAACAGGCGGCGGCCACGGGACTCATCGGTGCGCAGATGAATGCCTTGACCAAACGACTTGGCGAGTTGCGTATGGGCAATGATGAGGGCGGTCTGTGGACACGTGGCTTCGGCAAGGAGCAGCGCATCGATACAGGTTCCAGCCGTGCCTTTGAGCAGCAGGTCAACGGTTTCGAGATTGGCGCCGACAAGGCCATTCCTTTCTACAACGGCAAGCTGTACCTCGGCGGTATGGCCGGACAAGGTGAGGCTCGTCAGAACTTCGGCGAAGGCAGCAAAGGCCACATCGACAGCGCCATGCTCGGCACCTATGCAACCTACATCGACCAAAACGGCGTGTACGTTGACAGCGTGCTGAAATACACCCACTTGGACAACAAGGTCGATATCACCAGCAATATGGGCCAGAAGGTCGACGGTAAATACAAGAATCACGCAATTGCGGCGAGCGTAGAAGTTGGCAAGCAAATCGATCTTGGACAAGGCTGGTTCGTCGAACCACAACTGGAAGTGCAAGCATTCCGAGTGGGCAGTGGCGACTACACCGCAAGCAATGGCTTGAAAGTTGAGCAGGATGCCGTTACTTCTGTTCAGAGCCGAGTCGGCAGCCTGTTCGGTCGTAACATGAAGCTGGATAACGGTATGACTGTGCAGCCATACGCCAAAGCATCGTGGATTACCGAACATGCCGGTGACAGCCATGTGAGCGTCAACGACGTAAGTCTGGACAGCAAATTGCCAGGTTCGCGGGCCGAAATCGGTGGCGGGGCGATCCTGCAAACCGCCGAGAAGCACAAGTTCTTCATCGACGCGGAATACACCAAGGGCGATGGCATAGAACAGCCTTATTCGGTGAACCTCGGCTACCGCTACGCTTGGTAAAAGCCTCTCCTGAAGGCAGTTTCAGATAAACCGAACAGGACCCGGATCTTTGAATTCGGGTCTTGTTCGTTTGTATTTTTGTTGATGACAATCGGCAGGTTCATTTCGTTATTTCAAACAAGAAACGATTCCTTCCCAGAAAAGTAAGCGCACCTGAGGCAATTGGGGCAAATGACTAATATGCAATTGACGTTTTTGTTGGCCATTGGACGTTTAGACCACTTTCCGATAATGGCCGATAGCAGTCGCTCACAAGCGACTGCTCCCCACTCAGCCCCACACCCTCAAGCCTGATCCATCGCCGTCGCCACGCCCTGATCCTCACCGAGAAACCCACCACTCTGATGCTGCCAGAGCCGCGCATAAATACCGTTTCTGCTCAGCAACTCAGTGTGCGTCCCTTGCTCGATAATCCGCCCCTCATCCATGACAATCAGTCGATCCATCGCCGCAATCGTCGACAGCCGATGGGCAATGGCGATCACGGTTTTGCCTTGCATCATTTCATCGAGGCTTTCCTGGATGGCGACTTCGACTTCCGAGTCCAGCGCGCTGGTGGCTTCGTCGAGCAGCAGGATCGGCGCGTTCTTCAGCATCACTCGGGCGATGGCGATGCGTTGGCGCTGGCCGCCGGAGAGTTTGATGCCGCGCTCGCCAACCAGAGTGTCGTAGCCGCTGTGGCCTTGCTTGTCGCTCAGTTGGCTGATGAAGCCGTCGGCCTGCGCATTGGCGGCGGCGCGGCGGATATCTTCGTCGGTGGCGTCCGGGCGGCCGTAGGCGATGTTGTCGCGAATCGAGCGGTGCAGCAGCGACGTGTCTTGGGTGACCATGCCGATGGCGCTGCGCAGACTGTCTTGCGTCACGTGCGCGATGTTCTGGCCGTCGATGCGGATCTCACCGCTGTCGACATCATAGAAGCGCAGCAGCAGATTGATCAGCGTCGATTTGCCCGCACCGGAGCGGCCGACCAGGCCGATTTTCTCGCCAGCGCGGATGCTCAGGCTCAGGTTGTCGAGGACCTGACGTTCGCCGTTGTAGTTGAAATTCACCTTGTCGAACGTCACCGCGCCGCCCGCCGGCACCAGCACGCCGGCGTTCGGCGCGTCCTGCACTTTGGGGCCACGGGTGAGGGTGGCCATGCCGTCCTGCACGGTGCCGATGTTTTCGAACAGCGACGTCATCTGCCACATGATCCAGTGCGACATGCCGTTGATGCGCAGCGCCATGGCGGTGATCGCCGCCACTGCACCGGTGCCGACCTGACCCAGATGCCACAGCCACAGGGCATAGCCGCCGGCACCGATAATCAGCCCGACCACCAGCGCCTGATTGACGATTTCGAACTGGCTGACCAGACGCATCTGGCGGAACCCTGTGAGCTTGAAATCCTCCATCGCCGCGCGTGCGAAGTGCGCTTCACGCTTGGAGTGCGAGAACAGTTTTACCGTGGTGATGTTGGTGTAGGCGTCGGCAATGCGCCCGGTCATCGACGATCGCGCATCAGCCTGCTCCTGACCAACCTGGCCCAGACGCGGCACAAAGTACACCATCGCCAGCCCGAACAACGCGACCCAGATAATGAACGGCAGCATCAGTTTCAGGGCAAAGCCGCCGGCCAGGGCGATGATCGCAATGAAGTAAACGCCGATGCCCGGTGCGATTTCGATGAGGGTGAACAACACTTCGCGCACGGCCAGTGCGGTCTGCATGACCTTGGTCGTGACCCGCCCGGAGAACTCATCGGAAAAGAACGAAAGGCTTTGCCGCAGCATCAGCCGATGGAAGTCCCAGCGCAGCCGCAACGGCAGATTGATCGCGAGGATCTGGTGCTGAACCATGGTGCGCAGCGCCACCAGACCGATGCTGATAAACAGCACAATACCGATGCCCCACAGCACGCGACTTTCCTGCGCGTTGACTCCACCGCCGGCCTGCCACGTCGAGAGCAGATCCACGACCTGGCCGAGAAAAGAAAACAGCCAGGCTTCGTAGATCGACACGCCGGCACTGAGCAGCGCCAGCGCGAGGATATAACCGCGTGCACCGCGCGTGCAGGCCCAAAGGAACCGCATCAGGCCGACGGGCGGAGGCGGTGCTTCGTCGGGAGGAAATGGGTCGAGCCGTTGTTCAAACACGCGCAGCATTGTGGTCTCCGAAATCATCAGGGTCAGGGGATTCTGCCATTGAATGGCGGACTTGAGGGTTTGCATGTCACCGACTTGTCCCCACCCAGTGTTATCGCCCCGGGACACTGCGGCGGAGAACCCCACGGATTCCGGGGGCATGCCGATCAGCTAAGCTGTTTGCTCAGACGACTTGAGCAGCGCGCGATGCAGCGAACAAATCCGGTTTCATGTTGGGAGTCGATGGACAAAGGAAATGTTTAATTTCTTTTTGACGTTTTTGTTCGTGTTGATCCCCACGGCGTCGCTTTCGCTCGACAGTTATCTTCGCTACCGAGTGGCAAAAAACCAACCGGTGAGCAAGGCGTGGAAGGGCTGCAATCATTTGCTCTCCATCCTGTTGCTCATGCAGTTGCTGGGTTTGGCGCTGTACTTTTTCTACATCGCCTGAGCGCGGCGGTTGTCGGCCTTCCAGGGAGAGGAAACCTATGCCTGAAAACCGACACCTATCGTTGTGCAAGCACTTCCCGCCTGACCTGCAACGCAAGCACAGCAAAGCCTTTGCCAGTGCCGCGCTCGGAAGCCGAATAGTTCTGATGCGCCGAGACATCCTCCCATTGGCTTACGAACTCTACGTGTAGATGATCACTGTCGGTGTCAATTTGAAACGCTATGAACCGTTCCGCTTGATCGAGGATCAAGCCATACAGGCGTGGCATTCCGGGAAAGTCGACTTCAAGATCAAGTACGACGGTTTCTGACCAATCAACACCTTGGCGCTCGCCGAAACGTGTCAAGGCCTCGGGAATATTGGTATCACGCCAGAATCGAGCGGTTTCCTTCAGGCGATGGGCAGTCACCGTATTCTGTTCCTGCACATTGAGTTGCCGCTTCTTGAGCAGACGATCTATTTCCATATTGCGCCCCCAGTATTGCTCACGCCCAAAAGCTCCCTTTTTGGATTCGTCGCTGATGCCAGCGTCCGGTGTAGCGACTAACGCGCCCCTGCGAACGTGGAGTCCATGGCCGAGCGGTCATAGTCAAGCAGGTATTGATTGTGCCGCTCGTACAGTTGCGAAAGCAGCGGTGCATTAGGGCCGACGACATCCATGCCTCTGTCGTCGTAGGGAAAAACCATGACCTGTTTCGGCAGATTGAACAGATACACATCACAGTGGGGATTGGGCTCAATAGCGCCAAAATCTTTAGTCAACGCGCACCAGAGAAATGCTTGAAGGCTTGTGATCGGCGCTTCGAACGCGATGTTGATCCAGTACTCAGGCTCTTCTTCGCAATACCATTCTTCGACATCTATCTCCTCGCTCCAGATTGAGCGTTCAGGAGGAATATCAATGCCGGCAGATCGAAATGCCCGAATCGCGGCCCGATGAGTAAAGCCATGGTTGCCTGAGTGAGTGCGCAGACACGCCACAAACGTTGCCGCGTCAGAAAAGATATCGCTGCAGATCGTTGTCGATTTTCGTAGGGCGGTCAGGAACTGCTCAATGATCCCACCCGTTTCGGAGAGCTCGAAGCGCAGACCTCCGGGGCAGGAATAGAAAAGAGGTCGGGCAAAGGCTTTGCCTTGAAAAGTCCTCTCGATTTCATCTCGTAGGTTCACGTTATCCCTTCGTATTCATTAGCCTGTCTCCTCAACCAAGGAGTTGCGGACAGATCTTACTTTAACCCCGACTCTAGAGCTAAGTCGGTGGACTCAATGAGACGGTGCCGCTGCTGGCGTTTGTGGCGAACCAACGGCCTCGACGCGCGCCGAAATCCATTTCCGGCTGTAGGCCAGCACGCCTTGAGCGATTGCCGTGGGGAAGTGAATGAAACCGTGAGGCGAGGAGGGCAGCATGTACATTTCGACCGGGGCCGCTTGCGCCCAACGTTTGGCGATGTCGAGTGTGTCGTCGCGTAGCGGATCGAGTTCACCGGCAAACAGCAGCGCGGGCGGGAGGCCGCTGAAGTCGCCGTACAGCGGAGACAGCGATGGCTGACGGCGCTGCTCGTCGGTCAGTTCGGGTGTGAGCAAGCGCAACGCCTCGACCATGCCGGGGCCGTCCAGCACCAGTGTGTCCGCAGGCGCGTTGCGTACGCTTGGCGTTCCGGTGAGGTCGTAGACGCCGTAATACAGCAGTGCGCCGTTGATACGTTGCAGTAAATCGGGCCATTGCTTCAGCGCCAACAAGGTCGCCGCCGCCAGATGGCCGCCCGCCGATTCACCGACCACCACCACGGGCAGACCGGCAAATTCGGCATCACTCAATACTCCGCGCGTAGCGTTGAGGCAGTCTTGCAGCAGACCCTCAATCGGCGTCGAAACCGCTAATCGATAGTCGACCGAAACCACAGTCACTTCGCAGGTCTCAACAATGGCCGCGTTGAAGTTGTCGTCCATCTGCGCATTGCCGATCACCCAGCCGCCACCGTGAAAATCCAGCACCACGCCTTTCGCCGGGCCTTTAGGGCGGATGATGCGCACCGGTACGTTATCAATCAGCTTACGCTCAGCGGTCAGGCCAAGCTTGCGCAACGCGCCCGAGCCGCCAATCTGACTCGCGCGCAACAGCGCCTGAATCAAGCGTGGCGTCAGGCGGTTGCGGATCTTGAAACGCGGCAGCCAGGCCAGCTTCCTGTTGAAGGCGCGCACCTGCGCCAACTCGCGCTCGCCCTGCGGCCATGGCGTTGCACTGCCCCGATTGGCACTGGTCATCAGCGGTTCTTGATCAGGATGGAAAAGTTCAACGCCGCCGCCACGCACAGCCACGCCAGATAAGGAAACAGGATCAAGCCAGTGATCAGGTCCAGTTGTATCGCCAGCACCACCATCGCCGCGACCACCAGCCACAGCACGGTGAGAATCACCATCGCAGCCAGCACCTGATGCGCGCCGAAGAACACCGGCGTCCACAGCGTGTTCAACGCAATCTGCGCCGCCCACAACGCCAGCACGGTCTGGCTGCCGGGGATCAGGCTCAAGCGGTAACCGGCCCAGGCCAGCAGCAGATAGATAATCGTCCAGGCCACCGGGAACGCCCAATTGGGCGGGGTGAAACCGGGTTTGTTCAGCCCTTCGTACCACGGCCCTGGTTTGAACATCACGCCGGTGGCTGCCGCCGCAGCGCAGGCCAGAAGAAAAATGAAAAAGGTCATCGCCAGTCCTTGGCTGAAATCAGCCGGTTGGGGGTTTAAGAAAGGGACGCCTCGGCAAGGAAAAAGTTTGCCATGAATTCCAGATTGGTCAGAGAGGCGATTCAATTTGAACTAAAAACTGACCGTCACGTCAGGATAATCAGTGCCTTTTCCTACTGACGTGGATGACATCATGTACACCTATCACATCAAATATCTATTCAACGGCGAGCCTCGGACTTTTCTGCTTGAACTCAAGGAGCAGCAGTTGGCCAAGCACGCGGCTGCGATGCATCTGCTGGAACTGCATCTGGGCGATGCGGAAAACGGCTTGATCATGCCTACAGCGGATTCAACGCCCGAGCAGATTCTTGAACATGCCGAGCGAGTAGGGATTACGGAGATTGAGGTTTTCAGCCAGACCAACTGAAGCAGGCTGACGGCAAACCCATTGCGCGACCGAAGATGGGTTTGCCCGCGTGTTTATGCGCGCTTAAACCGGCATCGCTGCTTCCTGCGCATCGTGCTCCACTTGCGCGCACTCTCGATAGAACCGTAAAAACTCCTCCGCCGGCATCGCCTTGGCAAAAAGCCAACCCTGACCAAACTGCACACCCTGACCGCGCAAGTAATCGCGCTGCGCTTCGGTCTCGATACCTTCAGCAACGATCTGCAAACGTAAACTCTTGGCCATTTCGATGATGTGGCCGGTCACGGTGCCGGTCGCGGCATCCTGATCGATATTGTCGACGAACGACTTGTCGATCTTCAGCACATCCAGCGGCAGTTGCTGCAAATGCTGCAGGCTGGAAAACCCGGTGCCGAAATCATCGATAGCCGCCAGATAACCCAGCTCACGGGCGCGATTGACGGTGGCGCGGGCAGCATCAATCTCAACGAAGCCGCGCTCGGTGGCCTCCAGCCAGATCTGCTTTTGTTGCACGTCGGCGCGGCGTAACGCAGCGTCGAGTATCGGCAGAAAGCGGCCGCTGCTGACGTCTTTCGCCGCCAGGTTGATTGCCACGTGCAGACTGCGTTCCTTGACCAGCAGCGGACCGAGGTCGTCCATCACGTGGTCAATCACTTGATCGGTGATCGGCAGAATCAAACCGCTGTGCTCGGCCAGCGGAATAAACGCATCGGGGCACACCCGCGAGCCATCCGGATGCTGCCAGCGCACCAGTGCCTCAGCGCCAACGCAGGCACCGTCGCTGAGGCGGAGTATCGGTTGATAGTGAACAACGAACTCGCGATTGCGCACCGCCAGTTGCAGTTCCGCCAGCGGCGACAGACGTTGCCGGGTGCGGCGCACGATCAGCAACACCAGCACCCCGGCGAGCAAACCACCGATGGGCAACAGCAGTAACTCCCGGCGGATCAAGCCTTGCATCAGCTCATGGCGCGACAGCGCGGCGATGGCGACCCAGTCGCCGCTGTGCACGAGGGTGTAGAGGTAGCCGTCGGCAAGGCCCGAGTGCGGGCCGGAATGCACGCGAGCAAGAAAGTGTTCCGCGCCCGGGCGTGAGGTGCTGATCAATTGCCCGGACGCGGTGCCGACCGCCAGGTGCAAATCCTCATCAAGCATCACCTGCAAAAACTGCTCGGGATCGACCAGCACGTTGAACGCCGCGTACTGCAGCGCCATCATCGGTTTCGCCGCAACGATGCGCGACTGCACGCCGAGTGAAACGCGCACGCCGTCCGAGGTGGTGAAATCCTCGCGCCATGGCGTCGCGTGCTGCCCGACCGGGCCCCAGGAACCGCAGGCGTAAATCTCTTCTTCGACGTAGCCGATCGACTTCACCGAGAGGGTGTTGATGGTCAGCAGACGCATTTCGTCGATGCTTTCCGGCGTGCACGGCGCGAGACGCGATCCAGCGATGGATTTCAGTGCACCGGCCGCTTCACTGAAAGTCCCGTGGGCGCGACTGGAGGCGACGGAAGCGAGGGTTTCCAGGCGCTGTTGTGCCGCCGCCAGATTCAACATCCAGGCGACGTAACCCATCAAAAGGAGCGGAAGCAAGACACACGGAAGGCCTAGGAGAATGCTCCCCCAGACAATGCGTTTTTTGTTCATTTAGCGCCACCTTGGCCACAAGGCCTGTGACGTGCGCACAGCACGGCTGTTTTCAGCCCATTCAAAATACCGCCGCCGGGATCGGCGGATATTGTTGTAGATCAACTATTCCAATGCCGGCCTTCAATCCCTGTGGCTTGCTCCCACAGGTTTGTGGCAAACCACAGATCTCCAGTAGCCCAAAGAACCCTGTAGGAGTGAGCCTGCTCGCGATCGCGGTCTATCTGCCACATCATTGCTAAATGACCCACCGCTATCGCGAGCAGGCTCACTCCTACAAAATTTGTGTCAAATCCAGGATATCCAGCAATCCCGAGCTCCTACAGTTTTTGTGTGAAAACCGAGGTATCCAGCATCCCGAAGAACCCTGTGGGAGCGAGCTTGCTCGCGAAGGGGGCCTGTCAGCCAATATCACCTTAGCTGACCCTCCGCATTCGCGAGCAAGCTCGCTCCCACAGTGTCGCCGCTCAAACTCCACCATCCGACCCGATGGACAATTCACGCACCCCACGGCCCATTCGCGCAGGCATTTTCGCGCTACGCGAATTTGTCATATTTCGTGTCAATTCAGTGCAGATAGTAGGCAGCCCAACGCTAACCGAAATGAGGCTGCACCGTGTTTCAACGTCTTCTGTGTTCGCTGTCCGTACTGAGCCTGTCCATCGCCGCCGCCCATGCTGCCGAGGCTGTACCGCTCGACACGCCGCGCCTGCAAGGCATCGACAACTTCCGCGACGTCGCCGGCATCACCACCGCGTACACCACGGCCCACGACGGCACGATGCGCGCCGGGGTGTTCTACCGTTCCAACGCGCTGACGCCGACCGCCGCCGATCTGGCGATTCTCAACGGCCTCGGCATCAAAGCCGTTTACGACTTGCGTACCCCCAGCGAAATCGCCGCCACCCCCGACACCATGATCAGCGGCGCAACCTGGCAGAACATCGACATCATCGGCAGCACCACCTCCGGTTCGAATATCACCAACATCTCCTTCAAAAGCGCCGCCGACGCCATCGCCATGATGGAACAGACCAACCGCGCTTTCGTCAGTGACGCCGGCATGCGCGGCCAGTTCGGCAAGTTGTTCAATGAACTCGCCAGCGTCGACGCCGCGCAACTGTTCCACTGCACCGCCGGCAAGGACCGCACCGGCTGGACCGCCGCCGTGTTGCAGAGCATCGCCGGGGTCGACAACGCGACCATCATGGCCAATTACCTCGCCACCAACGACTACACCGCCGCCCGCGTCGCCGCCACGCTCAAAGCGCTGCCGCCGAGCATGGCCGCCATTTACGAGCCGCTGCTCGGCGTACAGGCCAGCTACCTGCAGGCCGGCCTCGACGAAGTCACCGCGCAATACGGCAGCATGGACAACTACCTCAAACAAGGCCTCGGCCTGTCGCAGGAAACCATCTATGTGCTGCGCGGCAAACTGGTCGAATACAACAGCCTGCCGGGTCAGGCCGGGCTGATCGGCAACGCCGCCGCTGGCGCCGAACTGCTCAGGCAATTGCAGAACACGAACCTGTCCGGCACCTACAGCGCCTACAACTACTACCTGCCGGCACCCTTGGCGGTGTCGAATCCCAGGTCGGCGGCCAGGTTCACGCCGACGCCGCCAGCTACTTGCTGCGGCAAAACGCGATGATCGAACAAGCCGCCGCGCCGTTTGCCAGCGGCACTGACCTCAAGGTCGGCCAATATCGCCTCTGGACCACCGCGCTCGCCGGCTACCTCGGCACCGACGGCTCGGCCCACGCCGAAAGCAGCAACGAACACAGCCAAGGCCTGATGGTCGGCATCACCCAGCGCTTCAGCGAACAATTCAGCGCACGCGGCGGCTTCGGCTACAGCAAAGGCACGGTTGGCGGCGCGGGTGGCGAAGCCGACACCGACTTCACCTTCCTCAACGTCGGCGCCCGCTACGGCTTCACCAGCCTCGAACAAGGCCTGTTTCTCGACGCTAACGCCAGCGCCGGCTACGTCGACTACGACAGCAAACGCGACCTCGGCGGTGGCCTCGGCACCGCGAAAGGCGACACTCATGGCAACCTCACCGGCGCCACCGTCGCCCTCGGCTACCGCGCCCCGGTCAACGGCATGACCTTCGAGCCGAGCCTGGGCTTCCGAGTCAGCCACCTCGACCTCAACGGCTTCAAAGAGAAGGGCAGCGAACTGTCCCTCGACGTCGACGACAACAGCGCCACCCGCCGCAGCGCCGTCGCCAACCTCAACGTAGGTTTCGCCCCGGTGACGATGGGCGCATGGCAACTGGTGCCGGGCGTACAAGTGGGTTACGAACGCACACTGGGCGACAACCAGGTCGACAGCCAAAGCCACCTGCTGGGCCTCGACATCGAACAACGCGCCGCGTTTGATAATCGCGACCAGTTCAGCGGCGGTGTGAATGTGATGGCCAGCCTCGGCGCCCTGAGCCTAGGCGCAGAAATCGGCGCCAATGGCGGCGGCGACAGCCACGGCTTCAACGGCGGTCTAAAAGCCAGCTACGCCTTCTAAAAGACACACGGGATCAAGGATGACCCCAATCCAACAAACACCGCAAAACCCAATGTGGGAGCGAGCCTGCTCGCGAAAGCGCCAGATCAGCCAACACCAACATCGACTGACCCACCGCCTTCGCGAGCAAGCTCGCTCCCACAGTTAGCTTTCCAGCTTATGAACCGATCAACCCTGTCCACGCAATCCAACTGCCAGTTTAGTGACGACCCAAATCCAGAAAACAACCCAAAACCAATGTGGGAGCGAGCTTGCTCGCGAAAGCGCCAGACCAGTCAACATCAACATCGACTGACCCACCGCCTTCGCGAGCAAGCTCGCTCCCACAGTCAGCTTTCCAACTTATGAACCGATCAATTCCGCCCGCGCAAATCCGCCGGACTCACCCCAAAAGCCCCCTGAAAATACTGACAAAACCGCCCCACATTACTAAACCCGAACCGCAACGCCACCTCGGTCACCGACCCCGAACCCCGCTGTTTCAACACCGCATAAGCCCGCTCCAGCCGCACCTGCCGCTGATACGCCACAATCGACATCCCGACAAACCGCCGAAATCCCTCCTGCAATGCGCGCTGACTGACATGGCTCAACCGCGCCAGATCCACGCCACTGACCAACTGCTCCGGATGCGCCTGAATAAACTCCACCGCCAACTTCACATGCCGTGGCGCAACCATCGGCGTCGGCCGCTGCAATGCCTCGGAAAAATTATGCGGCCACGCCTCCAGCACCGCATCAATCAACATCTCGCGCAACCGTGACGGCATCAATGTCCCGCTGTTTAGCAACAGATCAAACTCCGCCCCCGTCGCCAGATCAATCAACGCCCGAATCCCCTGAAACGCTGCGCTGTTCAGGTCCACGCTGGGTGCAAAAACGATCTTCTGCAGAATCGGTTTATCCAACAACACCGACAACCGCTCGGTGAGTTGATGACGATTGATCGACATGCCGTGATGCGCATGATCATCAACAAAGCGCATCGAACGAATATCGGCCTTATCAACCGCCAGGCCCACATGCGTCACACCGATGGACTCGGTCGCGTGATTGAAAACAATCTTGCCCGCCGTGGGGATCACAAACGTGATCTCATCCTGCGGATCGGGAAACGAAACGCTGAAATCGCCGTGGTAATGCATGCGCCGGAAACTGACGCCATCGTGCCGCCCGTAAACGCCGCCGATAATGATGTTCGACGGCAGCGGCGGGGTATCGGCATAGCGATTGCCGAAGAGCTTGGAGAACATCGCCCCGAAGTCATCGGAACGGAGATTGTCAGAGCGCAGGATGATCTGTTGGCGAACAGGAGTCGGAAACACCTTGGCGGCACCTTCGGTTGGGGGCTCTAGGACTGGGGTGTAGGGCAGGGCGCCGAGGAGATTAGCAGAGGCAATATGACGCGTTTGTGACAGCCAGAAACATGTCGTTACAGCGCCGCCCCACGTTTACGCAACGGGCACTCGGCAGGCCATGGCCGACATGGCAACCTGCTCGCAACTGTACTCAGCAAAAAAATCAAGGCACCGCGCCGAGCGCCCAGCCTTGTTTACCGACACCTGAAAGCATTCAAGTCAATTGGAGCGGCAATGCAAGCCAACACGCAAACACTCCCCATCAGCCTGTCCCCCGAACTCGACTTCGACCAAACCGCCGCCAGCGCTTTCGGCGAATCGCTGACCCACGAATACACCCAGGCCACGCCATTCCCGCACATCGTCATCGACAACTTCCTGCAAGCCGACGTCATCGCCAGCATCCGCGAACACTTCCCGGTCGAACCGACCAACAACGAACAAATCTACGAGCGCGGCTACAAAGGCCAACTCAAACGCCAGATCAGCCCCAACGCCTGCAGCCCGTACCTGAAGAACGTATTCAACACCTTCAACTCCGCGCCGATGCTGGAATTCCTCGAAAAACTCACCGGCATTCATGGGCTGATCCCCGATCCTTACTTCACCGGCGGCGGCCTGCACGAAACCAAAACCGGCGGCTTCCTCGGCGTGCACTCGGATTTTCGGCTGAACAAAAAGCTCAATGTTGAGCGTCGGCTGAACGTGATCATTTACCTGACCGAGGACTGGCAGGAGGCGTACGGCGGCAACCTGGAGCTTTGGGATGTGGGCATGAAGAAATGCCTGAAGAAGGTGCTGCCGGTTTATAACCGCTGTGTGATTTTTAATACGGATAAGGACAGCAATCACGGGCATCCGGAGCCGTTGACTACGCCGGAAGGCATCACTCGGCGATCGATTGCGCTTTATTACTACACGGCGAGTGGGGTGGGTGGGGAGCCGGGTCAGAGGAATAAAACGCACTATAAGCCGCGGCCGAAGGATCGGTGGAGTTTGAGGTATTACTTGAATAAATTGTTTAGGAAGAAGGGGTGAGGAGTCTGTGTAATTAGGGGGGGCAGCCGTTTTTTGGGACTGGGTTGTGAGAAGTCGGTGCTAGTTCAGATTTTGGCGAAAGGCGGACATTGGAGAAACCTGTAATTCTGAGGTGATTTATTTCGCTTGTGGCTAAAATCAGTCGACTTAAAGCGATCAGTTAGGACCGTAAAAATGACTATGTCTATCCATTGCGCAAGACATGGAAAAATGAGGGGGCCGGTTTGCCGAGGCTGTCAAACTCGAATTCAGAAAATCGATTTAAACCTTACATAAGCCCTTGGAAAAATCATTTAACCTAGGCAAGCTAGAGGTTCATCTTCGGTAGCAAATCATGAATTTCGACACCCTCCACATCACTCTATCCACGCAACTTCAAGCCCTCATCAGCGGCACCACACTCTTGACCCCCGACAGAATACGCTCCCGCCAGTTCTCGGTTTTACGATACCAAGACGACGCGTTGTACGTTGAAACCCAGGGTGGGACTGAAATGCAACTACCTCTGCATGCCTTTACGAGAACGCTGACTCACATGTACGAAGCGAATTCCAGTGCAGACCGACCCTCGTTGATACGCTCAAGCAATCTTGAGCCACCGCTAGGAGGTCTCTGCGACGTTTGCCGAGGAGCCAATGGTGAGACTCGCTGGATCACATACGTTCTTCCGGTTCTCCAGCATCTGGGCTGGGTCCATATCAACGGTGAGCAGTGGCCGAATACTTCATGGCTAGCATCGCCGGCCTAAAGAAGTAAAATAACGGGGGGCAGTTCATGATTTATCTAAATTGGTCTGTCCCAAGTATTTCCTTAACCTCAGTTTTTTTCGTCCTACCTCTTCGCACACGTTTCGATATCGGCTTGGGTCGTAACATCTGAGTCGATACCTAATCTGTATTTGCAATAATCTATGATGTCTTGTCTCTGCTCGCTCGTTAGTTTTTCTATGCGTCGATGATTGCCATCATTGGCGTGAATGTTAAAAAACTGCACTCGAAATGTTGGATGCTTTTTAATGAAAAATATTCTATTGACCTCGGCATCAGAGACTTCGTTGTAGAAGCCAATATTCAGAATGAGTAGCAGCGACGTTAAAATAGCGAGTATGAAATATTTCATTCCGCACCTGGCTTCGGTGGCGGTAAAAGTCCGGTCTTGGTACGGATGTTTCTGACAAGCTCCATACCAATATTGCCGGGGCAGATTTTCCCTTCGCTCACTTGGCCAGGGTATTCACGATGGCCACCAAAGTTTTTAATGACAAAAACCCCCTTCAAAACATCGATCAAACGCAGCAGCGAATCAATTTGTGTCGCAGGAATGACGTTTGTTGTGCTGACCCCGAAGTACTCCAGTGTTTCCCTACCTTTCGCTACTATGTCTCCGCCTTCCTCTGCGGTAGTCAAGTTCTCCAGAAGCACAATACCGATTACGCCTGTATTGAAGAGATGAACGTTTGATCCTAAAAATCTAATGTCACGACCTTCAAGAACCGCTCCGTCACAAGCAATCGCATAGTGATAGCCAATGTCATCAAATCCGTTGCCCATGTGATGAGATTGAACACCCTTCATTTGTTTAACGCCGCCCGGGGTGCATTCATATGAGCGACCGGCATGATGCAGCGCAATCATTGAATAGTCCCAATCCATCTCCATGTCAGGCTTGGCCTTGGCTGCCCCCCAGCTAGAGCGCTCAGTAAAGGTGCCTCCCGATGAGCGGATGTTTTTAATGATGGCTTCCCGTGTCGCCGCTCGATCATCCACTTTCACGGGGATGGGGCACATGAACTCACCGGGCTTTATTTTTTGAGCAGTTGCTTTCGTTGAAAAATTTTCGGCCATTACTGCCCCTCCGATAGTTCGTCAAGCGTTCTTGCTGGCGCACTGAACTTGATATGCAGTGAGATTTTTGAGTCTTTCGATGGGGCTTTAATATGAGCTACGCCACTCGCGTCCGTCACGCCCGTAATCGTCACTCCGTCAACGGTGGCAACATAATCCCTAAGCGCCAATGGCTCGCCCGTTTCGCTGTTAAGAACGCTGAATGATTGACCGAAGGTATTTGGCAGGACTAATGGCAGTGGTGGTGTAAATGGAGCGGGCGTGTGGGAGTTGCCGATTATGATTGTGCCGGAACCGCCGATGACATTATTGCCGTGGGCGCCGGTGCTACCCACGGTTGCAGCAGGCAAGCCATTGATGAGAACCGTAGAGGCGACGTCTCCGACAATTGCGCTTCCGCATGCGCTTTTGTCTGTTTGTCGTGCGGCGGCTAATCCGTCGAAGAAAACATCTGGAGATCCAGAGGCTATTGGATTGACCCCATGCCCAGGCAGAGGGCAGGAAGTGGGATCAGTAATACGAGCTGCAGGTTTTCCCGACATCTCAAACATCCTTGTAGAAATTACGTCAGTCGAAGTTTGGCATAAAAGACCGGGCGCGGACCATACGGAGTGAAGGGGCGAGCAAACAGAACGAGGTACTGGAGGTATGAAGACTGGCCAGAAAGCGGGAGCGTCCCCCTTTGGTTTTTTCGGCTGATCCCTCCATGGCGACAGATCAACTGCCGCAATGGAGGGGACTTCGTTACTCCGTCGGCACCACGTTATCCAACGCCCGATTCACCGCCAACTCCCCAAGCATTACCACCTGCGCAATGCCTTGCAGTGTCTTGCGCGCCGGCCCCTGCACCAGCCCGATCACATCCCCAAGCATCACCGAGGCCGAGCCGAGTGATTCGCTGGCATTCACCAGCAATTCCTCAGTTTTGGTGTTCGGGTTGGCGATAAACATCTTGTTGGTTTGGTACGGGGTGAGCATGATTTCCGGGGCAGGGCCGAGGTAATGCGAGAGGGCGCGGTCGACGGCTTCGTTGAATTTCTTGGCGTCTGGGGATTCGTCGCCTGCGATTGGATCGGTTTCTGGTGGATTCGGTGTGATCTTGAACATGATGTAACTCCCTTGTGTCGCTTAAAAGGAGCCATCACCCACTCGCTACCAAACGATGGGTGGCGGCCATGCACAGGTTGGTAGACCGGGACACAAGGAAAACCGGCGCGCTCGAAAGCGCCCTGCGCATGACCACCATAAAAGCCAGGCGAAGACTTTCGCCAATAGTGAAATTGCGCACCTTGTATACACGGGCTACCAAACCCGATCACTGCTATTCAGTGACCGAACCACAATAGAACCCGCATCCAAGGCGCACAAGCCGGCGGATTCTGGCGTAGTCGTAGGCAACGGCGCAAGGCGTTGTAGGTTGGGATGGCGTAACTTTGGGTGTCTTTAAACAAAGTCCAGGAATCGCTTCAACATGGCAGTTAGAGCTGTTTTTGCGATGTCTTTGTGGACTGGATGAGCGGGAACCGTTTCGCGATCCATCGGGGGCAAGTCCTCTCGCTACAGATGGGAGTCAATTCGCCAGCGAAATCAGCATGTCGATCACATTAATCGGCACATAAATCAGCGTAATCACCGCAGACGCTTTACGCGACCGCGCCAAAAACGCGCCAATCGGCAACACAATCATGATCACATCCAGCAAACCCCAAAGCGCTAACGGTGATGCCTCAAACAACGTGACATTGACGATCAGCCCCAGGCACAGGTACGTGGATAGCGACAGCAATGCATAGCGCCCGTCCTGGTCGAAATACACGCGCAACCCGTTCTGCTCATCCTCACTACGGCTCGGCAGCAACAACGCCGCGGTGACAAATAGCGACAGTGTCAGCATCACCAACAGTAGAAATTCGAGAAACGAGAAGGTCTGTTTCACCGCCGACAGTGCGTTGACGGCCCACCAGAACTGCAGCTGCATGGTAAACAGCATCACCGCCCAGACCAGTGCCACCCAGTCTGGCTTGGCTAATCGGCGGATGCGGAACACCGTTAATACGCCGAGCAGCAGACGGGTGACGGAGAGCCCGAGGATCATCGAGAGAACGGTGGCGACGATTGGGAAGTTGCTCATCTTGTCTCTCGTGAACTCGGTTTTGGCTGTAAGGGTGCTCTGGGCAGACTAGGTGGGGCGGGTAGGACCGTCAAACGTGGCTGTGCGGTTGGGTTGGCAGAAAACGCCTGTAGAGCCTTGCTGCGCGGAGGTAATGGATTAGGATGCCCGCAGGCTGGAATGGATCTTCTCGACTAAGGATGTGTGGTTATGGAATCTGCTTTTTCGCAAGTCATCGAGCGTTTGCACAACCGTCGGTTTTCCGTGGCGAATAACGCTCAGGGCTTGTCCGATGCACGCACGGTGTTTGAATACTTCGTCGAAGGCGCGGCGGTTTGGGGGACTTATGCGGGTGGGCATATTCGCATGGGCAACCAGGTTGGGCGGGTGACCGGGCCGGATAGTATCGAGCTGCTTTATCAGTGCATCACCACGGATGGCGAGATTCGCGCGGGTTGGTCGCGGGGCGTGGTGGGGGTTGATGAGACGGGGCGGACGACGTTGCGGTTTGTGTGGGGTTGGTTGTCGGGGGCCGAGGGGGCGGGGAATCGAGTTATGTTGAGGTGGTCGCTTAGCGATGGGGCATCTTGTGATTATCGCGTGCTGCTCGGCACTAACCTTTCAACGCAAGGATGGCTATGTCTGTAGATCTTGATGAGTTGCTGGAACGTGTCACCGATGAGCAATCGTTCATCGATTTCGTCGCGGCGTTGGGCGCTGATTTCTCCCGTGAGCGGGCACTGGAGAAGACGACACCATCGTCTGCTTATCAGGCGGGTGCGTTAGGCTGGGAAAATGGATCGGTCGATACGTTTCTTGATGCTGCGGCTGCTTGGGCGATGGCTACTTCGAGGAATGCTCAGGCGGATGCTGCCGTTTCTAATGTCTGGCAACGGTGCGCGGAGATTTTGTTGGCTGGGAAGTTTTACGAGTGAGGCTCGCAGATCATCCGCTTTAGGCCTGCATTTTTTTGATAAAAAAACGCCCAAGGGTTTGGCGTGTCCTGGATGGTTAGGACCGCTTACTGCCTTGGGCGAGATGGGCGCAGATTAGGTGGGTGCAACGTAGACGTCAACTCTTCGCCATCAAATCCCACGTGCGCATCACCTGCGTAATCGCCGCATCAATACTCTCAATCGACGTGTCATCCCGAGCAAGGATGGAAATCCCCTGCAAGAAACTGTCGAACACCGTCGCCATGGCGGCTCCGTTCGTGTCCTCCGCTAACATTCCTTCACTCACACCACGCTCGACACACGCCACAATCCCCGCGCGGGTTCGGGCGCGGGAGTGGGTGAGGGCTTGAGCGACGTGGGCGTTTTCCGGGCTCGGGGCGCTCATGACGCCGAGGGTGACCATGCAGCCTTTGGGGTGGCCGTCGTCGCATTGCATGCGTGCCGACTGGCGCAGCGCGGTCTCGATGGCTTGGCGTGGCGGCAGGGTTGCGTCCCACAGGCATTCGATGACCTGGGCGAAGGTCGTCAGGTAACGCTGCACGCATTCGTCGAACAGGGCTTCTTTGGAGCCGAACGCGGCGTAGAAGCTTGGCGCGGAGATGCCGCCGCCCAACTGCGCCTTCAACAGGGCGAGGGAGGTCGAGTCGTAGCCGTGTTGCCAGAACAATTGCATCGCCTGGTCAACGGCGTCGTCGCGATCGAAAGCGCGGGGGCGACCGGTTCTGGCCATAGCTGAAGCTCCTCGGAAAGTGATTTGGATACTAGTCGATACATAAGTCGTTGACAACTTGCCTCGGCTGCCGCCAGTATTTTATATCGATCGGTATTCAAGTCTGACATTCTGCGCTCAAGGAGTTTCCCGTGACACCTTCAATGACTCTATCGGCAGCGCCCAAACGCTTGCCCATCGGCGCCTTGCTGGCGCTGGCCATGACCGGTTTTATCTGCATCGTTACCGAAACCTTGCCCGCCGGGCTGTTGCCGCTGATCAGCGATGGCCTGGCAATTTCGCCTTCCATGGCCGGGCAAATGGTCACCGCGTACGCGCTGGGCTCGGTGCTGGCGGTGATCCCGATGACCATCGCCACGCGCGGCTGGCGTCGGCGCAATGTGTTGTTGCTGACGATTGTTGGTTTTCTGTTGTTCAACTCGATTACGGCGTTGTCGTCGCACTATGGCGTGACGCTGGTGGCGCGCTTCTTCGCGGGAGTGGCGGCAGGCTTGGCGTGGAGTTTGTTGGCCGGTTATGCACGGCGAATGGTCGAGTCGGATCAGCAGGGCAAGGCGTTGGCGCTGGCCATGGTCGGTACGCCGATTGCCTTGTCACTGGGCGTGCCGCTCGGCACTTGGCTGGGTGGCCTCGTCGGGTGGCGCACGACGTTTGGGCTGATGTCGGCCCTGACCTTGATGCTGATCGTCTGGGTGATGGTGAAGGTGCCGGATTATCCGCCGCAGCCTGCGCATCAGCGTCTGTCGTTGCGCCGCGTGTTGACCACGCCGGGTGTGCGGCCGGTGCTGGCGGTGGTGATCAGCTGGATGCTGGCGCACAACATTCTCTACACCTACATCGCGCCGTTTGTGGCTCCGGCGGGGCTGGCGGATCGCGTGGATCTGGTGTTGTTGGTGTTTGGTCTCGCGGCGTTGGCGGGGATCTGGCTGACGGCGAAACTGGTTGAGCCGCTGTTGCGCAAGACCGTTCTGGTGAGTCTGGCCACGTTTGCACTGGTGTGCGTAGGGTTCGGCTTTTACGGACGGGTGCCGGAGGTGATTTATCTGGGCGTGTTGGTGTGGGGATTGAGTTTTGGCGGTGCGGCGACGCTGTTGCAGACAGCGCTGGCAGATGCCGCCGGTGATGGCGCCGATGTCGCGCTGTCGTTGAATGTGGTGGCGTGGAACAGCGCGATTGCCGGTAGCGGAGTGGTCGGCGGGGTGTTGCTGGATCGATGGGGCGTTGCCTCGTTTCCCTGGGCGATGGTGGTGTTGGTGAATGTGGGGTTTGCCATTGCGTTCGCCGCAAGGGGGCACGGATTCAGGTCGGGGCCGCGTGGGGCGGGAGCGGCGGCGGTTGTCGGGCAGTGATGTCCGGACGTGTTGGGCGGTGGTGACGCGGAAAGGCTGGCAAGCCCTATCCGTTACTCGGCGCCCCCGGCTTTCATCAGCCTGTACAAATCCTCCAGCGCGCCGCGAAACTGTGCCAGGGAAAAACTGGCCGGGCGGCTATCGGCGTCCCACCGCGTGCTGATGCCGACTTCCAGGCCGCTGGAAACGCTCAAACCAAACCGACGCCAGTGCAAAGTGTCGCCATCGATCACCTGTTCGGTCATCAGCACAAAGCAATCGAAGTTCATGTCATCGCTGCAGACCAGCAGCGGTACAAGCGTGGACGAACCGTGTTCTGCAGGCGCGAAACGGCGTTGGGCGAGGGCGTCTTCTTCCTCGTCCAGCAACCACATCAACGACAAACCATTCAAGTCGAGGTCGGGATATTCGAGATGCTCGTTGAGCCATTGCTCGATGGGGATGCCGTCGATAAACAGCCAGGCGCAGGCGCTACGGTTGCATTTCGCCTGGTGATAATCGGCGTGGATACGGTGGAGCATTGGAGAGTCCATGATCAATAGAGGATTGGCGGGTGAATCAGTGCGAAAATGCCCACGCCCGACTGAACCACCGAACAGGTTATCGCCAGCCTTGAGGGATACTGAAGGCCGACTTGCACCAGGCGTATTTAAACGCTGTTGAACCTAGGCCGCTGGATAGCTGAACGGCTCCAGAAAAATCTGTGGATCCACCCACAATCTCAGGCCAAAGGGAATGACTGAGTAACCGTCATATCGCCCGGTGAAGGTGTCCGACGCGGCGAATTCAACAAATTTCCCGCGTTTATCGTCAATCACACGGATACCGGGGCAGCCCAGCATTGTGTATTTGATAATGGGGTTGGGTAATGATCTTTCCCAGACCTGAATCTCTACATCCGAATCGTATTGCCAGATCGTCAGCTTCAGGCTGATAGAACCCTGTTCGATCAAGTATTGATGGGATGTTCCATGCCCGTCCTGATCGGGAATCACGCCTAGCGCAGTAATAAGGTCAAAAGGGTCCCATGTGAGCAGCGGCATAGCGTTTCCTTGGTCTGGAATCTGCGTTTATGGTACTCATCACTGACCTGTAAAAGTACACTCGCGTACTACTTCCGAGAGGAGCCACAACCCATGACCACTCAAACCGAAACCGCCATCCTCGCCGGCGGCTGCTTCTGGGGCATGCAGGATCTGCTGCGGCGCTATCCCGGCGTGTTGCAGACTCGCGTTGGTTACACCGGCGGCGACGTGCCGAACGCTACTTATCGCAACCATGGTGACCACGCCGAAGCTATCGAAATCGTTTTCGATCCTGCGGTGATCAGCTATCGGCAGATCCTCGAGTTCTTCTTCCAGATCCACGACCCGAGCACAGCCAACCGGCAGGGCAATGACCTCGGGCGCAGCTATCGTTCGGCGATTTACTACCTCAGTGAAGAACAGCGCGATGTCGCTGAAGACACCGCGGCCGACGTCGACGCCTCAAAACTGTGGCCGGGCCCGGTGGTGACCGAAATCGAATCGGCGGGGCCGTTCTGGGAAGCGGAGCCGGAGCATCAGGATTACCTTGAGCGTATTCCGAATGGCTACACCTGCCATTTCATTCGGCCGAACTGGAAGCTGCCGAAGCGCGCGTGAGAGGTGCACGCCGCTCATTCAGCGCCACTTCAGTGGTTGCGAGGCTGAATGAGTTTCCGACTTCGCGGGCAAGCCCGCGAAGAGGCGAGCGCTCATGGCGCCGTTTTGGCCCTGCGCTTGATTCTTCAACTTATCCAGCACAACCTGGCAGGTAAAAAGCGGTTGTTGCCACATCGCTGTGTGCCGGGTCCGGATGCAGCGTCATGTAGCGCGTGCCATCGCGGTGACTGCGCACGCAGCCATGTTCTTCCAACAACTCAAGTGCTTGGCGAAGGCGTGTGGGCAGCGGATTGCCCGCAGGAAAAGCGGCCGCCATTTCATCGGAGAAGTTCATTCATTTCCTGACTCGGCGGCCATTGGAGAGGGTTGGGTTCCGGTGACCTCGGCGGTCTCGTCCAGAACCCAAGGTCCCGGTGTATGTTCAATCATGCTTTACCAAACCCCAGAAAAGAACGCAGTTTATGGCTCCACTTGCGCTCATAGAAGGGCGTGGTTTCCCTGAGAAAGTAATCACTCAGGCCGGCCTCACCTTGGGACACCCGGCACAAATCAACCGGCTCGCCCTGCGGCGCGGTATCCCCGGCAACATTGCCTGCCTCACGCATAACTCGCTCAATATCGCCGTCCGCCTCAATGCCCACGATCAAGTGCGGTTTTTCGTCCACCGAGGTGTCATGCATCAATGCCAGAAACGCGCGCTTCACATTGGAATGTTTGACGAGCAACTGCGTGAGCGAGTGGATCATTTGAGATGGGTATTCGGCGGGCTGACCGAGCAACACGTTGGTTTCTTTCTCGACCGTGCGTTGCGTGGCGGTCTGGCCAACGGCATCGGCGAGCAAATTTTGCACCTCTTGCGGGAAAAACTCTTTGCCGTACGGCGACTTCGGATTCAGGCAGAGCAGGGCGCCCAGTGTGATTTCGAACAACGATCGGGCGGGTATTTCGAGGTAGGTCTGCTCGCTGTCGATGGACTGTTGCAGTGTTTGCAGTGACGAGAAAAACGGGATGACCGGGGTGCCGTCCGGTTTTTGCCAGTGGGCAATGCTGATGTTGCTGCCGGCTTGGAGATTGACGTGGCCGTCTGCCTCTCCGGCGGTGCCGAGGATGTAAACGTTCGAGTTCAACAGGGTATTGAAAAACTCGGGACGATGTGCCGGTTCGTCGGCGGCGCGTTTGAGGCTTTTTTCCAGCAGGTTTTCTGGTTGGGTATCCATGGTCTTCATCCGTGACTCGTTCTGAAACAGGGCATAGAACAATTACATCGACGCGTGTTCGGCTGACGCCTTTGCGGGCAAACCTGTTGCCACAGGTTTGTGTATAGATCACAAAATTCGGGTACAGCGCAAATCACTGTGGGAGCTTGCCTGCAAGCGATGGCGGTGGGTCAGCTAGCTTCTTCGCAACAGATACGCCGCCATCGCCAGCAGGCTGGCTCCCACAGGGTTAGGTGTCAGAGCAAACTCCACGACACCCCGACATAAACCCCCATCCCTTCACCCGGCGTAGACCGCGCGGCATCCAGTCCTTTGTCGTCATACCCCGGTGTGACCGTTGCCGCGTAGTGTTTGTTGGTCAGGTTGCGCATATCCACCCACGTCTGCCAGTCACCCTTCGGCGCGTTGTAGCCCAGCGTCGCGCCAAACAATGCGTAAGGATCGGCGTAGTAGCTGTTGGCGTAATCCACGGCAACTTTCGAGACCAGTTGCGTGTTGACCGCGGCGAAGAAGCCCTGAGGCCAGTCGTAGCGCAACTCGCCCTGGTAGTAATGCATCGGCAAGCCGGGCAGGCGATTATCGCCAAAACGATCATCGTCGCGATAGTGGAAATCGCTGAAGGTATACGCCTGACGCAGGCGCAACTGGCGGCCATCGGCGGCAGACCAGAGTTGGCTGTTGAGACTCGCTTCGACACCTTGGTGCACGGTCGGGCTGGCGTTCAACTCATAAGGTGTAACGGCGTCGGCATCTGGCAACACCGACAACAATTCATGCCGCACTTGCGCGTAGTACCACGCCAGACTCCATTCGCCGACGGCGCTGTCGCCACGACCACCCAGTTCCAGTGTGGTCGCGGTCTGGTTCTGCAGTTTGATCGGGTCTTTCTGCGTGCCGGTCGCCGGGCCGTTGCTGGGCGCAAAGCGAACGTTGGAGCTGTAGATCAGCGACCACGGATGCGGTGCCTCAACCGAGCGGCTGAGGTTGCCGAACACTTGCAGATCCGGGGTGATCTGGTAACGCAGGCCGAGGCGTGGCGCGTAATCCCAGTCGTTCATGCTGGTTTTGCCGCCGCTCTGCGGATAGGTCACGGCACTTTCGCGGCGGGTGTAGATAGCGGCGAGGCCAGTGGTCAGCCAGAGGTCGTCGGCGATTTCCAGGTCGTTGCCAAAATGCAGAACGGTGTCGGAACCCTGATAGGTGAAATTGCGCATGCGCGTGCCCGGCACGTAGCTTGCGGTGTTGCCGGTGGGGATGCGCACGAACTCGCTGGCGCCGTCGTTGGGCAGGTGTTTGGTCACGCGCAGGCCGACGTTGCTGCGGCTTTCCATGCCGAAAATCGTGTCGCGGCGCTTGTAGTCGAAGGTGCCGCTGACGTCGGTGTAGGCGACTTTCAAGCGGTTCGGGCCTTCGCGCAGGTCCATCGGGTAATCGTGATAGACGAGGCCGGTCTGGATGCTCGAGTCGTCGTCGATATAGAACGTAGTCTTGTTGCCGATGAACGTGCTGCCCGGCTGCTTGCGGCTGTCATCGCGTGCCACATAGGACGGATTGGCCGCGCGAGGCGAGTGCTCGATGGAGTGCTTGGTCACGCGGCCGGCGAGGTCGTTGTCGGTCTCGCGGTAACGGATATAGAAGCGGGTTTCCAGGTTCGGGTTGAAGCGATAGCCGAAATTGGCGATCACGCCTTTGCTCTCGCTGGCGGTGTGATCCTGATAGCCGTCGGCGTTGGAATCAGTCAGCGACACGTAGTAATCGAAATCGCCGAGCACTTGTCCAGAACTGACCTGGCGCTGCTGATAGCCGTGGCTGCCGGTGGCATAACGCACTTGCAGTTTCGGCGCGTTGTAGCCGGTGTGGCTGACGTAATCGATGGCGCCGCCCAGTGCCAGCGAACCGCGATCAAAGCCGTTGGCGCCGCGCAGCACTTCAACGTGATCGACCCACAGCGGTTCGAGCAATTCATACGGCGTGCCGCCCGGGCCAGTCAGAGGCAGGCCGTCAAGCATCGTGTACAGCCCCGACGCATGGGCGCCCGGCGCGCGGTTAATGCCCGAGCCACGCACCGAGATCTTCACGCCTTCGTTGCCCGCCGACTGCGCATAAACGCCCGGCTGATAGGCCAGCACATCCTGATTGCTCGCCACGCGGCCCTGCAACGGCTGACGCATGTCGACCACGTTGGTGCCGCCGGGGACCTGTTCAAGACGGGTTTTGGCCTCTTCAATGCTCGCGTCTGAGCCGCTTTGCTCGTCGGCCGAAATCAGCACTTGCCCCAGTTCCAGACCTTGAGTCTCGGCCATTGCCGGGCCGGCGAGAGCCAGACCGAGCAGGGCGGCGGGCAGGGATTTGGACGCGGGCATCGAGAAAACTCCAGGCAGACAAGGGCAGGGCAATGAACAGTGCGACGCAACAAAGAACGAAGGAAACACATGGCAATTTTGCTTTTTGCCCGGCAATGGCAAACAGCACGTCATGAACTAACCTCACGTGTCTGGTGTATCCCGTCAATCAACAGTCTGTTTCTGCATTTATTGGAGAGGGCCAAGGTCATGGCAAAAGGCAAAAAGAAGGCCGCCACAGCGCCTGAAAGTCTGAAGCTGAAAAACAAGGATTACCTCGACCAGTTGCGCAAACTGCATGTCGAACTGGTCAAGTTGCAGGACTGGGTGATCGCCAAGGGCGTTAAGGTCTGCATTGTTTTTGAAGGGCGCGATGGCGCCGGCAAGGGCGGCACGATCAAGGCGTTGACCGAGCGCGTCAGCACGCGTGTCTTTCGCGTGGTGGCGTTGCCGGCACCGACGGATCGCGAGAAAAGCCAGATGCATGTGCAGCGTTATCTGCCTTATCTGCCGGCAGCGGGCGAAATAGTGATCTTCGATCGCAGCTGGTACAACCGCGCCGGTGTCGAGCGGGTGATGGGCTTCTGCACCGACGAGCAGGCTGACAAATTTCTCAAATCGATTCCCTTGGTTGAACACGCCATCGTCCAGTCCGGAGTGATCCTGCTCAAGTACTGGCTGGAAGTCAGCCCCGAAGAGCAGACCCGCCGGCTCGAAGCGCGAATC
Organism: Pseudomonas sp. S2_E02; assembly: GCF_054668355.1. NCBI lineage: Bacteria > Pseudomonadati > Pseudomonadota > Gammaproteobacteria > Pseudomonadales > Pseudomonadaceae > Pseudomonas > Pseudomonas sp. S2_E02. Next base: position 867,024 of record NZ_CP162761.1, read on the forward strand.
AACGATGGTCGCAAGACCTGGAAACTGACACCCATGGACTTGAAGTCCTACAGCCGCTGGTACGACTACTCACGGGCGCGGGATGAAATGTTTAAACACTCCGACACCGAACACGCGCCGTGGCTGGTGGCCGACTCCAACGACAAGCGCCGCGCACGGCTGAACATCATCACCGATGTGCTCAGCCGCATTCCGTATGAGGATGTGAAACGCGAGAAAATCGAGCTGCCCAAACGGCAGAAACCGGGCAAGTACCGGGATCCGGATTATCCATACCGGCGCGTGGCCGAGAAGTTCTGACAAACTGCCACAATCCCTGTAGGAGTGAGCCTGCTCGCGATAGCGGTGTGTCAGCCAACACATCCGCCACAGACGATCCGCCATCGCGAGCAGGCTCACTCCAGGGTTCGGTGGTGTATCCGAAGCAAACAGTCCATCCGTCGACTGCGCTGAACCACTGCGCTGACCTTTCTTTCTACCGGGGAAGTCCCTCACGAGATCATTCCCGATGTTCGATCAGCGCAAACAAGAAAAACTGGCGGCATGGCGAAAGCTGGCGACGCAATCGCAGATGCGTCTGGACCCGGAAGAGCAGTACGACGAACTGCTCAAGGCAGCCGATGAAATGGAGGAGCAGGGACTGATCACCAGCGCCGAGTGGCGGCAACTGGTGCGGGATGCGGGCAATGTGTTCATCGGGGATACGGGGCGATCAAACGGTTGAACCCGCCGCAAACGGCTACAGCGATGGATCCGCCCTGTAGCCGTTCAGGTCACTCGACCTGTCTTCGCTTTCAACTGTGCACCTCTGGAATCCTGCAGCAACCGCGCAAACGCTGCTTTGTCGATCGGCCGGCTCATGAAGTAACCCTGCACCTCATTGCATTGATCGACCCCGAGAATATCCAGCTGTTCTTCAGTTTCGACCCCTTCGGCAGTCACGGTCAGGCCCATGGCCTTGCCCAGGCCGATGATCGCCTGCACCACCGCGCGATCGTTAGTGCCGCTGCTGATCGAGGCGATAAAGCGCTTGTCGATCTTGATCCCGTCAAACGGGTAAGCGCGCAGGTAACCGAGCGATGAGTAACCGGTGCCGAAGTCGTCCATGTTCAGGCGCACACCCAATTCCTTCAGGGCATTCATGGTGGTCAGCGCGCAGTCGGTGTCGTTGAGCATCACGTTCTCGGTGATCTCCAGTTCCAGGCGACTGGCCGGGAAACGGGTCTGTACCAGCACTTCGCGAACATCCTCGACCACATCGCTGAGGGCAAATTGCGCCGGCGACAGATTGACCGACAGCAGGATGTCTTCCGGCCAGCCGAGCGCGGTTTCGCAGGCTTCGCGCAATACCCAGCGACCCAGCGGAACGATCAGATCGGTTTGCTCCGCCAACGGAATGAACAGGTCAGGGCCGAGCAGGCCTTTGGTCGGATGTTGCCAGCGCACCAGCGCTTCGACCGAAACGATGTGCTTGCCATCGATCTTGTAGCGCGGCTGATAGTGCAGGATGAATTCGTTGTGCTTTAGCGCATGGCGCAGGTCATCCTCAAGTTGTCGGCGGGTCTGGATCTGATCGCTCATGTGCGCTTCGAAATAGCACCAGGTGTTCTTGCCCTCGGATTTGGCCTGATACAGGGCAATGTCGGCGTAACGGATCAGGTCGCTGGGCACGTAACTGTGGCGCCGGCTGAGCGCGATGCCGATGCTGGCGCCGATGTGCAGCGGATGCTGCTCGAAGACCACCGGTTGATGCAGGCTGGCGATCAGGCGGGTGCAGAACTTGTCGATTTCGTGATGACTGTCCATGCCATTAAGCACCACGATGAATTCATCGCCGCCCAGACGCGCGACGATGTCCAGTTCGCGAGTGCATTCACGCAGGCGTACGGCGACTTCCTGCAGCACTGCATCACCGGCCGGGTGGCCGAGCGAATCGTTGATCGGCTTGAAGTTGTCGAGGTCGATCATCAGCAACGACAGCGGCGGCGCGTGCTCCTTGAGCAGCAGCGCTTCATCCAGATAACGCGCGAGTTTGTTGCGATTGGGCAGGCCGGTGAGGGCGTCGTGCATCGACAGATGCTGGATTTGCGCATGTGCTGCCACTTCGTCGGTTATGTCGCTGGCGGTGCCGCGATAGCCGATGACCGCGTGCTTGTCGAAGATCGGCCGGGCGGAGAGCCGGCAGTGGCGTTGCTGGCCGGCGTGGTCACGGTAGGTGCAACGCAAGTCACTGGCGCTGTCTTGCTCGGTGAGATTCCTCAGCCACAGTTCCAGAGGCGTGGTGTCGCACAACAGAAGTTGACCGATGTCTTGCCCCAGCCAGAGGGTTTGCGGGTAACCGGTCACTGCGCTGAAGCGTGCCGAAAGGTAGGTCAGTGCCAGGGTGCGGTCGACTTCCCAGATCCAGTCCGACGCGGCTTCGGCCACCGCGCGAAAGCGTTCTTCGCTGGCTTCCAGTTCGCGGTTGGCGTTCTCCAGTGCGTGATTGGAAGTCTGCATGACAGCAAAACTCTGATCGACGTACTGCGATGACCGCAACGCGTGGCGGAAGAAGTACGCGGTCAGCAGCATTAGCACCACTATCGTCGCGCCGAGTGGCGGCAACAATGACCACAATAAATGTTGCCCGGGCCGCTCCAGATCGGCGATCAGGCTGTAACCGGTGTTGTCCAGTGGCACCCGAGGGCGCTGCGGGTCGATGGTCTCGTCCGGCGCCAGGGTCAGGTTGTTCAAGCCGTAACCGCTGCCGATCAGACGCAATTTGGTCGGCGTAAGTTTGTCGACGAACACCAGCACCGAAGTTTTCTGCGGGTCGCCGAGTGGTCGCTCATCGTTGGGAATAATCGCTGCCGCCGAGACCAGCGCCGGCCAGCCTTCGAACAGTGAATAGCGGCTGACCGGCTTGGTCAGATCACCTTGGCCCAACGCTTGATCGAGTAACTCCGTGGCGCTCACCTGCACGAACGCGGACAACTCGGCAGCGACCATTTGCCCGCGCACCACCGCGTAACGGGTGCCTTCACGGTTGAGCACGAACACGCCGTCATAGCCGTCACTGGTGAACAGGGTCTTGCCGAGGTTCTGTTCGGTGTAGGCCCAGTCGGTGTCGACCTGACCGCTCAAATGCTCGTAGGCCGTGGTCCAGTAGGCGTAGCTGGTAATGTAGTTTTTCGAGGCGGTGATGCGGTTTTCCAGCGCGCGAGCGGAATAGAAGCGGGTTTTGTTGATCTCGTCGTTGTCGAGGCGTTCGGCAATGCCGAGCAAGGCCACGGCGGCAGCAATCACGCCACTGACAAACAGCGCACCGACCGCGAAGGCCAGGCGGCGGGTGACGGCGCTCTGGCGCGGTGGAAGCGGGGCTGCAAAGCTGGAAAGGTCCATGTGCTCGTCCTTGATCCGCTGTCTTCTGAATCTAGAACCACGGCGCGGGCGCAATGTTCAGATTCTTCTGGGGGACTGCATTGAAAGCGTAGTGAAACCCGCGTGATTTGCCTCCCCAAGTGCAGCGCGCCGATCAGCGGCCAATCCCGAAAGGGCAAGACTTCCCGCGCAAAAACCGGATAATGGCGGCCATTCGTTTAGCCGTATTCTGGTAATCCCGCATGGAAATCAAGGTCAATTTTCTCGACAACCTTCGACTTGAAGCCAAGTTCGACGACTTCACGGTGATCGCCGATCAGCCTATCCGCTACAAGGGCGATGGTTCGGCACCGGGGCCGTTCGACTACTTTCTGGCGTCTTCGGCGTTGTGTGCGGCGTACTTTGTGAAGTTGTACTGCGACACGCGCAACATCCCGACGGAAAACATTCGCCTGTCGCAGAACAACATCGTCGACCCGGAAAACCGCTACAACCAGATCTTCAAGATCCAGGTGGAATTACCGGCGGACATCTCCGAGAAGGATCGTTTGGGCATCCTGCGTTCCATCGACCGCTGCACGGTGAAGAAGGTTGTGCAGACTGGGCCGGAATTCATCATCGAAGAAGTAGACAACCTCGACGCCGATGCCCAGGCCTTGTTGATGCCGGTGGCCGGTTCGGACGCAGGCACCTTCATCGCCGGCAAGGACCTGCCGCTGGAGCAGACCATCGCCAACATGTCGGGCATCCTCGCCGACCTCGGCATGAAGATTGAAATCGCCTCGTGGCGCAACATCGTGCCCAATGTCTGGTCGCTGCACATTCGCGATGCGCATTCGCCAATGTGCTTCACCAACGGCAAGGGCGCGACCAAAGAAGGCGCACTGGCCTCGGCGCTGGGCGAGTTCATCGAGCGCCTGAACTGCAACTTCTTCTACAACGATCAGTTCTGGGGCGAAGAAATCGCCAACGCCGAGTTCGTGCATTACCCGGACGAGAAGTGGTTCAAGCCAGGGCCAAAGGACGAGTTGCCGAGCGAAATTCTCGACGAATACACCCTGAAGATTTACAACCGTGACGGCGAATTGCGTGGCTCGAACCTGTTCGACACCAACTCCGGCAACACCCAGCGTGGCATCTGCTCGCTGCCGTTCGTGCGCCAGTCCGACAACGAAGTGGTGTACTTCCCGTCCAACCTGATCGAAAACCTTTACCTCAGCAACGGCATGAGCGCCGGCAATACCCTGGCCGAAGCGCAAGTGCAGTGCCTGTCGGAGATCTTCGAGCGCGCGGTCAAACGCGAAATCCTTGAAGGCGAAATGGCCCTGCCGGACGTGCCGCAAGAAGTGCTGGAGAAATACCCGAGCATCCTCGCAGGCATCAAAGGCCTGGAAGAGCAGGGCTTCCCGGTGCTGGTCAAGGATGCGTCGCTGGGCGGCGAATTCCCGGTGATGTGCGTGACCCTGATGAACCCGCGCACCGGCGGCGTGTTCGCCTCGTTCGGCGCGCACCCGAGCCTGGAAGTGGCGCTGGAGCGCAGCCTCACCGAACTGTTGCAGGGCCGCAGTTTCGAAGGCCTCAATGACTTGCCGCAACCGACCTTCTCCGGCCAGGCTGTCACTGAACCGAACAACTTTGTCGAGCACTTCATCGATTCCAGCGGTGTGGTGTCGTGGCGCTTCTTCAGTGCCAAACCGGACTTCGAATTCGTCGAGTGGGACTTCTCCGGCCAAGGCGAAAACTCCAACGCCGAAGAGGCTGCAACGCTGTTTGGCATCCTCGAAGACATGGGCAAAGAAGTCTATATGGCGGTCTACGAGCACATCGGCGCCAAGGCCTGTCGCATCCTGGTGCCAGACTACTCGGAGATCTACCCGGTCGAAGACCTGATCTGGGACAACACCAACAAAGCCCTGCAATTCCGTGCCGACATCCTCAACCTGCACACCCTGAGCAAGGTCGGCCTGCGCAACCTCGCCCAAGGCCTGGAAAACAGCGAGCAGGACGATTACACCGAGATCACCACACTGATCGGCGTCGAGTTCGACGACAACACGCCGTGGGGCAAGCTGACCATTCTGGAGCTGCGCCTGCTGATCTGCCTCGCGCTGCAGAAGTACGAACAGGCTAAAGACCTGGTCGAAGCGTTCCTGCAATACAACGACAACACCGTCGAGCGCGGCTTGTTCTATCAAGCGGTCAACGTAGTGTTAGAGATGGAGTTGGACGAGGATCTGCAACTGGAAGACTACGAAGCCAACTTCCGCCGCATGTTCGGTGACGAGCGTATGGATGCAGCGATTGGCTCGGTCAACGGCAGCGTGCGCTTCCATGGCCTGACGCCGACGAGCATGAAGCTGGAAGGACTGGATCGGCATTTGCGCTTGATCGAGAGCTATAAAAAGCTGCACACGGCGCGGGCGAATGTGACGGCTTCTTCGCACTGACTACATTATTTCCGCTGACCAGAAAAGCCAGGCAGTTGCCTGGCTTTTCTTTACGCGCGATGTTTTGCCTATTCAGCAAAACTGCGTTGATGCAACGTCAACGAGAGTAAGGCTATCTGGAGATTTTTCGTCGATTGACGATGAAAACGCTTTTTAGCAACTGCGCAAGAAGTTGCGCAGTTGTTTCCAGAAAACATTCCTGAAAATCGCTACAGGCCACGCCGTTCAGGGCGTGCAGCCAAGTGCGCAACTTCTTGCGCAGTACTGCGCAAGAAGTTGCGCACTTACGACGACTCTTCCTGGCTGCAATAGCTACTTTTGTTGAAGTTGTTTACACAAGTTGTTGATGAACAATGGCAATGTAATGACTGGCATGAAAGTTGATATATCCAAATTCGCACGGACAGGCAATGGTGCCTGTCGCTTGTGTCTTTTGAGCAAGGAGAGCATTCCATGGCAACCCCCGCGTACATGTCCGTCACTGGCGAAAAACAAGGCCTGATCACTGCCGGCGCATTTACTGCCGATTCCGTTGGCAACACCTTTCAAGAAGGCCACGAAGACCAGGTGATGGTTCAGGCGTTCACCCACGACGTGATCATCCCGCGTGACCCGCAATCCGGTCAGCCAACCGGTCAGCGCGTGCACAAGCCTGTGGTGATCACCAAGGTCTACGACAAGGCTTCGCCTCTGCTGCAAGCGGCGCTGACTTCCGGCGAGCGCATGAGCGAAATCGTTATCCAGTGGTACCGCACTTCGGCGCAAGGCACCCAAGAGCATTACTACACCACCAAACTGGAAGACGCGATCATCGTCGCCATCAACAACAAAATGCACAACTGCCAGGATCCAGGCAACGCGCACTTCACCCACCTGGAAGAAGTGCAGTTCACCTACCGCAAAATCACCTGGACCCACGAAGTCTCCGGTACTTCGGGTTCCGATGACTGGCGTGCTCCAGTCGTTTAATCGCGGCTGATAGTGATACCGACTCGACCAGTCTGACTGGTCGAGTTCACTGTTCGATCAAGCAATTCTTCGCCTCAGGCTCTTGCACCCTGAGGCGTGTTGCAGCACTGCGCGAGGGACAAGGGAATGTTCTCACCGGCCAACCAGCCTCATTTCAATCTGACCGTTGATGGTGTCGACAGCGACTTTCAGGTGCTGTCGTTCACCGGTCGTGAGGCCCTTAACACGCCGTTCGAATTCGAGCTGGAACTGGTCAGTGAAAAGGCCTCGATCAACCTCGAAAGCGTGCTGCACAAACTGGCGTTTCTTCAGCTGTCGCCAACCGGCACTGGCATTCACGGGCTGGTCTACAGCATTGCCCAAGGCGAGGCGGGCAAGCGCCTGACCCGCTACAAGATTTACCTGCGCCCGCAACTGGCCTACCTCGCGCATCGAGTCAACCAGCGCATCTTCCAGCAGATGACCGTGCAACAGATCATCAGCCAGGTCCTGGAAGAGCACGGCATTCTCGCCAGCGACTACCACTTCCAGCTCAGCGCGATTTATCCGGAACGGATCTACTGCGTGCAGTACGACGAATCGGACCTGGATTTCATCCAGCGCCTGTGCGAAGAGGAGGGGATTCACTACCACTTCCAGCACACGTCCAGCGGCCACAAACTGACCTTCGGCGATGACCAGACGGTGTTCCCGAAACTCGCGCCAGTGGCCTATCAGCAGGACTCCGGACTGGTCGCCGACAAACCGGTGGTCAAGCGTTTTGGCCTGCGTCTGGCCACCCGCACCAGTCGCACCACGCGCCGCGATTACGATTTCGTCAAACCGAAGATCGAGCTGGAAAGCGACGCCAAAAGCAGCGCCCAACCGGACCTCGAAGACTACGATTACCCGGGCCGTTTCGTCGATCGCGAGCGCGGCAAACACCTGGCCAATCGCGCGCTGGAACGCCATCGCAGCGACTATCGTCTGGCCGAAGGCAACAGCGATCAGCCGATTCTGGTCAGCGGGCATTTCCTCGCCCTGACCGAGCACGCCAACCCGACGTGGAACGACCTCTGGCTGCTCACTGAAATCTTCCACGAAGGCAAGCAGCCTCAGGTGCTCGAAGAGTCGGTGACCAGCGACACCACCGACAACAAAGACGATTTCCACCAGGGCTATCGCAACCGCTTCAGCGCGATCCCATGGGACGTGCCGTACCGTCCGCCGCTCGATCACCCGAAACCGAAAGTCCTCGGCACGCAAAGTGCGGTGGTCTGCGGCCCTGAAGGCGAAGAGATCTACTGCGACCAGTACGGCCGGGTGAAAGTGCAGTTCTTCTGGGACCGCGAAGGCAAGCACGACGACATGACCAGTTGCTGGATGCGCGTCGCATCGAGCTGGGCTGCCGAGACTTTTGGCTCGATCAACATTCCGCGGGTCGGCATGGAGGTGTTGATCACCTTCCTCGAAGGCGATCCCGACCAGCCGCTGATCACCGGTTGCCTGTACCACGGCGCGAATCTGCCGCCGTACAAACTGCCGGACTTCAAGACCCTGGCCACGGTCAAGAGCAAGGAATACAAGGGCAGCCGCGCCAACGAATTACGCATCGACGACACCACCAGCGAGATCAGCATCGCGCTGCGCAGTGACCACGGCGCGAGTGCGATCAACCTCGGTTATCTGACTCATCCGCGCCCGAGCGGCGGTCAACCGCGCGGCGAAGGTTTTGAGTTGAGAACCGACCGCCACGGCGCAGTACGTGCCGGGGCCGGTCTGTTGATCACCACCGAGCCACGGCCGAACGAATCCAAGCACCACAAGGATCTGCCGGAAACTGCCGAGCGCCTCGCCACGGCCAGCGATCAGCAGGACGGTTTTGCCGTTCAGGCCAAAGAGCTTCAGGCCCAAGAGGCCGGCGATCAGGACGACGTCGCCAAAGCGCTGCACGCCCAGCACCAAGGCGTACTCGGCAGCGGTCCGGCCAACCTCACCGCCAACGAATTTCCCGAGTTCACCGAGCCGCATCTGGTCCTCGCCAGCCCGGCCGGCATCGCCCTGACCACGCCGCGCTCCAGCCACATCGCCACTGGCGAACATTTGGCATTGAGCAGCACCGGCCACACCAGCCTGTCGATCGGCAAACGCCTGTTGGCCAGCGCCAGTCGCGGCATGCGCCTGTTCGTGCAAAGCATGGGCTGGCGTCTGGTTGCAGCGTCCGGCGACATCGATGTGCGCGCACTCAAGGACAGCATCAACCTGCTGGCCAAACTCAACATCACTGCCAATGCCGACCGCATCACCATCACCGCGAAAACCGAACTGGTGATCCAGGGCGGCGGCAGCGCCACCACCTACAACGCCGGCGGCATCACCCACGCCACCAGCGGCCCGTACACCGCGCACGCGGCGAACTTCGCCTACACCGGCGCGAAATCCCTGGCGGGCGTGTTCCCGGAACCGCCGAAACCGGGCAAGGGCAACCTTGAATTGTTCAACCAGTACGCCGGGCGTCAGGGCATCAAGGAAGGCGACTACGAAGTTATCGATGCCCTGGGCAAAAGCATCAAGGGCAAGCTCGACGGCAAGGGTTTCGCCAGCGTCACCGGCGCCGCACCGGGGCCGGCGCAAGTGCTGTTCGGCAAGGATCCGGCGGATACGTGGAGCGATGGCAGTTACATCGGCAAACCTGAGTGGCCGTTGAATCCGCCGGGGGCTGAAAACGTGCCGAGCCAAGTGCAGGCGATGGTCGCGCAGGTCTTGCCGAGCAAGAGTTGGGACATGTTGGAGAAGGGCAAGGACATGGCGCAAACAGGGATGAGTGCGATGCAGACGGCGCAAGGTGCGATGCAAACAGCGCAGCAGGTTAAGGGTGTTGTGCAGGGTGGCGCGGCTGGATTGCCGAAATTGGCGAGTGCGGCGTTGCCGAGTGCGTCGAGCATCCTCGGCGCCGCGAGCAAGAACGGCAAGTTGCCGAGTTTGCCTGCCGTTTCGTTGCCCAAAAACGCGATTCAAACGCCCGGCCTGAGTCCGGCCTCAAGCTTGCTGCCAGATGAGTTCATGTCATGACTACTCCGACTCCTGCGCCCGATAAAAAACGTGAACCCCAGGTTGCTGTCGTTCCGCTCAACACCATCGATATTCAAGACGTCGGTCGCGGCGCCGCCAAATTCGATGCCTGGCTGCAGTCGATCAGTGGCGGGGTTGTCACGCTCGACCGTGTGAAGAACGTTGCCGGCGCCTTGCCGGTGGTGGGTAACATCATGGCGCTGGTCGACGCCCTTGGCGACATCGTGACCCTGGCCAAAAGCAAGCAGCGCCAAGTGCTGGACTGGGTCAGCCTGGGGATCAACCTGATTGGCGTACTGCCGGCCCCTCCAACCATGGCATCGGCACGCATGACGCTGCGTCCGACATTGGGCCTGGTGCGCCAGGAACTGCGTAACAGCGCGAAGATGCTTCTGGGTGATTCGCTGATCGAAGTGTTGATCGGGCATTTGAACGCGACCATTGTCGGCACGATCGATGACTTCGTAAAACAGGCGCAGCCCAAACTCGCTGGCATTCTCGACGACGCTGGCAAACTGGGCCAGAGCGCGGTGAACGAGATTGCCAAGGGGCTGGAAACCGTCGTCAATGGCAAACTCGATGCCAAGGGCGACCTCAACGCTGCGGGTTCAAAGATCACGGCGGCGCGCAGCCAGTTACTGCATGACCCCAAAGCGGCCATCGGCAACATCTTTGGTGCAGCGTTCAGTGCCTACAAGGCCGCCGGCAAAGGCGTAGCCAACAGCGCAGCGAAAAACCTGCTGCCGGAAAAAGCCAAGGCATTGGTGCTCAGCAATACGTCCATGCTGCGGACTTTGGGCGTAGAGCTGCGAACTCAGCTGAAGAAGCTCAGCGATCCGGGTGTTCAACACTCCATCGGCTGGCTGTTGCAGATGCTCGGTGGCGCCGTGGTCACCTGGCGTAAGCGCAAGGCGCATGGTCAGAGTACGAACGTCAAACCCGGCGGCACCACCCAGGCCAAGCGCAAGGCCGGGGAAGGTCAGCTTGAGATGCAGTCCAAGCAAGCCGGGGCGAAAGCCGACCCTAATTGCAGAAAAAACGTGGTGTGCCCGATTACCGCGCACAGCATCAGTTTCTCGATGGGCTCGGAGACTTTCCGTCACACTGATTTCAGCCTGCCGGGCCCGTTCCCGATCAACTGGACGCGCACGTATTACTCGCGCCTGGAGGCCTATGACAAAGGGGACATGGGCGCTCGCTGGATTACCGAATTCACCACCCGTTTCGATCGCGTCGATGACGGCCTGGTGTTTCACGCGGCAGATGGACGTAGCCACAATTACCCACTGCCCAAAGTCGGTGAGGCCCATTACGACCCGGTTGAAAGCCTGACGCTGGTGCGGGTCGACGAAAACCGGCTGGTGCTGTGCAGCGGTATCGAGCGCAAGGAAACCTACGTGCGCCGCGGTCAGCGTTACGTGCTGATCGGTATCGTCCTGCGCAGCGGTGCCGGGGTCATGCTTCACTACGAACACCGTCATGACGACGAGGCGGTGTTGTCGGATCTGATTACCTACGAAGGCGATATCAGCAACGTCCACTTGCAGCTCGGCACCCTGCTCGACGCGCAAGGGCACCTGATCGGTCTCTGGGAAATTCGCCACGGTGCACCCAAGCGTCAATTGTGTGCCTATCGCTACGACGCCAGCGGTGATCTGATCCAGGCCCAGGATGAAAACGGCGCGGCCTGGAATTATCAATACCAGCACCATCTGGTCACGCGTTACACCGATCGCACCGGGCGCGGGATGAACCTGCAATGGCAAGGTCAGGGCGCTGATGCCAAAGCCGTCCGCGAATGGGCGGATGACGGCAGTTTCGATACCCGGCTGGAATGGGACGAAAACATCCGCCTGACGTATGTCACCGATGCCCATGGCAACGAGACCTGGCACTACTACGACATCCTTGGCTACACCTATCGCATTCGACACCCGGATGAACGCTCGGAATGGCTGTTTCGCGATGAGGCGAAAAACGTCGTGCGCCATGTGCACACCGACGGCAGCATCGACCGCTTCAGCTATGACGAACGGGGCAATGTGCTTGAGCATATTCGTGCCGACGACACCGTCGTGCATTTTGCGTATGACGATCAAGATCAGTTGATCAAGATCAGCGACGCCGAAGGCGGGCTCTGGCTGCGCGACTATGATGCTCACGGCAATCTGGAGAAAACCATTGACCCATTGGGCAACCAGACCGAATACGCCTACACCTCGGCAGGCCTGCTCAAAGCGATCAAGGACGCCAACGGCGCCGAGAAGAAACTTGAATACAACGATGCCGGTCAACTGACGAAATATACCGACTGCTCCGGCAAGGCCAGTACCTGGGAGTACAACAGTCTTGGGCAGTTGATTTGCTTCACCGACGCGGCCGGGCAAAGCACCGAGTACCAATACCGTGCCGGCCAGCGGGTGCTGATCAGGCATCCGGATAAAACCGAAGAACGTTTCACTTACGATGCTGAAGGTCGTTTGCTGGCGCATGTCGACGGGCTGGACCGCTGCACCTCCTGGCGTTACACGGCTGCGGGGCTGGTGGCCGAGCGAGTGGATGCCACGGAACAGACGTTGCGCTATCGCTGGGACCGACTGGGGCGGCTGACCGCCCTGGAAAACGAGAACCAGCAGCGGGTGCAGTTCGAGTACGATCCGGTAGGGCGCTTGCTCCATGAAACCGGCTTCGATGGGCGCAGCAAACACTATCGCTATGACACCGAGACCGGGCGATTGGCCTCCATTCGCGACGGCGAGCGCCTCACCGAATTCCAGTTCGACCCGATGAACCGGATGATCAGCCGTTTGGCGACGCTGGGCAGCGAGTCGCAAGCGGAAACCTTCGCCTACGATGGTAACGGCAACTTGGTGCTGGCCAGTAACGATCAGAGCCGCTTGCAGTGGTTCCATGACCCGGCTGGCAACCTGCTGCGCGAACATCAGCATTTTCTGGGGTTGGAAAAACCCTCGGTCGCGATCTGGCGACATGAATACGATGCGCTCAATCAGCGAGTGGCCACGCTGCGTCCGGACGGTCATCGGGTCAGTTGGCTGACTTACGGCAGCGGTCATCTGTTGGGCATGCGCCTCGATGAACATGACCTTATCGGTTTCGAGCGCGACGACCTGCATCGTGAAGTTGCGCGGCATCAGGGCAATCATCTGTTGCAAACCCAGCAGTGGGACCCCGCCGGACGTTTGCAGGAGCAACTGCTGGGGCGCGCCGACGATAAGCGCACTGTCCTCAAACGCGAGTATCAGTACGATGCGGCAGGTCAGTTGCGCGGTATTGACGATACTCGCCGAGGGACGTTGGCTTATCAATACGACCCGGTCGGTCGTCTGCTTCAGGCGAGCAGTCGCCTGGGTGTGGAAACCTTTGCCTTCGACCCGGCTGGCAATCTGCTCGACGATACGGCCCGGCAAACCCGACGCCCGCTGGATCAGGACCCGACCCGCAGCAAGCTTCTGGATAACCTGCTGCGCGAGTACGCCGGCACTCATTATGAGTATGACGAGCGGGGCAACCTGATCCAGCGCTGGCATAACGGCACTTACAGCCGGCTGCGCTGGGATCTGTTCGACCGTCTGGTGCATTTTGACGACGCCCGTCTGGAGGTCGATTACGCCTACGATGCGCTGGGCCGCAGGGTTTACAAACACTCCCGTGCGCACTTTAAACAGCACCCTGAAGCCGGCTCTCAATGGAACCATCACGAATACGCACGCAAGCAGCGCGAGTCGGGTTGCGGCTTCACGTTATATGGTTGGGACGGTGACGTTCTAGCCTGGGAAAGTAGCCTCGCACAGGTGGATGGTGACTATGGTCGTACCGTGCATTACGTGTACGAGCCTGGCACCTTTGTGCCTGTCGCTCAGGCACTGCGGCATCAGGCAATCAAACTGTCGGAGCAGCCCGACTACAGCGACGAATATCGACTGGACGATGATCCGTTGTGGAACCACGCACCCAAGGCCCAACCGATCGATGAGTTGAGCTGGTATCAGTGCGATCACTTGGGCACGCCACAGGAACTGACTGACCAGCGAGGTGAAATCGTCTGGAGTGCGCAATACAAGGCGTGGGGCCAAGTTCAGGAACAGCGTTCAGATCGTGCCAGGCAACAAGGGCTGACGAATCCACTGCGTTTTCAGGGGCAGTACCATGACCATGAGACGGGCCTGCATTACAACCGCTACAGGTACTACGATCCGCAGGTCGGTCGTTTCATCAGCAAAGACCCGATCAGCTATGCCGGTGGCTTGAATCTTTATGTCTATGCACCAAACCCGACGGGCTGGATCGATCCGCTGGGCCTGGAAACCTGTGATCCACGGCAGCAACTGGCTGACCGCAGGAAAGCCTTGGGTCTACCCGTCGCAGGTTCTGCCAATGACACATCGACATTGTCTTTATTGAGGGTCAATGGTCAGAGTTTCGAGGGTATAAACTCAGGTGATCAGAATCCCAAGACGGCGATTACCCTCGATCGGGTAAATGCGCAAACCAAAACCCACGCGGAGGCTGAAGCGGTGCAACATGCCGTGAATGCGGGCATGGCAGGTAAAGCCGAAAGTGCCGAAATGTGGGTCGACCGCGATCCGTGCAAGGCTTGTGGGTTGCCGGGCGCAGGGGGTATTCGTTCACTGGCTCGAAATCTGGGATGTAATATTACCGTGCATTCACCCAGTGGCAGCCGAACTTACACACCAACGAAGTAGTGATCATGAAGCTGGAAAAAATCATAGAAGACGAAGCAAAGGGCGAGACTTTCAAAGAGCGAGAGCACTTGAGTCCCGACCGCGCAAAGGTACTCGAAACTCTGGATCGACTGGATGGAAAGGCGTGCAGTTCGACACTGTTTTTGCTCGATGACGATAACTACATGAGCGTGGGCGGGGGGAACGACCATCGCTATGTTGTGTTTATCGCGGTCAACGTCGACGAGAAGCTGTACACACTGACTACTCCTGATGCATCAAACGATGAGACGGTTGATGTCGTCGTCGGTGGGCAGTCCGGGAGTTACCCGAAAAACCAGGTTGTCGGCAAAGAAAGTGCCCGGAAAGCGTTGCTGTATTTTTGCGAACACGGCAAAGCGGACCCGGGATTGGCGTGGGAGATTGAAGAATGAGGGGGCGAAGGTCAGACCGTCGGGCCTGATTGAACGGCAAAGGAGTTATGCTGTGAAAGACGCGATTCGCTTGGGTGACTCCACCACGCATGGTGGCACGGTCCTTGAGGCATTCTCTCAAACCGATCTCAATGGCAAGCCCATTGCCGGTGTCGGACACAAGGTAAGCTGCCCTCTGTGCAAAGGGATTTTCCCCATCGCCGAGGGCAGTAGCACTTACACCGTTGATGGCACGCCTGTGGCGTTGGACGGCATGAAAACCGCTTGTGGCGCCGCCCTGATTGCCAGCGGCCCCAAAGGGGCTGTGGTCAGTTGAACAGTCGCCAGGGCCTGCCGGTAACGGTTTGACAAGCCAGGCAGGCTCGCCAGGTTTATCGCCCGTGTGCCGCATCCGCCAGTTGCCCGGTATCGACACGCACAAACACCGAATCGCCCACTGACGTCAGGACTTCCCCGGCAAACACCTCGCAGATCACCCGGGTCTTGCGCCCGACGTCACCCTCGACTTTCGCGCGCAGAGTCAGCGTCACGCCCATCGGTGTCGGCTTGATGAATTTGATGCCGAGGTTACCGGTGACGCAGTCGATGCGCGGCAGGCTACCGGGTTCGCGGTGTTCGGCGCGGTAGTGGTAGGCCATGGCCGTCCAGTTGGAATGGCAGTCGACCAGCATCGCGAGCAGGCCGCCGTAGACCAGGTCCGGCCAGCCGCAGTACTTGGCGTCCGGCAGGTGTTCGGCGATCACGTGAACGCCGTCTTCGTGCCAGCGGCTTTTGACGTGCAGACCGTGCGGGTTGCGGCCACCGCAGCCGTAGCAAACGCCTTCGGGTGCTGCGAGGTCTTGCAAAGGGGTAACGAGGCTGGACATGGTTTTTATTATCCTGGAGGAGTGAGTCCGGTCAGGCGCAGACGATTGCGTCCGCCGCGTTTCGATTCGTAGAGGGCGGCGTCACCTTGTTCGATCAGCGCCGTCAGGTGCGCGGGCGGCTTGTCGAACAGGCTGGCGCCGATGCTCAGGGTCACCGCAGCGGTGGTCGGGAACGTCTGGGAGGTCATGATCAGAAACTGCTCACGCAACGCGTTGCCCAGTTCCATGACGCGCTCACCTGAGGTGCTGCTGAGCAAAATGACGAACTCGTCACCGCCCAGGCGTGCGGTCAGCGCATTGCGCGGCAGCACCGAGCGGATCATCTCGCTCAAGGTAATCAGCAAACGATCGCCGGCGGTGTGGCCGTATTGGTCGTTGACCAGTTTGAAGTTGTCGATGTCGATCAGCAGCAAGGCGCCGGGATGCGCCGGCGAAACCTGTTCGAACAGGCGCGGCGCGCGTTTTTCCAGGGCGCGGCGGTTATACAAAGCGGTCAGCGGGTCGCGTTCGGCGAGGCGGGCGATCTGTTTTTCGCGGCGATAACGCTCGGTGCCGGTCATCGACAGGGCGATCAACATGATTGCCATCGCGCCCTCGACCAGGGAAATCTGAATGATCTCGCCGCGAAACGCCGCCAGATCGATCAGCGTGCCGGGGATCACCACTGTCAGCGCTTTGGCCACGTAGAAAATACCGTGACCGAGCAGCACATAGCGCAACTGCACCGCGCCGACGCTCAACGATTTGCCATGGGGGCGCAGCAGCGAGCTGGCCTTGAGGGTCGACAGCGCCACCAGCAACGAATTGGCCGCCAGCATGACCTTCGACCACAGCGGCCCCTCCGGCAACAGCAGCAAGACCAGCCAGGTGACAAAGATCAGGTACCAGGCCGTCGACAAGCGTATCTGCGTGAAACGCGCCACGCCGAGCAGAAACAGGAAATGCGCGGTCACCAGCAGGCCGTTGGCGAACCAGATGCCGATCAGCAAAAAGCCGCTGCTGCGTAGCAGGGCCAGGGTGGAACCGACCGTGATGGTGGCGAAACCGGCGCTCCAGAACAGCAGCGAAGGCTCACGAATGCTGCGCCATTCGATCGCCAGGTACAGCGCTGCGGCGGCTGCGAGGGCGATGGAAAGGGTCAGCATCGTAGGTGGGTCGAGCGGCATTTCTTGATGAGCCTGTCTGAGTGGCAGTTTGACCGGCGATTGTAAGCGTTCGGGCGGTTTTTTCGCAGAGGTCGTGTTGCCGCGCAGATCATTGGCAGCGGGGAGGGCGCGGTCGCTCACCGCCACCCTGACCGCCGTGCCGATCGGTCATGGCTTGGGCTCAAGCCAGGTGTCGACGACTCGGCGATCCAGCTCTTCCCAATAGGCCATGCCCAGCACCCGGGTGGTGTTAAGCCCGCGCAGGTAACCGCGCAACTGGTTGGCGGTGTCTTGGATGAGCTGCGGGTCGGTAATGCCTTTGTCCAGCAATACGCTTTCGTACTGAACCAGATATTCGGCCACACGCTCGCGAAAATCGGGCAGAACGGCGTCACGGATCAGGTCAAACGTTCTCAAGGCGAACTCCTCATGGGCTGTTTTTCTCGTTGTGGTTGAGTGTGTAGCAGTCTGCACGTCGCGCAACTATTGCTAGAAGTAATAGTGACCATCACGAAACGCAAGTTCTGCTTTGTCGGCATTCGGCGGAAAATCGCTTCCATCGAACACGCAGCTCAAGGAATTTGCGCGATGAACACCCTGACCCGACTGGCTTTTGTCGCCCTGCTGACAGGCGGCGCACTGTTCACAGCTCCGACTTACGCAGCCGACGCCGGGTCGTGTCACTTCCAGACCATCACGGGCAGCAGCGCCACGTTGCAGCATTCGCAAACCGTGGGTGTGTTGCTCAGCGAGAACACCCTGGACAACCTGCAATACCTTGAGCGTTACCACAACATGGCGGTCAACGGCGCGAAAGACGCGCTGGATTCGCGGATTCGTGAAGCGTTCGTTGACAGTTCCGATCCGGAACTGGCCATCGACTGGCTGGTGAGTTCGCTGCAACAACAGTTCTTGTCGGTAACCGTTTACGACAACCTTGATGCCCTGGTACAGGCGCATCCGGACGTGGTGGTGAAGCTCGATACCTTCAACCGCTTGCTGACGCAGCGCAACAGTCTGGTTGAAGCGCGTTTTACCGCACGCTTCTACGACGCCGACCTGCAATACATCGGCAAGGCAGAAGGCGCCGTCGAGAAGCAGTTGCCTTCGGTCTGGGTGCATAACCAGGCGGCACCGGCCATCGCTGCACAGATCGGCAAGCAGCGTGACCTGCAACTCAACGCGTTGAAGCAATTCGATGTGTCGCTCAAGGCGCTGGTGGCGTCGAGCTGATCACTTAAAACATAAATGGCGACGGCGGCTCCGTGAGGCTGAACCGTTGCCGGTTGAACCGAACCTTTATTTTCAGGATGACACCGATGCGTCTTTTATTTGTGCCCGCTCTGGCCGTTGCCTCTTTGCTGCTCGCCGGTTGCGCTTCGGCGCCGAACAATCCGAGCCTGACGTTGCAGACCAGCAAGACGCCTGCGCAGTACGCCGATTGTGTTGTGCCGAAGTTGCAGGGCAGTGCATTGAATCCGACGGTTTCGCAGACTCAGCGTAGTTATCGGATTGTGGTGCCGAGCAAGATTTCTGCTGACAACGTGCTGGAGGCTTATAAGGCCGGTAATGGCGGCAAGGTGTTTATCTATGAGCGCCATTTGCTGGCTTCGAATCTTTTGCCTTCGAGTTTTGAGCGGGCGGCGCAGGATTGCATCTGACTTTGGCTTTTTTACGTATTGACTGAGCTCCTTTGGTTGGCCGCAACCAACCAATTTTTTGCCTCGCGCCTTTCATTCGGTTTGCGGGGCTTTTTTTTGTTTGGTGCCTTGGCGGCCTTTGGGCCGACCATGCTCTGGGTGTTCTTTGTGAATATCCGTTTCTGCGGGTGTCGCCGCTGGCGGTTTCGCTCTTACAGCGACTCACTTTTCCAGACGCCGAAAAGTAAGCAAAAGGCTGGGCCCCGGCGTTCGGCCCGCTCGCTGGGGCTCGGGGTTCCTTCGCTCCGGGATCGATCCGGGCGCAGCGCCTACGGTTTGCTTCGCTGCACCTCCTCTCGCTGTGTTTGGCTTCGCCAAACGGTCGCTGCGCTCCCACCCCCGGATCAATCCCTCCACTCAGCCTGCCGAAGGGGCCAGCACGGCAAGATCAAGAGCTGCAGCCGAGCTAACGCTCATCCTGTTGAGTGGTGAAGAGAGCGGGGTGGGTGCGGCTTTTGATTTGCTTCCGAATTTGAGTGCAGCTCGGTATTTCAAGTCGGTGTATTTCCCGCAATCACCTCGGTCAGTTCCCTCTCCCTCCGGGAGAGGGTTAGGGTGAGGGGCTTTTGATCTGCTTCTGGATTTGAGTTCGGCTCGGTATTTCACGTCGGCGTAACTCTGGCAATCACCTCGGTCAGTTCCTTCTCCCTCCGGGAGAGGGTTAGGGTGAGGGGGCTTTTGATCTGCTTCTGGATTTGAGTTCGGCTCGGTATTTCACGTCGGCGTAGCTCTCGCAATCACCTCGATCAGTTCCCTCTCCCTCCGGGAGAGGGTTAGGGTGAGGGGGCTTTTGATCTGCTTCCGGATTTGAGTTCAGCTCGGTATTTCACGTCGGCGTAGCTCTCGCAATCACCTCGATCAGTTCCCTCTCCCTCCGGGAGAGGGTTAGGGTGAGGGGGCTTTTGATCTGCTTCTGGATTTGAGTTCAGCTCGGTATTTCACGTCGGCATGACTCTGGCAATCACCTCGGTCAGTTCCCTCTCCCTCCGGGAGAGGGCTAGGGTGAGGGGCTTTTGATCTGGGCTATGCAGCCGGTTGTTGTAAGATGCGGCATCTTCAACCTTGCGAGCAGCGAAAATGGATTCTCACTCGATATTGACCTTCACTCTGGTCGCGGCAATTGCCATCGCCAGTCCGGGGCCGGCGACGCTGATGGCGATCAACAATAGCCTTGCTCACGGGCAGCGCAGCACGATCTGGTCGTCGCTGGGCAATGCCAGTGGGCTGTTCTGTTTGTCGGCGGCGGCGATGTTGGGGCTGGGGGCGTTGTTGGCCAGTTCTGAAGTGCTGTTTAACGCGGTGAAGATCATCGGGGCCGGGTATCTGTTCTACCTCGGGGTCAAGCAATTGTTCAAAAAGGGGCCGATGCTGCCGGATGGGATTGAAGGTGAGGCGGGCAGGGTGCGACCGACTCGCGGCAAGCTGTACAAGTCGGCGTTCCTGACGGCGGTGACCAATCCCAAGGCGACGATGTTTTTTACTGCGTTGTTTCCGCAGTTCATTGATCAGGGCGCGGCGTTGCTGCCGCAGTTTCTGATCCTGACCTCGATCTTCATGGCGTTGTCGGTGTCGTCACTGAGTGTGTATGCCGCGCTGGCTTCGCGCGCGAAGGGCGTGCTGACCCGTCCGGCGTTGTCCCGTTGGGTCAGTCGTGTGGTTGGTTCGACCTTTATCGGTTTTGGCGCGGCGATTCTGACAATGCGGCGGCAGGCGGCTTAAAGCCATTTGTACCGGGCCGGGAGTCTCGCCACGAAGCAGGTTCCCGACTCGGCGCTTGAGGTCACGCTTAATGTACCGTTGTGCGCCATCGCGATCTGCGAGGCGATATACAGCCCCAGCCCTAAACCCTCGCAACGTTGCCCGGCCTCGGCGCGGGAGAACGGTTCAAACAGCAGTGGCAGCAGTTGCGCTGGAATCGGTGTGCCCTGGTTGGTCAGGGAGATCACGATCTCGTCATTTTCCGCATACGCCTTGAGGACGATTGGCGCGCTGTTCGAGCCATGGGTGGCCGCGTTGCCCAGCAGATTGGAAAGCAATTGGCTGATGCGCAGCGCATCGCAATAAATGCCCGCCGGCACATCCAGTTCATGGATAAACACCGCTTGGGGATGGGACGCTTGTACCTCGGCGAGGGTCAATTGCAGGGTGTGCTGCAAGTCGTCCACCAACTTGCGCTGCACCGGAATCCCGCCACCCAGACGTCCTCGGGCAAAGTCGAGGATGTTTTCGATCAACACGCCCATGCGCACCGAGCTGTTGCGAATCGCCGCAATCAGGTTGAGCGAACGTTTGTCTTCGGTTTTGCTTTCCAGCAAGTCAGCGCTCATGCGCACCGCGCTCAGTGGTGTGCGCAAGTCGTGGCCGAGAACGGCGATGAATTGCTCGCGCAGGCGCCCGAGTTCATTGGCGTTGTTCAGCTCGATTCGGGTCGCTTCCAGATGGCGTTGGGTGTCCAGGTTCATGGCGATCAATTGAGCGAACAGGGTCAGTGTTTTGGTGATGGCCGGTTCGTCGATATTGGCCGGGACCGAGTCGATGGCGCACAGCGTACCGAAGAAGTCGCCATTGGCTTTGACGATGGGAATGGAGATGTAGCTTTCCAGCCCATAGGTTTTCGGCGTGTGGTGCAGCGAAAAGACCGGGTGCGCACTGGCGTGCCCGAAGATCACGGGCTGCTTATGCTGGCGGATCTCGTGGCAGATGGTCGATTCAAGTACCAGTTCGCCACCGGGTTTGAGTCCGAAATCAATGGAGTCATCGACAGCGCATGCCACCCAGTTGCTTTCAGTGACCCGCGCGACTGCGGCGAAACGCATGCCAGTGAGGTGTTTGACCATGCTCAGGATGACTGGCACCGCGTCAATGCTGCGGATCGCGTCAATATCAGGGGTAAAGGCCGGATTGGTCATGGCGCGATGCTTCGTGAAGAGTTCGCTCAGAGACTAACGGTTATTGCTGCTCATGACTAATGAAGAGGCCAGAAAGTACAAGGGCGCCGTGGCTTTCCCCAGCGCCCTTGCTTGTTGCTGATCAGAAGGTCAGCGACTCAGAACTTGTACTTCGCCGTCAGCATATAGCTGCGCGGGTTGCCGTAGTTGTCGTTGGAGCCCCACGTAACATTGGAGCCAATGGCGGAGTAGTAGACGCGATCAAAGATATTGTTCGCGTTGACCTGCAGATCCAGGTGTTTGTTGACCTCGTACCCGGCCATCAGGTCGGTGACCGCATAGCCACCCTGTTCAAGGCGGTAGCTGCCGTTATTGGCCAGAGCGACGTCGTTGTACATGCGGCTCTGCCAGTAAACGTTGCCACCCACGCGCAAGTGTTGCAGCGGACCCTGGAAGCGATAGACGGTGGACACCTTGAACAGATGCTCTGGCGTGTCGGTTTCGAAACGTTGATTGTTGTTGGCCGGGTTTTCGTCCTTGATGTAGTGCGCGCGGGTATAGGTATAGCCGGCGCCGACCTGCCAGTTGTCGGTCAGCGCGCCTTGCAGTTCCATGTCCACGCCCTGGCTGCGTACCTTGCCCGATGAGCCGTAGCAGGTCAGGACCGGGCAACCGAACTGATTGTCGGCCTGGGTGGCACGACCGGTCTGGTCCATCTGGAACACCGCCAGGCTGGCGTTGAGGGCGCCGTCGAAGTACTCGCCCTTGATGCC
The DNA here is from genome assembly GCF_054668355.1 of Pseudomonas sp. S2_E02. Lineage (NCBI taxonomy): Bacteria > Pseudomonadati > Pseudomonadota > Gammaproteobacteria > Pseudomonadales > Pseudomonadaceae > Pseudomonas > Pseudomonas sp. S2_E02. Next base: position 889,360 of record NZ_CP162761.1, read on the forward strand.
GACCTCGTAGTTTTCGCCGACGATTGGCTCGAGCACCTTGCCGCCGAGGTCCTTCTGGGTTTGCGGGGTGAAGATGTCGGTGTAGCTGGCGTACACCGAATGATGGTCGTCGAGTTTGTAGATCAGACCGGCATAACGGGTCAGGTTACGCGTGACTTTGTAGTCGCCATCGGCCGTGCGGTCATCGTAGTCGTACCAGTCGAGACGGCTGCCGAGGATCAGCGTCAGCGGGTCGGCCAGGCTCAGGCGGGTGGTCAGGTAGACGGCGTCCTGAGTGGTGACGTTGCGGGTTTTGCCGTCCCGTACGAAATCAGGCTTGGGCGCGCCAATCGGCCAGGCCGTGGTGTACGGATCGTATTCCTTGGTGGTCGCGTCATACACCCGGTTGCTGGCGCCGACCACCAGTTCGTGGCTGCGGCCGAACGCTTCGAACGGGCCACTGGCGAACACGTCGAGCGAGCGCTGCTTGTCGGTGTGATGGGATTGATAGGCCGTGGTTTCCAGCGGGCCGGCGTAACGCGACAGGTAAGTCCCGGAGAACTCGCCGTCGAGGGTCGAGGACGAGCCGGCGACGTGCAGTTTCCAGTCGTTGTCGAAACGATGCTCGACTTCGCCGAACACAGTATCGATCTGCAGCTTGCGGTTTTCCCAGTCGGTGCCCGGGTAGGTGGAGCGGGGCAGGTCGAGGTGGTGGCCGTTGGTGCCGATCGGCAGGCCGCCCCAGAAATAGTTGGTCTGTTCGTTCTGACGCGAGAAGCCGAGGGTCGCGGTGGTGCTGTCGCTGAGGTCGGCTTCACCGATGGCGTAGAACAGGCCATGGTCGTTTTCTTCCTTGTCGCGGAAGCTGTCGGCGCCTTGATAGGAACTGACCACCCGGCCACGCAGGGTGCCGCTTTCGTTCAACGGGCTGGAGGCGTCGATCTCGCCACGGTAGTCATCCCAACTGCCGGCGGCGCCAGTGAGGGTTACACGCTGATCGGCCGTCGGGCGTTTGCGCACCAGGTTGATCGCCGCCGAAGGGTTGCCGGCACCGGTGACCAGGCCGGTCGCACCACGGACAATTTCGACGCGGTCGAACATTGCCAGGTTCGGTTGCACCGCCATCGAGAACGGCGAATAGGAGCTCGGCAGGCCGTCGTACATGATGGTGTCGATGTCGAAACCGCGCGAGCTGTAGGTCTGCCGACCCGGGCCGCTGGCCTGACTGAGGAACAGTCCCGGCGTGTCTTTCACCACGTCGTTGATGCTGGTCATGTTCTGGTCGTCCATGCGCTGACGGGTGATCACTGTTACTGCTTGGGGTGTTTCGCGCATGGTCAGCGACAGCTTGGTCGCCGTCCGCATCGGGCCGGTGGTGTAGGATTGGGTGTCTTCGGTGGTGCTGCTCATCTGGGTCGCGCCGATTTCTGTCGCGTCCAGTTCCAGCGTGGCCGGCGCGGCTGTTTCAGACGTGGCAGGTGTTGCCTCGTCGGCCAGCGCCGGTGTGATGCTGGCCATGCAAATGGCGAGTGCCAACAGGTTTGGTGAACGGTTTGAGCGGCGGTGTATGGTGCAAAACGACATCAATCTGCTTCCCCAAATGATACGAAAACGAATCCAGTGCGAGTGCGTGTAGGAATTATTCGCATTAGTCTGTCAGATCATTCCGGGTGAAGAAAGGCGTACGGCTCAGTTAGTTAACGAATTTTTCACAATCGGGCGGGCGCTCTACGGCGCGGGTTGGCGCAGAGTCGTGGTTTTTCGGGGGCGAGATAGAAGCAAAAACGGGCCGATCTCAAACGCTTGTGATCGGCCCGCTGCTGAACGTGATGAAAGGGCTGTCAGTTCAAATCTTCAGCCTGGTGACGCTCGGGTACTTGGGTTGCTTCATCACCCCAGGTGCGATTGATGCGTTGCCCACGAATGACCGCCGGCCGCTGGGCGATGTCCTCGGCCCAGCGCTGTAAATGGGTGTACTCGTGAGCGGCGAGAAACTCGGCCGCCGAATAAACGTTGTTGCGCACCAATTGCCCGTACCACGGCCAGACTGCGATGTCAGCGATGGTGTAGCTGTCGCCGGCCAGATAGGCGCTTTCGGCCAGACGCCGGTCGAGCACGTCCAGTTGCCGCTTGGCTTCCATGGTGAAGCGGTTGATCGGGTACTCCATCTTCTCCGGCGCATAGGCATAGAAATGCCCGAAACCGCCGCCCAGGTAGGGCGCCGAGCCCATCTGCCAGAACAGCCAGTTCAAGGTTTCGGTGCGGCCCGCCGGATCCTTCGGCAGGAATGCGCCGAATTTTTCCGCCAGGTACAGCAGGATCGAACCGGATTCGAACACACGAATCGGCGGCTCAACGCTACGGTCCATTAGCGCCGGAATTTTCGAATTGGGGTTGATCTCGACAAAGCCGCTGGAGAACTGGTCACCCTCGCCAATGCGGATCAGCCACGCATCGTATTCGGCAGCGCTGTGCCCCAGCGCTAACAGCTCCTCCAGCATAATCGTCACTTTGACGCCGTTGGGCGTGGCCAGCGAGTAGAGCTGCAACGGATGCTTGCCGACCGGCAAGGTCTTGTCATGGGTCGGCCCGGCAACCGGCCGGTTAATGCTGGCGAACTGGCCACCGGACGGGGCTTCGTTTTTCCAGACCTGGGGCGGAACGTACGGTGCTTTGCTCATGTAAGGGGCCTCATCTTGGCAAGTGGAAAAAATACCTCGCTGATAATAGACAGCACACCACAGAACCCGCTTCCTGATCCAGAGTGCGATTGATCGGTCTGATCAGTCATTTTGCGCGCAGGTAGCGAATCCATTCGCTGGCTTTTCTGAAACCATAAAAACCCAGGATCGAGACGGCGATGACCGCGATCATCGGCCCGATCACACCCAGCCCTGTGGTCATCTGGGCGTAGGCCGCGAGGGACAGGGCAAGCACCGCATAGCCGGCGAGGTACCTCCTGTAGGCGATCAAGAGCGTTGGCACCATCAGGACGACGAACAGATGAGTGGCGATGGTGATCAGGATTTGTGCGACCAATTGGACAGGCACGCTGCCCATGGATGCCTGAGCCATGGTTATCTCGGCGTCGTACAGAAACATCTGCAGTGAAATGACGGTTATTGCGGCCATTACCAGCGCAGCCAACGCCGCAATTTTTGAGCGTTTCATCTGATCTCCAACGGGTGAAGCAACGTCTGATAAATGAATCTTTCAGCCTCAGCGCTGCGGCCATTGATCCTTGATTTCAAACCACGGCGCCTTCGACGTGACTTCCACATGTTGCTGTTTTTCCGTGGTGAACGTCGTGTCGAGCGTGCCCAGCGCAACCGAGATCCAGCCGTTGAACTCCCCTTGATTGCTTGCCCAGAACAGCGACGAGCCGCAGTGCGTGCAGAACTGGCGTTGTACCGATTCAGACGATTGATACGACTTCAGATGGTCAGCACCTTCCAGCAACTCCAGGTTCTGGCGCTGCACGCTGCCATAGCTGGCAAACGCCGCGCCGTGGCTTTTGCGGCACTGGCTGCAATGGCAATGCGAAAGCGCCTTGGGCCGTGAACGGATCTGGTATTTCACCGCTCCGCACAGGCAACTGCCCCGGAAGGTCTGAGGGGAGGGCGTGAGCATTGTTATTGCGAATCCTTGTAGGTAATGGCTTGTTTCAAGGGGGCAGGTGACTGCGACAGAAACCCGGTAATCAGGGAAATCACCTGTTGTTGAATCTGCGCGCGTGGGCGGCCGCCCTCGCCATCAGTGCAGATGATGCTGTCGCCCGGTACATCCTCGTCGAGCATCGCCACGGCGCCAGGTTTGCAGATTGCCATGAAACTGAAGTGACTGGCGTCGCTGATCTCGACATAACGCGATGAGGTTTTTGGCAGACGTTTCGCGAGGTCGACGGACTCCAGTTCAGCGGGCAGTTCTTTCGACGGCACGCCAGCAGCGATCACCAGGATCGGCACGGGGTAGGCCGCGAGGCTGGCGTCGGTCATCCCGCGCGACAGGCCCAGATCCAGTGAAACCACGGCAGTGACGCGCTTGTCACGCCAGTCGGCGGCCAATTGAGCTTTCGCTTGCGCGGTGTTTGTAGTGTTCATTTGTTGGTAGGCGGTGCAACTGGCGAGTTGCGTGTGAACCTTGCAGTCTTCGGCAAAACGCTCGGGGTCAAAGCGCGCGCCGCCGGCTTCGAGGACCGTCCAGCCGCCGAGCGAATGGCCCACAACAGCAATTCGATCCTTCGTCACTGCGCCGAATTTTTCCGGTTGCGCCGTCACCGCATCAATGGCGCGGCTGAGGTCAACGGGGCGCTGCCACAACTGCGCTGCGGCTTGCGGGCTGCGATCACGGCTGGTGGTGCCGGGGTGGTTGACCGCTGCGACGATGTAACCCTGACGGGCCAGCGCGCTGGCCAACCACGTCTGGTTGATCCAGCTCCCGCCATTGCCGTGGGATAGCACAACCAATGGATGCTCGCCTTTGGCGGCCGGGGCGTTGAGCACCGCAGGGGCGCCGACGAATACCGGGTTGTCGCCGAACAATTGTGGTGTCGCAGCGGTGGTCGCACTCGGGTACCAGACGACCATTTCTACCGGGCGCTCATTGCGCGGATCCGCCAGCATGGCGTACTGGAAACCAACGGGTTGGGCGTCAGCGAAGGCGTGGCTGCTCAAGCAGATCAGTAGTAGGGCACCGAGCGTTTTTTTCATTGTTGTTATCTTCCGTGATAGGCCGATTGGGCGAGGTGGACTTTGCCCGATTTCGCGCGCTTCAGCGAGCCTCTTTGAACCCAGAATCTTAAACATTTTCCATCGGCCAGCGCGTGGCCAGATGCGCTGTCAGATAATCCAGAAAGGCTTTAACCTTCGGCGTCATCGCCGCGCGTTCTTGCACGCAGGCATAGATGTCCATTGGCTGGACGACGCTGTGTTCAAACAGCGGCACCAGTTGCCCGGTCGCCAGGAAAGGCGCTGCAACAAACTCCGCCAGTCGCGTGATCCCTGCACCGTGAACCGCCATTTGCGCCAGTGCATCAATGTCATCACTGATGGCGGTGGCGTTGACAGGGGCGTCGAAACGCTGCCCGTCGCGGATAAAACTCCAGCGCAGAAAACGCCCGTCCAGGGGATAACGAAAGGCCAGGCAGGCATGGTTTTGCAGATCATCCGGCGATTGCGGCCACCCGGCACGCTGAAGATAAGCTGGCGCGGCGCACATGATGAAGGGCAGCGAAACGATCTTGCGCGCGACGATGCCGTCCTCCAGTTGCGGCTTGATCCGCAGGCTCAGGTCGATACCGTCCTGGATGTGGTTGATCTTGCCGTTGGTGGTGGAGAGTTCGATGAGCAGGCGCGGGTGCAGTGCGCCGAAACCGGCAATCAGCGACGCCAGTACGTGGCGGCCGAACGCCGATGTCGAGGCGATACTCAGCCGACCCTGCAAATGGGTTTCATCGCTGCTGATCGAGCTTTGTGCCGATTCCAGATCCGCGGCAATTTTCCGCACTTTCTCGTAGTACACCGCGCCGTTTTCGGTGAGCGCCATGCTGCGCGTGGTACGTTGCAACAGACGCACGCCAAGGTGCGCTTCCAGCCGATTGAGCGTCTGGCTCACCGCCGCCGCGCTCACGCCCAGGGTCTTGGCGGCGCCGACAATCGAGCCGGCTTCGACCACTTTGATAAAACAGGCAATCGCCGTCAGCAGGTTCATTCATCGTCCCGTTGAGGGTTGATTCGTAAGTTCTACTTTATAAAATACCTGCGATTAACCGTCTAGTTGCAGCAGAAAGGCTTTGTTAACGTGCGGGCTCCCTGTCAATGGATGGAAAAGCCATATGAATCAACCGACAAGCTCTGAAGCCCTGATCATCAGCCGTCGCAAACTGTCGCCACGTGCTACGCCTTATGTGTTTGCGCTGTACATGGCGACGATCATGGCGTTCCTGATGTCGTTGGTGATCACCGCTGCCAATTCGGGCATTGATAACAACTACCTGAGTAATGCCTTGCACGCCTATAAGCTGGCGATGCCGGTGGCGTTCCTGTGCATCCTGGTCGTGCGGCCGATCGTGATCAAACTGGTGGCGTTCACGGTGCATCCGCATCGTTGAAAGCCTCCGCGTCATCAGTGGCTGTTCTACCGACTTCGCGAGCAGGCTCGCTCCCACATTTGCAACTCAATTCCCAGTGGGAGCGAGCCTGCTCGCGAATGGACTCACCACCGATCGACAGGTCTTGTGGGGAACTCAGAAAAACAAACAAGGATTGGCCTGAGGAAACCAATCGAAACTTCGCCAACAACCCAACTGTCCAGACCCTTACACCTCCCGGCGGATGTGCTGTCGGGGCAGCTCCATGCAGCGGAGAAAGACGAGGATCGAGATGACGATGACAGTGGGAGATTTTCTGGTTGAGCGGCTCAGTGAATGGGGTGTTACGCGAATTTTTGGTTATCCGGGCGACGGCATCAACGGCGTGTTCGGCGCGCTGAGTCGGGCCAAGGGCAAAATCGAATTCGTTCAGGCGCGGCATGAAGAAATGGCCGCGTTCATGGCCTCGGCACACGCGAAGTTCACCGGCGAGCTGGGTGTGTGCATCGCCACTTCCGGCCCCGGCGCCTCGCACCTGATCACCGGCCTCTATGACGCGCGCATGGACCACATGCCGGTGCTGGCCATTGTCGGCCAGCAGGCACGCACGGCGCTGGGCAGTCACTACCAGCAAGAGCTGGATCTGGTGTCGATGTTCAAGGATGTCGCCGGGGCATTTGTGCAGCAGGCGTCGGCGCCTTCGCAGGTGCGGCATTTGCTCGATCGCGCAGTGCGCACGGCCGTGGGCGAACGGCGGGTAACGGCGCTGATTCTGCCAAACGATTTGCAGGAATTGAAATACGAAGCACCGGCGCGCGCCCATGGCACCGCGCATTCCGGGGTGGGTTACACGAAACCCAAAGTGCTGCCTTATGACGAGGATCTGCAGCGTGCCGCCGAGGTTTTGAACGCGGGCGAGAAGGTCGCCATTCTGGTTGGCGTCGGGGCATTGCAGGCGACCGATCAAGTCATCGCCGTGGCGGAAAAACTCGGTGCCGGCGTCGCCAAGGCATTATTGGGCAAAGCCGCGTTGCCGGACGATCTGCCTTGGGTCACCGGCAGCATCGGCCTGCTCGGCACCGAACCGAGCTACAAACTGATGAACGAATGCGACACTTTGCTGATGATCGGTTCGGGTTTTCCGTATTCGGAGTTTCTGCCCAAAGAAGGCCAGGCGCGCGGCGTGCAGATCGATTTGCAGCCCGACATGCTCAGCCTGCGTTATCCGATGGAAGTCAATCTGGTCGGCGACTCGGCGGAAACCCTCGCCGCGTTATTGCCACTGCTCGAACAGAAAACCTCCAACAAGTGGCGCAAGAAAATCGAAGGTTGGCGCAGCAGTTGGGAGAAAACCCTCGAAAGACGCGCCATGGCCAAAGCCGACCCGGTCAACCCGCAACGGGTGGTCTATGAGCTGTCGCCACGCTTGCCCGATGAGGCCATCATCACCAGCGACTCTGGCTCCTGCGCCAACTGGTTCGCCCGTGACCTGAAAATCCGCCGTGGCATGCAGTGCTCGTTGTCTGGTGGCCTGGCGTCCATGGGCGCCGCAGTGCCCTACGCGATTGCCGCGAAGTTTGCTTATCCCGAGCGTTCGGTGATTGCGCTGGTGGGCGATGGCGCAATGCAGATGAACAACATGGCCGAACTGATCACCGTCGCCAAATACTGGCGGCAGTGGGCGAGTCCGAAATGGATCTGTGCGGTGTTCAACAACGAGGATCTCAATCAGGTCACGTGGGAGCAGCGGGTGATGGAGGGCGATCCGAAGTTCGAAGCGTCGCAAAGTATCCCGGACGTGCCTTACCACTTGTTCGCCATTTCCATTGGCCTGAAAGGCATTTTTGTCGATCGCGAAGAAGACGTCGCCGCAGCCTGGGAAAAGGCATTGGCCTCGGAAGTGCCGGTGGTGATCGAGTTCAAGACCGACCCGAACGTGCCGCCCTTGCCGCCGCACATCAAGCTTGAGCAGGCGAAGAAATTCGCCACGACATTGCTCAAGGGCGATCCGGATGAAGCCGGGGTGATCGTGCAAACCGCCAAACAGGTGCTCGGCGCGGTGTTACCCGGGAAAAAATAACCGGTAAACGCACAGGTTTGATCGTTCCCACGCTCGGCGTGGTAATGCAGCCCGTGACGCTCCGCGTCACTGGACGCGGAGCGTCCCTTGAGGCATTCCCACGCAGAGCGTAGGAACGATCAGGCAGGAGAAACCCGGAGGTGTGCTTTTGATTTTCATCGGTTGTGCCGGCTGGAGTCTGGGGCGCGAACACTGGCCGGTATTTCCCTTGGAGGGCACGCATTTGCAGCGCTACGCCACGCGACTCAACGGCGTGGAAATCAACAGCTCGTTCTACCGTCCGCATCGCCGGCAAACCTATGAGCGTTGGGCCGATGGTGTACCGGAGGCCTTCCGGTTTTCGGTGAAAACGCCCAAACACATCACCCATGAGTTACGCCTGGCAGGTTGCGAGGCGGCGCTGGACAGGTTTCTGGCTGAATGCGGCGGTCTGGGCGAACGCTTGGGCTGCTTGCTGGTGCAGTTACCACCTTCGCTGGCGTTTGACGCCGCCATCGCCGAAACCTTTTTCACGACATTGCGCGAGCGGTTCTCCGGCGCGGTGGTGCTTGAGCCAAGGCATGAATCGTGGGTCAGCGCCGAGCCGATATTAATGACTCATCAGATCGCCCAAGCAGCAGTCGATCCTTCGCGCATCCGCCGTGATATTTCGCCAGCCGGCTGGGCGGGCACCCAGTATTGGCGCCTGCACGGCTCACCGCGCATTTACCACAGCGCCTACGATTCACCTTATCTGCAACACCTCGCACACGCCTTGCTGTCAGCGACCGCTGCAGGTGCCACGACCTGGTGCATTTTCGACAATACCGCCAGCGGCGCGGCGCTGGGCAATGCCTTGGCGCTGGCGACGCTGACGGCCGATTGGGAGCAGATATGTGCGGCCGTGAAACTCAACCCGGCGAAGAAACCCTCACCCTAGCCCTCTCCCAGAGGGAGAGGGGACTGACCGAGGTGTTTGTGCAAGTAACGCCGACTTGAAATACCGAGTTGAACGCAAGATTTGAAGAACACACAGATCGGCTCCCTTTCCCCCTCGCCCCCCTGGGGGAGAGGGCTGGGGTGAGGGGGTAGATCGAACAGACTGCCGCGATCTCCTTCAATACCACTAATTACCATCAGCCACTTTGCGCTCTATCTCATCGATCTTGCGCTGCAGCGTCTCGGCGTCCTGCTCCTTCACTCTTGTGGACGAGGGCGTGATGACTTCATCCACGGCTGCGCTGTCATCGTCCCGGTCTTCAAGATCGCGCTCGACAACGTTTACCGGTTTGCCGGACGTATCGGTGGGCGGGGCGTGCGGGGTTTTATCGTCGCTGTTCATTTTGCTGACCTCCAGTGGTGTAAACATTGGAGGCAGGCAGTGCGGCAGGCGTTCGATATTTTTGCCAGGTCATGCCGAATGGCGCCCTCCCGCGATGGAGAGGGCGCGCACGGTGTTCAATCCTTGAGAATGTCGCGATCCTTGGTTTCCGGCAGGAAGAACGTGCCCAGTATCGCTGTCATCACCGCAATCACGATCGGATACCACAAGCCGTAATAGATATCCCCGGTCGCGGCGACCATGGCAAACGCCACCGTCGGCAGGAAGCCACCAAACCAGCCGTTACCGATGTGATACGGCAGCGACATCGAGGTATAGCGGATGCGGGTCGGGAACAGCTCGACCAGCCACGCGGCAATAGGGCCGTAAACCATGGTCACGTAGATCACCAGCACGGTCAGCAGGAGCAACACCATTGGGTAGTTGGTTTTCGCCGGGTCGGCTTTCTCCGGATAACCGGCTTCCTTGAGCGCGGTGCCGAGAGTCGCGGTGAACGCATCGTTGCGGGTCTTGAAGTCGGCGGCCGGCAGGGCGCTGCCTTCGAAACTCTCGACGACTTTATCGCCGATGCGCACTTGTGCGACGGTGCCCGGCTCGGCAATCACGTTCTCATACGGGATCGCCCGTTTTGCCAGCAGGGTCTTCGCCAGGTCGCAGGAACTGGTGAATTTGGCCTTCCCCACCGGGTCGAACTGGAACGAGCACTGATCCGGGTTGGCGATCACTTTGACCGGGTTCTTCTCCTGGGCGATAAACACATCAGGGTTACCGTACTGGGTTAGCGCGTGGAAGATCGGGAAGTACGTCAGCGCCGCCAGCATGCACCCGACCATGATGATCGGCTTGCGCCCGATGCGGTCGGAGAGGCTGCCGAAAATCACGAAGAACGGCGTGCCGATCAGCAGCGAACCGGCGATCAACAGGTTGGCGGTTTGCGGGTCGATCTTCAGCGTCTGCAGCAGGAAGAACAACGCGTAGAACTGCCCGGTGTACCAGACCACCGCTTGCCCGGCCGTGCCGCCAAGCAGCGACATGATCACCACTTTGAGGTTGTCCCAGCGCGCGAAGGATTCGGTCAGCGGCGCTTTCGACGCCTTGCCTTCGGCCTTCATTTTCTGGAACACCGGCGACTCGCTCAGTTGCAGGCGGATGTACACCGAAACGATCAGCAGCAGGATCGACAACAGAAACGGAATCCGCCAGCCCCAGGCTTCGAAGGCTTCAGTGCCCAGCGCCGTGCGGCAGGCGAGGATCACCAGCAGCGACAGAAACAGGCCGAGGGTCGCGGTGGTTTGAATCCACGAGGTGAAGAACCCGCGTCTGTTGCGTGGCGCGTGCTCGGCCACGTAGGTCGCGGCGCCGCCATACTCGCCGCCGAGCGCCAGGCCTTGCAGCAAGCGCAGGGTGATCAGAATGACCGGTGCGGCGACGCCGATGGTCGCGTAGCCGGGCAACAGACCGACTATCGCGGTCGACACGCCCATGATCACGATGGTGATGAGAAACGTGTGTTTGCGCCCGATCATGTCGCCGAGCCGGCCAAACACAATCGCCCCGAACGGCCGCACGGCAAACCCCGCCGCGAAGGCGAGCAGGGCGAAGATAAACGCGGTGGTTTCGTTGACACCGGCAAAGAAGTGCTTGGCGATGATCGCCGCCAGTGAACCGTAGAGATAAAAGTCGTACCACTCGAAAACCGTGCCAAGGGACGAAGCGAAGATGACCTTGCGCTCTTCCTTGGTGATGCCGCCGCTGCGCGGTGGACTGCCGGTGGACGTTGTGTAGGTTGTGGCCATGGGTGTTCTCCGTCGTGCTTATTGTTGTAGGCCGGAGTCCCCCGTTATTGCTCGTCTCACTCTGGCCTTGTGGCATATGCCGGAAGCGCTGTTGCGTGAAGCTTGCACAGTGCCGCCATCGCGCAAATGTGCAAGCTTTCCTGAAGCATAATCAGCTTCTGCCAGATATCCACTCGCCAGCCTGCGTACTAGGCCTTGACCCAGCGTTGCCGGCTCCACGCACTCAACCAGTCGACCACAAACACCAGCACCAGCATCGCCAGAATCACCGTGCTGGCTTGCGCTTCCTGAAACAGGCTGAGGCTCACATAGAGCATCTGCCCCAATCCGCCAGCGCCGACAAAACCCAGCACGCTGGCCATGCGGATGTTGTTTTCCCAGCGGTACAGAACGTAGGCGAGCAGTTGCGGCGCAAGGTTCGGCAGGGTGCCGTAGCAGAAGGCCAGAATCGGGTTGCCGCCCTGCAAGCGAATGGCTTCGGCCGGTTGCGGTGGCGTGTTTTCCAAGGCTTCGGCGAACAAGCGACCGAGCACGCCAGTGGTGTGCAGGGCGAGGGCGAGGGTGCCGGCGTTCGGGCCGAGGCCGGCGGCGAGCACCATCAATGCCGCCCAGACCAGTTCCGGTATCGCCCGCAAGGCATTGAGCAGCAGGCGCGAGGCACTTTGCAACGGCCAGCCGAACCGTCCGGCGGCGGGCAGGGCGAGAATGATGCCGAACACAGCGGCGAGCAGGGTGCCGAGGGCCGACATCGCCAGAGTTTCCATCGAACCATGCAAGATGGCTTTCAGGTAGTCCGCGCTCAAGTCCGGGCTGAGAAAACGCTGCACATACGCGCCCATCTGCTTGACGCTGGTGGCGCTGCCCACCTCGCCCAGATCCAGTCCCAGATAAGCGAAAGACGCGATGACCGCCAGCGCAATACCGGCGATCAGCAGCAAGTTGATCAGCCGGTTCATGTCAGCCTCCAGCGCAGCAGGCGACTGAGTTGGTCGGCGGCCAATACCAGCACCAGGAAGCACAGCAGGATACTGGCGACTTCACCGCCGGCGAACATGCGGATCGACAGGTCGATCTGCTGACCCAGGCCGCCCGCACCGACAAACCCCATCACCACTGACGCGCGGATCGCGCATTCCCAGCGATAGACCGTGTAAGAGAGCAGTTCTGACCCGACGTTGGGCAACGTGCCGTAAGCAAACGCCGCCAGACGGCCGCTGCCAGCCTGCAACAGTGCGTGCGCCGGACGCTGATCGGTCGATTCAAAAATCTCCGCATAGACTTTGCCGAGCATGCCGCTGTAGGTGATGGCGATGGCCAGCACACCGGCCGCCGGCCCCAACCCTACAGCGCGCACAAACAGCAGCGCCCAGACGATTTCCGGCACGCTGCGCAGGAAAATCAACAGTCCGCGCACCGGCCAGCGCAACAGACGCCCCAGTCGGCTCGGCACGCCACCGCGTGACGCGGCAGACAGCGACAGCGCACGACTGGCGACCAGGCCCGCCGGTATCGCCAACACCAGCGCCAGAGCCATGCCGGCGGTGGCGATGGCCAGAGTTTGCAGGGTGGCTTTGAGCAGTAACTGCAGAAACGCTTCGTCGTGCGCCGGTGGCCAGAACTGCGCGACAAAACGGCCCATTTCATTCTGGCTGTCGGGGAGCAATACGCCCAGATTCAGCTCGCTGAGCTGAATGCCCGGCCACAGCAAAGCTATCGCCAGCAACGTCAGCAGCAGACGTGGCCATGCAGCGGGATCGCGTGAATCGGCTTTCAGCATCGTGGAATCTGCACAGTCAAAGGCGCCACCGCAGCGGCCGGCGATTGCAGTTTTTCGTTGGCGTACAGCGCGTCGAGCATCTCGGGTCTGACTTGAGCGGAGGCGCTGTCGAACAGAATCTGCCCGTCGCGCAGACCGATGATTCGCGGGAAGTGCGACAGCGCCAGATCCACCGCATGCAAGCTCGCCACCAGCGTGACGTTACGTTCGCGGGCATGTCGCGAGAGGATCGACAGCGTGTGCCCGGCCATGACCGGGTCCATGGCTGACACCGGTTCGTCGGCCAAGAGGATTTCCGGCGCCTGATACAACACGCGGGCGATACCGACGCGTTGCAACTGGCCGCCAGATAATTGCTGGCAATGCGCGAATAATTTGTCGCCCAGGTCCAGTCGCGCCAACGCCGCGCGCGCACCGGCCACATCCAGCGGATGCAACAGGTTCAAAAGACTTTTACCCAGACTCCATTGGCCGAGCTTGCCGGCCAGCACCGCCGTCACTACACGCTGACGCGGTGGCAGTGGCGGCGCCTGATGCACCAGGCCGATCCGCGCGCGCAGACGCTGACGCTGGCGGGCAGACAAGTGCCAGGCGCGTTCGCCCAGCACTTCAATCTCGCCGCTGCTGGGCCGCAGGGCGGTGGCCAGCAGGTTGAGCAAACTCGATTTTCCGGCTCCGGACGGGCCAATGATGGCCACCTGTTCGCCGACGCCAATCTGCAAGTCGACACCGCGCAGGGCGTCGACTCCATTGGCGTGGCGCAGGCTGCCTTGGTTGAGGCGTAGGGTCATTTCAGCAGTTCGGCGGCGCGGGCGGCTTCCTCGATGCCCTTGTAGTTCTCGGGTTTGGTCTCGATGAAGCGGCTGGCGGCCTGCAGATCTAGAATCTTCTTCTGCTCAGGGTTGGCCGGGTCCAGATCAAGGAAGGCTTTCTTGATCTTCGCGGCCAGTGCCGGGTCGAGGGTGCCGCGCACAGTCCAGTTGTAATCGAAGTAGGTCGGGGTGGTGGCGAAGACTTTGACCTTGTTGGTGTCGACCTTGCCGGCGTCAACCAGTTTCTGCCAGACACTGGCGTTCAGCACACCGGCGTCAACCTTGCCAGCCTGCACCCAGGCCACGGTGGCGTCGTGGGCGCCGGAGTAGGCGACACGGCTGAAATAGCCCTCAGGCTTGATGTTGTCGTTTTTCAGCATGAAGTAACGCGGCATCAGGCTGCCGGAAGTCGACGACACCGAACCGAAAGCGAAGGTCTTGCCCTTCAAGTCGGCGAGGCTATGCACATTGGGGTCAGCGGTGATGAATTTGCTGGTGAACTGCGCATCCTGTTCGCGTTGTACCAACGGGATCACTGGCGTCGTTGCGTCGGTTTTCAAACGTGCCTGCACGAACGTGAAACCGCCGAGCCAGGCCATGTCGAGGCGATCGGTCGCGAGTGCTTCAACCACTGCCGGGTAGTCGGCCACCGGCACGAACTGCACCTTCATGCCAAGTTGCTGCTCCAGATAAGCACCCAGTGGTTCGAACTTGCGCAGCAACTCGGTCGGGGCTTCATCGGGAATCGCGCTGACGCGCAAAACGTCAGCGGCTTGCACCACCAAAGTAGAAAAGGACAGGGCCAGGCCGGCGGTCAGTGCCAGTGTTCGTTTGAGCATGGAATTCTCCGTTTCGTGAGCGTCAAAAAGTGTGAAGAGCTGAACCAGGGCGCTACGTGAGGGTAGACGAATCGGCGAGGTTATACGTATTCGCACGCGTAAAGGCCAGCGCCATCAGGGTCGGAACGGTCAAAAGCGTTCGTCGAGGATTGCCGGCAGGGTGAGTTCCTTGACGTAGCTGGCCGAAGACAGACTCAGAATCATGCGCACCACCTGAACGACATCGTGAACTGGAATCAGCTGACCCTCGCCACGCTGCGCAGCCAGATCTCGCGGCGTGCTCAGCCGATCCTCGGTGTTGAGATACCCCAGATTCAGGCAAGTCACCGCCAGACGCTGCTGCCGGTAGCCTTCGCGCAGCGTATCGGCAATCCCGCGCAGGGCGAATTTGGAGGCGCCGAAGGCGACTTCCGGACGCCCGCTTTGCGGCAGGCCTGAAGTCGATCCGGTGAGGATGATTCTGGGAAGGGGGCTTTTCAGCAGAAGCGGAAGCAGGCGTTTGATCAACAGGATTGTTGCGCTGATGTTGCAACTGACGATGGCTTGCAATTCGTCGTCCGGACTGTCGAGAAAGTCATAGGCTGGATCGAAAGCCGACTCTTCCCAGATACCGAGGTTGTAGATCAGCGTATCCAGCCCATCGTCGACGACCGCATGCTCGATGGCGTGCGCGGCTTTGGCCGGATTCATCAGATCGGCTTCCACCCAGCGTACTGGATGCTCTGCCTCGCACACCAAACCTTCGGGACGCGTGCGGGACACACCAATCAGTGTGTCTCCCGCGTTACCCAAACCTTCGATAAAAGCTCGGCCCAAGCCTTTACTGGCACCCACGACCAAAATGTTCATCGATCCTCTCCCTGATCTGAATGCTGATGTGGGGCAGCATGCAAACAGACGACCTCTGAAATGGCAAACGAATGGGTGTGTCCGGATATTTACGGCAACCTGGCAATCACCTTGATCTCGAAATCAAACCCATACAGCCACGTCACACCAACCGCCGTCACCGTCGGATGCGGCGCCTCGCCCCAGAACTCGGTCAGCACCACATTCCAGATCGTCTCGAATTTCGACGGTGGGTCGACGATGAACACGGTGACATCGACCACGTCATCGAAGCTGGCACCGGCCTCTGCAAGGATTGCATTGAGGTTAGTGAACGCCTGACGCACCTGGTTTTTCAGGTCCGGCTCCGGCGTGCCGTCCTCGGTGCTGCCGACCTGTCCTGAGACAAACAGAAAACCGTTGGAGCGAATGGCGGGCGAGTAACGGTGGCGTTCGTAAAGCGTGCGGCGTGCGGATGGAAAAACAACATCGCGCTGAGTCATGGGAGTGTCTCCTTCATTTGAGTTGATGGAGCCACTGTAGGTATTTGCAGGCCAGCGATAAACGCGCAAGCTTGGCGTTCACTGTTTGTGAAATCCAAACAATCGAGGGCACACCTTGGACCGTTTTGACGCAATGCAGGCCTTCGCCCGAGTGGTCGAGGCGGGGAGTTTCACCAAAGCGGCGGAAACCTTGCACATGAGCAAGACCACCGTGACCCAACTGGTTCAGCAACTGGAGGCGCGCCTGCGGGTCAAGTTGCTCAATCGCACCACGCGCAAGGTCAACGTCACCGACCATGGCGCGGCGTATTACCAACGCGTGATCCGCTTGCTCGCCGACCTCGATGATGCCGAAACCAGCCTGCCAGGCGCGGCGGCATCACCTTCGGGCCGGCTGCGAGTGGACGTCCCGAGTCCGCTCGCACGGTTGATTCTGGTGCCGGCCCTGCCTGAGTTTCACGCGCGCTATCCGGATATCCAGATCGACATGGGCGTCAGTGACCGTATCGTCGACATCATTGATGAGAACGTCGATTGCGTGGTGCGCGGCGGCGAACTCATGGACCTGTCGCTGATGGCACGCAAGGTCGCCGATCTGCAGTTGGGGGTGTTTGCCGCACCGCAATACCTGGCGCGCGCGGGCATCCCCGCGCACCCGAGAGACCTGGAAGACAGCCACCATCGCGTGGTCGGTTTTCTCTGGGCACGCACCGGCAAACCGGTGCCATATGCCTTGCACAACGCCACTGAAAACCTGCAAATCAAGGGACGGCACGTATTGGCAGTCGATGACGGCAACGCTTATCTCGCGGCAGGTCTGGCGGGCATGGGCGTGCTGTGGTTACCCAAATACATGTCTGCCGCCCATCAAGCGCGTGGCGAGCTGGTGCCGCTGTTCGAAGACTGGAAACTCGCGCCGATGCCGCTCTACATTGCTTATCCGCCGAACCGGCATGTCAGCCTGAAATTGCGCGTGTTCATCGATTGGGTCGTTGAGTTAATGGCGTAGAAGCATTGTGGTGCAGTTATTGCTAGCTGCTGTGCCAGTGCCGTCAAAATACCAACACAATCAGGCGACTTGAAAGCCCGTAGTGATGAGATGCATGGCTTTCAATTCTAGGAGCTTCACCCGCATGAATATGTACATCGATATCGTCGGTGCGTGCAATCTGAGCTGCCCGTCTTGCCCAATGGGCAACTCGGAAAATCTCAATTTCAAAAAAGCCATGCAGCTCGACATGTTCAAGCAGATTGTCGATAAGGCCAAGACAGAGGGCGTCGACACCATCTACCTCTATAACTGGACCGAGCCGCTGATTCATCCAAAAATTGGCGAATTTATCGAGATCATTAATGCTGCCGGCATGGGCAGCGGTATCAGCACCAACCTTAATCTCGCCAAGAATATGGAAAAGGCCCTGATGGCCGAGCCGAGTTACTTCCGTATTTCGCTCTCGGGTTTTTACCAGAAGACCTACGAAAAGGGCCATGTCGGCGGCGATATCGAAGTTGTAAAACAAAACATGATCGCCCTGCAGGAGATCAAACAGCGCCTGGGTCTGAGAACCCGTGTGGATGTTTACTATCACCGCTACCTGGATAACATCGAAGAAGAATCACTGATGCGCGCGTTCAGTGAGCGTCTTGGCTTCATCTTCACCACCGGGTATTCGGTGATGATGCCGCTGGAGAAGACACTGGCCATTGTCGAGCGTGACCCGTCTGTCACGGCTACGGACATTGACACCCTGAAACGCCTCGCATTGCCGCCGTACGACGATCTCGTCAACGTCATCCAGCAATTTCCCAAGATGGCGTGCACGCTCAAGGATGACTGGCTGGTCATCGACTGCAATGGCAACACGGTGCTTTGCTGCACGATCTTCAATCAGACCGAGTATCAGGTTGGCAAGTACCTCGACATGCCGCTTGAAGAGCTGACGCGGCGTAAATCGACGCAGAAAAACTGTGTCGACATGTGCGACCGCTGCGCCAGTAAGGGCCTGCATATCTACTCGATGCATCCCAATCAGGGTGTGCTGGAGCGGCACGCGGTGAATCGCATCATCGATTTCGAGCACTTCGCCAGCCAGGGTCTCACGGTGGACAGCGAGCGTCTCGGGCGTGCGGGCGAAGTCAGCGCAGAAAACTTTGATGAAGCCCAGTACCTTCGATTGAATGACGATGTCAGGATCGCGATTTCCCAAGGATCGTTCTCCAGCGGCTATCAGCACTACGTGCTGTGTGGGCGTCTTGAGGGGCGTTTAGGCGCCGGGGTTTTCTCGGCTGTTTGAGTCAGAGATGGATTGGCGGACAACCCCCCACTGAAACTGTTCGCCATTCACCGGCGTGATTGACTCTTTGGCGGATCAAGCCAACTATCGGCGCACAACAACATGACCGATGGACCACAACTTGATCGAACGACGCCAATTCAGCGGAGGCATGAAGGGGAAAAACCTCCGCTATCTGAATGAGCAAAGCGCGGATGAAACGCGCATGACCCGCACCGGTTTTCTGCTGCTCGAACACTTTTCGCTACCGGCGTTTACCCAGGCGCTGGACACCGTTGTCACTACCAACCTGTTGCGTCCGGGGTTGTTTTCGTCGCGCACGTTTGGCTTGGGTGACGGCGAAGTCATCAGTGATCTGGGGCTGGTCATCCGCCCTGACGCACGTCTGGATTCAGCCGCGCTGGCGCAACTGGATCTGCTGGTGGTGTGTGGCGGGTATCGCACCGAGTTGCGGGCGAGTGAGGAGTTTATTCATTTGCTTCAGGTTGCAGCGGAGCGGGGCATCAGCCTCGCCGGGTTGTGGAACGGTTCGTGGTTCCTCGGCCGCGCCGGATTGCTCGACGGCTATCGCTGCGCGATCCACCCGGAACATCGCCCGGCGCTGACTGAAATCGCCAAAACCACCCATGTCAGCAGCGAGCCTTACGTGATCGACCGCGACCGGCTCACGGCATCCAGCCCGTCCGGCGCTTTCCACATGGCGCTGGACTGGATCAAGAGCCTGCACGGTAAAGCCCTGGTCGAAGGTATCGAAGACATCCTCGCCTTCGAGGAATCGCGTTACCGGCGCATCAAACCAGACGAGAACATCTGCGTCAGTGCGCCGTTGCGTGAAGTGGTGAAGCTGATGGATGCCAATCTGGAAGAGCCGCTGGAGCTGGAGCAACTGGCGGTGTATGCCGGCCGTTCTCGTCGGCAGTTGGAGCGCTTGTTCAAGGAGCAACTGGGCACCACGCCGCAGCGCTATTACCTGGAACTGCGCATCACCGAAGCGCGACGGTTGTTGCAGCACACTGAGCTTTCACAAGTGGAAGTGCTGGTCGCGTGCGGCTTCGTCTCGCCAAGCCATTTCAGCAAATGCTACAGCTCATATTTCGGCTATCGCCCATCAAAAGAAAAACGCCTGGTCAAATAACCCAAGCCGTCACCCACCTGAATTCTCCTCGGAATCTCACGTCGGCGTACCTCCCCCAAACAGCCGGTCAGTTCCCTCTCCCTTTGGGAGAGGGCTAGGGTGAGGGAACTTGCAGGCGGCACCAACCGCTTCGTCACCAAAATTCACCTCGGTATCCCACGTCGGCGTAGCTCTCCCAAACACCCCGGTCAGTCCCCTCTCCCTCTGGGAGAGGGCTAGGGTGAGGGGCTTTTAAACGCTATCACCCACGCACGTTTAACTTACACGCACTGTTACGCCATAACGGCTACAACACCTTGCGCCGTTGCCTACGCGTACGCCAGAATCCGCCGGCTTACGCGCCTTGAGGCGGGCTGTATCGTTTCCCTGTCACTGCAAAACAGTGATCGGGTTTGGTAGCCCGTTTTCTAAGCGTTATGCGCCGCTATATGCAGTCTCTTTTCGGGGCTCGGTTTTTTATGGTGGCCATGCGTGGGGCTCCTTCGGGAGCGCCGGGGTTTACTCGCTTAGACCGGTCTACCAACCTGCGCAATGGTCACCACCTCGTTTGGTAGCGTGAGTGATGGCTCCTTATTTTTTGCTAAGCGAGTGTCATCTATGTTCAAAATTACGCCAAACCCGCCAGAAACCGATCCAATCCCCTACGACGCCGCACTCGAGCCTCAAAACATCAAAGAGGCCTCCGACCGCGCGATCAACTTCTACCTCAATCCCTCCGCGCTGAAGACCTCAGTACCCACCCGCAAGACCGGCAAGATCTACCTCATCGACCCCACAGTGGATAACGAAACCCTGCTCGTCGAAGCCACTGAAACCTTGTCCTCCGCCACTGACATGGCCCGAGATCTCGCCGATTCGATTGACCCTTCACAGCGCAAAAAGATGCTGATCCTGCAACAGGTGATCATGCTCAGTGAACTGGTGGTCGGCCGAGTTCTGGACAACCAGCGCTTGCCGCACTAGTCGCGGAGCAGATGGGTGAGGGGGCTCGCTCCCTCATTGCACAGAAGCGTCTGTAATCGCGGCGCTTCACGCCTTCTATCAAAGAGCCGCCAACGGTTCTTGTCTGGAGTTTCAGCTGATGTCCCAGCCACCCGAACCACCGGTCACTGACCTGATATCGCCGTACGCCTCGCCCAATTCAAGAAAGCTCCACGAAGCGGCAGAGCGTGCACTCGACCATTACCTGTTGCCTGCCGCGATCATGGCCACACCCTATACGCCCAATGCTCTGTTCATGGCCAACCCGCAAGCAGACACGGAGTCGCTGCTGACCAATGCTTGCGGCTCCCTGGCGTCCGCGTCGGTCATGCTCGGTAATTTTGCCGGAATGCTGGAGGGCGCAAATCGTCATACCCTGCTGGGTATTGCGCAAGTGGTCATGTTGGGGGAGTTGGCGGTGAACAAGGCGCTGGATCTGGTTGTGCCAACCGAGTGATCGCGCACGTTAGTCGGGGTTGAGGGTGTCTGGTCGGGCGTGATCGCGAGCAGGCTCACTCCTACATTTGAAATGCGTTCCCCCTGTAGGAGTGAGCCTGCTCGCGATGGCGTCCGTTCAGGCAAAGCATCTGCAAAACGTGACCATCCCTCCACCCTCAAATAATCAAGCAGTCAGCCTGAGCGGCTGACTGCCTTTTTGTTTCTACAGGTGATCCGCATCAATCACCGCTTTGGCAAACGCCTGCGGATCCTCCTGCGGCAAGTTGTGCCCGATCCCGCCATTGATCAAGCGGAACTGATACTTGCCGGTAAAACGCTTGGCGTAATCCTCCGGCGCCGGGTGCGGCGCGCCGTTGGCATCGCCTTCGAGGGTAATGGTCGGCACGTTGATCGACGGCGCGGTAGCGAGCTTCTGTTCCAGCGCGGCGTATTTCGCTTCACCCTGAACCAGGCCTAAACGCCAGCGGTAGTTGAACACGGTGATGTCGACGTGATCGGGGTTCTCCAGCGCTTTGGCACTGCGATCGAACGTGGCGTCGTCAAATTTCCACTGCGGCGAGGCCAGTTGCCAGATCAGCTTGGCAAAGTCGTGAGTGTTTTTCTCGTAACCGGCACGACCACGGTCGGTAGCGAAGTAGAACTGATACCACCACTGCAATTCAGCCTTGGGCGGCAGCGGGTTTTGCCCGGCGGCCTGATTGCCGATCAGATAACCGCTGACCGAAACCAATGCCTTCACGCGTTCCGGCCACAGCGCCGAAACGATGTCCGCCGAACGCGCGCCCCAGTCATAACCACCGAGCACCGCTTGTTTGATCTTCAGCGCATCCATGAAGTCGATGACATCACTGGCCAGCGCCGCTGGTTGACCGTTGCGCAGGGTGTCTTTGGAGAGGAACTGCGTATCGCCATAACCGCGCGCATACGGCATCAACACCCGATAACCCTTGGCCGCGAGCAGCGGCGCGACTTCATCGTAGCTGTGAATGTCGTAGGGCCAACCGTGCAACAGGATCACCACCGGGCCGTCTGCTGGGCCGGTTTCGGCATAGGCGACGTCAAGCACGCCAGCCTTCACATGCTTGAGCGGGCCGAAGGGTGAGGGCGCGGAATAGCTGACGGCGGCCGGTTCAGTGGTTTGCGCCTGAGCGCTGCCAAAAGCGCCGAACAGCGCCACAGCCAGAATCGACAAGCCGAATGCAGTTTTGCGGGTGTGCAGTGCCATCTTCATGGTGACGTCTCCTTTGCGAGCCTTTGGCCAAGGGTTCTGAATGAACACCTGAAACCTTGAGTGCATTTGAGCGCGGAGACGTATCTGGCCTGTGTCGAAGAACGGCTTTGTTGAAAGTCGATGTGTCGCGGCGGGGGGCGTACACAGTGTGATACACGGCGGCGAAACCGACTCCCCCTGGACCTGATTCAGGCCAAAATATTAAGTCGCTGTTTTAAAACAAAAAATATTTCACTTCGCGCTTCCCAAAGCAAAAAAACCTTGGTAAATTGCGCCCCGTTCTCACAGCGAAACTAACGGAGTAGCTGGAAAGAGCAGTAGGGGCGTCGCCAAGCGGTAAGGCAGCAGGTTTTGATCCTGCCATGCGTTGGTTCGAATCCAGCCGCCCCTGCCATATTCGAAAAAAACGCCAACTTCGCAAGAAGTTGGCGTTTTTTTATGCCTGCGATTTAGCCCGGTGGTGCAGGGCAGGCGTGCGCGGCGCCGAAGCACCGCGCACGTCATCCACTCAGTGCGGTGCGCGCGGGATGGTTTTCATCAGGTCTTCGGGGCTGATGTGGCCGACCACGCTGCCCGGTTGCGGCAGGTTGAGGATGTGGCCTTTCATCTTGCCGATGATGTGCATTTCGCACGGCTTGCAATCGAACTTCAGCGTCAGCACTTCATCGCCGTGGATCAACTGCATCGGTGCAACCTTGGTGCGCACGCCGGTCACGCCTTTCGCCTGTTTCGGGCACAGGTTGAAAGAGAAGCGCAGGCAGTGCTTGGTGATCATCACCGGCACTTCGCCCGGCTCTTCGTGAGCCTCGTACGCAGCGTCGATCAGCTTCACGCCGTGACGGTGGTAGAAGTCGCGCGCCTTTTGGTTATAGACGTTGGCGAGGAAGGTCAGGTGCGAATCCGGGTACACCGGCGGCGGACTGGTTTCAGCTTTACGGCCGCCACGCGGATGAGCGGCGACACGGGCAGCGGTCAGGTTCTCGATCACTTCACGGCGCAGGGCTTTGAGCTGCGAGTTGGGGATGAAGAACGCCTGTGGCGCATCCAGCTTGACGTCGGTGGCGTGGTACTGCGTGGTGCCGAGCTGGCCGAGCAGATCGCGCAGCTGTTCGAGCGCTTGCTCAGGCTTGTTGGCCACGCCGAACGGACCGGCGAGGGTGACGCTGGCGCTGATGCCTTCTTCACTGGTGGCAGTCACTTCCAGCTGTTCTTCACGCAGACGAGCGACCCAGCTCAGGGCCACGCGACGCTCGGAAGAGGTCTTCTGCAGCGCCTGTTGCCAGTTGTGATCGAGGTTGCGATTCAACGGGTGGTTCGGGCGCAGCTTGTACAAGCCTTCGGGCATCTCGTTCGGCTCGACGCGGTAGCGGTAGCGCTTCTCTCCGTCTTCTTCGAACTCACCTTTGGCTTCGGCGATGTTGGCGCGGAAACCGACCACTTCGCGCTTGACCAGCACGTTCAAGCCGTCGCCGTTGGACAGCGGCTCCTGGGTGACGACCTGCATGTCGCGTTTGCCGACTTTCTCGACGGTGCCGACTGGCAGGCCGGTGAAGGTCGGCGAATCGAAAGCGCCGATGTCGATCTTGCGATCGGTGACGAAGTAGTCGGTGCTACCACGGTGGAAAGTCTTTTCCGGGTCGGGCAGGAAGAAGTGCGCGGTGCGGCCGCTGGACGCGCGGGCTAGGTCCGGGCGATCTTCGAGCACGTCGTCGAGGCGCTGGCGGTAATAGGCGGTGATGTTCTTCACGTAACCCATGTCCTTGTAGCGACCTTCGATCTTGAACGAGCGCACACCGGCTTCAACCAGGGCGCGGATGTTGGCGCTCTGGTTGTTGTCTTTCATCGACAGCAGGTGTTTTTCGTAGGCGATCACGCCACCCTTTTCATCTTTGAGGGTGTACGGCAAGCGGCAAGCCTGCGAGCAGTCGCCACGGTTGGCGCTGCGCCCGGTTTGCGCGTGGGAAATGTTGCACTGACCGGAGAAGGCCACGCACAACGCGCCGTGAATGAAGAACTCGATGGCGGCGTCGGTTTCGTCGGCGATCGCGCGGATTTCCTGCAGGTTCAGCTCACGGGCCAATACCAGTTGCGAGAAACCGGCCTGATCGAGGAACTTCGCTCGCTCAAGGGTGCGGATGTCGGTCTGCGTCGAGGCGTGCAGCTCGATCGGCGGAATGTCCAGCTCCATCACGCCCAGATCCTGAACGATCAGCGCGTCGACACCAGCGTCGTACAACTGATGGATCAGCTTGCGCGCCGGCTCCAGTTCGTTGTCGTGCAGGATGGTGTTGATGGTGGTGAAAATGCGCGCGTGATACTTGCGGGCGAATTCCACCAGTTCGGCGATTTCGCTGACTTCGTTGCAGGCGTTGTGGCGCGCGCCGAAGCTCGGGCCGCCGATGTACACGGCGTCGGCGCCGTGCAGGATCGCCTCACGGGCGATGGCGACATCGCGGGCAGGGCTGAGCAATTCCAGGTGATGCTTGGGCAAGGACATAGTTTTTTTAGTCAGGCTGTCACGGTTAGGCGCGCATTCTACCCGTGAAACGACATGTCGGCACCTATGTACCGATGGTCTGCAAATCGCGCTTGGCACGTTTCGCGGATTCGCACAACTGTCAGACCTGTCAGTTGTTGTTCAGACGTAAGTTGGAAATAGTAACGAAGTCATTCGCCGACCATTCATTACGAAAAGGACATGTTGCTATGAACGATAAAGACCATTTTCGTTATTTAGGTATCAACAAAAATAATTTGAACAGAGGGGCCCACGCGCCGGAAATTTACTACAAAGCAGTGATTGACCCTGCCCATCCGCACCTTGTCGGGCCGGTATTTCAGGCAACCCAAGAAGGTAAAGCTCTGTACTTCGGATCCGCCGAAACCTTTAGCCTTATCGCGCACCATCGAGAGGATGCGAACAACATTATCGAAATAATGTCGTTCGTTATTGATAACGAGCTACCCGATGGAGAACACGACATAGGGGGGCTGGGTAGTAGTGTTCAAGGGCTCATCACAATGACCCCAAATATCATCTATGCCAAGGCGGGAAAAATTAAGTTTCAGAGAAATGACGCGAACGGTTCGATAACCGCCAATTTCCACTTCGACTTTGAGTTTGAAGACCAAGGTGAAGTCAAAAAATATCGCGTAAAGGAAGGAAAGTTATCGCTTGTTGCCACAGGGCCACTTGAAGCCCGGAAGCGATCCTGAAAAGACGCGAGCCAGCCTTTACAGGCTTGGCTCGGGTTTTAAGCCTCTATGAGGCGGCGGCTGATGACCTGAAAGGAGTGGCGCTCAGGCTTTGGCCGCCATCGCGGTGACTTCTACGCGCATCCCTTCAACCGCCAGCGACGCCACACCCACCGCCGCACGCACCGGCCAAGGCTTGGCGAAGTAGCGCTTGTACACCTCGTTGAATGCCGCGCGATCCGCCATGTCGGTCAGGTAGATCGTCAAGTGCATCACCCGATCCATCGAGCTGCCGGCACCTTCCAGCGCAACTCTAAGCGCTTGCAGGGTGCATTCGCTTTGCGCGGTGATATCGCCCAGTTCCAGACTGCCGTCGGCACGGGTTGGAATCTGGGTGGAAACCATGATGCCGTTGAAT
This sequence comes from Pseudomonas sp. S2_E02, assembly GCF_054668355.1. Taxonomy (NCBI): domain Bacteria; kingdom Pseudomonadati; phylum Pseudomonadota; class Gammaproteobacteria; order Pseudomonadales; family Pseudomonadaceae; genus Pseudomonas; species Pseudomonas sp. S2_E02. The sequence continues at coordinate 915,096 of NZ_CP162761.1, forward strand.
GTGGCAACGTCCGAGGAAATCGAGTCGGCGTCCGGATCTGGAGTGAAGGTGATGTCTTGGTTAGCCATGCTGATCCTTTGAGTGAGCGAGTGAAGAGGGCCGCAGTTTACAGATACAGCGTCGACATGGCCCGCTCCGTGGCAACAGAGGCCGGTCAGACCGGCTGCGTCGCGGCTTCCGCCGCGATGGCTGCAAGAACGCAGGGGCGGGCGCCGATGCGCTGCATGTAGCTGGCAAGTGCCGGCCAGTCCTGTATGTCGATGGCAAAGGTCGGCAGCCACTTCAGCACGGTGAACAGGTAAGCATCGGCGACGCCGAATTTGTCCATCAGATAGTCCCGAGCCGACAGTTGCTGATTCAGGTAATCGAGGCGCTTGAACAGTGTGTGGCGGAAAATCGTTTTGACCGATTCCGGGATCTGCGCATTGAACAGCGGTGCACTGCCACCGTGAATTTCCGTACTGATGAAATTCAGATGTTCCTGCAAGCGCGTGCGCTCCCATGAACCCAAGGGTGGCGCCAGCGCGTTGCCGGGCACCTGATCGAGCAGAAACTGCAGGATCGCCGGCCCCTCCGTCAACACTTCGCCGTTATCCAGAACCAGCGCTGCAACGTAGCCCTTTGGGTTGATCTCGCGAAAGTCGCGGCCATCGGCGGTGCGTTTGCTCTGGTTGTTGACGCGAACCAGTTCGAAGGGCAAACCCAGTTCTCGCAGCACAATGTGCGGGGAAAGCGAACAGGTCATGGGCGCAAAATACAGTTTCATGGCACTTCCTTGCTGAGAGAGAGCGCCAGATTCCATTGCCGAAGCGGCTTTCGCAAAGGTCATTTACGGTGCTAGCGTATGACAAAATCTCATGAGCACTCAGAACCATGACGGTCCGACTTCCCTCGCTGAATGGCTTGCGCGCCTTTGAAGCGGTCGCCAGGCACATGAGCTTCACCAAGGCTGCCGAAGAACTCAATGTCACCCAGACCGCTGTCAGTCACCAGATCCGCCGACTCGAAGCCGAGCTGGGCGGGCCTCTGTTTTTGCGGCTCAACGAGGGGTTGGTGCTGAGCGAGGACGGGCACGCCTATTTGCCGGGTGTGCGTGCAGCGTTTCATGAGCTGCGCTATTCGACTGAGCAGTTGCTCGCGTCTCGCGATAAAAGCGTGCTGACGATCAGTACGCTGGTGTCGTTTGCATCGAAGTGGCTGTTGCCGCGGTTGCCGTCCTTTCAGCAGGCGTTTCCCGCTATCGATGTGCGAATCAGTGCGGTCACTGAGCTGGTCGACTTTCGCAAGGGCACGATTGATGCGGCGATCCGTTATGGGCGCGGCGACTGGAGGGGGTTGTGTGGCGATTTTCTGATGTCCGATGATATTTTCCCGGTATGCAGTCCGGCATTGGCGAAAACGTTGCGAACGCCCGCAGACCTGGCCAATCACGCATTGCTGCAAGTCAGTGGCGCGACGGCCGGTGACTGGAGCGCCTGGTTGCGTGCCGCAGGCCAGCCGCCGCAACTCGCTGAAGGCCCGCGCCTGACCTTCGATCTGGCGCTGATGGCGGCACAGGCAGCGGTTGACGGGCAGGGTGTGTGCATTGGCCGTTCAACCTATGTCGAGGACGATCTGCGGGCCGGCCGTCTGGTGGCTCCGTTCGATCTGCGCTTGCAAGATGAGCTGGGTTTTTATCTGGTAGCGCCCCATGAAACGGCGCAATCGAAGAAGATCGTGGCATTCAGGACATGGCTGTTGGCACTGTCACCGGGCAAAGACGCTTTTGTATAAGCGTGTATCAAGTTGCCGCGCAGACACACGCGAACAATAAACCCGGGGTTTACGACACATCAGCCATACACGCGACTCCCAAAGTAGCGGTCACACCACCACTGCGTTTGAGAGGGCAACATCATGCATCGTCCACTGTTACTGGCCAGCGCTGCGCTACTCGCTTCAATGATCGGCATCGTCCACGCGGCTGACGCGCCAGCCAAGAGCTGGCAACAAGGTTTGAGCCGGACCGATCTGGTGCGCGAGGACCTCGGTGCTGCCGAGCGCGAAGTGATTCAGGCGCGAGTCGATTTCGAACCGGGCGTGACTTCGCCTCGGCATGCACACCCGGGTGTCGAGGTCGCTTACGTGATCAGCGGCACGTTCGAATATCAACTGGAGGGCAGGGCGCCGGTGACGTTGAAGGCGGGGGATTCGCTGTTCATTCCGCAAGGGGTGGCGCATGTGGCCAAGAACGTGGGTGCGGACAAGGGTTCGGAGTTGGCGACTTACATCGTCAAAAAGGGCGAGCCGTTGCTGATTCTCAAACCGTAGGCCCACGCCTCAATGGAGCGTCGCCGCTCGGCGACTTTCTCCAATCCTGATTCGATCGAGCGCTCGGTTCAACGCGTCGAGGGCATCGAGCAGCGCTTTGGCCTCGGCTTCCCGGCCTTCGCCCCACAAGCGCTCGGCCATTTTGTTCAGGGCTTGAATCGAGCGCTCGATGTCTGCGGCGGTTGCGCGCTCTTTAGGGGCCGGTGGTTTCTTCGGCATTCAGGGTTCCTCTGCTGACGGCAAACCACCATACCGCTGCTGCGCCCAACAGCATAGTCAGCACGGCCAGAATCAGGATCACTCCTTGTGTGCCCACGTTTGTGGCCAGCAACGCCACCAGCAAACCCGCCAAGGGTTGCGAGAGGTTATTGAGCAAGGTGATCACGCCCACGGTCTTGCCAAAATCCTTGGCCGGAATCACCCGCTGGCGGATGCTGCGCATGTAAATGTTGAACATCTTGTCGAAACCGACGATCAGCAGGAACCCAAGCACATAGCCGGCCAGATTCGGACTCAGTGCACTGATAAGGGCGCCAGCCGCGATCATCGAGTAAGCGAGCCCGCCCAGTAACCGTTGCGGGATCTCAACCCGGGCGAGGAAGAACAGAATCACGATGGTGGTGACCGCGCCCGCTGCCTGTAGACCGGCGTAGGCATCCTTGCCGGCACCGAACTCGCCGATCACCATCGCCGCCGAAGTGGCCAGCGTGACGCCGACGATCAGGTTGACGCCGACGGCCAGCAGAATGATTTTTTTCAGCTCCGCCAGTTCACGTATATGCCCGAAAGCGATGCGCAGCGGTTGCAGCCAGATGTCCGAATGCTGCTCGAACACTTCCAGGGTGATACGGCTAAGGCGTTGCCAGACCAGCATGCTCAGGTCCGCCAGCAGGAAGAGCCCGGCGACCCACAGCACCACCAAATGCCACGCCCATACCTCCAGCAAAAGCGCAGCCACCAGCGGCCCGAGAACCAGTCCAGTCTGATCGGCGATCTGCGAATAGGACAACGTCTTGGTGTAGCTGTAGTGCTGGAAAATATGCGGCATCAGCACCTCGCGGGCCATGATGCCCTGGGTGGTCAGCACGCCACATAGCGCCGACAGCACGACGACCCAGGCGATACCGCCGAAGAGGGCAAACATTGCCACCGCGATCAGGCACAGCAGTGCCCGGTAAACCTGGCTGATGTGCAGGATGCGGATGGGCGAAAACTTGTCGCACAAGGCTCCGCACAGCGGAAACGCGAGAAACCGTGGCAGCGATTCGACGAAAAACGCCAAACCTGCCCAGGAGGCGCTGTTGGTGGTCTGGAACACCACCAACGGCACGATGAACAGCAGGATCTGATCCGCCAGTCGCGACAGAAACAGCGAGGTGAAAAAGGCCAGGTAGTCCTTGCGCAAAATGAAGCTCCTTTATGTCGACGGTCAGGCCGCGCGGCCAGTTGTGCTTCAGTATGCCGATCCTAGGCTGTCATTGAGATTATGCCGCTCATCCCCGCGCTTGGGCGGGTTGAATACGCTGGCGAGGATCAGGTCTTGCTCCTTGCCCTCGCGCAGGTAATGACGATCGTGTTGGTTGAGTACAAGAAAAAAAACGTCGGTTGAGTGACTGCAATTTTAACGAGCTGTTTGCCGGCGGCTGGCCGATATTTGCAGTCTCGACGGTATAATCGGATCTTTTTTCTTGAAGTGAAAACAGGGCAGATATGGAGCAGGACAGCCGCATTCTGAGCGCTCTCAAGCGTTTTCGTTATTTGATCCTGGCGGTCATGGTGATCGCCTCCCTGGTCAGCGCGTTCTGGCGCTTTACAGGCGGCTGGAGTCAGTTTTGGACATGCGTAGGAGCGCAAGCGTGGTTTACCCAAGCCGTGTTTGCTTACCTTCGCGGGGGCTGGGTAGCAATCGGCCCCGGTGGACTGCCGAGGGATGCCAATCCGATCGGCAGGGCACTGTTGGCTGCAGTGGCGCTGGGGCTCTACTTGTTGATGTTCAGCTACGAAGAGCAGAAGCCCGACTCTATTTATGAACGACGCGCCTCGGACTGGACCATGCCTACACGGGAGGAGATGCGGCGTTCGGCGGAGTGAAAGCGGGTGCTGGGCTGAAACACGTCTGGTGCAACGTGTGATCTTCACTTCTACGTCCAGTAAAGTCATGGAACACGATGAGAAGGACACGGAAATTTCGTGACTTCCAGAAACGACAAAGCCCTGAATAATCAGGGCTTTGTCGGTACAAAATATGGCGGAGGCGATGGGATTCGAACTCATGGACCTGTTACAGTCGACGGTTTTCAAGACCGTTGCCTTAAACCACTCGGCCACACCTCCGTTGCGTTGCGGGCGCCATAATACCTGAATGAAACACACTGTCAAACTCTCTGCATGGCTTGTTACAGAGCGTCTGTTATGATCTTTGCGACTGAACGTTTCAAACCAACAGGAGTGTCGCCATGCGCGAACAGGATTACGCAGTTAATAACAGCGTGCAGGCTGAGCAGCTAGAGGTTAGCCGCGTCCTGCGCAACACTTACGGCCTACTGGCTCTGACCCTCGCATTCAGCGGCGTCATGGCTTTCGTTGCCCAGCAGATGCGCGTTGGCTACCCGAACATTTTCGTGGTGCTGATCGGCTTCTACGGGCTGTTCTTCCTCACCAACAAACTCCGTGACTCCGCTTGGGGCCTGGTGTCCGCTTTTGCGCTGACCGGTTTCATGGGTTTCCTGCTTGGCCCGATCCTCAACCGTTACCTGGGCATGCAGGGCGGCGCTGAAGTGGTCAGCTCGGCGTTCGCGATGACCGCGCTGGTGTTCGGTGGTCTGTCGGCCTACGTGCTGATCACCCGCAAGGACATGAGCTTCCTCGGTGGTTTCATCACCGCTGGTTTCTTCGTGTTGCTGGGTGCGACGCTGGCGAGCTTCTTCTTCCAGGTCAGCGGCCTGCAACTGGCGATCAGCGCAGGTTTCGTGCTGTTCTCGTCGGTGTGCATCCTGTTCCAGACCAGCGCCATCATCCACGGCGGCGAGCGCAACTACATCATGGCGACCATCAGCCTGTATGTATCGATCTACAACCTGTTCATCAGCTTGTTGCAGATCTTCGGCATCATGAGCCGCGACGACTGATCATTAGTCGTTTCAACAAAAAACCCGCTTCGGCGGGTTTTTTGTTGCTCGCCGAAAAGCGTAGTGGCCTTTTACTTACAAAATGATCTGAAAATAGTGGCGTCTTTTTGGAAATCACCTACACCTAATTACCAAGGAAGAGCAGTAGCCTGATCGACAGGAGTCGGTAACCAGCACCCCTCGTGTAATCCTGCGTCCCTCGCATTCACTTCCCTTGCTGTTGATCGCCAGGCCTTTCGGTCGAGAGCGACTGTATTCGTTCGTCCAGTGAAAACCGGGAGGTGAACCACGCCAAATGCCATGCACCGTGACCGTATCCCGGCGAACGACCGGGGCCCTGATACCAGAAAAAAATAATGGAGGCCCTGCCATTGCAGGCGTTGTCCCAATCAAGGAGATCATCGATGAACCAGCCCCAAGGAAAACTGGCTGTACTGGCCGTCACCACCGCGCTGTTCAGCGCGTCAACCCTCGCCGGCGTCTATCCTGACTTCGGCTATCAACCACCTTCCAGCCAATACTCTGGTCCACTGTTCGAGTTGAGCCAGAGTTACCCGGCCACAGCGCCGAAAGTACCGCTCCCCGGTTTTTTCAAGAATCTACCGACCAAGCCAGATAACAATTTTGAGACTTGGCGTGCGTACATGGAGGAAGTCAAAACCTATTGCCTTGAAGGCAACGTCGAGGCTGATTGGTACGTGCAGAACAATAAAAAACGTCAGTGGTATCACATGCCGTGGCAGCACTACGGCCCGCTGGGACGCGAAGGGATTCACGGCCTGACCAAAGAGGCGCAGATCCAGGTCAAGCAACTCGCCCCCACGCAGACTGCCACCGGCCAGACTTACGCGGTGGGCATCTATAACGACATCGGCGCCTATACCATCGGAGAGGTCTGGAAAGACCCGAACAACCCTGATCCGAAATACACATCGGCACCCAACAGCTTCCCCGACGGCACCGTAGTCTGCAAAGCCCTGTTCGCCGATATTGATCGCAGCACCGTGCCGTTCCTGGTGAACCCGGTGTTATGGAAGGGCTACGTCACCGAGACGTTCACCTCGGCCAATCGCAAGATCAAGGATGTCGCCTTGATCCAGATGGACATCGCCGTGCGCGATAAGCGCATGAGCGCCACCGGCTGGATCTTCGGCACCTTTCAGTACAACGGCGCGAAAACCGGCAAGCCAGGCTGGGACAACCTTGTCCCGGTAGGGATCATGTGGGGCAACGATCCGGAAGAAATCGGCAACGACTTCACCAACCCGCAACCGACGCAGACCAAGATCAACCCCGCGTTGCAACAGACCGCGATCAACGCCAAGACCCAGGAGTTGCCACCCACCCATCTGGGCTGGAACGGTCGCCTCAATGGTCCGGTGGACAACCCCAACAGTTCCTGCCTGAGCTGCCATGCGACCGCCGAAACGCCGCAAGTGGCGATCATGAATCCAACGTTCCAAGCCAATGCGCCGAAGCCGGGTTCGCCTGAATGGATGAAGTGGTTCCAGAACATTCCGGCCGGCCATGCTTTCACGCCGGGCACTCAAAGCACTGACTACAGCCTGCAGTTGTCCGGCGGTCTGGTGAATTACTTCGAGTGGAAATGCGACATGAGCGGCATCTACGCCGACGGCAAGAACGCGTGCAGCAAAGCGTCGGACATGAAACTGAAAATGCTCAATTCCACCAACAACGCCACGCCGAAGCCATTGCAGAAAGTCATTCGTGACCCGAGCCTGCAGCAACTGCTGGAGTAAGCAGCGCAAAGCCTGCGCACGTTTCGGCGTGCGCAGGCTTTTTTCAGTTGATCAGGATGCTGCCATCAGTCTGCTGTTTGTAAATGGTGTAAGGCAACAACAACGTGTCGAGCACCCCGGACGCCACAGCATCAATCGCCCAGCCGGGCAGGGCGGCGTTGTACTTGTTACCTTGGTCTATCGGCGCATGCAGACTGCAGAAGTCATACATTACGCCGCTGTAGATTCTCGGCACCGCTCCGCAATAGGATTTGTTCGATCTCAAATCGTCCACGGCGACCTGATCGTCGCGCATGACCGTTTGCACTGTCCCGCAACCACTCAACACTAATGCACTCAGCATCATTGCCTGAACTTTCATACCGCCAATCCTTCGCCGGAAAAACCTCAATTTACGCCGAACATGCGGAAAAAGCTCTTAGGCCATCGGCGGCAATCGACGCTTGACCGGGGTTTTCTTGACGATTGCGGTGTTGGTTTCGGCCAAGGTATTGAGGCGGTCGAGCAGGGTGTCGAGCTGTTCCATCGAGCGCACATGCAGGCGAGCGATGAAGCAGTCCTCGCCGGTGACCTTGTCGCACTCGGTGAACTCGGGAATCGCCAGAATCTGCCGCTCGACTTCCTGCAGTTGTCCCGGCAGCGGCCGAACCCGGACGATTGCCTGCAACTGATAGCCAAAAAACTTCGGATCGATTTCCACGGTGTAGCTCCTGAGCACACCGCGTTCCTCCAGTCGGCGCAAGCGTTCGGCCACACTCGGCGACGACAAGCCGCTGATCTGCGCCAGCGCCTTGAGCGAACGCCGCGAATCCTCCATCAATGCGCCGATGAGGATTTGATCAATGTCATCAGTCATAAAAACTCCAGTATTAGGCGATTGATGAAAACCACCCACGATAAAAAAGGCAGATCACGAGTTTAGCCTGCTTTTTGCTCTGGAGCGCCGCCGGGACGCCTTGGCATACTTTGTTCAATTGTTGAGGAGATTGATGATGGACAAGACCCTGCGGCGCGGCTCATTCGAAATGACTGCCGCCATGTTGATTTCCGGGACTATCGGCTGGTTTGTGCTGGTCTCCGGGCAACCGGTGCTGGACGTGGTGTTCTGGCGCTGCGTGTTCGGCGCCGGCACCTTGTTGTTGATCTGCGCGGTATTCGGCTTCCTGCGCCCGGGCATTCTGACCCGAACCACCTTCCTGCTTGCAGTGCTCAGCGGGATGGCGATTGTCGGTAACTGGGTGTTGTTGTTTGCCTCCTATTCAAGGGCTTCGATTGCCATCGGCACGGCGGTGTACAACGTGCAGCCGTTCATGCTGGTCGGTTTGGCGGCGCTGTTTCTCGGCGAGAAAATCACCCTGCAAAAGCTGTTCTGGCTGGCGATTTCCTTCATGGGCATGTTGGCGATTGTCAGTGCCCATGGCACCCAGAGTGAAAGCGGCAATGACTATCTGATGGGCATTGCGCTGGCCTTGGGTGCGGCGTTTCTCTATGCGATTGCCGCGTTGATCATCAAGCGCCTGACCGGCACGCCACCGCATCTGATCGCGCTGATTCAGGTCTGCACCGGGGTTCTGTTGCTGGCGCCTTTTGCGCACTTCAGCGCATTGCCGCAAGCACCGAGTGCCTGGGCCAGCCTGGTCACATTGGGCATCGTCCACACCGGTCTGATGTATGTGCTGCTGTACGGCGCGATCCAGAAATTGCCGACCGCATTGACCGGTGCACTGTCGTTCATCTACCCGATAGCGGCGATCTTCGTCGACTGGTTCGCGTTCGGCCATCGTCTGGAAATCCTGCAATGGGTCGGCGTGGCGGCGATTCTGCTGGCCGCCGCCGGTATGCAACAAGGCTGGGGCCTGAAGTCCCGGCGGCTGGCTGCGCAGTAACCCTCAGATGTTCCAGTGCGGTGCGCTTTTCGCCAGGCGCTGGCGCATCTCGCCGATGTTCGCTGCCAGTTGCCGGGTCAACAGTCGATAGCCATCCAGCGTGCTGTAAACCGGCGCATCGAGGTTGGCTTCCGGCAACTCGAGCGGCTTGTCCAGGCGTTGCGAAGCGCCGGTTTTCAACGCCCGGGCCATGCCGATCAGTTGCACGCGAATCTGCCGGTGCTCGGCCTTCAGCGCTGATTGCAGATGCGCCATGACTTCTGGGTCGTTGGCATCCGGTCGCGTGTTGCCAAGGATCTCCAGCGTGCTGATGCACATGCGCAGGTTGCGCTGGATGGCATCAAGTTCGGTCATGGAAATCTTCACTTCCTTGGACACCGACGGCATCAGCGAGCGCAATTGCACCATCACCGCGCCGAGTCGCCCCATCAGCTTCAAATGCTCATCGGCGCTGACCGGCTGGCCGCCGATGATTCGCCCAAACACCGTGGCGCAATCGCGCAGGGCATCGGCAAGGTTGTAGCGCCACGAATACACCGCGTAGAGCGGCAGGGCGAAAGAGAAGGCCAGCGCCAGCGCAATACCAATCAAGATATCGACCCCGCGCCATAAGCCGTCGGTGATCGGGTTGTCGCCATGCCCGGCGACAATGAACACGGTGATCGCTGAGAGCAGGGCGGTATAACCCCCCTTGCCAATCGCGTGATAAGAGAAGAACCCACAGACCACCGCCATCGCAAAATACGTCAGCCACGGCATGCCGAGCCACGCCTGCTGCGCCACCAGCAGTAAACCGACGCCGGCGCCGATCAAGGTGCCGGTGGCGCGTTCGGCGGCTTTTTTGCCGATGTTGCCGTGGTGCTGTAAACCGCCGATGACCACCAGCATGGTCACCGAGGCCCATTCGCCGTGGGGCAGATTGATGCCGGTGGTCAGCAGGATCGTCGCCAGCAAGCCGAGGGCAACGCGCACCGCATGGATCAGCCGCGCGTGCCGGTAACGTCGATAAGGATCAAGCAACGGACGCAGGACACGGCGCAGCAAGGGCGGAAGTCGATGGGTGCTGTAAGTACTCAGTGCGGGCCTCTCGTGATTGGGCTTCAGGTCAATGGAAAGGAAAAATGTAATTCATCCATGCTGCCATACGCAGGAGGATTTTGCGCATCGTGCCAATGTGATGGAAGTGTTGACTGTACAACGCGGCCTGCCCGTAAGCACCGCCCGGCATCAGCTTGCTGTACTGGGCGAAGGCCGGATCGGTGATTTCGATGATCACTGGCACACGCCCGGCCGGCGGTGAACCGGTATAGCCGATCAGGGTGCCGGAAGGTTGTACCTGACCTTCGGCAATCACCCCGATGACGTTTTTCACCCGGCCAGCGAACACCTTGCCGGGAATGCCATCGAACGCGACTTCTGCTTCATCGCCGACGGTCAGGCGCAGCAGGCTGTTCTGGCGCATCCACGCGGCAAAGTATTGGCCCTCTTCTGGAATGAACACCATCGATGGACGCAGCGGCAACTTGCTCGCCATCATTCCCGGCCGTAGCGAAACATGGGTGACGAAGCCTTTGCTTGGCGCGCGAACGGTGGTGTTGTCCAGCTCGAACTGGGCGTTGTCGAGCTGCGCTTGCAGGTCGTCGGTGCGGGCGATGGCGGCGTCCAGTTCACGCTGGGTACCGAAATTGCGCCGGATCAATTCGGTGATGCGGTAGCGATCGCCTTTGGCTGCGATCAATTGCGCCTTGAGGGATTTCACCCGGTTGGCAAACGGCGTGGGGTCGATGCGAAACAGCACGTCGCCTTTTTCCAGCGGCTCGTTAACCTTCACCGGCACGTCGATCACCTGGCCGCTGACGATGGGGATGACCGGCACGGAAACGAAGTAAGTGCGCGCCACCTCAGAGTAGGGATGGTTGTAGTTCATGGTGAAAATCAAGGCGCCGATCATCAGGATGCCGCCCAGTACGGCGGTGGGCACCGTCCATTTGTTCAGCGGGATACGGAAGATCTTGAACACTGCGACGCAGATCGCGGCGTAAGTCAGGATAAGGAGCAGATCCATGGTGTTCAGCCCTCCCGGTTGTGGGGAGCGGTGGCATTCAGCGCTTCGAGTCGTTCGAGGCGTCCTTGCAGTTCGACCACCTGTTGCTCCAGGCGAACGACATGGTTTTGCACGGATTTACCGTCACCGAAGCCCCAGCCGCGATCTTCTCGATAGGCCATCGCCCAGATCCACAGGAAGGGCCAGAGCGCATGCAGGGTGAACAGACTGACCCAGCCAGTGGCATGGATCGCATCCTGATGCGGGTGGTTACGATGAACGGCAATCTCATAGGGGATGTCGTGCAACACGATGATCCCGTAAAACAGTACGAGCCCGGCAAACACCAAAACCCCTAGCGCAAAGTAATCCAGCATGGTCAAGCTCCCGGCATCCAGCACAGTGCTGGCATCAGTGTAGCCACTGATTTGCCGGGCGCTTGGCGACTTTAGGTCAGAAGCGGTTGCCGTCGCCTTTTTGCTTATTCACGATCCGCGTGACAGTTGATCAGAAGATGTAATCGGTGGTCAGGAAGCTCGAATCACGGCCGCGAATGATCTCGCTGATCAGGTCCTTGTTGCTGTCCTGGAACTTGGTCGCCACCAGCGTACGGATCGAGAACACCCGTAATGCATCGTGTACCGAGAGCGTACCTTCCGCCGAGTTCTTGCGACCATTGAACGGGTAAGTGTCCGGGCCGCGCTGGCACTGCGCGTTGAGGTTGATCCGCCCGACCTGGTTGGCGAAGGTGTCAACCAGACGGCCGACCGCCACCGGGTTGGTGCCGAAGATGCTCAACTGCTGGCCGAAGTCCGACTCCAGCACGTAGTCGATCACGGTATCGAGATGGCGGTACGGCACAATCGGCACCACCGGGCCGAATTGCTCTTCCTGGTAGACGCGCATCTGCGGATTTACCGGGTAGAGCACCGCCGGATAGAAGAACGATTCGCGGGATTCGCCACCATTGGGGTTGACCACTTCGGCGCCCTTGCTGCGCGCATCCGCTACCAGACCGTGCAGATAATCGACCTTGCCCGACTCCGGCAGCGGCGTCAGCGACACGCCGCTGTCCCATGGCATGCCCGGTTTCAGCGTGGCCAGTTTGGCGTTGAATTTTTCGATGAAGCTATCGACCACATCCTCGTGCACGAAGAGGATTTTCAGCGCGGTGCAGCGCTGACCGTTGAACGACAGTGAACCGGTGACCGCTTCGCTGACGGCGTTGTCGAGATCGACTTCCGGCAAGACGATGCCGGGGTTCTTCGCATCCAGACCCAGCGCGGCGCGCAAACGGTGAGGTTTGGGGTGGAGTTTCTTCAGGTCGCTGGCGGCTTTGTTGGTGCCGATGAAGGCGAAGATGTCGATCTTGCCGCTGGCCATCAGCGCGCTGACGGTTTCGCGGCCACTGCCGTAAATCACGTTGATCACGCCGGTGGGAAAGCTGTCGCGGAACGCTTCCAGCAGCGGACGGATCAGCAGCACGCCGAGCTTGGCCGGTTTGAACACCACGGTGTTGCCCATGATCAGCGCCGGAATCAGCGTGGTGAAGGTTTCGTTCAGCGGATAGTTGTAAGGGCCCATGCACAGGGCGACGCCGAGCGGTACGCGTCGGATCTGCCCGAGGGTGTCCTGTTCCAGCTCGAAACGGCTGGAACGGCGGTCGAGTTCCTTGAGCGCATTGATGGTGTCGACGATGTAGTCGCAGGTGCGGTCGAACTCTTTTTCCGAGTCCTTGAGGTTCTTGCCGATTTCCCACATCAGCAACTTGACCACGGCATCGCGCTGTTGGCGCATGCGGCCGAGGAAGGCTTCGACGTGCTGGATGCGTTCGGCCACGCGCATGGTCGGCCACAGGCCCTGGCCCCGGTCGTAGGCACGCACAGCGGCGTCGAGGGCAGTGAGCGCGGTGTCGGCGTCGAGCAGTGGCGTGCTGCCGAGGATGACTTGTTCGTCGCCGTTAGCGCCCTTGAGATAAACCGGGCTGCGCACCGTGGCGAGCGGGCCGTCCCAGCGGCGCAACTGGCCGTCGACCAGGTATTCGCGTTGCTCGACCTGAGCGTCGAGGCGATATTTTTCCGGGATGTCGCTGACAGAAGGGAACAGGTTGCCAAGGATGTTTGCTGTGGTCATGTCGCTACCCCGTGTTGATGTCCGTATGCAGATCAAAAAGCCTTCACAGGTTATACGCCTGAATGCGCCGGAATTTAAACCCGCAAATGTCACCCGAATGTCACGCAAAGGCGCAGAGCAGAGCGGACATCCACATCGGGGGGAGAGCTGGCCCCGTTTGCCCCCCTCGCTGTCCCGCAATGCCCTCAACCCGTTGCAGGCGCTGCCGTAAGGTGTGTTCACAACAATAAGCGAGGCCGTTATGCGGGCAATCCGACTCACTCTACTGCTGGCGTTGGCCGTGGCGCTGCCTGGTTGCGGCGAAGACTCCAAACCCCCGGCCAGCGTCAATAGCAACGCCACACCCAAAGACCCGGCACTGGCGCAGATCTACGCCAACAGCTGCCAACTCTGCCACGCCAATCCCGCCGCCAATGCACCACTCACCGGCGACCGCAAAGCCTGGGAGCCGCGCATCCAGCAAGGCACCGACACGCTGCTCGATCACGCCATCAACGGCTATAACGGCATGCCGCCGATGGGCCAGTGCGTCGAGTGTTCGGAAGAACAATTCCTGCAATTGATCGGCTTCATGGCCGACCAGGCGCTCCCACAATAAGGTGCCCGGCATGACGATGGATCTGACTCGGCGTCAGTTGTTGCAACGGGCAAGTATCGTTGGCGCGTTCAGTGCGCTGGCGACGAACCCGGCATTGGGCCAGTTGCTGCGGGCGCCACGCTTGATTCCGTGGCGCAACTGGTCGGGCGGGCAGAGTTGTTTGCCAGCGGCGCGCTTGGCGCCGAAGAATCTCGATGAGCTGGTGGCCGTGATCCAGCAGGCACAAGGCAAGATCCGCCCGGTTGGCTCGGCGCACTCGTTCAGCGCGCTGGTGCCCACCGACGGCACGCTGTTGTCGCTGAGCTATTTCAGCGGACTGCTCGATCACGATGCGAAAACCCTGCAAGCCGAATTCGCCGCCGGCACCCCCATGTCGCGCATGGGCCAGCCACTGAAAGACATCGGCCAGGCCCTGCAGAACATGGCCGATATCGATTACCAGACCCTGGCCGGGGCCGTTTCGACCTCCACCCATGGCACTGGCAAAAACTTCCAGTCCTACTCGGCCCACGTCTGCGGACTGCAATTGGTTACGGCCAATGGCGAGGTACTCGACTGCGACAGCCAACGCCATCCCGAAGTATTCAACGCCGCCCGCGTCTCCCTCGGTGCGCTCGGTGTCGCCACTAAAATCCGTCTGCAAAACCGCCCGGCATACCGCCTGCGCGAACGCCAGTGGATCGCCAAGACCGAAGAGCTGCTCGAAGACCTCGACAACAACACTCGTGAAAACCAGCACTGGGAAATGCTCGTCGTCACGCATTCCGACTACGCCCTGTCCATCGCGCTCAACGAAACCGACGACCCGGCGACGCCGCCGATCAGCCCGGAAGAAGAGGGCGGCAACGAGTTCGTCACCCTGATCGAGAAGATCGACAAATACGCCAGCGACTTTCCCGACCTGCGCCGCACGCTGCTCAACAGCCTGCGCCATCTGGCCAGTTTCGATGACCGCGTCGGCGACTCCTTCGACATCTACGCCAATGTGCGCACGGTGCGGTTCAACGAAATGGAGTATTCAGTGCCGGCCGAACATGGCCCTGCTTGCCTGCGTGAGATTCTCAAGCTGATTCAGGACAAGGATCTGCGCACCTGGTTTCCCATTGAGTACCGATACGTCAAGGCCGACGACATTCCGCTGAGCATGTTCGAGGGCCGCGACAGTTGTTCGATCTCGGTACACCAGCATTACCAGATGGATCATCACAACTTTTTCGCCGTGGTCGAGCCGATCTTCTGGAAGTACAACGGACGGCCGCACTGGGGCAAATTGCACACGCTCAACGCGAAGAACCTGCAGCCGCTGTATCCGCGCTGGCGCGAGTTTGTCGACGTGCGTCAGGCGCTTGATCCGAGTGGACGGTTTCTCAATGCGCATCTGTCGTCGATTCTGGGGGTGAGCTGATGGCGGTCAATCGACGCAATTTTCTGCTCGGCACGTTGGGTGTCGGTGCTTTGTTGGTCGGCGTTGGCGCGTGGCTGCGGCCGGGCGATCGCGGCGCGCCGTACAGCGAATACTTCCGGGCGCTGAACAAGGAGTTGAAGGAAAAGGGGCCTATGCGCCCGGTGCTGCTGATCGATCTGGATCGCCTCGATCACAACATCGATGTGGTGATGCAATCGGTCAAGCGCGGCGGCAAACACCTGCGGCTGGTGGAGAAGTCGCTGCCAGCACCGGGACTTTTGAGCTACATCGCACAGCGTGCCGGAACGCAGAGGCTGATGTCGTTTCATCAGCCGTTTCTCAATCACGATGCGCAGGTTTTTCCACAGTCCGACATCCTGCTCGGCAAGCCATTGCCGGTGCGTTCGGCAGAGCTGTTCTACCAAACCCACAAAGGTCCGTTCGATCCCGCAAAGCAACTGCAATGGCTACTCGACGGGCCGGAGCGTTTGCAGCAATACCTTGCGCTGGCGCAGGGTTTGGGCACACGGATGCGCATCAACATCGAACTGGACGTCGGTCTGCATCGTGGCGGGGTCAGTGATGTGAATGTCCTTGGGCAGATGCTCACGCTGATCAGCGCTAACCCCCAGCATCTGGAGTTCGCCGGGTTCATGGGTTATGACCCGTTCGTAGGCATGGGCGTGCCGGGGATTCTCGGTTCACCGGAAGAATTGTTCGCCAAGGTCATGGTGATTTATCAGCACTGCGTCGATTTCACCCGGCAGCAGTTCCCGGGGTTGTGGCTCGACGGGTTGTGCCTGAACACTGCTGGCAGTCCGAGTTATCGCATTCACGAAAACGAGAAACTGAGTACCGAGGTTTCCGTGGGCACGGCGATGCTCAAACCGACGCACTACGATTTGCCTTCGCTGACCGAGCATGTGCCCGCGACTTACATCGCCACGCCAGTCTTGAAAAGCACAGGCGCGGTGAATATTCCGGCACTGGATGACAGGTCGAAGCTGTTGTCGTGGTGGGATCAGAATCAGCGCCAGACCTATTTCATCTACGGCGGTAACTGGATGGCCGAGTTCGAATCGCCAGCCGGTTTGCAGAGTAATGGGGTGTACGGCCGCAGCTCGAATCAGGAAATGGTCAATGGCTCGAATGCCGTGGGATTGGTTGTGGAAGATCAAGTCTTCCTGCGTCCGACGCAGACTGAAGCAGTGCTGTTGCAGTTTGGGGATTTGTTAGCCGTGCGGGGTGGAAAGATCGTTGAAGTGTGGCCAGTTTACGCCTGATCCCAATTTTTTTGAGTTTGTCTACTGTCAAGTCTGACAGTAGACATCTTTTCCGCGATGGATGTACTTATGGTAGGTGACACAGTCTATGCAGCATGCATTGAAAGTTCAGGCTGTGCCGCTCTTTCAATAGACAAATAGCCTATCAGGATGACAAAAATGAAGACGGACACTGAAGTGGTCGTAGCCAATGCAATTGGCCTGTTTGAAGTGGAAACCGACCAGCGCGGAAGCATGCGGGCAGATATTGTTACCCTTGACGACACAACCTACGGTTTCAGCGTATTTGGACGTCAGGGTGTGGGCGGAAATATGGAGCCAAAAAAACAATTGCTATTAACGTTTCCCAAAAGAGAGTCGTTTCTAATATATGACGCGAAGGATCTGTTGGATGTGAAGTATATCGACTACAGCGATTCGTACCATTACGAATATGGTGTTGAGTCTGGTTCATTTGCTGTCTCGTATACAGAGTCACCCAAGACAGCCACTGGGTTGTTCAGTATGGATATGAAGTTGAAAGGCTCTCCGGTTCCACCAGGACCGGAGAGGCTGAAAGTAAAAGGATTCTTTCATTTGAAGAACGACTAGCCATACTTGAATGGGGGACTGAATTACCGTGTGGCGCCTGCGCGATATTTCGTTAAGTCACCTATTCGATATGTGCTGGCCCCTGACTCGAGTCCATCCCGGGTCGACTTAAAGCCAAATACAAATAAAACGGTAAACCTGTGGGAGCGAGCTTGCTCGCGAAGGCGTCCTGTCAGTCACCTTCTAATTGACTGGCACACCGCTTTCGCGAGCAAGCTCGCTCCCACAGGGTTTTGTGTTGTCTGTTAAATCCCTATCAATCCTGTAATGAAGCTTTTATGACAAAAGTTCGGTAGCACATCGCCAGTCCGGTCATGCCTATGTAACGCGCTTGAGGGGCCCAATGGGGCGCTTTTCACAAGCCGAGGCGGGACGCCGGGAGTGAGGCAATGGGGACTATGGAACGCTACTCGAAAGTGGGCATGCAGGAACTCGATCAACGCCTGTCGAAGATCGTCGAAGCCGCGCGCAAGAAGCCGGTTTCGGTGTATCGCTACGGCGCGCCGTGGGTCTGGATCGTCTCGCAGGATGACTGGCAGGGCGCCTTGAAAGAGGTCTCCAGCTACATTCCGCCGGGCCATTCGCTGGTGTTGCTGCGCCCGCAGATCGACGACTTGTTCGACGCCCACCGCGAACTCCTGCACGACCTCAATGCCGAGCCGGGCATGTTGATACCCGCGCAAACGGTGATGCACATCCTGCTTCTGCAGCTGCTGTATTCGGTGCCCAGCGAACAGCAACTGTATGAACAGCTCAATTACAACCTGCTGTTCCGCTGGTTCGTTGGCCTGGGCCTGAACCAGAAAGTCTGGAGCTTCAACGCCCTCAGTCGCGACATCGCCACGTTGCTCAACGAGCCGCGCGCGGTGCTGCTCATTCAAAAAATCATCGGCGAAGTGTTCTGCGGCGCCTTGCTGCAAATGCCCGAGTTCTCGTTGAACTTCGCGCTTTTGCACACGTGGCTGGGCAAACACGCCTGCGCCTCGACAGCCAGCAATTGACGCCATACACGCGGCGTTCGAAACGCCAACAGGTCATCGCGAATTCAGGGGGTAGTGTGGAACCGATTTTCAAGTCACGGCTGGCGCTGTGGGGCTGGCTGCTGGTGACGGCGGGCGCGCAGCCGGCATTGGCCGAAGAGGCTGCCGAAAACGCGGCGGCGCAGCGTCTGGTCGACGTCAACGAATACTTCGTGCGCGGCAACACCGTGCTCGATGCGCGGGCGATTGAAGAAGCGGTGTACCCGTTCCTCGGCCCACAAAAAGCCCTCACGGATATCGAAGGTGCGCGCGATGCCTTGCAGAAGGCCTATCAGCAACGCGGCTATCAGTCGGTGTTCGTCGAGCTGCCCGAGCAAGCCGTCGCCGACGGTATCGTCTACCTGCAAGTCAGCGAAACCAAGGTCGGCCGGGTGCGAGTGGTCGGCGCCAAACACTATTCGCCGTTGGACATTCGCGACGACGTCCCGGCGCTGAAAGAAGGCGAGGTGCCGGATTTCGCCAAGGTCCAGGGCGAACTGGCGCAACTCAACAAAACCCCGGGCCGGCAAGTCATGCCGCTGGTGCGCGAAGGTCAGCGCCCGGGCACCATGGACGTCGATCTGCAGGTCGAAGACCAGAACCCGTGGACCGCCAGCGTCGGCCTCAACAACGACTACAGCGCCGACACTGAAAAGCTGCGCACCGTCACCAGCCTCGGCTACAACAACCTCTGGCAACTCGGCCACAGCATCTCGCTGACGTACTTCACTGCGCCGCAGGAAACCGACAACGCCAAGGTCTGGTCCGGCTCCTACACCGCGCCGCTGACCGAGCGCTGGAGCGTGCAGTTCTCCGGTTACCAGTCCGACAGCAACGTCGCCACCATCGGCGGCAGCAACGTGTTGGGCAAGGGCCATTCCTATGGCGTCTCGGCGATTTACACGTTGCCATCGAGCGGCAACTGGTCGAACTCGCTGTCGGCCGGCATCGACTTCAAGGACTTCGACGAACGCCTGACCCTGTCCGGTGAGAGCGACAAAGTCCCGCTGCAATACGCACCGTTCACCTTCGCTTACAACGGCTATCGCTACACCGAGAAGAGCCAGCTCGGCCTGGGTCTGAGTCTGGTTGCCGCGACCCGCAGCATTTTCGGCTACGGCAGTTCCGACGAAGATTTCGACTACAAGCGCTACCGCGCCAAGCCGAGTTTCGCTGTGCTCAAGGGCGACACCAATTACACCTGGACCTTCGACAGCGACTGGCAGAGCGCGAGCAAAGCCGCGTTCCAGTTGGCCTCGGGGCCGCTGGTTTCCAACGAACAATTCTCCGCCGGTGGCGCCACCTCGGTGCGCGGCTATCTGGCCGCCGAACGCACCGGCGATGACGGCTTGCTGCTCAGTCAGGAAGTGCGCACGCCGTCGCTGGCCAAATACGCCGGCACATGGATGCAGGACTTGCGCTTCTATGCCTTTGCCGAAGGCGCGCAACTGTATCTGCGCGACGAACTGCCGGACCAGGACGCCAATTACGCCCTGGCCAGCGTCGGCCTCGGCACCCGCGCCAGCCTGAGCAAATGGCTGTCCGGCAGCCTCGACTGGGGCTACCCGCTACTCGAAGGGCCGAACACCTCGAAGCAGGAATCGCGCCTGCACTTCAACCTTCAAGCCACTTTCTGACAAGGAGCACGTTCATGCAGCGCCTCTTCCTTTCGTTGTTGATCTGCCTGGGCTTCGTGCTCCCGGCCACGGCTCAGGCCTGGTGGCAGGACGACTGGCACTACCGTAAACAGATCGCCGTCGACACCACGCCACAAGGCGCGGCGATCAATCAGGCTCTTGGCCGCACTGCGCTGCTGGTGCGCCTGCACACCGGCAACTTCACCTTCGATGGGGTGAAAGAGGACGGCGCGGACCTGCGCTTTGTCGCCGCCGATGACAAGACCGTGCTCAACCACCAGATCGAAAGTTTTGATGCGCTGATGGGCATGGCGCTGATCTGGGTCGATGTGCCGAATGTCGAGGGCGCTCAGCGCCAAGACATCTGGATGTATTACGGCAATCAGAAGGCGCCGGCCACCGGCAACGGCCAACTGACCTTCGACCCTAATTACACCGCGCTCTATCACTTTGACGGCGCCACTGGCACCCCGGCCAAAGACACCACCGCCTACGGTAATACCGCACAAAGCGCGACCGGCGCGGCGATTGACGGCGTAGTCGGGCGCGCCTTGCAGTTCAGCGGTCAGCCGCTGTTGCTGCCGGCCAGTCCATCGCTGCAGCACAACGCTGGCAGTGCGTTCACCTTCAGTGCCTGGCTGCGTCTGGATCAGGCCAATGGCGAGCAACTGATTCTCGCCCGTCGCGAAGGCGCCAACAGCTTGCTGATCGGTGCGAACCAAGGCGTGCCGTTTGTGGAGATCGATGGCCAACGCGCCGTCGCCACACAAGCGCTGAATCCGGGCCAATGGCAGCACGTTGCGCTGACTGCTGAAGGTTCCAAAGTGACCCTGTTCATCAATGGCCGCGAAGCCGCCACGCTCGCCCAGGCGATGCCGGCCTTCAACTCGGTCATGGCCATCGGCGCTGACGTGCACGAAGGCCCGTTCCAGCCGTTCGTGGGCGCTATCGATGAGTTGCGCCTGTCGAAAGTGTCACGTCCGGCAGCACTGCTGCTGGCCGATGCCACCTCGCAAGGCGCCGAGTCGAAACTGGTCGCTTACGGTGTCGACGAAGAACAGTCCGGTTTCGGTTTCGGCAGCCTCGGCTTCCTGCTCAACGCCGTGCCAATCGATGCCTGGGTGATCATCGCCGTGCTGGTGCTGATGATGTTCCAGTCGTGGATCATCATGCTGCGCAAGAACCGCAGCCTCAGCCGTGTCACTGCCGCCAACGAAGACTTCCGCGTGCAGTTCGCCAAGGTCGGCACGCGTCTGGAGATGTTCGCCGACGACGCGCAACTCGCCCAGCGTTTGCAGCATTCGTCGCTGTGGCGCCTGTATCTGGTAGCGGTGAAAGAGATCCGCACCCGTCGCGAGCAGGGCGCCGATACCTCGTCGGTGTCAGCGGCCACCATCGAAGCGATCCGCTGCTCCATGGACGGCGTACGTACCCGGGAAAACCAGCAACTGAGTTCGAAACTCTCGACCCTGTCCAACGCCATCGCCGGCGGCCCATACATCGGCCTGCTCGGCACGGTGTTGGGGATCATGGTGGTGTTCCTCGGCACCGCGATGGCCGGCGACGTCAACATCAACGCCATCGCTCCCGGTATGGCTGCTGCTTTGCTCGCCACGGCAATGGGCCTGTTCGTCGCGATCCCGGCGTTGTTTGGCTACAACCGCCTGATCACCCGCAACAAGGAAGTCAGCGCCGACATGCGCGTGTTCGTCGACGAGTTCATCACCCGTCTGGCGGAGATGCACGGCGAGAGCCAGTTCAGTGAAGCGTCGCATCGCGGCCATCACGCCAACCACTCCGTACCGGCCTGAGGAGCACTGACATGGCGTCTGTAAATGCCTCCCACGACGACGATGACGATGCCGCGGTGGACAGCATCAACATCACCCCGCTGGTCGACGTGCTGATGGTGGTGCTGGTGATGTTCATCCTCACCGCCACCGCGCAGGTTTCCGGGATCCAGATCAACCTGCCCAAGGCCAGCGCCTCCGTGTCGCTGTCCGAGGCCAAGACCAAGGCGATCTCGGTTAACGACGGCGGCCAGGTGTTCCTCGACGCCTATCCGGTGACATTGGCTGAACTGGAAGAACGCCTGCGCATCGAGAAGGCGCAGAGCCCGGATTTCCCGGTGATCGTGCGCGGCGATGCGACCGTGCAATACCAGAAAGTCATCGAAGTGCTGGATCTGTTGCGCCGGCTCGAACTGTCCCAGGTCGGTCTCGTCACCGGCAAACCGAGTCAGGGCTGAGTCATGACCGCACAACTCCCGATCGAGCCGCTGCCGGTGAAAAAACCAGCGCTGCGTTATGCGAAGTGGGGCGCCGGCTTGCTGATCGGCGCGCTCGCCGCGTGGTTCCTGTGGCAGTGGGCCAATGACATGAGCGGCATCCGCCGCGAAGCGCCGAAGGTGCCGACGATCATTCCGTTGCCACCGCCGCCACCTCCGCCGCCAGAAAAACCGCCGGAGCCGGAAACCCCGGTCGAAGAAAAAGTCGTCGAGCCCGAGCCAACGCCCGAGCCAGAAGAGGTCAAGCCCGAGGAAGAAGCACCGCCATCGCCGGCGGACGATCTGGCCAACCCAATGCAAATGGACGGCGATGCGCAGTCCGGCAACGACGCTTTCAACATCGGCGCGGGCAAGGGCGGCGGCATGGCCGGGACCGGCGGCGGACGCTTGGGCACGGGCACGTACAGCCAGTTTCTGGCGTTCACCTTCCAGCGTTTGCTCCGTGAGAACCCTGAGCTGCGCAACCTCGCGTTTTCGCTGCAGGCCGATGTGTGGCTGAGCAGCGTTGGCGAGATCACCCGGGTCGAGCTGATCAAGTCCAGCGGCAACCCCGAAATCGATACCCAAGTGCTGGCGGCGCTGCGCGGTGCCCCGGCGCTGAGCGAACGGCCACCGGCCTCCATCACGTTGCCTGTGCGCCTGTCCCTGCAAGGGCGGCGTCCGGGTTAATTCACTTATTTACGCTTTGCCAAAAGGAGTTGTGTGCAGATGATTTCCAATGTGAATCGATTGTCCCTGGCGGTCGGCATGGTCATTGCGACCCTGGTCGGTCAGGCCGTGGCAGCGCCTGCGCCCTCGGAGAACGCCACGATCAATCTGATCCGCTTGCTGGTCGAGCAGGGCATTCTGAAACAGGACAAGGCCGACGCGCTGATCGCTCAGGCGCAGAACGAAGCGGCCCAGGCCAAACAGGCCGCCGCATCCACCGCAGTCGCGGCCGGGCCGGTCGCTGCGCCGGGTGACGTGCGTGTGCAATACGTGCCGGCCGCGGTGCGCGACCAGATCCGCGACCAGGTCAAAGCCGAAGTCATGGCCACCGCCAAACAGGAAAACTGGGCCGCGCCCAACAGCTTCCCGGAATGGGCGGCGCGCATCAGTTTCGACGGCGACATTCGCCTGCGTGATGAATCGCGCTACTACTCGGACAGCAACAGCAACGAGATCGTCGACTTCGCCAAGCTCAACAACAATGGCCCGTACGACGTTAACCCGAACAGCAGCACCAATCTGCCGCCACTGCTCAACACCCGCGAAGACCGCACCAACCAGTTCCGCATCCGCGCACGGCTGGGCATGAAAGCCGAGATCTCGCCGCAATGGACTGCCGGCATTCGCATCGGCACCGGCTCGGACAACAACCCGGTATCGACCACACAAAGCCTCGGCGGCGGTTTCGCCAAAAAGGACATCTGGCTCGATCAGGGTTACCTGAACTGGAAGCCGACCGATGAGTTGACCCTGACCGGCGGGCGTTTCGCCAACCCGTTCATGTCCACCGACATGCTCTATTCCAACGACTTGAACTTCGACGGTGTGGCAGCGATTTTCGACCACAAACTCAACCGCGATTGGGGCGTGTTCGGCACCGTCGGTGCGTTCCCGGTGGATTACACCAACGACACCGCCAGCAGCAACGGCTTCGACAAGGAAGAGAGCGACAACAAGTGGCTGTACGGCGCGCAGATCGGCGCCAAGTGGGCAATCAACAGCAACAACCGTTTGAAAGGCGCACTGGCTTACTACCGCTTCGACGACATTCAAGGCCAGCGTTCCAGCCCTTGCGAACCGTGGGCCGGCGCGCCAGGTTGCGACAGCGATGGCAGCCGCGCAGCGTTCATGCAGAAGGGCAACAGCGTGTTCCTGCTGCGCGACATCACGCCGAACCCGCTCAACCCGACCACCACGCCGCAGCCGCAGTTTGTTGGCCTCGCTTCGGAATTCAACCTGCTCGATCTGAACATGGTCTGGGATGCCGACCTGCCAGAAGATTTCAAACTGCGCAGCCAGGGCAACTACATCCACAACCTCGCCTACGACGAAGGCGACATGCGCAAGCGTTCGGCCGGGCAGATCGTCAACAACCTCGACAGCAACGGCGACATTGAAAGCGGCGCCAATGCGTGGATGGTGCAGTTCACTCTCGGCAGCGCGCTGGACCTGAAAAAGCAGGGCGACTGGAACATGTTCGCTGGCTACAAGTACATCCAGCCGGATGCCTTGCCGGACGGCTTCAACGACTCGTCGTTCCACCTCGGCGGCACCAATGCCAAGGGGTATTTCATCGGCGGCAACTATGGTCTGGCGAAGAACGTTTACGCGACCGGTCGCTGGATGAGTACGGAAGCGGTGTACGGCGCGCCATTCGACATCGACGTCTTGCAGCTTGAGATCAACACGCGCTTCTAAGGCGCCGGGAGAGGGTTATGAAAACGCGATTTGTGTTGCTCGGGCTCGGGCTGTTGATTGCCACCGGGGTGAATGCCGAAGGCATGGAAGAGCGCCTGCGCACGCAATTGCGCAGCACCACGCAACAGTTGCAGGCCCTGCAAAGTCAGCAGGCCCAGGCCAGCGCCGCGCAACTGGCGGCGCAAAACGAAGCCAAGGCTGCGCAGGCGCAAATCAAGCAATTGGTCGCTGAACTGGCCAAGGCCAAAGGCGTCGCTGAGCAACTGGCCGGGCAGCAGCAGAGCCTGCACAGCCAGGCGCAGGCACAGGTAGCGGACAGCGCCGAGCAGACCGGCAAGTTCAAAAAAGCCTATGACGAGTTGCTGGTCATGGCCCGAGCCAAAGAGGCAGAACGGTCTAAGCTTCAAGCGCAATTGGCTGAACGTGACACACAAGTGCAGCAATGTTCAGTCAAGAATCAGCAGATGTACGGCGTCGCCAAACAGATCCTCACCGCCTACGAAAACATCGACGTGGCCGAGGTGATGAAGATCCGCCAGCCCTTCGCGGGCAGTGCCCGGGTCAAGTTCGATGAACTGGCTCAGGGGTTTGGCGACGACCTCTACAAGACTCAATTCGACGCGCCGCAAGCCGCGCTCACGCACTGACAAACAAGGAAGAAACAATGACTCAATTGATCAGCCACGTATCGCCAAAATCCCTGACCGAAGTCCTGCAAGCCGCCGGTTATCGCGTCAACGAAACCGAGCAGAACGGCATCGTCCAGTTGCTCAGCGCTAGCCAGGGCATTGGTTACGCCGTGCGTTTTGGTAATCCGGCGGTGGAGCAGGGCAGCTACGTCGATTTCACTTTCAGCTGTGCGCTGCGGGTGCAGGGTGAGTTGCCACAGGGTGTGGCCGAGCAGTGGAACGCGAGCCGTCGTTTTGCGCGGTTGTCGTTGCAGGGCGAGTTTCTGGTGATGGAAATGGATGTAGTGGTGGCGGCGGGCGTGAGCAACGATCACCTGCGCGGCAACCTGGAATTGTGGGATCGCCTGTTGCAGGAATTTATCGTTTATCTGCGTGATTTCACTCAGGCAGCGCAAGCATCCACTTCTAAAGCGGCTGTCGCCGAGCAAGAGGAAGTCGCGCTGTGAAGAAGCCAGCCATGGTGATCAGCGCTGCGGCAGTGGCGCTGCTGGTGGTGGCCGTGGCGCTGGTGGTGCGGCCGGGCAGTGACCCGGTCGCCGCCCAGCAATCGTCGTCCGTAGCGGCGGTTGCAACGGGGCCGGCGGTGGCGCGGTTGGGTAATCAGCAGGTAACCCCTGCGGAACTTCAGGCGTTGCTGGCTACAGTTCCGCCGGAAACCCGCGAACAATTGCGCGGCAATCGTGAGGCGCTGGAGCGCTGGATTCGCACACGTCTGGCCGAGAAAGCGGTGCTCGAGCAGGCCGATGCGCAGGGCTGGGCGCAGCGTCCCGAGGTTGCGCGGCAGACTCGGGCAGCGACTGAGCAGATCGTGTTCCGTGATTACTTGCGTTCGGTTAGCCAGGTACCGGCGGATTATCCGAGTGCGGCTGAATTGCAGCAGGCTTATGACGCGGGCAAAGCGAATTGGCAGACGCCGGCGTTGTATCGGGTCAGCCAGATTTTCCTTGGGGTGAATGATCCGCAAGGTCTTGAGGCTGTGCGCAAGCAGGCCACTGAGCTGAGCAAGAAAGCGCAGGCGACACCGGCGGAATTTGCTGCACTGGCGACGCAGTATTCGCAGGATCGCGTCACCGCTGAACGCGGCGGTGATAGTGGCCTGCAACCGTTGCAGCAACTGGTACCGGAGGTGCGTGGCGCCGTGGCGCGGCTCAAGGTTGGCGCAGTCTCTGATCCCGTCCAAAGCGCCGCTGGGTTCCACGTGATCAAACTCACCGAACAACAACCGGCGCGCGCCGCAACTCTTGATGAACTGCGCGATCAACTGACCCAGGCCTTGCGTGCTCAGCGTCAGGAACAGATCGCCCAAGCCTACCTGGACGGCATGCTCAACACCGCGACGCTGAGCATCGACGGCGCTGAACTCAACAAAGTCCTGGAGGAAAAACACTGATTTCACCTTCACCACAAACCCCCTGTAGGAGTGAGCCTGCTCGCGATAGCGGTGTGTCAGGTTAAGAAATGTCGACTGACACACCGCTATCGCGAGCAGGCTCACTCCTACAGGGAGCTGCGTTAAGACAAATACAAAGATCGACAGGGAGTCATCGATGTCATTCACCGAACCCGCAGGACGACCGGGCACCAACGATTACCACTGGCCGCACGACCACAGCGAACCTTGGCTCGCACACGCCGCCACCATCGACAGCGAAGTCGCGCAATACTTCCTGGTCAGCGCCCGCTGCGGTTGCTTCATGCAAGCCGCGCGCAGCCTCAACGTGCGCGCGACCTTGTTGCGCAAACAACTGGCCCAGCTCGAACAAGAACTGCAACACACCCTGTTCAGCTTTCAGGGCAGCGCCTTGAGCCTCACCCACGAAGGCCAACAGCTACAGGCCAAACTCATAGCGCTGGCCAACGAACGCAAACTGCCGGTGATCGAGCAACCATTGATCCGCCTCGCCGTCGCCGAATCGATCCTCCACGACATCCTCGGCCGCGATCTCATCGCACTGCTGCGGCGCAACGCCAGCGTGCGCCTGGAAATCATCGCGCTGGACAGCGAACTGTCGCTGCGTGCGGTCAGCGCCGACATCGTCCTCTGGCTCGCCCACGGCGAAACCCCCGCACCCCGGCCCGACCTTCGCCACCAGCGAACCGCAACCGCTGGCACGCCTCGACTACCTGCCACACATCGCCAAACGCTACTCCCGCGTCACCGCCCGCCCGGACACGCCTGATGACCTCGCCGACTTCATGCTGGTGCAATGGCAGCATGACCGGCAGGTCGACAGCTTTCGTCCGTGGAATGAGTTGGTTGAACAGCGGTTGGCCGGGGTGGTGCAGATGCAGTCTTATGAGTTGATGCTGGAGATGATTCGTTGCAGCGCTTGCATTGGGTTGTTGCCGGCGTATATGAGCCGGTTTGATCGAGGCCTGATTGCGCTGCCGGGATTATTTGAAGAACCTATGCAATTGCAGGCATGGCTGGCGGTAAACGCCGAGTCGCAAGCCCTGGCCGAGGTGCAAACCCTGGTCGACCTCATCCACCACACCTTCAACGAACGCCAGGAATGGTTTCAGGGTTGACTCTCCATTCTTCCGTGAAGAACGCGATTCGCCCGAACTGAACGAGCGAATCGCGAGCGCTTTTGTCAGCGCCAGGAGATGTTATCGAGAAAAAAGCCATTATTGTTAGGGGTGGTAATCTCTAACCTTTTAATGTTGGTGGCAACGGATGAGCATTTTTCTGTGCCGGTTTTGCCTGTAACCGGTAAGTTTAGGCGCTGCAAGAGTTTTCCGTTGTTGTCGAAAGTGCTGTAATAGCCTCCACTGAATAAAACCGAGTAACACCAAAATGAAATTTCCGAGCAAGTGCTTTTCAATTCAAACGTGATTACATCAACTGCGTTGCTTATACCAAGTACCAATAAGGCATGCCCCTCTATTTGTCCCGGGATGCCATGGCCAATGTAGGCAACAGAGAAGCCGCCCCTGCCTGGGATCGCAGACGTTATTAACATGGAAGATAGTTCAAGGCTATGAATGTTGGGGGTCAGGGGGCTTCATCAAAGTTCTCCTCTCCTGCTGTTTTTATCGTGTAAGAACGAACGGGGAGTGGCACCGCTTTGGTTTTATCGCTATTACCATCGAGACTGATAACACCGTTGATTTTTAGCGCGGTTCCATCTTTGAGTGCTTTCAACCATTCAATCGGTGCTTCCAGCGAGTAACCGTCAGCCGATTCGTTAGGTTCTCCATTACGGACATTCAGAGTGATCAGGTTCCCATTCTGATCCACACCTTCAAGGTCTACCCACAGAAGCAGACCTGCAGTCTGCAAAGGCACTCTCGCCGAGAGAATACGGGCGTCGGGTGCGAGTTTTAGCGTTTCCAGCATCTCGCCCGTTTCCCCGGCAATATTGGGCGTCGGCAACCGTGGATCATTCTCGGCAATGGAATTAATAACCAACGTCAAATCCGGCGAATCCCCCACCGGCTTGCCGCCACTGATCAACGTCCAATAAAACCTTCTACTGGTTCCCCTGCGCGCCACCAGAAACGCTGAATCAAGCGGAAAGTCAGCCTGGCTATTCGGATCAAGCGTCACCACTGGAAACGGCTCACTCCCAGGCAGCGGATCACGATCTTTGAGTTGCGCTTGTTGCCCCGGCAATGCTTGCGCAAACGCGACGCGCAAGGTGACACCTTGCTCGTAAGCCAGCACATCGATCGGATTGACGGCCGGTGCCAACAACACCGGCGGCTGCATGCTCACTACATTAATCGTATAGGCATCGGAACTCTGTCCCGCTCCATACAACTCCTTCGCCACGAAAACGTATGTTGTCTCGTCCAGCGCCGGAATGAGCAGCGTCCAGAGACCGGTGACGCCATCGACATCGGGTTTGCCGTGGGACACCTGCCCGCTGATTACCTCGACTTTTTCCCCTTTTTTCGCGACACCGGTCAGCGTGACAGCGGTTTCTACCGTATTACCGCCATCAGCAATGTTCTCTCCACTCGGTGAGCCAGTGATCAGTGAAATCACCGGTTTGTCATCGCCGACGGTGCCGCCAATCACGTCAGCTTTGGCCACTCTCGAGTCGCCAATGATTTCAAGGCCTCGTTTGAGCTGGTACGTTACTTGAATCTTGCTGCCCGAAACCACTTTGCTTTTTTCCAGTTTCATAACGCAGGGCAGCAACACGCCGAAGTTTTCTTCGAATATTCCATTCAGCTGCCATTGCGCATCGGGCTGGGTGGCCCGATACATCGCCACAACTTCATCGCCCTTTTTATGGATACCTGCTTTGGGGGGCACCACTACCAATAGTGAATCCCCGAGGATCTTGTCCAGATCTACGATCTCGGGCACATCCATGTCGTCATCAATGACTTCACGCAGGATCGCCTTGTCCAGAATCAACTGGGTAAGGTTGATGTCCGCTCGACTGATCTTCGACCAGCGTCGCTTGTGAGTAGCATTGAGTAGTTGATCGACCACGGTGTAGGAGAACGGGCAGGCATCCAGACTGCCGACCAGTTGAAACTTGTCTGAATCAATGAACAGAGGAACAGGTTTGCCAACATCCGCCGGTTTGACGGTGAAAGAGAACCGCTCGCGGCGGATCTCCAGGGTGATCCGGTCGTAGGCCTTCGTGTATGGATAGTCGACAGTAAGGGTGACGCCTTTCTCGACTTCATCCTTGCCAATTCGTGGTGGATCGCCAAGTTCGGGTGGAAAGTTGAGTTCAAGGTCAGGGTGTTCATCGCCATCGTCTTCCGGCACATCGTTGCCACCGGGCAGGGTGTCGCTGTACAGCACCCATAGCTCTGTGGAAGTCCCGGTGTTGCCGCTGGGGCGGTGCGTTTTATAGAGGATCTTGTTGACGACGTTGTCCAGCAAGTCGGTCTGGAATACATCAAATAAAAACTGTTTGTCGCGATTTTCGGGGGTGACCGTTGTGCTCTGGATTTCTTTTCCGTTGAGCCAGAAGGAGATGGCATTGATGTCGTCGCTGCTGTCGACCGGCGGTGGATCGATGCGCAGTTTCACTGCGCCCGCCAGCACTCCGTTGAGATTGAGCACGGGGAGGAACAGGTTCAACGGCACACCTTGCACGGGCACATCTGGCGGCGGCGTCGGGTCGCTGATTACATTTGTGGTCGCACCGTCGATTTGACCGGGATAGAGCGCTAGCACTGCGTTGTTCACTTTATCGTTTGTCATGAAAGCACCTTCCTTTGTCGGGCGGCCTGATACGCGGGACTGCCGGGATGGTTTGATCAAACACCTGAGCAGGACGTTTGCCTACTGTCAGATCTGACAGGTGCGGGCGGGTTTCTGACGAACGGTTGTATAGCCGGACTCGCTTCAGGGCTTTTACGCCGGCGAGCCTGCTCGTGAAGGTGCGGTGTCAGTCATTGAACATGTCGCTGACAAACCGCTGTCGCCATCAGGCTGGATGCCACATTTTGATATTCGCCAGACAGCGGTTTATCGGTTTAGAGTGGTCAGCCACACATCGATCCAGGAAGGATCCGCCATGCCAGACCACAACCCCGCCATCCACCTCGAGCGTTTCAACGAATCGCACATTGAGGGCATCACTGCGCTGTACAACGATCCAGCTGTGGCGCGTCAGGTGCTGCAGATGCCGTTTCAGTCCGTTGAGGTCTGGCGCCAGCGCCTGCTGGCGGACAACGAACGGGCGGTGAAGCTGGTTGCGCTGCATCAGGGTGTGGTGATCGGCAATCTGGGGCTGGAGGCTCATTCACGGATGCGCCGGGCGCATGCCGGCAGTTTCGGTATGGGCGTTGCGGTGGCGTGGCAGGGCAAAGGCGTGGGCTCGACGCTGTTGGCGGCGGCGCTGGAGGTTGCCGACAACTGGATGAATCTGCACCGCGTCGAACTCACCGTGTATGCCGATAACGAAGCGGCCATCGGCCTCTACCGCAAGTTCGGTTTCGAGGACGAAGGCCTGTTTCGCGATTACGCGGTGCGCGACGGGCAATGGGTCGACACCCTGAGCATGGCCCGCCTGCGCAATCGTCCGAAAGCCTGACTCACTCGCCCAGGGCGAACGCCACCGCCGACTGCGCATGCAGCTCGGTGGTGTCGAGCAGGGGCAGGGCGCTGTGTTCGGGTTTGACCAACATGCCAATTTCCGTGCAGCCGAGGATGATCGCCTGCGCGCCGCGTGCGGTCAGGGATTCAATGACCCGCTGATAGATTTGTCGCGACTGATCGCTGATCACGCCGACGCAGAGTTCGTCGTAGATGATCCGATGGACTTCATTACGCTCGGCCTCGTCCGGCACTAACACGGTCAAACCCTTGGCGACCAGGCGTCGCTTGAGGAAATCCTGTTCCATGGTGAATGCGGTGCCGAGCAATCCGACCGTGCGTGCATCTATGTTCAGAGCCGCCTGTGCGGCCGGTTCGGCAATGTGCAGAAACGGAATGCTGATCGCCGCCTGAATCTGTTCGGCGACCTTGTGCATGGTGTTGGTACACAGCACCACGCATTCCGCGCCGCCCGCTTCAAGCCTGCGCGCAGCATCGACCAGAATCGCCGCCGCATCGTCCCAGCGCCCGGCGTGCTGGGCCTGTTCGACAGGGCCGAAGTCGACGCTGTACATCAGCATTTGCGCCGAGCGCAACGGGCCGAGACGATCGCGGACTTGCTGATTGATCAGTCGATAGTATTCGGCGCTGGATTCCCAGCTCATGCCGCCGATCAGGCCGATGGTGCGCATTGAAGTTCCTCGGGCAATGGCCTGACGCGAGTGAAGACAGGCCTGCACCGAGTTTCCTTGGGTTAAAGGATGGATGCCAGCAGCAAAATAACTGTAACGATGAAGTTTTACGCAAGTGTCATGGTGCAGGCTCAGGTAACGGGATGACGTGATTGCAACCGGCGGCGAGTGTCTTGGCATATCCGACATCCGGACGCCACGGCTCGAGATTCCATTCGGGTTTATCGCGCGCGATCGCCAAGTGGCAAATCAGTTGGTGGCGCATGCCGTGGGTATTTTGCCAATAGCGGCTGTTGGAATAATCACGTGTCAACTCATCCCAAATAAAAGGCGTGGCTTCCGGGAGGGTTTTCCTGGCACAAGGTGTGGGTGTGATGGAAAAAGTCCATTCATATTCCCGATACACCCAATGCGCGCTCTGAATGTATTTTACGCAGCGCTCGACCGTCAGAATGAAGCTATCCGGGTCGTCCGATTTTGGCTGCGCATGAGCCGGCCAGCTCAACAGTGCCGTCAGGCCGATGGCAGCCATTGCGAACGTTGTAGAGATTGTGCGAACAGTGCTCATTATCTGATTTCCTGGTCTGCTGCGGAGTAGGTGAACGTCGCTGTACCGGTCGCGCTGGCGGCCAACTCCACGCGAATGATGGGAACGATCACCTTCGCACTGGTCGAGTTATAAAAATCCCGTTGGTTGTATTTCGCATCGGCGAGCTGCTTGGGATCGGTGCTCGAACCGAGGTAGAAGAACGCCAGGATGGGGAAGGTGTTTTGCTTGCCGGCAGGCCAGGTTTTGATAAGTATGTCGTTCCATTGGGCGAAGCCTGTTTGCCCTAACAAGCTCTTGGCGCGCAGCGATTGATAAAACGCCGGGCCGGCGAGCATGTTGCGTTCGTCTCTGACATCAAAGTCGCATTGACGCCGGTTTTGATCGCCAGGAGCGCCATCCCAAGCCGCTTTGAATTGCTCGCCGGTGGTTATGTTTGCATCCTGGCAGTGGCCACTCTTCGGGTAAGAAGGGTGAGCAACGCAAACGGCGGTTGCACTGCGATACCATCCATAAGAGTCCATGGGATACGCACATAGCACTGCTAACTGGTCAGTGCCGGCAAGCCTTTCCAATATCGGATACAGCATGTAGCCATTGGCGTTGCCCCAGGCCATTTTGCTGAAGTTGCTATCAGCACGCAGATAGGAGAAGTTGACTCCGCCATTTTTTACCGAGGTGGGACTCGGATCCCAGACTTTATAAGTATTGTTCGGGTCTTTTTCCGTAACCCTGATCATCACCCCTGAACATAGAAAGGCAGGTTGCGAATCCACTTTGTTGCAATTGGGGAACTTGCGGGCGTAGAGCGTCGTGAGATAAGTGGCGGTAGCCGGGCCATCCATTCTCTGGCTTTGCACTGCGCTCGCGTCGATTACATCAGGCGATTGCGATGCAGGCTGTGAGCATGCCGTCAACAAACCGATCAGCAAGAATGCGACTATTTTGTACATGATGATTTCCTTTTCCTTCAACTAAAGTTGGAATGGGCTTACTGGAGGATCACCTGATCGGCCTGTATGTAAGTAAAAATCGTGCCACTACTGGCAAGCGTCAGACGAATGATCGGTACGATGACTTTCGGATTGGTCGAGTTATAGAAATCACGCTGGTTGTACTGGGCGTCCGCCAGGCCCGCGCTGCCGTTTAAGTAGAAGAACGCCATGATCGGAAACCTGTTGGCAGGGAAGGACTGTTTACATGAAGTGGCAGGGTTGGCGCTGGTGGGGTCGCACCAGGTCTTGATCTGGATTTCGTTGTGATTCTCGTTGCGCGGATTGGGCAGCCCTCTGGCGCGTATGGATTGATAGAACGCCGGGCCGGCCAATGCATTGCGTTCATCCCTGACGTCAAAGCCGCATTGCCGTTGATTGGGGCTGCCGCCGGGCACTTTCCAGACTTCGTACCATTGTTCTGCGGTGGTCACGCCCGCGTTTTGGCATAGCTGGCTTTGCGCTGGATAGCTCGCGTGCGCTGCACAAGGGGTATAGCCACGGGTGTGACTCCAAGCGTCGTACGGGTAAGAGCACAGTATTTGTTGATCAAGCTTGTCTGTGGGCGCTTCGAATATCGGAAAGAGTATGTAGCCGTTGTTATAACCATAAGCGAAGCGTGCGATGTTGGAGTCTGCTCGCA
Source organism: Pseudomonas sp. S2_E02 (assembly GCF_054668355.1). Classification (NCBI taxonomy): domain Bacteria; kingdom Pseudomonadati; phylum Pseudomonadota; class Gammaproteobacteria; order Pseudomonadales; family Pseudomonadaceae; genus Pseudomonas; species Pseudomonas sp. S2_E02. The sequence goes on from NZ_CP162761.1 coordinate 949,156, forward strand.
GATAGGAAAATGTCACCATGCCCTGTTTTACCGAAGTCGGGCTCGGTTCCCAGACTTTATATTTGTTGTCAGGATCCTTGACGGTGACTCTGATTATGACGCCTGAACAGAGAAACGCAGGTTGAGAGTTTGAGTTGTTGCAGTTCGCGTACTTGCGGTCGTACAGGGTTGAAAGGCGTGCGGCAATGGCAGGCCCATCAATGCTCTGGACTATATTGGTAATGGTGGGCGCCGGCAGTTGCCGGGTGTCTTGGGAACAACCGAACAACACAGCGATTAATATGAAACCGATTATTTGGCGCATGATGATTTGCTCTTCACCGTTCAGGGTAATGAGAAATGTCGGTTTGATTGCGGTTGCCCTGCCTCGTAACTCGCTAGAGCCTCACCCTGAGGCACCATGAAAAGATCAGTGGCTCACTGGTCCCGGTACGTTTGAGCGTGTAGTTGAACATCACGTCTTTGCCGCGGTTCTCTGTGATCCACGCCGCTGGAATCGGGAAGTTGGTGTAAGACTCGTTGACGATGTCCACCTCGTCGCTATAGCGGGTGGTCACACCATGCAACGCCATACGCACTCTGTAGGGAGCTTCAAGTGTCGGGTAGTAAACCCTTAAATTGGTTCTGTCCGTATTGATCGTGGGTTGCCCTAGAAGGTGCTTCTGCTCGGTGAATGCCAGATTCAGATCGCGAGAGGGCTTGTCATCGGTAGTGCCGGGCAATCTGACCGTGTAGGTTACTTCTGCCCGCCCACCGCCCCCCATAGTGTCGATGACCTCCAGGCGCGGAATCTGGAAATGCAACGTTTCCCCAGGTGTTTTTACAGTCTGCACCTCAGTGGTGTAGGTGAAGTTGCGTCCGAGCCATTGGACTCTTACCGTTTGCCCTGTGTCGGAGCCTGTGTAGTTGACTTCTACCGTGGCGAACTTGGCTTCATAAAAATCCTTGATGAAGTTCAGTAGCGTGCCGCCGGACTCTTTCGCTTCCAGTACCTTGGGCCTGATCAGATCGAGCTCCGGTTGTCGGCGTAAGTGCACATCAATCAACGTGGTTTTTGACCAGATGGCTTGGGGGCCGGAAGAGTTGCCGAGTTGATCGGTGACTCTGAAACGCATGGCGAATTTGGGGTTGTCCTGCCAGAAGTCGATGGCGACCAGTTTCAATACCACGCTGCCTGCCGCTGCTTGCGCCGCGCTGACGACATGCTCTTTTTCCAGGCTATCGCAATAAAGCGTAATGATGTCCCGCTCGCGCATATGGATGTAACGCAGAGTCACATCCACGCCCTTTTCTGCGCGGCCGGCATCGATGCCGTCGGTGATGACATCGGCCGGAAGGCTCATGATCAGATTGGGATTGTCTCCACCCCCCGAAATCTGGTCACCGGGGCGCGGGGTGTAATAGAGCACTTTCAGCGCCTCCGAAGTTTCGGGATCCTGACCGACTCGGGTCACTTGCAGGCGTATCAGGTTGATGTCGTTTTTCAATAGTGCGGCAGGTAGATACATGTTGAACCGCTGATTCTCCTCGCCCGGCTGGGTAACCTTGTTGATCACCGCGACATCCGAGGTTCCGAGCAATATGCCTGCGTCGTCATAGGCGCTATGGTTGAGCCATGGATCGATTAGCAGTTGGAGAAAGCCACTGTTGTGCAACGACAGGGGAACTCCGCCATGTGGCTTTTCCGGATGTTGTATGGCTGTAACCCAGCCTGGAATTATCACAGGGGCGATGTCTTGGGGTTGTGTTTTACCGTTATCGACTGTCATGCGGCTTCTCCGGAACTCAAGCAACTCGAGGATTTATCTAAAACCCTCTGTCGCTGGCTGCCTACTGTCAGATCTGACAGGTGGAGGGGGCAAATCCTACCGTTCGTCTGGATTAAGCGTATGCGGAGCTTGAATCGGTGGTTAACCGTACGCCAGCACGTTGATCTGCCACTATCGGAGTTCGCAGGCTTTGAGCCGAGGAGTGCAACAATGGACGACGTACAACAACTGGGCGATATGCTTCGCCGCTATGCCGAGAGCGAAGCGCACAAGGCCCAACTGTTCGAGACCCAGTCGGCGGCGTGGGCCGCCCGGATCATCGAGTTGTTCGGCAACATTGAGCAATGGCTTGCGCCGGTACAAATGCCCAATCTGCTGGAAGTCAGCCGTGAGACGTATGTCGCGTTCGGGCCGGGCACGCCGGTGGAAACCTCGACCTTCAAGACGGAAAAGCTGAGCATCGTGATTGCCGGCAAACCGGTAGAGTTCGTGCCGGATGTGATGGGCAGCGCGGGGCAGATTTCCCTGGCGGTGATGGGCCTTACGGCGGCACGTTACGGCAGTATTTCCCTGGTGGGATTGGCAGACGGTGAGTGGCAGTGGCGCAAGACCAATGGGTTGAAGGATCCCGACACGTTTGTATTTGATGCAAATTTTCTGGCGCTGCAATTGCAGAGTCTGATACCGCGTGAACGCGGCTAGCACCATCGGCCTCGCTTGGTCCAGTCCTGCACACGTGACGAGGCCAATCTGGCGGTGACGCTACTGGCTGCGTTTGCAGTGCAGGCACGGTGAGCAGCACGGGCTGAATCAGGGTTTGATCAACTGATCCGTGTCAACGTACTGGAATGTTGCATCGTGGGCTGATGTGGATGGGGGATACAGACGGATCACCGGCACCCAGATTCTGGAAGTCGTGGAATCATAGAAATCCTTCTGATTGTCTCGGGCTTGAGATAACCCGGCATTGTCCCCCCCGGCGATATAAAAGAAGGCCATCAGAGGCAAGGTGTTTTGCAGGTTCTGTGGCCAGGTCTTGATCACGATTTCATTCTGTTCGGAGAAATGTGCAGACACTTGGCTCAACATTGTGCGGGCTCGTACCGATTGGTAAAAAGCCGCTGCAGCCGGCCTTCCGGTTGCCTCGGAAACGTCGAAGCCACATTGTCGAATGTGATGACTGTTGGGCGAGTTATCCCAAACGCTTTTCCATTGCTCGGCGGTGGTCACACCCGCACTTCGGCAACGCTGGCTTGTCGCGGGAAAAGAGGCGTGTGGACCACAGGGGGTGGTGCGGTTCCAGGTCCAGCCATCGATGGGAAAGGAGCACAAAACGTCCAGATCGACCTTGTCTTGCGGCGCACCGAAGATGGGGTACAACATTAATCCATTGCCTTTGCCCCAGGCCAGACGGCCGAATTTCGAGTCTGCCCTGAGGAAGGAAAACGATACTCCGCCGTTCTTGATTGAGGTTGGGCTTGGGTTCCATACGTGATGCGTTTCGCCAGGCTGCTTGTCCGTGACTCGAAGAATGATCCCGGAACAGAGAAAAGCCGGTTGATTGGCTGACTCATGGCAGTTCACGAATTTGGAGTTGTAGAGCTGGTTCAATAGCTCGACCACTTGCGGACCTGTCATTGCTACGTTTGGACTATTGCTGACACCTTGCTCGACCGGTGACTGGGTGGCGATGGGTGAGCAGCCTAATAGTGTTACAAGGAGCAATGAAAGGAGGGCGTTTCTCATCTTGGTGCTCCCTGGTTCTGACTGGTCAATACCGATGGTCATGTGGCAGTGTTTGGCAGCACGTTGGAAAACGATGCGCTATGAGTGCCGTCTCGTTAGCAACATAAAGACAAACCTGCCACCTGCCTACTGTCAGATCTGACAGGGAAAATACGAAAAATCTACCGTTTGTCGGAGGCGGACTGTCAGAGCAAAATGTGCAGGCAGCGAAGGGGAGGCCCCTCCGCTACTGATTCCTCTCACATTTCAAGATTGATCCAGCCTGGTTTGGCGTCTTCCGGCGCCACCGCTTTCACGGTTTTCCCGGTAGCCAGTTCAACCCGCCGCGCCACCTCGGGGTCATCGGCAAACGGCACCATGCTCGCTTCATCCAGACTGTCCGCCGTCTCCCGCCGCAAGCAGTACTCCACCGCCAGCCAAAGAAACATCACGCCCAACACATCAAAGAAAATCTCCATCACGCGCGACTCCCTGCCTCAGGCGATCTGCGCTTCACTGCGCGCCAGTGAAATGTCGGCCACCCGCACCGTGCGCCACACGTTGTAAGCCATCAACAACATCCCGGTGAGGAAGAACACCCCGCCGGCAAAGCGCACGATAAACCCCGGATGACTGGCCTGTAGCGCTTCGACGAACGAATAGGTCAGCGTGCCGTCCTCGTTGATCGCCCGCCACATCAGGCCCTGGGTGATGCCGTTGACCCACATCGAAGCGATGTAGAGCACCGTGCCGATGGTCGCCAGCCAAAAGTGCAGATTGATCAGCGGCGTGCTGTACATCTGCTCGCGGCCAAACACTTTCGGCACCATGTGATAGGTCGCGCCGAAGGTGATCATCGCCACCCAGCCCAACGCGCCGGCGTGGACGTGGCCGATGGTCCAGTCGGTGTAGTGGGAGAGGGCGTTGACGGTTTTGATCGCCATCATCGGCCCTTCGAAGGTCGACATGCCGTAGAACGCCAGCGACAGCACGAGGAATCGCAGGATCGGGTCGGTGCGCAACTTATGCCAGGCACCGGACAAGGTCATCATGCCGTTGATCATCCCGCCCCAGCTCGGCGCCAGCAGGATCAGCGACATGGCCATGCCCAGTGACTGCGCCCAGTCCGGCAGCGCGGTGTAGTGCAAATGGTGCGGGCCGGCCCAGATGTACAAGGTAATCAGCGCCCAGAAATGCACAATCGACAAGCGATACGAATATACCGGCCGATTGACCTGTTTCGGCACGAAGTAATACATCATGCCGAGGAACCCGGTGGTCAGGAAGAAACCCACTGCGTTGTGCCCGTACCACCACTGCACCATCGCATCGGTGGCGCCGGAATACACCGGATACGACTTGAACCAGTCCACCGGAATCGACAGGTGATTGACCACGTGCAACATGGCGATCACCAGGATGAACGCACCAAAAAACCAGTTGCCGACGTAGATATGTTTGGTCTTGCGCTGCACCACAGTGGTGAAAAACACGATGGCGTAAGCGACCCAGACCACGGCCATCCACACCGCGCCGGAGAATTCGATTTCGGCGTATTCCTTGGTGGTGGTGTAGCCCAGCGGCAGGGTGACCAGCATGATCACGATCACCGATTGCCAACCCCAGAAGGTGAACGCGGCGAGTTTGTCTGAATACAGCCGCACCTGGCAGGTGCGCTGCACGGCGTAGTAACTGGCGGCAAATTGCGCGCTGCCGGCGAAACCAAAAATCACCAGGCTGGTGTGCAGCGGGCGCAAGCGGCCGAAGGTGGTCCACGGCAGGTCCAGGTTCATCTCTGGCCACACCAGTTGCGAGGCGATAAAAACCCCCATCGCCATGCCCACCACACCCCAGAAAACCGTCGCGATAACGAATTGGCGGACGACCTTGTAGTTGTAAGCCTGTCCGATTGTTGCTGTGCTCATGGTCAGTTCATCCACGGTTGCAAAGTCTTGCCAGGCCACCCGGTCTGGCATGAGCTGCACTGTAGAAACCCCACCAGAAACAAAACAGGCTCAGGAATCTTTGATTTGTACGGATCAGATTGAAGGGCTGACTGCGGCGTTCTGCCGCGCCCTGATATGGTTTTTATGAGTTCAGGTGAATCTGTAACGTGCTGCGCCGCTTCGTCATAGTGCTCTGAAGAAAACTGTGGGAGCGAGCCTGCTCGCGAATGCGGTGTGTCAGGCAACTGCATTGTTGGCTGACACACCGCATTCGCGAGCAGGCTCGCTCCCACAGGAATAACTGATGAGGTGGCAGGCATGTATCGATACGATGATTACGACCGGGCGCTGGTGTTCGAGCGTGTTGCGCAATTCCGCGATCAGGTCGAGCGCTTCATGGCCGGGGAGTTGAGCGAAGAGGAGTTTTTGCCGCTGCGCCTGCAAAACGGCCTGTACATGCAGAAGCACGCCTACATGCTGCGCGTGGCGATTCCCTACGGCACGCTGAGCGCCGAGCAGATGCGCACACTGGCGAGCATCGCCAGTGATTACGATCGTGGTTACGGCCACTTCACTACGCGACAGAACATGCAGTTCAACTGGATCGAACTCGCCGAGGTGCCGGATATCCTCGAGCGTCTGGCGCAGGTCAACATGCATGCGATCCAGACCTCCGGCAACTGCGTGCGCAACATCACCACCGAGGCGTTCGCCGGGGTCGCGGCGGACGAACTGATCGACCCGCGCCCATTGGCCGAGATCCTGCGGCAGTGGTCGACGATCAACCCGGAATTCCTGTTTCTGCCGCGCAAATTCAAGATCGCCATTTGTTCGGCGAAGCAGGATCGCGCGGCAATCATGATGCACGACATCGGCCTCTACCTTTACCCCGGCCGCGATGGGCAGATGCTTCTGCGAGTGATCGTCGGCGGTGGTCTGGGGCGCACGCCGATCCTCGGTTTGCAGATTCGCGAAGGCTTGCCCTGGCAGCATTTGCTGTCCTATGTCGAAGCGGTTCTGCGCGTGTACAACCGCCACGGCAGGCGCGACAACAAGTACAAGGCGCGGATCAAGATTCTGGTCAAGGCACTGGGTATCGAGGTGTTCGCCAAGGAAGTCGAAGAGGAATGGCAACACCTCAAGGACGGCCCGGCGCAGTTGACCGAAGCCGAATATCAGCGGGTCGCCAGCGCCTTCGTGCCGCCGGTTTATCACACCCTGGCTGACACCGATCTGGACTTCGGCACGCGCCTGGCCGAAAGCCCGGCGTTTGCCCGTTGGGTCGCGCGCAATGTGCAACCGCACAAGGTGCCGGGTTACACCAGCGTGGTGCTGTCGACCAAACCGGGCATGGCTTCGCCGCCGGGGGATGTCACCGGTGTGCAGATGCTGGCGGTGGCGGACTGGTCGCAGCGTTTCGGGTTTGGCGAAATTCGTATTGCCCATGAGCAGAACATCGTCCTCCCTGACGTGGCGAAAACCGACCTCTATGCGCTGTGGCAACTGGCGTGTAAACACGATCTGGGCAGCGCCAACGTCGGCCTGCTGACCGACATCATTGCCTGCCCCGGTGGCGATTTCTGTGCACTGGCCAACGCTAAATCGATCCCGATTGCCCAGGCGATTCAGGCACGCTTCGACAACCTCGATTACCTGCATGATCTGGGTGATATCAGCCTGAATATTTCTGGGTGCATGAACGCCTGCGGCCACCACCACATCGGCAATATCGGCATCCTCGGTGTCGATAAAAATGGCAGTGAGTGGTATCAGATCACCCTCGGCGGCGCCCAGGGCAAAAACAGCGCATTGGGCAAAGTCATCGGCCCGTCGTTCAGCGCCGCCGAGGTGCCACAGGTGATCGAGCGGATCATCGGCACGTTTGTGCGCTATCGCGAGCACGAGGAACTGTTTGTCGACACCGTCGCGCGGATTGGCCTGGAGCCGTTCAAGGAACGGGTCTATCCGAAGACGCTGGAGGCGGCGGTATGAACAATCTGTTGCGGCTGGAGCAGGGCGTAGCGCGGATAGTGACAGACGATCCGTGGACGTTGGTGCGCGAACCATCGACGCTAAGGCCGGAGGGTTTGCTGATATTGCCGCTGATGCATTGGCTGGAATCACCGTCGACTCATGCGGTGTGGCTCGGCCCCGACGATGAGGTTGAAAGTCTGGTGCCGTGGCTGGCCTCTTTACCGCTGATCGCACTGGATTTTCCGAGTTTTCGCGACGGGCGTGCTTACAGTCAGGCGTATCTGCTGCGCAGTCGGTTCGGCTGGGCAGGGGAGTTGCGCGCGATTGGCGATGTGCTGCGTGATCAGCTCAGCCATATGCGCCAGTGCGGGTTCGACAGTTTCGCGGTGCGTGAGGACAAATCGGCTGAGGATGCACTGAAAGGATTGGCCGGGATGAGCGTGCTGTATGGGCGCTCAGTCATCGAACCACGTCCGTTGTTCCGGCGGCGCTGACGCTTGAAAAGATCGCAGCCTGCGGCAGCTCCTACATGAGTTCAACTGTAGGAGCTGCCACAGGCTGCGATCTTTTGATCTGGCTTTTACCACCGGGGAAACCCCTAGAAACCTCCTGAATCGGGCATTTTCCCTTGGGTCGATGGTGGCCTTTTGGTAGAGTCGCCGTCGCCAGCGGGTTTTCGGCTGGACGATGGAACCGAAGAAGGGAGTCTGATCAGTGAGTCCGGGCAAAAAAATCCTCGGCCTCACAGCGTTGCTGTTAATGGTGACGCTGTGGGCCAGTTACTTTTATGTATTCAAGGAAAACCGCGACGGCCAGCTCGGCGGCGTCGGCGAAAGCACCGCGTGGTGTGGCACACCACCGACTACGGAAGCAGCGCTGCTGGGCAAGGACCAGTTGACCTTGCGCGTCACCAATAACCTGCGCGGCGAGTTCATGCTCAGTGGTTCCCTGGTGGTTTCCGAACGCACCTTCAACCGCTACGACCTCGCTCGCAATGAACTGCGTTTGCGACTGGAACCGTTGCAGTGGTCATTCGGCGTCACGCCGATCTTCCTTGAGCAGGTCAAGGTGCAGCCGCTGAGCCGCAACCTGTCGGCCACCAACAAAAGCGCCTACGCCGAACTTGAACCGCGCCCGATTGGTGTCCAGGGTCAGGTTACCGAATTCCCTTTCGACAGCTATCGCTACGGCTATAAACCGGTGCTCTATTACCTCAAGGGCAGCGAGCGCATCGACCTGCGCTTCAAGAACATCACCACGTTAATGGAGATGTCCAACACCTTCACGCCGATCCAGAAGTACAACCGCGTCGACTACATCAACGAGAAAACCTCGATGATCCGCGACGAGGATTACAAGGCTTACGGGCCGCACGAATGTGCGTTCAGCGTTGAGCGCAAAGGCTCGTTCAAGGTTGTGGTGTTGTTGCTCCTGCTGGTGTTGTGCCTGCCGTTATTGCTGGTGTTTTACCGCAATGAACCGGGGATCGACTTCCTTGCCACGCTGTTGGGCGCCGCGATCGTGCGGGTGCTGCTGATCGGGCCGGTGCAGGATTTTCAGCTGTACAACATCGACTTCCTGTTGGGCGCGGCGATTTTGCTGGTGGGCACGGTATCGTTGATCAAGGCGATGCACATCAACAGCCGGCGGGAGATGGCGTTGCGCAGTGGTGAGACTTCGTCCTGGTAACGGGGTGAACCCCTGAAAAGCCCCTCACCCTAACCCTCTCCCGGAGGGAGAGGGGACTGACCGAGTTGTCTGGCGAGCGACACCGACGTGAAAGACCGAGTCGATTATGGATTCAAAGCCAATCGTTCACGTCGGTGCATCTCTCGAATCTCCCCCAATCGGTCCCCTCTATCTACCTCTGAGAGAGGGGACTGACCGAGGTGTCTGGCGAGCGACACTGACGTGAAAGACCGAGTCGATTATGGATTCAAAGGCAATCGCTCAAGTCGGCGGAACTCTTGAATATCCCCCAATCGGTCCCCTCTCCCTCTGGGAGAGGGCTAGGGTGAGGGAAGACAATATCCAGCCGGTCACTTAAGCGCCGGATCCCCCATGTTCATCTTCTTCCACCCCTGCAACAACACTTGCGGGCGTTCTGGCTCAGCTTGTTCCAATGCAGCGGATTCTTGAAGCTCACCAATAGCCAAGAGCTCGATGCAGCATTGCCGGATGCTCGACGTCTTTCAAATGACGCTTGTGATCCGCCGCGCAGCCTTGCGTGAATATTGTGCTGTGCAATCGCAATTACTGAAGTTTTAGCTATACCTGTAATTCCCCCGGGCAAAGTTTTTCGGCCTTCTGACAGGAGTTACAGCATGAAGCTAGCAGTGATGATGGGCACTCTGTGCATTGCCACCGTCGCAATGGTGGGTTGTTCCAGCAAAACCGTCGACCCGAAAGAGTACTCAGGATTCCTCAAAGACTACAGCCAGCTCAAGGAGGCCAAATCCCCGTCCGGTGCCGAGGTGATGCGCTGGATCGATCCAAAGGTCGACGTCAGGAAATTCACCAGTGTGTACATCGAGCCGACTCAGCTCTACCCGAAACCGCAACCCACCGCGAAGATCTCCCAGCAAACCCTCAATGGCATCACTTCCTACTACGATCAGGCGCTCAAACGTGAGATCGGCAAAGACTTGCCGTTGGCCACCGGTCCTGGCCCGGGCGTGATTGTGGTGCGTGCGGCAATCACCGCCGTGAGCAGCTCCACCGAAGGCCTGCATGCTTACGAGGTGATTCCGATTGCGCTGGTCGCCGCTGCGGTCAGCACCGCCAGCGGTATTCGCGATCAGGAAACTACGTTGGCCACCGAAGCGGTGTTCCTCGATGGCGCAAATAACAAGGTCGTCGCGCAAGTGGTGCGCAAAGGCACCGGCAAACCACTGGAAAATGATTCGCAGGCAATGAGCACCAACGACGTCAAACCCGTCATCGATGGCTGGGCCTCAGACCTGCGTCAGTCGTATCTGAAGCTCAAGAAAGCCAAGTAAGCGCACGAGGCCGGATTGTCCGCGAGGACCGTCCGGCCTGTGCACACCCTCAGAAATTGGCGCGTGCCTGGCGGTTGTAGTGGCTGAGCAAGGCGTCGTAGCCACGGGTGACGGCGTAATAGTCGTCGCTCAAACGTTGCGGTTCGGCGCGGTCCTGCCAATCCCTGTGCAGGGTGTTCAGTGCTTCGAGATAGTGCTGCGCAGGCTCACGGATGTGTCGCCACAGCTCGCGCGCATCATCGTCTTTGTTACGGAAACCAGGCTCACGCGGGCCGATGAATGGCCCACCGCGATTCCACGCCTGTTGCAGATCAGCGGTGGTTTCGGCCACGGCTTGAGGGGTCAGGGTGCGATGCTTCATCCCGTCCTCCAGCCGCTCCAATGTCTCTCGGGCCTGAATCATATACGCCAGTAGAGACCAGTGGATCTCCTTGCCTACGCGTGCCTCAAGAAGTTTGAGCTGTTCGGATCGCTGCGCGATGTCCAGTGGCAGCAGTTCTTCTCTCAAGGCAGTCGATGCGCTGAGATAGGCATTGCTGGCGGTCTGAATTTGCGCCAGAACTCGCGGTGTCTGGTTGAACGGGACGACAAAGAAGCTCGCACTTTTATCGAGTCGAGTCGGTGGCGAAATCACCGATGCCCACTTCAGTGCTTGCGCGTAGTCACGGACTTTCTGCGACAGCGCTGGCTGGTAGGCCAGCAGCTCGAGCTTTTCGTTGATATCCCGCAGGCAGGTATCCTCCTGGATGTCACGCACAGTGAAGGCATCACTGTTATCGAAATCCTGAGGCTCGGAAATATACTTTCCGAACGCATCAGCGGTTGGCCGCTGATGTTGGTTTTTGTCGTAGGCGTTGCGCCAGTGCACATCGACACGGTTGACGCAGGCAATGACCGGACTCAACGCGTTGGCCTGTGCGGTCACCACTGAGTCGCGCTGATCAAGCCACAGGTCGAGCTTCAGGAACGGTCGGGTCGCGCTCGACAGCCCCATCACCACCAGAACGACCACGACGCCGCTGACAAACATGAATCTCGACGTCATGGCCGTGCCTCCGCGGGATACCACTGCTCGCGGGTGGCCGGAGCGCCGCAATCGAAAGAACTCGCCGGCAACCGGCTACACAAACGCTCCGCCCAGGGTTGCAGACCCTGATTGCGATTGACCGTGCCTTGGCTGGCGGCCACTTTGAACACACCTAGCACCAGCACCAGGGCGACAACGCCGAGTAGCGTCAGGCCGATTTTCACCGGCAGGTTGGTCTTTTCCCAGGACGTGTGTGGCTTGACCTGACGGCGACGAATCAAACCCACGCTGGCCAGCGTGGCCGCATAAACGACGCCAGCGATGGGGCCGAAAAACCAGCAGAGTCCGGCCACCATCAATGCGCAGGGAATCAGATCGCGTAGTACGCCGAACGGCGCAGCGTCCTTGGCAAAACCCGGCCACAACCGCGCGCTGAGGCGGTCATCCAGCAGCCAATGGGTGTGCGCCAGTTCGTGCGTCAGCCAGTTGATACCCGCAGCGATCACGCCAAACACGATTGTTGAGGTCATGACGATATTGATCAGCCCGGTGACGCGCAGCCCCAGCGGGATGAAATGAGTAAACGCACCGATCAGACAGGCCAGCACCACGCCAACGTAGGTCGGCCATTCGCCGCGTTTCAGTTCCCAGTCGCGCCAGAAAAACGCGGTGCCCCCGGGCATCTCTGCGCAGACCTTCGGATGATTGGCATACAGCGCCGAACTCAAATGTCGGCAATGCTCCCAATCTTTCTCACGCAGGCGTCTGGCCAATGCGCGACGCTGGTTGAACGGGCCGCTGCCGAGCAACAGGCGGGCGGCGCGGTGTTCGGCGGTGGCGGGCGGCTCTTCGGCGAGTTGACGCTGTTGCGCGATAAAAATCGGAGCTTCATGGCGCGCGACCAGACGTTTCCATTCATCTTTCGGGCAACGGTTGGCCGGACCGGAATGCCAGCCCTGGCCCGCGCAGACCTGCTCGAAAATAGTGGAGGACCAGTATTCGCTGTCCAGCAGCAATCGACTGAGGAACAGGTTGAACCACAGCCGGTGCACTTCAGCGTCGAGCCAGAGGTATTGCGCGCACTGTGCGTAGGCCTGCAAAAAGGCCGCACTGTCCTCACGTTCGAGGGCATCACGCAGCGGTCGAGTCATGCGTTCCCGCTGGTGATCGAGCAAATGTTCGATGGATTCCTCGTCCAGTTCCAGCCGCTGCCAGGCACTGAACCAGTGATACGTCTGCACCGCCCAATCGACCATCGGCGCCGATGTATCCGGGTGCTCGATGCAATGCTGCAGCAGGGTCTCTTCGAGGATATGCGCGCAACCCTGCTCAACGGCGAGGGCATGGCGCTGTTGCAATTGTGCAAGGCTGGTGTCGGCCAGCGAGCGCGTCGCCTGCTGCAAGGCGTCGACTTCGACTACGGTCAGACCGGTCAAATCCCAGGCGTCTTCATCAGCCCCGTGGTCCTCGCTGGCCTGCGCCCATTCCTTGTAATTCAGGGCTTGCTCATAGGCGTCACGCAGGCGCTGGAAGCCCTCGGTGTCTTCGTCCGGACGGGTCTGTTTGAGCAGGGCAGCGTATTGGCGTTTGATACTGCGCGTATCGGCGTCGGCCGTGAGGCCAAGGACGGTCCAGCAACTCATTGCGTGTACAACTCCATGAAAACCTGCGACGCGGTCCAGTGATGGCACTTTGATTTTGCGCACCCTACCTGTTTCGCGTCGAAAAGTCCTCAGCCGTCGTTTATTTGCCGACGAACCAGCGGAAATACGGGTTGCCGCCATCGCCGCGCATCACCCGCCAACTGACTCTGCAAGCGGACGACGCACTGGCGACAGGAGCTGGCGAGTGACACGAGGCTGCGATCTTTTGATCGTGTTTTTTAAATGCAAAATCAAAAGTTCGTCCGATCGCGGCTCTAGCCTTCGGCCGCTACTACATATGCGTATTTCAATTCGGGATGTTTAAACGTTGTTTGGAATTTGCGGAACGTTCCCACAAGGTTTTCAGGTTGTCCGTCGGACGTCGGGTCTCTAGCCTGTGTTCGTCGCTGCCAAATCAGCGACCGGGACTGGAAACCCCGACGGGTATTAGTGGCGCGTACACGCCTTTCATAACGTATCCTTGCGCACTTCGAATGTGTGCACTCCGTTATGGCGGCTGTGCGCGGGGGACCTTCGGGTCGTCCGGGTCGCCGCTGCCCGGGTTTCCAACCTGCGTACAGCTGCCACCTCTTCGTCCGGAAACCGAATGGGGCAGCTCCAATTTTCCAGTGGAGTTACACCATGAAAAAGCCAACACCGAACCCCCCAGAATCAGACGCCGACACCACATCCCCCTACGCCTCAGTCGACAGTAAAAAACTCCACGAAGCCGCCGATCGCGCCCTCGACTACTACCTCAACCCCAGCGCCCATATCATGTCCAGCGCCAACGAGCCGGAACCCATGTACCTCGCCAATCCCAGGTACAACACTGAATCCCTGCTCGCCAACGCCAGCGAAACCCTCGGCTCGGCCAGTGAAATGCTGATGAACTTCGCCGCCTCGCTGGAAACCTCGCAGCGCAAGACTGCACTGGGTATTGCACAGGTTGTCATGCTGGGGGAACTCGCGGTGAATCAGGCATTGGATCACGTCGAGCTCAAGAGCTGATCTCTATTGAATGATCAAGATCCGCTCTATGCCCGAGTGATCGATTCTGTAGGTGTCGAGTGAAACGAGGCTGTGATCTTTTGACTTTGCTTTTCAAGATCAAAAGATCGCAGCCTTCGGCAGCTCCTACATGGGATTTCCGGTTCAGCCGTTTTTCTTGGCCTGTTCGCGGACACGTTCTTCCTGTTCCCGCGCTTCAGGAGTGAACTCAGCGCCGAAGTCTTCTGCAGAAAATATCTGGCGGATTTCAATATCAGAATCGCCTGACATTGGGTTGGGGCAGCGCTTGACCCATTCGATGGCTTCTTCTTTTGATTTCACTTCCCAGATCCAGTAACCCGCTACCAGTTCTTTGGTCTCGATGAACGGCCCGTCGATGACCGTGCGTTTGTCCCCGGAGAAATGCACGCGAGCGCCTTTGCTGCTCGGGTGCAGGCCATCGCAATCGATCAGGATGCCGGCCTTGACCAGTTCTTCGTTGAAGTTGCCCATCGCGGTGATCAGTTCTTCGCTGGGCATGATGCCGGCTTCCGAATCGGCGCTGGCTTTGACAAGGATCATGAAGCGCATGGCGGTTACTCCGTGAGTTTGGTGGGATTCATTGCTTAGTCGAACGGGCCACACTTGAATCGACAGGGTCTCTGGTAAAAGTGCGGAGAATTTTTCACACCGCAGATCTAATTGTAGGAGTGAGCCTGCTCGCGATGGCGGTGTGTCATACACGCAGATGTTGACGGACAGACCGCTATCGCGAGCAGGCTCACTCCTACAAGGGAATTGTGCTGGTTTTGTATACAATTTTTCGCGCAGGCACCCAACAATTTCCAAACAGGGCATAGGTCGTCGGACCATTTCGTGGTTAACTTCGGCCTCTTGCATGCTTTCCAATCAAAACATCAGAAGGACTCAAGTCATGGCTCAAGTCACCCTTAAAGGCAATCCGGTTCAAGTCAACGGCCAGTTGCCACAAGCCGGTTCCAAGGCGCCAGCCTTTTCTCTGGTTGCCGGCAATCTGTCCGACGTCACCCTGAAAGACTTTGCCGGCAAGCGCAAAATCCTCAACATCTTCCCAAGCGTCGACACCCCGACCTGCGCCACTTCCGTGCGCAAGTTCAACGCTCAGGCCAACGACATCGCCAATACCGTGGTGCTGTGCATCTCCGCTGACCTGCCGTTCGCCCAGGCACGTTTCTGCGGCGCCGAAGGTCTGGAAAACGTACAAAACCTGTCGACCTTGCGCGGCACCGAGTTCATCGAGAACTACGGCGTGGCCATCGCTGACGGCCCGCTGAAAGGCCTGACCGCTCGCGCCGTTGTGGTGCTGGACGAAAACGACAACGTCCTGCACAGCGAACTGGTCAAGGAAATCGCTGAAGAGCCTAACTACGAAGCGGCGCTGTCCGTTCTCAAGTAAGCGCTTTTACAATTGTTAACGGCCTGGCCCTGTCCAGGCCGTTTTCATTTGTGTATCAGTGTTTTGCCTCACACCTTGAAACGTAAGTTGAAGGTAAATTGCCGGTAAAGCTGCTTTGCTATTTCCCCACCAGTGCTTATCGTTCAGCCTCCCGTAAAAGAAGCCCACGCGCCCAATGGTTAATGACTCCATGCAATCGTCCCCTCGTAACTCCCGTCGCTGGCTGATCAGCCTGCTGGTCTTGTTGGTGATCGCCGTCCTGTGCTGGAAATTCTGGCCCACCGGTTCAGCCCACAAAGAGGGCGCTGACAAAGCGGCGGCCGGGCACACCGGGCGTTCGGGGATGATGCGGCCGGGCTTCGGTGGCGGCACCGGGCCGATTCCGGTGCGCGTGGCGCCGGCGGTCACCGGCGACTTCCCGCTGTACTACAAGGCATTGGGCACCGTGACCGCGCTCAACACCATCAATGTGCGCAGCCGTGTGGGCGGCGAGCTGGTCAAGATCAATTTCGAAGAAGGGCAGATGGTCAAGGCTGGCGACCTGCTGGCAGAGATCGATCCACGTCCATACCAGAACGCTTTGCTGCAGGCCGAAGGCACCTTGCTGCAGAATCAGGCGCAACTGAAAAACGCCCAGGTCGACGTCGAGCGTTATCGCGGTCTGTACAAAGAGGACAGCATCGCCAAACAGACGCTGGACACCGCCGAAGCGCTGGTCGGTCAGTATCTGGGCACGGTCAAGACCAACCAGGCCGCAGTCAACGACGCCAAGCTCAATCTCGAATTCACCAAGATCCGCGCGCCGATTGCCGGCCGTGTCGGTCTGCGCCAGGTCGACGTCGGCAACCTCGTCACCGCCAATGACACCACGTCCCTCGCGGTGATCACCCAGACGCAACCGATCAGCGTCGCTTTCACCTTGCCGGAAAACAGCCTGGAAACCGTGCTCGCGCGTTATCGCAGCGGCGCCAAGCTGCCGGCCGAAGCGTGGGACCGCGGCGACAGCAAACTGCAAGCCACCGGCGTTCTGCAAAGCCTCGACAACCAGATCGACGTTGCCACCGGCACCCTGAAGTTCAAGGCCCGCTACGATAACCGTGATCAGGCGCTGTTCCCCAACCAGTTCGTCAACGTTCACTTGCTCGCTGACACGCTGAAGGGCGTGGTGCTGGCACCGTCGGCGGCCATCCAGTTCGGCACCAACGGCACCTTCGTCTATGCACTGGATGGCGACAAGAAAGTCACCATTCGCCAATTGAAGATCGGCGCCAGTGATGGCGAAAACACTGTGGTCACCGAGGGCCTGGCCGCCGGCGACCGCGTGGTGCTGGAAGGCACCGACCGTCTGAAGGAAGGCAGCGAAGTGGAAGTGGTCAACGACAGCAACCAAGTGCCGACCACTCCAACTGAACACCTGCAAGGCAAATCTGCCGCCACCCCGACTGACGCTGCTGTCACCGACAAGGCCAAGAAGGGCGCATGAACATTTCGCGGCTGTTCATCCTCCGACCGGTAGCCACCACCCTGAGCATGCTGGCCATTGTTCTGGCCGGCCTGATCGCTTATCGCTTGCTGCCAGTTTCTGCGCTGCCACAAGTCGATTACCCGACCATCCGCGTCATGACCTTGTATCCCGGCGCCAGCCCGGATGTGATGACCAGTGCCGTAACTGCGCCGCTCGAGCGCCAGTTCGGGCAGATGCCGGGCCTCACGCAAATGGCCTCGACCAGTTCCGGCGGTGCGTCGGTGCTGACCCTGCGCTTCAGCCTCGACATCAACATGGACGTCGCCGAACAACAGGTGCAAGCCGCGATCAACGCCGCGACCAATCTGCTGCCCACCGATTTGCCGGCGCCGCCGGTGTACAACAAGGTCAACCCGGCGGACACCCCGGTGCTGACCCTGGCGATCACCTCGAAAACCATGTTACTGCCCAAACTCAATGACCTGGTCGATACGCGCATGGCGCAGAAAATTGCCCAGATCAGCGGCGTCGGCATGGTCAGCATTGCCGGCGGTCAGCGTCAGGCCGTGCGCATCAAGGTCAACCCGGAAGCGTTGGCGGCCAACAGCTTGAACCTGGCGGACGTGCGCACCTTGATCAGTGCTTCCAACGTCAACCAGCCGAAGGGCAACTTTGACGGCCCGACGCGGGTGTCGATGCTCGACGCCAACGACCAACTGACCTCGCCCAAGGATTACGCCAACCTGATCCTCGCCTACAAGAACGGCGCGCCGTTGCGGCTCAAGGACGTGGCGGAAATTGTCGATGGCGCCGAGAACGAACGTCTCGCTGCGTGGGCCAACCAGAATCAGGCGGTATTGCTGAACATCCAGCGTCAGCCGGGGGCCAACGTCATTGAAGTGGTCGACCGCATCAAGGCGCTGCTGCCGAGCATCACCGACAACCTGCCGGCCGGCCTCGAAGTGACGGTGCTGACGGATCGCACGCAGACCATCCGCGCCTCGGTCACTGACGTGCAACACGAATTGCTGATCGCCATCGCCCTGGTGGTGATGGTGACGTTTCTGTTCCTGCGGCGCGCCAGTGCCACGATCATTCCGTCGGTGGCGGTGCCTCTGTCGCTGATCGGCACTTTCGGCGTGATGTATCTGGCCGGCTTCTCGGTCAACAACCTGACCTTGATGGCGCTGACCATTGCCACCGGTTTCGTGGTCGACGACGCCATCGTCATGCTCGAGAACATCGCGCGCTTCATCGAAGAGGGCGACAGCCCGATGCAGGCCGCGCTCAAAGGTGCCAAGCAAATTGGTTTCACCCTGATTTCCCTGACCCTGTCGCTGATCGCAGTATTGATTCCGCTGTTGTTCATGGCCGACGTGGTCGGGCGTTTGTTCCGCGAGTTCGCCATCACCCTGGCCGTGGCGATCCTGATTTCGCTGGTGGTCTCGCTGACCCTGACGCCGATGATGTGCGCGCGTCTGCTCAAGCGCGAACCGGAAGAACACGAGCAGGGCCGTTTCTATCGGGCCAGTGGCGCGGTGATTGACTGGATGATTGCCGAGTACGGGCGGATGCTGCGCTGGGTGCTCAAACACCAGCCGCTGACCTTGCTGGTGGCCATCGCTACGCTGGGGTTGACCGTATTTCTTTACATGGTCGTGCCGAAAGGCTTCTTCCCGGTGCAGGACACCGGGGTGATTCAGGGCATCTCCGAAGCGCCGCAGTCGATCTCCTTCGCCGCGATGGGCGAGCGTCAGCAGCAACTGGCGAAAATCATTCTGCAAGATCCGGCGGTGCAGAGCCTGTCGTCCTACATCGGTGTCGACGGCGATAACGCCACGCTCAACAGCGGCCGCTTGCTGATCAACCTCAAGCCCCATGGCGATCGCGATCTAAGCGCCACTGAAGTGATTGCGCGCCTGCAACCGCAACTGGACAAACTGGTCGGCATCCGCCTGTTCATGCAGCCGGTGCAGGACCTGACCATCGAAGACCGTGTCAGCCGGACCCAGTATCAGTTCAGCATGTCCTCGCCGGATTCCGAACTGCTCAGCCAGTGGAGCGGGAGACTGGTCGAAGCGCTGGCACAACGTCCGGAATTGACCGACGTTGCCAGTGATTTGCAGGACAAGGGTTTACAGGTCTATCTGGTGATCGATCGCGATGCCGCCTCACGCCTTGGCGTCTCGGTGGCGAATATCACCGATGCGCTCTATGACGCTTTCGGCCAGCGGCAGATCTCGACCATTTACACCCAGGCCAGCCAGTACCGCGTGGTGCTGCAAGCCCAGGCCGGAGAGAAGATCGGCCCGCAGGCGCTGGACCAGATTCACGTCAAGACCACCGATGACGCGCAGGTACGCCTGTCGAGTCTGGCTCATATCGAGGAGCGTCAGGCGCAACTGGCGATCACCCATATCGGCCAGTTCCCGGCGGTAATGATGTCGTTCAACCTCGCGCCCGGTGTGGCGCTGGGGCATGCGGTCGACATCATCGAGCAGGTACAGAAAGACATCGGCATGCCCGTCGGCGTGCAGACCCAGTTCCAGGGCGCGGCCGAAGCGTTCCAGGCTTCGCTGTCGAGCACCTTGCTGCTGATTCTGGCGGCGGTGGTGACCATGTACATCGTGCTGGGCGTGCTGTACGAGAGCTACATCCACCCGATCACCATTCTCTCGACCTTGCCGTCGGCGGCGGTCGGTGCCTTGCTGGCGTTGCTGCTCAGCGGCAATGATCTGGGCATGATCGCGATCATCGGCATCATCCTGCTGATCGGTATCGTCAAGAAAAACGCGATCATGATGATCGACTTCGCCCTCGATGCTGAGCGCACGCAAGGCATGGCGCCGGAACAGGCGATCTATCAGGCGGCGCTGTTGCGCTTCCGGCCGATTCTGATGACCACGCTGGCGGCGCTGTTTGGTGCGGTGCCGTTGATGCTCGCCACGGGCTCAGGTGCTGAATTGCGTCAGCCGCTGGGTCTGGTGATGGTCGGTGGTTTGCTGGTCAGCCAGGTGCTGACGCTGTTCACCACGCCAGTGATCTACCTGTATTTCGACCGCCTCGGTCGGCGCTTTGGCAAGACCAATGCTGACACTGAAGAGGTGTCGGGATGACTGTCCGAACACATAACCCTTGTAGGAGTGAGCCTGCTCGCGATGAGGCCGGCACCTGCAACATCAATGTAAACAGACACACCGCTATCGCGAGCAGGCTCACTCCTACAGGGGATTGGTGTGACGTTGGGGATCGCGGTCAATGAACCTCTCCGGTCCTTTCATCAAGCGCCCGGTCGCCACAATGCTGCTGAGCCTGGCGATCATGCTGCTCGGCGGTGTCAGCTTCGGCCTGCTGCCGGTTTCGCCGCTGCCGCAAATGGATTTCCCGGTGATCGTCGTGCAGGCCAGTCTGCCCGGCGCGAGCCCGGAGGTCATGGCGTCCACCGTGGCCACACCGCTGGAGCGCTCGTTCGGCGCGATTGCCGGCGTCAACACCATGAGCAGCCGCTCCAGTCAGGGTTCGACCCGGGTCATTCTGCAATTTGACCTCGACCGCGACATCAACGGTGCTGCGCGGGAGGTGCAGGCAGCGATCAACGCTTCGCGCAATCTGCTGCCGAGCGGCATGCGCAGTATGCCGACCTACAAGAAGGTCAACCCGTCGCAGGCGCCAATCATGGTGCTGTCGCTGACCTCCGATGTGCTGGAAAAAGGCCAGCTTTACGATCTGGCCTCGACGATTCTTTCGCAGAGCCTGTCGCAAGTGCAGGGTGTCGGTGAAGTGCAGATCGGCGGCAGTTCGCTGCCGGCGGTGCGCATCGAGCTCGAACCACAGGCGCTGAACCAGTACGGGGTGGCGCTCGACGATGTGCGCAAGACCATCGCCGATGCCAACGTGCGCCGGCCGAAGGGTTCGGTCGAGGACGGCCAGCGTTTGTGGCAGATCCAGGCCAATGACCAGTTGGAGAAAGCCAAGGATTACGAGTCACTGATCATCCACTACGCCGACGGCGCCGCGCTGCGCCTCAAGGACGTGGCCAAGGTCAGTGACGGCGTCGAAGACCGCTACAACAGTGGTTTCTTCAACGATGACGCGGCGGTGCTGCTGGTGATCAACCGCCAGGCTGGCGCCAACATCATCGAGACGGTCAACGAGATCAAGGCGCAACTGCCGGCCTTGCAAGCGGTGTTGCCTGCCAGCGTAAAGCTGAATCTGGCCATGGACCGCTCGCCGGTGATCAAGGCGACGCTGCATGAAGCCGAGATGACCTTGCTGATTGCGGTGGCGCTGGTGATTCTGGTGGTATTCCTGTTCCTCGGTAACTTCCGCGCCTCGCTGATTCCGACACTGGCCGTGCCGGTGTCGCTGGTCGGCACCTTTGCGGTGATGTACCTCTACGGTTTCTCGCTGAACAACCTCTCGCTGATGGCGCTGATTCTCGCCACCGGTCTGGTGGTGGACGACGCGATTGTGGTGCTGGAGAACATCTCCCGGCACATCGACGAAGGCGTCAAACCGATGCAGGCCGCGTACCTCGGGGCCAAGGAAGTCGGTTTCACCTTGCTGTCGATGAACGTCTCGCTGGTGGCGGTGTTCCTCTCGATCCTGTTCATGGGCGGGATTGTCGAAAGCCTGTTCCGCGAGTTTTCCATCACCCTGGCGGCGGCCATCGTCGTCTCGCTGGTGGTTTCGCTGACGTTGACGCCGATGCTTTGCGCCCGTTGGCTCAAGCCGCACACGCCGGGGCAGGAAAATCGCCTGCAACGCTGGAGCCGTCGCACCAACGACTGGATGGTCGGCAAGTACGCCACCAGCCTCGATTGGGTGTTGCGTCACCGGCGCCTGACCTTGCTCAGCCTGCTGATCACCGTCGGCGTCAACGTCGCGCTGTACGTGGTGGTGCCGAAAACCTTCATGCCGCAGCAGGACACCGGGCAGTTGATCGGTTTTGTGCGCGGCGACGACGGCCTGTCGTTCAGCGTGATGCAGCCGAAAATGGAAATCTTCCGCCGCGCAGTGCTCAAGGACGAAGCAGTGGAAAGCGTCGCCGGGTTCATCGGCGGCAGCAACGGCACCAACAACGCGTTCATGATTGTGCGTCTGAAACCGATCAAGGAGCGGCAGCTGTCGGCACAGAAAGTCATCGAGCGTCTGCGTAAGGAAATGCCCAAAGTGCCCGGTGCGCAGTTGATGCTGATGGCCGACCAGGATCTGCAATTTGGCGGCGGTCGCGAGCAGACCAGTTCGCAATACAGCTACATCCTGCAAAGCGCCGACCTCGGCGAGTTGCGTAAATGGTTTCCGAAAGTGGTCGCGGCATTGCGAGCCCTGCCCGAACTGACCGCCATTGATGCCCGAGAAGGCGCCGGGGCGCAACAAGTGACGCTGATTGTCGACCGCGACCAGGCCAAACGCCTCGGTGTCGACATGAACATGGTCACGGCGGTGTTGAACAACGCCTACAGCCAGCGGCAGATCTCGACTATCTACGACAGCCTCAACCAGTATCAGGTGGTGATGGAGGTCAATCCGAAATACGCCCAGGATCCGGTGACGCTCAAGCAAGTGCAGGTGATCACCGCTGACGGTGCGCGGGTGCCGCTGTCGACGTTCGCTCATTACGAAAACAGCCTGGAAGACGACCGCGTCAGCCACGAAGGCCAGTTCGCCTCCGAAGACATTTCCTTCGACATGGCCGAAGGCGTGACGGTGGAGCAGGGCAGTGCCGCGATTGAGCGGGCGATTGCCAAGCTCGGCCTGCCGGAAGATGTCATCGCGAAAATGGCCGGCACTGCCGACGCCTTCGCCGCGACGCAGAAGAGCCAGCCGTTCATGATTCTCGGCGCGTTGCTGGCGGTGTATCTGGTGCTGGGCGTGCTGTATGAAAGCTACATCCATCCGCTGACGATTCTGTCGACCCTGCCGTCGGCCGGTGTCGGTGCGTTGCTGTCGATCTATGCGCTGGGCGGCGAGTTCAGCCTGATCTCGCTGCTCGGGCTGTTCCTGCTGATTGGGGTGGTGAAGAAAAACGCCATTCTGATGATCGACCTTGCGCTGCAACTGGAACGGCATCAGGGCCTGTCGCCGCTGGAATCGATCCGCAGCGCCTGTCTGCAACGGCTACGGCCGATTCTGATGACTACGCTGGCGGCGATTCTCGGTGCCTTGCCATTGCTGCTCGGCCGGGCCGAGGGCGCGGAAATGCGCCAGCCGCTGGGCCTGACCATCATCGGCGGGCTGATCTTCAGTCAGGTGCTGACGCTTTACACCACGCCTGTGGTTTACCTCTATCTCGACAAGCTGCGCCATCGTTTCAACAAATGGCGTGGCGTGCGTACTGACGCCGCTCTGGAAACTCCGCTATGACTGACCGTTCGCTTATCAATCTGGCCACTGTTCGCGGCTCGCGTCTGCTGAGCCTGTCGCTGTGCGTGGCGATGCTCAGTGCCTGCGCCGTCGGCCCGGACTACCAGCGTCCGCAAACCGCTGAAATCACCCAGTACAAGGAAGCCGCTGGCTGGACCCAGGCCAACCCGAGCGATTCGCTGGCCCGTGGCGCCTGGTGGGAGTTGTACGGCGATCAGCAGCTCAACGGGCTGATCGAAAAACTCAACAATTCCAACCAGACCGTCGCGCAGTCGGAAGCCCAGTACCGTCAGGCCCAGGCCTTGGTGCGCAGTGCTCGCGGAGCGTTCTATCCCAGCGTTGACTTGAGCTTGGGCAAGACCCGCTCCAGCCAAGGTACCGGCAGCAGCAGTTCGAGTCTGAGCAGTTCCTCCAGTGGCATTCGCGACACCTATAACGCCGAGCTGGGCGTCAGTTGGGAAGCCGATGTCTGGGGCAAATTGCGCCGTGGTCTGGAAGCCGATGAGGCCAGTGCCCAGGCCAGTTTTGCCGATCTGGCGGCCATGCGTCTGAGCCAGCAGTCGGAGCTGGTGCAGAACTACCTGCAACTGCGGGTGATCGATCAGCAAAAACGCCTGCTCGAAGCCACGGTTGCTGCTTACGAACGCTCGCTGAAAATGACCCAGAACCAGTACCGCGCCGGCGTTTCCGGGCGCGATGCAGTGGCGCAGGCGCAGACGCAACTGAAAAGCACCCAGGCTGATCTGGTCGACCTGATCTGGCAGCGCGCGCAGTTCGAAAATGCGATTGCCGTGCTGACCGGGCAGGCGCCGGCGGATTTCAACATTGCCGAAGTGCAGACCATTCCAAAGCTGCCCCAGGTGCCGTTGAGCCTGCCCTCGCAGTTGCTTGAGCGGCGTCCGGACATCGCTTCGGCGGAGCGTTCGGTGATTGCCGCCAACGCCAATATCGGCGTGGCCAAAGCGGCGTATTACCCGGACCTGAGCCTGAGCCTGAGCGGCGGTTACAGCAGCAGTACCTCGCAGAACCTGGTCAGCCTGCCGAACCGTTTCTGGTCGGTCGGGCCGAAACTGTCGTTGCCGATTTTCGATGGCGGCATTCGTTCGGCAGAAGTCGACCGCACTGAAGCGGTCTACGACCAGACCGTGGCCAAGTACCGCCAGACTGTGCTCGACGGTTTCCGCGAAGTGGAAAACTATCTGGTGCAGTTGAAGGTGTACGAAGACGAAGCGGCGGTGCGCCAGGAAGCGCTCGATGCGGCCCGCGACTCCCTGCGCCTGACGGAAAATCAGTACAAGGCCGGGTTGATTGCCTACATCGATGTGGTGGTGGTGCAAGCCACGGCACTGAGCAACGAGCGCAGCGTGCTGAACATTCTGCAAAGCCGCTTGATTGCCAGCGTGCAACTCATCGCAGCGCTGGGCGGCGGTTGGGACGGACAACTGGATGTCAGCGATAACACCCGCTGAAGGTTGGCTTCACTGATCGTTCCCACGCTCCGCGTGGGAATGCAGCCCGGGACGCTCCGCGTCCCATCCAGAGCCGAACGCAGAGCGTCCGCTGAGGCATTCCCACGCAGAGCGTGGGAACGATCGGGTAAAGCCGTGAGCGCCGGACCAGAGCCTCGTCGGCCGATCAAACAAACGTTTCATCGGCTTGATGGCCAATTGATTACTTTGTCAGTGCGTTCTTCTGCGTAATCAGTACAATCGCCGCATTTGCCCGACCGAGAATGGACGCAGTCCGCGTTGGGTGGCCACGAGAAATCCCATGCTCATCGGTAGTTATTCCTCCACCCTGGTTTTTATTTCGTTGTGCGTGGCGATTCTCGCTTCCTACACTGCGCTCGACCTCACCGGTCGCATTGCCACGGCCAAGGGCCGTGCGGTGCATTTCTGGAACGCCGGCGGTGCGTTTGCCATGGGTATCGGCGTCTGGTCGATGCATTTCATTGGCATGCTCGCCTTCAAACTGCCGATCGACCTTGGCTACGACATCACCCTGACCGCGCTTTCACTGTTGATTGCCGTGTTGTCCTGCGGGTTCGCCTTGTGGCTGGTCAGCCAGCCAAAACTGCCGATTCTGCAACTGGCCTTCGGTGCGCTGATCATGGGCGCCGGGATCAGTGCCATGCATTACACCGGCATGGGAGCGATGCGCATGACGCCGGGGATCGACTACGACCCGACGCTGTTCGGCGCTTCGTTGCTGATTGCGGTCGGCGCATCGGCAGCGGCGCTGTGGATTGCCTTTCGCCTGCGTAAGCACTCGCCGTATGTGCGCCTGATTCGCGGCGGCGCAGCGGTCATCATGGGTATCGCCATTGTCGGCATGCATTACACCGGCATGGCCGCTGCGCAATTTCCAGACGGCAGTTTCTGCGGTGCCACCGTCAACGGTTTGAAGGGCAGCGGCCTCGACAGCCTGGTGCTGATCACCACGCTGGCGGTGCTGTCGATTGCCTTGCTCACCTCGATCCTCGACGCACGACTTGAAGCGCGCACTGCCGATCTGGCGCATTCGTTGACCGTCGCCAACCGTGAACTTACGCAGTTGGCCCTGCACGACACCCTGACCGGCCTGCCGAATCGCATGTTGCTCGACGACCGGATCAATCAGGCGATGAAAAAGGTCAACGAGCAGGGCGGCTGCTTTGCCTTGATGTTCATCGATCTGGACGGCTTCAAACCGGTTAATGATGCGTTCGGCCATCACATGGGGGATCAGTTGTTGCGCGAAGTCGGCGTGCGCCTGCGTGAAGACTTGCGCAGCCTCGACACGCTGGCGCGGATCGGTGGCGATGAATTCGTGTTACTGGTGCGCCTCAGCGAACCCAATGATGCGCTGGGACTGGCGGCGCGTCAGGTCGGTCTGATCGCACAATCATTCCGCGTTGCCGAGCATGACTTGCAGATCTCCGCTAGCGTCGGCATCGCCCTGTACCCGGGCAATGGCCAGACCGCGCAGGAGCTGCTGATGAACGCCGACGCGGCGATGTACCACGCCAAGGGCGGCGGCAAAAACGGTTACAGCTTTTTCGATGCGTCAATGAACAACAACGCGCGCAAGCAGTTGCAGTTGTTGCAGGACCTGCGCGCGGCGCTGGAACACAGCCAGTTCAGTTTGCATTACCAACCCAAGTTCGACGCCGCCAACGGCCGTCCGGTCGGGGCTGAAGCGCTGTTGCGCTGGGAGCACCCGATCCACGGCATGCTGATGCCGGACAAGTTCATTGACCTGGCCGAGAAATCCGGGCTGATCATCCCGATCGGCGACTGGGTGCTCAACGAAGCCTGTCGCCAGATGCGCGAATGGTATGTGCTCGGTTACACCGATTGGCGTATCGCGGTGAACCTGTCGGCGTTGCAGTTCTGCCACACGGGACTGGTGCGCAGCGTGGCCAAGGCGCTGGCCACGCACCACTTGCCGGCCAACAGCCTGACTCTGGAAATCACCGAAACCACGGCCATGAGCGATGCCGATGCGAGCATGATGGTGTTGCAGGAACTGTCGGACATGGGCGTCGACCTGTCGATCGATGACTTCGGCACCGGTTATTCCAGCCTGATGTACCTCAAGCGATTGCCGGCCAACGAGCTGAAGATTGATCGCGGTTTTGTGCGCGATCTGGAGCATGACAGCGACGATGCGGCGATTGTCTCGGCGATTGTCGCGTTGGGGCAGGCACTGGGTTTGCGCATTGTCGCTGAAGGTGTCGAGACCGGTGTGCAGCAGGCGTTTCTGACTGAACTGGGCTGTGATTCGTTGCAGGGTTATCTGCTCGGGCATCCGATGCCGGCGGACAAATTCATGCAGGATATTGCGCGGGGTGAGCAGTCAGCGGTGGTCTGATCGACCGCGTTATCGTTCTTCGCGAGCAAGCTCGCTCCCACATTTGGAATGCATACCCCTGTGGGAGCGACGGTGCGACGATTCGACCTGCTCGCGAAGGCGTCCGGCCCGACACAACAGACCTCATGCAAAACCCGCCAATGGCGGTTATTCTTCCCCCCGACTGTTACGTGTGCATTTGGGGGAAAGGCCAGCATGGATAAAGTCATTGTGATCACCGGTGGCGGGCGCGGGATTGGCGCCGCTACGGCGTTGTTGGCTGCCGAGCAAGGTTATCGGATCTGCATCAACTATCAGTCGGATGAGCAAGCCGCGCAAAGCGTGCTGGAGCAAGTTCGCGGATTAGGCGCCCAGGCCATCGCCGTGCGTGCCGACGTCAGCATCGAAGACGAAGTGATCGCATTGTTCCATCGGGTCGACGCCGAGTTGGGCCGGGTCACCGCGCTGGTGAACAACGCCGGCACTGTCGGACACAAATCGCGGGTCGACGAAATGTCCGAATTCCGCATCCTCAAAATCATGAAAACCAACGTACTGGCGCCGATTCTCTGCGCCAAACACGCGATCCTGCGCATGTCGCCCAAGCACGGCGGGCAGGGTGGCAGCATCGTCAACGTGTCGTCGGTGGCCGCGCGTCTCGGTTCGCCCAACGAATACGTCGATTACGCCGCGTCCAAAGGCGCGCTCGACACCTTCACTATCGGTTTATCCAAGGAAGTGGCGGGCGAGGGGATTCGGGTCAACGCGGTGCGCCCGGGTTACATCTATACCGATTTCCACGCACTGAGCGGCGATCCGGATCGGGTCAGCAAGCTTGAGTCGGCGATTCCTATGGCCCGTGGCGGGCGCCCGGATGAAGTGGCGGAGGCGATTGTCTGGTTGTTGTCGGATAAGGCTTCTTATGCGACCGGGACGTTTGTTGATTTGGGTGGTGGGCGCTGATCGCTTGGATTTGCTTCGATAGCACCGCCCCCTTCGCGAGCTTGCTCGCGAAGAGGCCAAGGCAAACACCATCAATCTGTCAGAACGACCGCACAATCCGCCCCAATGTCTCCATGGCCTTTTCCGAATCCTCGGTCCAAGGGC
The DNA here is from genome assembly GCF_054668355.1 of Pseudomonas sp. S2_E02. Classification (NCBI taxonomy): domain Bacteria; kingdom Pseudomonadati; phylum Pseudomonadota; class Gammaproteobacteria; order Pseudomonadales; family Pseudomonadaceae; genus Pseudomonas; species Pseudomonas sp. S2_E02. Next base: position 977,433 of record NZ_CP162761.1, read on the forward strand.
TGCCATAGTTCAACCGAATACAATTCCTGAAGCGCTGCGTCGGCGAAAAGATCGGCCCCGGCGCAATGCTGATGCCTTGCGCCAGTGCCATCTGAAACAACTTCAGCGAATCCATTTGCGGTGGCAGTTCCAGCCATAAGAAGTAGCCGCCGGCCGGTTGGCTGACCCGCGTCTGCGCCGGGAAGTAGCGGGCAATCGCCGCGAGCATCGCGCTCTGCTGTTCTTCCAGTGCGTAACGCAGTTTGCGCAGGTGCCGGTCATAACCGCCGTGTTGCAGGTAGTCGGCAATCGCCGCTTGCGCTGGCATCGAAGCACACAGAGAGGTCATCAGTTTCAGTCGTTCGATTTTCTGCGCGTAACGTCCGGCGGCAACCCAGCCGATGCGGTAGCCGGGGGCGAGGCTTTTGGCGAATGAACCGCAGTGCATCACCAGACCTTCCGTGTCGAACGCCTTGGCCGGTTTCGGTGCTTGTTGGCCGTAATAGAGTTCGGCGTAAACGTCGTCTTCGATCAGCGGCACCTGATGGCGGCGCAGCAGTTCGACCAGTTCCTGTTTCTTCGCCTCGGGCATGGTTGCACCCATCGGGTTCTGGAAACTGGTCATGCACCAGCAGGCTCTGACCGGATGGCGTTCGAGGGTTTGCGCAAGTACGCCGAGGTCAATGCCATCGCGCGGGTGCACGGGAATTTCCACGGCTTTGAGTTTCAGCCGTTCGAGCACTTGCAGGCTGGCGTAGAACGCCGGGGCTTCGATGGCCACCAGATCGCCCGGTTCGGTGACGGCTTGCAGGCACAGGTTCAGCGCTTCGAGGGCGCCGTTGGTGATCAGCAGCTCTTCCATTGGCAGCATCAGGCCGCCGACCATGTAGCGCAGGGCTATCTGTCGGCGCAGTTGCGGATTGCCCGGCGACATGTCGGTGACGACCATGCGCGGGTCCATCTCGCGGGCCGCGCTGGCCAGCGAGCGCGACAGGCGCTGCAACGGGAACAGGGTCGGGCTGGGGAACGCCGAACCGAACGGCACGGTACTCGGGTCCTTGATCGAATCGAGGACCGAGAACACCAGTTCGCTGACGTCGACTTCGGTGGAATCGTTGACGTGGCTGCTGATCACCGGCTCCGAGAACGGGCTCGGCGCGTGGGTATTGACGAAATAGCCGGAGCGCGGCCGGGCGCGGATCAGGCCACGGCGTTCGAGCAGGTAATAGGCCTGGAATACCGTGGACGGGCTGACCCCGTAGGTCTGGCTGGCGTAACGCACCGAGGGCACGCGCTGGCCGGGGCCAAGGACGCCGGAGCGGATCAGTTCAGCGATGTCGTCGGCGAATTTTTCGTAGCGTTTCATCGAGGAGCCTTGGTGCTGGTTGATGATGAGGTGTGTCAGGAGAACTGCCCCTCACCCTAGCCCTCTCCCAGAGGGAGAGGGGACTGATTGGGGGATGCTTGTGAACTACACCGACCTGAAAGTGCTTTGCTGAATCCACAATCGACTCAGCTTGATGTGCTTTGCTAAATCCATAATCGACTCGGCTTGATAGTGCTTTGCTGAATCCATAGTCGATTCGGTCTGTCAGGTCGATGTATAGCGACAGACACCTCGGTCGGCTCCCTCTCCCTCCGGGAGAGGGCTGGGGTGAGGGAAAAAGATTCTAACGGCTCAGCGATTCATCGGCGCAACAAACCTGCTCTTCGCCACGCTGTAAACCTCAGGCTCATCCCTGTCGACAATCTTGAAACTCAAGGTCTGCGAACTGCTGGCCGGGCGTTCCGTGGTCATCGCCACCGACACCGGCACATCGACAATCTCACCCGGCGCCAGGCTCAGTTCAGTCTTGCCCTGCAACTGGAAGCCGTCGCCATCCACCAGACTCAGGTTGTAGTCCTGGCGCTGCTGGGTCTTGTTGATGACTTTGAGGGTGTAGATGTTTTCGATCTGGCCCTGACCGTTCTCGCGGAACAACCCGCGATCCTTGGTCACGTCCAGCGAGACCATTGGCCGCTCGATCAACGCCAACGCCAATGCGCCGATCATCGCCACCAGCACCACGGTGTAACCGATCAGGCGCGGGCGCAGCAGGTGGGTTTTGCCGCCCTGCAGTTCGCGCTCGGAACTGTAGCGGATCAAGCCGCGCGGGTAGTTCATCTTGTCCATGATCGAGTCACAGGCGTCGATGCACGCGGCGCAGCCGATGCACTCCATCTGCAAGCCGTCGCGGATGTCGATGCCGGTCGGGCAGACCTGCACGCACAACTGGCAGTCGATGCAATCACCCAGGCCAGCCTCGAGCGGTTTCACGTCGCGTTTACGCGGGCCACGGTTTTCGCCACGGGCCACGTCGTAGGAAATCGCCAGGGTGTCCTTGTCGAACATCACGCTCTGGAATCGCGCATACGGGCACATGTGCATGCACACCGCCTCACGCAGCCAACCGGCGTTGATGTAGGTGGCGGCGGTGAAAAACAGCACCCAGAACAGGCTGACGCCGCCGATTTGCAGGGTCAGCAGTTCTTCGGCCAGCGGCCGGATCGGCGTGAAGTAACCGACGAAGGTCAGGCCGGTCAACACGCTGATCGCCAGCCACAGGGTGTGCTTGGCCGCGCGTCGGGCCAGTTTGTTCAGGCTCCACGGCGCGGCTTGCAGTTTGATGCGTTGGTTGCGTTCGCCTTCGGTGATCTTCTCGCACCACATGAAGATCCACGTCCACGAACTTTGCGGGCAGGTGTAACCGCACCAGACCCGACCGGCAAACACGGTAATGGCGAACAGACCGAACGCAGCGATGATCAGCAGCGCCGACAGCAGAATGAAATCCTGCGGCCAGAACGTCGCGCCAAAGATGTGGAATTTGCTTTCGGAAAGATCCCAGAGCACCGCCTGACGTCCGCCCCAGTTCAGCCACACGGTGCCGAAAAACAGCACGAACAGAAATCCCGCGCCGCTCATGCGCAAGGTGCGGAACAGGCCGGTGAAGCTGCGGGTGTGGATCTGGTTGTCGCTGGACTTGGCCGTCGCCTTCATTGGGCGTGCGGGCACACTTTTGATAGTTGGAGATGCTTCTACGGTTCGGACGGGGATTTGTTCGCTCATGGTTATTCGCTCATCAGCCTCCATCAGGCCAGAGCACTATGAGCGTCGATCTGTTTGCATAACAGACTCAGCTATTTCAATAAAAAGCGGATCAGATGCGATTCTGCGCAACGCCTGCGACAACTTGAAGCAGCCCGCAGACAAAGGCGCAAACGCCTATATCAGGCGTTTGCGCGGGGTGTTGATCAAGGTCAGTCAAATCACCGAACCACTCTCGTCAGCCTTCAAGTGCTTGCGACCATCCTTGGCGCCTGCGACGGTCAATTCGTCGGCTTCTGCTTCGGTGATGTACACGCGCCGGCCTTCTATTTCCACAAACGACATGGCCTTGTCGCTGTCCGTGCGCACTTCCAGAGTGTCGCAAATGCGGATTTCTTCGCCATTCTCGACGGTGAAAAAACACACTTTCTGTTCGGGATTGGATTCATCGACTCGAACGGGCATGAGGGCAGTCCTTTTTCTGGGGGGGCTGAAAGGTTAGGGCGCGCGCTTCGCCGATGGTTCTGCGCAACTGATTAATGGTCGCCGCTGTCCATCGTCTATCCAGCCAATAACAAGGACTGCACGATGGACGCGTGGTGGCATGAAGTGTGGCAAACCCTGCAGGCGGAATTCGCCGACGTCGGCGATGCTTCGCAATTGACGCGCATCACCGTGCGCCTGCTGATGGCGGCGGTACTGGGCGGCATTCTCGGTTTTGAGCGCGAACACAAGGGCAAGGCTGCCGGGGTGCGCACGCATATGTTGGTGGCGCTGGGGGCTGCGCTGTTTGTACTGGTGCCGCAGACATCAGGGGCGGAATCCGATGCGATGAGCCGCGTAGTCCAAGGGGTGATTGCCGGGATCGGCTTTCTCGGTGCCGGGACTATCCTGAAAAACAAGGAAGGTGATGAAGGCCATGTCAAAGGCCTGACCACGGCTGCCGGGCTGTGGATGACGGCAGCCATTGGGGTCGCGGCGGGATTGGGCAGGGAAGCAACGGCGCTACTCAGTACTTTTCTGGCGCTGGGGATTTTCAGCGTGATGCCGCGCATCGTGAAGCTGTTCGAAAAGGACGAGGAAAAGACTGATGACCACTGATCATTCCTGCGCCGGATGATCGTTCCCACGCTCTGCGTGGGAATGCCTCAATGGACGCTCCGCGTCCGCTTTGGGACGCGGAGCGTCCCGGGCTGCATTCCCACGCGGAGCGTGGGAACGATCAGTTAGACGATGACTGGTGGCATCGTCGTTGGTGGTTCTTCTTTCGGCGGTGGCGTGGTGCCGGGTGGTTCCTGCTCGGGAATTGGCTGCGGCTCGGTCTCGGGCAGCGTGGGTTTGTCGATGTTCGGATCGGGCGTTTCGGCCGGGATCGGGATATTCATCTGATGACCTCCGTGTGGCACATGGCGTGAGAAGTGCTTAAGTGGATTGACCACCCTGCACGCAATTCGATCCGCTTTTCTGACACGGCAATTTCATCTGAACTTTTCCCGGCGCCGGTCGCTCGGAACCTAAGTGAGTTCATTTCGGGGCAGGCGCTTCGTTGTGAACACTGATCCGGCACAAGAGCGTCCTTGGGGCGTTAAGGAGAGATGCTCAATGACTGCTGAAAGACCTTCTGAACTGAGCTACAACCCGCACATGCCGCTGTCGCAGGCGTTGCTGCTGCCGCGCATTGCCATCGAAAACACCATGCCGACCCTCGATGGCGGGCAGTTCGCCGTGAAGTCGATTGCCGGCCGTGAGGTGGTGGTCACCAGCAAGGTGTTTGCCGACGGTCACGACAAACTCGCGGTGCGCATCCGCTGGCGCGAGGAAGGCGAAGACACCTGGGAAAGCGAGGTCATGACCGATCAGGGCAATAACGGCTGGCAAGGCCAGTTCCGCCCTGAACACCAAGGGCGCTTCCTCTATTGCATCGAGGCGTGGATCGATCACTTCGCCAGTTTCCAGTACGAACTGGAGAAAAAACACAGCGCCGCCGTACCGGTTTCGCTGGAGTTGCAGGAAGGCCGGAGCATGGTGCAACAGGCCGCCGAGCGCAGCGAAGGTCAGCTCAGTGAACAGCTCGCCGCGTTGCACCACGAATTGTCCGGGCTGCTCGAAACCGAGCAGGTCGCGCTGTTCCTGCACTCGCGCAGTGCGCAGTTGATGGCTGAGGCCGATCACCGCGCCTACCTGAGCGTCAGTCCGGAATATCCGGTAGATGTCGAACGCGAACTGGCCGAATTTGCCAGTTGGTACGAACTGTTTCCGCGCTCGATCACCGACGATCCCCACCGTCACGGCACCTTTAATGACGTGCATGCGCGTTTGCCGATGATTCAGGACATGGGCTTTGACGTGCTCTATTTCACGCCGATCCACCCGATTGGTCGCGCCCATCGCAAGGGGCGCAACAATTCCCTGACCGCCGGTCCCGATGATCCCGGCAGCCCTTATGCCATCGGTAGTGAGGAGGGTGGTCACGAGGCGATCCACTCGCAACTCGGCACTCGCGAGGACTTCCGCCGATTGGTCGCCGCTGCTGCCGATCACGGCCTGGAAATCGCCCTCGATTTCGCCATTCAGTGTTCCCAGGATCACCCGTGGCTCAAGCAGCATCCGGGCTGGTTCAACTGGCGCCCGGACGGCACGATCAAATACGCGGAAAACCCGCCGAAGAAATACCAGGACATCGTCAACGTCGACTTCTATGCGCCGGACGCGATTCCGAGCCTGTGGGTCGAATTGCGCGACATCGTCATTGGCTGGGTCGAAGAGGGCGTGAAGATCTTTCGCGTCGACAATCCGCACACCAAACCACTGCCGTTCTGGCAATGGCTGATCGCCGATGTTCGGGCGCTATATCCGGAAGTGATCTTCCTCGCCGAAGCCTTCACCACGCCGGCAATGATGGCGCGGCTGGGCAAGGTCGGTTACACGCAGAGCTACACCTATTTCACCTGGCGCAACAGCAAGGCTGAGCTGGCGACGTATTTCACTGAGCTGAATGAATCGCCGTGGCGCGAATGCTACCGGCCGAATTTCTTCGTTAATACGCCGGACATCAACCCGGCATTCCTGCACGAATCCGGGCGTCCAGGATTTCTGATTCGTGCGGCGCTGGCGACCATGGGTTCAGGCTTATGGGGCATGTATTCGGGGTTCGAGCTGTGCGAGTCGGCGCCGGTGCCGGGCAAAGAGGAATACCTCGACTCGGAGAAGTACGAGATCCGCATCCGCGACTTCACCGCGCCGGGCAACATCATTGCCGAGATCGCCCAGCTCAACCGCATCCGCCGGCAGAACCCGGCGCTGCACACGCATCTGGGCCTGAAGGTCTACAACGCCTGGAACGACAACATTCTGTATTTCGGCAAGCGCAGTGTCGACGGCAGCAACTTCATTCTGGTCGCGGTCAGCCTTGATCCGCATAACGTGCAGGAGGCGAATTTCGAACTGCCGCTGTGGGAAATGGGCCTGCCCGATGACGCGACAACCCACGGTGAGGATTTGATGAACGGGCATCGCTGGGACTGGCATGGCAAGTACCAGTTCATGCGCATTGACCCGGCGTACCAGCCATTCGGCATCTGGCGAATTACCGCTACGTAATGATCGTTCCCACGTCGAGGCGTCGAACCGTCTGCGTGGGAACGCATCCCGGGACGCTCCGCGTCCCAGAAACTGACGCAGAGCGTCCATGGCGGCATTCCCACGCGGAGCGGGGGAACGATCATCGTGGGGGCTTTTAAAGCATTCAGCAGGAGTTTCACATGGCGAAGAAACCCAAGGCAGCCACCTTTATCAAAGACCCGCTCTGGTACAAGGACGCGGTGATCTATCAAGTTCACGTCAAATCGTTTTTCGACTCCAACAACGACGGGATCGGCGACTTTCCCGGCCTGATCGCCAAACTCGATTACATCGCCGACCTCGGCGTCAACACCATCTGGCTGTTGCCGTTCTATCCCTCGCCACGTCGCGACGATGGCTACGACATCGCCGAATACCGTGGCGTGCACAGCGATTACGGGACCATGGCCGACGCCAAGCGCTTTATCGCCGAGGCGCACAAGCGTGGCTTGCGGGTGATCACCGAACTGGTCATCAACCACACCTCCGACCAGCACCCGTGGTTCCAGCGTGCGCGCAAGGCCAAGCCCGGCTCGGCGGCGCGGGACTTTTACGTGTGGTCGGATGACGATCAGAAATACGACGGCACGCGAATCATTTTCCTCGACACGGAAAAATCCAACTGGACCTGGGACCCGGTCGCCGGACAGTACTTCTGGCACCGTTTCTATTCGCACCAACCGGATCTGAATTTCGACAATCCGCAAGTGATGAAAGCCGTGCTCTCGGTGATGCGCTACTGGCTGGACATGGGCATCGACGGCCTGCGCCTCGACGCGATTCCGTACCTTATCGAGCGTGATGGCACCAATAACGAAAACCTGCCGGAAACCCACGACGTCCTCAAGCAGATCCGCGCCGAGATCGACGCCAATTACCCCGATCGCATGCTGCTCGCGGAGGCCAACCAATGGCCGGAAGACACCCAGCTGTACTTCGGTGATACCGATGCGGCAGGCCTTAACGGTGATGAATGCCACATGGCGTTTCACTTCCCGCTGATGCCGCGCATGTACATGGCGCTGGCTCAGGAAGATCGTTTCCCGATCACCGACATTCTGCGCCAGACCCCGGAAATTCCCGCCAACTGCCAATGGGCGATTTTCCTGCGCAACCACGATGAGCTGACGCTGGAGATGGTCACCGACAAAGAGCGTGACTATCTGTGGAATTACTACGCGGCTGACCGTCGGGCGCGGATCAACCTCGGCATCCGCCGTCGTCTGGCGCCGTTGATGGAACGCGATCGCCGCCGCATCGAATTGCTCAACAGCCTGCTGCTGTCGATGCCGGGCACGCCGACCCTGTATTACGGCGACGAGATCGGCATGGGCGACAACATCTACCTTGGCGACCGCGATGGCGTGCGTACGCCGATGCAGTGGTCGATCGACCGCAACGGCGGCTTCTCCCGTGCCGATCCGGCGAGCCTGGTGCTGCCGCCGATCATGGACCCGCAATACGGCTATCTGTCGGTCAACGTCGAAACCCAGTCCGGCGATCCGCATTCGCTGCTCAACTGGACCCGACGCTTGCTCGCTGTGCGCAAACAGTCCAAGGCGTTTGGCCGTGGCACGTTGAAAATGCTCTCGCCGAACAACCGTCGCGTGTTGGCTTACACGCGCGAATTCACTGATGCCGATGGCAAGCACGAAATCATTCTCTGCGTGGCCAACGTCTCGCGCAGTGCGCAAGCGGTGGAGCTGGACCTGTCGGCCTACGTCGGCATGGTGCCGGTAGAGATGCTTGGCGGTAATGCGTTCCCGCCGATTGGCCAGTTGAATTTCCTCCTGACCCTGGCGCCTTACGGTTTCTACTGGTTTGCACTGGCAGCGGAAAACCAGATGCCGAGCTGGCACGTGGAGCCGGCGCAAAGCCTGCCGGACTTCACCACGCTGGTGCTGAAAAAACGCATGGAAGAATTGCTCGAAGCGCCGTCGCGCACATCGCTGGAGCAAAACATTCTGCCGAGCTGGCTGCAGAATCGCCGCTGGTTCGCCGGCAAGGACGCAGCCATCGACAGGGTGCATCTGGCCTACGGCGTGCGTTTCGGCGATGCGCAGCATCCGGTGCTGCTCAGCGAAATCGAAGTCACCGGCGGCGGGCAGACCAGTCGTTATCAACTGCCGTTCGGCTTTATTTCCGAAGATCAGGTCGGCCCGGCGTTGCCGCAGCAATTGGCCTTGTCCCGTGTACGCCGAGTGCGACAGGTCGGCTTGATTACTGACGCGTTCAGCCTTGAAACGTTTATTCGTGCGGTGCTGCAAGGCATGCAGAACAACACCGTGCTGGAGTCGAGCGAAGGCGAAATCCGCTTCGCACCGACGCCGCATCTGGAAACGCTCGGCCTCGGTACCGAGTCGGAAGTGCGTTATCTGTCTGCCGAGCAATCGAACAGTTCGGTGGTGATCGGCAATAGTCTGGTGCTTAAGCTGATACGCAAAGTCGCTTCTGGCGTACACCCGGAACTGGAGATGAGCGCTTACCTGACCGAGGCCGGATTTGCCAATATCTCTCCGCTGCTCGGCTCGGTGATTCGCCGCGATGCCAAGGGCGAAGACAATCTGCTGATGATCGCCCAAGGCTATCTGAGCAATCAGGGCGACGCCTGGGAATGGACGCAGAACAACCTCGAGCGGGCGCTGCGCGATGAGCTGGCCGATGCCATGTCCGAACAGGAACAGCATTACAACGCCCTCGGTGAACTGAAGGATTTTGCCGGCATGCTCGGTCAGCGTCTGGGCGAGATGCACAAGGTGCTCGCCGCGCCCACCGACAATGCCGACTTCGCCCCGCAGGTGTCGACGGCCAAGGACATGCAGGCCACCGGCAAGGATGTTGTGGCGCAGGTCGAACACGCGCTGAAACTGCTCAAGCAGCATCAGGGCGAACTCAATGCGGCGGATCAGAAACTGGTCAAACGCCTGATCGACGAGAAGAAAACCATCCTCACGCACGTGCAGGATCTGGCGAAAAAGGCTGTCGGCGGTTTGCGCATTCGCGTCCACGGCGATCTGCATTTGGGCCAGGTGCTGGTGATCAAGGGCGATGCCTACCTGATCGACTTCGAGGGTGAACCGGCGCGGCCATTGGGCGAGCGTCGTGGCAAACACAGTCCGTACAAGGATGTCAGCGGCGTGCTGCGCTCCTTCGATTATGCGGCTGCAATGACCATCAACGTGCACAACGTTGACCACAGCGCCGAGTCTGAAACGGCGCGGCGCCTGGTCGCCGAGCGCTATCTGCGTGAGGCCCGCGAGGCATTTGTTCAGGCATATCGCCGCGCGGCAGCTAGTCTTGATCATGCCTGGCAAGATCCTGAAGGTGCCGACGCCGCGCTGGCGTTGTTCGGCCTGGAGAAGGCGGCCTATGAAGTGGCCTATGAAGCCGAAAATCGCCCCACGTGGCTGCCCGTGCCGTTGCACGGTTTGTATGGGTTATTGACGGGGCTTAAACCCTTTTCCGATCTTGGTGGAGAGTAGTCATGAGTTTCTCGAACAAGGAACAGGGTGCGGTTAAAGAAACATTGCTGCCCTCGGCGAAAGATATTGATGCCTTGGTCCGCGCTGAACATCACGACCCTTTTTCCATTCTCGGCCCGCACGGCGATGGCGCTGGCGGGCAGTTCATTCGTGCATATCTGCCCGGGGCGCTGAGTGTCGTGGTGCTGGACAAGGACAGCGGTGAAGAACGCGGTCCGCTGGAGCAGACCGAAACGCCGGGGCTGTTTGTCGGCCATTTCGATCAGGCGCGGCCGTATCAGTTGCGTACGCGCTGGGCCGGCGGCGAACAGGTTGCCGAGGATCCTTATAGCTTTGGCCAGTTACTCGGTGAAATGGACTTGTATCTGTTCGCCGAAGGCAATCACCGTGACCTCAGCGCCTGTCTCGGCGCGCAATTGAAAACAGTGGATGGCGTCGACGGCGTACGCTTTGCGGTGTGGGCGCCGAATGCCCGGCGCGTGTCGGTGGTTGGCGATTTCAACGTCTGGGACGGCCGCCGCCATCCGATGCGCTTGCGGCACCCGTCCGGGGTCTGGGAACTGTTCATCCCGCGCCTGCAAGCGGGCGAGTTGTACAAATACGAAATTCTTGGCGCCCACGGCATTCTGCCGCTCAAGGCTGACCCGATGGCGCTGGCCACCAGCCTGCCGCCGGACACCGCTTCGAAAGTCGCTGAACCGCTGCAGATCGACTGGCAGGATCAGGAGTGGATGAGCAGCCGACGCGACCGGCAGAAACATTCGGCGCCGCTGTCGATCTACGAATTGCACGCCGGTTCGTGGCAGTGCGAACTGGATGATCTCGGCGAAGTCGCCCGCCAGTACACCTGGCCGGAACTCGCCGAACGCTTGATTCCCTACGTCAAGGAACTGGGTTTCACCCACATCGAACTGATGCCGATCATGGAGCACCCGTTTGGTGGCTCCTGGGGTTATCAACTGCTTTCGCAATTCGCCCCGAGTGCGCGGTACGGCTCGCCGGCGCAGTTCGCTGAATTCGTCGACGCCTGCCACCGCGCCGAGATCGGCGTGATTCTCGACTGGGTACCGGCGCATTTCCCTACCGATACTCACGGTCTCGCCCAGTTCGACGGCACCGCGCTGTACGAATACGGCAACCCGCTGGAAGGGTTTCATCAGGATTGGGACACGCTGATCTACAACCTCGGCCGCACCGAAGTGCACGGCTACATGCTGGCTTCCGGGTTGCATTGGTTGAAACATTTCCATGTCGATGGTTTGCGCGTCGATGCGGTGGCTTCGATGCTCTATCGCGACTATTCGCGCAAGGCAGGCGAATGGGTGCCAAACCGTCATGGCGGTCGGGAAAATCTGGAGGCCATCGACTTCTTGCGGCATTTGAACGATGTGGTCGAACTGGAAGCACCGGGTGCGCTGGTCATCGCCGAAGAATCCACGGCGTGGCCCGGTGTCAGCCAAAGTACGCAGCAGGGCGGCCTCGGTTTTGCCTACAAATGGAACATGGGCTGGATGCACGATTCGTTGCATTACATTCAGCAGGATCCGGTGTACCGCGCGCACCATCACAACGAGTTGAGTTTTGGTCTGGTCTACGCTTGGTCCGAGCGTTTCATCCTGCCGATCTCCCACGATGAAGTGGTGCACGGCAAGCATTCGCTGATCGACAAGATGCCCGGCGATCGCTGGCAAAAATTCGCCAACCTGCGCGCGTATCTGAGTTTCATGTGGACCCATCCGGGCAAGAAGCTGTTGTTCATGGGTTGCGAGTTTGGCCAGTGGCGCGAGTGGAATCACGATCAGCAACTGGATTGGTATCTGCTGCAGTACTCCGAGCACAAGGGCGTGCAGAAACTGGTCGGCGATCTCAATCGGCTGTATCGCGAAGAGCCGGCGCTGCACGATCAGGACGACGCGCCGCAGGGTTTCCAGTGGTTGATCGGCGACGATGCGATCAACAGCGTTTATGCCTGGTTGCGCTGGAGCAAGGAGGGTAAACCGGTGCTGGTGGTGGCCAACTTCACGCCGGTGCCGCGTCAGGCCTATCGCGTGGGTGTGCCGTTTGCCGGGCGCTGGACTGAATTGCTCAACAGCGATGCCGACACCTATGCCGGTTCCAATTACGGCAATGGCGGCGGGGCGTTTACCGAGGAGGTGCCGAGCCATGGCCAGTCGTTGTCGCTGGAGCTGAATCTGCCGCCGTTGGCGGTGTTGATCCTCAAGCCGGAGGGTTGATCCGGTACCGCAAAACCTGTGGGAGCGAGCTTGCTCGCGAAGGCGATATGTCAATCAACAATGATGTTGAACGTTACACCGCTTTCGCGAGCAAGCTCGCTCCCACAGGGGCCTTCGGTAGCCTGAAGATCACCAACGCATCCGCACCCCAAGGCTGCCAATGATCCCGTTCAAATCATTGTCATCGACATCACTGCTGTAATCGGCACTGACATACAGACTCACCACAGGCGTCACCCGCGCCACCAGCCCCAGGCCCAACTCAACGGTCGATGACTTGCGGCTGCTGCTGATCTTGTCGACCTGATCCAGCGTCACCGTGCTGCCGGTATAAACGGTGTGCCACAGGTTGGTGCGCACATAAGGTTCGACCGGCAGACCATTCAAATCGTAACTGCCTTTCAAACGGGCACCGACGCGGCCGCTCCAGGCCGTCAGATCGGTGGAGGACGCATTGCCCGAGCCGGCGTAGGGCGTGTCGAGGGTGATGCGTTGATTGATCAATTGCGCCTGCGGTTCGACCACCCAGTTGTCGCTCAAGCCAATCGGAAAACCGCCTTCGACCGAGAAGGTCATGGCGCTGCCTTCGGTGGCTTGCCGGGCGCCTTGGCCGTTGCGACTGAAACCGCTGACCCGGCCACCGCTGGCCGATAAATCCACGTGCCAGCCCTGGGCGCCGATCAGGCTGTAATAAGCGCCGACGCTTTGGCCTTGCAGGTTGAGAGTGTCGCTGTTCGGGTCGGCCAAGGCGCGGCTGGTGAGCAAGCCATTGCCATTGGCCCGGATCTGGTTGAAGCCGCCGATCAGGCCGAGGGTCTGGGTATGGTTGCCGCTTTGCACGGTGAGCACCGCCGGGCCTTTGAAGTCGCCGCTGCCGGGTGTTGCGAAGCCTGACGACAGCACATCGGTTTGCGCCTGGCGGGCGTTTCGACCGTACAACTCGTCCCAGGCCGACGGTGCGAGGTCTTCGGTAATCAAGCGCGTGCCCCGCAGATCGGGCCGTGGGCTGAAGCGTTGCGGGCCGGGGGTAATGACGGTGACGGGCAACGTCATCACGGGCACATCCGCGCGGTACCAAAGGGTGGTTTCATCCGCCGCAGGACCGGCCTGCGCCTCCATGGATGAGCACAGCAAGATAGAACTCGACACTGTGCAGAACGTGATTTTGATCTCGTGTGGGGTGATTGAAGTTCTCATGGAGGTCTACCTTGCAGGCGCATGCGGCATCTCGATGTGGCGTCTCTCCTACCCCGAACGAGGGGCGACCGAATGGAGCGGGGCGAACCGTGGCCGCTCGATTTCGCGAGTGTCCTAAGGCTCGTCCCGGTAGTTATTCCGGGGGTAGTAAGGTAGAGATAAGAAGAGTCGCGCGCCGCCGTCAAGAAATTGAACGATGAGCGGTAGTGGCAAAACAGGCTTTGCAAGCGTTTGTTTTTCTGCACATAACTAAGTGGTTGTTTGTATGGAACAACCCGACAAAAGCCCCGGCTCAGAGCGCTTCAGTTACCGACAGAAGGTCTGCCGGCACTGAAAGGGCACAAGGGTTGTCAATCTTCCACATAGGGTATTGCTGTCATTAATGCGGTTACAGATGCACTTCAACCGCCAATGGCAGGTGATCGGACAGATGCGTCCACGGCTTGTTGCCGAGGATCTGCGGGTCATGACTACTGGCATTGCGCAGGTAGATCCGGTCCAGTCGCAGCAACGGAAAACGTGCCGGGTAGGTCTTGGCCGGGCGCCCATGGTGGCGCTCGAACGCTTCGTGCAGGTAGTCACGACGGGCGAGGGCGGCGTTGCCCTGTAACTGCCAGTCGTTGAAGTCGCCGGCGATGATTACCGGGGCATCCTCGGGCAGCGATTCAAGCAACTGACAGAGCAGTTGCAGCTGCAATTGCCGATGGCTTTCGAGCAGACTCAGGTGCACGCAGATTGCGTGAACTTCGGCGTGACCTGGCACATCGAGCACACAGTGCAAAAGGCCTCGGCGTTCGGGGCCGGTGATCGACACATCGAGATTGCGGTATTCACGGATCGGGTATTTCGACAGCAGCGCATTACCGTGATGGCCGTCAGGGTAAACGGCGTTGCGCCCGTAGGCGAAATCGCTCCACATGCTGTCGGCGAGAAATTCGTACTGCGAGGTTTGTGGCCATTCGTTGTAACGGTTCGAATGCCGTTCGTGTTCACCCACCACTTCTTGCAGAAACACCAGATCGGCCGAGGTGCTGCGCACCGCTTCGCGCAGTTCCGGCAGGATGAATCGCCGATTGAGCGCGGTAAAACCCTTGTGGGTGTTGACCGTCAGCACCCTGAGGCGATGAATGACGGGCGCGTCGATAACATGACGCTTGGGATCGCTGGACACGTTCACTCCTCTGGATTGCGGGCCGCTTATTCATGCGACTGATGGCGAGGGGCGGCAGTTCCTTCTGGATAATTTCGATTGCACATCAAACCCTGTGGGAGCGAGCTTGCTCGCGAAGGCGTCGGTCCAGTCGATACGAGTATTGAATGTGACGGCCTCTTCGCGAGCAAGCTCGCTCCCACAGGGAATCAGATATCAGACGAAGACGATTTCGTAAGGCAAACGCATTCTTTCGAGAATCACCGGCGGCAGCATCGGCGCAATACCAATCGCCGGCTCACCCTTGAGCTGACTGGCGTAAGCATGGGTGGCGTGGCTCTTGCGCGCTACGGTCCAGGTGTCGAGGCGCAGTTTGCGCGCGCGTTCCCAAGGGATCAGTTGCTGGTCGCGCTCGGGCCAGTGCCAGGCCCAGACCGGTACGTCGTGGAAGGTCGCCCCGGTTTGTTCCGCTGCCTGTGCGCTGGCCCGACCCACCGCTTCATGGTCGTCGTTGCCATCGCCGCGCCAGGTGCTGAACACCACATCGCCTGGGCGCAGGTAGCGGCTGATGAATTCGGTCACTTGCGCTTGCTGTTCGCACAGAGCGTTGTCAGTGAAACCGCCGCGCACCCATTTCAGACTGTGCATTGGCAAGCCGAGACGGCGCAGGGCCTCGACGCTTTCCTGCGGGCGGAACACGCTCAGGCGTTTTTCCGACCATTGCCGCGAACCCGGGTGGCTGGCGCTGCCATCGGTGATCGAGAGCAATTGCAACGGATGACCGAGGCTGGAGAGTAATTGCAGCAGACCGCCACAGGTGACCACTTCATCGCCCGGATGCGGCGCGATGACCACGGCGCGGGCGCCGGCGGGTACCAGACTTAAAGTATTGATGACCGGGATGTTGTCCAGTTGCGGGGCGCTGTTCCAGATTTGCGCCGACGAACTGCTGTCGCTGAGGGTTAACGGTTTCATGGTGTGACGTCCTTGTGTTGTTTCGCCCTCAGTCGTGCGTTTGGCGGTGATTGCCAGACGCCGCCGACCCGTGAAGGCTGGTTGATTGCCCAGCGACGCTCCGAACCCTGGATTGCCGCGCAGCAGAGTATTGCTCATGAAGCGAAGTTCGTCGCGTCACAGATCAATCTGATCCGCTTTTTTTGCTCCATCTGTGCCAGATGTCGCAGATAGTCACCAAAGCCACCGCGCGCACGGCTGTCGAAGCGCGCGCTGGTCAGCACTTGCGGGCGATGACTCCAGGCGATGTTCGCGCCGTCCCGTTCCAGCTCCCGCACCAATTGCACATCTTCGTCGCAGGCCAACGGTTTAAAGCCTCCGGCCCAACGATAGGCGTCGGCGCTGATGCCCAGATTGGCACCGTGAATGTGCCGGTGACCATCGCAGGCCCGGTAATCCCGGTGATAGCGGATTTGCGCCGCTTCATCGAACGACTCGTGCCAGCGTTCGACCGTGACGGTACCGCATACCGCGTCCGCGCCCAACCCCAGTTGCGCCACCAGCCAGTCGTCGGCCACGCGGCTGTCGGCGTCCGAGCAAGAGATCCAGCGCGCGCCGCGCTCCAGCAATAGCTGCGCGCCGGCCGCCCGGGCCTGGCCAACATTGCGTGCGTCGATGTGCAGGCTCAGCACCGGATAGCGACTGACGATCTGCGCCGAGCGGTCGGTGCAACTGTCGAGCACCACCAACACCTCAACCTTTTCGCCGGCCAGCAATCCGTGGCGGCTGGCGCGCACTGCGGCGCTCAGGCAGTCGTCGAGCAGGTCTTCCTCATTGTGCGCCGGGATCAGAATGCCGATCATCGCAAGCCCTCCAGTGCCGCCACCGAGCGCGGTTCGCGGCTCCACACCTCAAGGATGAAGTCCGCTTCCTGATGCAAGACCAGACGGGACAGATGCAGTTTTTCGTGAATCAGGTCGTGAACCTGCCGCGCATTCAGCGGGCAGCCTTCAATGGGCGGACGCCAGTGACAGGCGAGGAACTGGCCGTCGGCAGTCAGGCAATCACTGGCCCGACGGATCACTTCTGTCAGATCCTGACTATCCAGGTAGTAGCCGATCTCGCTAAATACGATCAGGTCGAATTTTTCCTCCGGCCAGTCGCCCGGAAGACGCTTTTGCCGCACTTCGGCGTGGTCGAACACGCTCAACCGCGTGCGCGCCAGAGTCACTGCCGCACTGGCCGTGTCACAGCACAACAATCGATCGCAACGCGCGGCCAGTTCGGCGCTCAACTCGCCGTTGGCGCAACCCGGTTCGAAGATTGCCCGGTAGTGCGGACGCGGCAGGGCGGCGAGGGTGATCGCGCGTTTGCGCTGCTCATACCAGCGCTCACGGAACGCCCATGGGTCATCGTTGCCGGCAAACAATCCGTCGAAATAGCGATCTTCGACACTCATAGAAACACCACTTCGAAAGGTTGCAGCAGGCGATCGAGCACATAGGGCGCCAGTACCGGACCGAGTCCGGCGTCAGGATCGCCTTCCAGTTGACTGGCGAAAGCGTGCACCGCGAGGCGTTTGCGCGCGACTTGCGCCGGCGTCAGAAGAATCTTGCGTGCGCGTTGCCACGGTACGAAGGCGTCTTCCGGAGTTGCCCAGTGCCAGGTCCACACCGGCAGTTCATGGCAAGTCGCACCGACGCGACGGGCAGCCTCGGCACTGGCGCGGCCGACGGCCTCGTGGTCGCAATGTCCGTCCTCGCTCCACGTGGTAAAGAGCACGTCGTCGGGGCGCAGATGACGCTCGATGAACTCGACCAACTGCGCTTCCTGCGCCGCGACCTGAGTGTCAGTGAAGCCACCGCGCAGCCACTTCACGCGATGCATCGGCAGACCGAGTCGGCGCAGCGCTTCGGCGGATTCCTGTGGGCGCACCACGCTCAGACGTTCCACCGGCCAGCGACTGGAACCGGGATGACTGGCGCTGCCGTCGGTGACCGACATCAGTTGCAAAGGCCGACCGGCCTCGGCAAGCAATTGCAGCAAACCGCCGCAACCGAGCACTTCGTCGTCCGGGTGCGGCGCGATAATGACTGCCCGTGCGCCCGGTGGCACCAGACTGAGGATGTCGATGCTGTCCAGTTCCGCCAGATGCCGCGAAGCCTGCCACTGATGCAGGCTTGTGCCCTGACCGACAATCGGATTGGTTTTCATAGTGCCCATGCCTCCATAGAGTGCCCGGCCACCAATTGCCCCAGCGCGGCCAGATCCCGTTCGGCATGACTCTGGCGCAGAAACACCGGCAGATCAGCGCTGAGCCGGGCAAAGTGGCGATCTTTGCAAAACGGCCCGGCACCGAGGGCGCGGCCGACTTCACGCATGACCTGTTCAGCCGACTGCTCGACCACCGCGCGGGCACGCCGGGCGAGCAATTCGGCGTTGTCCTCGGGATGCGCATCGATGTGCAAGGCGCTGAAACGCAGTACATCGGCAGCGGCCTGCAAAGCGCTGTCGACCGCGCCGAGATGCGCCAACGCGTGCGGTTCCGGACGTTGCCCACACTGGGTGCGCAATACTTCGGCAATTTGCCGTGCGGCGCCGTACCAGCACGCGGCAATACCGATCCCGCCCTGCCAGAAACCCGGGCGTTGCAGATAGTCACCGGGATTGCCAATGGCCTGCGCTTCGGCACCGTCGAACAGCACCTCGACGCTGCCAGTAGCCGCCATGCCCACCGCTTGCCAGCCTTGCTCGGTGACGGTGACGCCCGGTTGGTCGAGGGCAACGGCGACCAGTTGCTGCTGATCGTCGCCATCCCAGGCGGTGAGCAAGGCGTGGCTGAGCACCGCGGCGCCGGAGCACCATGCCTTGCGTCCATGCAGCGCGACCATGTGCCCGGCCGGGCTGGCTTTGACTCGTGCTTGCGGTGGCTCCGCTGCCCACATGCCCCAAGTGCTGCCCGGCGTAGGTGAGCCGCCGAGTTGTTCAATGATCGCCAGCGCGTCGGTGTGACCTTCGAACAGTTTGCACAGACCCAGGTCATGCCCGCCGACTTCCGCCAACTGCTGAAAGCGCTCCAGCGTGCGGCCACTGCCCGGTAACGGCAGACGATCCAGCCCGGCCTCGACCAGCGCCCGCAGGCACCCGCCGAGGGCTGCGGTGTGCGGATAATCCGTTGGTCGTCGGCTCAGATAACGGTGCAGATCCATATCAGTCTTCTTCGTCACGTTGCAGTTCAAACAGCAGCAGCGAGCGCCCGGTGACCGAGTATTCGTGACCGAAATCGAAGCGTTCCTGACCACGGATCGACGGCTGATTGGTGTCGATCATGCAGGTCCAGAAACTGCCTTCCGGTACCTCCGGCAAGGTGAAATTGACGATGTCATGATGGGCGTTGACCACCAGCAGCAAGGTCGCATCCGCACCTTTGCGGCGAATCCCGGTTTCCTGTGCGCGCCCGTCGAGCAACATGCCCAGGCAGCGGTTGTGCGCATCGTGCCAATGCTCGGTGGTCATCTCGGTGGCATCCGGCGCCAGCCAGGTGATGTCCTTGACGCCGATGTCCTCGTTGTATTCGCCTACCAGGAAGCGGCCGCGACGCAGGATCGGATAGGCCAGGCGCAGCTTGATCAGGCGCTTGACGAATTTCAGCAATGCCTTGCCGTCCTCGCTCAGGTCCCAGTTGACCCAACCGATCTCGCTGTCCTGGCAATAGGCGTTGTTGTTGCCGTCCTGAGTGCGGGCGAACTCATCACCGGCGACGATCATCGGCGTGCCTTGGGCGAGCAGCAGGGTGGCGAAGAAATTGCGCATCTGCCGATGGCGCAGGGCATTGATTTCAGGATCGTCGGTCGGGCCTTCGACGCCATGGTTCCACGACAGGTTGTTGTTGCTGCCGTCCTGGTTGTTTTCGTCGTTGGCTTCGTTGTGCTTGTCGTTGTACGAGACCAGATCGTTGAGGGTGAAACCGTCGTGGGCGGTGATGAAGTTCACCGAGGTGTACGGACGCCGCCCGCGCTGGTTGAACATCTCGCCGGAAGCGGTCATGCGGCTGGCAAAGTCGGCAACCTGGCCGTCGTCGCCTTTCCAGAACGCGCGCACGGTGTCGCGGAATTTGTCATTCCACTCGACCCAGCCCGGCGGGAAGTTGCCCACCTGATAGCCGCCGGGGCCGCAGTCCCAAGGTTCAGCGATCATCTTCACCTGGCGCAGCACCGGGTCCTGGCGGCAGGCGACAAGGAAACTGTGACGCTCGTCGAAACCATCGTGGTAGCGGCCGAGAATCGTCGCCAGGTCGAAGCGGAAACCGTCGACGTGCATCTCGCTGGCCCAGTAACGCAGCGAGTCGGTGACCATTTGCAGCACGCACGGGTGGCTCAGGTCGAGGGTGTTGCCGGTGCCGGAATCGTTGATGTAGTAGCGCTTGTCGTCGGGCATCAAGCGGTAATACGAGGCGTTGTCGATGCCGCGCATCGACAGGGTCGGGCCTTGCTCGTTGCCTTCTGCGGTGTGGTTGTAGACCACGTCGAGGATCACTTCGAGGTTGGCTTCGTGCAGGTGCGCGACCATCTCCTTGAATTCGGCAATCTTGCCGCTGGCCAGGTAGCGCGGGTCCGGGGCGAAAAACGCGATGCTGTTGTAACCCCAGTAATTGGTCATGCCTTTGTGCAGCAGATGCTGGTCATTGACGAAGGCATGAATCGGCAGCAATTCGACGGTGGACACGCCGAGCCTGCGAATGTGTTCGAGCACGTCGTCGACCATCAGCCCGGCAAAGGTGCCGCGTACGTTCTCCGGTACCGACGGGTGACGCATGCTGATGCCGCGCACGTGGGTTTCATAAATGATGGTCTTGTCCCACGGCACGCTGACGCGATGGTCATTGCCCCAGGTGTGCGCCGGGTCGATGACTTTGCACTTGGGTACAAATGGTGCGCTGTCGCGTTCATCGAAACTGAGGTCGGCGTCGGGGTGGCCGATGGTGTAGCCGAACAGCGCTTCCGACCATTTGAGTTGGCCGACCAACTGCTTGGCGTACGGGTCGATGAGCAATTTGTTGTGGTTGAAGCGGTGGCCGTTGGCCGGGTCATACGGGCCGTAGACGCGGTAGCCGTAGATCAGCCCCGGGTGCGCATCGGGCAGGTAGCCGTGGTAGATCTCATCGGTGTATTCCGGCAGTTCGATGCGTTCGAGTTCGACTTCGCCGGCATCGTCGAAGATGCACAGTTCGACCTTGGTGGCGTTGGCGGAAAACAGAGCAAAGTTCACCCCCAGACCATCCCAGGTCGCACCGAGCGGGAAGGGCAGGCCTTCACGGATTCTCGACGGCTCGGCGTGCGCGGTGGGCTCGGTATTCTTTGGACGGGTCATGATTGCTCCTGCAAAAATCGGGATGGTTCGGTTAACACCAATCCCCTGTGGGAGCGAGCTTGCTCGCGAAAGCGCAATGTCAGTCGACTTCAATGTTGAATGGCAGACCGCATTCGCGAGCAAGCTCGCTCCCACAAGGGATTTGTGTATTTCTTCAGGGCGAGTAAGCCCTCGGTGGCGAGCGAACCCGCCACACGTTCATTCAGTTCAATAATCCGGTTAGAGCGTCAGATCGCCGAAGGCTTCTTCGGCGCCCGAGGCTTTTTCTCGGCAGGCTTTTCGCCCGGGGGAACCACTTTAGCGGCGCTGGCCGGCTTGGCTTTGGCCGGTGGTTTCGGCTTGGCGGCCGGGGCCTTGGCCTCAGCTGTCTTGCCCGCCGGTTTGCTGCCGGCGGCTTTCGGCGGTTTCTTCGGTGCCAGCGCTTCCGCTTCGGCGAGCTTGCGCGCCATTTCCCAGTGGCGTTCTTCATGCCCCTCGGGCTTACCTTCCGATTCCCAGATTTGATAGGCGAATTCGCGGATGCGTTTATCGTCGGTACTCATCGCAATGCTCCTGAACTGAACTCATGCTTACGTTAAGTGTTGGATAAAGAGATTGACCGGGACATCCCCCAGCGCGTCGCTGATATTCAGCTCCCTGTTTTTTGTGACTGCGCTGCTTGAAAAAAGTCCCTTCAGGTTTGTCGCAGAGGCGGCGAACGGTAAAACCACCCGCGTATCGCCCCAGCGCAGCGCATCGACCTGAGGTACAGCACCGTTTTCCAGCAGGGTCGCGCAACGGACCGGCACGATCACGATGGCCTGCTTGCCCGCGTGCTCACGGGCAAACGCGAGCACGTTGTGCGCCTGACTGCCGAGCACTTCCAGAGCCTGGTAGCTGCCCCGGCGGAACAGCTCGGCATGTTCGACGCGCAGCTTTAGCACTTGGGCGATCAAGGCTTGCTTGATGCGCCCGTCACGCCAATTCGCCAGCAACTCCACAGCTGGCAATGGCTCGTGCAAAGCGTGTTCGCGAGCGGCGTAATCCACCGGCCGGCGGTTGTCCGGATCGACCAGGCTGAAGTCCCAGAACTCATTGCCCTGATACAGGTCCGGCACCCCCGGCACGGTCATGCGCAGCAAGGTTTGCGCCAAACCATTGAGCGCGCCGGCAGCGGCGATGCTGTTGACGGTCTTGCTCAGCGCGGCGCGCAGCAGTTCGCCTTCCTCACCGGTGAGGAGTTTTTCGGTGAACGCTTGCGCGGCGTTTTCGTAGCTTTCGCTCGGTGCGCTCCAACTGCTTTGCAGCTTGGCTTCACGCAGGGCTTTCTGCTGCCATTGCCAGATGCGCTTGGCGTAATCGGCGAAACCCGCCTGGTCGTCGTCACGCAGTTGCAGCGGCCAACTGCCCAGCAACGCTTGATAGAGAATCAGCTCATCGCCGCTCGATGGCATCTGATCAGCCACCCGCACCGGGCGGGCGAGGGCGCGCCACAGCTCAATCTGCTCGGCGTACCAATGGCTGCGCTCACTGAGTACGGCCAGACGTGCGCGGGTGTCTTCACCACGTTTGTGATCGTGGGTCGCGGTGGCCAGCAAGTTGTCGGGGAATTCACTCAGCCGTTGTTGATTGACCGCATGAAAGTCGCTGAGCGGAGCGCTGAACTGTTCGGTGTTGTAGCCGACGTCATTGCGCGACAGCAGCACGGCGGAGCGATACAGCGCGGTGTCTTCCACGGCTTTGGCCGCTGCCGGGGAGGTCAGTTGCTGAAAGCGTACGCAGGCATGCTTGAGAATCTTGCGCGAACGCCCGCGCGGTTTACGCCGCCACGGCGTACCGCCAAGCCAGGCGGCAACGCAGTCGAGCACCGGCCAGTCGCCTTCGCCGAGGCTCTGTCGCGCACCGTCCATGGCCTGCTGGAAGAATTTTTCATCCTGCGCGGAGCGGCCCATGGCGCTGATGTACGTGCGATACACCGGGAAGTGCACGATCAACGCCTGCAACACCCGGCGGATCGCACCGAGGGTCAAGTCGCGAGTCATCAGGTCATCGCGAGCGACCTGCAGCAGGGCCTGGGCGACGCTCTCGCAATCACTGGCGAGCGAGCCGTTGAGGATCTGCTGACGCGCCAGTTGTGCTTCTTCGATGAACGCGGCGGGGCGCTCGGTGCGCCGTTGCCAGAGGTCACCGAGCACGTATTCGCCGTCCGGGTCGTGTTGCAGCAGCGACAGCTGATTCATGAACTCGTAACCGGTGGTACCGTCCACCGCCCAGTCGCGGTGCAGGGTTTCGCCAGCGCCGAGGATTTTCTCGACGTAGATCGGCAAGTGCCTGCCGGGTGCCAGCAGATCGACGCGCCGCCGCAATTTACGGCAATAACCACGCGGGTCGGCGAGCCCGTCGATATGATCGATGCGCAAGCCGTCGACCAGCCCTTCAGCGATCAATTGGAAAATTTTGCCGTGGGTGGCTTCGAACACTGCCGGGCGCTCGACACGCAGCCCGCCGAGTTCGTTGATGTCGAAAAAGCGCCGCCAGTTGATGTCGTCAGCCGCCGTGCGCCAACTCGCCAGGCGATAGCTTTGACGTTCGAGCAACTCATGCAGTTTGTGGAAGCCTTCTTCGCTGGTCGAATCGTAATGCTTCAGGTTGTTTTCGATGGCCTCGGCAATTGACGGATCACTCGCCAATTGGCGCAATTCTTCTTTGAGCGGAGTCGCCAGTGAATGGGCATCGGTCTGATAGCTGAGGGCGCCGAAGCGATCGGCCAACGGCTTCAGCGCATCCGAGGTTTTCAGCAGCTCAGGGTAATCATTCGGGCACACCGGGAAGTGATGGTCGTAGTGCTCGACATGGAAACTGCCGGTCTGCGCATTGAAGTGCAGTTTCAGCGTGCCTTCCTGCAGGGCCACGCCGTAATCGCTGCCGAGGAACGGCAGCAGCAACTGGCCTTCCATCAGTGGATCCGGCGAATGCCATTGAATGTCGAAGAACTCGCCATAAGGACTCAGCCGCCCCCATTCCAGCAGATCAAGCCACCACGGGTTGTCGCTGCCACCGACCGCCATGTGGTTGGAGACGATGTCGAGGATCAGGCCCATGTCGTGTTCGCGCAGGGTGCTGATCAAGCGCCGTAATGCCGGCTCGCCGCCAAGTTCCGGGTTGACCTGGGTCGGGTCGACCACGTCGTAGCCGTGCATCGAACCGGCCCGCGCTGCGAGCAGCGGCGAGGCATAGATATGGCTGATGCCGAGCCGGGCGAAGTACGGCACCAATGGCACCGCGTGTTCGAGGGTGAAACCTTTATGAAATTGCAGGCGCAAGGTCGCGCGCAGGGGCTGGATGAGCGCTTGGTTCATTGGTCACGCTCGGCAGCCTGAAGCCTTGCGCAGGCGAGTAATTCCAGACGTCGCGCCGCATCCGCGCCATCGAGCAGCGCCTCACTGGTGCCGGGCAAGCGCCGTGACCAGTTCGGATGGGTGTCGATGGTGCCGGGCAGATTCGCCTGTTCATTGATGCCCAGCGCATCTTCCAGCGGCAACAGCACCAACGGCGCGCGGGTGTGGCCAAGGAAGCGTACGGCGGCATCGACCACTTGATCGGCCTCGTGGGATTCCTCGCGAAAGTTTTGCGGGTCCTGGCTCAACGCGTTGCGCAGGCCTTCGCGCTCACGCTGGCGGTGATGCCGCCATTCGATTTCACCGTTGGCATCGACAAAGCCCAAGCGCGCGTTCCAGTCGATATCACGACCATGCCACCAGCCGTTGAGCGTTGGCAGGTCGTGGGTGCTGGTGGTCGCCAAGGCGTTGTCCGGCCAGTCGAGAATCGGTTTGAAAAAGGTGTTGTCCTGCTCGAACAGCAGCACGCGCATGCCGAGCATGGAGCGGGCGATGAGCTTTTCACGCAGGCCATCGGGCACCGTGCCGAGGTCTTCACCGAGGACGATGGCCTGGTGACGATGGGATTCGAGGGTCAGCAATCGCAGCAAGTCATCGACCGGGTAATACAGGTACGCGCCATCGGCCGGCGCCGCGCCGTTGGGGATCACCCACAAGCGTTGCAGGCCCATGACATGGTCGATGCGCAAACCACCGGCATGGGCGAAGTTGGCGCGCAGCATGTCGATGAAGGCGCGAAAGCCATTGCGAATCAGACCTTCCGGCGAGAATGCGGAAATGCCCCAGCCCTGGCCCGAGCGATTGAGAATGTCCGGCGGCGCACCCACGGTCAGCGACGCGAGCAATTCATCCTGGAAACTCCAGGCCTGGCTACCGGCGCCGTCGGCACCCACCGCCAGATCGGCGATCAGGCCAATGCCCATGCCGGCGCTGCGTGCAGCGGTTTGCGCGCGCTCCAGGCAACGGTGGATCAGCCATTGGCAAAAAGCGAAGTAGCCGATGCGTTCGGCATATTCTTCGGCAAACGCTTCGAGCGCTGCGCCGCGTGGGTCGTGCCAGTGTTCCGGCCATTGTCGCCAGTCGAGGTTTTCACCACGGGCGGCGCGCATTTCCTGAATGGCTTCGAAGCGGCAATGGTTTTCCAGTGCTTCACCACCGGCATGGCGGAAACTGGCGAAGTCCGGGTGCAGCGGGTGGTCACCGGCGACGAAACCTTCATACAAGGCTTGCAGTAGTTTTTGCTTGGCGTCGGCGGCGCTTGGCCAGTCGATCAGGGTCAGGTCTTCCAGTTGCGCAAACTGCTCGGCCAGGCCGGTCGCGTCGATCGCATCGCGCAAAGCGCGCTCACCAAGAATCGCGCCGGGGGCGGCGTACAGGGGATTGAGGAACAGACGACTGGACGGCGAATAAGGGCTGTAGCGCCCGGTATCGGCGCTGAACATCGCGTGCAATGGGCTGATTGCCAGCGCATCGGCGCCGCGTTCACCCGCCACGCGGACCAGATCCTCCAACGCTTGGGTGTCACCGAAACCGCCATCGCCGGGGCGGCGCAGCGAATACAGTTGCGCACTCAGACCCCAAACGCGAGGAATCGGATTATCCACCGCATCGCCGACACTGAAGCAGCGCTCCGGGGCCACGGCCAAGGTGAAATATTGATCGCCGATGTGCACCTGTTGATAGCCGACCGGAATCAGTCCCGGCAGTACTGCTTCAGAATCGAGTTTCAGGTTCAGCCGCGAGCCGTCTTCAAGGTGGATTTCGCACGGGGTTTGCGGGGCGAAATACCGACCCAGATCGAGGCCGACGCCGACATCGCTAGTGAGTAGCGGCGGCAAGTGGCGGTCTTGTTGGGCAGCTTGCAGTTCCAGCAGGCTGGCGTCGATTTCCTGCGCGGTGCTGGCGGGGTGGCCGAGTCCGATCAGAACATTGCGCAGCACCGCCGGGGCGACTTTTTGCGGGCGGCCGTTGGCGTCGATCCAGTCGACGGCAAGGCCGGCGCGGCTTGCAAGTATTTCCAGTTGCGCATCGCTCATAGGCGCTCTCCATCCAGAGGTTGCAAAGGGGTTGCGGCCGTGAGGCTGACAAGCGCGCAATACGCGGGCAGTTCGCCCGATTCCGATAGATCGACGCTGGATGGCTGTTGAAACAACCACACGGCCTCGGTCTGTGGAGGGTTGACCACTGGCGTGTCGCTGAGGTTCAGGTCAATTCGCAGCTCGCTGCCATTGCCCAGACGCCAGCGCGCACTGACCGCGCCATAACCGAGCATATGCGCGCCGAGCGCTTGCGTGCCGGACAGATGGGGGATGATGTATTGATGGCGGAATTGCAGCAGCTTCTGGTACAGCGCGAGGGTTTCCTGCTGTTTCACGCTGCCATTGCCGATCAGCCTGGGCTGTGAGGCGTGGAAGGTTTTTTCGGCGTTCGGGTCGGGAATCTGCTCGCGTTTGTGCGGATCGGTGAAAGCGCTGAACGCGGCGAATTCATTGCGGCGGCCCTCACGCACCAACTTGGCCAGTTCACCGTGGTGACTGGTGAAAAACAGGAACGGTTGCTCAGCGGCGAACTCATCGCCCATGAACATCAGCGGAATCATCGGCGACAGCAGTAACAACACGGTCGCTGCCTGCACGGCACGCGGATCGGCCAGGTGATGCAGGCGCTCGCCGAACGCGCGGTTGCCGATCTGATCGTGGTTTTGCAGGAACAGCACGAACGCCGTGGAGGGCAGGTGTTCGCTGGGTTCGCCGCGTGGTTCGCCATGGCGGGTGATGTGGCCCTGGAAAACAAAGCCCTGACTGAGGCAGCGCACCAATTGTTCGGTGGGTTGTGCGGCGTAGTCTGCGTAATAGGCGTCGGTTTCGCCGGTGAGCAGGACGTGCAGGGCGTTATGGCCGTCATCGTTCCACTGCGCGTCGTAGTCGTATTCCAGCAGGCTCGACTGGTTGAGTTCGTTTTCCACGGTCAGCCAGACATGCCGACTGGGGTCGATCTGCGCGCGGATGCGTCGGGCCATTTCGCTGAGAAAATCCGGATCCTCAATGGCATGCACAGCGTCGAGGCGCAGGCCGTCGAAACGGTATTCGAGCAGCCACATCAGCGCGTTTTCGATGAAGAACTCGCGCACTTCGCTGCGACGAAAATCGATCGCCGCGCCCCACGGCGTGTGCTTGTCTTCGCGAAAGAAGCCTTTGGCGTAACGGTGCAGGTAATTGCCGTCCGGGCCGAAGTGGTTGTAGACCACGTCGAGAATTACCGCCAGACCGTGGCTGTGGGCGCTGTCGATCAGGTGTTTGAGTTGTTCCGGCGTGCCGTAGGAGGCTTGCGGGGCGTAGGGCAAAACACCGTCGTAGCCCCAATTGCGTTCGCCAGGGAACTGCGCCAGCGGCATCAGTTCGATGGCGGTGATGCCCAGGCCTGCAAGGCGCGCCAGATGTTGTTCGACTTCCGCGAAACCACCGAGCGCACCGACGTGCAACTCGTAGATCACCGCTTCGCTCCATGGCCGACCGTGCCAGGCCGTGTGTCGCCATTGATAAGCCAGAGGATCGACCACCACGCTGTGGCGGTCGAGGTCGCCATCCTGGGCTCGGGAGGCCGGATCGGGCACCTCCAGTTCGCCGTCGATGTTGTAGCGGTAGCGGGTGCCCGCCGGACAGCGGGCCTTGATCACAAACCAGCCGTCTGCCTGAGGCAGCATTGGCAGCGACTGACCGTTTTCAAGTTCGACACTCACGTAAAACGCATCCGGCGCCCATAGCGCAAATTGCGTGTGTTCGGCGTCCAGCATGATCGCGCCGTGGGGCCAGGTTTCAGTAGACCGTAACGGCATCGTGGTGAACCTCCCTGGTTATTTGTGGTGAGCTTTACCCAGCGCCTTGGCGACCAGTTGTTCGTAGAGTTCGGCGTACGGTTCAACCGCTTTGCACCAGTTGAACGGCGCAGCCATTGCGCGGCAACGCATGGCGTTGAGCAGTTCGGGGAAGGCGAATACCTTGAACGCGCGGCTCAGGGCCTCTTGATAGCTTTCAGCGGTGGACTCATCGAAGAGGAAACCGGTGACGCCGTTTTCAATGGTGTCGGCCAGACCACCGGTATTGCGCGCCACCGGCAGCGAGCCGAAACGCTGGGCGTACATCTGACTCAAACCGCAAGGCTCGTAACGCGAAGGCATCAGCAGGAAATCGCTGCCGGCGAACATGCGTCGGGCGTCGGTTTCGTTGAAGCCGATGCGCACACCGATCTGCCCTGGAAAGCGCAGCGCCAGTTCGCGCATGGCTTGTTCTTCTTCCGGTTCGCCGCGACCGATGATTGCGATCTGGCCACCGTTCTGCACGATGTATTCGGATACCGCTATCGTCAGGTCCAGACCTTTCTGGTAGACCAGTCGCGACACCACAGCGAACAACGGTCCGGTGGAATCGTTGAGGCCGAACAGCTCACGCACGTGCGCGGCGTTGATCGCTTTGCCTTCCCAGTCGCCAATTGCAAACGGTGCAAACAGGTGCGGATCGGTCGCAGCGTCCCAGCTTTCATCAATGCCGTTGGGGATGCCGCTGAGCAAGCCTTGCTGAGTCTTGGCGGCGAGGAAACCGTCGAGGCCACAGCCGAAATCCGGGGTGGTGATTTCCTGCGCGTAAGTGGCGCTGACCGTGGTGATATGGCTCGAATACGCCATGCCGGCCTTGAGGAACGACATCTTGCCGTAGAACTCCATGCCTTCCTGTTGCAGGGCATGGGCTGGAATCCCCAGCTCCGGGCAGGAGCCGAGGCTGGTCACGCCTTGATAGGCGAGGTTGTGAATGGTGAACAGGGTGGGCGTACGCTGCCCGCGCCAGTGCATATAGGCAGGCGCGAGACCGGCCGGCCAGTCATGGGCGTGCACCAGATCCGGGCACCAGTGAATTTGCGCGAGGTTGGCGGCGATGTCGGCGGCGGCCAGACCGAGGCGGGCGAAGCGAATGTGGTTATCCGGCCAGTCGCGGCCGTTGTTGGCGCCGTAGGGCGAGCCTTCGCGCTCATAGAGTTCGGGGCAGATCAGCACGTAGATGACCAGACCGTCCGGCATGTCCATGCGCCCGATCTTGCACGGCGGCAGCGCTGCGTGGCCGCCCAGTTCGCCGATGATGTGGATCGGGTTTTCGCTGTGCATCACCTGCGGGTAACCGGGGATCAACACGCGCACGTCGTGCAGATGGGCCATGGCCCGGGGCAGGGCAGCGGAGACGTCACCCAGACCGCCGGTCTTGACCAGATCGGCGATTTCCGAGGTGACGAACAAGACTTTTTTCTTGTTGGGGTTCTGGCTCGCTACCGGAGTCAGCGTTTTGGTGCCGGGAATGTTGATCTGTCGGCTGCCAGGAACACTGATGGTGCTCGATTCACCAACCGCCTGCTGAGCACGCTCTCCCTGAATTTCCAATGCCGCACTGATCATATGAATCTCCCGTCTCGTTGATCTGATTCTTGTCTTGAACAAGCGATGTCCATGGCCAAGTCCTGTGGCCGGGCGCAAACGCGCCACGCATCGGTGAGCAAACGCTACCCAACACGCGCAAGCAGAATGGGTGAACGGGCCGTTGCAAGGATTGCACCAGTCGCTATGGCCCTGTCTTTCAGATGACCAGCCGCCGCGCGCAAAAGTTTCGACTTTTTTTCCGCGATGTGACCGGTCGGTTTTACCCCGCGAAAGTCAGTCTAGGCCAGATCCTAGAGCGGGGCGGAGCAAATGGGTAAATTGTTCGACAATCGGTTGGCAAGCCACGCCGACCGTGCTTTTGAGGGGGAAACGCACCGACGAAGTGCAGGTTTTTCTGCGAGGGAGGGCGAAAACGGTGACTGATCGGTCACGATTCTGTGCTAGCGGGAAGTGCGGTTGCACTGTTGTGGTGCGGGCAGTTTGTTGATGGGGTGACAGTGAGTGCCCATTCGCGAGCAGGCTCGCTCCCATAGGAGATCTTCAGTGGACAGAAAATGTGTTCCTGGCACAGATCCAATGTGGGAGCGAGCTTGCTCGCGAAGGCGGTGGTCGCTACACCAGCGTAATGATGGGAATTCTCAGTTCAACAGGCGAACCGGCTCCCCAGCCGCCCAAGCCTGAATATCCTCGATCATCTGCGAAAAGAACTGCTCATAGTTCTGCCGGCTGACATACCCGACATGCGGCGTCGCCAAGACATTGTCCAGCGTTCGAAACGGGTGCATCGCGGGCAGCGGTTCCTGTTCGAACACGTCCAGCGCCGCCCCGGCGATCTGCTGTTTCTGCAACGCCTTGATCAGCGCTGCCTCATCGACAATCGGCCCGCGGGCGGTGTTGACCAGCAGGGCCGTCGGCTTCATCCAGCCCAGTGCCTGTGCATCGACCAGCCCGCGACTGCGCTCGCTGAGCACCAGATGCACCGACAACACGTCCGCCTGCTCGAACAGTTCCTGCTTGCTCACGTACATCACGCCAGCCTGTTCAGCGCGTTCGGCGGTGAGGTTTTCGCTCCAGGCAATCACCCGCATGCCGAACACCTGACCAAACTGCGCCACGCGTTGGCCGATGCTGCCCAGACCGAGAATGCCGAGGGTCTTGCCGTGCAGGTCACCGCCCAGCCCTTGCTGCCAGTGACCGTCGCGCAGGGCATTGGCTTCGTTCACCAGATTGCGCGTGGCCGCCATGATCAGCGCCCAGGTCAATTCCGGCGCGGCATGCTTGTAACTGTCGGTGCCGCAAACCTTGATCCCCAGCCTGGCGGCCGCTTGCATATCCAGCGCTGCGTTGCGCATGCCGCCGGTGACCAGCAACTTCAGATGAGGCAAACGCTTGAGCAAATCCTCATCGAAGCGCGTGCGCTCGCGCATCACGCAGATCACCTGGTAGCGGCCCAGTCGCTCGGCCAGTGTGGCATTGTCCGCCGGGTAATCGTGTTCGAACGTCACTTCACCGAGGCCATCGAGCACCGACCAGTCGACCACGTCGCGGGCCACGTCCTGCCAGTCATCGATTACTGCAATCTGCACCGCCATCAGCCTTACCTCATCAACGAACGGGATTGGTTGTATTCAGCCAGCCGAGCAAGGCCTTGTGGAACTGTGCCGGCTCTTCCATTTGTGGCGCGTGGCCCATGCCGGGAAACTCCACCAGCGTCGACTGCGGGATCAGCTTGGCCACTTGTTTGCCGAGCACGTCGTAATGGCCGATTTTCGCTTTCACCTCAGGCGGCGCGAGGTCCTTGCCGATGGCCGTGGTGTCGGAGGTGCCGATCAGCAGCAGGGTCGGCATCTTCAGGTCTTTGAACTCGTAATACACCGGCTGGGTGAAAATCATGTCGTAGATCAGCGCTGAGTTCCATGCGACCTGAGTCTTGCCCGGGCCTTTGCTCAGCCCGGCGAGCATGTCCACCCAACGGTCGAATTCCGGTTTCCAGCGGCCGTCGTAGTAAGTGGTGCGTTCATAATCACGGATGCCTTGGGCGCTGACTTTCAGCTCACGCTGATACCACTGATCCACGGTGCGATACGGCACGCCGAGGGCTTTCCAGTCTTCCAGGCCGATCGGGTTTACCAGCGCCAGTTGCTCAACCTGCTCGGGGAACAGCAAGGCATAACGCGTGGCGAGCATGCCGCCGGTGGAATGACCGAGCAGCGTGGCTTTTTGAATGCCCAGCGCTTTGAGCAACTGCTGAGTGTTGGTCGCCAGTTGCTGAAAGCTGTATTGATAGTTGTCGGGTTTACTGGAGGTGCAGAAGCCGATCTGGTCCGGTGCGATCACCCGGTAACCGGATTCGCTCAAGGCCTTGATCGAACTGTCCCAGGTGGCTGCGCAAAAATTCTTGCCGTGCATCAGCACCACAGTGCGGCCGTTGGCCTTGCCGTGAGCGGCGACGTCCATGTAACCCATCTGCAGGGATTTGCCCTGGGACTGAAAGGCAAAGTGTTTAAGGGTGTAGGGATAATCGAAGCCTTGCAGTTCCGGGCCATAGGCCGGGCCTTCCGGCGTCGCTTCGCTTGACGTCGCAGCCTGCGCCGACAGGGGCAGGGCGGCGCAAAGAAACAGGCCAGGCAGCCAACGGGAAAACATGACAGACATAAGGTCAAACTCCGTTTGAAATCGGCCGATGCTGGAACGAGCGGATTACGCCGACGTTAAACACAGGCAATGCCCGCGCCTGAACGTTCAACCCAGCCACCCCAGCGTCAGCAGGGCCAGCACGCCGTAACGTGCACCTTTGGCCAGGGTGACGATCAACAGAAAGCGCCCTAGCGGTTCGCGCATCACGCCGGCAATCAGCGTCAGGGGGTCGCCAATGATCGGCAACCAGCTCAGCAGCAACGACCAGTGACCGTAGCGCTCATAGTGTTTGCGCGCCCTCGCCATGTGCGCGGCGCTGACCGGAAACCAGCGCCGATCCTGAAAGCGCTCGATCCCGCGCCCCAGCCACCAGTTGACCAGCGAGCCGAGTACGTTGCCCAGCGTCGCCACCGCCAGCAGCCCCCACAGCCAATAACGCTCGCTGACGATCAGGCCGACCAGTAACGCCTCGGATTGCAGCGGCAACAAGGTCGCCGCGCCGAAAGCGGCGAGAAACAGGCCGCCGTACGCCGTGATGATCAATGGGCCGGGTAATCCGCCACGACCACGTCAGCCCCGTCTTTCTTCAGGCCGATAACCTGATAAGCATCACTCATGCCGTCCATTTCCATGCCCGGCGAGCCCATTGGCATGCCCGGTGCGGCGACGCCGAGCAGATCGTCACGCTTGCTCAGGGCCAGAACCTGTTCCGCGGGCACATGGCCTTCGACGAATTTGCCGTTGATGATCGCGGTGTGGCACGAGGCCAGACGCGGCGGTACGCCATGTTGCTGCTTGAAGCTGCTCATGTCGCTTTCGACGTGATCTTCGACTTTGAAGCCATTGGCTTCAAGGTGGCTGATCCATTTTTTGCAGCAGCCGCAATTGGCATCGCGATGGACTTCGATCGGAATCAGGTCGGCAGCCTGGGCCATTGCGGAGATGAACAGGGCGCTCAGGGCGAGCAGACGCAGGTGGGTTCGCATAACGGATTCTCGGCTCGGGTGACAATCGGAAAGCACGCATTTTGACCGGTTTTTGCCGCCGGGCATCAACGCAATGTTTCCAGTTGTTGCAAAACGCAGCACCAACCTGTGGGAGCGAGCCTGCTCGCGAATGCGGTAGTTCAAACACTGAAGCGGGGACTGAAAGATCGCTTTCGCGAGCAGGCTCGCTCCCACAAGGGTTATCTGTTGAGCAGAAAACCCCTGTGGTACGCAGGGATCAGCGCACTTTGAAACGGCCCATGATCGCGCTCACCCGGCTGTTGGCTTCGAGCAACTGGTGAGTGTTGAGTTCGCTGGCTTTGCCACTCTGCACCAGCTCATCGACCATGTGGCGGATCTGCACCATGCTGCGGTTGATCTCTTCGGTCACGGCGCTTTGCTGCTCGGCGGCGGTGGCGATCTGGGTGCTGAGGCTGTTGATGTGGCTGACCGAGCCGGCCATTTCGTCCAGACCGGAGTTGACCCGTGCGGTCGCGTCGGCGGCGGACTGGCAACTGGCCTGGGTGTTTTCCATGGCGCTGACCGACGAGCTCACGCCCTGAGTCAGACGCGTCAACATCTCGTTGATTTCCGAGGTGCTGGCCTGGGTGCGCGCGGCGAGGGCACGCACTTCATCGGCAACCACGGCAAAACCACGGCCCTGTTCACCGGCGCGTGCTGCTTCGATGGCCGCGTTGAGCGCCAACAGGTTGGTCTGCCCGGCAATCGCGCCGATCACCCCGAGAATTTCGGTGATGCGCTGGGCGTCCTGCTGCATGTTTTCAACTTTGTGTGTAGCGCTGGCCACTTCATCGATCAACGCGACCACGCTGTTGGTCGCTTCGCCCACCACCACCCGCGAACGGTCGGCATTTTCATTGGCGCGCTGGGTAAACGCGGCGGTTTCGGCGGCGTTCTGCGCAACGCTTTCTGCCGTCGAACTCATTTCGGTGATAGCGGTAACGGTCTGATCGGTTTCCGAAGCATGACGCAACAGAATCTGGCTGGTCTGCGCCGAGGTGCGTTGCAGGTTATCCAGGCTGGAGGCCATGGCCCCGGTGGCCTGGGTGACTTCACCGATCATGTTTTGCAGGTAGGCAATAAAGGTGTTCACCGAGTGGCCGATGGCGCCGAGTTCATCTTCGGCGCGAATGGTGATGCGTCGGGTCAGGTCGGCATCGCCGCTGGACAGCAGATCGATGTTGGCTTTCAAGGCTTTCATGCGTTGCACCAACTGGCGAATCGCGTAGACCTGCAACAGCACCAGCAGGATCACCAGCGGAATCTGCAACAGGCTCAAGGTGCTGAGGACGTCATCACGCTGGGCGGTGAGCATTTTCGTCGGCAGCGCCGTGGCGAGGAACCACGGCGTGCCTTCGATAGGACGCATGAAGAAAGTGCTGGCTTCGCCGTTGTTATCGAACTCGACGCGCTGCGCCTGATCGCGATTCTGCAGTCCGGCTTTGACCTGGCTGGCGAAGGTCGACGTGCCGGCCAGTTCGCTGATGTTCTTCAGCACGATCGGGCCACTGATGCGCGAGCTGTTACTGATGACCTTGCCGTCGGCTTCAACGATCAGCATCTCGGCGTTGAGGTCTTTTTCCTTGCGCGCCACCAGGTCGTTGAAGAAGCCAAGGGTGACGTCAATGGTCGACACGCCCCACGCATTGCCGTTTTTCTGGATGGCCATGGCGCAGTTGGTGCGCGGCTCGGCGCTGGCGTCATCTTTATAGGCCGCCGCCCAGGCGCATTGACCGCGCGGTGTGGCCATGCCGCCCTTGTACCAGCTCTGGTCGTAGTAGTTGGGCGCCGCGTCGCTGTTCCAGAACGTGTTGACGGCGAGTTTGCCCGAAGCGTCGCGGTGCCAGAACGTACTGAATTTGTTGCGCCCGGCTTCACGTTGCCCCGGCAGAGGCCAGATCCCGCCGCCGAATACTTTCAGCTCGCCGTACTGATCGACCAGACCTGGCAGCACCGCGTCGATGGCGGCGCTGTCGAGCAGCGGGATGGTCTGGGTGATGCTGCGCTGTTGCGCCTGCACTTTGTTCAACTCGCCCTGAATCTGCTCGGCGACTTCGGCGATGCGGTTGAGTACCACCTGTTCTTCGGTATGGCGCAGTTTCGGGGCGACCAGTTGGCTGATGCCAACCACGGTCAACACCGACAACAGCAGGATGAACAGAACCAGAAACAGCGTGTAGCGAGCCTGAATAGTGCGGAATGCGGGCATGGAGTCCGGTCCTTGAGCAGCGTTTCTTATTAGGGGCAGGGGTAAAACAGTGCGGGTATCTCCAGCGTATCGTCGTGGTGCCCGGAAGCTTTAGGTACTCGCGTCCTAAAAAGCAGCAATACCGATGACCGGCCGGTATCGAGATCGATACACAGGTGCTGATCAGCGCGCGTCGATAAGCAAAAAAGTGATTTTCGTTGCCTTGTCATGACAACTTCGGGTCAGTGAACGCGGGCCGTTGGGCTTTTGTATCGAGAATGTACAAGAATTGTAAAAAAGTGCAGAAATAGGTTGGTGCCATCAATTCGCCCGCCGATACTCGCGGCCATTATTGCCGTTCAACACGGATATTTTTTTGTTCATTTCACAGGGAGTCTTCTCATGACGATCGGTATTGTCGGCGGCTGGGAGAGCAAAGCAGGCGTTATGGTTCGTAACACCGGCGCGAAAAAACAAGTGGCCCAGAGCATCAAAGTGCAGCAGATGCTGACCAAGGTCGGTACCAATCCCACCGCGCTGAATACCGCTGAAATGGACAAGCAGGGCCTGCGCAAGGCCATCAAGGGCTTTGATCCTGCGAATGTTTCAGTAAAACAATTGGGAAATCTGAGCGAGATGCTGCGCAGCCGTGGCCTGATCTCCGAGATCACGTCGTTTACCTTGAAGAACGCCGGTGACAAGTTCGACCGTTTTGGCGTGACCAAAGATATCGATGCCAAATTCAACGCCCTGGAGTATTTCGCGACCCAGCTCGACGCCATTCAGAACAATGGCCTCAATGGCAACGCTTACGGCCAGAGTCTGATTCCCGAGTTCAAGAAAGCGATCTATGTCCTGCAGAACCTCAAGACCTACGGTGAAGGCAACGCCGCGAAACCGGTCGATGAAGGTGTCAAAGCCAAAGCTTGAGGCTGACCGTTTAGCCCGCTCAACGCTTGAACGGGCTGGTTGATGTGCAAGAACCCGGCAACGCCTCGCTTCAGCGTGCCGCGACGCGTTGTTGAGCCTGATCATGCAGTCGTTGCAGGTGTGGGCAGCGCAGCTCCAGCGATCGCGCGCGATAGCCCCGATGAAACAAAGCCAACCATCCAGCGCCCCGTTCATTCGGGGCAATCCCGGTGAAGACGAAGCCCATTGCCGACAGGCTATCCACGGCATTGGCGAAGCCTGTTGCCAGTCTTAGCCTGATCGAGATCAACCAGTGTTCGGGCAGTCGTCGTAGCTGTTGAAGCAAGCCGGCGTCGAGTTTTTTCAGCACCACGTCATAACGCCCTGAGTATTGTTCAACCTGCATCGGCTCTCCCACCCAACGCGCTTCTTTGTCTTGTGTTCCGTATACGCCGCACAAATGCGCCATGAAATCGTGACAGCTTTGCGGCCAGGACAATGCCGGGAGCGGGCGGCGATAGCCTTCGACAGGGGTGTAGCCGATGACGATGGACTCCGGCAGTGGCTCGCCAAACGGTGAGGGGACGTAGTCGAGCAACAACCCGGTGCTGCAAAAACCGAGTCGGTCAGCCATGCGTTGGGTGTAGAGATGCTGCGTCACCTGTTTGATGGTCACGCCGTGGCAACCGAGTGCCTGGGCATGGATCAACAACCGCATGCCCAACTGCGTCGCGATGTTCTGCCCGCGTGTTGACGGATGGACCACGCTCAACGCCAGTTCCGCCGTAGACGATCCCGCGTTTCTGCACAACGTGGCGTGGCCGAGGATTTTTTTCCCGGATTCCGCCACCAGCGAA
Source organism: Pseudomonas sp. S2_E02 (assembly GCF_054668355.1). Lineage (NCBI taxonomy): Bacteria > Pseudomonadati > Pseudomonadota > Gammaproteobacteria > Pseudomonadales > Pseudomonadaceae > Pseudomonas > Pseudomonas sp. S2_E02. The sequence goes on from NZ_CP162761.1 coordinate 1,014,905, forward strand.
TGCCAGCGACCCTCGCCATGGTTCTGATTGATCATCAACGGCAAATACACGTGCGGCTGCACGTAGTGGTCACCATAGATTTCCCGAAACAGATGGCTGATGGCCCTGGCGTCGGATCGGCGATAACTGCGCAGCGTCAAGTTGTCCATGGACGTTGCTCCGGTCCGGGCGTGGCGTAGACACGCAGATCGACGACGCGTTGGCGCTTGCCGGAACGCGGATGGCGCGCGAGTTCATCGGGAGTGCAATGGGTAATCTGCAACTCGATCAAGCGCTCAGCGCAGAGTTGCTTGATCAGCGGGTATTGCTCGATCAGTGCGCGCTGCAAGGTCGTGTTGGCGTCTGCGGTCTCGGCCGTCAGCGCGTTGGGTAGCCATTTCAGGCACACGATATCGACGTTGGCCGATTGGCTGATGACCAGTTGCCAGTCGTCGCTGGCGGTGATGCGTGCGACGATTGCGGCAATGTCTTCGATCAACAGAGTCAGGCTGCTCACGCGCACCCGCTGACTGCTGGTGCTGCGGCCCATCAAGGCGAACTTGCGCATCGACGCAGTAGCCGGCTCTCGCCAGCAAGCGAGATCACCCACAGGGTAGCGGATCAGCGGCATCAGTCGGCGGGTGAGGTTGGTGATCAGCAGTCGTCCGGTTCGGTCGCATTCTTCGATCACTTCACCGGTGTGTTCATCGACGATTTCCAGCACGCTGTGGCTGGCCAGCATCCGGTGCTCGCCGAGTGCGCAATCGCGGCTTGCGGCGCCGATGAAACCGGCATCGACACTGGCGTAACCGATCGAGGCAATCCGCGCGTTGGGAAACACCCGGTGCAACGCCTGCAATTGTCCGGTGAACAGGCTTTCGCCGCCGTAAAGGATTGTTTCCACTTCGGCCAGGGTTCGCGCCTGGCGCTCCAGCCCGGCGGCGAACGCCAGCAATTGCGCGGGCACGCCGGCCAGCACATTGATCCGGTGTTGGCGGATCGAGTCGGCCAGCACCGCAGGGTCGACGTCGCCGGTAAACGGGTATTCGGTAACACCCGCCGGTTCGTGCGCCAGGGCGTCGTGGATAAAAATGAAACTGGCATACAGGTCGCCGACGAAAAACAGGTTCGCCACCCGGTCGCCGGGATTGAGTTGACCAGCGAGATGGCTGCCGAAGTCCCGCACAAGTGTCTGCCATTCTTCGCGGGTAAATACTGAAAGTTTACCGGCGCTGGTTGTTCCACCGGTCTTGAATACCAGGGCGCGTTCGACCGTTGAGGTCAGTACCGGCCATTGTTCCAGATGCTCGCTACTTGCCCAGTATTGTTGAGGATCGATTACCGGAAGTTCATCCAGGGTATTTGTCTGCGGCGCGACGTTTTGCAAGTGTCTGGCGTAATACGCCGAATGTTCGCGGGCAAAAGCGAACAACTTGCCAAGTTCTGTTGTTGTATTCATGGTGTTCTCGTTAATTGTTTTGGCCATGGCTGACGATCGCTGTTAACGGCGCGAGTCGATTACGGGCGGAATCTTTCCGCTGTGTTTGTTTCTGTCGAAATGTTGCGGCTCGCAGGTTTGCGCCTGCACGGTGAGAAGCCCGGTGCGCACGAGTGTCGCCAGCGTCGCGTAGCCCTCGAGTCGGCAGAGAATGTCTGCGGGTTCGCCAGGGCTGTGAATCAGCAGGCGCTCAAGGCCATCGGGTGCGTGATCGAGGTGTAACTGAAACGGCGCCTGCAGGTGCCGGGCGAGTTCGTTCAGACAAATGAAGTCGCTGCCGATGCGCAGCAGTCGGCCGTGTCGTTGCAGCAATTCGAAACGTGGCGAACTCAGCCCGCACGGGCAGTCGCCGGCCAGCCAGCGGCCGGTGTCGCCGACTTCATAGCGCTGCACCTGTTGGCCTTCACGTGCTTTGGAGGTGAACAGCAAACGGCCGACTTCAGCGCCAACGACCGGCTTGTCCTGCTCCAGTGCGACGATTTCCAGATGCTGGATAGCGTCCATCAAATGGAACACACCGTCGCCAGTGGCGGCGCAGGCATGCCCGAATGGCCCCGCATCGACACTGCCGTACACCGCCGAACGGATACTGGCGACGCCGCAGCGATGCAGTAATTCGCGGCACTGATCGCTGATGTGCTCTCCGCCGAGGAAAACCTTTTCAATCACCCCATAACGACTCAGGCGCGGCCCCTCGTTGAGGAACAGTCGATGCAGGGTGCTGGGCATGCCGATCAGCACGGTGACGCGCTGCTCGATGATCACTTGCGCAATATCGCGGTAATCATCGTCGGCCGGCGCGCCCATGGGCAGGTGCGTCGCACCGAGCAATTCCAGGACTTTGGCAAAACTGAAGAAGCCGCCGTACAAGCCGCCACTGAAGAACAGGTTCATCACCTTGTCGCGCCGCGGATCAAGGCCCGCCGCGAACAACCCATCGGCCGTCGCGCGCATTTGCCGTTGAAAATCGCGGTAACTGAAGCCCGACAGCGCCGGTGTGCCGCTGCTGCCGCCGGAGCGGAAAAACAGCTGCGCCGCCGCTGTCGTCGGTCGCGCGATAAACGCTGCTTTGTCGGTGATCGGCAGACCTGTCAGTGTCAGTGCGCAAGGTGGCTGGTCGAGGTTCATGTGGGTGGGCAACTGCGTTGGCGCGAGGCTGACCGACACGCGGCGGCTCAGGCGTTGCAGTGCGTAAACGCCGTCGTGGGGCTCGCCGTCGTAGCCGTCGTGGATCGCGTTGATCGGCGTAATTCGGCTGACGCCCGCTGCAATCAATGTGCGTGCGAGCTCATTGAGCTGCGCCTCACCGCAGACCAGCGCGCAACTCTGTAACACGTTGCGCCAAGGCAGCAGTGTTTGCGTCAGTCGCGCCCGTGGCAGTGGTTTGAGCAGCAACGTGCGAAACAGCGGCGAAGGCGCCAGCGACTGATCATGGCTCCAGATCACCCGCCAGCCCGGCGCGCGCCAGACCTGCCCGGTGTTACCGGAAAAGCTCTGGCCCAGACGCGCCATCAGGGTGTGGCTGGTGATCTCGCTGGCTTCCTGAACCGTCGGAGTCAGCGCCGGCCATTGCCCGACGCGACGCTCGAATGCCTTGGCCAATGCGCTGCCGATGCCTTGCACAACGGCGGGATCGTCGCTGTCGACCAGCAACCATTGCGGGCTGGAGCAAGCTTGTTGGTCCAGTCGGCAGACTTCATCGACAATCGCGTCCAGCGCTGGCGGCGAGGCCGCGTCTGGCGTCAGGTAGGCGAAACTGATGCGGTGCCCCCAGTCGATCCAGCGGCATCCGGGTGGCAACTGTTGGCGGATGGCTTGCAGCGCGGTTTCGCCTCCCCACGCCGATACGCCATTGGCCATTTTGCACAAGCGGCCGATCTGCTCCGTCGCTACGGGTAACACCGCGACGTAATGGCAGAGTTGACCGCTGGGGTCGCATTGCACCAATGCGTGCAGCAGGCGTGCGGTCAGGCCTTGGTCGCTGCGGCTGGGGCGTAGCCAGTTAAGGTTGCCGGCCAACAGGCTTTCGAGCATGGCGCAGCAGGCCAACAGCGGCGCGTTGGCCGGGGTGACGTGAACCACCAGGCCCAAGGGACTCCAGCGTTCAAAGCGCGACTGCTGATAATCAACGCGCCGCAGTGACTCGGCCTGATCACCCAGTTCGCGTTCAAGTTTGGTTTGCAGGGCGTGAGGCTGACAGAAGTCAATCAGCGCCAGGCGTTGTTCGTCATCCAGCGGCAGTTCGGCGCTGTGCAGATGCTGCGCAAAGTTGCCCGCGGCGGTCAGAACAACGGCGCTATCCAGCGGTGTGCTGAGGTGGTGCGGCAAGGTCTGATGCAGTTGCGCCAGTGCGTTGTCGAGGTCGATTTCGGCGAAAAGCTCTCCGTTGAGCAGGTACATGTCAGTGCCTCCCCAATAATTCGGAGGCGGCCATCGCGCAGCTCCTGCCGGCGGTGGTGCCCGCACGGCCATGCAGTTCGAACCAGTCGCTGGCGAGGCCGCAGCCGCAACTTGAGCCAGGGTGCAGCGTCGCCAGATCGCTCATCACCACCGCATGCGCCGGGCTGGACGAAATGTAGGGCGAGACGAATCCCAGCAAGCCTTGCTGGCCGTAGGGCTGGATGGAAAAATCCTGCGGATTGCGCACGTACGCCTTGGCGTAAACCGGCACATGAAAATGATGCCGGTCACATTCGATGTACGGCACCGCGTGCTCGACTGCACCGTAACCGTCGCGGCACCATGCGGTTTCGATGCCCAGTTGCCGGGCGATGCGTCCATACAATTGCTGTTTGGGGATTTCCTCGCTGGCCCGGGTTTTCCAGCCACCGCCAAAAAATGCCAGCGAACCTGCCGGCAGTTTCAGCTCAGGCACGCCGGTGGCCTGCATGTGTTGCAGGGTCTGCCAAAGGAACGCCGGGAAACCGAAAATGCGCACGGGCAGGCCTTCTTCGGCGAACGATTGCAGGGCCGTGATGACGCCGAACACATCGAATTGATGGCCGTCGCCGTTACTGCGTAACGCGTAGGCGACGCGGTTGACGGGAGCAAAGCGGCACAGGAACTGATCGGTATACGACGTTCCCAAGGTGATCGCACCTTGCGGTTCGTAGCTCAGCAGCAGGTAATTGCAAGGCGTATCTGGTGAGTACCAGCCGTAATGACTGAAGATCCGCTCGACCATGAACTGAGCGCCCGCGAGGCTGCGCGGGTCATAGCGCATACGGCTTTTCTGGCCGCTGGTGCCGGACGATGTCAGTTCCAGGGCGCGCTCTCCGGTCGGACTGAGCAGCAATTGCTGTTTGAAGAAGTTCGCCAGAATCGGCGGCAGACGAGCCCAGTCATCAAGACTGTCCAGGTCCTGTTCGTCGAGGCCGTTGGCGTTCAGCCAATGGGCGTAGCCGGGGGTATGCCGGCAATGAAACCGACTGATCTCGGTCATGGCCTGATCGAACAGGCCCACCGGCACGGAATCCGGGCAATAGGGGTGTGGCAACGCGCAAAGCGCATCGCTGGCGGGGAAGTGGTGCATTCAATATTCCTTTACTGAGCAGAGGCGGAGTCGGGAGGGGTGCGTTGCAACAAACCCTGCAACAGAGGGAGACACATCAAACCGCTGAAAGCGGCGCAAAGCGCGAAAAGCTCGAGCCTTGCGCCACCGCCGATTGCAGCAATCAGCAAGCCGCCGAGGCCCATCACGGCAATCGAAATCATCCCGACCAATGCCGATACCAGACCTTTACTGTCATCACTGGCAAACAGCGCCAATCGATACAGCGCGGCATTGCTCATGCCCAATCCGACTGCGTACAACGCCAGACTGGCGACCACCGGCCCGAGTCCGGCGCCAGCCAGTGCGCAGACGATCAGGGCCAGAAGCCCCAGGCAAAACGGCCAGAGCGCCAAGCGGATCAGTTGCGGCAAGGCGTGCGTGATCAGCAACCGGTCAAGGATCAGATTGCCGACAATCACCGCAGAGAAAATCGGGATTTGCCAGACGCCATATTCAAGCGGCGTCAGCCCGAGCAACTCGATCAGCAGCAACGGCGCCAGGCCGATCCAGGCGATCAGCGGCAGGCTCATCAGCCCCAGCGCCAGGCTGGCGGCGAGGAATCGGCAATTACCCAACAGGGCGCGGTAACGTCGGCAGGTTTGCTCCCAGGAAAAGCGCACGGCAGGTTGCATCTGTCCGTCTCGACGGGCGACGCCAACCGTTTCCGGCATCCATGCGAATAGCCCCAGCCAGACCATAGACGCGGCAAGGCCCAAGCCCAGAAACACTTCGCGCCACGACAGCCATTGCAACAGCAGAATGCCCAGCAGCGGCCCCATCAAGGGGGAAAGCAGGGCGATATTGCCGAGCAGCGCCATCAAACGCACCGCATCCGCTTCACAGAACACTTCCTGAAGGGCCGGATAACTGACCGCCACAACAAAACCCAGGCCCATGCCCTGCAGCAGTCGCAATAGATTGAAGGCTTCAATGCTTTCGGTGCTGTAGGCCCCCGCGCAGGCGACCGCAAATAACGCGCAGCCGATCAACAATACCCGCCTTCGACCCCATTGATCGGACAGCGGGCCAATCAGCCATTGCAGGCAGACACCGCCAAGCAGATAAAGATTGAAAGCGTTCGGTACATGCCGCACATCGGCATCAAGTTCGGTGGTAACGCTTAACATCGCAGGCATGATCAAGTCGCTGGCCATATACGTCAGAAGTTCAAACGCGCTGATCACCAAACAAAATCCGAGCGCTTTTCGCGGCTGGATCTGTATAAGAGTTCTCTGCATAAACGTTCCTGTTAGTGAGTGAAAGGAAGTTGCCAGAGACTAGTTGCAGAGGTGCGCCCGGCCTATTGTTTTGCTGCGACATTAGATTTCAAATGCTTGCAACTTATTTAGTGATCGGGTTTTGCGCAGAGCACGAGTTAGAGCGATTTATGGAAGCATTTGGCAAAAACAGAAAAGCCCGCAACGGGGCGGGCTTTGTTTGAAGTTGATCGGACTTGTTGATTTCCTGCCACGGTCTGTTCATTGGCAAGCGGGCAGGGCGAACAATCCTGTTCTAGCGATGTTGGTAATAACCAGGGCCACCCTGGTAGTAACGGTGGTGATCGTCATGCCAGCCGCCGTGGGGGAAGATGATGCAGCCACTCAGGGTCAGCAGGGCAAGAATGGGAATCAGCCAGGTGATTCGACGCAGCATTTTGAAAATTCCTCATGGTTACGCCGTCATGAAGCCAAAACTCTTCATCGGCTGTAACATGAGACCCCGATTGCAGCGGCGCATCCCCGTAGAACGGTAAGTGCATGGCATGCAAACGGATACAAACCGGATACATTTCAAAGTTTCAGGAAGCCGCAATGACCCACAAGCAACGCTTGATTTATTCGATTCTGATCGCCGTGTCGGTCCTGGCCATCATGCTCGGCCTGTCCTGGCTGCAAAATGCCGGCATGATTTCGGAGAAGACGTTTCAGTTCGTCGCCATCGGTGTGGCGGTGATCGTGGTGGTGATCAACGGCGTGATGCGCCGCAAGGTCAAGCCTTGACGGCGATGGCTGCACGCTTCAATCGTGGTTGAGGACAGCTGCAGCCTGTGGATGCAGGCTGTAGCTCTTGTCGTCATTGAAGGTGATCACACCTTCGGCGCACAGGCGCTTGAGCACCTCACGCACACTGAGGAAGGACAGCGGAATATCGAGGTCGAGCAATTGGCTGTGGACACCGCGAACGCCCAGGCGCCGTTCGCTTTGTGCGGCGACCAGTAAGGCGTCGATGACTTTCAGACGAATCAGGCTGGTGCGCAGCCCGAAACTTTTCAGCAGCAAGCGGATGCGTTCGTTACCGTGACGCTCGACGCGTTGCCCGAAATCGCTCGCGTGAGGGCTCATGGAAACTCCTTTGGGTGCCTGGCTACCGTCCGCTGGTAGTTGCGAGTTGTACATGCGATTACTCCTTTTCAGAGTCTGATCGGGGTGGTTTTTTTGCGCTCTCTAGAACAAGACGTATCAGCACGACAAATCATGAAAGAAAAAATGTAGAAATTTTGTCGGGGATTTGTCTTTTCCTTGTGATTGGGGGGTGGCCTTGGCGGCCTTTGGGCCGACCAGGTTCTTTGGGTTTTGGGTGTATATCCGTTTTTTTGGGGGTTGCGGCTGGCGGTTTCGCTCTTACAGCGACTCACTTTTCCAGACGCCGAAAAGTAAGCAAAAGGCTGGGCCCCGGCGTTCGGCCCGCTCGCTGGGGCTCGGGGTTCCTTCGCTCCGGGATCGATCCGGGCGCAGCGCCTACGGTTTGCTTCGCTGCACCTCCTCTCGCTGTGTTTGGCTTCGCCAAACGGTCGCTGCGCTCCCACCCCCGGATCAATCCCTCCACTCAGCCTGCCGAAGGGGCCAGCACGGCAAGATCAAGAGCTGCAGCCGAGCTAACGCTCATCCTGTGGAGTGGTGAGGGGCGGGGGGGTGGGTTTGGTCACCTCGATCAGTTCCCTCTCCTTCCGGGAGAGGGCCAGTGAGGGGTTTTTGATCTGCTTCTGGATTTGCGTTCGGCTCGGTATTACACGTCGGCGTAGCTCTGGCAATCACCTCGGTCAGTTCCCTCTCCCTCCGGGAGAGGGCCAGGGTGAGGGGCTTTTGATCTGCTTCTGAATTTGCGTTCGGCTCCGCATTACACGTCGGCGTAGCTCTTGCAATCACCTCGGTCAGTTCCCTCTCCCTCCGGGAGAGGGCCAGGTTGAGGGGCTTTTGATCTGCTTCTGGATTTGCGTTCGGCTTGGTATTTCACGTCGGCGTAGCTCTGGCAGTCACCTCGGTCAGTTCCCTCTCCCTCTGGGAGAGGGCTAGGGTGAGGGGCTTTTGATTCTGCTTCGGGGATTGCGTGGAGAGCCTAAATTTTTTCCTCTGACTTCGTTTCTTGGACAGGCTCATTGCGCGTGGACGCGTGGGTGTTTCCAGAGCGGATCCGTGCCAGCGCCGGGTTCGCTCTTTGGCATGTCGATCAGGAGCGAGCGTGATAATTTCCAGACAGTTAACGGGACTGACCTTGGCCGGCGTGGCTTTCGGGCTGAGTTGTTCGGCCTATGCGTTCAGTCCGACCACGGATGTCAGCGCCGATATTCGCCGTACCGCTTTTGGTGTGCCGCATATTCGTGCGCAGGACGAGCGCGGGCTTGGTTTCGGCATCGGGTATGCCTATGCGCAGGACAACCTCTGTCTGCTGGCCAATGAGATCGTGACGGTCAATGGTCAGCGTTCACGCTACTTCGGCCCGGACCAGTTCACCGTCGAGCAGCGTGAAAACCGTGTCAGCGATGTGTTCTTTACCTGGCTCAACACGCCGGAAGCGGTCAAGGCGTTCTGGCAGGCGCAACCTGCGCAGGTGCGTGATCTGGTCGAAGGCTATGCCGCGGGCTTTAACCGCTATCTGGGCGAGCGCCGTCAGCAAGGCTTGCCGCCACAGTGTCAGGGCGAGTGGGTGCGTGAAATTGCACCGCAAGATCTGGTGAAGCTGACCCGCCGTCTGCTGGTCGAGGGTGGTGTCGGGCAGTTCGCCGAGGCGCTGGCTGGGGCTACGCCGCCGCAGGCGAGCGCGGTGATCGAACACGATGTGCAGGCCTATCAGTTGGCCGATGCGCGTCAGCAACGCTTCGCTCTGGACCGTGGCAGTAACGCTGTCGCGGTGGGTAGCGAGCGCTCGTTCAACGGGCGTGGGATGCTGCTCGCCAACCCGCATTTCCCGTGGGTCGGTGGCATGCGCTTCTATCAAATGCATCTGACCATCCCCGGCAAGCTCGACGTCATGGGCGCTGCCTTGCCAGGCTTGCCGATGATCAATATCGGCTTCAATCAGCATCTGGCGTGGACGCACACGGTCGACTCGTCGAAACACTTCACCTTGTATCGTCTGCAACTCGATCCAAAGGATTCCACACGCTATATGCTCGATGGCCAATCCTTGCCGCTGAACAAGCAGGCCGTGACCGTGCAGGTCAAACAGGGCGACGGCCAGGTGGTGCCGGTTTCGCGTGATGTCTACAGCTCGCAGTTTGGCCCGATCGTGCAGTGGCCGGGCAAGCTCGACTGGGACAATCAGTTCGCCTACAGCCTGCGCGATGCCAATATCGACAATGATCGCGTGCTGAACCAGTGGTACGCGATGAATCAGGCGTCCACGCTTCAGGAACTGCAGAATTCGGTACACAAGATTCAGGGCATTCCGTGGGTCAACACCCTGGCCGTGGATGACAAAGGCCAGACGCTGTACATGAACCTGTCAGTGGTGCCGAACGTCAATGCCGAGAAACTGGCCAAGTGCAGTGATCCGCGTATCGGCACGCAGATGATCGTGCTGAATGGCTCCAACAGCGCGTGCGCATGGGACATTGATCCGCAAGCGGCGCAGCAGGGTATTTATGCTTCCAGCCAATTGCCGCAACTGCTGCGCAAGGACTTCGTTCAGCACTCCAACGACTCGGCGTGGCTGGTCAACCCGGCGCAACCGCTGACCGGTTTCTCGCCGCTGATCAGTCAGGATGGCCAACCACTGGGCTTGCGCTCCCGGTTTGCTTTGGATCGCTTGAGCACGCTGAGTAAAAAAGGCCCGCTGGCAGTGAAGGATCTGCAGCAAATGGTGATGGACGATCAGGTGTACCTGGCGACTCAGGTGGTGCCGGATCTGTTGAAGTTCTGTGCTTCTGACCTCGGTGTCGATGCGCCAGCGCTGAAGCCGGTTTGCACCAGTCTCAAGGCATGGGATGGCCGCGCCAACCTTGATTCGGGTATGGGCCTGATGCATTTCCACAACATCATGCAGGCCTTGCAGGCTTCGCCGGATGTCTGGCGTATCGCGTTCGATCCCAAAGATGCGCAACACACGCCGCGCGGTCTGGCGATCGAGCAGCCAACCGTGGCCAAGGCACTGCGTGAGGCCATGTTGGCATCGGTCGAGTCGAGCACAAAAATGGGCCTCAAGCCGCAGACCCGCTGGGGGGATATCCAGGTCGTCAGCAGCGGCGGGCAACAGACGCCAATTCACGGTGGGCCGGGCACGCTGGGCATCTACAACGCTATCCAGAGCGTGCCGCGTGAAGACGGCAAACTCGAAGTGGTCAGCGGCACCAGCTACCTGCAAGTCGTGACCTTCGACGAAAAGGGCCCGCACGCCCAAGGGCTGCTGGCGTTCTCGCTGTCGAGCGATCCGGCGTCGAAGTATTCGCGGGATCAGACCGAGGCGTTCTCGAAGAAACAGTGGAGTGTCCTGCCGTTTACCGAACAGCAGATTCAGGCTGACCCGCAGTATCAGGTGCAGACTGTGCGCCAGACACTGGACAAAGCGGGGAAGGTCGCCGCTCAGTAATCCCGAGCGTCAATTGCGTTGAGCCAGAGGGCCGCATCCTGCAAGGGGTGCGGCCTTCAGTTTTTTGGCGGTTGTTGCGGTATCGAGTTGATCACCGGGTTACCTTCCTTGTTACGGGTGAGGTAGACCGGCAGCGCCTTGGGCAGGCTGTTGGCGAGATTGTTCAGCTCTTTGATGTTGTAGATGCCACCCACGCGAATCGTACCGGTGCTGTTGTCCGCCAGCTCCAATGGATTGCTCAGATAGCGGTTGATCAGTGGCAGCGCTTCGCTCAACGCGAGGTTATCCAGCACCAGTTTGCCATTGCGCCAGGCCAGCGAGGTGTCACCAGGGTAAGTCTGGCTGATCTGGGGCATGTAATCGCCCTGTTTGTAGCGCGCCTGCATCGACGGGCCGAGGCGCAAACCATCGCCCGGCAACGAGCGATTGCTGGTGACCAGCACCGAACCTTCGATCAGGTTCACACGCACTTGGTCCTGATACATCCAGACATTGAAACGCGTCCCGGTGACGCGAATCTTGCCTTCGCCTGCGCGGACGACAAACGGGTGGGCCATGTCGTGGCTGACCGTAAAGAACGCTTCACCTTTTTTCAGGGTGACGCGGCGTTCGTCCTTGTAATTGCTGAAGGTCAGATCAGTGTTCAGGTTCAGTTCGAGTTGGCTGCCGTCACTCAGCGTGACCTGGCGGACAGTATCGGTAGCGGCGAAATGCTGATAGCTGTTGGGCAGCCAGCCCAGATTCCAGCCGGTGTAAGCCGCCAGCGGCAGGGCGAGCGCACAGACGCCGGCCGCTACGACGAGTTGACGCCACGAGCGCGGTGCCTGACGGGCCGGCATGACCGGAACGGATTGCGGGCGTGGCAAATGTTCGGCCACCTCCCAGACTTCCAGCATGGCCTCGTACTCGAATGCATGCAGGGGATGAGCGTCGTGCCATTGCTTGAATGCGCGACGTTCTTCGTCCGTGCAGTCATCGGCGTGCACCCGCATGCACCAATGCGCGGCGGCATCGGTGATCGCATCGTATTCGGCTTCCGAGAGAGTGTCTTGGGTCATTGACTCGTCCTGATTTCGCCCATTCTAACCTTGTCGGGAAGTGACCGAGAACAACCGTCATGGCATTTACCCATCAAAGTGGAACTTATTTTTCCCTCAGACACCCAAAAAGCAGGACGACCAAGACCACTATCCACAAATGGAGAAAACAAATGATCAAGAAGACATTCGCAGCGTTGATCGCCACGGCCGGTTTGCTCAGTGCTGGCGCAGCGTTGGCCGATCGCCCCGGCGCTGGCTGGGTCACCATCGAAAAAGCCATCGAGATCGTCAAGACCAAGGCCGGTTACGTCGAAGTCTATGAGATCGAAGCCGACAACGACGGCTACTGGAAAGGTGAAGGACGCAAGGCTGACGGCGTGGTTTACGAGTTCCGCATCGACGGCGCATCGGGCAATATCTTGCGCGACCAGAAGGATTGATCACGCGGTAAATACTCAGTGTGTTCCTGAAAAATGCGCCGGCCTCAGACCGGCGCATTTTTTTCTCCCGTGGTCACGGTGACGCTTGCACGGAATCCGCCTGGCTTGAAGTTGGCGCCGGCAACGGTATCGGCGCCGTTCGCGGATCCAGTTGTCTGCCCATTTCGCTGATGAGTAAGGCGATCGAGTCGGCGTTGGCCATCAGCACTTCGATGCGCGCTTCATCAGCGAGCGGATTGCGAAAGGCTTTACGTGCCTCTGCAAGGTTTCTGGTTTTGGTCAGACTGAGGACTTTTTTGTAGACATCGGCCTGCTCCGGCAACTTATCCAGATCTACCCACAGCCCTTGCTCATTCCTGGTCGCGAATAACTGTTCGGGCGCAGCGGAGCGTGACAAGGATTTACGATAACGTTCCAGACCCGTTTTGAGCTGTTGCCCGTCCGCGGTGGTGGTATCGATAAGGTCGGGGTAGGGACTCATCGCCTCTACGGAGACGAAATCTTCGCTATCGTTGATCAGGTGCGACAGTTCGTGCAGCAGCGTGATCGCGCGAGCATGGGAATCAACATTGAACCTGGGCGGCAAAAAAGCGGTGTAGACATCCAGTTTCGGATTGAAAAAATGCTCAGTGAAGTGCACGACTTTTCGCCGGTCTTCCTTGAAGACAAAGGCAACCGTGTCATCGTCGTAGCGCGCATTGAGGCCAGCGAAAAAGCGCTCTGTGTAGAGCAAGTCATCCTTTGGGTCCGTCAGTTCGCGGCAAATCGGCAGGATCACCTTCTCGATTTTCTTCAGCAGCATCGGCGTGATCTGTCGCACGTCGAAAAAATCCCTGAGGACCGTTTCCACACGAGTGCCCCCGAGGTTGTCGCGATGTTCGACGAAGTTATACAGGCAATACAACGCGTAGTTTCTTGCCCGGGTAACCGCTTGCTGAATCACGAAGGCTCTGGCGGGGTATCGGCGGTTGATCTCTGCCATCCCTCGCGCCTGGATCAGCATCAGAATTGAACAGTGCTGCTCCACTTTGGTTTGCAGAGCCAGGGGCCTCCTCGATCGACAGCGATGCACGGCCTGACTGGCGCGGGCAAGCACCAGTCGTGAGTTTTTCTGTTCAAGCGCCGGCCCACGGCTCCCGTCTTTTTTGCGCAAGTACCAGGCTTTTTCGGCCTGGACCACCGGATATACCTTGCCGGCAATCGCTGCATATTTGTGCGTGCTGGATGAATCCCCGTACACCAGCTTATTGCTATCAAGTGTGAGGCTGTCGAGTGCGGTGGTCGTTTCATAAGACTGCAAGTTCGCGCGCGAGGTGCTAACCGGTGGGACTTTTGACCAGCGAGCGGCGGTTTTTTCCGTAGTGTTCGCGCCGGTTTCGGCAACCTTTGCTCCAGTGGCCTGCGCCTCGGAGGCAAATTCAGCTGTTTGCGCCTCTGCCTCTGTTTCCCAGGACAGCCGACCCAGACTAAACAGGGATAACGCCCCGGCGATAAAGCCTTTCAGAGCGTTGGCCCAATGATGATCCTGAAGGTCTTCGGCGGACTCCTTGAACTCGTTGTAGCTTTTCCAGAGAAAAAACAACGAGGCGATTTTCCCCGACAAGAGATGGGGAACCAGGCGCACACCGTGACTGAACAGAGACTTCGCGGTTTCCCAATCGGCTTGTGCGTTGATCTGCGGCTGGCACGCGAGCAGTTGCGGTAGAAGGCTGAGCGTGTCCTTGTGCAAATGCTCCAGCAGATTGCCGGTGATGGGCGTGCGGTGAAGTTTGATTTCACTGGTCTTGCCAATCGTCGTGTTCAGCAGATTCTTGAAGACGGCTTGTTGCCCGGAAGGCAGGCGCCGGATGATCAGGTCCTGAAAATGCCCCGGTGTATTCAAGGCCTCGATCAATTGCGCTTCGTCCTCGAATTCACGAAATACGAACCGCGAGTAGGGTGCGTAGAGCACGCGTGGCCCTGTATGTTCCGCCCCGGGGCCAATGACATAAAGTCCGAGGGCGTCGACGAAATCGCTACCGGGGGTCTTGATCAATGACAGCGGGCAAGCACTGGCGTGAGCGCCCTCTACGGTGGCGCGCGCTACCCCGTCGGGCATGTCCAGAACCTGGCAAACGTAGTCGAAACCGCTTTGCGACAACTGTTGTTGCAACTTCAAGGCGTGCGCGTGCTGCATCAACTGCCAGGGCAACTGACGAAGGAACCGTGCTTTGCTGGTGCGTGCCGGCTCAGTGTCGGATGAGAGCGCCTCGGTGACTTTCCGGGTGTAGGCGGTAGTGATGTCGAGGGATTGCAGCAGTTGCTGAACCGCAGACTGATTGAGCGTTGCTGGCAAAGCGCTGGCGATGGTCGAGGCGACCTTGAACCCGGTGTCCTGCACGATGTTGTAGTGATGCAAGGCAAAATCGAGCAGGTTGCAGGGCGGGCCTGCCAGCGTGAGATTCGGGGTGATCTGGATCTGCTTTGGTTTGAGATCGGTGCCAGGGAATCGGGCGTCGAGCAGTGTTTTCAGCGTCTGCTCCACATGGCTGGCTAACGCGGGGACGTCGTGGAGAAAATCCTTGCCATCGATAACGCTGCGCCGCACTTCATCCAGCAGTGCCAGTTGTGTGCGTTGTTCCGTTACCGGCGCCATGCGTAACCAGTCAGGGAAATCCTGCTGGCGGACGAAAGCCTGGGCCAGGTCGATGGCCCGGCGCAAGTTGGTATCGATGGCGGTGTTTGTTATTCGAGTAAGGAAACTGGCGAGTACATCCTTGTCCGTGATGCAAACGCGTAACGCCTCACAATGGGCCAGGAAGTGTTCAATGGCCGATTGCATGCGATCGTTCAACACGTTGCCTTCAATCAACTGGAACGGGCCCAGTGTGTATTGTTGGTCCAGTTGATAGTGCGCCGTTGACAGATTTTCCAGCAGTGTCTGAGACTGGTTATTGTCGTCCAGGCGCTGTTGCAGTTGCTTCTGCGCGATGGCGATGTCGTCGAACGATTCCAGACCCATGGCCGGCGTCCACAGGATCGCACGCCCGGAATGCTCGACGTCCATGCCTCCGCGCTCGGTCAACAGTACGCAATGCGCAAGCGACAGTGCATCGGCTTTGCCTGCGCAGGTAACGCTGAGCGACCAGGCATCCGGCCGGAAGCCATTGAGCGACTGACGATCCCTGCGTTTGGCGTGTTTTGCATCGAACACGGCGTCGACAATCTTTCGTTCGGCCGTCAGCCAGGAACCGCTGAGATTCCTTATGTGTGCCTCAGCGCGCACGCCATCCTCAAAGGCCTGTGCCAGTTTCCATCGAATACCTTCGAGAAACACGCGTTGTTCGGCGTTGCTGGTGGTCGGCTGATCCTTGAAGTGACTGCCAAGATTCTCCTCGGCGCGTTCAAGCTGTATCGCCAGTTGCCTGGCCTTGTCGGTCTGCACCCGTGACGACAGCGGTGCACTGGAAAACAACGGTCGGGTACTCCAGCGCTCGTTGACGTCGAGCTTGAGCAGACGCTCATGAATCATCGAACGGATATCCAGCGCTTTGTCGAAAAGCGCATGGATGTCGGTTGTGCGTTCACTCTGGCGGAAGAGCTGCAAGACGAATTCAATGTTTTGCCGTTGTTTGGTGAGGATTGCTTCAAACAGCGTGCTGATGATGTCGCCGCCGATGTTTTCCCCGGACACTTGCGCGTGGGCAAATCCGAGATAGCGATTGCGCTCCTCCAGGTTCATCAGTCCGTACAGCTCGTCTTCATGGCCGGCGGCATTGAGTTTGGCGGTCAGCGTCTGTTTGAGATCGGCGTAGTTGGTGACGACTTGCAAGCCTTGGGTAGGGGTGTAGAGATAAGCCTTGTCATGGTTGATCATCAGCGACCCGGCCAGTTCGATGTAGGCGGTGTCCTCGCGCAAGCACACGGTTTCGAAGTTGGGCCGCCGGGACGCCACATTCGGTTCGCGGATCACGCTGTGCAGGGCGTCGAATTCAGTGGCAGACAGGATTTCCGCTTCGCGCTTGAGCATCAGATCTGCACGCATTTGATCCTTTAACGCCTGGCTGAAGTACGTGCGCCTGGGCGAGCCATCGAATGCAGCGGCATTCCAGTAGGCCTCCAGCTGTCGAAACAGCAGCATGGTCAGTCGTCCCGATGCGGACTTGATCGCATCGGCCCAGGCGGTCTGGTCAGCCGCCTGGCTTGCGCGGGCCGGGTGGGAAAATTCCGCTGTCTGGCCGCGCGGCCAGCCCTGACGGCGAAAGTGCAGCAGCAGCGCTTCACTCAATGACAGCGAACTGACCCATTGCCTCATCTCCGCGTGCAACGGGGCGCTGTCGAGGTAAAAACCGACGCGGGTGCGCGACTGCGGCAAATCGGCAAAATGCGGCTCGAGCAGTTCGTCGAGAATGTTCTCCAGCAAGCTGGCGAACGACGGCAGACGTTTCAGCTCATCCAGCACATCGCGGGCGCAGGTGTCCTGAGACTGGCTGATCGCCGTTTTTTGATCGTCAAACACATCACCTTCGATGGTTTCGCGGGTGAGGGTGATGCCGCGTTTCTCTACCAGTTCCTTGCGCAGCAAGACACTGAGAAAGGCCAACAGATCATCGGTTTCTTCAGCGTTATCGAGGCGTGTTTGCAGCGCGTCCATCAGCGTCTGGTAATCGCTGTATTTTTTCAGACCGTCGTAAGGTGTGTACAAAAACACGCCATGGTCATCCGGCCCGGTGCCGAGAATAAAACTGCCGGGCAGGGGGATGGCGAGTTGCTTGTCGGCGTTTAGCAGAATGCGTTCGGCCAGCATGGGTGGGGTTTGTTCGCTGCGCAGGGCGTGGGTCGCCAGTTGCACATGCGCGAGCCAGCTGAAATCTTTGCTGTTGAGGCCGTGGGTCGGACCCAGGCTGGCATGCCGGCCCGGGGATTTGAGTATCTCGGGGAATAGCAGGAGGCTGGACATCATTGGAACTCTGAACGGGGCGCCGTGGGCGGGGAGTTCAAGAGTAGGTACGCAGGTCGCTGTGCAGGCGGTACATAGTTACCGCACACGTCGAGTTGAAATGTGCCATGAGCCAATGCCCGTCATCGCCAATACAAGGGTTGACAGCCGACAGCTGTGGCATGGTTAATCGGCGGGCAAGTCGTCCGTACGCTGTTGTTCCCTCCAATAATCATTCTGGAGCTTCAGATGTCTGCGCCACACGATCATGTGTCCTCTGCTGTCTCGTCCTCGTTGTCTCTTGAAGCGCTGACGCAACTGCTTGAAACGATTTTTCTGCGCCACGGCACTTCCGCCGAAGTCGCCCGAGTGCTGGCCGCCAACTGCGCCGGCGCCGAGCGCGATGGTGCCCACAGCCATGGCGTGTTCCGCATACCCGGGTATGTCTCGACCCTGAACAGCGGCTGGGTCAACGGCCACGCGGTGCCGCAAGTCGAAGATGTCGCTTCCGGTTTTGTGCGTGTCGATGCCGGCAACGGTTTCGCCCAACCGGCACTGGCCGCCGCCCGGTCGTTGCTGGTGGAGAAGGCGCGTAGCGCCGGGATTGCCGTGTTGGCGATTCGCAACTCGCATCACTTCGCCGCGCTGTGGCCGGACGTCGAGCCATTTGCCGACGAGGGGCTGGTAGCACTGAGCGTGGTCAACAGCATGACTTGCGTGGTGCCGCACGGCGCCGACCGGCCGCTGTTCGGCACCAATCCGATTGCGTTCGCCGCGCCACGGGCTGGCGCCGCGCCGATTGTCTTCGACCTGGCCACCAGCGCAATCGCCCATGGCGACGTGCAGATCGCTGCGCGCAAAGGCGAGCGGTTGCCCGCCGGAATGGGCGTGGACAGCCTCGGTCAGCCGACTCAGGATCCCAAGGCGATTCTCGAGGGCGGGGCGTTGCTGCCGTTTGGTGGGCATAAAGGTTCGGCGCTGTCGATGATGGTTGAGCTGCTGGCGGCCGCATTAACCGGAGGGAATTTTTCTTTCGAGTTCGATTGGGCCAATCATCCCGGGGCGAAGACGCCGTGGACCGGGCAATTGTTGATCGTCATCGACCCGAGCAAAGCCGCCGGGCAGAGTTTTGCCGAGCGCAGTGGTGAGCTGGTGCGGCAGATGCACAGTGTCGGCCTCAAGCGGTTGCCGGGCGATCGCAGGCATTGGCAGCGCAGCAAGTCGCTGGCTGAGGGCATTGTGCTGGATGCGCAGACGCTGGCGCAGTTGCGTGAGCTGGCGGGGGCGTGATCAAAGATCAAAAGCCCCTCACCCTAGCCCTCTCCCCGGGGGATAGGGGACTGACCGCGGTGAATGGCGGATGTGCGCCGACGTGAAAGATCGAGTTGAGCTCAGGTTCTGAAAGCCCGG
This sequence comes from Pseudomonas sp. S2_E02, assembly GCF_054668355.1. NCBI lineage: Bacteria > Pseudomonadati > Pseudomonadota > Gammaproteobacteria > Pseudomonadales > Pseudomonadaceae > Pseudomonas > Pseudomonas sp. S2_E02. Next base: position 1,033,548 of record NZ_CP162761.1, read on the forward strand.
AACTGGTTCAAAGCCGGCAAAAATACGCAGGCATAAAAAAGGCGAACCCAGCGGGTTCGCCTTTTTTGTGTGCCTTGACTCAGCGACGGCCGAGCAGCAAGCCAACCACCAGACCGAAACCGGCGGAGATCGCCACGGTCTGCCACGGATGACCGCCGATGTAGCTTTCGGTGGCATCAACCGCCGGTTTGGTGCGATCACGTACGCTCGACACCGAATCCAGCGCCTGTTGCAGTTTCAGGGCGATTTGTCCGCGCAGCGTTTCCGCTTCCTCGCCGACCAGTGAGGCGCTGCTCTTGAGCAGTTTGTCGGACTCTTGGATCAGAGCCTGAAGTTCGCTGAAGGCCTGATCCTTGATTTGATCTTCGGCGGCTTGCACGGCGGATTTGCGGGCCATTGGGTGACTCCTTGCAGTTGAATGGACAGTGATCAATGGAGTGTGGCGCTTGCTGAAAAGTTGCACTGAATTTAGGTCAGAAATAAAAACCTGCGCGGGAGATTTCCGTCGAGCGTGTAAGATGTCGCCATTTTACGCAGCAGGATAATTCCCCATGAGTTTCAATCTGGCCGACAAATCACTCGCAGAGCGCGCTGCGCTGGAAGACGAGAAATCCCGTCTGTTCGAACTCTGGCAAAACAATCTGGGCAAAGCCAAAGGCGAAGCCGCGCGTTTGTTCGGCGAGCGCGGCAAGCGCAAAGGCAAATGGGCCGAGTGGGTCCGCGCAGAACTGGACGGCATGTCGCCGCCGGAGTTCGCCAACATGGTGCGCAGTGAAGTCAATCGCCTGATGGCCGCGAACAAGTAACGCTTCAGGTGAACGTCGCGGCAATCGCTTCGCGGACTTTGACCACCACCGGATCGATCTGCGTGCTGGTACGCCAGCCCAGTTCGATCGGATAACGCGGCAGCTTCAGCGGGCAGGGCAGCAGCGCCAGGCCGCTGAGCTCAGCAATACTTTCGGCGGCATGCGTCGGAATCGTCGCCACCGCCCGACTGCCCTTGAGCAAATACGGCAGCGCGGCGAAATGCGTGGTCGACGCGCACACCCGTCGAGTCAGGCCCAGCGTCGCCAAGCCCTCATCGGTGATCCCGATAAAGCCGCCGGACGACACCAGGATGTGCTCGCGGTCGACAAACTCCTCAAGATCGATCTGCTGCTGACCGGACGCAAGGCTCGCCGGATCGACCAGACATGCATAACCGCCTTCGCCCAACACCTGACGGCTGAGCAAGCGCTCGGCAAAGCCTCCGGCGGTAATCGCCAGATCGATGCTGCGCTCCATCAGCGCGCGGGCGACGATCTGGCTATGGGTCTGACGAAAGATCAGGCGCAACTTCGGAGCGCTGCGGGCAATTTCCTCGATCAGGCGGCGACCGTAGGCAATTTCGAAATCATCCGACAGTCCTACGGTGACCGAGCGGCCGTCGTACTGGTTGGCCGCCGGGTCGACCATCGCCAGGCTTTGCCGGCACTTGTTCAGCGCTTCGCTGACCACCGGTTTCAATTGATTGGCCTTGAGCGTTGGCGCCAGGCCGCGCCCGGTACGCACAAACAATTGATCGCCGTAGACCTCGCGCAAGCGGCGCAGCGCCGCACTGACCGCCGATTGTGTCACCCCCAGTCGCAATGCTGCGCGGCTGGCGCTGGACTCTTCATGCAGGGCTTCCAAGACTTTCAGCAGGTTGAGGTCGACCGTGGCGATATTCATTTGGCTCATATCATTCAGCAGTGAATGGGGCTTTATTCATGATCGCGTGGCGCCGCAGAATCGGCAACCACTGAACCTCATGGAGTTATCGCGATGGCCAAATCGATTGTTGCTGCGCTGCAAATCGGCGCTTTGCCCGAAGGCAAAAGCGCGACCCTGGAACAGATTCTGAGTTGGGAGGGCGCGATCATCGAGGCGGGCGCGACACTGGTGGTGATGCCGGAAGCGCTGTTGGGTGGTTATCCGAAAGGCGAGGGCTTCGGCACGCAATTGGGTTATCGCCTGCCCGAGGGGCGCGAAGCCTATGCCCGATATTTTGCCAATGCGATCGATGTGCCGGGTGCCGAAACGCAAGCGCTCGCCGGTCTGTCGGCGCGCACCGGGGCCAACCTGGTGATCGGCGTGATTGAACGGGCTGGCAGCACGTTGTATTGCACGGCGCTGTATTTCGATCCGCAGGCCGGGCTTGTCGGCAAACACCGCAAACTGATGCCCACCGGCACCGAACGGCTGATCTGGGGCAAGGGCGACGGCTCGACCTTGCCCGTGTTCGACAGTCAGGTTGGCAAGCTCGGCGCGGTGGTGTGCTGGGAAAACATGATGCCTCTGCTGCGCACGGCGATGTACGCCAAAGGCATCGAAGTCTGGTGCGCGCCGACCGTCGACGAACGCGAGATGTGGCAGGTCAGCATGCGCCACATCGCTCATGAAGGCCGTTGCTTTGTGGTCAGCGCCTGTCAGGTGCAGGCGTCACCGAATGAACTGGGCATGGAGATTGCCAACTGGCCGGCGGATCGCCCGTTGATTGCCGGGGGGAGCGTGATTGTCGGGCCGATGGGCGACGTGCTGGCCGGGCCGTTGCGGGGCGAGGCGGGGTTGCTCACGGCGCAAATTGACACCGATGAACTGGTGCGGGCGCGGTATGACTACGATGTGGTCGGGCACTACGCGCGGCCGGATGTGTTTGAGTTGAGTGTGGATGAGCGCGCCAAACCGGGTGTGCGATTCAACACATAACCCCAGTCTTATTGAGAACCTGTGGGAGCGAGCTTGCTCGCGAATGCGTCATCACATTCAACATTTTGGTTGACGGATATTCCGCTTTCGCGAGCAAGCTCGCTCCCACAGGAGTTAGTTACAAGCTTAAGTTTTGTGTTGTTGCAGCCATTCTTCCCGGGAAATTTCCCAGATTTCTCGTGGAAAACGCCCACCGACGAAATCATCTTCATCGGTCCGGATCAAGCGCATCCCGGCGCGCTCCGAGAGTTTGCGCGAGCCGGTATTCGGCGCCGCTTTCGGCACGCGCATCAGCGGGCGTTGAAGTACGTTGAACCAGTAATCGGTCACCGCTGCGCTCGCTTCGGTCATAAAGCCCTGACCTTGCCACGCCGGTGTCAGCCAGAATCCACGGTGGTTGTCAGTTTGATCCATCAGGCTGATGTTGCCGATCAACTGTTCGGGCGCGGACTTGCGGCGAATCGACCAGTGCCATTCGTTGCCCGCCGCCACGGCCGGCAAGGCAACATCGCGCAAATAGGTGAGGGCGCCGTCTTCGGGATACGGCCATGGCACCGCCGCGTTCAGATAACGCACCACATCCCAGTGGGGAAACAGTTGCTGCACGGCGTCGGCATCGGCCAGTTGCAACGGGTGCAGGATCAGTCGTTCGGTGTACAGCGTCGGTGTGTCTTCCATAAACCTGCAGCCTCCCTGAATGTCTTTGGGGAAAGAAGCAGGCTAACGCATTTTTACCAGGTCGCGGCAGTGGCCTTGGGCAGGCTGAGCTTGCCGCTGTCGACAAAACGCATGGTGCCAAACAGGCCGCCGGCAAGCTTGCCGCGCAGCACATAGGGCAGATTGTCGAGGGTTTGCGTCTGGCTCAGGCCCAAGGTCTGGCGCAGTACCGAGAACGCCGAGATGCTGACCGGCACGCTGACAATGGTTTCGGAGAAGCGTGGGATCGAACCGCTCTGATCGCTGACACCCGAGGCCAGTGAATGACCGTTGACCTCCAGATCCAGCGCGATGCCGTTGTAGTCGATGGCCGTCTCATTGGGGTTCTGTACGCGAATCTTGATGGCGAAGCGCACTTCCAGATCCTGGCTCGGCAACGGTTCGAGGCCGACTACGTTGATGTTCACCGGATCACGGTTGGGGAATAGCGCACAGGCGCTGAGGGACAGCAGAAGCAGTGACAGAATGACGGCTTGAAAACGGCGCATAAACGGTCTCTCAACAAAAAAGGGCTGAACCGTCGCCGGCTCAGCCCTTTCTATTGAAGGCCAGACGTTAGCGGTTCAACTGTGCGACAGCCGCCGCTGGGGCAGGTTCACCTTTGGCCGGCATATCCGGATTTTCCATGACCTGAAGAATAGAAGCTTCCGGGTCGAAATCGTCTTCTTCCAGCTCAATGAATTCTTCCGGCAGGAAGATGTTCAGCACGATAGCGCACAACGCGCCGACAGTGATCGGTGATTCGAAGATGTTGCGCAGCGCTTGCGGCAGTTCGCGCAACACTTCCGGCACCGCCGCGATACCGAGGCCCATGCCCAGCGAAATCGCCACGATCAGCATGTTGCGTCGATGCAGACCGGCTTCGGCGAGGATCTTGATCCCGGCCACCGCCACAGTGCCAAACATCACCAGTTCGGCGCCGCCGAGTACCGGTTTCGGCATCAGTTGCAACACCGCGCCGATCATCGGGAACAGTCCCAGCAGCACCAGCAAACCGGCAATGAAGAAGGCCACGTAACGGCTGGCCACGCCGGTGAGCTGAATCACGCCGTTGTTCTGCGCGAAGGTCACCATTGGCATGCTGTTGAACACGGCGGCCATGGCCGAGTTGAGGCCGTCGGCGAGCAGGCCGGACTTGATCCGCCGGATGTACAGCGGGCCTTTGACCGGTTGCCGGGAAATCATCGAGTTGGCGGTCAGGTCACCCGCGGCCTCCAGCGGCGACACAAGGAAAATCACCGCCACTGGCACGAACGCCACCCAGTCGAAGTTGAAACCGTACTTGAACGGCACTGGCACGCTGACCAGCGGCACCTCTGGCATCGCGGCGAAATCCACGGTGCCCATCAGCCATGCGACTACGTAGCCAAGGGTCAGGCCGATAACGATCGCGCCCAAGCGCAGAAACGGCACGTCGACGCGGTTCAACACAACGATGGTGCCTATCACCAGCGCCGCCAGAAACACATGGCTGGCTGCGCCCAGATCCGGCGCGCCGAAACCGCCGGCAATGTCGGTCATCGCCACTTTGATCAACGACAGCCCCATCAGCGTGATGATGGTGCCGGTGACCACCGGGGTAATCAGCATGCGCAGTTTGCCGATGAACTGGCTCAGCACCACCTCAATGAACGCGGCAAAAAAGCACACGCCGAAGATCGTCGAGAGGATTTCATCGGTGCCGCCACCGCGCGCCTTGACCATGAACCCGGCGCTGAGAATCACGCTGATAAAGGAAAAGCTGGTGCCTTGCAGACACAACAACCCCGAACCGACCGGGCCGAAACGCTTGGCTTGCACAAAGGTGCCAAGCCCGGAAACGAACAGCGCCATGCTGATCAGGTAGGGAATTTCACTTTGCAGACCGAGGGCGCCGCCCATGATCAGGGTCGGGGTGATGATGCCGACGAAGCTGGCCAGCACGTGTTGCAGCGCGGCAAACACTGTGGCGGTCAGGTGCGGACGATCGTTGAGGCCGTAAATCAGGTCGTTGTTGCGCGGGGCTTTTTCAGAGGCGGTCATGGTGTTTTGCGCGCCGCGAGGCGGGGCCGGGTCAGAAAATGGAGGCGCAGAATGCCGGAAGAGGGCGGTAAGGGCAACGAGCAATAACTGCCTGAAAGGTCAGGTTTTATGGGTCGCTACGGCAAACGCCCGTGTAGGAGCTGTCGAGTGAAACGAGGCTGCGATCTTTTAAGATCAAAGGATCGTCCGATCGCGGCCCGAGCCTGCGGCAGCTCCTACACGAGATTGAATGCGCCCAGTAAATCCTCTTCAAAAGCTTTTTGCGCATCCCCCGGCACCTGCGCCCGATGCCGGGCCAGATGAAAGTCGACTTCGAAACTCAACTCACCTTCACGGATCGGCTTCAGTAGGCCCTTCACTTGCCAGCTCCGCGCATAGTGATCCGGCAGATACCCCACGTGTTTACCCGACAAAATGAAGGTCAGCGTGCCTTCAACCTGCTCCGAGCGCGCCGAGCAGACCTTGCCCTGAAACGGCTCGTCACTGCGAAAAAACCGATACGGGTGATCGACCCGGTCGCAGGCCTGCAACGCGGCATCGCTGGGTGCGTCATCAGTGAACAAGGGATGGCCGGCAGCGCAGTACAAATGCTGGGTTTCGCTGAACAACTGGCGATAGTCGAAGGCACTTTGCACCTGCGAAAAATAGCCGATCGCCAAGTCCAACCGCTGTTGCAACAGCAGCCGCTCCATCTCGCCGGGCATGGCGCTGATCAGTTCGATGCGCACCGACTCATCACGCTCGCGAAAACGCCGGATCGCCGCCGCCACCCGTTGCAGCACCGATTGATCCACCGACTCGGAAATCCCCAGGCGCACTTCACCGATCAAGCGCCCGGCGACGCCGTTGGATTGATGGCGGAACGTTTCAATCGATTCAAACAGCGTGCGCACCGCGATCAGCAACTGCTCGCCCTTGGGCGTGACACTGAAACCGCCCTTGCCACGGCTGCACAGACGATAGCCGAGGCGAGTTTCGAGTTTGGCCATTTGCTGGCTGATGCTCGACTGGCTCAGGCCCAGATCACCCTGGGCTGCACTGAAACCACCGCACTCGACCACCCGCACAAACAGGCGCAACAACTGCAAGTCCACGTCGTGGAGTTGACCCAACATCACATTACTCCGGGGTAAAGTCAGGATAATTATTCGGCTATTTTTCTAATGTATCCGACGGCGCATCCTGCAACCACTTCCTCCGGTCAGGTGTTCGTCATGGCTCCCGTGTTCAAGCTGTGTTTCCCCGCGCTTTTGTTGTCGGTGGCTGTTCAGGCTCAGGCCGAGGACAAGACACTCAATCTCTACAGCTGGGCCGATTACGTACCGCCGCCAACCCTGCAACGGTTTGAGCAGGAGACTGGCATTCATGTGCGCTACGACACCTTCGATACTTCCGAGGTGCTGGAAACCAAGTTGCTCACCGGCGGCAGTGGTTACGACGTAGTGGTGCCGTCGTCCAGCGTTCTGGCGCGGGGACTCGCGGCCGGCGCATTGAAGGAAATCCCTCACGAGGGACTTAAGGGTTACACCAATCTTGATCCGGATTTGCTGGAGAAAATGGCCGCTGTCGACCCCGGCAATCGCTATGGCGTGCCGTACACCTGGGGCACGCTGGGCCTGGGCATGAACGTCGAGGCCGTGAAGCAGCGGCTGCCTGATGTGCCGCTGAACAGCCTCGATCTGCTGTTCAAACCGGAGAACGCCAGCAAGCTCAAGGACTGCGGTATCGCGATCCTCGATTCGCCGCAGGAGGTCATCGGTCTGGCCCTGCATTACTTGGGCAAGGATCCCTACAGCACCGACAAAAACGACCTGGCCGCCGCCGAGGCGTTGTTGCAGAAACTCCAGCCGTCGGTGCTCTATGTCGCCAGCGGCCGGCAGATCAATGACCTGGCCAGCGGTAACGTGTGTCTCGCGCTGACCTACAACGGCGACGCGAGCATGGCCGCTGATCAGGCGCACAAGGCCAATAAACCGTACGAAGTGGCCTACCGCATTCCCAAGGAAGGCACGCTGGTGTGGCAGGACAATCTGGCCATCCCCAAAGACGCGCCGCACCCCGAAGCCGCGCGGGCGTTCATCGAGTTCATGCTGCGCCCCGATTCCGTGGCCGAACTGACCAACACACTGTTTTTTGCCACCGCCAACCAGGCCGCCACGCCGTTGGTGGATGAGGCCGTGCGTAACGATCCCGACATCTATCCGCCGAGCGAAGTTCGCGCGCGGCTGTATGCCGATCGCAGCATGAGCCTCAAAGACATGCGTCAGCGCACGCGTCTGTGGACCACTTTCCGTAGTCATCAATAACAACAGGAGCCCCACGATGGATGTGCCTATGCAAAACGACCAGGCCATGACCCGCGACAGCCTCTACGGCACCGCCGCCGAAAGTACTTACGCCGGCATTACCAGTTTCATGCGTCGGCGCTACAGCCGTGACTTGCGCGGTGTCGATGTCGCGGTCAGCGGCGTGCCGTTCGACACCGCCACCAGCAACCGTCCCGGCGCCCGCTTCGGACCACGCGGAATTCGCGCCGCTTCCACCGGGATTGCCTGGGAACGCCACTGGCCGTGGACGTTTGACCCGTTCGATCATCTGGCGGTCATCGATTATGGCGACTGCGATTTCGATTTCGGCGCGCCACACAGCATTCCGCAAAGCATCGAAGCTCACGCCGAGCACATTCTGACCGCTGGCAGCGCGATGCTGACGTTTGGCGGTGACCACTTCATCAGCTACCCGCTGCTCAAGGCCCACGCGCGCAAACATGGGACGTTGTCGCTGATTCACTTCGATGCGCACAGCGACACCTGGCCGGACGAAGAGGGCAAACGGGTCGATCATGGCACCATGTTCTGGCACGCCGCTCGGGAAGGGCTGGTGGATCCGGCAAGCTCGGTGCAGATCGGCTTGCGCACGACCAATGACGATCATATGGGGTTTCAGGTACTCGATGCGCGGCAGGTGCATCGGCGTGGTTGCGACGCCATTGTCGAAGCGATCCGCGCGCGGGTTGGCGATAACCCGGTGTACCTGACATTCGATATTGATTGCCTCGATCCGGCGTTTGCACCGGGCACCGGCACGCCGGTGTGCGGCGGCTTGAGCACCGCGCAAGCGCTGGAGATTCTTGGCGGTTTACGCGGCATCAATCTGGTCGGGATGGACGTGGTGGAAGTCGCCCCGGCTTACGATCACGCCGACGTCACCTCACTGGCCGCTGCCACACTGGCGATGGAAATGCTCTGCCTCTACGCCGCCCGCCACAAGGTTGATATTTAACCCGCACACGATAACCCCTGTGGGAACGAGCCTGCTCGCGAAGGCGTCAGCTCAACCAACATCTTTGTTGACTGACCCGCCGCTTTCGCGAGCAGGCTCGCTCCCACATTTTCAGCCAAGGCTCCTGCCAGTTTCTGACACCAGCCTCTGCTAAGCTCGAACATCTTTGCCCTCCAGAGCCTGCCCAACGTGTCGCGTACCACTCGTCTTTTGACTTTGCTGCAAGTGCTGCGCGGTAAGAAGCGCCCGGTGACGGCGGCGACCCTGGCTGCCGAGCTGGAAGTGTCCGAGCGCACGCTTTATCGCGATATCGCGGAACTGACCGCCCTCGGCGCGCCGATCCATGGCGAGGCGGGGATTGGTTATGTGTTGCGCAGCGGCTTGTTTCTGCCGCCGCTGATGCTCAATGCCGACGAAACCGAAGCCATCGTCCTCGGTTTGCGTTACGTCGATCAGCGCGGTGACGAAGTCCTCGGCAAAGCCGCAGCGGATGCGCTGGCGAAAATTGCTGCCGTGCTCGATCCGCAGGCCCAGGAAGCGCTGCGCAATCCCACCGTGATGGCGGGCCCGCCGGGTTATGGTTTTCCGCAAAACGCCGTGCCGTTGAACGTGTTTCGCCATGCCATCCGCGACCAGGCCAAACTGCACATCGATTACGCCGACGCGCAACAGGTGGCCAGCCAGCGGTTGATCTGGCCCTTGGCGCTGGGCTTCCTCAATGAGGTGCGAATCATCGTTGCGTGGTGCGAGTTGCGCAGCGCCTATCGTACGTTTCGCACCGACCGCATCAGCGCAGCCAGCCGCCAGGGCGAGGGTTATCCGGGACGGCGCAGCGATCTGTTGCGCACATGGCGCGAGCAGATGCAACTGGATGAAAGCGGACGTTTCACTCCTGACAAAAACTGACGCAACGCTGTTTTAGGATGGTCGCAGAACCAAACAAAAAGGAGCTGCAACCATGTCTCATCCCGTCTCTGCACTGGCCCCGGCGATTGCTGCGTATATCGATGCGGCCAACGCACGCGATACTTCCAGGGTCGCCAGTTTTTTTGCTGAGGATGCCAACGTGTTCGACGAGGGCCAACATCAGGTCGGCCCGCAAGCCATCGCGCAATGGATGCACGACACCGGGCAGCGCTATCAGCCACGGGTCGAAGTGCTGGACGTGCAGCAGCGCACCGGCAAAGTGCTGGTAAACGGGCTGATTTCCGGAACTTTCCCCGGCAGCCCGGCGCAGCTGCGCTACACGTTTCGCTTGAACGAGCAGGGGAAAATCGCCCGACTGGATATTTCCCTGTAACCATCGTGGCATACTGCCGCGCATGACTTTCGACTCTCCTCTCAGCGCCTGGCAACACGCCGTGCAACACAAGGGCTTCATCCAGGATGAAGCCCAGGAACACGCGGTCTGGGCGTTGCAAAAATGCCATGAAGCGCTGCACGCCGGGGCCGCTTCGGTCAGCGGCGTTTATTTGTGGGGGCCGGTCGGGCGCGGCAAGACCTGGCTGATGGATCAGTTCTATCAGAGCCTGCGGGTGCCGGCGCGACGCCAACACTTTCATCACTTCATGGGCTGGGTCCATCAGCGTTCATTCCAGTTGACCGGGATTGCCGATCCGTTGCGTGCGCTGGCCAGGGAGCTGGCGGCCGAGGTGCGGGTGCTGTGCTTCGATGAGTTGTTCGTCAACGACATCGGTGACGCGATCATTCTTGGTCGGTTGTTTCAGGTGATGTTCGACGAAGGCGTGGTGATCGTCTGTACGTCCAATCTGCCGCCGGATGATCTTTACGCCGATGGCTTCAATCGCGACCGGTTTGTGCCGGCGATTGCCGCGATCAAGGCGCATATGCAGGTGGTTGCGGTGAATGGCGCCGAGGATCATCGCTTGCATCCGGGGGCAGGTCTGCAACGCTACTTTGTCGCCACGTCTGCGGTGAGTGCGCTAGAGGAAGTCTTTCAGGCATTGACCGCCGGCCAAGCAGCCAGCGCCGAACCGGTGGCGGTCGGTCATCGCCAGTTGAACGTAGTCCAGGCCAGTGAAACTGTGTTGTGGTGCCGCTACGCCGATCTCTGCGAGCAGCCGTTCGCCGCCATGGATTTCATCGCGCTGTGCGACCGCTACACGGCTATTCTGTTGAGCGAAGTACCCAATCTCAGCGCACAGAAACGCGAAGGGCGCATTGCGCGCGGCACCGAAGACGCCGCGCAGCGGGTAGTTGCGGGCGACCGTGAGTTGCCGCAATTGTCGGTTCACGACGACGGCGTGCGGCGTTTCATTGCGCTGGTCGACGAGTGCTACGACCGCAAGGTGCCGCTGTACATCGAAGCGCAAGTACCCATGGACGCGCTGTACACCGAGGGTTATCTGGAATTTCCGTTCCGCCGCACCCTCAGTCGCTTGCAGGAGATGCAGCTGCAGCGTTTTGCCGAAGCTTGAATGGAAGAGGGCGCCGACATGAGCCAAGCGTTATCCCATCATTTGCTGACCATGGCCTACCAGAATGCCTGGGCCAATCATCGGCTGGCCAAGGCCTGGACGCAGTTGAGTGCGACGGATCTGGCGGCGCCTCGGGTGAGTTTTTTTCCGAGCATTCGTCTGACCCTCAATCACATCCTCACCTGCGACTGGTTCTACGTCGATGCACTGGAGCGCGAACTGCGTGGGGCCGAGCCGCATCCTGACTGCTACGTGTTTTTCAACGTGGATGAACCGTTTACCGACGCCACGCATTTGCGCGAAGAGCAGGCTCATGTTGATCGGCGTCTGATCGCCTATTGCGAGCAACTGCGCGATGCCGATCTTACCCGCATCGTCACCATCGCCCGTGATACGCCGCAGCACGACAGCCGCTTGCGCATGCTTTCGCACCTGTTCGAACATCAGCTTCATCACCGTGGGCAGGTGCATGCGATGCTCAGTGATACGTCAGTCAAGCCGCCGCAGCTGGATGAGTTTTTCTGCGTCGGCGAGAGCAGTCTACGCGCCGAGGACTTTGCCGAACTGGGCTGGACCGAAGAGTTGATCTGGGGCCACTGAAAAAGCAAAAGATCTTTTGCATTTGTCGGTTGCCCGCCCGATCCCCCCGCGCTAATGTCAGGCAGCCTTTCAGTACGCACTTTGCGCGCCGGGGCTTTTGTGTTCGGGGATGGAAATGGATTCCGCAGAAATTCTTGTACTTCAGGCCAGCTACAGCAATCCAACGCACGCCGAGGCCATCGGTATCGTGCTCAACCACTATGCAGAAGACCCGATGGGCGGCGGTCATTCGCTCGACCCTGAGCTGCTGCGTCGGCTGCCCGAAGAACTGGCCCGGCGCCCGCATGCGTTCAGTGTGCTGGCCTTTGTCGGTGGTGAACCGGCGGGGCTGGTGAACTGCTTTGAAGGGTTTTCCACGTTTGCCTGCAAGCCGCTGGTCAACATTCACGACGTCGCGGTGGTGAGCCAATTTCGCGGGCTCGGCCTGAGCCAGAAAATGTTGCAGAAAGTCGAGGAGATTTCTCGCCAGCGCGGTTGCTGCAAAATCACCCTCGAAGTGCTGGAAGGCAACGCCGTGGCGCAGAATGCCTACAGCAAGTTCGGCTTTGCGCCGGGCATGTTCGACCCGGATCACGGGCGCATGCTGTTCTGGATCAAGAATCTGCAGGCCTGAAAGCCTGAAAAGCCCCTCACCCTAACCCTCCCGAAACGTCGGACCGCCCAGAGGGAGAGGGGACTGACCGAGGTGTTTGGGCAACGTACGCCGACCTGAAACATCGAGCCGAACTCAGGTTCTGAACAGCCCACAAAACTGCTCCCTCTCCCTCGGGAGAGGGCTGGGGTGAGGGGCGAATTCACCACAAATCAAAAGCCGGACATCCAATCCTGACTAATCGACTGAATGAACCCCAAAAAAAAGGCGCCCCAATCAGGGCGCCAAACTGTCTTCTTCCAGGCCAGAGCGGAGCCACGGAAGGTCCATCGGTTGCTCGGTCAATCTCAGTCGCGATACGACTCGGTCACTTGCGCCGTCTGATCGGCGGGAACGCGAATTTCCTTCGCGTTGGCGTCGCTCTTCTGCTCGCTCTGGGCCTGGTGAACCGGGAAATTGTCGTAGTAATAACGCATACGCTCAGCGCCGCCCTCGGCAAAAACGCTGGCAGAACCCAAGGCAAATAGCCCGGCAAGGATTGCGGTAGTGATTTTCATGGTGCCTCCTACTGAACAAGTGGGAGCCGTTCGTCCATGAAGCAGATCTCGAAAGAGAGTCTGGGAGGCCTGAATTAACTCGGGGTTAACGCCCGTTCAGTGGAGTTTTTGCAGCATGTTGCAGAACATTTGATAGTCGGGAACGGGGGGCACCTGTCAGAGCTGACCGTGGCGACGCATTGGATGGGGCAGAGGTAACAATCGAAATTCGAGGCCGGCTGGATGAGTTTTCTGCGGACATGAAAAAGGGGCCGGTTTCGGCCCCTTCTGGTGTTACTTCTGCGCGACATCCGCCGGCGCGGCGTCGGGTTTCTTCGGCTTCATCAAGCTGAAGTCGATCAGCGCACGCTGCTCGGTCTGGTACGGGTCGCCGATCAGCAGGGGGCGAGCCTTGAAGCTGTCGCTGACCAGGCTCTTGCTGTGGTCGAGTTCATCGAAGCTCAAACCGGCCAGGTCAGCCCAGGTGTGGATCAGATGCGAGCTGCTGTACGGACGATCGAGGTCGGCGGCGAAGTTCCAGTCGTGGTTGGCTTTCCACTTCGGCGACGCCCAGGCCATGAACGGGATGGTGTACATCGGCGCGGTCGGTTTGTTTTCGTTGCGGCCCAGAGTCTTGTGGCCCACTGAGTCGAACACGTCTTCACCGTGGTCCGAGAGGTACAGCAGGAAGCCGTTCGGATCGGATTTGGCGTAATCCTTGATCAGGCTCGACACCACGAAGTCGTTGTACAGCACGGCATTGTCGTAGCTGTTGTAGGTCGGGACCTGGTCGTCACGCACGCCGGCTGGTACGCCGGTGCGGTCCTGGAACTTGTCGAACGTCGGCGGATAGCGGTACTGATAGCTCATGTGCGTGCCGAGCAAATGCACAACGATCAGCTTGCGTGGCGCGGCGTCAGCCAACGCCTTGTTGAACGGCTCGATCACATCACCATCGTACTGCGCGGCGTTCTGGTTGCGGTTGTTGTTCAGGTACACCTGCTCGTCGGCCTGTTCGGAGAACGTGGTGAGCATGGTGTTGCGCTTGGTCATGGTCTGCTGATTGGTGATCCAGAAGGTCTTGTAGCCAGCCTGTTTCATCATGCTGACCAGCGACGGCGTCGACAGGTACAGATCCGGATGCTCTTCGTCAGCGAAGGTCAGCACTTGCTGCAACGCTTCGATGGTATACGGACGCGGGGTGACGACGTTATCGAAGATCGCCAGTTGATCCTTGAGCTTGTCCAGTTCCGGCGTGGTGTTGCGCTGATAGCCATAAAGGCTCATGCGCTGACGGTTGGTCGATTCACCGATCACCAGCACCAGGGTCTTCGGCTGGTCGGCCGAGGCATCCTTGAGGTTTTTCAGCGGCGGGATCTTGCTCACGTTATGCAACATGCCCTGCATGTCGGCAAGGGTATCCAGATAACGGTGGTAGGCCACGGCCATCTGCCATGGCACCGCCGGTTCGATACGGGTTTCGAATTTCTCGAAGCCTTGGGCGAAGGTGCCCATGCGCAGGGTTTGCTTGACCAGTGGGTAGCCGACCACCGCGATCACGATCGCCGTCGCCGCGACCAGCGCACGGCCACGGGGCATGTACACCGGGCGCAGGCGGGTCCACAGGAAATACGCGAATGCGGTATGGGCAAGGAACGCCACCACCATCCACCAGGCAAAGTACTGGGTCATGTACTCGCCGGCTTCAGAGATGTTCGACTCGAACATGATGAAGATGACGCTTTGCGAGAATTCCTGCTGATAAATGAAGAAATAGCCAAGACTGGCCATCGAGCAGGCCCACAACACCACGCCGATCACGGCAGCGAGCAGTTTGGTGCGTTTGGGGAAGAGCAGCATGGGCGCCAGCCACAGCGCGCTCATGAAGAACGCCTGACGGAATCCGCTGAAGCCGGAGGTGCCGGTCAGCTGGATCAGCAGTTGGGTGATACCCGAGAAGTACCAGAAGAATACAAACAGCCAGATAAAACCGGCCCAGTCGAAACCTGTCGCAGTCGTTTTGCTGCGTTTGAACAATGCCATTCGGCGCTCCAGCTCACTCGTTACAACCACCGCCGGAACATCCATGAAGCCGACGAACGGAGGCCGTACGCGCAGGTACGGCCAGAATGGGGCGGAGTATTACGAAGAGAATGTGAAAAGTTTGTGAGTTGCCGCTTTGCTCTATAGAGAGGCGGGCAGCGATGGATCATGTCGGGAACAGCGGTGGCCGTTCCCGAAACAGGCGGGGATCAGGCGTGGGGGTGACGCTGAACGACCGGCAAAGGTTGCGGCTGCACACCTTGGGTCAACAGGCGCAGCTGCGCCAGCTCCTGTTTCAACTGGTCGCGTTCGTCTTTCAACTGGCGCAATTCATCGCGACGGATTGTCACGTACAGGGTTTGTGGCGGCATTGCTGTGTGTACTGTGCCCATTGCTCACCTCGCAAATGGCGTGCATCAACTGTAGGTCGTCCCCGCTTTGGGGTACTGACTTACTATCGGCGCCGATTTTGATTTCTTTTGCCTGTGAATGGAACTTTTTTATTTTTCATGGTCGGTGTGTCTTCGGCAGGATTCGGGGCGTTATCAGTCTGGATCGGGCACAATGCCCGGAAACTTCATCGCAACGCTCTGGACTAACCTCCATCAGTCGCGTTGGGCTATAACCAATGACACACATTTATTTGTAGTAAGGAGCATCAGCACATGCAACTCGGGATTATTGGACTGGGCCGCATGGGCGGCAATATTGCGCGACGTCTGATGCTCAACGGTCACACCACCGTTGTTTACGACCGCAATACCGCTTTCATCGAGAACCTGGTCGCCGAGGGCTCCACCGGCGTCGCCGACTTGCCGGCAATGGTTGCCGGCCTGGCCAAACCGCGTGCGGTCTGGGTCATGTTGCCGGCCGGCGCGCCGACCGAAGACACCATCAACACCCTGAGCACTTTGCTCGAAGCCGGCGATACCATCATCGACGGCGGCAACACCAACTATAAGGATGACATCCGCCGGGCCAAAACTCTGGCCGAGAAAGGCCTGCACTACATCGACGTCGGTACCTCCGGCGGCGTCTGGGGGCTGGAACGTGGCTATTGCATGATGATCGGCGGTGACGCCGAAACCGTGCAGCGCCTCGACCCGCTGTTCGCTGCTCTGGCGCCGGGCATGGGTGATATCCCGCGCACCAAGGATCGCCAGTCCGACGACCACCGCGCCGAACACGGCTACATCCATGCCGGTCCCGCCGGTGCCGGGCACTTCGTGAAGATGATTCACAACGGTATCGAGTACGGCATGATGGCCGCGTTCGCCGAGGGCTTCGACATCCTCAAGACCAAGTCCAGTGAGCGCCTGCCGGAAGATCAGCGTTTCGACCTCAACGTGGCCGACATCGCTGAAGTGTGGCGCCGTGGCAGCGTGGTGTCGTCGTGGTTGCTCGACCTGACTGCCGATGCACTGGCCAGCGATCCGAAGCTCGACGGCTTCTCCGGTTCGGTTGCCGACAGCGGTGAAGGTCAATGGACCATCGAAGCGGCCATGGAACAAGCAGTGCCGGTACCGGTGCTGTCGAACTCGCTGTTCTCGCGCTACCGCTCGCGCGGTCAGGGCACCTTTGGCGACAAGATTCTTTCGGCCCAGCGCTTCGGCTTCGGCGGCCACGTGGAGACACCGAAGAAATGACCCATACGATCCGCAGAAAATCCAAGGCAGAACCCGCACCACCGACCACGCTGTTTTTGTTCGGTGCCCACGGCGACCTGGTCAAGCGCTTGCTGATGCCGGCGCTGTACAACCTCAGTCGCGACGGCTTGCTTGACGACAATCTGCGGATCGTCGGCGTTGACCACAACGCCATTACCGATGAGGCCTTCGCGCAGAAGCTCGAAGATTTCATCCGCACCGAAGTGGCGGCGAAGGTCGGCAAGGGCGATCAGATGCTTGATCCGGCCTTGTGGGCCAAGCTCGCCAAAGGTATCAGCTACGTCCAGGGCGACTTCCTGGACGACAGCACTTATTCCGCGCTGGCGGCGAAAATCGCCGACAGCGGCACTGGCAATGCGGTGTTCTACCTGGCCACCGCGCCGCGTTTCTTCAGTGAAGTGGTGCGCCGACTGGGCGCTTCCAAATTGCTGGAGGAAACTCCCGAAGCGTTCAGGAGGGTGGTGATCGAGAAGCCGTTCGGCTCAGACCTGCAAACCGCCGAAGCGTTGAACGCCTGTTTGCTCAAGGTGATGTCCGAGAAGCAGATCTATCGGATCGACCATTATCTGGGCAAGGAAACTGTACAGAACATTCTGGTCAGCCGGTTCTCCAACAGCCTGTTCGAAGCCTTCTGGAACAATCACTACATCGACCACGTGCAGATCACTGCCGCTGAAACCGTCGGCGTCGAAACCCGTGGCAGTTTTTACGAACACACCGGCGCCCTGCGTGACATGGTGCCCAATCACCTGTTCCAGTTGCTGGCCATGGTCGCCATGGAACCGCCGGCCGCGTTTGGCGCCGACGCGGTGCGCGGCGAGAAAGCCAAGGTTGTGGGGGCAATTCGTCCGTGGACCACTGAAGAGGCGCGGGCCAACTCGGTGCGCGGTCAGTACAGCGCCGGTGAGGTCGACGGCAAGCCGCTGAGCGGTTATCGCCAGGAGCCCAACGTCTCGCCTGACAGCAACACCGAAACCTACGTGGCGCTGAAGGTGATGATCGACAACTGGCGCTGGGTCGGCGTGCCGTTCTACCTGCGCACCGGCAAGCGCATGAGCGTGCGCGACACCGAGATCGTCATCTGCTTCAAACCGGCGCCGTACGCGCAGTTCCGTGATACCGAAGTCGACGAATTGCAGCCGACTTACCTGCGCATCCAGATCCAGCCCAACGAAGGCATGTGGTTCGACCTGCTGGCCAAACGGCCGGGGCCGGCGTTGAACATGGCCAACATCGAGCTGGGTTTTGCCTACAAAGACTTTTTCGAGATGCAGCCGTCGACCGGGTACGAAACCCTGATCTATGACTGCCTGACCGGCGATCAGACGTTATTCCAGCGCGCCGACAACATTGAAAACGGCTGGCGTGCCGTGCAGCCGTTCCTCGACGCCTGGCAGCAGGATGCGAGCGTGCAGACTTATGCCGCTGGTGAGGACGGCCCGCAGGCTGCTGAAGACCTGCTGACTCGCGATGGTCGCGTCTGGCATGGCCTCGGATGAGTGACTTTCCGCAACAACCTATCCGTTTTCTGCTCAGTGACATGGACGGCACGCTGCTGCTGCCCGACCACACGCTGAGCCAGCGCACCATCGAAGCAGTGCGTTCGCTGCGTGAGGCGGGCGTGCTGTTCAGCCTCGCCACCGGTCGACCGCCGAAAGCCATGTTGCAGCAGATCGAAGCCTTGGGTGTTGATCTGCCGACGGCGGCGTTCAACGGTGGCACCATCGTTAACCCGGATGGCAGTTTGCTGGTCGCGCATTACTTGCCGGCCAGCACCGCGCTGATTGCGCTGGCCACGTTTGCTGATCAGCCGGAAGTCGAGATCTGGGTGTTCAGCGGCGGCGACTGGCTGCTCAAGGATCCGCACGGGCCGATGGTACCGCGCGAGCAGCATGGCCTCGGTTATCCGCCGGTGGTGGTGGAGAGTTTCGAGCCGTATCTTGAGCGCATCGACAAGATCGTCGCGACCAGTAACAACACTGAGCTGTTGATCGAACTGGAGGCGCGCCTGTTGCCCAAGGTCAATGGCATGGCGCAAGTGTCGCGTTCGCAACCGGTGTATCTCGACGTCACGGCGCTGGAAGCCAACAAAGGCACCGCGCTGGCGACGCTGGCCGAACATCTCGGTATTCCGTTGGAGCAGACAGCGGCCATCGGCGATGGCGGCAACGACCCGGCGATGTTCCATTGTGCAGGCTTTTCGATAGCCATGGCCCAGGCGGAGGACGCGGTAAAGCGCCAAGCCGACGTGGTCACCGCGCCGAACACTGAAGACGGCGTGGCGCAAGCGATCGAGAAATACATCCTCCCTCGCTGAAAGCACGCAAAACCAAATGTAGGAGTGAGCCTGCTCGCGATAGCAATGTATCAGTCACCATTTCCTGGGCTGACACACCGCTATCGCGAGCAGGCTCACTCCTACAGTTTTTACGCGGTGTTGATCAGAGCCAATAGCTCACGGCATACCAACCCAGCAGTCCCATCACAAAGGTGTACGGCAACGCCATCCACACCATCCGCCCGTACGACAGGCGCACCAGCGGTGCAATCGCCGAGGTCAACAGGAACAGGAATGCGGCTTGGCCATTCGGTGTCGCCACGCTTGGCAGGTTGGTGCCGGTGTTGATCGCGATCGCCAGCGTCTCGAAATGCTCGCGGCTCATGTGGCCGGCGAGGAACGCCTGTTTCACTTCGGTGATGTAGATCGTGGCGACAAACACGTTGTCACTGATCGCCGACAGCAGGCCGTTGGCAATAAACAGCATGCCCGGCTGTTGCTCGACCGGCAGGGCCAGCACCCACTCGATCAACGGCGCAAACAGCTGTTGATCGTGAATCACCGCGACCACCGCAAAAAACACCACCAGCAACGCCGTGAACGGCATGGCGTCCTTGAATGCGCTGCCCAGACGATGTTCGTCGGTGATGCCGGTAAACGCGGTGATCAACACAATCACCGTCAACCCGATCAAACCGACTTCGGCGATGTGAAAGGCCAGGCAGCCGATCAGGATCAGTGCCGCCGCGCCTTGCACCAGCAGGGCTGCGCGTTGGCGCGCTGTGCGCTCGGCATTGTCTTCGGCGGCGTAGTTGGCCAGCACGGCGCGAACATTGTCCGGCAGCAGTGTGCCGTAGCCGAACCAGCGCAGCTTCTCCAGCAACACGCAGGTGACCAGACCCGCTGCCAGCACCGGTATCGACACCGGCGCGACTTTCAGGAAGAACTCGGCGAAGTGCCAACCCATTTCGTGGCCGATCAACAGGTTCTGCGGTTCGCCCACCAATGTGCAGACACCGCCCAGCGCCGTACCGACCGCGCCGTGCATCAACAGACTACGCAGGAACGCACGGAATTGTTCCAGATCGTCATGGTGAAGTTTCGGCAGGTTCCGGTCGTCAGCAAACTCACTGTCCTGGCGCGGATCGTTGCCCGACGCGACACGGTGATAAACGGAATAGAACCCGACCGCCGCACTGATGATTACCGCGGTCACCGTCAATGCATCGAGAAATGCCGACAGGAACGCGGAAAGAAAGCAGAACAGCAAGGCCAGTATCGCTTTTGAACGCACGCCCAATAGCAGGCGCGAGAATAGAAACAGCAACAGATCTTTCATGAAGTAGATACCGGCCACCATGAACATCAGCAGCAGGATCACCGGGAAGTTGTGCACCAGCTCATCGTAAAGCGCTTGGGGGTGGTCATCTTCAGCAGCAGTGCTTCGATCAACAACAAACCGCCGGGCATCAGCGGATAGCACTTGAGCGCCATCGCCAGGGTGAAGATGAATTCGATCACCAGCAACCAGCCGGCCGCGACCGGGCCGACGCTGAACAGCACGACGGCGTTGAGGATGAGGAAACCGACGATGGTCGCCTTGTACCAGCGTGGCGAGTGCCCGAGAAAATTTTGCGCGAACGCCTGGGCCATTGAACCGGACATCGGCTGCTCCTTGTCTTTAGAAGCGCGCAAGTTGCCGGATGCGTTGCGGAAGATCAAGTACAGTGCGTGTTTTTCAATGGTTCAGGTAACGCGCCACCATGGCCCGGTAGTTGCCATCCAATGAATAACCGCCGACGAGGATGGCATTGTCCGCTTGCACGGCCAGCGAGTTGGCGGTGTCGAGACTGCGCCCCAGACGCGTGCGCAGCCAGCCTTTGCCGTCACCGAAGCTGTGATCCAGGCCGCCGTCCCTCTGGTAACGGGCAACAATAAAATCCGCTTCGAATCCGCCAATGGTTGCACCGACCGCGATGATGCGGCCGTCCGCCATGCGCTGGGCGGCACTCCATTGGCAGCCGCTCGGGCCGATTTCCAGCAGTTGTGGCTGGCCACCATGGTTGTGCAGGTTCGGTCGGCCATTGGTATGCAGGCTGTACGCCATGCACCGAATCGGGTCGCGACTGCTGCCGAAACAATGCAGTGCATCGGCCGATTCCAGGACCTGACTGACCTGGGCGCTTTGCCCGTGAGCCTTGAACGCCATGAAGCCGTCCACGGCAAAACGTTCGTCGAGGCGACCGTCGGGCTGGTAGCGCGCCAACAAACCTTCCTGCGGAAAGTCGATGGAGCCGGCCACTACGATTCGCCCATCCTTTTGCAACATCAGGCTGCTGAGCCAGGTGTTGAGCAGTAAGTGACGAATCATCACGAAGCCGCGGCCGTTGAAGGTTTCATCGAGGCTGCCGTCGGGCTTGAGGCGGATCAGCATGCCGGCATGGTCGGCGAGTTCGAAATGGTGATTGGCGATCAGCAGAATATGGCCGTCGTCCTGGACTACAAAGTCGCAGGCTTCAGCACCCGGGACGCCCGGCGGTAGCCAGGCATCACGGCTGCCCATGGACAAGTCGCCGGGCAGGCGCACCACCTGACGACCGTTGTCACCGAAGCGCAGGTCCGGCTTGCCCTGTGCGTCAAACATGGCCAGAGCCGGCAAGGTGCGATGAGCGTTTTCATAATGCACGCCGGCGAGCAGGATGCGTCCATCGGGGAGTACCCGGACTTTGCCGGCCGTGGCTTCAAAGCCCGGGGCAAAGGTTTCGATCACGCTGCCTTGATCGCCAAAGGTCAGATCGGCCGAGCCATCGGCAAGCATCCGTGCCAGGCCGAATCGGCTACCGGTGGCGACGCCAACCTTTGCTGCGACCAGCACCCGTCCCTGCGCATCGAGGGCGATGTCCTCGGTCAGGCTGGACACACTGCCAGCGAAATACACTTGAGCAACGCCGTTAGCGGCAAATGTTCTGTCGAGTTGACCGGCTCGGCTCAATAAAGAAGTCGATACCACCGGCAGCGCGAAAGTGTTCAGAGTGGACATGCACGCATCTCCTTGCGAGTTGACCTGGTACCGGGAACCGGGCGGGTAACTGCATGAGCGAAACATTCAATCCCTGAACCGGGAGAAGTACAACTGTAAGAACTAACAGGTGGACGGTCGCACTGTGCCAGAACAGTGTCTTTTTGAACCAATAGCAAGCCGGCCAAGCAGTTACGCCTGAATAAGTTGCAAATGGTTGTGCAAAAGTACGGAAAGTTAAAAAGACTGGAACTAACAGAGTAGGGCGGATGACCTGAGCGTCATCCGCATCGCCCGGCGGTTAGTGTGGCATCGACCAGGATTGCAGGCTGTAACCTTCTTCGCTGAGTTCAGCGCGAGCCTGCTCCAACAGTTGTTCGAGTTGCGCCGGATCGGAGTAGGCGCTGCTCGGGATCTGTTTGCGACCGATGTGCGAGTTGGTCCGGTCGATCACGGTCAGGCTGAGTTCGCCATTGCCGTCTTGTGGCGCCCAGGCCACGCACTGGAACGGTTTGAACGCGTGGTTGGCAATCAAAAGAGCTTCGTTGATACGGAGCGGGGCGGTCATGGGGTTTTCTCTCTGTCGTGCCCAATCAAATGATGTGCCGTCGGTTGGGCTTACCGTTCGGCTGGTACTTGTACTGATGCACCGAACCGGTAGGCAGGTCACACATGAAACAAAGAAATTTCAACTTTCTTTCAGGGTGTTGCTTTGTTGGCAGGTTTTGAAAGCTCACTGAAAGGTTGAAACAGCAATTTAGTCGATAGCTAACTAACAACCTGGTTTCTTATAACGCGTTTGCTTGTACACCTATAAGCAATCGATACAAGGCCCTGTCAAAATCTTGCTAATGTTACAGTCGGGTCTGCCAAATGACTGTTTTTACAATCATTTCTAATAATTTGGCGCCAAGGAACAGTCATGAGCGAAGCGCCAGCGTTACGACGTTTATTGGTAGTCGATCCGTGTGACGACTGCCACCGCTTATTGCCCGGATTACGCGCCGTAGGTTGGGATGTTGACAGTTGCACCCTGGAAAATGCCGCCGACCGCAGTTGTGATGTCGGCTTGTTGCGATTACAGCCGTTTCATCTTGAACGCCCCGAGGCGGTCAAGGAGCTGATCAGCCGCAGCGGCACTGAATGGATCGCCGTGCTCAATCAGGAAGTCCTGCGTTTACAGAACGTCGGTGACTTCGTCTGTGAATGGTTTTTCGATTTCCACACCTTGCCGTTCGACGTGTCGCGGGTGCAGGTGACCCTTGGCCGGGCATTCGGCATGGCGCGCTTGCGCGGGCAGGGCACGATTCACGTCGATCAGCCCGAACATGAACTGCTCGGTGACAGCAAGCCGATCCGCGAATTGCGCAAGTTACTCAGCAAACTGGCACCGACCGAATCGCCGGTGCTGATCCGCGGTGAAAGCGGTACCGGCAAAGAACTGGTCGCGCGCACGCTGCATCGGCAATCCCAACGTCACAGCAAACCATTTGTGGCGATCAATTGCGGGGCGATTCCCGAACATTTGATTCAGTCCGAGCTGTTCGGCCACGAGAAAGGCGCGTTTACCGGTGCGCATCAGCGCAAGGTCGGGCGCATTGAGGCAGCCAATGGCGGTACGCTGTTTCTCGATGAGATCGGTGATCTGCCACTGGAACTGCAGGCCAATCTGCTGCGCTTTTTGCAGGAAAAACACATCGAACGCGTCGGCGGCAGCCAGCCGATCCCGGTGGATGTGCGTGTGCTGGCGGCGACTCACGTCGACCTTGAGGCGGCCATCGAGAAGAAACGTTTTCGCGAAGACCTGTATTACCGGCTCAACGTGCTGCAAGTGGTCACCGCGCCGTTGCGTGAACGCCATGGTGATCTCTCGATGCTGGCCAACCACTTTTCCCACTTCTACAGCCATGAAACCGGTCGCCGTCCGCGCAGTTTCAGCGAAGACGCGCTGATTGCCATGGGCAAACATGACTGGCCGGGTAACGTCCGTGAACTGGCCAACCGTGTGCGACGAGGTTTGGTGTTGGCTGAAGGGCGGCAGATCGAGGCCCGGGATCTGGGCTTGATCAGTCAGCACTCGATCGCCACACCGATGGGCACGCTGGAAGATTACAAGACCCGCGCCGAACGCCAGGCGTTGTGTGATGTGTTGAACCGGCACAGCGATAATCTCAGTGTGGCGGCCAAAGTGCTCGGGGTGTCTCGGCCGACGTTTTATCGCCTGCTGCATAAACACCAGATTCGCTAGATACCTGAAGATCAAAAGATCGCAGCCTGCGGCAGTTCCTACATTGGGTTTGTGTAATCCCTGTAGGAGCTGCCGCAGGCTGCGATCTTTTGCTTTTTCCTAGAAGTAGTAAGGGAATTTCAGGCTGAAGGAAAAGTCCGGTGCATCGTCGGTCAAACCGATCGACAAGTTCGGAACAATGGTCAGGTTGTCGGTGGCCGCAATGGTCATGCCGACGTTGAAATAACCGGCGTTGGCGTCACTGGATACCACCGATTGCCAATCGCCGCCATCCTGCTTCAGCTTGCTTTTACGCTGCACCAGGTCAGACATCGAGAACGACATACTCATCTTCTCGTTCAGCGCAAACGCAATACCGGCGCCGATCTGGAAGCTGTCGCCGATCTTGACCTTGCCCGGGTTTTTCTGGTTGACCGTCGAGCTGATGTCGTCAAACGACTCCTCCAGGTTGTGGGTGTAGGACAAGCTGCCGAACAGCACCGCCGGGTCGAACGTCTTGACCAGCGAGATCCCCGGAGTGACCGACCAGACGCCGTTGCCGGTGGGCAGGGTGTCAGGCACGAACAGGTTGGAGTTGGCGTCGGTCTGGCGCAGCTTGATCCCGAACGGATCCTTGCCGGTTGGCGCCTTGACGCGCAAGGTGACGACCGCATCCGGCGTGTTGGCTGACTCATCGAGGAACTTGTAGGCGATGCCGAAGTTGACGTCGCCAATGGTTGGATCGCGTGTCACGTCCTGCTCGGTCGTGACGTTGGACGCTCCGCCGTTGCCGCCGCCGGATTGATAAGTCGAATCGCGGTAGACCACCGGCACGTTCAGGTCGAACTGCCAGCGATTGTCGAAGTTGTAGCGGCCCGTGAGGTCAAGGGTCCAGGTGTCGGCCTTGATCCGGTCGAGGTTGATGTTGCCGAGAAAGATCGAGTCGAGGGCCAGAAAGCCGTTGAGGATCAACTGACGGGTGTCATAGCGCGAATAGGTGATACCGGTTTCGAAGCTGAATTTGCCACCGCCGAAGAAGCCACTGGCCTCGTCATACAGGTTGGACACACTCTGTGCCGGTTGCGAATCATCTGCCAGCGATTGCCCGTAAGAAGCCCCACTGCCTCCGGCTGCGCCCCCCGACGCTGCTGCGGCCCCGGTACCGGTGGCCACTTTTGGATTGCCTTTCATATCCGACGGCGACTTGGCCAACCTTTTGGGTGGTGGCGCCGCCGGTTGATCTTCGACCTGGCGAACCCGTTGTTCGAGTACCGCCAGGGCCTTTTGTTGTACTTCGTAACGTTGTTTCAGCTCCAGAAGCTCTTGTTTCAGGACTTCTACGTCGGCGTCCGGTGCCGCTTGCAGCATCGCTGCAGGTAGAAGGGTGCTCAAGCAAACAGCGGCACGCAGTGATACTGATCGATACATGAATAAGCCGTCCCTTTAAGCCCAATGATCGAGACTCAGCGTAGTTCAATATCCAATATTTCGTAGTGCCCTGAGCTGAGTCAGGTTGCAATCCAGTGCGCCGGCACTCATGCCGTTATTGTTCAGGACGACGTTGAGTTGAGTCATGTTATTGACCACGTTGGCACTGCCGAGCAAACGGGTGTTCTGCAGCAAGCCGCCTTGGGCGACCTGTTGCAGGGCCGTACCTTGATTGCCGGAGGCCTGAATGGCCATTTGTACGCCGCCACCGTTGGCCGAAACCGCCACGCTGCCTGCGGCATTGCTGCCGCCGATGGTTTGCCCGGCCATCAGCGCCTGCCCTTGGGTGGGCACCAGTGCTGGCGCCTGACTGGCTTCTTTAACGTTGATGGCAACGTTGTTATAGGCGGTATTGCTGTCACCCGCAGCGCGTACGCTCTGTGTTACGCCCTGGCTGCTGTCGAGGCCGGCGCCACCGGTGATTGTGCCGGTACCCGTAGAAAGGGTGCTGCCGTTGCCGTGTTCCTTGATGGTTTGAACATAGAATTCAGGTTTTACCGTTGCTGCCTGAAGTTGCATCGAGGTTGAAGCCCCGATCAAATCGCCACTGGCGTTGCGCCAGGTACTGCTCATGACAATGCCGAAGCTGATAATCCGCCCCGGCATGACATAACGACCACGTAGTTCGGACAACTCCTTGTCTTGTATTTCTATAGGTTTGAATCCTGCATTGGCATAGCCTGACGCACTCGCTGCCAGGCAGGCGGCGGCCAGCCAGTATGAGGTTTTCATTTGCTGCTCCCGGGACATCCAGCCCCATTCTTTATAATCGGCGATTAAAAGAAGTCGCTCTGTATGAACCCGAAGTCCATCAATTCAGCATCTCTGACAGGGTTGAAGTTATCCAGCTTGTTCTTCGCCGTCAGCGGTGTCGGCGGGCTGCGCAATGCATTGGTTTTGTCATAACCGGGGCCGACGATGGCGAAGACAATGCCGTTCCAACCTTTGACAAAGTCATCATGTTTGTAGCGCTTGTGGCCTAAAACCGGGTCTCCGATGTAAACCCAATCCTTGTCCGAACGCTGCAGAACCACGAAATGCTTGTAGCCGCGAATTTCCATCAGTACCACCACCGGGATGGTTACAGCATCGAGTTTTTCCGGCGGAATCTTGTAACCCCTGGCGCGCATGCCGATGCTTTCTATGTAGCGCTTCATGTCCAGCATGGAAAACCCTTGAGTACGAACAAGGTCCTGGTCAGCGTTGACCAGCATGCCTTTGATGATGTGCTCCTCATCGACGTCGAGCCAATAGGCCTGGCGTAACACCGTAGCCAGTGCAGCAGCGCCGCAGCTGAAATCGGTTTTCTGTTCGACAATGTCGGAAAACTTGCGCTCACGAATGCTTTGCACGTTCTTGTAGACGAGTACGCCGCCTGGGAGGGCAGCGACTGGCATCTGGGCAGCCTGGGTCAGGCCGGACAGGCAAAGCAGAGCGAAAAGGGCAGTCTTACGCATGATCGATACGCCTTTGCGGACTGAGGAAAAGCCCCGTTTCCGGGGCTTTCGTTTCGATCGCGATTACAGGCAGGCTTTGCAACCTGCAGCGATGGACAGCGAGTTGCTTTGTTGGTTACCAACACCAGCGGCGTTGTTGTAACCAGCGTTGCCGGAGAAGTTGTTGCCAACGTTGGAGATGCTTGCGTTGTTGGTCACAGGGTTTTTCCAGCCATCAGGGGTCAGCACTTGTTGCGTGGTTACACCGGCGAGACCGAAGATGCCGACAGCTTCAAAGGTCGCTTTCTGATCTTTGCTGCCGCCGTTGCCGCCATGACCACGGTCGTTGTCGCCATAACCGCCACCACCATGGCCTTTGTCGCCTTCGATGGTCGCTTTGCCAGCTGCCACGAATGCGCCGGCAGCGGTGAAGGTGCCTCTCAGAGTATCGGTTTTGTAGGTTTGAGTGCCGTTGTTGGACACAGTCAACCCAGTGGAGCTTTGGTTGGCAGCGGCAGCGGCGTTAGCTACACGACCACCGGATACAGCAATGGCCAGGTTGTTTTTCTGTTGGTTGAAGTTGCCGGCACTGTTGTTCACACCGATGTTGCCGGAACCGCCGTTACCCACGTTGTTGAGGTTGGCGTTGTTGGTTGTCGAGTAGTTGGCAACCGCGTTGTTGTTGTTGACCTGAGTCGCGCTGGAAACGGACACGGCACTGCCGAAGATGAAGCTTTCGTCGGCAGTTGCCAGTGCAGCGGCGTTGTCTTGTTGGTTGCCATCCCCGGCGGTGTTGTTCATGCCGACGTTGCCGTTGGTGCCATTGGCGGAGTCGCGAACGGAGGCATCATTTTTGGTGCCTTGGTTGCCCACCAGGTTGCCATCGCTGTTCTGCGTGTCGAGTACGGCAGCACCAGCGCCGGCGCCGATTTGCAGAAGTTGTTCCAGGGTAGGGCCTTTTGGTTCATGGTTGCCATGACCATTGCCGTGCCCGTTACCATGATCGTCATCACGACCGCCTGCCTGTGCTGCGATTGCCATCACTGCTGCAAGTGCGAAAACCAGTGGTTTGAGAGCCATTGTAGGTTTCATGGTGTTTCTCCATCGTGCTTATTAGTTGGTTAAGTGTTGGTACTTTCTAATTGCACTGCTTTTGTTGTTTGGGTCAGTCAGCGACCCGGATGCTCAGGGTGTTAGCCATACGGTTCCCCACCCCAGCACTCTGGTTCACCTGGATTACCCCGCGGCTGCCGGTGAAGGCCTGATCACTTGTCGTGACCTGGCGACTGCCGGGTGAGGTACCAGTTGCTCCTGAGCTCGGTAGAAGCGCCACGTTCTGTTGCGAAAGGGCACTGTCGTCAACGCTCTGCGGGGCAGCACTGATGCTGACGCGCGTGACGTTGGCCATCTGGTTGTTGGCACCGGCGCCCTGGTTCACACCGAGGATCCCGTTGCCATTACTGAATGAGTTGCCGCCAATGGTCGCGCTGGCATTCGTCGACGGGTTACCGGGTGTGTCGATGTGCTGGCGGACGATTGTGGTGGCGCTGGCCGAGGTGCCGATGGCAATGGCCTTGGTGTTGGTCTGTTGCATCTGGTCGCCGGCGGCCTGGTTGACGTTGTAGTTGCCGCGGTACTGGATGCCGGTGTCCTGAATGTTCGCGTTGTTCACTGAGCTGGGGTCGGCGGCCATGGCGTTGGCGCAACCGAAGAGGGCGAGCAGGAGCAGGGTGCGATTCATCTTATTGGCCTCCAGCCATGCGGGTCAGCGGAGCCAGGCCTGCGCCCATTGCGCGGTTGACGGTGTTGGAGATGGAACCGCCGGCGCCGCCGCCGTGGCCGCTGCTCATACCGGGCAGGCCGTTGGTATTGGTCAGGGTGTTCATGCCGGGCAGATTCGCCGTCGGTGTGCTGATGTTGCCGCGGATCGAGGAGCCACTGGCTACGCTGGCAAACTCACCGTCATTGAGCTCAGTGCTGCTCATCGCCTGATTGATGCGGGCTGAGGGGTTAGCATTGACTGTGGTTGGATAGGGGTCTTTACCGCCGCTGCGACCGATAGGAATAGGCTGAACATCGCGGTTGAGGACAATCACGCCATTGCCTTCTGCCTGCACGTTGAAGCTGATGAACGTACTGGCTGCTGATCCGATCAGCAGAAGGCAGGTCAAACTTTTTTGGATGTTCCCCACGGCTGCAATTCCTTCTTCAGTGGGCTGGCCCTAGTCAGCGTTGTGAAGGAGAGAGCGAAAGCTGTGCCGCTTTTGAAATATCTTTCAATTTCAATTGCTTGGGGAATAGATGCGCCGGCCTGATACACCGCCTGTTTCATGGCTGATACACGCAGGGTGGCGTTCACCTGTCTATTGGCTGAATAAAGCTCTGGCACAAGGGTTTGCGCCAAGGTGTTTCAGCCACTTAACAACCGGCATGACAAAGCTGTGAACCGTGCTGAAACGGGCACTTTGCACGCGGGCGAGTGTTTCAGGATTGGACACTTTGTCCCCAAAACAGGGGAAATCGCGTGGGAAGGAACCCTTTGACCGGGTCACTCAGCCAGCAGTTGCTCGACGGCGGCAAACGCCTGCGACTGGCGCTCGGCCCAATTGCCCTCGATGACCTGAAAGCGTTGATGGTGGTTTTCCAGCCAGTTCTGCGTGGCCTGGTAAAACGCCAGACGCTCGTCCAGATCCGGCTGGCAGCGCTGACCGTCATCGGTCCAGTCGATCTGCTCTGGCGAGAGTAAAAGGTGCAGGTCGTAATGCCGCGCCAACAATTCGGATTCCAGCCAGGCCGGGCAGTCACCGAACAGCGTCTGGCTCCAGAGCATATTGCTCAGCAAGTGCGTGTCGAGGATCAGCAATGACGGCTGTTGCGCCCGCGCTTCATCTTCCCAGTGCAACTGGCCCCGAGCGATTTCCGGGATATCAGCCAGACAAGTGTCGCGAGGATTGAGTTCGATAAACCGACGCACGTATTCATCCACCCGCAAGCCGCCAAAGCGTTGTTGCAGGCCCGCCGCCAGCCAGCTCTTGCCGGTGGATTCGGGGCCGGTCAGGACCACAACCTTCATGTGCGCAACGCCGGGTCAGCACGCCATTCACGAAAGCCCTGGATCGCCAGCAGAGTGAACAGCCCGTACAGCGCAGCGGTCAGGTACAGCCCCTTATAGATGAACAAGCCGACAAAGATCACATCCAGCACAAACCACAGCGCCCAGCATTGCAGGCGTTTCTGCGCCATCCACAGTTGCGCGACCAGGCTGAAACCGGTCAGCGCGGCATCGAGCCACGGTTGCGCGGCGTCGGTCCAGTGAGCCATGGCCGCACCGAGCAACAGGCTGCCGACCGCGCCAACGCCCAAGCCGATCAGGACCGAGCGTTGATCGAGGCGCGTGACCTCACGACCGTCATGCATCGTCCCGGCGCGGGTCCATTGCCACCAGCCATAGACTTGCAGCGCGGCGTAGATCACTTGCAGCAACATGTCCGAATACAGCTTCACTTCAAAGAAGATCCAGCTATAGAGCAGCACCATGACCAGACCGATCGGCCAGCACCACGGATTCTGTTTGACCGTCAGCCACACGGCGATCACCCCGAGGGCGGCGGCAAACAGTTCAAGCCCGGACATGGGGGTTCCTTGGGGGAAATTGAGGAGGGGGCGGATTGTACTGCATTCGCCCAGACACTGAAGAACCCTGTGGGAGCGAGCTTGCTCGCGAAGGGGCCTGTGCAGTCGAAATCTTCTTTGACTGACCTGACGCTTTCGCGAGCAAGCTCGCTCCCACAGGTTTTGGGTCAGACGCGGAACTGGCGCAGGAGGGCGTTGAGTTGTTCGCTCAACTGGCCAAGCTTCAGGCTGGCCGCACTCGACTGTTCGGCGGCGATCGCCGTGCTATGCGAGAGGCCGGCCGCCTGAGTGACGTTCTGATTAATGTCCTCGACCACATGCGCCTGCTGCAACGTGGCGCTGGCAATCGACGCGTTCAGGCCATTGAGATTACGCAGTGCCTGGCCAATCGCATTCAGACTCGCACCGGCCAACCCGGCTTGTTCGATGGTCAATTGCGACGCCTTGCTGCTGTCGCCGATCACTTTCACAGCGGCTTCGGAATGGTTCTGCAGACGCTCGATCATCGACTGGATTTCCGCCGTCGACTTCTGCGTACGTTGTGCCAACAAGCGTACTTCATCCGCCACCACGGCAAACCCGCGACCTTGCTCACCGGCCCGCGCCGCTTCAATCGCGGCATTAAGCGCGAGCAGGTTGGTCTGTTCGGCAATCGAGCGAATCACTTCCAGCACGCTGCCGATCTGCGTACTTTCGGCGGCGAGGGTGCGGATCACCTCCACCGCTTGATCGATAGTGCCGGACAGTTTGTCGATCTGCTGCAAGCTGCCGTCGATGTTGATCTGGCCCTGTTGCGCCTGCGCTTCGGCATCGCGCATTTCGGCGGCGGCGTGCTCGGCGTTCTTCGCCACGTCCTGCACGCCATAGGTCACCTCGTTGATCGCGGTGGCCACCAGTTCCATCTGCTGCGATTGCTGCTGGCTGCGCTGCTGGGCCTGCGTGGCGTCGTTGCCCAGTTCGCTGGACGACTGACCCAGTGCACTGGCCGACACCTGCAAATCGCCGATCACCCGCCGCAGTTTGGCGGTGAAGGCGTTGAAGTGATGCGCCAGTTCAGTGACTTCATCTTTGCCATGGGTATCGAGGCTGCGGGTCAGGTCGCTTTCACCGCTGGCAATGTTGGCCATGGCGTTCACGGTTTCCTGCAGCGGACGGACGATGCTGCGCGCGATGAGGATCACCAGCAGCGCCATGATCACGGCAATCGCCAGGCCGATAACCGTAGCCTTGATCACTTGGCCCTGGAATTCCGCCTGCACGTCGTCGACGTAAACCCCGGAGCCGAGCACCCAGCCCCACGGTTCGAACAGTTTGACGTAGGAGGTCTTGGCCACCGGCTCACTGGCCCCGGGTTTCGGCCAACGGTAGTCGACCATGCCGGCGCCTTTGGACCTGGCGATGGCGACCATTTCGTTGAACACCGCAAAGCCGTCCGGATCGCGGATCGCCGAGAGGTTCTGGCCTTCGAGTTTCGGGTTGGTCGGGTGCATGACCATCACGGGCGTGAGGTCGTTGATCCAGAAATAATCGCTCTGGTCGTAGCGCAGGCCACGAATCGCCGTCAGCGCCTGTTTCTGCGCCGCCTCTTTGCTCAGGGTGCCGGCGGTTTCGAGGTCGTGGTAGTAGGTCAGCAGGCCGCTGGCGGTCTGTACTACGTGCTGGGTTTTCTGGGCCTTGGCGTGGTAGAGATCGTCGTGGATCTGCTTGAGCATCAACACGCCCAAGGTCAGCAACATGACCACCGCCACAATCAAGATGAGCCACAAGCGTCGGCTGATCGACACACTGCGCAAGCTGTTCATAACGCTGTCACTCCGGATTCTTTTTCTTGTAATAAACGACCGCCAGCATCCAACCACGATTTCGTGAGCGGGCATACGCGACCCAAGTCGTATAACGCGGCAGCGCTAATAAGGCTTGTCTGTTAGGATTTCGGCCCCGCGCGTGAAAACCTGAATCCAAATTGATATTTCACGGAATTTTGACCGTTTCGTGTGGATCCTGTGCGTGCGGAATCGGTACAGCCATAAACAGCTACGCTGATCGCAGTGAACGCTAGAAAAATACTATCGGGGCATGCCGGCGCGCATCGCTCTTTGGGGGATTGATGGATCTTTGGACGGCCTTGCAGGCACTGATACTAGGAGTTGTAGAAGGGCTGACGGAGTTTTTGCCCATTTCCAGTACCGGACACCAGATCATTGTTGCCGACTTGCTGAATTTCGGCGGCGAACGGGCCATGGCGTTCAATATCATCATCCAGCTCGGCGCGATCCTCGCGGTGGTCTGGGAGTTTCGCCGCAAGATTTTCGATGTGGTCATCGGTTTGCCGACGCAGCCCAGTGCCCGTCGTTTCACCGCTAACCTGCTGATCGCGTTTCTGCCCGCCGTGGTGCTGGGCGTGATCTTTGCCGACCTGATCCACGAATACCTGTTCAATCCGATTACCGTTGCGACCGCGTTGGTGGTGGGCGGCATCATCATGTTGTGGGCGGAAAAGCGTCAGCATGCAGTGCACGCCGAAACAGTCGACGAGATCACTTGGAAAGATGCCTTGAAGGTTGGTTTCGCTCAGTGCCTGGCGATGATTCCCGGTACTTCGCGTTCCGGCTCGACGATCATTGGCGGGTTGCTCTTCGGTCTGTCGCGCAAGACTGCCACCGAGTTTTCCTTCTTCCTCGCGATGCCGACCATGGTCGGTGCGGCGGTCTACTCGGGCTACAAGTACCGCCATCTGTTTGTCCCGGCGGACTTCCCGGTGTTTGCCATCGGCTTTGTCACCGCGTTCATCTTCGCCATGATCGCCGTGCGCGGCTTGCTCAAGTTCATTGCCAGCCATAGCTATGCGGCATTTGCCTGGTATCGGATCGTTTTTGGTCTGGTCATTCTGGCGACGTGGCAGTTTGGCTGGATCGATTGGGCGGCGGCCAAGCCATGAGTGATTCCCGCGCACGCCGGCCCGAAGGGCGACCTTCGGGCGGCAACAACATCCAGCATCTGAAGCTGAAACTGCTGGTTCTGTTGATCGTCTGCGCGCTGCCGCTGTTCGGCTCGGTGTCGATGTGGTTGCGCGGGATTTCGTTGGTGCCGCTGACGGCTTACGGTGTAGTGAGTGTGTTGGCGTTCTTCATGTACTGGGCAGACAAGCGCAAGGCGCGCGCCGACGCCTGGCGCACACCGGAGAACATCCTTCATGCTGTGGAACTGGCGGGCGGCTGGCCGGGTGCAATGATCGCCCAGCAGGTGTTCCGGCACAAGACGCGCAAGGTGTCGTTTCAGATTCTGTTCTGGGTGATTGTGTTGCTGCACCAGGTGTTCTGGATCGACCAGCTGTTTCTTGGCTCGAATCTGCTGAGGCTGTTCTGAATACACCGCAACTCCCTATGTAGGAGTGAGCCTGCTCGCGATAGCGGAGTGTCAGCCAAAGAAATTCCAACTGACACTCCGCTATCGCGAGCAGGCTCACTCCTACAGGGATCGGGTTTACAGCAACAAACCGATTTGGGTCTTTTTCGGCAACTTGCTCACCACCAGCTGATGCGAACGTTGCAACAACCCGCGCAATTCCTCGGCGCCCAACGGGTAGGGCGGATGCATGATGATCCACTGCGCCCGCGCCAGATACGGCGCCGGATGAATGCCGGGACGGTCGCAATGACCGAGAAACAGATCTTTATCAACCTTGAACGCCAGCGAATCCCCACGCAGCCCCTGCAAGGCAAACATCTTGTTGCCGGCAATCGAAAACACTCGCACGCCGCCCCATTTGTAATCTTCCCGAGCGCCCGGCAATGCCAGGCAGAACGCCGCAACGTCGGCTTCGTTCATCTTTCCCTTGTTCATAACAACCGCTCCCCACAGGCATTGAACGACTCGACCAGATGATCGATCCACGCGCGCACCGCTGGCATCACCCCGCGCCGATGCGGATACACTGCTTGCAGCCAGCCGCCGGGCAGTGACCACTCCGGCAACATCTGCACCAGCGTGCCGTTTTCCAGCTCGGCCTCGCAATACATCATCGGCAACAGGGTAAACCCCTGACCGGCAAGGACGCAGGCCTTGCGTACGACAAAATCATCGATGCCCAGGCGAGCCTCCATGTTCAGTTCGAAACTGTGGCCCTGCTGATCGAGCAGGCGCACATGCACCATACGATCGGCCTCCAGCGCACCCAGTACGGGCAGATGCTTCAGGTCTTGCGGATGGTTGATCGTCTTGCCCTGTAAAAACGCCGGGCTGGCCACCACGACCATCTGCGCCTGACGCAGGCGCCGGGTCACCAGCAGCGGATCCTCGTCACCGTGCTCACGCACGCGCAACGCGACATCAAAGCCCTCACCGACCAGATCAACACGGCGATTGAGCAGTACGACTTCCAGTTGCACCTGGGGGAATTTGCCAAGGAAATCGCTGATCACCCACGGCAACATTTCCCGGGCCAGACCTGTAGGGCAGGACACGCGCAGTCGCCCGCGCGGCTCGCTGGACATGCTCGCCACCGCTTCATCGGCCATTTCTGCTTCGAGGAGCATCGCCTGACAGTGGCGCAAGTAACGTTCGCCAACTGCAGTGAGATTGAGTTGCCGGGTGGTGCGTTGCAGTAAACGCGCGCCAAGGCGTTCTTCAAGTTCGGCAATGCGCCGCGACAGCCGTGATTTGGGAATCCCGAGCAAGCGCCCGGCCGCAGCAAAACCGCCGGCTTCGACGACTTTGGCGAAATAGTAGAGATCGTTGAGGTCTTGCATCAGGGATATCCGACTGTTCTATCAGTGGGACAAACTATCGCATTTCAGGCGGCTAATCATCCATTGGTTTCTTGCGTAGGATTGTCTCCATTCCGTCGCCACCGGCGATTCCTTCCAGGAGATTCCACATGAAACTGCTGCATATCGATTCGAGCATTCTGGGCGACAACTCGGCTTCCCGTCAGTTGAGCAGCGAAGTCGTCAAAGCCTGGCAAGTCGCTGAGCCAAGCGCCGTGGTGACCTACCGCGACCTGGCCGCCGATGCCATCAGCCACTTCTCGTCGACCACCCTGGTCGCCGCCGGCACCACCGCTGAGCTGCGTAACGCCGCACAACAGCACGAAGCCGAACTGAGCGCTTCGACCCTGGCCGAGTTCATCGCTGCGGACGCCGTTGTGATCGCGGCTCCGATGTACAACTTCACCGTGCCGACCCAACTCAAGGCGTGGATCGACCGCGTTGCCGTCGCCGGTCAAACCTTCCGTTACACCGAAGCCGGCCCTGAAGGCCTGTGCGGCGGCAAGAAAGTGGTGATCGTATCCACTTCCGGCGGTATTCATGCCGGTCAGGCCAGCGGCATCGCTCACGAAGAGTACCTGAAGCTGGTACTGGGCTTCCTCGGCATCACCGACATCGAAATCGTCCGCGCTGAGGGCCTGGCGTATGGCGAAGAAGTGCGCAACAACGCGATGACCGCTGCACAAGCGAAGATCAGCGAGCAACTGTTCGCCGCCGCGTAAGGCTTGCGTAAAGAACAGCTGATGTTCAGGTAATACCCAAAAAACTC
Organism: Pseudomonas sp. S2_E02; assembly: GCF_054668355.1. NCBI lineage: Bacteria > Pseudomonadati > Pseudomonadota > Gammaproteobacteria > Pseudomonadales > Pseudomonadaceae > Pseudomonas > Pseudomonas sp. S2_E02. Next base: position 1,069,788 of record NZ_CP162761.1, read on the forward strand.
TGTATTCTGGTTCCGCAAGGGGCGAATACGGAGTTTTTTGTTTCTTACTGTTACATAATCTGGCCCGGGTTATGCAGTCACACAATCAGCGTCTGAGTGCATTGTCGTACCGGAACACCGAATCCCCGGGGTTTCAGGCCCGCAACGCAACGGAACTTTCGATTGAGTAACAACAGGGTGGGGCATCCCATGATGCGTCTTTGTGCAACGTTACTGATTTGCCTGCTCGGCAGCCTTAACACAGTGCATGCCGCGCCTGGGCGACACCCGGTCTGGAGCGTCGGTTATCACGAGATGACCTTCCTCGATCCGCTGGACCTGCAACCGATGCGCGCCATCGCCTTTTATCCCTCCAGCGATCGTGAACACCTGAGCCTGCTCGAGGGCTATTCGGTCGAGGCCGGCGAAGACACCAAAGTCGCCATCGGCCGTTTCCCGATGCTGATGCTCTCCCATGGCAACACCGGCACGCCGCTCGCACTGCACGACCTGGCGACTTCGCTGGCGCGCAAAGGCTTTGTCGTGGTGGCGGTGATTCACCCCGGCGACAACTCCAAAGACCACAGCCGACTCGGCACCCTGAGCAACCTCTACGGGCGGCCGATCCAGATTTCCGAAGCCATCACCGCAACCTTGGGCGATCGCATGCTTGCACCGTACGTCAATGCGGATCAAGTCGGGGTGATTGGTTACTCGGCGGGCGGCGAGACCGCGTTGATCCTGTCCGGGGCGCAACCGGATCTCGATCGCCTGCGTCGGTATTGCCAAGAGCGCCCGGACGATCGTGATGCTTGTAACACCCAGGGTGAGTTGATCGTTGATCGGGATGATCTGCAACCGGTGGCCGATCCGCGCGTTCATGCGCTGCTGCTGATGGCGCCGCTGAGCCTGAAGTTCGGTCGTCACACCTTGGCTGACGTGCATGTGCCGGTGCTGCTCTACAGCGGTGATGGTGACAAACTGGTGGCCTTCGACAAGAACGCCGCCGCGCTGGCGCGCAAACTGCCGACGGCACCGGATTTCAAATTACTCGCCGGGGCTGGGCACTTCGTGTTTATGGCGCCGTGCAACGAAGAACAGATTCGCGCCATGCCGGCGTTGTGCACCGATGCTGATGGGGTGGATCGCGAGGATATTCACCGCAACCTGATCTCGGAGGCGGGAAGGTTCTTCTCGCACACCTTGGGTAAACCGACCCGGGCCGGCATGCAGACCGCGGATCAATAATCCGATCCCCGCAGCACCGCAGCAACTGTGGGAGCGAGCTTGCTCCGGGCGGCGTTCCGACGAAGGCGTAGTGACAGTCAATACATGTGCTGACTGACTCACCGCCTTCGCGAGCAAGCTCGCTCCCACATTGGTTTTGCGTCGATGATTCAGGAAATCGCCCGGCGCTGCAGCAGCAAGGTCAGCCCCAATCCGATCACCGACAACAGCGCCGCGCTGAAGAATATCCACGAATACCCCAGGTTCAACGCCACCGCGCCCATCAACGGCCCGGCAATCGCCAGCGCCAGATCGAAGAACACTGCATAAGCGCCCAACCCGGATCCTCGGCTGGAACTGGGCACCTGCTTGATCGCCTCGACACCCAGCGCCGGGTACACCAGCGACAAACCAAACCCTGCCAGTCCGGCACCGATCAAGGCGAATGCGGTCGACGGTGCCAGCCACAACAGCACAAGCCCCACGGTTTCGATGCTCATGCAGGCAATGGCTGAGCTGAAACCGCCGAAACGACTGATCGCCGAGATAAACATCAGCCGTGACAGGATGAAGCACACGCCAAACACCGTCAGGCAGTACGCCGCGCCGGTCCAGCCTCGGTTGAGGTAATAGAGGGTGATGAAAGTGGTCAGGGTGCCGTAACCGATCGAGGCCAGGGTCAGACTGGCGCCATACGGGGCGATCCGCCCGAACACGGCCCAGAACGGCAGGCGTTCGCCACGGATCACCGGCACCGACGGTTTGTTGCGGATCAGCAGCAGTGCACCGGCCGCCAGCACGGCTAGCGCGATGCCGAGGCTGGTGAAGCCGTAATCGGCGACCATCACCACGCCCAGCGGCGCACCAATCGCAATCGCGCCATAGGAAGCGATGCCGTTCCAGCCGATGGATTTTGCCGTGTGTTCGACGCCGACCTGGCCCATGCACCAACTGATCGTACCGACACCGATCAAGCCCTGCGCGATGCCGAGCAGCAAGCGGCCGATGATCAGAATGACCAGGCTTGTCAGCGGCCAAGTCTGCAACAGGGTGGAGAGCAGCGTCAGCAAGCCACTGAGGACAATCCCCCACAAGCCATAAATGATCGCCCGTTTCGTGCCGACCGTGTCCGACATGCGCCCGGCCATTGGCCGGCTGAGCAGGGTGGCCAGGTATTGCGAGCCAATCACCAGCCCGGCGATGACCGCGCTGAAACCCAGCTGCTCATGCACATAACCGGGCAACACCGCGATCGGCAGGCCGATGCAGAGGAACGCAATAAAGGTGTAGAAAACGATAGAAACGATCTGCAGGGTGATCGCCATGGAGCTTTGCGGTGGCAGTTGCTGCGCAGACATGAGGACTCGTTCGCGGGCGGCGGTGGGAGAGTTCGCATCATGGCTTGGGTGTCAGATAAAAGAAAGCAGGCTAACTATCTTTCCAGATTGATCGTTCCCACGCTCTGCGTGGTAACGCCGCCACGGACGCTCCGCGTCCCGCTCGTGTGACGCGGAGCGTCACGGGATGCATTCCCACGCAGAGCGTGGGAACGATCAGAACCCGAAAATCCCTCAACCTGAAATGCAAAAAGCCCCGTCACATGGACAGGGCTTTTCAGGTTGCAGCAGCGTTTTAGAACACCACACCCTGACTACGCAGGTAGTCATCGTAGGTGCCGCTGAAGTCAGTCACGCCATCCGGGCTCAGCTCGATGATGCGTGTGGCCAGGGACGATACGAACTCACGGTCGTGGCTGACGAAGATCAGCGTGCCCGGGTAGTTTTCCAGCGCCAGGTTCAGCGCCTCGATCGATTCCATGTCCAAGTGGTTGGTCGGTTCGTCCATGATCAGCACGTTCGGCTTTTGCAGGATCAGCTTGCCGAACAGCATGCGACCTTGCTCACCACCGGAAATCACTTTGACCGACTTGAGGATTTCGTCGTTGGAGAACAGCATGCGCCCCAAAGTGCCGCGAATCATCTGTTCGCCCTGAGTCCACTGACCCATCCAGTCGAACAGGGTGACGTCGTCTTCGAAGTCGTGCGCGTGATCCTGGGCGTAGTAGCCCAGTTCGGCAGCGTCGGTCCACTTGATGCTGCCGGCGTCCGGGGTCAGTTCGTTGACCAGAGTGCGCAGCAGGGTGGTTTTGCCGATACCGTTCGGGCCGATGATCGCCACGCGCTCGCCGGCTTCAACCTGGAAGCTGAAGTCTTTGAACAGTGGTTTGCCGTCGAAGCCTTTGGCCATTTTTTCGACGATGACCGCCTGGCGGTGCAGCTTTTTGTTCTGATCGAAGCGAATGAACGGGCTCACGCGACTCGAAGGCTTGACCTCGGCCAGCTGGATCTTGTCGATCGCCTTGGCGCGGGAAGTAGCCTGCTTGGCTTTCGAGGCGTTGGCCGAGAAGCGGCTGACGAACGATTGCAGCTCGGAAATCTGCGCTTTCTTCTTGGCGTTGTCCGACAGCAGTTGCTCGCGGGACTGGGTCGCCACGGTCATGTACTCGTCGTAGTTGCCCGGGAACAGACGCAGCTCGCCGTAATCCAGGTCAGCCATGTGCGTGCACACGCTGTTCAGGAAGTGACGGTCGTGGGAGATGATGATCATCAGGCTGTTGCGCTGGGTCAGCACGTTTTCCAGCCAGCGAATGGTGTTGATGTCCAAGTGGTTGGTCGGTTCGTCGAGCAACAGCACTTCCGGATCGGAGAACAGCGCCTGCGCCAGCAATACGCGCAGTTTCCAGCCTGGCGAAACTTCGCTCATCGGGCCGAAGTGTTGCTCGATGCCGATACCCAGGCCCAGCAACAGTTCGCCGGCACGGGATTCGGCAGTGTAGCCGTCCATCTCGGCGAATTCGGTTTCCAGCTCGGCCACGGCCATGCCGTCTTCTTCGCTCATTTCCGGCAGCGAGTAGATGCGGTCGCGCTCGGCCTTGACCTTCCACAGCTCTTCGTGACCCATGATCACGGTGTCGATCACGGTGAATTCTTCGTAGGCGAACTGGTCCTGGCGCAATTTACCCAGACGTACGTTCGGCTCGAGCATGACCTGACCGCCGGACGGGTCGAGGTCGCCGCCGAGGATTTTCATGAAGGTCGACTTGCCGCAACCGTTGGCGCCGATCAGACCGTAGCGGTTGCCCGCGCCGAATTTGACCGAAACGTTTTCGAAGAGCGGCTTGGCGCCGAACTGCATCGTGATGTTAGCTGTAGAGATCAAGAGTTTTTCCTGCGAAGCATTCTGAGTAGCGAGGGTGCGGCTGGAGCGCTTGGCCCGAGTCAAAGTGCGCTGAAGCGGGGAAGTCCCGTCATCAACCAAGGGGGGCGCGTAAAGTTTGGCGGCGATTGTACTGGTCTGGCTCTTTAAACGATAGGGCGATCACGCCACGATCGCCGATTGGCACCTGCGCGGGACAGTTTTTCACAGATGAACGCTCACCTTTGGCGACAAACTGTGGCTAAAATGCCACCTTTCACCGAGCGTCCGGTTACGGCGCGGGCCAAGGACGAGCCATGTGTATTCAGACCACTGCATGAGACGCTGGGCCTCAGGCCGCCAGGCGCGCAGTTTGTTCACTTCTGACGTGTGACGATTTCCGTGAAACTCATCATTGCTGCTATTTATGTCATTTCCATTGCATACGTTCATCTGCGTGGGCGTGTGCGACACAAACTCGGTCGACAACTGAGCGACCATTCGACGTTTCTTGCGCCGATCAACTGCTTCCTTTATCTGTTTTCGAAAAAACCGAACAAGCCGTACCTGGACCCTAGCGAGTTTCCTGACTTGAGCCCGTTGCAGGCGCACTGGGAAGAAATCCGTGAGGAGGGGCAGAACCTGCTGCGTGCCGGCGAGATCAAGCGCTCCAACCAGTACGACGATGTCGGTTTCAACTCGTTCTTCAAAAGCGGCTGGAAGCGGTTTTATCTGAAGTGGTACGGCGAGAGCCATCCGTCGGCCATGAAGCTGTGCCCGCGCACCACCGAATTGGTGCAGAGCATTGGTTCGATCAAGGCCGCGATGTTTGCCGAGTTGCCCCCGGGTTCGAAACTGGTCCGTCACCGCGATCCGTATGCCGGTTCCTATCGCTATCACTTGGGCCTGGACACGCCGAACGATGCCGGCTGCTACATCAACGTCGACGGTGAGAACTACCATTGGCGCGATGGTGAAGCGGTGATGTTCGACGAGACGTTTATTCATTACGCCGAAAACACCACCGACAAGAACCGCATCATCCTGTTCTGCGATATTGAACGGCCGATGAAGTACCGCTGGGCCGCCGCGTTCAACGCCTGGTTCAGCCGTACGGTGATGTCGGCGGCAGGCGCACCGAATGATGCCAGCGACCGTACTGGCGGGATCAACCGCTTGTTTACCCGAATCTACAAGATTCGTCTGCGTGGCAAAGAGCTGAAAAAGCGCAATCGCAAGCGCTACTACATGGAAAAGTGGGCGATCTTCGGTGGTTTGCTCGCGGTATTCATTCTGATCTGATCAATGTAGTGAATTAACTTGCGCCTTCGCGAGCAGGCTCGCTCCCACAGTGGCACTGGGTGAATGCGAATTTCACGCTCGACTCAGAACCTTGTGGGAGCGAGCTTGCTCGCGAAGACTCTCTCAAATACAACCTGTCAGTTGCCTGACGATCCCTGGATTGTCATTCACCGGAAACCTTCTTTGTCCTCTTGGCTGGCGCAGACTTGCTTGCGGCTTTCGCTTTCGGCTTCGCCACCGCTTTCCCGCCCAGGCTGCGTTTAAGCAGTTCGGTCAGGTCGATAACATCGGCCGTCTTACGCTCTTCTTCGCCGCCCACCGTCTCAACATCCTCGATCTTGCCTTCATGGGCCTTTTTCTCGACCAGGGCCATGATCTTGTCTTCAAATTCATCCTTGTAGTCTTCGGGCTTCCAGTCGGCGCTCATGTCCTGCACCAGCCGTTTGGCCATGTCCAGTTCACCCTTGGCCAACTGCGGCTTGGTCACTTCGCTGCCCAGTTCCAACTCATCGAGACCGCGTACCTCCTGCGGCCAGCGCAGTTTCACCAGTACCAGCGCAGATTCCAGCGGCATTAACGCTGCGAGGTATTGGCGCGTATGCAAGACCACGCGGGCGAGGGCGACCTTGTTGGTTTTGCTCAGGGTTTCACGCAGTAACGCGTAGACCTTGCCACCGCGTTTGTCCGGCGCCAGGTAGTAGGGCGTGTCGATGTTTTGCAGGGGAATCTGATCGGCGTCGACAAACGAGAATATGTCGATGGTCTGCGTTGAAACAGGGTGTGCCGAGCGGATCTCTTCTTCGCTGAGCACCACATATCGGCCTTTTTCGTAGGCCACACCTTTGACAATGTGTTCCTTGGTAACTTCTTTGCCGGTGACCTTGTTTACCCGTTTATAGCCAACGGGATCCATGCTGCGGCTGTCGAGCCAATCGAAATCCACGCCCTGCGACGAGGTCGCCGAGACCAGTGCGACAGGGATGTGCACCAGTCCGAAACTGATTGCGCCTTTCCAGATTGCCCGAGCCATGGTGAGTTCTCCGAGTGATGATCGGATGACCAGCGGCCACGACTGAAAGTTTCCCCGGGATGCGCGGGTTGCCAGCCACTTGGTCAAGCCGTGTTACATGTTGTTTAAGCCTGACGGGTTAACAAATCCGAACCCTCGGCGTAGCGTGGACTCGAAGGCTCTATCCCACGCCCATCGAGAGGCAGCGTCATGAACCGAATTCTGCTTGGCATCGTCGTCCTTGCCCTCAGTGGCGGGCTGGTTCATGCCGACATGCTGTTGGCGCAAAGCCCCACCGGTAACAGCAATAACCCCTATAACAGCCCGATCCGCCGGGCCAATCCGAACAGCATGCAGGGCACTCAGCCCAGCGCTCCCCTCATTCGGGGGCCGAACACCGTACCAACGCCGCGCCAGCCTACGGTCGAGAACCGGGGCATTGGCAACGGCCAGCCGATCCGTTCGGTGCCGAGCACACCCCCCACGTTCATTCCCAACCCACCTTCGCGCGGCGGAGACAGCAATCGTTGAGCGGCAGGACTGAAGTTCTGTCGGCCCTTGAAACGAACAAAAGGAATCGTGCATGTTGCGTAAAACCCTTCTAGCCACACTGTGTGCTGGTGCGCTGATCAGTGCTCCGACCTTTGCCGCCGCGCCCAAAGAGCTGCAAAGCGAACAGGGCAGCCTCGAAGTCACGACCATCACCGCAGACCTTGAGCATCCATGGGCGCTGGCGTTTCTGCCGGATCGCCAAGGCATGCTGGTCACTGAGCGTCCCGGCAATCTGCGCGTGGTGGCGGCAGACGGCACGCTGTCGGCGCCGATCTCCGGTGTGCCGCAGGTCTGGGCCAAGGGGCAGGGCGGGTTGCTGGATGTCGCGCTGTCGCCGGACTTCAAACAGGATCGTCTGGTCTATCTATCCTATGCCGAAGGCGGCGGAGCCGGCGACAAGGCTGGCACCGCCGTAGGACGCGGGCGGCTTGCGGATGACCTGAAGACGTTGAAGGACTTCAAAGTGATCTTTCGCCAGGAACCGAAGCTTTCGGTCGGCAATCACTTTGGCTCGCGGCTGGTGTTTGACCGCGACGGTTATCTGTTCATTACCTTGGGCGAGAACAACGACCGGCCGACTGCGCAGGATCTCGACAAGCTGCAAGGCAAGGTCGTGCGCATCTACCCCGACGGCAAGGTGCCGGACGACAACCCCTTTGTCGGCCAGTCCGGCGTTCGCCCGGAAATCTGGGCCTACGGCGTGCGCAATCCGCAGGGCGCGGCGCTCAATCCATGGACTGGCACGGTGTGGGAGAACGAGCACGGCCCGCGCGGTGGCGACGAAGTGAACATCATCGAACGCGGCAAGAACTATGGCTGGCCACTGGCGACCCACGGCATCAATTACTCGATGCAGCCGATTCCGGAAGCCCAGGGCAAAACGGCCGAAGGCACCGTCGCGCCGCATCATGTGTGGGAGAAATCGCCGGGCGTTACCGGTATGGCGTTTTACGATGCCGATCGTTTCAAGCCGTGGCAACACAATGCGTTTATCGGCGCGCTGGTGACTCAGGAACTGATCCGCTTGCAGTTCGATGGCGACAAGGTCGTGCATGAGGAGCGTTTGCTCGGCGAACTCAAGCAGCGGATTCGTGATGTGCGGCAAGGGCCGGATGGTTATTTGTATGTGCTGACGGATGAAGAGAACGGCTCGCTATACAAAGTTGGCCTGAAGCCCGAACTTTAAAGAAGATCCCCCCTGTAGGAGCTGTCGAGTGCAACGAGGCTGCGATCTTTTGATCTTGTTTTTTAAGATCAAGATCAACAGATCGCAGCCTTCGGCAGCTCCTACATGTGGAGGCTTACGTTTCGCGGGAATACAACACCACCGCCGCACGCAATTTACCCCGGCCAAACCGGCACATCTTCTCGAACTCGCCATGACTCACCGGCACATGCTGGCAGTCCATGGGTTGGCGATGCTGGCTGTGATCGACATCCGGGTCATGCAGGTAAACGAAATCCTCGTCGCAATCGGTGACGATCACCCAATGCGGCGACTTCGAGCGGGTCAGTCGATAGCTGCTGATCAACACCAGTGGCTGCCCTCCGGCATCCAGCAAACGCGGCAGATCCAGCGACGCACCGATCACACACTCGACATCGGTCTCCTGCAATTGCGCCGTGAACTCTTCGTGTACCAGGCGCATGACGTCTTTTTTATGCGCATCCCGCACTCCATCGAGGAATAACGGCCCGCTCATGCTCAGCGCCATACGCACGCGAAACCCCCGACGCCACGCCGCCAACGCCAATCCCTGCGGGCTGCAACCGCCATGCCCGGAGGTCATGAACACCGTCGTCGCTTCCCGCCAGACTTGCAACTCTTCCCGACGCTCCAGCAAACGCTCCGATTGCAATGCGCCCATGGCCATCAACAGGCACGCCGGGCCACAGGTGAAATCGGTGGTTTGCGGGTAGTAAGGCACCTTGATGCTGCGCGAGTCGCGGTGCTGGAGAATGCGTTTCTCCAGGCGCAGCGCGTCGGCGTGGTCTTCGTAGTAATCGTGAATCAGCGCAAAGCGCCGGTAGCCATTGCGTTCATACAGGGCAATGGCCGCAGGGTTATCGATGCGCACCTCCAGCCGCAGATAGGCACAATCATGCTCCAGCGCCATCGCTTCGATGCGTTGCAGCAGTTGCTTGCTCAGACCGGTTCCTCGCGCTTCAACGGCCAGTGCAATGGAATACAGCCGCGCGAGCGAAGTGCCGCGATGAAACAACACCAACGCATAACCCAACAATTGACCGTCGCACTCCGCCACCAGCAACTGCCCGTGAGCACGGGTGATCATCCACTGAAAGCTGCGACTGGTGAGCCGGTCTGTGGTGAAACATTGCATTTCCAGTGCCAGCAGCGCCGGCAAGTCTTCAACTACCGCCAAACGAAAAACAGCCTTCATATGACCACCGTAAAAGTTGCGTAACGAAACGAGACTTTCAAAAAACTTCGTGCTTAATAGAAAAGGTCTTGTTCTCCAACGGATCAATCTCTATGTCAGCGGTACAGGGTCATTGGCGCGAAGTATCCGAGCAAAGTTTGCCGGCGGCAACTTATTTAAGTTCGGCGATTAAGGCATCCAGCCAAGTGTTGATTATTGTCGAGCGCAAGGAAGACTGGGCTTCATATTTTCCCAGTGAAGACATCCTGACGGCGCAGGAATACCTCGAGCACAGCTGTGACAGCGAGCCGGGCAAGCGTGTGCAGGTGATCAATCTGTGCCGCAGCTACAAGTATCTCGGTCATGGCTACTACTGCTCGTTGCTGGCCGAAGCGCGGGGGCACAAGGTGATTCCCTCCGTGCGCACCATCAGCGAACTGACGAAAAAATCACTGTATGGCCTGGCGCTGGATGACCTCGATAAAACGCTCGAGAAAGCCCTCAGTCATCATCTCTACAGTGATACCGAAGGGTTTACCCTGACCCTGTATTTCGGTCGGACACATATCGAACCATTACAGGATCTGGCGCGGCAATTGTTTGAAGTGTTTCCCTGCCCGATATTGTTAGTTGAGTTCCGTCGAACTAATGGTTGGCACATCGAAGGTATAAAGTCCGGCGCTCTGCACAAGTTGCGTGATGATCAGGAAGATCAGTTCGCCAACGCGCTGGACGGGTTCAGCCGTAAAGTCTGGCGGGTGCCGCGCTCGCCGCAAGTGGCACGCTACGACCTGGCGATATTGCACGATCCGCAGGAGGCGTTGCCGCCGTCCAACGCCAAGGCACTGGCGAATTTCGTCCGGGTCGGCAAAGGCATGGGCATCGACGTCGAACTGATTGAACGCAAGGATTACGCACGTCTGGCCGAGTACGACGGTTTGCTGATCCGTGAAACCACCAGCGTCGACAACCACACTTATCGCTTCGCCAAGAAGGCCGAAAGTGAAGGATTGGTGGTGATGGATGACCCGACGTCGATTCTGCGTTGCACCAACAAGGTCTACCTGACGGACTTGCTCAATAGCCATCAACTGGGCATGCCCGCCACCGAAATCCTCTACAAGGAGCGACCCGAAGACTTCGAGCGTGTGGGCGAGCGCCTCGGCTTTCCGCTGGTATTGAAGATCCCCGACGGCTGTTTTTCCCGTGGCGTGATCAAGGTCGAAAGCCAGCAGGCGTTGCTTGAGGCGACCGCCGAACTGTTCGAACACTCGGTGTTGCTGCTGGCGCAGGAGTTTTTCTACACCGAATACGATTGGCGCATAGGTGTGCTCAACCGCAAACCGATCTTCGCCTGCCAGTACTTTATGTCCAAGGGCCACTGGCAAATCTACAATCACAAAGCCAAGGGTCAGGACGTTAACGGCGAATGCCGGACCATGGCGATCCACGAGGCGCCGCGGGCGGTGGTGGATCTGGCGGTGAAAACCGCAAACCTCATCGGCGACGGCCTCTACGGCGTCGATCTGAAACAGGCCGGTGACAAGGTGGTGGTGATCGAAGTCAACGACAACCCCAACCTCGACGCCGGTATCGAAGACGCCTATTTGCACGACGATCTGTACGCACTGGTGCTGGAGGAGTTCGTGCGCCGCCTGGAGCTGAAGCGTCGCGGTCAGGCGTGGTGAGGCGCCGATGATCAACAGCTTCGCACTGAGCCACGGCGCCCTGCAGCGGGTCGAACGACTGGATGCCGAGGTGATGCTGTTCAGCAACCCCGATGCTGCCGAACGCGACTTGCTGCACAGTCATTTCAAGGTCGATGAGCATGCACTGGCGTCAGCGCTGGACCCGGACGAGGTGTCGCGCATCGAGTTCCATCCCGACCATTTGTTTCTGATATGGAAACGCCCGGAAAACTATTCCGGCGGTGGCAGTCTGGCGTTTGAAGTGTCGTCCTGCGGGCTACTGTTCGCGCCCGGGCAACTGCTGGTGATCGCTACCGACGACACGCCGCTGCACGGCCTCGGTACCCGCCAGCCGTTGAACACGCCGCTGGATGTGTTGCTCGACTTGCTGTTCAACAACATCCATCACTACCTCGGGCACTTGAAGGTGATCAAACTGGTCGCCCGCGAACTGCAGCAGAAATTCAACGCCTCGATGCAGAACCAGCATCTGGTGCAGATGTTCAACCTCAGCGAAAGCCTGATCTATTACATCAACGCGTTGCACAGCAACGGCGCGGTCCTCACGCGCCTGCGCAATCATGCCGAGAAGCAGCATTTCGGCAGTGAAGCGCTTGGCCTGATCGACGACCTGATCATCGAGAACAACCAGTGCTACAAGCAGGCGGAAATCTACTCGACGGTGTTTTCCGGGCTGATCGACGCGCGTGGCAACCTGATGAACAACAGCATGAACAACCTGCTGCGCAAACTGACATTGATCAACGTGGTGTTTCTGCCGTTGAACCTGATTGCGAGTATTGGCGGCATGTCGGAATTCAGCATGATGACGGCGGGGACGCCGTGGTGGATTTCCTATCCGCTGTTTCTGGCGGTGATGTTGCTGGGGGCAGGGGGGATGTTGTTTGGGTTGCGGCGTTTGGCCAGATGATTTGTAGTGACTGATCGGACGTCTTCGCGAGCAGGCTCGCTCCCACAGTGGGAATGCATTTCAACAGGGTGGGAGCGAGCCTGCTCGCGAAGAAGCCGGCGCAGGCAAAGTAAAACTCAGGACAGTCCCGCATTTGGCCGAACCGCCACTGTGATGCCTTGTTATAGTTCGGGCCTCATTTTCTGCCCGGTAAAGGATCACTGCCATGACTCAATACTCCGCCTTCAGTGTCGAACTGGCCGACAACATCGCCCATGTGCAGATCAATCGCCCGGAAAAGATCAACGCGATGAACGCGGCGTTCTGGAGCGAGATCGTCGAGATCTTCCAGTGGATCGACGACACCGACGAAGTGCGCGTGGTGGTCCTCAGTGGCAACGGTAAACACTTTTCCTCCGGCATTGATCTGATGATGCTCGCCGGCGTCGCCAATGAACTGGGCAAGGATGTTGGCCGCAACGCGCGCCTGCTGCGCCGCAAGATCCTCACCCTGCAAGCCTCATTCAACGCCGTCGACAACTGCCGCAAACCGGTGCTTGCCGCTATTCAGGGGTATTGCCTCGGTGGCGCGATTGACCTGATCGCGGCCTGCGACATGCGTTACGCCGCTGAAGACGCCCAATTCTCGATCAAGGAAATCGATATCGGTATGGCCGCCGATGTTGGCACTTTGCAACGGTTGCCACGGATCATCGGTGACGGCATGCTGCGTGAACTGGCTTACACCGGTCGCACGTTCGGCGCTGACGAGGCGCGCAGCATTGGCCTGGTCAACCGCGTCTACAGCGACAAGGACGCGCTGCTCGAAGGCGTGCTGGACATCGCTCGCGAGATCGCTTCGAAATCGCCGATCGCGGTTACCGGCACCAAGGAAATGATCAGCTACATGCGCGACCATCGTATCGACGACGGTCTCGAATACGTTGCCACCTGGAACGCCGCCATGTTGCAATCCACCGACTTGCGCGTGGCCATGGCCGCCCATATGAGCAAACAGAAACCCGAATTTCTGGACTGAGAAACCATGACATCTCGCTGGACCACTGCAGTACTGGACACCGATCAACCCGGCGGCTGGGCCGTGGCGCGCAGCCCGGAAGGCTTTCTGTTCGATGACAACGGCGCACTGTTCCCCCGGGAATGGCTCAAGCGTCAGGACTTGTCGGTCCTCGCCGAGCACGGCATTGGCCATCTCGACGGTGAGCCGGTGTACTTGTTGGAGTTGCGCAGTGCCAGTGAGGTGCCGGGTTGTAACTGGAAAGGGCTGCGGGCGTTCATGCTTGATGGCGAGCACACGATCTACAAAGTCCTCGGTTACGCCGCACAGATTGGTACGTGGGCGCGCGAGCATCGTTTCTGCGGTAATTGCGGCCAGGCGATGACGCAGGTACCGCTTGAGCGGGCGATGTATTGCCAGCCGTGCGATCTGCGCAGTTACCCGCGGATTTCACCGAGCATGATCGTACTGATTACCCGTGGCGACGAGATTCTGTTGGCGCGCTCACCGCGATTCGTCACTGGGGTCTACAGCACGCTGGCCGGATTCGCTGAACCCGGCGAGTCGGCCGAGGATTGCCTGATTCGTGAAGTGCGCGAAGAAGTGCAGATCGAGGTGCAGAACATTCAGTACATGGGCAGCCAGTGCTGGCCCTTCCCGCATTCGATGATGCTCGGCTTCCATGCCGAATATGCCGGTGGCGAGATTGTCTGTCAGGAAGACGAGATCGAAGACGCCCAGTGGTTCAACGTGCACGACCTGCCGCCGTTGCCGGCGTCGAAGTCGATTGCCCGTTACCTGATCGACGTCTACGTGGCGCGACGCTTAGGCCACGCTGAACCAGTGCTGCCAGGCTAAACGCACGGTCAAACCCAGCACCACGGTGATGAACACCGGGCGAATGAACTTGGCGCCGCCGCTGATCGCGGTGCGCGCGCCAAAGAACGCGCCGACCATCACCGACAGGCCCATGCTCAGGCCGATGATCCAGTCCACCTGCCCGGAAAACACGAACACCGACAGCGCCGCAATGTTGCTGACGAAGTTCATGCTGCGTGCCACGCCGCTGGCCTTTACCAGATCGATCGGGTAGAGCAGCAGGCTGCTCACCGTCCAGAACGCGCCCGTGCCGGGGCCGGCCACGCCGTCGTAGAAACCGAGGCTGAAGCCTTGGCTCGATTGCCATTTCTTTTTGATCGGCGCGTCGCTGTCCAGTGGCGCTTTTGGCGTGCCGCCGAACAACAGATACAGGCCGCAGGCAAACACAATCACCGGGAGCATCTTGTTCAGCCATTCCGCCGGCAGGTAATGCGCGACGATGGCGCCGGCCAGGGCGCCGACCAGTGTGCCGACGATGGCGTGGGTCCACTGACGCGGGTGGAACAGCTTGCGTTTGTAGAAGGTGAAACTGGCAGTGGCCGAGCCGAACGTCGAACTGAGTTTGTTGGTGCCGAGCACCAGATGGGGCGGCAGGCCAGCGGTCAGCAGTGCGGGCGTGGTCAGCAGGCCGCCACCGCCGGCGATGGCATCGATGAAACCGGCAATGAAAGCGACAAAGGCCAGAATGGCGAGGGTGGTGAGGTCAACGCTGAGTTCGAAAGGCATGGAATCGGCTTATTCGGCAGGGCGCAGATTTGGCTGCGGGGAGGGCGGTCATGTTACCTGTATCCAACTGTTGCGGCGACCCGTCTGACGCCTTCGCGAGCAGGCTCGCTCCCACAGTTTTTTGGGGTGTTCACAAAATCAATATTCACTACAAATCCCCTGTGGGAGCGAGCTTGCTCGCGAAGGCGGCATCCCAGCCAATGCAAAACTTACTGTTGCCCACTCAACATCCAGCCAACAAATCCCCCTTAAAAAAACATCTTGATAGCCGGGAAACCCAACAAAACCGGGCATTCCAGGGCTGGCACGCTTGCTGCTCTACCACTCCCATCTCCGCAAATGTCCCGAGGACACGCCAATGAGTCAGCAAGCCGTAAAATTTGCCTACTGGGTGCCGAACGTCAGCGGTGGGCTGGTGGTCAGCAAGATCGAACAGCGCACCGATTGGGGCATCGACTACAACCGCAAACTGGCGCAGCTCGCCGAGGCCGCCGGGTTCGAATACGCGTTGACGCAGATCCGTTTCACCGCCGGGTATGGTGCGGAGTGCCAGCATGAATCCGTGGCGTTCAGCCACGCATTGCTCGCGGCCACCAGCAAACTCAAAGTGATCGCCGCGATCCTGCCCGGCCCGTGGCAACCGGCGTTGGCAGCCAAGCAACTGGCGACGATCGACCAACTCACCAACGGCCGCATCGCGGTGAACATCGTCAGTGGCTGGTTCAAGGGTGAATTCCAGGCCATCGGCGAGCATTGGCTGGAGCACGACGAGCGTTATCGCCGTTCCGAGGAGTTCATTCGCTCACTGCGAGGCGTGTGGAGTCAGGACAACTTCACCTTTCGCGGCGATTTCTACCGCTTCGATAATTACAGCCTGAAGCCAAAACCGCTGGGTCGTCCGGAAATTTTCCAGGGCGGCAGTTCCCGTGCCGCGCGGGACATGGCCGCACGGGTTTCGGACTGGTATTTCACCAACGGCAACAGCGTTGAGGGGATCAAGGCGCAGGTCGACGATATTCGTGCCAAGGCAGCGGCGAACAATCATTCGGTGAAGATCGGTGTGAATGCCTTTGTCATCGCCCGTGAAACCGAAGAAGAGGCGCGGGCGGTACTTGCGCAGATCATCGATCAGGCCGATCCGGAAGCGGTAAACGCTTTTGGCGATGCGGCGAAACAGGCAGGCCGTGCATCGCCGGAGGGTGAGGGCAACTGGGCGAAATCGACGTTTGAGGATCTGGTGCAGTACAACGATGGCTTCAAGACCAATCTGATTGGTACGCCGTTGCAGATTGCCGAGCGGATTGTCGCGCTGAAAGCGGTGGGTGTGGATCTGGTGCTGGCGGGGTTTCTGCACTTTCAGGAAGAGGTCGAATATTTCGGGCGACGGGTGTTGCCGCTGGTGCGCGAACTGGAGGCAGAAAAGACTGCCGCTGTTGCCTGAACCCTATGCAAAACCTGTGGGAGCGAGCTTGCTCGCGAAGGCGTCCTTTCAGTAAATACTGTGATTACTGATAAACCGCATTCGCGAGCAAGCTCGCTCCCACATTGGATCTTTGTGAATCTACAGACCGAGGTCAGACAGGCTCGGATGATCATCCGGGCGGCGGCCCAGCGGCCAGTGGAACTTGCGTTCGCTTTCCTTGATCGGCATGTCGTTGATGCACGCGTAACGCTGGAACATCAGGCCTTGCTCGTCGAACTCCCAGTTTTCGTTGCCGTAGGAGCGGAACCAGTTGCCCGAATCATCGTGCCATTCATAGGCGTAACGCACGGCGATGCGGGTGTCGGAGTAGGCCCACAGTTCCTTGATCAAACGGTAATCCAGTTCCTTCGCCCATTTACGGGTCAGGAAGGCCTTGGCTTCTTCGCGATTGTTGGCGAATTCGGCGCGGTTGCGCCATTTGGTGTCGAGGGTGTAAGCCAGCGATACCCGTTCCGGGTCGCGGGAGTTCCAGCCATCCTCGGCCAGGCGAACTTTCTCGATGGCCGATTCACGGTTGAAGGGCGGCAATGGCGGACGTACCTGGGCTGCAGTAGACATATCAGTCTCCCGATCTAATTAATAATTGAACAACAAGTCCGGCTTATTAAGGCGTTACAGGTCCAATAACTTTCGCGCCATGCATTGCGCATTATCGGCGGCACTGTGATCACCCATCACAAGCGCTACGGTAATGGCACCGTCAATCAGGATCAGCAGCTGTTTGGCCAGCAGTTGCGGATCCTCGGCGCCATGTTCGGTACACAGCTCGCACACGTAGTCGAGCAGCTTCTGTTTGTGTTCTTTCGCCACCAGCCGCACCGGGTCTTGCGGGTCACCGGTTTCGCCGCTGGTGTTGATGAACGCGCAGCCGCGAAAGCCTTCGGAGGCAAACCAGCTCTTGAGCACGGTAAACAGGTTGAGCAGGCGATCGGCCGGGGTTTCGGCCTGATTGACAGCGCTTCTGTACCAGTGCATCCAGCGCACGTCGCGACGTTGCAGGGCGGCGACGGTCAGCGCGTCCTTGTCGGCAAAGTAACGGTAGATGCTTTTTCTGGAGACGCCGGCGGTTTTCACCAGAAGATCCATGCTGGTGGCAGCGATGCCACTTTTGTAGATCAACTTTTCGGTGACATCCAGAATGATGTCGCGTGTGTCATTGCTAGTGATTTCGTTCATGCAGTGAACAGTAGAACGATTGTTCTCCTTGGTCAAGCGGGTATTTTTGTCGACTGTGAAATCGTCTTCGCGAGCAGGCGCGCTCCCACAGGGGAATGCGTTTCAAAGGTGGGAGCGAGCCTGCTCGCGAAGAGGCCATTACAGACACTAACAAGACCCGAAGGATGCGATGGTGTAAGCTCTCGGGTTCTTCGGATTCGACCCATTGCGAGCCCTATGCCGTTGCTTTTCAAACGTTCCTTGCTGCCCAAATTGCGCAGCTTTCCGCTGACCGCCGAGGCCGTGACCATTCTGTCCGGCGCCGCCGAGTTTCGTCGTTGCCTGCTGGAGAAAATCGCCACGGCGACCCAGCGCATCTACATCGTTGCGCTGTATCTGCAGCAAGACGAAGCCGGTCAGGAAATCCTCGATGCCTTGCACGCCGCCAAGCTCAAGCGCCCCGAGCTGGAAATCGCCGTGGTCGTCGATTGGCTGCGCGCCCAGCGCGGGCTGATCGGTGCCGGCAAGCAGCCGGGCAATTCGGCGTGGTATCAGGAAATGACCCGCACGCACCAGAGCGAAGTGCCGGTGTACGGCGTGCCGGTGCAGACCCGCGAGTTGTTCGGTGTGCTGCATTTGAAGGGCTTTGTGATCGACGACTGCGTGGTCTACAGCGGTGCGAGCCTGAATAACGTTTATCTGCACAAGTTCGACAAGTACCGTTTCGACCGTTATCACGTGCTGCACAGCGCTGAGCTGGCCGACTCGATGCATCACCTGGTCAAACATGGCCTGATCGAATCGAAAGCCGTGCATCGCCTCGATCTGCCGAACCTGCCGACCACACGCAGCCTGCGCAACGACATCGGCGATCTGCGCAGCCGTCTCAAATACGCGACGTACGACACCGCCAATGGCAGCACCGCCAGAGACGGCCTGTCGGTCAGCCCGCTGCTCGGCGTCGGCAAGAACAACCCGTTGAACCGGGCGATTCTCGAACTGATCGCCAGCGCGCAAAAACAGCTGACCATCTGCACGCCGTACTTCAACCTGCCGCTCGGTGTGATTCGTGAGATCAACCGAGCGCTGGCCCGTGGCGTGAAGATCGATATCGTGGTCGGCGACAAGACGGCCAACGACTTTTATATCCCGCCGAGCGAGCCGTTCAAGGTGATCGCGGCATTGCCGTATCTGTACGAAATCAGCCTGCGCCGCTTTGCCAAGCGCCATCAGCGCAACATCGACAGCGGGCAGTTGAACCTGCACCTGTGGCGTGACGGCGACAACACCTATCACCTCAAGGGCATGTGGATTGATCAGCGTTATACGTTGCTGACCGGCAACAACCTCAATCCACGAGCATTTCGCCTGGATCTGGAAAACGCCTTGTTGATCGATGATCCGAAAGGGGAATGGCTGGAGCCGCGGGCGAAAGAGCTTGAAGAGATTTTCCGCCATACCACACGGATCGACAGCTTTCAGAGCCTGGAGACGCTGCCCGAATACCCGGCCGCGGTGGCCAAGTTTCTCAAGCGCGTGAGTCGGGTGCGGATTGAGCGGTTGCTCTACCGGATTTTGTAAGGCTTTAAATTTGTAGCGGTCATACAACCGCTATCGCGAGCAGGCTCACGCCTACATTTGGAATGCGTTCCCCTTGTAGGAGTGAGCCTGCTCGCGATAGGGCCTTAACAGACGCTAAAAAACTTAGTTCAGCCCCAACTTGCCACGCAACGTGGACAGATCTTCCGCCAGTGTATTCACCGGCCCAACCAGCGCTTTACGGTCGTTATCCTTCACCTTGTCATACGTCTCGAAACCACCGTCCTGGGTCTTGTACTTGGCCAGAATCTTGTCGACCGTGGCAAAGTTCTTGTCGACCTTCGCAGCAAAAGCCTTGTCCTGTTGCTCGATCTGCGGACGGAACAGATCAACGATTTTCTTCGCGCCGTCGATGTTGCCCTGGAAGTCATACAGGTCGGTGTGGCTGTAGCGATCTTCTTCGCCGGAGATCTTGGTCGCGGCGACTTCTTCCAGCAGCGCGGCGGCACCGCCGACGACTTTTTCCGGCGGGAAAGTCAGGCCGGCGACGCGGGTCTGCAGATCTTTTACGTCGCTGTTGAGCTTGTCCGCCAACTCGTTAAGGCCCTGGGTGCTTTTTTCCGAGAACAGCGAGTACTCGATGCGGTGGAAGCCGGTGAAGTCGTCAGCCCCTACGCCTTTCTCGTGGTCGTCGACACGGGAGTCGATGGACGCATCGAGGTCACTGAACAGCTCGGCAATCGGCTCGATCGACTCGTAGTAAACGCGGGTCGGTGCGTAGAGCTTTTGCGCGGTGGCCAAATCGCCTTTCTTCACGGCATCGGTGAATTGTTGGGTGTGGCTGCCCAGCTCATCCAGTTGCTCGGTGACGTAAATCTTGTAGTCCGAAACCGGCCCCACCAGATCCAGCGGTGCAGTGGCGGCGAATGCCGACAGCGGGGTGTTGAGCAAACCAAGGGTCAGCAATAACGCGAGTGGCGTCTTTTTCATCGGGGGCGGCTCCAGTGTCGAGATTGTTTTATGCGGCTGTTTTCGGTTGTGTGGCGTTGAGCAGCGAGCGACCGATAAAGTCCTTGTCGCCCGTGACACCCGGCAGGGTAAAGAAATAGCCGCCGCCGACCGGTTTGAGGTATTCCTCCAGCGGCTCGCCGTTGAGACGGGTCTGCACGGTGATAAAGCCTTTTTCCAGATCGGCCTGGTAGCAGATGAACAGCAGGCCCATGTCGAGCTGGCCGTTCTTGTTCACGCCATTCGAATAGTTGAACGGCCGGCGCAGGATCAGATTGGCCTGGCTCGCGGCGGTGCGCGGGTTGGCCAGGCGAATGTGCGCGTCGAGCTTGGTCAGCTTGCCGGCCGGGTCTTTGCTGTAATCCGGGACTTCAGTCTCATGCTGCGCACCCATCGGCGCGCCGGTGGTTTTGACCCGGCCGATGATGCTTTCCTGTTCCTGCAATGGCGTACGGTCCCAGCGTTCGACAAAGTTGCGGATGATCCGCACCGCTTGATAGCTGCCGTGAGCGGCCCAGGCCGGTTCGTCACTGCCCGGTTGCACCCAGACCAGGCGATCCATGGCTTTAGCGTCGTTGGAATCGGGGTTGGCCGAGCCATCGCGGAACCCCAGGAAGTTACGCGCCGATTGCGCCGGCACACCAGGTTTTGCCGGGGCTTGCGGCGGTACGCTGCCTTCCTGCTTCCAGCGCACCAGCAGCAGGTCGGGAAGGTTTTTGACGATATCGCGCAGGGCGTGAATGTTGGTGTCGGCGGTGTTCGAGCAGAACTGCAGGCTCAGGTCGCCGTGGCAGCAATCGGCGTCCAGCGCATCGTTGGGAAACCCGACCATGCGCATCAGGCGTTTGGGCTTGGCCTCGGCCAGACCGAAGCGCTCGTCGAACAGCGACTCGCCGACCGAAACGGTGATGGTCAGGTTGTCCGGGGTTACATTCGGGCCAAGGATGCCGGAGTCCGGCGGCGGCAGTTTCGGATCGATCTGCGCCACCGCGCCGCCCTTCATCAGGAACGCGATGCGCTCGTTGAGGGTGCGGAACAGCCGCTCCAGATCTTCACGATCACTGGCCAACACGTCGAACGAGACGAGCATGCCCGACGCCGGGCGCGGGGTGACGATGCCGGTCTGGTGGATGCCGTGGAAATCGTGACGGTCTTCGGTCTTGTCACTGCTCGGTGCTTCGGTGACTTGTGCCGGCGCGGCGGCCATGGCCGGACAGCTCAGGGCCGAGCCGGCGAGGGCGACACCGGCGGCGCCCATGCCCATCAGGACACGGCGACGTTGCAGGTTGAGTGGTTCGCTATCTTTCATCGTCAAATCGTCTTCTGCTTACAGGCCGGAGAGGCCGAGGGCGGGATCGATGCCATCCAGAGCGTCGGCCAGAGCCTGGGCCTTGTCGGCAATCTGCTTGCGTTGTTCGCCGCTGATGGCGTCGTAACTGGCGTAGCCGTCCTTGATCTTGTAGGTATCGAGTTCGCTGTCGAAGTCCGCCAGTGCCTGGTCGATGTTCGGCAACAGCTCGGCCGCCGACTTGGTCAGCATTGGCCGCAGCAGATCGACGACTTTGTGCGCGGTTTGCACGTTGGCAGCGAAACCGTTGAGGTCGCTGTGGCTGTAGCGTTCTTCTTCACCGCTGGCAGCACGGACGTCGGCCAAGGTGTTGAGGTTGCGCACGATGATGCTGACCAGTTGCTCCGGTGGCAGGCTTTGCGCGAGCAATTGCTGTTTGAGCGTGGTGACATCGCTGAGCAGGCGCTGGGCAACGGGCGTCAGTTGGTCGAGATTGTGTTGCTGGAACAGTGCGTATTCGATGCGGTGGAAACCGACGAAGGCCGGATCCTGTTCGCGCTTTTCGAAGTAGTCGGCGCGGGCGTTGATGCTGTTGTCCAGTTCCGCCAGGCGTTGCGCGGCAGGGGCCAGACGTTGATAAGCCGCGCGCGCCGGTAAGTACAGCGCTTGAGCCTGACTCAAGTCGCCGCTTTCAATCGCTTGATCGAGCGCGGTCACGGCTTTGATCAATGCGTTGCTCTGGCTGGCCAGGTACACGCGAAATTCCGACAGCGGCCCGACGAAGGCGACCATCGACGGCTTGGCTTTGGCCGCAGCCTCAGAGGCGGCAGTTGGCGTCACGTGCAGGGTGCCGCGCGGGTTGCTCAGCAGGCCGCAGGTGATCGCGTAATCGCCCGGTTGCAGGTTGGCGTTGATCACTTGGCTGAGGCCCGGCGCAATGTTTTCCCGCTCCTCGACAACGAGCACGCCGTCGAGGATTTCCCATTCCACCGCGCGGTCGGAGCGGTTGACGATGCGGAAACTGGCGCGACCGGCCGGCACCGTCAGCGCGTTGGGTTCACAACTGCCGGGATGAATGTTCACCACCACTTCATCGTGGTTGTGCTGACGCTTGGCCGCAGCCATTTTCGAGGCGTAATAAAACAGACCACCGGCGGCGATCATCACCACCACCGAGCCGGCCACCGCCCAACGCAAGGCGCGAGGAGGGGAGGCCTGAGGAGTATTAGGCTTTGACATGAATGCCCTTATTGGCTGGAAACGGAAGACGATTGTGCGGAGGGCGTCGGCGCGGGAGCCGGGTAAAAGAACATCATCAGCGCCACCAGCAGATAAAGCAGATACGCACCGAGGGTGCTGACGGTCGGCGCATCCTGATAACCGAACATGCCGGCCAGCACCGACCCCAACGGGCCATCCATCGGCAGCGTCGCGCTGAAGTCGAACAGCACGGTTTGCAGGTGATTCCACAACCCGGCTTCATGCAACGCCTGCACCGAGTTGGCGAGAATCCCGGCGGCCACCACCAGAATGAACAGGCCGGTCCACTTGAAGAACGCCGAAAGATTGAGGCGCATGCTGCCGCTGTAGATCAGGAAACCGACGATGATCGCCAGAATCAGCCCGAGCAGGGCACCGATCGGCGCGCCGGGGCCTTCGCTCTGCTGGAACACGGCGAGCAGGAAGAACACCGTTTCCAGGCCTTCGCGAGCGACCGCGAAAAAGACCATGGCGATCAGTGCGATCACCTGATGTTTAGAGGAAGTCAGCGCGTGATCCAGCGAGGCTTGCAGCGAATGCTTGATCGAGCGCGCGACCTTGCGCATCCAGAACACCATGGAGCTGAGAATGCCTACGGCCACCAGCCCGACCACGCCTTCGAACAGCTCCTGCTGCTTTTGCGGGAATTCAGCGCTGACCAGTTCCAGACCACCGCCGACCAGCAGGGCGAGGGCAGCGGCGAGAAATACGCCGATCCACACGGCAGGCAGCCATTGACCACGGCCAGTCTGTTGCAGGTAGCTGGCGATAATGCCAACGATCAGCGCGGCTTCAATGCCTTCGCGCAGCATGATCAGGAAGGGAACGAGCATTCGGTGTCCAGTAAGTCATTCGAAGAGGTTACAAGTTGTAACATAATGACAAGCATTCTCACATGACAATGATTGGCATAAACCTGAACACAAGCTGAACAACCTGTTTTTTGCCCCGGCACAAAACCCTGTGGGAGCGAGCCTGCTCGCGAACGCGGCGGCTCAGAAAAATCAATGTTGACTGACACGACGCTATCGCGAGCGGGCTCACTCCTACAGGGGATTCGTGTTGAATTCGTGTCCTGCGGTAAGATGCCCACCACTCAAAAACAACAAGGTTTACCGCGCTCCATGTCGGAAAAAGACACCATCGCCGTGCAACTGGTGCGTGAAGCGCTGCTGCAAAGTTGTGCCCCGGGCGCAGCCACCGAAGAGGTGTTGAACAAGGTCGGGATTGCTCCGCTGCTGCTGCAATCCGAACACGGCCGGGTGCCGGCCTCGCAGTACGCGAAACTCTGGCGCTTGTTGGCCCGACGCGGGGATGACGAGTTCTTTGGCATGGACCCGCGCAAGCTCAAGTCTGGCAGCCTCGAATTCCTCTGTCGCAGCGCGATGGCGCAACCGACGCTGGCAGCGGGTTTGAACACGGGGCTGAGCTTTCTGTCGCTGATGCTGGAGCGCATGCCAGCGCAATTGGTGCATCAGCAAAGTCTGGCGGAGATCGTCCTGCTGGAGGATGACCACGAGCCACGCCGCGCTTTCACCTATTTCACCTACTGGATGATCGTCCACGGTGTGGCCTGCTGGCTGGCGGGGCGGCGGATTCCGATTCTGGCGATCGAACTGCGCTGTGCGGCGCCGGCGTTCACCGATGACTATCGAGTGATGTTCTCGGAAAACCTGCGTTTCGAGCGTCCACGCACGCGGATGATCTTCTCTGCCGATTGCCTCGATCTACCGATCAAGCGCACCGCCGAAGAACTGAAACGCTTTCTCGCCCACGCCCCGGCCAACATTCTGGTCAAGTATCGCGACCCGGAAAGCCTTGCCAGTCGGATCAAGCACGATCTGCGGGAGTTGCCGGCCGAGCAGTGGCCGGAAACCGAGGCCTTGGCCCAACAGTTGTGCATGTCGGCTTCGACGTTGCGCCGGCGCTTGGCGGAAGAAGGGCAGACCTACCAAGGGCTCAAGGACAGCGTGCGCAAAGAACTGGCGATTATCTGGCTGGCGGAGCCTTCGATCAGTTTTGTCGAGATTGCCAGCCGCTTGGGATTTGCCGATGCGAGTTCGTTCTACAAGGCGTTTCGCAAATGGTCGGGGTCGAATCCGGGCCACTATCGCCAACTGATCCTGAATGAGGTTGTCTGACCCAACACATTCCGCCGCTTGATCGTTCCCACGCTCCGCGTGGGAATGCCTCAAGGGACGCGCCGCGTTCCAGCTCTGGCGCGGACGCAGAGCGTCCGAGGCTGCATTCCCACGCAGAGCGTGGGAACGATCAGTGTGGTAGCGGTCTTGGCCAAACCAGTCAGCCACATTGATGGCTTTGACCATTGCCGCCGCCGCCCTACAGCGCGACTATCCCCCTGTTGTTTACGCTTCCCAGCCTAATAAAAAACAGAGGGATTCTGGCAATGCGCGATTACTTGTCTGCCACTGAACAGTTCAACTATCAGCACACCGTGGATGCCGCGCTCAGCGGTACGCTTGCGGCGCTCAACGCCTGCGTCGAATGTTGCGACCGTCATGCCTTGCCCGGGCGCATTGCGCTGTTCTGGGAAGGCCGCGACGGCGCCAGTGCGACGTACACCTTCAGCGACCTGCAGGACAAAGCCGCGCGTTTCGCCAACTTCCTCCTCGCTCAGGGCGTGCAGAAGGGCGACAAGGTCGCCGGCCTGCTGCCGCGCAACATCGAATTGCTCATCACCGTGCTCGCCACCTGGCGCATCGGCGCGGTGTATCAACCGCTGTTCACCGCGTTCGGCCCCAAAGCCCTCGAACATCGCCTGAACAGCTCCGGCGCCAAAGTCGTGGTCACCGATGCGGTCAACCGGCCGAAACTCGCCGAAGTCGCTGACTGCCCGACCCTCGTGACCGTAGGCGGCGCCAAAGGCCAGGGCATCGTCCGTGGCGACTTCAGCTTCTGGGCCGAGTTGGCCAATTATTCCAATGTCTGCGAACCGGTCCTGTTGACCGGCGAAGACCCGTTCCTGCTGATGTTCACCTCCGGCACCACCGGCCCTTCGAAAGCGCTGTCGGTACCGCTCAAAGCCATCGTCGCGTTCCAGAGTTACACCCGCGATGCGGTAGACCTGCGTCCCGAAGACGCCTTCTGGAACGTCGCCGATCCGGGTTGGGCCTACGGCATCTATTTCGGCGTCACCGGGCCATTGTCGATGGGCCATCCGATCACTTTCTACGATGGGCCGTTCACCCTCGAAAGCACTTGCCGGGTGATCAACAAGTACGGCATCACCAACCTCACCGGTTCGCCCACCGCTTATCGCTTGCTGATCGCCGGTGGCGACGAATTCGCCAAGTCGATCAAGGGCAAGTTGCGCATCGTCAGCAGCGCCGGTGAGCCGCTGAACCCGGAAGTCATCCGCTGGTTCGCCGACAACCTCGGCGTGGTCATCCACGACCATTACGGCCAGACCGAACTGGGCATGGTCCTGTGCAACCACCACGGCCTTGATCACGCGGTGCACGTTGGTGCCGCCGGTTTCGCCTCACCGGGTCATCGCATCGTGGTGCTCGACGATCAGTACAACGAACTTGGTGTCGGCCAGCCGGGCATTCTCGCCATCGACCGACCGCAATCGCCGATGTGCTGGTTCGGCGGTTACGAAGGCGCGCCGACCAAGGCTTTCGTCGGCGATTACTACCTCAGCGGCGACACCGTGGAATGGAACCCGGACGGCAGCATCAGTTTTGTCGGCCGCAGCGATGACGTAATCACCACATCGGGCTACCGCGTAGGCCCGTTCGATGTCGAAAGTGCGCTGATTGAGCACCCGGCGGTGGTCGAAGCGGCCGTCGTCGGCAAGCCGGACCCGGAGCGCACCGAACTGGTCAAAGCCTTCGTCGTGCTGAGTGCGCAATACCGCGCCGCGCCGGAGCTGGCCGAAGAATTGCGCCAACACGTACGCAAACGTCTGGCCGCACACTCATACCCGCGTGAAATCGAATTTGTCAGCGAATTGCCCAAGACCCCAAGTGGCAAATTGCAGCGCTTTATCTTGCGCAACCAGGAAATCGCCAAGGCTCAAGAGGCTGCGGCGCATAACGTTTCAGCTTGAATCAGGAAGTCCAGTCATGCAGATCGAAAACAAGGTTTTTATCGTCACCGGCGGCGCGTCCGGCCTGGGTGCCGCCACCGCTGAATTGCTGATCAGTACCGGCGCCAAAGTGATGCTGGTGGACATGAATGCCGAAGCTGTCGCCGCACAGGCGCAGCGTTTGGGCGCGCAAAGCGTCGTTGCCGATATCAGCAACGAAGCCGCCGCTGAAGCTGCCGTGCAGGCTACCGTCAAAGCCTTTGGCAGCCTCAACGGTCTGGTCAACTGCGCCGGTATCGTCCGTGGCGAGAAGATCCTCGGCAAGAACGGCCCACATGCACTGAGCAGTTTCGCCCAAGTGATCAACGTCAACCTGATCGGCAGCTTCAATATGTTGCGCCTGGCCGCTGCGGCCATCGCCGAAGCCGAGGCCAATGCCGACGGCGAACGCGGCGTGATCATCAACACCGCCTCGGTCGCAGCGTTCGACGGCCAGATCGGCCAAGCGGCGTATTCCGCTTCGAAAGGCGCGATCGCCAGCCTGACCCTGCCGGCCGCCCGTGAGCTGGCGCGCTTCGGCATCCGCGTGATGACCATCGCCCCGGGCATTTTCGAAACGCCGATGATGGCCGGCATGACCCCGGAAGTCCGCGATTCGCTGGCCGCCGGCGTACCGTTCCCGCCGCGTCTGGGCAAGCCTGCCGAGTACGCCGCGCTGGTTCGGCATATCATCGAAAACAGCATGCTCAACGGCGAGGTGATCCGTCTCGACGGTGCCTTGCGCATGGCCGCCAAGTAAGGAGGATTTGTCATGACTATTTCCAACGATCCGATTGTCATCGTCAGCGCCGTGCGCACGCCGATGGGCGGCTTTCAGGGCGAACTGAAAAGCCTCACCGCGCCGCAACTCGGTGCTGCTGCGATCAAGGCTGCGGTTGAACGTGCCGGTGTTGCCAGCGACGCGGTCGATGAAGTGCTGTTCGGTTGCGTACTGCCTGCGGGCCTCGGTCAGGCGCCTGCACGTCAAGCGGCACTGGGCGCCGGGCTGGATAAATCGACCCGCTGCACCACGGTCAACAAGATGTGCGGTTCGGGCATGGAAACCACCATTCTCGCCCATGACATGCTTATAGCTGGCAGCGCTGATGTGGTGATCGCCGGTGGCATGGAAAGCATGTCCAACTCGCCGTATCTGCTGGATCGTGCTCGCGCCGGTTATCGCATGGGCCATGGCCGCGTGCTCGACTCGATGTTCCTCGACGGTCTCGAAGACGCCTACGACAAGGGGCGCCTGATGGGCTCCTTCGCCGAGGATTGCGCCGAGACCAACCACTTCAGTCGTGAAGCGCAGGACGCCTTTGCTATCGCCTCGACCACCCGCGCGCAGCACGCGATCAAGGACGGCAGCTTCAAGGATGAAATCGTTCCGCTGACCGTGACCGTCGGCAAAGAACAGGTGCTGATCAGCCACGACGAGCAGCCACCGAAAGCCAAACTGGACAAGATTGCCTCGCTGAAACCGGCGTTCCGCGAAGGCGGCACGGTGACGGCGGCGAACTCCAGTTCGATCTCTGACGGCGCGGCGGCACTGGTGCTGATGCGTCAGTCGCAGGCGCAGAACCTCGGCCTGAAACCGTTGGCGGTGATCCATGGCCACGCTGCGTTCGCCGACACCCCGGGTCTGTTCCCGGTGGCGCCGATTGGGGCGATCAAGAAGCTGATCAAGAAAACCGGTTGGTCGCTGGGTGATGTCGATCTGTTCGAAGTCAACGAAGCGTTTGCCGTGGTTGGCATGGCGGCGATGACGCACCTGGAAATCCCCCATGACAAGTTGAATGTGCATGGTGGCGCCTGTGCGCTGGGTCATCCGATCGGTGCTTCGGGTGCGCGGATTCTGGTGACGTTGCTCTCGGCGCTACGCCAGAGAAAGCAGAAACGCGGCATCGCGGCGATCTGCATCGGCGGCGGCGAAGCCACGGCCATGGCTGTGGAATGCGTGTATTGATCGCTAAAATAGCCCATGTGGGAGCGAGCTTGCTCGCGAAGGCGTCCTGTCAGCCAGCATTGGAGTTGAATGACACACCGCATTCGCGAGCAAGCTCGCTCCCACAGGGGTTCTGTGTGGTAACCAGGATTTAAGGATTCACCATGATTCCCAACGAAGACCAAACCCAGATCCGTGATATGGCCCGGCAATTTGCCGAGGAACGCTTGAAGCCGTTCGCCGCCGAGTGGGATCGCGAGCACCGTTTCCCCAAGGAAGCCATCGGCCAGATGGCCGAACTGGGCTTCTTCGGCATGCTCGTGCCGGAGCAGTGGGGCGGTTGCGACACCGGTTACCTGGCGTACGCCATGGCTCTGGAAGAAATCGCCGCCGGCGACGGCGCCTGTTCGACGATCATGAGCGTGCACAACTCGGTCGGCTGCGTGCCGATCCTCAAGTTCGGCAATGACGATCAGCGTGAACGCTTCCTCAAACCGTTGGCCAGCGGCGCCATGCTCGGTGCCTTTGCATTGACCGAACCACAGGCCGGTTCCGACGCCAGCAGCCTGAAAACCCGTGCACGGCTGGACGGCGATCACTACGTGCTGAACGGTTGCAAACAGTTCATCACCTCCGGGCAAAACGCCGGGATCGTGATTGTGTTTGCGGTGACCGATCCGAGTGCCGGCAAACGCGGTATCAGCGCGTTTATCGTGCCGACCGATTCACCGGGCTATAAAGTCGCTCGCGTCGAAGACAAGCTCGGCCAACACGCCTCCGATACCTGCCAGATCCTCTTTGAAGATGTGAAAGTGCCGGTGGCCAACCGCCTGGGTGAAGAGGGCGAGGGCTACAAGATTGCTCTGGCCAACCTTGAAGGCGGTCGCGTCGGCATCGCTTCGCAAGCGGTGGGCATGGCCCGCGCGGCGTTTGAAGCGGCGCGTGATTACGCCCGTGAACGCGACACCTTCGGCAAGCCGATCATCGAACATCAGGCCGTAGCTTTCCGCCTCGCCGACATGGCCACGCAGATCGCCGTCGCCCGGCAGATGGTGCATTACGCGGCGGCCCTGCGTGACAGTGGGCAACCGGCACTGGTCGAGGCGTCGATGGCCAAACTGTTCGCCTCGGAGATGGCCGAGAAGGTCTGCTCAATGGCGTTGCAAACACTCGGCGGTTACGGTTACCTCAACGACTTCCCGCTGGAGCGCATCTACCGCGACGTCCGCGTGTGCCAGATCTACGAAGGCACCAGCGATATTCAGCGCATGGTTATTTCGCGCAATCTTTAAGAAGGAATTTTGATTCATGACGTACGAAACCATTCTGCTGGAAACCCATGGCCGCGTTGGCCTGATCACCCTCAACCGTCCGCAGGCGTTGAATGCGCTGAATGCGCAACTGGTCAGCGAAGTGAACCAGGCCCTGGATGCGCTGGAAGCCGATTCGAACATTGGCTGCATCGTTCTCACCGGTTCGAAAAAGGCCTTTGCCGCCGGTGCCGACATCAAGGAAATGGCCGAGCTGACCTACCCGCAGATCTACATGGACGATCTGTTCAGCGACAGCGATCGCGTGGCCAACCGGCGCAAGCCGATCATTGCCGCCGTCAACGGCTTCGCCCTTGGCGGTGGTTGTGAACTGGCGTTGATGTGCGACTTCATTCTGGCCGGTGACAACGCCAGATTCGGTCAGCCGGAAATCAACCTCGGCGTGTTGCCCGGCATGGGTGGCACCCAGCGCCTGACCCGCGCCGTCGGCAAGGCGAAAGCCATGGAAATGTGCCTGAGCGGACGCATGATCGATGCGGTGGAGGCCGAGCGTTGCGGCATCGTTGCGCGGATCGTGCCGAGCGATGAGTTGTTGGATGAAGCGTTGAAGGTTGCTGCGGTGATTGCCAGCAAGTCGTTGCCGATTGCGATGATGGTCAAGGAAAGTGTCAACCGAGCCTTTGAGGTCAATCTGACTGAGGGCGTGCGCTTTGAGCGCCGGGTGTTCCATGCCGCGTTCGCGACGCAGGATCAGAAGGAAGGGATGGCGGCGTTTATTGCCAAGCGTGAGGCTGAGTTCAAAGGCAAGTAATGCGTCTAAAGCGAAAAGCCCCTCACCCTAACCCTCTCCCGGAGGGAGAGGGGACTGATTGGGGGATATTTCAGATTTACGCCGACCTGGAAGAGCTTTAGCGAATCCTTAATCGACTCAATCTTCCAGGTCGATGCATGACGCCAGACACCTCGGTCAGCTCTCTCTGCCTCTGGGAGAGGAGACTGATTGGGGGATGTTTGGGAGGTACGCCGACCTGAAAGAACTTACTGAATCCCTGATCGACCTGGTTTATCCAATCGATAATCGACTCGGTATTTCAGGTCGATGCATAGCGCCAGACACCTCGGTCGGCTCCCTCTCCCTCTGGGCGGTCCGACGTTTCGGGAGGGCTGGGGTGAGGGAAAGGGGCCAACACCGTTACAACTGATAGTTCTTCAGCTCCCGCGCAATCACCATCCGCTGAATCTCGCTCGACCCTTCATAGATCTGGGTAATCCGCGCATCGCGGTAATACTTCTCGACCGGATAATCCTCCAGATACCCATACCCGCCATGAATCTGAATCGCTGACGAACAGACCTTCTCGGCCATTTCCGACGCAAACAGTTTGGCCTGTGACGCCTGCGACAAACACGGTTTGCCCGCCGTGCGCAGTCGCGCCGCATGCAGGATCATCAGGCGTGCCGCGTTGATTTGCATGTGCATGTCGGCCAACAGATTGGCGATGCTCTGGTGCTCGTTGATCGGTTTGCCGAACTGGATGCGATCGCGCGAATACACCAGCGCCGCTTCAAACGCAGCACGGGCGATGCCCAATGCTTGCGCAGCGATGCCGATGCGACCACCTTCAAGGTTGGACAGGGCGATCGCCAGACCTTTACCGCGTTCACCGAGCAGATTGGCCTCGGGAATGCTGCAGTTGTTCAACGTCACCGCGCAGGTGTCGGAGGCGCGAATGCCCATTTTGTGCTCGGTGCGATCAACGATAAACCCCGCTGTATCGGTCGGCACCAGAAACGCCGAAATACCTTTCTTGCCCAGATCCGGATCGGTCACGGCAAAGACGATTGCCAGTTTCGCCCGTTTGCCGTTACTGACAAATTGCTTGGCGCCGTTGATCACCCACTGGCCGTCACGCAGCTCGGCGCGGGTGCGCAGGTTGTGCGCCTCGGAACCGGCCTGCGGTTCGGTCAGGCAGAAGCAGCCGATGGTTTGCCCGCTGGCCAGATCCGCCAGCCACGTTTGCTTCTGTGCTTCGCTGCCGTAATTGAGCACCGGACCGCAGCCCACCGAGTTATGGATACTCATGAAGGCGCCGGTTGCGCCGTCACCGGCAGAGATCTCTTCCACGGCCAAGGCATAGGCGACGTAATCGACGTAGGTGCCACCCCATTCTTCGGGCACCACCATGCCGAGCAAACCGAGTTCACCCATCTTCGCGACGAGCGCGTCATCGATCCAGCCAGCCTTTTCCCACGCCTGCGCATGGGGCGCGATTTCGCCACGGGCAAAGTCCCGGGCCATGTCGCGGATCATCACTTGTTCTTCAGTCAGTTCGAGATCGTGCATGGCTCAGCTCCCGCTCTCAGCAAACCCGTGGAAGAAACTCGCGACATGCTCTGCGTCCAGCGCAGCGAGGGTCGGCGGGTTCCAGCGAGGTGTCTTGTCTTTATCGATCAGCAGGGCGCGGACGCC
Organism: Pseudomonas sp. S2_E02; assembly: GCF_054668355.1. Taxonomy (NCBI): domain Bacteria; kingdom Pseudomonadati; phylum Pseudomonadota; class Gammaproteobacteria; order Pseudomonadales; family Pseudomonadaceae; genus Pseudomonas; species Pseudomonas sp. S2_E02. The sequence continues at coordinate 1,102,163 of NZ_CP162761.1, forward strand.
TTCGATCAGGTCGCCGCGGGCGAACCACTGGCGATCCAGATGCAGCTCCAGCGCGAAGCACTGTTCCAGGCTCAAGTGCCGGCCGCGACGCAGCATCTCCAGGGTCACCGCCATGGCCAACGGCGAGCGGGTTTCCAGCAGGTCAGCCGTTGTGGTCGCCCATTCGTGGCTGTTGGCAACCGTCACTGCGCGTAACTGCTCGATCATGCTCGGTACGTCCGGCAGGGCGAAAAAATGGTCGATGGCCGGGCGCAAAGCCTCAAGTGGCGCATCGGGCAAGGTTTGCACCGCGTGCTTGGCGAGCAGGTTTTGCAGGGCCTTGAGCGGTGTGTCCTGCCATTCCATCTGATCGAGTCTTTCGTCGAGCAGCGCCAGTTTGCTGCTGTCCAGATACCAGTCGGCCAAGCCGCAATACAGCGCGTCGGCGGCACGGATCTGCACGCCGCTGACCCCCAGATAGATGCCCAGCTCACCGGGAATGCGCGGCAGGAAATAACTGCCACCGACATCGGGGAAATAACCGATGGCCACTTCTGGCATGGCCAGACGGCTCTTCTCGGTGACCACACGCAGATCGGCGCCTTGCACCAGGCCCATGCCGCCGCCGAGAACGAAACCGTCCATCAGCGCCAATACCGGTTTGCGGTAGTGATGAATCGTCAGGTCGAGGGCGTATTCCTCGACGAAGAAATCTTCGTGCAGCGTGTCGCCGCTTTTGAAACTGTCGTAAAGGGACCGAATGTCGCCACCGGCACAGAAGGCTTTTTCACCGGCACCGCGCAGGACCACGGCGTGAACATCGGCGTCAGTCGCCCAGGCGTCGAGCTGCTGTTGCAGCAAGCGCACCATGTCGAGGGTAATGGCATTGAGACCGGCGGGGCGGTTGAGGGTCAGGTGACCGATATGATTGCGAACCTCGGCCAGCACTTCGTTTTGCGTGGCATCCATGGACGGGGTCCGCGGGGATGAAGCCTGAGCTGTCATCAGTAACTCCCTGCTTTTATTGTCTTTATTCGAGAAGCTCGCGCGCGAGCGTTAGCCGATCGTAACAGTGCAAATTTGCCCTGTACAACCGGGATATTCGCAGGGGGAGTTTGCGTTTTTACATCACCCGAATCGCCGCGTTCCTGTGTAGGAGCAGCCTGCGGCAGCGCCTACCCGGGGTCAGCGGAATGTTTCGGTAATGCTGCGCCGTTTGGCGTGCAGTTCGCTGGCGTGGATCAGTTGTTCGAGGTCTTCGGGGGTGACGTCGATAAACGCTTCCATCTCGGCCAAGGCAAGTTTCAGGTCTTCGGCGGTGATCGCCTGACTGTCGACCGGCCCATGCACCGGAGCCGGTTCTGCCGGGCGTTTCGGGTAACGGATCCGTGTCAGGTTGTTATAGGCAAGCGCGCTGAGCAGCATGCACGCCGCGCCGAGCATCACCGGCTCCATGGCTTTCCAGTCCATGGCGATGGTCGCCGGATCGGCCAGCACCAGCGTCAGGGCCAACGCGCCAGCGGGCGGATGCAGGCAACGCAGCCAGCACATCAGGATCAGCGCCACACCCGCCGCCAGACAGGCGCTGCCAAGGGTTCGGCCAAGCACATGCGCCACCAGCAACGCGACCACGCCAGCACATAAATAGCCACCGACAATCGACCACGGCTGGGCGAGGGCGCCGGAGGACACGGCGAACAGCAACACCGCCGATGCGCCCAGCGGGCCGATCAGGTGATAGGCGACCTCATGGCCGAATACCTGCGCGCACAACCACACACTGAACAACGTGCCCAACGCCATGCCGATGGCGGCGCGGCTCCATTCGGTGGGACGGGTGTTGATGGCGGCGGGCAACCAGCGAGCGAGCATGTGAATCCGATCCTTGCAGCAAATTCGAGGCAAAAAAAGGACTTGTCCGGCATATCCGGAAAGCCCTCGAAGTGTTCCAACATTGGGGGAGGAACGCGCACAGTGTGCCGGGCAAACTCGATGCTGACAAATTCATATTAATGCAGATTTAGTGCATTAATTTTGAATTGAAGCGGCGCGACGGCCACTGACGAAACACAAATAGCCGCCCACAGCCGCCAGTGCGCTCAAGGCATAGAACATGCTCGGTGCCGGTGTGTGCATCAGCAGAAACCCGCACATGACCGGACTGAACGCACCGCCAAGCGCGGCCAGGTTCTGCGCGCCGTAATAGCTACCGCGCAATTCTTCCGGGGCGAGGGTGTCGACAAACAGAAAGTCGGCCGGGTAAATGATCATCTCGCCCAAGGTGAAGATGAACATCGCCACGCACCAGCCGACCAGGCTGTCAGCCAGACTGAAGCCGATCAGCCCGACGATGAACAACGCGGTGCCGCCGGCAATCCAGTGGCGCAGGTGCTCGCGGGTGAGTAATCGGCCGATCTGGTACTGCAACACAATCACTGTGATCGCGTTGCAGGCAAGGAGGGCGGCCATGGTATCCAGCGTCTGTTGCTGGGTGTGGGTGACCAGCAGGTATTGCGACAGGTACAGGGTGAAACGCCCGTGCACCAGCGTGCTGAGCAGGCAGCCCAGGGTAAACAGGATCATCGTGCGGTCGTTCTTCAGGATGATCAGGGTTTTCAGAAAGCTGGGGGGCGCAGCGATTGCCGAGACCGGGTTCACTTCACGCGTGGCACCGAGCAGCAGAAAGATGCTCCCGATGGCAATCGCGCCCGCGACGATAAACGGCGCTGACGGCTGAACGCCGGCAATCACCACGCCGATCATCGGGCCGACGGCGTAACCGATGTTGGTCAGCGTGTAGTTCAGGGAAAACGCCTTGACTCGCTGGCCCACTGGCAGGTTTTCACTGAGGATGGCTTTGGAGCAGATCAGGAACAGCGCCGACGCGGTTTCGCTGATGATCAGCACCAGGGTGACCAGGTACAGATTCTGCGCGAAGGTCAGCAGGATCAGACCGATACCGCTGGAAAGCATGGTCAGGATCAGCAACTGGCGCTTGTCCAGCCGATCAATGATGTAGCCGCCATAGAGCGACAACAACGTGGCGCTGAACACCGCGATCCCCAGCAGCAGGCCGACGTCTTGCGGATTGAGGTCGAGCTTGTTGCTGAGGAACAGCGTCAGTAGCGGGCTGATCAGAGCGCGGCTGATGACGACGGTCAGCGAACTGATCATCAACCGGCGGATGAGGCGCGAGTAGGTAGCCACGAAGGGTCAATGTCCTTATTTCAAATGCCTGGCGGGCGTACGTCATCCTTACCGGCCAGTCACCACAGGTCAAGCTGCCATAACACCATCCCTGTGGGAGCGAGCCTGCTCGCGAATGCGTCGGGTCAGATACATCAATGTTGACTGACACTCCGCCTTCGCGAGCAGGCTCGCTCCCACAAGGACCTTCATTGCTTTCAAATCAGGGGCAGGCGCATCGCGCAGCGGCGCTCTGCGGGAAAGCCGAAGAGGACTTCGGCTTGCAGCGCATCGCGCAAATGGCGGTCGGTGTGTGCAGGCGTCAACTCGACAAATCCCATCCGTTGATAAAACGGTGCATTCCACGGCAGATCGCGGAAGGTGGTCAGCGTCACTGAGTTCAACTGCATCACGCGCGCTTGTTCAATGACTGCCGCAACCAGTGCGCGACCCATGCCTTGTCCTTGAAAAGCCTGACTGACGGATAGCTCCTCAATGTGCATGTGCTGATCAATGTCTACAGCACGAACAAATCCAGTCAGTTGCCCATCGCTATTTTCAGCAACCCACACGTACGCCTGTTCGATGGCCTGCAGATGTTGGCCAGCATCGGGCACCTCGGCATTAGCCAGCCACGCCAACGGCGGTTCAAGACGAAACAATTGCGCGGCCGAACGCTCGATCGCGGGGAGGGCAACCGCGTCAGCAGGGCTGGCGCGGCGTACGTCGAAGGTCATATTGAGGCGAATCCTACCGATCAAGAGGTCGACAGGTTACGGTTTCAGCCACAGCAATACATAGTCGTTTTTATCAAAACGCCCGTTCAACACCGGCTGCGCGCTTTCCAGCGGCGTGCCCTTGAGAGATGGCAGATCACTGCGATCCATCATCAGCCACGCCGGACCTTTGAGCGCCTCCAGTTGCTGGATCGAGTCGCTGAACTGCGGTTGCAGATCCTGCTCGATATTGACCATGAACTTGATCGCTTTCGCATCCTTGCCCATGCCGTGCAGCACCAGCGGCGCCGGGTTTTGTTGAACCTGGGCAAACACCGCGTGACTGAATGCCTGGGTGTCGTACAAACGCCGCTCCACCGGCTCGAACACTGCCGCGTACACCGTCCACAACGCCAACACCGCGGACAACGCCAATACCTCGACACGCCAACGTGGGAGCAACAATCGCGACAACGCCAAGAGTTGCAGCAGGCCCAGCGCGATCAACACCCAAGACACGTCACTCAATTGCTCGGGAAAGCGCCGTTGAGCGACCAGCAAAACCACCAGCAGCAAGCCCGGCGTGACCAGCCACAAGCCCATGATCAAGCCGCGCAAATAGCGGAACACTCGCCCATGCGCAACCTGAAACGGATACGCCGCAATGATCGCCGCCATCGGCAGCATCGGCAGCAGATACCGCGCTTTCTTCGCTTGAGGAATCGACAGGCCGACCATCACAATCAGTCCCGCCGCCGCGCAGTACTGCACCAGACGCAGCGCCGGGCCACGTTGCTGCGGCTTGCTCAGCCAGGCCGCCACCAGTACCAGCAATGCCAGCGGATAGGCCAGCGCGTAGTTGCCGAACGAACTGGTGAAGTAATACAGCGAACCGCTGACGCCTTCGCTGCCGTCCATGCGCCCCATGAACTGCATGCGGATCACGTCCTGCAAGAAGACCGGGCCACCGCTGAGTTTCGCCAGCCACAACAGCAGGCCGACACAGGCTGCGAGCAGCAGCGAAGCCAGTACGCCGAACACCAGCAGTCGCGACCACTCACGGTTGAGCAGGTAATAGCTGCACAGCATGCCGGTCGGCACCACCAGCCCAATCGGCCCGCGAATGCCGAAGCCGAGCAGCAGCAACGCGAAGATCAACGGCCAGTGACGCCTGCCGGCAAAATGCTCATGGGCATAACCCAGATAGAACACCGCGAAGGCCACCGCCGCGAGCATCAAGTCCTGCGACACCGCGCGCACTTCAGTGACGAAACCGCTGGTGAGCATCAGCAACGCAATACTGATCAACGCCCAACACCGCGAGTACGGCGCCAGCAGTCGATACATCAGCGTCACGATCAGCGCACCGGCGACGGCACTTGGCGCCCACGCCGTAAACGCGTTCACAGTGCCGAACGGCAGCGACAGCAGCCAGATGAACAGCGTCGAAACCGCTGAATAATCCGCATACGGTTGACCATAGGTGGTCGGAAACACCGTCGGCCCATGGCGCAGCATTTCTTGCGCGAACAACACGAACCGCGAATCGAAACCGATCGGGGCCTGCCCGTAGACCCCGGCCATGAACACTAAAAACGCCAGCAGCCCTGCGATCAGGGACTGCCGGCGAATCTCAGGCGATAAGCTGATCAAGCGACGTCGGACGCGTGTGGCCATTGTTGCAGCGGGATCGGCAACTTACGCGATTCGCCACGGCCCATCGGGAAGTAATGGAAACCGTTACGTGCCAGACGCTCGGCGTCGTAGAGGTTACGGCCGTCGAAGATCACCGGACTGTTGAGGCGCTGTTTGATCAGATCGAAATCCGGCGCCTTGAACTGCTGCCATTCGGTGCAGATGATCAGTGCGTCGGCGCCGGGCAGTACCGATTCCGGCGTGCCCATTAGCATCAGCTTCGACTCGTCCGGATAAAGGTTCTGGGTTTCCTGCATGGCTTCCGGGTCGAAGGCGCGCACGCTGGCACCGGCGGCCCACAGTTCTTCGAGCAGGACACGGCTTGGCGCATCGCGCATGTCATCGGTGTTGGGTTTGAACGCCAGGCCCCACAGGGCGAAAGTCTTGCCGCGCAGGTCACCCTTGTAGAACGCGTTGATGCGCTCGAACAACTTGTGTTTCTGCCGCTGGTTGATCGCCTCGACCGCTTGCAGCAAATCGCTGGAGCAGTGCGCTTCTTCGGCGCTGTGGATCAACGCGCGCATGTCTTTGGGGAAGCACGAGCCGCCATAACCGCAGCCCGGATAGATAAAGTGGTAACCGATGCGCGTGTCGGCGCCGATGCCCTGGCGCACCGATTCAATGTCGGCGCCCAGGTGCTCGGCGAGTTCGGCGATCTGGTTGATGAAACTGATCTTGGTCGCCAGCATGCAGTTGGCGGCGTATTTGGTCAGCTCGGCGCTGCGCAGGTCCATGAACATGATGCGGTCATGGTTGCGGTTGAATGGCGAGTACAGATCGCGCATCACATCGCGCACTTCATCGCCTTCGCAGCCGATGACGATACGGTCCGGGCGGCGGCAGTCAGCAACGGCCGAGCCTTCCTTGAGGAATTCCGGGTTGGAAACGATATCGAATTGCAGCAGGCGGCCGGTTTTGATCAAGGCTTTTTCGATGTGCTTGCGCAAGGTGTCGCCGGTGCCCACCGGTACCGTGGATTTTTCCACCAGAATCAGCGGCTGCTCACGATGGCGGGCAATCGCGTCACCCACCGACAGCACGTAGCGCAGATCCGCCGAGCCATCCTCACGCGACGGCGTACCCACGGCGATAAACGCGACTCGACCGTGCTGCACGGCAAGTTGCTCATCAGTGGTGAATTGCAGGCGTTTCGAGTCGAGACCTTCGCGCACCAGGCTGGCCAGCCCAGGCTCAAAAATGCTGACATGACCCTGGCGCAACAGGTCGACCTTCTTCTGGTCGACGTCCATGCACACGACATCATGGCCGACCTCGGCCAACACAGCCGCTTGCACCAGACCGACGTAACCGCTGCCAAATACTGTGATTTTCATGGAGCACTCCTGAATTCGGGCGCACGAGCCGGACGAGTGTTGATGGTGATGACCCCGAGCATGACCAGCGCCACGCCGAGTGATTTAGTGAAACTGAAGGATTCGTTGAACAGCGGCAGACTGGCCGCCAGCAGATACACCAGCGCATAGCTGATGCTCAGCAGCGAGTAAGCCCGGCCCAGCGGCAGATCGCGCAGGGCGGCGAGCCAGCAAAGCATCGATAGGGCGTAGGCAAAAACCGCCGCAATGACCACGGCCAGCGCTCGCCAATCGAGGCTGTCGATGTGCAGCCATTGTTCCGGCACGGGCAGGCGGGTCATGCTCCAGCGCATGCCCAGTTGCGCAGCGCTGACGAGGAACACGCTGCCCAGCGCGAAGGTGATGCCGCGACGTTGATTCATGACTGTTGCCCCAGCAAAACCACGCCGCCGATCACCAACGCCACGCCAAGCCAATGCTGGCGGTCGATGGGTTCACGGAAGACGAAGCGCGCAATCAGGGTGATCAGCACGAAGTTGAGGCTGAGCATCGGGTAGGCGATGCCGACTTCCAGACGCTGCAACACCAGCAACCAGACCAACAGACCTGAGCCGAGGGCGAGCAGGGCCAACCACAACCACGGCGTACGCAGCTTTTCGGCCCAGCCCGACTCGACGCCGCGCCAGCTCTCCACGGCGTACTTCTGCGCCACCTGGCCGAGGCAGGTCAGCAGGCACGCGGCCAACAGCAGCAACAGGCTCATGACGCTTCCTTGGGCAGGATCATGATCACCAGGTTGCCCTGTTCGTAACGGAGGCCGTCCTTGGGCAACTTGTCGATTTCGTCCAGTTCGTCCTGCCCCTTGACGCGCATCACCACGCCGACCGAACCGCTGCGGCGCGCCTCACGCATCCACTGTTGCACGTCTTTGGTGTCAACCCGCTGTTGAATGCCGTCAGGATAGGCAAGGCCATATTTCAGTTCGCCTATCGTGTTGTACAACGCCACTTGCGGCGTTTTCAGGCGCCAGGCCAGCGCCGAAGCAGCCCCCAGATCGTTGCTCAGCAAGTGGGTGGTCTGCGCCAGTTCCGTGACGTGATGCTTGATGAACTGATCCGGCATCTTGTTGGCGACCACCGATTTCGGCAGCGCCGCCGGCAACACCGCAATCAGCAACAGGCTGCCGAGTGCCGGTGCTGCCCAGCATTGCAGCGGCAGAAAGGCTTGCAGCAGGTTGGCGATGATCCAGCCGATCAGTGCGATAAACACCAGCACCATGCTGTGCAGTTCGTGGTCGTAAACCGGTTTGGTCAGTTGCAGATAAACCAGCGCGATCAGCAACACAATGCCCAGCGCCAGATTGAGCAGGCCATTGATGCTCAGCGCACGTCCTTGCTCCAGGCGCAAACGGTCGGCGAGCGCATTGCCCAGCAACAACGCTATCGGCAGCAGGCACGGCAGGATGTAGGTCGGCAGTTTGCCGTTGGCCAGGCTGAAAAACCCCAGCGGCATCGCCAGCCAGAGCAGCACAAAGACCACTTTCGGCTGAGCACGGCTTTGCCAGGCTTGTTTGAACGCGGTCGGCAGCAGCCCCACCCACGGCAGACTGAACGCCACCAGCAGTGGCAGGTAGAACCACCAGGGCGCATCGTGTTGCGCATCGTCACCGGCAAAGCGGCGGATGTGCTCGTGCCAGAAGAAGAACCGCCAGTAGTCCGGCTCCTGCGCATGCACTGCGAGCACCCACGGCAGGCTGACGAGGATCGCCACGGCAATCGCCACCGGGCCGAACATCAGCAGTTCACGCCAGCGTTTTTGCCAGAGCATCCACGGCAGGGCGATCAGCACCGGCAGCAGCCAGGCGAGAAAGCCTTTGGTCATGAAACCCATGCCACAGGCCAGCCCCATTACCGCCCAGGCTGCCATGCGCTTGCCGCCGGTTTGACTGTCGAGGGCAAACCACAGCGCCACCAGACTCAGATTGACCCAGAAGGTGAATTGCGGATCGAGGTTGGCGTAACCGGCCTGACCGGCGACGATAGTGAAACTCATGTAGAGCAGGGCGCAGACGAAGCTTTTGCGCGGCTCGTTCCACAAGCGCCGAGCGACCAGATAGCACAGCAGCACGCTCAACCCGGTGCTGAGCGCCGACGCAAAGCGCACGCCGAACAGGTTCTGCCCGAACAACTCCTGACCCAGCGCGATCATCCAGTAACCGGCAATCGGCTTCTCGAAATAACGCAGGCTCATGAAGTGCGGCGACACCCAGTTGCCACTGAGCAGCATGTCCTGGCTGATCTGTGCGTAACGGGTCTCATCAGGAATCCACAAACCGTGCGTGCCTAGCGGCAGCAGATAGGCCAGCAAGCAAATACCCAGCAACAGCAGTGGCAGCGTCCAGCGTTTAATCATGCGCCTTGCACTCCCAGCCAGCCTTCACGGCCGTCGAGGGCGCCGCGTTGCACGCGACCCACGGGCAAGGTGTTGAAGAACTCGGGCAGCAAGTCGCCCAGTGGTTTGAAGTCGATGTTGCGTTGGCGCGCATCGGCCAACAATTGACGAAAATCCTCAGCCATCAGAATCCCTTCTACTTCGGCGTGAATGGTGTAGACGTTGAGTTGTTGCGGGCGAAAGTGATCAAGGATGAAACCGTTGAAATCCCGCGCCGCGACGATCGGGCCGACGACTTCGTCGAAGGTCGGCAGGTCCACCGGAATCTGCGGGGTGCCCGGCGTACCGTCCGCCAGCAAAGGGCGAAACAGGTGTTGCCCACGACAATCGCTGTTGTAGCGAAAGCCGAAGGCTTGCTTGGCCTCGATCACGCGTTCGTCCGCACGCCAACCGGCGGCGGCCGAGCACTCGACTTTCTCGCCGAGAATGTCGCTCAAAGTGTCGACGCCCTGACGGATCTGCTCGATCAGTTGCGCATTGCTCCAGCGCCCGGCATTGGCCTGCCAGCCGTGGTGATCCCACGCATGCAGGCCCACTTCATGACCGGCGTCGCGGGCCTGACGCATCAGGTGCCCGAGATCGCGGCCGATCGGCTTGCCCGGCCACGCGGTGCCGGCGAGCAGAATGTCCCAGCCGTACAGGCCGGCAGCATTGGAGCGGAGCATTTTCCAGAGAAACTGCGGGCGGATCAGGCGCCACAGATGCCGGCCCATGTTGTCCGGGCCGACACTGAAGAAGAACGTTGCCTTGATCTGCGCCTCGTCGAGCATTTCCAGCAGCCGCGGCACACCTTCACGGGTGCCGCGGTAGGTGTCGACGTCGATACGAAGTCCTGCCTGCATTACTTCTTGTCCGCGATTTCGAGCATGGCCTCGCGCAAGAAGAAATCGAGCGTATTGCCGATGGTCTCGCGCATTTCCACGGTCGGTGTCCAGTCGAGCAGACGCTTGGCGTTGGCAATGCTGGGTTTACGGTGCTCAACATCCTGGTAACCGGCACCGTAGAACGCCTTGCTTTCCACGTCGCGGAAACCGGCGAACGGCGGGAAGTTGTCACGCAGCGGGTGCGCTTCGAACTGACGCAGTAGCTCTTCGCCTAACTGACGGATGCTGGCTTCGTTGTCCGGGTTGCCGATGTTGATGATCTGGCCGTTGCAGACGTCGTTGTCGTTATCGATGATCCGCGCGAGTGCCTCGACGCCGTCAGCGATGTCGGTGAAGCAGCGTTTCTGCTCGCCACCGTCGAACAGGCGAATCGGCGTGCCTTCGACCAGGTTGAGGATCAACTGGGTGATGGCGCGGGAGCTGCCGATGCGGGCCGAATCCAGACGGTCAAGGCGCGGGCCCATCCAGTTGAACGGGCGGAACAGGGTGAAATTCAAGCCCTTGGCGCCGTAGGCCCAGATCACCCGGTCCAGCAGTTGCTTGGACACGGAGTAGATCCAGCGCTGCTTGTTGATCGGGCCGACCACCAGGTTGGAAGTGTCTTCATCGAAGTGTTTGTCCTGGCACATGCCATAGACTTCCGAGGTCGACGGGAAGATCACGCGCTTGTTGTACTTGACGCAGTAGCGCACCAGTTTCAGGTTTTCTTCGAAGTCGAGTTCGAACACACGCAGCGGGTTGCGGGTGTATTCGATCGGCGTGGCGATGGCCACCAGCGGCAGGACCACGTCGCACTTCTTGATGTGGTACTCGATCCACTCGGAGTGAATGCTGATGTCGCCTTCGACGTAGTGGAAGTGCGGATGGCTGCGCAGACGGTCGATGGCGTCGGAACCGATATCCAGACCATAGACTTCATAGCGGTCATCGCGCAGCAGGCGCTCGGACAAGTGATTGCCGATAAAACCGTTGACGCCGAGGATCAGCACGCGCGTGCGACGTGGCGCACGGCCGGATTCGGCACCGCGCAACAGCGAGCCGTCGACCAGGCCGAGTTCGTTGGCCAGTTGTGGGCCACTGAGGAACAGGCCGTTGTCGTTGCGCTGGCCGGAGAGGATCACCAGCGAGTCTTCGCCACAGGCAATGCGCAGCGGGTCGACACTGATCACCCGGCCCGGCGCCTGACCGTCGTTGCCTTTGACGACTTCGGCGCTCCAGACGATGAGTTTGTGTTCGCCGACCGCGCAGAACGCGCCCGGATACGGTTGGGTCACCGCCCGCACCAGGTTGAACAGTTGCTCGGCCGGTTTCGCCCAGACCAGTTTGCCGTCCGCAGCGGTGCGACGCCCGAATACGCTGGCTTTCGATTCGTCCTGCGGGGTTTCGCTGATCTTGCCTTGCAGCATGGCTGGCAGGGTGTCACGCAACAGATCGCTGGCCGCAGCGCGCAATTTGCCGTGCAGGCTCAACGCGGTATCGCTGCGTTCGATGGCGACACGTTGCTGAGCAACGATGGCGCCGGCATCGGCACGCTTGACCATGCGGTGCAAAGTGACGCCGGTTTCGCTTTCACCGTTGACCAGTACCCAGTTGGCTGGGGCGCGGCCACGGTAGCTTGGCAGCAGCGAACCGTGCAGGTTGAACGCACCTTTTTTGGCCACGGCCAGCAACGACTCGCTCAGCAGGTTGCGGTAGTAGAACGAGAAGATGTACTCAGGGGCGAGCTTGGCAATCCGCTCGATCCACAACGGGTGGTTGACGTCTTCCGGCGCATGCACCGGGATGCCTTTGTTGGCGCACAGTTGCGCAACCGATCCGTAGAACGCGTTCTCTTTCGGGTCATCGGCGTGAGTGAACACCGCCGCGATGTCGTAGCCGCTGTCGAGCAGGGCTTGAATGCCGGCACAGCCAATATCGTGGTAAGCGAAGACAACAGTTTTTGCACTCATGAGAGAACCTGACCGGTAGTAGAAGTAGTAGTGGAGAGACCATCAACGGTGACTGCAGGCGCCGGCTCGGCGGCGTGGCTGCGCAAGACTTTTTCAATGAAGAAACGCGGGCGGGCGCGCACGTCGCTGTACATGCGTCCCAGGTATTCGCCGAGCAGGCCCATGCCGATGAACTGGCCACCGGTGAACACGAAGAGCACGGCGAACAGCACGAACATGCCGTCACCGGCCCAGCCGGAACCGAAGGCCAGACGCATGACGATCAACGCAAAAGCAAACAGCAATCCAAGCCCGGCCATGGTGAAACCGACGATGCTCAGCAGGCGCAACGGCGTGGTGGTCATGCAGGTGACCAGGTCGAACATCAGGTTGATCAGACGCATCGGGCTGTACTTCGAATCGCCGTGCTCACGTTCGGCGTGGGCCACGACGATTTCGGTGGTGTGGCGGGCGAAGCTGTTGGCCAGAATCGGGATGAAGGTGCTGCGTTCACGGCAGGCGAGCATTGCGTCGATGATCGTCCGGCGGTAAGCGCGGAGCATGCAGCCGTAGTCGCTCATGGCGACGCCGGTGGAGCGTTGCACGGCGAGGTTGATCAGCTTCGACGGATAGCGGCGCAGGGCCGAATCCTGGCGGTTGCCGCGCACGGTGCCGACCACGTCGTAACCCTTTTCCGCTTCGGCGACCAAGCGCGGGATTTCTTCCGGCGGGTTCTGCAGGTCGGCGTCGAGGGTGATCACGACATCACCTTTGCATTGTTCGAAACCGGCCATGATTGCTGCGTGCTGGCCGTAGTTACGGTTGAGGATGACCGCCACGAACGGGCTGTCTTCACGGGTCGCGGCTTCTTCCAGAAGGTTGGCGGACTCGTCACGGCTGCCGTCGTCGACGAGGACGATTTCAAAGTCGTGACGCAGCATCTGGCAGGCGGCTTCAGTACGGCGCAGCAGTTCCGGCAGGCTGTCCTGTTCGTTGTAGACCGGGATAACGATCGACACACAGCGGATCGGATAAGGTTTCACGGGCGTTTGTCCATAAGAGTGGCGATGGCACCGACCACGCGATCAAGGTCTTGATCGCTCATGTCGGGAAACAACGGAATCGAGCACAGCCGCGCCGAGTTCCATTCGGTGTTGGGCAGATACAGATCGGGGTCACGCTGGCGATACCAGGTGTGCAGGTGAGTGGCGATGAAATGGATACCGGTACCGATGCCCTGGTCCTGCAAGCCTTTCATGAAGGCTTCGCGGTCCATGCCGCAGCGCTCGCTGTCGATGCGCAGGATGAACAGGTGCCAGGCGTGGGTTTGTGCGTAGGCGGGCAAAGCCAGTGGTTGCACCGGCAGGCCTTCGAGTTTTTGCCGGTAGGCGGCGGCCAGTTCAGTGCGGCGCGCGTTGATCGCGTCGAGACGCTCCAGTTGCACCAGGGCAATCGCCGCATTGATGTCGGCGAGGTTGTATTTGAAACCCGGCTCCATCACTTGCGCCTGCGGCTTGCGGCCACCGGTCAGGCGATCGTAGGCGTCGACACCCAGACCATGGAACTTGAGCATGCGCACACGGCTGGCCAGGGCTTCGTTGTCGGTGACGAACATCGCGCCTTCGGCACAGGTCATGTTCTTGATCGCGTGGAAGGAGAAAATCGCCGTGCCTTGCGAGCCGACGTGGCGCCCCTTGTAACGGGTGCCGGCAGCGTGGGCGGCGTCTTCGATAACGGCGATGCCGTGTTTGTCGGCCAGCGCATACAGCGGATCAAGATCAAATGCGGCGCCGGCGTAATGCACCGGAATGATTGCTTTGGTGCGTGGGGTGATGGCGGCTTCGATGCGTGCGGCATCGGTCATCAAGGTGTCGCGATCAACGTCGACGAACACCGGCGTGGCGCCGAGCAGGGAAATCATGTTGGCGGTCGAGACCCAGGTCTGCGACGGGGTGATGACTTCGTCACCCGGGCCAATGCCCAGCGCCAGCAAGGTAATGTGCATGCCGCCGGTGGCGGACGAAAGTGCCACCGCGTGGCGACAGCCAACGTATTGCGCGAATTGTTCTTCGAGTGCCTGATTTTTCGGTCCGGTGGTGATCCAGCCGGAACGCAATACTTGCTCAACGGCTGCAATTTCTTCATCGCCGATACTCGGGCGAGAGAAGGGGAGAAACGCCTGACTCATGAACACCTCATCACAAACAATCAGAAGAAAACCAATTCACCGGGTAGGATCCAATCTCAGCGTAGACGCAAAAATTACCTTTGCATCAATAAGTTGCTGAAAAGACTTACCGTCGGGGTTCGGTTGACTTTTGTGGCTTCGCGCGGCAGTTTGAACGGCGCCGACACGGGATCTGTTGGAATTAAGGTTATGCCCGTTTTTGTGAAAGGAACATGAAAAACCGGTCGGCGAATCGTTTATCTGAACCCCATACAGCCACTGTTCAGACTTCTGCCGCTTATCGTCATTTTTAGTAGAAAAGTCCTACAGAAGTGTTCCCCTTACACTGGGAATGTTGCAGTTATTAGTTGGTGTGTTGAATTGTTTTTACTCAAGGCCTTTACGTTTGACTGACTTGTCCGTTGTACCGCTGCAAACCCGCCAAACCAATCCGATGACCCTGTATCTGGCGCGCCTGGCCCCCTCCAGCCAGCTGACCATGCGCTATGTTTTGCAGGATGCGGCCGACCGCCTCGGCTTTGAAGACATGAATGTCGAGGATATTCCCTGGCACGCATTACAACCTGAAGATGTTGTTGCGCTGGTCGCCGCTTTGCGCGAAGACAACTATGCGCCCAACACTTCTTCGCTTTATGTGAATGCCGTGCGCGGTGTGATGAATGAAGCCTGGCGCATGAGCCTGATCTCTCAGGATCATTTGTTGAAAATGCGTTCGGTCAAAGCCATTGCCGGCACGCGCTTGTCCCAGGGGCGCAACTTGAAGCGCACCTTGATCCACGAATTGATGGAAGTCTGCGCCGCCGATCCGCGTCCGCAAGGGCTGCGCGACGCAGCGGTGATTGCGTTGTTGTACGGCACCGGCATGCGCAAATCGGAGTCGGTGGACCTGGACTTGAATCAGGTCGACTTCACTGAGCGCAGCCTGACCGTCACCGGCAAAGGCAACAAACAACTGATCAAGTACGCGCCGGCCTGGGCATTCGCCAAACTTGATGCGTGGCTGGAACTGCGGCGCTCGCAGCTCAAGGAAGGCGAGCGCGACGATGCCTTTCTGTTCAACCGCATCCGTCGCGGCAGCCACATCACCCGCGAGCGTATCACCAAACACGCGATCTACTACATCGCCCGTCAGCGTGGCACGCAGGTCGGGGTGAAGATCATGCCGCACGACTTCCGTCGCTCGTTTATCACGCGGGTCATCGAGGAACATGATCTGTCGATCGCGCAGAAACTCGCGCACCACAGCAACATCCAGACCACCGCCAACTACGATGTGCGTGATGACAACGAGCGGCGGCGTGCGGTGGATCGCTTCGATCTGTAATCAGGACGCGGCGAACAGATGCGCCGCACCGAGCACCGATAACTGCACGTCGCTGCCAGCAGGCGGCGCGTGCATGCCGGAGCTGCGCACCAGCAGCG
Source organism: Pseudomonas sp. S2_E02 (assembly GCF_054668355.1). Classification (NCBI taxonomy): domain Bacteria; kingdom Pseudomonadati; phylum Pseudomonadota; class Gammaproteobacteria; order Pseudomonadales; family Pseudomonadaceae; genus Pseudomonas; species Pseudomonas sp. S2_E02. Next base: position 1,117,925 of record NZ_CP162761.1, read on the forward strand.
ACCGCCCGGGATCCTGAGTGATCGGCGAGCGCAGTTCGACGGTGAGGGTGCAGGTGTTGCCGGCAAAATCGCGCTCAGTGACCACGGCGGGGCAGCCTTGTGTGCCGACTACGGCGCCAGACAACTGCAACTGCTCGGGCCTGAGCATGATCTGCGCGTCGCCAATGAAACCGTTGCTGTTCACCGGCACCTGACCGAGATCGCAGTGGGCCAGACCGGATTCGATCCGTGCCGGCATCACTACGGCTTCGCCGAGAAAATGTGCGGTCTGCTCGTCGCGGGGAAAGCGGTAAAGGTCCATCGGATGCCCGGACTGCACCAGCCGCCCGCCGCGCATCACTGCCAACTGATCGGCAAAGGACAGCGCTTCGCCCTGATCGTGGGTCACCAGAATCGTGGTGACGCCGGCGTCCTCAAGCAAACGCGCGACCATTTTGCGCATGGCGCTGCGCAGGCCGGTGTCGAGGGCGGAAAACGGTTCATCCAGCAGCATCAGCCGTGGCTGCTGCGCGAGGGCCCGAGCGAGGGACACCCGTTGCTGCTGGCCGCCCGACAGTTCATGGGGCCAACGCTCGGCCATGTTGGCGTCCAGCGCGACGCTGTCCATCAGCTCCTTGATCCGCTCGTGTCTGGCTGCGCCGGTCAGTGCCAGGCCGAACCCGATATTGGCGGCGACGGTCATGTGCGGAAACAACGCGCCGTCCTGCGGAACATAGCCGATCTGCCGTTGGTAGGCGGGCACCGCATGGGTGCTGTCGACCAGCACCTGACCGTTGAGGGTCAGGCTGCCGGCGTCGGGGAATTCAAACCCGGCAATTATCCGCAGCAGCGTGGTTTTGCCGGAGCCGGACGGGCCGACAATCACCGTGCGGCTGCCGGTCGGCACTGACAGGCAAATGTCATCCAGCGCTTTCTGGGCGCCAAAGGACTTGTTCAGGGAGATCAGTTCGAGTGCGTTCATCGGCCAGCGGTGCGCCTGGATTGGTGATAGAGGAGGGCCGTCAGCGGCAGCGAAAGCAGCACCATCAACAGTGCGTAAGGCGCGGCGGCGGCGTAATCGATTTCGCTGGTCATCGCCCAGAAGCCGGTGGCCAGCGTACGGGTGCCGTTGGGGGCGAGCAGCAAGGTCGCGGTCAGTTCATTGGTGATCGCCAGAAACACCAGCGCGGCTCCGGCGGCAGCGCCCGGTGCCGCGAGGCGCAAGGTGATCAGCCACAAGGCGCGCAGGGGCGATCGGCCGAGGCTTTGCGCAATGTTCTCCAGTTCTACTGGCGCCTGGGCAAAACCGGCACGCAGGCTGACCAGTGCGCGTGGCAGGAACATCAGCAGATAGGCGAGCAGCACGGTGATGGTGGTCTGGTAGATCGGCCGGGCGAAATGGATGGTCACGGTGACCAGTGCCAGCGCCACGACAATCCCCGGCAGGGAACTGGTGATGTAGTTGCAGCCTTCGAGCAGACGCTGCAATTTGCCCGGCGCGCGGATCGACAGCCAGGCAATCGGAATCGCCGCCAGACTGGTCAACAGCGCACCGGCGACGCCAAACGACAGGGTTTGCAGCAGCGCAGGCAACAGTTCGTCGCCGCCCCACACGTCCCAGCCACCGGCGATCAACCAGCGACTCAATGTCAGCAGCGGCACGCCGAGGGCGAGCAGGCAGGTCAGCACTTGCAGACCGAGCCCGAGGATCACGCTGCCACGACCGAGCCGAACCGTGCGTTGTTCGCGGGCACTGCCGGAACCCACGCGCGCATAGCGCGCCTTGCCCCGGGCGGCGGATTCGGCGGTGAGCATCGCCAGACAGCACAACGCCAGAACGCCCGCCAGCATGTTCGCTGCCGGGCCGTTGAAGGTCGATTTGAACTGATCGAAAATCGCCGTGGTGAACGTGTCGAAACGAATCATCGCGTACAGGCCATATTCGGCCAGCAAATGCAGCCCGACCAGCAACGCACCGCCACAGATCGCCAGGCGCAACTGCGGCAACACCACCCGGAAAAACACCGCCCAGGGCTTGAGACCGAGGGATTCGGCGACGTCTTCGATCGCCGGATCAAGTCGGCGCAAGGTTGCGGCAATCGGCAAGTAGAGAAACGGAAAATAGGCGATCACCGACACCAGCACGCCGGCCGATAAACCGTGAATCGATGGAATCAGGCTGACCCACGCATAGCTATGCACGAACGCCGGTATCGCCAGTGGCGCCACGGCCAGCAATGACCATAGGCGTCGACCGGGCAGATCGGTGCGTTCGGTCAGCCATGCCAGTGCAGTGCCGAGCAGAATGCACAGCGGCAAGGTGATCAACACCAGCAACACGGTGTTGATCAGCAGTTCCGCCACCCGTGGACGAAACACCAAGGCTTCGATGGTTGCCCAACCGGTGGCCCACGACACGCCGAGGACAAACGCGATCGGCAGCAGCGACAGTAATGAAACACCGATCGCCAGCGCAACCACCCACGAGCCCCCGCGACCGGTGAGGGCGCGGGGTTTAAGTCTAAGGCTCGCGGAGGCGGTCACTGCAACCTGCGCGGGTAGGGTTTCGGGGAGCACTTACAGGATTCCCGCCTGGGTCATCAGCTCGACGGCTTTCTTGCTGTCGAGTTTCGACGCGTCGACTGTAGGCGCGTCGAGATCCTTCAACGGCGTCAGTTTCGGGTTGGACGGCGCGTCTTTGCCGACCGCGTACTCAAACGAGGTGCCGCTGTGGAGAATCTCCTGGCCTTCTTTGCCGGTGATGTATTTGACGAACTTCTGCGCCTCTTCCTGATGTTTGCTGGAGGCCAGTACGCCCGCGCCGGAAGTGCTGACAAACGCGCCCGGATCCTGGTGCTTGAAGTAGTAGAGCTTGGTGTTCTGGCTGTTTTCGCGGGTCTTGGACTGATCGACGAAGCTGTAATAGTGGTAGATCACGCCGCTGTCGATCTGCCCGGCGTTCACCGCTTTGAGCACGGCGCTGTTGCCGCGGTACACGCTAGCGTTGGCTTTCATGCCTTTGAGCCAGTCGAGGGTAGCCGTTTCGCCTTTCTGTTCCAGCACGGCCGCGACGATGGCCTGGAAGTCCGCACCAGCGGGTGAAGCAGCCCAGCGGCCTTTCCACTCCGGTTTAGCCAGGTCGAGCAGGGATTTCGGCAGGTCTTTTTCCGCGAGTTTCGCCGGGTTGTAGACGAACACCGTCGAACGCGCGGCGATGCCGATCCATTGGCCATGAGCCGGGCGGTACGCCGCGTCCACTTGTTGCTGCGTGGCGGGTGCAATCGGGGCGAGCAGTTTGGCGTTATCGACCAACACCATCGCCGGTGAGTTTTCGGTGAGGAACACGTCTGCCGGCGAGGCCGCGCCTTCCTGCACGATCTGGTTGCCCATTTCGGTGTCATCGCCATTGCGAATCGTCACCGGAATCCCGGTCTCTTCAGTAAAACCGGCGACCCAGGCTTTGGTCAGGCTTTCATGCTGGGCGTTGTAGACCAGCAGGCCAACGCTGTCAGCGGCAAACGCCTGACCGGCACTGAGCAGGGCGCTGACCAGCAATGCGCGTTTCAGAAAGGACGGGACCTTTGGATTCATAACGGTAACGCTCCAGATTTTTTAGACGTTATGGGCAGGCATTCGCGGGCAGACTGCAATGCGAATGATTTGCAGATATTCAGCCGCAGGCAATGTAGAGAGGCAAATGAGAAAAAAACGTCAAACAAACCGTTAATACATGTCATTGCCATTCAGATTAGCAGCGACTCGGTGACGCACGGTTGCCGTGCGTCATTCCGCGTCAGCTATTCAGGAGGGATTGGGGATGTAGGCGACGCTCTGGTCGGTGCGGCCATGGAACACCTGTTCGCCGCGGGTTGGCGTGGTGCTGATGGCCCGGTGATCGGCGCTCAGGTAGTCGAGTGGCAGCGGATCACCACTGCGGTATTGGGCAACAATGATGGTGTGTTGCGCGTCCCAGTGCTGACCGCTGCTGCGCTCCAGCCAGGCTAATAACGCCGCGCTGTTGCCGGTACGCGGAAAGTCCGCAGTTTCCGGCACGTAGTAGAAGGGCGCACCGCCGGTTTGCAGGTACATCGGGACTTTGTTGTCGACCTCGATCATGACCATACGCCACTGACTCAACGGTGCCTGCTGGCTGGCCTGTTCGCGTACCGTTTCACCGAAGCGGATCACGCCGCCTCCGCTGTTGGTCCACGGATACAACACACCGAGCACGCCGACCATGACCGCCGTGGCGATCGCAAAGCCGACGTGCAAGCCACGCCCTTGAAGGTTGCGCGCGGCCATCCGGCGGGTAATCCACCACGCACCGAGCAGTTGCGCGAACGGCACCAGAGGCAACACGTAATAGCTGCGTCGGCTGCCGCTGGCGGTGAAAAACAGCAGCAACAGGCCGAGACCCTGAATCAGCCAGCGGGTGTCCGGCTCAATGTTTCGCCAGTTTCGCAGCGCCACCCACAGGGCGATGATCCAGCACGGCGCCCACGGCAGGGTGTAGACCGGCAAGTACAACAAATAGGTGTAGATCGGGCCGATGTTGTCGAACGGCTGGAAAAACCGCACGACGTTTTCCCGCAACACCAGTTCCAGACCGCTTTGCCGGTAGTCGGGGGATCCATAAATATGCGAGAGCAGGAACGGCAACCCATAGAACGCCCCGGCGATCAGCAGCGCGGCGCACAGGCGCCGATTGAGATGGCGTTTCCAGCGTCCGTCTTGCAGCAGATGCGGCAACAGCAGCAGCCCCGGCAGGATGAAACCGATCAGGCCCTTGAACAGTGATGTCAGCGCCAACAGGCAAAAAAACACCCCATAGCGCCAGAGCCGGGTGTCATCCGGCCCACGCCAATACCACCACACCGCCGCGAGAACACCGCAGACTGTGAGGATGTCGGCCGTCGCGACCCGCGCCCAGAAGACGAAATAGAATGTGGTCGCCAACATCCATCCGGCAATCAGCCCGGTGCCTTTGCGAAACAATTGCTCGCCCAAGAGGTACACCAGCCATACGCTGATCCACGCCGAAATAACCGACGACAAGCGCAATGACCACGGCCCCAGGCCTCCGGTCAGCCAGGACGTCGCGGTGATCAGCCAGTACGACAGCAATGGTTTGTCGTAGTACGGATCGCCCTTGAGATACGGGTCGAAGTAATCACCACTTTGCAGCATCTGCAACGCGATATTGGCCCAGCGGGTTTCCGCGCCCCAGAGTTCGCGGCTGCCCAGCCCAAGCAGCAACATCAGCGCAGTCGCTGCGAGAAGAATCCATAACGCCCTGCGTTCTTTGGCCGTTGCGGTCATGGCTGGCGCTTGGCGAAAATGTAGATCTGCAGATTGCCGCGCTGGTAATGCTTGCCGTCAGCCGGCAACAGCTCGATTTCCTGCGCTTCCTGGGTGCTGTTGACGCGCATCACCACCGCCACCGAGCCTTTTTTGCGCGCTTCGGTCATCCATTGGCCGACATCATCCAGACCGACCTTGCGGGCAGCCATGGCCGGATCGTCGAGGCCGTATTTCAGTTCACCGACGGTATTGAACAGATCCACTTGCGGCCGCTTCAGACGCCAGGCCAAGGCCGACGCGGCGCCAAGGTCATTACTCAACAGCGAGGACGCTTCGCTCAAGGCCTGTTGATGCTCGGCAATAAACTGGTCGGGCATCTTGCTGTCGACGATTTGCGCCGGCATTGCGGCGGGCAGCAAGGCGATCAGCAGACCGATGCCGAGCGCCGGCATGGCCCACATCGTCAGCGGCCGCATGACTTGCAGGGCATTGGCGATGATCCAGCCGATCAGCACGATATACACCAGCGACAGGCTGAACATGTCGGTGTTTTCGTAGAGTTCCTTGCTCGCTTGCAGGTAGATCAGCGCAATCAGGGCAACGCTGCCCATTACGGTATTGATCACGCCGTTCAGGCGCAGAACCTGCGTGTTGCGCTGCTCCAGCCAGTTGACCACGGTGTAGCCCATCAGCAGGGCCAGAGGAAACAGGCACGGCATGATGTAGGTCGGCAGCTTGCCGCTGCTCAGACTGAAAAAGATCAGCGGCAGCACAAACCACAGCGCCAGAAACGCGGTTTTTGCCTCGCGTTTTTCACGCCAGGTACGAATCAGCGTCGACGGCAACAACAGCGCCCATGGCAACGTCGAAGCAAACAGCAACGGCAGATAGAACCACCACGGCCGTGCATGCTGGGCATCATCGCCAGCGGCGAAACGGCGGATGTGTTCATGCCAGAAGAAAAACCGCCAGAAGTCCGGCTCGCGCACGTGTACCGCCAGTGCCCACGGCACGCTGACCAATGCGGCCACCAGTATCGCCACCGGGCCGTAGCGCAGCAGTTCGCTGAAACGGCGTTGCCAGATCATGTAGGGCAGGGCGATCAGCACCGGCAGCAGCAGGGCCAGAAAGCCTTTGGTCATCAGGCCCATTCCACAAGCGGCGCCGAGCAATGCCCAACTGCCGAGACGGGCCTTGGGGGTGGTGCTGTCGATGGCAAACCACACCGCCACCAGACTGAGGTTGACCCACAAGGTGAACTGCGGATCAAGGTTGGCGTAGCCTGCCTGACCGGCGATCAGGCCAAAACTCATGTACAGCAAGGCACATGCCGCGCTGATCCGCGGGTTGTTCCAGAGCCTGCGTGCCAACAGATAGGCGAGCCAGACGCTGACGCCCGTACTCACCGCCGAAGCGATGCGCACACCGAACAGGTTGTCGCCGAAAATCGCCTGGCCGATGGCGATCATCCAGTATCCGGCAATCGGTTTCTCGAAATAGCGAATGCCCATGAAATGCGGCGCGACCCAGTTGCCGCTCAGCAGCATTTCCTGGCTGATCTGGCCGTAACGGGTTTCGTCGGGAATCCACAAACCGTGGCTCATCAGCGGCAACAGATAAAACAGCACAAACGCCAGGATCAACCCAGGGATCGCCCAGCGTTCGATCAGCGAGGGAGGTTGCATCAAATGACGGGCAGCGTGGCGCAACGGAGGGGTATCGGACGTCATGACTGAGCCTTGGGGCGAATAAATAGTATCTGGCTTAAAACACTAGAAGCCGTGGCGGTTTTTTCATTGTTTATGTGTAACGTCTAATATCTGCCAGAACGGTGTATTGATAATGCCCAGCACTGTAAGTTGTTTCCGATCATCAATTCGTACAAGTAAGGTACTTCCATACTCGGCGGCAATCGCGTGAGGAAAACCGGTCTGTTTTTCAAAATCACTGATACAGCCGCTGTGCGTGACCAGTACAAGATTCTGCTGCGCCACTTTGCGCGCGACGATGTCATCGCGAAGTGTCGGGCCACAGGTGGCCAGCCAGTCTTCGGCGCTGGCGTCGTGGCCGAACATGTAGTGCGCGGTTTGCGCCGTGCGGGTCAGCGGGCTGCTCAACACCACGGCCTGCTGCATGCCCAGTCTGACGAAGCCTTGGCCGACCGCTTGCGCCGCACGGCTGCCCACTTCGGTGATGCCGTCCGCCGGGCCCAGGCAGGTATTGCTCGAACGATCGCAGCGTTCGGTGTGTCGCACCAGCGCAACGACTTCACCGGCCCGCCAGGCTTTTATCCATTCAGCGGTGGTGCTGTGCCCGGCATGATCGAGGTCGGTCGGTGAGCGTGGCCACCAGACAAACCCGCTGACCAGAATGGCCACAAGCACGACGCAGACCAGTGCAACCCATAGCCGAAAGCGCGGCGTACGCCGGTACCGAAATAAATGTTTCAACTGAAATAATTGCGCCACAATGTTGCCTCTTTAAACGCCAGATAGTTCATTCAGTGCAACGCAAGGCTTGGGCAGCGAGCAACTTTACGACTGTTTACTTGAATGCTGGCTGAACACTACGTTCAAGGTCGTCGGGGCGCGGTGAAGAACATGTGAAAAAATTGCCAGAAGTTACTTCGGACAAACTAAAGCGCCTATTTGATAAACAAACTCAATTGTTGTTTTTGTTTATCGAGGGGCCTTAACAAGTCTCCATCGTTGCGGTGAAGCTCAGGCTGTCACGCAACGGCATAGCGCCGGGCTAGCCGGATAAACACTCAGGAGTCGTTCGAACGCATGGATCTCAAGCAAAGCCTGACAAAACGGATCGTGATCGTGTTCGCCCTGATGAGTGCTCTTGTGGCCGGTGTGTTTGCGTTGGGGATCGTCGCCAGCGTGCACGTGGTCGAGCGCAAGTTGACCACCACCACGCTAAGCGGAGGTCTACGCCGTTTATTGGCAATGGATGACATCAGTCACTGGAGCCACGCCCCGGAAAAGGGCGAATTGTTTTTTTTCGAGGGTGGCCAGGGGCCGTTGGCACTGACCCGGCAACTGGCGGCGCTGCCCTTGGGCTTTCAGGAAATCACTTTTCACGGTGACGCTTTCTACGCCATGGTCGAAGCCGTTGGCGGGCGCAAATACGTGTTGCTGCGGGATCAGGAAAGCCTCGAACAACGTGAGCATCTGCTGTTTATTGTGGTGATTGTCGGGTTCATCCTCAGCGTGATTCTGGCGATTATTCTGGGCCGCTTGCTGGCGCGACGGGTCATGGCGCCGGTGATTCGTCTGGCCCGCCAGGTGCGCCACCGCGATCAGCTCATCGAGGTGGCGCCGCCGTTGCATCCCGATTACGCCGCTGATGAGGTCGGCGAGCTGGCGCTGTCGTTCGATCAGACGTTGGGACGTCTGCGCGCCACCTTGAGCCGGGAAAAACTGTTCACCAGCGATGTCAGCCATGAACTGCGCACGCCGTTGATGGTGCTGAGCACGTCCTGTGAGTTGCTGCTGGCGAATCCGTCGCTTGATGCCCGCTCGACGGCGCAAGTCAGCCGGATTGCCCGGGCCAGCCACGAGATGCGCCAATTGGTCGAAACCTTTCTGATGCTGGCGCGCAAACCCGAAGAAGTCCGCGTGCAGTCCACCTGCACACTGAAGGAGATTGCCGATGCGCAGACAGAGGTGTGGGGCCGCTTGATCCGCGAAAAAGGCCTGGAGTTTGTCTACGATCCGCAGCACGCCGGCGCCGGACGCTTCAACTTGACCTTTCTGCAATCAGTGATGGGCAACCTGTTGCGCAACGCCTGGCATTACACCGACCACGGTTTTGTGCGACTGACCTTGCAGGAAAACAGCTTCGTGGTGGAAGACAGCGGCATCGGTATCCCGGAAGAACAGCGCCATGCGATGTTCCAGCCCTTCGTGCGCGGTGACGAACAGCGCGGCGAAGGGCTCGGCTTGGGGCTTTCACTGGTGCAGCGGATCTGCAGCCAGCAACAATGGCAGGTGAAACTCACCACCCGTGAGCCGAATGGCTGTCGCTTTACTGTGACGCTGATTCAGGACGCGGGCGGGCAGCCGCGCGGATTGCCGGCAGCCTGACTGATCGCCGCAGCCAGGCGTTTGACGTTGTTCTGCTGGGCCGTCACCAGCTCATCGATGCTCGGGCCTGAAGGTGTTTGCAAGGTCGAGCGGCAGGTCAGCAGTCCACTGTCGGTCGCCCCTGATGGACGCAGACGCCATTTGGCGTCGATCAAGGCGTACTGCCCCGGGATCGAATCGAAGCGCTGCACTTCGATGCGTACCGAGGCAGCGCCCTGGCCGCCGGTATTGCTCAATTGATCGCTCAGCGCACCGCGCAGCTCATCGGCAAGTGTCGCGCCCCACCAATCGGTTTCCAGAATCGCCAGGCCGCTGTTGCCTTGGCGGATAACGATTTGCGCGCGGTCGACCTGTGGCGGAACGCTGAGGGCTTCGATCGGAATCTGCGTGCCGCCGCCCTTGTTACTCAGTTGCACCGGGGTCAGGGTGTGAAAGCTGATCGGGTCGCTGCGGCAGGCGCCCAACAGCAACACGGCAGCGAGCACGGTGATCTTCAGCGGTAAAGCCATTGTGGTAGCTCCTGTGCTCAATTGCGTGGTGGCCCTTTCAGATCCAGCGGCGCGGCGTTATCGGGACGACCGCGAATCAGCGATTCCGGATGTCGGCCCAGGTAATCCGACAGCTCACGCAGCGAGCGCGACATGCGCCCGAGTTCGTCGAGGGTTTCCGTGAGTTTCTCGCGTTGTGGCGAATCTTCGGCCAGGGTCGAGCTAGCGGACTGCAAGGTCTTGCTGACGTCGGCAAGGGTGCTCTGCACGCCCGGCAGGGTCTTGGCGTTGAACTGGCTCAGGCCTTTGCGCAGCTCGACCAGATTGCTGTCGAGGTTACCGGCAATCCGTTCAACCGGCAGTTTGTTGAGCTTGTCGACCATCGCTTCGAGTTTTTCCTGCAACTGTTCGAGGCTGCCCGGAACGGTCGGTAGAACGACCGGACGAGCGCTTGGATCGAACGCGACTTTCTCCGCTTTCGGAAAGAAGTCCAGTGCCACGTACAACTGGCCGGTCAGCAGGTTGCCACTGCGGGCCTGGGCACGCAGGCCATTATCGACGAAAGTGCCCAGCAGGCGGATGCCAGCGGCTTCGTCGTTAGGGTCGTGCTTGAATTCGGTGAGCATCTTTTTGTAGGCCTGACCGAGACGCTGCGGGTAAATGACGATGCCGACATTAAGCGGGAAGGTGCGTTTTTTTGCGTCGAAATCGAGGTTGATGCCCACGACCCGGCCGATTTCCATACCGAGGAACTCGACCGGCGCATCGACCTTGAGTCCGCGCAGCGACTGGTCGAATCGCAGCACCATGTATTGCGCCTTGCCGTTCGGCGGCGCGAGGGCACTCTGCTGGTCGGCGAACAGTTCGAAATCCTTGTCGTCAGCGGCGGCCACATCGTTGGGACTGTAATCCGGAGCGCGGAACGCAATACCGCCCACCAGCATCGTCGACAGCGATTCGGTCTTCACGGCAAAGCCGTTGGCACCGACATTGATGTCGATGCCGCTGGCATTCCAGAAGCGGGTATTTTCAGTGACGAACGCGTCGTTCGGCGCGTGAATGAACACCTCGATGTCCACCCCTTTGCCTTCGGGATTGAGGGCGTAGGTGACGACCTGACCGACCGGAATCTTGCGGTAATAAACCGGAGAACCGATGTCCAGCGAACCGAGGTCCGGTGCATGCAGCATGAAGCGCTTGCCGGGTTCGCCGTAGGTGATCGGCGGCGGGTTTTCCAGACCTTTGAAGTGTTTGGCGCGGTTGTCGGCCTGACCGATGTCGGCACCGATGTAGTCACCGGAAAGCAGGGTGTCGATACCCGAAACGCCACCGGCGCCAATGCGCGGGCGAACCACCCAGAACTGTGAGTCTTCGCGCGTGAAGGTTTCCGCCTGTTTGGACAGTTTGATGGTGGCGTCGACACTTTTCTGGTCGTTACTCAACTCGACGTCTGTCACCTGACCGATGACCACGTTGCGGTATTTGACCTCGGTCTTGTTGGCCGTCAGGCCGCTGCCGGTCTTGAAGTTGACGATGATCGTCGGCCCTTCCTGCATCACGTTGTGCACCACCAGCGAGATGCCCACGAGAACCGCCACTATCGGCACGATCCAGACGAGTGAAATGCTGAAACGGCGGGTTTTGACTAGGGCTTGGCCTGGTGCTCGCGGCTCGTCGGTGGCTGACGACTTCATCCATGTCCTCCTCGATTGATTGGGCACTGAGCGTCAGGAACGCCAAAGCACCTCATCAATATAGAAGTGCTTGGCGATAGAGCAAATGTGTATAGCTCACCTGCCGCGACCTGATCGTTCCCACGCTCTGCGTGGGAATGCAGCCCGTGACGCTCCGCGTCACTGGACGCAGAGCGTCCCTTGAGGCATTCCCACGCAGAGCGTGGGAACGATCAAAGCCGGGAACGATTAGATCGTGTCAGCGCGGTTTGTGCTGTCAGCCGAGCATTTCCCGCAGGCGATACCAGAACATCCCCAGTGCCAGCAGCGGCGAGCGCAGGGCCGGGCCGCCGGGGAAGGTCATGTGCGGCACGCCGCTGAACACGTCCATGCCTTGGCTGTGACCGGCATGAATTGCCTCGCCGAGCAGTTTCGCGCACCAGTGCGTGACGTTCAGGCCATGGCCGGAATAACCCTGCGCATAGAACACGTTCGGGTGCTGCTTGAGCCGGCCGACCTGCGGAAAGCGGTTGGCGGTGATGCCAATCTTCCCACCCCACTGGTAATCGATGCGCACGTCGGCCAGTTGCGGGAAGACCTTGAGCATCTTCGGGCGCATGTAAGCGGCGATGTCCGCCGGATCGCGCCCGGAATAGTGGCAGGCACCGCCGAACAGCAGGCGCCGGTCCGCCGAGAGCCGGTAGTAATCGAGGCCGACTTTCTGGTCGCACACCGCCAGATTGTGCGGGATCAGTTGCGCGGCGCGTTCTTCGGACAATGGCTCAGTGGCGATGATGTAACTGCCGGCGGGCAGGACTTTGCCACTGAGTTGTTGTTCGAGGTCGTCCAGATGCGCGTTGCAGCCGAGCACCAGACTGCCGGCACGCACTGAGCCCTTGGCGCAACGCACCTGCACGGTCGGGCCGTGGATGATTTCCAGCACTTCACTCTGCTCGAAAATTCGCACGCCGAGTGACGCCGCCAGTCGCGCTTCGCCCTGCACCAGATCCAGCGGGTGCAGGTGCCCGGAACCCATGTCGACCAGTCCGCCGGCATAGATGTCGGAATTCACCACTTGCTGGCGGATCTGCTCCGGGCCGATCAGACGGGTTTCGTGGGCATAACCGAGTTCGGCGAGGTCGACCAGCTCATCCTTGAAGGCCGCGAACTGCGCCGGGGTATTGGCCAGATCGCAGAAGCCCCAGCGCAGATCACATTCGATGCCGTTGTCGCCGATGCGCTGACGCACCAGTTCCACCGAATCGATGCCGGCGCGCTGCAAATAACGCACGCCTTCCTGGCCGACATATTTGGCGAAGCCTTCAACTTCATGACCGATCCCGCGAATCAACTGACCGCCGTTGCGCCCGCTGGCGCCCCAGCCGATGCGCCGGGCTTCGATCAACACCACCGACAATCCGCGCTGAGCCAGTTCTATGGCGGTGTTGACCCCGGTGAACCCGCCGCCGATCACGCAGACATCGGCTGTCAGGTCAGCGTCCAATACCGGATAAGGTGTGGTCGCCCGCGCCGAAGCAGCGTAGTAGGAGCGAGCGTGTTCTTGGGTGTACTGATTCATTTGTTCGACTTCACTTTGCTCCAGGACCGAGTCATCAGACGCATGATCGCTTGAGGCGGGGTGGTAGAGATGTAGAGCTTGTCGAGGACTTCTTGAGGCGGATACACCTCAGGATTGTTGACCAGCGCCTGATCCATATATTGCTTGGCGGCCGGGTTCGGGTTGGCGTAACCCACCGAAGCGCTGACTTTGGCGATCACTTGCGGATCGAGCAGGTAATTGATGAAGGCGTGGGCTTCTTTGGTGTTGCTCGCATCGGCGGGGATGGCCAACAGATCAAACCAGAGGTTGGCGCCTTCCTTCGGAATGGCGTAAGCGATGTTCACGCCGTTCTTGGCTTCCTTGGCGCGGTTGGCGGCCTGGAATACGTCGCCGGAGTAACCGAAGGCCACGCAGATGTCACCGTTGGCCAGATCCGACACGTATTTCGAGGAATGGAAATAGGTGATGTACGGACGGATGCTGAGCAGTTTCGCTTCAGCCTTTTTATAGTCTTCCGGGTTTTCGCTGCGCGGGTCCAGGCCCATGTAATTGAGCATCGCCGGGAAGACTTCGTCGGCGGAGTCCATCATCGACACGCCGCACTGGGTGAGTTTTTTCAGGTTCTCGGGTTCGAACAGCACGGCCCAGGAATCGATGTGGTCGATGCCCAGCACTTGCTTGACCTTGTCGACGTTGTAGCCGATGCCATTGGTGCCCCACAGGTACGGCACCGAATGCTGGTTGCCCGGGTCGTTTTTCTCCAACAGCTCGAGCAGTTTCGGGTCGAGGTTTTTCCAGTTCGGCAGTTGCGAACGGTCGAGTTTGAGGAACGCGCCAGCCTTCACCTGACGCGCGAGGAAGTGGTTGGACGGCACTACTACGTCATAGCCGGTGCGACCGGCGAGCAGTTTGCCTTCGAGGGTTTCGTTGGAGTCGAAAACGTCGTAGATCACCTTGATCCCGGATTTGCTCTGGAAGTCGGCGAGGGTGGTTTCGCCGATGTAATCGGTCCAGTTGTAGACGCTGACCGTCGGCTGGGCGTGAGCTACAGCGCTAAACAGCACGCTCAGGGCAACCGGGAGTACGGATTTCAACAGACGCATTTCGACACCTCTTCTTATAATGATCGTTCCCACGCTCTGCGTGGGAATGCCTCAACGGACGCTCCGCGTTCGGCTTTGGATGGGACGCGGAGCGTCCCGGGCTGCATTCCCACGCAGAGCGTGGGAACGATCGACACAGGGGATCTTTTGGCTTTGCTCAGACGCTCAGCATCAGAAACTCACGCTCCCACGAACTGATCACGCGCTTGAAGTTTTCATGCTCGGCACGTTTCACCGCGACGTAGCCACGGACAAACTTGTCGCCCAGGTACTGCGCAACGATCTCGCACTCTTCCATTTGCGTCAGCGCTTCCTCGATGGTGATCGGCAGGCGCAGGTTGCGGCGCTCGTAAGCACGGCCATGGACCGCAGCGCTCGGTTCGATGCCTTCAACCATGCCGATGTAACCGCAGAGCAAACTCGCGGCAATCGCCAGGTACGGGTTGGCATCGGCGCCCGGCAGACGGTTTTCCACGCGCATGGCTTCCGGGCTAGACGTTGGCACACGCAGGCCGACGGTGCGGTTTTCTTCGCCCCATTCGACGTTGACCGGCGCCGAGGTGTCCGGCAGGAAGCGGCGGAACGAGTTGACGTTCGGCGCGAACATCGGCAGCACTTTCGGGATGTATTTCTGCAAACCGCCGATGTAGTGCAGAAACAGTTCGCTCATCTGCCCGTCAGCGTTAGCAAAGATCGGTTTGCCCGTGGCAATGTCCACCACGCTCTGGTGAATGTGCATGGCGCTGCCAGGCTCGTCGCCGATCGGCTTGGCCATGAACGTCGCCGCAACGTTGTGCTTGAGCGCTGCCTCACGCATGGTGCGCTTGAACACGGTGATCTGGTCGGCCAGATCCAGTGCGTCGCCATGACGGAAGTTGATTTCCATCTGCGCCGGGCCGTCTTCGTGGATCAGCGTGTCGAGGTCCAGGCCTTGCAGTTCGCACCAGTCGTAGACGTCTTCGAATAAGGGATCGAATTCGTTGGCGGCGTCGATGGAGAACGACTGACGACCGCTTTCAGCACGGCCCGAGCGGCCGAGCGGTGCCTTCAGCGGCAAGTCCGGGTCTTCGCAGCGTTGGGTCAGGTAGAACTCCATTTCCGGCGCCACAATCGGCTTCCAGCCTTTGTCGGTGTACAGCTGCAAGACTTTCTTCAACACGTTGCGCGGCGACAGTTCGATCGGGTTGCCGAACTTGTCGAAGGTGTCGTGGATGACGATGGCGGTCGGCTCGATCGCCCATGGAATCACGTAGACCGCGTCAGCCACTGGCTTGCAGACCATGTCGATATCGGCAGGATCGAGCAGGTCGTAGTAGATGTCGTCGTCGACAAAATCCCCGGTTACCGTTTGCAGCAGCACACTTTCCGGCAGGCGCATGCCTCGCTCATGCAGGAACTTGTTGGTCGGTGCGATCTTGCCGCGGGCAATGCCGGTCAGGTCGCTGACCACACATTCAACTTCGGTAATCTTGTGATCTTTCAGCCATGTGAACAGCTGATCGAAAGGGGCATTCATAAAGACCTCGTTATTGGTTTTATAGACGCCGGGGAGGGCGGGTTTCATCTTCCGCCCCTTCCCCTGTGGCGCGTTGACGACTATCTTGGGCGAGCCTTGCAGTTCCATCTATCCACTTTAAGCAGCACCAAAGCGCACCAAAAGAGTGCGCAAGGTCACCCCATGACAACGTGCAATTCGCTCCAGGTTCAAGCGTTCAACACCGCCGATGTGGCCGAGCAAGTCCGCGCCACACCGGGCTGGGTCCAGCATTACCAACAAATGTCGCCGGGCCATTTCGCCGGGCAGATCCGCTATCTGGATCTGCAGGGTGTCGAGGTCTACGAAGAGCAGATGAACACCCGCGTCGAGCAGAACTTCAGCGCGCCATCGGGTGCTTTGGCGTTCTGTTTCGATCGCAGCGACAACGCGCTGTATCTGCTCAATGAAGAGAGCCGCAACATCTGGATCACCCCGGAGAACTACCAGGAAATCGCCGTGGTGTTCGGTCCGGAGTTTGTCCGTCAGCACGGTCTGAATGTGGCGAAACTCGAAGGGTTGTTCATGACGCAACTCAATTGCGGACAGAACGCTTTGTTCAGTCGCTGGTTAAGCTCAACTCTCACGAAGTTGTCGCAACCTATTGATCTGCTTGATAAAGAGTCGCTGACGCAGCAGCTACTTGAAGACTGCCTGTTCATCCTCGACAACGCTCACACCAGCCTCGATCGCGGCGGATTACAGCGGCGTAGCGAAGAGCGGATGATCATGAAACGGGTGGGGGAGTGGGCGGCGGATTCGCCGGAAGACACCGTCAATCTGCTTGAGCTGTCACACGTGGCAGGCGTGCCGTTGCGCCAATTGCAGCAGGCATTCAAGGCCTACACCGGGATGACCCCGAGTCACTGGCTGCGCCTGCGCCGGTTGAACAGCGCACACCGTGAATTGCTCAAGCGCCGGCCGACGGAGACCACCGTGGCCGAGGTCGCGATGCACTGGTCGTTCTGGCATTTGGGAAGGTTTTCCAGCAGTTACCGGGCGTTGTTCAAGGAGTTGCCGAGCGAGACCTTGAAGCGCTCATGAATGCCGTCGCGGTTAAAAAGGCTTTGTCTCGGCGCTGAAGTTAAATAGAATCACTCTCATTTGAAACTGACTTCGCGCAGGACTCTTGAGATGACTGAAGCAGCGACGCCATCGCCGCAGCACCTGCACGAACTGTATCGCGATCACCGAGGCTGGCTGGAAACCTGGCTGCGCCGGCGCATGGGCAATGCCTGGGATGCGGCGGACCTGAGCCAGGACACGTTCTTGCGCGTGCTGTGCAGCGCTCAGCCGATTGCCGACATGCGTGAACCGCGCGCGTATTTGCTGACCGTGGGCAAACGCCTGCTGAGCAATTTCTACACCCGCCGCAGCCTGGAAAAGGCCTATCTCGAAGCCCTCGCGCAGTTGCGCGAAGAATGCGTGCCGTCGCCCGAACAACGTTGGCTGCTGCTGGAAACCCTGCAAGCGCTGGATGAACTGCTCGATGGTTTGCCCCGGGCTGTGCGCCGGGCGTTTTTGTGGAGTCAGCTTGAAGGCCTCGGTTACCGCGAAATCGCCGAGCGCTTGCAGGTCTCAGAACGCACAATAAAACGTTATATGGCGCAGGCTTACGAGCATTGTTTGATGTTGGATCTATGATGCGTGTCGCGCCCGGCAACGAAGCGCGTGAAGTCGCCCGTGCCGCCGCACAGTGGTTGGCATTGCTCGAATCCGGCGAGGCCAGTGAAGCCGATCACGTGCGACTGAAGCACTGGCGCGACAGCGATAGCCGCCATGAAAACGCCTGGCAGAAGCTTCAATCGTTGCGTCAGCGCTTTTCCAGTCTGCCAGCAGAATTGGCCATGGCCACACTCGATCGCCCGGATCTGGCGCGGCGGGCAGCATTGAAAAGGGCGCTGGGGCTGGCGGCTTTGGTGCCTGCGGCGTGGCTGATCAGTCGCCAGTTGCCGCTCGACGTCTGGCGCGCGGATTTGCAGACTTCCACCGGAGAGCACAAGCGAACACGGCTGGCCGACGGCAGCACCTTGCAACTGAACACCGCCAGTGCGGTGAACGTCGATCTGGCCAGCCGTCAATTGACGTTGGTGCGCGGCGAAATGGCGCTCAACGTTCCGGGTAGCACGGCGTTGACGGTCAACGCGCCGTACGGTCGGATCGTTGTCAGCCGCAGCGAAATCTGCGTGCGCCTCAACGAGCGTGACTGCAACGTGTCGGTGGTCAGCGGCTCGGTGCAATTGCAGCCGTTGCGCGGGCCGGCACTTTGGTTGAGCGCCGGGCAACAGGTCAATCTGCACGCTTCCGGCGCCGGGCCGGTCGCGCTGTTCGACGCCAAAATGCCGGGCTGGCGTGACGGTGTGTTGATGGCGCAAAACCAGCCGTTGGGGGATTTTCTTCGCGAGTTGAGCCGTTATCGCTCGGGGCTTCTGCGCTGGGAGCCGGGACTTGAACGTCTGCGTGTCACCGGCAGTTTCCGTCTCGACGACACCGATAAAGTGCTGGCGCTGCTGGCGGCGAGCCTGCCGTTGGAGGTGCATTCGCGCACGCGTTTCTGGGTAACGCTGACGCCGCGAAAAAATTCGTCTGAAGCCTGTCCCTTTTTTTCGCCTCGCTGGTCATTCCAGGCAAGTGAACAAATCGAGAGCGTCTTCCAATGCCCGCAGTATTTCCAAGTCGTTTGCGTCCGTTGTTGCAGTTGAGCCTTTTGCTGAGCCTGAGTGCCAGCCCCGTGTTGATCCAGACCAGTTGGGCCGAAGACGCCCGGCGCAGTTATCAGGTACCGGCCGGCAGCCTGAGTGCCGCGCTGACTCGGTTTGCCGGGTTGGCCGGGGTCAATCTGTCGGTGGATCCGGCGCTGGTCAGCGGGCGCAACAGCAATGGTTTGTCCGGCGAGTTTGGCGTGGAGGAGGGGTTCACCCGGTTGTTGCTCGGCTCTGGTTTGCAACTGCAACCGCTGGGTGAGCACGCTTACACCTTGGTGCCCGCAGCGGAGGCCGGAAGCCTGCAACTGGCGCCGACGTCGATTCTCGGCGCCACCGGTTCCAGCGATGCCGATGTGTTTGCCGGCGGCCAAGTCGCGCGGCGTGGCTCGCAGGGTTTGCTGGGGTCGAAAGACTTCATGGAAACCCCGTTCAGCATGACCACCTACACCAGCGAGACGGTGAAAAACCAACAGGCCCGCACGCTGGGCGATCTGATCGCCAGCGACCCGTCGGTGCGCGCGACCAACCCGGCCGGTGGCCGTTACGAGCAATTCACTATCCGTGGTTTCAGTCTGTTCAACAGCGACGTGGCCTATAACGGCCTCTACGGTGTTTTGCCGACTTACACGATCGACATGGAAATGGCCGATCGCGTCGACATTCTCAAAGGCCCGAGCCAACTCATCAACGGCATCTCGCCACGGGGTAGCGTGGGCGGGGGCATCAACGTGGTGCCCAAGCGTGCCACCGACGAACCGATCACCTCGCTGACGGCCAACTATGCGTCGAACAATCAGGTTGGCGGCGCGGTGGATGTCGGCCGGCGGTTCGGTGAGGACAATCAGTTCGGCTTGCGTTTCAACGGCGTCAAGCAGTCCGGTGATACCGAGTGGGATCATCAAAGTGTCGACCGCGACATGGCCGTGCTCGGCCTGGATTTTCGCGGTGAGCGCTTGCGATTTTCGACCGATATCGGCCACACCGAACGCGATACCGACGCGCCGCAGGAGCGCGTGCAGGTCGCGGCCAATGCCAAGGTTCCGAGCGCGAACAAGGTGCATCGCAACTACGCGCAACCGTGGACTCAGGCGAAAACCGAGGACACCTTCGGCACGCTCAACGCTGAGTTTGATGTCAGTGATTCGGTGATGGTCTACGGCGGTGTCGGTGCTCGCAAAAGCAATCATGACTTCCTTCGGCATGCGGTTTCCGTGACCAACGATGCCGGTGATTTCAGCGTTCAACCGCGTGATTTCACCCGCGACGAGAATGTCCGTACCGCAACGGCCGGCGTGCGCAACTGGTTCCATACCGGGCCGGTGAGCCATGAAGTCAATCTGGCGGCCAGCTACTTTTATATGGATTTCGAGAACGGCGGCGCGCGTTACGCGGCCGGTCGCAGCAACCTGTACGACCCGGTGCAAACCGCGAAACCCGGCACGCCGACGCGCTATGACGCCAAGGTCTACACGGAAAACCGCTTCAGCGGCGTGGCGTTATCCGACACCTTGGGCTTTTTCGATGATCGATTGCTGCTGACCCTCGGCGCCCGCTGGCAACGAGTGAAAGTCGATGACTGGAGCGATGACGTCAAAGGCGACACGGCTTACGACGAGGAAAAGGTTTCGCCCTCGGGCGGCATTCTGTTCAAGGCGACTGACAAGCTGTCGCTCTACGCCAACTACATGGAAGGCCTGAGCCAGGGCAAGATCGCGCCGTCAACGTCAGTGAACGAAGACGAAATCTTCCCGCCGTTTATCAGCCGTCAGGTCGAGATCGGTGCCAAGTACGACGCCGGTTCGTATGCTTTAACGGCAGCAGTATTCAGGATCAAGCAACCCGCCTATGAAACCAACGCCACGACCCGGGTCTTCGGCCCGAACGGCAAACGACAGAACAACGGCGTGGAGCTGAGCATGTTTGGCGAACCGCTCAAAGGCCTTCGGTTGCTCGGCGGCGTGATGTACATCGACAGCGAGCTGACCCACACCACCAACGGCACGTTCGACGGCAATCGCGCGCCGGCCACGCCGAAATACAACGTCAATCTCGGCGCCGAGTGGGACGTGCCGACGGTGCAGGGCCTGACGTTGAGCGGGCGCGGCATTTATTCCAGCTCGCAGTATCTGGATCAGTCGAACAACAAGGAAATCGACTCCTGGGAGCGCTTTGACGTGGGTACGCGGTACGCCTTCAAGGTCGATGAGAAAACCATCACCCTGCGCGCCAACGTCGAGAACGTGCTGGATAAACGCTACTGGAGTTCAGCAGGCGCTTCGGATGACAGTGAACCGGGGTTGACGTTGTCGACACCGAGAACTTATCTGCTTTCAGCGACGGTGGATTTCTGATTCCACTCGGTAAATCAAAAGCGTGCTCTCAGCGAGCTGACCCACTCTTACAGTGATGTCCTGACCACCAATGGACAGTCAACTCGCTGGGTTCCCGAAAGCTCCAGGGTCTCGATCAGATGCCGTGCAGCCTGGCGCCCAATGTCGTAGTACGGCAGTTGCACGGTGGTCAGCGGCGGGATGAACAACTCGGCAATGCCGATCATGTTGTCGTAGCCGAGGACGGCGACATCGTCGGGAATTTTCAGGCCACTCCCCAACAACAACTGATAGGCACAAAAGGCAATGCGGTCGTTGCCACAGATCAAAATATCGAATTGGGGGCGACCATCAATGACATGCCGGTCGAGGATAGCGGCTGTTTCACCATAGGCATCATGATCGGAAAGGTCGTATTGCAGGAGCGTGTCCGGCGCCAGTCCGAATGCCTGACAGGCACGCTGCAGGCCTTTTTGTCGCAGCCCCCATGCCAGACTCTGTTTCGGCAGATTGATACACAAAGGACGCTTGTAGCCGAGGCTCAACGCGTGGTGTACGGCGCGATACTGGCCCATTTCGTCGTCGGGTACATAGCTGACGAGGCTGCTGTCATCTGCCAGACAATTGGCGAGCACCAGAGGTTTGCTCTTCAAGCGCTCGGGAATGCTGACCTGGCGAAACCCCATGGCGCTGAAGATCAAGCCGTCCGGACGGTGCGACAGCATCAGATCGATGTTCTGGTCGGTGGGCGGGTTGCTTAGCAGGTTGAGGATAAAGACATTCCAACCGGCCTGTTGCGCGGTCTGCTCAATGGACAGCAGCAGCTCGACCGCGAAGGGCGTGGTCGCAGTGTCCAGCGCGAACACACCGATGGTTCGCGACTGGAGGTTGTCACCGCGCATCTTGCGCGCTGACAGGCTGGGTACGAATTGCAGTTCATCAATGGCTCGACGCACCCGTAGAAGGGTTTCGGGGCTCAGTTTTTCCGGACTATTGAGCGCTCGAGACACCGTCATCAGGGACACGCCGGCCAGCTGTGCAACGTCTTTCACTGAAGTCATGCGAAGTGCGGCCGGTCAGGTTGACGCAGAATCATGACACAGGGCCCGGGCTTCTCGCGACCCGAATGACGCCGCTCATGACCATCCCGAACCCAGAGGCCATGCCCTGGCAATCGAGACGCGCCCGCCACTCCCGCTGGCCACAAGCTTCACGCCCAGACTGTCGGAACGCGGATAGAGGCGACTGCTGAGGCTGAAGCGGCCGTTTTCGTCGAATACCTCGATGGATGAGCGATCAAGAAACACGCGCAGTTCCAAGCGCTCTTGTGTCGGGTCTATCGCCACGCTGCGCTGGCCTGTGACTTGCGCACCCGAGCGGCTGCGATCAAGCACCAGGCGCTGCAGTGACGGATCATAGTAGAGAAGGGTTTCTTCGCGGCCATCGTCGCTGCAACGGAGGGCGACTCCCAAGTGGCCGTCAGTGCAGCCGAGCAGATCCAGATGCACATGGATTTCCAGCATGTCGCCGTTTACCTCCGGCACCCAGCGGGCTCCCGATGCTTCCCACCAAGGCGTACCCGGCAATGGCGCCATTCGCAGCGCGCTGAGCTCGCGTGCCGGATACACGCGAAGGCGATCGGCGCACAGTTCCAGTTCGCGGGGCAATCCGAGCATGCCGCACCAGTGATGGGCCTGGCTCGGCATCGGGCTTTCCCACATGTCCAGCCATGCCCATACGAGGCGCCGACCATCGGCGGCCAACAGCGTTTGCGCTGCATAGAAATCGTGGCCGTTATCCAGCTCGATAAAAGGCCCGCCGGTGAAGTGCCACTGGTTGTCGAGCTGGCCCACTCGATAACCGCTCTGGTATTTGTTGAGCCGGTCATAACCGTCGGCTTGCATGCCTTGCGGAGAGTACAGCAGCACATCGCGTCCATTCAGGCGAAACAGGTCCGGGCATTCCCACATATAGCCATCGCCCTCGCTACCGCCGGACACATAGTCGAGGAATTCCCAGACGTGCAGATCCGTGGAGCGGTACAGCGGCAGTAGCGGTCTGTCGCCCAGACGTGCGCCGGCAATCAGGTACCAATAGCCATCTTGCTGCCAGACCTTGGGGTCGCGGAAATGCATGATGGCGTCTTGCGGCGCGCTGTTGATCACTGCGCCGTGTTTGACGAAGCGGATGCCGTCGTTGCTGGTTGCCAGGCACTGAACCTGTCGGATCAAGCGCTCGTCACCCACTTCGCCCAGCCATGTGTGCCCGGTGTAGATCAGGGCCAGGGTATCGCCACAGACCACGGCGCTACCGGAAAAACAGCCGTCGCGGTCGCACTCATCGCCGGGTGCCAGCGCAATGGGCAGGTGCTGCCAATGAACCAGATCGGCACTCTTGGCATGGCCCCAATACATCGGCCCCCATTTCGCGTCGAAGGGATGATGCTGATAGAACACGTGATACTCGCCACGGAAGTACACGACCCCGTTGGGGTCGTTCATCCAGCCTGCCGGCGGGGCAATATGGTAACCGGGTCGATAATCCTCAATGACGCGGGACTGGTTGTCAGCCAGTGCGCGCTGCGCAAGGTCAAGGGTCGAAGACATGGGGTCGCTCGGGGTATTCAAAGACAAGGTCATAGGGCGTGTGCTCGGATTGAGCGTAGAGAGAGGTCATCCGATACGGATTCAATTGCGTGCGGGTGGCGCTTCAATGCCGTGCCGTCGGCATCGAACAGGTGGATCTTGTCGATGTCCAGTTGCAGTTCAACCCGATCGCCTGCCTGCCATCCGGCGTTGACTTCACAACGACAGATCAATGGCTCGTCCTGCCCGGTATCCAGGTGCACATAGGTTTCACTGCCCAGGTATTCGACCCCGGTCACGACGATGCCAGCGCTTCCCGGCGCCGCTTTGAGTGACAGGTGTTCCGGGCGAACGCCCAGGCTCAGCGAGGCATCTGCCGCCAGGTTCGAGCTGTCGAAGGGCAGGGTGGTCATCCCCAAAACCGGAGTATCAACCAGGCTGGTTTCGCCCGGCGCACGCAGGCGGGTCGGCAGGAAATTCATTCTCGGCGAACCGAGAAAACCGGCGACAAAGCGGCTGGCCGGGCGCTCGTAGAGTTCGCGCGGTGAGCCGACCTGCTCGACGTGACCGCCATTGAGCACAACAATTTTGTCGGCCAGGGTCATCGCTTCGACCTGATCGTGGGTGACGTAGATCATGGTTGAGCACAGTCGCGCATGCAGCCGCGCAATTTCGTTGCGCATCTGCACCCGCAAAGACGCATCCAGGTTGGACAGCGGCTCATCGAACAACAAAATGTCCGGTTCCCGCGCCATGGCTCTGCCCATGGCTACACGCTGACGCTGCCCTCCAGACAGCTCTTTTGGCTTGCGTTGCAGCAGTTTGTCCAATTGCAGGATTTGCGCAGTTTTCAGTACCCGCTCGCGCAAGCTGCTCTTTTCAGTTTTGGCCAGTTTGAGACCAAAACTGATGTTGTCGTAGACGCTCATGTGTGGGTACAGCGCATAGGACTGAAACACCATGCCGACGCCACGTTCGCGCGGTTCGAGGTCGTTGACCCGGCGCCCGTCGATCAGCAGGTCGCCGGCGCAGATCGAATCCAGTCCGGCGATCAGCCGCAGCAGCGTCGACTTTCCGCAGCCCGAAGGACCGACGAACACCACGAATTCACCCGCAGCGATCTCCAGGTTGATGTCGCGAAGAATCCGCGCGCCGCCCAATTGTTTGTTGACGTTGTCCAGTTTCAATTTCATCACGATGCGGTTCCTTGTCTTTATTGGGCATCAACCCTTTAACGCGCCGGCAGTGAGGCCGGAAACGATTCGGCGCTGGAAGATCAGCACCAGAATCACCAGTGGGACGGTGACCAACACCGAGGCGGCCATCAACAAGCCCCAAGGCAACTCATGGGGGCTGCCGCCGGAAATCAAGGCGATGGCCACCGGCACCGTGCGTTGGCTGTCGGTGAGGGTGAACGTCAGGGCAAACAGAAACTCGTTCCACGCGGCGATGAAGGCCAACAAGCCAGTGGTGACCAGGGCGGGCCAGAGCAGCGGCAACAGCACGCGGGTCAGCGTCACCCACGGGGACGCACCATCCATGATTGCCGCTTCCTCCAGTTCATGGGGCAGTTGGCCCATAAAGGTGGTCAGTACCCAGACGGTGAAGGGCAGGGTGAAAATCGTGTAACTCAGGATCAACGCCCACGACGTGTTGTACAGGCCCAAGGCGCGGATCACTTCGAACAGTCCCGACAGCACCGCGACCTGGGGAAACATCGACACGCCAAGCACCATCATCAACACCGTGCCACGCCCACGGAATTTCACCCGGCCCAAGGCATAAGCAGCGGTCAGGCTGAGGAACAGCGCCAGGGTGACCACGCACAGCGCAACCACCAGTGAATTACCGATTGCTCGCAGGAACGAGGCCTGGTGGAGGACCGCCGCGTAATTGGAGAAGTCAGGATTTTCGATCCAGTAGCTCACCTCAAACAAGGCGCTGGAGGGCTTCAGCGAGGTCACGATGGCGTAGTAGAACGGGAAAACCGCATACAGCAGCAACACCCCGATCAGGCACCAGAATCCGAGGCGCAACAGCGCTTTTTTCAGCAGGCGCGGGCTCATGCGCGGACCTCCAGTTGACGGCGTCCGAGGTAGAGGTAAAGCATGGCGATCACCGCGACCACGAGAAACAACAGCGTCGACGCCGCGCTGCCGTAACCGACGTCCTGAAACTCCACCAGGTGCTGGCGGGCATACACTGACATGCTCATGGTGCTCGACGAATTCGAGGTCAGCACATAGATGACGTCGAATACCCGCAGCGAATCAAGGATGCGGAAGATCGCCGCCACCAGCAGTGCAGGCATCAACAGTGGCAGGGTGACGCGCCAGAACACTTTCAGCGGATGAATGCCATCGACCCTGGCCGCTTCGTAGCAATCGCTCGGCAACATCTGCAAGGCCGCCAGCATCAGCAGCGTGACGAAAGGCACGGTCTTCCAGACATCAACGATGATCACCGCCCACATCGACAGGTCGGCATCTGCCGTCCAGGCCAGGGGAGCATCAATCAGGCCGAGACTGAGCATCAGGTGATTGATGATGCCGAACTGGTCGTTGAGCATCCATGACCAGATCTTCGCCGAGACAATCGTTGGAATCGCCCACGGAATCAGAATCAACGCCCGCACCAGAGAACGGCCGGTGAACTTGATGTTCAGCAGCAACGCCACCAACAACCCCAGCACGACCTCCAGTCCCACCGAGACCACCGTGAAATACAACGTGTTGCGCACCGCATTCCACCACTGTGGATCGACGAGGATGCCCGACCAGCCGGAATCGCTGAACAACAGATAATTGCTCAAGCCTATGAAGGTTGCGCCACCGGTGTCTGCCAGGCTGGCGTCGGTCAGGCTGAACCAGAATGTGCGCAGCAGCGGCCACGCGGCCACCAGGGCCAGGCAGACCAGCATTGGCGTCAGAAACAGCCAGGCAGCGCGCACCCGGCGCCGTTGTACAGGCGTTTCCCTCGTGAGCAGAAGCTCGTCAAAGGGGGCATGGGTCGTAGAGACAGACATGGTGATTTCCTTCCTTGTGGCTTACCAGTTCCGGCGTTTGATACGCGTGAGTTCACTTTCCAGTTCGGCCAGTGCCTGATCCACGGGCAACTCGCCCGCCAGCACGCCATGCACCCGATCGAAGAAGGCATTGGAAACCCGTGGATAACGATCGGCGGTGATGGCGGCGGGGCGCATGACCCCAGCGTTGAGAATGCTGTGCAGCTGAGCGTAATAAGGCATGGCCGCGAGCAACTCGGGATCTTGATACAGCGACTCGATCACCGGGTTATAGCCGCCTGTCAGGGCGCGATGTTTTTGCTCTTGGGCACTGGTCAGGTAGCTCACCAGTTCTGCGGCAAGTTTGGGATGAGCGCTGTAACGCGATACCGCCAGGCCCCAGCCACCAAGGGTGGAGGCATGCTCGCCGGTTTCGCCGCCGCGGGGCAGGGGGAGCGACGCCGACCTTGTCTTTTACGGCACTGTCCTGGCTTTGCACCAGGGCCCAGACATAAGGCCAGTTACGCATGAATAGCGCATTGCCCGACTGGAATACGCCACGTCCTTCTTCCTCGGTGTAATTGAGCACGCCACGCGGAGAGATGTCTCCGACCCAGCTTTTCGCCATGGTCAACGCCGCTCTCGAGGCCTGACTGTTGACCACGATGTCGCCGCGTTGATTGATCAGGCCGCCTTGCGGCTGGCTGCTGATCCACTCCAGCGCATTGCACGTCAGCCCCTCGTAGGCACGTCCCTGAAAGATATAACCCCAGGTATTGGCGTTCCCGGCGTTGCGTTCAGCCTGTTGCACATCCCTGGCGGTAGCGGTCATTTCCTCCCACGTTTGAGGAACCTGTTTGTTGTATTTCTCAAGCAAGTCCTTGCGGTAATACAGCAGCCCCGAGTCGGTAAACCACGGCATCGTCACCAGCCGGCCGTTGACCGTGGCGTTATCGACCTGGGCCTGGAAGTAGCCTTGGGTCGCGTTCGCGGGAAGCACCTCCCGCAGATCCAGCAGGTGTTTGGCCAGCATCCCCGGCCACACCATGTCGATTTGAATGATGTCGATGTCGGTGGACTGCGCACTGAGGATCTGCTGGTAGAACGACAACCTCTCGGTTGCCGAGTTAGGCGTGGAGACCACCTCGACGTTGTTGCCGGTCTGTTTCGACCATGTCTCGACGGCCTCTTTGCACAGTTGCAACTCCGCACCCACGGCACCGCAAGAGATCGTCAGATCGGTTGCGTTCGACACGGATGGCAGTGCGGCAGACAGGGTGATCAATGCAACGGGCAGGAGCGATTTCAGGTGTTTCATCGAGCGTCCTTTATTTTTGTTTTTAGAAAAGTTAACGTTAACATCGCCAAATGTAGCAGCGTATTTGCGATGAGGCATCCTTTTTTTCGTCGATTGCGACAACTCGCAACGCACGTAAAAAACGGCCGTTTGCGTCAACCAACAATAAAAACAAAACAGGGATTTCATATGCACAAAGCAACAGGCTGGCTACTGGCAGGTGTGCTCGGCACATCCGCAGCGACCGCTCAGGCCGCGACACTGGAAGAGCGCATGGCCGCACTTGAGGCGCGTGCCAGCGCAGCGGAAAAGCGTGCAGCCACGGCCGAACAGCAGACCCAGGCACTTGCCCGGGAATTGCAGCAGGTCAAACGCGCGGCGCCGCCCTTGCAACCCGTCGCCTCTAACGCAACAGCCATTTCGGCACCTGCTCTGGACACCCGACTGGCAAAACTCGAAGCCCGTCAGCAAAGCCTGGAAAAGGAGGGCAGTACTGGGAACCTCACCGATGGGTTCAGCTTCAACGGCTATGCGCGTTCCGGATTGTTGGTCGACGAGGGGCTGGGTGGCGGGCGTGGCGGCCCTTATACAACGCCGGCCGGTTCGGTGGGCGGGGCAGTCGGGCGACTCGGTAACGAGGACGACACCTACATGCGTATCGACCTGTCGAAAGAGGTCTATGCGCAAAACGGTACCCGTTCCAAATTCACCGTCTCCATCGCTGACGGTGTGGAAAGCTCCAATGACTGGACGGCCGACGAAAGCAAACTCAACGTACGCCAGGTGTTCGCCACGCTCGACCATGTCGCTGCATTCAAAGGCAATTCAGTCTTCGAGAACGCTACGCTATGGGCGGGCAAGCGCTTCGATAGAGATAATTTCGATATCCACTGGCTGGACTCCGATGTCGTTTACCTCGCCGGCACCGGCGGTGGAATTTACGATGTGCAGATGAACAAGCATTGGCGCTCGAACTACTCGTTGATTGGGCGTAGCTACGGAGATTTCAGTCAGGGCGGTATTAATGCCGACGTGGAAAGCTACGTCCTGACCTCCAACCAGTTCTTCGAGGATGGCCAGTGGCAGTGGATGTACAACGCCATCGGCGCCAAGAAAAACGATTTCGGCACCCACACCAACAAGGCCGGTTTGACGCCTGCGGATAGCGGTTTGCACAGCATGCTGGCCAATCACCAGAAAACCTTTTTCGGCAGGGAAGGCTTCTTCAAAACGGCGCTGCTCTATGGGCAAGGCCTGGGGGCAGAGGTCAAGAACGTTGGCTCGGACGGTGAACTGATCGACGACGCCCGCGCGCTGCGTCTGGCGCTTTACGGTGAGACGCCGCTGACCTCTGACTGGCGCATCGGGCCCAGCTTGCTGGCCGAACAGAGCAAGGATAGATACGTTAAAGGTGACGACTACCGCTGGCTGACCCTCAACGTGCGATTGGCCAACAAAATCAACAGCAACTTCGAAATGGCCTACGAAATGAGCTGGCAAACCATGAACCTCGACCCCAAGGGCTATCTACAACGTAATGCGGTCGATGGTAACTTCTGGAAGTTCACGGTCGCCCCGACATTCAAACTCGACGTCGGCGATCTACTCACGCGTCCGGAGTTGCGAGTGTTCGCCAGCTACATGAACTGGTCTTCGGATCTGGACCGGTTCAGTACTAACGACTCTTTTGGCATGTCCGACTTCCAGGCGGGAGGGGTGTGGCAATACGGTATCCAGATGGAAACCTGGTTTTAATCGTTGAACGCACTTGCGATAGTGCAGTGCTGGAGCGGCAAAGGATGCTCCAGGCTAATGATGTCGTTTCTTCCCAGGATGGATGATTACCCAATGCTCAAGTTCAATGCTCATCTCGGTTTCCAATTCAATGAATTGCCTTTTCTGCAGCGCATCGAAGCCGCCGCAGCCGCCGGTTTCCGGGCAGTTGAGTTCCCGTCACCGTATGAATTCGACGCCAGTCTGCTTGCCGACCATCTAGCCCAATACAGTTTGCCGTTGATTCAGTTCGCCGCCCCGGCTGGCGTGACCAAAGGCATCGCCGCGTTACAGGGCAGGGGAGAGGAATTTCGTGACGGGTTGCTCCAGGCCGCCCGCTACGCAAAGACCTTGGCGTGTGCGGATGTCCACATCATGTCGGGCGTTACCACGCAGAATGACGCTGAGCGAACCTACGCGGGCAACCTGGAATATGCGGTGAAGTACTTGGAAGATCAGGGGCTGCGGCCACTTATCGAAGTGATCAGCGCGGAGGCGATGCCGGGTTATTACATGTCTGACTTCAGCAAGGCGCAACAGGTACTCGAGACCTTCCCGAGTGTCGGGCTGATTCTTGATCTTTACCATGCGCAGCTTTTGACTGGAGACGCAGCGGATGTGCTGGCGCGGTTTTATGACAGAACCGTGCATGTGCAAATTGCCGATTGCCCGGGTCGTCACGAGCCGGGAACGGGGAATATCGACTTTGCTGCCTTGTTCGCGGCGCTGGAGCAGCGTGGCTACGCCGGATGGATCGGGTGTGAATACCGTCCTTCTGGCTCTACCGTTGCGAGTCTTGACTGGATCAAGCAGCTGAGTGCTTAGGTTCCAGACAAAAATCTTTGAGTCGCTGATATGGGGACAATCGCCGCCATCAAAGGCAAAAGCCCTTGATGGCCGAGCGAGAAGAACCCATCGATATCGGCCTGACGCTGGCGGGTAGGGGGGATTTAATGCTTGATGCGGTTTTTGTAAGTCGAACTATTTTGTTCGGAGATTGTGATCCGGCAGGGGTGGTTTACACCCCGCGATTCTCATATTTTGCTGTAGAGGCCATTGGTGTAGCACTCGACAGATGGGTAGGGGGGCCGGGGCTTAGAGCGGTGATGAGTTTTAATATATTGCCGCCGGTGCGTGCGATGTCGATCGAGTTGCTGGCTCCGCTGACGTGGGATGACGAAATGACTATTAAAGTTGGCGTGGCCAGGTTAGGCGAGCACTCTTTTACTTTTTTGGTTGAGGGGTTTATAGGCGAAGGCGTGCTGGCATTTACCGCGAATGTCACACACGTTTGTGTATCACCGGAAAGTAAAGAAGTTGTACCCATTCCAGCTCCGTTGCGAGCGCTTCTTTCATAGACGATCAGACAGTTCCTCACAACAAAGCGCAACACTGGGCTGGGATGCAAGATAAGCGTGGATCGATTGCAAGCGATTCATTGAAAGGACGAGGACGATGAACCGAACCAGTCATATTTGCCTGATGGCCAACTATAACGAATGGATGAACGCAAAGATTTATGAGGCAGCCAGAAGCCTGTCAGATGAAGAGCTCTCAGTGGATAGGAAAGCATTCTTTGGTTCAATTCTCGGGACGTTGAACCACGTGGTGGCCGGCGACACTGTCTGGCTAAATCGATTCGCCAAGCACCCTGCTAACTACTTGGCACTGGCACCGATTCAGCAGCTTCCTGCCCCCAAAAGCCTCGACCAGTTGCTTTTCTCGAATATCCGAGATCTTTCGGCACATCGAGTGTGGCTTGATCAGCAAATTGTAAAGTGGTCTGACTCCATTGCAGAGCCGGACATGGATGCCCCCCTCAATTACACAAGCATCAAAGGAATACCCGCTGACAGGAGCTTTTATGGCTTGGTCATGCATTTTTTCAACCATCAGACGCACCACCGCGGACAAGTGACAACGTTGCTTTCACAAGCGGGTGTCGACATAGGTGATACGGATCTGGTCGCCCTCATTCCGCTTACATAAAGGGGCAAGGCATCGTGCTCTACAATCGCTCATCCCAAGCAGTGTTTGATGTAGCGTTCGGTCAGTTCGACCTTCTTCTAAAGGGTGAATCAGTACCTATCGCAACAACGTTTGGTGGCTTCCTCCGGTGGTGTCATGACTAAGATCAGGACGACTAAAGCAGTGGGGGGAGCGGAAATGGTTTTCCGGCGCTTGGTATCTCCGTAAACGATACCTCCCAACCAAACACGCGATTGGCGCATGGGTACACAGCTCGCTAAGGTCATGGTTCGTTTTTGATCCTGCCTGTAAACAGTGGCAAAAACGTCACCATCACCTTCAGCGGAACCCACATGCGATATCGACGCCTCGACCTTAATCTCTTGGTTGCGCTCGACGCTTTGTTGAGCGAATGCAGCGTCAGCAGGGCCGCCGAGCGTCTGTGCCTGGGGCAGTCAGCGACCAGTTCGGCATTGGGCCGCCTGCGTGAACATTTCAACGACCCGTTACTGGTGCAAGTGGGGCGCCGCCTGGAACCCACGGCGCTGGGTCTGGAGTTGCTGCCAAAAGTGCGTGCAGCGTTGGCGCTGACCCGGGAGATCGTCGCCGCACCGCTGAACTTTGACCCGGCGAACTGCGACCGGCACATTACCCTCGTAGCCTCCGATTACGTCGCCGACGTGCTGCTTCCGGCGGTCAGCCATGCTTTGGCGCGTATCGCTCCGGGTATTCGCTTGAGCCTGCGCGACATGCCTGTGCCGCGTGACGGCGATGTCGTCAGCGAAGCGCTGGATTATCGGCGTAGTGATTGCGTGATCGTGCCGCAACGACGGCTGAATCCGGCCTATCCCCATGTGCCGCTCATGACTGACCAGCTCTGTTGTATCGTCTGCGCCCAACAGCCACAGTTTGCCGAGCAACTGAGCCTGGCCGATTTTTGCGGCGCGGCGCACGTGGTGCGCGAGTTTGCCAACGGGCAAAACCTGGCAATGGATGCCGTGCACCTGCATGAACTCGGCATTGAGCGGCGAGTGGCGGTGACCGTGGAAAGCTTTGTGCTGATGCCGCAATTCATTGTCGGTACCGCACGCATTGCCACGGTGTTTCAGCGACAGGCGCAACGCTTCGCCCATTGTTATCCGTTGCGCATTCACCCGGCACCGCTGGCGTTTCCCGAGGCCGTGCAAGTCTTGCAATGGCATCCCTATCAAGAACATGACCCGGCCATGCAATGGTTTCGCGGCCTGCTCATGGAACAGGCCGCATTACTCGATCAGCCCCCTGGTTGATCACCGCTGTCGGCGACCAATCCGGCCTTGGCGATGGCCAGCAATGCGCAGCGTTCGTCATTGTCCGAGGTATCGCCACTGATGCCGATGGCCCCGAGAATCATGCCCTCGGCATTTCGAATCAGCACGCCGCCCGCTACCGGAATCACCTCGCCGCCGGTCAAACTGTTGATAGCGTCGAAAAACACCGGCGTGGCTTGCGCGCGCCGCGCGAGTTCACGTCCGCCTAACCCCATGCCCAGGCAACCGCGTGCCTTGCCGGTGGCGATTTGCGGGCGCAGGAAGGTGGCGTGTTCGTCGCGCAAAACCGCCAAGGGATGGGCGGCGGCATCCAGTACCGCGACGCCCAGCGGTTTGATCCCGGTTTCCCTAGCGATGCGGATGGCATCGCTGGCGATGTTCGTCGCAGTCAGTAGATCAAGTCGTTGCATGGCCTCTGTCCTCATACGGCCCACTTGCCCAGTTGGGCCACACGGTCGCGGGTGTAAAGATCCGTCCATTTCAGCGAGTTGAAGTCGGACACCTGCTTGGGGTTGTAGGGGCTGCGATCCATGCGTACCGGTTGACCGGCCTTGTACACCGCTTTGAGGCGCGAACGATCCTGGAGGATGCGGATGTCATCCAGTGGTGAGCCATCAAGCACGAGGAAGTCTGCCTGCTTGCCCACCTGCAGCGAGCCGAGGGTTTCACCGCGCGGCATACAGCGCGCGCCGACAGCGGTTGCGGCGTATAAAGCTTCGGCTGGTGTGAAGCCGAGGCGGGTCACCAGTAGCTCCAGCTCACGGGCATGCCATTCGCCATAGGGCGTCACCGCAAAACCGCTGTCACTGCCGCAAGCGAACGGAACGCCGGCCGCTTTGGCGCGTTTCAGCACCGCCGAACCGACCTCCAGTGTGCGCGCACAATAACCGGCATAGCCGGTGCTGATAGCCGGATCATGGGGCTGGCAGAAATCCACGGTGTTCTGCGGGAACGTCATGGTCGGGGCCAGGATGCTGCCGGCCTCGAGCAACGCTTCTATGCACGCGTCGTCCATGTAAAAGGCATGAAAGACCAGATCAACCCCCGCGCGCGCCGCATACATCACAGCTTCGCGACCGTAGGCATGGGTGGCGACTTTGCAGCCCAGCCGGTGCGCTTCCTCGACCATTTCGAAGGTTTCGTCGGCAGTGAAGGCCGCGATGATTTCGCCATTGGGACGACGGTGCGTGCCGTCCATGGCGATCTTGATCAGGTCGACGCCGTCCTTGGCCTGTTTGCGGATCTCCGCGAGGGCGTCGCTACGGCTGGTGACCAATTGGGCTGTGAAGTATTCAGGAGCGCCGACCCGACTCGGGAACCAGTCATTGAGACTCTGGCGATTGGTGATGACGCGGCTGCTGGCTGCGATCCTCGGGCCTTCAAATAAACCGGCGGTGACGGCATTGCGCACGGCGATGCTGAGTTGGCCGCTGTCACCGGGGCAGACCATGCTGGTGACGCCGGCGGCCAGCACGTGTTGCGCGAAGAACATCCCGCGTAACGCGCGAAATTCGTCGCTGGTCCATAAATCTATGTCTTCTTCGCTTTGAGCGTTGCCGAAAGCCAGATGAGTGTGCACATCCACCAGCCCCGGCATGACGAAATTATCCCCTGCATCCACCTGCGTATCGCCTGGATTGGGAGCCGGTGCCAACGCGGTGGGACCGACGTAACTGAGCAGGCCGTTTTCGACGATCAATGTCTGTTGTTGGCGGGTTTGCAGTCCGGTGCCGTCGAACAGGGTCTGGCATTTCAGGTGCAGGGCAGTCATGGCGTCTTCGCTGTGTGATTGTTCTGCAAAGAGAGGCTAGAGAGCAGGCGAGGGCGCGACCAGCAGATTGCATCGATGGCTGAGTATTGACGGCGTCAATAGGTGCGCCAGCGCTAAATCCGTTAATGCAAAACGCCGGAGAATCGAGAGATTGTCCGGCGTTTTTCATGGCGTGTTTTTTCAGTGGATCAAGCGGTACGGCCGCCCAAGGTTTCAGCAATCCAGTCGGCAATGTAATGCCCGGCATTGATGCTGTTGTCGAAGCTCGAATGCTGCACACCACCTTCACGTTCGGTGAAAATTTTCAGTTCGCATTTTGGACTGTTGACCAGTTGTTCGTAGGTGCGATGCGCCCACTTCAACGGAATCTGCGAATCCTGCTCACCATGGGTCACGAGGAACGGCACCTTGATCCGGTCGAGCACGCCATCGAGGTGGACGTTTTCGGCGATGGTCATGAACTCTTCGACGTCCTTGGCGCCCCACACCCAGCAGACGTGTGCCCAGTAGTGCGGCACCGGGAAGCTGCCTTCCTTTTCCAGTCGACGCTTTTGCACATCACGCCAGTCATGGTTGGCGCCCCAGACGACGCCGCAGGCGAAGCGTGGTTCGAAGGCAACCGCGCGCGGGCAGTAATAACCGCCCAACGAGACGCCTTCCAGACCGATACGTTTGGCATCGATGTCGCTTCGGGTTTCCAGCCAATCCACCACACGACTGGCCCAGTGTTCACTGTCGAATCGTGCGGTCAGGCCATGCAGGCGCAGCGCTTCGCCGGTGCCGGGCTGGTCGATGATCAGCGAAGAGATGCCGCGTTTCGCCAGCCAGGCTGGCAGGCCCACGCGGTATTTCATTTCCTTGGTCGAGTCCAGGCCGTTGACCTGCACCAGTATCGGCGCCGGACCCTCGACGCCTTCGGCGCGCACCAGCAAGCCGGAAAGATGTTTGCCCTCGTAAGGAATTTCCACCCGTTCACAGTTTTCACGCGACAGTTCGACGCCGCGCTTGAAGGTCTGGAGAAAACGCTGATACAGCTCGGTACGGCCCGGCGCGCCGTGGGCTTGCAGGCGCTCGCAGGTTAAATAGTAGGTGGCGGCGCGGTTGTATTTTTCGCCTGCCGAGAGCATCCGGGCATTGCCTTCGTCTTCCTCGGCCAGACCGCAGAGCTTGTCGGCCATTTTCGCCCAGGTTTCGCGAAAGGCGCGGGTACCGGCTGCGTCTGGCTGTTTCGCAGCCTCTTGCAGTGGGGCGCACATCTCTTCGATTTCACCCATGCGGGCGCCCATTTCAATGGCCAGGTCGACAGAGAGATTCCAAACGTAGTTGGTCGGGAAATAGCGAAACATGATTATTGTTGTCCTTATGGTTGCCTTGGCATTCCCAAGGCACGTTAAGGATCACCCGACTAATTGGCCAATCGTGACGGCGGATACGAGGTATCGCGAGATACGATGGGCACGTGTTGCAGATGCTGGATGGATTCGCTGATGCGTTCGCGCAGCCAGCGGTGCATCGGGTCGCCGTCAACGCTGCGGTGCCACAACATGTACTCGCGCATGACCGGGATTTTCACCGGCGGCGGCAGGATGCGCAGTGGCAGATAGTGCGCGTAGAGGTTCGCCAGACGCTGGTGCATCGTGGCGATGCGCTGCGTGCCGACAATCAATTGCGGCAGGGTATTGAAGTCGCTGGTGATCACTTCAATGCGCCGATTGAAGCCGTATTGATTCATGAACCATTCTTCGATGCTCATGTGCCGGGTACGGCCAAATCCCACCGAGACATGGCCCATCTCCATGTACTGCTCAAGGGTCAGGGTGTCGCCGACTTGCGTATTGCCTTGCCACACCACGCACACGTGTTCTTCCTCGAACAGCAGGCGCGAAGGGTGGCCTTCAATGATGTATCGCTCGGGAACAATCATCAGGTCGACCTCGCCACGTACCAGCAACTCGCCGGAATTGTCGCTGGGGCCAAGCATTTCAAAGGTGATGTTGGGCGCTTGCTGATGAATGTTCTGGATCACCTGGGCGAACAGCACGCTGATCAGATAGTCCGAGGTCACCAAGCGAAAATGGCGCTTGCTGGTGGCCGGCTCGAACACCGGTTTGGCGGTAATCGAGGACTGGATCGTCAGCAGGACTTCACGCACCGGTTTGGCCAGCTCCGTGGCATAGGGCGTGGGCTGCATCTTGCGCCCCACCTGAACCAGCAGCTCATCCTCAAAGTAGGTACGCAACCGCGCAAGCACGCCGCTGGTGGCGGATTGGGTCATGTGCAGGCGTTCGGCAGCGCGGGTGATGTTCTGCTCTTCGAGCAACACATCGAGCGCGACCAGCAGGTTCAGATCCAGATGGTTGAAACGCATGGGCAGGTCCGTTCTTGTATTTATTTTCGCAATACATTCGGACGAATCCATTGGCGCGTCAACCTTCGTCGCAGGTATCGCGTTTGCCGATAGGTCGCATCCCGACTCGCGATTAGTCAGCGCTCAGCCCGTACGCCAATCTTCGCCGCAGTCGGCCCTGCTGCCGACACCACCACCGGTTTCCAGTCAGGCCTGGCACGCTGTAAGGCGTCCATGGCGACCGTCACCGGATCATAATTTCAATGGAGTGGTAAGCCATGAACATCATTGGCCTTGATGCCCTGATTTTTGGCGTCGATGACATTCAAGCCTGCACCGATTGCCTGCGCGACTACGGCCTTGCGCCGGTCGGCGTTGACAGCGAAGGCGGGCGTTTCGAAGCGCTGGACGGCACCGCCGTGATTATCCGTCGAGCCGACGATCCTGATTTGCCGGCGGCAATCGGCCCGGCGCCGTCCATTCGCGAGACGGTCTACGGGGTCGGC
Source organism: Pseudomonas sp. S2_E02 (assembly GCF_054668355.1). Lineage (NCBI taxonomy): Bacteria > Pseudomonadati > Pseudomonadota > Gammaproteobacteria > Pseudomonadales > Pseudomonadaceae > Pseudomonas > Pseudomonas sp. S2_E02. Next base: position 1,155,251 of record NZ_CP162761.1, read on the forward strand.
GCGATCAGCGATCTGGATGCCATCGAAGATGAGCTGGCCCGAGATCGCATCGTCCGTCGTGATCAGCACGACGTGCTGCACAGCGTTGACGACATGGGTTTCGCGATCGCTTTTCAGGTCAGCGTACGCAGGCCTTACAGCGCACCGGATGACCTGACCAATGCCGCCGGTCATGCGCCAAAGCGGCCACTTAACCAGCCGGGCATTACCCTCGATATGGGCGCTGCTCCGCGCACTTTGTCCCACGTGGTGTATTTCGTCCCTGATGCGGCAAAGGCTGAAGCCTTTTACGCCGAGCGTCTGGGTTTTCGCACCACCGACACTTTCATTGGCGCCGGGCCGTTCATGCGCCCGGCAGGCTCCGATGATCACCATTGCCTGTTCATGATCCAGACCCCGCCGCACATGAAGGGCTGCGAACACTTCACCTTCCACATGGGCAGTGGCACCGAAGTGCTGCTGGCCGGGACGCGTTTCGAGCAAAAAGGCTGGACCAGTTTCTGGGGGCCGGGCCGTCACCTGTTTGGCTCCAACTGGTTCTGGTACTTCAACAGTCCGCTGGGCTGCCACATCGAATATGACGCCGACATGGACAAGCACGATGACGCCTGGGAGGCCCGTCGCGCACCGCTGTCGGCGGATAACTCGCAGCTGTTCCTGTTCAGCGCCAAAGAAAAATGGGCCCCCGGTGGCCCGCCGCCGAAACTCGGTTGAGGCCGGCGCAGATCATGAGCGCTATTGCGCAGCCACTGTGTCGACTGGACGAACTGGAGGAGGGCCGGGCGCGCGGATTCGATCCGTTGGCGCAGGGCCGCGACAGCGTGTTTGCCCTGCGTCATGACAATCAGGTGCGGGTCTATCGCAACCGTTGTCCGCATCTGGACGTGCGCCTGGAGTATCGCAAGGACCGTTTCCTGTCCGCCGATAGCCAGCTGATCGTCTGCTACGCCCACGGTGCGCAATTTCTGCCGGCGACGGGCGAGTGCATCTACGGCCCGTGCCTGGGCCAGACGCTGGAGGCGCTGCCGACCTACGAGAAGGACGGCTGGCTGCTGGTGAAAATGCCTGAGGGGTTGCCGCTGCCGGGATAGATCGAGGTATCGCGTACGGCGATACATCGCATCCCTACTCGCGATTAGTCAAATCCCTGCTTTGCCGGGAAGCTTCATCCAACGATGCCGTGCCCGACGCAGCATCGATCACAAGAATAAAAAGAGAGAACACCATGAGTGCAGTGAACAACGTTCTGATCGTGGGCGGTGGTATCGGCGGCTTGTGTGCGGCCATCGCCTTGCGGCGTAAAGGTATCGAGGTCGATCTGATCGAGCTCAAGTCCGAATGGACAGTCTATGGTGTCGGGATTATTCAGCAGAGCAACGTCGTCCGCGAAATGGCCAAGCTGGGCGTTCTCGACGGCTATCTCGATGCCGCTTATGCCTTCGAAGACGTCGCCATCTACGGCCCCGGCGGACAGCAACTGGCGCGCATTCCGGGTCAGCGACTGGCCGGCCCGCAGTATCCCGCCAACGTCGGCATTTCTCGCCTGGCGCTGCATAAAGTCCTCAGCGAAACCGCCTTGCAACTCGGCGCCAACGTGCGTTTGGGCCTGAGTGTGGAAGCGCTGGATGACAACGGCACAGAGGTCGACGTGTTGTTTACCGACGGCAATCGCGGCCACTACGACCTGGTGGTCGGTGCCGACGGACTGTTCTCGAAAGTGCGCAGCTTGGTCTTTGGCGATGCCTACACCCCGCGTTTCACAGGTCAGTCGGTGTGGCGCTACAACTTTCCCCGCGCGCCACAAATCGATCATCTGGCCAACTATCAAAGCGCTGACGGCAACGCCGGGCTGGTGCCGCTGGCCGGCGACTTGATGTACCTGTTTCTGACATCCCACGAGCCGTCCAATCCGTGGATGGATCCTGCCGATCTGGCTGCGCAGATGCGCCAGCGCCTGCAAGGTTTTACCGGTCTGATCGGCGAACTGCGCGAGCAAATCACCGACAACAGCCAGGTCGTCTACAAGCCGATGGAAGTGGTGTTCGTTGATGAGCCATGGCATCGCGGCCGCGTCCTGCTGATTGGCGATGCGGCCCACGCCACCACGCCGCACCTCGGTCAAGGCGCCGGCATGGCCATCGAAGACGCGATTGTGCTCAGCGAAGAACTCACTCGCGAGCAGTCCGCCGCCACCAGCGTCGAGCAGCAGTTGCAGCGCTTTATGGCGCGGCGCTTCGAGCGTTGCAAATACATCAGCGAAAGCTCGGTGCTGGCCGGCGACAAGGAGATGCAGCACGACCGCGCCTTCGATCGCATTGGCCTGGTCAAACAAATGCTCGCGCGTACAGCCGAGCCAATTTAAGCCCCACCTGCGACTCATCCACAGCAGTTACCACTATAAAAACAAGAGGTTAACGCGATGGTTAGTTCTACGACTGCGGCGCTCGCGCGTCGCCCGGTCTGCTCGTCTGCACCCTTTGGTTTGAGCGTTGCTGCGCTGCTGGTGCTGTGCAGCCAGGCCGCTCACGCTTTCGACATCGATACCGGCAACCCGGATTTCAAGCTGCGCTGGGACAACACGATCAAGTACAGCGCTGCCTGGCGCACGCAGAATCCGAGCAGCAAGTTGACCGATGGGCAGGTGGCGCTCAATCAGGACGATGGCGATCGTGCGTTCAAAAAAGGCCTGATCTCCAATCGCACCGATATCCTCTCGGAGCTGGATCTGTCCTTTCAGGATTTCGGCGCACGTTTGAGCGGTGCAGCGTGGTACGACAGCGAGTACCAGGGCAACAACGACAATAACGATCCGTCCCGCGCCAACGCACGGTCGGTCGGCTACGACGAGTTCACTGATGACACCCGTCATTTGCACGGTGGTGACGGCGAAATCCTCGACGCGTTCGTCTACTGGAACGGTGAACTGGCCGACCGCGCAACATCGGTGCGCGCCGGCCGTCATGGCCTGATCTGGGGCGAGAGCCTGTTCTTCGGCGCCAACGGTATTGCCGGTGGCATGGCCCCGGTTGACGTGGTCAAGGCCCAGTCGGTGCCGAATACGCAGTTCAAGGAAATCACCCGTCCGGTCAATCAACTGTCTGGCACCTTCCAACTGACTGACGACGTATCGCTCGGGGCGTTCTACCAACTGGAATGGGAAGAAACACGCTTGCCCGGCGCAGGCAGTTACTTCTCTACCAGCGACACCATCGGTGAAGGCAATGAACGGCTGATTGTCGGCGCGCCATTTCCGGCGTTTCTGGGTGGCAACGCCAGCAGTCCGGCGGCGTTTTTCCATGGCAAAGACAAAGATGCCAGAGATTCGGGGCAGGGTGGCCTGCAACTGAAATACAGCGCCGAGACCGTGGAGTACGGTCTCTATGCCATTCAGTACCACGACAAGACTCCCAAGCTGTACCTAAGACCTTCCACTGGCGCACCGAACTTCAGCACGGGCCAAATCGGCGATTACTACTGGGTTTACCCGGAAGACATCCGCGCGCTGGGCGCCAGTTTCTCCACCACAGTCGATGCCTACAGCTTTGCCGGTGAAGCCTCGATGCGCTGGAACATGCCGCTGGTGTCCAACGGCGTCACGGTGCTACCGGGGGTTGCTGCCGACAACGATGACGATGCGCTTTATGCCGTCGGGCGCACCGCGCACATCAACCTCAACGTGATCGCATCGTTCGGGCCGAACTTCATCGCCAAGGAGTCCGGATTCGTCGGTGAGGTCGCCTGGAACCGTCTGCTCAGCGTCACGAAAAACCGTGCCGCACTAGACCCTAACGCCACCGATGACGGTCTCGGCTTCAAGATGGTTTACACCCCGACTTATCGGCAGTTTTTCCCCGGCGTGGATATCAGCATTCCCGTTGGCCTGAGCTATTTCCCGCTGGGCAAATCGGCGGTTGTCAGTTCGTTCGGCGCGGATAACGGCGGTGACATGAATATCGGTATTACCGCGACCTACCTCGACCGTGTGACCGCCGGCCTGACGTACACGCATTACTACGGCCCCGAGAACACCAACCTCAACGCGGCCAGCCAATTCAATTTCCAGCAATCGCTGAAAGATCGGGATTACCTGGCTTTCTCCGTCAAGACCACGTTTTAAGAGGACTTGCGCATGACCTATAACAACAAAAATGCCGCGTTCACACTCAAAGCCTTGAGCTTCGCGTTGCTCGCAAGCCTGGCGGTATTGAGTCAGGGTGCCGCGGCAGCCACGGCTGACGAAGCGGCGAAATTGAACAAGTCGCTGACGCCTTTCGGTGCCGAGCGCGCCGGCAATGCCGACGGCTCGATTCCAGCCTGGGATGGCGGCTACACCAAGGTCGATCCGGCCTTCAAGGAGGGCGGCAAACGCAGCGATCCGTTTGCGGCCGACAAGCCGCTGTTCAGCATCACCTCGAAGAACCTGGCGCAATACGCCGGCAAGCTCAGCGATGGCACCAAGGAGATGTTCAAGCGTTTTCCTGACACCTATCGCATTGACGTCTATCCGACCCGTCGCTCGGCCGCTGCGCCGCAATGGGTGTATGACAACACCCTGAAAAACGCGACCCGCGCCAAGCTGGTCGAGAGCAGCGCTGGACCTGTGCCCGAAGGTGCGTTTGGCGGTATTCCATTCCCGATTCCGCATAACGGCGCGGAAGCCATGTGGAACCACATCCTCAACTGGCGCGGCACGTCACTGGCCATGCACTTTCGCCATTACCTGATGACTGCAGACGGCAAACAGGTGATGACCACCGACGGCCAGGCGATTCAGGACATGCCGTATTACTACCAGGACGGCACACCGGAAAGCTTCGCCGGTGATTACTGGCTGTTCCGCCTGCTTAACGTCGGCCCACCGTTGCGTGCCGGTGAGCAAATCATGGGCCGCACCAATATCAACGGCGACAAGTCCCAGGCTCACGTCTATCTGACCGGCCAGCGCCGCGTGCGCAAGTTGCCGAATGCCTGCTGCGACACACCGACGCCGGCCACCGCCGGGGTGATGTCGTTCGATGAGTTGAGCGTGTTTCAGGGACGCATTGATCGCTTCGACTGGAAACTGGTCGGCAAGCAGGAAATGTATATCCCTTACAACACCAACAAAGTCCTGACCGCCGGCAAACCAGAAGACCTGTTTCTGGCTCACCACATGAACCCTGATTACGTGCGCTGGGAGCTGCATCGCGTATGGGTGGTGGACGCCGAACTCGCGCCGGGCAAGCGTCACCAATTGCCGAAGGGCCGTTACTACCTCGACGAAGATACTTGGCAGGCCATGCTCGGCGATCGCTGGGACGCCAACGGCCAACTCGCCAAAACTTTGTGGTCGCTCCCGGCCGTGCTGCCGGATCTGCCAGCGCAGGCACAGCTGTCGTCGGGGTTCTACGACCTGACCTCCGGCGCCTGGTTTATCCAGAACGTCTACACCGGTCTGCCTGAGCAATACGGCGTGGTCGATCGCTACAAGGCGTCGGAATTCTCGCCGGCGGCGATGGCGGGTGCCGGGGTTCGTTGAATCGGGCCGGATCGCGACACGGTGTGGCGATCGGGTTTCACAGCTGGTTTCGAGGTCGGTATGAACAGAATCTGTCAGGTGCTCGGGCGGTTGTTAGCGTTACTGGCGCTGCCTTGCGTATTACCCGTGAGCCAGGCTCAGGCTGCTGTTGTCGGTGATGTATTGCACACCCCGGCGATGCGCGCGCCGCAGGCCCGGCAAGCCGTCTTGCTTGATCTGGCGCGGGTAGGTGCGCGGTTGGTGGCGGTCGGCGAACGCGGCATCGTCTTGCTCTCCGATGACAACGGCATCAATTGGCGGCAGGCGCAGGTGCCGGTATCCGTCAGCCTAACGGCGGTGCAATTTGTCGATGCCAACACCGGCTGGGCGGTCGGCCATGCCGGTGCGGTGCTGGTCTCCCATGACGGCGGTGAAAACTGGGCTTTGCAGCTGGACGGCAACCGCGCTGCGCAACTGGAATTGCACGCCGCACGCGAGCAATTGCCGACAGCCACTGACCCCGACGCAGCGGCGGCGCGCGTGCAAACCGCCGAACGGTTGGTCAGCGAAGGCGCGGACAAACCGTTTCTCAGCCTCAAGTTCACCGATGCGCGTCACGGCCTGATCGTCGGCGCCTACGGCCTCGCGTTTGCTACCGAGGATGGCGGCGTGAGCTGGCACTCGCTGATGGGCCAGATCGACAATCCGATGGGCGCGCACCTGTATGCCATCGCGCAACAAGGCGAGCGTTGGTTCATCGCTGGCGAGCAAGGCTACGTGGCCCGTTCCGAGGACGGCGGACAATCCTTCGTCGCGCTCGACAGCCCTTACAGCGGCAGTTTCTTCGCCCTGCAACTGCGCGATGACGGCGCGCTGCTGGCGGCAGGATTGAAAGGCAACGCGTTCATTTCCACCGACGGCGGCAACAGCTTCGTGCCCGCGCCCGTACCGATGCCGGTGTCCTTCAGTGATGCGATCCGCAGCGCTGACGGACAGTTGTTGTTGGTCAATCAGGCGGGCGCAATGTTTCGCACCTCGGATGATGCACCCACCCTAGAGCCTTTCGGCAAACCGCTGGGCAAACCGATTGCCAGCGTCGTCGAGGCCGCTGATGGCAGCCTGGTGCTGGCCGGTTTCACCGGGGTGACGCGCTTGGCGTCGCCCACTGCTACAGCTTCGGAGTGAGGTTATGAAACCATTCGACAACGCCACGGCCAGCCTGGCGAGTTTCGACCCGCGCTCCGGCTCGGTCGTGGAACGCACTTTGTTCAATCATCGGTTGTGGGTGTTGCTGGTGTGCCTGGTGACCACGCTCTTCTTGGGCTATCAGGCCACGCGCGTCGAGCTGAACGCCAGTTTCGAAAAGATGATTCCCACGCAACAACCTTACATCGCCAATTATCTGCAACATCAACAGCAGCTCAGCGGTCTGGGCAACTCCTTGCGCATCGTCGTCGCCAATCGCCAGGGCGATATCTACGACGCTGATTATCTGAAAACCTTGCAGGCGCTGAGCGACAAGCTTTACCTGCTGCCCGGCGTCGACCGTGCCTACATGAAGTCGCTGTGGACGCCGGCAACGCGTTGGGTCGCGGTGACTGAAGACGGACTGGATGGCGGCCCGGTGATTCCGGACGATTACGCCGGCACACCGGCCAGTCTCGAGGCCTTGCGCCGCAACGTGCAGCGCTCCAACGAGCTTGGCCAACTGGTAGCGTTCGATCAAACCTCGAGCATCATTTACGTGCCGTTGCTGGCAACGACTGCCGACGGCCAGGCGCTGAATTACTCGGTGCTGTCGGAGCAACTGGAAGCGTTGCGCAGCGAGTACCAGAACGACAGGATCGACATTCACATCACCGGTTTCGCGAAAAAGGTCGGCGACCTGATTGCCGGGCTCAAGCAGATCCTGCTGTTCTTCGCCGTAGCGATTCTGATCACCACCGCCGTGCTGTTCTGGTACACGCGCTGCCTGCGCAGCACGGTGCTGGTGGTGTTCTGTTCGCTGGTGGCGGTGGTCTGGCAACTGGGCCTGTTGCCGTTGCTCGACTATCAGTTGGACCCGTATTCGGTGCTGGTGCCGTTTCTGGTGTTTGCCATCGGCATGAGCCATGGCGCGCAGAAAATGAACGGCATCATGCAGGACATCGGTCGCGGCATGCACCGGGTCGTTGCCGCACGCTTCACTTTTCGACGGCTGTTTCTGGCCGGACTGACGGCATTGCTCTGCGACGCAGTGGGTTTTGCCGTGCTGATGTTGATCAAGATCCAGGTGATTCAGGATCTGGCCGTGATCGCCAGTATCGGTGTGGCGGTGCTGATTTTCACCAACCTGATTTTGCTGCCGGTGTTGCTGTCCTATGTCGGCGTAACGCCGCGTGCGGCGCAACTTAGCCTGAAGAGCGAGCAGAACGATCAGGCCGGCGCGCGGCGTCATGGCTTCTGGCGTTTTCTCGATCTGTTTACCCGACGTCGCTGGGCCAGCCTGTGCATTGCCATCAGCCTGGCGTTGGCGGCATTGGGTTTTGTGGTCAGTCTGCAATTGAAGATCGGTGATCTGGATGCCGGCGCACCGGAGCTGCGTGCTGACTCACGCTACAACCAGGACGATGCGTTTCTGACCCGGCATTACGGCGCCAGCAGTGATTTGTTCGCAGTGATGGTGAAGACCCCGGCCGGGCAATGTGCGCGTTACGACATCCTCGCCAAGGTCGATGCGCTGGACTGGCAGCTGCGTGCGCTGCCGGGGGTGGATTCGACCAACTCGCTGGCCTTGCTCAACCGGCGCATGCTGGTTGGCCTCAGCGAAGGCAGCGCCAAGTGGTACGAGCTGCAGAACAATCAGGCGATGCTCAACATGATCACCGCCAGTGCGCCACGCGGCTTGTACAACGAGGATTGCAGCCTGCTCACGCTGTACGCCTACCTCACCGACCACAAGGCTGAAACGCTGACGCGGCTGGTCGAGCACGTCGAGCAATTCGCCGCCGCCAATAACAACGATGATGTGCAGTTTCTGCTGGCAGCGGGCAATGCCGGCATCGAAGCGGCGACCAATATCGTGGTCAAGCAGGCCAATCGCGAGATGCTGTTCTGGGTCTACGGGGCGGTGATCGTCCTGTGCCTGATCACCTTTCGCTCGTGGCGCGCCACGCTGTGCGCGGTGATTCCACTGATGGTCACCTCGATCCTCTGCGAAGCGTTGATGGTCTGGCTGAACATCGGCGTGAAGGTCGCGACGTTGCCGGTGATCGCGTTGGGTGTCGGCATTGGCGTCGACTATGCGTTGTACGTGATGAGCATCCTGCTCGGTCATCTGCGCCAGGGCGCGAGTCTGTCAGAAGCCTATTACCGCGCACTGGTGTCCACCGGCAAAGTGGTGATGCTCACCGGCATCACGCTCGCCATTGGCGTGGCCACGTGGATCTTCTCGCCGATCAAATTCCAGGCTGACATGGGCGTGCTGCTGGCGTTCATGTTCGTCTGGAACATGGTCGGCGCGCTGCTGCTGTTGCCAGCGCTGGCGTACTTTCTGCTGCCTGCACGGCGCACGAACACCGACGCAGAAACGCCGGAGGAGGCCATCAATCTGGCCCTGCCGTCGCGAGCCGTGGCGGTAGATGTTGTTCAATCGCGTCATCGGGAGACCTGTCATGGCCGTTGAGTCTTCATTGGAAAACAGCGGCCGTCGCGCCGGTTTGACGCAATCGTTGCTGTTGCTGCTCGGCAGCTGTCTGCCAGTGCTTGGCGCGGTATTGCTCGCACCGGTATTGCCGCGCATGCAGGCACATTTTGCCGAGGTCGCAGGCAGCACTGTGCTGGTGCCGATCGTGCTGACCCTGCCGGCATTGATGATTGCGCTACTGGCGCCGTTTGCCGGGGTCATCGCCGATCGGCTCGGGCGCAAACCGCTGTTGTTGGCGAGCATGGCGTTGTACGTGCTTTGCGGTGTGCTGCCGCTGTGGCTGGATTCGCTGGCGGCGATTGTCGCCAGCCGCGCCGGGATCGGTCTGGCGGAGGCGGGGATCATGACCTGCTGCACCACGCTGATGGGCGACTACTACAGTGGCGCCCGACGCGAGCGCTTGTTCGCCTTGCAAATGGTCGCGACGTCGCTGTCCGCTGCGGTGTTTATCGCCTTGGGTGGTTTCCTCGGACAGGACGACTGGCGCACGCCGTTTGCGCTGTACGCAGTCGGGCTGATCTTCCTGCCGCTGATGGCGTGGAAACTCTGGGAGCCACAACCCCGCGTGCAACCGGCGACAACGCTGCCGGTGCCAGTCCCGCGCACATTTCCATGGCGGGCACTCACGCCCATGTATGCATTGTCTCTGCTCGCGGGCCTGAGCCTGTTCATCGTGCCGGTGCAGGCCGGTTACTTGCTCAACTTGTTGCACGTGGATGCGCCGCAGCAGATCGGCATGACCATGGGCGCCAATCAACTTGGCGTGCTCGTCGGGGCCTTGAGTTTTCGCCTGTTGAGCGGTTTGCGTAGCCAGCATGTGTTGCTGATTGCCTATGGCCTGGCCGGCATTGGCGGGCTGTTGATGGCCGCTGCCGGCAGCCACGCGCACGTGGTGGTCGCGGTCTTGGTCAACGGTCTGGGCATCGGCCTGATGTTGCCGACGTTGATCACCTGGATCATGGCGCAAGTCGGCTTTGCTCAGCGTGGGCGAGCGGCGGGGTGCTTCACCGCCGCGATTTTTGCCGGCGAGTTCATCAGCCCCCTGGTGGTACTCGCCTTCACTTCCGGGACTTCCACGGCGTTGCCTCAAGCATTAGCCATGATCGGTTGGTTGCAACTGGTCGTGGCGCTGTTTTGTCTTTCCGTGCCGAGGCTCGGTGGACTGTTGACCCGCCCCCATGTCGGCGGTCACGACTCCATCGGCAACGGCCATTGAACGAGGATATTCCATGCAAGCGCTTCCCCCTTTCAAACGCGTGGTCACCGGGCATGATGCCCAGGGCCGCGCCGTCGTCGCCAGTCTCGGAGCAACGGCCAACGTCTTCGCACTGCGAGCGGTGCCAGGCACGGTGTTTCATGAAATATGGAACAGCAGCGGCAGTCCGGCACTGCTCGACAATGCCGATGATCCAACCAGCAAACCTTTACAGCTGAGCCCCGACCCGCAGGGCAGTGTGATTCGTGTCGTCGACATTCCGCCAGACAGCGTGCAAAACCAGGTCAGCGCTGCCGATGCAGCGGCCGCATTCGCCGAGATTGGCCAGGCGCATGCCGGCACCGGCCAAGCGAACTCGCGGCACAAACTGATGCACCGCACCGAAACCCTCGATTACGGCATCGTCACCGAAGGCGAAGTCTGGCTGGTGCTCGACGATACAGAAGTCCACCTCAATCGCGGCGATGTGGTGGTTCAGCGCGGCACGAATCACGCGTGGAGCAACCGTACCGAGGCCATGGCGCGCATGGTGTTTATTCTGCTGGACGGGCGTTTCGCCGCTGAATTGCAAGACTGCCCCGGAGAAAATTCATGAAGCTCGCAACCTCGAAAAACGGCAGCCGTGACGGCCAATTGGTGGTGGTTTCGCGCGACATGGCCCGGGCGCTGGACGCCCGTTCGGTAGCGCCGACCTTGCAGCAAGCCATCGAAAACTGGGCTGAAGCCGAGCCGCGTTTGCAAGCCCTGGCGCGTGAGCTTGAAAACCACGATTGCCGCGAGGCCTTTGCCTTCGACCCGGCGCAGGCGATGGCGCCGTTGCCGCGTGCTTATCAATGGTGCGACGGTTCGGCGTTTCTCAGTCACGGCGCACTGATGCAGAAAGCGTTCAACCTAGATCCGATCGAAGGCGCTGACCGCACGCCGTTGATGTACCAGGGCGCCGGTGATGACTTCCTCGGCGCACACGATGACATCGAACTGCCGAGCGAAAGCCAGGGCATCGATTTCGAAGGCGAGTTTGTCGTGCTGGTCGATGATGTGCCGATGGGCTGTTCGGCGGAAAACGCGTTGCAGCACATCAAGCTGATCCTGCAGATCAACGATGTCAGCCTGCGTGCGCTGGCACCGCGTGAAATGCGCACCGGTTTTGGATTTCTGCAAGCCAAGCCGTCCTCCAGTTTTGCCCCGCTGGCGATTACCCCGGATGAACTCGGCGAAGCCTGGCGAGACGGTCGCGTCAATTTGCCCCTTCAAGTGCAGTGGAACGGCGAGTGGTTTGGCCAGCCGCACGGCGCGCAAATGAACTTTCATTTTGGCGAGTTGATCGCCCACGCAGCCTTAACCCGACGCTTGCGCGCCGGCACGCTGGTCGGTTCCGGCACGGTGTCGAACGCCGAGCGCAACGTCGGCTCGGCGTGCATCGCCGAACGCCGGGCCATCGAGATGATCGAGCAAGGCGCGCCGGTGACAGGCTTTATGCGTTTCGGTGATCGCGTGCGCATGGACGTCACCGGCAGCGATGGTCAGTCACTGTTTGGTGCGATCGATCAACGCGTCGTCAAGGCCAACGGCTGAGGAACACCCATGCGTGTACTGATTACCGGAGCCAATGGCTTTGTCGGCCGCGAACTGCTGCGTTGTCTGCTCGCACGCGGCAGTTTGCGCGGGCAAGTCATTCGTTCGTTGCTGGTGCTGGACACCGATGTCCAAGGCCTGCCAGACGACCCGCGCCTGCGTCGGCACAGCGGCAGCGTGACGGATGCGGCGTTGATGCGTCGGGTCTTGGCCGACGGCATCGATGTGGTGTTTCACCTGGTCAGCGTCCCCGGGGGAGCAGCGGAGGCGCATTACGAATCGGGTTATCAGGTCAACCTGCTGGCCAGCCTCGAACTGCTCGATCAACTGCGCAACAAGGCGCGACCTCCGGTGCTGGTGTATGCCAGCAGCGTTGCGGTGTATGGCGCTGATCTGCCGGCGAAGATGAACGAACAGGCTGAACTGCACCCACAATTGTCGTACGGCACACACAAGATGATGGTCGAGCGCGCGCTGATCGATCTGGGTCGGCGCGGTGAAGTCGACAGCCGCGCGGTGCGCCTGCCGGGCATTGTCGCTCGCCCGCGCGAACCCAACGGCTTGCGCTCGGCTTTCATGAGCGACTTGATGCGTGCCTTTGCCGAGGGCGCTGAGTATTGCTGCCCGGTATCACCGCAAGCAACAGCGTGGTGGATGTCGGCGCGCTGTTGCGTGAACAACCTGATCCACGCCGCCGAACTGGATGACGCCACCGCGCAACAGCGGGTCTGGCAACTGCCGGTGCTGCACTTGTCCATCGCCCAGGTCAGTGATGCACTGGCGGCAACTTACGGCGAGCAACGCCGTGCGCTGATCAGTTTCGCCGCTGACCTTGAGCTCGAAACCCTGTTCGGGCGCATGCCGCCCTTGAAAACCCCGCAGGCCCGCGCTGCCGGTTTCTGCCATGACGGCAACGTCGCCACACTTATTCGCAACGCCCTCAACCCAGCCCCATATCGGCCTCTGCCGTTGAACGGAGACACGCCTCATGTCACAGCCCATCCCGCGTAAACGTCGTTTGGTCGACCTTTCGGTGACCCTCGATAACAACCCCTACACAGACCCGCCACCGCTGTTGCCGAAAATCGATTACATGGACCACCAGCAAGGCTGGCCGGAGATGGCGGCGATGTTTCCGGGTTTGCAGCTTGAGCAGATGCCCGGCCATGAATCGTGGGCCGCCGAGCGCTTACAGATCACCACTCACAGCGGCACCCACATGGATGCGCCGTGGCATTACGCCTCGACCACCGATGGCGGCGAGCCGGCATTTGGCATTGATGAGTTGCCGCTGGACTGGTGTTTGCAGCCGGGGGTCAAACTGGATTTTCGCCATCTGCCCGACGGTCACGTGGTCACGGCAGAAGAGGTCGAAGCGGAGTTGGCGCGTATCGAGCACACGCTGCAACCGCTGGATATCGTGCTGATCAACACACGCGCCGGTGCACTGTTCGGTCAGCCCGGGTATCTCGACGCCGGCATTGGTATGGGACGCGAAGCGACGATGTATCTGCTGGAACGCGGCGTACGCGTGGTCGGCACCGATGCCTGGAGCTGGGACGCGCCGTTCAAGTACACCCGTGAACGTTTTGCCTCCAGCGGCGATGCCTCGATCATCTGGGAAGGGCATAAGGCCGGGCGCGATATCGGCTACGGGCAAATGGAAAAACTGGCCAACCTTGAGTCCCTGCCTACGAGTGGTTTCACGGTGTCGTGCTTTCCCTACAAGATCCGGCATGCGTCGGCAGGTTTTGTGCGCGCAGTGGCTATTTTCGAAGAGTGATCGGGCTGTTTGAGGCATTCTTTCAACGACAGTAAGAGAACGGCAGGCTTTGAACACAGTGGACGGCGTTTGCCGCCGCCACTGTTCTGAAGCAATCAACCCGTTGGATTGCGCAGTCGCTCGATGATTCTGCGGGCACGATTGGCCCCGACGTCGACGTGAATATCAATCATCGGGCGCGTACCGAACCGGCACATGTTCTGGTACTGCGCTTCGATCACCACTTTGTCTTCGTCGAACGTCAATCGCGTCTGATGCAGAACTTTGGCTGTGACGGCCTCGGGATCATGTTCAGGGTTGGTGGCCATGGTCCAGAAGTAATGGCTTGTGGTGTCTGTTTCCGGCGTTACGCCGTGAAAGCCGCGCATATGAAAACCGCCCCGATCCAGGTTGTGCAGATCGTCCGTGCCCGCATCTATCGCGCCGGTCCAGATGCGCAGGTGATTGAAGTGAAATTCGATCTCCTGCCAGCGGTCGATGTTGCCTTTGAACGGGTAGGCCGCGGTGTAGGTCGGCGGCGGAACGGAGTCGGGCATGTGGCGAACCACGCGAACCATTGAGTCATCACCATCGACGTTCATCTTCGCGTTCATGTGGATGCTGGCGTTGCCGCCAATGGTGTGCAGATGGACATAGCCCAGGTGACTAAGATCCATGAGGTTGTCGTGGATGAGTTGATAAGGCGCGTCGTAGTGATAGACATCACCGTCGAACAGGTATTTACCGCTGCTGTGCACGTCGTAGACCGGCGGCGCGAATGTCGGCTGCGGATGCTCAGCGCTGCCGAACCAGATCCAGATGATCTGGTCCTGTTCCTGGACGGGGTAGGAAGGGACTTTGGCTTTGCTCGGGATCTTGTCCTGTCCGGGTATTTCGATACATTTACCGCCTTCATTAAATAGCAGGCCGTGGTAACCGCAGCGTAAACCGCGTTCCTCCACTGTGCCGCCAGACAAGGGCAATGCACGATGGCAGCAGCGGTCCTCCAGCGCGGCGACTTGGTTATCCGCCGTGCGAAAAAGCACCACTGGTTTATTCAGCAACGTGCGGCCAAGGGGTTGGTTTGTGAGTTCTCGGCTCAAGGCTGCGACGTACCATTGATCGAGCGGGAAACTAGGCACGGTGGCCGGGGCGATTTCGTGTGCAAGGGGTTGGGCAGCGGTAGTCATGATGTTCTCCGGCGAGCGGTCGGTGCTCGGTTCAGGTCAAAGATCCAATACCAGGCGGGGCGATTTGGCACGTGAGCAGCATGGGGTGAAACGGTCATTGGCAGCGTGTTCTGCAGCCGTCATGAACTGATCACGATGATCGGCAATGCCTTCGAGCAAGCCCGTGACACAGGTGCCGCAGACGCCTTGCTCGCACGATGATTCGATGGCAATCCCGGCCTCATCCAGGACTTCGAATACAGTGCGATCGGCCGGGATGTAAAAAATCTGCCCGCTGCTAGCTAGCTGAACTTCGAAAGGCGAATCAGCGCTTGCATCGACAGGTGCGGCGGCGAAGAACTCTCTGTGCACGCGATCTTCGGGCCAGCCAGCGGTCTGCGCGGTGTCGAGGATGAAATTCATGAAACCGGCGGGGCCGCACACGTAAAGGTGAGTCGTGGTACCTGGCGCGGCGAGGAGGGCGGTTGCATCGAGTTTCTGTTCGGGTGATCCGCTGTCGTCATGCAAATGCACGTGGCTGGCGAACGGCGCTTGTCGCAGGTATTGGATAAACGCGGCACGCTCGCTGGATCGAAAGCTGTAATGCAGCTCGAAATCCGCGCCTTGATGATGAAGTTCATGGGCCATCGCCAGCATCGGTGTGATGCCAATGCCGCCGCCGAACAGCAAGTGACGCTTCGCTGAATCGGCGAGTGGGAAGAGGTTGCGCGGTTCGCTGATGCTGAGTGTCTGTCCCTGACTGATGCTGTCGTGCATCGCGTTGGAACCACCGCGGGAGGCGGGATCCTTCAGCACACTGATCACGTAGCGATGACGTTCTTTTGAGTCATTGCATAGCGAGTATTGCCGGGTGAGGCCGCCGGCAATGTGGATGTCGATATGAGCACCTGCGTTGAACGGTGGTAATGGCCGACCGTCTGCTGCGCACAGCTCAAAACTGCAAATACCCTCAGCCTCGACGACTTTGCGGGTGACGTTGACTTGAAGCATGACTTCTCCCTCCACATTTAAGTGGCTGCTGAAAAACGAAAGGGGGTTTGCGGGTGACGAATCAGCCGGGCAAGAAGAAGTAGAAAGGGTGGGTAATCATGGGCGCCAAGGAAGGGCACGGCTGGCGAGAGTTCATAAGCAAGACCTGTTAATTATTTTTTTGAGGTTGTGCTACGGCGTATCATGCGGCGCATCGTCCGCAATGACAGGCTGAGTGAATCCTCAGATAATTTAGTTGCGGTGTCAACCATATTGCAAGATCTTCGATCTACGGTGTTTTCTCGATGCCTACCGATACACAACTGAACCTGTCGCGTTATGTACCTGGCTTGGTGACGTTCCTGGCGAACAAACTCGCCACCGGGGCTTCCCAGTGCTACCGCAAACACTTCGGAATCGGCGTGGTTGAATGGCGGATGCTTTCAATGCTCGCCGTTGAATCCGACATCACCGCCAATCGAATCTGCCAGGCGATCGGTCTCGACAAGAGCGCTGTCAGTCGTTCATTGCAGACGCTGGAAGCAGCGGGGCGGATCACTAGTCAGTTGGATCCCAAGGATGCACGGCGTTACACCGTGCGATTGACGGCCAGCGGCAAAGAACTGCATGACCGCGTGCTCAAAGTTGCACTTGAGCGAGAGTCGCGTCTGCTCAGCGGACTGACCCCGGCTGAGGTCGACACGTTGATTGACTTGCTTGGGCGCCTGCATCTGCAAGTGCCCAATGTGAACAGTTATGACCCGAGTGAGGAGTGAATCAGCGAAAGATCGAGATTTGTCTGAAAAATTCGTCATTCGTCTTCGATATGCGCTTAACTACACTAAATGGTCGTTTAGTTGAGCTATAAAAAACCACCATAAAATCAAGGGGGCGGGCGATGATTCAACGTAAAGCAAGCACACAAGACGTGATCAATGCGCTGAATCTCGAGCCTCATCTCGAAGGCGGCTATTTTCGTAGAACCTATCAGTCAGACCATCGCGATTGGCTCGAAACCGCTGGCGGCCCACGTTACCTGATGACGTCGATCTACTATCTGCTGACCGAGCAATCACCGGTGGGCCAGTTTCATTTCAATCAGTCTGACATCCTGCATTATTTCCACTTGGGCGACGCACTCGAATACAGCCTGATCCATGCGGACGGTTCATTGCAGACAGTCATCATGGGCAACGATGTTCTCGCAGGACAGCGTTTGCAATTGCACGTACCGGGCGGCATCTGGAAAGCATCACGATTGCTGGACGGGACAAACGGATTTGGATTGATCAGTGAAGCGGTTTCGCCAGGATTTGATTTTGCCGACATGGAGATGGGGAATCGCCAGAAGCTCACGACAGCGTTTCCACAGCATCGAGCATTGATTGAAAAGCTGACGCGGGATGAGGATTGAGCGATGCAGATTCAAATGATTAATCAGGTTGGAGGGAAAGCCGGTTTGGAGCATTGCAGGAGAATGAAATCTCGCGGGCAACGTGGCTAATCTCGAAACATCTTGTTACGTGTAATGTATATTATGTTAAATCATATCCATTACAACGCCGCCGATTGATGTCTGTTTCCAGTTACCTACGAACGAAATTTCACAAAACCCCGAAACGTTCGAAATCATAGGTTTGACTCCACTTCTTAATCAGCTGGCCGAGATTGAGTTTCACAAAACTACGATCACTGACTCCTCCCAGAAGATTCCGCCTACAGCCACCATCTGATCTGAGCATGGGCTATAACTACATGAATGTCGTGACCGAACATCAGACCGTTGCGGATTATAGCCCGCGGGGAAAAATTCATGGCTGTGCCGTTTCGCCCATTTCCTATCTTCCCGCCTTACGATCGTTGGCACCCTAACGCCTCGGAAGAGTTTCCAGAGAATCATAGCGTTCGCCGTAGGCTGGAAGCCCTTGGAGTCGATTGCCTTCCATTTACGAGCGTTTGGTATTGCACAAGCTTCTTGGAAACGGCGGCTCACAGTTGGTCGTCCGGTCAGGCCGAATCTCGATATGGTCTTACGAGCAGAGTTTGTGAAAAAATGCTTAATTGGTCTTTCCTGAACGGCATGTGTCTACTGGACTGGGATCACGACAATTTCAGCAAATTCTTAATTTTTTTAAAGCAACCTCCTAATGCTTGGTGTTCTGAATCACCCCATACCAGATATATGTCGACACCTATTACCTCATACCGGGATTGGGAGCTGAATGATAAATGGCGACCGTTTTATCGGTTTATTGACAATGCTCAGGTCGGCATCCAAGGCCGGAGGGATATGCAGCGATCAGCGCAAATTGCCCGTGAATTTTTTGCCTTTTACATTTCTAAAACAGGAATCGCAAAACCAAACTGCGCGGCCCTTGTGCCGGCTGATTTTATTAATGAGGCGCCTCTTAACCGACCTTCAAAAATCCATAACCCATCTGAATTGAATTGGGCGTTCACCCAGGTTATGAAGAGCCCCACGCAGGTTCTTAGGTCAGAACAAGTTTTACTCTATATGGCAATTGCGCGATTTACAGTTATTCATGTTGGGCAGGTGCGATATTTAAATCAATTTTTCAAAGGATTAAATGGCAACTGGATGTTTCATAATGGCCAGTTAGGAGCTGCCACGATAGAGCTTTCTCCGGAATTCTCAGATTATCTTGAACGTTATTTCATTTATTATGGCATCAGCCTGAACGGCAATATCCCGGCAGTCCCCCTGTTTCCCACGAATGATGGGATGTTTGGCTATTCTCTAGATGCTATTCGGCGACATATGAATGATGTGGCAGGTATGTTGGCGGAAAAAGCCAGCAAAGACGACGACCCTCAAATTAGGTTGCTAGAAATGAGTCTAAAGCGCATTAGCTTTGCATCCATTCGACGGTCATCTGAGTATGACTCTATATTTCGGCGGCGTAATAGCCGCCGTAGCTGACTGCTCGATATCAAATTTTACTCGATCGTGCCACGAGCTAGCAGCACGATTGAATCATCACAATTCGACAAATTTAATTTTTTTGAGCTTTCTCGAAATGGTTTTTTGTATAGTTAGTAAAATAATGTGGACTCCTACCTGACGGCGACGCAGCCAATCAAAACTTTAGTCGGTTAGGCCTGACTTTTCCAATAATTGTGATGAGTAGTAAAGTCGTTTAATTAAATTAGCCTATGCCTAACTAAAAATCAGGCGATCGCTAACTTTTCTAATATTCGCCCTAACTGTAGTCCCTAAGCGTTGCTCTCCGAGCTTGTAGGTCGCGAATCAAGTCGCCCGCAATACGTCGGTCTTGACTTTGAAGGCCCCCCTCTCACGCCCTCGCGCTCCGCTGTGCTGTTCATAAGCATAGAGCTCTCGACGAATGCAGCGATCGATAGCAGCCCCCCTATTTTCAACTACGGTACCCACACTGGCAACTTGGAGTTTCCAGGTTTGTCGATGATGATCGCTAAGCTTTGCTTGGCTCGCGTAGCTGCAACATAAAAGGCAGCCGCCGGCGTTGATTCCAAGAAAATCTGCTTCTGAATGAAAGCCTTGATCGGCGCCGTTGGCATGATCAGCACACGCTCGAATGTGGCGCCTTTTGATACCTTAAAATTCATGAAGTCCCAAGCGAACTCCTTACCAGAAGCTATGGTGCTGCGGAGGCACTGAGGTCGGTATTGCTCGACGTATTGGTCGACATGTTTTGAGTGCACCAGGTAAACGCCATCATGTTCAGACACCACGTGGTTCTCAGACGTGGTTCCTGGGAAACCCCATGACTCATCAAAAATGGTATCAGAGAACGCCGCAATCTCGATTCTGCAGCGGTATGTCGTGGTCGCATAGTCAATGCTAAGCAGCCCTTCTTTTTCGCGTGCAAGGAACCATTCAAGTGCACCTGCATACCCAAATTGTTTATTTTTCTGTCCCCGAGGGTTTGTGGAGAGCACCGCTTGGCGCACGTCACCAACCATGCGGACGTCGATCCGGGACTCAAGTAATTCATGGACGATTTCCCAATCGTAGCCACTGAGATCCTGTACCTCGTCGATCAGAATTTCGTCGTAGAGACACTCCAGTCTGCGTATCAACGTTGGGGTGGCTGCCATAAGCTCCCGCGAGAGGCGGCCGAGTTCGCTTGCGTAGATTTGGTTGCTACCATCCATAAACCTTTGCCTGTCCTTCGCAAACATACTGGGACGTCCCTCGAAGTTGAAGCCCCCTACCCGCTCGCCTGGAAATTTGAACGGCAGGAATGGCTTTGCAAAATGGCGAAGCAAGAATGTGTACCAGCCAAATACTTCGATGTTGTGGCGATCGCCAGCTTGGGAACCGAGGCGATGGATCAGTTCCTGCTGATTGGTCTGGGTGAACGTGACAACGAGCACCCGCCGTTCGCTAGGCATGTCTTTGCAGTGATCGACCAGTCCTTGAGTCTTTCTGCCACCAGCGACAGCCAAGGTCAGAATGCTAGTTACGCCGGGTAACCCTACCCGGCGCCCTCACAGCAGCGGCGCCCTCCTTGATAAACATGATCATTAACGTCTGCAAGGAAACTGCGCTGCTGTCGATCATCACTGTGGCCGACCTGACTTTCGAAGTTCAGAAAATGGCGATAGAAACGTTTGCCTCGTTCGAGTCGATTCTGACGCTGGCGATAGGCTACTGGGTACTGATCGAAATTTTTTCCCGCTTGGGTCAACGTGCCGAATGCCATATCAATCGGCACCTGAATATGAAGAGAAGCGCATGAGTGAGTTTCTGGTAAGCATCGCCAATGTTCACAAAAGCTACGGCGATTTTGAAGTGCTGAAGAACGTCAGCCTGGGCGTCCAGCGCTCCGAAGTCATTTGTCTGATCGGCCCAAGTGGTTCGGGAAAAAGCACTCTCCTGCGCTGCATCAATTTTCTCGAAACTTATGACAAAGGATCAATCACCATTGGTGGCAAAATCATCGGCTACCAAGAGGCTGGTGGTAAACGCAAACTCATGCCCGCCCGCGAGCTTCGGGAGATGCGCCGCAGCATCGGCATGGTGTTCCAGCAGTTCAACCTTTGGCCGCACATGACCACATTGGAAAATGTTGCCGAACCGTTGCTGCGCGTTCAAAAGATGAATGCAATCGACGCGAAGGCTAAGGCACTGCGAATGCTTGAACGTGTAGGCCTGGCGCAAAAAGCCGAAAACTATCCAGCGGCTTTGTCTGGCGGCCAGCAGCAGCGTGTTGCCATTGCGCGAGCTTTGTCCATGGATCCGGCCTTGATGCTGTTTGACGAGCCCACCTCGGCACTAGATCCGGAGCTGGTGGGTGAAGTTCTGCAAGTGATGCGTGACCTCGCCAACGAAGGCATGACGATGGTGGTGGTCACACATGAGATGGGCTTCGCCGGCAAAGCCGCCGACAAAGTCGCGTTCTTGGACGGAGGGTGCATCGTTCAGTTCGGTACGCCACAACAGGTGCTAAAGGAAAGCGAAGAGCCGCGTTTACAACAATTTCTGCGGAGTTATCACGCGCGTAATGATTTTTGAAGAGCACCCCATGTCAGCCAGCTTGGCGGAGAAAGTCATGATCGGTTTCAGAATCAAAGCAAGTGGCGAAAAAATTTTGCCGCAATGGGTGGAAGCTTTCCGAGATCTGCCCGTCGCAAATATCAGCGACTGCATGGCGCGTATGACGGCAGGTGGCGCCGATCTTCGGGCTTTTTATAAAGGGCCACGCATGGTCGGCCCGGCCCTGACCGTCAAGACACGGCCGGGGGACAACCTGGTGGTACACAAGGCATTGGACGTGGCGGAACCAGGCGACATCTTGGTAGTAGACGCCGGTGGAGACCTGACCAACGCTTTGGTCGGCGAACTGATGATCGCCCATGCAACACACCGCAAACTCGGTGGGCTAGTGATCTCAGGTGCTATCCGTGACAGCGCAGAATTGCTGGCTGGCAGTTTTCCAGTCTTCGCCTTGGGAGTGACCCATAGAGGGCCATTCAGGGATGGGCCTGGAGAAGTCAATGTACCCATCGCCCTTCACGGAATGGTCATTTCCCCAGGTGATTTGGTATGTGGTGATGCCGACGGAGTGGTCAGCGTAGCGCGTCACGAGGTCGAGGAAGTCCATGCGCTGGCGCTGAAAAGAAATAACGATGAAGTGAAGTTGACGGCGCAGATCAACGCGGGCACGTCAGACCGGAGGTGGGTAGACGAACTACTGATTCGCAACGGCTGTTCGATTGAGTAGCTAATTGGTTTACGTTCAGGGCGCTTAGATCGAGGTTTAGGTTGAACCGCCTCGGATTTTCATACGCCCTAAATATTCGTTGCGGAGCGCTGTTCAAACCTTGGAGCGACTTCTCTATCTTGAACCTATCCAGACGTTTTAATCTTTAAAGCAACTCGAAGTAAGTGGATACATCGTTACGAGCATCCTGCCACATGGTGATTTTCTGATCTGACTCGCTTAGTACACTAGAAAATACTCTGGAGCTGATCAACCGCCACTAACACACGACACTCAAGGCCCTGATCAATCATGCAGCGGAGAATCGTCACCTGAGCATCTCCGCTTACATGACTTATCGTGGCCGCGTCAAAAATCAACACAAGCTAGAACTTGAAGCGCCCCACCAGCCCTTTCAGTTGACCAGAAATATCCGTCAGGCGAGCCGAACCGGTGTGCGCCGACTGCGCAAACCTTTCAACCAACTGGGCATCGGCATGGATTTGTGAAATGTGTCGGTTGATATCTTCGGCAACCTGATGCTGCTCCTCTGCCGCAGTGGCGATCTGAGCGTTCTGATCGCGAATCGAGTCCACCGAGTCGCGGATCTTGTCAAAACTGTCGCGCGCCTGCTGGATACATTCAACGCTGGTTTGCGAAACCTCCAGGCTCCGTTGCATATGCTGGGTGACCTCCTTAGTTCGCCGCGCGAAGTTGCCGAGCAAGATGTCGATCTCGCCGGTTGAGTCTGCAGTACGTCGTGCCAAGGCACGTACTTCGTCGGCCACCACCGCAAATCCACGGCCTTGGTCACCAGCGCGTGCGGCTTCAATCGCGGCATTAAGCGCCAACAGATTGGTCTGCTCCGCGATCGAGCGAATGGTATCGAGGATGGTGTTGATGTTCTTACTGTCCTGGTCGAGCATCTGCATGGTAACTGCCGACTGCTGCAGGTCGTCACTCAATTTAAGAACGCTGCCCGTGGCCTCACCAATCTGCCGTTGCCCGTCGTGCACCTCCCGATAACCGACGTCCGCGCTGGAAGCGGCATGACTGCAAGAGCGGGCCACTTCGTTAGAGGTAGCGACCATCTCGTTGAAAGCTGTGCTCACCAACTCAACTGCTTCGCGCTGGCGCACTGCGGCGCTGTTCATGTTACTGGCCACTTGACTGGTGTCCGCAGCGACCTCTTGCAAATCGGAGGAAGCGCTGCCAATGCGCCGCATCAGTTGCGCGATCATGCCAAGGAACTGGTTGAACCAACCAGCCAAAGTGGCGGTTTCGTCCTTGCCCCGCACTTCCAGTTCGCGGGTCAGGTCGCCCTCCCCTTCGGCGATTTCCTGCAGGCCATCGGCAACGCCGCGAATCGGTCTAACGATCACACCGGCGAAGCTCGCGCCGACGATGGCAAAGATGATTGCCAACACGGCGGCGATCAGTGCGATCAACCCTGTCAGATTGGTGGCCTGAGCCATGACTTCGTCGCGTTTGATCAGCCCGATGAAGCGCCAGCCCAGGCTTTCAGAACTGACCACATTGACCATGTAGGGCACGCCATCGATCTCAACCTGGGTCACGCCATCGCCACTCTTTGCCAGCTCGGTATAGCCGGGGCCCAGATCGGCTAGGGGCTTGAAACTATTTTTGGCATTCGCCGGATCGACCAGAACGTTGCCGTTGGCTTCGACCATCATCAGGTACCCGCTGTCGCCCAGCTTGATGGTTTTAACCAGTTCAGTCAGTTGCTTGAGCGAGACGTCCACGCCGACGACACCCACAGGGTTGCCGCTGGGGTCGGCGAAAGCGCGAACCGTGCTGACCAGCACCATGTCATCCGGTGCCCAATAGTAAGCGCTCGTGCGCACGGTTGAGCCTGGCGCGGCCGCCACGGCGGTCTTGTACCAAGGACGTACTCGGGGGTCGTAGCTGGCCATTTTCGGGTCGTCGGGCCAACCGGCAAAGCCGCCGTCTTTGAGCCCCAGGGAAATAGACGCAGTGGTCGGATGGGTCTCGGCAAATCTATCGAAAATAGCCTGGAGTCGCTGATCCGCTTCGGTCACAGGCGTTTGCTCAGCATTGGCCGCGGTATAGTTTTTCAATCCCTTGACGGTGGCGATTCGAGGATCCTTGGCCAGGTATTCGACGTTTTGGCGGATGCTTTCAAAGAACTGCTTCATACCGTTATCGATCTGGCGAATTTCACGACCGCTGCTATCCAGGAAATTGGCCTGTGCCGCGCTCCGCAAGTTCAATACGACAAGCACCGCAACCAGAATCACCGGAAGGCAGGCGATGGCGGCAAATACCCATGTCAGCTTCTGTTTGATGTTCATGACTTCTCCAGCGGGTATTTATGAGGAGTTAGGGCGAGCCGATGGAACGGATATACCGCCTGAAATCAGAACAGCGCCCACGACGACTGCCACGAAATCTGCAAGGCAGCGTCCGTAGATAAAAATCAGTGTTGTTTTCCTGTCAGGCAGGTTCTCGCCCGTTAGTCCGACGGAGATGGGCGAGAAAGTTCATGCACTGCTGCTCAGCTCAGAAACGTCCGGGAGCAAAGGGTGCCGGATCGACCACAGGCGCCTCGCCCATCATCACTTCTGCGAGCAGTCGACCGCTGACCGGGCCTAGCGTAAATCCTTGATGGGCGTGGCCGAAATTGAACCAGAGCCCTTTATGCAAGGGCGCCGCGCCGATCACCGGCTTCATGTCTACAGTGCAGGGTCTGGCGCCGCTCCAAGGCGTGCGCTCCACCTGGGGGCCTAAGGCTAATAACTGCCGTGCGGCCCGCTCGGCCTTGCCCAGTTGCACCGGTGTTGGAGGTGCACTCAAGCTGGCGAATTCCGCCCCCGTTGACAGGCGAATACCGCGCTTCATCGGCGCCAGCATGTAGCCTTGTTCGGTATCCAGCACCGGGCGGCTCAATGTCGCGCCATCGGCAAAGTGAGCGTGGTAACCACGCTTAACGAACAACGGAATGCGGTAGCCCAACTCGCCAAGCAGTTCGTGAGCCCAAGGGCCCAACGCCACGACCACCTGTGACGCGCCGACTGATCCAGAATCGGTGTCTACGCTCCAACCGGCTCCCGACTGACGCAACGATCGCGCATCGCCACGCAAAATATCCCCACCTTCACGAACGAACAGATCGGCATAACGCTGCACCAACTCACCCGGCTCAATGCACGTCCAGGGTTGCAGCCAATGAATGCCCCCCACCAATGCATCGCTCAACGCTGGTTCCGCCGTTCTGAGCGCGACACCGTCCAGATGCTCAGACAACACGCCGTGTGCACTCACGCGTACCGCGCGCTCCACCGCCTCATCGAATTGCTGTGGGCTACGAAAAGCCTGGATCCACCCTTTGCGCACGATCAGGTTTTGCGAACCGCTTTGATCAATCAACTCCGAATGCTCGCTGATCGAGTGCTCAATCAGCGTGCGAAAGGCATCTGCAATGGCCTGGTAATGCCTAGGCGCGGAGTTGGCCCAATACCTGACCAAGGCAGGCACGTATTCAGGCATCGCGCGCAAATGGTAATTGACGCCAATGTCACGCTTGGCTGCCACGTTTATCAGGCTGGCAAGATCCCTCGGGAACGCATAAGGCTCAATGGCCTCACGCTGAATGATGCCTGCGTTGCCGAACGACGTTTCACGCCCCGGCAAACCTTTGTCCACCAGCGTCACCGCGCAGCCACGGCGTTGCAAATGCAACGCCGTGCATACGCCGACAATGCCGGCACCCAGTACCACCACTTGTTTTTCGTTCACGCTGCCTCCGAATCAAGCACGCTGTTGCGCGATGACACTGATCTCGACCAATGCATCGACCACAAGGCCGGCGCAGACGGTCGCGCGCACTGGCAGGTTGGCCGTGAAGAATGATGCATAAGCCCGATTGAATTCGGCGAAATTACTCCGGTCGGTCAGGTACACGGTAACGCTGACAACATCGTCCAGCGACAGCGATTCGGCTTCCAGCGTCTGGGCAATACGCATCAAGGTCAAACGTGTTTGCGCTTCGATACCTTCAGGAAAGCTACCGTCCTCACCAAAAGGCAATTCGCCAGACAAAAAAACCAGGCCCTGGCTGTGGCGGACTTTGGAAAAGGGCAGATTACTAACGGTCATGGCAGTTCTCTCTTGGGTAATTCAAGGAGGCGCCCATCAACGAGCACCGGTTGTGAATCATCGATTCGACTTCAGCGGTTTTTACGGTAGGCCATTGAGTCATGCATACGCTTGAGCACGTGTTCCCCCTCGCGGACAACGGACAGATAGATCAGGAGCGAACAGCGGCTTGAGATCATGTCGACTCGTTGCTTAATAGGTTCAGGAGGGGTGAAACATATGTTTTAGCCTGAAACACCAATCATGTATATACAGGATTAAGCATTTATCATGCCGCTCGATCAAAAAATGCGCCATAAGCCTAAGGTAGAGCGACTTACCCTCCTCTCGCGATTAGAACGCTTTAGGTGCCCCGACACTAAAGGTTTCGTTTTTTCCCACCAGGCATCATGGGTAACACTCCAAGCGCAACCAGCGGTTACATAAGGCTAAAAAGTAGCGATCATCAGCCTGGTCAACTTCGCTAGAAACAAGCCTGAACTGCGGAATCAAAAGCAGCTCAGACATATTGGCCTGCATCTTGCCTTACCGGTATATACAGGCACATACAGATGTCTGCTGCGTGATCATCCTGCTCCCCAAGGATGTTACTCATGAATGTACTGATACCGCTCAGCCCCATTCAACGACCAGCCGTACGAGATCAGCCATAACGCCGAATAGCCGCGTCTGCAGCAACTCTTGCAGAACTGCCTAGATCGTAATGCCTACCAGCAAGACACTAATGAGGTTAACCCTGTATGAATGCCAATGACTTGAACCTGCTTGCCCGCGCAGAAGTGCGCGAATTGGCCAGTTACAACGCCGGCCTCGCCTCGGATGCTGTGCGCAAGCGTTTCGGCCTGACTCGCGTCGCCAAACTAGGCAGCAACGAAAACCCGATGGGCACAGCACCCGCCGTTAGCGCCGCAACGGCTCGAGCTTGCAGCGAAATTGCGCTATACCCCGATGCTGGCTGCCAGGCATTACGCTCTGCACTCTCGAAAAAGCTCGACGTACCCGAGAATCAATTGGTGTTCGGCAACGGCTCGGAAGATTTGCTGAGCGTCATCAGCCGCGTGTTTTTAGACCACGATGACGAAGTAGTTACCGTGGTGCCATCTTTCGGGTTGCACTTCATATACCCAATGGCAGCCGGTGCCCGGGTGGTAGGTGTTCCCATGACCGACAGAGGCACCTTCGATGTAGCGGCAATGATCGCTGCACTCACCCCCCACACCCATGTGCTGATGTTTTCATGCCCGTCAAATCCGGTCGGCTGCACCTTAAGCGCCGACGAGTTGCAGCAACTGCTCGACGCATTGCCCTCGAAGTGTCTGCTGGTGTTTGATGAGGCCTATTACGAATACGCGCAGTGGGAGGCCGAGTACCCAGATTGCCTCGGTTTGATTCAGGCCAGCGGCAAACCGTTTATCCTGCTGCGGACTTTCTCCAAGGCTTATTCCCTGGCAGGTTTGCGCATCGGCTACGGTATCGTCAGCGATCCACTGCTGGCAGATCTGATTAACCGCCTGCGCACCCCGTTCAACGTCAACAGCGTGGCACAAGCTGCAGCGATTGCGGCACTGGCAGATGATGGTCATCTAAACGCCTGCCTATCCCATGTCGCCAGCGAACGCCAGCGGCTGGAAGTAGCGCTGCACGAGCAAGGCATTACGACCGCACCGTCCTTGGCCAACTTCCTGTTTTTTAGCACGCCTTATCCGGCCGAAGTAATCAACCAAGCACTGCTGCGTGAAGGGGTTATCATAAAACCGTGGCGCGAAGTTGGATACACTGAGTACTTGCGCGTCTCTGTCGGAAGCTGTGAGGATAACGACCTTTTCCTCCAAGCACTGGCAAGCGTCCTTGCCGCACTTGAAACACGGACTGACTAATGATCAAAAATGCACCACAAGCGCTCTACCGGCGTGCAAAGGATTATGTGCAAGACCAACTTCGCGCGGGCGTTTGGAAACCTGGTGACCTGATTTCTTCAGAAAACCAACTGGTGCAAGAACTGGGCATTTCGCGCATGACCGTCAACCGGGCCTTACGCGAACTGACCGAAGAAGGTCATCTGGTCAGGATTTCAGGCGTTGGCACGTTCGTAGCCGAAAGCAAACCGCAATCAAACTTGCTGCGTATCACGAACATTGCCGACGAAATCCTCGCCAGAGGTCACAGTTACACCTGCCGTGTGCTGCACTTGGGGCGCGAATCGGCCTCAATGCCGGTGGCCTCCGCATTGGGCCTGACCACCGGTTCTTCAGTTTTTCATCTAGTCTGTGTTCACAGCGAAGAAGGCGTGCCCGTGCAACTCGAGGATCGTTACGTCAATCCCGAGCTGGTGCCAGAATTTCTGAAGCAAGACTTTGGTGAGCACCTGCAACCGGCAAAGTACCTGTTGCGGGTCATCAAGCCCGACGAGATGGAACACATCGTCGAAGCCTGTCATCCCAGCAACGAAGAAAGCAAGCACATGCAAATCGATGGTAATGAACCTTGCCTGGTGCTCATACGCCGAACCTGGAGTCAGAGCAAAATCGTCACCTATGTTCGCTTAGTACACCCGTCCTCACGCTATCGCCTAGGCAGTCGCCTGCCAGTAAATGGGGCGCATAGAGACAGTTGAGGCCTGAAGGCACTTGATGAATTGAACCATCATGATTTGGGATGAACACGTAATTTCCGCAGCTTCGTTTGAGCCGAGGATCAACGCCGAATCTCAGGAGTTACTCCCCTTGAAGTCAGGCTACCTGCTATTTTTTGCTTGTTCACCGGCTGCTTCATGCTGCGTCCGATCCGCGAGTACACGGGCATAACGGCGGGCGTGGAGAGTTTGCAATGGCTGCCCGCTGATACGCTGGCATGAGATCAGCGGTGCAGGACGCCCCAGCGCCACTTCGATGGATAGTCTGAGCAATCCTATACGCGCAACCCTTTCAGCGGCTTGACGCGAGTCCTGAAGTCGCCCTACCTAATCTGTATATCAAGCTCTGTGGTGCTGCTCGCAAATCTTCACTTAGAACAAGCACGCTTGCTGCGTTAATATTTTCGTGATCGTCTGCCTCAGATTCGCGTATTCGGAATCATTAATTTCATTGTCCCGGCTGGCGCCCCATTCTCGCAGCTATTCATGACAGGCCGCTTGGCGGGAGGCTGGGATGCGCATGCTTCTGGCGATCGCGCCGCTGCTGATGTGCATTGACTTGATTGGGCTCGCGCTGACACCAAGTTTCATCATCCTCGCTGCCCTAATAACCGTAAGCCGCATCGGCGAATATGTCTTCGCCCGCCCAAGTCGGGAGATGCTCTTCGCGCCACTCGACGACAAGAGTAAATACAAGGCCAAAAACGTCAACGATACCGTCGTTTATCGCGCAGGCGATGCCATTTAGCGGGGTCAAAAGTGCGCTTGATATGTTGGGCCAAGGTGGCGACTAGCTTGCGGTTGTCGGTACTGTGCGCGCACCGCTCCGGGGCTGTCTGGGATGGAGGCTTGGCAAGCAGGTAGATGAATCGAATGCTAACAGCTCCGATTGTGCTGCCGGACACTCCGACGCGAAGTTTGCCGGCGGAAAGGGCGGGCGTTTAGATATTCTGTAACATCGCTTCAGCGAAAATGCAGCGGTCATAGACATCGCCCTGAGACTCAAACTCTCAGGCGGTGGCTGTCGTGAATTTTCATGTACTACAAACGCGAAAAAGCTCCACAGCTACAACGACTGCCTGCCGCCAATAGCTGTAGAGCAAAAAACTGCATAAATACTGTAGCTAATGTGCGGGATTACTCGGCCAATTCAGCTCACCCGAGTCAGGGGCCATAGGCCCCTCCTCCGATTACAAGCTAGGTAGCAACTTCGGCAACACCAGTTCGCTCAAGAGACGGGAGGCCAACAGCTCGCTCGCCGCGTTGATATCCGGCGCGAAGAAGCGATCTTTCTCGTAGTAGGCCACTTTGCTGCGAAGACTGGTGCGAGCAAGCTCCAGCTTCGCCGAGGTCTTCAGACCTTCGCGCAAGTCTAGGCCCTGGCAGGCAGCTAGCCACTCTACGGCGAGCACGCCACGGGTGTTTTCAGCCATTTCCCACAACCGCTTGCCGGCTGCTGGAGCCATGGACACGTGGTCTTCCTGATTCGCGGAAGTCGGCAGGCTATCTACCGAATGCGGATGCGCCAGCGCCTTGTTCTCACTTGCCAGCGCCGCTGCGGTAACTTGGGAGATCATGAAACCGGAGTTCACGCCGCCATTAGCCACCAGGAACGGCGGCAGTTGAGACATATGCTTGTCCATCATCAGCGAAATGCGACGCTCGCTCAGGGAACCGATTTCAGCGATGGCCAATGCCATGTTGTCCGCAGCCATGGCCACAGGCTCGGCGTGGAAGTTACCACCGGAGATTACATCGCCTTCGGCAGCGAAGACTAACGGGTTGTCGGAGACGGCGTTAGCTTCGACGACTAACACTTCGGCGGCTTGACGGAACTGGGTCAGACACGCTCCCATGACTTGCGGCTGGCAACGCAGGGAGTACGGATCCTGAACCTTGCCGCAGTTCTGGTGCGAATCAGAAACTTCACTGCGTTCGCCCAGCAAGTCACGGTAAGCGCTAGCGGTGTCGATCTGGCTTTTTTGTCCACGAGCGGCATGGATGCGAGCGTCGAACGGCGAGCGCGAGCCCAAGACTGCTTCAACTGTCAAACCACCAATGACCAGTGCGCCAGCGAACAGATCTTCGCCCTCGAACAAACCACGCAATGCGTATGCGGTAGACACCTGTGTGCCATTGAGCAACGCCAGACCTTCTTTGGCAGCCAGTGTCAGTGGAGTCAGACCGGCGATTTTCAGGGCCTCGGTCGCCTCCAGCCATTCGCCTTTGTAACGAGCCTTGCCTTCGCCCAGCAGCACCAGCGACATGTGGGCCAAAGGCGCCAGGTCGCCGGATGCGCCGACCGAACCTTTCAACGGAATGTGCGGATAAACCTCGGCGTTGATCAATGCGATCAGCGCTTCGATAACGACGCGGCGAATGCCGGAGAAGCCACGGCTCAGACTGTTGACCTTGAGCACCATAACCAGTCGGACTAGCGCATCGCTGATCGGCTCGCCAACACCGGCAGCGTGGGACAGAACCAACGAGCGCTGGAGGTTCTCCAGGTCATGGGTGGCGATGCGGGTCGAGGCCAGCAGGCCGAAACCGGTATTGATACCGTAGGCGGTGCGGTTCTCGGCGAGGATCTGTTCCACGCAGGCAACGCTGGCTTCAATCTGGGCCGAAGCGCTGTTGTCGAGGGTAATTTTCACCGGGTGCTGGTAGACATCACGCAGTTGGGCAAGGCTCAGTTGGCCTGGGATGATATTGAGTGTGTTCATGCTTTGGCTCCTTTAACAGGGGTGATCATTGGCAGGTTCAAGCCTTGCTCTTTGGCGCAATCTATTGCGATCTGGTAACCCGCATCGGCGTGACGCATGACCCCGGTTGCCGGGTCGTTGTGCAGCACGCGTGCAATTCGCTCAGCCGCCTCGTCAGTACCGTCGCAGACAATCACCATGCCCGAGTGCTGGGAGAAGCCCATGCCGACGCCGCCGCCGTGGTGCAGGGAAACCCAGGTCGCGCCGCTCGCGGTGTTCAGCAGAGCGTTTAGCAGTGGCCAGTCGGACACGGCGTCGGAACCGTCCTGCATCGATTCGGTTTCGCGGTTTGGGCTGGCAACAGAGCCGGAATCCAGGTGGTCGCGACCGATGACGATTGGCGCCGACAATTCACCGCTACGCACCATTTCGTTAAATGCCAGGCCGAGCTTGGCACGCAGGCCCAGGCCAACCCAGCAGATACGTGCCGGCAGACCCTGGAAGCTGATGCGTTCGCGGGCCATGTCCAGCCAGTTGTGCAGGTGCGCGTCGTCCGGAATGAGTTCTTTGACCTTGGCGTCGGTTTTGTAGATGTCTTGCGGATCGCCCGACAGTGCAGCCCAACGGAATGGGCCGATGCCTCGGCAGAACAGCGGCCGGATGTAGGCCGGTACGAAACCCGGGAAGTCGAAGGCATTTTCCACGCCTTCTTCCTGCGCCATCTGACGGATGTTGTTGCCGTAGTCGAAGGTCGGAATGCCCATTTTCTGGAATTCGAGCATCGCTTTAACGTGCACGGCCATCGATTGCTTGGCGGCTTTCACCACGGCAGTAGGTTCCGTCTTGGCGCGAGCGCGGTAATCTTCCCAACTCCAGCCGGCTGGCAAATAACCGTTGAGCGGGTCGTGGGCGCTGGTCTGGTCGGTGACCATGTCCGGGCGCACGCCACGCTTGACCAGTTCCGGCAGAATCTCCGCCGCGTTGCCCAGCAGCGCGATGGAAATCGCCTTGCCTTCTTTAGTGTATTTGGCGATGCGGGCCAGAGCGTCGTCTAGGTCAGTGGCTTGCTCGTCGACATAGCGACTATTCAAACGGAAATCGATGCTGACTTGCTGGCATTCGATGTTCAGCGAGCAAGCGCCGGCCAGGGTCGCGGCTAACGGCTGGGCCCCACCCATACCGCCGAGGCCTGCGGTCAGCACCCAACGACCCTTGAGGTCATCGTTATAGTGCTGGCGACCGGCTTCGACGAAGGTTTCGTAGGTGCCCTGGACGATGCCCTGGCTGCCAATGTATATCCAGCTGCCGGCGGTCATCTGGCCGTACATGGCCAGGCCTTTGGCGTCGAGTTCGTTGAAGTGCTCCCAGTTCGCCCAGTGCGGCACCAGGTTGGAGTTGGCGATCAGTACGCGCGGAGCGTTGCTGTGGGTCTTGAACACGCCGACCGGCTTGCCGGATTGCACCAGCAGGGTCTCGTCGTCGTTCAGATTGGTCAGGCTCTCGACGATCTTGTCGTAGCACTCCCAGTTACGCGCCGCACGACCGATACCACCGTAAACCACCAGTTCTTTAGGGTTCTCGGCCACTTCCGGGTCGAGGTTGTTCATCAACATGCGCAGTGGAGCTTCAGTCAGCCAGCTTTTGGCCGTCAGCTTATTACCACGCGCGGCGCGGATTTCGACATTACGGAAATGGGATGGCTTGCTCACCGGTAATCCTCTTGAATGACTTTCTCAGCCTATTTATTGGTTTAGCACTACAGATCGCACATAAATATAATCATGTATATACAACCATGATCAAGCGAAATTTTGCTCACCTGTTATTTGTCTTTTGTGACTCGTTCATTCAGCGGAGCTGCGCCTATTGCAGATCAAGGGCAAGGCTACTTGAAGAGATGGTCATGACAGCGAAGTGATGGGATTCAGCAATTCGACAGCCCTGCGCTGTCGCAGGTTATTGCAGGCAACCGAGGCGGCCGGCCCCGTAAGCGCGACAGGCTCAGCCCCAAGTTATGCACCGAATCGCCCCTCCAGACGGTGCCGTGAACCTGGCAGAATCAGGCGCGTAGACGTGACAGACAGATAGCCAGACCAAGTCCGCCGACGAATCAACAAGCACGCATCATGAGGCGCGATCTGCAACAGCCTGCACTCCTCCTCGTCGGCCAGGATCGCCTCGACTACATGCTCACCTTCGGTCAGAGGAGCGACCTTGGAAAGATACGCATAAGGCGTCTGAGTCACGAAATTCTGCCGCAGATAATCCGGAGCCACTGCCGCGTTTACGTAGCGATCCTCCAATTGCACCGCCACATTATTCTCGTAGTGCGCGATCAGAGAATGAAACACCCGCTGCCCTTCGCGCATTTCCAGCGACAAGGCTTGTTCAGCGCTAACCCCCTCCTCACATAGGAGAATCACCGTGCAGTGGTGGCGATGGTCACGCTCGCTGATCTCATCAGCAATATTGTTGACGGCAAATAAAGCCGATTGACCTTTGCGCTCGGCTACGAACGTCCCCACCCCTTGCATGCGCACTAACACACCATTGGCGGTGAGCTCACTAAGAGCACGGCTTATAGTCATGCGACTCAATCCAAGCTCCTGAGCCAGCTCGCTTTCCGAAGGTATACGTTCGTGAGCCGACCATGTGCCACTCAAGATCAATTGGGTGATCATATGTTTGACTTGCGCATAGAGTGGCGCGGGCGAATCACTGGGCTGATCGACCCACGGAGAAAAATTCCGCGATTTATTCGACACGTGGCTCTCCTCGTCAACTGGACAGCGGCCCTATCCCACTTTAAACGCTCGACCGAGCGGGTAGAGAGCGCGCGAAGGAGCATCCGAGCGACCGAGCAGTCGCTCGAAAGCATTTCGGTTACTTCAGATTGCCACTGAGGAACTGCTGAAGGCGCTCGCTTTTGGGATTGCCCAGGACATCTTCAGGGAAACCCTGCTCTTCCACGAGCCCTTGATGGAGGAACAAGACCTGGCTCGACACCTTGCGCGCGAAGCTCATCTCATGGGTCACCATAATCATGGTTCGGCCTTCTTCGGCCAGACCTTGGATAACCTTAAGCACCTCGCCCACCAACTCCGGATCCAGCGCCGAAGTCGGCTCGTCAAACAACATAATCTCCGGCTCCATGGCCAGGGCTCGGGCAATAGCAACGCGCTGTTGCTGCCCTCCGGAGAGAAAGGCCGGGTATTGATCGGCGACACGCGGCGGCAAACCTACCTTGTCCAGATAACGTCGGGCTCGCTCCTCCGCATCCTTTTTACTAACACCCAGTACCCGGCGAGGGGCCATCGTAATGTTGTCGAGCACTGTCATGTGGCTCCACAGGTTGAAATGCTGAAACACCATCGCAAGCCTTGTGCGCAGACGCTGAAGTTCATCTGCGTCGGCCACATGCATGCCGTGGCGGTCATGCCTCATCCGGATCAGCTGGTTATCCAGGCCCATGGCGCCGTCGTTGGGAGTTTCCAAAAAGTTGATACAACGCAAGAAGGTGCTCTTGCCCGACCCACTGGCGCCGATCAGGCTGATCACATCGCCTGTCTTGGCATTAAGCGAAACACCCTTAAGTACTTCGTGATTGCCATAGCTTTTATGCAGGTTTTCAACGGTCAATTTGTACATGCTCTAACATCCTGAATTAATGAGCCGGGCCGAGGAAAGACAGCCAACGGCGTTCAGCCAGACGGAACAGGCCAACCAGAGAGAAAGTGACTGCGAGGTAAATCGCGGCGGCGATACCGAACGATTGGAATGTCAGGAACGTTGCTGAATTGGCATCCCGGGCAACCTTGAGAATGTCTGGCACAGTCGCGGTGAACGCGACCGTGGTCGAGTGCAGCATCAGTATTACTTCGTTGCTGTAGTTCGGCAGCGATCGGCGTAGCGCAGACGGCATGATGATGTAGGCATACAACTTCCAACCGCGCAGTCCGAATGCCTTAGCCGCTTCGACCTCACCATGATTCATGTTGCGGATCGCCCCGGCGAAGATTTCCGTGGTGTAGGCGCAAGTGCTCAAGGCGAAGGCAAGAATGGTGCAGTTGATTGCATCGCGGAAGAATGCGTCGAGCATGGGTTGCGAACGCACCGCTGCGAGGCTGTAGATACCGGTGTAACAGATCAGCAGCTGTATATACAGCGGCGTACCGCGAAACAAGTAAGTATAGAACTGCACAGGCCAGCGCACCCATACGTTGCTTGAGACCCTGGCAATCGACAGCGGAAGCGCCATCAAAAAGCCTATGAAAAGCGAAGCGCTGAGCAGCCACAGGGTCATCGCTAACCCGGTGATGTGATAACCATCGCTGTAGAGGAAAGGCTTCCAGTATTCCTGTAGAAGTTCAATCATCGCACGGCCTCCCGGGTGCCTGCGGCGTAGAGGATTTCCAGCCGGCGCAAAACGTAGTTCGATGCAGTGGTGATGACCAGATAGATCAAGGCCGCCAGCACCAGGAAGAAGAACAGTTGATAGGTGGTCTTGCCGGCGTCTTGAGCAACTTTCACCAGGTCAGCCAGACCAATGATCGAGACCAGCGCGGTGGCCTTGAGTATGACCATCCAGTTATTGCCGATACCCGGTAAGGCAAAACGCATCATCTGCGGGAACAGTACGAAGCGGAAACGCTGCGCTCGGGTAAGGCCGTAAGCAGTGGCCGCTTCCATCTGGCCGCGAGGTACGGCGAGGATGGCACCTCGAAAAGTCTCGGTGAAATACGCACCATAGATAAAGCCCAAGGTGATCACGCCGGCACTGAATGGATTGATCTCGATGTAATCCCACCCCAAGGCTGCGGTCAGCTTGGTGAGCCAGGTTTGCAGGCTGTAGAAGATCAGCAGCATCAGAACCAGATCCGGCACTCCACGAATCAGCGTGGTGTAGGCCTGCGCGGGGACGCGCAATATTGCCGACTTCGAAAGCTTGGCACTGGCACCGATCAGGCCCAAGACAACGCTTAGCAGCAGGCAAAGGAAGGATAACTTGACCGTCATCCAGGTGCCTTGCAGCAACAGTGGGCCAAAGCCCTTGAGGCTGAAGCCCGACAGCCCCAGCATCTGCAATAGGTTTTCTAACATGGGGAAACCCTTCGTAAATCAGGAAAACGCCCATTCGTGAATGGGCGCAGCGTCGTTATTTCCCGCTGTAAATGTTCTGATCACCAAAGTGTTTCTTTTGGATGGCCGCGTAGGTGCCGTCGTCGTGCAGCGCTTGTATGCCTTTATCCACTAGGGTTTTTAGCTCGCTATTGCCTTTGAGCAGACCTATCGCAGTTTTTGCTGGCAGCAGTTCGTGATGGACTGGCTTGCTCACCTCAAAGTCGGCGCCTTGCGGGGACTTCAGGAAACCCATTTCAGCTTGCAGCATGTTCTGAATCGAGGCATCGAGGCGTCCCGTGACTAGGTCAGCATAAACCTGATCCTGGTTGGCGTAGGCCTGGGTTTTTACCCCGGCCTTATTCAGCACGGCCTTGGCGTAGGCCTCCTCGGTGGTGCCTTGCTCATAACCTACGGTTTTGCCAGCCAGCGTCTTGACGTCTTCGCTCAGGCCCGAGCCCTTCTTGAAGACGAAGGACGTAGGCACCGAGAACAATTCGTTGGAGAAGTCGATGACTTTTTCCCGCGAAGAAGTCACGGTCATGGCAGATATCACGCCGTCGAATTTATTGGCCCTGAGGCCGGGAATCATGCCGTCGAAATCGCTTTCTACCCATTTGCACTTGACCTTCAGTTCAGCGCAAATCGCGTTACCCAGATCAATATCAAAGCCCACAAGGCTGCCGTCGGCTGCCTTGGATTCGAAGGGTGCATAGGATGGGTCGACTCCAAAGCGCAACTCTTTGTACTCCTTGGCCACGGCAGTACCAGCCGCCGCGCACAGAGCCAATACTGATAAGGTCAAAATAGATTTTTTCATTGTTTTTATTCCTAATAACCAACAGAAGCGCTTGGGCGCACGAGTACAGTTATGGAGCGCGTGTGGCGTTAAGCTGAACACACAGCCTCCAGGTTACGGACAAACGTGTCGAGACACATGGTCGACTCTAGCGCGCAAATACATACTTGTACAGACAGGCATAGCCAATCAATCGTCCTTTGATCTGATCGATTCCTTTCTGGGAATTTAGACGACGCTAAAATTGCCTGTAAATAGGGGTCTCGGTGTTTTTTTCTCTAGACCTAAGGAGGACAGTCAACCTCTTTAATCTCGATATGCGCCATGTGGCTGGTTCGGGAGATGGTGTAGGCGGTCGGATGTAGGAGGCGGATCAGCATCGACCTAACGCGGACATGATCCTGAAGCCTCCTCGGCGACCCGGATGACTCCAATCTCGAGATAGAATCTGAATTCGTACTACTGCCACAATCCCGGCGTAATAGAAGAAAAAAACGGATACGGCTCAAAAGTGGTGCGCGAAACATCCCGCATCAGGACGGCATCGTTGAACGCTTTTCGTAAATGCCTAAAAGGCAATCCATTGGGTCATTACCACTATGACAATGGGAAGAGCGACGCCTGCGAGAAGGGTTTGGCAAGCGATGATCCCAGCCATTAGTGGCGCATCTCCGCCCAACTGGCGAGCCATGATGTAGGAGGATGAAGCGGTCGGCAGCGCCTGGAACAGGAGTGCTGCAATGGCAGCTTTCCCTTCAAGCCTGAACAGATGGCAAGCTCCAAGCGTGACGAGCGGCATGACTAAGAACTTCACCAGAGACGAATAGCTGACCGGGCGTAGCCATTGCTTAATGCTCCCGAACTCAAGCGCGGCACCCACGCAGATTAAACCGAGCGGCAGTGACGCTTGACCCAAGGCTTTGAGCATCGGCTCGATACCAACTGGTAGCCCCCAGCCTAAGACCTGGATCAACCCGCCGGCGAAGCAAGCGAGTACAAGTGGGTTCAGTGCCAACTGCTTGAGCACTTTGCTAAATGTCATTCTGCCGCTAGATCCGAACCTTGCGAAAACAAGTACGCACAGGATGTTAACTGTAGGCACTATCGCAGCGTTCGCGACGGCTGCCAGCGCTACGCCTTGCACACCAAACAAACCCGCCGCGGCAGAAACGCCAACGTAATTGTTGAAGCGTATGCCACCCTGAAAAACTGACGTGAATGTCGCATTGTCCCGAGTGATCAACGCTCTTGCTCCCAATAGCATTAGCGACACGACTACAGTCGACAATATAAGCACCGAGACCATGCTTTGAATGGGCACTCCATCAAGCTTGGCGGTCGCCAGTCCGTGAAAGAAAAGTGAAGGAAGCAATACGTAATATGCCAAGCGCTCTGCCTGCGCCCAGAAGGTATCCGCTAGAAATTGACGATGCTTGAGCCATGCGCCCAGCGCGATCAAAAAAGCGATGGGTAACAAGGCAATCAACAAAGAAAGGGTCATGCGCCCGCCTTGATTTTTTGCACCAAACGTTCACAGCCCGCGGTCAGGATGGACTCATCGGTAGCAAAGGAAAGCCTGAGATGTCCTGGCATCCCAAAAGCGCTACCTGGAACAGTTGCTATGCCCGCCTCAAGGAGCTTGAGCGCGAAGGCCTGATCATCATTGATCGTTTTGATCCTAGGAATAAGATAAAACGCGCCTTCTGGACATGCGACATCAATAGCTTCGCAGGCCCGCAGGATTTGGAGCGCGGCATCACGTCGCTGTCGATAAATTGCATTTCGCTCGCCCACCAACGCTTGAGGCCCAGTCAATGCGGAAACCGCCGCCAACTGGCTCAGGGTGCTGGTCTGAGTACAGTTCTGTGATTGAACCGAGCTGATCGTCGTGATCAATGACGTTGGCCCACACCCCCACCCCACTCGCCAGCCGGTCATTGCGTAAACTTTAGATACGCCATCCACGATCAGGATACGGTCTCTCAAATCAGGCGCCACCGCCGCCAACGTTTGGTAGGGATCATCCGTGTAACGAATTTCTGAATAAATGTCATCTGATAGCACCATCACCCCTGGATATCGACGCAGCACTTCGGCGATGGCCAACAGTTGCTCACGTGAGTAGAGCGCTCCTGACGGGTTGCCCGGCGCATTCAAGACGATCCACTTGGGCGACGTTGCCCGGCTAAGCGCTGCATCCAAATGCTCTGCAGTGAGGCGAAAACCTTGTTCTCTTGTAGTCGAAACAATCAGCGGTCGCGCGCCGCACATCTTGATCATGGCGGGATAACTCGCCCAATAGGGCGCGGGCACGATCACCTCGTCGCCACTTTTGAGGGTCGCTTGAAAAGCGTTGTAGATGATTTGTTTGGCGCCACAGCCGACGGCCACTTGATCATCGGCGTAATCGAGGTTTCGAATTTCTTTCATGCGCATTCGGATCGCGCGACGAAGTGGTTCAATACCGTTAGACGGTGAGTAGGTCAGGCGACCGCTGAGCGCAGCGTGCGCAGCTTCAAGAACGTGTGGCGGCGCGTTGAAGTCTGGCTCGCCCAATGTCAGGTCGATGACATCCCTGCCCTGCGCTCGCATCAACGCCGCTCGCTTTGCCATGATCAGGATAGGAGACTGCAGGATATTGTCTGCGGTAGGTGGAGTGCTCATGTCGCCCTCAAGAATGCGTCTGGATGGGCACCACGATAAGAAGTCGGACTCTAAAATAAAAACGATTTAAAATTCAGCAAACAACAAGTATCACTCATGGGTCGGTGTGCGGAGAATAAGCTTTCACGGCGTTCGCCAGGGCTGAAGCCAATCGCCTAAGCGGACGCTCTTCGCGCTCCAGTAATACAACGCGCCTGGTTTTTTGAGGCGTGCCGAACGGCTCAAAGGCGAGTGTGGTCAGGCTTTCGACTTGTTGCTGAGCGAGAGGAATGATGGATACTCCAAGTCCGCTTGAAACCATCTGGATAATCGCATCTTGGCTATCAAGCTCCATGCTGGTCTGCACCCGCATCCGCATAGTGCGAAGCTCCCGCTCAATGGTTCGACCCGCCCAGGCACGACGATCAAAGCGAATAAACGGCTGACTTTTGAGAAGAAGCTGCAAGTCCTCATGCGCGAGTGACACAGGCGCGATGATCCAGAAACCTTCCTCGTAAAGCACCGTGCTCACCAGGCCATAAGGGTGTGGTTTCACCGGCTCTGTGGTGATCGCAACATCTAGTTCGCCCGCTTCTACGCGCGTGGCCAACTCAGCAGACATGCCCGACGCAACAGTGATGCGCAGGTGCGGATGCAGGGCGCGCAATGCAGACAGTGCGAGGGGCAAAACGCCTGCCAGTGCTGTTTGGATGGCGCCGATTCTAAGCCTGCCCCGTAACTCGCTGTCGCCGCCAAGCTCAGAGGAGATGCCGTCATACAAGGCTAGAATTTCTCTCGCGCGCTCCACGGCGATATGGCCCGCATCCGTCAGTACCGGCAACCGTCGTGAACGGTCAAACAGGAGCGCGTTGAAATCCTCCTCCAACGACCGAACATGAAGGCTGACCGCTGACTGGGTGAGATGAACGGCGTCCGCTGCTCTGACGAAAGAACCGTGTTGGGCAATAGCAAGCAGTGTTCGAAGTGCGCGTAGAGACATAGCCATCATCCAACAAGTTGATGAGCGAGCTTACCAGTTGGTGCAGGCGTCTTGTTTGGACGCAGAGATCTTCCCTGCGATCCAATATGACCTGTGGCGAAATAGCGCACCCAGGAAAAATTTACTTCACTCTTTAAAGCGGGCTAAATAGTTGCCCCTTCGCGGCGATTTCATTTATGAGCTCGTTGAAACGTATCCGTCCCTGGATTGCCTGTCTGGCTGTCCTGCTCAATCTGTTCGCTATGCCGATGAGTCGTGCGATACAGGCACCAGACGTGCGCCTGATGCTTTGGGGTGGTTTTTGTTCAGGTGGGAACTTGAGCGCCCTTCCTGCAGACCTCGGCAAAGTAATTGATGCCCTGCAGCTGCCGCAATCGAAACCTGTCATGCAGCACGGCGACTGCTGTTGTGGTCATGCGGGACTTGCAGCGTTACCGTCCAACTACTACCGGCACTACCTACCGCCGTACACCCCCAATACCGCCCTCGAAAATCCTGAGTTGCCCACGCTACATCCGAGAGTTCGTTGGCCAAGCCTAAGTCCACGCGCATCCCCTTTCGCCTGATCACAACACCGCTGACCTCATGCGGTGCTGCTCTCTTTAAATCCTTCTAGCGGCCTGCGATGGACGCTGAACGCCCTTAAAGTTTCTTGATCATCAGGAAGTGCGTGCTATGCCTGCTTCAACCACTTTGCGCCCTGCAAAGGCATTGTCTGTGTCCCGCCCCCTTTGGCCCCTGCTTTCAATAGGCGTGCTCGCGTTGAGCCCGCTGTCAGTGGCATTAGCTGAAGCCAGCAGAATCGAAAATTCAACCCTGACCCTAGGTGCGGTCAGCATTCAGGGCTCGGCAAGCGGCCCTTTGAGTACCAGCAACGTTCTCAGCTCGGTGGATATTCTCGGAGGAGACATCCTCGAAAAAATGCCAGTAAATTACAGCTGGGAACTGTTCAGTCGCGCACCGGGTGTCATGCTCACTGAATTCAACCAAGGCACGACCTCAGGGAAAATTTCCTTCCGTGGCTTTAACGGTGAAGGCGAAGTGAATGCCGTAAAGCTTTTGATCGACGGCATTCCGAGCAACAGCAACGACGGCAATATGCCGTTCATGGACATGATTTTCCCCATGGAGCTGGACAGCATTGAGGTGGTGCGTGGCACCAGCGATGCGCGTTATGGT
Source organism: Pseudomonas sp. S2_E02 (assembly GCF_054668355.1). Classification (NCBI taxonomy): domain Bacteria; kingdom Pseudomonadati; phylum Pseudomonadota; class Gammaproteobacteria; order Pseudomonadales; family Pseudomonadaceae; genus Pseudomonas; species Pseudomonas sp. S2_E02. The sequence goes on from NZ_CP162761.1 coordinate 1,197,561, forward strand.
CTGAACAACATTGCCGGCAACGTCAACATGCTCACCCGCACAGGTGGCGACTACAACAAGGCGCGGCTGCGTTATGGAAGCTTCAATACCCAAGAAGCACAGCTGGCCAAGGGAATTGAGAGCAGCAACTGGACTCAGAATTACTTTTTCGCCTATCAAAAATCTGATGGCTACCGGGATCATGCCGAAGCCGACAAGTTTTCAATGTCTGGCAAATGGTTCTACACGCCGGACGATGACAGCTACCGTATCGGCCTTATTGCTCGTCACTACGAAACTGAAGCTCAGGAGCCAGGTTATCTAAGAGAAGACGATGCACGTCATCACCCGGAAATGACCAACAGCTTCAACGCTACTGACAAGGGTACGCGTCGCATGAACCAAGTCAGTCTGCATTTTGATACAGACCTGGCTGATAACCTCGCTTGGTCAGCGAAGACCTACGTCAACACCTTCGATGACAGGCGTTGGACGCAATACTGGAGCACCAGCGCTCAACAGGAACGCGACGCTTACGAGACGCAATATGGCGCGCTAACCTCCGTGACCTGGCGACCGCAAGTCAGCTGGCTTTACGACTTCGCCTTGGAAGGAGGCGCAGACGTACAGCAGCAGCAAAATAAAAGTGAGCGCTATCGCACTAGAGACCGCACACGTCTAGCTACCACCCGCGACCAACAGTTCGACTTCGACACCTACGGCGCTTATGTCCAGGCAGAGATCAAACCTTTCGAGTCTCTGAAGATCGTACCCGCCTACAGGGTCGACAAGATCCAGGGCGACTTCACTAATGAAATGACCGGCACAGATTACGACATCAACGACTACGGGCTGATCAAGCAGCCGAAGATCAGCGTTGTCTATTCTCCCTGGGACGTTGCCAGCTTCTATGCGAACTGGGGACGTACCTTTCAAGTGGGCACCGGGGCGGCGGCTTACAAGATACCTCCCCGGGATACCGATCTGGCACCCTCGATCAACGAGGGCTGGGAAACCGGAATCAAGTTCACGCCGGATGACTGGGTAGACGGGCGCGTTGCTTATTGGCAGCAAGAGGCCTCGGGGGAAGTTAGTCGAAGGCTGAACGACCCAAGCGGCGAATCCGATAATGTTGGTGAAACACGGCGCTGGGGTTACGACTTGCAGATGAACCTGTATCCGAACGAACGCACCAATATCTGGATGGCCTACTCTTGGCAATATTCGAAAATACTCCAGCCGAGTGCCACGTTGCCTAACAGCAAAGGTCAGGAAATCGACCACATCCCGCATCACCTCTACAACGCGGGAATCAGCTACGACGCGACACCAGCATTACATCTGACGGCCTGGATGAACGGCCAGACCAATTACTACCTAGAACGGGAGAATAAAAAAGGGACGTATGGCGGTTACGTGCTGATGAACCTCGGCGCAACATACAAAGTGACACGATCAGTTAGTGTCGACTTACAGCTGAAAAACCTTACAAATCGTTATTATGAATATGCTTGGTATGACCCGGACGGTGCCCAGGCATCCCTACATTCCCCGGGTGATGGCCGTGCGCTTTACACCGGAGTGACTTTGGACTTCTGAGGAGGAATTCTGTTGAGGCCTATTAGGCCTCATCAGCTCCAAGGAATGCGCGTCTTCCTCACCGCAATCCGATTAACTAAGAGAAAGCTGGTTGGTAACTAATCGCCTGAGAAATCTATATGTATTAGGCTCATTCACTGTCGCATTCGAATACAATCTTACGCGATCTAGAAGCCAACAGCTTAATCAGTTCTTGCAGTTGACATGATCGAAAATGAGCATGCATAGATTGTTCGTCGCGCCAAAAAAATTCGATTATCCAACTATTCGATTCGGCGACCTTCCTCAACTCACATCCTGCAACACCTGAAGAACCAATCTCCAACAGCCCAAGAATATTACAAATCTTATCTGCAAATTCATCATCCATGTTCACTTCGAACCCCATAGCGCTCTTCATAAGCCCCGACATAAAACCAATCTCCAAATCGAAAAAATAATTAGGCCGTGCGAATTACCAATACATCGCACAAGGATGTTCAAGTTACTAAATTTATCCCTAGGTGAGATTGGGCTATGCTGCAGCGTTCTAGGTTAAAGTTACGATAGACGAAAATAAGTTAAAAACATGACAAAAAATTGATGATTTCTGCCAAAATCACCAGAACCCACAAGGTGCTCTCCCGGAAGGTGTAACACAAATGCTTGTAAGATCTGTTCAGTTCATGACTTATCCCGAAGTTAGCCTTCTCGACTTAGCAGGCCCTTTGGATGTTTTTATTGCGGCTAACCACTTTGCAGACCCGGATCATCCCCCCTACTCCTTATCGATCCTTTCTTTAAGTGGAACCACTGAGATTTTCTCTAATTTCTCATTAAACGCTGCGGTTTTGGGAGCGGAAACACCGGGAGCGCACACGCTGATCGTCCCAGGCGGGCCTGGCATCCACAAATTTTGTGATCATCCAAAGTTTTTTACACATTTTGTAAGACATGCTGAAAATGCAAAGCGTCTAGTTTCCGTTTGCACGGGGGTATTTGCGCTAGCGAGAGCTGGAAAACTAAACGGGCGACACGTTACTACTCATTGGTCTGCCTATGACAAATTGGAAACAGACTTTCCATTTGTAAACGTAAGGCGCGGCCCTATATTTATTAATGACGGGGACTTATGGACTTCAGCGGGTGTTACTTCCGGGATCGATTTGGCGTTATCAATGGTTGAAGCCGACTTGGGGCATTCTGCTGCACTCGAAGTAGCACGACATCTGGTTGTTTTTTAAAACGGCCAGGAGATCAAGATCAGTTCAGCTCATCTTTGACGTTACAGTCAAAAAGCAGTCAATTCTCAGATCTTCACGCTTGGCTAAATAGCAATCTTAATAGCGATTTATCGATATCTTCACTAGCAAATTTTATGAACATGAGTGAAAGAACTTTTGCACGTAAATATAGTGAAGTCACAGGTAGCACGCCGAGTAAAATGGTCGAGCAGATTCGCCTAGAAACGGCTTGCCACTTACTTGTGACGTCAAACTCGCCACTCAAAGCAATCGCCAATAAGTGTGGGCTAGGTGACGAGTCAACGTTTATTCGTAACTTTACAAAAAAATACTCCGTCACGCCCAAGGAATATCGAGAGCGGTTTAAGCCGCTTCTCTGAAAGGTTTTTCACATTAAGCGGCGGACTGAATACTATACTAACTTAGTATTTATATATTAAGCGTAATATCGAGCTTGATTCTTGGAAAAACATCTAGTTCGCTATTTTTTTCTTCCAATTTTTTTTCACGGAAAAACATTCGCCGATACTCAGAAGGCGACGTGCCGAGGTGCACAGCGAATTGCTGCCTCAACGATAAAGGCGTTCCAAATCCTGCCTCACCGGCTACACATTCGATAGGCAGGTCAGTCGTTTCTAACAGCTCCTGCGCTCTGACAACGCGTTGAGCATTCAACCACTTTGAGACGGTACTGCCAGTCGATTCCCTGAATCGACGAGTGAAGGTGCGCCTACTCATTTTCGCCATGTCCGCCATTACGTCGAGCGACAGATCACTGGCCAAATTCATACGAGCCCATACCAGCACATCAGACAAGTGAGTCTCGCTGGATAGCTGCGGCACAGGATGCTCAACGTATTGAGCTTGGCCGCCCTGCCTGTGCGGCGGTGTCACCAGCATTTTTGCGGTGCGATTCGCTACATCGGCGCCGAGCCGCTGCCGTACCAAGTGAAGGCAACAATCTATTGCCGCAACGGTTCCTGCAGAGGTAATGATGTTGCCATCACTTACATAGAGCACTTCAGGCCTGAAACGAACTTCTGGGAACCGTCGCCCAAACTCGTCTCTGACTGCCCAGTGAGTGGTTGCTTCTTTGCCATCAAGAAGCCCGGCCTCGCCGAGCACGAATGCTCCCAGACATAACCCGACGATGAGCTTTTCCTGGAAATTTGCACGTTGTAAGGCTTGCACAAGCTTTGCAGACGCTGCGACCGAATGATCACCCCACGCCGGAATGACAATTACGTCGGATGCCTCCATCAGTTCCAGGCCATGATCGACCGCTAAGCCTATGCCTTGGTCGCTTATCACCATTCCCGGAGCCTCTGCACAGTAACTGACCTCGTAATGAGGTTCACCGGGTGCAGATTGAGCTGTTCCAAGCACCATTCCAGGGACGGAAAGATGAAACAGGCTGACTCCGTCAAAAGCCAGAACAGCAACGCGTGTGGATTGCATCAGTCAGCCTCACATTCGAGAACAGCGCAGGTTTATGGCCTGATTATATCGCAATCTGTCATTCAGGCCACTGTTGAGTCCCAGAGTATTGGGCAAGAATGGAGTCACTGATGCAATAACAGGATTAACGAGATGAACTTTAAAACACTTCCAATCGCCCTCGGCCTTACCTGCACTGCCGCAACCTCTTCGGCATTTGCGAGCTCCGACACTCCCAATTCCCCGGACGCGGCCCATAAAGTCGACTTACAGCAAGTTCGCAACGCAACGGTAAAAATCTCCTACGGCGGCACGACCTTTCTGATCGACCCGATGCTGTCCAAAAAGGGTACCTACCCAGGATTTGAAAATACCTACCGTAGTGACCTGCGCAATCCCTTGGTTGATCTGACTGAGTCGCCCGAAAAAGTGATCTCTGGTGTAGACGCCGTCATCGTCACTCATACGCATCTTGACCACTGGGACGATGCCGCACAGAAAGCACTGCCGAAAGACATCCCTCTGTTCACGCAGCATGAGGACGATGCGAAGTTGATTCGCTCCCAAGGCTTCAAGAATGTGCGCGTACTGACTGACGAAGCTAAATTCGGCGGCGTCAAAATCACCAAGACCGGTGGTCAGCATGGCACCGACGAAATGTATGCAGTACCCGCTTTAGCGAAGCCTCTTGGCGAAGCAATGGGCGTTGTTTTTCAAGCTCCAGGCTACAAGACCCTTTACCTGGCCGGTGACACTGTCTGGCGTAAAGAGGTCGACCAGACCATTGAGAAATATCATCCCGAAGTCATCGTACTGAATGCCGGGAAAGCAATGATGACCGGCTATAAGGGATCGATCATCATGGGCGAGGAAGACGTTTTACGCGCCTCAAAGGCTGCGAAGGACGCGAAAATCGTCGCAGTGCACATGGACGCAATTAACCACATGTCCCTGACTCGTGAAGAGCTGCGCACATACGTCAAAAAGCAAGGTATCGAGAGCCGGGTCGATATTCCGGAAGATGGCGCTTCACTGGAGTTCTGACTCAAACCTTTTGGGTTCGGAATAAGGCAGGTGCTATACCTGCCGATCTGAGCCTTCGCCACCCATTCCCTAAGCTCGGATAAATTGACCGGAGATCGTTCATGAAACGTGGCCTTGTAGTAGTTGATCTGCAAAACGAATACCTACCCACTGGCAAGCTACCTTTGACCGGGATCGACACCGCTGTCGAGAATGCTATCCGAGTGATCAGCCACGCCCGTGATACGGGATTTCCTGTTTTCCACATACGGCATGAGTCCGCTGAAAGCGCTCCGATCTTTGCAAAGGGATCCACAGGTGCGGAAATTCAACCAGATGTAGCTCCCCAAGGTAATGAACCTGTAATCGTAAAAAAACACATCAACGCCTTCAGAGAAACTGATCTAAAGCAGCAGCTGGATGGCTCAGGCGTACAGGAAATCGTGGTCATAGGCGCGATGAGCCACATGTGCATAGACGCCGTAGTACGTGCGGCAGCGGATATGGGTTATCCGGTTACTGTGCTGCACGATGCCTGCGCGACCCTGGATCTCAAATTTGGTGGTGTAAACGTTCCAGCCGCTCATGCACATGCAACGATGATGGCAGCCTTTGAGTTCGGCTACGCCACCGTCAAATCGGTGGACGAGTACCTGTCGGCCTAACCGCGCGACGACTTGACTTTGCGGGGCCCCATGGGGCCCTTGCCTTCATCATCAACGCACTAGCAATTTGATGGCGCCGGCAACGAGTTAAGCATTCATCGCCTCAGATTCAGACGGACTATACCTTGTCAGGATCGTCCCGCTTGTGCGCTAGCCGACTATACCGATCTCTTTGAACACTCCAGCCTTGGAACGCAATAACTCCTCAATGTAGGTATCGCGAGCCCTTTCGAAACGAAATGTAGGGATTGGCATTGAGATTGCATAACGGCCTAACACTGTATCCAGCGCGACAGCTGTCGTGGTGATGCCCTCGATGAGTTCACTGTGATCGCTTGAAATCCCGATTTTGCGAATATTGTCCAACTGTTTCAGCAGCGTCAGCAATACCGCCGTCTCCTGCTTCGTAGCGATTTCAGCTGCAAACAGAGCCTTAAGTCCTCATTTTTGTCTAGAGCCAAGAGCGCCCGTCCAGCAGATGTCCCATACAACGGGGTATCCAACTGGCCAAGACGTGGCACCACCTGTAACTCACGATCAGCAACAACACGGTCTTCAACGATCAGTTGGATGCCGGCAGGCCTCGAAAATACAACCGTCTCTTGAACCACCTCGCTCAGCTTATGCAGCCAAGGGCGAACGACAGTCATGCGGTCGACATGGGCATTCGCGACAAGCCTTAACAAACCCGCCCCGAGACTGATTCCTCCGGCTCCTTCACTCCGAATCATTACCTGCTCTTCCAGCGCTCCTACGATGCGCTGCACCGTTGAGCGAGGCAGATCTACCGCCTGGGCTCACTTGTTTTCCTGAGCGCTATCGGGGTATGGACTCTGTCAGGAGAACAAGCCGCACTCATCATGATGATCGTGCTACCTGTCTTGCTCTCCCAGGCATTCTCCTCACACCCAGTGCCACGCGTGGCAACCGCCAAGTTACTGGGGGAGCCTTGATCGCCATCCCTGTCGCTATCCTGTTTGTACTCAGTTCGCTTGCGCAGGGTTCGGGCGATTTCGAGATGTTGATCCTGGTGCTTTCTGCGCCTCTTTTTCTGGGGCTGATGAGCATGACGTCACCGACACTCGCCCCCTACGGGCTTGGTTTCTGCCTCACCTTGGCTGTGCTTGTTCAGCCGAGCAACTACATGACATTTGCAGTCGATCAATGCCTGTCCACGGGACTGGGAATCGCAGCGGGCCTCGGCTTGCTGTACGCAGGGTTTGATCTGTTAGGGCCGCCCAAGGCCACATGGCTGCAGCGACGAATTATCAGAGCACTTAATTCCGACTTGGGAAAAATGCGGAAAAAGCGATTGTCAGCCAACTGGCTTACACAACGTGCGGCTGAGCGTCTGGCCTTTCTCGCTGCATACGAGCCGCCATCGCCGGTCGGTAGGAAGCTGACACAGCGTGGGCTTAATGTATTTGAGTCTGGCCACCGCATGACCGTGAACTCAATCAAGCAGCACCAAGCATCAAATTCCACGCTCCAATAATGAATTTAAAGGTATACAAAAATGCACAACCATCAGGCTGATGCTAACTTCATGCGAGATCTCCAAGAGGCTGCCCCCGAAATGGTCGCGGCATTTTTCAACTTTGACAAAGCTGTATTCAACAAGGATGTCGGTAGCCTGAATTTAGCCACGCGGGAATTAATCGCTGTTGGCGTAGCAGTGACTACACAGTGTTCTTCTTGCATTACCGACCATGCGAAGCGAGCCATCAGCGCGGGGGCGTCGAAGCAAGATGTAGCCGAGGCGATCATGTTAGCGACAGCGCTTCGAGCGGGTGGAGGGATTACCCATGGATGGCAAGCGATGAAAGCTGCCCATCAAAGTGATGAGTCACGACGCTAAAGCAGTATTCGTCTGGGTACGTTTCAAAAAAACGCTATCGGATCGAAGCTGCGCGTCGCGGCAATCCGATCTTTGCACAGAAATAAAACGTGATGTGGACTTGCTTGGCGTGCCCGACCCTTCGAGTCTGGAAAAACATATGTGAGGCATTCAATCAGTCCATTAATGCAAGTTAGAGTTTACCAAACGAGGTCATTCTCATCTAATCACTTCACTCGAAAGTAATGGGTGCCAAACACACGGTGGGCACGCATAAGTATAGCACGGGATGTCTCCCACCCGACTTTATCGCCTTTTAGCAAACAATTTCGGTCGCTCCGGGTAAATCGGTATGAATATTTTACCGTGAGCAGGATGAAGGCACACAAACGGAAAGAATGTCGGGGTATAGAAAAAGACTGATCTCCTACCGATCTGAGAGAAACGAACGTCGGCAAGCTGCGATCTCAAAGCTCAGCTCTTCGATCAGCGTCGAAAGTCCGGAACTGGACGCAAGGATCTCACCACGGACAGCGGTAACAAGAAGATCCACACGACCAGAACAAGGTTCGTAAAGTTTGATAGTAAGGGTGCCATCTGCGCTCAATGTACAATCGCACGAAAGTGGTCGAAAAGCCGACTCAAGAGCCTTTCGCAACTTAAGCGCAGAATTTCCTGCTCGCATTTTTGACACCCAGAGACGCTCTATCAGAGGGTCTACTAAAATCAACCTATGAATGTATTGCTTTCAGTCACATTTAGAAGCAAACATGCTCACCGCCTCAACCGCATCGCTTGTTCCCCTTTGGATTTGGGATATAACCTCTCCCGCTTGATCAGACAGCTTCACGCCGCGCTGTGCACGTTCGCGCGTAGAAACCATGCTCGCCACCGCGTCGCGTGTCTCAGTAAGAACTCTACCGATCATTTCTGCAATTTCCGCTGTAGAGCGGCTTGTACGTCCCGCCAGCTGTCTGACTTCATCCGCCACTACCGCAAATCCACGACCTTGGTCACCGGCACGTGCTGCCTCGATTGCAGCATTCAGCGCAAGTAGGTTGGTCTGTTCAGCGATACCCCGGATAGTGTTGACGATAGCCGTAATTTGCTCCGATCTATCCCCCAACTCTCCAACCAATCGCGCAGATATTCCAATGCTCTCAGCTATTGAGCGCATTTCAATCGCTGTTTCGTGAATGACCCGCGCTCCTTGTTTTGCAACTCGCTCAGTTTCAGCAGAAATATGGTACGCACGTGATGCACCTTGGGCATCTTCGCCAATTTTCTCAATGCGAGCGGTAATGTCGCTAGCAAATTTTATAATCTTGATTAGCTTCCCATCATGATCGTAAACAGGGTTATAACTTGCTTCTAGCCAGACCGTTTTGCCGCTCTTGGCTATTCTTTTGAATTGGCCGCTAAAAAACTCGCCCGCGTTCAGGCGTCGCCAAAAATCAATGTATGCTTCTGTGCGCGTCAACTCCGGCTCACAAAACAAACTATGATGCTTCCCTTTTAATGCGGACAGCTCATAACCCACTACATTTAAGAAGTTCTGATTTGCACATATTATATTTCCACCTGTGTCAAACTCAATAATTGCCATCGCCCTGTCAATCGCATTCAATTTCGCGCGCAATTCTGAATCTCGAGCGACTTGCTCCGTTACATCAAAGGCGAATATTATTATTTTTTCGACTTTCCCAAAGGCGCCCAACAGTGGGCTATAAGTGGCTTCAATCCAAATAACTTCACCAATCTTCGTAATCCGAGGGAATGTACCAGACAATGACTCTCCTAACTGCAGCCTCTGCCAAAAAGAAGGATATTCAGGGCTTCGGCCAAAGCTCGCCAGGCAAAAGTCTTGGTGTGTTTTGCACAAAATCTCCTCAGCATTATAACCAAACAAGCGCAAAAAATTATTATTCGCACTTGCCACATTTCCCTCTGCATTAAATTCAATAATAGCCGTTGACCGATCAAGAGCCACAAACAATTCGTTAAGCTCGCTGCTTTTAGCTTCCAACTCGGACAGTTTTCTTTTCAGTGTTTTATTAAACATAATCAGCCCTTAGAAAATGATAACGAAATGAATAGTTATTACGCAGAATCTAAGAATAACCCTCTAACCCTAAAACTCAATCCACACCTAAACGCCAACTAGCCATTGGGCTGAAAATAGAGGGCTACCGTCAACTCGCGAGCAGGATAAATATGTCTTTTTATAAACACCAGCAACAAGCAAAAATAATCCTGCGCTTTTCTTTAGGACTGCGCTTTTTTTTGATTATCAATTCAAATGCAATAAAAACGGAATTGAATGCAGGGCGGGGCAAGAGCTATAATAGAGTTTTCTGTGACCACGAATGAATGATGGATATCTACAGCGCTAACAAACTACATTTTCATGACATAGGGGATGCGTCAGAGCACTTCCAAAGCTACGATAATTTCATGTCGATAACTCCGGGTTTAAATGGGACGCTAGACTATGAAAAAAGGTTTTGCGTTATGGGCACGTCATTCGTAAGTCTTTCTTATAGCCAGTCTGGATGGGGATATAGAACGTCGAACGAACTGGATGGTTTCTCTATTACAGTTCCACATTCTGGCTCTATGCAATGGCGCAACCATAATGGAATACACAGGGTCGAGCGAGGAGCTCTCGTAATCGCTGACCAGAGAGAAATATTTCTCGCGAATTATGCCGAGGGAATAAACTACACAACGATATATATTTCCAATGCTGACATGGCAAAACAACTTACCTTGATCTTAGGCTACCCCCCTAAATCGAGAATTTTTTTCGACGAAAGAACAAGCGAACGATGGCAGATTAATTCTATCCAGAGACTCGTAGAAACCATTTTAGATTTTTCGGAAAAATCACCAATATTTGTAAAAAGAGTTGCTGACAGCCTAAAAGAAAGCTTGATAGGTTTTTTTCTCTGCAACTTTCGTAACAATTACACTTTGAGTATCATCGGCCCCAAAAGATCCATCACGCTTACGCCTCACTTAATCAACATGGCTGCAGAATACATGGCATCCAGTGTAGACCCACACTTAACCGTGTGCGAAGTCGCCACCCATGCAGGCCTTAGCGTTCGCTCTCTGCAGATGGGGTTTAAGAAATTTAAGAATACAACGCCTATCGTCTTTTTGCGAGAGCAGAGACTAGAAAAAGCGAGGCGTATGTTAAATATGGAGGATAACTCCCTCACTCCAAAAGAAGTTGCATACGCATGTGGCTTCACCAATTATCAATCCTTTTGCAAATACTACAGTCTTAAATATTTCATTCATCCTTCGTTCATAGGACAGCACTCTCTTCGTAAGAAATCGTAACACACATGGGTTTATTAGGTGCAAGCAAGTTGAGAGAGGTGATTGGTGGCGGCTGGAAGATCAGCGAGCACGCAGCGACGGCTCCTGGGCTTTGCTGCGGGCTCATCTAGGGTATCGCGCCTAGTACGCGCGTTCCAATAAAGCAGCTCCTAAAGTATTTTCAAATGCACCAATATCAAACTTTGAACTTTTGAACGAGATGATTCAAGTTAACCGCTAGCCGACTGAGTTCATTGCTGGCCGTAATTGTTTGATTTGCACCCTCGCTGCTTTGGATCGCTAAAGATCTAATGCTCAACAAGCTCCTGTCAACGTCTCTAGCGACGTGTGCTTGTTGCTCCGATGCGACTGCGATCTGTAGGTTACGCTCGTTGATTTGTAGAACGGAATCCGTGATCTGCCGCAATGATTGACCCGCCCCCTCAGCTGTCCTTTTAGTATTATAAACTTCTTCAGTGCTTCGACGTATTGACTCGACTGTTGTTGAGGATCCACTCTGAATTGCTGTTATCATTTTCTCTATTTCCAAGGTGGAAATTTGAGTTCGATGCGCGAGCGCTCTCACTTCATCAGCAACAACAGCGAACCCTCTTCCTTGTTCGCCTGCGCGTGCGGCTTCAATAGCGGCGTTTAAAGCCAACAGGTTGGTTTGCTCCGCTATACTTCTGATTACGCCTACGACTTGGCTTATATCTTCCGCCTGCCCCGCCAATTCTGTCACCTGAGAGGCGGAGCTTTCCACAAGCTCTGTCAAAGTCTCTACGGCAGACAAAGTTTCGGAAACACGGAGATTACCGAGCTTAGCCGCCTCACTAGACTCTTGGGCTGCTTGGGAGGTAGAGTTTGCGTTACGAGCAACTTCTTCAACTGCAGAAGTCATTTCTGTTACAGCAGTGGCAGCTTGTTCAATTTCGCTATTCTGTTGCTGAAGATGCCGATCCGCAGCCTCAGTTATGGAGGTCATTTCGACTGCAGCTGAACTCAGCTGGATGGACGCTTCAGAGATTTCTAAAACTGTGTCCTGAAGATTCTTAGACATAAGATTGAGGGCAACCATTAGCCTAGAAACCTCATCTGTGCCCGTAATTTCAAGACGCCGCGTAAGATCCCCCGACGCAATTTCCTCAGCAAGCCTGAGCGAGTCCCCCACAGGCTTTACTATACTGCGCGTCAATGCTATAGCTAAAACAATAGTAAGTAAAAGAGAAACGACAACAATAGTAATTAGTACATTCACGCTTTCACTATAAACAACGCCCGCCTCGACCCCCAAAGCTTTTGCTTGTTCGGCATTGAACTGCCTAATAACATTAAGTTTTTCCTGAAATGAGCTGGCATTATCCGCTTGGGTAGAATTAGCAAATATCAAGGCCTGCTCATGCTCAGACAAATCAAGCTTTGACAATTGCGCAAGCCCTGCAATATAAATCTTCATTGCTTGATCTGCAGCCTCGAATTGCTCCCGATCCTTCTCACCAGCGATGAGGTTCTTACGATAGTAATCGCTACGCTCTTCTAATATTTGCACCGAATGCTGGACTTTAGCTTCGGCGGCGCTCTTCCCCGCCACATTTGTTGAGTTAGCAAGCATCCTGATGCTTTCTAGCCGGGCGTTAAGCAAGGAGATTTGGATATCATCGATAGTCTGCGTACTCGGCAAAGCATTTTCTGCTAACTGTTGTCCGGCGGCCCTTAAGTGAGATAGCTGCACGTAAGCGAACACACCTAAGAAAATGAGAATGGCAGTGATACTTCCGAAACATAAAGTAGCTTTAGTTGAAATACCTAAATTCTTGAAATTCATAGCGACTCCGACAGTCGTCTTTCATCACAAGCTAGCTAGCCTGGATAAGTATTTTAATAGAAGAAAATGCATAACATTGCGCTAGGCAATAACCCTAACTAGCTTTGCTGCGATACGGAAACAGCTCGTATGCTAGTGCGCTTCGTCAGGATTTGTCGACAAGACTAATTTCCGCATTAAATAATTCATCATCAAGCTTCTTCAAGGTTCGGATACTTTTAATTAACATTTCCTTATAGTCACGAAATGCCTCCCAAAGCGGATCATCCGGGTCATCCGGAATCTCCATTTCGAGATTGGCTGTAAGTGAATTGAGATAACTAAGGCTTTCGCCGATGTTACGCTTAATAGTCGTTTTCAATGCTTCAAGTGAAAAATTCAGCTTCTTCAATTCTCTAGCAAGCATATAGGAAGGCAACGAAGTAGTTTTATTGGAATCACTCACATCGAATTGCGTAGCTTTTTCCACCTCAAGATTAGCGAGCAAAAAGGTATGCTCAAGCGCCCGCACTGAAAAAACAATCCCACCTACATCCTCTACCATCTGCATGGTAAGTTCTTCGCATTTTCGAGTTGCTTCTATATATTTTTTTAATTTAGGCATTGTAGGAAACCAGCAGAGTTCGTTAACTATCATGAAATTATTATTTTCTTGTCTTCCATGACGACGAGCACACTCAAGCTGAACCAAAATTCTATGGCTGTCCCTCGCTTTGACGATGCCTTTACGCGCAAACTAGATCATATGCATGTTTACATAACCAAAAACACTGTCAAAGAATCAGTTTTTCCAATCTAACGTTGGCTTGAGGAATGCGGCGATGTGATGATACTACGCTATCATTTCGTCCGAAATAAATGACAACAGGTTGACGATTCACGCCAAAAGTGGATACATGTGCACTACATTGGTGCGCAGGAATCCGCTGAATGCTACCTAAAACGATTCAGTTCATCGCTTTTCCCAAAGCTAATTTAATCGACCTGGCCGGCCCTCTAGAAGTATTTTTAACAGCCAACTATTTTTCAGATCCGAAAGCTCCGCCCTACCATCTATCGATGGTTTCGCTTGATAGCGTAGCCGCTGTGCTTCCTGATACCTATATCCACACCGCCCTTCTAGATGAGAGCTCACTAGCCCCACATACGCTAATCATTCCGGGTGGGTTAGGCATATACGATTTCTGTAAACATCCCCAATTTAGCGCTGTATTTCAAGCTCACGCTGAGAAAGTGACGCGTCTGGTCTCCGTTTGCACTGGAGTGTTTGCACTAGGCGCAGCCGGAGCGCTCTCAGGCTGCAACGTTACAACGCACTGGTCTGCGTATGATGAACTTGAAAAAATCCATCCAGATGTTTTACTTCGTCGTGGGCCTATATTTGTCAACGATGGACGCATTTGGACGTCAGCTGGTGTCACCTCTGGTATCGACTTAGCCTTAGCACTTGTTGAAGCTGATTTAGGGCACGCTTTAGCTTTGAAAGTCGCGAAACACTTAGTCGTATTCTTAAAGAGGCCTGGTGACCAGAGTCAGTTTAGCTCTAGCTTAGATATGCAAACCAGAAGTTGCACTTTTTCTGATCTGCATGCATGGGTAAATGAAAACCTTGTAGCAGACTTGTCGATTCCGGCGCTTGCCAAGCGAATGCATATGAGCGAGCGTACCTTCATAAGAAAGTACAGGACAACAACAGGGCAGACTCCGAGCAAGATGGTCGAAAAGCTAAGAGTCGAAGCCGTACGTCACTTGTTGGTGAGCACCGAGTGCCCTCTCAAGGAAATCGCACACTTGACGGGACTGGGACATGAGGCAAGTTTGATAAGGAAATTTTGGAAGTTTTTTGGCGTAACTCCAAGTGAGTATCGCCAAAGATTTAAGTCAACCATATGAATGTACTGTCTGACCATCAGACTGCTGATATTACTCGTCAACGAGCGTTATAGCTGATCACGCATAGTAAAATTGTGAGCAAGAAGGCCGCATAAGGGCCTCGTTGCAGAAGGTGATTATTTGCTCAGCCAAGACTCAACAGTCGCAGCGCCGTGCTTTGTTTTCCACTCCTTTAGCGTTTTGTGATTACCGCCCTTGGTCTCTACGACTTCGCCCGTTTCAGGATTTTTATAAACCTTCAATTGGCGAGGTTGCGGCTGCCGGCTTTGGACTCGACAGCTGGAGCGCGACGACCATTTTGCGGATCAAGCAGGTTGATCACGTCCTTCAGGCTGTAGCCATATTTTGCGAGCAAATCGCGCAGCTTCGTTTCGAATTCGATTTCTTTCTTGAGGCCAGCATCGCCCTTGAGGGCCTCGAGCGCTTGTAGTTGTTCGGCGAGGTGTTTTTCGAGTTGGCGGAATTCGGCGAGTTTAGACATGAGAAACCTCTTCTAGATGTTTTACTACGTTACACCAAAAACGACACATATATGAACTGATAGGCGCTGTTGGCGCACGCACTGTGTAATAAATTAAATCCCGCAGAGGTCGCCTACACCGAACGAGCGGCGGAGAAGCTTCGTTCGTAAAATTCACTGTGCAAAAAGATCCGCGCGAGCATTCGGACGAGCACTTTCAATCCCGATTAGACGGTGAACTTGCTTGTAGAGAAGATGGCTCGCTACATGTCGATGCATTCGCACCGGTTATCTCCGACATCCAAGGCTTGGTAGCCGCGAATCCAATGTGAAGCATGCATTGTTGATAGTCGGTACTTTCTGTTCAGGAGTGTCGCGCGAAAATGAGGCCGTTGGACAAGCTTTACAGCTAGATAGCGTATCGCCATTATGGATGGCGGTATGGGTAAGGCATAGGGATAGACAGGCATATGGCATCAGTTTGGCAAACCGTTTTTTCACACCAAAACCTCAAGAGCTACGCAGAGGCGGCACGAGAAATCAATTCCCATTATCGGGTGCTTTTTTTGGATGGGTATGACTCGATTGTCCTCCTCTTTAGCTGTTCGCTCAACACCGCTAGCCCAGTGCAGGAGCTTGATCCTGCCGCCCTGCAACCCTGCTGGTGAGCAAGCACAAGTCCGAATGGTTAGCGTGAAGAACCAAAGCGCCTAAGTAGGTCATGAGTGCCATCTCACAAAGAGGGTGGACACTAAAGTTTTAGCATCATATTAAGAAACCGCCAGGGAAATTTCGGTTGTTTGTATGATCTTGATTTTTAACGATATTATATGTTCATGTTTCTCTAAATGCCGAAATTACACGGGTGTAAATTCGGTTGTTTGTGAAATCCTCGGCGCATATTGAAGAGATTCAATGAGTTGAGGAGGCTCCGTACGTTTGAGGAGATAGACAATTGAGCAACATCAACAAACGTCCACTTCAAATGGATTAACTTGACCTGACTTTCGCTGACCCAAGGATTCCCCATGCCTGCCGAAGTGGATGTTGCGATTATTGGCGGTGGCCAGTCTGCACTCGCCGTCGCTTACTTCCTGCGCCGTACCGGGCGTTCCTTTGTCATTATCGATGCCGAAGCAGCACCGGGTGGCGCCTGGCGGCATGGCTGGGATTCCCTGCGACTGTTTTCACCGTCGACCTGGAGTTCCATCGCCGGTTGGATGATGCCTCCGGTCACTGACGGTTACCCCAGTCGCGACAACGTAGTCGATTACCTGCGCCAGTATGAGCAACGCTACCAGTTTCCTGTCGCACGGCCCTACTGGGTCAACGCTATTGAACGTCGGGGCAATCACCTCAACGTAAAAGCCCAGGGTCGCAATTGGCTGGCCCGCACCGTGGTCAGCGCGACCGGCACCTGGCGCCATCCCTACCTGCCGCATTACCCCGGCAGCGAAACCTTTACCGGCCAGCAATTGCATTCGGCCCAATACGTTAACGCCAAGCCGTTTGCGGGGAAAAAAGTCCTGGTGGTGGGCGGTGGCAACTCCGGTGCGCAGATCCTCGCTGAAGTCTCGCAAGTGGCCGATGCCACTTGGGTCACTCCGCAGCCGCCAGAGTTTCTTGCCGATAACGTTGATGGACGCGTGCTCTTCGAACGCGCCACCGAGCGCTGGAAAGCGCAACTGGCCGGCATCGTCATTGAACAGCCCGTTGGCGGCCTGGGCGATATCGTGATGGTGCCGCCAGTCGTTGAGGCACGGGAGCGCGGCGTGTTGCACGCGGTTCGGCCGTTCCTGCGCTTCACCGAGACCGGCGTGACTTGGGCTGATGGCTCGCAAACGCCGGTCGACGCGGTGATCTGGTGCACCGGCTTCCGCCCTGCCCTCGGCTATCTGGAATCACTGGGCGTGTGTTCCGCCGACGGGCGCGTGGCCGTCAAAGGTACGCATTCGATTCAGGAACCGCGTTTGTGGTTGGTGGGTTATGGCGACTGGACTGGTGCCGCTTCCGCGACACTGATCGGCGTGACCCGAACGGCGCGCAGTACCGTTGAGGAAATTGAGCGGTTTTTGCTGGAGCAGTGAGTCGGCGCAGCGCAGTTCAGGCAACGTTGAGGTCCCTCTCAGGAATTAAAATGTCTTAACCCGCTTTGTTCTCAACCAGACAATTGCCTCCATCCACCACGAGCAGTTCACCGGTGATGTAACTCGCTTCAGGTGAAGCCAGGAATACAACGGCTGCAGCCACTTCGTCTGGTCGCCCCGCTCTCCCGAGAGGCGTAGAACGTGCGGCTTTGACTTCATCAGGCGTGCTCGACCCTGTAGCTATCCAGCCAGGGGCAACTGAATTCACCGTGATACCTTGATGAGCCACCTCAAGGGCTAGACTCATGTTCATTCCTACCATTCCCGCCTTTGCAGCACTGTAAGCAGCCTCCCCTGGATTACTGGCCCGCGTGCCGGTAGTTGAGCTGATGTTCACTATGCGGCCATAGCCTCTCGCTCGCATCCCAGGCAACACCCCTTGGGTTAACAGAAACGCAGTTGTCAGATTTCTAGCGATGGAAAGATTCCAGCTTTCGAGGCTCGTACTCGTGAACTCGGAGAACTGTTCTGGACTCCCTTGCATCGCCATACCGGCATTATTTACAAGAATATCGATGCGGCCCCAGACGGCCTCAGCCCAAGCGACGAATTCACTCACCTGAGTTTCCTGAGTCAAGTCGACCGGTCGACCCACTGCTTCGAAGCCGGCGGCACGTAACTCCGCAACCCGCTCATTGATGCGTGCGCTGCTTGCCGTGACGATCAACTTGGCCCCTTGAGCGCCGAGACGATGGGCAATGGCCATACCGATTCCAAGCTCACTGCCCGCTCCACTCACAAGTGCCACTTGATCTGTCCAGGTTGAATTCATCATCGTTGCCTCTGTAATTGCAATTACGCACCTCGCTCACTGATCAACCTGAGTGAGTGCCTTCCCCTAGGTGATGCTCCCATGGTGGGCATGGTGACCAAGCCTCCACGAGCTTATCGATGAAGAGTCGAATTTTTGGAGAGAGGTGCCGCTTGCTAGGGTAGATCACCCGAATAGGCTCTGCGGCCTCTGCATACCCAGCGAGCAATTGAACAAGCTTGCCGCTCCTCAAATCGTCGTTCACCACGTAGGAAGGAAGAGTCGCGATACCCAGGCCAGCGACAGCTGACTGGTGTAATGACTCAGCACTGTCCATCTGTAGCCTTCCACCATGAGTAACGGACACAGAGCTACCATTCACGCGAAAATTCCAGGGAAGCAATCTCCCACCGCTCACGAAATGCAGGCACTGGTGCTCGGACAAATCCTGAGGCGTTTTAGGCTCGGCATGCTGATCCAAATATTTGGGTGAAGCGCAGGTAATCATTTGTTGGTAGGCCACAGTGCGCGTTAACAACCGAGAATCTTCCTTCGGTGGCCCGATGCGCATGGCCAAATCAAATCCCTCATCGATCAGATCGACCAGCCTGTCAGAGAAGGTGATATCCACGCTCAGGGAGGGCCAATCCTTAAGACAGCACTCAATGTGCTGAAGGACATGAAGTCTGCCCAGCGCAACCGGCAGACTCATCCGCAGTCGCCCACTGGGTGTCGAACGACGAAACGCAAGGGCATCCTCCACATCATCCAGATCCTGAAGAACGCCCACACAGCGCTCATACAGGACCTGGCCGTCATCGGTCATGCTCAAGCTACGCGTAGTGCGATTCAGTAAACGTACCTGTAAACGAGCCTCGAGCCTGACTATCGACTTCCCCACTGCAGAGCGCGTAAGGCCAAGCTGTTTTGCCGCCGCAGTGAAGCTTCCAGCGTTTACCGAGCTCACAAACGCGGCAATATCATTCAGGTTATGGAGTTCCATTTGGCCTCGGTGGTCTCAACGTTCGGGCGGCTTAGCACCTGTTATGGGGAACCCTATTCCCCAATAGTAAGCATAGTATCTCAATTAGCTAATCCACTCTCAACGATCAATTGAGGTCATTATGAACACTAAAGTCCAAGCAGCCGTCCAAACCTGGGCCAATAGCCTTAGCGATCTGGTACCCGTTCTTAAGGGAATCGATACCACCACAAAAATGAGCGACATCCGCGACTCTTACGCAAAAATGCTCGCGCAAAATCCAGCGCCAGCTGGCGTTAAATTCGAAGCAGTCGACATGGGTGGCGTACCCGGCACACTGGTTACTCCGGACGAGATCAAAACCGACGCGGTCGTGATGTACATCCACGGCGGCGCCTACATTGTAGGTCGTCCAGACGGCTACCACGGCATCGGCGGCAACTACGCGAAAATGCTCGGTGCTCGTGTCTACATGCCGGACTACCGACTCGCTCCTGAGCACAAGTTTCCAGCCTCTATTGACGACACATTGCGCGCTTACGAATGGTTGCTTGAGCAGAAAATCCCGGCTAACAAAATTGCGTTCTCTGGCGAGTCGGCTGGCGGCGCAATGGTTGTCAGCGTCATGGTCGCGGCTAAATCGAAAGGGCTTCCATTGCCTGCGGTTGGCTCCTCCATCTCACCATGGGCGAACCTCGAACACACCGGTGCTTCCATGAGCAACCGTGAAGGTCTGGATCCTCTGAACTCCAAGCCTGTCCTGGACATCCTCGCCAGAGCATTCCTGGGCGACACATTGGCCAGTCATCCTCTGGCCTCACCTGTGTTCGCGGACGTCACCGGTCTCCCACCAATCTTGGTGCAAATCGGCGAGAACGAGCTGATGTTGAGTGATGCAATGCGCCTTGCAACTCACCTGGCTGATAACCGAGTTCGCGTCAACCTGGAAGTATGGCCGGCGATGTTCCACGCCTGGCACTTCTACGCCACCATGCTGCCAGAAGGTCAGCAGGCTATGGAGAGTTCCGTTCGCTTCATCGAGGCTGGCTTGGCCGACGCTAACCGTTAAAACGCAGAACAACCGCGATAGCTGTGTGGCTGTTGCGGTTTTGCTCATCCTGTTTCTATAAAAGCTTCATCAGGCTATTCAGAAAACCTGAGCAAGCTAGTTCCTCCCCCATAATGGGGTGCCATCTCTAATGGGTTGAGGGAAAAATTTTACGCAAAATTTACGGGGCTGAAGGGTTCGTCGTCCAATACTGCACGGCGCTAAATCAGTAGGTTCCTTTCATGTCACTTGCAGCACTACGGCTCATCGGTTTCATTCTGGGTATTTTTCTAATAACGCTGGCTGTGAGCATGGCTATTCCCATGATCACACTGGTTGCCTATGAGCGCAGCGATGACCTGTCGGCCTTCCTCTGGTCGAGCTTGATTACCTTCATCACTGGCCTCCTTTTGATAGCGCGAGGTCGTCCAGACAATGCCCAGCTTCGTCCAAGAGATATGTATCTACTAACGACTTGCAGTTGGGTGGCGGTATGTACCTTCGCGGCGTTGCCGATGGTGTTCATCAGTCAGATCAGTTACACCGACGCTTTTTTTGAAACGATGTCCGGCATTACAACCACGGGTTCAACTGTCTTGAGTGGTTTGGATACCGCTTCACCTGGATTGTTGATCTGGCGCTCAATGCTGCACTGGTTGGGTGGTATCGGCTTCATCGGCATGGCTGTGGCGATCCTTCCACTGCTGCGAGTGGGGGGATGCGTCTTTTCCAGACAGAGTCCTCAGACTGGTCGGAGAAAGTAACACCTCGCTCTCATGTGGCAGCCAAGTCCATTCTCTTTCTCTATTTTGGGCTCACTGGCGCCGGGGCAGCAGCTCTCTGGATCGCCGGCATGACGCCGTTTGAAGCGGTCAACCATGCCATGTCGTTGATCTCGACTGGCGGGTTCTCTACTTCTGACGCCTCGCTTGGGCATTGGACGCAGCCAGCGATTCACTGGATCGCGGTGGTCATCATGATTCTGGGTAGCCTGCCGTTTACCCTCTATGTCGCGACATTGCGCGGCAATCGGCGTGCGCTGCTCAAGGATCACCAGGTACGCGGGTTTATTGGTTTCCTGATTGTGACTTGGCTAGCGGTGGGGACATGGCTGTGTTTCCACAGCGACTACGGATGGTGGGATGCGTTTCGTATCGTGGCGGTCAATGTGACCTCGGTTGTCACGACCACCGGAATTGCTGTAGGTGATTACACCTTGTGGGGCAGCTTCGCAGTCTTGCTTTTTTTCTATCTGACCTTCGTCGGCGGGTGTTCAGGCTCAACAGCTGGTGGCCTTAAAATTTTCCGCTTCCAGGTTGCTGGTGCTCTATTAGTGAGTAGCCTGAAGCAGTTGATCCATCCTCGTGCGGTGATTCAAAAGAAGTACAACGGTCATCCGATTGACGAAGAGATCTTGCGTTCGCTTTTGACCTTCTCATTTTTCTTCACCATCACCATTGCAGTGATCGCTCTGGGACTCGCCCTGATCGGACTGGATTGGACGACAGCGTTGAGCGGAGCTGCTACGGCGGTGTGCAACGTGGGACCAGGCTTGGGCACAATCATTGGGCCCGCTGGTAACTTCTCATCATTACCTGACGCAGCAAAATGGTTGCTGACCATTGGCATGCTGCTGGGACGGCTGGAGATACTTACCGTGCTGGTACTCGTTACACCGGTTTTTTGGAGGTATTAGTCCTATCACTGGATAGATGAATACCTGTAAGCGCCAAAAGAGCCTGTCTTGTGGCGCTGCCAAAGCTGTTTGGAACAAGCTGCTTATTTGGTTAGTCTTGCGGTCAATATGGCGACTTCAAGGGGAGCCCTTCGGGTGATCAAACCGATAATGCTGTTACGCCGAGGCTTCGCCTCCATGCGCTGGCGTACTAGAGTCACATTATGGATTGCGGCAACCATAGCCGGCTTGCTGGTGGTGGCGTTTGCAAGGCTCGCGGACATAGCCCTGGCGCAGTTTGCTCAACAGACCGCAGAGCGAGCGTGGCTTCCTCTTGTTTACACCCCACTGATCGGCATGCTCGTAGTCTGGCTGACAACACGCTTTTTCGTCGGCGCCCAAGGCAGCGGAATTCCGCAGGTAATTGCAGCAACACGACTTGCGCGTCAAGGTAAGCCCATTAACAGACTGGTTTCATTGCGCATTGCTTTCGCCAAAATAAGCCTCGGAACTCTGGCGCTGACCGGCGGCTTTTCGGCGGGACGCGAAGGCCCATCAGTCCAGGTTGCCGCATCCATCATGCACTTCTTTCACCGCTTCCTGCCCAATGCGCGAATCGTGCGCAGCGAGGATCTCATTCTGGCGGGAGGTGCTGCGGGTATTGCAGCTGCATTTAATACGCCCTTGGCCGGGATCGCATTCGCGGTAGAAGAACTGGGACGCAAGTTGGAAACCCGTACCAGCGGTGTTCTGCTCAGCACCATCATCCTGTCTGGGATGGTTGCCATTGCCTTGCAGGGAAACTACAACTATTTCGGTCATTTCGGCATTCAGGACATCAACCTCGACATAGTCGTCCCGGCATTAGTCATAGGGATTGGTTGCGGGCTATTGGGTGGTTTATTTAGTCGAATGTTGTTATGGCCACAGCGGCATCCGCAGTTCATCATCTGGCAATGGCGGCGCCTACATCCAGTATGGTTTGCCGGCATCTGTGGATTGGTCGTCGCTCTATTGGGTTGGCTGAGTGGCGGAATGTCGTTTGGTAGTGGATACGGCATTACCTCTCAGGTCATCGCATCTGATGTAGTCCTGCCATGGCACGCTCCCATTACTCGCTTCCTGGCGACCGTAGTGACCTACTTCTCCGGTATTCCCGGAGGCATTTTCGCTCCCTCGCTCGCTGTAGGGGCCGCAGTAGGCGCCAATACCGCAGAGCTATTCCATCTGGCCGCGCAGCCCACTATTGCACTCTGCATGGTTGGTTTTCTGGCGGCCGTTACTCAGTCGCCAATCACCTCTGCAATCATTGTGATGGAGATGATTGATAGCCACAGTATGGTGATCAGTCTCATGGCGGTAGCCCTGATTGCCAAGGCTGTCAGTTCAAGAATGGGCCCTGAGTTGTACCAGCAATTGGCGCGAGGCTTTCTCGAGAATGCAGAAGCTGCCACTAAACCGAAGAATCCAACTCAATAAGCCTACCGTGTGATTCTGCTAGCCAGTGAGGTCAGTTGATCCTTTTCATGTTGCAGCGCCAACGAGCGATCATGTGCAATCCTTCAATGACTACGTCAATTGAGCACCGGGCGGCGCAGAAGTTTATTCGTAATGCCGAGAGTAGTTTGCGACCAAGCTATCAACTACAGCCTCTGGCCTTCCTGTGAATCGCACGTGGCGGTTGCCAGCGACACGGCGAACAAACTGTTCAAGGTTTATGCGATACCCTGAGCGCCAAGCCTGGCATCCACTTCGACGTTCAACCCAAGCACCTCATAGATCCGAGAAACCACCAGCATCGTCGCCTCCTCAACCGTTCCTTCATTACGGCACAACATCCAGCCGTGATCCTTGACCGCTTGCTCGAACATTTCCGTACACGCCACATGCTCTGCGTGCTTCTGGATCACAGTGCCGCCCAGTCCTCGTGATCGGTTAGCAGCCCTGGCCCATGAAATATCCGGATCGGTGACGACGCCGACATGCAGATCTGGCACCCGCACGTCTCGCTCCATATTCAATTGAAGAATCTCGGCAAACGGGATGGTTTGGCGAAACGCGGCATCCGAGGGATACCAGCGATCGATCAGGATGATGCTGTCCAGCGGCTGCTTCGTCAGAACGTTCTGGGAGATCCAGCGACGGCTATCCGCGAGGCGCTGACACACAGCCCACTCCAGATCCCGGCAAGGATTTCTCGCCAGAGTGTTAATCAAGGCCATGGTTTCACCCCTGAACGGATCGCTTTTTCTCTCGCAAAGCCGGATGACTTTCTGGTTGCCTGCCCTCAGTACTTGCGTAACGGCCTCCAACAGTGTGGTTTTGCCGGTGCCTTTGGGCCCATCCAGAGAAACGAACAGCGGACGATTCATTGTTCACGCAACAATCAAGACATTGATGCCCACTCTAACCTCATTTCCGGTATTCCATCAGCGCATCCCTGCCCCTTGCTGATACTCCCGCGGCGTACAGCCAAACTCCCGGCGAAACACCGTGTGCAGATACTGCGCAGATTTAAACCCGCAACTGCGCGCAACGTCGGCAATCACCGAGTCAGTATTTTTCAATCCGCTGGTGGCCGCTGCCAGTTTGAAACGCAGGATCTCGTCATGCACGCTGCAGCCTCGCTCGACGCGGAAATGCGCTTCGAGTGATGAACGCGACACACCGACATACGCCGCCACCTGCGCCGTTTTGATGCCCTGGCAAGCATATTGACGGATGAACAGCAGCGCTTGCATGACGTAGGGATTGCCCAAAGGCTGATGCAAGCTCGACACCTGCACGTTGACCGCATCGGGAGAAATCAGGATTTGTGTACCGG
Source organism: Pseudomonas sp. S2_E02 (assembly GCF_054668355.1). Classification (NCBI taxonomy): domain Bacteria; kingdom Pseudomonadati; phylum Pseudomonadota; class Gammaproteobacteria; order Pseudomonadales; family Pseudomonadaceae; genus Pseudomonas; species Pseudomonas sp. S2_E02. The sequence goes on from NZ_CP162761.1 coordinate 1,222,256, forward strand.
TGGACGGCATGCCATGGAGCATCTGATGGAGTAATTGCGCGGCGGTACGGCCCATGGTTTCGGTGCCCTGGATGACTGAACTCAGCGGCACGCGCGTCAGGCTGCGGGTCAGCGGGTCGTTGTCGATGCCGATCAAGGCCACTTGCTCCGGTACGGCGATGCCGGCGGTCAGGCAGGCTTGCAGCAACTGGCGCGCGCGGGCGTCGCTGACGGCGATGATGCCGATGGGTTTGGGCAGGCTTTGCAGCCAGGCGATCAGTTGTTCGACGGCGCTGTCCCACAGCGGTGCGCTGGTGCCCATGCCGCGATAGATTTCGCCGTGCAGACCATCGCGCTTCATCAATTTGCGGAAGGCTTTTTCGCGCTCTTGCGCCCAGCGATTGGCTTGCGCTTCAGGCAGGCTGAAACAGGCGAAACGCTGCAGTCCCGCCTCGATCAAGTGCGTGTAGGCCAGCGTTATCAGTGCGTTGTTATCGGTGGCGACGTAGGGAATCGCTTTCGGATAGGCGCGCTTATCCTCGTACGAGCCCCCTACTGCCACCACCGGCAACTGAATGTCGGCCAACGCCTCGCCAATCAACGGATCGTCGAAGTCGGCGATGATCCCGTCACCCTGCCAGCGCTCGATGCCTTTCAAACGACAGAGAAAATCCTCTTCCAGAAACAGGTCCCAGGAGGCCCGAGTGCTGCTCAGGTAGTTGCCGATGCCGCTGATGATGCCACGGTCGTAGATCTTGCTGCCGTTGAACAACAGGGCGATGCGGTGAACAGGCGGTACGGTTTTCATTGTTTTTATGCTTGTCCCGAGCCCCTTGTCACAGAGGCGATTGACACAGACTAGGCGCCTGGTCGAAGAAGCTCAATACGCAAAATCGCACTCCGTGTTGATGTTTTTCATAATCAGCAGGGCCGGGGCCGTTGCTAGTATCGAGACACCGCCAAGAACAACAAGGACAAGGTCCATGCAGTATTTCCCTGATGTCGAGCCGATTCGCTACGAAGGCCCAAACAGCGATTCCCCCCTCTCCTTCCGTCACTACGACGCCGACAAACTCATCCTCGGCAAACCCATGCGCGAACACCTGCGCATGGCCGCCTGTTACTGGCACACGTTCGTCTGGCCGGGTTCCGATGTGTTCGGTGCGGGGACGTTCAAGCGCCCTTGGCAACATGCCGGCGATCCCATGGAATTGGCGATCGGCAAAGCAGCCGCGGCCTTCGAATTCTTCTCCAAACTGGGTATCGACTATTACTGCTTCCATGACACGGACGTCGCTCCGGAAGGCCAGTCACTGAAGGAGTACCGCAACCATTTCGCACAGATGGTTGATCACCTCGAGCGACATCAGGAACAAAGCGGGATCAAGCTGTTGTGGGGCACCGCCAATTGTTTCAGCAACCCGCGTTTCGCTGCCGGCGCCGCGAGCAACCCCGATCCGGAAGTGTTCGCCTGCGCCGCTGCCCAGGTGTTCAGCGCCATGAACGCGACCCATCGCCTGAAAGGCGCCAACTACGTGTTATGGGGCGGTCGCGAAGGCTATGAAACCTTGCTCAACACGGACTTGAAGCGTGAACGCGAACAGCTGGGCCGCTTTATGCGCATGGTGGTCGAGCACAAGCACAAGATCGGTTTCACAGGCGACCTGCTGATCGAACCCAAGCCGCAGGAGCCGACCAAGCACCAATACGATTACGACAGCGCCACCGTGTTCGGCTTTCTTCAGCAGTTCGGACTGGAGCACGAAATCAAGGTCAACATCGAAGCCAACCACGCTACCCTGGCCGGGCATAGCTTTCATCACGAAATTGCGACGGCCGTCTCCTTGGGGATTTTCGGCAGCATCGACGCCAACCGTGGCGATCCGCAAAACGGCTGGGACACCGACCAATTCCCCAACAGCGTCGAAGAAATGACCTTGGCCACCTATGAAATCCTCAAGGCCGGCGGGTTCAAGAATGGCGGTTTCAACTTCGACTCCAAGGTGCGCCGCCAGAGCCTCGATCAGATCGATCTGTTCCATGGCCACGTCGGCGCCATGGACGTTCTCGCCCTGTCTCTGGAGCGCGCAGCGGCCATGGTGCAGAACGACGAGCTGCAACGGCTCAAGGACCAACGCTACGCCGGTTGGCAGCAGCCGTTCGGGCAGGCGGTGTTGACGGGTGACTTCAACCTTGAGTCGTTGGCCGAGCTCGCGTTCACCAACGAGTTGAACCCGCAAGCCGTCAGCGGCCGCCAGGAAATGCTCGAGAACATCGTCAACCGCTACCTCTATCGCTGATTGCTACGGGAATCTGCCGGCGCTTCGACGCTGTGACAATTGCACGACAATTCTGTGCCTGCGGCGTCTGCGGATTCTCTACAGTTTTACCAGCCCGATACTCATCGTCAGGCCGTGTCTTTCCAACAACAATAAAAGGACGCCCCATATGAAGAACGTAAAACGCACGTTATTGGCCACTGCTCTGGCCTTGCTGTCGCTGCCGGTGCTGGCTGACGCAGCCCACCCGAAAATCGGTTTCTCCATTGATGATCTGCGCCTGGAACGCTGGTCGCGTGACCGTGATTACTTCGTCGCGGCAGCAGAAAAAATGGACGCCAAGGTCTTCGTGCAATCGGCCGATGCCAACGAGCAGAAGCAGATTTCCCAGATCGAAAACCTGATTTCCCGGGGCGTCGATGTCATCGTCATCGTGCCGTTCAACGCCACGGTGCTGACCAATGCGGTGGCCGAAGCGAAGAAGGCCGGGATCAAGGTCGTGTCCTATGATCGCCTGATCCTCAACGCCGATGTCGACGCCTATATTTCCTTCGATAACGAAAAGGTCGGTGAGATGCAGGCCAGCGGCGTGCTGAAAGCGGCGCCCAAGGGCAATTACTTTTTGCTCGGTGGTGCGCCCACCGATAACAACGCCAAGATCCTCCGTGAAGGCCAGATGAAAGTGCTGCAACCGGCCATCGACAAGGGTGATATCAAGATCGTCGGCCAGCAGTGGGTGAAGGAATGGAACCCGACCGAAGCGCTGAGCATTGTTGAAAACGCCCTGACCCGCAACGACAACAAAATCGACGGCATCGTCGCTTCCAACGACGCCACGGCGGGCGGCGCCATTCAGGCACTGGCGGCGCAACAACTGGCCGGCAAGGTGCCGATTTCCGGGCAGGACGCCGACCTTGCCGCAGTCAAGCGCGTGATCGCCGGCACGCAAACCATGACCGTTTACAAACCGCTGAAACTCATCGCCAGCGAAGCCGCCAAGCTCTCGGTACAACTGGCGCGCAACGAAAAACCCGCCTTCAGCTCGCAGTACGACAACGGCAGCAAAAAAGTCGACACCATCCTGCTCACGCCAACCCCGCTGACCAAGGACAACATCGACCTGCTCGAACAGGACGGCTTCTACACCAAGGCGCAGATTGCCGGGAAGTGACCCCATCACAAATCCCCGGTTATACGAAAACCCTTGTGGGAGCGAGCCTGCTCGCGAATGCGGTGTGTCAGTCAACGAAGCATTGTCTGAACTGACGCTTTCGCGAGCAGGCTCGCTCCCACAGGCTTCGTGGTGTGTGAGTCTTTGATATACGAGCCCTCTCCATGTCCGACTATCTGCTGCAAATGAACGGCATCGTCAAAACCTTCGGCGGTGTCAAAGCGCTGAACGGCATCGACATCAAGGTCAGGCCCGGCGAGTGCGTTGGCCTGTGCGGCGAGAATGGCGCCGGCAAGTCGACGCTGATGAAGATCCTTTCGGCGGTCTACCCCCACGGCACCTGGGACGGTGAAATCCTCTGGGACGGGCAACCGCTCAGGGCGCAATCGATCAGCGAAACGGAAGCTGCCGGCATCGTCATCATTCACCAGGAACTGACGCTGGTGCCCGACCTGTCGGTGGCCGAAAACATTTTCATGGGCCACGAGCTGACACTGCCCGGCGGACGCATGAATTACCCGGCGATGATTCACCGCGCCGAAGCGCTGATGCGCGAACTGAAAGTCCCCGACATGAACGTATCGCTGCCGGTTTCGCACTACGGCGGCGGCTACCAGCAATTGGTGGAAATCGCCAAGGCCCTGAACAAGAAGGCCCGCCTGCTGATCCTCGACGAGCCTTCATCAGCCTTGAGCCGTTCGGAAATCGAGGTGTTGCTGGACATCATTCGCGACCTCAAAGCCAAAGGCGTGGCCTGCGTCTACATCTCGCACAAGCTCGATGAAGTCGCCGCCGTGTGCGACACCATTTCGGTGATCCGCGACGGAAAACACATCGCTACCACCGCCATGGCCGACATGGATATTGCGCAGATCATCACCCAGATGGTCGGCCGCGAAATGAGCAACCTCTACCCCTCCGAGCCGCACGCTATTGGCGAGGTGATTTTCGAGGCCCGGCATATCACCTGCTACGACATCGACAACCCCAAGCGCAAACGGGTCGACGATGTTTCCTTCGTGCTCAAACGCGGCGAGATCCTTGGTATCGCCGGGCTGGTCGGCGCAGGCCGCACCGAACTGGTGACCGCGCTGTTCGGCGCTTACCCCGGGCGCCACGAGGGCGAAGTCTGGCTGGACGGGCAAGCCATCGACACGCGCACGCCGCTCAAGTCCATCCGTGCCGGCCTGTGCCTGGTGCCGGAGGACCGCAAGCGCCAAGGCATTATTCCTGACCTAGGCGTTGGCCAGAACATCACCCTCGCCGTGCTGGACAACTACTCAAAACTGACCCGCATCGATGCCGAAGCCGAACTGGGCTGCATTGATCGGGAAATCTCGCGCCTGCACCTCAAGACCGCCAGCCCGTTCCTGCCGATCACCAGCCTCTCGGGGGGCAATCAGCAAAAAGCCGTGCTGGCGAAGATGCTGCTGGCCAAACCCCGGGTACTGATTCTCGATGAGCCGACCCGAGGTGTGGACGTCGGCGCCAAATACGAAATCTACAAGTTGATGGGCGCACTGGCCGCTGCCGGCGTGTCGATCATCATGGTCTCGTCGGAACTGGCCGAAGTGCTTGGCGTTTCCGACCGCGTGCTGGTGATCGGCGAAGGCCAGTTGCGTGGTGACTTCATCAACCATGAACTCACCCAGGAACAGGTGCTTGCCGCCGCCCTCAGCCAACCTGGCAGCCATAACAATAATGATCGGAAAACCGCGTAAATGAATCAGGTCAAACAACTGTTCACCCGCTACAAAATGCTCGCGCTGGTGTTTGCCGTGGTGCTGATCTGGCTGTTCTTCAGCTGGCAGACCGAGGGCGGATTCCTGACCCCGCGCAATCTTTCCAATCTGCTGCGGCAAATGTCGATCACCGGCATTCTCGCCTGCGGCATGGTGCTGGTGATCATCAGCGGCGAGATCGATTTGTCGGTCGGCTCGTTGCTCGGTCTGCTCGGGGGTCTCGCGGCGATTCTCGATGTGGTCTACCACATTCCGCTGTTGGCGAACCTGAGTCTGGTCGCCCTGTGTGGCCTGATGATTGGCCTCGCCAACGGTTACATGGCGGCTTATCTGCGCATCCCCTCGTTTATCGTCGGTCTGGGCGGCATGCTGGCGTTTCGCGGGATTCTGCTGGGGATTACCGGCGGCACGACCATCGCGCCGGTATCGCCTGAACTCGTCTACATTGGCCAGGGCTACCTGCCCCACGCGATCGGCACCGGCCTGGGCATTCTGTTGTTCGCGCTGACTGTGTTTCTGACCTGGAAACAGCGGCGCAATCGCGCCCTGCACGGCCTCGCGGCGCATTCGTTGGTGCGTGATGTCGTCCGCGTGTTGGTGATCGGCGCCGTGCTCGCCGCTTTCGTGCAGACGCTGAACAGCTATGACGGCATTCCCGTGCCGGTCCTGCTGTTGCTGATTCTGCTGGGCGTGTTCAGCTACGTGACCAGTCAGACCGTGTTCGGGCGGCGCGTCTATGCCGTGGGCAGCAACATGGAAGCGACGCGCCTGTCCGGGATCAATGTGCAGGCGGTGAAGCTGTGGATTTTCGGGATCATGGGCGTGATGTGCGCCCTCGCCGGCGTGGTCAACACTGCGCGCCTCGCCGCCGGTTCGCCCTCGGCCGGGAGCATGGGCGAACTCGACGCCATCGCCGCCTGCTTTATCGGCGGTACTTCCATGCGCGGCGGTTCCGGCACGGTGTACGGCGCCCTCCTCGGCGCGCTGGTCATCACCAGTCTGGACAACGGCATGTCGATGCTCGACGTCGACAGCTATTGGCAGATGATCGTCAAGGGCAGCATCCTGGTGTTGGCGGTTTGGGTGGATGTCAGTACGCGGACCGGGCGCCGTTGAGCCGCAGGCATCACGCAGCGGGCGTGGTCGCGGCCACCGGGCTGAGAATTTCCATGAGGAAATCGATAAACACATTGATCCGGCTGGACCCTCGGTGATTGGGTAAATACAACGCGTTGATGCACGTGCTGGCGCTGCCGGGATTGACCTCGTACTGCTCAAGCAAGCGGGTCAGCCGGCCGGCTGCCACGTCGTCGCGTACCAGCCAGTCGGCCAGCAGCGTCACCCCGCCGCCGCCGATGGCGGCTTCGCGCAGGATGTCGGCATTATTGCTTTGCAGGCGCCCATGCACGTTGAGCTGAATGGGCGCGTCTTCATTCTGAAAAGTCCAGTGCTGGTGGGTGGCGCCGTAATCGAAACGCAGGCATTGATGCTCCAGCAAATCCCGTGGGTGACAGAGCGCTGCGCTACGCGCCAGATACGCCGGACTGGCCACCACCCAGCGTTCGAACTGCCCCACGCGTTTGCTGACGATGTCTTCACTGACCACCGACGACCCCAGTCGCACCGAAACATCGATCTGCTCGCTGAGCAGGTCGCTGACCTGATCGCTCAGCGACAGACTGATCTCAAGTCCCGGATGCCGCTCAAGCAAGCGGCTCAGGTGCGGCGCAATCAGGCGCCGACCGAACTCCACCGGCACGCTGATACGCAGACGGCCCTGCGCTTCGGCGCCACGATCGGCAACGACGGCATCGGCCTCGTCAATCGCGTCGAGAATCGCCACGGCTTTTTCGAAATAGGTCTGGCCGGCAACGGTCACGCTGGTGTTGCGCGTGGTGCGATTGAGCAGGCTCGCGCCCAACTCGTGTTCCAGCCCTGCGACTTGCCGTGTCACTGACGACGTTGATATCCCGAGTTTGCGCGCTGCCGAGGAATAGCCCCCGCAGCGCACGGTTTCCACAAACATCTTCAGTGCCAGCAACTTGTCCATATGCGGGGTCCGGTCGAAAGGGAACGCGGATGATTGTGCATCACTGTTCCCCCCTCGTCTTGTACCGCCGTGCTTGCCCGCACTCGCCGGTTGTTCAGACATCGGCCTGGCGACTCAGGAACAAGCCAAGCGCCAGCGCTGGCAACAGCGCCACAGCGACGGCGGACAGGTTCCAGCCGAAATGCTCGTACAACGGGCTCGCAACCAGCGACCCCAGCGCGCCGCCGACGAAAATACTGGTCATGTACACGGCGTTCAGGCGCGCACGGCTGTGCGGATCGAGGGCGTACACCTCACGCTGGCCGAGCACCATGTTCAATTGCACGGCGAAATCCAGCAGCACCGCGCACACCACCAGCCAAACATAGCCGCTGCCCGGGAGTGCGGCGATCAGCAGCGAAACCGGCGCCAGCAGCAATGCGACCAGCGTGCCGCGACGACCATGCCCGGCATCGGCCAGACGTCCGGCAATCGGCGCCGCAATGGCACCCACCGCACCAACCAGCGCGAAGATCGCGACTTGCGCCTGAGTGAAGCCGTGGTGACGCATCAGTTCAATCGGCGCGAGAGTCCAGAACAGGCTGAAACTGGCAAACAGCAGCCCTTGATACAGCGAACGCTGACGCAACAGCGGATAGCGCCGGGCCAAGGCAAACACCGAACCGATCAACGCAGCATACGAAGCTTTATGCGTCGGCAGCCGACGCGGCAGCGCCACCGCAGTGACCAGCGCGATGACCGCCATCAGGGCCGCCGCGCTGTAAAACACCCCGCGCCAGCCGAACACTTCAACCAACAGGCTCGACAGTGGCCGCGACAACAGAATGCCCAGCAGCAGACCGCTCATGATATTGCCGACGACGCGGCCACGACTGGCCTCGGGCGCCAGGTGTGCCGCCAACGGCACAAGGATCTGCACGGCCACCGAGGTCAGACCGATCAGTAAAGACAACAGCAGGAACATCGACGGTGAATGGGTCAGCCCGGCGCACAGCAATGTGACGCTCGCCGCCAAAGTGAAGCCGACCACCAGCCGGCGGTTTTCCATCAGGTCGGCCAGTGGCACCAGCAGCAACAGGCCCAGTGCGTAGCCAAACTGCGTCAGAGAAACGATCAGGCTGGCATTAGCGCTGGACAGACCGATCTGCGGTGCAATCAGTTCGACAATTGGCTGCGCGTAATAAAGATTGGCCACGACCGCGCCACAGCAAAATGCCAGGAACGCGACCATCAGGCCGGACAGTGAAGTTGGCTGTTCGGCATTTGCCGCAACGGCCGGGTTGCCCGTGAGCATGATGACACCTCATTGAGTTCAGGAAAGTGCTGCCAAGGCTACGGCCCTGTGACGACGCGCAGAATCCACGCGGCGAGCAACGCAGTGATGCGTCCGGTGCAACGGCGCAAGCGTTGCTTCTCGCGCAACGCGCTGTTGCGTGCGCGGGTGATTCTCCCGTGATGACGGTTTCTCTACGCTTTGGCCCTTGGCGCCGTCGTTCCCAGGGGCGCCCTTCCCCGGCTGTTACAAGGAGCGTTGTCATGACCCGTATCCCATCCGTTCTGCCATTGCCTGCCGCGTTTTTCTCCGTCTCATGAACCGCCACTTGCTGAAGTCCAGAACGTTATGGATCAGCGTGGCCGTCGTCGCGGTGCTCGGCCTGATCGGCGCCGTTTGGCTGATGTGGCGCCCGGCAATTGCGCCGATCAAGCGCCCGACGATGTTCGATACTGCGCAGTTGCAACGCGGCGCGCGGGTGGTCGAGGCCGGCGATTGTGCGGTCTGCCATACCCGCCCCGGCGGTGAATATCTGGCCGGCGGGCTGCCGCTGGTAACGCCGTTCGGCACGCTGTACAGCACCAACATCACCCCGGACGCTGAGACCGGTATCGGCCAATGGTCGCTGCCGGCCTTCGAGCGGGCGATGCGTCAAGGCATTGCTCGCGATGGTCACTTCCTCTATCCGGCGTTCCCCTACGTGCACTACCGGCGCATGAGCGCAGCAGACATCGCCGACGCCTATGCCTACTTGATGAGCGGCCCCGCCGTGCACGCGCCGGCCGAGCACAACCAGATGAATTTCCCGATGAATATTCGTCCGTTGGTGGCGTTCTGGAACCTGCTGTTCCTGCACGGTGAGCCACTGACGCCTCTGGCGGGGCGTAGCGCGGCGTGGAATCGCGGGCGTTATCTGGTCGACGGCCCGGGCCATTGCGCTGGCTGCCATTCGCCGCTGAACCTGATCGGCGCGGAAAAATCTTCGGAATACTTGCAGGGCGGCAGCGTTGACGGCTGGCAGGCGCCCGCGCTGGTCGGCATGGGGCAACGCAGCAACCCGTGGAGTCGCGCGCAACTGGTCGGCTATCTGCGCGCTGAGATCGTTGATGGCCACGGCACACCCGCCGGGCCGATGCGTCCGGTCAGCTTGAGTCTGGCCCGCTTGCCCGCCAGTGAAGCCGAGGCGATTGCCGAGTATTTGCTCAGCCTGGAAAACCCGCACCCACTGACGCAACCGCCGCCAAAGACGCCTGCCAGTGAAGCGGCAGACCACTCGACCGGCGCCCTGCTCTTCAGCAGCGCCTGCGCCGGTTGCCATGGCCCGGCGGCGCCGATGCGCACCATCGATGGTCGCCCGGGCCTGCAAAACACCTCGGCGCTGCAAGCGGCCAGCTCGCGCAATTTCCTCAAAACCGTGCTTGAAGGCTTGCCCGCCACAGCCGGATCGCCCGGTCCGCTGATGCCTGCATTCGCCGCCAGCCTCGACAACGCGCAACTCGGCGCACTGGCCGCGTATCTGCGCCAGCAAGCCCGCCCCGATCAGCCGTGGGCCGACCTCTCTTCCACTATTGAAGCGTTACGTCAGGAGACGAAATGAGCCAGATCACTCTCAACGTCAACGGAGCCGCGCAAGCGCTTGAGCTGGAGCCGGACATGCCGCTGCTGTATGCGCTGCGCAATCACTTGAACCTCAACGGCGCCAAATACGGTTGCGGTCTCGGTCAGTGCGGCGCCTGCACGGTGATCGTCGATGATCAACCGGTGTTCGCCTGCCTGACGCCCTGCGCCGGTCTCGAAGGCAAAAAAATCCGCACCGTGGAAAGCCTCGGTAGCGCAGAAGATCCTGGCCCCCTGCAAGCGGCGTTCATTGAGAAACAGGCCGCGCAATGCGGTTACTGCATTGCCGGCATGCTGATGCGCGCGCAGGCGTTGCTTGAGCGTAATCGCCACCCGGATGAGGCGACCATTCGCGAGCACATGGCCGGCAACCTGTGCCGCTGCGGTACGCACTTGCGCATCATCGAGGCGATCAAGCAGGTGGCCGGGCACAACGGGAGCCTGACATGAGTGAGTCGAATGAATTGAACCCGAGTCGGCGCGCCTTCCTGCGTGGTGGTGCGTTGCTGATGGCGTTCACCCTGATGCCGGTCGCGCGGCGTGTGTTGGCGGATACGGAAGTCGATACGCTCGGCACCGTGGTCCTCGCGCCCGACCTGCCCGGAAGCCTGCGCACCAACCCGTTTCTCGACGCCTGGATCCGCATCGGCGCCGACGGCATTACCGTCTTCACCGGCAAAGTCGAACTGGGCACCGGGGTCAAAACCGCGCTGCTGCAAATCGCCGCCGAACGTTTGCAGGTGCCGGCGACCGCCATCAACCTGCTCACCGCCGACACCGCGCTGACGCCCAACGAAGGCTACACCGCCGGCAGCCACAGCATTTTCGACAGCGGTACCGCGTTGTATAACGCCGCCGCGCAGGTGCGCGAAATGCTCGTCGATGCCGCCGCGCGCAGTTGGCAGATTGATGCAGCACTGCTGAGCACCCGCGACGCTGTGATCGTAGGCCCGGCCGGCCAGCAGATGAGTTACGCCGACGCGGTCAAGCATGTCGATGTGCATCAATTTGCCAAGGCTCAGTCGCCGGCGATGGCCGCCGCTGATTTCAAACTGATCGGCCATTCGTTGCCGCGCCTCGACATTCCGGCGAAGGTCAGCGGTGGCGCAGCCTTCGTCCAGGACATGCGCTTGCCGGGCATGCTGCATGCGCGGGTGATCCGCCCGCCTCGTCCGGGCTGCACGCTGCAAGCATTCGATGCGGCGTCCATCGAAGCGCTGGCTGGCGTGGTCAAGGTGATCCGCGACGGCAACTATCTGGCGGTGGTCGCCGGTGATGAGTGGCAAGCGATCAAAGCCATGCGCCGTGCCAGCGAGGTGACGCAATGGAGCGGCGGCGAGGCGATTCCCGAGGCGACTGAGATTCATGGCCTGCTCAAACGCCTGCCCTCACGGCGCTATCCGATCAGCAACAGCGGCACGCCAAGCGGCGCGGCCGACACGCGTTTTCAGGCGCGGGTCACCAAGCAATATTTGATGCACGGCTCGATCGGCCCGTCTTGCGCAGTCGCCTGGTTCAAGGACGGCACGCTTACCGTCTGGACCCACACCCAAGGTGTTTACCCGCTGCGCGCCGGGATTGCCGAAATGCTCGGTCTGCCGCCTGAGCGGGTGCGCTGTATTCATACTGAAGGTTCAGGGTGTTACGGGCATAACGGCGCCGATGATGCCGCCGCCGATGCAGCATTGATTGCCCTGCGCGTGCCTGGGACGCCGGTGCGCGTGCAGTGGATGCGCGAGCAGGAAAATCTTTGGGAGCCGTATAGCTCGGCGATGGTCTCCGAAGTCGACGCCGGCCTCAGCCACGGTCGACTGCAGGACTGGGCCTACGAACTCTGGACCACTCCGCACAACGAACGCATCGTCAACGCCGGGCGGCTGTTGCCGGCACGCTTGCTCGCGCGGCCTTTTGCCTCGGCGCCATCCGTGCCAATCGCTCAGCCTGAGGGCGATGGTGATCGCAACGCGGTGCCGTTGTACGAGTTGAACTCGACGCGCATCAACATGACCTTCGTCACCGAGATGCCCTTTCGCACCTCGGCCATGCGTTCGCTCGGTGCGCACATCAACATCTTTGCCATCGAGGCGAGTATCGACGAACTGGCGATCCGGGCCGGCATCGACGCGGTTGCTTTGCGTCTGGCCCATCTCAGCGACCCGCGTGCTCGCGCGGTGGTGGAACGTGTGCGTGACGAGATCGGCTGGCCGCAAAAAAGCAGCGAGCCCGGCGCCGGTATCGGTTTCGCCTTTGCCCGCTACAAAAACATCATGGGTTACTGCGCCATCGCGGTGAAACTTCGAGTGCATCCGCAGACCGGCGAGATCCGTATCGATCACGTGGTGACGGCGGTGGACGTCGGCCAGATCGTCAGCCCCGATGGCCTGCGCAATCAGGTCGAGGGCGGCATCGTCCAGTCCGCGAGCTGGACCCTGTACGAAAAAGTCGCCTACGACGCGGGAGGCATTCGCAGCTACGACTGGAGCGGCTATCCGATTCTGCGTTTCACGCAACTGCCGAAAAAAGTCGATGTGCATTTGCTCGACCAGCCGGGAGAACCCTTCCTTGGCGCCGCTGAAATCGTCCAGGGGCCGATGGCCGCCGCCCTTGGCAACGCCGTCGCCAACGCCACTGGCCGGCGCTGGCTGAACCTGCCGCTGACGCGCTCAAACCAATCCGCCTAAGCCACGTCCGTGTTCATCGCTGATGAGCACGGGCGCCATTGCGCCGTGCGCAAAACAGCGTAGCGCCGGTCACCGATTATCACCCTCACGACACCCGGTTAAGTTAGCGGCACTGGTTCGCGGCCCCACTGCCGCGCTTGAATTCCTTTTATTGAAATCTGGAGCTACCCATGACCCGTCGTCTGTTCCAACCCCTCGCACTCGGTCCTTACACCCTCGCCCATCGCGTGGCCATGGCACCGTTGACGCGCTCACGCGCCGGCCAACCGGGCGATGTACCGACGCCGATGAACGCCGAGTACTACCGCCAACGGGCCAGTGCCGCACTGATCATCACCGAGGCCACGCAAATTTCCCGGCAGGCTCAGGGTTACGCCTGGACGCCGGGCATCTACAGCTCCGAGCAGGTCCGCGCGTGGCGTGACGTCAGCGCGGCGGTGCATGAGGCCGGCGGGCTGATCTTCATGCAACTGTGGCACGTCGGCCGGGTGTCCCACCCCAGCTTTCAACCCGATGCTGGCCTGCCGGTTGCGCCCAGCGCGCTGCCGGTGCCTGGCAAGACGTTTATCGTCGACGAAAACGGTAACGGCGTCTGGGGAGATGTGCCGGTGCCACGCGCGCTGGAAACCGCGGAAATCGCCGGCATCGTCGAGGACTACCGCGTGGCCGCGCGCAACGCATTGCAGGCGGGCATGGACGGTGTAGAGATTCATGCTGGCAACGGTTACCTGCTCGACCAGTTTCTTAACAGCAACAGCAACCAGCGTGACGATGCCTATGGCGGCAGCGTGGAGAATCGCGCGCGGTTTCTGCTGGAAGTGGTCGCGGCCGTCGCTGAAGAAGTCGGTGCCGAACGGGTCGGCGTACGCCTGACGCCGATGGGGCGCTTCATGGGCATGGGCGATGACACCCCGGAGGCCACCTTCGGCCACCTCGTCGAAGCGCTCAACCATTGGAATCTGGCCTACCTGCACCTGGTCGAGCCAGCGATGGTCGGCACAGTCAAAGATGAAAATTTCGACCCACGCTGGGACGCGATCATTGCCCAGTTGCGCAAGACCTGGAACGGCGTGCTGATCCTGGCCGGCGGCTACGATGCACAATCTGCCGAGCAGGCGCTGATTGCCGACCGTGCCGACATCATCGCGTTTGGCCGCCCGTTCCTGGCCAACCCGGACTTGCCGCGTCGACTGCACGATGGTCTGACACTCAACGTGCCAGACCCTGGCAGCTTTTTCGGCGGGGATCAGCGTGGCTACATCGATTATCCATTTCATGCCTGAGCAGAAGCTGACCACCCGCATTTCATGAATGGGTAATCGCTGGAAGCAGGGGCCGATGCGCCCCTGCTCTACCCAGTCATACGATCTCCTCGCTTAATCAAATCCATAAAAATCCACCTTAACACCGAACATATGCGCAGCTGAGCGCTTTCAGGTCTATTGCCCGACGTCGCCGAATGCGATAAAACGGGTTAGTTGTACGACAACCTAATAAAAACCAAGTCGTTCGAACGGCTAACAATCCTGAGATCTGCCATGCCTCGCCCTACCACTGCGCAAATCGTACCGCCGCCCTTCCCCCGCTATCTGGCTGTGATCATTCTGTTGTGCATGGGCTGTGCGTTTGCCGGCAATCATGTGGCGGCACGAGTCGCCTTTGATGATGGTGCGGGTGTGTTGCTGGCGATTTTGATGCGTTCCGGCGGGACCTTGCTGGTGCTCGCCATCCTGGTGCTGTGGCAAAGACAAAGCCCGCGTTTGCCGGCGGGCGCATGGCGCTGGCAACTGCTGCTGGGGTTGCTGATCACTGCGCAGAGTCTGTGTCTGTATTCCGCTGTCGCACGGGTGCCGGTGGCGCTGGCCCTGTTGGTGGCAAACGTATTCCCTATTCTGCTGGCATTGCTCACCTGGGCGCTGGGTGGCCCGCGACCGAGCGCCCGCACCGCGACGTTGATGGGCTTGATTCTGTTGGGTCTGGTGTTTGTACTGGATGTCCCCGGGCGGCTCTCGACCACGACAGACGTCAGTGCGCAATGGCTGACGGGCGTCGCGCTCGCGTTCTGCGCCGCCAGCGTGTTCGCCTGCGCGCTGTGGATCACCGACCACAAACTGTCTCAGGTACGTGGCTCGGTGCGCAGTCTGCTGACCATTTTCATCGTGTTCAGCAGCGTCAACCTCGCAGGGCTGACGGGCGCCCTTCCCGGCGGATTGAACCTGCCCGCCACCTCGACCGGATGGCTGGCCCTCGCCACTTTGGTAGTGCTGTACGGCACAGGTTTTATCGTCTTGTTCATTTCCGTGCCGCGACTCGACATGCCGCGCAATGCGCCGGTGATGAACATCGAGCCATTGGCAACGCTGCTGATGGGCTGGATTGTGCTGGACCAAATGCTCAGCAACGGACAGATTCTCGGCGGAGTGATTGTGGTCACGGGCATCGTTTTGCTGACTTATCGTAAATCAGTGGTCAAGGCTGAGGTTAAAGCAGCAATTTAGCACTTGGATGATGGCAAAAAGCTGTTTTTTCTCCGGCCACTCAGGACAAACATAGGTGGCAACACCTGCGTCCCAACGTCGCAGCAAACAGCTATTGGCAAATCCTGCACAAGCCTTAGAATCCCGCGCTCTCTTGCAGCCCCTTCGGTGTCTGCCTGCACCACAACACACTTCGGCTTGGCAATCGCATGCGCAGCGGCGCACGTTGCGCTGTTCGTCCTCTAGAGGTTTTTATGTCTC
This sequence comes from Pseudomonas sp. S2_E02, assembly GCF_054668355.1. Taxonomy (NCBI): domain Bacteria; kingdom Pseudomonadati; phylum Pseudomonadota; class Gammaproteobacteria; order Pseudomonadales; family Pseudomonadaceae; genus Pseudomonas; species Pseudomonas sp. S2_E02. Next base: position 1,237,786 of record NZ_CP162761.1, read on the forward strand.
CGCGTTTGCTGGCCATGGCGCTGGCGCCCCTGCTCGGGCTATTCATTGTTGCGCTGGGCAACGGTTTCATGTCGTCGCTGACCACCCTTCGACTGGACGCTGCCGGTGCGTCGACCACGATGATCGGCATCGTTTCCTCAGCCTACTTCATCGGCCTGACCCTGGGCGCCGTATTCAATGACCGTTTGATTCTGCGCATCGGCCATATCCGCGCCTACGGCAGTTTCGCCTCGCTGATCGCCGTGACCATCCTGCTGCAGGGCTTGTTCTATGACACCTGGGGCTGGTTCGCCCTGCGCCTGATCAACGGCTGGGCCACGGTCGGCGTGTTTCTGGTGATCGAAAGCTGGCTGCTGCTGGCGGGCGACGCGAAGATTCGTGGGCGCTTGCTCGCGCTGTACATGATCGTCTTGTACGGCGCCGGTGTGCTGGGTCAGGCAACGCTGGGCAAAATCACCGGGTTGAGCGACAGCGCACCGTTTATGGTGGCCGGCATGCTCGCCTCGTTGTCGGTGCTGCCGATCGTGATCCTGCCACGCGTGTCGCCGCTGCTCGATCAGGTCGAGCCGCTCAAGCCTCGACAACTGTTGGGCGTGACGCCGACCGGGCTGGTCGGCTGTTTCGGCTCGGGTGTGACCATCGCGGCGATTTACACCTTGCTGCCGCTGTATCTGCAACGCAGCGGTCTGAATGTCGGTGAAGTCGGCAGCATGATGGCCTGGACGATTCTCGGCGCGATGCTCCTGCAATACCCGGTCGGACGTTGGTCTGATCGCAAGGATCGTTTGCAGGTGCTGACGATTCTGACAGTGGCGTGCACCGTGTTGTCGCTGGTGATCGTCCTGGTGCCATTGTCCTCGACGCTGCTCGCGGTGATGTTGTTTCTGCTCGGTGGCGGCGTGTTTGCGCTGTACCCGGTTGCCGTCAGCCACGCCGCCGACCGTGCGCCTGCCGAAGCCTTGGTGCCGATGATTCAGGGACTGCTGCTGATCAACTCGCTGGGCTCGGCAATCAGCCCGATGATGATCTCGCCGGTGATGAACTCGTTCGGGGCCAATGGGCTGTTCTGGGTGTTTGCGCTGGTCAATCTGTGCATGGTCACCTTCTTCCTGTGGCGCCGTGGCAAACGCCCGGTTCCGGCCAATCCCGCGCCGTTTGCAGCGGCAGCAACCTTCTCGCCGACAGGCGCGGAGTTGCGGGTGACCGAAGATCTGCGTCAGGCAGTGCAGGAGCATCCGCCGATGGTTGATGCACTGAGCGGCGAACCTTCGCCACAATGTGAGACGCGCTGAGGGTTGCGCCAGTCTGTGCCAAGCGCAGACTGGCTCGCACCGCTATTCAGATTCGTGGGTGATATCCACGAGCGGAATCGGCTCAATCGCCCAAGCGCGAATCTGACGACGTTCGGGGCTGGGTATCGCACAAGCCTTGCGTCCGGTGAACGTTCGCGCAAGACGCTCTTCATCGATGCGCCAGCCGCGCTGCTCCAGCGCCTGCACGTCTTTGCGAAAGGCAATCTGCAGCGCGTCGGACTTCAACGAAACCTCCTGCTGAAAAGAGTCCGGCACACGTTCGGGCCGAACGTTTTTCAGCACCGCGTGATCTTGTTCGAAGATACGGATATTGCTCGCAATGAACCTGCGATCCAGCAGTCGGGAACGCAGGAAGGTTCTGCCCATCATCCACCAGGTGCGCGTGCGATTGGCGTCAATCGGCACATGCGCCGAGACGATGTAGATCCGCCAGCCGTTGGGCAACTCAAGCTCAAGCGTTGTACAAGGACCGGACAAATGAAAACCCGGAACAGTCACCACGCTGACAAAATCGGTGGAGGATTTGCGCCGCAGCAGCCCTTTGCGTGCCGGCCTGCGCATGAGCATTCGGGCGCTGCCGCTCCACGCATCGCTGTCGACCTCGAATGATTCAATCTCGGGATGATCCGGATCGCCAAAGGTTGAACCGTGGACAAACGGTGCGTGGGCGAAGTCCAGACCGTTTTCGATAATCCGGTCCCAACTGACCTGCCAGTCAAAGTGACCCGAGACCACACGGATGGCGGGATCGTCGATCCAGTCGAGCGTGGGCAAGGCTGGACGCTCAGATTCTGGCAGATCACCTAAAAACGCCCAGATCCAACCGTATCGCTCCAGCGTCGGGTACGCATCGACGCGGGCCTTGGCGGGAATCCGCAGGTCGGGCTGCGCGGGTATCTGCGTGCACACACCATCAGCGCCAAACCGCCAGCCGTGATAGGGACACTGCACGCTGTTGCCGACCTTGCTGCCGGCCGACAGTGAGCCGCCGCGATGCACGCAGATATCCGACAGCACATGCGCGACGCCTGCGTCATCGCGGAACGCCACAAAAGGTTGTCCGAGCAATCGAACCGGCATCAGTCCATCAGTCAACTGTGACGATGGGAGAACGACATACCACAGGTTTGTAAGCATGGGGGGCGTGCGATCCGTCAGTACGGTGAGTTCAAGTCAGAAAAACCCTGGAATGCAAAACTAAACCAGAGGGCTCCACTTGGCCAACGTGAATTGCCAGTGCCCTTGCCCTGCCCTTTGCCTACACTTGCTTGCCAATGATGTTTACCTCTCTGCCGAAGGAGCACGCCCATGTCAAAGCTATATCCCAGTATCGATCCTGAGGGGCTGGTCGAGTACTCGGTTGTCTACACTGACCGCTCGCTCAACCACATGTCGCAGTCCTTCCAAGGCGTGATGAAGAACATTTCCAAGACCCTGAAACAGGTCTACCACGCCGAGGCGGTTGCAGTGGTTCCGGGCAGCGGCACATTCGGCATGGAAGCGGTGGCGCGGCAGTTCGCCACCGGCCAGCAGTGCCTGGTGATCCGCAACGGCTGGTTCAGTTATCGCTGGAGCCAGATCCTTGAGATGGGCAATATCCCGGCGGCGACCACGGTGCTCAAGGCACGGCCGGTAGAGCCGGGTCGCCAGGCCGCCTACGCCCCGCCGCCGCTGGACGAAGTACTGGCCGCCATCGCGGCGCAGAAACCGCAGGTGGTCTTCGCACCCCACGTTGAAACCTCATCCGGGATCCTCCTGCCCGACGACTACCTGCGAGCGGTCGGCGACGCCGTGCATGCAGTGGGTGGCCTGTTCGTGCTGGACTGCATCGCCTCGGGCACGATTTGGGTGGATATGCACAAATGCTCAGTCGACCTGCTGATCAGCGCTCCGCAGAAAGGCTGGAGCGCCTCCCCTTGCTGCGCCCTGGTTATGTTCAGTGCTGCGGCGCTTGCGCGCATCGAACACACGCAAAGCAGCAGCTTCGCCTGCGACCTGAAAAAGTGGCTGCAAATCATGCAAGCCTACGAACAGGGCGGACATGCCTATCACGCAACGATGCCCAGCGATTCCCTCGCGCGGTTCAATGACGTGATGAAAGAGACGCAAGCGTATGGGTTCGACAAGGTTCGCGATGAACAACAGGCGCTGGGTGATCGGGTGCGTGCGCTGTTGACCGGCAAAGGCATCAAAAGCGTCGCCGCAGAAGGCTTTCAGGCCCCCGGCGTCGTGGTGAGCTACACCGATGATGCCGATATCAAGAACGGCAAGAAATTTGCCCAGCACGGCCTGCAGATCGCTGCCGGCGTGCCGCTGCAATGCGATGAGCCGGCCGACTTCCAGACCTTCCGCCTCGGCCTGTTCGGACTCGAGAAGCTGCAGAATATCGAGCGTACGGTCAGCCTGCTTGAGCAGGCGCTGGATGAGGTCATTTAGATACCCGGCAACCCGTCGTCGGGTCGCCCGGTTCGGCCGTTTAATAGACTTGAGGCACCATGAGTTCCGGTGGCGTAGGACTGCGAGAGTAGTCCTCCTCGCGCACGCGCTGCGGCAGTTCGATCTGCGGTAACTCGACTTCTTCGTAAGGCATTTGGCCGAGTAGATGATTGATGCAGTTAAGTCGGGCTTTTTTCTTGTCGTCGGCTTGCACCACCCACCAGGGTGCTTCGGCAATGTGGGTGCGTTCGAGCATGATTTCCTTGGCCTTGGTATAGGCCTCCCAACGCCGACGTGACTCCAGATCCATCGGGCTGAGTTTCCACTGCTTGAGTGGGTCGTGAATGCGACTAAGGAAGCGCAGGTGTTGTTCTTGGTCGGAAATGGAAAACCAGTATTTGATCAACTGAATGCCGGAACGGGCGAGCATCCGTTCAAACTCTGGCACGGTCCGGAAAAACTCTTCGTACTGATAGTCGTTGCAAAATCCCATAACCTTTTCAACACCGGCGCGGTTGTACCAACTGCGGTCAAATAGCACGATCTCACCTGCTGCCGGCAGGTGCGAGACATATCGCTGGAAGTACCATTGGGTTCGTTCGCGGTCGTTGGGCGCGGGCAAGGCAGCGACTCGGCATACCCGGGGGTTGAGCCGCTGGGTTATGCGCTTGATTACCCCTCCCTTGCCAGCGGCATCGCGCCCTTCAAACAAGATCACTACCTTGTGTCCGGTCTTGACCACCCAGCTTTGCAACTTCACCAGTTCACCCTGCAGGCGAAACAACTCGCTGAAATAAAGCCGTCGGTCGTCCTTCTCGATACCATCCGGAACGTGGTCATCGAACAGTGTGTTCAGGTCATGCCCGTCTTCGGACAACTCCAACTCCAGCTCCTCGTCACTGTGGTCGAGCAGCTCGCGCTGAATGCGGTGTATCAACTGATCTTGAGCTGAGGGCATGGTGAAGACCTCGGGGACGGGATGGTACTGCCATACTGACGGCGATTTATGACTGAGCAGTTACCGGGGGTTCTCGGGATTGCTGATTGCTTGAAGCAGACGTTGTATCCCGGCCGGACGTCCCGAGCGTTCAACCTTTCGGGGGATTTGCTGAACCAGTCGTACGCTCTGCTCTTTCGATATGTGGTCAGTCCGGGCACAATGCGCATCCTTTTTTGGCTGGCCTTGCCGGAGGCCTCGAAATGATCAAGACACCGTACTACCTCATCGACAAACAGAAACTGCTGACCAACATGCAGAAGATCGCTTATGTGCGCGAACAGTCCGGGGCCAAAGCCCTGCTCGCGCTCAAGTGCTTCGCGACCTGGTCGGTGTTCGACTTGATGCAGCAATACATGGACGGCACCACGTCGTCGTCGCTGTACGAGCTCAAGCTCGGTCGTCAGAAGTTCGAAGGCGAAACCCACGCCTACAGCGTGGCCTGGGCTGACGATGAGATCGAGGAGATGCTCGACAATTGCGACAAGATCATCTTCAACTCCATCAGCCAGCTGCAACGTTTTGCCGAGCGCTCTGAGGGCAAAGTCCGTGGCCTGCGCGTTAACCCGCAAGTCAGCAGCTCCGATTATCTGTTGGCCGACCCGGCGCGTCCGTTCAGCCGTCTAGGCGAATGGGACCCGGTGAAGATCGAAGGCGTTATCAGCCAGATCTCCGGTTTCATGTTCCACAATAACTGTGAGAACGGCGACTTCGGCCTGTTCGACCAAATGCTCTGCACCATCGAAGAACGCTTCGGTGAGCTGCTGCACAAAGTCAGCTGGGTCAGCCTCGGCGGCGGCATTCACTTCACCGGTGAAGGCTATGCGCTGGATGCGTTCTGCGCTCGTCTCAAGGCGTTCTCGCAAAAGTACGGCGTGCAGGTCTATCTGGAGCCTGGCGAAGCGGCGATCACTAACAGCGCTTCGCTGGAAGTCACCGTGCTCGACACCCTCTACAACGGCAAGCACCTGGCCGTCGTGGACAGCTCCATTGAAGCCCATTTGCTCGACCTGTTGATCTATCGCCTGAACGCCAAGCTGGCGCCGAGCGAGGGTGAACACACCTACATGGTGTGCGGCAAATCGTGCCTGGCCGGAGACATCTTCGGCGAGTTCCAGTTTGACCGTCCGCTGGCCATTGGCGATCGACTGTCATTCATCGATACCGCCGGCTACACCATGGTCAAGAAGAACTGGTTCAACGGCCTGAAAATGCCATCCATCGTGGTGAAACAACTCGATGGTACCGTCGAAGTGGTTCGCCAATTCGGTTACGAAGACTACCTGTCCAGCCTTTCTTGAAACGGACAGACAAAGGAGAGAAAAAGCAATTGAAAAAGAACGTTCTTATCATTGGTGCAGGAGGTGTCGCTAAGGTGGTGGCCCACAAGTGCGCGCAGCATAACGATGAACTCGGTCGTATCGCTATCGCGTCGCGCAACATCTCCAAATGCCAGGCCATCATCGACAGCGTCAAGGCCAAGGGTAGCCTCAAACAACCCGCCGATATCAAAGCCTTCTCGCTCAATGCCCTGGATGTCGAGGCGACCAAGGCGCTGATCCGTGAAACCGGATCCCAGATCGTCATCAACGTCGGCTCCGCGTTCCTCAACATGTCGGTGTTGCGTGCCTGCATCGATACCGGCGTCGCTTATCTCGACACCGCCATTCACGAAGAGCCGGGCAAGATCTGCGAAACCCCGCCCTGGTATGGCAACTATGAGTGGAAGCACCTCGCCGAGTGCCAAGAGAAGAACATCACCGCCATTCTCGGCGTGGGCTTCGACCCGGGTGTGGTCAACGCCTATGCAGCACTGGCACAACAACAGTATTTCGACCGCATTGATTCGATCGACATTCTTGACGTCAATGCCGGTTCCCACGGCAAATATTTCGCCACCAATTTCGATCCGGAAATCAATTTCCGTGAATTCACCGGGCAGGTGTGGAGCTGGCAGAACAGCCAGTGGACCAGTAACACCATGTTCGAAGTCAAACGCACCGACGACCTGCCGGTCGTGGGCTCGCAGAACCTGTACCTGACCGGTCACGATGAAGTGCACTCGCTGTCGAAGAATCTGGGCGTACCCAACGTACGTTTCTGGATGAGTTTCGGCGAGCACTACATCAACGTGTTCACGGTCCTCAGGAACCTCGGCCTGCTGTCCGAACAACCGGTCAAGACCGCCGAAGGCCTGGAAGTCGTGCCGCTGAAAGTGGTCAAGGCCGTGCTGCCTGATCCGAGTTCGCTGGCGCCCGGCTACACCGGCAAGACCTGCATCGGTGACCTGGTCAAGGGCACCAAGGATGGCCAGTCGCGCGAAGTGTTCATCTACAACGTGGCCGACCACGAGGAAGCCTTTGCCGAAACCGACAGCCAGGGCATTTCCTACACCGCCGGCGTACCGCCTGTTGCCGCTGCCCTGCTGGTCGCCCGTGGCGAGTGGGATGTGCAGCGCATGGCCAACGTCGAGGAACTGCCGGCTGAGCCGTTCCTCAAGGCGCTGGACGTCATGGGACTGCCGACCCGCATCAAGGATGAAAACGGAGATCGTCCCTGGAACGGCGTAGCCTGAGGCTCGCAATAACCCGCGACGCGTCACTGCCCGCTACAAAAAACGCCGCTCATTGAGCGGCGTTTTTGTCTGCACTGAAAATCAGGACACGGCTTCCGGACATTGTTGCGCCGGATTCCTGCTCCTGCCCTGTTGTTGCCGGGCGAGCAGTGCCTGTACGTCGGCGACGGCATCCAGAACCCGCTGCGCCCAATGCTCATCCTCCGGGTGCACGACAACAACGCGAAAACCGTGATCATGGCCTTCCGAGCGCACCCCTTCGGAGTCATCGACATGCAAGTCGATATCGAAGGCCGGGGGGAATTTCGACGGACCGTTTGCCAACCCGTTTGTCACCAATGCCTGGTTATGCACCACACTGTTGACCACCCCGTCGACGCGGATGCCATACAACAACAGCCAGCGCCTGATATAGGCCGGGGTCCGACCGGACGACGTGTAAACCCAGATACTGCAGCCCTGACGCCGCAACTCGCGGGTCAATGAGCGCGTGCCGCATCGCAGTGGCTCGCCGAGCCAACGATGCAAGCAGGCCGGCAACCAGCTCTGCTCGACGGCACAGTGATGCAGCTGGCAGGCCAGCGTGTCATCGATATCGAACGAAACCCGTATGCGCTGGCGAGCGAATACGCTCATGGGGATAGCACCGAGCATGGCTTGCCAAACGCGGCTGACGGAAGCCTGGTACCTGGCGGAAATGGGTTGCCCGCTCATCAATCTCCCCCTTGCAAGACGGGCGAGGTCTTGTCTTTGAGTAAAAAATTCATCGACTCAGGCGCCTGACCTTCAAGGAAGGCCGCATACTTTTTCTTGATTTTGGGCAATTCATACAACGCCTTTACCCCATGCTTGGCGGAGTTGCGGATGACCGAGGACGGATTGAAGTAACCCCCGGCATTTTCCAGCGTCAGCACGAATGGAGGTAATCCCGCGCGCATGAGCAAATAGCTGACGATGAGTGAGCCACTGCGGTTATTACCCTCGATAAACAACTGCGGTTTGCTGAGGATTCGAACATAAACACCAGCCGCTCGCTTCCAGACTGACTCGCTGCGATACGCGCAATACCAGTTGAACAGGTCCTTTATCCCCCCTCAACGTTGTTGAAGAAGTGCTCTTCGGTCGCCGCCAGGTGTTGAGCGTACTCCAGCCGGCGAACCGGGTCCCGGCCACAGAGGACGGTAGCGTTGATCTCCAGCATCAGGTTCAGTTGCTGAAGGTCGAACAGGTCGACACCACGAGCGACATAGTCATCAATCAGCGCATAGCCTTCAAGCACATTGTGCAGCACTTCGTCAGTGAAGGGATCGCGAGGCTCGGTAAAGTGCCTGCTGAGTTCGGAGAAACGGCCCTGAACCTCTCGCAATACCCGTTCAATCGCGGGCAAATCAAGACGACGCGTTGCAGACATTGGCAATCCTGAGAACGGTAGATAAAAGGGTCAAACGGCCGGATGCCAGTACCGCACCCTTGTCCATGGCCGCTTGCCGTCTTGACTGGATAATTGCTGCTTAGCTGAACTTGCCGCTGATGTAGTCTTCGGTCATTTGTTCACGCGGCTTATCGAATATCTGGGTTGTCGGCCCCATCTCGACCAGATAGCCGGTGCGCGTCCCCTGGGAAATATCAACCGAGAAAAAAGCGGTCGTGTCAGCGACGCGGATGGCCTGCTGCATATTGTGAGTCACCAGGGCGATGGTGTAGTCCTTCTTCAACTCGATCATCAACTCCTCGACCCGCCGGGTCGCGATCGGGTCGAGTGCCGAGCACGGCTCGTCCAGCAACAGCACTTCCGGTTCGGTCGCAATGGCACGGGCGATGCAAAGCCGTTGCTGCTGGCCACCGGAGAGGGACAGGCCGCTGACCTTGAGCTTGTCCTTGACCTCATCCCACAGCGCGGCACCCTGCAAGGCATGTTTCACGCGGTCGCCCAGATCGCCCTTGTAGCGATTGAGGCGCAGGCCGAATGCAACGTTGTCGAAAATGCTCATCGAGAACGGATTCGGCTGCTGAAACACCATGCCGATATAACGACGCACGACCACTGGATCAACGCCCTTTCCATAAACGTCTTGTCCGAGGAAATGCACGTGCCCTTCAAAGCGAAATCCCTTCACCAGATCGTTCATCCGGTTGAGGCTGCGCAGCACGGTGCTCTTGCCGCAACCCGATGGACCGATGAAACCGGTGATCTTGTTTTTTTCGATCGGAACATGGCTGTCACGCACGGCCAGGAAGTTACCGTAGAAAATCTTGTCCAGCTTGCAGTCCATGACCACTGGCGCCTGAGTGACAAACGGAGCCGCGACTTGCAGATTTGATGCGTTCAAGATTCAGATGCTCCGTTCTCAGTACTTGGGCTTGCCGAAAATACGGCTGACAATATTGACGACCAGTACGATCATCACCAGCACCAGCGAGGCCGCCCATGCCAGTTCGAGTTGGTTGTCGAAGGGCATGCCGGAAAAGTTGTAAATCAGCACGGCGAGCGAGGCCGTCGGATTCATGACCGCCAGGCTGCCATCGTGGTAGATCCAGTAGTTGCTGAACAACGCCGTGAACAACAAAGGTGCGGTTTCGCCCGCAGCGCGAGCCACGGCCAGCATGACCCCGGTGAGGATCGCCGGCATGCCGGTCGGCAAGACGATTTTCCAGATGACCTGTGAACGGGTGCAGCCCATGCCGTAGGCGGCATCTTTCATGATCTTGGGCACCATCCGCATCGACTCTTCAGCGGTCAGCACGACGATCGGCAACATCAGCACGGCCAGTGCCACGCCACCGGCCGGCGCCGAGTAAGTACCAGTGGTCATCACGACCAGCGCGTAGGCGAATACCCCGGCCAGAATGGAGGGCAGCCCCGTGAGCATCTTGGCGGCAAAGCGCGCGGCGTTTGCCAGCTTGCTGTCAGGGCCCAGTTCCGCCAGAAAGATGGCCGCCATGATGCCGACTGGTACCGCAATGGCGGCGGCGATGCCGACCATGACGAAAGTGCCGGCCATCGCGTTGCCGAAGCCACCACCCGTCTCGAAACCGGTGGGCGGAAGTTCGGTGAAGACCTCCAGATTCAGACGTGCCCCGCCGCGAGTGATCAGCATGTAGAGCACGGAGATCAATGGCACGCTGGCCAATAGCGCACCGCCCCAGACCAGCATGGTCAACACCAGGCTGCGCAGCGCGCGACCTTCAAACTTGCGCTGCAGGCTAGGAAATGCAGCCTTAGAGGACGTGATGTCAGTCATTATTTAGTACCACGCTGGGCATAGACCATGATCATGGAACCGATGATGTTCACCAGTAGCGTGATGAACATCAGGACCAATGCGGCGTACATCAACACTTCAATCTCATTCGGCCCTGCCTCGGGGAAATTCAACGCCAGCAAGGCCGCCAGCGTATTGGCCGGGGCAAAGAGAGAAAGGGAGATGTTGTTTGCGTTGCCTACCAGCATGGCCAGCGCCATGGTTTCACCTAACGCGCGGCCCAGCCCCAAGACGAGGGAACCAAAGATGCCGGTGGCGGCAGATGGCACCATCACCTTGAGAATGGCTTCCCAGTGGGTGGTGCCCATGCCGTAGGCAGCCTGCTTGGTTTTCATCGGTACGCCGGTGAGGGCGTCCTGCGACACGGCAGCAATGGTCGGCAGAATCATGATTGCCAGCACCAGCGCCGCCGGCAGCAGTCCAGGTCCGCTCAACGACGTGCCAAAAAAAGGTATCCAGCTGAGTTCGCTGTTCAGCCACTCCGCCAGCGGCCGAATTGCCGGAATCACCACGTAGATCCCCCAGAGACCATAAACGACGCTGGGGATGGCTGCCAGCAACTCGACGATGGTGCGGAAGACGGCAGCGAGCTTGGCGGGCAGGAAATCCTGGGTTAGAAAAATCGCCATGCTGACACCGAAAAAACCGGCGATCAGCAGCGCAATGAAAGCACTGTAGAGCGTCCCCCAAATGGCCGGCAGAATGCCGTATTTGCCCTGATTGACATCCCAGACGGACCCCAAAAGCACATCCAGGCCGTGCTTCTCAATGCCGGGAATGGCCTTGCGCCCTACTTCGAATATCAGCGCAAAGACCAGCGCCAGAATCAGCACCACGCCTATTTGCGCTAGCGCACGGAAGACGCGGTCGACCAGAAAGTCCTTTGCGGACGGTGGTTGGCACGCAGAAGCCGGATTAACCGGTACGACAAAAGGTGTGTTCATTGGCTAATTCCGGAATGAAGGGAAACTCTCCCGGCGCTGAAAGCAGGCGCCGAGAGAGGCCTCACGAGCGCTTACTGGATGTTGGCAGACGCTTTGCGAACCTGATCGACGACTGACTGTGGCAAAGGTATATAACCCATCGAGTCGGCGATTTTCTGCCCTTCGGTCAAGCTGTACTCGACCATCTCGCGCATGGCTTTGGCCTTGGCCGGGTTACCGTTGTCCTTGCGAAAGATCATCCAGGTGTAGGAAGTGATCGGGTAAGACTTGGCGCCGTCCGGATCTGGCAGCCAGGCCACCAGGCTCTCGGGCATTTTTACCGCAGCGAGTGCCTCGGCGCCGCTTTCCGCGTTCGGTACCACGTACTGACCGGCCTTGTTCTGCAACTGCGCGAAGTCAACCTTGGCAAGTTTGGCAAAGCCGTATTCGATGTAACCGATGGCACCCGGCGTCTGGCGTACGGTGGCTGTCACACCGTCATTCTTGGGCGACTTGATGAATTTGTCGCTGGCCGGCCAGTTGACGGTGTTGCCCTCTCCCAGCGCCTGCTTGAACTCCGGATTGATGGCCGCCAGGTGCTTGGTGAACACCGCAGTGGTACCGCTGGAGTCCGCTCGCACAACAACCGTGATCGGTGTATCGGCCAGTTTCAACTCGGGGTTGGCTGCGGCGATCTGCGGGTCGTTCCAGCGCGTGATCTTGCCCAGGAAGATGTTGGAGTAGACGTCGCGTGGCAATTTGAGCCCTTTAGGATTGCCCGGCAGGTTATAAGCCAGCACGATTTCACCCGCCGTCATCGGCAGCAACTGCACGCCCTCGCCCACCTTGGCAATGTCTTCGTCTTTCATCGCAGAGTCACTGGCGGCGAAATCAACGGTTTTATTCAAAAAGTCCTGTACACCCGCACCGCTGCCCTTGGATTGATAATCCACAGTGACACCCGCCGACTTTTTGCTGAAATCCTTGAACCAGGTGAGGTAGATCGGTGCCGGAAAACTGGCTCCGGAGCCTGTCAGCCGGACGTTTTCCGCCGCGAAGGACATTGAGGTAGCCAACAGAGATGCAGTCACAACGAACGCAGCAGACTTGATCAATCGTTTCATCAAGGAAACTCCTTATAGGGGCTCCCTAACTCTGCAGCAATCTCGTTAAGTTTTTATGAACGTTGGATGGCAGGACCCCGCCTCAATCGTTTTGACCCCTTGCTACCCTTACTCATCGTCCCCCCTCCTCGCACATACCTATTGCGCAGTAGTACCGACGCACATGACTTTCCAGGACTCTCAAGGCAATGGGTGTCCATCCAGGCGACAGTGGATCTGAATTTTTACTCGCCCGCGGCGGCGGCAGGCGCGTGGGAATTCGCTGGCCGTCGCCATGAGTCCGAATCCCATCGCCTGCGTTATCTCAGGTCAGGCAAAGCCCTGCCTGTTCCGCCTTTGTCTTTCGCGGGATTTGGCAATCGAATCTTCTTGCGCGCGGGTTGTCCTTATTCCCGGATTGCGTGCCGCCATTCGCCAAGCGCCACTTTCCAACGCTACTTTGCCTCCACCGCCATGGCTCCAAAATGGAAATGGCGTTAGCATTTCATCCATCCGGCTTAACAAGCCTGTTTTTTCAGATCAGGGTCGCATAGTGGAAAAGCTAAAACGCCTTCAAAGCGGAATCGAAGGGCTCGACGCGCTGCTTCAGGGTGGCCTGGTCGCGGGTGCTTCGTACATCGTTCAGGGCCGCCCCGGTTCCGGCAAGACCATCCTCGCCAATCAGCTCGGCTTCAATCATGCCCGCAATGGCGGTCGCGTTCTGGTCGCCACGTTGCTGGCCGAGTCCCACGACCGGCTGTTTCAGTTTCTATCGACCATGAGTTTTTTCGACGCATCCCGAGTGGGCGCTGAAATACAGTTTGTCAGCGCTTTCGATACGCTGGAAAACGAAGGCCTCGATGAAGTGGTGAAACTGCTGCGGCGCGAAATCAGCCGGCAGAAAGCGACGGTCATGGTCGTCGACGGTTTGCTCAACGCGCGCTCCAAGGCCGACTCACCGATCGACACGAAAAAATTCATCTCCGAACTGCAAGGCCATGCGGCATTCGCCGGTTGCACCGTGCTGTTTCTCACCAGCTCGCGCCTGGACGACGGCAGCCCGGAACACACGATGGTCGACGGCGTCATCGAAATGGGCGAAGAGCTGTTCGGCACGCGATCGGTGCGCCGCATTCACCTGCGCAAGACCCGCGGCAGCGGCGCGTTGACCGGTGTTCACGAGTGTGAAATCACCGAAAAAGGCCTGGTGGTCTATCCGCGCCTGGAAAGTCTGTACAAACGCCCTTCCGCCCCCGACAGCGCAGACATGACACGCATACCCAGCGGCATCGCTTCGCTGGATGACATCCTCGGTGGCGGCTTGCACAGCTCCAGCGTCACGCTCGTCATGGGGCCTTCCGGGATCGGCAAAACCACGCTGGGGCTGAAGTTTCTCGCGCAGTCGACGGCCGAAGCGCCGGGCCTGCATTTCGGTTTCTATGAGAGTCCGCAACGGCTGCGACTCAAAGGCCGTTCGCTGGGCATCAACATTGAACAAATGGAACACAGCGGTGCACTGAGCATTGCCTGGCAGCCGACCACCGAGGGCTTGCTCGACGCCCTCGGTGCGCGCCTGCTGAGCCTGGTCGATGAAAAAGGTATCAAGCGCCTGTTCATCGACAGCCTCAGCGGCATGACTCGGGTTTCAACCACACCGGAACGCATCACCGACTTTTTCAGTGCACTGATGAACGAGCTGCGATCCCGAGGCGTCACGGTCTTCGCCTCGTGGGAAATGCGCGATCTGTTTGGCTCCGAGGTCAGCGCACCGAATTCCGACCTGTCCAGTATTGCCGACAACCTGATTCTCATGCGTTTCTTTGAAAATCACGCTGAACTTCGCAGGACGCTTTCCATTCTCAAGATACGTGATAGCTCCTATAACCCTTCGCGGTTCGAGGTAGTCATCCGTGATCAAGATGTGTTCCTGGAAAAGGCTTTGAGAAATGAACCTTCCGTCTCATCTGAGTCATTGCCTGGTTCAATATCGTAAGTCTTCGAGCGGGTTGAAATAACATGACCACCATCCTGGTAGTCGACGACGAGTATCTGATTGCTGACATTCTTGGCTTTGCGCTGGAGGATGAAGGCTACATGACGGTGACGGCCAGCAATGGCAAGAAAGCCCTCGAAGTGCTGGAGAGAGAACGGCCAGCACTGATCATCACGGACTTCATGATGCCGGTCATGGACGGCCTCGAATTCGCCGAAGCCGTGCGTGCTCAGCCTTCCGTCAAACACCTGCCGATCATTCTCATGAGTGGAGCGCAGGCGCACATCGGCATGCAGCGCTCGGATCTGTTTGACGTGGTGCTGCCCAAGCCTTTCGACATTGCGGTGATTGTGGCTGAGGTGAAGAAGCTGTTGGCCTCCTCATAGATACTCAACGACAAAGGCAATTTCCGCATTGGCATTGCCCGCTCTCATTTGTGAATTTGCGGGCTCAATGCGCACGAAGCGCGCTTGCAAGTCTACAGATGCATTCCCGCCTTCCGATGTAGGCGCTTTCATTATGTAGTTCTGATTCAGCTTGAGTGGCTTCCCGTCTCTGAAGCGCATCTGCAATGCCAAACCTTTGGCAGTGGAACTACTGTTCAGATTTACCATGCCAGTATTAGCGTCCCACAGAGGGCTGCCCGCAGTGGGCGAAAAGGAGTAGCGGAAGTTGTTTATTCCGGTAGGACAGTTTTTCATACTGAGAAAAAAGTATTGCTCCTTGGCATAGGCACCGTTCTTCGGGAAATCGCTCAAGTTATAGCTACCCATATCAACTTTTACATCGGGTGTTTCGCAAGACTGTGAGACCACCCGCGTGCCACTTGTATTCAATGCCAGAGGCTCGATTTCAGCAGCGACAAATTTCCCCAATTGGCCTGAGGGTATCGTCGCACTACCGGAAATCTCACCCGTTTTTACAAGACGCAAGATGTGCTGAGTGCCATTCCACCCCCAACCGCCAGCAACGTCGGTGTCTCCCGGAAAGCCTTTCCATGCTTTGCCCGATGGCGGTCGAATCCATTGCCAGCCGATCCCGGTATTTCCAACAGGAAAAATCTGCGCGCCTGATTGGGTGACGCCCACAGAATTGCGAACACCTTCATTGTGTACCGCAGAGCACCTGAACGAACTGGGAATGGCTCCCAGGGTCACGATTGGGCTTTCATAGATAACCGTGCCGTTCGGCGTGTCCCGCGGCACCGAGATCGTGGTCGGAAGGACAACTCGGAGGTCGCCCATGGAATTGTCGGGATAAAATTCGCATACCGCCGCCATTGTATTTGACGACAGCATATACAAGAGTCCGACAATTGATATACGGGATAACTTCATAGCACTCTCTCTGACTCTGCATTGCATGCAAACAACTGAATGATTGACGATGGCGCGAATATTTAATCGGCTGCAAAATCACCACAATCGGAACGAGAAGATAATAAATAAACAGCACTTGCGCAAAAAGTTTATTTATTCAACAAACAGACAATTCTCATAGATTTATAGCTAACTAGCCAAATCGGAAAAACCTATAAAAGGACACGTTATTGAACACCATCCTTTACCAGCGCAGATAACCAACAGACAATTTAAGACTCGTCTTAAAGGCGCAACGGAATTCGGTCATTACACTGTCCACTCTTGAAAGGAGAAACGATTCCGTGAGAGCCCTCGATACCCTCAATAGCCCAAAACCCCAGAGCAACGCCGCCATCTATTGCCTGACGATTCTGGCACTGGCGCTGATCGCCATGACTGTCGCCGCCGGTTATGAGCTCAACAATCTGTTTCCACTGAAGGCCGTGGTGCAAAAGCAGGAGATCCAGCTCACACAGCGAGCCGATGCCATCCAGTCAATGAGCGCAGAACTCAAGCGTCTGGCAGAACAAAAGCAGGCACTGGAGACTGACCTGCTTACCGCGAAGGAACAGGCGAAGGCCGCCGAGACGGCAAAGACGGAGCTCGAAAACACTCAACGCGCGGCGCAAACCAGCGCCGCGTTAGAGGATGAAGATTCACTGTGCGCGATCATCGAGCAAAATATCCGCCTCGTAGCGGACCAGCTCAGTCGCGATGACTTCTTTCGCTTGCGTGATGAGCGCGAAGCTGAAGCCGAAGCGGTGCTTGAAAGCTATGAAAAACAACTCGCCACCTGCATTGAACAACTGACGGCACAAACCGAGCAGCCAACACAGAAATGAGGTAGCGGCCGCTGCACAACAGGATTGACCGCGGATCAAACAAAGCCCTGGTGATCAGGGCTTCCTGCTCACTCTTTACAGCTTGAATTCCTTGGTCAACTTATTCAGCGATGCCGCTAATTGCGAAAGCTCCGCCGACGCAACGGCGGTCTGTTTCGAGCCTTCTGCAGTTTCGCAAGACAGGTCGCGAATGCTGATCAGGCTGCGATCCACTTCGCGCGCAACCTGAGCCTGCTCTTCGGCAGCGGTCGCCATCAGCAGGTTTCGTTCATTGATAAGATTCAGAGACCCAGTGATGTCAGTCAGCACTTCGCCGGCGATATTGGCCATCTCGAGTGTTCTTTCAGCTTGAGAGCGGGTGTGGCTCATGGACGTAACTGCCCTGCTGGTGCCCGACTGAATGGAGCTGACCATGGACTCGATGTCCTCGGTCGATTTCTGCGTACGCTGCGCCAGCCCTCTCACCTCATCTGCAACCACGGCAAAGCCGCGGCCCGCCTCCCCCGCCCGCGCCGCCTCGATGGCCGCGTTCAACGCGAGCAGATTGGTTTGTTCGGCGACTTCTCGGATCACGTCCAGCACGCTGCTGATATCGCTCGCCATCGTAGAAAGCGCCTGCACTTCTGCCGAGGTGCCATGCACGCTGGAAACCATCAGATTGATTGCCGCGACCGTTTCGCTGACCTGGGCTTTACCGGCAATGGCTGCGGCGCTTGATTCCGACGTCAGTTGCGAGGTCGATGCGGCGTTGTCCGCGACCTGCTCCACCGCCGCACTCATTTCAGTCACGGCGGTGGCGGCCATTTCGATTTCATGACTCTGACGCTGAGTGATACGCGAAATATCTTCGGTGACGCCGTGCATGACTTCCGAGGTTTCGGCCAACTGCGTGGACGAGTCACGGATCATGATCAGCGCATCACGCAAACTGGCTTGCATCGCGGCCAACGACGACAGCATCTGCGCTGCCTCATCGGAACCATCCAGCGCGATGGTTTCGCTCAAATCGTTGGCGGCGATGCACTCCGCTACCCTTAGTGAGCCTGCAATCGGCACCGTCAGGCTGCGCGTGTACAACACCGCCAGGGCCAAGGAAGCACCGATGGCAATGATAATGAACACACTGACGATCCACAGCGTGTGTTCGTAGACATTGTCGGCCTGCTTGCCCGCTTCATAAGCTTCGATCTCATTGAGAGCAATCAGCTTCTTGAGCGCGACCTGCACGCCGTCCGAGGCGGCACGCATCTGATTCTTTGACAGCGCAATGGCCGCTTCAAGCTGCCCGTTCGCCACGGTTTCAAGGTATTGGTCCTGCGCCTGATCATTGACTTGTTGTGCTTTGGCGAACGCCTCGAAGGCCTCACGCCCGGCGTCAGTTGCCAGCAGATCAATGAGTGCGCGCTGATGTTTTTTGATGAGCTGACGCGACTGTTGAATGTCCATCAAGGCCTGAGCCTTACGCTCAGGTGTTTCGATAGGGTTGCGCAGGCGGGCGTTATTGCCCTTGATTTCGATGAGTTCACGATCCAGTTGTCCGAGTAGCTTGATACTCGGCACGATGGTCGTCTCGACATAGGTCTCCGCCTTATTGAGCAAGTCGACTTGCTGCAAGGCGATCAATCCGATCGCGATAATCATGAGACAGAACAAGCCAAAACACAGCGCCGAACGCGGCGCGAGATTGAGTTTACGAAGCAGCATGATGCCTTACCTTAGAGTGTATTCAAGACAATGGGGCAAACGAGCGGGCAGCAAAGCAGGCGCTGAGCAATAGCACCTCAAAGCACAAGCGGATGACCGCGCGAAGGCGCAACAGCTAGCGGTTTGCGCCCGAAGAAAGCGTGGAGTCGGATGAGGCCGGCTCCGCCAGTTCCTTGAGCGTCGGGTCGGCCAGCATCAGAAAATCCGCCAATCGCGGCAGATCGATTTTCGAGACCAAACGCATCCAGCGTTGCGGATGCGGGTTGAAGACGGTCTTCGACCACTGATGATCATCACTGGGGTTGAAAATCAGCAGGTGACGAATCAGCGGGTTTTCCCCAAAAAAATCGAGCGGATCCATCGCCATCTCGTTGAGCAACTCAGCATTGACGACGACCAGGCTGAGCCGTTGGGGGCAGTAATACGTCAGTACTCTCAGGTCACGATAAGTACAGACGTTCACTACGCTGAGACAGCCCAGCTTGTTGAACTGTTGTTCAATCGACAGACCTCTACGCACGTCGTTATCGGCGATCAGGATCCGCAAGGATCGACTTCGGTTATTTTCAAGAAACATCGGACACCTTTGGCAGCTCCATTCTTCCTTTCAAGAAAATAACCAAGGGGCCAACCTGGCCGATATGAGACTTGTCTCAAAATGACCATAGGGATCGCTGAGCGAAAACCACACCTTGATGACAAGCCCGCGCTAGTGGGGCCCGGCCTGGTTCAAAGTCTTTGGAGGGAGGGGTTTTGCAACGGTGGCGAGCGGCGCAATGCCAGAAGCGCGGGACGGTCGTATACGAACCAGACAATTCTCATTATTTACGCCCCTTTTTGTCAGTAACCTTGAAACAAGGGGCGCAAACTCATTCTTCTCAGTCCATCAAGGCAGCGTCAGCGTCACGACGTAATTGCCAGTCGTTATCTGATGGCCCTTGTTGTCCGTGAGCAGCAAACGCTGGTCGTAATATTTTTCCTGCTCGTGGGTATCGGCAATCATCTTCACGAACACTTGCTGGCGCGGCTCACCCCGCCCTGCCGCACTGACGTTGGTCACCGAGAACATCTGACCAGTGCTCGCCTGCGGACAATCAAGCAGCTCGACAGAAGCAGAAGCACGGCTGGCGCCACTCGCCATGCAACTTGTCTCGACGATCTGTCCGCTGAAGCGAATCACTCCGCTGACAGGCGCAGACTGGGCCGCGCTGACGGTGTCAAAACTCAGCAGGCAGAGACAGGCAATCAATAAAGGACGTCGAATGATCATCGCGAAACTCCATGGTTATTAACCAAGGTATCGCCCGTTGCAAAATGATCTTTAACGTCCCCCTTCAATGCAAGGCCAGTCAGCAGAGCCCTGCGCCAATACGGTTACAGCTCGACCCGTTTGATTTTCTTGATCAGATCAGCCTGTGCATGCTCCAGCTTCAACGCGCTGCGATTGATATCCAGTGGATCGATGACCGGCGCTTCGCACTCGGCCTCAAGGTCGTTACACGCCTCGATGACCTGATGCTCGGCGACAATGCGCGCCGCGCCCTTGATCCGATGTGCCAGGTCAGCCAACAACCCGGGATCGCTTTCGGGTATCAGCGAATGCAGCTCCTCCAGATCCTTCTCACAACTCGACAGCGCCTCGCGCAGCAGTTCTTTCATCATGTCGAGATCGCCTCCGGTGAGCTCGGTCAGACGCTCGCGAATCGACCCCAGCTCCTTGATACCCGCCGCAGGCGGGCTTTCAACTGGCTCGGTTTCGACGTCCTTTTCCCAGCCGGCAAGCAGGGTCGACAAGGTGCTGAGGCTGATCGGTTTGAACAGACAGTCGTCCATCCCCGCCTCTCGGCATTTCACTTTTTCTTCCGGCTGCGCGTTGGCTGTGAAGCCCAGCACGATACACCGCGCTCCACCACTGTCGCGTTCGTCCTGGCGAATAGTGCGGGCCAGTTCGTAGCCGTTCATGACCGGCATGTTGCAGTCCGTGATCACAATGTCGAACGGCTCCGAACGCCACAATGCCAATGCCTGCGCTCCATCGGCAGCATCACGCACCGCCTGGCCAAGAAAGCTGAGCTGCTGCGTCAGCAGCAGACGGTTGGCGCTCTGGTCATCCACTACCAGAATCCGCAGCGTCGGCACTGGCTTGTCCTGGACAACCGAAACAGGCAGCACCTTGCCGCCGAGCGGACTGAGGATATTGAAGAACAGCGACACTTCCAGGCAGGTGCCTTTGCCCAGCGTACTGGTGATGTTCAGTCGCCCGCCCATCAACTCGCACAACGAACGTGAAATCGCCAATCCCAGACCGGTGCCGCCCCGGTTCGAGGGGCCGTGATTGGCTTGCGAAAACGGCTGGAACAGGTTCTGCAGATCAGCGCTGGAAATGCCGATGCCGGTATCCTCGACTTTGAGATCGACCTGCAAACGTTCGTCAGCAAGGCGTTGGCCGCGAATCGAGACGCTGACATGCCCGGTATCGGTAAACTTGATGGCATTGCCGACCAGATTCGAGAGCACCTGCTGGAAGCGCATCGGATCAACCAGTACGTCACAGCCGACTGTGGCGTCGATATCGAGCTTCAATACCAGACTCTTCTGCCTGGCCAAGCCGTCGAACACCCGCGCCACGGACTCCACAAGTTCGCGCAGGTTGGCACGTTTGGGCGAAAGACTGACATGCCCAGACTCGATGCGAACCACATCGAGGATATCGCCGATCAGCTCCAGCAGGCCTTTCGCCGAGTCGTAGGCCACTTCAATCGCCGGTCGATCGAAGTGGCCCTGCTCGGCGCGCTTGAGGGTGAGTTCGAGCATGCCGATCACGGCACTCATCGGCGTACGGATCTCGTGGCTCATGGTCGCGAGGAACGTGGTTTTGGCGCGGCTTGACTCATCGGCCAGCTCTTTCGCCGAACGCAACTCCTCGATCAGTTCGCGGCGTTCGCTGATGTCGATCCAGCCGCAGATCACGCCTCTGACTTCCCCCGTCGTGTCGTGATAAGGCTGGATCCAGTGATAAATGATCAGCCGCGTTTCACCGACATGCAGCGTGCGATCCACCTCGTAAGGTTCGTCCCGCTCGATGACGCGCAGATAGTCATCGTGAAATTGCAACGCTTCCTGGCGATTGCGCTTGCCGCTTTCGAGCACGGTCTTGCCGATCACGTCTTTTTCCAAAAGGCCAAACGTCTGCAGATAATTGTTATTGCAGGTGACAAGCCGACCTTCCCGATCGCGTACGTAAATGGGATGCGGCGTGCCGTTGATCAGCGCCCCCATGAACTTCAGTTGATCGCCGAGCAAGCGCTCTGCCCGACTGCGTTCGCGGATCTGCCGGCGAATATAGAAATTCCACGCCAGCGATCCGAGGATAATCAAGAAGGCACCAGCGCTGATTTGATAGATCAACACCTTGTAATCGCGCCACGACAGTCCCGAGAACGCGGCAATGGGACGCCAACGGTTGAGAATCACGTCCAGCTCGTCTGGTGGAATGCTCAGCAGAGCCTTGTTCAGAATGCTGACCAGTTCGGTATCGGCGCGCCGGGCGGCGAAGGCGAGGAAACCCTTGTTCATGCCGACGATGTTGGAGATGCGCAAACTGTCACTGTAGATGTGAGCGATGTAGTAGCGCGCACCGTGCAACGTGGTAATCATCGCGTCCGCTCGCCCATCCTTCACGTCAGCCAGCGCCCCCAGCACTGTCTCGCTGTCGACAATTTCAATGTCGGGATAATCCTTGAGCAACTCACGCTCCGCCGAACTCTCGGGAACGGCGACGCGCTTGCCGCGTAGCTCCTGCAGGCTTGAAGGCGCGCCAGCGTCCTTGGCGGTGACGATCACAAAAGGACTGGCGAGGAACGGGTGGGTGAAACGCATACCGACTTCACGGGAGACGGTTGGCGTCAGCAACGAGATATCGGCGCTGCCATCCAGCAGGCGTGTGCTCAAGCTGGAAAAGCTGTCGGTGCGCTTCACATCGATCTGCAAACCAGTGCGCCGCTGAATCAGTTCCAGCAGATCGGCGCCGATTCCGCCAAAGTTGCCATCGCCATCAAAGAACGCAAATGGCGCCTGATCATCATTGATCACGAACCGCGCGACCGGGTGCAGCTCAAGCCAGCGTGCTTCGCCGGGTGTCAGATCGATACGTTTGGGTGTCAGTGCCCCGCCGCCACCGGACCAGCGCTTGGTGATTTCGGCTATCTTGCCGTCACCCATCGACTCGATGACCGAGTCGATCAGACGCAGCAGTTGATCATTACCTCGGCGCAGGGCAAAGCTGAAACCGTTGGTTTGCGTTTTGACGAAAGAGTGCAGGCGCACATAGTTGAAGTAGTTGAGGTTGATCAGATAGTTGCTGGACACCGTGTCGCCCAGAAACAGATCGACTTTGCCAAAGGCCAGCGCAGCCAGTGCCAACTCGTTCGATGGGAAAAGTACGAACTCGGCGTTGGGATACAAGCCATGCAGCTGACTGGATGGCAGGTAATCGTCGGCAACCGCAATACGCAAACCGGCCAGATTGGCCGGCATCGGTCGCCGATCATCGCCGCGCATGAACATTGCCGGCACGTCTTCGACATAAGGCTTGCTGAGCGTAACGAGGCCGTCGATCAACTCGAAACTGTTGGAGCTGCCCAACATGTCGATGTCGCCACGTTCAAGCGCCGCCATGGCATCGCGACGGTCGGGATATGCCTTGACGGTAACTTCGACATGCAGGGCCTGACCGATAATGCAGGCGATGTCGGCGGCAATCCCCTCATAACGCGTACCGCTGGCGGTCATGACATAGGGCGGGAAATCCGGAAGCGCCGATCCCAATACGAGGCTGCGTTTCTGCCGCAGCCAACTCCAGTCTTCATTGCTCAGATCGACCTGCACCTCCTTGCAGTCTGATCGACCGAACACCTGCAGAGTGCGCGGCTCTGCTGCCCACAACGACCCGCTACCGAATACGAAAAGCACACTGACGAGCAAAACACCGCGCAACAGATGAAACATAAGCGAGTTATCCCTGGTTGTCGGCTGTCAGGCTGTGCTGCAACTTGAACAGCTCTGCATCACCACGAATGCCAAGCTTTTTGAAAGCGGCCTGTTTTTGCCCACTGATGGTTTTGCGACTGCGCGAGAACTTCAAAGCGATCTGCGTCACCCCCATGCCCTCGAGACAGCAGCGCAAGACTTCTTTCTCCTTCGGCGACAGCAAAGGATTGCTCAGAAAATCGTCGCTGTGCACCGCGCCGTCATCATTGGCACCAGCAGGCTCATCGACCGACGCAGGCAGCACATCAAGCTCGAAGGCCATTGCCGGCGACAGGTACAACTGGCCGGACGCTGCGCAGCGGATGCCCGTGATCAGGTCATCGACTGGCTGGGACTTGCCGAAGAATCCACTGACGCCCGCTCCGATCGCCATGTTCACCACCGCCGGGCGCTCTTCAGAGGATGAGACGAGGATGCGCATGTCTGGATATTGCTTGCGCAGCAGGCGAATCAGATTAAGCCCGTCCAGCTCGCCATCGTGCAGCTTGTAGTCGAGTATCAGCAGGTCGATGTCGACCTCGCGCAATCCAGCGAGCAACTGCGCGCTGCTCCCGTACACACCCACGACACTGAACTCGGCTTCGCGCGTCAACCGCGATTTCATCGCCAGACGTATGAGCGAGTGATCATCAAGGATGGCAACGCGTAACGGATTCACGACTGACCAATGCATGAGCAGCTCCATGATGAGGAGGGTTGAAGGATCATCAGCACTTGGCAACCGCAGCCGATCCCGGGCATCACCGAAGCTTTCAGGTGCATCTGATTGATTTCTCGGCACATGATGATTGTTTTAAAGACACGACGAAATAGGGCTTTGTCCCAAAAGTCAGACCGCGAGCGCGCATCAAAGGTCGGACGTACCTATTGCGCGGCGCCAGGACGACTTTTGACCCTCGAAGCGCCAATCGACCAGGTGCGCCCAATTCATGGGTCGAGCATAGAAGAAGCCCTGCCCCCACTGGCAACCGAGTCGAGCCAGGTGATGAACCTGGTCTGCGGTTTCAATACCTTCTGCGACCACACGCATGTCCAGCTCGCGCGCCAGGGCCAAGGCACCGTGGATGACCGCACTGTAGCGAGCCTGCTGGAAATTCTGCACGAAGCCGGCGTCGAGTTTGATTTCGTTGAACGGCATCTGACACAGTCGCTCCAGCGAAGAATAGCCGACACCGAAATCATCGATTGCCAGGCTGAAGCCGAGCATGCGCAGACGCACCATGTTTTCCATGCTGATCTCGGGCATCTGCAGCAGACCGGTTTCCGTCAGCTCGAATATCAGCCCGGCTGGCGAGGCACCGTGAATGCGCAACAGCGCCTTGATCCGATCGACAAGATTCGGGTTGGCCATCTGCGTCACGTCGAGATTGAACGCGAGCTTGAACGGTTTGCCGTGGGACTGCACGAAACGCTGCAGACTCAATCCTTGCGTGAGCAGGCTGAAAAACATTTCGTCAAGCAGCCCGCAACGCTCGATCGTGGGCAAGAACATGCCCGGTGAAAGTAACCCGCGACTGGGGCTTTGCCAGCGCACCAGCACCTCGGCGCCATCCACTTCACCACTGCGCAGATGAAACTTGGGCTGGAAGTACGCGCGAAATTCCTGCCGACGTATCGCTTCAAGCACTTCGTTCTCCGAAGGCTGATCGAGATGACTTTCCGCCACTTTGACATCGACCTGGCTGTGCGGGCGATAGCGCGCCAGCAATGGCGCCAGCACATCGACCATCAACGGCTTTGCGACACTGCCGAGCAATTCCAGGCCCTGCAACGTGACAATTCGATCAACCGTGCGCAACAAGTCTTCAGGCAGTGAACTGCAGATGATCACTGCGCGAATCAATCCAGCCTCTCTCGCCAGGCGCAAAAAGGTCAAACCATCCATCCCGGCCATGCTCAGGTCACACAACGCAACGTCCACGCCCCCTGCCTGGGAGATCACAGCCAGCGCATCTTTGCCGTCAGCCGCCTGAAAGATATTTTTGTAACCCAGACTATTAAGCGCGCTGACCGCAGCCGTGCGCTGGAAGGCGTGATCTTCCAATACCAATATACGAAGCGTGTTCACAAACCGGGAACCTCTTTCTATCAGCTATTAATAGCAAAACATCTGAACTATCTTTCAAGCAGAAAGAACACCGACAAACTTTGCACTGACTGAGAATTTCTGCATCCGCGAATACTAACCAAATAGAACCCGCGCGACTTTAAGAATTGTCTCATTTGGTCTGCCGTAAATTAACTGAAGATATAAATACTCACTTCCGATATTGCTGACTTGCTCGCACTTGCTACGATTTAAGACAAATCTCAAAGACCCATCGCTATCACCGACCTAACATGGCCTGGCATTTCAATGCAGCACTTCACAATAACTTCGGATATAAACATGAAAAAGTTCGCTTTCGCAGTACTCACTCTTTCCGTACTGGCTGCCTCCACTGGTGCACTGGCTGAAGAAGAAGCCGCTAAAGCCGTCAAGGGCGGCAGCGGTCAAATCAGCTTCACCGGCGTCATCAACAACGATGCGTGCTCGGTAGATGGCGCTTCGGGTAACGACAAGATGATTGCCGTGGACATGGGCAGCGTATCGATCAAAGACATGGGCACCGATTCTGCCCCGGGTGCTGGTCGCGTGGCTGCCAATGATTTCAACCTGAAAGTGAACTGCAACGCCGGCACCAAGGTGTCGATGCTGTTCAAACCAACCGTCAACGGCGGTTCGGGCCTGGTTGATGGCAAGAAAGTTCTCAAGCTGCAAGGTACTGATGCGGCCAAAGGCGTAGGTATCGCGCTGCTGGACAGCAACGGCCAGTTGATCGACCTGAGTTCCGAAGCCACAGCCAAAGTTCAGACCAGCCTGACTGGCGACGGCACCACTGGCGGCGACGGCACCCTGTCGTTCGCAGCCGCTTACGTCACCACCGGCGACAAGGCCACCGCTACTGCAGGTACCGGTAACGCCACTCTGCCGTTCGTTCTCGAATACGAATAAGCAGCGCGCAATACCTGGACGGGGCCGCTGTGCCTCGTCCTTCCCGACCAGATCAATCGGTGAAAACTATGTTAAGTCGCTATTTTCCGCTGTGTCTGGGGCTTGCCGGGGTGTTGATGACGCACTCGGCATTCGCCAGCATCTCCTTGAGTTCCACCCGGGTCATCTTCGATGGCGCGCACAAAGAGGCAAACGTCACCGTGCGCAACGGCGGGCAAACCATCCTGGCGCAATCGTGGCTGGATGCCGGCGACACCGCTGGCAGCGCGCCGCCATTTGCGGTGACTCCACCGCTGGCCCGACTCGAACCCAATCAACAGCAACTGTTGAGGATTCTGTATGAAGGCCGCGGCATGCCTGCGGACAAAGAGTCGGTGGTGTGGCTGAACGTGCAGGAAATCCCTCAGGCCAGTGCTGCCGATGTCAATACGCTGCAACTGGCGGTACGTCAGCGCATCAAGGTGTTCTTCCGTCCGGACGGACTGACCGGTGACGCTGCGCAAGCGCCGGTGCAACTTGTATGGCAATTGGTCACGCAAGCTGGCAAGTCGGTACTGAAAGTAAAAAACCAGAGTAATTACCATGTGTCGCTGGCCGACCTGAAAGTCGCTGCAGGAAAAAAAGCAGAGTTGGTGATTGATTCGACAATGATCGTTCCGGGCGAAGTTCGTTCCTTCAACTTGAAAGAGTTGCCACCTGGATCTCCGCGTCTGACGTTTTCAGCCATTAACGATTACGGCGCACAACAACGATTCGATGCACCACTCAGCGCTACCGAAAGTCATGCCGAGCGCGTGAAAGATGCATCCGCCCAGTAACTTCCCCGCCCCACCCCGCCAATTCACAAGCTATTTACGAGTTCCGGACTCCGGTTGAAGCAACACGGACTGATAAGGCAAATTGCATGTTTTCCTCCCAACACCACACATCTGCAAGTTGTGTAAAGCATCACGTTGCGCGCCATAAAAACAAACCGGCGTTGGGCTGCCTGCATCCATTGTGCTTTGCCATCAATATGGCCATTTGTGGATTCGCCATGGGTGCCGAAGCCCCCGCCGCAGTAGCGGGTGAGGCGTTCAATACCTTGTTTCTGGAAGGTTCATCGGCGGTTGATCTGCAACCCTTGTTGAATGCCAACAGCGTTCTGCCGGGCCGATATCGCGTTGACGTGTTCAGCAACGGCACGCTGGTCGGTCGTCGCGACGTTGATTTCGCGGCCAACCCACTCAACGGCAAAGTCGAGCCACGCATCACCCTGGAATTGTTACAGCAGCTGGGTGTGGACATGCGCAAACTGCGTGAGCAAGGTCTGGTTGATGAGCAACGGCCTGCCGATCACTACGATCTTGCGTCGATGATCGAGCAAGCCAGTATCAGTTTTGACGCCAACCGCCTGCGCCTCAATATCAGCGTGCCGCAGGTTGCTATGGCACGTGGCATGCGCGGCTATGTTGACCCAGAACTTTGGGACGATGGCGTGGCCGCCGGGTTCATCAACTATCAGTTGAGCAGCACCCGCAGCAAAACCGATTACTCGACGCAAATCTCCAATAATCTGGGGCTGCGCAACGGCATCAACTTCGGTGCCTGGCGTTTGCGCAACGAGTCCAATCTGAGCAGTGCCACCGGCCGGCCCAATCGGTTTGTCAGCAATCGCACGTTCATCCAGCGCGACCTCACGGCGATCAAGGGGCAACTGAGCGCGGGTGAAATCTTTTCCGACTCAGACCTGTTCGACAGCGTGCGCTATCAAGGCGTCAAGGTGGCCTCTGATGAGGGCATGCGTGCAGACAGCGAGCGCGGCTATGCGCCGATCATTCGTGGCGTGGCTGAAACCAATGCGAAGATCGAGGTCCGCCAGGATAACTACATTCTTTACACCACCAACGTGCCGCCGGGGCCGTTCGAGATCAGTGATATCTATCCATCGGGCTCCAATGGCGATCTGGAGATCACCATTGTCGAGGCGGATGGTCGGCGCAAGGTCACCCGGCAGGCCTTCTCCGCCTTGCCGACGATGGTGCGTGAGGGTCAATTGAAATACAGCCTGTCGAGCGGCAAATTCAACAACAACAGCGAGGGCTACGACAAGCCGGCCTTCCTGGGCGGCACTTTCGCCTACGGTTTGACCAGCAACCTGACAGGCATTGCCGGCATTCAGGCCAGCAACGGTTTCAAGGCGCTTTCCGTCGGTGCGGCGAAGAACACTTCGATTGGCGCGATGTCACTGGACGTCACGCAATCGTCCAGCAAGGCATTTGGCAAAACGACCCAGGGCAGCAGCGTACGCGCGCTCTATGCAAAGACCTTCACCGGCACCGATACCAGCTTCACCCTCGCCGCCTATCGTTATTCGACCGAGGGTTACCGCACGCTGACCGACCACGTTCAGGACACCAGCACCGGCGCTACGCGGCGCGCAGGTAACGCCAAAACCCGTACCGACCTCACGATCAACCAGACCCTGGGTGAAGCGCGCCAGTACGGCTCGCTGTACTTGAATGCCAGTGATCAGCGCTATTGGGATCGCGGTGGTTCGCGCAGCTTTTCTGCCGGTTACAACAATAATTGGCGCGACCTGAACTACAACATCAGTTTGAGTAAAACCGAAGAGTTCGGCGCACGCGGTGACACCACTCACGACACCCAACTGAGCGTTTCGATCTCATTCCCGCTCGGATCGACACCTCGCGCGCCTCGCGCCTATATTTCCAGCAATCATCAGAATACCGGCACCAGTACACAAGCCGGGATCAATGGTTATCTGACTGAAGACAGTGACACCTACTATTCCGTACAGACCGGCCGCAGTGTGCAAGGTGATCGCTCTGGCTCGCTCAGCCTGAGTACCCGCACAGCGATGGGTGATCTGGGATTGGGCTACAGCCGAGGCAGCGGTTATGAATCACAGAACCTGAGCGCGGCCGGCTCGATCGTGGCCCACGCGGGGGGAATCAACATGGGCCAGACCGTCGGCGAAACATTCGCACTGGTGGCGGTGCCTGGCATGTCAGGGGTAGAAGTCAGCAGCTACTCCGGCGTAAAAACCGGCCTCAACGGCTATGCCGTCGTTCCAAATGCACAGCCCTATCGCGTGAACTGGGTGACGTTGGATACACGCAATCTCGGCGGTGAAATCGAGTTGGACAACGCCACTCAACAACTCGTACCGAGACGAGGTTCAGTCGTGCTCGCGCGCTTCGAAGGCAGCAAAGGGCGACGGATCCAGTTCGAACTCTACGATGCCGAGGGCAAACCCCTTCCATTCGGAGCGGTATTGATGGACGCCGACGGTAAACAACTGGCGCTTTCCGACCCCACCGGCAAGGCGTTAGCGCTTGTTACCAAAGATCAAGGCATCATCACAATCAAGTGGCAGGGCAAGAGTTGCCCCGCCCCTTACAAGCTGCCAGAAAGGCTAAAGGATTTGAACTATGAGCATTACAGGCTTTCTTGCTCAACCAGCGTAGACACATCGAAATAACACATTCAATTCGTCAGTCTTAAACGACAAGGCTCTGATTTATTCAGAGCCTTGTCGTTTCTGGAGCTCCCTGTTACGACCAAAAACCCTTGTGCGGCTCAGCCGCCTCGCCCTCCAGCATCGGCCCCAACACACTGACCTTGCGCTGCCCCTTGGCGAACACCTCGCGGCACGGCAGCGAGAACGTCGGGTTCTCCGGATGGTCACCGGTCAATCCCAGTAACGCATGCTCCGACAAGGCATAAACCACCCGCCCGATGCCCGTCCAATACACCGCGCCGGCGCACATGCAGCAAGGTTCGGCGCTGGTATATAGCGTGCACAATTCCAGCTCTTGCGGCGACAGAAGTTTTGCCGCTGCTGCGGCCGCCACCAACTCGGCGTGCTGAGTCGGATCGCCTTCCGGTGGCATCGAATTGTTCCCGGCTTCAACAATCACCTTGCCGTTGCGATCGGCCACCAATGCCGCGAACGGATGGCGACCGCGTTGCTTCGATGCCTCGGACAAGGCGATGGTCTGGCGCAGCAACGTCAGATCAAGCTCGCTGACGCCGGCCGGGATGAGCTGAGTGAATTGATTCATGGGTAACTCCTGGGCAGTGGAAAACAAACAGTCAGTCGGCCAGTTCAGCGCCGATGGTTTCAGTGGATTTTTTATCGTTGTTGAGCAGGATGTTGAGGACGATGGCGGTGATCGCACCGAGGAAAATCCCGCTGTCGAGCACCAGTTTCAGGGTCGGGCCGACGTGCTCGAACAGCGCCGGAAAGGACATTGGCAGCACGCCGACGCTCACCGATACGGCGACGATGATGCCGTTGCGAGTGCCCTCGAATTGCACCCGTGACAGTTCCTGAATCCCCGCCACCGTGGTCATGCCAAACATCACGATCGCGCAGCCACCGAGCACTGGCGTCGGCACTGCGGCGATCAATGCACCGAGTTTCGGGAACAGCCCCATCAGCACCATGATTGCCCCAGCCGCGGCCACGACGAAGCGGCTTTTCACATTCGAAAGCGCGATCAAACCGGTGTTTTGAGTGAAAGCGTTGTAGGGAAAACTGTTGAACAAGCCACCCAGCATGGTCGACAAACCGTCGGCGCGAAACGCGTTGCCGAGGGTCTGTTGCGTGGTCGGTTTGCCGGTCAATTTGCCGATCGCCAGGCAGTTGCCGGTGGTCTCGGCCATGATCACCAGCATCGCCAGGGTCATGATCAGAATCGGCACCGGCGCGAATTCCGGCGCGCCGAACGCCATCGGCGCACTCAGCTCAAACCACGCCGCTTCGCTGACCCGACCGAAGTGAGTCATGCCGCAAGCCGCTGCGATCAGGCTGCCGACGAACAGACCAATCAGCACGCTGAGGTTGCCAATGAAACCCTTGAATTTGGCGTAGATCAGCAACGTCACGCTGACTGTGGCCAGGCCCAGCAACAAGTTCGCGGGATTGCCGAAGTCCGCCGAGTCGGGATTGCCCCCGCCCAGCCAGATCGCCGCTGCCGGCATCAGCGAGATGCCGATAATGGTGATCAGACTGCCAATCACCACCGGCGGAAAAAACCGCAGCAAGCGGCTGAACACCGGTGCCAGAGCAATGGTGATAAAGCCTGCCGCGATCACCGCACCGAAAATCTGACTGAGGCCGAATTCCTTGCCGATCATGATCATCGGCGCCAGGGCTATGAACGAGCAGCCCTGAATCAGCGGCAGCCGCGCGCCGAACTTCCAGAAGCCAAGGGTTTGAATCAACGTCGCCACACCCGAGGTCAACAGGTTGGCGTTTATCAGTAAAACGATCTGCGCCGAGGTCAGCCCCATCGCACTGCCGAGAATCAGCGGCACTGCCACCGCTCCCGCGTACATCACCAGCACATGCTGCAAGCCAAACGTGAACAACTGTCGCAGTGGCAAAACCTCGTCCACCGGATGAATGCGTTGTGTAGTCATTTCACACGCTCCTGAAGGTGCGGCATCTGTTGAGATCGCGGGCATGCTCAGGGGCGCTTGAAAGTCAGATCCGCCCCGGAGATCGTTTGACGCGGGGCCATAGTTGAACGTTTATTACGATGAAACAAATTAGCAACCATCGTTTTTTTCGATGGCACAATCAGGCATTCGTTAGCCACTCCAAACCTTTATTTTCGACCCGGGAGTTCACCGCTTGCGCTTCTCACTCGATCAACTGTTGATGTTCGTCCAAGTGGTCAAAAGCGGATCGTTTTCCGCCGCCGGGCGCCAACTGGGCAAGACCCAATCGACCATCAGCGCGGCGATTGCCAACCTCGAAACCGACCTTGGCGTCGACCTGTTCGACCGCAGCAACCGCAGCCCTGCCCTCACCGCCAGCGGCCACAAATTGCTGGTGCAGGCCGAAGCCGTGCTCGAACGCTGCATGACCTTCGAAGCCCACGCCGATTGCCTGTCGGACAACGTCGAAACCAGCCTGACGCTCGCCATTGAAACGCCGTACGGCCCGATCATGCCGGTGCTCAAAGCCTTCGAAGCCGCGTTCCCCTTCGTCGACCTGATCATCCGCCATCCGGTGTATGGCGACGTCAGCGAACTGGTCAGCAGCGGCGAAGCGGTACTCGGTGTGGCGTTTTCGCAGCCCGGCTACCCCAAGGAACTGGCGTTCCAGCAACTGGGCAAACTGATCATGCTGCACGTCTGCCATCCCGATCATCCACTGGCGCAACTCGATGACGTCACCTTCGACGACCTGCACGTCCATCGCCGCCTGGCCTTCAGCGCCCACGCAAGCAAACTGCCGAGCAGCGAATACCTGCGCTCGACCCAGTTGTGGCAAGCGGAAAGCTATCTGGCGTTATTGGAAATGGTCCGCGCCGGGCTAGGCTGGGCCACCCTGCCCCGGCAGCTTGTTCAGCGTGAACTGGCCAAGGGTGAGCTGGTGGAACTGCAGCTCTCGGCGTATCCGCATACGGACTGGCAGATCGGTGTGGATTTGTTGTGGGCGCGGCAGCGACCGCTGGGCAAGGCCGAGCGGTTGCTGAAGGAGAAATTGCAGGGCAACAAGGTGTATGAGCTGGACCGCAACGGACAGATCACCACACTTTGACGGGGGGGACAAAGAGGCCCGCGAAAGCGGGCCTCGATTGCAGGCGTTGTTACTACGCCAGTCTGACTGTTCCAGTCTGAGCCTGGTGCTCAGGGCGGATCTTGAACCAGATGGAATACATCGCCGGCAGGAACACCAGCGTCATGATGGTGCCGACGAATGTGCCACCGATCAGGGTGTAGGCCAGCGTCCCCCAGAACACCGAGTGTGTCAGGGGGATAAAGGCCAGGATGGCCGCCATTGCCGTCAGCAGTACCGGCCGTGCACGTTGCACCGTGGCCTCGACAACGGCGTGGAACGGGTCCAGCCCTTCCAGCGTGTTGTGATGGATCTGCCCGATCAGAATCAGCGTATTGCGCATCAGGATCCCCGACAGCGCAATCAGACCGACCAGCGCATTGATGCCAAACGGC
This sequence comes from Pseudomonas sp. S2_E02, assembly GCF_054668355.1. NCBI lineage: Bacteria > Pseudomonadati > Pseudomonadota > Gammaproteobacteria > Pseudomonadales > Pseudomonadaceae > Pseudomonas > Pseudomonas sp. S2_E02. The sequence goes on from NZ_CP162761.1 coordinate 1,271,312, forward strand.
TGATTGAAGATCAGCAGCGTCGGCACCACGCCAATCAAGCCTAGCGGTGATGTGAGAAAAACCATGATCATCGCCGCGATCGAACGCACCTGCACGATGATGATCAGCAACGTCATGGCGATCATGATCGGCAGCAAGGGCAAGATCGCCTTGCCCGCCTTGCCGGACTCTTCGATAGCCCCCGCCTGCTCGATCCGGTAACCGGAGGGCAGTGTCTCGATGATCGGCTGCAACTGCTTGAGGATCACGCTCGAAACATCCGGTGGCTGCAAACCTTCGGCAATGTCGCCACGCACAGTGATAGTAGGTGTGCGGTCACGGCGGCGCAGAATCGGGTCCTCCATGCGCACATCGACCTCGCCAATCTGCGATAACGGGATGCGTTGTCCCGACGCGCCGACCAAAGTGAAACCCTTGATCTGCGCCGGGTCGAGCCTGATATTGCCCGCCGCACGCCCGACGACCTGCACAGAACGAATATCCTCGCGAACCGCCGTGATCGGTACTCCGCTCAGCAGAAACTGCAGTTGCTGGGCGACCGCATTGGAGGTCAGCCCCACTGCCTGCAGACGGTCCTGATCGAGACTGAAATGCAAGGTCGGGGTCAGCGGTCCCCAGTCGGTGTTCACCGTTCTGATCATCGGGCTGTCTTGCAGCACGCTCCGGACCTGCTCGGCGATATCGCGCAGCTTCGCCGGATCAGGGCCCATCACCCGGTAGGCAACCGGAAACGGCGAATAAGGACCGAACACAATTTGCGTGGCCCTGACACGGGCTTCCGGCGCGAGCCCCTCGGCAACCGCTTCGCGCAGCCGGAACTTGAGGGTTTCGCGTGCTTCCTGACTGTCCGTCAGCACCACGATTTTCGCAAACGAAGGGTCGGGTAATTCTGGCGCCATCGCCAGGAAGAAACGCGGCGCACCCTGGCCGATATAGGCCGTGACGATTTTGGCCTCATCCTGCTTTTGCAACCAGGCTTCGACCTTGGCGGCCGTGGCGCTGGTCTGCTCGATCGAAGTGCCGTAGGGCATTTGCACCTCGATCATCACCTCGGGGCGGTCAGAGGTCGGGAAGAACTGTTTCTTCACCAGCCCCATGCCTGGCACGGCGACGAAAAACAGCGTGACCACCGCGCCTGCTACTAACCATTTGCGGACGATCACGGCGGTCAGCAGCCGACGGAAGCGGTTGTAATTCGGCGTGTTGTAGATCGCCGCGTGGCCACCTTCGACCTTCTTGATGTCCGGCAACAATTTCACGCCCAGATACGGGGTGAACGCCACCGCGACGACCCAGGAAGCGATCAATGCGATGCCGACGATCCAGAACATGTTGCTGGTGTACTCGCCGGCAGTGGACTGGGCAAAACCGTTGGGCAAAAAGCCGATTGCCGTCACCAGCGTACCGGACAGCATCGGCGCCGCCGTATGGCTCCAGGCATAGGCAGACGCCTTGATGCGGTCGTAGCCCTCCTCCATTTTCACCACCATCATTTCAATGGCGATGATCGCGTCATCGACCAACAGCCCGAGCGCAAGGATCAATGAGCCGAGGGTAATGCGATCGAAGTTCTTGCCAGTGGCGGCCATCACCACGAACACAATCGCCAGGGTCAACGGCACAGCCGCGGCGACCACCACCCCTACCCGCCAGCCCATGCTGAGAAAGCACACGAGCATGACCACCAGCAGCGCGACAAAAAACTTGACCATGAACTCGCCGACCGCCGAGTCGATATTGACCGCCTGGTCGGTGACTTTGGCGAGGGTCATGCCCAATGGCATTTCCGCATTGATCCGCGCGGTCTCCGCATCCAGCGCCTTGCCCAGATCCAGACCGTTCCAGCCCTCGCGCATCACCACGCCCAGCAGCAGCGCGTCTTCACCGTTATTGCGCACAACAAAGGTGGCCGGATCTTCGTAACCGCGTTCAACCGTCGCCACATCAGAGAGCTTGAGTGTGCGCCCCTGCACGGAGACCGGTGTGTCGCGAATTTTCTGCACCTTGTCGAAGGCGCCGTCGAGACGCAGAAAAACCTGCGGCCCATTGGTTTCGATGGAGCCGGCGGGCGTCAGCACGTTCTGACTGTTCAGCGCGGCGAAGATGTCCTGCGGCGACAAGCCGAGGGTCGCCAACCGGTCATGGGAAAACGAAACGTAGATGCGCTCGGCTTGCTCACCGATGATGTTGACCTTCTTCACCCCCGGCACGTGCAGCAGACGCTGGCGCATGGCTTCCGCATCACGCACCAGCAAGCGCTGTGGCTCGCCTTTGGCTTTCAAGGCGAACAGCGCAAAGGTCACATCGGAAAATTCATCGTTGACCATCGGCCCGATCACACCGGCCGGCAACCTGATGGCTTCATCGTCGAGTTTCTTGCGTGCTTGATAAAACTCTTCCTGCACTTGCGAGGGCGGCGTGCTATCGAGCAACGACACCATCGTGAACGCCAGTCCAGGGCGTGTGTAGGTTTCCGAGCGGTCGTACCACTTGAGTTCTTGCAGGCGCTTTTCAAGGGGTTCGGCGACCTGATCCTGCATCTCTTGCGCCGTCGCACCGGGCCACGCGGTAATCACGGTCAACTGCTTGACCGTGAACGGTGGATCCTCCGCACGCCCCAGTTGAAAGAACGACAAAGTCCCCGCAACGGCAATCAGAAAAATCAGAAACACCGTGATCGCCCGCTCGCGCACGGCGATGGCCGAAAGGTTGAAACGCCCCTGGCTCATAGACGACTCCCGGCAACGCTGGCTTCGCTCTGCTGCGGCAATCGTACTTCTTCGCCATCGCGCAGCAGATGGGCGCCCAACGCTACAACCTGCTCACCGGCAGTGAGGTCGCCAGCGATGCGCGCCGAATCATCGCTCAACCCCAGCACCTGAACCGCTCGCCAGGTCACCTTTGCCGGCGTTCCGGCGATCAGCCACACACCGGGTCCTTTGCCTGGGTCGAAAACGGCGCCGATGGGGACTTGTAACGCCTGTGTCTGGGTGGCGCCCTCGGCAATGCTGAGGGTCACGGTCGCACCGATCGGCGCATTGGCCAGCGGCCCTTCGAGCACATACCGCGCTTCGAATGTGCGCGTCGTTCGGTCTGCGGAGTCCGAAAGCAGCCGCAGTTTTGCCGTGACAGCCGCTGAATTCATGCCGTAGAGGCTGGCTTGCGCGGTGGAGCCGACAACCGGGCGCAGGGTTTCGGGCAGATGCACGATGGCTTCGCGTTGCCCTGCGCGGGCCAATCGCACCACCGGTTGTCCCGGGCTGACGACTTGTCCAGGTTCAGCGAGTGTTTCCACCACCACGCCGTCCGCATCAGCGACCAGCAGCGCATAACCCGAAGCATTGCGGGCCACGTCGGCCTGCGCTTGCGCGGCGTTGAGCTGCGCCTTTGCCGTCTCCGCGGCGGCTCTGAACTGATCGTAGGCTGATGCCGATATGGCGCCAACGCCGACCAGTTTGCGATAGCGAGCCTCATCGTCGGCTGTCTGTTTGGCGCTGGCGCGAGCAGCTATGACCGCCGCCTGCTGCGCCCGCGCTTGCAGCCCGAGGTCGACCGGGTCGAGACGCATCAGCGGCTGCCCTCGCTTAACGGCCTGCCCTGTATCAACCAGGCGTTCCAGCACTTTGCCCGATACGCGAAAACCCAGGTCGCCCTGAACGCGCGCCGCGACCACTCCGGTGAAAGAGCGAGCGACATCGGGTGACGCCTGAACAGCAGCGGATCTGACCAGCGGCGCCTGTGTGCGAGGATCCGCACCGCTGGAAGACTCGCCACAGGCACTCAGGGCAAGAGGCAACAAGCATGCGGCAATGGGGAAAGGTCGGAGCCGGCGCATAGGTTCCCTTACTGAGGAATAGGATGATCATCATATTCTCAGCCTTGTGACCAATATCGTCAACGGTCACCAATCAAGAAATAACTGCATCCTGACCAGCAGCGATATAGGACTGTCCATCGAATGGATGGCCCGACTCGCTATTGTTATGGTTACCTGGCATCTAGACTTGTATATAGCCATACCATTCATATGACCAATTCCGATAATGGTCACCTCTAGCTAAATGTATAGCTCGCCCGCCACTCATGTGCAGGGAACAGGAAATTTAATAGGAGGATGCCGCGTTGACTCGAATCGCCTGAAAACTTTGCTCAGCGATGGGTCAAGGCATGAGGCTGCGCAGGATGAGGTTGGTGGTCAGTGTGGGCGCTTGTTCGATCAGATCCAGATTGTGCTGCAACAGCAACGGGTTGACGAAAGGTCGCAGCGCCAGATTGATCGCCTCGACGGTCTCGTCCAGCGGGGTCTTGCGCTCGAACTCCCCCGCTTCTCGACCTTGACGCACGATGGCGAGGATAAAGCCCTTGATCTGCGCTTCGTACACCTGGGCGCTGTTCCAGCGCTCTGATGCGGAAAACGCCGCGATGTCGTAGAGCTTGCGATCGTTGAAGAACAGATCCACACCCGTGGCGATCACGGTTTTGACCAGCCTGCGCAAACGCTCGGTGGCTGAAAGCGCTTCTGCGTTAACCGCTTGTTCGACGGCTGCAGCGATTTGGCCCAGGCAGTTGCCACAAATGGCCTCGCCAATCGCCTGCTTGGAATCAAAGAATTTATAGATGTACGCCTTGGAAAAACCGATGGCCTTGGCCAGGTCGGAAACCGTGGTTTTACCGTAGCCATATTGGCTGAAATGCTCGTTGGCCGCGGCGACAATCTGGTCACGAATGTCGTGTTCGGCGGGGCCACGAGTGCTCGGCGAGGAGGCAGATAGGGATGGCTGATTCATGGGGGCAGCTTACTCACCCTATGAATGACTGACAACTCGCCGAGCATTGTTGAACGTGTTACACCACGGCGACTTCAACCGTTCTGGAACGCCACGCAAATCCCAACACCATCAGCAGCCCCAGGCCCGCCATCGCCGCGCCGGCCAGGGAGATCGCCGGGTAACCCAGCCCGCTGCTGATCACCGCGCCGCCCAGCGCCGCGCCAATCGCATTGCCGAAGTTGAAGGCGCCGATGTTCACCGCCGAGGCCAGATTGGGCGCGTCCTTGGCTGCTTCCATTACACGCATCTGTAGCGGTGGCACCAGAGCGAAGCTGGCGATACCCCAGATCAGGATGGCCACGGCGGCCGGCAGCGGCCAGCGCATCAGTACGGTGAACGCCAACAAGACCAGAATCAGCACGCTCAGCGAGACGATCAGGGTGCGATCGATCGAGCGGTCAGCAGCCTTGCCGCCCCACATGTTGCCCAGCGTCAACCCGACACCGTAAAGCATCAGCATGGCGGTGATGTAAGCAGTGGACGCATGGGTCTCGCTGCTGAGGATCGGTGCGATGTAGGTGAAGACGGTAAACATCGCGCTCGAGCCGACGACGGTCAGGGCCAGCGCGGCGAGCACCGGGCCGCGCCCCAATACCCGAATTTCCGCCATGACACCGACGCTTTGCGGCGCCCGCACGTTGGGCAAAGCGAACCACAACGCAGCCATGGTCAGCACGCCCAGGCCGGTAATGCCCCAGAAAGCCGTGCGCCAACCGAACAGTTCGCCAAACCAGGCGGCAAGCGGCACGCCGCCGATGGTCGCCAGGGTCAGGCCCATGAACATCGCCGCAACCGCCCCGGCACGTTTTTCCGGGGCGACCAGGGTGGCGGCGACGACGGAGCCGACGCCAAAAAATGCACCGTGGTTCAGTGAGGTGACCACCCTGGCGACCATGAGGCTGTAGTAATCGGTGGCCAGGGCCGACATCAGATTACCCAGGGTGAAAATCGCCATAAGCCCGATCAGCAGATAGCGTCGGGGAATCTTGCCGGTGGTCAGGGTCATCAGCGGTGCGCCGAGCAATACGCCCAGCGCATAAGCACTGACCAGCAAACCGGCAGCGGGAATGGAAACGCCCAGATCCGCAGCGATACCCGGCAACATGCCCATGGGGGCGAATTCTGTGACGCCGATGCCGAAGGCACCGATGGCGAGTGCAACAAGTGGTGGATTGATACGCATGGAAAGCTCCTTATCTATGCCGCCAATGCTACGATCCCGTCTTTTCAGGCGGTAGATAGCATTTTTGGCAATCACCTTTGCGTAGGAGGCACAAGTGGATTTCAACGGCAGATCAGGTGAAATGAGCGTATTCACCACCGTTGCGCAGGAAGGCAGCCTGTCGGCCGCCGCGCGTGCACTGGGCCTGACACCCTCGGCAGTCAGTCGGATCATTGCGCGTACCGAGCAACGTCTTGGCACCCGCCTGCTGCTGCGCACTACCCGAGCGATCACCTTCACCGCCGAGGGCGAAGCGTTCCTGCGCGGCGCCCGGCGGATCCTCGCCGACATGGACGAAGTTGAAGAAGCCATCGCCGATCAAGGCGTGCCCAAGGGGCGACTGCGGGTCAGTGCCGCCCTTGGCCATGGACGGCTGGCCATCGTTCCCTTGATCGCAGCCTTCAGCGCCCGTTACCCGAACATCGTCGTCGACCTCAACCTCGGCGACGAAGTGGTCGACATTCTTGGCGGGCAAGCCGACGTCGCGGTGCGCTTCGGCCATCTGCCCGACAGCCCGCTGACCGCACGCAGGATCGGCACCACCGGCCAGGTCGTGGTGGCATCGCCGGAGTATCTGCAACGCCACGGCATCCCTCAGGAACCGGAAGACCTGCTACAGCACAACTGCCTGCGCTTCAATTTCAAGCGTGCCGAACCCAACTGGCCATTCATTCGCGATGGCAAAGCGTTTTCCCTGAAGGTCAGCGGCAACATCGAATGCAGCAGTGGTGAAGCGTTGGCACAATTCGCGCGAATGGGCGCCGGCATTGCCCGTATCGGGGAGTTCAGCGTGAGTGAGGATCTGCAGCGCGGCGAACTGATTGCGCTGCTGGAAGCGTGGAACCCGGGGGACCAGGAACCGATTCATGCGGTGTTCGTCGGTGGCGCGGCAATGCCGGCGCGGGTGCGGTTGTTCGTCGACTTCTTGGTGGAACATCATCGGATGTCAGCCGAGACGTAAGCTGATATTTGCGGATATTCGTGATGTTGAATTCAACATATGTCGGCCTGGAGAGCGTGGATCAACTTAAATACCCTATCGCTCCCAGAGACTCAATCAAACGCACCAATGCCGGCTTGTCGGTTGGTTTTTCGCCGATGCAACACACACCCGGGTCGCTGAGAGAGCACCAAACCGACACCGGATCGCCTACCTTCAGCCCGTATGAGGCTTTACGCAGAGTTGCAGTTGACCAAGCGTCAATGGTTTCGTTGAGAGACTTGTGAAACCGCTTCCCATTGGCGCTATAACTGAAGCTCATGAACTGCGCTCCAATCCACGTCCCCTCACTCCCTACAAACGTTACGTAGCCTTGTACCACTTGCCCCACAGGTACATCGCCAGCGCTCATCAATTATCTCCTGAGAATGTGCCCGACATGCCGGGACGACGCGATCATCCATGTTCCGCTGCCAACATTGACCTGAACTGAGCAATGCTCTCTGAAGATAGCCCGGCACCTTCAAACACTGCGCAGGTGAAGCTGACGGGGGCGGTGCCTGGAGCAGTACAGCCAATCCACCCTGCGAACGAAACTGCCCCATAGCAGGAGCAAAAAACCTGACGTCGATCCCGTAAAACGGGGAAAGCATATTCCCAGTCCGCAACCGGATGTCAGTATCAAACCCACGCGAGCCATCAGCCAGGATCCTCCATGAATGCCCGTAACATATGACGACAACAAACAGACATCAAGGGCAGCTTCGGGCCGTTTTCAGTCGCTCGGTGAACGCTAAATTGCCATTCCCCCCCAGTGCCCCCAGACAGGAACCTGACCCAGTCATTTCAATGGGGCAGAGCTGATCAACGCCTTCGGCTCCAAATACGCGCTCATCCCCCACCTGCCCATTTCGCGCCCAAGGCCTGAATGCTTGAATCCACCGAAGGGCGCACGTGGTTCGTGGGCCAGGGTGTTGATGAGCACGCGCCCCGCATCGATCTGACGAGCGACGTTCATACAACGTTCCGAGCTTTTTCCCAGCACCAGGGCGCTCAGCCCATAGTCCGTATCGTTGGCAATGCTGATTGCATCGGCATCATCCTCGTAGGGAATGATTGTCAGCACGGGGCCGAAGATTTCCTCACGCGCGATGCGCATCCGGTTGTTGGCATCAGTGAAGATCGTGGGCTTCACGAACCATCCGACATGCAAGCCTTGCGGGCGACCTTCGCCACCCGCCAGCAACCTCGCACCTTCTTCCTGGCCGGTACGGATGTAGCGCTGCACCCGTTCCCATTGTTTCTGGCTCACCATCGGACCGATGTCGGTGTCGGTGTTACGCGGATCGCCCGATCGGATCTGTGAGACGCCCTCCTTCGCAATCCGCTCGAACTCTGCCAGCCGGCGGCGCGGCACGAGGATGCGAGTGCCTGCGATGCAAGCCTGGCCGCTGTTGAGAAATCCGGCTTGCAGCACCATCGGCATGACGGCCTGGAAATCCGCATCGTCAAGTACGACGGTGGGCGACTTGCCGCCGAGTTCAAGCGTCACGCGCTTCATGGTGTCAGCACCGGTTTTTACCAGGTGTCGCCCGATAGCGGACGAGCCCGTGAACGAGATCTTGGCGACATCGGGATGTCGCGCGATTTCCTCACCGACCACATCGCCTCGCCCGTTGACGATGTTGAATACACCCGGTGGCAGCCCCGCTTCGTGCAACGCCCTGACCACGACCTGCGTCTGCAATGCGCTCATCTCGCTAGGCTTGATGACGGCGGTGCAGCCTGCTGCCAGCGCGGTGGCCAGCTTGTTGCAGATGAAGCCTGCATTGCTGTTCCAGGGCGTGATCAGACCGGTCACGCCCACCGGCGTCAGAATGACCCTGGCCATGCCGACCTGTTCCTCGAAATCGAATGCCTCCAGTGCATCGATTGCCTGCGCGATCACCTCGGCCGGATAAGTCGCCATCCAGCGCCCGCGAACCGCAGGTGCGCCGTACTCCACGAGGATGGCTTCCAGCAGCTCCTCCTCCCTTGCCGCCATGGCCCGGTGCATGCGGTGCAGTGCCGCAATGCGTTCCTCCCGGCTGGTACGGGCCCACGCCGGGAACGCAACCTTGGCGGCTGCGATCGCACGCTGTGCGTCCAGTGCGTCGCCCAGCCGAACCTGGCCGATGACTTCCTCGGTACTCGGGTTATGAAGATCAAACCACTCCTGACCGTGTGGAAGGACGAACTCGCCGTTGATGTAGATATGTTCAATGCGTTGCATGGCGACTCCCGCTCAAAAACGGCTCGCCTGAATCGAGCCTCTGTGAAGGAGTCTAAGAAGGGTTCATTATTCCGATAAGCCATCCTTTGGCTGATGAAGCATCCTTATATTCAGGACAATCCATGCACAGAACAGCAATGACCGAGCTGGAAGTGGTACTGGCCGTGGCGCGCCGCAGCAGTTTTCGCGGCGCAGCACAGGAGTTGGGCATGTCCACCACCGCCGTGAGCAGCGCAGTGGCCGGCCTGGAAGCTCGCCTGAAAGTGCGCCTGTTCAATCGCTCCACGCGCAGCGTTGCCCTCACCGACATCGGCCAACGCTATGTGGCACGCATCGCACCTGCGTTGGCACAGATCAAAAGTGCCGGCGAGGAAGCCAGCGCCGGCCCCGATGAACCCAGCGGCACATTGCGCATCAATGCGCCGCATGGCGCGGCCTACCTGCTGTTGGATCCGCTATTGAAGCAGTACGCTCAGCGCTATCCCGAAGTGCGCATCGACATCGTCAGCGAATCAAGCATGGTCGACATCATCGCCGGTGGCTTCGACGCCGGGATTCGCCTGGCAGAGTCTGTGCCGCAAGACATGATTGCCGTGGCACTGTCAGGTGACATCCGCATGCTCGTGGTGGCCACGCCCGAGTACCTCGAACGCCACGGCGTGCCCGAGCATCCGCGAGATCTGCTCACCCACCGGAGCATCGGCATGCGCATGGCCCATGGTGGCCTCTACCAGTGGGAATTGGAGTGCGATGGCCAAAAACTGCAGATGGATCTGCCGGTGTGCTTCGCGTCCAACGAGTTGCTGGCCATCAAACAGGCCGTGGTGTCGGGCCTCGGCATTGGGTTCATTTCCGAGTGGTTCATCCAGGAAGAACTGGCGAGCGGCGCCCTGGTGCCGGTGTTGCTGCCGTGGTGCCCGTCGTTTGGCGGGTTGAGGCTCTACTACTCGGGCCATCGCTTCGTGCCGGCGCGATTGCGCGCACTGATTGAACTAGCGCAGGAGTTACGGCCCACTGTGGTTTGATCTGGACTGAGTTGGAAATAGTTGACCTTTACCGGCAGCCACTAATGTTTAGCTTTAACAGTTGCACTTTAAACTTATTGAGGTGCGACAATCTCACATCCCCGTAGAGAACTCAGGAGGATGTTTGATTGAAGTTCGTATCGTACGCAAGGCGTCATTGTATTGGCAAAGAACATGCAAAACCCAATCGGCACGTGCGCGGATGCGCATATCATTTTCATCTGAAGGGCACTCACTGTTAAACATTGATTCAACGTTTCTTATAATCAGTTGCTCAGGCAAATACAGGATCCGGCTATTTTTATAGCTTGAAGCACGTAATTCGGTAATTGGGTAGGCTCCCCCAAGTCCAGCCGAAACGCCAACTAGAAGCGCGGGCTTATGCCCTAGTTCGCTGAACCCTGCGTACAAAAAGAAGTTCTTCAGGGCCGGGCAAGCCATGCCATTCCACTCTGGGCTAATCACGATCAATGCTGTTGCTTTTTTGAGGGTGGATTGCTGGGCACTCCAGGCTTTCTGAGTGTCTTCTTCTGGCCACAGCGGTAGCGGACTCGACGCCAGATCTATCAGTTCGCTTGAGTCACAAAGCTCAAGTGCTTCTAACCGCTCGCGCAGATAATGCGCAACTTTGATTGATTGACTGTTGAATCTATTCGATCCAGACAGCAGAACGATATGGCGACTCATTGTGCGACCTTCTGTTTAGCTTCACTTACCTTGGGTGCCGTGCGATGGGAGCGAACGATTGGCCAGAACAATTCTTCTTTCCAGGTTATCGGTGACAAGTGTTCGATACCGTATGCTGGCGGACGCCTACGGGTAATTTTGGCTGTTCCGAACAACACATCCCATAAAAATAACAGGTTACCGAAATTACCTTTGTAGTGAGTCACGCCATCCTCTGCAGTCAAACCGTGATGCGCAGAATGAGTGGATGGAGTGGAAATGGTTCGCTCAAGAACCCAGATGATCGGCCGTAAAGCGCGAATGCGATAAAGTTTGTCGTCCCACGCAACATTGCTGTGTGCGGCGAAGATCACAGTCATTTTTATAATCAAATAAACATAATAAACGGGTGCGAGCCCCAGATAAATCAACACGCCAGATAGCCAGATGCCCGGCATCAAGAGATAGTAGAAACTATTGTTGCGATAGACGATGCGAATGCTCATATAGGGCGCGGAATGATGTGCGCGATGCAATGCATAAAGAGCAGGAATACGATGCGTCAGGCGATGCCACCAATATTGGGTCATGTCATCCAGCAGTAGAAACAACGCAAATCCTGCGATCCATGGAATAGAGGTCAGTGCGCCCTTCATTTCCGGGATGGCGTGATTTAATATCAGACCACTTAGCCACATGACTAAAGGAAATGTGACCATCACTAATATACCGGAGCCGACGACTTCAATGAGTACGTCACGTTTACTACCTGACGACTGACGAAGCGAGGAACAGGCAAGTTCCAGTAAAATGAAGGAGAGGAAAATCCCGGCTACTATCACTGCGGGGTTATTGACGAGCATTGTTGTATTCATGGCACTCTCGATTTAGGCCCTTCCGGGCAATGCCCTTTCATTAGAAACCTGCGAGCAAGTCCTCCCAATGCGCGAAATGGACAAAATTGAGCTAGAACCGGCCAACCGCGCCCCCCAACGCTTTCATCGCGGCAGGCTGGGCCAGGTATTGGAGCGCTTCCTTGATAGCCAGGTTGCCCGGAAGAGTACGGATTACAACCTGATCGAACTGGATCAACTGTGGCGCGAAGCGGCACGTATCGATCCGGCGATCGGATTAAAATTGTTCGCGCTATTCACCCCCCAGGACTGGCATGTCTTGGCTTATCTTTGCTTGTACAGTCCAGATATTTTGTCAGCCATGCACCTTTGGGCCCGTTACGCACCTCTTGCCTCGGACACAGACAATGTCAGGTTGGTTAATGACGAAAACGGCGTCGGAGTCGAATTGAACGTTGATGCGCCAGGAGAGTTGGCGCGGTATGTCGTCGAACACTACGGGGTGATGTCCATAGCGCAGTTACGACGAGGTACAGGACACAATGTGCAGCCGATTTTGGCAAAGTTCACTCATTCGCGTCCGTCGTATTACAAGCAATACACCGAATGGTTTGGTGATCGTGTTGAGTTTGATTGCTCGATCAACTGCTTCTATTTTCATGCTCGAAGCTTAAGCCTGCCAATGCAAACCCGTCATCACGGGATGTTGGAATTATTAACGCAGGAGCTGGATCGACGGATCGCCGCGCATCGGAATTTCAGCGGTTGGTCAGCCAAGGTTGCTGAAGGAGCGCGACGATCTCTAGCGAGACGTGAAACTCCCAATCTGGACAATCTGGCGAAGTCGCTGCACCAGACGCCAAGGACCTTGCGCAGACGGCTGGAGGAGCAAGGTACAACCTTCAGACAATTGCTCGATCAGATTCGCGCAGAATTGGAAATGCATCTTGAATTGCAGGGAGAGTCATTAACGGAGATTGCAGCTCAACTAGGTTACAGCGATTTGACGGCGTATCTACACGCCCGAAGCCGATGGCGTGACATGAAATAAGGTGGCGGCCAGAATTTTTCGTAACGGCAGTGCGACCTCAAAAATTCGCCTCATCACGCGCGAGTGATTTCTCTCGTGCAGTTTCAACCCTGCGCCAAGCGGGCATCAAACTTCGCATTGTTCACCCCCTCCACCTCTCAACATCGGCGTGATTCAAGCCAGAGATTCCAACTTGTCGTCACAGACGGCAGAGCGCCTGAGTTCCAGGATCGTGCGTTCATGCACTGCTCCCCACTCTCGCATCGCACTCACCAATGGCGCGAGTGAGTCACCTAACGCTGTAAGCGAATACTCCACTTTGGGGGGCACCTCGCGATAGATTTCGCGATGAATCACCCCGTCAGTCTCCAGCTCTCTCAGCTGGAGTGTCAGCATCCTCTGCGTGATATCTGGAATTAGCCGACGCAGCTCGTTGAAGCGCTTCGTGCCTGACATCAGGTGAAAAAGTATGAGCGATTTCCATTTTCCACCAATGACATCGACAGTGAATGCGACGGGACAAGCGAAAGCCTCGATTTCATCCTGAGGGTTACATTTTTTCACTGTTATTACCTTGGTATAAAAAGTGTGCCTACCGCACAAAATTGTGCGTACTTACGTCAATGTGCTGCAAAAGTTAGCATGGATTCCATATTCACCACTATGGAATCGGACAGATGAGTTTGTTGTTATCACCCTATGAAATTAAGGGCCTCACCCTGAAAAACCGGGTCGTCATGTCCCCTATGTGCATGCACATGGCGGCGGATGATGGCTTCGTGACTGACTGGCACCGCGTTCATTACGGAGCTCGTGCCCTGGGTCAGGCAGCACTGATTTTTCCCGAAACGCTGGCCATTCAGGCTGACGGTCGTATTGGAGCCGGTGACCTTGGCATCTGGAGCGATGAGCACGTTGTCGGCTTGAAGGCGCTAACAGAATTGCTTCACGGCTTTGGTGCAAAGGCCGGCGCTCAGATCGGCCATGCGGGGCGCAACGCTGACCTGCCCGGTCTGATTCACATCGCGCCATCGGCGATTCCATTTACGCAAACCAGCCCCGTTCCTCGCGAACTCGCGGCTGATGAGATTCCGTCTTTGGTAAAGCTTTACGGCGATGCCGCACGTCGCGCCAGCGAAGCTGGCTTCGATGTGCTTGAGATCCATGCCGCGCACGGCTACTTGTTAAGTGAGTTTCTCTCGCCGTTGGCTAACACCCGCGACGACGAATATGGCGGTGATGCCAAGCGTCGCTATCGCTTCTTGCAAGAGGTGCTGGAAGAGGTCAAAACGCATTGGGGAGATCGCCCTCTGTTCGTGCGCATCTCCAGCTCTGATTACGCCGAAGGCGGAAACACGCCCGAGTCGTTCCTCGAATATGGTCGCTGGATGAAAGCTCAGGGCGTTGACTTGATCGACTGCAGTTCCGGCGGGGTCAAGATGGTCAAGGTCGAGACCTACCCGGGTTACCAGGTGCCGGCCGCTGAATTACTGCGTAAGGAATTGCATATTGCGACAGGCGCTGTGGGGGTTATCCAGAGTGGGCGTCAGGCTGAAGAAATCTTGCAGAACGGCCGAGCTGATCTGGTGTTTGTCGGGCGGCAAATGCTCCGAGACCCATTCTGGGTTCGCACCGCTGCAGATGATCTTAAGGAAATCATCGAGATTCCTACCGCCTACACACGTTATGGATCTGTCTGGCTTGATACGAAAGCCTGATGCCTTTGTTGCACTAATCCTATGAAGCAGGAGCAAGCACATGAGCAAACCGACTTACGTTGAAGAATACCAAGCCATCACCGAGGTGCTTAACCAGTACATTGAGGGCTGCAAGCAGGCCAAAAGCAGCATCATGAAGCCGGCTTTCAGTGAGCAAGCGACCATGTTCAGCGTCGATGGCGACGGTAAGCTGGCGGGCGGCGCAATTTCAATCCTGTTCAACGGGATCGACAAGGGTTTCCGCCCTTCTCCTGACGCACCAGCAGCTATCGTCCGCGTCGAAGTCGTCGGTACGGCGGCTAGTGCTCGCATCGACGCCAACGACATGTCAGGCATCTCTTTCACCGACTTTTTTCATCTGCTGAAAGTTGATGGCAAGTGGACTGTGATCAGCAAGATTTTTCAAACGCATGGAGCAGCTTGATGACTAGTGCCGTCCGGCGGTTTAGTGTTCGACTCTCCCTGCTCACGCGTTGACATTAGAATCTGCGGGCAAATCTGCTGCGATGAGCGAGAAAAAAGGCGCCAAATTGGCGCCTTTACGTTATTAAGCGACTTTGATCACAACCTTTCCAAATGCTCCCCTCGCGAGATGCTCGTAAGCTTCTCGTGCTGTCTCGAATGGATAAACCTGATCGATCACGGGACGGATCTTGTGCTCGTTGAGCCCTGGCATTTTTCGGTGAAAGGTCAGGATCGATCCTTTGTGCCTGACGCTGGCATCACCGTCACCGAGTCGAATGCGTACGTTCAGTGTGGCGTGTCGGGCTTCGGAATAATTCAGGCACCCGGGATCGCCGTGGCCAAGCATTTGGAAAGTCGCGGTTTGGTGGAAATTCTAAAGCCTTATCGGCCAGCCCCTCGCCCGGTGTCGTTGCTATACCCGAGCCGGACTCATCTGGCGCCCCAGGTTCAAGCCTTTATCGAGTGGCTGCAAGAGCGATTTCCGCAGCTTCATTCTGACTGGCTGGAACTCTAGCGATCGAGCTGTGTAAACGGTGGTTAAGGGGCGGAACCGGTCCTTCGCGAACGTCGGTTCTTACCCAACTCACATAACACCCTTATGTAACCCGAAAACACGCCGATACCGTGCTGCAGCAAGGAAGCACCGCAGCAGCACTTACTTCATGGACGGCAGGAACCCGATCAATGTTGGAACACCTCTGGCGCAGCATCCATTCCCCGGACTACTTCCCCAACGTACTGGACTGGATGCTCCATATTCTCCTCAGCCCGTTCATGGTGATCATGTGCCTGATGGTCGGGGCGCTGGCCGGCAAATGGTGGAGAGCACTGCCCTACGGCAGTCTGACTTGTTATGTGGTCTTTCTGAGCCGGTCTTCTTTCTATCGCTGGGAAAGCATTTTCCCCCTAGCCGGCCTGCCTGCGCTGGCGATAGATGGCGCACTGCTTGCGCTGCTTGGTTTTTATTTGAAAGGCCTACTCAGAGCCCGCGCAGACGCAAAACCCGAAGGCCATTGGCTGCGCAGGCTTTATCAAGGCCTTAAGGTCGTCATGCTGACAGTCATGGTGTTGTTCTGGGGGCTCGTCGTGCTGTTTGTCGTGGTCTTCACTGTCTCGGTCGCGACCCAACCGTCATTGGTGCACTGAGCCGCTTCCTGCGTGATCAGACAAATCGGGACTCAGGAGCGCCGGAAACAGCGCTCGAATGAGCTGTCGGTTCGACAAGATGCACTTCCGTGGCATTGCGCCCCGCCAGCCAGGCCAGCACTGAGGCGACAACCAAGACAGCGGCGCTAAGCTCGAATGTGGCTTTGTAACCACTCAGATCGAAGGCCAGACCTCCAATGATTGCGCCTCCTGCGATCGCCAGTTGAACAATCGCCACGAGCAAGCCGCCTCCGGCTTCCGCATCATCCGGAAGCGTCTGCGCCAACCATGTCCACCAGCCAACCGGCGCGGCCGTCGCAACCAGTCCCCAGAGTCCGAGCAACATCGCGGTGAGTACCGGTGATTTGCCGAAGCTGACCAACGCCAGCGCGATGGCCGCCATGATCAGCGGGATGATGGTCAACGTGCGGTAGAGGCCGCGACCCATAAACCTTTCAATCAGAAAGGTGCCGATAAAACCGGCCAGTCCCAGCCCCAGCAACATCAAGGACAACGTAGAAACGCTGACGCCCGTCACGCCTTCAAGAAAGGGCCGCAGATAGGTGAACAGCATGAACTGGCCCATGAAAAAGACGCTGACGGCGACCATGCCCAAGGCCACTGGCAATTGCTTCATCAGCCGCAGGACGTTGCCGCTACCGGCCTGGCGCTCGGCCTTGAACGACGGAAGGCTGATCAGCAGCCACACGGCGGCCAGCACTGCGACCGGAACCACACAGAAGAATGCCCCACGCCAGCCGATCAGCGAACCGAGAAAGCTCCCTGCCGGAGCGGCTATCACCGTGGCCAAGGCGTTACCGCCATTGACGATGGCCAGCGCTCGCGAAACCTGTTCAGGCTTCACCAGACGCATTGCGGTCGCCGCCGACAATGACCAGAAACCACCAATCGCGATCCCGATCAGCGCACGTCCGAACATGAATGACGGGTAGCCCGGCGCGACCGCGACGACCGTACCGGAGACGATCATCAGCAAGGTCAGGCCCAGCAGCAGCTTCTTGCGTTCGACGCGAGCGGCGACCGAGGCAATCAGCAGGCTGGTGATCAAGGCAAAGGCTCCGGACACGGAAATCCCCTGCCCGGCCTGGCCTTCGGTGATGTGCAGGTCGGCCGCAATCGGCGTCAGCAGGCTGACCGGCATGAACTCTGAAGCGACCAGGGCGAATGCGGCTAGCGACATGGCCAGCACGGCGCTCCATCCGCCTGTTCTTTTAGAAGGATCTGTAGAAGGAAACGTCATGGGAACTACCTGTGGTGCGAAAAACTTGTGGATGTGATGCGCAGGGGCAAGCAGTTTGATGCCCATCCGGGCACTGCCCCTGTAACAGATAGACACATTCTCCCGGTCAATCCGGCCCTTCCCTAGCGCATTCCTCTTGAATGCTTGCCTGATCCTCTGGGGATGCAGGGTGATGGATAGGAAACGTCTCGCGCGCGGATTAGAGTTCGGTCAACAGGAGTGACCCGACATGATCCCTACCCCTCTGCCCCAGGAATCGCCTTTGGCGTTGAACATCGACCCGCGTGTGAGCGCGCCGGGTGACTTCGCCACAGCCATACCCGGGCTGTCGCTGTTTCGTCGCGACCAGCCAGCGCCGCCCGTGGTGTGCATGATCGAACCCAGCCTGATTCTCGTCGGTCGCGGCGAAAAGCGCTTGTGGGTCGGTGGTGAGGGCTACAGCTATGACCCTTCACGGTTTCTGGTTACGTCGCTGGACCTGCCCGCCAACTCCGAAGTGATGCTCGCCAGTCCCCAACAGCCTTGTGTCGGCCTCGTGCTGAAACTGGATGTGAGCATGCTCGCCGAAGTCATCACCAAGAGCGGCTTGCCGGCCAAGCGCCAGCCAGCAACGGGCACGGGCGCCGCGATTGGCAGCCTGTCGTCCGCGCTGGAGGGCGCACTTGATCGCCTGCTGGCATTGCTCGATGAACCCGAGGCGATCCCGGTGCTGGCGCCGCTGATTCTGCGCGAAATCCACTATCGCTTGCTGCACACCGACCAAGGCGCACGGCTGCGGCAGATCACGGCCGTCGATGGTCAGGGTTATCGTATCGCCAAGGCGATTGACTGGCTCAAGCTCAACTACGCAGATGCATTGCGCATCGACGATCTGGCCGCGCGGGTGCAGATGAGCGCGCCGACCTTTCACCATCATTTCCGCCAGCTCACCGGCATGAGTCCGCTGCAGTACCAGAAATGGCTGCGGCTCAACGAGGCCCGCCGTCTGATGCTGGTAGAACGCCTCGACGTTTCGCGAGCGGCGTTTGCGGTCGGCTATGAAAGTCCGTCGCAGTTCAGCCGCGAATATGCCCGGCTGTTCGGCACCGCGCCGAGTCGTGACATCGCCCTTTTGCGCGGGCAGCCATTCGAGGCAGAAGCGCTCGGCACAGTCGCGAATTGAACGAACACCGGTGATGCGCCTCGCCGCGCCACCGCTCATAACAATGCACGTCAACCGATGATCAGCGGGTGAATCATGGAACTACGAATCAACCAGAAGACCTATCAGGTCGATGCCGACGCCGATACGCCCTTGCTCTGGGTGATCCGCGATGATCTGGGCATGACCGGGACCAAGTACGGCTGCGGACTGGCGCAATGTGGCGCCTGCTCGGTGCTGGTGGATGGCAACGTCGTGCGCTCGTGCGTCACGCCGGTGGCCGGTGTGGTCGGCCGCGAGGTCACCACGATTGAGGCCATCGAAAGCGATGAGGTGGGCAAACGAGTGGTCTCGACCTGGGTCGATCTGCAGGTCGCGCAGTGCGGCTACTGTCAGTCCGGGCAGGTGATGGCCGCCACTGCGCTGCTCAAACAAAACCCTAAACCGAGTGACGCGCAGATCGAGGCAGCGATGGTCAATCTGTGCCGCTGCGGAACGTACAACGCCATTCATGCCGCCGTGCATGAGCTGGCCGGCAAGGGAGACGCGTGATGAACGTTCGAATCGACCCTTCACTGCAAGCCTCAGCACTGGATCTGCACGAACCGATCAATGTTTCGCGTAGACGTTTTCTCACCGGTACCGCCGTCGGCGCACTGGTCCTCGGCTTCGGCCTGCCGCTGGGTGCGACGCGCGTGCAAGCTGCCGTGGCAACGGCGACGGCTGAGCGCGGCACGCAGGTGCCGGCGTTTCTCGAGATTCGTCCGGACAACCGCGTGCGTCTGCTCTGCCCGTTCATGGAAGGCGGGCAAGGCACGTTTACCGCGATGGCGCAAATTGTCGGTGAAGAGCTGGATGCCGATCCGTCGACCTTTCTGGTCGAGGCCGCCCCGCCCGGCGAAGCCTATGTGGTGTTAGAAAACGGCATGCGCATCACTGGCGGCAGCATGTCGGTGCGCATGAGTTACCCGGTGATGCGCCGCCTCGGCGCCCTTGCCCGCGCCATGTTATTGCAGGCGGGCGCGCAGCAACTTGGCGTACCAGTGAGCGAGTTGAGCACCGAGCCAGGCAACGTCGTGCACGCCAAGTCGGGCCGCTCGCTGGCTTACGGTGAACTGGCCGAGCGCGCGATGGATCTGCCGGTTCCCGATCCGGCCTCCGTGAAGCTGCGTGATCCGAGCCAGTTCCGCTGGATCGGCAAACCGGTGAAGCGCCTCGATGCTTACGACAAGTCCACCGGCAAGGCGCTGTACAGCATCGATCTGAAGGTCAACGACATGCTCCATGCCGCCGTGCAACATGCCCCGCGCCTGGGAATGACCGTAGGCAACCTGCGCAACGAAGACCAGGTCAAGGCAATGAAAGGCGTGCATTCCGTGCATCGTCTGCCGGGTGCCGTGGCGGTGGTCGCCGAGCGCTGGTGGCACGCCAAACGTGCCGTCGAGGCGATTCAGGTTGACTGGCAAGAGCCAACGGCCGACAGCAAAGTGCGGCCGATGCCCGCTGACTTTTCCAGCGATGCCTGGTTCAAGCGCCTCGCTGAAGATAAAAGCCCGGCCAAAGATGATGAAAACGAAGGCGACGTGGCGGCGATTCTCAAGGAGGCCAAGACCCGGATTGACGCCACTTACCACAACCAATACCTGAACCACGGCCAACTGGAGCCGCCTTCAGCACTGGCGCGATTCAACCCGGACGGTTCGCTGGAAGTCTGGTTGCCGAATCAGGCGCCGGACATGTTCCGCGCCGACATCGCTAAACGCACTGGCCTTGATCCGTCGCGCATCACCTTACATTCGCCGCTGCTGGGTGGCTTCTTCGGTCGGCATTTTCTCTACGATTCGGCCAGTCCCTATCCGCAGGCGATCGCGCTGGCGAAAGCGGTCGGCCGCCCGGTCAAACTGATCTGGAGTCGCGAGGAAGAATTTCTGCGTGACGTGCTTCGTCCCGTTGCCGCAGTGAATTTCCGTGCCGCACTGGACAGCGACGGCTGGCCGCTGGCAATCGAAGCGATCAGTGCCACCGAAGGCCCGACCGAAGCCCTTGCCGGCAAGCAAGGTGAAAAGCTCGATCCGACGGCGCTTGAAGGTTTGTCGGGCAAGTCCTACGCAATCGCCAACAAACGCATCGCGCAGATCTACGTCAAAGGCCCGGCGATGCTCGGTTACTGGCGTTCGGTGGGTAACTCGCTGAACGACTTCTTCTATGAATCGTTCCTCGACGAACTGGCCGACAAGGGCGGCAAAGACCCGTTCGATTTGCGCCTGCATCTGTTACGCGACAACAAGCGCTTGACCACTCTGCTGCAAGCAGTGGGTGAACTGTCCGGTGGCTGGAAGCGCGGGCCGTTTACCGCCGAGGATGGCAGCAAACGTGCGCGCGGCGTGGCCATGGCTTCGCCGTTCGGTACCGAGACGGCGGTGATCGCCGAGGTGTCCATCGAGAACGGTCAGGTCAAGGTGCACGACATCTGGCAGGCGATCGATCCGGGCAGCATCGTCAACCCGGCGATTGTCGAAGCGCAGGTCAATGGCGCCGTGGCGCTGGGGCTGTCGCAAACCCTGGTGGAAGAAGCCGTGTGGGTGGATGGCAAACCCCGGGCGCGCAATTACGACTTGTATCCGATCCTGCCGCCTGCGCGGATGGCTCGGGTCCATGTGCGTGTGGTCGAGAGCGGGGAAAAAATGGGTGGCATCGGTGAACCGCCGTTGCCTGCGGTCGCGCCCGCCGTCGCTAACGCGGTGGCAAGGCTAACCGGTCAGCGGGTGCGCAGCCTGCCCATGAGCCGACACACCTTCACTTGATCAGCGCCGGAGCGTCCATGAATAACAGCCGATTCGCAAGAACCGCTGGCTGGCTGGCAGTGCCGTGCCTGGTCGCGGCAGGCCTGCTGGCCTGGTATGTCACCCGCGAGCCTGTCTCGCGCCTGGAAAACCATCAGATCGCCGTGGCCGACATCGACCCGGCGCTGGTCGCCCGTGGCGAATACGTCGCCCGGCTCAGCGATTGCGTGGCCTGCCACAGCGTGCCGGGCGGCGCGCCGTTCGCTGGCGGTCTGGAAATGGCCACACCGCTGGGCTCAATCCATGCGACCAATATCACCCCGGACACGGAAACCGGCATCGGCCACTACAGCCTGGCAGACTTCGACCGGGCGGTGCGCCACGGCGTAGCACCCGACCGTCGCCGTCTGTACCCGGCGATGCCCTACCCGTCCTACGCCAAGCTCAGTGATGACGATGTGCGTGCGCTGTATGCGTTCTTCATGAAAGGCGTGGCGCCCGTGAAACAGGCGAACATCCCCAGCGCGATTCCGTTTCCGCTGAACCTGCGCTGGCCGATTGCGCTGTGGAATGGCGTGTTTGTCGACCCCGAGCCTTATGCGGCCAAACCTTCGCAGGATGAACGCTGGAACCGTGGCGCTTACCTCGTTCAAGGCGCCGGGCATTGCGGCAGTTGCCACACGCCGCGCGGTTTGGCGTTCAACGAGAAGGCACTGGATGAGGCCGGCAAGCCGTATCTCGCTGGTGCGTTGCTCGATGGCTGGTACGCACCGAGCCTGCGTGATGATCACAACACCGGGCTGGGCCGCTGGAGCGAACCGGAGATCGTCCAGTTCCTCAAGACCGGTCGCAACAAACATGCGGTGGTCTACGGCTCGATGACCGAAGCATTCAATAACTCCACGCAGTTCATGAGCGATGACGATCTGACCGCGATTGCCCACTACCTGAAGTCCTTGCCTGGCGACCGCCAGCGCGATGGCGAGCCTTGGCAGTATCAAGCGGTTTCGGCGGCGCAACGTCTGGACTCGCCCGGTGCTCATACCTACGTGACGCGCTGTGCTTCCTGCCATGGTCTGGACGGCAAGGGCCAGTCCGAATGGATGCCGCCGCTGGCCGGCGCGACTTCTGCACTGGCCAAGGAAAGCGCCTCGGCGATCAACATCACCCTGAATGGTTCGCAACGCGTGGTGGCGGCCGGCGTGCCGGATGCCTACCGCATGCCGGCCTTCCGTGAGCAGCTGTCGGATCAGCAGATCGCCGAAGTGCTGACCTTCATGCGCAGCACCTGGGGCAACCAAAGCACTGCGATTGATGCGCAGACGGTGGGCAAACTGCGTGAACACACCGATCCGGCCAGCAGCAGCCCGATCATTCTGCAGATGCGCTAAGAGGAGACACTGATGGAAAGCATCGACTTGCTGGTCCTGCGCACAGCGCGGGACTGGCTTGCCGCTGGCGAGCGTGTGTTGCTCGCCACGGTGGCGCGCACCTGGGGTTCTTCACCACGGCCGACGGGGTCGATGATGGCGTTGCGTGACGATGGTCGCGTGGTGGGCAGCGTGTCTGGCGGCTGCATCGAGGACGATCTGATCCATCGCTACACCACGGCCCATGGCGGCAGCGCTTTCAGTGGCAGCACGCCAGAAGTGGTGCGTTATGGCGTCAGCGCCGATGAAGCGCATCGCTTTGGCTTGCCGTGCGGTGGCACGCTTGAACTGATCCTTGAGTTCAACCCGGCGTGGCAGTCGCTCGATGAACTGCTGACGCAACTGGACGCCGGGCAACTGGTTCGCCGTCGCCTGACGCTGGAGTCCGGTCAGGTCACAGTTGAATCTACCGCAACGCCGGAACAGTTCAGCTTCGATGGCGTGCAGATGCTCAACACCTTGGGGCCGGGCTATCGAATGCTGATGATCGGTGCCGGCGCGCTGGCCGAGTATCTGGCGACCATGGCCTTGTTCAACGGTTTCAAGGTGGCAGTGTGCGATCCGCGTCCCGAGTACATCGATACTTGGGCGGTAGACGGTGTGGAGCGCATTGTCGGCATGCCGGACGACGTGGTCCGCGACTTCGCGGTCGATCTGCGCACTTGCATCGTCGCCCTGAGTCATGACCCCAAACTCGACGATCTGGCCTTGCTCGAAGCGCTCCACAGCCCGGCGTTCTACATCGGCGCCATCGGCTCGCGGCGCAACAGCCAGCTGCGTCGCGAACGCCTGATCGAGCATTTTGGCGAGACCGAGGCGTCGCTTGCGCGTCTACACGGGCCGATCGGTCTGTACATTGGCAGCAAGACGCCTGCGGAAATCGCCGTCAGCGTGATGGCCGAGATTCTTGCGGCGAAGAATGGCGCCCAGCTGCCGCAAGCATTTTCCATCGCCAGGGCCAAAGCGCTCGCCGAATGAGCCGCGCTGCTACTCTGCGACGGCGTTTTCGGTCGGCAACGAAGCGAGCATTTCTGCGCGGCATACCTCAAGAATCTCGTCTGCCAGCGCGGAATCATCCGGGCAGGCACGCGACAGGATAATCGCGCCGACGGCCCGCGACAGCAGGTCGATCATCTGCTTGCGCCCCTCACCCACCTCGGCATCCGGCGCTGTCGGGTATTTCTCCCCCAGCGTTTGCAGGGTGTGCTCAATGCCCTCGGCAAACGTCGCCTTCACCTCATCCGACTGACGCGCCGCGTCGCCGCCCAACGCGGCCATGGTGCAACCGTCGCCGCGTCCGTCGCGATGTTCTCTGTTCACATAGACGTTGATAAAGCCCGGAACATCCAGCGCTTGGGCGCCAGTCAGCGATTTGGCCAGACTGCACGCCGAAGCTTCGGCCATCAGGTCGGCCTTCGACCCGAAATGTTTGTAGAAACCACCATGGGTAAAACCGGCGGCCGCCATGAGGTCCGCCACGCCGACGCCGTCAAAGCCGCGCTCACGGAACAGCTCTGAAGCGGTTTCAACGATGTGCTCTCGATTGGCCTGCGCCTGGGCCTTGGTCACTCTCACGTGCAATACCTCGTGTTTCCGGGGAAATCCTGCGTCCGATAATACATAGATGTTGGCCATAATCAAAACCGTTGACAGTTTAGATTTAGATCATCATCCTAATTGCTCACACCATCGATCTTAATCAATGGGCACGGAACAACATCAATCGTCGCTGACTGAATCAAGCATCAACGTAAGCTAAGCGCGTTCTGTTTCTCACACCCTCAAAGAGAGATAAACCATGAGCACTCGCCCTACTGTTCTGATCACTGGCGCCTCCACCGGCATCGGCGCGGTCTACGCCGAACGCTTTGCGCAACGCGGCCACGACCTGGTACTGGTCGCCCGCGATCAGGCGCGCCTGGATGCACTGGCTGCGCGCTTGCGCAGCGAACACGATGTCGCCGTCGATGTGATCCCGGCGGACCTGACCCAACCGGGCGATCTGACCACCGTTGAAAACCGCCTGCGCGACGATGCCCGTATCGGCGTCCTCGTCAATAACGCCGGCGCGGCGCTGTCTGGCCATTTCGTCGAGCAAAGCACCGATAAAGTGGCGCAACTGGTCGCCCTCAACACCACCGCACTGGTGCGGCTTGCGAGCGCCATCGCTCCACGCCTGGCCAAGGCCGGTGACGGTGCGATCATCAACATCGGTTCGGTGGTGGGCCTCGCACCGGAGTTCGGCATGACGGTCTACGGCGCGACCAAGGCTTTTGTGCTGTTCCTGTCTCAGGGTCTGAGCCTGGAACTGTCGCCACAGGGCGTCTACGTGCAGGCCGTGTTGCCGGCCGCCACACGCACGGAGATCTGGGATCGTTCCGGCGTCGACATCAACACTTTGAGCGAAATCATGGAGGTGGGTGATCTGGTGGATGCTGCGCTCGTCGGCTTCGATCGTCGCGAACCAGTGACCATTCCGCCGCTGCACGAAGCAGAGCGCTGGGATGCCCTGCAGGGCGCACGGCTGGGCCTTATCGGGCAAATCCGCCAATCTGAGGTTGCCCAGCGCTACCAGACGCCAGAGTGATCTTCAGCTAGCGAGCATGCTCGGCGCATTCGATGCAGTCACAAGGCGCTGCATCGAATCCGCAACGCACCGACTACCATCCGTACACCGACAAGAGCCGCCCTCCGATGAAAGCATTTTTGATTGATCGCTATGGCAAGCACACCGGGCGCATGGGCGAAACGCCCGTCCCGGCAGTGGGTCCTCACGACGTCTTGATCGAGGTCCATGCCAGCAGCGTCAACGTACTGGACTCGAAGATCAGCACCGGCGAATTCAAGTTGATCCTGCCCTACGCGTTTCCATTGATTCTGGGCAACGATCTGGCAGGCGTGGTGACTGAAGTCGGCACGCAAGTGACACGCTTCAAACCGGGAGACGAGGTGTACGCTCGCCCGCCGGAAGCACGAATCGGTACCTTCGCCGAGTTGATCGCCGTGAACGAAAACGCGATTGCCCTGAAACCGGCCAATATCGACATGGCACAGGCTGCTTCCCTGCCCTTGGTGGCACTGACTGCCTGGCAAGTGCTGGTCGACACCGCCCAGCTGAAAAAAGGCCAGAAAGTACTGATTCACGCCGGTTCCGGCGGCGTCGGCACCGTCGCCATTCAGCTTGCCAAACACCTCGGTGCCTTTGTCGCCACAACCACCAGCACCGCGAATGTCGAATGGGTCAAGGCGCTAGGGGCTGACGTGGTCATCGACTACAAACAGCAGAACTTCGAGAATGTCTTGCACGGCTACGACGTGGTGTTGAACAGCCTCGGTTCTGATGTCCTGGAGAAGTCAATCAAGGTACTCAAACCCGGCGGACAGCTCATTTCCATTTCCGGGCCGCCGACTGCGCAATTCGCACAGGAGCAAGGTTTGTCCTGGCCCTTGCAGCAGGTCATGCGCTTGCTGAGCTTCGCTATTCGGCGCAAGGCCCGCAAGCGTGACGTCAATTACGCGTTCGTGTTCATGCGCGCCAACGGCGCCCAACTGCAACAAATCAGCTCGCTGGTTGCGGCCGGCATCATCAAACCGGTGATTGATCGAACGTTCCCCTTTGAATCAACGGCCGAGGCGTTGAATTACGTCGAGCAGGGACGCGCGAAGGGCAAGGTCGTCGTTTTGATCAAGTGAAGATTCCGGCTATTGCTGAATTATCCGTAGAAACCAGCTCACTGCGTTCTTCGACAGGTCATAGAACCCCTCCCGGCAAGAAGGGTCTGCTCTCTTATAACCTCTCAGGAATACCCCCATGTCCGCGCAACGCAACCTTGTCCTCCTCGCGCGGGGAGGCTATGCCGCCCGAGGAATGCTTTATCTGATCATCGGTATCTTTGCGTTGCTGGCAGCCCAGGATTCGACTAAACCGAAGGACAGCCACAAGAGTCTGGAAGCCTTGCTGGCTCAGCCATTCGGCTATTTTCTGGTTGGACTTGTCGTGGCGGGACTGCTCGCATTTGCCGCTTGGCGTGTTCTGCAGGCAACGCGTGATGTCGATCATCACGGCACAAAACTCAAAGGTCTGGTGATTCGCACAGGGCTGTTTGTGGGAGGTCTGGTCAACGGTGCTCTGGCGTTCTTTGCATTGGGCCTGCTCATCAGCGGGATTAAAAGCTCGGGCAATTCCGCAGGACAAACCCAAGACTGGCTGGCGCATCTTCTGTCCTGGGAACATTCGAACTGGCTGGTGTACCTGATCGCCCTCGTGCCGCTCGGTGTAGGCATTGCTCACATCATCAAGGGCTGGAAAGCGTCGTTCGAGAAGTATTTCGAGGCCGACGAAGAGGTCATGCGCTACGTCCGCCCGGTCTCGCGGTTTGGCCTGATCGCGCGCGGCGTCGTGTTTATAGAGATCGCATTGCTGCTGGCAATCAGCGGCTCTACCTATCAAGCCATGGATCCCCCGGGTATGAAAGAAGCGCTCGATGCACTGCAGAATCTACCCGCTGGCTGGCTGATCTTGATGGTAATAGCCTTGGGGCTGATGGCGTTCTCGGTCTACAGTCTGTCGGAAGCTTGCTGGCGCAAGATCAATATGGATGTGCCAGGCGTATCGAGCACATAGCGTCTAACGTCTTTGGCGATGATCACCCGGGCGCTGCATCGGTGAGCGAACCTTTCCCCCGAAAACAACGTCCGAGCTAAAGCGTTAACGCTTACCGCTCGCCACGAGGTTTCCGTTTGAAAGCTGCCATCGTCAGAAAATACCGATTGATCATCAAAACGCTGGGCTACGTCGGCTGGGCCTTGTTCTGGCTGTTGCTCTGGGACATCGCTGTCACTGTCGACTTCATGTTGTTTCTCAACACCAAGCTGAATTTACCCCTCATGCCCCTGACTTTATTGGGTTCGGCGTTGATTGTGTTGATCAGTTTCCGCAACAGCAGCGCCTACAACCGCTGGTGGGAAGCAAGGACGCTGTGGGGGGCGATGATCAACAACTCGCGCAGTTTCGCCCGGCAGGTGCTGACGTTGCTGGATGACGCTGACAACGAGGTCAATCCGGTCAAGTCGACTCTATTACGCCGCCACGTCGCCTATGTGAATTGCCTCGCAGCGCATCTGCAAGGCCAGCCTTGCCCTGAGGAAGTCCGCGCGTTCATTCCCGCCGAGGAGTTCGCCCGCAGCGGCACCACCAATAACTTTGCCAACGATATCCTCACCGGCTCGGCGACTTTGCTCGCGCGGGAATACAAGGCCGGGCGCCTGGACAGCATTCGCCTGGCGCGGTTGGAATCGACGCTGGTGGACCTGTCCAACAGCCAGGGTGGCATGGAGCGAATTGCCAATACGCCGCTGCCCTACCCTTATGTGTATTTCCCACGGCTGTTTATCTCGCTGTTCTGCCTGATCGTCCCGGTCGGTCTGGTGGAGTCGCTGGGCTGGTTCACGCCGCTGGCGTCGACCGTGGTGGGCTTTATGCTGCTGGCCATCGAGCGCATCGGCACCGACCTGCAAAGTCCGTTTCGCCACAGCGAGCATCAGATTCAGATGGAAGCGCTGTGCGAAACCATCGAGAAGAATCTGCAGTCGATGCAACGTGACTCCCTGGGTGACGTGCGCAGGCTTGCAGAGAACGCTTGAGGTGCAGCAATCGGGAACCGTCAGGACGTCTGACGGTTTCCAAATCAATCAGAACGCCGCACAACATCGCTTGTTATCGCACCGCGCTCACACATCTCCCGGAGCGCTCACTGTCATCCCCCTCTGCTTCCCGCTCCTCGCGGTCTCACATTTTGCGATGTGAGGTTTTCGCATCTGCATAAAAAAGATTGCCGATTCATTGTCAGGTGATTTTTTTCAGCCTATCTTCAATAAAACCTATACAAAGAACTTCATCGCGTACAACTCTTTCGCTATGGATTGGCCCCACGCACAGCACTGCCGCGAGCACCTTGAATGAACCCACTATTAGCCAGCCATTACCGTGAAATTCTCGTCGGCGTCGGTGAAAACCCCGAGCGCGAAGGTCTGTTGGACACACCCCAGCGCGCCGCCAAAGCGATGCAGTATCTGTGCAATGGCTACACGATGAGCCTGGAAGACGTCACCAACGGTGCCCTGTTCGAGTCGCAGAGCGATGAAATGGTGATCGTCAGCGACATCGAGCTGTATTCCTTGTGCGAGCACCACATGCTGCCCTTTATCGGCAAGGCACATGTCGCGTACATCCCCACCGGCCGGGTGCTGGGGCTGTCGAAGGTCGCGCGGGTGGTAGACATGTTCGCGCGGCGCCTGCAGATCCAGGAAAACCTCACGCGACAGATTGCCGATGCCATTCAGCAAATCACCGATGCCGCCGGTGTCGCGGTGGTCATTGAAGCCCGGCACATGTGCATGATGATGCGCGGCGTTGAGAAGCAGAATTCGGTCATGACCTCCTCCGTGATGCTGGGTGCTTTTCGGGACAGTTCGACGACACGGCAGGAATTCCTGCAACTGATCGGGCGGCGATAAAGCTATACAGGAGACAGTCACTGTACAAGCCGCCAGTTCGAATCTCACCCTCTTCACTCGTGCGTTTCAGGGAGTTAGGCAATGACCCGATTTCTGCTGTTACTGACACTGGCACTCAGCGTCGCAAGCTGCGGCAGCGTGGATGTTGCCCGTTATGCCGAGCAACAACCGGCCTTGGACCTGCAGCGTTTTTTCAGCCAGCCCGTCAAAGCCTGGGGAATGTTTCAGAAGCGCAGCGGTGAGGTGGCCAAACGTTTTCAGGTCAACATCGTCAGCCGGCGTGAGGGTAACAACCTGATTCTCGACGAGCGCTTCCTGTACAGCGACGGCACCCGCCAACGTCGCGTCTGGACCCTCACGCCCGAAGGCCAGGGGCGTTGGAGCGGTCGCGCGGCTGACGTAGTGGGTGTCGCCGAGGGCCAGGTCGCGGGCAATACGCTGCACTGGCGTTATCGCCTGAACCTGCCGGTCGACGACTCGACTTACGAAATGAGCATGGACGACTGGATGTACTTGATGGACGAGGACACGTTGATCAACCGCACCAGCATGTCCAAGTTCGGTGTAGAGGTCGGCCAAGTGACACTGTTCTTCCGTCGCCAAGGCGCGGGAGTCAGCGAGTGAACCGCGCATTGACCCTGGCCTCGCTCGGCGACGGTTATCGCGCGCTGGTGATCGGCGCCAGTGGCGCCCTCGGTACAGCCTTTTGCCAACGGCTGAAACAGGATTCGCGCTGTGCCGGCGTTCGCGCGCTGGGGCGCCGTACCCTCCCCGCGCTCGACCTTGAACGACCTGAAACGATTGCCAGCGCCGCCGCCGAACTGGCAGGCGAAGCGCCGTATCAACTGATCATTCACGCGGCTGGTCTGCTCCATCGTGACGGGATCAAGCCGGAAAAAAGCTTCAGCGCGATCGAGCCGGAGGCGCTGCAAACCGTGTTTCAAGTGAACACGCTGGGACCGGCATTGGTGTTGCGTCATTTCCTGCCACTGCTCGATCCTCGGGGAGCGATGGCGATGCTTTCGGCCAAGGTCGGAAGCATTGGCGACAACCGATTGGGCGGCTGGTACGCCTACCGCGCTTCCAAGGCTGCGCTGAACATGCTGATCAAGACCGCCGCCATCGAACTGGCACGCACGCGCCCGCAGAGTCGCTTGCTCAGTCTGCACCCGGGCACGGTGGTGTCGGGGTTGTCGCAACCTTTTCGCGGCGCCTCCAGCGCGCGTCCGGCAGACGTTGCCGCTGAACAGTTACTGACCTTGATTGACCAGTTGACGCCGGCCGACAGCGGCCATTTCTTTGCCTACGATGGAGAACGCCTACCCTGGTAGGCAAGGAGTGAAGCATGAACCTGCAAGCCCTCACCGAACGTGCGGCCAACAGTGAAATACGCGAACTGGAGCTGCTGTCACTCGAAGGTGGTTTTTATCTGGCGCGGATCCGCCTGGATCACGGCCAGTTCACCTTGCTGGATGACGCGGCCAAGCCGATGCACCTGCGCTCGATCACCCACCTGCGGGACTTGCTACAGACCGTGCCGGCCTTTCCCTGCGTACTGGTGCAGCAATGCGTGCACGACGAAATGTGCGGGCGCGATTCAGGGCCTGTCGAAGAGCTGCGCATTCCGTTTTCGCTCACTACGCCCGTATGAGTCGAACCACGCACATCAACTGGTAATGAGCGGGGCCTCCCCATTTGTCGCGTACCCGCTAAGCTGGTTTTACGGCCGTGCGTCAGTTGAACGTTGTTGTCTGACTGAAAACAGCAAAATACAAATGCTGTCATAACCATGATTTTTTCTGACAAAACGGCGTCTTTTGCAGGTTTTCAAAAGCTCTGCTGAAGCCTGTTAGAGCGCCATTTGCGGCCCAAGCGGGTTATCAAAAATCCAACAACGCTTTATTACTGAATTAGTGATTTAACTAGGTAGTTACCTAACTATATAATGCCCTCCTCATTTCAACGGGACATTCAACGTGAAGCAGAGTCAACGCCTCTCGGGCATATCAAAATTCATTCTGGTCGGGCTGGGCGTCGTCATCGCCCTGCTCGGCTTGGCGCTGGCTGCGGGCGGCGTGAAGTTGGTCAGCCTGGGAGGCTCGTGGTACTTCCTGGTGGGTGGCTTGGTCATGGCCGTTTCCGGTCTGCTGATCGCGCGCTACAAGCCAGCCGGTGCGTGGTTGTTTGCCGCGTTCCTGGTCGGAACAGCGATCTGGGCAGTGAGCGATGCCGGGCTGGTGTTCTGGCCAGTGTTCTCGCGACTGTTCATGTTCAGCGTGATCGGCCTGGTCGTGGCGCTGGTTTATCCTCTGCTCAAGCGTGCCAACGGCAGTGTTGCGGGTCGCGGCGCTTACGCTGTGGCTGCGGTGCTGGCGGTCGGCGTGGTTGTGGCGGCTGGCAACATGTTCGTCGCGCACCCGACCGTTGCCGCCACCGGCACTGGCCCGGGCCTGACCCCGGTCGAGCCGGACAAGGCACAAAAGGACTGGGCGCACTACGGTAATACCGAAGGTGGCAGCCGCTTCGCCGCGCTGGACCAGATCAACCGCAACAACGTCGACAAGCTGAAAGTCGCGTGGACCTACCACACCGGTGACGTCGCCGAGAGCGATGGCAATGGCGCTGAAGACCAGCTCACTCCGCTGCAGGTTGGCAACAAGGTGTTCATCTGCACCCCGCACAACAACCTGATCGCCCTTGATGCCGACACCGGTAAAGAGCTGTGGAAGAACGCGATCAACGCCCAGTCGAAAGTCTGGCAGCGTTGCCGTGGCATGGCCTATTTCGACGCCAGCGCTGCCATTGCTCAGCCAGCCAATTCGAAAATCATCGAAGCCAAACCGGCGCCGGCCGCCAACTGCCAGCGCCGTCTGCTGACCAACACCATTGATGCCCGTCTGATCGCGGTCGATGCTGACACCGGCGAGTTCTGCCAGGGTTTCGGCAACAACGGTCAGGTCGATCTGAAGGCCGGTTTGGGTAACGTGCCGGACAGCTACTATCAGTTGTCCTCCGCGCCGCTGATGGCCGGCACCACCGTGGTGGTTGGCGGTCGCGTGGCTGACAACGTGCAGACCGACATGCCCGGCGGCGTGATCCGTGGTTTTGACGTGATGACTGGTGCCATGCGCTGGGCCTTCGACCCGGGCAACCCGCAGGATAAAAAAGCGCCGGCAGACGGCAGCACCTATGTGCGCAGCACGCCGAACAGCTGGGCACCGATGTCCTATGATCCGGCGACCAACACCGTGTTCCTGCCGATGGGCAGCTCGTCTACCGACATTTATGGTGTCGAGCGCAGCAAACTCGATCACACCTACGGCGCTTCGATCCTCGCGCTGGACGCCACCAGTGGTGAAGAACGCTGGGTGTTCCAGACTGTGCACAACGATCTGTGGGACTTCGACCTGCCGATGCAGCCGAGCCTGATCGACTTCACCAAGGACGGCAAAACCGTACCGGCCGTGGTCATCGGCACCAAGGCCGGGCAGATCTACGTGCTCGACCGTGCCACCGGCAAACCGCTGACCGAGGTTAAAGAAGTCCCGGTCAAAGCGGCGAACATCCCGAACGAACCGTACTCGCCTACTCAGCCAAAATCGCTGGGCATGCCGCAAATCGGCGCACAGCACCTGACCGAATCGGACATGTGGGGCGCTACTCCGTACGATCAGTTGCTCTGCCGCATCGACTTCAAAGGCATGCGCTACGACGGGTTGTACACCGCGCCGGGCACCGACAAATCGCTGAGTTTCCCGGGTTCGCTGGGCGGCATGAACTGGGGCAGCATTTCCACTGACCCGGTGCACGGCTTCATCTTCGTCAACGACATGCGTCTGGGCCTGTGGATTCAGATGATCCCGTCGCAGAACAAAGGCCAGGCTGCTGGTGGCGGCGAAGCGCTGAACACGGGTATGGGCGCCGTGCCGTTGAAAGGCACGCCATACGCGGTGAACAAAAACCGCTTCCTGTCGGTAGCCGGCATTCCGTGCCAGGCTCCACCGTTCGGCACACTGACTGCGATCGACATGAAAACCCAGAAAGTCGCCTGGCAGGTTCCGGTCGGTACCGTTGAAGACACCGGTCCACTGGGCATCCGCATGCACCTGCCGATCAAGATTGGTCTGCCAACCCTCGGCGGCACCCTGTCGACCCAAGGTGGTTTGATCTTCATCGCCGGCACCCAGGACTTCTACCTGCGCGCGTTCAACAGCGGCAACGGTGAAGAAGTCTGGAAAGCACGTCTGCCGGTCGGCAGCCAAGGTGGCCCGATGACCTATGTTTCGCCGAAAACCGGCAAGCAATACATCGTTATCACCGCCGGTGGCGCGCGTCAGTCGACCGATCGCGGCGACTACGTGATGGCTTACGCCCTGCCGTAAACCACGGTGTTCACGTAAAGCGCGGCACCTTCGGGTGCCGCGCTGCTTTCCCCCTATTGCTCATGTTTTTTGCAGGAAGATTTACATGCTATCGGCTGTTGGTTTTTCCCGTTCCGACCTGTTCAAAGGCCTGTTGCTGGGCCTGACGTGCACCACCGCTCTCCCCGCGCTGGCCGACATCGATTCCGATTTGTTGACCCGCAGCACCCTCACTGGTGACTGGGGTGGCTTGCGTCACCAGATGGATGAACAGGGCATCAAGTTCACTGGCGACTACAGCGGCGAAATGGCTTACAACGCCGACGGTGGCTTGCATCGCTCGGCGCGTTACTCGCAGAACATCAAGCTCGGCGTGCAGTTCGACCTGAGCAAACTGTACGGCGTAGACAACGCCGGCAAGGTCCAGTTGACCATCAACGATCGTCGCGGCAACAGCGCCTCGGAAGATCTGGTCGGCAACCGTCTGCCGATCCAGGAAAACTACGGTGGCCTGTACACGCGCCTGACCGAACTGAGTTACGAGCACACGCTGTTCACTCCAGCGCTCAATGTGAAACTCGGCTACATGGCCATGGGCAACGACCTCGGCGGCCTCGACAGCGGCATTCTGTGCAACTTCATGAACGCCGGTTTCTGCGGCCATCCGCTGAACATGTCCGGCGGCAGCGGCTGGACCAACTACCCCAATGCGCGCCTCGGTGTGCGGGTGAAATACGACCTGTCGTCGTCGTGGCAACTGCGCGTGGCCGCGTTCAACGTCGACCCCGAGAGCAACGGCAACTCCAGCCGCGCCTGGCACCTTGATCCGAAACACACCACCGGCACCGTGGTGCCGATCGAGCTGGTTTACAAACACGCGGGCGCCCTGCCCGGCGAATACAAGCTCGGCTACTACTACGACAGCTCCGACGTAAAACGCATCGGCAGCGACAAAGAAGTGTCCGGTCGCGGCGGTCATTATCTGCTGATCGACCAGGCCGTCTGGAGTTCGTCGACGTCCGAAGGCCGCAGCTTGCACGCGTTCGGCCAATACTCGGCGGCCAGCGAAGCGGCGTCGCCGTTCAGCAAGTGGTACGGCACCGGCGTGGTGCTGTACAAACCGTTCGAGGGTCGCCCGCGAGACACCGTCGCGCTGGGTTATGGTCGCGCCGTGCCGAACCCGCGCAGCCGCGATGTGCAGCAGGACGCCGCATTGAACAACGGCACGGCGTTCCCGAACCTGGACAGCGCCGAGCAACTGATCGAACTCGGCTACGGTTATCAGGCCACGCCTTGGCTGACCCTGCGCCCAAATGTGCAGTACATCATCGAGCCGGGCGCGTTTTCCGGGCAGGACATCGACAATGCGCTGGTGATTGGCTTGCAGGTCAAAGCGGCGCTCTGATCTCCAAATAGCAGACAATAAAAAACCCGGCGCGAATTGCCGGGTTTTTTCTTGCCTTCAAGATCACTTTTTCTTTTTGGCCGGCTTATCAGCCTTCTTCGAATCCTTGGCCTTCTCAGGCTTGCTGTCGGCTTTTTTCGCCGACTTCTTGGGCTCGGCGTCTTTCTTCTTGTCTTTCTTGTCGGAAGACTTTGAAAGCGTCGAAGCTGCCGCTGATTTCTTTTCTGGTGATGACTTTTTGTCTTTCAGATCCTTGCTGGCTTTCGAAGCGTCACCTTTGTCTTTGCTTTTCTTTTCGTCTTTAGCCACGTTGACCACCTCTCGGAGTGTGCCGTTATTGACACATCGCCTGTGCGATTGACCACAAGCTAATCATTAGGCGAGCGGCTCCGACAGCGGTTCAGATTATTTTCAAACGTTGAAACAGGCCAAATGAAGGCAGCGCCGGCTATCGCCCACGCCACCTTCAGCAACACCTGGTGAATCAGGCCTTGTTGCCCGCTGCTTCCAGCGCCTTTTCAGCATTGAAACCGTCGAAGTTTTCGAACACGCCCATAAAGCCTGGCACGGTCACCTCGCGCGCCCAGTCGCGCTGCAGTTCGCAGTACATCTGTACCCGGCTGATAAGCTTCGCCCCCGCCTGCTCCATTCGGCGCAACGCTGCCTCGTGTGCGGCGAGCGACGTGCCGCCCACCGCATCGACCGGCACGTAAACTTCATAGCCTTCCTGAATAGCGTCGAGCACCGGGAAGGTCAGGCAGGCTTCGGTCCACAGCGCGGTCATGATCAGTTTCTTGCGCCCGAGCGCTTTGACTGCCTGCTTGAACCCGGTGTCCTCCCAACTGTTGATCGACGTGCGGTCATAGGTGGGCAGATGGCCGAGTACCGCTTGCAACTCTTGAATCGGCGGTTTGTTGCGACCGGTCGCGACATTGACGGTCGAGTGGATGATCGGCAGGTTGTAGTTGAGCGCCGCCTTCGCAACGCTGGTGATATTGAAGACCAGTTCATCCCGTGGCATCGAGCGGATCGAAGACACCTGAACCGGTTGATAGTCGATGATGATCAACGCTGAATTGTCGGGCGTCAGGAGTTGATCGGTGTGCGGGTTACGGATGGGTTCGCTTGCCATTTGCAGGTCCTTTTGTATGGGTAACGCACGTCGGTAAAACGGCCGGAGCCCGTGCAGTTTTTGGTTCCAGAACGCACGCGAGTGACGCCGTGCCTGGAAAACCCATTGTGCTGTTCCCCTATTCGCAGCAGTAGTAGCATCCCGAGGCGAACTGTGTCGCGCCAAGGGGAACGCGAGAATGGATATCGAAGAACTGCAAACCTTCGTCGAAGTGGCCGATGCCGGGGGCATTTCACAGGCAGCGCTGCGGCTCGGGGTTTCGAAATCAATCGTCAGCCGCCGTCTGGCGCGGCTTGAAGCGGAACTCGGCGTGCAACTGCTGGCACGCTCGACGCGCGGGGCATCACTCACCGAGGCCGGCGCGACGTTCCGCGATTACGCCGCCCGAGTCTGCAGCGAAATCGACATCGCCAAGGAAACCATCCTGCCCGCCGGCGCCCTGCGCGGTCGCTTGCGCGTGGCGGTGCCGTTGTCGTTCGGGCCAACGCACTTCGCCCCGGTGCTGGCGGAAATGGCTCGCCGTCATCCTCAGTTGCACATGCAGACCTGCTACAGCGATCGCTTCGTTGACCTGATTACCGAGGGCTATGATTGCGCCATTCGCGTGGGTTACCTGCAGGACTCCAACTTGATCGCGAGGCGTATCGGCCCGGTCTACACCAAGCTCGTCGCAAGCCCCGAATACATCAAAGCGCACGGCGCCCCGGAAACCCCGGACGAACTGCACGCCCATCAGGCGCTCATGCAAGGCACCGAAGCCTGGCAATTCATGGCGGCTGACAAGGTCATCACGGTTCGCCCGCAAGGACGCTTCAAGGCTGACAACGGCACGGCCCTCGCCGCAGCCGCGGCTGCCGGCCTCGGTATCGCCTACCTGCCCGATTGCCTCACCCACGAACACATTGCCTCGGGTGCACTCGTGCCGATCATGACTAACCATCCCCCGCCCCCGGCCGGTGCCTACCTCCTCCGCGCGCCGGGCCCGCATCCCGCGCGCAAGATACGCGTGCTCACGGATCTGCTGATCGAGTACTTCGGCGAATCTCCGCACCTCGCCGTGCAGCCGCTGTCACAGCACGATGAAATGTCGGCGTCCAGCTGAGGAAAGATCAGTCCCGAAGCCATGAAAGGAGAAGTGAGGTGCCGCAACGCCTGCAACAGTCAACGCGTCGGACTGCATTTATCGCAGACACCACAGCGCTGATCCTGTTTTTCACCATCACCGGCATCCTCAATGAACGTTTCATTGCCGGCATGACGTGGGATCAGGTTCTGCACGCGCGCCTGCTGGGCGCGGTGCTGATGATTCCGGTCGCGCGACCTTACGGTATCTGGCGCGATTGGGTGATGACACGAGCCAGTCAGGGTCGGGTGTCGAGGTTGTTATGGGACAGCATCGCCCTGGTCAGTTTTCAGGTGCCCATCTATGCCGCGATCATTGGCTTCAGTGGTGCATCGGGCGAAGGTCTGGTGCGCGGCACACTGGGTGCGGCCGTGATGATGCTGGCTCTGGGGCGACCCTATGGGGCGTTTCTTAATCGGGTGCGGAAGCTGTTTGGTTTGCCGCCGGGTGGGGACAAGCCGATGTCGTTGAAGGGTTGAGTGGCTGGGGAAAATTTCAGGGAAGACCCCATTCAGAAAAACGTGATCTGTTCTTTAATCCCGCTCTACTGGCCAGTTTCAGCAGTTCATGCTCTTGCTCCGGTTTCATAAAAGTGGTCAACGCAATAGGCTCTTCCCTTGAGTACAGGTTGCTGGCAGTCCTTCGCCAGACAAGCAGATGTATCCAGACCGCCATGATTTTCGACCATGCGCAGCTTTATCAAAGTTTCCATTTCAGCTGATTCCCAGCCCTCGGGCGAGTCCAGTTTGCGGGCGTACAGGGTTTGATATTTATCCCACTCATCCGCTCGCCAAAGCTGCCCGCACCCGGCACATTGCAATAGTTTGATCCAGTCCCCCGTCGCCAGGCAGCGCATTCCTGCGACAAACGCCGTGTAACGCTGACTGATATCTACCAGGTTGTTTTGACCGTTGCAGGTGCATTGCATGGTTCCACTCCAAATCTTCTTGCTGCTACTCGTTCCACAGTCAACGTCTGCCTCTGCCCCACCGCGGCTGTCCCGGCGCGGGCACCGTTAACTACACTTCGGCGGCGCCTGTATTCCGCTTGAGACGCTCAAGGTCCCTATTGACCAGCACCTTATGGACTACGCCCACCGGCAACATATAGACGCGCCCAAAGACGTTATGCGTTACGACAGACGATGTGATTGTGAACACATGATCTGTTATCGACAGGCAAATCATGACATCCAGATGTCGGTCTCTTACGCTCAGAACGAGCACGTCGGGGCCACTATGCTCCACCAGAAAAAAATCCAGCTTTTCGCCAGCCTGTATTGCCTCTCGACGGGCGCCAGAGAAACCGCCGATGCGCTTCACGCCAACTAACGAGCAAATCGCATCCCTCGTTCGAAACGCCAGTCGCATGACCAGTCCCGGCTTGGCCCGCATGCAGTTCCAGGCTTCAAGAGTGGTTATTTCAACAGGCAGCAGCACCGATCGGCTGTGATAGTAATCAAGATCAGGCAATGCCCTCAGGGTGTGAGCAGGTGAAGGGGTGGTCATACATGATTCCTTTCAATGGGCCGATTTGTTACTCGACATCACTTTCCTTGCGTCTCTGCGCAACGCGATTTCCACGCCAGCAGACGTGCAATGCGCGTAAAAGCGGCCATTCAAGGCGCGCTCTGGATAAGCACCGGGTCACAAATACCAGCGATACTCCCGCGCACTGATCTCCTGCATAAACGCCAAATGATCCTGGCGTTTATTCTCGCAATACACATCCACAAACTCCGCGCCCAACCCTTCCCGCAACTGCGGCTGATGTTGCATCGCACGCACTGCCTCGAACATCTCTTTAGGGAAGTCGATCCCGCTGCTGCGATCTTCATTCAGCGGTGTGATCGGTTCCTTGCCCGACGCCAGCCCGTGTTCAAGCCCCACCAGAATCGCCGCCAGCACCAGATACGGATTGGCGTCCGCGCCCGCCAAGCGATATTCAACCCGCAAATTCTTCGCGTCCGACTCGGGAATCCGCAGACACGCATCACGATCCTCAAAACCCCAACTGGCCTTGGTCGCGGTGTTCACCGTGCCGCCCAATCGGCGCATGGCGTTCTGGTTCGGCGCGAAGATCGGCATGCTGTGCGGCAGTAATTCCAGGCACCCCGCGACTGCATGGCGTAGCGGCTGCTGCTCATTGGCCGCCAACAGATTATTGCCGGCTGCGTCGTACAAACTGACATGCACATGCATACCGCTGCCCGGATGTTGCAAGTACGGCTTGGCCATGAAACTGGCGCGATAACCATGCTTGAGCGCCACACCGCGCGTGCTGCGGCAGAATAACGCCGCCCAATCCGCCGCACGCAAACCGTCGTCGAGATGGCCGAAGTTGATTTCAAACTGTCCGGGGCCGAGTTCAGCGGTAATCACCGTGGCGTCGATGCCCTGCGCCCGAGTGGCTTCGACCATTTCATCCAGCACCGGCGCGAAGCGTGAAAGCCGCTCGATGTGCAGGTTCGGTTGATCATCGGCGTCGTCAGTCAGGTCGTCGCGGGGGAATTGCGGCAGACCGTCGCGCAGCTTTTTATCGAACAGGTAGAACTCCAGCTCAAAGGCCACCACCGGGTGAATGCCTTTGCGCGCCAGGCGCTTAAGCACCTGTGCGAGCACTTCACGGGGTTCGAATTCGATCGGCTTTTCAGTGCCGTCGGAAGTGATCAGCATCTGCCCCAGCGGCTGCGCTTCCCATGTCACCGGTTTCAGTGTGCCCGGCACCAGACGGCGCACGGCATCCGGGTCGCCGTCGTTGAAGCAGTAATCGCCAATCGGGAACAAACCACCCTGCACGCCCAACAGTACGCAATTCTGCGGCAGCTTCAGTACGCTGCCGGCGGCGACTTTTTCGAGCATGTCTACCGGATAACGCTTGCCGTAAAAATGCCCCGGGATGTCCAGGCAAATCAGGTCGACATAACGCACCTCGGGGTAGCGTTGGCGAAACGCCCGTACTTCGGCGAGCAGGTCAGCGCAGACAGCGTCCATCGTGTTCATCCTTTATGGTTATCAGGTGTAGACCCAGAGCACGCGGGTGAGCTGCTCGGTGAGGTTGCCGTAGCGGCAGCGGGTATGACTGTCGAACTGAAAGCTGTCGCCGGCCTTCAACGTAGCCGGCTCTTCATCGTCGCCCAGCCACAACGTCAGTTCGCCTTCGAGGACGTAACCGCCCTGCTCCGAGCTGTCGGTCAGATGGCGATCGCCGCTGCTGGCGCCGGCTTCGAGATGACTTTCGAGCATGGAGAACGAGGCGCGCATCTGCGGCGATACCAGAATGTCGGTGATGCCATTGGCGTAATACAGCGTGCGACGCTCGTCCGGGCGCGTCACCCACGGCAATTCCTTGGGCTTGGGCAGGCTGTAGAAATACGTGGTCGGCACGCCGAAGGTTTCGCTGATCGCAGTCAGGTCCGCCACGGTAGGCCGCGACAAACCGCGCTCGACCTGCGACAGGAAGCCGACCGAACGGCCGATCTTGTCGGCCAGTTCCTTGAGGGTCCATTTCTTGTGCTTGCGCAGGTCGTGGATGAGGATCGCCAGCGCGGCGATTTCTTCTTGCTTGTTCATGGTCAAAGTCTCATCAAATGCTGTCGCGCAGTCGATACCAGGCCTTGCCGATGGCTTCCAGCGGTGCCGCGAAATGTTTGCCACCGGGAAAACGGCCATTGCTCAGGCCCTGGTACAACGCCAATTCATCGCTATCGCCGAGGATCGCATGGGACACCGCACGTGCGGCGGCCAATGTCGGCAGGACGCCGTGTCCCGAGTAGCCTTGCAGCCAATAACGGTTACCCTCGCCGCCAACGTCCGGCGTGCGGTTGATCGTCAGGTCGATATGCCCGCCCCAGGCAAACTCGATGCCGACACCCTGAAGCTGCGGGAATACTCGCTCAAGAAACGGCCTCGTCGCCGCCGCAATGTCCTTGGGCATGCCGCCCAGGTAAGTGCAGCCGCCGCCGAACAACAAGCGGTTGTCCGGTGTGCGGCGGAAGTAATCGAGGACGAACTGGTTGTCGGTCACGCAAACGTTGCGCGGCAACAGCGCGCTGGCCTGCTCAGGGGTGAGCGGTGCAGTGGCGACCTGATAAGTGCCCACCGGCAGAATGCAACTGGACAGTTGCGGGTCGAGTTCATCGAGGTAGGCATTGCAGGCCAACACCAGCACATCGGCGCGCACCAAACCGCGCTCGGTGTTGACCCGAAAGCCGTCGCCCTGCTCCTGATAACTCAGCGCTTTGCTTTGTTCATGAATACGTCCGCCGGCCCGCTCGATGGCGGCCGCCAGGCCCAAGGCCAGTTTCAGAGGATTGAGGTGTGCGCCCTCAGGATCGTAAAGCCCGGCCTGATAGCGATCGGTGGCCACCCATTCCGGCAATTGTTCACGAGGGATGAACTGCAACGCATCGTGGCCCCACTTGTGGCTGGCCTCATGTTGCCATTCGCTGAGCAGGCTGACCCGCCGTGGCATCACCGACGTCCACAAATGCCCGGGGCGATAGTCGCAATCGAAACCATGGCGGCCGGGCAATTCGCGCAGTTCGTCGGCAGCCCAGCGCATGCCATCCCAAAGCCGTCTGGCCCGCTCATAACCGAGCGCGGCTTCCAGCGGCGGCATGTCGCACGACCAGCCGAGAATCGCCTGACCGCCATTGCGCCCCGACGCCGCCCACGCCACGCGACTGGCTTCCAGCACCATCACGCGCTTGCCAGCCAAGGCCAGACGCAGCGCCGTGTGCAGACCACTGAAACCGGCGCCGATGATCACCACGTCGGCGTCATGTTCGCCTTCCAGCACCACTCGATCACGCAGAATATCGGCGCAACTGTGGGCGTAATAGCTGTCGACGTGCTGGCTGGATTGCTGAAACATTCACGATCCCATGAAATTTGTTTCTTGTAATTTCATGAAAATCTACAGAAGAAATTTCACACAGGCAACTCGACCTTCGCGATCAACCCTCCGCTCTTGCGATTGCTCAGCGTCAATTCACCGCCCTGCTCACGGACGATGGCTCGCGCTGCGGAAAGACCCAGACCCACACCGCCGGTGTCACGATTGCGTGAAGTCTCCAGCCGAAAGAACGGATCGAAGACCTGCTCCAACGCCACCTCGGGAATGCCGGGGCCTTCGTCGCTGACCTCGATGCGAATCGAATACTCGTCACGCTTCAACGCAATGACCGGACGCTGCGCATACTTCAGCGCATTCTCCAGCAGATTGACGATCACCCGTTTGATCCCCAGTGGCCGGCCTTCATACACCAAATGCGCCGGGCCGCCGAAGTCGACATTGATCTGCTGATCACGGTAATCGTCGACGATGGTTTGCAGCAGCTCCGACAGATCAAATGCTGTGGTTTGCTCGCGATGGGTGTCTTCGCGGAAGAACGCCAGCGCGGCGTTGATCATCGACTGCATCTCTTCAACGTCGCGAATCAGTTTGCCCTGATGATCGAGGTCTTCCATGAACTCACTGCGCAAACGCATGCGCGTCAGCGGCGCACGTAAGTCATGGGAGATCGACGCCAGCATGTGCGTACGCTCGGCAATGAAATGCTGGATCTGCGCCTGCATGGTGTTGAAAGCGATGATCGCTTGACGGATTTCGTCGGGGCCTTCGAGCTTGATCGGCGGTGCGCGCAGATCGGTGCCAAATCGTCTGGCGGCACGCGTAAAGCGCTGCAACGGATTGGCCAGTTGCCGGGTGGCGACCCAGGCGACGAGCAATGTGGCAATCAGTCCCAACGCGATGACGATCACGATACGCACGCCAAACTCCAGACCCCAACTGCGCTCCGGCGGGATAAAGGATAACCAACTGCCATCGACCAATTGCACGACGGCGGCGTAATGCGCCTGGGCACTGCCTTTCGGCCAGTCGCCCGGGCTGAACACCTCGATTTTTCGATCATTGCCCAGCAGTTGCTGCAGCACCGGCACCCGGCTCGCTGGCAGGCGAAGGCCGTCATTGGGCAGATCGAAGTCGGCGCGCTGTGCTTTCCATGACACTTGCAGCATGGCGCTGCTCGCCGCTGCGGCCAGTTGCGGGCGCAGGTTGGCCGGGGCGGCTTCGATCACCCGCGAGGTCGCCGCAATCTGCTCGAGCAGACCGGTGCGTTCAATCGGTGGCCGCGCCCAGATCCCGGCGACTTGCACGAACAGCGCATTCAACGCCAGCGACGCGACCATCGCCGCAATGATGGTCAGGGCGATGCGCCGGCGCAGGGTGTCGCCACGCCACAGTCGGCGAATCACGAGCGGCTGACCTTGGCGGTGAACAGATATCCGCCGTTGCGCACGGTACGGATCAGGTCCGGGCGCTTGCTGTCCGGCTCGATCTTGCGCCGCAGGCGA
The DNA here is from genome assembly GCF_054668355.1 of Pseudomonas sp. S2_E02. NCBI lineage: Bacteria > Pseudomonadati > Pseudomonadota > Gammaproteobacteria > Pseudomonadales > Pseudomonadaceae > Pseudomonas > Pseudomonas sp. S2_E02. The sequence continues at coordinate 1,314,990 of NZ_CP162761.1, forward strand.
CTGACTTGCACATCGATGCTGCGGTCGAAAGCGTCATGGCCATGGCCGTGGGTCAGGTCGATCAACTGTTCGCGGGTCAGAATGCGTTGCGGATGATCGAGGAACACCACCAGCAAATCGAACTCGCCGCCGGACAGTGGAATCATCACGTTTTCCGGCGAGCGCAGTTCGCGACAGGTGATGTCCAGATGCCAACCGGCGAAGCCGATCACCGGGCGTGATGGTTCAACCGGATGCCGCTGTTCACTGGCACGACGCTGCAAGGCGCGCACCCGCGCGAGCAGTTCCTGCGGGGCGAACGGTTTGGTCAGATAGTCGTCCGCGCCCAGTTCCAGCCCGACAATGCGATCACTCAGTTCGGCCATGGCAGTGAGCATGATGATCGGAATGCCCAGTTGCGTATGCACCTTCTGGCACAGGCTCAAACCGCTTTCGCCGGGCATCATCAGATCAAGAATGATCGTGTCCGGACGGTTCTGCGCGATCGCCGCCCACATGGCCTCGCCATGCGGCGCGACGTCGACTTCATAGGCGTGCTGCACGAAGAATTTCTTCAGCAGCGCGAGAATTTCCACGTCGTCGTCGACGAACAGCAGTCTGCTCACAGTTACAGATCCATGCGGCGAAAAAACGCCAATCTAAAGCCATTTCGCCGCCCGGGTCATTTATTTCAATCGAGCAACATTTCTACGCGCCAGACATCAAGCGGACATTCTCTGGCAAAACCGCGCGGGCATTCTGCGGCCATTCCAATCCAGGGGGTTCGCATGAAGCTATTGAACGACAACCATTGCGCCGAGGGGCACAACAGCAATCGTCCCTTGATCCTCAGCCAGCGCACCGCCGCGCTCGGCCCCGACACGCCGATTGTGTTTCAGGAGTCGTGCCTGAGCGTTTCCAGCGATCAGAGCCGCATCGTCCTGCGCCGCTACTTCGAGCAGTTCAGCCCGACCAATGCGCACTGGGTCGAATACGTCCACAGCATCGCTGCCGCCGACCTGATCCAATGGATCATGAGCCACGGCCAGTTGCACATCGAATGCTCGGACAGCATCGCCACGCAACCTCACAAGGAAACCCGTTAATGACCCGCACGCATTCGCTGTCGCTGGCCCTCGCCACCACCCTGAGCCTGTCCGCCTGCAGCAGTAACAAGGTCGAACACAGCGGTTTTCTGCATGACTACAGCGTCTTGGCCGAGCGCCAGTCGCCGTCCGGTCAGCCGGTGCTGGCGTGGGTCAGCCCGGCACTCGCCCGGGGCCGATATACCCAGGTTTACCTGGCGCCAAGCCAGTTTTACCCGAGTGCCGAGCCGACTTCGCGGATTCCGCTGAGCACGCTGTCCGGGGTTACTGACTACTACGATGCGGCGCTGCGACTGGAATTGGGCAAGGTGATGCATCTGGTCAACCAACCGGGGCCGAACACGTTGGTGGTGCGCCCCGCCATCACCCAAGTGGCGACCAGCACTCAGGGTTTGCGCTTTTATGAGTGGCTGCCCGTCACTCTCGTCGCTGCCGGTGTGAGCACGGCGACCGGCATCCGTGATCAGGACAGTCAGGTCGCCACCGAGGTTTCGTTCGAGGACGGTTCGACCGGCGAAGTGATTGCCGAAGTGGTGCGCAAAGGCACCGGCGTGCCGCTGGAGAACGACAAGCAGGTGTTGACTGCCGACGACGTCAAAGTGGTGCTGGATGGCTGGGCCAGCGACCTGCGGCAATCGTATACGGCCATCCGCCGGTAAACACATATCCCCCTGTAGGAGCTGCCGAAGGCTGCGATCTTGTTGGGACGCGGAGCGTCCCCGGCTGCATTCCCACGCAGAGCGTGGGAACGATCAATCGCAGCCTTCGGCAGCTCCTACACCGGTGTGCCAGGAAAAAAAGCGCCGGGCAGTGAATTATTTCGTGTCCTCATGTATCTGAGCCAAAGAGTACGCGCCATCAAAAAGATGGCATCTACGCGGCACGATGGATCAGCAAAGAGAAGACCCGGATGAAATCACGCAAGAAAACCGTCAAGCCGATCGGCCTGAACGACATCACCATTGTCGACGACGCCAAGATGCGCAAAGCGATTACCGCTGCCGCCCTGGGCAATGCCATGGAATGGTTCGACTTTGGTGTCTACGGCTTCGTCGCCTATGTACTCGGCAAAGTGTTCTTCCCCGGTGCCGACCCCGGCACACAGATGATCGCCGCGCTGGCGACGTTCTCGGTGCCCTTCCTGATTCGGCCGCTGGGCGGCTTGTTCTTCGGCGCCTTGGGCGACAAGTACGGGCGACAGAAAGTCCTCGCCGCGACCATCGTGATCATGTCGCTCAGCACCTTTGCCATCGGCCTGATTCCGTCCTATGCCTCGATTGGCATCTGGGCACCGATCCTGCTGTTGCTGGCAAAAATGGCCCAGGGTTTCTCGGTCGGTGGCGAATACACTGGTGCGTCAATCTTCGTCGCTGAATATGCGCCGGACCGCAAGCGTGGCTTCCTCGGCAGTTGGCTGGATTTTGGCTCGATTGCCGGTTTCGTCCTCGGTGCCGGTGTGGTGGTGTTGATCTCGACGACGCTCGGCGAAGCGAAGTTCGAGGAATGGGGCTGGCGTCTGCCGTTCTTCCTCGCGTTGCCGCTGGGCATGATCGGTCTCTATTTGCGCCACGCCCTGGAAGAAACCCCGGCGTTCCAGCAGCACGTCGAAAAGCTTGAGCAAGGCGATCGTGAAGGCCTCGCCGGTGGCCCGAAAGTCTCTTTCAAGGAGGTCGCGACCAAACACTGGCGCAGCCTGATGACCTGCATCGGCGTGGTGGCGGTGACCAACGTCACCTACTACATGCTGCTCACCTATATGCCGAGTTACCTCTCGCACAATCTGCACTACAGCGAAAACCGTGGCGTGTTGATCATCATCGCGATCATGGTCGGCATGCTCTTCGTACAACCGGCGATTGGCTTCATCAGCGACAAGATCGGCCGCAAGCCTTTCATCGTCGTCGGCAGCATCGGCTTGTTCATTCTGGCGATCCCGGCGTTCATGCTGATCAACAGCGGCAAGATCGGTTTGATCTTCGCCGGTCTGCTGATGCTGGCCGTGCTGCTGAACTTCTTTATCGGCGTCATGGCCTCGACCCTGCCGGCGATGTTTCCCACGCACATTCGCTACAGCGCGCTGGCGGCTGCTTTCAACGTCTCGGTATTGATCGCCGGCCTGACTCCGACCGTGGTCGCGTGGCTGGTCGAGAGCACCAATAATCTGTACATGCCGGCGTATTACCTGATGGTCATCGCCGTGATCGGTCTGGCCACCGGGGTGACCATGAAGGAAACCGCGAACAAGCCATTGCGCGGTGCCGCGCCGGCAGCCTCGGACCTCGAGGAAGCCAAGGAACTGCTGCAAGAACATCACGACAATATCGAGCAGAAAATCGAGGACATAGACGCCGAAATCGCTGCGCTGGAAGCCAAGCGCAAGGAACTGGTGCAGCAGCATCCGCGAATTAACTGAGTCGCTTTATTCACTCATCCAAATCGCCCGGTCAGCCAAATCGGCTGACCGCGGCATCGATGAACTGGCGCACTTTCGCGGTCTTCTGCCGATGCGCCGTGTACAGCAGATGCATCGCTCTGCTCGGCGCCTCAAACCCCTCCAACAACCTCACCAACTCGCCTCTGCGCAATGCCGGTTCAAGAAAGTCGGCAGGCCCCAGCACAATCCCGAAACCATCCACCGCCGCTGACAACAACGCCTTGCTCTCGTTGACGTGCAAGCGACTGCTCACCGGCACGCGCTCGACCTGCGCACCGTTGAAAAACGACCACTCGTGATCGGCAGGCCGTGACCAATAGGCATAACCCAGGCACTCATGTTGTTGCAGATCGGCGGGCACTTGCGGTGTGCCGTGTTCCGCCAGATAGCGTGGCGCCGCGCAGACAATCAAGCGATACGCGGCCAAGGGCCTGGCGGTGAGGCTAGCCGTGGCCAACGGGCCGATCCGGAAAGCCACCTCAAACCCCTCCTCCACCAGATCCACCGCACGGTCGGTCAGGTGCAGATCAATTTCCACTTCAGGGAATTCGCGCAAGAACGCGGTCATGAACGGCATCAGGCTGTACGAACCGAAGGTTACCGGCGCGCTGATCCTGAGCTTGCCGCGCGGCGTGTCATTCATGATCTGCGCCAGCGAATCAGCGGCCTCTGCCTCAGTAACGATGTGCTTGCAGCGCTCGTAGTAGGCCTGGCCCAGTTCGGTCAGGCTCTGCCGGCGCGTGGTGCGATTGAGCAACCGCGCACCCAGCCGCTGTTCAAGGGCGGCCACGTGTTTGGCGACCATTTGCGCCGACATGTCGAGGCGTTGCGCAGCGCTGGCGTACGAGCCCGCTTCAGCCGCCATCACGAAAGCCGCCATGCTGGTCAGCCGATCCATTCGAAACTCCTGTTAGCGAAAGTAAGTAACAGAGTGCAATTTATCTGCATCTGGGCAGGAATCATCATAGTGGCTCCCCACCTGACAGAGGAATACACCATGCGCATTGGAATCGTTGGAGCCGGATTCATCGGGCGCGCCGTCGCGCAAATCGTCCTCGCCGCCGGGCACGAAGTAATGCTCAGTAACTCACGCGGCCCGAAGACCATGAGCAGCGTGCTCGCCGGCATCACCGGCTGCCAGATCGGCACGGCCGAACAGGCCACACAGTTTGCCGACGTGGTGTTGCTGGCCATCCCCTACGAACACATCCCGAGCCTGCCGCCAGCCTGGTTCGAAGGGAAAACCGTGCTCGACGCCAACAACTATTACCCTGATCGCGACGGCCACATCGCCGTACTCGACACGTTCCAGAGCACCACCAGCCGCTTGCTCGCAGAGCATTTGCGCGGAGCCACGGTGGTCAAGGTGTTCAATGCCATTCTCGCAGCGGACTTGCTCACCGATGCCCGCCCGCATGATTCCAGCGAGCGGCGCGCCCTGCCCGTCGCCGCAGATGACGCTGACGCCAAGGCATTGGTCGTGGGTTTGCTGGACGAACTCGGCTTCGATGCGGTCGACGCCGGAGGCCTCGATGAGAGCTGGCGATTCGAGCGGGCGAAACCGGCTTACTGCGCGCCGCTGGACAAGTCCGGGCTGGAGAAAGCGCTGGCTGCTGCCGAGCGCGAGGTCGAGTTACCTTTGGGCAGTTGGCGGCGCTGAAGCCTTCCGGCAGCTGGACGGAGATCAGCTAGCCTTGAATCCGATCGCACGTCATTCAAGGAGCCGTCATGTTCAAGTTCATCAAGACCACCGTGGTCGGCGGTCTGCTGTTCATTCTGCCGTTGGTGTTGATCGTCGTGCTGATCGAAAAAGCCATCCACCTGCTGCGCGGGCCGGTAGAAAAGTTATTGCCGATGTTCAAGGGCTATGACGTGGCGGGCGTGACGCTGGTGAGTCTGGCGGCGTTGCTGGGCCTGATCGTCCTGTGTTTTCTCGCCGGGCTGCTGGCACGCACGTCTGCGGCGGCGCGGGCGCTGGAGGCCACGGAAAACAAGCTGCTCAGCAACCTGCCCGGTTACCAGTTGTTCAAAGACACCACGGCGCGGTTCGCCGGACTGGAAAACGAGGACGGTTCCAAGGTCGGCCTGATTGCCGAGGGCGAAGGCTTTCGCCTGTGCCTGATCGTCGAAAGCGTGGATGACTGGCTGACGATTTTCATGCCGGACGGTGGCCCGGCGGGCAGCACTGCCGGTGAAGTGCGACTGGTGCCGGCCGCACAGGTCATCGTTACTGAGCTGCCGTGGCTGACCCTGGCCACCGGGTTACGCCGAGGCGGCCGTGGCATGTTGGCGCAGATGCAAGCGTGGGTGCCGAAAGCCTGATCAAGGCGCATTGACCACCACATACGTCACATCACTGCCCTGATACTGCGGCTGGTACCAGGTCGAGCCGCATTGCATGTAGGCGACGTTGTACTGAATCACCTGCACACAACTGCTGGGCATTTGCGCCGGGGTAAAGATCGCCCCTACCACCGCTGCAGTGGCCGCGACGGTTGCCGTTACCGCCACTGCGGCCGCCACCGGATGGTAGTGATCGTCGTAGCCATAACGGCCATGGCCGTCGACATCAATATCGACATCGCGACTGTTGTCGATGTTGACGTTTCGGTTGCCGTTGTTGACGTTCGTGCGGTTACCAACGTTGTTGCCGGCATTGACCCGGTTACCCGAATTGACCCGATTGCCCGAATTGACCCGGTTACCGGCACTGACATTGTTGGTGCGCTGCGGCGCATTGATCCGCTGCGCCCGTTGCGCATTCGGCGCCGGCGCGCGGTTGACGTTGGCGCGGGCATGCCCCTGGGCGCGTTGCCCCCGGGCATCGGCTTCGGCGACATAACCGGCGGTCAGCAGCGTGGCGGCGGCCAGCGACAACAACAAACTCCACGTCATCGACTTGTTCATATCACTGCCCTCCCTGATCGCTGGCCTGTTTAAACGCAATCGCCACATCGCCTTTGCCCGGTTTGAAGGTGAACTGCGTGTCCGGAATGGTCGGCTTGAGGTTCCACTGATACACCGCGCTGTACTCGGGGAAGCTCTTCTCGTCGGTGGTGGTGATCACCAGCTTGCACGGCAAGGGTTTGTCGGAGCGGGTCAGCCACAATTGCCAGTCGATGCCCTCCTGGCGAAACGCCAAATGGTCGCAGAGCTGACCCTTGATGACCGACGGGCCCACGTACAACGCGGCTTTCAAGGCATCGATCTGCGCCTGATCACTGCCGAACAGAAACAGGTCCTCCATCGGCACCTGCACACCGTAGAAGTTCTCGACCTTGTGCAGGGTTTCCGCCACCGTGGCCGGGGCGTCGACGGTGGTGTAGTACTTCAGGTATGGCGAATACTGGGTGAGTTTTTTGCCGTTATAGAAAAACTCGCGGGTGCGCACATCGCCTTCGCTTTTCGCATACAGGCGATCATGGCCGACCACTTTCAGGGTGTTGGCGGACTCGGTCTTGATCTTCTGCCCGGATTCCAGAACCGTGTCGCGCGAGACTTGGGCGTCGACCTGGAATTTCGGCAGGCTGCGCAGGTAATCGCCCATATCGATGAGCTTGTCGACCACTTGCGGGTTGATCAACGGCGCATCATCGGTGGCCGCGTGAGGGGGCGCCGCCGGCGGGTCTTCGGCGCGGACTCCCGGCGCGAGAACCAGTGTGAACATCAGGCAGACAATACTGGCTGGGGCTTTCATCGGTTGCGCTCCTGTCCCTGCGTGGGCGTTGCGCCCGAAGGGCGACTGACTGACCAGCCTAGACGTCCGCTAAGGTGTACGCCAATGCGTCAGCGAGAGGGATGAGTGTCACGGTAGATTTTCTTTGCGCTGGCTCTCCAGAAGCTCGGTGATATCGGCCGGTTGATAGACCCAGCCGATGAACAATTCATAGCCAACCGCCAGAATCACCGGCCCGGTGAACAAACCAATAATGCCGCTGGTGACCATGCCCCCGAGCGCGCCGATCAGTACTACTGGCATCGGCACCGCGACGCCGCGTCCCAGCAGCATCGGCTTGAGCACGTTGTCGGCAAGCCCGGCAATCGCCATCCACACCGCAAAGATAATCGTGCTGGCGCTGACCCCGTCCACGGCGAAGACATAAATCACGATGGGCAGCGTGATCAGCAACACCGGCAATTGGGTGATGCCCAGCAGCAACACCATCAAGGCAAGAATGCCGGCCGCCGGTACGCCCATGACCACCAGTGCCACGCCAACCAGCAGCATCTGAATAAAGGCGATACCAACCACGCCCTGCGCCACGGCGCGGATGGTTGCCGTACACAGTTCGGCGATCTGCGGGCCGCGCACCGGCCCGGAAATGCGTGTGGTGACTGCAACCGCTGTGCGGTGGCCGCGCTCGCCGTGGTGCATGATCAACCCGGCAACGATCAAGGCAATCACAAACACCACGATGCCTGCGCCGACGCCGGCGGCTTGATGCAACACCACTTTGCTCCAGTCCTTGAGGTGCGGCGCCAGCTCCTGAAACGCCCAGCTCAGGTCCTGCGAAGCGTGCATCCAGATGCCGTAAAGCGGCGCGCCAATCAACGGCCAGCCTTCAACACTGGCCGGTGGCGGCGGTATCTCGAACTGCCCCGCTTCGAACGTGTGCATGCTGCCCTTGATCGAATCGGCGATCGAAGCACCCAGCAGGCTCAACGGCAGCATCAGAATCACCAGGCCCAGCAGCACCAGAATGATTGCCGCCCAGCCGTAGCGATTACCGAGTTTCGCGCCCAGAGCCTGATTCAGCGGATACAGCGTGACGGCCAGGATCAGCGCCCACAGCATGACATTGAGAAACGGATGGAAAATGTCGTAGCAGAACAGCACCAGAACGGTGATCAGGCCCGCTCGAATGAGCACGTCCAGCAGTGCTCTGGAACTCTGAAACGTGATCAGCGGTTTGTCTTCCATGTCGGCGCTCCTGGGTGGGCCATCGATGAACCGCTGTGAGCCTAGTTCACTTCCGGCACATCGTCTTTTAGCCTTAGCGCTCCAGCATGCCGTGACACAACAGATTCAAAACCCCGCGCATGTGCAAGGCGTGCGCGGCCCGATCCGGGATTTCCTGCGTGGCGAGGCGAATGAACGCCATGTTCGCGTATTGGTTGAACAGCGTCGCCACCACATCGAGATCGATCGATTCGCGCACTTTGCCGGCCTGCTGAAAATGCAGAAGCAGCGCTTTGGTCTCTTCGATCACGGCGGCATTCCACGGGCTCATCGCCTCAGCCAACTCACCGGTCAGCAGAAACGGCGCCAATTCTCGCCACAACGAAGCCGGCATCGCTTGTAGCTGGTAATCGGTCATCAGCCCTTCGAACTCGCACAGCGCCTCCAGCGGATCGCTGTTCTCGTCGAGATTCGCCCGCGCCTCGCGCATGGCTTGCTCGTCGGGTTGCTTGAGCAAGGCCAGCAGAATCTCCTGCTTGCCGCCGAAATAGTTGACCACGGTGGGGGCGGAAACCCCCGCCTGCACGGCGATCTGGTCCAGCGTGGTAGCCGCAAAACCGTTGCGCTTGAACAACTCGAGCGCCGCCTCGGCAATCACCTGCCGGCGCTGTTCCTTCTGCCGTTCTCTGAGTCCGCTCATGTTGCCTCTGTTGATCGTTGCCAATGGCGGTCAGCCTACGGTTATCTTTTTTTACCGACAAATATTTTCTTTACAAAAATATTTTTAGATGACAAAACTTTCCCCGTGCAGCGCTGTGACGAACGCACCCACTTGCCCTTTGCTCTGGAGATCCGCCATGTCCGCCGAATTCGATTCGACCCGCAGTACCCGCGATTACCAAGCCTCTGACGCCGCTCACCACATCCACGCGTTCGTTGATCAAAAGGCCCTCAACGAGGAAGGTCCACGGGTGATGGTCAGCGGCGATCGGCTGGCGTTGTGGGACAACGACGGCAATCGCTATCTGGATGGCATGTCCGGCCTGTGGTGCACCAACCTCGGTTACGGGCGCAAGGATCTCGCCGCCGCGGCGACCGCACAGCTGGAACAACTGCCCTACTACAACATGTTCTTCCACACCACTCACCCGGCGGTGATCGAGCTGTCCGAACTGCTCTTCAGCCTGCTGCCCAAGCACTACAGCCACGCGATCTACACCAACTCCGGCTCCGAAGCCAACGAATTGCTGATCCGTACCGTGCGCAAGTTCTGGCAGGTGATGGGCAAGCCCGAGAAGAAAATCATGATCGGCCGCTGGAACGGCTACCACGGCTCGACCCTGGCCGCGACGGCGTTGGGCGGGATGAAATTCATGCATGAGATGGGCGGGACCATCCCCGATGTCGCGCACATTGATGAGCCGTACTGGTTCGCCCATGAAGGTAATCTCAGCCCGGAAGAGTTTGGCCTGCAAGCGGCGCGGCAACTGGAAGACAAGATTCTTGAGCTAGGCGCCGACAAGGTCGCCGCGTTCGTCGCAGAACCGTTTCAGGGTGCGGGAGGGATGATCATTCCGCCGGCGACGTACTGGCCGGAAATCCAGCGTATCTGCCGTCAATACGATGTGTTGTTGTGTGCGGATGAAGTGATTGGCGGTTTTGGCCGCACCGGTGAATGGTTCGCCCATCAGGCATTTGGTTTTGAGCCCGACACGCTGTCGATCGCCAAGGGCCTGACCTCGGGTTACATCCCTATGGGTGGCTTGATTCTGTCGCGGCGCATGGCTGAAGCATTGGTCGAGAAAGGTGGCGTATTTGCCCACGGCCTGACCTATTCCGGGCACCCGGTCGCAGCTGCCGTGGCGATTGCCAACCTCAAGGCCTTGCGCGATGAGGGCGTAGTGAATCAGGTGAAAACCGACACCGGGCCGTATCTGCAGAATTGCCTGCGCGAGGTGTTCGGCAGTCATCCGTTGGTGGGTGAGATTCAGGGGGTTGGTTTGGTGGCTGCGTTGCAGTTTGCTGAGGACAAAGCGACGCGCAAGCGTTTTGCCAATGAAAACGATATCGCCTGGCGTTGCCGCACGATTGGCTTTGAGGAGGGATTGATCATTCGTTCGACGTTGGGGCGGATGATCATGGCCCCGGCGCTGGTGGCCACGCGCGCGGAGCTGGATGAGTTGATCGACAAGACGCGGATTGCGGTGGATCGGACGGCGCGGGAGTACGGGGTGCTGTGATCGGCTGAAGTGATGGGTTGGCCGGGCTGACGCCTTCGCGAGCAAGCTCGCTCCCACATTTGGAATGCATTCCACTTGGCTCCTTGGCTGCAAATTTGAAATGCATTCCACTTTGGCAGCCTGGATGCCTGTTTGAAATGCGATCCCTGTGGGAGCGAGCTTGCTCGCGAAGGGGCCGGCCGGAGAGAAAATCGGTGGCAGATTGATCCCGTCGATTACTCCGCACGCCGCTTGGTGTTAAATAGGCGCCAGTCTTAACCTTGTCGCTTATAGCTGTGCAACGAGAACCGATATGAACACCCACTCCAGGAAAAACACCCAAATTCAAACAGCGGTGAGCGCATGATCGAGGTCACCGAAGTTTCCATTGCCCAACTGCGCGCCGCGCTCGAGTCCGGCCAGACCACCGCAGTCGAACTGGTGCAGGCATATCTCGCACGTATCGATGCCTACGATGGCGCCGACACCCCAACGGCGCTGAATGCCGTGGTCGTGCGCAACCCTGAAGCGTTGAACGAAGCCCGCGCGTCCGATGCCCGTCGTGCCGAAGGCAAAACCCTCGGCCCGCTCGACGGCATCCCCTACACCGCCAAAGACAGCTATCTGGTCAAAGGCCTCACGGCAGCGTCCGGCAGCCCGGCCTTCGCCGATCTGGTCGCTTATCGCGACGCCTTCACCATTGAACGTCTGCGCGCGGCCGGGGCGATTTGCCTGGGCAAAACCAACATGCCGCCGATGGCCAATGGCGGCATGCAACGTGGCGTCTACGGTCGCGCCGAAAGCCCTTACAACGCTGATTACCTCACCGCGCCGTTTGCCTCCGGTTCGTCGAACGGTGCCGGCACCGCCACTGCCGCGAGTTTTGCCGCGTTTGGTCTGGCTGAAGAAACCTGGTCGAGCGGGCGTGGCCCGGCGTCGAACAATGGCTTGTGCGCCTACACGCCGTCACGCGGGGTGATTTCGGTGCGCGGCAACTGGCCGTTGACGCCGACCATGGACGTCGTCGTGCCTTATGCGCGGACCATGGCCGATCTGCTCGAAGTCCTCGACATCGTCGTCGCCGAAGACCCGGACACCCGTGGCGACCTCTGGCGCCTGCAACCGTGGGTGCCGATCCCGAGCGTCAGTTCCGTGCGCCCCGCCGCTTACTGCGATCTGGCTGCCGACGCCAAAGCGCTGGCCGGCAAGCGTTTCGCCGTCCCGCGTATGTTCATCAATGCCGACCCCGAGGCTGGCACCAGCGAAGCCCCGGGCATCGGTGGCCCGACCGGCCAGCGCATCAACACCCGCGCCTCGGTGATCGACTTGTGGAAGCAGGCGCGTCAGGCTCTGGAAGCGGCCGGTGCCGAAGTCATCGAAACCGACTTTCCGCTGGTCTCCAACTGCGAAGGCGATCGCCCCGGCGCGCCAACCGTGTTCACTCGGGGGCTGGTCTCCAAAGAGTTCCTGCACCATGAGCTGTGGGACCTGACCGCGTGGGCGTTCGACGACTTCCTGCAAGCCAACGGCGATCCGAAACTCAATCGTCTGGTCGACGTCGACGGGCCGAAAATCTTCCCGCACGACCCGGGCACCCTGCCCAACCGTGAAGGCGATCTGGCTGCCGGCATGGATGAGTACGTGCGCATGGCCGAGCGCGGTATCACCCCGTGGAATGAAATCGGCACCGTGCCTGACGGCCTGCGCGGCCTGGAGCAAACCCGACGCATCGACCTCGAAGACTGGATGGACACGCTGGGCCTCGATGCCGTGCTGTTCCCGACTGTTGCCGACGTCGGCCCGGCGGACGCGGACGTCAACCCGGCGTCGGCTGACATCGCCTGGAGCAACGGCATCTGGGTGGCCAACGGCAACCTCGCGATCCGCCACCTCGGCGTACCGACCGTCACCGTGCCGATGGGCGTGATGGCCGATATCGGCATGCCGGTCGGCCTGACCTTCGCTGGCCGCGCCTACGACGACTCGAACCTGCTGCGTTTCGCCGCCGCGTTTGAATCGACCGGCAGCAAACGCCAGATCCCGCCACGTACGCCGCCATTGTCGTAACGTGATCAAAAGGTGTGTCAGGCAACAAAAATGTTGCCCGACACACCGCCATCGCTGACGCAGATTTTTGCTCCCGCCACAAAACCCTCATTCAGCCCAGAACCCTGTGGGAGCGAGCTTGCTCGCGAAAGCGGTTTATCAGCCGGCAAAAATGTTGACTGATGTACCGCTTTCGCGAGCAAGCTCGCTCCCACAGGTTTTGTGTGGCCCCGTAAATTCAGCACATCCGCTCAATCCCCTGCCCTACATTCCCGCGATCATCCCAGCCATCTTAATTGCCGCTGGCCACCGACCATGATCGACCGCGCCCCTTCGCGTCTCACCCTCCTCGCGCTGCTCTGCGGTCTGACCACCAGCGCCCACGCCAGCGGTTTCTTCGACGATGCCAAAAGCGAAATCCTCAGCCGCGACTTCTACCTGAGCAACGACTACCGCTCGCCCTCACCCTCCGGCAAAAACTACAAACAGGAGTGGGCTCAGGGCTTTATCGGCACTTTCTCATCTGGTTTCACCGCCGGAACGGTCGGTTTTGGCATCGATGCCCACGCCTTCGCCGGGCTCAAACTCGACGGCGGCAAAGGCCATTCCGGCACCGGTCTGCTGCCGGTCGACAGCGATGGCCGCAGCGAAAACGATTACTCCAGCGCGGGCGGCGCACTCAAGCTGAAAGCCTCGCGCACCACGCTCGCCTTCGGTGAAATGACCGTGGAAACCCCGGTGTTCGACACCTCCGACAAACGCCTGCAACCGGAATACGCCACCGGTTTTCTGCTCAACAGCGCCGAGTTCGACCACATCAATCTGGTGGCCGGGCATTTCACCGCGTTCAAGAATCAGGACAGCTCATCCGGCAAAGGCAATTTCTACGGCTATGGCGCCAATACCGAGGCCGGCGCGATCAGTTTTCTCGGCGCCGATCTGTTCACCGACAGCCCAGTGGGCGGCACGCTGTATGCCTCCGACCTGAGCGACACCTGGCATCAGTACTACGGCAATCTGCACTTCAAACAGTCCGGCGTACTGCTCGACGCCAACCTCTACCACACCCGCGACAGCGGCCGAGCGCTGGCCGGCGCCATCGACAACACCGCGTTCAGCCTCTCCGGCAAATACGCCTTCGGCCCCCACGCGGTAATGCTCGGCTGGCAAAAGATCAATGGCGACACACCGTTCGATTTCGTCGGCGGCGACTCGATCTACCTCGCCAACTCGATCAAATACGCCGATTTCAACGGCGCCAACGAACGCTCCTGGCAAGCGCGCTACGACCTCGACCTCGGTGCCTTCGGCATCTCCGGCCTGAAGTTCATGACCCGCTACGTCAGCGGTAGCCATATCGATGGCACCCATGCGCCCAAGGGTGGCGCCTACAACCCGTTTGATCCTGACAGCGGCAGTTATCAGCCGCAGCAAGGCGATGGTGGCAAGCATTGGGAACGCGATATCGATTTGAAGTACGTCGTGCAATCGGGCGCGGCAAAGGATTTGTCGGTGCAGGTATCGCATGTTTCACATCGAGCCAATGAAGCGCAGGCCGGCGATGACATTGACCGGATCTACGTGGTGATCCAGTACCCACTTGGTTTCTGAAGGAACGCGGTTACTGTAGGAGTGAGCCTGCTCGCGATAGCGTCTTTTCAGCAACATTCATGCTGACTGATACACCGTAATCGCGAGCAGGCTCATTCCTACAGGTTTCTGCGTCGATCATCAGGCTGTGTTTACACCGCCGAACCTGTGGGAGCGAGCCTGCTCGCGAAGGGGCCAGTGAAATCAGGGCAAATCGCCTTTTAAACTCTGGTGTTTAAAAGACACCTCCAGACACGCCTTCAAGGCTACAAATTCTTGCGCCATTGCCTACAGCTACGCCAGAATCCGCCGGCTTGTGCGCCTTGGGGGCGGGTTCTATTGTGGTGCGGTCGCTGATTATCAGTGATCGGGTTTAGCAGCCCGGGTTTTTCTCTAGACGCACAAAGTTCATTGCCGTTATGGCGGCTTTGCGTGGGGCACTTCGGTGCGCCGGGTTCTAGAGTCCTGGTCTGCTAACCCGCGTACAGCCGCCACCTCCTTCGTTAGCAGCGAACGGTGGCAGCTTCACTACTCTAGAGGCTTTACCGATGATCAAACCAACGCCAAACCCACCCGAAACCGACCTCGCTTCCCCCTACGAATCCCTCGATTCAAAAAAACTCAACGACGCCGCCGAACGCGCCCTCGATCATTACCTCTGCCCACCCGGTTCCACCCCGCCGCCCCGTAAAACCCGCCGGATGTACGCCGTCACCGCAGACTTCAAAAACGAGGAACTGCTGGCCGATGCCAGCGAAACACTCGCCTCCGCCAGAACCATCGCCCATGACTTCGCCCACCTCATACCGGCATCGCAACGCAGAACGCTGTTGGGGATCGCGCAACTGATCATGCTGGGGGAGCTGGCGGTGAATCGGGTGATGGATAATCTGGAGGTGCCGGGCTGAAAAGACTGAGAAGAACCTGCGGCGAGAGCTAAACAGGGTCAGATCAAGCTCTCCGCTTTTGGGATCAAAAGATCGCAGCCTTCGGCAGCTCCTACAAACAACCGCGTAGGAGCTGCCGAAGGCTGCGATCTTTTGCTTTTGACGCTCGCTCCGATGACCACTCGTCGCCACCTGTCAGATCTGACAGGTGCGCTTTCCCCGCAATCGCGCTTTCATCATTCCTGCTGTTCCCACCACGCAGGAGCGCCCTGAAATGAACCAATCCACCACCACCGACAACTCACCTCTACAGCTTTACCCCCCCCAAGATCCAGGGCCAGACCGAGCCGGTCAAAGGGGCGCATGTCGGTGTACCGCTAGTGGCTTATGACCTGGTCAGCGATGGTGAAGGCGCAAAGGTTCAGATCGATCCGCCATTAGTCGGTATCTGGGAGTCAGAGGATGTTGTGAAACTGTGGCTGGTCAACGACACAACGCTGCTTAGCTTCACCACGATTGGCGATCCGAATGTACCCATCTTTCTGCGCATTCCCAGAAACCGGCTGCATCCCGATGAAGTCAACCAACTGTATTACACGGTCGAACGCAACAGCAATAATACCGGGACCTCTGAGCCGCCACTGCAAGTGCTCTACAACCGCATTCGCCCTGGTCTGAAAGATCGCTTTCCCGAAATCGACGGCCACTCCGAACTCGAACTGGACTTGTCCGATCTCATTGAGCAAGGCGTCGGCAAAGACTTCGTCAGCGCGCCCGTCTGCTTCAGTTATCCCTACTGCCGCGCTTACGACACCATCAGCCTGAAGTGCAACGGCGAAATAAAGACGTTCCCGGTCAGCAACGATCAGGCCCCCGAACCGCCGAACCCGGGCACCGAAAAGCCAACGACCCTCTGCTTCACGGTGGAGCGCGAGTTTCTCGACAAAGCGAAACGCCAGAACAAGGTCCTCAACTTTTCCTACACCGTGACCGATCAACTGCGCAATGGACCGGATCCCGATGCGGTATGGTCTGCTGCGGTGGCGGTGGATGAGGATCTGGATGGTTCGTTGTTGGACAAGCCGATCCTGCTGGAACGCAAAGAAGACTATCCCGGTGACGACGCGGAAACCATCGACCTGGAGAAGCTGGCGGGCAATCCGCTGCTGGTGGTCGTGATGACCAAAGACAACCGTTTTGAGGTAGGCGACGAGATTGTGGCGACCTATACCACTACAGGGCAAACCGACCCCGTGGTCGTCCGGGGCAAAGTCGAAGAGGATCCCTTCCTTGGGAAACTGCCCTGCTTCCTTGAGGTGCCCAATAATAAGGTCTTCGCTGGCAGCAAGGTGACTGCGATTTACGAATTGCACAGGCCCAATGTGGGGTTGGTGGGGAGTTCCAATATAGCTACCGCGACTGTGACCGACGCGGCCCCGATTGACCTGCAACCGGAAATCACCTCGGTAACGGACTCCCAGAGCAAGGAAATTCCGCATAACGGCGGCACCGTCGATCCACAGGTGAAATTGACCGGCACAGCAACACTGCTGCAGCAGGTCGAGATTTTCGAGGGGACAGTCACAAAAGGTGATCGCCCGGTCGATGCCAGCGGCATCTGGACTTATGAGACAACACTCATCGGGATCGGCACTCGCACATTCACCGCCAAAGCGAAGTACGGCACCGGTCAGGTCTCTGCCGGCAGAACCTTCACCCTGTCGAACGCACTGACGCCTACCATTGATTCGGTGAAGGACTCCGCAGGCGTGGAAATACCCGACAAGGGATTCACATCCGATACCACCATCAAACTGAGCGGCACCGCCACACCGCGCCTGGAAGTCGAGATCTTTAATGGAGCTGTCTCGTTAGGCAAAGCGACTGTCGATCCCGCGACAGGAAAATGGGAGCTGCCGGTTTCAGGCCTGAGCGCGGCCACCTACAACTTCAAAGCCAGGGCGTTGTATGCGCCGGGGGCTGAATCGGCGGTCAGGACCCTGACCGTGACGGCGGCCACCGCCCCGACGTTGACCTCCGTGAAGGGTTCGCCGAGTGGGGTCGAAATTCCGCAGAACGGCACCACGGTAGAAACCACCGTAACGCTGTCCGGGATTGCTGCCAAGGGGCTGCAAGTCGAAATATTCGACGGCGCCACTTCAAAAGGCAAAGCGACTGCCGATCCCGCAACAGGTAAATGGGAGCTGCCGGTTTCAGGCCTGAGCGCGGCCACCTACAACTTCAAAGCCAGGGCGTTGTATGCGCCGGGGGCTGAATCGGCGGTCAGAACGCTGACCGTCGTACAAAACATCGTGCCAGAACTCCGTTTGATCACTGACTCAGCACTGGTAGAGATTCCCAACAACGGTCAAACGATCGATACAACCATCATCTTGAGCGGGATTGCCACCCCAGGCACCGTGATCGACTTGGTCAACTATGGTGCACCTCTGCCCAACACCAACATTCCAGTCAATGCGCAACGTACGTGGACGTTTCAACTCACTGGACTCAGTGTCGGGACCACCTATAACTTGCGCGCCAGGCGCCAAGGGGGATCGGTTTCGAATGCTCGGAACGTTGTAGTCGTGGCGGCCACCGCCCCAACGTTAACCTCCGCAAAGGGCTCGCCGAGCGGGGTCGAAATTCCGCAGAACGGCACCACGGTAGAAACCGCCGTAACGCTGTCCGGGATTGCTGCCAAGGGGCTGCAAGTCGAAATATTCGACGGCGCCACTTCAAAAGGCAAAGCGACTGCCGATCCCGCAACAGGAAAATGGGAGCTGCCGGTTTCAGGCCTGAACGCGGCCGTGCACAACTTCAAGGCCAGGGCGGTGTATGCGCCGGGGGCTGAATCGGCGGTCAGGACCCTGACCGTGACGGTGGCCACCGCCCCGACGTTGACCTCCGTGAAGGGTTCGCCGAGTGGGGTCGAAATTCCGCAGAACGGCACCACGGTAGAAACCGCCGTAACGCTGTCCGGGATTGCTGCCAAGGGTCAACAAGTCGAAGTATTCGACGGTGCCGCTTCAAAAGGCAAAGCAACTGCCGATCCCGCAACAGGTAAATGGGAGCTGCCGGTTTCAGGCCTGAGCGCGGCCGTGCACAACTTCAAGGCCAGGGCGGTGTATGCGCCGGGGGCTGAATCGGCGGTCAGGACCCTGACCGTGACCGCCGCCACCGCCCCGACGTTGACCTCCGTGAAGGGCTCGCCGAGCGGTGTCGAAATTCCGCAGAACGGCACCACGGTAGAAACCGCCGTAACGCTGTCCGGGGTCGCTGCCAAGGGTCAGCAAGTCGAAATATTCGACGGTGCCACTTCAAAAGGCAAAGCAACTGCCGATCCCGCAACAGGTAAATGGGAGCTGCCGGTTTCAGGCCTGAACGCGGCCGTGCACAACTTCAAGGCCAGGGCGGTGTATGCGCCGGGGGCTGAATCGGCGGTCAGGACCCTGACCGTGACGGCGGCCACCGCCCCGACGTTGACCTCCGTGAAGGGTTCGCCGAGTGGGGTCGAAATTCCGCAGAACGGCACCACGGTAGAAACCACCGTAACGCTGTCCGGGATTGCTGCCAAGGGGCTGCAAGTCGAAATATTCGACGGCGCCACTTCAAAAGGCAAAGCGACTGCCGATCCCGCAACAGGTAAATGGGAGCTGCCGGTTTCAGGCCTGAGCGCGGCCACCTACAACTTCAAGGCCACGGCGTTGTATGCGCCGGGGGCTGAATCGGCGGTCAGGACCCTGACCGTGACCGCCGCCACCGCCCCGACGTTGACCTCCGTGAAGGGCTCGCCGAGCGGTGTCGAAATTCCGCAGAACGGCACCACGGTAGAAACTGCCGTAACGCTGTCCGGGATTGCTGCCAAAGGCCAGAAAGTCGAAATCTTTGACGGCGCTGTCTCCAAAGGTCCGGCAACGGCAGATCCCACAACCGGTGTCTGGACGTTGCTCATCAGTGCCCTGGCTGTGGCAGCACACAGCTTTACCGCCAAGGCTTTGTACGGCTCGGGCGCGACGTCGGCCGCCAGAACACTGACCGTCACAGCTTACATGGAGCTGAAACCCGCCGGCGTGCAGCAAGCCAACGGCAACACATTGGCCCCCTTGGCTGCCGAGTCCCAGCTCACCATTGTCGTGCCGCAAGGCACCACCCTCCCCACCGACCTACTAAGCGTCTGCTGGATTCCGAAGCCCGGCACCCACGCCGAAGGCTCATTCACCTCCGATCCACGGCCGATCAGCGAGACCGGTCTGAACATCGATATTCCGCCGCGGCTCGTGGCCTTTTGTCTGGGCGACAGCGTGACCGTCTGTTACACCATCACCCGTGGTAACGGCGCCGCGCAACCGTCAGACCCGCTCATCCTCAACGTGCAGGAACTGCCCCAGGCAGCACTCCTCGCCCCTCGGTTGAAGGAAGCGAGCAATGCGGGTGAAGGATCGGAGCTGAATCTGGCCGAGCTGACACCTGAAGGCAAAATGTGGTGCTCAGGGTTTCCCTTCAATGCGGTGGGGCAATATGTCTGGTTGCTGTTCAAGGGCACCAATGCCGATGGTTCGGTCTATGAAAAATTCGTCTGGGCGGCGCCGTCTGCCTTCGTCAATGATGACTGGGTGAGGAATGGCTACTCCGAAGCGACCGCGCCTTATGAGGATTTGAAAGGGTTGAAGGATGGGACGCCACTGACCATGGAGGTGTGGGTGGCGTTTGGGAAGAGTGAGGATTTGGGGTTGGCGAAGCGGTTTTTGGTGCGTACTTATGTGGTTAAGGCGACGCCTGCTCTGGAAATAGATACCTCACCAATGGTGCTGGATGGGCCCCACTTTTATCCGGCACCGGCCCCCCATATCCCGCCTTTCGATACGACTGCATATTTACACGATAACGCGCATCGCACACGAGAAGCTCGGGGCGGTAATCCTCCTTACCAATACAGTTCGTCAGACCTTAACGTTGCTTCCGTAGATCCAAAAACTGGCCATGTTGTTTCTACAGGAATAGGAACCGCACGCATCACCGCGCGTGACGAAAGGGGCGCGACCAACAGTTACGAGGTTAGCTGTAAAAACGTTTATGAACTGGTATTCAACTCGCTGCACCGCACTCACGCAGAGTCCATGGCTTGGCTCACATCCATAGGCGCCCAACCTTTCCCACATGAATTCACAAACGACCCGACTGCCCAGGCCGCGTCTTTTAGTTTCCAAAAGGTAAGCACATCCCCCTACCATTATTGGTACACAGCTAAAACCTCCAATCCATCTCAGCCGCAGGCAGCCACATGCTTCACAAGGGGATACGCACAATGGGTCACACCGCCTTATTCACAAGGCATAAATGTTTCAAATGAAACAGTCGACGTTTACGTGCAATTCCAAACCATTGGATTCAAAGCCAGGAGGTTTTAACGTAAAAAGGGATGGATTTATTTAACCAGTGATTTAAACGTCGGGGCTTGATCAAGGTTTTTTCTGCTGACCGGGATGGCCCTTTCGCGAGCAAGCTCGCTCCCACAGGGAAACACATTCCAAATGTGGTAGCGAGCTTGCTCGCGAAGGGGCCAGTGACGTCAGCGCAAATCGCCTTTTAAACTCAGGTGTTGAAAAGACACCTTCAGACACGCCTTTCAGGCTACAAATTCTTGCGCCATTGCCTACAGCTACGCCAGAATCCGCCGGCTTGTGCGCCTTGGGGGCGGATTCTATTGTGGGTCGGTCGCTGACGAATCAGCGATCGGGTTTAGCAGCTCGGTAAATTTCAAGGCACGCGAGTACTGCCATTACGTTATGGCGGCTTTGCGTGGGGCACTTCGGTGCGCCGGGATCCTTGAGCCTGGTCTGCTAACCCGCGTACAGCCGCCACCCTATCCGTTTAGCAGCGATGGAATGACGGCTCCACATCTCAAGGAGCTTCACCATGATAAAACCAACACCCAACCCACCCGAAACCGACCTCGCTTCCCCCTACGAATCCCTCGATTCCAAAAAACTCAACGACGCCGCCGAACGCGCGCTCGATCACTACCTCTGCCCACCCGGCTCTACCCCACCACCACGCAAAACCCGCCGGATGTACGCCGTCACCGCAGACTTCAAAAACGAGGAACTACTGGCTGATGCCAGCGAAACACTCGCCTCCGCCAGAACCATCGCCCATGACTTCGCCCACCTCATACCGGCGTCGCAGCGACGGACGCTGTTGGGCATCGCGCAACTGATCATGCTCGGCGAGCTGGCGGTGAATCGGGTGATGGATAATCTGGAGTTGCCGCAGTAGCACGGTTCTGTACCAAGCCTTGAATAAGTCGGTGCAGCGACTGACGTCTTCGCGGGCAAGCCTGCTCCCACAGTGATCGGGATCGATCACAAACCTGTGTTCACCCCGGCGAACCTGTGGGAGCGAGCCTGCTCGCAAAGGCAATCTCACAGCCAACACAAACGGCTAAACGGGGCACGACGAAGCTTTCCCGCTTTTTAGTTCAAAAGATCGCAGCCTTCGGCAGCTCCTACGCCGATCCCAAGGAGCTGCCGAAGGCTGCGATCTTTTGCTTTTGACGCTCGCGCCGATGACCACTCGTCGCCACCTGTCAGATCTGACAGGTGCGCAATTCTCAATTAAGCGCTCTGATAACCCCTGCCCGTTCCCAACACGCAGGAGCCTCATCCATGACCACCTCAACCCCGCCGGACAACACCGTCCTCGTCCTGTACCCGCCAAAGGTCAACGGCGAGACCACGCCCGTGGTAGGTGCACACATCGGCGTGCCCCTGGTGGCCTCTGATCTGGTCGCCGACGGTAAAGGTGCCGTTGTTATCGTCGATCCGCCGCTGTCGGGCACCATGGACCCCGGCGATGTCATGGAGCTTTGGCTTGAGGGTGAATCGGCGACACTGGATAGCGAGACCATTACAAATCCGAACGCGAAAACCCAGTTACGGACTAAGGGCCGACTGCATCCGGACAAGGTCAACAAGATGTACTACACCGTCAGGCGTGGCAGCGACAACATCGGCACTTCCACACCACCGCTGGAAATCCTCTATAACCGCATCCGCCCCGGCCTGAAGGATCGCTTTCCCCAAATCGACGGCCACTCCGAACTCGACCTGGACTTGTCCGACCTCATTAAACAA
Source organism: Pseudomonas sp. S2_E02 (assembly GCF_054668355.1). Lineage (NCBI taxonomy): Bacteria > Pseudomonadati > Pseudomonadota > Gammaproteobacteria > Pseudomonadales > Pseudomonadaceae > Pseudomonas > Pseudomonas sp. S2_E02. The sequence continues at coordinate 1,337,287 of NZ_CP162761.1, forward strand.
GGCGTCGGCAAAGACTTCGTCAGCGCGCCCGTCTGCTTCAGTTATCCCTACTGCCGCGCTTACGACACCATCAGCCTGAAGTGCAACGGCGAAATAGAGACCTTCACGGTCAGCAAGGATCAGGCCCCTGAACCGCCGAACCCGGGCACCGAAGTGCCAACGACCGTCTGCTTCACGGTGGAGCGTGAGTTTCTCGACAAAGCGAAACGCCAGAACAAGGTCCTCAACTTTTCCTACACCGTGACCGATCAACTGCTCAACGGACCGGATCCCGATGCAGTATGGTCCGCTGCGGTGGCAGTGAATGAGGATCTGGATGGTTCGTTGTTGGACAAGCCGATCCTGCTGGAACGCAAAGAAGACTATCCCGGTGACGACGCGGAAACCATCGACCTGGAGAAACTGGCGGATGGGCCGCTGCTACTGGTCGTTCTGACGGACGATAAGCGTTTTGTCGTGGGCTACGACGTCATCGCGACCTATACCGCAACTAACACAGGGCAACCCGCCGCTGTGGTGGTGACCATTAGCAGCAAAGTCGAAGCAGATCGGTTCGGAGTGAAACAAACCCTGTTCCTTGAGGTACCCAATGACAAGGTTTTCGCTGGCAGTAGCGTCACGGCAACCTACGAACTGCGCAAGCCGGATGGCGATCTGGTGGGGAGTTCCAATACAGCTACCGCGACTGTGACCGACGCGCCTCCGATTAAGTTGTTACCACCGTTTCTGGTGGACGCCGTTGAGCCGATTGATGTGCTGGCCTATCCAAATGGGGTAAAGATCCGCATCGAGTATCGCGATGCACGGAAAGCAGATCGCGCACGTCAGGTAGAAGTCAATCCACCAGCAGGCTCGCCGCAGTTTCCGTTGGTGGAGTTCAACAGCGAAAAACAGGTGGATACCGTGTTGAGCACGCCGTTTATGGCGGCGCGACATGGAGAGAATATTGGATTTCGCTGGAATTTGAATCGCAATAACGCACAGGCCGGGAAATCGCCAGTGGCGACGTTCAGTATATTGAAGATTGCCGATGGAGATTCTCGGTTGCCGATGCCAAATGTAACCCAGCCACCGGACAGCAAAACGTTGAACTTAAATGATTTCACAGGTGATGCGGAAGTTACGCTGCGTCCGTGGCTTGGCATTTCTACAGACCAACTTATAAACCTAGAGTGCACGGGAACAGATAACTTAGGCGCACCTTACACAATCGACCTCCTAACCAACAATCAAGTCACTGCGGACAATGTCAGAGATGGTTTTATAAAGAAACTATTGCGAAACGAACTCAACAAATTCAAGGACAACAGTGAGATTCACTTTGAAGCAAAATTCGATTTCCCCCAAAGCAACGATACTCCGACCATATCACTTCCGGTATTGACCCTGACCCTCATTACGGTCCCGAACGAGATACTCGTAAACTTCGATAGCGAACCAAGTCAGACACTTTCCAGCGGGCAATCATACGAAACACAATACGTCACCATCACTAATGCATCTTCTTCATACCCAATATCTTTATCGCCAGCAGTCGGTAGCGGTGACCCTGCGCTAAAAAACATCGAAGGACAAGTAGTTTTCACGTCACTGGGATCATGCACCATACACTTCAATTTCAAAAATACGTATACGTACATCAGCTTTTATCAAGCATGGGGAAACGTTACAAACAGAGCAAATTACTACAATTCAAAAGGAGTATTCCCGGGTTATACACTTCTCGCCCCCACAGAAAGAAATCCTGCGCAACTTATCGAATTCAGAAGCACCGATATTGCTCGAGTGGAGATAATCACCAACAATGATGCAATCGCCGTCGACAACTTTAAATGTATAAAATAAGAACATCCAACAACTGAATCAACAAGTAAGCAGACCAATCCATATTGGAGACATTAGTGCGAACAAAGGGGACAGCTTTACTTAACCAATAATTTAAACAGCGGGGTTTGATCGAGGTTTTTCTGCTGGCCGGGATGGCCCTTTCGCGAGCAGGCTCGCTCCCACAGGGAAACGCATTCCAAATGTGGGAGCGAGCTTGCTCGCGAAGGGGCCAGTGAAGTCAGCGCAAATCGCATTTTAAACTCCGGCGTTTAAAAGACACCTCCAGACACGCCTTTCAGGCTACAAATTCTTGCGCCATTGCCTACAGCTACGCCAGAATCCGCCGGCTTGTGCGCCTTGGGGGCGGGTTCTATTGTGGTGCGGTCGCTGACGAATCAGCGATCGGGTTTAGCGATCCGATACCTTACAGACGCTCAATCCCCAGTCTCAATTGCAGCATTGTCTATCTGCACTTGGCGTCATGGTGGCTGTGCGTGGGAGACCTTCGGGTCTACCCGGGGTTTCTGTGACCCGGATCGCTAACCTGCGTACAGCCGCCACCTTTACTTGTTTAGCGATGAGCCGTGGCGGCTAAATCAACCACGGAGTTTCACGATGATCAAACCAACACCCAACCCGCCCGAAATCGACCTCGCCTCCCCCTACGAATCCCTCGATTCAAAAAAACTCAACGACGCCGCCGAACGCGCGCTCGATCATTACCTCTGCCCACCCGGCTCCACCCCACCACCACGCAAAACCCGACGGATGTACGCCGTCACCGCAGACTTCAAAAACGAAGAACTGCTGGCCGATGCCAGCGAAACACTCGCCTCCGCCAGAACCATCGCCCATGACTTCGCCCACCTCATACCCGCGTCGCAGCGCAGGACGCTGTTGGGGATCGCGCAACTGATCATGCTCGGCGAACTGGCGGTGAATCGGGTGATGGATAATCTGGAATTGCCGCAGTAGCGGGGATACAGATCGTTCCCACGCTCTGCGTGGGAATGCCTCAACGGACGCTCCGCGTTCGGCTCTGGATGGGACGCAGAGCGTCCCGGGCTGCATTCCCACGCGGAGCGTGGGAACGATCAATCAACACTGGAGCGGGGAGGTCCGGAGGAAAAACTGGCGGAAGGCAGCCGGAGTCGAACCTGCCCGGGAACGGATGCCGTCCCCAACCGGGTTTGAAGCCCGGCCGCGCCACCGGGCGCGATTGCCTTCCTTGAACTCATTGTGCGCAGGCGTTAGCCAGCGCGTTGTCGGGGCGGATCTGGCGGGATTCGCCGATGCGTCGGGTCAGGCCGACGCGGTCGAAATATTCGAGGTACTGAATACAGCGTTTGCGTCCCAAGCCTAGCGCATCGCGGAAGGTTGTCACCTGGATCTGCGGATTTTCGCTGGCGAGTTTGAGCAGCACGTTCGCCATCTGGCGCAGTTGCACGTCACTCAAGAACAGGTCGCGCACGACTTGATGCATCAAACCCAAACGCGCCAGTTTACGCAGCAACAAGCGCACGACGGCGTCGTCCTGCCCCAGGACGTTGGCCACATCACGCACCCACGGCGGGTCGAAACCGGCTTGTTCAAACAACGGCTGCAGCCCTAGCCAGAGACTTTCATCCTCGGCATTCAGGCGCACCTGATGATCCGGCAGGTGCAGCCACGGCCCACTTGCCTGGATCGAGCCGGCCGCGAGCAATTCATCCAGCAAACTGACAAACGTCGCACGCTCCAGCGCCAATCCACTGAAGCGCCGCAAGCGATCGCGATCCGGCCCCATCTGGTCGGGTTCCAGTTCATGGAGCTGCGTCAGTTGCTCCAACAGGGTGAACTTCAGCTGTGCCCAGCGCTGCACGTTGAACAGCAGCGGGCCTTGACGGGTGTCGATGAGGCGGACGTTTTCCGCTAATGCCCAAGTCGAGCGCGGGCGATTGAATTGGCGTTCCAGGCGCAGCGGATCAAGGCCGCCGGCGCTGTAGTTGAGCAGCACGGGCAAGACCTTTTCAAACTCGTCGCCCGAGACTAAGGCGCGCAATTGCTCCAGACGTTCGGGGCTGCGCCGTTGTCGCGCCGGGGCGAACGGGTCGAGGACCTGGCCGCCGCCCAAGGTGCGTTGCGCGCTCTGGTCGCGCAGGATCAGTCGATCGCCCTTCACCGCGTGTACCGGCGCATTGATCAGCAGTTGCGCGAACATGCGCTCGCCGGGTCTCAGCCGCGGCCCCTCGAGCAAGGCCACCCGGGCGATGACATCTTGTGTACCCAGATGCACGTGCACCGGGTGAAAGTGTTCGAAGGTGCGTTCGCCGGGCAGCAGTTGAAAGTCGATGTCGACCCGTTGCGTCGGCGCGTGCAGCCATTCGCTCAGCAGCCACTGGCCGCGATGGATCTGCGCCAGTTCGAGGCGTTCACCCGTCAGGTTCAACGCCACTCGCTGGCCGGCAACAGCAAGTTCGGCGGGTTGATTCTGTGCATGCAAGCCGCGAACCCTGACCGATTTTCCGGATGGCCCGAGGGTGAGCTTGTCGCCGACGGCAACTGTGCCCGACAACGCCGTCCCGGTAACCACAATCCCCGCACCGGCGACGCTGAACGCGCGGTCGATGGCCAGGCGAAAACCACCTTCGCAGCTGCGCTCCAGTACTTCACGTTGCGTCTGCAATAACGTCTCGCGCAGTTCATCAACGCCGTGCCCGGTCACGCTCGACACAAGCACGATCGGCGCTTCGGCAAACGGCCCGGCCTCAAGCAAATCCAGCACCTGCCGCTGCACCTCCTCCGCCCGGCCTGCTTCAACGCGGTCGCATTTGCTGATTGCCACCAAGGCGCGCGGAATACCGAGCAATTCGACAATCGCCAAATGCTCGCGGGTCTGCGGCATCACGCCGTCGTCTGCGGCAATCACCAGCAAGACCAGATCGATACCCTGCGCGCCAGCGAGCATGTTGTGGGTGAATTTCTCGTGGCCGGGCACGTCGATAAACCCGGTCAGCCCCGCGCCGGGTTCAAGTTCAGCGTAGAGATAACCGAGGTCGATGGTCATGCCGCGCGCGCGTTCCTGCGGGCGGCGGTCGCCGGTTTGTCCGGTCAGCGCTTGTAGCAGCGACGTCTTGCCGTGGTCGATGTGCCCTGCCGTGCCGACGATCACGGGTCGACCTGCAACTGTGGCAATTGCGCGAGCCACGCTGGTTCATCGTCGAGCTGACGCAGATCCAGCCACAGGGCATCGTCGTCAATCCGCCCAAGCACGGGGATCGGCAACGCGCGCAACGCCGCTTCCAGATTCAGCAGGCAGCGCCCGCGCAAACGCTTGTAGACTTGCGGGCGCAGACACAGCGCCGCACTCGGTAAACGCGCCACCGGTTGGCTGCCGCTGCCGATCATGCCCAAGGCCTCGACTGCGCTAACCTGCCAAACCGACCCCAGGATTTCGGCCAGCAAGGGCTGCAAGCGTGAGGCCTGCGCAAAGATATCTGCCTGCGGCCGGGTGAGCAGACGCAAACTCGGCAGACGCTCAGCGAGGCGATCCGGATCGCGATACAACCCGAGCACCGCCTCCAGTGCCGCCAGGGTCAACTTGTCCACCCGCAGTGCACGTTTCAATGGGTTTTTCTTGATCTTCGCGATCAGTTCTTTGCGCCCGACGATCAACCCGGCCTGCGGGCCGCCGAGCAATTTGTCGCCGCTGAAGGTGACGATGTCCGCGCCGTCGAGCAGCGCCTGCCGCACCGTGGGTTCGACAGGCAAACCCCAACGGGTCAGATCCAACAGGCTGCCGCTGCCCAGATCTTCCAGCAACGGCAAGCCATGCCGATGGGCCAACTCGACCAATTCCGCAGTCGGCACGCGAGCGGTAAACCCTTCGATGCTGTAGTTGCTCGCATGCACACGCATGATCAAACCGCTGCGCGGGTTGATCGCCGCTTCATAGTCGCGGGCATGGGTGCGATTGGTCGTGCCGACCTCATGCAGGCGCACGCCGGCGCGGGCCATGATGTCGGGGATGCGGAAGGCGCCGCCGATTTCGATCAGCTCGCCACGGGAAATGATGCCTTCCTTGCGCGCGCCGAGACTGTTGAGTGTCAGCAGCACGGCGGCGGCGTTGTTATTGACCACGGTGACGGCTTCGGCGCCGGTCAGTTCGCGGATCAGGCCTTCAATCAGATCATCACGATCACCGCGCTTGCCGCTGGCCAGATCGAATTCCAGATTGAGCGGATAACGCGCGGCCATTTGCACCGCTTCGATGGCTTCGTCCGGCAACAAGGCGCGGCCGAGGTTGGTGTGCAGCACCGTGCCGGTGAGGTTGAAGACACGACGAACCTGACTGCGCTGCTGTTGCGCCAAGCGTTCGCCGACTCGGCCGGCAAGGACTTCGGCGCCGATTTCAACGGCGGACAACTGCCCGCTCAACACGCCGGGCCGCAGCTCATCGAGCAGCTGACGCAGCCCCGTCAGTAACGAATCCCGGCCGTAACGCTCGGCCAACGGCGCGCACGCCGGGTGACGCAACAAGCCGTCAATAGACGGCAACCGCAGGGCAACGCTGGAAGACATCAGCCACTCCTGATTCAACTGAAACAGCGCCTTCGGGAACAAGCTCCCTCCCACAAGGGTTTCAGAAGTGTAGACGCACTGTGGGAGCGAGCCTGCTCGCGAAGGCGGTAAGTCAGTCAAAGCTGATGTGGCTGAAATGGCCCCTTCGGGAGCAGGCTCCCTCCCACAGTTTTGCTCTCGTCATTCGTCTCCCGGAGCCAGCAACAGATTCGGCGCCAGACGCTGATAGCCGTCCTGGGCCAGACGCATGTCCAGTAACAAACTGCTCAGATCAGCCGACAACGCCTCCGCGTCGGCATCGTTTTCCAGATACACCAGTTTCAGATAACTGTTACAACCCGGACAGACCTCCGCCCGCAGCGGCGCCTGATTAGCCGCGTGGCGATCATCCTCAACGCTCAAATAATCAAGCCCTTTGCTCGACTCGCAATACACGCACTTGACCCGCACCACATGCCATTCGCAGGCACACAGCGAACACACCAGATAACGCAAACCGTTGTGCTTGCCGCGATGGCGGATCACCCCGGCCATCGCCGGCGAACCACAGGCCGGGCATTGGCTGAGGCTGTCGCCGGGTTTGAGTTTCAGGTCCTGCGCGCTGAGCAGCCAGTGACTCCACGCCACTTGTAGCGCCGCGCCGAGGAACGGCACCAACGCCGCCGGCACCATCGAATACTGGCCGCTGATCAATGCCACGGCCCAAGAGCGCAATTGGCCAGTGCTGGCAGCGCGCAGCGTGTCCACCGCTTCAACAACAGCAGAATGCCCCAATGGTTCATAACGCTGCAGCAAAGCGTCGAGATAAGCCTGCCAGCCCTCTTCACGCACCAGCGTGTCAGCCGCGAACGGCGGCAAACCATGCTGCTGACAGGCTTCAATCCGTTGCTGATCAAACGGTGCCGTCAGCGGTGGATCGTCGAATACCTGCTGCTGCACCCGGCACAACCCGGCAATCAGCCGCAGATATTCGGCCAGCGCATGCCCCTCGGCCAATTGCTCCAGGCGAGCGGCCCGCAGCGCAAACAGATTCGAAGGCGGCAGATACAGAAACGGCGGTGAACTCGCCGCCGCTTCGATTTCCCCAGGTTCAAGAATGGTTGGCAAACGTCAGCCCTTTTTGGTGATCGGTCGTTCCGGCGCGTCCGGTTGGCGTTCATCGCGCGTGATGTCGCGATACCAGAGTTCATGGTGTTTCTTCGCCCAGGCGCGGCTGACCCAGCCGTGCATCATCGCGTCCACCGAGCCCTTGATCCACAGCCCGGCGTAGATGTGAATGATGATGCTCAGCACCAGAATGAACCCGGCCAGCGCATGCAGGAGCATTGCCCAGCGGATCACGGTGATGCCGAAATACGCACTGAACCAGGCGCGCCAGATCACCAGTCCGGTGAACAGCAAACCCAGCATGCACAGGAGTAAAGTCCAGAACAGCAGCTTCTGCCCGGCGTTGTATTTGCCTACCGGTGGCACGCTTTCTTCATCGTTGACCAACACTCGGTCAATGCGGCGCATCCACTTCCAGTCGTTGTCGATAAAGAAATTCGAACGCCAGAAACGGAACACCAGACCGAGGAACAACACAAACATGGCGATGCCCATGTACGGATGCAGAATCCGCGTCCACGGCCCGCCGCCGAACAGGTTGCTCAGCCAGAACAGCGACGGATGAAACAACGCCAGCCCGGACAGCCCAGCCATGAAAAACAGGATCGCCACCAGCCAGTGATTGGTGCGCTGGTTGGCGGTGTAACGCAGGATCGTCTTGTTGCTCATGGCCGGTCCTCCCCGCGTGGATCGAAGGTGTGCACCGCCGGATCGACGACATGCACCGAGGTGTCGGGCGGCGTCGGATGTTCATCCTCTTCGACGCGATTCGGGCCGATGCGCACGTAATGGAAGAACCCGGCCAGCACCGCCGCGCCCATGGCCAGCAGGCCCAGGGGTTTACTGATGCCTTTCCACAGGCCCACCAATGGACTGATTGCCGGATCTTGCGGTAAACCTGCATAGATTTTCGGCGTGTCAGCGTGATGCAACACGTACATCACGTGCGTGCCGCCGACACCGGCCGGGTCATACAGACCGGCGTTTTCGAAACCACGGCTTTTCAGGTCGACGATGCGTTCGGCGGCGTGTTCCTTCATGTCTTCCTTGGTGCCAAACACAATGGCGCCGGTCGGGCAGGTTTTCACGCAGGCCGGTTCCAGCCCTACTGCGACCCGATCCGAGCACAAGGTGCACTTGTAGGCTTTGTGATCTTTTTGCGAAATGCGCGGAATGTTGAACGGGCAACCGGTGATGCAATAACCGCAACCGATGCAGTGATCCTGATCGAAATCGACGATGCCATTGGCATGCTTGATGATCGCCCCGGGACTCGGGCACGCCGCCAGGCAACCGGGTTCGGCGCAGTGCATGCAGCCGTCCTTGCGGATCAGCCACTCAAGGTTGCCGGCGTCGGTTTCGTGCTCGGTAAAGCGCATCAACGTCCAGGTTTCCGCGCTCAGGTCTTGCGGGTTGTCGTAGGTGCCGTGGTTATGGCCGACCTCGTCGCGCAGCTCGTTCCATTCCGAGCAGGCGACCTGGCAGGCCTTGCAGCCGATGCATTTGGTGGTGTCGATCAGCTTCGCCACCGCTTCCTGATTCCTCACCGACGGCGGCACGGTTGTGGTGGCCGAGCGGGCAATAATGTCTTGGCTGGCCATTTACAGTTTCTCCACGTTGACCAGGAATGACTTGGATTCCGGGGTCTGGGTATTGCCATCGCCGAGGAACGGCACCAGGGTGTTGGTCAGGTAACCGTGACGCGTCAGACCGGTGAACCCCCAATGCAGCGGGATGCCGATCTGGTGCACGACCTGGCCGTTGACCTGCAGCGGCCGGATCCTTTTCGTCACCACCGCCACCGCTTCGATAAAGCCGCGCTTGCAACTGACGCGCACACGATCACCGGCGACAATGCCCTTCTCTTTCGCCAGCACTTCACCGATTTCGACGAACTGCTCAGGCTGGGCAATCGCGTTCAACTTGCAATGCTTACTCCAGAAGTGGAAATGCTCGGTGAGCCGGTAACTGGTGCCGGCGTACGGGAAGTCCTTGGCCTCGCCGAGGGTTTCCCAGACCGAATCGAAGATTCGCGCCGCCGGGTTGCTGGTGGCTTTCTTGTTTTGCGGGTGCAACGGGTTGATGCCGATCGGTGTTTCGAACGGCTCGTAGTGCTCGGGAAATGGCCCTTCGTTCATCTTGTCGACGGCGAAGAACCGCGCCACGCCTTCGGGGTTCATGATGAACGGGTTCATCCCGGCTTCCGGCGGTACATCGGCCTTGTAGTCCGGCACGTCGGTGCCGCCCCAGGCCTTGCCGTTCCACCACACCAGGCGTTTTTTCGGGTCCCACGGTTTGCCGGCGACGTCCGCCGAAGCGCGGTTGTAGAGAATCCGCCGGTTGGCCGGCCAGGCCCACGCCCAGCCGAGATGCTGATGCATGCCGTACGGATCGGCGTTGTCGCGGCGGGCCATCTGGTTACCGGCCTCGGTCCAGCTGCCGGCGAAGATCCAGCAACCGGACGCGGTGCTGCCGTCATCCTTGAGCAAGCCGAAACCCGCCAGTTGCGAGCCGGCCTTGACCGCCACACCCGTGGCATCGGTGAAATCCGCCACGGCGCTGCCGTTGATTTCCTTGGCCAATTCCTCTGGCGAAGGCTCGTCGGGGATCTTGTACGGCCACGTCAGTTTCAGCAGCGGATCAGGGAATTTGCCGCCCTCGGCCTGATAGCGCTTGCGCAGGCGCAGGAACAGCTCGCTCATGATGCGGATGTCAGTCTGCGCTTCGCCCGGGCCATCGGCGCCTTTCCAGTGCCATTGCAGCCAGCGACTGCTGTTGACCAGTGAGCCGTCCTCTTCGGCAAAACAGGTGGTGGGCAGGCGAATGACTTCGGTCTGGATCTCGGCACTTTTCACGTCGTTGTACGGCCCGACGTTGTGCCAGAACTCCGAGGTTTCGGTGGCCAGCGGATCCATCACCACCAGCCATTTCAGTTTCGCCAGTGCGCCCATCACGCGGTTTTTGTCCGGCAGCGCGGCGATCGGGTTGAAGCCCTGACAGAAGTAGCCGTTGACCTTGCCCTGACTCATCAGGTCGAACATCTTCAGGACGTCGTAGTTGGGGATGTCGAGTTTCGGCAAATGGTCGTAGCACCAATTGTTTTCGGCAGTGGCGTTTGCGCCGTACCACGACTTCATCAGACTGACGTGGAATTTGCTGTAGTTCTGCCAATAGGACAATTGCCCCGGCCGCAGCGGGACTTGCGTGCGTTTGTGGATGAACTGGGCGTAATCCTGCTCGGTGTCGCTGCCCAGGGTCAGGTAGCCCGGCAGCGCATTGGAGAGCAAGCCAAGGTCGGTCAGGCCCTGGATATTCGAGTGACCGCGCAAGGCGTTGACCCCGCCGCCGGGCATGCCGACATTGCCCAGCAGCAATTGCACCATCGCCGCGCTGCGAATGATCTGCGCGCCGATCGAGTGCTGCGTCCAGCCGAGGGCGTAGAGAATCGTCATGGTCTTGCCCGGGGTCGAGCAGGTGGCGATCTCTTCCCAGATTTTCTGCATGGCATCGACCGGCATGCCGCAGATCTGGCTGGCGAGGTCGATGGTGTAGCGGCTGTAATGCTGCTTCATCAGTTGATAGACGCAGCGCGGGTCTTGCAGGGTCGGGTCGACTCTGACGAAACCGTCGTCGCCCATCTCGTAACCCCAGCCGGATTTGTCGGTGTAGCTGCGTTTCTCCGCGTCGTAGCCGCTGAAGATCCCGTCTTCAAAGCCGTAGCCTGCTCTGACGATGAACGACATGTCGGTGTAGTTGCGCACGTATTCGTGCTGGATCTTGTCCTCGGTCAGCAGGTAATTGATCAAACCGCCCATGAAGGCGATGTCGGTGCCGGTGCGGATCGGCGCGTAATAGTCGGCCACGGACGCGGTTCGGGTAAAACGCGGATCAACCACGATCAGCCGCGCAGCGTTGTGCGCCTTGGCCTCGGTTACCCATTTGAAGCCGCACGGATGCGCTTCTGCAGCGTTGCCGCCCATCACCAGGATCAGATTCGCGTTGGCGATATCGGTCCAGGTATTGGTCATGGCACCACGGCCGTACGTCGGGGCAAGACTTGCCACCGTCGGGCCGTGTCAGACACGCGCCTGGTTATCGAACCCCAGCATGCCAAGACTGCGAATCACCTTCTGGGTGATGTAGCCGGCTTCGTTGGACGCCGCCGACGCCGCGAGAAAACCGGTGCTCAGCCAGCGATTCACCGTTTGCCCGTTGGCATTTTTCTCGATGAAATTGGCATCGCGGTCGGCTTTCATCAGGTCGACGATGCGATCAAGCGCTTCGTCCCAACTGATCCGTGTCCATTCGCTGCTGCCCGGTTTGCGGGTTTGCGGGTAGAGCAAACGGCCGGGGCTGTGAATGAAATCGAGAAGGCCTGCGCCTTTCGGGCAGAGGGTGCCGCGGTTGACCGGGTGGTCGGCGTCGCCCTCAATGTGAATGATGCTTTGCGCGACATTCTTCGCGGCATCGCCCTGGCTGTACATGATCAACCCGCAACCGACCGAGCAATACGGGCAGGTGTTGCGGGTTTCATGGGTGTGGGCAAGCTTGAAGTGGCGCACCTGCTCGGCGAAGGCTGGCGTCGGGGCCATGCCCAACGCGCCCAGGCTAGAGCCTGCAAGGCCGATACCGGCGACCTTGAAGAACTGACGACGGCTGAGATCCATCGTGCACTCCTGATCAGGTGGAACCCGGTACTGGTGCCGGGTTTTATCTGGACAATCACGGTTGCGGCAAACGTCTGCCGACTTTTTCACTGTAGACAATGACCACACGATCTGTGTGAAAACCGACCGTCGGCCGTTTGTCGGTTCTTTAACTGAAGACCACCAAACCCTGTGGGAGCGAGCTTGCTCGCGAAAGCGGTGTGTCATTCGACATCGATGCTGACTGATACGACGCCTTCGCGAGCAAGCTCGCTCCCACAGGTATTGTGTGAACCTTATAAGCAGCAAGCTCGCCCCCACAGGGGATGGAGGCTTAGAATGGCCAGCAGGACCATTCCCGCCTTCACGAGACCGCGCATGACTTTCGATTTTGATCAGGTATTCGACCGCCACAACACCGGCAGCACCAAGTGGAGCCGCTATTGCGCCGACGTGTTGCCGATGTGGGTCGCTGATATGGATTTCGCCGCGCCGCCGGTGGTGATCGAGGCGCTGCAACAACGCTTGCTGCATCCGCTGGTGGGCTACAGCGTGGCGCAGGACAACTTGCGCGAAGCCATCGTCGCCGACCTCTGGAACAAGTTTTCCTGGAAGGTCAAACCGCAGGAACTGATTTTTCTGCCGGGCGTCGAGTCGGGCTTCAACATGGCTTTGAAAGCGCTGGTGCAGGCGCAGCAGAACGTCGTGGTGCAAGTGCCCAACTACCCGCCACTGCGCCACGCGCCGGGGCATTGGGGCTTGAACAAGGTTGAACTGGAGTTCGTCGCCCAGGCTGACGGCACTTACCTGACGCCGCTGGACGTGTTGCGTGAGTCGCTGAACGGCGGTGGCGCGCTGTTGCTGAGCAACCCGCACAACCCGATCGGCAAGGTGTTTGGCCGTGACGAGCTGCAAGCCGTGGCCGATATCTGCGCGGCGCAGGACGCCTGGATTATCTCCGACGAAATCCACGCCGAGCTGTGCTTCGACGGTCGCGTGCACATTCCGACGGCGTCGCTGAGCGCGGAGATCGCCGAGCGCACCATCACGCTGATGTCGGCGAGCAAGGCCTACAACATCGCCGGCCTCAAGACCTCGTTCATGATCATCCAGAACGCCGCCCTGCGCGAACGCGTCAATCACGCCCGTTGCGGCATGGTCGACAGCGTCAACCCGCTGGGCATGGAAGCCACTCGCGTGGCGTACAGCGAAGGCGGGCCGTGGCTGGCCGAGCTGAAAACCTACCTGCAAGCCAATCGCGACTGGCTGGTAGAAGCAGTGCGCAACCGCTTGCCGGGCGTGACCATGAATGTGCCGCAGGGCACGTATCTGGCGTGGCTGGATTGCTCGGCGCTGGACCTGGACAACCCGCAGCAGTTCTTCCTTGAGCAGGGCAAAGTGGGCCTCAGCGCCGGTCTGGACTTCGGCGATCAACACCAGCAGTTCGTGCGTCTGAACTTCGGCTGCCCGCGCGCGTTGCTGGAAGAAGGCATCGCCCGCATGGAACGCGCCCTGACACAACGCCACACTTAAGAGCACCACATCCCCGTGTAGGAGTGAGCCTGCTCGCGATAGCGTCCTGACATCCAACATCATTGTTGACTGAAATACCGCTATCGCGAGCAGGCTCACTCCTACAGGGGTTTTGCATTTCCAAGTCGAGAAATGCGGCGTAAATCCGATCGAACTCACGGCAAACACACCGGGTCAACCGCCCATACCTGCCCTGAAACTTCGGAGACCCGCGATGACCGACTATCCAAAACCGCCCTTCCCCAAACAGGCTCAGGCCGTTCCCGGTTCGCAACGCAAGATGGAGCCCTATCCCGATTGTGGTGAGCAAAGCTATGTCGGTTCCGGGCGACTGGCCGGCAAGATTGCTTTGATCACCGGCGCCGACAGCGGCATCGGCCGCGCCGTGGCGATTGCCTTCGCCCGTGAAGGCGCAGACGTCGCGGTGGCCTATTTGAATGAACATGAAGATGCCAAGGAAACCGCGCGCTGGGTCGAACAGGCCGGACGTCAGTGCCTGTTGCTGCCCGGCGATATCGCACAGAAATCCCATTGCCAGGCCTTGGTCGACAAAACTGTCGAACGCTTCGGCCGCATCGACGTGCTGGTCAACAACGCCGCGTTCCAGATGACCCACGAAACCTTCGAAGAAATCCCCGACGAAGAATGGGTGATGACCTTCGACGTCAACATCACTGCAATCTTCCGGCTGTGCCAGGCGGCGATCAAACACATGCGCGCCGGGTCGTCGATCATCAATACCAGCTCGATCAACTCGGATTTGCCCAAACCGACCCTGCTCGCTTACGCCACCACCAAAGGTGCGATTGCCAACTTCACCGGCGGTCTGGCGCAGATGCTCGGGCCAAAGGAAATCCGCGTGAACTGCGTGGCACCGGGGCCGATCTGGACGCCGCTGATCGTCTCGACCATGCCCGATGAAGAAGTGCAGAACTTCGGCGGCAACACCCCGCTCGGCCGCCCCGGCCAACCGGTCGAAGTGGCGCCGATCTACGTGTTGCTGGCCTCGGACGAAGCCAGTTACATCACCGGCCAGCGCTATGGCGTGACCGGTGGCAAACCGATGCTGTGATGACGCCTTCGCCAACGCCTACAGTAAAACTGAAGGCCCATTGAACACGGTGCGATTGCCGTCACATCAAACATTTGAAGGCGGCAGATCATGAGTTTTATCGTGTGGGTCGCCGTACTCGGCGCAGTCCTGCTGACCCTGGCGCTGACGTCGTCATACCTGCGCTGGATGCCGGTGACCACCTCGGCGGTTTGTTTGCTGCTGGGTATCGGCATCGGTCCCAGTGGCCTCGATCTGCTGAAACTATCCCTGGAAGACGCCTCGCTGTGGATGGAGCACCTGACGGAAGTCGCGGTGCTCTTCTCTCTGTTCGTCTGCGGCCTGAAATTGCGCCTGCCGCTGCGCGACAAGCGTTGGCGAATCGCCTTCGGCCTCGCCGGCCCAGTAATGGTTCTGACCATCGCCGGGGTGTGCCTGCTGCTGCATTTTGCTTTGCGCTTGCCGTGGGGGCCGGCGTTGTTGATCGGGGCGATGCTGGCGCCCACCGACCCGGTGCTGGCGGCGCTGGTGCAGGTCAATGATGCGCGGGATGTCGACAGCGTGCGTTTCGGCCTGTCGGGTGAGGCCGGGCTGAATGACGGGGTGGCGTTTCCGTTTGTGATTCTCGGCTTGTTGTTGATTCACGGTGATGGCTCTGCCGCCGAGTGGCAGGGCTGGGTCTTGCGCAGTTTGTTGTGGGCGGTGCCCGCAGGCCTGCTCACCGGTTACTGGATGGGCCGTGGTATCGGCCGCGTGACCCTGTCGCTGCGCATTCACAATGACGACAGCACGCTCAGCCCGAACGACTATCTGGCGTTGTCGTTGATTGCCCTGGCGTATGTCGTTGCCGAGGCGATTGGCGGCTATGGTTTTCTGTCGGTGTTCGCTGCCGGGTTGGGCCTGCGTCAGGTCGAAGTCAAATCCACCGGCGCCGGGCAACCGCCCGCCGAGCACTTGGTGCAGCCGGTGGTCGGTCATCAGAACGTCGAACCGCAGCACGCGGTGCACGGCGACACCGAACGGCTGGAAAGCAGCCAGGTCGCCGCCGGGATCATGATGGGCGACATGCTGTCGTTCGGCAGTCTGGTCGAGCGCGCCATGGAAGTATTTCTGGTGACCCTGCTCGGCGTGGTGCTGGTGGCGCACTGGGACTGGCGGGCGTTGCTGGTGGGCGGCGTGCTGTTCTGCCTGATCCGCCCGGCCTGCGTCGCGCTGATGCCTTGGGGCGCACTGCTCAAAGGAAGGCAACGGCTGTTGATCGGCTGGTTTGGCATTCGCGGTATCGGCAGCCTGTTCTATTTGTTTTATGCCTTGAACCACGGGCTGACCGACACGGTGGCCAGCCTGTGTACCGATCTGACCTTGTCGGTGGTGGCGCTGAGCATCTTGCTCCACGGCATCAGCACGCAACCGATCCTCGCCCGTTACGAACAGCGCAAAAAAACAAAAAAACTGATTTTTGATTTGCGGATTTAACCGAGAATTGATCGAATTTTTTTCTATAAAAAAATGGATCCCTGATTAATGGCCGGCAGTCACAAGCATAACCCCTCGCCGGATGTGTCCGGCGGGGCCCGGCAGGTTCGGTTCCCCTGCGGCGCTACGCCTATGAAACGGAATCCTTGAAGATTAAGGTCACGGTCATGAAAGAATGCTCGACTCCTGCGCAAATCAAGGCTTGCAGAGCACTGGCTCTGGAACGTAATCGTCAATTGTTCGATAACGCTCACACCCTCAACCGCGCGGCCAATGCGCTGCTCGACGTTGAACACCTGGATATCGAGCAATTTGAACATTACCGAGCGCTGCGCAAGAAAGCCGATTTGATGTTTGAAGATGCGATCGATCATTTGTGCGTCTTGAACGAAGACTTCCCGCCGATTCCGGTGTCTTCGCAAAACTCGTCGGCATTGCGTCGAGAGCTTGAAACTGTGGAATGAGCCAGAACAGCCCCTCACCCTAGCCCTCTCCCAAAGGGAGAGGGAACTGACCGAGGTGAATGGTCGAGGTTTGCCGACCTGAGATACCGGGTTGAACTCAGATTTGAACAGCACGAAAATCTGCTCCCTTCCGAGTGAACCCAGACACCCTCACCCTAGCCCTCTCCCAGAGGGAGAGGGAACTGACCGAGGTGAATGGTCGAGGTACGCCGACGTGAGGTACCGAGTTGAACTCGGACTTTGGCTTGAGATACCGAGTCGAACGCAGATTTTGAGTACAACGAAGATCTGCTCCCTTCCCCCTCGCCCCCATTGGGGGAGAGGGTTGGGGTGAGGGGGATCGGTCTGAATAGCACAACAAAATCCACGCGAATGAAAAAGCCCGGCGAAATAAACCGGGCTTTTCCCTACCTGCCAATCACCCTCCCGGATTGGTCACCTGAATAAACACCGCATAACTCCCCAGCAACACCCAGAACGTCGCAAAAATCCACGGCGTACGCACCGAAAACAGCAGCGACTTGCGATAGCCCTTGTGGCTCGACTCCATCTCGCTGAACAGCGGCGATTCGTCATACGCCAGGCCCATCAGCGGTTCGCTGTGCAGCAAGTGGCTCTGCTTGAAATGCCAGTGATCAATGATGTCGTACGCCGCGCGAATCCCCGGCCAGGCGTTCAGTGAGCTGAGCAGCCCGAGCAGCGCAAGAAACGGTGGCACCACCAGCGTGAACAACTTGCCCCACTCCGGGTTGAGGTTGGCCATGCACGAGGCAAAGGCAATCACCAGAAACGACTGCGCCGCCAGATAAGCGTCGGTACGGTTGGCGAGGATGCTGGTTTCGTACTGGATCTCCCGCCGATAGAAATCCAGCCGTTCCTTGGGTGAGCCAAACATCTTGGCGTCATGTTCGGTCAGGGTTTCTTCAGCGGTGGGCTCAGTCAGTATGCGAGACAAAAGATGCACGCTCCGGGGTGGGGAAAACGTTTAGAAGTCCCCGTTGGCGCGCAAGTTCAGACGGATTGACCGACGCCTTGTTTCATCGATTGGGCAATGATTGCCACCAGATTCATCTGCGTAAACGGCTTGGGCAGCCGTGGCAGTTGCGCGGCAAAGCCTTCCAGACGTTCGGCGTAGCCGGTGGCCAGGATGATCGGCAGATCCGGTTTGAGCACGCGCACGGCATGGGCCAGTTGCGCGCCGCTCATCTTCGGCATGGCCATGTCGGTGATCATCAGGTCGATGACCTCGCCCTGATCGAACAACGCCAGCGCTTGCGCACCGGACGTCGCACTGACCACCCGATGGCCGAGGTCTTCGAGCAGCAGGCTGGTACTGGTCAACACCAGTGAGTCGTCATCCACCACCAGCACGCTGAGTCTTGGTACCACCACGGGCTCGGCGTGTGGCTGCAGCGACTTGCTGACGGTACCCTCGCCGGCCACCGGAATCCACAGTTCTGCCGTGGTGCCCTGGGCCTTTGCACTCTTGAGGATGAAACGGCCACCGAGTTGCTCCATGAAGCCGTGGACCATCGACAAGCCCAGCCCGGTACCCTTGCCCAATCCTTTGGTGGTGAAGAACGGATCCCTGGCCGACGCCAGCGTGTGCTCATCCATGCCCTCCCCGGTGTCGATTACGCTGAGGCAGACGTAACGCCCCGCAGGCAGGTCCGAATGCCCCAGTTCAAGCACCACTCGCGGTTCAGCGCTGATGCTCACCGTACCTCCATCGGGCATGGCGTCGCGGGCGTTGGTCGCCAGATTGAGCAGGGCCAGCTCCAACTGATTGGTGTCCGCCAGCACCGGCTCGAGATCGTCGGGAAACCGCGTGTCGACACGGATACCCGGCCCCAGCGAACTGCGCAGCAAACCGCTGATGCCCTGAACCAATTGCGCGATATCGACCGACTCGGTCTTCAGTTCCTGTCGGCGGGCGAATGCCAGCATGCGCTGGGTCAGCGACACGCCACGCAAGGCGCCTTGGGTGGCGTTTTCCAGCAGGCGGCTGATTTTCGCATCGTCGCCCACGCGCTTTTGCACAATCTCGAGGTTACCGAGAATCACCGTCAGCAGATTATTGAAGTCATGGGCGATGCCACCGCTGAGCTGACCGATGGCCTGCATCTTCTGCGCCTGGAACAGCGCTTCACGGGTTTTCTCCAGCGCCTGTTGCGCCTGGTGGGCTTCGGTGATGTCGCGGGTGATCTTGGCAAAACCAAGCAATGTGCCGGTGTCACCACGAATCGCATCGACCACCACATGAGCGAGAAACCGCGTGCCGTCCTTGCGCATGCGCCAGCTCTTGTTCTCGAAACGGCCCTCGCGGGTGGCGATTTCCAGCGCCCGTTGCGGCTCGCCGAGTTCGCGGTCCTCGGGGGTATAGAACAGCGAAAAATGCTGACCGATGATTTCTTCCGGCAGATAGCCTTTGATCCGCTGCGCGCCCTGGTTCCAGTTGCTGACCCGGCCTTCGGGGCTGAGCATGTAGATGGCGTAGTCGGTGACACCCTGCACCAGCAAGCGGAACTGCTGCTCGCTTTGCTTGAGGGTTTCTTCGGCCATTTTGCGGTCGGTCAGGTCGCGGGTGATCTTGGCGAAACCGAGCAATTTGCCGTCGGGATCAATGATCGGGTCGATGACCACATGCGACCAGAAATTGGTGCCGTCCTTGCGCACCCGCCAGCCCTCGCCTTCGAAACGTCCCTCACGGATCGCCGTGTCGAGCGCACGCTGCGGCAGACCGGCTGCGCGATCTTCAGCGGTGTAGAAGCGGGAGAAATGTTCGCCGAGGATTTCCGCTTCTTCGTAGCCCTTGAAGCGTTTGGCGCCAGAGTTCCAACTGGTGATGATGCCGTCGGGATCGATCATGTAGATCGCATAGTCGACCACCGCATCGATCAACAGACGAAAACGCATCTCTTCGATCGCCGCGGTCTTGTTTTTCTCGCTCATCACACTCACCAGCCATTGTCATGAGCAGAAGTATGCGGTAATCCGGCAAATTGGGAAGCGTCCGTCTCATGATTGATTGCCCACCAGCGCGGCAGCAGCTGTTTGATCCGGCTCTCGGCAAAGCGATCGTCAATCAGCATGACCACGCCGCTATCCTCACGGGTGCGGATGACTCGCCCGGCGGCCTGCACCACTTTCTGCACGCCCGGGTACAGGTAGGTGTAGTCGTAACCGGCGCCGAAGATGGCGGCCATGCGGTGTTTGAGTTGTTCGTTGACCGGATTGAACTGCGCCAGCCCCAGGGTGGCAATGAACGCGCCGATCAGCCGCGCACCGGGTAAATCGATGCCTTCGCCGAACGCACCGCCCAACACGGCAAAGCCGACGCCCTGGCTGTGCGCGGTGAACTGATCGAGAAAGGCCTGCCGCGCCCCTTCGAGCATGCCCCGCGATTGCTGCCACAGGCTGATGTGCGGGGAACGCTCAGCGAGTAACGACGCCACTTGTTGCAGATAATCGAAGCTGCTGAAAAACGCCAGATAGTTGCCCGGACGTTCGCTGAACTGCCGCGCGATCAATTCGACGATCGGCTCCAGCGAGGCCTGACGATGGTTGAAGCGTGTCGAGATGCGACTGACGATCTGCACCTGCAACTGCTCGGCGCAAAACGGCGATTCGACGTCGATCCACACGGTGTCGGCGGGCGTGCCAAGCAAATCGGCGTAATAGTGACGCGGGCTGAGGGTCGCGGAAAACAGCACGCTGCTGCGCGCCGCTTTCAGGCGCGGGCCAATGAACGCGGCCGGCACCACGTTGCGCAGGCATAACTGCGACAGCGGCTTTTTGCGGTCGAGGTCGCGCTTGCTGATATCGAACAGGTAATGCTCGTCGTACAGCTCCGCCACCCGGGCGAATTGCAGCAGGTCGAAATAGAAGTTCTGCAAGGCGCTGTCGAGGCCCTGCGGATGGTCATTGAGGTAATCGCCAATGGCCGCGCAACACAACGAGATCGCTTGCAGGAGTTTTTCCGGGGCCTTGTCGTAAGCCTGATACGCCGCCAGTTGCGGCGCATGCAGCGCGTTCCATTCACGGTTGATCCGTTGCAGGGAGCTTTTCAGCGGTGCCGGCGCGGTTTTGCGCACGCTGCCCAGGGTGAACTGATCAAGACTGGCGCTGTACATCTGCCGGCCGCGTTCGACCAGGTTGTGCGCCTCGTCCGCCAGCACCGCGACTTTCCATTGATTAAGCTGGGCCAGACCGAACAGCATGGCGCTGAAGTCGAAGTAATAGTTGTAGTCGGCGATCACCACGTCTACCCAACGGGCCATCTCCTGACTCAGGTAATACGGGCACACCGCGTGTTGCGCGGCGACCTCGCGCATGGCGGCTTGGTCGAGCAGGCGGATTCGACTGGCCGCTTCCCGCGCGGCCGGCAAACGATCATAAAAGCCCTGAGCCAACGGGCAGGATTCGCCGTGACAGGCTTTGTCCGGATGTTCGCAGGCCTTGTCCCGGGCGACCATTTCCAGCACCCGCAGGGGCAAGGCTGGTGACCGATCGAACAACACCTGACTGGCATCCAGCGCCAGTTTGCGCCCCGGTGTCTTCGCGGTCAGGAAGAACACCTTGTCCAGTTGCTGCGGCGCCAGGGCCTTGAGCATCGGGAACAGCGTGCCGAGGGTTTTGCCGATGCCGGTCGGTGCCTGGGCCATCAGGCAACGGCCGGTGCTGACGGCTTTGAACACTGATTCCGCCAAGTGCCGCTGACCGGGACGAAAATCGGCATGGGGAAACGCCAGTTGTTGCGCGGCCAGATTGCGCGCTTCTCGATGGGCCATTTCCTGTTCGGCCCATTGCAGGAACAGCGTGCATTGCTGTTCGAAAAAGGCCTTGAGGGTTTCGGCGCTGAAGGCCTCGACCAGGCAGGTTTCCTTCTCGCTGACGATATCGAAATACACCAGCGCTAGATTGATCTGCTCAAGTTCGAGTTTGCGGCACATCAACCAGCCGTAGATCTTCGCCTGCGCCCAGTGCAACTGGCGGTGATTGGCCGGTTGCTTACTCAGGTCGCCACGGTAGGTTTTGACTTCCTCCAGACAGGTTTGCGCCGGGTCGTAGCCGTCCGCCCTGCCCTTGACCTTCAACTGCAGAAACTCGCCTTCGAGCGCCACTTCGCTTTGATACTTTTCGCTGCGCCGCGAGGCCACAGTGCGGTGACCGGCGATGCCTTCCAGCGCCGTGGGTGATGGGGTGAAGCGCAGGTCGAGGTCGCCGGTCTTGGCGGTGAACTCGCACAATGCGCGCACGGCAATGCTGTAGCTCAAGCGCTCTGCTCCGCCCATTGCACGTAACACACGGCCACGGGCATCTGGTGTTGATGGCAGAACTCCAGCCAACGCAGCTGGTTGTCCTGCAGGCGATCGCCGGGACCTTTCACTTCAATCATTCGGTAGGTTTTGTGCTGCGGCCAGAACTGGATCAGGTCGGGCATGCCGGCGCGGTTGGCCTTGATGTCGAGCAGCAAACGGTTGAACCAATGTTTAAGGTGCTCAGCGGGTAGACAGGCCAACGCCTGCTCAAGCAATAGTTCATTCACCGCGCCCCAGAATACAAATGGCGACTGGACACCCCATTTGTCGACAAAGCGCTGGCGAATGGTCGCGGCATAGCGACCGTCGTCGAGTTCGCTCAGGCACGCCTGGAACAGCTCAGCGCGGCGTTGCTGGAAATCCTCGTTGAGCAGGTCCACCGGGCCACGCTGAAACGGGTGGAAGAATGCCCCGGGCAACGGTGCGAAAATCGCCGGCCAGCACAACAGGCCAAACAGCGAGTTGATCAGACTGTTTTCCACGTAATGCACCGGGCCGTCGTCATCGTGCAGATGCGCCTGCACGTAAAACTCCACAGACAAGGCTGGGTCGGTGCGTGGCAATTGCAGATCCAGCCGCTCGACCGGTCTGGCCGCTACGCGTTTGAGCGGCGGGCCACCGAGTTTGCGCCGCACCCTTAGCAATATCCGTTGCAGGCCTTGCTGCTCGGCAGCGCTTTCCGGCGCCTGTTCGGCTAGCGTGGCGAGCTCCAGTGCCAATGAGTATTCGCCGCTGCGCTCCAGCACGCGGATCATGCGTAAACGGGCGCCGGGATAGGCGCAGTCGCGGTAAATGCTCAGGGCCAGGGCAAACTCGCCGATGCGCTCGCAATACTGGCCGATCTGGAACAGCACCTTGCCACGCCGGCGTTGCAGCCACGGGTTGTCGAAGTGCAAGGCGCTGACCTGCGCAACAATGGTGTCCAGTGGTTCACCGGCCTCGAAACGCAATTGACAGTTGTGCAGGAACAGGCACGCATCGACGTCATCGCGACTGCGCAGGCCCCGCGAGTCGGCGCAGAATTCGACTTTTTCATAAGTGAAGATGCCAAGGTCGGCGAGGACGAATTCCGACCAGTCCTGATACAGGTTGCCGAAGAACATCAGCCGCAAGCGATCGCACAGGTCCATGATGGTCAGGCTGAACAAGCGATCATCGAGCAGCGGCGCCCAGTCGCGCAGGCTGCGAGCGTCTGCAAACTGCTCGGCGAGGAGCGGCAGCCAATCGTCCTTGCGGCCCTTGGGTTGCTCGATAAAGGCTGCAAACGCTTGCAGGATCTCGGCCTTGAGCAACACATCGAACAACTCGGCGAGGGCCAGCGGCGCGTGTTCATCGATCCAGCCGTGCTCCAGCAAGGGCTGCGCGGCCTCGGCGATGTCACCGATTTCAACGTAATTGAGTTTGCCGGCACGAAAATGCACGCCCTTGCGCATCACCATCCGCACCAGCAAACCCTGCGACGCGCGCGGCAAGGCCTTGAAGTCGCGGATGAACGCGTGTTCCGGTTCGCTCATTACATCGGCGTAACGAAGCTCAAGCCAATCAAGCACTTGCCGGAAGTTGTTAAGGTAATAGAACGGGTCGTCGAGGGGATTGGCAGTCACGGGAATTCTGGGCTATGGCAAGCGAGTACTGGTTATGCGTACAGATACCAGCTGTGCCCTGCCCGGCGCAAACGGAAAATGATCAATGGCATTTTTTCGCCGGGCTATCGAACTTTTCCCCCGGGGATGGCACCAACCGCGTTAGAGGGCCGACAATGCTCGGCATCACATCGAATGAGGATTTAGAGGTGGGTATGAAAATCAAAGCACTGGGCATCCCTTTCGCCATCGCCGCCGCGCTGGCACTGGCCGGTTGCTCGACCCCGACGGTGGTCACCCTGCAGAACGGCACCCAGTACCTGACCAAGGACATGCCGAAGACCAAAACCAAGGACGGCTTCTATGAGTTCGAGGATATTTCCGGGGCCAAGGTGAAGGTCCGTGCCGATGAAGTGGCCACTGTGCGCGAAGAAGACTAGGTTTCGCTCGCGTCGATCGTTCCCACGCTCTGCGTGGGAACAATCATCGCGTGTTATTCGAAAGTCGGCATACCCGGCAGGCTGCCGTCGCACGGCATGTACGTGCCACCCCGCTTGACCACTTCGCCCTGCAAACGCCGACAACGATCCAGATCCTGCTGCGTCATGCGATCGATGCTCAGATTGCCGGTGGTTTGTGGCTGCTTGCCGTCACCCAGGCGCAGGGTCACGAACGGTTGTTCGGGCTGAATCTGAAAGCGGCTCTTCTCTTCGACCGGTTCGACCTCCGCGGTTTTCGGCGGGCTCGGCAGTTGGTCGGTGGTGACGCCGTAACGGCTCAGAATCGAGCTTTGAGGCAGATCGGCGCAGGCATTGGCCGAACACAGCGCCAGTGCGACGAACCCGACATACCCCTTGAAACCTTTCACGTTTGAATCTCCTGTACCCAATGGCGGCTAGCTATAGAACGTGTGTGCACGTGCTGGCTTTAGGCCGCATTTCCTGTTTTCGCAGGGGTTTGAGTCAGGCCGTGGCCATCGAGTCACTTTTGAAACCGAGTTATCGTTCTTCGCGAGCAAGCTCGCTCCCACAGGGGATTTGCGTCGTTTACAAATTCCCTGTGGGAGTGAGCTTGCTCGCGAAGGGGGCCTTAAAGGCGCCCCATCAACATCAGGCAATCACAATACCGTCAGCACTCAGGCTATTCAGCGACACCCCGACCAACGTCACCGAATCGTTGCCAAACGTCAGCACCGTGTCCTGCCCGACAGTCGCGGCATGAGCCCGGAAATCCTCCGCCGGCAACACACCCTGCACACCGAGAAACACCAGTTTGTCGTTGGAGGTAAAACCAACTACCCGGTCCTGCCCGAACGCACCGTTGAACAGGAACGTATCCGCCCCGCCCCCCGATTCCATCAGGTCATTACCCGCGCCGCCGACAAACACGTCATTGCCGAGGCCCCCCATCAGGTGATCGTTGCCGTCCAGCCCGAACAACCAGTCGCCACCGGCATGCGCCTTCAACGTATCGGCGCCGCTGGTGCCTTTGACGCTGGATTCGTACGCGGTGACGTTGTTGCCGACCTTCAAGCCGCTGGCCGTGACGCTGTGGATCACGTCGTCCTTGAACAGGCCCCAGAGAAAGCCCGGTTCCTTGGTGACAATGCTGCCGATATCGCGGGTGATGCTGATCCCGCCGTTGGCGTCGCGCACGTACAAATTGCCGGCACCGTCATTGGCGAAGTCGAAGTTTTTCACCGCACTTTGCAGATCGAGGGTGTTGTTGCCCTGCCCGCCGAGGATGACGTTGTAGCCACCGCTGTCGCGGAAGGTGTCATTACCGGCGCGGCCTTCCAGGTAATCGTTGCCGCTACCGCCCTGGATCAGATCGTTGGCGTCACTGCCAATGATGAACGTGCTGCCCTTGTGGGTTTCGGCGTTGCGGTTGAGGTCCTGTACCCAGGTGTTGGCCCGCGCCGGGTCCGAGAGGTTGGCGACGATGATCGTCGAGTCGCGGCTGGTCAGATCGTAGAATTTTGAGTCGATCACCCGGTTCATGCCGTCGCCATACGCGGTCGGCAAGTGCGAGATCCAGGTGGGAATGTTGAGGATCGAGTACGGCAGCAGATTCCACGCGGTCGAGGCGTAGTGATCGTTGAAGCTGACGATGTTGTCGGTGGCCGAGACTTTGGGCGCATCGTGCACGCCGATCGAAGCACCGGTGAAGGTCGAGCCGTCGAGGGCGCGAAACACCGGGTCGTTTTCGTAGCCGACGTTGAGCACTTTGTCGGTGCTGCTTTGCGTTGGCGAGGCGTAGGCGATGTAGTTGGAATCGGCAAAGAAACCGCCCCACTTGCCCCCGCTCAGGTCCGCCATGCTGTTGACCGCCAGGCCACCGAGGCTGTGACCACTGACGAGAACGTCCTTGCCGCTGAGGCCGTTGGCCTTGGCAAACGCCACCACGTCATTGAGCAGATTGCCGAAGGCTTCGCCGACGTAATTCTTCGCGTAATCCTTGGGACCGAAGGCGGCGAGCAGGTCGTTGATCACGTCGCCGATGGAGTCGAGGATCAGGTTTTCCCGCGGGCCGCTGGTGCCGCGAAAGGCAACACCGAGTTCGGTGAGATGGCCCTGGGCGTCGTACTTGCCGAGGATTTCCACTTGCGCGGTGGTGTAGCCGGCCTTCTCGCCGAAGAAGGTTCCGCGCGCATCGGTCTTGCCGTCATAGCCCAGTTGCGAGGCGGTGATGGGCGTCCAGCCGGCCTTTTTCACCGCGTCGAGGGCGAGTTTTTCCGAGTCGGGGTTCCACGGAATGCCGGGAATCACCCCTTGCGAATCGCTGCCGCCGAGCAGCGCCGTGACCAGCGTGGCGGGCAGGCCGAGGCCGAAACCGTTGTGCTGATAACCGGCGGCAAAGCCGTTATCGAGGTTGTGATAGGAATACAGCGTGATCGCCATGGCATCGTTGAACAACGCCTTGGAATCGGCTGTGCCGAAGTTCTTGTAGTCATACACACCCATTGCTATTGCCTCTCTCTTGTTGGAATTGTTAGAGATAGCTCACAGCCAGGGCGCCCCACGGGGACGCCCCGGAGCATTTCAGTACTACTTGTTGCTGTTCACTGTGGGAGCGAGCTTGCTCGCGAAAGCGGTGTGTCAGGTACCAATACTTCAACTGACACTACGCATTCGCGAGCAAGCTCGCTCCCACATTGGATCTACGCGAACATGAAACTGGAGTCCGACAGGTTAGCCACTCCCACCCCGACCAGGGTCACGGCATAGTCGCCAATCTTCAGCACGGTGTCGTTGCCGGCCTGCGCCGCGTGCTGCTTGTAGTCGTAGCCCTGCCCCGCGCCTTCGACGCCCATGAACACCAGTTTGTCGCTGCCCTGATAACCGTTGATGGCATCAAAACCGAACGCGCCACTGAACAGGAAGGTGTTGTTGCCACCCACTGCGCTCATCACGTCATTGCCGGCGCCACCGACGAAGGTCACATGGCCCTTGTCGCTGATCAGTTTGTCGTCGCCACCGAGGCCGAACAGCCAGTCACCGTCAGCCGTGGCGTGCAGCGCATTGCCGTAGCCATCGCCGCTGAGCGAATGGTTGTACTGGGTCAGTTCGTTGCCATTGGTCAAACCTTTGGCCGTAACGCCCCAGGTGATTTCCTTGCTGCCCCACCACGAACCCGACTCCTTGCTCACCAGCGCGCCGATGTCGCGGGTCATGCTGATGCCGCCGTAGGCGTCGCGCACGTACAGCGTGCCGTCACCGTCGTTGGCGAAGCTGAAGTTCTGCAATGGTTTCTGCAGTTCGAAGGTGTTGTGGCCCTGGCCACCGAGCAGGATGTTGTAGCCGCCGTCATCACGGAACCGGTCATCACCGCCCAGGCCTTCGAGGAAGTCGTTGCCCGCGCCGCCCTTGAGCCAGTCGCTGCTCTGGGTGCCGATGATGAACGTGCTGCCGGTGTGCGGCTCGCCACTGCGGCCGAGATCTTCGACCCAGGTCTTGCCGCGAGAAGCTTCTTCCAGATTGGAGACGATGATCGTCGAGTCTTTATGCGTCAGGTTGTAGAACTTCGAATCGATCACCCGATTCAAGCCATCGGCATAACCCAGCGAGCTGTGGGCCGACCAGTTCAGCGGATTGATGATGCTGAACGGCACCAGGTTCTGCGCGGTGGAGGCGTAGTTGTCGTTGAAGTTGACGATGTTGTCGGTGGTCGAATCGTGCGGCTTGTCGTGCTTGCCCATCGAGGCGCTGCTGAACGTGGTGCCGTCGAGCACGCGGAACACCGGGTCGTTCTCGAACCCGATGTTCAGCACGTTATTGCCGGTGCTGCTCTGAGTCGGCGAGGCGAAGGTGATGTAGTTGGCATCTTTGAAGAAGCCGCCCCAGTTGCTCGCGCTCAATTCGGCGACGCTGTTGACCCCGAGCCCGCCGAGGCTGTGACCGCTGAGCAGCACATCCTTGGCGGCGATGCCGTTGGCAATGGCGAATGCGGCGACCGCCTTGAGCAGATTATCGAAGGCGTTTTTAGCGTAATTGCTCGCGTAATCCGACGGCCCGATAGCGGCCAGCAGGTTGTTTTTCAGGTCGCCGAAGGTGTCGCTATAACCCAGCCCACCGGTGCCGCGAAACGCCACGCCAATACCGATCAACTTGCCGGCCGCGTCGTACTTGCCGAGCACTTCGGCCTCGGCGCTGGTGAAGCCGTCCTTCTCGCCGAAGAACGTGCCTTGCGGCCCGACCTTGCCCTGATAACCCAGCGCGGTTGCCGTGAGCGGCGCCCAAGCAGTGGCCGGCAACGGCTTGCCGGTCGGCGTGTAGGCATACAGCGTCAGTGCGATGGCGTCGCTGTACAACGCTTTGCCATCGGCATTTTTATAATCGAACAGTCCCATGTTGTGCTCTCTCTTCCTTCAAAAACCGGCAGCTCCGCAGAACTGCCGGAACGCCTTAGAACTGCCAGTCGAGGGTCAGACCCACACCGTGGTCTTTCTCGTTGTTACCGATCAGGCCGTTGTAATCCAGGTTCACCCGCACATCGCGATTGAGCGCCAGACCTGCGCGCACACCGACCACTGCGGCGTCGCGATCCATCGACACGCTCTGCACGGTGAACGCGCTGTTGCCGTTGGCGAAGGCCAGATGGCTGTCAGCGTCGACACTGCTCAGGTTGTGCTGCCAGCCGAGGCTTGCGCCCAGTTCCAGCTGATGCTGATCCGACAGCGCGAAGCTGCGCTTGGCGCGCACGCCGAGGGTCGACAGCACCACATCGCGGTTGTCCTCACCGCCCTTCAGCGCGGCGGCGTCACCTTTTTCGGTGAAGCTTTCGGTGTTCAGGTGCACATAGGACAGATTGGCGAACGGCTCCAGGTTCATCGGTTGCAGGCCCAGATCATAGGCGGCCTCGGTGAAGACTTGAGTGGTTGCAGCATCGTGCTTGGTCTTTTGTTTTCCGCTCACGTCCCCGAACTGCAGGTCACGTTTGACGTCGACACGGTGCCAGCTGTAGGCGCCGCCGACGGTCAGACGCAGCGCATCGATCTGATGGCCCAGGTACGCACCCAAGTGGTAGCTGTCGACTGACGCCGACGAATGCGTGCCGCTGCCCATGCTCAATGAGCTGTCGCTATAACCGGTAACGAAACCCAGACGGGTATCTTCAGCGATCAAGCCATCGACACCGGCCAGCAGGCCGCCAATGGAGCTGTTGGAGTCGGCATTGTCATGCCCGCCATCGCTCTTGCCCCACGAACCCAGGACCTTGACCCAGGCGTTGCTGCGATCGTCAGTCGGTGCGCCAGCGTTGAACAGATCACGCTCGCGCAGACGTTCGCCAATGGCTTCACGCAGGTAACGGCTGTCGTTGATCAGCATCGTGCCAATGGCCGGATGGATCTCGCCGGACAACTGCTGGAAGGCTTGCTGCGCCGACGCCGCATTCGGCGACAGCAACAGGGTTTCAAACAGCGCGTTACCAGCGCCCAGACGCTCGGCCGCCGCACCGACCGCACGCTGGTTCGGCGTCAAACCGACGCTGGCGAACGAAGCGTCGTTACGCCCGACCGCCAACTGGATGCCATCGGCCGAGTACGCCAGCGTGCCGCCGAGAAAGGCGTAATCCGGCAACACCTGACCGAAGCGGCCTTCAATACCGCCCGCCGCTTGCAGGATGTTGTAGCGCGTGCCGAGCAGGCTTTGCACTTCATTGGTGCTCAGCAGCGTCGGGCTGTTTTCCAGCGACATGCTCACTGTGGCGCCTTCAATCACGGCTTTGCCGGTAGCGATGATCTGATCGCTGCTGGTCGGCGATAGCTCTACGGCGTAGGTCGAACCCGGCTCGAAGGTCACATCCCCGGCCACGTTCATCGTGCCGATGGAGTTACCCGGAGCCACCGTACCGCCGCTGTTCACCGACAGCGCGCCGATGTGGCCATTGCCGCCGAGGATACCGCCGTCATTCACCGTCACCGCCGATTGCAGCGAACCGTTGATGGCCAGGCGCCCCTGATTGACCAGGGTCGGGCCGCTGTAAGTGTTGTTGCCGGTCAGCACCAGCGTGCCGATACCTTGCTTGGTCAAACCGCCGTGACCGGAAATGTCGTTGCGCCAGGTGTCGAGGCCGCAGGTGATGTCGGTGCACACACGCTCGGTCGGTTTGCCTTGATCGATGATTGCGCCGATGCCCGGCAGATCCGCGACAAACTGGCCGGAGCCGTAAGCGCCGTCGATGCGGAATTCGGCCGGGATGTCCTGCTCCGTGACGAACATCGACGGGCCGTCAATGCCTTTGCGCAGGTTGATCATGCCCCAGCCGTACAAGGCGTCGATGCCCGGTGCGCCGAGGTCGGTGGCCGTAGTGCGCAAGACCGTGGCGACCTGATCACCGCTCATGTACGGGAAGCGCTCCATCAGCACCGCCATGGAACCGGCGACATGCGGCGCGGCCATCGAGGTGCCGTTGTAGTTTTTGTAACCGGTGGTCAGGTTGTCGGCGTTGGTGCCTTCGATGATCGAGCTGAAAATCTTCGTACCCGGCGCCGAGACGCAGAAACTCGCGGTATAGCCGCAACGCGAAGAGAACGTACTCATGATGTACGGATTGGCGCTGGCCAGGTCCGGGTTCTTCTGCAGCGCGGCGACGGTGATCCAGTTCGGCGCGATGTCCGGGACAAAATAGCCGAGGCCGGCGATGGCGTCCGGGTTGTTGAGGTTGTAGTCGTTGCCGGCGGCGAAGATCGTCACGATGCCACTGCGCGCGGCGGCAATCGCACCGTCGTAGGCGCCGCCGGGCTTGGTGCCGAGCAGCGTGCGGATTTCGTTGAACTGCACTTGCGCGTCATTGACGGTGAAGTGCGGGTACGCCGGATCGCGGCCGCCGAGGTCGAAACGGTCAGTGATGCCGATGCCCCAGCTGTTGTTGATGATCCGCGCGCCGCTGGCGATCAGTGCGTCCCAACCGGCCTTGTACACCGCGCCGTCGTTACCGCGAACGATGCCGTCTTCCGGGCCCGGGTCGCCGTTGTCGGCGCTGATGATCTGCGCACCGAATGCCACGCCGTGCATCGGCCCGCCGTCGCGACTGCCGGCGGCGATACCGCCGACGTGGGTGCCGTGGGCGCCGAGTTTGCCGTCGGAACCGACCGAGGGCGAACCGTCATAACGGAACGCATCGCCGGCTTTGACCGGGATGTACGGGTCGGTGTATTCGCGAATCCCGCTGGTGACCAGGGTGACGACTTTATTGCTGCCGGAGAACTCCGGGTGCGCGGCATACACCGGCTGATCAAAGATCCCCAGTTTCACGCCTTTGCCGGTATAGCCGGCGGCGTAGGCGTGATCGGCACCGATCGCGCCCAGGCCCCAATCGGCCTGGAACTCGGCACTGCGCCAACTCGACGGATCGCCCGTACGACCGCTCTCCACGTAGGGTGCGGCGTGGGCGGTGCCGATGGCACAGAGCACGGCGAGCGTGAGGGTTTTCAGGGCAAAGCGGCCTCCCGTTTGCGCGGGGGTATTGTTGTTATTCATCCAGCGACCTTCCTTAGTGATGTTGCGAAAAATCCGTCTCTTCAGCTGTTGATCGTTCCCACGCTCCGCGTGGGAACGATCAGCGTGGGTTAGAACTGCCAGTTAAGACTCAGGCCAACGCCATGCAGCTTTTCGCGACTGGCCAGTTGTCCGTTGTAATCAAGGTTGACCCGTACATCGCGGCTCAGCGCGAGGCTGGCCTGCACGCCGACCAGTGCGGCATCGCGTACCAACGCGGAACTCTCCACCGCGTAAGGCGTGCCACCGCTGGCGAAGCGCAGATGCTGCTCGGAATCGATGTCGCTGAGGCTGTGCTGCCAGCCGAGATGGCCACTCACGTCGAGTGATTGCGCGGGCGAAAGATTGAACGTCTTGATCGCTCGCACACCGAGGGTGCTCAGCACCGCGTCACGCTGATCGCCGGAGCTTTTCAACGCCGCAGCGTCGCCCTTCTCGGTCAAACCTTCAGTGTCCAGATGCACGTAAGCCAGGTTGGCGAATGGCTCCAGCGCCAGTGGTTGCAGGTGCAAGCGATAAGCCGCCTCGCCGAACACTTGCGTGGTCGCCGCATCGACTTTGGCTTTTTGTTTGGCACTGACGTTGCCGTATTGCAGGTCGCGTTTCACATCGGCGCGATGCCAGCTGTAGGCCGCGCCGGTGCTCAAGCGCCAGGCGCCGATTTCACGACCGGCGTACGCGCCGAGGTGATAGCTGTCGACCTTGGCCGAGGAATGCGTGCCCGAACCCATGCTCAGCGAACTGTCGCTGTAACCGCTGAGCAGACCGATGCGCGTTTGCTCGTCCAGCGCGCCGTCGACACCGGCCAGCAGCCCGCCAATCGAGGTGTTGTAGCCCGCCGTGTCGTGGCTCGAATCAGTCGTGCCCCAGGCGCCGAGCGCCTTGACCCAGCCATTGCTTTGCGCAGCAGTTGTGTCGTGCAGACGCTCGCCTACTGCGTCACGCAACTGGCGGCTGTCGTTGATCAGCATCGAACTCAACGCCGGGTAGATCTCGCCGCTCAACTGCTGAAACGCCTGTTGCGCCGACCTCGCGTCAGGTGAACGCAACAGGCTTTCGTACACCGAGTTACCCGCGCCCAAGCCTTCGACGGCAGCCGCCACCGAGCGCTGATTCGGCGTTTGCCCGACACTGGCGAAGGTGGTCGCGTTACGTTCGATATCGAGTTGAATGCCATTGGCGGCGTAGTCGAGGCTGCCGCCGATAAACAGGTAATTCGGCAGCACGGCACCGAATTGGCCCTGAATGCCGCCGGCCGCTTGCAGGATGTCGTACTGGCGACCGAGCAGGCTTTGCACCTCGGTGGTGCTGAGCAGCGTCGGGCTGTTTTCCAGCGACAGGCTGACCGTGGCGCCGCTGATAGTGGCGGTGCCGCCGGCAACGATGCGGTCGCTGCTGGTTGGCGACAGTTCAACGGCGTAGGTCGAGCCCGGCGCGAAGTTCACATCGCCAGCGACATTCAAGGTGCCGATGGAGTTGCCCGGCGCCACGCGGCCGCCGCTATTGGCGGTCAACGCGGCGATGCGGCCGGAACCGCCGAGGCTGCCGCTGTCATTCACCGTCACGGCAGACGTCAGCGAGCCGTTGACCGTGAGCAAGCCGCCATTGACCGTGGTCGCACCGCGATAGGTGTTGTCGCCGGTGAGGATCAACTGGCCGCCGCCGGACTTGATCAGGCTGCCTTGATAAATCCTGCTCGCTGCTGCCGCATCACGGGCAGTGCCGACCGCGTAATCGATCTGATCCTGCTGACTGGCACCGGCAGCAACGCCGTTCTGCCAGCCCTTGACTTGCAGGGTTTGCTGCCAGGCGCTGTGCTCGGCGAGGTCTTCCGCCTGCCGCTGAATCAGCGCCTTGTCGGAGATGTCATTGCTCCAGACATCGCGCTGCCCTGCCCCCAAGTTGGCATCAAACGCACCGAGCAATTGCCCTGGCCCGCGCATCGCCCGGTTCAGGTTGGCCACGCCCCAGCCGACCCGCTCGGTCGGCGCAGCGGTGACAGAGCCATCCAGTTGCGTCGCGGTAGTCAGCAGCACTTCGAGCGCCTGCTGATTGGTCATGTACGGGTAGCGTTCCATCACCAGCGCCAGTGCCCCGGTCGCATGCGGCGCCGACATCGAGGTGCCGGACTTGATCGCGTAATCACCCCCGGGAATGGTGCTGTCGATCTTCGCCCCCGGCGTGGTGATGCACCAGTATTTGGCGAGGCCGCACTGGTTGTACTTTTGCTGATTGCTTTGATCGAGGCCCGACACGGCCAGCCAGTGGCCTTCCAGATCCGGCTGAAAGTACGGCAGCGCGGAACGCACGCTGGCGTTCGGATAGCCGCTGTTGCCGGCGCTGAATACGTTGATCACGCCGCGCCGGGAAACATCCGCTGCCGCGTCGAGCCAGGTGCCTTTATTCCAGTGCTGAGCGTACGCGGCGTGCAGATCGGCCAGTGTCCGGTAGCTGACATCCGGCGGCTGGCTGCCCCAACTGTTGTTGATCGCGCGCACGCCGGCATCGGCGAGGGCGTCGTATACCGCTTTGAAATAGCGCGGATCGGGGTTGGGGCCGAAGAGGAAGCTGTCGTTTTTGTTGGTGTTGCCGACGTAGATCTGCGCGTTGTACGCCACGCCGTGCATGCCGGTACCGTCGCGTGAGGCGCCCATGGTGCCAACGACATGCGTGCCGTGGGAGTCGTTGTTGGGGTTGAGGGTGCCATTGACGTTGAACAGTGAACCGTCAATGTAGCTGCCGCTGGCCATTACCGGGTGATAGCGGTCGCTGGCAAATTCCGGGTGGGCGGCATCGAAACCGGAGTCGAGGGCGCCGATTTTCACGCCTTTACCGGTGATGCCGGCGGCGTAGGCTTGCTCAGCCTGCATCCGGCTAAGGCCCCAGTCGCGGAGGAATTCGGCGCTGCGCCAACTGCCGGGATCGCCGGGTTGGCCGGTTTCGAGATATTGCGCCTGAGCCTGGGTTGCGGAAATCACAAGCAGCAGGGTACCGACCGAAATTGGCTTGATGCGTACGTCCATGTTCACCACTCACTTTTATTGTTTTATGCAGGTTCTTTTGCGGTGTTGCCTGTTCCCCTCACCCCAACCCTCTCCCCCAGGAGAGGGAGCTGACCTAGGTGTTTTGCGTCTTACATCGACCTGAAAAATCGCGTCGCTCATCCCCTCACCCCAGCCCTCTCCCCCAGGAGAGGGAGCTGACCGAGGTGTCTTACGGCATTCATCGAGCTGAAAAACCGCGTCGCTTATCCTCTCACCCCAGCCCTCTCCCTCCGGAGAGGGAGCTGACGGCGGTGTCTTGCGGCATTCATCGACCTGAAAAACCGCGTCGCTTATCCCCTCACCCCAGCCCTCTCCCCTAGGAGAGGGAGCTGACCGCGGTGTCTTGCGTCATGCATCAAGCTGAAAAACCGGCTCGATGTTGGATTCGGTGCCGCTCGTTCAGGTCGGCGTACTTCTGCAATATCCCCGGATCAGTCCCCTCTCCCTCTGGGAGAGGGTTAGGGTGAGGGCTGTTGAGCGACCACAAATGCCTCATCCACCCGCGCCAGATCCTGCTCGTTCAAGGTCCCGGCGTAATAATGCAACTTGGTCCAGGCCATCAAATAGTCGTACCGCGCCTGCGCCAGATCGCGGCGTGTGGTGAACAGTTGCTGCTCGGCGTTCAACGCGTCGAGGTTGGTCCGCTCACCACCGAGGATGCTTTGCTTAGTGGACACCACCAGCGCTTCCGCCGAGCTCAATGCCTTCTGATAAGCGCGCAATTTGCTCACCCCGGACAAACAAGCGCTGAACTGCCGCCGCAGTTCAATCAACGTCTCACGCGTCTTGCCGTCCAGCTCGTACTCCGCCTGCTCCATAGTGCGGCTGGCCTGACGCGTCGACGCCGACACCCCGCCACCGGCATACAACGGCACGCTGACTTCAAAACCGATGGTGTTGGTTTCGTAGCGCTGGTTGTAGGTGTTGCCGCTTTCCGATTCGTTCTGGCGCATCGAGGCATAGGCGCTGACTTTCGGCAAATGCCCGGCGCGATTGCGTTCCACTTCATAACGCGCAACTTCCACGGCCTGACGCTGCGAGGCCAGATTCGGGTTATTGCTCACCGCCATTTCATGCCAGGTGTCGTAATTGGCCGGCATCAGCGCGAAGGTCTGGAAGTTCTGATCGAGCGGCGCCAGATCCCCGATGTCCACCGCCGGCGTGCCGACCAGTGCACCCAGTTCCCGTAGTGCGGCGTCCTGTTCGTTGCGCGCCTCGATCTCCTCGGCAGTCGCCAGTTCATAACGCGACTCAGCCTCAAGAATATCGGTACGCGTGCCCTCGCCCTGCTTGAACATGTGTTCGTTCTGCTGGAACTGCTGCTCGTACGCCTTCTTCTTCGCCTGCGCGATGTCGATCTGATCCTGCGCGAACAGTGCCTTGGTGTAGTTGTCCAGCACGCGAACCAGCAACTCCTGGCTCTTGCCGCGAAAGTTCTCGTCGGCAAACAACGATTGCGCGACACCTTTGCGATACGCGGCATAAGCCTCGTAGTCGAGTAGCGGTTGTTGCAGGGTCAGCGCCGAGCCGTAACTGCTGTAGTTACGATCGTCGGTACGGTTACGCGCGCGCTCATCGAGAGACGTAGCTTTCGACGAGTTGCGACCCTTGTTGTAGGTGTAACCGATGCGCGGCAACAGGCCGGCGCGGCCTATGGCGCGGTTTTCCAGGCCGGCATCGCGCTCCTTTATCGCGCCGAGGAACACCGGGTCATTGCGCAACGCCTGTTCGTAGATCTCGAACGGCCCCATGGCCGCCACTGCCGAGTGACTCGCGAGCAGCAAGAATGCTGCTGCGAGCGTGGAAAGCTTATTCATACAGCCGCACATCCTTATTCTTCGGTCAGCGCAGAGCCGGCCCGGTCAAGCAGCGGTTTGAACAGATAGTTGAGCAGTGAACGCTCACCCGTACGCACGAACATTTCTGCCGGCATGCCGGGCTTGATCACCAGACCGTTGAGTTTTTCCATGGCCTGATCGCTGACACTGCTGCGCAACACGTAGTACGGCACGCCGGTTTTCTCATCGACCATCTGGTCGGCGGAAATCAGGCTGACTTCGCCCGGTACACGCGGGGTTTTGCTCTGGTTGAACGCGGTAAACAGGATGTCCACCGGCAAATGCGCGCCGACCTTGTCGATCAGGTTGATCGGCAAGTGCCCTTCCACTTCCAGCGTGGTGCCTTGCGGGACGATCTCCAGCAACGTTTCACCCTGACGCACCACCGCGCCTTCGGTGTGCACGCCGAGATTGACCGCCACGCCATCGGCAGTGGCGATGATTTCGCTGTGTTGCAGGTCGAAACCGGCGGAAGTCAGTTGCTCCGACAGAGTCACGCTTTTCAACTGCGCGTCGGCCAGTTGCGTGCGGACTTCCTTCTGGTATTCCTCGGCGTGCTGTTGCAGTTTCAGCCGCGACTCGAGGATGCCCTGCTCCACGCGACCGCTTTCACCGGTGTTTTCCGCCAGTTGCTGCTGCACTTGCGACAGTTGCCGCTGGTATTCCATCAAGCGGTTGCGCGGGATGTAGCCGTTGTCGGCGAGCGGCTGCAGATTGCTCAACTGTTGTTGCAGCGAGTCGGCCTGAGCATTGAGATCAGTGCGGGCGCGGCGCATGCCGGCCAGTTGCGCGGTGGCGCCTTCGATGCTTGCGCGCAGTCCGGCCTGCTCGCGGTAGTAGGCCTCGCGACGGCTGCTGAACAATTGCCGCTGACCTTCCAGTACCAGTGCCAGACGCGGGTCCGGATCATTGCTCAGCTCAGCCGGAAAGGTCACTTGCTTGAGGTTGTCACGCTCAGCCTGCCAGCGCGCGAGACTGGCCCAGGCCATGCGGTATTGCGCTTGCAGCGACTGCACGTCAGCGGCGACTTGCGTTTGATCGAGGCGGAACAGCGGCTGGCCCTGCTTCACGATTTCGCCTTCGCGCACCAGAATCCGGCTGACTACGCCGCTGCTCATCGACTGCACGGCTTTGCGCTTGCCCGAGACCACGACCGTGCCTTGCACCGGAATGCCTTGATCCAGCGGCGCCAGGGCCGCCCAGGTGAAGAAACTGCCGGCGCCAACGATCGCCAGAATCCAGCCCATACGTGCGAAGAACTTC
Organism: Pseudomonas sp. S2_E02; assembly: GCF_054668355.1. Lineage (NCBI taxonomy): Bacteria > Pseudomonadati > Pseudomonadota > Gammaproteobacteria > Pseudomonadales > Pseudomonadaceae > Pseudomonas > Pseudomonas sp. S2_E02. The sequence continues at coordinate 1,375,000 of NZ_CP162761.1, forward strand.
GCATCGCGCTCCGGGCGTTCGGTGATGTAGGCGTGTTCCATGCTCGCTTCGTTTTCAGTGTTCATGCTTGCGCTGCTCATACACCCGAATTCCTTGTCGAGGGCTGATACTGTCGGCTCATGCTGAGCCCGCCCGGTGCCGGTGCAGCTTTTTCCCGTTGTTGTTCTTGCTGGCCGGAAAGTGCCTTGAGCACGTCCTGACTCGGGCCGAAGGCTTGCAGACGCCCGTCATTGAGCACCAGCAGCTTGTCGGCCTGGGCCAGCACCGAAGAGCGATGTGTGACCAGCACCACCGTGGTGCCTTGGGCTTTGAGCGCGGCGATGGCGCTGGCCAATGCCGCTTCACCGACGGTGTCGAGGTTGGAATTCGGCTCATCCAGCACCACTAGACTCGGCGTGCCGTACATCGAACGCGCCAGTGCCACACGCTGCTTCTGGCCGCCGGACAAACCACTGCCGTCCTCGCCCAGTTGCGTGTCGTAGCCTTGCGGCAGACGCAGGATCATTTCGTGCACGCCGGCCTGTTGCGCCGCCGCCACGACTTTCTGCGGATCGGCCTCGCTGAAACGGGCGATGTTCTCAGCGATGCTGCCACTGAACAGTTCGATGTCTTGCGGCAGGTAGCCGATGTACGGGCCAAGGTCATCGCGGTTCCAGCGATGAATGTCCGCGCCATCGAGGCGCACAGTGCCGCCGAGGGTCGGCCAGACACCGACCAGCACCCGAGCGAGGGTCGACTTGCCGGAACCGGAAGCCCCGAGCACGCCGAGCACTTCGCCGGCATTCAGATTGAAGTTGACCATCTGCAGGGTCGCCGCACGTTGCCCCGGTGGACCGGCGCTGACCTGTTCGAAAGTGATCTGGCCTTTCGGCGCCGGCAGCGCCATAGCGTCGTCACTCGGCGGGAACGCTTGCAGCAATGCGTCGAGACGGCGGTAAGCCAGCTTCGCCCCGCTCCACTGTTTCCACACCGCAATCAACTGGTCGATCGGACTGAGCACGCGGCCCATCAGGATCGAACCGGCGATCATCATCCCGGCGGTCATATCACCCTTGATCACCAGCAAAGCACCCAAGCCCAACACCAACGATTGCAGGCACAGGCGCAGGGTTTTGCTCAACGAGCTGATCACCGCACCGGTGTCACTGGCCTGGTTTTGCAGGCCGAGGAAACGCGAATGCACCTGGAACCAGCGCTTGCGCAGGGAACCGAGCATGCCCATCGCCTGAATGGTTTCGGCATTGTGCAAATGGCTGGTGGCCAACTGGCTGGACTTCTGCGAATAACCGGCCGCTTCGCCCAGCGGCTTTTTGGTCATGTATTCGTTGAGGCAGGCCAGGCCGATCAGCAGCAGTGCGCCTGCTGTGGCGAGCACACCGAGCCAGACGTTGAACAGGTAAATCACAAACAGGTAGACCGGGAACCATGGCGCATCGAAAAACGCGAACAGCGCCGGCCCGGTAACGAATTGACGAATGTGCGTCAGGTCGCCCAGTGATTGCCCGGCGTTGCCCTCGCCCTTGAACAGGTTGCGCTCGAACGCCGCCTGGTAGACGCGCAGGTTGAAGCGGCGCTCCAACTGGCTGCCGATGCGAATCACGATAAAGCTGCGCACCACTTCCAGCAGGCCTATAAAGGCGAAGAAACCGACCACCATCAGCGACAACATCGCCAGGGTCGTTTCGTTCTGCGACGACAGCACCCGGTCATAGACCTGGAGCATATAGATGGAGGGCACCAGCATCAGCACGTTAATCAGTGCGGTAAAACAGCCGACGCTGATCAGGATACTTTTGTAGTCACCCAATGCCTTGAATAAGGGAGCGGTGGCTGGGGCCTTCGCCATCTTCATCGATTTTTCCTGAAATGATTGGGCCCGCCACACTTGGGCGGGGCTTCAATTAATGTTCCGCTTACCTGCGAAAGATGACTTGCAAGTACCCGTTTACACTTTCATAACAACTTGCGCAAATAACAGCGGTGCAGTTGTCGTTCGGCGTTTCTTATAACCAGCTTGTGGCGCTTTATATTAAAACCTTGTCGAAAACTGGATCATCATTACTATTGCGCTGCGCGCTCAAGTGTAATCACCAGGCCCGACTTCAAAGTGGTCAGATAAAGCCCGTCACGTTGTCGGCTGAAGAACTGGATTCTTGAGCCTTCCTTGCCGGTGATGGACAGGCCGTCAGGGTCGGGAAACCAGCCGATCGATGTTTGCTCAAGCCATGCACCGAGGCAATCGGCGCCCTCTCCCAAGGTCTTGTTTACATTCAATACCAGGGCGCAGGTATTGGAAGGTTTGTCCTGCTGCTTTTGCGCTTGTGGGTCCTCACCTCGGGTGGACAACGTCGCTTGCCACTGCCCGGCAAATACTGAAGGTTCTTCAAGTCTGAGGCTGCTTGCCATGCTGGTTTCTCCTGAAATCATGATCAGCGCCGCCGAGAGCCACGCCATTGCCTTGTAGGTAAAAGCTTTACAGATCATAGGAATATTCGCTCCGGCGTGTAGCCTTGCTTACCGAGCAACACGATGCAAGTGGAGAAAGCGGCGTATCACACGCCGCTTTCCACTTCTACATCACGCCACGATGTCGCTGGTGACTGCCTGGCCAACGGTGCTGACCTGGAAGTCCGCCACGCCGTGCCCGGAGAAGTCCACCGACAGCAGGCTGTTGCCGCCCGACGAAGTCAGGATGGCGTCACCGGCAGAACCGGTGAAGCTACTGACGAAGTGCAGGCCGGCACCGTTGGTGATACCGGTCAGATCGATTTTGTCGAGACCGCTGACGAAATCGAGGATCTGATCGATTGCACCTGGCTTGGAGTCCGAGCTGGCCGCGAACACAAAGGTGTCGGAACCGGCGCCACCCCACAGTTTGTCGGCACCACCGCCACCCCAGAGGATGTCGTTGCCGGCACCGCCCTTGAGTTCGTTGGCCACACTGTTGCCGATCAGCAGATCGTTGCCGGAACCGCCGATAGCGTTCTCGATGATCGCGCCTTTGGCGATGGATACGTTGCCCACCATGCCGCCAACGTCGGAGAACGAGGCGTCATTGAGGTTGATCTTCTGGTTCTGGGTGAAGCCCGAGAAGTCCAGAGTATCCTTGCCGCCCGCGTCCCACACTGAGAACACCACTTTGTCACTCGACGACGAAGCGCTGAGGAAATCACGGCCAGTGTTGGAGTTGAAGCCGTAGGTGGTGTCACCGGTACGGGTGGTGGTGTTGGCACCGTAAAGCTTCTGGATAGCAGCGATATCGTCCATCAGCGGGCCGGACGAATACGCTTCGACACCGCCCTTGCTGAAGTTCTGATTGGTGTTGCTTTCGCTCCAGTAGCTCATGACGCTATAGCCGCGAGTGTCTTGGCCGTAGGACGCGTCGTTGTAGGTCGGATTGCCATTCCCGGCGTTGTAGTCACCAGGGTGAGCGAGGCCCAGGCTGTGGCCGATTTCGTGAGTCAGGGTCTGACGACCGTAGTTGTTCAGATCCGGATTCTTGTTCTGCGTGTAGCCACTGTTGATCAGGTACCACGAGGTGCCGTCATAACCGGCGCCGGTGCCTGGCAGATAGGCGAACGCTGCAGCGCCATCCTGACCACCGCTGTAGTTACCGAAGGTCATGTGGCCGTCACCGCCCGAGGCTTTCTCGGTGAAGGTCACGTTGGCCACGTCAGCCCAGGATTGCATGGCGAGCTTGGCCTGGGCCTGTTGTTGTGCACTGAACTGACTGAACCCAGTGATCCCGTGCTTGTTCATCGTGCTGGACGATGCCGAGGTCAGGAACGTATAGGTGAGTTCGATCTTGCCGCTGCCATCCTTGTCCTGGTAGGCAGCGCCGTCGCGCAGCAACTGGGTTGCGGCCTGGTCGACGGAAAAGGAGGGTTTGCCATTGACCGTGAGGTTGCCACCGCGGTCGTACTGATGGCTGAAGCTATTGATCTGGTTGTACGCCGAGCTGAAGGCTGACAGCTGGAAAGCCTGTTCGGCGGTATCAATAGCATTCGTTTTAACTTTCGACATAAACACACTTCCTTGTTTAGCAATGGAACAGTTTTTGTCCGATAGGACTCTCTCTGGCGAGATCGTCCTATCACTCGCCCAATGAAGGCGTAAGAAACCTGACACAATTTGAAATCTGCCGTAAAGGATTTTTTTGAGATCAAATCGAGCTGTTTCCGGAAACTGCCGTAAACAAAGCGTGCGAGGTCGAAAGAATGTTTTAGTTGCGGAGCTTTTGCCTAATTGTCTGACGATTTTCTATTTAAATATTAAATATGGGTAAGTTGTTTTTTGTTAGCCGCGTCTCACTTTGCTGCACTTTATTAGTGCAATGACATTGTATTGATATCAACCCTTTAAACGCTGAAAGACATTGTGGGAGCGAGCCTGTTCCGGGCGGCGTTCCGACGAAGGCGTCGAGTCAGACAACATTGATGTTGAATGACAGATCGCCTTCGTCGGAACGCCGCCCGGAGCAGGCTCGCTCCCACAGGGATTTATGTATGCCTGGGTGATTAGCTACCAGTCCGGATCTTGTTCCACACCCGCGTGCGGATCCGGTCAATGTTCAACGGCATCGCCTCCAGCGCAAACAGTTTGCCCATCATCTCCGGGCTCGGGTAAACCTTGGTGTCGTTCTTGATCGCCGGGTCGATCAGGCTGTCGGCCTGCTCGTTACCATTGGCGTAGTGCACGTAGTTGCTGATGCCGGCCATCACATCCGGGCGCAGCAGGTAGTTCATGAAGGCGTAACCGGCCTTCTCGTCCGGCGCATCGGCCGGCATGGCGACCATGTCGAACCAGATGGCTGCGCCTTCCTTGGGAATGTTGTAGCCGATGTCGACACCATTCTTGGCTTCCTTGGCGCGGTTCTCGGCCTGCAGGATGTCGCCAGAGAAACCGACCGCCACGCAGATATCGCCATTGGCCAGGTCGCTGGTGTATTTCGAGGAATGGAAGTAGCTGACGTACGGCCGCACTTTCATCAGCAGTGCTTCAGCTTTTTTATAGTCTTCGGGATTTTTGCTGTGGTGCGGCAGGCCCAGGTAGTTCAGCGCCGCCGGCAGTAATTCCGGGCCGTTGTCGAGGATCGCCACACCGCACTTCTGCAGTTTTTCCATGTACTCGGGCTTGAAGATCAGGTCCCAGGAATCCACGGGCGCATCGTCACCCAGCACGGCTTTGACCTTGGCGATGTTGTAGCCGATGCCGGTGCTGCCCCACAAATAGGGGAAGCCGTGTTCGTTGCCTGGGTCGTTGGTTTGTAGCGCTTTGAGCAGCACCGGATTGAGGTTCTTCCAGTTCGGCAGCTGACTCTTGTCGAGTTTCTTCAGCGCCCCGCCCTGAATCTGCCGGGCCATGAAGTGGTTGGACGGAAACACCACGTCGTAACCGGATTTGCCGGTCATCAACTTGCCGTCGAGGGTTTCGTTGCTGTCGTAGACGTCATAGGTGACCCCAACGCCCGTCTCTTTCTCGAAGTTCTTGGTGGTGTCCGGCGCGATGTAGTCGGACCAGTTGTAAACCTTGACCGTTTCCGCTGCCTGAGCAAGGGAAACGGCGAGCATCAGCGGTGCCAGAGCGAGGGTCTTGCGGATCATGGATCGATTCCTGTGTGGGTTTTCTTTTTTGTTGGCAGGCAATCAAAGGATCAAACAATCAGAAAATCAGCACGTAGCTCTTGCGCACGGTTTCCTGGATATCCCAGATCCCGAGCGTGTTGGCCGGCAACATCAGTGCGTCGCCACCTTGTATGTGCAGGGTTTCGCCGCCACCGTCGGGGGTGAACGTGCAGCGCCCGGAAATGAAATGGCAGAACTCCTGCGCGGTGATCTGCCGACGCCAGCGCCCGGGCGTGCATTCCCAGACGCCGGTTTCGACGTCGTCATCGCGCTCGACGCTGGTGGTCGAAGCAATCGCCACCGGTTCGCCGAGGGGCACGGCCACCGGATTGGACTCATCCAGTTGCAGGGTTGCGGTGTTTTTAAACTGGGTAATGCTCATGGTCTGACCTGTCTTTTGGGCTTTCTTGAAGTAAATCGACGTTCAATGCATGAAGCCTTCCATGAAACCCGCCACCTGGCTGGCGAGTTTGCGCCGCCATGGCGCGGTCGCCGGGTTGGCCAGGGTCTGGTCTTCGTGGACGAAACTTTTGATGATCGCGTTGTAGCCCAACCAGCGGCATGGCTCCGGCTCCCACGCGCGCAGCGCATGAATGCCGCCGTCCGGCAGCACCCACGGCTGGCGAACCAGTTCGGTGTCGCGCTCAAGAATCAAGTCCGCCAGGGTGCGGCCGCCGAGATTGCTCGCGCCGACGCCCTCCCCGCCATATCCGCCGGACAACGCGATGCCGTTGGCACGATCGCAAAGCATGTGCGGTTTGAAGTGCCGGGACATCCCGAGGTTGCCGCCCCAGGCGTGGGTGATCTGCACGTTTTTCAGCTGCGGGAACAGTTCGCCGAACAGATAACGGCGCAACTCGACTTCATCACGAGTCAGATCAAAGTTATGGCGCAGCTTGCCAGCGAACTGGTAACCGCCACGGGCGCCGAAGATCAGCCGATTGTCGGCACTGCGCTGGCCGTAAGTGACCTGACGACTGAATTCGCTGAACGCCTGACCACGGTTGAGGCCAATTTCGTCCCAAGTCGCGGCAGACAATGGCTCGGTGGCGACAATCAGGCTTTGCACCGGTAGCTGATAGCGGCCCAGCGGTGGCAAGGTCACTGAATACCCTTCGACGGCCGGCACGATCCAGCGGCTGCGCACACTGGCCTTGGCGGTGCGCAAGCTGCCAGACTGCCAGTGAGTGACCGGACTGTTTTCGTAGATCTTCACGCCCATGTTCTGCACGGTGCGCGCCAGGCCGCGCACCAGTTTCGCCGGGTGGATGGTCGCCACGTGCGGCGCGTAAATCCCGCCATAAGGCTTGGCGACGCGGATCTGCTGCGCCAGTTGCTCGGGGCTGAGCCAACGATAATCGTCATCGGTCAGGCCTTGAGCGTGCAGTTTGCCCAAGTACTCGCGCAGAGAGGCTTCTTGTTCCGGATAACGCGCGGCGCAGTACAGCACGCCGCCCTTGCGGTAATCGCAGTTGATACCTTCGCGCTCGAGGACGATCTCGACTTCATCGGGAATGCTGTGTAGGAGATCGAACGACGCGCGGCGCTGCTCTGGCGACAACCCGGCCAGCAGACGATCCTCGCCAAGCAGGTTGCCCATCAACCAGCCGCCATTGCGACCGGAAGCGCCGAAACCGGCGGTCTGTGCTTCGACAATCGCGATGTCGAGCCCCGGCGCAAGCTTCTTCAGGTAGTACGCGGTCCACAGCCCGGTGTAACCGGCGCCGATGATCGCCACGTCGACGTCCAGATCTCGCTCAAGCTCGGGCCGCGCGGTCAGCGGCTCATCGAGTTGGTCCATCCACAAACTGATAGTGCGCCACGCCGGCATGCAAGACTCCGCCACTGAAATTCTTCGATGGCGTCGATCCTAGTGGCTGTACTCAGTGGATGTCTTGCGCGCGTGCCCGCAAAGAAATTTGTTTCGCGTAAGCCTTCGGCGACTGGCCGGTGTGCTGACGGAAACAGCTGTAGAACGCCGATAACGAATTGAAACCCGCAGCGAAAGCCAGTTCATCGATGCGCACCGGCGGCGCGGCGCTATCGAGCGAGCGCAGCAGATGTTGCAGGCGCGCCTGATTGACGTAGCGATAGAAGCTTTGCCCAAGCACCTGGTTGAGCAGATAGGAAATCTGATTGCGGCTGTACCCGCACTCCTTCGCCACCCGCTGCAAATCGAGTTCGGGATCAAGATACGGCTGTTGCTTTTCGAAATACTGCTGCAGGTCTTCGGCCATAAAACTCAACTGACGCGGCGACAAGCCCAGGCGACTGACTGCCGGGCGCTGACTTGACGAGGCCTTGCCCGCCGTTTGCGTGCGCACCAGCGAAGCGTATTCGTTGACGCGCCAGATCAGCCCGTCTCTGACCGTGAGCGCCTCGCTGGAGCGAAACGACACCAGGCCGTCGCCGCCGCGCAAGGTCACTTCGTATTGAATGAAAGCGGTGTTGCCGTCGACGCGAATACGGTCGCAATGCTCAAGCAGTTCGTCGGATTCTCGCGGCATGCTGACGCGCACGTACTCGCGTAACTCGTTGAGGCCGAGCACGCGGTTCTGGAAGAAATCGTTGTACTGAATGTCCGGATGATACAGCGCCATGACGCTGTCGAGGTCGCGGTGTTTCCAGCTCAGGTGATAGCGCATGACCGTTGCAGCCGTGGCTTGGGTCTGTTCAGGGCCGTCGTCGTCGGCGTGCATAAAAGGCTCGGCGCAAAAAACCCGAGCTTGCCCAAGTTCGCCACAGGCTTCAATGACTAATCCGTAATGGCGTTTTGGCGATGATTGCGTCGGCCGTGACTTACATCAAAAAATGCGAAGCAATCGCAAAATGAACTGAAAAATCTCACAGGAATTTCACATGCGGATGCTACTTTTAATGTCAGTCACCGGTTGAGCCAATGAAGGCTCTTCCCACCTAACATGAGCAAACGGAAGCGCTCGATGAAGAAGGCGGGCAACATATGAATAAAGGGTCAAGCAAAGTCACGTTTCCCAACGCATGCCAGTTGATGCGCTGGCATTTCCATCCGATGGGTTTCGAGGCAACGATGGACGCACCGGGCAGTATGATCGCCCGACTGTTCGATCGTGCCAGCGGCGAAACCATGATCGCTATCGCCGGGATCCCGTGCGCGACGGTGATGAATGCAGCGGATGTCGAGCGAATCATCGAGGCTGTGGAGGACGAACTGGAAGCGTTCGTTCCTCCTGAGTCTCTCAGGAGTTACGCGTAAGCTTATGATTTAAAACGAAAAGCCCGCAGCGATGCGGGCTTTTTTGTGCTCACGCGGTTTGCTTCGCGGTGCGGTGATCAATGAAGAACGGCTTGCCCTTGGCCACCCGGTCGGACGCCCGGGGCATGTTCACCGCTTGCGCTTCCTGCGGTTCGACATACCAGTAGCAATGGCTGACCGCCCGCGTGATGCCGACATACGCCAGGCGCAGGATTTCGTCTTTTTGCGCCGTGTCGTAGGGCTCGCTGTCGCCCGACTTGCCCAGGCCCGCCATGCGATAGACCTGATTCTTGTAGGGCGAACTGGTCAGATGCTGGCAATCGCCGAGCAGAAACACCGCGTCAGCCTGCAAGCCTTTGGCGCTGTGGTAGGTCAGTTGCTTCAGGCGTCGCGCTTCGTACGGCAAGCTCGAATCAACATTAACTACAGACTGAATATGCTCTTCAATCAATAACTTATCGCTGCTTTTTCGATAAAGCATCAAGATCGAATGACCTTGACGATAATGTTCGGCAAGGCGCTGGCCCAAGGCCTGATCGTCGCGTTCCAGCACGTTGACCGGTTGCAACGGCTTGGGTGCGCCGCTGGCCTTGGCTTTTTTGCCCGGAATCGCCGGCGCCGCGCGAACGATATGTTCAGCGGCATCAATGATGTGCTGGTGACTGCGGTAGTTATCACTGAGCATTACCCGCGTAGTGCTCGGCGACGGGAACTCCTTGTCGAACGCCATGAAATAACTCGGCGAACTGCCGCGCCAACCGTAAATCGACTGCCAGTCATCACCGACGCACAGCAACGACGAACGCTGCGCGCCCCGCCCGACGTGCATGGCCGGGCCACGACTGCGGATTTCCGTCAGACTTGCGCGAATCCACGAGACGATCTGTGGCGAAACGTCCTGAAATTCGTCGATCATCAAGTGCGACAACGGCCTGAGTAACTCGTCGCTCAACAGCTTGAGGTTCTCCGGTGAGTGCTCGCTGAACAGCGCGAACATGCGGTTGTAGGTCATGATCGGCGGTTTCTGATCGAGCAAATGATCTTCAAAGGCGCGCCAGAACAGACTCAAGGCCTCAAAGAAGAAACGATCCGGGTCGTCCTTGGCAAAACTCATGCGACCGACGGCGTCAGGCACATCCAGGCCGAGGTTCTCGATGAAGCCTGCCGCCGCCACAAAACAGTCGAGCAATGGCGCGGAAGCCAGTTCACCTTTGACCTTGTAATCGAAGCCCGGCCCGGCACTGGCATCGCCTGCCAAAGTAGCCAGAACACGTTTTGATGACTCATAACTATCAAGCCAAATCAAAGGCTTACGACAGAAAGCTTGAAACAGGGTGCGCTTGACTGCCCACTCTGCGCGCACGCTGAGCTTGGCGTTTGGCCGACTGACCTGCGGGTTTTCCCGCGGATCGAAACCGAGCACCACCCACGCATCCAGGCTCGGAATATAACCATGACAATGAAATTTCGCGCCGTTGATATCGAAACTCTGCCGATTCGGCTCAATGCCCTTGATCGGCCAGGCACCCGCACGGAACCACAGATCTTCGATGGCGTCGCACAGCTCTTCGTCGCGCCGCGATGCCAGCTCCGTTACCGCGACGCGCTTCTGCACATCCGGGTGATCACGCTCCAGCTCCTTGAGCTGCAAACCGGCGCGGGACAGTGGCTGAATCAAATGTCGAAAACGCTCGTCCTCGTTGAACAAGCGGTGATAGCAGGCGTTGAGTTGCTGACGTTGCGCATCGTTGATGCGCAGGTCGAACGGATTACTGTCGACCTCCTCCTCAGCACCCTGAACTCGATGACTGAGGTTTTCAAAGGCCTGCAAGCGCTCGAAACCCGGCAAGCTGCGCACCATCGGCAGGATGCGCGAGTGGAAGGTGCGCACCAGTTCGCGTGCCTGGCGCAGGTTCAGCGCCTGCCCCCAGAGCGCGAACAGCTCGATCAGTTTGTTGATGAAATCCTTGCGCGACTCGCGGGTGAAGGTCACTACGGTCATCGAATCCAGCTCAAAACCCAGATAGTGGTTGAGCAACAGAATACGCAGAACCAGCGTGGTGGACTTACCCGCGCCCGCGCCGGCAACCACCGAGGTTGACGGGGTTTCGCTGAAAATCATCTTCCATTGTGCGGTACTTGGCTGAGCATGCTCAGGCAACAAACGGGCAACATCGGCCTTCATGCGTTTTTTCAACTCGGCCGTCAACGGCAGGCGCCAATCATCGAACAGATGATTGTCGACGCTGGGCGGGCGATGCTCGGTGTTGCGGCTGTCACGGATCAGCAGCACCTGCCGGCCCTCTTCCAGCCCCTCAAGCTTGCCTTGCTTAAAGCCATATTCGACGCCAGCGGTGTGGCCACTGCGGAAACCATCGGCCTGACCGTGCAACCACGACGCACGGTGCTGCGCGCGCAGTCGGGTCAAACCGTGGCCGAAGAAGCGTGCAGCCAGGCGTTTGAACCATGGCATCTCGGCCAAGGGGCGAAGTTCGGGAGGAAGATCGGGGGTGTGTTGCGCCACGCTGACGGGCTCCAGTGTGTGAGGCTGTTGCGGCTATGGTGTCTGTATTTGCCGCTCAGTTCTAGCGAAATGCTTTCAGGTCATTGGTTTAGGCGATGAACTGAAGGTTGGATGAGATGCTTCACAGCTAATTTCCTATCGAGTACTTCGATTATAACGCCGCACTTTTTACGCTTTTTATCGATTATTGACTGATAGATGATGGCCGTCATAAACCACCGGTCTCGCGTCGGGTGCGCCCTTCACACCTCGCGTCGAACCTTTTGAGGAGACGATCATGCTTGAACTCAGACCCTTCAGCTCGCTGGGCGGCGCCCATCACGGCTGGCTGGATGCCCATCACCACTTTTCGTTCGCCGAGTACTACGACCCGCAGCGCATGAGCTGGGGCAACCTGCGGGTGTGGAACGATGACGTGATCGCAGCCGGCACTGGCTTTCCCCAGCATCCGCATCGCGACATGGAAATCATCACGTATGTCCGTGAAGGTGCGATCACTCACCAGGACAACCTGGGCAACAAGGGCCGCACCGAAGCTGGCGACGTGCAGGTGATGAGCGCGGGTACCGGCATTGCTCACAGCGAATACAACCTGGAAGCCAAGGACACCAAGATCTTCCAGATCTGGATCCTGCCAACGGAAACCGGCGCACCGCCCTCCTGGGGGGCCAAACCGTTCCCGAAAGGCCAGCGCGAAGGTTTTGTCACCTTGGCCAGCGGCAAGGACGGCGACGACCAGAGCCTGCGGATTCGCGCTGATGCGCGATTGGTCGCAGCCAACCTCAAGGCGGGCGAAACTGCCGAATATCATCTGGATGAAGGCCGTCGCGCCTATCTGGTGCCGGCCACTGGCCTGATTGAAGTCAACGGCCTGCGCGCACAAGCTCGAGACGGCGTGGCGGTAGCGCAGGAGCGAGTGCTGAGCGTTACGGCCCTTGAGGACAGCGAAATCGTCTTGGTGGATCTGGCCTGATGGCTTGAATGGCAGACAAAAAAAGGGGCAACCATCACGGTTGCCCCTTTTTTCATGCGCTCGCCAACATCATCAGCAGGCGATTGCGCCATCCACCAGCGCCTGCGCTTCGACGACCAGTTGCTTGAGGTGGTCGTCACCGATGAAGCTTTCGGCGTAGATCTTGTAGATGTCTTCAGTGCCCGACGGACGCGCGGCGAACCAGCCGTTTTCCGTCATCACTTTCAGACCGCCAATCGCCTGATCGTTGCCCGGTGCATGGCTGAGAATGCTCTGGATCTTCTCGCCAGCCAGTTCGGTCGAAGTGACCTGTGCAGGCGACAACTTGCTCAGCAACGCTTTCTGCTCCGGATTGGCCTTGGCGTCGACACGTACCGAGAACGGCTCGCCCAGCTCATCGGTCAATGCCTTGTAGGCCTGGCTCGGATCGCGACCGGTGCGTGCGGTCATTTCAGCGGCGAGCAACGCAGGGATCAGACCGTCCTTGTCGGTGCTCCACACGCCACCGTCCTTGCGCAGGAACGATGCGCCCGCGCTCTCTTCGCCACCGAAGCCGAGTGAGCCATCGAACAGGCCGTCGGCGAACCATTTGAAACCGACCGGAACTTCGTACAGACGACGCCCCAAGCGCTTGGCCACGCGATCGATCAGACCGCTGCTGACCACGGTTTTACCCACGCCGGCATCCGCACGCCACTGCGGGCGGTTCTGGAACAGGTAATCGATCGAAACGGCCAGATAGTTGTTCGGCGCAAGCAGTCCACCGGACGGCGTGACGATACCGTGGCGGTCGTGATCCGGGTCGCAAGCGAAGGCCACGTCGAAACGTTCTTTGAGACCGATCAGGCCTTGCATCGCGTGGCTGGACGACGGGTCCATGCGAATCTGGCCATCCCAGTCGACGGTCATGAAACGGAACGTCGCGTCGACTTCCTTGTTCACCACTTGCAGATCGAGGCGGTAATGCTCGGCAATCGCCGACCAGTAGCGCACCCCTGCTCCACCCAGCGGATCAACGCCCAGACGCAGCTTGGCGTCACGGATGGCGTCGAAGTCGATCACGTTGATCAGGTCGGCGACGTAGGTGTTCACGTAGTCATGACGATGCGTGGTGCTGGCCTTGAGCGCCTGTTCGTAGCTGATGCGCTTCACACCGGCCAGCTTGTTGGCCAGCAACTCATTGGCTTTGGCTTCGATCCACTTGGTGATGTGGGTATCGGCCGGCCCGCCGTTGGTTGGGTTGTACTTGTACCCACCGCTTTGTGGCGGGTTGTGCGACGGCGTGATGACGATGCCGTCCGCCAGGCCCGAAGTACGGCCACGGTTGTAGCACAGAATGGCGTGGGAAATGGCGGGTGTCGGCGTGTACTCATCACCTTCGGCAATCATCACGGTCACACCGTTGGCGGCCAGGACTTCCAGCGCGCTGGCGCCGGCCGGAGTCGACAGTGCGTGGGTGTCGATGCCGACAAACAGCGGCCCGGTGATCCCTTGGGCTTCGCGGTACAGACAGATCGCCTGGCTGATGGCCAGAACGTGCCACTCGTTGAAACTCAAGTCGAACGAGCTGCCCCGGTGCCCGGACGTACCGAACGCCACACGCTGAGTGGAAATCGAGGCGTCGGGCTGTCCAGTGTAGTAAGCCGTCACCAGTCGCGGGATATCGACCAACAATTCTGCCGGTGCCGGTTTGCCCGCAAAAGGACTGAGTGTCATGCAAAACCTCTGAAATAGAGTGGTTCAGGAATAGAGCGCAGTTTACTGGCAGTTTGACCGCAGTGCGATGGGATCTATCCGGGACTCTCCCGATGTTTTTTAACGTTAGTCAGCAGGTGCAAGGCGCAAGGCGTCACCGATTAGCCCGACCACACTGGCCAGGTCATGCTCACCATGGCTCAGCGGGCTCAACCGCAGATGGTGCGCATGCAGGCTTTGCAGGCTGAATAGCTCACCAGGTGCAATAACGATCTGCTGTCTGAGCAATCGCTGGAAGACCTGCGCCATGTTCACTGGTCGCAGCGAATGTACCCACACGGTCGCGCCACCCTCGGGTTCGACAACCTGCATCGCATCGCCAAGACGTTCGCGCAACAATTCGATCAATTGCGTACGACGCTCCTTGAGCATTCGCCGCAGTACCAATAAATGCTGATCCAGTCGGCCTCCCCCCAACAACCTGGCAATGGCTTTCTGGCGAATCGGCGACAACCGAAACGCGCGCAACAGGAAATGCCGCTGCAACTCACTGCGCCAATGACGCGACAGCACATAACCGAAAGGCGCCTCGGCCCCGACGAACTTTTCGAACGTGGAAAACACCACTAAACGATCGGGGTCCAGCCAGTCGCGCATCCGTTGCGTGTCATTGCCTTCATGGAGTTCGCTGTAACAATCGTTTTCCAGCACCCAGGTACCATGAAGTCCAAGCAAATGCGCGACTGCCTGCTGGTTGCTCAGCGGTAGAAGACTGCCCCGGGGCATGCTCAACACTGACGACAAAAGCATCAAACGCACCGTCTCGCTCTTGAGCACCGACTCCAGCCGCTGAAGATCAATCATGCCACCGGGGAGCAACGGCAACTCGATGACCCGTACTTCGGCGGCCTCCAGCAGACGCAGGATCACCCAGTCACAGGGCGATTCGACGACCACGGTCGCCCGACGCAACTCAAGCACGGAAATCAGAATTTCCAATACACCGCGCAGGTCGGCGCCGATATAGACGTCATCCGCACGCCAGTAATTGGCCGTGGATGAGGTGTAGCGGGCGGCCAGCACCGTGCGCAACTCCAGCTCTCCACAAGGTTGCACCAACGCATGTGGCTGACGCGGGTACTGACGCAGCAATTCCCGCTCCAACATCAATAACGGGCTGTCCAGTGGCTGTAGCGAGGCTGGCTCATCGGCGCTCAGCACGCACATGCCCGGGCGCCTGGCATTGACGTAAACGGTTTCCAGCAAATCACTGCCGCTATCCGGCGAATCCATCATGTGCAGCGCTTGCGCGTAGTACCCGGACTTGGCAATTGAATAGACGCGGCCTTCCTTTTCCAGCAGCGAGTAGGCGTACTGGACGGTCGAGATCGACACATTGAGCCGGTCAGACAATTGCCGGAGTGAGGGCAGGCGCACCGCCCCACCGTTCCCCGCCTCATTTATCAGCAGCGTCAGGTATCGATAAACCGCCTGATAAACGAAGTCATTCTCCCTCGACCCCTTCACAACCCCGTATCCGTGGGCATGGGTTCATCTCCAGGCAAGCGGCTCACGATCAACCTTCCGCCGATCGATCAGCGGTCGGCTCGGCCGCCGCCTCAACCGCACCGACACTCTGCGCGGCCGATTCTCCCGGCGCAGACATACGAACCGGCCCCATTGCATACAAACGCACAATCAACCTGACCGGCAGCCCACTGACATCCGTCATCCATTTCATCACCTGTTCCGGCGCATGCAGGCCCTGCATCGCCCGGTGCAGATCCGGCAATGCCACCAACATGCCGGGGTGACAATTACGCAAGAATCGCTCAAGTCCGGCCCCCGCGTTAAT
Source organism: Pseudomonas sp. S2_E02 (assembly GCF_054668355.1). Taxonomy (NCBI): domain Bacteria; kingdom Pseudomonadati; phylum Pseudomonadota; class Gammaproteobacteria; order Pseudomonadales; family Pseudomonadaceae; genus Pseudomonas; species Pseudomonas sp. S2_E02. Next base: position 1,390,906 of record NZ_CP162761.1, read on the forward strand.
GAACGGTGAAAACAACAGGCACGTCAGCTGGATTTCATTCAGTTCAAAACTGGCCAGCAGAGAGCTTTCCGCCTGGGCGCGCAGATTCCCGGGCTCCTGCAAATTGTCGAAGCTGGCCAGCAACTGTTCGCATACCGGTTCAGGGACCTGTTTTTGCCGCATCGTTATCAGGCTGCGTTTGAGGTAATCACCGACGCCGTCCTCATAGTTCCGCTCCTCGATGAGTTGCGCCTGCAAACCTCGTAAATGTGCAGCCACCTTAGGCTCTACGTGTTCGTCATCACCTTGATAAAGCGTCAGATCGTCAACCTGAAACCCCAGAAAATCACTCAACAAAGGCCAGCGTTCTTCGAGTTTGCCTACAATCATGTCGTTGATACTGATAAAGCTGGTACGCCGACAGGCCTCGAATTGACCCTCCGGACGCCACGCCACCCGCTCCTCTTCGGGATAAAACTCACGGTAATAATCACCGCCCAGCCCGTCGAGCAGCGTAAACAGCATTTCAAAACTGCAAGAACTCACCGGTGGCGCGGCAATCTCAGCCTTCTGCGCGGCACGCCCCAGCCCTTCGAGGAAGTGGCTCTGTCGACGCGGGGACTCACTGCCGACCATGGCATCGACGCCATTGTTCCAGCGGGCCACCTGACCATAGAACTCGGCAGTTGCCAGATAAGCGTCATCCCATAGCTCAAGCGGTTCGTTCCAGGTTCGACGATGCCCGATCAGCAGCAGGTTGATACGGTTGGCCTCGCGACCGGCTTCGCTTATGGGTAGCTGGTGATCAAACGGCAATACCTCGCGGTGGTCGACCATCACCAGCTCTACCCGGGGATCGTCATACAGGAACAGTGCGCTGTAGCTGCGATGCATGTTTTGCAGGGACACCTGGCTGCTGCCGTTCCAGCGCAGGTTGGCCACCCGCAACTGAAAGGTCGCGGGTGAACGGCCAGCGATGGTCAACTGCGCCGCCCGCAATAACGCCAGCGTGTAACAACTGTCGCGCGACCCTGACTGGTTCACCAGCACCTTGAAATGACCGATGTTCTCCATGCCGCCGGCGGCCACTGCCAGTCGCTGGATCAGCAGTTGCAGCGCCGTGCGCTCTGCACGCGAGAAGAAACTCAGCAAACGTTGCAATACTTGCTGGTAGACATAGTTCATTGCCTGATCATGGATCGTGCTCATCGGTATTTACCCGGTATAAAAAGTTTCATGCCGCGCAGACTGACACATCAGCCCAGCGACAATTGATCAATAAGTAATAGACGCTCAGATGCTAACACTTACAAGTTTGAAGTTATTTGAAACACTTGAACTGACAAAGCGCCTTCCGCCGCTCAAAAACGGTCTCAAACCTCTGTAATTACTGGGATATTTTTTTCGGAGCGCAGTCCTAGGAAATTTCCCACAGGGTCCCACGCCAAGTGAGTACAAGAAAAAGAGAAGCAGTTTCCGAATAGCCCTACAACAATTAAACAAAAGTTGCCGCGATCAACGGTTTTCGACGCGTTATATCGAACAGGGCAAATTGAATGCACAGACATGGCTCATTCCTTGAGATGAAAGTAATCATTCAATTATCAGGGCTTATATTGTGATTAGAAGATACAGATAGAGAGCAAAAACCAGTTCAGTTGCTGAACGGACCCGGGCATAGCGCCAGAGAGCTCGGTTTTCAGGGGAGGATAAACGCACAAGAGTCCGTGGGGCCACGGACTCTGATTAAAGGGGCTTACGCCGGTTCTACCTGCAGAGCGACCCGTTCGCGGCATGGGCATTCGTCCATGTAACGATGCGCTTCGACGAACTCGTTGAACGGAAATACACGCGTCTTGAGCGGCAGCAGCACGCGGTCAGCGGTCAACTGGTTGATGTCACGCAAGGCACGTTGCAAGGCGACGTGATCCTGAGTGATGCCCAATTCCGGCTTGCCGGTGAAGTTGCCGATGCAGTGCACAAAGAACTGGATGTTCTTCTGGAACGCTGCGCAGGCCGGGAACGGCGTCTGGTTGCCGCCTTGCAAACCGTACAACACCAGGCTGCCACGTGGCGCCAGCACATCGCCCAACAGCGACATCTGCGGGCCGCCGAGACCGTCGAACACCACGTCGACACCACGGTTGTCGGTGATCTTGTTGATTCGCATCAACAGATCTTCCTCTTCGGTGACGATGACCTTCTCAGCGCCCAGCGACAGCAAGTACTCGCGCTCCTCGGCTTCCTTGGTCGCGGCAATCACCCGTACGCCCATCGCCTTGCCCAACTGGACAAACGAAGGACCGGCGCAATGGCTGGCGTCAGTGACCAGCGCGAACTGCCCCGGCTTGACCCGCGCCAGATCGGCGTAGGCAAAGTAGGCGATCAGCAGCGGCGTGTAGTGCACGCTGGCCTCGATCGGGCTGAGTACATCCGGATAACGGGTCAGCGCAGTACGCGGCAGCACGATCGATTCGCCGTAGACCGGGTAGTCGTTCGCACTCTCAGCCGGAAAGCTGGCGACCTTGTCACCCACTGCCAGATCATCGACACCGTCGCCGACAGCGGTGATCACACCGGCCATCTCGTGACCAAGACCCGCAGGCAGTCGCGCCTGAGATGAGGCCAGATTCTGACGCCAAAGGGTGTCATACCAGCTGATGCCGATCGCCTCGACACGCACCTGCACTTCGCCAGGACCTGGCTGAGCGGCCGCATGCTCTTCGCATTTGAGCACCTCGGCCGGACCAAACTTGTGAAAACGGATCGTGCGGGACATCGCAAACCTCGTCAAAGTAACCTCTAATGCCCTGAACTCTATCTGGGCTTTTGACCCAAGACTATCAGTGGCTATTAATAGTCGACATGCCTGTCATTGATTCCGCACCAGGGGCGGCATTGGCAAAATCCATGAAAAAACTGCTGCCAACGTCTCACTCAAGCTGAATTTTCCGGTGCAGAGTACCAGCCTTTCCCCGTAAGATTCATGCCGGCCATTGTTCTCATATGGCCGCTCTCGTCAAGCTTGATGACTCTGCCAGGACTCCAGATGAATCGTAATGACCTGCGTCGTGTCGACCTGAACCTGTTGATCGTATTCGAAACATTGATGCACGAACGCAGTGTGACCCGGGCGGCAGAAAAGCTCTTTCTCGGTCAGCCAGCAATCAGTGCGGCCCTTTCGCGCCTGCGCAGCCTGTTCGATGACCCGCTATTTGTACGCACCGGGCGCAGCATGGAACCGTCCGCCCGCGCGGTGGAAATCTTCGCCCTGCTCTCGCCGGCCCTCGATTCGATTTCGACCGCCGTCAGCCGTGCGGCCGAATTCGACCCGGCGACCAGCACCTCGGTATTTCGCATTGGCCTGTCCGACGACGTCGAATTCGCCCTGCTGCCAATGCTGCTCAAACGCCTGCGCGCGGAAGCACCGGGAATCGTGCTGGTGATCCGTCGCGTCAATTACATATTGATGCCGGGCCTGTTGGCCTCCGGCGAGATATCCATTGGCGTCAGCTACACCACAGACCTGCCGGCCAACGCCAAGCGCAAGGTCCTGCGCCGCAGCGCGCCAAAATTGCTGCGCGCCGATACCGTGCCGGGGCCGTTGAGCCTGGACGACTATTGCGCGCGTCCGCATGCGCTGGTGTCGTTTGCTGGCGATCTCAGTGGCTTTATTGATGAAGAGCTGGAGAAACTGGGGCGCAAGCGGCATGTGGTGCTAGCGGTGCCGCAGTTCAATGGTTTGAGTACGTTGCTGGCGGGCACCGACATCGTGGCGACCGTACCGGATTACACGGCGGATGCGCTGACGGCGGCTGGTGGGGTTCGGGCGGAAGATCCGCCGTTGCCGACGCGCACGTTTGAACTGCATATGGCGTGGCGTGGATCGCAGGATAATGATCCGGGTGAGCGGTGGTTGCGGTCGCGGATTCAGATGTTTTTTGGAGATCCGGATAGTCTCTAGGGGGCGTCGGGCAGGTAGTTCATTTGATCCTTTTCGCCCCATGGAGCGCCATTCACTCAGTGGATTGCTCGAACACCATGAACAGAAGGGACGCGGACACGCAGCGCAATCAGCAACGCGGCCAGTAGCATCAGCACGGCTGCCGCTACGAATACGCCTGCGCTGCCACCGAGGCTGAACATTGCACCGCCAGCGGCGGCGCCAGTGGCGATGGCTGACTGCACAGAGGCCACTACCATGCCTCCGGCGCTTTCCGCCTGATCAGGTACCGCGCTGGCGACCCAGTTCGACCACGCCACCGGCACACCACCAAAGGCCATGCCCCAGACCGCCAGCAGTAGCGCCTGCCCCGGCACCGAGGCCGGCAACAGCACCAACGCCAGTGCTGCAACGCCGACCAGCGCGGGCATCAGTACCAGAGTGGCCAGCGGGTGACGTTCCAGCAGCCTGCCGGCCAACAGCGTGCCGACGAAGTTCGCCACGCCGAACCCCAGCAGCATCAGTGACAGCCCTTGCGCGCCGATGCCGGTAGTCCCTTCAAGGAATGGCCGAACATAGGTGAACATGGCGAAGTGGCCGCTGTGCACCAGCACACAACCGAACATCCCCATGGCGATGCCTGGGCGCTGCAACACCTCGATTACGGTGCGCAGACGTGCCGGCCGTCGCGGCGCAAGACGCGGCAGAGTGAACGACTGGAAAGCCAGGGTCACCATGCCTACCGCCGCCGCAGCAAAGAATGCGCTGCGCCAGCCATACAGCCCACCCAGATAGCTGCCCAGCGGCACTGCCACGACCGTGCCGATGGCGATGCCGCTGAAAATGATCGACAGCGCCCGGGGCAACAAAGCGCTCGGCACCAAACGCATCGCTACCGCCGCCGCCATGCTCCAGAACCCGCCAAGGGCAATGCCCAGCAAGATGCGCATCACTAACAGCACCGCGAAGCTGGAGGAAACGGCGACCAACAGATTGGAGGCGACCATCAACGTGGAAAAACCCAGCAACACCCAACGTCGGTCGATGCCGCGGGTCAGGCCTGGCACCAACAAGCCGGCGAACAGCGCCACCACGGCGGTTACCGTTACCGCCTGGCCAGCCAGCGCTTCGGACACTCCCAGGTCGGTAGACATCAGCGTCAATAAACTGGCCGGAAGGTACTCAGCGGTCAGTAATCCGAACACACCCATTGCCAAAGAAAATACTGCCATCCACGCGGGGGTTGCAGGTTCTACGTTCGCGCCGCCGCCGCCGCAATGGCGGTCGGATACGGTGTTACATACACAGTCAGTCATTGCACGGTTCTCTCAATCTTCATTAAGAGCCGAAGTCTAGGCGCCGAAACCCGGATGATCTATGATCCAAAGTCTCCACTTTTTGATCAAAACACCTGAACGATGCCTGTAGATCAGTTTGCTCTTTCCTCAGACCTCATCAACGAACTGTTGCGCGGCATGCGCCTGCGTGGTGTTGAATACCGGCGCATCCAGACGGGTCCAGCTTTCGGTTTGGGCTTTGCGGAAAAACCTGGGCACGCCTGGTTCCACTTCATGGCCGTCGGCAATGCGGTACTGCGGATGGAGGACGGCAGCACCTACGCGCTGTCTGCCGGCAACGCCGTGTTTATTTCCCATGGCGCGGCCCATCAACTGTTTTCCCATCAGGGCGCGCCTGTCCAGGACATCGATCGTCTAGACGGTGCGCCCTTGGGTGAAACCGTCAGCGCGGTGGATACCGGAACCGATGCCAGCGCCACTCCGAGCACTATTCTGTTCAGTGCTTGTATGGAGTTTGAACTGGGCAGTATCCATGGCCTTGGCCGGCTGATGCCGGGACTGATGCTGATTGATGCCGGCGGCCAGCGTTACCCCGGCCTGGTGCCGATCCTGACTACCATGGAACGTGAGGTCAGCGCCGCACGCGTCGGCTACGCCGGTATCCTCGCGCGTTTGGCCGACGTGGTGGCGGCCATGGTCGTTCGCGGCTGGGTCGAGTGCGCCTGCGGCAATGCCTCTGGCCTGGTCGCCGCCTTGCGCGACCCCCGCTTGGCCGGTGCACTGCTTGCGCTCCATCAACAACCGGGCCGCGACTGGACTGTTGCGCAGTTGGCAGAGCACTGCAACACCTCACGCTCGGTCTTCGCGGACCGTTTCCAGGCGACGATTGGCATGGCCCCGCTACGCTATGTCACCGAACTGCGGATGCGGCTTGCGAGCCAGTGGCTGACCCTCGAAAGGCTACCGATTGAAGAGGTAGCGCAACGTTTGGGCTATACCTCCCAGGCCGCTTTCAGTCGTGCATTCAAGCGCATTACGGGCAAGACACCTGGATTGAGTCGCAAGGTGAGGCAAGCCGAATGCAGCTAGTCGATGATCCCTGCCACCGACTCATTTACCTCCCGTTACATCGAGGAATGTACCGGTAACGAATGATGCCTCCGCGCTCGCCAACCATAGAATCGCGCGTGCCACTTCCTCAGGCTGTCCGCCCCGCCCCATCGGGATCGAGTCCTTGACACGATCGACCCGCCCCGGCTCACCGCCACTGGCATGCATTTCGGTATAGATATGTCCGGGGCGAATACAGTTAACGCGTATGCCTTCCCGTGCCACCTCCTTTGCAAAGCCAATGGTGAACGTCTCCAACGCGCCCTTTGATGCCGCATAGTCGACGTACTCATTGGGGCTGCCGAGGCGCGCCGAAGCCGAAGAGACATTGATCACCACACCGCCCGGGCCGTTGTGACGGTAAGACATACGCTTCACCGCCTGTTGGGCACAGAGTATTGGCCCAATGGCATTGACCGCAAAGATGCGCTGCATCCGCTCGAAGCCGAGGTCCTCGAGGCGAGACTGAGGCGCCAGCATCCCGGCGTTATTGACCAGTACGTCGATGCGTCCGAAGGTGCGGTCGATGGCCGCGAACAAATCGGCCACCTGTTGCGGATCCGCACTGTCGGCCCGCATCGTCAACGCCCGGCGCCCCAATGCTTCTACATCCGCAGCCACGGCCAGCGCTGCGGACTCGTTGGCAACGTAGCTGATAGCGACGTCATAACCTCTTTCGGCGGCCAGCCGCGCGGTGGCAGCCCCCACTCCACGACTTCCACCCGTGATTAGAATCAGCGGTGTCTGCGAGACGTTGACCATGAAATAAAGCTCCTGAGCCGCGGGCTGTATCAGCCGATGATGAGGGTGCCGCTGGCGATCACTACGCATGCCAGTATCCGGCGCGCGGTGAGCGTCTCGCCGAGAAACACATAGCCGATCAACGCCGCAAACAGCACGCTGGTTTCGCGCAATGCCGATACCGCGCCCAGCGGCGCTTCGTTCATGGCGTAGATGACCATTCCGTACGCGAGCAAAGAGACCAGCCCGCCGACCAACGCGGTCACTGTTCCGCGCCGGACGCAGAACAAGCTGCGGGCATCGCGTAGGCCGATGTAGACCACCGGCATCAGCACGCCCCACAGGGCGCACATCCAAACCGTGTAGGCAAGCGGCGCGCCGGAGAGTCTGGCGCCGATACCGTCGACCACGCTGTAGGCCGCGATAAAACCGCCCGTACCCAGCGCATAAGGCAGGCTGGGAACCGACAGACTGCGCCCTCTGAAAGCCAGCGACATAATCCCGCCTGACACCAGCGCAATACCGAGTAACACGTCAGGCGTGATGCTTTCTCCGGCAAACACGGCGGCCCCCAAAGTGATCAGCACCGGCGACGATCCACGAGAAATCGGATAGGTCTGCCCCAGGTCGCCGACCCGGTAACTGCGCACCAGAAACAGGTTGTAGCCGACATGCAGCAACCCCGACAGCACCGCGTAGCCCCAGCTCTCAATCGCGGGGGGCACCATGAACACTGCGGCGATAACACTGGTGATCGCGATGGCAATGCACATTACTGTCATCGACCACAGCCGATCGGCGCCGCTACGCAGCAGCGCATTCCAGCTGGCATGCAGGAGCGCGGCGAAAAGCACGAGGAAGATGATATGGATAGGCATGCGCCACTTTAGGCAATGCGGCGCCGGGATTAAAACGAAGTCTCCTCATCGCAGCATGAACGAATGCTCATGATTCACTCATCCAATCCTTGGACTTTCAGTGCCTCGCTGACCAACCATTGGCGAAAGCTGGCGATGTGCGGTTGTGATTCGATGCCCTTGGGGCAGACGAAGTAGTACGCCAGCGGTGATGGGAATGGCACATCAAACAGTCGCACCAAACGGCCATCGCTGATTTCGTTCTCGACATGCCCGCTGCGCACCAATGCAACGCCCTGGCCAAGCAAGGCTGCCTCGACCGTCATGTTGGTATCGCCAAATCTGACGCTCTCCTTGAGCGGCAAATAGGCCAGCCCGACGGCTTGAAACCATACCTCCCATTTTGGTACCAGTTCGGCACCATCGCGCGTGAGCAGCGGGAAATGCAACAGTTCTGCGGGGCTCTGCGGAGTCCCGACGCGTCGCAACAGTTCGGGGCTGGCCACAGGAAATACCTGCTCCCCAAACAGGAACTCAGAATGCAGACCGGGGTAGTCGCCCTTGCCAAGCCTGATGGCAACATCAGCCTGGCTGTGAGAGAAGTGGATTATTTTATCCGTAGTGTCCAGCGCGACCAGCAGCTCGGGGTGCTGACGAGCCAGACGCGGCAAGCGTGGCAGCAGCCATTTGAGCGCGAAGGAATAGGTGGTGCTGACGCTGAGTCGAACTCTGTCTTTTTGCTCGCGCAAATCGCCCAAAGTCGCCTCCAGGCTGATGAAAAATTCCCGCACGATGGGCGCCAGCGCAGCCCCCGCTGCCGTGAGGCGTAACGCCTTGCCACGTTCAAACAACTGCACTCCCCAAAGGGCCTCAAGATGCTTGAGCTGATGACTGACCGCGCTTTGAGTCACATGCAGCTCTTGTGCGGCCGAAGTAAAGGTCAAGTGCCGGGTGGCAGCTTCAAATGCGCGCAAGGTCGCGGTGGGTGGCAGGTCTCTCATAAGAGCAGTATCCAGCGAGTTATTAAAAAGGTGCATACATGAACGCTAGCTCATGATGCCGATAAACTCACTCGAAACATCACTTTGGGGGCCACACAACGGCGAAAGCCTAGAAGAAGAAAATGTAAAAAATGATGATGGCATAACGCCTCAGCAACCGGCAAAATCCCCACGCCCCCAAAGGATTTGAAGGACCGGTTCCGATGACATGGCCAGTCACGCTGAAACTCGACAGCACAGCCTACCCGCTCAACGTGGTGCAACGCGCTGCTTATTCCCTGGCCGACACTGTCGCGATCCAGGTCGCTATTGAAGCCAATAAGATAAACCTCACGGCCCACCCCGCTGAAGTAACGCTAACGCTTTCCCCCGAGCAGGCTCACTCGCTGATCCTCCAGCATCTGAACGACTTCGCGCTACGCGACCATATCAACCGCGAAACAGCTGGATTGCGCGAAATCCTGGCCCGTGCCGCGCTCGCTGGGTGTGGGATTTCGCAATGACACTGATTGCGACAGACGCCAGGCACTACCGCTTGCTGCCTTTTCGATTCATGCGCATGAACACGGGACATGACCGTGACATCCTGCTCACCTCCGATACCGGTGAGTACATGCACGTGAACGACGCGCAATTACGAGCCCTGAGTTACTTCGACGTTCAAGCAAGTACGCCTTTTTACAAGGACCTGCTGGCCCGCCACTTCATCTACGAACCAGGCCGCCATGACCCGCTCCCGGAAATGGCCGCGCAGTATCGCAGCCGCAAGGACTTCATCTTCCAGGGCCCCGCACTGCACTTGTTCGTGGTGACATTGCGTTGCAACCATACCTGCCAGTACTGCCAGGTGTCGCGGGCCCCGCTGGGAGGATCCGGCCACGACCTTTGCGAAGCGGATGCACTGGCTGCGGCCGATCGCCTGTTCGAATCGAACGCTCCTGCTCTGACTGTGGAGTTTCAGGGTGGCGAGCCGCTTCTGGCCTTCGAGCGCGTCCGTCAGATTGTCGAATGGATCGTTGAACGGAACGTGGTCGAACAACGGGATATCCAGTTCGTCATCACTACCACGCTGCACCACCTGACGGAGGAAATTCTCGACTTCGCAGAACAACATCGAGTCCAGTTTTCGACCTCACTCGATGGGCCAGCACCCTTGCATAATGCCAACCGCCCTACACCGTCACGAGACTCCTACGAACGCACTGTAAAAGGCATTCAGTGGGTCCGTGAACGCCTTGGCCATGATGCAGTTTCCGCGCTGACCACGCTGACTTCAAGAAGCCTCGAACAGCCTGAAGCGATCATCGATGAGTATGTAAGTCAGGGCTTCTCCAGCATCTCGCTTCGGCCTCTGAGCCCCTATGGATTTGCCACCAAGAGTGCTCATCGACTTGATTACCCTATTGAGCGATACCTAGCCTTCTACAAGAAGGCTCTGGCCTATTTACTGCAAATCAACCAACAGGGCGTCTACCTCTCAGAGAGTTATACGAGCTTGTTGCTGAAGAACATCCTGACACCCTTTTCCTCCGGCTATGTAGACCTGCGCTCCCCTGCTGGCGCTGGCACTGCGGCGCTGGTTTATAACTATGACGGTTATGTCTATCCCTCGGACGAAGCTCGAATGTTGCTGGAGATGGGTGAAGACGGCTTGAGACTCGGCACCGTGCAGCAACCCTTGTCTGAACTACTCACATCGCCCGTTATGAATGCGCTGCTCGCCAGTGGTGTAGCAGAGGCGCTGCCGGGTTGCTCCGACTGCGCACTTGTCCCGTACTGTGGTGCTGACCCCATCGAACACTATGCCCGCCAGGCTGACCCGATCGGACACCGAGTGTTCAGCAGCTTCTGCAAGAAGAACATGGGGCTACTGAAGCATCTCTTCGGCTTGCTCCGCGATGGCGACGACAACGTGCAGAGAGTGCTGCTGTCCTGGTTGAACAGGCGCTCTTACAACGATGTCCGATTTCCGGGTTACAGGGGTTGATGGCGATGCTGCGCAAAGACACCCACTTCGAAATCCATCACCTGAATGAGCCGAAACTGCTCAAGGTCATCACTCTGGAGGAGTTCATCGAACAAGGCCTGGCGGTTTGTGCCGGAAACGCTGAGTTCGCTGACCTGCTGCTTTGGCTGCCAAACGAAGAACGGCTACGAAGCCCGCATCTACTCTCATTACCAGTGGCTGGATTTCTGACACCGGAGCCTTTGATCGGAGACTTCGACAGCACGCGGCCACACCTGCACACCCCCAAAGACAATGATGTCGTGCAGCCCGGCGATGTCATTGCCGTCACACCAGGCAACGCGTTGGTGCGAGTGCTCTATCGACGAGGTTCAGACAGTAACCTGCTGTTCATGACCGATCGTTGCAACAGCCTCTGCCTGATGTGCTCGCAGCCGCCCAAAGATATCGATGACCGTTGGCACATCGAGGAGAACCTACGGCTGATCGACCTGATGGACCCGGGCGAAGAAAACCTGGGAATCAGTGGCGGAGAACCCACGCTTTATCGCGATGGCCTGCTCGAAATCCTGGCCAAGTGCAAAGCCGTTTTGCCACAAAAATCCATCCATGTACTCAGCAACGGGCGCCTGTTCCAAGACCCGAGCTGGATCGCAGCGCTCTCTACCATCGGCCACCCTCAGTTGAGCTGGGGTATCCCGCTGTATGCCGACAACGCCGAAGACCATGACCATGTGGTGCAAGCGCCAGGTGCTTTCAGCGAAACCCTGCGAGGTCTTTACAACCTGGCCCGCGCGAACCAGATCATCGAGATACGCGTAGTGCTCAATCGTCTGACCACGCCACGTTTGCCCGAGCTCGCCCATTACGTGTTCAGGAACCTGCCCTTCGTGCGACATGTTGCCCTGATGGGTATCGAAAGCACCGGCCTGGCCAGGAAGCATTACGAAGAACTGTGGATTGACCCGCTGGACTATCAGCAGTCGTTGAGCCAGACCGTGTACTTCCTGTTCAACCGCGGAGTGCCGGTTTCGATCTACAACTTGCCCCTGTGTCTGATCCCGGCCCACCTCTCGCGTTTCGCCCGCCAGAGCATCTCCGACTGGAAGAACCTTTTCATCGATACCTGCCAGCAATGCGCTGCCGTCAAACATTGCTCTGGCTTCTTCAAATCCCACACCGATCGCTGGCAAAGCCGCGGCGTACAACAACTATCGACCGAGGCCTTTAGCGCCTATGCAAGGAGTGCACAGTGAAATTGCTCGACCGCTGGAAAGTCATGATCGGGGGGATCAGTCTGCTGCCAATGGCAGGTAGTACCCTGGCGCAGGTGGGCCATCTGCCGCTCGCCGATGCGAACTGGCTAACCCACGACAAGCTACAGCCTCCGGTATTTGCCGATACGCTCAATGCGCCAGACACCGTCAACATTTATGCGGCACATCGCTCGCACAGTTCACACCGCTCCCACAGTTCGCACTACAGCGGTTCGGGTGGCTATAGCGCTCCTCGCTACTATAGCCCACCCGCTACCAGTACCCGGAGCTACAGCACGCCAAGTACTTCGAGCAGCACCTCAAACAGCAATAGCTTTTATCAGTCGTCCGGCACTACCAGCGGGACAAGCTCGAACACTTCAAAGAACCGCGCGACCAATGAGCAGAAAAGCAATCTGATCACCCGTGTGCAGACCGCACTGATGGTGCGCCAGTATTACCAAGGCACCATTGATGGAGTGATGGGCAAGGCGACACGTGGTGCGTTGATGGCATTTCAGATGGACAGTGGGCTGACCGTGAATGGCCGGATGGATACGCCATCGTTGAATGCTTTGGGTATCAAGATTCCATAGTCGCTTCAGGTTAAAGCTGCGCTTACTGATGAGCAATACGTACGGATAAAGAAATGGCAAGGATTGATCTGAAAGTCCCCTTCTCAGAAAAAGATGTAGCGAAATCACTCGGTGCCAGATGGGACCCAAGCCTGAAGACTTGGTACATTCCGGAAGGTGTCGACATCGCCCCCTTGGCTCAATGGCTGCCCGTAACAGCGCATGCAGACCTGGAGCACGGACCTGAATTTAGTGTAAGAGCACCGTACTACTACGTCATAGAGTCCGTGTCCGACTGCTGGGGCTGCTCTAATTTGACTCGCGTGTTCTCGTTCAAGCTGCCCGAGCAACACGAAGAGTTCGATTACTACGAGGATGAGGACGAAGATTTTGCGCTCACAAGCAACCTCGGCGAATGGAAGTGCCATGGGTATCGCGGAACGGTCTCCAACGTCGCCAGCCTCTCTCCCTTGGTCACGAAGCAGATCCATCACTTCACCAACGAGTTCAAGCAGGCCTACAGTAAAACGGTAGGCAGCCGTTACCTGATGAATCACTGCGAAAACTGCGGAGCCAAGCTCGGCGATTTTTTCATGCACAGCGAACCTGGTGGAGCGTTCTTCCCAACCTCACCACAAGAAGCTCAGCGGATGACTCTCATCAGAATCAACGAGCGGTTCGACGCCAACTGCAGCGTCGGCTTTGCATCCGAAGATTTTTTCGACTGGATGCTGGTTCGCGAACAACCCTAATTACCCTATCCAATCCCGGACTGCCCGAGGACCTCACGCGCCACAGGCCCCCACCTGTGGGGTATTGAGTAAAATCAGTAGAAGGCGCTGCATTACTGTAAGGGGGCCGGCGACCACACCCCTGCGAGTTCGGCAACGACTTCACGTCGCTGGATCACTGCCCCCCGAGCCCCTTTATCCACTTCCAGAAGCTGGAGAAGTTCACGAATGAGATCGCAAGTGGGCTGAGCACTATAAGCGCTGTGTACAGCGGGTGCTCTTTCATTGCCTCAAAAATTACAACCGGATGCACACCGTGCCGATCTCGCCAGGTCGACGCAGTTTTCAGCGATTTATCATGCGTTCGCTCAAAAAAATTCGCAAAGAGGTCCAGCTTCCTTAGGGTCGATTGGTGCATTTTGATGTATTCGGCATTGACGAACGCCTCTGCTTCTTCCGCTCCGGGGAGAGCGTCCTGGTCACTGGCGTCATTGAGTTCCGCCAGGGCCATTATGCGACCCTTTCGCCCCCTTGAATCGTTGTGCGGTGCATAATTCCTGCTGTACAGGGCAACGAGCTCACGCGCTAAATCTATTTTTTTGTCATCCTGCAACTCGAAAGGCTTGCCGCCGAGCACTCGAAATTTGTGCTCCAAAGCAAAAAAACCAAAATTCTCATCACGCATGTTCCAGTGAAGAAACCGGCAGTCTTTGTGCCGTTCAAGCCACTGAAAATACCCCTTGAGCATAGCCTTCTCGAACTTGTCCAGCTCGGCCTGCATGTTATTGAGCTGTTTCCCCAGCTCCGCCTCCTTGTGGATCGACCAAGATTTAGTTTGGCCTGACTTCAGATTCCGCGTAGCGATGGAGGTAACTCGCTTCGATTCACCGGTTGCGTTATCGTAAAAAGACTCACATGAGTAATGGATTACATATACCCGATTTGAGTCCTGGTAGAGGTTTTCAATCAACGCCCTACTCCTTCTCCGCTCCTTGACCCGATCCAGCTCCGCGCCCACGCTGCTCCCCTCTACCAACTATTTGTGATGGCAAAGTGTGCTCTTTATCCGGAGCGCTTGCTAGGTATCAGCTTTGGAACCGGTAGCACCTGGCCAAGCTGGTGCTTCGGCACCCTGGTGACTGATCAGTAACCCGCCGCTATGATTGCCGGCTATTTGCCACGAAAGTATCGCGGCGCCGATCAAGAGGGACAGTGATGGCGGGTCTGTGGAAACCAATGTCAGGGGCGTTTTGGAGCACACCACCTGCTGTGCCGAACGAGGGATGGCCGCTGTGGGTCGTCATTATCACCACGTTGGTAGTAACGTTTGCGGCTGTGGCAGTGTTGAAGTGCATCGCGCAGAGAATCAAGCCAAAGGGTTGGCATTTGCGCGAGCATCTCGGGCAAATAGGCGGTGCCCTGACGCTTACTTATCTAGTCATAGTGGGCGTTGTGATTTGGGGGCGCGTCGACACCCTGATGACCATGCCGTTGAATGAGGTGGGCGACTTCTTGGCCGGTGTGTTTGGGCCTGTTGCGTTCCTCTGGTTGGTGTTCGGCTTCATCCAACAGGGTGATGAACTAAGACAGGGTACCGAAGCGCTGAAGATGCAGAGCGTCGAGCTACAGCAAAGCACTCAGGCACTGAACATGCAGGCGGCCGAGCTCAAAAAGTCCGTCGAGCAGCAGTCAATAATGGCTGATGCGGCTTTGCAGCAAATCGAAGCGCAAAAGAGTGCACTGGAGCTCCAACAAAAGGAGAGGGAACGGACACTGATAGCAAACTTTTCCCTTACGACGACAGTCAGCGGCTCTGGTTCGCAGCCAGGGACCTCTATGAACAAGGTTCGCATGCGCAATGACGGTAACACCGCTTTCAATGTGACCCTCACTTTCAGTCCGCGTTTTTTGAATTTTGGAGAGGTAGCCATCGGCCAAATGAATCGCCAAGCTGATATAGAGTTTGAACTTACCAGAGGGGCGGCATTTAATCCGGAAGAGGGAACCGTGCAGTTAAGCTACGAAGATGTCGAAGGGGCAACTAGAAACGAAAGTTTCACTTATAGAGTTGTTAGTGGTCGTGCCCAGTTCAAAAAAATTCGCGCTAGACCGTGACAATATCGGGGGCTAAATCGCTCCCGCTCCCGTAATACCTCCAGTCATTTGCCACGCTTCCCGCCCTTGCCAGCCCCACCCTTCGGACGCTTGCCGGGGTTGGCCTGTCGGAACCATTCAACCGTCTTGACGAAGTTCACTGACCTAGTTGTGGTGCAGCATCTCCAGCGTTCTTGAGGAGCACTAGGCATTGGCCGGGTATGATGAGCTCCTAACCGCCACTCCCCTCCATAGTGGATGGACGCACACTGATAGCCAGCCAGTGCCATACTGGAAGCTTTGAGAAATCGCTCTTCGTATCGCTCCCGCACTAGATACGAGCGGGGGCAAAAGTGGGGGCATAGACGGAGTATATCGGCCTAGAAACACCGCCCTAGAGCCCAGTCAAAATGTTTTTTGGGGATCCGGATAGTCTTTGATCCCGACCGAGCCGGCTAAAGAATACGAATTCCCAGAGCGTAAGGTCATGCTTGCGCTTGATTTTACAAAAAACTAGCGAAATGCCATCATTCGCGCATCTATAGCCTCAGCCAAGGACGTTGCGTGAGCCACAAGTTCAAATTTCTGACCCTTCCTCACCGTTCCGGCGAGGTCGCGAACGTTTTCATTCACGGCTATTCGGCCGGCCACGATATGGAAGACCGATGCGCCCTACGCAAGCACATACCGTCCTCCCTGCACAATTGCATCAACATCTTCGCCTTTTGGCCGTCAGGTCATTGGGCCCAGTTCGATGATTTGTCGAGCAAAGGGATCCTTGCGGCAAGCCGTTTGAGTGTTCTGGCGGGCGCAGGGCTCGCAATGGCTGATCGTGCGCTCCACTTCAACAGCAGTCGCAACCGGGCCACCGCCATGGGCAAGACGCTGCTCTCGGAACTTGAAACCTATCTGCTGAAAAACCATCCCTACGTTTCGAAAGTCAATCTGGTCGGACATTCGCTCGGCGGACGTGTTGTCATCAGTGCCTTGCTCGATTTGCTGGACAAACCTGCCGATGACAATCTGGAAATAGGCGATGTTCTACTGATGGCTGCCGCGAGCAAGCTATCGGGGGACCAAGCGCAAGCCATTGGCAAACGTATCGAGGGCAAGCTCTACAATGCCCGCTCGAACGACGACAAAGTACTGTTGTTCAATCTCGGGGAAAGCAGTGCCGGTCGCCAGAAGATTGAAAACTGCAAAGATGTGCCAATGCACGGTTTCGGACACACCGACTATTGGCCGCGTCTGGAACAGGTGCTGCGGGCGTCGGGGTTTCATGGCTACAAAAGTGGCCTGCCTGCTGCAATGCAACCTGATGTGCTCATCAAGACTCCCGACCCGGTTGTGGCCGACCACTTCCTCTACGACTTGCTCGAACTGACCAGCGATCGAATCCGCAGCCAAGTCGCCAAGCACTTGCGTAGCAGCAGCTGGACAACGCTTGAAACGGAGCATTCACTCTATCTGCTGACCAAAGAGTTCCAGCTACTGGGCGGTCACTGCCTGGTCAATCTGGCACGGGGAAAAGGTCTCAAGTATGTGCAGATCCTGCTCATGCTGGCCGAACATTACGGGTTGGTAAACGAGTTGCATGAATGTGCACAAGTGATCGAAATGGAGGCAGTGTTGATCAGCAAGTGTTTCCATTCTTCGTTCGGCGAGGAGCACGTGCTCGCATCGAAGGAGGACATTACTCAGCAATTGCATGGCATGTCAGAGAAGAGTTATATCGAACAGGTCGATGCCTTGGCAGCGAGTCTGACCGTTACCTCGTACTTCTCGACAACTGAAGCGCCTGCGCCGGTGTATCGCAAGCCCAATTCTGCACTGGCAAGTGATAGCAAAGAGTTGGCACTCACCACTGGATCGCTCCTGCCATCGCTCAGCAGCCTGGTATCGACCGAGCGTATGAAGGTAGCGATGACCAATCTGAAAAGCGCGATCAAACCGGGCTACTCTGCACTGATTCCAGCTGTCGCCATTCTTTTCTACGCTCGCTTGCAGTTGAATAACGAAGGATTGCTCTGACGCGCCGAGAGAGCCTGGCCAACTGCTGCTGGCCAGGCTTACCGGATCAAACCACTCCGTACTCCCCCTCGATGACACTTTGCGAACCAAACGCCTGGCTCAAGTGCGTCTCAAGCTCTGCCAGTTGAGCCTGGCGGTTGCGCAGATTGTCGAGGCTGGCTTCCTGCTCGACCAGGATCTTCTCGAACGCCTTGATCTGCGGGGCGAAAATATCCATCACTTTTTCGTGATCCATGAGCAGCTTCATCGGCTCGGCGAAGTGGCTTTTGACCACTTCGGCCAGATCACCCTGAAGCTGTTTCAGCTCGGTTTCCGCACGCTGCTGCTGGGCCACACTGATGACGTCGGTCAACACCTGAATACCCGCACCCAGCGGCCCGGCCCAAC
The DNA here is from genome assembly GCF_054668355.1 of Pseudomonas sp. S2_E02. Lineage (NCBI taxonomy): Bacteria > Pseudomonadati > Pseudomonadota > Gammaproteobacteria > Pseudomonadales > Pseudomonadaceae > Pseudomonas > Pseudomonas sp. S2_E02. Next base: position 1,408,875 of record NZ_CP162761.1, read on the forward strand.
GGCTGATATTGGCGGCCAGCTTGGTCGCTTCCCAAGGTTTGAATTTGTAGACGTAGCCGGTGAGGTTTTTCAGCGTCTCGCGGGCCAGGAACACGCCGTTCTTGATGCTTTCAACAGGAATTTTCGATACGGCCGTCAGCGCACGGCTCGATGCTGACAGAGCCGATGCGGTGATGCTGTCAGCGAAGTCTGAAGAGCTGTCGAGTTGATGCTCGATCTTGGCACTGATGCCGCTCATGATGCTTGAAGACTGGTTGAAAGCGGTGCTGAACAGGTGATCAATGCGAAAGCGCAGCTTTTCGCCGATATCATTGTTCGAGAAACCGATCTGCGATTCGAGGAAGGCGTGAACCTGGTCACGCGGCAAGGTGCGGATGCTGTTGAGCAAATCAGTCTCGAGGTTGTTCAGCTCCTCGTACAGGTTGCCGACAGTCGCGAGAATCTTACGCTTGCCCTCGGCAATATCCTCCTGGATGCGTGCCGAATCACGTCGCTGGTTATCCGCCAACAACTTGAACTTGATCAACTCGTCCTGAGCCAGGGCGATTTTTTTGCCCAGCACATCACGCACGACATCGATGCCGGTCTTCTTGATCAGGGTTTCACGACCGCTGCCGTCGAGTACCTGCTGGGTAACCTGTTTGAGCTCGCTGATCCGCGAACGCTGGTCATACAGGTCTTTTTGTTCCAGCCAGAATTCCAGCCCACGGCTATTGGGGTTGGAGGCTACACAAACCACGTTGACCGCTTCACGCTCGGCCGCAGAGAGGTCGACAAAACGCTGCAACTTATCCAGCAGGTTGTTCTTTTTGATTGTGCTTTGCTGCTCGAATTCTTCGGTATCGCGCAGATCGGCTACTTCATCCATTTTATTGATGACGAAGATGGTCGAGCTCAATTTGTTGAGATCGCGCAGAACCCAACGGACGATGTCCTGGTGGCTTTCCTTGAGCGGGTTGGTGGCATCGACCACGTAGAAGATCAGGTGCGCTTCGGAAATGTAGTTCTTGGTGATATCGCCGTATTGCACCAGAGCGCCATTTTCGGCTGCCTTTTCCTTGTCACCGAACAGGCCGGGGGTGTCGACAATCTCACAACGGTCCTGAAGGTTGTCAGGGCGATAGATCGCCAATGCGTCCGAGGACTCATTGGTGTCGATCTTCATGTCTTTCATGACCTGACCCAGCCAGCCGGCAACGACGCTGGTCTTGCCGTCGGAAAACGCGCCGAGCAAAGCAATACGCAAGGCATCGGACTGCACGTCGCCAATCGCCTTCTTGATTTTTTCGATGTCCTGAGAGACGTCCAGCCCAAGCGCTTCAAGCGCGCCCACCAGTTTCTGGAGGTTGTCGAGCGACTTGATCACCTCACTCTTGCTGGCGTTGAACTGTTTAAATTGTTCCATAGGGTCTATCTCCCACTTCGTCTTTCAGCGCTTGAATTGAAGCAATCTTTTCATCGAACAAACGGGTCACGTCGGCCATTTTGCGTCGTTCGTCCGTTAGTTGGCTCAATACCGAGCCTTCGATTTTGTCCTTGATCTTCGCCAGCATCTCTTCGGTATCACGCTTGAAGGTCTTCGTGACGTTCTCACGCTCGGCTTTGATAGCTTTGGCGACTTGCTCTTGCGCCTCGGCAATCTTTTTGCCGCGACCACCGAACAGGTAACTCAGCCCCGCAGCAAACAGACCGAAAAGGCCACCCACGATCGCGCCGACGATATTGCCTATCCCGGGAAACACCGTACCGATGCCAAATCCACTCAGGGCATAGCCGCCGACACTTAGCAGGAAGCTGCCCATGTCGGAGAAGTTGAAACTGATGGAGTCCATGGCGCTGGACAGTGAAATTGAACTGTTCGCCGCGTCGCTTAAACGCTGCTGAAAGCTCACCCGCTCAGCGTTTTCGTGCAGGCGTTTGACTGCTCGCTCAATAGTCTGAGACAGGTCTTCAAGCAACTGTTCCTGGATCTCCTCCAGCCTTTCGGACAGTTTCGCCTGTCCGTCACTGACGTGTCGCTGAATGACACGTTCGACATCGTCCTTGTCACTGAAGTGCACTTCGACAGCCTCGCGAGCCGCCGACGTCAGATCATTGAAAAAACGGTCCAATGCGCTGTTGCGCTTGGAGGTGAAACTGCTCGCCTGCTCCTGAAAGCTCTTGCGAATGACCTCCTGGCACTCCAGAACTTCCACGCCGATCCTGACGCAGACCGCCTGATGCTCGTCTCGTTGTCTTTGCAGATCCGCAATAGTGTCTTGCAGCAGGCGCAGTACTTTGCGCTTGTTGCTTTCGACGATGTCGACCTCAAAATTGGCGCAGCCATTGCCGATGACCTGGTGCAACTGATCCAACTGACTGAAGCTGCGCATCGCCTGTTGGCTAACGAAGTCTTGTTTGTAGGCACGCTGCGACTTGAGCAGGTCGGTGCGATCAGGATGAATACTGGTCAGGCCACGTTCGTCGAATGCAACCCCCGTAAAACCGAGGAGCCCTTGCAGGCTTTGGCAGCCGCTGACCAGCTCCGCACCCAATATGTCTTCCAGCACTTCACGGGTCTGTTCGCGGGTCGCGACGGCATCTTTATGCGTACGCTCAAGAGATTCGCGATCACTGTCGAACTCGTAGGAGTCCGCCTTGCCGCGCAGATTGCAAATGGCGTACACCTTGGCATCACGATTGAGGTAGTGCTTGATCTTCCGGGCGGTCTCGGCCTCTGGTTTCTTGTTGGTACCGTTTACGTAGAACACCAAGTGGGCTTTGGCGATGGCCGCCTGAACCATGGTTTCGTACTTCGACTCATTACCCTCGATACCAGGCACGTCGATGAGGTGAAAGTTCTTGCCTTGGTGGCTGAACTGGTAGATCACGTTGTCTTGGGTGAAGTCTGCCTGGCCGGTGCCGACGATCTCGCCGTCGACCTGGCCTGCGCAACGCTGCAGACGCTCGAGTTCTTTCTGCTGTTTGAGGAGGGTTGGCAGCCTGCCGCTCACCAGCTCGCTCAAGGAATGTTGTTCGTGCATGAGTAGGTCCGGATTCTACGAAGGGAAGGTAATTGCGTGGCCATCAATGCCAGGGCTCACAGCAACTGCGCATAACCCAAGGCACCTGCAATGACTCCCATCACAACCCCTCCCGCCAGTCCGACTACCAGCTTCATTTTTGCCCGCTGCTCCAGCGATAGGCGGGTTGCCTCACCCTGACGCTGGCACTCGCTCAGTTGCGCCTGAGTGGCCTGCAACTGCCCGCCCTTCTCCACCAGCTGTTGCTCAAGGCGCTGAAGATCGCTACGCACGCCCTGAAGATGCAAGGCTGTTTGCTGCAGTTCACCCTGAGCCTGAGCGTGGTTTTTCTGGCTTTCCGCCAAGCATGTTTCGGTACCCTGCAAGGCTTGGCGAGTGCTCTCGAGATCGCTAACGGCCAGGCTCAGCCGCTCTTTGCAGTAGGTGTAATCCTGCTGAGTGTGTTCGAGCTGCTGGCGGGTTGTCTGCAGATCACGCTGGGTCTGATTGACCAGAGCGCCGATGTCATCGCCCAGTGCAGCAATGTCTTCGCAGAAACTCACATACCGAGTACTGAGTTCCTCGATGAGCTCATCACTTTTGTGCGAGAACACCGCTTGAATATCAGCGGCGGTCGCCTGATTACGCTGGATCAGGGCCTGACGTTTCTTCTCCTCGAAGAGAATGCGCAAGCTCTCGATGATGGTGCTCTTGCCGGCGTTGGTTTCACCAAAGAAGGCAATGGTGAAGTTGTCCCACTCGGCGTGCTTTTCCAGATAGGAAATCTCGCCGTCAAAACGCGACTTCATTTCGCCGAGTTTTTCCTTGACGCTGGCAAGGTGAGCATTGCCCTTGTCATTACTCACATCCAGCCTGGAGACATCCTCCAGCGCGGTGGCAATGTCGCTGGCTACGCGAGCATAAAGCTTGGAAAAATCTTGAGCCTTACTCATATCGTTCCCTGTTGGTTTTCGGCTGGATCCAATTCAGCCCGACAAATTGCATTTTGCCATCACAACTGTCAAGTTCACCTGTGTCGCATAGACACCTTCAAATATTGCGTTCAGGAAGAGAGGAATTCATCAAGGGGAGACGTCTCCGGCAGCAACAACTTGCGGCTCTCGATACAAAACGGCAGAACCCAGAGCTTCAGGTCATCCGAGCTGCTGAAGTCGAATACCGGCAAAGGCGCAGTAAATGAATCTGTCCACGGGTACACCAACACTACATTCCCGGCGTCCTTGAGATAGACATGTGCATAGGCGTGCAACTGATAAAAATCGGTCTGGCTGAGCAGGTATTTGTCTCGACTGTTGCCTTTGACGCTGTCCAGAAGCTTCCATTTTGTATCGAGCACCATGAGCGTTTGTGCGCTCTGCTCGATCAGCAGATCTGGCTTTAGGCGAAACCAGCGTTGTTGTTGGTGGCTCACCAGATGCTGCTTGCTGGTCTGGGCGCGCAGATTGAAACCCTGCCGGACTTGAGCTCTCAGGTGCTTCGCCACATAGGCTTCGAACAGCGCCTCCATTGGAAACAGCAAGGATGGCGCGTCGTGCTTGCCTGCCCCTGTCACCGGACTGTCGCCTTGCAGGATCAACCGTGCCCAATCAAGCGCCGGCCCGTAATAGGCCATACCTCGATCAAGCCGGATACGCTTGAGGTCTTGGGCGATATCGCTACACAGCGGCACCTCGGCAAAAACAAAACACAACTCGCGCACCAATCGTTGATTGTCGGGCGCTTTGCACATCGACAGCGCTTTGCGCAGGGCGCTATGAATGAGCCTGTTTTCTGCGCGATCCTGGATGAATTCGTCGTATTCAGTGAAAAACCGGTCACGGCGCAGCAGATTCTGCGCCAGGTGAGGCGCCATTAATAGCTTGCCGCGCAGACTGGAAAGATTACCCTGACGAGCACTGTAGTCGCTGCGCACTCCCCTCTTTACGACCTGGCGTACAGCCTCAAGAAACTGTTGCAGGAACACCTCCAGCAGCGGCATGTGCTCCATTTGCAGATCAGCGTTCAGTGTCTTGATATGGCGAAACCCCCGCAGACACTTGAGCATATCGATCAGCTTTGCGCGTGACTTGGCCGCCGACATATTGCGACCGATCTTGGGCAGAATCTCTATTTGATAACCGCAGGGAGCCCGCAGCACACCCACGTAATTGCTGAACCGAATTGCGCGCCGGCCGTTGCGGCTGGTCAGTTTCAACCAGACCGGAGCGCTCTCGTCAGGCGTCAGGCATTGCTCTTCCAGCCAGCCGAATACTTTCGGGGGTACGCTTTTGCCAATGGCACCTTCATCCGACGCAACCAGCGTATCGAACTCGAAAATCTGTATCGCCGTCATTCAGTGAACGTCGCATAGACGCCGACGTAGGCTTGCGGGTTAGCAAGCGCCGCTTTATTCAAGCGGTACTGAGGGCGCAACGAGTACTCATCCAGATCGTGATTGGACCCGAACAGAGCCTTGGAACTCCTGTCGACTTTCAACTCGTGGACAAATTGAAGCCCGCCGTCAGCTTTCTGGTTATCACCCAGTACCAGACGGATTTTTTGCCAGTCCTCGAAAAAATACTCCTCCAGCAGCGGAATGATGCGCGTCCGAAAAATGGTGGCGAGCGCCTCGAAACGCGCCACAGCGGCAACATCTTTCAAGGACGTGAAATACGCGTGCCCGATGGTGTGTTCACGGTCATACAATGCCTCAATGCGTGCGTTAAGTGCCGTCAGCAAACGATCAAGATGGATTTCATGCTCCCCTCTGACAATCACGATTTCTTTCAATACACTCGGATCGGGCATCAGTTCGAAAAATTCAAAGCGGCGGCGTAATGCCGTATCAACCAACGCCAGCGAGCGATCGGCGGTGTTCATCGTGCCAATGACGTCAACATTCGAGGGCACGCTGAATGGGTGGTCTGAGTAGGGCAATGTCAGTGTCACCTCATATTCCCCACCCTTACGCTTGTCGACTTCGATCAGCGTGATCAATTCGCCGAAAATTTTGCTGATATTGCCGCGATTGATCTCATCAATCACCATTGCGTATTGCTGGTGCGGGTTAGCCTCAGCCTCTTCGCACAGTCGAAGAAAGGCACCCTTTTTGATCTCGTAGCGGACGTCCTTTGAAGCGACGGATTCGGCCCTTTCATCAACCGTCAGCCCCTCGGAATCGACAAGCACCGGACGTAGGCCTTCAACGAACTCTTCGTAGCCGTAGGACTGGTGGAAGGTGACAAACTCATAGCGCTTTATCCCTTCGGCGGACGTGTATTTCCCACTTAGCAACTTCTGCAATGTGCGGGTTTTGCCGGTGCCCGGAGGGCCAAAATAGATTTCGTTGCGCGGGGCGGTAGCCCCCACGAGCGCTACTGGGTTAATTGGCTGTGCACCTTCCTCTTCGTCGGCCTCTTCGTCGGCCTCTTCTTCGCTGCTGTAATCGTCAGGCCAGTAACCGGTTCGGATGGACTTTTGACCACGCTTGGGGCCGACTGCGCTTTTTTGGGAATTTGCCGCTTCGACTGACGCAACGAGCTCTTCACTCAGGTCCTGATATTGCGGTATCGGGTTCAAGCCAGCGAATGTCACCCATAGGACCTGCACACGGTCCTTTCGCAAAAACAACACCCCCGCCGATGAGCCTCTTTCCGCGTTTTTCTCCTTTCCGCCGAATACCAGTTGTGAATTCGTGGCCTTTGTAGACCACCAATCAAAGCCCAGTTCGTGAATCGCAATGGCTAATCGGGCGAATAAACTTGTATTGTCGCGACCCCAGTTCGGCTGCCGCTCTCTGAAATCCTTGCTTACCCGAAAATGCCTCAGTAGCGCCGCAACATCGGCGTCTGTGTTCAAGCCAAGCTCTTGAGCCATATCATCGTATCCAATTTCAAATTTTGTAATGGCATCGGCACTCCAGTCGACAATTCCCTGAAAGCCCCGCGCCAAGCCTTCTTCAGCCCGCAAGGTCGCAACAATAGGTGATAACTGATAAGGGCCGCGCAACTTTTCATAGCGCTCGCGCAACGTGGGATCTGTGATCTTTTTATCGACCAGATCAAGTTTGACGACAAAGCCCCAAGTGGCATCGATACCGACGGTATAAGCCAAGCCTTGAGGAGCGTCCGAACGAGGATAGATTCGTGCCCAGTTGTAGCCCAAAAACTTCTTGTGCCACTGACTTATGGGCCGGCGAAACACTTGCGGGTCAATGCTGTTCGGGAATACACGCCGTTGCAGTGCATACGCCCATTGCCTGGTAATTTCATAAGCCTCATACAATTGACGGTACGCTCGCTTATGTGAATCGTCGGCCTTGTCAAAGACCTTCTCGTGCCATGCACTCAAACAGTCGAATTGGTCGCGGGTAAAATAGTTAGACGCCACGTATTGCCATCCCATCCTTTGAGTTGATTGCATGTTGCCATCACTAGCACTGGCACGGATATATCTCCTCGAAATAGTTTTTCATTTGTGCGCCCCTTTTGCATTTTTGTGCGACACATCCCCTTTCAGGACTCCCGCAAGGCTCTGACACGGTGTTAGGTTGTAAGCGTATGTGTCTCAACCTTGAGACACGCCTAACTCACTGCCCTGCAAAGGAATGCCCTTCGTAATGAATGTCCCTTTCAAAAAACTGGCTGCCACCACGTTGATGCTGGCCGGTCTTGCCGTGTTCACGGCGCCCGCGCAAGCGAATATCACCCCGCAGCAGAGCGCTGAAATTCTCAAGACTTACAGTGCAGACAAAGCCACAGACTTCCGTCAGTTCCTCGGCAGCCTGAGCAAGAGCGATCTGGCGAAAACCGCAGACATTGGTCCGGCGATTGGTGCCTATCTCGATAACAAGACTTTAAACGCCGATCAGCAGAACGAAATCTATCGTCTGCTGGGTCTCTACACGCGAGCGAAATACAGCGCTGCCGCCACTGAAACCCTGCGCGAACTGGTGGAAATCCCGACCTTTCGCAAGGACGGCGTTGAGCAGCACGACAACCCGGAATTCATCAAGATCGCGGCGAAGATCAAAAGTCTCGCCGAGTCGTTCAATCTGAAATTCCGCAACATCGACAACCGCGTCTACGAGATCTCCCTCGACGGTAGCGGTGATGAAGTGGTTGGTATTCACGCGCATGCCGACGTAGTGCCGGTGACGCCGGAAAACTGGGTGCTCAAGGATGGCACCCGCCTCGACCCGTTCAAGATCACCCTGATTGGCGATCGCATGTACGGTCGCGGCACCGAGGATGACAAGAACGGCATCGTCGTCACGCTATATGCCATGAAAGTCATCAAGGAAGAAAAACTGCCGCTGGTGCGCAACTTCAAGTTGCTGGTCGACACCACCGAAGAAACCACGGGCGACGCGATCCCTTACTACTTCGAACGCAACCCGACGCCGAACTACAACCTGGCGCTGGACGGCGGCTACCCGGTGGTGATTGCCGAGAAAGGCTACGGCACCGTCATGGCTAACTTTGCCAAGCGCAAAGGTGAAGGCAAAGGCGCGGAAATCATCTCGATGACCGGTGGCCTGGCAACCAACCAGATTCCGTCGGCGTCGGTCGCCACCCTGGTAACCGACAAGCCTGCGGAACTGGCCGCCAGTCTGCAAAAGGCCGGTGACGAGTTTGCCAAGCGCAATGGCGGCGATTTCCAGGTGAGCGCCAAGGTCGACGGCAAAGACGTCAAACTCACCGTGACTGGCGTATCTGCGCACTCCTCCGAGCCCGAATCCGGGGTCAACCCGGTCGCGCGGATGCTGGTCTTTATCAATAGCCTTGATGGCAAAGTCGCGTTCAAGCACAACCACATCACCGATGCCGCACTTTACGCTGCCGACAATTGGGGTCTGGATTACCTGGGCAACAAGTTGAATGTCGGTTTCTCCGATGCCTTCATGGGGCCGCTGACGACCTCGCTGACCTACGTCGGCATGGACGAAAAAGCGTTCAAACTCGCGGTCAACCTGCGCGTTCCGAAAGGTAAGTCGCCGGAGAAGCTCAAAGCTGAAATCGCTGAGAAACTGGCGGCGTGGAGCAAGAAGAGCCATGTAGCCGTTGCCTTCGACTATTCGATCGCCGAGCCGATGTACCGCAACCCTGAAGGTGAATGGGTCAAGGCGCTGCTGGCGGTATCGACTGAAAACCTCGGCATGAAACACGAGTTCGGCACCTCCGCTGGCGCCACCTCGGTGCATGAATTGCCGAATGGCGTGCAATTCGGTCTGGCCATGCCGAACGTGAAATACACCGGTCACACCGATGGCGAGTTCAAGACTGTGGAGCAATTCCAGCTGGATCTGCAGATCGTGACGGAAATGATCGGACGCATCGGCCAGTTGCCGAAACTCTGACCGCATTGTCGAACCCGCCGCCGTGGCGGGTTCGGCATTTTTAATCCCCGCGTAATCCCCGCCGCGCAGCCTCGCTCCTGACTTTTGCAGGTCAGGCAACAGAGAATTGCCACCAAGTAGATTGATAGCCACCTAACGAAAGGTGCATGCTAGAGGGCTCGTTCGGGTCTTATATCATTCCGAATGATAGTTACCTTTGCTTCATTCGATTCGTGCCATCACACCCCGCCGAGCATCATCCGCCCATCTTCAATACATTGGCGGATGCATCCATGGAACAGTCACTCAAACATTTGCGCTTCCCGTTGGCCATGTTGGCCGTACTGGTGATGAGCGCCTGCGGCAAGACTCCGGAGACTGCCGCCACTATGCCCGCTGCGAAAGTCAGCGTGGCCAAGGTGCTCGAGCAACCGGTCAACGAGTGGGACGAATTCACCGGGCGCCTCGAAGCGCCGGAAACCGTTGAAATCCGTCCACGGGTCTCCGGCCAGATTGATGACGTCGCTTTCACTGAAGGCGCACTGGTCAAGAAAGGCGACCTGCTGTTCCAGATCGATCCGCGTCCATTCCAGGCTGAGGTACGCCGCCTCGAAGCCCTGGTCGCTCAATCCCGCGCCAACGCCACCCGCAGTGAAAACGAAGCCGGTCGTGGTGAACGCCTGCGTGCCAGCAACGCCATTTCCGCCGAATTGGCTGACTCGCGCACCAGCGCCGCTCAAGAAGCCCGCGCCGCCGTCGGTGCCCTGCAAGCGCAACTGGATCTGGCCAAACTGAACCTCAGCTTCACCCGCGTCACCGCGCCGATCAGTGGCCGCGTCAGCCGTGCCGAGATCACCGCCGGTAACCTGGTGACCGCCGACACCACGCCGCTGACCAGTGTGGTTTCCACCGACCGTGTTTATGCCTACTTCGACGCCGACGAGCGTGTGTTCCTCAAATACACCCAACTCGCCCGTAACGGTCAGCGCGGCGCGACCACCCCGGTGTACATGGGCCTGTCCAACGAAGACGGCAACCCGCACCTCGGTCAGATGAACTTCGTCGATAACCAGGTCAACCCGAAAACCGGCACCATCCGTGGTCGCGCGGTGTTCGACAACAGCGATGGCACCTACACCCCGGGCCTGTACGCACGCCTGAAACTGGTCGGCAGCGGCACCTACAACGCCATGCTGATCAACGATGAAGCGGTCGGCACTGACCTGGGCAAGAAGTTCGTACTGGTGATGGATGCGGACAACAAAACCGCGTACCGCGCCGTTGAACTGGGTCCGAAGATCGAAGGCCTGCGCATCGTCCGTACCGGCCTGAAAAAGGACGACACGATCATCGTCAAGGGTCTGCAACGGGTTCGTCCTGGCTCCCCGGTTACCCCTGAAGTGGTGCCGATGGCCAGCGAACAGACCATCGCGGCACTCGCTCAACAACGTCAAGCGCTGGAAGCCAGCAACCTGCCCAAAGTCGCTCCTGCCAAAGGCGCGTCCGGTTCGGTTGTGAAGCTGGCCGCTACGACCCCACGCGGTTAAGGGACGACAACTCCGATGAATTTTTCCCAATTCTTCATTTCACGGCCGATCTTCGCAGCGGTGCTGTCGCTGTTGATCCTGATCGCCGGTGCAATCTCGCTGTTCCAGCTACCGATCAGCGAATACCCGGAAGTCGTGCCGCCAACCGTGGTGGTACGTGCCAACTTCCCGGGCGCCAACCCTAAAGTCATCGGTGAAACCGTGGCCGCTCCGCTGGAGCAGGCCATCACCGGCGTCGAAAACATGCTGTACATGTCCTCGCAGTCGACCGCCGACGGCAAGATCACCCTGACCATCACCTTCGCCCTGGGCACTGACCTGGACAATGCGCAGGTGCAGGTGCAAAACCGGGTGACCCGCACCGAGCCGAAGCTTCCCGAGGAAGTGACGCGCATCGGTATCACCGTCGACAAAGCGTCGCCCGACCTGACCATGGTTGTGCACTTGACCTCCCCGGACAAGCGCTACGACATGCTCTACCTGTCCAACTACGCAATCCTCAACATCAAGGATGAGCTGGCTCGTCTGAACGGTGTCGGTGACGTGCAGCTGTTCGGTATGGGCGACTACTCGCTGCGTGTCTGGCTTGACCCGAACAAGACCGCTTCGCGCAATCTGACGGCGACTGATGTGGTCACCGCAATTCGTGAACAGAACCGTCAAGTCGCGGCCGGTCAACTCGGTGCACCCCCTGCCCCGAATGCTCAGAGCTTCCAGCTGTCGGTCAACACTCAGGGCCGACTGGTCAGCGAGGAAGAGTTCGAGAACATCATTATTCGCGCAGGCGACAACGGTGAAATCACTCGACTCAAAGACATCGCTCGCGTCGAGCTGGGCTCCAGCCAATACGCGCTGCGTTCGTTGCTGGACAACCAGCCGGCAGTGGCCATTCCGATCTTCCAGCGCCCAGGCTCCAATGCCATCGACATCTCGAACGAAGTTCGCGGCAAGATGGACGAGCTGAAGAAAAACTTCCCGCAAGGCATGGATTACAGCATCGTCTATGACCCGACGATCTTCGTGCGAGGCTCGATCGAGGCGGTGGTTCACACCCTCTTCGAAGCACTGATTCTCGTGGTGCTGGTGGTGATCCTGTTCCTGCAAACCTGGCGTGCCTCGATCATTCCGTTGGTTGCAGTGCCGGTGTCGTTGATCGGTACGTTTGCGGTGATGCACCTGTTCGGCTTCTCGCTCAACGCTTTGTCGCTGTTCGGTCTGGTACTGGCGATCGGTATCGTGGTGGACGACGCCATCGTGGTGGTGGAGAACGTCGAGCGCAATATCGAGCTCGGATTGAATCCGGTCGAAGCCACCAAGCGCGCCATGCGTGAAGTGACCGGCCCGATCGTTGCCACGGCTCTGGTGCTGTGTGCGGTGTTCATTCCGGCGGCGTTTATCTCCGGCCTCACCGGGCAGTTCTACAAGCAGTTCGCACTGACCATTGCAATCTCGACCGTGATCTCGGCGTTCAACTCGCTGACCCTGTCGCCAGCACTGGCCGCTGTGTTGCTGAAAAGCCATGACGCACCGAAAGACCGCTTCTCCAAAGTGCTCGACAAGATCTTCGGTGGCTGGTTGTTCCGTCCGTTCAACCGTTTCTTCGACCGTGCCAGCCATGGTTATGTCGGCACCGTGCGCCGGGTTATCCGTGGCAGCGGCATCGCCCTGCTGCTGTACGCAGGCTTGATGGTGCTGACCTTCTTCGGTTTCTCCAGCACCCCGACCGGTTTCGTACCCGGCCAGGACAAGCAATACCTGGTGGCTTTCGCGCAGTTGCCGGACGCTTCTAGCCTGGATCGCACCGAAGACGTGATCAAGCGCATGTCCGACCTGGCGCTGAAACAGCCAGGCGTGGAAAGCGCCGTAGCGTTCCCGGGCCTGTCGATCAACGGTTTCACCAACAGCCCGAACGCCGGCATCGTCTTCGTGACCCTGAAACCGTTCGACGAACGTAAAGATCCGAGCATGTCCGCCGGTGCAATTGCCGGAGCCTTGAACGGCCAGTACGCGAACATTCAAGAGGCGTACATGGCGATCTTCCCGCCACCGCCGGTACAAGGTCTGGGCACCATTGGTGGTTTCCGCCTGCAAATCGAAGACCGGGGCAACCTGGGCTACGACGAGCTGTACAAAGAGACCATGAACATCATCAACAAAAGCCACAGCGTGCCGGAACTGGCCGGGCTGTTCACCAGCTACACCGTGAACGTGCCTCAGGTCGATGCCGCCATCGACCGTGAAAAAGCCAAGACTCACGGCGTGGCCGTCAGCGACATCTTCGACACCCTGCAGATCTATCTGGGTTCGCTGTATGCCAACGACTTCAACCGCTTCGGGCGCACCTATCAGGTCAACGTTCAGGCCGAACAACAGTTCCGCCTCGAATCCGATCAGATCGGTCAGCTGAAAGTACGCAACAACAAAGGCGAAATGATCCCGCTGGCGACCTTCATCAAGGTCAGCGACACCTCGGGTCCGGATCGCGTGATGCACTACAACGGCTTCATCACTGCAGAAATCAACGGCGCGGCTGCCCCGGGCTACAGCTCCGGCCAGGCCGAGAAAGCCATCGAGAAACTGCTGAAGGATGAACTGCCAAACGGCATGACCTACGAGTGGACCGACCTGACTTACCAGCAGATCCTGTCCGGCAACACCGCGCTGTTCGTGTTCCCGCTCTGCGTACTGCTGGCGTTCCTGGTGCTCGCCGCTCAATACGAAAGCTGGAGCCTGCCACTGGCGGTGATCCTGATCGTACCGATGACCCTGCTGTCGGCCATCACCGGCGTGATCATCTCGGGCGGTGACAACAACATCTTCACCCAGATCGGCTTGATCGTACTGGTGGGACTTGCCTGTAAGAACGCGATTCTGATCGTCGAGTTCGCCAAGGACAAACAGGAAGAAGGCCTCGATCCGCTCGCGGCGGTACTCGAAGCCTGCCGTCTGCGTCTGCGGCCGATCCTGATGACCTCCTTCGCGTTCATCATGGGTGTGGTGCCACTGGTGTTCTCCAGCGGTGCAGGTGCCGAGATGCGTCACGCCATGGGTGTGGCGGTGTTCTCCGGCATGCTCGGGGTGACCTTCTTCGGTCTGTTGCTGACACCAGTGTTTTACGTACTGATCCGTAACTTTGTCGAACGCGGCGAAGCCCGCAAAGCGGCCAAAGCTCTGAAACTGGAGGCGCAACAATGAGTCTGAAAGTCTTCCTGCCGAGTCTGCTGGTGCTGGCCCTCAGTGCCTGCGCCGTCGGCCCCGACTACAAGACCCCAGCCACGGAGGCAGCCAATATCACGGCCGCCACCGACGGCGCCGCCGGGCAAAAGAACTTCGACCGTTCTAAATTCGAAGGCATCTGGTGGCAGCAATTCGACGATCCGACCCTCAACCAGTTGGTGACCCAATCACTGCAAGGCAACCGTGAACTGCGCGTGGCGTTCGCCCGCTGGAAAGCCGCCCGGGCGATCCGCGACGACGCCAGCAACGATGCGATGCCGACCATCACCAGCCGCGCCAGCAGTGATCTGGCCAAGGGGCAAATCCCTGGCCAGACCACCGACCGGGTCAATAGCGAACGCTATGACCTCGGTCTGGACATGGCCTGGGAGCTGGACCTGTTTGGCCGCATTCAGCGCAATCTGGAAGCCAGCGACGCCGACCAGCAAGCCGCCGAAGCCGATCTGTACCAACTGCAAGTCACCATGATTGCCGAACTGGTGGACGCTTATGGTCAACTGCGTGGTGCGCAACTGCGCGAAAAGATCGCCGTGGCCAACCTGAAAAACCAAGAAGAGTCGCGCAAGATCACCATCAGCCTGAGAGACGCCGGTGTCGGTGATCAGCTCGATGTCGAGCGCGCGGATGCGCGTCTGGCCAACGTTGAAGCCACCGTGCCGCAGTTGCAGGCGGAACAGGTTCGGCAGAAAAACCGAATCGCCACCCTGCTCGGTGAGCGTCCGGACAAGCTGACTGTCGACCTGAGTCCAAAACACTTGCCAGCGATTGCCAAGGCCTTGCCGATTGGTGATCCGGGCGAACTGCTGCAGCGTCGTCCGGACATTCTCAGCGCCGAACGCAAACTGGCTTCGGCCACGGCGCGTATCGGCGTGGCGAAAGCCGATCTGTTCCCACGGGTCAGCCTCAGCGGCTTCCTCGGCTGGACGGCCGGGCGTGGTTCGCAGATCGGTTCCTCGGCGGCCAACGCCTGGGCACTCGGCCCGAGCATTACGTGGGCAGCGTTCGACCTTGGCAGCGTGCGCGCCCGTTTGCGTGGCGCCGATGCTGATGCCGAAGGCGCATTGGCGACTTACGAGCAACAAGTGCTGCTGGCACTGGAAGAATCGGAAAACGCCTTCAGCGACTACGGCAAGCGTCAGCAACGCCTGATCTCGTTGATCCGTCAGAGTGAATCAAGCCGCAAGGCTGCTGACCTGGCTGAAATCCGCTATCGCGAAGGCACCACGGACTTCCTCGTACTGCTCGACGCTCAGCGTGAACGTCTGAACGCCGAAGACAGTCAGGCCCAGGCCGAAGTCGACCTGTATCGCGGCATCGTCGCGATCTACAAGGCCCTTGGCGGCGGCTGGCAACCGGAGACTGTCGCCAGCAAGTAATCGATTGTTAAAGAGCTCCTTTGGTTGGCCGCAACCAACCAATTTTTTTGCCCCGCGTATCATTCGGTCGCGGGGCTTTTTTTATTTTTGATCAATGAAATCTTGTGGCAGCGAGCCTGCTCGCGAATGCGGTGTGTCAGGCGACACCATCGGGGCTGATCCATTGCTTTCGCGAGCAGGCTCGCTCCCACAGGGTTAACGGTGTTCCTCAGATTGGGTGTTTTCCAGCACGGTGACGGTCGCTGTGGTGCCCGCACGCAGGCGATTTTTGCCGGCGTAGTCGCCATCGATTTCGATCCGTACGGGCACCCGTTGCGCCAGCTTCACCCAGGTGTAACTCGGGTTGATGTTGGCCAGCAGCCGACTGCCCGGTGCGTTTTCGCGGTCGGCAATGGCGAAGGCAATGCTTTGCACCGTGCCGCCGAACGTCTCCCCGCTCATCAATTGCACGCGTACCCGATCGCCCTCGCCGATTCGTGGCAGTTTGGTTTCTTCGAAATAACCACTGATGTAGAACGAGTCACTGTCGACCAGCGCCAACAAAGCACCGCCGCTCACCGCATAGTCACCCTCACGGGTCAGGAGGTTGGTCACGTAACCGCTGACTGGGGACTCGACGCGGGTGCGCTGCAGATCCAGTTCGGCCTGGGTCATTGCGGCAATCGCCAACTGCACGTTCGCCTCTGCGAGGCCGAGATTGGCTTGATTGCGCAGCAGATCCGCCTGGGCCACCGCCACATCGGTACTGGACTTCTCCCACTCCTCCCCGGAAATCGCAAAACCCTGCTTGAGCGTACGCCGCCGACGCTCTTCGCTTTGCCGCTGCTTGAGCAAGGCTTCACTGGCAACAATGGCCGCTTGCGACTGCCCCAGCGTTGCCTTCGCCACTTCCACCGAACGCCGCGAGTGCTCTACCGCCAGGCGGTAGCGCGCCGGGTCGATCTCCATCAACAGTTGCCCCTTCTGCACATGCTGGTTGTCCTGCACCGCCAGACTGACAATACGCCCCGACACATCCGCCGACAGCGTCACCACGTCTGCCCTGACCCGGGCATCGCGAGTCCATGGCGCGCGCGTGTAATGTTCCCAGGCAAACCAGCCGAGTACGATCGCCAGCAACACCACTGCCAATGTAATCAATCGCGTGAATAGCACTTTCAAGGCATCAGGCTCCCATCAGCAAAATCAGCGTGGCACACACACAGGCATACAAGGCGCCCTCGAACAGCGCCTCATGCCAGACCAGACGCAACACGCCCAGACGCCGCAATCCCCAGTCCAGCAGCATGAATATCGGGATGGCCAACAATAGCGCCTGAGCAATCGGTGGCAGATAGACACCGCCTATCTCGAAATCAATGGGCAAGGGCTGCTTCTCCTTCCGGAACAGAATGCTGGATAGCGTCACCGTGGCGCTGCAGGAATGACACCACGATCAGCAGGGCCACGCGCATACGAAACAGCGACCACACATGTTCATGGCTGGCGACGTGCAATTCATCCAGCTCGTCGCCCAATGTGTGTAGCGTGGCCAACAATGGCGCCAGTTGAACGTCCTGCCGCCCGGCGACAAAGCGCCCGGTCTTGCGCACGGCCGAAGCCAGACGCTGATTGAAAGCGTCCGTCAGCAATGCATTGTTGTGTGCCTGCTGCCTCAATTGATGCATCGCTACACCCAGAGCTACGCAAGCCAGGCTGATTTCATACAATTGCTGCGTGGGCCGGCTGTTCACCGCCGGCAGCAGGCCGAGCATGCTGGTCAGGCGATCGACCATGCGACTTTCAAAGGCAAACTGTTGCTCATCGGTCGCGGGCGTTTTGGTCAGCGCATACACCTGCTCGCGCGCTTCGTTATACAAACGGCGAAGGCGCCACGCCGGGCGAAACGGGAAAATCCACGCGTAAACGATCAGGGCAAGCATGGCCGCACTGACGTAGGCGCCGGCAAATTCGAACCATTGAATCGCGGTGTTCTGCCCGGTACCGACATTCTGCGGGCCAAGCATCAGGAAACTCGACAACCCCAGCCCCATGCCGATGCCTGCCGTCGCCGGGCTGGCCAGACCGATCGCGATCACATACAGCAGCGGCGCCAGCAACATTGCCAACAGCTCGAAATCACTGATCGCCGGCACCAGCATGAATTGGTAGAACGCCGAGACCACCAGCGCCAGCCCCAGGCCACGGGCGTAACTCTGCGCGGCCATCAGCGGACGCGGGAACGTCGCCATCAGCGAGCAGAGGATTCCGACCAGAATCATCCCGCCCCGCGCGCCGTCCCACGCGGTTTCGATCCAGATCAATCCGGCGACCAGCAGCGCGGTGAACGCACGGATCGCATTCATCGACGCCAGGGTGAAATCCAGATGCAGAGGGCTGACCTGACCGCGATAAAGACAACTGGCCTCGCGCCCTTCCTGAATCGCATCGCTCAGTTCAAGGATTTGCTCCAGTTGCTGCAATAGCCGCGCTTGTTCCCAGCGCAGCGCCCAGGCCAGCGAGCGCAAGGTGGCGCTCATGTCTTCAGTCAACTGCTCGGCCTGATACGCCAACGCCTCGAACTGTTGTTGCAGCTTGACGAAGTGCTGGCGTGCGGGTTCGGGCAGCGCTCGCCCCTGCTCCGCCAACTGATCGAGCAGCGCCAGCTCTTCGGCGCGCAAGCGCTGGATGTCCAGCGGCAGATCGCCTTCCCAGCGTTCGGTAAGCAGTTCGCGCTGATGACGTAATGCGGTCAACCGAGAGGTCAGCAGCATCAGTTGGTTGCCCAACAGCAGCACCAGATGGCTGGCGCTGCGCAAGCGCGGCGCATCGAAATACAAGTGCCGCCGCAGGCCTTCAAGGGCGCTGATCTCGCCGAGCAGTTGCATTTGCCGGCGCTGGAACTCCACTTCGCTTTCTTCCGTACGAAGCACGGCGGCGGCATGGCTGGCGGCCAGTTTGATCACCTGATCGACTTTGGCGAAATACCCCTTGGCCACCGCTTGCGGCCGCGCCGTCAGCAGACTGACCACACATACACACGCCACGGCCAGCAAGGTTTCCGTGACGCGGGTTACCGCCAACAGAAACGTGCCGTCCTGGTCGGGAATTGCCAATAGCGCCACGACCACAGCGGTGTAACCACTGAGCACAAACGCTTGCGAGCTGGTGTAGCGCAGCAACGTGCCGCCGGCCGTGCACAGCGCCAGCCACAGGGCCAGGGTGGTAATGAATGGCAGCGGGGCCTGGGGAAAGATCGCCATGATCACTACTGCCACCGCTGCCCCAAGCGTCGTGCCGATCACCTGGCCGAAACTGCGTGCCAGCGCCATCCCGGCCAACGGCTGGCTGACAATGACCACCGCCATGATCGACCACTTGGGCTGATCGAGATCGAACAGAAACGCCAGATACAGCGTCAGCAACCCCGCCGCAATGGTCCGCAGGGCAAACAGCAGGACGGCCTGACCAGGGTGAATCACGGCCTTGAAGTAATTGAACAGGGCTTGCATGGGCACACTCATCGAAGCGACTTCTGCAAGCGTAGACACTGCAACGAAAGACTGACGGGTAACTGAGTCGACGCAGTTTGTAGGGCGATTCGCATGCAAGAGTTTGACTCATGGCCGAAGCTGACCGAAGCTTGCCGCTCTGCTCAAGAACGCCTGTTTCGGAAACCTGCATGCCTCAGTCTCGCCGCTACTTGCTTATCAGCCTGGGCCCTGTGCTTGTCGTCATTGTCGCGTGGTTGTCCGTGCGCAGCACCGTGCCGGTCATACCCGATGCGATCAAACACGGCTATAGCGAGGCGTTGGATGCCGCGCGCAAGGGTCAACCGGGCGCGGCGCGTCAGTTGTATCAGCAACTGGGCCGTCCGGACATTTCGGTCAAGCGCCGCGTGTGGCTGCATGGCGAGCTGCCTAACTACCCGAGTCCACAGGCGTTGAAGCTGGCCGACACAGACCTGCAAAACGAATCCCCCGCCGTGCGGCTGGCGGCGATCAAAAGCGTGGTCGGACTGGTGCCGGGCGGGCAACGGAGCCTGTTGCTCGGGCCAATGCTCGAGGATGAGGATCAAACTGTTCGCTTCGCCGCGATCAACGCCCTGCTCGGCTTGACCCCGGATGAGCTGGGGCTGTATTTCGCGCCGCTGCAACAAGCGATCGACGGTTGGGAGCAAACGCTCAAGGCATTGCCGGAAAGCGCTGGCAACTACGCGCAACTGGCCCGACTGCATCTACACAACGCCGAACTCAAGGAGGCACAGGTCGCGCTTGAGAATACCCTGCGCTTGGATCCCGGCAATCTGCAGGCGCTGGTGATGCAGATCGATGTCCTCGATCGCCAGGGCCAAACCGATGCCGCCCGCCAATTGCTGGGCCAGCAACTCAAGGCACAACCTGACTCGGCTTATCTGCAACATGCCTTGGGCCTTTGGCTGTTGCACCACGATCAGCGCGAATACGCCCTGCTCGGTTTGTCCAAAGCCGTGGAGCTTGAGCCGGACAACAAGGATTATCGCTACGACCTCGCCACCACCCTGCACAGCGCCGAAGAACTGGAAGCGGCGCAGAAGCAGTTGCAGGAAATCGTCCAGCGCCACCCCGCCGACCGCAAGGCGCGGGTCTTGCTGATCAATTACTGGAAGGAAAGCGGACAACTGCAGAATGTGCAGATCCTGCTGGCGCAACTGGAGCAACTGAACCCGGATGATCCTGAGTTACAGCAAGGCCTCTGAAGTACTTTTGACCGCTCGTTGGACACATCCGGCAAGGAATTTCGGAACTGCCATCACGCCATAGGGTCAAGTTAATCAGGCCGCTCAATTAGTTGGCGGCCTCGCTTCCCTTAGTCATGAGAGGGCATTTTTTGTCTACTTCTAACGAGTTGATCAGTGCGAAAGCCGCTACCGGCATTGTGGGTCTGGATGACATCCTGGCCGGTGGTTTGTCTCGCGGTCATGTTTTTTTGCTGGAGGGTGAGCCCGGAACCGGCAAAACCACGGTCGCGTTGCATTTCCTCTTGGCCGGCGCGAAAGCCGGCGAACGCTCGTTGTACATCACGCTCTCGGAAACCGAGCGCGAACTGAGGCAAGGGGCGTCGTCGCACGGCTGGACGCTGGATGACAACATCAAGATCTTCGAGCTGACGCCCCCGGAAAGCCTGCTCAATGCTGAACACCAACAGAGCCTGCTGTATTCCTCCGACCTGGAACTGGGCGAAGCCACCAAGCAGATTTTCGAAGCGGTCGAACGCTTCAAGCCCACGCGTGTGGTGCTCGACAGCCTGTCGGAGATCCGCTTGCTGGCGCAGAGTTCGTTGCGTTATCGCCGCCAGATTCTGGCCATCAAGCATTACTTTGTGCGCTACAACGCCACGGTTCTGCTGCTTGACGACCTGACCACCGAATCCCTCGACAAAACCGTGCACAGCGTGGCCCACGGGGTGATTCGCCTCGAAGAGCTGACGCCTAACTACGGCGCCGAACGGCGACGCGTGCGAGTGGTCAAGTACCGAGGCCAGAAATATCGCGGCGGTTTCCACGACTTCACCATCATGGGCGACGGCGTGCACGTGTTCCCGCGTCTGGTGGCGGCTGAACACCGTGGCGACTATGCGCGCTTGCAACTGTCCAGTGGCATCCCGGAAATGGACGCCCTGCTCGGCGGCGGCATCGAGACCGGCTCCAGCACGCTGATTCTCGGCCCTGCCGGTACCGGTAAATCGCTGATCTCGATGATCTTCGCCGCCGCTGCCGTGCTCCGTGGCGAGAAAGCCGCACTGTTTATCTTCGATGAAGAACTGGGCCTGCTGTTCGAGCGCATGAAAAACATCGGCATCGACCTCAAGGCCTTGCAGGCGACCGGCAATCTGTTGATCGAACAGGTCGACGCCGCCGAACTGTCACCGGGCGAGTTTTCCCACCGCGTGCGGCGCTGCGTCGATGAAGGTCAAATCAAAACCGTGGTTATCGACAGCATCAACGGCTATCAGGCAGCAATGCCGGAAGAAAACGCGCTGGTGCTGCACATGCACGAACTGTTGCTGTACCTGAACCGCAAAGGCGCGGCGACGTTCATGACGGTTGCCCAGCATGGTCTGGTCGGCGACATGCAAGCGCCCGTCGACATTACTTATCTGGCTGACACGGTGATTCTGTTGCGCTACTTCGAAGCACTGGGCAAAGTCCGCCGCGCGATCTCGATCATCAAGAAACGCACCGGCAGCCACGAATCGACCATTCGTGAATACCGCATTTCCACGCAAGGCATGACCATCGGCGAACCGCTGGAAGCCTTTCAGGGTGTACTGCGCGGCGTCCCCACCTACCTCGGCGCGAGTAATCCGTTGTTGCAGGAAGAGCGCTTGTGACGGTCGAGGTTCCGCTGGCCGAACGGGCGCTGATTCTCGCGCCCGTGGGTCGCGACAGCCAGATTGCGCAGATGATCCTCAACGAGGCGGGTTACGGTGGAGTCGTCACTCCGAGTCTGAGTTCGTTGTGTACGGAACTGGAAATCGGTGCCGGTCTGTTGCTGGTCGCCGCTGAAGCGTTGCGCGGGCCGGAACAGGAAGCGCTGTTCCTTTATCTGCAAGAGCAACCTGCCTGGTCGGATCTGCCGATTGTGCTGTTGACCCATCACGGCGGTCAGGAACAAGGCCCCTCCTCACGCCTCAGCGATCTGCTGGGCAACGTGACGTTCCTTGAGCGACCGTTTCATCCGGCGACGCTGGTCAGTATGGTTTCCGCCGCATTGCGCGGCCGTCGACGACAATACGAAGCCCGCGACCGGCTGATCGATCTGAGTGAAAGCGAACGGCGCCTGCAATCGACCCTGGAAACCCTTGAGCAACAGGTCGAAGAGCGCACCGCGCAACTGCGCCACAACGAAGAAGCGCTGCGCCAATCGCAGAAAATGGAAGCGGTCGGCCAACTCACCGGTGGTATCGCCCACGACTTCAACAACATGCTCACTGGCATCATCGGCAGTCTTGAGTTGTTGCGTCGACGTCTGGCCCGTGGTCGCACCGATGACCTCGACAGCCTGATCGATCTGGGCGTGACTTCGGCCAACCGTGCCGCCGGTCTGACCCATCGCCTGTTGGCGTTTTCCCGTCGGCAGTCGCTCGATTCAAAAGCCGTGCAGATGAACACCCTGGTGCAGTCCATGGGCGAACTGCTGCAACGCAGCCTCAACGAAAGCATTCAACTGGACATGCGCCTCAACGACAATCTGTGGGTTGCGGAGGCGGACCCCAATCAACTGGAAAGCGCCCTGCTCAATCTGGTGATCAATGCCCGCGACGCTATGCCCGACGGCGGCAAACTGGTGGTCGAGACCAGCAACCAGGTGCTCAAGCGCGAATTCACCGAGGCCTACAACAACCTCGAACCCGGTGATTACGTGATGCTCAGCGTCACCGACAACGGCAGTGGCATGCCACAAAGTGTCATCAACCGTGCGTTCGACCCTTTTTTCACCACCAAACCGATCGGCCAGGGCACGGGACTGGGCCTGTCGATGATCTACGGTTTCAGCAAGCAGTCACGCGGCCATGTCTCGATCGACAGCGAGATCGATGAAGGCACCACGGTCAGGCTGTACTTGCCGCGCTTTCGCGGCGAAGAACTGGCCAGCCCCGTCGCCGATATTCCGCAATTGCCGGATGCGCTTGACGGCGAAACCGTGCTGATCGTCGAAGACGACCCGGCCGTGCGCGTGCTGGTTTGCGCAGTGCTCGGTGAATTGGGTTATGCCTTCGTCGAGGCCTGGGATGCTGACAGCGCGGTGCCGATTCTGAATTCGACGCAGCGCATCGATCTGCTGATCAGTGATGTCGGCCTGCCGGGCATGAACGGTCGGCAACTGGCGGAGGTTGGTCGACAATATCGGCCAGGTCTGAAGGTCCTGTTCATCACCGGATACGCCGAGCACGCGGCGGTGCGTGGCGGGTTCCTCGATTCGGGGATGCAGATGATCACCAAACCGTTCACTTTCGACCTGTTGACCGCCAAAGTGCGGGAGATGATCAAAAGCTGATAATACTGAAACTGCAGGAGCTGCCGCAGGCTGCGATCTTTTGATGTTGATCGTTAAAAAAGATCAAAAGATCGTCCGATCGCGGCCCGAGCCTGCGGCAGCTCCTACACAGATATCAGGCGAGCAATTCCTGAATCTTTTCCTGCAACACATCCAGGTCGAACGGCTTTTCCAGGATCGGCGCCTTGCGCGTGATCGGGCTGCCGGTTTCGCGGATTTCCTGCGGATAACCGCTGATGAAAATCACTTTAAGGTCCGGGCGCAGCTTGACGGCCGGCTCGGCGATCTGCACACCGGAGATCCCGCCGGGCAAGCGGAAATCGGTGATCAACATGTCCAGATGTGGCTTGCTCGCAAGAATTTCGAACGCCTGCTCGCCGTTTTCGGCCTGCAACACGCGATACCCCTGCCCTGACAGGTAATCCGTCAGGACCATCAAGATAACCGGTTCGTCCTCGACGACGAGTACTACATCTTGTGCATCTACGCTCATGGGAAGCCTTTGTTCGGTCAATAGCTGCTGATACGACCGTGTGGTCACTCAGAGGTTGCGTCGGATTTGCCGTTTTCCTGGATTGGCAGACAAACGCGAAACAGGGCGCCTTCGTTGATTTCACTCTCGACGACGATGGAGCCGCCATGGGCGGCGACGATCTGCTCGGAAATGAACAGACCCAGCCCGAGCCCGGCCACTACCGTCTTGGCGGAAACCCGTTCGAACTGTTGAAAAATACGCTTCTGGTTGTCCTGGCTGATGCCGATGCCACGGTCCTGCACCTCGATCCGCGCTTCATCACCTTCACAGTAAACCCGCACCTGGATCGGGCTGCGACCGCCGTAACGCAGAGCGTTAGTCAGTAGATTGGTGACTACCTGCTCGATGCGGAACTCGTCCCAATGACCTTCCACCGGTACTGGCGCGGTAAACGACACTTCGGTTTCAGCGGCTTCGATCTGTTGCGCAAAGTTTTGCAGCAGGTTGCTGACCAGTTGCACCAGATCGAAACGACTCGGTCGGATCGACAATTTGCCGGTGCGAATGCGCGACACGTCGAGCATGTCTTCGATCAGGCGGATCAGGCTTTTGATCTGCCGTTCATCGCGGTCGACCATGGCGTGCATCTTGTCGAGGGTGAACGCCGCAGCGTTGTCCCGAGCCAAGTGCATCTTGCGCAACTGGGTTTCGAGGATCAGGCCGTTGAGCGGCGTCCGCACTTCGTGGGCAACGATCGACATGAAGTCATCACGCATGCGCACGGCCTGCTCCAGCTCCAGCTGGGTGTTCTGCAGTTTTTGCAGCAGCGCTTCCTGCTCGCGACGGGCCTGCTCCAGGGCTTCAAGCTGTTGCTTGAGCGCTTTGCTCTGGCGGTACAGATCGACGAAGACATTGACCTTGCTTTTGACCGCATGGATATCCAGCGGTTTGTGCAGAAAGTCCACCGCCCCGCTCTCGTAACCCTTGAACGCATAATTCAGTTCACGGCCGGCGGCGCTGACGAAAATGATCGGGATATTCTTGGTTTTCTCGGTACCACGCATCAACTCGGCGAGTTCGAAGCCATTCATGCCCGGCATCTGCACGTCGAGGATGGCCATGGCGAACTCATGTTGCAGCAACAACGACAGCGCTTCATCCGCCGATAGCGCTTTATAGACGGTACGGTCTTCGCGCTTGATCAGCGCTTCGAGCGCCAGCAGGTTCTCCGGCAGATCGTCGACGATCAGCAGTTTGGCTTGGATATTACTCAGCATGCGATTCGTTCCAGCTCGACAAGCAGACGGCCGATGCCGTGAATGGGTAGGACATGATCCGGCTGCTGAATCTTCAGTGCAGCCAAGGGCATGGTGGCGACTTGCGCGTCTTCGGGGTCCTGGACGATGGTCAAACCGCCGCAACGCTTGACCTCGGCCAACCCGCGCGCGCCATCGTGATTGGCGCCGGTCAGCAGTACAGCGGCCAGGGAGGAACCGTAGGCGTCGGCGGCCGACTCAAACAGATAGTCGATCGATGGCCGTGAATAATGCACGCGCTCTTCCAGGCTCAACGAGAGGCTGCGATCCTGCTCCACCGACAGGTGATAACCCGGCGTGGCGAAATACACGTTGCCGGCAACGATGTCCTGTTTGTCGGCAGCCTCGTGCACTGGCATCTCCACACGCCGGGAGAAGACCTCGGCCAATTGGCTGCGGCGCTCTTCGGGCAGGTGCAGGACCACAATGATCGGCAACCTGTAGCCTCGGCGCAGCGGTCCGAGCAGGCTCAGCAGCGCCTCGACGCCACCGGCGGAAGCTCCGACCACTATTGCCTCGACGCGAGGTAAATCCACAGCCTCGTTCATGTTTTACGGTAGATCCGTTCTTGTTTGACCAGCGCTTCGAACTGATTCGCGTAACCGGAGAAATCCAGCGTTTCCTTGCTGCCCAGCACCAGAAATCCGCGGTGGCACAGCGATTCATGAAACAGACCAAAGGCGCGGTCCTGAAGTTTCTTGTTGAAGTAAATCAGTACGTTGCGACAGGAAATCAATTGAGTTTCTGAAAACACGCTGTCCGTCGCCAGACTGTGGTCGGCGAAGGTCACGTTCTCACACAGGCTCTTGTCGAAAATCGCGTAACCGTACGCTGCAGTGTAGTAGTCGGCAAACGAGCGCTGGCCACCGGCCTGCTGATAGTTGGCCGTGTACGCACGAACATTCTCCATCGAGAAAATCCCCTGCTTGGCCTTGTCCAGCGAGCGCGGGTTGATATCGGTGGCATAGATGATCGTGCGATCGAGCAGGCCTTCTTCGCGCAACAGAATCGCCATCGAATAGACCTCCTCGCCGGTGCTGCACCCGGCGATCCAGATCTTGATCGACGGATAAGTGCGCAACAGCGGCACCACTTCCCGCCGAATCGCGAGGAAGTGCGAAGGGTCACGAAACATCTCGCTGACCGGAATCGTCAGCAATTGCAGCAACTGCATGAACGCTGTCGGGTCATGCAGAACCTTTTCCTGCAATGCCGAAATGGTCGCGCACTCGAACTGGCTCAGCGCGTGCTGCACCCGGCGCTTGATCGAAGCGCCGGAGTAATCGCGAAAATCGTAGCTGTACTTGAGGTAGATCGCCTCAATCAACAAGCGCAGTTCGATTTCACTGTTTCGTTCGGCTGGCGTACTGCGTTCCACTAAATGCGTTCCATTTTTGGTAACCACACGCGAATCAGCGAGAACAGGCGATCCAGGTCGATAGGCTTGGCCAGGTAATCATTGGCGCCCGCCTGCAGGCAGCGCTCCTGATCGTCTTTCATGGCCTTGGCCGTCACCGCGATGATCGGCAGTTTGCGCCAGCGCGGATCCTTGCGGATTTCAATGGTGGCTTCAAAACCATCCATTTCCGGCATCATCACGTCCATCAACACCAAATCGATGTCCTCGACTTCATTGAGTCTTTCAATCGCTTCCCGGCCGTTACGGCCGATGACCACGACTGCGCCTTTGGTCTCCAGAGCGCTGGTGAGGGCGAAAATGTTGCGCACATCGTCGTCCACCAACAGCACTTTGCGACCCTCGAAGACCTTGTCGCGGCTGCGCGCGGTCTTGAGCATCTTCTGCCGTTCATGGGACAACTGCGATTCGACTTTGTGCAGAAAGAGTGTGACCTCGTCCAGCAAGCGCTCTGGCGAACGTGCGCCCTTGATGATGATCGAGCGCGAGTACTTGCGCAGTTCGGCCTCTTCATCGCGAGTCAGGTTGCGCCCTGTGTAGACGATAACCGGCGGGAACGAGCAGATGTCCTCGGTGGACATGCGCTTGAGCAGATCATTGCCGAGCATGTCCGGTAACTTCAGGTCGATGACCATGCAGTCGTAGATCGTGGTGCGCAGCAGCTCCAGCGCGTCCTGCGCGAGGCCGACGGCGGTGATTTCGATGTCTTCGTCGCCGATCAGACGGGCAATGCTTTCGCGCTGCAAATCGTCGTCCTCGACCAACAGCACGCGTTTGACCTTTTGGGTCAGCTTGGCTTCGAGACGGGCGAACACGTCCTTGAGCTCTTCGCGGGTGGTCGGTTTGACCGCATAGCCGATCGCGCCCATGTGCATTGCCGCTTCGACACGGTCCTCGACGGAAATCACATGCACCGGGATGTGCCGGGTTCCAGCGTGTTCCTTCAGGCGTTGCAGCACGGTGAGGCCGGAGTGATCCGGCAGGCGCATGTCGAGCAGGATCGCGTCCGGCACGAACTCTTTGGCGAGGTCGTAACCTTCGTCCGCGCCATGGGCCACTAGGCACTGATAGCCCAGTTCATGCGCCAGATCGTAGAGGATGTGCGCAAAGTTCGGCTCGTCTTCCACTACCAGAATGCAGCGCGTGGCGAATGGCGCCTTGTTGCGGTCATCGGCGAAGCGCGGAATATGCACCGGCGCCAACGGCGAAACAACCGGCGCCAGTGGCGCGCTGGCCACCGCCGCTGGCGGGGTAAAGGTCAACGGTGCGAACGCAACTTCATTGGCCTCGTTGAACTGCTGCGGCAGCAGCAACGTGAACACACTGCCCTGCCCCGGTGTGCTGCTGACGCTGATCGAACCGCCAAGCAAGGTCGCCAGATCCCGCGAAATCGACAGGCCCAGACCGGTGCCGCCGTACTTGCGGTTGGTGGTGCCGTCGGCCTGGCGGAAGGCTTCGAAAATGCTCTCCTGCTGGTCGGCAGCGATGCCGATACCCGAATCGCGCACGATGAACGCGACCCGATCATCCGGCTGGCCGGCGATGGTCAGGCTGACCGCGCCCTTCTCGGTGAACTTCACGGCGTTGGACAGCAGGTTCTTGATCACCTGCTCCAGCCGCTGACGGTCGGTGTAGAGCATGCCCGGTGCGCCAGGTTGCACATCGACGCTGAAGGTCAGCTGTTTGTCCGCCGCCAAAGGTTCGAACACGCTGCGCAGGCCATCGGCCAGACGCGCCACGCTGGTGTTCTCCGGAATCACTTCGAGCTTGCCCGCCTCGACCTTGGAGATGTCCAGAATGTCGTTGATCAGGTTGAGCAGATCGTTGCCGGCGGAGTAGATCGACTCGGCAAACTTGACCTGTTCGGCGCTGAGGTTGTCCTGTGGGTTCTCCGCGAGCAACTTGGCCAGAATCAACGAACTGTTCAGCGGCGTGCGCAGTTCGTGGGACATGTTGGCAAGGAATTCGGACTTGTACTTGCTCGAGCGTTGAAGCTCTTCGGCGCGCTCTTCGAGTTGTACCTGAGCCTGATTGAGTTCGGTGTTTTTCAGATCCATGGCGTCGCGTTGCTCGGCCAGCGTCTGCGCCTGTTCGGCAAGTTGCTCGTTGGTCTGTTCCAGTTCGACTTGCTGGGTTTCCAGATGCGCCTGGGATTCCTTGAGAATCCGCGACTGCTCTTCCAGTTCTTCGTTGGCGGTTTTCAACTCTTCCTGCTGCACCTGCAACTCTTCGTTGAGTTGCTGGGTTTCCGCCAGCACTTCCTGCAAACGCTGACGGTAGCGCGCGGCTTCGATGGAGGTGCCGATATTGCCGGCAATCAGTTCCAGCAGTTCGATATCGCGATCCGAGAGCGGACGCAGGAAACCCAGTTCGATCACGCCATTGACGCGGTCGTCATCGCTGGTCGGCACCACCAGCACACTGTGCGGCAAGCCCTCGCCCAGCCCGGAGCTGACTTTGAAGTAGTCCGACGGTACCGAATCCAGACGGATCAACCGCGCCTGCTGCGCCACTTGGCCAACAATGCCTTCGCCGCTGTAGATCGATTGGTCTTGCTCTTCCTGCTCGCGGGAGAAACCGTAAGTGGCCACACGCTTGAGGCCGCCGTGTTCTTCACGCACATACAGTGCGGCCACGGCGGTGCCCAGATATTGCGCGCAGAATTGCAGAATATTGCGCCCCAGCAAATTCAGCGTCAGTTGCCCCAGCACCTGCTCGGCCAGTTCGGTCTGACCATTGCGCAACCACGCCTGCTGCTCCAGACGTTCGGCACTGGCTTGTTGAGCGGCAAGGTTGGCGCTGTAGTTGGTCGACAGATTGACCAGATCACGCCGGCCGATATAGGCCAGCAAGCCACTGATACCGGCAATGAACACCAGATAGAGGCTGATGCTCCAGATCGTGGTGCGGCGCACGTCTTCGTTACGCGTGGTGCGCAGGACCTGTTCGGTCTCGATGACGTCTTCGAATTGCTTGCGGATCTCGTCCGTCAGGCGTTTGCCGCGGCCGGCCTTGACCGCGCCCCGGTAATCGCCGCTGGAGCGCTGCAGATCGATCATCGACTGGGCGTAATTGGACCACTCAACCTGCAAAGCTTGCAGACGGCGCAGACGATCGGTTTGCACCGGGTTGTCGGCAGTCAATTCGAGCAAGGTATTGAGCGCCACCGCGATGCGCGGCTTGGCCGTTTCGTACGGATCGAGGAAATGCTCGTCGCCGCTGAGCAGGAAACCACGCATGCCGGTTTCAAGGTCCACGGTCAGCTTCACCGCTTCGTTGGCGTTATTGATCACCCGGTCGGTGTGCTCCACCCACTGGATTACCGACAGCAGATAAGTGATCAGCGACACGAAGAACACGGCACTGAGCACACCGACGCCCAAAGGCAGACTGATGTTGCGACTCAGGAGTTTGCGAAACCGTTGCTCATCAACCGTAGACGGAGAGGACATGGGGCAGCCTTGTCGAACTGTTGAAAAACCGGCAGTTTGCCCCAAAACGACGGCGTGGATCCATTTTTCTCACACGTTTCGCCGCAAATTCCTACATGCACCAGCACCTTTACAGCCTTGAACAGTTATCCTTGCGGC
Source organism: Pseudomonas sp. S2_E02 (assembly GCF_054668355.1). Classification (NCBI taxonomy): domain Bacteria; kingdom Pseudomonadati; phylum Pseudomonadota; class Gammaproteobacteria; order Pseudomonadales; family Pseudomonadaceae; genus Pseudomonas; species Pseudomonas sp. S2_E02. Next base: position 1,439,190 of record NZ_CP162761.1, read on the forward strand.
CCCGTCTGCGGCTATGCTTTTTTTGTCTCGGGCAGGGAACTTGTGGCACTGCGCCACTTACTGATGAAAGAGCCCGGCACTTTTGATCGACCGGCGACCCTGAACTGACTTTCGAGAGCCTTAATATGTCTAACCCCGCCCCCACCATCCTTGTCGTAGAAGACGACAACATCGTGCGCATGCTGATCGTCGATGTGCTGGAGGAGTTGGAGTACAAGGTGCTCGAAGCAGATGGGAGCGAACAGGCTCTGGAGGTTCTCCAGGACGCCACCAAACACATTGACCTGATGATGACCGATGTCGGCTTGCCTGGCATGGATGGCCGCGAACTGGCAGACGAAGCACGAAAGCTGCGCCCCGCCCTGCCGATTCTGTTTGCCAGTGGTTATGCCGAAAACATCGTCGTACCAGACGACATGCACGTAATCGGCAAACCATTTTCGATTGATCAGTTACGTGACAAAGTAAAAAAAATTATTCAGTAACACAACTTTTGCATTACGCCCCTTCAGACAATGACGAAGGGGCAGCACTACACGCCCCACAAAAAACCCAACTTAATTAAACACTGAATAACGCACTTACACAGCAGCGCTTGATGGGCAACAAATAACAAATGAGGATGTCCAGCACACTAGACAAATGGATGCCTCATGAACATTACAAATATAAACTGGACAACTCACAACGGCTTGTCGAATCCAGTCCGCCCTACACAACTTGATCATGCCGAACGCCTGGAAGTTATATACAAATTACAACAGCGCGAAAAATCAACCAGCCCTTCACAAGCCATCTCTCTGGCTGGCGCAACCATCACACTGGAGTCCGGCTCAACGCTTGATAGTGCTTTGCAACCTGGCAGAAAAATGTTGCAGAACCTGTGCGAGCAAGAGGCCTTCAAAAAACTCACCAGCACTTTGAGATTTCCTGATCACTCTCAGTTTACAGTGACCGGCAACGGTGAAATATTCGCACAATACTCGGGCAATACACTGGAATTTGCCGGCGCATTCAAACTTGCCCCCAACCTCAAAGATGATCTTCTAACGCTTGTTGAAATGGCCAGGTTGACGGGTGGAAGCATTTCCCTGGCGGAACAAATCGAACTGGAAGGCTGGCTCAGATTTCATGACTTTCTGATTCCCCGGACCGCCGCCGAATGTTCCAGGCTGACAACATTCTTGACGCAGCCGCCTGCAGTGACAGCGTTGTTCGGTAACTATTGGGAAATGATCAAGTCTGGAGCCGACAATTCGGTAACTCTTTCTGCAGATCAACGTAACCAGTTCCGAGGACTCATTAGCAGTTACTTAAAGGGTCAGTCGCTACTGGAGAATCTTTCGCACAGCATCTTTGGCGGGCAAACGACATCTTTCAAGCGCTCGGAAGCCGAAGCTATTCTTCAGCGACTCGTTTCCAGTCCCATTGCGCTGCGATGGGCCAGCGCCTATATCCGGGATCTGGGCTGGTATGGCGCACAAGAAAATCAGCCGCAATCAGATGAATCACTCAAGCAGCTAATGCTGACTTCCCTGCTGCTCGACCTTCATCCCCGGGTCGGTGAGCCAGAGCCACGTAATCATGTCGCGGGTTTCGATTTATACGCCGTCGAGCATATCGAGAAGTCATTCGCCGATGTTCAGACGGCATTCGAAAAACACCTCACCCAGCATCACCGAATCAGCGAAAAAAATGCAGCGTTGGCCGCTCACTTGTTGCTCGCTGAGGCGGCGCCTGAATTTCTGGTGAAAGATTTGCCGGCGACCCTGGCGCTGGGGACCCCGCAATGGGTCGAATTTTGCCGAATCGTGGCAGTGCAGGAAACCATCGCGCCCGGATCGACGCGCTCGATGACCTATACCCGGTTGCTCGAACTGTCGAGGCTGGGTGAGGTTTCCGGATTCCGCAAGACGCTCGACGCACTCGCTGCAGGAGATGCGGTGATTGATTGGGGGTTACTCAACAACATCATCACCCCGGAGGACGTAGCGAAATCGATCCCCGGCGCCCTGGCAAAAGCGTCCGCTGCTTACGCCCGGTTTGCCGACACACTTGCCGAGACGGCCGACACACTGGTCCGCCCTTTGCCTACCCGCAGAAGTGTTTCACTGGACATCCTCAAGCAGGTCGCCAAAGGCTGCAGCTATCTGGAACATGACGTCATGTTTCAGAAGAAAAACCACGTGCTGGAAGACGCCTATGGCGACCGGCTTTCGATATCGCCTGTGGAATTGCACATGTCCAATGACCTGGCGAGCGGGGACTGGGACCTGAAGAAAGGTGAAAGCATTTACACCGCGTTTCCTCGCATGCTGCCCAATCTGATTGCGCCTGACGGCGAGTTTCACCGGCAGTTCAATCGCGATTACCTCAAGCATATGCAGGCAATGGGCACGCACTTGAAGCAAGCGTTTTGCATAATGCCCATTGCGCACAGAACGCGCTTGCTGAAAGGCAAGGTGACGGTTTTCAGTCTCAGGCCCTCCGTCGCGAAACTCCAGACGCTCAACAATCTGCCAACCAATCCCCTGTCGTCGACCCTTTACACAATCCTGGGTACCACCTCAGGCAAACCGACGGAAAGCCATAAAGAAATAGAAGCGGCAAAGGGACGTTATGGTGTAGTCCTCTGTTCCGAGTTCGAGGGCCGGATGACGTGTTACGAACTGTTCACGCTGCACGGAACCTGTCGCGAAAATCCACGGCTGGCCGCGCTGATTGAAAAAGAACACCTGCTGACTACCAGCGTGCGCAGCGACGAGAAAGGCTACTCGCTTCCTGCGGCAGTGCATTCATTGCCGACGAATATCGAGTGTTATACCCATGGCGTACCGCCCGGCCTCATTGAAGTCAGTTCGGGCGTGATCGATAAGATCGGTGAGTTGCCGGCGTCTGCGTCCGCCGAAGAAATCAAAGGTTATTACCAGAGTTTCTACTCAAGCGAATTTGACCCGCTGACGAATTTCGTACTCAAGCACCGACCGATCGCGACCTTTGATGAGTTGGTCAGAGAATGTTGGGGGCAGACTCGCCTGGAGGCTTTGCGCGCAAAACGGGAAGCGGATCTTGATACCTTTCTTAATTTCGTGGTGCCCTTCAAATCCTGTATCGAAGACTTGAACTCGGACGACGTGGAGCGACAAGTGCAAGGGGCCGGGGCATGTGCGCTGGAAGCGGCGATGACGATTTTGCTGGTCGTCGGTGCTGTTGCTCAGGTTGTCAGCCTCGTTGCCAAAACCATGACCGTTGCCACCAAAGCCAGTGCACTGGCCAAAGTGGGCCTGGGATTGGTCAATAATGTGTTCAACCCGCTGGACGGCGTGCCAGATCTGCTGTTCAAGGGCGGAAAACTGTTGCGCAAGGGGCTCAACAGCGGTTTCGCTCAACTGGAAAATGTGCTTTCCGATGCGCGCAAATGGTCGGGCGCCCCCCCCAACTGCACCTGGCCGCGACGATTGATCCAGACATTATCCGCCTCGCCGAGTGGCGGCCTGTACAAGCATCTCAGGACATCTTTCAGGTCTGGGCGACACGCCACAATGATGAATGGTTCGCACTGAACTTACGTGGCCACGCTTGGGGCCCGGCCCTGAAAAACATCAGGCCGCGAGAAAAATTTTCATTCCTCAGATTATTCAAACGAGCAACGCCCTGGAGTTACACAAAGGCCTACTTGAAAAAAGCCACGCCGCTTGCCCAGAGCAAACTGGACAACACACTCCAGCTACTGTCGGAGATCGAAAATGACGACGTTCGCTCCATTGTCAAATACGTTTTCGGCACGGATTCGGACGAAGCCATCAACTACGTGAGCAAGAATCTGCGGGCCATGCGCAAGGATCTCGGAGCGCTGGGGCAGCACCATATGTCTTTCCGCCAACGTGGCACCGATACACTCGCCGCGTTAAAAACCACAACCTATAAACACTGGCAAGCAAGTATTGAAGCGGGTACACAGCTGGATGACAGCGCGACGAAATTCCTTGCGATCTATCCTGACAACCTGGATGAGTGGTACCAAGTGGCCAGGTACGACGATGCCCGGATTGGTGATGTTCTGGTCCACGAAATGTCGCATGGCGCGCCAGGCACCCTTGATTTCTACTACGGAGAAGTCCTGGCCGGTATTACCCCGGCAGAATACGATGCGGCAGGCTTGATGGAGTTCGCTCGAAATGCTCGCAAGGCGCATCCGAAGAATCTGGCCAACCCTCACCACGCTTTTGCGAACCTTAAAGACTTCGAAGAGTTTGAGGCGACACTCGACAACTGGCCGAAACTCGTGCAAGACCACCCGGCATTGATCAATGCCGAATCCTACTCAGTGGCGGTCTCGCTGATCGACCAGTACCGGACGCATCCGGACACCTTTGTGTCTAACCTTGCCACCCTCCGGCATGCCATAGACGGTGCCGACGCGGGGAAATTCCTGAAGGGGCCACTCCTGCTGAATCTGGTACACCCGCCTCTCTGAAGTCGATTTACGCAGGATGCCCGGCGGCGGTATTGAGGGATATTTTTGACAATCGGGCGCATACCCTACCCCTGTGGTTTAATTGCGCCCGTTTTTTACCCCTCGTTCGCCGTGAAGGAATGTTGTCCATGATTCAACCCGCCGCCACCAAAGTCCTGGTCATCGGATACGTCTGGCCAGAACCGCGCTCTTCAGCGGCGAGCGGGCACGTCATGCAGATCCTCGAAACCTTCCTGCAACAAGGCTGGGACATTACCTTCAGCAGCCCGGCCGGCCCCGGTGAGCACAAAGCAGATCTTGCTGCACTCGGCATCCGCGAAGTGGCCATCGAACTCAACAACAGCAGCTTTGACCACTTCATCAGTGAACTGGCGCCGGACATTGTGTTGTTTGACCAGTTCATGATGGAAGAACAGTTCGGCTGGCGGGTTGAAAAACAATGCCCTCAGGCACTGCGCGTGCTGGAAACTTCCGATCTGCAAAGTCTGCGGCATGCGCGCCACCAACGGCTCAAGACTCGCCTCAAGGTCAATCCGGACCAGAATGATTTCAGTGATGTATTTGCCCCGGCCCTGCGCGACGAGTTCGAGCTGATGGCCGAGACCGATCTGGCCAGACGCGAAATTGCCGCGTTGTATCGTTGCGATCTGAACCTGATGATCTCCGAAGTGGAAATCGAACTGCTGATCGAGCAGTTCGGCTTGCCTCGGCAATTGCTGCACTGGTGCCCGCTGATGATCGACCCGCCGACAGTCGAGCCGGCAGCATTTGCAGATCGGGCGAACTTCTTGAGCATCGGCAACTTCCGCCATGCGCCCAACTGGGATGCTGTGCTGTGGATGAAGAGCACCATCTGGCCGCTGATTCGCCAACAGTTGCCCCAGGCCCAATTGCACATCTACGGCGCCTACACGCCGCCCAAAGCCACGGCGCTGCATAACGCCAATGAAGGCTTCCACATCATGAACTGGGCCGAAGATGCGTTGCAGGTGATGTCTGCTGCGCGGGTGTGCCTGGCGCCTTTACGCTTTGGTGCCGGGATCAAGGGCAAACTGGTCGACGCCATGCTGTGCGGTACACCCAGCGTCACGACGCCGGTTGGTGCTGAGGCAATGCAGGGTGGTCACACTTGGCCCGGTTCCATTTCAAACAGCGCAATCGAGCTCGCCAACACTGCCGTGGCGCTTTACAAGGACGAGGCGCGTTGGCAAGAAGCTTGTCTGGCGGGAACCCAGCTACTCACCGAGCGCTACCAACAAGCAATACACGGACCGGCACTTATTGAGAAACTTCGTCACTGCCAACAGCACTTGCAAACACTCAGAAACAACAACTTCACCGGCAGCATGCTGCGCCATCACGCGCACAAAAGCACTCAATATATGGCGCAATGGATTGAAGCAAAAAACCGCAACACCACAGCAAACCAAGATCAATCCGGAACTTCTACATAACTTGCATTCAAACAGCGATTGGCCAAATACAAACTTGGCTCTATAACGATCCTGCGCGCACTCATATAACTTTAAATCACTATCCACGCAGGATATACACCATGAACTTTCATGATTTCCAACCCCATCAATGGATGGTCAACACACCACAGATTGATAACTTGTCTCTCAATGAGTTGACGTTGCCAGGTACACACAATGCAGGCTGCGACCTGGAAGCCTCCTACGCTCTGCTCCCCGGGAGCCTCTGGCTGGCATGCCAGGACATCCCCTTTTATGCGCAACTCAATCGCGGCTCCCGGGCACTTGATGTGCGCCTGCTGTACGACGCTCAGGCACAGGGGCTTGAGAGATTTCGCTTCCAGCACAACGGCTTTACATCTTCGCGCCATCTCGGCGATCTGATCCGCGACGTCAAGGCATTTCTTGAGCGCAGCTTCGATGAGTTCATCATTCTTGACTTCCACGAATTGGCTAATGGCAACGCGCAATTCAACCACGCTGAATTCAAACAGTTGATGCTCGAGCATTTTGGCCAGCACATGATTCCTGCCGAAAACCGCCACCTGACACTAGGCCAACTTAAACAAGTCAGCCGACTACAGCGAGTCCTGGTTGCCGCGCCGATGACATGGGAAACCCGAGACAGCCGGTTCCAGGCACAAATCAATCATAAATGGATCAACCAGACCCTGGTGACCACCCACCAGTTGCACGGCTATATAAAAGAAGTCATGGGCACTTCCATCAGCCACTTGCGTCCTTGGTCTCTGAGCGCAACTTGTTATATCGCCAGCGGCCCTTTGCGCATTCTCAATAATCTGGACAACTGGTTTGATCCCGCAAAGTCAGACTGGGCAAAAAAGTGCAATATCATTAACTTCGACTTCATTAAAAACTCGAAAGTGGTGTTTTTTTGCCAACAGGCCAATGTGGAGAAAGCCATCGAGAAGTCCAGAATGCCCCTCCACCAACAGCCGGCTTGAACGAGGCTGGCGCACCACACGGCAAACGAGGCATGATCACCTGGCGATCATGAAAAAGTACTCAGGCCATGACCCGAACCGCCCGCGTGACCGACCCCTCGTACGAGTTGATGGATGACCATAACGGGTTGTCCATCATCTACCGCCAGCACGGTTTTCCGTGCCCACTGGTGCGCTGGCATTTCCACAAGGAATACGAACTGCACTTGATCGTGGCCAGCTCAGGCAAGGTGTTCATCGGCGACTACATCGGCAACTTTTACCCCGAAACCCTGTTTCTCACCGGCCCCAACCTGCCGCATAACTGGATCAGTCAGGTGGCCGAAGACGAGGTCGTGGAGAAGCGTGACATGCTGGTGAACTTCACCGACGAGTTATTCGAGAGTGGCCACCAGGTGTTTGCCGAACTGAAAACCCTGGCGCCCCTGCTGGAGCGCGCGCAGTACGGCATCGAATTTCGCTGCAAGCGCACGATCCGCCAGGCCATGACGCTGATGCAGCGCATTGCCGACAGTAAGGGCATCACCCGCCTCGGGCACTTTTTCATCCTGATGGAGCTGCTCGCGGCGAGCGATGATTTCCAATTGCTGTCCGGTGCGACCACGCCGCAACTGGCCGACGAACACAATATCGATCGCACCAACCGGGCCGTCGATTACATCTTCAGCCACTACGCCCGCGACATCTCGCTGGAAGAAGTCGCCGAGCATCTGGGCATGACGCCGACCTATTTCAGTCGCGTATTCAAACAGGCCACCGGGCGCAATTTCATCGAGTTCGTCAATCGGCTGCGTATCAGCAAGTCTTGCGAATTGCTGGCTGATGGCGACAAACCGGTGACCGACGTGTGTTTCGAGTCCGGATTCAACAACATTTCCAATTTCAATCGGCGCTTTCAGCAGCTCAAGGGCATGACGCCCTCGCACTACCGGCGACTCGCGGTGCAGCGCCTGACTGAACAAAACCATCACTGACAATGCAGTTCCCCTGTGGGAGCGAGCTTGCTCGCGAAAGCGGCGTGTCAGGCAACAAATTTGCAAACTGATACAACGCATTCGCGAGCAAGCTCGCTCCCACACTGGACCTCGCAATGCTCTGAAACCTGTACGTATTCATTAACTGCTCCCCGCTGTAACCCCCTTCCCTGCGTTCACCCGGCCAACGCCCAGTGCAAAAAAGTATCGATAAAAGTGCTAGGGATGATTTGTCAGTCCTGCGATTGAAGGCTGTAATCAGCGCACATTCTTCCTGCACAGGAAGACACAAAAACAATAACTGTCCTTCTGTAACCCTCCGGGTGCAGAAAAGGAGTGCACGATGCAACCGACTGCAAAAGCTCTGCTTGCCCTCACCTGCATGACCCTCAGCAGCGTCAGCCTTGGCGCCCAGACCCTGACCATCGCCACCGTCAACAACAGCGACATGATCCGCATGCAAAAGCTCTCGAAAACCTTCGAGACCGAGCATCCGGACATCAAGCTCAACTGGGTGGTGCTCGAAGAAAACGTCCTGCGTCAACGCCTGACCACCGACATCGCCACCCAGGGTGGCCAGTTCGACGTGTTGACCATTGGCATGTACGAAGCGGCACTGTGGGGCGCCAAAGGCTGGCTCGAGCCGATGAAGGATCTGCCGGCCAGTTACGCCCTCGACGATGTGTTCCCGTCGGTGCGTGAAGGCCTGTCGGTCAAGGGTTCGCTGTACGCCCTGCCGTTCTACGCGGAAAGCTCGATCACCTATTACCGCACCGACCTGTTCAAGGATGCCGGCCTGACCATGCCCGAGCGTCCGACCTGGGAAGAGATTGCCGGTTTCGCCGAAAAGCTCACGAAAAAGGACAAGGAACAGTACGGCATCTGCCTGCGCGGCAAGGCCGGCTGGGGCGAGAACATGGCGCTGATCACCACCGTCGCCAACGCCTATGGCGCGCGCTGGTTCGATGAGAAATGGCAGCCTGAATTTACCGGGCCGGAATGGAAAAACGCGCTGAATTTCTACGTCGACACCATGAAGAAATCCGGCCCGCCGGGCGCTTCCAGCAACGGTTTCAACGAAAACCTCGCACTGTTCAACAGCGGCAAATGCGCGATCTGGGTCGATGCCAGCGTCGCCGGCTCGTTCGTCACCGACAAGACCCAGAGCAAGGTTGCCGATCATGTCGGCTTCACCTTCGCCCCGCATCAAGTGACTGACAAAGGCTCGGCCTGGCTGTACTCGTGGGCGCTGGCGATTCCGACCAGTTCCAAAGCCAAAGACGCCGCGAAAGAGTTCAGCGCCTGGGCGACCTCCAAAGAGTACGGCGAGCTGGTGGCCAAAACTGACGGCATCGCCAACGTACCGCCAGGCACCCGCGCCTCGACCTACAGCGATGCCTACATGAGCGCCGCGCCGTTTGCCAAGGTCACCCTGGAATCGCTGAAAGCGGCTGATCCGAGCAAGCCAACGCTGAAACCGGTGCCGTACATCGGCATTCAACTGGTGACCATTCCAGAGTTCCAGGCGGTGGGCACCCAGGTCGGCAAGCTGTTCTCGGCGGCGCTGATCGGCCAGACCACGGTGGATCAAGCCTTGGCGGCTGCGCAGCAAACCACTGAACGCGAGATGAAGCGCGCCGGTTATCCCAAGTAACCGCTGAACGACTTGCTCCTGCCTCCTGTGGGAGCGAGCCTGCTCGCGAAGGCGTCGTGCCAGCCAAAACACATGGCACTGATCCAGCGCTTTCGCGAGCAGGCTCGCTCCCACATGGGATCTCCATAGGTCTGTATGACTCGGTTGTGATCACCATGAATACTTCAACTGCCAAAGCCCACATCGACCTGTCGCAACCCGCGCGCAAAATCCGCGTGCGCAATCCCGGCTGGTTCCTGGTCAGCCCTTCGGTGGCCCTGTTGCTGCTGTGGATGATCGTGCCGCTGGGCATGACCATTTACTTCTCGATGATCCGCTACAACCTGCTCTACCCCGGTGAAAACCAGTTCGTCGGGCTGGAGAATTTCAGCCACTTTCTGACCGACTCGGGCTTCATGCCCGGCGCTACCAACACGCTGTTGCTGGTCGGTAGCGTGTTGCTGATCAGCGTGGTCTTCGGCGTGCTGATCAGTGCATTGCTGGAAGCCAGTGAATTTCTCGGGCGCGGCATCGTCCGGGTCATGCTGATTTCGCCGTTCTTCATCATGCCCACGGTTGGGGCGCTGATCTGGAAGAACCTGATTTTCCATCCAGTCTCGGGGATCCTCGCCTACATCTGGAAGCTGTTCGGCGCGCAACCGGTGGACTGGCTCGCGCACTACCCGCTGCTGTCGATCATCATCATTGTTTCGTGGCAATGGCTGCCGTTCGCGGTCCTGATTCTGATGACGGCCATGCAGTCCCTCGACCAGGAACAGAAAGAAGCCGCGCGCCTCGACGGTGCGGGCCCGATCGCAATCTTCTGGCACCTGACCCTGCCGCATCTGGCGCGGCCGATTGCCGTGGTGGTGATGATCGAAACGATCTTCCTGCTGTCGGTGTTCGCCGAGATTTTCACCACCACCAACGGCGGCCCCGGCTACGCCTCGACCAACCTCGCCTACCTGATCTACAACCAGGCGCTGGTGCAGTTCGACGTCGGCATGGCCTCGGCGGGCGGCTTGATTGCCGTGGTCATCGCCAACATCGCCGCGATCATTCTGGTGCGGATGATCGGCAAAAACCTGACTGACAAAGCCTGAGGCCTGCCATGACTCTTCAACAATCCCGCCGGCTGCAAAGCCTGCTGCTCGGCACCCTGGCCTGGGCCATCGCGATCGTGATTTTCTTCCCGATCTTCTGGATGGTGATGACCAGTTTCAAAACCGAAATCGACGCCTTCGCCACGCCGCCGCAGTTCATCTTCACGCCGACGCTGGAGAACTACCTGCACATCAATGAGCGCAGCGATTACTTCAGTTTCGCCTGGAATTCAGTGGTGATTTCCTTCAGTGCCACGGCCCTTTGTCTGCTGATCGCGGTGCCGGCAGCGTACTCGATGGCGTTCTACGAAACCCAGCGCACCAAAGGCACGCTGCTGTGGATGCTCTCGACCAAGATGCTGCCGCCGGTGGGCGTGCTCATGCCGATCTACCTGCTGGCGAAGAGTTTCGGCCTGCTCGACACGCGCATCGCGCTGATCGTGATCTACACGCTGATCAACCTGCCGATTGTGGTCTGGATGGTTTACACCTACTTCAAGGACATCCCCAAAGACATCCTCGAAGCCGCCCGCCTCGACGGCGCCACGCTGTGGCAGGAAATGGTTCGCGTGCTGCTGCCGATCGCCAAGGGTGGCCTCGCTTCGACCGTGCTGCTGTCGCTGATTCTGTGCTGGAACGAGGCGTTCTGGTCGCTGAACCTGACCTCGTCGAAAGCCGCGCCGTTGACTGCTTTGATCGCCTCGTATTCGAGTCCGGAAGGTCTGTTCTGGGCCAAGTTGTCGGCGGTGTCGACCCTGGCCTGTGCGCCGATTCTGATCTTCGGCTGGATCAGCCAGAAACAACTGGTACGCGGCCTCTCGTTCGGCGCCGTGAAATGAACATCCCGAACCCAACCCTATCCCCTGTGGGAGCGAGCTTGCTGCGAAAGCGGAGTGTCATCAAACACTGATGGTGACTGACACGCCCCCTTCGCGAGCAAGCTCGCTCCCACAGAAAAGCCGATCCGGTTCATCTGAATAATAAATTGCGGAGGCCCATCATCATGGCCAACCTGAAAATCAAGAATCTGCAAAAAGGCTTCGAAGGTTTCTCCATCATCAAAGGCATCGACCTTGAAGTGAACGACAAGGAATTCGTGGTCTTCGTCGGCCCGTCGGGCTGCGGCAAATCCACCTTGCTGCGGCTGATCGCCGGCCTCGAAGAAGTCAGCGACGGCACCATCGAACTCGATGGCCGCGACATCACCGAAGTCAGCCCGGCCAAGCGCGATCTGGCGATGGTGTTCCAGACCTACGCGCTGTACCCGCACATGACCGTGAAAAAGAACATGTCGTTCGCCCTCGATCTGGCCGGCGTGCCGAAAGCCGAAGTCGAGAAGAAAGTCGGCGAAGCGGCGCGGATTCTCGAACTCGGGCCGATGCTTGAACGCAAGCCGAAGCAGCTCTCCGGTGGCCAGCGTCAACGCGTTGCGATCGGTCGCGCCATCGTGCGTAATCCGAAAATCTTCCTCTTTGACGAACCGCTGTCCAACCTCGACGCCGCGCTACGTGTGCAGATGCGTCTGGAACTGCTGCGCCTGCACAAAGACCTGCAAGCGACGATGATCTACGTGACCCACGATCAGGTCGAAGCGATGACCATGGCCGACAAGGTTGTGGTACTCAATGGCGGCAAGATCGAACAGGTCGGCTCGCCACTGGACCTGTATCACAACCCCGCGAACCTGTTCGTCGCAGGGTTCCTCGGCACGCCGAAAATGGGTTTCCTCAAAGGTAAAATCGCCCGCGTCGATGGCCAGAGCTGCGAAGTCTCGCTGGACGCCGGTACGCGCATCACCCTGCCGTTCAATGCCGCCAACCTCAGTGTCGGCAGCGCGGTGACGTTGGGCATTCGCCCGGAACATCTGGAACTGGCGCAATCGGGCGACTGCTCGCTGCAAGTCACCGCCGACGTCAGCGAACGCCTGGGCAGCGACACTTTCTGCCACGTCACCACCAACGCCGGCGAAGCCCTGACCATGCGCGTGCGCGGGGATCTGGCCAGCCGTTACGGCGAACAACTGAGCCTGCACCTAGATGCTGCGCACTGCCATTTATTCGATGCCCAAGGTGTCGCGTTGACCCGTCCGCTGCGCGCTGCGGCCTGATTTCGAGAACTCCCGATGAAACTCAACCAACAGAATCTCCATCGCCTGGCCAGCGAAGTGCAACTGCCGGCCTATAGCCTCAGCGACACGCGCCAGGGCATCGCTCACATTGGCGTCGGCGGCTTCCACCGCGCGCATCAGGCGTATTACACCGATGCCTTGATGAACACCGGCGAAGCCCTCGACTGGGCGATCTGTGGCGTCGGCCTGCGCGCCGAAGATCGCCGCGCCCGCGACGATCTCAAGGAGCAGGATTACCTCTTCACCCTGTTCGAACTCGGCGACAGCGACGACACCGAAGTCCGCGTGATCGGCGCGATTCGCGACATGCTGCTGGCCGAGGACGGCGCTCAGGCGTTGATCGACAAACTCGCCGATCCGCAAATCCGCATCGTCTCGCTGACCATCACCGAGGGCGGTTATTGCATCGATGACAGCAACGGCGAATTCATGGCGCACTTGCCGCAGATTCAGCACGATCTGGCCCACCCGGAAAACCCGAAAACCGTGTTCGGTTTCTTGTGTGCAGCCCTGGAAAAACGCCGTGCGGCAGGCATCCCGGCATTTACCGTGATGTCCTGCGATAACCTGCCGCACAACGGCGCCGTGACGCGCAAGGCGCTGCTGGCGTTTGCCACGCTGCGCAACAGCAATCTGTGCAGCTGGATCGACGCCAACGTCAGTTTCCCCAACGCCATGGTCGACCGCATCACGCCAATGACCAGCACCGCGCATCGCCTGCAACTGGCCGACAAACACGGCGTCGATGATGCCTGGCCGGTGGTCTGCGAGCCGTTTGTGCAATGGGTGCTGGAGGATAAATTCGTCAATGGCCGCCCGGCGTGGGAAAAGGTCGGTGTGCAGTTCACCGACGATGTTTCGCCGTATGAAGAGATGAAAATCAAACTGCTCAATGGCAGCCACCTGGCGCTGACCTATCTGGGCTTTTTGAAGGGTTACCGGTTTGTTCACGAGACCATGAACGATCCGCTGTTCGTGCGCTATATGCGTGCTTATATGGACCTGGACGTGACCCCGCAACTGGCGCCGGTGCCGGGCATTGATCTGACGGATTACAAAAACACGCTGGTGGCGCGGTTTTCCAATCAGGCGATTGCCGATCAGTTGGAGCGGGTGTGTTCGGACGGCTCGTCGAAGTTTCCCAAGTTCACCATTCCGACGATCAACCGCTTGATTGCCGATGGGCAGGAAACCAAGCGAGCGGCGTTGGTGGTGGCGGCCTGGGCGTTGTATTTGAAGGGGGTGGATGAGAATGGCGATAGCTATTCGATTCCTGATCCGCGCGCGGCGTTTTGTCAGGCGTTGGTGGCGGACGATGCTTTAATCACTCAGCGGTTGTTGGCGGTTGAGGAGATTTTTGGCACGGTGATTCCGCGTTCGGCGGAGTTTGTCGCGGCGTTTGAGTGGTGCTGTAACAGCTTGCGCGAGGATGGTGTGACGCGGACTCTCCAGCGGATTCTGGATTGAAAAGCCCCTCACCCTAGCCCTCTCCCGGAGGGAGAGGGAACTGACCGAGTGGTTTGTGCAAGTTACATCGACCTGAACGTCCGGAGTCGAACTCAGGATTTGAACAGCCCCCCAATCGGCTCCCTTCCCCCCTCGCCCCCTTGGGGGAGAGGGTTGGGGTGAGGGGGTAAGCTCTTGATCTTCACCACACCCGAGTGGTTCACACATGACAACACAACAACTGTTCCTAGGCATCGACTGCGGCACCCAAGGCACCAAAGCCATCATCCTCGACGCCGCCACCGGCCAGGTCCTCGGCCAAGGCGCCGCCGCGCACACAATGATCAGCGCCGCCAACGGTCGTCGCGAACAAGACACCCAGCAATGGCTGGACGCCTTCGCCATCGCTACCCGCCAGGCATTACTGGCGGCAAATGTCGATGGCCAGTCGATCCTCGGCATCGGCGTCTCCGGTCAGCAACACGGCCTGGTCCTGCTCGATGATCAAGGTGAAGTGCTGCGCCCGGCCAAGCTCTGGTGCGACACCGAAACCAGCGCCGAAAACGACCGTCTGCTCACTCATCTGGGCGGTGAAAAAGGCTCGCTGGAACGCCTCGGCGTGGTCATCGCGCCGGGCTACACGGTGTCGAAACTGCTCTGGACCAAAGAACAACACCCCGTGGTGTTCGCGCGCATCGCACGCATCCTACTGCCCCACGACTACCTGAACTTCTGGCTCACCGGTCGCGCCTGCAGCGAATACGGCGACGCCTCGGGCACCGGCTATTTCAACGTGCGCACCCGCCAATGGGACTTGCAACTGCTGCGCGACATCGACGCCAGCGGACGCCTGCAAGCGGCGCTACCAGAGCTGATCGATGCGCACCAAAGCGTCGGCACCCTCCTCCCGGCCATCGCCGAACACCTCGGCATCAACCCCGACGCGCTGGTATCGAGCGGCGGCGGCGACAACATGATGGGCGCCATCGGCACCGGCAATATTCAGCCCGGCGCGATCACCATGAGCCTTGGTTCTTCCGGCACGGTGTACGCCTATTCCGAAGTGCCGAAAGTCAGCCCGGACGCCTCGGTCGCGACGTTCTGCTCGTCCAGCGGCGGATGGTTGCCGCTGATCTGCACCATGAACCTGACCAACGCCACCGGCGCGATCCGCGAGCTGTTCGACCTCGATCTGCAGCAGTTCAACGACCTCGTCGCTCAAGCCCCCATCGGCGCTGACGGCGTGAGCATGCTGCCGTTCCTCAACGGCGAACGCGTCCCCGCCCTGCCCCATGCCACCGGCAGCCTGCACGGCTTGACGCTGGATAACCTGACGCAGGCCAATCTGTGCCGCGCCGCCGTCGAAGGCACCACCTTCGGTTTGCGCTACGGGCTGGATTTGCTCCGCCAGAATGGTTTACAAAGCCGCAGCATTTGCCTGATCGGCGGCGGCTCGAAAAGCGCGGTGTGGCGGCAGATCGTCGCCGACATCATGAACACCCCGGTGATCTGTACCGAACAAAGTGAAGCCGCAGCCTTGGGCGCAGCGATTCAAGCGGCGTGGTGCAAATCCTTGTCGAACGGCCACGAAGACACCCTCGCCGATCTGTGCCAGCGCTGCGTGAAACTCGACTCAAGCAGTGAAACCCTGCCGATTGCCGCCAACGTCGCGGCGTTCCAGCAGGCCTATGAACGCTATCAACAGCATGTCGCAACCCTATAAAGAGCAAACAATTATGTATTTGGTGTGTGGCGAAGCCCTGTTTGATTTTTTCAGTGAAGACGACGCCAGCGGACTGGCCTCGAAAGTGAATTTCAAGGCGATTGCTGGCGGCTCGCCGTTCAACGTCGCCGTCGGTTTGCGCCGCTTGGGCGTGGACTCGGCCTTATTTGGCGGGCTGTCCACCGACTACCTCGGCCGTCGTTTGCAGCGAGTGCTGCAGGACGAAGGTGTGTGCGCGGACTATCTGGTGGACTTCGCCGCACCGACCACGCTGGCCATGGTCGCCGTCGGTGCCAATGGCTCGCCGCACTACAGCTTTCGCGGTGAAGGCTGCGCGGACCGGCAGTTGAGTCTGGCGCATCTGCCAGAGCTGGGCGCTGAGGTGCGCGGCTTGCACATTGGCTCGTTCTCGCTAGTGGTGCAGCCGATTGGCGATACCTTGCTGGCACTGGTACAGCGTGAAAGCGGCAAACGCCTGATCACCCTCGACCCGAACGTACGCCTCAATCCCCAGCCGAATATCGACCTGTGGCGCGAGCGCATCGCGACGCTGGTGCCACTGGCCGATCTGATCAAGGTCAGCGACGAAGACCTGAGCCTGCTCTACCCCGAACAGGACCCACAACGGGTGATCGAAGGCTGGCTCGAACATCGCTGCCAGATCGTTTTCCTGACCCGGGGTGGCGACGGCGCCAGTGTGTTCAGCCGCCGCCATGGCAACTGGTCGGTGCCGGCGGCCTCGGTGCAGATCGCCGACACCGTTGGCGCGGGCGATACCTTCCAGGCCGCGTTGATCACCTGGCTGACCGAGCACGGTCTGGATTCGGTCGAAGGCGTGCAGCAACTCGCTCGCGAACAGATCGACGCCATGCTCAGGTTCGCTGTGCAAGCCGCCGCGCTGACTTGCAGCAAGACCGGTCCGGATTTGCCCTATCGTCACCAATTGAGCTGAGCGCGTAGACTGTCGGCCTTTTTGCGCACGACGGGATAACGGCTTTTGAATTACAGGCAGACGCTTGGACTACTGACACTGGCAACGCTACTGAGCGGGTGCGGCACCTCGCCGCCCCGCTCGCCGGAAGACATCTGCGAAATCTTCCGCGAGAAAAGCGACTGGTACGACGCTGCGCAAGTCACGCAAAAACGCTGGGGCGTACCGATTCAGGTGCCCTTCGCGATCATGTATCAGGAATCCGGCTACCGCTACGACGCCAAGACTCCGCGCAAATACCTGCTGTGGGTGATCCCGTGGGGCCGCGTCTCGACCGCCTCGGGTTATGCGCAAGCCAAGGATGAAGTCTGGGCCGATTACCAGAAAAGCACCGGCCGCAACTGGGCCGATCGCGAAGACTTCGACGACGCCATCGACTTTGTCGGCTGGTACATGGACAAGACCTATTCGATCAACGGCGTGTACAAGTACGACGCCTACAACCAATACCTCAACTACCACGAAGGCTGGGGCGGCTTCCGCAACAAGACTTACGCGAGCAAAGCCTGGCTGATGCCAACGGCGCGCAAAGTGCAGAATCGTTCGGATGTATATGCGCGGCAATATGCCGGCTGCAAAGAGGATTTGAATCGGGGGTTCTGGAGCCGGTTCTGGCATTGGTTGTAGCAGCAATTTCAAGGGCCTCATCGCGAGCAGGCTCACTCCTACAGGGGATCTTCAGCGGACGCGGATATTGCGATCAACATTAATCCATTGTAGGAGTGAGCCTGCTCGCGATAGCGCCCGATCAAGCACTACACATCCAAGACCTACAACACCGAAAAGCTGTAACTCACAATCAACCGGGTCTCATCCACATCCCGGGCAAACTTTTCATAGTTGGTGCGGTAAGTCGCATTCCTCAAACGCAGACTCACATCCTTGAACGTGCCCGTCTGAATCACATACTTCAACTCGCTGTCGCGCTCCCACTCCTTGCCTTCCTGATCACTGCCCAACACCTTGATGTGATCACCGTTCACATAGCGCGTCAGGAAGCTCAAACCATTAATGCCAATGGCCTTGAAGTCATAGTCATAACGCAACTGCCACGAGCGTTCCTGCGCAGCGGCGAAATCGTTGACCTGCACGTAGTTGACCAGATACGGGTTGCTGCCATCGAGGTACGGCATCGAGTTGTCGCCGTTCATGCGCTGCCAACCGGCGCTGAACGTATGACCGCTATGCGCATACGACAGCATGCCGCTCAACGCGCGGTTATCGATTGAACCGGCCTTGGCATCACCGCTGTCGGCACTTTTCAGCACACGCAGATCTGCTTTAAGTACACCGCCAGCTAACGGTTGATTACCCAACAGCCCGACAAAGTGCTGACGATAGATGTCTTCCAGTTCGGCGTAGTGATACTGCGCAGTCAGGCGATCGTTGATCTTGTAGTCGAAGCCGTACATGTCGAAATGATCGGCAGTGGTGTTGCAGGCGTAGCGCTTGTTCTTGCAGTGCACGCGGATGTCTTGCGAATCGGTGGAATCACGCGCGGTGTACTTGTCCAGGCGCGCGGCCATGAAGGTCAGGTCTTTCACCTCTTTAGAAGTCAGCATGGCGCCGTTGAACATGGTCGGCAGCAAACGACCGTCGTTGTATTTCAGCAACGGCAGATCCGGCAGCAGCGCGCCGTACTTCAGCACCGTGTCCGAAACCTTGACCTTGGCGGTCAGGCCCATTTTCGCGTACTGGCCCTTCGAGCCGCGCGGGTCGTTGCCGCTGGAGGGCAGCAAGCCGCTGTTGCTGCGGTCCGGGCTGGAATCGAGTTGAAAGCCGAGCATGCCCAGCGCATCGATACCAAAACCCACCGTGCCTTCGGTGTAGCCCGATTGCAGGTTGAGAATAAAGCCCTGTGCCGACTCTTCACGCTTGGACGCGCCCTGATCGTTCGTGGTGTGCCCATCACGGAAATCGCGGTTGAAGTACACCGTGCGCGATTCGATCTTCGCCGTGGTGTCTTCAAAAAATCCGCTGGCCTGAACCTGTGCGGTAAAACCTGCGCACAGCACAAAGGCTCCGAAGCCAAACGACTGGCGCGGGGTGATGAGGGGAAATGGGGGACGCATGAAAAACTCCAACAATGCAGCGTTTGCGCAAGCGCGCAACAAGCCAGAAAAATAGCTCCCGTCCCGGGTCAGATTGAACCAGGAGAAAGTGAACACGCAGGGGTGAACGGCAATGATGGCAGATGGCTTTGACGTGCTACAGGCGACTTTAGTCTGAATCTGACTGAGGATTCTTCAACGCAGGGTCGTGGGAAAAGTTGCCGGCGATCAACACCAATTCGCACTAAACACCCGGTTTCATTGGGCCAAACACCTCATCTAAGGGTTTTCCCTATACCGCAAACCTGCCAGACCTACGGCTTTTGTGCCTTGAACGAGGCGGCTGAATCCTCCATCATCCGTCACCTGCTTATTCAACGGACGGAATTCAAGGCATGCTGGACGCCAACGCAACCCACATTACCCTCACGCTTGAAGGCGCCAACGCCGACCTGCAAGTCCTCAGCTTCACCGGTCGCGAAGCCCTCAACGAACCGTTCCGTTTCGACCTCGAACTCGTCAGCGCCCGCCCCGACCTCAAACTCGAAGAGCTGCTGCACAAGCCCGGCGTCCTGACCTTCGGCCCGACCGGCGAAGGCAAGATCCACGGTCTGGTCTATCGCATCGAGCAAGGCGACTCAGGCAAGACCCTGACCCGTTACAGCCTCAGCCTGGTGCCGCAACTGGCCTACCTGCGGCACAACCACGATCAGCAGATTTTCCAGCAACTGACCGTGCCGAAGATCATCGCTCAGGTCCTGGAAGATCGCGGCATTCTCGCCGACGCCTACAGCTTCCAGCTCGGCGCCGAGTACCCGGAACGCGACTACTGCGTGCAGTACGACGAATCCGACCTGCATTTCATCCAGCGCCTGTGCGAAGAAGAAGGCATTCACTTCCACTTCCAGCACAGCAGCAGCGGCCACAAACTGGTGTTCGGCGACGACCAGACCGTGTTCCGCAAACTCAAAGCCGTGAGCTACCAGCAAGACTCCGGCATGGCCGCCGACAAACCGGTGATCAAACGCTTCAACCTGCGCCTGGAAACCCGCACCACCCGCGTCAGCCGCCGCGATTACGACTTTGAGAAACCGAAGATCCTCCCCGAAGGCGCGGTGAAAACCGAGTTCGCCCCGGACCTCGAGGACTACGACTACCCCGGCCGCTTCACCACCCGCGAACGCGGCAAGTTCCTCTCCACCCGCGCCCTCGAACGCCATCGCAGCGACTACAAACTCGCCGAAGGCAAAGGTGACGAACCGACCCTCACCAGCGGCCATTTCCTCACCCTCGCCGAACACCCGCGCGCCGAATGGAATGACCTGTGGCTGCTGCTGGAAGTCTTCCACGAAGGCAAACAACCGCAAGTGCTCGGCGAAAACGTCACCAGCGACGTCACCGACCACAAAAGCGATTTCCACCAGGGCTACCGCAACAGCTTCCTCGCCACCCCGTGGGACGCGCACTACCGCCCTGCCCTCGAACACCCGAAACCAAAAGTCCTCGGCAGCCAGACCGCCGTCGTCACCGGCCCCGCAGGCGAAGAAATCCACTGCGACCAGTACGGCCGGATCAAAGTGCAATTCCACTGGGACCGCGACGGTCAGTCCAACGACAAAACCACCTGCTGGATGCGCGTCGCCAGCGGCTGGGCCGGCGCCGCGTACGGCGGCATCGCCATCCCGCGCATTGGCATGGAAGTCCTCGTCACCTTCCTCGAAGGCGATCCCGACCAGCCATTGGTCACCGGTTGCCTGTACCACAAGGAAAACGTCGTCCCCTACGACCTGCCGGCCAACAAGACCCGCAGCACCTTCAAGACCCTGAGTTCACCGGGCGGCAAGGGCTACAACGAATTCCGCATCGAAGACAAGAAAGGCGTCGAGCAGATCTACATCCACGCCCAGCGCGACTGGGACGAAAACATCGAGCACGACCAGAAGATTCGCGTCGGTAACGAACGGCACGACACGGTTGAAGCCAATACGCTGAGTGAGTTCAAGGTTGAAGAGCACCGGATTACCCATCTGGATCGGATTAGCGAGATGCGTGCGGATGATCACCTGACGGTTGGCGTGACGCAGAACGTGAAAGTCGGCACGGCGCAATTTGTCGAGGCTGGGACAGAGATTCATTACTACGCAGGCAACAAGGTTGTGGTTGAGGGTGGCATGGAGCTGACCGCCAAGGCTGGCGGGAGTTTTGTGAAGGTTGATGCGGGTGGTGTGACGATTAGTGGCGCTGAGGTGAAGGTTAATACCGGGGGTGCGCCTGGGGTGGGGACGCCTGCGGCACCATTGCTGCCGGGACCGATGAAGGTAGCGGATGCGGATAAGGCTGGTAAAGCACCACTCCCCGCTCGCCTGAATGAATCAGGCATCACACCGTTGTGCGGAAAACAGAGTAACGGCGCTTGCAGCCGTAAGGATTGCACATGCATGTAAAAGCGCTGAGCGCTCTGCTGGCAGAGCCTCGCTACAATTTCTCGGACCTGCCGGCCGCGAGCGAGTCGCTCTGTTTCATCATCGACCAGGGACTCCAGCCAGAGGCATTGAGTCAACTCTACCGAGTAGGCGAACCGGTGGTTTCCCAAGGGCTGTTTTTCGGCACTGACTTCGCAGAGATTCCTGATGGCCCGTTGTGGCTGGTGGCTCCTCGGGGCAGCAAAGTGGCAAACGTAGCGGCAAAACTTTGTGAGGAACGCTTTTCGGGAATTGCAATCTCAACACCTGATCCTGAACAAGCATTGGCTCATGCGCGCTGGTTGCTCCGAGCCAATGACGGTTCAGGTGGGCAGAGCTTGTTGAGCTTTCACAAACCGAGTCTGTGGGCAGCGCTGACTTATACAGCTGGGAAAACCTTCGACCAGTTGCTGGGTTGCTGGAGCGCTGTCTACTGCCCTGCGCCGATACATTTCGGTCAGCAGCGCGGTCCATGGTTGGCCTGGAAAGCCAACGAGGAATCGACGTGGCTTGGTGACAAAGCGGCGTTCAACCTTCCCGAGGCAGCCGCGCAAGTTCAAGCGCGCCTGGGATGGGTTTATTGGATTGATGAGGAATACGCAGCGTTTGAAGAACCAGACGATGAGCGCCTGAACGATATCGCTGACAACCTCGACCTGCTGCTCAAAAGCAATATTTATGACGGTGATCACCTGCTCAAGCTTGGCCACGCCGTGAACGGCCCGCTATTCGAAACACAGCCTGAGATCATGGCGATCCTGCAATCTAAGGACGAGTCGTTTATCAAAGTAGATCGGCTCCTGGAATCAGCCGCCGTCGCCCAACGTTAGGGCGACGCGACAACAGAACGGAATCACCATGGAAATCACGAATCACGCCGTCATGCCCGGCGAAACCTTGGGCCAGATCGCTTCGCGCTACAACAGCACCGTGGCGCAACTTCGCCAGCTCAACCCCTTCATCACCAATCCGGACAACGTCAAAGTCGGATGGAACCTCAGCGTACCAAAAAGTGCTCAAGCGACCGCTGCGCCTGCCGCTCAGCCGCCCGCCGCGCCTCAAGCGCCTGCGCAGGCAACCCCGGAAGCCGCCACTCAGTGTTCCGCTGAGGATCTGGTTGAACTGGATCCGGTCAAGGACGCTCCTGATCAGAGTTCAAAGACCTTCAAACCCCACGCACCTCCGTGTTCTAAAAAGTTTGCCAGCGCGATTTATGCCACTGAGGAGCAAGAGTTCTGGCTGCTCCCTGAGCGGGCAAAGTCTGCCATCAAAGAGTCGATGTTCGCGCTGGATAAAATGATTGCCCCCAGCAAACCACGTGATGCACGCCTGAACGGGCTGCAGGAATCGGGTCTGCTGGAATACTTCCTTGAGCCCAAGTTGAGCAACTTCCTCACGGGCGCGAAGCGCACGCGTATGGAAGAATTTGAAGCGATGGGCGATGAGATCGAAATCGATCCCGCCACCGCCAAAAAGAGGCAAAACGAAGCTAACGGAAACAAACCGGCAGCGGCTCCAGCACAGTCTCCACAAGAGGACACCGCGCAATCGCGCATGGACCGTCTAACGGCAGACCTCGCTACTGACCAGGACGTCCACAAAGCCTATGCCGATTTTTACAAGCGGAGGGCTGAGTGGCATGCGCTGAAAAAAGAAGCGGTAGCGGCCGCGAAGCTGGAAGGCTACACCTACGAAAGTGGCTCGCTCTATTCCAAAGAGGCGATTGAGGCGCGCGCACGGGTGCAAGCCTATCTGGAAGCCCGCAAGAAACTCCTCGGCAACAAAGACTTCAAGCAGGTCCCGCTGGAAGACGTTGCGAAAGCCCTGGCGGAAAAGAAAAAAAGCTACGAAAACATCTGCAGCGGCATGAATGACTGCACCGCCGATCTGGTCGGGTATGTCTTGACGCTCTACAAAAACGCCGATGCGCTTGATTACCATGCTTACACTGAATCCATTATCAAAGCGTCTGAATACGGCATTGCACTTCCAGAATTCGCGCTGATCAGTGACGGCCTTCCTTCCGGTATCGAGCAGTTCAAACTGTATCTGGATACCGAGAAAGAGCAGGCGGAAGTCACAGCGCAGCTTCAGGAAAAATACAAACGCTGGATCGAGGCAACAGGCCAGAATGCGCAAGCACCAGCGGGCCTGGTTGATGTGGAACGGACCAAATGGGATAGCCTGCAAAAGACCAAAGACGACCTTCAAGCAAAAGCCCAAAGCAATGTCAGCAACAGCAAGCCTGCGCGTTATCTGATTTGGGACCCGGAAGAGTTCCAGCCAAAACCGGTCGACCGCATGGTGAAACCGGGTTTTCCGCTGCGTGAAGTCAGTCTTTCAGATGCCAAGGGTACGCCCCTGGGCTGGTTCAGCATGGCGAACCTGAAAGACGCAAAAAAGATCCTGAAAGAGGATTCAAAAAAAGCAGTCGGTTCAATAAAAAAGGTAACTGAAAGTTTGCCCGCGGACGCTACCGAAGGCTCCGATAAAAACAGCGAAATCAACTCGTTCCGCCAATGGCTTCTAGATCAGGGCGCTATAAAATTCAGCGATCAGGTCGGCGACTGTTTCGATGGAAAAGGCTGGTTCAAAGCCAAAGACTTTTATGCTTACTTGAAAAAGCAAGGCTATGAGGTCACAGAACTGGAAGACGACGCGACCCTGACCAACTGGGGCGAACACCTTCAGCAACTGGTGTTCAAGAAAAGTGTGCGCGGCAAAGTAAGACTTTTTGATGCCAGCCCTCAGGCGCAATTGGTCCGTTGCCTGACACCTCCACAGCCAAACATTCACGGTGAAGTAAAGCTCGAAGGCCCGAAAATGTCCGCCGCCGAGGGTTTCCAGATATCTGGCGAGATGGGCTTAAGCCTGGACCTGGCCCGTGGCGAAGTTCAGTTGATGAAAGTCGACATGCCTGCCAAAGCCAGCGCTCAAGAAATTACGCTTGATTACTTCCTGGACGGCAGCCCGCAAAAAATGAATTTCGGCCGCTTCTCCTTCCACTTTGGTGTGAAGGCATGGGGCTACGCCGGCGCATCGCTGCTGTTATCCGGCAGCGTCGAGTTGAGCCCGATCTTCGGCAACGTCAAGTACGGGGCTTCACTCAGCCCGGTAAAACGCGCACAGCGTGAAGATGCCTCCGCAAAAGAAGAACGTGCCGATCACGCTGCTGCCAAACAAGCCAAGGCCGACAGCGGCGACAACAGCCCTACTCCCGATCTTGAACACAAGTCGAAATCCGGCACCTACGCCGATTCCAAGAGCACAGATCAACTGCGAGGCGGACGCTTCGCCAAAGTGCAAGTCGAAAACGGCGCAAAAGCCAGTTTCAACGTGTTTGGAGGCTTGCAAGCCGCCATCGAACTCACTGGAGTACTGAACTGGGCACCGCCAAAAGAACGCGTCGCCCTGCGCACCGCGCCAACGATGGGCATTGGCAGCGCTAAAGACGCGAAAAGCGCGAATCCATGGCTGACGCTGGCCAAGCTGAGCGGCTCCGTTGGGGTGGCGTTAGGTGCGGGCTTTCAGGGAACGGCGCAGGTGTCTCTGGATAAGGGGCGGTTTATTTTGAACTTGAAAGCGGCGGTAGTGCTGGGTCCTGGTGCTAACGGTAGCTTTAAGTTTGAAGTTGGCTATGAGGCAGTAGTTGACCTCATCAACTTGTACCGCAAGGAACTGCACAAAGCGAAAGGCAGAAAGGTAGAGTGGATGGAACCTGAAGCAGGTAAGTTCGCATCCGCGCTGAACGCATTAGGAGCAGCGGGGCTTAGTGTGGAAATGTCTTATCTTATGGGTTGGAGTTTAGTCATGGACTTATATGACGCAATGACCAGCGGAGGAAAAGGCGGCCCAATCGCTCATGCTATTGTTGAGTACCAGAACCCAGATGAACTAAAAACATGGGTTGTGGAAGCCACTCCGGCAGCACTCGGCCCCATTTTAATGACTCTTACCTCCACCCCCGAAGAGTTCTCAATTGCCGCCAACACAAAAGAAAGCGACACGTCGCCAACTTTTAGCAAACAAACCTATCCAAAAGAAAAAGCACATCTAACTCAGCAGATAGCAATTGGGATAATTATCGACCACATAGTCACCAATGCAAAAGAAAAGGACAAATTGGAAGAGGCTCAGAAACAATTCGAACTAGCTTGCGCAAGCATGAATAAGTTTGGCACTGAACCAGTTGATATCGGTCAAAAATATTGTGAAAACCGTCATTTACTCGATACTTTCATGGGTGATCCGGTCCTCAGCTTTACCGACCCAAGGGGAAATAAAGCAAGAGCACGATACAAGGAAAACTCAAAAATATTAGGCCAGCGCATTGATGGAACTTGTAAAATTGTAATGGGCGAAAACAGTTATATACCGAGAACATCCGTAAAATACTTGCCCCCTGCGAGCGCATAAAATTGAAAATAAAGTCAAGCTTAATCCGGATACCTTTTTTTGCGGCTTTTCTTTTAATGAGTGTAAGCGCGCATGCGGAGCTTACCTCACAACAACTTGAGGCAAAGAAAAAAGGTATAGAGCTTTACAATCAATACAAAGCTATTTCTGCAATCGAACCACTAAAAATAGCAGCCGAAGGCGGTGATGACGAAGCACTTTATTATCTGGGTGAAGCATTAAGAAAAAATAACCGCTTCATGACTCCGGAAGCTAAAAAAGCATACGAAAGCTCCGCAAAAAAGGGGAACATCTACTCTATGATTCGCCTTGGGAGAATTGAAGACGACTTGTGTTCAACCATGAAAAACTGTCCACCAGGTGAAGACTCTCCTAGCAGCTGGGTAATTAAAGCTAAAAGCCTTGCAATTCAACGCGCAACGCAGGGAGATAGCGAATCAATGTACCTGTTATATGAAATGACAGGCAACGATGACTGGTTAGAGAAGTCAGCAGAGAACGGATTCGCATTAGCGCAGTTCCGTCTGGCGACGAAGTACCAAGAAGGGAGTGGTTCATTTTTACTACCCTCGAGACGCAACCAAGCTATCGAACGATGGATGAAGGCGTCCGCTGAAAATGGTTATCCACTTGCAATGATGGGATTAGCCGCAATCATGATCGAAAAAAATGATTTAGCCTCGTTCAGAAACTGGAACGAAAAAGCAGCTGACTCGAGCTACGTAGAAGGTGTATTTGGATATGCATCCTACATAGGCGAAGAAAACTCAAAGTACGGTTTCGCATTCGACCCAATAAAATCATATGCTTTACTTTCAAACCTACTGGAACTTAATGGTGGAGGCAATGTAATACGAGACGTCAATGACACATTACCTGACATAGAAAAAAACATGTCAAAAGAGCAAATTGAAAAAGCAAAAGAGCTCGCAAAAACGTGGAAGGCCAACCACCCGCCTCTCTCGTTTTACCCTGACAAGCTAGGTTATTAATAGCAGTGCGAGCATTTAGAATTATTTTAGTAATGCTGATCGCCGCTCTTTCTGCAAACAGCTCAGCAGATTCGCAAACAAATGAATCAACCCTGGGAGTGGTGTTATACAACCAGCTAAAACTAGACTTGGCGATTCGCGAACTAAAAAAAGAGGCCGACTCGGGAAATGTGAATTCACAGTATTACTTTGCCGAGGCACTTCGAAAGCGAAGCCGGTACATGACTGCTGAATCGCAGCAATGGTACGAAACCGCTGCGGATAATGGATCTATATTTGCCATGATTCAGCTAGGCCGCCAAAACGATGACCTCTGCAGAAAAATGACCAATTGTCCCGCGAGTAAAAAATCAAGCGCCGATTGGTTGATTCAGGCTAAAAAAATGGCATCAAGCACAGACACCCCTGAGTCTTCGTATTTAATGTATGAAATAACTTTCGATCGTACTTGGTTGGAAAAATCTGCAAACGCAGGTTATGCGCTCGCCCAATATTGGATGGCCGTCGGTGATCGACAAGGTGAGGGATTTTTTCTTATACCTGGAAAACGTGATGAGGCCATCAGCAAATGGCTGAAAGCTTCCTCTGAAGGCGGCAACCCAAAAGCAATGATGGAATACATTGAGATCCTGTATAAGAAAGGCGATCTTGAAGGGGTGCGCCATTGGCTTCAAACAGCAGCTGAAACGGGTGATCAAAAAGCAATTAGCAGTTATGGCTCTTACATTGCCCATGCACCCGACCAAGTTGGTTATCCCCTCGATCTTGTTAAAGGTTATGCACTGATTAGCCTTCTGAAAGAGCTGGATGGTGGAGGCGCGATTCAAGATTTCGTTCAAGATACTCTCGAAGAAATTGGGAGCAAAATGACGCCTGAACAGCTAGAGAACTCAAAAGCTGTCGCTGAGGAATGGAAAACCACTCACCCACCGCTCTCCTTCTTCCCCGAAAAGCTAGGCAGATAACTAGAATGACAAGATTTTTGTCTTGGCCTTTATTAATTGCTCTTTTTTCTTGGGCAGAACCAAGCCTGGCGGCAGACAGCGCCCCTGAAAAAATTTCAGGATTAGTTCTATACAACCAACTCAAAATTAACGCAGCGACTCAACAACTCCAAATTGAAAGCAACGACGGAAACTCGGACTCTCAATACTATTTGGCGGAAATCATTCGTAAAAAAAGCCGTTACATGGCCCCCGAAGCGCAACATTGGTATGAAAAGGCAGCAGAAAAAGACAATATCTATGCAATGATTCAACTGGGCCGACACAAAAATGACTTTTGTCAGAAGATTGGCAACTGCCCTCCATTCAAGAAAACCCAAGCGGAATGGTTTGCACGAGCTAAAGGATTAGTTCTACCAAAGGCGCAGGAAGGCGATCCCGAATCCTTGTATCTAATGTATGAAATCACTCTTAATCGTGAGTGGTTAGAGAAATCCGCAAACGCAGGATACTCGCTCGCGCAGTACTGGATGGCGGTCAGCGAACGTCAGGGCGAAGGTTTCTTCTTGATTCCTGGAAAACGTGATGCATCTGTAAAAAAATGGCTTTTGCTTTCGTCGGAAGGCGGATATCCAAAAGCAATGATGGATTACCTGGAAATTTTACATAGAGAAGGCGACACAGCAAGTATTCGCCAGTGGCTTGAGTTAGCAGCCCGCAGTGGTTACCAAGTGGCAGTAAGCAGCTATGGTGCCTATATTTCCCACACTCCAGACAAACTGGACTACCCCCTAGATCTAGTTAAAGGTTATGCGCTTTTTACATTGCTTAAAGATCTAGGTGATGCTGGCGGAATCGGAAGATATGTTGAGCGAAAAGGTGAAGAAATTCGCGAGAAAATGACACCAGCACAGATTGAAGATTCAGAAAGAATAGCTAAAGAGTGGAAAACCACTCACCCGCCACTCTCATTTTTTCCGGACAAGCTAGGATATTAACGCCAGTGAGGCCATTTAGATATTTTATTATCGCGACATTTTTAACAAGTGCCACACTTACTTTTGCGTCGCAGCCAGCGCACGAAGTATCTGCAGGCATTATTTTATATAATCAGCTAAAGCTTGATGCAGCCTTTCCTGTATTAGAAAAAGAAGCGCAAGCTGGAAACGTGGAATCGCAATACTACCTAGGCGAAGCGCTAAGAAAGCGAAACCGATACATGACGCCCGAAGCACAGCACTGGTATGAAACGGCTGCGATGAATGGTTCCATATACGCGATGATTCAGCTAGGCCGTAAAAATTCGGATTTGTGCAAGATAATGGATAACTGCCCTGCCAGTTCCAAAAGTCCTGCTCAGTGGTTTACGTATGCTAAAGAACTAGCGTTGGCAAAAGCGAACAGCGGTGACGCTGAGTCTCTATTCTTGATGTATGAAATAACTTTGAATGACGAATGGCTTGAAAAGTCAGCAAACGCTGGTTACCCACTTGCGCAGTATTGGATGGCGGTGAGTGAGCGGCAGGGGAAGGGATTCTTTTTTATCCCTGGGAAACGCGACGAATCGGTCCGAAATTGGTTAAGGCTTTCGTCAGAGGGTGGATACCCTAAAGCGATGAATAACTATCTGGAAATTCTTTACAGGGACGGCGACATGCAGGCTGTCCATCATTGGCTAAAAATTGCAGCTGAAACTGGCGAGCAAGATGCTATGAGCAACTATGGTGCTTACATTTCGCATACGCCAGATAAAATTGGCTACCCATTGAATCTAGTCGAAGGCTATGCGATGTTCTATCTAATGAAAGACTTGAATGATGCCGGAGGCATTCAAGATTATGTTGATCGGAAGATAGAAAAAATCGCTGAGAAGATGACACCCGAGCAAATCGAGCAATCAAAAATTTTCGCAAAACAGTGGAAAGACACTCACCCACCCGTCTCATTTTTCCCTGACAAACTAGGAGATTGACCGCAGCCCCAGCGGTTAGTCGCACAACACCCCGCTTGCATTAACCGGCAGCAAGTGAATCAGCCCGCGTAAATTCAGCTGTTCACCCCTGCCGTTTTCACTAGCCCATCAAACCGGCGCCTTCCAACTCAACATCTGCTGCTGCGCGACCTGCAGCAAATCATTGCCATCCTGCGTCAGCAGGTAAAGCGCATGGGTGATGTGTGGAATGTCTTGCACGTCGGCGTGCTTGAAGCACAGGCAATGCAGGGTTTCGAGCAGGTCGGCGGCGGCGCGGATGCGCTGGACGGCGGCTTCGAGGATGTCTTTCGGGTTGGCTTGGGTGTCGATGAGCAGGGTCGGGGATTCGGTGACGTTGCTTGTGAGGGGGAGGTAGCGGTTTTGTAGCAGTTTGATTATCGGCATAGGTGATTACTCAATTGGGTCGAAAGTAACCGCCAGCACTGTGACCAAACAGTGGGAGGCGGACTGTGTGCAGGCTTGGTCAACCGAGAACAACCCCAACTCAGCTCGCCCGAAGGCGTCCTGCACACAGCCGCCACAGCTATGCACCGCACGGACACAGATGTCCGCAGCGCAAATGATGGCACATCTGCAATAAGGGAAGTTATCAGGTGACCAAACCCGAACCACTGATTTTGCAGCGGCAACCGACAATAACCGCCCCGCTCCAGCCGCCGAAAGCAGACAAGGCACCAGCCTTTGTAGGAATTCGCCAAACCTTCCAAAGAAAACCGCCGCACTCCCTGACAGCCGGCGTTCAGCTCGGTTAACCATCCCTTAACGCCGTGGTCAAAAACTCTACTGAACCGCACGCCCTCAGCCATTCTGGCTGTTGCCCAGTGCGGCAGGTTCGGGTGAATCACGCCGAACTCTAGAACCGCCACTCGGGAGTCCTTTCATGAACATTCGTCCTTTATTGCTCACCGCCGCCCTCGCCTGCACCGCGTTTGCCGGGCTGGCACAGGCCAATGACACTTCGGCCACGTCCAAAGCCGTGCCGTATCAGTACGGCATGCCGCTGCAGGTGGCCAAAGTGGTGTCGTTGACCGAGCCGCCAACGCAACTGTGCAAAGTGGTTACGGCCGATATGAAGTACATCGACAACGCCGGTAAGCCCGAGGAGATCAGCTACCGGAAATTGTCTGACGCGTGCAACTTCCAGAACTGACAGAAACGTCTGATTTGCGGGTTTGCGGTAGGCGTGGGGAGTTTCGGCGGTTATGCTCGGAGCCCTCCTCACTGCCGCAAGGATTCGCCATGCAGTTGTCGTTTCGCACGTTGTCGGGCTTCACGTGTTCGTTGTGTTTTTTGCTGGCGCTGGCTTGGGGCGTTTTCCCGGAGAGGCTGCTGGCGATCTGGAGCATCGAGTATTCCGACGCGGCAGGATTTGTCGCGCGGCGCAGTGCGGTGCTTTTTGCGGCGTTGGGGGTGATGTTTTATCTGGTGCGCAACGCGCCGCCGTCGCTGGGGCGCAATGCGCTGAGCAACGGGTTTATCGTCGGTTGTTTTGGTTTGGCGGTGCTGGGTTTCGCGGAATGGTTGAACGGCCATGCCGGCCCCGGGATTTTGCTCGCGGTGCTGGTCGAGTTCGCGCTGGGCCTTGGTTTTGTGCAGGCCCGGCGCGTGACGGTCGAACTGGGTGAAACGGTGCGTTAGACGGCTCTGGAGCGTGGGCTGTAGTGATGTGGCGTAGTTTGTTCTTTCAAGTCCGAGCGCAGCCCTGCGATCAGTTCGTTGATTTCACGACAGCCATTGAGGTGGCTGGCGTCGATGCCGCTGACCAGCAGATCGACCTGATCGGTCTGGTGATCGCCGAAAACCTTGACGGTCATCGACAAGTCCGGCGACAGCGTGCACTGGCAGCGTTTCGGCAGAAAACTGCTTTCAATGATATTGCGTAGTTCCAAGGCAGACAGAAACATGGCGAAACCCTCTCCTTACTGTGAGATGCCAATCAAGTATTCACGCTGACCGTTGCGGCCCCTGCACGGGTGTGTCCCCGCTGTTTCCCTGGGTGCGACAAGCGGTGGTACTGCGAAATGCCCATTGGAGTGTAGGCGCCCAAGGCCGGTGCGCCGCACTGAAAAGACGCATAAAGCGTGCCTTTCATCGGTTCATTTTCACCCTCATGAAATCAAGCACTTGGCGGCGGTGCCAGTATTTGGCTACTTGCAAACTGCAAGAATGGCCCCTGCCGGCACTGCAATTTGCAACTCGACGCTGGTTTGCAATCACGGCCCATGACGGTAAGAATGCCCGCTATCCACCCTACACCCGCACGGAGGCTTCCATGGGTTCTTTCCGCGTCTACGCGACCACCGGGCTGATCATCGCCAGCCTGTCCACCCTCGCCCACGCCGCCAAGCTTGAAGACGTCGCGCCGTTCCCGAAGGCTGAAGCCGGGTTCACCCGCCAGGTTATTCACTTGCCCAAGCAAGAGCAGGAAGAGAACTTCCAGGTGGAAATCCTCGCTGGCAAAACCCTTGAAGTGGACTGCAATCG
Source organism: Pseudomonas sp. S2_E02 (assembly GCF_054668355.1). Classification (NCBI taxonomy): domain Bacteria; kingdom Pseudomonadati; phylum Pseudomonadota; class Gammaproteobacteria; order Pseudomonadales; family Pseudomonadaceae; genus Pseudomonas; species Pseudomonas sp. S2_E02. Next base: position 1,471,447 of record NZ_CP162761.1, read on the forward strand.
TCAGCGTTTGGGCGGTGTTCTCGATGAGAAGAATCTTGAAGGCTGGGGTTATCCGTTCTATCGACTGGAAAAAGTCATCGGGCCGATGAGCACGATGATGGCCTGCCCGCCCGGCAGCCAGAAGAAGCGCGCTTTCGTGCCGGTCGTTGGTGACGGTTTCATGCTGCGTTACAACAGCAAGTTGCCGGTCGTGGTGTATGCGCCCTCGGACGTCGAAGTGCGTTATCGCATCTGGTCGGCGTCGGACAAAGTCGGTACAGCCCTGCAGGAATAACCCGAACAAGGAGTGCGTCGTTTGATTACCTGCCACGTCCGATATGTCATTGATCCGTACCAATTGCCTGAGTTCGAGGCCTACGCCAAGGCCTGGCTCGGCATCGTCGAGCGCTTGGGCGGTACCCATCACGGCTACTTTTTGCCGTCCGAAGGCGCGAGCAACATCGCTTATTGCCTGTTCAGTTTTCCGTCGCTGGCGGATTACGAAAGCTATCGGCAAATCGCGATGACCGATCCGGAAAGCACCGCTCTGGTTGCCAGCCTGGTCGAGAAGAAGTTTATCGTCAGCTACGAGCGCAGCTTCCTGCGCCCCTTGCTGCCGTAAGCCTCATCATGCCGAGACGCCGCACATCGCGGCGCGCTCGGCAACGTGGCGCAGGCTGTCGAAGTTGATATTGGCGCCCGAGTCGATCGCCACGAATGTCTGCTCTTTCACCCCGGTTTGCGCTACGTATTGCTTGATGCCTGCAACGGCCAGGGCGCCGGAAGGTTCGGTGATCGAACGGGTATCGTCGTAGATATTCTTGATCGCCGCGCAGAGGTCGTCGTTGCTGACGGTGATCACTTCGTCGACGCAAAAGCGGCAGACCTCAAATCCGAACGCGCCAATCTGCGCTACCGCCACGCCATCGGCGAAGGTGCCAACATTCGGCAGCACGACGCGCTGATCGGCTTCGAGCGCGGCCTTCAGGCACGCTGAGTGTTCGGATTCGACGCCGATGATCCGCACTTCCGGGCGCAGGTATTTGACGTAGGCCGCGATGCCGGCGATCAGACCGCCACCACCTACCGGGATAAAAATCGCATCCAGCGAACCTTGATGCTGACGAAGAATTTCCATCGCCACGGTGCCCTGCCCGGCGATCACCTCCGGGTCATCGAACGGCGACACGAAGGTGCGTCCGCTCTGTTCTGCCAGTTGCAGCGCGTGGGCCAGGGCGAACGGGAAACTCTCGCCGTGCAGCAACGCTTCAGCACCACGACTGCGCACACCCAGCACTTTCAGTTCCGGCGTTGTTGCCGGCATGACGATGGTTGCTACGATGCCCAGCTCGCGCGCTGCCAACGCCACGCCTTGCGCGTGATTGCCGGCCGATGCGGTGATCACTCCGCGCGCCTTTTGCTCGTCACTGAGTTGCACCAGTTTGTTGTAGGCGCCACGGATCTTGAAGGAGAACGTCGGTTGCAGGTCTTCACGCTTGAGCAGAATCCGGTTGCCCAGCGCCTCAGACAACGCCGGCGCCGCTTGCAAAGGCGTGCGCACCGCGAGGTCGTACACCGGCGCGGCGAGGATCTTTTTCACGTAGTGCTCAAGCAGGGTTTGCTGATCGGGGCTGTGCGGCATGGTCGTCTCCTGACATTTTTCAAAACCCCGGAGACAGAAAGTAAAAACCCGCCTCTAGGGCGGGTTGGGTGCTGCAGTCGTGAGCTAGCCCGCCAAATGAGGAATGGCGGTAATAATCATTGGCTGGCAACGCGATACAGTCGAAGTCATGGGCTGGAAATTAGCCTGTGCGCTATTGGCGAGTCAATGGCCAATTTTGCGCGGCGGCGTTAGTCTGGCGACTCTCTCATCACACCACGGAAGGAATGCATGATGTCGATCGCCCTGCCCCTCACGGCTTTGCTCGCGTTTAGCGGTTACACCGTTTCGGTGATGCTCCAGGCTGAACAGTCGTTGATCGACTTCGGCATCAGCCTGATGTCGCGGCCCGACACCGCGCAGGTGGTGATTGATCTGTATCTGCTGGCCGCACTGGCGGGTATCTGGATGGTTAAGGATGCGCGGTCGCGTGGGCAGTCGCTCTGGTCGGTGGTGCCATATTTGTTGTTGACGGCGGTTTTTGTCTCGGTTGGGCCGTTGTTGTATCTGGTGGTGCGTGGGGTTCGCGAGCGCAACAGGAAGGCGGTGGATCTGGCTCGGGTGGGTTGATCCGGGTTATCGGATGCCGGGTAGATTGCCTTCGCGAGCAGGCTCGCTCCCACATGTCAGGTTTTTTTCACGGCGACGAACGCCGCGGTTTCGTAAGGCACTGTCACCACATCCCTGCCACGCAGTTCCGGCTCTGTGGCGATTAACGCACGAATCTGTTCATCGATTTTCGCCCGTTGCGCCTCCGGCAGCGCGGCGATGAAACTGGTGGAGCGCACCCGATTGAGAATCACGTCTTCTGGCGAGCCGGTATGGCCATGGTGGAACCGCTCGACCTGCAAAGGCGCGAATGCCGGGTGCGGAAACGCTTTGCGCCAGGCGCCGGTGTAATAGCGTGGCGTGTCACCCTCCAGCGCATTGACGATGGAGTCCAGTTTCGGCACCCAACTGACGTCGGTGTCACGCAGGTTCCAGATCAGCCCCAACTTGCCTCCGGGCTTGAGTACTCGAGCGATTTCGGTCAGCGCCTCGGCACTGGCGAACCAGTGAAACGCTTGCGCGCAAATCACCGCATCGACTGAAGCGTCCGGCAACGGCAGATCGGTCGCCGTGCCGCTCACGGCCAGCACATCAGGCCAGGCGTCAGACAGCTTTTCGAGCATCTGCGGCACCGGTTCAACCGCGATCACTTGCGCGCCCGTCGCCACCAAGCGTCCGGTGAACTTGCCGGTGCCGGCCCCCAGATCAATCACCGTTTTATGCCCATCCAGGCCCAGCGTCGCGGCCAACCACTCACTGACCTGCGGCGGATAGTCCGGCCGACCTTTCACATAGGTGTCGGCAGCGCTTTTGTAGCCGGCAGCGGCTGAATGATGGACGTGATCGGTCATGGCAACTCTCCTTACGGCAAAACATCGGATCGACGGCAGACGCTCCCGAGCATAGCGCTTGAATTTACGCTTACCTTGAACAGTCACTGATAAAGCAATGAATAAAAATTCACCCTGTGGTGTTCAAAGTGAACCATAACTTTCTGTGGAGCCTTGCCCATGACTATCCGTTCCGTTATGTTCGCCGCCCCGTTGTTACTGGTCGCGGCGATGTCCAGCCAATTGGCCCTGGCCAATGGCGATGAAGACGCGCCGGTGCAGAAACCGGAATGCCCGAAAGGCCAGGTCTGGGACAGCAAAACCCAGAAGTGTGTGATGCAAGTCAGCAAAGCACTTTCGGATGCCGACCGTACTGATTACGCCTATCGCCTTGCCAAGGCCGGTCGCTACGATGAAGCCCTGGCACTGCTCGATACGCTCAAGCAACCGCACACCGCCAAGGCCCTCAACTATCGCGGCTACGCCACGCGCAAGCTGGGGCGCACTGACGAGGGCATCGGTTATTACCTGCAATCGGTAAAACTCGACCCGCAGTACGCGCAAGTGCGCGAATACCTCGGCGAGGCCTATGTGATCAAAGGCCGCGTCGACCTGGCGCAAGAGCAGTTGCAGCAGATCCAATCGATTTGCGGCACGTCGTGCGAGGAATACCGGGACCTGGCCGAAGCCATCAACGACTCATCGAAAACCTGAGCACTTATAAGGGCCGCCATCATCTTCAACGATCAGGCATTCAGAGCAGAACTCGGGCAGCACCTGGCGCGACTGTGGCGCTACGGTCTACTGCTGTCGCGCAATCGGCATGTGGCCGAGGATCTGGTGCAAGCCACCTGCGTGCGAGCGCTGGAGCGCGCCAATCAGTACATCGCCGGTACGCGCATGGATCGCTGGTTGCTGAGCATTCTGCATTCGATCTGGCTCAATGAAGTGCGCGCTCGGCGCGTGCGTCAGGGTGCGGGCCAGGTCGATGCCGATGGCCAACTGGCGTTTGATGGTGAGTACGCCGCGCAGACGCATGTGATGGCCGCGCAAGTGATCCGCCGCGTCGATGCGCTGCCCGAGACCCAGCGCGAAACGGTCTACCTCGCCTATGTCGAAGGCTTGTCCTACCGCGAAGTCGCTGAAATCCTGCAAGTGCCGATCGGCACGGTCATGAGCCGTCTGGCCACCGCCCGCCTCAAACTCGCCGAATACCCACCGCTGCAGACCGTGCCGAAATCCACCGAAGGAGACCGATCATGAACCCACCTTCGGATGAGCAACTGGTCGCCTACCTCGACGGCGAACTCGACGGCGACTATCGCCATCAACTCGACAACGCCATTGCCGAAGACTCACTGCTGAGTCTGCGCGTGCAATGGCTCAGCCGCAGCAACCTGCCGTACAAGAACGCCTATGACGAGCTGGCGCAACAGGCCCCGCTGGAGCGTCTGCAAGCGCGGCTGGACGCCATTCCAGCGCCGCAGCCTCCGGGCTTCAATCGCCGCTGGTTTATCGGTGGCGCCGCCGCTGCGCTGTTGGCCGGTGGCGTATTGGCCGACCGGTTATTCCTCGGCTGGCACGCCGCGCAATCGAACAACTGGCGGGCATTGGTGGGCGATTACATGGCGCTGTATGTGCCGCAAACGCTCGATCACCTGCCCACCGACGAAGCCTCCCAACGCGCGCAACTGCGCACCGTCGATGCGCGCCTGGGCCTGAACCTTGCGCCAGCCACTTTGAAGCTGCCTGATGCCGAATTCAAACGGGCGCAGATGCTGGAGTATGACGGCGTACCGATTGCGCAGATCGTTTATCTGGATGCGAAACATGGACCATTGGCGCTGTGTGTGACCCGCTCGAACAGCGGCAGTCAGCCGTTGGCCCATGAGCGTCGGCGTGAGATGAACGTAGTGTATTGGACTGAACGTGAACACGCCTGGATGCTGATCGGACACGACGCCCCGATGGCGCTGGAAGACAAGGCAAAACTGTTAAAAAGCCGCTTAATCACTAGCTAGTTCCTGCACTATGCTCAGCGCGTATTTTTTCCGAGGATGCCTCCACGATGCCAGATTCATCCCGCTCTGCCTTACTGGTGATCGACGTTCAAAACGACTTCACCCCCGGCGGTCAATTAGCGGTCCCCGAAGGAGACCTGATTGTGCCGCTGATCAACCGGCTCGCCCGCCAGTTCACCCAGGTTGTCGTCGCACAGGACTGGCATCCGACCGGTCACGCCTCATTCGCGTCCAGTCATCCCGGGCACCAGCCCTACGATGTCATCCAATTGCCTTATGGCGAGCAGACGCTCTGGCCCGACCATTGTGTGCAATCGACACCGGGGGCCGAGTTTCACCGGGAACTTGACCTGCCTCACGCCCAACTGATCATTCGCAAGGGCTGCAATCCGGATATCGACAGCTATTCAGCCTTTCTGGAAGCCGATCGCCGCACCACCACGGGGCTGTCCGGTTACCTGAAAGAGCGCGGGATCGATACGGTCTACATGGTGGGGCTGGCACTGGATTTCTGCGTGATGTTTTCGGCGCTGGATGCACGGGCGGCGGGGTTCAATACTTATGTGGTGCTGGATGCGTGCCGGGCGATCGATCTGAATGGATCACTGGCGGCAGCGGTTGAGCGGATGCAAAGTGCCGGGGTCGGGTTGATTCAATCCACAGAGCTGGTCTGAACAACACAACCCCCTGTAGGAGCGAGCCTGCTCGCGAAGGCGGTATGTCAGCCAAGTATGCGTTGACTGACCCGACGCCTTCGCGAGCAGGCTCGCTCCCACAGGTAGATTTTCAGCGTCACGCAGCTCAGGCGTTATTGGGCAACCACAGCCGGAAACGTGCCCCGCCCAACGGTGAAGACTCAACGGTCAACGTGCCGCCCTGTGCCTCCAGCGCGCGACGGCTGATCGCCAGACCAAGACCAAACCCACCCGTAGCCCGATCCCGACTGCGATCAAGTCGATAGAACGGCTCGAAAATCCGCTCTCGCTCATCATCGGGAATACCGATGCCGTCATCATCGACCCAGATCTCACAGCCCTCGGCATTGACCTGCACGCCAATCTGAATGCGTTTCTCGCAATAGCGCATGGCGTTGCGCAGCAGGTTCTGGATCGCCCGCGCGGTCAGGCGTGGATCGAGCGAGAAGCGTTCGAGCTGACCGTGCAGCAACACATCGATGACGATCTCCGGCGACTCCAGCTCTTCATCGACACTGCCCAGAATGCTGTCGATGAACTCATCCAGCGACACCTCGACCTGCTCCGGCAGTTGCGCCGGGTTCTGCAAACGGCTGTAAGAAAGCAACTCCAGCACCAACTCATCCAGCTCGCGAATGTGCGCGACCAGTCCCAGCAAGCGCTCGCGGCTGGCGCTCGGCAAGTCATCGGACAGGGCTAAAGCCAGGCCGAAATCCAGGCGCGTCAGTGGCGTACGCAGTTCATGGGACACGGCGTTGAGCAGGTCACGCTGCTGATTGAGCAGGTTTTCGATATCGCCCGCCATGGTGTCGAAAACATTGGCGAGGCTGCCGATGTTGGAGCTCGGGGCGATTTTTGTGCGCTCGCTCAAGTGACCTTTACCGAAGCGTTCGGCAGTGCCTTTGAGCCGTTCCAGATCACGCCAGTGCGGGCGCAGCCACATCAACAGGCAGGCGAGCAGACTCGCGCCGATCAGCACGTTGATGCTCCAGTACAACAGATTGACGTCCAGCGGATCCGGCGGCACGACCATTTGCACGGCGGTGGTGTCGTCCAGCGGCGTCACCGCCAGCGTGCGCCAGCCCCAGTCGCCAATGCGAACGACGTTTTCACCACGGCGCAGGCGTTGCTGCTCGATAGCGGTGAACCCGGCATCGTCGATCCGCGCGAGGACGATGTGCAGCGGCTGAAAATCCTTGTCCATCGACGCCGCCAGCGCCGGCCACTGCTCCTGCGGCACGGCGTGAAACTGACGGGTAATCAGCGATTGCAGACCGCGCGAATAATCGAGGTTGTAAGTGACGAAGCGATCCCGGAACGCCATGACCACCAGATCCGGCACCAGATAGATCGCCGCGCTGTAGGAGACGATCGTCACCAGATACAGACGAAACAGGATGCGAAACATCAGCTCAGCATTCCCACTCTGAGCGGCTGAACAGATAGCCCTTGCCCCACACGGTCTTGATCTTGCGCGCCTCGCCGGCGTGGTCGTCGAATTTGCGGCGCAGCTTGGAAATCGCCACGTCCACCGAGCGATCGGTGCCGTTGAATTCGATCCCGCGCAGACGCTGCAGGATCTGGTCGCGGCTCAACACTTCGCCGGCATGTCGGGCCAGCACCACGAGCAAGTTGTATTCGCCGCTGGACAGCTCGACCGGCTGATCGCGCCACGTCACGGTGCGCTCGGACAGGTCGATGCACAGATTGCCCATGAGAATGCGGTCATTGGCGGTCAGCGGTTCGCCGAGGCTGCTGCGGCGCAACAAGGTGCGCACCCGTGCCAGCAACACGCGCGGCTCGCACGGTTTGGTGACGTAATCGTCGGCGCCCATTTCCAGGCCCAGCACTTGATCGTGACTGTCGTCGCGAGCCGTCAGCATCAGGATCGGCAGCGTCGCCGAATCGGCGCGTAATAAACGGCAGACTTGCAGTCCATCAAGGCCGGGCAGCATCAGGTCGAGGATCACCAGATCCGGCGGATTGACCCGCGCCCGCTCGCGCACATGGTCGCCACGGCCGATCACGCTGACGGAATAACCGTTGCGCTCCAGGTAGCTGGAAATCAGTTCGGCGAGGGCGGTGTCGTCTTCGACCAGGAGGATGTTGGGCATGGGGTGATCCAGATATTGCTGTGGTGGATGTCAGACCGCTTTCGCGAGCAAGCTCGCTCCCACAGTGGTTTTGCACTGTTCACAAAACCCATGTGGGAGCGAGCTTGCTCGCGAAAGCGGTTTAACCGTCACAAAAGAATTCAAGACCTGAAGGATATACGCCCTCGCCCATCCCTGAGCAAAACCCTTACACAATTTCACACAGCGCCTACAAAGCTTCACCGCTAATCTCGGCGTCTGCCCGTAGGATGCGGACATCAATATTGGGGGTTGTACATGTCGAAGAAACTGCTGGCCGGACTCGGCCTGATCGCGATGGCGCTGACACTGAGCGCCTGTGATTCATCCTCGAAAGCCGAGGATCAGGCATCACCGGCCACGGTGCGCATCGAGACGCTCGAAGCGCATCCCCTGACAATCAGCAGCGAACTCAGCGGCCGCATCGCCGCACCACGGATTGCCGAAGTACGGGCACGGGTGGCCGGTGTGGTGTTGCAACGCACCTTCCGCGAAGGCAGCGACGTGAAAAAGGGCGACGTGCTGTTTCGCATCGACCCGGCGCCGTTCAAGGCTGATCTCGACAGCGCTGAAGCAGCGTTGCGCAAGGCAGAAGCCAATGCCTTTCAAGCGAAACTGCAAGAGCAACGCTACGCCCAGTTGATCGATGACAAAGCCATCAGCGCTCAGGACTACGACAACGCCCGCGCCAATGCCCGGCAAACCGCCGCTGACGTTGCGGCCAACAAGGCTGCCGTCGAGCGGGCGAAACTGAATCTGGGTTATGCCACCGTCACCGCGCCGATTTCCGGTCGCGTCGGCCGTGCGCTGGTCACCGAAGGCGCACTGGTCGGGCAGAACGAAACCACACCGTTGGCACTGATTCAGCAGCTCAACCCGATTCACGCCGACCTCACCCAGTCGACCCGTGAACTCAACGAGTTGCGCCGCGCGTTCCGTTCCGGGCAACTGCAGGAAGTCGGCCAGGATCAGGTCAAAGCTACGCTGATTCAGGATGACGGCAGCCTGTATCCGCTGCCAGGCAAATTGCTCTTCAGCGACATCACCGTCGACCCGGGCACTGGCCAGATCATTCTGCGCAGCGAATTCCCCAACCCGGATCTCGACTTGCTGCCGGGCAGCTTCATTCGCGTGCGCCTGGAGCAGGCAACCATTCAGAACGGTATCACCGTGCCGCAACGCGCCGTGCAGCGTGACAGCGCCGGCATTGCCCAGGTGCTGACCGTCGACGAGCAAATGCGCGTCGCCGAGCAACCGGTGCAACTGGGCGCGGTGCAGAACAATCGCTGGATCGTCACCGGCGGCCTCAAGCCAGGCGACCGCATCGTCATCGAAGGACTGCAACACGCCCGTGCCGGCGAAACCGTGCAGATCGACGACACCCCTCTTCCACTTGCCCAGACCTCTGGTCAGTAAGCAGGACGCTTTTCTATGCCGCAGTTCTTTATCGACCGCCCGGTGTTTGCCTGGGTCGTCGCGTTGTTCATCCTGTTGGCCGGTGCGCTGGCCATCCCGCAGTTGCCGGTGGCGCAATACCCCGATGTCGCCCCGCCGCAGATCGAAATCTACGCCGTGTATCCCGGCGCCTCGGCGCAGACCGTCGATGAAAGCGTGGTCAGCCTGATCGAGGAAGAGCTCAACGGCGCCGATCACTTGCTGTACTTCGAATCGCAAAGCAGCCTCGGCAGTGCGACGATCAAAGCCACGTTCCAGCCGGGCACCAACCCGGAGCTGGCGCAAGTCGACGTGCAAAACCGCCTCAAGGTGGTCGAGTCGCGCCTGCCGCAAGCGGTGACTCAGCAGGGTTTGCAGGTTGAAAAAGTCTCGTCCGGTTTTCTCTTGCTGATCACCCTGACCTCCAGCGATGGCAAGCTCGATGACGTGGCGCTCAGCGATTATCTGGCGCGTAACGTGCTGAACGAGATCAAGCGTCTGGACGGTGTCGGCAAGGCGCAGTTGTACGGCGCCGAACGGGCCATGCGCATCTGGATCGATCCGCAGAAGCTGATCGCGTTCAACCTGACGCCGGCCGATGTCAACGCCGCCATCGTCGCGCAGAACGCTCAGGTGTCTGCTGGCAGCATCGGTGATCTGCCCAATCCGTCCAGCCAGGAAATCACTGCGACGATTCTGGTGAAAGGTCAGTTGTCGACACCGCAAGAGTTCGCCGACATTGTGCTCAAGGCCAATCGCGACGGCTCCACCGTGCGCATCGGTGACGTCGCGCGGGTCGAGATCGGCAGTCAGGAATACCAGTTCGGTACGCGTCTCAACGGCAAACCGTCGACCGCTGTCGGCGTGCAACTGTCGCCGGGCGCCAACGCGCTGAACACCGCGACCCTGGTGCGGGCGAAGATGGATGAGCTGTCGCGCTACTTCCCGGCGGGCGTGGAATACAAGATTCCGTACGACACTTCGCCGTTCGTCAAAGTCTCGATCACCAAAGTGATTTACACCTTGGGCGAAGCGATGCTGCTGGTGTTTGCGGTGATGTTCCTGTTCCTGCAGAACGTGCGCTACACGTTGGTCCCGACGCTGGTGGTGCCGGTGGCACTGATGGGCACGTTCGCGACCATGCTCGCGCTGGGCTTCTCGATCAACGTCCTGACCATGTTCGGCATGGTCCTGGCCATCGGTATTCTGGTGGACGACGCCATCGTCGTGGTGGAGAACGTCGAGCGGATCATGGCCACCGAAGGCCTGTCGCCCAAGGAAGCCACACGCAAAGCCATGACGCAGATTACCGGCGCGATCATCGGCATCACGCTGGTGCTGGTCGCGGTGTTTATTCCAATGGCGTTCATGCAAGGCTCGGTCGGGGTGATTTACCAGCAGTTCTCGCTGTCGATGGCGACGTCAATTCTGTTCTCGGCGTTCCTCGCCCTGACCCTGACGCCGGCATTGTGCGCGACGCTGCTCAAGCCGATTGCCAAGGGCGAACACCACGAAAAATCCGGGTTCTTCGGCTGGTTCAACCGCCGCTTCGAGCGCCTGACTGATCGCTATCAGGGCTGGGTCGGCTATGCGTTGAAACGCAGCGGCCGTTACCTGCTGATTTACGCTGTGCTGCTGGTTGGACTGGGCCTGTGCTTTGCGCGTCTGCCCTCCTCGTTCCTGCCGGTGGAAGATCAGGGCTACACCATCACGGATATTCAACTGCCGCCCGGTGCGACCAAGAATCGTACGGTGGCCGTGGCTGAACAGCTTGAGGCACATAACTCCAGCGAGCCGGGGATCAGTGACACGGTGGTGATTCTCGGTTTCAGCTTCTCCGGTAGCGGCCAGAACGCAGCGTTGGCGTTCTCGACGCTGAAGGACTGGTCGCAGCGCGGCAGTGATGATGCCGCCAGCTCGATTGCCGATCGCGCCAATATCGCACTGACTGAAATCAAAGACGCCATGGCGTTCTCGGTGCTGCCACCGCCCGTGGATGGCCTCGGCACATCGAGCGGCTTCGAGTTCCGTTTGCAGGATCGCGGCGGCCTCGGCCATGCGACCTTGATGCAAGCGCGCACCGAACTGCTCGCAGCCGCCGAGAAAAGCCCGGTACTGATGAATGTGCGTGAAAGCGCGCTGGCCGAAGCGCCGCAAGTGCAATTGGTGGTCGACCGCAAGCAGGCCAATGCCCTTGGCGTCTCGTTCGCCGATATCGGCAATGTGCTGTCGACTGCCGTCGGCTCCAGCTACATCAACGATTTCCCCAATCAGGGGCGCATGCAGCGTGTTGTCGTGCAAGCCGAAGGCGATCAACGCAGCCAGGTGGCCGATCTGCTGAAAATGCACGTACGCAACAACACCGGGCACATGGTGCCGCTGTCCGCGTTCGTGCAGGCCAACTGGATTCAAGGCCCGGCGCAGTTGACCCGTTACAACGGCTATCCGGCGATCGCGATTTCCGGCGAACCGTCGCCGGGGCACAGCACCGGTGAGGCCATGGCGGAGATTGAACGCCTGGTGGCGCAGGGGCCGAAAGGACTGGGCCAGGAATGGACCGGGTTGTCGTTGCAGGAACGCTTGTCCGGCAATCAGGCGCCGATTCTGCTTGGGCTGTCGTTGCTGGTGGTGTTCCTGTGTCTGGCGGCGCTGTACGAGAGCTGGTCGATTCCGACCTCGGTGTTGCTGGTAGTGCCGCTGGGCGTGCTCGGCGCGGTGCTGGCGGTGACATTGCGCGGCATGCCCAACGATGTGTTCTTCAAGGTTGGTCTGATCACCATCATCGGTCTGTCGGCGAAGAACGCGATCCTGATCATCGAGTTTGCCAAGAGCTTGTACGACGAAGGTCACGATCTGATTGATGCGACGTTGCAGGCTGCTCGCTTGCGCTTGCGGCCGATCGTGATGACGTCGCTCGCGTTCATTCTCGGCGTGGTGCCATTGGCCATTGCCACGGGTGCCAGTTCGGCGAGTCAGCAAGCGATCGGTACAGGAGTGATCGGCGGGATGATTACCGCGACGCTGGCGGTGATCTTCGTGCCGGTCTTCTTCGTCGTCGTCATGAAGCTCGTACAACGCTTCACCAAACCCCACTGATACCAATTGTGGGAGCGAGCTTGCTCGCGAAAGCGTCGGTACATTCAACGTCGATGTTGACTGACCGGACGCCTTCGCGAGCAGGCTCGCTCCCACAGAGATTCTGCAAACATCCAGCACTGTGGTCACACCGGCCATCGCTGGGCTAAGGTGTCTGAACCACCCTGGCCCATCGAGTCCCCATGCGCTTCCTCGCCCGCACCCACCCTCGCCTGTCCGCCGCCGCCCTCTTCGGCCTCGCCACTGGTCTGTTGGCCCCCGCCGATTCCATCGTCAGCAAAATCCTCATCGGCTGGAACGCCGGTGTCTGGACTTACCTGATCCTGATGTTCTGGCTGACCGTGCGCGCCAAGGCGCCGGACGTCAAACGTATCGCTGAGGTCGAAGACGAAAACGCCGGGCTGGTGCTGTTCGTGGTGTGCATCGCCGCTTTGGCTAGCCTGGCGACCATTACCTTCGAACTGGCAGGCAGCAAAGATCTGGAAACCACGCGCAAGCTCATGCACTACGGTTTTACCGCGCTGACGGTAATCGGTTCGTGGCTGCTGATCGGGGTGATTTTCTGCGTGCACTACGCGAGGTTGTATTACACCTGGGATGGCAAGGAGCCGGCGTTGCGTTTTGCTGAAGGGCTTACCACGCCCAACTATTGGGACTTCTTGTACTTCTCGTTCACCATCGGCGTGGCGGTGCAGACGGCGGATGTAGGTGTTGCAACGCGGGATATTCGCAAAATCGTTTTGGCGCAATCACTGATCGGGTTTGTGTTCAACACGGCTATTTTGGGATTTTCAATCAATATTGCGGCGGGACTGTTTGGCTGATTATTTTATTGTCCACAGAGACCGTCCTTCCAAGCGGGCGGCGCAGATCCGCTAACCTGATGATCGGGAGCCTGACCCGTTTAAATCACGTTCCCCATCAAAACTAACCTTCGCCAATAACCAAATTTCGGAAACCACACTTCTGGCCAACTGTAAACTGTCAAGTCTGACAGTTTACAGTTGGCCTCATTAGCGCTCTGATAGCTCATCCCGAAAGTTTCCTTTAATCACGGGATATCTCGTCATGACATGGAGACCGCAAAAATGATCAATAAAATTCTCAAACGTAGAAATGCAATCGGCACAGGTGAGTGTGTAGGGACAATCAACGCCGTAGAACAGTTTGAAGCAAGCCTGGTTGAACTCTCCGAGCAAACCTTCCCGCTGCCGCATGGTGAGGCCTACGTAATGTTTGCTCGTCAGCGTAAAATGGACTTTACGACCAAAGAAATCACCCTGTCCTTCTCCAAAAACCTGCCGAATGACAGCTACGAACTGACACCAACATCCCATGAGGTTCGCCTGACATTTGTCGACAACAGCGATCCAGCCAAGCCTGTAACTTATACTCAGCGTTCGGGGACAACCATCATCGCTTATGATCCTGATTCCGCTACTCTTTCCGGGAACTTGAACAACGTCGTGGTGGAGAATCGAGACGACGATGTGGAGAAAGAACTAACCTTGGAGGTTAGATTCGCAGCAAAGGGAGACATCATGAAATTGCGTGGATATCGGTTGATCGCCGCATAACCATAATACCGGCAAACAAAAAAAAGGAAGCTTTTGCTTCCTTTTTTATTGCCTCGTTCACCAGATATAGCGAATTCCGATGTTGGCACCCAAGGGCTGCTCAAAGTACCGGCCGTTGCTGTACTCGAAATCGGCATGCACGCTGAAACTCCTGGCTATCGCTACAGCGACGCCAGCACCCAGTTCCCCACGAGAGCCGGACAGGTCATTGTTGAACACATTGTTATTCACCTGGACTTCATTGTTCTTTGCAAACTCATGTGCCCAGGCAAGTCGAATATAAGGTTGTAAAATCCGCCCCTGATCCAGTTCGATATTTCGACCGGCAGTAACACCCACTTTACCGATGAATGAACGAGTTCGATCACCTTCTGCCTGCAGGTCATTACTCAAGGAATAGTCCTTGCCCTCAATGACCACTGCAGACCATTGCGTGTAGGGTTCCAGGAAGTTTCCGTCAGCAAGACTGATGTGTTTACCGATTTCCACCGAACCACCGACCCCGGAATTGTCGTAGTCACCCTTGGCCCGCGTTCCATCACTCAGCCCTACCTTGGCATCATTGTTGAAGCGGTTGGCCTTCAATACTCCATCAAAGTAATAACCGGTTTGCGCATCCAGCCAGGTCACATAACCACCCACATAGTAGCTGTCCACGCTCCCGGAGGTGCCTGCGTCAAGATCGAGGTCGGATTGACTCTGACCTGCCATCACCCCGACCAGCCACTGCCCGTCACCCACCGGCAGCGGCGCATCCGCCCCTAAAGTAAACCCGCTCTGACGTTGCTGATAGCCGACACCCGAGCCATCGGCGATGTTGTACTTGTTGGTGTAAGTACGCCCCCACGCGCCGGATTGACCACCGTTGAAGCGCAATTCGCCCATACGCGTGCGCAATGAAGTCAATTCGCCCAGCCATACCGTTGAGGCCGTGTTGAACAGGGCGAGTACGGAGCGAGCCCCAGGACTGATGGTCCGCGTAGTGGGATCGAGTATCCAGTCGTTGCCACTTTTCGCCAGACCATAGGAATACGTCCCCAGATCGACATCACGGCTCATGAAAAACCGAGCGTCGCCGCCTGCGGTTTGCACCACGCGGACAGGTTGTCCGCTAGCAGGGTCAAGCCCACTGCTGGCGATCAGCAGTTCATGTGTCCCTTGGGCGGTGCCCGTGACATTCAACACATCCGTTTCACCCGTGGTGAAATTGGTGCCCATCACAAAACGGCCATTGCCAGACAAGGACGTTACGTTGAGTTGATAAAAGGCGTCGGTAGCCCCGAAGACCACCGAGCCACCGTTGTTCAGGCTCAACTGGTCGATACTGCTATTACCCGTCAGTACCCACTGGGAACTGTCATTGATCGTGGCACTGGCCACATTTTGCAATTGGCCTGTCAGCTTCGAGTTGTTTTGCAGAGTCAACTTTGTGGTGCTGCCCTGCTCCGTGACGATGTCACCATTGAGCGTACTGTCGTTGACCACCAGCGAGGCATCCGCCCCGCCTCGGACATCCAGTAAGGTGCCGTTGCCAGCGAGCAAGCGCGAGTTGGTCAACGTAATGGCCGCCGTGGAATCCGTGGTGTTAGCCAAGTCGACCAGAATGGCAGCGCCGGTTTTGCCTTGCACTGTAGTGTTCTCAAGATTCAACGTCGCCGGTTGAACCTGATTGAGATCGGCATCGATGACGACGCCTTCTCGACCACCAATGATAGAGCTGTTTCGGGCCGTGGCTTGACCGCTATTCAGCCGAAGTCCGTAGCTGCTGGCTCCGGTGCCGAGAAGGTCGGAATCGCTGAGGTTCAGGACGCTGAAGGCACTGACCAACGCTCCCCCGGTCACACCAGTGATCTTCGTGCCATTGGTAACAGAAACATTGGAGCCGTCCTGTGTATTGGCATCGCGAACCACTTGGAGTCCAACGCGATTTCCGGTAATCGAACTGCTGTCGATCGTCGCTTGAGAGCTACTTAAAAAGACCGCCGCCAAGCCCCCGGTAGCCGAAACGGTCGCATTGCTCAGATTGACCGTTGACCCTTCGCGAGCCGAGATCTGCTGCGTTGTGCTACCAGGATTCACGATCAATGTGGAATTTTCAGAGTTGATGGCCAGCGTTTGCGCACCGTTGACTGTCAGCGTGGCGTTCTGGGAAAGGTCCCAGCGTTCCGGCGTGCCGCCGTTTACCGTTTCCTCGCGGCCCACCACCGGAGCCGCGCTGGCGCAGGCACTCAAAATTGCCAACAACGATGGGCTCAAAACTATGTAACGCCGCGAACGGCCTGGACCCGACAATGACTTA
Organism: Pseudomonas sp. S2_E02; assembly: GCF_054668355.1. NCBI lineage: Bacteria > Pseudomonadati > Pseudomonadota > Gammaproteobacteria > Pseudomonadales > Pseudomonadaceae > Pseudomonas > Pseudomonas sp. S2_E02. The sequence continues at coordinate 1,487,719 of NZ_CP162761.1, forward strand.
CCCCGCATAGTGAATACCTGCTGTCTGACTGGTGAAATGGCAGTCGTAGCCATTCCTGGAGGGGCGCAAGGCTATAGAGAAGACTCATAAATTTATGTAGGAGTTATCCTCAATTAGTTGGCGAAAATTCTTTCGGGCTAAAAGTTTTAATATCAGATGTAAGTAATCGGAGGAGGCGGTCACAAACTTTGCGATCGCCCCCCCAAAAATCATCCATCATGGATTTGGCACGGGAATAAATTCCTCACAAAAACGACCTTGACTGTCATCCAGATCCAGCGTGCTCTCAGCAGGCAGCGAGTCTGGTGTCGGATTATTACCAGCTCCCCCGCGGGAAATGGAATAAGTCAACCTGCCAAGCTGCATATGAGCCGGTTTGAAATCTTCCTCGTAATCACCAATATTGATTAGCGCACCATCGGTAGGAAATGTCCCCGAGATTGGGTAAGTCGCCGTTGCATCTGTATTGGGAATAGGTTTCGTCGGCTCCGCCCGCTCAAATGCCTGATACTTCAAAGTAATGGTTTCACCATCGACCGTATACGTATTGGGCAATACACGAACGAGCAAATTTCGTCTCGCGGTACCATCATTTGGGACAGTCTCCGTAGGGAAGTTCAAGGTGGAGCATCCAATCCTTCTTACCGACCCCGCCAGACCCAATATTACCGGCGCAGCCATTTCAATCGGGAATGGGTCGACCGGGATATCCCTCGGTCTCGACGGAGTGGGGTTGTTCGAGCCCGGAGTGTAGAGGGTATACCGTAGAACCTTGGGCCCACTTTCCTGCTGTTGAATAACAGACCAAGGAATGACATGAGTTATTTCCTTGCCCTCTTGACCTGTTGTTAACGGGATGGGGTCGCCAATCTGGATGTCGTCATAAAACAGATCGATCAGCCAACCTTCCTCTGTCGGGGGGGCAGCAAAAAGTTTGATAGTCGCAGTAATGGCGTTATCTCCGTAATCACCCTCCTCGATTGCGTTGTCAGTGCCCGCAGTTGTCTTCAGCGTTGGCGCCTCCAGACCAATGGTTATTGGATCCGGACCGATATATGAAATATCAACATCGATTTCAACGTTTGAGTCAGCCAACGGACGGATACCACGAAACATATTGAAACTGACATTGGTTTTAACGATGCCATCGGTATCGCCGTATACCTGCTTGACCAGATCATAGGGGGCGTAAAACGTCAGTTCGGTATTGGCACCCACGCGCTGCTCGGTGCCTACCTGTTGCCCCCCCCAGTAGCCGGCAATCGTATCCGCTGGAGCATTGGGAGTAGGCACTTTGACCTTGAACTCCACACCTTGAGAATCAAACTGAGTGTCTGCAAGATCGATCAAGTTGTCGCCATCGGTACCATTTGCCAGCGTGACAATCGGTGGTACCACCGTATCGGGATCGGGATCCTTGGCATGTTGAACGGTACGCTGACTGAAGTTTGATCGGCGCCCTTCATTTCCTGGCAGATCTTTGGACACATAAATAAGCTGATGAGGACCATCAGCGGCATCGACAAACACTTTGACTTCAATTGCAGCTTCCCGAGCCGCCGACAGTACAGCATTAAATACGGGAGTATCGCGGCCGGGATCCGGCGCAGGCCCGAAGAAAAATCTGTAAACGTCAGTTGCCTCGTAGTTTGCGGGAATCGCGGGCTTGACGATGATATGGGTTTTGCCTTCGAGGTAGGCTTCATCAATGGGAACAGTCGGCCCTAAATCGGCAGGCCATGTAGGCGCTCCGGGGTTTCGGTCGGAGCCGGGCGGGGTTTTTACTCTGTAGGGCGGTGTAAGATCGATGGCGAAGGTAGCGGTACTGGATGCGACATCATTAATACCGCCAGCAAAGAAAATATATCGGAACTCCCATTGGGTAGGCGCTTCGGGCGTAAGCTCCTCTCTAAACAAGCTGCGTCGAATCTTGTAGGGCACCGTCCAGTCTCGACCAGTGACCGCACCGGGAATGATATACGGAGAGTCTGGATCAGCTGAATCAACAACGTCCAGCCACGTCGTCGTACCTGCTATTCGAATCTGTGGTTGAAATGAATCATCGTCGTCCTCAATTACCGGCTTTGGCACCACATATTCCAAATCACCGTTAAGAGAAGCAATCGGGATGCGCAAATCAGGAAGTAGTGTTTGCGCAGGGAATGTAACAGCCAATGGCGGATCCGCATCCACAGCGTTATGCACGGTGGACCTTGCTTTCAGCGCCGCCAGCCTGGACAGGTGTGCCTTTTTAACTATAGCGTTCATGGTTCTCTCCATACGTCTGCATATCAGGAAATCTTTCTAGTCTCTTGGTTATCCCACACTTATTACTTACCACTTTCGCTCCATACTTTACGGCCCGCATGGAAATTCCTCGCCAACAACTATTCGATCAATTTTAACCACTCTGACTTTGGAGACTCCAATGAGTCTCCGGCCGCGAAAAACCCGATACTGAACGAGCGCTGAAGAGTTCTTCACCATGGGTTTTATATGAACATCGTAAGGCTCGATCACCAGCGAGTACCCGTCTTTTATATCATTCTCGCTCAGTGGAAAACGGATACTTTTCTTGCGAGCCCTAACGTACTCCACATTACTTCCGTTTAAACTTGGATAACCTCTCCAAAGCAACTCAACTCGATCTCCAACTTTGAATCCCGACAAGGGGGGGAACAGATACTTTAACGCCCTCCCATAAAGGCGGAGATGTGTCGCAGTTCAGATATCCATGGTCATCTTTATCCGGGCAATCCGGCTTCTCGAGATCTCGTGGAATGGGGGTGTGATCAATTGTTAGATTGCGAGGATCTGACTTTGAGAGTTGATCCGCAGTATCCAAAACCTCGTAGCGCAACTGACCAACGCCGTTAACCTGCAGAAAGCTCGCATCGATACGAATAATAAATTCTGGCTGGATGTCCGCTGCTGTGTAGATATTTTCGATCTTGAACAGCGGCTGCCCTGGCTGATCAAAGTAAACCGTTAAAATGTCCCTATCATCAGGCAGCGTTGCGTAACTGGGCCACAGGGGAATGACCACGTCGATTCCTGCCAGTAACAAATCCAGCGGGATATATCCGTCCGGGTCAATATCGGCATCTTCTACACCGATGACTCTCGGTGGATTAAAGTTTAGCGGCCCTCGATTAGACATACGTCAAAGCCCCTTAATACCTATTGGAATTGATGAAAAGCCTCGGTCCGATTAGACGTCGTGTCAGACTTCTTGCCTACTGTCATATCTGACAGGTATTTCGACCGCCTGTCGGAATATCGCCCTGTCAGCAGATAAAATCGCTTGACGACTTTCCTGCAAATCGGATCTCCTGAAACCGGTTTCAGCGCATTCCTATAACAACAAGGTTCATTAATGAACGACTTCTCAACCGCCCAGCGCAGCCGCGTGACCATGCTCGACGTCGCCGAACGCGCCGGGGTGTCCAAGGCCAGCGTCTCGCGCTTCATCGGCGATGATCGCGCCCTGCTCTCCGATGCCATTGCCCTGCGCATCGAGCAAGCCATTGCCGAACTCGGCTATCGCCCTAACCAAATGGCCCGTGGTCTGAAACGCGGACGTACGCGCCTGATCGGCATGTTGGTGGCCGATATTCGTAACCCTTATTCGATTGCCGTGATGCACGGGGTGGAAACCGCCTGCCGAGCGCACGGCTACAGCCTGGTGGTGTGCAACACCGACCGCGATGACGAGCAGGAACGCCAGCACCTGGCCCTGTTGCGCTCGTACAACATCGAAGGGTTGATCGTGAACACCCTTGGCCATCACCGTGACGAACTGCACGAGCTGCGCCGGGAGATGCCGCTGGTGCTGGTGGATCGCAAGGTCGACGGACTGGACAGCGACATGGTTGGGTTGAACAACCCGCAGGCTGTCGGCATGGCGCTTACGCATCTGCAGCAACGTGGCTATCGGGATCTGGTGCTGGTGACTGAACCGTATGACGGCACCAGCTCGCGGATCGAGCGGGTCAGCAGTTTTCAGGCGCAGATCGCGCTGCATTCGAACCTGGCCGGGGCGGTGCTGGAAACCGGCGATGACCTGAACACGCAACTTCAAACCTTTTTAAACACTCCCGGCGACGGCCCGAAAGCATTGTTTTGCGCCAATGGTGTGGCGGCGCTTACTGCCACAACGGCATTGCGGGAGATGGGTGTGCGGTTGTTTGAGGATGTCGGGCTGATTGCCCTGGATGATCTGGATTGGTATCCGTTGGTGGGCAGCGGGATTACCGCGCTGGCTCAGCCGACGCAGGAGATCGGCGCGCGGGCGTTTGAGTGTTTGCTCAAGCGGTTGCGTGGGGATGATGAGGTGGCGCGGGTGGTGGATTTTGCGCCGGTGCTGGTTGAGCGTGGGTCAACCCGTGAGGTTGGTAGTGCTTGATCTGACGCCTTCGCGAGCACAACACAGAAACACGTGATATTTTTTTGAACAAAAATGAAACCGGTTTCAGAGGTCAATAACAATGAATAAACCCGACGTTTCCATCAGCCTGTCCAGCTACGGCGCCGAGCTTGTGCGTCAGCGCGGGCAGGATGCTTTCATTGATGTTCTGGCTGCCGCCGGGGCCAATCGCATCGAATGGCGCGAAGAGCTGCTGACGCGCGAAGACCCGGCGCAACTGGCGCAGGCCACGCAGGCGCAGGGCTTGCTAAGCATCTATTCCTCGCCGACCGAACTGTGGCTGGCCGGGCAGGCGCAGCCCAATCCCGAGTTGATCACCGCACTGCAACAAGCCGAAGCGTTCGACTCGAAATGGCTGAAAGTCTCCCTCGGCTACTTCACCGACACCAACGATCTGCAAGCCCTGGCCGAACGCTTGAAGCTCAGCCCGGTGCAGTTGCTGGTGGAAAACGACCAGACCCTGCACGGCGGTCGGATCGAGCCATTTCAGCGCTTCTTCGCCGCCGTCGAGCAGCACAACGTGCCAATCAAGATGACCTTCGACATCGGCAACTGGCAGTGGCAGGACCAGTCCGCTGCCAGCGCCGCCCGCCTGCTCGGCCGGCATGTCGGTTATGTGCACTGCAAAGCCGTGGCCCGTCGCGCCGACGGCAAACTGGTGGCGGTGCCGCCGGCCGTCAGTGACCTGCATCTATGGGAACAACTGTTGCGGCACATGGCCCAAGGCGTTATGCGCGCCGCCGAATATCCGTTGCAGGGCGATGATCTGGTGCAACTGACCACCGAGCACGTCGCCGCCCTCGCCCGCCTCGGCCAATCGCGTCTGGAGTCTGCTCATGTCTGAGATCGATATTCTTTCGTTCGGCGAAACCATGGCGATGCTGGTCGCCGAGCAGACCGGTGATCTGGCGGCGGTCGAGCACTTTCACAAGCGTATCGCCGGGGCCGACAGCAATGTCGCGATCGGGCTGTCGCGCCTGGGTTTCAAGGTCGCGTGGCTGAGCCGGGTCGGCAATGATTCGCTCGGGCGTTTTGTGGTCGAGACCTTGATCAAGGAGGGTCTGGACTGCAGTCACGTCGACGTCGACAAACAGCACCCGACCGGGTTCCAGTTCAAATCGCGCAATGATGATGGCAGCGATCCGCAGGTCGAGTATTTCCGGCGCGGTTCGGCGGCCAGTCATTTGTCGCCACAGTCGATCACGGCCAACCTGTTGAGCGCCCGCCATCTGCATGCCACCGGCATTCCTCCAGCGCTCTCGGCCTCGACGCGAGAGATGTCCTTTGAATTGATGACACGCATGCGCAACGCCGGACGCAGCGTGTCGTTCGATCCCAATCTGCGCCCGAGCCTGTGGGCCAGCGAGGGCGAAATGATCGGCGAGATCAACCGCCTCGCCGCCCTCGCCCATTGGGTGCTGCCGGGGTTGAGCGAAGGTCGTTTGCTCACCGGTTTCGAAGACCCTGCGGACATTGCTGCGTTTTATCTTGATCAAGGTGCCGAAGCGGTGGCGATCAAGCTTGGCCCGCAAGGCGCTTATTACCGAACGCATCTGGCATCGGGGTTTGTCGCCGGTGTGCCGGTGGCGCATGTCGTCGACACTGTCGGTGCCGGTGATGGTTTTGCGGTGGGGATGATCAGTGCCCTGCTTGAGCACCAGAGTTTTGCCGAGGCGGTGCAGCGTGCGAACTGGATTGGCAGTCGGGCGGTGCAGAGTCGCGGGGATATGGAGGGCCTTCCAACCCGGGCTGAACTCCTCACTGAATTCGAAGGCGCCGATCGCGAGCAGGCTCACTCCTACAAGGGAACGCATTTCAAATGTAGGAGTGAGCCTGCTCGCGATGGGGCCGTCACAGACAACTGATCAATTGAACCTGCTGCGACAAAAACAACAAGCTCAGGAGCAAGACCCATGAAAACCGCAACCCTCGCCACCCGCCGCTGGTGGTACATCATGCCTATCGTGTTCATCACCTACAGCCTGGCGTATCTGGATCGCGCCAACTACGGCTTCGCCGCCGCATCGGGCATGGCCGAAGACCTGATGATCACCCCTGGCCTGTCATCGCTGCTCGGTGCGCTGTTCTTCCTCGGTTATTTTTTCTTCCAGGTGCCCGGTGCGATCTACGCGCAAAAACACAGCGTGAAGAAGCTGATTTTCGTCAGCCTGATTCTCTGGGGTGCTCTCGCCACGTTGACCGGCGTGGTCTCCAACGCCTATTGGCTGATCGTCATCCGCTTCATGCTCGGCGTGGTTGAAGCGGCGGTGATGCCGGCGATGCTGGTGTATCTGTGCCATTGGTTCACCCGTGCCGAACGCTCACGGGCCAATACCTTTCTGATCCTTGGCAACCCGGTGACGATGCTGTGGATGTCGGTGGTTTCGGGGTATCTGGTGCAACATTTCAGCTGGCGCTGGATGTTCATCATCGAGGGCCTGCCGGCGGTGCTGTGGGCGTTTATCTGGTGGCGTCTGGCCGATGATCGTCCAGCGCAGGCCAAGTGGCTCAACGAGCAGGAAAAGCAGGATCTGGAAAGCGCACTGGCAGCCGAACAGGTCGGGATCAAAGCGGTGAAAAACTATGCCGAGGCATTCCGTTCGCCGAAGGTGATCATTCTCGCGCTGCAGTTTTTCTGCTGGAGCATCGGCGTTTACGGCTTTGTACTGTGGCTGCCATCGATTCTTAAGGCTGGCGCGCAAATGGACATGATCGAGGCCGGCTGGCTGTCGGCGCTGCCGTATCTGGCGGCGGTGATTGGCATGCTCGTGGTGTCGTGGGGTTCGGACAAGTTGCAGAAGCGCAAACGCTTTGTCTGGCCACCGCTGCTGATCGCCTCCATCGCGTTTTACGGCTCCTACGCGCTGGGCGCAGAACACTTCTGGTGGTCGTACACGCTGCTGGTGATTGCCGGCGCCTGCATGTACGCACCTTACGGGCCGTTCTTTGCCATCGTCCCGGAGATTCTTCCGGCCAACGTCGCCGGTGGCGCCATGGCGCTGATCAATAGCATGGGTGCGCTCGGCTCGTTCGGCGGCTCGTACCTGGTCGGTTACCTGAACAGCTCCACCGGCTCGCCCGGCGCTTCGTATCTGTTGATGAGCGGCGCGTTGCTGCTGTCGGTGGTCCTGACGATTTTTCTCAAGCCCGGCGCCAGTGATCGCGTCGTCGCCAAAGCCGTCGCCACGCGTGCCGTGCCGGCGCATTCCTGAAGAGACTTTTGCCATGAAAAAACAGGTCGTGTTGTACAAGAAACTTTCGCCCGTGCTGATGGCGCGTTTGCAGGAACAGTGCGAAGTCACGCTGATCGAAAGCCTCGATGCCGACGGTCTGATGCAACTGCGCGACGCCCTGCCCCGCGCCCACGGTTTGCTCGGCGCCAGCCTGAAGCTCGATGCCGCGTTGCTTGATCTGGCGCCGCAACTCGAAGCTATCGCTAGCGTCTCAGTCGGCGTCGATAACTACGACATCGATTACCTGAGTCAGCGCAAGATCTTGCTGAGCAACACCCCGGACGTGCTCACCGAAACCACCGCAGACACCGGTTTCGCCCTGATCCTCGCCGCCGCGCGGCGTGTGGTGGAACTGGCGAACATGGTGCGCAGCGGCCAATGGAGCCGCAATATCGGCCCGGCGCATTTCGGCACCGATGTGCATGGCAAGACGTTGGGGATTATCGGCATGGGCCGCATCGGCGAAGCGCTGGCGCAGCGTGGGCATTTCGGGTTCGGCATGCCGGTGATCTATCACAGCCAGTCGCGCAAACCGGCGGTCGAAGCGCGATTCGATGCGCACTATCGCAGCCTGGAAGATCTGCTCAAGCAGGCCGATTTCATTTGCCTGACGTTGCCGCTGACGGCGCAGACCGAAGGTTTGATCGGCACCGAGCAGTTTGCACTGATGCGCCCGGAAAGCATCTTCATCAATATCTCGCGGGGCAAGGTGGTCGATGAGGCGGCGATGATCGATGCGCTGCGTCATCAACGGATTCGAGCGGCGGGGCTGGATGTGTTTGAGCGTGAGCCGTTGCAGCATGACTCGCCGCTGTTGCAGCTCAATAATGTGGTGGCGACACCGCACATGGGTTCGGCGACGCATGAGACGCGCGAGGCGATGGCGCGGTGTGCGGTGGAGAATCTGTTGGCTGCGTTGAGTGGGGAGAAGCCGGCGAATCTGGTGAATCCATTGGCATGGCAGGGCTGAACTCTAGGGTGGCAGTCATGCCGCCTTCGCGAGCAAGCTCGCTCCCACAGGGGAATGCATATCCAATGTGGGAGCGAGCTTGCTCGCGAAGAGGCCGGGACAGGTAACCCAAAACCATCAGGCACTACGCGCCTGTAACAGCTGCGCCGCACACAAGGCAATCCGCGCACAGGCATCCGCGAGTTTCACCCGATCGACCACCAAACCAATGCGGATATGCCCCGCCGCGCTCGGCCCGAACGCTTCACCGGCGAGGACCGAAACCCCATAGCCCTCCAGTAACCGTTCGGCAAACGCCTGTGCGCCGAGACCGGTCTGGCGCACATCGACCATCACGAACATGCCACCATCCGGACGGATCGGATACAGCCCCGGGCAACCGCTCAAACGTTCGCACACCAGGTCCCGGCGCAGGCGATATTCCTCGCGCATCTGCGTCACTTCCGGCAGGTCTGACTGCAACGCAATCTCTGCGGCTTTCTGCACAAAATCCGGCAGGCCAAACAACATGCTCAGCGACAAATTGACCAAATGCTCGGCCAACGACTTCGGCCCGATCATCCAGCCGATGCGCCAGCCGGTCATGGCGTGGGATTTCGACAGGCTGTTGATTGTTGCCGTGCGTTCGGCCATGCCCGGCAGACTCGCCGGGCTGACGTGCTGACCTTCGTAAAGCAAATCGCTGTAGACCTCGTCGCTGATCAGCCACAAGTCATGGCGGATGCACAGCGCCGCCAGTTCTTGCCAGATCAGCAGTGACAGGCTCGCGCCGCTGGGGTTGTTCGGACTGTTCAACAGCATCGCGCGGGTTTTCGGCGTAATGCGCGCAGCGACATCGACCGGGTCGACGCGAAAGCCGTTTTCCGGACGCACCGGCACCGGCACCACCGTTGCGCCACACGCGCCAAACACGCCTTCGTAGGTGACATACATCGGTTCGGCGACGATCACTTCATCGCCGGGATCAAGCAGACATTGCGCCACCGAATACACCGCGCATTGCGCGCCGGGCATGACGATTACGTGGTCGGCATCCACCGCTTGACCGCTGCGCCGACGATGGCGGTCGGCAATCAGCTTGCGCAGCGCCAAACGGCCACGCACTTCGGAATAATGGGTATCGCCCGCCAGCAAACTGTCGATCGCGCCGTGGACAATCGGCAGCGGTGTATCGAAATCCGGGTCGCCCACGCTCAGCAGCAGGATATCGACACCCTCGGCGCGCAGCTCCAGCGCTCGGTCGTGAATCTGCCAGGCAGCGGCTCCCTCCCCGGCGATTCGTTGGGTCAAGGCTGAATAGCGCATGTACGTCTCCTGATTGCGCGGTCTCCAGCCTTCACCGTATCTCAAATCACGAAACGCGCCACCATGGCGTTCAAATCCACCGCCAGACGCGACAGTTCGTGGGTCGCGGCGCTGGTCTGGTTGGCCCCGGCGGCCGATTGCGTGGCCAGATCGCGGATGTTGACCAGGTTGCGGTCGACTTCGCGCGAGACTTGCGCCTGCTCTTCCGAGGCGCTGGCGATCACCAGATTGCGTTCGTTGATCTGATGGATCGACTGGGTGATCTGCTCCAGCGCCACCCCAGCGGCGCGGGCCATTTCCAGGGTGGTCTGGGTGCGCTGGTTGCTTTGCTGCATCGACGACACCGCTTCGCCGGTGCCGTTCTGGATGCCGGCGACCATTTTTTCAATTTCCTGGGTCGACTGCGCGGTGCGATGAGCCAATGCCCGAACCTCGTCCGCGACCACGGCAAAACCGCGCCCGGCCTCACCGGCGCGGGCGGCTTCGATCGCTGCATTGAGGGCCAGCAGGTTGGTCTGTTCGGCGATGGCGCGGATCACATCGAGCACTTTGCCGATATCACGGCCCTGCGCGGCCAAGCCTTCGATCATCTGCGCGGTGTTCTGCACGTCGTGGGTCATGGTCTGGATCGCGTCGACGGTTTTCACCACTTGATCGCGACCTTCGCGGGCGGCGTGGGTCGACTGGTTCGAGGCTTCGGAGGTCGACACGGCGTTGCGCGCCACTTCTTCGACAGCGGCGGTCATCTCGTTGACGGCGGTGGCGGCTTGTTCGATTTCGTTGTTCTGCTGCTGCAGGCCACGGGAGGCTTCTTCGGTCACCGCGCTGAGCTCTTCGGCAGCGGCGCCCAGTTGTGTGGCGGAACCGGCGATCTGTTCGATGGTTTTGCGCAAGTTGCTCTGCATGGTGGCGAGCGCCTGCAGCAACTGCGTCGCTTCGTCCTTGCCGTCGACTTCGATGGTTTTGCTCAGGTTACCGTCGGCGATGGTTTGCGCGGCCAGTACGGCGCGGTTCAGCGGGGTGACGATGCTGCGGGTCAGCAGCAGTGCCAACAACACCGTCGCCAACGCTGCAATCACGGCAACAATGACGATGCCGGTAATGGCGCTGTCGTAATGCTCACCGGCCTGAGTCGAGGCGACTTTCGCACCTGCGGCGTTGATTGCGATCAGCTTGTTGAGCTGTTCGCCCATCTGGTCGGTGCCGTCCTTGATCCGCGTGTTGATGAGCGTGCGCATCTCATCGATCTTGTCCTGACGCGATAGCTCCATCATCTGGTTTTGCGCTTGCAGGTAGTTGTCGAGCGTCGTCGCGAAAGCCTGATACAAGGCACGTTCATCGGCCTCGGCAGGTAGCGCAGCGTAACTCGCCTGAGCACTGCGTACCTTGTCTACCAGCACGCCAATGCGTGTTTGCGCCTCTTGCAGACCGGCAGGGTCACGGTTGACCAGAATCCGGAACGACAGAATCCGCAGACGCAGAACGTTTTCCGTCACCACGCCAAGGTTCGTCACGCTGGGCAGTTGGTTGGTCTCCATGTCGATCGAGGCTTGACGGATAGTGCTCATGCGATTGACGGCGAACACGCCGAGCACGATCACCAACAAGGCGATAAAGGCAAAACCGAGGAAGGCACGGGGCGCGATATTCAGGTTACGCAGGGACATAGTTGAGCTCTCGAAAGATAGAAACTACGAGCGTCCATGCGTCGTCACTGGCCCTAGGGGGACGGGCTCAGTCTGGCGTCGCTGTTTTCAGGAAGTTGGGTGCGCGCCTGTTATCTGTATCGGCCAGGCTTTAGGAAGATTGCGGGTCAAGAGAAATTATTTTTCAGGGTGTTACAACAATGAAACACAGTTGGTCGCTTGGTGTAGGAGCTGCCGATCTGGCTCAGCGTTTGGCGGCCATTTGCCAGACGCGGGCGATGTCCGTCGCCCGTTCACGCAACAGGCGCGGAGCTTCGGCGCAGGCCTGCTCCAGCGTCATTGGGCCGCTGGTCACGGCGAATGCCGCATCGATACCGTGATCGTAGAGGTCTTGATAACCCTCGCCCAATGTCCCGGCGATGACAATCACCGGCACGTTGTGTTGCTTGGCAATCCGTGCGACGCCGAACGGGGTCTTGCCGCGCAACGTCTGCGCATCGAATCGCCCCTCTCCGGTGATTACCAGATCAGCGTCTTTGACCGCTTCGGCGAGGCCGACCAGTTCGGCAACCACTTCAACCCCGGCTTGAAACTGCGCGCCGAGAAAAGCCTTGGCCGCAAAGCCCAAACCTCCCGCCGCTCCGCTGCCCGGTTCGTCGCGGACATCTTTGCCCAACGCCTGCGCACACAGTTCGGCGAAGTGCCCCAACGCCTGATCGAGTTGCTGCACTTGCGCCGACGATGCACCTTTCTGCGGGCCGAAAATCGCCGAGGCACCGTGTGGGCCACACAGCGGATTGTTCACATCAGCGGCGATATCGAAACGCACCTGCGCCAGTCGCGGGTCGAGTTCGCTCAGGTCCAGTTGCGCCAGTTGCGCCAGTGCCAAGCCGCCGGGCACCAGCGACTGATGTTGCGCATCGAGCAATTTCACACCCAACGCCTGCATCGCCCCGGCACCACCATCGTTGGTGGCACTGCCGCCAATCGCCAGAATCACCCGGTGCGCGCCGGCATCCAGCGCTGCGCGAATCAGTTCGCCGGTACCGAAAGTGCTGCTGATGCAGGCATCGCGTTGCCCCGGCGGCACCAATTGCAAGCCGCTGGCTTCAGCCATTTCGATGATTGCGGTGTGGTTATGCGGCAACCAGCCCCACGCAGCGTCGACGGGAGTGCCCAAAGGGCCACGCACGCGGGTGCGGCGCAGTTCGCCTTCGCAGGCAGCCAGAATCGATTCGACCGTGCCTTCGCCGCCATCAGCCATCGGGCATTTGATCATCGTTGCCTGCGGCCAGACCTGGGCCAGGCCGAGGGCAATGGCTTCGGCGACGCCTTGGGCACTGAGGCTGTCCTTGAACGAGTCGGGGGCGATGACGATCTTCATGGGAATTCTCCGTTTGCAATGCCCCTCATGCTGCCAGTCGGCATGCGCCTTGACGCCTGTCCGCTGCACAAGTGGCGGGGGCGTTTATTGTTCATTTTCACAAAAAGATCTGATGTTGAATGTTCCGGCCCCTTCGCGAGCAAGCTCGCTCCCACATTTGAAATGCATTCCCCTGTGGGAGCGAGCTTGCTCGCGAAGGCTTCCTTAAAGGCGCCCAATCAGTTCGGATCAGTCTGGGGAAGAAGTTGCACCCCGAGATACAGCGCCAGCATCCCATCGAGCCGCAGCGGATCAACCCCGCTCAGTTCAGCAATCCGCTCCATCCGATAACGCAAACTGTTGCGATGAATGCCCAAGGCATCGGCACAGGCCTGACTCTGGCCATCGTGCTCGCACCAACTGCGCAACGTCGCCAGCAACTGGCCGTTGCCGTCCTTGGCAATCACCTTGCGCAGCGGCTTAAGCAATTCGTCCAGTGCATCATCGTTACGATGCCGCCACAACATCACTGGCAATCGATAACGGTTCAGCGTCAGCAATCGCGAATGCGGCAACACTTCGCGACCATAGGCGAGCAAGTCGCCCACGCGGCGATAACAACGGCGCAGCCCGGCGAGTCCATCGGCCTGCCCGCCCACGGCAATGCGCAGAATCTTCCAGCCGAGGCTGTCGAGTTTTTCCAGCAAGCGATCATGCTCGACGTTTTGACTTGCCGGGCGGCACCACAACAGCGATGACTTCGCCGAACTCACGCACCAGCTATCGGGATAACGCGACGTCAGCCAGGCACTCAACGCCTCGACGGTTTGCCCAGGTCCATGTTCAAGGCCCAGCTCGAACAGATACGGCACTCGCGTCAATTGCGGCTTGAGCCCCAGTTGCTGCGCCTCATCGACCAGACGCGGCGAGTCCCCCGCCTCGCTCAACAGCAGCGCCAGCAAATCATCACAACGCTGGCGCCGCCATTGCTGCTCGGCCTGCTGATTGCGCTGGCCAACGAGCATTTCGGCGGTCATGCGCACCAGTTCGGCATAAGTGCGCAACTGCTCCGGTTCGCCGGTGATGCCGAGTACACCGATCAAGCGCTGATCGAGCAACAGCGGCAGGTTGATCCCCGGTTGCACGCCTTTCAAATGCACAGCGGTCTGCGCGTCGATCTCCACCACGCGCCCATTAGCCAACACCAGTTGCGCACCTTCGTGACGGGTATTGATACGCTCCGGTTCGCCACTGCCGAGGATCAACCCCTGGCTGTCCATGACGTTGACGTTGTAGGGCAAAATGGCCATGGCCCGGTCGACGATATCCTGGGCGAGGTCGTGATCGAGTTCAAACATAGCGGCGGCAATCCTTGATTTATGGCACTGGCGGTTGTTCACCCGCACAGGGTCTGACGGCAAACCCTGTGCGCAGGCACAAAGACAATCCAGCCAAAGGTGGCCGAGACTCTCGGGGCGATCAACGTTACCCTTTGCATCGCAAAAAATCATAATAAAGAGAGAGCCGCTATGTCGCAGAGCGCCGCAGCTACCCAGACCATCGATGACGGTAAAAACGCCGTTTATAAACGCATCACCCTGCGTTTGATTCCCTTCATTTTCATCTGCTACTTGTTCAACTACCTCGACCGGGTCAACGTTGGATTTGCCAAATTGCAGATGCTTGATGCCCTGAAATTCAGCGAAACCGTGTACGGCCTCGGTGCCGGTATCTTCTTCATCGGCTACGTGCTGTGCGGCGTGCCGAGCAATCTGGCGTTGACCAGATTCGGCCCACGGCGCTGGATCGCGCTGATGATGATCACCTGGGGCACGCTGTCGACCTGCCTGTTGTTCGTCACCACCCCGACCGAGTTCTACACCCTGCGCCTGTTCACCGGTGCAGCTGAAGCCGGGTTCTTCCCGGGCGTCGTGCTGTACCTCTCGCAGTGGTTTCCGACCTTCCGCCGTGGCCGGATCATGGCGCTGTTCATGTCGGCGATCCCGGTGTCCGGTTTGCTCGGTAGCCCTTTCTCGGGCTGGATCCTCAATCACTTTGCTGCAGGCCAGGGCGGTCTGGCCGGTTGGCAGTGGATGTTCCTGCTGCAAGGCATTCCAACGGTAATCCTCGGCGCCCTCGCCTGGTTCCTGCTGAGCGACAGCTTCGCCAACGCCAAGTGGCTGAGCCCGCATGAGCGTGCAGTGCTGGAAGCGGATCAGGCCGAAGATTTGGCGAACAAACCGAAAACCACCTCCGACTCGCTGCTGGCGGTGTTCAAGAAGCCGGCGATCTGGGCATTTGGCCTGATCTACTTCTGCATCCAGAGCGGCGTGTACGCGATCAACTTCTGGTTGCCGTCGATTATCAAGAACCTTGGCTTCAGCGATAACCTGGTGATTGGCTGGCTGAGTGCGATTCCTTATCTGCTGGCGGCGGTGTTCATGCTGGTGGTCGGGCGCTCGGCGGACCTTCGTAAAGAACGTCGCTGGCATTTGGTGGTGCCGATGCTGATGGGCGCGATCGGTCTGGTGATCGCGGTGAATTTCGCGGCGAATCCGGCGATTGCGATCCTCGGCCTGACCATTGCCACCATGGGCGCGTTGACGGGTCTGCCGATGTTCTGGCCGGTGCCGACGGCGATGTTGAGCGCGGGCGCTGCGGCTGGTGGTCTGGCGTTGATCAACTCGATGGGGCAGATGGCCGGGTTTCTCAGTCCGTATCTGGTGGGTTGGGTCAAGGACAGCACGGGTTCGACGGATGCGGCGTTGTATTTGCTGGCGGGTGTGATTGTGGGCGGGAGTCTACTGGCGTTGCGCATGACGCGGACGTTGCGGGCTTGAGTTTTTGATGCACGGAAGAACGGCCCTTTTCAGGGTCGTTTTTTATTGGGGGTTCGGCTTGGAGTTTGTGGTGTTCTGTAGATCCTTTTCCCCCTCACCCCAGCCCTCTCCCCCAGGGGGGCGAGGGGGAAAGGGAGCCGATTGCCGGGCTATTCAGGATCTGAATTCGACTCGGTATTGCACGTCGGCGTACCTCTTTGAAACACCTCGGTCGGTCCCCTCTCCCTCTGGGAGAGGGTTAGGGTAAGGGCTGTGTTTAGCCAATAATTCACTTTGCCGCATTGCACGCTTCTGGTATTTGATTAACCCTTTCCCACCGACAAAAGGATTTCGGCATGAGCTTTCGCACTCTCGGGCACTCAGGGTTACAGGTGTCCACCCTCACCCTCGGCACGATGATGTTTGGCGAGCAGACCAGCGCAGAGGATTCGCTGCGCATCATCGACAAAGCCTGGGATCAGGGGATCAATTTCATCGACACCGCCGATGTCTACACCAACGGCCGCTCCGAAGAGATCGTCGGTGAAGCAATTGCCCGGCATCGGCATGAGTGGGTGCTGGCGACCAAGGTCGGTTTCGGCCCGGTGGACGGCGTGCCAAACCGCAGCGGCTTGAGCCGCAAACATATCTTCAATGGCATCGATGCCAGCCTGACCCGGCTCGGCACCGACTATCTCGACATTTATTACCTGCACCGTGAAGACCACAACACACCGCTTGAAGTCAGCGTGTCGGCGATTGGCGATCTGATCCGTCAGGGCAAGATTCGCTACTGGGGGTTGTCCAACTATCGCGGCTGGCGGATCGCCGAGGTGATTCGTATCGCCGATAAACTCGGTGTTGACCGCCCGGTGATCAGCCAGCCGTTGTACAACATCGTCAACCGTCAGGCCGAGACCGAGCAGATCACAGCAGCGCAAAGCTATGGCCTTGGCGTGGTGCCTTACAGCCCGCTGGCCCGGGGCGTGCTGAGCGGCAAATACGCACCGGACGCCAAACCGGACGCCAACAGCCGCGCCGGACGTCAGGACAAGCGCATTCTGGAAACCGAATGGCGCGTCGAGTCGCTGCGTATTGCCCAACAGATTCAGCAGTACACCGAGCAGCGCGGCGTCGGAACTGTGGAGTTTGCGATCGCTTGGGTGTTGAACAACAGTGCCGTGACGTCGGCGATCGTCGGCCCACGGACGGAGCAGCAATGGGATGCGTACACCAAGGCGCAGGCCGTGAAGATCAGCGCTGAAGATGAGGCATTTATCGATTCGCTGGTCACGCCAGGGCACTCATCGACACCTGGATTCAACGATGTGAGTCATTTTGTGTCGGGGCGTAAACCGCACCAGGCTTGAGTTTGCCCGCCTCCCTTCGACAGCCGACACCCTCGGCTGTTTTTTCAGCGGTCAAAGCGCGATCAAACGGAATGAGTTGATTGATCGTTCAGAAATAACCAAGGACTGATAAATGGCCAATCGCCCTGTTGCGGTTTCCAGCAAGCTTTTGCGCAGTCTGCTGTTCAAACTGCCAGGCGATAAGCTGCGCTCTTCGTCGCAAGCGAATGCGGCTACCGGTAAACGCAAACCGTCGATTGAATACCGTGCGGATATTGACGGACTGCGCGCAATCGCGGTGTTGTTGGTATTGATTTTTCACGGTGGTCTGACGTTTTTTCCGTCCGGTTTTATTGGCGTCGATATCTTCTTCGTGATCTCGGGTTATCTGACGACCGCGATCATCATGAAATCGCTGAACAACGGCACGTTCACTTTCTCGGGGTTCTACACGCGTAGAATCTGGCGCTTGCAACCGGCCGTGATTGCGTTGCTGGTCGTAACGCTGATAGTCAGCACGCTGCTGTATTTGCCCGATGACTATGTCGATTTTCTCAAAAGCGAAAAGTACACGTCGTTAATCATCTCCAACCAATACTTTTCCAAAGTGACAACGGGTTACGCCACGCCGGATACGGCGAGCCTGCCACTGCTGCACACCTGGTCACTGGCCATCGAATGGCAGTGGTATCTGGCCCTGCCGCTGGGCCTCTGGTTGCTTAACCGCTATCTGGCAAAAAGCGTTTTCAAAGCGGCGGTGCTCGGTTTGACCCTGGCGGCAATGGCGCTCGCGCTGTACCTGTCTTACGCCAATCCAGAAAAAAATTACTACTTCTTCACCGCGCGAATTTTCGAATTGATGATTGGCTCCTGCGCAGTCATCTTCGGCACAGGCAAGTTCAGGCTCAATCGCCTGAGCGCCTCTCTGGCCTGTGCACTTGCGCTTGTCACCATTATCTATTGCGCCACCCTCGACGATATCCTGCCGGGCTTCCCGCAGTACCACGCCATTGCCGTGTGCCTGGCCACTGCAGCGTTGTTGTTTCAGGGTATTGGTGATGCGAGCATCACCTCGAAACTGCTGGCCTTCAAACCGCTGGTGTTTATCGGCACGCTCTCGTACTCCTTGTATTTGTGGCACTGGCCGATACTGGCGGTGATGAGTTACATGGGCATCGCCCTCACCCTGCCGATGACCATCTTTTACTTTGTTTCGACGTTCGTTATGGCCTGGCTCTGCTATGTGCTGGTCGAAAACCGGTTTCGAAAGGCCAGGCTCGGCTTTGCCAAAACGCTGGTCGTGCTGATGATCGTACCGGCTATCGGTCTGTCGCTGCTCCACGCTGCCAGTGTCAGGCATGAAGGCTGGCCCGACCGTTTCAACCAAGGCTATAACGAGGTGCTCAATGGCTTGAAAGCCTCTGTTCCAGCCAATCGGGAAGGATGCCTGGGCGTCAGCGATGGCGCCGATCCTGGCTGCATATCAGGCGCCGTGCAGGCCGCGCCGCAAATATTGCTGATGGGCGATTCGTTTTCGAATCATTACTGGGGTTTCGTTGAAACACTGGCCAGGGATGCCAACCTTGCCGTCCTCACACAGGGCTACCCGGCGTGCCTGGCCTTGCCCGGGATCTACCTCTATGACGAGAGTAAATACACGAACGGGCTGTATCAAAAATGCCATAACGCCACTCAACGCTATTACGAGATGATTGCGAAGCAGCATTTCAAGTATGTGATCGTGGGTCAGTTCTGGGAGGCCTATCTCGACGACGACATCGTCACCAGCCGGGACGACCCGCGCAGCCCGGAACTGTCGCAACAACGCCTCGGCACCGCGATCCGCAAGGCGCTGGACAAGATTGTCGAGTCAGGCGCTACGCCGGTCCTTCTGGAAAACACGCTGCCCATGCCTGCCGGGATCAACACCTGCCTGCTGCAACAGGTCAAGTTGCGCGGCTTGATGGGCAGTGCCGAGCAAAGCAGTCTCTGCGCCACAGCGCCATGGTCAGGTGCCAAAGAGCCGGTGCTGGAAAAACTCTTCAATGACCTGAAGGCTGAATATCCCGGCTTGATCGTCATTGACCCGAAAATCGTGCAATGCAAAGACGACGCGTGTATGACCACCGTCGATGGCTTGCCGGTCTATCGTGATATTGGTCACGTCACCGATTACGCCTCTTACAAGTTCGGCGAGATGTACCTCAAGCGCTTCGGTAATCCGTTGAAGGTTGCTCAGTGATGTTTTCCTGGCACTGACTACGCTTGTGGAGGAATGGCCGCAGGCTGCGATCTTCGACTTTTAAAGGCAAGACCAAAAGATCGCAGTGGGCGGCAACGCCTAGACGGTATAGGTGTGAAGAATATTGAGCATCTGCCCAATATTCAGCACAAAAACCACGTATCCTTCGCGCCCCGTTTGACCATCAACCCGCGAGGACAGTTTGTCTAAAGGTATCGCTCTATCGGTTTCGGCCTCGGTGCTGTTTGCCGTCATGTATTACTACACCTCGTTGCTCACACCGTTGAGCGGCGTGGAGATCTTTGGCTGGCGGATGCTCCTGACGGTACCGTGCATGACCGTGTTCATGCTGGTGTCCGGAGAATGGCGGCGGGTGCTGGAGCTGGTGCGGTTGATGGCGGCAAAACCGAAATTGATCGCCGGCCTGCTCGTCTCCTCTGCCCTGCTCGGCGTGCAACTGTGGCTGTTCATGTGGGCGCCGCTCAATGGCTACAGCCTCGACGTGTCGCTGGGCTACTTTCTGTTGCCACTGGCGATGGTGCTGACCGGACGGATTGCCTACGGCGAGAGCCTGTCTTATTTGCAGAAAATTGCAGTGTTCTTCGCCAGTTTGGGCGTGCTCAATGAGCTGTATCAGGTCGGTGGGTTTTCCTGGGCGACGCTGGTGGTGGTGGTCGGCTATCCGCTGTACTTCGTGCTGCGCAAATACCTCAAGACTGACAACCTGGGTGGCTTGTGGGTCGATATGACCTTGATGCTGCCGGTGGCGTACTGGTTTGTGCAGGGTGGCGAGCAAGGCTTCGGCGTGTTCGATCAGTACCCGGGGCTGATGTGGCTGATTCCGTTGCTGGGTTTGATCAGTGCGTCGGCACTGGTGGTGTACATCATTGCCAGCCGTTTGCTGCCGTTCAGTCTGTTTGGCTTGTTGAGTTATGTTGAGCCGGTGCTGTTGCTCGGTGTGGCGTTGTTGCTCGGTGAGAGCATCAAGTCCGGGGAGTGGCTGACGTACATTCCGATCTGGCTGGCCGTTGTGGTGCTGGTCTTCGAAGGCTTCAAACACCTGATGCGCCAACGCCGTCCTTAAAAGCGAAGGCTACGATCTTTTGATCTACAAAAAAATCCCGGCTCTGCATTTCAGCAGGCCGGGATTTTTTCATTTCAGTGGCCGATTACTCGGTAGCAAGCACACCACGACGCACCTGATCGCGCTCGATCGACTCGAACAGGGCCTTGAAGTTGCCTTCGCCGAAACCATCATCGCCTTTGCGCTGGATGAATTCGAAGAACACCGGGCCCATCAGGGTTTCCGAGAAGATCTGCAGGAGCAGGCGCTTGTCGCCCTGCTCCGAGGCGCCGTCGAGCAGGATGCCGCGCGATTGCAGCTGATCAACCGGCTCGCCGTGGTTCGGCAGGCGACCTTCGAGCATTTCGTAGTAAGTATCTGGCGGCGCGGTCATGAAGCGCATGCCGATCTTCTTTAACTGATCCCAGGTCTTGATCAGGTCATCGGTGAGGAACGCAACGTGCTGGATGCCCTCACCGTTGAACTGCATCAGGAACTCTTCGATCTGGCCAGCGCCCTTGGACGACTCTTCGTTCAACGGGATGCGGATCATGCCGTCCGGTGCGGTCATCGCTTTCGAGGTCAGGCCGGTGTACTCGCCCTTGATATCGAAGTAACGGATCTCGCGGAAGTTGAACAGCTTCTCGTAGAAGTTCGCCCAGTAGGCCATGCGACCGCGATACACGTTGTGGGTCAGGTGGTCGATGATCTTCAGGCCGGCACCGACCGGATTGCGATCAACGCCTTCGATAAACACGAAGTCGATGTCATAGATCGAACTGCCTTCGCCGAAACGGTCGATCAGGTACAGCGGCGCACCGCCAATGCCTTTGATCGCCGGCAGGTTCAGCTCCATCGGACCGGTTTCGATATGGATCGGCTGAGCGCCGAGTTCCAGTGCGCGGTTGTAGGCTTTTTGCGAATCCTTGACGCGGAACGCCATGCCGCACACGGATGGGCCGTGTTCGGCGGCGAAGTACGACGCCACGCTGTTCGGTTCGTTGTTGAGGATCAGGTTGATCGCGCCCTGACGGTACAGGTGCACGTTCTTGGAGCGGTGGGTCGCGACTTTGGTGAAGCCCATGATCTCGAAGATCGGCTCCAGGGTGCCCGGCACCGGCGATGCGAGCTCAATGAATTCAAAGCCCATCAGGCCCATTGGGTTTTCGTATAAATCTGCCATGGTGGCGCCTCATCATTTCTTATCAATTAACCAGGGTTATTTGTCAGTCATGCGAGGTCGGTGGGTGGCGCGCAGGAGATGCCACGCACACTGCGGGCGAGGAAGTCACCGTAGATCAGTTGAAACCCGAATATCTTCATTGTCGACCCAAGGCTCTTGCGGGCGAGGCTTCTGCTGCCAGAAGACGATTATTATTGTATGCGTAACCCGATTCTACACAGCGTAAATAGGCTTGTCTGCCCTCCCTATAAAATCCGCTTTTTCGCGCCCGGTGCAAGGGGTTTGTTGCACAGGTAGATGCCACTCAGGATCAGCGCGCCACCGAGGTACATGGCCGGTGTCAACTGTTCGCCCAGCAGCAGCGCGCCAAGGATGACCGCCGTCAAAGGATTAAGCGCGATAAACACCCCGCTGCGCGTCGCGCCGATTTTACGGATGCCATCGTAATAGCCGATGTAGGCCAGCGCCGAGCCCAGGACACCGAGGTACAGCAGGCTCAGCCATTGCGCCACGCCCAGATTATTCAGCGCCTGCCAGCTCAGCTCGCCGCGTACCGCCGCCAGAGCCCACAACATGAGTGTGCCGATCAGGATCGAGTACGTCACGGTCTGCACCGGCCCTAACGTCCGATTCAGATCACGGGAAAACAACGAATAAACGCCCCACCCCAGCACACAGCCGAGAATCAACAGATCGCCGATCCATGCCTGCGGCGTTGCGGCCAGCCATTGCGGATTGCGGCTGACGATCACCAGGCCAGCACCGCCAATACAGATCGCGATACCAGCAGTTTCAAGTCTTCCCAGACGCTCTTTAAACAACCACCACGAGGCGAGACCGATTACCGCCGGGTTCAACGCCACAATCAACGAAGCGCGCGACGCGTTGATGTATTGCAGGCCGTAAAAAAAGCACAGGTTATAGAAGAAGATCCCGAAGAACCCCAGCAACGCCAGGTGCAGCCATTGTCGTGGAGTCGGCCGTGCCAAAGGGATCCGCGCCAGCCACAGAAAGCCGAGCAGCACCGCACTGGCGAGCAGGAAACGCAGGCTGGCGGCGAACACCGGACTCAGGCTGCCGGCGAGAAAACGTCCAGCGACAAAGGTGCCCCCCCAAACCATAGTCACCATCGCGAGTGTCAGATAAACCGGGATGTCGGATGATGTTGTGTGCAGTTGCTCGACGTTGCGCATGAGGCTCCAGACCAAAGCTTTTGAGGAATGCCGTATCATTCACCTCATTTCACATCATCGTAAAATGAGTAAAAACTCATGACCCTCACACAACTGGAAATCTTCTCGCTGGTCGCCGAACTGCGCGGTTTCACCCTCGCGGCCCATCGCCTGGGGATTTCGCAGTCGGCGGTGTCCCACGCAATGAAGTCGCTGGAGCAGGAACTGGGTGTCGAACTGCTGCGCCGGCATCAGTCGTCCGTGGAGCTCAGTGACATCGGTGAGCAATTGCTGCTGCGCGCCCGCGCCATGCTCGGGCTGGCCAACACCTTGCGCCAGGAAGCCGCCGATGCGCGCGGCATGAAAAGCGGCACCTTGCGCATCGGCTCGTTCGGCCCGACTTCGTCGATCAAGTTGCTACCCAACATTCTGCGGCAATATCGCGAGGCGCATCCGGGCATCGAAGTGCACATCGATGAAGGGCCGGATCGACAAGTGACGCAATGGCTGGAGGAGCGGCGGATCGACATCGGCTTCGTGGTGCTGCCAGAGGAGCGCTTCGACACCTTCACCTTGATCGAAGACCAGATGGTTGCGCTTCTCCCGGTGGGCCATGTGCTGGCAGCCCGAACCGCGTTGAGCCTCAAGGATTTGTGCGATGCACCGTTTGTCCTGACCGAAGCGGGTTCTGCGGAGCTGGTGTCGCGACTGTTCATGGCCGCGCGTTTGCAACCGAACATTCGCTATCGCTGCTCGCAGTTGCTCAGCACACTCGATACGGTTGGCCGTGGCGACGCCATCACGATTGTCGCCGAAGGTTCTTTGCCGCAAGAGGCAGCGCCTCGCTACGTAAAGAGGCCATTGCTGCCCGCCGTACAACGTCAGGTCGGACTCGCCGTGCTTGATCGGCGCCAGGCATCTCCCGCCGCTCTGGCCTTTATCGCGCTGGCGAAGCGAATGAAGCACTGATGAGCGGCGCAAGCGCCTTCTGCCATCTATCCTCCCCTCTGGCTGAAGTTATTTCAGCGGCGCGCCGTTATCCGGCCTGAATTCAATAGTTCCATTCCACCGCGACAGGATGCGCCCATGCCGTTGACCGTCAGACTCCGCCGCAAACGCAGCACACGCATTCTCGTCACACTACTCAGCGGTTTGCTTCCGGTGCTGCTGGGCAGCGCCATTCTTTACATGCAGGCCGGACGCACGCTGGAGCAAGGTTCACAACAGACCGCCGAAGAGGCACTGCAGCAGTTCGAGTTGATGCTCGACAACACCGCGCAAGCGGCGCGCGAATTGCTGCCATTGGCCGGTCAGAATTGCGAAAACGTCAAACTCGCCTTGCGCGAGCAAGTAACCCGCCGCCCGTTCGTGCGCTCGACCAATCTGGTGTGGGACGACAACCTTTATTGCAGCTCTTTGTTTGGCGACTTCAAGGAAGCCGTCAACGCGGGCGACTACAACCAGGGCAAGTTGTGGCTGATGAACGGCAATCCGGTCACCCCCAACACCGCGCTGCTGGTTTATCGGCTCAGCGAAGGTCGCGGCGGCGCATTGACGACACTGGACGGTTACCATCTAAGCAATATGTTGCGTTTGATCGGCCGGCACATGTTGCTGTTGCTGCAAGTGGGCGATAACTGGCTGTCGGCCGACGGCAAAGTCCACACCGGTACCCTCCCCACGCTGCCGATAGCGCAAAACACCCTGGCCTCCTCCCGTTATGCGTTCAGTGTTTCTGCCGGGTTTCCCGAGGGCGAAACCTGGCGCTACATGGTCGATGAATATCCGCCGCTGTTCAGTCTGCTGATTTTTTTTGGCGTGGTGTCGGGGGCCATCGGCCATGTCCTGCAGAAGCGCTCCACTTCACCGAGCCACGAAATGCTCCGCGCGCTCGAGGCTGGCGAGTTCATTCCCTACTTCCAGCCCGTGGTGCATGGCGACAGCAAGGCATGGTCGGGAGCTGAAGTGTTGATGCGCTGGACTCACCCGAAAGAAGGCCTGGTACGTCCGGATCTGTTTATTCCATTCGCCGAGCATTCGGGGTTGATCGTGCCGATGACCCGCGCCCTGATGCAACAAACTGCCGCGCTGCTGGGGCCGCTATCAGCAACGTTCACCGCGCCATTTCATATCGGCATCAATATCACTGCGAGCCATTGCAAAGACCTGGAACTGGTGGAGGATTGTCGAACGTTTCTCGCCGCGTTCGCCGCCGACAGCATCAACCTGGTGCTGGAGTTGACCGAGCGCGAATTGATCGAGCCGACCGACATCACTCGCCAGCTGTTCGAGCAACTGCATGCGCTGGGTGTGAAGATCGCGATTGACGACTTCGGCACCGGCCACTCAAGCCTGGGCTACTTGCGCAAATTCAATGTGGATTTCCTCAAGATCGATCAGAGTTTCGTTGCCATGATCGGTGTCGATGCGTTGTCCCGACACATTCTCGATACCATTATCGACCTGTCGGCCAAGCTTGATCTGGGTATTGTTGCCGAAGGTGTCGAAACTCAGGCGCAAGCCGATTATCTGACCGCACATCACGTCAACTTTCTGCAAGGGTATCTGTTCGGCAAACCGATGCCGGCTGCGGAATTCATCAGCGCGTTAACTCACCATTAACTAAGCCAGATTAAGACGAGCGTACCGGCCAGGCGCACCAAATTGATACAAAAGACCGCTGTTGTTACATGAGGACAACATCAGGATTTACTCTTGGCGCATTAACTACTACAATTTTTTCAACCTGAGCAAGATTGGCAGGTGAGCCATTTATCACCGAGTCGCTTCAAGGCTCTTGGCTTATTAGCTTTGTTTGCGGTTGGTATCAGCCAAACACACTATTGGAGTAAAGATATTGTCCAGACTCGCTGAATTTCGTGCAGCTGAAAAGGCCCTTCAGGAACAGCTCAAACAGCTGGAATCGCTGAAGAACGATGCCGGGCTCAAGAAAGAAATCGAATTCGAAGAAAAGCTCCAGGGGCTGATGAAAACCTACGGCAAAGGCCTGAAGGACATCGTCGCCATCCTCGATCCGAACCCGGCAAAATCCGCCTTGCAGACTTCTGCAGCCCCTAAAACCCGCCGCGCTCGCGTGGTCAAGGTTTATCAGAATCCGCATACCGGTGAACTGATCGAAACCAAGGGCGGCAATCACCGTGGCCTGAAAGCCTGGAAGGAACAATACGGTGCAGCCACCGTTGATTCCTGGTTGCGCGGTTAATCCAACGCCAATAAAAAAGCCCTGCATGACGCAGGGCTTTTTTGTTGACAATATCTAACAAATGAAATGAATTTCATCGAACAAGTTGCGGGTTTTCTGTAACGTTGCTGAGTCAGAAAGCTAAACATTTTGCGGCGCGATGTTGCGATCAAGGCCGCCATTAAACTTTGTGCTTAATCCGTTCGGGTATCTAACCTCCTCCGTGAAGAGTACAGCGCCTTAAAGTTTCAAGCTGTTTCTCAGCGCCACTATCTCGTCTGCGCTGGCCTTATAAATCTCAGCTTGCCCGGCGTAGGAAAGAACATAAGCCTTGTCCGCCTCGACTGCCGCCACGAGGGTTTGCGACAACACATGCCGACCGTTTTCGGTGATGGTGCAAGTGGTTTCCAGCGCCGACAAAGTACCCAGCGTCGCCGGATGCACTTTGTTGCAGACACTTTGGTAACCGCCCTGGAAGAAGTCCTTCTGTATCGACTTGCGCATCTCCAGCAGCACGCCCTGCAAATTGACCTGATGCCCTGCTTCGACATGAGTCATGGTCAATTCCATAACCATCACCTGATTGCCATCGGCGTCATTCTTGACCGCGCGCTGACGGGAAACCTGTGCAGCCGCCTCGGGCAGCGCCTCGACTTGCCAACCGGCTGGCCAGGTAATGCTTGGTTCGTCCGCTGACGCGCAGACCGCCACAAGCGACAACACAAAAAAAACAAACACGGATTTAAACAGTCGGATCATTGCCGGACGCACTCGCAGATTGAACCGTAAAGTCTGAGGCTCGCCCGCACGCAGGGCAAGCCTGCCCTTTCATTTGGCGATGCCGACAGGCATGCGTATCATTGCGTCCATTCACTCGCCCATAGTTATTGGAGGGCTCATGAGCCTGCACGAACTCAATACGTTCCCCGGCGTCACCGCCACCCCAGACAGCGCAACCCGCAACTTCGTTTTCAACCACACCATGTTGCGCGTCAAAGACATCACTAAATCCCTGGACTTCTACACCCGCGTCCTGGGCTTCTCGCTGGTGGAGAAACGCGATTTCCCGGAAGCCGAGTTCAGCCTGTACTTCCTCGCACTGGTCGACAAAGCGCAGATCCCGGCCGACGCGGCTGCCCGCACTGAGTGGATGAAGTCGATCCCGGGCATTCTCGAACTGACCCATAACCACGGCACCGAAAACGATGCGGATTTTGCCTATCACAACGGCAATACCGACCCGCGTGGTTTTGGTCATATCTGCATTTCGGTGCCGGATATCGTCTCGGCCTGTGCGCGCTTTGAAGAGTTGGGCTGTGACTTCCAGAAGCGCCTGACCGATGGCCGCATGAAGAGCCTGGCTTTCATCAAGGATCCGGATGGTTACTGGGTCGAGATCATTCAGCCTGCGCCGCTGTAAAAGCTGAAAAGCCCCTCACCCTAACCCTCTCCCATAGGGAGAGGGAACTGATTGGGGGATATGCAAGAATTCCGCCGACGTGAAAGATCTTTACCGAATCCATAATCGACTCGGTCATTCAGGTCGATGGAAAACGCCAGACACCTCGGTCGGCTCCCTCTCCCTCGGGAGAGGGCTGGGGTGAGGGGCAGCTTTTCACGCGCAATAAAAAACCCGTGATCGCTCACGGGTTTTTTCATTTCTGGCTGGACGCTTACGCCGGAGCCGAAGTGCGGATCAGGTGATCGAAAGCACTCAGCGAAGCCTTGGCGCCCTCGCCCACCGCGATCACGATCTGCTTGTACGGCACGGTGGTCACGTCGCCGGCAGCGAAGATGCCCGGGATCGATGTCTCGCCGCGGTTATCGACAATAATCTCGCCCCGTGGCGACAGCTCGATAGTGCCCTTGAGCCAGTCAGTATTCGGCAGCAAACCGATCTGCACGAAGATCCCTTCCAGCTCGACGGTACGCAACTCATCGGTGTTGCGATCCTTGTAGCGCAGGCCGTTGACCTTCTCGCCATTGCCGGTGACTTCAGTGGTTTGCGCACTGGTGATCACCGTGACGTTCGGCAGGCTGTGCAGTTTGCGCTGCAATACCGCGTCGGCACGCAGTTGTACGTCGAACTCCAGCAGCGTCACGTGCGAGACAATGCCGGCCAGGTCGATGGCCGCTTCAACGCCGGAGTTACCGCCGCCGATCACTGCCACGCGCTTGCCTTTGAACAGCGGACCGTCACAGTGCGGGCAGTACGCCACGCCTTTGTTGCGGTATTCCTGCTCGCCCGGCACGTTCATTTCACGCCAGCGCGCACCGGTCGCGAGAATCACGCTCTTGGCTTTGAGGGTTGCGCCGCTGGCGAAGCGGACTTCATGCTGCTCGCCGTTCTTGCCTGGGATCAGCTTGTCGGCGCGTTGCAGGTTCATGATGTCGACGTCGTATTGCTTGACGTGTTCTTCCAGCGCCGTGGCCAGTTTCGGTCCTTCGGTTTCCTGTACGGAAATGAAGTTCTCGATGGCCATGGTGTCGAGCACCTGGCCGCCGAAACGCTCAGCGGCGACGCCAGTGCGGATACCTTTACGTGCAGCGTAAATCGCTGCCGACGCACCGGCCGGGCCACCACCGACGACCAACACATCAAAGGCCTCTTTGGCGCTGATTTTCTCAGCCTGACGCTCGATGGCACCGGTGTCGAGTTTGGCCAGAATCTCTTCCAGGCCCATGCGGCCTTGACCGAAGTTCTCACCGTTGAGGTAGATGCTCGGCACGGCCATGATCTTGCGATCGTTGACTTCGTCCTGGAACAACGCACCGTCGATGGCGACGTGGCGGATGTTCGGGTTGAGCACAGCCATCAGGTTCAGCGCCTGGACCACGTCCGGGCAGTTCTGGCAGGACAGCGAGAAGTAGGTCTCGAAGCTGAACTGGCCTTTGAGCGAGCGGATCTGCTCGATCACTTCAACACTGGCTTTCGATGGGTGGCCGCCGACTTGCAGCAGGGCCAGCACCAGCGAGGTGAACTCGTGGCCCATCGGGATACCGGCGAAACGCAGACTGATGTCGGCGCCCGGGCGGTTGATCGAGAACGATGGCTTGCGTGCATCGTCACCGCTGTCGATCAGGGTAATTTGGCTAGAAAGACTGGCAACGTCTTTCAGCAGTTCCAGCATTTCACGGGATTTCGCACCGTCGTCGAGGGAGGCAACGATCTCGATCGGCTGGGTGACCCGTTCCAGGTACGATTTCAACTGGGCTTTAAGATTGGCGTCCAACATACGGGCGATTTCCTTTATTTGAGGCGAAAAAAAGCCCGAGCGAAACTCGCCCGGGCATTTTTATTGGGCGGTGCAGCGTACTTAAGAAGGTGCGGCGTACCGCCCTGCATTGCGTGTCACAGACTTAGATCTTGCCGACCAGGTCCAGGGACGGTGCCAGAGTGGCCTCGCCTTCTTTCCACTTGGCTGGGCAAACTTCACCTGGGTGAGCAGCAACGTACTGAGCAGCCTTGATCTTGCGCAGCAGCTCGGAAGCGTCACGGCCAACGCCGCCATCGTTCAGTTCAACGATTTTGATCTGGCCTTCTGGGTTGATCACGAAGGTGCCACGGTCAGCCAGACCAGCTTCTTCGATCAGCACGTCGAAGTTGCGGGAGATGGCGTGGGTCGGGTCGCCGATCATGGTGTATTCGATTTTGCCAATGGCTGGCGAAGTGTTGTGCCAGGCAGCGTGGGCAAAGTGGGTGTCGGTGGAAACGCTGTAGATCTCTACGCCCAGTTTCTGGAAGGCAGCGTAGTTGTCAGCCAGGTCTTCCAGCTCGGTTGGGCAAACGAAGGTGAAGTCGGCTGGGTAGAAGAATACAACCGACCACTTGCCTTTCAGGTCAGCGTCCGAGACTTGAACGAAGTCGCCGTTTTTGAACGCGGTAGCTTTGAACGGTTTAACTTGGCTGTTGATGATAGGCATTGATGACTCTCCGTCAGGGTTGTGAATTCGATGGGTGAATCCTACCCACTCACTCGACGGATGGCTCATTGGCAAACCTGATGCTGCTGATTTGTTTTCGCTATTAGCCGACTGTATTAATAGAAGAAAACGATATCTACGACGAAGCCGGGTTATCCGTAATCCGAGCCATCCCTTGGAATGGGCTGACTTCAACATAGCGCATCGCCGACTTCATATCCTTCCAGCCGACGTAACTCATCAACGATTTCAGATCCCAGCCACTTTGGTGTGCCCAAGTGGCAAAGCCGCGACGCAGGGAATGGCTGGTGTAGTTTTCGGCGGCAATCCCGGCACGCTGCAACGCCTGGCGCAGCAAAGGAATGATGCTGTTGGCGTGCAGGCCCTCCTCGTTCAGATTGCCCCAGCGGTCGATGCTGCGGAAAACCGGGCCGCGTACCAGCGCCGCTTCGGTGATCCAGTCGATGTAGGCCTGCACCGGGCACAGCTTGAGCAGCGCCGGCGCTTGATAGGTCTGCCCGAGGTTTTCCCGATCGCCTTTGCTGCGCGGCAAATACAAGGTGATGCCTTTGCCGGCATGCGCTTGCACATGTTCGATTTGCAGGCGGCACAGCTCATCGCTGCGGAAGCCGCGCCAGAAACCCAGCAGAATCAAGGCGCGATCACGATAAGCCTTGAGCAGTAGCGGACGATCCTGCTGCTCTTTTGCGGTTTGCGCCTCATGCTCCAGCCAGTCGATGACGCGCTGCAAATCCTGCAACTGCAACGGCTCAGCCTGTTTCTCCTGCGCTGGATGCAAAGCCCGAATCCCTTTGAATACCTTGCGCACCACCGGCGCCTTGGTCGGATCGGCAAACCCTTGGCTGTTGTGCCACTGCGCCAGCGCCGACAGACGCAGCTTCAGCGTGTTTATCGACAACTCTTCGGCGTGCGCTACCAGATACCGCGCGACGCTGTCGGCCGTCGCCGGCAAGAACCCGCCCCACTTAACTTCGAAATGCTCGATGGCCGCACGATAGCTACGGCGCGTGTTGTCACGGGTGGCGGCTTGCAGATAGCGATCCAGATCGCTCATGGGCTGTTTTCTCGCTGGCGTACTGATGCAGGAATGCAAAGGCGCATTTTGCCGCCTGACACTGGGTAATACCAGTATATCCCGCGTCTTCAATATCAAAGGTTTATCTTTATTTTTGAGATGGTACACTGCGTACTTTAGTGGCATGTACCACAGTACGTAAACGTAGGAGTTCACATGGCCCGTGGCGGCATAACCAAAGCACTG
This sequence comes from Pseudomonas sp. S2_E02, assembly GCF_054668355.1. Taxonomy (NCBI): domain Bacteria; kingdom Pseudomonadati; phylum Pseudomonadota; class Gammaproteobacteria; order Pseudomonadales; family Pseudomonadaceae; genus Pseudomonas; species Pseudomonas sp. S2_E02. The sequence goes on from NZ_CP162761.1 coordinate 1,518,898, forward strand.
GTGCAGATCGCGCGCACAGCGATCCTCGCCCGTGGCGAACACCCGAGCATCGATGCAGTACGCATTGAAATGGGCAACACCGGCTCGAAAACCACGATCCATCGCTATTTGAAAGAACTGGATGACGGCGCCCAGCCCGTTGAAGCCTCGGCTGAGCCTATCGATGACGAGTTGACCGCCCTCGTCTCGAGGCTCGCCCAACGCCTCAAAGAACAAGCGCAAGAGCCCATCGAGCAAGCCCGCGAGCAGTTCGAGGAGCAGCGCGAAGCACTGGAGTCGGAGCTGCAACAGACGCGTCAGGCACTGGAAAAGCTCGAACACGAGCACGACATTCAAGGCGCTGCACTGGCGCGTGAATCCGAAGCGTTGAACAACACACGCTCGATGCTGCAGACCGAGCAGACCCGCAATGCCGGGCTGAATCAGGCATTGGCCGACTTTGAGTTGCGCTTGCAGGACAAGGACGAGCAGATCCGCTCACTGGAAGAAAAACACCTGCATGCCCGTGACGCGCTGGAGCACTACCGCAACGCCAGCAAAGAGCAGCGCGAGCAGGAACAGAGCCGCCACGAAGCGCAGGTGCAGCAGATTCAGGCCGAATTGCGTCAGGCGCAGCAAAGTGCATTGGTCCGCCAGGACGAGATCACGCAACTGCACCGCGACAACGAACGCCTGCTCACGGAAAACCGTGGCACGCAGCGCGAACTGAGTCTGCTGCAGGATCAGCTCAAGCAGAGCAATCAGCGTCAGGATCAACTGCTCGAGCAAGCGACCCGCGTCGACAGCGAACGCACCCTTCTCCAGGAACGCCTGCGCGTGGCCACCCTGGAAAGCCAGACACTCAAGCAGAGCGTCGAGGAGCAGACGCTGCTCAACCAGTCACTGAAAAAGGAATTGAACAAGGCTCAGGCAAGCCTGGAAGAAAGCCAGCGTCTGGCGGCTACCGTTGCGGCAGCGCCAGACTCAGCCAAGCCGAAAGACGCTTAAGCGCCGACCGGCGTACGCATGGTGACGAATTCTTCGGCGGCCGTCGGGTGTACCCCGATCGTGTCGTCGAAGTCGCGCTTGGTTGCGCCAGCTTTCAACGCAATCGCCAGGCCCTGGACGATCTCACCAGCGTCAGGGCCGACCATGTGGCAGCCGAGGACTTTGTCGGTCTTGCCGTCGACTACCAGCTTCATCAGCGTCTTTTCCTGACACTCGGTCAAGGTCAGCTTCATCGGGCGGAAGCGGCTCTCGAAAATCACCACGTCGTGGCCAGCCTCGCGTGCATCTTCTTCGGTCAAACCAACTGTACCGATGTTCGGCAGGCTGAACACTGCAGTCGGGATCATCTTGTAATCCACTGGGCGGTATTGCTCAGGCTTGAACAGACGCCGCGCTACGGCCATGCCTTCTGCCAGAGCCACAGGCGTCAGCTGCACGCGACCGATGACATCACCCAGGGCGAGAATGGACGGCTCGCTGGTCTGATATTGCTCGTCAACCTTGATGAAGCCTTTGTCGGTGAGCTGCACATCGGTGTTTTCCAGCCCCAGATTGTCGAGCATCGGACGCCGGCCGGTTGCATAGAAAATGCAATCCGCTTCCAGCTCACGACCGTCCTTGAGGGTGGCTTTCAGGCTGCCGTCAGCCTGCTTGTCGATGCGCGCGATATCGGCGTTGAATTGCAGATCCAATCCACGCTTGGTCAGCTCTTCCTGCAAATGCTTGCGCACCGAACCATCGAAGCCGCGCAGGAACAGATCGCCGCGATACAGCAGCGTGGTGTTCGCGCCAAGGCCGTGGAAGATCCCGGCAAATTCGACCGCGATGTAACCGCCGCCAACCACCAGCACACGCTTTGGCAGCTCCTTGAGGAAGAACGCCTCATTGGAACCGATCGCGTGCTCGCGCCCCGGAATCTCCGGAATCTGCGGCCAGCCGCCGGTGGCGATGAGAATGTTCTTCGCGGTGTAACGCTCACCATTCACTTCAACCTCATGCGGGCCAACGATCTTCGCGTGCGCTTCATGCAAGGTCACGCCGCTGTTGACCAGCAGATTGCGGTAAATGCCGTTGAGGCGATTGATCTCGCGATCCTTGTTGGCGATCAGCGTCGCCCAATCAAAATTCGCTTCGCCCAGGCTCCAGCCAAAACCGGACGCCTGCTCAAAGTCTTCGGCGAAATGCGCGCCGTACACCAGCAACTTTTTCGGCACACAGCCGACGTTAACGCAGGTCCCGCCCAGATAACGGCTCTCCGCCACCGCCACTTTCGCACCGAAACCGGCCGCAAAACGCGCAGCACGCACACCGCCGGAACCGGCACCAATCACATAAAGGTCAAAATCGTAGGCCATTTCTATCTCCTCGGCAGGGGATCAGCATACCTGCAGCCACCCATTGGGCAAGCGCTGCCAATCATATGGGGGCGCAAAATAAAAAAACCCGCCGAAGCGGGTTTTTCTTACAGACAATTCAAGCGCTCTTAATAAGCCTTGCCAGTCTTGTAGAAGTTCTCGAAGCAGAAGTTGGTTGCTTCGATGTAGCCTTCAGCACCACCGCAGTCGAAACGCTTGCCTTTGAACTTGTAAGCCATGACGCAGCCGTTCTGGGCTTGTTTCATCAGGGCGTCGGTGATCTGGATTTCGCCGCCCTTGCCTGGCTCGGTTTGTTCGATCAGGTCGAAGATGTCCGGAGTCAGGATGTAACGACCGATGATTGCCAGATTCGACGGCGCATCTTCCGGCTTTGGCTTCTCGACCATGCTGTGAACGCGGTAGATGTCGTCGCGGATCATCTCGCCGGCGATAACGCCGTACTTGCTGGTTTCCTGCGGATCGACTTCCTGGATGGCGATGATCGAGCAACGGAACTGCTTGTACAGCTTGACCATCTGGGTCAGTACGCCGTCGCCTTCGAGGTTGACGCACAGGTCGTCCGCCAGCACCACGGCGAACGGTTCGTCACCGATCAGCGGGCGACCGGTGAGGATCGCGTGGCCCAGACCTTTCATTTCGGTTTGACGGGTGTAGGAGAACGAGCACGAGTCGAGCAGTTTGCGGATACCTACCAGGTATTTCTCTTTGTCGGTGCCTTTGATCTGGTTTTCCAGCTCGTAGCTGATGTCGAAGTGGTCTTCCAGAGCACGCTTGCCACGACCGGTCACGATGGAAATTTCCGTCAGGCCAGCGTCCAGAGCTTCTTCAACGCCGTACTGGATCAGTGGCTTGTTTACCACCGGCAGCATTTCTTTAGGCATGGCTTTAGTCGCTGGCAGGAAGCGAGTACCGTAACCGGCTGCTGGGAACAAGCATTTCTTGATCATATAAGTCCTTGAAAGGGCTGTGTGTACGAGTTTCGGCGCAGTCTAATCAGGCGGCGTGCACCTTACAATGCCCCGCACTGGCTAACCGATGCCAACATAGAGAAATATTCTCGCCGATAGTTCCATCGACATCCTGGCGCAGCCAGATCAGCGTAGCTCAAAGCAGCCGAGAAACTGAATCACCATACGCTCATCGCCCCCCAATGCGAGCATTTGCCGGTATCATGGCGCCTTTGAACCAGCGAACGAGACAGATAGATGGCTGCGGTAAAAATCGTCAACGGGTATGTGATCGACAAGAAAGACGGCAAGTGGACGCTGACCACGACCAATGGCGAACACATCGCCGGGCCTTTCGACAGCGAACAAATGGCGACCGATGTAGCGGCAGTGTTCACCGACACTCCGGCATCGGCCAAGCGCCGCGGCAAAGATCAGGACTGATCGACTGCGACGCCCCAAGCCCTGCCCTTGAGCAGGGCTTTTTTGTGCCCACTTACAAACAAGTGGCCAAACGCTATAACCTTTTCACACCGGCGCTGTCAGAGCGTCTAGTCCCCCTCGCTGAAGACCACAAACATGAATCTGAAAAAATGGCTGCCCCTGATCGCGGTATTGGCACTGGCCGGTTGCGCCACCTCCCAACCCACATACCTGAACAATGGTGAACAGGGGCTGTCGATCGATTGTTCCGGCGAAGCGAATTCCTGGGCGACCTGCTATGAAAAAGCCGATGCCTCCTGCGCGGGCACTGGCTACCGAATCGTTGGCACCGACGGCACACCCCAGCCCAAGGAAAGCGACAAAACCCTGGGCGTTGATGTCGGCAACTACAAGAACCGCAGCGTTGTCGTGGTCTGCAAATAGACCTTACATATGAATTTCGGCGAACTTGATCCCGAGTCCACGAACGACTTCGATCAGATCGTCGAGACGGTTGAAGGATTCGACTTCGTCGTTATCGTCGACCAGAAAGTAGCTGCGCCCGGCGCTCTTCTTGAAAAACACGATCCACTCACCCGGATTCGCCGGGTTCTGGATAACATGGGTGGCAGAGATCAGGCCCTCTACGTGGCGCTCCCGTACTTGCTCTCGCTTCATCGCGACTCCAGAAATGAAAATGCCGTCACAGCATGACTGCGACGGCATCGGTGCTGATGACTGTCAGTCTATCAGCCGGAAATACACGCATTGGCGGCCTTTTGCACGTCACGCGGGCGAACCGGCACATTCGACATGCGCTCATGCAACTTGATGCTGCTGCCACCGGAGCGATCTTCGATATCAAACACCGCGGCTGCACCCGTAGAAAGTTTCCCCGGCACGATGACCCGAACCCCGTCCTTGTGCGGCTGCACTTGCAGCGCGCCGCGGCTGTCTGCCAGTTTATCGGCCAGACACTGGGCATATTCATGGGGTTTCTTGCCGGAGATCACGCTCATGGTCGGCAGCGTTTCATTGATTTCGGAAACACTCGCACAACCACCCACAGCCAGAATCAACGGCAGACACACCACACCCCACTTCATACAAAACCTCCGTTAAAGACCGTCCGACAGCACAAATGCCGTTTTTCTCCGGGGCCTTCTGCATTTAACCCGCATCCGATTGCGAATATCTGTTCAAAATTGTCAAACCAACGCCCGACGGCCAGATAATAACCCGTGCGGGCTGATAAACTGCGCGCAATTACAAGCTATCGTTTTGATTTTGTAGAAAAAGCCCTTCTGGAGGCGCCCATGAAATTCATTCACCAGCGCGAACACCTCAACGAAGACGACATCGTCGTCATCCAATGCTCGCAAATGTGCAACATCCGTCTGATGAACGACGCCAATTTCCGCAGCTTCAAGAACGGCGGCCGTCACACCTATCACGGCGGCGCCTTCGACACCTTCCCGGCCCGTATCACCGCGCCGAGCACCGGTTTCTGGAACATCACCATAGACACGGTCAACCGCCGTGCGATCAGCGTAACCCGCAAGCCGACGCTGACCCACTCGATCAAGATCATCCGTCGCTCCAGCACCAAACTCAGCTGAGACACACCGCTCAACCAGAAAGGAAAGCATGACCGTGGCCCAAACAACCAAATACGTCATCAAGTACAAACTCAACGGTGAACGCCGCTTCGAGTTCGCGCAGCTGGAAAACGGCACTGCCGAAGAAGCCAAGGCTGCGCTTGACGCGATCCACGGCAAAGATGATGTGATCAGCGAGATCGCCGTCAGCAAAGCGCTGTAAGCATCGACAGGAATTTGACCGCAAGCGGCGGAGTGTTCTGCCGCCAGGTCTTGCCTAGACTGACTTTCTTCGACCAAGCGTCAAGGAGTCAGCATGTCGATGTCACCCTCGCGTCTGGATTCGCTCGACTGGGCAAGCCTTGCGCAACAACTGGATCAGGACGGCTACGCGATCATCCGTTCGCTGCTGCTGACCAACACCTGCGATCACCTGAGTGCGCTGTACCCACAGACCGAACCGTTTCGATCGCAGGTCATCATGGTCCGCCACGGTTTCGGTCGCGGCGAGTACAAATACTTTCGATATCCCCTGCCGACACCGGTAGAACGCCTTCGCTGCGCGTTGTATCCGCGCTTGGTCCCCTTGGCCAATCGCTGGTACGAACGCATGCACCTGCCCGAACGTTTCCCTCCGAACCACGCCGAGTTTCTTCAGCGTTGCCATGCCGCCGGTCAACGACGCCCTACCCCTCTTCTGTTGCAGTACGGCCCGCAGGACTACAACTGCCTGCATCAGGACCTGTACGGCGAATCGGTTTTTCCGCTGCAAGTGGCGATTCTTCTGTCAGAACCCGGGCAAGATTTCAGCGGCGGAGAGTTCGTTCTCACCGAGCAGCGCCCGCGCATGCAATCTCGCCCGCACGTACTCGATCTGACGAAAGGTGATGCGCTGATCTTTGCCGTGAATCAGCGCCCCGTCAAAGGCGTGCGCGGCGACTACCGGGTGACCATGCGCCACGGCGTCAGTCGCCTGCACAGTGGAAAAAGGCATACCCTAGGCATCATCTTTCACGACGCAACCTGATGGCCATGTCCTCAACAACTCTCGACCTGTTCGCTGACCACGAACCCGAACAACAAGCCCGAGCCGAACAGGTTGGCGAGCAATCCTGGCTATTGCGCGGCTTCGCCCTGCCGATTGTCGATCAATTGCTGCCGGCACTGGACGCCGTTCTCGCAGCGGCCCCCTTGCGCCACATGGTTACACCGGGCGGTTTCAGCATGTCGGTCGGCACCAGCAGTTGCGGTGAGTGGGGCTGGATCACTGATCGCAGCGGCTATCGTTATTCGAGTGTCGACCCGCTCAACGGGCTGCCTTGGCCGCAGATGCCGAAATCCTTCGCTGCTCTGGCGCATTCGGCAGCCGAGCGAGCTGGTTTCTCTGGCTTCAATGCAGATTCCTGCCTGATCAATCGCTATGTCCCCGGCGCAAAAATGTCATTGCATCAGGATAAAGATGAAAAGGACTACGCCGCGCCGATCGTTTCCCTGTCACTCGGATTGCCTGCCATATTTCTGTTCGGCGGTTTTGCGCGCAGCGACAAGACCCGGCGAATTCCGCTGCTGCACGGTGACATGGTGGTCTGGGGCGGCGTCGACCGATTGCGCTACCACGGCGTGTTGCCAATCAAGCACGGTCAGCATCCGCGCTTGGGTCAACAGCGGATCAATCTGACGTTTCGGCTGGCTCGCTAAACCCGAAAAATTTGACCGCAAGGCCCGGAGTGTTGTGCCTGGCGAGGCAGGTTAACCTGAATCAAACAGGTCAACGGATTACTCATCATGAAAACGCTTTCGACCCCGCTTGATACCGAACATGATCCACGCTGGGCCGCCGTGCTTGCACGGGATCCGCAGGCGGACGGGCAGTTTGTCTATGCGGTAAAAACCACGGGCATCTACTGCCGCCCGAGCAGCCTGGCACGCTTGCCGAAACCGCAGAATGTCGAGTTTTTCGACACCGCCCAACAGGCCGAAGCCGCGGGTTATCGGCCGAGCAAACGTGCGAGCAAGGATCAAAGTGATGTCGCCGCGCAGCATGCCGCGACCGTCGCCACGGCATGCCGACAAATCGAGATAGCCGAAAATCCGCCCGCCCTGAACGAGCTCGCAGAGACGGCCGGTTTGAGCCCGTTTCACTTTCATCGAGTGTTCAAAGCCGCCACTGGCCTGACGCCAAGAGCCTACGCCGCCGCCCATCGTTCGCGCAGAGTGCGTGAATGTCTCGCGGACGGCAATTCGGTGACGGATGCTCTATATGACGCAGGCTTCAACTCCAACAGCCGTTTCTACGAATCGGCCAATCAACTGTTGGGTATGAAACCTGGCGACTACCGCGCTGCCGGTCAAAACAACGACATCCATTTTGCCGTAGGCCAATGCTCGCTGGGCGCGATTCTGGTGGCGCAAAGCGAGCGTGGGGTGTGCGCGATTTTGCTGGGTGACGACCCGCATCAACTGGTGTGCGACCTGCAGGATCAGTTTCGCAAAGCCAACCTGATTGGCGCAGACAGCGGGTTTGAACAGTTGATTGCCAAAGTCGTGGGTTTTATCGAAGCGCCGGCCATTGGCCTGGATCTGCCACTGGACGTACGGGGGACGGCGTTTCAAGAACGTGTCTGGCAAGCGTTGCGGGAGATTCCGCTCGGCAGCACCGCCAGCTATGCCGAGATTGCCCAGCGCATCGGCGCGCCGACGTCCATGCGCGCAGTGGCTCAGGCGTGCGGGGCCAACCGCCTGGCGGTGGCAATCCCTTGCCACCGCGTGGTGCGCAGCGATGGCAACCTTTCCGGTTATCGTTGGGGGGTCGAGCGCAAGCGTCAGTTGCTTGAGCGCGAGACGCCGGCGTGAACGGTCAATGGATGCTACGCAGCCTGAAAACCTGTCAGCGATTGACGTCCACCACAACCCGTCCGCGAAGTTGCCCGGCGAGCAGTTTTGGCGCCGCCTCGATGGCTTCACTCAGGCCGATTTCGTGGCTGATCAATGCCAGCAGCGAGAAATCCAGATCCTTGGCCAGACGCTCCCACGCTTGCAGCCGGCGGGCCTTGGGCTGGGTCACGCTGTTGATGCCGGCGAGGGTCACACCGCGCAAAATAAACGGCGCCACTGACGCCGGGAAGTCCATGCCTTGGGCCAGACCACAGGCGGCGACGGTGCCTTCGGAGCGGGTGCTCGCGCAGGCATTGGCCAGGGTGTGACTGCCAACCGAATCGATCACCGCCGCCCAACGCTCTTTGGCCAGTGGCTTGCCGGGCGCTGACAACATCGCACGGTCAATGATTTCGCCGGCGCCCAACTGCTGCAGATATTCATGCTCGGAGACCCGTCCGGTGGACGCGACGACGCGGTAGCCGAGTTTGCTCAGCAGGGCGATGGCAAAACTGCCGACACCGCCGTTGGCCCCCGTGACCAGCACCTCACCCTGCTCTGGCGTCACGCCATTACGCTCGAGCGCCAGAATGCACAGCATCGCCGTATAACCGGCCGTACCGACAGCCATCGCTTGCGCCGCCGTAAAGGCCTTGGGCAATGGAATCAGCCAATCGCCATTGAGTCGCGCCTTCTGCGCCAGACCGCCCCAGTGATTCTCGCCAACACCCCAGCCATTGAGCAGCACCTGATCACCCACCTTATAGTCGGGGTGTGAACTGGCTTCCACGGTGCCCGCAAGATCGATCCCCGGCACCATCGGAAACTTGCGCACCACCGGACTGCTGCCGGTAATCGCCAAGCCATCCTTGAAGTTCAGCGTGCTGTACGCAACAGCCACGGTGACATCGCCTTCAGGCAATTGCTCCTCGTTGACCTGTTGCAGGTTGGCGCGATAACCGCTGTCGTCTTTGTCGATCACAATGGCGTTAAACATGACTGCCTCGCTGGACTGTTTTCAGAATGTCGTGCCTTGAAATAGCACATCGCAACACCTTGCCACATTCGACTTTGCGCCAATCGGCGAATTCGCCGGGCATTTCCATGGCCCGCATCTATGCTTTTTCTACGGTCGTGGTTTCGCCGAAATTCTTAAAGAGTTCGCCATTGCCGCGACCACCGGCGTACCAGCAATTTTCATCACGCTTCTGGAGGCCAAAGAACGGCGGATGTCATCGACGCTGAAAAACTGCACGGGTTGTTCTGAATTTCCAACTGGCCCCGAATCCGGTTTTGCTGCTAAAAACCGGTTTTGCCCCCTGCCCGCTACACCGTTTGGAGAACCGCCCTCATGAGCCAATGGCCAGACACCCGTCTTCTTGATCTGCTCGGCATTGAATTGCCGATCATCCAGGGCCCGATGGCCGGTGCGACGAATTCGTCCATGGTCATCGCCGTGTGCAACGCCGGTGGCCTGGGTTCGATGCCGGCGGCGATGCTGAGCATCGAGCAATTGCGCGAAGAGCTGAAAACCATCCGCCAGCACACCGACAAGCCCTTCAACGTGAACTTCTTCTGCCATCAGCCACCGGCAGCCGATGAGCAACGTGCACGTGACTGGAAGCATTTGCTGGAACCGTATTACCGTGAACTGGGCGCCGATTTCGCTGCACCGACGCCGGTGTCCAACCGCGCGCCGTTCGATGCCGCAGCCTGTGAAGTGCTGGAAGAGTTTCGACCTGAAGCGGTGAGCTTCCATTTCGGTCTGCCAGAGAAATCCTTGCTCGAGCGGGTCAAGGCAACCGGGGCGAAAATTCTCTCTTCGGCCACGACGGTCGATGAAGCGATCTGGCTGGAACAGAACGGCTGCGACGCGATTATCGCGATGGGCTACGAGGCCGGCGGCCATCGCGGCATGTTTCTCAGTGATGATCTGAGCAGTCAGGTCGGCACGTTTGCCCTGGTGCCTCAGGTGGTCGATGCGGTGAGCGTACCGGTGATTGCCGCCGGGGCAATTGCTGATGCGCGCGGCATGGCGGCGGCATTTATGTTGGGGGCCTCAGCAGTACAGGTCGGCACCGCCTATCTGTTCACGCCGGAAGCAAAAGTCAGCGCCGCTCACCACAAGGCGCTGCGCACCGCCAAGGAAAGCGAAACGGCAATCACCAATATTTTTACCGGGCGGCCGGCACGGGGCATTCTCAATCGTATCATGCGTGAACTGGGCCCGATTTCGCCCCAGGCACCTGCATTTCCCTTGGCCGGGGGTGCGCTGATGCCGCTGCGAGCGATCAACGAAGCAGAGTTTGCCAACCTCTGGGCCGGTCAGGCATTCACCTTGGGCAAAGACCTCGGTAGCGCTGAACTGACTCGACAATTGGCCGAAGGCGCACTGGCAAAACTCGCTCGCCGCTGAAGCTGCACAGCGTGAAGATTCAAACATCCTCACGCTGGTTTTAACCAACACTTCCTGTTTGGCGGCATTTCGCTATATATTTCGCTATATAGCGAATTCACCCTCGCATCGGCGCAGCCCACTTCAAACAATAGCTGCCCGCTGCACTCGTCAATAACGGAGCTGTTACATGACCATTCGTGCCTCACGTCTTGCCCCTGGTTGCCTGGCCTCTTTGCTCGCCGTCTTCGCCGTCGGCACAGTTCAGGCTGATGAAGTGCAGGTGGCCGTGGCAGCCAACTTCACCGCGCCGATCCAGGCCATCGCCGCCGATTTCGAAAAAGACACCGGGCACAAACTGGTCGCAGCTTATGGCGCCACTGGCCAGTTCTACACTCAGATCAAGAACGGCGCGCCGTTCGAAGTGTTCCTCTCCGCTGACGACACCAACCCGGAAAAACTCGAAAAAGAAGGCGAGACCGTCAAAGGTTCGCGTTTCACCTACGCGATCGGCACGCTGGCGTTGTGGTCGGCGAAAGAAGGTTATGTCGATGCGAAAGGCGAAGTGCTGAAAAAGAACGAATACCAGCACCTGTCCATCGCCAATCCGAAAGCTGCGCCATACGGCCTGGCCGCCACGCAAGTGCTGGAAAAACTGAAATTGACCGACGCCACCAAAGCCAAGATCGTTGAAGGCCAGAACATCACTCAGGCTTATCAGTTTGTCTCGACCGGCAACGCTGAGTTGGGCTTTGTCGCCCTGTCGCAGATCTACAAGGACGGCAAAGTCAGCAGCGGTTCGGCATGGATCGTCCCTGCGAGCATGCACGACCCGATCAAACAGGATGCGGTCATTCTGAACAAAGGCAAAGACAATGCCGCCGCCAAAGCCTTGGTTGAATACCTCAAAGGCCCGAAAGCCGCTGCGGTGATCAAGTCCTACGGTTACCAGCTCTAAAATGTCACTGACGAGCGCCGATTTCGCGGCGATCTGGCTGACCCTGAAACTGGCGTCCCTGACCACCGCGATCCTGCTGGTGGTCGGCACGCCGATCGCCCTGTGGCTGTCGCGCACCGATTCATGGCTACGCGGCCCGATCGGAGCGATCGTCGCCCTGCCCCTCGTACTGCCTCCGACCGTAATCGGTTTCTATCTGTTGCTGATGATGGGTCCGCACGGCTTTCTCGGCCAATTCACCCAATGGCTGGGCCTGGGCACTTTGACGTTCAGCTTCACCGGGCTGGTGATCGGTTCGGTGATCTATTCCATGCCGTTCGTGGTGCAACCGTTGCAGAACGCGTTCTCAGCGATCGGCACCCGCCCCTGGAAGTGGCCGCGACCTTGCGCGCCAATCCGTGGGACACGTTTTTCAGCGTGATTGTGCCGTTGGCGCGCCCCGGTTTTATCACCGCAGCGATACTCGGTTTCGCGCATACCGTCGGTGAGTTCGGCGTGGTGCTGATGATCGGCGGCAACATTCCCGACAAGACCCGCGTGGTTTCCGTACAAATTTATGATCACGTCGAAGCGATGGAATACGCGCAGGCTCACTGGCTGGCCGGGGCGATGCTGGTGTTTTCGTTTCTGGTGTTGCTGGCGCTGTATTCCAGCCGCAAGCCCCGTGCAGGCTGGAGCTGATCGATGATCGATGTGCGTTTGAAACGGGTCTATACGGACTTCAGCCTCGATGTCGACCTGCACTTGCCGGGCCGTGGCGTGACTGCGCTTTATGGGCATTCCGGCTCGGGTAAAACCACCTGTCTGCGTTGCATTGCCGGGCTTGAGCGCGCTGAACATGGCTTCATCCAGATCAACGATGAAGTCTGGCAGGACAGCGATAACGGCATTTTCGTCCCGCCACACAAACGCGCGCTCGGCTATGTATTTCAGGAAGCCAGCCTGTTTCCGCATCTGTCGGTGCTGGCCAATTTGCAGTTCGGCCTCAAGCGCATCGCCAAGTCCCAGCGTCGGGTCGACATGGCGCAGGCCACCGAACTCTTGGGCATCGAGCATTTGCTCGAGCGTCATCCGCAGCATTTGTCGGGAGGCGAACGCCAGCGTGTCGGCATCGCCCGCGCCCTGCTGACCAGCCCGAAACTGCTGCTGATGGACGAGCCGCTGGCCGCTCTCGATAGCCAGCGCAAAAGTGAAATCCTGCCGTACCTGCAACGTCTGCACGACGAACTGGACGTTGCGCTGTTGTACGTCAGTCATGCCCAGGATGAAGTGGCGCGACTGGCCGATCATCTGGTCTTGCTCAGCGAAGGCAAAGCGCTGGCCAGCGGCCCGATTGGCGAAACCCTCGCACGTCTTGACCTGCCGATGGCGATGGGCGATGACGCCGGGGTGATCATTGAAGGGCAGGTCAGCGCCTACGATGCGCAATATCAACTGCTGAGCCTGCAATTGCCGGCCACCGAGATGAGCATCCGTGTGACGCACGCGCCGATGGAACCGGGTCAGGCCCTGCGCTGCAAAGTACACGCGCGGGATATCAGCCTGAGCCTGCAGAACAGCGAATTCAGCAGCATCCTCAATCGACTGCCGGTGACGGTGGTCAGCGAACAATCGGCGGACAACGCCGCCCACGTGTTGATTCGCCTTGATGCTGGCGGCACTCCGCTGCTCGCGCGTATTACACGTTATTCCCGGGACCAGTTGGGCGTGCATCCGGGCCAGCATTTATGGGCGCAGATCAAAGCGGTCGCAGTCCTCGCTTAAATCATTCGGCACCACGGCAACGGCGTGCGGTCAATCGTTTTACAGACCGCCGCGCCATCAAAGGAAACTGCCATGCCCGACACCGTGCTGACTGCCGACCTGCCATCCGACCTGCATTACGTCGACGACACCCAGCCCGGTATCACCCGCAAAAAGCTGCGTGGCAAGTTCAGCTATTTCGAGCCGTCCGGCCAGCGCATCAGTGATCCGGATGAAATCAAACGCATCAATGCCCTTGCCGTACCACCCGCCTATACCGATGTGTGGATCTGTCCGGATCCGCGCGGTCATCTGCAAGCCACCGGCCGTGATGCCCGTGGCCGCAAGCAATATCGCTATCACGCGCGCTGGCGCGAAGTGCGCGATGCCGACAAGTATTCGCGCCTGCGTGAGTTCGGTCTCGCGTTGCCGAAACTGCGCAAGCAACTGGAGGCGCTATTGGCCGCGCCCGGCTTCAGTCGTGACAAGGTCATGGCGACGGTGATCACCCTGCTCGACGCCACATTGATCCGGGTCGGCAATACGCAATACGCCCGCGACAACCGTTCCTACGGCCTGACCACCCTGCGCAGCCGACATGTCGAAGTCAACGGCAGCGCGATCCTGTTCCAGTTTCGCGGCAAAAGCGGCATCGAACACCAGATCACCGTCAAGGATCGGCGTCTGGCGCGCATCATCAAGCGTTGCCTGGAGATTCCCGGCCAGAACCTGTTTCAGTATCTGGATGAAAACGGTGAGCGACACACCGTCAGTTCTTCCGACGTCAACGCCTACCTGCAAACCCTGACCGGCGCCGATTTCACCGCCAAGGATTACCGCACCTGGGCCGGCAGTGCCTTGGCGCTGGCGGTGTTGCGCGAGTTGCAATGGGAGTCCGAGACCGAGGCCAAGCGGCATGTGGTGGAGATGGTCAAAGGCGTCGCCAAGCAGTTGGGCAACACCCCGGCGGTGTGCCGAAAATGCTACATTCACCCCGCCGTGGTGGAGAAATTCATGCTCGGCGCCCTCGCTGAACTGCCTCGCCCGCGCGTGCGCAAAGGCCTGCGTGCGGAGGAAGTGGCACTGGCGATGTTTCTCGAGCGAATGAGCGAGATGACCGATGCATCTTGATCCGCAAGGGAGCGTCATCTAGGCTAGCGACCTCTCCTCCTTCGGACGACCGCAGCAGTGAACAATCCAGCCTTCTAAAAATGTAATCGCGACACGCCGTTCTCGGCGCTTGTCAGTTTTCACGACATTTTTTGGAGGTGCCGATGACTCACGTCTCGCGTACACCCGCACTCGTTTCCCTGAATCAACTGGGCTTTCAGTTCGCCAATGGCGCAACACTGTTCGAAGACCTGAACCTGACTTTCGATCATCAACCGACTGCGATCGTCGGGCGCAATGGTGTTGGCAAAAGCGTGCTTGCACGTTTGATTGCCGGGCAGTTACAACCCGGCACCGGCAGCGTGGCACGCTCGGTTTGCGTGCATTACGTCGCACAAACGTTCATCGCCACACCCGGGCAAACCGTCGCCGATGTAACGGGGACGGCCCCGGCGCTCAGCGCACTGGAGCGACTAAGATGCGGTGCTGCCACTGCGCACGACTTCGACCTCATCGATGAACGCTGGGATCTGGCCGAGCGCTTGCGCCAGATGCTTGATGGGGCCGGGCTGACCGACCTCACCGGGTCGGATCTGACCGAGCACCTCAGCGGTGGCCAGCAAGCCAGAATCGCTTTGATCGGCGCACTGCTGAGTCAGGCGCCATTGCTGGTGCTCGACGAGCCCACCAATCACCTCGACAGCGCCGGTCGGCAATGGCTGATGAGCCTGCTTGAGCGCTGGCGTGGTGGCCTGATTCTCGTCAGTCACGACCGCCAGCTTCTGGAGCAGATGCAGCGAATTGTCGAACTCACGGCGTTGGGAGTAACAGTTTTCAGCGGAAGGTTTTCGGATTTCACCGAGCAACGCAGGATCCATCAACAGGCGGCGCAGGCACAGCTCGATCAGGCCCGTATCGAACGTCAGCACGAACGTACGCGGCTGCAACGCGAGCACGACACGATCCAGCGCCACGCGGCCGGCAGCCGTCGCCACGCACAAAGTGCCAACGTTTCGGGCTTCGAGCGGGCAGCGTTGGAAGCCGCTGCGCGGGACATCATGGGGCAGGTAAAAGTCGGCCACCAGGCACGCAAGGCCGATCTGGATCAGCGTGTTCGCGAGGCGTACGAAAACGTCCTGCCCGCCGACGGCGTGCTGATCAATCTGCCGGGCAGCGTGGTGCCGAGCAATCGGCGGGTGTGCACGCTGATCGACGCGTGCTTGCCATGGTTACCGGCAGATGCGCCCACCACCCGCCTTGACCTCGCCATTCAAGGGCCGATGCGCATCGCTGTCAGCGGTCACAACGGTTGTGGCAAATCGACGCTGTTGAAATTGCTGGCAGGTGAATGGGCGCCGGTAAGTGGCGAGTGCATCACGCACGTACCTTTTGCCTTTCTCGACCAACAACTGAAGCTGCTGGATGAGCACACATCGATTGTCGATCAGTTGCAGGCACAGCAAACACTTTTGAGCGAAGGTGAGTTGCGCAGCTTTCTCGCTCATCTGCAACTCGACGCACAACGCGTTAACCGCCCGTGCGCCTCACTCAGTGGCGGCGAACGCTTGAAAGCAGCCCTTGCGCTGGCGTTGTGGCGCCAGACCCCCGCACAATTACTGCTGCTGGATGAGCCGACCAATCATCTCGACCTGGCGTCGGTGCACGCTTTCGAACACGCCTTGCAGGCATTTCCCGGAGCGATTGTCGCGGTTTCCCACGATCAAGCGTTTTTACAGGCGTTAAACCCAAGCCATTGTTTGACCTGGCACCCCGAAGGCTGGCGCTGGCAACCGACGAGCTGACCTGCCTATTTTTTGCACGATTGCCGAGGGCTTCTATAGTTGATCTGACACGAATCAGCTGCGGTGACGCCATGGAAGACATTTTCGTCGTGAAGCGTTGCAACAAGATCATTATTTACGGCCGACGTGCCGAAGACAGCCAGCATGATCCTGCGAAAGCCACTAGCTGGTTTCGCATCTGCGACACACGTACTGGCGGTTTCATCGGCGATGGCTACGACACGGAGGGTGAAGCAGGACGTGAATGCAGACGCCTCAACGCAGCGAGTTCCCCATCAGCGGCCCGCCAGTCTTCAGGCTGATGCCGATCAGAAGCGGGTCTATACTGAAACCAGCTGAAGGAGCAGCGCCCCACGGCAGAAGGCTCGCAACACGCGGGCTTTTTGCTGCAGCTCAGGTTTCATAGAACGGAGGTGTTCCATGTCCGAAAAAGAGTCCATCACCACCCTCCTCACCCTGCTCGACGCTCGACAAGCGCGCCTCGCCGCCGCTTGCAAAGAGATCGCCGACTGGGTCGATCACCAAGGTGGACACCCCACCGCCCTGCGCATCCGAGACCGGCTGAACGACATCGAGAAGGATGCTCCGCTGATTCGCAACACGCTGTCGGCGCTAAAGCCTGTTGATCGGCCACTGCCTCGGTTCAGATGACATCGACCCGGCCAGGGTGTCAGGAATTTGCTCATTAGCGGTGACACAGGAGTCACCGCGCTTGTGTCTGCCCGTAATGTCTATTTTTCCAGTTTTTCACGTGACGACTGCATCTGCGCGACGACAGTGAAATCACTCCTTTGCAAAGTAACGCCCTCTCCCGCCCGCATGTGGGTGTTTTTTTGGCCAGCGCCCAAATGGCGAACGGTTGCCGTGCGTGAGTTGTCATAACTTATACATGTCGCAAAGGAGACAGTTATGGTTATCCATTTCAACGTCGACGGGCATCTGGCCTGCGGCCATAAAGGCAAACAACTGTCGGCAAGCCGCGAACTCAATCGCGTGAAGTGCCGCAGTTGCCGCAATACCGATGCCTACAAACAGGCGCGAAAGGATCAGCGCAACGCCACCCGCCGCATGGCCCGTCAGGCCAAAACCTCCCACGGTGCAACCAACTGGCGCGCAGAGTGGATCGAGCGCCTGACTGCAATGGCCGGTCTTCAGCGCTTGCCTCGCGGCTTTAGCGGGCAAGCATTCGTCTAGCAGTGCGTGTAAGCAAGGCACAAAAAAGGCCTGCATGAGGAAACTCATGCAGGCCTTTGCTATTCAGGGTGGCCGAACCGGTACGCCTTTATGAGCAGCCACTAGCACTAGTGGCAAAAGCCTGACACGGGCAGCACTCACAAAATCATTTCAACAACCGATGCATCCATTTTGATCGCTGGCTCGTAGATCCAATACCCTCACTCGGAGGGCACAAGAGCCAAGGAGATACATCATGCATGCCTTTTACAAAAAAATTGCTGCAGCAGCCTGCTTCGCCATTCTCTGTGTAACTGCAACGCTCAGCTTTGCCGCCGACTCGGTGATGGTCGGAGGCGCAGCGATGTACCCCACTAAAACCATCGTTGAGAACGCAGTCAACTCGAAGGATCACACGACACTTGTAGCGGCGGTCAAGGCTGCCGGGCTGGTTGATACGCTCAACAGCAAAGGTCCATTCACCGTCTTCGCTCCGACAAACGAAGCGTTTGCGAAGCTTCCGGCAGGCACCGTCGACACGCTGGTAAAGCCTGAACACAAAGCCGATCTGACCAAAATCCTGACCTACCATGTTGTGCCCGGCACTCACACATCCACACAAATAATGGCCGAGGCCAAAAAGAACGGCGGCACCGTTATGCTGAAAACCGTTCAAGGTGAGTCGCTGAGTATCAAGCTGTACGAAGGCAAGCTATGGGTGGTGGACGCCAAAGGCGGTAAGGTAAGTATCAGCATCGCAGACGTGATGCAGTCAAACGGCGTGATCCACGTTGTCGACTCTGTCTTGATGCCTTAAACGCGCCGGGTTCCCAGGGGCTAATACCCGAACAGGCACTTCACAAGCGGGTTCAGCATTGAGCAAATGGTTTTGTCTGGCGGTTGCTCGGCGATACAGCGAATGTTTTACGAACCAAATTTCAAATAACCCAGCCAACTCGGGAGGGTCTTTTGGTTGCTCGCTGATCTCCAGATACCGCCTGACTGGTGAGCCTGGCTGTAGCACAACCGAGGCGCTGAAGGATGAATATACGTTCATCGATAACATGGTTCGATGCGTCTAGGCTGCGGGTTCCGACATAGTAACTACAGGAGTAACCCACCATGTTCTCGCACGAAAGCATCCCGCTTGTGTCCATCTTCATCATCATGCTCATCGGCGTGCTTGTGGCCTTCCTGCATCCGGTACACGCGTTCTTTAGCTGGCTTCGGAGACGAAGTGAAAAAACTTCGTCTCGTTCTCCGAAAGAAGCGGATTCGCGCTGAACTCTTCCCTAAAAGCCCGACTACGTCCGGGCATCTTTTCGTAACGCCATGCAGCTTGCAGATATTAGCCGCTGGGCAATCGAGAGATTGGGATGAAACTGCGAGCTATGACAACCGCCTCGTATCAAACCGCTGGCACACCACCTGAATGCACTCCCCTCCGCGCCCAACGGCAACCAGCGGAACGGATGGCTTAAGGCTGAGTTTCAGAGGCAAGATTTGCGCGCCTAGGCAGGTACAGACAAGGCAGAGTCAAGCGTGAGATTTTGCAGGCGGGGAATCAACTTGAATGTACGACCGTGATAATGACCGAGCCATACATCAGGGATTGCAAGGGCAAACAGCAATGCCAACCAAATGATTGTGGACCAGAAACAAACAAGGGCTTGCATCAGCTTTCGCCCGCAAACCCTTGATTTAAGATGGTGCCCGAAGCCGGAATCGAACCGGCACGCCCTTACGAGCGGGGGATTTTAAGTCCCGAGTGGAAATCAATCAGGCCGCGCCTTGCGATAGGTTTTCCGGTCCGCAATCAAGCTCGAAAGCCTGTCATGCAGCCCAATGTTTCCGCATACCTTGAAATGATTGCGGACCGGAAAAAGGCTCTGAAATCCGTTTAAAGTCTCTCGTTTTATCGGCTACTGCAGGCTCGCGGTATGCCGATTCTGCATGATCCAGCTGTCTGCCCTCCTCCGGCGTCCTGCCGACAATGAGTCCCCCTGCTACTCTGGTTTCGTCCAAGGAGGAAACCAAAATGCCAAACTCAGACCTACTGCCTTCCCTGCTTTTCAAGATCAACGAAAACCAACTCGCCCTCGAGGCGGCCATCATGGAGCTGTCGAATTGGGTCGAGCAGCGCGGATCGGCCGACGTCGCCGAGAACGTCCGCGGCGCCCTCTGGGCAATCGACAAAAATGAAGAGTTCATCAAGATGACCTTGGCAGTTTTAATGACGCCCGACTGACAGCTCGTCGCCTCCCCCTCGCCCACCTGCCTCGACTCGATTACTGTACATGCATACAGCATTTGTACAGCGAATCCCGCAGCATGAATTTCGACCAGGCCAAAACCCTACGGCTCCAGCGATGGCGCGCGACTCTCGACGATCAGGACTTCCGTATGCAAAACCCAGAGGGGCATCGGGAAACCCTTCACGAGATGGCAGCTACGCTCCGCGATGAGGGGCTGATCGACCAGCTTGAACGGTTCGACATGAACGAAATGGCAGACGCAGCGTACTGGCATGCCGTCGAGGAGCTGCAGAACTCGTCCGGGCACTACCGCGGCGCCTCGACCTATGACGTAGTTCAGATCGAAAACGGGAGTCTGCTGGGCACTATCAGCCGGTCAATCTTCAACTTCGAAAGTGATGAACCACGCGGCGCTTCCTTCGCTTATGACGGCAAGGTCTACTCTGGCGCGGACGGTGTGCGGCTGACCTTGGGTCTTTCTCCGAAGATTGGACGGATTTCAGGCCTTGTGTTGGAAATGAATGGGTGCCGATATCAATTGGTAGAGACCGAACGAATGATCGCTGGCGTAACGCACCGACCAATTTCCGATGCTGATGCTTACCGGGCGCTTATAGATGCAGCGCAAGTCGCGCATGAAGAACGAGATCTGCGCACCTTTGAAAAGGTGCGGCCTCACATTGAGTCGGCGGTCTTCTGCATGTGCCCCGCCTGCCTCGATCGCTTTGATGCCCGGGAGGACTGTCCGAACTGCGCCGGAAAAGGTTTTGTAACGAAGCCCGCGCCGTCGGGTCTACGCTGATAGATCATGCGAGGGCTTGGCAATGTGCGGACGACTTTCCCAATACAGCGGCATTCACGACTTCGTGGAGGCGCTCAGCATGCCGAACGCCCTGATCAATTCGACCGGGGAACAGCCCTTCGAACGGTACAACGCCGCGCCGACTGCGCAGCTCGCTCTCTTTCACCAGGAAGGCCAGTTCCTGCATGCCGATATGGTCCGTTGGGGATGGCGCCCGCACTGGGCCAAGGATCGCGCGGCGCCGATCAATGCACGAGTTGAGAAAGTCGCCCACGGCCCGTTCTTTCGCGCAATCTGGCCACATCGCGCAATCATCGCGATCAACAACTGGTTCGAGTGGGTCGACGAAGGTGGGCCAAAGAAGCAGCCCTACCTGATCAGACATCGGGATCAGTCGCCGATACTGTGCGCCGCCATCGGCCAATACCCGAATGAAGAACATGACCCCGGTGAGCACGACGGCTTCGTGATTATCACTGCCGACAGTGCCGGTGGGATGGTCGACATCCATGACCGTCGGCCGGTGGTACTTTCTCCGGAGCTTGCACGGGAATGGCTGGACCCGGCTACACCGAAAGAGCGCGCCGAACAGTTGGTGCTGCACCAGGGCGAGCCGACAGAGGTTTTCGAGTGGTTCAAGGTCGACCGAGCGGTCGGGAATGTCCGCAACCAGGGCCCGGAGCTGATCAAACCGGTCGGATGATCAGCTCCGGGCCAAAGTCTTCAGGCGCTCCACCAGCGCTGCTTCAAAAGTGATGTACAGCCGTTCAGCATCACCGGTGCGCAAAGCGCCGCCGGTTTCCAGTCCAAGCACGAAGCCATCGGCCCGCGCTCCCGCCTTCACAGCGATAATCATCGAATCTGCCCGGACAATCTGAGCCAGCAGCCGATCCGCTTCTCTCTGCATCTTCTCGCTCAGCACCACGCCTTCCAATTCAACCACCCATTACCTTCACTACGACATCCAATACATGATGGAAAGAACGACTGAAACCCAAATAATCGTCATCAGAATTGAGTAGCCCGCCAGTTGCTTGTCCATGTTCACCATTCATCCCGTCCGAGTCTAAATGATGGTTCACGGCTTGCGACCTCGCAAGAATGGCGCGGCGCCATCACTGCCGCAGATTATTCACGTATGCCTGGCATGCCTGAAGCGCAATCAATCCCCGGTCGCCCTCGTCGGTGATGGCGATAATTCGTTGAGCATGCGCCGGGTCAAGTCGGGCGCGTACGGCTGCATGATCCACGCCGCCGGCGCCGGAGGTGGCTGGCACGTCGCAGCCTTTGGCAGCGTCGGCTGCGTCGACGAGGACTGACAGCCGCACATCAGCAGTGGCAAGGCGATCGCGCAGGCGATCCTGGTCACGTTGGGCATCGCTCAATTTCCTGTAATGGGTTTGCTCACTGGTCGCCAGCCGCTGTTCGAGGGCCATGCGCTTGTCCTGCTCAGCCTGCTGCGCGGTGGCCGCTGCCTGGGTCAGTTGATTGAGGGTTTCGGCGTGCAGTCGCGCCTGTTCGGCCAACTGCTTTCCGTAGCGCCAGTCCTGAAACTGCCACGCGCCGGCGCCGCCGATCAGCACCAGGGCCATCGCGCCAACCGCTTTCCACGGAACGACCATCACGGGACATCCTTGAAGAAGACGTGCCCGCCCAACTTGAGCGTCTGCTTTGCCTTCGCCGCCCAGGCCGGGGCCTTGATGCTGGTGGCGTAATAGTGCGTGGCGCCGCCGGTGGGATCCGGGACCTTGCCATCGGTCACCTGGTCAGCAGCGATCCGACATTGCGCCAGCTCGCGGAACGGTATCTGCTTCACGCCGATCAGGAACTGATAGTTTGGGTCGGTCTTGTTCCAGCAGCTGAACTGGTATGGCTTCTGGCACACACCGGCGTAGCCCTCGCCCCACCACGAATTGGTCTTGCCATCGAACACACGGTTGCGGATAGTCCAAGCCACGGCGATCTGGCCGGCCGTACCTTCGCCGCGAGCTTCACCCCACAGGGTGCGGGCAAGGATGTCGCGTTCTTTCTCGGTTACAGGCATAACTTTTCTCCAGGCAAAAAAATACCCGCCTGTTGGCGGGATCTTCGGGGTAACTACCTAAAACAGCTTGATCTAAGCGCGGGCGACCGTTGTCTCATCGTTATAGAGCGCCGGCTGTTCTGGCCAAGTCGGCGCCGTCGGCCAGATCGGCTGGCCGGTCACGCGGCCGAGAAACACTCGGTACTTTTTCCACTCGGCCAGCATTGCCACTCGGTGCGGTTTTTCTTCAACCTCCTCCGGCAAAGCGTAATCGCCGTCGATGGCATCGTTGATCGCATCGACTCGACCCTGCAGGGCAGTGACCTGGGCAGTCGCAAGGCGGGTCCGCGCATTGAGATCGGCCGTCGTTTCTCGCAATAAATCCTGGGCGGCGATCGCATCAATCAACGATTGCGGAATCTCCTGAACAAGGCTTTCACCTTCTGCCAGATCTGCATCGGTGAAGTCGTCGCCAACCGCGCGCCAGCCGTAGCTTGTGATTGCGTAAGGCATCATCTATCCATCCCGTAACCGGAAATATCAATTGAAAGCGAACCGCCTGATCCAGAATTGAAGTACCAAAGGTTTCCTGACTCATCCAGCGTCGTGTCACATGACACCTTTCCACCTGGCTCTACCCCGATCATGGTTACGTTGAAGTTGCCGGGAGCAAGGTTGGCTACAGGGGTGCCGTTGTTATTGAGGTTAAGCCGAACAGTCTTTGTCACGTTGATTGGCACAATTGCCGAGGTAACAACAATGGTCTGAGCGGTTGCCGCTCCGTTTGAAAGAACACGGTACGGTGCCGCGATAAGGTTGTCCCGACAATTTAGTATCCCATCACTGCCCATCGCAAAGCCGAGGACGCCGCCATTGGTGTTTGAGCGGAATACACCAATGAATCGCCGTGAGGTATCGCCGGATTTCGTCCGAGCGGTGCCCGTGTATGGGGCTGCTGGAGCGGTCGTGACCAATTCAATCGCTGCTGCTCCAGCGTTTTCGTACAGATAGGCGTAATGCCAAACTGATGAAGGCAGCGCCAACGAGCTCAGAGTGATTTCCGTAGAGACCGTCACTCTCCGGCCAAGACCGGGGATGTATGCCGTACCTGTGGAGAATGTAAGCGACGTTGGCGATGGTCGAGACGGGACCAAGCCAGAAATCAGCGCGGTATCGATCACCGTGTTCAGGCTTGAGGTATCAGCCTTGGCAGCCTGCAACTTGCCGAGAGCTGCCAACACGGTATCGGTCGCGACAACCGGCGTCTTCACCGTCAAATCAAGGCCGGTGAGCGTTGTACTGCGAACACCCGACGCAGTCATGTACTTGTTGGTTGCCCCCTCCGGGAGGCCATCTGTGTTCGTCAAGTTGAGAGACGCGCGCACCCCCTCCTGAGTTGCGGTCTCGCCCAAAACCGCCAAGACGCCACCGAACTGATTGACCAGCGCACGCAAAGCATCAGCTGAGTCTTTGACGTAGCCCTGCATCGGCGCCAGCGCATAGGCCCCGGACGCGGCGGTGACGCCTTGATAGTTTGGGGAGATCGACAGCGCGGTATCGCTGGCGATGTTGGTCACCTCGTACCAACCACCATCAGGGCCACGAAAGGCATCGCCGACCCGGCTATTGGCAATGAATGCAGTGCCGGTACCGATTACTGCGTTGGAATTTTGGACGACAGAAACCGTCCCGGACTTGTACCAGGGCATCGAGTATCTCCAAATAAGTAAGAGGATCAGGCCAGCAATTTGGCGCAGAGAAACGGGCGGTGGCCCTGATTGGTCCATGCAGTGAAAGCGAGGCTGTACATCATGATTCGGCCGTTGGCGTAATCGACGCCGATCGCGCAACTACCGCCGGTACCATCGTTATGACAGGCCATGGTGAAAGGGTTTATAGATACGTACTCCCCTGCTCCAAGCGCTTTGTTGATGCCCCAGATATATCGGCGACCAACGCTCAGTTGCTCCGTACCTATATACGTCCAGTCTCCCGCCGCGAATGTCACGATGACCGCCGGCGCACCGCTGTCATAGCAAAGCGAACCGTTTTGATCCCATAAGCGAAGACCGTACGAGGCGGTGCCCATCGACGCCCATGCCGCAACGAAATACTGACCGCTCAACGACTCATTGACCTTTGAGGCGTTCATCGAAAACCCCGTCCAGTTGCCAGGCCCTCCGGTGAACCAGACCGAATACGGAACCTGAATTACTCCCGTTTGATCAGGTCGAATGAAAACAAGCGGCGGATCTTGGCTCATTACTGCGCGAGAAAATGTTGCCGTGGCATTGGCCGTCCCTGAGTACGATCCCCGCGTCAGCATACAAAGCCGTGGAGCCTCCGAGTCGATTTGCACGAAGGCGTTGTCATTTATGCTCTGAAAACCGTAACTCATGTTGCGTACCTGATTGCGTAACCCTTCGCGACAACCCTTGTTCCGATCGTCGAACCTGTAGCCGATGGATTTCTGAACCTAACGACAACCTGCCCCACTGATACCGTCACGTACGGATAAGATTTGCTGTTCCCTGATCCGTCGGTTTCTGACGGTTGAACGTCCTGCGCCCTCGTCGGGATGATCATGAACACGCAGTTGGCCGGGTTGAAACCCGGAATGTTCAGCGTGTAGCTAGGAACGGACCCACTGAAATCGATGACACCCTGCCAGATCACTTGATAGGTGAAGCTGTTGGTGTCCATAGCGAGCTGACCGCTCTCGTTAAAGACACGCAGTCCAAATAGCGCCATTGATTACCCCAGATAGCCGAGACGAACGCGCAACACATTGTTGGCGTCGTAGACCGAGACGTTCAGTGAGTTGATCACCAGACGCCCCTGTCCTGGAACGATGCCGTTGATTTCGAGCGTGCCGTCTTTGTTCAGGATCCAGCCTTGCTGGCCGGCGATGTAGTTGGTGGAGCTGATGTAGCTACCGATTTTTGCGTTGGTGATCGTCCCGTCTTGGATAAACGCCGAGTTCATGAACACCTGCCCGCCTTGCACGGCAAACGGAACCGAGATGGCCCCGCCGGCGATGGTGTTAACGATGGCGAACCGGTCGGCACTGACCAGGAACTGGCCCTGCAGCCCGGCCCCGGTGTTCTCGATGCCCAGACCAATGCCTGCCGCAACGTACTGCCCATTCGCTGTGACTTGCATCTTCACCGACCACATCGTCGAGAGCTTTCCGCTGGTATCTGCGTACGCCGTTGAGGTTTCCTGAATGGCAGCAGTATTCTCGCCGACCTTGACGTTTACCTGGGTGATCGCCTGTGCTGTGGCTTCCTTATCGGTTGCAACCGTCTGGCGAAGCTCTGTCACATTTGCTTCGTTCTCGTCGACCTTGGAATCAAGGGTAGTGAGCTTTTGTGCGCTGGCCAGGTTCTCCGATGCCCTCACCCGTTCTTCGGTTGCAATGGATGCAGTACTGCTCCACCCCTTCAACGCATCCGCCAGCTCACCCTCGCCATCATCATCACGGAAAGACGCCCGCAACGCCTGAAATGCCGTTGCTTGCGCGGTGACCACACCGTCGAGTTCGGTAATCTCGGCAGTGTTGGTAGCCACCTGCTGGGCAAGTCCGTTCGCAGTCTCAACGGTCTGCCCAACGTCGAGCCAGTAGAGCGAGTTCGGCGGCGGAGTTTCTACTGGTACCGGGCCAGTAGCCTGATAGATCCGCTTGCCTTGCACCACCAGGTCGTACTCTTCGTAGGTGGCTTCCGGGTCGTAGCCTTTCAGGCCGTCAAGTGCATCGATCTGCGCCTGCAAGCCTGGGATCTTCTCGATTTCTGCCAGTAGATCCTCGCCGAGTTCCGTCTCGGTGATTTGTCCGGCGATCATTTCCAGAATGGCAGCGGCGTCAGAACTCGATTGCCCCTGTACGCCAAGGCCGATCGGATACCAAGGCCCGATGTTGCCGATCTTGTCGACGATGCGCCCCCAGAAATAGAAGGTCACACCGGCGCGCAGGCCGAGCATGGAGAAATCACTCTGCGGATAGGCCAGGTCTGTCAGCTTGGTCGCGGCATCCAGTTCGGTAGTAGGCCCGTACCAGATCTCCGTGCGCTGGCTGTCCTCTGCGCCAGCAGGGAAGCCCCACTTGAGATAGATGCCGAACAACAGCGGCGTAGCAGTCAGGAACGCCAGAGCCGGCGGCAAGCCCTGCTTCCCGCTGAGGTTGGTCAGTATCGAGTTGCGCCACGGCGACGTGATGTCGAAGGCGCTCACCGCGCGAACCCGGGCAACGTAGGCACCGGCATAGATGCCGACCACGTCCACGTTGGTCATACCGGTGCGCTGCAGCTTGATCCAGTTGCCGCTGTCTTTGCGCCATTCCACGTCATAGCCGACCGCGCCATCCACGGCGGGCCAGCTGATCGTCATGGTGGCCACGGCCAATCCCTGCACGACCGATGAAGTCGACGACAGCGAAACGCTCGCCGGCGCCGGGACGACGGTGATCGGGATCACGCTGATCGGACGTTCTTCTAGGCGTGCGCCGGTGTCGATGAAGGCGAACTTGCTCGGCTCGAACTGCAGCGCGCTGATTTCGTAGTCACCTTCGGTGGTGCGTTTGGTGCGCAGGACGCGGTACAGCGGAATAGCCAGATCATCGGCATCGAGTGCCCACTGCAACTGCACCACTGGTGGCTCGCTGTAGGCAACCGTGACGGTCACGGCGCGGCCGTTGACGCTTTGCACGGTGCGACCTTCGGCACGGCCACCCGGCAGGTTGATGATCAACCGATCACCGGCCTTGGCCTGGGTATCGCGATCGAGCGTGACCACCCGCCCCGCCACCGCCGAGATCCGGCCGCCGACTTCGCGGCCCGCCAGCAAAGAGTCCGCCACCGGGATGATGTGACCCGGCAGCGGAATCACACCTTCCATGCCGGTCTTGAACGACACGGTGCGGTCTTGGTTGTTGCTGAGGATCGCCCACTTGCCACGGCGCTGGGCCTCGGATGCTCGGGTGCAGCCAATCGCGCTCAGTTCGGTCGGCCGGTCGCCATAGCGGCGCTGGAGATCCAGGTCAGCGAACGGAATGACGTCGGTATCGTAGTTGTTCGCCGGGTTGTCGTAGCTCACCAGTGCCCGGGTGTAACGGGTCTTCGCCGAGGCGCTGCCATAGGAGAACTTGCCGTCGATCACGTTGGCCCGGGTGAAGACGTAGTCGAAGTCCTGCGCGCGCGGCATGTCCGCCTGCATCACAAGCTGACCTTGCGCCCAGTACGTCATGCCCCGATAGATCGCCGAGATATCGCGCAGTAGCGACCAGGCGTCGGCTTTGCCCTGCAGGTTCATGTCGCATAGAAACCGTGGCTCCTGTCCGCCGAGGCCGTTCGGCACCAGCTGATCGCAATATTGGGCGATGCGGTACAGCTCCCACTTGTCGACCATGAACGGCTTGATGCGCTTGCCCAAGCCGAAGCGGTCTTCAGTGCAGATGCCGTAGGTGATCCACGCCGGGTTATTGGTCCAGGCCGACTTCATCGAACCGTCCCACGTCCCGGTGTAGGTGCGCAGAATCGGGTCGTAGTTGCTCGGCACCATCCAGCGCCGCGCCTTGCACTTCACGGTCACCGCCGGGATGTTGGTGAACTGCTCGGCGTCGAACTCGATGTAAAGCAGCGCGGTGTTCGGATAGCGCAGCTTGGCGTCAATCACTTCGGTGTAACCGGCCACCAGCATGGTGTCGGCGATCTTGTTGGTGTTCTGGTTCGGCGTCAGGCGGCGCACGCGGATCTGCCAGCCGGTGGTGGCGTCCGGTAGATCGATGCGACGCGAGCGCTCGTAGCGCGTGGTGGTTTTGCCGTCGACCGCATCCACCAGCACCTGCTGATAGGCGCCGCCATCGGTGGCCACGTCGATTGCGTATTCGATGCGGTAGCCGCCGACGTTGCCTTGGTCATCGGACCGTTGCAGCGCTGGCCAAGCCAAACGCATGCGCACGGCTGAAAGCTGGGTGTTGGTGATCGAGCGCACCCATGGCGAATCGCTGCGCAACTCGATGTTCAGTGACGTCTCGTTCTCGACGGATGGAATGCCCGGGATGTAAGTCTGATCCACCGGGCCCGGGCGCCAGTCCCACTTCACGTTCGGGAAGTTGTAGTTGCCGCTGGCATCGCGAATCGGCGTGTTGTCCAGGTAGATGTCGTAATCGGTCGGGACGCTATCGAACTCCCCCTCGCCCACGGCGATCAGCAGCTTGGCTAAGTTGGTCGAGCGCAGGCTGTCGCTGGCTTCGGTCGGCGACTTGGGCTTGCTGCTGCCGCCCTTCTCGCCACTGATATCGATCTGTGCTGCTGCGCCCATGCGTTCCTCCAGGCATAAAAAAGCCCGCACTGAGCGGGCAAGAGGTAATAGTTTGCTGGCACACTGGCAGGTAATCCCATCAATTCAGGAGCACACGATGTCAAGAGAAGTTGACGCAAGCGAGCCAGGTAACTCGGTAATGTTTACTGACGATGCGCTTCACGTGGCGCTCAGGTTTGCTCAGGATGATCAGTCGATTTGGGCGACCGCCCAGAACGTTGCGGATCTATTTGGCACTACCGCTGACAACGTCGGGATACACGCCAAAAATATTTTTTCTGATGGCGAACTTGTCGAATCGGCAACTACCGAGGATTTCTCGGTAGTTCGATTGGAAGGCGCACGGCACGTACAGAGGACAATAAAGCACTACAACCTTGATGCGATCATCTCCATTGGATATCGCGTCAACGCCAAACAAGCAGTGAAATTTCGCCAATGGGCAACCCAAACGCTTAGAACCTATATCGAGCAAGGCTACGTAATCAACGAGAAGGCTCTGCGTGAGTCTCCCGAAAAGCTAAACAAGTTAGCGGCCGCCGTCCGCGCTCTTCGGAACGAGGAGAAGCAGATCTATGCCAAGGTTCGTGAGTGCTTCAAAATATGCTCATCCGACTACGACGCAAACTCAAAGCAAGTCAGAAATTTTTACGCATTACTGCAAGATAAGTTTCACCACGCCATCACTGGAATGACCAGCTCCAAATTGATACTGGACCGAGCCAGCCATATAGCCGACAACATGGGCATGCAATCAGTCAGGGGCGACGTTCCAACTTTGGAAGAGGCAAAGACAGGGAAAAATTATCTGAGCAATGAAGAGCTGTACCGCCTTCATTTGTTATCTGAACAATTTATGCTCTTCGCTGAGAGTTCAGCTCTAGCCAAAAAAGAAATGACGATGGAATCCCTGCACAAAAAACTGGATGCCCTGTTGGTTTTTAACGAGTATCCAGTTTTCAGTGGATGGGAGGACTTTATAAAGGAGCAAGCCGTGAGCCATGCTCGTCAGGAGCTAGGCCTGTACAAAAAGCGCAAGAAAATAGAAGCACTCGGCTACGAGTACGATGAAGACGCCCTCGCAGCAGGCGAATATGACGAGTTCCTGATCGAGGATTGATTTTTTGGCTAGGCAGCAGAAGCTTGTGCGGTGTCGCGCTTAGGCTTTAAAAAGAGACTTATGGGTAATTGCTCTGCTGCTGTCTGCTTACGCCTTATCTTCAGCCAGGATCGAGGCCGAGATGATCATCCCACCCCACCGGCGCTCTCCGATGCAGATCGGTACCGGGTTGCCGCTGGCCGTGGTGTTCTTGGCGCTGCCGAAGGCATAGGACGGGGAGTTTTCGGGCGAGGCACTTTGCTTCAAGCCCGAGGCCTGCGGACTGAGCATTTGGATGACACCTCCGATGGCCATCGACGCGCCGGCCGCATACAAAAACGGCGATGCGGCTGCAAACGGAGTGAATGACAGTACGTAGGCTGCGGCAATCATCACCGTGCCGATGATGGTCTGCAGTCCACCGGCGCGCTTGCTCCCGGCAATCACCGGAACGATGCGAATTTCGCGCGTACCGCCGAGATCGAATCCATCCATCCCAATGTTTGCGCGATTCCTGAAGATCGCAAACTTCAGTCCAAGGCGTTCCAGTCGTTTAATTTCCTCAGCGAAACCGTCGATGGTCGCATTGAGCGCACGGAACACCTCCACGGCCGATCCGCCGTCGAGCAGGAATTGCTTGCTTCGAAAAAACTTCTTCGCAAGCGAGCCGGACAGCATGACTTTCGTCATTGGCGTGTAGGTAATTGCTGAGCACATGCCATTCTCCAGGCAATAAAAAACCGCCCGCAGGCGGTCTGATCAGAGGGTCGTGGGCAATATGTCGATCTGCCCGTCGCCCCCAGTAAAAACTCGGTATTTCTTCACTGCGCCGTCTTTGACGATCGCTTCCCGCTCCACTCGGGCTGCACCCATGGAGCAGATGCCAGAGCCGGTGTAAGCGGCGCCAATTGAAACCGAATCAGGCGGCAGATAGAAAGATGCCTTCTGACCCGGGTCGAGCTTGGCAGCTTGTTTGCCATCGATAAAAACGGCCATTGAACAAAGGCTTCCGGTCTGCCCAGAGTCGCGGATCACTTGCAGTGTCCCATATGCCCCTGATGGCTTGGCCTGGTAGGCCGACAGCTGGCTGGCCGGAGCCTGCTTGGCTTCATTGGAAGGCGTCGGCGACGTCGCACACCCCGCCAACAGCGATACCGCCAGCGCCCCTATTAAAACTCGCATGTTTTTTTCCTTGTGTCTTGCTCGCTAAAAGCAAAGAAATAGAACGAGATCTATTCGCTCTATTTTAGCTTTGCAGGAGTTTGGCCTTTTCAGCCTCAAATTCACTCTCAGTGAGCAGGCCCTTCTCCTTCAGGCTACCGATTCTTTCGAGCTTCTGATACTTGTCTTCTTCAGACTGAGGCTGAGGCTGAGGCTGAGGCTGAGCGCGTGTCGTGTCTGCAGATGGTATTGGGGAGACGGACCAAACGAGCGAAACAACCCAGCCAATGATGGTCCAGCCGAGAAAAAGATCCAGCATAAAAATAGGCCATCTATCCGGGTGCTTTCGACTGAAAGCATTGAATGAAGGCAAAAAATATGTGGCGATCGTCAAGAAGATGAAAACTATCGCCATTCCAATGTCCAACATTTCCAATACTCACCTCTCTAAATTGATCGCAGCAATCTATCACTATCCAAAGGCAGCGTTATAGCTAGTTGTAACCCCACCGATGAAGCTTCGCATCATGTGTTTGGTCGCGCGTTTTTGTGCCTGAGAATCAGGCGTGTGCGATCGAGCCATGGACCACCCCAAATGATGATTTCGCTGGGCCTGCCGTACAGGTGGTGCAGCAGGAACGGCCCGGGGCCGAAGGTCGCAGCATCCTCACCCGGTAGCACCGGATCAGAGCCGAGGAATATCCCGGCGTGGTTCGGGTAAACCGTGCGGCCTACTTCCATAACGATCATGTCGCCGCGCTGCGGCTGGTCGACCCGGTAGAAGCCGGCAGCCTCATAGTTCGCCTCGTACATACTGGTGTTGTCCTTGCTCTCCCACCAGCCATCGGCGCGCTTGAAGGCTTCGAACTCCAGGCCCCATTCGCGCTTGTACCAATCGGCGCACACCTGCCAACAATCCCAGGCGCCGTGCACGAAAGGCCGCTTCAGCAAAGCCACCTCGCCGGATGGCATGACGGTACGCAAATCGCCCTCTGGCCAGCTCAGGATGTGCCACGGCATCGCCGTCGCTTCGCACATGGCGAGGTCACGCGGTGACGGCCTGCTGGTGGCATCCGGATGCGAGTGCACCACACCGATCACCTCCCCGACGTCCTCGGCCGCTGCGTATTGCTCGGGGTCGATTCGAAACTCTTCGTTCGGCTCCGTCGAGACATTAATGCAGGGGAAGTACTGCTGCTTGCGACCGATCGCAAGCAGGAGCCCGCAGCACTCTTTCGGGTACTCGGCCGCCGCGTGTTCCTGGATCGCATTCAAGATGTGCTTACGCATGGTCAGCTCCGCGCAATCAAGGAAACGGCGGGGAAGCCACCGAACGGCAGCGGGTTGCCTTCGCCGAAGCGCGGTATGCAGCCCTTGCCGAGCGTGGCATCGCACTCGTCCAATTCCGGGTTATCGGTGACGATGCCGTCCTTGGTCACATATGGTCCGGTGTAGCCGCAGCTCGGCCCACGGTAACCACCAGTGAGGCACCAGTGGCACAGCGTCGTGGCCTGCCGGCCGATCGATTCGTTACCTACGTCGCCCGGGCTGGCCAATTCCCAACTGACATTCTCCCCGTCCTCGTTCGTTTTCTGGTCGATGTACCAGACTTCAATCGTCTCTTGGGTTGGATCTGCCGTCGGATTGCCGGCTGGGAAGTTGGCAGCATCAAGGTAGCTGCCGAGCGTGTGGCGCATCGTCAGCTTGAACTCGAGCAGATCTTCGAAAGCCAGGCAGAGCGCGGTGATGCGCCCGTTGACATTACCCACTGACAGAGTGGGCCGAACCGCAGTGCCGTCGCCGTTCGCCTCAATGCCGTCGATCTGCATTGGCCAGGCGCTGTACTCGTTGCCCTGCCAGTAGATAGCCTTCGCCGGCAGTTGGTCGGCATTGTCGCCGGCAGCAATCAGCTCGGCCGCCGAGTGCGGAATCGCGTGCCCGTGGAAGCGCAGCACGTCCGCGCCGTAGTCCGTGCCGTCCAATTCAAAGAGCAGCACTTCGCTGCCAGGCTCAAGTATCTGGATGTCACTGATCAGCGGCATGGTTGCCCCTTATGGTTTGAATGCCCGCTCGAACGTGGCGGTGAGTTTGAAGACCCCACCGCCCATTGGTGTGGGAGCGGGATTTTTGCAGGTGAACAGGCCGAGTTCGCCGAGCGGCGTGGTCCAGAGAAAAGCCTTTGCCCCGGCGTGCCGGTCGAGGAACGCCATGATCTGCTGCACCTTGGCCTTCTGGCCGGTGCAAGTAATCGGATAGGAGTCCTCTTTGTTGTTCGGGCCGTCGCCGACGTTCTGCGCGTAGCCGTTGCCGAATTTCGAGGTGCGCACCCGATAATTGATATCGGGTGTTTCCCCACGCTCGGTTGGCCAGGTGAATTTCTCGATGGCCATTAGGCCCTCCCATTTGCGCGTCTGAAGCTGGCACCACCCGGCTGCCAAGAATCGGCCACGGCTCTTTCCGCCACGGCGCGCATTTGTGTTTGGAGATTTTTCGACAGGGCCTGCTGGTCAATCTGCATGCCTTCGGAGCCTCGATCCTGGGTCACCACCGTGACCGGAGCGCTGATGCTGATTGCAGTCCCGGAGCCACCGCCGGCGGCGAGAACACCCAGCTTGCCGCTGGAAGTCCGGGTCAACGGCATGATCGCCTCCGGCCCCGCCTCCCCCATGACTCCCGCCCGCCCACCGGCCATGCCGAACGCGGTCGGCGCGCTGACGATGCTGTTGGTGAAGGCACCGCCGTTGGCGAACATCTGCACGCCCGACGACCAGGCACCGCCGAGCGCCTGCGGGAAGTACGTGCTGGAGTAACCTGCCGAGGACGCGCCGAGATTCGAAGACGTTGCACCGGCAGATCCAGCCGCGAGCCCGTTACCGCCGCCTCCGCCAGTGAAGTAACTGGTGGCAGCACCGACGAGGCTGCTCAGCAACGCAGAACTGGCCTGCCGAGTCGCGATCCGCGCCATGTCCGCCAAAATCGATTTGGTGAAGTCAGCAAACGACAGCTTCCCTGTCATGGCGAAGTTGACGACCGCGTCTTCCATCGAACTGAAGGCATTGCCGAACAGGGTCTTTGTCTGTCCGGCAATGTTGCTCGCCGAATCCAAGTAGTTGGCCCAGGCCGACGTTGCGCCCTTGGTCCAGTCCCCTTGAGCTTTCTCGACATCGGCGTAGTTCTGCCGGATCTGATCGGTTGCGGCCTTGTTCGCATCGGCGAGAGCCTGCGATTTTCGGGCGAACTCCTCCTCCGACATATTCCGCGACGGGTCGGACTTCTGATTTGCCAGTTCCAGCGACTGCTGTGCGAACCGATCCTGCTGGCTGTTCAACTCACTGTTGAGCGCGTTCTGGCGATCGCCCTGACCGACGCCGAGAACGGCGCGCTGCCCTGCCAGTTCCAGCGCTCGCTGTTGCTGAGCTAAGGCCTGAACGTAGGCGGTGATTGAACGCTCTTGTCGGGCGAGACGGCCAGTCTCATTTGTGGCCAAGACATCGAGTTGGCTTTCCGCGTCCTTCTGCGCTTTGACCATTCCCGCGCGCGCGTCGGCAATCTTCTGATCGAGCTGGATGCTTTGCGCGGCAGAAGTGGTCTTCTTCGCCTTCGCGGCTTCCAGCGCGGAGATCTCCGCCTCGTAGGCTGCGGTCACCTCGTCGCGCTCGTTGCCGATCTGCGCTTCGCGTTTCAGGGCATAGTCGGCTTGAGAAACGAGTCCAGCCTTCTGCGCTGCGTCCAGTTCCTTTTGGGCGTTTTTGTACTCTTCGCTGATGGCCGCCAGGTTGTTCTTGGCATTGTTGAAGCCGGTCAGGTCGACCTGCGAACCTGCCGTTTTCGAATCTTTGTTTTTATCTTCAAGCCCTTTCTTCAGCGTGTCATAGGCGCCGCCAGAAAACTTGCTGCCGTCGTAAAATACGCCATCAAGCAGGGGCGACTTCTGTCCTGTTTTCTCCGCATTCTCGTACAGGGTTTTGAACTGCTGGTTGAGCTTATCCAGCGCGGCCTTGCGCTTATTTAGCGGATTAACGTCATCAAGCTGCGCATCGAGCGCTTTCTGAACTTCGATAGCCTTCTGATTGGCATCTGTGTTCTCACCGGTGGCGATTGCCAAATCGGTGCTTGCCGACATTCTGGCTTTGAGGCCGGCGAGCTTTTTCTCCAAAGCTTCGGTTGAGTCGTCATGCACGCCAGTGCCCAGGCCCAGTGCCGTGTTCAGAGAGCTGAGACCGTTGGAGATTGCGCCCGCTACTCCGCCACCCTTGCGGGTATCCAGAATGCGCTGAGTGATCTCGATCTGCTTGGCCAAGTCCGGGAATATTTCAGAACGGACCTCGGCGTACGCGCCTTTGATGGCTGATTTGATTTTGTCCCAGTCGCGTTCAACATCTGATAGGGACGCGCGATAGGCTTCCAATCGCTTAAGCGCGGCCTGATTTACATCTTCGCTGAGAACATCAAGCGCACGCTGGCTCTCGCCCTGATCATCAAGTGCTTTGATAACCTGGTACTGCTCAAGAGTCAGCAACCCATACTGACTGCTGATCTTGCCTGCGGCTTCTGTTGCCGTGTCGCCAGCGGTGGCGAAAGACTTTGCGAGTTCGGCGGCGCCCTGGCCGGTTACTTCACTCACGGCCGCTGCGGCTTCAGCCAGATTTCGCATCTGCGTGCCGCTGGTAGCTGCCCCGGATGCAAGCGAAACGACCGCCTCACGCGCGCCGGACAGGTTTCCCGTGACGCGCCCAGCGCCGTCGGCCATGTCCTTCAGACTGGAGATGGTCTGCCCCGCACCATTCGTACCGCCATTGATAGCGGCATTAAACTCGCGCGCCTGCTTCATTGCATCGAAGTAGGCGTACCCCAGACTTCCCACGACGGCGACCAAAAGGCCAGCCGGGATCAGCATCCCTGCGAGGCTTTTCGCGGATTCACCGGCGCCAGCGCCCAGCTGAGCGATCGCGCGCGCGCCGCTTCCCAAATCACCAGCCTGAATGGCGTTGGCGAGTTGCATGACGTTTTCTTGTGCTTGCCGGGTGCCAAGCTTCAGCTTGTCGAACGCGCCAGCGGCTTCAGTCAAACCAGCCCGGTCTTTCCCGATCTTGGCCAAGGCTTCGTTGTAACGCTCAGCATCGATTTGGCCAGCTTTATGTAGATCGTTGAGCGCCTTTTCTTGAGCCTCTAGCTTGGCCAGCTTGGCAGTCACCGGGTCAATCCCGTTAACTGCGCGCTTCAGTGCATCAATTTGGCGATTCTCAGCCTCAATCAGCTTTTGCTTCTGGGCCAGCTCTTTGGCTTCCGCCTTTTCAATCTTGTCGTAGGCCTTCCCCAGTTGATCCTGGTACTTCGCCTGCTCCTCGATGGTGACCAAGCCGCCCTTGCGGGCGCGCTCAAGCAATCCCTCAGCCAGAACCAGCGACTCCATGCTCGAGATATTGCCCGTCATCGCCTTGTCGAGCTGACTGATGACGGAGATTTCCGCTACTGCGCTGTCAGTTGCTTTGCGACTTGCCCCGGCTTGACGATCCCTTGCCGCCGTAGATTTGTCGATGCCTTGCGCAATGTCCGCTTCTGCCTGGGAAACCCTCTTACCGGTGTTGGCCAGGCCTTCGCCTGTTTTGCCTAGGTCATCAATGGCCTTCTGGGCGCCTTCAGCAGAATCGACCAGCTTATCCAGATCATCAGCAGCCTTTGCGGCCTGCGACGACTCGACCGCAATACCCAGGGAAGCGAAATTGGTGCTCATTTGTTTTCTCTCTGTTCCGCCATCACCTGCAGGGCTTCAGCCTCCATTCGCCGGAAGTCGCTGAAAATGGTTTGTCGCTGGCTAATCGGTACGCCACACATCCGAATCACACCGGAGAGAACGCTGTAGTCCATGCCTGTTGCGCCGCACGCGCCTGTGCGCCACTGGGTGCTCATAGCCTCGAAGACCTTGAAGGCGTTCCAGTTGTCAGGCCAGATACCGACTTCCTTGTCGGGGATGTCCTGACGCGACAAACCGAAAGCCATCAGGTCCGCATCCGATGGCCCCGGCTCGTACAAGGCGCGGGAGGCGCTTAGGAGTTTCCCAGGCGAGCCTCACTGAAAGCTTCCGCGTAAGCGTTCAGCACAGCTTTGGGGGCCGAGTTGATCGAGTTAACGAGGATGCGCACGTTTTCAGGTGTGAACTTCTCTTCGATATCCCAGCCGACTACCACCGCCAGGAGCTGCTCAACCTGCAGATCGATTTGAGCAGCCGTGAACGCCTTGAGGTCCATGTCGCCGACCTGCTTGCTCAATTCATCGTGTCGCTCATTCCAGGCGGTATATAGGTCCGCAAGCGCTGTGCGGTCCAGGTACTTGAACTCGAACTCCACCTTTTCGGCGCTATAGCCGGCGCGCTGGATCATCACCGACGCTTTGAAGGTCGGCTTCTGGATCAACTTGAATTTGGCCATGGGTTACACCGTGGCCGCATAGCGAGTTGGGCGACCGGTCAACGCGATGCTGATGACACGGGTCATCAGATTGTTGCGGGACATGGTTGGAGTCGAAGTGATCGACACGTAGCCGTTGTAGATGATGCTGCTGCCGCCAGGAAGGTTGAGTCGGAGCAAGCGCGCCTGCTTGTCGTCGTCTGCAGCTTCGCAGACTTCCACGTAGGGCTTGGAAGGATCATCGGCAACGGTGATGGTCAGCGTGATCGGATTTTTGGTGGTTGGCATCTGGCGATCATCATCGTCGGCCAGGAAGCCAAAGGTCAGAAACTGCTGATCGCCACCGCTGGAGTTCAGCTCGGTGATCTGCGAGATCTCAGTGAAACCAGTCACCTCTCGTACCGAGCCAATGCCCGATCCGGCCGGATACTGCTGGACGTTGGCGGTATTTACGCTTTCCAGCGCGAAGGTCCCGCTCTCGATCTCGCCGACTCGTACGCCCCGCCCTTCGAGACGGGTCCAGCCAGAGCTGACCGCAATAACGTCGCCTTCGGCCAAACCATGCGCTGCTGCGGTGGCGACGGCTGGGTTGGCGTTGGTCAAGGCAGTAAATGGGATCGCCGGGCCGTAAGTGGCAGCAATCTCGAAGGTGGCGCCGTTGGGCATTTGGATGCCGGCCATGGGTGTTTCCTCTTTCAGAAATGACAAAACCCGCACAGAGGCGGGTTTCGGGGTTTGCCCAACGGGCGTATTTAGGTGGCGATGTCAGCTTGATACTCGAACGACACCGGCACGGTATATGTGGGTGGATCAGGAATGCCCGGTCCAGGATCGACTGGCGACATCGTAACTACGGTGAGGCCTGCCTTTGTATCTCGCGCATAAAGCGGGAATAACACGGTCAGCTCCGCCACAAGCGGGTTGGTCTTCGCCTTGCCGGTGCCGGCCGGCGCCACAATGCTGACCTGGTAGACGCCGATGAACGCGCGGTGGTCGCCGGCGAGCGTGCTGCTCGCGGTATCACCCGGCAGCAAGAACGCCCGCAGATAGGTTTCGCCGTCGGCCGGGTCGTATTGGATGTTTTCGAACACAACCTTGATCGGCTCCGACCGGGCCTTGCTCCATGCAATGAGCTTGGCCTCGTAGATCGAGGCAATAATGGCGTGGCTCATACCCGGTTGTTCCTTGTGGCTTCGTCGACGATCTGCTGAAAACGGGCCAGGGTGACGCGCACCATGCCGCCCGGTGCCTGCTTGGAGTGGCCGTACTCTAGAGGCACCGCATATGGCAGGTTATTCACGATGTAGGCCGTCTCGCCCGCGGTGAGCGCCTGGACCTGCAGGCGCAATTTGGCCAAGGTCACGCTGCCTGCGGGATCCACTCGATCAAGCGTGCCCTCGGCCGGCGCGCCAATGGAGAGCTGCCAGTTCCCGCGAAACCGCCCGCCGACGTAATCCTTGCCTGCCACCAGGCCATTCACATTGAAATTCTGGTCGCGCTCGCTCTTCGTCAGAGGCTTGGCATACTTAACGCCCCGCCGGAGCTTGCCGGCCTTCGTGAAGTTCGATTCGTCGAGGTTGATGATCGTGTTGCGCACTGCGACCTTGAAGTCGTAGTCGTCGGCTGCGCGGGTGTTGGTCTGGCGGTGAGCAACGTTCGCGGCCCAGATTTCAGGATTTCCCACCGGCGACATGCGGATAACGCTGCTGCCGATTTCGATCACGATCTCGCGGATGGTTGCGTCGATTCCGGCTTGAGCGCGCTCGGCGAAATCGCGGATATTCTCGGCGAAGCTGCCGTTCATACTCGCGTATTTATTCGCCATGTCATTTCCTCAGTTGCGCCGTCCACGTTGCATCAGCAGGGTCCGCAGACACGTTAATCACCCGCAGTCCGTTGACGATATCGCCAATGGCCGGCGCAGCCGGTACCGCCGTGGACACGCCCGCCTCCGAAACGAATAGTTCGTTTTGCAGCACCAGCAATTTCTTGTCGGTCGTCTGGATCAAGGAGCCGTCGATTTCTTTGACAAGGTAGGCGCCAAATACCCCACGACCGCCGTAGGTGGTGGTGACTTCGGGCGCACCGCCCAGGTCAGGGTCATAATCGCCCACAACCTTGCGCACACCTGTCACTGGCTTCACCGCGTCGGCAAGGCCATCAGGATCATCGAACGCCTCAGCCATTTCAGTCTGGATCTCTTCGCGCATGCCCATGATCAGGTCCTCTTGAGCATCATTACGCCGGAGCGCTTGATCCACGGACCGAGCAGCGCCAGAGCGAAATTCACGCCCGCCGACTGATCAGTAGAGCCCGCCACGTAGGTCTTGCTTACAGACGTTCCGGACTGCGCCGATACCGTCTTGCTCTGCACTTCCTTCTGCGTGGACGTGTACAGCTTGCCCGCCGCCGCATCTTTGGCGACCTGAGCGCCGGCTGTTTTGATCTCGGCTGGAACCGGATATGGAACAGCCCGCTTAATCTTGGTCGTGAGCCAGGCATTGGCCATGGTCACGGCAAGGACCGGATCACCAGTGCCGGCCCAGCCAGGACCGAGCTGGGCGTCAACATCGGCGACGGTGATGAAGTCAGTCATGTGCTTGTCCTTATTCCGCCGGCACCAAGGCCTGCAGGTCTTCTTTCTTGGCGGTCGGATCGAAGGCGATGCCCTTCTCGGTCAGCCATTCTTTCAGTTGGGGAACCTTCATTTTCAGAGGGTCGGTTTCCGGAGCTTCCTGCTCATTGCCGTCGGATACCTTGATACCAGCCGCTTGGTAGGCATCGACGATATCCGGGGCATCGCCATCAACGACCACCTCGGTAGCGGAGCCGATGACACCGAAGAACTCGCTCAGCAGGCGATAGCACACGCCGCGCTCTTTGCCCGGCTTATCCGTGTAGATCACTTTCATAAGTCACCTCAAAAGCATCCCGGCGCCATACGGGCGCCAG
The DNA here is from genome assembly GCF_054668355.1 of Pseudomonas sp. S2_E02. Lineage (NCBI taxonomy): Bacteria > Pseudomonadati > Pseudomonadota > Gammaproteobacteria > Pseudomonadales > Pseudomonadaceae > Pseudomonas > Pseudomonas sp. S2_E02. The sequence continues at coordinate 1,559,301 of NZ_CP162761.1, forward strand.
GTTGTGTGGGCCGAGTTACGGCGTGGTGGTACCGCTGATCACGGCGGCAAATGGGACCTGCTTGCGGCTGAACACGCGCTGCCAGTTGGCTGCGGCGGCGTATTGGGTCGCGGTCGGACTGGCGTTCTGGGCTTCAGAACCCTTCCAACTGAAACCAGCAGGCTGGAGGATGTAGGTCTTCCGCTCCCACAGTACTTCCGCACCGCCGCCGTTGCCGCCGCCCGGCTTACGCTCCAGCTCGACCGGCACCTTCGGAGCACCTTCGCCGTAGCCGAAAGCACCCTGGCCGAAGAACACGGACAGGTATTTGCCAGCGCCATAGACCAGACCGTCATCCATGAAGACCGGTTTACCCAGATAGGTGGCCAGGATGATCTTGCCGTCGGAGTCACGCAGGTACTCGATCAGGTCTTGCTTGACCATCTGATTCATCACGACCGAGTGCACGCCGATCGCGCCGAACTGATCAGCAGCATCACCGGCGGTAAACGCGGCATCCTGAAAGGCATTGGCGTTGATGGTCGCGCCCGCGTCGATAACCATGTCACCGCCGTTATTGGCGATGTTCGAGGCGATGATGCCGCGAGCGGCGCCCAGGGTGTAGCGCTGCCATTGGCGAGTCCAGTAGGTGCCGAAGCGGTTGCGGATCTGCTGCTGAGGCTCGGTATTGGCCAGTTCAGCAGTCAGATCGGTTACGCCGTAGCCTTTGTTGAGGTACAGGACGCGGGCTCGCATGCTGTCCTGCTCGACCTTGCCGACTTCGCCTTGGTCGTTCGGGTCATCGTTGCTGATGTTCGGGGCTTCATCAGCGTTGAGATCCTGCCAGTAGCTGATCTCGGCGGTGCCTTGGCTGCCGGAAGCGATGGCGTCCAGAACGGGCGAACGAGTTACGATGCCCGACTCGTAGACAGCGGTTTTTTCCGGGCTATTTACCGGCTCCAGCGAGGCATAGTAGTCACCGACGAAAATGTCGGTCAGTTGGGTAGTTGCCATGAATTAGGTTCCTTTGGTGGCCTGGATTTTCTTGAACAGCTCGGGGTTGTCACGGGCGATCGCAGCGCGCTCGGTTTCCGTGTACTCGCCCCATTTTTTCGTGGCCTTGCCACCTTGATCGCCGGTCGGACCGGCACCCTGAGCCCTTGGCCACAGGTGTGTTGCTGTTTCACGCAGCGACTCCGCCCATTCGAGCGGCGACAGCGGGGTTTTCCCGTCCTTCCCGTAAACGACCTCGCCGTCACGGTCGGTGGCAATCGCCTCGCCGTCTTCACTGAGTTTGAAGGTGCCCCTGGCGCGCAGGATGATGTCCTCGGCAGCCTCAGGGAGCGCGCCGGCCTTGATGGCAGCAGCGCGGATGGAATCGGCTAGCACCTTGTCGCTGTACTTGGCAGCGAATTGCTCAGCCTTGTCCGCTCGAGCCTTCTCGGCTGCCAGCTTGGTGTCGTAGTCGGTGCGCAGACGCTCGGTGCGGCGGGTAATGACCTCGTCCAGCTTGCCTTCGGCAATCAGCTTGGTTTCTTCGTCCTGGCCGACTTTGGTCAGCAGCCCTTTCACGGCGGCGATGTCCAAACCTTCGAACTGCGACTTAAAGCCGTCCAGTTCGGTTTTGGTAGTCCGGAGCGAGCCAAGCAGCTCGGTGTTTTTGTTCTTGAGGCCCAAGGTCGCAGCCTCAACCGCTGCGGCAATGGCGGTCTGAACTGCCGGGTCTTCAAGATCAATCTGGTTTTCGTCTGCCACTTGGTGCACCCCTTGGGTTTGGTCGGCCCGCTTTGCAGGCATAAAAAAACCCCGGCATGGCCGAGGTTTGTGTGAATCTGAGACTTTATTCAGTCGCTCAACGTGAGCAGGTTTCGGTGTATCGATCCTGGGAAATCGTGGAGAGTGGTGCTGACAACAAATTTCAAGCCAGCCGTATTACCCCGGCAATGCCTACTGACGTACTCATTTATCTGTCGATCAAAGCCGGGCGGGAGGTGTAGGGAAATACTGTCACCGTAAGTCATCGGGGCCGGCAGAGAATCACTGCCCCACCAAAATTGACTTACATGAAGATAGCTTTTCGCGTGCGGCGACTGCACGGACAGACTTGTGACCCTCACCGGGCGCTTGCCATCCGACGTAATACCAATCGCGATAAACCACCCACCTTCTCCCGTGTCTGCTATGGCCGAACGAACAGATATTCGGAGGCTTTCAACATCTTCCCTACGCTGCTTGTCTGCCAACCACAATGTTGTGAAGACCGCCGCTAGAGCTCCAAGTCCGGATACCCATCCGCCAAGCATGGAGAGGACTGGAACGGTCTCGGCAATGAACTCGTGGTGATTATTTCCCAGGCCAAATGAGAGTCCCAGCAAAAAGGCCAAACCAATTACGGCCGATAAAGCCACGAACCAAAACGTCCAACGTAGCAATTTGAACATCAGCTATTCCTTAGCCACCAAGTGCAAGCCGCGCATTTTAAGGTAATCAGCGAGCTGCGTCCTGCTTGGAGCATATGGCGGCGGTCGCATGCGAATACCCGGTGTATCGCGATTGAGCCGAGTTCGTCGCCCGTTTGGCTCTGTGCAATGCGTCGGCTCTTCGATCCGGAAGCCCTGCTCGTCGGCATACAACTCAACAGCCACCCGTACTTGACCCCATTCAATTTCAAAGGGCACGAAAGTCTCGGACAGCGTCTGGTACTCGATCTTGCAGTCACGCCGAGGCCAAGCCATTGCCTGTTCAGGCTTGGCCTTGTGCCCTTTCCACTGACGACCATTGATGTCGGCCGCAGCGCGCAGCAGCAGTTCGACCTGCTCAGCCTCTGCTTCAGGTATCCGGAACCCGTAGTAGTCTCGGTAAAAGGTCAGCTTCTCCAGCGGCACGAAGCTATTGGCGTCCGGCCTGCCTTTTCCGTCTTCAACGATGATCTGCATCGGCTTTCTCAACCCGGTGGAGCGCCGAGTGTAACGCCTGCTCGGGTGAACATGTCGGGCTCTGCATCCTTCAGTTGTGCAAGCGTCAGCGGCTTAAACGATTTGTCGAGCTGCAGCTTGGCGAACTTCTCCGGCGTCAGCCCTCCATCGCGGAACAACTTGGCCCGCACCGGCCCGAGGGCATGATCCTGGAAGCTCGCCGGCTGAGTTGCCAGCCACTCGTAATAATTCAGGCCGGCGTCGACCTGGGCCCCGCCGTTATCGCCCACCGAAGCGCGCGTGGCGTCCTTGGCGAACATCTCCGAAAGCCTGGTGATCGGAACCGTGGTTGACCGGCAGTTGATGTGCGCCGGCGGCAGCGGACCTTTGCCCAAATCGAAGCGCATGCCATCCAACCCCTTGCACTGCTGTGAGGTCTTGCGATCGAGTGTCGACACCCAGCGGTAGCCCAGCACCACGTCACTATTGGCCTTCAGCGTTTCCATCCGGGCCGTGGTGGCCACATGCTGGATTGCAGTCTGCACCACAGAGGCGGCGTTGCGATTGCTCACCGCCAGAATGCCGTCCGTGAAGTTCTGCGCCGCGGTGCCGCGAATCGCTTGGATGATCTGGGCATTGGACTGGCCTTGGCCGAAGCCGAGCCTGATGGTGTTCGTCACGCGCATCGTCTCCGTGCGCGTCCAGCCGCTGACGAAGCTCTTCAGCAGCTTTCCGCCGTCGATGCCCTTCACCTGCAGCGGATAGGAGAACACCGCCGCTCGGATCACCGTGTTGGTCGGCACAACTGCGTCAATTGAGAGCGCATTGCTCAGGCTTTTGGCCTCAAAGCTCGACTCATACAGCGCGATGTCGACCAGATCGGCCTGCACCAGGTCGCCGTAGGCCTTGTATATCTCCAGCAGCTTGCCGTCCACTCGGGCCAGGAACTGCTCAAGGCGGTCCCGACTGTAGGTGGTCAGCTCCTTGCGGGTCAATTGCTCGCGCACCAGCTTGTCGATCTGGCGCAGGTACCTCTCGAACTTTTTGACCTCGCCAGCCTTAAGCCGCTCCAGCATTACCGAGTGACGGGTCGCCTGCTCCAGCAGTTGGCTGTCCGCCTGCGCCAGGTTTGTCGATGGCATCGTCTTTGTCCAGGTTGATGCCGGCCGACTCGCGCTCATCGCTGATCAGGTCGGCTTCATCTTCATATGGGCGGTCCGGCAACTTGCCGGTGGTGAGGTACTGCCAGTAGGTGTCGGCGCTTATAGTGCCAGCCATCACACCTTTCAGCAGCTCGGCGAGCACTTGGGCGTCGACCACCGGGGTCACGAACTCAGGACTTACCTTGAACTTCACCTGCTTGGGGTCGTAGCCCTTCCACTCAGCTGCGTACCGCAGCCCCTGCTCCACCGCTTCTGCCACCGTGACGACAATGCTGTGTAGCGTGGCATGCTGATCGTTTTGGCGGGTCTTGCGGGCCTCGCCCGACTCCGTGCCGCCCACGTCCATGACCTTGGCGCCGGCTTCAAGCGCGGCGTTTTTCTGGTCATCCATGGCCTTGCGGACTGCTTCAATACCGGCGCCCTGGAACTCCAGGTAACCGCATTCGCCATTCGGGCCAAGATCCCATGCAGCGGATGGCCCGGTAACGCTGAGCTCTACAGAGTCATCGAGGCCGGACACCCAAGGCTGCGGATGGCTGGTTTGGTGCAGTGCAGTGAAGTAGTCAGCGCTCAGCTGGTACGACTTCAAAGCGGCCCGTGCCATGGTCAACAGTGGCACCTCGTCGACGTCTGGCGAGTTGTCGGTAGAGCCGCAATAGATCACCGGCAGGTACGCTAGACCTTTCACCAAGCGGTTGTCAGTGCCGGTGGTGCCCAGCGGCTTCTCATCCTCTACCAACTCGCCACCTTCATTCCGTACGGACGTATAGCAGACACGGTCATTCATAAAGAACTCACGGAAAACCGTGTCGCAGTCGTGGCTGTAGCGATCGCCGCCCTTCTTACGAAACTCGCGGAACACCGAAAGGACTAGATCCTGCCGGCCGCCCTGATCAGCGGTGTCCCAGTTGATCGCGTTACGCGTGGCATAGGTCGAAAAATACGGCTCGCCGCGATCATCGATGTTCACCACCAGTGGCACCCGACCGTGCGAGATAGCTTGGCGCACCATTCGGAAGAACAGCTGCTTCAGACCGAAGCCGTCCGCTGTGGCGTTGTCCTCCAGCCCCTTCAGGCCGGCGGGCAGTTCGATCTCCGGAATCAGTCGCGAGACTAGGCCCATCATCGAACGCAGCGAGTCACGCACCCAGTGTTCGTACTGAGCCCGGTTCGTGTAGTTCTCGTAGAGATATTTGTTGCCGGTACCGTCGAGCTTCTCAGCTTCAACCATGCCGCTAGGCTTGGGCAGGTTGCGCTCGTTGCGCTTCACTGCACACTCACCCTCGAGCGCGTCATCCATCATCTCCCACTCGGCGATGTGCGCGTCGTAGTCGGGGTTTGTCGATTGCACTGGCATCAGGCCAAGCCTCCAATTCGGCGTGTTCCGCCTGTGCGTTTGCGTCGGCCCATCGAGACAGCGAAGTAGCGGAAGGCGTCCGCGCCGTGCGATGACCAGTCGTGAAGTGGTTTGTCTTTCCAGCAGCCCCGCTTGTCGTCCCACTCCTTTCGGTAGTTCTCCAGGCAGGAAATACCCAGTTCGCATCTGGACTCATCGAAGGCACAGGCCGAAAGTATCTCCCGAACCTGTTCAATGCCTTCGTCGATACCGAGCTTCGGAACAACGCTGAACTTGAGGCTGTATTTTTGCCCGTCGATCTCGTAACCCTCACGGGCCAGTTCGCGGCGGGTCTTGCCGTCGCTGCCGAATTCGCGGTTATCGATGTCGTGGGGGCCCCAATGATCGCCGTACGTGTATTTGCGATCCTTGAGCACCTTCATGTAATGCCGAAGGCCTTCGCCGCTGTTCTCGTAAAAGTCGATGACGTGATATTCCTCGCCGACGATCCGAACGAACCAGATGGCCGTGGAGTCGCCGACGCCGATATCCCAAATCGTGTGGACCGGCAGATGACTGTTGTCTGGCAGCGTGCCGATCCGTTGAGCGGCATACAGCTTGGTGAACTGCTTGGCGTAGTAAGCGCCCTCGATCGACTGCTGGAAGGCTTCGGCAGGGATCGACGGGTATTCCCGCTTCATGTCGTCGCCGAGGGTCTTCTCCTTGGCGGCGTACCAGGCGCGCTGGCCCGGGTTGGTGTCGACACCGTGCTTGGCAAACAACTCGTTGAAGTAGTCGGTCAGGCGCTGCGGGATGATCGCTTCGGCTGGGTCGAGCCAGTAGGCCTTGTTCTTCCACCAGCTAAAGAAGAAGAACTTCCAGTCCAGCTTGCCCAAGGGCGTGCCGGACAGCAGCTGCTTCTCGGCACTCTGTGAGTAGTCGAAGAAGTAGCCCGCCCGGCCCTCTGCCGTCGATTCAATCGTGACGAAGCAATCGGTGGCGACGGCCTCGAAGGCGCCGGTGACGATCTCTCTGGCCTTGTGGGGAAACTTGGCGCAGATCTTCCCGAACTCGGATACGTGCAGATACCGTAGAGTCCCGCCCCGGAAGGACGTGGACACGTAGAGCGATCCGCCTTTACTGAACACAAGCTCACCAGCAGCATCGTTAGAAGCAGGATTGGCGGCGCGTATCTCTTTAGGCAGGTTGTCGTAGGCATATTTGACCTTCTCCCGGAACAGGCGCTTGGCGTCGTTCAGGGTGTGGGCGATCAGTGCGCACTTGGCCGACTCAAACAGCGCCGCGTCCAGCTGGATGATGCAGCACTCAGTGGTGAAGCCGAGCTGCCGAGCCTTCAGGATGATGTTACGGGTATGCATCCCATCGAAGTATTCAATCTGCTCGTCCGTCATCCGGAAGCGGACTTTCTTGCCCTGCTTATCAGTGATGAAGTAGAGATTGTTCAACCGCCAACGCTTATCCCGGAGCAGCTTCATGTGCTCGGGCTTCATGTCAGGCGTCCTTCGATAGTTCGTCCATCATCGCGGCCAGGGTGTCGACTGTCTTGTCGCCCTCTTCCGTGTCGAGGTTGTAGGCTTGGCGCTCGCCCTTGATCACTTTCAGCTGAGCGTCGACACCTGCGTTGAGTGAGCGGGAGAAGTCGCCGATGTTGTCTTCGGTCACTTCAATGTCTTGCAGCGCATCACGCAGCTTGTTCGAGATGGAGCGCCACTGCGCAAGATCCACGCGGTGGGCCAGCACAACGGACGCCGCCTCTGTAGCGGCCTCCTCAACGATTTGCGCATCTTCACGCACATCACGCTGCGTGACGTCACTGCGTGAAACTTCGCGTGAAAGCTTTCCTTTCGTTGCTGTGCGCACCTGCTCAGTGAGGTCACGCAACCAGCCATGTTTCTTTGCTCTGCTGCGTATCGTGCCTTCGTTGGTGTCGTACTTATCAGCGATGGCACGCAGGGAAAGCAACCCGGCCCGGTAGGCTCGTTCGATTGCCTCCCAGTCGGGTTGCTTGATTGTCATTTACATACATCCGTCAGCCAGCGAAAAATCCTCCAACCGAACCATCATCCAATTCAATTTGCTCTTGGCGATAGATAACCGATTGGGGCTTATCAGTTTTATCAGTCCAGTCACATTTGACTAAAACTCCATCCTCATCCCCAGCTGATCCGGTAACAGCGCCGACACTCATCAGAGGGCCGCCGCATTTCAACCGAACTGTATTGCCCACTGCAAAATCACTCATTGCCTTGCTCCTTGATTGTTGAGAGCTAATCATGGGGGCAGTCTGCGCAAATACAATGACGGTCAGCTCTCCTGATTAAGCAGCACATCAATCAGCTTCTGCTCACCCAGGCGCATGGCACCCAGGCATTGCAGGTCGTCGCACTTAGGGCCGAGCCCGAACACAGTCACCTGCCCTTTCGGGCCGATCAGGGTCAAGGCGCCTACAGTGCATTCCGGATGGACACCAGCATCGAGGTCATCTGCGATCTTGCGCAGGGTTTTCGCGGCGTCGCGCCAACCCTCACGCTTGAACTCAACGAGCTTTGCAGTCATTACGCGATCCTCTGAAACCACTCCTCAATGATCCGGCGCAGAACAGGCTCGGTCAGGATGGCCGATGGCTCTTCAGCGGCGATCACTGAGCGCACCAGGTCACAGGGCAGTACATGCACACCGTCTTCAGCCGTTACCGTCAGGTGTGGTCGCTGGTCAGCGATGTCATGGATGTCTGCGGTCATGGCTTTCTCCAGTGTCGCGACACAATTTGCTCTATCGCGAAACGTGTCACGACCTACTTGCTCTGACTGCGCTTGATCTGCGCGTCAACCTGATCTGCACAGGTGTCGAGCAGGTTGATGGCTTGGTTCTTCAATTCCCACAGTTGGCCGTTGTCGGCGAGGTCTTCATCAGCTACTCGCTCACAAGGCACCAGCTCAGGGGGCTCGACTCTTACTGCCGCCGTCCTTGTTACCACTGCCGGCTTTACCGCGCAGGCCGTCAGGCAGAGGCTGAGCAGCCCAATCACGAACAGGCTTGCTGTTGCGCTTGAGTTCTTCAAAGTTCTTCTCCGCCCTTCTGGCTTTGGCTTGGCTGGCCTGTAACCGCTTGTTCAGGTCTTTCTGGTAGTCGGCGTTGCGCTGGGCTTCGGCGCGCAGCGTGGTGATCGTGGCTTGGCTTTCGAGGTTGGCGTCAACCGCCTTCTTCTTCTCGCTGGCCTCGAATGCCACCTCCCCGCGTAGAGCGACGACGCGCGACTGCTGAATCCCGATGAGGAGAAGGCCGACCAGGGCGATGATGATTGCAGCAGCGAAAGCCTTCATGCGGCATCCGCCTTGCGGCCGAGGAAGCGGGTCACCAGCTCTCGAATGGCTGTCACGCCGAGGAATCCGATCGTGCCACCGGCAGCGACGGACAAACTGGAAGGCCAGGCCATCCACTCAATAAGGCTCGACGCGACCAAGCTCAGCGATCCACAGATCAGCGCCTCGAACACAATCCTGCGCTTACTGGTTTCCTTCGCGTCGTACATGACTCGAAGCAACGATACGGTGATGGACATGATCACGCCCTGCCAGAGCGGATTGCTCAACGCCAGCCAGATCTTGGCCCATGTGTCTGGCTTGTCAGGCATGTTTGGCATCCGGGTTGCCTCCCCCTTGGGGAGATTGATAAATCCGGCGTCCGCTGCACTCCCAGCTCGGGGCAATGGGTGTGGGGAGCCGAAAACGAAAAAGCCCCAGCGAGTGCTGAGGCTTGAAATTTGGTTAGGAAAGGGCCGCGTTAGCGGCCCATCCTTTTAAGACAACAGGTCGTAGGTCAAGCTCACACGGATGTTGCCGTTCATCGACGTACACCACAACCCAAAGCCGGCCGGAAGAAGAACCGGATAAGGAAGTTGAATGGTGTTACCGCCCAGAGTAAGCAACGCAGGCTTTGTGCGATAGTCACTTGCATCCTTAGGCTTCGTAGTGCCGGTGATGAGCGCGGCATTGAACGAACCCGTCGCCGTGCACGTGCGGATTACGACACCTGCAACGTTATCTTCAGGCTTAATGAGCTCGGTTACTCCAATTGCGTCACTGTTGAAGAACTTTGCACCTAGAGTTACTGGTTCCATTTTTTATACCTTTTGAGTCGAATGATTGTTCGCGGAAAATTCCGCTTTCATGTCGCTCAAAGGCGATAGGTTTGAAGCTCGAGGCTTTCTTCCAAGGCGAAAGGCAGACTGGGTCTTTCGACCAGCCAAACCCGTTTAACAAAACGTCCTTACTGAGTCGGCTAGCCCTTAGAGCGGAGCGACACTGACCTTGTCGATAAAGGCAAAGTGAGCATTTGGATTTTGATCGTTCCAAAAGCTCAGAGTGGTTTGAGGCGTGGTTGCAGTGAAGTCGTAGGTCTTGGTTTCCCAGACAGTTGCATTACTGGTTGCGACAGGGGTGTCGAAGCTGGTCGTTTGCCCGGCAACCTTGACGTTGATGATGCCATTGCCACTGCGATTCACATACGTGGAGTTACCGGCGCTGAAGGTCAAACGGTAACGGGCGCCAACAACAGTGTTGATGTTCTGTTGAATGCCGCCGCCATTCAGATAGGTGTAGTTGGCGAGGTCAACGCTCATCGAACCATCAGCGGCCGCGGAGTTACCGATCGCAGCACCGACGTTAATGTATTCAACGCCAGACAGAAAGGTCGTCCAGCCAGTGATGAAGTCGGCCTGGGCAGGAGTATTGAGGATGCAGTCGTTGCTGCAGCCAGGGGATTCAAAGCTGCCGTTTACTACCAGCTCTGCGCCGTAGGCGGCGCCACCCGATGCGAGCAAAGCAGCAGCCAATGCGACCGGAGCAAAACCGTTTTTGATTGATTTCATTTTTGTACCTATAGAGTCGAATGATTTGTCGCGGAGGATTCCGCTTTCATGTCGCTCAAAGGCGATCGCTCGAGGCTCGCGGCCTTCTCATGATTCAACGTCCCGCATCGGGAACATTTGATCTGGAGCTCGGTAAACTCACCCACGCGGGCGAGAAGTCTGTTGCATTTTCCACATCTGCATTCTTTCAACATCTGCAAGTCCGTTTGATTTTCTGCTAGGCTCCGTCCCGCTCGCGCGAGCAGTGGGGGCCTTGGCTGGCTTGCAGGCTCTATCTGCGATCTGGCGTCTCTTTTGGGTGTTAGCGCACCCTCTGGAGTCGCCCTCTCTTTTTTCCGCGCATAAAAAAGCCCCGAAGATGTCGGGGCTTTTTGCTTTCTGGCGGACATAAAAAAACCGGCTCGCCGGCCGGTTTTTAAGTAACTTGCCGTAGGCAAAATACTAACTATGGGGAAATCATGCCCTCAGCCGTGCGGGAAGTCAAGCGGCCTCTTTCATCTTGTAAATCACTCCGCCGATTGGACTCAATGCCCGAGCGTCGATGTCGTAACAGGCATCGAAGCAAAGCTGCACGAATGGCTCCCAATCACGGCCCCAGGCTGCGGACGGCAGCTCGACTTCGTACTCCCCCTTCATCCAGGCTCGGAACAACTCCGGCTTTATCAGCGGATCTGCGTTGGCCGATTGTCCGCCTTGGTGCATGTAGCGGTAACGACGAAACACGCCCTTGGCAACGTACTCGGCCCGCTCCCGCTTGCTGGCGGTCATGCGCGCTGCTCGCGAACATGCAAGATTGAAAACCGCAGCTTCGGCCTCCTCCCGATCATCATCTGTCGGCTGAGCCGCATACATGGCATTGCCGAAAGCCCGGAGTTGAAAGTGAAGCCGTGCGATAGCCGACTGAATATGACCGGCTAGCGTTGCGTGCATCGCGGGATTCGCTGTCGGGCCTCGCTCAGTGCTCTGCACCACCACACCCAATTCAGCAGCATCAGAAGTTTGGCCCGGGGCCGGGTTGTAGTTGCAGTCGTGCCAAGCTTGGCGCGCGGAATGGATTTTCATGCTGCCGTCCTCTTCAGTTCCCTTGTTTTCGCCCTATATTCGGCCTTGATATTTTTGATTTCTTCGACGGTGTGCTTGCAGGGTTCATGAGGCCCTTCAAGCCACTCGACTTGTTCCGCCCCTATCAACTGCAGGAGCGAAATCCGGTAATTCACCAGGTTGCCGGACAGATGCGTGTTGCACGGCGCGCACTGCTTCCAGACATTGAGCGGCTCGAATCGCAACTCAGGGTTCGCTCCTACGGATCGGTAGTGCCCTGCGTGGTATTGGCCTTCGTGGTGCCGACCGCAACTGATACAAGGGCGATCGGCGTCACGCAGGCGAACCCACTCGTTGAATGTCGCCTGGGCTTCGCGCAGGTGATCCGCCCTGCTCTTCAGCTTCTCCTTGCGTACCTTGATCTCTCGGCGCTCGATGCTCGCCAGCGACTTGCGCTTCTTCTCCCGCTTGTCCCGCGCGATGACAACGGCGCAGTCCGGCGAGCACCAAGACTGAAAGCTCACCTTCGGGACGAATGAGGCCCTGCAGGTTTTGACTGAGCACTTTTTCGGGCGCGGCTGCTTCCTTTCAATCGTCATGCAGCCTCCTGGCTCAGCAGATCATCGAAGTACACGCCCTGCTGTGCGAACCGCGCGACGATGCGGTCGGTGTACGCCACGCCCTGAGCGCGATTGAACAGGCTGGTCACCGGGAACCCGTCCGGGCCGAAGAGTTTGCAGCCGCCCATCATGGCCAGCTTCGTCTCGTACGGGAGGTGGCGCATGACGCGGTACCACTCAGCCTGAAAACCGGCGTCCTCGTTCAGCAGGATCTGCACGCCGACGTGCAACTTGCAGTACCGGCGAGCGTCGGCCTCGTCGCCGATCTGGGTCATCTCTGCGATGCGCTTGTACATCGCGAACCACAGCCGGTTTTGGTCGAGCGTGCGGTCCTTTCCCGGGCGTAGCGATACGACGACGAACTTCTTGTCGCGGTACATGGCGCTAAGCTTCGTGATGGTCTCGGAGAGCTTGGCCTGACAGTTGACGCTGATTTTGTCGGTCATAGCTGCGCAACCTCCGCCAAAACCGATTCAACAGTCGCGATCTCGAACCACTTGGTCCAGAACACGTCCTGCCGCTCACCAGATTCGTAAGCGATGAAGGCCGTGTGCCCTTCCTCGGGTAATTTCAGTTCGCCGATGACCTCGGCAACGGCCTCCTCGATGAGGCTGAAATCATCGTCGCCCATCCAATTGCCCAGCAGATGAGTAACCCGAACGGTGTATTCACCTTCTGTGATGTCACAACCGCACTCGGTTTCGATGGTGATTTCGAAGACCTTCTCCGCTCCGGCGCGCCCTTTGATTCGGGTGAGGTCGTATTCCTCAAAGCTGGAAACCCGGCTGCGCTCAAGATCGTCGATAGCGGAGTTCAGTGCCTCGTTCTCGGCCTTGAGTTGGTCAACCAGGCTGAAGTCGGGCTTCTCGCCAAGCGGCGGCTTCCAGAGCTCTGCGCCGTTGTCCGTGTAGCGGAGGTTGCCCAGCGTCCTGGCAGCAGACTGCAAGCGTTCGTTCTCGGCCAGCAGCTCCAGCGCCACCTCCTCCACGGTCTTCTCCCCGAGGAATTCCTGCAGCGCCTCGGTGTTGCGCTTCCAGTCTGCGCAGTCGGCACGGTAGGACGCGGCTTCGGCCCACAGCAGCTTCTGGAGTTTTTGTTTGTCGATGGTCATTGAGCCGCACTCCTTGCTTCTAATTGTTCGGCCTGCTGAATCAGCAGCGCCCGGCGATCCGCCAGCTCATTGGCTGCCAGAATTCGCAGTTCTGTTTTTTCCTCGGCCGATGCTTGGCGCATGGCGAGCATCGAATCCTTTACCGCGGCGAGCTTCTCGCGCAGTTTTGGCGAAGGCCGCGCAACCTCACCGGTGAGCAGCGCAACGACGGCACGACCGTCTTCAGTGACCGGCGCGACACTCAAGTCAGCCAAGTACAACTGCCCGCGCTCATGTGGGATCCGTTGCATCTGCACAGCCTTGGTGATCGCCTGGGTGCGGCGGTTGGCATCGAATCCGACTGAAACGTGCCAATTGACGTTTTTGTTGTCCTCCCGAGCCTGTCCCACCAAGCGCTCATAAGCGCTGTTGAACGCCATGCGCGCACCGACCTTGTCCCCGGCGTCGAGGACAGGTTTCGCGGCAGCCAGCGCGAGCTGGATTTCATCGGTCAGCACCACGGTTTCGAACTCGTCGTTCGTAGTCATGGCGATTGCCCAAGCTTCGTCCTTACCCGGGCGACCATCTGCAACCTGAACTCGCTGGAGGATGTCAGCCATGGCCAATTTGCCTTTCACTTCGAAGCGGCAAGCCTTCAGCGCGGCCTTCACCACCTGCACCGGGTAAGCACAGAGATCTTCGGCCATGATCGCCGCGGTACCTGGGTTCATTTCCTGACCCATGGCCTCGGCGGTGGCGCAGATCGCTGCAGCAAGCCCGGCAACCTGCTGATCGTTCATTTCAAAGGTACTCATTGCGCTCTCCCGCTTGGCGCTTGGCCAAGACCATTTGCGCGGCCTGTTCGGCGGCGGATACGTTCGCCTCGGTGCGTTCCATCTGGCGTGCGGTTGTCCCGTTGATGCGCTGACCTGTCACCCACTGGGTGTGGTAGCTCTCGGCGTTGGCCAGCAGCTCGTTGAGGCTGTGGCACTTGCGCAGGACGGCGGCATCGCTGGTTTTCAGAAAGTGGGCAGCGACGTGGTGAGCAACATCGGCGCCGAGGCGATCGACCAGTTGGCCGAGTTGGCCCCCGACCTTGGCGTTCCAAACCGGCCAAGTGCTGTAGCGCTTGCGGTAGGCCATGGCGTAATTCGCCCAGACCTTGAAAGTTTTGCAGGACTGGTCTTTCGGGCCCGGCATGTCAGCGGGAATCTCAACCCGTGGCGTATCGGTGCGATCAACCACCAGCACCAAGCCGCGGGACAGAGCCGGCACAACCTCGGCGTGAGCCGGGGGTGCAATTGGTTCAATGACCGGTTCCATGACTGATTCAAGAGAGTTACTGATTCTGGGTGCAGCTCCTGCACTACCCCCTGGTGCAGGAGATTCACTAGGGGGTGAACCTGCTGCACTACCCGGGTGAATCTTCTGCACCACCCCTGGTGCAGGAGGTGCACCACCACCGTCGAGGGTGAGGAAGTAAACGTTCGACGAATTCCCCTTTGGCCCACCCTTCCGAATCTCCTTGCGCAACAGTCCCGCCTCACACAGAGCGGTGATGTGGTTCATGACAGAACGCTTGCTGATCTCGCACTGGTCGGCAATGTGCTGATAGGAGGGCCAGCACTCGCCTACGTCGCTGGCGTTGTCGGCCAACTTGATCAGCACCAGCTTGCGCAGCGGATTACCAACGCGAATCTTCATTGCGGCAACCATAAGGCCCATGCTCATGCTGCACCTCCGGCGAACGCGCGGAAATCAATCGTCCGCACGCCCTTCCAGCTATTGCAGGACATGCAAAGGGTCTGGAGGTTGCCCAAAGAAGCCTCTCCACCTTGGCTTTCAGGTACGACGTGATCGGCCCTCAAGCGCATCAGCACCGAGCAGCCGCAGCGCAAGCACGCGTGACCGTCGCGGGCGAAAACCTGTGCACGCAAGCCAGAAGGGATTGGTTTCTTTTTCGTCCTACGCCGAGACGGGAGGACTGGCGGTTGGTAGGCGGTGATGTGACCCATACGGTTCGGGTTCCACTCACAGCCTTTTTCGGTGAGTCGGAATGCTTCAGGGCGAAGCTCAATCAAACCCGCCTCTTCCAGGGCCTTCAGCATGCGGTAGGCAGTGTCTGGCTTGTCAGTGAGCAGCGGCAGCTCCTCGATGATCTTGGCCTTGCTCAGCGCGAAGAAGATCCCGTCGTCAGTCTTGATTGGCTTGGTCCAGCTCGGGCAGCCGTAGACGAAGGCAAACAGCAGGGCCTGCTGAGAATTCAGCCCCCACTCCAACGCCTTCACCTGATTGATCGTGACGGTGAATTGCATATCAGGCCTTCCCGACCAGTTTGGCCAGTTCAAGGAAGCGATCCACGTACCAGTGAGGCTGTGTCTCGCGCGGGCATTGAGGGCTGGTGAGGTTCTTGCCGTACTTGAGGCCCTTTTCAGTGACGGACCAGAAGTCGACTGTTTCGCCTTTGGAGTTACGTCGCTGCAGAGTCTTGAGGTAGCCATGGGCAGCAAGGGCGCGGTTGAAGGCTGGCGCTGTGCTGCTAATGGCGTGTTTTTTGATCAGGGCGGTAACGGCCTTGGTTGGCATCGAAGATCCGCCAGTGGTGTCAGGCGCCGCATCGATCGCGTAGCCGGGAAGGAAGCTCGACTCCAAGCCATTGTTCTTCGCGATCTGCGCGAGCATCAGCACCTGACTGGACGGTGCAGGCTTAAGCAGCCGCGTGAAGCACTCAAGGATCGCCAGTTCGCCGACTACCTTCGTTCCATTGGCGATCACGGCCAGACGCGCGCCTTCTTGTTGCTCCAGCTCTCGCCAACGGCGGATTACTTTCATCCGCATCGGCGCGCTGTAGCCAGTCAGCAAGCAATCGGTGTGCTCGCGGTCAAGTAGGTACTGGACCTGCTTTCGGTTGCGGCCGTCCAGATAGATATCCTCAAACTTGAGGGCATCGATTTTCAGCTCTTTCAGCATGGCGAGGATGTCGCGCTTTACATTGTCGTGGCGCTTGCCGGTGACATTTGCGATCTCGCGAGAGGACATAGTGGTACGCGACACGTTTTCAGAATTCGAAAAACGTGTCGCGACACTTTGGGGGGTATTGCTTGAATTGGATTGGCTCTGCATAATCGGGCCCCTCTAGTTTTGCGAATCAGCCGACCTTCTACGTCGGCTTTTTTGTGCCCGGAATTCAGGCGGCCTTCACCGAGGCATCCATCACGTCTAGGCTCTGCCGAACGTGGTTGATCTCCTGGCGGATCAAGTTTTTCTCGAAAGAACTGACGTGGTTGTCGTCCAGCGCCTGGTGCACCGCGATGGTCAGATCGGCGACCTCTTTGCCGACGTTGATCAGTGATTTGGTCAATGCTTGCGGCTCCGGCGCAGCTTTCGCAACGATGTCGAAACCAAATTCACTCGCCAGTGCAGCCAGAGGGCGCATGTCGCCGGTGTGCAACAGAATCCCGAACAAATGCTCCACGGTCAGGTGGTGTGCGTCGTTGTCCGGATTGGCGCGCTGAAGCAGGCCAACGTGAGGAACGCCCATCTTTGCAGCAAGGGTCTTGGCTTCGTTGTCGAGGACAGCGCTCTGGCAGGCCCGCAGAAAATCTTCCATTCGTAAAACCTCAAATTTGTTTCCGTGGCGCCCTGCCAGTGCGTGGGCGATCATTTGTTCACGCAGTAAGCAATGACTGCCTTAGGCTGCTGTGCGCTTGGGGCGCGCCGGGATCGGACGAATCTCATTCGCCTCAATACGGCCGTCGTCATAAAGGGTGATTTCGATGCTTCTGCCGGCTCGAACCATTTGCGAGATCGCGCTCTGGTTCACGCCAAGAGCAGCAGCAAGCGCGGCTTGAGTGCCGTGCTCTTCTAGGTATTTGCTCAAAGGGATCTTTTTCATGGAATTTCCACGGCTTGATATCTGCCATGGATAGTAGCAGCGCTGCTTTTTATCAGCAACAAAATACTAGCAGCGCTGTTTGCTTGGATATCAGCTCTGCTAATACTCTTATTCGTATGAAAATACGTCGCCCCCTCACCCCCGAAGAAGTCGCCGAGAGCGCCAGGCTCAAAGCTATCTATGAACAGCGGAAATCAGCTGCTAAAGCGGCCGGGCGCAGCCTGACGCAGGCGGACGTTGCCGAAGCATGCGGATGGTCCGGGCAAAGCGCATTCAGCCAATACGCCACCGGGAAGGTGCCACTCAATGTTGAAGCGCTGCTGAAGCTCGCAAAGGCGCTCAACTTCGATGCAAGCGAAGTCAGCTCTCGACTGTTATCCACTGTTGCCAGCGTGCAGCAGGACCGCATACAGCCAAGCGTAAAATTAGGAAGCATCGAGACTTGGGACGACGAAACCCCGCTCGATGACGATGAGGTCTACGTCCCCTTCCTTCATGAAGTCGAACTGGCGGCCGGATCTGGCAGGTTTGCGATTGAGGAAAGCGCTAACTCACGCCTCCGCTTCAACAAGAAGGATCTACGCCACAACGGCGTTCAGTTCAGCAACGCGAAGTGCGTGAAGGTTGGCGGGAACAGCATGATGCCCGTGCTGCGCGACGGCGCCACAGTTGGCGTAAACGTGGGAAAAAACTCACTGAGCGATATCGTCGACGGCGAGATGTACGCCATCAACCACAACGGCCAACTGCGCGTGAAGCAGGTCTACCGGATCCCGATCGGAATCCGCCTGCGTAGCTTCAACCGTGACGAGCACCCGGACGAGGACTACACGTTCCAGCAGATCCAAGAGCAGCAGATCTCGATACTTGGGCATGTATTCTGGTGGGCTATGTACTCTCGCTGATGGACCGGGAAAAAAACCTAGCACCGACTATGCTCAATATTCCTCATGAACTTCATAGCCCGCCTCCCCCTTGGCGGGCTTTTTTTCGACTGTGATTAACCGTCTTCTGCAAGGTAGCTATCCAGGCGTCCGTGCAGAGTGCACGCCCTCACCTCGCCATCAGCTCTTCGAAATGCTTGAAATCGTTGAGTCTTTTACTTTCGGGCAGTTGGCACAGAAGATGCCCTTACTACTGGGAGAGCGTGAACCGCAGCCGGAGAGCTGCTGACGCTAACCTGTGATAGATGAGGCATAAAAAATGAACGCAATTGACCTTCTCAAAGCCGACCACGAAAAAGTTAAAGGCATCCTGAATCAGCTGAGCGAATCCACAGATCGGGCGCTGAAAAAGCGCGTCGACCTGCTCGATAAGCTGGAGATGGAGATCACCATTCACACACAGCTGGAAGAGCAAATCCTCTACCCCGCTTTCAAAGAGGCGGGCGGTAAAGAGCAGGACGAGATGTACTACGAGGCGAAGGAAGAACACCGCACAGTGGACTCCCTGGTGCTCCCAGATTTGAAAGGCACTGACCCGTCAACACCCGAGTTCGCCGGCCGGGTAAAGGTGGTGAAGGAGCTGCTTGAGCATCACATCGAGGAGGAGGAAACCGAAATGTTTCCTCAAGCCAAAAAGCTTTTGGGTAAAGCGAAGCTCGATGAACTGGGAGAGCAGATGGAAGTGATGAAGGCTTCACTGAAGAAAAGCTTGAGCAAAGGAGACTTGGCGGCTTGAAGATGTCACTGGCTCTATTTGCCAAAGCAGCCCGGCCCCGCGCCGGGCTTTTTATTCAACCCTTCCCTCCTACGTACCGCCCTCAAGCCCCTCTACCGAGTGCGCATAGAAGGCTGTCGCCTCTTCTACCAGCTCCCTCCAGTCATCGCCATCGATAATGCCGGCGCGCTTATATTCGTCCGCAAGCTTCAGCAGTTCGTCGTATTGCTCCTCGGCGTCCATCCGGATTTCTGGCTCTTCGAGTATTTTTCGCCAGGCTGACAGGGCCTGTGCTTTCCGGTCGTCGTTCATGGTGAGTACCTAGTGGGTGGGTGCACCGGTAGATATCTCCCACAGCGCTGCCGTTCAGTGAAGGTGACTGACGGCGCGGTAGATGGTGGCGTAGGGCCACGAATGGTAAAATACGAGTCTCACTCAATGGATCAGGTTCTACGATATGGATAGTGGAAGTCCTATGGCTGGCTTTCTTTTTCTGGTGGTTGGCTTCGTCATCTACTTCCTGCCCACATTTGTCGCCTCCAGTCGGAAGCACCTCAACGGAACATCGATTTTCCTAGTAAATCTTTTTCTTGGATGGACGTTTCTCGGATGGGTCGTTGCATTGGTCTGGGCTTCATCCGCGAATACAGAAGTACCGGCAAGGAATTTGGCGTCAGGAGTGGGCGCGTCCGCCGAACGGACCTGCCCTTTCTGCGCTGAAACGATCAAAAGCGCAGCTATCAAGTGCAAGCACTGCGGCGCTGATGTTGAAGCCATTCAAGCGCCGCGACTCAAGAATGGGTGGGTCGCATCTGTTCCGTGCAAGGCAGGAGCAGAACAGGTGAACACCATCGAGGCGATAAAAGCGCTAGGACTACCAGTTGTTCCAATGATTGGTGCAGCAGTCGGCGCCGGCCCTTTTGAAACGAAAGATGAAGCCAAGCAAGCCTCTGCGCTCCTACGGAATGAGCCAAGACTCTTCAGCGAAATCATGTACAGGGATTCCGTAAGCGGGAAATATCCACCGATTCTCGACTGACCTCCATTTTTCACGAAGCCCGCCAAGCGCGGGCTTTTTTGTGCCCGCAGAAATTATTATTAGCAGCGCTATTTACTTTAAATAGCAGCGCTGCTACTTTTATTCGCAAGCCAGACAACACTGGGCCAGCAGCGAAAGCCGCGCCGCTCTTTAGCGATACCGCTTCACCTTGCCGGATCACCACCGGCCCAGATTCAAAGGCAGCGATGAACCGGCCTCAACGGTTCAGAGGGTTGGCAACTGACCCGGGCGTGCAGCGTAAAGCGCCAAGAACAGTTATCCAGCGGGAGAACAAGCCGAAAGGCCCGCGGCTGGAGGAACAATTTGAATCGATCTGTACCGCGCCAGTAGCGCCGAAGGATCAGCGGAATTTTTCACTGATGCACCTGGTGACGGGTGCATTGGGAAAACAACCGGAGAAGCAACGTGCCGAAATTCATCCTCGACTACATCCGGCTTTGCCGGGAATGCAGCCTTGATCGCCGCACCGTCGGCAACATGCACTCCATCGTGATTCCTGCGCTGCAGAGTCGCGCCGCCGAGCTTCGCTGTGCGGTCGGCCTTGTTCCAGAGGGTTGCGTAGAGCTGGAGCATGACGCCGAACTGCTGGAGTCGGCGATCCGTGCAGGCCTTCAGCGCTGCGCACCACAACCAGCACAGCAAGAACTTTTCGCCGCATGACGATTTCACTGGCTGGCCTTGGCGACAGGGCCAGACGGGAAATCAACCGGAGAACCACGATGACTCGCAATGAACATGAAGAAGTCGAAAGCTATGCACTTGCAGTAATGATCGGCCTTCTCTCGGCCGGCGCCGTGCCGCCAGATCTCATCCCATGCAAAGCCTTCGACATCGCCGAGGCATTCCAGCAAGAAAAGCTGAAGCGCATTGGCGAAAAACCTCCATACGACTGCTGATCAACCAGCGCCACGACAGCCTGTCGTTAACTGCCCGATCCTCTCTATGAGAGCGCATCGGGGTGTGATCTGAGGCTAAGTCTCGGGCAGTGGATGTGCCAACCGGTCGCCTACAGGGCTACCCTTTCCGCCAAACGCCGGTTGAGCCCCGGCCAGATCACACCCCGATGCGGACGAAACTGCGGCCTATAACCGCCCACCTGCATCAAATCCCAGAATCGGTTGTTATCGAGCGCTGGCGAACTGAACACGGCCGTGGAACTCGGCGCCGGAGACGTAACCGGCAGCTCGGGTAACTTGAGATGGTCCCGCAGGCATGGTCAAATGAGTAATGGCCTTTTGCTACGGTAATCTCAGTTGAAACAGAATCGCGGAATAATCATATTTTTCTCGGCAATGACTTTGCTCTTTATCTTGGTACAGGTATGGCACGCGAAGACTGCTCCGGAAGAGAAAGTGCAGGAGCGTGAACGCCAGCTCAAAGGTCTCGCGCTAATCATGAGTGTTCAGTCCGGAAAAGCATCTGATGACTCAACTCGCATCGACTCGGTGACCTACAGCGATGAGGTCATGCGTATCTCTTACACACTCACAAAAGTAGCGAAGAACGAAATCGATACCGATGAGTTCACCAAGGACGCTAAAGCGCTTGCAGTTTCTGCATTCTGCAATGAAAAAGGTTTAGGACAGTTCGTAAAAACGGGTCTTTCCATTAACCTTCTGTACAAGGATCCAACCAGCTCACCGATAGTTGAGTTTCAGATAGGCAAGTCCGACTGCCTCTGAAGCCTGCCCCCTGAAGCCCGCCTCTCACGCGGGCTTTTTTCTGCGCGTCGCACCGCAATGAGCCCGCGCAGCTAGTCATCAAAATCCCGACCAATCCCGAATGCACTCACCTCCGCGCCCAACGGCAACCAGCGGAGCGGATGAGTGCATTGCGAGTTTTGTTGGATCAATCAGATGGAGAGAGTCATGAGTGACCAAGCGATTGAAGGCTTGTCGCGGGTGCTGCTGGAGCGGATCTGCTCTCACAGGCATACAACTGCGGAGTGGATGGACTCGGAAGACGCTATCCGCGAGCTGCGCGCCCTCCTTGTTGCTAGTCCTGGCGAAAACGCGCCATGCCCAACGTGCGGTGGAAGCCTACGCACTTGGGGCTGCACCTGCACTCCACGCTGGCCGATGCACAAGCCATCCGCCTAACCCCAAACACTGGAGGTCGCCATGCACAACTGCACCGACACACAAGCAGTTTGCCGAGGTTGCGGGCTGAAGCTGCGCGGCTCGCCATCGTGGAAAGGCGGCCTCGCCTATCACCCCGAGCCGAAAGGTGAAGTTCACCGCTGCCATTACGGCGGCTGGGTCTGCTCGCGCCGCTGCGATATCCGCGCCTGCGTCGAGCTTGAAGGAACCATGCCGGGGTGCGGATCGGTAAACGGCTACGCGCGCCTCTCGCTGTACGCCAAAGAGAGCATTGAGCGCCACTGGCCGGAGGCAGCATGAGCGGCTGGATTGATTGCAATGAGCAAATGCCAATGCCGGATCAGCTTGTCGCAGTCTGGCGCAACTGGGGCGAAGGCTTCGGCTATTACCTCGACTCGATCTACGAAGGCTGCTGGTACGACGTCGAGGAGTGGTGTCAGCACGCTGATTGTGTCGGCCATCCGGTACGACCGCCAGTGACAACTCACTGGGCCCCTCTTCCCGCTCCGCCAAACGAATAACGCCGCTCTGGAGGCAACCATGAACTCAGCACTGAAGATTTGTCAGGTCATGCACGACGCGCAGTTGCCTCCGATGGTGAGCGAGAGCGCGCAGGAAGTTGCTCGGGCTGAGTGGCTGTACGAAGCCACCGAGCAACTGGTCCGGTTCCGAACAGATGTGAAGTTCCAGCGCCGGCTGCGACCAGCACAGGGCGTCACCGTGGCCCAGTTCGCCCTCGCGGTCGACGAGCATGTGAATGGTCGACTGGAGGGCTGCGAGGTCAACACCCCTGCGCTGGGTTGGCTGCTGGTCACGACTGATGACAAGCCAGACAAGACAGCTGTAGCCGAACTTCTGGGGCGAAGCGATCACCCACTGGGCAAGCTCGGCGAAATCGCGGAGGGCCTACTTCGACCCCTTGTCGATGATGCGCTGATCGCCCAGGCCGAGGACAACGAGCTATGAGCAATCAGGTAGCACTGGCCCGGCTGGGCCTTGAGATCGCGAAGATGCGCAAGTCCTGCACACCGGTACCGGATCGCACCTTCGTCATGGGCATGATCGAAATGGCTGAGTTCGCCGAGATCATCGACACCCGCACTGCCAATCGTTATCGGGATGCGCTGGACGCCAAGTTCGTCGAGCGCAACGGTTACCTGAAAGGAGTTTCGGCATGACAACCCCTCTCGTGAAAACGCTGGTCGATGAGCGGCTCGACGATATCGAGCGCCGCATCGCGATACTCGGCTTCGGCCTGCCCTTCAACGAAGTCATCGGCCGCAAACGCGAGGATCTGGTCGACAGCCTCCCTCAGCGCCTGTCGGTGACCATGAAAGGCGGACGCATCGCGGTGAGGGCTCGGCCATGAAGATCATGTTCTGGTGTCTTGCCGCCGGCCTGCTTGTGGTTTTGGCTTCCTACAGCGCGGCTCGCGATTCGTCCGGTGTCTGCCAGGTGCCGCGCTCCACCACCTACAACGTGTTCCGATGACCAGCCGGCAGATGGCCCGCCGGATTCTCATCTGGCGCGGCTCGTTCCCTGTCCTCGCGATCTACACCTTCCTGATGCTGCTCAGCGCACTCGCCGATCGCATCACTCAATAAACCAAGCATTCAATCGCTGCGCTGGGCGCGGCAAGGATTCCCCATGTCCGCAGTAATGAAACAGGCTGACCATCTGCCAGCCATCTCCGAGGACGCGCTCGTCGAAGTGCTGAGCGGAAGCCTGTATCCAGGCGCGGCGCACAACTCTGTAGTGATGGTGCTGGCCTACTGCAAGGCGGCCCAGCTTGACCCGATGCTCAAGCCGGTGCACATCGTTCCCATCTACCAAAAAGGCCGCGGGATGGTCGACACGGTCATGCCCGGTATCGGCCTTTACCGCATCCAGGCTGCGCGCACCGGGCAATACGCCGGAATCAGCGATCCGGAGTACGGGCCACCGATCACCGCCAAGCTGGGCGGCGTCGATGTCACCTATCCGGAGTGGTGCCGGGTGACTGTAAAGCGCCAGATGTCGAACGGCCTTGTCGCCGAGTTCACCGCCAATGAGCGGTGGCTTGAGAACTACGCCACAGCCAGCAAGGACACTGCGGCCCCGAACTCGATGTGGAAGCGTCGAGCGTTTGCACAGCTCGCCAAGTGCGCTGAGGCCCAGGCGTTGCGCAAGGCCTTCCCCGAGGTTGGATCGGTGCCAACCGCTGACGAGATGGAAGGAAAAACCTTCGATGACGCGCCGCGTGATGTGAGCCCGCAACGGCAGCAAGAGCCGGAGCCGGAAGCCCTTCCGCCCTACCCCGATGATCTTCTTATGGAAAACATCGAAAAGTGGCGGCCGCTAATCGACGCAGGCAGAACTAATCCGGAACACATCATCCTCAACGTCAGCAGCAAATATTCACTGCGCGACGACCAGATCGAAACCATCCATAACCTCAAAGCCATCGACGGAGACACAGCATGAAAATTCACAACGTTGCTCAAGGCTCCGCCGAGTGGCACGCACTCCGCGCCCAGCACTTCACCGCCTCCGAGGCCCCAGCAATGATGGGCGCCTCGAAGTACCAAACCCGTTCCGAGCTGCTGACACTGAAGAAAACCGGCATTGCGCCGGAGGTCACCCAGGCTCAGCAGTACATCTTCGACAAAGGCCACGCCACTGAAGCGCTGGCCCGGCCACTGGTTGAAGTGATGATCGGCGAAGAGCTGTACCCGGTCGTAGGTACCGACGGTAACCTGCTGGCCTCCATGGACGGCGCGACGATGCTTGGCGAGACCTTGTTCGAGCATAAGCTGTGGAACGAGTCGCTTGTGGCCCAGGTGAAGGCAGGCGAACTGGAGCCGCACTACTACTGGCAGCTTGAGCAGCAACTGCTGGTGGGCAGCGCCGAGCGCGTGATTTTCGTTTGCTCCGACGGCACTGCCGAAAACTTCGTGCACATGGAATACCGACCTATCGCCGGCCGCGCAGCGCAGCTGGTCGAGGGCTGGAAACAGTTCGAAGCCGACCTGGCCAACTTTGAAATGGCCGAGGCGCCATCGATTGTCGTCGGCAAGGCCCCGGACGAGCTGCCAGCGCTACGAATCGAACTGACCGGTATGGTTACCGCGAGCAACCTCAAGGTGTTCGAGGATTCGGCTCTCGCTGTCATCGACTCTGTTAAAACCACGCTGCAGACCGACCAAGACTTTGCCGACGCTAAAAAGGCGGTCAAGTGGTGCGGCGATGTCGAAGAAGCGGTTTCAGTAGCGAAGAAACAAGCGCTCTCCCAAACCCAAAGCATTGACGAGCTTTTCTCATCTCTGGATCGAATCAGCGCACATGCTCGCGAGACGCGCTTGAAGGTCGACAAGCTTGTGAAGGCTCAAGAGCTGCTGGTGAAGACCAACATCAAGCAGAAGGCGGAGCAGTCGCTGGCGGATCACGTCGCAGCGATCAACAAGACGTTGGGCCGGGTGATGCTGCCAGCGGTTGCTTCAGACTTCGCCGGCGCGATGAAGAACAAACGCACCATTGCCAGCCTGCAGGACGCTGTCGATACCGAGTTGGCTCGAGCAAAAATCGCTGCGAGCCAGTCAGCAGATGCCATTCGCTTGAATTTGACCAGCTTAGCCGAGCTCGCGCCCGACCATGCCTTCTTATTCAACGACATCCAACAGCTCGTTCTGAAGGCCAACGATGACCTGGTCGCGCTGATCAAGGTGCGAATCTCTGAGCACCAGAAGGCTGAGGAGCAAAAAGCCGAGGCGCAGCGCGAGCAGATCCGCCTACAGGAGCTGAAGCGAATCGATGACGAGGCGAAAGCCAAGGCGCCGATCGAACCTGCACCAGTCACCAGCCCGGCACCGGTGAAAGCCGCCGCCCCGGTTCAGACCGCCTCGAAGCCAGCGACCGCAACTGCGGCGCCAGCGAACCTGCAGGCCGAAGTGTTCGATCTGGAAGAGCTGATCAAAGCAGTTGCCTACGGCCAAGCGCCTATCTCGGTGCTGACCGTGAGCTGGGAAAACCTCGACGCACTTGTCGCCGATCAGGGCAGCAAATTCAGCATGGCCGGCGTGAGGCTGGTAAGGGTGGCAGCATGATCAGCAACCACCTTAACCTCGTCGAGCAGCACCGACCGGATGCCGAGTCGATCTCTGAACGAATCGCGCAGTACCTGGCCGCCGGCGGGCAAGTTGTTCAACTGAAAAGCCCGCCACGCAATCCGCTGCAACCGCCACGCTCGAAGAAGATAGACCCTGAAACGGTCCTCAAGCGGCGGCCGAAGCCGATATCGGCATCCGACCGCAAGGCTCTGCGCAAAATGGCGGACTCGCTATGAAGTCGAAACGCAAACCCAACAACGGGTTCGCCCGGGCTGAACGCAGTTGCCGGGCGCTGCTGCGCACCAACCGCGTCGCGGTGGTGAACATCGACCCTAGCGGCAGCCAGATCATGGCGAACTGGAAGAGCTGCAAGCAGATCCGCAGTCTGGCGATCGCCAACGCGATATTCGATTTCTCCTACCGCTGGACGATCTACATCGCCGCCATGTGTCGAGACGAGCGCGGCGCCGAGTACATCAAGTCGGTGGAGATCTCGCCCGAGGGTATCTACAAGGTCGAGCGCATGACCGATGCGATCGAGCATTACTACCTGGAGCTGCGCAACAGCGCGAACCCAGCCCATCTTGTGGCGTCAGGATGGATCGCCATTCCGGACGAGGTTTCGATGGATGAAGCCGAAGCCGCGAAGCTGTTCTACGCCGCCGGCGCCTGGCATCAGGTGAAGGTAGCTGCGTGAGACGTTCCAGACCCCAACAACGCAAACGACAGACCTGGCTGGACTTGCCGGCCAGCGGAATTGAAGAGGTAGGCCATGGCCGAAGTACAGGAGCTGACGAAGGAAGCCATCAAGCAGAAGAAAAAGCGCGAGAAGGCGGCGGCAAAGGACGCTGCTTTGGGCGTCGAGAAGTTTACGGTTGAGGTCGCCGGCGTGTTCAAGCCAGACCTAAAGCGGGTCATGGCCGCCCACGGCATCAACAACCAGCAGGAAGTTTACCAACTGCTGCTGATGAATCTGATCGCCGCTGACTTCGAAACACAAGCCAAAATGCTCAAGTGTGTCACGACACCTTTTGTTGTTACTGAAAAGGTGTCGCGCATCATTCAGGCCGCCGGCATGAAGTCGCTCGCCGACGATCCGCCAGATCCTGATGACGAAATCTTCGAGCCAGATTAACCAGTTCTGCTGGCCCGAACGAACGCATTCAACCACAAAAGAACGACGCCAACCCCGAGTGGCCACCAAACAATCCAGACGGCCTTCAGGCTGAAAAGATCCCTGATGAAAGCGGAAAGCGTGTACTCAGGCTGAGTGAAAACGAAGGATCCGGCGTAAATCAGTATTCCGGCGGTGATCAAGATACCGGCCCATCCAAGCACCCTGAGTGTCTTTTCGATCAGCACCTTCTGAGCGTTATTCATGAGCGTCCTGCTGTCGGAATCGAGACAAACACAAATACCCCACTAATACGAATCACGCCAACCGGCGCTCTGTTGGCATGGATTAAGTGAAGATTACTTCAGTATGAAAACGCCCCTTGTTAATCGGGTCTGGAAGATAAATTTCGGAAAGATCAAAAACAGGCCCCTCAACAACTTCAAATATTGAGAAACGATTACCATGCAGTATATCAAATACGCCTATTCCGAACTGTGCCACCTGCATGACGTGAAGCGCCGCAGCAGCCTGTAAAACATTCTCCAATGTACCGCGAGAAAAATACACCTCACGATCATGTTTCACTTTATTATAAGACTCATACCAAGGAAGTGAAAAAGTTGGTAGAAGCAGATTCCAGTAGCGAAAAGGTTGAAAGTCGATGAGGCGGTAATCTTTGAGTCTTACTTTCCATTCTGTAAGCCTTAGAGGATCGCACACATGGATGTAATTTTTTGTTGTGAAGCGACCTCCTGCCTTAGTCTCCATACCATTCGCTTTGAGAACACCTGCCCAGCAGGCTTCTATTTCTGTGCACAGAAGTATTAGAAGCTCGCGAATTTTGTGCCCGTATGAGCTGAAATTTTCAATCTCAGGTTCGACAACCCTGAACAACTCTTTTACTTCGGAAAAAAGACTTTCTGCGGCGACAATAGAACGCGTATATGTTTGAGCGTAAACACCAAGAGGGTTCAACCTGTCACAACCGTTAAACCCGCGCCGATAAGCACCGCGCCATATCCTCGGATGGTACTGGCCGGGCTGGAGACGCATTCTCGCTCCCTCCCCTATAACTTGAACTAGGTTTTTTGCAAGACAGCTCCGAACCGAAGTAAGTTCGTCTACTTCCTCTTCAACAGGATACTTAGTTTCGTACCAACTGCCGTACTGAGGAATGAAACATATTACTTCGTTGCCGTTATGTATGGCCCATGCAAATTCCCCGTTCACCGTATTGAACCCGAAAGTCTGAGTCATCCGATTTCTCAACCCATTTATGAAATACCACCTGGATCATAGCGCCGGAGAACAATCATGCCCACAGAAAACAAACCGGCCGAGCCGTTCGGCCCCAGCGGTCGCACCTTCCACATTCACTTGAGCGTGCGCGGCGCGCTGCGGGACTTCAGCAAGCGCCAACTTCGCGGAATGTTTCACCACGCCGACGGCACCAAGTGCACCGCCGACGAGGCGAAGGATCATCTGCTCGAGGCTCTGGCCCAAGGCAAAGAAGTGCTGCCGTTCGGACCGCCTTGCGAAGGTTTCGATTTCGCCGGCAACGGCTGCCCAGGCCACGACACGGAGGCAAAATGATCAATCTCTTCTGGCGACTGCTCGCCAAGCTCCTGGCCCGCCCAGCCATCGCCGACTGGCTAATCGCCCGCGCCAAGATCACCCCGTACCAGCACATCATGTCCGCCGACGGCACCGAGATGTACATGGGCCGCTGGTGGCTGTTCAACCCGTACAGCCGGGAGACGCACAAGGCGGCACTGTGGTGGTGCCCGTGGTCGTTCCGCATTCACCACATCATGCGGCCGGATGAAGACCGGGATCTGCACGACCACCCATGGAACGCCCGGACGATCATCCTGCGCGGCTGGTACACCGAGCAACGGCCCGCCGGCGCCGAGTGGAAGAAAGCCGTAATGGCCGGGATGGTTTCGAACCCTGAGCAGAAATGGGTTGATTGGGTAATGAAGGACGCCTGCGAGTGGATCAAGCGCGACCAGGGCGACACCGCCAGCCTCAACCACGGCGAATACCACCGCATCGACCAGGTATCCCCCGGCGGCGTCATCACCCTCTTCATCACCAGCAAGTGGCGCGGTGACTGGGGATTCCTCGTAAACGGCGTGAAGGTGCCTTGGCGCACATACACCGGTACTGACAACTGATTGGAGATTGCAGCATGAGTGGTCAATGGAAACTGGTGCCAGTCGAGCCGACCGAAACCATGGTTATCAACGGTTTCGAGTCGGTGCCGGACGAGTGCTTCACCGATGAGGAAGTCTGGGAGCAATACCAGGGGATGAGCGGCTGCCAGCAAGCGGCATTCCGCGCGAAGCTCTGCTGGGCGGCAATGATCAGCTCTTCTCCAACCTCGCCAGAAGAAGATGCCCAGCCAGTTATGAAGCTCGAAGCCGAGCGATTGTGGGGCGGCGCCGGTGAATATGTCGTCAGTTTCGTGAAGCCCGGCTGGCTCGATGAATGCCGAAAGACTGGCGGGGAATTCTTGCTCTACACCCATCCTGATGCGAGCAAGGTTGCGAGACTCACCGCCGAGCGTGACGCCCTGCAGCAGCTCCTGAATGCAGCGGATCAGCTGATCTCGGAACAAAGAGTCGCGCTGACGCGAATTCACGACCGTGCCCACGCCTTCGCCGAAGATGAATGCATTATGCGGGTGGCCTCTGTGGAGGTGATCAGGGATATCGCGGCCCGAGCACTGGGCATGGATGGCAAGCCTGCAACCTATAAGCCAGGCCTCTACGCCGTGCGCCACATCGACAACTGGGATGGCGAGCGCGATGTCGCACTGACTTTCGCCATGTTGGACGCTGATGGTAAATGGACTGAAAAAGAAACCGGTGAACCCCTGCTGACGTACAAAGGGGACAAGGTTCTCACGGCGTGGCCGCTGGACTGCCCTGACGCGCCTGACACCCAGATTATCGGCGTGCCGCGCAACTGGCTGGAAGACTGGGCGCTCGAACTTGTCGAAGCCGCGCAAGACGGCGGCCAGATGTCGAACCAAGTCGAACACCTCCTCGAAATTCACGCCAAGCCTTAACTCCCTCCCCCTTCAAAGTCAGCCGCTATTTCGAGGACGCTGACTTAGGACTCGCACTTCCAGCAGCAGCCAACTGACGAGCTCGGCTTACGCCCCAAGCCATAGCTCTGGTCATTGATTCACCCGGACTTGGGTTAACGGTTTCTTCATGCAACGCCATGCCACCGGAAGCATAAACACCGATGAACATTTGAGTTTCGCCGGTACGAGATAGCCTGACCTGCACGTCGATGTGAGTTCCATTACTGAGAGTTTCATCATGTGTTCGGTTGTGGATCTCGGGATCTGCCCAAGCCCAGAAAATGTCGCCGCGAAGCCTCATACCGCCCTCCTGCCTGTTCCTTGATAGGGGCTTAAAACTCCTCCAAAGATAGACCTGATCGAACGAAGCGCAACGGCGCCGAAGCGGTTACGGACGGCTGGTTTCAATACCTCTACAGCTCCAATTCCCTTGTACATATTTTAGCCGCTATAGCGGCAAGGACGACCCATGAGTCAAATAAAGGAACGGCCGATCCTGTTCTCGGCGCCGATGGTGCGCGCCATTCTGGATGGCCGGAAGACGGTCACGCGGCGATTGTGCAAGCCACAGCCCAGCGCCAACGCTCATACCACATCGGCCGATGGAAACCCTTTGGGCGCGTGGTGGGAAACCGGAAAAGACATAAACCGCTGTCCGTACGGGCAGCCAGGCGATCGGCTGTGGGTGCGCGAGACGTTCATCGATCTGCGCGGCACTGGTGTCGAGCATAGACCAGACCCGGACGGACCACTCCAGCGATACGCCTACGCTGCCGACTGCCGCCCTGGCTCACACAGCGACGAGGCAAGGAAAGACTTCGGCCTGAAGTACAAACCCAGCATTCACATGCCGCGCGCCGCGTGCCGCATCCTGCTGGAGATCACCGACGTCCGCGTCGAGCGGTTGCAGGATATCAGCGACGATCAGGCGAAAGCTGAAGGCTGTTTCTTCACCGATTACGGTCGCAAGTGTGGCCACGGTGGCAATGGATGGAGTGAGGTCGGCGACTGCCCAGCACCTACAGAACATCACCCGCAGCGCGAAGGCTGGATGTGGGACAAGACAACCAGTCATGAACAATGCCTGGGCGCGCCACGCTGGGCTTTCGTCAACCTCTGGAACTCCACCGGCGGCGACTGGGACGCCAATCCTTGGGTCTGGGTCGTCGAGTTCAAACGGGTGCAGCCATGATCACCAAGTGCTTACTCGGCTGCACCCTCTTCTTCTGGCTTCCATTGGTACTGACCATAAAGGCGGTGATCGGATGAGCAATAAAATGCGCGATGAGTTTGAGGAGTGGGCCGCCGAAGAGGCCGAGGTGCGCGGAGTCGGCACGCTTCTCGGGCTTATGAAAGACGAGCACCACGACCGATATTCAATGATTTGGACACAGACCGCATGGGTGGCTTGGCAGGCTTCTCGCGCTGCGCTGGTGGTTGAGCTGCCTAAGCCATGGCAAACCAATGTAGGCGCAATGCTGACGCCTAACGGCGTTCGATTCGCCATCGAATCCGCCGGCCTGAAGGTTACGCCATGATCGCCCTCGCCTGGTTCGCCTACGTGTACTGCTACAAGGGGCCGCGGTGATGAGTGCAGCAGCGAAGGTCCTCGACCCGTGCAGCGCCAGCCGAATGATGTGGTTCGACAAGCAGGACCAGCGCGCGCTTTTCGGCGACATCCGTGACGAGCAGCACCTGCTTTGCGATGGTCGGGTGTTGAAAGTTGAGCCGGATGTGCTGATGGATTTCCGGAAATTGCCCTTCGAGGCCTCAACCTTCCGCCTGGTGGTATTCGACCCGCCGCACCTGACCCGCGCCGGAGTCGACAGCTGGATGCGGGCCAAGTACGGCATGCTGACCGCCGACTGGCGCGAGGACATTCGACAGGGTTTCGCCGAGTGTTTCCGGGTGCTGGAACCCGAAGGCGTTCTGATATTCAAGTGGAACGAGACCCAGGTGACGGTCAGCGAGCTGCTTGCGCTTACCGATGAAAAGCCGCTGTTTGGCCACAAGTCAGGCAAGCGCGAAAAAACGCACTGGATCACGTTCATGAAGCGGCCGGCACCATGAACCGCATGGTCAGCGTCCGCACCGAGGAACTGACCGGCCCGGCGCTGGACTGGGCAATCAACGCGATCGAGGGTGATCAGCAGCCGGGGACCGGCCAGCTGCAACTCTTCGCCCTGCCCGACGCCGAGCAACTGATCACGAAGTACGGCGTCTGGGTCGATGTTGGCCACCGGCACCCTTGGCTGGCCGACATGACGAACGACCCGTTCAACCGCCAACCCGGCGAAACCCGAACCATCGCAGTGTTCCGCGCCGTGGTCTTCGCTAAGCGCGGTGCCACGGTGAAGGTCCCTGCCGAACTGATCCAGCAGTAACCCCTCCCCCTACTCAACAGCCTGCCGGTGTACGGCGGGCGAGGAACTCGTATGTCTGAGAAAAATATCAAAGCCATCATGGACCAAGCGCTAGTGTTCGCCAGCAGTTGGTCGATGGTCGGCGGGCCGTTCGCGGCCGACGATCAGCTCGAGCGCGCAGAAGAAGAAAAGGTGGAACTGAAGAAGCTGGTCACCGGCGCGCTGGAGGGATCGGTGAACGCCCCGCAGGACGTCGGCGAAATGATCGAGTCGTTACTGGCTTGGCACAAGCGACAGGTCGTACAGCTGGAGGTCATCAGCGACAACGCAAGGGAAGGCGTGACGCTTCAGCTCGGCATTGACGACCCTGTCGAGATCGCTCTGACAAAAGACATGGCCAAGGGATTGCGGATCGGTCTCGTGCTCGCCCTTGAGCGCCTCGGGAAACTGCCGATCAGCGTCAGCCATGACGGCGAAGACGACTTCGATCCTGACGAAGACGAATAACGCCACCCCACCACCACCTTCTGCCGCCACGCGCGGCATGGAGCATCACATGACCATCCAGTTTTTATCTCACGAGGAGGTTTGCGAGCTCACCGGCGCGCGGACCAAGGCAGGTCAGATCCTCAACCTGAAAAAGAATGGCGTTCGCCATACGATTAAAATGAACGGCTGGCCAAGTGTCACCGCGATGGCCGTCACCGCCGTCGGCACGTTTGAATCTGAAAAGCCCGTATGGAAATCACGTAAGGCTAGCTGACATGGGAAGACGACCAAGCAAACCAGGCTCAATAGCCAGGCTGCGGGAGCGCAAGAAAGCCAGCGGCCGGGTGTTCTATTACTACGACACCGGCGGCAAGGACCGCAAAGAAATTCCGCTGGGCAGCGACTACGGCTTGGCGATCATGGAGTACGCGAAGCTTGAGCGTGACCGCACCGCAACTGACCTGGTCGCCAAGGTCATCACGTTCCGTTACGTCGCCGAAAAATACATGGTCGACATCGTCCCAACCAAAGGAACAGCTACCCAGGCTGACAACAAGCGCGAGCTGAAAAACCTGATCGCTTTCTTTGACGATCCACCGGCACCGCTGGAAACGATCGAGCCATTGCACGTGCGCCAGTACCTCACTTGGCGCAAGTCTGCGCCGGTGAGGGCAAATCGCGAGAAGGCGCTGCTCAGCGCAATATGGAATTACGCCCGGGATAAAGGCTACACATCGCTGGCCAACCCTTGCGCGGGCATCAAGGGCAACAAAGAAACTGGCCGGGACACCTATGTCGAAGATGCGCTGTTCAAGCGCGTGCACGACAAGGCGGACGCGGGCCTGCAAGACGCAATGGACCTCGCCTATCTGACCGGTCAACGGGTGACAGACACCCGGCTGATGGACGAGCGCGACGTGCGCGACGGGCAAATATGGGTGCTGCAAGGCAAGACGAAGGCGAAGCGTCGGATCGAGATAACGGGGGAGCTGAAGGTTTTGATTGATCGAATTATGTCCCGGAAATCAGAACACAAGGTCCGCTCGACGCGGCTGATCGTTACAGAGGACGGCACACCGATGACGGTGGCGATGTTGCGCAGGAGGTTTGACTTGGCCAGGGAGGCGGCCGGCGTGCAGAAAGCTGAGTTCCAGATGCGTGACTTGCGCGCCAAGGCGGGCACCGACAAGGCAGAATCCAGCGGTGACATTCTGCAAGCCAGGGATCAACTTGGGCATACGACGGTGGTTATGACCGAGCAGTACATCCGCAATCGAAAAGGCAAAAAGGTCATGCCTACCAAGTGAATTGCGGACCAACTCCAAAATAGCGGACCAGAAACAAACAAGGGCTTGCATCAGCTTTCGCCCGCAAACCCTTGATTTAAGATGGTGCCCGAAGCCGGAATCGAACCGGCACGCCCTTACGAGCGGGGGATTTTAAGTCCCATGCGTCTACCAGTTTCGCCATTCGGGCGGTAGCGCGGTGCTGCTGTCTTCTGCTGCCCAGTCGCGATCCTGACAGGATCCAGCCTTGAACAACAGTGCGGGAAATATATACATCACTTCCCGGTGAAGCAAGTTTGCAATGACCGTTTTTCAAGACTAAATCTTGCGGTACTTTGCAAATAAAAAAGCTCCGTAAATCATGGATCTACGGAGCTTATTTATAGTGGAGGCCGAGGTCGGAATCGAACCGGCGTAGGTGGATTTGCAATCCACTGCATAACCATTTTGCTACTCGGCCTCAAAGTATCTGCTGTCAGTAGCACAACAACAAACACTGTACAAACTTGGAGCGGGAAACGAGACTCGAACTCGCGACCCCGACCTTGGCAAGGTCGTGCTCTACCAACTGAGCTATTCCCGCTTGGTGATGCGCATTCTATAGAATTAAGAAGCTCCGTCAACCCCTTGATTCAAAAAAGTTTTATTTCTTTTCAACATCAGTCTTCAGGTGCGGCCAGGCGGCGCGCAGGTACTGCACCATCGACCACAAGGTCAGGCCGGCAGAGACCATCAGCAAGGCATAACCCAAGATAACCCAGAAACTGAAGTCCTTCGGGTTGGCCAACAGAATGACCAGCGCAAGCATCTGCGCCGCGGTTTTCCACTTGCCCAGATTTGAAACGGCTACGTGGGCACGAGCACCAAGCTCGGCCATCCACTCACGCAATGCCGACACCACAATCTCGCGACCGATGATGACAGCAGCCGGCAGAGTGAGCCAGAGATTGCCGTGTTCTTGAACGAGCAGCACCAGTGCCACCGCAACCATGAGCTTGTCGGCTACCGGATCGAGAAACGCCCCGAACGGAGTGCTTTGCTCCAGACGGCGAGCCAGATAACCGTCCAGCCAATCCGTCGCTGCCGCAAAGGCAAACACCGAGGCGGAGGCCATGTAACTCCACTGATAAGGCAGATAGAACAGCAAAATGAAGATCGGAATGAGCAGGACGCGTAGAACGGTAATCAGATTAGGGATATTCATCGGCACAACTGGCTACGAGGTGAAGGGGCATTCTACTCGCTATGCAGGTTCGCATAAATCGACTCTGCGAGCTTTTTACTGATCCCCGGGGCTTTGGCGATCTCTTCGATGCTTGCACGAGTCAGCTCCTGCAATCCACCAAAATGTTTCAACAAGTCGCGACGTCGGGTCGGCCCAACGCCGGCAACGCCTTCCAGCGTTGACGTACGGCGGGTTTTGCCTCGGCGTGCGCGGTGTCCGGTAATCGCGAAGCGGTGCGCCTCATCGCGAATCTGTTGAATCAAGTGCAGCGCCGGCGAGTCGCCACGCAAGGTGAACTCATGCGCCGCATCATTCAGATACAACGTTTCGAAGCCCGCCTTGCGAGTAGCGCCTTTGGCAACACCGAGCAGAATCAGATCTGGTACGGCCAACTCGTTGAGAACATCGCGAGCCATCGACAGCTGGCCCTTGCCACCGTCCACCAGCAAGATGTCTGGCAACTTGCCCTCGCCTTCCTTGAGTTTGCTGAAGCGTCGCGTCAAGGCCTGATGCATGGCGGCATAGTCGTCACCCGCCGTGACCCCTTCGATGTTATAGCGCCGGTAGTCCGACTTGATCGCGCCTTCCGGGCCAAAGACCACACAGGAAGCAACCGTCGCCTCACCGCTGGAATGGCTGATGTCGTAGCATTCCAGGCGCTGCGGCGGTTCATCGAGATTCAACACTTCGGCCAAGGCTTCAAAGCGCGCGGCGGTGTGTTGGCGGTTGGCCAGGCGTGCGCCCAACGCCTGCTCGGCGTTGGTGACGGCCAGTTGCTGCCAGCGTGCCCGCGTACCGCGCACCCGGTGACTGATGGCAAGCTCGCGACCACGCAACTCATGGATCGCTTCGATCAACGTTGGAAAATCTTCATGCACCACGTTGACGATCAGTTCGCTCGGCAAATCGCGCTCAGGGCTGCTGATGAAATACTGGCCAAGAAACGCGGCCATGACTTCCGACACGTCCTCCTCGAT
This sequence comes from Pseudomonas sp. S2_E02, assembly GCF_054668355.1. NCBI lineage: Bacteria > Pseudomonadati > Pseudomonadota > Gammaproteobacteria > Pseudomonadales > Pseudomonadaceae > Pseudomonas > Pseudomonas sp. S2_E02. Next base: position 1,595,685 of record NZ_CP162761.1, read on the forward strand.
GCCGACTTGCGGAAAGAAATTCTTGCTCCCCAACACGCGCCCGCCACGCACACTGATCAGGTGCACGCAGGCGCCACCCGGGTTGACGAATGCCGCGATGACATCGATGTCCCCTGTGCCGCCTTCCATGCTTTGTTGATCCTGAACCCTGCGCAGCAGCGCGATCTGGTCACGCAACTCGGCGGCTCGTTCGAACTCCAGGTTGATCGCCGCCTCCTCCATCGCCGTGGACAGCTCGTTGGTCAGCGCGTGACTGCGCCCCTCAAGAAACATGACCGAGTGGCGCACGTCTTCGGCATACACGTCAGGCTCGACCAGCCCCACGCAAGGCGCCTTGCAGCGCTTGATCTGATACTGCAGACATGGACGGGTACGGTTCTTGTAGTAGCTGTCTTCACACTGCCGAACGAAGAAGGTCTTTTGCAGCAGACTCAGGCTTTCACGTATGGCGCCGGCACTCGGATAGGGACCGAAGTACTTGCCCTTGGCCTTTTTGGCCCCGCGATGAATGCTCAGGCGCGGAAACTGGCCGTCGGACAGAAACACATAGGGATAGGATTTGTCGTCGCGCAGCAGGATATTGTACGGCGGTCGCCACTCCTTGATCAGCGTCTGCTCAAGCAGCAGCGCTTCGGTTTCGTTGGCGGTGATGGTCGTTTCGACCTGCGCAATGCGCCCCACCAACGCGGCAGTCTTCGGCGCCAGGCCGGTTTTGCGAAAGTAGCTGGCCAGGCGTTTTTTCAGGTTCTTGGCCTTGCCCACGTACAACAGGCGTGCATCGCTGTCGAACATGCGATAGACGCCTGGGCGCCCGCTGACTGTCGACAGAAACGCGCCGGAATCGAATGTTTCAGTCATGGTCAGAGGCTGGCATCAACCATGCCGTGACGAACCGCCAACAGGGTCAACTCGACATCGCTGCTGATCGAAAGCTTCTCGAAAATACGATAGCGGTAGGTGTTCACGGTTTTCGGCGACAGGCACAATTTGTCGGAAATGATCTGAACCTTCTGACAGCCGACAATCATCAAGGCGATCTGAATTTCGCGCTCGGACAAGGCATCGAAGGGAGAGTCGTTGGAGGGCTGGAAGGATTTGATCGCCAATTGCTGGGCAATCTGCGGACTGATATAGCGTTGGCCGGCAAATACCAGGCGAATCGCCTGGACCATTTCCGGCAAACCCGCGCCCTTGGTCAGATAACCCGCAGCACCGGCCTGCAACAAGCGTGTCGGGAAAGGATCCTCCTCACACACCGTGACCGCGACCACCTTGATATCCGGATGACTGCGCAACAGTTTGCGCGTGGCTTCCAGGCCGCCGATGCCAGGCATCTTGACGTCCATCAGCACCACATCGGGCTTCAACTCTCGGGCCTTGATCAGGGACTCTTCCCCGGATTCGGCCTGGCCAACCACCTGCAAGCCATCGATATCGGCCAGCATACGTGTAATGCCTGTACGAACGAGATCATGGTCATCGACCACTAGCACCCTAATCAAGCAGACACCTCGCGATATGGTCATATTGGGATGCCGGACACCTTAGCAAAAAGTGCCACGCAGACCTAGCGGAAAGCGTCATTTAAAAAGTTTCAATTCATCATTGAAGGCTTGCCGGCCGTGGGTTTCAGAGCACATGTGTACTGATATCAAGCTGCATTCGCAGAAAACACTCGTCCGCGCCCTGAACCTGTAGTCCTTTTCTCTCATACAAGTTTCTCGCCGGATTATTTTCAAATACGGTCAGGCGTAGAGCCGGGCGTCTTTCTTTGCGGACCATGTCGATAACCTGATCGATCGCCCAAGAACCAGCACCCTGCCCCTGATACGTTTCAGCAATTTGCAGTTCACGAATGTACAGCGCGCGCATATCCCGACTGAGACTGAGAAAGCCCACTGGCACATCACCCTTCACTATCAGCCAGTTTTGCCGCCCCAACCATGCCACGTCGAACGCTTCGTCCTGCCATAGCAGGTCATGGCGAATGTAGTAGCGCAGCATGTTCTGACAGGTAAGATCACGGGCAAACGCCAGATCTTCTGGAACCGCCAATCGTAAGTGGAATGTCATCAGGCTTGCACAGCAGGAACAATTCGCCCCAGCCATGCACCCACGACGCGCTCGGCCATGACCAACAGATCACCGGCAATGAGCAGAGACTGGGCAGCAGCAGTGTTTTGTGTCGTCACGGTTCATCCTTGGTCATCAAGCGAAGTGCAGAATGTCACAACTCCAGCGCGACGCTAGCAATAGATGTTCTGTTGATTACGCGATAGCAATTTCTGATTGCTGAGGCGTATCGGCCTCTAGTAAGCTCGGCCCATTCATTGGAGACAGACCATGTTCAACGCCCTCTCACAGCTTCGTACCGCCAGCGCCTTGCGCTCGGTTGCGGCTGCCCGGGTGAATGACGTTTGCGCTCCGGTCAGCTTTTATTTTGGGTATTGGTTTAGCCACTGGCGCGCCTGATACCCAAACGGCGCCCATAACAACGGGTCGCCTACCAGAGAATTCTCAACCCCCGGTCGGCCTCCCGACCGGGGGTTTTGTTTTTTCAGCCCCAAACTTTTCAGCAACACACCAGACACTTTGAGGATTCACGAAATGAACTACGCCACTTATTACCGTTACGACAGCTTTAACGCCTGGCGATTTACCAGCTTCCGCTCGGGACAGCCTGCCGCCTCCGATCGGTCACCTACAGGTGGCAAGCACACACACGTAGCCAATACGGCCAATTGTCGAACACCCCAGTAGGGCCGAGCGAGCGGGAGAACCCGCCGCCAGCCCAGGAAGACCGAATATGAACTCGTCCGTTTCTGCTCTGCCGCTGTCCACTCTGAATCCTGCCAACGAAGCATTGACTCTGCGTCTGCCCAGCTCGTTGCAACTCAAACAGCAATTGCCCCTGAGCAATGCCTTGAGTCAGCAAGTCACCGCCCACCGTCAGGCGGTTCGCGCCATTCTCAACGGTCAGGATCAGCGCCTGCTGGTCATCGTCGGGCCCTGCTCTATCCATGATCCGCAATCCGCACTCGAATACGCTGGCAAGCTCGCTCGACTGGCTGAGGAAGTCAGCGGCGAAATGCTGTTGGTGATGCGAGCCTATGTCGAAAAACCGCGCACCACGGTCGGCTGGAAAGGTCTGGCCTACGACCCGCATCTGGATGGCAGTGATGACATGGCTGGCGGCCTTACGCTTTCGCGTGAGCTGATGCTGGAAATGATCCGCCTCGGCCTGCCGGTGGCCACCGAGCTGCTGCAACCCATGGCTGCCGGTTACTTCGATGATCTGTTGAGCTGGGTGGCCATTGGCGCGCGTACCACTGAATCGCAGATCCATCGGGAGATGGCCAGCGGATTGGGCATGCCCGTCGGCTTCAAGAACGGCACCGACGGCGGTGCCGCCATTGCAGTTGACGCCATGCGTTCGGCAGCCCATCCGCACCGGCATTTCGGCGTCGATAGTCAGGGCCATCCAGCCATCATTCAAACGCCAGGCAACCCCGACACCCACCTGGTTCTGCGCGGCGGCCATAAAGGGCCGAACCATGATCGCGAGAGTGTGGCCAAAATCCATGCCGACCTGGATCGCCTGAAGATTCCGAGCCGGATCATGGTCGATTGCAGCCACGCCAACAGTGGCAAGGACCCGCTACGCCAGCCTGGCGTCTTCAACGAAGTGCTTGAGCAACGCCTGCAAGGTGACCGTTCTCTGATCGGCATGATGATCGAGTCTCACCTGTTCGAGGGCTGCCAGCCGCTGAGCGAATCCCTGCGTTACGGGGTTTCGATTACCGATGGCTGCCTCGGTTTCAGCGCAACGGAGCGTTTGCTGCTGGACGCATCTCAACGCCTCAGTACACAGACAAAAGGCTGATTATCCGGCCAGCCCCGCGGATTTATTGCAAACCGCAGGGCTGGTCACGCCGCGTTACCCCTCCACTCGCACCTGTGTGGCCGCAGACGTCTGACTGACATCGTCCAGACGTTCAACCGTGTAGGCCACCCGCACGGTCGTGCCATGGTGCTCACGCCAGAATCGGTGCGGCACAATGAAGATCAGCGGCTTCCCCGCCGTCTCCCGAGTGATTTCACGGTCATCCCGATGATTGAACAGTTCCCCGTCGCACTTGAGATAGACCAACTCGCCTTCCTGCGTCCGGGCATTACCGATCACGATGGTGACGCCATCGACGGAGTCCTCTTTCAACAGCACGCCGTCTTCAGCTTCAAGTACATCGGGAGCCTCAAGCTCTCCCCGCAGGAACGGGGTAACGAGAATTCTTGCCGCCTCGGACTCGCGAATGACTCCGCCCGCCTGCTCGACCTGATAGCGCACCACCACCTCGCCGCCGAGATGAGCAGCGATGTGCGCCCCTTCAACCCAGAATGACAGTACGTCTGCGACAGCAAAGGCTTCGACCTTCAAGCTGTCGCTGAACGTTGCGGACAATGCGTCAGCGCCCCACAGCAACGTGACTCGATCCCCCGCCGCCATTCGGGCATAAGGCTGGAGCACGATAAGCGTGCCGTCCGGCACCCGCGCCGGATCCAGCGCCCCTCCGATGGCCCCCTCGACAATCGGTGCAAGCAATTGTTGCCGGACATCACCCACGGACAAATGCACACGGGCAGACACCGCCGGTTCAGCCGAGCGCGCACTGAGCAGTTTCCAGTAGACCGCCAGCGAACCGCCATCCAGTGCAGCGATGTGCAGGCCTTTGATCACGAAAACGATGTCTTTGCCGACCTGGGCTTCGCTGATATAGCGAACCATTTCATGCTGATAAGCAAAGCCCTCTATGTCCAGACCGTCCCAACTCAAGAGCAACTGATCGCCGCAGCTCATGTTTGCATAAGGAGCAATACGGACAACGACCTTGCCCAGCGATGGATCAAGCACCGCCCCCTTCAGACTATCAACGATTGCCGCTGGCAGCAGTTCGTTCGAAACACAGGGGCTGGCGGGGTGGCGCATCCGGTAGCAAAACTCGACTTCGTGCGTGTGCATTAGTGGCTCCATTCCTTGGAAAGAACGCCGCTTTCATGGGCGGCGTCGACAGCCAACATTGAACGCTATTGCGCACACTTTCGATGTCAGCCTCAGCCGCCGCGAACACCCGGCAAAGGCCTCCCACCGGGTAGGCAAACTACGCAAAAACGCCATCAACCGAGCGAAAGATGTCCTCAACTTCCGATTCGGATTTCATAAGTATCTGAAAATTCGTACAGCCACTAGTCCAGATTCAACGGCCAAGAGAAGCCCCTTCTTACTTCTTCAACGGGATGAGTGTTTTAGAGTGGCCTCCGGATTCCCCGATGAACTTCTGCGAAAAAGGTAAGAACATGCAACGGAATGCTTCAACTCGCTATCCCGTCCTGTTGGTACATGGCCTGTTCGGATTCGAGCGCATCGGTCACTTCGAGCTGTTCCATGACGTAAAGGACGCTCTGAAAACGGCCGGCAGCCGAGTGTTTGTTCCGCACCTTTCTGCCACCCATAAAAACGAAACCAGGGGTGAACAATTACTTGCACAGATTGATCGTGTCTTGCGAGGCACAGGTGCAGACAAAGTCAACCTCATAGGACACAGTCAGGGAGCACTGGCTGCTCGATACGCTGCGGCGCTCGCGCCACACGCCGTCGCTTCCGTAACCTCCGTCAGCGGCCCGAATCACGGTTCGGAACTGGCCGACTTTCTGCGTAAGGCCCTGATACCCGGGCGACTGCCGGAGGTCGTCGCCCAAAATATAGCGACGCTATTTGCCGATTTTCTATCGTTGCTCAGTGGCAGTGTCACCTTGCCGCAGAACGCACTGGCGGCGCTCAATGCACTGACGACCGAAGGCGTAGGCGAGTTCAACGACAAGTTTCCGCAGGGATTGCCCAGCACTTGGGGCGGACAAGGCCCGGAACAGGTCAACGGCGTACGCTATTACTCATGGAGCGGCGTCCTGCCGGCCAACAGCCCGTCGACACTCGATCCAACCCAAAGCATTTGCCACGCGTTATCGCAGTACTTCATGACCGAAACGCAGCAGAATGACGGCTTCGTTGGCCGCTTCAGTTCTCACTTGGGGCAAGTGATCCGCTCCGACTACCCGCTGGACCATCTGGGCAGCCTGCGCCGCACGGCCAGCACGGCAACCGCACTGCTCGACCCGATTGAGCTGTACGTCGAACATGCTGAACGTTTGCGAGCCGCGAATCTCTGATCAAGGCCACGGACAATCGAACGGAACTTTGCCGAGAATTCGCCCACTGAATCCGGTAGGCTCCACACTTTTACTGAAATAGATTGGAGAGTTTCCCCATGGCTAAAGCCACTGCCCGCCACATCCTGGTTTCCAGCGAAGACAAGTGCAACGAACTCAAGGCCCAGATCGAAGGTGGCGCTGATTTCGCCGAAGTTGCCAAGGCCAACTCCACCTGCCCATCGAGCCGTCAGGGCGGTGATCTGGGTTCGTTCGGTCCTGGCCAGATGGTCAAGGAATTCGACACCGTGGTCTTCAGCGCGCCAATCAACGTCGTGCAAGGTCCGGTAAAAACCCAGTTCGGTTATCACCTGCTGGAAGTCACCAGCCGTCAGGACTGATCCGTCGCCTGATTGCTTGCCAACGGCCCGCCTTCTGGTGGGCCGTTGTGTTTCAGTTACATATACGGCTGGCGACTGACGCGCCTGTAGCGTACAACTTGCGCTTATCGATTTCCCGGTTCCAAGGCTGACAATGCGACTGGTTTTCCCCACATTGATGCTCACCGCCCTCGCCCTGTTGACGGGCGCCACCGGCGCAAACGCTGCACCGCAACACGCGTTGACCGTTTATGGCGAACCTGCCAAGTATCCTGCCGGTTTCAGTCATTTCGACTACACCAACCTGCAAGCGCCAAAGGGCGGGACAATGCGCCGCTCGGCCATCGAGATCGGCCACTTCGACCATGTCCTTCCTTATATAGACAAAGGCATCGGCGTCACTCAGATCGATGGCTTGCTCTATTCGCCGCTGGCCCAGCGTTCGCTCGACGAGCCTTACACGGTCTACGGTCTGGTCGCGCAAAAGATGGAACGCTCGGACGATGGTCTGTCGCTGCGCTTCTACATCAATCCCAAGGCACGCTTCGCCGACGGCAAAGCGATCACCGCCGAAGACGTGCGTTACACCTACGATTTATTGATGACCCAGGGCAGCCTGCGTTATCGCACCCAGTTTGCCGACGTCAAAGGCGTCGAAGTCGAAGCGCCGCTAACCGTGCGCTTCGATTTCAAGAGTAATGAAAACCGCACCCTGCCACTGGACATCGCGACCCTGCCGGTATTCCCCGAGCATTGGTGGAAGCGTCGCGATTTCGCCGGCGGCGGCGGTTATGAAGCCCCCTTGGGCAGCGGCCCGTATCGAGTCGGCAAGGTCGATTCGGGGCGCAGTATCACGTTTGAACGCAACGCCGAATGGTGGGGCAAGGATCTGCCGGTCAGTCGTGGCTTGTACAATTTCGATCATTTCAGCATCGAGTACTTCGGTGATACCGACGTCGCCCGCCAAGTGCTGCGCGGTGGCGCCTATGACTACAACCGCGAGTTTTCGGCCACTGGCTACTCGATCGGCTATGACAGCCCGGCACTGAGCGACGGACGCCTGCAAAAGGCGCATCTGGCCACCGAGGCGCCACAGTCAGCCCAGGGTTTTGTGTTCAACCTGCAGAAACCCATGTTCGCCGATCGCCGCGTACGCCAGGCCTTGGCCATGCTTTGGGATTTCGAGTGGAGCAACCGGCAGATGATGCGCGGTATGTATATCCGCCAGCAGAGCTACTTTTCCAACACACAACTGGCGGCAAGCGAACTGCCCGATGCGCAGGAACTGAAAATCCTCGAACCGCTGCGCGGCCAGGTTCCCGAAGAGGTTTTCACTAAAGTCTTCGAAGCGCCGAAAACCGATGGCAGCGGCGTCATCCGTGACAAACAGTTGCAGGCCCTCGAACTGCTCGAACAGGCGGGCTGGAAACCGGATGGCGATCAGTTGGTGAACGCCCAGGGCGAACCACTGAGCTTTACCTTCCTGGTCAGCCAGAACGGCATGGATCGCTTGCTGCTGCCGTACAAGCGCACGCTGAAACAGATCGGCATCGATCTTAACATTCGCCGTATCGACTCCTCGCAATACGTCAATCGCCTGATGAGCCGCGACTACGACATGATCGTCACCGGCTACCCAGTCAGCACCTCGCCGGGGGGCGAATTGCTCAATTACTTCGCCTCCGCATCGGCCAACGACCCGGGCGCGAACAACTACATGGTGTTGAAAAATCCTGCCGTGGATACGTTGATCAACGGCCTGATCCGCGCCTCCACCCAGTCCGACATGCTGCATTACGCGCACGCCTTGGACCGGGTCCTGCAATGGAATTACTACTGGATTCCCAACTACTATCCACCGGGCACCTCGACCGTGTGGTGGAACCGCTTCGGCATACCGTCGGTGCAAGCCAGCAATGACGAAGCCATCGAGAGCTGGTGGGAAATCAGCAGCACACCGCTGACCAATCAGCAGATGACCGCGGAAAAAATTGCCCGTGGCAGACCCGGAGGGCCGCACTGATGTGGGGTTACATACTGCGGCGCCTGCTGCTGATCATCCCGACGCTGGTGATCATCCTGCTGGTCAATTTCGTGATTATCCAGGCCGCGCCCGGCGGTCCGGTGGAACAGGCCATCGCTCACCTGCAAGGGATCGGCGGCGCCAGTGTCGGCGGCGGTGCCAGCGAAACCATGAGCGGTACTTCCCGCGCCAGTCGCGGCCTCGATCCGCAACTGATCAAGGACATCGAAAAACAGTACGGCTTCGACAAACCGGCCCATGAACGTTTGTGGCTGATGTTGAAGAACTACGCGCAACTGGATTTCGGCAAAAGCTTTTTCCGTGGCGCGACAGTCACCGACCTGATCCTGGAAAAAATGCCGGTGACCATTTCCCTCGGGCTATGGGCGACGCTGATCACCTATCTGGTGTCGATTCCGCTGGGGATCCGCAAGGCCGTGCACCATGGCAGTCATTTCGATATCTGGAGCAGCACGGCGATCATCATCGGCTACGCGATGCCGGCGTTTCTGTTTGCGATGTTCCTGATCGTGGTGTTTGCCGGCGGCACGTCATTGAACTGGTTTCCGGTGCGTGGCCTGGTGTCGGACAACTTCGAATCGCTGTCGACCCTCGGCAAAATCGCTGACTACTTCTGGCACCTGGTGCTGCCGGTCACGGCGCTGGTGATCGGCGGTTTCGCCACGCTGACCATCCTGACCAAGAACTCGTTTCTCAATGAAATCACCCGCCAATATGTGGTGACCGCTCGCGCCAAAGGCCTGAGCGAGCGTCGCGTGCTGTACGGCCATGTGTTCCGCAACGCGATGCTGCTGGTGGTGTCCGGCATCCCTCAGGCATTCATCAGTGTGTTCTTCGCCGGCTCCTTGCTGATCGAAGTGATCTTCTCCCTCGATGGTCTTGGGCGCATGAGCTACGAAGCAGCAGTTTCGCGGGACTATCCGGTGGTGTTTGGTTCGCTGTTCATCTTTACCCTCTTCGGCCTGCTGATAAAACTGGTGGGTGACCTGTGCTACACGCTGGTCGACCCGCGCATCGACTTCGCCGCGAGGAACGCCTGATGTTCGAGCTCTCCCCTCTAGGGCGTCGGCGCTTCGAGCGCTTCAAGAAAAACCGTCGTGGCTGGTGGTCGCTATGGCTGTTTATCGGCCTGTTTGTGGTGACACTGGGTGGTGAGTTGATCGCCAACGACAAGCCTCTGGTCGTCAGCTATCAGGACCAGTGGTACTTCCCGGTGTTAAAGCGCCACACCGAGCAGGAGTTCGGCGGACAGCTGCCGTTCCAGGCCGATTACCGCAGCGACTATGTGCAGAACCTGATTCGCAAGGACGGTGGCTGGCTGCTGTTCCCGCCGATTCCGTTCAGCGATGACACGCCGAACTACGACCTCAACAAACCGGCGCCGAGCCCGCCGACGGCGGTCAACTGGCTGGGCACTGATGATCAGGCGCGAGACGTGCTCGCGCGGGTGATTTTCGGTGCTCGGGTGTCGATTCTGTTTGCCTTGATGCTGACCTTTGTCAGCGCTCTGATCGGCATCGCCGCCGGGGCATTGCAGGGCTACTACGGTGGCTGGGTCGATTTGCTCGGGCAGCGCTTGCTGGAAGTCTGGTCGGGGCTGCCGGTGTTGTACCTGTTGATCATCCTCTCCGGTTTCGTCGAGCCGAATTTCTGGTGGCTGCTGGGGATCATGGCGCTGTTCTCATGGCTGGCGCTGGTGGATGTGGTGCGCGCCGAGTTCCTGCGCGGACGTAATCTGGAGTACGTCAAAGCCGCCCGCGCGCTGGGCCTGAGCGATCGCAAGGTGATCTTCCGGCACATTCTGCCCAACGCCATGAATGCAACATTGAGCTACTTGCCGTTCATTCTGACCGGGGCGATTTCCACCCTCACCGCGCTGGATTTTCTCGGTTTCGGCATGCCCGCCGGCAGCGCCTCGCTGGGTGAGTTGATCGGTCAGGGCAAACAGAATCTGCAAGCACCTTGGCTCGGGTTGACGGCGTTTTTCACCCTGGCGCTGATTCTTTCTTTATTGGTGTTCATCGGCGAAGCGTTGCGTGACGCGTTCGACCCTCGATCCTGAAGCGTGGCCATGACTGACAACCTGATTGAAATCCGTAACCTCAACGTTGCCTTCCATGACCAGAGCGTGGTGCGCGACCTGTGCCTGGACATTCGCCCCGGTGAGTGTCTGGCCCTGGTTGGCGAGTCGGGTTCAGGCAAATCGGTGACTGCCCATTCGATTCTGCAATTGCTGCCCGAAAGCGAAGCGCAAACCACTGGCAGCATTCGCTATCGCGGACAGGAACTGATCGGCGCCGATCCCAAAGTCTTGCGCGAACTGCGTGGCAACCGCATCGCCATGATTTTTCAGGAACCGATGACCTCGCTGAATCCGCTGCACACCATCGAAAAACAGATCGGCGAAACCCTGCTGCTACACCGTGGCCTCGGCGGCAAAGCGGCGCAGGCGCGGATCCTCGAACTGCTCGGACTGGTGGGCATCCAGAAACCCAAGGAACGCCTCAAGGCTTACCCGCATCAACTTTCCGGCGGACAACGCCAACGGGTGATGATCGCCATGGCCCTGGCCTGCGAACCGGAGCTGTTGATCGCCGACGAACCGACCACCGCGCTTGACGTGACCGTGCAGCGCAAGATCCTGCTGCTGCTCAAATCCCTGCAACAGCGCCTGGGCATGTCGCTGCTGCTGATCAGCCATGACCTCAATCTGGTGCGCAGCATTGCGCAACGCGTGTGCGTGATGAAGGCCGGGGAAATCGTCGAGCAGGCACCCTGCGAAACCCTGTTTACCGAACCGAAGCATCCTTACAGCTGCGTGCTGCTCAACGCCGAGCCCGAAGGCGAAGCACTGCCTCGGGATGAGCGCGAAAACGTGCTGGAAGTTGACGATCTCAAGGTTGAGTTTGTCGTCGGTGGCGGTCTGTTCCAGCGCAAGCAGTACCTGCGCGCGGTGGATGGCATCAGCCTGAGCATCCAGCGTGGCAAGACGCTGGGCATCGTCGGCGAGTCGGGTTCGGGCAAGTCGACGCTGGGTCAGGCGATCCTGCGTCTGCTCGACTCCGAAGGCAGTATCCGCTTTCAGGGCGAGGCACTCGACGGTCTCAATCAGAAGCAAATGCGCCCATGGCGCCGCCAGATGCAGGTGGTGTTTCAGGATCCGTTCGGCAGCCTCAGCCCGCGCATGTCAGTCGCGCAGATCATCAGCGAAGGCTTGGAAGTACACTGCGAGTCGACGGCTGATGAATGCGATGAGCAAGTCATCCGCGTACTCAAAGAGGTCGGTCTCGACCCGCAAAGTCGCCATCGCTATCCCCACGAATTCTCCGGTGGCCAGCGCCAACGCATCGCTATCGCCCGAGCTCTGGTGCTGAAACCGGCGCTGATCCTGCTTGATGAGCCGACGTCGGCGCTGGATCGCACGGTGCAGAAACAAGTGGTCGCCCTGCTCCGCCAGCTTCAGGAAAAACACGGTTTGACCTATCTGTTCATCAGCCACGATCTGGCGGTGGTGCGCGCCCTGGCCCACGACATGATCGTGATCAAGGACGGCAAAGTGGTCGAGCGTGGCGCCAGCCATGAGGTGTTTGATGCGCCGCAGCATCCGTACACCAAAGAGCTGTTGGCGGCGGCGCATCCGGGGTAGGCATAATCTGTGCTCGACCTGAAACCGGGTCACGGCTTTCGCGAGCAGGCTCGCTCCCACAAGGTTCACGGTCGTTTACAACATTTGTGAACAACCCGGTTCACTGTGGGAGCGAGCTTGCTCGCGAAAGGGCCGGAACAGGCAACATACAATCAGGATCAGCCTCCATGAACACCACCGAAAGCCTCAAGGACTACCAACGGGTGCGCACCTTGGCGATCCGTTCGCTGTTCGAGATCATCGAGCAGTCCAGCGAAGGCACGGTGATTGTCGACCGCGATGCCAACATCGTCTGGATGAACGAACGTTATGCTCGGCGTTTCGGTCTTGAATCGGCTGCAGGCGCGATCGGCAAACCCTGTGAAAGCGTGATTCCCGGCAGCCTGTTGCGGGAAGTCGTGCGCACCGGTCGCCCTATTCTTCTGGACATGCAGGACACACCGAAGGAGCCTTTGGTGGTGATGCGCCTGCCGATCCACGATGACGCCGGCACGGTCATCGGCGCGATCGGTTTTGCCCTGTTCGACGAGTTGCGCACGTTGTCACCGATGCTCAAACGCTACTTGAGCATGCAGGAAGAACTGGCCTCGACCCGTTCTCTGCTGCGCGCCCGGCAGACCAAATACAACTTCGCCCATTTCATCGGCACCAGCGCCGCCAGCCTTGAAGTCAAACGCCGCGCCCGGCGCAGTGCCAGCGCCGAGTCACCGGTGTTGCTGCTCGGTGAGACCGGCACCGGCAAAGAGCTGCTGGCCCAAGCGATTCACAGTGCCTCGCCACGGGCGCACAAAGCATTCGTCAGCATCAACAGCGCGGCAATTCCCGAGGCACTGCTGGAGGCGGAATTTTTCGGCACGGCACCGGGCGCGTTCACCGGCGCCGACCGCAAGGGTCGCACCGGCAAGTTGCAGATCGCCCAGGGCGGCACGTTATTCCTCGACGAGATCGGCGACATGCCGCTGCCCTTGCAGAGCAAGCTGCTGCGCGTGTTGCAGGAAAAGGAGTTCGAACCGGTCGGCTCCAACGAGGTGATTCAGAGCGACGTGCGCGTGATCGCTGCCACCTCGACCGATCTGCAAGCGGCGATCAAGCGCGGCGAGTTCCGTGCCGATTTGTACTATCGCCTGAATGTGTTGCCGATTCAGGTGCCGCCATTGCGTGAACGCCTTGATGATTTACCGGCACTCAGTGAAGCGATTCTGGAAGAACTGCGCAGCCAACACGAACTGCACCGGGATGCGCTGGCATTGCTCGGACAGCACGCGTGGCCGGGGAACATTCGCGAACTGCGCAATGTGCTGGAGCGAGCGGCGTTGCTCAGTGATGACTTGATGCTGACCGAGCAGGATATTCGTGCGGCGATTGGCACGTTGACGCCGGTCGAGCGTGCGCTGACGCCAATGGCTGAAGCGTCGGTGTCTGAGACGTTCACCGAGGCGCGGGCGCGTTTCGACCGGCAACTGATTCAGTCGACCCTTGTGCAATGCGCGGGAAACGTGCCGGAAGCGGCGGCTCGACTGGGGCTTGGGCGGTCGACGTTGTACAAGAAAATGGTGGCGTTGGGAATCGCCTGAATCTCTATATAGAGACGTTAATCTCTATATGTAGATATGCATAAAGGAGTGCTTCGCACTCATCGCGAGCAGGCTCACTCCTACAGTTTTACCGGTGTACACATCCCCCCTGTAGGAGTGAGCCTGCTCGCGATGACGCCAAATCGATCAACACTATCTCAAAACAGAGACAAACAACTCATTCGCCACTCAATCACTCAGATTAACTTCATATATTTCAATTGCTTACGTATCTGGCACAGATCTCGCTAACACCTCTCCCACACCCGTTCTACCCACAAAAATAACAATTCTGGAGAGACACACCATGAGTGTGATCATTGCCTTGGCAGCCCTGGCGCTGCTAATGCTGGCCGCCTACCGTGGCTACAGCGTTATCCTCTTCGCCCCGATTGCCGCCCTCGGCGCAGTTCTGCTCACCGACCCTTCCGCCGTTGCCCCTGCGTTCACCGGGGTGTTCATGGAAAAAATGGTCGGCTTCATCAAACTGTATTTCCCTGTATTCCTGCTCGGCGCTGTGTTCGGGAAGTTGATCGAACTGTCGGGCTTCTCCCGTTCGATTGTCGCGGCGGCCATTCGCTTGCTCGGCACCAAGCAAGCGATGCTGGTGATCGTGCTGGTCTGCGCTCTGCTTACTTACGGCGGCGTGTCGCTGTTCGTGGTGGTCTTCGCGGTCTATCCGTTTGCTGCCGAGATGTTCCGCCAGAGCAATATCCCCAAGCGGCTGATCCCGGCCACCATCGCTCTCGGCGCTTTCTCGTTCACCATGGACGCCCTGCCGGGCACGCCGCAGATCCAGAACATCATCCCCAGCACCTTTTTCAACACCACCGCATGGGCGGCGCCGTGGCTGGGGGTGATCGGCACGATTTTCGTGTTCTGCACCGGCATGCTGTTTTTGCAGCGGCAACGCAACAAGGCGCAACGTGCTGGCGAAGGATACGGCACTGAATTGCGCAACGAGCCGGAAACCGCTGAAGATCTGAAACTGCCAAACCCATGGCTTGCCCTGTCGCCATTGCTGGCGGTGGGCATCATGAACCTGCTGTTCACCCAATGGATTCCGCAGTGGTACGGCAAGACCCACAGTCTCGCGCTGCCGGGCATGGCGGCTCCGGTGACCACCGAGATCGCCAAACTGACGGCGATCTGGGCCGTGCAGGCGGCTTTGCTGGTCGGCATTCTGATGGTGCTGGCGTTTGGCTTTCAGGCGATTCGCAGCAAGCTCGCCGAAGGCAGCAAAAGTGCCGTAAGCGGCGCATTACTGGCGGCGATGAATACCGCCTCGGAGTATGGCTTTGGCGCGGTGATCGCGTCGCTGCCAGGCTTTTTGGTGCTGGCGGACTGGCTCAAGCAGATTCCCAATCCGCTGGTTAACGAAGCCATCACCGTGACCCTTTTGGCCGGTATCACCGGTTCCGCTTCCGGCGGCATGAGCATTGCGCTGGCGGCGATGTCCGAGCAGTTCATCAGTGCGGCCCACGCCGCGAACATTCCGCTGGAAGTGCTGCACCGCGTCGCCGCGATGGCCAGTGGCGGCATGGACACCCTGCCGCACAACGGTGCGGTCATCACCTTGCTCGCGGTGACGGGCCTGACCCACCGCGAAGCCTACAAAGACATTTTCTGTATTACGCTGATCAAGACCCTGGCGGTTTTCGTAGTGATCGGCACCTTCTACGCCACTGGCATTGTGTGAGGTATTCATGACGACTCTTTCCGGCAAGACCGCGCTGGTGACTGGTTCCACCAGCGGCATTGGTCTGGGCATCGCACTGAGCCTGGCCAAGGCTGGCGCGAATCTGATTCTCAATGGTTTTGGCGACGCGTCGAAAGTCATCGCCGAAGTCGCCCGGTTCGGCGGCATGGTCGGCCATCATCCGGCCGATGTCAGTGACCCGGCGCAGATCGCCGACATGATCAATTACGCCGAGCGCGAATTCGGCGGTGTCGACATTCTGGTCAACAACGCCGGCATCCAGCACGTCGCCGCCGTGGAGGATTTTCCGGTCGAGCGCTGGGACTCGATCATTGCCATCAACCTGTCTTCGGTGTTTCACAGCACGCGTTTGAGCTTGCCGGGAATGCGCGCCAAAGGCTGGGGGCGGATCATCAACATCGCCTCCGTGCATGGCCAGGTCGGCTCGACCGGCAAAGCGGCATATGTCGCCGCCAAGCACGGCGTGATCGGCTTGACCAAAGTGGTCGGCCTGGAAACCGCGACCAGCAATGTCACCTGCAACGCGATCTGCCCGGGCTGGGTGCTCACGCCACTGGTGCAGAAGCAGATCGACGACCGTGCGGCCAAGGGGGTCGATCCGCAGCAGGCGCAGCATGATTTGCTGGCCGAGAAGCAACCATCGCTGGAATTCGTGACGCCGCAGCATCTGGGCGAACTGGTGTTGTTTTTGTGCAGCGAGGCTGGCAGCCAGGTGCGCGGCGCGGCGTGGAATATTGATGGTGGGTGGTTGGCGCAGTAATGCTGCGTCCCTGTAGGAGTGAGCCTGCTCGCGATAGCTTTGTGTCAGTTAACTTTTACGGTTCTGGCACACCGCTATCGCGAGCAGGCTCACTCCTACCGGGGATAGGTGAACCGCCCAAGCTTTGTGCATGAATAAAACAAGAGGCAAACAATGTCCGACATCCTCTGGCAACCCGACGCCAACCGTATCGCCCAGTCGCGCATGGACACCTTCCGTCGTGCGGTCAATCAACGCCATTCACTGAAAGTCGACGATTACCCTGCCCTGCACCAATGGAGCGTCGAGCAGCGCGCGGAATTCTGGCAGGCGATTGTCGATTTCTTCGATATCCGCTTCCACACGCAACCCGATGCCGTGCTGCGCGAAGGCTCAAAGATGCCCGACGCCGAGTGGTTTCCAGGCGCCACGCTGAACTTCGCCGAACACCTGCTGCGGCGGCGTGACGATGCCGTGGCGGTGATCAGCGTGGCGGAAAACGGTCAACGCGAGCAGTTGACCTGGGCCGAACTCGCCGAGCATGTCGCCGGATTTCAAGCCGGTCTGCGCGCCGCCGGTGTTGGTCTTGGCGATCGCGTCGCCGCCTGCATGCCCAATACCTGGCAGACCCTGGTGGCGATGCTCGCCACCACCAGCCTCGGTGCGATCTGGTCGTGCTCCTCACCGGATTTCGGCACCCATGGGGTGATCGATCGCTTCGGCCAGATCGAACCCAAGGTGCTGCTCACCTGCGCCAGTTATCGCTATGCAGGCAAAGTCATCGCGCAGACCGACAAAATCAACGGAATACTCGAGCAACTGCCAACCCTGAGGCAGTTGATCATCGTGCCTTACGCCCAGCCGCAGGCCCGTGTCGAGGCATACAAGACTCCCGCCGAAGTGACTGTGTGGGATGACTTTTATCAGGTCGGCGGCGAACCGGACTTTGTCCCGGTGCCGTTCCATCATCCGCTGTACGTGCTGTATTCCAGCGGCACCACCGGCGTGCCGAAATGTATCGTTCACAGCACCGGCGGCGTGTTGCTGCAACATGTCAAGGAACACGGCCTGCATTGCGATCTCGGCCCCGGCGATCGACTTTTCTACTACACCACCTGCGGCTGGATGATGTGGAACTGGCTGGTCTCGGCGCTCGCGGTCGGCAGCGCCGTGGTGCTGTACGACGGCTCGCCGTTCCACCCGGACAACCAGCGTTTGCTCGACTTGATCGACGACGAGCGCATCAGTGTGTTCGGCACCAGCCCCAAGTTTCTCGCCACCCTGGAAAGCAGCGGCGCCAAGCCCCGGGAAAGTCATGATCTGAGCAGCCTGAAGACGCTGCTGTGCACGGGCTCAGCGTTATCGCCGCAAAGCTATGACTTCGTCTATCGCGACTTGAAAGCGGATGTATGCCTGGCGTCGATGTCGGGCGGCACTGATATTGTTTCGTGCTTCGTCAACGCCAATCCGCTGTCCTCGGTGCGGCGCGGCGAGATCATGGGCAAGAGCCTGGGCATGGCGGTCGAAGTCTGGAATGACGCCGGCCAACCGGTGCTTGGTGAAAAAGGTGAACTGGTCTGCACCCGGCATTTCCCGGCCATGCCGATTGGCCTGTGGAATGACCCGGACGGCGCAAAATTGCGGCAATCGTATTTCAGCCTGTTTCCCGGGGTCTGGGCACAGGGCGATTACGCCGAGCAACGGCCTCACGGCGGGATGCTGATCCATGGTCGCTCTGACGCAGTGCTCAACCCGGGTGGCGTGCGCATTGGCACAGCGGAGATCTATCGGCAGGTCGAGAAAGTCAGCGAAGTGCTGGACAGCGTCGCTATCGGTCAGCAGTGGCAGGATGACGTGCGGGTTGTGCTGTTTGTGAAGTTGCGCGAAGGGCTGGCTCTGGATGACGCATTGGAGCAACGCATTCGTCAGGAGATCCGCGCCAATACCACCCCAAGGCATGTACCGGCGAAGATCGTTGCGGTGACGGACATTCCGCGCACCATCAGCGGCAAGATTGTCGAACTTGCCGTGCGCGAGGTGGTGCACGGCAGGCCGGTGAAAAACACTGATGCGTTAGCCAATCCCGAAGCGCTGGAGCAGTTTCGGGATCGGCTGGAACTGAGCATTTGAACCCGGCGCTGATACGCTTACGGCAAGCGTTGGCGACGGTGCCTGGCGTCAGCGGGGTTTGTTCAGCGTAATCACAACCGGCTGACCAATCGCTCTACCGCCACTGGCATCGAGTGCCCTGCGAATGATCGTCATGTTGCGGTCGAATGTCGTTTTGTCCGTAGCCATTTGACTCAGTAACGAAGTGGCAATTGCCAGCGAGTCGGCATTCTCAAAGGCCTTGGATACCGCATGATTGCCAGCGATCGAGTCCGCGACAGGGAGGTTGCCGGACGCAAGATTCAGCAACTGCGCTACATCCAGTCGCTGCCCGCTGTGGCTTGCATGCTCTGTGTCCGTGGCGTAGCCGACATCCACGGTCTGCGCACTGCCATGGAACAGTTCATGGATCAGGTCATCGGCCACCACGTCATGGTTGAAGCCCAGATTGACGAAGTGTTTGTTCAGGTTTTGAGTATAAATCTCGATAAACGCAATACCCGATGCGTCGTTGGAGCTGGCACTTTTCCATCGCTTGTAGTTGTTCACATCAAAAGAGGCGAGTGTCTCGTTATGCTTCACTGCATCGAGAAGCGTGTTGCTCACCGAGAAGCCAGCGAAATCAAAGCGAATCAAGCGCAGATAATTCACCAGTCGATCGGTCGCTACCTGCGACGTGTTACCGAACAGTGCCTTCATCAGCAGATCGCCGTCTCGCTTGAACTCATGTCGGCTGATCACAGCAATAGCGTTGTCAATCTTCGCCCGAGCGCGAGGCAGACTTGTTTCGATGAAGTTGCGCGTGTAGCTCGCGGGAAGTGTCTTGGTCGAATACGGCAACTGCAAGGGCGTTTGATAGGCGAAGCCGCTCAGCGGTTGACCCCACAACTTGCCACGGCGGTTCAAGGCGTACCATTCGTTGCCACTGCGGGCCGCCTGAACAACAACGCTGCCAGGCGTGCCGCGAGGTTGCCAGTGACCCAACCCCAAATGGGTACTTTGCGACGCACCGAGCAAATCATAGGACTGCCGACGACCACTGAGTTTGTGCAATTGGCTGTTGGCCCTGGCAACCAGTTCATGGCTGTTTTTGCTACAACGCAACAAGCCCTTGTTCACCAGTTTTCCGCCCGACTGAATGCCAGAGGGCACCCCATCCAGCGGGTTGAAAAGGGAAACGGCCGAGGTGAATGCCAATCGGGTAAAACGCGCCGCCCTGGATGTGGTTGAAATAGCCTTCGCCGAAATGCTCAAGACTTTGGAGGTGGCTCCTGTCACCGTGCCCACCAGGCCGATGCCATCCATCAGACATCCGTAAACTCCGTCGACGACCTTGTCATGTTCACCCGAGGCAATATCCTCGATGCACTTTTTGAAAGGCACCACCAGGTCGATGAAATAAGTCAGCAATCGCTCGCCCTCCTCCCTGGAAAGTTCAAGCGGAGTCGGGACGCGTACCAGTTCTCTCAGCTCGTTCTTGTTCAGATAAGGTCGATTTTTAACCAGAAACGTGGCGATACGTTCGATATTCGCGTCGTTGAATTTTTGATAGAACCCTGACTTTGGCGTCGACGATGCTCGCGGTGCGTTCAGCAGGCCAAAATTATCGATAATGGCCATGCTGCTGGTGATCGAAGAGTCCTCGGCAGCCGCATGGGTATAGCGTTTTACATCGAGCGGCAGGAGTTGCGTCGCGGTGATGCTCAGTGGAAACGTTAGATCCGCACTGGCACTCATTCTTGAACGTTGGCGCAGTTTTCGCTCTCGCTTGATGAAAGCCGCCAAGGCGTCATTTTTTCGAGTCTCGGCACGCGATGTGAACAGTTCGTAGCAGATGTCCGCATTCTCGTGAGACGCATACATCACAATGCCAAAACGTCCCGTGGCGGCATCTCTGCTTTGCATTGTTTCCTGGTCAAGATCAATTTTCAGGGGCCCGCCCAGGCCGCGCGATTTAGAATAAATGGCGGACTCGCGTACGGTCAGAAAGTGAATATCGGCATTCATGAAGACTTGCAAATCCGCCTCTGGCATCTGTGCCAAAGCCAGTTTCACGCTAGACAACATGGCGCTGTTCAAATCATCGAAATGCACAGCCAGCTGACGATCCATCTCCTCGTCACAGGATCCTAGCTTCAACAGGTTCGGGTAACGCGCGTAAAGGCTGACACCGGACGGGTTGTAGTTGATGGCCGGCCTGAGGACACCGTTAGTGACCAGGCGCACGGTACGTCTATCCCACTGGCCAGTGACCAGATCACCTGATTGATGCAAGTCGACCATCGACATGACTTGCTGTCCGCCTTTCTCGGACAGTGCTTTTTCGTCCAGGCTGTCGCAACCAGGCGCGGCGACTTGCAAAGCGGATCGGGCAATCTTCGCTCTGTCGGGTAACGGCGTCGAAAATGCCTTGGCGATTTGAGCGAACGTTTCCGAGTGGCGCTCGAATGCGTCAATTGCACGTCGGGTAGTGGTTTGCTCGGCCTGCTCGAGTTCAGCGGCGGTCACAATCTGGTTGATCAATGCCCAATCGACGATCGGGTCAATCATGGCCAGGTCACGCTTGTGTTTCTGCGACTCACTGACCGGTTCAAGTTCGCCATACGCCATGACCTGCGCATAGGTCATGCCACGCGTCGCACCGGTTTTCAGTGTCTCGACCAGCATGACGGCGCGACAGAAATTGATCCATCCAATCGAACCCAAGGTAACCGACGAGGGAATCTCCCTGACCAGAAACTCGGGTGCGTTGCGTGCCAACAGCAAGTGGGCAACCAACGGCTCCAGACCAGCCTCAACCCATTGTCGGGTTCGCAGCACAGCCGTCAGCGCCTCAAGTATGACCGAGGGGTGACGATCAACATTTTTCGGCGCATACAGATCAAGTCCGACCACGCGATTACGTTGCATGCCGTGACCAATCGATGGATCAAGGTCGAGCAATATCGCCGTCATCAGCAATTGCCGGAGAATGTCATCGGAAGCCTGCTGTCCCTCGTTCACACCGAACCAGCCCAGTTCTTTCAGGTAGTCACCGGCGAGATTCAGAGCAATCGGATGATTGACGAGTTCAATGACCCGTTGAGCCGCACGTTCATGTGTGACGGCGGCGCGACCGGTAACATTGTAGAGGGCCGTGAGAAGTTTTCTGTTGGGCAACAACTTGGCAGTCGCATTACGAATAGCTGAAAACTGTTCCTCGCTTAATACGACCAATGCCGGATCTTCGGTTTGAAAATGCTCCCAGTAGTTGCCCGGCTCTGGCACTGGCGGATCAAACTCGAATAAATCGATCAAATTCCTGACCTTTGCCTTGTTGTCGGGCAAGTTTATGTCATGAAAGCGGAACCATTGATCGAGGGTTATAGCGTTATCAGGCCATATATAACCACCGGCCACTTTTGCTATATCCGAAATCAACGTCAGTGCAGATTGTGTCGGAACACTGTATTCAAAGTGCCGCGCCGCGACCAGATCCACCCACCCCCTGACCGCACGGACTTCCATCTTGCCGTCGGGCGTAACACGCAGAAGTCCGTCATGATCGCTTGCGCCTTCCCTGGCAATCGCACCGAATACCGGGCCGGTAGCAAGCAACTGATTAAGCAAAAGACTGCCGGGATTATAGATCTCGAACAACGACGATCCGGTTTGCAACTCTACTTCATGCCCATACCAATTGATCTTTTGATCATCCGTGTATTGGCTTAACGCCCCCTCTAGTTGAGCCAAAACCAATTGACGCTCAACGGCATCGGCTTCATCCCTGCTCTTCCATTCGGAAAGAGCAACAGGCGAAGACCAGAAGGTTTTATTCCGGGTCTTATCATTCATATTAGAACCTCATCAAGTTAATTAGCTGACAACTTCAGCGCGATGACGTTCTACTTTCTTTGATACGACCAATCCATCTAAAAAACATGAATAACTGTTTCCTGGCGCCCCCACAAACAATCAAGAAAATATTAATCGATCAAACCCCATTCTTCGGACGCTGTATCGTTACCAGCATTTGCCTCTTCAGAAAGTTTCATCCGTAACTTCAGATTATTCACCGAATCTGCATTCTTTAAAGCTTCCTGTGCACTGATTGCACCTTCAGCGACTAATGCGTACAGCGCCGCATCAAATGTCTGCATACCCAGTTCGGTGGATTTTTCCATTATCGGTTTCAGCTCCTCGAACTGTCCGCGCCGAACCAGATCTGCGATGGTTGGCGTGCCCAACAGCACCTCGACAGCCGCCCTGCGTTGCCCATCGACGGTGCGCACTAAGCGTTGCGAGATAAATGCTTTCAGGTTGTTTCCCAGCGTATGCAACAACTGCGGTCGCCGTTCTTCCGGGAACATATTGATAATCCGATCCAGTGCCTGATTGGCGTTGTGCGCGTGCAACGTCGAGAGCACCAGATGCCCGGTATCGGCAAACGCCAAGGCATGTTCCATGGTTTCGCGGTCACGGATTTCGCCGATCAGCACCACGTCCGGTGCCTGGCGCAGGGTGTTTTTCAGGGCCGCGTGGAAGCTGCGTGTATCGACCCCGACTTCCCGTTGATTGATGATCGAGCGCTGGTGGCGATGGATGTACTCGATCGGGTCCTCGATGGTGATGATGTGCCCACTGCTATGGCGGTTGCGGTGATCGATCAGCGCGGCCAGCGAGGTCGACTTGCCCGAATCGGTGGCCCCGACAAAGAGGATCAACCCCTGCTTGAGCATGACGGTGTCGAGCAGTACTGTCGGCAATTTCAGATCGGCAAAACGCGGGATGTCGAGTTTGACATTGCGAATGACGATCGATACATCGTTGCGCTGCTTGAAGATATTGACGCGAAAACGCCCGATGCCCGCTCGCGAAATCGCCAGGTTCATTTCCAGATCCCGGTCGAACTCCCGTCGTTGCTCGGCGTCCATCAGGGAGGCGCCGATGGCGGCGGTTTCACCGTTCTTGAACGGGCGTTCGCTCAACACTGTGAGCACGCCGTCAATGCGCGCACTGGGCGGTGCTCCCGTGGAGAGGAACAGGTCCGAACCGTTTTTATTGGACAAAATTGACAACAGTGCATCGATTTCCATGGCAAAAAGCACCCGCGAAGCATTCAATGAACAGACAACGGCCTGCGCCTGGCGCAGATCAACTGCAACAATGATAGACGTCGCCTCAACGAACCACGCTCAGGATTGATGTAATGAATGCTGTACCGAACACCGATGACGCACAAGCACTGATCGCCCGTACCGACTGGAGCCGCAGCCCCCTGGGCGCTGCCGGCAACTGGCCGCAGAGCCTGCGCACCGCGGTGGACATCGTGATTCACTCGCCGATGCCGATGCTGTTGTTGTGGGGGCCGCAGCTCACGCAGATCTACAACAACGGTTTCGCCCTGCTTGCCGGCCACAAGCATCCGCACGCTTTCGGACAGCCTGCGCACCAGATCTGGCCGGAACTTCGCGACTTTACCGACCCTATTTACAGCGCCGTCCTACAGGGCCAGGTTCGCACCTACAGCGAAAGACGCTTCACCCTGCAACGAGACGGCAGAGAATCCGACTTCTGGCTGGATCTGACCTATAGCCCGATTCGTGATGAGACCGCGCAAGTTGCCGGAATCCTCGTCACCGCCATCGAAACCAACGAACGCCGCCGCATCGCTCTGGAGCTGCAGCGACGCTCGGAAGAAAGCCTCAAAGCCCAACGGGAAACCGAGGAGCGCCTGCAACTGGCCCTGGCTGCGACCGATGCTGTCGGCACCTGGGATTGGGACATCGGCGAAGACCGCTTTATCGCCGATGCGCATTTCGCCCAATTGCATGGCGTCGACCCCAGCCTCGCCGGCCGGTTGCCGATCAGCGACTACTTGCAAGGCGTGCACCCGGAAGACCGCGCCATGATTGCGCGCAGCATCAAGCACTGCATCACCCACGGCACCGAATACGCTGAGGAATATCGCTTGCAGCAAGGCGATGGCGAGGTGCGCTGGGTGTTCGCCCGCGGGCGCTGCTACAAGGATCATCATGGCCGGCCCATGCGTTTTCTCGGCGCGGCGCTGGACCTGACCGAGCGCAAACACACCGAACAGGCGTTGCGCCAGAGCCAGACCGAACTGCAACTGATCATCAACGCCATGCCGATCCTGATCAGTTATGTCGACTGTGAAGAGCGCTTTCGCCTCAACAACGCGGCCTATCTGGACTGGTACGGCCTCACGCCACAGGAACTCTACGGGCGCACGATTCGCGAAGTCATCGGTGAAGAAGCGTATTTCCTGCGCCGGCCCTACATTGCCGAGGCGCTGGCCGGCAGACCGTGCTCATTCAGCCTGTATACCCCGCACCGCGATGGCAGCAATCGCCACGCGCTGATGAATTATCTGCCGCGTTACGCCGCCGACGGCGCGATCAGTGGTTTCTATATCTTCGTGATCGATGAGACCGAGCGCAAGAAAACCGAAGAAGCCTTGCGCAATCTCAACGAAACCCTGGAAGAACGGGTCAGCGCCCGCACCGAACAGTTGGCCCAGGCCAACCAGCGTTTGCAGAACGAGATGTTCGAACGCGAGCGTGCCGAAGATGCCTTGCGCCACGCGCAGAAGATGGAGGCTGTCGGCCAGCTCACCGGCGGTATCGCCCACGACTTCAACAACATGCTCACCGGGATCATCGGCAGCCTCGATTTGATGCAGCGCTACATCGCCAACGGCCGGGCTGACGAAATTGGCCGTTTTACCGAAGCCGCCGTGTCATCGGCCAACCGTGCGGCAGCGCTGACCCATCGATTGCTGGCGTTCTCGCGGCGCCAGTCGCTGGATCGCAAAACCCTCGACGCCAATGAACTGGTGCATTCGCTGGAAGATCTGATCCGCCGTACCAAGGGCGACCCGATCGAACTCACCCTGCGTCTGGCCGAGAACGTGTGGCCGGTCAGCACCGACGTCAGTCAGCTGGAAAACGCCTTGCTCAACCTGGTCATCAATGCCCGTGATGCAATGCCCGATGGCGGTGAACTGGTGATCGAAACGGCCAACGTCTACCTCGACGGCAGCGACATCACCACGCTCGAACCGGTCAAGGCCGGCGATTACCTGATGCTGGCGGTCAGCGACAACGGCACCGGCATGACGCCCTCGGTGCGTTCCAAGGCCTTCGATCCATTCTTCACCACCAAGCCCATCGGCCAGGGCACCGGGCTGGGGCTGTCGATGATTTATGGGTTTGCCCAGCAGTCGGGTGGTCATGTCAGCCTCGACAGCCTGCCGGGCCAGGGTACTTGCGTGCGCTTGTACCTGCCGCGCTTGTATGGCGTCGAACCGGAACGGCCGGCCATCGTCGCCGTTGAACAACCGTCGGCGACGGCGACCGGTGAAACCGTGATGGTGGTTGAGGACGACCCGGCGGTGCGCATGCTGGTGCTCGATCTGCTCCGGGAGTTGGGTTATCAGGCCCACGAAGCGGAAGATGCCAAGACCGCCCTGCCCCTGCTGGAGTCCGATCTACGCGTCGATCTGCTGGTCACCGACGTCGGCCTGCCGGGCATGAACGGCAGGCAACTGGCGGAGATCGCCCGCCAGCATCGGCCGGGCCTCAAGGTGTTGTTCATGACCGGTTATGCGCAGAAAGCCGCCGAGCGTCAGGGATTTCTTGAGGATGGCATGGACATGGTTGCCAAACCCTTTGCCATTGAGCTGCTGGCCAGCAAGATCCGCACGATGATCAGCCAAACCCCGTGACTTGAGGCATAATCCGCGCCCCGCCGTCACCCCGTTATCAGGTATCGCACGATGAAAGCCCAAGCCCGCCACATTCTGGTGAAAACCGCCGAAGAGGCCGAACAGCTCAAACAACGCATCGCCAAGGGTGAAGCGTTCGATGTGCTGGCGAAGAAATTCTCGACCTGCCCGTCCGGCAAGCGCGGCGGTGATCTGGGTGAAGTGCGGCCGGGGCAGATGGTCGGGGCGATTGATGCGGTGATTTTCAAAAAGCCGCTGCGCACCGTGCATGGGCCGATCAAGAGCAAGTTCGGGTATCACCTGGTGCAGGTGTTTTACCGCGATTAGTGCTTGGCTCCAGGGCCTCTTCGCGAGCAGGCTCGCTCCCACATTTGGAATGCATTCCCTTGTGGGAGCGAGCCTGCTCGCGAACCGATTGCGCAGCAAGCGGCCATTCAAGCCTGTTTCGGAATCAATGCCCCCGGCACCTGAATCACCTTGCTGGCCAGCAGATGCCCGGCCTCGGCAGCCTCCGCCGGACTTCCGCCCAGCAATCGACTGGCCAGATACGCCGCACTGAACGAATCCCCCGCCGCCGTGGTATCCACCACTTTCTCTACCTTCTGCGCCGGCACTTCAAATGTCTCGCCATCACAACGAATCAGACACGCCTCGGCGCCACGCTTGAGCACCACTTCCAGCGTGCCGAACTGCGCGTAAGCAGCAAACACCGCTTCGCAATCAGCGAAACCAAACAGCGCCTGTTCGTCATCCACCGTCAGCAACGCCAGATCAACGTACGGCAACACGTTGCGATAAGCCGCCCGCGCGTCTTCGACCGAGGCCCACAGGCGTGGCCGGTAATTGTTATCGAAGACGATGCGCGCATCCCGCTGCCGCGCTTCGATCAAAGTCTGGATAAGTTTTTCCCGGCCCAACGCACCGAGCACAGCCAGGGTAATGCCGCTGAAATACAGCACATCGTAATCCGGCAACGCCGCCAGAATCGGCTCGGCGGCCGGGGTGGTGAAACAGTCACGAACTGCCGCTTCGTTGCGCCAGTAGAGAAAACGCCGCTCGCCGCTGGCATCGGTCTGGATGCAATACAGGCCCGGTAAACGCCCCGGCAGACGCTGCACCAGATCCAGGCCAATGCCTTCATCGGACCAGATCTGGCACATGGCGTCGCTGAAGCTGTCGTCACCCAGTGCGGTGACGTAATCGACCTGCGCCTTGTCGCCCATGGCGCGGGACAGATACACCGCGGTGTTCAGGGTGTCGCCGCCGAAGCTTTGTTGCAGGCTGCCGTCGGCGCGTTGCTGCAGTTCGATCATGCATTCGCCGATCAGGGCAATGCGTGGGGGGTTCGGGCCCAGGGGGCTGAGGGTGTTCATTTTGTACTGTCTCTGGTTGATCGTTGGTGTCTGGACTGGCGCCTTCGCGAGCAGGCTCGCTCCCACAAGGGAACGCATTCCAAGGGTGGGAGCGAGCCTGCTCGCGAATGGCCGCGACTCGGTCTCAAGCTTTAGAAACAAGTCTCCATGCTCTCGATCACCGACAACTGCTCATCCACCAACAACCCCACACGCCACTTGTCGAACGTCAGGCACGGGTGCGACGTACCAAAGGAAATGATGTCGCCCACGCGCAACTCAACGCCCGGCGCCAGCGTCATGAACGCGTGCTGGTCCATCACCGCCGTGACCTTGCACGCACCGACGTCATCGCCCAGCGCCGGCACCACACCCGCCTTGTAACGCAGCAACGGCACCGGCAAACCGGCATCGAACGCAACATCACGCTTGCCCAGTGCGATCACCGCAAAACCCGGCTCGGGCAGCGACTGCACGTGGGCCCAGACTTCCAGCGCCGGGCGCAAACCTTCGTGCAGGTCACTACGGCGGTCGAGCACGCAGCACTGCGCCTCTTTGTAGATGCCATGGTCGTGCGCCACGTAGCTGCCCGGGCGCAACACGCTGAGGAAACGTCCAGCAGCATTCTGCGCTTCGAACGACTCGGCAATCAGGTCATACCAGGCCGAACCCGAGGCGGTGATGATCGGCTTGCCGATGGCGAATGCGCCGCTGTCCTGCAACTGCACCGCCAGGCGCACCAGCGACGCGGCAAATTCACGAATGCCGCTGACCGCGTGATCGCCGTGAATCACCCCTTCGTAACCTTCGATGCCGGTCAGGGCCAGCGCCGGTTGCGCGCTGATTGCCTTGGCCAGCTCCATGACTTCCTGCTCGCTGCGGCAACCGCAACGCCCGCCGACCACGCCGTACTCGATCATCACGTTGAGCTTCACCCCGCGCGAGGCGAAGTACGCGCCGAGATCGGCGACGTTGTCCGGGTGATCGACCATGCAATAGAAATCGAACGACGGATCGGCAAGCAGATCGGCGATCAACGCCATGTTCGGCGTGCCGACCAATTGGTTGGCCATCAGTACCCGACGCACGCCATGGGCATAAGCCGCCCGGGTCTGGGTCGCGCTGGCGAGGGTGATGCCCCACGCGCCGGCGTCGAGCTGACGCTTGAACAGTGCCGGGGTCATGCTGGTTTTGCCGTGGGGCGCGAGTTCCGCGCCGCTGTCGCTGACGAATTTCTGCATCCAGTGGATGTTGTGCTCCAGCGCTGCACGATGCAGCACCAGCGCCGGCAGGCTGACGTCACGTACCAGGTGCGCGCCGATGGCAGCGTCGCCCTTTTCTCCAGCAGTATTGATGGCAGTGGTCATGGTCGAACTCCTCACATTCGCGGCTGCAGCCAGCCGCCGTTATTCGTTGATCCGCCGGGCGAGGCTGTTGGCGCTCTCGATCAGCACCCGGCGATAGTCGTTGTAATTGTTTTTCGCATCGGCCCGTGGCGCGACGATGCACAAGGTGCAAATGGCCACGCCTTGCGCGTCTTTGACCGGGGCGGCGAAGCAATGGGTAAAGGTGTCGGCAACACTGTCGAAGGAGAAGAAACCATCGATGCCGGCCTGACGGATTTCCGCCAGAAAACGCTCCAGCGGCAGGCGCTCGCCGTCGGGCAGGATGAAGTCGTTTTCGTCGATCAGGTCGATGATCTGTTGATCGCTTAAATGCGCAAGCAGCAGGCGCCCGGAAGCGGTCCACGGGATGGGGGCGTTTTCACCGATGTCGGAGGAAATGCGGAAATGCCGCTCGCCCTCCTTCATCAGTGCCACGGTGTATTTACGCCCGTTGAGCAGGCACATCTGCGCGGTTTCACGGGTCTGGCTGACGATCTCCTGCAAGGCATGATCGGCCTCGCGGCTGAGGTCGAAATGACGCAAATGCGCCTGACCGAGGAAGTACAGCTGCCGGCCCAGGTAGACATGACCGTCCTTGCCCACCGGCTCCAGAATTCGCCGTTCCAGCAACGATGCAACCAGTTCGTAGACCGTGGATTTCGGGCTGCCGATGCCGTTGGCGATGTCATTCGGGCGCAGCGGCTGGCCGATCTCCTTGAGGAAATCGAGAATATCGAACGCCCGGTCCAGACCGCGAGCCCGGCGTTTGATGGTGTCTTCGGTCATTTCAGTGGTTCCCATTCAAAGTCGCCGGGAGTTTACCGCTAATGATCGTTCCCATGCTCCGCGTGGGAACGCAGCCCGGGACGCTCTGCGTCCCTTGGAACGCGGAGCGTTCCGTGAGGCGTTCCCACGCAGAGCGTGGGAACGATGATGTGTAGTTCAAGCCTTCTTCTTGTAGGCGATGCAATCGATCTCGACCTTGCAATCCACCATCATGCTCGCCTGCACGCAGGCCCGCGCCGGGGCGTGCTCAGGCTTGAAGTACTCGCCAAAAACCTTGTTGAAACTGCTGAAATCCCGCGGATCATCCAGCCACACGCCGGCACGCACCACGTCTTCGAGGCCATACCCGGCCTCTTCGAGAATCGCGATCAGGTTCTTCATGGTCTGGTGGGTCTGCTCGACGATGCCGCCAACAATGATTTCGCCATCCACCGCCGGCACCTGGCCGGACACATGCAGCCAGCCATCCGCTTCAACGGCGCGAGCGAAGGGACGTGGCTGGCCGCCAGCGGCGGTGCTGCCGGTGCCGTAACGCGTAATGCTCATGGGTGTTTCTCCTGATGTGAAAACGTAAGATTAAAACCGCGTATTTTTCAGAAACTCAGCCAGACGCGGCGATTGCGGACGTTCGAACAGTTCCTTGGGAGGCCCCTGCTCTTCGATCCGCCCCTGATTCATGAAAACGATTTTGTCCGAGACCTCGAAGGCGAAACGCATCTCGTGCGTCACCAGCAGCATGGTCATGCCGTCTTCGGCCAGGCCCTTGATCACGTTGAGCACTTCACCAACCAGCTCCGGGTCGAGAGCCGAAGTGACCTCATCGAAGAGCATCAGGCTCGGGTTCATCGCAATCGCCCGGGCAATCGCCACACGCTGTTGCTGACCGCCGGACAACTGACCGGGAAAGTGATTGCGTCGCTCCAGCAAGCCGACGCGCTCCAGCCATTTTTCGGCGAGCGCCACAGCTTCATCCTTATGCATTTTCTTCACCTTGAGCAGGCCCAGGGTGACGTTCTGCAATGCGGTCAGATGCGGGAACAGGTTGAATTGCTGGAACGCCATGCCGGTCATCGCACGATGGCGGGCGATGAGTTTTTCCGCATGCCGCACACGCTTGCCGTTGACCTCGTCATAGCCGATGGATTCACCGTCGAGCAGGATCTGCCCACCCTGGAATTCTTCGAGCATGTTCACGCAACGCAGCAGCGTGGTTTTACCCGAGCCGCTGGAGCCGATCAGCGTGACCACGTTGCCGCGCTGCATGCTCAGATCGACACCTTTGAGCACTTCGACTGCACCGTACTGTTTGTGCAGGCCACGGATGTCCAGCAACGCCTGATTCTGTGGGGAAACTTGAGCTTGAGTCATGGCAGGGCCACCCGCTTTTCAATGTGCCGGCCGAGTAATTCGATGCCGTAGTTGATGACGAAGAACAGAAAACCGGCGAACAGGTAGAACTCCAGGGTCATGAAGTTCCGGGCGATGATCTGTTGCGTGCTGAGGAGCAATTCGGCGACGCCGATCACCGAGAGCAAGGTCGACGCCTTGACGATTTCCGTGGACGAGTTGACCCAGGTCGGCAGGATCTGCCGCAGCGCCTGTGGCAACAATACGTAGCCAAGGGATTGATAGAACGTCAGACCGATGGCTTTGCTCGCCTCCATTTGCCCGCGCGGCAAGGCTTGCAATGCACCGCGAACAATCTCGGCGACGTGGGAACCGCAAAACAGCGTCAGGCCCAAGGCCCCGGCCTGAAATGCGCTGATCTGCCAACCGAGTGCCGGCGCCATGTAGAAGCAGGCCAACACCAGCACAAACACCGGTGTGCCACGAATCAGGTCGACGTAAAAACGAAACGGCGCGCGCATCCAGAATTTGCCGTAGGTCAGCACCAGACCGGTGATCACGCCGAGCATCGTGCCGAGCAGAATCGCCAGCGCCGACACTTGCACGCTGGTCAGAAAACCCTGCCACAACGGCTCACGCGCGAGCCACAATTCATGTAACCAACTGGGAGATTCGTACATCGCAGCCTCCTATCGGCGGATCGCCAGACGCTGCTCGAGGTAACGCAGCAACATGGCAATGAGGTAACAGGCCGCGACATACAAAGCCGTGGTCACCAGCCAGGTTTCGATTACCCGGTAGCTCTCGACGTTGATCTTGCGCGCGTAATAGGTCAGCTCCGGCACCGCAATTGCGGCGGCCAGCGAGGTGTCCTTGAACAGCGAAATGAAATTGTTCGACAGCGCCGGCAGCACATTGCGCAGCATTACCGGCACGGTGACGTAGGCCTTGACCTGCCACTCGCCGAGACCAATGGCCAGTCCGGCCTCGCGCTGGCCTTTGGGGATACTCAGCAAACCGCCACGGAACACTTCGGTCAGGTACGCCCCGGCATACAACGACAGGGTGACGATGAACGACGGGATCTTGTCCAGACGAATCCCGAGACTCGGCAACGCAAAGTAGATCAACAGAATCAACACCAGAATCGGCGTGTTACGCACCACCGTGACGTACACCGAGGCCAGCACGCGCAAGGCGCGATGCTTCGAGAGCAAGGCGAACGCCATCAGCAGGCCGATCACGCAGCCGATGGCGATCGACACCAAGGCCAGTTCAAGGCCCAGACCGAGCCCCGCCAGCAAGGTGTCGAAATCACGCCACACGGCGGCAAAGTTCAACTGATAGTTCATGGTCAGCAGTACCTTGAGCGGGGCGACTTTAATCGCCCCACTCTCACGGGATCATTTGAATTCGACTGGGAAACCGATCGCAGGCGACGGCAGGTCAACGCCGAACCATTGTTTGAACGACGCCGCATAAGTCGGGAATTCAACGCCGGTCATCGCTTCATGCAGTGCGGTGTTGACGAAGTTCAGCCAATCCTGATCGCCGCGTTTGACTGCGCACGCGTAAGTCTGGGGGCTCCACGCATAGGTCGGGCTGCGGTAGCGACCTGGGTTCTGCACCATCAGGTATTTGACCGAAGACTGGTCAGTGGCGGCGGCATCGGCGCGGCCGGAGTTCACGGCCTGGTACATCAGGTCGACGCTGTCGTACTGATCGACCTTGGCTTTTGGCAATGCTTGATGCACCAGCTCTTCGGCGTAGACGTTTTGCAGCACGGCCACGGTGACGCTGTCGCCGGCGGCTTGCAGGTCTTCGATTTCCTTGTACTTGCTGTTGTTCGGCAGCAGCAGGCCGACGCCTTCGCGGTAGTACGGCAGGGTGAACGCCACCTGCTGCGCACGGCTGGCGGTGACGGTGATGAACTGGCAACTCATGTCGACCTTGTCGGTGAGCAGATTGGGAATCCGCGCATCGGACGACTGCACGACGAATTCGACCTTGCTCGGGTCGTTGAACAGACCTTTGGCCACCATCCTGGCGATGTCGATATCAAACCCCTGCAACTTGCCGTCCGCGCCCTGAAAGTGCCACGGCGCATTGGTGCTACCGGTACCCACGATCAACTTGCCACGGGCCAGAACACTGTCGAGCTTGCTGTCGGCTGCCTGGGCCAGGCCCATGACAGCGGACGAAGCCGCAAGAACAAAAACACACGCTTTTAACAACGAAGGACGGCGATGCATGGCAAGCACTCCAGGATGGTGTTTATTCCGCTATACCGGAACACGGTTTGTTACTACGGAATAGACAGCAGAAAGTGTGCCATAGCTTTGGCAATAAAACCCAGGTCCTCGGAAACATTAATCGGTTCAACAAGTTAGCCCGCGTATCTACACGCGACTATTGCCAGTAGAAGTTTGACCGTCGCTACTGAGGGCAACCAATTGGGAAGTAACGTCACATTCAAGGGCATTTGCGCGACCAATTGATGCACACATAGAGCAATGAATCGGACTTGAAAAATGGACTGAGCACGGGTGACCGTTCATCGGATTTGCGGCTTGACCTGTCAGAGTTGACAGTTGTTGACCGGTGAATTGATAGGCCTACTGGTTTGGACCGAACGGGTCAGGAATCGAACTCAAAATCTCAATAAGGACTTTTGAAATGGCCAACCTGATAAAAAACGGTGATTTCGCCAATCAAGGCGACCACTGGACCGCAACAAATAAAGAAAACGTCAGTTATGTGAATGGTCACTGCATAATCGCGACTCCTGACTCCATTAGTCAGGACGTTCTCCTGGGTAGCGAGGGCGGCGGTAAATTCATGATCTCGGCAAGAATGAAAACACTGCCTGGCTATGCTGGCCGCGTCACTGTGCAACCACTTCCGACAGGCGACCTGGTTAAACTTGACGTCTCTGGAGGTCAGAACTGGACGATCAAGTTCCAAGAGTTCGAAGCACCTCTTGCGACACTCAAATTCACGGTGAAGGCAGAGTCAAATGACGGTACGTTTGATGAACTTGGCTCTTATTTCAGCGATTTAACGCTATCCAAGTTGCTCTGAGCCAATACTCTTGAAAGCGAGCTTTCATCTCGTGACGGCTCGCTTTTTCCGTGAACCACTGCATTCCGAAAAGGGAGTTTCCAATGAACTCGACAACCCCTTTCGCAGCCTTGCCGGCCACCTATCGAAAAACACTGAAAACCTGGCGCCCGGTGATTCTGTATTTCGCCAACGAACACTGCCCCGCCTGCGAATGGGCCGGACCGATTTTTCGCCAGACGGCCGAGCCATACCGATATCGTGCCAATATCTACATGCTCAATACCAGCGAGTCCCCGCGCCATCCGCTGGTCACCGGCACGCCCACCGTGCTGTTTTACAAGAACGGTAGGCTGGTGAAAAAACTCAAAGGCATCGGCAGTGAAGAAACCCTCGCACGGGATTTCGCCGAGCATATCGGCAAGACCAAAGCACCCGTTGCCGTCCGCAAACAAACGCATGATCTGCCTTGGCTGCGTCAGACACTTCGTACTCTGCGCACTGTTGCACGTGCTCGCCTGCGGAAATTCCTCGAACGGTGACAACCAGTATCGGTGAGACCCGGGTCGAGGATTTCGATTCGCTGAATCAGGCGGCGCTCAAGGCGTAAGGGGCGTTGTTTGCGTCAAAGCATATCGGGAAGGATCGCTACACTTTTCATCAGTGAATACTGCGGTGCCTGAACCCAAGCATTCGCGAGCAAGCTCGCTCCCACATTTGAAACGCGTTCCAAGGTGGGGGCGAGCTTGCTCGCGAAGAGGCCGGCACAGTTAGTAGAGAACTCAAGGATTACGCTGGCGTGCGCTCCAAAAGCACCCGCGTCACCCGCCGCTCATCCACCGCTTTGACCGTCATCTGCCAGCCATCCAGTTCCAGACGATCACCAATGACCGGGAGACGATCAAGAAGGCTCATCACCAACCCGGCCATCGTCTGATAGTCCTCGGTCGGCTGCGCACCAAACCCGGTGCGTTGGCGCACTCGCGACAGGTTCAACGCACCACTGACGATAAACCCGCCCTGCTCCTCGACCACATCCGGGCCTTCGATTTCGCTGGCATCGGGCAACTCACCGGCTATCGATTCGAGGATGTCGGTCATGGTCAATACACCAACGAAATCACCGAACTCGTTGACCACAAAAGCAATGTGCGTCGAGGCGGCGCACATTTGCTCCAGCGCGTTGAGGATCGAGTAGCTGTCGAGCAAATTGATGGTCTTGCGCGCCAGGTGTTCCAGGTTCGGCTCGGCGCCGGCCAGGTACTCCTTGAGCAATTCTTTCTTGTGCACGAAGCCCAACGGCTCATCCACCGCACCGTTACGAATCAACGGCAGACGCGAGTAGGACGAGTGCATCAAGCGAGCCCGAATCGCTTCACGATCATCGGCCAGATCAAGCGTGTCGACATCGGCGCGCACGGTCATCAGCCCGCGAATCGGGCGTTCGGCGAGTTGCAGCACGCCGCTGATCATCACCCGTTCGCGACGGTCGAACAGTTCCGCGCTTGGCGCGTCACCGTCGTCGAGCAGGTCGGCAATTTCCTCGCCGACCTCTTCCGCCGCCAGTTTACGCCCACCCAGCAAGCGCATGACCGCGTGAGCCGTGCGCTCGCGGATCGGCCGCAAA
Organism: Pseudomonas sp. S2_E02; assembly: GCF_054668355.1. Classification (NCBI taxonomy): domain Bacteria; kingdom Pseudomonadati; phylum Pseudomonadota; class Gammaproteobacteria; order Pseudomonadales; family Pseudomonadaceae; genus Pseudomonas; species Pseudomonas sp. S2_E02. The sequence goes on from NZ_CP162761.1 coordinate 1,631,381, forward strand.
CCCTGCATCGAACGCTTGCGCCGAGCCCGGGCGATCTGGTTGAACACCTCGATCAGAATCGAGAAGCCAATGGCGGCGTACAGATAACCTTTCGGAATGTGGAAGCCCAGACCTTCGGCCGTCAGGGCAAAACCAATCATCATCAGGAAGCCCAGACACAGCATGATCACCGTCGGGTGCGCGTTGACGAAGCGCGTCAGCGGTTTGCTGGCGACAATCATCAAGCCAATCGAGATGATCACCGCGATCATCATCACCGCCAGTTCATCGACCATGCCCACGGCCGTGATCACCGCATCCAGCGAGAACACTGCGTCGAGCACCACAATCTGCGCGACGATCGGCCAGAACAGCGCATAGGCGGTGTTGCTCGAGCGTTCGCCAACGTGGCCTTCCAATCGCTCATGCAACTCCATCGTCGCTTTGAACAGCAGGAACACACCACCGAACAACATGATCAGGTCGCGACCAGAGAAACTCTTGTCGAACACCTCGAACAATGGCTGCGTGAGGGTGACCAGCCAGGAAATACTCGCCAACAGGCCAAGGCGCATGATCAGCGCCAGCGACAGGCCAATAATCCGCGCGCGGTCACGCTGATGCGGTGGCAGCTTGTCTGCCAGAATTGCGATGAACACCAGGTTGTCGATACCCAGCACCAGTTCCAGCACGATCAAAGTCAACAAGCCTAACCAGGCCGTGGGATCCGCTAACCATTCCATAAAACGTCTCTATCTCTCTCGATGAATTCAGGCTGCCGGACACGGCAAAGCGCAACGCGAAGGCTCTGGGGCCGCGTTAGCAACGATAGTCGGATGTCGGAAAACGGGATGCTGCGAGTGCGTCAAGACCGCGCCATGGCGCGAGGGGAAGGTGCGACTGGGAGGCTCCGAGAGGGTGTTCATGCAAATCCTGAATGAAAAATGGCCTTGGAGCGTACAGGCTTTGGGAACATTTCCTACAGCGGCAAATCATTTCTAAATTTGTAACAGCGCTCCAGATTCCCCCGTAGGAGCTGCCGCAGGGGCAATGTCAGCGGCCGGCGAAGCGCAGCCGGGACAACTGCCGCAAATCCCCTTCGATGTAATAGTCATTCGTCCAATGGTCATCCACCGCCAACGGACTCACCTGCTTCAACGCCAGCTTCTTGGCGAAATAACGAAAGCGGTAATGCTCATAAAACCGCAGCAGCTCCAGCCCGTAACGATCCGCCAGATCGGTGTCGCCGCGAATGATCAGGTAGTTTTCATCGTTGCCATTACTCGCCGAAACGCTGAGGTTGTGGCTGCCGCTGATGATCGTTGGTGTGTCCGTGGTGAAGTCGGTGACCACGGCTTTGGTGTGCACCAGCAGATTGCCTTTCTGGCCTTTCATGTTCTCGCGCAGCCAGCCTTCCAGCCCGGTGTTGAGCAATGCGGTGGCGGCGAATTCGGCGCTGCGGTCGGCGTGAAAACCGGTGATTCGGCTGGCAGTGTTCTGCAGGCCATAACGCAAAACATCGTCGTGGGGCTGGCCGAGTAACGCGTTAAGAATCGCGTCCGGCAGCGAGAACGCGGTGACGAACAGCACGTCCTTTTTCGCCGCGCTGATGATCTGCACGAACGCCTGCAGATCGGCCCCGCCGGTGCGCGGCGAGAACCCGGCGAACACAGGTTGCTGCGGATTCATCGGGTTGTGTTCAGTAATCCAGTCACGGGTAACGCCGATATCATCAGGCTGCGCCCAGATCTGCTCGAACGTCTGCAGATAACTGGCGGCAATCGATGCATCGTCCAGCACATGCACCACGTTGGCCTGACGATAAACCCCGTTGGCGGTGAAATTGGTGCTGCCACACAAAACCGCTTCAGGCTGATGAGTGCCGCTGGCATCGACGCGGCTCAGGACCATGAATTTGTTGTGAAAGATGTTGTGGGTCACCCGCCCGCGTTTGCTCGCAGGAGGCAGTGCCGCCAGGCTCGCTTCGTTGAGCGTGGTGTCTTCATCATCGGGCCGGGCGTGATACAGCACCCGCACCTGTACGCCTCGCGTGAACGCCGCGTTCACCGCATCGACGATTGCCTGCAACTGATACTCGTAAATCGCGATGTCCAGCGCCCACTGACCATCGACCGCACGCTCGATAAACCCCAGCAAGCGCCCGAGCAAACCGTTTTCCAGCCACTGTCGCGCGGCATCGGGCCAGGCTTCGATGGGCATGTTTTTGTTGGCGCTGATCTGCGCGTCCAGATCGGGAAACTTGCGCTGGAATGCCTGACTGGCGGCGACCGCACGGTTGAATATCACGCTTTGATTGCTCGGGTGACCGTCATCGGAGGTGATCGTCAGTTCCAGCGGCTCACCCAACTGCACGGCATCCGCAGTGCCGTAGGCCAGATGCACGCGATAGTGAAGGGTCATGCCCGGATTGACCGCGTAATCGGCCCAGCGAAATTTCTGCAGCGGGGCTTTATCGCTTGGGGTGGCGTGGAACTGGGGAAAGGTGTGAGCCTTATTCGGGAAGGTCAGGCTGTTGAACAGGAACAACCAGGGTTTGGCGCCCTGCTGCTTTTCGATGGCAAACCCGAGCAAGCCTCGGCGCCGGGACTCGGCGAGGTCCATGGCCAGCAGCACGCCGTTGGTGCCGGCATAGGCTTTGACGCGGAAGTCGTCTTGAGGGTTTTTGACCAGAACGCGCATCGCTCACTCCTTGTGATTGGGGCTGGGTGCAGCATAGAGCAGTGATGCGGGTTTTGAGTGTTCGGCTCTAGACCGGGTCGATGCAATCGCGAGCAGGCTCACTCCTACATTTGGAATGCGTTCCCCTGTAGGAGTGAGCCTGCTCGCGATGAGGCCCGACCAGACACAGAAAGTATCAGAGGGAAATCAATTCATCGATATGTTGATACTGCGCATCCAGCTCCGTCGCCAGATCCTTGGCCCGGCCCAACCGGATCGGCCCACGCTCGATGTCGATCAGCAACCCCGGACACCCCAGCGCGGGTAATCCCGACCACTGTTTCAGACGCCCATCGGTCACCACCAGCAAGCGTTGCTGCTCGGCAGGAAAGCGCTTGCGCCGCACCGTCAGCCACTGCCCGGCCTGCTCCAGCGCCGCCAGCAACGGCGTGCCACCGCCTGCACCCAAAGCGTCCAGCCACATCCGCAAGCCGCTGGACGCCTTCAATCCCTGCACCTGCCATTTCGGCACCGAGCCACTGGCCGTCAACAATGCGAGTCGTGCCCGTTGCCGGTAAGCATCATCGAACAATTGCGCGAGCAAACCTTTGGCATCGCTCAAGGCCTGATGGCGGCGGGTCGAGGCGGAGGCATCGACAATCACAAGCCACAATTCATGCGGTGAGCGCGTGCGCAGTTGAAACAGCAAATCTTCACGCGTCCGGGGACGCCCGTTGAGCAACGTGCCCGGCCAATTTACTGTACCGCTGCGCGCCTTATGGCGCTTGCCTTGGCGTCCGTTGTCCAGCCGACCGGCGCGGGGTCTGGCATTCGCCCCCGCGTCGGATCGGGGGCGAATGCCTAAGGCTTTTTTGGCCAGCTCGGCACTTCGCGGCGGGCGCCGGTGGCGAGCGCAGGCGCCGGCATGTCGCCCCACTGGCCCTGCCCTTCACTCGGTGATGCCTGAGTCGCGGCCGGCGACTGGGCCGGTTGCGGCGGATTCGATGGCGCTTGCTCACGGCGCCGATGGCGCAGGGCAAACTCGGCGACAGCGTCGATATCCTCTGCGCCAATCACCTCAGCTCCGCGCCACGCTGCGTGGGCACGTGCGGCGCGCAACCAGACCAGGTCGGCACGCAGACCATCAACCCCGGCGGCGAAACAACGCTCGGTGATCTGCGCCAGTGCGGCATCATCCAGCGGAATATTGGCCAGGGCATCACGAGCGTTTTCGCAACGCGCACGCAAGGCTTGCTGCTCGGCTTGCCACTGTGCGCAGAACGCTTGCGGGTCGCTGTCGAAATCCAGTCGCCGACGGATGATCTGTCCGCGCTCGGTCGGTGCCGTGTGGCCACTGAGGGCGACGTTCAGGCCAAAGCGGTCAAGCAGTTGCGGACGCAACTCGCCCTCTTCCGGGTTCATCGTGCCGATCAGCACGAACTTCGCCGAATGCCGATGGGAAATGCCGTCGCGCTCGATCAGATTGGTGCCGCTGGCGGCAACGTCGAGCAGCAGATCGACGAGGTGATCGGGCAGCAGATTGACTTCATCGACGTAGAGTACGCCGCCGTCAGCCTTGGCCAGCACACCTGGTGAGAATTGTGCGCGGCCCTCGCTGAGGGCAGCGTCAAGGTCGAGGGTGCCGACCAGGCGTTCTTCGGTGGCGCCCAACGGCAAGGTGACAAATTGACCGCTGGCGAGCAGATCGGCCAGGCCCCGGGCCAGGGTGGATTTGGCCATGCCGCGCGGGCCTTCGATCAGCACGCCGCCGATTTTCGGGTCGATGGCGGTGAGGCACAGGGCGAGCTTGAGGTCATCGGCGCCGACCACGGCGGAGAGCGGGAAATGCGGGGTGTCGGTCATTTGGGTTTTCTCTGTCGTGGTCTTTGGTGTGCTTGAGTGTTGTGGTGTGTCAGTCGGGGTGGCCCTCACCCTAGCCCTCTCCCAGGGGGAGAGGGAACTGATTGCGGTGTTCTTGCAAGTTGCGCCGACCCGAATTATCGAGTTGAACTCAGGCTCCAAAGCCAACACAAATCGGCTCCCTTACCCCCTTACTCCCCTGGGGAGAGGGAACTGACCTAGGTGTTCTTTCGAATTCCGTCGACCTGATATGTCGGGCCGAACTCAGACTTCGACAGCAACGCAAATCGGCTCCCTCTCTCTCCGGGAGAGGGCTGGGGTGAGGGTAGCTTTTGGCCGGTTACATATCTTCCTCAATATCCAGCAGCAGATTCTCCAGCGCTTCCTTATAAGCCCCAGGCTCCTGCCACATCCCCCGCTGCTGTGCCTCAAGCATCCGCTCGGTCATATCCCGCAGCGCGTGCGGATTATGCTCACGAACAAATTCCCGCGTTGCCGGATCCAGCAGATAAGCATCGGCCAGCAAAGCGTACTGGTGGTCATCAATCAACTGCGTCGTCGCATCGAACGCGAACAGGTTATCAACCGTCGCAGCCATTTCGAACGCGCCTTTATAGCCGTGGCGCTTGACCCCGTCGATCCATTTCGGATTGACCGCTCGTGAGCGGATCACCCGGTTCAGCTCTTCTTTCAAGGTGCGAATCTTTGGCAGATCCGGTTGACTGTGATCGCCGTGATAACTCGCCGCCGCTTCACCGCGCAAGCTTTCCACGGCAGCGAGCATGCCGCCCTGGAACTGGTAGTAATCATTGGAATCGAGCAGGTCGTGCTCGCGGTTGTCCTGATTCTGCAGCACCGCTTGTACCTGACTCAGGCGCTGAACGAACTGCTCGCGCGCAGCGGTGCCCTCATCAGCACCGCCATAGGCGTACGCGCCCCAGTTCAGATAAACCTCAGCGAGATCTTCACGGCTCTGCCACAAGCGACCGTCGATGGCGCCCTGCACGCCTGCGCCGTACGCGCCGGGTTTGGCGCCGAAGATCCGCCATCCGGCCTGACGCCGCGCGGTGTCCTCGTCGAGGCCCGATTGCCGCAGCGCCTCGCGCTCGGCACGCACTTTCGCCGCAAGCGGGTTGAGGTCGTCCGGCTCGTCCAGCGCTGCCACTGCTTGCACGGCGGCGTCGAACAGGCGAATCAGGTTGGCGAAGGCATCCCGAAAAAACCCGGAAACTCGCAGCGTGACATCGACGCGCGGACGATCAAGCAGGCTCAGCGGCAGAATCTCGAAATCATCAACGCGCTGACTGCCAGTGGCCCACACCGGACGCACGCCCATCAGTGCCATGGCCTGGGCGATGTCGTCGCCACCAGTGCGCATGGTCGCGGTGCCCCACACGGATAATCCGAGCTGGCGCAGGTGATCGCCGTGGTCTTGCAGGTGCCGTTCCAGAACCAACGTCGCCGACTGGAAACCGATGCGCCACGCGGTGGTGGTCGGCAGGTTGCGCACGTCGACCGAGTAGAAGTTGCGGCCGGTGGGCAGCACGTCAAGGCGACCACGGCTGGGTGCACCGCTGGGGCCCGCGGGGACGAAGCGACCGCTGAGGGCGTCGAGCAGGCCGCGCATTTCAGCGGGGCCGCAGGCATCGAGGCGTGGGGCGACGACTTCGCGCAGCGACTGGATAATCGCATTCACATCAGACCACCCCGGACCTTGTGGGAGCGAGCTTGCTCGCGAAAGCGGTGTGTCAGTGAATGAAGTGTTGGCTGACACGACGCCTTCGCGAGCAAGCTCGCTCCCACATGGATCGTGCAGGGCTTGGGAAATCAGCTGTGTGGCAAACAGTTCGAGGCGTTCGCGGGTATCGCCGGCGGTGCGCCAGACTTCGTCGCCGATTGATCGCAATTGATCGGGGCGCGGACCAGACCAAGGGTCGGCCAGCGCGCAATCGAGCGGATCGAAACCGAGTTCGAATGCTTTGGCCAGTGCCCGCAATAAACTCGACTGCGCGCCTTTGCCATCGCCACGCGGTATACGCAGCAAAGCCAACAACGTATCAATGCGCAAACGCCCGCTCGGCGATTCACCAAAAATGTGCAAACCATCGCGAATCTGCGATTCCTTCAAATCACACAAATACGTATCCAGGCGCGGCAACCAGATCGCCGCGTCGGCATCACTGTCCAGCGCGGCATCGAGTTGCAGTTCGCGGTCGATCTGCGTCTCGCGGACCAATAGCAGAATGTCGCGCTGCAGTTCACGGGCGCGGCGCGGATCAAGCAGCTGCGCTTCGTAATACTCGTCGGCCAGCAGCTCCAGATTGCGCAACGGGCCGTAGGTTTCGGCACGGGTCAGCGGCGGCATCAGGTGATCGATAATCACCGCTTGCGTGCGCCGTTTGGCCTGCGCGCCCTCCCCCGGATCGTTGACGATAAACGGATAGATATTTGGCAGCGGACCGAGCAACGCATCCGGCCAGCAGTTCTCCGAAAGACCGACGCCTTTGCCCGGCAGCCATTCGAGGTTGCCGTGTTTGCCAACGTGAATCACGCCGTGGGCGCCGTAGGTGTTGCGCAACCAGAAATAGAACGCCAGATAAGCGTGCGGCGGCACCAGATCGGGGTCGTGATAGACCGCGCTCGGGTCGACCTGATAACCGCGCGCCGGCTGAATACCGACGAAGGTCAGGCCGAAGCGCAGACCGGCGATCATCATCCTCCCGTCGCGGCACATCGGGTCGTTTTGCGGCGTGCCCCAGCGTTCGATCACAGCGCTGCGATTGGCCTCGGGCAGCGCGTTGAACATCGTCAGATAAGCGTCCATCGCCAGGCTTTGCTGGCACGGACGCAGATCAATGGTGTCGAGATCGTTGCTGACGCCGCCGAGCAATTGCTCGATCAACTCGGTGCCGCTATTCGGCAGTTCAGCGGTGAGCGGATATCCCTCAGCCTGCAATGCACGCAGGATGTTCAGCGCCGCCGCCGGCGTGTCGAGACCGACACCGTTGCCGATGCGGCCATCACGGGTCGGATAGTTGGCGAGGATCAATGCGATGCGTTTTTCGCCATTTGGTACTTGCGCCAGATCAATCCAGCGCCGCGCCAGTTCAGCGACGAAATACATGCGCTCAGGTTGCGCGCGGTAGCAGACGACATCGGACTGACTGCGCTCACTGCGCCAGGCCAGATCCTTGAAACTGATCGGTCGGCTGATGATGCGCCCGTCGAGTTCCGGCAAGGCAATGTGCATGGCCAGATCCCGTGGCCCCAGGCCTTGCTCGCTGTCGCGCCAGCCGGGCTCGTTGTCCTGCGCGCAGATTGCCTGGATCACCGGGATATTGCGGCGAAACGGTCGCAGATGCGGCGCTTCCGGGCTGGATTGAGCGAACCCGGTGGTGTTGAGAATCACCCCGGCCTCAACCTCGTCCAGCCAGTCCTCGACCACCGTCAGGCAGCCGGGTTCTTTCAGACTGGCCACCGCGATCGGCAGCGGATTCAGCCCCGCCGCTTGCAAGCGCTGGCAGAACACATCGATGAACGCGGTGTTCGCCGCTTGTAGATGCGAGCGGTAAAACAACACCGCCGCGACCGGATGTGCAGGCAGCCAATCGGCTTGCCAGTCACTCAGTGCGGCGCTGGTTTTATTCGGGTGGTAAATCGCCGTGCGCGGCAGCGCCTGCGGTTCTTCCCAGACGTAATCGCGAGCCAGCCAACGGTTGGCGAGGCAGCGGAAAAAGTCCAGCGCATTGCCCAGTCCGCCCTGGCGCAGGAATTGCCAGAGGCGATCACGATCCACAGCGTTGACGGTGCTCAGGTCGCTGAGTTCCGGGTCAGGACGGTCATCGCCCGGCACCAGAATCACCTGCACACCGCGCTCGGACAGTTCAATCAGACGCTCGACGCCGTAGCGCCAATAGGCGATGCCGCCGTGCAGCGAGATCAGGATCACCTTGGCGTGGCGCAGCACTTCATCGACGTACAAATCGACCGAAGCGTGATTCTGCACCTGCATCGGGTTGGCCAGACGCAGGCTCGGGTAATCTTCCGGCAACTGCTGCGCGGCTTCGGCGAGCAGCGCCAGACTGGAGTCGCCGCTGCACAGGATCACCAGCTCGGCGGGGGTTTGGCCAAGGTCGGCAATGTTGTCATCCGAGACGAAACCGCCGGGCTGAGTCCTGAGCAGGTGCATGGCTTAAACGCTGAGCGCAGCGCGCAGTTGCGCTTCGAGTTGCGCGGCGTCGAGCTCCTGGCCGATCAACACCAGACGCGTGACGCGCGCTTCATCAGCGCCCCACTGACGGTCGAAATGCTTGTCGAAACGCGTACCCACGCCCTGGATCAGCAGACGCATTGGCTTGTTCGGGATGGCGGCGAAACCTTTGACGCGCAGGATGCCGTGCTTGACCACCAGTTGCGTCAGGGCGTCGAGCAGCAGGCTTTCGTCGGCTTGTGGCAGTTCGATGGAGATCGAATCGAAGGCGTCGTGATCGTGGTCATCGTGGTCGTCATCGCCTTCACCGTGGTGGTGATCATGATGGCTGTGGCGGCTGTCGATGTGCTCCTCGGAACCGGCGCCGAGGCCGATCAGCACGTCCAGCGGCAGACGGCCGTTGCTGGCTTCGATGATTTTCACTGCTGGCGGCAGCTCTTCGGCGACTTCAGCGCGGACACGAGCGAGATCTTCCGCGCTGGTCTGGTCGGCCTTGTTGAGGATCACCAGGTCGGCGCTGGCCAGTTGATCGGCGAACAGTTCGTGCAGTGGCGATTCGTGGTCGAGGTTCGGATCGAGTTTGCGCTGGGCATCAACCTGATCCGGGAACGCGGCGAAAGTGCCAGCAGCGACGGCCGGGCTGTCGACCACGGTGATCACCGCATCAACGGTGCAGGCGCTGCGGATTTCCGGCCACTGGAAGGCTTGTACCAGCGGTTTTGGCAGGGCCAGGCCCGAGGTTTCGATAAGGATATGGTCGAGATCGCCGCGACGGGCAACCAGTTCGCGCATCACCGGGAAGAACTCTTCCTGAACGGTGCAGCACAGGCAGCCGTTGGCCAGTTCGTAAACGCGACCGGTGGCTTCTTCTTCGGTGCAACCGATGGTGCATTGCTTGAGGATTTCACCGTCAATGCCCAACTCGCCAAACTCGTTGACGATCACCGCGATACGACGGCCCTGAGCGTTGTCGAGCATGTGCCGCAGCAGCGTGGTCTTGCCCGAGCCGAGGAAGCCGGTGACGATGGTGACGGGGAGTTTGGCCAGTGTTTTCATCGGTATGCCCTTTGGCAAGCGGCGGGCATACGGGACGAGAACCGGCAACGCGCGTGCGTGCCTGGAGAGTTCGCCACCGGATCACCCCGCCCGGTTGTAGTGAGAATCTGTGACGAGGCAGGTCTCCTGGCTGACGGTGTTCAGGCGCTGGGCCTGGCGTTGGCTGCGCCTTCCCGCGGGCTCATAAGTTGAGCTGGCAGTGGCGTGGCAGCGAACATCACCGTTCACAGTTGCGGGGGCAGCCGCGGCATTGACCGCGTTCCCTTCTTAGCTCCGGCACACGCCGGAGAACCTCGAATGCGCAAGGCTACGCATGCACGGCAGGCGGGTCAACGCCTGGATCATTGTGGTTATAAGGACAGCAACTTTTCCATCTAATGATTGCGAACACTTCTCACTTAATAAGTAGTTGTAAGTTATGTCTTACATGCCCTATCCGTTAAATTAAAAAACCACCACCGAGTTAAACCCTGAAATAGAGCGGCTGCGCGCATTTGATTACATATCTTTACAAAAACCAAATTGATAAATCAATACAAGATATGAACGATGAGTTCGCACAAGGACTATGAGTCTCTCAAGAAAGGATTTCTTGCATGGCTGATTATTATCAGTATTTGATCCTGCCTATTTCTTTCCTGCACCCATGGGTATCCACAACATGAGTGCCGGTAACGCGTTACGGCTATCAAGTGATGCCGGACTAAAGGAACTTTCCGAACTACTGCGCAATTGCCACTATGCGCACAGTGCCCACTATCCAGCATTGGATGTTGCGCTGCTGGGACGCGAAGCATGCAGGGCATTCAATGCGACCTGGGAGCATTTGCATACCGATGCGTATCTCAGCGCAGAGAACGGTCTTCGCGAACGACGTATCTGCAAGTTCCAGTATCGCCAACGGGAACGCCAGTGGACGGCGCTACAAGACTGCCACTTTTTTCAAGCCGAGACCGACAACCCGCTGTTGGGCGGGGTGCAGCGCACCTACACCCGCTGCGAGGCGACGTTCATTGACTCCCCGATTCTACAGACACTGCTGGCCGCCGACCTGGCACTGCTGGACATGGCGCTGGGCCCGCGCGACTGGCTCGTGACCTGCCATCAGTTCCGTATCCTCTGCGATCAAGGCAATGCTGGCCAGGCCACTCCTGAGGGCCGACATCGCGACGGGCACGATTTTGTCTTTCAACACCTGATTCAACGTCAGCATGTCATCGGTGGCGAAAGCCGGATATTTGATGAAGAAGGTGGCCAAGTATTCAGTGCAACTTTGACTGACTATCTGGAAACCGTCGTCTTGAATGACCGAATACTTCTGCATGAAGTTTCCCCACTGCAAACATCGAGCATTAATTCGGATCGCGGCAGTCGCGATATGTTGATTATCGACTTCGACCTGGCGGACTACTAATGAATCATTCGACTCATGCACTTTCAGTCAGTACCCCACTCGCGCATAGCTTCATCATTGAACAGTTTCAACAGGCGTGCGCACGAAGAACTTCCACACTATCGCTGACCGCCAATGAAAACATATTGTCCGAGACTGCACGCACGCTAGGACAGAATCGCCATTACGAGCGTTACTTGTTCAATGCACAGGCCATTGACGGTCAATGCTATGCCGCCGAATTCAATGGTATGCAGGTCGAACACTTCCCCGAAGTCGAAACATTAAAGGCTTTGGCGACCCAAGCCGTGCAGGCAATGTTCAACGCGCCGTTCGTCGAATACCGTGTGCTCTCCGGCGTGCACTGCACGCTGAGCGTGCTGGCCGCCCTGACCGAGCCGGGCGACTGCGTATTATCACTGGCGCCCGAAAGCGGCGGGCATTTCGCAACCGGGCCTCTGGTGCAGAAGATGGGCCGGCACAGCGTCTTTTTGAAACTGACGGCTGACGGACAAATTGATCTCGGGGACGTTGATCGGCAACTCCAGTCGTGCGGTCTACAACCGGCAGCCGTACTGCTCGATCATGGTCTGACCACACGGGTAATCGCCCTTAAACCACTGCGCGCGCTGCTGAACCGCCGGGGCTTTGAGCGGACACTGATCATCTACGATGCGTCGCACACTCTGGGCCTCATCGCCGGGAAGGCCTTTCCCAATCCGCTTGACGAGGGGGCGGATATTCTTCAAGGCAACACCCACAAATCCCTGGCAGGTCCGCACCGGGCACTGATCGTCTGCCGGCGTGCCGATCTGGCCCAGCGGATCGAGCAAACGCTCAGCGATGCGCTGGTGTCCTCGCCCAATCTGCCCGGTCTGCTGCAACTGTTCGTCAGCCTGCTGGAAACCCAGCGCTACGGCCAGGCCTACGCCCAACGCATGTGCGCCAATACTCGCCAGTTGCACGACGCACTCGCCGACCTGCCGGGCTGGACGCTGCACCCCTCCGACACGCACCTGCTGTTGCTCGAAGGCGAACGGGCCCGGCAAGCGGCGCAGCAGCTCAATGAACTGGGGATCCGGATCAACAATAAACAGATCAATGGCCGCGACTGCCTGCGCTTCGGCCTTCAGGAAATCACTCGTCTGGGCATCAGCAGCGAAGACCTGGATGCCTTGGCGCACATCATTCGCAATGTCTTGAGCGGTGGCGCCTACAGCGTGGACCGGATTCGTCTGGCTCACATTTGCCAACGCCTGAACCGGGTCCACTACAGCTTCGATCAGGAGGTTGACGAATGAGTGCTGCGGCCTGCCTGATCATCGGCAATATTCGTGACGGAGAATACGAGGGCCTGATTGCCGAGGGCATCACCCCTTTGCTGATTGCCGATAGTCGCAAAACCAGCAAGATCGCCGATGCGAAACAGATCTCTCCGGTGGCGCTGTACGACTTTTCCAGAGGGCTGACCGCGGATCTGATCCAGCTGACGCAGCAGTTGCTGGACGAGCATGGCTTCACCAGTGTCCTGAATTTCCGTGAAGGCTATGTCGCGATCACGGGGCGGCTGTGTGCGGCGCTGCCGGCGCTGGCCCACTTGCACCGTAACGTGGAAAACACGCTGGACAAGGTGCTGCAACGCCAATGCTTCCAACAGTCGCGCAACCTGGATCTGCACGTGGTCTCTCGCCAGGTTCGTATCGACGACCTGCTGGCGCGCCCGGGCGATCTGCCCTATCCGTTCATCCTGAAGCCAGCGAACCTTTACAGCAGCCTGTTCGTACGCTGCATCGACGATCAGCAGGATCTGCTCGACTACGCCCGTCATGAATGGCCGGCGCTGCAGCGCTATGTGGCGGGCAAAAGCCGCGAAACCGATCAACTGCTGCTGGAGGAATTTCTCCAGGGCTCCAACCATTCCATCGACTGCACGATTGCCGCCGATGGCACGATCAGCAGTTTTCCGATCGTCGATGTGATTGCCGGCGTCGATATCGATCGCGGCGACTTTCACCATTTCGCCCGCTACACGCCGTCGCTGCTGGAGCCCGACGCAGCGCTGAAGGAGCGTTGCCATCGCCTGGCCCATGACGCCGTGAAAGCGTTAGCGCTCAAAGGCACGTTTGCCCATGTCGAGTTCATTCTCACCCCCCGCGGGCCAAGAGTCCTCGAAGTCGGCGCACGCCCCGGCGGCAGCCGGATTCATGTGATTCGCCAAGCCTGGGGGCTGGCGCTGGATGTCTGCTACCACCGCGCGCTGTCCGCCGAGCCTCTGCCCAGCGCCAGCGAAGCGCCGGATGCGTTCGGCATCGCCACCCCTTTTGCCCGCACAGACCGGCTCTATGACGGACTGCACGGCGCCGACCGGATCTGCCGCTTGCCAGGTTTCCAGCGTTGGTACGCCTACGTCACTCCGGGCGAAGCCATCGGACCGGTCAGCAACGGTTTTCAGAACTACCTGTACATCGAGTTCAGGCAACCCGACACCGCCCGCCTGCGACAATCCTTGCTCGCCGTCAGCGACATTGATGTCTACGGCGAGCAGCCCACGGCGGCGAACACCAAACACATTCTGCTCATCGGCGGGCGTGATTCGGGACTGGATTGGGATACTGCGCGGCAGTTTCGATTTACTCTCGTCCAGCAACCCGGCGAGTTATCTGACTATCAGCGCGAGCGCGCAACGCTACTGCTGACGCCTGACATCGCCTATCTGCCGGCCTACAGCACGATGGTAGAACGGCTTCACCGGCAATCGCCATTCGATGCCGTGGTTTCGTTTTCGGAACTGGGCCTGTTGCCCGCGTCACGCTTGGGCGAACGTCTGGGCATCGTCCACAACAACCTGCGCAGTGTGGAAGTCAGTCGCGACAAACTGCTGTTTCGCCAATTGCTCAAAGGCAGTCGCTACGAGTTGCCCACTGCCGCTATCAACCATGGTGCCGAGGCTCGCGCTTTCGTGCTGCGCCATGGCCCGGCCATCGTCAAACCCGTCAACGGTTCGGGCAGTCAGGGCGTCTATGCCATAGACAGGCCCGAGGATGTCGAACACCTCTCGCTGGAGGGAAACAATCTGATCGAGGCCTTCGCCAGCGGCGACGAATACAGCGTTGAATCCCTCAGCCTGGATGGCCAGCACCGGATTCTCGGCATCACGCGCAAATACACCAGCGGTGCCCCCGGTTATGTCGAAACCGGGCATGACTTTCCTGCCGGGCTCGACGAGAAAACCGCCGCGCAGATCGAAGAAGCGGTGCTGTGGCTGCTCGGGCGAATGGGCAACCGCTGGGGCCCGGCCCACACGGAAATCAAGCTGGACGGTTCACGCCTGCAATTCATCGAAACCCAGACCCGCTTCGGCGGTGACCAGATCTGGGAGATGGTCTGGAAAACCACAGGGGTGCATTTGGCAGCCAGCACCATCGCCGCGATGGCCGGCACGTCACTGCCGACGCCCGAGAAAACCTACGCCAAAATGGCGATCCGCTACATCGAGGCGGCCCCGACCGCCGATCCGCAACAGCTCCAGGCACGCCTGCTGCAACACCCGTTTGCATTACGCGTGAACCTCAACCCCGACAAGTTCGGCCAGAGCATCAGCCGTTCCGCAGACCGCCACGGCTACACGCTGCTGGGCTGCAGCGACGCCGACGACCCGGCGGACTTCAACGCCGCGATCACCCACCCAGAGTTCACTACGCAAGGACCAGCGCAATGACCCGTAAAGACCCGCTATATCACATCGAAGGCCCGATCAGCGCTCACTTCCCGATGATCTCCTTTTCCACCAATGTCTACGACAACCCAGCAGACATCCTGGGTTCGATCACCGATCTGGCCAGACATTTCCAAGCGGTCGAGTTCGAGATCGGCGAAGACGCCGAAAAAACCTTCTGGTCGCTGAGCGCCGAAGACCGGTCTGAGCTTGCCGGGAAAATCCGCAGCTTCGCCGAACACAATGGCATCACGCTGACCGTCCACGCCGGATGGTGGGGTCGCCAGTACAACCTGTGCTCCCCGGATTTGACCGAACGTGCCCAAGCGGTGGACTGTCTGAGTGCCGCCGTGGAGTTTTCCCACGAGGCCGGCGCCACCAGCGTCACTTTTCATCCCGGCTACAAAGATCAACTGGAAAACGGCGAACTGCTGGACAACCTGATAGTAGCGATCAACCAGGTGACCAAGCGCTGCAACACCGATGGCATCGCCCTGTGCCTGGAGAACATGGGCGGTCAGCGGCCGAAATTCCCGGTCTTCACCGTCGAGGAACACCTGCGCTTTCACAAGGAGACCGGGTGCTTCGTGACCATCGACGTGACGCATCTGTGCTCACTGCTGCCGTATGGTGAAAGCCTGTTCAAAGCCATTGCCGATCTGGCGCCGGTTACCCGGCATCTGCACATTGCCGACCTCAACAACACCCACCATCAACATCTGCCGATTGGCGAAGGCAACTTGCGCCTGAGCGATGTGCTCAATCGCTTCGCGGTCAACGGCTATCGGGGGGTGGCCGTGGTGGAAGAGTTCATTCCGCGCTTCTCCACCGAGTACTACCTGGAAAAAGCCCTGGCCTACAAGAACGGCGTAGAGCAATTGCTGGCCGGCTCGCGGCACAGCACTCATGCTGGTTGAGTCGAACCTGGCAAAACCGGCGTCGCGCAGCGAGATCGCGACCGGTATCCGCGATGCGCTACCGTTCGTCTTCTCGCTGCTGCTGACCTTCACCCTGATCGGCATGCTCGGGCGCCGCCATGGTCTGGATCTTCCGGCCATGGTGGTTTTCAGCGGTACGGTAATGGCCTCGCCGTTGCAACTGACGCTGCTGGAAACCCCCGCGCACCTGCTTAACGCCTTTGGCGTGCTGGTCTCGGCGCTGAGTATCAACTTGCGTTTTCTGGTCTTCACACTGAGCCTGAAATCCAGCCTCCAGGGCCCGGTCAAAGCGTTCGTCCCCGCCCTGGCGGTGATGGCAAATGCGGCTTTCACGTTGATGTCGATCCGCAAGGATCAGCAACCGATCAGCCGCCCGTATGCCAACACCGTGTGCTTTCTGCTGTACGCCGCCGCCCTGCTTGGCACCGTGGTCGGGTACTGTTTCGCCAGCGTGGCCGACAACGCAGTGATGGATCACGTCAGTGTGGTGATCGCGATTTTCATCAGCGCTTCGCTTGGCAAGATGGCCCGCGACCGTCACAGCTTCCATGCGCAATGGATTGCCGGCCTGGCCACCGCCGCGAGCTTGTTGTGGCTGGGCGAGGTCAGCTTGCTGCTGGTGCTCGCCATCACCGTTCTGACGAGCTATGTCTATGATTGAACCTGGTACTTTCTGGCTGTACGTACTGATTTGCGCGCTGGTTTCGATCGTCTGCCGCTTGCTGCCGCTGGCCGTCGATGTCGAACGGCTTTCGGCAACTGCCCGCGCTTTCATCGATCGTCTGGGAAAATACACATCGGTGGCGATGCTCGTCAGCCTGCTGGCGGTCTCACTCTATCCTTTGGCCAGCCAGCACCTGGCGGCCATGCCATGGATCCTGCCGGTGGCGTTGGCGTGGCTGCTGAGCCTGACGCGAATCAAATCCTATTATGCGTTCCTGATGGCGCTGGGGGTGTACGTCCTGCTGATCATGCGCTAGGCGTCGATTGACTCAAATCCCCCGCCCATGCTCTCCTACACAACTTGTTACGGGTGCCCTTCACAGGGTGAAACGGGAAACCGGTGAATCATGTGCTTTACTCAAGCCCATGTCAGTCCGGTGCTGCCCCCGCAACGGTAAGCGAGCGAAGCGTCAAAACCACTGTGCCAATACGGTATGGGAAGGTGACGCTTGCAGGTCGGCCTGACGCCAGCCCCTCGTGAGCCCGGAGACCGGCCCGCAACACACAGCCCGCATTTGTGCGGCGCTGCACATAACAAACCCGCGGTGGGCGGGCGCTGTTCGAACCTCTGCGAGCCCGACCCGCAGGGGTTTTCATGCGCTCTATTCACCCGCTGACACTCCAGAGGGAAGCGCCATGTCGATTATCAGCAGCACCGGCAGCAACACGGACAAAATCGCCAGCACCACCACCCTGAGCCAACGCCTGACCGCCGCGATCTTTGCATCGATCCTCGGCGCCAGTCTGGTTTACTTTGCCGGTTTCTCGCACATCGAAGCGGTACACAACGCCGCCCACGATACCCGCCACAGCGCCGCGTTCCCGTGCCATTGAGACCTGCCGACATGATCAAGCGTATCGCGCAAACTGCAGGTTTCTCTGGTCTGCTGGCCGCCCTGCTCCTCACTCTGCTGCAAAGCTTCTGGGTTTCGCCGCTGATTCTGCAGGCGGAAACTTTCGAGAAGTCCGAGCCGGTGGCGGTTCACGAACACGCCGCTGGCGTGGCTGCGCACACCCATGATGCCGAGGCCTGGGAGCCGGAAGACGGCTGGCAGCGCGTAGTCTCGACCACTGGCGGTAATCTGGTCGTAGCCGTCGGTTTCGCCCTGATGCTCGCCGGCCTCTACACCCTGCGCGCGCCGACCAAAACTTCGCAGGGCCTGCTCTGGGGCCTGGCCGGTTACGCGACGTTCGTGCTTGCTCCGACCTTGGGCCTGCCACCAGAACTGCCGGGCACCGCTGCGGCTGATCTGGCTTCGCGGCAGACGTGGTGGATCGGCACGGCCGCTTCGACGGCTGTAGGTCTGTCGCTGATCGCGTTCAGCCGTCACTGGCTGATGAAGGTCCTCGGTGTGGCCATCCTCGCTGTGCCCCACGTGATCGGCGCACCGCAACCGGAAGTGCATTCGATGCTCGCCCCCGAAGCACTCGAAGCTCAGTTCAAAATCGCTTCGCAGTTGACCAACGTGGCGTTCTGGCTGGCCCTGGGCCTGATCAGCGCTTGGTTGTTCCGCCGCAAAAGCGCTGGTCAATACCACGCATGACCGATGACCGCGCAGCGCCGACCTTCGTGGTCGGCCTGGGCTGCCAGCGCGGCTGCCCGGCCAGCACGCTGCGCGCGTTACTCGATCAAGCGCTACAGGCGCATCGCATTGAGCTTGAGGCGGTGAAAGCGTTGGCCAGTATCGACTTGAAGCGCGACGAGCCGGGCCTGCAAGAACTTGCTGCACAACTGGCCCTGCCCCTGCTGTACTTCAGCAGTGACGAACTGGCCAGCTACCAACAGCGGCTCAGTCACCATTCACAGATTGCTTACGAACGCACCGGTTGCTACGGCGTCGCCGAAAGTGCCGCGCTTGCGCTCGCTGAACAGCTGATTCAAGCGCCGGCAAAACTGCTGATCTCCCGGCAAAAATACGCTCAGGCCACGCTGGCATTGGCCGGCGCGGCGTAAAATCCCGATAATCCCCGCCATTGATCATGAGCGTTGTTCATCTGCAACGCAGTCGTGCCCTCTTTTACTCAGGATTCAACGATGACCGTCTACTTCATTGGCGCCGGCCCCGGCGACCCGGAATTGATCACTGTCAAAGGCCAGCGGCTGATTCGCAGTTGCCCGGTGATTATCTACGCAGGTTCGCTAGTGCCGGCGGCGGTACTCGACGGCCATCAAGCCGAAACAGTGGTGAACAGCGCCGAATTGCATCTGGAACAGATCATCGAATTGATCAAGACCGCGCATGCCAAGGGTCAGGATGTGGCGCGGGTGCATTCCGGCGATCCGAGTCTGTATGGCGCGATCGGCGAGCAGATCCGTTATCTGCGTGAGCTGGATATTCCGTTCGAGATCATTCCCGGCGTGACGGCCACCGCAGCCTGTGCGGCGTTGCTTGGCGCGGAATTGACGCTGCCGGACGTGTCGCAAAGCGTGATTCTGACCCGCTACGCCGACAAAACCGCAATGCCGGCAGGCGAAGAGCTTGGCAGTCTGGCGCAGCATGGCGCGACCATGGCGATTCATCTGGGCGTTAATCATCTGGATAAGATTCTGGCCGAACTGTTGCCGCACTACGGCGCGGATTGCCCGATTGCGGTGATTCACCGAGCAACATGGCCGGATCAGGATTGGGTAGTCGGGACACTGGCGGATATCGCCGGAAAGGTCGAGGCCAAAGGGTTTCGGCGTACGGCGTTGATTCTGGTGGGTCGGGTATTGGGCAGTGAGGTGTTCAGCGAGTCATCGTTGTATCGCGCTGGGCATGCGCATCTCTATCGCCCATGAAGCCGCCTTCGCGAGCAAGCTCGCTCCCACATTTGGAATGCGATCAAATGTGGGAGCGAGCTTGCTCGCGAAGGCGTCGGTACATGTCACCCATAAAAAAACGGCGCTCACGGGGCGCCGTTTTTCATGTCCGCAGCGAACACCTTAGTAGTAGGCGTTTTCTTTCTGCGTGTGGTCGGTCACGTCGCGAACGCCTTTCAGCTCCGGAATACGCTCGAGCAAGGTGCGCTCGATGCCTTCCTTCAAGGTTACGTCCGCCTGGCCGCAGCCCTGGCAACCGCCACCGAACTGCAAAACGGCGATGCCGTCTTCAACCACATCGATCAGGCTGACCTGACCGCCGTGGCTGGCCAGCCCCGGGTTGATTTCGGTTTGCAGGTAATAGTTGATGCGCTCATTGACCGGGCTGTCAGCGTTGACCATCGGTACTTTGGCGTTCGGCGCCTTGATGGTCAGCTGGCCGCCCATGCGGTCGGTGGCATAGTCGACAACGGCGTCATCGAGAAACGCTTCGCTGAAGTGATCGATATAAGCGGTGAAGCTTTTCAGCCCCAACGCGGTGTCTTCAGGTTTTTCTTCGCCCGGCTTGCAGTAGGCAATGCAGGTTTCAGCGTACTGGGTGCCAGGCTGGGTGATGAAGACGCGGATGCCAATGCCCGGGGTGTTCTGCTTGGAGAGCAGATCAGCCAGGTAATCGTGGGCGGCGTCGGTAATGGTAATAGCGGTCATGGAAACTCCTCGCAGGCTTGGGCGCAGTTTACGCCAATCATTGCGCCGGACAAAGTCCTAGTATTTTTGTCGGGAAAGATTCTCGTCCGGCTCCATGTCAACCCGCGCCTTGAGCCAATGGTAGCTGCGCTTTTCCACCCATTCGTAGCTCAACCACGAGCCAACGCCAATCGCCAGCGCGCACAGGGCAAACATCAAATACGGGTTGATCGCGTAGCGCTGCGCGATAAATCCCCCCGCCGACAGCACCAGCACGTGCATCAGGTAAACCGAATACGAGCAATCGCCAAGCAGTTTGAGCATTCGGCTGCGCTCGACATAACGCTCAAGTGAGATACACGCCATGACCAGCACTGCACTCGGCACGCCCCAGTTCAGCAGCCTTGGCGCCGGTGCCAAGTGATAGATCGTCAGCAACGCCGCGACGATGGCCACTAGCGGCAGCCACAGTCCCGCACCGATCCAGCCCCGCCGATAGAGCATGCCAATGCCGATCCCCAGCAGAAACTCATAAACGATGTCCGAGCGATAGAACGCGCTGACCCAGCCAAACCCGGTCCAGGCCTGACACACGGCAAACAACAGCGCCGCGACCACCAGCAGGCGCACCTGCAAACGAAACAGCAGCGCCCAGGCAAACAGCACGTAGAAAAGCATTTCGTAATTCAGTGTCCAGCCGACATTTAACGTCGGATAGATACCGTAGCCGCCAGGATTCTCGGTAGGAATGAACAGCAACGACAGCAGCAGATGGCCCCAGTCCACCGTCTGATCCGGCAGCAAAGGTTGGGCGAACACCACCAGCAGCGCCATCAGCAGCGTGTACAGCCAGTACGCCGGGACGATGCGAAACAGCCGGTACAGCAGGAAACGCGCGGGCGGCAGCGGTTTGTTTTCGGTCGAGAGGAAAATCACCAACCCGCTGATGACAAAGAAAATGTCGACGCCCACCGCGCCTTTGTCGATAAAGAACTGGCCGACCGGTCCGCGCGCCTTGAAGTCAAAAAAATCTGCATGAAGTGGTGGCACACCACCGTCCACGCGGCCAGCGCACGCAGGGCTTGCACTGAAATCAACATCACCTGCTCCCGATCACAATTCCTGAATCCACCTCAGATCCCTTGTAGGAGTGAGCCTGCTCGCGATAGCGGAAAATCAGGCACTAGAGATGTTGAATGTACCGCCGCCATCGCGAGCAGGCTCACTCCTACAAGGGTTTGGTTGTGTTGCTTCAAGTTGGGACAGCAGGCCAATCTGAAACGATCAAAGATTCTCGTAGCGGTTCATGTCCAGCACGCCCTCTTCCACCGGGTCGGTTTCGTGCAGGTATTGGCTCAGATCGTGGAAATAGAACCAGAATTGCGGGTGACTGCGCCGAATACCCCAGCGTTCGACGATTTTTTCGAAACGATTGGCGTCCTTGGCGTTTTCCATTGCATCGACAAACTCCGGCACCTGATCGGCCGGGACATTAAAGATGAAGTTCGGATAGCTGCTGAGCACGCCCGGGTAAATGGTGATCGTGTCCAGCCCGGGCTGATAGCGCAGCGACTCACCAAGCAGGAACGCCACGTTGCTGTGCGCGCGGTTGCGCAACAGGCTGTAGACCTCGCGTTTGCCGTTGGCGGTTGCAATGCGCAGCATGGTGGCTTCCGGCAGTTGGTCGATGACCTTCAAACCGGCCGCCGGACGCGAGGTCAGGCGGCTCAGCGCCTGCTCGGCATTTTGCAGGGCCGGGTCAATATTCGGCCGCGAGCAGTAAGCCCCATCGCAGCGGTTGATCGGATCCGGGTGCGCATTGAGATCACCATAACGCGCCAGCAACTGCATGGCGAAGTCGTATTTCGGGTCTTTCTCATCAAGTTTCAGTGCCGTCGGCTTGTCGTCGTCGATCGCTTCGTAATCGAGCCACATCTTGAACTGGCCGCTGTTCTGATACCAATCGTCGAGGTAATCCTCTCGGGAGTCGGCCGGCATCAGGCGCAGGAAGTTTTGCTCGGCGCCATTGCGGATCAAATCGAAATACAGACGGGTTTGCGCCTGATGCGAGACGTTGCCGAACACATCGAAGTTGACTGCCAACTGGTAATAGGTGCGCTCCAGCAGCGGATAGTCGAACAGCCACATCGTCTGCGGCACCTCGCCGATCAGGCCTTTGGTCACCGAGGCGCTGTCGAAGTGGCGGAAAATGCTCAACAGCGCGTTGTCGTTGCCGGCCCACAGGGTCGACCAGCTGGGCGCCGGCAAATCAGCGTAGCTGTCGCGGCGCAAGGCTTCGTATTCGTTTCGTTTGTCACGGTAGTTGCGCCACAGGCTCAGTACGCTGCCGACGTCATCGTTCTGCCCGGGCATGGCCAGCAACGGCGTGGCCTGGCCGCGATAGTTCGGGTCAGTGATATAGAGGTCATGTTCCGGCGCCTGGAACAGCGCCCAGAAGTTGTCACGGATCACGTCGGTGGCGATCGGCCCACGGCACACCGGGCCGCGAATGAAGGTGCGGACAAAGTATTCGGCGTTGTCGAGCATGAACTGATAACGCGCCTGCGCCGGAATCGCTTCAAATGTGGCGAACGGGTTGGCGCGGCTCTGCGGGCCGTAACCGGGCAAGGCATTAACCTGCCAGTTACCGCTATAGAACAGACTTTTGACCCGCGCCATTTTCGCCGCGCTCAACGGATAGGTGATGTGGGTCTTGTGCACGATCACCCCTTGCACCGGCCACAAGCGGTAATACACCTGAGTGCCCGGATCATCGTTGGGGCGACGGGTGGCGATCAGGTCGATCGGCTGCCCGGTCGGCGTGCGCGAACGTACCCACTGGAAATAATGGCCCGGCTCGCCGTCCTTGAAATAGATATGCGCAAGGTACCAATGCTCGTACAACCAGCGACCGACCAGACTTTGCCGCGCGCCGGGAGTGTTGAGCAGGTTTTCCCACTGGACGATCTGCAGCGCCTCTTTGGTGCTTGGCGCCAGGCCTTGTTCGTCAATCGGCGCACCCGAGGCCAGCCAGCGCTGCAGCGTCTGATATTGCTGATCGGTCAGCCCGGTGACTGCCAGCGGCATGCCTTCTTTCGGATGCGCGCCGGCGTAGCCTTCGAACTCGGCGGGCATCGCGCACAGGTTTTCGCGGTTCAGACCCAGCACGATGTCTTCCGGGAGCTTGGCGTTCGGCGTCAGTGGCGTCTTGTGCCCAAGTTCAAGCATGCGCGCCATCAGCGCAGCCTGGCTGCCTTGGGCATCGAGCACCGAATAGAAGTCTTTTTGCTGCCAGGCACGTTTACCGAAGGCATCGTAAAACAGTCGGGTGGTGGGTGCCGCTTGTGTGCGCTCGCCATCGTAGACCGGCATTTTGCTCGCACCACGGGCCGCGCCCTCACCGCTGCCCAGATTCAACTGGCAGGCCGAGTCATAACACGCATGGCAGGCCACGCACTTCTCGGTGAAGATCGGTTGGATATCACGGCTATACGAGATCGTGGGTTCCTGCGCAACGGCGCCCCAGCTTAAAAGCAGCAAAAAAATGCTGATGACGCGGTACGACATGCCCTTGATCCCGATCCTGAAAAAAACGCCGCGATTCTACAGTATGACGCTCGTACCAACATGAGCGATATTCATGCAAAAGCCCAACATGCTCTAAAAGCGCACAGGTTTGCTATGATCCCGCTCCTTCGTAATGGTCTTTCCGAGTAGTCCAAATGTCCGATCGCAGCGTCCGCCTTCAAGCTCTCAAGCAAGCTCTCAAAGAGCGCATCCTGATACTCGATGGCGGTATGGGCACGATGATCCAGAGCTACAAGCTCGAAGAGCAGGACTATCGCGGCAAACGCTTCGCCGACTGGCCGAGTGACGTCAAGGGCAACAACGACCTGCTGGTCATCACCCGTCCGGACGTGATCGGCGGCATCGAGAAAGCCTATCTGGATGCCGGCGCCGACATCCTCGAAACCAACACGTTCAACGCCACGCGTATTTCCATGGCCGACTACGGCATGGAAGAACTGGCCTACGAGCTAAACGTAGAAGGCGCACGTCTGGCCCGCAAGGTCGCTGACGCCAAGACCGCCGAGAACCCGGCCAAGCCGCGCTTCGTCGCCGGCGTGCTCGGCCCGACCAGCCGCACCTGCTCGCTGTCGCCCGACGTCAACAACCCGGGCTACCGCAACGTCACCTTTGATGAACTGGTGGAAAACTACACCGAAGCCACCAAAGGCCTGATCGAAGGCGGCGCGGATCTGATCCTGATCGAAACCATTTTCGACACCCTCAACGCCAAAGCGGCGATCTTCGCCGTGCAAGGCGTGTTCGAAGAGCTGCACATCGAACTGCCGATCATGATTTCCGGCACGATCACTGACGCCTCCGGCCGGACCCTGTCGGGGCAAACCACCGAAGCGTTCTGGAACTCGGTGGCGCACGCCAAGCCAATCTCCGTTGGTCTTAACTGTGCGCTCGGCGCCAGTGAGCTGCGTCCGTACCTGGAAGAGCTGTCGAACAAGGCCAGCACCCACGTTTCCGCGCACCCGAACGCCGGCCTGCCGAACGAGTTTGGCGAGTACGACGAACTGCCGTCGCAAACCGCCAAAGTCATCGAAGAATTCGCCCAGAGCGGCTTCCTCAACATCGTCGGCGGTTGCTGCGGCACCACCCCGGGGCACATCGAAGCCATCGCCAAAGCCGTCGCCGGTTACGCGCCGCGTCAGATTCCGGACATTCCGAAGGCCTGCCGCCTCTCGGGTCTGGAGCCGTTCACCATCGATCGCAACTCGCTGTTCGTGAACGTTGGCGAGCGTACCAACATCACCGGTTCGGCCAAGTTCGCCCGTCTGATCCGTGAAGACAACTACACCGAAGCCCTCGAAGTCGCCCTGCAACAGGTCGAGGCCGGCGCGCAGGTGATCGACATCAACATGGACGAAGGGATGCTCGATTCGAAGAAGGCCATGGTGACCTTCCTCAATCTGATCGCCGGTGAACCGGACATCTCCCGCGTGCCGATCATGATCGACTCGTCGAAATGGGAAGTGATCGAAGCCGGCCTCAAGTGCATTCAGGGCAAGGGCATCGTCAACTCGATCAGCATGAAAGAAGGCGTCGAGCAGTTCATCCATCACGCCAAGCTGTGCAAACGCTACGGCGCGGCCGTGGTGGTGATGGCGTTTGACGAAGCTGGCCAGGCCGACACCGAAGCGCGCAAGAAAGAAATCTGCAAACGCTCCTACGACATTCTGGTCAACGAAGTCGGCTTCCCGCCGGAAGACATCATCTTCGACCCGAACATCTTCGCCGTCGCCACCGGTATTGAAGAACACAACAACTACGCGGTGGACTTCATCAACGCCTGCGCCTACATCCGCGACGAACTGCCGTATGCGCTGACCTCGGGCGGCGTGTCCAACGTGTCGTTCTCGTTCCGTGGCAACAACCCGGTGCGTGAGGCGATTCACTCGGTGTTCCTGCTGTACGCAATCCGCGCCGGCCTGACCATGGGCATCGTCAACGCCGGGCAGTTGGAGATCTACGACCAGATCCCGCAGGAACTGCGCGACGCCGTTGAAGACGTGATTCTCAACCGCACGCCGGAAGGCACCGACGCCCTCCTCGCCATCGCCGACAAGTACAAGGGCGACGGCAGCGTCAAGGAAGCCGAGACCGAAGAGTGGCGCAGCTGGGAGGTCAACAAGCGTCTGGAACATGCGCTGGTCAAAGGCATCACCACGCACATCGTAGAAGACACCGAAGAATCGCGTCAGTCGTTCGCGCGCCCGATCGAAGTGATCGAAGGCCCGCTGATGTCCGGCATGAACATCGTCGGCGACCTGTTCGGCGCCGGCAAAATGTTCCTCCCGCAAGTGGTGAAATCCGCGCGAGTGATGAAGCAGGCGGTGGCGCACTTGATCCCGTTCATCGAACTGGAAAAAGGCGACAAGCCGGAAGCCAAAGGCAAGATCCTCATGGCAACCGTGAAAGGCGACGTGCACGACATCGGCAAAAACATTGTCGGCGTGGTGCTCGGTTGCAACGGCTATGACATCGTCGACCTTGGCGTGATGGTCCCGGCAGAGAAGATTCTGCAGGTCGCCAAAGAACAGAAATGCGACATCATCGGCCTCTCCGGCCTGATCACGCCGTCGCTGGACGAAATGGTTCACGTTGCCCGTGAAATGCAGCGCCAGGACTTCCACCTGCCGCTGATGATCGGTGGCGCGACCACTTCCAAAGCGCACACGGCGGTGAAGATCGAGCCGAAGTACAGCAACGATGCCGTGGTCTACGTGACCGACGCCTCCCGTGCAGTGGGCGTGGCGACGCAGTTGCTGTCGAAAGAATTGAAGGCCGGTTTCGTCGAAAAGACGCGTCTGGAATACATCGATGTGCGCGAACGTACCTCGAACCGCAGCGCCCGCACCGAGCGCCTGAGCTACGCAGCGGCCATCGCCAAGAAGCCACAGTTCGACTGGGCCAATTATCAGCCGGTCAAACCGACCTTCACCGGCAGCAAGGTACTGGACAACATCGACCTCAAGGTCTTGGCCGAATACATCGACTGGACGCCGTTCTTTATCTCTTGGGACCTGGCTGGCAAGTTCCCGCGCATCCTCGAAGATGAAGTGGTCGGTGAGGCCGCCACCGCGCTGTACAAGGACGCGCAGGAGATGCTCGCCAAGCTGATCGACGAGAAGCTGATTAGCGCCCGTGCGGTGTTCGGCTTCTGGCCGGCCAATCAAGTACATGACGACGACATCGAACTGTACGGCGATGACGGCAAGCCATTGGCCAAGCTGCATCACCTGCGCCAGCAGATCATCAAGACCGACGGCAAACCAAACTTCTCGCTGGCTGACTTCGTAGCGCCGAAGGACAGCGAAGTGACCGACTACGTCGGTGGTTTCATCACCACCGCCGGCATCGGCGCCGAAGAAGTGGCCAAGGCTTATCAAGACGCTGGCGACGACTACAACTCGATCATGGTCAAAGCCCTGGCCGACCGTTTGGCCGAGGCCTGCGCCGAGTGGCTGCACCAGCAAGTGCGTAAAGAGCACTGGGGTTATGCCAAGGACGAAGAGCTCGATAACGACGCGCTGATCAAAGAGCAATACAGCGGCATCCGCCCTGCTCCGGGTTACCCGGCGTGCCCGGATCACACCGAGAAAGCGGCGCTGTTCGCCTTGCTCGATCCGCAAGCCGAAGAAATGCGCGCCGGTCGCAGTGGTGTGTTCCTCACCGAACACTACGCGATGTTCCCGGCGGCTGCGGTCAGCGGCTGGTACTTCGCCCACCCGCAAGCGCAGTACTTCGCCGTGGGCAAGGTCGACAAGGATCAGGTGCAAAGCTACACCTCGCGCAAAGGCCAGGAGCTGAGTGTGACCGAGCGCTGGCTGGCGCCGAACCTCGGCTACGACAACTGAAACCCGCCACGGATCTGGGAGCTCAGTCCCAGGTCCGTTCAGGCATTCATTGGCGTCTTGAGGGCCCCGGTTGCGGTGATGATGGCGCGGGTGGTGCATCGATAACCACCGTCGCCAGCTTTTGCAATTCCGTTCGGGACAGTTCCTTCAGCCTGTCGGCGCGTGCCAGCGCCAACTCGATCTCCAGCAGGTTCATGGCCTCTAGATAGCGCTCGCGCGACGCTTCATCGCCGTGTTTGTCCGGATGGGCGTCCTCGACCTCTTCCAGGCGTTGTGTGGCGTTGCGTTCCAGTTCGTCGAAAACGTCAGGGTAAATATCTTTCAGGTAACGGCTCCAGTAGTCACGCGAAATCAGATCGTCCAGAAACAGGCTGGACGCCTCATCCGCCAATACCGCAGCCCGAGCATTGATCAAGCGCTGCCCGCTGATCGGCGTGTCGTATAGCGAGTGTTCTGGCTGACCCGGCAACTCCAGCCCGTCCGGCCAGCCGCGAGTCATGCCAAGCCGGTAACGCAGGCGGATTTGCGCCCGGTCTTGATGGCGTCCGGCGACTTCTGCCAGCCTGTCGACCCGTTCCAGTCGAAACAGCCGCCGAGTCAGATCGAGCAAGGCTCGCCCGCGAAGGTCCGGACGGTCGTGCGGAATATCGCGCAGTGCGGTGTATTCATAAGCGCGAACCTCCAGCTCGCTGAACGTCAGGATTCGGCCATCCGGACACGCACCGTGCGTCTCGGCGTTGTGGAACATCAATTCGCGCAGTTCGCTGTTCTCACCGGCAGCCTCCATGACACGCCACAACCGATGGGTCAGTTCGGCGCGCGCAATCCGGAAGTCCTGGGCATAACGCAACAGGTAGATCAGCTGAAAAAAGCGCTCGTGATTCGGCTCTTCCGCCAACCGCGTCCAAAGGGTTGTTCGCGTGGTGGCCAATGCCGGCGGAGCACCTGCGAGCCAGGGATTCAATGCTTCAGGCGATATAGCCAGAGCCGGATTAGAGACGGGTTCGACGGGCGCCACCACGGCATATATGTCTACGCCGACAGCCCCCTCAGCAGAACCGTTGCTGTCACTGCCCGACTCTGAAAAACCGCTTTCGTCGATGCCGAATATGTGCGCGTCAATCATGCCGTCAATGTCCTCACGCGCAATGCCCAGTATCTCTGGAGCGTGGTTGACGCGGCTTTGGAATCTGAGTCGCTGTAACGCGTGAAGTGACAGTTCAGTGTTCTCCGACAAGTCCGTGCCCGCGATCAGTTGCGCGTGACTACCGTCGAAGAGTTCATCGGGAATCTCGGTAATGTCGTTGCCACTGAGGTTCAACGTCCGCAGGTTTGGCGCCTCGAGTACTCCACCGGGCCAATCAATCAGCTGGTTGAAGCGCAGATCAAGCGTTTCGACAGCACCTGATCCAGGCGGGTTGAAAACCTGAAGTTCGTTATAACTGAGGTCGAGCCAGCGCAACCGGATACTACCGAGCAACGGATAGACGCTGGTGGCGCTGGACAGGTCGCAATATTGCATTTCCAGACGTTCCAGCTGACTCATGTGCAGCAGTGGCTCTGGAACAGCCGTCAGCTCATTGCCACTCAGTCTCAATGTCCTGAGATTGGCAAAGGCTCCCAGAAAACCGGATGCGCCGGCGGAGGTCATACCCACACCACTCAGATCCAGCGTGGTGACGCTCGCAAGCGGCACCGTCAGGCTTGGCAAGTCGCCAGTCTGCAAGCCCTCAAGGCCAAGTGTCAGCCCTTCTGCACCGGGGCTATGTCCGAGTCCCGCACGCCAGGCTTCGCGGATACGTACCGCCGCGCGGGAACGGCTTTGCGCAGACACTCGGCGCTCGCCTGTGGGTACACCCCGCGTAAACAGCCAGCCATTCAACTGCCGGGTCAGCCCTTCGCAAGCCTGATGCCATTGAGCGATCTGCACATCTATTTGCCCACTGCTCAATCCTGTTTCACGCAGGTTCTGCAATACCTGCACGGCGCGCTCCTGCGTCATGCCCGGATGCAGGCGCTGCAGATCCGTCAGTCTCCCGGCTTCGCCCGGGGATGCGATACGCTGTTCGGGAAGCTTCAATAACAAGCTCGTCAACGACCAGCCCGACTGGCTCGGCAAAATGTTGTCCGGGACGGGCTCCTCGGCAAAACGTGTGAGTGTGCCTTCGGGTAACACGAAGCTGTGTTCGATGCGCTGCAACGCGGCGTTCAGGGCAACCGCACCGGCAGGACTGAAAGCATTGCCGCTCAGATTGACTTTCATCAGCGCGTGCGGATCGGCCAAGGCTTGTGGCGGGAGCGCTGCGATCGCGTTGTCACGCAAGTCGAGCCAGTACAACCGCTCGAGACGCTCGGCACCGGCAGGCCAGGCTTGCAACCGCGTTGCTCTGAGGTTCAGCGCCTGAAGGTGGCTGAAGGCGCTTACATCCAGTTGGCCCAGCGGGTTTGCTTGCAGGTTCAGGCTGCCGAGTCGTTGCAAGCCATTGAATTGTGCCTGCACCGCCGGGGTGATCACGATGCTGTTGGCCGATACATCGAGTTGTCTCAACGCTGGCAGATCAGCGGCAGCGAACGGCAACTCGGTGAAGTTGTTCCCCGCCATGACCAGCGTTTCGGTCGCACTGAACCCCCGGATAAAGGCACGCGCCTGTTCGACGGGAACGTCCAGTTGCCCCAGACGCAGCGTGCGGACATGGGCAAAGCTGCCGGCCGGCAATGCTGGCAATTCGATGATCTGCTCCATGCCTGCCTGTTCAATCAGCCCCACTCTCGATACAGGCAATTCGAACGTGGCAATGTCGCCGGGCACGCCATAACGTTGGCGGATGGCGGCATTCCAGCTTTGCTTGAGGGCGCGTAAAGTCCCCGCGTTGCGCCCCGTTGCCCATTGCCAGCGAAGCCCTGCAGAGCGCATCGCCTGCGGATGCGCCGGCATATGAAATTGGGCAAAGATTGCGTCGTGTTCAGCCCTGAGTCGGGTAATCGCCGTCATTCTCGCCTCGGGCGTTGTCCATGCGGCATCGAAGCTTGCCGGTAAGGGATCGAGCAGATCGGGCAAGGTCGCCATGAAGTCCAGCTCCGCCCGGCAATACTGGCTGACCATCTGATTCAGATCGACCAGATGGCCGAGCTCACCGGAGTAGTTGCGGACATATTCGTAAGCACGCATGAACTGCGCCGGAGCCAGCGCCGCCCAGTCCAGCGACAGTCCGGCCCAGAGCCGCTCTTGTCCGCTATACAGCGATTCGGGCAGCGTGCGTATTGCGCTGTGCGTCAGATCCAGACGTTCCAGTTGCGCGAGCCGCTCGACGTACGCCGGCCATTGCCATAACGCATGGGGCGCGTCGATGCGCAAGGAGCGCAAGTGCCGCAAAGGGCTCAGATCCAGCGCATGCAGGCTTCTGGCGTCGAAGCCGGCATAGTCGAGATGCAGCGTTTCCAGCGACGTAAGCGTACCCAGCGTTGCCGGAAAGTCCGCTGCCAGTGCTGGCGCATGGGTGGAAAAGCGCAGACTGACAAGCCGGGGCAACCGGGCGACCGCCGACGGCACTGAAGTGAGCGGCCGGGTTCTGGACGATAGATATTCCAGACCACGCTCAAGGTTGCCTATCGACAGATGGGTCACCTCGGGGAATTGCGCCAGAAAGGCATCCGCATTGGCGTCCGTCAAGCCGCTGCCAGCCACCGACAGCTCACGTATGTGTGCAAAAGAAGTGTTCAGCTCTGGCAACGGCGCATCACACACCAGCGACAAACGTGCCGCGTCCGGAACCTGCGCGGCGAGCGGCGCATTGCGCCATGCGTCGCGCACGGCCTGGGCAAACCGCGCCCTGCCCTGTGCAGCCTCGCTGCCGGACGGACCGGCCTGCCACTGGTCAAGCGCAGCGTTGAGCCCTTCCCACTCACGTTGGCGCATCTGCAACACCGAGAAGATTTGCTGGTCGGTCCGGCCACGTTGCTGCTGGAGAAATGCCTCCGCCTGTTGCGGGCCCGGATAGAGCTCCATCACCCGCACCCAAAGCGAGGGAAGCAGGCCGGAGCCACGCCCGCTCGCGTAATAGCCCTTCAGCGTGGCGCCGATTCGGCTCGGTGCTTTGAACCGCTTGGCCTGTGGCGCCAGTAATTGCGCAACGCCCTCACGGTGCTTGAACGCAGACTCGATAACCTTGCGCTGCAACGCATGACTTCGGCTGCCATCGCTCAATCCCATCGCGGCGGCATTGTCATCGGGCAGCACGCGCATGATCGCGCGGTAAAAGCTGTCAGCCGGTCTGGGCGTGCTGTTGAGCGGTTGCCCTCGATCGTCGAAGGCCTGGTAAAACAGCCCGTCTTTGATTAGATACTTTCGGTTGGCCGCGGTGTTTTCACCGAGGCTGTCGAGCAATGCGCCAGTCGGACTGCCCGCGCGAATTTCCAGACGTAACGACTGCGGCCAGCCCGGTAACTTTGACATCGCATGTAAGGCGAGGCGGCGGCTATCCGCCGACGCGAGGTTTTCGCTGTGCAAACCGGCAAATGCACGCGTCTGGCGGCCGCGACCGGCATGCCAGCGCGCTTCTTCAAGCATGTTCAGCGGTGCCCGCCTGGTTGTGTCCAGACGCACCCGTTCCGCCGGTGTGGCGTGATCGAGCACATCCTGCGCGGCGGCCTCGCTCAGACCAGGCGTTTCGCGCCGCAGGATACGCAGGCGAACACTGTCCGGCTCACTGCTGCGGTACAGGCTGTCAACAATCGAAGCCTGGCGCGTATAAACATGCTCCGTCAGCTGCTGGCCGAACGCCTCGGGCCGCGCTACACGAAATTGCGCGGTTTCCCTGCCAAGCAAATAGTTGATCTCATTCTCTTCCAGTGCCGCAAGAATCCGTTCGGGCATTTGCCCATTCAGCACCTGTGTGCGCGTGAGCTGGATCGCTGGCTTGATGCTGACTCCGGGCACGGCTTTTTCGCTGCCATAGCGAATCGACGGCCCTGACAGCTCGGGGCCGGCGAAGACCTCCAATACCCGATCGTAGGGCCAGCGCGGCATTTGCGTGACCAGCGGCAAAGCCAGCAAATAACGGTCATCAATCGGTGTCGCGCCGCGCAATTGCTCGATCATTTGCACGGCTTGTGCATCAGCTTTGAACAAGCGCAGGGCGTCGCGCAACTCGGGCGGCGCGGACGCGTGATCCAGGTGCATCTTGCGTAAGCTGTTTTCGCTGACGCCGCTGACATCGGCCAGCGTCAGCAACATTTCATCAGAGAGCCCATCGGTCACATGCCCCATGCGCCGCAACAGCGTCAGGCGATTCCAGCTCATCGGTTGTTCCAGCGTATGGCGCCAGGCACCCTGGCCATTGTGTTGCAGCACTGGCTGGTAAGCGTTGGGCTCAGCGGGATGTTTGATCCGCCACTGCGCTGTGCTCGGATCGACAATCAGCTCGTAGACCTTTTCGCCCTGACGCAGGTAAGTCTTGCCGTCGAGTTGATACCGGCCCGACTGATCCGGCCCGGTCGCGTCACTCAAGCTGATGTCTTGCTGGTAGCTGCTGAGGTCGGGGTTCCACAGGCGTGTTTCGCCGTTGGGCAAGGTCACCGGGTGCAAGTCCTCGATCACCGGCTCCGGCTTGACCGCACCGAGCTTGCGGAGACCTGCCCCGGCGGCGCTCATTACACCGAGGAGTGCGAGGTTTTCCGCGACATCGATCAAATGCGCCTTGGCTGCGTGCTTGTCGCCCTCACTCCATTCGAGCGCGCCCTCGAAGGTTTCGTACAGCAGTTGCCCCGCCATGATCGCCAGCATGACCTCGCCGAGTACCGGCACGAACATGGACACCAGGTTGAGCACCAGCAGCCCGACTTGCAGCAGGGCCGCAAGTTTTGCATCGCGCACCTTGGCGTCGATGTCACTCGACGGCACCGCATGACTACGGGCATCGGCCAGCACTTTTTCGCAATGCTGCTTATAGAGCCTGGCCCAGAGGTCGCTGTTTTCAGCCCATGGATCGCGCTCATTGTGCGCCATGATCGAGACGGCAATATAAGGATCAGGCTCTGGTTCCATTGGCGGGTACTCAGGTGGCAACTCCTTGAAATCGACAAAAGCCGACAACATACCGAATGCCGCCGGAACTCTGCGCCAGGGCGACGAAATGATATTCGGCGGCGAATCGGCTGACTCGCGCACGAACTGACTGAAATAGTAAGGGCGCTGGTCATAATCCAGGAACTGGCTGATGAATTGCTGGTACGGCGTCGG
Source organism: Pseudomonas sp. S2_E02 (assembly GCF_054668355.1). NCBI lineage: Bacteria > Pseudomonadati > Pseudomonadota > Gammaproteobacteria > Pseudomonadales > Pseudomonadaceae > Pseudomonas > Pseudomonas sp. S2_E02. The sequence goes on from NZ_CP162761.1 coordinate 1,665,095, forward strand.
CCCGGCACTCTGCTCCGCTTGTGTATCCCGGGCGGTCAATCGGCGCTTGAACGTCTCCTCCATTTGCGTCCCGGTGTAGCGCTTCAGCGGATGCTCGGGATCATTGGGCACGTAGACAATGACTGCTTCAGGGGCGCGACGCCTCTGGCCAATAGCAAAAGCGACGCAGCCGGTCAGTCTGTGCCGCATCAGACTCAAATCATGAAACCAGACCTGCCTGCCGCTCACCTCAGGATGTTTTTCACCGTCGATGACCGAGACGATCATCGCGTGTTCCTCAGGCCGAATATCCTTGGTCAGCAACGCTTGCTCGGCCGCCGCCCGCATGGCGGCTTTCTGGCTGGCAATGAACTGCGTGCGCAATGTCTTTGCCAGGTCTGGGTCGGCAGTGTGGAAAAACGCCTTGAGATACGCCTGGTACTTCGCGCCAAGATCCAGATGACGGCACAAACGCAGAAACTCCATGACGGTCAGGTTGACCGTTACGGGCGCAAAAGTACCGGCCGTGGTGGTTTCTTCCTCAAAACCCGAACTGTCGTGAAAGGCACCGGGCAGGCATTCGCGGATTTCGAAATTGTGCAGTGCAGCCTGAAGCATCGTCAGGTTCAAGACTTCGAACGAGCCGATTTCCACACTGAAAATACCCACGGTCAAAGAACGCCGGAGGCTGAGGAACGTCTTGTCGACATCGACAGTGACCTTGCAGCGTTCTTGCAGCGCTTGCGTCAGTAGCGGGCGGGCAAACGCGTCGATGTCCTTGAGCGGAGACATTGTTTTGTCCAGTGCAGACTGGGCCAGGACACTGTTCCTGAAACTGCTGTCCAGCGCCTGGCGTTGCTGCGACGACGCTTGTCTGTACCAGGCCGGTATCACTGGCCTGGCCTGTCTGATCTCATCCTTCCTTTGCGCAGCAGCGTCGACCAGCCATTGCGGAACCGCGCCTTCGAGATACTCAGCGTGGAGACTGCCCGTGACCACAGGTTTGGCTGGTTTGTCGTTGACCTGCTGGGGGCTGGAATCGGGGGACATACATCGCTCCTGTAAATGGAGCGTCAGCAGACCATCCCGGGCGAACGCCTCTGCGGTACATAGTTATCGCGCCATGACGCAGTTGTAACGATATGTCTGGGCGGCCACCTCAGGCGCATGCGCGTATGTTGACTATGCTTGTAAGGCACGACTTTCGAAGAGGGATTTATGGACGATCCAGTCGACAACAAACCGCCGACCTTCTGGCAGATGCTGCACAGCGTGATGGCGGCGGCGTTCGGGGTGCAGAGCGGCAAGAACCGGGCAAGGGACTTCACCCATGGCAAACCCAGCCATTTCGTGATGCTGGGCATTCTGTTCACGGCGGTGTTTGCGCTGACGCTGTTTGCCATCGTCAAACTGGTGCTGCATTTCGCCGGGGTCTGACGCGGTCAGCGCATCAGGGTCTGCAAGGTGAAGGGGTAGCGATACGACGCCGGTTGCCCCTTGGCCGAGAGCTTGCGGAAATTCACGCCGTAGTCAGGCGACGTGCCCATGGCCAGCATTTGCCGGGCGTGCGCTTTGTCGATCAATTGCAACAAGGGAATCTGCCGGTCACGGCCGCCGTAGTGATTCAAATCGACGCCCTGCTCAACATCATGCAACTCGACCAACGCCCAGCCGCCCAGGGTGAAATGCCCGCCGACCAGCGCGCTCAAACGCCCATCAACCAACGCCTGCAAGGCCGCCGGTGAGGTATTGACCGCACTGAACAAGGCATCTTTGCCGGGGACTTTGCCGGTCTCGGCGTAAGCGCGCATCGCGCCGAAGGCCATTTCATCATTGGCCGACCACACCAGCGACACCTTCGGGTAGCGGGCAAACAGCTGTTTGGCCTGCTCATAGGCGCGCTCTTGGGTCCAGCCGCTGTAGACCAATTGGCGCAGACGCATCTGTGGGTGTTCGGCCAGCGCTCGCTGCATGCCGCGCTCGCGCAATTGCGCCGAGGGGGTGACCTTCAACCCGGAGAACGCCAACACTTCAATCGGCTCAGCAGCGGGCGTCGACGGGTGCAGGCGGATCAGTTCCTTCATCATCAGGTAACCACCCTCCTCGTCGTTCGGCACCAGGCTGCCGATGCGGTCGTTCCGCTCACCGACCAGCGCTTGCTGGTCAGGTGTCAGCGCCGCGTTGACCATAAACAGCTTCACGCCGCTGTTCTCGGCCAGACGCAGAATTTGCGGGGCGACGTATTGTTCGTTGACGAACACCAGGTACTCGGGACGATTCGGCCCCTGCAACGCGATGCGCGCCTGAGCCAGGGTCAGTTCGGGCTGACGTTGGGAATAGAGAATCTGCAGATCGATGCCCAGATCATGGGCGGCCGCCTGCATGAACTGCGAATAGCTGACCCAGAATGCTTCCTGCGTCGAGCCCGGATTCAAAAACAGCACAGACTCTGCCCGCGCGCTGGTCTGAAACAGCGCGCCGAACAACAGAAGACTGATGTGGACAAACTTGAACATGAAGCATCCAGGCCCAAGGAAAAATGGCCGCGCATTATAGCCCTCGTTCCACCGGCTATTGATGCCTGATCCCGTTTTTTGTCCGACAATCTGTCGGAAGCGGGCCCGGATGGGTCGTTTACTGATGACTGACCCAGAATACCGCTGTCCCTACTACGAGAATGATCAGGAACAAAATGGCCCACGCATCGACACTGCTGTCGCTTTTTCTTGCCTTGGTCGGATTGCTCATTGCATCGCCTCTTGTCGGTTTTATCGGTGATTGCAGAAAGACTCGACCACAGTTAAGACGATGATTGTCCGCACGACAAATGTGGGTTAGTTGACAGCCATTCTCGTTAGGCGATTTGGTTCTTTACATATACTCAAACATCACTTTTGCGCATAACTGCAAACGGGTATATTGCCCCGGCTCCGTTAGGGAGTGCGCGGCCGTGCGCGCAGAATTGCAGAGGCACAATCGGACTCCAGCAAGCGAAAACGCAGTGCTACTCCGAATGGCCCAAGCCTGAGAACAGGACTTATATGTACGTATACGACGAGTACGATCAGCGGATCATCGAGGACCGCGTCAAGCAGTTCCGTGATCAGACCCGACGCTATCTGGCAGGTGAGCTGAGCGAAGAAGAATTCCGCCCCCTGCGCCTGCAAAATGGCCTGTACATCCAGCGCTTCGCGCCGATGTTGCGTGTGGCGGTGCCTTACGGCCAGCTGACTTCGCGTCAGGTGCGCATGATGGCCAAGATTGCCCGCGACTACGACAAGGGCTACGCCCACATCAGTACGCGGCAGAACGTGCAGTTCAACTGGCCCGCGGTGGAAGACATCCCGGACATTCTGGCTGAACTGGCCACCGTGCAGATGCATGCGATCCAGACCAGCGGCAACTGCCTGCGCAACGTCACCACCGACCAGTTCGCCGGTGTCGCTGCGGACGAAGTGATTGATCCGCGCCCATGGTGCGAGATCGTCCGTCAGTGGACCACGTTCCACCCCGAATTCGCCTACCTGCCGCGTAAGTTCAAGATCGCCGTCAACGGTTCGACCGCTGACCGTGCGGCCATTGAAGTTCACGACATCGGCCTTGAGCCGGTGCACAACGCCGCTGGCGAACTGGGCTTCCGCGTGCTGGTCGGTGGTGGCCTCGGTCGTACTCCGGTGGTTGGTGCGTTCATCAACGAGTTCCTGCCGTGGCAGGATCTGTTGAGCTACCTCGACGCCATCCTGCGCGTGTACAACCGCTACGGCCGTCGCGACAACAAATACAAGGCGCGGATCAAGATCCTCGTCAAAGCCCTCACGCCGGAAGTGTTCGCGCAGAAAGTCGATGCGGAAATGGAACACCTGCGCGGTGGCCAGACCACACTGACCGAGGCTGAACTGCATCGCGTCGCCAAGCACTTCGTCGACCCGGACTACAAGGCGCTGGACAACCAGACCGCGCAACTGGCCGAGCTGGACAAAGAGCATCCAGGCTTCGCTCGCTGGCGCACCCGCAACACCCTGGCGCACAAAAAGCCGGGCTACGTGGCCGTGACCCTGTCGCTGAAACCGACCGGCGTTGCCCCGGGCGACATCACCGACAAGCAGCTCGACGCCGTCGCCGATCTGGCCGACCGCTACAGCTTTGGTCAACTGCGCACCTCGCACGAGCAGAACATCATTCTTGCCGACGTCGAGCAAAGCCAGTTGTTTGCTCTGTGGGGTGAGCTGCGTGAAGGCGGTTTCGCCACGCCGAACATCGGCTTGCTGACCGACATCATCTGCTGCCCTGGCGGTGATTTCTGCTCGCTGGCCAACGCCAAGTCGATCCCGATTGCCGAGTCTATCCAGCGTCGCTTCGACGACCTCGACTACCTGTTCGACATCGGTGAGCTGGACCTGAACATCTCCGGCTGCATGAACGCTTGTGGTCACCACCACGTCGGCCACATCGGCATCCTCGGGGTGGACAAGAAAGGCGAAGAGTTCTATCAGGTCTCCCTCGGCGGCAGCGCCAGCCGTGATGCGAGCCTGGGCAAGATCCTCGGCCCGTCCTTCGCCCAGGAAGCCATGCCGGACGTGATCTCGAAGCTGATCGACGTGTACGTTGAACAACGTACTGAAGACGAGCGCTTCATTGACACCTACCAGCGTATTGGCATCGACCTCTTCAAGGAACGCGTCTATGCAGCGAATCATTAAGAACAACGCGGTCGTCGACGAAACCTGGCACTTGCTGCCCAAGGATTTCAACATCGACGAGATCAGCAACTGCGACGACCTGATCGTGCCGCTGCAACTGTGGCGTGAACACAGTCGCATGCTCAAGGCTCGCGACGGTGGTCTGGGTGTGTGGCTGGACGCCGACGAAGAAGCCGAGGAAATCGGTGAAGACGTCGCCGAGTTCCAGGTGATTGCCCTGAACTTCCCGGCGTTCACTGACGGCCGCAACTACTCCAACGCCCGTCTGCTGCGCGACCGTTACGGTTTCAAAGGTGAACTGCGGGCGATTGGCGACGTGCTGCGCGATCAGCTGTTCTACATGCACCGCTGTGGTTTCGACGCCTTTGCCGTGCGTGCGGACAAAGACCCGTACGAAGCTTTGGAAGGTCTCAAGGACTTTTCGGTGACCTATCAGGCCGCCACCGACGAACCGCTGCCGCTGTTCCGTCGCCGCTGAAGGTTTGCTGCGGACAAAAAAACGCCGGTCATGTGACCGGCGTTTTTTTATGCCTGCTCGAATTACCAGAAGCGCTGCTGGGTCAGACGACTCCACCAGCTCAGCAGTACGCGGTCGACCGAGCCGCTGGCGGCCATGCCGATACGCTCCTGCAGGCTTTTGCGCTCGGCGTAGTGCAGGTGGTAGACCTCAGCCTTTTTCGCCCGGTCGGCCAGGTATTCATCACTGGTCTTTAGTTCATCGACCAATTGTTTATCCAGCGCCGCGACGCCGAGCCAGACTTCACCGGTGGCCACATCGTCAATCGCCAGTTGCGGGCGATAGCGGGCCACGAAGTTCTTGAACAGTTGATGGGTGATGTCCAGGTCTTCCTGAAACTTCTCCCGGCCCTTCTCGGTGTTTTCGCCAAACACGGTCAGGGTGCGCTTGTATTCACCGGCGGTGAGGACTTCAAAGTCGATGTCGTGTTTCTTCAGCAAGCGGTTGACGTTGGGCAGCTGTGCAACCACGCCGATCGAGCCGAGAATCGCGAACGGCGCGCTGATGATCTTCTCGCCGATGCACGCCATCATGTAGCCGCCGCTGGCCGCGACCTTGTCGATGCACACGGTCAACGGTACGCCGGCCTCGCGGATACGCGCCAGTTGCGATGATGCCAGACCATAGCTGTGAACCATGCCGCCGCCGCTTTCCAGACGCAGGACCACTTCGTCCTTTGGCGTGGCGAGCGTCAGCAACGCAGTGATTTCGTGGCGCAGGCTTTCGGTGGCGGAAGCTTTGATGTCGCCGTCGAAATCGAGGACGAATACGCGGGATTTGGCGTCAGGTTGTTTCTTCTGCTTTTTCGCGCTTTTTTCGGACTTGGCTTCGCCTTTGCGCAAAGCCTTGAGCTGATCCTTGTCGAGCAACGTCTGCTCCAGGCGCTCACGCAGGCCCTTGTAGAAATCATTGAGTTTGCTGACCTGCAACTGACCGGCCGATTTGCGCCGGCCCTTGCTGCGCAATGCGGCAAAACTGGCAAGCACCACCAGAATGGCGACTACCAGGGTGACGGTCTTGGCCAGGAAGCTGGCGTATTCGGTGAAAAACTCCACAAAGACTCCTTAAACGATGCGCGGATGTGAGACACACGCGGGATGGCTCCAGCATACCCATGCGTCGGCTTGTCGGCCAGCCGTGAAACCTCTGGCAACACCCCTGTAACGGGCATTTCAAACAAGCGTATGTTTTTTCATTGACAGCTACCCGTCATCCTCATAACCTCGCCACAACCTTCAACGTACCGGGATGACGCGGACGTGGGCAGCATCTACTTGATACGACATGGCCAGGCCTCCTTTGGTGCAGACGACTATGACGTCCTGTCGCCGACCGGTGTGCGTCAGGCAGAAATCCTCGGTCAGCACCTCGCTGAACTGGGCATCAGCTTCGATCGCTGCCTCGCCGGTGACCTGCGTCGCCAACAGCACACGGCCACCAGCGCGCTGGCGCAATACGCCGCCAAAGGCCTGCCGGTGCCGACCCTGGAAACCGATTCTGCGTTCAACGAATTCGATGCCGACGCGGTCATTCGCGCGCTGCTCCCGGACATGCTCGCGGACGAGCCGGAAGCCCTCGACATCCTGCGCAACGCCGCACAGAACCGTGGCGAATTCCAACGGATTTTCGCCTTGATCATCGAGCGCTGGCTGGCCGGCACTTTTGACACGCCGGGGCTGGAAAGCTGGCTGGGTTTCGTCGAACGGGTTCAGGCCGGACTGCAGCGAATTCTTGAACAGGCTGGCGACAAACAGAAAATCGCCGTGTTCACCTCCGGCGGCACCATCACCGCCCTGCTCCACCTCATTACGCAAATGCCTGCCAGACAGGCCTTTGAATTGAACTGGCAAATCGTCAACACCTCGCTCAACCAGCTGAAGTTCCGCGGTCGCGAGGTGGCTTTGGCCTCCTTCAACAGTCATGCACACCTGCAGCTGTTGAAGGCTCCGGAACTCATCACTTTCCGTTGAGTCCGGTTAACTGTGAACCTTGCTGTAATCAACCTCATAAGGATCGAACCATGACCTCCGTAGCCGATGCCGTAAAAGCAATGCAAGCCAAGTTCAACCCAGCCGCTGCTGCCGGTCTGGATCTGGTTTTCGGTTTCAACATCACTGACGAAGACAAGCAGTACTCGCTGATCGTCAAAGACGGCACCTGCGATATCCAGGAAGGCGAGAACCCGGACGCCAACTGCACGCTGGTACTGGATAGCGAAACCCTGAAAGGTATCGTCAGCGGTGAAACCGACGGCATGCAGGCTTTCATGGGCGGCAAGCTGCGCGTTGAGGGCGACATGATGCTGTCGATGAAACTGTCCGAGCTGTTCCCGTCGTAATAGCGACGTTCAGCGGCATAAGAATCCCGCCTTCATGGCGGGATTTTTTCATTCGCGCGCTCAAATTTACTGCGCATTCCCGCTCTCACATTCTGTTGCCATGCCGTCGGCGGCAATGGCCGGCAGCGTGTTGATGGCCAGCCGCAAGGCCAGGCTCAAAGGTAATTTGACGGGTAAAAACTGAATCATGAACAGCATCTTTGCTTGTCAGGCCAATGCCATGTCCTTCAACAACCGGGTATCCAGGCCAAACCTTTCTTGAGAGACCATCTTGAACTGCCCCTCTGCCAGCTCGCAGCTCACCAGCAGATTCCAGGAATACCGAGTCGCCGCCGAGGGGATCAGCACAAACGGATGTTCGGCCAGCAGCGCCTCGGCAAACAACTGCTGATTGGGTGAAGGTCGGGCAGGGCTTAACCAGTACGGATTCGGCACCTCTTCCGGCTGCACGATTCTGACCTTGGCATCGCTGATGACTTCAAAGCACGTCAGCACGTACGGCTCACTGTCGAGCGCATCAAAACTGTTGTTGGCTGCCACCTCCAGAATGGCCGAAGACGGATCGACTGATGCATAAACGACTCGCCGGCCAGGCACATTCCATCGACCTCCATTCAGTTCTGAGCCTATCCCGCTGTCCCACGTAGTCCCGTAAACCTCGGGATCCAGCCGCCAGGCATACCAGTGCTCGTCCCAAGGCAAGGGATTCATGGGTAAACCCCGGACATGATCTGCCACAAATATTGTTCCACCATCTGGAAACCCAGTGGATGTCGGATAAATTCCAATGGCACGCGGCCGCTCAGATAAGGGCTGGGTTTCTGCATCCATACCTCCGCCCGCGATTGCCCGGCGAATGCCCGAGTGGCCATCTCCAGCACCAGCGCATATTGGTAGGCGACGACACTCTGTTGCGGGTCAAGCCGTATCGGTTTGCCTTCCTTCATGAGCCGGCGCACGGTTCTTACAGACTTGCCGGTGATACGTTTGACCATGTCTTCGCGCAGATACAACTCGCAAGTTGAAAGCATGTTGACGACATCGCTCAGCTCAAAGCCCTCGTCGGTAAGGCGGATGATCAGCAGGGCATCGTCACCGATGTTCTGGCCGTTCACGAGCAGATCGACAGGCTTGCCCGCGACCTTCTTCAGCCCCGTCAGCCGGGGCGCTTTGGGTGTGGGCATCGCGATATCCTCCATGGGGCATCTGGCGCGATCGTCGATCCAGAAATTGCGCAGGGAATAAACAGAGGTTTCATGCTCAATGTGTGGGGTACGCATAATTGATCCTTGATCTGGGAGCCTGAGCGTTCAAGCCGCTCAGCGACTTCAATGTCAGGACCGATGCTATAGATCGCGCTTCCGACGACCAACCTGAAAAGGTCGTCGGAAATATCCCCTGCTTGCCGCAAAACCCTGCATTTTCCGTAGGACGTAAACACAAAAATCCTGCCAGCAGCTGCCGCAGTGATCACTCACATCCAGCCACCACTGCCGCCCGCCTGGCTCTAAGCCAGGCGCGACTGTGCAGCAGCCTCGGCGACACTTTAAGCAATAAAAAATCACCACATTCAAACCACTGAACATAAGGCGCTTGGTCGCCGCAGAAACATTGGCTGACAGAACGTTGACCTCGATCACTGGCGCGTGGGTGGTCACTGATTAATCTCGCGGCTCAATCGAAGGCCAGGGACGGCTCAGCGAGAGCCCACGGCCGAATCCACTCAAGGAAGAGCAATCATGCGATCACTCAACATCATTCTGCTGTCGTCAGCGTTCAACGGCCTGACCCAACGCGCTTGGCTGGAACTGCGCGAGGCCGGGCATTCACCCAGCGTTGTGCTGTTTACCGATGAACAGGCCGTGTGCGAACAGATCGAACACAGCGGCGCGGATCTGGTGATCTGCCCGTTCCTCAAGGACCGCGTGCCGCAGGCGCTGTGGAGCAACACCGAACGGCCGGTGGTGATCATCCATCCGGGTATCGTCGGCGATCGAGGCGCCAGTGCCCTCGACTGGGCGATTACCAACGAGCTGCCGAGCTGGGGCGTCACTGCGTTGCAGGCAGTTGAGGAAATGGACGCCGGCCCGGTGTGGGCCACCTGCGAGTTCAACCTGCCGGCGGGCCTGCGCAAATCCGAACTGTACAACGGCCGGGTCAGTGATGCGGCGATTCGTTGTATTCGCGAAGTGGTGGAGAAATTCATCGAAGGGTTTGAACCGGTTGCCCTCGACTATGCCGACACGAAAGTACGCGGACGCTTGCAGCCGAACATGAAGCAGGTCGACCGCAGCTTCAGCTGGCACGATTGCGCACGCTTTATCAAACGCTGCATCGATGCTGCCGACGGCCAGCCTGGCGTGTTGGCGAGCCTCGCCGGCGGTCAGTATTACGTGTACGACGCGCACCTGGATTCGCGTAGCGGCATGCCCGGCGAGATTCTTGCGGTGCATGACGATGCGGTGCTGGTCGCCGCCGGTGATCAAAGCCTGTGGATCGGCGCCCTACGGCGCAAACCGCAACCTGGCGAAGAGACCTTCAAGCAACCGGCGCGGCACTTGCTGGCCGGGCAACTGGCCGAGGTGCCTGTGCTGGACTGGTCGATCGCCACGCAGCCGTTCAGTGACGAAGCCTATCAACCGATCCGCTACCGGGAATCCGGCATCGTCGGTGAACTGACCTTCGAGTTCTACAACGGCGCCATGAGCACCGAGCAGTGCCAGCGCATGGTCGCCGCGCTGCGCTGGGCCAAATCCCGTGATACCCAGGTGTTGTTGATCAAGGGTGGGCGCGGCAGTTTTTCCAACGGCGTGCATTTGAACGTGATTCAGGCCGCGCAGGATCCTGGCGCCGAAGCCTGGGCGAATATTCAGGCAATCGATGATGTCTGCGCAGAACTGCTGACCGCCCGGCAACTGGTGGTCAGTGGCGTCACCGGCAACGCGGGCGCCGGTGGTGTGATGCTTGCGCTGGCGGCCGACATTGTCTTTGCCCGCGCCGATATCGTGCTCAATCCGCATTACAAGAGCATGGGCTTGTACGGCTCCGAATACTGGACCTACAGCCTGCCCCGCGCCGTCGGCCCGGCAATGGCCGAGCAATTGACCCAGGCTTGCCTGCCGGTAAGCGCGGTACAGGCGTGGCAACTGGGCATGGTTCAGGAAATCGGCCCGCGCTGCCCGGACGAGTTTGCCCTGTGGTTGCTGCAACGGGCCAACAGCGTGGTGAGCGATCCGACTTACGCGGCGGTACGCGAGCGCAAGGTGCGGGTTGATCAGGTATTGATCCAGCAATGCCGCGAAACCGAGCTGCAGGAGATGCAGGAAGACATGCTCTACAACCGTAATCAGTTTGCCGAGAAGTGCCGAAATTTTGTCTTCAAGCGCAAGGTGTGTGGCACGCCGGCGCGGTTGATTGAAGAGTGGGCGCGGGTGCGTTCGGTTGAGTTGGCCAGTTGATTTCGCGGTGACTGCTTTCCCCTCACCCTAGCCCTCTCCCAAGGGAGAGGGAACCGAGACGGGGATATTGGCGATCTTCACCGACCTGAGGGTCTTGCTTTGAATCCATAATCGACGCGATCTTTCAGGTCGATGTATGACGCCAGACACCTCGGTCAGTCCCCTCTCCCTCCGGGAGAGGGTTAGGCGGGCGGCGATCCGATGAGGGGCTTTTGCCTTTACAATGCCCGCCACCTCAAACACCGGCCCGCCCATGGACATCGATCTCGCTCGCACCTTTCTGGAAATCGTCCGCCACGGCAGCCTCGCCGCGGCGGCGCAGAAGCTGTTCGTCACGCAAACGGCGATCACCGCTCGCGTGCAGAAACTCGAAAGTCAGCTGGGCAGCACGCTGTTCGTGCGTAACCGCGCCGGGGCGAAACTGACGCCCAATGGCGAGGCTTTTGTGGTTTACGCCAATCAACTGGTGCAAACCTGGGAAGCCGCGCGCCGCGACCTGCCGCTGCCCGAGGGCTATCACAACGTGCTGCACATCGGCGGCGAAGTCAGCCTGTGCAACCCGTTGATGCTCAGTTGGGCGGCGGAACTGCGCGAGAAGATTCCGGGGCATGCCCTGCGCATGGAAATTCGCGACGGCGAAAACCTCCTGCGCCAACTCGAACTCGGTGTGCTCGACGCCGCACTGGTCTACCAGCCGGAATACTGGCCAGGCTTGCAGGTCGAGCAAGTGCTGGAAGAAAAACTGATCCTGGTGCGAGCCCCCGATCGTCCCGATCCCTACGTCTACATCGACTGGGGCCCGGACTTCCGCCGCCAGCATGACGCGGCCCTGCCGGAAAAAGCCAAAGCCGCGCTGAGTTTCAACCTCGGCCCGCTGGCCCTGCAGTACATTCTCGAACACGGCGGCAGCGGCTATTTCCGTACCCGAGTCGTGCGTACTTACCTGGAAAGCGGCGCCCTTGAAGCGGTGACCAAAGCCCCGGAATTCGGCTATCCGACTTACCTCGTGTACTCACGCGATCGCGATTCGGCGACGCTGCAGCAAGCCTTCCATCTGCTGCGCGAAGTGATCCGCACCGATGATGACTGGTCGCAACGCTGGAACCCGCTGAGCTGAAGCGGCGGCTTCACAGCCGATCATGGCGCATGTGCCATTGAGGTCCGGCCTGCACATACGGCCGGATCGGCTAATCTGCCGGGTATAACAACAATCCCGCAGGTGATGCAGTGAGGCAGACCACCGAGGCATTTCGCAGCCGCTATCGTGCGGCCATTCATCCGCTGTACAACCCGTGGCTGCACGGCGCCTTCGTGCTGCTGTTCGGTGTGTTGGCCATTGGTGGTTTCTGGAGCAGCGTGCACCAGGTCAGCCTGCTGGAATGGCTGACGGTGCCGTTGACCCTGCTGTTTTTCAATTTCGCCGTGTACATGGTCCATCGTCATCTCGGCCACCACAAAAAGACCTTCGCGAAAATGTTCTACGCCCGGCATGCCGGCGATCATCACAGTTTCTTCACCCCCGGCCACATGACCTACGACAGCGCCCGCGACTGGCGAGTGATTCTGTTCCCCGCGTGGCTGATCGTGCTGCACACACTGCTGATCACCCTACCGTTGTGGTGGCTGCTCGCACAGGTAGACGCCAACGTGGCCGGGTTGTTTGGCGGCTGTATGGTCCTTGGTTATCTGACTTACGAGATATTCCACGCCTGCGAACACCTGCCGCCACACAACCCGCTGACCCGCCTGCCGTGGATCCGCCAGATGCGCCACTTGCACGAGCTGCATCACCGCCGCGAGCGCATGCAGGAGCGCAATTTCAACATCGTTTTGCCGCTGATGGACTACCTGTTCGGCACCCTTTACCGGGAGCCGGAAATCACCCTTTTGAGCGATTCGAAAATGCCCATGACCCGCCTGCAACACCCGATCGATATCGCTGGCGAACCCATCGCCGTGCTGGCCTATGCCGCCAGTGTCAGTCGCTGGCCGGAGTGGCACCCCTCGTCGCTGAAAATCGACGGTGCGCAAGGCCCTTTGCATGCAGGCGCGCGCTTCGAAGAGGACATTCATGCCGGCGGGCGCGCGGGCCATTTGCACTGGGAAGTCACCGAATACCTGCCCGGCCGGCGCTGGTGCGCGCGGGCGCAGGGCGATCATGGTTTGTCGCTGCTGCTGACCTATGAATGCAGCCCCGAGGGCAGCGGCACGCGTTTTGTGCGCACGCTGGATTATCGCTTCGACGGACTGGGCATGCGCATCGCCAATCGCTTGCTGCTCAAACGGCGCATCGAGCGCGAATCCGCCGCATCGATGCTGGCGCTGCGCGACATGGCCGCCCGCTACCTGGCCTCGGCGAGGGCCAGCGCGTGAAGCTGAGACATCTGCTGTTGTTGCTGGTCCTCATCGTCATCGGCTTTTTATTGTTGATGCCCACCAGGGTCGAACCCGTGGCCTGGACGCCGCCGCCAGCGCCATCGCTGACAGAAGGTCTCTACGCCGAGAACCAGAAACTCAAAGGCGCAGCGCAGGTCGGGCCGAGCGACATCGAAGGGCCGGAAGCCTTGCTGCTGGAAAGTGACTTCCTGATCACCGGGCTGCACGACGGCCGACTGATCCGCACCAGCCTCGACGGCCAGCAACGCAAAGTACTCGCCGACACCGGTGGCCGCCCGCTGGGCCTGGCCCGGCATCCGAACGGCATGCTGGTGATTGCCGATGCGATCAAGGGTTTGCTGTCCCTTGATGCGCAGGGTCAGCTGGTGCCTTTGACCACGGCGGCCAATGGTCTGGCGTTCGGGTTCACCGATGACGTCGCCATCGACAAGTCCGGGCACTACGCCTATTTCAGCGATGCTTCGAGCCGCTGGGGTTATGGCCATGACGGCGAAGCAATCATCGAGCACGGCGGCGATGGACGCCTGCTGCGCTATGACTTTCAGAGCGGCAAAACCAGTGTCCTGCTGGACAAGCTGGAGTTCGCCAACGGCGTGACCCTCGGCCCGGATGACGCCTATGTGCTGGTCAACGAAACCGGTGCCTATCGCATTGACCGGGCCGAAAGCCGGCACTCACGACCTGTTTATCGATAACCTGCCGGGGCTGCCGGACAACCTGGCGTTCAATGGCAGCAATCGGTTTTGGGTGGCGTTGTATGCGCCGCGCAATGCTCTGCTCGACGATACCGCCGGGCATCCGCTCGTGCGCAAGATGATCGTGCGGGCGTTGACGCTGTTGCCGAAACCGGTGGAGAAGCGCGGGTTTGTCCTGGGGCTGGATCTGGAGGGCAAGGTAATTGCCAATTTGCAGGACGCCAGCAGTGGCAACTATTCGCCGATTACCACGGTGCGCGAGTATGGGCCGTGGTTGTATTTCGGCTCGTTGAAGGCGACGCATATGGCGCGGATGCCGTTGGATGTGGCCCTGAAGTGAATCTGGCAACTTTGTGGTGAATGCGCTGACGCCATCGTCGGAACGCCGCCCGGAGCAGGCTCGCTCCCACAGGGTTATTTGCTGACCACAGCATTTGGGCTCAACGCAATCCACTGTGGGAGCGAGCGTGCTCCGGGCGGCGTTCCGACGAAGACGGTCTGTCAGTTGCTGGACTTGTCGAACTTGTCCGGATCTTCGTCTTCGGGCAGATCCTCATCCGGCTCTTCGGGATTGGCCGTGGTATGCGCCGGGCTGTTCGGTTCGGGATGCGTGGGAACCGGGTCGAATGCGCCCTGCTCTTCACTGGGGAATTTGGGATCGTTCATAAGGCACCTCGCAATGAGTCGGATGGAAGACTCTGTACATTCGAGGTGCCGGTCGTGGCTGTCGTTCCCGTCAATCCGCAACCGCAGGTCGGCGGGTCAACCGGGCTTCAGGATCGCGCCTGTAATTGCTCGACGATCTTATCTTTGACCTGCAAGCGCTTCTCTTTGAGTTTTTTCAGCGTGTCGTCGCTGGGAGCATCCGAGGTGGCAGTCTCGGCCTTGACTACGTCGGCGTCCGCCTGGGAATACTTGTTGATCAGTGCGTCCAGATGTGGATCCGCGGTGCGTTTTTGCTGGATCTCTTCCTTTGTAAGCTTCAAGTCCTGAAACAGGTCATGGGGAACCGGCATGGAACACCTCCGTCAGTTGATCGGCTGGCCAACGCGACCGATTGCGCTGGCCAGTTATCAGAATGGCCTCGGTTGCACGGTTCTGTCGACCACCTGTCAGACCAGCGGTGTCCGTTCGTCGCCCTGTCGCAAATGCGATCAAACCTTTGCTCGTCGTGTTCCCTCCATTGGTTAACACCAACAAAAACTGCGTGGAGATACACCAATGGACGGATTCAACCTGCGTCATCTGGTTCTGGCTGTCGCGTTGAGCAGCGGCATGGGCAGCGCTTTCGCTGCAACTGACAATGACTTCGTCGATAACGCCGCGGCCGGTGGTATTGCCGAAATCGAAACCAGCCGCCTCGCCCTGGAAAAAAGCCAATCGGCTGACATCAAAGCGTTCGCCAACATGATGATCACCGATCACGGCAAGGCCAACGATGAGCTGGCGACTATTGCCAAGGCCAATGACATCGAAGTTCCGGACGAAACGACGCTGGTCAAACAGGCCAAGGAAAAGATCCTCGATATGCGCGATGAGTCCTTCGACGCCGCTTACGCCAATAATCAGGTGAAGGCTCATGAAGAGACCATCGAGCTGTTCAAGAAACAAGCCAATACCGTGACGGATGACAAGGTCAAAGGCGCCCCTGAACTGAAGGCATTTGCGCAGAAAATGTTGCCGGCGCTGGAGAAACATCTGGCAGCGGCGAAAGAGCTGCAGGCCAAACATCCTAGTAAGTAAAAGCTTTACCCTCACCCCAGCCCTCTCCCGGAGGGAGAGGGAGCCGATCGAGGTGGATGTTCGAGTTACGCCGACCTGAAAGTCTTGCGTCGAACTCAGGTTCTGAATAGACCCCGATCGGCTCCCTTTCCCCCTCGTCTTTCCGGAGAGCGAGACGGAGCCGATCGTGTTGAATGTTCGAGTCACACCGACCTGAAATCCAGAGTTGAACCTGGCTTTTGAAAGGCACCGAGATCAGCTCCCTTTCCCCTCGCCCCCTTGGGGGAGAGGGCTGGGGTGAGGGGGATCGATGTCAGCAACACCACAAACCCAAAGCAAAAAAAAGGCCGCATCCAGATAGATGCGGCCTTGTCATATCCGCCGAAATCAACCGCCATCGGTATCAATATCGGCATCCGTCTCCTCCCCCGGCTTCGCCCGATCCGGTTGCGGTTCGAAGCCCGGACTGAACTCGTTGTCGTTGTCCGTGTGCTTGTTCTTCTGGTCCACTGCCGGGTCTGCGCTCTGCGCCTGACCATCCTCGCCCTGCTGCTGCGTCGGCGCCGGCTGCCCCTGCACCTGCGGGTCAATCGCTGGATCATTGCGGTTAATCGGTTCGCCAGATTGACTCTGTTGCCTGGTTTGCTCGTTCATGGCCACCTCGTTGGTCAAAACACCCCCGACACACATCCGTCGGGTGTCAAAGATTCGAAGCCTGGCCCGCGCCAACGTTCAAAACTTCGCCGCCCGCTTGATGGTGCCAGTCGGAACGCCGCAATTACCGGCTCAAGGCCCGGGCCAGAAACGGCGCGGTTTTGCTCTTCTTGCTCGCCGCAACCTTCTGCGGTGTGCCCGCCACCACGATTCGACCACCCTGATCCCCCGCGCCCGGCCCGATGTCGATCACCCAGTCACTCTGCGCGACCACGCGCATTTCGTGCTCAACGACAATCACCGTGTGCCCCGCCGTCACCAGTGTATCCAGCTGTTCCAGCAGCCGATCGACATCACGCGGATGCAGCCCGGTGGTCGGCTCGTCCAACACATACAAGGTCGCGCCGCGCTGATTGCGCTGCAACTCGGTGGCCAGTTTGATCCGCTGCGCTTCGCCACCGGACAACTCCGTGGCCGGTTGACCCAGGCGCAGGTAACCCAGGCCAATATCGCGCAGCACTTCCAGTGACCGGCGAATCCCCGCTTGCTCGGCAAACACCGTCACCGCTTCCTCGACGGTCAATTGCAGCACCTGCGCAATGCTCAAACCCTCCCAGAGAATCGCCAGGGTCTGCGGGTTGTAGCGCGCGCCATGACAAGTTGGGCACGGCGCATAAACACTGGGCATGAATAACAACTCGACACTGACAAAGCCTTCACCCTCGCAGGTGGCGCAACGGCCCTTGGCGACGTTGAAGGAAAACTGCCCGGCGTCGTACCCAGCGGCTCGTGCCGCGTCGGTCGCGGCGTAGAGCTTGCGCACGTTATCGAACAACCCTGTGTAAGTGGCCAGATTGGAGCGTGGCGTGCGGCCGATGGGTTTCTGGTCGACCTGCACCAGTCGCTTGATCGACTCCAGCCCCGACGTCACCTGGCCGCTGCTGATCTGCGGCGCGTCGTCCTCGAGGCTGAGCTCTTCCGGCTCGCTGTCCACCGTTGGCCGCCCCAACTGCGCGCCGACCAGTTCCAGCAGGGCCTGACTGACCAGACTCGACTTGCCCGAGCCGGACACGCCAGTCACCGAGGTGAAGCAACCCAGTGGAAATTCGGCGCTGAGGTTATTCAGGTTGTTGCGGGTGATGCCA
Source organism: Pseudomonas sp. S2_E02 (assembly GCF_054668355.1). Classification (NCBI taxonomy): domain Bacteria; kingdom Pseudomonadati; phylum Pseudomonadota; class Gammaproteobacteria; order Pseudomonadales; family Pseudomonadaceae; genus Pseudomonas; species Pseudomonas sp. S2_E02. The sequence continues at coordinate 1,682,700 of NZ_CP162761.1, forward strand.
TCAAGTTTCAGCCACGCCGTCGGTTTGCGCGCGGTGCGTGCCTGGCGCTGCGACTCGGCAAACAGATAAGCCCGCGTCTGCGATTGCTCGATCTCGGCCAGACCAGCCGGCGGGCCGCTGTACAGCACCTGCCCACCCTGCTCGCCCGCCGCCGGGCCGACGTCGATCAGCCAGTCGGCGCGGCGCATGGTTTCTACGTCGTGCTCGACCACAAACAGCGTGTTGCCGTCTGCCTTCAAGCGCTGCAACGCCTCGAACAACGCCTCGCCATCGGCCGGGTGCAAACCGGCGGAGGGTTCGTCGAGCACGTAGATCACCCCGAACAATTGCGAACCCAGTTGCGTCGCCAAGCGCAAGCGCTGCAACTCACCGGACGACAGCGTCGGGGTGCTGCGCTCCAGCGCCAGATAACCGAGGCCCAGATCGGTCAGGGTGCTGACCCGCTCCAGCAGATCCTCGGCGATGCGCTGCGCCGCCAGGCGTTTCTCCAGCGACAGGTTTGGCGTGTGGCGCACGTCTGGCGCGCTGCCGTGGCCGCTGGCGCCGTGGGCCACGCGTTGCTGGCGGGCCTCGCGGGTTTGCGCGTGACTTAAGGTCTCGCCGGTTTCTTCAGCGTGTTCGAGGTAGCTGGCCGCCGCCACCGGCCGCAGCACCTCGGCCACTTGCAGCAATGGCATCTGCGACAGCTCACCGATGTCATACCCGGCAAATGTCACCGACAACGCTTCACGTTTCAGGCGTTTGCCATCGCATAACGGACAAGAACTGCCGAGCATGAACTGCGAAACGCGCTTTTTCATCAGCGCACTTTGCGAGTGAGTAAACGTGTGGAGAATGTAGCGCCGGGCGCCGGTGAAGGTGCCCTGGTAACTAGGCTCCATCTTGCGTTTGAGGGCGACGCGGGTTTCTTCCGGGGTCAGCCCGGCGTACACCGGCACGGTCGGGGTTTCTTCGGTGAAGAGAATCCAGTCGCGCTGCTTTTTCGGCAGTTTTTTCCACGGGATGTCGACGTCGATGCCCATGGTCACGAGGATGTCGCGCAGGTTCTGCCCCTGCCACGCCAGCGGCCAGGACGCCACCGCGCGCTGGCGGATGGTCAGGTTCGGGTCCGGCACCATCAGCGCTTCGGTGACCTCGTACACCCGGCCGAGGCCATGGCATTCGGGGCACGCGCCTTGCGGGGTGTTCGGCGAGAAGTCCTCGGCATACAACATCGGTTGCCCCGGCGGATAACTGCCGGCGCGCGAATAGAGCATGCGGATCAGGCTCGACAGCGTGGTCACGCTGCCCACTGATGAGCGCGTACTCGGCGTGCCGCGTTGCTGTTGCAGGGCCACGGCCGGCGGCAGGCCTTCGATGGAGTCGACATCCGGCACGCCGACCTGATCGATCAGCCGTCGCGCGTACGGCGCCACCGACTCAAAGTAACGGCGCTGGGCTTCGGCATACAAGGTCGAGAACGCCAGTGACGACTTGCCAGACCCGGACACCCCGGTGAACACCACCAGCGCATCGCGGGGAATGTCGACATCAACGTTCTTCAGGTTGTGTTCACGGGCGCCACGTACCCGGACCATGCCGGTGGGCGCTTTGGAGGTGCGTTTGGAAGTCATCGACCTGCCTTGGTGAAGGAATGTTCTACGCTCAGCTACCGAGCACCACCCGAATCATCTGCAACATGGCCTCCGGGCTGTACGGTTTGCCAAGCAAGTGCGTGTCAGGGCTTAACTGGTGATTGCGTGAAATGATGTCGCGGGTGTGCCCGGAGGTGAACAGCACCGCCACCGGCGGTGTCTGCACCTTGGCCCAAGCGAACAGGTCGGAGCTTTTGATCAGCCCCGGCATGACCACGTCAGTGAAGATCAGGTCCACCTCGACACCTTCGAGGAGCATTTGCATGGCCGCATCGCCATGACCGGCGGTCAGCACGCGATAACCCTCCTCGCGCAACAATTCGACCGCCGAAGCGCGCACGGCGTCATTGTCCTCGACCACCAGAATCGTTTCGTGGCCGCCGCTCTGCTGCCTTTGCAGACTGGGCGCCTCATCAAGGATCGGCCGCAGACTGCGCGGGAAGTACAACTGCACCCGCGTGCCCTCGCCGAGGGTGCTGGTGATCTCGACATGCCCGCCGCTCTGTTTGACGAAGCCAAACACCATGCTCAAGCCCAGCCCGGTGCCCTGACCGTCAGCCTTGGTGGTGAAGAACGGCTCAAACACTTGCTCGAGAATCTCTGGCGGGATGCCGGCGCCGGAGTCACTGACCGCGACGCGGACAAACTCACCGGGAACGATGCCTTTACCGGCACAGAACTCGCGTTCGAGCCGCACGTTGGCAGCGCTGAGCGCAATGGTGCCTTCGCCCTTCATCGCATCGCGAGCATTGATCGCCAGGTTGAGAATGGCGTTTTCCAACTGGTTGCGGTCGACGTTGATGTGCCACGGCTTTTGCGGCAGTTGCACGTCGATCTGAATGGTTTCACCCAGCGCACGCTGCAGTAATTCGCCGACACCTTCGAAAATCTGCTGCGGGTTGCACACCGCCGGCGACAAAGGCTGGCGCCGGGCGAACGCAAGCAATTGCGAGGACAGCTTGGCGCCGCGTTCGACCGCTGCCAGCGAGGCGCTGACGCGGCGCTGCACGTTGGCATTGTTCGGTTCATGGCGCGCGAGCAGATGCAGATTGCCGGCGATCACTTGCAACAGATTATTGAAATCGTGGGCGACGCCGCCGGTCAGGCCACCAATCGCTTCAAGCTTCTGTGACTGGCGCAACTGCTCTTCAGCCGCCAGCCGCGCCTCGACCTCTTCGCCCACGCGCTGTTCGAGGTTGCGGGTAAATTTGAGCAGGGATTCTTCGGCAATCTTGCGTTCATGAATGTCGATCAGCACGCCGGGAAAGCGCAACGGCGCACCGTGTTCGTCGAACTCACAGGCGCCACTGGCCAACACCCAGGAATAACTGCCGTCACTGCGCCGCACGCGATATTCGGCGTTATACGGTTCACCGGTCTGCACGGAATGGACGACCCGCTCCTGCACCCAGGCGGCGTCATCGGGATGAATGCGCGACTCGGCGATGTCCTGCGGGAGGTCGCTGAGGTCCTGATCCGGCGGATAGGAGAACGTGCGAGCGAATCGCTCGTCTGCCGACAACGTGTTGTTTTTCACGTCCCAGACAAACGAGCCGAGCAAGGCCCCGGCATTCAACGCCAGACGCACCCGCTCGTTGTCGGCGCGGTAAGCGCTTTCAGCTTCCTGCCGCCGGCGTTCGGAGTGCATGAACTCGGTGGTTTCCACCACCATCGCCATCACCCCGGCCGGCTTGCCGTCATCATTGGCCACCGGGCTGTAATACAGGTCCATCCAGACGTCTTCGGGGACGCCATCGCGCAACAGCACCAACTCTTTATTGCGAAACGACAAGGTGCCGCCGGCCAGGCAGGTATCGACCACATGCCGGTTGAAATCGGCGACTTCCGGCCAGCCCAGCTCCACCGGCGCACCGAGTAGATACGGGTGCCGACCACCGGCAAATTTCGAATAGGCATCGTTGTAGATCATGTACCCGGCATAGCCCCAGAGCATGACCATCGGCAGCGGCGACGCCAGCATCAGTTGCACCGCGCTGCACAGGCTGGCCGGCCAGCTGTTCAGCGGACCGAGTTCAGTATGGCTCCAGTCGAACGCACTGATGCGCCCGGCCATTTCGCCTTTCCAGCCGTCACAACCATGGCTATCGGATAAAAACTGCATCGACTGACTCAGTGTCCTGTTGTGATTGCCCGATAAATCGCGACGCCATAACGACGCGACGCCCGTCTGTTTCGAGCGCCTCCAGTCGCATTGGTTTCATATGATATATAGCCGATTTCATCCGCGCCCGGAACCTAAACCCCGATCAGGTGCTTGAGCGGGTGGTAGCCGGTTTTCATTTTGGCGGCGGCGTCGAGAATGGCCTTCTCGATGCCGTTCAGATGCGTGCAGGTCAGCTCGATGGCGGCGCTCTGATTGCCGGCCTCGATGTATTCGATCAGGCGCAGGTGTTCGTTGTCGCGGCAGACTTCATGGCTGTCGTCGTCCAGCGCTGCAGCGTACAGCGAAGCGCGGGAGATCAGTTTCTGGAACCAGTCGAGCAGCACCGGGTTATTCAGGCTGCACGCCAGTTTGATGTGGAACTCACCGAGCAGATGGATCAGCCGTTCGTGATCGCCCGCCGCGTGGGCTTCATCTTCCAGCAGCAGGTGTTCGCGCAAATCCTGCATCGCCGCGCTGTCCTTGCGCCGGCACAGTTCGGTAACGATGCCGATCTCGATCAGCCGGCGGGTTTCAAACAGCGAGCGGAGCTCTTCATTGCTCGGCAGCGACACCGATGCCCCTTTATTCGGCTCGGTGGTGACCAGTCCATCGGCCTCCAATTGCTTCAATGCCGCGCGCACCGACGTGCGGCTGACATTGAATAATTCGGCCAGCGAGGCCTCACCCAGTTTCATCCCCGGGCGCAACGAACGCTTGCTGATCGCCTCGTAAACCCCTTGGTAGACGCGGTCGACCGTGGTTTCCGGTTTCTTTTCGGTCATTTGGGCACTCCTTTAACGTCGAGCAACTGAGTGCCACGCAGGATATAGCCTTCGGCTTCGAGATGCAGGGTCTTGATTGCACGTTGAGTGCGGATCAGCCATCGAGGCGGCGTCGCGCTACTTGTCTGCTCGTTGCAAGCAGGACATATGTGCCGGGAGGGGGCGGTGAGCAGGCTCACGCGTACATTTGATCTTTCCCACGCAGTGCGTGGGAAAGATCTTACCGGGCTCAGTCAGTGCCGTACTTCGGCGAGCGCGGGCCGTATAGCAGGCCTGCCCGGTGTCCGGCCGAGAGCAGACGATTGCTCGCCACACCGGCAATCGGGTAGCCGGCATCGGTGGAGCTGTTGATGATCTGCTTCACTGCCGCCGAGATCAGCATGCCGACGATACCGCCGGCATTGCTATTGCCGCCCTCTTCGCTCGACGCCCGGGCCGAACCGGTCCACAGCGTCGTGCCACTTTTCAGGTCGACCAGTTTCGCCGTCGCGGTCACTGCTGTTTCGCTGCTGATCACCATGTAGCGCGTACCGTATTCGGTCACGGTGATGTACAGCGCAGCGTCCGCACCGAAGATTTCCTTCAATTTGCCTGGCGGTGCCTGGTGGATGTCGTCCGGGGTGCTCAGACCGTTCTGGCGGAACGTCTCATCAACCAGCGCAATCGGCAGCACGTAGTAACCGGCTTCGGCCAGTGGGAAGGTCACCTGCGACAACAGGCTGTAGGACGCCTTCACATCCGGCGAAGTGTTCAGCGGAGGCAGCACCAGAATGGTTTTCGGCCGCGCCTGTTTGTAGGCCGAGTAATCCACGGTCTTGGGCGCAACGCAGCCACCCAGCACGGTCAGGGCCAGACCGGCGACCAGCAGTTTCAAGGTGCGCGCGATCATTTCGCGTCTCCGGTCTTGGCGTTTTTGAGCAGGAAATCCATGTACGTCCCAGACTCGGGGAACAGGGTTTTCTCGGTTTTGAACTGCTGCACCATCTGGTCGTCCTTGCCCATGCTCAGATAGAGCAGGCCAAGGTGCGCGTGGTAACCCGGCGGTACAGCCTTGCCAGTGGAGCGGATTTTCTGCAGGTCACGTTCCAGCGCTTCGGCCTGGGCTTCTTTCGGCTCTTCGCCTTTGAAGTATTCGTAGACCTGGGGCTCGTAACCTTCCCACTGGTACAGGGTTTGCGGGCCGGAGGCACAACCGGCCAACAAGGCGCTGGCGGCCAGCGTCAGCGCCATCAGCGCGCGCGACAAAGTCAGATTCATGGGTGTTGCTCCTTGCAATGGGCGTCGATCAGTTGCCCGGTTTCCAGGCACCGGCGTTCATGCCATCGACCAGACGATTGATCGCCTCGCGCATGGCCAGATCCAGTACTTTGCCGTTGAGGGTGGAGTCGTAGGCAGCGGTGCCGCCGAAACCGATGATTTCGCGGTTGGACAAGGCGTATTCGCCGGCGCCCTGGGTCGAATAGACCACTTCGGAGGTGCTGATATTGACGATATTCAGGTTGACCTTGGCGTAGGCCACCTGAGTCTTGCCACGGCCGAGGATGCCGAACAGTTGGTGATCGCCGGTCTCTTTGCGGCCAAACTCGGTGACGTCGCCGGTCACCACGTAATCAGCACCTTTCAGACGCTGAGCCTGGCCCTTGATCGCCGCTTCCTGCTGGATTTCGCCCATGTTGTCGCGATCCAGCACGCTGAAGCGGTTGGTCTGCTGCAAATGGGTGATCAGGATGGTCTTGGCCTGACCGCCGAGACGGTCGACGCCGTCGGAGAAAATCCCGCGCATATAGCTGGAGCGGTTGTCGAACTTGCCCACGGCCATCGGCACACGAACGCCGGTCCAGACTTGTGTGGCGCTTTCAACCTTGGCCACCGGCAAGGCGCGCGAGCTTTCGGTCGCGCAACCTGAGAGTGTGCCAGCCATCGTGCCAAGCACAGCAATCGCGACGCCTGAGACCAGCATCCGGGAGATCATTCTCACTGAGTATTCCTTTGAAAAACGGGGATGTCCCGGCACGACAATGCGCAGCCGGAGCTGAAAAGGGGCGGCATTATGACAAAGTGCCATCATTCGTGACAGGTTTTTTTTGACGCCAGTGAATTGGCTGTTCCGGACTTGATCGTTCCCACGCTCTGCGTGGGAATGCAGCCACGAACGCTCCGCGTCCGCTGTGACGCGGAGCGTCACGGGAGGCGTTACCACGCAGAGCGTGGGAACGATCAGATCAGGGCGCGCTAATGGAAATCGCGGCTCTGCACGCGGATGCCATTGAGCAGCGGGCTGAGGTCGCTCAGGCGGCCGGCGATCAGGTGGCGCACTTCGCCTTCGCGCTCCCAGCGGCCGTCGACTTTCAGCAGTTGCGAGCCCACCAGCACTTGCCGTTGACGCTCGGCCAGATCCCGCCAGACCACCACGTTGACGTTGCCGAACTCGTCTTCCAGCGTCACGAAGGTCACGCCACTGGCGGTACCCGGTCGTTGCCGTCCCGTCACCAGCCCGGCGATGCTCACCGGTCGGCCATGTTCGACTTCAAGCAACTCCTGCGAACTGCGGCAGCGCCGGGCTTTGAGTTCGCCGCGCAACAGTGCCAGCGGATGCGGCCCCAACGTGGTGCCGACGGTGCTGTAATCGGCGTGCAGATCCTCGCCAACGCTGGGTTTGGGTAGTACCACCTCCGGCTCCTCCTGACTCGGCAACCCGGCAAACAGGCCCAGCTGTTTCTGCACCCCGGCGACTTCCCAGCGCGCCCGATGCCGATGTCCGGCCAGGCCACGCAACGCCCCGGAATCGGCGAGCAACGCCTGCGCCCGACTGTCGAGCGCCGCCCGCTCGCCCAGGTCGGCGACATCGGCAAATGCCCCGCGCGCGCGCGCCGCTTCGATGCGCCGGGCATCGTCCTCGCGAAAACCCTTGATCATCCGCAGACCCATGCGAATCGCCGGTTGCGCCGTCGTGGTGGTTTCCAGGCTGCAATCCCAGTCACTGGCGCGCACGTCGACCGGGCGGATCTGCAACTGATGGCGGCGCGCATCCTGGAGAATCTGGTCCGGGCTGTAGAAGCCCATTGGCCAGCTATTGATCAACGCGCAGGCGAACGCCGCCGGTTCGTGGCACTTGAGCCAGCAACTGGCGTAAGTCAGCAAGGCAAAACTGGCGGCGTGGGACTCGGGAAAACCGTAGCTGCCGAAGCCTTTGATCTGCTCGAAAATCTGCGCGGCGAACTCCGGCGTGTAGCCGTTCTTCTTCATGCCGGCGGCGAGGCGTTCCTTGTGCGGTTCCAGTCCACCGTGGCGTTTCCACGCAGCCATCGAGCGACGCAACTGATCAGCCTCGCCGGGGCTGTAATCGGCGGCGACGATGGCGATCTGCATCACCTGTTCCTGAAACAGCGGCACGCCGAGGGTTCTTTCCAGAACAACCTTGAGTTCTGGTGACGGGTAGGTTTCCTCTTCTTCCTTGTTCCGGCGACGCAGATACGGATGCACCATCCCGCCCTGAATCGGTCCCGGGCGGACGATGGCCACCTCAATCACCAGATCGTAGAACTTCGCCGGTCTCAGGCGCGGCAGCATCGACATCTGCGCCCGCGACTCGATCTGGAACACGCCGATGGTGTCGGCGCGGCTGATCATGTCGTAGGTCGGTTTGTCTTCGGCTGGAATCGTCGCCAGGCTCAGATCCAGATTGCGATGGTGGCGCAGCAGGTCGAAGCAGCGGCGAATCGCGCTGAGCATGCCGAGGGCGAGAATATCCACCTTGAGCAGGCCGACTGCATCGAGGTCATCCTTGTCCCACTGAATGATCGTGCGCTCGGCCATGGCGGCGTTCTCCACCGGCACCAGCGTGTCCAGCGGCTGCTCGGAAATCACAAAGCCGCCGGGATGCTGCGACAGGTGCCGGGGGAAACCGATCAACTGCCCGGTCAGGCTCAGCACCCGGCGCAGCACCGGGCTGTCCGGGTCGAAACCGCCTTCGAGCAAACGAGCGACCGGCGGTGTTTCATCGCTCCAGTGGCCGCAGCAATCAGCCAGTGCGTTGATCTGATCCGGCGGCAGGCCCAAGGCCTTGGCCACGTCGCGCACCGCGCCGGCAGCGTGGTAGGTGCTGACCACCGCCGTCAGCGCCGCACGACCACGGCCGTAACGGCGAAACACGTATTGCAGGACTTCTTCGCGGCGCTCGTGCTCGAAGTCGACGTCGATGTCCGGCGGCTCGTTGCGCTCCTTGGACATGAAGCGTTCGAACAGCAGCGTGGTGCGATCCGGGTCGATTTCGGTGATGCCCAAGGCAAAACACACCGCCGAGTTAGCCGCAGAGCCACGCCCCTGACACAGAATCTTCTGCTCACGGGCGAAGTGCACCACATCGTGCACGGTGAGAAAGTAGCTTTCGTAACCGAGTTCGGCGATCAGCTTCAGTTCATCGTCGATCTGCTTGAGCACTTTGCCTTGCGGCCCCTGTGGCCAGCGCCAGGCAATGCCTTCTTCGGTCAGATGCCGTAGCCAGGAACTGGCGCTGTGCCCTTCCGGCACCAGTTCTTTCGGATACTGATAACGCAACTCGCCCAGATCGAAGGTGCAGCGCCGGGCCAGGCTCACCGACTCATCGAGCAAGGCCTGCGGATACAACTCGCGCACGACCTCGACACTGCGTAAATGCCGTTCGCCATTGGGGTGCAAACGTAACCCCGCCTCGGCCACCGGCACGTGATGACGGATCGCAGTCATGGTGTCCTGCAAGGCACGCCGGCCACGGGCATGCATGTGCACATCGCCGCTGGCCACGGCAGGAATCAGCAACTCGGCGGCCAGCCCCAACAATGCCGCCAACCGCTGCTGATCGTCCTGGCCACGATGCAATTGCACTGCCAGCCACAACCGTTCGCCAAAGGTCTGCTGCAGCCAACGACCCTCCTCCACATCATCAAGCGAGTCCGGCACCCACAACACCAGCAACCCCGGCAACGGCTCGGCGAAGTCTTCGCGCAGCACCTGATACTGGCCTTTCTGCGTGCGCCGTCGGGCGCGGGTGATCAGGCCGCACAGCGCTTGATAGCCCGCCAGATTCTCCACCAGCAGCACCAGTTTCGGGCCGTTTTCGATACGCACTTCGCTGCCGATGACCAGCGGCAGCTCCACCGATTTCGCCGCTTGCCAGGCCCGAACGATCCCGGCCAGCGTGCATTCATCGGTGATCGCCAGTGCCTGATAGCCGTGCTTTTTTGCGCGCTGGAACAGTTCCAGCGCACTGGACGCACCGCGTTGAAAACTGAAGTTCGACAGGCAGTGCAGTTCGGCATAACCGTCGTTCATGCAAACCAGCCCTGCAGCCACAGCGGACCGCCCTCACCCACCGCCCGATAAGCCCAGCCCTGCTGACCGGCGCGGTTCTGGATCAGGTAATAATCGCGACGCACGTCGTCACCGTCCCACCAGCCGGACTCGATGCGCTCCGGGCCCATGAGAATCCGCGCCGAACCTTCCGCCACGCTTTGTGGCTCGCCGAGCAACCAGCCCGGACGATGCACGTTCGGCAAGCCTGCGCAGCGTTGTTTATCAACGCCGTGCTGCCACGCGCACTCGGGACGATGATCGGCCTGAAAACGCAACCCCTGCACCGCGTCATCGCCCAAGCGCGCACGCAGGCGTTCGCGCAACTGCTCCCACGGCAAGGTCTGCTGCGGACGGTCGTCGAACAGTTGCTGAAACTGCGGCACGAAACTCGGCAGGTCCTCGGCGCGCAGACGAAAGCCGCGCACGGGCGCCTCGACTTGCACTTGTTCCAGCCGGCCACGGGCCAGTTCGAAGAGCATCGCCGGATCACGTTCGGCGCTGAGCAGGCCGACCTTGATGATGCTGTCCGGCAGCCCGGCGTGTTCCAGGTGCAGATCGAAACGCTGCACGCCGCTGTCACGCCCGCAGAGGAACGCCGACAGATCGCCGGTCAAACGGCGTAACGGGAACAGCAGTGCCTGATGGGACTGCACGTCAAAGTTGAGTTCGATGCGTACGTCGAAACGATCCGGCGGCAGGTAAAACGCCAGCGCCAATGGCCGCGCGCCGAACAGCGTGTCGAGATGCTTGAGCATCTGCGCTTCGAAGCGCCGGGCCAGCGCCTGACGCGGCAGGCTCTGCACCTGACTGAGATTGCGCAGGCCCATACGTGATAACGCCGTGGCCACTGCGGGTTCCAGACCGACGCGGTCGACCGGCAACTGACCGAGATGATGCTGCAAGGCCTCGCCGTCCGGCACCACCAAGCCGTCATAGGCGTTGGCCAGCACCCGCGCCGCCACGGGATTCGGTGCCGCGACGATGCGATGGCGGAAGCCCAGGTCGGTCAGTTCCCGGCGCAGTCGTGCTTCGAACTGCGCCCACGAACCGAACAGACCCAGGCTGGATTCGATCTCGAACACCACGGTACGCGGGTAATGCACGCTGACCTGCGAACTGAAACGGTAGGCCCACGCAGCGAGAAACTGCTGCCAGTGTTCGACCTCGGCGGCCTCGTAATCAGCCGTGGCAAAGCCTTTGCTCATCGCCTGCGCAGCGGTCATCGACTGGCCTGCGCGCAAACCAAGCTTGCGCGCCGCCGGGTTGACCGCTTGCAACACCCGGCGCTGGGCCGGTCCGTTAAGCAGCACCAACGGTTCATCGGGATCGGGACGCTGACGCAGCACGGCGTCCAGGGCCAATTGCGGAAACAGGATACACACCCAGCGCATGCTGACCTCAGTGCCCCACAGCAAAGGCAATCGGTGCCGTACGCGCCAGCCCGCCACGGCACTTGAGTACGCGCAACTGTGCAGGTCTGGCGTCGATGGCAATGCGTAACGCCGCCGGTGACGGGTTGATCGCTTCGCTCAACGGGCGCCAGGCAAACGCCAGGGTCTGACCGGTTTCCGCCGCCACCTGCAAACGGCGCAACGCGCGATCATCAGCCTTGTGCGGCCAGCACAGCACCGCGCCGCAACTGCCCGAACGTAAACATTGTTCCGCCGCCCACAAGGCATCGCGCTCGGTGGCCTGGATCACCGACAACTGGCGCAGATCGACCCCGGCGCTTGCCCACGCCTGCGGGTACGGCACGAACGGCGGCGCCACCAGCACGATGCGCTCGCCCGCCGCCGACAACCGCGCCAGCGTCGGCCAGACCAGCTGCAGTTCGCCGACACCGGGACCGGCCAGGAGGATTTCGCTCAACGCCGCTTCCGGCCAGCCACCGCTGGGCAGTGCCGCGTCCAGCGCGGCGTGGCCGGTCGGCTGCGGGCTGGCGGCCGGTGGCGCAGGCCGGCCTTTCCAGACCTGGCCGCCATTGAACAGCGTATCCAACGCAACGACGGCGCCCATCAGCCTTGCCTCACCAGACCGCAAAACACCCCTTCGATGGCCAGATCCTGATCGTCACGCACGACAATCGGCTGATACGCCGGGTTGCGCGGCAACAGGCGCACTGCATCGCCCAGCCGTTCGAAACGTTTGATGGTGACTTCACCGTCGAGGCGCGCTACGACGATCTGGCCGTTGAGCGCCTCGGGATTGCGCTTCACGCCGACCAGATCGCCGTCGAGAATGCCGTCCTCGATCATCGAATCGCCCTGCACCCGCAGCATGTAATCGGGCGTACGGGAGAACAGCACCGGGTCGAGCAGCAAGCGGCTATGGATGTCGGCATCGGCGCCAATCGGCGCACCGGCAGCGACGCGGCCGAGCACGGGAATGTCGAGCAATTCCGGGCGCGCCGGCTGCCCGAGCAGGCGAATGCCACGGGCCTGATGCGGATTGACCTCGATAAAACCGGCTTCGGTGAGCGCGAGTACATGCTTGCGCGCCACGCTGCGCGAGGCAAAACCAAAAGCCTCGCTGATTTCAGCGAGGCTTGGGGGCTGACCGTGTTCGGCGATTCGATCGCGGATAAAAGTCAGAATGGCAGTACGGCGGGGAGTCAGGTTCGTCATGGAGTACATTTGTACTCCTGTAGGATTTTCCTGACAAGCACCGCAGGTCGGCCCAGGCCGACGCAGGAGTTGCCGAAGGTTCGGCAGCGCCTGCATTGATCTTCAATGGTCACTTGATCAGGGTGAAGTGGCCTGCCGATACTCGCGTGGGGTAAACCCGGTCGACGCCTTGAACTGGCGCGTGAACGCGCTGTGATCGGTGTAGCCGCATTGCAGCGCCACGTCCGTTATCGGCAGGTCGGTGTGCAGCAATCGATGCGCGTGCTCCAGGCGTACTTTCTGGATCATCTGTCGTGGCGTCAGGTGGAATACCCGTTTGCAGTAACGCTCCAGTTGCGCCACGGAAATGCCAGCGATGCGGGTCAGTTCACCGAGGGTCACGCGGCGATTGAAATTCGCGCGAATATGCTCATCGACAGCCGCCAGCCGCTCGAATGCCGGGTGGGTTTCACTGGCCGATTGCAGATCCACCGAAATCCCCGCCAGACCGATAATCACCCCGTCACGGTTATACAGTGGCTGCTTGTGCGTCAGGCACCACCCCGGTTCGCGGCTGCCGTACAGATGCAGTTCGAGCTGATCCTCCAGCACAAAACCCTCCTCCAGCACCTTGCGATCCTGCTCGGTGTAGCCCGGCCCGAGTTGCGCCGGAAACACCTGCGCGCTGGTCTTGCCCAGTAACGGACGCAAATCCTTCAAGCCACAGCGCTGCACCAGCGTGCGGTTGGCAAGCACGTAACGGGCCTGCACATCCTTGATGAAAATCGCCGCATTGGGGATCACATCAAGCATCGGCAACAGCAGCGCCGCGCCGGCCAAGAGTTCCTCCAGTGTCTGCGGACGCTGGCCATTCATGCCTTGAGCCAGGATCGAAAACGCCTGCTGCATCAAAGATTCCCCTCGTAACGTGGACAGACCAAATGTCCGCCATGCGCCGTTCGCCCGCAGATTGCAGCATCGTTCGCGGCGTGTCGAGGGCCATATTTTATCGGCGTCATTGTGCTGATTTCGTCATCGAAGCCAGCAAAAAACATCAATCGCCGCGAGGTCGATGAGTTCAAAGTCTGGCCGTCCCAGTGACACAACTGCCTATCCAATAACTCACAAGAAGGCGATGCCATGTCAGGCCAAGGCAAGTTCAAAAAACAGCTTTCACTGATCGACCTCACATTTATCGGGCTGGGGGCGATCTTCGGTTCCGGCTGGTTGTTCGCGGCCAGTCATGTGTCCGCCATTGCCGGCCCGGCGGGGATTTTTTCCTGGCTGCTGGGCGGCTTCGCCGTGTTGTTGCTGGGCATCGTCTATTGCGAACTCGGCGCTGCACTGCCGCGTGCCGGCGGCGTGGTGCGTTATCCGGTTTACTCCCACGGGCCGCTGCTCGGCTACTTGATGGGCTTCATCACCCTGATTGCGTTTTCCAGTCTGGTCGCCATCGAAGTGGTCGCTTCGCGCCAATACGCAGCGGCGTGGTTTCCCGGCCTGTCCAAAGCTGGCACCGGCGATCCGACGATTCTCGGCTGGCTGGTGCAGTTCGGGCTGTTGTGCGTGTTCTTCCTGCTCAACTACCGCAGCGTGAAAACCTTCGCCAAGGCCAACAATCTGGTCAGCGTGTTCAAATTCATCGTGCCGTTGCTGGTGATCGGGGTGCTGTTCACCTTCTTCAAACCGGCCAACTTCGAGGTGCAAGGCTTTGCCCCGTTTGGCCTGTCCGGCGTCGAGATGGCCGTGTCGGCGGGTGGCATCATTTTCGCGTATCTGGGCCTGACGCCGATCATCTCGGTGGCCAGTGAAGTGAAGAATCCGCAGCGCACCATTCCCATTGCGTTGATCCTCTCGGTGCTGCTGTCGACACTGATTTACGTGCTGCTGCAAATGGCCTTTCTCGGCAGCATCCCGACGGAAATGCTCGCCAACGGCTGGGCCGGAATCAGCAAGGAATTTGCCCTGCCGTATCGCGACATCGCGCTGGCGCTGGGCGTGGGCTGGCTGGCGTATCTGGTGGTCGCCGACGCGGTGATCTCGCCGAGCGGCTGCGGCAACATCTACATGAACGCGACCCCGCGAGTGATCTATGGCTGGGCGCAGACCGGGACCTTCTTCAAGGTCTTCACCCACATCGATGAAAAGTCCGGCATCCCGCGCCCGGCGCTGTGGCTGACCTTCGCCCTGTCGGTGTTCTGGACGTTGCCGTTCCCTTCGTGGGAGGCGCTGATCAACGTGGTCTCCGCTGCGCTGGTGTTGAGCTACGCCGTGGCGCCGGTGTCGGTGGCTGCGCTGCGCCGCAATGCGCCGGACATGCCACGGCCGTTCCGGGTCAAGTGCATGGGCGTGCTCGGCCCGGTGTCGTTCATCATCGCCGCGCTGATCGTCTACTGGTCGGGCTGGAGCACCGTGTCGTGGCTGCTCGGTCTGCAGATCCTGATGTTCGTGGTCTACCTGCTCTGCGGTCGATTTGTACCAACCGCTCACCTGAATCTGGCCAGCCAAGTGCGTTCCTCGGCGTGGCTGATCGCCTTCTACGCGGTGACCATCGTGCTGTCGAAACTCGGCACCTTCGGTGGCCTCGGCATCCTTGCCCATCCATTCGACACCCTTGTCGTCGCGGCGTGTGCCACCGGCATTTACTACTGGGGCGCGGCGACCGGTGTACCGGCGCATCTGCTGCGCCTGGAAGAGGACGACGAGGACAGCGAAATCGCTGCCCCCGCCTCGACCGTCTCTGCGCGCCCTGCCGGCGCCTACTGAAATCATCCAACGGGACATGTTCATGAAACGAGTACACGTGATTGATTCCCACACCGGCGGTGAACCGACGCGCCTGGTAATGAACGGCTTCCCCGAGCTGCCCGGCACCAGCATGGTCGAGAAGCGCGATGCGCTGCGCACGCAACATGATCAATGGCGCCGCGCCTGCCTGCTGGAACCGCGCGGCAATGATGTGCTGGTCGGCGCGTTGTATTGCGAACCGGTCTCGGCGGACGCCACTTGCGGGGTGATCTTCTTCAACAACGCCGGCTACCTCGGCATGTGCGGCCACGGCACCATCGGCCTGATCAACTCGCTGCAGTACCTGGGGCAAATCGAACCGGGCGAGCACAAAATCGACACCCCGGTCGGCCCGGTCAGCGCCACGTTGCATGACGACGGAACCGTCACCCTGGGCAACGTCCCCGCTTATCGCCATCGCCGACAGGTGCCGGTGGATGTGCCGGGTTACGGCCGCGTGTTGGGCGACATCGCCTACGGCGGCAACTGGTTTTTCCTCGTTTCCGAGCACGGTCAGACGCTGACCATGGACAACGTCGAACACCTCACGGCGTACACCTGGGCCATGCTCAAGGCCCTCGAAGACCAAGGCATTTACGGCGAGGACGGCGCGGTGATCGATCACATCGAACTGTTCGCCGATGACGATCAGGCCGACAGCCGCAACTTCGTCATGTGCCCCGGCAAAGCCTACGACCGCTCCCCGTGCGGCACCGGCACCAGCGCCAAACTCGCCTGTCTGGCCGCCGACGACAAGCTGCAACCCGGCGCAACCTGGGTGCAGGCAAGCATCACCGGCAGCCAGTTCGAAGGTCGCTTCGAATGGCAAGGCGAACGCATCCGCCCGTACATCACCGGCCGCGCTTACATGACCGCCGACAGCACCTTGCTGATCGACGAAGCAGACCCGTTCGCGTGGGGCATCTGAACCGCCACGCTGACTTTTCACCTCAATTTGAATGATGTGCCAAGGAGTTAAAACAATGAGCGACAACATCTTCACCGGTTGCATGCCGGCCCTGATGACCCCGTGCACCGCCCAGCGCAAACCGGACTTCGATGCCTTGGTGGCCAAGGGTCGCGAGTTGATCGATATCGGCATGAGCGCCGTGGTGTATTGCGGCTCGATGGGTGACTGGCCGCTGCTGACCGAAGCCGAGCGTCAAGAAGGCGTGGCGCTTCTGGTCGCGGCAGGCATTCCGACGATCGTGGGCACTGGCGCGGTGAACTCACGCGAAGCGGTTTCCCACGCGGCCCATGCGGCGAAAGTCGGCGCGCAGGGTTTGATGGTGATTCCCCGCGTGCTGTCTCGCGGCGCTTCGGTCACCGCGCAAAAGGCCCATTTCGCCGCGATTCTGCAAGCCGCGCCAAATTTGCCGGCGGTGATCTACAACAGCCCTTACTACGGCTTTGCCACCCGCGCTGACCTGTTCTTCGAACTGCGCCGCGAGTACCCGAACCTGATCGGCTTCAAGGAATTCGGCGGTGGCGCCGACCTGCGTTACGCCGCCGAAAACATCACCTCCAAGGACGATGACGTGACCTTGATGGTCGGCGTCGACACGCAAGTGGTACACGGTTTCGTCAACTGCAACGCCACCGGCGCCATCACCGGTATCGGCAACGCCCTGCCCCGCGAGGTGCTGCAACTGGTCGCTCTGAGCAAGCAAGCGGCCAAAGGTGACGCCAAGGCCCGGCGTCAGGCGCGGGAACTGGAATCGGCGCTGGCGGTGCTGTCGTCGTTCGATGAAGGCTGCGACCTGGTGCTGTATTACAAGCACCTGATGGTGCTCAACGGCGACAAGGAATACACCCTGCATTTCAATGAAACCGATGCGTTGAGCGACTCGCAGCGGCGGTATGCCGAGAAGCAGTATTCGCTGTTCCGTCACTGGTACGAGAACTGGTCGGCGGAACAGAACTTCGCCTGATCACGTCCCCCTCACCTGCCGCGAAGCCTTGTGATTCGCGGCAGGCCTCCCTCTTTTTATCAGGAAGACACCATGACTTTGACGGGCCACATGCTGATCGGGCAGCACATGATTGCCGGCAATCGCAGCGCCATTCGCGGGATCAATCCGGCTACGAATGAAACGCTGGAACCGGCGTACGCCGGTGGAGCGGCCGAGCATGTCGAACAGGCCTGCGCGCTGGCCTGGGCAGCGTTCGATGTTTATCGCGAGACAACCCTGAATGTCCGCGCTGAATTCCTGCAATCCATTGCCGAAGAAATCGAAGGCCTCGGCGATGAACTGATCGACCGTGCCCACGCCGAAACCGGCCTGCCGCACGCGCGTCTGCTAGGTGAACGCGGGCGTACTTGCCAACAATTGAGAATGTTCGCTCGCACGGTCCGCGCCGGTGAATGGCTGGATGTGCGTGTCGATAGCGCGCAACCGCAACGTCAGCCGTTGCCGCGCGCCGATCTACGTCAACGGCAGATCGCGCTGGGGCCGGTCGCGGTGTTTGGCGCGAGCAATTTCCCGCTGGCGTTCTCCGTGGCCGGCGGTGACACCGCATCGGCGCTGGCCGCCGGTTGCCCAGTGATCGTCAAGGCGCACAGTGCGCATCCCGGCACCAGCGAACTGGTCGGCCGCGCCGTCGCTCGGGCGGTAAAAAACTGTGGTTTGCCGGAAGGCGTGTTCTCGTTGCTGTACGGTTCCGGCCGCGAAGTGGGCATTGCGCTGGTCACGGATCCACGGATTAACGCAGTGGGTTTCACCGGCTCGCGTAGCGGTGGTCTGGCGCTGATGCAAGCGGCGCAAGCGCGGCCCGAGCCGATTCCGGTGTACGCGGAAATGAGTTCGATCAATCCGGTGTTGCTGTTTCCGGCGGCGCTGGATAAACGCACGCAAGCATTGGCGGAAGGGTTTGTGGCTTCGCTGACATTAGGCGCGGGCCAGTTTTGCACCAATCCGGGCTTGGTGATTGCCTTGAAAGGACCGGCGTTGGACAAGTTCATCGCCGCCACCGCCGAGGTGATTCAACGCAGCCCCGCGCAGACGATGCTGACACCCGGCATCTTCAGCGCTTACGAGTCTGCCGTGAATGCACTGGCCGAAAATGCCGCTGCACGCATCACCGGCATCGGTCAGACCGGCAACGGCCCGAATCAATGCCAGGCCCATGTATTCGTGACCGAAGCCGCCGACTTTCTCGCCGATCAGCGCCTGCAAGCCGAAGCCTTCGGTGCGGCGGCGCTGATCGTGCAATGCGGCAGTGAAGCGGAAATTCGCCAGGTGACCGAACATCTGGAGGGCCAATTGACCGCGACACTGCATCTGGATGACCAAGACCTGCAACAGGCGCGTGCATTACTGCCGACGCTGGAACGCAAGGCCGGCCGGTTGCTGGTCAACGGCTGGCCAACCGGCGTCGAGGTGTGTGACGCGATGGTGCATGGCGGGCCTTTCCCGGCCACCTCCGACGCCCGCACGACTTCGGTCGGTACTGCGGCGATCCTGCGGTTCCTGCGCCCGGTGTGCTATCAGGACTTCCCGGACAGCTTGTTGCCTACCGCACTGAAACAGGCCAATCCGCTGCAATTGCGCCGTCTGCTCGATGGCCAAAGGGAAGCGCAGCACCATGGCGAATAACGGCTCCCACGACATCGCCGTGGTCGGCGCCGGCATCATCGGCGTCGCCTGCGCACTGCGTCTGGCTCGCCAAGGGTTGCGCGTGGTCGTGATCGATCAGCAGCAAGCCGGCCACGGCGCCTCGTTCGGCAACGCCGGGCATCTGGCGACCGAGCAGGTATTTCCGATTGCCGACGTGTCCATCCTCAAGCGCCTGCCGGCCATGCTGATGGACCCGATGGGGCCGTTGCGACTGGACTGGAAATACCTGCCGCGCGCCCTGCCATGGTTCACCCGCCTGCTGCTGAATCTGCGCCCGGTGTCTTTTCAGAACACCGTGGCGGGTTTGCGCGCGCTCAATGAAAACAGCCTGGACGCCTGGCAGCGCTTGCTCGCCGACATCCAGAGGCCGGACTTGCTGAAGATCGATGGTTCGCTGCTGGTGTTCGAACGCCCCGAATCGCGTCAGGCCATCCAGGCATTACAGGCTCGCCTGCATCAGCAGCAGGTACCGGTCGATTACTGGCAGGCCGGCGCCATCCGCGAAACCGCGCCGCAACTCAGTGAACAGATCCAGGGCGGTTTGTTCTTTCCACGCACCGGGCACTTTATCGATCCCTTCCGCGTGGTGTGCGAACTGGTCGAAGCGGCCAAGGCCAGCGGCGTGAGTTTTGTCCAGCAACAGGTTCAGGGCGGCTACGTGCAGGAGCACGGGGTTACGCTGACCACTGGCAATGGCGGCCTGACTGCAAGCCGCGTCCTGATCGCCTGCGGCGCACATTCAGCAAAACTCACCGCAGCCCTCACCGGCAAAAAAGTCCCACTGGACACCGAGCGCGGCTATCACCTGATGCTGCCGCAGGAACACGACCGACTGCCCTTCCCCGTGACCTCGCTGGAGCGCAAATTCATCATGACGCCAATGTCCGAAGGGTTGCGCCTGGCTGGCACGGTTGAATTCGCCGGACTGGAGAAACCACCGAACATGGAGCGTGCGTGGCAATTGCACCGGTTGAGTCAGGGCTTGTTTCGCCAGGATCTGAATGCTGAAGCAGCGACGCCGTGGATGGGTTTTCGACCGTCATTGCCCGATTCATTACCGGTGATTGATCAGGTGTGCGGGGGCAAGGTGTTGCTTGCTTTTGGGCATCAGCATCTGGGGCTGACGCAGGCGGCGGTGACGGCGGAGATGGTGGTGCGGATGGCGGGCCTGTACGCCTTCCCGGCAACGGCATTGCCGAGTGGCGAGCCCTATAGGTTGGCGCGTTTCTGACGGCACTGATCTGCAAGTTCGACGGTGAGCGAGCGTAGCTGCGTTGCCGCCGTTTTTTTTCAACATCAAGAGCGCCCGATAGGAATAGGCAATGCTCGAAGATAAACCGGCATAGGTGCCCCGTTTGCTGATCGCTACCATGGACTCAGACCTGACCCAATGGGAGCTCGACATGACTCACGCTAAAACCCTGTTCATCACCGGCGTCAGCAGCGGTTTCGGCCATGCGCTGGCCAATGAAGCCATTGCCAACGGCCACCGTGTCATCGGCACTGTGCGCAATGAAACCGACCTGAAAAACTTCCAGGCACTGTCCCCGGACAACGCTTACGGGGTGGTGCTGGACGTCACTGATTTCGAGCGGATCGACAGCGTCGTTATGCAGGTCGAAGCCACTCACGGTCCCGTCGACGTTTTGGTCAACAACGCCGGATATGGCCACGAAGGCATTTGCGAAGAATCACCGCTGCAAGACATGCGTCATCAATTCGACGTCAACGTGTTCGGCGCGGTGGCGGTGATCAAAGCGTTTCTGCCCTTCTTTCGCCAGCGTCGTGCGGGGCACATCCTCAATATCACCTCCATGGGTGGCACCATTACCATGCCGGGCATCGCTTACTACTGCGGTAGCAAATTTGCGCTCGAAGGGATCTCCGATACCCTGAGCAAGGAGCTGCAGCCGTTCAACATCTTCGTCACTGCCGTCGCACCGGGTTCGTTCCGCACGGATTGGGCGGGCCGTTCGATGCAACGCACCGCGCGCAGCATTGCCGACTATGACGCCAGTTTCGATCCGATCCGCAAAGCCCGCGAAGAGAAAAGCGGCAAGCAACTCGGCGACCCGCAAAAGGCTGCCCAAGCGATGCTGCAGATCATCGCCAGCCCGACACCACCGGCCCATTTGCTATTGGGCAGTGACGCCTTGCGTCTGGTCCGTGACAAACTGAAAAATGCTGCCAGCGAGATTGACCAATGGGAAGCGCTGAGCCGGTCCACCGATCATTGAGAGAGGATGTGATGACGCAGGTCGATGCAGGCACCGCGCGCATGGTGCAGCTCATGAAAGCCCTCGCACCGATCGAGGGCTACAACCTCAGCGCCCTCGGAGGCGTGCGCTTCCTGCGTTCGAATCGCCCCCTGACGCGCACCCCGGTGCTGTATGACCCCGGCATCGTGATTCTCTGCCAGGGCCGCAAACGCGGCTATCTGGGAGAGGACACCTACGTCTATGACGCCCAGCACTATCTGGTGGTCTCGGTGCCGATCCCCTTCACCATGGAGACCGATGCCACTGAGACCGAGCCGATGCTCGCGATCTACATGCACCTCGATTTCCAGTTGGCCAGCGAGTTGATGCTGCAAGTGGATGACGTGCATGGCCCAAGCGATGCCCCGCCCAAAGGTATGTATGCCTCGCCGATGGACGCTTCACTGCGGGCAACCACCCTGCGTTTTCTGGAAGCGATGAGCGTTGCCGGCGAAGCGCAAATCCTCGGGCCGGCACTGTTGCGGGAAATCTATTACCGCATCCTTACCGGTGAGCAAGGTGGCTCCATGCGCGCCGCGCTCAACCGACAGGGACATTTCGGCAAAGTGACCCGTGCGATCCGCAAGATCCATAGTTGTTATCAGCAGCGACTCGACGTCGAGCAACTGGCCCATGAAGCGAGCATGAGCGTGCCGAACTTCCACCTGCACTTTCGCAGCGTGACCGACACCTCACCCATGCAGTATTTGAAGTCGACGCGTTTGCATCAGGCGCGCCTGTTGATGTTGCGCCAGGCCATGAGTGCCTCGGCAGCCGCCTTCAACGTTGGCTATGAAAGTGCTTCGCAATTCAGTCGTGAGTTCAAACGCTTCTTCGGCAGAACGCCACAGGCAGAGATCGAATGGATGAAGGCAACGTATGCACTGCCATTGCCAACCACACCGTCGGAGTATGTTTCGTCGCATTGACGGTCACGCCACAAACGAAAAGCCTGCTTTTCAGGGCAGGCTTTTTTCGTTGTGTGTAGCGGTGAGCGCTGAAGGTGCACTAGTCGTAAAACGCCTCAACCAACACCCGACTGCCGACAAAGAAACTGTCCGCCACCAAGCGCAACGGCTGCACATCCAGGTCACTGGCCTTGTCGCCAATCAACTGCTGAAAATGCCGATACACCGCTGCGTACTCACCCTCCTCCGACACCGCTTGGCGCACACCGTCGATGCTCAACAACGCGCCGCCGTTATCCAGGCGCAACACGCCTTCAGCGCAACGCACCTCGATGCTCCACAGCTCATCATGCCCATGGTCAAAATCAAACTCTGCGCGCACATCGAGGCAGCGCGGGTCGGACATTTTGATCGACGCGGCAATTGGCGACTGGCAGTTGCTCGGTACGCGCAGTTCAGCCGATTCGACAAACAACGGCAGCGCCAGCAAATGAGTGACGATCGACAAGGCATTGATGCCCGGATCGAATACGCCGAGGCCGCCGGGTTGCCAGATCCAGGCCTGACCGGGGTGCCATTTGCGCACGTCTTCTTTCCAGTCGATCTGCACGCTTTGCAGGGTGCGCGAGGCGAGCCAGTCGCGGGCGGCTTCGATGCCGGGCGCGTAGCGTGAGTGCCACGCAAACAAGGCGCTGACGCCCTGCCCGGCAGCCTGATCGACCAGCGCCAGCGCCTCGCCCAAGGTGGCGCACGGCGGTTTTTCCACCAGCACGTGTTTGCCGGCGGCCAGTGCCTGCTGCACCAGCGCAAAACGACCTTGCGGCGGCGTGCAGAAGGCAATCGCATCCACCGGCGGACCGTTTTCCAACAACTCGCTCAAGGACTGGAAGTTCTCCACGCCCGCGCAGGGTTTGCCTTGAGTGGCGACGGAGACCAAGTGGAAAGCGGGATTGGCGTTGATCGCCGGGACGTGTTGATCCTGGGCGATCTTGCCGTAGCCCACCAGACCGAGACGGATTGGTTGCATCAATGACTCCTGTTTTGATTTTGTTGTCGTCAGTGAACCGGGAGATTACCTGCAAACGCCACGAGCGTCTGTCCGCGCAATGTCACAACGACGCACAGGATCAGGCAAGGATTGCACAGGAATGCACTACTGCCCGCAGCGCTGAACAAGCAACAATGCCTTACGACAAACCGATTGAGGATGTTCCCATGCTTGTTCAAGCCTACGGTGCCCACGCTGGCGACAAACCCCTTGAGCCGATGCAGATCAACCGCCGCGCGCCGGCCGCCCATGATGTGCAGATCGACATCGCGTTCTGTGGTATCTGCCATTCCGACCTGCACCAGGTACGGGCGGAATGGGCCGGTACGCAGTTCCCGTGCGTACCGGGGCACGAAATTGTCGGTCGCGTTTCGGCCGTCGGCGCGCATGTCGCCGATTTCAAGGTCGGTGATCTGGTCGGCGTCGGTTGCATCGTCGACAGCTGCAAACATTGCGATGACTGCGAAAGCGGGCTGGAAAACTACTGCGACGGCATGATCGGCACCTACAACTTCCCGACCCCGGATGCACCGGGCTGGACGCTGGGCGGCTACTCGCAAAACATCGTCGTGCATGAACGCTACGTGCTGCGCATCCGTCATCCCGAAGCGCAACTGGCCGCCGTCGCACCGCTGCTGTGTGCCGGCATCACCACCTACTCGCCGTTGCGCCACTGGAACGCTGGCCCGGGCAAAAAAGTCGGTGTGGTCGGCATCGGCGGCCTCGGCCACATGGGCATCAAACTGGCCCACGCCCTAGGCGCCCACGTTGTGGCCTTCACCACCTCCGAATCCAAACGCGAAGCGGCCAAAGCGCTGGGTGCCGATGAAGTGGTGGTGTCGCGCAATGCCGAAGAAATGGCCGCCCACGCCAAGAGTTTCGACTTGATCCTCAACACCGTCGCCGCGCCGCACGATCTCGACGCATTCCTCGTGCTGCTCAAGCGAGATGGTGCGTTGACGCTGGTGGGTGCGCCGGCCACCTCGCACCCTTCGCCGAACGTGTTCAATCTGATCATGAAGCGCCGCACGATTGCCGGCTCGATGATCGGCGGCATTCCGGAAACCCAGGAGATGCTGGATTTCTGCGCCGAGCACGGCATCGTTTCCGACATCGAACTGATCCGCGCCGACCAGATCAACGACGCCTACGAGCGCATGCTCAAGGGTGATGTGAAGTATCGTTTCGTGATCGATAACGCAACGTTGGCCGGCTAAGCCTCAGCGCCCATTGGCCATTAAGTGCGGCCAATGGGCCATTGAATTCCGTCGCCGGGATTTGACAGGCCCGGCGTTGCTCGCCAGAGTCGCACCCCTTTGCCTGCCATCAAGGGGTTGCCGTTGAACGAACAGACATTGTCCATGCGCCTCGAGCGCGTGGCTGCCCACGTACCTGCCGGTGCGCGACTGGCCGATATCGGCTCGGATCACGGCTATCTGCCGGTGGCGCTGATGCGTCGTGGCTCGATCACTGCGGCCGTGGCTGGCGAGGTTGCGGCGACGCCGTTCCAAGCGGCTGAACGCACCGTGCGCGAGAACGATCTGCAACAGCACATCAGCGTACGCCGGGCCGATGGTTTGGCAGCAATCAAACCTGACGACGGCATCACCGCCGTCAGCGTCTGCGGCATGGGCGGCGAAACCATCCGCGACATCCTCGACAGCGGCAAGGCTCACCTCAGCGGCCAGGAACGTCTGATCCTGCAGCCCAACGGCGGTGAACAACCCCTGCGCCAGTGGCTGATGGAAAACGGCTACCGCATCCTCAGCGAAGAAGTGCTGCGGGAAAACCGCTTCGACTACGAAATCATCGTCGCCGAACGCGCCGAACCGGTGAGCTATTCCGACCAGGAACTGTACTTCGGCCCCTTGCACCTTCAGACCCGCAGCCCCGCATTCCTGACCAAGTGGCAGCACAAACTCCGCCACAAGCAAAAGACCCTGAGCCATCTCGCTCGCGTGCAGCACAATCTGCCTGAGCAAAAGCTGCAGGACATCACCCGACAAGCACGCTGGATCAACGAACTGCTGGCCTGAGCGCCAGCGTTTCGCGCCAGGATCACCTGAGTCCTCACGCCCTCATTTGATACACCACATCACAAATGATGTACCTCAAGCCCCATTTATCAATTCCAGCCCTCCCCCTAAAGTCCTCTCCAACAGCCGCCCATCACTCCGACGGGCCAGCGACTGGAGATACCCCAAATGCCTTTCATCAGCGTACGTATCACCCGTGACGGCGTGACCCGGGAGCAGAAAGCCCAGGTCATCAAGGAAATCACCGAAACGATGGAGCGGGTACTGCACAAGGATCCGAAACTCACCCACATCGTGATCGAAGAAGTCGACACCGATAACTGGGGTTATGCCGGCATCACCACCACCGAGTATCGCCAGCAGTTGGCGGACTCGCAGTCATGAGCCGAGCCGTGAAAATCGATTTCGTCTCGGATGTCGTTTGCCCCTGGTGCGCGTTGGGCGCCACCGCTCTGGAGCAAGCGATCCGCAACCTGGCAGGCGAAGTCGACGTGGAGCTGACCTACAAACCGTTCGAACTGAATCCGGACATGTCCGCCGAAGGTGAACACGCCATCGAACACATGATGCGCAAATACGGACGCAGCGCCGAGCAAGTGGCGGACCGCAACGCGATGATCGTCGAGCGCGGCGAGCAGATCGGTTTTCACTTCGACCTGGAAAAACGCAGCCATTTCCACAACACCTTCGACGCCCATCGACTGCTGTTCTGGGCCGCCACACAAGGACGTCAGCGTGAGTTGAAGCAGGCGTTGCTCAAGGCCTACTTCACTGACGGCAAGAATCCGAATGACCACGCCACGCTGGTGACACTGGCAGAAGCAGTCGGACTCGATGGCCAGCGTGCGCAAGCGCTTCTGGCCACCGCTGAGTTCAGCCAGGCAGTGCGCGAACTCGAACGGTTTTATCAGCAACGCGGCATCGATTCGGTTCCGGCCATGGTCATCGATAACAAACAGGTCATCCCCGGTTCCCAATCCGTTGCTTATTACGAGCAAGCGCTACGTCAGGCAGCACAGGTTGCGGCTCACGCCTGACCTTCGAAATCCGTTTATTCAAACCATCCAGATTGCATGAGGAAACATCATGAGCACGTCCAAGAAAGTTGTTGTGATTACCGGCGCCTCGCAAGGCATTGGCGCAGGCCTGGTCAAGGGATTCCGTGAGCGCGGCTATCAGGTTGTCGCGACCTCGCGCTCGATCAAGCCTTCCTCTGACCCGGACATTCTCGCCGTCGCCGGAGACATCGCCGACCCGCAAACCGCCGAGCGCGTGATCCGTGAAGCCGTTGCACGTTTCGGACGTATCGACACATTGGTCAACAACGCCGGGATCTTCGTCGCCAAGCCTTTCACTGAATACAGCCAGGAAGACTACGCACAAGTGGTGGCGACCAACATGAGCGGCTTCTTCCATATCTCGCAACTGGCGATTGCCGAAATGGAGAAAAACGCCAGCGGCCATATTGTCAGCGTCACCACCAGCCTGGTCGACCACGCGATTGACGGCGTGCCGTCGGTGCTCGCTTCGCTGACCAAGGGTGGCATCAACGCGGCGACCAAGTCTCTGGCCATCGAGTACGCCAAGCGCGGCATTCGGGTCAACGCGGTATCGCCCGGCATCATCAAAACGCCGATGCACGGCGAAGAAACTCACGCCGCCCTCGGCAGCCTGCACCCGGTCGGGCATATGGGTGAGATCGATGACATCGTGCAAGCGATCCTCTACCTGGACAGCGCGAACTTCGTCACTGGCGAAATCCTCCATGTCGACGGTGGTCAAAGCGCTGGCCATTGATACCTCCCTGCTGCATCGTCGGTGTGTACCGGCGGTGCCGCTTCATGAGATAAGCCTGAAGATGAACCGTCAGTTGATCCTCAGGCTTATCTCATGAAGCGCCACTTTGAAGACTTGCAGTTAGGCAGCATCGAACTCTTTTGCCTCGCCGCTGAAGCCGGCAGTTTCACCGCCGCCGCCCAGCTTGCAGGCGTTACGCCGGCCGCTGTGAGCCGGTCGATTCTGCGTCTGGAAAAACGCTTGGGTTCACGCTTGTTTGCCCGCACTACCCGCAGCATTCGCTTGACCGAGGCCGGTAGAAACTTTTTCCTGCAGTGCAGCCAGGCCCTGACTCAACTGGTCGAAGCGCAACAAGAAGTCATGGGCGCACAGACCTCACCGTCCGGTCAGTTGCGCATCAGCCTTCCCACCACTTACGGCCATCACCGCATCCTGCCGCTGCTGCCGAAATTCCGTGCGCTCTATCCCGACGTCACCGTCGACATCCACTTGGGCAACCGTAATATCGACTTCGTCGGCGAAGGCTACGATCTGGCGATCCGCGTCCGCGCCCAACCGGACTCGACCATGGTCGCGCGCCTGTTGGAGGATGCAAAACTGGTGGTGGTCGCGTCTCCCGACTATCTGAAAAAGGCTGGCACACCGCAGACGCTGGAGGATCTGCTGCAACATGAATGCATTCAGTTCGAACTGCCGAGCAGCGGACGGCGGATCTCTTGGCTGTTCGAGGAAAATGGCGATGATCGGGAAGTGATTTCCGACGGCGGCTACTCCTGCTCAGACGATGTGCTCGGCGGCGTCACGCTGGCCAAACATGGCGCCGGGGTCTTTCAGACCTACAAATTCATTGTCGAAAAAGAACTGGCCGACGGCAGCCTCGTCGAGGTTCTGCAACCTTACGCCGGGCGCTCGCGACCTTACACCTTGCTCTACCCGCACGGCCGGTATGTGCCGCAACGGGTCAGGGCGTTTGTCGATTTTCTGCTGCAGTTTCGTGATGAGTGGGCCGGTTAACGCGGATTAAATCGGCGCAACAAATGACAAAAGCCTGCTTTTCAGGGCAGGCTTTTGTCCGGATCGCGCAGGCTTACTTCTGCTGAGCGGTCAGCGCCGAGTAGCTGTTCATCAGGTTGCGGTAGTTGGGGATGCGCTGCGACAGCAGATTGCCCAAGCCTTCAATATCGTTGCGCCAGTCGCGGTGCAGCTCACAGGCTACCGAGAACCAGTTCATCATCTGTGCGCCGGCCTGGGTCATGCGGCTCCACGCGGCTTGCTGCACGGTGGTGTTGAAGGTACCGGAAGCGTCGGTGACCACAAACACATCAAACCCTTCTGCCAGCGCCGACAAGGTCGGGAACGCTACGCAGACATCCGTTACCACACCGGCAATGATGATCTGCTTGCGGCCGGTGGCTTTGATCGCCTTCACAAAGTCCTCGTTGTCCCAAGCGTTGATCTGGCCTGGACGAGCGATGTACGGCGCGTCCGGGAACATCTCTTTCAGCTCTGGCACCAGCGGGCCGTTCGGGCCTTGTTCGAAACTGGTGGTGAGGATGGTTGGCAGTTCGAAGAACTTCGCCAGATCCGCCAGGGCCAGCACGTTGTTCTTGAACTCGTTTGGCGAGAAGTCCTGCACCAGGGAAATCAGGCCGGTCTGGTGGTCGACCAGCAGCACAATGGCGTCATCTTTGTTGAGGCGGTTGTAGGTTGGAGTGGTCATGATTTGCTTCCCTTTTGAGTTTTTGAAGTTGTTGTTGCGTTCAAGTTGGGTACAGATTACTGACGCACAGGGACGGGATAAATCGGCTGAAAAGCGTTTATCCGTCAACTCAAAAAGGACAATCTCTAGCGACCACAATCGCGCCACTTCGCCCACCGAGCGCGTGCTGTTGAGCAGGAAATTGCGCGCCGCGTGTATCCTGATTTCGAGCACTCGCTCACTAACGGGCATGTGCCGAAGCAGCTGCCCTCACCCTAGCCCTCTCCCTCAGGAGAGGGGACCGATTGGGGGATATTGACGATGAACGCCGACGTGCAATAGCGCCGGTGAATCCAATACCACCAAGCATTGCCGATGCCCGCGTAATCGACGCGATCTTTCAGGTCGATGCATAACGCAAGACACCTCGGTCGGCTCCCTCTCCCCGAGGAGAGGGGATCGATTGGGGGATATTGGCGATGAACGCCGATGTGCACAAGCGCCGCTGAATCCAATACCGCCAAGCATGCCGATGCCCGCGTATCGACGCGACCTTCCAGGTCAATGCATAACGCAAGACACCTCGGTCGGCTCCCTCTTCCCGAGGAGAGGGGACCGATTGGGGAGATTGGCGATTGACGCCGACGTGCAATAGCACCGGTGAATCCAATACCGCCAAGCATTGCCGATGCCCGCGTAATCGACGCGACCTTTCAGGTCGATGCATAACGCATGACACCTCGGTCGGCTCCCTCTCCCCGAGGAGAGGGGATCGATTGGGGGATATTGGCTATGAACGCCGATGTGCACAAGCGCCGCTGAATCCAATACCGCCAAGCATGCCGATGCCCGCGTATCGACGCGACCTTCCAGGTCAATGCATAACGCAAGACACCTCGGTCGGCTCCCTCTTCCCGAGGAGAGGGGACCGATTGGGGAGATTGGCGATTGACGCCGACGTGCAATAGCACCGGTGAATCCAATACCGCCAAGCATTGCCGATGCCCGCGTAATCGACGCGACCTTTCAGGTCGATGCATAACGCAAGACACCTCGATCGGCTCCCTCTCCCTCCGGGAGAGGGCTGGGGTGAGGGGCTGTGGTTGCAGCGTCGAGCTCGGCTTACAAGGTGTAGGAAATCCCCACCTGCACGGTTCTTGGTGCACCTGGATAGGCGTAGACGTTACCGAACGCGCCCTCTTCATAATCGCGGTCAAACAGGTTTTTCAGGTCAAGGTTGAGCCGCACTTTCTCGTTGACCTTGTAGAAGCCGAGCAGGTCGACAACGGTGTAACTGTCCATCGAGAACGCGGTATTGGCGGTTTGCCCGGCACGCTGGTCGACGTACTTGAGTCCGGTGCCCAGGCCCAGGCCTTTTAGCGCACCGTCCTGAAACTCGTAGACGTTGAGCAGACTGAAGCTGTTTTGCGGAATGTTCATCAGGCGCGTGCCAGAGCGGATCACATTGTCCTTGGTCACCTCGGCATCGACGTAGGCGTAGCCGCCGATCACCCGCCATTCGGGTGTCAGGTTACCGGCGACGTTCAGGTCGAAACCTCGGCTGCGCACTTCTCCGGCGGCGACGTTGAAGGTCGAGTCCACCGGGTCGGTGGTCAGCACGTTGCGTTTTTCGATCTGGTAGATCGCGGCATCCACGCTCAACTGATGGTCCAGCGCTTCCCACTTGATGCCCATTTCGTAGGACTTGCCCTTCTCCGGTGCGAAGCCTCCGCCCGTACGACTCGCGCCGGTATTGGGCTTGAACGAGCGCGCGGTGTCGGCATAGATCGTCAGGGTCTCGGTCAGGTCGTAGGTCACGCCGAGGCGTGGAGTCACCGCGTTGTCACTGGCCTGCCA
This sequence comes from Pseudomonas sp. S2_E02, assembly GCF_054668355.1. NCBI lineage: Bacteria > Pseudomonadati > Pseudomonadota > Gammaproteobacteria > Pseudomonadales > Pseudomonadaceae > Pseudomonas > Pseudomonas sp. S2_E02. The sequence continues at coordinate 1,713,221 of NZ_CP162761.1, forward strand.
GTTTTTGCCGCCCGGCACATAGGTTTCATAGTCGTGCTCGAAACGCTCGAAACGTGCGCCGGCCAAGACCTTCAGACGCTCGGTCAACGCGACCTGATCCTGCACAAACGCGGCGTAAGTTTTGAGGTTTTCCTTGTCGTGGGTCGGCGTGCGCGTCAGTGCCGGACGCGACTGGCCGTAGACCGGATCGAAGATGTCGATCGGGTAGGCGCCGACCACGCCGCTGGAGCGCTGAATGATCGACTTGTAGTCATAATCTTCATACTCAATGCCGGTCAACAAGGTGTGCTGCAAACCACCGGTGCTGAAATGCCCGGTCAGATTGAGCTGCGTGTCCTTGTCGGTCCATTCCAGTTTGCGGTAGTTGAAGTTGCGCCCCAGGGTTCGACCGTCATCGGCAATGCCGTTGGCCTCGATCGCATTGCCCTCAAGCGAACCGTCGAGCCACTGGAAACCACCGCCCAGCGTCCAGTCATCGTTGAGCAGATGTTCGAAGCGCAGTTGCGCCATGTTGTTGTCGTTGTGCAATTTGCCGGCGTCTTTTTCGCCGAAAAACGTGTCACGCGAGGCGGTGCCGATCTGCTTGGCGTAACGCGTCACGCCGCGATCCAGCGGATGATTGTTGCGCATGAAATCACCCTCGAAGATCACCCGGGTGGCATCGCTGGCCTGCCAGGTCAGCACTGGCGTGATGCCGTAGCGCTCAGTCTCGACGTGATCGCGGAAGGTATCGCCGCCCTCACCCACCACGTTCAGTCGATAGGCCAGGCGCCCCTCTTCATCCAGCGGGCCGGAGGCGTCCAGGGTGCCGCGCTTCATGCCTTGATCGTTCAACTGGCTGCCCAACGTGACCGTACGCTCGGCCAACGGCTGCTTGGAAACGACATTGAAGGTGCCGCCCGGATCGCCACGGCCGTAGAGCATGGTTGCCGGCCCGCGCAGCACTTCCAGACGCTCGATGATGTTGGCGTCGGGCATGTTCGGGTAGCCGCGATTGATCGGGAAACCGTTGCGATAGAACTCGCCCGTGGTGAAGCCACGCACAGTGAACGTCGTCAGCCCCTGCCCGCCGAAATTGTTCGCCCGGCCCACACCGCCGGCATAGTCCAGCGCATCTTGCAGACGCGTGGCGCCGAGGTCTTCGACAGCATCCCTGGTCACTACGCTGATCGATTGCGGGGTTTCATGAATCGAGGTGTCGGTACGGGTAGCACTGGCGGAACGTGTGGCGCGGTAACCCTGCACCGGGCCGTCGGCCCGTTCGTAATCCGCTGTACCGACCACGTCGGTCGCCTCCAGCTCTAGCGCTGCGGGTGTTGATTCGGCCTGTTCGGCCCATGAGGAAGGGGACAACGCCTGCAGCACGCAAATTGAAAGCAGAGTACGACGCATGAAATGAAAACCTTACGAATAGGCCAGAACGAAGGGTAAAACCGCCAGCAAAACGCGGCGATGGTATACCAAGCGCTCCGTTATTGAAACTTATTCCCATTCGTATATTTAACCGATCGAGTGCCGACAGGTAGGTCACCCATTGCGTCGCACAAAAACCTTGGTCAAACGTGCAATAGTTGTTTCGTCATCGCCATCGAGGTCTCCAGCGACTGCCCGGTACGCTGCAACTTGTTCAGCAAACTCGCGCCCAACCACAGCTGATACAAGGTTTCCGCCAGATGCCGGGCATCGCCTTTGGGCAGGCTGTCTTCGGCCTGACCCTGTTCGATGCATAGCGCAATGCGCGCCACCACTTGCTCGGCGCCATCGCGCAAGGTGAGGCGCATCGACTCCGACAGGTCGGCGACTTCGGCACTGAGTTTCACCACCAGACACTCATCGCCGTGGCCTTCGAGGGTGCAGCGGTTCTGCCAGCCCTGCCAGTAATCCATCAGCCGCTCGTACGCGCTCAGTCCTGGCAGCGTCAGGCGCCGCTCCATGTCGGCGAGGTAATCGACGAAGTAATCCGCCAGCAATGCCTGGCCGTACAGTTCTTTGGATTTGAAGTAGTGATAGAACGAACCCTTGGGCACACCGGCGGTTTGCAGGATCTCGTTGAGGCCGACACTGGTGAAGCCCTTTTCGGCCATCATCCGGTGGCCGGTGTCGAGCAAGTGTTGGCGGGTGTCGTCGTAGGTCGGTTTCATGGGGCGCGAATTACCAGGCAATAGACCAGTCGTATTTTCTGAGGAACGGAAGTTTGCCATACCTGTCGATGAAAAACCTTCGGATAAAAAATTACTAGACGACTGGTCTAATTGGAATCTATGCTGCGCCCCGACAAACGTTTTCTGACCGGTGTGGCCGATGCGCGAATGTTTCGCCCAATCGAAGACGCCCAACCTACGCAAGGTGCTCTATGAAAATCTTGATGGTTCTGACTTCCCACGATCAACTCGGCGACACCGGCAAGAAAACCGGCTTCTGGCTGGAAGAGTTCGCCGCGCCCTACTACGCCTTCAAGGACGCCGGCGCCGACGTCACCCTGGTTTCGCCAGCCGGTGGCCAGCCGCCGCTCGACCCGAAAAGCGATGAGCCTGATGCTCAAACCGCCGAGACCGATCGCTTCCGCCAGGATCCGGCCGCACAACAGGCACTGGCCAACACCGGCCGCTTGGCCGACGTCAACGCTGATGACTTTGATGCCGTGTTTTACCCGGGTGGCCATGGCCCGCTGTGGGATCTGGCCGAAGACAAGCAGTCGATCGCGTTGATCGAAGCGTTTGACCGCGCCAACAAACCCCACGGTTTCGTCTGCCATGCGCCTGGCGTATTGCGTCATGTCCTTACCGCTGACGGCAAACCGCTGGTGCAGCATCGCCAGGTCACCGGTTTCACCAACGCCGAAGAAGAAGCAGTCGGCCTGACAAAAGTGGTGCCGTTCCTGATCGAGGACGAATTCCAGCGTCTCGGTGGTTATTACTCGAAAGTCGCTGACTGGCAGGTTCATGTGGTCGCCGACGGGCAACTGGTCACTGGCCAGAATCCGGCCAGTTCCGCCGCCGTCGCCGAGAAACTGCTGAAGATGCTCGGCTAAAACCTCGAACAACCCTTCCAAACGCCGGGTGCGTCTTGCCCGGCGTTATTTTTTCGCCCAACCAATAGACGACTGGTCTAATAAGCCACAAACAAGGTCATCCATGAACCACAGCAGTTTCTTCACCCCCGCCAAACTGGGTCATCACACCCTGAAAAACCGTATCGTCCTGCCGCCCCTCACCCGCCAGCGCAGCACGCAACCGGGCAATATCGCCAACGAGCTGATGGCCGAGTATTACCAACAGCGCGCCGGCGCCGGTCTGCTGGTCACCGAAGGCACACAAATCGAACCTCGTGGCCAGGGTTATGCGTGGACGCCGGGCATTCATACGCCTGAGCAAATCGCCGGTTGGCGCAAAGTCACCGACGCCGTGCATGCCGTGGACGGGGTGATTTTCGCCCAGTTGTGGCACGTTGGCCGTGTCTCGCACACCGCGTTGCAGCCTAACGGCGCAGCTCCGGTTTCAGCCTCCGCCGTGGCCACCGACCGCGTCAGCGTGTTTATCGAAACCGCGCCCGGCGCCGGTGAACTGGTTCCACCGTCAGCACCTCGCGCACTGAGCACTGATGAAGTTCAGGAACTGGTGCAGCTGTATATCCAGGCTGCGCGCAACGCGATGGATGCCGGTTTCGACGGCATCGAACTGCATTGCGCCAACGGCTATCTGGTCAACCAGTTCATCTCGGCCCACAGCAACCTGCGCACCGATCAGTACGGCGGCTCGCTGGACAATCGCCTGCGTTTTCTGCGCGAAGTGGTGGCCGGTGTTGCCGAATGCATCGGCAAGGAAAAAGTCGGCGTGCGCTTCGCCCCGCTGTTCACCACCACTGATGAAGCGCGGACCTATTTGGGCATGGTCGAGGAAGACCCGCACACGACTTACATCGAAGCGATCAAAGTGCTGCAGGACGTGGGCATCGCCTATCTGTCGATCGCCGAAGCCGATTGGGACAACGCCCCGGCGATGCCATTGACGTTTCGTCAGGCAGTACGCGCAACCTTCAGCGGCGCGATCATTTACGCCGGGCGCTACACCGCCGAATCCGGGGCGCAACTGCTCGACTCCGGGCTGGCGGATCTGGTCGCTTTCGGCCGCCCATTCATGGCCAACCCCGACCTGCCGGCGCGCATTGCCAATGACTGGCCGTTGAATGTACTGAACCCGGCGACGGTATATGGCGGCAACGCCGAGGGCTATGTGGATTACCCCGTTTATCCCGGCTAACCCTTTCCACGCGGCGTCAAGCGCTCCCGCAACAGCGGGAACGTTGATCCGAGTCGCAGTGCAAATCCTTGTGGGAGCGAGCCTGCTCGCGAAAGCGCCATGTCAGTCAGCCAAAATATTGAATGTGACGCCGCCTTCGCGAGCAGGCTCCCTCCCACAGGGGAGATCTGAATATCACGCAATTCACCGCACAAAAACCTATACACAAACTACAATCTGTACAACTATCTGGATTTAGCACTTAAACGTCCACGCGGCAGCCTGCTGCCTTTACGCTGAATTCGTGAAATGAACAAAACCCGTCGGTTTTGCCTGGTGCTGGGTGACCAGTTATCGTTTGATCTGGCGTCATTGGCCGGACTGGATAGCGAACACGACCGTGTGCTGATGGTCGAGGTCATGGAAGAAGCCACCCATGTCGCCCATCACCCGCAGAAGATCGCGCTGATTTTCAGTGCCATGCGTCACTTTGCTCAGGCGCTGGAGAACCAGGGCATCCACGTGCATTACGTGGCCCTCGACGACCCGCAGAACAGCGGCTCGGTGCTCGGCGAGCTGAAGCGCTGGCAGGCTTTGTTGCAGGCCAGCGAGTTGCACGTGACGGAGTGCGGAGACTGGCGCCTGGAGCAATCGCTCAAAGCATGTGGTGTGCCGATCCACTGGCACGCCGACGGCCGCTTCCTGTGCAGCCGCGATGAGTTTCGCGCTTGGGCCGCAGGCAAAAAACAGTTGCGCATGGAATTCTTCTACCGCGAGATGCGCCGCAAAAGTCGCCTGTTGCTCAACGGTGACGGCACGCCGGTCGGCGGCGCGTGGAACTTTGACGCCGAGAATCGCAAAGCTTTGCCGAAAACCGTCAAGGCACCCTACCCGGCCGGTTTTGCCAACGATGCAATCACCGTCGAAGTCCTCGCCTTGGTAAAACACCGTTTCGCCAGTCATTACGGCAGTCTGGAGGACTTCAACTATCCGGTGACGCACGCCGATGCGCAGGCGCTCTGGGCGTACTTTCTCGACTACGCCTTGGCCGGCTTCGGCGACTATCAGGACGCCATGGCCAGCGACGAGCCGTTTCTGTTCCATGCGCGCATCAGCGCGGCGCTGAACATTGGCTTGCTCGACCTGCGCCAGCTCTGCGCTGATGTGGAGTCGGCCTATTGGTCCGGCAGCATCGCGCTGAATGCTGCCGAAGGTTTCATCCGCCAACTGATCGGCTGGCGCGAATATGTCCGAGGCGTTTACTGGCTGCACATGCCCGAGTACGCCGAGGGCAATGCATTTGCCAACCAGCGGCCATTGCCGGAGTTCTACTGGACCGCTGCAACCAAAATGAATTGCATGCGCCAGGCCATCGGCCAAAGCCTTAAACACGCCTACGCTCATCACATCCAGCGCCTGATGGTCACCGGCAATTTCGCCCTGCTCGCCGGCATCGCGCCGAAGCAGATCTGTGAATGGTATCTGGCGATCTACATGGACGCGTTCGATTGGGTCGAACTGCCCAACACCCTCGGCATGGTCATGCACGCCGATGGCGGTTACCTCGGTTCCAAGCCTTATTGCGCCAGCGGCCAGTACATCAACCGGATGTCCGACTACTGTCGCGACTGTGCTTACTCCGTGCGCGAAACCACGGCCGACAACGCCTGCCCGTTCAACGCCCTGTACTGGCATTTCCTGATGCGCCACGCCGACCTTCTACGGAGCAATCAGCGCATGGCCATGATGTACAAAAACCTCGACCGCATGCCGCCAGCCAAACAACAGGCACTGTGGCAACGCGGCCAACAGTTGCTCGACACGCTGGATAACGGCGACTCGTTATGAAAACGCACGCGCCCGTGCCCCGCGTGCAACTTAAACAGGGCGCCCCGGGTCAATGGCTCACAAAGCTTACGAAGCAACCTGGGTGTTCGCTTGAAACACGCCTATTGAACGCAGACCAATAATCAAGGCATGAGGGGTGGATATCCTGAAACAGCTTACTCGCGAGGAGCTTGAGTCCGAGGTCACGCGCCTGCGCCTGGCCGTCAAAGCGACCTGCGACGCCGTCTGGGACTGGAATCTGACAACCCATCAGATTGTCTGGAACGACGCGTTGGAACAGGCGTACGGCTATGCCCCCAGCGCCATCGAACCGACGTGTGACTGGCGCTTTGCGCAGATCCACCAGCAGGATCGCGCGCGGGTCGAGACTTCGATTCGGGCGGCGATGGCGGGCACAGGCACCACCTGGAGTGCCGAGTACCGCTTCCGCTGTCAGGACGGATCCTACGCCGAGGTGCTCGACCGCGGGCATCTGATCCGCAATGCCGACGGCAAAGCCGAACGCATGATCGGGGCCATGCTCGACCTGACCCGTTCGCGAAGTGCCGAAACCGCACTGCGCAAAAGTGAAGAGCGCTTCAGCACCATTCTGGAAACCATCGAAGCCGCCTTCGCCATCGTCAAAGTCAAATTCGACGCCGACGACTACCCCATCGATTACTGCTTCGTTGAAGCCAACCCGGCGTTCGAGCGTCAGGCCGGGGTCAACCTGCGGGGCAAGTGGGTCACCGAGTTTGCGCCCAACCTGGAGAAATTCTGGTTCGAGACCTACGGCCACGTCGCCAAGACCGGCGAGCCGGCCAACTTCGAGAACTACGCCAACACCTTCGAACGCTGGTTCGACGTACGCGCCGTCCGTGTCGGTGACCCGGCCGATCGGCAGATTGCGATCTTCTTCAGCGACGTCACCGAGCGCCGCGACGCGCAGGAACGCTTGCGCGTCAGCGAGGCGATTGCTCGGGAAAACGTCGAACGGGTCCAACTCGCCTTGGCCGCCGGCGCCATTATCGGCACTTGGCACTGGCACTTGCCCACCGATCGTTTCTACGTCGACGAAGCTTTCGCCCGGGTCTTCAACCTTGACCCGGCACTGGGCCGTGACGGTCTGAGCCTGGAGCAAGTGGTAGTCACCGTGCACCCCGATGACCGCGAGGGGCTGACAGAGGCAATCAATGACGCCCTTGCCCGCGGTGGCGCCTATTCGCACCAGTACCGAGTGCGCGGTGCGGATGGCAAATACACCTGGATCGAAGCCAACGGACGCGTCGAATGCGCCGAGGACGGCACGCCTTTACGCTTTCCCGGCGTGCTGATCGATGTCGAAGACCGGCGCAATGTCGAAGACGAACGTGACCGGGTCACCGCCGCTTTAAAAGCGCTCAACGACACACTGGAACAACGGGTCTCGGCGCGCACCGCAGAGCTGATGCAGGCCGAAGAGAAGTTGCGCCAATCGCAGAAAATGGAAGCCGTCGGGCAACTCACTGGCGGTCTGGCCCATGACTTCAACAACCTGCTGGCGGGGATCTGTGCCTCTCTGGAGCTGATGGAAAAACGCATCGCCCAAGGTCGTCTGAAGGACATCGACAAATACATGCTGATCGCCCAGGACGCCGCCAAACGCGAGACTGCCCTGACCCATCGCCTGCTGGCGTTCTCCCGCCGGCAGACCCTCGATCCTCGGCCGACTGAAGTCAACGCACTGATTGCCGGCATGACCGAACTGATCCAGCGCACCGTCGGCCCGAGCATTCGCCTGAAGACGGTCGTTGCCGCCGATCTGTGGCCGGCGCTGGTCGACGCCAGCCAACTGGAAAACGCTTTGCTCAACCTGTGCATCAACGCCCGTGATGCGATGCCCGATGGCGGCAGCATTACCGTTGAAACCGCGAATCGAACCTTCGATGCTGAATCGGCGCGCATCAGGGAGATGCCCGAAGGGCAATACCTGTGCCTGTCGGTTGCCGACACCGGTACCGGTATGAGTGCGGAGGTCATGGCCAAGGCGTTCGACCCGTTTTTCACCACCAAACCGCTGGGCCAGGGCACCGGGCTGGGGCTGTCGATGATCTACGGTTTCACCAAGCAATCCGGTGGCCAGGTGCGGGTGCAGTCGACCGTGGGGCAAGGCACCATCATCTGCATTTACCTGCCGCGCTACCGCGGCGAAACGCAGCGCAATCACGATGACACGCAAAACTCGGCAACCCTGCCGGCAAAGGCCGGTGAGACCATCCTGATTGTCGACGACGAACCCACCGTTCGAACGCTGCTCAAAGACGTGCTGAACGACCTCGGCTACAACCTGCTCGAAGCGGCCGACAGCGTTGAGGGACTGGAAGTATTGCGTTCCAGCGCGCACATCGATTTGCTCATCACCGATGTCGGCTTGCCGGGCGGCATGAACGGCCGGCAGATGGCCGATGCGGGCCGGGAAATCAGGCCGAGGCTGAAGACTTTGTTCATCACCGGGTACGCGGAAAACTCAGTGATCGGCAACGGTCAGCTCGGCCCGGGCATGCAGGTACTGACCAAACCGTTTGCCGTCGACACGCTGGTGTCACGAGTCGGTGGCCTGCTGTCCATCGACGTTGAGTGAGGGTTGCGCAGCGGATGTCATGAACCTGTTGCGCCCTGCCGTTTTCGCTTGATACAGCGCTTGGTCGGCGCACTCGATCAGAGCGCTCACCGGCTCCAGGTGCGCACCGCGCGCAGCGGCGATGCCGATGCTCAGGCTCACACGAGCCACCGGACTGGTGGGGTGGGCAATGTTGGCTTGCTGCAGGCGCTCGATAATCAGCTGCGCCACCACCGCAGCGCCGCCCATATCGGTGTCGGGCATGATCACGGCGAACTCTTCGCCGCCGTAGCGCGCCACCAGGTCCGACGGTCGCCGCACACACTCATCCAGCACGCTACCGACGGTTTGCAGACAAGCGTCGCCGGCAACATGCCCGAAGGCATCATTGAAGCGCTTGAAATAGTCGATATCGATCATCAGCAAGGCCAGTGACGAACCGTCGCGCTTTGCCCGACGCGCCTCTGTGGCCAGGGTCTGGTCGAAGCAGCGCCGATTCGCCAGCCCGGTCAGCGCATCCTTCATGGCCAACAACTCGAGTTGCCGATTGGAGCCGAGCAACTGCTGCTGAGCGATGCGCAGTTCGCCTTCAACCTGGGTCCGACGGCGGATGTCGAGGATCAAGAACCAGCCGATCAGACCGGTGAGCCCCAACAGCCCCGCCACCACCACCGCCGACAGCAGTGCCTCGGTTCGCCACGCCTTGAGCGCTTCACGCTTGCCGATGGCGACCGTGGTGATCAGTGGCAACTTCTCACTTTTGCGGAAGGCGTAGAGGCGTTCGACGCCATCCAGGCTGGAGGTATAAGACGCGGTGCCGACCGATTGATCGACCAGGTACTTGGCGTAGATCGGCGACTTGGAAAAGTTGCGGCCCATGTCCTGCTCGCGGAAGGGATAGCGCACCAGCAACGTACCGTCGGTATAGGACAAGCCGATGGCGCCGTCCTGGCCGATGTCGAGTTTGCCGAACAGGCGCAGAAAGTTTTCCACGCCCAGGGTCACGGCCACAACCCCGGCGAACTCGCCGCGATCATCATTGAAACGGCGGCTGACGGTGATCACCCACTCCTGATTGGAACGGCTGCGGATCGGTGGCCCGATAAAGGGTTCGCGGCTCGGATCGGCGCGATGATGAATGAAATAGGCTCGATCACTGCTGTTGGCACCGACCGGAATCGGCCGGTTCGACGACATCAGCCAATGGCCATGGCGGTCATAGATGGTGATACCGCTCAGCTGTGGCATCAGCGGTTGCTGGCGGTTGATCAGGGCACTCAGGCGCTGAATCTGCGCGGGGCCACTGCCCTCGGTTTCCAGGCGTTCGACCAGCCCGAGCAACAGCAGCGAACTTTGCCGGACAATGCCTTCGGAATAGGTCTCGAGTGCTTGGGTCAGGTTCAACCCGTGCACGTTGACTTCCTCCAGCGCGCGATCGCGCGAAGACAGCACTTTCCAGATGGTCAGCGACGCCAGGGAGCAGCCGATGACCAGCAGCAAGAGGATGACGAGGTGTGTATCACGCTTCACGAAAGTACCTAATGGAAAGTCCGGTTTCCGGTTCCGGCCGTTACTGATTCAAGGCAATAACAGCGGTCGTATGTCCTCGACCGGCGCAAGGATACAAGTAGCGCGTCGAACGTGCAGCAACCGTATGACGGAACGTCGTTTTCAGCCCCTTGGCGTTGTTTCACAACGACACGGCAGCGGCCTGCAACTTATATTCACGGGCGCAGGTCATTAGGCTTGCTGAGGTTGAATCCATCCGCAAACCTCGAACATTGAAGACACCGCCGTGGCCGCTGACCTCGATCGCCGCAACAACCTGTCCCTGGACAGCCTGAACTTTTTCCTCGCCGACGTGCGCGACGGCCTCGGCCCCTATCTGGCCATCTACCTGTTGGCGGTGCATCACTGGGAGCCGGCCAGCATTGGTCTGGTGATGACCATCGCCGGGGTCGCCGCGCTGATCACCCAGACACCCGCCGGCGCCTGGGTCGACAACAGCCGGCGCAAACGTGCGTTGATTGCGATCGCCGCGCTGGTGGTGACCGGAAGCTGCCTGGTGCTGCCATTCGTGACGTCGTTCACTTGGGTGGCGCTGACGCAAACCTTGAGCGCAATGGCCGCCTCGATATTCGCCCCGGCCATTTGTGCGATTACCCTGGGCATGACCGGGCCACGGGCGTTCACTCGGCGAACCGGGCGCAACGAAACCTTCAATCATGCCGGCAATGCCTGCGCCGCACTGCTGGCCGGTATATTTGCCTACCTGTTCGGCCCGGTGGCGGTGTTCTATCTGATGGCGGCCATGGCTTTGGCCAGTGTCATTGCCATCGCCTGCGTTTCGCCAGCAGCCATCGACCATGATCTGGCCCGTGGACTGGATCCGGCCGACGCCAGCCACCGCCAGCCTTCCGGTTTGTCGGTGCTGCTGAGCAACCGGCCGCTGTTGCTGTTCGCCATTTGCTGTGCGCTGTTCCACCTCGCCAATGCGGCGATGTTGCCGTTGGTGAGTCAAAAACTCGCGCAAGCCAATTTGCAGATGGCCACCCCGTTGACTTCGGCCTGCATCGTCGCGGCGCAATTGGTGATGGTGCCGGCGGCATTGCTGGTCGGGGCAAAAGCCGATCTGTGGGGACGCAAGCCGCTGCTGCTAGCCGGATTCCTGATCCTGCCCTTGCGCGGCGTGCTCTACACGCTGTCGGACGATGCCTATTGGCTGGTCGCGGTGCAACTGCTCGACGGCGTCGGCGCCGGTCTGTTCGGCGCCTTGTTTCCGATCATGGTCAAAGACCTCACCCAGGGCACCGGTCACTTCAACATCAGCCTCGGCGCGCTGACGACAGCCTTCGGACTCGGCGCGGCACTGAGCAACGGCCTCGCCGGACTCGTGGTGCAAGAGGCCGGTTACAGCGCGGCGTTTCTGACCCTGGCCGCTATTGCGGCGGTAGCGGTTGTGTTGCTCGCGATGGGTGTTCCGGAAACTCAGCGCAGTGGCCGGCAAGCTGAAACCGGATTGGTCGAGGCCAGCACCGAATCCTCAGCGTAATCCATATCCCGTCCCTGCCCTCTCATCGCCGCCAAATCGTGTTTGCGCGGCATTAAAAATCCAGGACTCAGTGGATCAGGCAAGCAATCCAGAGGAATGCACTTCGGCGCCGAGGCGCTGATCGAGAGAATGTTCGTGCACAGGCTCAGACGAATAAACCCTCAATCGCAAGGACATTCCAGTGAAAGGTTTTTGCTTGGCCTTCGGGCTGCTCTTCAGTACTTTTTCAGCCATGGGAGCCGATATGTCGAACGGCGCAGACAACTTCTACACCAGCGATAAAGTGACCGTGGAAAAGGTCACCTTCAAGAACCAGTACGGAATGAAGGTCGCAGGCAATCTGTTCAGCCTGAAGAACCTCGACCCACAGTCAAAAAATGCCGCAATCATCGTCGGCCACCCGATGGGCGCAGTGAAGGAGCAAAGCGCCAATCTCTACGCGACCAAAATGGCGGAACAGGGTTTCGTCACGCTGTCGTTCGACTTGTCCTTCTGGGGCGAAAGCGAGGGCCTGCCACGCCAGTCGGTTGCGCCGGACATTTATGCCGAAGACTTCAGCGCAGCGGTGGACTTTCTCGGCACTCGCCCACTGGTCGATCGCGAGCGTATCGGCGTTATCGGTATTTGCGGCAGCGGCAGCTTCGCCATCAGCGCCGCCAAGATCGACCCACGTTTGAAGGCGATTGCCACCGTCAGCATGTACGACATGGGTGCTGCCAACCGTAACGGTCTCAAACATTCGCTCACGCCAGCGCAACGCCAATCGATCATTGAACAGGCGGCGCAGCAGCGTGACGCGCAGTCCTGGGGCGGCCCGGTCCGCTACACCGGCGGCACACCGCTCAAACTCACTGGCAATGCCGTGGGTGACGAGTTCTACGATTTCTACCGCACCCCGCGTGGCCAGGTCACCCCGGCCGGTGCTTCGCCGCAGACCACCACCATGCCGACGCTGATCAGCAACGTGAAGTTCATGAACTTCTACCCGTTCAATGACATCGAGAGCATCTCTCCGCGCCCGCTGCTGTTCATTGCCGGCGCTCAAGCGCACTCCCGCGAGTTCAGTGAAGACGCGTACCAGCGCGCGGCCGAGCCCAAAGAGCTGCTGATCATTCCAGGGGCCGGCCATGTCGACTTGTACGACCGGGTCAACCTGATTCCCTTCGCCAAATTGACCACGTTCTTCAGCCATAACCTGAAGTAACGTCATCGAAACGCTGCTAGCACGTTAAAGCGCAGACACGACAAAAGCCTGCTTTCAGAGCAGGCTTTTGTTCGGTCGCGTCGGCTTACTTCTGCTGAGCCGTCAGCGCCGAGTAGCTGTTCATCAGGTTGCGGTAGTTGGGGATGCGCTGCGACAGCAGATTACCCAAGCCTTCAATATCGTTGCGCCAGTCGCGGTGCAGCTCACAGGCCACCGAGAACCAGTTCATCATCTGCGCACCGGCTTGGGTCATGCGGCTCCATGCAGCCTGTTGCACTGTGGTGTTGAAAGTGCCGGAAGCGTCGGTCACCACAAACACATCAAACCCTTCTGCCAGCGCCGACAAGGTCGGGAACGCTACGCACACATCCGTCACCACACCGGCAATGATGATCTGCTTGCGGCCGGTGGCTTTGATCGCCTTCACAAAATCTTCGTTGTCCCAGGCGTTGATCTGGCCTGGACGAGCGATGTACGGCGCGTCCGGGAACATCTCTTTCAGCTCTGGCACCAGCGGGCCGTTCGGGCCTTGTTCGAAACTGGTGGTGAGGATGGTCGGCAGTTCGAAGAACTTGGCCAGATCCGCCAGGGCCAGCACGTTGTTCTTGAACTCGTTTGGCGAGAAGTCCTGCACCAGGGAAATCAGGCCGGTCTGGTGGTCGACCAGCAGCACGATAGCGTCGTCTTTGTTCAGGCGGTTGTAGGTTGGAGTGGTCATGGTGTGCGTCCCTTTTCAATGTTGGAAAGTTGTTGTTGCGTTCAAGTTGTGTACAGGTTACTGACGCATCGAAAAGGGATAAATCGGTTGAAATGGGTTTCACCGTCAACCTGAACAGGACAATTCAACGACGGTGTTCTCTTCGTTCCCACGTTGAAGCCAGCAAATTCAGGGTTATTAGCTAATAACACCTTCATTAAACCGTCGCTCAAACGTTGTACTAGGATAGGATCCAAGTCTGCGGTTTTTCGTCGACCAAGGAGATCGTCGACAGGGCTGCAGACGTTTTTGAATTAACGCCTCTCAGGGATGACACGCACATGAATTCACACTTGTTCCCCCACATCGGCAAGGTCATCGCCAGCACCGGCAGCCGGCACTTTCCGCGCATGCTGCATGACCTGATCCTGACGCAACTGGCGGTCGACGCCACGCACATCCGGCAGATGCGTGTCGAACCGGTGAGCCGCGCGTCGAGCCGCAGTGAGCCGGAGCCGCTGAAAGAGCCGGCCCTGCTCGCAGAAACGGTGTTTTCCGAACACAGTGCGGCAGCTCACCATTTACAGAATCCGCCGGCCGCGACCAGTGCGGACGCCTCGCAACTGCACCTGACCCGGCGCAAGGACGGCTATCGCTACGTGATTTCGGTGTACCGCAACGGCGAGTCGCAGCGTTTCTCCGCGCAGGAGCGCAGCCTGTTGCAGGACATCTCCCCGGTGCTGCTGCCGATGGTGGAAAAACACATCAACGCCCTGCAACCGGCCACCCCTGATCCACAAATTCCGTCCGATGCAGCCGAAGGCAGCGGCCTGGAAACCTTGCGCCTGCGCTTTGACGAGCGCCTGGAGCAACTGGGACTGAGCCTGTCGAACCGCGAAACCGAAGTGTGTGTCGGCCTGCTCGCCGGCCGCACGGCGCCGGAACTGGCGGAGCAATTGGCGTTGAAGGTCAACACCGTCGAGAGTTATCTGAAACGCGCGGCGATCAAGTTGGGCATCAGCGGGCGGCATTCGTTGATGCGCTGGATGTATTCGCCGTTGGAGGCGTTGGCGTCGAGTGCGGCGTGATACGCAGGGATTGCGACGCCTTCGGTATTTGGGTGGGTCAGTTGGATCTACCCCCTCACCCCAGCCCTCTCCCCCAAGGGGGCGAGGGGGAAAGGGAGCCGATCTTTGTGCTGTTCAAAACCTGAGTTCGGCTCGGTAGTTCACGTCGGTGCATCTTCAGCAAACACCGCGATCAGTCCCCTCTCCCACTGGGAGAGGGTTAGGGTGAGGGCAATCCCGCGACGTGCTCCAATGCCTGATTCACCGCCAATTCCCCCAACATCACCACTTGCGCAATACCCAGCAAGGTATTGCGATGCGGCCCCTCCAGCATCCCGGCAAAATCAGACAACATGACCGAGGCGGATGCCAGCGATTCACAGGCGTTTGCCAGCAGGGATTCGGTATCGGTTTGCGGGTTGACCCGGAACATAGCGTTGGGCGTATAGGGCGTGGCCATGATGTTGGCCGCAGTCACCGGCGGATCGGGTGTCTTGGACATCAGCTCAAACTCCTTCTGCGCAGCGAGGGAGCAGGCTCCCTCACGCGGCCGTTTCGCAATTAATTGGGCAAGCGCTGATTGTCGAGGACGCGACTCACCACCAATTCACTCAACATGATCACCTGTTGCAGGATCAGCATCTTCTTGCGGTGCGGGCTGTCGTTCGAGTCGGCAAGGTCGCGGGCCATGTCACTTGCCGATGACAGCGATTCGTAGGCTTCAACCAGCAGGGTTTCGTCGTCGACGGTGGGGTCGATCAGGTAGATCTTGCCGGTTTTGCGGGTGGGTTTTGAGGTTTTGAGTGCGGAAGGGTTGAGGTAGAAATTGATCGCCCGCTCTGTGGCCTCTTTGATGTTTTGAGGTTCCAGTGCGGCGTCGTAGGGGATCGGATCGGTGTCCGGAGGGTTCGGCGTAACTTTGAACATATTCATCTAATTCCTGAAATAGGGCCGCGACCGTTCTCTACTAAAAGAAGGGTGGCGGCTGTGCACAGGTTAGTAGACCGGTGGAATTAGCAAGACCGGCGCGCCCGAGGGCGCCCTGCGCACAACCACCATTGAGTGCAGGCAGAGACGCACCTGACTAAATGGAACTCATGCACTTACTAATACCAATCGGGCTACTAAACCCGACCACTGATAGGCAGTGGCAGGGAAACGATAGAGCCCATGGGATAAGCGCACAAGCCGGCGGATTCTGG
The DNA here is from genome assembly GCF_054668355.1 of Pseudomonas sp. S2_E02. Lineage (NCBI taxonomy): Bacteria > Pseudomonadati > Pseudomonadota > Gammaproteobacteria > Pseudomonadales > Pseudomonadaceae > Pseudomonas > Pseudomonas sp. S2_E02. The sequence goes on from NZ_CP162761.1 coordinate 1,729,107, forward strand.
CGTACGCGTAGGTAACGACGCAAGGTGTTGTAGGCGGTATGACGTAACGGTTCGTGTAATTTAAACGCGCTCACGGCGTTATGTTTATTGATGGAAATTCTGGATGGCGGTGATTCGAGGTTTTGCGGTGTGTCAGTTGGATCTACCCCCTCACCCCAGCCCTCTCCCCCAGGGGGGCGAGGGGGAAAGGGAGCCGATTTTTGTGCTGTTCAAAACCTGAGTTCGACTCGGTATCCCACGTCGGCGTATCTCCAGCAAACACTGCGGTCAGTCCCCTCTCCCTCTGGGAGAGGGTTAGGGTGAGGGCAATCCCGCGACGTGCTCCGATGCCTGATTCACCGGCAATCCCCCCAACATCACGACCTGTGCAATGCCCAGCAGGTTTGATGAGGGGCCGCTTTTAATCCCGCGCCAACGCCTCGATCGGATCAAGCCGCGAAGCATTCCGCGCCGGCACAAAGCCAAACACAATCCCGATCAACGTCGAGCACACCACCGCCGTCAACACCGACGCCAGCGAGAACACCATCTCCCACTCCTTGATAAACACCGAAAACAAATGCCCGATGGCATACGACAGGGAAATGCCGATCGCCCCGCCCAACAGACAAACCATCACCGCCTCCACCAGAAACTGTTGACGAATGTCCGACTGCCGCGCCCCCACTGCCATGCGAATACCGATCTCGCGGGTCCGTTCGGTCACCGACACCAGCATGATGTTCATCACCCCGATGCCGCCGACCACCAGGGAAATCACCGCAATCAGCGACAGCAGCAACGCCAGCGAGCGGCTGGTTTTCTGCACGGTCTGCAAGACGCTGTCGAGGTTGTTGGTGAAGAAATCCTTGGTACCGTGGCGTTGCAGCAGCAGTTGGGTGACGTGCTCTTCCACCACTTTGCTCGGCTGGCCGTCCTTCATGCGCACGCTGATGCTGTCCAGATAACGCTGGCCCAACACCCGCCCGGCCGCCGTTTCGTAGGGCACCCAGACGTTGAGGGTCTTGCCCGAGGCAAACAGGCTTTTATCCTGCGCGGCCACGCCGATCACTGTGCATGGCAGGTTGCCGATCAGGATCACCTGGCCCAACGGGTCGACATCCTGGCCGAACAGGCGCTGCCGGGTGTTGTGATCGATGACCACCACCTGCGCCTGGCGCCGCGCATCGCTTTCGCTGAACGGGATGCCCGCGGCCATTTTGATCCCGCGCACCTTGAAGTACTGATCGCTGACGCCGTTGACCTGCGCATCCAGATCGATATTGCGATAACGCAACAACAGGCTGCGGCCGATCATCGGCGTGGCGCTGTCGACGTAGTACAACTGATTCAGCGCGGTGACGTCGGCCGGCGTCAGGGTTTCAATGGCGGCGGCACGTTTGTCGCCATAACTGCTGCCGGGGTAGACATCGATGGTATTGCTGCCAATCGCGGCGATGTCCTTGAGCACGTAGTTTTTCGCGCCCTCCCCGACCGCCGAAATCGACACCACCGACGTGATGCCAATGACGATGCCGAGCATGGTCAGCAAGGTACGCATGCGGTGCGAGATCAACGCCACCCACGCCATGGCGAACGCCTCTTTGAACAGCCCGAGACTGGCGACCAGGCGACGCGAAGCGGTGGCTTTCGGTGCCACCGGTTCTTCGCTGAGCAGGTGCGTGGTATCGCGTTCGTTGCTGCGGTCGCTGAGGATTTCGCCGTCGCTGACTTCGATGATGCGCTCGGCATTGGCCGCCACTTTCGGGTCGTGAGTGACCAGAATCACCGTGTGCCCCGCCGCGTGCAGCTCCAGCAGGATGCGCATGACCTCCTTGCCGCTGGCCGTGTCGAGGGCGCCGGTCGGTTCGTCGGCGAGGATCACTTCGCCGCCGTTCATCAAGGCGCGGGCGATACTCACGCGCTGTTGCTGACCGCCGGAGAGCTGGCTCGGCCGATGCGTCAAATGGCCTTCCAGACCCAGTCGCGCCAACAACTCACGGGCACGGGCATGGCGTTGAAGCTGTGGCGTACCGGCGTAAATCGCCGGCATCTCGACGTTGTGCATTGCGCTCAAATGCGGCAGCAAGTGGTAACGCTGGAAGATGAAACCAAAGTAGTCGCGACGCAGCTCGGCCAGGGCCTGATTGTCCAGATCGCGGGTTTCCTGGCCGTTGATCCTGTAGCTGCCGGCGGTGGCGTAATCGAGGCAACCGAGAATGTTCATCAGCGTCGATTTACCGGAACCGGAGGCACCAATGATCGCCACCATTTCCCCGGCATTGATCGTCAGATTGATGTTGTTCAACGCGAGAAACTCGCGGTCGCCAGCGGTGAAACTGCGGGTGATGCCGCTCAGCTGTAGCAGTGGCTCAGTCATGCTCAGGCCCCCGCCACATTGGTCAGCGGATCACCGATCACCACGCGGTCGCCTTCTGCCAGACCGGCGTTGATCTGCACTTTGACGTTGTTGTTGATCCCGGTCTGCACGTTGCGCGACTGCGCGTGGCCCTTGGCGTCGAGTACGCGTACCGGGAAACTGCCGTCGGCATTGCGCGGGCCGAGCGCCGCCACCGGCACGGTCAGCACCGACTTGGCGGTGTCGAGGATAATGCGCACCTGCGCGGTCATCGAGATGCGCAGGCGATGGTCGGGATTGGGCACCTCGAACAACGCGTTGTAAAACACCGCGCTGCTTTGCTTAGGCGTGCCGGCGGGCGGTGTTTCAAGAAAGTTCTGCGGCGCCGGGTCCGTGCCGCGCAGTTTCGCGTAGTAGCGTTTGTCCTCGCCGAGAATGGTGAAATACACCTCTTGCCCCGGGGCGATGTGAATTACATCGGCCTCGGACACCTGCGCCTTGACCGTCATGGTGTCCAGATCTGCCAGTTTCAGCAGGACCGGCGCCAGTTGGCTGGCAATCACCGTTTGCCCTTCCTGCGTGACCACGCCGACCACGTCGCCATCAATCGGCGCGACAATCCGCGTGTACGCCAGATTGACCTTGGCCGTGTCGATCTGGATATGCGCACTTTTGATCTGCGCATCCAGCGACATCAGGTTGGCCTGCTGCACCTGATAGTCCGACTCGGCGGTTTCAAAATCCTGGCGCGAGATCGACGCGTCGTCCTGCAAGTTCTTGTAGCGCTCGTAAATCGCTTTGGTTTGCCTGAGCTGAGCCTGGGTCGCGCGTTTTTGCGCTTGCAGGTTTTCCTCATCAACCTGGGCCTGACGCAAAGTGTTCTGCAACACCAGCGGATCGATTTCCGCCAGCCACTGCCCTTTCTTCACCTTGTCGCCAACCTTGACCTTGAGCGACTTCAATTGCCCCGACACTTGCGCGCCGACGTCCACTTGTTTGATGCCTTCGAGCAACCCGGTGGCGAGAACCGCGTTTTCAATGTCACTGCGTTCCACCGGCGCGGTCAGGTATTGCGGCGCCTCGGCCGGTGCCTGCACCGTGTAGAAAGCCAATCCCGCTACTGCCACTAACGCTAAACCCATACCGACTTTGCGCAACTTCGACTTTTCCATAAATAACCACAAGTCCGTTCAGGGGTGAGCCCGGCCAGCAGCCGGGCTCTGGTAGATAAACAACAATCAGGAAACCACTTGGCCGGCCGGCACTTTCAGGCCGTCATGCCACCACGCCGCGAGACTGAAAACGTTGGGCGTCTTGAGAATCGTGAAGTGGTTGCCCGGCCCGTACCACACCGCCAGATCCGTCACCTGGCGTTGCCAGCCTTCGACCATCGCCGCTTGCTCACGCTGATTGCCCCACGCATCCAGCGTCGGGTCATCGACCAGCGCCAGCCGCACCGGCCCGGTGTAGGCCAACTGCGGTTGATAGACCGTGCGCAAGGCTGTGGCGAAGGTGCGGACCGGGCCGTGCATGGCCTGCGCTGACGAACGCGCAGACAACACACCGGCGCGCACCATGCCCTCGTGCAACAGGCGCATTTGCGTGGTGTCGTCAGCCTCGGCGAACGCCAGCGGGTCGATGCCCAACGACTTGCCGCTGGACAGTTGCAGCGTCTCGATCAAGCGTTCCAGTGCGGCAGTCGTGGTGTACGGCTTGCCCGCCGTACCGTTGCCGCCGGGAGATTCGCTGTCGATCAGGGTCAATGACGCCACCTCACGCCCCGCCGCCTGCAACTGCGCGGCCATGGCATGCGCGACCCAGCCGCCGAAGGAATGGCCGATCAGGTGCACCGCACCTTGCGGATACAACTGCTCGACCGCTTGCAGATAGCACTTCGCTGCCGCTTCAACCTGGCTGTGCGGCACGCCGTTGCCATCGAGCCCGCGCGGTTGCAGGCCGATGATCGGCCACTCCGGGCCCAAGGCCTCGGTCAGGTGAATGAACCCGGTGACACTGTCGCCCGCCCCCGGCACGCAGAAGATCGGCGCATGCCCGGCGTGCCCGCTCTGAATGGTCAACAGCGGCTGATAGGCCTCTGGCTCCGGAACCTGCGCAGCGGCCATAGCCTGACTCAAGGCCTGACCGAGCGCCTGAATATCCGGAGCTTTCATCATGCTGCGGTGATCACCCGGGACATCGATGCAGCGCAGCAAACCTGTACTGATCTTGTTTTCCCAACCACGGGTCGGACTCGGCTGCGCCTGCCCCGGCATCAGTGCCTGAGCGCGGAACAAGTGCACCGGCAGACTGGCCGGGCTGACCCGGTAATGCGCCAGCGCCAGGCCATGAGCGGCCTCACGATCAAAGTAACTCCAGGCATCCGCTGCACTCAGTGCGACCAGTTCCGGGTCAGGCAATTGCTGTTCGCAGCAGCGCTGGAACAGCTCATCGAACGCAATGCGTTCGACTTCAGCCTCAAGCCGCTCGACCTCAGCCAACGCCGGCAGCCCTTCTGCACCGCGCATCTGCGAACGCGCGCGGCAGTGCTCCAGCAACTGATGCTTGTCGCGATGCGCGCCGCTCCAGCGGGTTTTATCCTGACTGGCCGGATGCGGCGCGTAAGTATCGAGCAGGCCGACAAACGCCACCGCCTCATCGAGGCCAAGCAACTGCTGAGCGATTTCATACGCCAGCAAGCCGCCAAACGACCACCCGGCCAGACGATACGGCCCATGCGGTTGTACCGCCCGGATAATCCCGACCATCCGCGTGGCCATGCACTCAAGCGTGCGCATCTGCGGCTGCCCCAACGGCACACCGGGCAAACCGTAAATCGCAAACTGCCCCTCGATGTGCATCGCCAATGCCGGGAAATACACCTCCCTGCCACTGAACTCATGGATCAGGAACAGCGCATCGCCGCCCGCGCCCGGCCGCACCACAACCAGTCCTTCCGGCTGTTCGGGCGCGGCATGGCGTTGACCGACCAATGCGGCCAGCGACTCGACACTCGGACGCTGGAACAGCTCCGCCAGGGTCACCTGTTGCCCCGCACGCTGCAGCAGGTTGACCAGACGAATCGCCAGCAGCGAATGCCCGCCCAATTCGAAGAAGTTGTCGTGGCGTCCGACCTGCTCGACATTCAGCACCTCAGCCCAGACCCGCGCCAACACGGTTTCGACCTCGCCTTCAGGTGCTTCGTAATGTCGGCTGAGTACCGCGTCGAGGCCCGGCGCCGGCAGCGCCTGACGGTCGATCTTGCCGTTGGGACTCAAGGGCAGGACGTCGAGCGCAACAAACGCTCCCGGCACCATGTACTCGGGTAACTGCTCAAGAATGAACGCGCGCAGCATGTCGATAGCCGGAGCAGCGCTGCCCTCGCGCACTGTGAAATACGCGACCAGACGCTCGTCGCGCATCAGCACGACCACCTCGTGCACACCCGGGTGCTGGATCAACCGCGCTTCGATTTCACCGAGTTCCAGGCGCAAGCCGTGCAGCTTGACCTGGAAGTCATTGCGCCCGAGGAATTCGAGGTTACCGTCCGCGCGGTACCGCACCAGATCGCCGGTGCGGTACAAGCGGTCCCCGGGCACAAACGGACTGTCGATAAAGCGCTCGGCCTGCATCTGTGGCAGTCCCATATACCCTCGCGCCACGCCGATGCCGCCGATGTGCAACTGGCCAATGACGCCGAGCGGTACCGCTTGGTCATGCGCATCAAGCACGTACAAACGGGTGTTACAGATGGCCTTGCCAATCGGTAATTCGGTGGATGGCACGGGCATGTGCGGTTCCAGTGTCCACGCGGTGCTGTCGACCGTGGCTTCGGTCGGGCCGTACACGTTATGCAGGCGTACCCACGGCAGTTGCTGGCGCACAGCAGCGGCCAGCGCCGCCGTGAGTTCGCCGCCACCGCAGAACACATCGGTGAGGCTGGTGCATTCACTGACGTCTTGCAGCTCGAGAAATTGCTGCAACAGCGCCGGCACGAACTTGACCACCGTGACCCGCTGCTGACGAATCACTTGCGCCAGGTATGCCGGTTCCCGGTGACCTCCCGGCCGTGCCAGCACCAGACGCACACCGGCCGTCAGTGGCCAGAAGAATTCCCACACCGAACCATCGAAACTGAATGGGGCTTTCTGCAACAACGCGCCCTCTGGAGCTGGCGGGCAAATCTGCGAGCCCCAATGCACCAGATTGCACAAGCCACGATGTTCGAGCATCACGCCTTTTGGTGTGCCGGTCGAACCTGAGGTGTAGATCATGTACGCCAGGTTCGAAGGACTCAGGCCTGGCACTTGCGGATCGTTTTCCGACTGGTCGTGCCAAGTGCATTGGTCAAAGTCGATCAGCACTGCCCCAGCCTCGGCAAACAGTGATCGCGTGGCCGTCTGCACCAGCACCGCCACCGGCGCGCAGTCCCTGAGCATAAAGTCCAGGCGCTCCGCCGGATAAGCCGGATCCAGCGGCACGTACGCGCCACCGGCCTTGAGAATGCCGAGCAGCCCCACCACCAGATCAAGCCCACGCTCGACGCACAGCGCCACCCGCGCATCCGGCCCGACGCCTTGCTCACGCAGGTGATGCGCGAGGCGGTTGGCACGGGCATTCAGTTCGCGATAGGTCAGGCTGTGTTCGCCCGACTGCACGGCGATGGCGTCCGGCTGACGCCGCACCTGTGCTTCGAACAGGTTCTGCACCGGTTGCTCGACCGGGCAATCAAGCGCCGTCGCGTTAAAGTCGCCGAGCAGGCGTTGCTGCTCATCCGCCGCAAGCAACTCGACTTGCGCCAACACCGCCTGGTCATCACTGACCAGCGCCGCCAGCAAGCGCTGGAAGTAACCGACAAAACGCTGCACGGTCGACTCATCGAACAGCGCGGTGGCGTAGCGCAGCGAGCCACGAACCCCGTGCTGGCTTTCGCCCAGGCTCAGCGACAGGTCGAACTTCACAAAGTGATTTTCCCCGGCCAGGCCTTCCAGCGTCAGCTCGCCGAGTGCCAGGGCTGGCGCCACGCTGCTGTCCCAGCTCAGCAAAGTCTGGAACAACGGTGTGTGGGAAAGGCTGCGCAGCGGTCGGGTGACTTCCACCACGTGTTCGAACGGCAGATCCTGATGCGCCTGCGCGGCCAGAGTCTGGGCCTTGACCCGCGCCAGCAGCGCTGCCCCCGTCAGATCACCCGAGGTATCGATGCGCAGCGCCACGGTGTTGACGAACATGCCGATCAACCCTTCGATTTCGGCGCGGGTACGGTTGGCGACGGGCGAGCCGATGACCACATCGGACTGCCCGGACAGACGCGTAAGCAGCATCGCCCAAGCGCTCATGATCACCATGTACGGCGTCACGCTGTGGCGCTGACACAACGCCTTGAGACCGGCACTGGTCTGCGCGTCCAGTACGATCTCGACACTGCCCCCGCGGTGATCCTGTTGCGCCGGCCGTGGTCGGTCAGTCGGCAGGCTCAACAATGCCGGGGCGCCGGCCAGAGTCTGCTGCCAGTAATCACTCTGGCGCTGCAACACCTCGCCGCTCAGCCAGCGCCGTTGCCATACCGCGTAGTCGGTGTACTGCAAGGCCAGCGGTGGCAGCGGATCGTCCTCGCCACGGCTGAACGCCTGATACAGCGCCATCAATTCATGGGTCAGCACGCCCATCGACCAACCGTCGGAGATGATGTGGTGCATCGTCAGCAACAGCACATGGTGCTCATCGGCCAGACGCACCAGCCGACCGCGAATCAACGGATCGTCCTGCAAGTTGAACGGCCCGCGCGCTTCAGCGTCGACCAAAGCACGCAAGGCCTCCTCGGTCTGCGGCTGTTGCCGCCAATCTTCCACAATCAGCGTCAGGCCACTGCCGACCGGGGCAATCAGCACCTGTGCTTCGTCATTCAATTGGGTGAAACGACTGCGCAGGGTTTCGTGACGAGCGACGATCCGCGCCAATGCCCGTTGCAGGGCCACAGCGTCGAGTCGGCCACGCAGGTGCAAGCCCAGAGGAATGTTGTAGGCGGTGTTGCCACCATCCATTTGCGCGAGGAACCACAAGCGTTGCTGGGCGAACGACAACGGCAGTGCCTGATCGCGCGGCGCCGGCAGAATCGGCGGCAAGCTGCTGCGTTCGGCCTGACTCAACACTTCGGCAACCGCCGCCAGTTCCGGGTTGGCAAACAGATCGGCCAGCGCCAGCTCCACGCCCAATTGCTGGCGCACCTGGGAGAGCATGCGCATGGCCAGCAATGAATGGCCGCCGAGTTCGAAGAAGTTGTCATAGCGACCGACCTGCCTGACCTGCAACACCTCGGCCCAGACCTGCGCCAGGCTTGCTTCCAGTGGATTGGCCGGTGCCTCGTAGGCCCGACTGAGCAGTGCCTCCTGCGTCGGTACCGGCAGCGCCTTGCGATCAACCTTGCCGTTGTTGTTCAACGGCAATACATCGAGTTGCACCCACGCGGTGGGCACCATGTATTCCGGCAGTCGCGCGTGCATTTGCGCGTGCAGCTCAGCGCTATCCAAGTGTTCATCGTGCGCCGTGTAGTACGCCACCAGACGCGGGGAATCCTGTCCGTCGCGGCGCGCCAGCACCACCGCTTCCTTGATCCCCGGGCAATTCAGCAGGCGGTTTTCGATTTCTCCCAGTTCGATGCGGAAACCGCGAATCTTCACCTGATCGTCGTTACGCCCGATGCAATCGAGTTGCCCCGGCGCCAGCCAGCGCGCGAGGTCGCCCGTGCGATAGAGCAACGCGCCCGGCATCTCGCTGAACGGATCGCAGAGGAATTTCTCGGCAGTCAGATCCGCCCGGTTCAGATACCCCAGCGCCACGCCCTGCCCACCGATATACAGCTCGCCGGTGACGCCCATCGGCACAGGCTGCTGATACGCATCAAGCACGTAAACCTGCGTGTTAGCGATCGGCCCGCCAATCGGCACGCTCTCGGCGTTTTCTGCCACTTCGCGCACTTCAAAGGTTGTGGCGTAGGTGGTGGTTTCAGTCGGGCCGTAGCAATGCACGATGCGCAGTGTTGGCGCCTCGGCCAACATTCGACGAAACGCCGCCGGATCGCCACGCTCACCGCCGCACAGCAGAATCCGCAGGCCCTTGAGCGCCTGCGGAATCAGTTGCACGTATTGATTGAACAGCGCGGTGGTGACGAACAGGATCGTTGCGCCACTGCTGCTCAGTTCACGGCCGAAAGCATGCGGATCGAGCAAGGTTTGATGGTCGATGATCACCACGCGACCGCCATTGAGCAGTGGCCCCCAGATGTCCATGGTGCTCGCATCGAACGCCGGGTTCGAGGCGAAGACCACACGATCCTGCGCATTGAAATCGGCGTAACCGTTGTTGAGCACCAAGCGGCCGATGCCCCGGTGCGGCACCATCACCCCTTTCGGCGTGCCGGTGGAACCTGAGGTGTACATGATGTACGCCAGCGACTCGGACGACTGCAGCAGGTTCGGGTTGTGCGTCGGCTGGCCGTTGAGGGTCAGCCTGTCGAGGTCGATACGCGGCGCGGCGTAGTCGATGACTTCGCCGCTCAAGGTCAACAACGCCACCGCGCGGCAATCCTCGACCATGAACGCCTGGCGCTCGCTCGGTGCATTGATGTCCAGCGGCACATAAGCGGCCGCGCATTTGGCAATGGCCAGTTGCGCGACCAGCAACTCCAGCGAACGCGGCAACAGGATCGCCACGTGATCGCCCGGCTGCACGCCGTGAGCGATCAGGTGATGGGCCAGGCGGTTGGCTTGCGCGTTGAGTTCAAAGTAGCTCAGCGATTGCGCGCCGTGCACGGCCGCCACAGCTTTGGGATGCGCCGCCGCCTGCTGCTGGAAAACCCCGTGTACGGTCAGTGTTTGCGGGTAGCCACGCGCCGTGGCGTTGAAGTCGTACAGCAAGCGCTGGCGCTCATCATTTGCCAGCAATGGCACACGTTCCAGCACCGTTTGATCATCGGCAACCATCGCCTCGAGCAGACGTTCGAAGTAGCCGATGTACCGCTTGATCGTCAGCGTATCGAACAGCGCCGTGGCGTAGTTCAGCGTGCCGCGAAGCACTCCGTTGACCTCGCCCAATGTCAGCGTCAGGTCAAACTTGGCGACATCGCCGGTCCCGGCAACACCCTCCAGCGTCAGCTCGGCCAAGGCCAGTTGCGGGCCAACGCTGCCGTCCCAGCTCAACGTGGTCTGGAACAACGGGCTGTGCGCCAGGCTGCGCACCGGGCGGGCGATTTCCACCACTTGCTCGAACGGCAGATCCTGATGCGCCTGCGCTTCCAGTGTCCGCGCCTTGACCTGTGCCAGCAGCGCTTCGACGCTCGGCGCGCCTGAGGTGTCGATGCGCACGGCGAGCGTATTGACGAACATGCCGATCAGGCCTTCGATTTCAGCGCGGCTGCGGTTGGCCACCGGCGCGCCGATCACCACATCGGATTGCCCGGACAGCCGACTCATCAGCAACGCCCAGGCACTCATCAGGGTCATGAACAGGGTCGCGCCATGACGCTGGCTCAACGCTTTGAGGCCAGTACTCAGGCGCTCGTCCAGCAACACCTCGACGTTGCCGCCGGTGTAATCCTGCTGCGCCGGTCGCGGGCGATCGGTGGGCAGCGTCAACAAGGCCGGCGCACCGTCGAGGGTCCGCTGCCAATATTGGCTTTGCTGCTGCAGCACTTCACCGCTGAGCCGGCGCCGTTGCCATAGGGCGTAGTCGCCGTATTGCAGCGTCAGTGCTGGCAGCGGATCCGGTTGGCCTTGGCTGAACGCCTGATACAACGCCATCAACTCGCCGGTCAGCACACCCATCGACCAGCCATCGGCAACGATGTGATGCACGGTCAACAGCAGCACATGATGATCGTCAGCCAGACGCACCAACCGTCCACGAATCAACGAATCGTTCTGCAAATCAAACGTTGTCGAGGCTTCCTGCGCCAGCAATATTTGCAAGGTGTGCTCGGCCTGCGGCTGTTGGCGCAGATCTTCTACGCGCAGCAGCCAACCGTTATCGACCGGGGCAATCGACACCTGTGCGCTGTCGTCGAGGCGGATGAAACGGCTGCGCAGGGTTTCGTGGCGGGCGACGATCCGCGCCAGCGCCGATTGCAGGGCATCGACGTCGAGGTGACCGCGCAGGCGCAAGCCGAGAGGAATGTTGTACGCCGAGTTGCCACCCGCCATTTGCGCGAGAAACCACAGGCGCTGTTGGGCGAAGGACATCGGCAGCGCCTGAGCACGCGGTGCCGGCAAGATCTCCGGTAACGCGCTGCGCCCGGCGCGGTTCAATACTGCAGCGATTGCGCTCAATTGCGCATCGGCAAACAGATCACTCAGCGCCAGTTCGACGCCGAGGCGCTGACGGATCAGCGAGACCATGCGCATCGCCAACAGCGAATGACCGCCCAGTTCGAAGAAGTGGTCGTGACGGCCGACCTGCCCGACTTGCAGCACTTCGGTCCAGATCTGCGCCAGCGCGGTTTCCAGCTCGCCTTGCGGAGCCTCGTATTCGCGGTTCGGCAGCGCGGCCAGGTCCGGTTTCGGCAATGCCTTGCGGTCGACCTTGCCATTGGCGGTCAGCGGCAAAGCCTCGAGCCGGACAAACGCTGCCGGCACCATGTAGTCCGGCAACTGCGTCAGCAGATGCTCGCGCAACTCGCCCACTGCCAGTGGCTCGACCCCCGCCTGTTCGGTGAAATAGGCCACCAGTCGCGGCTGGCCGGGTTGGTCCTCGCGGGCCAGCAACACCGCTTCGTTGATACCAGGGAGCTGATTGAGGCGAGTCTCGATTTCGCCCAATTCAATGCGCATGCCACGGATTTTCACCTGGTCGTCGTTACGCCCCAAGTAGTCGAGCGAGCCGTCTTCGCGCCAACGGGCAAGGTCACCGGTGCGGTACATGCGCGCATTCGGCAAGGGGCTGAACGGGTCGTGCAGAAAGCGCTCAGCGGTCAGATCGGCGCGGTTCAGATAACCCCGGGCCACGCCCGCGCCACCGACGTACAACTCGCCCATGACGCCCATAGGCACTGGCCGTTGCTGCTCGTCGAGCAAATAAACCGCCGCGTTCGCCACCGGTTTGCCGATGTGCAACGCCGCGCCAACGTCGATACGCCCGGAAGTCGCGACCACGGTGGCCTCGGTCGGGCCGTAGTTGTTGATCACGGCGAAGCGCTGCTGACGGCTGAACTGGCGCAAGCGATCGCCACCGATCAGCAAGGTGAGCAAGGTCGGATGATCGAGGTTCTGACTGAACGCATATTCGGCGACCGGTGTTGGCAAAAAGCTCACGTCCAGCGGCTGCACACGCCACCAGTCGAGCAACCCATCGATGTCTTCAGCGCCGTCATGGGTTGGGGCCAGGTGCAGGGTCGCGCCCGCGCACAGGGCCGGCCAGACTTCCCACGCCATCGCATCGAAACCGAATCCGGCAAGGCTTGAGGTGTGGCTGCCGGCGCGTAAATCGAACGCTTCACAGTGCCAGTCGACCAGATTGGACAACGTCTGATGTTCGACCATGACGCCTTTGGGCAGACCGGTCGAACCCGAGGTGTAGATCACGTACGCCAGATGCGCAGCGCTCAGGCCCGGCACCGCAGGGTTGTGCTGCGCCTGCGCCGGCCATGCGCACAGATCGACATCAATCACTGGCACGCCCGATTGCGGCAGTCTCTCGTGCAGATCGCTTTGCGTGAGCACCGCGACCGGTGCGCTGTCGCTCAGCAAATAACTGATCCGCTCGGTGGGATGCGCCGGATCGATCGGCACATAGCCGGCGCCGGCCTTGAGGATGGCGACCAGCCCGACCAATGTATCCAGGCCCCGGCGGGCGACGATGGCCACGCGGTCATCGGCTTTCACCCCGATGGCGATCAAGTGATGCGCCAAGGCATTGGCCTGGCGATTGAGCTGCAAGTAAGTCAGTGGCTGTCCGGCAAACACCGCTGCAATAGCCTGCGGACGCTCGGTGACCTGCGACTCGAAGCGCCGGGCAATCGTCAGCCCACGCGGGTAATCAGCCTCGGTAGCGTTGAAATCCACCAGCAACTGTTCGCGCTCATCTGCCGGCAGGATCGACAACCGGTCAAAGCCCACGTGCGGCGTGTGCTCCAGTGCCTCCAGCAACGTCATCAACGCTCCCTGCATGTACCCGCAGATACGCTGCGCATCAATGCCGGCCCCGGCCAATACCTTCAGGCGGAAGTCTTCACCGAGATCATCAACGCTGAGAGTCAGGCGATAGTTGGTGTGTTCCTCGGCAGCGAGCAATTGCATGCCGTGCCACGCCGCTTGCACCTCAGCGGATATCGGCCCGACCGGCACGCTGTGACGATAGTTGAGCAGCGTGCTGAACAGCGGCGTGCCCGCCGGCATCGCGCTGTACTGTTGCACCTGCGCCAGTTGCGCGTGCTCATGAGCGAGCAACTGACTCAGGCGTTCGTGGGTCGCCAGTGCCGCACCTTTAACGCTGTGCGCATTCAGTTCGATGCACAGCGGTAAGGTATTGATGAACACACCGAGTGCGCGCTCCGATCCTTCACCGCCCTGCAATCGCCCGAGCAACACCGTGCCAAACACCACGGCGTCGCGTCCGGACAATTGCCCCAGCACCTGTGCCCAGGCGAGGTGCATCAGGCTGGCGGCGCTGACGCCCAAACGCCTGGCCTGCTGACGGATGCTGTGGCTCAGCGCGTTTTCCAGGTCCAGTTGCGCCTCTTGTGCAGGGCCGTCGCTGGCCAGATTCTGCCCGTAAGGCAAGGTCGGCTCATCAACAGCGCCGAGCATCTCGCCGAAGAAACTGGCGTGTGCTTGCGCGGTCAGGCCGGAACGGGTGTGCGCCACGTAATTGCGGTACGGCACCGGTTCGCTCAGCAGCCCGTCGTTGCCCAGCAGAAACGCCTGCATCTCGTGCTGCAACACCTCCAGCGCCACGTGATCCATCACCAGGTGATGGAACAGCAACAACGCCACCACGCGTTGATTGGCCTCATCGCGGCCGTGCACCACGCGCATCAGCGGCGCCTCGGTGACGGGCATACGGTAGTTATCGATGGTGAAGCGTCTGCGCAACTGGCTCAGCGCATCGCCCGCTTCGGCGTCTAGCGGCAAGGCCTCGCAGCCCAGCGAAGCCTGACGCCAGACCACTTGCACCGGCTCTTCCAGCCCCTCCCAGAACAGCGACGTGCGCAGAATGTCATGGCGTTCGATTACCCGTTGCAGGGCATCAGTGAACACTTGCAAACGCTGTTCATCGGCGAAGGCAAACTGCGCCTGCAGCACATATGGATCGCCGTGCGCGGCCGACAGATGATGGAACAGGATGCCGGTTTGCAAAGGTGCCAGTGGGTAGATGTCCTGAACATTGCGCACACCGCCGGGGACGCTTGCAACGATACGGTCGATCGTCGCTTGGTCCAGCGCTACCAGCGGCAACAATTCGGGGGTGATGCGCGGGCAATCGGCCGCAATGAGGTTTGCCGGCACCGCCGCATCAGGTTCGCCGCCCACAGCCGCAGCGAGCGCGGCCAATGTCGGCTGGCCAAAGAGCACACGAATATCCGCCGACAGGCCGGCCCGACGCATGCGCGCAACCAGATTGACCGCCAGCAACGAGTGACCGCCCAGTTCGAAGAAATGATCGAAGCGCCCTACCCGCTCGACCTTCAGCAACTCGGCCCAAATCCCGGCAATCACGGTTTCGACTTCACCGATCGGAGCTTCGTATTCCCGGCTCAGCAGCGCAGTCTGGTCAGGAGCCGGCAAGGCCTGGCGATCCAGTTTGCCGTTGGGGCTCAGTGGCAACGCCGGCAGATTCACAAACACGGCAGGCACCATGTAGGCCGGCAGATGCTTGAGCAATTGGCTGCGTAGCTGATCTGTTTCGACGAGTTCGCCGCTGTAGTACGCGACCAGACGCTGATCGCCCGGCACGTCTTCACGGGCCAGCACGGCCGCTTCGCGGACACCGTCGACCTGCGCCAGATGCGCCTGAATCTCGCCCAGTTCGATGCGTAAACCACGGATTTTGACCTGATCGTCATTACGCCCCAGGTACTCAATGTTGCCATCGGCCAGATACCGTGCGACGTCACCCGTGCGGTACAAACGTGCGCCGGGCTGATCACTGAACGGATAGTCGAGGAAACGTTCGGCGCTCAGCTCGGGCCGATTCAGATAACCCCGCGCCACCTGCACGCCGCCGAGATACATCTCGCCGACCACACCCAATGGCGTCGGTTGTTGGTGAGCATCAAGGATGTACACGCGGGTATTGCACAGCGGTTTGCCAATCGGTGGCGCGCCTTGCGGTACCGGCGAATTCGCCTCCAGCGTCCATACGGTGCTGTCGACGGTGGCTTCGGTCGGGCCATAAACGTTGTGCAGGCGTACCTGCGGCAGATGTTCGCGCACGCTGCGCACCAACGCGGCCGTCAGCGCACCGCCACCACAGAACACATCGGTAAGACTGCTGCACTCGCCCACCTCTGCCACTTCAAGGAATTGCTGCAACAGCGCCGGCACAAACTGGACGACGTTGACCTGTTGCTCACGAATCAGTTGCACCAGCGCGGCTGGATCGCGGTGGTCGTCCGGGCCAGCGAGGATCAGACGCATACCGCAGCTCAACGGCCAGAACAGCTCCCACACCGAGGCGTCGAAACTCAGCGGGGTTTTCTGCAACAGCGCGGCGCCGGTAGAAAGCGGACACAGGCTGGCGCTCCAGTGCAGCAGATTGCCCAGGTTGCGGTGCTCGACCATCACGCCCTTCGGCGTGCCGGTGGAGCCGGAGGTGTAAATCACATAGGCCAGGTTCGCGGCGCTCAGGCCTGGCACCTGCGGATTGCTTTGCGCAAGGTCTTGCCAGGTGCAATGGTCGAAATCGACCAACATGCCGGCCCACTCGCCGATCAGCGCACGCGTCGGCGCATGCACCAGCACCGCCACTGGCGCGCTGTCCTCAAGCATGTAGGCCAGACGCTCAGCAGGATACCCCGGGTCCAGCGGCACATAAGCGCCGCCGGCCTTGAGAATCGCCAACAGACCGACCAGCAATTGCGGCCCGCGCTCGACGCAGATCGCCACCCGCGAATCGCGGCCCACGCCGCACTGGCGCAGGTGATGGGCGAGCTGGTTGGCGCGATGGTTCAACTCGGCGTAACTCAAACGCAATTCACCGGCCACCACGGCATCCGCGTCTGGCGTGCGCAACACCTGCGTCTCGAAGCGAGCATGAACAGTCTGCTCAAGATCGTGGGTGACAGTGGTTGCGTTCAGATCGACCAGCAGATGCTGACGCTCATCGTCCGCCAACAACGTTACCTGCTCCAACACCGCTTGATCGTTGCTGACCATGGCCTGCAACAGGCGCTGGAAGTAGCCGACGTAACGTTGAATAGTCGACTCATCGAACAAGGCAACGGCGTACTCCAGCACACCGCGTATCCCGTCCGGCGCGTCTGCCAGCGTCAGTGACAGATCGAATTTGGCAAAGTGGCTCGGTTCGGCAACACTTTCCAGCGTCAGCTCGCCGAGACTCAGGCTGGCACCGTGGCCACTGTCCCAACTGAACATCGCTTGAAACAACGGGCTGTGCGCCATGCTGCGTGCAGGCTTGGTGATTTCCACCACTTGTTCGAACGGCAGGTCCTGATGCGTCTGCGCATCCAGCGTCCGCGCCTTGACCCGCGCCAGCAGCGCCTCGGTGCTCAAAGCGCCCGAGGTATCGATACGCAGGGCCAGGGTATTGACGAACATGCCGATCAGGCCTTCGATCTCGGCCCGACTGCGGTTGGCCACGGGCGAACCGACGACCACTTCCGATTGCCCGGACAACCGACTCAACAGGCTCGCCCATGCGCCGAGCATGAGCATGTACATCGTCACGCCGTGACGCTGGGCCAAAGCCTTGAGCCCGGCGCTCAGGCGTTCGTCGAGCACCACCTCGACGGTGTTGCCGGCGTAATCCTGCTGCGCCGGGCGCACGCGATCAGTCGGCAGCGTCAACAGTGCCGGAGCGCCCGCCAACGTTTGTTGCCAATACTCGCTTTGACGCTCCAGAACCTCGCCACTGAGCCAGCGCCGCTGCCACACTGCGTAGTCGGTGTATTGCAGCGCCAGCGGCGGCAGTGGATCTGGTTGACCGTGGCTGAACGCCTGATACAACGCCATCAGTTCGCGGGTCAAAACCCCCATCGACCAGCCATCGGAGATGATGTGGTGCAGGGTCAGCAACAGCACATGATGATCGTCGGCCAGCCGCACCAGGCGTCCGCGAATCAGTGCATCATCCTGCAAGTCAAACGGTCCCGAGGCCTCGCCCTGAATCAGCGCCGCCAAGGTCTGGTCGGCTTGCGGATGCTGGCGCAGATCTTCAACGCGCAGCAGCAGACCGCTGTCGACCGGGGCGATCAGCACTTGCGCCTGGTCATTGAACTGGGCGAAACGGCTGCGCAGGGTTTCGTGACGCGCAACGATACGCGCCAAGGCTTGTTGCAGCGCATGCTCATTCAGTTGCCCACGCAGGCGCAGGCCGATGGGAATGTTGTACGCGGTGTTGGCGCCTTCCATTTGTGCGAGAAACCACAAGCGTTGCTGGGCGAACGACAGCGGCAACGCGCCGTCACGAGCCACCGCGACAATCTCCGGTTGCGTGCTGCGCCCGGCTTGCGCCACCGCCTCGGCAACCGCTGCCAGTTCGGCGTTGGCAAACAGGTCGCCCAGCGCCAGCTCGACACCAAGACGCTGGCGAACCTGGGACACCATGCGCATGGCCAACAGCGAGTGACCACCGAGTTCGAAGAAATGGTCCTGACGCCCGACTCGCTCGACTTGCAGCACCTGCGCCCAGATCTGCGCCAAGGCGCTTTCCAGTTCGTTGTGCGGCGCCTCGTATTCGCGGGTGAACAGCGCCGCTCGCTCGGGTTTCGGCAGGGCCTTGCGGTCGACCTTGCCATTGGCGGTCAACGGCAGCGTGTCGAGTCTGACGAAGGCCACCGGCACCATGTACTCCGGTAACTGGGTCAGCAGGTGCGCGCGCAACTCGGCCACGGCCAACGGTTCGACCTGGCTCTGCTCGGTGAAATACGCCACCAGCCGCGGCTGGCCGGGTTCATCTTCGCGCGCCAGCAGCACGGCTTCCTGAATGCCGGGCAACTGATTGAGGCGGGTTTCGATTTCCCCGAGTTCGATGCGCACGCCACGGATTTTCACCTGATCGTCGTTACGCCCCAGGTACTCGATCGTGCCGTCCGCGCGCCAGCGTGCGAGATCGCCGGTGCGATACATGCGCGGGTTCGGCAAAGGGCTGAACGGGTCATGAAGGAAGCGCTCGGCGCTCAGGTCGGCACGGTTCAAATAGCCGCGAGCGACCCCGGCACCGCCAACATACAACTCGCCCATGACGCCAATCGGCACCGGACGCTGCTGTTCGTCGAGCAGATACACCGTGGCATTGGTCACCGGTTTGCCGATGTGCAAGGCATCGCCTGCCTCGATTCGCCCAGAGGTCGCGACCACGGTGGCTTCGGTCGGGCCGTAGTTGTTGATCACGTCGAATTGCTGGTTGCGGCTGAACTGGCGCAAGCGGTCGCCACCGATCAGCAGTGTGCGCAGCGTCGGGTGTTCAAGGTTCTGGCTGAAGGCGTATTCGGCGACGGGCGTCGGCAGGAAACTGACGTCCAGTGGCTGCGCGCGCCACCACTCGAGCAACGCATCGATGTCCTCGGTGCCCTCGTGAGTCGGTGCCAGATGCAGGGTCGCGCCGGCACACAGCGCCGGCCAGACTTCCCAGGCCATGGCGTCGAAACCGAACCCGGCAAGGCTTGAAGTGTGGCGACCGGCGCACAGATCAAACGCTGTGCAATGCCAGTCGACCAGATTCGACAAGGTGCGGTGTTCGACCATCACGCCTTTGGGCAGGCCGGTGGAGCCGGAGGTGTAGATCACGTAGGCCAGATGCGCGGCGGTCAGGCCCGGCACCTGCGGATCAAGGGTCTCGCTCAGCGGCCAGGTGCGCGGGTCAAGATCGATCACCGGCACCGCCAGCGTCGGCAAGCGCTCCCGCAGATTATTTTGGGTCAGCACAGCAACGGGGCCGCTGTCGCTGAGCAAGTAGTGCAGACGTTCGGCCGGGTGCGCCGGGTCGACCGGTACATAACCGGCACCGGCCTTGAGAATCGCCACTAGCCCGACCAGCGTATCGAGGCCACGGCGAGCGACGATGGCGACGCGATCATCGGGTTTCACACCCAGTGCGATCAGATGATGAGCCAAGGCGTTGGCATGCCGGTTGAGCTCGGCGTAACTCAATTGCTCACCGAGGTATTGCGCGGCAACGGCTTCGGGCCGCTGCGCCACTTGCGCCTCGAAACGCTGGGCGATGGTCAACATTGCCGGGAATTCGGCGTGGTTGTCATTGAACGCCAACAGCACCTGCTCGCGCTCGGCCGTCGGCAGAATCGGCAACTGGTTGAGCGCGGTGTCGGGTGCCTGCTCCAGTGCCAGCACCAGACTCTCCATGGCGCAGTGCAGGTAATCACAGATGCGCTGTGGATCGACCTCGGTGGTGGCCAGCAACGTCAGGCTGAAGGCATCGCCGAAATCGTCGATGCTCAGGGTCAGCGGGTAGTTGGTGCGTTCTTCGGAGCTGATCGTGCTGATGCCTTCCCACGCCGCCAGGGTCTCGGCACTCGCCGTCGCCGCCGTGTGGCTGTGGCGGTAATTGAGCAAGGCACTGAACAACGGTGTCGGTGCGACCACGCCACTGCAACGCTGGGCCAGCGCCAGTGGTGCGTGTTCGTGGCGCATCAGCGTGGTCAGGCGTTTGTGGGTCGCCTCCACCGCCGCACGCACGCCCTGCGCATCGACATCAACCCGCAGCGGCAAGGTGTTGATGAAAATCCCCAGCGCCCGCTCGGTGGCTTCGGCACCTTGCATACGCCCCATCAGCACCGTGCCGAACACTACGTTTTGTTTGCCGGTGAGCACCACCAGTACCTGCGCCCAGCCCAGATGAAACAGGCTCGCGACACTCACGCCGAGCTGCCGCGCCTGTGCGCGCAAACGCTGGCCGAGCAATGGGTTGACCGGCAGGCTCAGCTCGGCGATACCGAGGCCGTCGCCCTGCACATCCTGCAAACCGTAGGGCAGGGTCGGCTCGGCTATGTCAGCGAGCATGTCGCGAAAAAAAACCTCGTGTTCGGCTTCGCTGATGCCCAGTCGCGCTTGCGCCACGTAATTGCGAAACGGCACCGGACGCCCGAGCGATTGAGCCTGGCCAGTGAGGCAGGCGAGCAGTTCGTGACGCACCACGTCGAGCGCCGAGTGGTCCAGCGCCATGTGATGGAACAACAACGTCGCGACCACCCGCTGACCGCCCTCATCCCACGCGTAGGCCAGACGCATCATCGGCGCGCACCGGACGTCCAGACGGAAATGCCGCGCATCGAAACGTTCGTGCAGTTGCTGCAGCGCATCACTTGCGCCGTCTGCCAGCACGATCTCCTCCATCGGCAACGGTGCCTGACGCCACACCACTTGCAGCGGCACGTCCAGCCCTTCCCAATGCACCGCCGTGCGCAAGATGTCGTGGCGATCGATGACCTTTTGCAAGGCTTGAGCGAAGTCCTGCAGACGCTCGCGGCTGCTGAACGCAAAGTACGACTGCATGACGTAGGGATCGCCCTGCTCGTTGCTCGCGTGGTGATAGAGGATGCCTTCCTGCAACGGCGCCAGTGGGTAGATGTCCTGCACATTGGCGGCGCCGCCCGGCACCTCGGCGAGCAAGCGGTCGAGGGTCGCCTGATCCACGTCAGCCAGGGTCACCATCGCTGGCGTGATGCGCGTGGTGCCGGGGAGGATGCCGTTGGCCGGAACGTCGATCTGGCCGACGCGGCTGGCCGAGTATTGGCCGGCCTTGATCAGTTCGATCAGCGCCGGTTTGTGCTCGCGCAGCGCGGCCAGCAGCGCCGGATCGCTCAACGCCTGTTTGTTGCCGTTGACGCGCAATTGCTCATCGGTCACCGCCAACTGAATGTCTTTTGTCTTCAGGGTTGCCAACAGTTCGAGCACATTCACAGGACGATCTCCATTCTTTCCGTAATTGCGGCGTAGCCGGCCAGGGTCGGTTGTTCGAACAACGCCCTGACATCGGCTTCCATGCCTTCCTGACGTAACCGGCCGATCAGACTGACCGCCAGTAATGAGTGACCACCCAGTTCAAAGAAATGGTCGTGACGCCCTACCCGTTCGACGTTGAGCAGTTCGGCCCAGAGCCGTGCCAGGGTGATTTCGACGTCGCCGACCGGGGCTTCGTATTCGCGGGTTTTCAGCGATTGCTGATCCGGCGCCGGCAAGGCCTTGCGGTCGAGTTTGCCGTTGGGGCTCAGCGGCAAACTATCGAGATGCACAAACACCGTAGGCACCATGTAATCCGGCAAGTGCTCGAGCAAGTGACTGCGCAGCAGGTCGATTTCCAGGCGTTCGCCGGTGTAATAGGCGACCAGACGTTTGTCGCCGGGCACATCTTCGCGGGCGACCACCACCGCCTCCTGCACAGCTTCGATCCGGGCAATGCCGGCCTGAATTTCGCCCAGTTCGATACGCAAGCCACGGATCTTCACCTGATCGTCGTTACGCCCCAGGTATTCGATGTTGCCGTCCGCCAGATAGCGGGCGACGTCACCAGTGCGATACATCCGCCCGTTGGCCTGGAACGGATCGTCGAGGAAGCGCTCGGCACTCAGCTCAGGTCGGTTCAGATAACCGCGCGCCACCTGCACGCCAGCGATGTACAGCTCGCCGATCACGCCTTGCGGCACGGGTTGCTGTTGCGCATCAAGGATGTACATGCGGGTGTTGGCGATCGGTTTGCCAATTGGCGTGTTGTCCGGGGTCTGCTCGATCGTTCCCGCGCAGTCCCACGCGGTGACATCGACGGCGGCTTCGGTCGGGCCGTACAGGTTATGCAACGCGCTGCCCGGCAATTGCAGTTTGAAACGCCGCACCACACGGCCCGGCAACGCCTCGCCGCTGCACATTACCTGCCGCACGCTGTCGCAGCGTGTGGTGTCGCTGTTGGCGAGGAACACATCGAGCATCGACGGCACAAAGTGCAGCGTGGTGATGTGTTCGCGCTCGATCACTTCGCTCAGGTACTGCGGATCCTTGTGCCCGCCGGGCTGCGCCATGACCAGGCGCGCGCCGGTCATCAGCGGCCAGAAGAACTCCCATACCGAGACGTCAAAACTGAATGGGGTTTTCTGCAACACCGAATCGGCAGCGGTCAGGCGATAGGCGTCCTGCATCCACAGCAAGCGGTTGACCACCCCGGCATGTTCGTTGACCACGCCTTTCGGTTGGCCGGTGGAGCCGGAGGTGTAGATCACGTAGGCGCTGTGCTGTGGTGTCAACGTCGGGATTTGCGGATTTTCGGCGGACAAGGAGTGCCAGCTGTTCTGGTCAAGATCGACCACTGCCGCCGTGATATCTCCCAGCAACTCGCTGGTAGCCCCGTGCACCAGCACCACGGCCGGCGCGCTGTCCTCGAGCATGTAGGCCAGACGCTCCGGCGGATAGGCCGGATCGAGCGGCACATAACCAGCACCGGCCTTGTTGATTGCCAGCAGGCCGATGACCATTTCCAGGCTGCGTTCGACGCAGATCGCCACCCGCGAATCCACTTGCACGCCGAGACTGAGCAAGTGCCCGGCCAGGCGGTTGGCGCGTTCGTTCAACTGCGTGTAGCTCAATGCCTGTTCGCCGGCAACGACGGCCACAGCCTGCGGCGTACGCTGCACCTGCGCTTCGAACAAGCCGTGCAGCGTCTGCTGCAAATCGTAATCGACGTCCGTGGCATTGAGGCCGAACAGCAACGCCTGCCGCTCCTCGTCCGGTAACACCGTCAGGCGATTCAACGCTTGCTGCGGTGTGTGCTCCAAGGCTTCAATCAGCGCAGTCAGCGCGTTCTCCATGTACTGGCCGAGGCGTGCCGCACCGATGCGCGAAGGGGTCATCACCGTCAGTTCAAAACCGCTGCCCAGATCGTCGACGTTCAGGGTCAACGGGTAGTTGGTGCGCTCCTCGCCGGCCAGGGATTGGATGCCCTGCCAGGCATCACGCTTGGTAGTTTGCTGAGCTTCGCTGTCGCTATGGCGGTAATTGAGCATCGCGCTGAACAGTGGTGACGGCGCCGCGACACCGCTGCAACGCTGGGCCAATGCCAGCGAAGCATGTTCGTGAGCCAACAGCGCACTGAGCCGCGCATGGGTCGCCTTGACCCCGGCGCGCACGGCGGTTTCGTCGACATCCACGCGCAATGGCAAGGTGTTGATGAACATGCCCAGCCCGCGATCTGCGCCCGCGCCGCCCTGCATGCGGCCCAGCAGCACCGTGCCGAAGACAACGCGCTCCTGGGCCGACGTTGCCGCCAGCACCTGCGCCCAGGCGAGATGAAACAGACTGGCGACGCTGACGCCGAGCAAGCGCGCCTGGCTGCGCAGCCGCTGCGCTACCACGGCGGGCAGCGGCTGGCAGACTTCCTCGATGTCATTCCCGTCGCCATGCACATCCTGCAAACCGAACGGCAGTGTCGGTTCGTCGATGTCACCGAGCATCTCGCGGAAGAACGCTTCGTGCTCTTGTTCGCTGACGCCGAGGCGGGTCTGCGCGACATAATTGCGGTATGGCACGGCGGACACAGGCAGTCGCTCATCACCGTGCAAAATCGCCTGCATTTCTGCGCTGACCACCGCCAGCGCGGTGTGGTCCATGGCGATGTGATGGAACAACAGCATGGCGACGACACGCTGATTGTCCGGATCGAGGGCATACACCAAACGCAGCAACGGTGCCTGATCAAGTTCCAGACGCCAGTGCCGCGCATCGAAGCGTGCACGTAGTTGATCGATGGCTTCGCCCTGCGCGGCTTCAAGCGCCACCGCTTGGACCGGCAACTGCGCACGGCGCCAGACCACTTGCACCGGCGCCGCCAAGCCTTGCCAGACAATCGATGTGCGCAGGATATCGTGGCGCGTCATGACCTGACGCAACGCCGCCGCGAACCCTTGAAACCGTTCAATGCTGTCGAACGCCAGACACGATTGCAGCAGGTACGGATCGCCCTGAGCCGCACTGAGGTGGTGATACAGAATCCCTTCCTGCAACGGTGCCAGCGGGTAAATGTCCTGCACGTTGGCCGCGCCGCCCGGCACCGTGGCGACGATGCGCTCGATACTGGCCTGATCCAGTTGCACCAGCGGCAGCATGTCCGCAGTGATGTGCGTGCAATTGGCAGGAATCAGATTGTCCGGCACGGCGACCTCGCGGCCACTGCCCACCGCCGCCGCCAGCGCAGCCAGGGTCGGTTGGCTGAACAGCACGCGCACGTCGGTGCTCAGATCGACCTGACGCATACGTTCGATCAGCGTCACCGCCAGTAATGAATGCCCGCCCAGTTCGAAGAAGTTGTCGTGACGGCCAATCTGTTCGACCTTGAGGACGTCCGACCAGATCTGCGCCAAGGCGATTTCCACCGAACCTTGTGGCGCGGCATATTCGCGGCTCAGCCACGCCGTTTGATCCGGTTCTGGCAACGCCTTGCGGTCGAGTTTGCCGTTGGCGGTCAGCGGCAGTGCTGGCAGGCGCACGTAAGCGGCAGGCACCAGGGTTTGCGGCAACTGCGCTTGCAAATGACTGCGCAAATCTTCGATCTCGACGTTCAGGCGTTCGGTAAACCAGGCCAGCAACTGGCCGTCGCGCACCAACACCACGCAATCCTGCACAGCCTCGTGAGCGCTCAACGCCGCTTCGATTTCGCCCAATTCGATGCGCACGCCGCGCAGTTTGACCTGATCATCGTTGCGCCCCAGGTATTCGACGTTGCCGTCAGCCAGCCAGCGTGCGAGGTCGCCGGTGCGGTACATGCGCGCCTGCGGTTCATCGCTGAACGGATCGTCGAGGAAGCGTTCGGCAGTCAGCTCGGGGCGATGCAGATAACCGCGCGCCACGCCGGCACCGCCGACATACAACTCGCCAGCGACGCCAACTGGTACGGGGCGCTGCTGGTCATCGAGCAGGTAAATCTTCGCGTTGGCCATCGGCCGACCGATGTGCAGCACCTGCCCGGCCTCGACCGCGCCGCAGGTGGCAACCACCGTAGCTTCGGTCGGGCCGTAGTTGTTGATCACCGCGAACGTCTGCTGACGCGGGAACTGGCGCAATTTGTCGCCACCGATCAGCAGCGTGCGCAAGGTCGGGTGGCCGAGGTCACGACTGAAGGCGTATTCGGCGACAGGCGTGGGCAGGAAACTCACCTGCAACGGCTGCGCGCGCCACCACGCCAGCAATTCGTCGAGGTGCTCGTTGCTCACCGATTGCGGTGGCAGATGCACGGTCGCGCCGATGCACAGCGCTGGCCAGACCTCCCACGCCATGGCATCGAAACCAAACCCGGCGACACTCGACGTGTGACTGCCCGCGTGCAGGTCAAAGGCGCCGTTGTGCCAGTGCACGAGGTTTTCCAGCGTCGCGTGTTCGACCATCACGCCTTTCGGCTGGCCGGTGGAGCCCGAGGTGTAGATCACGTAGGCCAGATGCGCCGGGGTCAGCATCGGCACCTGCGGATTGCGGTCCGGCAGATGCGCCCAGTCAAGGTGATCGAGATCGATCACGCGCGCAGCACCGAGCAAATCACGCGTCGAGGCCTCGGCCAGAACCGCCAATGGAGCGCTGTCCTCCAGCAGGTAGGCAATGCGTTCCGCCGGGTAGGTCGGGTCGACCGGCACATAACCGGCGCCGGACTTGAGGATCGCCAGCAGCGCCACCAGCATCTGCGGGCTGCGCCGCACGCACACGGCGATGCGGTCGTCAGGCTGCACGCCAAGGCTGAGCAGATGGTGAGCCAGGCGGTTGGCGCGTTGATTGAGCTGGCCATAGGTCAACGCTTGCCCGCCCTGCACCACCGCCAGCGCATCCGCCCGTTGTGCCGCCTGAGCCTCGAACAGCGCATGAAGGGTTGCGCCACGGCGAAACGCGACGGCACTCCGATTGAAATCGACCAGCAGTCGCGCCTGCTCCGGCAGCGACAGAATCGGTAGCTGATCGAGTGGCGTCTGGGGCTGCTGCTCCAGCGCTTGCACCAGTTGCTCCAGTGCGGTGTGCATGTAACTGCAGATCCGCTGCGCACCGATCTCGGCGAGCGCCAGCACGTCCAAGGCAAAACCGTCGCCCAGATCATCCACCGACAGGGTCAGCGGATAGTTGCTGCGCTCCTCGCCACCGAGCATGCGCACGCCTTGCCAGATCCCCTGGCCGTCGCGCGGCTGTTGTGCGGCGGCGCTGTGCCGGTAGTTGAGCAAGGCGCTGAACAGCGGCGCAGAACCCGGCATGCCGCTGCAGCGTTGAGCCAGCGCCAGTGACGCGTGTTCATGAGCGAGCAGCGCCGTCAGCCGCGCGTGGGTGGTTTTCACCCCGGCGCGCACGCTTTCAGTGAGACCCACCCGCAGCGGCAGGGTGTTGATAAACACCCCCAACGTGCGGTCGGCGCCCTCACCGCCCTGCATGCGCCCCATCAACACGGTGCCGAAGACCACGTCGCGACGGCCGGAAACGACGCCCAACACTTGCGCCC
Source organism: Pseudomonas sp. S2_E02 (assembly GCF_054668355.1). Classification (NCBI taxonomy): domain Bacteria; kingdom Pseudomonadati; phylum Pseudomonadota; class Gammaproteobacteria; order Pseudomonadales; family Pseudomonadaceae; genus Pseudomonas; species Pseudomonas sp. S2_E02. Next base: position 1,756,078 of record NZ_CP162761.1, read on the forward strand.
AGGCCATGTGCATCAGGCTCGCCGGGCTGACGCCCAACTGCCGCGCCTGTTCACGCAGGCGCAAATTGAGAGCGGCATCGACCGCTTGCAGCGCTTCTTCGATGCCACGCCCGTCGCCCTGAACATCCTGCAGACCGAAGGGCAAAGTCGGCTCGTCGATGTCGCCGAGCATCTCGCGGAAGAACGCTTCATGTTCCTGCGCATCGGCGCCCAAGCGTGCCTGCGCCACGTAATTGCGGTAAGGCATCGGCGGCGTCAGTGTGTCGAGCTGATCGAACATCAACGCGTGCATTTCCCGGCCGATCACGTCCATGGCGGTGTGGTCGAGAATCGAGTGATGGAACAGCACGATGGCGACCACTTGCTGGTTCAACGAATCCTCGGCGTAGACCATGCGGATCAACGGAGCTTGATTGAGGTCGAGGCGGAAATGCCGGGCATCGAAACGCGCGTGCAGCTGTTCGAGAATGTCGCCGTCCTGCGCATCCAGCAGCACCTGCTGGACGACCATCTGCGCCTGCCGCCAGACTACTTGCTGCGGGCTCGGCAAGCCTTGCCAGACCACGCTGGTGCGCAGAATGTCGTGACGGGCGATGACCTGCTGCAAGTGTTCAGCGAAGCTGTGCAAACGTTCAAGGCTGTCGAAGGCCAGACGCGATTGCAGCAGGTACGGATCGCCCTGTTCGGCACTGAGGTGGTGATAAAGAATGCCTTCCTGCAACGGTGCCAGCGGATAGATATCCTGCACATTCGCTGCACCGCCCGGCACCGTCGCGACGATACGATCAATGCTGGCCCGATCCAGCGTGGTCAGGGTCAGCATGTCCGGGGTGATGTGCGTGCAATCGGCCGCAATCAGATTGGCCGGCACTGCGATTTCCCGGCCACTGCCCAAGGCTCGCGCCAGTGCGGCCAGACTCGGCTGGTTGAACAGCACGCGCACATCGGCGCTCAGACCGGCCTGACGCATGCGTTCGATCAGGCTCACCGCCAACAGCGAATGGCCGCCGAGTTCGAAGAAATTGTCGTGACGGCCGATCTGATCGATGTTGAGTACGTCGGCCCAGATCTGCGCCAGCGCCATTTCGACCGGGCCTTGTGGCGCTTCATATTCACGGCTGAGCCACGCGTCCTGATCCGGTTCGGGCAAGGCCTTGCGGTCGAGTTTGCCGTGGGCGGTCAGCGGCAGGCTGTCCAGACGCACGTACGCCGCCGGCACCAACGTGTCCGGCAAGAGTGCTTGCAGATGCTGGTGCAAATCGCCGATCTCGACAGACTCGATGGCGGTAAACCAGGCGACCAGACGGCCGTCGCGCACCAGCACCACGCATTCGCGCACCGCGGCGTGAGCGCTCAGCGCCGCTTCGATTTCGCCGGGTTCAATGCGCACGCCGCGCAGTTTGACTTGATCATCGTTACGCCCCAGGTATTCGATATTGCCGTCCGCCAGCCAGCGCGCGAGGTCGCCGGTGCGGTACATCCGCGCATGCGGTTCATCGCTGAACGGGTCGTCAAGGAATTGTGCTGAGGTCAGTTCCGGACGATTCAGATAACCGCGCGCAACCCCGGCGCCGCCGACATACAACTCGCCTTGCACACCGGTCGGCACTGGTTGTTGCTGACGGTCCAGCAAATAGACTTTGGCATTGGCAATCGGCCGGCCTATGTGCAAAACCCGCCCGGGCTCGATGCGCCCGGACGTCGCCACCACCGTGGCTTCGGTCGGGCCATAGTTATTGATCACGGCAAATGTCTGATCACGCGGGAACTGGCGCAACTTGTCGCCACCGATCAGCAACGTGCGCAGGGTCGGATGGCCCAATTCACGACTGAAGGCATATTCGGCCACCGGGGTTGGCAGAAAGCTCACCTGCAACGGCTGCGCGCGCCACCATTCGAGCAGTTCATCAAGATGTTCGTTTTTGATCGAAGACGGTGGCAGATGCACGGTCGCGCCAACGCACAACGCCGGCCAGACTTCCCAGGCCATGGCATCGAAACCGCAACCGGCGACGCTGGCGGTGTGGCTGCCAGCATGCAGATCGAAGGCTTCGGCGTGCCAGTGCACGAGGTTTTCCAGGGTGCGGTGCTCGACCATCACGCCTTTCGGCTGCCCGGTAGAACCCGAGGTGTAGATCACATAGGCCAGATTCGCCGGGGTCAGCCTCGACAGCGCTGGGTTGGTGTCAGGCAAGTGCTGCCAGTCGGTGGCGTCCAGATCGATCACGGGGACAGCGCCAAGCAGGTTACGCGTCGACGCCTGCGCCAGCACCGCGATCGGGTCGCTGTCCTGCAACAGGTAGGCGATGCGTTCAGCCGGGTAATCCGCATCGATCGGCACATAACCCGCGCCGGCCTTGAGAATCGCCAACAGCGCAACGAGCATGTCCGGGCCGCGACGCAGGCACAGCGCGACACGGTCGTCGACTTGCACGCCGAGACCAATCAGGTGATGGGCGAGACGATTGGCGCGCTGATTCAGTTCGCGGTAGCTGAACTGTTGCTCGCCCTGCACCACCGCCAGCGCCTCGGGGTGCGCCGCCACTTGCGCTGCGAACAGGCGCGGCACGGTCTGCGCCGGCGGGTATTCACGACCGCTGATGTTGAAGCCGACCAGCACGCGCTGCCGCTCACTCGGCGACACGATCGACAGTTGCTGCAACGGTGCCTGCGACGTGTACTCCAGTGCCGTGACCAGACTGTGCAACGCGGTTTGCAAGAAATCGCAGACCCGCGCGCCGTCCACCTGTGGCACAGCTTGCACGCTCACGCGGAAGCCTTCGCCGAGGTCGTCGACGCTGACCACCAACGGATAATTGCTGCGCTCGCGGGAGCTGAGAATCTGCACGCCGTCCCACGCTACAGCGGCCGACTCGGGCGCGCTGTGGCGGTAGTTGAGCAAAGTGCTGAACAGCGCCTGCGCACCGCTAACACCACTGCAACGCTGGGCCAGCGCCAGCGAGGCTTGCTCATGGCCGAGCAATTGCGCCAGACGCGCATGGGTACCCCGCACGCTGCTCTCTACCGAATCCGCCCCGACGCTGACGCGCAGCGGCAAGGTGTTGATGAACATGCCCAACGCCCGATCTGCGCCTTCGCCGCCCTGCATGCGCCCGAGCAATACCGTGCCGAACACCACGTCCTGCTGGCCGGACACCTGCGACAACACCTGAGCCCAGGCCTGATGCACCAGACTGGCCACACTGACACCGAGCCGCCGCGCCTGCTCACGCAGACGTTTACCGAGGTCGGCATCGAGTTCGGAATGACTGTCGAGAATGTTGCTGCCGTCGCCGTGCACGTCCTGCAGACCGAAGGTCACGCTCGGCTCGTCGATATCGCCAAGCATCTCGCGGAAGAACGCCTCATGGGCCTGATCATCAACGCCGAGCCGCGCCTGGGCGACAAAGTGGCGGTATTGCACCGGCGGCGGCAGATCCTCGCTGCGGCCAAGCATGACGTCATTCATTTCCGCGACCAGCACGTCCAGTGCGGTGTGGTCGAGGACGATATGGTGCATCAGGAGAATGCCGACCCAGCGCTGGTTTGGCTGATCTTCGGTGTAGACAAAACGCATCAGCGGCGCGCGATTGAGGTCCAGACGATAGTGGCGTGGATCGAAACGCGCCTGCATCTGCTCGAGCACGTCGCCGTCGAGTTCGTCGGCATCGACGCGTTCCAGCGCCAGCGGCGCCTCGCGCCAAACCACTTGCACCGCCTCTTCAAGCCCTTCCCAGACGATGCCGGTGCGCAGAATGTCGTGGCGTTGGATGACGCCGTTCAAGGCGCGAACGAAGGTTTTGATCTGCGCCAGACCGTCGAAGGCAAATTGCGCCTGCAACACATACGGATCACCGGCACTGGTTGCCAGATGATGATAGAGAATCCCTGCCTGCAAAGGCGCCAGGCCATAGATATCCTGCACATTGGCGCTGCCGCCCGGCACGCTGGCAACGACACGGTCGATCGCGGCTTGATCGAGATTGCTCAGCGGCAGCATGGCCGGGGTGATGCGCATACAACCCGGCTCGATCAGGTTGTCGGGAACGACGATGCCGCGTTCGCTGCTCAAGGTCGCCGCCAGCGCGGCCACACTCGGCTGACCGAACAGCACGCGCACATCACAGTGCAGATCCTGTTGGCGCATGCGTTCGATCAGCTTCACTGCCAGCAGCGAATGACCGCCGAGCTCGAAGAAATTGTCATGGCGGCCGACCTGCTCGACACCAAGCAATGTCTGCCAGAGACCAGCGATCAGATTCTCTACCGCTCCGACCGGCGCTTCGAAACCGCGCCGCGCGAATGCATCGCTGTCCGGTGCCGGCAAGGCTTTGCGGTCGAGCTTGCCGTTGGTGGTCAGCGGGAAGGCTTCCAGGCGCACGAAGGCGCTCGGCACCATGTAGTCAGCCAACCCCGCCAACAGCTGATCACGCAATTGCGCCACATCCGGCGCCGCACCTTCATCGGCCAGCCAGTACGCGACCAGCCGCTGATCGCCGGGGCTGTCCTCACGGGCCATCACCACGGCTTCGCGCACACCTTCGCAAGTGCTCAGCCGCGCCTCGATCTCGCCCAGTTCAATGCGAAAGCCGCGAATTTTTACTTGATCGTCATTGCGACCGAGGTATTCGAGGCTGCCATCCGCAGCCCAGCGCGCAAGGTCTCCGGTTTTATACAACCGCGCCTCGGCGTTTGCGCCAAACGGATCATTGATAAAACGCTCGGCCGTCAGCGCTTCACGATTCAGATAACCGCGCGCCACCCCGGCCCCGCCGACGTACAACTCGCCGACCACGCCGACCGGAACCGGTTCGCGCTGGGCATCGAGGACATACAGTTGCAAATCGGGAATGCGCACGCCAATCGGGCTGACGCCGAGCAACTGCGCGTCGGCGGCTTGCAGCGGCCGATAGGTCACGTGCACGGTGGTTTCGGTGATGCCGTACATGTTCACCAGCCGCGTGCCGGCATTGCCGACCCGCGCATACCACGGCTTGAGCAAGCCCGGTTCCAGCGCTTCGCCGCCGAACACCACTTCCCGCAACGAGTGTTGCAGCTGACTGCGGCCCTGCGCGGCGATCAGTTGGCGGAAGGCGCTCGGCGTCTGGTTGAGTACGGTCACGCCGGTCTGGCAGAGCAATGCATAGCAGTCGTCCGGCGAACGGCTGACGGCTTGCGGGATCAGCAGCAATTGCCCGCCGAACGCCAACGCGGCCCAGATTTCCCAGACCGAGAAGTCGAACGCGAAGGAATGGAACAACACCCCGATGTCTTGCGGGTTGAACTGGAACCAATCGTGGGTGGCGGAAAACAACCGCGCCACGTTGCGGTGCTCGACCATCACGCCTTTGGGTAAACCGGTGGAACCGGAGGTGTAGATCACGTACGCCAGATGCGCCGGGGTCAGCTCAGGGATCTGCGGATTGCTGTCGAGTTCGGCCTTGAGGTGAGCGCTGTCGAGGTCGATCTGCGGCACTTCGAGAGCGGCCACGCGCTCGCGCGTCGCCGCCTGCATCAGCACCGCTGCCGGGGCGCTGTCCTGCAAGGTGAAGCTGATTCTGTCGAGCGGATAGGCCGGATCGATCGGCACGTAACCGGCGCCGGCCTTGAGCACACCAAGCAGGCCAATGATCATCTGCGGGCCACGCTCGACGCAGATTGCCACGCGGTCGTCGGGACGTATGTTCAGAGCCAGCAGATGATGTGCAACCTGGTTGGCACGGCGGTTGAGTTCGCCGTAACTGAGGGTTTGTCCGTCGAATATCAGCGCCGTGGCCTCAGGCTGGGCCTGGGCATGGGTTTCGAATTGCTGATGAATCAACAGGGTTTCCGGGAACTGTGCCAGCGGCGAATTGACGCCGTACAGCAAGTGTTCGCGTTCGCTGGCCGGGAGGATGCGCAGCGTTTGCAGCGGCACATCGGCGCTGGTTTGCAAGGCTGCGAGCAGACTCTCCAGCGCCGTGTTCAGGTAAGCGGCCATGCGCTCGGCCCCCAACGCTGCATCCGCCAGCGCGGTGATGCGCAAGTCGGCGCCGAGGTCATCGATGTTGATGGTCAGCGGATAGTTGGTGCGCTCGCGGGCACCCAACACCTGCACACCGGGGGCAATGTCGATTACCTCCGCCACTTCCTCAACGCTGCTGTGTCGGTAGTTGAGGATCGCGCTGAACAGCGGCGTCGGCACCGCAACGGCGCTGCAGCGTTGCGCCAGGGCTAGCGAAGCCTGCTCGTGCGCCAGCAGCGCGGTCAGGCGCCGATGGGTCGCCAGCACGCCGGCGCGCACGCTTTGCTCGCCAACATCAACGCGCAGCGGCAAAGTGTTGATGAACATGCCCAACGCTTGCTCGCCGCCCTCGCCCGCGTCCATCCGCCCCAGCAGCACGGTGCCGAACACCACCGCCGTGCGCCCGGACAATTGCCCGAGCACCCGCGCCAGCGCCAGATGCGTCAGGCTCGCGACGCTGACGCCGAGCTGCCGCGCCTGCTCGCGCAACTGCCGGCTCAAGCGGCTGTCGAGCATCAGCGAGGCTTCCTCGATGGCGTGGCCATCGCCCTGCACATCCTGCAAACCACAGGGCAGCGTCGGCTCGTCGATATCCGCGAGCATGTCGCGGAAAAACGCTTCCTGTGCCTGCTCGTTACCGGCATTGCGTGCCCTGGCCAAGTGATCGCGATACGGCACAGCGGCAGGCACTTGCGCGGTCTGCCCGAGCAGACAGGCCTGAATTTCCCGGCGCAGCACATCCAGCGCCACGTGATCCATGATCATGTGATGAAACAGCAACAACGCCACCACGCGGCCCTGCGCGGGATCCTGCGCATACACCAGACGCAGCAAAGGCGCTTGCTGCATATCGAGACGGAAGTGCTGCGGGTCGTGGCGTGCGAGCAGTTGCGTGAGCACGTCGGCGCCACTGTCGACGGGGACTTCCTCACACACCAGCGGCGCCTCGCGCCAGACCACTTGCAGCGCTTCGTCGAGGTATTCCCAGACGAACGAGGTGCGCAGGATGTCGTGACGGTTTACCACCCAGCGCAGCGCGTCGGCGAAAGCGTCCAGCCGTTCCTGACTGTCGAATACGAAGCGCGCCTGCGAGATGTAAGGGTCACCGGCAGCGGCCGATAGGTGGTGATAGAGCATGCCTTCCTGCAACGCGGACAACGGATAGATGTCCTGCACGTTGGCGGCGCCACCCGGCACCGTGGCGACGATGCCGTTGAGGGCATCCTGCTGCAGATCCACCAGCGGCAGCATGTCCGGGGTGATGCGAAAGGCCGGGCTCAGCCAGTCACCGCCGTGTTCGGCGACCAGCTCCAGCAGTTGCGCCTTGTGCGCCGCGAGGCTGTCCCACAACGCGTCATCCAGCGCGTCGTCGCTGCCCAGAATGACCAGGTCTTCATCTTCCTGTTGAAGGCGGATCGCACGGGTGGAAATGGCAGCCATCAGTTCGCTGAAATGCATGAGGTAACCTGCTGTAAATACGAAAAAAAATGAGCGCGCAGCAGCGAGTCCATGCAGGCGGCGCGCAGCCTGGAAAAACTAAAACATCGGGGCGTGGGTGTCTGACATGGGAAGCGGGGACAAGCCGCCGGCGCGAGCACCGCAAGTCCCCTGTGGGAGCGAGCTTGCTCGCGAAGGCGGTATATCAGTCACCAGCAACATTGACTGAGCCAGCGCTTTCGCGAGCAAGCTCGCTCCCACAGGTTTCGTGTCCGACGATCAGAGCCGGCGTTTGCGGTTGAGGCTCGGGATGGTGGTCTGGGCGATCTCGACCTGCTTGGCCTGCCGCGAGGTCTGAGCCGCCAGCGCCGCCAGTGTCGGCCGGCTGAACAGCGTGCGCGCGTCGACATGCAGACCGGCCAGACGCATGCGCGCGACCAGACTGACCGCCAGCAACGAATGCCCGCCCAGCTCGAAGAAGTTGTCGTGCCGGCCCACCCGCTCGACCTTGAGCACCTGCGCCCAGATCTGCGCCAACGCGGTTTCCACATCGCCTGCGGGGGCCTCGTAAGGACGGCTTAGCAGCGCCTCCGCCCCCGGTTCCGGCAACGCCTTGCGGTCGATTTTGTCGTTTGGCGTCAACGGCAACGCCGCCAGCCTCACGTAGGCGCCAGGCACCATGAACTCCGGCACCTGCGCCAACACATGCGCTCGCAATGCTTCCAGCGTCGGTGCAGCCAGTTCGGCGCGCAGGGTGTAATAAGCCACCAGTCGCTCATCGCGTACCAGCACCACCGCCTCGCGGATGGCCGGGTGTTCCAGCAGGCGCGCTTCAATCTCGCCCAGCTCAAGACGCACCCCGCGCAGCTTGACCTGAAAGTCGTTACGACCGAGGAATTCGAGGTTGCCATCGGCGCCATAACGCACCAGATCACCGGTGCGATACAAGCGATCACCAGCCACAAACGGACTATCGATAAAACGTTCGGCCTGCAATTGCGGCAGTCCCAGATAGCCCCGCGCCACGCCCACTCCGCCAATGTGCAAATGCCCACTGACGCCAAACGGCACAGGCTGATCAAAGGCATCGAGGACGTACAGCCGCGTGTTGCTCAGGGCCTTGCCGATCGGCACCAGTGTCTGCGGCACCGGTTCGCCGGGTTGCAGCGTCCAGCCACTGCTGTCGACCGTGGTTTCGGTCGGCCCGTAGACGTTGTGCAGGCGCACCCACGGCAGGCGCTCGCGCACTTGCCGGGCCAGCGCAACGGTCAACTCGCCGCCACCGTTGAGCACGTCGGTCAGGCTGGTGCACTGGCTGACATCGTCCTGTTCAATGAACTGCTGCAACAAGGCCGGCACAAACTTGACCACGGTGATGTTCTGCTCACGGATCACTTGCGTGACATACGCCGAATCGCGATTGCCATCGGCTCGCGCCAGGACCAGGCGCATGCCCGAGCACAGTGGCCAGAAGATCTCCCACACCGAACTGTCGAAACTGTACGGCGCCTTTTGCAGCAACGCACCGTGTTCAGTCGGCGGCGACAACTGCGAACCCCAATGCACCATGTTGCAGGCGCTGCGGTGCTCGATCATCACGCCTTTCGGCGTGCCGGTGGAGCCGGAGGTGTAGATCATGTAAGCCAGATTCGTCGCGCCGAGACCGGGCACCTGCAGATTCTCGTGCGGTTGGTCCCGCCATACACCGAGATCGAGATCGATCAGCGGCACGCCGGATTCGCTGAGCAGGTCGCGTGTCGCCGCATGCACCAGCAGCGCAACCGGCGCGCTGTCCTGCAACATGTAGTTGAGCCGTTGCTGCGGATAATCGGGATCGAGCGGCACATAAGCACCGCCGGCCTTGAGAATGCCCAACAGACCGATCACCAGTTCCGGCCCGCGCTCGACGCAGATCGCGACCCGCGAATCCGGTTGCACGCCGAGCCCGCGCAGATGATGGGCCAGGCGGTTGGCCTGCTCGTTCAACTCGCGATAGCTCAGGCGTTGCTCGGCGAACTGCACGGCGATGGCATCCGGCTTGCGCTGCACCTGTTGTTCGAACAGCGCCTGAAGTGGCTGATCCAGCGGACAGTCGACTGCCGTATCGTTGAACTCGATCAGCAGCCGTTGCAGTTCTTCCTGCGGTAACAACGGCAGGCTATTCAGCGGCCGCTGCGGCGTGTTCTCCAGCGCTTCGACCAACACGCTCAGCGCTGACTGCACATAACTGCAAATCCGCTGCGCACCGATGCTCGACAGGGTTCGGCTGGTCAAGCGCAAGCCTGTGCCGAGGTCATCGACACTCAGGGTAAACGGATAATTGGTCCGCTCCTCGTTGGCCAGGGTCTCGATGCCCTGCCAGGTTTGCCGGGAGGTTTTTTGCCCGACATCATCGCTGTGCCGATAGTTGAGCAAGGCGCTGAACAGCGGCGCCGGCGCAGCAACGCCGCTGCAACGCTGGGCCAGCGCCAACGAAGCGTGTTCATGGGCAAGCAACGCGCTCAGGCGCGCATGGGTGGACTTCAGCGCTGCGCGCGCGCCCTCGCCGACATCGACCCGCAGCGGCAAGGTGTTGATGAACACCCCGAGCGCCCGGTCGGCACCCGCGCCACCCTGCATGCGGCCCATCAACACCGCGCCGAACACCACGCTTGGCTGGCCGGATGTCGCCGCCAACACTTGCGCCCAGGCGAGGTGGATCAGGCTGGCGATGCTCACGCCCGCCAGGCGTGCCTGCTGCTGCAGGCGCTGATACAGATCGCTGGCCAGCGCCTGCTCGGCTTCTTCGATGTTGCTGCCGTCACCCTGCACGTTCTGCAAAGCGAACGGCAAGGTCGGCTCATCGATGTCGCCGAGCATCTGCCGGAAGAACGCTTCATGCTCCTGCTCACTGACGCCCAGTCGCGTCTGCGCCACATAGTTGCGGTATGGCACCGGCGCCGCCAGGGGTTCAGCGCTCCCGGACAGGCTGGCGTGGATTTCTTCGCGCATGGCCTCCAGCGCGATGTGATCCATCGCCAAATGATGGAACAACAAGATGCCAACCACCCGATTGTGCGCGGGATCACGGGCATACATCAGGCGCAGCAGCGGCGCCTGACTGACATCGAGGCGATAACGCCGCGCGTCGAAACGCTCGTGCAACTGATCGATGATCGCGCCACGGGCAGGATCAAATTCGACCTCCTGCACCGGCAAAATCGCCTCGCGCCAAACGACCTGAACCGGCGACGTCAGCCCTTCCCAAACCACCGCCGTACGCAGGATGTCGTGCCGCGCCATGACCTGACGCAGCGCAGCGGCAAAGGCCTCGACCCGCTCGAGGCTGTCGAACGCCAGCAGCGATTGCAGCAAATACGGATCGCCCTGCGCAGCGGTGATGTGGTGATAGAGAATGCCTTCCTGCAACGGGGCCAACGGGTAGATGTCCTGCACATTGGCGGCACCGCCCGGCACTGTCGCGACGATACGTTCGATCATCGCCTGATCCAGTTGCACCAATGGCAACAGGTCCGGCGTGATGTACGTGCAATCGGGCGCAATGCGGTTAGCCGGCACCTCGACTTCGCGGCCGCTGCCCTCTGCCGCCGCTAACGCCGCCAGTGTCGGTTGATTGAACAGCACGCGAACATCGCTGCTCATGCCAATCTGGCGCATGCGTTCGATCAGGCCCACGGCCAACAAGGAGTGGCCGCCCAGCTCAAAGAAATGGTCGTGACGCCCTACCCGGTCGACCTGCAGGACCTCGGCCCAGATCTGCGCCAAGGCGATTTCGACGTCACCTTGTGGCGCCTCGTATTGACGACGGATCAACGCGTCCGGCCCCGGCGCCGGCAACGCCTGGCGATCGAGCTTGCCGTTGGCCGTCAGCGGCAAACTCGCCAATTGAATGTAGGCGGCCGGCAGCATGGCGGCTGGCAAACGCGATGTCAGGTGCGCATGCAGTTGCTGGATGTCCAGCGCTTCGCGCCCGGTGAACCATGCCAACAATTGACCGTCGCGCACCAGCACCACGGCTTCCTGCACCGCGTCATGGCTGGCGAGTGCGGCTTCGATTTCGCCCAGCTCGACACGCACCCCACGAACTTTCACCTGGTCATCGTTGCGACCGATGTACTCAAGATTGCCGTCGGCACGCCACCGCGCGAGGTCGCCGGTACGGTACATGCGCGCATCAGGCTGCGCACTGAACGGGTCGTCGAGAAAGCGTTCGGCGGTCAGGTCCGGACGGTTCAGATAACCCCGGGCCACCCCGGCGCCGCCGACATACAACTCGCCCATGATGCCGATCGGCACCGGACGCTGCTGATCATCGAGCAGATAAGTCGTGGCATTGCTGACGGGTTTGCCGATGTGCAACGCCTGCCCCGGTGTGATCAACCCCGACGTGGCGACCACCGTGGCCTCGGTCGGGCCGTAGTTGTTGACCACCGCGAACGACTGCGCGCGGTTGAACTGGCGCAGACGATCGCCGCCGATCAGCAAGGTGCGCAAGGTCGGATGATCGGCCTGTTGGCTGAAGGTGTATTCGGCAATCGGCGTCGGCAGAAAGCTGACGTCCAGCGGCTGCGCCCGCCACCAGGCGAGCAGCGCATCGATGTCTTCGCTACCTTCGCTCGCGGGCGCAAGATGCACCGTCGCCCCGGCACACAGCGCCGGCCACACCTCCCAGGCCATCGCGTCAAACCCGAAGCCGGCGAGGCTTGAGGTGTGCTGCCCGGGGCCAAGTCCAAACGCCGAACAGTGCCAGTCGACCAGATTGCCCAGCGTGCGGTGCTCGACCATCACGCCTTTGGGCAAACCGGTGGAGCCGGAGGTGTAAATCACATAGGCGAGGTGGCGAGTGTTCAACCCCGCCACGTCGGGATCGGTCAAGTTGTCGAGCGGCCACTCGCGCCGATCCAGCTCGATCACCGGCAGCGTTGTGGCGGGCAGACGATCACGCAGATCGCTTTGCGTCAGCAGCGCCACCGGCGCACTGTCGCTGAGCAGATAACTCAGGCGCTCGGGCGGATGCGCCGGATCAATCGGCACATAAGCAGCGCCAGCCTTGAGAATCGCCAGCAACCCGACCAGCGTGTCCAGGCCGCGGCGGGCAACGATTGCCACACGATCGTCAGGAAGCACGCCGAGGCCGATCAGATGGTGGGCCAACGCATTGGCTTGCCGATTCAGCTCGGCATAACTCAGGGTTCGCCCCTGATACGTCGCGACCACAGCGTCCGGCTCTTCGGCCACTCGCGATTCGAAGCGCTGATGAATCAGTCGGCCTTGCGGATAACTGACCCGGGTGTCGTTCCACTCATTGAACAGGGCCAGTTCTGCCGGGCTATTGAGGTTGAAATCGGCGATCGCCAGCGCCGGGCATTCCAGACCTTGCTGCAGAATCAGCAGCAAGCGCTCGGTCAACGCCGCGATCTCGTCAGCCGTGAAATAGGCTGGCGAGTACACCAGATGCAGCCAGGCTTTATCGGTGTAACGGTTGCTGCGCAGGTGAATGGCCAGCGGAGTCGCCTCGTGCTGATTAGAGACCTTGACCGAGTGTCCCGACGCCTCACCGTAACGGTAGTCGTGGTCGTCCTGCTCGTAGGACAGCGACAGCTCGAACAGTTGCGCACGGTCTTCACGTAACAGGCCCAACGCGCGATTCATCTCGCTCAGTGGGTAGCGTTGATGGCGGAAATCCTGCTTCAGGTCAGCGCCGATCGCCTTGATCAATCCAGCGAATGACAACGTTCGACCGAAGCCCATGCGCATTGCACTGACCTGGGTGAACAAGCCCAAGGTGCTTTTGAAGCGGGCACCGGAGCGATTGAGAATCGGCAAACCGACCACCCACTCGTCACGTTGCGCGGTACGACTGAAATACACGTGCAGCGCCGCCAGCAATACATGAAAGGCCGAACCGCCGAGGTGCCGCGCAGTGTCTTTCATGCGCTCGTGCAGCACGGCTGGAAAAGCCTCGACGTGGATGCGACTTGGCGCTGCTTCAACATCAAGGAATTCGCGATGACGGGGCGTCAACAAGGGCTCGGGCAAGCTACGGTACTTGTCCAGCCAGTAACGTTGATCGCGCTCATAGCGAGGTGACTGATGGTAGCGCGCGTCTTCTTCGATAAAGCCGACATAGGACGGTGCCGCCCTGCGCGGATGCTCGCCACGGCACAACGTGCTGTAGATCTCGCCCACCGACTTGAACAGCAGCGCGAACGCCCAGCCATCAATGATCAAGTGATGGGCCTGGGCTGCCAGCCAGTGACGATGGCGATCGAGGCGAATCAGACTGAAGCGGAACAACGCCTGCCCGCTCAACACAAAGGCCTGCGCCATCTGTGCTTCAACCAGCGTCTGGGCCGCCGACTGTGGATCGGCTTGCCCGCTGAGATCAAACAGCGGCATGGCCACCGGCAGCGCCTGCGCAAACCCTTGCAACGGCAGCCCGTCGTGACCAACGTCCGATCGCAGAACAATGCGCAAGGCATCATTCGCTGCCACCAGACACTCAAGCGCCGATTGCAGCAATGCCGGATCCAGCGGCCCGCTCAGCTCCACGTAACCGCCAATGTTGTACAGCGGCGAATCGCCGCGGCTCAGTTGGTCCAGCCAGATATCCCGTTGGGCGGCAGTCAGCGCAAATGTCTCGACAGGCACGGACACATCGTCCGCCACGTTGGCAGAAGTAGGCTGCATAAGATCCATCTCATGAAATTTTGCCGGTATTCAAGCATCGGCCCCGGCGCCGACATGACACCTGAAACCCGGACAACCACCAGGCTCGTACACCCCTGTCTGACCTTGTGGGCGTGTTTACCGTAGGCACTGTCGAAAAGTTCGGAGAGGAAATACTGAAAAGCTTGTAGGAAAAAAACCACATAGCAGCGCCGCCATTTACCCGAGCGCTGCCGATCAGAATTCCCCTTCGCCAGGTTTTCCGGGGCTTGAGCGTGACTGAACAGTCACTCTCGCCGCTACGCCGGCGTTTAACAGCGTCAGAACCCCGGCGCCAATATTCAGAAATAGTGGCACTTTGTGTCCCTGTTTTCCCCTACAGACGTAGGACAAATCCATAGGCTTAAATCCCGCTCCAGATCATGTTCAAGGAGAAATGACTGCGTGGGCGGCTTTTACAGAGACGGCAGACGATTCAGTGATGGCTCTGAACCAAGGATGAAGGATATGAATCTGACCGGCAGCATTCGTAATATGGAAAACCCACACTTCTACTGGCAACTGGGTGAGTTGATTGCCAGCACCGGCGATGATCACTTCGCCACGAACATGTTCCAGTTGGTCGACACCTTGGTGCCGGTCAACCGCGTGGATCTCAGTGAGTGGACGCTGGATGAACGTCAGGCCAGTGTGGTCGACATCAAGCCGTTGGGCAGCGCCGGTTTGACGCAGACCTGTGCAGCGCCCGATCCGCTGGAGAGCCCCGACGATCATCCGCTGCTGCAGAAGATGATCGAGATGAACGACTCGCTGCTGATTCAACTGAAAGCCTCGCTCCAGCCGCGCCATCCGCAACACAGTGCGCATCAATGCAATCTGGTTTCGCGTACGTCCAACCGCCGTTGCGTGATTTCGTTTTACCGACCGCATACCCAACGGGTGTTTTCCCTGCCGGAGCTGTCGTTTCTCAAGAGCCTGTCCGACACCCTGCTGCCGCTGATCGAACGTCACGCGCAGATCAGTCGGCAAATCCTCGCCCGGCAACCGCGCCAACCGTTGGCCGAGCTGGATCAGGCGCCGCTGGCGCAGGTGTTCGATGAGCGCCTGGCATTAAGCGACATCGCCCTGTCGGTGCGCGAGAAAGAAGTCTGCCTGGGCCTGTTGACCGGCGGCACCGTGCCGCAAATGGCGGAAAAGCTGCGGGTCAAAAACAGCTCGATCGAGACGTACCTGAAACGCGCCACGGCCAAACTCGGCGTCAGTGGCCGCCATGGCCTGGCGAAATGGATGGCCGGCGCCTGAGCACAAAGCTCTCTAAATGCATGAGGCAGTTCGATGTTGACGTTGCGACTTTCCCTGCTGTCCATCGCGGTGCTGATGGCCGGTTGTTCATTGATTCCCGAGTATCAGCGCCCCGCGTCCCCCACCGCCGCGCAGTATCCGACAGCAACGCAGCCCGCCACGAGCGCTGAGGACTGGCGCACGCTGTTCACCGATCCGGTGCTGCAACAACTGATCGAAAGCGCGCTGGTCAACAACCGCGACCTGCGCGTGGCGGCACTCAACGTCGAAGCCTTTCAGGCGCAATACCGCATTCAGCGCGCCGACCTGCTGCCGGCGGTGTCGGCCAATGCCAATGAATTGCGCCAGCGCATGCCGCCGAGCGTGACCCAAGGCAAAGCGCTGATCAATTCGACGTACTCGGTCAACCTCGGCATCAGCGCTTATGAGCTGGACTTCTTCGGTCGCGTGCGCAGCCTCAGCGAGCAAGCGCTGCAAACCTGGCTTGCGACTGAAGAAGCGCGGCGCAGCGCACAGTTGAGTCTGGTGGCCAACGTCGCCAACGCCTACCTGACCTGGCGCGCCGATCAGGAGTTGCTGGAGCTGACCCGCGACACCCTTGCTGCCGATGAACAGAGCCTGCACCTGACCACCCGCAACCGTGAGGCCGGCAAATCGTCAGCGCTGGAGCAGGCGCAGGCCAGAACCAGCGTCGACAGTTCCCGGGCCAATCTGGCGCGCTATCAGCGTCAGGTCGCCCAGGACTTGAACAGCCTGACCTTGCTGGTCGGCGCGCCGGTGCCCGAGTCGCTGCCCGCCCGTCCACTGGCCAGCGAGCTGGTGCGGCAACTGCCCGCCGGCCTGCCCTCGGATCTGCTGCAACGGCGTCCGGACATCCTTCAGGCGGAGTACAAACTGAAAGCAGCCAACGCCAATATCGGTGCGGCACGGGCGGCGTTTTTTCCCAGTGTCAGCCTGACGGCGAATGCCGGGACGTCGAGCCGCGATCTGTCCGGGCTGTTCGGCGGTGGCTCTGGCGCCTGGACCTTTCAGCCGCAGATCAGCCTGCCGATTTTCAATGCCGGCAGCCTGCGCGCCAGCCTGGATTATTCGAAATTGCAGAAAGATGTGGCGGTGGCCGAATACGAAAAATCGATTCAAACCGCATTTCAGGAAGTCGCCGACGGCCTCGCTGCGCGCAGCACTTATCAGCAGCAATTGCAGGCGCAGCGCGATCTGGTCGCGGCCACACAGACTTACTACAACCTGGCGCAAAACCGTTATCAGAATGGCGTCGACAGCAGCCTGACGTTCCTCGATGCGCAGCGTTCGCTGTTCAGTTCGCAGCAAGGCCTGATCACCGATCGCCTCGCGCAACTGGTCGCCGAGGTCAACCTTTACACCGCGCTGGGCGGGGGCTGGAGCGCCGCTGAATCAAGCGTGCAGTAAGCTGTAGTCACTTTTTCTTACACCTTTTGTCGCGCGATCCTCTGCCGTGCGGCGATCCGTGGCCGGCGCCTGCCTGCAGTTTGGTATCATGCGCCGCTTTTACGGTTAACCCCCCGCCAGTCCTGCTGACTGACGGGCTGCAAAAGGCGGTATTAGATGACGGCTTTGTTGACTCGCCGCAAGGTGCTTGCGGGAATGGGCGTACTCGGGCTCGGCCTGCTCGCCGGCTGCGACACCCGCGGCCAACTGTCGTACAAGTACGGCAAGGATCTGAGTAACAAGATCATGGGGCGCACCTTCAAACTGAAGAACACCGATGGCGAAACCATGACGCTGTCGAGCTTTCGCGGCATGATGCCGATGGTCTTCTTCGGCTTCACCCAGTGCCCGGCAGTCTGCCCGACCACCCTCGCCCGCGCGGCGAAAATCAAGAAACTGATGGGCGCCGATGGCGATCGTTTGCAGGTGATCTTCATCACCCTCGATCCCGAGCGCGATACCCCGGAAATCCTCGACGCCTACATGAAGGCCTTCGACCCGACGTTCGTTGCGCTGTACGGCACACTCGAGGAAACCGCGGCCACCGCCAAGGAATTCGACGTGTTCTACGAGAAAGTCCCGGCCGGCGACACCTATACCATCTCGCACACTGCCACCAGTTACGTTTACGACTCCAACGGCGGCTTGCGCCTGGGTCTGTCCACCTCGCTTTCGGCAGAACAATGCACGGAAGATTTGCTTACTGTTATGGAGGTTTGCTGATGCAACCTGTTCTGAACCACATCAAACGCGCTGTCATCGGTCTGTCTCTGCTGGGCCTGGCGTTCCAGGTGTCCGCGCAGACCAAAGTCGACGAAGCCTGGGTCCGTGCCACCGTGCCGACCCAGTCCGCCAGCGGCGCGTTCATGACCCTCACCGCCGACAGCGACAGCAAGTTGCTCAGCGTCGCGACGCCGGCGGCCAAAGACGTGCAGATCCACGAAATGACCATGAAGAACGACGTCATGAGCATGGGCCCGGTGAAGTTCGTCGAGCTGCCGGCCGGCAAAGCCGTCAAGCTTGATCCAAACGGCTACCACGTGATGCTGATGGGCCTGACCGGTCAGCTAAAGGAAGGCGAAACTGTGCCGCTGACCCTGACCGTGGAAAACGCCAAGGGCGAAAAAGAAACCATCGAAGTGAAGGCACCGGTTCGTGCGCTGACCAACATGGAAGGTCACGATCACAGCAAAATGCACTGATCTGACTGAGCGGCAATAAAAAAGGGGTGGCCTGATCGATGATCAGGCCGCCCCTTTTTGTTTTTGATCTGTGCCGAATTAACGCTTGCGGGCCAATGCGTTGCGCACGCTTTCCCGTGACATTCCCGAGCCGGAACGGGGCACCGCCTTATCTACGGGCGCCTTGGCCAACTGTTCCTTGCGCTTTTCCACCTCACGCCACTGGTAACCGAGATATCCGCCCGCCGCCACAATCCCCAGCCAACCGAAAACCAGACTGACGAAAAACCACAGTCCGAGGGTGATCCACACGGTTTTCGAGGTGAACAACTTCACACTGTCATCGGCAGGCACCGGTTCCACCGGTTCAACCGCTGCCTGCGTCACCGGTACTCTGTGCACCCCATCCAGATCAATGCGCCAAGCGAAGTCCGCCCCGGCCACCGGAATGTCTAGCTGCTTGCCTTCAGCACGATGCACCCGAATTTCGCCATCGACGAGCGACATGGAGCTGAAACTGATCTGGGTTTCATGGTGAATCTCGCCGTTGACCAAGGTCACGACGGTTCGTTGTGGGTCATTGGGGGTCTCGCGCATGTCGATTCCTTGAGCGTTGCACGTCGGACGACGTGCGAAGGGATAATCCGTTGGGCTCGAATGCTACTGAGTGGTTATTACGCTGTCCAGAACGCGTGCCCCTACTCTGCAACTGCTCCGACACCAGCGTGTTCGAGGCGACCAGCGTGATGGAAAGCAGGCTTTACATCGAATAAATCTTCGGCGACCATGTAAAGGGTCTTTTACATAGGAAGTGAAGAATGAACCGGTACTACCTCGAATTGGGCGCAGCATTAATCATCTACATGCTGGTGCTGACAGCCTCATTGATTGCCTCGCAATACCTGATGGACGCCCCCATCGTGCTGCGCTCGGCCGTCGCAGTGACGCCGGTCATTCCGGCGGGACTGATGTGCTGGGCCATCGTGCGCAACATGCGGCGCATGGACGAGATGCATTTGCGCATCCAGTTTGAGGCGTTGGGTTTTGCCTTCGCCGCCTCGGCACTGCTGACCTTCAGCTACGGTTTTCTGGAAAACGTCGGTGCTCCGCACATTCCGTGGACGTGTGTGTGGCCGGTGATGGGGCTGATGTGGATTGTCGGCCTGCACATTGCGCGACGCCGCTACCAATGAAAAACCGTCTCAAGGAATTGCGCGCCGAGCGCAAATGGTCGCAGGTTGATCTGGCTGAACGCCTGAGCGTGTCGCGTCAGACGATTAACGCTATAGAAAACGAACGCTACGACCCGAGTCTGCCACTGGCCTTTCAGATTGCTCGGGCGTTCGAGTTATCAATCGAAAGCATTTTTGATGATGGCATGAACTGAAACGCTCCCCTCGCGTCCTCGCTACTTGCAAAAACGGACTACGCTCGGAGACACCACGGCATTGCGTGGCATCCGTTTTTCTATTGTCAGCGAGGACGACAACATGAGTCCCTTTGGCCCGGTTTTGAGCTTTCGCGGTATTCAGAATCAGAAATACTGTGTATCTGCCCTGCTGGTGCAAGACCTCAACGCACCGGCACCCACTACGCAGGTCGCGCAGGCACACAATCCGACGATCAAACGGATTGCCCGGATTCCTTTGATCAAACCGCGCATGGCCGTCTGGCGACTGGATATGCAGATCCAGCAAAGTAAAACGCAGTTGAAGATCGACTATGACTTGGGAGATGTGTCGGGCTCATTTCACGTCCCGCCTCTGGATCAGGCTCCCCGCATCGCTTACACCTCGTGCAACGGTGTGTCGGACGTCAAATACCTGAATTCGCTGGCAGATCGCTATGCCGAACGCTGGAGTCATCTCGCGCAGACCCACAAGCAAGCCGAGTACCATCTGTTGGTCATGGGAGGCGATCAGATTTACAGCGATGAACTGTTACAGACTCAAGGCCCCTTGAATGAATGGTACAAACAGTTCTCCTGGAATCGTGATGACACTCTGTGGACTGAAGAAATGGAAGTTCAGGCAGACGAGTTTTTCGCCAGTGTTTACCCGCGATACTGGGCTAGACCACAGATACTGAAAATGCTCAGTTGCGTTCCGACCCTGATGATGTGGGACGATCACGACATCATTGACGGTTGGGGATCCTATCCCCAGGCCCTGCATGAAAGTCCCGTACACCAGGGGCTGTTCCGCATTGCCAGTTATTATTTTCGTCTCTACCAATTACAGGTTGACGAAACCGAGAGCCGCCCGGGAGCGATTACTCGTCAAGGGCATACCTTCGCTTTTGAAGGCCTCGGTGGCCTCGCCATTGTCGTTCCCGACCTCAGGTCTGAACGTGCGCCCGACATCAAAGGCAGAAACGGCCAGCTCAAACAGCCCACGCAAATCATGTCGCAAAAAAGCATCTCGCAGATGTTTACCTGGATCAAAAGCCTGACGGCCAGCAAACCTTCACACCTACTGTTCATATCCAGCGTTCCAGTATCGTTCGTCAACCTTGCGCTGCTTGAGGCCCTGATCGGATGGATTCCGGGAGAGATCGGACCGGAGGATGATTTCCGCGACCACTGGCGCCATCAGCCGCACAAAAACGAGCGCAAGCAACTGATCAATGGATTGCTCGATTTCGCCAAGTTGGCGAAATGCAAAGTCACCATTGTCTCCGGGGATGTGCATGTAGCGGCCGCCAGCATCATTCGTTCGGCCAATCCCCGGCATATCGACAATGGTGCAGAAGTCATCCATCAGCTGATTTCAACCGGCATCGTCCATCCTCCTCTGCCTGTGCTGACGATCAGAAGCCTGGAAACGATCACCGCTACCCGGGAAAAGATCGACACCGACCTTACTGCCGAGATGCAAGCCATTGGGCACGACGGAAATTGCCTGATTGCCAGTCGTAACTGGCTGTCCATCGAGCCAGACAAAAGTTCCGACGGGCGCAATCGGTTGTGGGTGAAATGGCACGTCGAGGGGCACGATCACCCCATTACGCGACTGATCGAGCCTGCCGGTTGAGTTCCGGAAATCCCCTGCACCGGGCCGGGTTCTTCAGCTACCGGCCCCACCATGCGCCTCTTCAAAGAAGTAATCCTTCCAGCTGTCGGCCTTGTTCTTCAGCACACCCAGTTCCTGCAACTTCTCGGCATAGATAAAGGTGCGCTGTGGCACCACGGTGAAATCGATTTCCGGGTCCTTGACGATTTGCTCGACCAGGGCCAGCGGCAACTTTGACTGCTCGACACGGATGTAAGCCTGAGCCGCCGCCGGTTTGTCAGCCTTGATGATTTTCTCAGCCTCAGCCAAAGCGTCGTAGAACGCCTTGTAGGTTTTCGGGTTTTCGTCGTGGAATTTTTCTGTTGTGTAGAGCACGTTGAACGTCGCTTGGCCGCCGAGCACGTCGTAGGAACTCAACACTTTGTGCACGTTGGGATTCTGCAGGGCCTGGTACTGGAACGGCGGGCTGGAGAAGTGCGAGTTGATCTCAGAGCCGCCGGCGATCAGCGCGGCCGTTGCATCGGGGTGCGGCAGGCTGACTGAGATGTCATCGAATTTCTTGTACTGCCCGTCACCGAATTCCTTGGCGGTTTCGATCTGCAAGGTGCGTGACTGGAAACCGACACCGGCGGCCGGTACGGCAATGCGGTCCTTGTCGGTGAAGTCCTTGAGCGTCTTGATGTTCGGGTTGTTGGTCAGCAAATAGTTGGGCATCGAACCCAGCGCGGCGATGGCTTTGACGTTCTGTTTGCCTTTAGTGCGATCCCACACGGTGAGCATCGGCGGCACACCGGCGGACACCACGTCGAGGGATCCGGTTAGTAATGCTTCGTTCATCGCGGTGGCCCCGGAGATGCTGTTCCAGTCGACCTTGATGTCGAGGCCCTGCTCCTTGCCGTGTTTTTCGATGAGGTTCTGGTCGCGCACTACATCGAGAATCAGGTAACCGATGCCGAATTGCTGGGCGATGCTGATCTTGCCTTCAGCCTGGGCGCCGGTGCTGAACAACGCACTCGCGGCCAGGGAGGCGGCCAACAGAGTCAGTGCAGAACGTTTGAACGGTGTGGCCATGACAACCTCGCAGCATGGGGGTGGTGTGCTGAAAGGCCTGACTTTATCGCTATAAAAAACAGAAATTAAATACCTTTATCGCATATCGATAGCACGGGTTGTCGAGCGAAAGGAGGCTGCAATCTTTTGATTCCGGGTTTCGATAACAAGATCAAAAGATCGCAGCGTGCCGCAACTCCTACATTGGAATCCGGTGGCGGCTCGACGGGTTAAACAGCCTGAAACAATAAATCCACCAGCCTCAATATCGTCGATTGCTGTGCCACGCGAAGGCCGGTCAGGCCTGCAGACACTCCATCACCTTCAGGGGCCACCGCACCAGCACATCAGTTGAGGGTTTAAAAGGGCGATCAGACAGTCCACCCTTGGTATCATCGCGCACACTTTTATGACGATTTAATGGCTGGAAGGTCTTTTTTTGTGAGCGCTCTTTTTAACCGGTTGCGGCAGCCGCATGCCCGCCTCTTTTCCCTGATTGTTCTGGTGCTGGTGGTACCGCTGTGCCTGCGTGCGGCGCTGGGTTGGTCGGCACCGCTGGGCTATTTGTCGGATCTGGCCATTGGCAGCCTGTTGGTGGTGTTGCTGCATCGCCGGGCGTGGTGGCTGGCCTTACCGGTGTTGCTGTTCTGGGTATTGCTGGCGGTGGCGACCGCTGAACTGGTCAGCGCGGTGGGTCGGCTGCCGACGCCTTCGGACATTCATTACCTGATCGATCCGCAGTTCGTGGAAAACTCCACTGGTGGCGGCCTGGCCCATCCTGCGCTGGGCATCACTTTGCTACTGGCCCTGCTTTTCTGGCTGCTGACCCGGTTTGCCAACCGCAACCTGCCACGTCCGCCCCTGCCCCGCGCAGCCTGGAGCGCGCCGCTGGTATTGTTCGCCGCCCACTGGGGCGCGCAGAACCTGTGGCCGAACGAAGCGGATCCGTGGCGTCAGTACAACCTGCCGCACCAATTGCTGGCCAGCGAGGTCGCCGATCTGCAGATCCAGGCCGAGGAATGGCTGGACGGCGATGTCGAAGAACCCGCGCCGGCCATGGCCGGGCTCACCGACGTCGACCTCAACGGGCAGAAACTGCTGGCCGCGCCGGGGCAAGCACGCAACGTGCTGATCATCGCGCTGGAAGGCATTCCCGGGGCTTACATCCGCGCCAACCGCGAGGCGATCGGCAGCCATTATCAGGAAGACCTGATGCCCAACCTCAGCCGCTGGGCCGAGCGCGGCATGAACACCCCGGACTACGTGCTGCATACGCACCAGACCATTCGCGGTCTGTACGCGATGCTCTGCGGCGATTACGACAAACTCAACAACGGCACGCCCAAAGGCGTGGAAATGCTCACCCTCAACGAGCGCAATCAGGCCTGCCTGCCGGCGCAACTGCGTGAACACGGCTTCAGCACGCACTATCTGCAAGGTGCCGGGCTGCGCTTCATGGCCAAAGACAAGATCATGCCGCACATTGGTTTCGATGCGACGCA
The DNA here is from genome assembly GCF_054668355.1 of Pseudomonas sp. S2_E02. NCBI lineage: Bacteria > Pseudomonadati > Pseudomonadota > Gammaproteobacteria > Pseudomonadales > Pseudomonadaceae > Pseudomonas > Pseudomonas sp. S2_E02. The sequence continues at coordinate 1,779,701 of NZ_CP162761.1, forward strand.
CGGTCTGGAATGGTTCAGCAACAGCAATTATCTGGAGTTCCCGTGGGGCAAGGATGACAAGGCGTTTTTCGAAGGTGCGCTGGACTACGTCGGCCAACTGAAGAAGCAGAAACAGCCATGGATGCTCACGCTGCTGACCGTCGGCACCCATCAGCCCTACTCCGCGCCCGAGGAATACCTGGAGCGCTACGAAACGCCGAAACAGGCGGCCGTCGGTTATCTCGACGATGCGCTGGAGCAATTCCTTAGTGGCCTCGAACGCCAGGGCGTCCTGAAAGATACGCTGGTGGTGATCACTTCGGACGAATCCCATGGCATTGACGGCGTGCGCCTGGCCTCTTCATGGGGCTTCAACCTGACCCTGGCGCCGGAGCATGAACAACTGCCACGGCTCAACAAAGGCGTGTATGGCCACGTCGATCTGAGCACTTCCATCCTCGACTACTTCGACCTGCCGGTGCCTTCCGCGCTGAGCGGCCGCTCGCTGTTTCGCGACTACGACAGCGGCCGCGAAATCATGTCGTTCACCAACGGCAAGCTGCGCTATCACAACGGTCAGGGGATTTTTTCCGAGTGCGACATGCCGCGCCGCTGCCGCTATTACGAAAGCGCCGGGTTCATCGCTGAAAGCGCCACGTACAAAGGCAACTACAGCGGTCACCCGGCCCGGCAGATCGCCGCCCGCGCCAACGCTCTCGACCTGTCGCTGCTGCGCACGCCGCTCAATCATCGCTATCAGTTCGGCAGCACCAACGTCATCCCGCTGCAAGCGCAAATCAAGGATGACTGGGCCGACAACCTGATCGGCGCGCAGTACCTGGAAATGCCCAAAGGCTCGCACACCCGCGTGCGCCTGACCGTGCGCTCAGTCGATCCGCAACAAGCGGCGTACATTCAGCTCAAGGCCAAAGAGTTTGAACAGGACGTGCAGATTGGCCTGCCGCAGGAGATGGTGGCAACTGCCGAGCAGCCACTGGAAATGAACTTCAGCTTCGACAACCCGCAAGAGCGCAAAGCGTTTTCTTTCCATTTGCTGGGGTATGGCTTGGGCGCGGTTGAGGTGACGGATTTCAGTGTGATTACCGAGTTGCCAGGGCAAGAGGACATCCTTGACGACGTGCCGGAGGACGACACGGCCCAATCCACCTGATCAAGGTCATATAGGGGCGAGCGCGCAGTAAAAGGTTCTGACTATCAACGTCCAATAGTCGGCCTATTAGCTGACTTCCCCAGTCGGGTCTAGCCTTACTAGTCCGAAGTCGGCACGAGCCGGCCGTAGCAGACCTGATAAGGACCCGAACATGGCAAACGAATCGAAATGCCCGTTCAACCACGCCGCCGGTGGTGGTACGACGAACCGTGACTGGTGGCCGAATCAACTCAACCTCAAAATCCTCAGTCAGCATTCGCCAAAGTCCGATCCGTTGGGCAAGGATTTCGACTACGCCAAAGCCTTCAAAAGCCTGGACTTCCAGGCGCTGAAACAAGATCTCAATGCGCTGATGACCGACTCTCAGGACTGGTGGCCAGCCGACTTTGGCCACTACGGCCCCCTCTTCATCCGCATGGCCTGGCACAGCGCCGGCACTTATCGCACCGCCGATGGCCGTGGTGGCGCCGGCTCCGGGCAACAGCGCTTCGCTCCACTGAACAGCTGGCCGGACAACGTCAGCCTCGACAAGGCCCGGCGCCTGCTGTGGCCGATCAAGCAGAAATATGGCCGCAATATTTCCTGGGCTGACCTGATCGTTCTCACTGGGAACGTCGCGCTGGAATCCATGGGTTTCAAAACCTTCGGATTCTCCGGTGGCCGCCCCGATGTGTGGGAGCCGGACGAAGACGTTTACTGGGGTTCGGAGCACGAATGGCTGGGCGGCGACAGCCGTTACGGCAAGGACAAGTCCGCCATGCAGGAACCCGGTGACGGTACGCTGGTCGCCGAACCGGATTTGCATGGCAAAGAAGAGAGCCGCACCGATCAGGGCGAACGCAATCTGGAAAACCCGCTCGCCGCCGTGCAAATGGGCCTGATCTACGTGAACCCCGAAGGTCCGGAAGGCAATCCAGACCCCGTCGCTTCAGCCCACGACATTCGCGAAACCTTCGGCCGTATGGCCATGAACGATGAAGAAACCGTCGCGTTGATCGCTGGCGGTCACGCCTTCGGTAAAACCCACGGCGCCGGCCCAGCCGATAACGTCGGGCCTGAGCCGGAAGCGGCCGGCCTCGAAGAACAAGGCCTCGGTTGGCGCAACGCGTTCGGTACCGGCAAGGGTGGCGACACCATTACCAGCGGTCTGGAAGTGACCTGGACCACCACACCGACGAAGTGGAGCAACAACTACCTGGAAAACCTGTTCGGCTTCGAGTGGGAGCTGAGCAAAAGCCCCGCTGGCGCGCATCAGTGGATTCCGAAAAACGGCGCCGGTGCCGGCACCGTTCCGCATGCCCATGATCCGAACAAGAAACTCTCGCCGACCATGCTCACCTCTGACCTGGCGCTGCGTTTCGATCCAGCCTACGAGCAGATCTCCCGGCGCTTCCTCGCCAATCCGGATCAGTTGGCCGATGCCTTCGCCCGTGCCTGGTACAAACTGATCCACCGCGACATGGGCCCGCTGTCTCGCTATCTCGGACCGGAACTGCCGAATGAAGAACTGTTGTGGCAGGATCCGATTCCCGCTGTCAGTCATCCGCTGATCGACGAAAGCGACGCGGCTGCGCTGAAAGGCAAAATCCTCGCGTCAGGCCTTTCGGTGTCGCAACTGGTCTCGACCGCATGGGCCGCTGCCTCGACCTTCCGTGGTTCGGACAAGCGCGGCGGCGCCAACGGTGGACGCCTGCGTCTGGCACCGCAAAATTCTGGCAGGCCAATCAGCCTGAGCAACTGACCAAAGTGCTGCAAACCCTTGAGGGCATTCAGAACGACTTCAACAGCGGCGCTGCTGGCAAGAAAGTCTCGCTGGCAGACCTGATCGTATTGGCCGGGAATGCCGGGGTCGAGCAAGCAGCGAAAAACGCTGGCCACTCGGTCACGGTGCCGTTCACACCGGGGCGTACGGATGCAACCCAAGAGCAAACCGATGTTGATTCCTTCGGTTTCCTTGAACCGATTGCCGATGGCTTCCGCAACTACAGCAAAGGCAAATACACCGTCTCGGCCGAGGCGTTGCTGATTGACAAGGCGCAACTGCTGACGCTTACCGCACCGGAGATGACTGTGCTGCTGGGCGGTTTGCGGGTGTTGAACACCAACGTCGGGCAAACCCGGCATGGCGTGTTCACCTCGCAGACCGAGGCGCTGACCAACGACTTCTTCACCAACCTGCTGGACATGGGGGTGGAGTGGAAGCCAACGTCACGGGATGCGGATGAGTTCGAGGGGCGTGACCGTAAAACCGGCAGCGTGAAGTGGACGGCGACGCGGGTTGATCTGGTATTCGGCTCGAATGCGCAACTGCGGGCTTTGGCTGAGGTGTATGCCAGTTCGGATGCGAAGGAGCAGTTTGTTAAGGACTTTGTTGCGGCGTGGACGAAGGTCACCAACCTGGATCGTTTCGACCTGAAGTAACTTTTAGTCAATAAAAACGCCGCATTGGTTAATGCGGCGTTTTTTTATGTGTACGGCTTGGGGTTTGTGGCGATGCGTGAATCCTACCCCCTCACCCCAGCCCTCTCCCCCCAGGGGGGCGAGGGGGAAAGGGAGCCGATCTTCGTGCTTTTCAAGTCCTGAGTTCGGCTCGGACTTTCAGGTCGGTGTCACTCAAACATTCACCTCGGTCAGTCCCCTCTCCCACTGGGAGAGGGTTAGGGTGAGGGCCGGCAACAGCTGGAACACCGACACCAACACACCATCAAGCCAGGCTCTTGCTCACCACCTCATACACATCACTCGACAACTGCCCAGACGCCCGAATCCGCTCCAGCTCAGCCTTCATCAGCGCCTGCCGCGCACCGTCGTATTTACGCCAGCGCGTCAGCGGCGCCAGTTGGCGCGAAGCGATCTGCGGGTTGAAGCCATTCAGCTCGATCACCAGATCCGCGAGGAAGCGATAACCGGAACCGTCCGCAGCGTGGAAGTTGATCAGGTTCTGCCCGGCAAACGCACCGACCAGTGCACGCACCTTGTTCGGGTTCTTGATGTTGAACGCCGGGTGTTGCATCAACGCTTTCACCCGTTCCAGACCGCCCGGCAAGGTGCTGCCGGCCTGCACGCTGAACCACTGATCCATCACCAGCGGGTTGTCCTTGAAGTGCTCGGCGAAACTGGCCAGCGCCAAGGCTTTCTGCTCTTCGAACGGCGAATTGACCAACACCGCCAGCGCGGTCAGGCGCTCGGTCATATTGTCGGCTGTTTCGAACTGTTCCAGCGCCGCCGCAAGTACTTCCGGCTTGCCGCTGAGCATCAGGTACGACAGCGCAATATTCTGCAGCGCACGACGAGCGAAGTGCTCGGCTTCGGCCACATACGGGGTTTGCTTCGACAGATCACGGTTGGCCTGATAACGCAGCCACAGCGCTTCGAACAGACCTTCCGCCAGTTGCTGACGAGCGAACTCTCGGGCGATATGGATCGCGTCGACGTCAGCCACTTCGCTGATTTCAGTGAGGTACGCCTCACCCGGCAACGAGAGCATTTCGGCGACCATGGCCTGGTCCAGCGTTTCATCCGACAGCACCGTACGCAGCGCCGAGACCAGGCGCGGATCAAGCTTCAGGCTCTCGCCCTTCTGCTGCTGGCCAATCAGTTCTTGCAGCACTTGCACCGACAGTTGCTGACCGGCATCCCAGCGGTTGAAGCCGTCGCTGTCGTGCTGCATCAGGAACATCAGCTGATCGCGGTTGTACGGGAAGCTCAGCTTGACCGGTGCGGAGAAACCGCGCAGCAGCGATGGCAGTGGCTGTTCAGCGATGTCGACAAAGGTGAAGGTCTGCTCGGCTTCGGTGACCGAGATCACGCGGGTGGTGCCTTGCGCCGACGCTTCGCCGCTCAGACGCAAGGCAATTTCGTTACCTTGGCTGTCGAGCAGGCCGAGTTCGACCGGAATCACGAACGGCAGTTTTTCAACTTTATCCGGGGTTTCCGGGCAGCTCTGGCGGAAGGTCAGGCTGTAGGTTTTTGCGGCAGCGTCGTAAGACTCGCTCACCGCCAGACGCGGCGTGCCGGCCTGGCTGTACCAGCGCTTGAACTGCGTCAGATCGACGCCGTTGGCATCTTCCATGGCCTTGATGAAGTCCTCGCATGTCACTGCCTGACCGTCATGGCGTTCGAAGTACAGATCGCTGCCCTTACGGAAGCCTTCGGCACCGAGCAAGGTGTGAATCATGCCAACCACTTCCGAACCCTTCTCGTACACGGTCAGGGTGTAGAAGTTGGAGATTTCGATAAAGCTGTCCGGGCGCACGGCATGAGCCATCGGGCCGGCATCTTCGGCGAACTGGTGGGTGCGCAGATAAGCCACGTCCTGAATGCGCTTGACCGTGGCCGAGTTCATGTCGGCAGAGAAGCCGGAATCACGGAATACGGTGAAGCCTTCTTTCAGCGACAGCTGGAACCAGTCGCGGCAGGTCACGCGGTTGCCCGACCAGTTGTGGAAATACTCGTGGGCGACGATTGCTTCAACGCGCTGGTGTGCGGCGTCGGTCGCGGTTTCGGCGCGGGCCAGTACGGCGCTGGAGTTGAAGATGTTGAGGCCTTTGTTCTCCATCGCGCCCATGTTGAAGTCGTTGACGGCGACGATCATGAAGATGTCCAGATCGTACTCGCGACCGTAAACCTCTTCGTCCCAGCGCATCGACTTCTTCAGGCTGTTCATCGCGTGCTGGCACTTGTCGATGTTTTCCGGCTCGACGTAAATGCGCAGTGCAACATCGCGGTTGGTCATGGTGGTGAAGCTGTCTTCAACGCACCACAAATCACCGGCCACCAGCGCAAACAGGTACGCCGGTTTCATGAACGGGTCTTCCCAGGTTGCCCAGTGCCGGCCGTCTTCGCCCGGGCCCGAGGCAATCGGGTTGCCGTTGGAGAGCAGCACCGGATAGCTGTGCTGTTCGGCGACCACGGTGGTGGTGAACTTGCTCATCACGTCCGGGCGGTCGAGGTAATAGGTGATCTTGCGGAAACCTTCGGCCTCGCACTGAGTGCAGAACATCGTGCCGGACTTGTACAGGCCTTCCAGCGCGGTGTTGGTTTCCGGATGGATCTTCACGCTGGTGTCGACCGTGAAGCTTTCGCTGGTCGGCTGCAGGGTCAGGTGGTTTTCGGTGAGCTGGTAGTCGCCGTCAGACAGTTCCTGATCCGCCAGCGTTACCGAGAGCAACTCCAGCTGCTGGCCATCGAGCACCAGCGGCGGCAGGCCCGGGCCACGTGCCGGATTGCGGCGCATGACCAACTGCGCGTGGACCAGGCTGTGATCCTCGAACAACTCGAAGGTCAGGTGTGTTTCGTCGATCAGGTACTCGGGCGCCTGATAGTCCTTCAGGTAAATCATCTTCGGTTGTTCGGTGCGCATGCTGGCGTCCTTATTGATGCACGGCGAGCTGATAAGCCGTGTACTTGCGAATATTGATCACGCCGGTGTCGAAGATCAGGTACTGACCCTTGATCCCCAGCAGCGTGCCTTCGGCAATCGGGTTCTTGTCCAGGTTGAAGCTGACGATTTTGGCCGGGTATTGCTCGACCGGATAGCGGATTTCGAGAGGTTCGACATCGGCAATCGTCTGAATAGCCTGTAGGCCGAATCGCTCCTGCAAACCTTGCAGGCCTTCGGCGCAGCTTTCGAATAACTGGTCACGTACCTGCGCCAGATCGACCGCCGCCGCATCGCCCTTGAGCAGCGCGCGCCAGTTGGTTTTATCCGCGACCTGACTGCGGAACAGGTCTTCAACGAAGCCCGATTGCTGCCGTGTCGAGACGCGCATGATCGGCAATGCCTGACATGCGCCCTGATCGATCCAGCGAGTCGGCAGTTGCGTAGCACGAGTGATGCCAACCTTGATCCCCGACGAATTGGACAGGTAAACCACATGGTCGGTCATGCAGAATTTTTCGCCCCACTCCGGCTCGCGGCAGGTGCCGGCGTCATAGTGGCAGCGCTCCGGGCTCATGATGCACAGGTCGCACTGCGCCAGTTTGGTCATGCACGGGTAGCAGTAACCCTGACTGAAACTGGTTTTGGTCTTGCGCCCGCAATGGGTGCAGTGAATCGCCCCCAGGTATTCCAGACGCACCGTGCTGCCGATCAACGGGTTGACCGGCACCTCGACGTCATCCAGACGAAACGCGTATTGCACGTTCGGCCCGTCCAGGCGCGCCGACATTTTGCTGATTGCACCGCGGCCAATCTCGATCAATGGATGGCATCCGATTTGAACAGAATGTTCGGCACTTCGATCGACTTCGATGCACATTCCTGCGGGCCCATGTAACCGGTGCGCTGGTCTTCAGGCAGGTTCTGGATTTCCCAGGCGATCATCGCCTGCAACGACAGCTCGCGCTGTTCGGCGGTGAGCTTGCCACCGTCGGACCACTTACCGATTTCCACGGCCAGTTTCAGGCTCTCGTAGATGTCCGGGGTGATGTTGTTGATCATGTCGTTAAAAGAGGACATCAGGGTCTCCGTGCTCTTTATCTACTGAAAATTTCAGGCGGCCAGTTTACGGCGGTTATACAAACCGCCCAACAAACCGGTGAAGCATCCGATGAGTAACCCGCCGACGTGGGCGGCGTTGGCGATTTCGCCGAAACCGATCATCGAGATCAGCCCGGACATGCACACCAGCAACCACACCAGCATCATCACCAGCACGCCACGCGGCAGGCGATAGGCCGGGTTCGGCGCCAGCAGCTGGAAGATCCAGCAATGTCCAAGCAAACCGTACAGCACGCCGGACAGACCGCCGAACAACGTCGCGCCGCTCCAGGCAAATTGCGCGTAGTTGGACACCAGGCTGAACAGCAGCGTCAGGCCGATCAGGTTGATACTGCCCTGACGCGACTCGATACGCCGGCCCAGCTCCCAATACCACATGCCGTTCATGGCCAGATGGAGGATGCCGAAGTGGATCAGCATCGGCGTGACCAGACGCCACCACTGCCCTGCCGCCAGGCTGTCGGCCAATGGCGTGAAATGGATGTACTCGCCTACAACTTGAAAATCGAGGAAGGTCAGCCAGCGCAGGGTTTGCAGGTTTTCACCAAGGTAGGTCAGCCCGCCAACGATCAGGCACAACAACAGGATGAACCCGGTGGCCTTGGCGTATTTCAGTTGCTCGGCGAAGCTCGGCCGCTTGAAGGTCTGCGCGACGGGGATGTCCAGTGTTTGCTCGGGATCGCCCGCCGGGAAGCGTTCGTACAAGGAGCGCACGTCTTCGCTGATTTCCGCCGGCGCCCACAACACCTGCTCGCCCGCCTCTTCGCTGACCCGATGCGGGACCTGCATGCGTTGCAGCAGTTTGACGAAACCACTCAAATCCACCGCCAACGGCAGACGCAATACCGCTACCGCACTCATTGCAGCACCTCCGGCCGCTCGACATCGACCCAGACAAATTTATGCGGATCCAGACGTGTTTCCTGATCCAGACGATAGGCGACCAGTTTGCCGTAAAGCACCGCGCTGTAATCCAGGCACGCGAGGTTCGGGCGGATCGGCGCTGGTTTGCCGCTGCGCCAGTAATGGCCGACGAACAGCAGTGGCTCGTCGACGCCGTAGCGCAGCAGGTTGTTTTTTTCGCTGGACGTCAGCGGCTTCTGCGCCACCGGATCTGGCAGTGCATCAGGCTGGAAAACGATATCGCCGTAAGTCTTCGGATCGTCTTCCCAGAACTTGGTGCGGAAGAACGACCGCACCAGACCATCGCCGCTGGTCATGGTCAGACCATCCGGCAGGCGCATGTCGGTGCCGCGCAACAGACGGTCGAACACGGTGCAGGCAAAGCTGTCCGGCACCGCCGAAGCCTGGAGGAAGTGTTCGTCGATACAGCCATTGGGGAACAGCGCGCGCAACGGCTCGATCAGGCCGGCATCCCAACAGGCATGCACGACGCGGAAGCGGCCGGCGTCGACAAACAGCGGCAACTCATAGAACCAGCGCTGGAAATCGTGCCAGTCACCGGGATGGTCTTCGAACTGGGTCAGGGTTTCGTGCAGCAGACGCGCGTGGCGCGGCGTGTGTTCGCGAACGAACTGCTTGCCACTGCCTGGCGGCGCCGGCGTGCTCCAGCCCAATGCGTTGAATTCGTGGTTGCCCATGATGCACAAGGCCTGACCGGCCTCGACCATGTCGTGGACGATGTGCAGCGCCTCGCGGATGCGCGGGCCACGGTCGATGATGTCGCCGACGAACACGGCCATGCGCGATGGATGCCGCCAGACCCCGCCCTGCTTGTGATAACCGAGACGGTCCAGCAAGTGTTCAAGGGTCAGGGCGCATCCGTGCACGTCACCAATCAGGTCATAACTGCGCGCGGGATCGAGCATCAGTCGCCTCCACCACCCAACTTGCTGCCCCAGCCGAGCTTGGTGCGGCAGACTTCGTAGTAGTTGTGGTCGAGCGGATGAATCAGCCGCAGCTTCTGTGCTTTCTTGCTGACGGTGATGGTGTCGCCCGGCGCGCAGGTGAAGTGGTTCTGCCCATCGCAGGAGACTTGCGGGTAAATCTGCATGTTTTTCGACACGACGATTTTCAGCTCACTGTTGCCATCGACCACAATTGGCCTGCTCGACAACATATGGGGGTACATCGGCACAATCACAATGGCATCGAGCTTGGGATGCATGATCGGCCCGCCGGCAGACAGCGCATACGCGGTGGAACCGGTCGGCGTCGCGACGATCAGGCCGTCGGCCTTCTGGCTGCAGACGAACTGACCGTCGATGTACAGCTCGAACTCGATCATCCGCGTTGATTTGCCGGGGTGCAGCACCACATCGTTGAGCGCGTCGCCCTGACCAATGGCCTCGGCGTGGCGGCGCACTTCGGCTTGCAGCAGGAAGCGGTTTTCCACCAGATAGTGGCCGTCGAGCACCTTGGCGACTTCGACTTCCAGCTCGTCCGGACGAATGTCGGTGAGGAAGCCGAGGCTGCCACGGTTGATCCCCAGCACCGGAATATTGTGTTTGGCCAGCGCCCGCGCGGCACCGAGCAGGCTGCCGTCACCGCCGACGACGATGACCATGTCGCAGACTTCGCCGAGCATTTTGCGCGACGAGGTTTGCAAACCGTGGCCCGGCAGGACTTCGGCGATGGTGTCTTCGAGGATCACATGCAGGTGACGATCGAGCAGAAACCGTTTCAGTCGGCGGACGGTATCCAGCACCTGGGAACTGCCCAGGCGACCGATGATGCCGATATTACGAAATTGCTCCATGGGACCTCTGCGGACAATCGAAAACGCGAAAAGCACGATTATGGGCGAAAGCGCCGGTTAGACAAAATCCTTTCAGCCTCAAGGGTGCGCTCATGTTTCAGGCTATGCTCGCAAGATGATCCTGTTTCCCGATTTGCTTCAGTTGCCCCACCAATTACGCCACCCGGAAGTGCGGGATCTGGCGTGGGTGATCCTCGCCCCGCCGATGCTCGCCACCACGCCATGGCCGCAGCGTCATCCGCTGGCGGGTAGCGATTGGGTGCATGACCCGCAGCGGCTGGAGCACTGGTTGCGCCAGCTCGACCGCGACAGTTATGGCTTGTTGCATTGGCTGTCGCAGGCGCGCACGCGGCGTCTGGGCCTGTATTACGAACGGCTGTGGCAGTTTGCCGTGGAGCATGCGCCGGGCATTGAGCTGATCGCCGCCAACCTGCCGATCCGCCGCGAGGGCCACACCCTCGGCGAGCTGGACATGCTGTTGCGTGACCGCGACGGCGTGCATCACCTGGAACTGGCGATCAAGCTTTATCTCGGCCCGCAAAATGGCGACGGTCGTGATCCCGCGCAGTGGCTAGGCCCGGGTTGTCATGATCGGCTGGATCGCAAACTGGCGCATCTGGCCGAGCATCAATTGCCGATCTCGGCGCGCCCGGAAAGTCGCGAAGTGCTGGCGGCGCTGGATATCGAGGTGTTCAGCGCGCAGCTGTGGCTCGGTGGTTATCTGTTGTATCCGTGGCCCGGGCCGGCTGAATCACCGAGCGGTGCGCACCCGCAGCATTTGCGCGGCAGTTGGTTGCATCAGAAGGATTGGCCAGCATTCGTCGCTCAACGTCCGGCAGGACGCTGGCAACCCCTGCCCCGCCACGCTTGGCTGGCACCGGCGCATTATCCGGCGGACCAGACATGGACCATGGAGCATTTACGCATGTGGCTGGAGGATCTTGAGCCGCTGGCCCCGGCACAGCTGATGGTGCGCCTGACCGAGAACGCGCAGGGGGAATGGGAAGAGGCTGAGCGGTTGTTTCTGGTGTCGGATCTTTGGCCGAATGTCCCGGGCCAGGCCTGAGTTTGTTGGTGTTTGATATGACGCCTTCGCGAGCAAGCTCGCTCCCACATTTGGAATGCATTCCCCTGTAGGAGTGAGCCTGCTCGCGATGGGGTCACCTCGGTCTAAAGTGAAAGCCGCAAAGCCAAAGCCGCCAACGTCACCAACAACACCGGCACCGTCAACACAATCCCGACCCGGAAGTAATAGCCCCAGCCAATATGAATCCCCTTGCGCTCCAGCACATGCAGCCACAACAACGTGGCCAGGCTGCCAATCGGCGTGATCTTCGGCCCCAGGTCACTGCCAATCACGTTGGCATAGATCATCGCTTCCTTGACCACTCCGCTGGCCTGACTGGCATCAATCGACAACAAACCAATCAACACCGTCGGCAAATTGTTCATGATCGATGACAGCAACGCGGTCAGCACACCCGTGCCCATTGCCGCGCCCCAAACGCCATGACCGGCAAAGACATCCAGCCAACCGGCCAGATACCCGGTCAGCCCGGCATTGCGCAGGCCATACACGACCAGATACATGCCCAACGAGAAAATCACGATCTGCCACGGTGCCTCTTTCATCACCTTGCGCGTGGAAATCTTGTGGCCGCGGGCGGCGATGCCCAGCAACAGCGCGGCGCACACGGCAGATATCGCACTGATCGGAATGCCCAGCGGCTCCAGCGCAAAGCAGCCGATCAGCAGAATCACCAACACCGCCCAACCGGCGTAGAACGTGGCTTTATCGTGGATCGCGGTTTCAGGATGTTCGAGTTGCTCAGGGTCGTACGCCGAGGGAATATCGCGGCGGAAAAACCACAGCAGCATGCCCAGCGTCGCCGCCACGCTGACGAAGTTGACCGGCACCATCACCGCTGCGTAGCGGTTGAAGCCGATGTGGAAGAAGTCTGCCGAAACAATGTTGACCAGGTTCGATACCACCAGCGGCAGGCTCGCCGTGTCGGCAATAAAACCCGCGCCCATGACGAACGCCAACGTCGCCGCCGGGGAAAACCGTAGCGCCAGCAACATCGAAATCACGATCGGCGTGAGGATCAGCGCTGCACCGTCATTGGCAAACAACGCCGACACCAATGCGCCAAGCAGCACCATAAAGGCAAACAGCTTGCGCCCACTGCCTCGCCCCCAACGCGCCACGTGCAACGCGGCCCAGTTGAAGAACCCGGCTTCGTCGAGCAACAGGCTGATGATTATCAGCGCGACAAAGGTGCCGGTGGCGTTCCAGATGATCTGCCACACCAGCGGAATGTCGCTGAGGTGGACGACGCCGAAGATCAGCGCCAACACCGCGCCAAGCGTCGCACTCCAGCCGACGCCAAGGCCTTTGGGTTGCCAGATGACAAGGGTAATGGTCAGCAGGAAAATCAGTGACGCAGCGAGCATCCGCAACAGCCTTAAATTAAGTAGAAGAGCTAAACACTAAAACCTGTGGGAGCGAGCTTGCTCGCGAAGACGGACTGTCAGTCACCCATGATGTGTGGCTGATGGCCTCTTCGCGAGCAAGCTCGCTCCCACAGGATGTCTGTTGTGCCAGGGATTTCGGTGAGCTTATTTTTTGTGTTGCTCTACGAATTGTCCGTAGGCATTGATAAAGCTTTGCAGAAAAGGTTTCACCGACTCGCTCAACTTGCCCGCCTCGTCAAACGCCGAACCCGCGCCGCCCAGATACGCTTCCGGTTGCTGCATGCACGGCACATTGAGGAATACGAACGACTGGCGCAGATGCTGATTCGCCCCGAAACCACCGATCGCACCGGGCGATACACTGATCACCGCCCCCGGTTTGCCACTCCAGACAGCCTTGCCATAAGGCCGCGAGCCAACATCGATGGCATTCTTCAACGGCGCCGGCACCGAACGGTTGTACTCGGGCGTGACAAACAGCACCGCGTCGGAAGAACCCACTTTTTGCCTGAAAGTGCTGTAGGCTGCCGGCGGTGAATCGCCGTCGATGTCTTCGTTATACAGTGGCAGATCGCCAATTTCGACAATCTCAAGCTTGAGGTTCGCCGGGGCCAGCTCCGCCAGTGCCAGGGCGACTTTGCGATTGATCGAAGCTTTGCGCAGGCTACCGACCACTACAGCGACGTTGTAGACATTGCTCATGGAAGAACTCTCGATGGTCCGTGGGAGGAGCCACTAGTTATAGATGATCCGGTGACGATTCCACCAGCACACAATGGGAAATTCCCGCGCGCTGATTATTTTTTTCCTGTAGGAAAACTTACAGGCCTTGATGGCGGTCTACCAAGCCGCAAATCAAGCGTTTTATCTCCAGAGGTTCTAAGCAGATGGCAGCAGTACTGGTCGGTCAGTTCCATGCAAGAGATGCGGAAGGCCGCGTTTATTCCGTGCATGAGTTCCAGGAATCCAACCCGTCGGCAGACGGTTCCACTGGCTCGGAGCCGATTTACAAACTGGCCATTGGCGATCGCGTCAACAAGGTCAACGACAATGAGTTTCTCCTGGTTCAGTCAGGCATCACCCTGACCCGAGAGCCTGAGACCACCGTCGCTTCATAACTGGCCGTTATGAGCAGAAGTCATATGCGCAGAGTTGGGGTAGGATTCAGCCACTGACCCCACCTGCTGAACATGGACTTCACGCATGCGTTTACGTCATATCGAAGTGATTCAGGCGCTCTTGCAGACCGGTCACCTGGGCACCGCCGCCGAATGGTTGCAGTTGCCGGTGGCCGAGGTCGAAGAGCGTTTGCGCGAAGCCGAGAGTCAGTTGGGGTTCATGCTGTTTGCCAGCGTGCGCGGGCGCCTGCAATCGACGCCCGAGGCGCGGGCATTGCAGGTCGAAATCGCCCACGTTTATGAAGCGCTGGAGCCGGTGCAGCGCCTGGCCAGCAGCCTCAAGCAATACCTCGCCCCACCCTTGCGCATCATCGGCACCCCGCCGCTGGCGCAACAATTACTGCCACAAAGCCTTGCCGCCCTGCGCCGACGCCTGCCCGATGCACCGTGCAGCCTGCTCAGCGCGCCAACCCGCGATATCGTCCGCAGCCTGTTGTTACGTGAAAGCGATCTCGGCTTGAGCCTGCACGATCCCGAACACCCCGACATTGATTGCCGGCCATTGGCCCAGGGCAAGCTGCAACTGCTCGCCCCCCATGGCTGGCTGCAACCGAAACAGAAATACATTTCCCTGCAGGATCTCGCTGGCCAGGCCATGGTCGGCCTCGAAGGCCAGGACCCGCTGAGCCCGGCGCTGGAAAACAAACTCCAGGCGTTGCGCCCGGCACCGAGCATCCAGACCCGCGTACAAACCCATCAGATGATGCGCAGCATGGTCGAGGCCGGCGAAGGCCTGGCCATCGTCGATCCGTTCACCGCACTGGGCGCGCGTCCGGCAGGGTTGGATGTCTGCCCACTGTCGCCGGCGGTGCCGATCAGCCTCTATGCCCTGACGTTCAAGCACACCGCGCCGGCATCGGCGATTCAGACGTTACTGGCGATCATCACGGAACAAGCCGAGGCGATGCTGGCGAGCTGAGCGGGTTTTCCAGCGGGTTATCGAACAATCGATACCAGAACAGCGCCACTTCGGCGGTGTTCGGATCAATGCCGCGATAGCGCAACTGGTCCACGCCGCCAATCACGTAGCCGCAACGCTCATACAACCGGCAAGCGCCGAGGTTGTTGTTCTGGGTTTCGAGCATGATCCCCGGCAGTTTTTTCTTGCGACTCCAGAACTGCGCGACATCGAGCAACGCCTTGGCCACGCCATGGCGCCGCGCCGGCGCATGCACCGCCAGCTCATCGATATGGGCGAAGCCGTTCCAGTTGGTACTGATCACCAGATGGCCGACCGGCTGATCATCCAGATACGCCATGAAAATCGCGCTGTCCGGCGCGTTATGAAAGGCGCTGAACTCTTCCGGATCGATGCCGTAGCACTTGCGGTACGGCACGATCGGCGTCACCCGCCATTGCTCGACAGGCTGGCCGATCACGGCAGCGCCATAGGCGGCGACCTCGAAACTGAAGTCGCTGCCCCAGATATACGGCGCAAAGCCTTCATCGGCGACGCGCACCGACAGCCCTGGGTATTTCGGATTCATGACCGGTTGCATACTGGGAAAAGTCCTCATTCCTTGACGCAATCGACGGTGTATTGCCGCCCATTGCCTTCATCTTCGTGCTGCAATCCATGCACATCCGCGACAAAACCGGGGAAGCTGCTATCGAACGTGCGAGCAAATTTCAGGTAATCAATGATCGAGCGTGTCGACTCGGTAAAGCGTTCGCCGGGCATGATCAGCGGAATCCCCGGCGGATACGGCACCAGCATCACCGCGGCGATGCGCCCTTCCAGCTCATCGATCGGCACCGCCTCGACTTCGCCACGCACCAGATGATCGTAGGCGTGCGCCGGTTTCATGGCAATTTCCGGGAGCACGGTGTACATGCGCTTGAGGTGTTTGGCCGTGGCATTGCTGCGATAACAGGCGTGCAGTTGATCACACAAATCCCGCAGGCCCATGCCGCGATAACGCACGATGTCTTGCTGAGCAACACACGGCAGGCAGGTGTCGAGGCGCACATTGGCGTCGTAGCTGCGTTTGAATTCCAGCAACTCGGTGAGCAGCGTGCTCCATTTGCCTTTGGTAATGCCCATGGAGAACAGCACCAGAAATGAATACAGACCGGTCTTCTCCACCACCAGCCCCCGCTCCCAGAGGAATTTGCTGACCACCGCCGCGGGGATGCCCTTCTCGCTCAGCGCGCCGCCGGCGTTCAACCCCGGCATGACCAGCGTGACTTTGATCGGATCGAGCAACACGTAATCGTCGCTGACCTCCCCAAAACCATGCCACTCGGCATCCGGTTGCAATAACCAGTCTTCGGTCTGCACGCGGTCGATGCCCTCGACACCCGGCGGCTGCCAGATCGAAAACCACCAGTCATCAGCGGCGATGTGCTGCCGCAGATTGGCCAGCGCGCGACGGAAGCTCAGCGCTTCGTCAAAGGTTTCCTGCAACAGCGAACGCCCGGCCGGGCCTTCCATCATTGCCGAGGCAACGTCGAGCGAGGCGATGATGCTGTACTGCGGCGAAGTCGAGATGTGCATCATGAACGCTTCATTGAAACGATCACGGTCCAGTTGCCGCGCACCGCCGTCCTGCACATGAATCATCGAGGCCTGACTGAAGGCGGCGAGTAGCTTGTGCGTGGAATGCGTGGTGAATACCAGCGGGCTGTCTTCGCTGCGCGAGGTGGCCATGCCGTAGCGCCCGGCGAAGAATTCGTGAAACGCCGCATAGGCGTACCAGGCCTCGTCGAAATGCAGCACCTCGACGCTGTTGCCGAGACTTTGCTTGATCAGCTCGGCGTTGTAACAGAGACCGTCGTAAGTCGAATTGGTGACCACGGCGAGTTTGACTTTCGGCGCGCGGCCCTTGGTCAGCGGGCTGGCGTCGATCTTGGCCTGAATCGACTCGCGGCTGAATTCGCTCAGCGGGATCGGGCCGATGATCCCCAGCTCATTACGCTCAGGGCACAGATACAGCGGGATCGCCCCGGTCATGATGATCGCGTGCAACACCGACTTGTGGCAATTGCGGTCAACCAGCACCAGATCGTCGCGCGCGACCATCGAATGCCAGACAATCTTGTTGGCGGTCGAGGTGCCATTGATCACGAAAAAGGTGTGATCGGCGCCGAAATTGCGCGCGGCGCGCGCTTCGGCTTCGGCGAGCGGCCCGGTGTGATCGAGCAGCGAACCGAGCTCCGGCACCGACACCGACAAATCCGAACGCAGGGTATTTTCACCGAAGAACTGGTGAAACGCCTGCCCGACCGGACTCTTGTGATACGCCACACCGCCGCCATGGCCGGGGGTGTGCCAGGAATAATTGGAGTCGGCGGTGTGCTGCACCAGCGCCTTGAAAAACGGCGGCAACAAGCCATCGAGGTACTTGCGCGCCGCGCGGGCCACTTGCCGGGCGAGGAACGGTACGGTGTCTTCGAACAGATAGAGAATGCCGCGCAGTTGATTGAGCTCGGCCATGGCATCGGCCGGCGCATTTTCCAGGGTGACTTGCTCGCCCAGGGCAAAGATCGGCAGATCCGGTGCACGCACCCGCGCCAGACCGATCAGCTCGGCCATGTTCTGCAACAAATGTGAGTGGGTGCTGGCGTCCTCGGCGGCAATCAGCATGCACGCCAGACCATGATGGGTCGACGCGACCAACCGCCCTTCGGCGTAGTCGGTGGCCGACACGATACTGAAACCTTCCTGCTCCAACTCTTGGGCAATGCCACGGATACGGTCACCGGCGACCGTGTCGGCCTTGATGTCGCGATGAACGATCAACACCGGAAACTTCAAATCTTTGTACATGAGGCTCAGTGTCCTGAGGCGGCCGAATTGAATCGGCCAATGCACTCAGGGTAGAGGGTTGCAGCGAATGTGGCGAGGGTGGCCAGTTGGCTTCATGCCGCCAAAAGCAAAGATCGTCCGATCCGTTGATCTTCAAGCCTGGGCGTCAGCTTCCGCGATCTGCGTCCACATCGCCGGGCCACCGGCGGACTTGGCAATAATTTCCAGCCGCACCAGATGCGCCGCCAGTTCCTCTTCGGTTGCACGAATGATCCGCGCTGGCTGACGATCAGCCGGCAAGCGGCGAATCTCGGTCGCCGAGTTGTCCGCGCCCTCGCCCGTGCCATTGCCGTCGGAAGCGTTGCCGGCCAGTGACAGGCTGGTCTGGCCACCGGTCATGGTCAGGTAGACGTCGGCGAGAATCTCCGAGTCGAGCAAGGCGCCGTGCAGTTCACGGCCGGAGTTGTCGACGCCATAACGTTTGCACAACGCATCGAGGCTGTTGCGCTGCCCCGGGTGACGTTCCCGAGCCATCATCAGGGTGTCGAGGATTGAGCAGTGCTGGGTGATGTCAGCACGATCGTGCTGACCCATCAGGGCGAATTCGTTGTTGATGAAGCCAACGTCGAACGCCGCGTTGTGGATGATCAGCTGCGCGCCCTTGATGAACTCGAAGAACTCATCGGCCACTTCGGCAAAGCGCGGCTTGCCAACCAGGAACTCGTTGGTGATGCCGTGGACGCCGATAGCGCCTTCATCACTCTCGCGATCCGGCTGCAGGTAAACGTGAAAATGCCGGCCCGTCAGGCGCCGACCGATCAGTTCGACACAACCGATTTCAATGATCCGGTGACCATCGGTCACCGGCATGCCGGTGGTTTCGGTATCGAGTACAACGGATCTGGTGGCCATCAGTGTTCAGCTCTCAACGGGGCGATCTTGCAAAAAGCGCGGATGTTAACACGCTCGGCGGGGTGTTTCAGTCAGACCGTGGCGCGCGCTTCGCGAGCTAGCTCGCTCCCACATTGGAATGCATTCCAATTCAGGGAAGGGCATCAGATCTGGAATGCATTTCCCTGTGGGAGCGAGCTTGCTCGTAAATGGCCGCACCACGGTTCAGAAGCGAAATCAGCTTTGCTTGTAGCCGCGCACTTCGTCAACGCCACGGTTAGCCAACTGGTCGGCCCGCTCGTTACCGTGATGGCCAATATGCCCACGCACCCATTTCCAGGTGACCTTGTGGCGGTTGACCTGCTCATCCAGCTCCTTCCAAAGATCAGCGTTCTTTACCGGCTCTTTCGCGGCGGTTTTCCAACCGCGCTTCTTCCAGTTGGGCCATCCACTCGTTGATGCCCTTCATCACGTATTGCGAGTCGGTCACCAGCAGCACTTCACAGGGGCGCTTCAAGGCTTCGAGGCCACGGATCGCGCCGAGCAGTTCCATGCGGTTGTTGGTGGTGTTGGTTTCGCCACCCCACAGTTCCTTTTCGACGCCCTTGCACACCAGCAAGGCGCCCCAGCCGCCGGGGCCGGGGTTGCCTTTGCAGGCGCCGTCAGTGAACAGCTCTACGGTGTCGACGCTTTCAACGCTTTCGCTCATGCCAATCTATCCAGAAAAATGCGTGTCTTGCCGATCACGGATCGACAATGACCGAGGCCGGGACACACCCGGCCACAAATAAAAGAAAGTTTTACGGTTCGATGCGGCGGCGGTTGACCTTGGCCATCGGCAGCGGAATCAGCTTGCCCATCGGCTCGCGCCGTTCCTGACGCAACGGTCGCAGTCCGACCACAATCTTGCGCGCGACCAGTAAATAGAAGCCGCCACCCGACAATTGCCAGTCACCGGCCTTGCGTTCCCAGCCGGCCAGACGGGCCTGCCACTTGGGTGACGCGAGCGGCGGACGATAGCACCCGAAGCGGCGTTTCTCCAGCGCGAAGCCCAGCAGATTGAGCCAGTCGGCGACCCGCGACGGCGAGATGCAGCGCGCCTGGCGCAAGGCGTCGTGGGCGAACACATGGCGCAGGCCCCAGGTGCTCCAGGGGTTGATGCCGATGATCAGCAAATGCCCACCGGGACGCACGCTGCTCGCTGCTTCACGCAGCAAACCGTGGGGCGACAGGCAGAAATCCAGACCGTGCTGCATCACCACCACATCGGCGGCATGCTCGCTCAGCGGCCAGGCCTGCTCCTCGCAGACAATCTCGACCCCGGGCAACGGTGCACCGAGGCGCACATTGCGCTGCACTTGCGGTGCCGACGGCGGGGTTTCGGCCGATGGCCCGTAGTGCACCAGATAACCGCCAAAGAAACGGCCCAACTCGTCTTCGAGCATGCGCCGCTCTTCATCGAGCAGAAATTGCCCGAGCGGGCCGGACAGCCATTCACGGGCTGCACCGATCAGGGCCAGCCAGTCAGGATCAGCCTGTGCGAACGCTTTATCACTCATCGCATTCTCCAAAGCGCCAGGAACTACTAAGATGCGCCAATGTTTTCCGCTTGGCGAATTCCGACGATGATACAGATCAGTGCCCTGCCCGCGTTCACCGACAACTACATCTGGTTGTTACAGGATCACCGCACCCAGCGCTGCGCCGTGGTCGACCCGGGCGATGCCGCGCCGGTGCAGGCGTGGCTTGCAGCGCATCCGGGCTGGGTGTTGAGCGACATCCTGATCACCCACCACCATCATGATCATGTCGGCGGCGTCGAACGCCTGAAAACGCTGAGCGGCGCAAAAGTCTACGGCCCGGCCAGCGAAAGCATCCCGGGGCGCGACGTGGCGCTCGAGGACAACGACACGGTCAGCGTGCTCGGCTGGGACTTCGACGTCTATGCGGTGCCCGGTCACACCTTGGGACACATTGCCTATTACCACCACGGCCTGCTGTTTTGCGGCGACACCCTGTTCGCCGCCGGTTGCGGTCGCCTGTTCGAGGGCACGCCGGAGCAAATGCACCACTCGCTCAGCCGCCTCGCTGCTCTACCGGAAGATACCCTGGTCTACTGCACCCATGAATACACGCTGAGCAATCTGAAGTTTGCCGCTGCCGTCGAGCCGGGCAATCCGGACATCGCCGCCCGTCTGGAAAAAGTCACTCAGCAGCGGCAAAACGGCGTCATGACCCTGCCTTCGACCCTGGCACTGGAAAAGCTCACAAACCCGTTCTTGCGTACCTCTGAAACATTAGTTACACAAAAAGTGGACGAACGGGCAGGCGCTCAAAACCGGGCGCCGAGTGAGGTATTTGCGGCTCTGCGGGCTTGGAAAGATAAGTTCTAAGCCCCCCACTACTTGGTACAAAAATTCTGAATGGTTGACCGCAGGGGGTGCGCTTTCTAGAATCGCCCGACATTTTTGCCCGGAACTTACTTCCAGCCAATGTCGTCATCCATACGTAAGTCCGTCAATTCAGACGCATTGACCCGCCTGGCGCAGGCCATCGCGGTGGCTGTGTCCGCCACGCTGGCGGGCTGTTCCAGCCATGCTCCGCAGACTGAAGCGACCCATACGCCGAACATTGCTGCGCGAGCCAAGCAGAAGCCGATCTGGCTGTCCGAAAAGCCCAGCCCACAGGTTCCCCAGGACATCTGGGAGCGCATGCGCCAAGGCTTTCAGCTGCAGGAAGGTCTCGGCGTCAACCCGCGCATCGAGCAACAGCGCCTGTGGTTCGCCAGCAATCCCTCTTTCCTCGAGAACGCCGGTGAACGCGGCAGTCTCTATATTCACTACATCGTCGAACGCCTCGAAGAACGCAACATGCCGCTGGAACTGGCCCTGCTGCCAGTGATTGAAAGCGCCTACAACCCGATGGCCTATTCCCGGGCCGATGCAGTCGGGTTGTGGCAATTCATTCCGTCCACCGGGCGTTACTTCAACCTGCGTCAGACGCGCTTCTATGATGGCCGTCGCGACATCACCGCCTCGACCACCGCAGCGATGGATTACCTGACCCGCCTGCACGACATGTTCAACGGCGACTGGTTGCTGGCGCTGGCGGCGTACAACGCCGGTGAAGGCACGGTCAGCCGCGCCATCGAACGTAACGAAAAGCTCGGCCTGCCCACCGACTACTGGAACCTGCCGTTGCCGGCGGAAACCCAGGCCTACGTGCCGAAGCTGCTGGCACTGTCGCAAGTGGTGCTGGCGCCGGAAGCCTACGGCGTGAACCTCAACCCGATCGCCAACGAACCGTACTTCCAGGTCGTCGAAATCAACCAGCGCATGGACCTGTCCAAGGTCGCTGCGGTGGCCAACATCGACGAAGACGAACTGTTCCAGCTCAACCCGGCCTTCAAGCAACGCACCACCATCGACGGCCCTCAGCATTTGCTGGTGCCGACGTCGAAGGCGCAATTGCTGACGGCCAGTTTGCAGACCATGCGTCCGGAAGAGTTGATCAGCCCGCGTTCGCTGAAACCAGTCTTCGAAGGCGCCGATCCGTCGGAAGTGGCGCAGCTCAAGCGTGCCTATCGGGTGAAGCGTGGCGACAACCTCGGTTCCATCGCCAAGGCCAACAAGGTCGAAGTCAAGGATCTGCAGCGCTGGAACAAGCTGACCGGCAAGAACCTCAAGGTTGGTCAGACCCTGGTGATGCAAGACACCACCAAGCGCGCGCCGGCGCGCAAATCCGGCCGGGTCAACACGGTGATTGCGGCCAACAGCAAGAGCAAAGGCAAGGACGACAGCGCGCAGCAAACCCAGTACAAGGTCAAACGCGGCGACACGCTGTACGTCGTGGCCAAGCGCTTCAACGTTGAGATGCAGCATCTCAAGCGCTGGAATCCGGGTGCGGGTAAAGCACTGAAGCCGGGGCAGATGCTCACGGTTTATCAGCCGCACTGACAGAAGAGCCCCTGAGATTTCAGGGGCTTTTTTTGGTCCGGATTTTGTGGTGTGCTTTAGATCGATCCCCCTCACCCCAGCCCTCTCCCCCACGGGGGCGAGGGGGAAAGGGAGCCGATCTCCGTGCTGTTCAAAATCCGAGTTCGACTCGGTATCGCACGTCGATGCAATTCGCCCAGACACCACAGTCAGTCCCCTCTCCCTCCGGGAGAGGGTTAGGGTGAGGGGCTTTTCAAAACGTAAGTTCGGCTCGACAGTTCAGGTCGGCGCAGCTCGAAGAAACAACTCGGTCAGTCCCCTCTCCCCCGGGAGAGGGTTAGGGTGAGGGGCTCTTCGCGCAAACGATTAACCCTGCATTAACTCCCGTCTTTTTCCTGTCCAGACAAGCTGTTACTGTACGGCCCACTAAGCCCAAGCCGCCTGGATCGGATCTGACTTGAAGCGTCCCCTCCTCCTGCTCCTGATCAGCCTGGCCTTGAGCTCAACCGCAAGCGCGACGATTACCGAAAGTCACGGTTATGCGCAGTTCGGCACGCTCAAGTACCCGGCCAGATTTACCCACTTCGACTGGGTCAACCCGCAAGCGCCCAAGGGCGGTACGTTGCGGGTGATGGCGTTCGGCACCTTCGATACGGTCAATCCGTACACGTTCAAAGGCACCAGCCCGGTGACCACCGCGAATTTCCTCCAGTACGGCATCAATGAGCTGAACGAGCCGCTAATGGTCGGCACCGGCCAGTATTCGCCGTCCGGTGACGAGCCGGCGTCGAGCTATGGTTTGATCGCGCAATCGGTGGAGTACAGCGAAGATCGCAGCTGGGTCGTCTTCAACCTGCGTCCCGAGGCGCGTTTCCACGACGGCACGCCGATCACCGCTTATGACGTGGCTTTCTCCTATCGAACGCTGCTCAAGGACGGCCATCCGCTGTACCGTACCGCGTTGCAGGAAGTACTGCGGGTCGACATTCTCAACAAGCAGCGCATTCGCTTCGTGCTCAAGCGCTCGGGCAATCCGCTGCTGATCCTGCGCCTCGGCGAGTTGCCGGTGCTGCCGCAGCATTACTGGAAAGACCGCGACTTCAAGGCCACCACCTTCGAACCACCGTTGGGCAGCGGCCCGTATCGCATTACTTCGGTGACGCCGGGCCGGCAGTTGATCTTCGAGCGGGTCAAGGATTACTGGGGCAAGGACTTGGCGGTCAATCGCGGCAAGTACAACTTCGATCGCATGGAAGTCGAGTTTTACCGCGACAGCGACGTGGCCTTCGAAGCGTTCAAGGCTGGCGAGTTCGACATTTACATCGAGCATCAGGCGAAGAACTGGGCCAACGGCTACAACTTCCCCGCCATACGCCGTGGCGACGTGATCAAGGCACAGATCCCGCATCAGATCCCGACCCAGAGTCAGGGCCTGTTCATGAACACCCGCCGTGCGACGTTCTCGGACGTTAAGACCCGTGAAGCGCTGGGCCTGATGTTCGACTTCGAGTGGACCAACCGCGCACTGTTCAGCGATGCCTACAAACGCACCACCAGTTATTACCCCAACAGCGAGTTCACCACCTCCGGCCTGCCGGTCGGGCATGAATGGCTGATGCTCAAGCCGTACAAGGAACAACTGCCGGCCAAGCTGTTCACCGAGCCGTTCACCCTGCCAAAAACCGATGGACGCGGCATTCCCCGGGAAACCATGCGCAAGGCATTGGCATTGCTCGCCGAAGCCGGCTGGAAGC
The DNA here is from genome assembly GCF_054668355.1 of Pseudomonas sp. S2_E02. NCBI lineage: Bacteria > Pseudomonadati > Pseudomonadota > Gammaproteobacteria > Pseudomonadales > Pseudomonadaceae > Pseudomonas > Pseudomonas sp. S2_E02. Next base: position 1,804,053 of record NZ_CP162761.1, read on the forward strand.
TCAACGGTCAGCGCCTGCAAAACGCTGACGGCCAACCGCTGCGGTTCGAGCTGTTGCTGGTCAATCCGAACCTGGAGCGCCTCTACCAGCCCTATATCGAGAACCTCAACAGCATCGGCATCGACGCGCGCCTGCGCACCGTGGATCGGGCGCAGTACAAACAGCGCCTCGATCAATTTGATTTCGACATGATCTCGATGACGCTCAACCAGACCCTCAGTCCAGGGCTTGAGCAGTGGCAGTACTTCCACTCCAGTCAGGTCGGGGTCAAGGGCAGCAAGAATTACGCAGGCATTGCCAACCCGGTAGTGGATCACCTGCTCGAACAATTGCTCGCCGCGCGCACCCGCGACGAGCAGGTCGCCGCCGGCAAGGCGCTCGACCGCGTGCTGCTCTGGCAGCACTACAGCATTCCCAATTGGTACCTCAATTATCACCGTCTGGCCTACCGCAACCGGTTGGCCTTCGTCACCACGCCGCCCTACACCCTGGGCCTGAGCGCGTGGTGGCTGAAGTCTTCGGAGAAAGATCAATGAAACCGATCCGCGCCCTGCTCGTCCAGGCCAGCGGTTTGCTGTTCGCCGGGCTGGCTTTTGCCGCTCCGCAACACGCCGTGACCCTGTACAACGAGCCGCCTAAATACCCGGCCGATTTCAAGCATTTCGATTATGTGAACCCCGATGCGCCCAAGGGCGGCATCTTCCGTCAGGCCGGTTTCGGCGGCTTTGACAGCCTCAACCCGTTTATCAGCAAAGGCGTACCGGCCGATGACGTCGGGCAGATCTACGACACTCTGACCAAACACAGCCTCGACGAACCCTTCACCGAATACGGCCTGATCGCCCGGCAGATCGAAAGAGCCCCGGACAACAGCTGGGTGCGTTTCTACCTGCGCCCCGAAGCGCGCTTCCACGACGGCCACCCGGTACGCGCCGAGGACGTGGTGTTCAGCTTCAACACGCTGACCAAGGAAGGCTCACCGCTGTTTCGCGGCTACTACAGCGACGTTTCTGAAGTGATCGCCGAAGATCCGCTGAAAGTGCTCTTCAAGTTCAAGCACACCAATAACCGCGAACTGCCGCTGATCCTCGGCCAGTTACCAGTACTGCCCAAACACTGGTGGGCCGATCGCGATTTCACCAAAGGCAACCTGGAAATCCCGCTGGGCAGCGGCCCTTACAAGGTTGCCGAAGTGAAGGCCGGACGTTCAGTGCGTTACGAGCGGGTCAAGGATTACTGGGGCAAGGACCTGCCGGTCAACCGTGGTTTCTACAACTTCGACACGATGACCACCGATTACTACCGCGACAACACCGTCGCCCTCGAAGCGCTGAAGGCTGGACAATTCGATTACTGGCTGGAAATGACCGCAAAGAACTGGGCCAACGCCTACAACATCCCGGCGGTTACCGAAGGCCGTTTGATCAAGGAACAGATCGCCAACAGCAACCCGACCGGCATGCAGGGCTTCGTCTTCAACCTGCGTCGCCCGGTGTTTCAGGATGTGCGGGTGCGACAGGCACTCGGTCTGCTGTTCGATTTCGAGTGGACCAACAAACAACTGTTCAACAGCGCCTACTTCCGCACCCGCAGCTATTTCGAAAACTCGGAAATGGCCGCCACCGGCCTGCCCGACGCCGATCAACGGGCGATCCTCGAGCCGTTCCGCAGCAAACTGCCGGCGCAGGTGTTCAGCGAAGCGTTCGAGAATCCGAAGACCGATGCCAGCGGCATGATCCGCGCGCAGCAGCGCGAGGCCTACCAACTGCTGCAAGAGGCCGGCTGGAAGATCGTCGACGACAAAATGGTCGACGCCACGGGCAAACCGGTGGTGATCGAGTTCCTGCTTGCGCAGACCGAATTCGAACGCGTACTGCTGCCATTCAAGCGCAACCTCAGCGACCTTGGCATCGATCTGGTAATCCGCCGCGTCGACGTTTCGCAGTACATCAACCGCGTGCGTTCGCGGGACTTCGACATGATGGTCGGCAGCTTCCCGCAATCCAACTCACCGGGTAACGAACAGCGCGAATTCTGGATGAGCGCCGCTGCCGACAAACCGAGCAGCCGCAACACCATTGGCCTGAAGGATCCGATTGTCGATCAACTGGTCGAAAACCTGATCAACGCCGACTCACGCAAAAGCCTGGTGGCCCACGCCCGCGCACTGGATCGCGTGCTGCAATGGGGTTACTACGTGGTGCCGAACTGGCACATCAAGACCTGGCGCGTGGCGTACTGGAACCACATCGGTCACCCGAAAGTCTCGCCCAAGTACGACATCGGGATTAATACCTGGTGGGTCAAGCCCGACGCAAAACCGGCAATAGAAGTCGAAACCAAACTGCAAGCCGACCCTGTGGGCACGGAGTAATCAGATGCTGGCGTATATTTTTCGGCGACTGCTGCTGATCATCCCGACCCTGTTCGGCATTCTGCTGATCAACTTCGTGATCATCCAGGCCGCGCCCGGAGGCCCGGTGGAACAGATGATCGCCAAGCTCGAAGGCTTCGAAGGCGCCACCAGCCGGATTGCCGGCGGCGGTGCCGAGGTGTCGGTGGCCGGCTCGTCCTATCGCGGCGCGCAGGGTCTGGACCCGGCGCTGATCAAGGAAATCGAGCACATGTACGGGTTCGACAAATCGGCCCCGGAACGTCTGTGGATCATGGTCAAGAACTACGCGCAGCTGGATTTCGGCGACAGTTTCTTCCGCGACGCCAAGGTCATCGACCTGATCAAGGAAAAGATGCCGGTGTCGATCTCGCTGGGGCTGTGGAGCACGCTGATCATGTACCTGGTGTCGATTCCGTTGGGGATCGCCAAAGCCACGCGACACGGCAGCCATTTCGACGTGTGGACCAGTTCGGCGATCATCGTCGGCTATGCGATCCCGGCGTTTCTCTTTGCGATCCTGCTGATCGTGGTGTTTGCCGGCGGCAGTTATCTCGACTGGTTCCCGCTAAGGGGTCTGACCTCAAACAACTTCGATGAACTGAGCTTCGGCGGCAAGATCCTCGATTACTTCTGGCACCTGGCGCTGCCGGTGACCGCACTGGTGATCGGCAACTTCGCGACCATGACCCTGCTGACCAAAAACAGCTTCCTCGATGAGATCAACAAACAGTACGTGGTCACCGCCAAGGCCAAAGGCCTGACGCGTCATCGCGTGTTGTACGGCCATGTGTTCCGCAACGCCATGCTGCTGGTGATTGCCGGATTCCCGTCGGCGTTCATCGGCATCTTCTTCACAGGATCCTTGCTGGTGGAAGTGATCTTCTCCCTCGACGGCCTCGGCCTGATGAGTTTCGAAGCGGCGATCAACCGCGATTACCCGGTGGTGTTCGGCACCCTGTTCATCTTCACCCTGCTGGGGCTGGTGGTGAAACTGATCGGCGACCTCACCTACACCCTGGTCGATCCGCGCATCGACTTCGAAAGCCGGGAGCATTGAGATGAACCTGTCCCCTCTCAACCGCCGCCGCTTCGAACTGTTCAAGGCCAACAAGCGTGGCTGGTGGTCGCTGTGGCTGTTTCTGGTGCTGTTCGGCCTGAGCCTGGGCGCCGAGCTGATCGCCAACGACAAGCCGCTGGTGGTGCATTACGACAACAACTGGTACTTCCCGGCGATCAAGCGCTACCCGGAAACCACCTTCGGCGGCGAATTTCCGCTGGAAGCCAACTACAAGAGCCCGTACATCCGCGAATTGCTCAAGGCCAAGGATGCGTGGGTGTTGTGGGCGCCGATTCCCTACAGCTACCAGAGCATCAACTACGACCTGAAAGTCCCGGCCCCGGCGCCGCCCTCGGCGGACAACCTGCTCGGTACCGACGACCAAGGTCGGGATGTGCTGGCGCGGGTGATCTACGGTTTCCGCATCTCGGTGCTGTTCGCGCTGACGTTGACCGTGCTGAGTTCGATCATCGGCGTGATTGCCGGTGCTTTGCAGGGTTTCTATGGCGGCTGGGTCGATCTGGCCGGGCAGCGATTTCTGGAAATCTGGTCAGGGCTGCCGGTGCTGTATCTGCTGATCATCCTCGCCAGTTTCGTCCAACCGAATTTCTGGTGGCTGCTGGGGATCATGCTGCTGTTCTCGTGGATGAGCCTGGTCGACGTGGTGCGCGCCGAGTTCCTCCGTGGCCGCAACCTCGAATACGTGCGCGCCGCACGGGCGCTGGGCATGCAGAACGGCGCGATCATGTTCCGCCACATCCTGCCCAACGCGATGGTTTCGACCATGACGTTTATGCCGTTCATCCTCACCGGCGCCATCGGCACCCTCACCGCTTTGGACTTCCTCGGTTTCGGCTTGCCGGCCGGCAGTCCGTCGCTGGGTGAACTGGTCGCCCAGGGCAAATCCAACCTGCAAGCGCCGTGGCTGGGCATGAGTGCCTTTGCCGTGCTGGCGTTGATGTTGAGTTTGCTGGTGTTTATCGGCGAGTCCGCTCGCGATGCCTTCGACCCGAGGAAGTGAAATGAATCAGGACAATCTGATCGAAGTGCGTGACCTCGCCGTCGAATTCGGTTTCGGCGAGCGCGTGCACCGGGTCGTCGAAGGCGTGAGTTTCGACATCAAGCGTGGCGAAACCCTCGCGCTGGTCGGCGAATCCGGCTCGGGCAAATCGGTGACCGCGCACTCAATCCTGCGCCTGCTGCCCTACCCGATGGCCCGCCATCCGGCCGGCAGCATCAACTATGCCGGGCAAAACCTGCTGGGCCTGAGCGAGAAGACGATTCGCCACATTCGTGGTAATCGCATCGCGATGATCTTTCAGGAGCCGATGACCTCGCTGAATCCGCTGCATTCGATCGAGAAGCAGATCAACGAAGTGCTCGGCATCCACAAGGGCCTGACCGGCAAAGTCGCGACCAAGCGCACGCTGGAGCTGCTGGAGATGGTCGGCATCCCCGAGCCGCACAAGCGCCTCAAGGCTCTGCCCCACGAGCTGTCCGGTGGCCAGCGCCAGCGTGTGATGATCGCCATGGCCCTGGCCAACGAGCCGGAATTGTTGATTGCCGACGAACCGACCACGGCGCTGGATGTGACCGTTCAGCTGAAAATCCTCGATTTACTCAAGGAATTACAGGCCAGATTGGGCATGTCGCTGTTACTGATCAGTCACGATTTGAACCTGGTGCGAAGAATTGCGCATCGTGTATGTGTCATGCAGCGCGGTTGCATCGTCGAACAGGCATCGTGCGCAGAGCTGTTCCGTTCGCCGCAGCATCCGTACACTCGGGAATTGCTCGGTGCGGAACCCAGCGGAGGCCCGGCGAGCAATAAAATCGGCGCGCCGCTGCTTGAGGTCGAGGACCTGAAAGTCTGGTTCCCGATCAAGAAAGGCCTGCTCAAGCGCACGGTGGATCACGTCAAGGCAGTGGATGGCATCAATTTCAGCCTGCCCCAGGGTCAGACCCTGGGGATTGTCGGCGAAAGCGGTTCCGGCAAATCCACACTGGGTCTGGCGATTTTGCGGCTGATTGGCAGCAAAGGCGCGATCCGCTTTGAAGGCAAGCAGCTAGACTGCCTGACGCAGAACGAGGTTCGCCCGTTGCGGCGGGAGATGCAGGTGGTGTTTCAGGACCCGTTTGGCAGCCTGAGCCCGCGCATGTGTGTCAGCGACATCGTTGGCGAAGGCCTGCGGATTCACAAGATGGGCACCGCTGAGGAACAAGAGGCGGCGATTATTGCGGCATTGAAGGAGGTAGGTCTGGATCCGGAAACCCGGCACCGCTACCCCCACGAATTTTCCGGTGGGCAACGGCAGCGAATCGCCATTGCCCGGGCTTTGGTGCTGAAACCGGCGCTGATCCTGCTGGACGAGCCGACGTCGGCACTCGACCGCACGGTGCAGCGGCAAGTGGTGGAGCTGTTGCGTTCACTGCAAGCCAAGTACAACCTGACGTATTTGTTTATCAGCCATGATTTGGCTGTCGTCAAAGCGCTGAGCCACCAGCTGATGGTGGTCAAGCATGGCCAAGTGGTCGAACAGGGAGACGCGCAAAGTATTTTTGCCGCCCCCCAACATCCGTATACACAGCAGTTGCTGGAAGCCGCTTTTTTGGCACCAGCCACTGCGCAATAACCTGAAAGAGGAGCAACACATGGGTTTTCTCGCCGGTAAGCGCGTACTGATCGTCGGTGTCGCCAGCAAGCTGTCCATCGCATCCGGCATCGCTGCCGCCATGCATCGCGAGGGCGCTGAGCTTGCCTTCACTTATCAGAACGACAAACTGAAAGGTCGTGTTGAAGAATTCGCCCAAGGCTGGGGTTCGAGCCCTGAGCTGTGCTTCCCGTGCGACGTGGCCAGCGATGAAGAAATCGCCAAGGTCTTCGAAGCACTGAGCAAGAAGTGGGACGGCCTGGACTGCATCGTTCACTCCGTTGGTTTCGCTCCGGGCGACCAACTGGACGGCGACTTCACCGAAGCCACCACCCGTGACGGTTTCCGCATCGCGCACGACATCAGCGCCTACAGCTTCGTGGCCCTGGCCAAAGCCGGCCGCGAAATGATGAAAGGCCGCAACGGCAGCCTGCTGACCCTGTCGTACCTGGGCGCCGAGCGCACCATGCCGAACTACAACGTGATGGGCATGGCCAAGGCTTCGCTGGAAGCTGGCGTACGTTACCTGGCCGGCTCCCTGGGCCCGGACGGCACCCGCGTCAACTGCGTATCGGCTGGCCCGATCCGTACCCTGGCAGCCTCGGGCATCAAGAACTTCCGCAAGATGCTGGCCGCCAACGAAGCGCAAACCCCACTGCGTCGCAACGTCACCATCGACGAAGTCGGCAACGCCGGCGCCTTCCTGTGCTCCGACCTGGCGTCGGGCATCAGCGGCGAAATCATGTACGTCGACGGCGGCTTCAACACCACCGCCATGGGCAACATCGAAGAGTGATCTTCGCCTAGCCAATAAAAAAACCCGCCGATCTGGCGGGTTTTTTTATGCCTGCAACACTGCCCCCTGTGGGAGTGAGCTTGCTCGCGAAGGCGTCCATTCAGTCAACTGATCATGGCCTGATCCAGCGCCTTCGCGAGCAGGCTCGCTCCCCACATGGATTTGTGGTGAACCGGGATGTTTTGAACACCGAAGGACCCGTGGGAGTGAGCTTGCTCACGAAGAGGCCAGCACGTTCAACGGAGATGTTGCCTGACCGGACGCCTTCGCGAGCAAGCTCGCTCCCACATGGATTTGTGGTGAACCGGGATGTTTTGAACACCGAAGGACCCGTGGGAGTGAGCTTGCTCACGAAGAGGCCAGCACGTTCAACGGAGATGTTGCCTGACACTCCGCCTTCGCGAGCAAGCTCGCTCCCACATGGATTTGTGGTGAACCGGGATGTTTTGAACACCGAAGGACCCGTGGGAGTGAGCTTGCTCACGAAGAGGCCAGCACGTTCAACGGAGATGTTGCCTGACCGGACGCCTTCGCGAGCAGGCTCGCTCCCACATGGATTTGTGGTGAACCGGGATGTTTTGAACACCGAAGGACCCGTGGGAGTGAGCTTGCTCACGAAGAGGCCAGCACGTTCAACGGAGATGTTGCCTGACCGGACGCCTTCGCGAGCAGGCTCGCTCCCACATGGATTTGTGGTGAACCGGGATGTTTTGAACACCGAAGGACCCGTGGGAGTGAGCTTGCTCACGAAGAGGCCAGCACGTTCAACGGAGATGTTGCCTGACCGGACGCCTTCGCGAGCAAGCTCGCTCCCACATGGATTTGTGGTGAACCGGGATGTTTTGAACTCCGAAGGACCTGTGGGAGCGAGCTTGCTCGCGAAAGCGTCCATTCAGTCAACTGATCATGGCCTGATCCAGCGCCTTCGCGAGCAGGCTCGCTCCCACATGGATTTGTGGTGAACCGGGATGTTTTGAACACCGAAGGACCCGTGGGAGTGAGCTTGCTCACGAAGAGGCCAGCACGTTCAACGGAGATGTTGCCTGACCGGACGCCTTCGCGAGCAGGCTCGCTCCCACATGGATTTGTGGTGAACCGGGATTTGAGAACACCCGACACCCCTGTAGGAGTGAGCCTGCTCGCGATAGCGCTGGGTCAGGCAATGAAGAGGTTGATGGCCGGACACTATCGCGAGCAGGCTCACGCCTACAAGCGATCTGCGGTGCATTCGCTAACAACGCTTCAAGGCCTGCTTGTGCACATACATCGCGCTATCGGCATCCGCCAGCAGCCGATCCACGGTCTCATGGCGCTTGGCGTCATATTCGATCTGACCCACGCTAAAGCGAATCGCATAGCCCCGGTGCAACGTGGCATTGCGCTCTTCGAGAATATCCTTGAGCCGCGCCATGATCGCCGTCGTTTCAATATGGCTGGAGCCGGTCAGCAGCGCAACGAACTCATCGCCACCGAGCCGCCCGACCACATCACTCTCGCGGAAGGCGATGCGCAGCACGTCGGCAAAAGTTTTCAGCGCACTGTCACCCTCGGCATGCCCATACAGATCGTTGATCTGCTTGAAGTCATTAAGGTCGAAAAACAGCAAGGTCGCCGGCCGTTCCAGCCGTGCGCAGGCGTCCAGTGCATGCTGCGCCAGTTGCTTGAAACCACGGCGATTGGACAGCAACGTCAACTCATCCATGCTCGCGATCTGCACAGCAGCCAACTCTTGCTCGGCCATTTCCGCCAGATCACGCAACAACGCACGCTCTTCCTCGTCGAGGTCGCGGGGCCTGGTGTCGATCAGGCACAGCGTGCCCATTTTGTTGCCATTGGGCACGGTCAGCGGATAACCGGCGTAGAAACGAATGTTCGGCGCGCCCGTCACCAACGGGTTGTCATGGAAGCGCAAATCCTCGCGAGCGTCCGGCACCAACAGCAGGCCGTCGTTAAGAATCGCATGGCCGCAGAACGAGACATCCCTCGGTGTCTCGCTGACATCCAGGCCCACGCACGACTTGAACCACTGCCGATTGGTGTCGACCAACGTCACCAGTGCAATCGGCACATTGAACAGGCGTTTCGCCAACCGTGTCAGTCGGTCGAAACGTTCTTCAGGGGCGGAATCGAGCAGCTCAAGACCGTGCAACGCTTGAACGCGCGCCGTTTCATTCGCAGGTTTTCCTGGAACCAGCATCAGCACACTCCATTGGCAACAATGCTTCCAAGCGTAGCGCTAATTTGGCAATGGCTCACATTTGCGCCACCGGGCATGGCCCGCCCGCATCGGCCCAGAGCTTGAATTGCGTGACAAAAATATCGTGCGGCACTGGCACCGGCGCGCGCCCTGCCCCGGGATTCCAGCCCCACAGCACCAATTTGTCTTCGCTGACATGCTTGATCAGCGCAGCAAAGTCGCGATCGCCATTGCTCGAACGGTCCTTGATCATCGCGCAGAGCTTGTCCGGCGGTAGGCCGATCCAGGCCATTTTGTGCGCCGCCGGCGGCAGGCTCCAGTGCGGCGCCCCCGGTGGCGCATGCGGGCCGTAACTGGCCGGCGGATTGTTTTCCGCGTGGCAGGTCGCGCAAGGCAAACCGGCCGCGCCCTTGCCGTCCATGCCGCGCACCACGTTCATCGCATGGGGAATGCCGGCGTCGAACTGCAACGGCGAATCCCCGGGAATGTGGCAGTTCTGGCAACGCGGGCTCTGGAAGACTTTCTGCACCGTGCCGAAGGCTTTCAACGCTTCCTGATCATCGGCAAAAAGGTCCGAGGCATAACCGCCCAGCCCCAGTAGAACCACCGTGCCCAACACTAGATGTCGTTTCATCTCACACCCCCGACAGTTGCAGCGGCAACTCGCGCAGGCGTTGCCCGGTCAGGGCGAACACCGCGTTGGCCACGGCTGGCGCGGTCGGCGGCACACCGGCCTCGCCGATGCCGCCGGGTTTGTCGCTGCTGGGCACGATGTGCACTTCCACCACCGGCATCTCGTTGAGCCGCAGCACCTGATAATCGTGATAGTTGGACTGCACCACCGCGCCATCCTTGAGCGTCAGTTTGCTGTGCAGGGCCATGCCCAGGCCGAAGGTGATGCACGATTCCATCTGCGCGGCGATGCTCTGTGGATTCACCGCGATCCCGCAATCCACCGCGCAGACCACGCGATGCACGCGAATCGCCAGATTGTCCTGCGACACCTCCGCGACCTGCGCCACGTAACTGCCGAATGACTCGTGCACCGCCACGCCCAGCGCATGGCCGTCCGGCAGCGGGGCTTTCCAGTTAGCCTTTTCCACCGCCAGATTGAGCACGCCCAAATGCCGAGGATGATCCTTGAGCAAGGTGCGTCGGTACTCCACCGGATCCTTGCCCGCCGCCGTGGCCATTTCATCAATCAGCGATTCCATGACAAAACCGGTATGGCTATGGCCCACCGAGCGCAGCCACAACACATTGATGCCCGTTTGCGGCGAATGCAGATCAACCTGGTGATTGGCCAGGCCTTTGACGTAAGGGCTGTCGGCCACGCCTTCGACCGAGGTCGGGTCGATGCCGTTTTTGACCATCGTCGCCTCCATCAGCGTGCCGGTCATGATCGATTGCCCTACCAGTACGTGCTGCCAGCTCGACGGCAAGCCATCAGCACCGAGGCCGATCTTCGCCTGATGCAGAAACATCGAGCGGTAGTACCCGCCGCGAATATCGTCTTCGCGCGACCACACGGTTTTCACCGGCATCGCGGCGGCTTTCGCCACTTGCACCGCCTCGGCGACAAAGTCTGATGTCGGGTTGGCCCGGCGCCCAAAACCACCGCCAAGGAATTCGGTGTGGATTTCCACCTGCTCCGGTTTCAGCCCGGTGATCTTGCCGGCGACCATTTGATCGAGCGTCTGAAACTGCGTGCCGGTCCAGATTTCGCATTTCTCGGCGCTGATTTTCACCGTGCAATTGAGCGGTTCCATCGGCGCATGAGCCAGATAAGGCACGCTGTATTCGACATCGATCTTCTTCGCCGCTTTGCCAAAACTGCCCTTGGCATCACCGGCCTGACTGGCTGACGTGCCTTGCGTGGCGGCCAGTTTGCGGAAACTCGCCAACAGTTTTTCGCTGCTCAGGTCCGCATGCGGACCCAGATCCCAATCGACCTTCAGCGCATCACGCCCCAGTTTCGCCGCCCAGTAATGCTCGGCAATCACCGCCACGCCCGTCGGTACCTGCACCACTTTGTGTACGCCCGGCACCGCCAGCGCTTCAGCGCCTTCGAAAGATTTAACAGTGGCACCGAATACCGGTGGGCGCGCAACCATTGCGGTCATCAAGCCTTCAAACTGCACGTCCATGCCGAACTTGGCGCGGCCGGTGATTTTCTCCGGTGTGTCGAGGCGTTTGGTCGGTTTGCCAATGACTTTCCAGTCCTTGGCTTCCTTGAAGGTAATCGACTTCGGATCCGGCACCGGCAGTTGCCCGGCGGCATCCGCCAGCTCGCCATAAGTTGCACGTTTGTCACCGGCAATCACCACGCCCGATTCAGTGCGAATGGCCGATGGTGCCACCTCGAAGCGTTTCGCCGCCGCCTCAACCAGCATCTGCCGCGCGGTCGCGCCTGCCAGTCGATAGCGGTCAAATTCCATCCACGTCGACGTCGAGCCGCCGGTAATCTGCATGCCGCCAAAACCGGGCATGCCGTAATCCGCCGCCGACGCGGGTGAGTGCTCGACGCGGATCTTCGACCAATCGGCGTCCAGCTCTTCGGCAATCAACATGGTCAGGCCGGTCCAGATGCCTTGGCCCATCTCCGAATGCCCCAGCAAAACGGTGACGCTGTTGTCTGCTGCGATGCGCAAAAACGCATTCGGCGCGAAAACCTTGCCTTCATTCTCGGCCGCATAGGCAAACTTGTGGCCGCCAGGGACGACAAACGCCACCACCAGACCGCCGCCCAACACGGCGCTGCCCTTGAGAAAACCCCGACGCGATACAGGACTGTTCATCGCCTATCTCCCACAGATTGAATCAGCCGATTTCCGATGCACGCTTAACCGCTGCGCGAATGCGGGGATAGGTGCCGCAACGGCAGATATTGCCGGAGAGCGCCTGATCGATATCGCTGTCGGTGGGTTTGGGGATTTTTGCCAGCAGTGCCGCCGCAGACATGATCTGCCCCGACTGGCAGTAACCGCACTGCACCACGTCGAGTTCGGCCCAGGCTTGCTGCACCGGGTGCGAACCGTCGGTGGACAGCCCTTCGATGGTGAGAATTTTCTGGCCGTGGGCTACGGCGGTTGCGGGCGTGATGCAGGCGCGCAATGGCGCGCCGTCAACGTGCACGGTGCAGGCCCCGCACTGGGCCATGCCACAGCCGAATTTGGTACCGGTCAGGTGCGCGACATCGCGCAGGACCCAGAGCAACGGCATGTCCGCAGGGACATCGAGCTCCTGATCCTTGCCATTGATATTCAAGGTCAGCATCGGGGAAATTCCTCAGACTCACGGTGTTCTGAAGGGGCGCCGCTGTGGCCAGCAAAGCCTACGCGCGCCTCGGCTTATCCCTTTCAGCAAAGCCTAATTTGCGTACGAAGCCAGACGTTGCGACCACCGGTCATGCAGATGTCGACTTTAATCCTACAGTTGATAACGGCTCGCACTGAGCCTGCACTGTAGAAAACTCGTCATGAGCGAAACCGGTCCGCGATCACCGCGCGGGTTATCCATCAGATTGGTCTGGAGTTGCGAACATGGGATTTGTCACCAGCAAAGACGGCGTCGAGATTTTCTACAAGGACTGGGGCCCGAAAGACGCGCCAGTGATCCACTTCCACCACGGCTGGCCGCTCAGTTCCGACGATTGGGATGCGCAGATGCTGTTCTTCCTGGGCAAAGGCTTTCGGGTGGTTGCCCATGATCGCCGTGGGCATGGGCGTTCGAGTCAGGTCTGGGACGGGCACGACATGGATCATTACGCCGACGATACGCTGGCCGTGGTCAACCATCTGGGTCTGAAGAACGTCGTGCACGTTGGCCACTCGACCGGTGGCGGTGAGGTGATCCATTACATTGCCCGGCATGGTCAGGCCAACGTCGCCAAAGGTGTGTTGATCAGTGCGGTGCCACCGTTGATGGTGCAGACCGAGAGCAATCCGGGTGGGCTGCCGAAATCGGTGTTCGATGATTTTCAGGCGCAACTGGCGGCGAACCGGGCGCAGTTCTATCGGGACATTCCGACGGGGCCGTTTTATGGCTACAACCGGCCGGGTGCCACGCCATCGGAGGGGATTATTGCCAACTGGTGGCGTCAGGGCATGATCGGTGGAGCGAAGGCGCATTACGACGGGATCGTGGCGTTTTCGCAGACGGATTTCACCGAGGACTTAAAGAAGGTCACGGTGCCGGTGCTGGTGATGCATGGCGAGGATGATCAGATTGTGCCGTATGCGGATTCGGGGCCGTTGTCGGCGAAGTTGCTGCCCAATGGCACGCTGAAGTCTTATCCGGGATTCCCGCACGGGATGCCGACGACGGAGGCCGAGACGATTAACGCCGATCTGCTGGCGTTTATTTGCGGTGAAGATCTGTAAGTTTATGCACTGCACCCTGTGGGAGCGAGCTTGCTCGCGAAAGCGTCATTACTTTCAACATTGATGTCGACTGACACGACGCCTTCGCGAGCAAGCTCGCTCCCACAGGGACTATGTGACATGCCAAAAATCCTCACTCCATTCCAAGTCCCACACGTTTTCTGCCCCCTCTAATCCTCTGTACGCTCCGTGCTCTCGCGATCACGCTCGTAGTGGTGAGCCAGTGGCAGCGCCGGCAGCCACGACTCGCGGCGGATGGTCCAGAGTTCGTAGGTGGGTTTGAACTGATTAGGCTCATCCAGCGATCCGACGTTGACCTCTACTTCATCTGCCGAACGCGTGAACACCGGAGAGCCGCAGCGCGGGCAGAAAAAGCGCCCGTTGTAGTCGCGGGTTTCGCCAGTGACTTTCAGCGCATCCTCGGGAAATATGGCCGAGGTGCCGAACAGCGCGCCGTGGCGTTTGCGGCAGTCGAGGCAGTGGCAGATGCCGACGCGGTAGGGCTGACCTGTCACTTCGAAACGGACATCGCCGCATAGGCAACCGCCAGTCAATCGATCCATGTCACACCTCCTCTTCAGATCCGAAATTACCGATAACCCAGACGACAGCCCTCACCCTAACCCTCTCCCAGAGGTAGAGGGAACTGACCGCGCTGAATGTGCAAGTTGCACCGACTTGAAATACCGAGTCGAACTCAGGTTTGAAGAGCACAAAGATCGGCTCCCTTTCCCCCTCGTCCCCTTTGAGGGAGAGGGAACTGACCGCGCTGAATGTGCAAGTTGCACCGACTTGAAATACCGAGTCGAACTCAGGTTTGAAGAGCACAAAGATCGGCTCCCTTTCCCCCTCGCCCCCTTGGGGGAGAGGGCTGGGGTGAGGGGGAAAAATCTCCCAGACTCACGCAAAACCGAAAGCCGCCACCAACCGACATTGCCCATGTGTAAACGTCATCCAGTAATCACGTTTAAAGCACACAAACCGTTACGCCATCCTCCCTACAACACCTTGCGTCGTTACCTACGCGTACGCCAGAATCCGCCGGCTTACACGGCTATGGGCCGGGCTATATCGTTGGCCTGTCACTGCAAAACAGTGATCGGGTTTGGTAGCCCGTCTGTAATAGCCGTGTGACGACACCCTGTGCTTTCTCTTTGTGGAGGCTCAGTTCAATGGTGGTCATGCGTGGGGCTCACTCGTGAGCGCCGGGTTCCTATTGCAGCCGGTCTACCAACCCGCGTATGGCCACCACCCACTCGTTTGGTAGCGAGAGTGATGGCTCCTTAAACTGCGATAGGAGTTTCATCCATGTTCAAAATCACGCCAAATCCGCCACCCACCGATCCAATCCCTCACGACCCCGCGCTCAACCCGCAAAAGCTCAAAGAAGCAACCGACCGCGCCCTCGACTACTACCTCCGGCCCGAAGCACTAGGGGCGCCGCCAAGCTCACCCAAGTTTCGCCCCGTCTACCTCGTCGACCCCACGCTGGATGACGAAACCCTGTTGGTCGAAGCCTGTGAGTCGCTTTCCTACGCCCACTCCATGGCCGGTAACATCGCCAACTCGATAGGCGGCCCGGAGCGCAAACCGCTGCTGGCGCTGCAACAGGTGATCATGCTGAACGAGCTGCTGGTCAATCGCCTGCTGGACAAGCTGCGCGTACCAAAGTAGTCACCCAAACGAATGAGTGCAGGGATACCCCTTCACTCATTCCGTGGATTGATGAGCAGAACTCATCAAGCCATCCCGATTTACCCGTCTAGTCCTCACCAGCCACCTCGCCTACTGTTCTCCCCACGCCCAAAGGGAGATCGACATGCACAAGCGCACACGCGGCAACCGTCCACTCGAAGTATCCGCCCTCGGCGTTGGTTGCATGGGCTTGAACCATGGTTATGGCCCGACCACGGATACTCAGGACATCGCAGCACCGCAAAGGATGGAGCCTTTCACGATGGCCACTGACACACGCAGCAGCGCTGCCCTCCCCGCACTCATGGCGTTCTGCCTGAGCGTTGGGTCGATGTTCAGCGCTACCACTCAAGCAGCCGAGACACCGCAATCCATGACTACTCCGCAAACCACCGCACAAGCCCTGTCGAGTAAACAACAGACGATTCCACTGATGGCCGCGTTCATGGCGACCAGCGACATGCCCAACCTCAACTCGGCGCTCAACCAGGCACTCGACGCCGGCCTGACCATCAGCGAAACTCGGGAAATTCTCGTGCAGCTCTACGCTTACGTCGGGTTCCCGCGCAGCCTCAATGCCTTGAACGAGCTGATGACCGTGGTGCAGGCACGCAAACAACGCGGCATCGAAGATGCGCCGGGGCGTGAGCCGGGCCGGGCGATTCCAGTTGGGGATGAACTGCTGGCCAGCGGCACCGCGAATCAAACGAAAATTTCGGGCGCCCCGGTCAAAGGCCCGGTGTTCGAGTTCGCCCCGGTTATCAACCGGTTCCTGCAAACCCACCTGTTCGGCGACATCTTCGAGCGCGACAACCTTGACTGGCAAAGCCGTGAACTGGCGACTGTCGGGGCCCTGGCAGCGACGCCGGGCGTGGAATCGCAACTGCGCGCACATATGGCGGCAAGCCTGCGCGTCGGGCTCAGCGCGGCACAGTTGGCCGAGGTCACTGAGCTGCTGAAAAAGCACGGTGATGCGCAAACCGCCGAGCGTGCAAATGCAGCGCTCAAAGAGGCTTTGGCGGCTTCGAAAAAATGACCGAAAAATGAGCCTGATATCGATTTCTCAAAGAAATCGGCGTTCGGAGTTGTGTGGGTGCGCTGATCTACAAACCCTGGCTTGCGATCAGCGTCCATACTGTGGTTTTTCAGAAGTCGGGACACCGCCATGCCTTCCCCCGAGTCCAGCCTTTTGCAGAGCTGGCACGACAACGCTGATGCCTGGATCGAAGTGATCCGCAGCGGCGCCATCGAAAGCCGTCAGCAGGTGACCGATCAAGCGATTCTGCTGGCGATCATGAGCCGGCAGCCGCAGCGTGTGCTCGACCTCGGCTGCGGCGAAGGCTGGATGTTGCGGGCGCTGGCGGATCGCGGGATTGAGGCAGTCGGTGTGGATGGCGATGCGCGGCTTATTGAAGCGGCGCGTTTGGCGGGGGCGGCGCGGGTGCATGTCGCCTCTTATGAAATCCTGGTCGATGGCAAGATCGACATCGGTCGCGACTATGACCTGATCTGCGCCAATTTTTCATTGCTGCATCAGGACATCATTCCGTTGCTTGCGGCGATGAATACGCTGCTTGTTCCCGGCGGGGTTTTAGTCATTCAGACACTGCATCCGTGGGCTGTGGCGGCTGGGGATTATCAGGATGGCTGGCGCGAAGAATCCTTCGCCGGGTTCAAGGGCCAGTGGCAGCCGATGCCGTGGTATTTCCGCACGTTGTCGAGCTGGTTGAATGCACTTGATATGGCCGAGTTCCAACTGGCCAGCCTGCAAGAGCCACAACACCCGCAAAGTCCGCTGCCGCAGTCATTGCTGATGGTTGCCGAGCGCCGCTAAATTTTGAAAACACCGCCCTCACTGTGGGAGCGAGCTTGCTCGCGAAAGCGGTGTGTCAGGCAACGCAGATTCCGACTTTGCCGACGCCTTCGCGAGCAAGCTCGCTCCCACAGGGGTTGGAGTTGACCCCAGATAGTAGAAACAAATTTAGGCGGTTTGCGGGATCACCTGCGGACCACGGATGCGGTATTGCGCCAGCAGGCGCATGACGTAGCCGATCTTGATCAGGGTCGGGCCGAGGATGGTCAGCGAATGCATCGCCACCAGCAGCGCAATCGGCATGTGGCCGTTGTAGAGATATGCGCCGTAGATGCCGGCCAGCAACATGAGCAGACCAGCAACGAGGATTTTGCTCGAAAGGTGCAGAACGTTCAGCGGGCTTTCAAAGAAAGTGAGCATGGTGGCGTACTCCTGAGCGGTTCGTTTAGGTCAGTTGAGTACATCAAGTCTCGTGCCAAATTTTTAATTCAATAGAATCAGTTAGTTGCACGATAACAAGTCAATTTGACACAAACCGGACGCAGTCAATTCGACCCGAAACCTTGTCATTACGACTACAGCAAGGCACGAAAGGAAACGCCGATCTGCGGCTCGGTGTCTCCGTCGTCGGGATTTCCAATGCTCGGCAATTGTCGATCTACGGCATCGGCAATCGACCAAGGACTGACTACGCTGTAAATCCTGCGTGTCTAACCTGCCGAGGATGACTGCCATGCAACGCTTTCAAAAGCTCACGCCCTGCCTGTGGTTCGACGATCAGGCCGAAGCCGCCGCGAAGTTCTATTGCTCGATCTTCGATCACTCGAAAATCACCGGCCTGACCCACTACAGCAAGGTCGGCCAGGAATTTCACGGCAAGCCGGAAGGTGCGGTGATGACCGTCAGTTTCGAACTCGATGGCCAGACCTTCACCGGCCTCAACGGTGGGCCGATGTTCAAGTTCAGCGAGGCGATTTCATTTCAGGTCAATTGTCAGAATCAGGAAGAAGTCGACCATTTCTGGGGCCGTCTGTCCGAGGGTGGCCCTGTCGAAGCCCAGCAATGCGGCTGGCTCAAGGACAAGTTCGGCGTGTCGTGGCAGATCGTGCCGGTGGCGTTCATGCAGATGATGCTGGATGCCGACACCAGCAAATCGCAGCGAGCGATGCAGGCCATGTTCACGATGAAAAAACTCGACATTGCCGAACTCGAACGGGCCTTTGCCGGCCAGAGCTAATACACTGGCGCCCTGGCCTGCCGGGAATAACAACGATGAAACACGCTGCCGCCAAACACCCTGAAAAAGCCCCGCGCTTCTGGCGCGACGCGGCGCTGCCGTTCATTGAAGCGCGGGCCATCGCCGATGGCCGCGAGGTCTGCTACGCCCGGCATTCTCACGCGCACTTTTCCATTGGCGCGATCACCGCCGGGCGCAGTACGTATGTGCACGAGCAGGCGCAGTTCGAGGTCGCGGCGGGCACCGTGGTGCTGATGAACCCCGGCGATGTGCATGCGTGCAATCCGATCGATGATCAGCCGTGGTCGTATGTGATGCTGTACGTTGAGACGCCGTGGCTGACGGACTTGCAGCATCAGTTGGGCTTTGCCAGTGATCTCGAGTTTCGGCGCTTTTCCACCACACACCTTGATGACACTGCGCTGTTCAACGAACTGAACGGGCTGTATCAAACGTTGGTCGACCCGCAACAGGATGTGCTGCGCAAGCAAAGCGCTGCGGTAGAGTTTTTCAGCGATCTGCAACTGCGTTTGAACCCCGCCGGCCCCTCTCTGCGCGAGCCGAATTTCAAACTGGAACGCGCTGCCGATTTCATCCGCGAGCACTGCACCGAGGTACTGAACCTCGACGACATCTGCGCCGCCGCGCAGCTGTCACCGTCGTACCTGATCCGCGCCTTCAAACAGCATTACGGCATGACGCCCCACGCGTTTCTGGTAAACCAGCGCATCCAGTTTGCTCGCGAGCGTTTGCGCGGCGGGCAGTTGATTGCGGATGTGGCGCTGGAAGCCGGGTTTGCCGATCAGGCGCATTTTCAGCGGGTGTTCAAACAACATCTGGCGGCAACGCCCGGCCAGTATCGCGGCTGACACTTCATCTGAAACACAACACTGCCCCCTGTGGGAGCGAGCTTGCTCGCGAATGCGGTTGAACAGTCAGCACATCCATTGACTGACACAGCGCCTTCGCGAGCAAGCTCGCTCCCACAGGGTCAGATGACACGTCGCTGGCCAACACATTCAGATATTGACATATCGGTAAATTCCGATATCGTCGCGGCATGGAACTACTCGAAATCTTCAAAGCCCTCTCGAACCGCACGCGCCTGGAAATCCTCAAAGGCTTGAAGGATCCCGAGAAACACTTTCCTCCCCAGGACGAAGGTGACGTGCATACGGTGGGCGTTTGCGTCAGCAGTATTCAGGAAGGCGTCGGGCTGTCGCAGTCGACGGTGTCCGATTACCTGGCGACGCTGCAACGCGCCGGCCTGGTCGAAGTCAGGCGTATTGGGCAGTGGACCTATTACAAACGCAACGAAGCAGCGATCAGCGCGCTGGCCGAGATCATCGGCAGCGAGCTGTAATTTTTTACCCCATGATATCGAGAATTCCCGATATCCCTTTTTACCGAAACGAGGCAATGCAATGAAAGCGATGATCCTTACATCATTTGGCGGCGCGCAATCGTTCGAACTGTGCGACGTGCCCAAACCAGAGCCACAAGCCGGAGAAGTACTGGTACGGGTGCACGCGACCTCCATCAACCCGCTGGATTATCAGGTGCGCCGTGGCGACTATGCCGATCTGGTGCCCCTCCCCGCCATCACCGGGCACGACGTCTCTGGCGTTGTCGAAGCGGTCGGCCCGGGGGTGACGGCGTTCGTGCCGGGTGAAGAAGTCTGGTACACCCCGCAAATATTCGACGGTCCGGGCAGTTACGCCGAGTACCACGTGGCGGCCGAAAGCATTGTCGGGAAAAAGCCTGCCACGTTGAGCCACCTTGAAGCGGCAAGCCTGAGCCTGGTTGGCGGAACGGCGTGGGAAGCGCTGGTCGTGCGGGCGGCGCTCAGAGTCGGTGAGAACATTCTGATTCATGGCGGTGCGGGCGGTGTCGGTCATGTCGCAATTCAACTGGCCAAAGCCATCGGCGCGAAGGTGTTCACCACCGTGCGTGAAGGCAACTTCGAGTTCGCCAGGCAGATGGGCGCCGATGTGCTGATCGATTACGAAAAGGAAGATTACGTCGAAGCGATCCTGCGGGAAACCGATGGCCGCGGCGTCGACGTCGTCTTCGACACCATCGGCGGCAACACCTTGACGCGCAGCCCCGACGCCCTCGCACAGCTTGGCCGCGTGGTATCGATCGTAGACCTTGCCCAGCCACAGAACCTGATTCAAGCCTGGGGCAAGAACGCCAGTTACCACTTCGTTTTCACCCGACAGAATCGCGGCAAGCTCGACGAGTTGAGTGCGTTGATTGCGAACGGGCAGTTGCGCCCACACGTTGGCGCAGTCTATGCGCTGGCCGACATCGGCCTCGCCCACACCCGGCTGGAGACGCCCAACAACGGCGTTCAAGGGAAGATCGCGATTGCCGTCGCGCCGTCGCCCGAACTCGCCAATCGCTGAATTCAGTCCCGAGGAGAACATCATGGTTTACGAGATCGCTCTGCTACCCGTTCACAAAGAACAAACTGAAGCGTTTCGGCGTGCGTTTACCGAGGTCGAGCCACTGCTCATGCGCGCGCAGGGTTACGGCGGCCACATGCTCGCGCCAGGAATCGAAACGCCGGAGGTGTTCAATCTGATCGTGCGCTGGCAATCGCTTGAGGATCACACGCCGGGGTTTGAAGCGAGTGAGGACCATCGGTTGTTCATGCTGGGTCTGGAGAACTATTTTTCCGAGGAGCCGAAGGTTTATCACATTGAGGGCGGTGCCTTTCAGCAGCCGTTCAACTAATCTGCGGCAGTGACGCCCAATCAATGTGGGAGCGAGCTTGCTCGCGAATGCGGTGGAACAGTCAGCACATCCATTAACTGACACACCGCTTTCGCGAGCAAGCTCGCTCCCACAGGGTCAAGTGAACAACAAGTAAATTGCACTGAGTGCCAACAACCCCGCCATCACCCGATTGAACCAGCGCATCCCTACCGCATTGCTCAAATACCCACGCAAAAACGTCCCGGCATACGCCCAGCAGCCGACCGACAGATAACAGATCACCAGATACACCGCTGCAAACTGCCACACCAGCCGCGCCTCGCCATCGGCGACAAACGCGCCCATACCCGCGACGCATGCCAGCCAGGCTTTCGGGTTGAGCCATTGCATCACGGCGCCATACAGCATCGATGGCGCCCGCCCTGAGTCACCGGCATTCAACTGCCCGTCATCCATGGCCAGTTTCCACGCCATGAACAGCAGAAACGCCACGCCGGCCAGTTGCACCACACGGGTCATGAATGGCCAGAGTTTCAGCACCTCGTGCAGACCCAGGCCCATCAACACCAGCAACAGCACAAACCCCAGCGTCGCTCCGGCAACATGCCGCTGACTGGCGCGAAAACCGAACTGCGCCCCGGAACTCAACGCGACAATGTTCACCGGCCCCGGCGTGATGGACGCCGCCAGCGCAAACGCCGCCATGGAAACAATCAGACTCATCGCACACCTGCTTCAAATCGAGGAACAAGGTGCTCACGGTAGCGAGCACCCGGTCTTCGGTATTGAAGAAAATGCCCCTGTGATCCTGATCGTTCCCACGCTCTGCGTGGGAATGTAGCCCGGGAGGCTCCGCGTCCCTTCCAGAGCCGAACGCAGAGCGTCCGTTGAGGCATTCCCACGCAGAGCGTGGGAACGATCAAACGACACAAATCCCCTGTGGGAACGAGCCTGCTCCGGGCGGCGTTCCGACGAAAGCGGTGGGTCATTCATCACTGCATTGCCAGGACGACCCCATTCGCGAGCACGCTCGCTCCCACATAAAAGCTGTGTTCAGTCCAAACGCGGCACGGTGAAGCGGAACTCGCTGCCCTGCCCCGGTTCGCTCTCGGCGAAGATCCGCCCGCCATGAGCTTCGACGATGCCTTGGGTGATGTACAAGCCCAGACCGGTGCCGGTCGGATTGCCCTCTTTCACCGTCCAGTAACGGTCAAAGACGTGCGGCAGATGTTCCTTGGGAATGCCCTCGCCGCTGTCGCGCACGGTGAAAACGATATCATCGCCGACCGACGTGGCATGCACGCCCACCGTGCCCAGGCGCGGGGTGAACTTGATCGCGTTGCCGACCAGATTGGACAGCACCTGAAACAGCCGCTCGGGGTCAGCGTGGATGCGCAGATCGGGGTCAGCGGCGAAAGAAATGCTGATGTCCTTGTCCAGCGCCAGCGGCGCGAGCAACGCCTGCGCCTCCTCGAACATCTGCCCGACATCGAGTTTCTGCGGGGTGATGGAGTAGCGCCCGGCATCGATTTTCGAGGTATCGAGCAAGTCCTCCAACAGCGTGTTCATGCGCCCGGCGGCCTGCTGCATGGTGTCGATGGCCGTGGAGATCCTGCGCGAAGTGTGCGGGCCGTCGGAGCTGAAAGCCTTCTGCATCATGCCGCAGAGCATCGAGATCACGGTCATCGGGTTACGCAGATCGTGCGACACCACCGCCACCAGCTCATCGCGGGCGCGCACCGCTTCCTGCTCACGGCGGACCTGTCGGGCCAGATCGTTTTCCAGCGCCGAACGGCGCAGATCGTTGGCGGCAAACAGATCACCGTGGCTCCACTTGGTGGAGATTCCGGCCATCTCGACCTTCCAGATTTCGAACGAAGTGCGCGGGCGCAAACGCAGGCCGGCGTCGGAGTTTTCCAGGTCCAGCGGCTTGCGCGGGTCGCCGCTCCAATTGATGTTTTCCTTGACCTCGGGGCGGAACCAGAACACGCCGTTGTCCACCGGTTTCGGCAGGCTCATGGCGAGCACGCCGCTGGCCACCTGCTGGAACTGCGCGGCCGGCGGGTAGACGCTGGCCAGGTGATGACTGGCAAACACTGGCTCGCCGCTGTCCTGCAGCCACTTGTGCAAGGCGCGAATGTCTTCCGGTTCCGGGCAGTTGCCGTAACGGTGCAGTTGTTTGTCTTCGATGATCGCGATGCCGCCGGCATTGGTCAGCGCCATCAACGTCTGCGGTTGATTGGCCAAGCCGTCGAAGACGTTCTGAGGCGAATCGATCATTGCCTGATTGAGCAGCGCCAAGGCTTCGACTTTTTCTTCACGCTGACGGCTGATCTCCAGCGCTTCCATGGCGCTGATCTGCAGCGACAGCACTTGACCGATGGTCTGGCACGCCGCACGCAATTCGTGCGGCACATGCAGTGGCTGACGATTGCCGCAGCTGATCAAACCCCAGAGTTTGTCGCCCTTGAGCAGCGAAATGCTCATCGACGACAACACGCCCATGTTTTTCATGTACTGGCAGTGGATCGGCGACACACTGCGCAGGGTGGCAAAACTCAGGTCCAGCGGCGTGTTCGTGTCCGGGCGCAACTTCGGCACCAGCGGCACCGGTTGGTAGTCGGCATTGGGGATGATCCGCAGCCAGTTGGTGCGATACAGCTCGCGCGCCTGTTCGGGAATGTCCGACGCCGGGAAAAACAGGCCATTGAACACTTCCATCGACGGGTCGGAGGCTTCGGCGATGACCTGACCGTGGCCCTCCTCCTCGAAACGATAGATCAACACCCGGTCGTAACCGGTCATGGCCTGAATTTCCTTGACGCTGATGTCATACAGCGCCTGCAACGTGGTGGCCCCTTGCAGACGCTGGAGCATGCGCCCCAGATGCGTTTGATTGCCGGCGACATTGCGCGGCTGGAAATTTTCCACGTGGATTTCCAGCTCCAGAATCAGCACACCTTGATGGCGGTGCAGCAAACCTTCGAATGCCGTGCCGTTGAGCCTGAAGCGCAGCGGCTGCACATCGGACAGCAACGGTTGCAGCAAAGCTTCGCGCACTTGCGCCGCTTCGGCGTCGCCGATCAGGCTTTCCAGTGGCTGGCCGATCAGGCTTTGCGGCACCCGGGCCAGCAGGCTTTCGACGTTGGCGCTGACCTGAATGATCGCCAATGCAGGTTCGCTCAGGGTCAGCAGCAAACCGTGGGGCTGGATCGCACCGGGGAAACGAATGGGCTCGTCTGCACAGTTGGCCAGCAGTTCTTCAAAGTCTTGTTTGTCTTGCGGGTTCATGCCAGTACCTCCCGGCTTTCGAGCCAGCGCTCGAAACAGCTGAATGTGGTTTGTGCAGCGGTGACGACAGCGCCGCGCTCGGCGGCGCTCATTGGCCGACTGCCGAGGTATTCGATAAAGTCACGCCAGCGCCGCCCCGTGGCAGCGCCGTAGATATCGAGAAAGGCCGCGCCGTTATCGGCTTCCAGGCCTAACCGCGTCGAGATTTCCCGGCGCAGAATCTGCCCGCCCAGCGTCGCCCCCTCGAGGACGTAGAGCACGCCAAGGCAGGCAGCGCTTGAGTCGATGCCCGGCAACTGCTCGCACTGCGGCAGGTTTTGCAGCACTTCGGCAGATACGCCCAGCGCGTGCAGATCAGTGCGCAAGGTTAGCGCTTTGAGTCGAGGCGTCAGATCAAAATCGGCAGGAATTGCATCACTGCGGAGCAAGGCGTTTTCCAGCGGCAGATAGAAGCCGTAATAAGCCTGCATCAACCGCACAAAAGCCTGGGTATCGAGGGTATCGGAGAAAAAAGGAAGGCGTTTTTCCAGTGCGATGTGCAGTTCGGCAGTGCCGGCTCGCAGATCTTGCAGCACCGGTGGCACATAAACTTCACGGGCCTTTGCTTGCATGTAGATCGCTCTTGGTGGGGCCGCCGGGGGCCAAACGGGGTGAATGCAACGTCGGCGAAATTTTACACGGCTATCGCGGTTTCTGACCGGCCGGATAGATATTTCTGCCGAAACTATCACCCTCTGAGTCTTTCAGAGTGAAGGCATCTGCAAAAAGTTCGACCGCGTTGCCCAACGGCGCCGGGCGCTGTACCGCGACAGCGCCGCGTGACTGTATGGGTCTGAGCGCCCGGAGGCTGTGCTAAAAATATCGCTCTCGTTTCTGGAGTGCCGTCATGGATCTCGCCACGCTCATCCTGTTTCTCCCGGCCTGCTTCGCCCTGAACATGGCCCCCGGGCCGAACAACCTGCTGTCGGTCAGCAACGCCACACGCTATGGCTTTCGCCGTGCCTGCACCGCGGGTATCGGGCGGATTCTGGCGTTCGCCGGGATGATCGCACTGGCCGGTGCCGGTCTGTCGGTGGTGTTGCAGACTTCGGAATGGTTGTTCCATGCGATCAAGATCGTCGGCGCGGCGTATCTGTTGTACATGGCCTGGCAGTTGTGGCGGGCCAATCCCGAGGCCGAACAGCAAGCAACGGGCACGACCGTTGGCTTCCTCGCGTTGGCGCGGCAGGAATTTCTGGTAGCGGCGGGCAATCCGAAGGCGATTCTGCTGTTCACCGCGTTTCTGCCGCAATTCGTCGACCCGGCGCGCCCGGTGGCGGCGCAATTCGCCGTACTCGGCGTGCTGTTCCTTTTGCTGGAGTGGATCGCCATCAGCGCCTACGCCTGGATGGGCCTGCACATGCGCCGCTGGTTCGCCGAGCCGCGCGGCAAACGGATCTTCAATCGTTGCTGCGCAGGCCTGCTGTCGGCAGCGGCTTCGGTGCTGTTGCTGGCCAAACGCGCTTAAGCCTCGGACGGGCCTTTGAGCTCGACCTGATTGCCGTCCGGGTCGAAGCAGTACAGCGACAGCCCTTTGCCCTCGGCGCCGAAGCGTGACTCGGCTTTGGCCACGCTCAAGCCGAAGGATTGCAAGTGCGCGCGCAGTACTTCTTCGTCGAACGGCTCGATGCGCAGGCAGAAGTGATCGACGTTACGCCGCTCGCTGCCGGCCGCCCCGCCGCCCTTGCGGCCGAGTTCGCCTTGCAGGTCGACGAGGTCGATCATCGAGGTGCCGGCGCGCAGGTGTATCAGGCCCAACGGTTCGTTGCGCTTGACCACTTCGGCGCCGAACACCTGGCCGTAGAAGTCGATGCTGCGTTGCAGGTCGGCGACGCGCAAGACGATGTGATCAATGTGTTGGATGGAAAACGGATGCATCGGGCACACCTCAACAAACGGTAGGAGCTGCCGATAGCGGCGATCTGGGATTTTGGGACGCGGAGCGTCCGGGCTGCATTCCCACGCAGAGCGTGGGAACGATCAAGATCGCAGCCTGCGGCAGCTCCTACACGGTAGTTCAGGGGATTTGAAAATTCACTGTCGATTTTTCGGTGGAGCCATCGAGTATCTGGTTTTACTCTCGAACCATGAACATACAAACCGCTGTCCTGCCGCCCCACGCCGAAATGGTTCGCGCCATGCTCGAACGCGACACTGCCTACGAGGGCGTGTTCTTCACGGCCGTGAAAACCACCGGGATCTTCTGCCGCCCCAGTTGCACGGCGCGCAAACCGAAACCGGAGAACGTCGAGTTCTTCGCCCACGCCGACGACTGCCTGTCGGCGGGCTATCGCGCCTGCCTGCGCTGCAAACCACTGGATGCCGCAGCCATCGCCCCGGACTGGGTGCAACGGCTGCTCAACGCCGTGGACGCCGATCCGGAGGTGCGCTGGAGCGACGCACAATTGCTCGCTGAAGGCATCGAGCCGCTGAAGCTGCGGCGCTGGTTCAAGCAGCATTTCGGCATGACCTTCCATGCGTGGCTGCGTACGCGCCGCTTGGGCGTGGCGCTGGGCGGGATCAAGCAAGGCATCTCGATTGATCATGCTGCGTTTGATTCAGGCTACGAATCGCTCAGCGGTTTTCGCGATGCCTTCCAGAAGTCCTTCCACATCACCCCGGGCCGCGCCGGACACAGCGAGCCGCTGCTGTTCACCCGGTTGACCACGCCGCTGGGGCCGATGATCGCCATGGCCGAACGCCGCGGCCTGGTGTTGCTGGAATTTCTTGATCGCCCGGCACTGACCCGCGAAGTCGAGGAATTGCAGAACCGCTACGGTTACGCGGTGGCGCCGGGGCACAACGCGCATTTGCAGCAGATCGAGGCGCAACTGGCGCAGTATTTCGCCGGCCAGCTGAATACCTTTACCGTGCCATTGCACCTGCCCGGCAGCGAGTTCGCCCGGCAGGTCTGGTCGGCGCTGCTGCAAATCCCTTACGGCCACACCAGCACCTACGGCGCCATCGCCGCCGGTTTGGGCAAACCCGGCGCCAGTCGCGCGGTCGGCCTGGCCAACGGGCACAATCGGCTGTCGATTGTGGTGCCTTGTCATCGCGTGATCGGCGCGGATGGCTCGCTGACCGGCTATGGTGGTGGGCAGCCGCGCAAAGCGTTTCTGCTGCGACTGGAAAACGCCGCCGTGCAGCTCACCCAACAACTGGCATTCTGACGAATCGAATCAACTGACAAGAAGGATTTTTGATGAACGCGCTCGCTACGCAGTTTCACCAGTTGCACCAGCAAGGCCTGTTAATGCTGACCAATGTCGGCGACGCCACCGGTGCGCGACTGGTCGAGCACCTGGGCGGTAAAGCCGTGGCCACCAGCAGTGCGGCGGTGGCCTGGGCCCACGGTTATCCGGACGGCAACGCTCTGCCGCTCGAACGGCTGGTATCGACCGTGGAATCGATCGCCCGGGTGATCAGCGTGCCGTTGACTGTGGACGTTGAAGCCGGTTACTCCGATGACCTCGGACGCGTGGCGGAAGTGTTGGATGCGGTGATTGCGGCGGGTGCTGTTGGCATCAATATCGAGGATGGTTCTGCGGATCCGGAGGTGCTGGTGCGCAAGATCGAAGTGGCACGTCAGGTGGCCAACAAGCGCGAGGTGCAGCTGTTCATCAATGCGCGCACTGACGTTTATCTGAAAAGCCTTGTGCCGGCCGAAGATCGCGTCGCCGAAACTCTGCACCGCGCGGCGCTCTATCAAGCGGCCGGAGCGGATGGGTTGTTCGCGGCGGGCGTGACGTCGGCCTATGAAATCGAGGCCATTTGCAAAGGCACGACGCTACCGGTCAATGTCCTTGGTTTCGCTTGCCTGCCTTCGCCCGAAGAACTGCAAGCACTGGGCGTACGCCGCTTGAGCGCCGGCTCCGGCATTGCCGAATTCCTCTATGGCGCGATGGGCGGGCTGGTGAAAAGCTTTCTGGCCAGCGGCAAACTCGACAGCCATGACCTCAAGGCGTTCACCTACGGCGAAGTCAACGGCTTGCTGAAATAAATGGCTGACGACTATCAAGCGGCCAGCGTGTTTCTGGCCGCGCTTGATCCGGACTGGCAGCGCCATGTTGCAGCGGTCGGCCCGTGCCTGCATCAGCCGCATCCGGCGCGTGATCCGTACGAGTCATTGGTGCGGGCGATTGCTTATCAGCAGCTGCATGCCAAGGCCGGGGATGCGATTGTCGGGCGCCTGTTGGGATTGTTTCCCGGTCAGACGTTTCCTCGTCCCGAGCAGATTCTGGCGACGGAGTTTGATCGCATGCGCGGTTGCGGGTTTTCGGCGAGCAAGATTGCGACGATTCAGGGGATTGCTCAGGCGACGCTGGATGGCGTGGTGCCGGATTACGCCACGGCGTTGGCGATGGATGACGAGGCACTGATCGAACGTTTGGTCAGTTTGCGCGGGGTCGGTCGCTGGACGGTGGAGATGTTGCTGATTTACAGCCTGGAACGCATGGATATTTTGCCGGCGGATGACTTTGGTGTGCGTGAGGGTTATCGGCGCTTGAAGGGGTTGGAGGTGCAGCCTACGCGCAGGCAGATGGTTGAGATTGGTTTGGCGTGGAGCCCGTATCGGACGGTGGCGGCTTGGTATTTGTGGCGGGTGCCGAAACCGCTGCCCTCACCCTAGCCCTCTCCCAGAGGGAGAGGGGACTGATTGGGGGAGATTGGGGATTTACGCCGACTTGAAATAGCGCCTGTGAATCCATGATCGTCAGGACTTAAATCCATAATCAACTCGGGTTTTCAGGTCGATGTTTAACGCAAGACACCTCGGTCGGCCCCCTCTCCCTCTGGGAGAGGGCTGGGGTGAGGGTCAGCTTTTCACAGTCCGGACTTCAACCTGCTAAACGCCCGGATCAACGCACGATTGAACGCCTTGCCATTGTCATTCTTGCTGTACAGCGTGGCCCTGACGTCGGCCGACGGATACGTCCCCGGATCATTACGAATCGATGCATCGACCAAACCATCCGCCGCCGTAATAGCGTTGGCGTAATGAATGGTGTCAGTGATCGGCGCAATCACCTCCGGCGTCATCAGATAATCCATCAGCGCCAACCCGGCCTGCGGATGCGGCGCGTCCTTGGGCACGACCATGGCATCGAACCAGATCAACGTACCCTCCTTCGGAATCCGGTAACTCAGCGTGAACGGTTTCTTCGCCGCCTCAGCCTGCCCCGCCGCGATCGCCACATTGCCATTCCACGACATCGCCACACAGGTGTTGCCGTTGGCCAGATCGCTGATGTTCAAGTCGTTATCGAAGTAACGAATGTACGGCCGGATCTTCGCCAGTTGCTGCTCGGCGAGCTTCAAGTCATCGAGGTTCTGCCGGTTGATGTCCAGCCCCATGTACTTCATGACGGCGGCAAATACTTCGTTGGGATCGTTGAGCAGACTCACCCCGCAGTCAGCGAATTTCGAAACCACTGCCGGATCGAACAACATCGCCCAACTGTCCGTCGGTGCATCGGGCAAACGCTGCTCGATCGCCTGTTCCTGATAGCCCACACCGGTGGTGCCCCAGGCGTAAATCCCGGCATAGCGATTGCCCGGATCGAACACCGCCATGTGCTGGCGAAACTCCTCGCCAACCCCGGCAAAGTGCGGCACCCGGGCCTTGTCCAACGGCTGGATCGCGCCGCTTTCGATGGCCCGCGACAGGTGCTGGCCGGCGGTCAACACGAGGTCGTAGCCGCTGCGCCCGGTGAGCAATTTGGTCTCGACGGTTTCCAGCGAATCGAAGTGATCGGCGACCACATGAATACCGGTCTTCGCCTCGAAATTCTTCAGCGTATCCGGCGCCAGATACTCGCCCCAGATGTACAGATTAACCACCGGTTTGGCGGAGTCAGCGGCCTGCACACATAGGGGTGCAAGCACCAGCAATAACGCTTGAGTCAGTTTGTGCAGGCCCATGATTACACTCCTTTGCCGGCGTATTGCGGCATGGTGATGCACGCAACGTTGCCGCCGCCAAGGAGGATTTCCCGGGAGTTTTCGATGCCGACGATCTTGTGCTGCGGGAACAGTTCGGCCAGCGTCGCCATGGCAACCTTGTCGTTACGATCACCGAACAGCGGCACCACGATCGAGCTGTTGCCTGCGTAGTAGTTGATGTACGACGCGCAGATTTTCGTGCCGGCCTGACGGGTGTGAGTGCTGTCCTGCTGATCGAGGCCTTCGGCTTCTTCGGCGGTCCACTCGAGCACATCCGGTTGCGGCAATTTGTGCACGATCAACTCGCGGCCACGGCTGTCGCGGGTGCTGCGCAGGATGTCGAAGGCCTCTTGGTAGATTTCCCACTGCGGATCGTCGCGGTTATCGGTCCATTGCAGCACCACTTCGCCGGGACGGACGAAACAGGCGAGGTCATCGACGTGGCCATCGGTTTCGTCGAACTTGCAGCCGCGTGGCAGCCAGATCACTTGCTCGGCACCGAGGTAATCGGTCAGGCGTCGGGTGACTTCGTCCTTGCCCAGATGCTGGTTGCGATTGCGGTTGAGCAGGCATTGTTCGGTGGTGAGGATACTGCCCTGGCCATCGCTCTGGATGCCGCCCAGTTCGGCAATCAATGGCGCGCGGTAGCGGTCGAAACGCTCGATTTCGAGGATCTTGCTGGCGATCTGGTCGTCCTTGTCCCACGGGTAATAGAGACCACCGTCGAGGCCGCCATAGGCGTTGAACTCGAAGTCGACGCCGCGCACTTCACCGCTCTGGTCGTTGACCACAAAGCACGGGCCGCTGTCGCGAAACCAAGTGTCATTGCAGGTCATCTCGACCACGCGCACCTGCGGTGGCAACTGCCGACGCGCCGTGGCGAATTGCGCGGCGGAGGCACAGACAGTGACCGGTTCACTGTGGGAGATCGCGGTGACGATTTGCACCCAGACTTTCTGCGCCGGTTTTGCGCCGTTGCGCCAGACGTCGGTGCGCTCCGGCCAGCCCAGCCAGCAGCCGGATTTGGCTTCGAATTCGCCGGGCAGACGAAAACCGTCGTGTTTCGGGGTGGAGTCGAGCAAACGTGCCATGGTCAAACCTCGTCTTCGCGATGGGATTGGAATGACCACAGGCTAAGGGCGCGCGCACTGCGCCCGCCAACGATGATTATTACGGAATAGTTGAATTCAACTCATCAATCGACCAGTTGATCGTTGAACCATTCGAGCATCTGCGCCACCGCCGGACGCTCCAGCCGCAGCCGCTCGCAGACCAACGCATATTGGCCGAGCGCGGTCATGCTCGATGCGAAGGGACGCACCAGTCGACCACTTTGCAGATCTTCCTGCGCCGTGAGGTTGTCGCCCATGGCCACGCCCTGCCCTTGCGCCGCCGCTTCCAGCGCCAACCCGGCGTGGGCGAAATACAACTGACGCTGCGGGCGTAGATCGCCGGCGTGGCTGGTCAGCCAAGCGGTCCAGGTCTTGCCGTCCTGATCGTCGTGCAGCAGGCAGTGGCGAGCCAGATCCTTCGGGGTTTTCAAAGTGCCTTGGTTGAACAGGCCGGGGCTGCACACCGGGAAGAACTGCAAGGCTGGTAGCGGCCGAACGAAGTAAGCACTGCTGTCCACCGGGCCGGTGCCGTAGGTGATCGCCAGGTCGATGTCTTCGCCGGGCGCCGTGGCATCGATTGGTTGTTCGTAGAGGTGCAGGGTGATGTGCGGATAGCGCGCGTAGAAATCGGTGAGACGACTCATCAGCCACTTCTGCGCGAGTTCGGCAGTGACGGCCAGTCTGAGCACGGCCAGTGAGGACGGATCGCGCAACTCATCGCAGGCATCGCCGATCAGTTCGAAGGCCTGTTGCAGGCTTTGCATCAGCCGGCCGGCGGCGATGGTCGGACGGATTTGTCGGCCTTCGCGGATGAACAGTGAGACGCCGAGTTGCTCTTCGAGCTGGCGGATCTGATGGCTGACGGCGCTGTCGGTGACGCACAGTTCGGCGGCTGCACGGCCGAAATGCGCGTGGCGGGCGGCGCATTCGAAGGTGCGCAGGGCGGCCAGGGAGGGGAGTCGTCGCATGGGGGGATGGTCCGTTTTTTTGTGGGTCATGCTGACTGGGCTTTGGGTGCGCGTCCAGCCCCGTTGCCCTCACCCCAGCCCTCTCCCGAAGGGAGAGGGAGCCGATCGGGGGATATTGAGGATGTACGCCGACCTGAACGTGTTTCGGTGAATCCATAATCGACCGGATTTCTCAGGTCGATGGATGACGCAAGACAACTCGGTCAGCCCCCTCTCCCTCCGGGAGAGGGCTGGGGTGAGGGGCCTTTGACTGTATCGCACTGTATACCCCGAAGCCGCAGACACACCAAAAGCACAATCCCCCACCCCGCCGACACACACCCGATACACCCCAACGCTGAAATACCCCGGTCGATTTCACTCAACTCACCGGAGCTGCATCATGACCGCCACCCTTTCAACCGCCGTCAAAACCCTGCACCTGAACCTCGACCGCGCCGGCACCTGGCTCGCCCCTCTGACGCTGCGCCTGTTCATCGCCTGGGAATTCTTCGAGTCCGGGCTGGAGAAATTCAACGGGCAGAACTGGTTCGAAGACATTCAGGAGCGATTCCCCTTCCCCTTCGACCAACTGCCGGCAACGTTGAACTGGGAACTGTCGATGTGGGCCGAACTGATCTGCGCACTGGCGATTCTGCTTGGCTTCGGCACGCGAATTTCGGCGGTTTCGCTGATCGTGGTCACCGTCGTCGCGACCGCCGCCGTGCACTGGCCCGCGGACTGGTCGTCACTGAGCGAGCTGGCGCAGGGGTATGCGATCACTAACAAAGGCTTCGGCAACTTCAAGCTGCCGGCAATTTACCTGGCGGCGCTACTGCCACTGGTGTTCGCCGGGGCTGGCAAGTTGAGTGTCGATGCGTGGCTGGCGCGGGTGTTCTGGAACCGAAGCACCCGCTGAGGCTCAATGCGCTCGATCAAGCCCCACCAACAACGCGCTGTCGCGACTGTAGATGTCCGGTGAGTAACGCACGCGGCCACTGCTGTCGACCTGTGCCGTCCAGTAAGTCATCAGGATCGGCACCGGTTCCGACAAGCGAAATTCGTGGGTGGTGCCGGTAGCAAGCAAGGTTTCGGTGCGGGCCTTTTCCGCCGGGGTGAGCAGCAGATCACGCAGTTGCATTGGGTGCTCGACCCGCACGCAGCCGGAGCTGAAGGCGCGCGGACCTTTTTCGAACAGCGCCTTACTTGGTGTGTCGTGCAGGTACACCGAGAACGGGTTGGGGAAGCGGATGACCATTTGCCCCAACGGATTACGCGGTCCGGCGTCCTGACGCAGCATGATGTTGCCGGGGTTGTCCCAATCGATGTCCGCCGCCGCCAGCGGCTGCCCGTTGGCGTCGAGCACTTGCAGGTTTTGCCGGCTGAGGAAGGTCTGGTCCTTGCGGATCTCCGGCAGCTTGTCTTCTTTCCAGATGGTCGGCGGCACGGTCCACGTCGGGTTCAGGGTCAGGCGTGTCACCCGCGATTTCAGCAGCGGTGTCTGGCGTTCGGCGCGGCCCACCTGAGTACGTGTCTGCCACACCGCCACACCGCCCTGATACAGCGTCAGTTCCGCGGCGGCGACGTTGACCAGCAAGCCATTGGGCTCCAGATCCTGAGCCATCCAGCGGAAACGCTCGAGGTTGACCCGCAGTTGTTCGCGGCGGCTCAGCGGACTGATGTTGAGTTCGGCAATCGTTCCCGGCCCGACGACACCGTCCGCCTGCAGCGAGTGGTTGGCCTGAAAACTCTTCACCGCGTCGACCAGCACGCCGTCATAAGCATTGCCGGGCGTACCAATGATCTGAGTCAGATAACCTTCGTTGTAAAGACGCTGGGCCAGTTCCGGCACGCGTTTGTCTTCCATGGCCGGGCGCAACAGCGGCCCGCTGCCCACCGACTGCCATTGCGGCAAGGCTTTAAGCCGTTGCGCGGCGTAGAGCTGACGCAGGTCCTGATATTGCGCCAGACGCGGCCGGGCCAGATCGAACGCGGCGGGAATGTCGTGCATGCCCGGTACCGCGATGGCCAACAATTCCGCCTGACGGTCGCGTGGGGTGGCGTCGGCATGCCACAGCGGTTCGAAGTGCGATTGCAGCAGGCTTCCGTAATGCAGATCCTGCAGGGCCTGGAGGTAGTTGCGGCTGATGTCGATGTCGGCACACAACTCGCCATCCTGAGGCGCCGTGGTTGCGACCGGATAGCGTTTTGGATTGAGACCATCATCGGCCAACAGCTGCAATTGCGCCTGCAAGGCCGGCAATCGTGCCGAGTCACCGGCCCACACCGGCATCCAGTCCTGCTGCTGGTAGAAGGCCTGCAATTGCGTCAGCGCCGGGCCATTGAGATGCGCGGCAATCGCCGGGCATGACTGCGCCAGACTGATCAAAACCGCCTGCAACGGACTTTGCGGCTCGACCGGCATTTCTGCCGGTGGCGTCGGCAGTGTTTCCAGCGGCGGCAGCGGTTCATCGGCACAAGCGACAAACGGCGCAGCGAGCAAACAAATGCTCAAGTAGCATGCGTACTTTTTGAACAACTGCTTTACTCCAATCCATGGCCGTCTAGATGATGGCCAACCTTACATCAGGTGCGCTGAACAGTCAGGCTCGATCAACGGGCTTGCCGGTATTGACTGGGAGTCAGGAGCCAAAGTGCCAAATAAGTAGCAAGTGAGGACACTTTATAAAATGTTGACGTTTTTGCGCCGACTTCTGTTGACCACCGCGACCCTTGTCGCCGTGTCCAGTCCCGTTTTTGCCGCCGGCAAACCATCGCCGGTTCTCTACACCAGCCTCGCGCACGCCGCGCCAGAACTCAATCCCCAGGCGCTGAAAGGTGCCCTGAACGCCATGCAATGCGCGGTCAACAGCGGTGCGAAACCGTCGCGTCACCTGGCGATCATCGACTATTCGCAGCCGTCCACCGAACGCCGTCTGTGGATCTTCGACCTCAACAAAAAGAAACTGGTGCTGCGTGACCTGGTTGCTCATGGTTCCAACTCCGGGGAAAACTTCGCTACGCAGTTTTCCAATGTCGAAGGCAGTTACCAGTCGAGCCTTGGCCTGTTCCGCACGCAGGAAAGCTACAGTGGCACCCACGGTTATTCGCTGCGCATGGACGGTCTGGAGCCGGGTTTCAATGACATGGCCCGCGATCGCGCGATCGTCATTCACGCCGCCAGTTATGTGAATCCGTTGTGGAGCAAGAAACAGGGACGCATCGGCCGCAGCCAAGGCTGCCCGGCAGTGCGACCGCAGATTGCCAAGCAAGTGATTGATCGCCTGAAGAATGGCCAGTTCATGTTTTCGTGGTACCCGGATCAGCGCTGGCTGAAGTCGTCGCCGTACCTGAACTGCCAGCCGCAGCAGGTGGCGAGCATCCTCAACACCCACGCGAGCTGACGGCCACCACAAATCCCCTGTAGGAGCGAGCCTGCTCGCGATAGCGGTGTGTCAGTCTCTGAAGATATTGGCTGTGCCGGCCCCTTCGCGAGCAGGCTCGCTCCCACATTTGATCTCGGTTCGGTTGAAGATCTCTGATCAACTCGATTCCCTGTGGGAGCGAGCCTGCTCGCGAAAGCGGAGTGTCAGTCTCTGGAAATATTGGCTGTGCCGGCCCCTTCGCGAGCAAGCTCGCTCCCACATTTGATCTCGGTTCGGTTGAAGATCTCTGATCAACTCGATTCCCTGTGGGAGCGAGCCTGCTCGCGAAAGCGGA
The DNA here is from genome assembly GCF_054668355.1 of Pseudomonas sp. S2_E02. Classification (NCBI taxonomy): domain Bacteria; kingdom Pseudomonadati; phylum Pseudomonadota; class Gammaproteobacteria; order Pseudomonadales; family Pseudomonadaceae; genus Pseudomonas; species Pseudomonas sp. S2_E02. The sequence continues at coordinate 1,840,049 of NZ_CP162761.1, forward strand.
GTGTCAGTCTCTGAAGATATTGGCTGTGCCGGCCCCTTCGCGAGCAGGCTCGCTCCCACATTTGATCTCGGTTCGGTTGAAGATCTCTGATCAACTCGATTCCCTGTGGGAGCGAGCTTGCTCGCGAAAGCGGAGTGTCAGTCTCTGGAAATATTGGCTGTGCCGACCTCTTCGCGAGCAGGCTCGCTCCCACATTTGATCTCGGTTCGGTCGAAGATCTCTGATCAACTCGCTCCCCTGTGGGAGCGAGCTTGCTCGCGAAAGCGGAGTGTCAGTCTCTGGAAATATTGGCTGTGCCGGCCCCTTCGCGAGCAGGCTCGCTCCCACATTTGATCTCGGTTCGGTTGAAGATCTCTGATCAACTCGATTCCCTGTGGGAGCGAGCCTGCTCGCGAAAGCGGTGTGTCAGTCTCTGGAGATATTGGCTGTGCCGGCCCCTTCGCGAGCAAGCTCGCTCCCACATTTGATCTCGGTTCGGTTGAAGATCTCTGATCAACTCGATTCCCTGTGGGAGCGAGCTTGCTCGCGAAAACGGAGTGTCAGTCTCTGGAAATATTGGCTGTGCCGGCCCCTTCGCGAGCAGGCTCGCTCCCACATTTGATCTCAGTTCGGTTGAAGATCTCTGATCAACTCGATTCCCTGTGGGAGCGAGCCTGCTCGCGATAGCGGAGTGTCAGTCTCTGGAAATATTGGCTGTGCCGGCCCCTTCGCGAGCAGGCTCGCTCCCACATTTGATCTCGGTTCGGTTGAAGATCTCTGATCAACTCGATTCCCTGTGGGAGCGAGCCTGCTCGCGATAGCGGTGTGTCAGTCTCTGAAGATATTGGCTGTGCCGGCCCCTTCGCGAGCAAGCTCGCTCCCACATTTGATCTCGGTTCGGTTGAAGATCTCTGATCAATTCGATTCCCTGTGGGAGCGAGCTTGCTCGCGAAAGCGGTGTGTCAGTCTCTGAAGATATTGGCTGTGCCGGCCCCTTCGCGAGCAGGCTCGCTCCCACATTTGATCTCGGTTCGGTTGAAGATCTCTAATCAACTCGATTCCCTGTGGGAGCGAGCCTGCTCGCGAAAGCGGAGTGTCAGTCTCTGGAAATATTGGCTGTGCCGACCTCTTCGCGAGCAGGCTCGCTCCCACATTTGATCTCGGTTCGGCCGAAGATCTCTGATCAACTCGATTCCCTGTGGGAGCGAGCCTGCTCGCGATAGCGGTGTATCAGTCTCTGGAGATATTGGCTGTGCCGGCCCCTTCGCGAGCAGGCTCGCTCCCACATTTGATCTCGGTTCGGTTGAAGATCTCTGATCAACTCGATTCCCTGTGGGAGCGAGCTTGCTCGCGAAAGCGGAGTGTCAGTCTCTGGAGATATTGGCTGTGCCGGCCCCTTCGCGAGCAAGCTCGCTCCTACAGTTGAACTGCGCTCGGCTGATGATCAAAGCCATAGCGATCAATGCCACCGCGACGCCAAAAGTGATGTGCAAACCGCTGGCAATCGATGTTGCCGGCGCCTGCGTCGGATCGCCCGCCGCCAGCGCAAACACTGCGCCCATCACCGCCGCCCCAGTGATCAACCCCAGATTACGTGCCAGTCCGAGCATCGCCGAAACCACACCGCGTTGCTCCTGACGAACTCCGGCCATCAACCCGGTGTTGTTCGCCGCCTGAAACAGCGCATAGCCGACGGCGACCACTGCAATCGGCAGCAAATAGGCGGGCAACCCCAGACTCATCGGCAACAGCGCCAACAAACCACAACCGCAGGCCATGGCGAGCAACGCGCCCGGCACGATGCGCCGCGCGCCGAAGCGGTCCACCAGACGCCCGGCCGGCACACCGCCAAACGCAGACAACAACGGCCCGACCGATAACGCCAAGCCGACCACGGCACTGCTGAGGCCCAATCCGCGACTCAGGTAAAACGGTCCCACCACCAGCGTGGTCATCATCACGGTCGTCACCAGCAAGGTCAGCGCCAGGCTGCTGCTCAATCGCCGGTCAGCGAACAGTGACAAGCGAATCAACGGCGCCTTGGCCTTCTTCTCGATCATGAAGAACAAGCCAGCGCCGCCCAGACTGGCCAGCAGCAGCGGCAACATGAAACCGTCGAGCGTCATTGCCAGCGCATAGGCCGCCAGCGTGAAGACCAGCACCGCGCTGCCAGAATAATCGAACGTCATTCGCGGCCCAACTGCGCGATCCGCCGGCAGAAAGCGATACACCAGCCAGACATTGAGCAAGCCCAGCGGCACGTTGAGCAGGAAAATCGCCTGCCAGCCGACATGCGTCATCAACAACCCACCCAGCGACGGCCCAAGACTGGTGCCCGTCGCCGACATCGTCGCCAGCAAGCCCATCGCACTGCCAGCCCGTGTCTTCGGCACCGCATCGGCCACCAACGCCATTGTCAAAGCGAACATGATCGCCGCGCCAACGCCTTGCACCGCCCGTGCGCCGATCAGCCAACCCAGTCCGGGAGCCAGCGCACAGGCCAACGAAGCGCTGGTGAAAATGCCGATCCCGATCAACAGCAGTCGACGTCGACCAAAACCATCGCCCAGACGCCCGACGCTGACGATCAACGTGGTGATCGCCAACAGGTAAGCGAGCACGATCCATTGCACCTGTTGAAACGTCGCCGCAAACGCCGCCGCCAGAATCGGCAGCCCGGCGTTGGCGATGCTGGTGTCCAGCGAAGGCATCAACATCGATAAGGCCAGACTGGTCAGCGCCCAGCGGGCGGGAGTGCTCAGGAGTTCTTGGGGCATGGCAGGCTCGCAGTGCAAAGGTGATGCGTCATAGCCTGAGCCTCGACAACACACGGCGCAAGACGCATGCTTTGCACTCAATACCTGCATGGAACGCCATGTCATGACTGCACCGGATCTGAACCTGCTGATCACCCTCGACGTCTTGCTGCGCGAAGGCAGCGTCGCCCGCGCCGCCAAATGCCTGCGGTTGAGCCCGTCGGCCATGAGTCGCGCCCTCGCCCGTTTGCGCGAAACCACCGGGGATCCCTTGCTGGTGCGAGCAGGTCGTGGCCTGGTGCCAACGCCGCGTGCACTCGAATTGCGCGAGCGGGTCAGTCATCTGGTGCAGGAAGCCGAGGCGGTTTTACGCCCTGCTGAGGTGCTCGACCCGAGCCGCTTGCAACGCACCTTCACCCTGCGCAACACCGACGGCTTTGTTGAAACCTTCGCCGCTGCCCTGCTCGCACGCATCGCTGAAGAAGCGCCGGATGTACGCCTGCGCTTTGTGCAGAAAGCCGACAAGGACAGCACGCCGCTGCGCGAAGGCCGCGTCGATCTGGAAACCGGCGTGGTCGATGACAGCACCGACCCGACACTGCACAGCCGCATCCTGTTTCAGGATCAATGGATTGGCGTAGTGCGTGAGGGGCATCCTTTGAGCACGGGAAAAATCACCAGCAGGCGCTTTGCCGGCGGCGAGCACATTCTCATTTCACGACGCGGGCGCAGCACTGGCCCGGTCGACGAAGCGTTACTTGCGCTAGGGCTGACACGGGACATCGTCACCTCATTCGGTGGATTCTCGGCGGCGCTGACGCTGGTGCGTGAGTCAGACCTGATCGCCACGGTCCCGCAGCGTCATACCAGCAAACTGCGCACAGGCCTGCACAGTTTCGCCCTGCCCTTCGCGATGCCGGACATCAGTGTGTCGATGCTCTGGCACCCGCGCATGGACGCTGACCCGGCGCATCGCTGGTTGCGTGATTGTGTGCGGCAGGTCTGCGCCTAACGCGCGTCACCACCGGCAGGTTTGTAGAAGAGAAATTTTTTCGTTTCCGCGGTCTTGCGATATTCCTTGGCCCAGCTCGGATGCACATTGCGGTCGTGGAAATACAGCGCGCCGTTGGTGCGATCCTTGAGCTGGCGGTTCAGCGCTTTGCGGGCGATATCCTTGGCCAGCGTGTATTCGGCATCTTCCTTGACCTGATCCGGACGCCCGTCGCACCACCAGGAAAACTGGCAGCTCTTGGTTTCCGAGCCTTGTTTGACGACAGCGCAGACCGTGTCGGGGAAACCTTCGTGGCCGAGGCGATTCATCACCACACTGGCCACCGCTTCCATTTCCGGCGTGTCTTTGCCTTTGGCTTCCCAATAGATACTGCGCGCCAGGCAAGTGATCGGATCGTCCAGCGGCGCAGCGCCGGCCGGGTCGACCGCTTGCACTTCGGTCGGGGTGATGGCTTCGGCTTTCGGTGCCGGTGCGGCGCTGACCTTGTCCGCCGCTTTCTCTTCCAGCACTTGGGCTTTTTCTTCAGCCTTCGCTTTGATCGGGGCCTGATCGGTGGCCCATGCAGAGCCTGCCAACAGGGTGAATACGAGACAACCCGCCCAGCCTTTCAATCCCATGTCTGTTCTTCCGGCAGCGCCCGAGTCGGGCAAGGTGTTACGTCGGGGAGACACCCGTATCCCGGGGTCTTCGGTGAGTGTAGACGGCAAACCCAGAGACAAAGTTGCGCAGAAAAACCGCTGAATGAAGAAAAAAGACATTGCACTCACAGGGTGCCTTTCGCGCATCATGGGCGCATTCAGCTCAAGGGAGATTTCCATGCGCTTCATGCCGTTCGTTTTGCGTCTTGCCGCTTTGTCCGTGGGCGTTATGTCTGCCATTCCCGCGCTGGCTGGCGATGAGTCGCAATTGATCGAGTCGATCAACAGCTACCGCAGCCAGCCGCAGCGTTGCGGGTCGCAGGCATCGAATGAACTGCCACCGCTGTCGGCTGATCCCCGGCTGAGATTACGCGCCAGCGGTGCTGTCGATCTGCAACAAGCCATGGCCAGCGCCAGTTACCCGATGGTCAATGTGCAGGCAATCACGCTTAACGGCCCGCGCGATGCGGCGTCGGCGATGAAGGCGATTCAGGAAAGTTTCTGTCAGGTGGTGCTTGATCCGCAGTTCGTCGATGTCGGTGTCAGCCGCGATGATCGTGACTGGCGCATCGTATTGGCGCGGCCGCTGCTGTCGGCCAAACTGGGGGATGCGCAAAGTGAGGGGCAGAAGTTGCTCAGTGAACTCAACGCCGCGCGCAGCCAGGCACGTCAGTGTGGCGGTCAGGCATTCGCCGCTGCCGCACCGCTGGCCTGGAACGCGACGCTGGGTACGATCGCCCAGGATCACAGCCGCGACATGGCCAACAACAATTACTTCGATCATAAGGACCGCGACGGCCGCACCCCGGGCGATCGCGCGGAACTCGCCGGTTACAGCGGGCAACAGGTCGGCGAAAACATCGCCGCCGGCCAAGACACCGTGCACAAAGTCGTCGAAGGCTGGCTCGCCAGCCCCGGCCACTGCGCCAACCTGATGAACCCGCAATACAAGGAACTCGGCGCCGCCTACGCGACCGACCCGAAAAGCAGCGCCGGGATCTACTGGACCGCGATGTTCGGCGCCCAGTAAACCCAATCTCAAGTTCCCCCCTGTGGGAGCGAGCTTGCTCGCGGAGAGGCCAGTACATTCAACATCAACGTTGTCTGTCCTGACGCCTTCGCGAGCAAGCTCGCTCCCACAATGTTCGGCGGTGTTTACATATTCTCCAACCACCACAAATCCCTGTAGGAGTGAGCCTGCTCGCGATGAGGCCATTACATTCAACATCAATGTTGTCTGACCTGACGCCTTCGCGAGCAGGCGAAGGCCTACTGGGGGTAGTCAGTGACCTCAAGATCGGCGGCAATAAAAAACCGGAGCCAGGCTCCGGTTTTTTTGGGGTCAATGGGCTCTCATGCCCGCTGCATACATCGCCAGTTTCAGCACACTGGCGACAACCGCCAGCGACACCACGCTGCCCAGCCAGATCAACAACAACCAGCCCAAACGCTGGTACCAGCGACTGCTTTTCACTTCGCGCGAATCAATGGTAGCCATCGCCAATCCTCACTTTGCCGCGGAACACGTAGTAGCTCCAGAAGGTGTACATCAGGATCACCGGCAGGATGAACAGTGCGCCGATCAGCGCGAACAACTGGCTCGACGGTGGTGACGCGGCGGCCCAGATGCTCACCGACGGCGGGATGATGTTCGGCCAGATGCTCAGCGCCAGGCCGATGTAACCGAGCAGCATCAGCACCAGCGTGAACACGAACGGCCAGTGCGTATGCCGCTGACGCAACGTGCGCAGCAGCCCGAACACCGCCAGCAAGGCCAACACCACCAGCCCGGCAAACACCTGCAGATGCCCGTGCGTCGACCAACGTGTCACCAGTTCCGGATGCAGTTGCAGGGTCCACACGCCAATCACCAGCACCATCGCCATCAACAGCAAGGCCAGCGGCCGGGTGAACAGGCGCATCCGCGACTCAAGCATGCCTTCGGTCTTGACCAGCAACCACGTGCTGCCAAGCAACGCATAAGCCACCACCAGCCCCACGCCACACACCAGCGGAAACGGCGCCAACCAATCCAGACCGCCACCGGCAAATTGCCGATCGACCACCGGAATCCCGGACACATACGCACCAATCACCACGCCCTGGGAGAACGTCGCCAGCAGCGAACCACCGATAAACGCCTTGTCCCACCAATGGCGTTTTTGCGGCGAAGACTTGAAGCGAAACTCAAACGCCACGCCACGGAAAATCAAACCGCACAGCATCAGGATCAGCGGCAGGTACAGCGCTTCGAGAATCACCCCGTACGCCAGCGGAAACGCGCCATACAACGCCGCGCCACCGAGCACCAGCCAGGTCTCGTTACCGTCCCACACCGGCGCGACGGTGTTCATCATCACATCGCGTTCCTGCTCATCCGGGATCAGCGGAAACAGGATCCCCAGGCCCAGATCGAAGCCGTCCATGATCACGTACATCATCACCCCGAAGGCAATGATCACTCCCCAGATCAACGAGAGATCGATACCTTGAATACCCATGACTCAATGCTCCTTCATAGGGGCGATAGCCGCCGAAATCGGTCGACGCGGCGTCTGCAATTCATCGCCCGCAGGCGGATGTTCGTGATGCGGCTGCGGACCTTTTTTCACCAGTTTCATCATGTAGCCGATGCCCACGCTGAACACCGTGAAATAGATCACCACGAACAGCGCCAGCGACGTGCTCATCTGCGCCACCGAGTGATGCGACGCCGCGTCATGGGTGCGCAACAAACCATAAACCACCCACGGCTGACGCCCGACTTCCGTGGTAATCCAACCGGCCAGCAGCGCAATCAAGCCGCTCGGCCCCATCAACAACACCAGACGCTGGAAGCCGCGATGCTGATAAAGCTTGCCGCCCCGGCGCAACGCCAGACCGAGCAAACCAACGAGGATCATCAACATCCCCAACCCGGCCATGACGCGGAAGCTCCAGAAAATCACGGTCGAATTCGGCCGGTCTTGTTTTGGGAAGCTCTTCAGCGCCGGGATCTGCTTGTCGAGGCTGTGAGTGAGAATCAGGCTACCGAGGTACGGAATTTCCAATGCGTATTTGGTCTTCTCCGCCTCCATATCAGGAATACCAAACAGCACTAGCGGCGTCGGGCCGTTGTCGGCGTTTTCCCAGTGGCCTTCGATGGCGGCGATCTTCGCCGGTTGATGCTCCAGCGTGTTCAAGCCATGGGCGTCACCGACCACCGCTTGAATCGGCGCAACGATCAGCGCCATCCATAAAGCCATGGAGAACATCTTGCGCACCGGCGCGGTGTTGTTGCCGCGCAGCAAATGCCAGGCAGCCGAGGCGCCGACGAAGAACGACGTCGCCACAAACGCGGCAATCGCCATGTGCGCCAGACGGAACGGGAACGACGGGTTGAACACAATCGCCAGCCAGTCCAGCGGCATCACCCGACCATCGACAATCTCGAAGCCCTGCGGCGTCTGCATCCAGCTGTTCGACGCAAGAATCCAGAAGGTCGAAATCAACGTACCGATGGCGACCATCACCGTGGCGAAGAAGTGCAAGCCACGGCCGACGCGGTTCCAGCCAAACAACATCACCCCGAGGAACCCGGCCTCGAGGAAGAATGCGGTCAGCACTTCATAGGTCAGCAGCGGCCCGGTGATGCTCCCGGCAAAGTCCGAAAACCCGCTCCAGTTGGTGCCGAACTGGTACGCCATGACCAGTCCCGAAACCACGCCCATGCCAAAATTGACCGCGAAAATCTTCGACCAGAAATGGTAAAGATCGCGGTACGTGTCGTTATGGGTTTTCAGCCACAGGCCTTCGAGTACCGCGAGGAAACTCGCCAGGCCAATGGTGATCGCCGGGAAAATAATGTGGAACGAAACCGTGAACGCGAATTGAATTCGCGCCAGGTCCAGTGCCTCCGGATTGAACATGATGATGTCCTCATCAGGACTGAAAAGCGGCAGCACGAACCCGGGCCACCGCCAGGCGCGAACGCCTGCAGCCAGTAAAATTGCCAGTGTTTTTATGAGTCGCGGGTTACGCCACCGACGACGGGATCAGGTTGCTGACCTTCGCGGCTTCGAGGCGGATCGCCACGAATTTGGAGGTCGGCGTATACGTGCGGTCGCCGTAGCTTTCCAGCGGCACCAAAGGGTTAGTCTCCGGGTAATACGCCGCTGCCTGCCCTGGCGGAATGTCGTAGGCGATCAGGGTAAAACCGCTGACCCGACGCTCGCGCTCGTCATCCCACAGCGCCACCAGATCGACCTTCTGCCCCGGTTCAAACCCCAGGCGCTGAATGTCCTGTTCGTTGGCGAAGATCACATCGCGCATGCCATAGACCCCGCGATAACGGTCATCGAGGCCATACAGCGTGGTGTTGTACTGATCGTGGGAACGCATGGTTTGCAGAATCAGATGCGGTTTCACCGGCAGGTTGCGCACGCCTTCGCTGATCAAGTGGTCGGGCAGCACGCACGGCGTGAACTGGGCTTTGCCACTGACGGTGTTCCAGACCCGATCCGAGGCGTCGTTGCCGAGGTGAAAACCACCCGGAATCAGCAGTTTTTCATTGAAGTTTTCGAAGCCCGGAATCACGTCGGCAATCAGGTTGCGGATGCGCCCGTAGTCGCCCACCACCCATTCCCAATCGATCGGATGCTTGCCCAGGGTCGCGGCGGCGATCCCGGCAATGATCGCTGGCTCGGATTTCAACTGCGCCGATTTCGGCTTCAACTGACCGAACGACAAATGCACCATGCTGAACGTGTCTTCAACGGTCACGCCTTGCGGACCTTCAGCCTGGATGTCGATGTCGGTACGCCCGAGGCACGGCAGGATCAGCGCGTCGCGACCGGTGACCAAGTGGCTGCGGTTGAGCTTGGTCGCGATGTGCACGGTCAGGTCGAGTTTGCGCATGGCGGCGTGGGTGCGCGGGGTGTCCGGCGTGGCTTGGGCAAAGTTGCCGCCCAGACCGATAAACACCTTGGCTTCGCCACGTTCCATGGCGCCGATCGCCATCACCGTGTTGTGCCCGTGCATGCGCGGCACGTCGAAGTTGAAACGCTTTTCCAGCGCGTCCATCAAGTCTTTCGGCGCGAGTTCGTTGATGCCCATGGTGCGGTCGCCCTGCACGTTACTGTGACCGCGAACCGGGGAAAGCCCGGCGCCCGGACGGCCGACGTTGCCGCGCAGCAGTTGCAGGTTGATGACTTCCTGCAAGGTCGCCACCGAGTGCACGTGTTGGGTCAGACCCATGGCCCAGCACATGATCACGCTTTTGGCACGGCCATACATGCGCGCGGCCAATTCGATGTCATGCAGCGGCACGCCGGACTGCTCGACGATGTGCTCCCAAGTGGTTGCATCGACTTCGGCCAGATAGCTGTCGAGGCCCGAGGTGTGCTCGGCAATGAAGGCGTGATCGAACACCGGTTCGCCGCCAGTCGCCTGCGCCTCGCGTTCCCACTGCAACAGAAATTTGACCATGCCGCGAATCATCGCCATGTCGCCACCCAGCGCCGGACGGAAGTAGGCGGTGTTGGTCGCTTCCCAGCCGTTGCTGAGCATTTCCAGCGGGTTCTGCGGGTTCTGGAAACGCTCCAGGCCACGCTCTTTCAGCGGATTGATACACACCACTTGGGCGCCACGTTTCACCGCTTCACGCAGCGGTTCGAGCATGCGCGGGTGGTTGGTGCCAGGGTTCTGGCCGATAACGAAAATCGCATCGGCGTGATGCAGATCCTCGTAAACCACGGTGCCTTTGCCGACGCCGAGGGTCTCGTTCATGCTCACCGCACTGGCCTCGTGGCACATGTTCGAGCAGTCGGGGAAGTTGTTGGTGCCGAACGCGCGGACGAACAATTGATAGAGAAACGCCGCCTCGTTGCTCGCGCGGCCCGAGGTGTAAAACTCGGCTTCGTGTGGCGACTTGAGGTTTTTCAAGTGATCGGCGATCAGCGCGAACGCGTCGTCCCAGCTGATTTCCACGTAGCGATCGACCCGCGCGTCGTAGCGCATCGGGTGGGTCAAACGGCCCTGATACTCCAGCCAGTAGTCGCTCTGCTGGGCCAGGCTCGACACCGTGTACTTGTTGAAGAATGCCGGGTCGACCAAACGCCCGGTCGCTTCCCAGTTCACCGCTTTCGCGCCGTTCTCGCAGAACTTCAACATACTCGCGCCGGGTGCTTCACCCCAGGCACAACCCGGGCAGTCGAAGCCGCCGTTCTGGTTGGTCTTGAGCATGGCGCGGATGTTTTTCAGGGCGTTTTCACTGCCCAGCCAGCTCTTGGTCAGGCTGATGACAGCGCCCCAACCGGCAGCGGCGCCTTTGTAGGGTTTGTAACGGTCGACTTGTGACATGGGACTCTCCATGACGATGCACACAGGCATGAACCTGATTCGGTTAAACAGCGACGGCCGACTTTCAAGGTTGAAAAGTGGTCGTTGGGTTTGCCGGGGCAAGGATATGAACCGTTACAAAACGTTGTCTAATCGCTATTAATGACCGCTTTATCGAAAGCATCTATCACGGCTAAAAAACCCTTATTTACGGGGCCTTGCGAAACTAACGGAGCAACTTTCAGCGAAAAATAATTCATCATCGACGGCATCAATCAGCTGTTCATTAAGAGTGATTGGACGGCACTTAAAGTTAGCCATAACCTGCGCTGACCAAACTCCTTCAACCGGGGTTTTCATTCTTGCGAGGCTGTCATGTCAGAGCGTGTCTTGATCGATGGTTACAACCGCCGCGTCGACTATCTGCGCATGTCGGTGACCGACCGCTGCGATTTCCGCTGCGTCTATTGCATGGCCGAAGACATGCAGTTTCTGCCACGCCAACAAGTGCTGACGCTGGAGGAAATCTATCAACTGGCGCAGAGCTTCGTCGCCCTCGGCACGCGCAAGATTCGTCTCACCGGCGGCGAACCGCTGATCCGTCCGGGCGTGGTCAAGTTGTGTGAGCAGATCGCCGCCCTGCCCGGCTTGCGTGAACTGTGCATGACCACCAACGGCTCACAACTGGGCAAACTCGCCGCGCCGCTGTTCGACGCCGGGGTCAAACGCCTGAACATCAGCCTCGACAGCCTCGATCCGCAGCGCTTCAAACAGATGACCCGTACCGGTGATCTGGCGCAGGTGATCAACGGCATCGATGCCGCGCGCAAGGCCGGTTTCACGCGCACTAAACTCAACGTCGTGGTGATGCAGGGCCGTAACGATCAAGAGATCAATGATCTGGTCAGCTTCGCGATCGACCGGCAGCTCGACGTCTCTTTCATCGAAGAGATGCCGCTGGGGATCATCAGCGAACACAGCCGTGCCGAGTCGTTTTTCTCCAGTGCGCAGGTGCGCGAAAAGATTGCCGAGCGCTACACCCTGATCGACTCGGCGGAATCGACCCAAGGCCCGTCGCGCTACTGGCGGCTGGCCGAGGCGCCGGAGATTCGCCTGGGCTTTATCTCGCCGCACAGCCACAACTTTTGTGGCACCTGCAACCGCGTGCGGCTCACCGTCGAAGGGCGCCTGCTACTGTGTCTGGGTAACGAGCATTCGGTGGATCTGAAAGCGGTGCTGCGCGCGCATCCGGGGCAACCGCAGCGGCTGGAGAAAGCCATTGTCGAGGCGATGAAACTCAAGCCGTATCGGCACAATTTCGAAGTGAACGATGATGTTCAGGTCGTGCGCTTCATGAACATGACCGGCGGCTGATCCCGCCAGTTTCATCGGTTATCGGAACCGCACAGCATGATCATCAGACCCAAGGTCAATCAGTTCGCCATTCTCTTCACCCTCAAGGGTTCGATTGCCAAGCGCATCGCCCTGCGCACGTTGATGGTCACCCTGCTCGCTTCGGCTATCGTGCTGGTGGAAATCCTCCATCCGAGCAACTTCACCAAGGTCAACGCCACGCCGTTTACGTTGTTGGGTTTGTCGCTGTCGATCTTCATGAATTTTCGCAACAACGCCTGTTATGACCGCTGGTATGAAGCTCGTAAAGCCTGGGGCGAGGTGATCGTGCACATTCGCTCGGTGATTCGCGAAACCAATGTGATTCGCGAGTCCGCTGAGCGCAAGCCGTTGTTGCTCAATCTTTGTGGTTTTGCTCATGCGTTGAACGCGCGGTTGCGTAAAGAAAGCGAAGCGGACGCCAGTAGCCAATGGATCATGCCCAAACCCGATCCGCAGACACCGGATTACAGCGGCCGCATTTTGCAGACGGTTGGCCAGCAGTGTTCCGATCTGCACCAGAACGGTGAGCTGACTGAGTGGCGCTACATGTTGCTGGCCAATCACCTGACCAGCCTGACCCAGGCGCAAGCCGTGTGCGAACGGATCAAGACCACGCCGCTGCCGTTTCCTTACACGCTGTTGCTGCACCGGACGATTTATCTGTTCTGCATCCTGCTGCCGTTCGCCATGGCCGAACCGCTGGGCTGGCTGACACCGCTGTTCACGGCGATCGTCAGCTACACATTTTTTGGCCTGGATGCGATTGCCGATGAACTGGAAGACCCCTTCGGCCGCGATGAAAACGACCTGCCGACCGACGCGCTGGTGCGCACCATCGAACGCGACATCCTCGCCGAACTTGGCGCAGAAGTGCCGCCGGCGCTGAAGCCGGTGGACTATGTGCTGAGCTGACCCTTAGCTCTGCAGACACCTCAAAACCCTGTGGGAGCGAGCTTGCTCGCGAAGGGGCCCTATCAGCCAAAATCAATGTTGACTGACACTCCGCCTTCGCGAGCAAGCTCGCTCCCACAGGTTTTGCGTACACCGCGGATATTGATGACCACCACAAAACCAATGTGGGAGCGAGCTTGCTCGCGAAGAGGCCGTATCAGCCAACATCAATGTCGACTGACACTCCGCCTTCGCGAGCAGGCTCGCTCCCACAGGTTTTGCGTACACCGCGAATATTGATGACCACCACAAAACCAATGTGGGAGCGAACTTGCTCGCGATGGCGCCGGCCCAGTCAACATCTTCGTCGACTGACCCTCCGTCATCGCGAGCAGGCTCACTCCTACAGGTTTTGCATTCACACCCGAGTATTGATGAGCGCCAAATCCATTGTGGGAGCGAGCTTGCTCGCGAAGGGGCCCTATCAGCCAAAATCAATGTTGACTGACACTCCGCCTTCGCGAGCAAGCTCGCTCCCACAGGTTTTGCGTACACCGCGGATATTGTTGAGCACCACAAAACCATTGTAGGCCTTCGCCTGCTCGCGATAGCGGTTGACCAGCCAACGCAGATGTTGACTGTGCCACCGCCTTCGCGAGCAGGCTCGCTCCCACAGTTTGATTGGTGGTGAGGTCAGAACAGTTCGTTGAAGGGGATGAAACGCAGCGGGTCGCCGAGGTTGTGCGTGCTGTTCTCGGGGATTTCCACCAGGCCGTCGGCCCAGGTTGCGCCGAGCAGGACGCCGGAGCTTTGATTCGGATAAAGCACCGCACGCCCCGCCTCCAGCTTCACCCGCAGGTATTCACGGCGGCCGCCAGCCTTGTGCCAATCGAAGCCCGCGCTGACCGTAAAACTCAGCGGCATGACATCTTCCACGCCTTGAATGCGCAGCAGATACGGCCGCGCCAACAAGCCAAACGTCACCAGTGCTGAGGTCGGATTACCCGGCAGGCCAATCACCGGCACCGTGCCGAAATGGCCCACGGTCAGTGGTTTGCCAGGCTTGATCGCCAGTTTCCACAACAGCGGTTTGCCGTTGTCGCGCAACACCTGTCCGAGGCAATCGGCATCGCCGGCAGACACCCCGCCCGTGGTCAGAATCAGGTCGGTCGCCACTTGCAATTGCTCAAGCTTGAGCCGCGTCTGCGCCGGGCGATCCGGGAGGATGCCGGCGTCGATCACTTCGCAGCCCAGCTCACGCAACCAATGGCCGAGCAATACGCGGTTGCTGTTGTAGATGCTGCCGGGGCGCAACGGCTGGCCCGGCTCGACCAGTTCATCACCGGTCGACAGCAGCGCCACACGCGGGCGACGCACCACGTGCAGTTGCGCCAGCCCTTGCCCGGCAGCGACCGCCAGTTCGAAAGGTCCAAGTCGCTTGCCAGCGCGCAGCAGGATGTCGCCGACGCGATTTTCCTGACCTTGCGCGCGGATGTTCTGCCCCGCTTTCAGCGGCTGCAAAAAACGCACGCGGCCGTCCTCCAGCACTTCGACGTTCTCCTGCATCTCGACACAGGTGGCGCCGGGCGGCAGTGGTGCGCCAGTAAAAATCCGTGCGCAGGTGCCGGGCAGCAACGTGTCCGGCGCCAGCCCGGCGTAAACCTTTTGCGAGACCTTCAGCGGCTGACGGTGCAGATCGGCGAGATTGAGCGCGTAACCGTCCATGGCGCTGTTCGGCCACGGCGGCAGGTCGAGTGTCGCCACCAGATCACTGGCCAACACCCGCCCACGCGCATCGTCGAGCGCCAGCACTTCGCCGTCGGCCAGACGTTGCTCATTGGCCATGCCGAGCAATTGGTCGAGAGCGTCTTCGACCGGCATCAGCGGTGCTTTGCTCATCCGCGTGGCCCGCAGGCTTGCACGGCTTTCAGGTGCGGGACGAAGTTGCACGGGCGATGACGGTTATCCAATTGTTCGGCAAGAATGCCTTCCCACGCCGTGCGGCAGGCACCGGTCGAACCCGGCAGGCAGCACACCAGCGTGCCGTTCGACAGCCCGGCCAGCGCGCGGCTTTGCACGGTGGATGTACCGATATCCAGAATCGAAATCGCCCGGAACAGTTCGCCAAAACCATCGATCTGTTTGTCGAACAGGCAGGCCACCGCTTCCGGTGTGCTGTCGCGACCGGTGAAACCAGTGCCGCCAGTGATCAACACCACCTGAATGCCTTCGTCGGCGATCCAGTTCGCTACCTGAGCGCGGATTTTGTACAGATCATCCTTGAGCAGATTGCGCTCGCTCAACGTGTGACCGGCCTCCAGCAAACGACTGACCAGTAATTGGCCGGACGTATCGCTGGCGTAATCGCGCGTATCGCTGACCGTCAACACGGCAATATTCAGGGGGACAAACAGGGCATCGGCTTTTGCGCTCATGGCAGTTCTCCGGCAGCAGTCAATCAACATTGCCGAGCAGCCTAAGTGCCACTTATGAGTACTGTCTAATCACTCTGGCCAACCACATTATCGACCGCCTCTATCGGTGCCTTTCACTTTGCTCAAGGCCAGTAAAACCGGGCGTGATAGAGCTGATCGATAGTCCCTTAAACACTTCCGATTGGACGAACAACCGTTCAGATGAGATCGTCGCACCCTGCGCTTTTCGTGCGACTCGCGCATCCGCGTCAATACTCAATCAAAAAATTCCCATCGAGCAGGTGCCATCGTGGACATCAAACAACTCAAGTTCCTGATCGCGCTGGACGAAACCCGCCACTTCGGCCAGGCCGCCGCACGCTGCCACATCACCCAACCGACGCTGTCGATGCGCCTGCGCAATCTGGAAGACGAGCTGGATCTGGTGCTGGTCAACCGTGGCCAGCGCTTTGAAGGTTTCACCCAGGCCGGCGAGCGTGTGCTGGCCTGGGCGCGCACCTTGCTCGCAGCGCATGACGGATTGTTCGCCGAAGCGGCGGCGTGTCGCGGGCAATTGGTGGGTAGCTTGCGGTTGGGACTGGTGCCGCTCAGTAGCTTCAACCCGGTCAATTACATTCAGGGGTTGTCAGGGACGTATCCGGAGTTGAAGTTCAGTCTGTCGTCGCTCAGTTCCGACGAGATCATTGCCGGGTTAGGCAATAACCAACTGGACTTGGGCGTGTGCTATCTGGATCACGTCAACCCGAACTATTTCGAGTTTTTCGAGATCGGTGAAACCCGCGTCGGCCTGCTCTACGACAACCGGCATTTCCAGTTCGAAGGCTCGGAAATGAGCTGGGAAGACGCCGCCGAACTGCCGCTGGGGATGATTACCGCCGGCATGCATTACCGTAAATCCATCGATTTGAGCTTCCGCAGCCGTGGCCTCAGCCCGCAGCCGATCATGGAAAGCGACTCCACCTATCAGCTGTTGCAGGCGATTCACCAAGGCTTCTGCTGCGCGATCATGCCGCTGGACAGCGGCCTGGAAGAGCCGATCGAGCACTTGTCGTTCATGCAGTTGCCGGATGCCAGTGTGCTTGCGCCATTGGGCCTGGTGATGCGCAAGACCGAACCGCGCTCGGCGATTGCCGAGAAGTGTTTTGCCGAGGCGCGGAAGTTGTTTGGGGTTGAGGTTTCTGCCGAATAAATGATGGTGAATGTAAGGCCGCCTTCGCGAGCAAGCTCGCTCCCACAGTTGAAATGCATTCCCCTGTGGGAGCGAGCTTGCTCGCGAAGAGGCCCGAACAGTCGATACAAATCCTGGTTGATCGAGCAAAGCAATCACCACATCAGAACAAGCGATTGGACGCACTTTTAACGCCCCCGTAGCCTGAACACTCTTCAGCGCTTCGGGACTTTCAAGATGCTCTGCCACGTCGAAACCCTCACAGAATCCGCCACCGAGCCCAACGCCCCCGCCCCGCAACCGGCGCAAGTGGCGTTTCGCGAATACCTGCCCGACGCCACCATCACCCACGCCGCGCTAGCCTCGGAAATCGCCCTCGCCATCACCTACAACGGCCTCAGCCAAGCGGTGATGATGGTCTCGCCCGGCAACCTCGAAGACTTCATCCGTGGCTTCAGCCTGAGCAACGCGATCATCGACAGCGTCGACGAGATCTACGATATCCGCCTCACGCATTTCGATCAGGCCTGTCAGGCCGATGTGCAGATTTCCAGCCGGGCGTTCTGGGCCTTGAAGGATCATCGTCGGCAAATGACCGGCACCAGCGGTTGCGGCATCTGCGGCGTTGAAGCGCTGGAGCAGGCGCTGCCGCAACTGCAGATTCTGCAACCTTCACCGCTGCCGCCGGCAGAGCATTTCGACGGCATTCGCCAACGCATCGAAGCCGCTCAACAACTCGCCCGAAGCAGTGGCGCCCTGCACGCCGCGCTGTACTTTGACGCCAACGGTGAAGCGCTGCTGTGCCGCGAAGACATCGGCCGCCACAACGCCCTCGACAAGCTGATCGGTGCGATGCAATTCGACGACATCAATGCTGCTGAAGGCTTCGTCGTGGTGACCAGCCGTTGCAGTCTCGAACTGATCCACAAAGCCGTGCGCGCCCGCCTCGGCACCCTCGTCAGTCTGTCCGCGCCAACCGCTTTGACTGTGCGGTGGGCACTCAAGCACCGGCTTAATCTGATCCATGTGCCGCACCGCAACGCCCCGCGAATTTACAGCCCGATCCAGGAGCATTCCGCATGAGCCACACCCTCACCCACCTCGACGATCAGGGCCGC
Organism: Pseudomonas sp. S2_E02; assembly: GCF_054668355.1. Lineage (NCBI taxonomy): Bacteria > Pseudomonadati > Pseudomonadota > Gammaproteobacteria > Pseudomonadales > Pseudomonadaceae > Pseudomonas > Pseudomonas sp. S2_E02. The sequence continues at coordinate 1,857,759 of NZ_CP162761.1, forward strand.
GCCAACATGGTCGACGTCAGCGACAAAGCCGCGACCCGCCGCGAAGCCAGCGCGCAAGCCTGGGTGCAGATGCGTCCGGAAACCTTGCAGATGATTCAGGCCAACGGTCACCCGAAAGGCGATGTCTTCGCCGTGGCGCGGATCGCCGGGATACAAGCGGCCAAGCGCACTCACGAACTGATCCCGCTGTGCCATGCGTTGCTGCTCAGCTCGATTCAGGTCGAGTTGAAGGCTTGCGAACCGGATCGCGTGCAGATCAACAGCACCTGCCGCCTGACCGGCCAGACCGGCGTCGAACTCGAAGCCCTGACCGCCGCCAGCGTCGCCGCGCTGACCATTTACGACATGTGCAAAGCGGTGGATCGGGCGATGGTTATCGGTGATATCCGCTTGCTGAGCAAACAGGGCGGACGCTCCGGCCACTTTCAATCGGAGGACGCGCGATGATCCTGATCAACTACTTCGCCAGCTACCGCGACCGGCTCAATCTGGGCGGTGAAAAAATCCCGCTGACCGAGGCTTTGGGCAGCGTTGAAGATGTCCGGCAAATGCTCATGCAGCGCGGCGATCTGTGGCGCGAAGTGCTCGGTGCCGGGAATCTGATGTGCGCGGTGAATCAGGAACTGTGTCAGCCGAGCCAGGTGATTGAGGATTTCGATGAGATCGCGTTTTTTCCGCCAGTGACCGGGGGTTGATCGATGGCTATTCGAGTCCAGCACAAAAGCTTCGATGTCGGCCAGTTGACGGCTGATCTGCACGCGCGCAACCCACGAGTGGGTGCGGTGGTGAATTTCATTGGTTATGTGCGTGATCTGAACATTGGCCAGAGCGTGAATGAGCTGTTTCTTGAGCACTATCCGGGCATGACCGAAAAAGCTCTTGAGCAGATCGCCGCAGAGGCCCGCGAGCGCTGGCCGCTGTTGGGGGTGGAGATTGTGCATCGGGTTGGCGCGTTGTCGGTGAGTGAGCCGATCGTGTTTGTCGGGGTCAGCAGCAAGCACCGGCACATGGCGTTTGAAGCCTGCGCGTTCATCATGGACGTGCTCAAGACCCGTGCGCCGTTCTGGAAGCGTGAGACTACGCTTGTGGGTTCTCACTGGGTCGAGGGCCGTGAGAGCGATCGGGATGCGGCGTTGCGCTGGAGCCTGGCGCATGCCTGAAAAGCAAAAGCCCCTCATCGGAACGCCGCCCTCCTAACCCTCTCCCCGAGGGAGAGGGGACTGATTGGGGGATATTGCAGAAGTACGCCGACGTGAAGGAATTGTGGTGAATCCATGACCGACCAAACCTTTCAAGGTCGATGTGAAACGCAAATTACCTCGGTACGCAATCTCTCCCTGAGTAGCTGGCCGGCCGCTCGCCCTCAGGCGTCTGGCTGATGACCCAATCCATAATCGACTCGATCTTCCAGGTCGATGGATAACACCAGACACCTCGGTCGGCCCCCTCTCCCTCTGGGAGAGGGTTGGGGTGAGGGTTGAAAGTCTGATTAGATAGCCACTCCGCCAGGATTCAACTCCGGAGTCTCGCTTGAGCACAGCGCCGAACAACCTGCCCCGCCCCGATCCCGTCACCCTGCGCCAAGCGTGGCGCTTCTGGCTGAAACTCGGCTGCATCGGTTTCGGCGGCCCGGCCGGGCAGATCGCGATCATGCATCAGGAGCTGGTCGAGCGTCGGCGCTGGATCTCCGAAAAACGTTTCCTGCACGCACTCAACTACTGCATGTTGCTGCCCGGCCCCGAGGCTCAGCAATTGGCGACGTACATCGGCTGGCTGCTGCATCGCACCTGGGGCGGTGTCATCGCCGGAGCGCTGTTTGTGCTGCCATCGTTGTTCATTCTGATTGGCTTGTCGTGGCTGTACGTCGCTTTCGGTGACGTGCCAGCGGTGGCTGGAGTGTTTTACGGGATCAAACCGGCAATCACCGCGATAGTGCTGCACGCCGCGCATCGCATCGGCTCGCGCGCCCTGAAGAATGCCTGGCTATGGGCGATTGCCGGGGCGTCGTTTGTGGCGATTTTCGCCTTCAATGTGCCCTTCCCTTTGATCGTCCTCGGGGCTGCGTTGATCGGCTATCTGGGCGGACGATTCGCCCCTCGGCGGTTCAACAACGCAGGTACGCGCAACAGCGAGAAATCCTTCGGCCCGGCGTTGATCGACGACGATACGCCGGCGCCCGAACACGCCCGTTTTAGTCTGCCGAAGCTGCTGCGCTTGGGGTTGATCGGCGCAGTGCTCTGGTGTTTACCGATGGCGTTACTGACGGTGCTGTTTGGCTGGGACGGCACGTTCACGCAAATGGCCTGGTTCTTCACCAAAGCCGCGCTGCTTACCTTCGGTGGCGCCTACGCGGTGCTGCCTTACGTCTATCAGGGTGCCGTCGGGCATTATGGCTGGTTGACGCCGACGCAGATGATCGACGGTCTCGCCCTCGGTGAAACCACCCCGGGCCCGCTGATCATGGTGGTGGCGTTTGTCGGTTTCGTCGGTGCCTACGTGCAACCGGCGTTCGGCCCCGAACATGCCTTTGCCGCCGGGGCGCTGGCGGCAACGCTGGTGACTTGGTTCACTTTCCTGCCCTCTTTTCTGTTCATCCTCGCCGGCGGGCCGTTGGTGGAATCGACGCACAACGAACTGAAGTTCACCGCACCGCTGACGGCGATCACCGCTGCCGTGGTCGGGGTGATTCTGAATCTGGCGTGTTTTTTCGCCTACCACGTGTTCTGGCCGAACGGTTTTGCCGGGAAACTGGATCTGTTTTCGCTGATGCTGGCGGTTGCGGCAGCATTGGCCTTGTTCGTTTTCAAACGCGGCGTGATCAGCGTGTTGATCGTTTGCGCCCTCGCCGGGCTGGGCTTTGAGCTGACGCGCTGAAGCGGGGCCTGTGAATCTCCCGTTTACAGGCCCGCGAATTCCCCCTTACTATCCGGGCACACCGGTCGGCGGGTCAGCCCGCCACCGACGTTTTCCGCCAACGGAAACACGCGTTATGAGTACGTCACCACAACAACGAAAATCGTTGAACGTCTCTACCCTGCGCGCCCTCTCCCACAGGGGCGGCGTATGAATCGTATCGTCAATCTCCCCATGGCCCTGCGCCGTTCCAAGCTGCGTCACTCCGCACGCCCGCCGGATATCGCCCGGTCTGTCTGATCGCGTCCGTTAAAGAACCGCGACAGTCCCCTACTTCTTGATATCCCTGCCAGGACACCTACGCCTTTTTGTCGCGTCGTGTCCGGCCCGAATCTGCGCGCCTGCGCGGCGCCATCGTGAGTGATTGATTATGAAATTCGCAGCCATCGAAGACGCACGCCTGTTCCTTGAACAGAACCCCGATATCGACATGATCGAGCTGTTTATCCTCGACGCCAACGGCGTGCCGCGCGGCAAGCTGTTGCACCGTGAAGAACTGCTCGCCGTGTACCAAAGCGGTCGGCCACTACCCAGCACCATCCTCGGTCTGACCGTACAGGGTGAAGACGTCGAGAACTCCGGTCTGGTCTGGGATGTCGGCGACATCGACTGCCGCGCCTATCCGCTGGAAGGCAGTCTGGTGCGCCTGCCATGGCGCAAGATTCCGACCGCCGCCGTGCAGGTCAGCATGCACCCGACCGAGGGCATGCCCGCGAGCATCGCCGACCCGCGACACTTGCTGATCAAGGTTATCGACGGGCTCAAGGCCGAGGGTTATCACCCGGTGATGGCGTGTGAACTGGAGTTCTATCTGCTCGACGCCAAACGCGATCACAACGGTCGCCCGCAACCGGCGCTGGACGCTGACGGTGGTCGACCGCGACATACGCAGGTTTATGGTTTGCGCGAGCTGGAACAGATCGAACCATTCCTCGCCGACCTCTACAGCGCCTGCAAACTGCACGGCATTCCGGCGCGCACGGCGATCTCCGAATACGCCCCGGGCCAGGTGGAAATCACCCTCGAACATGGCGACGCGCTGGAGGCGATGGATCAGGCCGTGCGCTACAAACGTCTGGTCAAAGCCATCGCCCACAAGCACGGCATGCAGGCGACCTTCATGGCCAAGCCGTTCGATGATCTGGCCGGCACCGGCATGCACATGCATGTCAGTCTGGCCGATGGCGCGGGGCACAATCTGTTCGCCTCCGAAGACCCGGCCGGCACCCCGCTGCTGCGCACGGCGATTGGCGGCATGCTCGCGTCCTTGCTCGACTCGTTGCTGCTGTTCTGCCCGAACGCCAACTCGTACCGGCGCTTTCAGGCCAACAGCTACGCACCGCTGGCGCCGACCTGGGGTGTCGACAACCGCACCGTCAGCCTGCGCGTACCCGGTGGCCCGGCCAATACCCGACACATTGAACACCGCATCTGCGGCGCCGATGCCAACCCGTATCTGGCGGCAGCGGCGATCCTTGCCGGGATTCATCGTGGCATTCGTGAAGACCTTGATCCGGGTGCACCGGTTGAAGGCAATGGCTATGCGCAGGCGAAGGAATTGCTGCCGACCGATTGGCTGACCTCGCTGCAGGCACTGGAGAATTCGGTGTGGGCGCGGGATGCCTTGGGGCGGGAATTTCTCGGGGTGTATCTGGCGGTGAAGCGTGCAGAGTACCGGCAGTTCATGGCGGAGGTGGGTGAGCAGGATTGGCGCTGGTATCTCACCGAAGCTTAACGATCCGACACCGAACCTGTGGGAGCGAGCTTGCTCGCGAAGGCGTCGTCACATTCAACATTTTGGGTGACTGACACACCGCTTTCGCGAGCAAGCTCGCTCCCACAGGGGACTGCACTCCGACTTCCGAACTTTGTGTGGACACTGACATGACCGAACGCTGCAATTCCTACTACACCGCCACCCTTAACCAAGACACCGACTACCCGACCCTGCAAGGCCGACACACTGTCGATGTGGTGATCATCGGCGGCGGCTTCACTGGCGTCGCCACTGCCGTCGAACTCGCCGAAAAAGGCCTGAAAGTAGCCATCGTCGAAAGCCACAAAATCGGCTGGGGCGCCACCGGCCGCAATGGCGGCCAAGTCACCAGCAGCCTTTCCGGCGATGGTGCGATGCGCAAACAGATGCGCGCGAAACTCGGCGATGACGTCGATGATTTCATCTGGCACCTGCGCTGGCGCGGACATGAAATCATCCAACAACGCGTCGACAAGTACGGCATTCAATGCGATCTCAAACACGGCCATTTACACGCCGCGTACAAACCCAGCCACATGACCGACTTGCGCAAGGATTATGAAGAAGCCGTGCGTCGCGGATTAGGCGATGAAGTCAGTCTGCTCGACCGCAGCCAAGTGCGTGATCTGCTGCAAAGCGACCTCTACCACGGTGCAATCAAGAACACCCGCAACATGCATCTGCACCCGCTCAACCTGTGCATCGGTGAAGCGCGAGCGGCGGAAAGTCTTGGCGCGCTGATCTTCGAAAATAGCGAAGTGCTGGAGATCATTCACGGCGCTACGCCTAGCGTAAGAACCGCCCACGGCCAGATCGACGCCAAGCAGGTGATGCTCGCCGGCGACGTCTATCACAAGCTCGAACCGGGACAGCTCAAGGGCAAGATTTTCCCGGCCATGGGCGGCATCGTCACCACCGCGCCACTGGGCGATCTGGCAAAACAGATCAACCCCGAAGACCTCGCGGTGTACGACTGCCGCTTCGTCCTCGACTACTACCGCCTCACCGCCGACGGCCGCTTGTTGTTTGGTGGCGGCGCCAACTACAGCGGCAAGGATTCACGCGACATCGCCGCCGAACTGCGCCCGTGTATCGAGCAAACCTTCCCGGCGCTCAAAGGTGTGCAGATCGATTACCAGTGGAGCTGCGCGATGGGCATCGTCATCAACCGCATTCCGCAACTGGGCAAGCTCTCGGACAACGTCTGGTATTGCCAGGGCTATTCGGGGCACGGCATCGCGACGACGCACATCATGGGCGAAATCATGAGCCGCGCGATCACTGGGCAGATGGAGCAGTTCGATACGTTTGCCGCGTGTCAGCACATTCGGGTGCCGATGGGGGATTTGCTCGGTAACCCGTTGCTGGCGGCGGGGATGTGGTATTACCAGATGCTTGAGCGCCTGCGCTGAAACATGTGTTGAATATACCGGCCCCTTCGCGAGCAAGCTCGCTCCCACAGTTGATCGAGTTCTATCTCAGAAACGCGTTCGAATGTGGGAGCGAGCTTGCTCGCGAAGGGGCCATCAAAACCACCGCAAAACCTCAATCCGGCAACTGCTCGACGACAATCCCCAACCGCCGATAATCCTCGACACTCCCCGACGCCACATGCCGTTCGGTAATCAGCGTATGCAGGCGCGTACAAGGCGCCACCACAAACGGCTCCACCGCTCCCAACTTGTCCGCCGAAGTCACCGCTATCACCCGCGTCGCGCCCTCCAGCATCGCCTGCTTCACCGGCACTTCATCGAAATGCAGCGAGGTAATCCCCACCTCCGGATGAATCGCGCACACCCCGGTAATCGCCAGATCCGCCTTGATCCCCGCCAGCAGCCGCAGCGCCTCATGCCCACCCGCCGCCATCGTTCGCGGGTTCAACTGGCCGCCAGCAAGAATCACTTTCACAGCCTTGAATTCGGACAAGGCAATCGCCGTCATCGGTGAAGCGGTCACCGCCGTGATGCTGATATCTGCACGTAACGAGCGCGCCACTTGCAGCGTGGTCGAGCCGGAATCGAACAGCACAATCTGCCCGTCCTCCACTTCCAGCGCCGCCCGTTGCGCCAAGCGAATTTTCACCTCATCCGTCTCGTCCAGCCGCGTGAAGTAATCCTTGCCGGAGTCTTTTGGACGCGGCAACGCGCCGCCGTGCACGCGCTGCACCAGTCCTGCGTTGTCCAGTTCGGCGAGGTCGCGGCGGATGGTGTCCTCGGAGACTGCGAAGTGCTGGCTCAACTCGGAGGCCATGACCTTGCCGTCACGTTCGAGGAGCAAAAGGATTTTCTGCCGGCGCAGGGATGGCAGTTCAGCCGCGGAATGATCGTGCATGGTTATGCCTGTTTATGCTTGTAGTTGCAGGTTTTTTCGAGATTAGCCAAAGCCCTGAGCAAACACAATCCGGCGGGGTATCAATCGTTTCGATCATTGGAATCAACAAGGCGAATTTTTTCTTTGCTTTCAACCTGTTCAGAATGGCGCCACTCTAAAAGGCTCAGGATGAACACCTCATGAATCTCAATTTTGCGTTTGCGTGCATGATCGTCGTGTCGTTTGCGATTGCCCTCGGCCACGCCTGACAGCGCCTCAGACCGACGCCAACAAATGCTCACGCAGCCATTTGTGCGCCGGATCGCGGTGCGAACGTTCGCCCCAGAACATCGCCATTTCGTAACCCGGCACTTGCAGCGGCGCGTCGACCACTTGCAAGGCCGGGTTGCCACGCACCAGACGTGACGGCAGCATCGCCACCAGATCGGTGCTCGCCAACACCGACATCGCCATCAGAAAGTGCGGCACCGACAACACCACTTTGCGCATCAACCCGACATCGGCCAACGTCCGGTCAGTCACCCCGAAAAAGCCCCCGCCCTCGCGCGACACCATGACGTGCTCCAGCGCGCAGAACTGTTGGCGGCTCGGCGCATGCATCAAATCTGGATGTCCGACTCTACCGGCGAGCACATAACGCTCGGTGAACAGCGGCCGTCGATGCAACTCCGGCGGCGCGTCTTCGCTGATGTGCAGCGCCAGATCGAACACGCCCTGCTCGGCCTGTTTGACCAGATGCGCCGGCGTCAGATCGATCACCGCCAGACGCGTGCCCGGCGCCTGCTCGCGCAAGCTGCTCAGCGCCGGCAGCACCACCGTCGACTCGCCGTAATCGGTCGCGGCGATCTTCCAGGTGTGGGTCGCCTGCGCCGGATTGAACGCACTGGCCGGCGCCACCGCTCTCTCCAACGCCTCCAACGCTTCGCGCAACGGCTCACGCAACTCATCGGCGCGCGCCGTCGGGCGCATGCCGCGCGGCCCGGGCAACAGCAGCGGATCACCAAAGATGTCGCGCAACTTGGCCAGATGCACGCTCACCGAAGGTTGCGACAGATTCAGGCGCTGCGCCGCGCGGGTGACGTTGTGCTCCGCCAGCAGTACATCGAGGGTCAGCAGCAGATTGATATCCAGCCGTCTCAAATTATTCATAGCTATACCAGACATATCAGACATTCATTTCCAATATACCGGGTGAACGCCGATCCTGCAGTCACTCAGCTAACGGAGCTTCAACATGAACGTCTTACTCGTTTACGCCCATCCAGAACCGACCTCCCTCAACGGCTCGCTGCGCGACTTCAGCGTCCAGCGCCTGCAAGCCGCCGGCCACACCGTGCAGGTCTCCGACCTCTACGCGATGAACTGGAAAGCCACCCTCGACGCCGACGACGCCCCGCAGCGCGACGCGACGAAACCGTTCCACGCCTCGCTCGACTCGAAAGTCGCCTACGCCGAAGGCACCCAGGCTGCCGACATCGCTCGCGAGCAGGAAAAACTGTTGTGGGCGGATGCGCTGATCCTGCAGTTTCCACTCTGGTGGTTCACCATGCCGGCCATTCTCAAAGGCTGGGTCGATCGGGTGTACGCCTACGGTTTTGCCTATGGCGTCGGTGAGCATTCCGACAGTCGTTGGGGCGAGCGTTATGGCGAAGGGAAAATGCAAGGCAAACGGGCAATGTTGATGGTCACCACCGGCGGCTGGGAATCGCACTACGCACCGCGTGGGATTAACGGGCCGATGGATGATTTGTTGTTTCCGATTCAGCACGGGATTTTGTATTACCCGGGGTTTGAAGTGGTGCCACCGTTTGTGGTGTATCGGACGAGTCGGATGGATGCGGCGCGGTATGCCGAGACTTGTGATGAGCTGGGGCGGCGGCTGGATGAGTTGTGGAGTGCACGGCCGATTGGGTTTCGGCAGCAGAATGGGGGGGAGTATGAGATTCCTGCTTTGACGTTGAAGAGCGATATCGCGCCGGATAGCGAAGGCTTCGACGCACACATCCGCTAGCGCCGCATTGCCCTCACCCCAGCCCTCTCCCAGAGGGAGAGGGAGCCGACCGTGTTGGATGTTCGAGTTACGCCGACCTGGTATATCGAGCCGAACTCAAATTTCGAACAGCCCACAATCGGCTCCCTTTCCCCCTCGCCCCCCTTGGGGGAGAGGGCTGGGGTGAGGGGGATGGATCTAACTGACACGCCGCAACATGCAGGCATCAGTGGCTCCGGTCAGGCCTCTTCGCGCGCCCGCCGCACTTGCACCAACAACGCCGGCGCGAAATGCAACAACACCATCCGGCTCAAATGATGCGTCAAAATAAACACCACATTCAGCCCGCCACCAAACGCGACAATCGCAATCGTCTCAATCGCCCCCGGCATGTACGCCAGCCACAGCGACAGTGGATCACTGCCCAACCAGCGTGCCGCGACTTCAGCAAACACCGCCGCGACCACGATCATCAAACCAACCGAGACCAACGCCGTGCGGCCGTGACGTGTCAGCTCCGCGAAGCCGAGACCTTGAAATCGTGAGCCGATCCGCACGCCGAGAATCAGCGCCGCAAGATTCAAACTCCAGTCCGGCATGTGAAACCCGTGCAACCATCCCGATTTCACAAACACCGCCGTAATGATGATCGCCGTGAGCATGAACGGCGCCGGTACGCCGATCACCAGCAGCAAGCGCCCGAGCAGCACGCTCAGCGCGATGACCGAAAACGCTGTCAGAGCCATGCCTGTCGTCAAAGGGTCGCCATCGGCAACCGCCACTGCAGCGGCTTGCCCGGGAATCAGGAAACTCACCAGTACGGTGATCAACAGCAAGCGTATCAAGTGCACGATGATGACCTTGCTCGATGCCTTTTCCGACTCGAGTAGATCGAACACTGCGGCCAGTGCGCCCGGATAAACCGCCAACAATGCATCGGTGCGATTCCAGCCCGCGCCGCGCGTCAGCCACCATCCGGCCAATGCGATCTGCACTGCCAGGCAAATCAGCAACACACCGAGGCTCGGCAACATCGTCGAGGCCGTCGCGCTGTCCCACGCTTCGAACATCAGCCCGGTGGCGATGCCCAGCGTGACCTGGATGTAGCCGAGTCCATAGGGAGTTGCCGGTGCGATACCGGTTTTACTGGCGAACAATGCGGTGACGACAATCGAACCCAACAGCAGGCCATGCGGCACGCCTTCGAACTGCAACAGCGCGCCGAAACCGGCAGCCATCAACAAACAGAGAATGGATTTCATAGTCGCCTTCCTGGCTAATAAACTGACCCAACATCACCCAATAATGATTAGTCCCTGTGGGAGCGAGCCTGCTCGCGAAAGCGTCTTGCCAGTCGCAGATAAGTCACTGACTCGACGCCTTCGCGAGCAGGCTCGCTCCCACAGGGATTTCGTTCACATACGCAACCGTGCAATCGCCCTTCGATACTTTTCGATTCGCTCCAGATCCTCCCAACTCGGCGAGGCAATTCGCGACAAGTCACTGTTCTCTTCCAGATCCGCCAGCTTCACCACCCGACCGATCGGGTTCTGTGCGGCGCGGTCGACGAAGTCTTCATAGGATTCGCCCGGCACTTTGGTCACCGATTCGATAGCGCTCAAAACTTCCTCGCTGAAGCCTTCCTTGCGCAAATCATCGAGGCTGACACCACAGTCCTCAACCACATCGTGCAGCACGGCAACGATACGTTCTTCCAGCGTGCTCATGCGTAACATGACTTTCAGCGGATGCAGAATGTACGGCGCACCGCCCTTGTCGACCTGCCCGGCGTGGGCCGTGGCGGCGATGGCGATAGCACGTTCGAGGGTCTGGGTCATGAGAGTCTCCGTGGGTTAAACGCCATAGCGGCCGCCGACATGGATGTTGCGTTTGAGCCAGTTGCTGATCGCTTTAAGCCGTCCGGTTGGCTTCGTTGGCTCGGAATGACGCTGAAGAATCAGCGACACCAATGTGGCCTGATCGGCTTTTGGACGGGCATCGATCAACTCGACAACCCACGCGCAATCGGCCTTTTTCAGATGCTCGCGCCACTCTCCCGGCCAGGCATCCAGCTCATCCAGCGCCAACCATCGGGCACCGCCATGCTCCATATGCCCGCCGGACATCGACTGCTCGAAACAGAAAGGCGTGTCTGGCTTGGCAGGGTCAATGTGGAACAGGTAGATGTCGTGGAATGGGTGCTGCGAGGGGGACGCATTATTGCGGCTGCCAATTTCGATCATGGGCAATGTTCCAATCCTTGGGCGCTGAATGTTTCCGATTGTTTCGCAGTGTACGCCATGGGAGCAAATCAAAAACCCGATGGAACCTCCCTCCTCCGCGCCGTCTCGAAACTATAAAGCGCCAACATGATTGATCAGACCCGGCGCCATTGAAGAGGAAACCCCGATGAACATTCGCTTCCTGCTTCTGATCGCCACCTTCGCCATCATCCCCACCTGCGTCATGGCCGAAGGCTGCGACGTCCAGACCCAATCCTCCAGCGCCTCAGTGCCCTCGGTCGAAAGCCACAGTTGTTATGAATACGAAGGCATGCCGGTCAACTCAATCGACTGGTCGTGCAGCAACGAAAGCAAAGACATGCTCAGCAGCACCAAAACAAAGGTCGAGCACTGCGCCGATCACTATCAGGCTACATGTATCGCCACGATTACCCAGGAATCTCTGGCCAACCCGCATTCCACCAGCAAGGACAAGAACGCCAAGGCATTGAACATCCCCGACAACGCTCAGGTGACCACGTATTACTACGACATGGAGCATTTGGCCCAGGCGCGGATTGATTGTGAGAATGGTGGCGGGCATTGGAAAACGAAGTAAGAGTCTGGCAGGCATTAAAAGCCCGGCTCAAGGCCGGGTTTTTCAAACGCACACCATTGACTAGCTGCCACCTCCGCTGCCGCCGTTGCCACCACCGCTGCTACTGCCTCCGCCCTGACCCGCGCCACTCGGCTTGGAACCAGCGGGCACTGGCCCATTGTCGGTTTTACCGCCATCCGCGCCTGGGGGCAGCGCATTGGCGTCCGGATCGGCATTCGTAGCGGGCGAAGCTGGCTCCCGCGTCTGGCTGCTGCCATCGTTCGCCGTCGGGGTGGACGTTTCGCCAGCCGCAATTGCATATAGCGAACTGCCGGAGATAAGCGCCGCGAGTGTAAACACCGCAATTTTATGGTTCAGCATGGTGCTTTTCCTTTGCTAGGTGAGTTACAGCATTGGAAGACCGGCTGGCGTGAAGGTGCGGTGTATCGGATGAATGGTCATGGTTTAGGCAAAAAAAACCGACGCCTGTTCAGGCATCGGTTTCCCCTATTGGTGACAGGTACCGGATATCAGCGCTTCATCGCTTCACACTGGCTGCGCAGAATCTTTCAATTGGCACTTATTCTTTGGGCGTACTGACCAAGCAGGCAGAGAAGTATTTGTTCTGGAATTCAGTGGTCGCGGCCGTTTGCTGCTCTGCGGTTTCGCGCCGTGGCTCTTCATATGCATCTTGAATGAGCCTCTGATACATCTTGGTGATCAACTTATTCTCATTTTTTTCCGATATATCCCAAAGCGTCGCCATGGGAGCACCATCCTGACGCGCCTGCATCACGACCATCGCGGCGTTTTCCAGGATCTTGCAGCCTTTCAGATATTCGGTTTTTGAGATGGCTTGTGCGGAAAAGCTGCAAGTAAGTAATGCAGCACATACAAAAAGACGATTACGTAGCACAGTGTTCTTCCTTGGAAAAATGGCCCGGGACTCTATCATTGATATCGTAATGCCATCAATTCGAACTGATCTGCAAGGTTCAACGTTTCAGGGCTTCGCAGCGGGTGCGCAGGTCATGGTTGTCGATATTCCCGCAACTGCTGCCGCCGGTCGTGGCGTTGCAATAGGCTCGTTGATCATGGTCATCGATGTTGCCGCAGGAACTGTTGCCCTGCTCCGCATTGCACCGCGCACGCAAGTCGTGATTATCAATATTGCCGCAACTGCTGCCGCTCTTCTTCGCGTTGCAGTAGGCGCGCTGATCATGGTCATCGATGTTGCCGCAGGAGCTGCCTCCCAACTCGGCGTTGCACGAGGCGCGCAAATCGTGATTATCGATATTGCCGCAACTGCTGCCGCTCTCCCTCGCATTGCAATAGGCCCGCTGATCGTGGTCGTCGATGTTGCCGCAACTGGCGAACGTGTAACTGCTGAACATCAACAACATGGCGAGTAATAGTCTCATCACACACTTCCTTGGGTTGCCAGGAAACAGCCTGGCACTGGTTGATCCTGTTCAATGAGCGTCGCGACACGCCATCAAATTGACATCGTTTTTTAGGAAAGTTCAAATTGAGGTGTGTGCGGATTTGAGTTCTGAAAAAGGCGCAGGAAAACGCGCCGTGTGGTGAGGGGATTCGTCCGTCGAGAGCATCGCCAGGATCCTGGTGCAGGATGTGAGTGATGTGTTTCGGATGATTGAGCAGCGGGGGTTTGAGCCCGCCTCTTAAAAAGAACAGGTAAGGAAAGCGCGGGCATTCCTACTCCACGCATTAGCGAAGTGATGCAGGCAAACCTAAAAAGAAATAATCCGCACTGGTGACAGATCACCTTATAAATAGATCTGTCACCTTTTCGTTTTTTCCTGGAAAAAACTGATTCTTCGGAAACGGCATGATTAAAAAATCTTGCATAGCCGTCTTCTATTCTAAATGACACCTGATGAGGGCAGCCTTATGGCTGCCCTCATTAATTAGAAATTCGCTGGCGTATTCGCACTAATAATCTCAGCCTCATCCGCCCCGATATTCCGAAACTTATGCGGCAGCGTGGTCGGAAAATAATACCCATCCCCCGCATTCAACACACTCACCGACCCATCCACAGTCAACTCGACCGTGCCACGCGTCACCAACCCGCACTCCTCTCCTTCAGCATGCACAATCGGCTCTTCCCCGGAACTCGCGCCCGGTGCGTATTGCTCACGCAGCAAGCGCATTTGGCGGCTGGGCACGGAGGCGCCGATCAGCAGCAGTCGCAAGCCATGGCGGCCGAGGTCGGGTTGTTCGTTGGCGCGGAAGACGTATTGGTGTTCGCGCGGGGGTTGGTCGAAGGTGAAGAAGTCGGCCAGGGACATCGGTATGCCTTCGAGCAGCTTTTTCAGTGAGCTGACGGAGGGGCTGACGCGATTCTGTTCGATCAGGGAGATGGTGGCATTGGTCACGCCGCTACGCCGGGCCAGCTCACGCTGGGAGAGTTTGTAGCTTTCGCGTACTAGTTTGAGTCGAGAACCCGTATCCATGACTGCCTTATGTGAGAACGACTTAAGGGCGATGGGGGTGGGTGGCGGGTGACGCGCCGAGGGCGCGGATCACGTTGCTCCCGTGTCCCGGAACCGTGAAAGGCGGCTATTAAATCACGTTTGCCGGTGTTGCTCAGCAGGTTCGATGGACGGTGCGGCAAAAGTCCTTCTGGCCTTGGTAATACGGACCTGTAGGAGTGAGCCTGCTCGCGATTGGGCGGCACATTCACCATTATTTTTGACTGGATAACCGCCTTCGCGAGCAAGCTCGCTCACACAGGGTTTGTGGTGTTTCTGTGGGAGGGATGGTGGCTGGGCTGGCCTCATCGCGAGCAGGCTCACTCCTACATTTTGATATTTGGTGTATCAGGTAAAAAACCGGCGGGGTCTTGGGGCCGCCGCCGGGGAGGTAACCTAGATGCCGAAGCGGTCGCGCAGTGAGTAGTAGACGGCGCCGAGGGCGGTGAGTGGCGCGGAGAAGGTGCGGCCGCCGAGCATTGGCATGTGCGGCAGCGATGCGAAAGCATCGAAACGTTCGGCGTCGCCGCGGATCATTTCCGAGATCAGTTTGCCGGCCAGGTGCGAGCAGGTAACGCCGTGGCCGCTGTAGCCTTGCATGTAGTAGGCGTTTTTCTCGATGCGGCCGAATTGCGGCATGCGTGACATGGTCAGCAGGAAGTTGCCGGTCCAGCGGTAGTCGATTTTCACGTCTTTGAGCTGCGGGAAGGTCTTGAGGATCTTCGGGCGGATCAGTTGTTCGATGTCGTCCGGTTCACGTGCGCCGTAGACCACGCCGCCGCCGTACAGCAGACGGTTGTCGGCGGTGAGGCGGTAGTAATCCAGCAGATAGTTACAGTCTTCGACGCAGTAGTTGTTGGTGATCAGGCTGCGCGCCTGTTTTTCGGTCAACGGCTCGGTGACAACGATCTGCGAGCCGCACGGCATGCTTTTCGCGGTCACGCGGTTGTCGAGACCTTGCGGCAGATAAGCGTTGCCGGCGATCAGCAAGTACTTGGCGCGGACCTGACCTTTGGCGGTGCGCACGACGTTGGGCTCGCCGTATTTGATTTCTACAGCCGCTGATTGCTCGTAGATCTTGCCGCCCAAACGCGTGATCGCAGCCGCTTCACCGAGGGCCAGGTTCAGCGGGTGAACGTGGCCGCCCTGCATGTCGAGCAGACCACCAACGTAAGCATCGGAGCCAACTTCACGACGGATATCCGCTGCGTCGAGCATCTTCAGATTGCGGTTGCCATAACGCTCCCAGCCGCGCTTCTGCTCAGCCAGACCGTTGAGTTGTTTCTTGTTCATCGCTGCGAAGATACCGCCCGGGCGGTAGTCGCATTTGATGTCGTATTCCTTGATGCGCGAACGGATGATGTCGGCACCTTCGAAGATCATGCTGCCGAGGATTTCTGCGGTCTTGTCGCCGTAGCGCTCTTCGATCACGTCGACGTCGCGGCTATACGAGTTGACCAGTTGACCGCCGTTGCGACCACTGGCGCCGTAGCCGACTTTCGCCGCTTCCAGCACCGTCACTTTGTAGCCGGCTTCGGTGAGGAACAGCGCCGAGGACAGGCCGGTGTAGCCGGCGCCGATAATGCAGACATCGCACTCGACCGACTCTTCCAGAACCGGAAAGTCGATGACTTCGTTGCGAGTGGCGGCGTAGTAGCTGTTTACGTGTTGCTGTTTCATACGTTTCTCCGAGGGCCGCCAATAGAAGGCGACCACCGCTGTAATAGAGTCAGAGCTTGATCCAGGTCGCTTTCAGCTCGGTGTACTTGTCGAACGCGTGCAGCGATTTATCGCGACCGTTGCCCGACTGCTTGAAACCACCGAACGGTGCGGTCATGTCGCCACCGTCGTACTGGTTGACCCAGACGCTGCCGGCACGCAGGCCACGGGCGAAGGTGTGCGCCTTGCTGAGGTTGCTGGTCCACACGCCGGCGGCGAGGCCGAAGATGCTGTCGTTGGCAATCTGCAGCGCTTCTTCGGCGGTGTCGAAGGTGATCAGCGACAGCACCGGGCCAAAGATTTCTTCCTGGGCGATGGTCATCGCGTTGGTCACGCCGTCGAACAGCGCCGGTTGCACGTACAGGCCGCCGGTTTCTTCGAGGGTGCGTTGGCCGCCGGCGATCAGCTCGGCGCCCTGCTCGCGACCAATGCTGATGTAGCGCAGCACGTTGTCGAGTTGACGCTGATCGACCACGGCACCGACGGTGGTCGCCGGATCCAGTGAATGACCGGGTTTCCACGCTTGCAGCGCTTCCACCAACAGCGGAATGAATTGCTCGCGAATCGAGCGCTCGACCAGCAGACGCGAACCGGCGGTGCACACTTCGCCCTGGTTGAAGGCAATGGCGCCGGCCGCTGCTTGTGCTGCCGCGCGCAAGTCCGGGGCGTCGGCAAACACCACGTTCGGGCTCTTGCCCCCGGCTTCGAGCCAGACGCGTTTCATGTTGCTTTGCCCGGCATAAATCATCAGTTGCTTGGCAATCGCCGTGGAGCCAGTGAAGGCCAGCACGTCGACGTCCATGTGCAACGCCAGCGCCTTGCCGACGGTGTGGCCGAAGCCTGGCAGAACGTTGAACACGCCTTTCGGAATGCCGGCATCCAGCGCAAGTTGAGCGATGCGGATCGCGGTCAGCGGCGACTTTTCCGAAGGCTTGAGAATGAACGAGTTGCCCGCCGCCAGGGCCGGCGCGAATTTCCAGCTGGCCATGATCAGCGGGAAGTTCCACGGCACGATGGCCGCAACCACGCCGGAGGGTTCACGGGTGATCAGACCGAGTTGGTCGTGCGGGGTGGCGGCAACTTCGTCGTAGATCTTGTCGATGGCTTCGGCACTCCAGCGGATCGCGTTGGCGGTCGCCGGGATGTCGATGCTCATCGAATCGCTGATCGGTTTACCCATGTCGAGGGTTTCCAGCAGCGCCAGTTCTTCCTGGTTCTGCAGGATCAGATCGGCGAAGCGGATCAGGATGCGCTTGCGCTCGGCCGGGGCTTTTTTCGCCCACACGCCGGACTCAAAAGACTGGCGCGCAACTTCAACGGCGAGGTTGGCGTCGGCTTCATCGGTGCTGGCCACGGAGGCGAGGAAACGGCCGTCGACGGGGCTCAGGCATTCGAAGGTGTCGCCACTGATGGCCGGGCGATATTCACCGTTGATGAATGCGCGGGCTTCGATGGTCAGGGACTGGAAGCGTTGTTCCCAGTCGTTGCGGGTCGTTGTCATTGTTGTGGCTCGACAAGGGGGGATTGGGGGTGTCGGGTTGCTGTGTCTGGGTTGAGATGGCTGCCCTCACCCTAGCCCTCTCCCGGGGGTAGAGGGGACCGACCGAAGTGTCTTGGGATCTGCACCGACCTGAACGACCGAGTCGAATATGGATTCGGCAAAAATCGTTCAGGTCAGCGGATTGCCCGAGCATCCCCGGATCAGTCCCCTCTCCCTCCGGGAGAGGGTTAGGGTGAGGGGCTTTTGGCCTTTGGGGCCCTCAAACACTCAGACCGTATGCAGATACCAGTTGTACTCAAGGTCAGAAATCGAGTTCTCGAACTCGGCCAGCTCACTTTCTTTGCACGCAACAAACACGTCGATGTACATCGGGTCGATGTAGCGGGCCATGACTTCGCTGTCGTCCAGCTCGCGCAGTGCATCGCGAAGGTTGTTCGGCAGGCTCTGTTCGTTCTGCTCGTAGCTGTTGCCTTCCACCGGGGCGCCCGGCTCGATCTGATTGGTCAGACCGTGGTGAACACCGGCCAGCACCGACGCCATCAGCAAGTACGGGTTGGCATCGGCACCGGCGACGCGATGCTCGATACGCACAGCGTCGGCCGAACCGGTTGGCACACGGACCGCAACGGTGCGGTTGTCGATGCCCCAGCTCGGCGAGTTCGGTACGTAGAACTGCGCGCCGAAGCGGCGGTAAGAGTTGACGTTCGGGCAGAGGAACGCCATTTGCGCAGGCAGGGTCTCCAGCACACCGCCGATCGCGTGACGCAGTGCGGCGTTCTGCTCGGGATCCTCGCTGGCAAAAATGTTGTTGCCCTCTTTGTCCAGGATCGAAATGTGCACGTGCAGACCGTTGCCCGCCTGGCCCGGATACGGCTTGGCCATGAAGGTGGTGTCCATCTCATGGTCGTAGGCGATGTTCTTCACCAGACGCTTGAGCAGGACGGCGTAGTCGCACGCCTTGATCGGGTCGGAGACGTGATGCAGGTTGACTTCGAACTGCGCCGGGGCGCTTTCCTTGACGATCGCGTCAGCCGGGATGCCCTGCTCTTTCGCGCCTTCGAGGATGTCTTGCAGGCAATCGACGTATTCGTCGAGGTCGTCGATCAGGTACACCTGAGTCGACACCGGACGCTTGCCGGACACCGGCGAACGTGGCGATTGCGGACGGCCGTTCACGTTGTCCTGATCGATCAGGTAGAACTCGAGTTCGAACGCCGCGCAAATGGTCAGGCCGAGGTCGTCGAATTTGCGCACGACGTTGGCCAGCACTTCACGCGGGTCAGCGAAGAACGGCTGGCCTTCGATCTCGTGCATGGTCATCAAGAGTTGTGCGGTGGGGCGCTTCTGCCACGGCTCGATGCTCAGGGTGCCGGGGATCGGGTAGCAGATGCGGTCAGCGTCGCCGATATCCAGACCCAGGCCGGTGCTTTCCACCGTGGAGCCATTGATGTCGAGCGCGAAAAGCGAGGCCGGCAGGTTGATACCTTTCTCGTAAACCTTATGAAGACTGGTGCGTTCGATGCGCTTGCCGCGCACCACACCGTTCATATCCGCAATCAGAAGGTCGACGTACAAAACCTCAGGATATTTCTTAAGGAATGCGTTTGCTTCGTTGAGTTGAACGGTACGCAGAGGGACCGACATGATGCACCTATTTAGCTGTTAATTATTATGTTCACTGCTGTTTCGCCGAGCCAGTCAACCCGAACGGCAAAGTGAAGTCAATAGCGAACAGATGGCCGCTCAGGGTTTATTTTTCGGGCTTTTTTTAACACTTGCGTGCCAATGCAGGGGTCACAGCCCCGGAAATCATGAAGATATGATGAACGGCGTTTAGAATTTTTTACATGGCAGTTGTTAATTAAAATCAACGAGGCTAAGCTCCGGAAAAGCTCGTTCAAGTGTCAAACTTCGAGGTGAATAAAAATGGCATTCAAGCCATTGATCGGCGTTACTGCGTGCGTCAAACAGATTGGCCTGCACCCCTATCACATCAGCGGCGACAAGTACGTACGTGCTGTCAGCGTTGGCGCTAACGGGTTGCCAGTGGTCATTCCTTCCCTTGGCAACCTGACTGAAATCGAAGACCTGCTCGGTCAACTCGACGGTCTGCTGCTGACCGGCTCGCCCTCGAACGTGGAACCTTTCCACTATCAAGGCCCGGCCAGCGCTCCCGGCACGGATCACGATCCGGCGCGAGATGCCACCACCCTCCCTTTATTGCGTGCAGCCATCGCGGCGGGCGTTCCAGTGCTCGGCATTTGCCGGGGCTTCCAGGAAATGAACGTGGCGTTCGGCGGCAGCCTGCATCAGAAGGTGCATGAGCTGCCGGGCATGCTCGATCACCGTGAAGCCGACAGCCCTGACGTGGCCGTGCAATACGCACCGGCTCACGCGGTGACGGTATTGAGCGGCGGCGTGTTCGAAGCGCTGGGGTTGCCGGGTGAGTTCCAGGTCAATTCGATTCACAGCCAGGGCATCGATCGTCTCGCGCCCGGCCTGCGTGCCGAGGCCGTGGCGCCGGACGGTTTGATCGAGGCGATCTCGGTCGAGCACAGCCCGACCTTCGCCCTCGGCGTGCAATGGCACCCGGAATGGCAAGTACTGGACAACCCGAACTACCTGAAGATTTTCCAGGCCTTCGGCGCGGCTTGCCGGCAACGGTCGACGCGGCGCAACCAGCGCTGACACAACCCAAGAATCCGTAACGATTTACTGCCCCCGCGGACGTCGGGTGTGCCTTTGCGCATCCGTCATTCGTGAACAACAACACCCGTAATAACAACAAGTACGACCCAGGCAGCCAGGACGGCGGCGCCGACCAAGCCGGACGGCGGGAGCAAGACCTTCAGATCAATGCAATACCCTGTGGGAGCGAGCTTGCTCGCGAAAGCGGTGTGTCAGGCAACAACGACGTCGACTGACACGACGTTTTCGCGAGCAAGCTCGCTCCCACAGGGGGATGTGATCCGACCGGGAATGCACCTGCAGGCTTGCAATCCACTTAAGCCCGGCCACATTGGCCAGGCGAACGAAACCTGTTGGGAGTTTCACATGGCAAACGCCTCCAGCACTTACAGGAAGGCACTTGAAGGTCATCAGCAACCGAAAAAGGTGCTGGTGAAAGTCGATCGTGTCACCAAGAAGTTCGACGAAACCGTGGCAGTGGACGATGTGTCCCTGGAGATCCATCAGGGCGAAATCTTCGCCCTGCTCGGCGGCTCCGGTTCGGGCAAATCGACCCTGCTGCGCATGCTCGCCGGTTTCGAGCGGCCGACCGAAGGGCGGATTCTGCTCGACGGCGTGGACATCACCGACATGCCGCCGTACGAGCGGCCGATCAACATGATGTTCCAGTCCTACGCGCTGTTCCCACACATGACCGTCGCGCAGAACATCGCCTTCGGCCTCAAGCAGGACCGTTTGCCGGCCAGTGAAATCGACGCCCGTGTCGATGAAATGCTGCGTCTGGTGCACATGACCCAATACGCCAAACGCCGTCCGCACCAGTTGTCCGGCGGTCAGCGTCAGCGCGTCGCCCTCGCCCGCTCGCTGGCCAAGCGTCCGAAGCTGTTGCTGCTCGACGAGCCGATGGGCGCGCTGGATAAAAAGCTGCGTTCGCAGATGCAACTGGAACTGGTGCAGATCATCGAACGCGTCGGCGTAACCTGCGTGATGGTGACTCACGACCAGGAAGAGGCCATGACCATGGCCGAGCGCATCGCGATCATGCACCTCGGCTGGATCGCGCAGATCGGCAGCCCGGTCGACATTTATGAAGCGCCGGTCAGCCGCATGGTCTGCGAGTTCATCGGTAACGTGAACGCCTTCGATGGCACCGTGGTGGAAGACCTTGAAGGTCACGCGATCATCCACAGCCCGGACTTGCAGCAGAAGATCTACGTCGGTCACGGCGTCAGCACTTCGGTGCAGGACAAATCGGTCACCTACGCGATCCGTCCGGAAAAAATGCTTGTCAGCACGACCAAGCCGGAGTTCCGCTACAACTGGTCCGAAGGCAAGGTGCATGACATCGCCTACCTCGGCGGTCACTCGGTGTTCTACGTCGAATTGCCCGGCGGCAAAATCGTCCAGTCGTTCATGGCCAACGCCGAACGCCGTGGCGCGCGTCCGACCTGGGACGACAAGGTTTACGTCTGGTGGGAAGACGACAGCGGCGTGGTACTGCGCTCATGAGAACCTTCAATCAGCAATTCCTGCGCCTGGTGCCCAGCGGGCGAAAACTGGTGATCGGCATTCCGTTCATCTGGCTGTTCCTGTTCTTCATGCTGCCGTTCTTTCTGGTGATGAAGATCAGTTTCTCGGAAGCCGCGCTGTCGATCCCGCCGTACTCGGAGATCTACACCTACGCCGAACAGAAATTCCAGCTGATGCTCAACATCGGCAACTACACCATGCTCGGCGAAGACGAGCTGTACCTGTCGGCCTACCTCGGTTCGCTGAAGGTGGCGGCACTGAGCACGATGATGTGCCTGCTGATCGGTTTCCCGATGGCCTACGCGATCACCAAGACCGGCAAGGAAACGCAAAACGTCCTGCTACTGTTGATCATGATGCCGACCTGGACCGCGATCCTGATCCGCGTTTATGCGTGGATGGGCATCCTCAGCAACAACGGTCTGCTCAACGCGTTTTTGATGTGGACGGGGTTGACCGACCACCCGATCGAGATCCTCAACACCAACACGGCCGTGTATATCGGCGTGGTCTACGCCTACCTGCCGTTCATGGTGTTGCCGCTGTACGCCAACCTCGTCAAGCACGATGGCAGCCTGCTGGAAGCCGCGCAGGACCTGGGTTCGAGCAACTTCAACAACTTCTGGAAAATCACCGTGCCGCTGGCCAAGAACGGGATTATTGCCGGCTGCATGCTGGTGTTCATTCCGGTGGTCGGTGAGTTCGTGATTCCGGAACTGTTGGGTGGCCCGGAGACCCTGATGATCGGTCGCGTGCTGTGGCAAGAGTTCTTCAATAACCGCGACTGGCCGGTGGCGTCTGCCTTGGCGGTGGTGATGCTGTTGATCCTGATTGTGCCGATTCTGCTGTTCAACCGCAGCCAGGCCAAAGAGATGGAGGCACGGGGATGAAACGCTTCGGTTTTTCCAAGTTCATGCTGATCTTCGGTCTGATGTTCATTTATCTGCCGATGCTGATTCTGGTGATCTACTCGTTCAACGCATCCAAACTGGTGACCGTCTGGGGCGGCTGGTCGGTGAAGTGGTACGTCGGTTTGCTCGACAACACGCAACTGATGGGCTCGGTGGTGCGCTCGCTGGAAATCGCCTGCTACACGGCGATTGCTGCCGTGGCGCTGGGCACCCTCGCCGCTTTCGTGCTGACCCGCGTCACGCGCTTCAAGGGTCGCACGCTGTTCGGTGGTCTGGTCACCGCGCCGTTGGTGATGCCTGAAGTGATCACCGGTCTGTCGCTGTTGCTGCTGTTCGTGGCCATGGCGCAGTTGATCGGCTGGCCACAGGAGCGTGGCATCGTCACGATCTGGATCGCCCACACCACGTTTTGTGCCGCTTATGTCGCGGTGGTAGTCTCCGCCCGCCTCCGCGAGCTGGATCTGTCGATCGAAGAAGCGGCGATGGATCTCGGCGCGAAACCGTTCAAGGTGTTTTTCCTGATCACCATTCCGATGATCGCGCCGTCGCTGGCGGCGGGCGGGATGATGTCGTTTGCCTTGTCGCTGGATGACCTGGTGTTGGCAAGCTTCGTTTCCGGGCCGGGTTCGACGACCCTGCCGATGGAAGTGTTCTCGGCGGTGCGTCTGGGCGTCAAGCCCGAGATCAACGCCGTGGCCAGCCTGATTCTGCTGGCGGTGTCGCTGGTGACCTTCCTGGTCTGGTACTTCGGCCGCAAGGCAGAAGCCAATCGCAAACGAGCGATTCAGGAAGCGATGGATCAGACCGCAAACGAGTCGTGGCAGCCTCAGCAATCCGCAGCAACCGCTTAACCTGTAGTCAGCCCCTCGGTCAGTCCCCTCTCCCCCTGGGAGAGGGTTAGGGTGAGGGGGCTTTGCGTAACGTGAATAAAAAGAATGGAGTTGTACCGATGAAAATGTTTGGCAGGACTCTGCTGACACTGTCCTTAATGGGCGCGATGGCCATGGGCGCCCAGGCCAACGACAAGGTGCTGCGTGTTTACAACTGGTCCGATTACATCGCGCCGGACACCGTCAAGAAGTTCGAAGACGAGACCGGCATCCGCGTGACCTACGACGTCTTCGACAGCAACGAAACCCTTGAGGCGCGTTTGCTGGCGGGCAAATCCGGCTACGACCTGGTCGTGCCGTCGAACAGTTTCCTGGCCAAGCAGATCAAGGCCGGCGTCTATCAGACGCTGGACAAATCCAAGCTACCGAACTGGAAGAATCTCAACCCGGTGCTGCTGAAAAACGCCGCTGCCAGTGATCCGGACAACGCCCACGCGTTCCCGTACATGTGGGGCTCGATCGGCATCGGCTTCAATCCGGCCAAGGTCAAGGAAGTGCTCGGCGCCAACGCCCCGACCAATTCCTGGGACTTGCTGTTCAAACCGGAAAACGCTGAAAAACTCAAAGCCTGCGGCATTAGTTTCCTCGATTCGCCGACCGAAATGATCCCGGCCGCCCTGCACTACCTGGGCTACCCGGTGAACGACAAGGACACCGCGCACATCAAGGAAGCCGAGGCGCTGTTCATGAAGATCCGCCCGAACGTGGCGTACTTCCACTCCTCGAAATACATCTCGGATCTGGCCAACGGCAACATCTGCGTCGCGGTCGGTTACTCCGGCGACGTGCTGCAGGCCAAGGCCCGCGCGGTGGAATCGGGCAACAACGTGGTCATCGACTACAGCATTCCCAAGGAAGGCGCCGGCAGCTTCTACGACATGGTCGCGATCCCGCGCGATGCGGCGAACGTCGAGAACGCCTACCTGTTCATGGACTTCCTGATGCGCCCGGAGATCATCGCCGAGATCACCAACAGCAACGGCTACAGCAACGCCAACGCGGCGGCAACGCCATTGGTGGATGAAGCGATCCGCAACGACCCGGGTTCGTACCCGTCGCAAGCGGTGATGGCGACGCTGTATGCGGTGCCGGATCAGCCGATTGCCACACAGCGAATCATGACCCGTGGCTGGACCCGAGTGAAGCTCGGTAAATAGGACAAGCACAAATCCAAATGTGGGAGCGAGCTTGCTCGCGAAAGCGGGTGAACAACCGCTAAAGATGTTGGATGTGCCGACGCCTTCGCGAGCAAGCTCGCTCCCACAGGGTCAGTGGCTGACTCGAAGAAATTTATGATTTCCCGTTCACGCAGCGCCTTACCACCGCTGCACCCTGCAATGAACGGCCTCACCTGGCTTCCTCGGTCAAGGTGAATTTCAGGCGCCCTCGGGCGCCTTTTTTTGTGCCTCAGATCAGCGACCAGTCCTGCAGGATCCGGTAGCGCCCTTTGTGCGATTCGAACAAGGCAAAACGTTCAGCGCGCAGGAAAAACTCTGGCGGCGTAGCAGATTCCGGCTCTGGCGCACGGTAGTCTCGGGCCAGGGTCAGATGCGGACGAAACTCGCGGGGCGTCTCTTCAAAACCGAACGGCAACATCGCCTGTTCCAGCGCGTAGACCAGGCGCAGCAACGCCGGCGGTGCCTGCTCGGGCGCGAGCGACAACACCCCGGGGCGATGCCAGACCTGCAGTCGATCAAGCGGAATTCTCAAGGCCTCTCCCGGCGTACGCACTTGTCCGGCGGCCTCACAGACTTCGTTGATCTGCGCCAAGGGCACGGCGCCGATAAACAGCAGCGTCAGGTGAAAATTGTCCGCAGGCACCGGCTTACCGGTGCGTAAACCCAACTCCCCGCGCCACTGAGCAATTGCCTTGCGTTGCACCGCCGGGCAATCGAGGGCGAAAAACAGTCGCTTCGCTTCTTCGGTCATGGCCCTGCTCCCCTGTTCAAAGTGATCCGCCGGATTCTACACAGCCTGATCTGACGACTCGTGACAGGAAGCTATAGTTCAAGGATTGCCATCAACCGGAGGCCGCCATGCGCGCGATCCTCAGCAAAGAACCGTGGTGGGCCCGGCCACCGCATCCCGGTCAGGATGAGAAGGAACTGGAATGGGGCTGGCTGGTGCATTACAGCGAAGGTGAGCCGCGCTTCGAATTCGTCCGCGAACGCCCGACGGACGAGCAGATCCGCAACCGTAAAAGCTGTCGCATCACCCCTTCAGCCGAGTGAACACAGCCAGTGAGCACTAATCCTGTGGGAGCGAGCCTGCTCGCGAAAGCGGAGTATCAGTGACCTTTTTGTCGACTGACACACTGCATTCGCGAGCAGGCTCGCTCCCACAGGGTTTTGTGGTGAAGCATGAATCTTGTCCATTCCAAAATCGGGTTCAGGACTCAAGAATATTTTTAAAGCCACCAAAGATCATCCGCTGGCCATCAAACCCCATCGGGTTGACGTCCGGTTGCATGCGCGGGTCGTCCATCATTTTGCCCATGCCAGCGTCGCGAGTGGCCTTGTCGGGCCAGATCAACCAGCCAGCCGATACCGTCTCGCCCTCCTTGAGTTTGACCGCCATCGGAAATGACGTGACCTTGCCCTCCGGCACGTCATCGCCCCAGCACTGCATCACATCCTGTGCACCGTATTCTTTGAACAGTTTCGCGGCGATTTCACAGTGCTTTTTGTACTGTTCACGATTGGCGTTCGGCACCGGCGCTACGAAAATATCGATGTAAGCCATGATCACTCTCCTTGCACGTTGGGTTCGATCTGCTGGTTAGTCGATTGCGACGGCTGCCATTCGACACGATTCCCCCCCAAGCCGACCGACGGTTCATCAACCCTACCCAGATTGCGCTCGACCTGCCCGGCCACGTGCAACGTGCCGGCCATAACCCCGGTCGTCGGGTTCTGCACCAGTTTCAGCCAGGCCTTGTCAAAGGTGCTGCCCAGACTGCTGCGAATCAGCGCTTCGCTGTCGGGCCGGTCATTGGCCTGGAGGATGGCGCGAATGCCGGCGACACCGACCGAGATCAGCCCTCCAGCCAGTTTCCCCGCCGCGGCCGCTACAGCACTGGCGGCCCCGCGCGGGGCCATTTCCGCTTCCATCCGCTGACTGGCGCGCTTGGCCACCGGGGCCATGCCGGCATCGGTCGAGGCAATGCCCTTGGCGCCGCCGTCAGTGTGGATCTTGTCGATCAACGCGGCATAGGCCGGCAAGGTGTTCAATGGTTCCGTGCTTATCACTTGAAACAACGAAGCATCGCGCGCTGGCGGCGGGCCCAGTGCAATGGCGGGGATTTTCTGCAAACGCCCGTTGAGCTGAGCGACAGGCACACCATGACGCTGGGCGATGAGCGGCATCTGCTGCGCCATCAACTGCGCATAGAACGCCGTCGCCTGCCCCAGAATTGCATCCGGATCGATCTCCACCGCCACCGGCGCCAGCACTCTTTCCTGATATTGCTCAAGCAGATAGGCCGCCAGCCGCTTGGCCGAGGCGTCCTGCTCACCGCCGGCATTGATCGTGTACCAACTGACCTTCATCGACAGCCATTCCTGGGTCCAGTAGCTGCTGAACCACGGAATGAAATTTTCTTCAGTTTGCTGATAGACCCGAGTGCGCCAATGTTCCATCGAGCCACGGGCAAAGACTTTGACTTGCTCGGTGGACTGCTGCGAAGCGCTGACAATTTCCCGGTCGATCTGCTGCCAGGTGGCCGGCGAGACAAACACGGCTTGCGGCGCTGACACCGGCGCCCGCGCCGAAGTGGCGCAGCCGGCCAGCAACAACAGTGCGGCGACGAGCAGCGCACGCGAGTTCACGGTTGAGGTTTCCTTTCAATAAGGAGGAGTCAGATTTGAGTATAGGTGTGGGCGTCGGACCATTTGTCCGCTATCGCGAAAACACTGCAGATCCCCTGTGGGAGCGAGCTTGCTCGCGAATGCGATGTATCAGACACATATGAATCGACTGGCTCGACGCCTTCGCGAGCAAGCTCGCTCCCACAGTGGTCTGCGACAACCATCACTGCCATCGATATTCACCATCGCCACGATTGCCTTCCGCCCGCCGCCCGTCAAAGGCACGATTAAGCCATCCGAAACACAACGAGGAGTTCACAACATGATTCACACCCACGTCACACTCTCCGTGAGTTTCCCGGTGTTCGGCAGCAACTATTACGACCAGCACGCCGTGTCGCACAAGGCGCAGGCACTGGTGTTCAACGAAGATTTCGAAGATCTGCTGATGCCCGCCGCCACCAATCATTTCAACAATGAAGTGGTCGGCATCAACGATCAGTTCCGTTTTCTGAGCGACATTCTCGCCACCCATTTGCTGGACATCGAGGCCTCCGTGCCTGCGCGATCCAGCGTCCGGGCGAGCGCTCACTTTTAATTGAGGGCTAATGACAGAGGGCGTTCCTTTTTGGGGAACGCCCTCTTTTTGTTCAATCAATCATCATCCCGATCACGGTAGTAACGACGCCCATCGCGGCGATCATCGCGATCATCCCAGCGCCGGTCGTGGTCGTAATTGCGGCCATGATCGCGGTCGTAATGCCGGCCATGGCGGTGGTCATCATCAAAATCCGCGACACAGCCGCCGAGCAATACGGCGGCGGTCACGGTCAGCAGCATCGTTGTTGCGCGCTTCATTCAACACTTCCCTAAAACCAAGGTCTTGACGACGGAATCGGCGACGCTGCCCGCGCCTTCAGGACGCGGTGCGCGCAGCCGCAGATACGACCGGGCAAAACGCCGTTGATTCACTGGCCACTATCGACCGTTTGTCGCCCCGCCCGCGCTGCCCGAGCAGCGGCGAAATGCCACCTATACTCCTTGCAACCAAGCCCCACGCAATGGATCTGCGCCCTCAATAACAACAAGCAGAGGTGGACCATGGTCTGGCAGCAAATTTACGACCCGTTCGGCAACCCGGTGATCTCCACGCTCATGGCCGCCGTACCGGTGGTGGTGATGCTTGCGGCGCTGGCGTTCTTCCACGTCAAGGCGCATCTCGCGGCGCTGCTGGCGCTGGCGTCCGCCCTGCTGATTTCGATTTTTGCCTTCGGCATGCCGGCGAGCATGGCCGGTTCTGCGGCGTTGTTCGGTGCGGCGAATGGCTTGCTGCCAATCGGCTGGATCGTCCTCAACATCATCTTTCTGCACCGTCTGACCACCGAGAACGGCTCGTTCAAAGTGCTGCAGGATTCCCTCGCGCGGATCACCGATGACCGCCGTTTGCAGTTGCTGCTGATCGCGTTCTGTTTCGGTGCGTTTTTTGAAGGTGCGGCGGGTTTCGGCACGCCGGTAGCGGTGACCGGGGCGATTCTGATCGGGCTGGGGTTTTCGCCGTTGGCCGCGTCGGGTCTGGCGCTGATCGCCAACACCGCGCCGGTGGCATTCGGCGCACTCGGTACGCCAATCATCACGCTGGCCAAAGTTACCGGGCTGGATGAAATGGAGCTGTCGATGATGGTCGGTCGGCAGTTGCCGTTTTTCTCGGTGCTGGTGCCGTTCTGGTTGATCTGGGCCTTCGCCGGGTGGCGCAAGATGCTGGAGATCTGGCCGGCGATTCTGGTGGCCGGCGTCAGCTTCGCGATCCCGCAATTTCTCGTGTCGAACTACCACGGCCCAATGTTGGTGGACGTGATCGCCGCGCTGATTTCCATGGCCTGTCTGACGCTGTTTTTGAAGGTGTGGAAACCGGCGACCATTCACACCTCGGCAGCGCTGTCAGGGCGCGTCGACAACTCCAAAGTCGAGGAAGAAAAAGTCACTGCCAGCGCCGCGTTCAGCGATCAGGCGCGCCCGGCGGTGATGCGCGCGTGGATGCCGTGGATCATCCTCACCGTGTTCGTGTTTGCCTGGGGCACTCAGGGCTTCAAGAATATGTTCGATGTCCGGCCGGCGATCGATCCGGTCACCCACTCGGCCAAACTCGACCCGACTGGCAAGCCGTTGAACGAGGCTAATCCGATCTTCGCCCCAGCCGTGACTTTCACCACCCTGCACCTGCAAGTGCAAAAGTCCCGCCGGTGGTACCGGCCCCGAAAGCCGAGGAAGCGGTGTACAAATTCACCTGGTTCACCGCCACCGGCAGCGGGATTCTGCTGGCGGCGATTGTCGGTGGTTTGCTGATGGGCTATTCGATCCCGCAACTGATCAAGCAATACCTGCGCACGTTGTGGGTGGTGCGGTTTTCGTTGATCACCATTGCGGCGATGCTGGCGCTCGGGTTTCTCACGCGCTACTCGGGACTCGACGCGACCATGGGCCTGGCGTTTGCCGCGACGGGGATTTTCTACCCGATGTTCGGCACGTTGCTCGGTTGGCTGGGCGTTGCGCTGACCGGTTCAGATACCGCCTCGAACGTACTGTTTGGCGGCTTGCAGCGGGTGACGTCGGAACAGCTCGGGATCAGTCCGATCCTGATGGCGGCGGCGAACAGCTCCGGCGGGGTGATGGGCAAAATGGTCGATGCGCAATCGATCGTGGTCGCCTCCACCGCGACCCGCTGGTACGGGCATGAAGGCGAGATTCTGCGCTATGTGTTCTTCCACTCGATTGTGTTGGCAATTCTTGTCGGCGGACTGGTGACGTTGCAGGCGTATGTGGCGCCGTTTACGCATATGGTGGTTGGCTCGCATTAGCCAGGTAGACCCCATTCCCCTGTGGGAGCGAGCTTGCTCGCGAAGGCGTCCGTTCAGTCGATGAAGAGGTTGAATGTGCCGGCCTCTTCGCGAGCAAGCTCGCTCCCACAGGGATTTGTGCCAAGTCAGGCGATTGATGAACCACACGCATAACTCTATAGCGCAAATCCGCAAAAACCTTTTCCTCTCTTCGGCAGTCACTCCTTTACGAGACCGGCGATGACGCTGGCTGCCCGCTTGGGCCATCCACGACCCTGCTGCCCTGATGAAGAGAGAAAGGAATCGAACCATGACGATTTCCCGACGCGGATTTCTGATCCTCGGCGCCGTGACCGCCACCGCGTTCGCGATGCCGCCATTTATCAGCCTCAAGGCCTACGCGGCCAATCTGGAGCAACCGGCTATGAGCAAAGTGACGATCAACGTCAACGGCAAGCCGCGTGCGCTTGACGTCGACACCCGTACCACCCTGCTCGATGCCTTGCGCGAGCACTTGCACCTGAGCGGCACCAAAAAAGGCTGCGACCACGGCCAGTGCGGGGCATGCACGGTGATCGCCGATGGTCGACGCATCAACTCTTGCCTGACCCTGGCGGTGATGCACGAAGGCAGCGAGATCACCACCATCGAAGGCCTCGGCATGCCCGACAATCTGCACCCGATGCAGGCCGCATTCATCAAGCACGACGGCTATCAGTGCGGCTATTGCACACCGGGGCAGATCTGCTCGGCGGTGTCAGTGATCAAGGAAATCCGCGACGGCATCCCCAGCCACGTCAGTGAGAGCCTCACCGAGGCGCCGCAGTTGATCGCCAGAGAGTTTCAGGAACGCATGAGCGGCAATATCTGCCGCTGCGGTGCGTACTCGAACATCATCGAAGCCATCACCGAAGTCGCGGAGGTACCGGCATGAGACCGTTCAATTACAGCCGCGCCGACTCCCCCGCCGCTGCCGCTGCGCAAGCCGCACAGGTCGAGGGCGCACGCTTCATCGCTGGCGGCACCAACCTGCTGGATTTGATGAAGCTCGACATCGAAACCCCGCTGCACCTGATCGACGTCAACCACCTCGGCCTGGATCAGATCGAAGCCACGCCCGAGGGCGGCTTGCGCATCGGCGCGCTGGTGCGCAACACCGATCTGGCGGCCGATATGCGCGTGCGGCAAGACTACGCCCTGCTCTCGCGCGCCTTGCTCGCCGGGGCTTCCGGACAGTTGCGCAACATGGCGAGCACCGCCGGCAACCTGCTGCAACGCACGCGCTGCCCGTACTTCTACGACACCCATCAGGCCTGCAACAAACGCAATCCCGGTAGCGGTTGCGCGGCGATTGGCGGGGTCAGTCGGCAACTGGGCATCATCGGCGTCAGCGACGCGTGCATCGCCACGCACCCGAGTGACATGGCAATTGCCATGCGTGCCCTCGATGCGCAGATTGACACGGTGAAACCCGACGGCAGCACCCGCAGCATCGCCATGGCCGACTTTCACCAGTTGCCCGGTACTACGCCGAACATCGAAACCAGCCTGACGCCCGGCGAGTTCATCACCTCGGTGACACTGCCCGCGCCCGTCGGCGGCATCCACATTTATCACAAGGTGCGTGATCGTTCGTCCTACGCATTCGCGCTGGTCTCGGTTGGTCTGATCCTGCAAAAGGACGGCAGTGGCCGCGTTGCGGTCGGCGGTATCGCGCCGAAACCGTGGCGGGTTGAAGCGGCCGAAGCGCTGCTGCCAAAAGGCGCCAAAGCCGTCAGCGAACGCCTGCTCGACGGCGCCACGCCGACCCACGACAACCAGTTCAAACTGACCCTGGTCGAGCGCACGCTCGGTTCGGTGTTGGCGCAAGCGAGGGATCAAGCATGAAATTCGACACGCCCGCCACCACCAACCCGATCGACCAGTTGAAGGTCATCGGCCAACCCACCGAGCGCATCGAAGGCCCGTTGAAAACCTGCGGGCAGGCCACGTATGCCTACGAGCAACATGAAGCGGCCGCCAATCAGGCTTACGGTGTCATGGTCGATGCGGCCATCGCCAAAGGGCGGATCAAAGCCATTCATCTGGACGCGGCGAAAGCCGCGCCGGGCGTGCTGGCGATTGTCACCGCCGCCAATGCCGGCAAGCTCGACAAGGGTCAATACAACGCCGCCCACCTGCTCGCCGGTCCCGAAGTGCAGCATTATCAGCAGGCCGTCGCGCTGGTCGTCGCTGAGACATTCGAGCAGGCCCGCGCCGCCGCGCAACGGGTCAAGGTCGATTACGAAGCCGTCGAAGGCAAGTTCGATCTGGCCAGCGTGAAAGACTTGGGCGTCGAGCCGAAAGACGAGTTGCCCGACGTCAATCATGGTGATTTCGACAAGGCCTTTGCCGCCGCGCCGGTGCAGTTTGATCAGACTTACACCACACCGGATCAGTCCCACGCGATGATGGAACCGCACGCGACATTGGCAGCGTGGAAAGGCGATCAACTGACGTTGTGGACCTCCAATCAGATGGTCGCGTGGAGTGTCGGCGACATTGCGAAAACCCTCGGCCTACCGAAGGAAAAAGTTCGTTTGGTCTCGCCGTATATCGGTGGCGGTTTCGGCGGCAAGCTGTTCATCCGCGCCGACGCGATTCTTGCCGCCCTCGGTGCGCGCATGGCTGGCCGACCGGTGAAGGTGGCCCTCGCCCGCCCGCAGATGGCCAACAACACCACGCACCGTCCGGCGACAATTCAGCGCATCCGCATGGGCGCCACGGCGGACGGCAAGCTCACCGCCATCGCTCACGAAGGCTGGTCGGGCAACCTCGCCGACGGCAAGGTCGAGCTCGCCGCACAACCGAGCCAGTTGCTGTACGCCGCCGAAAACCGTCGCGTGAGCATGCGCCTCGCGCCGCTCGATTTGCCCGAAGGCAACGCCATGCGTGCGCCGGGTGAAGCACCGGGGTTGATGGTGCTGGAAATCGCCATGGACGAGATGGCCGAGCAACTGAAGATGGACCCGGTGCAATTCCGCATTCTCAACGATACGCAGGTCGATCCGGTGAAGACCGAACGGCCGTTTTCCCAGCGGCAATTGATCAAGTGCCTGCAGACCGGGGCCGAGAAATTCGGCTGGAACCAGCGCAAGGCTCAACCGGGTAGCCGTCGAGAAGGTCGCTGGCTGATCGGCATGGGCGTGGCGGCGGCGTTTCGCAACAACCTGCTGGTCAAGTCCGGCGCCCGCGTGCATTTGGAGCGTGACGGCAAGATTGTTGTGGAAACCGACATGACCGATATCGGCACCGGCAGCTATACGATCATCGCGCAGACTGCCGCCGAGATGATGGGCGTTGGCCTCGACGCAGTGGTAGTGCGGCTGGGTGACTCGAACTTCCCTGTGTCGGCCGGCTCCGGCGGCCAGTTCGGCGGTAACTGCTCGACCTCCGGCGTCTATGCCGCATGCGTAAAACTGCGCGAAGCGGTGGCGAGCAAACTGGGGCTGGCGTCGGACCAGGCCGAATTCATCGACGGTCAGGTGCGCGTCGGCAACAAGAGCGTGCCATTGCGCAATGCGGCTGAAGGCGGCGCGCTGGTCGGCGAGGACAGCATCGAGTTCGGTGATCTGGCCGAGAAGTATCAGCAGTCGACCTTCGGTGCACATTTCGTCGAAGTCGCCGTCGACGCGGCCACCGGTGAAGTACGCGTGCGGCGCATGTTGGCGGTATGCGCGGCGGGACGGATTCTCAATCCGACTTCGGCACGCAGTCAGGTGATCGGCGCAATGACCATGGGCGTCGGTGCGGCGTTGATGGAAGAGTTGGCGGTGGACAAGAAACTTGGGTTTTTCGTCAACCATGATCTGGCCGGGTACGAGGTGCCGGTGCATGCCGACATTCCGCATCAGGAGGTGATTTTTCTTGATGAGACTGATCCAGTGTCTTCGCCGATGAAGGCCAAGGGTGTCGGTGAGTTGGGGATTTGCGGGGTCAGTGCGGCGGTGGCGAATGCGATCTACAACGCCACCGGAGCGCGGGTGCGGGAGTATCCGATTACCCTCGATAAAATCCTTTCTTCACTGCCGGAGATGATCTAAACGCCTGAAAAGAGCCCCTCACCCTAGCCCTCTCCCAAAGGGAGAGGGGACCGATCCGGGGATATTCGGGAGCTGCACCGACTTGAACGTCCTGTTGTGAATCCATAATTGACACAGCACTTTCAGATCGATGGATAGCGTTTTCCCGTAAATCCATAATCGTCTCGGTCTCTCAGGTCGATGTATGACGCCAGACACCTCGGTCGGCCCCCTCTCCCTTCGGGAGAGGGCTGGGGTGAGGGAAAAGCCTCACTCGGTTGACGGATATTGCTCATCACTCACCTGCTCCATCCAATCCGCGACTTTGCCATCGAGCACCTCAGCAATAGCAATATGAGTCATCGCCGTACCGGGCGCCGCACCGTGCCAATGCTTGGCCCCTGGCGCAATCCACACCGTATCCCCTGGACGAATCTCACGAACCGGCTGCCCCCACTCCTGCACAAACCCGGAACCGGCCGTGACGATCAATGTCTGCCCCAACGGATGCGTATGCCACGCGGTACGCGCGCCCGGCTCAAACGTCACTGTCGCGCCACTGATCCGCGCCGCGTCGGAGCCTTTGAACGGCGCATCCACCCGCACAGTGCCAGTGAACCACTCTGCCGGGCCCTTGGCCGAAGGTTGCGAACCATTCGGTGTGACAGTCACTCGTGGGATTTCATTGGCTTGCACCTCACCCGCCAACAGGGAAAGGGTCAACGCAGAAGCGGCGATCGGGTTCATGGCAATGTCTCCAAATAAACAGTGCCACTACTCTAACGGCACCAACTCTTCAGATAATCGACTAGAATTCGAAAAAACTTATGCAGGACCCTCATCAATGCTGCGTGAAAATGCCACCGACCTGCTCGCCTTCCTCGCCGTCGCCCGCGAGCGCAGTTTCACCAAAGCGGCGGCCAAACTCGGCGTTTCGCAATCGGCGCTCAGTCACACGATTCGCGCGCTTGAAGCGCGTTTAGGCCTGCGCTTGCTGACCCGCACGACTCGCAGCGTCTCGCCCACCGAAGCCGGCGAACACCTCCTGCAAACCATCGGCCCGCGCTTCGAAGAAATCGAACTGGAACTGGCGGCGCTGAGCAACCTACGCGATACCCCGGCGGGGAAGATCCGCATCAGCGCCACCGATCACTCGCTGAACTGGTTGCTGCGCCCGGTGCTCAAGGATTTTCTGCCGCAGTACCCGGACATATCCATCGAGGTCTGCTGCGATTATGGTTTCGTCGACATCGCCGGCCAGGGTTTCGACGCTGGCGTGCGCCTGGGCGAAGACGTCGCGCAAGGCATGATCGCCACCCGCATCGGCCCCGACATGCGCATGGCGGTGGTCGGTTCACCCGCCTATTTCGCCAAACGCCCCCCGCCGCAAACACCCCGCGACCTGACTGACCACGCCTGCAACAACCTGCGCCTGCCCACCAACGGCGGGTTGTACAGTTGGGAGTTCGAGAAGGATGGCGAAAGCCTGAAAGTGCGGGTCTCCGGGCAGATCACTCTGAACGGCGTCTACCCGTTGCTCGACGCTGCGCTGGACGGTTTTGGCCTGAGCTACATCCCGGAGAACATCGTCGCGCCGTATCTGGCCGACGGCCGTTTACTGCAAGTGCTGGACGAGTGGTGCCCGACGTTTGCCGGTTACCACCTCTACTACCCGAGCCGACGCCAGGCGGCGCCGGCGTTTGCATTGTTGCTGGAGGCGTTGCGCTATCGCGGTTAAGCGCCGTCTACGAGATCGATTATCCCGCTGCTAACGCAATCAACTGATGCCGTTGCGCATCGGTGAGCATCGGCCCGAACCCGGCCTTGGCGTTATCGGCCATATAGCGCGGATTGCCCGTGCCCGGGATCACGCAAGTCACCGCCGAATGCGAGAGCAGAAACTTCAACGCCAATTGTGCCCAGCTGTTGACCTGCACATCCGACACCCAGCCCGGCAGCGGTTTGCCTTTGAGCCGGGCCAGCAGTCCCCCGCCACCGAACGGTCGATTACAGATCA
This sequence comes from Pseudomonas sp. S2_E02, assembly GCF_054668355.1. NCBI lineage: Bacteria > Pseudomonadati > Pseudomonadota > Gammaproteobacteria > Pseudomonadales > Pseudomonadaceae > Pseudomonas > Pseudomonas sp. S2_E02. The sequence continues at coordinate 1,894,021 of NZ_CP162761.1, forward strand.
CCGCGACGCCGCGCTCGCGGCACAAAGGCAAAATACGTTTCTCCACGCCTCGGTCATCGAGGGCGTAATTGATTTGCAGAAAGTCCAGTTGTTCGGCCTTCAACACCGATTCGACTTCCTCATAGGCCGAGGGCGTGTAATGGGTGATGCCGATGTAACGGATGCGCCCCTGCGCTTTCCATTCACGCAGGGTCGGCAGGTGGGTTTGCCAGTCGAGCAGGTTGTGGATCTGCATCAGGTCGATGCGCTCGGTGCGTAGCAGGCTGAACGACTGTTCCATCTGCGCGATGCCTTCCTTGCGCCCGCGCGTCCACACCTTGGTCGCCAGAAACGCCGGCGAACGCGGTTCGTGGATCGATAGCAGTTCGCCGGTGGTCTGTTCGGCGCGGCCATACATCGGTGAACTGTCGATCAGCGTGCCGCCCTTTTTGAACAGCTCATCGAGCACCGCCGGCAATTGCCGATAGGCCGGGTCACCGGGCGCGACGTCAAAGCCGCGATAGGTGCCCAGGCCCACGATGGGCAGCGACTCGGCACTGGACGGGATGGCACGGGTCTGCATGGTTTGGCCTCCGGTGGTCGTGGACGTGGTGGTTGTGGCCAGCGCCCGATCAAAGGTGAAGACCGCCGAAACCCCGGCAGCCAGCGTGAGCAATCGGCGACGGGAGTAACCCTCAGTGTGGCTCATGCTGGTTCCCCTGCTGCGTGGATCTGTTGCCTGTTGTGTGTGCGAGCGGCCCGGTGGCAGGGCTGAACTACACTGCGACAGCGATCCTTCACACACCGTTAAAAGTAGCCGAATGTCCCGAACCCTGATGCCACTCGTCGCATTGATCGTTGCCGTGTACCTGGTGCTGTGCGCGGCGCTGTTCTTTTTTCAGCGCTCGCTGATCTATTTTCCGCAGCCCAATGCCGTCAGCGGCAGCGACTCACAACTGATCCTGTCGATGCCGGACGCGCGGGTTTCAGTGATCACCCGCGAGCGTGTCGGGCCACGGGCGCTGATCTATTTCGGCGGCAATGCCGAGGACGTGTCGCGCAATCTGCCGGAGTTTGCCGAGGCGTTTCCCGATTACGCAGTGTATTTGCTCAACTACCGCGGTTTCGGTGGCAGCGGCGGTTCACCGTCGGAGGCGGCGATTGCTGAGGATGCGCTGGCGCTGTTCGATCAGGTCTACGCCAGTCATCCGCAGGTGGCCGTGGTCGGGCGCAGCCTCGGTTCCGGCGTCGCCGTGCGTCTGGCCAGTCAACGGCCGGTGCAACAGCTGATTCTGGTGACGCCTTACAACAGCCTCGAAGAAATCGCGGCGCGCCAGTATCCGTGGGTGCCGGTGCAGTGGTTGCTCAAGGACCGATTTGAATCCGGCAAGTACGCCGCGCATATCCGCGTGCCGACGTTGTTGCTCGCGGCCAGTGATGACGAGGTGATTCCGCGCGCCAGCACCCAGCGTTTGCTGGAGAATTTCCCGCAAGGCGTGGCGGTGCTCCGGGTGGTGCCGGATTCGGGGCATAACTCGATCTCGGATCGTGCGCAGTATTTGCAGTGGATGAAGGATGTGTTGAATCGGTGATAGTGGTCTGCCTGTGTCTTTTGTATTGTTTTCAGTGACGCCATCGCGAGCAGGCTCACTCCTACAGGGGAACGCATTCCAAATGTAGGAGTGAGCCTGCTCGCGATAGCGTCATCCGGCGCAACATAGCGCTCTGTTTGATTCCACTGTTCGTCGCTTCGCCGTAAAGCCTTCACCGCCCCTTGAACCAAGTCGAAAAAGCCCAGTCCTACTCGCGCCGCTTTCTGCGGCTCACTCAACTTTTGCGCTGTCCCTCTTCAGAGCTGCCCGTCTCATGCGCCACGCCGTTCGTTCGTCTCGCTTCGTTTCGCTGTGCCTGCTGATCCTTTCGCCGCTGTTCGCTGCAACCGCCCATGCCGGTGCCGAGCGGCAACTGGTGGCCGCCATCAATGACTATCGCGCCCATCCGCAACGCTGCGATCGACGCCCGGCAAAGCGCCTGGCGCCGTTGGCGCTGAAGTCGAACCTGGCCTTGCCGATCGGGTATCGCTACGCCGGCGGCATGCGTGAAGCGCTGAAGTCGTCCGGCTACTCCGCCGTTGCGGTACGCAGTATTCGCGTGATCGGGGCCGAGGACGCCGAAGAGGCCTTCGACTTGCTGCAAGACGAACACTGCGCCGCGCTGCTGGATGCGAGCTACGCCGACATCGGCATCAGTCGCTCACGCAATGAATGGCAAGTGGTGTTGGCGCAACCGGTGCTCGACAGCCGCGTTGGCGATAACCGCAGCGTCGGCAAGGCCTTGCTCGCTGAGGTAAACGCCGCGCGCGCCCGGCCACGGATGTGCGGACGCCAGCGCTTCGCCGCCGCCCGGCCGTTGAGTTGGAACGCAGCACTGGGCGCCGCCGCGCAGGGGCACAGCAAAGCCATGGCTTACGGCAACTACTTCGCCCACCGCGATCCGGACGGCGACCTGCCTGCCGATCGCGCCCGTGCAGCCGGCTATCGCGGTCGGCAAATCGGTGAAAACATCGCCGCCGGACAGAGTTCACCGGGCAAAGCCATGGCCGGATGGCTGGCCAGCCCTGGGCACTGCGCCAACCTGATGAATCCGATGTTTACTCAGGTCGGCGCCGGGTTTGCCAGTGAGGCGCGCAGTGATGAAGGCGTTTACTGGACGATGGTGTTTGGTGCGCAGTGACTGCCAGCGTCCAGTGCCAATTTCAACAGTTCCTTGCGCAGCATTGAGGGTGCGCGCACGGCCAATCCGCCCTGCCAGTCGAGTGGCAACAAGCGATTGAGCTTTTGCTGGCTGACCTCGGCTGGCGCCAGAAAGCAGCTTTCGCGGTCGCGGATACTGATCACATTCAGCAGCCAGTCATCGCCCTGCTCTGCCATCCAGCGCCTGATCAGCGGCAGGTGTTTTTGCAGCAAGGCATCGGCATCCCAAACAGTCATTTGCGCGAAAAAGCATGGCAGGTTGCTCTCGGGTTTCATCCGTTTCGAGTCGGCTGCCAATGCAGCGGCAAGGTTCGATTCGATGCTGGCCTGGCACTCGAGAAAATATTGCCGAGGCCAGTCTGCCGGCAGTTTTGCCCGTGAAGCGAGGTCGACGTAAGCCTCGATGTCCGCTGGCGTGGTCATCTGCCCGGTGAAATTCTGCGTGTTGTCGAGAATCGCGGTGACCAGCAAAGCGGCACTTTGCACGCTTATCTGCGGCAGCACACCGGCCGCCTGCCAGCGCTGAAAAACCTGAGTTGCTGCGGCGCCGATCGGGCGGATATCGGCAGCAGACCCAAGCTTCTGCTGCCAATAGTTTTCGTAGCCTGGATGATGGTCGATGACCTCCACCACCCGTTCAAGCACCACCAACGGGTCGAAATGGTGATAGTCCGAGACATCGACCAAGACAAACTCATCGTCCGATGTCGGCTGGTAGTCGTGAAACGCCGCGCCCCAGCCGAGCACGCTTGGCGAAACGCTGGCGTTGGCAGGTGCGCTGCTGACGGCGCGGGCGGGAATGCCTTGCAGGTTGAGCAATTCGGCATAGGCAATGGAGCAGGCGTAGGCGTCAATGTCCAGATAGGACGCGCCGGAGGTGATGATTTTCATGGGCCGGCAACATCGCACAGGTTTGTGACGTTTGGGTGACAGGAAAAGATCGCAGCCTCGTTACACTCGACAGCTGCTGCAAGGCTGCGATCTTTTCATCTTCAAGCCGCCCGCTGCCCTCCCGCGACCATCGCCGAAGCCGCCAGCATCGCCCGCAATAACACCGCACACCCCGCCGCCAGATCATCCGGCGCGGCGTTCTCGATTTCGTTGTGGCTGATGCCGCCTTCGCACGGCACGAAGATCATTCCGGCCGGGCCGAGTTCGGCGAGGAAAATCGCGTCATGTCCGGCGCCACTGACGATGTCCATATTCGACAAACCCAGCCCTTTCGCTGCGCCGCGCACCGCTTCCACGCAGCCCTTTTCGAAGTACAGCGGCGGGAAGTCCGCTGTCGGCGTCAGTTCATAAGTCAGACCGTGTTCTTCACAGGTGGCTTCGATGACTTGTTTAACCTCGGCAATCATCGAGTCGAGGCGCGCCGGTTCCAGGTGACGGAAATCGAGGGTCATGCGCACTTCGCCGGGAATGACGTTGCGCGAGCCGGGATAGGCTTGCAGGCAACCGACGGTGCCACAGGCATGGGGTTGATGGCCGAGGGCGGCGCGGTTGACCGCACCGACGATCACCGAGGCGCCGACCAGCGCGTCTTTACGCAGGTGCATCGGCGTTGGACCGGCATGGGCTTCGACGCCGCGCAGCTTGAGGTCGAACCACTTCTGCCCCAACGCGCCGAGCACGACGCCGATGGTTTTCTGTTCGTCTTCGAGGATCGGGCCTTGTTCGATGTGCGCCTCGAAATAGGCGCCGACCTTATGCCCGCTGACTTTACGCGCACCGGCATAGCCAATGGCGTTCAGCGCTTCACCGACGGTGACGCCATCGGCATCGACTTTGGCGAGGGTTTCTTCGAGGGTGAATTTCTCGGCGAACACCCCGGAGCCCATCATGCACGGGGCGAAGCGCGAGCCTTCTTCGTTGGTCCAGACCACCACTTCCAGCGGCGCTTCAGTTTCGACGCCGAGGTCGTTGAGCGTGCGCAGGACTTCGACGCCGGCGAGTACGCCGAAGCAGCCGTCGAACTTGCCGCCAGTCGGTTGGGTGTCGATGTGGCTGCCGGTCATCACTGGCGGCAGGTCGGGATTGCGTCCTGGGCGACGGGCGAAAATGTTGCCGACGGCATCGACCGTGACGCTGCATCCGGCGTCCTTGCACCATTGCACAAACAGGTCGCGGGCCTGGCGGTCGAGATCGGTCAGGGCCAGGCGACAGACCCCGCCCTTGACCGTCGCGCCGAGTTTGGCCAGTTCCATGAGCGAGGCCCACAGGCGGTCGCGGTTGATGTGCTGATGGCTCGATTGCAGAACGTCTACGGCTGCGTTCATGGGGATCTCCTCAGGCTGCTTTTCTTATGAGTTTCTTCAGATAAATCTCTGCCGTAAGTCAGGCCGCCTTCGCGAGCAAGCTCGCTCCCACATTTGGAATGCGTTCACATGTGGGAGCGAGCTTGCTCGCGAAGAGGGCTGCATTCACACCGCAGATTTCACTACTGACGGACTAGCACGCATCACGCACAACCCGTAATAAATAATCCCGCCCAGCGCCGAACCGGTGAACCAGCCATAGCTGTAAAACCAGCTGAACGCATCGCTGCCCAGCGACATCACGGTCAACACCACCGGTACGCCAAAGGCAACAAAACCGGCCCAGTTCCACGCTGGATAGACGTCGTCGCGGTACAACCCGGCGAGGTCCAATTGCTGTTTCTTGATCAGGAAATAGTCCACCACCATGATCCCGGCGATCGGTCCGAGCAGGCTCGAATAACCGAGCAGCCAATTGGAATAGACACTTTCCAGACTGACCTCGGAAACGATCCAGCCGAGTTTTTTCAGCAGTTCATGCCCCATCAGCAACAGCCCGACCAACCCGGTCAGCAACACCGCTTTGGTGCGGTTGATCACCTTGGGCGCGATGTTCTGAAAGTCGTTGGTTGGCGAAACGATGTTCGCGGCAGTGTTGGTCGATAGCGTGGCGATGATGATCAGTGCCATCGCCACCGCGACCCATACCGGACTTTGGATATGGCCGATCAGCGTGACCGGATCAGAGACAGTCACACCGACCAGTTTCACCGACGCGGCAGTCATCACCACACCCAGCGCAGCGAACAGGAACATGGTCAGCGGCAGGCCGATGATCTGCCCGAGAATCTGATCCTTTTGGCTCTTGGCGTAACGGCTGAAGTCGGGAATGTTCAGCGATAATGTCGCCCAGAAGCCGACCATCGCCGTCAGTCCGGCGGCGAAGTAGCCGTAGACGCTGGCACCTTCGGGGCGTTTGGCCGGGATCGCCATCAACTCTGTCATCGACACATTGGGCATCGCCCACACCAGCAGACCGATGCCGACCGCCACCAGCAACGGCGCCGACAAGGTTTCCAGCCACTTGATCGACTCAGCGCCGCGAATCACCACCCACAGGTTCAGCGCCCAGAACACCATGAAGCCAATCACCTCCCCCGTGCCGCCGAGGGATTTCCAGCCCTCGAACACCGAGCCGAGAAACAGGTGAATCGCCAACCCGCCAAACATCGTCTGAATGCCGAACCAGCCACACGCCACCAACGCACGAATCAGACACGGCACGTTGGAACCGAGAATGCCGAACGACGAGCGCAGCAACACCGGAAACGGAATGCCGTATTTGGTGCCGGGGAAAGCGTTAAGTGTCAGCGGAATCAGCACGATGATGTTGGCGAACAGAATCGCCAGCAGCGCTTCACCGACGGTCAGGCCAAAGTAGGCGGTGAGCACGCCGCCGAGGGTGTAGGTCGGCACGCAGATCGACATGCCGACCCACAGCGCGGTGATGTGCCATTTGTTCCAGGTTCGTTCATGCACCTTGGTCGGTGCCATATCGTGGTTGTAACGGGGACTGTCGAGGACGTCGCTGCCGGCTTCGAGCTCAAACAAGCCGTCGCGCTCGGTCACTTGCGATCTGATCTGTTGCATGGCCGCTCCACTGTTCTTCTGATTATTTTTTGCTCATCAGGCGGCTGGCACACGCGGGTGCGAGCCGGACGATGGCCGGAGGAACTGACAACTTTCGTGCACCGGCCAAGGTGTCAGCGGCGGCATCAATAAACGTGCCGGGTGCCCCGCTTACGCATCGGGCCGAGGGTCAAACGCTTTGCAACTTTCTGATATTCATCAGTTTTAATTATTCACCGGGTGAGTTCACGGAAACTTGTCTGGGCGCTCAGGCTAAACACTTGGCAAGTTGTCCGAACAGACAGGACTCAAACTGGTGCACTGCATTTATTTTCATCGTGAGCGAGCAGCCGCAGCTCAACTTCAAGCGGCTGATTTCACATAGGAAATCTTGCTCATATTTCCATCCTGTCAAGTGCGTCAAAATGGTGAACAGCCTCACCATTTTGGTGATTTACGTTTTTTATCGTTATTTTTCATACACTTAAAACAGTCATAAGCTTATAAAAAATAATCTTGCTCTATTGCAAATCTGCGACTAGTTTCTATTCCTGACAGCGCTGACAGGAATACGCCCTGCATCGCCGTACATCAATAAAACATCTAGAACCGGCACAAGTCGGTCAATGCCTGCGAGGAACTCGGAATGTCTCTGTTGATCCGTGGCGCCACCGTTGTTACCCATGATGAAAGTTATCGCGCCGACGTCTATTGCGCCGACGGTGTGATCAAAGCCATCGGTGAAAACCTTGATATTCCCGCCGGCGCCGAAGTGCTCGACGGCAGTGGTCAATACCTGATGCCTGGCGGCATCGATCCGCACACGCACATGCAACTACCGTTCATGGGCACCGTGGCCAGCGAAGATTTCTATAGCGGCACGGCGGCCGGTCTGGCCGGCGGCACCACGTCGATCATCGACTTTGTAATTCCCAATCCGCAGCAGTCGCTGATGGAAGCCTTTCATCAGTGGCGCGGCTGGGCGGAAAAGTCGGCTTCCGACTATGGCTTCCACGTCGCAATCACCTGGTGGAGCGAGCAGGTGCGTGAGGAAATGGCCGAGCTGGTCAGCCATCACGGGATCAACAGTTTCAAGCACTTCATGGCTTACAAGAACGCAATCATGGCCGCCGACGACACGCTGGTGGCGAGTTTCGAGCGCTGCCTGGAACTCGGCGCGGTGCCGACCGTGCACGCGGAAAACGGCGAGCTGGTTTATCACTTGCAACGCAAGTTGATGGCGCAGGGCATCACCGGGCCGGAGGCGCATCCGCTGTCGCGGCCGTCGCAGGTTGAAGGTGAAGCGGCGAGCCGGGCGATTCGTATTGCTGAAACCATCGGCACGCCGTTGTATCTGGTGCACGTTTCGACCAAGGAAGCCCTCGACGAAATCACTTATGCGCGCAGCAAGGGCCAACCGGTGTACGGCGAAGTGCTGGCCGGGCATTTGTTGCTCGACGACAGCGTCTATCAACACCCGGACTGGCAGACCGCTGCGGGTTACGTGATGAGCCCGCCGTTCCGTCCGCGCGGCCATCAGGAGGCGCTGTGGCACGGACTACAAAACGGCAATCTGCACACCACCGCGACTGACCACTGCTGCTTCTGCGCCGAGCAAAAAGCCGCTGGCCGTGATGACTTCAGCAAGATCCCCAACGGTACGGCGGGTATCGAAGATCGCATGGCGGTGCTGTGGGACGAAGGCGTCAACAGTGGTCGTTTGTCGATGCAGGATTTCGTCGCTCTCACCTCCACCAACACCGCAAAGATCTTCAATCTTTATCCGCGCAAAGGTGCGATTCGCGTCGGCGCCGATGCCGATCTGGTGCTGTGGGATCCGCAAGGCACCCGGACCATTTCCGCCAAGACCCACCATCAGCAGGTGGACTTCAACATCTTCGAAGGCAAGACCGTGCGCGGCGTGCCGAGCCATACCGTCAGCCAGGGCCGGGTGGTCTGGGCCGACGGAGACCTGCGCGCCGAGCGTGGCGCCGGGCGGTATATCGAACGGCCGGCGTATCCGGCGGTGTTTGATTTGCTGAGCAAGCGGGCTGAGCTGCACCGGCCCACTGCTGTGAAACGCTGAAATCCAGGCCTTCGGCCTTCGCGAGCAAGCTCGCTCCCACAGGGGAATGCATTCCAAATGTGGGAGCGAGCTTGCTCGCGAAGAGGCCATCCCGAACGCCACAAAAACCACTGCCCGACAGAGGCAGAGAACCTCAAATAACCGTGAGGCACAAAACCGTGATCGAGACCCTGAACCATCTCCCCCACCCGCACGAAAGCGCGGCCGCCCTCGCCGGGCATTTCACCGATCTGGCGCCGCCGCTCAATGACCGGCAGGCGCATCTGGAAGCCTCGCGCTGCCTATATTGCTACGACGCGCCGTGCGTCAATGCGTGCCCCAGCGAGATCGACATCCCGTCGTTCATCCGCAACATTCATCAGGACAACGTCCCCGGTGCGGCGCAGAAAATCCTCTCGGCGAACATCCTTGGCGGCAGTTGCGCGCGGGTCTGTCCGACCGAAATCCTCTGTCAGCAAGCCTGCGTGCGCAACAACGCTCAGGAATGCGCGCCGGTACTGATTGGCCTGCTGCAACGCTACGCCGTGGACAACGCGCACTTCAGCGAACATCCGTTCCAGCGCGCCGCAGCGACCGGCAAACGCATCGCCGTGGTCGGTGCCGGGCCGGCCGGTTTGTCCTGTGCGCATCGCAGCGCCATGCACGGCCATGACGTGGTGATTTTCGAAGCTCGGGAAAAGGCTGGCGGCCTCAATGAATACGGAATCGCCAAGTACAAACTGGTCGACGACTACGCGCAGAAGGAACTGGATTTCCTTCTGCAGATCGGCGGCATCGAGATCCGTCACGGGCAGAAACTCGGCGAGAATCTGACCCTCAGCGAACTGCATCAGCAGTTCGATGCGGTGTTCCTCGGCCTCGGCCTCAGCGCCAGCAAGCAACTCGGCCTGCCCCACGAAGATGCCCCGGGCCTGCTCGCTGCCACCGACTACATTCGCGAATTGCGCCAGGCCGATGACCTCACGCAATTGCCATTGGCCGAACGCTGCATCGTCCTTGGCGCCGGTAACACCGCGATCGACATGGCCGTGCAAATGGCTCGCCTCGGGGCTCGCGACGTCAATCTGGTGTATCGCCGGGGCGCTGCCGACATGGGCGCCACCGGCCATGAGCAAGACATCGCCAAAGCCAATCAGGTGCGCCTGCTGACCTGGGCACAACCGGAAGAGGTGCTGCTCGACGCTCAGGGCCAAGTGCGCGGCATGCGTTTCGCCCGCACCGATCTGGTCGACGGTCGCCTGCAAACCACCGGCGAGACCTTCGAGCTGGCCGCCGACGCAATCTTCAAAGCCATCGGTCAGGCCTTCGACGGCAGCGCCCTCGCCGACCCGTTGGCCCGTGAACTCAAGCGTCAGGGCGAACGCATCTACGTTGATGAAAACCTGCGCACCAGCATCCCCGGCGTGTATGCCGGCGGCGACTGCACCAGCCTCGATCAGGACCTCACCGTGCAAGCCGTGCAGCACGGCAAACGCGCCGCCGAGGCGATCAATGCTCAACTGATGCTTAACGTGGAGGCTGCGTAAATGGCCGATCTGTCGATTGTCTTCGCTGGCATCAAAGCGCCGAATCCGTTCTGGCTGGCCTCTGCGCCACCGACCGACAAAGCTTACAACGTGGTCCGCGCCTTCGAAGCGGGCTGGGGTGGCGTGGTCTGGAAAACCCTCGGAGAGGATCCGGCGGCGGTCAACGTGTCGTCGCGTTACTCCGCGCATTACGGCAACAACCGTGAAGTGCTGGGCATTAACAATATCGAGTTGATCACCGACCGTTCGCTGGAGATCAACCTGCGCGAAATCACTCAGGTGAAGAAGGACTGGCCGGATCGCGCGCTGATCGTTTCGCTGATGGTGCCGTGCGTCGAAGAGTCGTGGAAACACATCCTGCCGCTGGTGGAAGCCACCGGCGCTGACGGTATCGAGCTGAATTTCGGCTGCCCGCACGGCATGCCCGAGCGTGGCATGGGCGCGGCGGTCGGTCAGGTGCCGGAGTACGTCGAACAGGTCACGCGCTGGTGCAAAACCTATTGCTCGCTGCCGGTGATCGTCAAACTGACGCCGAACATCACCGACATCCGCGTCGCCGCCCGCGCCGCCCATCGCGGCGGTGCCGATGCAGTGTCGCTGATCAATACGATCAACTCGATCACCAGCGTCGACCTGGAACACATGGTCGCCCTGCCCACCGTCGGCAGCAAAAGCACCCACGGCGGCTATTGCGGCTCGGCAGTGAAGCCGATTGCGCTGAACATGGTTGCCGAAATCGCCCGCGACCCGCAGACCCAGGGCTTGCCGATCTGCGGGATTGGCGGCATCGGCAGTTGGCGCGATGCGGCAGAATTCATGGCGCTGGGCAGCGGCGCGGTGCAGGTGTGCACGGCGGCGATGTTGCATGGGTTCCGCATTGTCGAGGAGATGAAGGATGGGTTGTCGCGGTGGATGGACAGTCAGGGTTACGCCAGCATCGCCGAGTTTTCCGGGCGCGCGGTGGGCAACACCACGGACTGGAAGTACCTCGACATCAACTATCAGGTGATCGCGAAGATTGATCAGGATGCGTGCATTGGGTGCGGGCGTTGCCACATTGCTTGCGAGGACACTTCACACCAGGCGATCAGCAGTCTGAAGCAGGCGGACGGTACGCATAAATATGAAGTGATTGATGAGGAGTGTGTGGGCTGCAATCTGTGTCAGATCACGTGTCCGGTGGCGGACTGTATCGAGATGGTGCCGATGGAGACTGGGAAGCCGTTTCTGGACTGGAATCATGATCCGCGCAATCCGTATCACGTTGCGGTCTAGATCGCCGACTGATCCAACAGCCCCCTCACCCTAACCCTCTCCCAAAGGGAGAGGGGACTGATTGGGGGATGCTTCAGAAATCCACCGACCTGAACGATTTGCTTTGAATCCATAGTCGAAACAGCCACAGGCTCGGACGGCTTTGAATCCACAATCGACGCGGTTTTTCAGGTCGATGTACTTCGAGAGACACCTCGGTCAGCCCCCTCTCCCTCCGGGAGAGGGCTGGGGTGAGGGTTGGCTTTTGCTTTTAGGGTTCCAACCCGATCCCACGCAATATCACACTCGTCACCGTCTGCACCGCCCGTTCAAACTGCATGTCCGACAACGGCTGATGCTCATTCAGAATATTCACCTGATGATCAAAGTCAGCATAGTGCTGCGTCGACGCCCAGATCATGTACAGCAAACTCGACGGCTCCACCGGCAGAATCCGCTTGTCCTCGACCCACTGACGAATCTTCGCTTCCTTCATCTTCGCCCAGTCATACAGGCTGACATCCAGCGCCTCGCCCAACGTTGGCGCGCCGTGGATGATTTCGTTGGCCCAGACTTTCGAGCCGTACGGTCGGCTGCGCGAGTGGTTCATCTTGGCGCGGATGTAGCTGCTCAGCACCACGCGCGGATCGTCGAACATCTCAAAGCACAGCGCATCCTGTTTCCATACTTCCAGCAGATCGAACAGCACCGCGCTGTACAGCTCGCTCTTGGTGCTGAAGTAATAATGCAGATTGGAACGCGGCAGCTGCACCTCAGCCGCGATGTCGGCCATGGCCGTGCCGCCGAAGCCTTTTTCGGCGAAGACTTTTTCCGCCGCGAGGAGAATTTTCTCGACGTTGTTGCGACGAATCTCGATCTTGTGATTGCCCATAAGGGCTCCCTGACAACAGCGTTGCCCAAGACTAGCATCCGCTCTGGTCTGCGGGCGACCGCTGCAAACAAAACTTCGTACTGGTGTGAGCGGATGGCTAAACTGACGCTTCTTCGATCCTGCCTCAGAGGTATCCGCGATGCTGTTCAAGAACGTCCTGACCACCACTGCCCTGCTCGCTTCGCTGTTCGCGGCATCTGCCGTATTTGCCCACGCCCACTTGAAAAGCCAGACCCCGGCGGCCGACAGCACCGTCGCTGCTCCCGCCGATTTGCGCTTGACCTTTTCCGAAGGTGTCGAGGCCAGTTTCACCAAAGTCACCTTGACTCGCGATGGCGCACCGGTCGCGGTCAAACCGCTGACCACCGAGGGCGACAAGAAAACCCTGATCGTTACCCCTGCAGCTCCTTTGAGCGCCGGCGAGTACAAAGTCGAATGGCACGCAGTGTCGGTCGACACGCACAAAAGCGAAGGCGCCTACCAGTTCAAGGTGAGTCAGTAATTCATGGGTGAAGCGCTGGTGCTGTGCCGCTTTGTGCATTTCATCGTGGTGTTGATGCTGTTTGGGGCTTGGTTGTTCAGGCCGTTGCTGCTCAAGGATGAAGCGCCGCAAGTGGATCGGCACCTGGCGCGACTGGCGCGTTGGCTGGCGACTGTGGCACTGCTCAGCGGGATTGCCTGGGCGCTGTTGATCACCGCGAGCATGGCCGGTTCGGCAGCGGCGGCGTTTGACCCGGACACGGTTGCGCTGGTGCTGGGCAATACGTTTTTTGGTCAGGTATGGCGCTGGCATTTGCTGATCAATGCCGCGCTGTTGGCGCTGTTGTTCACGCCTTGGCATTCAAGCATGCCGTTGCGACTGGGCTTGAGCGCCTTGCTGCTGGCGACTCTCGCTCCGGTCGGACACGGCGCCATGCTCGACGGGTTGAGTGGGCAATTGCTGATTCTCAACCAGATCGTGCATCTGACCTGCGTGGCGGCGTGGCTGGGTGGTTTGTTGTTGCTGGTGATGATTCTGCGTCAGCCGACGGAACCGATGCGTGAAGTGTTGCGGCGTTTCAGCGGTGTCGGTTATGCGCTGGTCGCGGGGCTGCTGCTGACGGGATTGATCAATGTGCGCGTGCTGACCGGCCAGTGGTGGCCGACGCCGTTGTTCAGCGGGTTTGCGTTGATTCTGTTGATCAAGGCGCTGATCGTGCTGGGGATGCTTGGGTTGGCGCTGTTCAATCGTTTGCGGATTGATGATTGCGAGCAGCGGATGGGCACGCTCAAGCGCAGTGTGCTGCTGGAGTGGTTGCTCGGCATTGGCGCGGTTGCGGCGGTCTCGCTGCTCGGCACCCTACCCCCGATGATCACAGGATAAACACCGTTCAACTGTGGGAGCGAGCTTGCTCGCGAAAGCGGTGTGTCAGATAAAAAAATGTGACTGATACATCGCTTTCGCGAGCAAGCTCGCTCCCACAGGGTTATGCATTGTGTCAGTGGGGCTGGGTGTCGCCCGCTGCGGTGTCGATGCTGACCACCACCGACATCCCCGGCCGCAACCGCTCCTCTTCCTGCTGATCCGGATCGATGGTGATCCGCACCGGCACCCGCTGAGCAATTTTGACGAAGTTGCCGGTGGCGTTGTCCGCCTGCAACAGGGCAAATTCCGAGCCCGTCCCCGGCGAAATATGCTGCACATGCCCAGTGAATCGGCGGTGATTCAGCGCATCGACGGTGAAGCGCACCGGTTGCCCGACGCGCACGTTATCCATCTGGGTTTCTTTCATGTTGGCGATCACCCATTTCTGGTTTGGCACCAACGCCATCAACTGCGCTCCGGAGTTGACGTAAGCACCGAGGCGCACGCCGATCTGCCCGAGCTGGCCATCACGCGGGGCGACGATGCGCGTATTCGACAGATCAATCCGCGCCAGTTGCACCGCCGCTTCGGCGCTGGCCACGGCCGCCTCCAGCGAGCCACGATTGACGATCACTGTTTGCAGATCCTGACGGGCGATTTCCAGATTGGCCTTGGCTTGTGCGACCGCCGCAATGCTTTGCGCATTCGCCGCCAGCGCGACGTCCATCTCGCGCTTCGACACCGAACCGTCGCGTACCAATTCCTGATTGCGGCGCAGATCCGCTTCACTCTTGCGCAACTGCGCTTCGCTGTCGGCCTGCGCCGCCTGACGCAATTTGATCGTCGCTTCGGCGCTGTTGCGTTGCTGCACCACATTGGCCAACGCGGCTTTCTGCACCGCCAGTTGCGCCAGTGACTGGTCGAGTCGCTGCTGATAGATGCGGTCGTCCAGACGCACCAGCAAATCCCCGGCTTTCACGTACTGGAAATCCTGCACCGGCACCTCGTAAACATAACCGGCGAGTTGCGGGCCGATGATCGTCACCTGCCCACGAATCAGGGCGTTTTCGGTGGTTTCGACCGCACTGCTGAACGGCGGCAATTGCCAGGCATACAAAACGATCAACACGCCGACGATGGCAATCGCGGCAAAGCCCAGCGAAGAAATGATCCGCACCCGCAGCGAGCGCGGCTCGGTGTTCGGCGATGACGGCGGCGCCACACCTTCGGGCGTGGCGGCAATGGCATTGGTGGTTGTGGTGGTCGGTTCGGTCATGAAGAAGTGGCACCGCTCGAAGGTGTGGATGGCGCTGGGGCGACGGCTTTGGTGGTGCTCATCAGCCACAGCGCACGAATGGACAGCCAGATCATGGTCAGCACCGCAATCACGGCGATCAACATGAACACATCGTTGTAGGCCAGCACATTGGCCTCACGGGTGGCGGCGTTGGCCAGGCTGCGAATCCCCGCCAGGTTGCGCAGACTCGGGTCGGCCAGCAACGAGCCATACGCCGAACCGCCGCTCTGCACGCGCGCGGCCACCAAGGGGTCAGACAGCGTCAGGTGTTCAACGATGTGACTGGAATGAAATTTTTCCCGGACGATCTGAAAAGTGCCCAGCAGCGCCGCACCGAGCAGGCCGCCGAGGTTGTTGCAGATCCCGAACAACACGGAAAAACTCACCAGATTGCGCGGATTGGTCAGCACGTTGCGCGTACCGAAAACCATGGTCGGGCCGAGGAAAAACGTACTGCCGAACGCCAGCAGAAACTGGCTGAAGTAGAGGTTTTCCGGACGGGTCAGGTTGTTGGAAAAACTGTCCATCACCGACCCGGTGGCCATCAGTGCCAGCGAGATAATCAGCGGCATCAGCAGGTGTTTGGGGTCGATGGTCAACGCGCTGGTCAACAGCCCCGCGACACTGCCGATCAGCATCACCACGTAGAGGCTGTGCAACTGCTCGTAGCCCATGTTCAGGTTCTGCATGAAACCGACCGCACCGGTGGACTGCTCCGAGGTGACCATACGAATCAGGGTCACCGCCAGCGCCAGGCGGATCATCGTCCCGCTGCCAAGCCAGCGGGTCATCAGCAGCGGGTTGCTACGGTTATGTTCGATGGCCAGACCGGCGAGGATCAAAGCAATCGAGGCAGCCAGCGCGTAACCGATCCAGTTGGCCTCCAGCCACCAGTCAATCCGCCCCAGCGACAACACCGCACACAGCAGCGCCACGCCAGTGGCGAGAATGGCGAAGGTGAGAAAGTCGAGTTTTTCGAAGGTTTTGAAGCGGTCGCCCGGCGGCAACTTGAGCATCAATACACAGCCCAGCGACAGCAGTGCCATGCCCAGTTCGAACAGATACAAGCCGCGCCATTCGGCGATCTGCAGCAAGTCTTCGGAAAATAAACGCGCCAATGGCAAGGCCAGTTGCGAGGTGCCGAGGCCGAGCACCAGTGCCTTCAACCGCCACTTCGCCGGGAACGCCTGGACCATGTAATACAGGCCCAGCGAACTCAGCGCCGCGCCCACCATGCCGTGGGCCGCGCGCACCGCCACCGCCGAATTCAGATCGTTGACAAACAGATGGCCGAAAGTCACCAGCGCATACAGCACCAGAAACACTTCGGTGAATGCACGCAAACCGAACTGCTGACGAAACTTCACCAGCAACAGGTTCATCGACACGTTGGTCATCACATACGCCGCCGGCAGCCAGGCCATTTCGGCGGTGGTCGCGCCGAGTGCGCCTTGCAGATAAGGCAGGTTAGCCACCACCAGCGAGTTACCCAAGCCACCGGTCACCGCCACCAGTACGCCGACCAGCGCATAGGCCAGGCGCTTGGGGTTGGAGTGCAACGGCGTCGAGGGGGAACCGGGCAGACTGGGCTTTTCGTGGGGCTGCCAGTTGCGCGGGGCGTAGTGATCCATGGAGAAGCCTTGTGCGGAAGGTGGGTGAAGTTTGCCGCAAATTCATTGCTAAAACACTTTTCCCCCTGTGGGAGCGAGCTTGCTCGCGAAAGCGGTGTGTCAGTCGACAACATCGGCGGATGAAAGTCCGCATTCGCGAGCAGGCTCGCTCCCACAAGGGTTCTGTGTGAGGGCCGGGAGTCATCGTATAACTTGCTGTTGACATTCCCCTAAAACCTAGGAAATATCCGCAACCATGTTGTACGACGACGTATGACAAATAATAAAAACAACAAACGCAACAGGGAGCGTCACAGTGAGCACACTCGCCCGTAATTTCGTCCGCCCTTCCCGCTTTACCACGCTTCGCCCGTGTACCACCCTTGGCCTGATCGGCTGTAGCAGCCTGGCTCTGGCCTTGCCGATGAGCGCCGATGCCGAAGGCTTTCTCGAAGACAGCAAAGCCACGCTGAACCTGCGCAATGCCTACTTCAACCGCAACTTCGTCAACCCTGCCTACCCACAAGGCAAGGCTGAGGAATGGACGCAGAACTTCATTCTCGATGCCAAATCCGGCTTCACTCAGGGCACCGTCGGCTTCGGCCTCGATGTGCTGGGGATGTATTCGCAGAAGCTCGATGGCGGCAAAGGTACGGGCGGTACGCAACTGTTGCCGATCCACGATGACGGGCGTCCGGCCGACAATTTCGGACGGCTCGGCGTGGCGTTGAAGGCCAAAGTCTCGAAGACTGAATTGAAGGTCGGCGAATGGATGCCGGTGCTGCCGATCCTGCGCTCTGACGATGGCCGCTCGCTGCCGCAGACCTTTCGCGGCGGCCAGATCACATCCACCGAGATCAATGGCCTGACTGTCTACGGTGGCCAGTTCCGTGGCAACAGCCCGCGCAACGATGCGAGCATGGAAGACATGTCAATGAACGGCCGTGGCGCGTTCACTTCCGACCGCTTCAACTTCGGCGGCGGCGAATATACCTTCAACGACAAGCGCACCCTGGTCGGCGTGTGGTACGCCGAACTCAGCGACATCTACCAGCAGCAGTATTTCAACCTCAGCCACAGCCAGCCGTTGGGCGACTGGACCCTGGGCGCCAACCTCGGTTTCTTCACCGGCAAGGAGGACGGCAGCGCCCAGGCCGGCGACCTCGACAACAAAACCGCGTTCGCCCTGCTTTCGGCCAAATACGGTGGCAACACCTTCTACGTCGGCCTGCAAAAACTCAGCGGCGACGACGCGTGGATGCGGGTCAACGGCACCAGCGGCGGCACCCTCGCCAACGACAGTTACAACGCCAGTTATGACAACGCCAAGGAACGTTCCTGGCAGTTGCGCCACGACTACAACTTCGTCGCCCTCGGCATCCCCGGCCTGACCCTGATGAACCGCTACATCAGCGGCGACAACGTGCACACCGCCACCACCAATGACGGCAAGGAATGGGGCCGCGAGTCGGAACTGGCCTACACGGTGCAGAGCGGCCCGCTGAAAAACCTCAACGTGAAATGGCGCAACGCAACGATACGCCGGGACTTCAGCACCAACGAGTTTGACGAGAACCGGATCTTTATCAGTTATCCGATTTCGTTGTTGTAACCAGCGGGCGCCGCAATCCCCCTGTAGGAGTGAGCCTGCTCGCGATAGCGGTGTATCAGCCGCCTCTTCCTCAACCGACACACCGCTATCGCGAGCAGGCGAAGGCCTACAGGGGATTGCATTGCAAGGAGGGAATTGTGCTGAAGGGAAAGGAACCGGGCCTTCCGTCATTTACACCAAAAGTCGCGTTGACAAGTTCCGGAAACCCTACCGATACTTCAGCGCAGTCATACGACAACCTACAACAAACCTAATAACAACGTGTAAGGGCTTGCCATGACGTCTACCTCTACTCCCCACGCCCCGTTCAACCGTTTGCTGCTGACCGGCGCTGCCGGGGGCCTGGGCAAAGTTCTGCGCGAACGTATGCGCCCTTATGCCAATGTCCTGCGCCTGTCGGACATTGCCGCCATCGCCCCGGCCGTCGATGATCGCGAAGAAATCGTCCCTTGCGATCTGGCCGACAAACACGCCGTACATCAACTGGTCGAAGGTGTCGATGCGATCCTGCATTTCGGCGGCGTCTCCGTCGAGCGACCCTTCGAAGAAATCCTCGGCGCCAACATCTGCGGCGTGTTTCACATCTACGAAGCAGCGCGCCGGCATGGCGTGAAGCGGGTGATCTTCGCCAGCTCCAACCACGTCATCGGCTTCTACAAACAGGACGAGCCGCTCGACGCCAGCTCCGCGCGCCGTCCCGATGGCTACTACGGACTGTCCAAGTCCTACGGCGAAGACATGGCCAGTTTCTACTTCGATCGCTACGGCATCGAGACCGTCAGCATCCGCATCGGCTCCTCGTTTCCCGAGCCGCAAAACCGCCGAATGATGCACACCTGGCTGAGTTTCGACGACCTCACGCAATTGCTCGAACGCGCGCTGTACACGCCGAACGTTGGCCACACCGTGGTCTACGGCATGTCCGCCAACAAGGACGTCTGGTGGGACAACAAATTCGCCAGCCACCTCGGCTTCGAGGCGAAGGACAGCTCCGAAGTGTTCCGCGAAAAAGTCGAGGCGCAGCCCATGCCAGCTGCCGATGACCCGGCACGGATCTATCAGGGCGGCGCGTTTGTTGCCGCAGGTCCGTTCGGCGACTGATCACCCTGACAACGACGCGAAGGAATGAGTATGCAAGCCGAATTGATCGTCGATGCCCGCAACGCCGTGGGCGAAAGCCCGGTCTGGGTGCCGCAGGAAAACGCGCTGTATTGGGTGGATATTGCCAACGGCGGGCTGCAGCGCTGGAGCGCCGATACCGGCCACGTGCATGCCTGGCAAACCCCGGAAATGCTCGCCTGCATCGCCCGCCATAGCGGTGGCGGCTGGGTTGCCGGCATGGAGAGCGGCTTTTTTCATCTGCACCCACACAGCGACGGCAGCCTCGACAGCGAACGGCTGGCCAGCGTCGAGCACCGCCGCGCAGACATGCGCCTCAACGATGGTCGCTGCGACCGACAGGGCCGTTTCTGGGCCGGCAGCATGGTGCTGAACATGGGTCTGAGTGCGCCCGAAGGCCGGCTCTACCGCTACGGCGCCGGGCAGTCTGGCGTGATCGCAGCGCAGCTCGACGGTTTCATCGTGCCCAACGGCCTCGGTTTCAGCCCTGACGGCACGACGATGTACCTGTCCGATTCGCACCCCGACGTGCAACTGATCTGGGCGTTCGATTACGACACCGAGACTGGCACGCCGTCGAACCGTCGTGTGTTCGTCGACATGAACCACTTTCCCGGGCGGCCCGATGGCGCTGCCGTGGATGCTGAAGGTTTCTACTGGATCTGCGCCAACGACGCCGGCCTGATTCACCGCTTCGCCCCGGACGGCCGTCTTGATTTCTCACTGGAGGTGCCGGTGAAAAAACCGACCATGTGTGCCTTCGGCGGCAGCCGCATGGACACTTTGTTCGTCACCTCGATTCGTCCCGGCGACGACCACGATCCGCACTCTCTGGCCGGTGGCGTATTCGCCCTGAACCCCAACGTGAAAGGCCTTGCGGAACCCTTGTTCAACGATTTGCTTTAAACCCTCTGCTGCACCGCTGCGCCTTGAACACAACAATAACAAGACTGGAGACTCACCCCCATGTACTTCAAACGCACCTTGCTGGCCGCTGCACTCCCGCTGATGTTTACCTTCACTGGCGCCGCTCAGGCCCTGCAACTCAAATTCGCTGACATTCACCCCGCCGGTTATCCAACCGTGGTGGCCGAAGAAAACATGGGCAAGACCCTGACCAAGGAAACCAACGGCGAACTGACCTTTCAGTACTTCCCGGGCGGTGTGCTGGGTTCCGAAAAGGAAGTCATCGAGCAGATGCAGGTCGGCGCAGTACAGCTGTCTCGCGTCAGCCTGGGTATCGTCGGCCCGGTGGTACCGGACGTGAACGTGTTCAACATGCCGTTCATCTTCCGCGACCATCAACACATGCGTAACGTCATCGACGGCCCGGTGGGCGACGAAATCCTCGACAAAATCACCAACTCCGAATTCGGCTTGGTGGCCCTGGCCTGGATGGACGGCGGCACGCGCAACATCTACACCAAGAAACCGGTGCGCAAGCTCGAAGACCTCAAGGGCATGAAAATCCGCGTGCAAGGCAACCCGATGTTCATCGACATGATGAACGCCATGGGCGGTAACGGCATCGCCATGGACACTGGCGAGATCTTCAGCGCCTTGCAGACCGGCGTCATCGACGGTGCGGAGAACAACCCGCCAACCCTGCTCGAACACAACCACTTCCAGAACGCCAAGTACTACAGCCTCACCGGACACCTGATCCTGCCAGAGCCGATCGTGATGTCGAAAATCACTTGGGAAAAACTGACCCCGGATCAGCAGACGCTGGTCAAGACCGCCGCCAAGGCTGCCCAGGCCGAAGAGCGCGTGCTGTGGGACAAGAAGTCCGCTGCCAGTGAAGAAAAACTCAAGGCCGCCGGCGTCGAGTTCATCGAGGTCGACAAGAAACCCTTCTACGACGCCACCGCACCGGTGCGGGAAAAGTACGGCGCGAAGTACGCCGACCTGATCAAGAAAATCGAAGCCGTTCAGTAACGTCTCCCGCTCCGTCCTCATGAACAAGGCCCGGTGCGCCCGATGACTGCGGCGCGCCGGGTTACGGTGGAACCCGATGAAGAATCTACTGCTGCGTATCAACGACAAGATCTACATGACGTGCATCTGGGTCGCCGGCCTTTCCGTTCTGGCGATCTCCCTGATGATTCCCTGGGGCGTGTTCGCCCGCTACGTGCTGGGCACCGGCTCGAGCTGGCCCGAGCCTACGGCGATTCTGTTGATGATGGTGTTTACCTTCATCGGCGCTGCCGCCAGTTACCGCGCCGGTGCGCACATGGCCGTGGCCATGCTCACCGACCGCATGCCGCCGCAGTTGAGAAACGCGGCGTCGATTTTTTCCCAACTGCTCATGGCGTCGATCTGCATTTTCATGACGATCTGGGGCGCCAAGCTGTGCATGTCCACCTGGAACCAGTTCATGGCAGCCCTGCCCGATCTGCGGGTTGGCGTGACCTACTTGCCCATTCCCGTGGGCGGCTTGCTGACGCTGGTTTTCGTGCTGGAAAAACTCTTGCTCGGTGATCAGAGCAAACGGCGGGTCGTGCAGTTCGACCTGGTGGAAGAAAGTGAAGGTGCCGCTTAATGGACGCTTTGATACTGCTGGGCAGTTTTATCGTATTGATCCTGATCGGCATGCCCGTCGCCTACGCGCTGGGCGCCGCCGCGCTGATCGGTGCATGGTGGATCGACATCCCGTTCCAGGCGGTGATGATCCAGGTCGCGTCAGGAGTGAACAAATTCTCGCTACTGGCCATTCCTTTCTTCGTGCTGGCCGGTGCGATCATGGCCGAGGGCGGCATGTCTCGCCGGTTGGTGGCGTGTGCCGGGGTACTGGTGGGTTTTGTCCGCGGTGGCCTGTCACTGGTCAACATTGTCGCCTCGACCTTTTTCGGCGCGATCTCCGGGTCGTCAGTGGCCGACACCGCGTCGGTGGGTTCGGTGCTGATTCCGGAAATGGAACGCAAGGGCTATCCACGGGATTTCTCCACTGCCGTGACCGTCAGCGGCTCGGTGCAAGCCCTGCTGACTCCGCCAAGCCATAACTCGGTGCTCTACTCCCTGGCCGCCGGCGGTACTGTTTCGATTGCCTCGCTGTTCATGGCCGGCATCGTGCCGGGCTTGATGATGAGCGCCTGCCTGATGGTGCTGTGCCTGATCTTCGCGAAAAAGCGCAACTACCCCAAAGGTGAAGTCATCCCGATGCGCCAGGCGTTGAAAATCGTCGGCGAGGCCCTCTGGGGCATGATGGCGATGGTGATCATCCTCGGCGGCATCCTCTCGGGGATCTTCACCGCGACCGAATCGGCGGCGATTGCCGTGCTGTGGTCATTCTTCGTCACCATGTTCATTTACCGCGACTACAAATGGAGTGAACTGCCGAAACTGATGCACCGCACCGTGCGGACGATTTCGATCGTGATGATCCTGATCGGTTTCGCTGCGAGCTTCGGCTACATCATGACCCTGATGCAGATCCCGGCAAAGATCACCACGCTGTTCCTGACCCTGTCGGACAACCGCTACGTGATCCTGATGTGCATCAACGTCATGCTGCTGTTGCTCGGCACGGTGATGGACATGGCGCCGCTGATCCTGATCCTGACGCCGATCCTGATGCCGGTGATTCTCGGTATCGGTGTGGATCCGGTGCAGTTCGGCATGATCATGCTGGTCAACCTCGGGATCGGGCTGATAACACCGCCGGTGGGCGCGGTGTTGTTTGTCGGTTCGGCGGTGGGCAAGGTCAGTATCGAGAGCACTGTGAAAGCGCTGCTGCCGTTTTATGCGGTGCTGTTCCTGGTGTTGCTTCTGGTGACCTACGTGCCGGCGATTTCGCTGTGGTTGCCGCATCTGGTGTTGTAAGCGGTTAATGGATCGCAGCCCTCACGGGCTGCGATTTTTTGCTTTAAGCCCGCAACAACATATACCCCGCCACCACCAGACAGACACTGGCAAATCCCACCTGCAACGCCCGCGCCGGCACTCGCGCGCAAAGCTTGCGCCCGATGATCATGCCGACGATGCTGGCAACGATAAATGCCGCACCCTGCCCGTCAATCCGTACACCGGCGTGAAACGAGCCGATCACCCCGATTGCCGAAATCAGACTGATCACCATCAACGACGTCGCGACAATTCCGCGCATCTGCACGTCAGTCAGTTGCTTGAACGCCGGCACGATCAAGAAGCCGCCACCGACGCCGAGCAAACCGGACACCACCCCGGTAATCGCGCCCAACGCTGCCAGCGTTGCGGTGCATTTCGCGGTCCAGTCAAAGCGCCCGGTTTCGGCATTGAGCATGCAATTCTTCTGGCCCCAACTGGCGTGACCATGATCACTCGGCCCTTCCTGCTGACGCTCGCGGCGCAGCATGCGCCACGCCACCATGACCATCAGCAGACTGAACAGGATCATCAGGATTTTCTCCGGCAACTGGTGCGCGAAGTAAATGCCCAATGGCGAAAACACCGCGCCGAGCGCGGCAATCAACAACGCCGCACGATAGCGCACCAGGCCATGACGCAAACCGTCGATAGCCCCGACCGCCGCCGCACTGCCCACCGCAAACAACGCCACCGGCGCTGCCTGGGTCATCGTCCAACCGAGGCCGAGGACCAGCGCCGGAACCGCGAGAATCCCGCCGCCGGCCCCAGTCAAACCGAGCACCAACCCCATCACCACACCAAACAGGCTTGCCAGCAACATAGGATGTTCTCAGTCGACTTTGGACAGGCCGGTCAGCCACTCGCGCCCTTTGAGCATGCCGTTCCAGTAGAACCACGGCAGCAGCGTCGCCTTGAGCAACCACGCCGAGCGCCGCGCCACGGTCGGGTCCATCGGGAAGGTCGGCAGCAACTTACCGGCATAACCGAACTCGGCAAGAATCACCTTGCCCTTCTCCACCGTCAGCGGGCAGGAACCGTAACCGTCGTACTTCAGCGGCAGCGGTTGATGCTTGCGCAGGGCCAGCAGGTTTTCCGCGACCACCACCACTTGTTTACGCACTGCTGCGGCGGTTTTCGCATTGCTAGTGCCGCAGATGTCACCGAGTGCAAACACCTCGGGATAACGCGGGTGCTGCAGGCTGTGCGGATTGACTTCACACCAGCCGGCCGCGTCGGCCAAAGGACTTTGCGCGATGAAATCCGGCGACACCTGCGGCGGTACCACGTGCAACAGATCGAAGGATTTCGCTACGCGGCTGACGTTGCCGTCGGCGTCCTTGATCTCGAACCAGGCGGTTTTCGCCGGACCATCGACCTTGACCAGATTCGAGTTAAAGGCCAATTGCGCGTTGTATTTCTCGATGTACTTCATCAACGGCGGCACAAACGTCGCCACGCCGAACAGCGCCGCACCCGCAAGATTGAATTCGACATGGATGTTGTTCAACACGGCGGTTTTGCGCCAGTGATCGCAGGACAGGTACAGCGCTTTTTGCGGCGCGCCGGCGCATTTGATCGGCATCGCCGGCTGGGTGAACAGGGCTTTGCCGCCGCGCAGTTTCTGCACCTGATCCCAGGTGTACTGCGCGTGCTGATAGCTGTAATTAGAGGTGACGCCGTGCTGGCCGAGGCTCTCTTGCAAGCCTTCGATCTTCTCCCAGGCCAGGCGCAGGCCGGGGCAGACGATCAGGTTCTGATAGCGGACCGTGCGTTGATCGTTGAGGGTGAGTTGGCGTTGGTCCGGGTCGATTGCGGTGACCGCCGCTTGCAGCCAGTTCGCTTGCCGGGGCATGACCTTGTTCATCGGCCGGATGGTGTCTTTGACGTCGTAGGCGCCACCGCCGACCAGCGTCCACGCCGGTTGGTAGTAATGCTGGGCGCTCGGTTCGATCACGGTAATTTTCAGCGCAGGGTCACGCTTGAGCAGGCTGGCGACAAAACCGATACCGGCCGTACCGCCGCCGATGACCACGATGTCTGCACTGATGGATGGGCCCCAGTGTTGATCGTTCATTGCTTGTTCCTTTTGCTGCACGCAAGGAGTTTTCTAGCCAACACAAATCCCAATGTGGGAGCGAGCCTGCTCGCGTAGGCGGCGTGTCAGTCGATGCAAGTATTGCCTGACCTAACGCTTTCGCGAGCAGGCTCGCTCCCACATTGAACCAGTGTCATGGCTGGCATTTATTGGTGGCCCAGGCTTTTCAGCACGGCCCCGCAATACAACCCGGAGAGGGTCTTCATGACCTGAATGACTTCCGGACTGGCGAGGCCGTAGAAAATGTACTTGCCTTCACGCCGAGTCGCGACCAGGCCTTCATCCCGCAGGATGCCCAGTTGCTGGGACAGCGTTGGCTGGCGTACGCCGGTCATCTTTTCCAGTTCGCCAACGTTGCGCTCGCCCTGGGTCAGTTGACAGAGGATCAACAGGCGATCCTCATTGGCCATAGCCTTGAGCAAGGCGCAGGCCTTGGAGGCCGAGGCGCGCAGTTGGGCGACTTCACATTCGGTCAGACTGGATTGCATTTGCACGATGCCTTCAAGGTCACTTAAGCTGCGAACATTATGTTTTTAGATAAAGTGTTGCAACCCATTTTCCTTGTTCAGGTTGGTGTCCATGCCCGCGCAGATTGAAGCTTTCCTCGACCCCGCCTCTTCGACCTACAGCTACGTGGTCTATGAAACCGACGGCGGGCAATGTGCGATCGTCGACCCGGTGCTCGATTACGACGGCGCCGCCGGGCGCACATGCACCGCCCAGGCCGATAAAATCATCGCCTTCGTCCGCGCGCACAATCTGCAAGTGCAGTGGCTGCTGGAAACCCATGCCCACGCCGATCACCTGTCCGCCGCACCGTATCTGCGCCGGGAGCTGGGCGGGAAAATCGCCATTGGTGAATCGATCAGCAAAGTGCAAAACGTGTTCAAGGCGCTGTTCAATCTGGAGCCGGAGTTCTGCGTCGATGGCTCGCAGTTCGATCACCTGTTTGCGCCAAACGAGTCATTCAGGATCGGCAATCTCAAAGCCACTGCCCTGCATGTGCCTGGGCATACCCCGGCGGACATGGCCTACTTGATCGACGGCGAACAGATTCTGGTGGGCGACACGCTGTTCATGCCCGACGTCGGCACCGCGCGCTGCGACTTCCCCGGCGGCAACGCCCATCAGTTGTTCAACTCGATTCATAAACTGCTGGCCTTCCCGGCCAGCGTGAAACTCTACGTCTGTCACGATTACCCGCCCGAGGGCCGCGCCGCGCAGTGCCAGACCACGGTCGGTGAGCAGCGCAAAAGCAATATTCATGTGCATGACGGGATTGATGAGGCGGCGTTTGTCGAAATGCGCACCCAGCGTGATGCCGGGCTGGGCATGCCGACGCTGTTGCTGCCGGCGATTCAGGTCAATGTGCGGGCGGGGAATCTGCCGGCGGCGGAAGACAACGGCGTCGTTTATCTGAAGATCCCGATCAATAAGCTTTAACAGCACAAGATCGCAGCCTGCGGCAGCTCCTACATCGATCGTTCCTCACGCTCTGCGTGTGAATGCTGCCGGGGACGCTCCGCGTTCCGCTTCGGGTCAGGCGCCTAACGTCAACCCATTCGCCGGCAACGGCAACGCGGTTTTGTAGCGCACCTGCTTGAGCGCAAAGCTTGACCGGATATTTGCCACACCCGGCACTTTGGTCAGGAAGTCCATCATGAAGCGTTCGAGCGACTGAATGGTCGGCACCAGGACCCGGATAAGGTAATCCGGGTCTCCGGCCATCAGGTAGCACTCCATCACCTCGGGGCGATCAGAAATCGCCTCTTCGAAATGCTGCAACGCCTCCTCCACCTGTTTCTCCAGGCTGACATGGATGAACACGTTCACATGCAGCCCCAGCAGGTCGGCATCCAGCAACGTGACCTGCTCGCGAATCAGCCCTAATTCTTCCATCGCCTTGACCCGGTTGAAGCACGGTGTCGGCGACAGATTGACCGAGCGTGCGAGGTCGGCGTTGGTGATGCGCGCATTCTCCTGAAGGCTGTTGAGAATGCCGATGTCGGTACGGTCCAGTTTGCGCATGAGACAAAACCACCTGTTTTTTATGTTTATGCAGAATTTCTATCTGCAAATCATCTCCAGCGCAACGAAACAGAGATAAATATTCTTCTTGCCCGGGCCTATGATTGTTGTAGGACAAGATTTCTTCTACCGAAGAATGACTGCCAGCTCACTACAAGAAATTCACAAGATCGAGCGTAGAAGCCATGACCCAAGCGTATGAACCGCTGCGTCTGCACGTCCCTGAACCCTCGGGCCGTCCAGGCTGCAAAACCGATTTTTCCTACCTGCATCTGACCGATGCCGGTACGGTGCGCAAACCTTCCATTGATGTCGAACCTGCCGACACCGCCGACCTGGCGCGTGGCCTGATCCGTGTGCTCGACGATCAGGGCAACGCCCTCGGCCCCTGGGCCGAAAACGTCCCGGTCGAGATCCTTCGCAAGGGCATGCGCGCCATGCTCAAGACGCGGATCTACGACAACCGCATGGTGGTCGCCCAGCGTCAGAAAAAATGTCGTTCTACATGCAGAGCCTCGGCGAAGAAGCCATCGGCAGTGCTCAGGCTCTGGCCTTGAACATCGACGACATGTGCTTCCCGACTTATCGCCAGCAAAGCATCCTGATGGCCCGCGAAGTGCCGCTGGTCGACCTGATCTGCCAGTTGCTGTCCAACGAGCGCGATCCGCTCAAGGGCCGTCAGTTGCCGATCATGTACTCGGTCAAGGACGCCGGTTTCTTCACCATCTCCGGCAACCTCGCGACCCAGTTCATTCAGGCGGTTGGCTGGGGCATGGCTTCAGCGATCAAAGGCGACACCAAAATCGCCTCGGCGTGGATTGGTGACGGCGCTACCGCCGAATCGGACTTCCACACCGCCCTCACCTTCGCCCACGTTTATCGCGCGCCAGTGATCCTCAACGTGGTAAATAACCAGTGGGCGATCTCGACCTTCCAGGCCATCGCCGGTGGTGAAGCCACCACCTTCGCCGGACGTGGCGTCGGTTGCGGCATCGCTTCGCTGCGCGTGGATGGCAACGACTTCTACGCGGTGTATGCGGCATCTGCCTGGGCTGCCGAACGCGCCCGCCGCAACCTCGGCCCGACCATGATCGAATGGGTCACCTACCGCGCCGGTCCGCACTCGACCTCCGACGATCCGTCGAAATACCGTCCGGCCGATGACTGGAGCCACTTCCCGCTCGGCGACCCGATCGCCCGTCTCAAACAGCATCTGATCAAGGTCGGTCACTGGTCAGAAGAAGAGCACGCCGCCGTCAGCGCCGAGCTTGAAGCCGAAGTGATTGCCGCGCAGAAACAGGCCGAACAGTACGGCACCCTCGCCGGCGGTCAGATTCCAAGCGCCGCGACCATGTTCGAAGACGTCTACAAAGAGATGCCGGAGCACTTGAAGCGCCAGCGTCAGCAGTTGGGGATCTGACATGAACGATCACAACAACAATATTCAGTTGGAAACCGCCATGACCACGACCACCATGACCATGATCCAGGCCCTGCGCTCGGCCATGGATGTGATGCTTGAGCGTGACGACAATGTGGTGGTGTTCGGTCAGGACGTCGGCTACTTCGGCGGCGTGTTCCGTTGCACCGAAGGCCTGCAGACCAAGTACGGCACCTCGCGCGTATTCGACGCACCGATCTCGGAAAGCGGCATCGTCGGTGTTGCCGTGGGCATGGGCGCTTACGGTCTGCGTCCGGTCGCCGAGATTCAGTTCGCCGACTACGTCTACCCTGCCTCCGACCAGATCATTTCCGAAGCCGCGCGCCTGCGTTATCGCTCGGCCGGCGAGTTCACCGCGCCGATGACCCTGCGCATGCCTTGCGGCGGCGGCATCTACGGCGGCCAGACCCACAGCCAGAGCATCGAGGCGATGTTCACTCAGGTTTGCGGTCTGCGCACGGTCATGCCGTCCAACCCGTATGACGCCAAAGGCTTGCTGATCGCCTCCATCGAAAACGATGACCCGGTGATCTTCCTTGAGCCGAAACGCCTGTACAACGGCCCGTTCGACGGCCACCACGATCGTCCGGTAACGCCGTGGTCGAAACACCCGCAAGCCCAGGTGCCGGACGGTTACTACACCGTGCCGCTGGACGTCGCCGCGATCACCCGTCCGGGCAAGGACGTGACCGTGCTGACCTACGGCACCACCGTCTACGTCTCACAAGTCGCGGCCGAAGAATCCGGCGTCGATGCCGAAGTCATCGACCTGCGCAGCCTGTGGCCGCTGGACCTGGAAACCATCGTCAAGTCGGTGAAGAAGACCGGCCGTTGCGTGGTGGTTCACGAAGCCACCCGCACTTGCGGTTTCGGCGCCGAACTGGTGTCGCTGGTGCAAGAGCATTGCTTCCATCACCTGGAAGCGCCGATCGAACGCGTCACCGGTTGGGACACCCCCTACCCGCACGCGCAAGAGTGGGCGTATTTCCCTGGGCCGTCCCGAGTGGGCGCGGCGTTGAAACGGGTTATGGAGGTCTGAATGGGCACGCACGTTATCAAGATGCCGGACATCGGCGAAGGCATCGCAGAAGTCGAACTGTCGCAGTGGCACGTCAAGGTTGGCGATCTGGTCGTTGAGGATCAGGTGCTGGCGGACGTGATGACCGACAAGGCGATGGTCGATATTCCATCGCCGGTACACGGGAAAGTGATTGCGCTCGGTGGTCAGCCGGGTGAAGTGATGGCGGTTGGCAGTGTGTTGATCAGCATTGAGGTGGAAGGGGCCGGCAATCTGAAAGAATCGGCCGCGCCTGCTCCCGTCAAAGAAGCTCCTGCTGCACCGAAAGCTGAAACCGTGGTGGAAAGCAAACCTGCTGCCGCACCACGTCCAGCTGCAGTTTGCCAAGGACCGATGGTTGCCCGCGAAGCGGATGAGCGCCCACTGGCCTCGCCGGCCGTGCGCAAACATGCATTGGACCTGGGCATTCAATTGCGTCTGGTGCGCGGTTCCGGCCCGGCCGGTCGTGTGTTGCACGAAGACCTCGAGGCCTATCTGGCGCAAGGTCAGTCGAACGCTTCAGCACCGGTTGCCGCCGCTTACGCCCAGCGCAATGACGAAGAACAGATTCAAGTCATCGGCATGCGCCGCAAGATCGCCCAACGCATGCAGGACGCCACTCAGCGTGCCGCGCATTTCAGCTACGTCGAAGAAATCGACGTTACCGCGATTGAAGAACTGCGCGCGCATCTCAATGAAAAACACGGCGCCAGCCGTGGCAAGTTGACCTTGCTGCCGCTCCTCGTCCGTGCTCTGGTTGTGGCCCTGCGCGACTTCCCGCAGATGAATGCCCGTTACGACGACGAAGCCCAGGTCATCACTCGCCTCGGCGCGGTGCATGTCGGCGTCGCCACGCAAAGCGATGTCGGCCTGATGGTGCCGGTGGTGCGTCACGCCGAGGCGCGCAGCCTGTGGGACAGTGCTACAGAAATCTCGCGTTTGGCCAACGCCGCGCGTAATGGCAAGGCCAGCCGTGATGAACTGTCCGGCTCGACCATCACCCTGACCAGCCTCGGTGCACTGGGCGGCATCGTCAGCACGCCGGTGCTGAATCTGCCGGAAGTAGCGATCGTCGGCGTCAACAAAATCGTCGAACGGCCTATGGTCGTCAAAGGCCAGGTGGTGATCCGCAAGATGATGAACCTCTCCAGCTCCTTCGATCACCGCGTGGTCGATGGCATGGACGCGGCACTCTTCATCCAGGCCATTCGCGGCTTGATCGAACAACCTGCCACTTTGTTTGTGGAGTAAGGCGCGCATGCAATCTCTGAACACTACGCTGCTGATTATCGGCGGCGGCCCCGGCGGTTATGTAACGGCAATCCGCGCCGGGCAACTGGGCATCCCGACCGTTCTGGTCGAAGGCCAA
Source organism: Pseudomonas sp. S2_E02 (assembly GCF_054668355.1). NCBI lineage: Bacteria > Pseudomonadati > Pseudomonadota > Gammaproteobacteria > Pseudomonadales > Pseudomonadaceae > Pseudomonas > Pseudomonas sp. S2_E02. Next base: position 1,925,214 of record NZ_CP162761.1, read on the forward strand.
TCGCTGGGCGGCACCTGCCTGAACATCGGCTGCATCCCGTCGAAAGCGCTGATTCATGTGGCTGAGCAGTTTCACCAGACCCAGCATCACAGCCAGCATTCGGCGCTGGGCATCAGCGTTGCCGCACCGAGCCTCGACATCACGAAAAGCGTCGAGTGGAAGGACGGCATCGTCGATCGCCTGACCACTGGCGTCGCTGCACTGTTGAAGAAGAACAAGGTTCAGGTCATCAACGGCTGGGCCAAAGTCATCGACGGCAAGACCGTTGAAGTCGGCGACACGCGCATCCAGTGCGAACATTTGGTGCTGGCCACCGGTTCGACCAGCGTCAATCTGCCGATCCTGCCGATTGGCGGGCCGATCATCTCCTCCACCGAAGCGCTGGCGCCGAAATCCGTGCCTAAGCGTCTGGTGGTGGTGGGCGGTGGTTACATTGGTCTGGAACTGGGCATTGCTTATCGCAAGCTCGGCGCCGAGGTCAGTGTGGTCGAGGCGCAGGATCGTATCTTGCCGGCCTACGATGCGGAGCTGACGCAACCGGTGCATGAAGCGTTGAAGCAACTGGGCGTGAAGTTATATTTGAAACACAGCGTGCTGGGTTTCGATGGCACGTTGCAGGTGCGCGATCCAGAGGGCGAAACCCTGAACCTGGAAACCGATCAGGTGCTGGTCGCCGTCGGCCGCAAACCGAATACCCAGGGCTGGAACCTCGAAGCGCTGAATCTGGATATGAACGGCTCGGCGATCAAGATCGACAGCCGCTGCCAGACCAGCATGCGCAACGTCTACGCCATCGGCGATCTGAGCGGCGAGCCGATGCTGGCCCACCGCGCCATGGCTCAGGGCGAGATGGTTGCCGAGTTGATCAGCGGCAAAACCCGTGAATTCAACCCTACGGCCATTGCTGCGGTGTGCTTCACCGATCCGGAACTGGTGGTGGTCGGCAAGACCCCGGACGAGGCCAAGGCTGCGGGGCTGGACTGCATTGTTTCCAGCTTCCCGTTCGCCGCCAACGGCCGGGCGATGACGCTGGAGTCAAAAAGCGGCTTCGTGCGCGTGGTCGCTCGTCGGGATAACCATGTGATTGTCGGCTGGCAAGCGGTGGGCGTTGGCGTGTCGGAGTTGTCGACAGCGTTTGCGCAAAGCCTGGAAATGGGCGCGCGGCTGGAAGACATCGGCGGCACCATTCACGCGCATCCGACCCTGGGTGAAGCGGTGCAGGAAGCGGCGTTGCGTGCTTTGGGGCATGCGTTGCACCTGTAGGCCCCTTCGCGAGCAAGCTCGCTCCCACATTTGGAATGCATTCCCCTGTGGGAGCGAGCTTGCTCGCGAATTCCTGAGGGCAACACGATTTATCTGTGTGCCATCCGATAGTCCGGGCTGCGAAACCGCTCAAGAATGAAGTATTGTTGTGCCCATCCAAAAAACGTCAGAAGCCTTGAACCGTTTCGGCGGTTGTTCAGTGATAGAGGGTGTCATGGGTAACGAAAGCATCAATTGGGACAAGCTGGGTTTTGACTACATCAAGACCGACAAACGCTATCTGTCGTACTTTCGCGATGGCGAGTGGGACAAAGGCACCCTGACCGAAGATAACGTGCTGCACATCAGCGAAGGCTCGACGGCCCTTCACTATGGCCAGCAGTGCTTCGAAGGCATGAAGGCCTATCGTTGCAAGGACGGCTCGATCAACCTGTTCCGCCCGGACCAGAACGCCCTGCGCATGCAACGCAGCTGCGCGCGTCTGCTGATGCCGACGGTCGACACCGAGCAGTTCATCGAAGCCTGCAAAGCCGTGGTCCGCGCCAACGAGCGCTTCATTCCGCCCTACGGCACCGGCGGCGCGCTGTACCTGCGTCCGTTCGTGATCGGCGTCGGTGACAACATCGGCGTGCGCACTGCGCCCGAATTCATTTTCTCGATCTTCTGCATCCCGGTCGGCGCCTACTTCAAGGGCGGCCTGACCCCACACAACTTCCAGATCTCCAGCTACGACCGCGCCGCCCCCCAAGGCACCGGCGCAGCCAAGGTCGGCGGCAACTACGCGGCCAGCCTGATGCCGGGTTCGAAAGCGAAGAAAGCCAACTTCGCCGACGCGATCTATCTGGATCCGATGACCCACACCAAGATCGAAGAAGTCGGTTCGGCCAACTTCTTCGGGATCACCCACGACAACAAGTTCATCACCCCGAACTCGCCGTCGGTTCTGCCAGGCATCACCCGCCTGTCGTTGATCGAACTGGCCAAGACCCGTCTGGGCCTGGAAGTGGTTGAAGGTGATGTGCTGATCGACAAGCTGTCGGACTTCAAGGAAGCTGGCGCTTGCGGTACAGCTGCGGTGATCACCCCGATCGGCGGGATCAGCTACAACGACCATCTGCATGTGTTCCATAGCGAGACCGAAGTGGGTCCTGTGACCCAGAAGCTCTACAAAGAGCTGACTGGCGTGCAGACCGGCGACATCGAAGCGCCAGCGGGCTGGATCGTCAAGGTTTGATCTGACGGCGATTGATGTAGAAAAGCCCTCCACCGAGTGATTGGTGGGGGGCTTTTTTATGGCGTTTGGCGGGGATTGTTGTGTAGGGCTTGAGATCTTTTCCCCCTCACCCCAGCCCTCTCCCCCAAGGGGGCGAGGGGGAAAGGGGGCCGATCTATGTGGTATTCAAAATCTGAGTTCGACGCGGACTTTCAGGTCGATGGATCAAGTCCAAACACCTCTGTCAGTCCCCTCTCCCTTTGGGAGAGGGTTAGGGTGAGGGGCTTTTCAGCGTTATCCGTTTACCAAGCCGATCAGCAATCCCACTCGCCTGCCCATTCTGCTGCTTCCCCATCCGCGCCTGCGTAATCAACCCGGGAATCAACTCCCCCTCCGGCAGATTCTTCCAGAACCGCGCCGGCAAGTGCCCCTGCATAACCTTCTCGTTCAACCGCGCAGGATTAAAGATATGACTGTAATAAGTCAGCCACAGGTCACCATGAGGATCGTCGACGTTCTGCGCCAACTGCTGCCATTCCAGCGGGCATTGCCGTTGATGGATCAGTTGCTCGCCATCGTAATAGACCCCGTCACGCGGGGTGGCGATCAACCAGCGATGGCGGCCCATTCGCCCGATGAAATGCTCACTGGCGCTGTGCAGAATGTCGTGGGCCGGTTCGTGCCATGCCACGTATTGCGGGCCTGCGCTGGACGATGGCCGCTCGATGAAACGTACAAATGCGTGCAGGTGATGGGCCTCCCGATGCACTTGTTTGATCCGTCGCTGCAACTCGCTGCCGAGTTTGTCCCCGGCCATCATCGCGGTACGGTCGCCGTGGCTGACGCGCCACAGCACTTCATACAGCAAACTCCAGCGTTGATCACCGCGATAACGCGAGGCCTGTTCCAGAGTGTCGAGCAGCGCTCGCGGAATACGTGCCTGAAATGGCCCCTGCCCTTCAGGCACCGGCTCATCACTGGCAAACAGATCACCCACACCCTCCGAGGCCCAACTCACCAGACTCGGGTCGACTTCATGGCTCAGCAGCCAGCGCGCCTGCTGGCGCCAGGTGTCGAACAGGTCGTCGCAATCGAGATTGATCATCCCCACAACCCCATCTGTTGCGGCATCGGCCGGTCACGCAATTGCTGATAAAGCATATGGCTGGTGACCTCGGCCTGCTGCGGGTGATAGTCGCTGGTGATGATGAACGGCTTGGCCTTGGCCAGCACGCAGCGCATACGCGCGACGTCTTCGTAACGGATGCGCCGCTGGCGGCGCAGCTCGACCAGTCGTTCGGTGGTGCGCAAGCCGATACCGGGAATACGCGCAATCAGGGACGCTTCGGCACGGTTCAGATCGAGCGGAAACACTTCGCGGTTCTGCAACGCCCAGGCCAGTTTCGGGTCGATGTCCAGCGCAAGATTACCCGGCCCCTTGAGCAATTCATCAGCACTGTAGCCGTAGCTGCGCAGGAGAAAATCGGCCTGATACAAACGGTGTTCGCGCATCAGCGGCGGCGCGGCCAGCGGCACGCTTTTCGGGCTGTCGGGAATCGGGCTGAAGGCCGAATAGTAGACCCGGCGCAAACGGAAATTGCCGTACAAGGCCTGGGCGCTGTGGAGGATGGTGCTGTCATCGGTGTCGTCGGCGCCGACAATCAACTGTGTGCTCTGCCCGGCCGGGGCGAACTTGGCGGAGCGCGGTTCGTTCAACACGGTCTGCACGCCGGTGTAGATGGTGTTCATCGCCTGTTTGATCGAAGCGATGTCCTTCTCCGGTGCCAGCACTTGCAGGCTGGCATCGGTGGGCAGTTCGATATTGACGCTCAGGCGATCGGCGTAGCGGCCCGCCTCTTCAATCAATGCCGGATCGGCTTCGGGAATGGTCTTGAGATGGATGTACCCGCGAAACTCATGCTCTCCGCGCAGCAGCTTCGCCACCCGCACCAGTTGCTCCATGGTGTAGTCCGCCGAGCGAATGATGCCGGAACTGAGAAACAGCCCGCTGACGCAGTTACGCCGGTAGAAATCCATGGTCAGCGCCACGACTTCCTCGGGAGTGAAGCGTGCACGCGGGACATCGCTGGAGCGGCGGTTGACGCAGTACTGGCAATCGTAAAGGCAGAAGTTGGTCAGCAGAATCTTCAACAACGACACGCAGCGCCCGTCCGGCGTGTAGCTGTGGCAGATGCCCATGCCATCGGTCGAGCCCAGGCCGCTCTTGCCCTCGGAGCTGCGCTTGGGCGCGCCGCTGCTCGCGCAGGAGGCGTCGTACTTGGCGGCGTCGGCGAGGATGCTGAGCTTGTCGATGATTTGCATGGCGCGGGCTCTATACTGTTTTTATATACAGTATAGGGTCGGCAGCGGTGATACAAGGTGGCAGATGCGCCCCTCGTCGGTCAGAAGCTGAAAATCAAAAGATCGCAGCCTTCGGCAGCTCCTACAGGGATTCGGTACGGTCGGAATTTATCGGGTGGGCACGCTTTACGGCTGGCTGCGATCTTTTGATCTGCCCGTCTACCGGCCACTCAACGCCAAACCGCGCACCGATCTCCTTGCGCCCCAGCGCCGTCAACGCCAGCGCCCGACTGTCCAGATCCTGGGTCACCCACTTGCGCTTCAACGCGGTCTGCAACAGCGCCGCCCCCAGCGAACCACCGAGATGCGGCCGGCGCATGCTCCAGTCCAAGCACGGACAGGCAAACTTGCGGCGCAGGCTGGTCAAATCCTGTACTTCGATACCCAGCCCGAGAAACACCGCCTCCCCGCTTTCACTCAAGCGATACGCCTGCTCGTCGGTTGCCACCAGCCAACCAGCCTCGAGCAAGCGGTCGTGCAGCAACACCGCCAGCGTCCCGGCCATGTGGTCATAGCAGGTGCGCGCAAATTGCAGGCGATCCGGGGTGTGCGCCTTGAACGTAGGCGCGGCGTTCTGGCCAATCACCATCAACGCTTCCAGCGCCTGCGCCACGCGCTGATCGGCGAGGCTGTAATAGCGATGACGGCCCTGCACGTGCAGGCGCACCAGGGCCAGGTCCTTGAGTTTCGCCAGGTGCACGCTGGCGGTCGAGGCGCTGACTTCGGCGATCGTCGCCAATTCAGTGCTGGTGCGGGCGTGGCCGTCCATCAGCGAACAGAGGATTTTCGTTCGCGCCGGCTCGGCGATGGCGGCGGCCACTTGGGAAACGCCGATGTCTTGATGCTCTGCGTGCATAGTTCGCTCCCGGACGAATCATCGTCGTTGCGCAGTGGAGATAGTAGCAACACTTTCCCCGCCGACAAGGATGCAAACCATGAACCCGATTAGCGCCGCAACGCACGCCGATCCTTATCCCTACTACGCCGAACTGCGCGCAGCAGGTGGACTGACGTTTCATCCAGAGCTGAAACTGTGGGTCGCCAGCAGTGCCCGGGCGGTGTGTGCGGTGTTGGCCCACGCCGATTGCCGGGTGCGTCCGGCGCAGGAGCCAGTGCCCGCAGCGATTGCAAAAGGCATGGCCGGCAAAGTCTTCGGCCAACTGATGCGCATGAATGACGGTGAACGCCAGCGCTGCCCGCGCGCTGCCATTGAGCCTGAGTTGGCCTCGCTCGACCTTGAGGCCGTCGACAGACTGGTCGCCGCGCGGCTGATCACGGCGGACGCCGACGGGGTGTACAAGGCAATGCTTCGTGGCCCGGTGTGCGTGGTCGCGGCGCTGCTGGGGTTCACCCCGGCGCAAGCGCGGGCGATCAGTGAATTGACGGCGGATTTCGTTGCCTTCCTGTCGCCGTTGAGCAATGACCTGCAACTGGCCGCAGCAGAGGCGGCGGCTGAACAACTGCGCGGTGACTTCATCGAATTGCTCGCCGAGCCGGCCAGCCCGTTGCTCAGTGCAATCCAGCAGCGTTTCACTGGCGATGAGGAAACCTTGATCGCCAACCTGATCGGCCTCTGTTCACAGACGTTCGAAGCCTGCGCCGGCCTGATCGGCAATACGCTGCTGGCGCTACGTCGGCAGCCAGCGTTGCGCGGCGAATCCATCGAAGCACTGCTCAACGAAGTCCAGCGCTTCGACCCGCCCGTGCAGAACACCCGGCGCTTTGTCGCCGCGTCCTGTGAGATTGCTGGAGTACGTGTCGAAACGGGCGATGTGATTCTGGTGCTGCTGGCCTCGGCCAATCGAGATCCGGCGCTCAACGAACGGCCGGAGGAGTTTCTGCCGCAACGCGAGAACCGCCGCAGTTTCAGTTTTGGCAGTGGTCGGCACGAGTGTCCGGGGCAAGCGCTGGCGATGAGTATTGCCGGGGCGACGGTGAGGGAAATACTTGGGCGTGGCATCGATCTGAATCGCTTGAACTGGCACTACAAGCCTTCGCTCAACGGGCGCATTCCAGTGTTCAGCGATGTGGGCGCCTGACAGTCCGTCTTCGCGAGCAAGCTCGCTCTCACATGAGTTATCGGGTGATCGCAATAGTGTGCACACCCGATAACCCTGTGGGAGCGAGCTTGCTCGCGAAGAGGCCAGCCCAGTCACTGCAAATGCTGGCTCAAACCGCCCACTGCAAAATCAGCCAGCTGTTAGCGCCGCTGATCACCACAAACAACCCCCAGGCCAACACCCGAGTTGGCCAGCGGTTCACAAACGGCCCCATCAGTTGTTTGTCGTTAGTCATTCGAATGAGTGGATACAAGGCAAACGGCAACTGCAGACTCAACACCACCTGACTCAACACCAGCAATTTGCCGATCGCGTTATCGCCCATCAGCCACACGCCGACGAATGCCGGAATCAACGCCAGTCCGCGAGTAATCAAGCGCCGCTGCCAGCACGGGATCCGCAGGTTCAGATAACCCTCCATGATCACCTGGCCGGCGATGGTGCCGGTGAAGGTCGAACTCTGCCCCGATGCCAGCAACGCGACGCCGAACAACACGCTGGCCAGCGCCCCACCGACCAGCGGATCGAGCAAGTGGTAGGCGTCCTGAATGTCCACCACGTCGGTGTGCCCGGACTGGTGGAACGCTGCCGCCGCGAGAATCAGAATCGCCGCGTTGACCAGTAACGCCAGGGCCAGCGAACCGATGGTGTCGATGCGCGCCAGTTTCACCGCGTCCTGCTTGCTGGCGAGGTCCTTGCCGATCATCCGCGTCTGCACGATCGAGGTGTGCAGGTAGAGGTTATGCGGCATCACCGTCGCGCCGAGAATACCGATGGCCAGGTACAACGGCGCCGCCTCGCTGATCGCCGCCAGCGACGGTTTGAAACCTTGGGCGACGTCCGGCCAGTAGGGTTTGATCAGCAGCAGTTCAACGAAGAAACACACGCCGATGGTTGCGACCAGCACCAACATGATCGCTTCCAGTCTGCGGAAACCGCGATTCTGCAGGGCCAGCACCAGCAAAGTATCGAACGCCGTCAGGGCAATGCCGAAGGTCAGCGAACAGCCAAGCAGCAAGTGGAACGCCAGCGCACAACCCAGCACTTCAGCCAGATCGGTGGCGATGATCGAGATTTCCGCCAACACCCACTGCAGGCGCGCGGTCGGCGTGCTGTAGCGCTCGCGAGACAGTTGCGCCAGATCGCGCCCGGTGGCAATGCCCAACCGCGAGCACAGGCACTGCACGACCATGCCGGCCAGACTCGCCAGCAACACCACAAACAACAGGCTGTAACCGAAGCGTGAACCGGCCTCGATGGCGGTGGCCCAGTTGCCCGGGTCCATGTAGCCAATCGACACCAGCAAGCCGGGGCCGGCGAAACGCAGCACGCGTTTAAAGAACGAGGCGCTGGGATCAACCGCAACACTGCCAGCCACTTCCGGCGGACAAAACGGCGCGGTGGCGATTTTGGGCAAACTGAATTTCACGCACACATCCAGAAACAAGTCGGAAAGACGCAGCTTAGAGGTTTCCGCCGGAGCCTTGAAGCGCAAAAAAATCTATCGACTCACCCCCAACAACTGTTCGCGCAGCTCCGGACTGCGCGTGCGCGGATCCAGCCAGATATCAAAAAATGCGCGGGCAAACAGCGGATCATCGATCTCATGCTGCAACTGCTGACCGACAAAAAACCGCGCACCCTGCCCCGGCAGATACACCCCGGTAATTCGCGTGCCGGCCTGCACATCGACGAACGATTGCTGCATCTGTACCTGCCACCCGGCCAATTGCGCCGGGCTGACGCGGGCACCGGCCAGCCGTTTGATTTCGTCGACGCTGGCCTTGACCAGATCATCGCGGGAGATGTTGCGGCGGTAGATCAACTCCAGCGCAAATGGCTGACCGTCGACCAAGGGCCGCGCGGCACTCCACAATCGCGCGTTGTAGACATCGAAACCGAACACGCTGTAATCGCCGGTGCCAATGATCTGCGCGCCGGGCACGGCGTCCTGCCAATTGGCCCAGGTCGGCGTCAGCAACAACGCCCACAAGCCGATGCCGCAGCATCCTCGCACCAGCTTCGGTGTTCTTCTCATCGCGGCATCGACTCCGGTAAACCCTGATACACACAGCATAGCCGGGTATCGCCCCCGCTACTTTGTATACAAAAACTGCACACATAGGCAGCAATCGCCGATCGACAATGCTACCGTGGCCTACCCTCAACGGACGGAGACACCTGTGTGCTGATCCTCAAACTGCTGCTGATTCCCGGTTTTCTGCTGCTGATATCCCTGGCGGGCAAACGCTGGGGGCCAAGCGTGGCCGGGTGGCTGTCGGGATTACCGGTGGTGGTCGGGCCGATTCTGTTTTTCCTCGCCATCGAGCAGGGTCCGGCGTTTGCCGCGCAGTCGGCGGTGGCGGCGTTATCGGCGATGTTCGCGATGATTGCGTTCTGCATCACCTATGCGCAGGTCGCGCAACGGGCGAACTGGCCAGTGGCACTGACGGCGTCGCTATCGGTGTGGGCCGTCATCGCGGGGGTGTTGTCACTGATCCCGGCGTCGCTGCCGTTTTCGGTGGCAGCGGCGGCGGTTGCGTTGTTGGCATCGCCGTATCTGTTTCCTGCGGTACAACCGGTGCTCAACGGTCCGGCGCCGAAGTCGGACAAACTGATCTGGCGAATGATCGCCGGTGCCGCGTTGACCCTGCTGGTGACGATGCTGGCCAGCACCGTCGGCGAGCGCTGGAGCGGTTTGCTCGCGGTGTTCCCGGTGCTCGGCAGTGTAATGGCGGTGTTCTCGCAACAGACACGCGGCCCGGCATTTACCGCCGCATTGTTAAGGGCGACGGCCACCGGCATGTATTCGTTTTCGGCGTTTTGTCTGGTCTCGGCACTGACCTTGCCGAGCATGGGACTGAGTGGATTCGCCGTCGGTGTCGCTTTGTCGGTGGCGATGCTCGGCGTGACCAAACGCCTGTTGGCCCGTCCACTGGCGAAAGCGCAGGCGCAGTAACCGGTCAGACGATTCGCGCTGGAACGCCCGCCCCCCTCCGTGGGATGATCGCCCGCCTCGCGCGACCATCCACCGGAGATTCACATGTCATTGTTGAGCAAAAAAGCCGTCGTCCTGCTGGTGGCGGCCCTCGCCGGTTTCGGCGCCCTCCACGCGCAAGCGGCCAAGAAAAATGCCGGCACCGAAAAAGTCTCGATGCTCGAGGGCAAGTTCACCTTTGTGTTGCCTAAAGGTTTCGTCGCCGACCCGCTGCCGACCAGCCCGAGCGGAACCAAAGGCACGATGTACACCAATGAAGCGACGAAGACCGTGGTCATTACCGCTGAAAACCAGATTCCCGAAGGCCAGCACATCAAGGATAACGACGGGCAGTTCCTCGACAGCACCGTCTCGAGTTTCATCGACGACCAGCGCAAGGCCCTGCCGGACTTCAACAAACTCAGCGAAAAAAGTCTGACCCAGAAAGGCACCGGCCTTGGCCTGCGCCAGGTCGACAGCACCGCGACCCAGGGCGGTGGCCAGACCCTCAACACCACGCTGATGGCCGGCTCCGGGACGAAAATGGCGCTGGTGCAGGTGATCTCCCGTGCCAGCGACAAGAAAGGTCACGATGCTTTGGTGAAAACCATCCTCAAGGATTGAGCTGCTGCAGCCAGCCATTCAAGTCGCGCAGCTCGGCCGCACTGATACTGTGGCCGACGCCGGGATAGGCATGAAACTGCGGTTTGTAGCCCAGTTTCTGTAGCTGCGCATTGGCCTCGGTGCCGTCGTGGTAGGGCACGCGATCATCGGCGGTGCCGTGGCCGATGAAGATGCTCAGTGGCAACGGCTGCTGTTCGGCCTTGAGTTCAGCTTTCAACACCGGCAACAAACGCCCGCTCAACGCCGCGATTCCGCCGACGGCGACTGGCGGCCGCAGCCCCACCTCGTAGGTCATCATCGCGCCCTGGCTGAAGCCGATCAGGTACACCTTGCTCGGGGTGGTGTGATATTTCTGCGCCGCTTGCGCGACAAAGTCGCGCAGCTTCTGGCCACTGACCTTCAGATCATCGGTCTCTCCGTTGTAGGCACCTTCGCCTTTCTTGCGAAACCACTGGAAACGTCCTTCGCCCAACGACAACGGCGCCTGCACCGACAGGTAGTTGTATTGCGCCGGGAGCTGGAATTTCATGCCGATCAGATCGGCTTCGTTACTGCCGTAGCCGTGCAGGAAAATCACCAACGGACGCGCCTCGGCGTCGGCGTGCACCTGCTCGATGTACTTGAGCGGCAGATCGGATTGCAGCGTGGTCTGCGCCTGCACGGCGCTGGACGCCAGCAGGGTCAAGAGAGCAAAGACCTTCAACATAGAGCCTTCCTTTCACAGAGTGTCGGGTTCGGGGGGAGCCTAACATCCTGCGGCGAGGATCAACATGTTGGGTGCTGCTGATGGCCCCTTCGCGAGCAAGCTCGCTCCCACATTGGAAATACATTCCCCTGTAGGAGTGAGCCTGCTCGCGATGAGGCCATTAGCCCCAACGAAGATCCTTCAGTCGTTAGTCAGTTTCCCGGTACGAAACGCCACCCGCCCCGCCACTTTCGCCTGCCAGATCCCCGGCTCGGTATAACGCCCACGATCCAGCGCAAACAGCACCCCGCTGGTGCCGGCGCGCACGGTGGTCACGCGATCCTGCAACGGATCGACCACCTCGAACAACGCATCGCCCTGCTCCACCCACTCGCCAGCATTGCGCAGAAAACTCACCACGCCATGGTGCGGTGCGAATAGGTATTCGGTGCCCTCGAACGGCAGACCTTCGCAGCACTCACTTGGCGCTGCCGGCCACTCGCCGCTGATGAAACCTTGCTCGGCGAGGAATCCGAGGATCGCCTCACAATTGGCCTGCGCCTGATCGACCCGGGTGTCGCCCATGCTGCCCAGTTCCAGCGTGGTCGCCAGATTCGCCGCCGGAATTGCAGCATTGGGAAATGCCCGCGCCAGACGCAACCATGGCGTCGAGCAGGATTCATCGAACGAGCTGCCACCGGAATCTTCACACAGCAGCGCCACGCCGGCCTTCAAGCGCGCCGCCAGCGATTGCCACTGTGGCCAGTGCTGCGGCAGCGCGTACAAGTGAATCGCCGCGTCGAAATCACAATGCAAATCGAGGGTGATGTCGGCATCGCAGGCATGGCGCAGCAACAGGCGATGCAAGGCTTCCAGTTGCGAGGCCGGCGCCGGCAGTTCATCGAATACCTGGCCCATGGTTTGGCGGATCAGTGCAACGTTGGCCTCGGCATCCGCGCCCAGACGCTCACCGATCAACGCCCCGACCGGCGCGCTGAGTTCGACGAAGGCGCGGTTGAAATTCTTGCCGCTGCCCAGTTCGAAGCGGCCCATGTGCGCGCCTTGCACGTGTTGATCGAGGCCGATCGGGTTGGCCACCGGCACCAGCTCGATCACGCCCTGCAAACGGCCTTGCTGCTCGAGTTGGTTGAGGCGTTGCTTGAGTTCCCACGCGGTGCGCATGCCCGGCAGTTCATCGGCGTGCAGGCTGGCCTGGATGTACACCTTGCGTGGGCCGGCGCCATAGCGGAACACACTGAGCGAGCGTTCGCTGCCCAAGTGGCTCCAGGGCAGAACATGGTCGATGCGTTGCATGGGAAGACTCCTGCAGTCTGGTAGATCTGGATCAATGAGATCCCTGTGGGAGCGAGCTTGCTCGCGAATGCAATTTGACAGTCAATAAAGATGTTGAATGTTAAACCGTATTCGCGAGCAAGCTCGCTCCCACAGGGATCTCCATCTGTAGAAAGAAAGCATAAAAAAAGTGGCCACCGCGCAAACGGGGCCACTTTTTTCTACGGCGTATTAATGACCGTACACGTCAAAGTCGAAGTACTTGTCCTGCACTTTCTTGTACTCGCCATTGGCGCGGATTTCGGTGATGGCTTTGTTGAATTGCTCGGCCAGCGCGGTATCGCCCTTGCGCACCGCAATGCCGGCGCCGCCACCGAAGTACTTGGCGTCTTCGTAGGTTGGGCCAACAAATTCGAAGCCTTTGCCGGCGTCGGTTTTCAGGAAACCGTCGCTCAGGTTGACCGAGTCAGCCAGCATCGCCTCGATACGCCCGGAAACCATGTCGAGGTTGGCTTCCTGCTGCGAGCCGTAACGCACCAGGTCGATCCCGGCCGGCACCAGCACTTCGGTGGCGTAACGGTCGTGGGTACTGGCACGCAGCACGCCGACTTTCTTGCCCTTGAGCTCGGTCAGCGGGTCTTTGACACCGGAGCCTTCCTTCATCACGAAGCGCGCCGGGGTGTGGTAGTACTTGATGGTGAAATCGACGTTCTTCTTGCGGTCATCGGTGATGGTCATCGACGACAGAATCGCGTCGATCTTCTTCACTTTCAGCGCCGGGATCAGGCCATCGAATTCCTGCTCGACCCAGGTGCATTTGACTTTCATCTGCGCGCACAACGCATCGCCGATATCGACGTCGAAACCGGCGAGTTTGCCGTCAGGGGTTTTCATCGAGAATGGCGGGTAACCGGCTTCGATACCGATGCGGATCGGCTTGGCGTCTTCGGCCACGGCGGTCAGGGACAACATCGACAGTGCCAGGGCACCGAACATCACTAGCTTCTTCATTTATAACTCCTGTGTGCGGAGGCTTTTATTGGCAGCTTTCGATTCAGCGTTCGGTCATGGCCAATTGGCTACAAACACCGAAGTGGCCGGCAGTCTATGGCGGCGCGCACAGGGTAAATTGTGTTTAAGCGACAAATACTTATGAAAGATCGGCGCACCGCTTGACCGGGGTCAACGGGTGCGCCGTCGTGGTGCAAAGGCTGTAGGACAAGGGCTTTTTTTGCTCAGGATTTCTCTTAAAACAACGTCAGCATTCGCAGCCGATGGCGGTTTCGCCGACTGGCTCAACGCTGAGTTGAAAGCCTTCATCCAGCCATCCGGTAACCCCGCCGATCATCTCCTTGACCGGATACCCCAGCGCTGCCAGTTTCACCGCCGCCTTGTTCGCGCCGTTGCAGTGCGGGCCGGCGCAATAGACCACGAACAGCGTGGTTTTCGGGTAGATCGCCAGCTCCGCCGCCGTCAGTAACCGGTTCGGGATATTGATCGCGCCCGGCACATGCCCGCGCTCATAGGCCAGCGGCCCGCGTACATCGACCAGGACAAAATCAATCTCGCCGGCCTCTTGGCTACTGAATACGTCGGAACAATCGGTTTCGAAAGTCAGACGATTGCTGAAGTGCATCAGGGCGATCGCCGACGGCGCCGCAGGAATGTCGCGAACCAGGCTGACCATGGGTGTTGCTCCTTTATCTGAACGGGTGTGAACAGACTTTATCGAGCGGCCGCTTGCGGCTACAGTGGCGTACAAGACACTCACCGGGAATTTTCCGCCAAATGCCGACATCACCAGGTCTGGTTGCGATTCTGGCCTACGACGGCCTCTGCACATTCGAGTTTGGCATCGCCGTGGAGGTCTTCGGCCTGACCCGGCCGGAGTTCGATTTCCCGTGGTACACCCACGCCATTGCGGCGGTCGATCAAGGCCCGATGCGCGCCTTGGGCGGTATTCAGGTGCTGGCCGATGGCGGTCTGGAATTGTTGGCCGAGGCGCGCACCATCATCATTCCCGGCTGGCGCGACCGTAACGCGGCGGTGCCTCCAGCATTGATCGACGCGCTGTGCCAGGCCCATGCCCGGGGTGCGCGATTACTGTCGATCTGCTCCGGTGTATTTGTGCTGGCCGCCACCGGCCTGCTTGACGGGCATGGCGCGACGACGCATTGGCGTTACACGGCGGAACTGGCGCAGCGCTTCCCGGCGATTGCTGTCGATGCCAATGTGCTTTACGTCGACTCCGGGCAGTTGATCACCTCGGCGGGCAGCGCGGCCGGGATCGATGCCTGCCTGCATCTGGTGGCGCGGGACTTCGGCACGCAAGTCGCCAACTCGGTGGCGCGGCGCCTGGTGATGTCGCCGCAGCGTACTGGCGGTCAGGCGCAGTTTATTCCAACCCCGGTCAGCCCGACGCCGCGCAATGATCTGTCGCGGGTGATGCAGTGGGCGCGTGAGCGTTTGCATGAACCGCTGGAGGTACGTGATCTGGCCAGTGAAGCGGCGATGAGTGAGCGTACGTTTCTGCGGCGATTTACCGAGGCCAGTGGGCAGTCGCCCAAGGCTTGGTTGCAGCATGAACGGTTAGCGCGGGCACGGGAGTTGTTGGAGAGTACGCCAGACAATACCGAGCAGATTGCCGAGCGTTGTGGCTATCGGTCGGTGGAGAGTTTTCGTGTGGCGTTTCGTGGTGTGGTGGGTGTGCCGCCGTCGGTGTATCGGGAGCGGTTTGGGCGGGGCGTGAGGGCTGAATCCTGAGGTGATTTTGCAGGCGCCTTCGCGAGCAGGCTCGCTCCCACAGTTTGGAATGCGTTCCCCTGTGGGAGCGAGCTTGCTCGCGAAGGCGCCCAGTCAAACGCAGCATCATTTAGACATCAGCCACAAGGCTACAGCGCCTTGCGCCTTTGCCTACAACTACGCCAGAATCCGCCGGCTTGTGCGGCTTGGAGGTCACCGGTAACTTGGTTCGCGTCACTGAATGTTCAGTGATCGGGTTTAGTCGCTCGGTGGTTTTTTGGCAGCATACAGTCCGTTCAGTCAGGCATTCTCGCGCCTGAGCTTAATGGTAGCTGTGCGCAGGGCGCCTTCGGGTGCGCCGGGACTGCTTAGAACCACCGGTCGACTAACCTGCGCATAGCTGCCACCCATTTGTTTAGTCGCAATGAACGTGTCGGCCTCATTAAAAGGTTCTAAGAAATGTTCAAAATAACGCCGAATCCGCCCGAAACAGACGCGGAAATCGATCAAAATCCAACGTCCCCCTATTCCACCCCGGGCTCCAGAAAACTCCACGAAGCCGCCGAACGCGCCCTCGACCACTACCTGAAACCCACACCGCCTTCACCACCGCGCAGACCCAGCACCATGTTCCTCGTCGACCCCAACACCGGCGCCGAAGACCTCATGGCCCACGCCTGCGAATCCATGGCCTCGGCCAGCATCATGCTCAGCGACTTCGCCGCCCTGCTCGACTCGCCCTACCGCAACACCGTGCTCGGCATCCAGCAAGTGGTCATGCTCGGCGAACTCGCGGTCAACCGCGCCCTCGACAAAATCGAACCCGCCCTGAGGCAATAAACATGTCCAACAAAACCGATGCACAAGTCGTCGCGGCACTGGTGGCGATGGGTTTCAACGAGCGGGACGGACGCTGGGCGCAGAACGCCTGCCTGGTGCTCTTCGAAAGCGAACGCGAAACCATCGTCGCCTCCGCCGTCACCGTGCTTCCCCAACTCGATGAACTGGAAATCGACGCCGTGCTACCCGCACTGCGCCGCGTGACCCGCCGGTTCCCCTCACTGCAAAAAACCGTGGCCGACACACTGGCCGAGATGGCACACGCAGCCTGATTGACC
This sequence comes from Pseudomonas sp. S2_E02, assembly GCF_054668355.1. Lineage (NCBI taxonomy): Bacteria > Pseudomonadati > Pseudomonadota > Gammaproteobacteria > Pseudomonadales > Pseudomonadaceae > Pseudomonas > Pseudomonas sp. S2_E02. Next base: position 1,941,550 of record NZ_CP162761.1, read on the forward strand.
GCGTAATCGTTCTTCGCGAGCAGGCTCGCTCCTACACTAGATCTGCGGTGCACTCAAATCCCATGAGCATCCGCGATCAATTGTAGGAGTGAGCCTGCTCGCGATGGCTTTCTTTCTGCTAACAAATATCTGAAAACCAGACCATAGGAAGGCCCGAGCGAGTTGGGGTACCTGCCGATGTACCCATCCTGATTTTTTACACTTGTAACAACTGTCGCAATTTCAGACCCGTCCTACATCCATCAAACGCCCATTCATTTAGCGTCCGCATCGTTTTCTGACGAAAGAACAAGGACGCTCATGGCGCGAAAGACAGACAGACCTCGGGTTCAAAATCCACCGGCCGGTGACGGACACCACATCACTAGCCGCTACATGACCGACAGCGAGTTGGCAGAGCGGGAAGCTAGACAAACCGCCTATGACGACATGCTTGCCAGACAGCAAGCCTACGAAAATAGCCTAATCAAACAGCCACAACAGCCCATGCCCGATGCAAAAGGTTGCGTGTTCGCTAAAAGCTGCCAACTTCCGGATGGTGTAATCAACCATGTCAGTAGTACCGGATTTATTCCGGTCGAGAAGTTGGCTGATTTTGGAGAGTTGTCTTTGTTGGGCGGCCGCGAACGAGACACTGCTGGCAACATCCCGCTGAAAAAAGTAGGAGGCCGTAATTTTCCCGCTGCGGCAGGAACGCTTTTATTAGCTACGACTACCACTGCAAGCCCAGGCGCAAGTGCAGTGAGTGGTGCAAGTGCAGTGACGGGAGGTGTTGTCGCTGGTGCATTGCTCGGCATGGTTGCTCTGCTTTGGCCTTCGAGTTTGGGCGACAGCTCGCTATACACAGAAGAACAACTTAAATCGCTTGAGAAAGGTCGCACTCGTGTCCGATTGCGTTTAAAACAACAAGCCGACGGCACCTTGAAAGGATATGGGTACAACACCCAGACGCGCAGCGATTGGGAGATGATTCCTGTCGTACGGTTCGTGAAGCAAGGCACCCAGCAAGTCGCAGATTTCGGTAATGGGGCAACACTGATTTGGACTCCCGCCGTAGACACAAGCAGTACATCGGAAATTCCACCGCTGGAAGGCGCACCGCAAATTCCCCAGATCTGGATTTATCCGCCGACTGAGCAAGCGGACAAGCTCATCGTTAATCCGGTTTACCCGCCTGAGTACCGAGATTTCATCCTTGTTTTTCCTCCAAACTCGGGAATTAAACCCCTTTATATTGTTTTGGCGCTTGAGTTCGATGCAGCCAGTTACCACGGAAAAACAGATACACCCATAAAAAGTAAAGGACCAACCAATGGTCAGGAAGCGCTAGAAAACTCGGTTCAGGTCAAACCTACATCACCACGTAGAATCGGAATTGATCCAGAAACAAATGAGCTAGTCGTCTTCGATCGCACGGGTGGAGATGTCTATCACGGCCACGTAAGGCCATGGGATAAACTTCACCAAGATAGGAAAAATGCGCTGATCAAGGCTAAAAAAGTAGACAACAAAGGCAGAATCCTGGGAGATGCAAAGTGAGCCTCATCTATCAAGATCCATCTATTAGCCATGACGAGGCCATTCGCCTACTTTCCAGCGACACGGATGCAAACGTAATCACCGCACTCGTATCCATTGGCCTGAATGAAACCGATAGAAAATGGGCTCAGGACATCTGCCTGAAACAGCTCGCCAGCAAAACCGAAGCAATTGTGGCCGCTGCGGCTACTGCACTCGGGCACATCGCTCGCCGACATGGCGAACTGGATACTGAAACAGTTTTTGCGGCACTCGAATCAGCCAAGCAAACGCACCCTTCACTGCAAGGAATCATCGAAGACACGCTTGACGATATAGACGTATTCACCTGATCCACCCTGACGGCATTTGGATGAAGTAACGGACTTCATCCAAATCGACGCCCCCCACCTCAATCCTCCCGCGTCAGCACTTCCAACAACTCAATCTCAAACACCAGATTCGAACCCGGCGGGATCTTGCCCATCGTCCGTTCGCCGTACCCCAAATGCGCCGGCACCAGCAATTTGCGCTTGCCCCCCACCTGCATCCCCATCAAGCCCTGATCCCAACCCTTGATCACCCGCCCGGTGCCAATCACGCACTGGAAAGGTTTGCCTCGGCTGTAGGAAGAATCGAACTCGCTGCCGTCTTCCAGCCAACCGGTGTATTGGGTGGTGATCAGCGCGCCTTTGATGGCGGCTTTGCCTTCGCCGATCTGAAGATCGATTACCTGCAGTTCATCATTCATAACATTCACTCTATTGTTCAGCCGGCCGCCGTTTTCCCAGAAATGCCGGGGATTGGCAACCTGGCAGCGCAGATCAACATGGTATCCGAACCGAGTAATGAAGCATTAACATAGCCAACCGCCACTACTCTACGGATCGACCCGCCATGCTGGCAGCGCCCGAATGACTCTGTTCTGGATCAGCCTTGCCATGGGCGCGAGCATGCTGGCCATCATCGCCCTGCTGCTGTGGCGCGAACGCGGTTTGCGCAGGCAGCTTGCGCAGTACCGGGATTTGCTGACGCGGGCCGCCGATGGCCAACGCATTCAGCAGGACGGCGACGTCGAGCGTTTCAAACGCAGCCAGTACTTTGCGCGCATCGGCACTTGGGATTGGGAAGTCGACACGGATCGGCTGTACTGGTCGGACGCGATTTACGGCATGTTCGGGTTCAAGATCGGCGAGATTACGCCGTCCTATGCGCTGTTCTGCTCCTGCGTCCATCCGGACGACCGCACCAAAGTGCGCGAAGGTGAGTTGCGCTGTCTTGAAACCGGCGAAAACCATGATGAGGAATACCGCGTGGTCTGGCCCGACGGCACGATTCGCTGGCTGCGGGAAACCGGCAACGTGGTGCACAACGACCACGACGCTGTGGTGAAAATGATGGGTGTGGTGCGCGACATCACCGAAGAAAAAGCCTCGGCCAGCTACCTGCAACACCTCGCTCACTTCGATCCGCTGACCGGCCTGCCCAATCGTCTGGTGCTGGAACAACGCTTGTCGGAAGCGCTGGATCACGCGCGGCAGACCGAGACCCGCGTCGCACTGGTATTCATCGACCTCAACGGTTTCAAAACCATCAACGACCGCTACGGCCATGCCGCCGGCGACCGCGTGCTGATCACCACGGCCACGCGGCTGAAACGCATCCTGCGCGCCACCGATACGGTCGCGCGCATTGGCGGCGATGAGTTTGTGGTGATCCTGCAAGACCTGGCGCCGAGCCTGAGTTTGCAGGACGAAGCGCGCAGCATTTGCCAGAAAATCTTCATCGAACTGTCGCCCCCGATCAGCATCGGCAACGACCAGCGCCACATCGGCACCAGCCTTGGCGTGGCGGTGTTTCCGGACCATGCGACAGCCATGGATCGCTTGCTGCACGTCGCAGATCTGGCGATGTATGAGGCCAAGCGCAGTGGCAATAATCAGTATCGGTTGGGTGGAGAAAGCCCCGCGCGTGTGCAGGCGCAGGGCTTTGAGATCCGCTCTTAACGCTCGACCGGTTTCATCTCGACAATCGTCCCGTTGGTGATCATCACCATGACGTACTGGTCATTGATCTGTACCCACTGCGCCTGCTCAACAGGTTTTTTCAGGCCCTTGGTTTTCCAGTCGATGGCTTTTTCACTGCGCTGATAAATATCCGGGGCGCGGTCGTTGACCTTCAGTTCGCGGTCGCTGGTCGGGGATTGAACGGCCTGTTCATTTGAGGTTTGCGCCGCTTGAACAAGTGGGCTGATCCCGGCAATGCCGGCGACGAGGGCCAGGCTGGCGATTAGGGTTTTGCTGTTCATCGGTGAACCTCCTGAGATGTGTGCTACCTGAACTCGGACTGCCGGGTTCGGGAATCATTCCTTTTTTTGCCGGGATGGGCGCTAGAGGTCATTGGAGTTTGGGTGTCCTGTAAACAAAAGCAAAATCAAGAGCCCCTCACCCTAGCCCTCTCCCGGAGGGAGAGGGGACTGACCGAGGTGTTTGGCAGAAGTGCGCCGATGTGCGATACCGAGTCGAATGCACGTTTCAAAACCAACCGAAATCGGCTCCCTCTCCCTCGGGAGAGGGCTGGGGTGAGGGGTAGCCACCTCACCAAACCAAAGCCATGCGCCCGCTTTTAACCACTCATTACAATGAGCGCCAGCTCGAGTGCCCTTGATCTTTTCTCACCGGCGACGTCGCCGTCAGTCGAAACCATAAGCAGCCGTTACCGCTGCAATGGATTTGTACCCCAAAAAACCATTGATCCGCCCTGAACATCAATCCATGCCAATAATGCAATTAACATCCTGTTACACCTGCGCCACCATCCACCTCAATAAAAACCGTGCGCCGCCCTCCCGTCGCGCACGTCATAAAAGCGGTGGAGTACTTTTCTATGACAGCCTCAATCCCTCACAACGGCTCGCGGGCCGGCGCCATTTTCCGGGTGACCTCGGGCAACTTCCTCGAACAGTTCGACTTCTTCCTGTTCGGCTTCTATGCCACGCAGATCGCGGCGGTGTTCTTTCCGGCGAGCAGTGAGTTCGCCTCCCTGATGATGACCTTTGCGGTGTTCGGCGCAGGCTTTTTGATGCGTCCGCTGGGCGCCATCGTGCTCGGTGCATACATCGATGATGTCGGTCGGCGTAAAGGTTTGATCGTCACCCTGTCGATCATGGCCAGCGGCACGATATTGATCGTGCTGGTGCCCGGTTACGAAAGCATCGGCCTATTTGCGCCGGCACTGGTGTTGATCGGGCGCTTGCTGCAGGGCTTCTCGGCTGGGGCGGAATTGGGCGGTGTGTCGGTGTATCTCGCCGAAATCGCCACGCCGGGCCGCAAAGGTTTCTTCACCGCTTGGCAGTCGGCCAGTCAGCAAGTGGCGATCATCGTCGCCGCCGCTTTGGGCTATGCGCTGAACGCGTGGATGGCGCCGGATGTGATTGCCGATTGGGGCTGGCGGATTCCGTTTTTCGTCGGTTGCATGATCGTGCCGTTTATCTTTTTCCTGCGCCGTAACCTGGCGGAAACCGAAGAGTTCGCCGCACGCAAACACCGCCCGAGCATGGGCGAAGTGTTCCGCACCCTCGGCCAGAACTGGGGCGTGGTACTCGGCGGCATGTTGATGGTCGCGCTGACCACCACCGCGTTTTACCTGATCACCGTGTACGCGCCGACCTTCGGCAAAACCGTGCTGCACCTGAGCACCTCCGATGCACTGTTGGTGACGCTGCTGGTCGGTGTGTCGAACTTCTTCTGGTTGCCGATTGGCGGCCTGTTGTCCGACCGTATCGGCCGTCGTCCGGTGCTGATCGCCATGTCGCTGCTGGCCCTGGCCACGACCTATCCGGCGCTGTCGTACCTGGTGCAGGCGCCGAGCTTCAGCCACATGTTGCTGTCGCTGTTGTGGCTGTCGTTTATCTACGGCTTGTACAACGGCGCAATGATTCCGGCGCTGACCGAGATCATGCCAGTTGAGGTGCGCGTTGCCGGTTTCTCTCTCGCCTACAGCCTGGCCACCGCCATTTTCGGCGGTTTCACCCCGGCGATGTCGACCTTCCTGATTCAGTACACCGGCGACAAAGCCGCGCCGGGTTACTGGATGAGCATCGGTGCGCTATGTGCCTTGTGCGCCACTCTTTATCTGTACCGCCGTGCCGGTGGTCGTCTGCAACCTGTCGCGGCCTGAGGAAAACTCGCCATGAAAAAACTGTTTACTGTCACCGCCCTGCTCGCCGGTCTCGCGTTCAACCTCGCGGCGCAGGCCGAAGAATTGAGCGTGATGACCTCCGGCGGCTTCACTGCCGCCTACAAGATTCTCGGGCCGAAATTCGCTGCCGCCAGCGGCAACACCCTGACCACCAGCCTCGGCCCGTCGATGGGCAAAGCCCCCGAAGCGATCCCCAATCGCCTCGCCCGCGGTGAACACGCCGACGTGGTGATCATGGTCGGCTATGCCCTCGATGACCTGATCAAGCAAGGCAAAGTCGACCCGGCCTCGCGCGTTGAGCTGGCCGATTCGCGGATCGGCCTGGTGGTGCGCGAAGGCGCGCCGAAACCGGACATCAGCAGTGTCGACGGCCTGAAGAAAACCCTGCTCGACGCGCAGTCAGTGGCCTACTCCGACAGCGCCAGCGGCGTCTACATCGAGCAGCAGTTGTTCAAGAAACTGGGGATCGAAGATCAGCTGAAGCCGAAGGCAAAAATGATCCCGAAAATCCCGGTCGGCTCGGTGGTTGCCACTGGCGACTATCAACTGGGCTTCCAGCAGGTCAGCGAATTGCTGCCGGTGCCGGGCGTGAGTTTCGTGGCGAAGATTCCGGAATCGGTACAGTCGGTGACGCGTTTTGCCGCCGGGATTCCGGTCGGCGCACAGCATCCTGAAGAAGCCAAAGCCCTGCTCGCCTACCTCGCCGCGCCGGCCGCACAAGCTGACGTGCAGGCCACCGGACTGGACTCGGTCAAGCGCTGACAATTGGCGGCTGGACTTTCATTTCCACCACCAGCCGCTCCAGTTCCAGTGCCGCCGGGGTCAGCGTACGACCCCGGCGCTTGATGATGCCGACACTGCGCATCACTTGCGGGTCGGTCAACGGCACCCGCGTCAGGATCGGATGATCCGGCCCCGGCATCGCCATGAGCGGCACCGCCGCCACCCCCAACCCCGCCTCCACCAGACCGATCATCGTTGTCACATGACGGGTTTCGCAGATGCTCGAACGCTGCGGCACTACGCTGCTCAACGCCTGATCGAGCAGAAAGCGGTTGCCGGAGGTCTTGTCGAGCGAGATGTAATCCTGCTGATAGAACTCGTCCCAGCTCACACTGCTGCGCCCAGCCAGCGGGTGATCGCGGCGACAAGCGACGACGTAGCACTCCTGCACAAGCGGTTCGAACTCGACTTTGGCATCCTGCGTGCCGAGGAAACTCAAGCCGAAATCCGCCTCGCCGTTGACCACCGCACTCAAGACATCGTGCGCACTGGAGTCGAGCACTTTGACTTTGATCCGTGGGAATTGCTGGTGATAGCGCGCAACCACGCGGGGCATGAAGTAGTACGCCGCCGAAGGCACGCAGGCGACGGTGACATGGCCCAAACGGGTCGATGCGACTTCGCTGATGCCCAATAAAGCCACGTCGAGATCATCGAGCAAACGCTCGACACTAGGCATGAATCCGCGCCCGGCCTGGGTCAGGCTGACCTTGCGTGTGGTGCGTTCGAAGAGTTTCACGCCGAGGGCGTCTTCGAGCTTTTCGATGCGCCGGCTTAGCGCCGGTTGCGACAGGCGCACGGTGTCGGCGGCCTTGCGAAAACTGCCCTGCTCGACCACGGCGCGAAAGGCTTGCAGGTCGTTGAGGTCGAAGTTGATGGCCATGGCGGGACTCGGGGGATTGATTCGTAGAGGTTATGAATGTAACCAATTGATGCCAATTATTATAGAAACGATGAAAATCCCCTGTGGGAGCGAGCTTGCTCGCGAATGCGATCTACCAGTGACAAACCTGTTGACTGACACTTCGCTTTCGCGAGCAAGCTCGCTCCCACATTGGATCTCCAGTGGCCTATAGGTCTTGGTAGCCCTTATCCTTGTCACCCCCGCCTTACCGTTGTCAGGAGTAACCCCCCATGCCCCATGAAGGCAATCTGTTGCAAGCCGCTGTCGTCTTTCTGTTCGCGGCCGTGCTCACCGTGCCTTTGGCCAAACGTCTGCAACTGGGCGCCGTGCTCGGTTATCTGTTTGCCGGGGTGATCATCGGCCCGTCGGTTTTGGGTCTGATCGGCAACCCGCAAAGCGTCGCGCATATTTCCGAACTGGGCGTGGTGTTGCTGCTGTTCATCATTGGGCTTGAGCTGTCGCCGCGACGCTTGTGGGTGATGCGCAAATCGGTGTTCGGCGTTGGTCTGGCGCAGGTGTTGCTGACGGCTTCGGTGATCGGCGTGCTGGCGCTGTCGGTGTTTGGCCAACCGCTGAACAGTGCGATCGTCCTCGGCCTTGGTCTGGCGCTGTCCTCGACGGCATTCGGTCTGCAAAGTCTGGCCGAGCGCAAGGAACTGACCAGCCCCCATGGGCGACTGGCGTTTGCGATTCTGTTGTTCCAGGACATCGCCGCGATCCCGTTGATCGCACTGGTGCCGATGCTGGCGGGTGGTGCTCACGACACCAGCAACGCCGAGAGTCTGAACCATGCGTTGCAGGTGCTCGGCGGTATCGCCGTGGTCGTGGTTGGTGGGCGTTATCTGTTGCGTCCGGTGTTCCGCGTGGTGGCGAAAACCGGTCTGCCGGAAGTGTCGACGGCTACGGCGTTGCTGGTGGTGATCGGCACGGCGTGGTTGATGGATCTGGTCGGTGTGTCGATGGCGCTGGGGGCGTTTCTCGCCGGTTTGCTGTTGGCGGATTCGGAATATCGCCATGAGCTGGAAGCGCAGATCGAGCCGTTCAAAGGTCTGCTGCTCGGGCTGTTTTTCATCAGTGTCGGCATGGGCGCCAACCTCAGCTTGCTGCTCAGCGCGCCGATCACCGTGTTGGGGCTGACGCTGCTGTTGATCGGGCTGAAATTACCGCTGCTGTTCATCGTCGGACGCCTGGCCGGGGGCTTGAACAAGGTCAGTGCGATTCGCCTCGGTATCGTCTTGGCGGCGGGTGGTGAATTCGCCTTTGTGGTGTTCAAGATCGGTCGCGATCAGGGCCTGTTTGAGCCGCGCCTGTACGACCTGCTGGTGCTGACCATCACCCTGTCGATGGCGGTGACGCCGTTGTTGCTGTTGATCTGCGCGCGGCTGGTCAGCCCGAAAGTGCAGCCGGTGGAAGTGCCGGAAAAATACCGCGAGATCGACACCGACACTCCGCGTGTGGTGATCGCCGGCATGGGCCGGATGGGCCAGATCGTCGCGCGGATTCTGCGGGCGCAGAACATCAAGTTCGTTGCGCTGGACACCTCGGTGGAGACCATTGAACTGTCGCGCAGCTTCGGCGGTGTGCCGGTGTTCTACGGCGACCCGATGCGCCCGGAAATTCTCAATGCGGCCAAGGTGGGCGAGGCGGAGTATTTCGTGATTGCCACGGACGATCCGGAGACCAACATCAAGACCGCCGAGGTGGTGCGCAAGCTGTATCCGCACATGAAGATCATCGCTCGGGCACGTAACCGTCAGCACGTGCACCGCTTGGTCGATGTTGGCGCGGAGGCGATTCGAGAGACGTATTACTCAAGTCTGGAGATGAGTCGGCGCACATTGGTCGGACTTGGTTTGACTCAGGCCCAGGCCGATGCGCGGATCAAACGCTTCAAGCATCACGACGAACAGGTGCTGGAGGCGCAACACGCGATCTACGACGACGCAGCGAAAGTTCTGCAAACCGCCCAGGAAGCCCGGGCGGAACTGGCGCGGTTGTTCGAATCCGACCAGCTGGAAGAAGAATCCCGCAACACCTGAGCCACACCCGATTGTTCCCACGCTCCGCGTGGGAATACAGCCCGGGACGCTCTGCGTTCCAATTCGCGAGCTGGAACGCGGAGCGTCCCTTGAGGCATTCCCACGCGGAGCGTGGGAACGATCATCTTGCCAAGGTCAGACCAGTTCCAGTTCCAGCACTTGCTTGACCGGCGCCACCTCAAACCGGTCCGCCAGAAACGGCGTGATATCCAACGGCAGCGGTTCATCGTTGACCAGTTTGTCCAGCAGCACGCCGGTAATCGCCGAGGTCAGAATCCCGGTACGGAAGTGGCCGCAGGCATTCAAATACCCTTCCACCCCGCGCATCGGCCCGAGAATCGGCAACTCATCCGGCGAACCCGGACGCAAACCCGCCCAGGTGCGTTTCAGATTGACGTCCTTGAGTTCCGGCAGGCAGCGCACCGCCCCCTGCACCAGCCCGGCGATTTCCGGGTAGGTGGTGGTGACGTCAAAACCTTTGTCTTCGGTGGTGCTGCCAATCAGGATCTCGCCGTTGTCCTTCTGCGCCACGTAGCAGTCGCTGGTGGTCAGGCAGCCGTTGAGAATCTTCGGCATGCGCTCGGTGAGCAGAATCTGGCCCTTCACCGGTTTCACCGGGATGCGAATACCCGTGGCCCATTCGCTCAAGTCCGCCGCCCAGGCACCGCCGGCGTTGATCAGCGTCTTGCAGTGGAACACGCCCTCCTCGGCCGTTTGCACACCGGTGACGCGACTGCCGTGATGCAACACACCGGTGACGTTGGTGTTGACGAAGATGTCGACGCCGTTCTGCCGTGCACCTTCCATGTAGGCATCGGCGAGGCGGAACGGGCTGACCTGATGGTCGCAGAGAAACTCCAGCGCCCCGCGTGCTTCGTGGCTGACGCTCGGTTCAGACTCGCGTAGCGCCGCTTGGTCGAGCCAGCGCACCTGATCGGCCAGGTGCGGAATGCAGCCGACGATGTGCTCGGCGTAGAGCCGGTCTTCATCGTCGTAAATGACGAATTTCAACCCGGTCTTTTCGAACTTGAAATCCATCCCGTGGTTGTCTTTCAGCTCTCGGTGCAATGCCGGGTACAGCGCGTTGGACTGCAGGGCAAAATCGAAGAAAGACTCCGGCAGAATGTGCGGCGTGCTCGCGTCCACCGCCACCGCCGCGCCTTGGGTTTCGCGCTTGCGGTTGGCCGACATCATGCGGAAGAAAATCACCCCGCAGCCGAGGCCGACCGACTCACCGATCGCCCACAAACCGCCGGCCGAAGCACGGGTAGCGTTGCCAGGGCGCTTGGCATCGATCAGCGCCACTTTGAGGTTTTTGCGCTTGGACAATTGATAGGCGCAGGACGCCCCGATCACGCCGCCGCCGGCAATGATCACGTCGTAGAACTTACTCATGGGCAGCGGCCTCCGTGCCGACAGACTGGAACGCGGAAAAAGGAATCGGATCAATCGGGAATCGCGGGCGCAGCCAACCGACTTCCTTGCGCCCGGTCGCCTGACGCAAGCGATCGCTGCAGTAGCCGACGCACATCCGGCCCTGACAATCGCCCATGCTCACGCGGGTGCGCATTTTCAGGCTGGCGATGTCTTGCACGCCCTGCTCCAGCGCCAGGTCGATGTCGGCGCGGGTCGCGTGTTCACAGCGACAGATCACCGTGTCAGCGGCGGGCAATGCGGTCTGGCCGACGCCGCGTTCGGTGTAACGATCGACGGCAGCGCGAAAGCGCACGATGGCTTTGAGTTTGCTCAAGTAACGGTCGCGGCGCACACGCGCCAATTCCTCTTCGAGCACGCCGCGTTGCAGCAGAATCGAGGTCGCCGCGATCTTGCCAGCGAGCATCGCCGCTTCTCCACCGCGAATCCCGCCCATGTCACCGGCCAGGTGCACGTGCGGTTCGTTGCTTTGCTGCCAGACGTTGGCGTTGGCGCGCAGGTAACCGTCGTCGCTGAAGCCGTGATCCAGGCCCATCTGCTGGCTCAGTTGGGTGCGCGGAATGAAACCGTAACCGACCGCGAGGGTCTTGGCTTCGAAGCGCTCGACGCGGCTCATGTCCGGTTCCCACGTGGCCGAGTAAGGCGCGACGCTGACGCTTTTCAGCTCGCCCTCGCCATGCGCCTCGACCACGCCCCAACCGTAGTTCATCGAGATACCGTGCAGTTTCAGGTAGGCGAGCATGCTCAAACCGTCGAGGAACAATTGCGGCTTGTTCAGCAGCGCCAGACTTTCGCGGGCAATCTTGCCGAACGCACACGCCTCATACACGCCCGCGACGCTGACGCCCGACGCATGCAACTGCGTCGCCACCAGCGGCAGCAACGGCCCGGTGCCGGCGATGATCACCGGCCCTTGCGGCTTGACCACGCCACTTTTGATTTGCAGTTGCAGACCGCCGAGCATGATCACCCCCGGCAAGGTCCAGCCGGGAAACGGCACGCTGCGTTCATGACAACCGGCAGCCAGGAGCAATTGCGGATACTCGATTTCGTGTAACTGCTCGTCGCCATCGAGCACCACCAGCGCGCGGGTGCCTTCGGCGCCGACCACGCGATGGTTGAGGCGCACGTCGATCAGCCCGGCCTGCTCCTGAAAATCACCGTGCAGTTTGCCCAGTGCTTCGGAGTAACGCGGGCCGAGATAATCCAGTTGCACGCCATCACGCAACGGCCCGCGATAGACCACACCGCCGAGGCGCGAAGCTTCTTCGAGCAAGGTGCAGCGCACGCCGTGGCGCGCCAGTTCGATGGCCGCCGCCATCCCCGCCGGGCCGCCGCCGACGATGACCGGTTGCTGGCTCATACGATCACCTCTTGCGTGGTGATGCGGTTGACCTGGGTTTCAATCTCCATGCCGTCGCGCACCACGGTCTGACAGGCACGGCGTTTGTGCCGGCCATTGATTTTCACCAGGCAGCACTGGCACACGCCCATGCCGCAATAGGCGCCGGTGATCTGGTCGTGATCGTTGCGCGCGATCTGGCGAACGCCGAGTGATTGAATAACGCTGAGGACGGTTTCGCCGATGGCGGCGGTGACCGCTTGACCGTTGATGTGGACGGTCATATCCGCCTGCGCCAACGGCTGAATATCGAAGGTTCTTTCTTGGCAGTGCATTGCTATGTTCATCCGTGAGAGTTCGGTTGAGGTGGTGTCAGCTCCTTGCTGCACTACACCGGGTCGACGCGTTTATTGTGGCTGTGAGGGGCGTCGACGCAGCTACTTCGTCAGCGCAACAAGGTGCGCGTGAAGCACTGTAGTTCATGCCTCAGCAAAGGCCTGGATCATTTACGTTAGGCGATATCGCCCGGCGAAATATTGATCCAGGCCAGTGAAAGCGGCTGGATTGTCGAACGATCAGTTGGAGAAGACGTACTGCCCTTTGATCTTCCTTGTACCGACCAAAGCGAGGTCCGGAAACAGCAGCGATTTGACCCAGGCGGCGTAGAACACCATGGCCAGAATGAACGCCACGCCGAGCAGAGTCGACACGGGTTCTTCACTGAAGCCGTAGAATTCACGAGGAATCTGGCTGATCGTGAAGGTGACATAGATTGTGTAAACCACCGCGATGCCCTTGTAAAAGCCCCACGCAAACAAGAGCGGAATCACGCCAATAATCAAGACCATGGTCAATGCCATAGCGGTGCCACCGTCATTGATTTGAAGCAGCCCGGCTATCGCCCCGAGAAGTCCCCAGATACCCATCAGTGCGACCAGAATGTTGACTTTAACGGCGTGTCGTTTTCTCAGGGCGGGATCCGGATGCGCCCCGATCCAGCCCGCCAGCACTCGATCCTTGACCTTGCCACCCGAAAGCGCCTTGAAGGTTGCGGCCCTGGAATGCCCGCTATCGAGCATTTCGACGACTTTTCGTTTGATTGCTTGCTTGTTCAACGTATTCATCCTTAAACGTGCGCGCAACGGCCGCCCCGTTGCCGATGCGGATTCTCCCCTTGTTCCCCGTCAGAAAGCAAAAAGCCGCTTCCACCCGAAGGTGGAAGCGGCCGAGGCATACGCCTCAATCAAGCAATCAGTGCACGAACAGGGCGATCAGGATGATGATCGGGATTGGCACGCCGAGGAAAAACAGCAGTAATGAGCGCATGGTGATGCTCCTTGTTTAACGGACTGGAGTGGTCGTGGTGTAGGTGTCGACTTCTATGTACTCGACGGCATCACGACGACGACCGCCGTAAGTAGCCGCGAGGCTGGCGAAGAACGCACCGGCCAACAGCGAAATGAACATCCACAGCGAGGTCCAGGCAGCGACTTTCGCAGCGGTGTCGGCGGCTTGTTGAGCTTTGACTTTGGCGTCGGCGAGGGCTTTCTGAGTGCGCGCATAAATCTCGTCAACGCGACGTTCGGCATCGGCCTGAGTCAGGTTGGTCCGTTGTGCGACCAGTTGTGCGAGGTAAGTACGGTCTTCAGCACTCAGCTGACCGTTGGCCAGGCTTTGCGCGAAGATCCGTGCCACAGCGCCATGAGCGGCGTCATCGCTGACAGAGGCCGGACGGTCATCGCGGAACAGGCTGTCGATGTAGTAGCCGTACTGGTTGCTGTCGGTGTTGGCCGCCGCAGAACCGGCTGCTTGAGTCATGGCGCTGGCAGCACCGCCAGCCACACTGGCACCGGCCTGCACACCACCACTGATGACGCTGCTGACCGAACCGACCACCAGCACTGCAGTGACCAATGTAGCCACGCACCAGGCCAGGAAGCCGTGCGCGGTGTCGCGGAAATACACTTCGTCACCGTGCATGTTCGCCCACTTCACCCGCAGGCGACCGGCGATGTAGCCACCCATGCCGGAAGCGATGATTTGCGTCGCCGCCAGCCAGACTATCGTGGAAATGCCCAGGCCCTTGGCGCTGACGCCCTCTCCGGCCCACGGTGAAACGGCAGAGAAACCCAAACCGAAACCGAGCAACACCAAAATCATCGACAGTGCAGCGGCAGCCGCGGCACCGGCGAAGATCGCGCCCCAGGACACGCCCGAAACGCTGCTCGACTCTTCAACGGCAGGATAAAACCCATCAGAGGATCTATTCATTGTTGTTCTGCTCCAGGCATGAAAAATGGTGTTACAACTCGTCAGCAGAGGAATTGCAGTGACCGTGCCAGTCGCGGAAATTAGATAAATCTATTAATTTCAATCAGTTAGAAAGAGTGAACTTACGCAAACCTTGCAAATTGCAATAATTGCCGGATAACAGCGGGTTTTATGCATTGGCCTCAAGTATCAATAGCGCTCCAAATCTGCGTTTGTGACAGGTCAACATGAAAGTTAATTTAAAGCGCCAGCGCAATTTCTTGGCAAAATGCTGCCATTCCGTTTGAACCGATCAGCAGGCCTGCCTATGACTCGTATCTTGACCATCGAAGACGACGCCGTGACCGCTCGGGAAATCGTCGCCGAACTGAGCAGCCACGGGCTGGAAGTCGACTGGGTCGACAATGGCCGCGAAGGGCTCGACCGCGCCGTGAGCGGCAACTACGACCTGATCACCCTCGACCGCATGCTGCCCGAACTCGATGGCCTGGCCATCGTCACCACGCTGCGCACCATGGGCGTGGCCACGCCGATCCTGATGATCAGCGCCCTCTCCGATGTCGACGAACGCGTACGCGGCTTGCGCGCCGGCGGCGATGATTACCTGACCAAACCGTTCGCCACCGATGAAATGGCCGCGCGGGTGGAGGTGTTGCTGCGTCGGCAGAACAGCGGCGCCACTCAGGCAACGACGTTGCAGGTGGCCGACCTCGAACTCGATTTGATCAGCCATGAAGCGCGCCGCGCCGAACAAGTGCTGACGCTGCTGCCGACCGAATACAAGCTGCTCGAATTCCTCATGCGCAACAGTGGCCAGATCCTTTCGCGGATGATGATTTTCGAAGAGGTCTGGGGCTATCACTTCGACCCCGGCACCAACCTGATCGACGTGCACATCGGCCGTCTGCGCAAGAAGATCGACGCCGCCGGCCATGTGCCGCTGATCCGCACGGTACGGGGCTCGGGTTATGTCATTGCCGAACCCGTCTGACGGCTGGCGCTCCTCCAGCAGCCGCTTGCTGGCGCTGTACAGCTCGCTGTTCGTGGCCTGGAGCGCGATCCTCATGGGGGTCATGTATTACGAGGTCTCCGGCTACCTCGACAACCTCGCCAAACACTCGTTGATGCAACGTCAGCACCTGTTTTCGCACTTTCGCGGCGAACAACTCGAAGACGCCCTCGCCGCCAGCATGACCTTCGACATTCGCGGCATCGACGCTTATGGCCTGTTCGATGCGCAAGGCGTGTACCTTGGCGGCGCACTCCAGCAGATCCCCGAAGGCCTGCCGCTGGACGGCAAGATCCACATGCTCGCCGACTGCGCCGACTCCGATGACCCGACCCTGCCCAATGACAGCTGCGACGCGGTGGCCACGCAAACCCGCGATGGGCGCTGGCTGGTATTGCTGCGCGATAACGGCTCGCTGTTCGCCGTCACGCGGATCATTTTGCATGCGTTGTTCTGGGGCGTGTCGCTGACGATTCTGCCGGGCATTGCCGGTTGGCATTTACTGCGGCGTCGGCCGTTGCGGCGCATCCGGGCGATTCAGGCCAGCGCTCAGGCGATTGTTGCCGGCGACCTGACGCGGCGCCTGCCCTTGTCCAATCGCCGCGATGAACTGGACATGCTCGCGGCCATCGTCAACGCGATGCTGGAGCGCATCGAGCGCTTGATGAATGAAGTCAAAGGCGTCTGCGACAACATCGCCCATGATCTGCGCACGCCACTGACGCGCCTGCGCGCGCAGCTGTATCGCATGCAGCAGCAGGCTGGTGAAGGTTCGCAGGAAGCGGCGCAACTGGATCTGGTGCTCGCCGAAGCGGACACGCTGATGGCGCGGTTTCGCGGGTTGTTGCGGATTTCCGAGCTTGAGGATCGCCAGCGCCGTTCAGGTTTTGTCGAGCTCGATCCAGTGCAATTGCTGGAAGAACTGCACGAGTTTTATTTGCCATTGGCCGAGGAAGGCGAGCTGCGTTTCGAGCTGAACATGCCGGAGACGCTGCCGCCACTCAATGGTGATCGGGCGTTGCTGTTCGAGGCCTTGGCCAATCTGCTGAGTAACTCGATCAAGTTCACACCACCGGGCGGCACAGTGATGCTGCGTGGGGTGAACGCGGGTGGGCAGACGCGGATTGAGGTGCACGATTCCGGACCGGGAATTCCCGAGGCTGAGCGCGAGGCGGTGTTCCAGCGCTTCTATCGCGCCGAGGGTGGACAACCGCAGGGTGGCTTTGGCCTCGGATTGTCGATTGTGGCGGCGATTGTCAGCTTGCATGGCTTCAGTCTTGAAGTCGGCAGCAGTGATCTGGGCGGGGCGAAACTGGTGCTCGATTGCCGGCAGAGCCTGATCGAAAATTCCTGACTACTGACATGATCGTTCCCACGCTCTGCGTGGGAATGCCTCAAGGGACGCTCCGCGTTCCAGCTTGCGAAAGGGACGCGGAGCGTCCCGGGCTGCATTCCCACGCAGAGCGTGGGAACGATCATCAACTCAGGTTGGGTAATTGGCTCGCAGTGCCTCGAGGCCACCCTGATAGATGCCACTGAACAGCGCCACCACTTCCTCATCACTCACGCCTTTGGCGTTGAAACGCCCCGACCACGTCACGCGTGCGCCCTGCCCCTGGGCTTCAACCTTGATCGTCGCCAGGTAATCAGTCGCCGGGAACGGTGCCTGTTCGATCGAATAGCTGTAAGTCTTCGCGGCGTTGTCGAACGCTTGCAGGCGCTCGATTACCACAGCGCCGTCAGCGGTTTGCAAGGTGCGCACACGGCCACCGTCGCTCAGTTCACTGTTGGGAATAAAGGGCAGCCAATCGGGCAGCGTGTTGAAGCCGCCGATCAATTGCCAGACCTGATCGGCCGAGGCCGGAATGTCGATGGTTGCGGATGCTGTTGGCATAGATAAACGTCTCTCCAGAATTCAGATAGTCAGGCTGTCGACCACGCCGCCATCGACGCGCAACGCGGCGCCGGTGGTGGCCGAGGACAGCGGCGAAGCAATGTAGGTCACCAGGTGCGCGACTTCTTCGACATCCGCCACGCGCTGGATGATCGAGGTCGGGCGGGCCTTGAGCACAAAGGCATCGGCCTCATCGCGCAGGTTGCGCCCGGATTCGGCGGCGGCATCCTTGAGCATGTCTTGCAGGCCGTCGGTGAAGGTCGGCCCCGGCAGGATCGCATTGACCGTCACCCCGGTGCCAGCCAGACGTTTGGCCAGACCGTGGGACACCGCCAGATTGGCGCTTTTGGTCACGCCGTAGTTGATCATGTCCGCTGGCGTGGCCACGCCGGATTCCGAGGACAGGAAGATCACCCGGCCCCAGCCCTGCTCGACCATCGCCGGCACGTAGTGCCGCGCCAGGCGCACGCCGGAAATCACGTTGACCTCATAGAAACGCGTCCACTCGCTGTCCGGCGCTTCGAAGAAATCCACGGCGTCGAAGATGCCGAGATTGTTCACCAGAATGTCCGCACGCGGTTCAGCGGCGAACAGTTTCTGCGCGCCCTCCGCAGTGCCCAGATCGGCAGCCAGACCACGCAACTGCGCACCCGGGACTTTCTCGCGAATACTCGCCAACGCCTGTTCAACTTTGCCCGTGTCGCGGCCGATCACCACCACCGTGGCGCCAGCTTCGGCCAGCGACTGGCTGATGCCCAAGCCGATACCAGCAGTGCTGCCGCTGACAATGGCCAGTTTTCCACTCAGATCAATCTTCATGCTTTCACCTCATCGATTGGCAATGGTGCACGTTCGGAAACCAGTTGGGCGTCGCGCATCGCCTGCCAGAAACCGGCAGGAATGCTGGCCGACAATGCCGCGACATCTTCGGCGATGCGTTGCGGTTTGCTTGCGCCGGGAATCACCGCCGCAACAGCGGGATTGGCCAGCGAGAACTGTAGCGCAGCGGCTTTGATATCGACGTTGTAAGCGGCGGCGATGCGTTTGATCTGCTCGACCTTGGCGATGACTTCAGGGCTGGCCTTCTGGTATTCGAAGTGCGAGCCGCCGGCGAGAATGCCTGAGCTGTAAGGGCCACCGACAACGATTTCAACGTTCTGCGCCCGAGCCGCATCCATCAAGCGCTGCAGCGGGCGTTCGTGATCAAGCAGCGTGTAGCGACCGGCCAACAGAAAACCGTCCGGCTGCGCTTCGCTGAGATCAAGGGTCAGTTCGCACGGCTCGACTTTATTCACGCCCAGGCCCCAGCCTTTGATTACGCCTTCTTCGCGCAACCGGGTGAGCACTTTGAATGCGCCAGTGCGGGCCTGATTGAAGTACTCCAGCCATTGATCGCCGTAGAAGTCTTGAGCGATGTCGTGCACCCAGACGATGTCGAGGCGATCGGTTTGCAGACGCTTGAGGCTGTCTTCTATCGAACGCATAGTCGCGTCGGCTCTGTAGTCGTTGACGATCTTGTTCGGCCGACCGTGTTCGAACACCCCGCTCTTCTCGCCGAGATCGCGGGTGGCGGCGTCTTCGATTTCATCGAGAATCACCCGGCCGACCTTGCTGCTCAGCACGTAATCGTCGCGCTTGTATTGCTTGAGTGCCTCACCGAGGCGGATTTCCGACAGACCGGAGCCGTAAAACGGCGCAGTGTCGAAGTAGCGCACACCGGCATCCCAGGCAGCATGCACGGTGGCCTGCGCTTCTTCTTCGGGGATGGCGCGAAACATGTTGCCCAGCGGCGCGGTGCCGAAGCCCAGTTGCCCGGGCAGTTTGTCTTTCAAGCTCATTGGATTGTCCTTATACATTCTTGGTCGGTGTGACCGTTGAGCAGATCCTAGATTGCGACACCGAGACCGTCCAAGACATAATCTGCAGCACTTGAGTCCCTATAGGTCTGACATGATCGACATCCGCCAATTGCGCTATTTCGTTGTAGTCGCCGAGGAAGAACACGTCGGCCGCGCCGCCGAACGGCTGCATATTTCCCAGTCGCCGCTGAGCCGGCAGATCGCCCAGCTCGAAGAACGTCTGGGCCTGACGTTGTTCGAGCGCAGTCAGCAACGCATTCGCCTGACCCGTGATGGCCAGACCTTCCTCGCCGAAACCCGCGCCCTGCTCACCCACGCCAATCGCCTGGAATCCCTCGGCAAGCGCCTTGGTCGTGGCGAAGAAGGCGGTTTGTGCATCGGCTATATCGAAAATGCCATGCACGCCGGCGTCTTGCCCAATGCCTTGCGCGTGTTACGCGTGGACCGGCCGAATGTGCATGTCGCGTTGTACAACCTCAGTTCTGCCGAGCAATTGGAAGGCTTGCGACAGCGTAGTCTCGATATCGCGTTGGTGAGCGAGCCGCCGACCGATGACGATCCGGATCTGCTGGGTTTCCAGGTGCTCGATGACCCGATGCTGCTGGCGTTACCGGAACAGCATCCGCTGGCGCAGCGAGCTGCGTTGAACCCGGAGGATCTGGCCAATCAGGAATGGATCGGCGTGCAGCCGCGTCAGGACGCCAACGATGAGTTCGTCAGCGCCTGCATCCGCGCGGGATTCACCCCGGATGTGCGCATGCAGGCGACCGAACCGTTTACCGCGCTGGGTCTGGTGGCGTCGGGGTTGGGGATTGCGATGATTCAAAAAGGCCTGAGCCATAACGCACCGCCGGGCGTAGTGCTGCGGGAGCTGCCGTGGCTGACCTTGACCACGCCATTGTGGGCGGCGTGGCACCGGATCAATTTGCGGCCATTGGTCGAGACCTTCCGCAAAGTCCTGACTGACGGTGAGATAGCCGCTGACTGACAGGGCCTCTTCGCGAGCAAGCTCGCTCCCACAGGTTCAGAAGTGATCTCGCATTCTCTGTACGAGGCAGATCCCTGTGGGAGCGAGCCTGCTCGCGAAGGGGCCGGCACATCCAACATCGAATGTGACTGACCCAACGCTTTCGCGAGCAGGCTCGCTCCCACAGGTTTTGCGGTGGATCTACACTCAACGGATCAGCATCCAGCCGTGAGTTGACCATGAGAATGTCCGCACAAATGACCGTCGTTGCGGTACTCGCCACCCTCGCCTACCTCGGCCTGGCGGTGTGGGGCATTGGTGGTGTGGCGATGTTCTTTTCCCACGGTTCGCTGGTGATCGTCGCACTGGCGACGGTGGCCATGGTGATTGCTTCGCTGTTCAGTGAGGTCAACCTCAGCTCTGGCGAACGTGAAGACCGCGCCAATCGCTGGGTGATTCCGGCGTTTGGGGTGATCGGGCTGCTCAGTGGTTTTCTGCCGGCCTATTGCGACCGGGTGAATTTCTGGACGCTGGGCGGTGAAGGCGTGCGTTGGCTCGGTGCTCTGTTGTTTATCGTCGGCGGCACACTGCGGTTGTGGCCGGTGTTTGTGCTGGGACGACGTTTCAGCGGACTGGTGGCGATTCAACCGGGGCACCGATTGGTCACCGATGGCATTTACCAACGGCTGCGCAATCCGAGTTATCTGGGGTTGGTGATCAATGCCGTGGGCTGGGCATTGGCGTTTCGTTCGGTGGTCGGGTTGATGCTGGCGGCGCTGACGTTGATCCCGTTGATTGCCCGGATTCATTCGGAAGAAGCCCTGCTGCGGGCGCAGTTTGGGGCGGAGTATGACCATTACTGTGCGCGGAGTTGGCGGTTGGTGCCGGGGGTTTATTGATTTTCGAACTCACTCAGGATCCTGTGGGAGCGAGCTTGCTCGCGAAGACGGCGGCACAGTCACTATTGATGGTGGCTGACCCATCGCTTTCGCGAGCAAGCTCGCTCCCACAGGGATTTCGGGGTGTCAGTTTTTTTGCAGGTGGAGTTGACCGGCGCTGTCGATTTTGACCTGAACAGCAGCATAACTGGCCAACGTCGCATGGGTGGTTTCCAGCGGATGCTGATGCGTGGTGGTGATGATCATCAGCGGCGCACCGGCGGCTTCAGCAGCCTGAATGCCGACCGTGGCGTCTTCGAAAATCAGGCAATCACGCGCGTCCAGGCCAAGACGTTGGGCCGCCAGTAAATAGCCGGCCGGGTCGGGCTTACCCGCTTTGACGTCCTCAGCTGTGATCATCACCGCAGGCTCTGGTATTCCCGCCGCCGCCATGCGCCGCAACGCCAGATCCCGTGGCGCCGACGTCACCATCGCCCAGCGATCTTTGGGCAGGCTATTGAGAAATTTCGCCGCGCCGGGTATCTCGACAATGCCTTCAACGTCTTCGATTTCCGCCTCGGTGATGAACGCCGCTTGCGCCTCGGCATCCACCCCCGGCAGGTTGAGCCGAGTGATGGTGTCGATCGCGCGCACACCATGAATGGTCGGCAAAAACGTTTCCACATCGACGCCATGGCGCACGGCCCAGGCTGCCCAGATCCGCTCGGCGGCGGCAATGGAATTGAGGACGGTGCCGTCCATGTCGAACAGAAACGCGGCGAACGCGCGATCGAAGACGTTATCGTGAGCAGACAAAAGATCGCATCCTTTGAAAAGACTGGGCGGATTGGCCGGGCAATGTAGCATTTTTGCGCGGCGATTCGTCCCGGCATCTCAGTGCAGGCGCGGAGCCTTGGACTTGAACGCGCTATCCACGCAGTCGAGTAACTGACCGATGGCCCACGGCTTCTTGATGAACGCCACCGGGTGCTTGACCCCCGATGTCTCCGGGGTTTCATAGCCGGACATGACCATGACCGGCTTGTCCGGCCAGCGTTCGCCGACCAGATTGGCCAACCCGGCGCCATTGATTTCGCCGGGCATGGTGATGTCGGTCAGCAGCAAGGCCACTTCCGGCGCGTGCTCTTCCAGATACAGCTTGGCGTCGTCCGCGCTGGTACGTGGCTCGACTTTGAAACCTTCCTCCTGAAGAATTTCGCAGAGAAACTCCAGAATCAACGGATCATCCTCAACCACCAGAATCAATCCGTCAGGAAGGTGCGCGCTCGCCGTAGGTGTTGGGCACATGGAACTGCACTCCCTGAATTGCATTAACGATTTAGCGGCTTGAATCCGCTGCTTAACTGGTATGAGCAGCGGGCTCTGCAGAAATTCATTTTTGATACAGGTCTTTTGCGAAACGCCGTTTTTGCCCGTCGCCGGCAATCGTTCGTGACGGCGTATTTGTGGTTAAAATGCCGGCCCTTTTGCTTGCCGATCCTGACCGATGAACCCTGAAGCCCTCGCTACCCTCCATGCCCATCTGCTGCCGGCCCTCGCGGCTGCACCGAGCGAAAGCCGTCGCCTGTTCCACGGGCGCGGACGCTGCTGGGCCGGGCTGGAGCAGTTGACGGTGGACTGGCTGCAAGGCGTGGTGCTGGTGTCGCTGTTCAAGGAGCCGGCGCCTGAGCAACTGGACGATCTCAAGGCGTTGCTGATGAAACTCACCGGTTCCGCCGAATGGAAACAGTCCGGCGCCCACACGTTGCTGATCCAGCATCGCTATTTGCCGCAGAGCACTGCCGAGTGGCTGCTGGGTGAAGAGATCGACGAAATGAGCATCGTCGAGGGCGGCTTGCAGTACCGCGTCGATCTGGGCCGCAAGCAGAACGCCGGGCTGTTTCTCGACATGCGTTACGGGCGCAACTGGGTGCGCGAGCAGGCCAACGGCAAACGTGTGCTCAATCTGTTTGCCTACACCTGCGGTTTTTCCGTGGCGGCCATCGAGGGCGGCGCCAGTCATGTGGTCAACCTGGACATGTCCCGCGCGGCCCTGAGCCGTGGCCGCGACAATCATCGCTTGAACGGCCATGACCTGAGCAAAGTCAGTTTCCTCGGCCACGACCTGTTCAAGTCCTGGGGCAAGGTGATCAACAGCGGCCCGTATGATCTGGTGATCATCGATCCGCCGTCGTTCCAGAAAGGCAGTTTCCTGCTGACCAAGGATTACCAGCGCGTGCTGCGCCGCTTGCCGGAATTGCTCACGGCGCAAGGCACAGTGCTGGCGTGCATGAACGACCCGGCGTTTGGTTCGGACTTTTTGATTAATGGCGTGACGCAGGAAGCGCCGAGTCTGCGTTTTGTAGAACGACTGGAGAATCCGCCGGAGTTTCCGGACATAGATCCGCAAAGCGGCCTCAAAGCCCTGGTTTTCCAACGCACCACCTGACACCCCGAAGATCCCCTGAACAACACACATCCCCTGTGGGAGCGAGCTTGCTCGCGAAAGCGTTTTGTCAGTCGCCAGTGAGGTTGACTGATCTACCGCATTCGCGAGCAAGCTCGCTCCCACAGGTTTATGTGTACGACCGATGATCTTTAGTGAGAGCGCAGCACCAGCGCAAACAACTCTCCATGCCCGGTGACATTGAGCTTGTGATACAGATTGCGTCGATGCACCTTGACCGTCTCCGGCGAAATGCCCATCTGCTGGGCCATCGCCTTGCTGGAAAAGCCCTGCAAAATCAGCCGCGCCGTATCGACCTCGCGCACCGTCAGCCGCGCGTCGAAGCGGTCGAGCAACGTCGCCAGATCCCCAACCACCGTTTCCGCCACCGCGCCCTGCGGCGGCAGCAACTGCACATGCCGACGCATTGCCGCCAACACCCAATCGCGCACGCACAACAACCGGCCCTGCTCGGCCATGTCGAACGGCGTCGAACGGCCCAATGACAAACCGAGCACGCCGCCCTCGACGTTGATCATGAACTGCAACTCGTCCTCGCCCACCACCGAACGAAAGTAACTCTGGTAGTACTCGCTGTGCAGAAACTGGTCCGGCGCCACCGAGGCGAGGCTGTGCAAACCATCAGCAATGCCGGTCGAGGCGCTCTGGTAAAACGGATCGAGCAGGTACATCCCGGCACTGTAACCGGCCAGTTCTTCCTGCTCGTCGGGGCGGCCCTTGCTGTCGAAGTCGATCAGCAATTGCGGCGCCTGCCCGGCTTTCATCAACGCCACCAGCGCGTTGTCCAGCGGCACCAGCAGCCGCAACGTGTCCACCAGCGCACGCCAGAAACCGTCCTGACCGACACCGGCAAATACCCGCGCCAGGCTCTGATGCACTGGCAGTTCCTGCAGCAACGCGTCCACGCACTACCCCTTTTGAGTAACCCATGATGGGAATGGGTCAGGCGTGACCAGCCCGATAGGCTGACCACTCCTGTTCATCACCGGCCTGCACAGGCCAGGAGTGCCGCATCATGCGTGGTCACCGTGGCTGTATCAACCTCAGCATTCAACTGGGCCTGCTGGCCGGTATTGGCGCCAGCTCGATCGCCCTGGCCGCTGACGCGCCGAGCGTGCACGTCTACAACTGGTACGACTACATCGGCCCGAACACCCTCCACGACTTCCAGCGCGACAGCGGTATCCAGCCGGTCTACGACACCTTCGACAGTGCCGAAGTCCTCGAAGGCAAATTGATGACCAGTCGCAGCGGCTACGACGTGGTGGTGGCAAGCAACTTCAGCCTGCCGACGCTGATCAAGGCCGGCGCCCTGGCCCCGCTGCCACGCGAGCAACTGGCGGGCTGGAAGAATCTTGATGCCGATTTGTTGGCAAAACTGGCCAACAACGATCCCGGCAATCAATACGCCGTGCCGTATCTGTGGGGCACCAACGGCATCGGCTACAACGTCGACAAAGTACGCGCAGCGCTAGGCGACAAGGCGCCGGTGGATTCGTGGGATCTGGTGTTCAACGAAGCCAACCTCGCCAAACTCGGCCAGTGCGGCGTGGCGATGCTCGATTCGCCGTCGGAGATGCTGCCGGTCGCCCTGCACTATCTCGGCTTGCCACCCAACAGCACCGATCCCGAAGACTATAAAAAAGCCGAAGCGCTACTGCTGAAACTGCGCCCGCACATCGCCTATTTCAACTCGTCGAAATTCATCAGCGACCTGTCCAACGGCAACATCTGCGTGGCAGTCGGTTGGTCGGGCGCGATGCTGGAAGCCAAGACCAATGCCGAGCAGGCCAACAACGGCGTGAAGATCGCCTACAGCCTGCCCAAGGAAGGCGCGCCGGTGTGGTTCGACACGTTGGTGCTGCTCAAGGACGCGCCGAATCGGCCCCAAGGGCTGGCGTTTATCGACTATCTGCTGCGCCCCGAAGTGATCGCGCCGGTCAGTGATCATCTGTCGTACCCCAATGGCAATCGCGCCGCGACAGCGCTGGTGGCCGCCGCCACGCGGGACAACCCGGCGGTTTATCCATCGGCCACGGCGATGGCCACGCTGTACACCCTTGAACCCCTGCCCAAAGCCACCGAACGCGTGCGCACGCGGGTGTGGAGCAAGGTCAAGAACGGCCAGTAACCCCTTTTGAACATTTCACCAAACCCTGTGGGAGCGAGCCTGCTCGCGAAAGCGGTGGGTCAGTCGACATCAATGTTGGATGTCGGATTGCCTTCGCGAGCAAGCTCGCTCCCACAGGGCCGGTGAACAACCCTGCATTTTTTAGAGAGACAACAATCAATGAAACCTCGTGCCCGTGATCTCAACATCCGCATCGGCCAACTGCATCCCGGCCCGCTCAACGCCATCACTGATGTACCCGGCGTACGCGTCGGCCACAGCAATGTGCGCGGCCGCAGCAGCGCCGGACGGGACATCTGCACCGGCGTGACGCTGATCGAACCGCGCGCAGGTTCGACCAATCAGCAACCGTGTTTTGCCGGCGTGCATGTGCTTAACGGCAATGGTGACGCCACCGGACTTGAATGGATTCGCGAGGCGGGTCTGCTGACCAGCCCGATTGCCTTCACCAACACCCACAGCCTCGGTGTGGTGCGCGATGCCTTGGTTGCACTGGATCGCCAGCAGCAACCCGACGACGGCCGTCTCTACTGGAACATGCCAGTGGTGCTGGAGACCTTTGACGGCCTGCTCAACGATATCAACGGTTTTCACGTGCAGCCCGCGCATGTGGCTGAAGCCCTGAAAAACGCGGTCGACGGCCCGGTGGTGGAAGGTGCCGTCGGCGGTGGCAGCGGCATGATCTGCCATGAATTCAAGGGTGGCATCGGTACGTCGTCGCGGCGTTTGAGCAGTGCCCAGGGCGGCTGGACCGTCGGCGCGATCGTGCAGGCCAACCACGGCATTCGCAGCGAACTGCGGGTCGATGGCTACCCGGTCGGGCGTTACATGGAACAGAAAGATTCGCCGTTCTTGCGCGCCTCATTGCCGCATCCGGGCATGGGCTCGATCGTCGTCTGCCTGGCGACCGATGCGCCGCTGTTGCCCCACCAGTGCACACGCCTGGCACAGCGCGCGAGCCTCGGCCTGGCGCGCACCGGCGGCGGCAACGAGGATCACAGCGGCGACATCTTCATCGCCTTCGCCACCGGCAACGCTCATGTGCCACCGGCGGCCTACGAAGGCAAAGGCGCGCCGACCTGTGACGGCTTGCGCATGGTCAACAATGACCATATCAGCGAGTTGTTCCTGGCCGCGACCGAGGCGGTTGAGGAAGCGATCATCAATGCCTTGCTGGCCAGTGACAGCACCGAAGGCAACGGTCACTCGGTGCCGGGACTGGATGCCGAAACCCTGCTCGCGGCCCTCGAAAAATCAGGCTGGCCTGGCTCGCGCTGACAGCGCTTTTCCCCTGTAGGAGTGAGCCTGCTCGCGAGCGCGGTTTGTCAGTCGAAGTAGATTTGACTGACCCACCGCGCTCGCGAGCAGGCTCGCTCCCACAAAGGGTTACATCAATATTTGTGGAAGGCTCCCGCGCCGCCGTTCGGGCGACTGGCGGTACTTGAGCCGTCACTTGCACACTCCTACGATGGAATCACGCAGGGGCTCCGCTCTTCGGGCGCTGCGTAGGCACGGGTGCTCTGAACCCCAATCAAGCCCGTGCCTTGCTTCATGCGCATCTTGAGCCTCGAGGGCTCTACTTCCTCCCCATCAAAGAGCTTTGAGGCTCTTTTTTTGTCTGCGTAAATCAGCAGTCCGGCAGCGCATCGACGCGAATCGAGCGCCAGGCCGCCTGCGCCAGCAACTCGCGATAACCCGCCGGACTGCCCTTCACCCGCCCCGCCAGCCAGGCACGGCAGTAACTGTCGGCCTGACCAATGATCAACGACGGCAACAGCTCGGCGGGCAAGGCCTTGAGTTCGGCAGCGCGCCCCGATTCGGCCAGCCAGTCGCGCAGACGCAGATTGCGGGTTTTGTTGCGCTCGGCCAGTTCGTCTTTGAACGGCCCTTTGGTCACGGCAAACCGCGCGTGGTACTGGAAGCGCGCCCACTCCGGTTGACGTTCGACCCAATCGACGTAGCTGAACACCAGCGCCTGCACACCTTCCTCGGTGGTTTGCGCTGCATCCAGATAGGCATCGCGCAGGCGCGCCTGATCCTCCAGCGCGGTGAAGAACAACGCGGCGACCAAGCCCTCCTTGTTGCCGAAATGGTGATAGATCGCCCCGACGCTGGTATCGCACTCGGCGCGAATCATGTCGATGGTGGTGGCCTCGATCCCCTGCTCGTTGAACAGGCTTAGCGCCTTGCGAAAGATATCGCGCTTGAGTTCGGCGCGGCGGCCGGGGTAGCTGCGTTCCAGTAGATCTGCGGTGTCCATGCGGCTCACTGCCTGAAAATCGGGATTGAAAGGCACACGTCGTGCCCATGAAAAAACACGCACAGGTTGACAGATTTCCCGCAGACCGAATACCGTTCCGTTACAGAATATTATTCTGTAACGGAACATTATTCTGCAAAATCACTTTCCGCGAGGCGTTTCCATGAGTCAGTTTCTCAACATGTTCAACAGCGCAGGCCCGCAAGCGTTCAGCCAGATGGCCTGCCAGGTCGCGCCGTACTTCAGCAGCATCAACCCGCTGGTGACCGAGTTGCGTGCGAACTCGGCGACGGTACAAGTGCCGTTTCGCCGTGAGATCACCAACCACCTCGGCACCGTGCATGCGATTGCCATGTGCAACGCCGCAGAACTCGCCGCCGGGATGATGACCGATGTGTCGATCCCGGCCGGCGCACGCTGGATCCCCAAAGGCATGACCGTGGAATATCTGACCAAGGCAAAAACCGATGTGACGGCGGTGGCCAGTGGTGAAGGCGTGGATTGGCAGAGCGAAGGCGACAAGATCGTCACCGTGGACATTCACGATACCGAGGGCAAAAAAGTGTTCACGGCGCGGATCACCATGAACGTCAAACTCGGCTGAATGACGCGCACAAAAAAGCCCTTGCTGCGGCATTCACAGCAAGGGCTTTTTCAGCGATGTGAGGTCAGTGCACGGTCAGGCGCTGGCGGACAAACTCCTCGACATGGCGAGTGGTCTGATCGAGGTGCCGGTCGCGCTGTTTCTCGGCATCGAGCATCGCCCGTTTGCCATTTTTCTGCAGCAGGTACGTGTGGATCTGCTGTACTTCCAGCGAGCGGTAAATCGGCGTGGTGTCGATAAACCCGCGCAAGCCATTGCTGCGGTAACGCCGGGTGCTCATCAACACCTGGGTTTCACGCTGGCCAATCACCTCAAAGCCCAACGCTTCGAAGTACGGGACTTTGCCGATCGTGCAGGCCAGCTCCGCATGGGGATAACGCCCGACCATCTCACCGATCATCGCCCGCGCCACGCCCTGGCGCCGATGCCCTTCGCGCACCGCCATGTAGGCCACGCTGCAGGCTTCCCAGTCGCCCTGCACCGGCAGGTACAACAGAAAACCGATCACTTGCTCCGGATCATCCTCGTCGGTGGCCACCAGCAACTCCACGTCGATACCCTTCTCGCCATTCAACGCTTCCAGATACAGATGCACCTCATAACCGACCGCGTACTGATAGACGTTGTACAGCAGGTTGCTCGGGCCGAGGCCGACCGCACTGATGTCGGTCAGGTAGTCGACGACCATCTGCAGGATCTGGCTGTTGACGGCCTCGGGGCATGGGGATTTGTAGTGGGTGATGCGTGGCATGACGAACTCCGACGGTAAAAGCGTTGCCGACCGCCGCAGCGGTCGACGAACCGCGACATCATACCGTGACGCACGCGCTCGAAGTCTAAAGTTCCTGTTCCGAGCGCCGATGTAACGGTCTCCTACAAATGTCACCACCAGGGATCGGCCATGTACTACCCGCGCGAAGCTGCCAAGGATCACCTCTACAACCGTATCGTCATGCTGACCGTTGCTTGCTGCGTGGTTTTGCTGCTCGCTGCAATGGCGCACAAGTCGGGCATGCTTTATGGGGCGCTGAGTTTCAACGGTGTGGAAACCCGCGGCAGCGTCACGGCACTGGAAAAGATTCCAATGAACGCCAATGGCAAGGTCATTCACTATCAATACACCGATGCCCAAGGCCAGCCCCATGAAGGGCAACACGCCGACGAACGCTACGTCGAGCATACCCAATATGAAGTCGACGGCCCCATCACCCTGCTGGTGTCGCCGTGGATGCCGGATAAAAGCTGTATCGCCAGCCAGTTGCAGAGTTACCGTACGAGCTTCTACATCATGACCGGCGGTGTGTTGCTCGCACTGCTGTTTCTGCTGATCTCGGGCAGGACGTTCTGGCAGATTCAGGCAATGAAAGAACAAGACCGGTTTTATTGAGTCCAGCCTCACAGGCAACAATCTTCACGCGCGCCGGGCGTCTTGCTGCGGCGCCATCCTGACGTTCTCGCACCGCCCTCCCTGAAAAAAATTTCATCCACCTCAGACGGGATCTTTCGCAAATCAGGCATCCAATTCTGCAGCTGCGTTCAATTTTCGACGCAGGCCTTGAGGAGTTGTCATGAGCGTTTTGCGTTCCCTGTCCAAATGGCGAAAAACCCTGCTGCTGGTGCCGTTGACGCTGGCGGCGCTGAGCAGCGCCCCGGTGTTTGCGCAACCGGTGGTG
This sequence comes from Pseudomonas sp. S2_E02, assembly GCF_054668355.1. Classification (NCBI taxonomy): domain Bacteria; kingdom Pseudomonadati; phylum Pseudomonadota; class Gammaproteobacteria; order Pseudomonadales; family Pseudomonadaceae; genus Pseudomonas; species Pseudomonas sp. S2_E02. The sequence goes on from NZ_CP162761.1 coordinate 1,971,783, forward strand.
ATCGTCCAGCAAGCCCCACCGCCGATGCGCATGGAAGTGATGCCCGGCGCACGTCCCGGTTATGTCTGGGATCAAGGTCATTGGCGCTGGCAAGGACGCGGTTACGTGTGGATACCCGGCCACTGGCAACCGGTGAGGTACGGCGCGCGCTGGAAACCCGGGCACTGGCAGGCACGCGGACCAAACTGGTTCTGGGTCGAGGGGCATTGGGTGCGATGAATGCGCGACAGCCTGACCATCACTTCTTGCGAGAACACCACCATGTCGAAGACCGTTAAAGCACTGCTGGCCGCCACGCTGGTGGCCGTCACGTTGTCCGGTTGCGTCGTCGAGCCCGCCCGTCCGCATCGGCCTCCGCCGCTGGTCGAAGTCGTTCCGGTGATGCCGGCGCCGGGTTATCACTGGGTTGCCGGGCACTATCGCTGGGGCGGCAACCAATGGCGCTGGGTGCCGGGGCACTGGCGGGCCTATTGATTGCAACGGCGGGCGTCACTGCTGTGGCGCCACCACTTTGAATTTGATGGCGATGTCCTTGGACACCACGGTGTCCGCCCACTCGCCCGCGCCGAGGCCGAACTCGTCACGCTTGAGCACCAGTTCACCGTCGAAAATGCCGATGGCACTGTCCGGTTTCAATTCCACCGGCACCTGCACTTCACGGGTAATGCCTTTTAGGGTGAGCTGGCCGGCAATCAGGTAGTGGTGCTCGGCCACTTGGGTGAAGTGGCTGGACTCGAAAACCGCGACCGGGAATTTTTCAGTGTCGAACCACGCCGGTTTCACCAGTTCGGTGTTGGCGTCTTCGCTGCCGGCATCGATGCTGTTGAGGTCGATGTGCAAGGTGGTACGAGCGTTAGCGAGGTTGTTGGTATCGAAGTCCAGCGTCGCTTCAAACTTTCCAAAGGTGCCGTACATCGGCGAGCCCATCTGGTTGTAGGTAAAACTGATCTGGCTGGCGGTGGTGTTGACCCGCGTGTATTCGACAGCCTGCGCGGTACAGATGACGCACAGCGAACACGCGGCAACCAGCAGCAATCGGATCGACATGGGATTCTCCGGGCGGGGCTAGCCGTCGAGGGCCTCGATTGAATTAAGCAAACATCCGACTGTTACGCCAGCGCCTACACCAGACGCTCGATCTTCTGATGCTGCCAGACCAGTTTGTAATACAACGTCTGCAACACCAGCATGCCCAGATAGGCCACCGGAAACGCCATCCACACACCCTGCAACCCGTACTGCCCGTCCAGCCAGTACGCCGCTGGCAGTTGCACGCCAACCACGCAAATGATCGCAATCGCCACCGGCACCAACACCGTGCCGCTGGCGCGCATGATCCCGCCGATGATGGCCTGGAAGCCAAAGACCAACAGGCTCCACAGCATGATGTGCAGCAGATGCTCAGCCATTGCCCGGGTCGAATCCTCGGTCAGGAACAGCCCCAGCAACCAGTGCGACAGCAGATAGCCGAGCACGATCAAGCCGCCGGTCAGGCACACGTTGATCAACAGCCCGGTGCGCAGAATCGGCCCCATGCGCTCCAGCCGCCCGGCGCCGATGGCCTGCGCACCGAGGATCGACGCGGTGATCGCAATCGACAACGCCGGGAACTGCACATAGTTGACGATCTGCGTCACCGCACCATACGCGGCGGTCGCTTGCGAGCCGTGCTGGTTGACCAGCGCCAGGATCACCAGCTCCGACAGCGACAGCACAATCATCTGCACGCCGGTCGGCAGGCCGATGCGCAAGACCTTGCCGAGAATCGCCCCGTCAAGGCGCAGCGCGGCGAAGAACTCCCGATCCGGCGCCAATGGGTGCCCTTTGCGAATCAGGCGCCACGCCAGCCATGCCATCGCCGCCAGGTTACCGGCCAGCCCGGCGTACGCCGCACTTTGAATACCCAATTGCGGCAAGCCGAACCAGCCGCGAATCAGCGCCGGGGTCAGGGCCAGCCCGACACAGGTCGAGACCATCAGCGCCAGCAATGGCGACAGCGTATCGCTGACCCCGCGCAACAGCTGGGTGAACAACACAAACACCAGCAGCGACGGCAAGATCCACATCATCACATGGGCATACGCGACGGCATCGTCAAGCACATCCGCCGGCGTCCCCAGCCCCGTCAGCGCCTGCCGCGCGAACACGCTGCCCAACACCGCCGCCACCAGACCGATCAACACCCCGAGCAACAGCGTTGCCCCGGCAATCGCCTTGACCATGTGCGGCTCACGCGCGCCCCACGCCTGACCGATCAACACACCGGCGCCCGCGCCGAGGCCGATCACCAGTGCGATAAAGAAGAACACGATGGGAAACATCCCCGACACCGCCGCCAACGCCTGGGTGCCGAGCATCTGGCCGATGTAGATGCTGTTTACCGTGCCCGACATCGATTGCAGAAAGTTCGACAGCACCATCGGCGCAAGGAACAGCAGGTAGGTGTGCCAGAGTGGGCGTTGGGCGACGGCTTGCATTGAATAGAGGTCCATCTCGACGGCGGGAGGGCTGATGGAGGATAGCTTCGGTGAGTTGCACGCGGGGCGCAATTAACATTTCAAATCGGTGTTTATGACCGGTGGCCGCGCCTGTGTAACGGACACGCTTCTGTAGGTGCAAGTTCAGAGCTGTGGTAAACAACTGCCCACTTTCACTTCTCTCATTGAGGCTCTGTTCATGCCGCGCTTTGCCCATCTGCTGACCGCCACCCTCCTCGCCGTGCTCACCACCAGCGCTCACGCCGCCGCGCCTGGCGAAACGTTGAAGCCGTTGCTGGAAACACTCAACGAACGCCTGAACATCGGCGACCTCGTCGCGCTGACCAAATGGGACAGCGGCAAGCCGATTCAGGACAGCCCGCGTGAAGCGCAGGTTATTGCCAATGCCCGCAACCTGGCCACCGAGCGCCAGCTCGACGCGGAAGACGTGGCGCAACTGATCGCCGCGCAAATGGAGGCGAATAAACTGGTGCAGTACGGCTTGCTCGCACAATGGCAAGCGTCCGGCGCTGCGCCGGACACCCCGCGCCCCGACCTGGCTAAACAGATTCGCCCGCGTCTGGATGAGCTGCAAACCCGCCTGCTGCAGCAATACGCCGATTTCGCGCCGTATCGCCATGATGCGAATTGCCCGGTGTGGCTGGCCAAGGCGCGCATCGGTCTGGCCCACGACGCGCTGCATGAACTGGCCCTGACACGGGCGACCGGTGAGTTGTGTGTGCGGGCGGCGAACTCGCGCTGAGAAACGGCCAGATCAAAAGATCGCAGCCTGCGGCAGCTCCTACAGGGGGGATTGGTGAACCATCATTGCGGTCGATGTTCACCATCACGGCAATGAAGTTCTCATAAAAATTCCACGGCGTAACATCAGCTCCATACCAACCAACAACACCCCGGAGCACACGATCATGAAACGCCAGACCCTTCTCAGCATCGCTTTCTCGGTTTTCGCCATTAACGCTTTTGCCGCCACCCCGGCACACACCCAAGTCGCAGAAGGCGGCTCGGACAAGTTGATTGAAAGTCGTGTTGCTGAGGGCGGTTCTGATCGTCTGATCGAACGCCGCGTTGCCGAAGGTGGCTCCGATCGCCTGATCGAACGCCGCGTTGCTGAAGGTGGCGCTGATCGTCTGATCGAACGCCGTGTTGCTGAGGGCGGTTCTGATCGTCTGATCGAACGCCGTGTTGCCGAAGGTGGCGCTGATCGCCTGATCGAACGCCGCGTTGCTGAAGGTGGCGCTGATCGCCTGATCGAACGCCGCGTTGCTGAAGGTGGCGCTGATCGCCTGATCGAACGCCGCGTTGCTGAAGGTGGCGCTGATCGTCTGATCGAACGCCGCGTCGCATAACTCTGCGGCTTCATCGCAATCACAATGAAAGCCCGGCCTGATCAGCCGGGCTTTTTCACGTCCGGCGCCATCCATTCCCCGACTGGCCACCCACCGCCCATTGCGCATACCATGCGGCCACAACTCCAAAACAGACCTCGACTGCCCATGCTCAAAGCCAGTCTGCGTAGCCACCTCACCCTTTGGTTTGCCGGTTTATCCCTGCTGACGCTGCTGAGCGTGGGCTTCTATGTCGGCCATATCGCCACAGAACAAATGAAGCAGGCCAGCGGCAATGCGTTGCTCAACACCGCGCGCTCGGCTGCATCGTTGTTGGGTGAACGACTGCGCGAACGCCAGTTGGAGGTGTATCTGCTCAGCCGTGCGCCGCATCTGGAGCGTGGTGATCTGGATAACCCGGCGATTCTGAAATCGATGCAACTGCGCACCCAGGCCCGCACCGAGTATGCGTGGATGGGCGTCACCGATGCCGAGGGCAAGGTGCATCAGGCGGTGAACGACTTGCTGGTCGGCCAATCGGTGCAGCAACGGCCCTGGTTCCAGGCCGGGTTGCGCGGCGAGTACACCGGCGATCCTCATGAGGCGGTGTTGCTGGCGAAAATGCTGCCGGCCCTGCCGAACGGTGAACCGCTGCGCTTCATCGATTTCGCCGCACCGATCCGCAACGCAGACGGCCAGGTGATTGGTGTTCTTGGCGCCCACGCACACTGGAGCTGGGTGACCCGCATTGTTGAGTCGGCGGCGCTTTCGCATAAAAACTCAACGCCGGATATCGAAGCGTTGATCATCGATCACGATGGCAAAGTGCTCTACCCGGAAGCGCTGATGGGTCAGCAACTGGCAATTGACACCAAAAGGCAAGGCTGGACGGCGGGCAACGGATTCCTCACCAGCGTGGTCACCGTACCGACGTCATCGAGTACGGTGCTGTCATGGTCGATTGCCGTGCGCCAGCCATTGGAAACCGCACTGCAACCGGCGCGCCTGCTGATGTACAAATTGCTGATCCTGGGTGTGGTCGCGGCGGTGCTGTTCGGCTTGGTGGCTTACTACCTGGCGCTGTACCTGAGCCGACCGATCGAACAGCTCGCGCGCTCGGCGCGGCAAGTGCAAAACCAACAGCCCGGTGCGCAATTCCCGCTGCAGCACCCGGTGCTGGAAATTGCCCAGCTCGGCCAGTCCATTGATGCCATGACGCAATCGCTGCTCGGCAAAGAGCGCGAGCTGCAAGAGGCCAATGCCTCGCTGGAAGCAACCGTCGCGCAACGCACCGCTGCGCTGACGCAGGCCAATGCCGAATTGCTCAGCCTGGCGACCCACGACAGTTTGACCGGCGTTTACAACCGTCGCCGTTTCGACGAGAAACTCACCGAATACACACTGCTGTTCCGCCGCACCGGACGTCCGTTCTCCCTGCTGCTGATCGATGCCGATCACTTCAAGCGCATCAATGATTCCCACGGCCACGCAGTGGGTGATGATGTGCTGCAACAATTGGCGCAGTTGATTCAGAGCAGTTTGCGCACCACGGACTTCGTCGCCCGTTACGGCGGCGAAGAGTTCGCTGTGCTGTTGCCGGAAATCGCCAAACCCGACACCCCGGAAGTTGTCGCCGAGAAGATCCGCGTGGCGGTAGCCGAAGCTCACTTCCCGGTGATCGGGCAGGTGACGGTCAGCATCGGCATCGGCCTGGCGGACCCGGCCGATAACAACCACAACGCACTGATCAAACGCGCCGATCAGCAGTTGTATCAGGCCAAGGCGGCAGGTCGTAATCAGGTGGCGTGATCAGCCCTTCTTCACTTCGCAAATCCCGTTGGCCCGGTTCTTCCCGGTGTACGACACCGCAGGCGAACCGTCGGGATTGATGCTCAGGGAAATGGTCACGCCCGCGCCTTTGGCTTCGAAGTAGTTCTCGTTGAATTTCTTCAACTGGCCTTCCTTGCCATTGATATAGATCGGCCCGCCTTCATCGGCGTGCACTTCGATCTTGCCCGGGCACGTCGCGTTGAGCATAGGGATGCCGGCATGGGCGATTGCGCTGACAAGCAACAGCGGGGCTGCCAGTAGCAGAAATTTCATGGTGAGCTCCTTGAGTGCAACGGTGTGCCGGACGATAGGGAAATGCCGCACAAGTACCCTATCGACCCGTGACCGACCGCAGCGTTCCGCGAACACGATCGCCTTGTGCCGATTACTGTTTCAAGTGATCGACCAGCTTGTTGACCACCAGATCGGACACATGGCTGAACGCTTTGCGCAACGCCTCGGGATCCGTGGCGTACTGCTCCGGTGTATAGGCGATGGTGTTGGCATCGTTGGATACAGAGATCGTGTCGAAATTACGCCATACCGCTGAGCCGTTGCGCTTGATTTGCGCCGTGGCACCGATGACGGGATACAACACGGTGCTGAAGTTCTTCAGGCAGAGGCCCCATTGCGAGACCAGAATTTCGACCTCGGCATCGGCTCGCTCACCCTCGCCCACCACGGTAAACAGATGTTCCTGCTGTACGCGTTTTTCGAAGCTTTGCCGGATCAACTGGCTCAGGTCGATGCCATTGGCCTTCATGTTGTTGCGAATCGCCAGAGTGATATCGCCGGTGGCCACGTCCGCCGCTTTCGTCCCTGCCACAGAGCCCGCCCCCGTTAACGCACCGGCGCCAGAAGTCGAAGCACCTGAGGCCATACCTGCCGCTGCGCCGGCTCCAGCACCCAGGCCGGCGCCCCAGGCCTGCGTCATGCTGGTGTATTGAAAGTTATCGACGGCAACAAACACCGGCAGCACTTTCACGGTTTTGATCTGCTGGCGGTCTTCAACGCTGAGATCTTTGGTCACGCAACCCGTCAGCAAAACGAGGGCAGCAACAGCGACGAGTAGCTTTTTCATGTCATTTTTCAATCAGGGACTTGGGTGTCCGGCATATCGCCCGAACACCGCAATACTTGAGTCGCGAAGAAGACGTAGTGGTGACGGTCATGACCCTGGCGGCGGAATCAATCGAGCGTGATGGAGGGGGTTGCCACAGAGAGCATCAACCGACATCGCTGCACCTCAAAAACACGCACGCCCTGTAGGAGCTGCCGTTATTGCGTGAAGGTCTGGAGGTACGCCAGCAAATTGTCGAGTTTTTCTTCGTCGCTCAAGCCCCAGAAAATCATCCGCGTACCCGGCACCACGCCTTTCGGATCCTTCAGATAGGCGATCAGCGTTTCGCGATCCCAGGTCACTCCCGAGTTCTTCATCGCCTCTGAATACACGTAATTCGCTGACGTACCGGCGGGCCGACCGATGATGCCATTGAGTTGCGGACCGAATCCGGGGCGGGCCGATTCGCCGACCTGATGGCAGCCGCCGCACAGACGCGGAAAGATTTTCGCGCCGGCTTCGGGGTCGCCTGCGGCGAGGGTGAACGTACTGGACAGGCCAGTGGCGAGCATCAGGGCGAGTGACAGTGCAGCGGTGTTTTTCATCGAGGGTTCCGGATCGGTCTGCATCGGGCGACGCAAGGGTAGCATTATGTTTTTACAGGTAAGCGCCAATGATCTTTCTGACTTTGCTCAACGCCTGACGCAACACGTCCATCTCTACCGAGCCCAACGCCAGGCGAATCGCATGCGGCACATGACCCGCCACCGAAAACGGTTCAGCCGTGGTGACGGAAATCTGCTCGTGCATCAGCTCGACGACAATCTGATCGGCGCGCACGTCTTCCGGCAGCGGTAGCCACAGGAAATACGACGCCGGATGGCCAATGCTTGGCAGTCCTTTCAACACTTCGGTGGCCAGTGCCTGCCGCACCTTGGCGTCGTTGCGCTTCTGTTCCTCAAGCACCGTCACCGTGCCGTCGTCGAGCCAGCCACAGGCGATGGCAGTCATGACGCCTGGGGTGTTCCAGGTCGTGGCGCGGATGATGCGTTCCAGTGCTGGCACCACGTCGGTCGGGGCGGCGATGAAACCGACACGCAGGCCTGTGGCGATGTTTTTCGACAGGCCCGAGACGTAAACCGTGCGCTCCGGCGCCAGATCGATCAGCGTACGCGGTGGGTTTTCAACCAAAAAGGCGTAGGCCGCGTCTTCGATTATTGTCAGATCATGACGCCGGGCAATCGCCACCAACTGCTCGCGCTGCGCCAGCGGCATCACCCAACCCAACGGGTTGTGCAACGTCGGCATGCTGTACACGGCGCGCACCGAGCGGCTGCGACAGAGTTTGTCCAGCGCGGCGAGATCCGGCCCTTGATCACCGAGCGCAATGGCTACGACTTCCAGATGCAGCGCTTCGGCCAGCACCTTGAACCCGGAATAGGTCAGCGCGTCGGCGGCGATCACATCGCCGGGTTTGAGCAGCGCCATCAGCGTGACGGCCAGGCCTTGCTGGGCACCGTTGACGATCAGCACTTGCTCGGCCTCGACCCTCACCCCGCGCGTCAGCAGGTGCCGCGCGACCGATGCACGCTCGTGGCCGCGCCCGGCGTGCGGTTGATAACGCAGCAACGCCTCCAGATCGCCGGACAACGCCAATTGGCGCAGCGCTGTGCGCAACAAATCCGCCTGACCGGGCAACGACGGGTAATTGAAATTGAGGTCGATCATGCCTACCGCCACGTCTTTCTGATCGATGCCCTGCCCCGGCGACAACGACGTTTCGCGGACAAACGTGCCGCGCCCGGTCTCGCCGCTGATCAGGCCCATGGCCTCCAGCTCCGCGTACACCCGCGAAGCCGTGACCAGCGCCAACCCTTCCTGAGCCGCCAGTTGCCGGTGGGTCGGCAACCGTGTACCCGGCGGCAACATCCCCGAGCGAATGTCCGCCGCGTAGGCGTCAACCAGTGTCTTGTAGCGCGAACGTGGCATGCCGGATGTATCCATGACAATTCTTTGATTGTGCTGATTCTCGGTTCTAGCATGACCGCAATGCAACCCACTTCCGAGCGTGAACGGTGATGGAAAGGACTTCGAATCTGACGACCCCGGCACTGGAAAAAACCAGTGGCTGGATCAACGGTTTTATCGGCGTGGTGATCTTCAGCGGTTCGCTGCCGGCCACGCGTATGGCGGTGCTGGAGTTCGATCCGGTGTTTCTCACGGTGGTCCGCGCCGCCATCGCCGGGGTGTTGGCGGTGGCGCTGTTGTGGCTGTTTCGCGAGCGGCGCCCGGCGCGCAATCAGTGGTTGTCGCTGTTGATTGTAGCGATGGGCGTGGTGCTTGGCTTTCCACTGTTGACCGCACTGGCGTTGCAACATGTGACGTCGGCGCATTCGATTGTGTTTGTCGGCTTGCTGCCACTGGCCACAGCGATTTTTGCTGTGCTGCGCGGCGGTGAGCGGCCGCGACCGGTGTTCTGGATTTTCTCGATGCTCGGCAGCGCGCTGGTGGTCGGCTTCGCGCTGGCACAAGGTCTGACTGCCTCGCCCACTGGCGATCTGCTGATGCTCGCGGCGATTCTGGCCTGTGGTCTCGGTTATGCCGAAGGCGCGAAGTTGTCGCGCACTCTCGGCGGCTGGCAGGTGATTTGCTGGGCGCTGGTGCTTTCGCTGCCACTCATGGCGGTGTTGAGTGTGTGGCTGGCGCCCGCCTCGTTCAACACAATCAGTCTGTCGGCGTGGCTATGTCTGGGCTACGTGTCGCTGTTCAGCATGCTGATCGGTTTTGTGTTCTGGTATCGCGGTCTGGCTCAGGGCGGGATTGCCGCGGTCGGTCAGCTGCAATTACTGCAGCCGTTTTTCGGTCTGGCGCTGGCGGCGACGCTGCTGCATGAACAGGTCAGCCTCGGCATGCTCGCCGTGACGTTTGGCGTGATCCTGTGTGTCGCCGGGGCGAAGAAATTCGCCAAATGATCCTCAGGCACCCGCCTTCCACTCGCGTGGGCTGAGCCCGGTCTTGCGCCGAAACGCCCGGGCCAGCGCCGAAGGACTTTCGTAACCGACCTCTTCGGCAATCAGCGCAATCGGTCTGCCTTCGCGCAGGCGTTTCTGCGCCAGACTGACGCGCCAGCTCAGCAGGTAATCGGCCGGCGTTTGCCCGACAACCCGGCGAAACTGCTCGGCAAACCCGGCGCGGGACAGGTTGGCGACAGCGGCCAGATCCGCCACGCTCCAAGGTTTTGCGGTTGCTCGTGCATCAGGTTCAAGGCACGGGACAGGCGTGGATCGGCCAGACCGGCGATCATCCCCGGTTGTTGCTCCCGACTGCTGATCAAGTGCCGCAGCAACAGAATCACCAGCAGTTCGAACAGGCGATCCATCACCGCCACCCGCCCGCAATGACCTTCGAACGCTTCCTTGAACAGCCATTCCACGGTGTTGCCCAGTTCCGGGATGTCCGTCAGTTTCAGCACCAGATAATCCGGCAGCGCCGCCGCCAGGGCATTGCCGGAGCCGCCATCAAACGTCAACGTGGCGCAGACCAATCGGGTGTCCATGGCTTCATCGGCAAACATGCGATGGGTAAAGGGTCGGGGGAAGAAGATCAGCGACGGTTCGCTCAGACGAATCTCACGCTCGTTGCCCGGTTTGAGCAGCAATTCACCGGCCTGCAAAAGATGCACATGCCCCACCGGCTCGTTGTCATGAACGCTGACGCCGCAAAACGCGCCGCTGTGGAACGTACCGGCATTCACGCCGAAATGGCTGAGCAATGTTGAAAGGCGATCCATGGACGACTCCGAGGGCATATCTGGACGATCTGCCGCATATCCTCGACGATTTGCCGCCAACCCACCAGCCCGGCTCAATAACATGACCTCCATCCCCGGCGCACTTCGCACCGGACTTTCGGAGAATCACCATGAGCCGCATCCACGCTATCAGCCTCGAAACCGCCGCCGACGCCAGCCGCCCTGTGCTGGAAGGCGTGAAGAAGAAAATCGGTTTCCTGCCCAACGTCTTCACCACCCTGGCCAAAGCACCGGTGGCCCTCGAAACCTACGTGCAAGCCTCGGCCATCCTCGGCAAGACCTCGCTGAACGCCCAGGAAAAAGAAGCCGTGTACCTCGCCACCTCACAGGTCAACGGTTGCGACTACTGCCTGGCGGCACACACCTTGTTTGCCGGCAAAGCCGGGCTCTCGGCGCAGGACATCGTCGCCGCACGCCAGGGCGAACTCAACGCCTACGCCACCCTCGCCCGTCAGCTGACCGAAAGCCGCGGCCATTTGACTGATGAACAGATCGCCGCCGCCCGCACTGCCGGCATCGACGACGTGAAGATCATTGAAGTGATTGCACTGGTGGCCGTGCAGAGCCTGACCAACTACCTGAACAACGCGGCACTGACCGATATCGACTTCCCGGCCATCTGAAGTCTGGCCACACAACAACACCAGTGGGAGCGAATCTGCAAGCGCTAGCGGCGTGTCATTCAAAGCATCTTTGACCGACCCGACGCCATCGCGAGCAGGCTCGCTCCTACATTGGGACTGAGTACATCCGATAGAAAATTGGTCGGCTGCCAGGCCGCCTTCGCGAGCAAGCTCGCTCCCACAGAAAAAAAGCACTTCCCACCTCGCACCGCATCGCTTCTAACCACTCAACAGGATGAGCGTTAGCTCGGCTGCCGCTCTTGATCTTGATCTTGATCCACGAGCGACGTCGGAAGGCTGAGTGGAGGGATTCATCCGGGCGTGGGAGCGCAGCGACCGTTTGGCGCAGCCAAACACATCGAGAGGAGGTGCAGCGAAGCAAACCGTAGGCGATGCGCCCGGATGGAGCCCGGAGCAAAGGAACCCCGAGCCCCAGCGAGCGGGCCGCACGTAAGAGCAAGCCTTTTTGGTTACTTTTTCGGCGTCTGGAAAAAGTGACCCGCCGTAAGGGCGGAACCCTAATCAGCAACACCCGCAGCAACGGATATATACCCAGTCAGCCAGACAATCAGTGATGCACCTCACCCGCCCGCTTCAACAATTTCTTGCACCGCTCAGACAAATGAAACACCTGCAAATGCTTACCCGCTTTGGCATAGCGCTCGCGCAGAGTCCTCAAAGCCGCAATCGCCGAATAATCAACAAAACTCAAATGCCGACAATCCAAAGTCACCCGGGCCGGATCATTAGCCGGATCAAACTGATTGAGAAACGGCGTAGTCGAAGCAAAAAACAACGTGCCATGCAAACGATAAAGCTTGCTGCCGTCAGCCTCCAGATGCTCATCGGCATACAACTCACGCGCCTGCTGCCAGGCAAAGTTGAGCGCAGCGATGATGATGCCGCACAACACCGCGGTGGCCAGATCAGTGAACACAGTGATGGTAGTCACAGCAATGATCACCAGCACATCATTGAGCGGCACTTTGTTCACCACCCGCAACGACGCCCAGGCAAAAGTCTGCTGCGACACCACAAACATCACACCCACCAGCGCCGCCAGCGGAATACGCTCGATCAGCGGCGACAGAAACAGAATGAACAACAGAATCAGCACCCCAGCGACCACGCCAGACAAGCGCCCGCGCCCACCGGAGCTGAGATTGATCACGGTCTGGCCGATCATCGCGCAACCGCCCATGCCACCGAATGCGCCCGAGACCATATTGGCCGCACCGAGCGCCACGCACTCGCGATCCGGGTAGCCACGGGTTTCGGTGATTTCGTCGGTCAGGTTCAACGTCAGCAGGGTTTCCAGCAGACCGACCAGCGCCATCAGAATCGCGTAAGGCGCGATGATGCGCAGGGTTTCAAGATTCCACGGGATGTCCGGCAAAGCGAACGTCGGCAAGCCGCCGGCAATGTGCGCCATGTCGCCGAGGGTGCGGGTCGGCAGACCGAACAGATAGACCAGCAGACCGACGCCGAGGATCGCCACCAGTGCCGGCGGCACCGCTTTCGTCAGACGCGGCAGGATATAGACGATGGCCATGGTCAGCGCCACCAGCCCGGCCATCAGGTACAACGGCGTACCGCTGAGCCAGTCCTCACCGTTCTTGAAATGTTCCAGTTGCGCCAGCGCAATGATGATCGCCAGGCCGTTGACGAAGCCGAGCATCACCGGGTGCGGCACCATGCGCACCAGTTTGCCCAGGCGCAGCAAACCGAACGCCATCATGATCAAACCGCCAAGCAACACCGTCGCCAGCAAATACTGCACACCGTGCTGCACCACCAGCGCAACGATGACCACGGCCATCGAACCGGCCGCGCCGGAGACCATGCCCGGCCGGCCGCCGAACAACGCCGTCAGCGTGCAAATGATGAACGCGCCATACAGGCCCATCAGCGGATTGAGGTGCGCCACCAGTGCGAACGCAATGCATTCGGGCAACAGGGCAAACGAGGTGGTGAGTCCGGCCAGGACATCGGCGCGCAGACGAATCGGTTTCATGGCTTACCTATCGAGCAGCCACCGAGCGCGGCTGCAGGTGTTCGGGAAAAAGAGGGTTGCGGATGTTACGGAATTGTCGCGGATCGGGCCAGTGAACGCTGACACTTGTCGACTCGGGCTTTATGCTGGCCCGCTCATCTGGTCATTGAGTTCGACATGTCTGCATTTCTGAGCGCCCGCGAGGTGTGTCAGCGTTTGCGTGAAGCGGCGTTGGGCGTGCTCGCTTTGAAAATCTGCGAGCGGCCTACCAAGGCCGGGCTGGTCACGGTCGATATCGAAGGCTGGCAGTTGCGGCTGGATGTTGAAGGTGGGCGGTTACACCACTGTGAATTTGCCCGCAGCGACGATGGGCAAGAAGGTGCGCTGGAGAGCTGGCAGCGTTACGGCACCGATCCGGTGAGTTTGCTCAGTACCTGGGAATTGGCGCAGATCGAGCTAATGCTGATGGCGGCCGTTCAGCCCTGACGCAAGTCGAGCAAATAGGTGTAGTAACCCGTATCGCGGACATAACCCAATGATTCATACAGCCCCTGCGCAGTGAAGTTGTCGGTAGCGGTTTCCAGTACCAGGCCTTTGGCACCGGTCGCCAAGGCAAAGTCACGCGCCGTGTTCATCAACAAGCGGCCAACCCCACGCCCACGGGCGGCGGGCGTGGTGAACAGGTCGCTGAGCAGCCAGGTGCGGTGGGCATCGATGGACGAGAACGTCGGATACAACTGCACGAAACCCAGCGCCTCGCCCTTTTCATCCTGAACCAGAAAAATCGCGGATTCATCGTCGGCCATGCGCGCGGCGATGAAGGTTCGTGATTGCTCGAGGTTCGACGGCTGCTGGTAAAAGACTCGGTAAGCGTCGAACAACTGCGCCACCGCATCCAGGTGTGTCGCGTCGGCCCGCAGTGCCTGAAGGGTCATGTGCCAGCTCCGTTTCCAGTCAATGATCGAAACAGCATAGCGCCGCCCTTCGAGTGTGCTGGCCTCATCGCTATATAGTTTTGTATATTGCGAAACCGAAATCGCCAGAATCTTTCCATGCCGTCCAGCCAACCTTTATTGCCATGAGTGCCATCCGCGTACGCAACGAGCAGTTGATCCTCGCCGCTGCCAGCGAGGAATTCGCCGCCAACGGCTTCAACGCCACCCAGACCCGCGATATCGCGGCGCGTGCCGGGGTGCCCAAAGCCAATCTGTATTACTACTTCCAGAGCAAGGAAAACCTCTACAGCAAAGTGCTGCTGGGGTTTGTCGAGCCGCTGCTGGAAGCCTCGGCGGTGCTGCGTGAAAGTGATGATCCGCTGACGGGACTGCGCGCCTACGTGGCCGCACGCATTCGCATCGCCCGCGAACATCCGGCGATTGCCAAGGTCTTCAGTGGCGAGTTGCTATTGGGCGGTCGCCAGTTGCCGGATGAGTGCCGCGATCTGTTGCAGGCCGAAGCGCGGCGCAACGTTGAATGTCTGCGCAGCTGGATCGAGCGCGGTTTGCTCGCGTCGGTGGATCCGGAGCATTTGATGCTGTTCATATGGTCGGCGACGCGCACGTACACCAATATCGGCTGGCAGATGGGCCGGATCATGGGGCGCGAAGTGCCGCCGGATGAGGATTATCAAACGGCGGCACAGACGATCACGCGCATGGTGCTGGAGGGCGTGGTCGTAGCGCCGCGGGTGGGCGAGATTCGTGGGGTGTTGTTTGCGACGTGATGGCGCAATGCTGCGCAGATCAGGGCATGAAGTCTACGGGGAGTTCCAGATGATCTTTCATGCGCTCGTTCCAGTCGTGCAAGGCGCCGGGTAGGCGTTTTTTCCATTTCGCAACGTCGGTGTAATAGCGCAGGCGCGAGTGACCGGTGTTGTCATCGGTAACCAACAAGACCCAGAAATGGCCATCGGCTGACCGCATCACGATGCCGGAGCCACCCAGGCCGCGCATCCACATCTCCCAGACCTGACTACCCGGCACATCAGCGGAAGGTTCAGCGGTCATCAACGAGCCGGACTTTTCCACCAGCGTCTGATAATCAGTCTTGAGCAACGTGTGCAGTGCCTGGTTTTCTTCCGGTGTTTGCGCCAGGCCCAGGCTGAGCATGTCGTAATCCAGCGTCAGCGGTTGCTGCGAAGCGACAAAACGACCGGTGTAGTAGACGCCCAACCCGGCACTGCAATATCCGCCTGCACCGACGATAGAAATATCCAGCACACCATTGATGGGGGTGAACAACAGGGTGCACTGGTCTTCCGAGTAAACGGCTTTACCGTCCTTGAGTGTGGCAACGCCATCCAGATCACCGGAGTTGGCGCCCTCAGCCGCCGTGATGTCGATGCTGATGTGCGTGGGATCGCGGCGCTGGGTTATGACTGTCGCCGAGGTTGAGGTCCCTGGCGGAATGAGCTGCCAGGTCGCATCCCAACTGAAGGGCTGGGTGGCGTGTTCAAGTTCGGTCAGGCGCATTAAATACTGCCGACGCAAACAGGCTGTCTGATCGCCACAGGCGTTGCGGTTTTTCAGCCACTGCCGCTGGTCTGCCTTGAGGGCTTTGGCATCGGGGACATCAGCCGATGTCGAGTGCCAGAGCTTGCCCAGCTTCTCATCGAGCAGCGAAATCTGCGGGTCGCCACATATGGCTTTTTCAGTTTTGCTGGCGGCACTGGTGCAATCAAAACTGCTGGCGTGGGTGATAGAGGCAAACGCAAGGCACATCAGCGCCAAGGCATGACGCCGGGAGATAGCGAACATCGAGAGATTCCATTCTTCGGACGGCGCGCAGTATGCCAGTGCTGCCAGCGGAAATCCCTGATGTACATAGCAATCAGGATTTCGCAATCACTGTAGGAGTGAGCCTGCTCGCGATAGCGTTCGGTCAGACGATGTTGCATCAAATGCCACACCGCTATCGCGAGCAGGCTCACTCCTACAGGTTTTGTGTGGATAGTCAGAACGTAATGTCGGCTGCGGGTTTGACGTCGATACGCGCCACCGAGCCAGTCAGATTCGCTAGATCCTTGTTGTGCTCGGCGATGATGTCTTCGGCGCTCATATTGCCGTTGTCGACGGTGGAATGCGCGTCGGCGGCAAGCACTACGTCATAACCCAGCTCATGGGCCCGGCGTACGGTCGCATTGACACAGTAATCGGTCTGCAGACCGCAAATAACCAGTCGTTCGAAGTCTTCACTTGGCAAAAATTTACCCAGGTCAGTCTGGTAAAACGAGTCCCGGGTGGTCTTGCGTACGCGCAGGTCTTTAGGCGATGTCTCAAGCCCTTCGGCCAGTTGCCAGCCTTCGGCACCATGGGCCAACGGGCTGTCCTTTTCTTCATGCTGGATCAGCACCACGGGCACGCCAGCCTTGCGTGCGCGAGCACTGAGACCGTTGATGGTGTCGAGCACGCGCTGAATGTCGTAGCACTGATATTCGCCCGAGCAGAGGGCGCGCTGGACGTCGATGATCAGTAATGCGGTGGTCATGATGAGCCTTCCTTGATCAGTCCTTGAGACAGGGGCGGACCTGAGCCCGCCTCCTTTTTACGCTCCTCAGTAACCCAGTGACAAGCCCGTGTTGCGGCGTGGATCGTTGGCGCCGTAGAAACGGTTTTTGCCGACCGGCTTACCGCCCAGCGAAGGTGCACCCACCAGAATCGCGGCGATGTGGTTGGCGTCCTGCGGGCCGGCAAACTTGTGACCCCAGCTCTCAAGGAGCTTCTTCGTGTCGGGGCTGGCGGCGAAGTCTTCGAGGTTGGTTTCCTCCGGCATCCACTGCTGGTGGAAACGTGGCGCATCGACCGCTTCCTGCAGGCCCATGCCGTAGTCGATGACATTGAGCATGGTCAGCAAAGTCGCCGTGATAATACGGCTGCCGCCCGGTGTACCGACCACCATCACCACTTTGCCATCCTTGGTGACAATGGTCGGGCTCATCGACGACAGCGGTGCCTTGCCCGGAGCAATCGCATTGGCTTCGCCCTGCACCAAGCCGTACATGTTCGGCACGCCGACCTTGGAGGTGAAGTCGTCCATTTCATCGTTGAGGATCACCCCGGTCTTGCTCGCCATCACGCCCGCGCCGAACCAGTCATTGAGGGTGTAAGTGACCGACACCGCATTGCCCCACTTGTCGACGATCGAGTAGTGAGTGGTGTTGCTGCCCTCATGGGGGGCTACGCCGGGTTTGAGTTCGGCCGACACGCCGGCCTTTTGCGGCTGGATGGCGTCGCGCAGTTTGGTCGCGTAGTTCTTGTCCAGCAGATGCTCGATCGGGTTTTTGACGAAATCCGGATCGCCCAGGTAGCTGTTGCGATCAACATAGGCGTGGCGCATGGCTTCGATCTGATAGTGCATGCCTTGGGCCGAATGGAAGCCCAGATCCTTCATCGGATAGCCTTCGAGGATGTTCATGATCTGGCAGATCACTACCCCGCCAGAGCTTGGCGGCGGCGCCGAGACCACGTGATAACCACGGTAGTCGCATTCCACCGGAGCCAGTTCGCGGGTCTTGTATTTATCGAGGTCAGCCTGGGTGATGATGCCTTTGTTGGCCTGGCTGGAGGTGACGATGGCGTCGGCAACCCAGCCTTTATAGAAGCCGTCGGCGCCTTTTTCGGAAATGGTCCGCAGGGTTTTGCCGAGATCCTTCTGCACCAGTTTCTGCCCGACCTGCATCGGCTCGCCGTTATGCAGGAAGATCGAACCGGAGTCGCGCATGTCCTTCTTGAACACGTCGGTGGCGTACTCCAGCAACTCGACGTCACCCTGCTCCAGCGCAAAACCGTCTTCCGCCAGTTTGATCGCCGGCGCAATCATTTCCTTGCGCGGTTTGGTCCCGTATTTGCTCAGCGCCAGCTCCATGCCGGACACGGTGCCCGGCACGCCCACCGCCAGGTGGCCACGGGTACTCAAGTCGGGAATGACGTTGCCTTCCTTGTCGAGGTACATGTTGGCAGTGGCCGCCAGTGGTGCTTTCTCACGAAAATCGAGGAAGGTCTTGCGCCCGTCTGCCAGTTGAATGGTCATGAAGCCGCCTCCGCCCAGGTTGCCTGCTGCGGGATAGACCACCGCCAGCGCGTAACCCACGGCGACCGCCGCATCGACGGCATTACCGCCACTTTTCAATACGTCGACGCCAACATGGGTGGCCAGATGTTGCGCGGTGACCACCATGCCGTTTTCTGCGGCAACCGGTGCCACCGACGCCGCGTGAGCCATGAGACAGCTGAGTGCCAGTGAGGTCGCTATCAGCGATTTGGCCAAAGGTTCGTACTTCATGAGTCGATCTCTTTTTTGTTTTCAGGGTCTGTGCAGAACAGAGAGGGATACGCTGCAAGAGCACCAAGCAGTATGGTCGGCTTTGCGTATTGCGCCTCCCCGATCAGGCAGTATGCTGGGCGCTGTTGCCACCCTGCTCCGGAGTCTGTCGTCATGTCTTATACGTTCATCACCCTGCCCTCGCCCGTCGGCGAGCTGAAGCTGGTCGCGAACGGCTCACGACTGGCGGCCATCCTCTGGGAAAACGATAAACCGAACCGCGTGCGCCTCGGGCCGATGAGCGAGGCACACGACAATCCGATCCTGATTCGAACGGCTCGACAACTTGAAGAATATTTTTCCGGGGCGCGTGACTGTTTTGATCTGGAACTGGATTTCGCTGGCACCGATTTTCAGAAAAAGGTCTGGGCGGCGCTGCTGACCATTCCTTTTGGCCAGACGCGCACCTACAGCCAGATTGCCAGACAGATTGGCAATCCCAGCGCTGTACGGGCAGTGGGCGCAGCGAACGGACGCAACCCGATCTCCATTGTCGCGCCGTGTCATCGGGTGATCGGCGCGTCGGGGAAGCTGACCGGGTTTGCCGGTGGGCTTGAGGCGAAAGAGCACTTGCTGAGCCTGGAGGGTGGGCAGTGGTCGCAAATTGGCAAAACCGGCGAGCTGTTCTGAATCAAGCGCCGAACAGATTATTCATCGCCCCATACTGCAACAGCATGATGGTCTTGGCGTCGCAGATCTCACCGCGCTGAAACGCTGCCAACGCCTCGTCGAACCCCCACTCCAGCACTTCCAGCTCTTCGGTCTCTTCTTCCAGTCCACCACCCTCGCCAACCTTCGATGCCGAATCGTATTCGGCAATGAAAAAGTGCAGCTTCTCGGTCACTGAACCCGGACTCATGTAAGCCTCGAACACCTTCTTCACATCGTGCACGCGATAACCGGTCTCTTCCTCGGCTTCGTCGCGGATACGCTGCTCCGGTGCCGCGCCTTCGAGCAACCCGGCCGCCACCTCGATCAGCAAGCCATCATGGCCATTGACGAACACCGGCAGGCGGAACTGCCGGGTCAGCACCACCGTGCGTTTTTCACGGTTGAACAGCAGAATCGCTGCGCCGTTACCACGGTCGTAGACCTCACGGGTCTGACGCTGCCACTCACCGTTGTTGCGGTGATAGTCGAAGGTGATTTTCTTCAGCAGGTACCAGTCGTGGGACAACACCTGAGTGTCGACGATGCTGACCCGCTCGGCTGTGTTGGACATGACGCTTGATCCTTTTGTCATTGAAGGCTTCCGGGTAGGTAAAGGCCCTTAGTTGTGAACGAGAATACGAAACCCTATACCGCCCTACAAATCATGTCGAAACATCCTACAGATAACGCCTACTCGCCCGACTTCTTTCCTGATTGATCCCCCGCAAAGTCCCCGCACCTTTTTGACGTGCGCGAGAGACTGCGAATGCTTCCAACCGATCGGCTTCTGGCCCTGAACAACAGCATCGGCCTGCTCGTTGTTGCCGCCCTGAATCCCGATGAGCCGGACTTCGAACACCTGATCCGCGAATTCCGCCTGTGCCTGAACAACTACGAGGCCTGGGCCGAGCAGTTCTGGACAGGCACCGCGCTGGATGTCGAGCAAATTTTTACGGTCGGCAACGACGTGCGCCTCAGCGCGCCGATCAAGTCGCGCCAACCGCTCAGTTCATCGGTGGTCATGTGCTCGGCCAGCGGGTCGCTGACGCTGGTACACATGTTCGAGGCCGCGCGGTTTGTGCCGATTGGCAACACCCCGGTAACCCTCGAACCGGTGCTTGCCGATGTCGGCGGCGTGCTGACTTTCGGTGAGCCGCTGCATTACACCATCGGCCCCAGCGGCATTCTGCAAGTGACCGACTGCGATCGGGGCCAGCGTTATCGCATCACCTTCTTTCCCGATGTGTCCACGGACCATGTGCAGACGTTGTACGCCTCCTATCAGGGCATCATCGATGGCCTGGAGGGCTGGTTGCGCGGGGAATGGAGTGAATTTCAGCCGCAGTGGAAGGAATTTTCCAGCGCCGGATTTCTTGAGCGTTACGGTCAGTTGCAACAGGCCGACTGGCGTGGATTCGAGAAAGCCCTGAATGGTGTTTGGGATGACATCCACCAGGTATTCGCCCTGCTCGCCGACTTGCAGGCCAACAGTGAAAAGTTGCTGGAATACCTCAGCGAGGCCGAGCTTGAGGCGTTATTGAATGCCTCCAGCGACGCCATTGCCAACGGTCTGTTGATCCTCAGTGACGAGCCGCTGCTGTTCATTCAGCTGGCCGCGTTTACCAGTTGGCTGAAGATGCTGCCGCCGCAGTATCTGGCTGAAGTGGTGGCCGAGGTGCGGGTCGAATTGCTGATCAGCTTCCTGTTGATGGGCGTGTCGGGTGGCATGGGCGTGCCGCTGCGTTTGAGCAGCAAGGTGCTGGCGAAGATCAAGTCGCCGCGCGCGCGGGAGTGGCTGGCGGCCTCGGCGTTGCGCTTGGCCGAACTGACGTCCTCGGCGGATTTGACGCGGCATGCCAGCGTTTTGAAGCCGCTGATGCTCAATGTGCGTGACGTTGAGTTGAAACCGACACCGTCGATACCGCTGAACATTCGTCAGGCCGATTCTGTGGTGTTGACGGTGCCGAATCCGGCGCCTGTTGTGCGGGACAAGTCTGGTGCTTCGAGCCGGTTGGAACGGCATGAGCCTCACGACGATTCGCCGGATCAGGCGAAAAACCCCAACGGCGACAGCGCCGATTGTGTGCCGCGCACCTGCACCAACGGCTGCCCGGTGTCGATGGTCACCGGCGAAGAACTGTTGACCTTGAGCG
The DNA here is from genome assembly GCF_054668355.1 of Pseudomonas sp. S2_E02. Taxonomy (NCBI): domain Bacteria; kingdom Pseudomonadati; phylum Pseudomonadota; class Gammaproteobacteria; order Pseudomonadales; family Pseudomonadaceae; genus Pseudomonas; species Pseudomonas sp. S2_E02. The sequence continues at coordinate 1,993,049 of NZ_CP162761.1, forward strand.
ATGCGGTGCTCGATGGCGTGTTGCCGTTTGAGTTCGCCCGCCTGTATCGCTCCAGCGCCGCCGAAATCGATGTTGGGTTGGGGTTTGGCTGGAGTCATTCGCTGGCGCATCGGCTGGAGTTTGCCGGCGACGAGGTTGTTTGGGTCGATCACGAAAACCGTCGCACCCGTTTCCCGCTGCCGAGCGTTGAGCGGCCGGCGATTCACAACAGTTTGTCGCGGGCGGCGATTTTTCTGGGCGATGAGCCGGAAGAGCTGATCCTCGCGCTGGCCGGGGACACGGCGCGCTTTTATCACTTTCGTGCAGGACGGCTGACGGCGATCAGCGATGCCTATGGCAACCGTCTGACGGTGCAACGCGATCGCTCTGACCGGGTGCAGCGCCTGGACAACGGGGCCGGGCGTTCGCTGCTGTTGCGCTATGAGCAGGCGCAGTTGGTCGGGGTCGATTACCAGGTGTTTCGCGACGGTGCCTGGAGCACTGAACAAGCGCTGGTCAGCTACCGCTACGACGCCTATCAGCACCTGATCGAAGCGACCAATGCCGTCGGTGACAGCGAGCGTTACGACTACGACGACGCTCACGTGATTCTGCAGCGGCAACTGGCCGGCGGCGCGAGCTTCTTCTGGGAGTGGGAGCGCTCAGGGAAATCGGCGCGCTGCGTGCGTCACTGGGCGTCGTTCTCGCAGATGGACACGCGCTACGTCTGGAACGATGACGGCAGTGTCGCGGTGCATTACGTCGATGGCACCGAAGAGACCTACGTTCACGACGAGCGTGCGCGACTAGTGCGTCAAGTCTCGGCGGATGGTGGCGAGCAGCTCAAGGCCTATGACGATGCCGGGCGCTTGATCGCCGAGCAGGATGCCTTGGGCGCTGTCACCGAATACCGCTACGACGAAGTCGGACGGCTCATCGCGCTGATTCCACCGGATGAGGCGCCTACGTCCTACGAGTATCGCAACGGTTTCCTGCATCGGCGTTCGCGTGGCGAGGCGGTGTGGATCTACCGGCGCAATGCCGAGGGCAATGTCACCGAAGCGGTCGACCCCGACGGTCAGGTCACCCATTACTACTACGACACCCGGGGGCAATTGCTGTCGATCCGCTACCCGGACAGCAGCCGGCATCGCTTGGTCTGGAATAGCCTCGGCCAGTTGACCGAAGAGACCTTGCCCGACGGTGGCGTACGGCGTTTTTCCTACGACGCGCTGGGGCGACGGACCACGACTGCGGACGAACACGGTGCAGTCACCCGTCAGCACTGGGACGCCGTTGGCCGACTGATTCAGACGACATTTCCTGGCGGCAGCACCCGCGCCTACAGCTACGGCGCCTACGGCCAGGTCACTGCCGAGCGCGATGAACTCGGGCGTATCACCCGCTACGAATACGACGATGACCTGCATCTGGTCTCGCGGCGAATCAACCCCGACGGCACGCGGGTGCAGTACCGCTACGACCATGCGCAACTGTTGCTCACCGAGATCGAAAACGAGTCCGGGGAAAAGTATCGCTTGGATTACACGCCGACCGGGCTGATTCGTCAGGAAGTCGGTTTTGATGGTCAGCGCACCGCGTATGCCTACGACCTCAACGGGCATCTGCTGGAGAAGACCGAGTTCGGTGATGACGGCTCTTGTTTGCTCACCGCTTATGAACGCGATACCGCCGGGCGTTTGCTGGTCAAAACCCTGCCGGACGGGATCAAGGTCAGTTACCAGTACGACCGACTCGGTCGTTTGATCAGTGTCGACGACGGCCAGCAACACCCGCTGGCCTTCGAGTACGACCGTCAGGACCGGCTGATCACCGAGCATCAGGGCTGGGGCACCCTGCGTTACCGCTACGACGCCTGCGGCCAGCTCAAGCGCATGCGCCTGCCGGACAGCAGCGTGCTCGACTACCGCCACGCCAAGGGCGGCGCGCTGAACGGGATTGACCTCAACGGCACGCCGCTGACCCGCCATGTCTACCAGTCCGGTCGCGAACTGCAACGCCAACAAGGTCTGCTGCTCAGCGAATACTCCTACGATGATCAGGGACGATTACTCGCCCACGCCGTAGGCCATCAGCGCGATGCGTTGTACCGCCGCGATTATGCCTACAGCGCCAACGGCAATCTCGCGCACATCGCCGACAGCCGCCACGGCCAGCGCACCTACGGCTACGACGCCCTCGACCGGCTGATCCGCGTCCGTCACTCACGCGACGAGCTGCCGGAATCCTTCGCCCACGACCCGGCCGGCAACCTGCTGATGCAGGACCGCCCCGGCCCCAGCCAGATCCAGGGCAATCGCTTGCTGATGCAAGGCGATCGTCATTACGACTACGACGCCTTCGGCAACCTGATCCGCGAACGTCGCGGCCGCGCACAGACACTCGTCACTGAATACCGCTACGACTGCCAGCACCGCCTGATCGGCCTGACCCGCCCCGACGGCCAGACCGCCAGTTACCAATACGACGCCTTCGGCCGGCGTATCCGCAAAACCGTCAACGGCGAGATCACCGAATTCTTCTGGCAAGGCGACCACCTCGTCGCCGAAAGCAGCGAACACGAATACCGCAGCTACGTCTACGAACCCGGCACCTTCCGCCCGCTGGCACTGCTCGACGGCAAAGGCCCGAAAAAAGCCTGCCCCTTCTACTACCAACTCGACCACCTCGGCACCCCGCAGGAACTCACTGACTACAGCGGCGACATCGTCTGGTCCGCGCAATACGACGCCTACGGCAAAGTCGCCGCACTGACCCTGGCCGGCGAGGACTACCTGAACCAGCCGCTGCGTTTTCAGGGGCAGTACTTCGACGGCGAAAGCGGGCTGCATTACAACCGGCACCGGTATTACGACCCGAGGTTGGGACGGTATCTGACGCCGGATCCGATCAAGTTGGCGGGTGGGTTGAATCAGTACCAGTACGTGCCGAATCCGACGGGGTGGGTGGATCCGTTGGGGTTGAACTCCAACTGCCCGCCGCCGAAGAAGCCTGGGTGTGAGGTGCCGGGTGGGATTAGTGGGGCTAAGGTTGATGAGGGTGAGCCACAATTACCGGACTTGATTCATGGCGTTGACCCACATTCAGTGAAGCGAGCGCATGCAATTATGGGAAAAACATCAACTAAACGCGTCGAAAAAATAAGAGATCAAATGCGAGCAGGTGGCTACGATGTCAGCTACCCCATAGACGTAGCAGAGCATCAGGGCAACTTCTATATTCTAGATGGGCATCACCGTGCAGCAGCTGCAAAACAAACAGCAACGCCTATCACTATAAACCTGATCAAAAACATCAGAGAACACAAATGCAACTTTAATACCATTGAAGAAGTAATTGAACCAGCTGAAAATGTCGGACACGACCGATTGGAGCATCACAGAAAAAGATGAAGACAAACGATAAAAATCTTGAGGAGTTAATAAATGACTTTCTTTCAAAAGTAGACTATGGCACGGAGTTACTACAAAAAAATTCGGCACTCGGAATATTTTAAGACTCTGGCGGAGCAAGCAAATCGAACGCTGCGGTGAAATAACTGATGAAATTCAATATGAACTGCACGGTGTAGGGTGCGCCATTCATTTCCCATCAGAATCAGTGGACTTCGATTTCGGTTCGAACAGCAGAATCGACGGCTTTGACGTATGGCGCCTCTACATTTACGCTTTGGACAGGCCGTTTATATATGAAAAATACTGCGACAAGAAAACACTCGAAAAAGAATTCAAAGAGCTTATCTCTTCAAACAGAATCGAAAAAATGTCGATCAATGACAATCTTTATGTCCTGGTTAAAACCGAATAAAAACATACCAGCACGCATTCCAAACCAGCAATGAAGCCCGGCAGCGCTACCGGGCTTCTTTATTTGCAACTAACGAGCGACGTGCGACAGCCTGTCATCGACCCCCGACTCAACGGAACCCACCCCGTGAATCAACGGCCCATAACGCCGGCTGAACTCCCAGTTGTACGGCACGCCATCCTTGCTGGTGCCGTTGTCCCAGTTTACCGACCAGGTCATCAGGCCTTTGATCGGCAGCCCCTTGATCGCCAGACGCTTGAGGACATTCCCGACCACGGTTTTGTCGATCACATAACCGGTGGCAGCCGCATCGTTGTTGGCCGGCAGGCCAATGACGAACTTGTCCGCCGCGATGCGGGTGAAGCCGCGAGTACCGGTCACCAGGCTTTCAGTCAGGTAATAAAGGAAATCCTCTTTCAACGCATCGTTGTTCTGCGCAATCCACGCGCCCGCGCCGTTGTTGGCTTCCGGCACCCAGACCCCGTCGCCACCCTGGTTGTAGAACTGCGGGGCGATGAAGTCGTAGTAGCCTTCCAGCGCCTGCAGATAGCTCAGGTATTTGCCGGTGCTGGTCAGGTATGGAAACTCCGGGGCCATGCTGATGATGAAGTGCTTGCCTTGGCCTGCGTAGTGATCCTTGACCAGTTTCAGTGCGGTCGGCAGGACGGTCTTGTTGGCCGCGAAATCAATCGCGCTCTGTTCAAGATCAATATCCAGGCCGTCGAAGCCGTAGGTTTCCACCAGACGGATGATTTCATTGGCCAGCGGTTGTTCCTGACCGCTGCGCAACTCGATGTGCGCATCGGCGCCACCGAGGGAAATCAACACGGCGCGCCCTTGGCTGTTGAGCACACCGACCTGGCGGCGGAACTCGGCATCGGAAACGTTGAACGGCTTGAAGGTCGGAACGCCGCTGCCTTTCATAAAGGCTACCGCGACGACGTTGTATTCCTTGGGCACCTCTTCCAGCGACAGGCTGGCGAAGCGGCCCTGACGATAACCATCGCTCGGGCCTGCGGGCCAGTTGTGCCAGAAGCCCATGAGGATCTTTTTGCCGGCAATGCTCGGCATCAGCGAGGCGGCATCGCTCGCGGCGTTTTGCACTAAAGAGAAATCGATTTTTGACATGTTCTAATCCTTCAGAACGTGTGGGTTTGGCGACGCAGCGCCGTTATTTGAAGTCGACGTCGAAGGCCTGATAGAAAGCGTTGCCGGTGTTGGCGACGATCCACATCAGCACGATCACGTGATGGCCTTTTTTGTTGGCCGGCAGTTTCACCGCGTGATTGACCTTGGCCTTCAGCTCATTCGGGTAGCTGTAATACGGCACCTGAGTGTAGAAGTCCTCGAAGAACGGTTGGCTTTCCAGTTGCGCACGGGTGATGCGCTGCTTCGGATCCCAGCCGTCCTTGGTGATCAGCCAGCGATAGCCGCGAGTGGTGTGCGGTGCGGTGTATTCCCACTTGATTTCGAGGGTTTGTCCCGGGGTGACATTGAGCAGCGGCCAGGTGAATGGACGACCGAGTTTCTTGCTCATTTCTTCATGGGTGAAGTTAACGCAGTCGCGGGCATCACTCTTGCCACCGCTGAGGATGTAGCCGTCGGCCGGTGGCGTGACACTGTCCGAGTCGCTCTGGTATGGCGCCGGAAACGGCCCCGCTGCCAGCGCCGGGAAATTTTTCCCGCCTTCCATTTCATTGACCTGCCAGGCACCGAGCAGTCCTTGCTCAATGGCCACCGCACCGCGGCTGGCAGGAGAGATGACGCGACCATGTCGCAGTTGGGTTTGTGCTTGTGGTTGATTCATGTTTTTCACTCCGTTGATTTAAGAACTCTCCTTTCCGAGGAGAGGCCTTCAAGCTAACGGAGGCGAATTTTTTGTCCATCGGCGGTTTTGTCGCAGTCAGCGGATGAAGGCCAGCAAAACACCGCAAATACTGGATGCATATACAGTCTTTTACGATAATACCCACCCGAGATGACGCCAAAAGATTACACGCCGATGCTGCAAAAACTGCCATTCAGTACTCACGGCAACTGTGCCTTGAACTCCTTTTCGTATTGCCCGGCGAGTTGTACTTTCTGTTTCTCGTTGAGCAATTTGCCGGCCATCTGGAAGAACTTCTGTTCTTCTTCTTTCAAATGATGATGAACCTTATCCGACAGCTTCTTCGCGGTTGCCAACCACGCCGGACTGGACATCTCGGTCTCGTCGAGTTCTTCCATCATCTCGTCCATTTCATGGTGTTCAGCGATGGCATGGCGGCTCAGATCGACACCCTCGTCAAGCTCCATCAACGGCATGTAGAAATGGCGTTCTTCGGCGGTTTCGTGGGCCTGGAGTTCGGCTTTGAGTTGTTTGTACGCCTCGACCCGCTCCGGGGTGTCGCCGCTGGTTTCGATCAGGGTTTTGGCGTAGCTACGCTGGCGCTCATGGCTTTCGCGAAGGGCTTCGAAAATATTCATGGGGGATCCTCATCAACCGCGTGCTGGAATGACGCTGTAAAAGCTAGACCCCGGCGCGTGAGCGGCAGTTCCACCGGGTTGAGAGGGGCTTGGAAGATCACCGCCGGGCAGGATAGGCTGCGGGCTCACATCACAAGGAAGTCGGGCATGAACTTGCGCATCGAGTTGTCACAACATTCCACAGAAGAAGAACGCCAAGCGATTCTCGCGCCCCTGCATGCCTATAACGTGGCCAAGGCCGGGATCGCGGTATCCGAACCGCTCACCCTGCTGGTGCGTGACGATCACGATCAGATTCTGGGTGGACTCTATGGCCGGCTGGTCTGCCAGTGGTTGTTCATCGATTTGCTGTCAGTGCCTGAAGCAGGCCGGGGCCAGGGTATTGGCTCGAAACTGATGCGCATGGCCGAAGAGCTGGCGCGGGAGAAAGGTTGCATCGGCGCATGGCTCGACACGTTCGACTTTCAGGCACCGGAGTTCTACAAGAAACTCGGGTACAGCCAGTTTGGTGAGATTGTCGATTATCCGCCGGGGCACAAGCGGCATTTTTTCCAGAAGCGCCTGAACGGTTGAATGTGACGCCGCCTTCGCGAGCAAGCTCGCTCCCACACTGGATGAGTGATCGACAAAGAATCGATGTGGGAGCGAGCTTGCGAAGGCGGCTTGAACCTCACCGCGACCATTGGCCCTACAGACAGGTTGCCAACGCCGCCAACCGGCGCTTGGCGACAAAATCATCCTTCTGCGCGTAGTAATTCAGCGTCGTCCCCGATGCTTCGGTGAGCACATCGACAAAAGACTCTGCCGAACGGGTATACACCGTCGTACCGCCCGATTTACGCGGCTCCAGATACGCCGCCGCATCCACGCCAAACACCGCTTCGTCCTGCCAGCCGAACTGCACACAACGCGCCACGTCTTTTTCGGCTTTGTCCGACGTCAATACCTTGTACGGGGTTTTCGTGCGAGCATCGTCCATCACCGAGCCTGCGCAACCGGCCAGCAGTGTCGCGGCCAGCGCTACCATCAGAATTCGCATTGCATTCGCTCATTCAGAAAAAAGCGGACTGTATCATCGCAGCAGCAGGAATCGTTCTGCTTTACTGCATTTATAGCGCGACAGGCGCAGGCCGCTGCGGCAACCTAAGGTCATCAGCCTCACAAGGAAAACACATGGCGCCTACCGACCAGCGACATGAACACGCCCTGAAAGTATTTCTCGACGCGCGTCCCGAACTGCGCGAAAACCTCGACCACCTCAACCCGTTACTGGCTCAGGCCAAAGGCGAAACTCAGGCGCAGTATCGTGAAGAGCGACTGCATGAAGCATTTGAGGCCGAGGCGGAAGAACAAGGTCTGTTTGCCTGGGAGCTGACACTGCTACTGACGGCCGCAACGCCTGAGGAATACCAAGCGCAGCGCCTTGAGGTGCATCGTGAAGTCGCAGAAATGGCTCATATGGGTTGGCCGGAATATTGCGATCTGTATGGCATAGAACCATAACCGCCGCCCAAGGACACTTCTACCGATGCTGCCATCCGCCTCGACTCACCGCGCAAGCCCCGGGCATCTGCACACTCAGAAGTGGCGCGGGCGGATTGGTCTGGCGCTGGTGGCCGGCCTCTCGGTACTGGCCGGCATGACCGATGCCATCGGCTTTATGGCCAGCGGCGACTTCGTCTCGTTCATGAGCGGCAACACCACCCGACTTGCCGTGGCGATCAGCGATGGTGATATCGGGCTGACCCTGCGTTTGTTGGTCCTCGTCGCCACTTTTATAGCCGGGAACGCCTTGGGCGTTATCGTTGCCCGTTTCGGTGGCCGCCGGGCGTTGCCGTTGCTGCTGTGTATCGCCACCCTGCTGTGTGCGGCGGCCGCCTGGCCCTTCGACACCCAACTGCCGGCGCTGATGGCGGCGATCATTGCGATGGGCATGCTCAACGCGTCGGTCGAAGAGGTGAACGGCTTGCCGGTCGGACTGACTTACGTGACTGGCGCATTGTCGCGGTTCGGCCGTGGTTTGGGGCGCTGGATGCTCGGCGAACGACGCAGCGGCTGGCGGGTGCAACTGGTGCCGTGGAGCGGGATGTTTATCGGTGCGATTCTGGGGGCGGTGCTGGAACACCACTTGGGACTCCAGGCGATGTTTGTCAGCGGTTTGCTGGCTGCAATCATCGGGCTGTTCTCCCTGAAAATCCCGCGCCGCTGGCAGCTGGGCTACATGCCCCGCTAACGGATTCCTCAACCAACGCTCATGTAGGAGCTGTCGAGTGAAACGAGGCTGCGATCTGTTGATCTTGCTTTTAAAGATCAAGATCAACAGATCGCAGCGTGCCGCAGCTCCTACAGAGATCGTGTTTCGCTGCAAGCGCTGCGATCCTTTGCGGTCTGCAATGCTTTATCATGGCCGCAGTTTTGCTGATCGAGTCCGTCATGAAGTTCGCCATTGCGCTGTTTTCCGCCGCCCATGCGCCCTCCTCGCGCCGCGCCCTGCTGTTTGCACAAGCCGCGCTGGCCGGTGGGCATGAAATTGTCCGGCTGTTTTTCTATCAGGACGGCGTTTACAACGCTTCGGACGCGGTGGTCACCCCGCAGGACGAACTGGACCTGCCCAAACAATGGCGCACCTTCATCACCGAGCAAAAGCTCGACGGCGTGGTGTGCATCGCCGCCGCCCTGCGCCGTGGCGTGCTGAACGCTGAAGAAGCCAAGCGCTATCAGCGTGACGCCGTCTCCGTCAGCGCGCCGTGGGAATTGTCCGGCCTCGGTCAGTTGCATGACGCGGTACAAGACGCTGACCGCTTGATCTGCTTCGGAGGTGCGTGAGATGGCTAAATCCCTGTTGATCATCAGCCGTCAATCGCCATGGTCTGGCCCCGCGGCCCGCGAAGCGCTGGACATCGTGCTGGCCGGTGGCGCCTTCGATCTGCCCATTGGCTTGCTGTTTCTCGATGATGGCGTCTTACAACTCGCCGCCGGGCAGAGCGCCAAGGCCCTGCAACAGAAAGACTTGAGCGCTAACCTGCAAGCGCTACCGATGTTTGGTGTAGAAGAACTGTTTTACTGCGCCGACAGCGCCAGCACTCGTGGCCTCGGCACTCTGTCGCTGGACGAAGCGCAGCCGCTGGCCGCCGAGCAAATCACCGCCCTTATTGACCGTTACGACCAGGTGATCACCCTCTGATGTCGACTTTGCACGTGTTGTCTCATTCCCCCTTCGGCGATGATCGTCTGACCAGTTGCCTGCGCCTGATCGGCAGCGCTGATGCCCTGCTGCTGTCCGGCGACGCGGTCTATGCTCTGCAACCGGGCACCGCGCCGTTCACCGCACTGCAAAACCGCCAGATCAAATTGTTGGTTCTGGCCGAAGATGCACAGGCTCGCGCCATCGAAGTCCCGAACTGGGCTGAAGCCATTGATTACCCGGCCTTCGTCGAGTTGTCGATCCATCACGACAAGGTCAACAGCTGGCTATGAATTCCATGACCGTCGGCGCCCGCGCCATCGAACTGGACAAGGACGGCTTTCTCGTCGACCTCAGCGACTGGTCTGCCGACGTTGCCAGTGCCCTCGCCGCCGCCGAAGAGATCGAGTTGACCGCCGAACACTGGGAAGTCCTCGAACTGCTGCGTAGCTTCTACGAAGAATTCCAGCTGTCCCCGGCCACCCGACCGCTGATCAAGTACACCGCGTTGAAACTCGGCCCGGACAAAGGTAACAGCCTGCACCTGAACCGACTGTTCAAAGGCACCCCTGCCAAACTCGCCGCGAAACTGGCGGGCCTGCCCAAACCGACGAATTGCTTATGACCGACTTTCCAGCGCTTACCCTCGAAACGCCTGCCGAACACCCGTTCGCCCAATTCGTGCGCATTCTTGGCAAAGGCAAACGTGGCGCTCGCGACCTGACCCGCGAAGAGGCCCGCGAAGCCATGGGCATGGTGCTTGACGACAAGGTTGAAGACACCCAGCTCGGCGCTTTTCTAATGTTGCTGCGACACAAGGAAGAAAGCGCCGAGGAAATGGCCGGCTTCACCGAAGCCCTGCGCGAGCGCCTGCAGGCGCCGGCGCTGAACGTCGATCTGGACTGGCCGACTTACGCTGGCAAGAAGCGTCATCTGCCGTGGTATCTGCTGGCGGCCAAGTGTCTGGCACAGAACGGCGTGCGCATTTTCATGCACGGCGGCGGCGCACACACCGCCGGGCGTCTGTACAGCGAGCAATTGCTTGGTGAATTGAACATTCCGTTGTGCCGCACCTGGCAACAGGTCGGCGCAGCGCTGGACAACGGTGGCCTGGCCTTCATGCCGCTGGTGGACTGGGCGCCGCAACTGCAAAAGATGATCGATTTGCGCAACACCCTGGGCCTGCGCTCGCCGATTCATTCGCTGGCGCGGATTCTCAATCCACTGGGCGCGCGTTGCGGCCTGCAAAGCATTTTCCACCCTGGTTATCAGGCGGTACACCGCTATGCCAGCGGATTGCTTGGCGACACGGCGATTGTGGTCAAAGGCGATGGCGGCGAAATCGAGATCAACCCGGATGCCGACAGTCACTTGTACGGCACCACCGCCGGCGAGAGCTGGGACGAGGAATGGCCGCAATTGTCGGCGCAGCGCCACGTCAAACCGGCGACCCTGGACGTCGAACATCTGAAAGCCGTATGGCGTGGCGAGGTGGTCGACAGTTACCCGCAAATGGCCTTGATTGCGACCATGGCACTGGCCTTGCGCGGTCTCGGTCAAAGCCGTGAGCAAGCCTTCGCAACCGCCGAGCACTACTGGGCCGCGCGGAACAAATCGATTTAACCGATCATTCACGCCCGATCTTTGCGCTTTTTGTTCGAACTCATCGGAATAGACTCGACTCCAACGATTATTGGTTTACGGAGTCTTGATCATGGGTTTACTCGTCGATGGCCACTGGCAGGACAAGTGGTACGAAAGCAGCAAGGACGGCGCCTTCCAGCGCGAACAGGCCAAGCGCCGCAACTGGGTCACCGCTAACGGTGAACCCGGTCCCAGCGGCGAAGGCGGTTTTGCCGCAGAAGCCGGGCGCTATCACCTCTATGTTTCGCTCGCCTGTCCGTGGGCGCATCGCACGCTGATCCTGCGCAAACTCAAAGGCCTGGAAAGTCTCATCGATGTCTCGGTGGTCAGTTGGTTGATGCTGGAAAATGGCTGGACCTTCGACACGGCGCTCGGCTCGACCGGCGACAAGCTCGATGGCTTTGAATTCATGCATCAGCGCTATACCGCCGACACTGCCGATTACACCGGCCGCGTCACCGTGCCGGTGCTGTGGGACAAGAAGCTCAAGCGCATCGTCAGTAATGAATCGGCAGAGATCATCCGCATGTTCAACAGCGCGTTCGATGGTTTGACCGGCAGTGATCTGGACTTCTACCCGGCGCCATTACGCGGCGAGATCGATGCGCTGAACGAGCGGATTTATCCGGCGGTGAACAACGGCGTGTATCGCGCAGGTTTTGCGACGTCGCAACAGGCTTATGAAGAAGCGTTCGATGAGGTGTTTGCCGAGCTGGATCATCTGGAGCGGGTGCTGGGTGCCAATCGCTACTTGTCGGGTGAGTACTTGACGGAAGCGGACATCCGTTTGTTCACCACGATGATTCGTTTTGACGCGGTCTACCACGGCCACTTCAAGTGCAACCTGCGGCGGATTGCCGATTACCCGAATCTGTCAAACTGGCTGCGTGAGGTTTATCAGTGGCCGGGGATCGCCGAGACGGTGGATTTCCAGCACATCAAGAACCACTACTACGGCAGTCACAAGACCATTAACCCGACGGGAGTTGTGCCGAAGGGGCCGGAGCAAGATTTCAACGTCGTCCATGATCGGGCGCGGTTGAGCGGCAAAGGGGTTTGGCGAAAAGGTTGAGAGTTATAGGGTTTTGGAAGGCCTCTTCGCGAGCAAGCTCGCTCCCACACTGGATATGTGTCGTTCACAAATCCCCTGTGGGAGCGAGCTTGCTCGCGAATGGGTCAACTCGGTCTTTCAGACCTGCGCCTGAGCCCCTTCGAACCACGCCAGTTTCTCGCGCAGTTGCACCACTTCACCGACGATGACCAGTGTCGGCGCATGCACTTCATGCTCCGCCACCAGTCGCGGCAGGTCAGCCAGCGTGCCGGTGAAGACGCGCTGATTGACCGTGGTGCCCTGCTGAATCAACGCCGCCGGGGTATCGGCTGAACGACCATGTTTGATCAGTTGTTCGCAGATGACCGGCAACCCGACCAGGCCCATGTAGAACACCAGCGTCTGCGCCGGCGCGACAAGGTCGGCCCAAGGCAGATCGGTGGAGCCGTCCTTCAGATGGCCGGTAACAAAGCGCACCGACTGCGCATGATCACGATGCGTCAGCGGAATCCCGGCATATGCCGCGCAACCACTGGCCGCAGTGATACCCGGCACCACCTGAAACGGAATGCCGTGAGCGGCCAGCTCTTCGATCTCTTCGCCGCCACGGCCGAAGATAAACGGATCACCGCCCTTCAACCGCACCACACGCTTGCCGGCCTTGGCCAGGTCGACCAGTTGCTGGTTGATCTGATCCTGTGGCACAGCGTGATCAGACCGACGCTTGCCGACGTAGACGCGCTCGGCATCACGACGGCACAGCTCAAGAATCGCTGGCGCCACCAAGCGGTCGTACAGCACCACATCGGCTTGCTGCATCAGACGCAACGCCTTGAAGGTCAGCAGGTCCGGATCGCCCGGGCCCGCGCCGACCAGATACACCTCACCGGTCGTGACCATGGCTTCACCATCGATCTTGGCTTGCAGCAGACGCTCGGCTTCGGCGCCCTGCCCGGCCAGTTGCCGGTCGGCAATCGGCCCCTGAAACACGTCTTCCCAGAAACCACGACGCTGCTGCACATCCGGAAACAAGCTTTTCACCTGATTGCGGAAACGCGCGGCGAGCCCGGCCAATTGGCCGTAGGTCGATGGAATCCAGGTTTCGATCTTGGCGCGGATCAAACGCGCTAGCACCGGCGCATCGCCGCCGCTGGACACGGCAATGATCAGCGGCGAACGGTCGACGATCGCCGGGAAGATCACGCTGCACAAGGCAGGCGCGTCGACCACGTTGACCGGCACGCAGCGCTTGTGCGCATCGGTGGAGACTTGGGCGTTCAGCGTCTCATCGTCGGTGGCGGCAATAATCAGCCCGCAACCGTCGAGATCCGCCTCGACGTAACCGCGCAACAGGCATTCACCACCAGAGGCGACGACCAGTTCACGCAGTTGCGTTTCGATTTCAGGTGCGACCACCCGCAGCAGCGCACCGGCATCGGCCAGCAGGCGGGATTTGCGCAAGGCAATTTCCCCCCACCGACGACCAACACACGACTGCCGCGCAGGTTGTGAAACAGCGGCAGATATTTCATTTAGCCGATGACCTCAAGGCCACCCATGTACGGCTTGAGTACGTCCGGCACACGGATCGAGCCGTCGGCCTGCTGGTAGTTTTCCAGCACGGCAACCAGCGTACGACCAACCGCCAGACCGGAACCGTTCAGGGTGTGCACCAGCTCAGGCTTGCCGGTTTCCGGATTGCGGAAACGCGCTTGCATACGACGGGCCTGGAAGTCGCCGCAGTTCGAGCACGACGAGATTTCGCGGTACTTGTCCTGGCTCGGGATCCACACTTCCAGATCGTAGGTCTTGACCGCGCTGAAGCCCATGTCGCCGGTGCACAGCGCCAGGGTGCGGTAAGGCAGGCCGAGCAGTTGCAGGACTTTTTCGGCGTTGGCGGTCAGGCCTTCCAGCGCTTCCATCGAAGTCGATGGCTCAACGATCTGGACCATTTCGACTTTGTCGAACTGGTGCTGACGGATCATGCCGCGGGTGTCACGGCCCGATGCACCGGCTTCACTGCGGAAGCACGGAGTGTGCGCGACGAACTTGATCGGCAGCAGTTTCGAATCGACGATTTCGCCCGCAACGATGTTGGTCAGCGACACTTCAGCGGTCGGGATCAGGTACAGATCGGCTTCGCCTTCGCGAGCGATCTTGAACAGGTCTTCTTCGAACTTCGGCAGTTGACCGGTGCCTTGCAGCGCCGGCGCCTGAACCAGATAAGGCGTGTAAGCCTCTTCGTAGCCGTGCTCGTTGACGTGCAGGTTGATCATGAACTGCGCCAGGGCGCGGTGCAGACGCGCGATCGGGCCACGCAGCAGGGCGAAACGTGCGCCGGACAGCTTGGCGGCGGTTTCGAAGTCCAGCCAGCCGAACTTCTCGCCCAGGGCAACGTGGTCTTTCACTTCGAAGTCGAACGCGGTCGGCGTGCCCCAGCGGCGCACTTCAACGTTGTAGTCTTCGTCTTTGCCGACCGGCACGGATTCGTGCGGCAGGTTGGGGATACCGAGCAGGATCGAGTCCAGTTCGGTCTGGATCGCGTCCAGCTCGACTTTACCGGCACTCAGTTCGCCCGCCATGCGCTCGACGTCCGCCATCAACGGCGCGATGTCTTCGCCGCGCTGCTTGGCCTGACCGATGGATTTGGAACGCGCGTTACGCTCAGCCTGCAGTGCTTCGGTGCGGGTCTGGACGGTCTTGCGCTGTTCTTCCAGCGCTTCGATGCGCGCGGTATCCAGGGCAAAGCCACGGGAAGCCAGGCGGTCCGCTACGTCCTGAAGGTTGCTACGTAACAGTTTGGAATCGAGCATGTCGGTTTCTCGTTATCAAAGTTTGGTCAAAGACAGGCCGGCCCACGTCGCGAGCAGCCCGCCGAATACGCTGAGTGCCGCATAGCCCAGAGCCAGCGGCACTTGCCCGCTTTCCAGCAGGCGCACCGTATCCAGTGAAAAGGATGAAAATGTCGTCAGCCCCCCAAGGAAGCCGACCATCAACCCGGCGCGTACCTCGATCGGCACTTCCGGGCGTATCAAAAACAGGCCGTACAACACGCCAATCAGCAGACAGCCCACGATATTAACGGCCAGCGTCGCGGTATAGAAGTGCCGCGGCCAATTGGCGTTGACCCAATTACCGGTGGCGAAGCGCAACAAGGTGCCGGCAACCCCGCCGACGGAGACCGCAATGATCAAT
The DNA here is from genome assembly GCF_054668355.1 of Pseudomonas sp. S2_E02. Lineage (NCBI taxonomy): Bacteria > Pseudomonadati > Pseudomonadota > Gammaproteobacteria > Pseudomonadales > Pseudomonadaceae > Pseudomonas > Pseudomonas sp. S2_E02. Next base: position 2,008,396 of record NZ_CP162761.1, read on the forward strand.
GGAAGCACTATTTTCTCCGCTGCCGAGGGCTTAAACGATCGAGTTGGGCGAGGTGGTTGAGCTTCTCGCCGATCTTCAATTCCAGACCGCGCGGCACCGGTTGGTAGAACGGGATGGGATCAAGCTCTTCCGGGAAATAGTCTTCGCCGGCGGCATAAGCGTCCGGCTCGTCGTGGGCGTAGCGGTATTCGTCACCGTAGCCCAATTGTTTCATCAGTTTGGTCGGTGCGTTGCGCAGGTGCAGTGGCACTTCCAGCGAGCCGTTTTCAGCGGCGGCGCGCAAAGCGGTTTTGAAGCCCATGTACACCGCGTTGCTTTTTGGCGCACAGGCCAGATAGGTGATGGCTTGGGCCACGGCCAACTCGCCTTCCGGACTGCCGAGACGCTCCTGCACTTCCCACGCCGCCAGGCACAGGCTGAGGGCGCGCGGGTCGGCATTGCCGATGTCTTCGCTGGCCATGCGCACTACGCGCCGGGCCAGGTACAGCGGATCGCAACCGCCGTCGATCATTCGCGCAAACCAGTACAGTGCACCGTCGGGGTTGGAGCCGCGCACGGACTTGTGCAGCGCCGATATCTGGTCGTAGAACGCTTCGCCGCCCTTGTCGAAACGCCGGCGGGTGTCGCCGAGCAGGCTCTGCAGCAGCTCGGTGCCGATTTCGCTGTTGTCTTCAGCCAGGTCCGAGGCGTTTTCCAGCAGGTTGAGCAGACGCCGGCCATCGCCATCGGCGGCGGACAGCAGCATCTGGAAGCCTTCATCGTTCAGCGTCAGGTTGCGCTTGCCCAGACCGCGCTCTTCGGTAAGCGCGCGGTGCACCAGTTTGCGCAGCGCCGCTTCGTCGAGGCTTTTCAGCACGTAGACGCGAGCACGCGACAACAAGGCGTTGTTGAGTTCGAACGAAGGGTTTTCGGTGGTGGCGCCGATGAAGATCAGCGTGCCGTCTTCAACGTAAGGCAGAAACGCATCCTGCTGGGATTTGTTGAAGCGGTGCACTTCATCGACGAACAAAATGGTGCGCTTGCCGTACTGGCCGGCCTGCTGCTTGGCGATTTCAACGGCCTGACGGATCTCTTTGACCCCGGCGAGCACCGCCGAGACCGTTTCGAAGTGCGCATCGGAGACTTCCGCGAGCAACCGCGCCAAAGTGGTTTTACCCACTCCGGGCGGCCCCCAGAAGATCATCGAATGCAGGGCACCCTGCTCCAGCGCCTCACGCAGAGGCTTGCCGCGAGCGAGCACGTGCTCCTGACCGACATACTCATCCAGATTGGTCGCACGCAAACGCGCGGCCAGTGGCTGGGCAATCGGTGCACTGCGAAACAGATCCATCACGTAGCGTTGAAACCTCTATTTGATCAGGTCGATCTTTGCCCTTGTGGGAGCGAGCCTGCTCGCGAAAGCGGTGTATCAGCCACTATTAATGCTGGATGAAATATCGCTTTCGCGAGCAGGCTCGCTCCCACAGGGTTTACGTGTTTATTCCTGGATCACGTCGGCACCCTCGGGGATGTCGAACTTGAACTTCGATGCCGATACCGGCTCGTTGGCCTTGACCCCGGTAAACAGGATGTTGGTGCGCTGGCCGACGCTGTCGATCAGTTGCATATCGTTGAGCAGACCGTTGCGGAACGACAGGCGCAGGTTATCGAACAGAGTGTCTTTGGTTTTCGGCTTGAGGGTGAAGTCGATCACGCCGCCCGCCTCTTTCGCGCTGATATCAAAGCTCTGGCTGATCTTCGACACATCACCGGACAGCAGCAGCGCCGGGGTTTGGGTCAGACGCTCGTCGAGCTTCTTGATGGTCGCCTGTTCCAGATCCGGGTCCCACAGGGTGACTTTCTTGCCATCGGAAACCATGGTCTGTTCGTTTGGCGCATTGGTGTGCCAGTAGAACAGGCCCGGACGCTGCAGGGTCATGTTGCCGGTGGTTTCCTGCAACTGCGTGCCGCTGCCGTCGAGGGTCAGCTGCGAGAAGTTCGCGCTCAGGGTCTTGGATGTTTCCAGCAATTGGGTCAGACGCGCCACGTCCTTGTCATCGGCGTGGGCCGTGAGAGTGGTCAGCGCCAGTACTGGCAGCAGCATGCGGATAAGACGCATGGGAGTCCTCTTGAATACTCGTTGGGAGAGCGGCGGCACATCATTGTCCCGCCTCTTGCGTTTGCAATCAGTCGCGTACCGGGCCCGGGGCCAGGACTTCACGGGAACCGTTGGTGTTCATCGAGGTGACGACCCCGGCCATTTCCATGGCTTCGATCATCCGAGCGGCGCGGTTGTAGCCGATCTTCAGCTTGCGCTGTACAGCGGAAATCGAGGCACGACGGCTTTCGAGAACGAACTGTACGGCTTCGTCATACAGCGCGTCGGCTTCCGGATCATCGCCGTCGCCGCCACCGCTGCTGCCTTCAAAACCGCTGCCAGCTTCTTCGACACCGTTGAGGATGTCATCGTTGTATTCCGGTGCGCCGCGCAGTTTCCACGCTTCGACCACACGGTGTACCTCATCGTCGGATACGAATGCACCGTGAACCCGAATCGGCAGGCTGGTGCCCGGCGGCATGTAGAGCATGTCACCGTGACCGAGCAGTTGTTCGGCGCCACCCTGATCGATGATGGTGCGGGAGTCGATCTTGCTCGACACCTGGAACGCCATACGCGTCGGAATGTTGGCCTTGATCAGACCGGTGATCACGTCCACCGACGGCCGCTGGGTCGCGAGGATCAAGTGAATACCGGCAGCACGGGCCTTCTGGGCGATACGGGCGATCAGTTCTTCAACCTTCTTGCCGACGATCATCATCATGTCGGCGAATTCGTCGACCACCACGACAATGGTCGGCAGTTTCTGCAGCAGCGGCGCTTCGTCGTGAATGCTTTCGCGCTTGTACAGCGGATCGCTCAACGGCTCGCCGGCATCCTGCGCTTCCTTGACCTTGGCGTTGAAGCCGGACAGGTTGCGCACGCCCATTTTCGCCATCAGCTTGTAACGGCGCTCCATCTCGGCAACGCTCCAGCGCAAGGCGTTGGCGGCGTCCTTCATGTCGGTCACGACCGGGCACAGCAGATGCGGAATGCCTTCGTAGATCGACAGTTCCAACATTTTCGGGTCGATCATGATCAGCTTGGCGTCTTCCGGGCCGGACTTGAACAGGATCGACAGGATCATCGCGTTCACACCCACCGACTTACCGGAACCGGTCGTACCGGCCACCAGCAGGTGCGGCATCTTCGCCAGGTCAGTAATGACCGGCTTACCGCCGATGTCGTGACCCAGCGCCAGGGTGACCGGCGATTTGAAATTGTCGTATTCAGGCGTCGACAGCACTTCGGAGAAGCGCACGATCTGCCGGTCTTCGTTGGGAATCTCGATACCGACGGTGGTCTTGCCCGGAATCACCTCGACCACCCGCACACTGGTCACGGCCAGGGAACGTGCAAGGTCTTTGGCGAGGTTGGCGATGCGGCTGACTTTGACACCGGCGGCAGGCTGAATTTCGTAACGGGTAATCACCGGACCCGGGTGAATCGAATCCACCGTGACCTCGACACCGAACTCCTTGAGCTTGATTTCCAGCAAGTGGCCGACGGCCGCCAGGGATTCCGGTGAGTAATTGAGTTGTTTCTTTTCCGCCGGATCAAGAATCGAGATCGGCGGCAAGGTGCCTTCCACGGCGCTGTCGACGAACAACGGCACCTGCTTCTCTTTCTGCACGCGCTTGCTTGGCTCGGGCGCCTTGGCCGGGGCCGGGGCGATAACCGGCGGCACTTGTTTCTCGCGGTCGGACATGTGCTTGCTCAGGGCTTGCTCACGTTCGATCAGGCGTTCTTTGACTTTGGCTTGTTCGCGCTTGTCGGTGACCGTCGGCGCGACCACGTCATGCACGCGATCGTCGACTTCACGCAATTGCGCAACCAGTTGCTTGCGCTCGGTACGGGCCGACCACCAGCGATTGAGCGCGCCTTGAAACAGTTCGAACAGATCAAGGGTGATCTTGCCGGTGATATCCATCACCTTGAACCACGACAGATCGGTAAATACTGTCAGGCCAAACAGGAACAGCGCGATGAACAACAGGGTGCTGCCCTGAATATTCAGCGCATTCTTCGCCAGATTGCCGAGGCTTTCGCCCAGCGCGCCACCAGCCCCCGCGGGCAGGCCCGAGGCCGCGTGAAAGTGCAGATGCGCCAGCGCAGCGCCAGACAGCACCAGAAACACCAGACCGATCAGACGCCAGGAAAACAGCCAGCCACTCCACTGCCATGGCTCATGGCGCTGGCGAAAAATCTGGTACGCCTTGATCGCCAGCAGCAACGGGAAGATATAGGCGAAGTAACCCAGCACCATGAACAGGATGTCGGCGCTGTAGGAACCCGCCGGGCCGCCGAAATTCTGTACGTCATCGATCTTGCTGTTGTGGCTCCAGCCTGGATCGTCCTTGCCGTAGGTCAGCAAAGCCATCATCAGGAACAGGCACAAGGCGCCGATGGCGATCAATGCACCTTCCTTGAGCCGGTAGTGCAACTGTTGGCGCCAGAGCGGGACGACTGTTTTTGGTGCTTCGGTGGATTTCTTCAAAACGCTTCTTTTCCTGCGCCCGAGGCGCGTCCATCTATTGAATGACGATAAAAAACTGCCCAATCCAGGCAGGTAAAAAAGTGAACGAGCGCAACTGAGACTACTTTTAACACTGTGCTGCCGCTTTTATAAATACAGCGCACGGCGAACATTCTGTAACAGCCCGGCATTGTACGGGTTTGTGCGTGCGATGCCATGCTTCAAGCCCCAGGATCGAGCATAGTCAAGCACACACAAGCCGAGACTCAATTTGAGCATGCATTACCTTTTGTGACAAAGGCTTATGAGGTCTATTTGATGAACGTAGCGAAGCATTCACGCCTGATCATCCTCGGCTCCGGCCCGGCCGGTTACAGCGCTGCCGTGTATGCCGCCCGCGCCAACCTCAAACCCGTGGTCATCACCGGCCTGCAGGCCGGTGGCCAGCTCACCACCACCGTCGAGGTCGACAACTGGCCCGGTGACGTCGAAGGACTCACCGGGCCGGTGCTGATGGAGCGCATGCAGAAACACGCCGAACGCTTTGCCACAGAGATCGTTTACGACCACATCCACACCGCCAAGTTGCAGCAGCGCCCGTTCGAGCTTATCGGCGACAGCGGCACTTACACCTGCGACGCACTGATCATTGCCACCGGCGCCTCGGCGCAGTATCTGGGCTTGCCCTCGGAAGAAGCCTTCGCCGGCAAAGGCGTTTCCGCCTGTGCGACCTGTGACGGCTTCTTCTATCGCAATCAGGTGGTCGCCGTGGTCGGCGGCGGCAATACGGCGGTTGAGGAGGCACTTTACCTGTCGAACATCGCCAGGGAGGTGCACCTGATCCATCGTCGCGACAAACTGCGTTCGGAGAAAATCCTTCAGGACAAACTGTTCGAGAAAGCTGCGAACGGCAACGTGCGCCTGCACTGGAACCAGAATCTCGACGAAGTGCTCGGCGATGCCAGCGGCGTCACCGGCGCGCGACTGCGGGACAGTCATACCGGCGAAACCCGCGAACTGGCGTTGGCCGGCGTATTCATTGCCATTGGTCACAAGCCCAACACCGACCTGTTCCAAGGCCAGTTGCCGATGCGCGACGGCTACTTGCGGGTCAAGGGCGGCAGCGACGGCGACGCCACCGCCACCGAGATTCCCGGGGTGTTTGCCGCCGGCGACGTGGCTGACCACGTTTACCGCCAGGCGGTAACGTCAGCCGGTGCCGGGTGTATGGCCGCACTGGATGCCGAGAAGTATCTGGACGACATTCCTGTCATTTAACGGCACACTTTATCGCGGGCCAGACGCCCCACCGCCCTCCCCTTCTGTAAGCCTGGATGCCATGCTGACTTGGTTACAACGTAATTCCCTGACTTTTCCGCCACTGGAAAAGGCCATGCGCGACCCCAACGGATTGCTGGCTGCGGGTGGCGATTTGTCGGCCGACCGGCTGATTCAAGCTTATCGCCATGGCTGCTTTCCATGGTTTTCCGAGGGTCAGCCGATTCTCTGGTGGTCGCCGGATCCGCGCACCGTCTTATTTCCCGACGAACTGCATGTCTCGCGCAGTCTCGGCAAACTGCTGCGTCAGGAACGCTATCAAGTCACCTTCGATCAGGATTTCGATGCCGTGATCCGCGCCTGTGCCGCACCACGGGATTACGCCGATGGCACCTGGATCACCGAGGCGATGCAGGACGCCTATGTCGAACTGCATCGTCGCGGCTTCGCGCATTCGGTGGAGGTCTGGGATCAGGGCGAACTGGTCGGTGGCCTGTACGGCCTGGCGATGGGCCAATTGTTTTTTGGTGAATCGATGTTCAGCCGCGCCGACAATGCCTCGAAATTCGGCTTTGCGACCCTGGTGCGGCATCTGAAAGACTCGGGATTCGTGCTGATCGATTGCCAGATGCCGACCGATCATCTGCACAGCCTCGGCGCGCGAGCCATTCCCCGCCAGAAATTCGCCGACTATCTGACCCGCCATCTGGACCAACCCAATCGTGCCACCTGGGTTTGCTGAGCGACTTTTGCGCGCGTGGCTTACACTTAATTCACCAGCTTATCCCGAGGGTTGATCATGACCGAGTTGGCGCGATTGAAGTTCTATGCCACTCAGCCTCACTCTTGCAGTTATCTGCCCGAGGAGCAGGCCACGACCCTGTTTCTCGATCCGAGTCAGCCCATGGATGTGCATGTCTACGCAGACCTGTCGGAAATGGGCTTTCGTCGCAGTGGCGATCATCTGTACCGGCCGCATTGCCAGAACTGCAATGCGTGCGTGCCTGCGCGCATTCCCGTGGCGCAGTTCATGCCCAATCGTCAGCAGAAGCGGATTCTCAAGCGCAATACGGATTTGCAGGTGCGCCCGGCCAAACCGCAATTCAGCGAAGAATATTTCGACCTGTATCAGCGTTACATCGAACAGCGTCATGCAGACGGCGACATGTACCCGCCGAGCCGTGATCAGTTCGCGACGTTTCTGGTCCGCGACTTGCCGTTCTCGCGCTTTTACGAGTTCCGACTCGACGGACGGTTGCTCGCCGTGGCGGTCACCGATTTGCTGCCCAACGGTTTGTCAGCCGTGTACACCTTCTACGAACCCGCCGAAGAACGCCGCAGCCTTGGCCGATTTGCCATCCTCTGGCAAATCGCCGAGAGCCAGCGCCTCGGGCTTGAGGCGGTCTACCTCGGTTACTGGATCAAGAACTGCAAAAAGATGAACTACAAGACGCAATATCGCCCCATAGAATTGCTGATTAATCAGCGCTGGGTGATCCTCAACTAAACCCAAGCCGTAAACCCCTTGGCGTAAACCCCATTTTTCGGGCACAATGCACGCCGCTTTTGCCTGGCGCAGTTGCACCGGGCCATTCATTGGATACCGAGGGCTTTACTGCATGTCGAAAGAAGACAGCTTCGAAATGGAAGGCACTGTCGTCGACACCCTGCCCAACACCATGTTTCGTGTGGAGTTGGAAAATGGGCACGTCGTAACCGCGCATATTTCCGGCAAGATGCGCAAGAACTACATTCGTATTCTTACCGGTGACAAAGTGCGCGTCGAGCTGACGCCCTATGACTTGAGCAAAGGGCGCATCACTTACCGCGCTCGTTAATCAAGTCAATACAGAACGCCCGGTTTATACCGGGCGTTTTTGTTTGTCTGCGTTTTGGGGTTTTGGGGGCATATCCGTTTTCTCGGGTGCTGCCGCTGGTGGTTTCGCTCTTACAGCGAGTCACCTTTTCCAAACGCCGAAAAGGTAACCCAAAAGGCTTTGCCCCGGCGTACGGCACTTCGCTGAGGCTCAGTGTTCCCTCGCTACGGTGTCCATCCGGGGGCATCGCCTACGGTTTGCTTCGCTGCACCTCCTCTCGATGTATGCGGCTACGCCGCACGGCGCTGCGCGCCTAACCCCCGGATGAACACCTACGCTCGGCCTGCCGATGGGGCAAAAAATCAAAAGCCAAAGCAAGATCAAAAGCCAGATCAAAAGCCCCTCACCCTAGCCCTCCCGAAACGTCGGACCGCCCGTAGGGAGAGGGGACTGATTGAGGTGTTTGGGAGAGCTACGCCGACTTGAAATACCGAGTCGAACTCAGATTCTGGAACAGATCAAAAGCCCCTCACCCTAACCCTCTCCCAGAGGGAGAGGGGACTGACCGAGTTGTTTGGGAGAGTTACGCCGACGTGAAAGTCCGAGTTGAACGCAAATTTTGAGAGGCCCACCATCGGCTCCCTCTCCCTCGGGAGAGGGCTGGGGTGAGGGGTGAATCCAACACCAATCCAAAGCCGAACACGCTGTTGCTCCTCACCACTCAACAGGATGAGCGTTAGCTCGGCTGCAGCTTTTGTTCTGTAAGGCGACGTCGGAAGGCTGAGTGGAGGGATTGATCCGGGCGTGGGAGCGCAGCGACCGTTTGGCGAAGCCAAACACAGCGAGAGGAGGTGCAGCGAAGCAAACCGTAGGCGCTGCGCCCGGATCGATCCCGGAGCGAAGGAACCCCGAGCCCCAGCGAGCGGGCCGCACGTAGGAGCAAGCGTTTTTTGCTTACTTTTTTAGGCGCTTGTAAAAAAGTGAGTCGCCGTAAGGGCGAAACCGTAATAAGCCATCACCGCAGCAACGGATATTCACCCAAAAACCCCAAACGACAAATAACAAAAAGGCGCCCGAAGGCGCCCTCTTGATCCAAGGCCGTCAGGCCATTTCTGCAGTGGTCTCGAAGTCAAACGTCAACTCACCATCCTTGATGTCGATGTGCACCACACCGCCATGCTCGGCCAGCTCGCCAAACAGAATCTCCTCCGCCAACGGACGCTTGATCTTGTCCTGGATCAGACGAGCCATCGGACGCGCACCCATCGCCGAGTCATAACCACCCGCCGCCAGCCAACTACGCGCAGCATCAGTGACCTCAAGCAACACACGCTTGTCTTCCAACTGCGCCTGAAGCTCGGTAAGGAACTTGTCCACCACACTTTTGATGACCTCATGACTGAGGCGACCAAACTGGATAATGGTGTCCAGACGGTTACGGAACTCCGGCGTAAAGCTCTTCTTGATCACTTCCATCGCATCAGACGAGTGGTCCTGATGGGTGAAACCGATCGAAGCACGCGCCGCTGTTTCGGCACCAGCGTTGGTGGTCATGATCACAATCACGTTGCGGAAGTCCGCCTTGCGCCCGTTGTTGTCGGTCAGCGTACCGTGATCCATCACCTGCAACAGCAGGTTGAAGACTTCCGGATGCGCCTTCTCGATTTCATCAAGGAGCAATACGCAATGCGGTTGCTTGGTGATCGCCTCGGTCAACAGACCGCCCTGATCGAAACCAACATACCCAGGAGGCGCACCGATCAGACGCGATACGGTGTGACGCTCCATGTACTCGGACATGTCGAAGCGAACCAGCTCGATCCCCAAGGCCTTGGCCAATTGCCGCGCAGCCTCGGTTTTACCAACACCGGTCGGGCCTGCGAACAGGAACGAACCGACTGGCTTGTCGGGTGATTTAAGCCCGGCACGCGACAGCTTGATCGCGGTCGACAGCGAATCGATCGCCGCGTCCTGACCAAACACCGTCAGCTTCAGGTCACGCTCCAGGTTACGCAGCAGCTCCTTGTCGGAACTGGTGACGTGCTTCGGTGGAATCCGTGCGATTTTCGCCACGATGTCTTCGACCTGTGGCACTTCGATGCGCTTCACGCGTTTTTCGACCGGTTGCAGACGCTGATAGGCGCCCGCCTCGTCGATCACGTCGATGGCCTTGTCCGGCATGTGCCGGTCATTGATGTAGCGCGATGCCAGTTCAGCAGCGGCGCGCAACGACTCATCGCTGTATTCGATGTTGTGGTGCTGCTCGAAACGCCCTTTCAGGCCGCGCAGGATACCGATGGTGTCTTCCACCGACGGCTCGACGACATCGACCTTCTGGAAGCGACGCGCCAGGGCACGGTCCTTCTCGAAGATGCCACGAAATTCCTGGAACGTGGTCGAGCCGATGCAGCGAATGTCGCCAGACGACAGCAGCGGCTTGAGCAGGTTCGAAGCATCCATCACGCCACCGGAAGCAGCGCCGGCACCGATGATGGTGTGGATTTCGTCGATGAACAGGATTGCCTGCGGACGTTTTTTCAGTTCGTTGAGCAGCGCCTTGAAGCGCTTCTCGAAATCACCACGATACTTGGTGCCCGCGAGCAGAGCGCCAAGGTCGAGCGAGTAAACAACGCTGTTGGCCAGCAGGTCCGGCACCTGATTATCAACAATGCGCTTGGCCAGGCCTTCGGCAATCGCAGTTTTACCCACGCCCGCCTCGCCTACCAGCAGCGGATTGTTTTTGCGCCGACGCGCGAGAATCTGCGCGACACGCTCGACTTCCGACTCACGGCCGACCAGCGGATCGATACGACCCTGGCGCGCGAGTTCGTTGAGGTTGCTGGCATAAGCATCCAGAGGATTGCCTGAAGAAGAAGACTCACCGCCCTCGTCGTCCTGCATATCTTGTTCACCTTCAGAGTGATCGCCATGCCCCGGCACTTTGGAAATGCCATGAGCGATGTAATTGACGACATCGATGCGCGCAACGCTCTGCTGCTTCAGCAGGAACACTGCCTGACTCTCTTGCTCACTGAAGATTGCGACCAGCACATTGGCGCCAGTCACTTCGCGTTTGCCCGAGCTCTGTACGTGGAAAACAGCACGTTGCAGTACACGCTGGAAGCCCAGGGTTGGCTGGGTTTCACGATCTTCGTCATGAACGGGGATCAATGGCGTGGTGGAGTCGATGAACTCCTGCAGGTCATGCTTGAGTTTGTCGAGGTTTGCGCCGCAGGCACGCAAAACGGTGGCGGCAGCCTCATTGTCCAATAGGGCCAGCAAAAGGTGTTCGACGGTCATGAATTCATGACGTTTCGAACGAGCCTCCTTGAAGGCTAGATTGAGGGTGACTTCGAGCTCGCGGTTTAACATAGCTTCACCTCATACCCAAGTGGTCGGCGATTAACCGTCCTTCTCGATTTCACAGAGTAGCGGATGCTGGCTTTCCCTGGCGTACTGGTTGACCTGCATGGCCTTTGTCTCGGCGATGTCGCGGGTAAACACTCCACATACTGCCCGCCCTTCTGTGTGGACGGCCAGCATGACCTTGGTCGCCAGCTCGCGATTCAGGTTAAAAAACACCTCGAGCACTTCGACGACGAAATCCATCGGTGTGTAGTCATCATTAAACAAAACCACCTTGTACATCGGCGGCGCCTGTAACGCAGGCTTTGCTTCCTGAACAGCAACGCCTGCCGAATCGTCGTCGTGCTCCTCTGGAAGATCCTTTTGGAGAAGCGGGCGATCCTGATTGAATGTTAGTCGAATCTGGCTGATTGCATGCATGGAAAGAAAGGTTCGTCAGTTGTGCAAATACAGTGGTGGGGGCGGCTGTCCACGTTTTCAACTCCGACTGCCCGGTCACCTTGACTATCGGGAAAACGGTGTTACAACCAATAGAACCCACAGTGGGTAAAAAAGATCCGCGGAGTCAATTCTTTTAACGAATAAGATTGCGGATGAATTGGATGATACTCCAGCGATGGAGTCTGTTGCAGAGGGATTTGAGCATGGCTGTCGGCAAGGTGAAATGGTTCAACAATGCCAAGGGATTCGGCTTTATCAATACCGACGCCCGCGAAGGCCGCGATGAAGACGGAAAAGAGATTGATTTCTTTGCGCACTACTCCGCCATTCAGATGGACGGGTATAGAACCCTCAAGGCTGGACAACTGGTGAGTTTTGAGATTGTTCAAGGCCCCAAGGGGCTGCATGCCGTAAAAATCACCTCGGTCGAAGCCACAAAAAATTTGCCCCATACCGTCGCGCAAATGCAAACGGCATCCAGCTGACGCCTCACAATCTTCGGCCATAAAAAACCGCCTGACTCAATTCATCGAGTCAGGCGGTTTTTGTGTGCCCGCGTTTTTACATATGCGAAATCAACGCATCGCCAAAGCCCGAAGACGAAACCAGTTTGGCCCCGTCCATCAGACGCTCGAAGTCATAGGTCACAGTCTTGGCCGAAATAGCGCCGTTGGTGCCCTTGATGATCAGATCCGCCGCTTCGGTCCAGCCCATGTGGCGCAGCATCATCTCTGCAGAGAGAATCAGCGAACCCGGATTGACCTGATCCTTGCCGGCGTACTTCGGCGCAGTACCGTGGGTGGCCTCGAACATCGCCACGGTGTCGGACAGGTTGGCGCCCGGCGCGATGCCGATACCGCCCACTTCCGCCGCCAGGGCGTCGGAGAGGTAGTCGCCGTTCAGGTTCAGGGTCGCGATCACATCGTATTCGGCCGGGCGCAGCAGGATCTGCTGGAGCATGGCGTCGGCGATGGCATCTTTGACCACAACGTTCTTGCCGGTTTTCGGGTTTTTGAACTGCATCCACGGACCGCCGTCGAGCAGGGTCGCGCCGAATTCTTCAGCGGCCACTTCGTAGGCCCACTCTTTGAAGGCACCTTCGGTGAACTTCATGATGTTGCCTTTGTGCACGATGGTCAGCGAATCGCGGTCGTTATCGACTACATATTGCAGGGCCTTGCGCGCCAGACGCTTGGTGCCTTCCAGCGAAACCGGCTTGACGCCGATGCCGCAGTTTTCGTCGAAACGGATCTTGGTGACGCCCATTTCTTCTTTAAGGAATTTGATGACCTTGGTGGCTTCCGGCGAACCGGCCTTCCACTCAATGCCCGCATAGATGTCTTCGGAGTTCTCGCGGAAAATGGTCATGTCGACGTCACCAGGCTTTTTCACCGGGCTTGGTACGCCTTCGAACCAGCGCACCGGGCGCAGGCAGACGTACAGGTCGAGTTGCTGACGCAGGGCCACGTTCAGCGAGCGGATGCCGCCACCGACCGGGGTGGTCAGCGGGCCTTTGATGGAAACCACGTAATCCTTGACTGCATCGAGAGTTTCCTGAGGCAGCCAGGTGTCCTGATCATAAACCTGAGTGGCTTTTTCCCCGGCGTAGACTTCCATCCAGGAAATCTTGCGTTTACCGCCGTATGCCTTTTGAACTGCAGCATCGACAACCTTGATCATCACCGGGCTGATGTCGACACCAATGCCGTCACCTTCGATGAAGGGGATGATCGGGTTATCAGGAACATTGAGAGAATGGTCTGCATTGACGGTGATTTTGTCGCCGACGGCTGGAACCTGAATCTTCTTGTAACCCATGCTGAACTCCATTGTTTGGATTGAACATCTGGCTTGGTCCGAGCGTAACCCAGTTAAATCAACACGCAAACCCTCTGTTCGTGGCGCGCCTACATCTCGTTTCGTACAAGCCTGAAAGCAAAGGGAAAAGCGCCAAACTCAAGCATTCGCGACGACTCTACGTCCGACCCCGCCCTGCGACCTTTAGACCAATGGACGAGAATCGTTGCATATGAACCATCGGCAGATTGCCAGCTACCTATGTATAATGCCGCCCGCTGACCACAGGGTCACGACGGCTGGCCTCTCTAGCACGAGACTTTCCGCCTGATTGGTCGGGTTGTTACCGCAGTCCGACTGCTTGACGCTCTACTGATGCACCCAACATCACCGCGAAGAATCTCGACATTCGGTTCATGGATGACTTTGAACGAACGCGCTTACCCGGCGCCCCTCGAGTTTCTGCGCACGCTTTAGCAAAGAAGAGAGAGTTAATCCGAATATGCCCACCCGCTCGAAGATCATCTATACCTTCACCGACGAAGCTCCAGCCCTCGCCACCTATTCCCTGCTGCCGATCATCGAGGCTTACACCGCCTCGGCCGATATCGCCGTGGAAACCCGCGATATCTCTCTTGCAGCACGTATTCTGGCCAGCTTCCCCGAGCAACTGGGCGACAAAGCCGTAGCCGACCACCTCGCCGAACTGGGCGACCTGGCCGTTACGCCTGAAGCCAACATCATCAAGCTGCCGAACATCAGCGCTTCGGTGCCACAGCTGCAAGCCGCGATCAAAGAGCTGCAAGCTCAGGGTTACAACCTGCCGGACTACCCGGAAACCGTGACCAGCGACGCCGACAAAGACGCCAAGGCGCGTTACGACAAGGTCAAGGGCAGCGCCGTAAACCCGGTTCTGCGTGAAGGCAACTCCGACCGTCGTGCACCGCTGTCGGTGAAGAACTACGCGCGCAAGCACCCACACAAAATGGGCGCCTGGGCCAAAGACTCCAAATCCCACGTCGCTCACATGAGCACCGGCGATTTCTACGGCAGCGAAAAAGCTGCCCTGATCGACGCCGCTGACGCCGTGAAGATCGAGCTGATCGCCAAGGACGGTACCGCTACCGTTCTGAAAGAAAAAACCACCGTTCAGGCTGGCGAGATCCTCGACTGCGCCGTGATGAGCAAAAACGCCCTGCGCGCGTTCATCGCTGCTGAAATCGAAAGCGCCAAGGCCCAAGGCGTGCTGCTGTCGGTTCACCTGAAAGCGACCATGATGAAGGTCTCCGACCCGATCATGTTCGGCCAGATCGTTGCCGAATTCTATAAAGACGCCCTGACCAAGCACGCTGACGTGCTGGCCGAGATCGGCTTCAACCTGAACAACGGCATCGGCGATCTGTACGCGCGCATCAAAGCCCTGCCGGCTGAGCAGCAAGCGCAGATCGAAGCCGACATGGCAGCCGTCTACGCTGCTCGTCCATCGCTGGCGATGGTCAACTCCGACAAAGGCATCACCAACCTGCACGTGCCGAGCGACGTGATCGTCGACGCCTCGATGCCGGCAATGATCCGTGACTCCGGCAAAATGTGGGGCACCGACGGTCAGCTGCACGACACCAAGGCTGTGATCCCGGATCGTTGCTACGCGACCATCTACCAGGCCGTGATCGAAGATTGCAAAGCCAATGGCGCTTTCGATCCGACCACCATGGGCAACGTGCCAAACGTTGGCCTGATGGCGAAGAAAGCCGAAGAGTACGGCTCGCACGACAAGACCTTCCAGATCAAGGCTGACGGCGTGGTTCGCGTCACCGACAGCAAGGGCAACCTGCTGATGGAACAGGCTGTTGAAGCCGGCGACATCTTCCGCATGTGCCAGACCAAAGACGCGCCGATCCAGGACTGGGTCAAACTGGCCGTCAACCGTGCTCGCGCGAGCAGCACGCCAGCGATCTTCTGGCTGGACCCGATGCGCGCTCACGATGGCGTAGTGATCGAGAAGGTTCAGGCTTACCTGAAAGATCACGACACCACCGGTCTGGACATCCAGATCATGGCGCCGGTCGACGCCATGAAGTACACCCTGCAGCGCACCCGCGAAGGCAAGGACACCATTTCGGTGACCGGCAACGTACTGCGCGACTACCTGACCGACCTGTTCCCGATCATGGAACTGGGCACCAGCGCCAAGATGCTGTCGATCGTACCGCTGATGAACGGCGGCGGCCTGTTCGAAACCGGCGCAGGTGGTTCGGCTCCGAAGCACGTGCAGCAACTGGTTGAAGAGAACTTCCTGCGCTGGGATTCGCTGGGCGAGTTCCTTGCTCTGGCAGCGTCCCTTGAGCATTTGGGTGTGAACTACAACAACCCGAAAGCCCTGGTGCTGTCGAAAACCCTGGATCAGGCCACCGGCCAGTTCCTCGACAACAACAAGTCGCCATCGCGCAAAGTCGGCAACATCGACAACCGCGGCAGCCACTTCTATCTGGCGATGTACTGGGCTCAGGCCCTGGCTGCCCAGACTGAAGACGCTGCACTGCAAGCGCAGTTCGCGACTCTGGCCAAGACTCTGACCGAGAACGAAGCAACCATCGTTGCCGAGCTCAACGCCGTTCAGGGCAAGCCAGTCGACATCGGCGGTTACTACCACGCCAATGCCGAGCTGATCAGCAAGGCCATGCGCCCAAGCGCAACCCTCAACGCGGCGATTGCTGCGCTGGTTTAAGGTTGTAAAGGGAACATCACAAACCCCGGCCTCGTGCCGGGGTTTGTGTTTCCAGAGTTCACACTTCCCCTGTGGGAGCGAGCTTGCTCGCGAAGGCGGCGGGTCAGTCAATGAAAATGTTGAATGATAAACCGCATTCGCGAGCAAGCTCGCTCACACAGGGGATTGGGTTTCAACCAATAGATTGAGGAAGGTTTTATGGAATGGCTCCCCCACATCACCGTCGCCACCATCGTCGAGGACAACGGCCGCTTCCTGATGGTCGAGGAACACAAGGCTGGGCGTAACGTGCTCAACCAGCCCGCCGGCCATCTCGACCCGGACGAAACCCTGATCGACGCCGCCGTGCGCGAAACCCTCGAAGAAACCGGCTGGGACGTCGAACCTACCGGCGTGATCGGCATTTACCTGTACACCGCACCGAGCAACGGCGTGACTTACCAGCGCGTGTGCTTCAGCGCCAAAGCCGTGCAACACCACCCCGACTACCAGCTCGATGACGGCATCGTCGGCGCCAAGTGGCTGACCCGTGACGAATTAATCGCCCAGCGCGACAACTGGCGCAGCGAGCTGATCATCCGTTGCATCGACGATTATCTGGCCGGCCATCACTTCAGCCTCGAACTGATCCGCCCTTCTCTTTAGCCTTGAGGCCGCGAGCCTGCTAGAATCGCGTCCTTTTTCAAGACACTCATTGAATCCCTATGCGTGATCCAGCCCCTTCTGACACATCCAAGAAGCGCGTCATTGTCGGCATGTCCGGCGGCGTGGACTCTTCCGTTTCCGCTCTCCTGCTGATCGAGCAGGGTTACGAGGTGGAAGGCCTGTTCATGAAGAACTGGGAAGAAGACGACGGAACGGAATACTGCACCGCCATGGACGACCTGGCGGATGCTCAGGCTGTCTGCGACAAGATCGGCATCAAGCTGCACACCGCCAACTTCGCTGCTGAATACTGGGACAACGTGTTCGAGCACTTCCTGGCCGAATACAAGGCCGGCCGTACGCCGAACCCGGACATCCTGTGTAACCGCGAGATCAAGTTCAAGGCGTTCCTCGACTACGCCATGATGCTCGGCGCCGACCTGATTGCCACCGGCCACTACGTGCGCCGCCGCGACATTGATGGTCGTACCGAACTGCTCAAAGGCCTCGATCCGAACAAGGATCAGAGCTATTTCCTGCACGCCGTTGGCGGCGAACAGATCGCCAAGACCCTGTTCCCGGTCGGCGAACTGGAAAAGCCGGAAGTCCGTGCGATTGCCGAGAAATACGAGCTGGCCACCGCCAAGAAGAAGGACTCCACCGGGATCTGCTTCATCGGCGAGCGGCGCTTCAGCGACTTCCTCAAGCAATACCTGCCGGCGCAACCGGGCGAAATCAAAACCACCGAAGGCGAAGTCATCGGTCGCCACCACGGTTTGATGTACCACACCATCGGTCAGCGCCAAGGTCTGGGCATCGGCGGTTTGAAAGATGCCGGT
Organism: Pseudomonas sp. S2_E02; assembly: GCF_054668355.1. Classification (NCBI taxonomy): domain Bacteria; kingdom Pseudomonadati; phylum Pseudomonadota; class Gammaproteobacteria; order Pseudomonadales; family Pseudomonadaceae; genus Pseudomonas; species Pseudomonas sp. S2_E02. The sequence goes on from NZ_CP162761.1 coordinate 2,025,860, forward strand.
GACGAGCCGTGGTACGTGCTGCGCAAGGACCTGGACAGCAACGAGCTGATCGTCGGCCAGGGCAACAACCATCCGTGGCTGTTTTCCAGCGCCCTGCTCGCTTCGGAAATCTATTGGGTCAACCCGATCGACCTGAGCCAGCCGCTGCGCCTGACCGCGAAAGTGCGTTATCGCCAGAGCGATCAAGCCTGCACCCTGGAAAAAACCGCCAGCGGCTACCGCGCCGTGTTCGACGAGCCGCAACGTGCGGTGACGCCGGGCCAATCGGTGGTGTTCTACGACGGTGAAATCTGCCTCGGTGGCGGCGTGATCGAAGTGGCCGAGCCGTGGAGCGGCCAGGCATGAGCCCGACTCAGGAGCAACTGACGGCGCTCGGCGGCGTGTTTCTCGCCGCCGTGCTGGTCGACCGGATCGCCAAGACCGGCCAGACCAACGAAGCCGGCCTGAGCTGCATGCTCGGCAGCCTGCTCGTGCGCGACCCGAAGGACACGCTGGACGTGTACGGCGGCGACGACATCAATTTGCGCGAAGGTTACCGTGCACTGATTGGCGCCCTTGAACGCGACCCGAGCACGCTGCAACGCGAGCCGCTGCGTTATGCCCTGTCGATGCTCGGCCTGGAACGTCAACTGGCCAAGCGCAACGACATGCTCGACATCATCGGCAAGCGCTTGCCGCAGATCCAGTCGCAGGTCGAGCATTTCGGCCCGGCCCACGAAAACGTGGTCGCGGCTTGCGGCGCGCTGTATCAGGACACCCTGAGCACCTTGCGCCAACGCATTCAGGTGCATGGCGACATGCGCAATCTGCAGCAGCCAAGCAACGCCTCGAAGATTCGCGCCCTGCTCCTCGCCGGCATTCGTTCAGCGCGCCTGTGGCGGCAGCTCGGCGGCCATCGCTGGCAGTTGGTGATCAGCCGGCGCAAGCTGCTCAAAGAGCTGTATCCGTTGATGCGCAGCGAGTAAATCGCCGCGCAATAAAAGCTTTGTAGTCTGTAACGCGTAATACGCCGGTCAGTTGGCAACGGACCGGCGGATTTTTTCATGTATGATACGCGCCCCATTTCGTTGCCCGACTGTCCGAGAACACCCCATGCAGCTTTCTTCGCTCACTGCGGTTTCCCCTGTTGACGGCCGCTACGCCGGCAAAACCCAGGCCCTGCGCCCGATTTTCAGCGAGTACGGCCTGATCCGTGCCCGTGTTCTGGTTGAAGTGCGCTGGCTCCAGCGCCTGGCCGCCCACGCTGGTGTCCCTGAAGTGCCAGCCTTCTCCGCCGAGGCCAACGCCGTTCTCAATGAACTGGCTGAAAACTTCTCGCTGGAGCACGCCGAGCGCGTCAAAGAGATCGAGCGCACCACCAACCACGACGTCAAAGCGATCGAATACCTGCTCAAGGAGCAGGCGGCCAAGCTGCCGGAGCTGGCCAAGGTCAGCGAGTTCATCCACTTTGCCTGCACCAGTGAAGACATCAACAACCTGTCCCACGCCCTGATGCTGCGCGAAGGCCGTGACGACGTGATGCTGCCGCTGATGCGCCAGACCGCCAACGCCATCCGCGAACTGGCCATCCGTTTCGCTGACGTGCCAATGCTGTCGCGCACCCACGGTCAACCGGCCTCCCCGACTACTTTGGGTAAAGAGCTGGCGAACGTGGTTTACCGTCTCGAGCGTCAGATCGCTCAAGTCGCTGCCGTGCCGCTGCTGGGCAAGATCAACGGCGCTGTCGGTAACTACAACGCACACCTGTCGGCCTACCCGCAGATCGACTGGGAAGCCAACGCCCGCGCCTTCATCGAAGACGAACTGGGCCTGGGCTTCAACCCGTACACCACGCAGATCGAACCGCACGACTACATCGCCGAGCTGTTCGACGCGATCGCGCGCTTCAACACCATCCTGATCGACTTCGACCGTGACATCTGGGGCTACATCTCCCTGGGTTATTTCAAGCAGCGCACCATCGCTGGCGAAATCGGTTCGTCGACCATGCCGCACAAGGTCAACCCGATCGACTTCGAAAACTCCGAAGGCAACCTGGGCATCGCCAACGCACTGTTCCAGCACCTGGCGAGCAAACTGCCGATTTCCCGCTGGCAGCGCGACCTGACCGACTCCACCGTACTGCGCAACCTCGGTGTCGGCTTCGCCCACAGCGTGATCGCGTACGAAGCCAGCCTCAAAGGCATCAGCAAACTGGAGCTCAACGAGCAGAAGATTGCCGCTGACCTCGACGCTTGCTGGGAAGTGTTGGCCGAGCCGATCCAGACCGTGATGCGCCGCTACAACATCGAAAACCCGTACGAGAAGCTGAAAGAACTGACCCGCGGCAAGGGCATCAGCCCTGAAGCGTTGCAGACTTTCATCGATGGCCTGGACATGCCTGCCGAAGCGAAAGCCGAGCTCAAGCAACTGACTCCGGCCAACTACATCGGCAACGCTGTAGCGCAAGCCAAACGCATCTGATCGACCGCTTGATCCGCTTGAGACGCCCGGCCGCGCCGGGCGTTTTTATTCCCGTCTGAAAAGTGCTTTTTTTCAATAGGTTACATATGAATTCCGATATTCCTCTTCAACTTCTGGGCGGCCTCACAGCACGCGAATTCCTGCGCGACTACTGGCAGAAAAAGCCACTGCTGATCCGTCAGGCGATTCCTGACTTCGAAAGCCCGATCGACGCCGACGAACTGGCCGGCCTGGCCCTGGAAGAAGAAGTCGAATCGCGCCTGGTGATCGAGCACGGCGAGCGTCCATGGGAACTGCGTCGCGGCCCGTTCGCTGAAGACGAATTCAGCAAATTGCCGGAAAAAGAGTGGACCCTGCTGGTTCAAGCCGTCGACCAATTCGTCCCGGAAGTCAGCGAATTGCTGGAAAACTTCCGTTTCCTGCCGAGCTGGCGCGTCGACGACGTGATGATCAGCTTCGCCGCCCCGGGTGGCAGCGTCGGCCCGCACTTCGACAACTACGACGTGTTCCTGCTGCAAGGCCACGGCAAGCGCAACTGGAAAATCGGCCAGATGTGCGATTCCGAGAGCCCGCTGCTGCAACACGCGGACCTGCGCATCCTCGCTGAATTCCACGAGACCGAAGAATGGGTCCTGGAACCGGGCGACATGCTCTACCTGCCGCCGCGCTTGGCGCACTGCGGTGTCGCGGTCGATAACTGCATGACCTACTCGGTCGGCTTCCGCGCACCAAGCGCTTCCGAAGTGCTGACTCACTTCACCGACTTCCTCAGCCAGTTCCTGACTGATGAAGAGCGCTACACCGACGCCGACGCACAGCCTGCAGCCGATCCACACCAGATTCAGCACGATGCACTGGATCGCCTGAAAGCCCTGCTTGCCGAACACATGAGCGACGAGCGCCTGCTGCTGACCTGGTTCGGCCAGTACATGACCGAGCCGCGCTACCCGGAACTGGTGGCCGGCCCGGAAGAAATCGAAGAAGAAGATTTCCTCGCTGCCCTGCAGGATGGCGCCATTCTGATCCGCAATCCGAGCGCACGCCTGGCCTGGTCGGAAGTCGATGACGACCTGCTGCTGTTCGCCAGCGGCCAGAGCCGTTACCTGCCGGGCAAGCTGCGCGAGTTGCTGAAGCTGATCTGCGCCGCCGACGCCCTGCACACCGACAACCTCGGCGAGTGGCTGAACGACGAAGACGCTTGCAGCCTGCTGTGCCAGCTGGTCAAGCAAGGGAGCCTGGGGTTCGCCGATGAATAAGATTCGCGTACGTGTCGCAGACTGGCAGAAGGACATCGCCGAGATCCGGCGCATTCGTGAAACGGTGTTCATCGCCGAGCAATCGGTGCCACCTGAGCTGGAATGGGACGCGGACGACGCGACCGCCGTGCATTTTCTGGCGTTTGAAGGCGACTTTCCGATCGGTACTGCGCGCCTGCTGCCTGACGGGCACATTGGCCGCGTTTCGGTACTGAAAGACTGGCGCGGGATGAAGGTCGGTGATGCGCTGATGCAAGCAGTCATCGCTGAAGCTGAAGCGCGTGGCTTGAAGCAGCAAATGCTCAGCGCTCAGGTGCAGGCCACGGCGTTCTATGAGCGCCTCGGCTTCAGCCTGATCAGCGAGGAATTCCTCGAAGCCGGGATTCCGCATGTCGACATGGTTCGGCATTCGGGTTGAGCTCTGCCCTGATCGTTCCCACGCTCTGCGTGGGAATGCCTCTCGGGACGCTCCGCGTCCCTTGCGGCATGTGACGCAGAGCGTCACTGGCTGCATTCCCACGCAGAGCGTGGGAACGATCACGCCCCGACATCAACCGATGCCGGGGCGTTTTGCTGTCTACGATTCAACTTGCCCCACCCAAGGCCGACAAACTGGCAATATCAAGACTTTCGAAAGCGGAGATAACGGACATGTCCCTACGCACCCTGCTCACCACCCTGCTGCTCGGTTGCAGTTTTTCGGTGATGGCAGCCACAGAAATCGTGCCCCTCAATTACCGCACCAGTACTGACATGCTGCCGATGGCGCAAGACTTCCTCGGCAAGGACGGTCAGGTCAGCGCCTATGGCAACCAACTGATCATCAAGGCTGAGCCGGACAAGATCCAGGAGCTCAAGGCGCTGATCACCCAACTGGACACGGCGCCCAAGCGTCTGCTGATCACCGTCGACACCAATGAAAACAATGGCCGTGGCGACGAAGGTTATTCGGTCAACGGCGCCCAGCCGAACCAGACCCGCATCATCAGCCGCAGCACCGCCAGTCGCGACGGCGGCGTGCAGCAGGTGCAGGCCACCGACGGCATGCCGGCGCTGATTCAAGTCGGTCAAAGTGTGCCGATCACCAGCAGCCAGACCAATTCCTATGGCGATTACAGCAGCCAGACCCAATACCGCAACGTCACCCAGGGTTTCTATGTCACCGCCAGCGTCACCGGCGACATCGTTCACCTGACAATCAGTACCAACCGTGACCGCATGAGCCAGGAACGTCCCGATGTAGTGAACGTGCAAAGCACCGACACAACGGTCAGCGGGCGCCTTGGTGAGTGGATCACCCTCGCTGGCGTGAATCGCCAGACTCAGGCCGACAAACAGGGCCTGACCCGCAGCTACTCGACTCAAGGCCGGGATGACATGACCTTGCGGGTCAAAGTCGACGCCCTGGACTAAAGCACCGAAAACTGACTGATTAGTCGTATTAGACGAAAGATGTAGTGCTTGAAAAAAAGCACTACAAAACGTTTGACGGGGTAAAAAAGCGAAGGCATGATGGCCTCGCTCCCGCTAATCAGAGGCCCTGGCAAGGGCCTTCGAAGCGATGTTCGCACCTACCCCGCGAACCGCTTCGTGTCTGTACCGCCCACAAGGTGTGTTTGACGAGGTTGCCGACTGGAACGAAGTTGTCCCGAGGGACGGAAGCGTAATTAGGTAACCAGGCTTCACACTGTAGACCGTATAAAGGCCCACGACGCCCGAATGCGCCCGCAGTCCGCCACTACCTGCTCACTTCCCCTCGAGCCTATCGTTCATCCCGTCGCCTACCCCGCCGAATCCGACTTGACCACCTAAGCTTCTGGTCAGCGAGCGCAGGAATTTTCCACCGCAGAACAACTTTTCATAAAGACGCGACGAGGTTTATCTCCATGGCACTGACACGCGAACAGCAAATTGCAGCCCTCGAAAAAGACTGGGCTGAAAACCCGCGCTGGAAAGGCGTGACACGCACTTACTCCGCTGCTGACGTCGTCCGTCTGCGTGGCTCGGTTCAACCTGAGCACACCTTTGCAAAAATGGGCGCCGAGAAGCTGTGGAACCTGGTCACCCAGGGTGCCAAGCCTTCCTTCCGTCCTGAGAAAGATTTCGTCAACTGCATGGGCGCCCTGACCGGTGGCCAGGCTGTTCAGCAGGTTAAAGCCGGCATCCAGGCGATCTACCTGTCGGGCTGGCAGGTTGCTGCGGACAACAACTCCGCAGAATCCATGTACCCGGACCAGTCGCTGTACCCGGTGGACTCGGTGCCAACCGTGGTCAAGCGCATCAACAACTCGTTCCGTCGTGCTGACCAGATCCAATGGAAAGCCGGCAAGAACCCGGGCGACGATGGCTACATCGACTACTTCGCGCCGATCGTGGCTGACGCCGAAGCCGGTTTCGGTGGCGTGCTGAACGCCTACGAGCTGATGAAGAGCATGATCGAAGCAGGCGCCGCCGGCGTTCACTTCGAAGACCAACTGGCTTCCGTGAAAAAATGCGGTCACATGGGCGGTAAAGTACTGGTTCCAACTCAAGAAGCCGTACAGAAGCTGACCGCTGCTCGTCTGGCTGCTGACGTTGCCGGTACCCCGACCATCATTCTGGCCCGTACCGACGCTAACGCTGCTGACCTGCTGACTTCCGATTGCGACCCGTACGACCAGCCGTTCGTGACTGGCGAGCGCACTCAGGAAGGTTTCTACAAGGTCCGTGCCGGTCTGGATCAAGCCATCGCTCGCGGCCTGGCCTACGCGCCGTACGCCGACCTGATCTGGTGCGAAACCGCCAAGCCGGATCTGGAAGAAGCCCGTCGCTTTGCCGAAGCGATCAAAAAGGAATACCCGGACCAACTGCTGTCGTACAACTGCTCGCCTTCCTTCAACTGGAAGAAAAACCTCGACGACGCGACCATCGCCAAGTTCCAGCGCGAACTGTCCGCCATGGGTTACAAGCACCAGTTCATCACCCTGGCCGGCATTCACAACATGTGGCACAGCATGTTCAACCTGGCGCACGACTACGCCCGCAACGACATGACTGCCTACGTGAAGCTGCAGGAGCAGGAATTCGCTGACGCCGCCAAGGGTTACACCTTCGTGGCTCACCAGCAGGAAGTGGGCACCGGCTACTTCGACGACATGACCACTGTGATTCAAGGTGGCTCGTCGTCGGTAACCGCACTGACCGGTTCGACTGAAGAAGAACAGTTCCACTGATTCGGCTTCGCTGAGCAAACGGCCTTTGCGGATCGTATAGAAAGCTAACCGCAGAGCCGCAAAACTGACGCCCCGACTGGTTCGGGGCGTTTTTTTTGCCCGAGACAATCTCCCATACGCCACAACCCCCCTGTGGGAGCGAGCTTGCTCGCGAAGGCGTCATGTCAGTCACTATCCATGTCGAATGATGAACCGCATTCGCGAGCAAGCTCGCTCCCACAGGAAAAGCGTCAGCCGCGAATCAAAACATTGATCCAGAGCGGTACAACCGTCAGAAAAATCCGCTAAAACGGGCGCCGTCGCTAATTGCAGTAACGTGCAAGTAAGACAACTTCCCAACTGACATCCCGTTAAACAGTTACAAAACACCCGCAAACGATATCAATTATCATTTAGCCACAACTATGCTCGTTACATTCCCTACAAAACATTATTTGCATAAACCCGCCTAATGCCCGCAACGCATGGGCTGCAGGGCATTGGAGATGCGCTATGTCCTTATTCCAATAAATAATTTCGCTATAGGAATTTTACTTGCAGGGTGTTTAGCCATAAAATCAGCGCGATTGATTGCTGCGACATATCGTCACTGCCTATTTCTTTATCAAGCTCAGAGACCTTTGCTCTCTGTTAAGGATTACCAGCATGCCCGAAGCGACAGGACTCATGGCCCACAACTGGGGCTTTGCCATTTTCCTTCTGGGTGTCGTCGGCCTGTGTGCCTTCATGCTTGGCGTCTCCAGCCTCCTCGGGTCAAAAGCCTGGGGCCGCAGCAAAAACGAACCGTTCGAGTCGGGCATGCTACCTACCGGTGGCGCCCGCTTGCGGCTCTCAGCCAAATTCTATCTGGTCGCGATGCTCTTCGTGATCTTCGATATCGAAGCCCTCTTTCTCTTTGCATGGTCTGTGTCCGTCCGCGAAAGCGGCTGGACCGGATTCGTCGAAGCTCTCGTTTTCATAGCAATTCTGTTGGCAGGTCTTGTCTACCTGTTCCGAGTGGGCGCCCTTGACTGGGCTCCGGAAGCTCGTCGCAAGCGGCAGGCGAAGCTGAAACAATGAGGCTTTGGCAATGCAATACAATCTCACCAGGATCGACCCCGATGCTCCTAACGAGCAATATCCGATTGGCGAACGGGAAACCGTTTCCGATCCGTTAGAAGATCAAGTTCACAAAAACATTTTCATGGGCAAGCTGGAAGACGTGCTGAGTGGCGCGGTCAACTGGGGGCGTAAAAACTCCCTGTGGCCGTACAACTTCGGCCTGTCGTGCTGCTACGTGGAAATGACCACCGCCTTCACGGCGCCCCACGACATCGCGCGCTTCGGCGCCGAAGTGATCCGGGCATCGCCGCGTCAGGCCGACTTCATGGTTATCGCCGGTACCTGCTTCATCAAGATGGCGCCGATCATCCAGCGTCTTTACGAGCAAATGCTCGAGCCGAAATGGGTTATCTCCATGGGTTCGTGCGCTAACTCCGGTGGCATGTACGACATCTACTCTGTGGTTCAAGGGGTGGACAAGTTCCTGCCCGTGGACGTCTACGTACCTGGCTGCCCGCCCCGTCCGGAAGCATTTCTGCAAGGCTTGATGCTGCTGCAGGAATCGATTGGACAGGAGCGTCGTCCGCTTTCCTGGGTCGTTGGTGATCAAGGCGTGTATCGCGCCGACATGCCTTCGCAGAAGGAACAGCGCCGCGAACAGCGAATCGCAGTCACCAACCTGCGCAGCCCTGACGAAGTCTGATCCAGATCTGTTCTGAAATAGAAACGAGAAGCTGGCTTCATTCTTTACGTTGACCGAAAGCGAAAAAATAACCATGACTACAGGCAGCGCTCTGTACATCCCGCCTTATAAGGCAGACGACCAGGATGTGGTCGTTGAATTGAACAACCGTTTTGGCCCGGAGGCGTTCACCGCCCAGCCGACCCGCACCGGCATGCCGGTGCTGTGGGTGGCGCGTGCCAGACTCGTCGAAGTCCTGACTTTCCTGCGTAACCTGCCCAAGCCGTACGTCATGCTCTATGACCTGCACGGCGTGGACGAGCGTCTGCGCACCAAGCGTCAAGGGCTGCCATCGGACGCCGAGTTCACCGTGTTCTATCACCTCATGTCGCTCGAGCGTAATAGTGACGTGATGATCAAGGTTGCCTTGTCCGAGAGCGACCTCAGCTTGCCGACCGTCACCAGCATCTGGCCGAACGCCAACTGGTACGAGCGTGAAGTCTGGGACATGTTCGGTATCGACTTCAAAGGTCACCCGCACCTGTCGCGCATCATGATGCCGCCGACCTGGGAAGGTCACCCGCTGCGCAAGGACTTCCCGGCGCGCGCCACCGAATTCGATCCATACAGCCTCAACCTCGCCAAGCAACAGCTTGAGGAAGAAGCCGCGCGTTTCCGTCCGGAAGACTGGGGCATGAAGCGTTCCGGTCCGAACGAGGACTACATGTTCCTCAACCTCGGCCCGAACCACCCTTCTGCGCACGGTGCGTTCCGCATCATTCTGCAACTGGACGGTGAAGAGATCGTCGATTGCGTGCCGGACATTGGCTACCACCACCGTGGTGCCGAGAAGATGGCCGAGCGCCAGTCCTGGCACAGCTTCATCCCGTACACCGACCGTATCGACTACCTCGGCGGCGTGATGAACAACCTGCCGTACGTGCTCTCGGTCGAGAAGCTGGCCGGCATCAAGGTGCCTGAGAAGGTCGACGTCATCCGCATCATGATGGCCGAGTTCTTCCGGATCACCAGCCACCTGCTGTTCCTCGGGACTTACATCCAGGACGTCGGCGCCATGACTCCGGTGTTCTTCACCTTCACCGACCGCCAGAAGGCGTACACGGTGATTGAAGCCATTACCGGTTTCCGTCTGCACCCGGCCTGGTACCGCATCGGTGGCGTCGCGCACGACCTGCCACGCGGCTGGGAAAAACTGGTGAAAGACTTCGTTGAATGGCTGCCAAAACGCCTCGACGAATACACCAAGGCTGCCCTGCAGAACAGCATCCTCAAGGGTCGTACCATCGGCGTCGCCCAGTACAACACCAAAGAAGCCCTGGAATGGGGTGTCACCGGTGCTGGCCTGCGTTCGACCGGTTGCGATTTCGACCTGCGTAAAGCGCGTCCGTACTCCGGCTACGAGAACTTCGAGTTCGAAGTACCGCTGGCTGCCAACGGCGATGCCTACGACCGCTGCATGGTTCGCGTCGAAGAGATGCGCCAGAGCATCAAGATCATCGACCAGTGCATGCGCAACATGCCGGAAGGCCCGTACAAGGCGGATCACCCGCTGACCACGCCGCCACCGAAAGAGCGCACGCTGCAGCACATCGAAACCCTGATCACGCACTTCCTGCAAGTTTCGTGGGGCCCGGTGATGCCGGCCAACGAATCCTTCCAGATGATCGAAGCGACCAAGGGCATCAACAGTTATTACCTGACGAGCGACGGCGGCACTATGAGCTACCGTACCCGGATCCGCACTCCAAGCTTCCCGCATCTGCAACAGATCCCTTCGGTGATCAAAGGCAGCATGGTCGCGGACATGATTGCGTACCTGGGTAGTATCGATTTCGTTATGGCCGACGTGGACCGCTAAGCATGAACAGCACGCTTATCCAGACAGACCGTTTCACCCTCAGTGAAACCGAGCGCTCGGCCATCGAGCACGAGCTGCATCACTACGAAGACCCGCGCGCGGCGTCGATCGAAGCCCTGAAGATCGTTCAGAAAGAACGCGGCTGGGTGCCGGATGGCGCCTTGTACGCGATCGGCGAGATCCTCGGCATCCCGGCCAGCGACGTTGAAGGTGTGGCGACGTTCTACAGCCAGATTTTCCGTCAGCCGGTTGGCCGTCACATCATTCGCGTCTGCGACAGCATGGTCTGCTACATCGGTGGCCACGAGTCGGTGGTCAGCGAAATCCAGAACAATCTGGGCATCGGCCTGGGTCAGACCACCACCGACGGTCGTTTCACCCTGCTGCCTGTCTGCTGCCTCGGCAACTGCGACAAGGCACCGGCGCTGATGATCGACGACGACACCTTTGGTGATGTGCAGCCTGCTGGCGTCGCCAAACTGCTCGAGGGCTATGTATGACCCTGACATCTTTCGGTCCTGCCAACCGCATTCAGCGTTCGGCCGAGACTCACCCGCTGACCTGGCGTCTGCGTGACGACGGCGAAGCCGTGTGGCTCGACGAATACCAGGCCAAGAACGGTTACGCCGCTGCGCGCAAAGCCTTCGCCGACATGGATCAGGACGCCATTGTCCAGACCGTGAAAGACGCCGGCCTCAAAGGTCGCGGCGGTGCAGGCTTCCCCACGGGCGTGAAGTGGGGCCTGATGCCCAAAGACGAATCCATCAACATCCGCTACCTGCTGTGCAACGCGGATGAAATGGAGCCGAACACCTGGAAAGACCGCATGCTGATGGAGCAACTGCCCCATCTGCTGATCGAAGGCATGCTGATCAGTGCCCGCGCACTGAAAACCTACCGTGGCTACATCTTCCTGCGCGGCGAATACACCACCGCCGCCAAGCACCTCAACCGTGCCGTGGAAGAAGCCAAGGCTGCTGGCCTGCTGGGTAAAAACATTCTCGGCAGCGGCTTCGATTTCGAGCTGTTCGTCCACACCGGCGCCGGGCGTTACATCTGCGGTGAAGAAACCGCGCTGATCAACTCCCTCGAAGGCCGCCGCGCCAACCCGCGCTCCAAGCCGCCCTTCCCTGCCGCTGTCGGCGTGTGGGGCAAGCCGACCTGCGTGAACAACGTCGAAACCCTGTGCAACGTGCCGGCGATCATTGCCGACGGCGTGGACTGGTACAAATCGTTGGCGCGTGAAGGCAGCGAAGACATGGGCACCAAGCTCATGGGCTTCTCCGGCAAAGTGAAAAACCCGGGGCTGTGGGAGCTGCCTTTCGGCGTCACCGGTCGCGAGTTGTTCGAAGACTACGCCGGCGGCATGCGCGACGGCTTCAAGCTCAAGGCCTGGCAGCCAGGTGGCGCCGGTACCGGTTTCCTCCTGCCAGAACATCTCGACGCACAGATGTACGCCGGCGGCATCGCCAAAGTGGGCACCCGTATGGGTACCGGCCTGGCCATGGCGGTGGACGACAGCGTCAACATGGTCTCCTTGCTGCGCAACATGGAGCAGTTCTTCGCTCGCGAGTCGTGCGGTTTCTGCACCCCGTGCCGCGATGGTCTGCCATGGAGCGTCAAGCTCTTGATGGCCATCGAACAAGGTCGCGGTCAGCCAGGCGACATCGAGACCCTGCTGGGTCTGGTCAACTTCCTCGGCCCGGGCAAGACCTTCTGTGCTCACGCACCGGGTGCCGTGGAACCGTTGGGCAGTGCCATCAAATACTTCCGTCCAGAGTTCGAAGCCGGTATCGCGCCAGTCAGCGCCGCCGTCCCGCCTCTGGCAAGGCCGATCGTAATCGGCGCGTAAACGTTTAAAAAGGCGAAGGGTCCGTGCCCTTCGCCTTTCGTCCGATGACGCCTTTCGGGGCTGACTGGATTCGGACGAATAACAAGATTCCATTAGCCACGCCCGCTGACACCGGGCCAACGAAGACCTTTGAACCATGGCCACTATCCACGTAGACGGCAAAGCGCTCGAAGTCGACGGGGCAGACAACCTGTTACAGGCATGTCTGTCGCTGGGCCTCGACATCCCTTATTTCTGCTGGCACCCCGCGCTTGGTAGCGTCGGGGCTTGCCGCCAGTGCGCGGTCAAGCAGTACACCGACGAGAACGACACCCGTGGTCGCATCGTCATGTCCTGCATGACCCCGGCCACCGACAACACCTGGATCTCCATCGACGATGAAGAATCCAAGGCGTTCCGCGCCAGTGTTGTTGAATGGCTGATGACCAACCACCCGCACGACTGCCCTGTGTGCGAAGAAGGCGGTCACTGCCACCTGCAAGACATGACGGTGATGACCGGCCACAACGAGCGCCGTTATCGCTTCACCAAACGCACCCACCAGAACCAGCAACTGGGCCCGTTCATTTCCCACGAAATGAACCGCTGCATCGCTTGCTACCGCTGCGTGCGTTTCTACAAGGATTACGCTGGCGGCACCGACCTCGGTGTATTCGGCGCCCATGACAACGTGTACTTCGGTCGCGTTGAAGACGGCACCCTCGAAAGCGAGTTCTCCGGCAACCTCACCGAGGTCTGCCCGACCGGTGTGTTCACCGACAAGACTCACTCCGAGCGCTACAACCGCAAGTGGGACATGCAATTCGCACCGAGCATCTGCCATGGCTGCTCGAGCGGTTGCAACATCTCCCCGGGCGAGCGTTACGGCGAACTGCGTCGCATCGAAAACCGTTTCAACGGTTCGGTGAACCAGTACTTCCTGTGCGACCGTGGCCGTTTCGGTTATGGCTACGTCAACCGCACCGACCGTCCACGTCAGCCACTGCTGGCCGACGGCACCAAGCTCGGTCTGGATGCTGCACTGGATAAAGCCGCTGACCTGCTGCGCGGGCGCAACATCGTCGGTATCGGTTCGCCGCGTGCCAGCCTTGAAAGCAACTATGCGTTGCGCGAACTGGTCGGCGCCGAGCACTTCTACTCGGGTATCGAAGCGTCCGAACTAGAGCGCATCCGTCTGGTCCTGCAAGTGCTGAAAGACAGCCCGCTGCCTGTGCCGAACATGCGTGACATCGAAGACCACGATGCAATTTTCGTCCTCGGTGAAGACCTGACCCAGACCGCCGCCCGTGTGGCGCTGTCGCTGCGTCAATCGGTCAAAGGCAAAGCTGAAGACATGGCCGAAGCCATGCGCGTTCAGCCTTGGCTCGACGCGGCGGTGAAGAACATCGGTCAGCACGCGCTGAACCCGCTGTTCATCGCCAGCCTGGCGGAAACCAAGCTCGACGACATTGCTGAAGAATGTGTACACGCCGCTCCAGACGATCTGGCGCGCATCGGTTTCGCCGTGGCTCACGCTCTGGACGCCAGCGCCCCTGCCGTTGAAGGTCTGGACGCTGAAGCACTGGAACTGGCCAAGCGCATCGCCGACGCCCTGCTCGCTGCAAAACGTCCGCTGATCATCGCCGGTACTTCGCTGGGCTCCAAAGCCTTGATCGAAGCCGCCGCGAACATCGCCAAGGCGCTGAAGCTGCGCGAGAAGAACGGTTCGATCAGCCTGATCGTCCCGGAAGCCAACAGCCTTGGTCTGGCCATGCTCGGTGGCGAATCGGTCGACGCGGCGCTGCAAGCTGTCATCGATGGCAAGGCTGACGCGATCGTTGTGCTGGAAAACGATCTATACACCCGCACCGCCAAAGACAAAGTCGATGCTGCACTGAACGCTGCGCAAGTGGTGATCGTTGCTGACCATCAGAAAACGGCTACCAGCGACCGCGCGCATCTGGTTCTGCCAGCCGCAAGCTTCGCTGAAGGCGACGGTACTTTGGTCAGCCAGGAAGGTCGCGCCCAGCGCTTCTTCCAGGTTTTCGACCCGCAATACATGGACGCGAGCATCCTGGTTCACGAAGGCTGGCGCTGGCTGCACGCCCTGCGCGCGACCCTGCTGAACCAGCCGATCGACTGGACGCAACTCGACCACGTCACCGCTGCCGTTGCTTCAAGCACCGAGCAACTGGCGCGTATCGTCGACGCTGCACCGTCCGCCGCGTTCCGCATCAAGGGTCTGAAACTGGCGCGTGAGCCGCTGCGTTACTCCGGTCGCACCGCGATGCGCGCCGACATCAGCGTTCACGAACCGCGCACCCCGCAAGACAAGGACACCGCGTTTGCCTTCTCCATGGAAGGTTACTCGGGCTCTGCCGAACCGCGTCAGCAGGTGCCGTTTGCCTGGTCGCCGGGCTGGAACTCGCCACAAGCGTGGAACAAGTTCCAGGACGAAGTCGGTGGTCACATTCGCGCTGGCGACCCGGGCACCCGCCTGATCGAAAGCACTGGCGATTCGCTGAACTGGTTCGCCGCTGCGCCACGTGCGTTCAACCCGGCGCCGGGCACCTGGCAAGCCGTGCCGTTCTTCCACCTGTTCGGCAGCGAAGAAAACTCTTCGAAAGCCGCACCGGTTCAAGAGCGCATTCCGGCTCCATACGTTGCTCTGGCCAAGTCCGAAGCGGATCGTCTGGGCGTCAACGACGGTGCGCTGCTGAGCCTGAACGTGGCCGGTCAGACCCTGCGTCTGCCGCTGCGCATCAATGAAGAACTGGGCGCCGGTCTGGTGGCATTGCCTGCGGGCATCGCCGGCATTCCACCGGCATTCGCCGGCGTATCCGTCGACGGTCTGCAGGAGGCAGCGCAATGACCTGGTTCACCCCTGAAGTGATCGATGTGATCCTCTCGGTCGTCAAAGCCATCGTGATTCTGCTGGCCGTGGTGGTCGCGGGCGCGTTGCTCAGCTTTGTCGAACGTCGCCTGTTGGGCTGGTGGCAGGACCGTTACGGTCCGAACCGCGTTGGTCCGTTCGGTATGTTCCAGATCGCCGCCGACATGCTGAAGATGTTCTTCAAGGAAGACTGGACCCCGCCGTTTGCCGACAAGGTGATCTTCACCCTGGCACCGGTGGTGGCGATGTCCGCCCTGCTGATCGCCTTCGCGATCATCCCGATCACCCCGACCTGGGGCGTCGCGGATCTGAACATCGGCCTGCTGTTCTTCTTCGCCATGGCCGGTCTGTCGGTCTACGCGGTGCTGTTCGCCGGCTGGTCGAGTAACAACAAGTTCGCCCTGCTCGGCAGCTTGCGTGCGTCGGCGCAGACCGTGTCCTACGAAGTGTTCATGGGCCTGGCCCTGATGGGCATCGTGGTCCAGGTCGGCTCGTTCAACATGCGCGACATCGTCGAGTACCAGGCGCAGAACCTGTGGTTCATCATTCCGCAGTTCTTCGGCTTCTGTACTTTCTTCATCGCTGGCGTCGCCGTGACTCACCGTCACCCGTTCGACCAGCCGGAAGCGGAACAGGAACTGGCCGACGGTTACCACATTGAATACGCTGGTATGAAATGGGGCATGTTCTTCGTCGGTGAATACATCGGCATCATCCTGATCTCGGCGCTGCTGGTCACCCTGTTCTTCGGTGGCTGGCACGGTCCGTTCGGCATCTTGCCGCAACTGGCGTTCGTCTGGTTCGCACTGAAGACCGCGTTCTTCATCATGCTGTTCATCCTGCTGCGCGCTTCCATTCCGCGTCCGCGTTATGACCAGGTGATGGATTTCAGCTGGAAATTCTGCCTGCCACTGACCCTGATCAATTTGCTGGTGACCGCTGCAGTCGTGTTGTGGAACACGCCTGCGGTCGCGGTTCAGTGAGGATTTGACCCATGTTCAAATATATTGGCGACATCGTTAAGGGTACTGGTACCCAGTTGCGCAGCCTGGTCATGGTCTTCGGCCATGGCTTTCGCAAACGCGACACCCTGCAATACCCGGAAGAAGCGGTCTACCTGCCACCACGCTACCGTGGTCGCATCGTCCTGACCCGCGACCCCGATGGCGAAGAGCGTTGCGTTGCCTGCAACCTCTGCGCTGTGGCTTGCCCGGTGGGTTGCATCTCGCTGCAGAAAGCGGAAACCGAAGACGGTCGCTGGTACCCGGACTTCTTCCGTATCAACTTCTCGCGCTGCATTTTCTGCGGTCTCTGCGAGGAAGCCTGTCCGACCACCGCGATCCAGCTGACGCCGGATTTCGAGATGGCCGAGTTCAAACGTCAGGACCTGGTGTACGAGAAAGAAGATCTGTTGATCTCCGGCCCCGGCAAAAACCCTGATTACAACTTCTATCGTGTTGCAGGTATGGCAATCGCTGGCAAGCCGAAAGGCTCCGCGCAGAACGAAGCCGAACCGATCAACGTGAAGAGCTTGCTGCCTTAAGGAAGAACGATGGAATTCGCTTTCTATTTCGCATCGGGTATCGCTGTTGTGTCCACGCTTCGCGTAGTCACCAACACCAACCCTGTGCACGCCCTGCTCTACCTGATCATCTCGTTGATCGCCGTGGCCATGACCTTCTTCGCACTCGGCGCACCGTTCGCCGGCGTGCTAGAAGTGATCGCCTACGCCGGCGCCATCATGGTGCTGTTCGTGTTCGTGGTGATGATGCTGAACCTCGGCCCGGCCTCGGTTCAGCAAGAACGCGTCTGGCTCAAGCCCGGCATCTGGGCCGGTCCGGTGATTCTCGCCGCCTTGCTGCTGGCCGAACTGCTGTATGTGCTGTTCGCTCACCAGAGCGGCCAGGCCATCGGCCACACCACCGTAGACGCGAAAGCCGTGGGCATCAGCCTGTTCGGCCCGTACCTGCTGGTGGTCGAACTCGCCTCGATGCTGCTGCTTGCCGCAGCCGTCACGGCGTTCCATTTGGGCCGTAACGAGGCGAAGGAGTAAGACATGCCTGCTATCCCTCTCGAACATGGTCTGGCAGTTGCCGGCATCCTGTTCTGCCTTGGTCTGGTCGGCCTGATGGTCCGCCGCAACATTTTGTTCGTGTTGATGAGTCTGGAAGTGATGATGAACGCCTCTGCACTGGCGTTCATTGTTGCAGGCGCCCGTTGGGGCCAGCCGGATGGACAGATCATGTTCATCCTGGTGATCAGCCTTGCAGCCGCCGAGGCTAGCATTGGTCTGGCGATCCTGCTGCAACTGTATCGCCGCTTCCACACGCTCGATATCGACGCTGCCAGTGAGATGCGCGGATGAATCTTATCTTTCTGACTTTCGTATTCCCTCTGATCGGTTTCCTGCTCCTGTCGTTCTCCCGTGGACGCTGGTCGGAAAACCTCTCGGCGCTGATCGGCGTGGGTTCCATTGGCTTGTCGGCGATTGTCGCCGCCTACGTCATCTGGCAATTCAACGTCGCACCACCCGAAGGCGGTCACTACACCCTGGTGCTGTGGAAGTGGATGGCGGTCGAAGGCTTCAAGCCTGACTTCGCCCTCTACGTTGACGGCCTGTCGATCACCATGCTCGGCGTGGTTGTCGGTGTAGGTTTCCTGATCCACCTGTTCGCATCCTGGTACATGCGCGGTGAAGCGGGTTACTCGCGCTTCTTCTCGTACACCAACCTGTTTATCGCCAGCATGCTGTTCCTGGTGCTCGGCGATAACCTGTTGTTCCTGTACTTCGGTTGGGAAGGCGTAGGCCTGTGCTCGTACCTGTTGATCGGTTTCTACTACAGCAACCGCAACAACGGTAACGCCGCGCTCAAGGCGTTCATCGTGACCCGGATCGGCGACGTGTTCATGGCCATCGGCCTGTTCATCCTGTTCCAGCAAGTGGGCACGCTGAACATCCAGGAACTGCTGGTGCTGGCACCGCAGAAATTCCAGGTCGGCGACTTCTGGATCACCTTGGCGACCCTGATGCTGCTGGGTGGCGCGGTCGGTAAATCGGCACAACTGCCGTTGCAAACCTGGCTCGCGGACGCGATGGCTGGCCCTACTCCGGTTTCGGCACTGATCCACGCCGCGACCATGGTGACCGCCGGTGTCTACCTGATCGCCCGTACCCACGGTCTGTTCACCCTGGCGCCGGAAATCCTCCACCTGGTCGGCATCGTTGGTGGCGTGACCCTGGTTCTGGCCGGTTTCGCCGCACTGGTACAGACCGACATCAAACGTATCCTCGCCTACTCGACCATGAGCCAGATCGGCTACATGTTCCTGGCGCTGGGCGTTGGTGCATGGGATGGCGCGATTTTCCACCTGATGACCCACGCCTTCTTCAAGGCCCTGCTGTTCCTTGCTTCCGGTGCGGTGATCGTTGCCTGCCACCACGAGCAGAACATCTTCAAGATGGGCGGTCTGTGGAAAAAACTGCCACTGGCCTATGCCAGCTTCATCGTCGGTGGTGCTGCGCTGGCCGCTCTGCCACTGGTTACCGCAGGCTTCTACTCCAAGGACGAAATTCTTTGGGAAGCGTTCGCCAGCGGCAACCACGGCCTGCTTTACGCAGGTCTGGTCGGCGCGTTCATGACCTCGCTGTACACCTTCCGCCTGATCTTCATCACGTTCCACGGTGAAGCCAAGACCGAAGCCCACGCCGGTCACGGCATCTCGCACTGGCTGCCACTGTCGGTGCTGATCGTACTGTCGACTTTCGTCGGCGCGATGATCGTGCCACCGCTGCACGGCGTACTGCCGGAAAGCGTTGGCCATGCCGGTGGCGAAGCCAAGCACAGTCTGGAAATCGCTTCGGGCGCCATTGCCCTGGCCGGTATCCTGCTGGCAGCGCTGCTGTTCCTCGGCAAGCGTCGCTTCGTCACGGCCATCGCCAATAGCGGCATCGGCCGTTTCCTTTCGGCCTGGTGGTTCGCTGCCTGGGGCTTCGACTGGATCTACGACAAACTGTTCGTCAAGCCTTACCTGGCGATCAGCCACGTACTGCGCAAAGACCCGCTCGACCAGACCATCGGTCTGATCCCGCGTATGGCCAAGGGTGGTCACACTGCCCTGAGCCGCACTGAGACCGGTCAACTGCGTTGGTACGCTGCTTCGATGGCTGCTGGTGCCGTGCTGGTCATTGGCGCCATCGTGCTGGTAGCGGTCTGATATGAACCTTGCGAATTTGCGAAAGGAAACGAGCCCGTCATGATTCTGCCTTGGCTAATCCTGATCCCCTTCATCGGCGGCCTGCTGTGCTGGATGGGTGAGCGCTTCGGCGCTACCCTGCCCCGCTGGATTGCGCTGTTGACCATGACCCTGGAACTCGCCCTCGGCCTCTGGCTGTGGGCCCACGGTGACTATTCATTTGCGCCGGCGCCTGGCGCCGATCCGACCTGGGCGCTTGAGTTCAAGCATGTCTGGATCCAGCGCTTCGGCATCAACGTGCACCTGGCCCTCGACGGCCTGTCGCTGTTGATGATCCTGCTGACCGGTCTGCTGGGTATCCTCTCGGTACTCTGCTCGTGGAAAGAGATTCAACGTCACGTTGGCTTCTTCCACCTGAACCTGATGTGGATCCTGGGCGGCGTTGTCGGCGTGTTCCTCGCCCTCGACCTGTTCATGTTCTTCTTCTTCTGGGAAATGATGCTGGTGCCGATGTACTTCCTCATCGCGCTCTGGGGTCACAGTTCTTCGGACGGCAAGAAAACCCGGATCTACGCAGCGACCAAGTTCTTCATCTTCACTCAGGCGTCCGGCCTGATCATGCTGGTGGCGATCCTCGGTCTGGTACTGGTCAACTTCAACAACACTGGCGTGATTACTTTCAACTACGCCGACCTGTTGAAAACCAAGATGTCGATGACCACCGAGTACATCCTGATGCTCGGCTTCTTCATCGCCTTCGCGGTCAAGCTGCCAGTTGTTCCGTTCCACTCGTGGTTGCCTGATGCCCACGCCCAGGCGCCGACTGCCGGTTCCGTCGACCTCGCCGGTATCTTGCTGAAAACCGCTGCCTACGGTCTGCTGCGTTTCGCCCTGCCGCTGTTCCCGAACGCTTCGGCCGAGTTTGCGCCGATCGCCATGACCCTCGGTCTGGTCGGGATCTTCTACGGTGCGTTCCTCGCTTTCGCCCAAACCGACATCAAGCGTCTGATCGCCTTCTCTTCCGTTTCCCACATGGGTTTCGTGTTGATCGGCATCTACTCCGGCAGCCAATTGGCCCTGCAAGGTGCAGTGATCCAGATGCTCGCGCACGGTGTGTCGGCGGCGGCACTGTTTATCCTCAGCGGTCAGTTGTACGAGCGTCTGCACACTCGTGACATGCGTGAGATGGGCGGTCTGTGGTCGCGTATCGCTTACCTGCCGGCGATCAGCCTGTTCTTTGCGGCCGCCTCCTTGGGCCTGCCGGGTACCGGTAACTTTGTCGGTGAATTCCTGATCCTGATCGGCACTTTCGCCAGCGCTCCATGGATCACCGCGATTGCCACTTCCGGTCTGGTGTTCGGTTCGGTCTACTCGCTGATCATGATCCACCGTGCCTACTTCGGTCCGTCGAAATCGGATTCGATCCTGCACGGTATGGACGCTCGCGAACTGATCATGGTGCTGGGCCTTGCGGTGCTGCTGGTTTACCTCGGCGTCTACCCGCAACCGTTCCTCGACACCTCTGCCGCCACGATGCATGGCGTGCAGCAGTGGCTCGGCACCGCCTTCACTCAACTCGCTTCGGCCCGGTAAGAGCGCTATGGAATTCACGATTCAACACTTTATTGCGCTTGCGCCACTGTTGATCACCAGCCTCACCATTATCGTGGTGATGCTGGCAATCGCCTGGCGCCGCAACCACTCGCAGACCTTTCTGATCTCGGTCGCCGGTCTGAACCTGGCCTTGCTGTCGATCCTGCCAGCCCTGAAAGTCGCGCCTCTGGCCGTGACTCCACTGCTGCAGATCGACTCGTTTGCCTGTCTGTACATGGCGCTGATCCTGGTCGCCACCCTCGCCTGCGTCACCCTCGCCCACGCCTACCTGGGTGATGGCGGTACGGGTTACCCGGGCAACCGTGAAGAACTGTACCTGCTGATCCTGATGGCCGCTGCCGGTGGTCTGGTTCTGGTCAGCGCGCAGCACCTGGCCGGCTTGTTCATCGGTCTGGAACTGCTCTCGGTACCGGTTTACGGTCTGGTGGCTTACGCCTTCTTCAACAAGCGTTCGCTGGAAGCCGGCATCAAATACATGGTGCTGTCGGCTGCCGGTTCCGCGTTCCTCTTGTTCGGTATGGCGCTGCTGTACGCAGACTCGGGTTCGCTGAGCTTCGTTGGCATCGGTCAGGCTCTGGCTGCGACTGGCCTGCCTAGCTCGCTGGCACAACTGGGCCTGGGCATGATGCTGATCGGCCTGGCGTTCAAACTGTCGCTGGTGCCGTTCCACCTGTGGACGCCGGACGTCTACGAAGGTGCTCCGGCACCGGTGGCGGCGTTCCTCGCCACTGCGTCGAAGGTTGCGGTGTTTGCGGTGATGGTGCGTCTGTTCCAGATCTCCCCTGCTGCCAGCAGCGGCGTCCTGAGCGACGTGCTGACCGTCATCGCCATCGCCTCGATCCTGTTCGGTAACCTGTTGGCCCTGACCCAGAGCAACCTCAAGCGTCTGCTCGGTTACTCGTCCATCGCGCACTTCGGCTACCTGCTGATCGCACTGGTGGCAAGCAAGGGTCTGGCGGTGGAAGCCATCGGCGTGTACCTGGTGACTTATGTGATCACCAGCCTCGGCGCCTTCGGCGTGATCACCCTGATGTCCTCGCCGTACAACGGCCGTGACGCGGACGCCTTGTACGAATACCGCGGCCTGTTCTGGCGCCGTCCGTACCTGACTGCCGTCCTGACCGTGATGATGCTGTCGCTGGCGGGTATCCCGCTGACTGCTGGCTTCATCGGCAAGTTCTACATCATCGCTACCGGTGTTGAATCGCACCAATGGTGGCTGGTCGGCTCCTTGGTACTGGGCAGCGCCATCGGCGTCTTCTACTACCTGCGCGTGATGGTCACCCTGTACCTGATAGAGCCAAACCTGCGTCGCCACGACGCCCAACTGCACTGGGAACAGAAGGCAGGCGGCGTGATGCTGCTGGCTATCGCCCTGGTCGCGTTCTTCCTGGGTGTGTACCCGCAGCCATTGCTGACTCTGGTTCAGCAGGCGGGTCTGGCGGGCTGATAGTTCGGCTGGCTAGAAATGAAAACGGCACCTTCGGGTGCCGTTTTTGTTTTTGTGGGATCTTTTACCAATGCTATGCCCTTCCTACTGAAATCCCCGAAATCTCGCGCCCTACTGTTGGGTTCCTCCTACAGCCAGAATTTGGCTTTTTGCTTATCTTGTTCGACGTAAAAGACATCGATCCAAATCGAGTCCGTCTTCAGGAACGAGAAAATAAAACTCCAGCGGAAATCAGAAATGAACAACACAAATGGCCAATCAAAACCTGAGGACGCGACCAGACCGACACCTCCCCATAAACCTTCTGTTCCGGTTGTACGTCGCGTCGTGAACGAGAAAGTCATTAACCGTAAAGAAATAGCGCTGGATCGCAAGTAACGTAGAAGCACAAAAGTCTACTAGCTACGCAAAACGGCACCTTCGAGTGCCAGTTTCGTTTTGTAGAGTTACCGTCAAAAGATCACAGCCTTTAGAAGATGCCGAAGACTGAGGTCTTTTGATCTCAACGCCCTCCCCTTTTTAGGAATTTGCCTGCAAACCCCTGAGCAATGGCTGACATTCCGTAGAAGACATTTTTCGTTAAATTCGGGGATCACATATCAAGTGGAGATCCACGAACCATGAAGCGGGATATTTATTCAGAATTGATGAATGGCCTTGATGCGTTAGCCGAAGAACGCCAAGGCAAAATCACCTTGAAGAAGACCCGGGTAACACGGATCGGCGCCATGAAAGGCAAACTCATACTTCCCGCCGAAATTGATGCATCTGTATCACATGGCTTGCTGGATACCTTCGAAAGATAAAAGCCACATCCGCTCACATGTGATCTATCAGAATCATCCGGATTACTGTGGGAGCGAGCCTGCTCCGGGCGGCGTTCCGACGAAGGCGTCGGCACATCAACCCTCTTCAGAGCCTGGCACTCCGCTTTCGTCGGAACGCCGCCCAGAGCAAGCTCGCTCCCACAGGTTTGTGTGGCGTTCACTCAATCCATATAACCACATGACGAAATTGTAATTCCCCCATCACCTCGACGTTATCCGCAGTTTGCAACGATGTCACCCGGCGACCATGCCGGCGGGCCCTGCCCCGTCGAACAATAAAACCCACGCCGAAGCACGTTCCCGTTCTGCCAAACCCAAGGAGTGTTTGATGGTTAACCCTACAAAAATATCGATGGCCGCTTTAGCGGTGGTGGTCGGCGCCGGGCCGTCCACGGTGTTTGCTGAAGACAAGCCTGAAGGTTTTGTCGAAGGCAGCAGCCTGACGGTGCTCAACCGTAACTTCTACTTCAATCGTGATCATCGCAACGGCCAGTCCAGCCCCACCGGCAACGGTTATTCCGAGGCCTGGTCGCATGCGGTGATCAGCAAGTTCGAATCCGGTTTTACCCAAGGCACCGTCGGGATCGGTGTCGATGCATTTGCGATGATTGGTCTGAAACTCGATACCGGTGACGGACGCAACGGTGGGCGCAGTTCGTTTGATGTATTGCCGGTCAACAGTGACGGCGAGGCGCGGGACGAATACACCAAGGTCGGCGGCGCCGCGAAAATCCGGGCGTTCGATACGGTGGTCAGGGTGGGGGATGTGTTCCCGGCCAACCCGATGGTCGCGGCCGGTGACTCGCGCTTGCTGCCGGAGAGCTTTCGCGGGGTGACGGCGACCAACACCAGCATTGAAGGTTTGTCGGTGCAGGGTGGCCGATTGCATGCGATGAGCCAGCCGGCGTCCAGCGACATGCGCGAGAACTTCGCCACGTTCTACGCTGGCCCGGTCAATTCGCCGTGGATTGCTTACGGTGGCGGCGATTACGCATTGAACAAGAACCTCAGTTTCAGTCTGTATTCCAGCCGTCTCAAGGATGCGTGGAATCAGTACTACGCCGGCACTGCCTGGACTTATCCGCTCTCGGATGACCTGTCGCTGTTCGGTGGCCTGAACTATTACAAGGCCGTCGATGAAGGCAAGCAACTGCTCGGCGAGTTCGACAACAACATCTGGAGCGGCCGCGTCGGCGTCAAACTTGGTGCCCACTCTGTCGCCCTCTCCCACCAGCGCAACAACGGTAATGACGACTTCGATTACCTGCGCCAGTCCGACTCGATCTTCCTCGACAACTCGATCCAGTACAGCGACTTCAACTCGCCGAAAGAACGTTCGTGGATGGTGCGTTATGACCTCGACATGAGCACCTACGGCGTACCGGGTCTGTCGTTCATGACCCGTTACGCACGCGGCACCGACGCTGATTATTCAAACGCTAACGCCGTGTATATGCGCCGCGATGCCGAGGGCAATCCGCTGACCGATCAGCAACGTTGGGAGCGCGATATCGAAGTCAAATACGTGGTGCAAAGCGGTTCGATGAAAGATCTGTCACTGCGCTTGCGCCAGGCCACAACCCGCGCCACGGCGTTCGAGTCGGATCTGGATGAAGTGCGGGTGATTGTCGAGTATCCGCTGGCGATTCTTTGATTGCGCGGCTGATACAAATTCACCTTTAGAAGCTCCTTGCTCCTTTGGTAAGAGGTGAATCTTTTGGCGTCCTTCGGGGCGCTTTTTTTGCTTTGCGTTTTGCCGTGGTTATGTTTTCCAGGTTTAGGCCCGGCCCTCACCCTAGCCCTCTCCCAGAGGTAGAGGGGACTGACCGAGTTGGCTGTTGCAGATACATCGACCTGAAAAACCGGGGCGTACTCTGGTTTTGAATGGCTTGAAAGCCTGCTCCCTTCCCCCTCGAGTAGAGGGGACTGACCGAGTTGGTTGTCGAAGATACATCGACCCGAAAAACCGGGGCGTACTCTGATTTTGAATGGCTTGAAGATCTGCTCCCCTCGCCCCCCTGGGGGAAAGGGAACGGACCGAGCTGGTTGCTGAAGATACACCGACCTGAAAAACCGGGGCGTACTCTGATTTTGAATGGCTTGAAGATCTGCTCCCTTCCCCCTCGCCCCCTCGGGGGAGAGGGCTGGGGTGAGGGGGCAGGATTTTGAGGTCAACGCAAAAACAACGGATAAAACCCGGCCATTGATAGCTACGCCGCAGGATCTACGTTATCCAGCGCTCTGTTCACCGCCAGTTCGCCAAGCATGACGACCTGCGCGATGCCGAGCAGGGTCTTGCGATGGGTGCCGCCTAATAGCGCGGCGAAGTCGCCGAGCATCACCGTGGCAGAGGCCAGGGATTCGCTGGCGTTGGCCAGTAATGATTCGGTATCGGCTTTGGGATTGACCAGGAACATCTGGTTGGGGATGTACGGCGCGGACATGATGGCGGCTGAGGGTTTGAGGTAGAAATCGAGGGCGCGGTCGGCGGCTTCGTGGAGTTTTCGGGTGTCGACGGAGGCGTAAGGCGATGTTGAGTTGGCGTCGGGGATTGCGTCTGTTTCGGGGGGATTCGGGGTTGGCTTTTTCATGATATTTCTCCTTCATAACGTTGAAGCT
Organism: Pseudomonas sp. S2_E02; assembly: GCF_054668355.1. Classification (NCBI taxonomy): domain Bacteria; kingdom Pseudomonadati; phylum Pseudomonadota; class Gammaproteobacteria; order Pseudomonadales; family Pseudomonadaceae; genus Pseudomonas; species Pseudomonas sp. S2_E02. The sequence continues at coordinate 2,051,821 of NZ_CP162761.1, forward strand.
GATCCATTCGGTTCCACGCGAAGGGGTGGCAGCTGTACGCAGGTTGGAACCCGGGGAACGGAGAAACCCGGCAGACTCGAAAGTCTCCCGCGCACAGCCGCCATAACAGACTGCACACCATGAAGGTGGGCAAGCATACGTCATGAAAGACGCTTTGGCGCTGACACGTTCTCCGGGGTTCCAATCCCGATCGCTGATTTGGCAGCGACCCACACAGGCTAGAGAGCGGACGTCCGACGGACAACCTGAAAACATTGTGGGAAGGTTCCGCACTTCTCACACAACACTTAAACATTACGAATTGAAATACAGAACGTGTAGGAGCTGCCGAACGCGGCCCGAGCCTTCGGCAGCTCCTACACGGGGCCGCGTTTCGCCGTAAATGATTCAGCTCCCGCCGTTTCGACACACGCCCATCACGTTGTACTTGATGGTGTTGAGCTGCCCCTTGGAGTCCTCATAAGTCATGGCCGTCGGCACCACTTTGCACGCAGGCTGCGGCTTCACCACACTCACCACTTTGACCACGTCCAGCTTCATTCCGTATTCATAATCCTTCACCACCGGCGGCGCTTTGCCCTGGTTGGCGGCGTACTGTTCCATGGCTTTGCTGTTGGCGCTGAGTGCGCGTTCGAAAGTGCGATCACCGCCACCTTCGGCCAGCACATTTACCGACGTCGCCATGACAGCCGCGAATGCGATCAACTTGAGTACTTTCATATCCATTTCCTTCCCGTCCGAGCTTGAAAAAAAAGCCCGGCATCGATGCGCGATGAAGGGCTTGTTCAGATGCAGCAGGCTTACAGGTCGCGGGTTTTGTCGTCTTTCTTGTCGTTGACGACCACCGGGTTGGCGGCGGCTTTTTCCTTGGCGACGAACAACTCCATGGAGCGGTCGTTGTTAGTCATCATGCGGTCGAATGTACGGTCACCGCCGCCTTCGGCCAAGGCCACGGAAGAGATCGCCAACGCCACAACAAGAGCACCCATCTGTACGATTTTCATCTTTGATTCCTCGTTTAAGTAACTGACGGGATCAAGGTAACAATCCGAACCTATCGTGACGGTGGCGGGGAAATTACATATCCGTTATCTGCCGGATCAGTGCACGTAACCCCTGTGGGAGCGAGCTTGCTCGCGAAGAGGCCGGATCAGTCGACTGATTTGTTGAATGACACACCGCCTTCGCGAGCAAGCTCGCTCCCACAAGGGAATTACCTATTTAGTTGGAACAGCGTCCTCATCCCGGCGATGGGCAAGTTGGTATAGCGCCGGCAAGATCAGCAGCGTGAGGATCGTCGAGGAGAGTATTCCGCCGATCACTACGGTGGCGAGCGGCCGCTGCACTTCGGCGCCGGTGCCAGTCGCAAGCGCCATCGGAATAAACCCCAGCGACGCCACCAACGCCGTCATCAACACCGGCCGCAAACGCGTCAACGCACCCTCATGAGTCGCGTCCGACAGCGAGCGCCCCTCTTCCCGCAAATTACGAATAAACGCAATCATCACCAACCCGTTCAACACCGCAACCCCGGACAACGCGATAAACCCGACACCCGCCGAAATCGACAGCGGAATATCCCGCAACCACAGCGCCATCACCCCACCGGTCAACGCAAACGGAATCCCGGTAAACACCAGCAAGCCGTCCTTGAGATTGTTGAACATCATGAACAACAAGCCGAACACCAGCAGCAACGCCACAGGCACCACAATCTGCAAGCGCTTGGCCGCCGATTGCAGTTGCTCGAACTGCCCGCCCCAACTGGTCCAGTAACCCGCCGGAACCTGCACGTCACGTTCGATCACCTCACCGGCCTCGCTGACGAACGAGCCGATATCGCGCCCGCGCACGTTGGCGCTGACGATCACCAGGCGCTTGCCGTTCTCGCGGCTGACCTGATTCGGCCCGAGCACCAGGTCGAGGCTGGCGACTTCCTTCAGTGCGATAAAACCGATTTGATTCGCCGCTGCGTTCAAAGGCGCCGGCACTGGAATCAGCAACGCCGACAGCCCGTCGATGTCCTTGCGCATGGCATCGGACAAACGCACAACCATGTCGAAGCGCCGATCACCTTCATACAAGGTCCCGGCCTGCCGCCCGCCTACCGCGACGGCGATGGTGTCCTGCACATCACCAACGTTCAGCCCATAACGCGCAGCCTTGTCGCGATCAATGTTGATGGTCAGCACCGGCAGCCCGGTGGTTTGCTCGACCTTCACCTCAGAGGCACCGTTGACCTTCTGCATCGCTGCCGCGATTTTCGCAGCGGTGGCGTTGAGCACGTCCATGTCATCACCGAACACCTTCACCGCGACATCACTGCGCACCCCGGAGATCAGTTCGTTGAAGCGCAGTTGAATCGGCTGCGACAGCTCGTAGTTGCTGCCCGGCAACGTCGCGGCGGCAGCCTGCAACTCGGCCATCAGGGATTCGCGGGACTTGTCCGGGTCCGGCCATTGCTCTTTCGGTTTGAGCATCACATAGCTGTCCGAGATATTCGGCGGCATCGGATCCGAGGCGATTTCGGCGGTGCCGGTGCGGGCAAAAACGCGCTCGACTTCCGGCACCTTCGCCAGAATCAACGTCTCCAACCGCTGCTGCATATCCACCGATTGCGTCAGGCTGGTGCCCGGCACGCGCAGCGCTTGCAGGGCAAAATCCCCTTCGCTCAGGCTCGGTACAAACTCGCTGCCCATACGACTGGTGAGCACACCGCTGAGCACGATCACGCCCAACGCCGCGCCCACTGCGATTGCGCGATGGGACATGACCCAAGCCAGCGCCGGCGCATAAACACGACGTGCGCCACGCATCACCGCGCCCTCTTCTTCCTTGACCTTGCCAGTAACGAACAGCGCAATCGCCGCCGGCACAAAGGTCACGGAAAGCAGCATCGCGCCAAGCAAAGCGATGACCACGGTGAACGCCATCGGGTGAAACATTTTCCCTTCGACGCCGCTCAACGCGAAGATCGGCAGGTACACGACCATGATGATCAACTGGCCGAAAATCAGCGGTCGCCGCGCCTCTTTCGCTGCGGCAAAGACTTCCTTGAAACGCTCGGCACGGGTCAGCAAACGTCCGTGATGCTGCTGCGCATGGGCCAGTCGGCGCAGGGTGTTTTCGACGATCACCACCGCGCCGTCGACGATAATGCCGAAGTCCAGCGCGCCGAGGCTCATCAGGTTGGCGCTGACCTTGTTGCTGAACATGCCGGTGAAGGTGAACAGCATCGACAGCGGAATCACCATCGCGGTAATCAGTGCCGCGCGGATGTTGCCGAGGAACAGAAACAGAATCGCGATGACCAGAATCGCGCCTTCGATGAGGTTCTTTTTCACCGTGGCAATGGCTTTGTCGACCAGGTGCGTGCGGTCGTACACCGGCACCGCGATCACGCCTTGCGGTAGAGATTTGTTGATCTGTTCGAGCTTGCTGGCGACCGCTTGCGAGACCGTGCGGCTGTTCTCGCCGATCAGCATGAACACCGTGCCGAGCACCACTTCACGCCCGTTTTCGGTGGCCGCGCCGCTGCGCAATTCGCGGCCGATTTCCACTGTCGCGACGTTCTTCACCCGGATCGGCGTGCCGTCGACATTGGCCATGACGATGTTGGCGATGTCCTCGGTGCTCGCCACTTGCCCCGGCGCGCGGATCAGCAATTGCTCGCCGCTGCGCTCGATGTAACCGGCGCCGACGTTGGCGTTGTTGCGCTCAAGCGCAGTGACCAGATCGGTGAGCGTCAGTTTGTACGCGGCCAGGCGTTTCGGGTCCGGCGCGATCTGATATTCCTTGGCGAAACCGCCGATGGTGTTGATCTCGGCGACGCCCGGCACGTTGCGCAATTGCGGCTTGATGATCCAGTCCTGAATCACCCGCAGGTCGGTCGGCGTGTAGGCTGTGCCGTCGTCCTTGAGTGCGTCCTCCTTGGCTTCCACTGTCCATAAAAAGATCTCGCCGAGGCCGGTGGAAATCGGCCCCATGACCGCCTCTGCGCCTTCAGGCAATTGCTCCTTGGCGATCTGCAAACGCTCGTTGACCAATTGGCGGGCGAAGAACAGGTCGGTGCCGTCCTTGAAGATCACCGTGACTTGCGACAGGCCCGAGCGCGACAGCGAACGGGTCTGTTCGAGTGCCGGCAGACCGGCCATGGCCGTTTCAATCGGGAAGGTGATGCGCTGCTCGGTTTCCAGCGGCGAAAACCCGGCGGCACCGGTGTTGATTTGCACCTGGACGTTGGTGATGTCGGGCACGGCGTCGATCGGCAGCTTTTGATAACTGGCAATGCCGAGGCCGGCCATAAGCAGAACGGCGAGCAGGACGATGATGCGCTGCTCGATGGCAAACTGGATCAGGCGTTCGAACATGAGGACCTTCCAGAATTAATGACTGTGCTCGGCTGAGGCTTTGCCCAGTTCCGATTTGAGGACGAAGCTGCCGGCGCTGGCGACTTGCACGCCTGGCTCCAGGCCTTGGGTGACCTCGACGTGGCCGGCGGCGCGGCTGCCCAGCTCTACTGCGCGCGCTTCGAAACCGTCGTCGGTGCGAACGAATACCGTGGGCTTGTCCTCGACGGTCTGGATCGCGGTTTCCGGTACGGCGACTTGCGCTTCGCGGCTGTCGGTCGCCACCAGCGCAGTGACGAACAGACCGGGGCGCCACGAGCCTTGCGGGTTTTCCAGCGTCACGCGTACGGTTGCGGTGCGCGTCTGTTCGCCGAGCAAGCTGCCAACGTAAGCCACGCTGCCAACCACTTCAGCGTTCAGTTCGGGTGCACTGACGGTGACCGTTTTGCCTACTTGGACCTTGTTCAGATCCTTCGGTGAAACGCCGAACGTGACCCACACTCGCGACAAGTCCGAGAGGGTGAACGCCGCTGTGCTTTCATCGACCACCTCGCCCGGCGTCAGGTGTTTTTCTACCACCACGCCATCGAACGGCGCGCGCAGTTCGTAGCGATTGCCGCCAGTGGCGACCACGCTGCCGCTGAGCACGCTGATCTTTTGCCGCGCATTGCTCACGGCGATTTCGGCTTCTTGCAGTGCCTGGCGCGCCTGGAGGAAATCCTGCTCGGCAGAGATCTTGTCCTGCCAGAGTTTTTTCTCGCGTTCATAAGTGGTGCGCGCCAAGGTCAGGCGACGTTGCGCGGCCGCCTGTTCGCTGCGTTGATCGGAGATCTGCTGACTGGCGATCACTGCCAGCAACTGGCCCCTCTTCACGGTTTGCCCGAGGTTGACCGCCACCGACTCGACCACACCCGGGACGCGCGGCACGATGTGGGCGGTGCGGTCTTCGTCGAAGCGCACTTCGCCGGGGAACGGCAGGCCACGACTGATGTTCTGCGCCTTTGCTTCAGCCAATTGGATGCCGGCAGCACTGATCTGCTCCGCACTCAATTCGATGTGTCCCTCTTCGGCATGGTCAGCCGCTGCACCCTCTTCGGCGTGATCGGCATGTTCGGAAGCCTCGTCGGCATGCGCGTCGATGCTTGCGTTACCGGCCCACTGCGAGCCGATACCAATGCCCAGGGCCAACGTCGCCACCGCGACCACCATCAATTTTTTATCCATGGAAACTCCTCTGCGCCGAGCCATCGCGCAGTTGTCTGAAAAGTGAAATTCAACGGCTGACGCTGAGGTCGCCGAAGATCCGTTCGATGCGTACGCGGGCGTCGCTGGCTTCGCTGACGGCCTGGATGTACTGGCTACGAGCGCTGATCAAGGTGCGTTGCGCATCGAGCACATCGAGGAAGCCGAACTTGCCCATTTCGAAACCACGGGTGGCGCTGTCGACCGCACTTTGCGCGGCGGGCAGGATGGTCTGGTTGAACGCGGTGACTTCGCCGTTGGCGGTCTGCCATTGCTCAAGGCTGGTCTGGATTTCCGTGCGCAAACGCAGCTCGGTGGCGTTGCGCAGATCCCGCGCCTGATCGGTGCGGCGCGCGGCCGCGAGCACGTTGCCTTGATTGCGATTGAACAGCGGAATCGGCATCGACAGCCCGACCACATTGACCCGCTCGCGCTCGGTTTCGCTGTATTGGCTGCCGATACTGACGGTGAGATCGGGAATGCGCTGGGACTTTTCCAGGCCCAACGACGCTTCGCGCTGATCGATCTGCAACTTGGCCAGACGCAGTTCGGCGGTCTCGTTCAAACGCTCGAGCAATCTTGTCGGTGGTGGTACGGCCGGCATGTTTTGCGTGGGGGCCTGCACCTTGGTCGAGGTCGGCAACGGCGCGCCCATGACTTGCGCCAATTGTTGGTACGCGGTGGCCTGATCGCGTTCGGCGCGGCTCAGCTCCAGGCGCACTTGCGAGAGCTGCACTTGCGCCCGCGTGCCCTCAACCGGCGACGATTTACCCGCCTCGATGCGCCCCTGCGCCACGCGTAAACCGTGCTCGGCCAGTTGCAGCGACTGGCGCGACAACTGCAAACGTTGCTGCGCGGTTTGCGCGCTGTTGAACGCCTGAATCACATCGGCACGCAAGGCATTGCGCTTGCGCGCAAGCTCGATGCCGGCAGCGTCTTGCGCACGGCTGGCGACATCGATGCGTGCACCGCGTTTGCCGCCCAGTTCGATTGGTTGACTGAGCATCACCGTGGTTGTGCGCGAATTGCGCCGAGTGTCTTCGGCTTCCCACGACACTTCGGGGTTGGGGATCAAGCCGGCGTGTTGACGGTCACCTTCGGCGATACCGATTTCCCACTGTGCAGCGGCCAGTTCCGGGTTGCCGGCGAAGGCACTTTGCAGGGCTTGATCCAGCGTCAGGGTCGCTGCGTTTGCAAGGCTGGTACAGGCCAGCAACAGGATGACACTGGCGGTTTTTTTCAGGCGTGATTGCGCCGTCAGTTTTATTAAACCGGGCAATGGAAGACTTCCTTTATTCAAGAATCTCGGATGCCGCCACGGTAGGGTTTTGAACTTATCGACAAGGTGACTGGAACATTACAAATCCGTTATCCACGGTTTGGGGAAGTTGTTTTGTTCTAGGATGCGAAGTGCAAATAGCGTTATCGAAATACATCGAAACAAAAACACGGTAGTTATCTGCTGAACAGCACTTGCCGTAAGTAAACTCAAGAGAATTTGGTGGTTAGCACTGCGACCTACTGTCGCAGAACACTGATCTAAAGCACTTGGGCGTTGACCCTGTAGCCGCTACAACCTTTATTGTCCGCACTCCCCTCACCCCAGCCCTCTCCCGGGGGGAGAGGGAGCCGACCGAAGTGTCTGGCGTTTTTTATCGACCTGTTACATCAAGTTGATTATGGATTCAGTAACGTTCTTTCACGTCGGCGTAGTTCTGAAATATCCCACGCTCAGTCCCCTCTCCCTCTGGGAGAGGGTTAGGGTGAGGGGCTTTTAAATTAAATACCCATTAAATAAAAGTGGTGAAAGATCATGCGAATCCTTGTCGTCGAGGACGAGCTTAAAGCTGCCGAATACTTGCATCAGGGTTTGACCGAAAGTGGTTATGTCGTTGACCACGCCGCCACCGGTGCCGATGGCCTGCATCTGGCGCAACAACAAGCGTATGACCTGATTATTCTCGACGTGAACCTGCCGGAACTCGACGGTTGGGGCGTGCTGGAACAACTGCGTCGCACCCATTCGACGCGGGTGATGATGCTGACGGCGCGCGGGCGTCTGGCCGACAAGATTCGCGGCCTCGATCTGGGCGCCGACGATTATCTGGTCAAGCCGTTCGAGTTTCCCGAACTGCTGGCGCGGGTGCGCACCTTGATGCGTCGTAGCGAAAATATCCCGGTGCCGCAGGTGCTGAAAGTCGCTGATCTGGAGCTCGATCCGGGCCGCCATCGCGCGTTTCGTGGCGCGCAGCGGATCGACCTGACCACCAAGGAATTCGCCCTGCTGCATCTGCTGATGCGCCAGTCCGGCGAAGTGCTGACGCGCACGCAGATCATCTCGCTGGTGTGGGACATGAATTTCGACTGCGACACCAATGTGGTCGAGGTGTCGATCCGTCGCTTGCGGGCGAAGATCGACGACCCGTTCGACAGCAAACTGATCCACACCCTGCGCGGTGTCGGCTATGTGCTGGAGGCACGGGAATGAAGCCCTCCAGCCTGTCGATGCGCCTCGGTTTGACGGTGAGTATTCTCGGTGCGCTGCTGGTGGTGTTTCTGGCGATCCTCGCCTATTTCGCCCTGACCCATGAGCTGAATTCGCTTGCCAGAGACAGCCTGGAAAAGAAGATGGCGCAGGTCGAACACAGCCTGTCGTTGTACGTCGATGCCAATGAAATCACCGGCAAGCCGCATATTCTGCTCGATCAGGTGATGGGGCATGACAACCTCACGCTGACCATTTACGACCGCCTCAATCAGCGCTCGCCGCTGCTCAAGTCCGGCTCGGGATTGAGCGATCCGCGCGTCGAATTGAAAGCGGTGCGCGCCACCACCGATCAACTGACTTACAGCGACAGCACCGACGCGCAAGGCAAGAAATTCCTCACCGCCTCGAAACTGATTCGCCTCAAGGACAGCAGCAGCGTGCCGGTGCTGCTGTCAGTGGATAACGCCCACGATGAGGCCCTCCTCAGCGCCTATCTACGCTCGACGCTGATTGCCTTGCCGTTGTTGCTGGTGTTTATCGGCCTGACCGCGTGGGGCGCGGTGCAACGCGGGTTGGCGCCGCTGCGCGAGTTTCGCAAAGTCGCAGCGATGGTCTCGACCCAGGATCTGGAACACCGGCTGTCCGTGGTGAACATGCCGCAGGAACTGAGTGAACTGGCGCAGGGCATCAACTTCATGCTGCATCGGCTCGATGCCGGGGTGCAGCAGTTGTCGCAGTTCTCTGATGACTTGGCGCATGAGCTGCGTACGCCAATCAATAACCTGATGGGCAAGGCGCAGGTGACCTTGTCCCGCGAGCGCACGACCGAGGAATACAAGGACGTGCTGGTGTCGTGCACCGAGGAACTGGAGCGCGTGGCGCGGATTGTCTCGGACATGTTGTTTCTCGCGCAGGTGAGTCATCCGTCGGCGCTGGCGCCGTTTGAAGCGGTGGCGCTGGAGATTGAAGTCGCGAAAGTGGCCGAGATGTTTTCGTTGTCGGCGCAGGATAAGAGCATTCATTTGAATGTCATTGGCAGCGCACAGGTGATGGGCGATCGGTTAATGATTCAGCGGGCTATTTCCAATCTGCTGTCCAACGCGCTGCGTCATTGCCCGAACGGGAAAACCGTGACGCTGCTGATCGAACAGAGTGCGACGCAGGCATCCCTGCTGGTCAGCAACCCCGGCGCCGGGATTGAGGCGCGACACCTGCCACATCTGTTCGACCGCTTCTACCGCGTCGACAGCAGTCGCTCACGCTCGCAGGGCAGCACCGGATTGGGCCTGGCGATCGTGCGCTCGATCATGAGCCTGCATCAGGGTGTGGCGGAGGTTAAGAGCTTGCCGGGGGCGATGACCGTGTTCAGGCTTGGGTTTCCGGCGGTGCCGCCAATGGCCCCTTCGCTTGCAGGCAAGCTCCCACAGTGATTTGCGGGGTACTCAGGTTTTGTGGACACCGCTAAAACCTGTAGGCCTTCGCCTGTTCGCGATGGCGGTGGGTCCTTCAACATCTGCACTGCCTGATACTCAGCCTTCGCGAGCAAGCTCGCTCCCACAGAGACAGTAGTCATTCACAAAATAAGTGGACGCCGCCGAAACCTGTGGGAGCAAGCTTGCTCGCGAAAGCGTCGGATCAGGCGATATCCATGTTGAATGTCAGAATGGGAATCGCGAGTTTTGTACGATTTCTTACCGATACGCTCTCGTCTCTGCACAAACTCCGAAAGCTCCCGCCCTAACATCCGCTTCGTCCTACAGCCAGCCTTGAGTGGGTAGTTCTATGGTGAAGGTCTTTGCAGGTAGAAGAACGATGGGGGGCACTATGAGCAGAGACATGTTTTGTGAGTTGGTTGCAGAAATCGAGACTCTGGCAGTCCAAGGTCGGGCGCAGCGCCTTCTCGCTCACACAGGAAAAACCGGCACACCACGAATTGGCGCTATGAAAGGCAAGTTGGTGCTGCCTGATGATTTCGATTCGTCATTGCCTGATGCCATGCTTGATACCTTTGAAGAAACTCAAGCATGAAGCTGGCACTGATCGATGCCCTTTAGTAGATGCTGCAGTGGGCAGGGGTTTTTGAGTTTTGTGAACACCACTGCATTCTGAAGGAGCTTGCCTGCAAGCGATGGCGGCGGGTCAGTCACATCTTTGTTATCTGACACTCCGCAATCGCGAGCAGGCTCACTCCTACAGGTTTTTGTGTCGTTCACAGATGATGCGTACGCCTCAATCCCCTGTAGGAGTGAGCCTGCTCGCGATTGCGGTAGATCAGGCGCAAAAAAAAACGGCACCTTGCAGTGCCGTTCGCCTTTCACATTTCAGCTGTTACTTCCGCGCATCCGCCCACGATTTCAGCAGTTCGTTGTAGCTCACGGTCTCGCCCTTCGGCTTCTCGTTGGCCAGTTTCGGTTTCGGTGCGCCCGGCTGATCAAACCAGTACTGAGCATCGCGCTCCGGGTTCATCTTCGGTGCACAAACCGCCTGAGCCTTGGAGCGTTCCAGACGCGTCATGATCGCGTCCTGATCCTTGGCCAAACCATCCAGTGCCTGTTGCGGGGTCTTCTCGCCGCTGGCCGCTTCGGCGATGTGGCTCCACCACAATTGCGCCAGACGCGGATAGTCCGGCACGTTGGTGCCGGTCGGGGTCCATTGCACGCGGGCCGGGCTGCGGTAGAACTCGACCAGGCCACCGAGTTTCGGCGCCAGATCAGTCATCGCTTGCGAGTTGATGTCCGACTCGCGAATCGGCGTCAGGCCAACGATGGTTTTCTTCAGCGACACGGTTTTCGAGGTCACGAACTGCGCATACAGCCACGCCGCGAGCTTCTGTTTCTCAGGTGTGGACTTCATGAACGTCCACGAGCCCACGTCCTGATAACCGAGCTTCATGCCCTCCTCCCAATACGGCCCACGCGGCGATGGCGCCATGCGCCATTTCGGCGTGCCGTCGGCGTTGACCACCGGCAGGCCCGGCTTGGTCATGTCGGCGGTGAACGCGGTGTACCAGAAGATCTGCTGCGCAATGTTGCCCTGCGACGGCACCGGACCGGATTCGGAGAAGGTCATGCCCGCCGCTTCCGGTGGCGCGTACTTCTTCAGCCAGTCGACATACTTGGTGGTGGCGAACACCGCCGCCGGGCCGTTGGTGTCGCCGCCGCGAGTCACGCTGGAACCGACCGGATGGCAGTCCTCGACGCGGATCCCCCACTCGTCCACCGGCAAACCGTTGGGCAACCCTTTGTCGCCGCCACCGGCCATGGAGAACCAGGCATCGGTAAAGCGCCAGCCCAGCGACGGGTCTTTCTTGCCGTAGTCCATGTGCCCGTAAACGCGCTTGCCGTCGATTTCCTTGACGTCTTCGCTGAAGAATTTGGCGATGTCTTCATAGGCCGACCAGTTCACCGGCACGCCCAATTCGTAGCCGTACTTTTCCTTGAACTTGGCTTTCAGATCCGCACGTTCAAACCAGTCAGCACGGAACCAGTACAGGTTGGCGAATTGCTGGTCGGGCAGTTGATAGATCTTGCCGTCCGGCGCGGTGGTGAACGAGATGCCGATGAAGTCCTTGATGTCGAGGGTTGGCGAAGTGAAGTTCTTGCCCTCGTTGGCCATCAGGTCGGTGATCGATTCGGTCTTGCCGTAGCGAAAGTGCGTACCGATCAGGTCCGAGTCGTTGACCCAGCCGTCATAAATATTCTTGTCCGACTGCATCACCGTCTGCATTTTCTCGACCACATCGCCTTCTTGCAGCAGGTCGTGGGTGAGTTTGATCCCGGTGATTTCGCTGAACGCCTTGGCCAGCACTTTCGACTCGTATTCATGGGTGGTCAGGGTCTCGGAAACGACCTTGATGTCCATGCCGCGAAACGGCTCGGCCGCTTTGATGAACCACTTCAACTCTTCGAGTTGCTGCTCGGCCGTCAGGGTCGACGGTTTGAATTCACTGCCGATCCATTTTTTCGCCGCGTCTTCGTAGGCATCCGCCCACGCGGCGGCGCTCAAACCGCTGAGTGCCAGCATGGCTGCCAATGAAATGCTATGTCGCAGCTTATTGTTTTTGTCGAACATAGAGACCTCCTGTTTAAGTTGTGGAGCCGCGTTGCCGAACGACTCGACTAGCCCCAACGCATCACAGCCAACAGCCACACCAGGGACAACGCGGACGCTACCCAGATGCTCCAGTCGGTGGCGCCGATCACCAGCAAATGCAGGTAGGCGCTGCCGAGAAGACCGATAAACAAACGATCACCACGGGTGGTGGCAATCGGCAGAAAACCTCGCCGCAGGATGCTCGGCGAGCGCAATTCCCAAGTGGTCATGCCGACCAGAATCAGGCCGATGACAATGAAGAATGCTGCGGTAGGCGTGGTCCAGCTCATCCATTCCATCATCAGCTCCTCAGACCCGACCGAGGGCAAAGCCCTTGGCCACGTGGTTGCGAACAAACCAGATCACCAGCATGCCCGGCAGAATGGTCAACACCCCCGCCGCTGCCAGCACGCCCCAATCGATACCCGATGCTGAAACCGTACGCGTCATCACCGCCGCAATCGGCTTGGCGTTTACCGAGGTCAACGTGCGCGCGAGCAGCAGTTCGACCCAGGAAAACATGAAGCAGAAAAACGCCGTGACGCCGATGCCGGAGCCGATCAGCGGGATGAAAATCTTCACGAAGAACTTGGGAAAACTGTAGCCGTCGATGTAGGCAGTTTCGTCGATTTCCTTGGGCACACCGGACATGAAGCCTTCGAGAATCCACACCGCCAATGGCACGTTAAACAGGCAATGCGCCAAAGCCACGGCGATATGCGTGTCGAACAGGCCAATCGACGAATACAGCTGGAAGAACGGCAGCAAAAACACCGCCGGCGGCGCCATGCGGTTGGTCAGCAGCCAGAAAAACAGATGCTTGTCGCCGAGAAAACGATAGCGGGAAAACGCATACGCCGCCGGCAACGCCACGCTAAGCGAGATCACCGTGTTCAAACTCACGTAATACAGCGAGTTCAGATAACCGGTGTACCAGCTCGGATCGGTAAAGATCACCTTGTAGTTCGCCAGCGTAAAGGCCTGTGGGAAAAGCGTCAGGCCGCCGAGGATTTCGGTGTTGCTCTTGAACGACATGTTCAACAGCCAGTAGATCGGCACCAGCAGGAACAGGATGTACACCAGCAACGGAATAAGCTTTCTCTTGCTCATGGCCGGGCCTCAGCGATTGGCGTCGGAGTGGGTCATGGCGGTGTAGAACAGCCAGGACACCAACAGGATGATCAGGAAGTACACCAGCGAAAACGCCGCTGCCGGACCGAGGTCGAATTGCCCTACAGCCATCTGGGTCAGCGTCTGACTCAAGAAAGTCGTGGCGTTGCCCGGCCCGCCGCCGGTGAGCACGAACGGCTCGGTGTAGATCATGAAACTGTCCATGAAGCGCAGCATCACTGCGATCAGCAGCACGCTCTTCAGCTTGGGCAACTGAATATGCCGGAACACCGCCCAGGCCGAGGCACGGTCGATGCGCGCGGCCTGGTAATACACGTCGGGAATCGCGCGCAATCCGGAGAAACACAGCAGCGCCACCAGTGAAGTCCAGTGCCAGACGTCCATCACCAGCACCGTGACCCAAGCGTCCATGGTGTTGGCGGCGTAGTTGTAGCTGATGCCCATGGCATTGAGGCTCGAACCGAGCAGGCCGATATCCGCGCGGCCAAAGATCTGCCAGATGGTGCCAACCACGTTCCATGGGATCAGCAACGGAATCGCGAGAATGATCAGCACCACCGACGACCAGCGGCCCTTGGTTGGCATCGTCAGCGCAACGGCAATACCCAGCGGAATTTCAATCAGCAACACGCACGCCGAATAGATGAACTGGCGCAGCAATGAGTCGTGCAAACGCGGGTCGAGCAGCACTTGCTTGTACCAGTCGGCGCCGACGAAATAGCGGCTGGACTGGTCGAAGATGTCCTGCACCGAGTAGTTGACCACGGTCATCATCGGGATCACCGCACTGAACGCCACCAGCAGAAACACCGGCAACACCAGCCACCAGGCCTTGTTGTTCTGCACCTTGTTCATGGCTGCACCTCATCGTCGGCTTCGAGCAGGAACTCATCGGCATAAACCATCAACCACTGCGCCGGGAAACTGATGTACGCCGTGCCCTGCGGCACCGGTTTGTCTTCGGCCAGACGCACTTTCAACGGCGCGCCGTCGAGGTCGAGGGTCATGATTTTGTAGGTGCCGAGGTCTTCGACGTGTACGACCTTTGCCTGCATCGCGTCATCAAACGGCTCGTCCCACACGTGAATAAACTCGGGACGGATGCCGACCTTCAGATTTTTCCACTGGCCGTGTTCGATATGTCGCTGCATCGCGTCAGACAGCGGCAGATGCGTCGAGGCGAAACCGACGCCGCCGGGTTGCGGCTGCACGTCGATCAGGTTCATGCCGGGGCTGCCGATGAAATAGCCGACAAAGGTATGGCTCGGCCGCTCGAACAGTTCCCGAGGCGTGCCGAACTGGACGATCTGGCCACCGTACATCACCGCAATCTTGTCGGCGAAGGTCGATGCTTCCAGTTGATCGTGGGTGACGTAGACCATGGTGATGTTGAACTGCTCGTGGATCTGCTTGAGCTTGCGCCGCAGTTTCCACTTCAGGTGCGGGTCGATCACCGTCAGCGGTTCGTCGAAGAGGATCGCCGAAACGTCGTCGCGGACCAGACCACGGCCCATCGAGACTTTCTGCTTTTCGTCGGCGGTGAGGTTGCGCGCCTTTTTGCTCAGCAGGTTTTGCAGGTCGAGGACTTCGGCAATTTCCTGCACCTTGCTGTGCACTTTCGCCTCGGCCATGCCCTGATTGCGCAGGGGGAAGGCGAGGTTATCGAACACGGTCATGGTGTCGTAAACCACCGGAAACTGGAAAACCTGAGCGATGTTGCGCTTCTCCGGCGTCAGGTCGTTGACCGCTTTGCCATCGAACAACACGTGGCCCTGAGAGGGGCTGAGCAGCCCGGAAATGATGTTGAGCAAAGTCGACTTGCCGCAACCCGACGGCCCGAGCAAGGCGTAGGCGCCGCCCTGCTCCCAGACGTGATCCATCTCGCGGATTGCATAATCCTCCGCGCCGCTCGGGGTTTTGCTGTAACTGTGGGCGAGGTGTTGCAAACGTATTTCGGCCATCAGGCAACCCTCGCGACACGCCGGCCCGGTGCTTGCACCAGCCGGCCCTGCGCATCGAAAACGAACAGTTTGTGGGTCGGGATGTAAATGCGGATCGGCGCATCGACGTCGTATTCGTGAACGCCGGGCAGGTGCAGCACCAGCAGGAAATGCTCGTTGCGCACGTGCAGGAAGGTTTCCGAACCGCTGATCTCGGCGACTTCGACGGTGACCGCCAATTCCAGATCGTCATCGTTGCTCGGCACCAGCGAAATGTGGCTGGGGCGCACGCCAAAACGGAACTCGCCCTCGCCCACTGGGCGCAGATCAACGTTCAACGGGAAGTGTACGAAGTTGGCAAAACTCACTTCGTTACCGGCAATGCGCCCGGGCATCAGGTTGATCGGCGGCTCGGAGAACAACTCGGCGGCGAGCACGCTTTGTGGCTGGTGATACACCGAGGTCGACGGGCCGCTCTGAATCACCCGGCCTTCGTGAAGAATGGTCGTGGTGCCGCCGAGTGCCAGCGCTTCGTTGGGCTCGGTGGTGGCGTAGATCGCGATGGTGTGGCGCGCCTTGAACAGTTCGCGCATTTCCTGGCGCAGCTCTTCGCGCAGTTTGTAGTCGAGGTTGACCAGCGGCTCATCGAAGAGGATCAGCTCGGCGTCCTTGACTAATGCGCGGGCCATGGCGGTGCGTTGTTGTTGGCCGCCAGAGAGTTCCAGCGGGTAGCGCTGCAGAAACTTCTCGATGCGCAGCATCTTCGCGGTTTCCTGCACTTTGCTATGGATGATCTCTTTCGAAACACCGGCCTGACGCAACGGCGAGGCGATGTTTTCGAACACGGTCATGGTCGGGTAGTTGATGAACTGCTGATAGACCATCGACACGTTGCGCAGGCGCACCGGACGTTGGGTGACGTCGACGCCGTTCATCAGGATGCGGCCGCTGTCGGGTTTGTCCAGACCGGCCATTAAACGCATGAGGCTGGTTTTGCCGGACAGCGTGCGGCCGAGCAAAACGTTGAAAGAACCAGGTTCGAATTTCAGGCACGCATCGTCGATCCAGATCTGGCCCTCGACGGTACGGCTGACGTGCTCCAGGGTGAGTGACATGGCTCGGCCTTTTTATTATTGGAGTCAAGCGACCTGTGCACGGGAGCGAGTTTCGTGCCAGAAATGGCAAGTGGTTGATTTGGCGTGAAAATCGTTGAATGCGGGGGGATTGAGCGTTCATTGCTGAACACATTTGAACAAGTGGGCGATTGACAATGAACAATAGTGAACAACACTCTATAAGCGCTTTTTGCCCGATTCTGTGAACGTCGAAGATCCATTGTAGGAGTGAGCCTGCTCGCGATAGCGGTGTGTCAGTCGATGCAAATATGTCTGCCACACCGCTATCGCGAGCAGGCTCACTCCTACAGGGGATTTGTGTAGGTTTCGAAGATCGGGTTCATAACAACAATAAAAATCGCTGCATCAGAGGCTGACTGCCATGGCCGCACCTGCCCCGCCGCTGTCCCACGACGCGATCGTCCAGACGTCCTGGCAACGTTGCCGCGCGTTCGGTCTCGACCACCAAAGCACGCCGGCCTTCGATCAGTTGCCTGCCGCCGGCATCGCGCAGTTGCTCGACAGTCATCATTCGCTGGTGCAGACCACGCACCAAGAAGTCCTGCCCTATTACGAAAACATCCTCAGCAACTCCAACTGCCTGATCATGCTCGCCGACAATCAAGGTCAGGTGCTGACCTCGTGGGGCACGCAACGGTTTATCGAACCGAATCTGGCGCGGGGGTTTCAGGCTGGTGCAAGTTGGGTCGAGCGCACCAGCGGCACCAATGCGATCGGCACGGCGCTGGCGTGTGAGCAGGCCGTGCATATCGAACACGATGAACACTTTCTCAAGGCCAACCGCTTCATGACCGGTTCCGCTGCGCCGATTTTCGACGCCGAGCGCAAGGTGATCGCGGTGCTTGATGTGTCCAGCGACAGCTACCTGCCGCCCTCGCACACTTTGGGCATGGTCAAGATGATGAGCCAGACCGTGGAAAACCGGCTGATCCTCAACCTGTTCCATGGTCAGCATTTTCAACTGACCTTCAACACCGGGTTGAACAACCTCGACAGTCAGTGGGCCGGGTTGTTGATCTTTGATGAGAGCGGTCAAGTGCTGTCGGCCAATCGTCGCGCCGACAATCTGCTCGGTGTGCGCTTGTCGCGGGTGAGCGTTGAAAGTCTGTTCAAGGTGTCACTGCTGGAGTTGATCAATCAGCCCGACGGGTTGCCGTTTGCCTTGCAGACGTCCGGGCGTAACCGTTTTCAATGTTTGTTGAAGCGGCCGAAACAGGCGCCAATTCAGCCTCGGGTGTTTGCCGAACCGAAAAGCGTTGAAGTGCCATTAAAACCACCCGCGGGCGCTATCAGCCTCAGCACCCTGCACTTCGGCGACAGTCGCGTGGAGAAAGCTGTGCGCCAGGCTGAGCGTTTACTGGAGAAAGACATTCCGCTGCTGATCCATGGCGAAACCGGTGTCGGCAAAGAGGTCTTCGTCAAAGCGCTGCATCAGGCCAGCTCGCGCAGCAAACAGGCGTTTATCGCCGTCAACTGTGCGGCGATCCCCGCCGAACTGGTCGAGTCCGAGTTATTCGGTTACGAGAAAGGCGCGTTCACCGGCGCGAATCAGAAAGGCAGCATCGGCCTGATTCGCAAGGCTGACAGAGGCACGTTATTCCTCGATGAAATCGGCGACATGCCATTGCCGACTCAGGCGCGGTTGTTGCGGGTTTTGCAGGAGCGCTGTGTGCAGCCGGTGGGCAGTAGCGAGCTGTTCCAAGTGGATTTACGGATTATTTCGGCGACTAACCGATCCTTACGCGAACAAGTGCAGTTGGGGCGGTTTCGTGAGGATTTGTATTACCGCATTGGTGGACTGACGCTGGAGCTGCCGCCATTGCGGGAGCGCAGTGATAAAGAGGCGTTGTTTAAACGGTTGTGGGAGCAGCATCGTGAGCCAACGCAGTGGGCGGGGTTGAGCCAAGAGGTGCTGGAACTGTTCAGCCGTCATCCGTGGCCGGGGAATTTGCGTCAGGTCAGTAGCGTGATGCAGGTGGCGCTGGCCATGGCTGAGGAGCAGCCGGTGAGGCTGGAGCATTTGCCGGATGATTTTTTTGTTGATCTGGAGATGGAGCCGGTGGAGAGCGCGGCGCCGCTGGGGGTTGATTTGAATGATATTGAAGCGTTGAACCGGGAGTTGAAAGCGGCTGGGGGGAATATTTCGCATCTGGCGCGGCGATTGGGGGTGAGTCGGAATACGCTTTACAAGCGGTTGCGGCAGATTGAAGGTTGAGTGAACCGCCCTTTCCCTCACCCCAGCCCTCTCCCAAAGGAGAGGGAGCTGACCGCGGTGTCTGGCGTTGTACACCGACCTGAAAAAACCAGTCGATTATGGATTCAAAGCATCCAGTTCAGGTCGGCGTACCTCGTGAACATCCCCCAATCAGTCTCCTCTCCCGGAGGGATAGGGAGCTGACCGAGGTGTCTGGCGCTGGACATCGACCTGAAAGATCGTGGCGATTATGGATTCGGTGCAAATCGCTCAGGTCGGTGTATCTCGTGAACATCCCCCAATCAGTCCCCTCTCCTGGGGGAGAGGGCTAGGGTGAGGGCGAAAATTCCGGCTCAACATGCGCAACCGACGCCGCCGCCAATGTGCGCAATCCCACCATCACAACAACCACCATCATGATCCCAGCGCCAATGGCCACGCCAAACCCCGCCCGTGCACCCCAGCCATCAATGACCAGCCCCGCCAGCATGCCGCCCAGCGCAACGCCAATGCTGATACCGGTGGTCATCCACGTCAGCCCCTCAGTAATCCTCGATGGCGGGATGATGATCGTTCCCAGCTTCATGACCACCACCATCGTCGGCGCAAACGAGATGCCGGCAATAAACAGCGTCGCTGACAGGACATAAACGTCCGTGGCAAAAATGGGCAGCACGCCAGTGAACGCCGTGACCAATATCCCGATCAGGAACTGTTTTTCGATCGCCAGCGAAACCCTCATCGCACCAAACGTCAGGCCCGCCACCAGTGAGCCGAACGCATAGGCAGCGAGGATGAAGGTCGCTGCCCCCGGCCAGCCTTGCGCATTGGCGAAGGCGACGACGGCAACATCGATTGCTCCACCAATGACCCCCATCGCCAACAGCGCCAGAACAATGGTGCGCACGCCGGGAATCAGCAAGGTTGAGCCGCTATGGCTGGCGTGGCCGACGACAACCTTAGGCTCAGTCTGGCGTTGCAGCAGAAACGCCGTGACCCCGACGGCCAACAGCCCGACCGCAACCAGCGGCCCGGCTTCGGCGAAAAAGCTCACACTCAAACCAATCGCCAGTGGCGGGCCGATGATGTAAGCGAGTTCGGTCAGGACCGTGTCCAGCGAGAACGCCGTGTGCAACTGCGGCTTGCCCCGGAACAACTGCGACCATCGCGCGCGGATCATCGATGGCATGCTCGGCATCGTCCCCGCCAAGGCTGACAGTACAAAGAACACCGCGGCGGGCGCTCTCAGGTAAACGGCGGTGATCAGCGCCAGCAGCATGACAATGCTGAACGCGGTGACGATGGGCAGTACGCGACTCTGGCCATGTTGATCGACCAGTCTGGAGATGTGCGGGCCGAGCAGTGCATTGGCCAGGGTGAACGTCCCGGCGACTGCGCCGGCCAGCCAGTACACCCCGGTTTGCTGCACAAGCATGGTGATGATGCCGATGCCGATCATTGCCTGCGGCAAGCGCGCGATAGAGCTCGCGAGCACTAGCCCGGTGGCGCCGGGGGTCGTTAGCAGCTCGCGGTAGTGATTGGCCATGGTGTTTTCCTTACATGATCGTCACCGCTCAGCATCCGGCTGAACGCGTTGCCGATATCAAGACCTACGCGAACGTCAAAAGCAACCCTCACCCCAGCCCTCGCCCAGAGGGAGAGGGGGCTGACCGAGGTGTCTCGAGTCATCCATCGACCTGAAAAAAGGATTCGAATATGGATTCAGAGCAGGCCGGCCAGGTCCGAGTACATCGACCTGAAAGAACCAGTCGATTATGGATTCGGTGCAGCACGTTCAGGTCGGCGTATTTCTTGAGCATCCCCCATTCGGTCCCCTCTCCCTCTGGGAGAGGGTTAGGGTGAGGGGCTTTCTCGCCGCCAAACAAAAACCCGCACTAGGCGGGTTTTGTTTTGAAGCCAAACACAGCAATCAGTCAGCCAGACGCCAGGTAGTCCCACCCTTGCCGTCTTCCAACACAACGCCCATCGCAGTGAGCTGATCTCGAATCCGATCCGACTCAGCCCAATCCTTCCCGGCCCGTGCCGCCAGACGCGCCGCAATCAGTGCATCAACCTCAGCTGCATCAAGACGCCCTTCAGCGCCCGCCTGCAGGAAGTCATCCGCCTCCAACTGCAACACACCCAACACGCTCGCCAGCTCTTTCAGACGCGCCGCCAGACCTGCCGCCGCATCGAGATCGCTCTCACGCAGACGGTTGATCTCACGCACCATCTCAAACAGCACCGCGCAGGCTTCCGGCGTACCGAAGTCGTCGTTCATCACCGTAGTGAAACGCTCGACAAACGCTTCGCCGCCGGCCGGCGCCACAGTCGGCAAACCTTTCAACGCGTGGTAGAAACGCTCGAGGGCGCCTTTGGCGTCCTTGAGGTTGTCTTCCGAGTAGTTGATCGCGCTGCGGTAGTGGCTCGACACCAGCAGGTAACGCACGACTTCCGGGTGATACTTTTCCAGCACGTCGCGAATGGTGAAGAAGTTGTTCAAGGACTTGGACATCTTCTCGCCATTGATGCGAATCATGCCGCAATGCATCCACGCGTTGGCGTAGGTCTTGCCGGTGGCCGCTTCGCTCTGGGCGATTTCGTTTTCGTGGTGCGGGAACTCGAGGTCGCTGCCGCCGCCATGAATGTCGAAGGTCTCGCCGAGGCAGCAGGTGGACATCACCGAGCACTCGATGTGCCAGCCCGGACGCCCGGCGCCCCATGGCGATTCCCAGCTTGGCTCGCCCGGTTTGGCGGCTTTCCACAGCACGAAATCCAGCGGGTCCTGTTTCGACTCGTCGACTTCGATGCGGGCGCCGATGCGCAGGTCTTCGATCTTCTTGCGCGACAGTTTGCCGTAGCCCATGAACTTAGCAACGCGGTAGTACACGTCGCCATTGCCCGGCGCGTAGGCGTAACCCTTGTCGATCAAGGTCTGGATCATCGCGTGCATGCCCGGAATGTGATCCGTGGCGCGCGGTTCCATGTCCGGCTTCTTGATGTTCAGGCGCGCTTCGTCTTCGTGCATCGCGGCGATCATGCGCTCGGTCAACGCTTCGAACGATTCACCGTTCTCGTTGGCGCGGTTGATGATCTTGTCGTCGATGTCGGTGATGTTGCGCACGTAGGTCAGGTCGTAACCGCTGAACCGCAACCAGCGGGTCACCAGGTCGAAAGCGACCATGCTGCGGCCGTGGCCAAGGTGGCAGTAGTCGTACACGGTCATCCCGCAGACGTACATGCGCACCTTGTTGCCATCCAGCGGCTTGAAGACTTCTTTGCTCTTGGTGAGCGTGTTGTAGATCGTTAGCACGTTATTTCCCTTGACGCTGAATCACTGGCCCCACGAATCACGCAGGGTCACGGTACGGTTGAATACCGGCTGACCTGGTTTCGAGTCCTTCATATCAGCAACGAAGTAGCCTTCGCGCTCGAACTGGAAACGGTCTTCCGGCTGTGCGTTGCCAAGCGATGGCTCAGCACGACAACCGGTGAGTACCTGCAGCGAATCAGGGTTGATGTTGTCGAGGAAACTCGCGCTGTCTTCAGCCTTCTCAGGGTTGGCCGAACGGAACAGGCGATCGTACAGACGCACTTCGCACTCGACGCTGGCGGCAGCCGGCACCCAGTGGATCACGCCTTTGACCTTGCGGCCTTCCGGGTTCTTGCCGAGGGTTTCCGGGTCGTACGAGCAACGCAGTTCGACGATGTTGCCATCGGCGTCCTTGATCGCTTCGTCGGCACGGATCACGTAGCTGCCGCGCAGACGCACTTCACCGGCAGGCTCCAGGCGCTTGTAGCCCTTCGGCGGCTCTTCCATGAAGTCGTCACGGTCGATGTAGATTTCCCGGGCGAATGGCAGTGCGCGCACGCCCATGTCTTCTTTCGGGTGGCGCGGCAGTTCGAGGTTTTCGACCTGGCCTTCCGGGTAGTTGGTGATGACGACTTTCAGCGGACGCAGCACGCACATGGCGCGCGGCGCGGTCTGGTCGAGGTCGTCACGGATGCTGAATTCGAGCATGCCGAAGTCAACCACGCCGTCGGAACGGTTGGTGCCAACCATTTCGCAGAAGTTGCGGATCGATTTCGGCGTGTAGCCACGGCGGCGGAAGCCCGACAGCGTGGACATGCGCGGATCGTCCCAGCCGTTGACGTGCTTTTCATCGACCAGTTGCTTGAGCTTGCGCTTGCTGGTGATGGTGTAGTTGAGGTTCAGACGGCTGAACTCGTACTGACGCGGGTGCGCCGGCACTGGCAATGCGTCGAGGAACCACTCGTACAGCGGACGATGGCTTTCGAACTCCAGGGTGCAGATCGAGTGGGTGATGCCTTCGATGGCGTCCGACTGACCGTGGGTGAAGTCGTAGTTCGGGTAGATGCACCACTTGTCGCCGGTCTGGTGGTGATGGGCGTGGCGGATGCGATACATGATCGGGTCGCGCAGGTTCATGTTCGGCGAGGCCATGTCGATCTTCGCGCGCAGCACGCGGGCGCCGTCCGGGAACTCACCGGCACGCATGCGCGCGAACCAGTCGAGGTTCTCTTCCACCGAACGGTCGCGGAACGGGCTGTTCTTGCCCGGCTCGGTCAGGCTGCCACGGTATTCCTTGGCCTGCTCCGGGGTCAGGTCGTCGACGTAGGCCTTGCCAGCCTTGATCAACTCCACCGCCCAGTCGTGCAACTGGTCGAAATACTGCGAGGCGTAGCGCACTTCACCGGACCACTCGAAGCCCAGCCATTTGACGTCGGCTTCGATCGCGTCGATGTATTCCTGGTCTTCCTTGGCCGGGTTGGTGTCGTCGAAACGCAGGTGCGTGACGCCGCCGAACTCCTGGGCCAAGCCGAAGTTCACGCAGATCGACTTGGCGTGGCCGATGTGCAGGTAGCCGTTGGGCTCAGGCGGGAAACGGGTGACGATCTGGGTGTGCTTGCCCGAGTCCAGGTCTGCCTGGATGATCGGCCGCAGGAAATTGACCGGCACGGCAGGGCCGGACTTGGCATTCGAGGTAGGGTCGACAGTGGGCTTGCTCATAGGATCCTTGACTTACATGTGCGCGGCCGCAGAGGGGGCCAGACAAAACAAAGCCGCTATCATAGCCGATGCTGTCAAGGGGCTGACAGAGCACGGCCTATAAAGGAGCGCATTTAATCGCCGGGAATTGAAAAACAGCCTCGAAATTCGCGCCTGTCACGCTAAACTGCGCACCTTGGCCCACGGGCTGAACCGGTAACGGGCGCAAATGTCCCATTGCCCACGAATTCCTTATAAAGAGTAGCGATCATGACTCAAGTTAAATTGACCACCAATCATGGCGACATCGTCATCGAACTGAACGCTGAAAAGGCGCCGATCACCGTCGCCAACTTCATCGAATACGTTAACGCCGGTCACTACGAAAACACTGTTTTCCACCGCGTAATCGGTAACTTCATGATCCAGGGCGGCGGCTTCGAACCAGGCATGAAAGAAAAGAAAGACAAGCGTCCAAGCATCCAGAACGAAGCTGACAACGGTCTTTCCAACGACAAATACACCGTTGCCATGGCCCGTACCATGGAGCCGCATTCGGCTTCCGCGCAGTTCTTCATCAACGTTGCCGACAACACTTTCCTCAACCACAGCGGCAAGAACGTGCAGGGCTGGGGCTACGCGGTATTCGGTAAAGTGACCGCCGGCACCGACGTTGTCGACAAGATCAAAGGTGTTTCGACCACTTCCAAGGCCGGCCACCAGGACGTACCAGCAGACGACGTGATCATCGAGAAAGCCGAGATCATCGAAGCGTGATATTGCTGATTTCAGACTTGCATCTGGAAGAGGAGCGCCCGGACATTACCCGGGCGTTTCTGGATTTGCTCGCCGGACGCGCCCGCTCGGCGAGTGCGTTGTACATTCTTGGCGACTTCTTCGAAGCGTGGATTGGCGACGACGCCATAACGCCCTTCCAGCGTTCCATCTGCCAGGCCCTGCGCGAATTGAGCGACAGCGGCACGGCCATCTTTCTGATGCACGGCAATCGCGACTTCATGCTCGGCAAGGCCTTCTGCAAGCAGGCCGGCTGTACGTTGTTGAAGGACCCGAGTGTCGTGCAGTTTTACGGCGAGCCGGTGCTGTTGATGCACGGCGACAGCCTCTGCACCCGCGATGTCGGCTATATGAAGCTGCGGCGTTATCTGCGTAACCCGATCACGCTGTTTATCCTGCGCAATCTGCCCTTGAGCAGCCGCCACAAACTGGCGCGCAAACTGCGCAGTGAAAGCAAGGCACAGACGCGGATGAAGGCTAATGACATTGTCGATGTCACGCCGGAAGAGATTCCGCGGATCATGCAGGCGTTTGGCGTGAAAACCTTGATTCATGGCCACACCCACCGCCCGGCGATCCACAAGTTGCAACTCGGTGAGCAGGCGGCGAAGCGGATTGTGCTGGGGGATTGGGATCGTCAGGGGTGGGCATTGCAGGTGGATGAGAGCGGCTACGCCCTGGCGCCGTTCGACTTCGCCCCGCCGCTGGCTTTGCCGCACGGCTGAAGATCGCTACCCCCCTCACCCCAGCCCTCTCCCCCAGGGGGGCGAGGGGGAAAGGGAGCCGACCGCATGCAGTTCAAAACCTGAGTTCGACTGAAGTCCGACAGTCCCCTCTCCCCAACGGGTCGAAGGGCAAAGGGAGCCGATCTCTATGCTCTTCAAAACCGAGTTCGGCTCGGTATTGCAAGTCGGCGTACCTCGAACATCCACCACGGTCAGTCCCCTCTCCCCCTGGGAGAGGGTTAGGGTGAGGGGCTCTTGACCTTAGTGCCCGGAAGCCGCTGGCCCTGCCTTCGCGGCAAACGGCGGTTTCGCCAGCCACACAATCAGAATCAACCCCATAAACCCCCAGCCCAGCAGCGTGAAGTAATCCACGGTGGAGAGCATGTACGCCTGACTGGTGAGGATCTGATCCATCTGCGCATAAGCCGACTGACTCGCCCCGCCCAAATGATTCAAGGTCTCGCGAGTCGCCGGTTCAAAGGTGCTGATGCTCTCACTCATATACGCATGATGCTGATCGGCCCGACGAATCCAGATCCACGTGGTCAGCGACGCCGCAAAGCTACCACCCAACGTCCGCAGGAAAGTCGCCAGACCCGCACCATCGGCAATCTGGCTCGGCGGCAGGTCCGACATCAGAATACTCAAGGTCGGCATAAAGAACAGCGCCACCCCAATACCCATGAACAACTGCACCAGCGCGATGTGCTGGAAGTCGACTTCATTGGTGAATCCGGCCCGCATAAAGCAGCTCAAGCCAATCGCCAGAAACGCCAGCCCGGCCAGTAAACGCAGGTCGAACTTGTTCGCGTACTTGCCGACAAACGGCGACAGCAGCACCGGCAGAATGCCGATCGGCGCCACGGCCAGACCGGCCCAGGTCGCGGTGTAGCCCATTTGCGTTTGCAACCACTGCGGCAGGATCAGGTTGATGCCGAAGAAACCGGCGTAACCCAGCACCAACACCAGCGTGCCGATGCGGAAGTTGCGATACGCGAACAGCCGCAGATTCACCACCGGATGCTGGTCGGTCATTTCCCAGATAACGAACACCGCCAGCGCGATCACCGAAATCGCCGCGCCGATGATGATGAAGTTCGACTCGAACCAATCCAGGTCATTGCCCTTATCGAGGA
Source organism: Pseudomonas sp. S2_E02 (assembly GCF_054668355.1). Taxonomy (NCBI): domain Bacteria; kingdom Pseudomonadati; phylum Pseudomonadota; class Gammaproteobacteria; order Pseudomonadales; family Pseudomonadaceae; genus Pseudomonas; species Pseudomonas sp. S2_E02. The sequence continues at coordinate 2,078,060 of NZ_CP162761.1, forward strand.
TCACCTGCAACGCACCGACGCCGATGATCAGCGTGATCAGTCCGACGTAATCCATCGGCTGACGGCTGGTTTCCACCGGACGTTTGGCCAGTTGCGAACGCACCACCATCACCGCAAAGATGCCGATCGGTACGTTGATAAAGAAGATCCACGGCCAGCTATAGCTGTCAGTAATCCAGCCGCCGAGAATCGGCCCGGCAATTGGCGCAACCACCGTGACCATCGCCAGTAACGCCAGGGCCATGCCTCGCCTCGCGGGCGGATAGACCGCGATCAACAGGGTTTGCGTCATCGGGTACAGCGGCCCGGCGACCAGACCTTGCAGGACGCGGAAGCCGATCAGTTCCGGCATCGATGTGGAGATACCGCAGAGGAACGAGGCCAGCACGAACAGAATGGTGGCCCAGAGAAACAGCTTCACCTCACCGAAGCGGCGGCTGAGCCAACCGGTCAGCGGCAGCGCAATCGCGTTACTCACGGCGAACGAAGTGATCACCCAGGTGCCCTGCTCCGAACTCACCCCGAGGTTGCCGGAAATCGTCGGCAGCGCCACGTTGGCAATGGTGGTGTCGAGCACTTGCATGAACGTCGCCAGCGACAGGCCGATAGTGCTGAGCAACAGGCTGGGCGGCGTGAAAGAGGCGTTATTGCTCATTGTGAATCCTATGAAACCAGGTTGACGCCTTGCCCCCTGTGGGAGCGAGCTTGCTCGCGAAGGCGGTCAGTCAGACACAGTAGTGCTGAATGACACACCGCTTTCGCGAGCAAGCTCGCTCCCACAGGGTCAGGTGTGATCTCAGCGTTGCGCGGTTTTGCTCACCGCGGCGCTGTTGTCGTGGATCAGCTGCGCAATCATCGCGTCGGCTTCGGCCAGTTGGCGGTCGTAAACATTGGTGCTGAACGAGGCCTTCTGCGGCGGCTGCTGGGCCAATACCGGACCGCTCTGGTCATGCAGATTCACTTCAACATTGGTCGACAGACCGACGCGCAGCGGATGCTTGGCCAATTCTTCGGCGTTGATGTGAATGCGCACCGGCACACGCTGCACGATCTTGATCCAGTTACCGGTAGCGTTCTGCGCTGGCAGCAGAGCAAACGCGCTACCGGTGCCGGCGCCGAGGCTGTCGACGGTGCCGCTGTATTTCACGTCGCTGCCGTAGATGTCGGATTCGATATCGACCGGCTGACCGATGCGCATGTCACGCAGTTGGGTTTCCTTGAAGTTGGCGTCGATCCACAGCTGATCCAGCGGAATCACCGCCATCAACGCCGTGCCCGGTTGCACACGCTGACCGAGTTGCACGGTGCGCTTGGCGACATAACCGGTGACCGGCGCGATCAAAGTGCTGCGGGCATTGGTCAGGTAAGCCTGACGCAGATCGGCAGCGGCCGACATCACGTCCGGATGCGACGACACCACGGTGTCATCGACCAGCGCGCTGGTGGTTTTCAGTTGCTGCTTGGCGTTGGCCAGGGCGTTTTGCGCCGAGGTCAGGTCGTCGCGAGCGTGGGACAGTTCTTCCTGGGAAATCGCGCCGCCCTGTGCCAGGTTCTTCCGGCGGTTGTAGTTGTCCTGGGCTTTCTGCACTTCGGCCTGCTGCGCGTTGACCTGGGCTTTCATGCCGTCAACGTTGCTGTACAGACCACGCACCTGACGCACGGTGCGCGCCAGTTTCGCCTGGGCACTTTGCAGGCCGACTTCGGCATCGTTCGGGTCGAAGTTGATCAGCACCTGACCTTCGTGAACCAGATCACCATCGTCAGCACCAATGCTGACCACGGTGCCAGTCACCAGCGGGGTGATTTCGACGACGTTGCCGTTGACGTAGGCATCGTCGGTGCTTTCGTTAAAGCGCCCGATGAATTCGTGATACGCCCAGACGCCGGCGCAGGCGAGTGCAACCACAACGGCGAGCACCAGCAGCATGACTTTGCGTTTGCGCGGGTTGCCGGTGTCCGGGGTGTTGCCTTGAGCTTGGGTATTTTCGGCAGTGGCCATGACAAGTACCTTGAATTAGTTGTGCGGCGTGGCTGGGGTGGCGTTGGCTGCGGTCAGGGTGTCACCCTGGAAGCCGCCGCCCAGCGCTTGCATCAGTTGAATCGACAGGTCGATCTGCTCAGCATTGAGGTTGGCCAGTTGACGCTGGGCCTGGAGCAATTGCTGCTCGATGCTGAGCACGTCCAGGTAGTTGCCGATGCCGGAACCGTAACGCTGGACGACGGTGTTGTAAGAATCCTGAGCAATGTCGGTGGCGTGCTGCTGCGCACCGATCTGCCGGCCGATGTCACGCAACTGGTTGATCGTGTCGCTGACATCGCCCAGTGCTTTCACCAGACTTTTGTTGTACTGCGCCACCGCCAGATCGTAATCGGCGTCGCGCGCATCGAGGTTGGCGCGCAGGCGTCCGCCGTCGAAGATCGGCACCGAGATGGTCGGGGCAATGTTGAAGAAGCGACTGGCCGAACCGAACATCGCGTCACCCAACAAAGATTCGGCACCGGCCGAGGCCGTGAGGTTCAAGTTGGGATAGAAGCGGGTTTTCGCCGAGTCGATGTCCTTGCTCGCGGCTTCTACCCGCCAGCGTGCAGCAACCAGATCCGGGCGACGACCGAGCAGTTCCGCCGGCAGCACCGACGGCACGGCGACAGCGCTGGCTTGTAGGACTTTCGGTCGGGCGATTTCGTTGCCGCGATCCGGGCCTTTGCCGAGCAGCACGGCCAAGGCGATCTTGGCGCTGTTCAGGCGTTTTTCCGCATCGATCAGGCTGGCTTCGGAACTGGCTTCCAGACTTTGTGTTTGCTGGAACTGGTACTGACTGTCGATCCCGGAACTCAGGCGACGCTGGCTCAAATCGAGCATCTGTTTGGTGCGCTTGAGGTCTTCGTTCGCCAGGTCATAAACGATGTGCGCCTGACCGAGATCGCTGTAGGCACGAGCGACATCGGCGGCAAGCGTCAACTGCGCAGCCTGAAGATCAACTTCAGCGGCGCGGGCCTGACCGAGTGCAGCTTCCCAGGCATCACGCTGGCCGCCCCAGAGGTCGAAGTTGTAATTGAAACCGGCGCTGACGTTACGCACGGTGGCGTAGGCATCGCCCTGCCCTCGCGGGTCCTGATCCTTGGCCAGACGCGAACGGCTGATGCCGGCGCTGGCGTCGAGGGTCGGATAGCGTTCGGCGTCGGCGGCATACGCGGCGGCACTGGCCTGATGGGCGCGTGCTTCGGCGATTTGCATGTCCGGGCTGTCGTGCAGCGCTTCGCGGATCAGACCGTCGAGTTGCGGATCGCCGAGGCTGGTCCACCAGTCGCTTTTCGGCCACGCGGCTGGCGACAGGGTCACGCCGTTGAGGGATTGGCTGGCATTGAGGCTTTTCGCATCAAGGCTTTTGCCTTGAGTGTCGAGGCCGCTGTAGTTGGCGCAGCCGGCGAGGATCATCGCCGACAGCACCAGCGTCAGGCTGCTGCGCAAGGTTTTACCGCTCATTGTGTTCACCTAACCGCTGGATGGTGATCGGGTCACCGGCTGCCAGCAGAATTTTCTTGAGGATGTATTCCAGGGTCTTCAACTCGTCCGGAGTGACGGCGCCGGCCAGTTCATTCATTGCGTCGGCGCCGATGTGCGGCAGGCGATCGGCCAGTTGCTGGCCCTGTTCGGTCAGTTTCAGTTGCACCTGACGGCGATCGCCTTCGCTGCGTTGGCGAACTAGGAAACCTTTCTGCTCCAGACGATCGAGCATGCGCGTCATCGAACCGCTGTCGAGCGACAGGTGCCGGCATAGTTCGGCCGGGGTATCGACGCCGAACTGGGCCATGATGATCAACACCTTGAACTGCGCGGCGGTGATGCCGTGGGGTTCCATATGGGTGTCGATGATCCGGTCCTTGAGCAGCGCGGCACGGCCAAGCAACAGGCCGAGATGGCAGTGTTTGAATTCGTCCGGGGTGAAATGCTTCATTTGCTCACCTAATAACTGCCTAGGCAGTGAATGTATGTCGAGATGTTACTGCCTAGGCAGCGAATGTCAACGTAATAGTTAGGTTGCTTTGCAATTAGTTGACCAATGGAGTTGGTTTTTGCGGCGCCCACGCGGACGCTTTCGCGAGCAAGCTCGCTCCCACAGGGTCTTGCGTCAGCCAAACAATATTGGCAACGGCACAAAACCTGTGGGAGCGAGCTTGCTCGCGAAGGGCGCGACTCGGTGTAAGTTCGGTCAGGATTCGTCAGATGGATGCACAGGCGGCTGCACAGGATGCACCTCTCTCCCGCGCAACGCAGTGGCCACATACCCAAGCGCACGCTTGCTCACCGCATAAATGCTGTGCCAGCCCGGCGGCGCCGGCTCGATCGCAGCATGCAACGCTCGCGCATAGTCGAGCACCAGTCCGGGCGTCCAGGCCATCGCCTCGGCGCGTTTGCGCACTTGCGCGGCAACCCAGAACTCGGGGCTGAAAATGATTCGAGCGAAATCGAGCATGCTCGAATGCCCCCGGTTCATCGCCCCTTCCAAGGCCGCTTCGAGACTATGGGCGACGGCACTGGAACAGTTGCGACTGGTCAGGTTGTACGTGCTGTTCTGCCGATACTCCGTCCAGAATGCATGCAGACGCCGGGGGTCGTAATGGGCAAAACTGACTTGCACCGAAGACGGACACCAGTCCGCCACCTCACCGGCATAGTCGGGCAGAAACCGGCCGGCAACATCGTTGTTCGGCGTCGCCCGCAGCAAGCGCACAAAATCTCCCGCCGAACGATCGATGTCGTCCTGCGGGTAATGGCTGATGTAAATGTCCGGGCCGCATTCCAGTGCCGCATGGCCGGCGGAGATAACGCCGTTGATGTCGACTGCTGCGATGTAGCGGTTAAGTAGCCGATTGCGCACCAGGGTGTCATCGACTGTGCCGCTGGGGGTCCAGACATGAATCACCAACGCGTCGCTGCTGGCCGGCGCACTCACTGCAGCAGGACTGGTCAACGGCAACTGGTTTTTGAAGCGCACGGATTGCCGCAACAACGCGCAGCCCGAAAGAAACAGGCTCATGCCAATGCAAAACGGCACCGTGCCCTTATACAGCGTCGGATACGGCTCAAGGATAAACACGCCAAAGCCGATTTCGAACAGCCCCGCCAGCAGCGACACTCGCCAACCGACAAAGCGCACCACCAGCGCAGCCGCTAGCCTGAAGCCCCCATCAATGATGAAAGCCCCGCCAAACAGCACTGCCAGAATCAGCCCGGCAGCATGTTGCCGGTCGACGATCAGCAGCCCCAACAAGAGAAAAGCCAGTCCGCGCGCTCTGCGCAGGGCCGCAGCGGTCCCGGCTTGCGGTGCCGGCACCAGCAGCAGGATCAGCGCTTCGAGCAACAACAGATAACCGAAAAGATGCAGCGGGAAATACAGAACACCGTCCAGCGCATCAATGAAGATGCCCACACCGGCCGCGCCCCAGACAATGCCCGTCAACGCCAGCGCGGACCAACGCTTGCGGACAAAGTCGTGACCGAGCAAGACCATACTCAAGCGGACCATATGACCTCTCTGGTAAACCGGGGGACGCACAATCTGCACGGTTTTCAGGCTCAGGTGAGTCTAATACATCGTTGCGTTTGCAGATTCGCGCGAGGGTGTTCTAAGAATCGCCTGATGTCCATCGGTATACACCGCGTTTAACGTACGCCGCTCTTTGGCCAATTACGTAAACCCTCTTCATGAAGCGTTTCAAAGTCCAGCGCCCGCTCCTGTTCTGTATCGCAGCCACCTTGTTTGCCTGCGCCTCGAACGTGATGGCCGGCAGCTGTGTTGCAGTCGACTCAAAGACTGAAACCCTCAATTTTGGCGCCAGTCTCGCCAGTTCCAGTCTGACCATTCCTGCCGACACACCCAATGGCACCGTGGTCTATCAGGACACCGTGCAGTCAACCGCCCATGTCTGGAGTTGCTCGAAGATTTCCCTGTTTGGCATTCAGATGAATCCGAAACTGGGCACTGCCACCGGTACGGACAGTATTTTTCCGCTGGGCAAGAGCGGACTGTCCTACCGCGTCTGGTTCCAAGCCCTGAGCCGTTACGAAACAGCTTTGCAAGCCATCGCCGCCAACTCCGCCTATGGCTTCGGCGCGAACTCTGTGCGTCTGGAAATCATCAAGACCGGCGAGCTGACGTCAAAAGTCAACATCGACGCGGGGTATCTGGGCAGCCTGCAGGACGATGATCTGATCCTGAAGAAACTTAACCTGATGAACCCCATCGTGCTGAACGCCGCCTCCTGCCAGACCCCTTCCGTCCCGGTCGCGATGGGCGATGACTATCAACTCCAGGACTTTAGCGACGCGGGCGCCAAACCCCGCACCGTGCGCTTCGACATTGCCCTGAATCAGTGCCAGACCGGCATCAAGAAAGTCACCTATTCACTCAAAGCCACCACGCCCGTCATCGACGCGACCAAGGGCATCGTCGCCCTCAACAGCACCTCCACCGCCAGCGGCATCGGCCTGCAATTGATGAACGATGTCGGGCAGCCGATTTCCTTCGATACCACCTACCCGTTCAACGCCTTCACCACCACCGGCACCGATTTCAAGATCCCGTTAACCGCCGCGTACTACCGTCTGCCCACGGGCGAACTCAAGGCCGGCAGCGCCAACACCGAAGTCACCTTCATCGTCAACTACCTATAGCATTCTAAGGATCGTCTGATTTTCCCCGCTCCCGGCCCTGCCTAGAGTGCCGGGATGAGATTGAAGAACTACCTCCATCAGATCAGCCCGCTCCTGTCCTCGCCCGATGCGGCGCGGCGTCTGCTGCGCATTTTTGCCCTGGTCCTGCTGGTGGGCATTCTCGGCGGCGTCTACAGCTTCCTGCTGTTTACCTTCAACAATGAGATTTCTCAGCGGCGCAGCTACATGAGCAGCGCCATCGCTGAGGCGCATACGTTTTTCACCACCCGCGAAGCGCTGCTGGAAAGCCTGAGCCTGTCGGCCACGCGCAAGGCCGAAATCAACGTGCCAGTGTCCGAAGAGGAAATCCGTCTGCTGCTGGGGCAAACGCCGGGCAAGCAATGGAGCATCTGGCTGACCCAGCGCATGCGCGATTACCTGAAAGCCAAGCAGCTCAATCTGCTGTATGTCAGCAACGGCGGTCATGTATTGCGGCTATACAACGCGACGCCGCTGGTCGTCGGGTTGCCACAGTCCACGCTGGATCAACTGGAGTCGCTCAAGCTCACGGCGACATTATCGGAACTGTGGCTGACCCATGCTGCAGACGGCCACTCGCGGCTGTACATCTTCATCCGCCTGGATGAACGCGACGTCCACTCCGGCTGGCTTGGTCTGGAAATGGACGACCGTGAAGTCTCCAGAGCCTTGAACGACCACAGTGCCGGCGAGTTCACCATGTTCAACTCACAAGGCAAACCGCTGTTCAGCAACAGCCACAAACCACCGCCAGAACAGCACCTGCCGTTGCTGCGACAACAGGATTTCTTCGGCTTCGTTGGCGATGGCTGGCTGCCCGAGCAATTGGTGTTGCGCAAGCAGCTGAAATCCTCGGACTGGCAGCTGACTTACTCCATCGACTTGCTGGCGGTACTGCGTGCCCTATGGCCACAAATGCTCGGCGCGCTGCTGTTTTGCGTGTTGAGTATCAGCCTGGTGTGCCTGTTGGTCCGACGTCTGGAGCATCGTTTCATTACCCCGGCGATCCAGCGCATTCAGGCGCTGGTGGAAAGCGAACTGTTCAGCCGCGACGTGATTCAGACCGCGCCGGTGGCGCTGTGCGTGTTGCGCCGCAGTGACGGTCAAGTGGTGCTGGATAACACCCTCGCCCGACAATGGCTGGGCCAGTGCAGCGAGCAACTGGGGGCTGGCTGGATCCGCGATGCGTTTGACCAACACTCTCCGTGCCTGACCGATTACTTCGAGACTGCCGACGGTCGGCACCTGTACCTGAGCTGTGCGCCGACCCGCTACAAAGGTGAAGACGTCTTGCTCTGTGCCTTCAGTGACATCAGCGCTCGGCGACAAATCGAAGCAGCACTGGAACAGGCACGCCAATCGGCCGATGCTGCCAACGAAGCCAAGACCTTGTTTCTGGCGACCATGAGCCACGAAATCCGCACCCCGCTCTACGGTGTGCTGGGCACGCTGGAACTGCTCGCGCGAACACAGTTGGACACTCAGCAGAAAAGTTACCTGCGGGCGATCGAGGGATCATCGGCGACGTTGCTGCAGTTGATTTGCGACGTGCTCGATGTGTCGAAGATCGAGGCCGGGCAACTGGCGCTGGAGCTGAGCGAGTTTTCCGTCCCGGAACTGGTGCACGAAGTGGTGCAAGGCTATGCCGCCGCCGCGCAAAGCAAAGGCCTGCAACTCTATGCCTGCCTGGACCCGCAACTGCCTGAGCGCTTGATCGGCGATGTCAGTCGGGTGCGGCAGATCCTCAACAATCTGCTCAGCAACGCGGTCAAGTTCACCGATTCCGGGCGCGTGGTATTGCGGGTCAGACTGCTCGCTCGCGAAGGCGAACGCGTGAACCTGCAATGGCAGGTTTCCGACACCGGCAAAGGCATCGCCCATGACGATCAGGCGTTCATTTTCGAGCCGTTCTACCAGACCGCCGGCAACACCAATGTGGTCGCCGGCACGGGCCTCGGTCTGCCCATTTGCCAACGTCTGACGCATTTGATGAACGGCACTCTGCGCATGGTCAGCGAGCCGGGCCTGGGCAGCAGTTTTTCCCTGAGCGTGCCGCTGGAGCAACGTTCCTGCGAGGCGCCAGCCGCCGCTTCGCCACCATTGGCAGCGGATATCGTTTATGTGGTCTCACCGATCCGCGAACTGGCCGACAGCATCAGTGGCTGGTTGCGTCGTTGGGGCGCCCGCGCGCATATCGGCGCACCGGACGACATCGAGCCTGATACAACGGCAGTGTTGCTGGAACTGTATCCCGCGGCCTTCGGACAGCGCCCGAACCTGACATGGCGCGGGCCGCGCGTACTGGCCAGCGGTGACGGCGCCCATGAGCCGCAGTTCAGCGGCGACGGCTGGCAGGTCAACCTGAATGATCTCCTGGCGATTCAACGGGCCGTTCGCCAGGCCCAGAGCGGCCAGATTATCCACCGTCCGCCAGACACTGAAGCCCATGCCCTGCGCCCGTTGCACCTGCACATTCTGGTGGCCGAAGACAACGTCATCAATCAACTGATCCTGCGCGATCAGCTCGAAGAACTGGGCTGCACCGTGGCGCTGGCCAGCGATGGCGAAGAGGCCTTGTCGCAATGGCGCGATGCTGCGTTCGACATCGTCCTGACCGACGTCAACATGCCCCGCCTCAACGGTTACGAACTGGCCAAAGCGCTGCGGCGCCTCGGTTGCTGCATTCCGATCATCGGCGCGACCGCCAACGCCCTGCGCGGTGAAGATGCGCTGTGCCTGGCTGCCGGGATGAATCACTGCCTGGTCAAACCTTTTACGCTACGAGCCTTGTTCGCTGTCCTGGCTCCCTACGAACGAGTCGCCCATGAAGCCCTGTAGCATTCTGATTGTCGAAGATCACCCCTTCCAGCACCTGTACTTGCAGAACCTGTTCAGCGAGTTGGGCGACTTCGATCTGGCGTGCGCCAAGGACGGCGAAGAAGCACTGGACTGCTTGAAACAACGCGACTTCGATCTGGTGCTCACCGACCTGCTGATGCCGGGCATGGATGGCGTGCAATTCATTCAGGGCCTTGCCGCGCAACGCTCACGTCCGGCATTGGCGATCATGAGCGCCGCCTCACGACGCATGCTGATGGGCGCGAGCCTGGTGGCGAGCAACCTGCAAGTGAAAGTCATCGGGCTGATTTCGAAACCGGTGAATGCCGCCGCCCTGCGCTGTCTGATCGATCAATTGCAGGCGCTGCGCCAGAGCGTCCCGGCGGCGAGCCATCCCGGCATCGATCGCCAGAGTATCTGCAACGCCCTCGACAACGGCGAACTGCAAGCCTGGTTTCAACCCAAAAAAGCCTTGAACAACGGCCGGATCGTCGCCGCCGAAGCACTGGTACGCTGGAATCACCTCGAACATGGCACGCTGCTGCCCGGGGTATTTTTGCCGGCGTTGATTGCGTTCGGTCTCGAAGAGCCGTTGCTCTGGTGCGTGCTGAAACAGGCGATCGCCGCCCAAGCCACGTGGCGCGAACAGGGCTATGACATTCCGGTTTCGGTCAACCTGCCCACGCACCTGCTCAACAGCCACGACCTGCCCGACCGCATCCTCGCTTTCGTGCTTGCCCATCAGGGCTTGCCCGCGCGGATCTGTTTCGAGTTGATGGAGTGCTCGGTGCCCGATGACATCAGCAATTTCTACGCCGGCGCCTGCCGTCTGCGGATCAAGGGTTTTGGTCTGTCGCAGGATGATTTCGGCAAGGGCTACAGCTCGTACATGAACTTGGTGTCGGCGCCGTTCACCGAACTGAAAATCGACCGCGCGCTGGTGCAAGGCTGCAACGCCAACGCCGAAATGGCGCAAGCGCTGACCAGTATTGTCAGCCTCGGTCGCCAATTGGGTTTGACCGTAGTGGCCGAAGGCGTGGAAACCGCACAAGAACTTGCTCTGTTGCGTAAAATCGACTGCACTCAGGTTCAGGGTTTCCTGATCTCCCACGCCGTTTCAGCCGATCAGTTCCAGCACTTGCTGACCCACGACGGGCCGGCGACTGCCTATTGAGCGGCACGTGGCTGTTATTGAACGTCGCTCGCTACCGAGGTCACTGTGTCCAAAGGCTGCCCCATCTCCGCTGGTCAGGCGCTGTAATGCCGCATACCAATGCATTTCTGGACAAACTGGCCAGCAGTTCGCTGCGTTTGAACAAAACTCTGCTGCTGCTCGGCGCCCTGGTGTTGCTGTTGTTGGGCATCAGCTATCTGGGCGTGCAACGCATGCTCGAAGAACAGCGCGACACCCTGCAATTTCACTTCGCCCGGTTGATGGAAAATATCCATGAGCAGGAAGTGTTCCTGCGCGATATCTCCCAGGCCAGTGCCAAGGGCCAATATTTTCCTTTGGTGGTGTTGCCCACTTATTCGCAAAAACCCCTGCCCGAGGAAGGCCCGAATGTCTATGAGGGCCGTGGCTTGCCGTTCTCACTGCCGTTCAGCGTAAAGATCGATCCGCAGAGAATCGCCGCCGACCAGTACCCCAAGGTTTTCGCGCTGGGCAGTTATCTGGCCGCCTACTACAGCGCGTTCTGGGCGGCCTCGCACTATCAGTCGCCGCAAGTGATCCTGCTCAATGGCCCCGACAACTTCGACGTGGCCGTGCCCTCCGCCGGGCGCTTGCGCGGTGCCGGCCCGATGCAGATCGGCGCGTTTGCCCAAGTGATGAGCCAGGTGAACCAGCATGCACGCGAGCAGTCATCAGTCGCTGATCGTCAAGTGCATTGGGTGCCCTACCCGTCTACTCAGGACAACGAGGCAACGCCGACGCTGCTGGCCTACGTCAGGATCAATCTGCTCCAGCCTATGCAGGCCATCGAGGGCGCCGATTCCTGGGTGGTGCTCGGCACGTTGCTGAAACTGTCCCAGGTCAACAACATCGAGCGCTTGATGGAGTGGTCGATCTACGATGACTTCACCTTGATCACCCCGGTCGGCGTGGTCTTGACCGGCGCACAGAGATCCGACCAGGAACTGGATGAGGGGATAAATTTCGACCGTGACGGCCTGGTGTTCAAACTGAGCAGCCCCGGCGCACAGCACTGGACCGCGATCTACGTCATCAGCCTGCGCAGTTTTCTCAGCTATGCGCTGTGGCCATTGCTGTGCCTCGTGGCGGTGGTGCTGGCGTTGCTTGGTTGTGGTCGGGTCATCAATCGTTGGTACACCGCGCGCGTGATACTGCCTGCGCAAAGTGCGCACGCGAGCATCGCCGAAAGCGAGGCCTTCAGCCGTGCGGTGATCGACACCGCACCGACCGGCCTGTGCGTGATTCGCCGCAGCGATCACCACGTGCTCCTGGAAAACCAGCGCGCCCAGCAATGGCACGACAGCAGCCGTTTGATGAGCCTGCTCAAGTCACACAGCGAGTCCGGCCATGCCGATCTCGAGATCGACGGGCGTCATCTGCATCTGGCCTTCGTCTCGACCCGTTACCAGGGCCAGGATGCCTGGTTGTGTGCGTTGCACGATGTCACCCGGCACATCGAAGACGCGGCCGCCCTGGAAGAAGCCCGTCAGGCCGCCGACTCGGCCAATCAGGCCAAGAGCCGCTTCCTCGCCACCATGAGCCATGAAATTCGCACGCCACTTTACGGCGTGCTGGGCACCCTTGAATTGCTCGGGCTGACTCCGCTCGCGCCGCGTCAGCAGGTTTATCTGGACACCATCCAGCGTTCCTCCGCCAGCCTGTTCAAGCTGATCAGCGATGTGCTAGATGTGTCGAAGATTGAGGCCGGGCAAATGACCCTTGAGCTTCAGGACTTCTGCCCGCTGGAGCTGACTGAAGATGTCGTGCGTACTTACAGCGCATTTGCCCGCGCCAAAGGCCTGCAACTGTATGCCTGCATCGATTCGACGTTGCCGGACCGACTGCGCGGTGACCCGTTGCGCATCCGCCAGATCCTCAACAACCTGCTGAGCAACGCGATCAAGTTCACCGACAACGGCCGCGTGGTATTGCGCGTGCGGGTGGTGCAAAACGCCGCTGGCAACGCCCAAGTGCAATGGCAGGTCAGTGATTCCGGCGTGGGGATTTCCCAGGCGCAACAAGCGCAGTTGTTCGATCCTTTCTATCAGGTCAACGATGCCGACAGTCAGGTCGGCGCGGGTCTGGGCCTGGCCATTTGCAAATGGCTGTGCGAGTTGATGCACGGTCAGTTGAGCGTGGTCAGTGAACCCGGACTGGGCAGCAGTTTTACCCTGCAACTGGAGTTGGAGAACGTGCCGGGCGCATTGGCCGACTGCCCCGCGTTCGTGGCCGGAAGCCCCGCCGTTTATGTTCGTGCACCCGTTAACGAACTGGCGCTGCACCTCATCGCCTGGCTCAATCGTTTTGGCCTGGATTGCCGCTTGGTGACAACCGAGATGCCGCCATCGGCGGCGCTGCTGGTGGACCTCATGCCCCTCGACAATGCCCCGCGCTGGAACGGGCCACGGATCGTCGCCGTAGCGGGCGGGCCAAACCCGTCGCAACTGAATGGTGCAGACTGGGCGGTCGACGCCGACGATGTGCGCGCAATTGCCTGGGCGATTGATCTGGCACAACACGGCACCAATGCGCAGCGCCCAGCCTCGTTGCAGGCAAAGACCCGCCCACTGAATCTGCAAGTGCTGGTGGCCGAAGACAACGTGATCAACGCGGCAATCATCAAGGAACAACTAGAAGCACTGGGCTGCGCGGTGGTCGTCGTCGCGAATGGCGAACAGGCCTTGGCACAGTGGGCGCCCGGTCGTTTCGATCTGCTGCTGACCGACGTCAATATGCCCGTCATGAATGGCTACCGGCTGGCCGAGGCCGTACGCCAACAGGACGCGACGCTGCCGATCATCGGCGTCACCGCCAACGCCCTGCGCGAAGAAGGCGAACGTTGCGCCGCCGTCGGCATGAACGCGTGGATGGTCAAGCCGCTGAACCTCGCGACGTTGCGCGCGCAACTGGAACAGCATTGCAAAATCGCGCTGGCGTCGGCTATCGACGCCCCGCCGGCGCTATCAGCAAAAATGCGCGAGTTGTTTGTCACCACCCTGCGCCAGGATATTCAGACCACCCTGGCAGCACTGGATGCGGCCGACGCCAATAGCGTGGCGCAGCAACTGCACAGCATGGCGGGAGCGCTGGGTGCGGTGCAGATCAATGCCTTGGCCAGCGCGTTTGTCGAGCTGGAATACCGCTTGACCGGCATGGCAGTGACGCCCGCTCTGGCCGTGGCGGTGCGACAAAATCTGACGCGGCTGCAAGATCTGCTCGACTCCCTCGAATAACTTCACTCTGGATAAATCACTCATGGAAACCTTCAACGTTGTCATTGCCGATGATCATCCCATCGTGCTGCTGGGGGTACGGGAACTGGTCGAGCGCGACCAACGCTTTCGCGTGGTGGGCGAAGCCGTTGGCTCCGATGAGCTGATCCAGCTGCTGGAGACCAAGCCCGTAGATTTGTTGATCACCGACTTCAACATGCCTGCCGATTCGACCTATGGTGACGGCCTGAAACTGGTGGAATACCTGATAAGGCACTTTCCCAAGGTTCGAGTGCTGGTACTGACCATGATTTCCAATCCATTGATCCTGACGCGCCTGCAGGAACTGGGTGTGCTGGCAGTCATTCAGAAAAACCAGTTGCACGACGAAATCGAGACCGCCCTCAAAGCCATTGCCAAGGGCAGCCCTGTGCGCTGGCAGGCACCCGCGCCGACATCGGTAGTGAACGACGGCGCTGATCTGGATGAACGGTTTTCCCGGTTGTCGCCCAAGGAACATGAAATCCTGCGTTTGTTCGTTCAGGGCCAAGGCGTCAACGACATTGCCCGTTACTTGAACAGAAGTGCTAAAACCATCAGTACGCAAAAAATATCGGCAATGCGCAAACTTGAGGTCAGCAGTGATCAGGAACTATTGACTTATTGCATAGAACGCAACTTGTTCAGTTGATAAAGCAGGACACTTTTCGCCAACTTCCGTACATATAGGAATCGTCTGATGTTCCATCGGTAAAACGAGTTTTATTGTGTTGCTTTAACCCCACCAATGGAAAAGCAACATGAAAAAGTTATCCCGAACGCTTCTCGCCCTTTCGATCTTCGCTGCCGCCGGCAATGTCCTGGCAGCCGACCCGCCGGTGACCCCGACCAAGGCTGGTAGCGGCACCATCAACTTCACCGGCACCATCAACAACGATGCCTGCTCGGTTGAAGGCGCCGGAAGCAACAAAACCATTTCGGTCAACATGGGCGAAGTGTCGATCAAGGACATGGGCACCGCCACTGCACCTAAAGGCAACGGCACCCTGAGCGCCGAAAACTTCGACATGAAGATCAACTGCAACGCCGGCACAAAAGTGGCGATGATCTTCGAACCGACCAAGGGCGCAGGCTCGGGCATCGTTGCCGGGACCAAAGTGCTGAAGCTGATCGACGGCCTGGGCGCTGCGAAGAACATCGGTATCGCCTTGCTCGACTCCAATGGCGCGTTGATCGACCTGAGCTCGCCAGCCACCGCGAAGATCGAAAACACCCTGCAGGACAGCAATACCACGCTGAAATTTTCGGCCGCCTACGTCACCACGGTTGACCCGAAACTGGCTGTTGCCGGTCGCGGCGACGCCACTCTGCCGTTCACCCTGCAATACGAATAACCCGCGCGAATACTCGAGCCCAGTGCGGGGCCGCCCGGCCCCGCGCTTTCAATCACTTGCGCGGTAACCATCATGTTTTATCGTCACTTACTGTCCTTTTGTGCAGGCCTGCTGGGCCTGTTCGTGGTCAACCAGGCCACGGCCGGCATTTCCCTGAGCAGCACCCGCCTGGTCTTCGACGGCCAGCACAAGGAAGCCGGCATCACCGTGCGTAACAGCGGTGCAGATGTCCTGGTCCAGTCGTGGATCGACACCGACGCCAGCGAATCCGCTTCCGTGCCATTTGCGGTCACACCGCCGTTAGTGCGCGTCAGCGGCGACGAACAGCAAATACTGCGGGTCATCTACGAAGGCACCGGCATGCCGACCGACCGCGAATCGGTGGTCTGGTTGAACGTGCAGGAAATCCCCCAGACCGCGAAGACCCAGAACACCTTGCAGCTCGCCGTACGTCAGCGCATCAAGGTGTTCTTCCGCCCGGCCGGTCTGAAAAAAAACGCCTATCTGGCACCGAGCGAATTGACCTGGCGCCTGGCCGAGCGCGCCGGCAAAAGCGTGCTGGTGGTGAACAATCCCGGCCTGTATCACGTGTCGATTGCCGATATCACCTTGCAATCCGGCGCACTCAGCGAGCACCCGTTTGATTCGATGATGATTGCCCCCGGCGAACGCAAAGAGTTCGACCTCAAACAACTTCATTCAACTAATGCGGCAAATTTGTTGTTCAGCAGCATTAACGACTATGGCGCGCAAGATCGTTTTACCGCGCAACTTTCCAACAGCGCCGACACCAGCGCCAGTCCAAAGAAAGAAACGCCATAACTCGCGAATCGCTCTGATCGCACACTTTCACTGTATTTCTCTTCGCTCCGTTAGTTCGTATCGGAGGTGATATAGGGTTCCTGCATGTTTTTACTCAAACGCGACGGCCTGGCATCGTTGATGATCGCCTCGGCGATCAGCTCCGCGTGCCAGGCTGACGGCGATGAACAGTTCAACACGTCGTTTCTGCAAGGTGCCGCGTCGACTGTCGATGTGCAATCGCTGCTCGCCAGCAACAGCGTACTGCCCGGCAACTACCGGGTTGACCTCTACAGCAACGACACGCTGGTCGGACGGCGCAACATCGACTTCCGTCGCCACCCCGGCAACGGCAAGATCCAGGCCTGCCTGACCCTGGAAATGGTCCAGCAATTGGGCGTCGACATCGCGAAGTTGCAAGCCGGCGGCAAACTCAACGCTGACGACCCGAACGCCTGCCTCGACCTGCCGGCATTGATCGAACATGCCAGCGTGCGTTACGACGTGCCGCGCCTGCGCCTGCTGGTCAGCGTGCCGCAAAGCGCCATGGAACGTGGCCGGCGTGGTTACGTTGACCCGGCCCTGTGGGACGAAGGCGTGCCTGCAGCGTTTATCAACTATCAACTGAGCAGCAACCGTAACAGCACGCAGACCGCCAACACGCTTTCCAATAACGTCGGCTTGCGCAACGGCATCAACCTGGGTGGCTGGCGCTTGCGCAACGAGTCCAACTTCAACAGCAGCACGGGCCAGCCGAGCACCTTCAAAAGCAACCGCAGCTATCTGCAACATGACCTGACCGCGTTGAAAGGCCAGTTCAGTGCCGGGGATATTTTCTCCGACGCCGACCTGTTCGACAGCGTGCGCTATCGCGGCTTGAAACTGGCCTCCGATGACGGCATGCGCGCCGACAGCGAGCGCGGCTATGCGCCAGTGATTCGCGGGATTGCCCAGTCCAGCGCCACGGTGGAAATTCGTCAGAACAACTACATGCTCTACAGCGCCAACGTGCCACCGGGCCCGTTCGAGATCAGCGATATTTATCCGAGCGGTTCCAACGGCGATTTGGAGGTGACGATTATCGAAGCCGACGGTCAGCGTCGGGTGACGGTGCAGGCGTTTTCCAGCCTGCCGATCATGGTGCGCCAGGGGCAGTTGAAGTACAGCGTCTCGGCCGGCCGCTACAACAGCAACAGCGATGATCAGCAATCGCCGCAGTTCGTCAGCAGCACACTGGCCTATGGCATCAGCAGCAACTTGTCCGGCATCGTCGGCGTGCAAGCGACCGAGGATTTCCAGGCGTTGTCCGTGGGCGCGGGGCGTAATACGCCGATTGGTGCCGTATCGCTCGACGTGACGCATTCCGCCAGCCGCACCTTTGGCCAAATGGTCAAAGGCAACAGTTTGCGCGCGCTGTACGCCAAGACATTTACCGGCACCGACACCAGCTTCACCCTCGCCGCCTATCGCTATTCGACCGAGGGTTATCGCACCCTCACCGACCACGTCGAGGAACTGAGCCACGAGGGCGAAAAACGCACGGGCAACTCGAAAACCCGCACCGACCTGACCATCAACCAGAGCCTGGGGACTAACCAGCAATATGGCAGCGTTTACCTCAACGCCAGTGACCAGCGTTATTGGGGACGCGGCGGATCGCAAAGCCTGTCGGCGGGTTACAGCAATTACTGGGGCGATGTCAGCTACAACCTCGGCGCCACCTATACCAAGGACGTCGGCAACTATGGGCCAGCGAACAATGACACTTTGGTCAATCTGTCGCTGTCGTTCCCGCTGGGTTCAAAACCGCGCGCGCCGCGAGCGTTCGTTTCCGCCAGTACACAGAAAGCCACCGACAGCACCCAGGTCGGAATCAACGGTTACCTGACCGAAGACAGCGACACTTATTACTCGGTGCAAGGCGGCAACAGCAGCACTGGTGGCAGCAGCGGTTCGGCCAATATCAGCACGCGAACATCGGTGATGGATATCAGCGCCGGTTACAGCCAGGGCCGCGGCTACAACTCGCAGAATCTCAATCTGGCCGGCTCGATCGTCGGCCACGGCGGCGGGATCAACCTCGGGCAAACCGTGGGTGAGACGTTTGCGCTGGCGCAGGTCGAAGGGGTTTCCGGGGTGAAAATCGGCAGTTTCTCCGGAGCGAAAACCGGGCGTAACGGCTATGCCGTGGTGCCCAATGCGCAGCCCTATCGCGTGAACTGGATCAACCTCGACACCCGCGATCTGGGCGCCGATATCGAGATCGATAACGCGACCCGGCAAGTGGTGCCGCGCCGCGGTGCAGTGGTGCTCGCGCGCTATGCGAGCAAGACCGGACGCCGCGTGCAATTTGCTTTGTTCGATGCGCAGCACCGGCCGATTCCCTTCGGCGCGTCGCTTGAAGATGGCGCGGGTAAGCAACTGGCGATCTCCGACCCGAGCGGCAAGGCACTGGCGTTGGTCGAGGATGACGCCGGCACGCTGACCATCAACTGGCAGGGCCAGCGTTGTGAAGCACCGTATGCGTTACCTGAACGTGACAAGGCGTTGAACTATGAACGGGCCTCGCTGGTGTGCCGCCCGTCCCCAGTTAATTTGCCGTAAGAAAAAATCCTTGCCCACCACAGATCAGTGTAGGAGTGAGCCTGCTCGCGATAAGGCCATCAGCCGCACCATTGATATCGACTGAAAAAACGCCATCGCGAGCAGGCTCACTCCTACAGGGGAACGCATTCCAAATGTAGGGGTGAGCCTGCTCGCGATTGAAGCGGCTCGGTTCAGGAGAAAGCGCGATCTAGAAATCGCGCTTGTAGAAGATATCCAGCGAACTCGCGACGCCACTGGCCGCCTCGACATACACCTTCTTGCTCAGCTTATAGCGCAGCGCAATGGTGCTGGCCGGTTCAAACACGCCCACGCCATAACGCAGACTGAGCTTCTCGGTAATATTGCCGCTGGCCACAACACTGGTGGCATCGCCGCTGCCCGCCGTGTCGAGCTGAAAGTCCTGAATGCCCAGATCCTTGGCCAGGCTGCTGGTGACCCCGGAGCTGCCCATCAAGCCCAGACCCAACGCCGCTTGCGCGAGCATGTTGTTGTCTTCGCCGTTGGTGCTCAGCGGGCGACCCAAGACCAGATAGGACAACGCCTGCTCCTGGCTCATCGCCGGCTCGGAGAAGATCTGCGTAGTCGGCTGCTCGGCACTGCCGCTCAGGCGAATACCGGCGATCACGTCGTCGGTCTGGCGGATCGCTTCGATGTCCAGATACGGCTGATCGAGGGGGCCGGCGAACAACAGACGCGCACGGCGCACTTGCAGGCGCTGACCGTAGGCACTGTAGCGACCGTCGTTGAGCCACAGTTCGCCACGGGTGTCCATGTTGTCGCCGATGTGCACATGGCCTTTCACGTTGGCGGTCAGGCCGAAACCGGCGAAAGCCAGTTTGTCTTCGCCGACCACCACGTCGATGTCCATTTTCATCGCCATCGGCGGTTTGTCCTCTTCGGTCTGCGCACCGACGATGATCGTGTCATCGGAGACTTTCACCGTTGATGGCGGCAATTCGCGCACGGTGATTTCGCCTCGCGGAACCTGCACCTTACCGGCAATCGCCAACTCATCGCCGGCCATGGAAATCTTCAGATCCGGGGCCACTTCCAGCTTGGCATACGGCTCGACCGTGACTGGCAATTGCGTGCCTTTGAGCGCCAGATCGACCACCAACGCCTGACCCCAGGCGACGTTACCGTTCAGACTGCCCTGCCCGCTCTTGCCGCTTCCCCAGCCGCCGTCGAGGCGTACCGATTCGCCGGCAATCACAGCGGTGAATTGCAGATTCTGCAGCTCCATCGGCAACTCGGCGCCGGACACTTCGCCATCGCTGAGTTGAACGGTGCCGTTGACCAGCGGCGCGAGCAATCCGCCGGAAATCGTGCCGCTGCCATTCAGGCGGCCGGTGAGTTTTTCAACCATCGGCACAAACGGCCGCGCCACCGACAGATCCAGCCCGCTGAGGCGGAACGAGCCGCTCAGTGGTTTGTTTTTCGGCAGTGGATTGAGCTGCGCCTGCACCATCAACTCGCCGAGTTTGCCGCCGACGAAATTGAGTTCGGTATCGACGCGCTTGGGCGTGAGTTTGCTGGTGAGTTTCAGGGTCTGGTACGGGAAGTCCAGCCACTGATCCTTTTCCTTCATGCGCAAGGTGCCGCCGCTGGCGTCAATGCTGACAACACCGTTCGGGCCGCTGGCTGGCAGATCCAGTTGCAGATCGGCGTTGAGCTTACCCTTCCAGGCAAAGTCTTTCGGCAACCATTGCGCGAGGCTTTCGATCGGGAATTGCTTGAGGTGGTAGCGCAGTTTCGGCTCCGGCATCAGCCGTTGATCTTCACCGCACAGGCTGGCGTCGCCGGACATCCAGCAATGCGCGCCAAAGTTGATTTTGCCGTCTGCCAGACGTTCGAGCTTGGCCGGGCTTTGCAGTTTCCAGTCCTGGCCACCGGCCTGAATATCGCCACTGGCCAGACGACCACGCCAGTTGCCCTTGTCCAGATTGCCATCCAGACCGAGGGCTAGTTTCAGCTTCGGCCCGATCAGATCGAGGTCGAGTTTCTGCTTTTTGATGTCGCCTTGAGCGCTGGCGGTCAAAACGCCCAAGTTAGTGTCGCCGGCCTGAATGCCGCTGCCTTTCAGATCGATCTTTGCCCGCTGTGCGCTGTCGAGAGTCGCATCGAGGTTGAGGCTTTGCAGGCGATTGTCCTGGAAGGCCAATTGCGAACCTTGCAGATCGAGTTTGCCCTGCGGCGCTTGCAGCGTGCCGGCGACATTGACCTGACCGTTGACCTGCCCGCGCAATTGCGGCCAGAGCTGGGCCAGTCGCGACAGCTTGATATCGATCTGCCCGGTGAGCTTCTGTTGCAGGCTACCCTTGCCGCTGATGCTGTTGTCGCCGAGGCGGATTTGCAGGGCATTGAGGTTCCACTGTTCGCCAGCGCCATCGGCCTTGGCCTGGAGGATCGCCGGTTGCCCGCGCAGTTTGCCTTTCAAGTCGAGGTCGGCGGTCAGGCTCAGGCGTTCATTCTTCATTTCGCCTTGGCTTTTCAGCGGCCCGGCCAAGGTGCCCGGCAACTCGGCGACCCAGTAAGCCGGGTTGAGCGCCGACAGTTCCAGCGCGGTGTCCCAGGCGATGCCATCGGCGAACTGCACATTAACGTGCCCTTCAGCCTTGCCCTGCCCGGCTTGCATTTTCAATTGCGGCAAAGCGATCTGTTTAAGGCTGCCGCTGAACGGACTGCTCAGGGTAAACGCGCCCGCCGGGCCATCCAGTGCAGCGGCGAAGTTGCCGAGGTACTGACCATCGGTGTAGGAGACTTCGCCCGTGAAGGTGCGCAAAGCGACCTCAGGTTCGTCTATTTCGTTGTAGAGCCGATGCCACGGAAAGTCCTGCCAGTTGATGTTGGCTTGGGCGCTGAGGCCTTTGCTCCAGTCAACACTGCCGGTGAGTTTCAGGCTTTGTTTGTCGTTGGCCGTCAGGTCGAGGCCGGCAATCTGCGCGCCACTGGCATCGACTTTGCCTTGCAGCAACAGCGCGACCGGACCTCTGTCGGCAGGCAGCGTGGCGTTGCCGTTGAGCTGGTAACCGCTTTTCAGGTCACCCTCACCGGTCAGCACCAGTTGGTTGAGTTGCAGGGTGTCCGGCAGGTCGGCGCTCGGTTTGAACGCATCGGCGGTGATGCGCACTTTGGCCGGCAGGTTTTCCGCCAGCGGTTGCAATTCACCACTCAACTGGCCGTCAAGGTAACCCCGGCTGTCGGCGTGCAGGTTGAGGGTTTTCAACAGGTCACCGTCGATCTTCAACGCCAGCGTCCACGGCTCCGTACCCGGCGACGGCAACGTCAGGTCGCCGCTGATGTTCAGCGGCCAGTTGCCGGTCGGCGCGAGTGTGCCGGACAGGTTCAGGCTGAGGTCGTCGCGCTGCAATTTGATGCTTTCAATCTGCATGCCCTGGGCAGTCCAGTGCGCTGCCAGTTGCAAACCCTTGAGCTGTTCGCTGCCGTTGAACAACAGGCTGCCGACCTGCACGTCGCCCAGCTCGATGGCCACCGGCAATTGCAGGTCCGGCAGTTTGATCGGGCCGCTTTCGGTGGTTTCTTCGCTCGGCGGGAATTGCAGAATGACCTGATCAGCCTTGAGCTGTTCGATGCACAGGGTCATGCGCGTCAGGCACAGCGGCGACCAGGCGAAGATTGCCTTGTTCAGCTCGACGCGGCTGCTGTCCTGCTGCCACAGCAGATGATCGGCACTCCATTGCCCGCCGAGGCGACCCTGGAAATTCTCCACCTTCAGCCCCGGCACGAGCCCCAGCACCCAGCGGCTGCCGGCCGCCGTGCCGAGTACGGCGGTGACACTCAATACAATCAACAACACCAGCGCCAACACCGCCAGCGCCGTAATTTTCAAACCACGCTTCACAGCTCAGGCCCCATGGAAAAGTGCAGCCGGATGCCGCCATCGTCGTCGAGTGCGTGGGCCAGGTCGAGGCGGATCGGCCCCACCGGCGAGACCCAGCGCACACCAATGCCGACCCCGGTCTTGAGGTTCGGCAGTTCGAGTTTATTGAAGGAGTTGCCTTGGTCGACGAAGGTCGCCACGCGCCATTTTTCGGCGATCGAGTATTGATACTCGACGCTGCCGGCGACCATATAGCGGCCACCGATGCGATCGCCTTTGGAGTTTTCCGGGGACAGGCTCTGGTAGTCGTAACCGCGCACACTTTGATCGCCACCGGCAAAGAAGCGCAGCGACGGCGGCACCGAGTTGTAGCCGTTGGTGGCGCTGCCACCGACCTGCACGCGACCAAGGAAGCGATGTTTGTCGAACACCGTGGTCAGGCCTTTGACCAGCGCCGTGCCATACAGCAGGTTGTTGTCCGAACCGAGGCCTTCCTTCGCCACTTTGCTTTCGAAGCTCAGGCGATAGCCGTTGTGCGGGTCGATGCGGTTGTCGCTTTTCAGATACGAGTAGCTGATGCCGGGCATCAGCAAGGTACTCAGGCCGGAGTCATCGCCGAGTTCATATTCTTCACGCTGCCATTTCAGCGAGATCACCCGCTGCCAGCCGCTCGGTAATTTGCTGTGCCATTCCGGGCCGAAGGTCAGCAGTTTGCTCAGGGTGTCGGAGCCGTCGATGTCTTCGAATTGATAGCCGCCGGCCCAACGTAGTTTGTCGGTCAGTGGCGGGTCGAGCGGGATGTCGTAGAACAGCCCGACGTTTTGCCGAGGTGCCGAGAGTTCGGCTTCCCAGCCATAGCTGTCGCCCTGCGGGTTGACCCAGTGGCGCGTCCAGTTGGCTTTGATGCGCGGGCCGACGTCGGTCGAATAACCAAGGCCCAGGCCCATGGTCCGTGGCTTGCGCGTGTCGAGTTTGACGTCGACCGGGATCACATCGTTCTTCGCGGCGGTCGGTGCGGCATCGACGCGTATGCCTTCAAAATAACCGCTCGATTGCAGGTCGCGATTGAGCTCTGCGATCAGCTCGGAATCGTACGGCTCGCCTTCCTTGAACGGCACCATGCGTTGCAGCAGGTCTTCGTCGAACGGCGTGTCACCTTCGAATTTGACTTTGCCCAGCGCATAACGCGGGCCGCTGTCGTAGATCAGTTCGATGTCAGCCACCCCGGCGCGCGGGTCGACCATGAGTTTTTGACGGGTGAAATGGCCACTGAAGAAACCGAAGCGCGAGGCCTGATTCTGAATAAGTCTTTTGGCGTCTTCGTAACGCCCATGGTTGAGCACCGCGCCGGACTTGAGCGCGTCGCTTTTCGGTACACGAAAGGATTTGAGGGAGGCAGCCGGGCCGTCGACACGAATGGTGACGTTGCGCAGATGAATCGGCTCGCCGGGATCGATGTTCAACACCAGGCGCGGCTTGTCGCCGCCCTTGACGTCACTTTCGATCTGCGGCTGGTAATAGCCCAACGCCTGAGCCGCTTTGCGCGCCTGCTCTTCGGCACCGCGACTGAAGCGCTGCAGGGCTTCTTCGTCACGGTCGCCGAGACTGCCGATATAGCCTTCTATATTGGCCTTGAGTTCATCGTTGGACGGTTTGATCCGCACATCCAATTCACTTTGCGCCAGTGCCGCACAGCTGGATAACAGCAAGAGCACGCCACTGGTAAATCTTCCTGGAAACTTCATAGGCGCGGATGCTATCACGGGCTTGGGAGCGTGATAGAACAGGAAATTTCCCAAGAAGTTCGATTGTCATGCTGTTGCAGTTTGTAACACCTGCGGATTGGCGTGGAAAAATACGTGTTCGCGCACCGGCCCGACGGCAACTTCGCCGATCTCTTCGTAACCCTGTCTTTTATA
The DNA here is from genome assembly GCF_054668355.1 of Pseudomonas sp. S2_E02. NCBI lineage: Bacteria > Pseudomonadati > Pseudomonadota > Gammaproteobacteria > Pseudomonadales > Pseudomonadaceae > Pseudomonas > Pseudomonas sp. S2_E02. The sequence goes on from NZ_CP162761.1 coordinate 2,102,558, forward strand.
GAATTCCAGGTAACGCGGGTTGCCGGTGTCGAGCACCACGCCTTGCGAGGTTTCGTCAACGGCGCACCAGTTGTGTACGGCGGTCAGCAATTGTTCACCGAAGTGTTTGCCCTGGAACTGCGGATGAATTCCCAGCAATGGCAGCATGTGCACCGAATCGCTGGGTACACAGGCAGCAACGGCATCGTGGTACTCCAGATAGCGCCGAGTGCAGCGGAAACCGGTGCTGAGCACCATGCGCAGGCGCCACGTCCAGCTTTCGGTGATGCCCAGGCGTCGTTGCGGTGGCGCGATCAAGGCGATGCCGATCAGACGGTCGTTGACCAGCAGGCCGATGGCCGGCAGATCCTGCAGAAAGTGTTGCTTGACCAGTTCCCGCACCGTCGCCCGCACCCGTTGCTCATAGCCGGGACGCTCGGCTTCGAACAGGTAGCCGAAGGTCGGCTCGTGGCGATAAGCCTGATAGAGCAGCGAGCGGGCTTCGCGGGAATAGCCGCGGTCGAGCATATGAATGTCGGCGATGGCGGTCTGGGTTTCAGGCATGACAGTGACTCTCCCCGGGGCGCGTTCAAATGGCGGCGCTCTTGTTGGTACGAACCCTGTAGTGGTGGCGTGGTTCCCCACAGGTATAGACCAACCTTGGATCTTCATCGACTGGGCGGACGCTATCGCGAGCAGGCTCACTCCTACATTTGGAATGCGTTCCCCCTGTAGGAGTGAGCCTGCTCGCGATGGCGCCATTGCTGACAACACAAATCCCACAGACAAAAGTGATTTCTCCTACCCCACACTGGCCCATCTCCCCCATGTCAGCTAGCATCGCCCTTTTGCCAGGACTGCCGACCATGAAGATCGTTTCCTTCAACATCAACGGACTGCGCGCCCGTCCGCATCAGCTGGCAGCGCTGATCGAAAAACACCAGCCGGACGTGATCGGTCTGCAGGAAACCAAGGTCCACGACGATCAGTTCCCGCTCGAAGAAGTCCGCGCCCTCGGCTACCACGTGTATTTCCACGGCCAGAAAGGCCATTACGGCGTGGCCATGCTCTCGCGCAAGGAGCCGATCGCCATCCATAAAGGTTTCGCCACCGACGAAGAAGACGCTCAGCGTCGCTTTATCTGGGGCACGTTCGCCGACGCCAATGGCGTACCGGTGACCATCATGAACGGCTATTTCCCTCAGGGTGAAAGCCGCGACCACCCAACCAAATTCCCCGCCAAGCAGCGTTTCTACAGCGATCTGCAAGCGCTGCTGGAAAGCCAGTTCCACAACGAACAGCCGCTGGTGGTGATGGGCGATGTGAATATTTCCCCGGAGGACTGCGACATCGGCATCGGCCCGGACAACATGAAGCGTTGGCTGAAAACCGGCAAATGCAGCTTCCTGCCGGAAGAGCGCGAGTGGATGGCGCGCCTGAAAAACTGGGGTTTGACCGACAGCTATCGCCACTTGAACCCGGATGTGACCGACATGTTCAGCTGGTTCGATTACCGCAGCCGTGGTTTCGAGGATGAACCGAAGCGCGGGCTGCGCATCGATGTGATTCTGGCGTCGCATGGTTTGTTGCCACGGGTGAAGGCAGCGGGTGTCGACTATGAATTGCGCGGGATGGAAAAGCCTTCCGATCATGCGCCGATCTGGCTGGAACTCAGCTGATCCCTAGCCTTACGCAATACCTGTAGGAGTGAGCCTGCTCGCGATAGCGGTGAATCAGACGACATAAATGTTGACCGGTACACCGCTATCGCGAGCAGGCTCACTCCTACATTGAATCGGTGTCATCTTTCGGTCATGCGCCTGACTTAATCTCCCCGGCAATCCCCTTGGCTTGATTCGGTGCCGGCATGACCCTGCGTGTTTTGTGCGTTTTTCTCTTGAGTGCATGGCTGACGGTTTCTGCCGCCGCCCTGCCCCTCCCTGAAAACGGCCCGGCGCTGCGCATCCAGGGTTCCAACACCATCGGCGCCGAACTCGGCCCAGCACTCGTTGAGGGCCTGCTGCAAGAGCAAGGCCTGCTGAAAATCCACCGCGAAACCCCGGACACCGCCAACGAACTGCGCATCGTCGGCCAGACCAGCGAAGGTAAACGCGTGGTCGTTGAAGTCGCCGCCCACGGTTCCAGCACCGGTTTCACCGCGTTGAAAAATGCCAGCGCCGACCTCGCCGCGTCTTCCCGCGAGATCAAGGACAGTGAGTTACAGACCCTGCAATCACTGGGCGACCTGAAAAGTCCTGCCGCTGAACAAGTCATCGCCATTGATGGCCTGGCGATCATCCTTCATCCCGACAATCCGCTGCAGCAACTGGACACCGAGCAACTGGCGCGGATCTTCGCTGGCGATGTGAAAACCTGGGAAGACCTCGGCGGGCGAGGCGGTGCTATTCATTTATATGCGCGCGATGATCAGTCCGGCACTTACGACACGTTTAAGGAACTCGTCTTGAGCCGGCGTGGGAAAAGTCTGAACAGCGCCGCGAAACGTTTTGAATCCAGCGAGCAATTATCCGACGCCGTGAGTTCGGATCCGCAAGGCATCGGTTTCATCGGTTTGCCCTACGTGCGTCAGGCCAAAGCCGTGGCCATTGCTGATGGCGCATCGCAGTCGATGCTGCCGCTCAACAGCCTGATCGCCACCGAAGACTATCCACTGTCGCGGCGGTTGTTCTTCTATCTACCGCCCGAAAGCAACAATCCTTGGGCGAAAGCCTTGGTGACGTTTGCGCAGAGCCGTCAGGGCCAGGCGATTGTCGCGGCAAACGGTTTTATCAGCCAGACCGTGCATGCGATGAGCGTCGCGCCGAATGCACTGATGCCCGAGGGCTATCAATCCCTCAGCCGTCACGCCCAGCGTCTGACGGTGAATTTCCGCTTTGAAGAAGGCAGTGCGAAGCTGGATAACAAGGCGCGTCAGGATCTGGCGCGAGTGTTCGACTATATAAAGCGTCATGACAAGACTGAACGCGCGGTGACCTTGGTCGGGTTTGGTGATGCCAAGGACGACCCGGCACGCGCGGATCTGCTGTCAAAGCTGCGGGCGATGGCGGTACGACGGGAGTTGGTGAAGAACGGCGTGGTGTTGCGCGAGGTTCGCGGGTTTGGCGCGTTGATGCCGGTGGCGGCGAACAATGTCGATGAGGGGCGGATCAAGAATCGGCGGGTTGAGGTTTGGGTGTATTAGCCCTACCCGATCGTTCCCACGCTCTGCGTGGTAACGCCGCCATGGACGCTCCGCGTCCACTGTGACGCAGAGCGTCACAGGATGCATTCCCACGCAGAGCGTGGGAACGATCAGGTGGATCAGCGCTCGCTACGCAACATTTCCTTCGGCACATATTTGCCGATCTCGAATTTGCCGATCGCCGCGCGGTGCACTTCGTCCGGGCCGTCGGCCAGGCGCAGGGTGCGTTGCATGGCGTACATGTAGGCCAGCGGGAAATCGTTCGACACCCCGGCCCCACCATGCATCTGAATCGCTCGGTCGATCACCCGCAGTGCGACATTCGGCGCAACCACTTTGATCTGCGCGATCTCGCTTTTCGCCACTTTGTTACCGACGGTGTCCATCATGTACGCCGCTTTCAGCGTCAGCAGACGTGCCATGTCGATTTCCATCCGCGAGTCGGCGATCTTGTCGACGTTACCGCCCAGGCGCGCCAGCGGTTTGCCGAATGCAGTGCGGCTCACCGCCCGTTTGCACATCAATTCCAGGGCCCGTTCAGCCATGCCGATCGAGCGCATGCAGTGGTGAATCCGGCCTGGGCCAAGGCGACCTTGAGCGATTTCGAAGCCACGGCCTTCACCGAGCAAAACGTTTTCGTACGGCACACGCACGTTGTCGAACAGCACTTCGGCGTGGCCGTGCGGAGCGTCGTCGTAGCCAAACACCGGTAGCGGACGGACGATTTTCACCCCGGGGGTGTCGACCGGCACGAGGATCATCGAGTGCTGCGCATGGCGCGGCGCATCAGGATTGCTCAGGCCCATGAAGATCAGGATCTTGCAGCGCGGGTCGCAGGCGCCGGAGGTCCACCATTTTTTACCGTTGATCACCCACTCGTCACCATCACGCACGGCGCGGGCGGCCATGTTGGTCGCGTCCGAAGAGGCAACGTCCGGTTCGGTCATGGCGAATGCCGAGCGGATTTCACCGCGCAACAGTGGTTCGAGCCAGCGCTGTTTCTGTTCTTCGTTGGCGTAGCGCACCAGCACTTCCATGTTGCCGGTGTCCGGCGCCGAGCAGTTGAACGGTTCCGGCCCGAGCAGCGAACGGCCCATGATTTCCGCCAATGGTGCGTATTCGAGGTTGGTCAGACCGGCACCGAGTTCCGACTCAGGCAGAAACAAATTCCACAGACCCTCGGCCTTGGCCTTGGCTTTGAGCTCTTCCATGATCGCCGTCGGCTGCCAGCGATCGCCTTCGGCAACCTGGCGTTCGAACACCGCCTCGGCCGGGTAAACGTAAGTGTCCATGAACGCGGTCACGCGCTCACGCAGTTCTTGCACCTTGGGCGAATAAGCGAAATCCATGATCAATTACCTTCTTGGGCAGAGGTTGTTTAAGTCATGCAATCGATGCTAGAACAGCGTTGATAATTTACCTAGCCTATTCTCGGCGTGTATAAACATTCATCACCGATATATGATCGGCTGATTGCCAGCCCCTAAAACACTGCCCTAAATAACAAGAGAAGCCGCGTTATGAATCTGAGTAAGGTCGACCTCAACCTTTTCATCGTCTTCGACGCGATCTATACCGAAGCCAACCTGACCCGCGCCGGGCAGATTGTCGGTATCACCCAGCCGGCGGTGTCCAACGCATTGGCGCGGTTGCGCGAAACCTTCAACGATCCGCTGTTCGTGCGCACGGCTCAGGGCATGGTGCCGACGCCGATGGCGCAGAACATCATCGGCCCGGTGCGCAACGCTTTGTCGCTGCTGCGTGTGTCGGTTCAGGAAAGCCGCATTTTCAACCCGGCGCAGGCGGTCAAGACCTACCGCATCAGCATGACCGACCTCACCGAAGCGGTGATTCTGCCGCCGCTGTTCCAGCGCCTGCGCCGCTTGGCGCCGACGGTGATCATCGAAAGTTTTCTGTCCAAGCGCCGCGAGACCACCAAAGAGCTGGCCGCCGGACGTCTGGATTTCGCCGTGGATGCGCCGCTCAACACCGACCCGCAGGTGCGCCACGTCAAGCTGATGGAAGACCGTTATGTGTGTGCGATGCGCAAGGGGCATCCGATGGCAGGCAAGGAAAAGCTCTCGCTGGATGATTACTTGTCGCTGACCCATATCCATATTTCCAGCCGTCGCAGTGGCCTGGGTTATGTCGATCTGGCGCTGGGGAAAATGGGCATTCAGCGCAAGATTGCCCTGCGCTCGCAGCATTATCTGATGGCGTCGCAAGTGATGCAGCAAACCGACATGGTCATGACGGTGCCGGAGCGCTTCGCCCGTCGGCATGAGCTGCAGGCGTTTAACCTGCCGGTGAATGATGTGCCGCCGGTGGAGACGCACTTGTACTGGCATGAAAGCACGGACCAGGATCCGGCGAATCGCTGGATGCGCGAGCAGATGATCGAGTTGTGCCAGCAGGTGACGGCGCAGGAGAAGAAGCTGGATAAGGTGTAAGACTTCTTACCGCGGCGCTGCCATAGCGAGCAGGCTCACTCCTGCAATTGGTTGCATTTCTTCAGATGAAACACGGTCAACTGTAGGAGTGAGCCTGCTCGCGATGAGGCCAGCATGAACACCACAGATCATCCTGCTTGACGTAAACGTCAACCTGCCATTAGCTTAGCGCCAAGACCTTTTTTCGAGCGCTTCCATGAGCAGCCAGACTTACAGCATCTCCGACCTCGCCCGCGAGCTGGACATCACCACCCGGGCGATCCGCTTTTATGAAGAGCAAGGCCTGCTCAGCCCTGAGCGCCGTGGCCAGGAACGTATCTATTCGCCACGCGACAAGGTCAGTCTGAAGCTGATCCTGCGCGGCAAGCGCATCGGTTTCTCGCTGGCCGAATGCCGTGAACTGATCGAGCTTTACGACCCTTCCAGCGGTAACACCAAACAGCTCAACAGCATGCTGGCGAAAATCACTGAGCGCCGCGAGCAGTTGGAACAGCAGTTGCTGGATATCGAACAGATGAAACTGGAACTCGATACCGCCGAAGAGCGTTGCGTGCAGGCACTGGAGCAGACGCTCAAGAGCCAGCAGGCCATTCAGTAACAACCCCATTCCCTGTGGGAGCGAGCTTGCTCGCGAATACGGTCTGACATTCAAATGTTTGTCGACTGATGCGCCGCTTTCGCGAGCAAGCTCGCTCCCACAGGGTTCTCCACGAATTCAAAAGAGCAGGTCAACCGCCATGTCCCTCCCCTCCCAAGTACGCCTGATCGAAGTCGGCCCGCGCGATGGCCTGCAGAATGAAGCCCAACCGATCAGCGTCGCCGACAAGGTGCAACTGGTCGATGCACTCAGCGCTGCCGGTCTTGGCTATATAGAAGTCGGCAGTTTCGTTTCACCGAAATGGGTCCCGCAGATGGCGGGTTCGGCCGAAGTGTTTGCACAGATCCAGCGCAAACCCGGCGTGACCTACGGCGCACTGGCGCCGAACCTGCGTGGCTTCGAAGATGCCATCGCCGCTGGGGTCAAGGAAGTCGCCGTGTTCGCTGCTGCCTCCGAAGCCTTCTCGCAGCGCAACATCAACTGCTCGATCAGCGAAAGCCTGGCGCGCTTCGCACCGATCATGGAGGCGGCGCAACAGCACGGCGTTACCGTGCGCGGTTACGTGTCCTGCGTGCTCGGTTGCCCATATGAAGGCACGGTCGCGCCGGAACAAGTGGCGATGGTCGCGCGCGAGTTGTATGCGATGGGCTGCTACGAGGTTTCGCTGGGCGACACCATTGGCACTGGCACTGCGGGCGCGACTCGCCGCTTGTTCGAAGTGGTGTCGGCGCAGGTACCACGGGACAAACTGGCCGGGCACTTCCACGACACCTATGGGCAGGCCATGGCCAATATCTACGCCAGCCTGCTCGAGGGCATCTCGGTGTTCGACAGCTCTATCGCGGGCCTCGGCGGCTGCCCGTACGCCAAAGGCGCGAGCGGTAACGTTGCTACTGAAGATGTGGTGTACCTGCTCAACGGCCTGGGTATCGAGACCGGTATCAACCTGGACGCCTTGATTGCTGCGGGTCAGCAGATCAGTGTGGTGCTGGGTCGCCCGAGCGGTTCGCGCGTGGCCAAGGCTCGTAGCGCACAGTGAGGGGGGAAGGTGTTACCGCTGTGTCCGGAATGTGGGTTCAAGCGAGTAACACGGAAACAAATTGTCTGGTTTCGCTAGAGTGAAAATTTGCTGAAATTCTCAAGACATTGATTTATAAGGCTTTTTAAAAGTTGGCACGGCTTCTGCTATCTCTATGGCATAACAAGAATAAAAAGCAGCAAACCAATAAAAATAAGACGTACCGACTCTGACATAACAAAAACAACACGGCAGAGACGCAGCTAACAGATTTTTTTGGAGAAGGTGTGCTTTTCAGGGTGCTCTCAGGAGTGACCCGCAACCGGGCAGAGAACAATAAAACTACCTTCAGGTAGCTCCCGAATCGGTTGGATCGCTTAGCGAGAAAGTAGATCAGCGCTCAAAAAAATACGTTTGCTCTTGACCCCGGATGGGGGTCGCCAAAAACAGCGGTAAAGGGCCACGGTTGCCAAAAACAACAACAGACCGACCCTCAATAATAAAAAAGAGCACGCGACGACAAAATTAAAGGGGAGCTTCGGCTCCCCTTTGTGCTTTCTGTGATTTGTGTTTTCCTCAACACCTATCTCCTGTGGGAACGAGCTTGCTCGCGAATGCGGTGTGTCATCAACAAAGATATTGGCTGACCTGACGCCTTCGCGAGCAAGCTCGCTCCCACAGAGGTTGCGGTTACCGCTCGATTGTTTTCAGTTCTTCGATACTGATCTCTCGCATTTTGAACTTCTGGATCTTGCCCGTCACCGTCATCGGAAACTCTTCAACGAACTTGAAGTGCCGAGGCGTCTTGAAGTGCGCGATACGTTCCTTGCACCAGGTTTGCAGCTCCAGCTCCGAGGCGCTGTGGCCGGGGTGGAACTTGATCCAGGCAACAATCTCCTCACCGTAACGCGAGCACGGAATGCCGATCACCTGCACGTCCGCCACGGCCGGATGGGTGAAGAAAAACTCCTCCAGCTCACGCGGGTAAATATTCTCGCCGCCACGAATGATCATGTCCTTGTTGCGCCCGGCGATGTTGACGTAACCCTCCTCGTTCATGCTCGCCAGGTCGCCGGTGTGCATCCAGCCCGCGTCATCGATGGCTTCGGCGGTGGCCTGCGGGTTGTTCCAGTAACCGAGCATCACGCTGTAGCCACGAGTGCACAGTTCGCCGATGGTGCCGCGCGTCACGAGGTTGCCGGCTTCGTCGATGATCTTGCTTTCCAGCTGTGGCTGGGTGCGGCCGACGGTGGTCACGCGCAATTCCAGCTCATCGGTCGGCCCGGTTTGCAGCGACACCGGGCTGGTTTCGGTCATGCCGTAAGCGATCTGCACTTCGCTCATGTGCATCTCGCTGATGACCCGGCGCATCACTTCGATCGGGCACGTCGCACCGGCCATGATCCCGGTACGCAGGCTCGACAGGTCGAACTCTGCGCGTTGTGGCTGATCGAGCATGGCGATGAACATGGTCGGTACGCCGTAGAGGCCGGTGGCTTTTTCTTCGGCGACGGTTTGCAAGGTCAACAACGGGTCGAACGCGTCGTTGGGGTAAATCATCGTGCTGCCGTGGGTGATGCAGCCGAGGTTGCCCATGACCATGCCGAAGCAGTGGTAGAGCGGCACCGGGATCACCAGACGATCGCGCGGGGTCAGGCCGATGCTTTCACCGACCATGTAGCCGTTATTGAGGATGTTGTAGTGGCTGAGGGTCGCACCCTTGGGGAAACCGGTGGTGCCGGAGGTGTACTGGATGTTCACCGGTTGATCGAAGTGCAGGCTGTCGCTGCGTTCGCGCAGTTGATCGGGAGAGATGCTGGTGGCCAGATCGGCCAGTTGCGACCACGGCAGAAAACCTGACGGTGGTTGCGCGTCAAGGCTGATTACCCCGCGCAGTCCGGGGAGGCTTTCGCTGCGCAGTTGGCCGATGGATTGCTCGGCCAGTTCCGGCACCAACCCTTGCAACATGGCGTGGTAGTTGGAGGACTTGAACGCCCCTGCGCAGACAAGCCATTGGCAGCCGGATTGCTTGAGCACGTATTCGAGTTCGGAGCTGCGATAGGCCGGGTTGATGTTGACCAGGATCACGCCGATTTTTGCCGTTGCAACTTGGGTGATGCACCACTGCGCGCAATTCGGCGCCCAGATACCGAGGCGATCGCCGGCCTGCAAACCCAGGGCGAGCAGCGCTCTGGCGTGCAGGTCCACCGCATCGGCCAGTTGTCGCCAGGAGTAACGCAGTTGCTGATGGCGCACGACGAGCGCTTCACCGTCAGGGTATTGCGCGGCGGTGTGATCGAACTTCTGCCCGATGGTCAGTGCCAGCAAGGCTTTGTCCTGTGAGCCACGGGTGTAGCTGCGCTGCGGGTTTGCACTGGGTTGATCCATGACGACCCCTATTGTCTTTATTAGTGGGTTTTGCCGGATTTAACCCCTGTGGGAGCGAGCTTGCTCGCGAAGAGGCCAGCAGATTCAACATCCGTGTTGACTGATCTGACGCTTTCGCGAGCAAGCTCGCTCCCACAAGGTCCGCTCCGTTTCAATCTTGAACTGCCCCTACTCTCGCCTAAGTTGACGTTAACGTAAAGGGTGATTGACAGCCATCCATCGCAGGCTTACGTTAACGTAAAGGTGAGAGCTGAGTAACAGCCCTCCCCACCCTACAAAAAAGCCAAAAGGTGACCCATGAGCTATCCCTCCCTGAACTTCGCCCTCGGTGAAACCATCGACATGTTGCGCGATCAGGTTCAGTCCTTTGTCGCCAAGGAGATCGCTCCGCGCGCCGCGCAGATCGACAGCGACAACCTGTTCCCCGCCGACATGTGGCGCAAATTCGGTGACATGGGCCTGCTCGGCATCACTGTGCCGGAAGAGTACGGCGGCGCTGGCCTGGGTTACCTGGCGCATGTGGTGGCGATGGAAGAAATCAGCCGTGGTTCGGCCTCTGTAGCGCTGTCCTATGGCGCGCATTCCAACCTTTGCGTCAACCAGATCAACCGCAACGGCAACCACGAACAGAAAAGCAAATACCTGCCGAAGCTGATCAGCGGCGAACACGTCGGCGCCCTCGCCATGAGCGAGCCGAACGCCGGTTCCGACGTGGTCTCGATGAAACTGCGCGCCGACAAACGCGGTGACCATTTCGTCCTCAACGGCAGCAAAACCTGGATCACCAACGGCCCTGACGCCAACACCTACGTGATCTACGCCAAGACCGATCTGGAAAAAGGCCCGCACGGCATCACCGCGTTCATCGTCGAACGCGACTGGAAAGGCTTCAGCCGCAGCAACAAATTCGACAAGCTCGGCATGCGCGGCTCCAACACCTGCGAGCTGTTTTTCGATGACGTCGAAGTGCCGGAAGAAAACATCCTCGGCGTGCTCAACGGCGGCGTCAAAGTGTTGATGAGCGGCCTCGATTACGAACGCGTCGTGCTCTCCGGCGGCCCGACCGGGATCATGCAGTCGTGCATGGACCTGATCGTTCCATACATCCACGACCGCAAACAGTTCGGCCAGAGCATCGGCGAGTTCCAGCTGATCCAGGGCAAAGTGGCCGACATGTACACCCAGCTCAACGCCAGTCGCGCCTACCTCTACGCCGTGGCCCAGGCCTGCGAGCGCGGCGAAACCACCCGCAAGGATGCCGCCGGGGTAATCCTCTACACCGCCGAGCGCGCCACGCAAATGGCCCTCGACGCGATCCAGATTCTCGGTGGTAACGGTTACATCAACGAATTCCCGGCGGGCCGCTTGCTGCGTGACGCCAAGCTGTACGAAATCGGCGCCGGTACCAGTGAGATCCGTCGCATGCTGATCGGTCGCGAACTGTTCAACGAAACCCGCTAAACGGAGCTGGCCATGGCTACCCTGCACACTCAGCTCAACCCTCGTTCAGCGGAGTTCGCCGCCAACAGCGCGGCGATGCTCAAACAGGTCGACGCCCTGCACACCCTGCTCGCCCAAGTGGCGCAGGGCGGCGGCGCGAAAGCCCAGGAACGCCACACCTCACGCGGCAAACTGTTGCCTCGTGAACGCATCAACCGCTTGCTTGATCCAGGTTCGCCATTTCTGGAAATCAGCCAACTGGCCGCCCACGCCGTGTATGGCGAAGACGTTCCGGCCGCTGGTGTGATTGCCGGGATCGGCCGGATTGAAGGCGTCGAATGCATGATCGTCGCCAACGACGCGACGGTTAAGGGCGGTTCGTACTACCCGCTGACCGTGAAAAAACATCTACGTGCACAAACCATCGCGCAACAGAATCGTCTGCCGTGTATCTATCTGGTCGATTCGGGCGGCGCCAACCTGCCGCGTCAGGACGAAGTGTTTCCGGATCGTGAGCACTTCGGGCGGATCTTCTTCAACCAGGCCAACATGAGCGCGATGGGCATTCCGCAGATCGCCGTGGTCATGGGCTCGTGCACTGCCGGCGGCGCGTATGTACCGGCAATGGCGGACGAAGCGATCATGGTGCGCAATCAGGCGACGATTTTCCTCGCCGGCCCGCCGTTGGTGAAAGCCGCGACCGGTGAAGTGGTCAGCGCCGAAGACTTGGGCGGTGCCGATGTGCACTGCAAGATTTCCGGGGTCGCCGACCATTACGCCGAGAGCGACGAACACGCCCTCGCCCTCGCCCGCCGCAGCGTTGCCAACCTCAACTGGCGCAAGCTCGGTGACGTGCAGCAACGCGCGCCGATTGCGCCGCTGTACGCCAGCGACGAGTTGTACGGCGTAGTTTCGGCCGACGCCAAGCAGCCGTTCGACGTGCGCGAAGTGATTGCGCGACTGGTCGACGGTTCGGTGTTCGATGAATTCAAGGCTTTGTTCGGCACCACGCTGGTGTGTGGCTTTGCGCATCTGCACGGCTACCCGATCGCGATTCTGGCGAACAACGGCATCCTCTTCGCCGAAGCCGCGCAGAAAGGTGCGCACTTTATCGAACTGGCCTGCCAGCGCGGTATTCCGTTGCTGTTTTTGCAGAACATCACCGGCTTCATGGTCGGTCAGAAATACGAGGCCGGCGGCATCGCCAAACACGGCGCGAAACTGGTAACAGCGGTGGCTTGCGCCAAGGTGCCGAAATTCACCGTGATCATCGGCGGCAGCTTCGGCGCCGGTAACTACGGCATGTGCGGCCGCGCTTATGACCCGCGTTTCCTGTGGATGTGGCCAAACGCGCGGATCGGCGTGATGGGCGCCGAGCAGGCGGCGGGCGTGTTGGTGCAGGTCAAACGCGAACAGGCTGAACGCAGTGGCCAGGCCTTCAGTGCCGAGCAGGAAGCCGAGATCAAGCAACCAATCCTCGACCAGTATGAAGAGCAAGGTCACCCCTACTATTCCAGCGCACGGCTATGGGACGACGGCGTCATCGACCCGGCGCAGACCCGCGATGTGCTGGCCCTGGCCTTGTCCGCGTCGCTGAACGCGCCTATCGAACCGAGCCGCTTCGGCGTGTTCCGGATGTGATTTTTTGTGGGAGCGAGCCTGCTCGCGAATACGGTTTGTCAGCTAGCGGATAGGTCGACTGATACAACGCTTTCGCGAGCAGGCTCGCTCCCACAAGAACCGTGGAGACGGATGAATATGAGTGATTTCAACACCCTCGAACTGCAGAGCGACCCACGCGGTTTTGCAACGCTGTGGCTCAACCGCGCAGAAAAGAACAACGCCTTCAACGCCGAGATGATCCGCGAGCTGATCCTCGCGCTGGACAAAGTCGCCAGCGACGCCAGCCTGCGTTTCCTGCTGGTGCGTGGTCGTGGCAAGCACTTCAGTGCCGGCGCTGATCTGGCGTGGATGCAGCAATCGGCCGAGCTCGATTACCACACCAACCTCGACGACGCCCGTGAACTGGCAGAGCTGATGTACAACCTCGCCAAGCTGAAGATCCCCACAGTGGCCGTGGTGCAAGGCGCGGCGTTCGGTGGCGCGCTGGGGTTGATCAGTTGCTGTGACATGGCGATTGGCGCCGATGACGCACAGTTCTGCCTGTCGGAAGTGCGCATCGGTCTGGCGCCGGCGGTGATCAGTCCGTTCGTGGTGCAGGCCATCGGCGAACGCGCTGCGCGTCGATATGCCCTGACCGCCGAGCGTTTCGGCGGACAACGTGCGCGCGAAATCGGTTTGTTGTCCGAGAGCTATCCGGCGGCAGAACTTGATCAGCAAGTCGAACAGTGGATCAACAATTTACTGCTCAACAGCCCCGCCGCCATGCGTGCCAGCAAGGACTTGCTGCGTGAAGTCGGTAACGGCGCGCTGACCCCGGCGCTGCGCCGCTACACCGAAAATGCCATCGCCCGTATCCGCGTCAGCCCTGAAGGTCAGGAAGGCTTGCGCGCCTTTCTGCAAAAACGTCCGCCGAGCTGGCAAGCCGCAACCACCACCAAGGAGCCGCGTTGATGAGCGCACCTGTTCTCACCACCCTGCTGGTGGCCAACCGTGGCGAAATTGCCTGCCGCGTGATGCGCACCGCCAAAGCCTTGGGCCTGACCACGGTTGCCGTGCACAGCGCCACCGACCGTGAGGCGCGGCACAGCCGGGAAGCGGATATTCGCGTGGACCTGGGCGGCAGCAAAGCCGCCGACAGTTATCTGCAAATCGACAAGCTGATCGCAGCGGCCAAGGCCAGTGGCGCGCAGGCGATTCATCCGGGTTACGGGTTTCTCTCGGAAAACGCCGGGTTCGCTCGTGCCATCGAAGCGGCCGGGCTGATTTTCCTCGGCCCGCCCGCCTCGGCCATCGATGCCATGGGCAGCAAATCCGCCGCCAAAGCACTGATGGAAACCGCCGGTGTGCCACTGGTGCCGGGTTATCACGGCGAAGCGCAGGATCTCGACACCTTCCGCGATGCCTGCGAACGCATCGGTTATCCAGTGCTGCTCAAAGCCACGGCCGGCGGTGGTGGCAAAGGCATGAAAGTGGTCGAGGACGTCAGCCAGTTGGCCGAAGCCCTCGCCTCGGCTCAGCGTGAAGCGCAGTCGTCGTTCGGCGATTCGCGCATGCTGGTGGAGAAATACCTGCTCAAGCCACGTCACGTGGAAATCCAGGTGTTCGCCGATCAGCATGGCAACTGCCTGTACCTCAATGAACGGGATTGCTCGATTCAACGGCGCCATCAGAAAGTCGTCGAAGAAGCGCCGGCACCCGGCCTGTCCACGCAACTGCGGCGGGCGATGGGTGAAGCAGCGGTGCGTTCGGCACAGGCGATCGGTTACGTCGGCGCCGGTACGGTGGAGTTCCTGCTGGATGCGCGCGGTGAATTCTTCTTTATGGAGATGAACACGCGGTTGCAGGTCGAGCACCCGGTGACAGAAGCCATCACTGGCCTGGATCTGGTCGCCTGGCAGATCCGCGTCGCTCGTGGTGAAGCACTGCCGATCACTCAGGAACAAGTGCCGTTGAATGGCCATGCGATTGAAGTGCGCTTGTACGCCGAGGATCCTGCGAATGACTTCCTGCCGGCGACCGGACGTCTGGCGTTGTATCGCGAATCGGCCGAAGGGCCAGGGCGTCGGGTGGATAGCGGGGTTGAAGAAGGCGATGAAATTTCGCCGTTCTACGACCCGATGCTCGGCAAGCTGATTGCCTGGGGCGAGGATCGTGAACAGGCTCGATTGCGCTTGTTGAGCATGCTCGACGAGTTTGCGATTGGCGGTTTGAAAACCAACATCAACTTCTTGCGGCGGATCATTGCGCACCCGGCGTTCGCGGCGGCGGAACTGGATACCGGGTTTATTCCGCGTTACCAGGAGCAATTGCTGCCTGCACCGGGCACGCTGAGCGATGCGTTCTGGGCGGCGGCAGCTCATGCGGTGGCGCAGAGCCTGCCACAACTCGCACGCCAGGATGACCCTGCTTCGCCTTGGTCACTCAATAGCGGTTTGCGTGCTGGGCTGCCGCCGGAAATCACCCTGCATTTGAGTTGCGAGGGGCAGGATCGCGCCTTGACGCTGAATGCTGCCGACCACGCCAGACTGTCCGGCGAAGCACTTATCGTCGAGCACGAAGGCGTTCGTCGTACGTTGCGTGCGATTCGCCAGGGCGATGCGCTGTACCTGCAATGGGAAGGTGAGTTGCGCCGTATCGAAACATACGATCCGATCAGCGCCATCGAAGCCAGCCACAGCCATCAGGGTGGCCTGACCGCGCCGATGAACGGCAGCATCGTCCGCGTGTTGGTGGAGGCCGGGCAATCGGTTGAGGCCGGTGCGCAACTGGTGGTGCTGGAAGCGATGAAGATGGAACACAGCGTCCGCGCGCCGCATGCCGGGGTGATCAAAGCGCTGTATTGCCAGGAAGGTGAAATGGTTGGCGAAGGCAGCGCTTTGGTTGAGCTGGAAGAAGTATGAACGGGAGGATCGATCCTGCGCCTGGCGAGGATCGATCTGACTAGTAACGCGCCGTTGCCTGCACCACAACACCGATGATTCGACACTCATCGGTCAGCAGGGCTTTCGGCCACGTCGGATTGAGCGGCACCAGGTAACGCTGGCCGCCCTCTTCGTCGAGTTTGCGAAAAATCGCCTCCGTACTGTCGGGCCACTGGGCGATCACCAGTTTACCGGGCAGCGCTTCGGCGGCCGGGTCGACCAGAATCAGCATGCCTTCGGCAATGCTCTGGCCACTGGGTGCGGTCATTGAATCTCCCGTCACCGTCAACCAGAACGCCGGGCCTCGCGCGTGGTAATCCGTCAACTCGAAGCGCTGCTTGCCTGCTGCCTTGTCGTAGGACGCCGGATCGCTTTCACGCACTTCGCACGTCGTCTGCCAATCGCTGACCGGGTAACGGAAGTACGGGTTGTACTTCTGCGCCAGCGGCATCTCGTCCTCGGACGTGGGTTGCGGTTCACGGATCACCAGCACCACTTCGAGGAAATCCATGCCCAGCGCTTGCAGCACCCGGTTCATTTCAGTGATACCGGGTTCGCGACGCTTGTTCAGCCAATGGCCGATCCCGCCCTGGGACATGCCGACGCGCTCTCCGAGCTCTGTTTGAGTGATTTTGAGCTCACTCATCTTGGCCTTGACCAACTCAATCCATTTATCCATGTGCAGCACCTTACGTGGACGCCTTCGGCCAGCAAAACACATATTGTAGTATTTAAATTCTCGTCACAACTACACAGAGTACTATTCTGAAGGCACGGATTTTCAATCGACCAAGGAGTGCCCCCTCATCATGAATATCAGCAGCAAAGACTTGCCCGATCTGCAAATGGACACCACCTTCACCTCGCCCCAAGGCAATGCGGCGGCGCAACGAGCGCTGGACTATTACTTGAAACCAGCTGTGTCAGAACCTGAGGTCGACGAGCGCTTTTTCGATGTCAGGCGCCATCTCAGTGGCGAGGAAGCCCTGGTGCACGCCTCGGACCTGTTGCGCTGCGCGGCAGCCACGGCGTTCAAGGCAGCCGAAAACCTGCAAGGCGCGAGTCGCGATCTGGCATTTTCAGTGGTGCATATGGTGGATATGGCGCGGGCGATGGTCGACCATTCACTCGATGGCGATGAAGCCTGAGAAACGGAAGTGCGGGCGGACGGGAAAGAATTTTCCAATCGAGCAGGTAAAAACATTTGACTTGCAAATGATAATGATTATTATTGCAAGCAGCTGGTCGCGAGATCAGTCGATGGACCAGAGACCTTAGGTCGGTCTTCTGGACTATCTCCTCATCAGGCTAATCACGGTTTTTGACCCGGCTTTTTGCCGGGTCTTTTTTTTGCCCGTTTTTCAGGCTTATGGCTTCAGGCTAATGAAGTCTTTAGGTGCTGCAAATTCGATGGCGCGGATAATATCAAAAGAATATTGGTTGGCAAGCGAAGCCCGGCCGCATTGGGGCAAACTAATGCCAATTAGCACTTGAGAATCAATCGCACAGTCTCTAAGCTGCTTGCGCGTCATGGAGGACGCCCCCCGCCACACACCGCAATTCCCCTCGGTTTCAGCCCTGCCTGCGTGTACAGTAACGGCCATAAAAATCATATTCAGGAATCGATTATGACCGTGGCCAAATCTTCGTTCGACATCAGCGCCAACTTCGACAGCGGCAACATCCAAGTCATCGACATCAGCAATCCACTCAATCCGGTTCTGGCCATTCGTCCAGATACTCGCAGCGCGCATTTCCAGTGGTTTCACTTCAAGGCCAGCGGCCTGCATGTCGGCCAGGAACACTGGTTCCGCCTGAACAATGCCAGCCAATCCACGTACAGCAAGGGCTGGCCCGGTTATCAGGCCGTAGCGTCCTACGATCACGTCAACTGGTTCCGCGTGCCGACTATTTACGAGGGCGACTGCCTGCGCTTTTGCCTCGAGGCCACGCAGACCCATGCCTGGTTCGCCTACTTCGAACCCTATAGCCGTGGCCGTCACGACTGGCTGATCGAGCAGGCGCTGAGCAAGGCCGGCACCGAATTACTGGCGACTGGTAAAAGTGTCGAAGGTCGCGACATTCAATTGCTGCGCAAAGGCACTGGCGCTGAAGGCCAGCGCAAGATCTGGATCATCGCTCAGCAACATCCCGGCGAGCACATGGCCGAATGGTTCATGGAAGGCGTGATCGAGCGCCTGGAAAGGCACGATGATCCGGTGCTGAACAAGCTGCTCGCCAGTGCCGATCTGTACCTGGTGCCGAATATGAATCCGGACGGCGCGTTCCATGGTCATCTGCGCACCAACGCCATGGGCCAGGATTTGAACCGGGCCTGGCAGAACGCCAACCAGGAGATCAGTCCCGAGGTGCTCTTCGTCCAGCAGCAAATGGAAAAGTACGGCGTCGATCTGTTCCTGGACGCCCATGGCGATGAAACCATTCCTCACGTATTCACCGCCGGCTGCGAAGGCAATCCGGGCTACACGCCGCGTATCGAGAAGCTCGAAGAGCATTTCCGCAATCACCTGAAACATACCACCAAAGATTTCCAGACCAAGTACGGCTACACCCGCGACGAACCGGGTCAGGCCAACATGACCCTGGCGTGCAACAGCGTCGGCCAGAAATACGACTGCCTGTCGCTGACCCTGGAAATGCCGTTCAAGGATCACGACGACCATCCCGACAACGTCACCGGCTGGTCGGGCAAACGCTCTAAACAGCTGGGCAAAGACGTGCTGACCACCATCGCTGACATGGTTGATACCCTGCGCTGATCCCCTCCTCCGTTCTGTAAAAGATCGCAGCTTGTCTGCGATCTTTTGCTTTCCGCCATTCACCATCTCGCGCAAACAGGTTGCAAAATAAAACCCGAATCAATACCGTACTCAAGGTTTTATTTTGAAACCTAAAAGGATGCGGGAAATGAAACCTCTCAAGAGCAGTGCCGTTTTGCTTTTCTCCGTGGCCTGCGGTCTGGCCGTGGGCAATGTGTATTACGCCCAGCCATTGCTGGACGCGATGGCCGAGGCGTTTGCGATGTCGCCGGCGACCATCGGCATTGTCATCACCCTGACGCAAATCGGCTACGGCATCGGACTGGTGCTACTGGTCCCTCTCGGTGATCTGCTCAATCGACGCCGATTAATCGTTACTCAAACCCTGCTGTCGGCAGCGGCGCTGTTGATGATCGCGCTGGCGCCCAACAGTGCGTGGCTGCTGCTTGGCATGACCTTGACAGGGCTGCTCGCGGTAGTGACGCAGGTCTTGGTAGCTTATGCCGCGACGCTGGCAATCCCGGCCCAACGCGGGCGCGTGGTCGGGGTGGTCACCAGCGGCATCGTTGTCGGCATCTTGCTGGCACGCACGGTTGCCGGCGGTATGGCCGATTTGGCTGGGTGGCGAGCGATTTACGTTCTGTCAGCCGGGCTGACACTGTTGATGGCGTTGCTGCTGTTGCGTGTTCTGCCGAAGGATGAGGTCCCGCAACCGATTACGACTTACGCCGCCCTGATCGCCTCAGTATTCAGCCTGTTCAAAGAAGAACCGGTACTGCGCCAACGCGCGATCCTCGCATTGCTGACTTTTGCCAGTGCGATGGTGCTGTGGACGCCGATGGTGCTGCCACTGGCCGCGCCGCCACTGTCCCTGTCGCACAGTGAAATCGGTCTGTTCGGACTGGCCGGTGCTGCCGGTGCACTGGCAGCCGCACGGGCCGGGCATCTGGCTGATCGTGGTCTGGGGCAATGGGTCAGCGGTCTGTCGCTGTTGCTGATGCTCGCCTCATGGTTGCCGATCGCCCTGACTCAATCCTCGCTGTGGGCATTGCTGCTTGGCGTAATCACCCTGGATCTGGGTCTGCAAGCCGTGCACGTCACCAGCCAGAGCATGATCTACAGCGTGCGCCCCGAAGCGCAAAGCCGTCTCACCGCCGGTTACATGCTGTTCTATTCGATCGGCAGTGCGCTCGGTTCCATCGGCTCGACCGCGATGTACGCGTGGGCCGGCTGGATCGGCGTGTGCCTGCTCGGCGCCAGCATCAACGCCGTGGCGCTGGCGTACTGGTGGCTGACCCTGAAACGCGGCGCATCGCTACGATGCGCCACGCAAACGGGTTAGCTGCGATCGCGACCACGCAACATGCTGTCGAGCACCTCGTCGCGGCGGACCCAGCCATGAAACAACGCCGCCGCCAGGTGCAGCAGCACCGTCAGGAACAGCAGATAGGCCAGATACCCGTGAGCCTTGCGCAGAAACGCGAACAACTGCGCATCGGCCGGAACGATCGCTGGCAACTGCAACGTTGTGCTGAGCATCACCGGTTCACCAGAAGCGCTGATCATCGCCCAACCGAGCAACGGCAACACCAGCATCAACGCGTAAAGCAGCAGATGGGACGCCTTGGCCGCCAGTACTTGCCAGCCCGGCAGATCGGCGGGCAACGGTGGCTGGCGCGTGGTGAGCCGCACCAGCAAACGCACGATCACCAGCGCCAGAATCGCAATGCCCAGCGGTTTGTGCAGATGGATCAGCCATTCATGCCGCTCGGACACCGAGGTGACCATGCCGGCGCCGATAAACAGCATGGCGATGATCATCAGCGCCATCAGCCAGTGCAGCAGCCGCGCCAACAGGGCGAAATGCGTCGGTTGAGTGCTCATGGACGAGCCTCCTGTTTGGCGGCGGGCAACTGACTGACTTCGCTGGTGCGACGCAAGTAGGAATTGGCGTAACCGGCGGAACGCGCCGCGAGCAACGGGTCGTCGGAACCTTGAATCCCGGCCGGCAGCACCAGCGGGTCATAGTTGATGTCCCGGCATTCGCCGCTCAATTGCGGCTGGGTCTTTTCCAGCACCAGCGTACCGGCGTTCAACACTTTGCGCCCCTCGGGCCAGGTCTTGCTGGCGTCGTTCACCGGATCCTCGGGATTGGCCAGAGTGATATTCAACTGAAAACGCAGCGGTGCAGACGACAACCGCTGCACCAGATCTTTCTCGAGAAAATCACCGCCCTCAGGCGCACTGGCGCCCGCAGCATCGCGCGCCAACGGTGTCATGCTCCAGCGCACGGCCTGTTTTTTACCGCTGGCGTCGACCAGATAAAACGCGTTGACGCTGTTATAGGTTTCGGTGGCATAACTGGCCGACGGTTTGGCCGTCTTCACCCAGGTCAAAAACGGCACGGTTTCCGGGTGCGCGGCAAAGAACGCCGGAACCTTCGCCGGATCAGGTTTACCGGTGGCCGGATCTGGCGATTGCGCCTGCTGCAATTGATAAAACGCCTCAGGCGTACCGACCGGGAACACCGGCATGCTGTTCATCCCGGTGCGCCATTGCTGCCCGTTAGCCTGGGTGAACCGCAACGCCAGACTGCGAATCGGCACGCTGCTGTCCGGTGCATAGGGATTGCCCGCCGGCAGCGCAAAGCGCCCGACGACTGGAGTCTGCGGCTCGTTGAACACCTGCGCAGTGGAGAATGCCCGTGCCTCACCACTGCTTTCGAAATGCCCGATCACGCACACACCTTTGGCGTGATTACGACGAAACCCGGGATGCACGCCATTGTTCTTCTCCAGCACATCGACCAGCGCCTTTGGCGTCAGGCGTTGTGGGTCGAAGTTACCGTGAACGTAGGCAAACGCCCCGGCCACCGCAGCGACTACCACGGCAATGCCGCCCAGACGCAATATCAGGCTCGCGACACTCAGTGGCGGGCGCTGCGGCCCGCCAGGCGGTGAAGCGTTGGGTGAGGTGCGATCAACCATGAAGGACTCCAGGGCCAATGGCCACAAGTAGGAAGAATCAGCAAGACGCGCCTCATCCGGGTTTATTCCACACAACGGTATTTATTTTTCCGAACGTGGAATAACCTCCAACGGCGGGCGTCTCCCTAGTCCACAGCGTAGTGACTAGCAGAATTTCATGAGCGAATTCGACGAACAGTTGAGAGAAATCATTCCCAGATTGCGCCGCTTTGCCGTGTCGTTGACGCGCAACAGCAGCAGTGCTGACGATCTGGTGCAGGCCTGTCTGGAGCGTGCCCTGTCGAGTTGGGGCGACAAACGCGCCGACGGCGACTTGCGTGCCTGGCTGTTCGCGATCCTCTATCGGCAGTTTCTCGACGCCCACCGGCGCTCGCGGCGTTATGCGCGAATGCTCGAATTCTTCACCGGTCGCGACGATGCCGAACCCTCGGTGGAGCGCACCGTTATCGCTCAGTCAACCCTGCAAGCCTTCGACCGACTGCCCAGCGAACAGCGCGCGCTGTTGCTCATGGTTTCAGTGGAAGGCCTTTCCTATAAAGAGGTCGCCGAGATTCTCGGCGCCCCGATCGGCACCGTGATGTCGCGCCTGTCCCGCGCCCGCCAGGCCTTGCGCCAACTCAGCGACGGCGAAATCAGCAGCCCTTCTTTGCGGATACTCAAATGATCAGCCTGCCTCCCACCGAGCGTGATCTGCACGCCTATGTCGACCACCAGCTCAGCGACGCCGACCGGCGTGTGCTGGACACCTGGCTGGCCAGTCACCCGAACGAAGCGGCGCAGGTTCGCGCCTGGCAACAGGATGCCCAGCAATTGCGCGCGGCACTCAGCGGCGCGTTGCAGCAACCGGCCAACTCAGCGCTTGACCCAGCGATGATTCGCCAGCGCCGTCAGCGCCAGTCGCGTCGTCATCTGGCCAGTGCTGCGGTGTTGCTGATCGCGGTCAGCCTCGGCGGTTTCAGTGGCTGGCAGGCCCGGGAAATGACCCTTGTGCGCCCGGCCATGTTGCCAATGACCGACGCCCTGCAAGCCTATCGCCTGATTGCCCAGCAAGGCATGTTGCCAGCCGATTACAAGGTCGACAGTGATGGCGACATGCAGCGCTGGCTCGATCGTTATTTCACTCGGGCCACTCGTTTACCAGATCTGAAGGCGGCCGGGTTTGAACCGGTCAGTGGACGCCTGCTCAGCACCGACGAAGGCCCGGCAGCGATGGTGATGTATGAGGATGGCAGTGGCCACAAGGTGAGTTTCTACGTGCGCCCGCCGGGGCCGAAGAACACCTTTTTGCCGCGTGGCACGCGCAGTGACGGAGATTTGCAGGCCCAGTACTGGTCAGGTGGTGGCTATAACTACGCGATGGTCAGCCCGGTCGATACACCGGCGGCGCAACAGCTCAAGCAATCACTGCCATTCTGAGAACACCACCTTTCCCCTGTGGGAGCGAGCTTGCTCCCACGAGGGATCAGCGTCAGGCTCAGAAACCTACGTCGAGCACCACATTGTCCAGATAAGTACCCGCAGGCGGCGTGGTCTGGTCGGTGTAGATCTTTGCGTTGTAGTTGAAAATCTGGCTGCCCGTGCCCAAGCCGTTTCCCGGATTGACCTCGGCATCGCTACTCGCCCGCCGCGCCGCGCCGACGCTGCCCCAGCGCGTGGTGCCGGCACTTTTGAAAATGTCGTAGGCCAGATAATTGCTCCCGGAAATCATCCGTCGCCGGCCGCCGACACTCACCGCGTTCTGCCCGTCGCTCAGCCCCACGGTATAGGCACTGCCCTTGGTGCAGGCCAGATTGATGGTTTGCCCGGTCACCGGGGTGAACGCGCTGATCACCGGAGCGCTGCCGAACGCAATGTTCGGCGCAGTAATCGTGCAGTCGTTGGACACCGTCATATTCACCGTCAACGAGGTCGTGCCACTGGCGATGTCGCGCCCAAGACAGATAGAACCAATACCAATCCCCGAGCAGTAATTCCAGTTCCAGAAAATACTCAGGGTCTCGGTGTACACCCCGGCGGCGACGTTGCTGCCAATGGTTGTGCCGAGATACAGCGGCACGGTTTTCGGCGTTGTACCGTTGAGCAGGCCCAAGGCATCGATGATGCCGTTGCGCGCAAAGTCGTAGGCCGTGCCACGAGTCAGCGGGTAGCTGGTGCTGTTGTTGGCGTAGACCGTGTAGTTGATGACATCGCCGGTCGGCCCGACCAGACCACTTTGAGTCGAAGAAACGGTGCCCCAGAAGTGGTCGTTGCTGGTCAGCAGGGACAGCAGCGAACCGGTACAGCTCAAACCTGCATTCAGTGTTGAACTGGGTTGTGAAGTGGTGCGCACGGCGATCGAACTGAGCGTACCGAACGCTGCCGGCGTGGTGCTGACCACCGAGCACGCGGCCTGCGCCGCGCCCGGCAGCATCAGCGCCAGCAACAAAAGCAATCGTGCGTAGATCATTGGCACACCAACGGGCCAATCAGCGGCACCTGGTCCTGATTCATATCGACGCTGAACTGCGCCTGACAGGTCTTGCCGTCGGCCAGCGTGACCTGCAGCGAGTTCTGCGCCTGCAGGTTTTCCAGATAGACCAGCCCGTCCCAACCGACCACCGTCCGTGTGCCGCTCTGCTCATGCAACACACCCGCGCCCAGCGGCAGTTCGCGCTGTTGCGCGTCGACCAGCACGATGCTCGCGGCAATCACTCGGGCCAGCGGAAACTCCAGCAGATAACCGCTGCCGCGCCTTACAGCGATGCGTTGTTCGACATTGGGACTGCGCACATTGGCCGGCAGATTCAGTGGGTCGATTTCGTACTTGCCCCGGTAATAGGCGCTGCTCCACGGCACCAGCAGATGACCGTTCTTGTCGGTCTGACCAACCTGCTGGTTTTCGTAGCGCACCGGAATGTCGGCGAAACCATCGGTGCTGACCACTACAAACGCGTCGTCGATGCGGTTGGCGGCGAACACCTGACGGTCCATCCACACCAACGAACCACTGGCATCGGCCCAACGGGTTTCAGCCTCGGAAGTGCCGTAGACACCAGCCTGCAACTGCACCGATTGCAGCCGCCAGGTGACGTCGGCCTGGCGATAATCGGCGCCATCACCCTTGGCGTAGCCGAGGTTGAAACCCACGCCGCCCTCAGTCGGCACCGCACGACTGTAGTTGACCCGTTGCTGGCTCTGCCCGGTTTTACTGCGATCGCTGCTGATCGCCAGGGTGCCACGCAGATCGAACGGAATCACCAGTTGCGCCTGCACCGCCCAGTTGCTGTCGCCGATTTCGCGGTTGGCCGACAGGTAAAAACTGCTGTTGCGCCACAGCGGTTTGCTCCAGCTCAGGTTGAGCAGCCGCGTGCGCGAGTCGTCCGCCGCACGAACATCGAAATAACCGGCCCCGAGGCTGCCCCAACGATCAAGGTTAAGGCTTAAGGTCGCCTGTTCGCTGCGTCGACTCAGGCTGATGTAGGAGCTGTCGACCACGGTCAGGTCGGCATATTGATCGTGACGTTGCAGGCGCTGGTAGGAAAAGCTGAAGCGCTGATTGCTGTACTGGTAGCCCAGGCTCAATTGCTGACCGCCCTCGCCGTCGAAGCGGCTTTGACTCAGTGCACTATTGAGTACACCGAAATTACCCAGCCGCAGGTTGCCGCCGAGGCCGCCCAGTGTCAGCGAATCGGCCGCTTCGGCATGGCTTTCCAGGGTAAAACTGTCGCTGACGCCGTAACGCAGGCTGCCAGAGGTGACACCCGGGCCATAACTGAAGTCCTTCAAGCCGTAGTCGCTGCGCAACGTACCGGCCGCCACGGAAAAATCGCTCAAGCCTTTTTGCAACAACGTGCTGGTGACATAGAACGGCACCGTGGTCGACACCTGCCGACCCAGTGCATCGGTGGTCACCACCACCGCTTCGCCCGCACCGTTGATGAACGGAATATTGGTCAGTGTGTACGGCCCCGGCTGCAAGTCTGCGCTGCTGGATTTGTAGCCATTGATGAACAGGTCCACCGAGGACGGCACTGCTGCTTCACCGGCAAATTGCGGCAGCGGATAGGTCACCAGATCCGGGCGTACGGCAAAGTCCCGCGAGAACTGCACGCCGCCCAGACGCACCGAACTGCTCCACGGCAAAGCGCCGCTGATCACGTCACCGGCCTCGTAGGTGAGCATTCGCTCGTCGTCGGAGTAACGCCAGGTGGTGTCGTAACGCAGGTAGCCATTGTCCAGTGTGTTGAGCGAATCACCAGACAACGTACGCCGGTATTGCCCGGTGCTGGACAATGTGCCCCAGCTGTCGAACAGCCGCACTTCGTTCCACGCCGCCAGGTAAGTGCCGGCATCGTCGGTATCGTTGAGGTACAGATCGTAGTTGAACAGTGCGCCGAAACTGCTCAGCGCCGGGGTGCGCGGGTAAGCCTGGCGATTGCCGATAAACTGTTCCGGCAGCCAGTCCGGCGGCACGTCCAGCAGCAGGCGCTGACCGACACTGTCGTAATCACTGTGCAGCCCCGCCAGACTGTCGAGATCGACCTCGGCGCCGAGGCTGTCGGGCAGTTTCATGCCGGTCTCGCGCAACGCGGTCACTGGCACGAACAAGCGCCCGTCGCGCTGCTGCACCGCCACCACGCGTCCGGTATTCATCTGGTTGACCACCAGTTCCAGAAACAACTGTGCATCACTCACGGCCTCCATGCCGCTCGGTGGCGGCGGCAGATCGCCGGCCCCGGATGGTTGAACGAACATCAGGCAACACGCGCCGGTGATGAGCCACAACGGACGCTGAATACGACGAACCCGTCCTGGGCTCATACCCGTTTTACGTCCGTCAATGGACTGAATCCTCCCTGATACCGCTTTAGCCGACGACAGATAACTGCGCTACGACTCACTCACTTGGCAGGTGTAATGCTCTGCACCTGCGGCGCGCCGTTCACCCGCACCTGCAACGCCGAATCACCGGCCAACGGCCCCGGTGCCGGCCAGCGCATTACCGCCCCCGGCAGGACGTAACCCAAGAGTCCTTCGGCCAGCGGTCTGCTCTGCCCTGCCTGTTTGATTGCCACGTCAGTCAGTCGCGCATGCACCGCGCCTTGATTACGCACTTCGACATAGGGCTTGCCGTCCACGGCCACCGTGCGCCAGCTCAATTGCGGCAGGCCGACACCCTTGGGATCACGCGCGCGGCTGCTATCTTCCTTGCTCCACAGCCCGGCACCATAGGCAAACAACGGCACCGAGTAGCGCATCTGGAAGCGGATCGCTGCCGCGGTTTTGCCTCCGTCAGCGGTCGCGGGTTGTGCGGAAGGAATTTCGTCAATGATGATCCGATAGGCCAGTTCCTGCCCCGGTGGCACTTCCTTGGTTCGGGTCAGACGCACCAATTGTTTCTGTCCCGGCTCGATTTTCGCCACCGGCGGGCTGCCGATCACGTCGCGCTGGTTCTGGTATTGCTCGGCGAAACCACTCTGGCTCCAGCCGAACACGCGGATCTGCAGATTGGCGGTTTCACTGCCGCGATTCTCCAGCCACAGCGCACTGGCCTGCTGATCAGCCTCCAGCACCGGATCGATCGGCCAGATCAGCACCGAACTCGCCGCGTGTGCCTGACTTGCCCCAAGCATGACCAGCGTCCACATCGCACAGCGCACGAACGAATGCAGTGACGTAACTGACCCCATAAACCTGCTCCTTGTCGGCCATTCAACTTCGCCTTACCACGACAGTTGCACCTGCAACACGTCGCTGTACGTCCCCCCAGGCTGATTGCCCGGCAATTGCACCTGACCGTAAATCGGCAGGCTGATGTTGTTCGCATCGCTGTAGGCCACCGCCACACTCTGGCCGATGCCCAGGCTCTGGCTGTATGCCGCATCACTAAACAGCGCATACGCCACCCGCGCATTACCGCTGTTGACCTGCATGTGCCGGCCGCTGTTGTTGTACTGGCCGCCATCAACGCTCATGTTCAGCGTCACGCCCGGCGTGCATTGCAATTGCACCCCGCCCGTCAGCGCGACCTGCACGGTGCCAGTGGCCAGTGCCGAACGCGAACCGAAATTCAGCCCGCCATAGTTCGACACCCCGCCCACCACCAGACACCCGGCAGTGACCGTGGCACTGACCTGAAAGCTCTGGCTCGTTGCTGCGGTCAGCGGCAGCGGCGCACTGCCTGCGCAGAGCAGGAGTAGCGCGGCACAGCCATGGCGGCGCATGGCATCAGAACGTCAGTTCAACAGCGACAGTGTCGGTGTACGTCCCCGCCGGCAAACCGGCCTTGCCGACCGCTTGACCGTAGATGTTCACTGTCTGCGCCACACCAGTACTGGCGGCGAGGTTGATCGTCCCGTCAATCGCCAGCAGTTGCGAATGTCCGGCATCGGTGTACAAGTCGTACGGCACGTAATTGGCAACGCCGTCGTACAGCGCCCGCGTGCCACCCGGTGACATTCCGTCGTGGGAGCCCGCGCGTACCTTGACCGTCGGCGTGGTGCCGCTGGAGCAGAGAATCGACAACGCCCCGCCGCCGCCGCCCAACACCTGCCCGGTGGCGGTGGTGAACAGGCTGTTGGCAGTGCCGAAGTTCAACGCACCGAAGTTCAGCCCGGTGGAACCGCCAGCACCGTTGACCTGACAGCTGCTGATCAGAATCAGGCTGGAGGTGATCTGGCCGGTGATCGTGGTGGCGGCGTTGGCACTGGAAACCAGCGCCAGGCCAAGCAACGACAAACCTATCCTTGATGCAAACATACGCATGGTGTCCGTCCTCTACGGGGTTACCAGTCGAGCGTCACCGTCAGGGTGTCGGTATAGACTCCTGCCGGTACCGCACGGGTATTCGCCACCACCGTGCCAAATACCGGAATGGGTATCTGCGCACCGCTGGTGACAGCGAAATTGTGTTGCTGGCCGATGCTGTAACTCCGGACGCCGGAGGGATCGACAAACAGCTGATAAGGGAGGGTCTGGCGACCGTTGCTCAGGCGCCGGGTATTGCCGTCACCGTGGGTGCCGCCGTCGATGGTGACGGTGAAACCGGTGACCGAGGGATTGCAGGCGACGTTGAGTTTGCCGCTGCTGTCGCCGTCCAGACTGGCCTTGATCGGCGCGTTCCAGGTGGGCCCCTGAAGGCCGAAGTCGAGGGTGCCGAGGGCGCTGAGCGGACTGTCGGGTGTGCTGGTATTGGTGACTTCGCAGCCGGCAATCAGGATCAGCCGCGCATTGATTTGCCCGCTGACCGCCGCTTGCGCCTCGTCTGCGAGCAATGCCAGCGTCCCCGCTGCCACCACCATCCAGTGTTTACCTGTCATTGCGCCCGTCCCTGCTCCTTTACGCTGATTCGATCACCGCGCTCATCATCGAACGCCTTCCTTGCGCACCCGCGTCCAGCGGCTGCCTTGAAACCACACTCACCAGGTGACCGTCACCTTGACCAGATCCGAATAACGGCTGACCTGCGGCACCTCAGCCAGGCGCTCGATCCGCGCGTAAAGTGGCAACTCCACCGTGCCGCTGTCCGGCACCCGCCCACTGACCGGAACATCCACCACCAGCGGCACCCGGCGCGCCGCGTCCTGATACAAGCGGTACGGAATCGGTTTACTGCCGACCGAACCGGCCATGTAACGGACTTCGCCGACACCACCATGCAAGCCGCCGTCGACACGCATCTGGTACGGCGTGTCCGGATTGCACTCCAGCCGTGGCAGGCGTTGATTGGTCAGCGCCGCTGCCAACGGCCCGGCCGGGTCATCGAGGCGCGCGGTGCTGCCGAAATCGAGCACACCCAATTGCTCGATACCCGCCTGCCGCTGCTGGCCGATCAACTGGCAGCCGCGTTGCACATCGACGCGCACTTCGACCTGAAGATCCGCCGAATAGGCAGGCGCAGCGAGCACACACAACAGCCCCATGACCCCATATACATTCACTGCGCCATTCCTTGTCAGTGATCGCTTGCGACGTCGTTTCTGTGATTGAGGTTAGCAACGGTCGACGATTCCGCCAGTCGATTGGATCCATGGATCGGCCGGGATATGTTTCGAAAGATTGACAACGGGGCGAGTAATGTCGCTAAAAATGGCTGTACGTGCCGCACAAATTTGTTCAATAACCGCCCACTGTCGACACGTCGCGGTGGCTGGTCATCTCGGCGTCTGGTTACACTACATCGCCGCGCTCCCGGGAGCCGGTTTTGACGAACACGGAGACGCCGACAGTGCCTGCCCACCCGCCGAAACGATCGCGACTGATCCAGCGCTGGCCGGCGTTGCGCCGCTGGTTCGGCAAGGGTTTGCCGGCCGGCGCCGGGCATGACGCCAGCGCCCAGTCGATCCGCGATTACTTCCGACACAAGGCCAGCGGTCAGGGCTACACCCTCAGCCACAGCCAGCAGCGCGTCATCGAGTGCATGGCGCAGCAGGCCAGTCTGCTGTTGGCCGCCAACAGCCGAACCGCGCCAAGCCTGTATCTGTTCGGCGCCGTCGGGCGTGGCAAGAGCTGGCTGCTCGACGGCTTCTTCCAGGCGCTGCCGATCACTCAGAAACGACGCTTGCATTTCCATCAGTTTTTCGCGCAATTGCATCAGGGCATGTTCAGCCATCGCCTGCAGGACGATGCCCTTGAAGTGACTCTCGACGAACTGCTGCAAGATTGTCGGGTGCTGTGTTTCGACGAGTTTCATGTGCATGACATCGGCGATGCCATGCTGATCACCCGGCTGTTCAAGGCGTTGTTCAAACGACGGATTCTGCTGCTGGTGACCTCCAACTATGCGCCTGAAGGTTTGCTGCCCAATCCGCTTTATCACGCCCGCTTCAAACCGGTGATCGAACTGATCAATACGCACATGCAGGTGATGGAAGTCGGCGGCCCGCACGATTACCGCAGCCAGACGCGTCACTCTGCACACCAGATATTCACCCAGGGACATTACGTGTGGCCGGCCACGCCAGCACAACGCACGGCCCTGGATCTGCCACCTGCAGAGGCACCGGCCGTTGCGCTAACGGTCGGCACCCGGCAGTTTCAGGCGCGTTTTTTTGAGAAGCGGCGGGTCGGTTTTACCTTCAACGATCTGTGCGAACAGCCAACGGCGGTGATGGATTATCTGGAACTGTGTCGCCGTTTCGACCGCTGGATCATCGATGATCTGCCGGAACTGGCGGAGTGCTCGATCGCCGCGCAACAACGCTTCATCAACCTGATCGACGTGCTGTACGACCAGGACAAGCACCTGACGCTACTCGGTCGTTTGCCCTTGCGTGAAAGCCTGGACGGCCAGGCCATTGACCTGGCGCGCACGCGCAGTCGGTTGGGGCAGTTGCAAGAAGTGCACGGGACGATCTGAGCACGCCATTCCCCTGTGGGAGCGAGCCTGCTCGCGAAAGCGCCCTATCAGTCAAAACATCAGCTTCTGACACTCCGCCTTCGCGAGCAGGCTCGCTCCCACCAAGGGCAACTGAAGTTTCGCCGCCTATCCAATTCAAACCCGGGCTTTGCCGTTATCATGTCGACCATTTCCAGCGCCCCAGCGTCGCTCCACTGAACAATAGCGAACACCAAACATGCACACCCTTGCTCAATTGCGTGCCGGCGAGTTGTCGGGCATCACTCGACTGGATCTGTCTTGTGGCCTGACCGAATTCCCGCGCGAGATTTTCGATCTGGCCGAGACCCTGGAAATCCTCAATCTCAGCGGCAACGCCCTGAGCCGCCTGCCGGATGACTTGCACCGTCTGACGCGCCTGCGGGTGCTGTTCTGCTCCGACAACCCGTTTACCGAACTGCCGACCTGCCTCGGCCAGTGCGCGGCGCTGACGATGATCGGCTTCAGGGCCAATCGCATCGTCAACGTACCCGCTGCAGCCCTGCCACCACAGCTGCGCTGGCTGATCCTGACCGACAACTGCCTAGAAAGCCTGCCGAGCGAACTCGGTGAGCGCCCTGCCCTGCAAAAGCTCATGCTGTCCGGCAACCGTCTGCAAGCGCTGCCACCCTCGCTGAGCAACTGCCATCGTCTGGAGCTCTTACGCATCTCCGCCAACCGCCTGACCGAGCTGCCGCAGTGGCTGCTCGCGCTGCCGAGCCTGACCTGGCTGGCCTACGCCGGTAACCCTCTGGAAACCGAGGCGGACGCTGCCGCGCTCGACGCGACGGCACAGATCCCCTGGTCTGCGCTAAGTCTGGAGCAACGCTTGGGTGAAGGCGCCTCGGGGGTGATTTCCCGGGCGAACTGGCAACGCGACAATGGTTCGGTGATACCGGTTGCGGTGAAGTTGTACAAAGGTGAAATGACCAGCGACGGCTCGCCGCTGCACGAAATGAATGCGTGTATCACCGCCGGCCTGCATCCCAATCTGATCCGCGTCGAGGGACGCATCAGTGGCCATCCCGACGGCCAGCAAGGATTGGTGATGCAGTTGATCGATCCGTCGTTCCGCAACCTCGCCGACCTGCCCAGCCTGGCGTCCTGCTCGCGGGATGTGTACGCCGATGATTGCCGGTTCAGTGCCGAGGTCGCGCTGAACATTGCCAAAGGCATCGCTTCGGCAGCCGAACACTTGCATCAGCAAGGCATCACCCACGGCGATCTCTACGGGCACAACATTCTGTTGAACGAGCGCGGCGATTGCCTGCTCGGGGATTTTGGCGGGGCGTCGTTCCATGCTGTCGACGACACGCTGGAAACGCGCGCGTTGCAACGTATCGAAGTACGTGCGTTCGGGATTCTGCTGGGTGAGTTGCTGGCGCGCGTCGACTCGGGGTTGAGTGATGAGCGGCGTCGGGTTCTTGAGGAACTGGAGCGACGTTGCTGTCAGGCGGATGTGCTGGCGCGACCGGGGTTTGCTGAGGTCATGCGGCAGCTTGAGAATCTGTGACCGCTGCGCGGTCAATCGCTAGCAGGCTAGCTCCCACACTGGATCTGTGGCGTTCACAAATCCCCTGTGGGAGCTAGCCTGCTAGCGATGAGGCCATCACCGGAGAAACAGATCAGCCCGCCAGGCCAACAAACATGTCCTGCACGTCATCATGGTTGTCGAGGCCTTCGAGGAACGCTTCAACTTCAGCCATCTGCTCGTCACTCAAGCCGCTGACCGGGTTCTTCGGCTGGTAGCCGAGCTTGGCCGACAGCACGGTGAAACCCTGCTCTGGCAACGCTTTCTGCACCGAATCCAGGTCGGTAGGGTCGGTCAGGAACAGCGTTGCGCCGTCTTCGCCCGGCTCGAAATCCTGAGCACCGGCTTCGATCGCGGCCATTTCCGGATCGGCGTCCGGGGTGTCCGGCGAGGCTTCGATCATGCCGACGTGGTTGAAGTCCCAGGCCACGGAGCCGGAAGCCCCCAGTTGGCCTTTACGGAACGCCACGCGGATTTCGGCGACGGTACGGTTGATGTTGTCGGTCACGCACTCGACGATCAGCGGCACCTGGTGCGGGGCGAACCCTTCGTAGGTCACGCGATGGTATTGCACGGTTTCACCCAGCAGACCGGCGCCTTTCTTGATCGCGCGATCGAGGGTTTCTTTTGGCATCGAGGCTTTCTTGGCCTGTTCGACCACCAGACGCAGGTGTGCGTTGGTGGTGGTATCGGCACCGTTGCGGGCAGCGATGGTGATTTCCTTCACCAATTTGCCGAAGATCTTGCCTTTGGCGTTGGCTGCCGCTTCTTTGTGTTTAACCTTCCACTGTGCGCCCATTACTCACTCTCTTGATCTGTGGCGCCGAGACATCTATTGGCCGACGCGTGGCGCCAAGTTTATACGGCCTAAAGTCGGCAATCGACCAAAAAAACGCAATGTGGAATCGACATCTTCACCAGAGCTTGTAGGGGAATTCTGAAAAACGCCTTTGACATGACCATTCAACGCTGCGGTTTCGTACCCTCTCAGGCCCGTATTGCCTGACAGAGCCTGTTCGAATGCTCAATGACAAGGAAAGTCCTTTTACCCTGACCCTGACCGACAGCGGTCTGTGCCTGCCGGTGGTGCGTTTTCACGGCGAGGAAGCGCTCAACCAGCCCTACCGTTTCGACATCGAACTGATCGGTTTGGCCCCCGCCGTGACGCCGGGCACATTCCTGCACCAACGGGCCTTTCTGCGTCTGGACGACCATCATGGAATCCACGGCGTGATCGACAGTGCCAGTTGCGAACATCGCGGTACGCACCGGATCGGCTATCGCGTGACGGTCGTGCCGCGCTTGCACAGGCTGGCTCAGCCGAGCAAACGGCGAGTGTTCGTGCAACAGAGTGTGCCGCAGATTCTCCAGCAGTTGCTCACGGAAAATGCCCTGCCCGCCGACGGCTACCGGATTGAAATGACCGTCGGCCGCTACCCGATCCGGCCTTTTTGCATCCAGTACGAAGAAAGTGATCTGGCGCTGCTGCACAGACTTTGCGAAGAGGAAGGCATTCACTACCACTTCGAACACCGGATGGACGGACACGTTGTCGTGTTTGCCGATGACAGCCTCAGTCTGCCGCAAACGCCGGTACTGGTTCCGTTCAAGGCCTGTGAGCAAACGCCTTCTCCCTGCATCACTTCGCTGTACCAGCATCATCACGCCGCGCCCGTCGTCACGCTGCATGCCGTGCGTAACCGAGGGCAGCGGGCGATCAGCGACGAGGCCGCCAACCACATCACGGCAAATCCCTTGCCGCAGGCATCTTCCCTCGAACAACGACACCACGAACAACGCAGCCGTCGACATCTGGAACGGCAACGCTGCCAGCATCGGACGATCAACGGCCGCAGCGACCGGATCGGCTTGCTCAGTGGACAACTGCTGCAAGTGTCGGCACATCCGGTCAGCCACTTCAACGAACAATGGCGGCTCACCTCGATACGTCATCACGGGCAACATCCGTCGATTCTTGATCCGACCCCACCCTTGCACCGCTACGAAAACGATTTTACCGCCCAGCCCTGGTCAAGCGATTTTCGCCCGGCGCTCAACCAACCGCGTCCCGGCATTGCCGGTTATCACCTGGCGCTGGTGCTGGGACCTGCCGGGCAACCGGCGCAGCTCGATGAACAGGGTCGGGTCGCCGTCAGGCTGTGGCCCTCGGAACATCTGCAAACCCTTGATGACGAGGCGATCTGGCTGCCCATCGCGATGACTCGCGCCAATGGCCGAGTGGCACGGGAGGAACTGCCCTGCGCCGGCAGCGAAGTGTGGGTGAGTTTCCTTGACAGCGACCCCGACCGGCCGATTCTGTGTCTGGGCAACTCACGCAAGCCCACACCTCGCGAACCACCCGCACGTGACAGTCTATTACTCGACTGGCTACTCGACAGCGGCGCACGCTGATCCATTTGTAGGAGCTGCCGCAGGCTGCGATCTTTTGATTTTGATCTTAAAAACCAGATCGAAAGATCGCAGCCTGCGGCAGCTCCTGCATCAACACGCCGTGCTTCAGGCTTTGTCAGCCTTGCCCGCCGCCGCAGCGAATTTCGCCAGACGCACATCCAGATGCCGAGGACGCCGCCCGTGATCTTCGGCGC
Organism: Pseudomonas sp. S2_E02; assembly: GCF_054668355.1. NCBI lineage: Bacteria > Pseudomonadati > Pseudomonadota > Gammaproteobacteria > Pseudomonadales > Pseudomonadaceae > Pseudomonas > Pseudomonas sp. S2_E02. Next base: position 2,137,436 of record NZ_CP162761.1, read on the forward strand.
GCTCCTTGCGGCGGATGGCGTTGCGCACCATCAACGAACCGAGGTAGCGGATTGGCTCCGGCGGGAAATAACCCAGCGGCCCGTTGACCAGCGGCGAGCGGGTCCACGGGTTGTCCAGGCCCTGCACCAACGAAGCAAGAATCTGCCCGCCCATGTGGCACGGGCCGACGCCGCTGCCGGAATAGCCAAAGCCGTAAAACACATTGCCGGCGCTGCTCATCTGGCCGAAGAACGGCAAACCGGTGACCGAGCGATCCGACGGGCCGTTCCAGGTGGCATCGACTTTGACATCGGCAAACGCCGGGAAGAAGTCGGCGAGGCTATTTTTCAGCAGGCCGGCATAAGGCGATGGCTGATCGAACACCGGCAGCATGCGCCCGCCAAACGCGAAGGTGTTGCCACCCTTGCCGAGCATGATCCGGCCGTCCGGAGTGTTGTGGTAGTAGTGCACGAAAATCCGCGAATCGAGCACAGTGACCCCGCTGGTCAGGCCGATCTGCTGCAACAGATCCGGTCGCGGCTCGGTGATCAGCATGTCGCTGGAAACAATCGCCACGCTGCGTTCGAACTGTGGAAAGGCACGGGCCATCCACGCATTCATCGCCAGCACCACGCGATCGGCAACGACGCTGCCGTTCGGTGTTTGCAGGCGTGCCGGGCGTCCTTCTTCCAGCCCGGTCATTGCCGTGTTTTCGTAAATTTTCACACCCAACTGCAGCGCCACGCGACGCAAGCCACGCACCAGTTTGCCCGGTTGCACACTGGCCGCCGCCGGCGAGAACCAGCCTTCCAGATGCTTGCTCGAACCGGCCATGCGCTGCACATCGGCCAGCGGACGCTGGGTAAACGAGTTGATACCGTTGCGCTCCAGTGCAGCGATTACCGCATCGGTCGAGCCGACTTGCGCGCGGTTGGTCGCGGTGTACAGCGTGCCGTCGAGCCGATAATCGGCATCGACGCCGTACTGCTCACAGAACTCGCCAATCGCGTGGATACTGCGCTCCGATTCCTTGACCAGGCGCACCGCTTCCTCGACGCCAAACAAGCGTTCAAGGGTGAAATACTTCGCCGACCACGACAGTGCACACCCGCCATTGCGCCCACTGGCGCCGGCGCCGCAGATGTCCGCTTCGATCAGCAAGACTTCGAGTTCGGGGTTTTGTTGCTTGAGCATGATCGCCGTCCACAACCCGGTGTACCCGCCGCCGACGATGCACACATCGGCGCGGACTTCGCCTTGCAACGGCGGGCAGGTTTGCGAGGTGTCGGCCTGCAAGGCCTGCTCCAGCCAAAACGGTCTCATGGGGTTTCTCCAAGTCAGATGGCCACGACCCAGCCTGCCGCGAGCGTCGCAGCAGGCCACGAGGCAAGGGTTTCAGGAACGCAGGGGTTTGATTGTCAGCGGGCAATTGGGGATCGAGGCGCGCGGCTCCATCACGCCAACCGGTCGGCTGTTCCAGTGCGGAATCAGCACCAGCGCCGAGAACAGCGCGCAACCGGCGAAGACGATGAACACCGTCACCGAGTCGAAGTAACCCGGCAGCAAACCGCCAAGTACCGCACCAACCGAGCCGCAGCCGTTGACGAAACCGGCCGCCGTGGCGCCGGCCTTGGCTTTGCCGAAGTCGATCGCGGCGGCACCGCTGATCATCGAGTCCGGGCCATACAAAGTCAGCCCCATGACGAACAGCAGCGCGACCACCAGCAACACACTGCCGGTATGCAACGCGGCCATAAACAGCGCCAGCGTCACGGTCAGCGCCAGCAAGCTCAACACGCAGGCCGGCATCCGACGGGCGCCGAACAGTTTGTCCGAGGCCAGGCCAATCAGGATCGGCCCGAGCAACCCGGCCAGTTCAAACGAAGTGGGAATGATCGCCGCGCCGACCTTGCCGACACTCGGCATCTGTTCAAAGACAATCACCGGGCCCCACAACAGAATCGCGTAACGCGCCGGTTTCAACATGAAATACGCCAGGCCCAATACCAGCACCGTGCGGTTACGCAGGATTTCCTTCAAGGGCTCCCAGACGCTGAGCTTGCTGTTGGCTTCGGTTTCTTCCGCCGTCAATTCAGGTTCCGGCTCGACCGCCGGCAAGCCGACGTCTTCCGGCTTGTTGCGCTGGAAGATAAAGAACAACACCGCCACCACGGCGACCACCACCGCACTGGAAATGAACGCCGCGTGCCAGGTGCCCACCAACGTATAGGCCCACCAGCCGGCGAACGGCGACGCTACCAGACCACCAAACGCGTAACAGGAACTCCATAACCCGAGCACTCGCCCGCGTTGTTGGGAGGGGAAAAAACTGCCGAGGTTTTTGCACAATCCCGACCATCCGGTGGACTGCGCCAAGCCCTGAATCAACATGCAGGTGGCGAAGATTGGCAACGTCGCGTAACTGCCCATCACCAGCGCCGCTGCGGCGGAAATCAGCAAACCGCCGAGCACCACGACCCGTGGGCCAAAGCGGTCAGCGAGCATGCCCCAAGTGAACTGGCCGAGGGCATAAGCCGCCAGATAGATCGCATCGAGGTTGGCCATGGCCATCTTGTCGAGCATGAAGGTCGGGTCTTCGGCGATGCCGAGTTTGGCCACCGAAAACGCTTTGCGGGTGAAATAGAAAGCGGCGTACGCAAGCCAGGTAATCGCGAAAATCTGCACGCGCCAACGCGCAATGGTGCCGATGTGCTTGTTCATGGTGGTTCTGACCTCAGGGTGTGAGTGTGCCGGCAGAATCGTTAAGAAAAACGCCTGTGTTTTTATTGTTGAGCACTGCGATATCACCCCGTCCCTGTGGCGATATCGGTCAGATGAGTCCTGTTGTTGCACGCACAGGCTCATGGCTACCGTGCGGCCCGAGCGGGCAGTCAGCGATGGCGTGAGCCGATCAAAGCAATTACTGTTTAATAAATAAAATCGATTTATCGTATTTCACACATAAGCTCAGCTTGTTACTGACTAAACGATCAGGTGACTGCATGTCGGTGTCCCACGCCCAACTCAAAGCCTTCCACGCCGTGGCTGTGCATGGAAGCTTCACCAAAGCCGCCGAGCGCCTTTTTCTCACCCAACCGGCGATATCCGACCAAGTGCGCAAACTCGAAGAGCGTTTTGGCGTTTTGCTGTTTCACCGCAATAAACGTTCCGTACGCCTGACCGACCTGGGCGAGCGCTTGCTGGCGATCACCCAGCGCCTGTTTGTGATTGAAGCCGAAGCACAGGAACTGTTGCAGGAATCCCAGGCCTTGCAGACCGGCAGCCTGATTCTGGCAGTGGATGCGCCGGTCCACGTGCTGCCGCAGATCGCGCGGTTCTGCGAGCGCTATCCGGGGATCAGCGTGAAGATCGAAACCGGCAATACCGATGAATCGCTGTTTCGCCTGTTCAACTATCAGGCCGACCTAGCGTTGCTGGGGCGTGACGTCAGCGATGAGCGCTTGCTGTGCGTGCCGCTGCGTAATGATCCGATGGTCGCGTTCGTGTCGCGCCATCATCCGTGGGCCGAGCGTGAATCGATCTGCCTGGCAGACCTGGATGACACGCCGCTGGTGTTGCGTGAGCACGGTTCGGTAACCCGGCAGACGCTGGAAGAGGAAATGGCCCGGGCCGGATTTCGCATTCGTCCGGCGATTCAGGTTGAGGGCCGGGAAGCGGCGCGTGAGGCGGTGGTGGTCGGGATTGGCGTTGGCGTGGTATCGGCGGCGGAATTTGGTGCGGATTCGCGGGTGTGCGCGTTGCCGATTGTCGACTGCACACGACGGCTGACGGAGACGCTGGTGTGCTTGCGCGAGCAAAGCAATCGACGGGTGGTGGCGACCTTTCTCGATATGGTGCGCCAGAGTCTTGTGTGAACCGTGATGGCCCCTTCGCGAGCAAGCTCGCTCCCACAGGGGTTACGCATTCCAAATGTGGGAGCGAGCTTGCTCGCGAAGGGAGCGACTCGGTGTATCAGGCCGGCGCCAGACCAAAGAACGCCTGAATCAGGCGCAACTCCCGCCGCCGCTCCATGCAGCCGATCATGTGCCGATTGACCAGCCCTGCCCCGACAATCGGAATCGCCACCACGCGCGGGTCATGGCTGACCTCCACCGATGACACCACGCCAACGCCCAACTCGGCCGCCACCGCTTCGGTCACCGCCTCACGGCTGTCCAGTTCCAGCAACACGCGCGGATGGATCGACGCGTGCGCACAGGCGTCATCAAATGTACGACGGGTGATCGAACTCGGCTCACGGAGCACCATGATCACCTGATCCAATTCCTTGAGTTTCACTTCCCCGGCGCGCATCGCCCACGGGTGCCCTGCCGGCACCAACGCGCAAATCCGTGATTCGCTCAATGCCTGCAGGTGCAGGCCTTTGCGCGGCTCGACCTCGGTCAACACCGCCACATCCGCGTGTTCCGACAACAATGCAGCGAGGGTTTCCTGAGCATTGCCCAAGCGCAGGTTCACCGTAATTCCCGGATACCGCGCGCGCAGGCTCGCCAACATTGGCATGACCATATGCGGCCCGTCCGCCGCCACTTCCAGCCGCCCGGTCAGCAACTGTCGATTGGCCTCAAGCATCGTCTGCGCCTCTTCCGCCAGGCCAAACATCGCGCGGGTAATCGCCGCGAGTTTGGTGCCCTCCTCGGTCAGTTCCACCCGTCGCGCGGTGCGCCGCAACAGGGTGATCTGGTAGTGCTCCTCCAGCGCCTTGATGTGCCCGGTAACCGCCGGCTGACTGATGAACAAGCGCGCGGCGGCACGGGTGAAGCTGCCTTCACGGGCCACGGCGTCGAAGGCGCGGAGCTGGAACAGGTTCATGAATAACTCTCACTGATGGCTGGCATAACAACAAACAATTTGATTGATGCAACGGCGAATTGCAACGTATGCCCCGTAGCTTCATCCCACAGCGCTATCCGAGGACACACGAATGAGTATTGCCGAACCCATCCTGCTCACTCCCGGCCCGTTGACCACTTCGGCCCGCACCCGCCAGGCGATGATGGTCGACTGGGGGTCATGGGATGACCGCTTCAATCAACTGACCGCCAGCCTTTGCGAACAACTGCTGGCGATCCTCAACGGCGCCGCGACTCACCACTGCGTACCCTTACAGGGCAGCGGCACCTTCGCTGTTGAAGCGGCCATCGGCACATTGGTGCCGCGTGACGGCAAAGTCCTGGTGCTGATCAACGGCGCCTACGGCAAGCGTCTGGCGAAGATTTGCGAAGTGCTCGGTCGCTCATTCAGCACCTTCGAAACCGCTGAAGATGAACCGACCACCGCCGCCGACGTCGACCGCTTGCTGCGCGCCGACAGCAATATCACCCACGTCGCCCTGATCCACTGCGAAACCAGCACCGGGATTCTCAATCCGCTGCCGGAGATTGCCCAAGTCGTCGCGCAACACGGCAAACGCTTGATCATCGACGCCATGAGTTCCTTTGGCGCACTGCCGGTGGACGCGCAGAAAGTGCCGTTCGACGCACTGATCGCCGCTTCCGGCAAATGCCTGGAAGGCGTGCCGGGGATGGGTTTTGTCTTCGCTCGCAAAGAGTCTTTGGCCGCAGCCGCTGGCAATTCGCACTCGCTGGCGATGGACCTGTATGACCAGCACGCTTACATGATGAAAACCGGTCAATGGCGCTTCACCCCGCCGACCCACGTGGTCGCGGCGCTGCATGAAGCGCTGCTGCAATACAACGAAGAAGGTGGCCTGCCGACACGCCATGCGCGTTATGCCGCCAACTGCCAGGCGCTGATGGACGAGATGGGCAAACTCGGTTTGCGCTGCTTCCTGCCAGCGGCGATTCAGGCGCCGATCATTGCTACGTTCCATGCGCCGCAAGATCCGCGCTACCAGTTCAAGGATTTCTACGAACGCGTCAAGGCTAAGGGTTACATCCTTTATCCGGGCAAATTGACTCAGGTCGAGACGTTCCGTGTCGGCTGCATCGGCCACGTCAGCCCGGACGAAATGCGCCAAGCCGTGGCGGCGGTCGGCGAGGTCTTGCGCGAGATGGAAGTGTTAGAGATCTAAAACCCACCCTTAATCTCCTGTGGGAGCGAGCTTGCTCGCGAATGCGGTCGCACATTCAACATAGATATCGACTGATCCGACGCCTTCGCGAGCAAGCTCACTCCCACATTTGAATTGCATTTCAACTCAGGAATTTGATTGCCATGAACTACGTCAACCCAAACAAGCTGCAAGCCGCGATCCTCGACTGGGCCGGCACCGTGGTCGATTTCGGCTCGTTCGCACCCACGCAGATTTTCGTCGAGGCCTTCGCCGAATTCGACGTGCAGGTCTCCATCGAAGAAGCGCGTGGCCCGATGGGCATGGGCAAGTGGGACCACATCCGCACCCTCTGCGATCAGCCGCAAGTGGCCGAGCGTTATCGCAAGGCGTTCGGCCGCACGCCGACCGACGATGACGTCACCGCCATCTACAACCGCTTCATGCCGCTGCAGATCGAGAAGATCGCCGAACACTCGGCGCTGATTCCCGGCGCACTGGAAACCATCGCCAACCTGCGTCAGCAAGGCATCAAGATCGGCTCCTGTTCCGGCTACCCGAAGCAGGTGATGGACAAGGTCGTCGAACTGGCCGCCACCAACGGCTACGTCGCTGATCATGTGGTTGCCACCGACGAAGTGCCAAATGGCCGTCCGTGGCCGGCTCAGGCGCTGGCCAACGTGATCGCGCTGGGCATCGACGATGTCGCAGCGTGCGTGAAGATCGATGACACCGTGCCGGGCATTCTCGAAGGCCGCCGCGCCGGGATGTGGACCGTGGCGCTGATCTGCTCGGGCAACGCGTTGGGTCTGGACTACGAAGGGTTCCGTGCCTTGGGCAGCGATGAACTGGCCAGCGAGCGCAAACGCATTCACGCGCTGTTCGAAGGCTCGCGCCCGCACTACATGATCGACACCATCACCGATTTGCCGGAAGTGATTGCCGACATCAACAAGCGTCTGGCCAACGGCGAAATGCCGCAATCGAGCTGATTCCTGCCGCTTGCTGCAAAGAAAAACGCCAGTGTCTTGCCGACACTGGCGTTTTCTTATTGGCAAAGCCTCGATTCAGAGCATTGAAAGTCCGATCAGCCTCAGGCAAATCCGCCAAAGCGGATTACAGTTAAAGCATGCCGTCGCCCAAGAACGGCAAGTTTGAACCCTGATCTGTGAGGAAACACCGTATGCCGTGGACAAGTTCCGAATCCCGCTACAGCTCCGTCTCGGTCCTGTTGCACTGGCTGATGCTGGTCCTGTTGGTGCTGGTGTACGCCAGCATGGAGTTGCGCGGCCTGTTTCCCAAAGGCAGTGGCGGGCGCACGCTGATCCGCGAAGTGCACTACATGCTCGGCCTGACCGTGTTTGTGCTGGTGTGGTTTCGCCTGCTCGCGCGCAGCATTGGTCCGGCGCCAAAAATCTTCCCCGCCTCACCGCAATGGCAAACCGTGCTGGCGCGGCTGATGCACTGGGCGTTGTACCTGTTCATGATCAGCATGCCGATCCTGGGCTGGCTGATCACCAGCGCCGAAGGACATCAGGTGATGTTCTACGGTTTTGACCTGCCGCTGCTGGTGGCGGAAAACAAAGCCTTCGCCAAGCAGGTCGAACACTGGCATGTGCTGATCGCCACGATCGGTTACTGGTTGATCGGCCTGCATGCACTGGCGGGGATTTATCACCACTATGTGGTGGGCGATAACACGCTGCTGCGGATGATGCCCAAGCGCGGTTGAATATCAGCGGCTGGCGCTAAACCCACGCCGGCCCTGCAAGCCTCCGGTATGAATGAAGATCAGCCGCGTGCCGGGCGCGAACCTGCCTGCCTCCACCTGCTGCTTGAGCGCCAGCAACGCCTTGCCGGTGTACAGCGGCTCCAGTGGGACGCCGCTGGCCTGCTCGGTCTGCTCAATGAACGCGAGCAGCAGCGGATCGACCTTGGCAAAACCGCCACGGCTGGCATCGATCAACTCATAGTCGGCAGTGGCCAGTCCGGCTGACCGCATAATCGACTCGACCTGCGGCGCCACGCCGTGATCCTCAGGGACTGCCAACGCGCCATAGACCCGGTGCGCACCCGCCTCGGCGAGGACCAGCCCGGCGAGTGTTGTCCCGGTGCCGCAGGCCAGCCACCAACCGTGATAGTCGCTCCAGCCCAGCGTAGGCAATTGCGCTTGCGCCTGTTCCTTGATGGCTGCACAGCCGAGCGCCCCTGCAAGTCCACCTCCCCCTCAGGAACCGCTTGCAGATTGGGGTATTGCTCGTGCCAGGGTTGCCAGAATCCCGGCTCGTTGCGCGCGCGATAACCGCCATAACCCAACCAATGCAATTGCATGCCGCACGCCTGCAGATCCAGCACCGTGGGAGTTTCCTGCGCATGCCCGCGCAGCAGCCCCACGGTTTGGAAGCCCAGCCGTTTCCCCGTCGCCGCCAACGCGTGCAGATGATTGGAGTGCGCACCACCGAGACTGATGACGCCCTCGGCACCCATACGGTCGGCGGCTTTGAGGTGTTCGACGAGTTTGAACCATTTGTTGCCGCTGATCAGCGGGTCGATATTGTCGAGGCGCAGGATGGCCACTTCAATGCCGGCGGTTGCGAGCCAGTCGAGGTGAAGGTGTTCGAGAGGGGCTTGGGGTAGCCAATCGGTGGGAGGCAAAAGCATGAGCGGCGATTCGATCTGGACAGAGCCAGCATTCTAGTCGCTCACAAGTCACCATCGCGAGCAGGCTCACAAGGTTTACGATGTGCACAAATCCTGTGGGAGCGAGCTTGCTCGCGAAAGCGGAGTGTCAGTCAATATATATGTCGACTGACACGATGCCTTCGCGAGCAGGCTCGCTCCCACAGGTTCAGCGGTGGAGCTTAAAGTTCAGCAGCGAGGCGCGAGCCTTGGTTGATCGCGCGTTTGGCATCCAGCTCGGCCGCGACATCGGCACCACCGATCAGGTGCACGTTCTGCCCCGCTTCCACCAGACCGTCATGCAACTCACGCAACGGATCCTGCCCCGCGCAGATCACAATGTTGTCCACCGCCAGCACTTGCGGCTCGCCGGTTTCGCCGATGCGGATATGCAGGCCTTGGTCATCGATGCTCAGGTATTCGACGCTGTTGAGCATCTGCACCTGCTTGTTCTTCAGACCGGTACGGTGAATCCAGCCAGTGGTTTTACCCAGACCATCACCGACCTTGGTTTTCTTGCGCTGCAACAGAAACACTTCGCGGGCCGGCGCGTGCGGTGCGGCTTTGATCCCGGCCACACCCCCACGGGCTTCGAGTTGCGTATCGATGCCCCACTCTTTCCAGAACGCGGCGCGATCCTGGCTGGTGGCCACGCCTTGGTGAACGAGGAATTCCGAGACGTCAAAACCGATACCGCCGGCGCCGATCACCGCCACGCGTTTACCCACCGGCTTGCGCTCAAGGATCACGTCCAGGTAGCTCAGCACCTTGGCATTCTCGACTCCCGGAATTGCCGGCACGCGCGGTGCAATGCCAGTGGCGAGGATGATCTCGTCGTAACCGCCTTCCACCAGTTTCGCGACATCGACGCGGGTGTTCAGGCACACCTCGACATTCGTGGTCTGAAACTTGCGTTTGAAGTAACGCAGGGTTTCGAAGAACTCTTCCTTGCCCGGCACGCGTTTGGCGATGTTGAACTGGCCGCCAATTTCGCTGGCCGAATCGAACAGGGTCACTTGATGGCCACGCTCGGCAGCCACGGTCGCGGCGGACAAACCGGCAGGGCCGGCGCCAACCACAGCGATTTTCTTGATCTGCTGCACCGGCAGATAATTGAGTTCGGTTTCGTGGCAGGCACGCGGGTTGACCAGGCAACTGGTCAGCTTGCCGCCGAAGGTGTGATCGAGGCACGCCTGGTTGCAACCGATACAGGTGTTGATTTCGTCAGCGCGGCCTTCAGCGGCCTTGTTGACGAAGTCCGGGTCGGCGAGGAACGGCCGCGCCATCGAGACCATATCGGCATCGCCTTCAGCCAGAATCTGCTCGGCGATTTCCGGGGTGTTGATACGGTTGGTGGTGATCAGCGGAATCTTCACCGAACCGCGCAGCTTGGCGGTGACCTTGCTGAATGCCGCACGCGGCACTTTGGTGGCGATGGTCGGGATCCGCGCTTCGTGCCAGCCGATGCCGGTGTTGATGATGGTTGCGCCGGCCTGCTCGATGGCTTTGGCCAGGATAACGATCTCGTCCCAGGTGCTGCCGCCCTCGACCAGGTCGAGCATCGACAGACGGAAAATAATGATGAAGTTCGGCCCTACCGCCTCGCGCACACGACGAACGATTTCCACCGGCAGGCGCATGCGGTTTTCGTAGCTGCCGCCCCAGCGGTCGGTGCGGTGGTTGGTGTGTGCGGCGAGGAACTGGTTAATGAAATAACCTTCCGAGCCCATGATCTCGACACCGTCATACTCGGCGGTTTGCGCCAGTACCGAACAGGTGACGAAATCGCTGATCTGTTTCTCGATGCCTTCCTCGTCCAGTTCTTTGGGCTTGAACGGGTTGATCGGGGCCTGAATCGCGCTCGGCGCGACTTGTTTCGGGCTGTAGGCATAACGCCCGGCGTGGAGGATCTGCATGCAAATCTTGCCGCCCGCGTCGTGCACCGCGCGGGTGACGATGCGGTGCTTGAGCGCTTCTTCCTCGGTGGTCAGCTTGGCCGCCCCGGAGTACACGCCGCCCTCGTCGTTCGGGCCGATACCACCGGTGACCATCAGGCCAACGCCGCCACGGGCACGTTCGGCGAAGTACGCCGCCATGCGCTCGAAACCGCCCGGTTTTTCTTCCAAACCGGTGTGCATCGAACCCATCAGGGTGCGGTTGCGCAGCGTGGTGAATCCCAGGTCCAGCGGGGCCAACAGGTGCGGGTAGTGAGCGGCGGTCATCGGTAACTCCACAACGAGCAATCACGGAAAAGTTGCGGGCGCTCTGCGGCTCCCGTCAGTCATGTTCGACAGACTAAGAGTCGCATCGCTGTCACTCAATGACCGTAACTGACAACTTATTGATCCAAATGCGCAGCGCCCCTTGGCAATCAGCTCCATGGGCCCTACCCTAGTCGCCATACCCTGTACCCGGTAGCTGTTGGTTTTCATGCGCAAACTTTTGTACCTGTTTTTCTCCATGGCCCTCGTCGCCGCCCTGACCACCTACGCCATGTGGGCGGCGGACCGGCCGGCGGGCCATTACCTGTCGGACTTACGCATTAAAGTGGCGGTCGATCAGGGCATCCCCGCCGATCGTGGCAATCTGCTGGGCATCCAGCCCGAGCTGTTTCCCACCGATTATCAAAGCACCGAGCGCTTGCACCGCAAACTCGCAGCCTATCTGCAGCAAGCCCAGGATCAAGGCCTGCTGAACGATAAAACCGTCGTGGTGCTGCCGGAGAACGTCGGCACCTGGCTGCTGCTCAGCGGCGAAAAAGACGAGCTGTATCAGGCCCCGACCCTCGCCGAGGCGATGAACTGGCTGGCGGCGAGCAATCCCTTGCTGTTCGCCCGCGCCTGGCTCAGCGCCAACGGCAGCGACCGCCTCAACGACGCGTATCTGCGGATGAAAGCCAAGGCGATGGCCAAGGATTACCAGGCGCTGTTCGGTGGTCTGGCCAAAGAATTTCACGTGACCCTGGTGGCCGGCTCGATCGTGTTACCGGAACCCAGCGTTCGCGATGGCCAGCTCAAACCCGGTAGCGGTGCCCTGTTCAACAGCAGCGTGGTGTTCGGCCGCGATGGCGTGCCGCTGGGCCAGCCGCAACGGCAGATGCACCCGGTATTCGATCAGCGCGAAGTGCTCGAAAGCGCAGACAAACACGCGCTCAACGTGGTCGACACCCCGGCCGGACGCCTTGGCGTATTGATTGGTAGCGACAGTTGGTACCCCGACAATTACCGCAAACTCGACGAGCAAAACGCACAATTGGTCGCGGTACCGGCGCAGGTATTCGGTCAAGATGCGTGGAATCAGCCATGGCGCGGTTACAAAGGTTCAAGCACACCGGGGTCGGTCAGCCTAAAACCCGGTGAAGTCACCGAAGGACAAGCCTGGCATCGACTGACACTGACCGCGCAACCACCGAGCAGTCGAGCGATTGCCGGCATCAGTGTGTTCCTGCGCGGGCAGTTCTGGGACAAGGCCAGTGCCGGTCAGAGTTTCCTCAGCAGCAACGGTCAGCAGTTCGCCGATGGCGATGCCCGGGGCGCGCGTTTGTTGAACATCTGGTTGTAAGCCATGAAGCCCCTGCCGATGCGCCTCGGGGACCTGTCGGTAGGCTTTGTTCACAGCCTCGCCGACGCCGTGCGCAGTCATGGGGCGGATCCGCAGTCGTTGCTGGAGCAATATGGTCTGGACGCCGCGCGACTGGCCGAGGCCGGGGCGCGTTTGTCGATTCCGCGCTATATGCGCCTGGGCCACGCGGCGATTCAGTTGACCGGCGATTCGGCGCTGGGCCTGCGCATGGGCCAGCTCAGTCGCCTGAGTCAGGCGGGGCTGGCCGGCGTTACCGCCGCACAGGCGCCAACCGTGCGCGAAGCCGCGCGCTGTCTGATCCGTTTCGAGGCGTTGTACGGTTCCAATTATCGCGGTCAGTCCAGTTTCCATGAAGATGCCCATGGCGCGTGGCTGCGTTTCTATTCGATCAGCCCGTACAACGCCTATAACCGTTTTGTCGTGGACTCGATCATTGCCGGATGGCTGCATCAGCTCTCCAGTGTCAGCCGCGAACCGCTGCGCGCCGAACGCATTGAAATCGAATTCGATGAGCCGGATTACCGCGAGGCGTACGACTTGCTGGGGGATTGCCCGATCCAGTTCGGTGCCGAGGGCAATCAACTGCGCCTGAGCCTGAACAGCCTCGCACAGCGCAATCCCGAGCATTGCCCGAGTACCTGGCGGCATCTGCTGCAACTGTGTGAACGCGAGCTGGAGCAATTGACTCGCACCCGCAGCCTGCGTGAACGCATCACTCAACTGTTGGGGCCATTGCTCAATGGTGGCCGGGAACCCGACCTGGAAGAAGTGGCGGCACGCCTGAAGCTGCCGACCTGGACGTTGCGGCGCAAACTGGCCGAGGAAGGCACGCAGTTTCGCGCAATCCTCAATGACACTCGCCGGGACCTGGCGATGACTTACATCCGCGATACCGAACTGGCATTCGGTGAAATCGCCTACCTGCTGGGTTTTGCCTCAGCCGAAGCCTTCCAGCGCGCCTTCAAACGCTGGAGCGGTCAGACGCCCGGCGAATTCCGCCGCAGTCACCGCAAAACGGCCTGAAAGCAGCTGCGAGCTATAAGCTGCAATCTGCAAGTTAAAGCTCGGTGGCGTCTTCGGCTGGCTCGGGTTGGTCCAGTTCAAAGGCCTGGTATTCGAGCAGCTCTTCTTGATATTCATCCATCGTGTAATCCCCCTGCTGCTCTCTTGAATGGGCCTGCGCAAATGCCCAGTGCCTCGAGCTTAACGTGCTCGTATGAAGGAAAAGTGAAACCCGGCCTTCATGAATAAAACGTAGCAGGTGGTCAGGAATTTATCGCAGGATTTTTGTCAGGGGAATGTAACGAGATTTTAAGCCACCCCAAAAACTACTGTGGGAGCGAGCTTGCTCGCGAAGGCGGCCAGTCAGTCACATGCGTGCTGAATGTTCCGACGCTTTCGCGAGCAAGCTCGCTCCCACAGGGGTTGCTGTGAGGCTGGATTATTGGCCGGACGCTGGCATCGCCGGAATCGGCTCGGATGGCGGGGGGATATCCGGGTTGGCCGGTGGCGTGATGGTTTCGGTCGCCGGTGCAGGTTCTGCACTCGGCGCCGGAGTGATCGGCGCGGCCTCTGCCGGTGACGCAACCGGTTCAGACGTCACGGGTGCGGTCTCGGCAGGCGCGGGAGCGGGCTCCGCTGCAGGCGCCGGGGTTGCGGCGGGCGCAGACGTTGGAGTCGGCGCCGGCACCAGCGCTGCCGGAGCAGGCTTCGCCTCAGGCATGCCGAGGTCAGTCTTCGGTTTCTCTTCAATGTGCGCAGCTTTCTTCGCATCCGTCGGCAGGAACTGCTCGACCAGGGTAAAGAAACGCTCGTAGAACTTCTGTGCCGTCACCGTCTCGCTGGCGACTTTGACCATCGAATCGTCGGACGAGCCGATCGGCATCGACACCGAGCCCAACACACCCACGCCGAGGCTGGCCGAGTTGTTGGTCTTCTTCAGCGCATAACGATCCTGCAAAGCGTTGGCGAACATCGTCGCATGGTGCCCGACACTGCCGTCATCGGCGCAGACCACGTTGAAGCTGATCTCCATATGGGTGTCGCCGGTTTGCTGGAAGCTCTTGTGGCCACTGACCAGTTTCGGGTCACTGCTGGTGATGATGTAGCCCTGGCTAAGCAATGCACGGCGCGCCGCTTCGCAACTGACCGCGTCGGTCACCGGGTAATTGCGCGAAAACGTACCGGAGTCATCGAAGTTCTCATGCTCATACATCGGCTTGTCTTTCGAACAGCCGGCAACAGCGGTCAACAACAGCGCCAACCCGACAACACGCATGGGAGTGGAAATCAACATTGAACATCCTGAGAGAAAACAGTCCGGGGCGTATTGTGCAACAGATCACGCCCCGGCGGCGCATGGATTAGTGTCTTAAAGCAGTTACAACTCTATCGACCTTCAGTTGCGGGAAAAAGTCGCAATGCCAGATGATCGATGAACACGCGCAACTTTGCCGTGGCGTGGCGACTGGATGGCCATAGGACCCAGAACTATCCGGTGTGTTCCAGATGCGTATCAAGCACGCGACGCAAACGGCCTTGAGCCTCGTCAACTCTGCACATGGATGCTGGCTCATGAACGACGGAAAATGGGTCGATTGGCAGACCGCTATCGCGAGCAGGCTCACTCCTACAATTGGAATGAGTACATCCGCAAAAAACAGCTCGGCTGTCAGGCCGCCTTCGCGAGCAGGCTCGCACAAAGAAGAGCAACAGCAGAACGCATGCTGCTTCTGCTCCTCACCACTCAACAGGATGAGCGTTAGCTCGGCTGCAGCTCTTGATCTTGATCTTGATCTGAAGGCCCGTCGGCAGGCTGAGTGGAGGGAATGATCCGGGCGTGGGAGCGCAGCGACCGTTTGGCGAAGCCAAACACAGCGGGAGTAGGTGCAGCGAAGCAAACCGGAGACGCTGCGCCCGGAGCAATCCCGCAGCGAAGGAACCCCGAGCTTTAGCGAGTGGGCCGAACGTCAGGGCAAAGACCTTTGGTTCCTTTGGGGCGTTTGCCAAAGGGACTCGCCGTAAGGGCGAAACCGCCAGCCGCAACGCCCGCAGCAACGGATATTTACCCAAAACCCCAAGAACATGGTCGGCCCAAAGGCCGCCACTACCCAAAGCCCAAAAAAAAGCCCCGACCTATCAGGCCGGGGCTCTCATCACATCTCAGTCAACCATCAAAACCGCTTGATGTCCGCCTGAGCTTCCAACTGCTTGCGATAAGCAGCAAAGTCCTGCTGCCCCTCACGCGAAGCAAGGAAACGACGGTACTGAACCTTCTCTTCATCCGTCGGCGCCGCCGCTTCGTTAACACCATTCAGACGCACGATCATCAGACTGCCATCCGGCAACGTCACGCTGGTGAACGTCGGCTTGTCCTTCGCAGCCGGCTTCGGCATACGGAACAACGCTTGCAGCACCGCCGGATCAACACCTTCCTGACCACGGGTGGCCGCTTCGGTGGCTTTCCAGTTCTGCCCCTCAACCGCCTTGTCCAACGGCGCCTTGCCATCGCGCAGATCCGCGATCAGCTTCTCGGCCTTGGTCTTGGCAGCCGCGCTGGCGTGCTCTTTGGTCAACTGGGTGCGGATCGCCGCACTCACGTTTTCCAGCGGCAGTTGCGCAGGCTTGAGGTGTTCCTTGGAACGCAGCACGATCACGGTTTCCGGATCCAGCTCGATGGCAGTGCTGTTGGCACCCTCGTCGATCACTTCAGTGCTGAACGCTGCGGTGACCACGGCACGGTTCGCCGCAACACCTTCGCCACCTTCACGGCCGAATGGCTTGGAGGTATGCACGGTCAGCTTCAGATCCGCCGCTGGCTGAGCCAGGTCAGACGCTTCGAATGCGGAGTCTTCCAGTTGCTTGGTCGCCTCGACAAAACGCTGCTCGACCTGAGCGGCTTTCAGCTCGCGGGTGAGCTTGTCTTTCAGGCTGGCCAGGGTCGGCACTTCAGGCGCTTCCACACCCAACAGCTTGATCAAGTGATAACCGAAGTCGGTACGAATCGGCTCGGACACCTGGTCTTTCGACAAGGAGTACAAGGCTTTTTCGAACGCCGGATCGTAAACGCCAGGGCCTGCATAACCGAGGTCGCCGCCATTGTTGGCCGAACCCGGATCCTGCGAGAACTCTTTGGCCAGCGCTTCGAACTTCTCGCCCTTGGCCAGACGCGCCTGAACGTCTTCGATCTTCGCTTTGGCCTGAGCCTCGGTGGTCTTGTCGTTCACTTCGATCAGGATGTGCGCGGCACGACGCTGTTCCGACAGGTTGGCGATCTCTTTCTGATACGCCGCCTGCAGGTCTTCGTCCTTGACGGCAACCTGATCGAAGAACGAAGACTTCTTCAGTTCTACGTAATCGATGATCACTTGATCCGGAGTCATGAACTCCTTGGCGTGCTCGTCGTAGTAAGCCTTGACCTCGTCGTCGGTCAGTTTGACCGCCGCCGGGTCAGCCTTGACGTTCAGGGTCGCGAAATCGCGGGTCTGCTTTTCCAGACGGGCGAATGCCAGCACTTCGGCGTCAGTGACGAAACCGCTGCCTGCCACACCGGCACGCAGTTGGCCGATCAGCATTTCCTGAGCCAGCATCTGGCGGAATTGCATACGGCTGTAACCCAGTTGACGGATCACCTGGTCGAAACGCTCGGAGCTGAACTTGCCGTCCACCTGGAATTCAGGTGTCTGCAGGATCACTTGGTCCAGTGCGCCTTCGGAGAAAGCGAATTTCGCTTGTTCTGCACCTTGCAGCAGCAGCTTGCGATCGATCAGACCCTTGAGGGCCGATTCGCGCAGCATTTTCTCGTCGAGCAAGGAAGCATCAAAGTCCTTGCCCAGCTGTTGCATCAGCTGACGGCGTTGCATATCAACGGCCTGGCTCAGCTCGTTCTGGCTGATTTCATCACCGTTGACCTTGGCCGCCTCATTCTTGTGAGTCGTGGCCTTGAAAATGGCGTCGAAACCGGTCAGAGCCATCAGTGCAACGATGACCCCGATAATGGTCTTGGCAATCCAGCCTTGTGAATTGTCCCTGATATTCTGCAGCATGCGTCCCCCAGAAACGGTTGAACTTCAAAATTAGGCAACCGTGGAGCGTGGGTAGAATCCGGATAGAAGAAAGGCGCATCCGAGGATGCGCCTTCTCGTAACTGGCGGAGCGGACAGGGCTCGAACCCTCGATCCCGGCGTTACAGGCCACTGTGTCAGCGACCTGCTCTACCGCTCCGCTGCCAAGTCAGGCATGACCCCGACCCGGATTGGTAAAAACCTGAAAACTTAGTTAACAGCTTCTTTCAGTGCTTTACCGGCTTTGAAACCTGGCTTCTTGGCAGCCGGGATTTCCAGAGTCTTGCCGGTTTGAGGGTTACGACCGGTACGAGCCGGACGGTCCGTCACGGAGAAAGTACCGAAACCAACCAGAACAACGGAGTCGCCAGCCTTCAGAGCGCCAGTGACGGATTCGATTACAGCGTCCAGCGCACGGCCAGCAGCAGCTTTCGGGATATCAGCGGATGCAGCGATAGCATCAATCAGTTCCGACTTGTTCACTCTAAGTCCCCTTATATCTATTTTGAGATGATTCTAAGTTTTTTGGTGAAAGCAAAAACGAGTGCTGAATGGCCTACAGACACTTAAGAGCCGCTTTATAACAAGGGCTCTAAAAAACTGTCAAGGAAGCCCCCCAGGCAAAAGCGTATTAATGCGTGCTAATTCTTTCCTTAGAGTCAGACTCACGTTTTTCGTCCTTGGCAACTATCTCCGGAGCCACATCCGGCAAGGGCTCCGGCGCGTATTGCAGCGCAATTTGCAGGACCTCGTCAATCCATTTAACCGGTTTAATCTGCAGATCCTGCTTGATATTGTCAGGAATCTCCTTCAGATCACGTACGTTCTCTTCCGGAATAATCACGATCTTGATTCCGCCGCGGTGAGCCGCCAGCAGTTTTTCCTTCAGACCGCCAATCGCCAGCACTTGACCACGCAGCGTGATTTCACCGGTCATGGCGACATCGGCGCGCACCGGAATGCCGGTCAAGGCCGACACCAGCGCCGTACACATGCCTACGCCAGCGCTAGGGCCGTCTTTCGGCGTCGCCCCTTCCGGCATGTGGATGTGCGTGTCACGCTTCTCGTGGAAGTCCAGAGGAATGCCCAGACTCTTGGCCCGGCTGCGTACTACAGTGAGCGCGGCAGTGATCGATTCGACCATCACGTCGCCCAGCGAACCGGTCTTGATCAGTTGACCTTTACCGGGCACAACCGCGGCTTCGATGGTCAGCAATTCACCACCCACCTGAGTCCAGGCAAGCCCCGTGACCTGACCGATCTGATCCTGTTGCTCAGCCAGACCGTAGCGGAATTTGCGCACCCCGAGGAAGTGTTCCAGCAGGTCAGCTGTCACTTTCACCGAGAAGCGTTTTTCCATTGCGTGCTCTTTAACGGCCTTGCGGCAGACCTTGGCGATCTGACGTTCGAGGCCACGCACACCGGCTTCACGGGTGTAGTAACGGATGATGTCGCGGATCGCTTCAGCGTCGAATTCCAGCTCGCCCTTTTTCAGACCGTTAGCGGCGATCTGCTTTGGCGAGAGGTATTTGACGGCGATGTTGATCTTTTCGTCTTCGGTGTAGCCCGGCAGACGGATCACTTCCATCCGGTCGAGCAGCGCCGGCGGGATGTTCATCGAGTTCGAGGTGCACAGGAACATCACATCCGAGAGGTCGTAATCGACTTCCAGATAATGGTCGTTGAAGTTGTGGTTCTGCTCCGGATCGAGCACTTCCAGCAACGCCGACGCCGGGTCGCCACGCATGTCGCTGCCCATTTTGTCGATTTCATCGAGCAGGAACAGCGGGTTGCGCACACCCACTTTTGTCATCTTTTGAATCAATCTTCCTGGCATCGAACCGATGTAAGTCCGACGGTGACCGCGAATTTCCGCTTCATCACGCACGCCACCGAGGGCCATGCGCACGAATTTGCGGTTGGTGGCATGGGCAATCGACTCCGCCAGCGAGGTTTTACCCACGCCCGGAGGACCGACCAGGCACAACACCGGACCACGGATTTTCTTCACGCGCTTTTGCACGGCGAGGTATTCAAGGATACGTTCCTTGACCTCTTCGAGACCGTAGTGATCGGCATCGAGAATGTCTTCTGCGCGCGCTAGGTCCAGACGTACCTTGCTCTGCGCTTTCCACGGCACTTGCACCAGCCAGTCGATGTACGAGCGCACCACGGTGGCCTCAGCGGACATCGGCGACATCTGCTTGAGCTTGTTCAGCTCGGCAGTGGCTTTGGCCAACGCGTCTTTTGGCAGACCGGCAGCGTCGATACGCTTCTTCAGGTCTTCGATTTCGTTGTGGCCTTCGTCGCTGTCACCGAGCTCTTTCTGAATGGCCTTCATCTGCTCATTCAGGTAGTACTCGCGCTGACTGCGCTCCATTTGCTTTTTGACGCGGCCACGAATGCGTTTTTCGACTTGCAGCAGATCGATCTCGGCATCCAGCAACGCCAGAACGTGCTCGACCCGAGCCGACAAATCGATGATTTCGAGGATTTCCTGCTTCTGCTCGATTTTCAGCGCCATATGCGCCGCCATGGTGTCGACCAGGCGACCCGGCTCATCGATGCTGTTGAGCGACGACAGGACTTCAGCCGGGACCTTCTTGCCCAACTGTACATATTGTTCGAACTGCGACAGCAGTGTGCGCACGAACACTTCGGATTCGCGCTCGGCGGCGTCGACTTCTTCGATCAACGAGACTTCGGCACGGCAGTGACCGTCAACTTCGCTGAAGCGCTCGACGGTGCCACGCTGCTCACCCTCGACCAGAACCTTGACGGTGCCGTCAGGCAGCTTGAGCAGCTGTAGAACAGTGGCGATGGTACCTACGCGATAGAGAGCGTCTTCACCGGGATCATCGTCAGCCGGGTTTCTCTGGGCCAGCAGCAGGATCTGCTTGTCGCCCGTCATCGCGGCCTCGAGGGCTTCGATGGATTTCTCGCGCCCCACGAACAGCGGGATAACCATGTGCGGATAAACCACGACATCACGCAATGGCAGGAGAGGCAATTCGATGGTTGTCTTCATGATTTCGCCTCTACGGCGGCCATATGGCCGTAATCAGATGGAATTGAGCTTGAAACCAAGATGGGGGCTGCCTTGAAAAAAAACAAGCACAAAGCGGATGTAAAAAATGACATAAAAAAAAAGAGGCCCGAAGGCCCCTTCTTTATTCCAGCAGACTGAACGCTTAAGCGTCCGGCGCTGCCTTGGCCGTCGGCTCACTGTTTTCGTAGATATACAGTGGCTTGGACTTGCCTTCGATCACGCTTTCATCGATCACGACTTTGCTCACCTCGGACTGCGAGGGGATTTCATACATCGTGTCGAGCAGTACACCTTCGAGAATCGAGCGCAGACCACGAGCACCGGTTTTACGTTCCAGGGCACGCTTGGCGACCGATTTCAGTGCGTCGGTCCGGAACTCCAGATCCACGCCTTCCATCTCGAACAGCTTGGCATACTGTTTGGTCAGAGCATTTTTCGGCTCGGTGAGGATCTGCATCAGCGCAGCCTCGTCAAGCTCGTCCAGCGTCGCGAGGACCGGCAGACGACCGACGAATTCCGGGATCAGACCGAACTTGACCAGATCGTCAGGCTCGACTTCACGCAGGGATTCACCGACTTTCTTGCCTTCTTCCTTGCTGCGCACTTCTGCGTTGAAGCCGATGCCGCCCTTGGTGGAACGGTTTTGAATAACCTTTTCCAGACCGGAGAACGCACCACCGCAGATGAACAGGATGTTACGGGTGTCGACCTGCAGGAATTCCTGCTGCGGGTGCTTGCGACCACCTTGCGGCGGTACGGAAGCGACCGTGCCTTCGATCAACTTCAGCAAGGCCTGTTGCACGCCTTCACCGGAAACATCCCGGGTGATCGACGGGTTGTCGGACTTGCGGGAAATCTTGTCGATTTCGTCGATGTAGACAATACCCATCTGGGCCTTCTCTACGTCGTAATCGCACTTCTGCAGCAGCTTCTGAATGATGTTCTCGACATCTTCACCCACGTAACCCGCCTCGGTGAGGGTGGTTGCGTCGGCAATGGTGAACGGAACGTTCAGCAAGCGGGCCAGTGTTTCGGCCAGCAGGGTTTTACCGGAGCCTGTCGGGCCGATCAGCAGGATGTTGCTCTTGCCGAGTTCGACGTCGTCAGCCTTTTTGTCACGCTGGTTCAGGCGCTTGTAGTGGTTGTACACCGCTACGGCCAAAACCTTTTTCGCACGCTCCTGACCAATGACGTACTGGTCAAGGATGCCGCTGATTTCTTTAGGCGAAGGCAATTTATGCGCGCTGCTCTCGGCCTGGGCTTCCTGCACCTCCTCGCGGATGATGTCATTGCACAGGTCGACGCACTCGTCGCAGATAAAGACCGAGGGGCCGGCAATCAATTTGCGCACTTCATGCTGGCTTTTGCCACAGAAGGAGCAATAGAGCAGCTTGCCGTTGTCCTCGCCGTTGCGGGTGTCAGTCATTCGTTCGATCCAAATCCGATAGGCTTGCAACACAAGATGAAGGCTATTGCGGGCTTTTTCAAGCCCGCCGCTGATCAGACAAGCCGACCAAGCCTATTTTGAGCTGCTTATTTTAAGCTGGGCGCTGGTTGATCACTTCGTCGATCAGGCCATATTCCTTCGCAGCTTCTGCACTCATGAAGTTGTCGCGATTGGTATCGCGCTCGATTTCTTCCAGAGTACGCCCGCTGTGTTTGGCCATCAGCGTGTTCAGACGCTCGCGAATGAAGAGGATTTCCTTGGCGTGGATTTCGATGTCCGACGCCTGGCCCTGGAAACCGCCCAGTGGCTGGTGAATCATCACGCGCGAGTTCGGCAGGCAGAAACGCTTGCCCGGGGCACCTGCGGTCAGCAGGAATGCGCCCATGCTGCAGGCCTGGCCGATGCAGGTGGTCGACACGTTCGGCTTGATGAACTGCATGGTGTCGTAGATCGACATGCCTGCAGTCACCGAACCGCCCGGGGAGTTGATGTAGAGATGGATGTCCTTGTCCGGGTTTTCCGCTTCAAGGAACAGCAGTTGCGCACAGATCAGGTTGGCCATGTAGTCCTCTACCGGACCAACCAGAAAGATCACTCGCTCCTTGAGCAGGCGCGAATAGATGTCATAGGCGCGTTCGCCACGAGCAGATTGCTCGACAACCATCGGGACCAGGCCGCCGGCGGCCTGGATATCAGAGTTCTGCTGAATATAAGAATTACGGAACATGCTCTGCAGTCGCTCCCAAATAGTTATGTCTTGAATACGCATAAGCCAGCTCGAGAGCTGGCTTATGGTGTGTACTTCTTAACGCGGAATCAATCAGTCGGCTTTTGGAGCTTCTACCGGCTTGACTGCTTCTTCGTAAGAGACCGCTTTGTCGGTCACACTAGCTTTCTGCAGAACAGTATCCACAACTTGCTCTTCCAGCACAACCGAACGCACTTCGTTCAGCTGCTGCTCGTTTTTGTAGTACCACGACACAACCTGCTCAGGCTCCTGGTAAGCGGAAGCCATTTCCTGAATCATTTCGCGAACGCGAGCTTCGTCAGGCTTCAGATCGAATTGCTTGACCACTTCAGCAACGATCAGGCCCAGCACGACGCGGCGCTTGGCTTGCTCTTCGAACAGCTCGGCCGGCAGTTGATCAGGCTTGATGTTGCCACCGAACTGCTGAACAGCCTGCACACGCAGACGGTCAACTTCGTTGGACAGCAGCGCCTTAGGCACTTCGATCGGGTTGGTGGCCAGCAGACCGTCCATTACCTGATTCTTGACCTTGGATTTGATCGCCTGACGCAGTTCACGCTCCATGTTCTTGCGAACTTCGGTGCGGAAACCGTCGATGCCGCTTTCCTTGATGCCGAATTGAGCGAAGAACTCTTCGTTCAGCTCTGGCAGCTTAGGCTCGGAAACAGTGTTGACGGTCACGGTGAACTCGGCGATTTTGCCAGCCAGGTCCAGGTTCTGATAGTCCTCTGGGAAGGTCAGGTTCAGAACGCGCTCTTCGCCCGCTTTAGCGCCAACCAGGCCTTCTTCGAAGCCCGGGATCATGCGACCGGAACCCAGTACCAGTTGAGTACCCTTGGCGGAACCGCCAGCGAATACTTCGCCGTCAACCTTGCCAACGAAATCGATGTTCAGTTGGTCTTCGTTCTGGGCAGCGCGATCGGCCACTTCAAAACGAGTGTTCTGCTTGCGCAGGATGTCGAGCATTTTGTCCAGGTCAGCGTCAGCCACGTCAGCGCTCAGGCGCTCAACGGTGATGCCGTCGAAACCGGCAACGGTGAACTCAGGGAACACTTCGAATACAGCAACGTATTCCAGGTCCTTGCCAGCTTCGAGCGACTTAGGCTCGATCGACGGCGAACCAGCAGGGTTCAGCTTCTGCTCAACCACAGCTTCGTAGAAGGAGGACTGGATCACGTCGCCTACAGCTTCCTGACGAGCATCAGCACCGAAACGGCGCTTGATTTCGCTCATTGGCACTTTGCCTGGACGGAAGCCAGCAATCTTGGCCTTTTGGGCAGTCTGCTGCAGACGCTTGTTGACCTGAGTCTCGATGCGCTCAGCCGGCACGGTGACGCTCATGCGGCGCTCGAGAGCAGTAGTATTTTCAACAGAAACTTGCATGGATATTCCTCGTTGCACAGACGTTAGCCGGCCGTTTCCGACCCCAGAATCAAGGGCATGCATTCTAGTGGGTCAAACTCAAGAAGTCACCCTACTGAAAACGGGTAAAAAAACAGCAGGCAATTTATAGGGATCGATGCACGGATGCAGCGCGCCCCACAGGCGAATACAACCAATCACGCCAGGGCTCTGCGCCAACCGCTTCTATATATAGAAGAGGTTGCCAATCAGTCCCTGACGGCCGAACCTGAAAGCAAGCCCGGCGAGCAGCACAGCATCATCGAGCAACATAAATACGACGAAGCGCCCTGCCCCTGCGCCCCGAAACCGGCAATTGCCGCTTTTCAGAACCGCTAAAACAAAAAAGGCGCCAGACTGTTAAATCTGGCGCCTTTCGAAATATGGGGTGGACGATGGGGATCGAACCCACGACAACGGGAGTCACAATCCCGTGCTCTACCAACTGAGCTACGCCCACCATATTGCGTAACAAAAAAGCCAAACAACTTCTTTGTTGGAACCTCACCAGCCCGAAGACATGAATGAAGCTTTAATTGGTGCGGATGAAGAGACTCGAACTCTTACGCCTCGCGGCGCTGGAACCTAAATCCAGTGTGTCTACCAATTCCACCACATCCGCGATGAAGCTTTTAAAGCAAAGGCGCCAGACTGTTACATCTGGCGCCTTTCGAAATATGGGGTGGACGATGGGGATCGAACCCACGACAACGGGAGTCACAATCCCGTGCTCTACCAACTGAGCTACGCCCACCATATCGCGTTACTTGTGCCAAAGCTGCCTAATGGCGCACCCGGCAGGACTCGAACCTGCGACCATCCGCTTAGAAGGCGGATGCTCTATCCAGCTGAGCTACGGGCGCCTTATTAATCTGTACTCTTAAAGGACTACAAACTAAGTGCTTTCCAGTGTCGCAGAACCTTGATTCCGCTTCACCTTCTTAACCAGTGCTAGGCTGTGCCCGACAAGTGCGACGAATAGTATAGAGCGCTCCGAAGGTCGTCAAATCCTTTTTGAAAAAAATTCATTTAATTAAAGGAGTTAGAGGAATTTGCTGACCAAGCGCCTTTGCCCTCACCGCTCGACATGCGAGAATGCGTTCTCATTTTTTCCCCTCTCGATGGTTAATCACGCGCAATGACTGCACAACTAATCGACGGCAAATCGATCGCCGCCAGCCTGCGCCAGCAGATCGCCCAACGAGTTGCCGAGCGTCGCCAGCAAGGCCTGCGCACTCCCGGCCTCGCGGTGATCCTGGTCGGCAGCGATCCTGCCTCTCAGGTTTATGTCTCGCACAAGCGTAAAGACTGTGAAGAGGTTGGCTTCCTCTCTCAAGCCTACGACCTGCCCTCCGACACCACGCAAGACGCGTTGACCGATCTGATCGATCGCCTCAACGACGACCCTGCAATCGACGGCATCCTGCTTCAGCTGCCGCTGCCCGAGCACCTGGATGCCTCCAAATTGCTGGAGCGCATTCGCCCGGACAAAGACGTCGACGGCTTCCATCCTTATAACGTCGGCCGCCTGGCCCAGCGCATTCCGCTGCTGCGTCCCTGCACACCTAAAGGCATCATGACGCTGCTGGAAAGCACTGGCGCCGACCTTTATGGCATGGACGCAGTGGTCGTCGGCGCCTCCAACATCGTCGGTCGCCCGATGGCGATGGAGTTGTTGTTGGCCGGCTGCACCGTGACCGTGACCCACCGCTTCACCAAGGATCTGGCCGGCCACGTTGGTCGTGCTGATCTGGTGGTGGTGGCCGCCGGCAAGCCGGGCCTGGTCAAAGGCGAGTGGATCAAGGAAGGCGCGATCGTGATCGACGTCGGCATCAACCGTCAGGACGACGGCAAACTGGTCGGCGACGTCGTCTACGAAACCGCCCTGCCCCGCGCTGGCTGGATCACTCCAGTGCCGGGTGGCGTAGGTCCGATGACCCGCGCCTGCCTGCTGGAAAACACCCTTTATGCGGCAGAAACACTGCACGCCTGATCGGTACTTTCAGCAATAAGAAAAACCCGCCTTGTGCGGGTTTTTTCATGCCTGAGAAAAAACTGTAACCGTTCGCCGGAAACCCCTCTTTTTACAGGCCTTTTCACGAGTTTTTCAGGTCATTCAAACAACCATCGACAGATCTTCAGCCATACTCCTAGAATGCGACGCTTTGAAGAAATAACCCGTTACAAACTAACGGAATATCCAACCTTTATGAGTTCGCCCGCGTGAAAATTCGTCTTTCGATTCTGAGCCTGTTTTTTGCTTTTACAGGCACATTCATCACGCCAACGATCAACGCTGCGGAAACCACCGCTGCCCCACGTGACGCTTCGAGCCTGAAGATCGCCTCCGGCAGCGCACTGCTCATGGATATGCAGACCAACAAAGTCATCTACTCCAGCAACCCTGACGTGATCGTGCCGATCGCCTCTGTCAGCAAGCTCATGACTGGATTGGTAGTGGTTGAAGCCCGGCAGAACATGGACGAATGGATCAATGTCGATATCAGCAACACACCGGAAATGAGGGGTGTGTTCTCCCGAGTCAAACTCAAGAGTGAGCTGCCGCGTCGCGAGATGCTGCTGATCGCCTTGATGTCTTCGGAGAACCGCGCGGCCGCCAGCCTCGCTCACCACTATCCGGGAGGTTATGCGGCCTTTATCGCGGCCATGAACGCGAAAGCCAAGGCACTGGGCATGACCAGTACGCACTTTGTCGAACCGACAGGCCTGTCGGAACGTAACGTTTCCACCGCCCGCGACCTGAGCAAGCTGCTGGTGGCCGCGCATAAGTACCCGCTCCTCAGCGAACTCACCACCACCAAGGAAAAGACCGTGTCTTTCCGCAAACCCAACTACACCCTGGGTTTCCGCAATACCGATCACCTGGTGAACAAGGCCGACTGGGACATCAAGATCACCAAGACCGGCTTCACCAACCCTGCCGGTCATTGCCTGGTTCTGGTAACGAAAATGGCTAACCGCCCGGTCGCGCTGGTGATTCTCGATGCCTTCGGCAAATACACCCACTTTGCCGATGCCAGCCGTATTCGCAGCTGGGTGGAAACCGGCAAGAGCGCCAACGTTCCTGCGGTGGCGCAACAATACAAGGCCGAGAAAAACCTTAAGTCACGCCAGAGCGGTGTGGTTGAAGCGTCCAAGTAACCCGCGCCCGCAAGAAAAAGCCCCGAATCCTCGGGGCTTTTTTTCGCCTGCATTCCTGCATTTCAGTCATTGGGCAGCGGCATCTTGTCGTCATCAGGAATGCCATCGCCTGCACTTGGATCCCGCGAAGGTTCCGGCGTCATGACATTAGGCCGGGCCATCGGATCGCGCAGCGGGCTGTCCGGATTCAGCACCGGATCAATCTCCGGCTCCGGCGTCGTGGGCACGCTGTCCGGTTTTTGCTCATCGAAGCTTGAGTCAGTACTCATACGCACCTCACATCAAGGTTTCAGATTGGCTAACGGGTCATAAGGTTTGGCCGGCGTCTTGTCGTCTTCACCGGGTTTCACGTCTTTCGGCGCCTTGGCCGGGCCAACCGGATCGACTTGCGGATCATCAAGGTCCGGCGAATCGGGGTCGAAACCCAGATCATGACCCGACGAATGCTCGGTCGAATGCGGCCCTTTCGGGGATGGGGAATCTGCCATGTTCGCCTCCTGAGTCACCCGCAGAAAACGGGTTCTATTCGTAGGAGGCTTGCCGGGCGCAGTCGTGCCCGGCAAATGACGAACGGAACTCAGTGGGCTGCCAGCGCCTTGCGCGCCTGCGCCGCTTCGTTTTCCTGACCGGCCTGGGCCAGTTCATCGGCCGCTTTGAGCCAGCGCTGACGGTCAACGGCTGCCGGGATCTGCGACGGTTTCTGGATCAGCACGGCCCAGCCACCGGATTTCTCCAGTGCCGACTCAAAGGAGCTGAAACTCATCAGTTCGCGACGGTTCATGCCGGCACGCAGCAAGACCTTCTGTTTGTTGCGGTCGTAGCCGGACAGGATCGCGTAACGCGGCTCGGCCCAGAATGCCGCCCCCTCGCTGAAGCGCACCATCACCGGATAGCCTGCCGCCACCTGGGTCAACAGTGCGGGCAGGTTGCTGTCCAGCGGGTAAACCACCATGCCGTACTCGCGGGCGAGGTTTTGCAGGTTCTGCTGCAATTTGTCTTCGGCACCCGGCAAGTGCAGAGGTTTCTCGAGCAAGCCCGGGGTGATCACGATGCCCTGCTGCGACAACAGGCTGGCCAACACTTGCGGCCCACTCTGATTGGCTTCGCCGCGATAGAACGTGCCACTGAGTTCGACCCGCTCCGGCAGACGCTTGACCTCAGGCGCCACAGTACCTGCACATCCGGCCAACACGGCCGCACAACCTGCCACCAGTAGCGCCGCACGAATTCGAGAAAATACCTGCACCATCATCACTCTCTGTTCAGACGCCGGTCATCGTGTTCCGGCAACGCTTGCGATCATAGGGCCGCGCCCGGCTGCGGTATAGCCTTAAGCGGCAGACCCATCGATTGCATAGAGCAAAGTGATTGGTCGCAATCGACCTTTGGTCAATAGTCTGCAACACCCCATTGTCTAGACTGTCACTGAAACAGAGCGAATTGAAAAAGTGTGGGCCCGATGCAGGGCGAAGAGGAGGCACTGATGAGCCTGACCATGACCATTGTGATGTTGATTGCCGGCTGGCTGGCCGTGGCCGCTGCCATGTTGTGGGGGGTGCTGCGGGTTTCGCGGCGCCATCATCACCATCCGGTTCAGCCTGCTGCGGTTGAGAAAGCCGAGGAACACCGAGTGCGTCACGCGACTGCGCACTGAGGGTTGAACGGCAAAGGCAAAAGCCCCTCATCGGAACGCCGCCCGCCTAGCCCTCTCCCAGAGGGAGAGGGGACTGACCGAGTCGCTATTCAGAAGTACATCGACCTGAGATATCGAGCCGAACTCAGGTTTAAAAACCACGCAGATCGGCTCCCTCTCCCTCGGGAGAGGGCTGGGGTGAGGGGCTGGCTCTATCCCACACTGAAAATCTCGAATCGAAAAAAAGCCGCCTGACCTCAAAGAGTTCAGGCGGCTTTTCACTTTCAGCGGTTACACCTGCTCAGCCAGCTTCTTCTGCTTCGCCCGGCGCGACATCATGTTCAGCACTTCAATCGAAGCCGAGAACGCCATGGCCGCATACACATAACCTTTCGGTACATGGGCGCCGAAGCCTTCGGCGATCAGCGTCATGCCGATCATGATCAGGAAGCCCAGAGCCAGCATCACCACCGTCGGGTTGTCGTTGATGAACTTGGCCAGCGGTTCAGCAGCAAACAGCATCACCAGCACCGACACCACCACCGCGATGATCATGATCGGCAAGTGTTCGGTCATGCCGACCGCAGTGATGATGCTGTCGATCGAGAACACCATGTCGAGCATCAGGATCTGGCCGATAGCCGCGGCGAAACCCAAAGTGACTGTCGAGGTCGCCGACTTCGGATCTTCCGGCGCCGGGTCCATGCTGTGATGGATCTCGGTCGTAGCCTTCCAGACCAGGAACAGACCACCGGCGATCAGGATCATGTCCTTCCAGGAGAACGCCTGGCCCAGGATCTCGATCACAGGTGCGGTCAACTGCACGATGAAGGCGATGGTGCTCAACAGTGCCAGACGCAGGATCAACGCCATGCCGATACCGATACGGCGTGCTTTCTGCTGGTACTGCTTGGGCAATTTGTTGGTCAGGATCGAGATAAAGATCAGGTTATCGATGCCGAGCACGATTTCCATCACCACCAGTGTGGCCAAAGCAACCCAAGCGGTGGGGCTGGCGGCGAGCTGTAACAGATATTCCATGGGTCAGTCCTGACTCTGTGTAAGACGAATTAGATGGTCTTGGAGGAAGATTCGGATTTTTCCGCATCTTTTTCCGGAGTTTCTTTCTTCTCGATCAACCCGCCGGTGGCATCACTGAGTGCCTGCTCAGCGGCTTTATGGGTGTCGTCAATCGCTTGCTTGGCGCTTTCGGCCGCTTTGCCCATCAGTTGCTGGGCGCTTTTCTCGGCCTGATCGCAACCGGCCATAAGCAGTAAAGACGTAAACATCAATGCCGGGATTGTGTATTTCATAAGGTTTCCTTCGAATGAACAGACAGGCTCACAGACCGGCCGTCGATGGCTGGGCATTCTAGGGAGACAAACACTTCAGGAAAATTCGTATTTTTATTGGCTATACTTCGGTTTTCACGAACTGTAGAACGTCATGCTCAATTACCGACAACTGCATTACTTCTGGGTCGTAGCCAAGACCGGCAGCATCGTGCGCGCCTGCGAGCAACTGAACCTGACGCCACAGACCATCAGCGGGCAGATATCACTGCTCGAACAGACGTATGGCATCGAGTTATTCAGACGCGTCGGCCGGCAACTCGAATTGACCGAAGCCGGGCGACAAGCCCTGCCCTACGCCGAGCAGATGTTCCAGCTCGGCGGCGAGCTGGAACTGATGCTGCGCGCCCAGCCCCACGAGCAACAGATCCTGTTCCGCGTCGGCGTGGCTGACGTGGTGCCTAAATCCATTGTCTATCGCCTGATCGCGCCAACCATGGAGCTGAACGAGCCTCTGCGCATTACCTGTCGCGAAGACAAACTCGAACGTTTGCTCGCCGATCTGGCGATCCAGCGCCTCGACCTGGTGATTTCCGACAGCCCGATGCCCTCGCACCTCGACATCAAGGGCTACAGTCAGAAGCTCGGCGAGTGCGGAATCAGTTTCTTCGCCACCCCGGAACTGGCAGCCAGATACGGTCAGGATTTCCCGCGTAGCCTGCACGGTGCGCCACTGTTGATTCCCGGACCGGAAACCGTGGTGCGCAGCCGCTTGCAGCGCTGGTTTGCCGAGCAGCAGATCCAGCCGCAAATCGTCGGCGAGTTTGATGACAGTGCGTTGATGCAGGCTTTCGGCCAATCCGGCAGCGGGATTTTTATCGGTCCGAGCGTGATTGCCGATGAAGTGAAGCGCCAGTGCGGCGTCGAGCTGATTGGCCAGACCGACGCAGTTACCGAGTCGTTCTATGCCATTTCGGTAGAGCGCAAGGTCAAGCACCCCGGCATCGTTGCGATTACCGAAGGTGCCCGACGCGAGCTGTTTACCGCGTTATGAGGCCTCGGCGCACATCTCGCGCGGCTTGAGCGTCATCAGCACCATGGCGAGGAACACCGACAGCAAAATGAACCCGGCGGCGGCAAACCCGAGGAAGCCCAGACCCGCGCTGTCGATCACCCGGCCACCGACGATGGCACCCAGGCCGATCCCCAGATTGGCCCCGGCGATATTCAACGAAGCAGCAAACGCTGGCGCTTCCGGCGCGGCTTTCATCAGGCGCACATGGCTGACCAGGAACAACGCAGCCTGAGTCACGCCCCAGATCCCCATCGCCACCGCCAGCCCCAGCGGCGAATGAATGTTCGGTACCAGCGAGACCATGCCGGCAATCATGAACGCACAGAACAACACCGACGCGCCCAGCGGATGGCGATCCACCGCACGACCGCCCAGGGAGTTGCCGATCAGCCCGACCGCACCAAAAGCCATCAGGCACCAACCGACCACGGTGCCGTTGAACCCGGCGAGGCGCTCAAGAATGTCGGCCAGATACGTGTAAGCGGTAAACATGCCGCTGAACACCAGGATCGACAGGAAGATGTGGCCGATCATCAACGGGCTGCGCAGAATCTTGAACTGCGAGCGGAAGCTGACCTGATGTTGGTGCAGGCTGGTTTTCGGCAGATAAACAAACAGCAACAAGGCTTTGGCAAAAGCGATCACCGCCAGAATGCCAAAGGCGCTGCGCCAGCCGAACGCATCGGAAATCAGCGTGCCAACCGGGATGCCGAACACCGTGGCGCAGACAATGCCGAAACCGATCTTGGCGATCGCGCGACCGGCGAAATCCGGGCCAACGATGTCCACTGCGGTCTCACTGGCCAAGGCCCAGAACACCGGCAGACCGAGCGCCGGGATCAACCGAGCAATCGCCATCACCCAGATATTCGGCGCCAGCGCCGCCACGGTATTGGCCAGACCAAACATGATCAGGATGCTGATAAACAGCTTGCGCCGCTCAAAGCGGGCGAAATACGCGGTCAGGAAAGGCCCGAACATCGCCACGGTAAAAGCGAATAAAGTCACCAGCAACCCGGCCTGCGGGATGGTGACTTCGAGGTCTCGGGCAATCGCCGGCAACAGGCCGACGATGACGAATTCCGTGGTCAGCACCGTGAACCCGGCGGCGGACAACAGAAGAATGGGCAACAGCATGCGCAACTCCAGCAAAACGACGACACCAGCGTTGACCCGAAGGCCCGCTGGCGAAATTTGAAAATAAGGATGCGCAATCTTAACAGAGTGTGTCCGGGCTGACTTGCACAAACCTGCCGACTTTGTTGCCTGATCCGGTGGCAGATCGTCACATGCCTGAAGGATAAGGCCTACGCTGTGATAAAGTCCGCGCCCTGAAAAACGTACAACCTGCTCAACGACCGGTTTATTGGCGTTGATGTCGCGTCAACACTTTCGGTTCGTGGCGGTGGTCTGCCCCTGCTTTGCCATCGCTTTACGCAACCTTGCACCCTATAAAAAATCAGAGATGCCGCTATGACCGCTTCATCCCCTTCTCTACTGCAACGCCTGAAAAACCTCAGCCTGGTCACGCAGATCGTCATCGGCCTGATCGCCGGTATCGCCCTGGCGATGTTCGCCCCGGAAGCGGCGAAAGGCACGGCGTTCATCGGCAAAGTGTTTGTATCGGCGTTAAAGGCCGTCGCACCGATTCTGGTGTTCGTGCTGGTGATGGCCTCGATTGCCAACCACAAGCACGGCCAGGAAACTCATATCCGCCCAATTCTGTTCCTCTATCTGCTGGGCACTTTTGCGGCGGCGGTCGTGGCCGTGGTCGCGAGCATGGCGTTCCCGTCGCACCTTGTGCTGTCGACCGACAACGTTTCGGTGACGGCGCCGGGCGGTATCGGCGAAGTGCTGCAAAGCCTGCTGTTGAGCGTGGTCGACAACCCGGTCAGCGCACTGATGAACGCCAACTTCATCGGTATTCTGGCGTGGGCGATCGGCATGGGCATCGCAATTCGCCATGCCGGCGACACCACCCGTGAAGTGCTGGGTGATCTGTCCAATGGCGTGACGGTGATCGTGCGCGTGGTGATTCGCTTCGCCCCGCTGGGCATTTTCGGTCTGGTGGCTTCGACGCTGGCCACCTCCGGTTTCGGCGCATTGATCGGTTATGCGCACCTGCTGGCCGTGCTGCTCGGCTGCATGCTGTTCGTGGCGCTGGTGATGAACCCGCTGATCGTGTTCTGGAAACTGCGTCGCAACCCGTATCCGCTGACTCTCAAATGCCTGCGTGAAAGTGGCATCACCGCATTCTTCACCCGCAGCTCGGCGGCAAACATTCCGGTCAATCTGGAATTGAGCAAGCGTCTGGGTCTGCATGAAGACACCTATTCGGTGTCGATTCCGCTGGGCGCGACCATTAACATGGCCGGTGCAGCGATCACCATTACGGTGCTGAGCCTGGCGGCCGTGCACACATTGGGTATTGCCGTGGATATTCCAACGGCGATTCTGCTCAGCGTTGTCGCCGCCATTTGCGCGTGTGGCGCGTCGGGTGTGGCGGGTGGATCGCTGTTGCTGATTCCGTTGGCGTGCAGCCTGTTCGGGATTCCGAGCGAGATTGCCATGCAGGTGGTGGCGGTCGGTTTCATTATTGGCGTGTTGCAGGATTCGGCAGAGACGGCGCTGAACTCGTCGACTGATGTGCTGTTTACCGCTGCGGCGTGCCTGGGTGAGGAAGCAAAAGCCCAACGTACGGCGTAACAGACGCTGTAATGAAAAGCCCGCCACGGTGTGAACCTTGGCGGGCTTTTTTGTGGCTGAGATCTTTTCCCCCTCACCCCAACCCTCTCCCCCAAGGGGGCGAGGGGGAAAGGGAGCTGATTTGTGTGCTGTTCAAAACCTGAGTTCGACTTGATAGTTCAGGTCGGTGTAATTCGAACAAACAACTCAGTCAGTCCCCTCTCCCTCCGGGAGAGGGCTAGGCGGGCGGCGTTCCGATGAGGGGCTTCTGGCGGTTTAGAACGCGCCCATGTAATCGCGCTTGCCCACTTCAACCCCGTTATGACGCAGCAGCGCATAAGTGGTAGTGACGTGGAAGAAGAACTGCGGCAGACCGTAAGTCAGCAGGTAAGCCTGACCGCTGAAGCGCTTCTCTTTCGGCGTACCCGGACGAGTAACGATTTCGATCCCTTCCTTGCCATCGATCTGCTCCGGCTTGATCTCGCCGATGTAGGCCAGAACCTTGGCGATCAGGGCTTGCAGCTCGGCGAAGGTGGTTTCGGTATCGTCGTACTTAGGCACTTCGACTTCAGCCAGACGCGAGGAAACGCCTTTGGCGAAGTCCACGGCGATCTGCACCTGGCGGGTCAGCGGGAACATGTCCGGGTACAGGCGCGCCTGCAGGAAGGCGTTCGGGTCGATGTTTTTCTCGGTGGCGTGGGCTTCAGCCTTTTTCAGGACATCGCTCAGCGCGTTGAGCATTTGTTGAAAAACCGGGACGGATGCGGCGTACAGGGAAATGGTCATGGCAGTCTCGTGTGGTGGCTGGGTGGAACAGGAGGCGATTATAGCCATGCTTGATGACCACACGGCTTGCCTTTTGTTTGGCAAGGATTAGGCTAGGCGCCTTCGACTGCAGAGGGAACGCGCGATGACCACAGAGACAGAATCCAGCTTCGACGAACCACGGCTCAATGCCACGGAAATCCGCATCCTTGGTTCGCTGATCGAGAAACAGGCGACCAGCCCGGAAACCTACCCGCTGACCCTTAATGCGCTGGTCACGGCGTGTAATCAGAAAACCAGCCGCGAACCGGTGATGAACCTGACTCAGGGTCAGGTCGGCCAGAGTTTGCGGGCGCTGGAAGGTCGCGGTTTCGCCAAACTGGTGATGGGCAGCCGCGCCGACCGCTGGGAGCACAAAGTCGACAAGGCGCTGGAACTGGTGCCAGCGCAGGTGATTCTTAGCGGACTGATGTTTCTGCGCGGCCCGCAAACCGTCAATGAGCTGCTGACCCGCAGCGGGCGCATGCATGATTTCGAAGACGCCGAACAGGTGGTGCATCAGCTTGAGCGCTTGATTGCGCGGGGGCTGGCGGTGTTGATTCCGCGTCAGGCCGGGCAGCGCGAAGACCGTTATACCCATGCGCTGGGTGATCCGGCGGATAGCGAGGCAATTATGGCAGCGCGGCAGAGTCCGCAGGATCGCGGTGCAAGCAGTGGCGTTTCGGTTGAGCGTATCGAAGAGCTAGAAGCGCGAATCGCCGCGCTGGAAGAACGCCTGGCCCGCCTCGAATAACCACACAAAACCAATGTAGGAGTGAGCCTGCTCGCGATAGCGGTGTATCAGTCACATCATTTTTGGATGACACACCGCTATCGCGAGCAGGCTCACTCCTACAAGGGATCTGCGTGTTATTCACCGTCCCAGTAATCCACGCCATCCGCCTGCCGTGCCACCGCGACAAAGCCTGAGGCATTGCCCTCGGCATCCAACTTGAAGTTATCCATCACCACGTACTTGTTCGAATCCGGGTATTCGCAAATATCGGGCTGCTGCTGGGTGCTCACCGCCAGATAGCGCAATTCGCCCGAGCTGGTATTGATGATCTGATGCGCCTTCTCCGGCCCACCCGGCGGGCAAGCGATCACGTCGCCTTCGCGGATCGGGAAACGCTCGGCGCCCAGACGCACCTCACCCTCCCCGGCCACCACGTAAAACATCTCTTCGTTGACCCGATGGCTGTGAAACGGGCTGCCACGCATGCCCGGTGGCAAGGCATACAGGCGATAACCGAGTTTTTGCGACCCCAATTGCTGGCCAATCCGCGCCATGCGCTGTTGATAGCGCCCGGCGGTTTCGCCTTCCGGGGCCAGGGCTTCGGGCAGGGGTTCGAGTTCGACCTGATGCAGGTTGAGGATAGGCGGATGCATAGGAGCCTCGGTCACGGTTTTTATGGTGGGCAAGTCTGGGCTTGCTGAGGAGGCAGTATAGGCATTGATGGCCGGCGTGAAACCGCGTCGCCTCCTTCGCGAGCAAGCTCGCTCCCACAGGGGATCTACAGCGAACACACAACTTGTGTATGACAAAAATTCAACTGTGGGAGCGAGCCTGCTCGCGAAGAGGCCCGCCCAGCCACCACAATACTCAATCAGCTCCGGGCAAACGCCACCGCCGCCGCAAACTGCTCTTCAGTCGGCCGCACGCCGGTATACAGCACAAACTGCTCCAGCGCCTGAATCGCAATCACCTCAAGTCCGGTGATCACCCGCTTGCCCTCTGCTCGACCGCGCACAATCAGCGGCGTCTCCGACGGGATCGCGACCACATCAAACACCGTATCTGCAGCCTTGATCGCCTCCGGTTCAAACGCCAACTGCCCCGCCTCCGGCCCGCCGTCCATGCCCACTGGCGTCACATTGATCAGCATCTGCGGGCGTTCATCGCCCAGTTCAGCCTGCCAGCGATAGCCCAGCGAATCCGCCAATGCACGCCCGGCGCGTTCGTTGCGGGCGACGATCAAGCCGTTTTTGTAACCACCGTCACGCAGGGCGCTGGCCACCGCTTTGGCCATGCCGCCACTGCCTCGCAAAGCAAAGGTCGATTCCTTGGGCACCGCGTGGGTTTCCAGTAACTGCGCCACAGCGATGTAATCAGTGTTGTAAGCCTTGAGATGGCCGTGGGTGTTGACGATGGTGTTAATCGACTGGATCGCTGCCGCCGACGCATCCAGTTCATCGACCAGCGCAATGCACGCTTCCTTGAACGGCATCGACACGCCGCAACCACGGATACTCAAGGCGCGAATGCCGCCGACTGCGCCGGTCAGGTCCTGGCTGCTGAACGCCTTGTAGTAGAAGTTCAGGCCCAACTGCTCATACAAATGGTTATGAAAACGCAGACCGAAGTTCCCCGGGCGCCCGGACAGGGACATGCACAGTTGGGTGTCTTTGTTCGGGTTCATCTGCATGAAACTTCTCCTTCAAACGCACTTTCGGATAAACGGGATTAGCCAGCCCATCGGCTTCTGAACGATCATAGAGGCCTGTTTTAAACGTCTTCCGCGGCCATCACACAGCCCGGTAAATAAACCGGTACAGACCTTACACAAAATTTACCCAGTGGCTGTGCTGATTTTCCAAAATTCGCTGTCTTAGAAGTATCCCCGTGACAACTGTGGGCCTGGTGCAGGCCCCGATGCCGGGTCGAAGAACCGAGGAATTATCATGATTCGTAAACTCCCTATCGTCGCCCTGCTGATCGGTGCTTTTGCTGTCACAGGGCAAGCAGAAGCCCACGGCGGTGGCTGGCAGGGTCCGGCGGTGTTTGGCGCAATCGTCGGCTCGGCCATCATCGGTTCGGCGCTTATCAACCAGGATCGTCCGGTTTATGTGCAACAGGCGCCGGTGTACGCCCCGCCACCGGTCTATGTGCAGCAGCCACCGCCACCGGTCTACTACCAGCCCGCGCCGGTGTATGTTCAACAACCGGTCTACGTGCAACCGGCCCCGGTGTATTACGGCCCGCCGCGCGGCTACTACGGTCGTCCGCACTACTACGGCGGCCCACGCTGGTAACCGAAACACAAAGCCCTGCTTTTATAGCGGGGCTTTTTTATGACCGTTGGTCGGCCAGCGTCTGAAAAAATCTCGCCAAGGTCGCTGTGAGGACAGTTTCACCGGCTAAAGTCGGCATGATTGATTGACCGTTATGTACTTTTCCATAAAACGGTCATTTATTTGTCATGACGGAGCCGCAATCTGAATCCGTCCGTAAACAACAGGTTGATAACAACAAGGACGACTGTATGCCAACACAAAACCCGCACCGCATCGTCGGCCTGTGCACCTCCAGCAAGGTGTACAGCGCGCTGACCGAGCTCAAGCACCTGGAAGGCCATCGTTGCGCCAAGTTCCTTTCGCTGCTGGCGGAAAACCTCGTGCACAAAGGTTTGCTCAACGAGCGTGAAGTCATGCACATGCTTGATCAAGTGGTCGACTGAAGCCTCAACGGCATCAATGACCACTATCGAAAGCGTTGATTGTCCGTAGAACCGGCGAATCTTTAAGGTAGCTCCATTGATAGATGGAGGTACTCGTCATGGCTCAGGTTCAAATCATGTCCGTTATCGGCAGCGCCGTCCCCGCTTCGCTCAGGGCCACGGGCCTGCTTGCCTGCTGGTATCTGATGCGCGACGGCGAAGCGATCAGTGGCCCGCTGACTTCCTTGCCCGCTGCGCAGGCACTGTCGCAGAAGCTTGTCAGCGAGCCGTTTCACGCTTAAGGCAGTTGCACTTTGGGCTTGGTCTCGGCGAACAGCGCCCAGCTCGACATGAACAATGCCGCGATCAGCGGCCCGATCACAAAGCCGTTGAGACCGAAGACTGCGAGGCCGCCAAGGGTCGAGATCAGAATCATGTAATCGGGCATTTTAGTGTCCTTGCCCACCAGAATCGGCCGCAGCACGTTGTCCACCAAACCGATCACGAATACCCCGAACAAGCCCAGCACCACGCCTTGCCAGATCATCCCGCTGAGCAGGAAATACACCGCCACCGGCGCCCAGACAATCCCCGCACCGACCGCTGGCAGCAACGACAAAAACCCCATCAACACCGCCCACAGCAGCGCGCTGGGGATGTCGAGAAACCAGAAAATCGCCCCGCCCAATGCGCCCTGCGTCACCGCGACTACCAGATTGCCCTTCACCGTCGCCCGTACCACACGGTTGAACTTCAACTGCAAGCGCCGCTTGTGGCCTTCCTCCAGTGGCACAGCGGTGCGCACCTTGCGCGCCAGCTCGGCGCCGTCACGCAGAAAGAAAAACAGCAGATACAGCATGATGAAAAAACTCACCACGAATTCGAATGTGCCCTGGCCAAAACTGAACGCCTGACTGGCCAGCACCTGGCTGCCCTGCATCGCCGATTTGACGATTTTCTCGCGCAAGCCGTTTAGCTCGCCCATGCCAAACCGGTCGAGCAAGTGCTGAAAGTACGGCGGCAGGCTGTGCTTGAATTGCGCCAGATACGCAGCGATGTCCAGCTCGCCGCTTTCGATGTTCTTGTAGACCGCTGCGCCTTCCTGCACCAACAGCACACTGAGGATGATCACCGGCAGAATCGCGATCACCAGGCAGACCGACAAGGTACACAGGGACGTCAGGTTGCGCTGCCAGCCGAATTTCGCCTGCAGCCGGCGTTGCATCGGCGCAAACACAATGCCGAGAATTACCGCCCAGAACACCGCACCGTAGAACGGCAAGAGGATCCAGATAAACGCCACCGTGACCAGCAACAGCAGCACGGTGAGGGATTTGAATTGAAGGCTTTTTTCGTTCATGTCCGATCCATGTCAGTCAGGCGTCATGCACGCCCCGATGCTTAGTCAACCGCGACCTGCACGAGTGCCATCTTTATTCATGGAGCATAGATCCAGAT
The DNA here is from genome assembly GCF_054668355.1 of Pseudomonas sp. S2_E02. NCBI lineage: Bacteria > Pseudomonadati > Pseudomonadota > Gammaproteobacteria > Pseudomonadales > Pseudomonadaceae > Pseudomonas > Pseudomonas sp. S2_E02. The sequence continues at coordinate 2,176,965 of NZ_CP162761.1, forward strand.
CAACAAACCCTCGCCGCATCTGACTTACCCTGCCGCGCTTTTGCGACCGACACCGCCATGACCCCTACCCTCGCCGCCCCCGAACTGCTCGCCCCCGCTGGCACCCTGAAAAACATGCGTTACGCCTTCGCTTACGGCGCCGATGCGGTCTACGCCGGCCAGCCGCGTTACAGTCTGCGGGTGCGCAACAACGAGTTCGATCACGCCAATCTGGCACTGGGTATTCGTGAAGCGCAGGCGCAAGGCAAACGCTTTTACGTGGTGGTCAACATCGCGCCGCACAACGCCAAGTTGAAGACCTTCCTCAAAGATCTGGCACCAGTCATCGACATGGCCCCCGACGCGCTGATCATGTCCGACCCGGGACTGATCATGCTCGTGCGGCGACATTTCCCGCAGATGCCGATTCACCTGTCAGTGCAGGCCAATACGGTGAACTGGGCGAGCGTCGAGTTCTGGCAGCAGATGGGTTTGAGCCGGATCATCCTGTCGCGAGAATTGTCGCTAGAGGAAATCGGCGAAATCCGTGAGCAGGTGCCGGGCATGGAACTGGAAGTGTTCGTCCACGGCGCGCTGTGCATGGCCTATTCCGGGCGCTGTCTGTTGTCGGGTTACATGAATAAGCGCGATGCCAATCAGGGCACCTGCACCAATGCTTGTCGCTGGAAATACTCAGCGCAAGAAGCCACCGAAAACCACCTCGGCGAGATCGTCCAGACCTTCCAGCCAGAGCCAACGCTGGGGCTGGGCACGCCCACCGATCAGGTGTTCCTGCTGCAGGAAGCCAATCGCCCCGATGAATTGATGCCAGCATTCGAGGACGAACACGGCACCTACATCATGAACGCCAAGGACCTGCGCGCGGTGCAGCATGTCGAGCGCCTGACGCGCATGGGCGTGCATTCCCTGAAAATCGAAGGCCGGACCAAATCGCACTTCTATTGCGCGCGCACCACCCAGGTGTATCGCCGCGCGATTGATGATGCGGTGGCCGGGCATGAATTTGACCGTAGCCTGATGACCGATCTGGAATCACTCGCACAGCGTGGCTACACCGAAGGATTTCTGCGTCGGCATGTACATGACGAGTACCAGAATTATCAGCACGGCAGCTCGGTGTCGGAGCGTCAGCAGTTCGTTGGCGAGTTGACCGGCGAGCGGCGTGGGCGGTTGGCAGAGGTCAAGGTGAAGAACCGCTTTGCCTTGGGTAATCATCTGGAGTTGATGACGCCGAAGGGCAATTTCCATTTTGATCTGCATGAGCTGCAGAACGCTAAAGAAGAAGCGATCGAGGTGGCACCGGGGAATGGGCACACGGTGTATCTGCCGATTCCGGATGCGGTGGATTTGCGGTTTGGGTTGTTGATGCGGGATCTGCGTGATGACTGAGAAGGCCCTCACCCTAGCCCTCTCCCAGAGGGAGAGGGGACCGATTGGGGGAAATTGGAGAAATCCGCCGACCTGAAATTACGCCGGTGAATCCACAATCGACTCTTCTGATCAAGAAAACTGGACTTGGCCGAGTCCATAATCGACTCGGTTGTTCAGGTCGATATATAACGCAAGACATCTCGGTCGGCCCCCTCTACCTCCGGGAGAGGGCTGGGGTGAGGGAAGCTTACGAAAACAGACTCTTCCCGCAACATCGCCAGGCTCGCTCCCACATTGGGACGCGCTTCCCTGCTCGCGAAGGGGACGGTAAATCCAGCACAACAACCAGGATTCAGCGCCGATCATCGGAAAGAGGCGTCGGCTCATCCGCCGGCGGCACATCTTCATCCGCCCCCGGATCTTTCCAGTCGTTGGGTCGGTCGGCATCGCTCAAGGGATCGCGCCCCGGGGGCATCCCCATTGGAGAATCATGATCAGCCAGTGTCGGTTCATCGGTACCGGGCAGCGGCCGGGTCGAATCGGTGGGCAGCACGCCACCCTGAAACAGCAAATCGTTAGCCATGACGCACCTCACTCAGGAGGTCCGGAATACCCGGGCCGTACAACTTGGAATCAGCCCTGTGCACGGCGTGCTACCGAACAGACCAACGGCCATCAGCCCCGCGCGGAAAACCGGTCGCGGCTGTTGGTCAGATGCAGCCACATGGCCGCGCGCGCGGCGTCCGCATCCTGACGCTTGATCGCATTCAGAATCGCCTCATGTTCCAGATGGGCCAGTTGCCCAAGTTTGCTCAGATCCGCCGCGCCACGTTCAGCAGCATTGAGGCGATGACGCGGAATCATCGCGCTGCCCAGGTGCTGCATGATCTCGCTGAAGCAAACATTGCCGGTGGCCTCGGCGATCAGCAGATGAAAACGCCGATCCGCTTCGACGCAACTGTCGTTGTTGTCGAGCAGCCGCTGATAGTCATCCAGCGCCTGACGCATCTGCAGCACTTGCGCTTCCGTGCGCCGCTGCGCCGCCAGCGCCGCCGCTTGGGTTTCCAGGCCCAGACGCAGTTCGAGAATGCTGCGCACACCGAGCGCCGTGTCGACATTCAGGCGTAAGCCCTGCTCCGCAACACGCTCGATGACAAAGGTGCCGATGCCGTGGCGCGTCTCCACCAGCCCGGAAGCCTGCAACTTGGAAATCGCCTCGCGCACCACCGTGCGGCTGACCCCGTGTTCCTGAACGATGGAATTCTCTGACGGCAGCTTGTCGCCGGGCGACAGCTGACCGAGCAGGATGCTTTGCGTGAGCTTCTCCACCAGGTCATGGGCGAGGTTGTGCGCACGTTTACGGGCGGGAGCGTCGAGGTCTTCTTGCATGATCGGTTCCGGTGATCGGGGGCTTGTGGATCGTAGCATCCTGCGGGGATGACGAAATTGAGTTTAGCGGCTCAACTTGTATGACAACACTCAAATAAACGGAAATACCTTCAAACATTCCTGACAAACAGAACCGTGTTTCCCTGGGGGTGACGCGATGTTCTACGCCTTAAAAAACCCAGCAAACATTGATCATTAACGCAACAAAGCATAAAAAACCGGCATCCCAGAGAAAAATAATCGGCCAACCCTACTTGTCGGACAAAATTTCTCAGTTGTATGATGTCTAGCAAAAACGCAACACCTGCCCTACCCCGCATAAAAATAATCAGTGGGAGAAAAACAAGTGAAAACCTCCGTCTCCGGGATGAACGAGGGCGTCGATTCGACACTCGCGTCGGCCATCTCGAAAGTGAAACGCCACGTCCTGCCGCTTTTCGTGATCATGTTCATCGTCAATTACATTGACCGAGTGAACATCGGTTTCGTCCGCACTCACATGGAACATGACCTCGGTATTGGTGCCGCCGCTTATGGCTTCGGCGCCGGCCTGTTCTTCATCGGTTACGCGCTGTTCGAAGTCCCCTCCAACATGCTGCTGCAGAAAGTCGGCGCACGCATCTGGCTGACCCGCATCATGTTCACTTGGGGTCTGGTCGCCGCCGGCATGGCCTTCATCCAGAACGAAACCCACTTCTATGTACTGCGCTTTTTGCTCGGCGTGGCCGAGGCAGGGTTCTTTCCCGGGGTGATCTACTACTTCACCCGCTGGTTGCCCGGCGCCGAACGCGGCAAGGCGATTGCGATCTTCCTCAGCGGCTCCGCCGTGGCCTCGTTGATCTCCGGCCCGTTGTCCGGTCTGCTCCTGCAAATCAACGGGCTGGGCATGCACGGCTGGCAATGGATGTACTTCATTGAAGGGATGTTTTCCGTGTGCCTGTGCGTGTTCGTCTGGTTCTGGCTCGACGCCAAACCCCACGACGCGAAATGGCTGACCCGCGCCGAACAGGATGCATTGGTCAACGCCATCGATGCTGAACAGAAGGCCCGCGAAGCCGCGACGCCGATCCGGCCATCGATGGGCAAACTGCTCAAGGACCGCCAGATCATCCTGTTCTGCCTGATCTACTTCTTCATTCAGTTGACCATTTACGCGGCAACCTTCTGGCTGCCGAGCATCATCAAGAAAATGGGCGAGATGAGCGACTTCCAGGTCGGCCTGTTCAACTCGATTCCGTGGTTGCTGTCGATCATCGGCATGTACGCCTTCGCCTCGTTCTCGGCCAAGTGGAAACACCAACAGGCGTGGGTCGCCACCGCCCTGTTGATCGCCGCTGCGGGGATGTTCATGTCCACCACCGGCGGGCCGATCTTCGCTTTCGTCGCGATCTGCTTTGCTGCGCTGGGGTTCAAATCCGCCTCATCGCTGTTCTGGCCGATCCCACAGGCCTATCTGGATGCCCGCATCGCCGCAGCGGTGATCGCGCTGATCAACTCGGTGGGCAACCTTGGCGGCTTCGTCGCGCCAACCACGTTCGGCCTGCTCGAAGAACACACCGGCTCGATTCAGGGCGGCCTCTACGGGCTGGCCGCGACCTCGATCATCGCCGCGATCATCGTCTTCTTCGCGCGCACCACACCGAAACCTGCTGCCGACATCGCCGTGGTCGAGACCGCGCCGAAACACGCCTGACGTCCATTGTTAAAGATTGCGTATTAAAAGGATAAGAACATGACCGCACACGACACCGCCAAAGCCCCGATCATCACCGACATGCAAGTCATCCCGGTGGCCGGCCACGACGGCATGCTGCTCAATCTGAGCGGCGCCCACGGGCCTTTTTTCACCCGCAATATCGTCATCCTCAAGGACAACGCCGGCCACACCGGCGTCGGTGAAGTACCCGGTGGCGAGCGTATTCGCCAGACCCTGGAAGACGCGCGCAGCCTGGTGGTCGGCAGCCCGATCGGCACGTATCAGAAGATCCTCAATCAAGTGCGCCAGACCTTCGCCGACCGCGATGCCGGTGGCCGTGGCCTGCAGACTTTTGACCTGCGCATCACCATTCACGCGGTCACCGGTCTTGAAGCCGCCCTGCTCGATCTGCTCGGTCAGCATCTCGATGTACCGGTGGCGGCACTGCTTGGCGAAGGTCAGCAACGCGACGAAGTGAAGATGCTCGGTTATCTGTTTTACGTCGGTGATCAGCGCGAAACCGACCTCGCCTACCGCAGCGAACCGGACGCCGACAACGACTGGTTCCGCGTGCGTCACGAGAAGGCCATGACCGCCGAAGCCGTGGTGCGCCTCGCCGAAGCGGCCCACGCGAAATACGGTTTCAAGGACTTCAAACTCAAGGGCGGCGTTCTCAGTGGCGATGCCGAAATCGAAGCGGTCACAGCGCTGGCCGAACGCTTTCCTGATGCGCGCATCACCCTCGATCCGAACGGCGCGTGGTCACTGAAAGAAGCCATTCGCCTGTGCCGCGATCAGCATCAGGTGCTCGCCTACGCCGAAGACCCGTGCGGCGCGGAAAACGGTTATTCCGGTCGAGAGGTGATGGCCGAGTTTCGTCGTGCCACGGGGCTGAAAACCGCCACCAACATGATCGCCACTGACTGGCGTGAGATGGGTCATGCGATCCAGTTGCAGTCGGTGGACATTCCGCTGGCCGACCCGCATTTCTGGACCATGCAGGGATCGGTGCGTGTGGCGCAAATGTGCCATGAGTGGGGCCTGACCTGGGGTTCGCATTCCAACAACCACTTCGATATCTCGCTGGCGATGTTCACCCATGTCGCTGCCGCCGCACCGGGCGAGATCACCGCGATCGACACCCACTGGATCTGGCAGGACGGCCAGCGGTTGACCAAGGCGCCGCTGCAAATCGTCGATGGTCTGGTGCAGGTGCCGAAAAAACCGGGGCTGGGTGTCGAGCTGGACATGGACCAGGTGGCCAAGGCTCATGAGCTATATAAAGGCATGGGCCTCGGCGCGCGGGATGACAGCGTGGCGATGCAGTTTCTGATTCCGGGGTGGAAGTTCGATAACAAGCGGCCGTGTCTGGTGCGCTAACCTGATCTCCAATCCACCACTGCCCCTGTGGGAGCGAGCTTGCTCGCGAATGCGGTGTGTCATAAACAGTAATGTTGACTGACCTGCCCCTTTCGCGAGCAAGCTCGCTCCCACAGGGTTTACGCTAGACGGAAGCCTGTAACAGCCACTCCTTGAACGCTGTCATCGCCGCCGTTTCGGGACGCGACTGCAACCGCGTCAACCAGTAACTCCCCGTCGTAATCTCAATCGCAAACGGCTGACAAATCGCCTCCGCCGCCAGTTGCCGGGCGAACATCATTGGTGGCGCCAACGCCACCCCACTGCCCTGCAACGCCGCTTCCATCATCGCCAGCGACGAGTCGAACACAATGCTTTGCGGTGGCGCAGCCTGGGTCGCCAACCCGGCCGCCTGAAACCATTCCGGCCATTCATCGGTGCGATAGGAACGCAGCAGCGTTTGTTGCAGCAAATCCCCCGGCGATTGCAATTGCCGAGCGATCTCCGGCACGCACAACACCGACAGCGGCGCATCGAGCAAACGCGTCGCCTCAATGCCATGCCACGCCCCGGCACCGAAGCGAATGGCGTAATCCAAACCCTCAGCGGCGACATCCACGCGATTGTTGTTGGTCGACAGCCGCAAATCTATGAGCGGATGTTTCGTCCGGAAGTCCGCCAGCCTCGGCAACAACCAACCCACGGCGAACGTACCCACCGCGCCAACGGTCAACATTTCGCGGTACTGTCCGCCAGCGAGGCGTTCCAGAATCTGCGCGATGTGATCGAACGAGGTGCTCAGCACCGGCAGCAAGGTTTCACCCTCACTGGTCAGCATCAGCCCACGGGGCAGGCGTTTGAACAGGGTGACGTTGAGTTGCGCCTCGAGGCTTTTCACCTGATGGCTGACAGCCGCTTGCGTGACGCACAGCTCCACGGCCGCGCGAGTGAAACTCAAATGACGCGCGGACGCTTCAAAGGCACGCAGCGCGTTGAGCGGCAATTGCGGTCGAATCATGCCCAGTCCCAAATTTTTCTAATGGCTCGTGCGAGTTTTCATCGTTTGTAGATTAGGGTCGCGCTGAATAAATTGGCGGCGCTGATCAGTCGCCAAACACAGAAATTGCCCGCAGTGTAGCGGGATACCGTCATCAACACTCATGGAGAGTGGTTCATTCATGTCATCCATTCAATCGAGCAAAGTCATTTCCTGCGCCGCTTTCGGTCTGCTCTTCGGCACCAGTGCCTGCTTCGCCGCCGTGCCCGACGATGCGCAACTGTCAGCGCTGGTCAACGCAGCGGTGACGCCGGTGATGCAGCAACAGAACGTTCCCGGCCTGACCGTAGCACTGACCATCAACGGCAAGGCGCATTACTTTAACTACGGCGTCGCCAGTAAAGACACCGGGCAGAAAGTCAGCGAAAACACCCTGTTCGAAATCGGCTCGGTGAGCAAAACCTTCACCGCCACCCTCGCCGGTTACGCCCTGGCGACGGGCAAACTCGATCTGTCGACCAAGGCCAGTCAGCTCTGGCCTGAGCTGAAAGGCAGCGCCTTCGATAACATCAGCGTGCTGCAACTGGGCACCTACAGCGCCGGCGGTTTGCCGCTGCAATTCCCGGACAGTGCGGATTCGTCTGACAAGATGCTCGGCTATTTCCAACAGTGGAAACCGGTTTATCCGGCAGGCAGTCATCGCCAGTATTCAAATCCAAGCCTTGGATTGTTCGGTTATCTGGCGGCGAAGAGCCTCGGCCAGCCGTTTGATCAGGCGATGACCCAAACCCTGCTGCCTAAACTCGGTTTGCAGCACACCTACCTCAGCGTGCCGGCCGCGCAAATGGACCTGTATGCGCAGGGCTATGACAAGAACGGCAAACCGGTGCGCGTCACCCCCGGCGCCCTGGATTCGCAGGCCTACGGGGTGAAAACCAGCGCGGTGGACATGCTGCGTTACGTGCAGGCCAACCTGAAACCTGAAGCGCTGGAAGCCTCCCTGCAAAAAACCATCGCCAACACCCACACCGGGTACTACACGGTAGGCGATATGACTCAAGGTTTGGGTTGGGAGATGTACCGTTATCCGATCAGTCTCGAGCATTTGCTCGCCGGCAACTCGACGGAAATGGCCATGGAGGCGCACAAGGTGCAGTGGCTGAACCCGCCGCAACCGCAGCCGCATGGCGTGCTGATCAATAAGACCGGCTCTACCGGTGGTTTCGGGACTTACGTGGCGTTTGTACCGAGCAAGGATGTTGGCATCGTGATCATGGCCAACAAGAACTTCCCGATTCCTGAACGGGTGAAGATCGCCCATAAGATTCTCAGTGCTGTCGCCGATTAAAAGTTTCGCGTCAGACAATAAAAATGGGCGACCTTTCGAGGTCGCCCTTTTTCGTTTCAGCCTTTAAAGCTGCGCCTGCAACTTCCAGCCGATGACATCCATCAAGTCGCAACTGTCCCGCAACGGGATCGCCATCACCCGGGCGAAATCCTGCAGCAGTAATGCGTCGTGGCCCTTGCCGTCACCGAGCGCCAGTGTCTCCATCAATTGCGTCACACAGCGCAAACGGTAAGCCGCCGTGCCATGCAGCACATCCACCGGCGCCTCGCGGTCGATCAGCAGAGCAGGAATCTTGCAGTCGATCCCGGTAATCGGAATGTATCGCGCCATGTTTGAACCTCCCTGTTCAATGTTGCGTCGCCGCCGGTGGATCGAGATTGTCCAGCGCTCGGTTGACCAGCAACTCGCCGAGTACGGCCAACTGCTGAATCGACAAGGCAAGGCTACGCGGCGAACCTTGCAGTTCAGCGGCCAGGTCGGTGGTCAGGACGTTCAATGAAGCGAGGGTTTCGCAAGCGTGGCAGAGCAGCGTGGGCGTATCGATATCGGGGAGGATGGTGAAGAGGTGGCTGATGGGATCGGGGTGACGGGGGTTGCGTAAGCGGGGGTTGTTGGCGTCGAAGGACCCTGAATCCATGGGGGATTCGGGGGGACTTGGAGTGTGTTTTTTCATTAGTAAATCCTCGGGACATTCAAAGAAAAAACTGCCGAACTCACTTCCACGAGAGGGTGGCAGCTTTGCGCAGGGGTGGAAGTCCGGGGAAACCCGAGGAACCCGGTGCACTCGAGAGTGCTCCTGCGCATCGCTGCCATAAGCAAACAATGTTGGCATAAAAACCACCAACATGTGTTTACAGGCGCAACGCGCTCTCGGGAATCACCGGACTTCCACATCCGACCACTGTGTTTTGCAGCGGCCCAAGAAGACTATCCCTCCTCTCCCAACCCCACCAGTTCACCACCGCCGCCGCGACTTGCAGGAAAAATCCGCGAGACCCGAAGGAGCTTTGTGTAAGACATTTCGGCCGGCACATGCTGCAACGACTTTGTATTAGCGAATGAATTTGTTGTATCTACACTGCATCGAGTCAATCTCTGGACGAGGATGGCGTCGGGCAAAAAACAGTCATTCGAAGGGCGCAGTGATGGAAATCAAAAGTTTGAAACTTGCGGATGTCGGACACTTTGGCGACATGGATATTCAGTTTGCCCCTACCCCAACACACCGTTCGAACATCACGGTGCTGGTGGGAAACAACGGCAGCGGAAAAACCACCATTCTCAAATCCCTGAATATTTGTCTGAGCTGGCTGATCGCAAAAATTCGCTCCAATAAAGGCAATGGCAAATACCTTGTCGATGAAGATATTCGCAACGGCGCCTCAGGAGCTGTCCTCTCGATTGGCATCACCGACGTTTCACATCCGCGCGCAGCTGAGAGTGGTGCCGGTTCCGAAAACGAATTGTTCGTATGGGGCGCTGCCCGAAGTCGCCAAGAAGGTGCTGTTTCGGGCCGTGGATATTTAAACGAAGTCAGACTGCTTGCAGACCACTACCGCACTCAACTCACCGCCGACGATAGTGCCTCACTCCCGCTGATCGCTTATTACCCGGCCGAACGTTGCGTTTTAGAAGTCCCGCTGAAAATCAGCGGCAAACAAGCCTTCGATCAACTCGACGGCTACGACACCAGTTTTCACGGGGGTGACGATTTTGGCAGTTTTTTCGAATGGTTCCGCGAACGCGAAGACAGCGAAAACGAAGACGGGATTTCCGATACCGCACTGGCCGAAATGGCGGAAAAATTCGGTACTGACAGCGACGCCTGGAAAACGCTGGCCAATGTGAAAGCCTCCACTCGCGATCGCCAATTGACTGCCGTTCGTTCGGCCCTCACCGCATTCATGCCGGATTTCACTAACCTGCGCGTGCAACGCAAACCGCACTTGCATATGGCTATCGACAAGCATGGCGCGACATTCAATGTCACTCAGCTCTCGCTTGGCGAAAAGTCGATGATTGCGTTGGTGGGTGACATGGCCAGACGTCTGGCGATGATGAATCCATCGATGGACAACCCGCTGCACGGCGACGGCATTGTTCTGATCGACGATGTGGAATTGCGCATGGATCCGCAATGGCAGCTCGGTCTGATAGCGCAATTAAGCACGACCTTTCCCAATTGCCAGTTCGTGTTGACCACGCATTCTCCATTGGTCGTAGGTGATACCAAAGGTGTGCTGGTTTACCTGCTTGATGAGGGCGATAGCCGTGGGTAGACAGGTTACTGTGAGGGCTTCGGTGTCCGCAAATATGTAGGAGTGAGCCTGCTCGCGATAGCGGTGTATCAGTCAACGCTGATGGTGACTGATACACCGCTATCGCGAGCAGGCTCACTCCTACAGGGGACGCGTTTTATTCAGTGACAGCGCGATCAATCATCCGGCATTTCCGGCGGCTTGCTCGGTTTCGCAGGCTTGGTCGGCTTCGCGTTCTTCGTGCCTTTGGCAGGTTCCGGCGTAGCAGCGACCGGCACCTGAGCCGCAGCGGCTGCTTCCTTCTCGGCCATCGGCATGGCATCGATGGTGTCGAAGATTTTCTTCAAATCCACTGCCTTCGCTTCATCCCCCGAAGCCGAGAGTTTGGTCTCGCCGTCCTTGCCCACCAGGAACACTTTCGGATACGCCCCGGCGCCCAGTTTCAGCGAGCGCAGCAGCGCCATGGTGTCTTGCTGGCCCATGTCCTTGCCGTCGAGCTGGCCGGACATGTTGAGGATGGTGTAGACCTTGATGTTGCGGTCGGCTACGCCTTTTTTGTTCGCGGGGTCTTCCAGCGACTTTTTCAGGCTTACCCACACGGGGTCGACCGTGCTTTGTGCGATCACGATCAGCGGTCGGGCGCGGCCCATGTCTCCGGCGATGGGCGAATCGTTGTCAGCGGCGAACAAGGGGCCGGCAATCGCCAGCAAGAGTGTCAGGGTCAATGACCTGATGAGCATGCGCATCTCCTTTTGATATCCACGCTCTAATGATTGCGCATCGTGGCGATTGTTCCGGGACAACCCGGCAAATATCTTCCGCCTAGTCAGAAGCTTAGGACAGGCGCGACATTGCGCAACATATCCGAGGTGATCGCAACGCGGATTTGATTACCTTTTATGACCGCATTAGGGTGGTAGTTCTGCCCATGAAATGGAGTTCAGCCGCATGCACATCGATTACCTGTGCGATCACCGCGAATTGATCGAAGAACTGGCCACGCTCAACTTCAAGGAGTGGGGCGAGTTTCGCCCCGGGCAAACCGTCGAGGACCGTATCGAACACATGCGCGAATCCTGCGGCAAAGGCGCAGTGCCCAGCGTGGTGGTAGCGCTTGAGGGTTCACGTTTGCTGGGCGGCGCGCTGCTGATCGAAAGCGATCTGAAGCTGCGACCGAACCTGACGCCGTGGCTGGCAGGCGTTTATGTGAAGGCTGAGGAACGCGGTCGCGGGATTGCTTCGCAACTGGTCAATCGAGTGGTTGCAGAAGCGGCGGCGCTGGGTGTGCCTGAGTTGTATCTGTACACCGACACGTCGCAGTCGCTGTACGCACGGCTGGGTTGGGAAGTGGTTGAAGAGCTGGTGTACGACGGTTTGCCGGTGACGGTGATGAAATACGCCATCCGCCGGTAAGAACCCCCGTAGGAGCTGCCGCAGGCTGCGATCTTTTGATCTTTAAAAACAACATCAAGAGATCGCAGCCTGCGGCAACTCCTACATGAGACCGTATTTGGCGGGGCCGGATCAGAACGCCAGTTTGTAGCCGATCAGCACCAGCATCGTCGCCAGGCACGGGCGCAGCACTTCATCGGAGATGCGTCCGGTCAGATGGCTGCCGAGCCAGATGCCCGGCAACGAGCCGACCAGCAAGAAGCCCAGCACACCCCAATCCATATTGCCCATGCTCGCGTGGCCGAGGCCTGCAACCAGGGTCAGCGGCACGGCGTGGGCGATTTCTGTGCCGACCAGACGGCGGGTCGGCAGTAGCGGATAGAGGATGAACAGCGCAACGGTGCCCAGGGCGCCCGCGCCGATCGAGGTCAGGGCGACCATGGTGCCGAGAATCAGACCGGTGATCACAGTCATCACGTTCAGGCGCGAACCGCTCGGGTTGTAATTGCCGCCGGCGCGTTTGTGGGCGAAGTCGAGCAAGCGTTTCTTGAAGAAGATCGCCAGCGCCGTGGCGAACAGGACGAAGCCCAGCGCCTGCTTGATGATGGCGTTCATCGCGTCCGGCGCGGTGTGCAGGGTGCTGAGGAACCACAAGGTCATGGCCACCGCCGGCACACTGCCGAGGGTCAGCCAACCGGTGATGGCCCAGTCGATGTTCTTGTTTTTGCGATGGACGAGGACGCCACTGGATTTGGTAATGGCGGCGTACAGCAGGTCAGTGCCCACCGCCGTTGCCGGGTTGATGCCGAACCACAGCAGGATCGGCGTCATCAACGAACCACCGCCGACACCGGTCATGCCGACAATAAAACCCACCACCAGCCCGGCAATCACCAGGCCGAAATTTGCCAATTCCATTAAACCGTCCAGAAAAACGACAGGAAAAATCTGGCCCGCAGCATAGCGATTTTTCTTATAACCACATATATCGATGCGGTCTATCGTTATGCCATATCGAACTCACCACAATTATCCCTGTGGGAGCGAGCTTGCTCGCGAAGGCGTTGTGTCAGTCGACAGGTAAATTGAATGACCCACCGCTTTCGCGAGCAAGCTCGCTCCCACAGGGTGAAGCGGTGCTTTCCAGAGTTAATGCACCCTTCGACCCGGTTTGAAGCTGTGGTGTTTGTTGATCCAGACTGTGGCCAGCGCGATCAGCGACAAAATCAGCAACGCCCACGGAAACGACATCGCCCCGGCCCGATCCAGCAACAACCCGCCAAACAAGCCGCCGCCGGCAATCGCTACGTTCCAGGACGTGGTGAGCATGGCTTGCACCACATCGACATGTTCACCGGCCGAGTCCGCCGCCGAGGTCAGCAGCAACGTGGCCGAGCCACCAAACGACAGGCCCCACACTGCCATGCAGGCATAAATGACCAGCGGTGACGGCGCCGCCAGCGCCAAGACCAATGCCGTCAGCGCAAACACCGCAAGGCTGATCAGCGTTAGCCAGCGCAACCAGCGATCCACCAGCAGACCGATGATCCAGATCCCGCCCAGCGAACACAGGCCAAACACCAACAACACCAGATCAACCCGGTCAGCCAGTCCAGCCTGCATTAGAAACGGCGCGATGTAGGTGTAGAGAATGTTGTGCCCGAGCATCCACGTCAGCACCACGAACAACACCGGTCGCACACCCGGCAGGCGCAGCGATTCGAGCAGCGGCAGACGCTCGTCACTGGCCTGCCCCGGACGATCCGGCACCGCGATCACGATCCACGCGGCCAGCACCAGAGCCAGCGCCGACATGATCCCGAACGACGCACGCCAGCCGATCAGATTGCCCAGCCACGTCCCCGCCGGCGTGCCCAGTGACAGCGCCACCGGGGTGCCAAGCATGGCAATCGCCAGTGCTCGACCCTGTTGATGCACCGGCACAATGCCGCGCGCATACCCGGCCATGATCCCCCACGACAGCCCCGCCGCCATCCCGGCGAGGAAGCGCGAAGCCAAGGTCAGACCGTAATGGCTGGAGAACGTGGTGACGGTGTTGAATATCAGAAACCCGCCGACCGTCATCAATAAAACCCGGCGCCGAGGCCAGCCGCGTGTGGCGACGGTCAGCGGAATCGCCGCGACAATCGAACCCAGTGCATACAGCGTCACCAGTTGCCCGGCGAACACTTCGCTGACGTTGAGCCCGGCACCGATTTGCGGCAGCAGCCCGGCAGGCAGGGTCTCGGTGAGAATGGCGATGAACCCGGTCATGGCGAACGCCAGCAACGCGGCATAGGGCAGTTTGTCCGCACGGGCGGTGCGGTCGACGCGGCTGAAATCGGCGCTGGCGGGGTCGGTCATGACGGGGGCGGCTCCATTTTGATCAATAGCGGTGACGGATTGTATACAAAAACAACCTTCACTATTCGATCAATGTGGGAGCGAGCCTGCTCGCGAATGCGCTCTTTCAGGCACTGAAGTGTTGATTGATCCACCGCGTTCGCGAGCAGGCTCGCTCCCACATTGGATCTCTGCACTCCCCAGGTTCTCGTGGAACTCACTGCACCGGCAGGAAATTCAGGAAGAGCAGACTTTGCGCGTAGTTGAGGCCGATCCGCCGGTAACGCTCATCAAGCATCTGCGTGATCAGGTCCAGCCGCGCGACGATTTTGCCGAATTCGGTGGCGAAGCTCAGGTTGCTGCCCTCCTCCGAGATCTCATTGGAAAACAGCAGCGGCTGCCCTTCCTTGTTCTGCCGCTGGGACAAAATCCACGTGGCTTTTTCGATATTGCGTGCAGCGTTGTGAACGAACGTCGGGTTGATCGCATCGGTCATGTAGAACTCAGTGCGATTGCCATGGGCGGTGACCAGCATGCTGCCGATCGCATAGATGAATGCGCCGACGCGGTCACCAAGAAACTCCGGGCTCATCGCATAGCTCAGCGCCGCCAGATCCTTGCGACCACCCAGCACCGGCAGCGGCTGTTGCTGCTCGACGGCCATCCGCACCTGTTTCACCGCAGCATGGATGTTGAGAAACCCTGACTTGCGCAGCTCGTCCGGGTTGCGCAGGTACAGCTTGGCTTGCAAGCGATAGAGGCTGCTGAGGTTGTCGCGCATCGCCAACGTGGCCATGCGGTCGACGCTGGTCTGCAGGAACTCCTGCGGCTGCCCTTCACGCATCTGATTGAAGAAGCCGTTGCCGTCCTGGTGACTGCAACCACTGAACAGCAGCGACGACAAACAGGCCAGCAACAGGCACGGGCGGCGGAAAAAAGCAGCGATCAGGGCAAAAGCTCTCGGCATGAAATCTCGAACAGGCACATTCCTGTGCGGCGGGAGTCACCGCATCCTGGCCATGGATAGAGCCGCCGATTGCGAAAAAGTGCAGTGCACCGAATGCCCGGTCGTCCTTGCACCTACTACGACCTGCAATTTAGTCTGTCTTTATTGTTGAAATAAACGATTAATCAGCTATAAATTTTCACTTGCTGAGTATTTAGTATGACTACTTTGTTTTTTCGGTGATCAACATACCGATAGAACGCCGCTTTCGAAAACAACAACAAAAAGGAAGGTCAACCATGCTTCAATCCCGTCACCTGCTCTCCGGCCTCGGACTGTCCCTGATGATCGCCACCCTTTCCGCCAACGCGGCCGGCCTCAGCGCCGAACACAAAGCTTTCGGCAAAACCAATGACGGCACGCCCGTCGAGCAATACATCCTGCGCAACAGCCACGGCATGCAAGCCACCGTCATCACCTACGGCGCGACCCTGCAATCGCTGAAAGTCGCCGACAAGCACGGCAAGTTCGACGACGTCGTGCTCGGCTTCGATGATGTCCAGGGTTACCAGAAAGGCACCGCCTACTTCGGCGCAACCATCGGCCGCTTCGGCAATCGCCTCGCCGAAGGTGCCTTCGAACTCGACGGCAAGCGCTATCAAGTGCCGCAGAACGACAAGACCAACGCGCTGCACGGCGGCCCACAGGGCTTCGACAAGAAAGTCTGGAAAGCCCAGGAAACCAAGGACAAGGATTCCGTCGGCGTGACCCTGACCTATCTGTCGGCGGACGGCGAAATGGGTTTCCCCGGCAACCTCACTACTGAGGTGACCTATCGCCTCACCGACAACAACGAACTGCGCATCGACTACAAGGCCAGCACCGACAAACCGACCGTGCTCAACCTGACCAACCACAGCTATTTCAACCTCGCCGGCGCTGGCAATGGCGACATCCTCAAACAGGTCGCCACCCTGCACGCCAGCCATTACACCCCGGTCACCGCCAAACTGATCCCGACCGGCGAACTGGCGCCCGTGGCCGGCACACCGATGGACTTCAGCAAACCGACGGCGATTGGCACGCACATCAAGGCTGATCATCCGCAGCTGAAATTCGCTGAGCCGAAACAGGGTGGGTTTGACTTCAACTGGGCGCTGGATACCAAGGGTGATATCGGCAAAGTTGCGACTGAGGTGAGTGATCCGCAGTCCGGTCGTGTTCTGCAGTTGTTCACCACGGAACCGGGTGTGCAGTTCTATACCAGCAACTTCCTCGACGGTACGGTCAAGGGCAAGGGTGGCAAGGTGTATCCGCACTGGGGCGCGTTTACCCTGGAGACTCAACACTATCCGGATTCACCGAATCAGCCGGACTTCCCGAGTACTCGGCTTGATCCGGGGCAGGCTTACAGCCACAGCGTGGTGTTGAAGTTCTCCGCAAAATAACTCGCCCCGCCGTACCTGATCGTTCCCACGCGCAGCAAAGGAATGCCTCAAGGGACGCTCCGCGTTCCAGCTCGCGAAGGGACGCGGAGCGTCCCGGGCTGCATTCCCACGCAGAGCGTGGGAACGATCTGGTCTATCCTGCTGCCCACTAAAAGGTATCGACACATTCAGCAAGGAGGTTTGCATGCGTACCCTCGAACTGGCCGGCGTCCAGGTTCCGATCATTGGCCAGGGCACCTGGCGCATGGGCGAAGACCGCTCGGCGCACAAGCGTGAAGTGGCAGCACTGCGCAGCGGTATCGAGCTGGGCATGACCCTGATCGACAGCGCCGAAATGTACGCCGAGGGCGGCGCCGAAAGCGTGGTTGGCGAAGCCATTGCCGGCCTGCGCGATCAGGTGTTTCTGGTGAGCAAGGTCTACCCGCACAACGCCAGCCGCAAGGGCATCCCGCAAGCTTGCGAGCGCAGCCTGCGCCGGCTCGACACCGATTACATCGACCTCTATCTGTTGCACTGGCGCGGCCAGTATCCGCTGGAAGAAACCGTCGAGGCCTTCGAACGCCTGCGCGAGGACGGCAAGATCGGCCGTTGGGGCGTGTCGAATTTCGATGTCGACGATCTCGAAGAACTCTCCAGTTCCGCCTGCGCGACCAATCAGGTGCTGTACAACCTGGAAGAGCGCGGTATCGAATTCGATCTGCTGCCGTGGTGCCAACACCAGCGCCTGCCGCTGATGGCCTACTGTCCGATCGGCCAGGGCGGCGCGATGCTGGCTGAACCGCTGCTGAATGAGATTGCCGCTCGTCATGGTGTAACCCCCGCACAGGTTTCGCTGGCGTGGATTCTGCGTCAGGATGGTGTGATTGCGATTCCCAAGGCTGTGCGACCGGAACACGTGCAACTCAATGCACAAGCCGCGCAACTGCAACTGGAGGCCGGGGATCTGGCGGCGCTGGACCAGGCGTTTCAAGCGCCACAACGCAAGCAGCGGCTGGCCATGGTTTGAGCCAGCGGCTGGCGAGGGCTTCGCGATGAGAAGCACTGATCAGTACGACCCGTTCAACCTGCAACGTTTTGTCCAGGCTCAGGACCCGGTGTTCGAGCGCGTGCAACGCGAGCTCGATGAGGGCCGCAAGCGCAGCCACTGGATGTGGTTTGTCTTCCCGCAGTTCGCCGGCCTGGGCGGCAGTGAAATGTCCCGGCGCTACGCCATCGGTTCAGCCGAGGAAGCCCGGGCCTATCTGTCCCACGAGCTGCTCGGCGCCCGACTACGCACCTGCACGCAGCTTGTGCTTAATGTGCCACAGCGCTCGATCGCGGAGATTTTCGGCCATCCCGATGACCTGAAATTTCATTCCTCGATGACCCTGTTCGCTCAATTTGCCGCTGAAGACAGCGTGTTCAATCAGGCGCTGGAGCGCTACTTCCACGGCATTCTCGATGAATGGACGCTGCAGTTGCTCGACTCAAAACAGACCCAGTTGCCCCCCGATCAGGGTTGAGAAATCGTCGTCGACAAACGGCAGAATCGCATCTGCCACCGGTTGTAGTTGCCGGGTGATGTAGTGGTCGTAGTCGATGGCGGCGCGGCGCACTTCCAAAGGCTCCGGGCCGGCCAGGGTGATGACGTAACTGATCCAGCCGCCGTTCTGGTATTGCCGTGGGCGCCCGTGCTGCGCGTTGTAGTCGTCGGCCAGCCGCGCCGCACGCACATGCGGCGGTACGTTGCGTTCGTAATCGTCGAGGGTGCGGCGCAGGCGCTTGCGGTAAACCAGTCGATCATCGAATTCGCCCGCTAGGGTTTTGCGCACATAGTCGCGCACGTAATCCTGATAGGGCTTGCGCTGGAAAATCCGCTCGTAGAGTTCCTGCTGGAATTGCCGGGCCAGCAGCGACCAGTCGGTACGCACGGTTTCCAGACCTTTGTAGACCATTTCATCGCTGCCGTCGGCACGGGTGACCAGACCGGCATAACGTTTCTTGCTGCCCTCCTCCGCGCCGCGAATGGTCGGCATCAGGAAGCGTTTGTAGTGAATTTCGAATTGCAGTTCGAGGGCGCTTTCCAGGCCATATTCATCACGCACATGCGCGCGCCACCAATCGTTGACATGCTTGACCAGCGCATGACCGATGCTCGCCGCCTCCTCCTGTCCGTGCGGGCGACGCAGCCAGACGAACGTCGAGTCGGTGTCGCCATAGATCACTGCATGGCCCTGCTCTTCGATCAGCTTGCGCGTGCGCAGCATGATCTCGTGACCGCGCAGGGTGATCGATGACGCCAGCCGCGTATCGAAGAAGCGGCAGCCGCTGGAGCCGAGCACGCCGTAGAAGGCGTTCATGATGATCTTCAGTGCCTGCGATAGCGGCGCGTTGTGCTCACGTTTCGCGGTCTCACGACCTTCGGCCACGCGCGAGACGATCGACGGCAGGCAATGGCGGGTGCGTGAGAACCGCGCACCACGGAAGCCCGGCACCGAGTCGGCGTCATCCGGGTGTTGCAAGCCTTCGATCAGGCCGACCGGGTCGATCAGGAATGTACGGATGATCGACGGATACAGACTCTTGTAATCAAGCACCAGCACCGATTCGTACAAGCCCGGTTGCGAGTCCATGACAAACCCGCCGGGGCTGGCCTGCGGCGGATTAGTGCCGAGGTTCGGCGCAACAAAACCCTGGCGGTGCATCAACGGCATGTACAGATGCGTGAATGCTGCCACCGAGCCGCCACTGCGGTCCGCCGGCAATCCGGTGACACTGGCACGTTCGAGCAAAAAGGTCAGCAATTCAGTCTTGGCGAAGATCCGCGTGACCAGTTCGCAGTCCTTGAGGTTGTACTTGGCCAGCGCCGGTTTGTCCTCGGCGAACATGCGGTTGATTTCGTCCATGCGCTGGTACGGGTTGTCGATGGACTTGCCTTCGCCGAGCAGGGTCTGGGCGACGTTTTCCAGACTGAACGACGGGAAGCTCCAGGTCGCTGAACGCAGCGACTCGATGCCATCGATGATCAGCCGTCCCGCCGCCGAGGCGAAGTAGTGATTGCGGCTGCCGTGTTCGCGCCATTGCATTTCTTCGCCGCCACGGCCGATCTTCAGCGGCACGCCGAGGCGCCGCGCGTGTTCGTGGAGGATGCGTAGATCGAACTGCACGACGTTCCAGCCAATGATCGCGTCGGGGTCGTGGCGCGCGAACCAGTCATTGAGCTTCTTCAGAATGATGGTGCGCGAGTCGCAGTATTCGAGGTCGAAATCGACGATGCTGTTATCGCCGTTCGGCGCGCCGAGCATGTATACCTGACGTTCGCCGCAACCTTCGAGGGCGATCGAATACAACTCACCGGTTTCGGTGGTTTCGATGTCGAGCGAGACCAGGCGCAGCTTCGGTCGATAATCGGGGTCAGGTTTGAGCTGGGCGTTGAGCAATACGCCGTTGGCATCGGGCGTGCCGCTGAACTGCACCGGTGCGGTGATAAAGCGCTCCATCAGATAGCGCTCCGGCGGGCGCACGTCGGCTTCGTAGACGTCGACCCCGTTGCGGTTGAGCGCGGTTTCCAGGCGCATCAACTGGCCGTGTTGCTGGCAATACAGACCGAGTACCGGGCGATGTTCGAAATCCTGCAAGGCCAGCGGGCGCAGTTCGACATTCTTCTCGTCGTGCAGCAGACGTTCGGCCGCTGCGCGCTGCTCGGCGGGAATAAACGCCACCGACGGCTGATGCGGCAAACGCACACGGCGCGGCCCGGCGTCGGTCGCCAGCCAGAACTCGACTTCGGTGCCGGCCGCGGTATCGCGCCAATGCCGGGTCAGGACGAAGCCCTGCGGTAAATCCACCACTGCAACCTCGGAAATTGAATCAGAGGGGCATTCTACGCGGCATTGCGTGGCATGACTCTGGCGATAAATCGGCGCCAACCCCGGAAAAAACCGGCGAATGACGTTTTTTGCGTGTTATCTGCCGCTTTGCCACCTTGCCCTGCGCGCTTGCGTCTACGATGCTTGGAGAACAACGACAACACCTGAGTAACCGCCATGAAGACCGTCGCCCAACTGCTCAAGCTCAAAGATCAGAAAAATCAGGAAGTGCACCAGATCAAGCCTGATCACATGGTGCTCGAAGCGCTGATGAAGATGGCCGAGAAAAACGTCGGCGCCTTGCTGGTGGTCGAAGACGATAAGGTGGTCGGCATCATCAGCGAACGCGATTACGCACGCAAACTGGTGCTGCATGGCCGCTCATCCGTGGGCACGCCGGTGCGCGATATCATGGTGGCGAACGTGATCACCGTCGACACCCATCAAACCGTCGACACCTGCCTGGGGATCATGTCGGACAAACGCCTGCGCCACTTGCCAGTGGTGGAGAACGGCAAGTTGATCGGCTTGCTGTCGATCGGTGACCTGGTCAAGGAAGCCATTGCCGAACAGGCGGAGCTGATCAAGCAGCTGGAGCAGTACATTCGCGGGGAATAATCCTTCAGGATCATCCCCTACCCCTGTGGGAGCGAGCTTGCTCGCGAAGGCGGAGTATCAGTCGACGCTTGTTTTTCTGACCCACCGCTTTCGCGAGCAAGCTCGCTCCCACAGGGTTCTTTAGCGGTCAGGACGGCCAATGCCGGGCGAAGACCGGTGCCAGCACCGGATGCCGGTCAATCCGCTGCAGCCACGCATAAAACCCCGGTCGCGCCTGGCGCAAATGCTCGCGACTGCCCGCCCAGCGTGTCACCACTGCCGCGAGCACATCCAGCGCTCCCGGCGTTTCGTCATCCAGATACAACTCTGCAGAAAACTGGTCGGCAAACACCTCCCAACTCCAGTGCAAACGCTCGCGCGCGCCGGCGACCAGATTCTGCCGCGAGGCTTCGTCGGGCATCAGCAGCCAGCGCTCCGGATAATCGATGACGCCGATCGCCGCGTAGCAGTTGCTGACGATATAGACCAGGCCGCGAATCGCCTGATCACGATCATTCGCCTTGGCTGGCAGCAGGCCGGACTTGGGAAATGTCAGGCCCAGATGAATCAGGATCGCCGCGCTCTCGGTGATGGCGCTGCCGTCGGGCAGTTGCAAGGTCGGTATCTGCTTGAGTGGATTGAGCTGCGCCAACGCCTCGGCAGCTTCGGTGCTGGCTTCGACATCAATGAAACGGTAAGCGATCTGGCACAGTTCCAGCGCCGCTTCGATGGCCGCCGCGCCTGAATTTCTGTGCCCATAGAGCTGGTACATATCCAATCCCCCCGAAAAAGCCATTGCCACAGGGTAGATGGCTGTAGCGTGGATGTAGAAATAATCTGCCTGTGTATCGGCTTTGGCACGGTTTTCCCATGCACTCGCGACTTGCGAATTCAAACCTCGCAAAACAGCGCTGGCGGTGCCCATCCCGCACCAAGAGCATTCATCGAACGCTATCCGCGTTCTTGTAAGGTGCGATACCGAACCAAAAGTTCGCGTATCCGAGCTGGCAACAAGGAGTTCACCGCGTGAATCTTCAAACGCTCTGCCGCATCACAGCCTCTTTGCATTTATCCGTTCGCCGCCGAGTTCATCCGAACAGTCCCGGCTGCCTTCACACTTACTTTATTACCTGACACCTCGACAGCGCACTGCGTTCGCCAATGAGTTATTGGCCGACGGCAGCGTGCTATTTATTTTTTAAATAAGACTCGGACAGTTACTACGCAAACGCAGTGCGCATTGAACGACAGCAGGATTGTCGAACAATAACTTTCAGCGCCACTTCAAGTGCACCAAAACTGCTCCACGGATTTGAACTATTCAATACTTCAAACAGTGATTTCATTTAACCAACAACAAGGAACATGCCCCGTGAGCCGCTAAAACATTGACCCGCACCAATTCGGTCCGCCGCGCACCAGCAAGTGCCTAGGCCGCAAGTCACGACGCCGCTCTATCCCGCCTTTCAGCGGGATTGCGCGTACAGCCTGACTCGCCTGTGAAAAAGCTCCCTCGACCGGAGTAACGGCAATCTGCGCGCCATGGAAAAACCACGACAAGGTTAAAACTTATATAAATGCGACATGGGTAACACTCATGAAATACGCACTCTACATTTCAGCAATATCTGGCACAGCGGTTGCTATGTGTAACAAGCATGAGACACCGACCGTTGTCTTACGCAATAGAAGAACAACCAGGGAATGGCCAATGAACACTCAAAGTCGATGACGCCAAGCCAGTAAGTTTGCACAAGCCTTGTTAATCGGATAGTTCAACTATCGGCTTCTGCTCACCTTGAAGAAAGTTGCACCCACCCACTCGAACATCTCCTGGATGTTCGGACGGCACCTTATTGCCCTTCATCAACCCGAGGGAGCTTTAATGAACGATGCGGTAAAGCACAGAACCCTGCCGGGGTCGTTGCGGGAAGCGCCAATTCCGCCGCCTCCGGGCAGGCCGGCGTTTAAAGCCAACACTTCGCAACCCGGCGGTCTGAATAAACAGCAGATGCTGTTGCTGGTGGCTGTGTCGGCGCTGATACACGGCGGCGCCTGGTGGTTTCTCCAGCAATCCAAAACAGAGCCATTGCCAACGCCACCGCAGATTCCGGAAATGACCGTCGAGCTGACCAGCCCGACGCCACCGGCACCGCCCACACCGGAACCGCCACCACCGCCTCCTCCGCCACCGCCGCCGGAACCTGAACAACCGGTGGAAGACGAGGACGCGGTCAAGCCGCCGCCGAAACCGGTGGAGAAACCCAAGCCGATCGAAAAACCGAAACCGGTCGAGAAGCCGAAACCGGTGAAAAAGGTCGAGCCACCGAAAGCGCCGCCCGCTCCGGCACAACCTGCCGCGCCTGCTGCTCCGGCCCCCCCGAGCGCACCGCCAGCCCCCGCCGCCGCGCCGGGTCCGGTCAAGGAGTCGGCAGCGATTTCCGGTCTCGCCAGCCTTGGCAATCCGCCGCCGGAATACCCGTCGCTGGCACTGCGTCGCAACTGGGAGGGCAGCGTGGTGCTGCGCATTCAGGTACTCGCCAACGGTCGCGCCGGCACGGTGACGGTGACCAAATCCAGCGGCAAACCGCAACTGGATGACGCCGCCGTCGCCGCCGTGAAGAACTGGAAGTTTATTCCGGCCAAACGCGGTGATACGCCGATCGACGGCTTCGCCACCCAGACCATCGATTTCAAATTGCCGCAATAACCGAACGCTCAATCAACGCACAACCGAATAACGCAAGCGAGGTGTCACCATGAACGATTTGTCTTCGATGATTGTCCCCGGCGTGCTCTGGGGTCTGGTGCTGTTTTCCGTGGTCAGCTGGGCGATCCTGCTGGTCAAGTCGGCGCAGTACCTGCGGCAGAAAGCGCAGAACAAACAATTCAGCAAAGCCTTCTGGGGCGCGCCGGATCTGCTCACCGCCGCCGAACACGCCAGCCAGTATCCGGGCTCGCTGGCGCGTATCGCCAGCAGCGGTTTCGAAGCGCTGCTGGTGGAAGATTCGCCGCGTACCACCCAGCAATTGGCGCACACCATCAACCGTTCGGATCGCCTGGAACGCAATCTGCGCCAGCAGATCCAGAAGGAACGCCGCTCGCTGGAAAACGGCCAGGCGATCCTCGCCAGTATCGGCAGCACCGCGCCGTTCATTGGTTTGTTCGGCACCGTGTGGGGAATCATGGAAGCGCTGAAAAGCATCGGCGAAACCGGTTCGGCCAGCCTGGAAGCGGTCGCCGGTCCCATCGGTCACGCGTTGATCGCCACCGGCGTCGGTATCGCTGTCGCCGTACCGGCGGTGCTGATTTACAACTTCTTCCTGCGTCGTTTGAAACTCGCTTCGGCAGACATGGACGACTTCGCCCATGACTTCGACGCCCTCGCCTCGCGCAGTGCGTTTTCCATCAGCCGTCAGGCCATCGCCAGCAAAACCACGGCCGCCGTGCGGGAGGCCAGCTGATGTCCTTTTCCACTCAAGACAGCGATGAAGTGCTCAGCGAAATGAACGTCACGCCACTGGTTGACGTGATGCTCGTGCTGCTGGTGGTGTTCATCGTCACCGCGCCGCTGATGACCAACGCGATCAAGGTCAACCTGCCGAAAACCGACGCTGTCGCCCCCGCCGAGAAGAAAGATCCGGTGGTGGTCAGCGTCGATCAGGACGGCAAGTTCTATCTGGCGAAAACCGAGCTAGCCCCGGAATCGCTGGAAGCCAGCCTCAAAGAGGTCAAGGCCAAGGACAGCGAGGTGCGCGTGCAGTTGCAGGCCGACTCCGCCGTCAATTACGGCCAGGTGGCGAAAGCAATGGCGTCGATCGAACGCTCGGGCATTACCAAGATTTCGGTGATGACCACCCACTGAGTGCGGTGGCGGCCGCGTACTGAAAACACGCGTCTGGCACCGCTGACCGAATCCCGTCGTAAACGGCCGACCGAAAAAACGCCACGCGTCTTCGGAGGGGATCGGCTTGCTTGAAGAAAGTGGTTTTCCGCACGCGGTATCACCGATAGCGGAGCAATGAGGGGCTCACAAGGCCAATTCGATAACGTCTAAAAAGTCGGAAATAACCATGCTGATGAACACTCCACGCTTCACGCTCAAACCCTTGGTGGCAACGATTTCTCGTCACCGTTTTGTTCCGTTGTATCTGGTGGCCATGGGGATGGGCGCCGGGACTGTGCAGGCGGCCGAGGACGACAACGCTAACGTCCCGGCGGCTGCGGCGGTGGTTGCGCCGACCACGCAACTGCAACGGGTGGAAGTGACCGGTTCGGCGATTCGCCGGGTCGATGCGGAAACGGCGGTGCCGATCACCATTCTCAAGGCCGATGAGCTGCGCAAACAGGGCGTGACCACCACCGCCGAACTGGTGCAGCGCATCACCGGCAGCCAGTCGATCAACAACAGCGCAGGCTCCGTGGGCGCAGCCACTGGCGGCGCCTCATTCGCCGACATGCGCGGCATCGGCGCAAACAAGACGCTGGTGCTGCTCAACGGTCGACGCCTGGCCAACAACGCCTTGTCGGGGACCAACTCGGCCGGCGGCGCGGTGGATCTGAACATGATCCCGTTTGCCGCCATCGAACGTGTGGAAGTGCTGCGCGACGGCGCCTCGGCCCTGTACGGCACCGACGCCATCGGCGGCGTGATCAACTTCATCACCAAGAAATCCCTGACCGACGGCCAATTGACCCTCGGCGGCGAAACCCCGACCCACAGCGGCGGCGGTGCAACCAAAGACATGAGCGCCAGTTGGGGCTACGGCGATCTGGAAGAAGACCGTTTCAACGTCCTCGGCGTGTTCAACTACAACAAGCAGCAGAACCTCGACGCCAACGACCGCTCCTTCGCCACCGACTACGCCCCCGGTCGCGGCCTCGATCAGACCTCCGGCACTGCGTTTCCCGGCAACTACAGCCAGAACGGCAACGCCACCAACCCGTTGGCCAACAGCAATTGCAACGGGCCGAACCTGGTCGCCCGCGACGGCTTGTGCCGCTTCAGCACCCGCGAATACATCGACCTGGTGCCACAGACCGAGAAGACCTCGTTCTTCGGCAAAACCACCGGCAAACTCGGCGACGATCACAACGTCAATCTCGAGTACTTCTGGTCGCGCAACAACAACGCCACGGCGATTGGCCCTGCGCCGTTGACCGGCCTGAGCCTCGACGGCTCGTCGCCCTACTACCCCGGCAACGGCATCACCCCAGCGCCGACCGATTTCGCTCTCGACCCGACCCAACCGGTCGACGTCAACTGGCGTGAAACTGCGGCCGGCCCGCGTGAATCGAAAGACCAGAACACCAGCCAGCGCTTCCTGCTCAGTTTCGATGGTCTGGTTGGCGGCTGGGATTACAACGTCGGCGCCTCGTACAACCAGAACAAAATCGTCTCCAGCGTCACCAATGGCTTTGTCAGCGACCAGGCGATGATCAATGGTCTGGCCAGTGGTTTGCTCAACCCGTTCGGCCCGCAGTCCGCCGCCGGTCAGCAGTACATCGACAACGCGGCCTACCACGGCGCCTACTCCACTGCTGTGGGCCGTGTAGCCGGTTTCGATGGTCGTATCAGTCGTGAAATCGGCGACTGGTTCGGCGCAGGTCCGTCCGGTCTGGCCCTGGGTGGCGAGTACCGCAAAGAGAAATTCCATCAGGACTTCGAGTCGTTCGCCGGCGACATCCAGAGCCTCGGCATCGACCCCAACGGCAGTGTCGAGGGCGACCGCAGCGTGAAAGCCGCCTACGCCGAAATCAACGTGCCGGTGCTCGACAGCCTCGAACTGTCCGCCGCCGTGCGTCACGACAAATACAGCGACTTCGGCAGCACCACCAACCCGAAATACTCGTTCCGTTATCAGCCGTTGAAAGAGCTGGTGGTGCGTGGCGCCTACAGTGAAGGCTTCCGGGCGCCGTCGCTGTACGAGCTGTATTCGCCGCGCAGCATCACTTTCACTCAGGGTTACTACAACGACCCGGTGCTGTGTACTGGCGGCGTGGTGCAACCGGGCGGTAACGGCGGCCGTGATTGCGGTCAGCAGTTCCTCAATCAGATTGGCGGCAACGAAGATCTGGCCCCGGAAAAGGCCCGTAACGTGACCCTCGGCTTCGTCTATCAGCCGATCAACAACCTCTCGGTGGGTCTGGATTTCTGGTGGATTCACATCTCCAACCAGATCCAGCCGTTCCCGGAATCCACCGTGTTTGATCAGGCCGGCTCCTACCCGGATCGCTTCGTGCGCAACGCCGATGGCACGCTCAACTACATCGTCACCGGCAACGCCAACCTCGGCATCGTCGAAACCAACGGTGTCGATGTGTCGCTGGACTATCGCTTCCCGAACACGCCGTACGGTCAGTTCGGTCTGGGCCTGCAAGGCACTTACGTTGACGAGTACGACTTCCAGAGCACCATCAAAGGCCCGTTCACCGACAAGGTCGGCGACTTCCAGGGTGACGGCGTGATCGCACGCTGGAAGCACAACCTCACCGGCAGCTGGACCTTCGGCGCGGCGCGGGCGGCACTGACCAACCGCTTCACCACGGGTTACAACGACTACGACCGCGACACCCACGCGCGCGTGGCGTCGTATTCGGTCTGGGACCTGTCGGCCGGTTACACCTTCAACAAGGTGCTGGATGTCGATGCCGGGATGAAGAACGTGTTCGACCGCAACCCGCCGTTCTCCAACCAGGCCTACAACTTCCAGAGCGGCTATGACCCGCGCTACACCGACCCGCTGGGCCGCACCTTGTTTGCACGCATGACTTACCACTTCTAACCAAGAGCACCGCAAACCCAATGTGGGAGCGAGCTTGCTCGCGAATGCGGTGTATCAGTCAACACATCCTTCACTGATACACCGCATTCGCGAGCAAGCTCGCTCCCACAGGGGGGGTCGGGTTCCTTCAGGGATTTTGAGGAGTGATTGCATGAGTTTTTTGCGCAACATGGTGGGCCTGCTTTTGGGCAGTGCGCTGCTGTGCACCGGCACCTCGGCGCTGGCCGCTGGCAGCTATGCGCTGACGGTGTACGGCGAGGCGCCGAAGTATCCGGCGAACTTCCAGCACTTTGATTTTGTCGATCCCAAGGCGCCCAAGGGCGGTTCGCTCAGTCGCGCGTCGATGGAGATCGGTCAGTACAACTACATCAGCCCGTATGCCGATCAGGGCATTTCCGTGGTGCAGGTCAATGACTGGGTGTATTCGCCGCTGGCGTTCCGTTCACTCGACGAGCCGTACACCGTTTACGCACTGGTCGCGCAGCAGATCGAACGCGATCCAGAAGGCTTGTGGGTGCGCTTCACCCTCAATCCAAAAGCACGCTTCGCCGACGGCACGCCGATCACCGCCGAAGACGTGCGCTACACCTACAACCTGCTGATGACCAAGGGCAGCCTGAGTTATCGCCAGCAGTACGCCGACGTGCAGGACGTGCTGATCGAAGGCCCACGGCAGGTGCGCTTCACCTTCAAGAACAACCTCAACCGCACCTTGGCGCTGGATCTGGCGACGATGCGCATCGTGCCTGAGCACTGGTGGAAAACCCGCGACTTCGCCAATGGCGGCGGTTTCGAGCCACCGCTGGGCAGCGGCCCGTACCGGGTGAGCAAGGTCGACGCCGGGCGCAGCATCAGTTTTCAACGTGATCCGGACTGGTGGGGCAAAGACCTGCCGGTCAGTCGCGGGATGTACAACTTCGACACCCTCACGGTGAATTTCTACGGTGACACCGACGTCGCCCGGCAACTGCTGCAGGCCGGCGCGTTCGACTACAACCGCGAGTTCTCCTCGTCCGGTTATGTGGTCGGCTATGACAGCCCGGCATTGCGCGACGGTCGTTTGCAACAGTCGATCCTCGCCCCGGACAAACCCACCGCCGCTCAGGGCTTCGTGTTCAACCTGCAGAACCCGTTCTTCAAGGATCGCCGCGTGCGTCAGGCGATCAGCCTGCTGTGGGATTTCGAGTGGACCAACAAACAGATGATGCGCGGCTTCTACGTGCGCCAGAACAGCTTCTGGCCGAAGAGCGAAATGGCCGCCACCGCCCTGCCCGACGCCGAAGAATTGAAGATCCTCGAACCGCTGCGTGGGCAGATTCCCGACGAGGTTTTCACCGAGGTTTATCAGGCGCCGAAAACCGATGGCAGCGGCTACATCCGCGATAAACAACTGCAAGCACTGAAGCTGCTCGCCGAGGCTGGCTGGACGCCGCAACACAATCGCTTGGTCAACGCTGCTGGCGAGCCGTTGGAGTTCACCTTTCTCGACGGTCAGGGCGGCTTCGACCGCATGTTGCTGCCGTTCAAACGCACCCTCGCGCAGATCGGCATCACCCTGAATTTGCGGCGCATCGATTCAGCGCAATACGTCAACCGCCTCAACGCCCGCGACTACGACATGATCGTCACCAGTTTCCCGCGCAGCGGCGATCCGATCGTCTCCCCCGGCCGCGAGTTGTACAGCCTGTACGCCTCGCAAAGTGCCACGCAAGTCGGCAGTTCCAACTCGATGGTGCTGGCCAATCCGGCGGTCGATCAACTGATCGACGGGCTGGTCCAGGCCAACAGCCGCGAAGCCATGGTGCATTACGCCCGCGCCCTCGATCGGGTGCTGCAATGGGGTTACTACATGATTCCCAACTACTACTCCAAAGGCACACCGACGGTGTATCAGAACCGCTTCGGCATGCCGCCCGTGCAACCGGCCTACGACGAAGGCCTCAACACCTGGTGGGAGGTATCGGCCAAGGCGCTGACCACGCAACAAATGCACAGCCAGCTTGCGGGGGGCCAGTGACATGTTGCGTTATCTGAGTCGACGTTTGCTGCTGATCATCCCGACGCTGCTGTGCATTCTGGTGGTGAATTTTCTGATTGTGCAGGCCGCGCCGGGTGGGCCGGTGGAGCAGGCGATTGCCCGCTTGCAAGGCTTCGGCGGGCACAGCATGGGCGGTGGTGGCGAGGTTACTGCAATTGGCGGCGCCGGGCGCAGCAGCCGTGGCCTCGATCCGGCGCTGATTGAGGAGATCAAACACCATTACGGCTTCGACAAACCGATGCACGAACGCTTGTGGCTGATGCTGAAAAACTATGCGCAGCTGGATCTGGGCAGCAGTTTTTTTCGCGGCGCCAAGGTCACTGATCTGATCGTGCAGAAGTTGCCGGTGTCGCTGTCGCTGGGTTTATGGGCGACGCTGATCACCTACCTGATTTCGATCCCGCTGGGCATTCGCAAAGCGATCAAGAACGGCAGCGCGTTTGATGTCTGGAGCAGCACGGCGATCATCATCGGCTACGCGATGCCGGCGTTCCTCTTCGCGATTCTGTTGATCGTGGTGTTTGCCGGTGGCAGCTACGTCAACTGGTTTCCGGTGCAAGGGCTGGTCTCGGACAACTTCGACAGCCTCAGCACATTGGGCAAGGTCGGCGACTACCTCTGGCACCTGGTGCTGCCAGTGACGGCGCTGGTGATCGGCGGCTTTGCGACGTTGACGATCCTCACCAAAAACAGCTTCCTCAACGAGATCAGCCGTCAGTACGTGATCACCGCAAGGGCCAAGGGTTTGACCGAGAGGCGCGTGCTCTACGGCCATGTGTTTCGCAACGCCATGTTGTTGGTGGTGGCCGGTGTGCCGTCGGCGCTGATAGAGGTGTTTTTCGCCGGATCCTTATTGATCGAAACCATCTTCAACCTCGACGGCCTCGGGCGCATGAGTTATGAGGCGGCAGTTTCGCGGGATTACCCGGTGGTGTTCGGCGCGCTGTTTCTGTTCACCCTGTTCGGCCTGTTGATCAAGCTGATCGGCGACCTCTGCTACACCCTGCTCGACCCGCGCATCGACTTCTCGGCGAGGACTGCCTGATGTTCACTCTTTCTCCTCTCGGTCAGCGTCGCGTTGCGCAATTCAAAGCCAATCGGCGCGGACGCTGGTCGTTGTGGCTGTTTATCGGACTGTGCCTGATTTGTCTGGGCGGTGAGTTGATCGCCAACGACAAGCCGCTGGTGATCCGTTATCACGACGCCTTTTACTTCCCGATCCTCAGCGATTACCTGGAAACCGATTTCGGCGGCGAGCTGCCGTTTCAGCCGGATTACGCCAGCAATTATGTGCACAAACTGATCGAGGATCAGGGCGGCTGGATGCTGTTTCCGCCGATCCCGTTCAGTTACGACACGGTCAATTACGACCTCAGCGAACCGGCACCGAGTCCGCCGTCATCGAGCAATTGGCTGGGCACCGATGATCAGGCGCGCGACGTGTTGGCGCGGGTGATTTTCGGCACGCGGATTTCGATTCTGTTTGCGCTGATCCTCACAGGCATCAGTGCGTTGATTGGCATCGTTGCCGGGGCGTTGCAGGGTTATTACGGTGGCTGGGTCGACTTGCTCGGACAACGGCTGCTGGAGATCTGGTCGGGGTTGCCGGTGCTGTACCTGCTGATCATTTTGTCCGGGTTTGTCTCGCCGAGTTTCTGGTGGTTGCTGGGGATCATGGCGCTGTTTTCCTGGCTGGCGCTGGTTGATGTGGTGCGCGCCGAGTTTCTGCGGGGGCGCAGTCTTGAGTACGTCAAAGCCGCGCGAGCGCTGGGCCTGACCGACAACGAACTGATGTGCCGGCACATCCTGCCCAACGCGATGACCTCCACCCTCACCTACCTGCCGTTCATTCTGACCGGCGCCATCGCCACGCTGACCGCACTGGATTTTCTCGGCT
The DNA here is from genome assembly GCF_054668355.1 of Pseudomonas sp. S2_E02. Taxonomy (NCBI): domain Bacteria; kingdom Pseudomonadati; phylum Pseudomonadota; class Gammaproteobacteria; order Pseudomonadales; family Pseudomonadaceae; genus Pseudomonas; species Pseudomonas sp. S2_E02. The sequence goes on from NZ_CP162761.1 coordinate 2,208,677, forward strand.
TCGGCATGCCGGCCGGCACCGCGTCGCTGGGCGAGTTGATCGGTCAGGCCAAGCGCAATCTGCAAGCGCCGTGGCTGGGGCTGACGGCGTTTTTCGCCTTGGCGCTGATTTTGTCTTTGTTGGTTTTCATCGGTGAGGCTTGCCGTGATGCGTTTGATCCAAGGAGCTGAGATGAACGACAACCTGATTGAAATTCGCGATCTGCGCGTGGCCTTCGCCGGGCAAGAAGTGGTGCACGGTTTGAACCTCGATATTCGCCGGGGCGAGTGCCTGGCGCTGGTCGGTGAATCCGGCTCGGGAAAGTCAGTAACCGCGCATTCGATCCTGCGTTTGTTGCCGGGCAAGAACGTCAGCAGCAGCGGCGCGATCCGCTACAACGGCGTGGACTTGTTGCACGCCAGCGAGCAGCAGATGCGCGGCCTGCGCGGCAACCGCATTGCGATGATTTTCCAGGAGCCGATGACCTCGCTGAACCCGCTGCACACCGTGGAAAAGCAAGTCAGCGAAGTACTGGAAATTCACAAAGGCCTCAAGGGCCGCGCTGCCCGCGAACGGACTCTGGAGCTGCTGGAACTGGTCGGCATTCGCCAGCCGTTGCAGCGTTTGAAAGCCTATCCACATCAGCTTTCCGGCGGACAACGGCAACGGGTGATGATCGCCATGGCGCTGGCCAACGAGCCGGAACTGTTGATCGCCGATGAGCCGACCACGGCGCTGGATGTCACGGTGCAGCAGAAGATTCTCGAACTGCTGATCGAGTTGCAGCAACGGTTGGGCATGTCGCTGTTGCTGATCAGCCATGACCTCAATCTGGTCCGGCGTATCGCTCAGCGCGTGTGCGTGATGCGTAAAGGCGAGATCGTTGAGCAGGCCGATTGCGAAACGCTGTTTCGCGCGCCGCAGCATCCTTACAGTCGGTTGTTGATCGAGGCCGAACCGAGCGGTGCGCCGGTGCCCAGTGAGTACGACCACAACCTGCTCGAAGTCGATGATTTGAAGGTGTGGTTTCCATTGCCCAAGGCGTTGTTCAGTCGCCAGCAGGATTACATCAAAGCCGTGGACGGCGTGAGCTTCACCCTGCAACGGGGCAAGACTTTGGGGATTGTCGGTGAGTCGGGTTCGGGTAAATCGACGCTGGGTCAGGCGATCCTGCGGTTAGTCGAGTCCGAGGGCAATATCCGTTTTGGTAACAAACAACTGAGCTTGCTCAATCAACGTTTGATGCGGCCGTTGCGGCGGCAGATTCAAGTGGTGTTCCAGGACCCGTTCGGCAGCCTCAGCCCACGGATGTCAGTGCAGCAGATTATTGCCGAAGGCTTGCTGACTCACGGTATCGGCACTGAGGCTGAGCGGGAAGCGGCGGTGATCCGGGTGCTGGAGGAAGTCGGTCTCGACCCGCAGAGCCGCCATCGTTATCCCCACGAGTTTTCCGGCGGCCAGCGCCAACGCATTTCCATCGCCCGCGCACTGGTGCTGGAGCCGGCGCTGATTCTGCTCGATGAACCGACCTCGGCGCTGGATCGTACGGTGCAAAAGCAGGTGGTGGAGTTGTTGCGGCAACTACAAATCAAACATGGGCTGACCTATTTATTTATCAGCCATGATCTGGCGGTGGTACATGCGCTGGCGCATGACTTGATGGTGATCAAGGATGGCAAGGTGGTGGAGCAGGGTTCGTCGCGGGAGATTTTTGCCGCGCCCAAACACCCTTATACCCAGGAACTCCTGAAAGCCTCCGGCCTCAAGCCCGACAAAAATCCCTGTGGGAGCGAGCTTGCTCGCGAAAGCGGTGGGTCAGTCACCACCTCTATTAGCTGAAAGGCCGCCTTCGCGAGCAAGCTCGCTCCCACAGGGGAAATCGGTGGGGTTTGAAATTTATTTTCCGGCCACTGCATCCAAACGCCTCCGTCACGGGTAGTCCCTGTAACAGCCCTCTTCGGCTGTCAGCGGTCTACCCTTTTGGAGATAACACTGATGAACATCACCCAGCTGATTGGCCTCACCGGTTTGCTCGCCCTGTCCTCGACAACCTTCGCCCAAAGCAGTTACCCCGACGCGATCAAAGTGCCGGACGGCCACAAGATTGCGATGGAAACCACCGGCGTCGGCGAGATCACTTACGAGTGCCGCGACAAGCCCAACGCGGCCGGGCAGACCGAGTGGACGTTTGTCGGTCCGAAAGCGGTGCTCAATGATCGCAGCGGCAAGCAGGTCGGCACCTACTTCGGCCCGCCAGCGACCTGGCAGGCCAAGGACGGTTCGAAAGTCACCGGCACACAACTGGCCGTGGCGCCGTCGACTCCTGGCAACCTGCCCTATCAACTGGTCAAGGCCAACCCCGCCGAGGGTAAAGGCGCGATGAGCGGCGTGAGTTACATCCAGCGTGTCGCGCTCAAGGGCGGCGTGGCACCGGGCAGTGAATGCACAACGGCGAACAAGGGCAAGCAGGAAGTGGTGAAGTACCAGGCTGATTACATTTTCTGGGCGGCGAACTGACTTCTGGCACCACTGATAAACCCTGTGGGAGCGAGCTTGCTCGCGAAGGCGGAGTGTCAGTCAACACAGTCTTCTCTGACCGGCCGCCTTCGCGAGCAAGCTCGCTCCCACAGTGGTCAATGGGTTCTGGATGTTTACGGAATGTGAGCTAGATTGCACGACATGCCTTTAGCCGAATCCGTTTTCGATTACGAAGCCCGCCTCGCTGCTTGTGCCCGTGGCGAGCGTTCGGCCCTGCGCGATTTGTATGTGCAGGAAGGTCCGCGTCTGCTCGGCGTGGCCAAGCGCCTGGTGCGCGATACGGCGCTGGCGGAGGACATCGTTCATGAGGCCTTCATCAAAATCTGGAACGGCGCGGCGGGGTTTGATCCGGCGCGCGGTTCGGCGCGTGGCTGGATGTTCAGCGTGACCCGGCATCTGGCGCTGAATCTGCTGCGTGATCACGGCCGGGAAACGCCGTTCAGCGAGGCCCACGAAACCGCTGCGGACGATGCCAGCTTCGACGCCAACGCGCATTCGACGCGCATCCACCATTGCCTTGAACAGCTGGAGCCACAACGGCGCAGTTGCGTCCTGCATGCTTACGTCGACGGCTACAGCCACGCGCAGATTGCCGCGCGCCTCGACACGCCACTGGGCACCGTCAAAGCGTGGATCAAGCGCAGCCTCAATGCCTTGCGGGAGTGCATGGGATGACCAGCGAATCAGCGCAGGAACGAGATGAACTGGCCGGCGAATATGTGCTCGGCACGCTGTCGTTCGAACAGCGCAGCGAGGTGCAACAGCGCTTGCCGAATGATCCGCAATTGCGCGCAGCGGTAGACGCCTGGGAACGGCGTCTGCTGGAGCTGACGGATCTGGCCGAACCGCAGCAACCCTCGGCGCAGTTGTGGCAACGCATCGAGCGCAGTGTCGGGCGACTGGCGCGGCAAGCACCTTCAACTTCATGGTGGAACCTGCTGCCGCTCTGGCGTGGGTTGAGCGCAGCCGGCTTGGCTGCCACGTTGATTCTCGGTTCGATCCTGCTGACCCAGACCACGCCGAAACCCAGCTATCTGGTGGTTCTGGTTGCGCCGCAGGACAAGGCCCCGGGCTGGGTGATTCAGGCGAGCAACTCGCGGGAAATTCAGTTGATTCCGCTCGGTGTGGTTGAGGTGCCGGCGGACAAGGCGCTGGAATTCTGGACCAAGGCTGATGGCTGGCAAGGGCCGGTTTCGCTAGGGTTGGTCAAGCCTGGACAGGCGTTGTCGGTGCCGTTGGACAAGTTGCCGCCGCTGCAACCCAATCAGCTATTCGAGCTGACACTTGAGGGCGCCAATGGCTCGCCGATCGGCAAACCGACCGGGCCGATTCAGGCGATCGGGCGCGCTGTAAAGGTGCTGTGAGGCTCTGCTCTGCGGCTCCTGGCTACCATCATCGGCATCGATGTTCACCATCACGGCAATGAAGTTCTCATAAAAAATCCCGGGCGTAACATCTGCTCCATACCAACCAACAACACCCCGGAGCACACCATCATGAAACGCCAAACTCTTCTCGGTATCGCTTTCTCGGTCTTCGCTATCAACGCTTTCGCCGCTACCCCGGCCCACACCATGATCGCCGAAGGCGGCTCGGACAAACTGATCGAAAGTCGTTTGGCTGAAGGCGGTTCGGATCGTCTGCTCGAACGCCGCGTCGCTGAAGGTGGTTCGGATCGTCTGCTCGAACGCCGCGTTGCTGAAGGTGGTTCGGATCGTCTGATCGAACGTCGCGTTGCCGAAGGTGGTTCGGATCGTCTGCTCGAACGTCGCGTTGCTGAAGGAGGTTCGGATCGTCTGCTTGAACGTCGCGTTGCTGAAGGTGGCTCGGATCGTCTGATCGAACGCCGCGTCGCTGAAGGTGGTTCGGATCGTCTGCTCGAACGCCGCGTCGCTGAAGGTGGCTCGGATCGTCTGATCGAACGTCGCGTTGCCTGATGATTGGCTGTAAGCGCAACAACCCAGAGAAACCCGGCTCCCTTGGCCGGGTTTTTTATGTCTGTCTGATTTATCCGGCCTTGGCCATGCAGCGCTTGTAGCGCTCGTCCACGCGCTTGGCGAACCAAGCTGTGGTGAGTTTGCGGGTGATCTTCGGGCTCTGCAGCACGATCCCCGGCAACACCGCGCGCGGCAGCTTTTTCCCCTCCGCTTGCTCCGCCAGTTCGAACACCCGCTGATAGAGTTTGGTCTCTTCGAATTCCAGGGTTTTGCCCTTCTCCAATTGGTCGCGAATCGTCGGGTTGCGCATGCCCAATGACTTGCCGAGGGTGCGCACCGCCAGTTCCGTGCCGCCGGGCATGATCGAGTCGTAGCGGATCAGGTCGCCATCCAGCGCCAGCGGGATGCCCGAGGCGCGGCTCACCGCGTTTTGAAATGCGGCATTACGACTGGCGTACCACCCGGCGTTGAAATCGGCGAAGCGATAAAGCGGCTCGCGATAACTCACCGGGTAACCGAGCAAGTGGGCAATACCGAAATACATGCCACCACGGCGGCTGAACACCTCGTGGCGGATCGTGCCGTCCACCGGGTACGGATAATCCTTGGCGTGTTGCTCGGCAAATTCGATGCTGACCTGCATCGGCCCGCCTGTGTGCACCGGGTTGAAGCCACCGAACAGCGTGCGACCCATCGGCACGCGGCCGATGAAGTCGTCGAAAATACCACTGAGTTCTTTCTCACTGCGTGCCGCATTCAAGCGTTCGCTGTAGGTCTTGCCGTTGGTTGAGCGCACTTGCAACGCGCCGCTGACCAACAGGCTGGGGATGTGCACTTTGGCGGCGCGGCGATCGATTTCGTCGCGGGCGATCTTGCCTAGGCCGGGCACCGTGGGGTCGGCCTGAAAGGTAGATTCCTGTTCGGCAACGGCCAGCACCGAACACAGATTCTGCGTGGTCGGGCTGATGTTCTGCGCGGCAAACGCGGCGTAGATATCGGTGGCCCAGCCTTGCCGATCGGCAGTCTTGGCCGGCATCAGCCGCACGATCTCGGCTTTCACTTCAGCAGGCGCACGGGGCGCCGGTTCCTGGCTGCGTTGCCCCGCGCAACCGGCGAGCACCAACAGTGCGGCGAGGGTGATCGGTAATTGAAAGTTGTGCATGAAGCTTTATCCAGTCCGTTAAGCCCAAACCACCATACACAATCCGTGTAGGAGCTGCCGCAGGCTCCTACACAGGAATGCGGGTATTGAAGGGGTGATGACAAACTGATTGCAAGTCGCTACTGAGAAAACCTATCATTTGCACCTGGAGTCGCATTTGCGCAAGGAGTTCCCGCGCCGCCCTTATTTTTCTCACTGGCCGTGCGCCTCCAGGTCCCTACATGCCCGTTCCAGCTCGACTCGCCGTCCCGTTTCGCCCGACGCTTCTCGCCCTGCTGTGCTCCCTGACTGTCACCGCCCACGCCGCTGAAGGCGATACCAAAGCGCTGGTGCTGGACGACGTCAACGTCAACGCCCAAGCCCCGACGCCCAACGCCCTGCCCCCGGTTTACACGGGTGGTCAGGTCGCCCGTGGCGGCCAGCTCGGCGTGCTGGGTAATCAGGACATGATGGACGTGCCGTTCAGCGCCGCCTCCTACACCGAACAATTGATTCAGGATCAGCAGGCCGAAGACGTCGCCGACGTATTGCTCAACGATTCGTCGGTGCGTCAGGCCTCCGGTTTCTCTAACCAGGCGCAGATTTTCATGATCCGCGGCCTGCCGCTGACCGGCGACGACATTTCCTATAACGGCCTGTACGGCGTGCTGCCCCGGCAGATCATTTCCACCGATGCGCTGGAGCGCGTGGAAGTGTTCAAAGGCCCGAACGCCTTTATCAACGGCGTGACCCCGACCGGTTCCGGCATCGGCGGTGGCGTCAACCTGCAACCGAAACGCGCCGGCGACGTGCCGCTGCGGCGTTACACCACCGACATCAACAGCGAAGGTCGCATCGGTCATCACTTCGACATCGGCCAGCGCTTCGGTGAAGACAACCGCTTTGGCGCCCGGATCAACCTGTCCCAGCGCGAAGGCGACACCGGCATCGATCACGAAAACCAGCGCTCGAAACTGTTTGCCATCGGCCTCGATTATCGCGGCGACGCCCTGCGCCTCTCCGGTGACTTCGCCTACCAGAAAGAACGCGTCAACGGTGGCCGCAACTCGGTCAACCTCGGCACCGCCTCGCACATTCCCGACGCGCCATCGGCCGACACCAACTACGCGCCGAAGTGGGGCTATACCGACATCGAAGACACTTTCGGCATGCTTCGCGCCGAGTACGACCTGAACGACAACTGGACCGCCTATGCAGCCGGCGGCGCCAAGCACACCCGCGAAGTCGGGCGTTACAACTCGACCACCTTGGTCGGTAACAACGGCGCGTCGTTCACCACCGGCTCGTTCATTCCGCACGACGAAGACAACACCAGCGTGATGGCCGGCCTCAACGGTAAATTCAACACCGGTTCGGTCAGCCACAAGCTCAACTTCGGCCTGACCGGCATCTGGGCCGAGCAGCGCAGCGCCTATGATTTTGACCTGACCCAATACGCCAACAACATCTACCACCCGGTGCAAACGCCGTCGCCGGTGGGCAACTTTGCCGGCGGCGACTTGAATGATCCCGGCATCGTCGGCAAGACCTTCAACCGCAGCATCGCACTCTCTGACACCCTCGGTTTCTTCGATGATCGCCTGCTGGTCACCGCCGGCCTGCGTCGCCAGCAACTGGTGGTGCAAGGCTACAACTACGCCAGTTGGGGCAGCGGCGATCGCAAGTCGAGCTACGACGAATCGATCACCACACCCGTCTACGGCGTGGTGTTCAAGCCGTGGGACCATGTGTCGCTCTACGCCAACCACATCGAAGGCCTGGCCCAAGGGCCGACCTCGCCGACCAGTTCCGGTGGTTTCCGTGTCACCAACGGCAACGAAGTCTATGCGCCGAAACGCTCCCAGCAGACCGAAGTCGGGGTGAAAGTCGACATGGGCACTTACGGCGCCAGCCTGGGTGTCTATCGCATCGAACAGCCGAGCGATGGTTACTGCGAAATCGACAGTGCGACTACCTGCACCTACGTGCGTGAAGGCGAGCAGATCAACAAAGGCGTGGAAATGAACGTGTTCGGCGAACCGATCCAGGGCCTGCGCCTGATCAGCGGCCTGACCCTGATGGACACCGAACTGAAGAACACCCTCAACGGCGCCAACGACGGCAACCGTGCGATCGGTGTGCCGACCTTCCAGTTCAACGCTGGTGCGGATTGGGACGTGCCGGGTCTGCAAGGTGTAGCGCTGAATGCGCGGATGCTGCGCACTGGCGGTCAATACGCGGATGCGGCGAACAATCTGAGCCTGCCGACCTGGAACCGCTTCGATGCGGGGGCGCGTTATGCGTTCAAGGTGTCGGAGAAGGACGTGACCGTGCGTCTGGGTGTGGAGAACCTGGCAAACAAGAAGTATTGGGAATCGGCTCAGGGGGGTTATCTGACTCAGGGTGAGCCGCGGGTGGCGAAGTTGTCCGGCACCATTGATTTTTAAAGCTGAAAAGCCCCTCACCCTAGCCCTCTCCCAGAGGGAGAGGGGACTGACCGTGCTGTTCTTTCGAGCTACACCGACCTGAAATATCGAGTCGAACTCAAGTCTTAAAAAACACGCAAATCGGCTCCCCTTCCCCTCGCCTTTTAAAGGAAAGGGGACTGACCGTGGTGTTCTTTCGAGCTACACCGACCTGAAATATCGAGTCGAACTCAGGTTTTGAACGGACCCCAAATCGGCTCCCTCTCCCTCGGGAGAGGGCTGGGGTGAGGGGCGCGTATTTACGTCACACAACAGCACCCCAGCCGAACACCATCAAAACATCCCCGTCTGGCCGATCAACTGGCCAGCCTCTCCTTCTGATCCATACTTGCTGCACAGCAAACGGAGGACAGGCCCATGAACCGCAGCGACGTTCTGATCATCGGCGCCGGCCCGACCGGCCTGGTGCTGGCCCTGTGGCTGAGCAAACTGGGCGTGCGCGTGCGCATCATCGACAAGGCCTCCGCGCCCGGTACCACGTCGCGAGCGCTGGCGGTGCAGGCGCGCACCCTCGAGTTGTACCGGCAACTGGACCTCGCCGACACCGTGGTGCGCAACGGCCATCGGGTGGCGGCGGCGAATTTCTGGGTCAACGGTAAACCGGTCGCGCAGTTGCCACTGAACCGCATCGGCGAAGGCCTGACGCCGTACGCGTTCGTCGAAATCTTCCCGCAGGATCAACACGAACGGCTGCTGATCGAGCGTCTTGAAGACTACGGCGTCACGGTCGAACGCGATACCACCCTGGAAAGCTTCGAGGAAACCGGCGACGGCCTCACCGCGCACTTGCGCCTGCCCGATGGCGAGCAGGAAATCTGCCAGGCCTGTTATCTGGCGGGATGTGATGGCGCCCGCTCAGTGGTGCGCAAAACCCTCGACACCGGTTTTCCCGGCGGCACCTATCAGCAGATTTTCTACGTCGCCGACGTCAAGGCCAGCGGCCCGGCGATGAACGGCGAGTTGCACCTGGATCTGGATGAGGCGGACTTCCTCGCCGTGTTTCCCCTGGCCGGCGAAGGCCGCGCGCGGTTGATCGGCACGGTGCGTGATGAGCGCGCGGATCGCGCCGAAAGCCTGGAATTCTCCGACGTCAGCAGCCGTGCCATCGAACATCTGAAAGTGCATATCGAAGACGTGCACTGGTTCTCGACCTACCGCGTGCATCACCGCGTGGCCGAGCATTTTCGCAGCGGTCGTGCGTTTCTGCTCGGCGATGCCGCCCATGTGCACAGCCCGGCGGGCGGTCAGGGCATGAACACCGGCATTGGCGACGCGATCAATCTGGCGTGGAAACTCGCCGCCGTGCTCAGCGGTGGCGCCGAACCAAGCCTGCTCGACAGCTACGAAACCGAACGCATTGCCTTCGCCCGCCGACTGGTGTCGACCACCGACAAAGTCTTCAGTTTTGTCACTGCCGAGGGACGCATGGCCGATCTGCTGCGCATGCGTGTGGCACCGTTTCTGATCCCGAAAATGGCTTCGTTCGAGGCCAGTCGCGAGTTCCTTTTTCGCACCGTGTCACAAGTCACCCTCAACTATCGCGGCATGCCGCTGAGCCAGGGCGCCGCCGGCCACGTGCATGGCGGCGATCGCTTGCCGTGGGCGCATGATGGTGAGGGGGATAATTACGAACCGCTAAGGCAACCATGCTGGCAGGTGCACGTGTACGGCGACACCAGCGACGAAATGATCGCCTGGTGCAATGAACACCATTTACCGCTGCATGTGTTCGACTGGCGCCCGGCGTTTGAAGCGGCAGGATTAGGGCGCAACGGTTTTTATCTGCTGCGCCCGGATACTTATGTGGCGATTGCCGAAAGCAGCGCGGACCCGAAAGTGATTGAACGCTACTTCCGCGATCACGGCATCCGACCCTACTTCAACTGCCCCTGACACACCACAAAACCCTGTAGGAGTGAGCCTGCTCGCGATAGCGTCGTATCAGTCAACATTGATGTCGGTTGGCACGACGCTATCGCGAGCAGGCTCACTCCTACAGTTTGGATTTGCGTTGTTACTTAGATCCCGGCCAATGCCAGATCCATCGCAAAGTAAGTAAAGATCAAATCAGCACCCGCCCGCTTGATCGCGCCCAGACTCTCTCGCACCACGCGATCCTCATCAATTGCCCCGGCCTGCGCGCCAAACTTGATCATCGCGTACTCGCCACTGACCTGATACGCCGCCAGTGGCAGGTTCGAGGCTTCACGAATGTCGCGGATGATGTCGAGGTAAGCGCCAGCCGGTTTGACCATCAGCGCATCGGCGCCTTCCTGCTCGTCGAGCAACGATTCGCGCAGGGCTTCGCGGCGGTTCATCGGGTTCATCTGATAGCTTTTGCGGTCGCCTTTCAGCGCACTGCCACCGGCCTCGCGGAACGGGCCGTAGAGTGCCGAGGCGAACTTGGTCGAGTAAGCCATGATCGGAATCTGGGTGAACCCGGCCGCGTCGAGTGCCTGACGAATCGCCCGCACCTGACCATCCATCGCCGCCGACGGCGCGATCACGTCGGCACCGGCGCGAGCAGCGGCTACAGCCTGTTTGCCGAGGTTGATCAGGGTCTGGTCGTTGTCGACCTCATGGTTGTGCATCACGCCGCAGTGGCCGTGATCGGTGTATTCGCAGAAGCAAGTGTCGGACATCACGATCATCTCCGGCACAGCGTCCTTGGCGATGCGCGACATGCGCGAGACCAGACCATTCTCGCGCCAGGTATCGCTGCCGTTGCTGTCCAGATGATGCGACACGCCGAAAGTCATCACCGACTTGATGCCGGCGCGGGCATAACGCTCGATTTCGCTGGCCAGTTTGCGCTCGGGAATGCGCATCACCCCGGGCATGCTCTTGATCGGCACGAAGTCATCGATTTCTTCCTCGACAAAAATCGGCAGCACCAGATCGTTCAGGCTGAACTCGGTTTCCTGGAACAGGCTGCGCAGGCTCGCATTGCGGCGCAGACGGCGGGGACGTGCTTCGGGGAACTGACTGGACATGAGGGCCTTTCCTGAAAACGGCAGATGAGACGAAAGTCGTAGGGGGCGAAGCTTATGCCTTGCGGGGCCCGCGGTACAAACCTGGATCAATCAAGAGTGCATTACCGGGGGTGTAATAATCCCTGTGGCACAACAAATCCCCTGTGGGAGCGAGCTTGCTCGCGAAGTTGGTGTATCAGCAATAGCAATGCTGGCTGACACGACGCCTTCGCGAGCAAGCTCGCTCCCACAGGGTTATGTGTATAGCCCTGAGATTACGAGGGGATGGTCAGGCCGCGAATGACCGCTGGGCGGGCGAGGAATCGCTCGAGTACGCGGGTGACATTCGGGAAGTTCTGGATGCCGACCAGATCACCCGCTTCATAAAAGCCGATCAAGTTACGCACCCACGGAAACGTAGCGATATCAGCGATGGTATAGCGCTCGCCCATGATCCAGTCACGGCCCTCGAGCCGGCCGTCGAGCACCTTGAGCAGACGTTTGCTTTCATCGACGTAACGATCACGCGGGCGCTTGTCCTCGTAATCCTTGCCAGCGAATTTGTTGAAGAAACCGAGCTGGCCGAACATCGGACCGATGCCGCCCATCTGGAACATCAGCCACTGGATGGTTTCGTAGCGCTGCGCACCTTCCTGCGCGAGCAACTGGCCGCTTTTGTCGGCCAGATAAATCAGGATCGCACCGGATTCGAACAGCGCCAGTGGCTGATCTTCGGGGCCATGCGGATCCAGGATCGCCGGGATCTTGTTGTTCGGGTTCAGCGAGAGGAACTCGGCAGACAATTGATCATTACTGTCGAAAGCGACCTTGTGCGGCTCGTACGGCAGGCCGATCTCTTCGAGCATGATCGAGACTTTGACGCCGTTGGGCGTCGGCAAGGAATAGAGCTGAATCCAGTCAGGGTACTGCGCCGGCCATTTCTGAGTGATCGGGAACGCGGACAGATCGGTCATGGGAAGCATCCAGTCACAAATTAAAGCCAGATCATAATTCAGAGCCGCCGCAGCCTGTGATCTTTTGGCCAGTGCTCGCCCACATCAATCCTCGATAAGGCTGTCAAGCCACGCATATTCAATTTTGTTGCGCTGCAACGTCTGCAGGCTTTTCGCCGCGTAAACAACGCTGTCAGCATTGTTCGCGGCCATGTGCGCGCGCATTTGCGAATTGGCATTGAACAGCTCAACCGCCGTATGAAGATCCAGATCGTCGTCGACGCCCAGGTAATCACTGACGCCGAACAAAAAGCTATCGTGATCGTCCCCGAAGGCCTTCAAGTAATCGACCGTCAATCCACCACGCATGATCGCTTCGGAAACACCGCGCTCCGGCACGTCATAAATGCTTGGCAAATCCGGGCTCAACAGACCTTGCAGATGGTTGTTCAGATAGAAGAAATCTGCGGCGTTGGGCCCGATGGCCTGGAACCGGTCAACTCTGTTGGTGTGCAACATTTCATGGCCCAGCGACATACTCAAAATTCCACGTCGCATGTACTTCCGGTTGATGAAGAACCGGCCATGAAAATCTCTTTTGTACATCCATGCGGCGGCGTCATTATCGACATCAACGCCGATAAATTTTTCCTCCCCCCACACGCCCTGATACTCCCTGGACAGCGCCAGGCCTCGCGAGACTGACTCAGCGAATTGCCCCGCAACGACTCGATGATCAGCGCCAAAGAAGCTTGTGTAAACCGCATCGGCTTCGTGCAGATTTTGACTTATGGCGTAATTGGCATCAGAGAAAACCGTTTCGATCGCCCGCAACTCCGAACGAATGAGTGCTGCCTGTTTTGGCTTGAACTGCTTCAACCCACGCGCAACCAGGGTGGCACCGATCAACGTGTCACGCTCGATCATGTCTTCGCTGCCATCATGAATCCGTTTTTTTGCGGTCGATTCATTTCTGATGCCGCGAATCAGCTCATCAATATCGATATCAATCACATTGGCTAAGTCAGAGGAAGGCTGAGCAGCGGCGAGCTTCCACAGCCTGTTTTGCGGATCAAAGATCAGCGCCGGCCCGGAAGCTGCCAATTCCGATGCCAATGTCGCCCGATACTCGCCGGTTGCTGCTGTTTGCCGAACCTGAACGATCTCGTCGTGAGCAATATCGACGTATTGGCGCCCGTTGAAGATCCTCAAGCCCTGGGCATCGGCCGCAGGCAAGCTGGCCGGTGATTTCAAGCGATAGTGTTCAAGTGATCCGACCACAGGACGAATAGGTAAAACCCCGGCAGACGGCAATGCTGAGACCGTGAAAGGTGTAATCGACATTTCAGGTTGATTGGCAGCCGCCACCTGCGTTTGCGGCTCATCAAGCCGCGAATTCTTCACCAGCCCGTCGTCGGCGAGCACACCGTTGCTTCTTTTACGAGACGGGTTTGCGTCCGCCAGTCCAGGGCTGGACAGCGAGTGGGTGGCGGTTTTGCGAACAATGCCCATAAAAATCCTTTTTTTAAGAGTGCTGCCCAATGAAAAACCAGGCAGACGTCGCGATAGTCGTCTATCACACAGGCGCCATTGCAATCGACTGAGCAGCATCGGGTGCGGTACATGGATATCGCACATAAAAGGGAGTTTTGTGCATTCTCGTGGAGCCGGCGCAAAAAAACGTCTGCTGCGTCGAACCGTAACATCCTGTCGCTAACCTGTGCCCAAGCCGTTGAAGTTTGCCGCTAAAGTGCCGCGCACTCGTACGGATCGAACCAAATCGGCCCCAAGGGACTCTGAGCTATGGCTTTGTTGCAGAGGAAGCCGTTCACGACAGGGAAAACACCCGGCGCTGGGAGCCCGCGGTGTAAAGGTTTGTCAGCCTTAACCGAATTTGCTGAAGAACCTTTTATTTCATGACGATCCTTATGCGATTCGCCAAACGTTTCAAACACCGCGCATATGTGGCCCTGCCTTCCCTGCTGGCCGTCAGTGCGCTGCTCCTGTCGCTGGAGTCCAGCGAAAGCCGCGCGCAACCGGTGGACGGTACCCAGACGCTGGTATTCCTGCGCCATGCGGAGAAACCCGAAGGTGGCCTCGGCCAGCTCAACTGTCAGGGCCTGAACCGCGCCATCGACCTGTCGACGCTGCTGCCGGAGAAATTCGGCAAGGCCGATTACGTGTTTGCCGCCAACCCGACGCGCAATGTCGAGGAAGGTGAGCTGGACAACTCCTACAGCTACATTCGCCCGCTGATGACCATCAGCCCGGCAGCGATCAAGCTCGGCCTGCCGGTGAACATCGAGTTCTCGGCCAACGACACCAGCGATCTGGCCCGCGAACTGCTGGAAGACAAGTATCACAACTCGACGATCTACACCGCCTGGTCCCACGGCTATCTGCCGGAGCTGATCAACAAGGTGGCGGGCAACGCGGTCGGCGAGAAACAGAACATCACCGAGGACTGGGCGGGCAACGATTTTGACTCGCTGTACGTGCTGACGCTGACCTGGCACAACGGCAAGGCCAGTCTGCAGAGCCACAGCTACAAGCAGGGGCTGGATCATGGCAAGGAAACCTGCCCGACCTGAGTGTTGTGTGGCCTGACCCGGCCCTTTCGCGAGCAGGCTCGCTCCCACATTGGATTTGCGTGAAATACAAATCCCCTGTGGGAGCGAGCTTGCTCGCGAAGAGGCCAGCCGCTACAACCTCAAACTTTCTGGCTGGCCCGCTCTCGCAGATACTCAAGCACCGCCCCACGCTCCCCGGCAAACTCGATCCGCCCGCCCTTCTTCTCGCGCTGGAACACATACATCGGGTCGTAATACTCACGCAGCAAGCCTTCGATCCAGCCGCGATGCAAGTCCACCGCCCCACTCCGCCCCTGCTCGATCAACGCCTCTTCCATCAACAGCAGCATTCGCCGATGACGCTCGCCACCGAGGCGTTTTTGCACATTGTTGAGGCTTTCCAGCAGGCGTTCAGAGAACAACGTGAAGCCCTCTTCACCGTGCACTGCCGTAAATTCCGTTGACAGATCCACCACGTAATCACGCAGAATCCGCTCCACGCGATCGTCAAAACTGTCCTCCAGCCAGACCATCGGGTACTGCTGCATGCCCTGATACAGCGGCAGCGGCAAGGCGCAACTGCCGACCACCCGACTCTCGTCCTCCAGCACGAACTGCGCAAACCCCGCGTCGCGTTTCTTGAGAATATCGATGGCCAGGCGGTTTTCAAAATCGATGTTCGACGGCTGTCCGGTGGCGCGTTTGCCGAAGCTTGAGCCACGATGATTGGCGTGCCCTTCCAGGTCCAGGCCATTGCGCAACTGCACCAGCACTTCGGTCTTGCCAGTGCCGGTCATGCCACCGAGCAGGACGAAATCACATTGCGCGATGGCCTGTTCAAGGGTGTCGATGAGGAAGTTGCGCATCGCTTTGTAACCACCGCCGATGCGCGGATAGTCGATGCCAGCCTCGTCACGCAGCCATTGCTGGGTGATCTGCGAGCGCAGGCCGCCACGAAAGCAATACAGATAACCGTGAGGATGGGCGCGGGCAAAATCGGCCCAAGCCTCGATACGCTCGGCCTTCACCGCGCCCGAAACCAGTTGATGGCCCAGCTCGATGGCGGCCTGCTGGCCGTGTTGCTTGTAGCAGGTACCGATCTTCTGCCGTTCGACATCATTCATCAGCGGCAGGTTGATCACGCCGGGGAACGCGCCCTTGTGAAACTCGACCGGCGCACGGGCATCCATCAGCGGCCGGTCGTTGAGGAAAATGTCTCGGTAGTCAGTGCAGTCGCGGAGCATCAAATCACCTCGACTGCGTTCGTCTGTCGCTCAACCAGTTCGCCGATTGGCGCAAGGTTCAAGCCCAGTTCAGCGGCGACGGCGAGGAATTCTTCGTGGCCTTCAGGCGTCACCGCGATCAGCAAGCCCCCGCTGGTTTGCGGGTCGCAGAGCACGCGCTTGTGCAACTCCTGCACACGGCCGACCTTGCTCGCATAGCTATCGAAATTGCGCAGCGTGCCGCCGGGCACACAACCCTGATCGAGGTAATACTCGACGCTGTCCAGACGCGGCACGCGGTCGTAGGCAATGCGTGCAGTGAGTTGGCTGCCATCGGCCATTTCCACCAGATGTCCGAGCAGGCCAAAACCGGTGACGTCGGTCATCGCCGTGACGCCGGTGAGTTTGCCGAAGCGACTGCCGGGTTTGTTCAGGGTGCACATCCAGTCGCGGGCCACGCCGACGTCGGCGGCGCGCAGCTTGCCCTTCTTTTCGGCGGTGGTGAGGATGCCGATGCCCAACGGTTTGGTCAGGTACAGCAGGCAACCGGCGGTGGCGGTGTCGTTGCGCTTCATATGGCGCTTCTCGACCAGACCGGTGACGGCGAGGCCGAAGATCGGCTCTGGCGCATCGATCGAATGCCCGCCTGCCAGTGGAATGCCCGCCGCGTCGCACACGGCACGGCCGCCGCGAATCACTTCACGCGCCACTTCCGGCGCCAGCACATTGACCGGCCAGCCGAGAATCGCGATGGCCATCAGCGGATCACCGCCCATCGCGTAGATGTCACTGATCGCGTTGGTCGCGGCAATCCGGCCGAAGTCGAACGGATCGTCGACAATCGGCATGAAAAAGTCGGTGGTCGAGACCACACCGCGCTCGGCATCAATTTCGTACACCGCCGCATCATCGCGCGAGGCGTTGCCGACCCACAGTTTCGGATCCAGGTTCTGTGCGCCGCTGCCGGCCAGAATCACTTCCAGCACCTGTGGGGAAATCTTGCAGCCGCAACCGGCGCCGTGGCTGTATTGGGTCAGACGAATCGGCTCGCTCATGGGGGAGTCTCAGGCTGTTGATGGGGCCGATTCTAGCAGAGCACGCCGGGTCTATCCGATCGTTCCCACGCTCCGCGTGGGAATGCAGCCCGGGACGCTCCGCGTCCCTTCCGGAGCCGGAACGCGGAGCGTCCCTAGAGGCGTTCCCACGCAGAGCGTGGGAACGAGCAGCTTGAGGCAAGGCAAAAAAAACCGCCCTCGCGGGCGGCTAAAAGTGCTTCGACCCTAAATCAGAAGCCCAGGCTGAAGCTGATGGTCATCGCATGGTCGTTGCTGTCGTTCGACAGTTGGCCGGAGTAGCCGACCCCGAGTTTGCCGGTCGGGCTGATCTGGAAGTCGACCCCCGCTTCGACGATGGCGCTGTCCTTGGCGATCGGCACACCTTGGGTGCTGAACGAGGCGCCGCCGTCGATGAAGGTCAGATCAGCGTCAGGCTTGGTGTCACCAAACGCATGGCGCCAGCCGAGCGCCGCGCGCGGGGTGAATTGCCCGCCGTTGGCCAGGGTGATGACTTTGCCGGCACGCACACCGAGGGTCGAGAAGGTGATGTCTTGATCGGCATCGGCCTCCAGGCGCCCTGCTCCGCCTTTTTCCTTGGCTTTGTCGCTGTCGTAGTTGACGTAGGCCAGCCCGGCGAACGGCTCAAGGGCAATGCCGCCGGCGTCAATCGTGTAACCGACTTCACCGAACACCTGCGCACTGCGCGCGTCGTAGTTGGCTTTCAAGCGGTCGTTGTAGCTGCCGACGCTGACGTTGCGTTTGGTCTCGATGTCGTGCCAGCTGTAAGCCGCGCCGAGGCGCACGGCCAGGGCATCGAACTGCGAGTTGAGGTACGCGGCCAGATGGTAGCTTTCGACGGTGGCGTCCGAGCGACGATCATGGGCATCAAGGTCGCTGCGGGTGTAACCGGCGGCCATGCCCACGCGCCACTGGTCATCGAGTTGCTTGTCGGTGCCGAGCATGAAGCCGCTGAGGTTACGATCGAGTTTCGCCGCATTGCTGTCGCCATCCGACTCACCCCACGCGCCGAGGGCCCGCGCCCAGCCAACCATTTCGCCGTGGCAACCGTTGCTGCTCAGTTGGTTGTCACTTGGCGCCAGGGCACGACGTGGATCATCCGCCGCGCTGCATGACGGTTGGCGCATGCGATCGTTGACTGCGTCACGCACATAACGCGAATCCTCGAGGATCGCACTGGCGGTGCTGGCGTGGATCTCACCGGACAGACTGTCGAAGGCATTGCGCGCACCGGCAACACTGAGGTTGACGATCTCGTTCTGCAACGCCGCACCGGCCGGGCCGTTGTTCGACAACGCGGTGGCGGTGCGGAACTGGTTACCAGTGGCGGCGACATCGGCGAACGAATTGCCATTGCGGCTGACCATCAGGTTCACCGCGTTGGCGTCATACACCAGTGCTGTGTTGAGGAACGCGTATTGCGGCAGGTCCGCAGCGCTGAAGGTGCCATTCACGCCACCGCCCGCCGTGATCAGCGAATACGTGGTGTTGCCGGTGAACGGTGCCAGCGAGTTGACTTGCAAAGCGCCGCCCAACGTCGCGGTGCCACCGACGGCCAACGGTGTCGCGGTTGGCGAACTGACGGTCAGCGCCAGCACCCCGTCGCTCGCATTGGTCAGGTTACCGGCCACGCTCAGGGTGCCTGCTTCGGAGCCCGAGGCGACAACGCCATGGTTGACCACCGAGCCGACGCTGCCATTACCGCTCAGCCCTGCGCCGTTGGCCACGGTAACTTGCCCACCCAACGACGCCCGCGCCGACCGGCTGCCGACTTGCAGCACGCCTTGATCGACTGCGACCGTGCCGCTGAATGGCTGATCACCGGTCAACAGCAAGGTGCCGGTACCGCGTTTAAGCATCGCGCCCAGTCCGCGCAACGATCCATTGAACTGACCGTTGAAGTTCTGCACGAAAAACAGCGAAGCGTTGTTGAGGATATTGCCTTGCAGGCTGGTGGTGTTACCGACCAGCGTACCGCCGCTGACGGTGGTGCCACCGCTGTAGGTGTTGGCGCCGCTCAATACCAGCGTGCCGGAATCAAGTTTCTCGATGCCGCCCGTGCCCACCAGCGGCGCAGAGATTTCCGCGCTCCCTCCGGCATTGACCCGCACTGGCGCGAGGCTGCCGTCCGCACCGTTGACCGGGGTCAGTGAGCCACCGGCACCCGGCGTCAGGCTGTAGCCGCCGGCGAGGAATTGCAGGCCGGTGAAGTTCTGATTGCCCTGCACGGTAACCGTACCTGCCTGACCGCCGAACACCGCGAACTGACCATTTGAAGCCAAGGCCTGCGTCCCGCTCGGATCGGTCCAGTTGGTGCCCGGCCCCCACACACCGCTGCCGCCACCGATGCTGCCGTCCGGATTGGTGGTGCCACCGTTCCAGAACTGCACCTCACCCGGGGTGCCTTGCACCAGCAGGTTGATCTGATTGGCAATCGCGGTTTGCAGGGTCAGATTGGCCGCCGACACCGGCAGGCTACCGTAGACCAGACCGTTGTCGGTCAGGCTGCCGCCGTAGCTGAACAGTTGATAAACCCCAGTGCCGAAACCGCCGGCGTTGCTGATGTTCAACGTACCGTCGAGGGTCAGATTGCCGGCGACATTGACCACGGTGGTCGAACTGGCCGCCGAGCCGAGACTGAAGTCCAGATTGGTCCCCGACGACAGTGCCAGCGAACCGACTGACAATGGCGTTGCCGTACCGCCACCCAGCAGCGTCGCGCCGCTGGCCAGTTGCACGGCACCCCCAAACTGGCCACCGCCGCCGATGCCCGCACCGCTGGCAACGTCGACATTGGCGCTGTTGAGCACGCCGTTGACGATCAGGTTGCCAGCCTGCACCGAGGTGTTGCCGGTGAAGGTGTTGTTGCCAGTCAGCAGCAACTCTCCAGCCCCGGTTTTGTTCAGCGTGCCGGCACCGGTGAGGTTACCGGTGTAGCTGCCGTCGGCGTTTTGCTCGAAGGTCAGCGTTGCGTTGTTGACGATCGCACCTTGCAGGCTGCTGGTGTCACCGCGCGTCGTGCCGCCGTTCAGCGTGGTGCCACCGCTGTAAGTGTTAGCTCCACTGAGAACGAGATCGCCGCTACCGTTTTTCAGCAGACTGCCGGTGCCGGTCACCGCACCGATCAATGTGGTGTTCTGATTACCGGCCAGGGTCAGTTGAGCGCCAAGGTTGATGGCATTGGCCAGTTGCAGCGCTGAAGTGCTATCGAGGGTGCCATTGCCGATCACATTGAGCGCACCGCTGCTGATCGCACTGTTGTTGCCAAGAACCAGCGTGCCGCCGGCGAGTTGAGTGCCGCCACTGAAAGTGTTGCTGCCGTTGAGGGTCAGGCTCGAGGCGCCGGCCTTGATCAGGCTGCCGCTGCCGCTGACCACGCCGTCGAGGGTCAAGGCGTTGGAGCCTGCGACATTCAAGCCACCGTTGAGCACAACATCGTTGCCCAGGCTGACGGCAGCGTTGCTGTCCAGCGCCGTGCCATCGGCAGCGGTCAATACACCGGTGCCAAGCGCCGCGTTGTTGCCGACCACAATCTTGCCGCCATTGAGCGCGGTGCCGCCGGTGTAGCCGTTGGCCGCGTTGAGCACCAGCGTACCGCTGTCGTATTTGCCCAGCGTGCCGCTGCCGTTGAGCGCGACACCGATGGTTGCCGTGGCGTTCGGGTCAACCCGCACCGTGGCATTGCCCAGTGAACCGTTGACCAGATTCAGCGAGCCCGCCGTGCCATTCACCAAGCTGTAGCCATCGGTGACGAACTGCAGGCCGGTAATGGTTTGCGCGCCGTTGACGGTCACCGTGCCGGCCGCACCCTGGAACACCGCGAAGCTGTTGGTCCAGGCCTGGTTGTTAGTGCCGTTGACGTCGGTCCAGTTGGTGGTGCCGGTGCCCCAGGTGCCGCTGCCGCCTTCGACCGAACCGTTGGCCACCAGTTGATTGCCGTCCCAGAACTGCACGGTGACGCCCGGTGCGGTGACCAGCAGGTTGATCTGATTGGCCAGCGCGGTTTGCAGTTGCAGATCGCCCGGGCTGACGCTGCCCGGCAACGTGCCGAAGAGCATGCCGTTGTCGGTCAGGCCGCCGGTGTAGTCGATCAGGCGATACACGCCGCTGCCGAAACCGCCGATGTCGCTGACATTGAGGGTGCCGTCGAGGGTCAGGTTGCCGCCAACGCTGACCAGCGCATTGCCGCCACCGGACACCGGTGTGCCGAGGCCGACGTCGAAGTTTGAGTTGCCGTTGAACACCAGCGAACTCACGTTCAGCGTACTGCCGGTGACGCCCGCCAGATGACCGCCATCGGCCACCGTCACGGCACCGGTCAAGGTGCCGCTGCCGCCGAGGGTGCCGCCGTTGTTGACCAGCACATTGCCGCTGGCCAGCGAACCGTTGACCTGCAAGGTGCCGGCATTGACGCTGGTGTCACCCGTCAGATCGCTGATGCCGCTGAGGGTCAGGGTGCCGCTGCCGAGTTTGCTCAGGCTGCCGTCACCGCTGAGGATGCCGGCGAAAGTGCTGCTGACGTTGTTGCCGCCAAGGCTCAACGTATTGCCCGTACCGATCAGCGCAGTGCCGCTGCCGGTAAGGCTGGCGAGGCTGCCGGAAGCACCGAGATTCAGCGCCGCGCCACCCGCGAGATTGACCGTAGCGTTGTTGCCCAGCGCTGCGCCACTCAGTGTGGTCAGGCTGCCGGACGCCACATCGAACGTGCCGCTGAAGGTGTTGTTGCCACTCAGCGTGACGTCGGCCAGACCGTTTTTGCTCAACGTGCCGGCGCCGGCAATCACACCGCCAAGGGTCAGGTTGTTGTTGCCGGCCAGAGCCAGGTTCGCGTTGACGTTGAGGTTGTTGGCCAGCACCAGTGGCGCGGAGTTGTCGAGGGTCGAAGCGCCGGCCACAGTCAGCGCGCCGCTGCCCAGCGACCCGCCAGTGCCGAGGGTCAACGTACCGGCATTCAGTGTGGTGCCGCCGGAGTAAGTATTGATGCCATTGAGGGTCAGGTTCGACGCGCCGTCCTTGATCAAGCCGCCCGCGCCGCTGACGACGCCTGCGAGGGTCAGGTTGTTGCTGCCGGTGTTGCTCAGATTGGCGTTGAGCACGACGTTGTTGCCCAGGCTCAGCGCGCTGTTGCTGTCCAGCGCCGAGGCGCCCGCCACGGTCAGGTTGCCCAGGCCCAGTGCCGAGTTGCTGCCGGCGGTCAGGGTGCCGGCGTTCAGGGTGGTGCCGCCGAGGAAGTTGTTGTTGCCGCTGAGAGTCAGGTTGGCGGCGCCGTTTTTGCTCAGGCTGCCGGCGCCGTTGAGCGTACCGGCCAGGGTCAGATCCGCCGTGCCGCCGATGCCGAGATTGCCGGCCAGGTTGACCGCGTTGTTTACCGAAACCGCCGTGCTGGCATCCAACGTCGTACCGCCCGCCGCGTTCAACGTGCCGGAGCCGAGCGCCGAGTTCGACGCCAGAACCAGCCCGCCGGCATTCAGCGCTACCGGGCCGAGGAAAGCGTTATTGCCGCCGAGGGTCAGGTTGGCCGTGCCGGTTTTGATCAGCCCGCCGGTGCCACCAATCACGCCGTTGAGGGTCAGCGCATTGCTGCCGACTACGGTGAGGTTACCGTTGAGCGTCGCCGCGTTAGCCAGTGTCACCGCCGCGTTGCTGTCCAGTTGCGTGCCGGCATTCGCCGTCAACGTACCGGTGCCGAGTGCGGTGTTGCTGCCGACGATGATCTTGCCGCCATCCAGTTGCGTGCCGCCGGTATAGGTGTTGGCACCACCGAGCACCAGCGTGCCGGCGTCGAGTTTATTGAGGATGCCGCTGCCATCGATATTGGCATTGATGGTCGCCGTCACGCCCGGATCGACGCGCAACGAAGTGGTGCCGCCGGTGCCATTGACCGCTGTGAGTTGTCCCGCTGCACCGTTGACCACGTTGTAGCCGTCGGTGAGGAACTGCATGCCAGTGAATGCCTGCGTGCCGTTCACCGTCACGGTGCCAGCGCTGCCTTGGAACACCGCGAAGTCGCCGGCCCACGGCTGGTTGACCAGGCCGTTGGCATCGGTCCAGTTGGTCCCGACCGCGTTCCACGTACCGCTACCGCCATCGACCACGCCGTTGGCAATGGTCTGGCTGCCGTCCCAGTAACGGATGTTGCTGTTCGGCGCCGAGACTTGAATGTTGATCTGATTGGCCACGCCGGTTTGCACCAGCAGATCGCCGAGGCCGTAGCCGACCGGCACGCTGGCCACGTCCAGACCGAGGTTGGTCAGGCTGCCGGTGTAGTTGAACAAGCGATACACACCGACGCCGAAGCCGCCGGCATCGGTGACATTGAGATTGCCGTCGAGCGTCAGGTTGCCACCGACATTCATCAGCGATGAGGTCGACGGTGTGCCCAGTGCCACATCAACGTTGCTGCCGGTGCCGAGAGTCAGAGCACTCGCCGACAAGGTGTTGCCCGACGACAACGCGAGATGCCCACCGTTGTTGATGTTTACCGCACCGAGCGCCGAGCCGGTACCGGTCAGGGTGCCGCCGGTATTGACGTTGAGTTGAGCACTGCCCAGCGAGCCGCTGAGATTAACGGTGCCGCCATTGATCGCAGTGTTGCCGGTGATGCCGCTGATCCCGGTGAGGTTCAAGGTACCGGTGCCGACTTTGACCAGACCGCCGCTGCCACTGAGGTCACCGTCAAACGTACTGGTGACGTTGCCGCTGCCGACGGTCAGGGTGTTGCTGCCGGTCAGTTGCACACTGCCGCTGCCGGTCAGCGCGCCGAGGCTGGCGTCACTGCCCAGATTCAGCCCGGCACCGGCACTGATGTTGACCCCGGAGGTGTTACCCAACGCGTTGGTATTGAGCGTGGTGACGCTGCCCGAGACGATATTCAGCGCGCCGGTAAAAGTGTTGTTGCCGGCGAGGGTCAGATCCGACAGGCCGTTTTTGGTCAGGCTGCCGGCGCCGTCGATGATGCCGTTCAGGCTCAAATCGTTGTTGCCGGCAACCGTCAGCCCGGCGTTCAAAGTGATCGCGTTGCCAATGCCGAACGAGGCGCTGTTATCCAGCGTCGCCGCGCCGCCGACGACCAATGCACCGCTGCCCAGGCCGTTGGCATTGCCCAATGTCAGCGTACCGGCGTTGAGCGTGGTGCCGCCGCTGAAGGTGTTGTTGCCATTGAGGGTGAGATTGGCCGCGCCGTCCTTGATCAACTGGCCAGTGCCGCTGGTGACGCCGCCGAGGGTGAGGTTCTGCGTGCCGCCCACGGTCAGCGCGGCATTCAGGGCGACGGCGTTGTTGAGGCTGACCAGCGGCGAATTGCTGTCCAGTGTCGCCGCACCGGCAACGGTCAATGCGCCGGAACCCAGCGCCGAACTGTTGCCGGCAGTCAGGGTGCCGGCATTCAGCGTGGTGCCGCCGAGGTAGTTGTTGGCGGCGTTGAGAATCAGATTGGCCGCGCCGTCTTTCACCAGACTGCCGGCGCCGCTGACCAGACCGGTCAGGGTCATATCCGCCGTGCCGCCGATATTCAAGGCACCGGCGAGTGCCACGGCATTGTTCAGGCTGACCGCCGTGTTGGCGTCCAGCGTGGTGTTGGCCGCCGCGTTCAACGTGCCGGAACCCAGCGCGGTGTTGCTGCCGACGGTCAGTTTGCCGGTGTTCAACGCGGTGTTGCCAAAATAAGTGTTGGCGCCGTTGAGGGTCAGATCGGCAGCGCCGTTCTTGGTCAGTCCACCGATACCGGCGACCACGCCGCCGAGGGTCAGCGCATTGGAGCCACCCAGGGTCAGAGTGCCGCCGAGGTTAACGTTGTTTGCCAGCGTTGCCGCAGTGCTGGCATCCAGAGTGGTGCCGTTCGAGGCATTCAGTGTGCCAGTGCCGAGGGCGGTATTGGAGCCGACAATCAGCGAACCGGCGTTCAGGGCGGTGGTGCCGGTGTAGGTGTTGTTGCCGTTGAGGGTCAGGCTGGATGCGCCGGTCTTGATTAAACCACTGCCGCCACTGATCACCCCGCCAAGGGTCAGCGCATTGGCGCCGCCGGCGGTGAGGTTGGCGTTGAGGGTGATTGCGTTGTTCAGGGTCACCGCCGTGCTGCTGTTGAGGGTACTGGCCCCGGCGACAGTCAGTCCGCCAGTGCCCAGCGCCGCAGCGTTACCGACAGTCAAGCTACCGGCGTTCAACGTGGTCCCGCCAGCGAACGTGTTTACCCCATCGAGGGTCAGGTTGGCGGCGCCGTTCTTGATCAGTTGACCGGCGCCGTTGATGACACCGGAGAGGGTCAGACCGCTGCTGCCGCCGAGGCTCAGGGTACTGCTGTTGAGGTTGATGTTGTTGCTCAGGTTGACAGCGGTGTTGCTGTCCAGCGCTGAGACATCGATGACGTTCAATGCACCGCTGCCCAACGCGGCCGCGTTGCCCACAGTGAGCGTGCCGGCGGCCAGCGTGGTACCGCCGAGATAAGTGTTGACACCGTTGAGAGTCAGGTTGGCAAAACCGCGCTTGGTCAACCCGCCACTGCCGCTGATCACACCACCGAGGGTCAGGTCAGCACTGCCACGCACTTCCAGATCACCGCCAAGGGTCACCGCATTGGTCAACGCGGCCGTGGTGCTAGCGTCGAGTTTGGTGCCTGCCGCTGTGGTCAGGGCACCGGTACCCAGCGCCGTATTGGAACCGACAATCAGCGTACCGGCATTGAGCGCAGTGCCGCCGGAGAAGGTGTTGTTGCCGCTGAGGGTCAGATCCGCCGTGCCATTCTTGATCAAACTGCCGACGCCGCTGACAACGCCGCTCAGGCCCAATGCCTGAGTGCCGCCGATGGTCACCCCGCCCGCCAGCGCAACGGCGTTGGCCAATGTCACTGCGGCAGTCGCATCCAGCGTGGTACCCGCCGCCGCATTCAGTGCGCCAGTCCCCAGCGCGGTGTTGCTGCCAACGAACAGGCTGCCGGCATTGAGCAGCGTGTTGCCGCTGTTGGTGTTGTTGCCGCTCAAGGTCAGGCCGGCGCTGCCGGATTTGGTAATCCCGCCAGTGCCAGACAACACGCCGCCGAGTGTCAGGGCATTGCTGCCGAGCACGTTGAGCGCGCCAGTCATACCGATGTTATTGGCCAAAGTGACGTTGGCGGTGCTGTCCAGACTGGTACCGGCGGCGGTATTCAGCGCGCCACTGCCCAGCGAATCATTGTTGGTCACCAACAGGCTACCGGCGCTGAGGGTGGTGGTGCCGGTGAAACCGGTATTGGCACCGCTGACGGTCAGGCTACCGCTGCCGGTTTTGGTCAGGCCGCTGCTGCCGCTGATCAAACCGCCGAGGGTCAGTGCTCCGGTGCCGCCTGCCGTCAGGGTGCCGCCGAGGCTGATGGCGTTGGCCAGGCTGATCGTGCCCGGTGCGCTCAATGTTGTCGCGCCGGTGACGTTGAGGGTGCCGGTGCTCAGCGCCAGGTTGTTGCCCAACTGGACGGTGCCGCCATTGAGCGTGGTGTTGCCCAGGTAGGTGTTGGCAGCGCTGAGGCTCAGTTGCCCGGAGCCGACCTTGGACAGGCCACCGCTGCCGGAAATGACGCCGCTCAGGGTGGTGGCGTTAGTGCCTTGCACGGTCACGCCACCCGCGCCGAGGGAAATCAGATTGCTGATGTTCAACCCGGCATTGCTGGCCTGCAGAGTCCCGCCGTTGGAGGTGATTACGCCGCTGCCGAAGGTGGCGTTGTTGTTGAAATTCGCGATACCGCCGTTGAGCGTGGTCGCGCCACTGACCAATGGCCCCTGCAAGGTCCAGGTGCCGCTGTTGAGGGTCAGGTTGTTGAAGTTGATGTAGGTGGCGCTCGATGCCGCGCCAGTCCCGGTGATACCGCCGCCGACGCCAGCCGGGTTTTGCAGGATCAGGCTGTTGGTGCCGCCCGCACCGCCATCGACCGTGCCGGTTGGCGCAAAGGTCAGGTTGATGCCGATCAGTCCGCCGAGGCCGACGCTGACCTGCACGCCGTCACCAACCTGCACCGAAGAGCCGGTCACTGCGGTGAAGGTGTTAGTGCTCGCCGCACCCATCGACACACCGCCGGTAATCGCACCAGCGTTGGTGAAGGTATTGCCCGCCGCCGACGTTTCGAACGCGATCCGGCCGTTGATCACACCGGTGCTGCTGTTGGTCATGTTGACCTGCGAACCGCCGTAGACGCCGACCACCGGGGTATCCGCCAAGGTGATGCCGCCGATCGAGAGTCCGGTCGAGGTGATGGTGCCGTTGTTGGTGATGCTGGTGGTGCCGGTTGCCGCGTTGTTAACCGAAAGGGCCAGGCCGTCGATGCTGGTCAGGTTGAGCCCGAGCAACATGCCCGTGCCGCGAATGATCCCGCTGGCATTGTTGAGCACACTGACCGTACTGGTCGCACCGGTGCCAATGAATGCGCCGCCACTCAACACCGAGACCAGGCCCAGTAGCGCCGGGTCGAGGGTGCCGGAGTTGTTCAGGGAGATGTTCACCCCGGTCAGGTCCATCACATGGCCGCCGAGGGTCGCGTTCATCTGCGCGCCGCTGTTGACGTTGACCGTCAAACCGCTGGTGGCACTGGAAAAGTTATTGAGAAACAGCGGCAGACTCGGCACGCCGGTGCAGGTCACGGTGGAACCTGCCGTGGAGCACGTGGCCAGCGCAGGTGCGCTGACCCCGCCGAACAACAGCCCGGCGACGCTGAGGTGCACAGCAAGGGAAAGAGGGGAAAAACGCGAAACGAGGGCGACACCAAACCTTGCTTCCACGGGCTACTCCTTGTCGTGGCCAATTTCTTCCTTGAGCGGCGTGCACAAGCAGCGGGCTTATTCGACACGCGAATCAAGACTGCGACGGTCATTACAAAACCGTTCTATTCCTGACACACGCTAGTCGACGCCCTGCGATGGGGCATTGGTTAAATGGCATTAATACTTTGGTGCTAGAGGCCTCTGCAATCAGCGTTTCAACCACGCAGCTATTAGCCTCGACGAGATTCAAAACGGTGGGAGCGAGCTTGCTCGCGAAGGCGTCGTGTCAGCTTGCGGATACTTTTCCGCCCCCCGCCTTCGCGAGCAAGCTCGCTCCCACAAGGACCTGCAGGGTGCGCAAAACCGCGTCTGACCGATCAAGCAGGAAATGCAGCAAAACGATCTGTTTTTCAGCTTGTTGAAGATTTTGGTACGTCTTGTGCAAACGTTTGCGCAATGGCAATTCCAGCGTTTTCGTAACAAAACCGTACAAGCCCACGGAATCCGGGCCCTGATCCGCAAAAAAAGGACTTTGAATGCCCATCGCATGCCCTTTTCGCGCACCTTTCCCGTGCACGCTCGCTGTTTCCCTGCTACTGACCGGCGTTACCGGACTTCTCAGCCCCAGCGCTCTGGCGCAACCGGTCGCCAAGGAAGAATCCGCCCAGGGCGAAGCCCTCAGCCCCGAAGCCAGCCCGCCGAAAAAAGGCGCGTACCTGTCGGACTGGTACAACCAGGACCTGATGTTGATCGGCAGCAAGGACATCAGCTTCGGCCCGCAACCGGCCGACGACATCTATCTGGAATACGAGTACTTTGGCCGCAAAGGCCCGTTCGAGTTATACGGCTACATCGACATCCCGAAGATCTTCAACATCGGCAACAGCCACGATAAAGGCGTGTGGGATCACGGCTCACCAGTGTTTATGGAGCACGAACCGCGCATCTCCATTGATTACCTCGCCGGCCGCAGCCTGGCCATCGGCCCGTTCAAGGAATGGTATGTGGCGTTCGACTGGATCTATGACCACGGCAGCCGCAAAGAGAACCGCGCCAACACCCTCTACAGCGGTTTCGGCACCGACATCGACACCCATTCGCGGGTCAATCTGTCGGCCAACCTGTACGGTCGCTATCAGTGGGAAAACTACGGCGCGAGCAACGAATATTCGTGGGACGGCTATCGCGCGCAACTGAAGTACATCGTGCCGATCGACAAATTCAGCAACGGCGCTTCACTGACCTACATTGGTTTCACCAACTTCGATTTCGGCTCGGACATCCACAAGGACAACCCTGCGCGCACGGCCAACGCAACAGTGGCGACCAACGTCTTGCTCTACTCGTTCACTCACTTGCGCTTCACCCTGGTCGGCCGTTATTTCCACAACGGCGGCAACTGGGAAGACGGCAGCGAGCTGAATTTTGGCGACGGCAATTTCCGCGCACGTTCCAACGGCTGGGGTTACTACGCCGGCGTCGGTTATCAGTTCTGAATCAAGGAGTTTTCCATGCAAGCAATGATGCGTTTGACCCTGGCCGGTGCGGCCCTGCTCTCCTCCACCGCGTGGGCCGCCGAAGCACCGATGCAGCCGAAAGTCGTGCTGATCACCATGTTCGCCCCCGAGGCGCAGCATTGGATCGATCGCCTGGAGCTGAAGCAGGAAATCCGCGTGCCGGGCCTGTCCGCCGAGTACCCGAGCATCCGCTGCAACACGCAGCAGGTGTGCCTGCTGACCACCGGCATGGGCCAGACCAACGCCGCCGCCTCGACCCTGGCCTTGGCCTTGTCGCCGAAATTCGACCTGCGCAAAAGCTACTTCCTGATCGCCGGCATTGCCGGGATCAGCCCGAAGCACGGGACCATCGGCACCGCTGCATGGGCGCACTATCTGGTGGAGTTCGGCACGCAATGGGAGATCGATTCGCGCGATGCACCGTCGAGTTGGCCGACCGGCTACCTGGGCATCAACACCAAAGGCCCGAACGAAAAACCACCGTTGGACTACAAGACCGAAGTCTTTGAACTCAACCCGAAACTGCAGGCCAAGGCGTTCGCCCTGAGCCACAAGGTCGAGCTGAGCGAAAGCAGGGAATCCGCCGCGTGGCGCCTGAAATACCCGTCGGCCCCGGCCAATCAACCACCGGTGGTGACCCGTTGCGACACACTGGCCGGAAACACCTGGTTCTCCGGCACGCGCTTGAGCGAACGGGCCGAGGTCTGGACCAAGTTGTTGACCGATAACAAGGGCGAATACTGCACGACGCAGCAGGAAGACAACTCCACCTATGAGGCCTTGCTGCGTGCCAGTCGCGAAGGTCTGGTCGACGTGCAACGTCTGGCCGTGGTGCGTGCCGGCTCCGATTTTGATCGTCCAGAGCCGGGCGGCAGTGAAGTGGACAACCTGCTCAAGTACGCCGATCAGGGCGGCTTCGTGCCGGCGCTGGAGAACCTCTATCGCGCGGGGAATCCGCTGGTGCAGGACATCCTGAAAAACTGGTCGGCGTGGGAAAACGGTGTCCCGCAATCCTGAGCCCGACACCGATCTACTGTAGGAGTGAGCCTGCTCGCGATCGCGGTGTGTCAGTTGATACATGGGTGACTGATACACCGCGATCGCGAGCAGGCTCACTCCTACAGGGGTTTTGCGGTGTTTCAGGGGATGAGGATGACCTTGTCACCGCTGCCCTGATTCACATCGGCGTAGCGCGCCAGGCCTTCGGCCAACGGCGCTTCGACCAACCCTTGCGGCAACGGCAGCAAGCCTTCATCAAAGAACCGCCCGAACTGCTCAAGCATCGCCGCACACGCTTCAACGCCATACAACAACGAATTGATCCCGACCACCGACCCGCCCTTGCGATACAACGCCAGTGCCGGCAGTTGCACGTGCCCGTCCACCGGCGCGGCGATGATCGCGATCCGGCCGAAGGTGGCCAATCCCGCCACCGACGCTGGCAACCAGAAACCGGTGGTGTCGAAAATCACATCGGCGCCGCCGCGATACACCGCGTTGACCTGCGCGCCGAGGTCTTCGGGTTTATCCAGCTGGATCGTCTGATAACCCTGCGCCTGTAACTCCGCCACCTGCTCCGGGCGGCGCGCCGCTGCCAGCAACTGCGCACCACGCACTTTCGCCAGGGCCAATGCCGCCGAGGCCACCGCACCGCCACCGATCACCAGCAAACGTGTTTCAGCCGTCACCAGACTGCGTTCCAGCGCATCCCACGCCGTCGTGTACGGCACGCCGAGGCTGGCGGCTTGGGTGAAACTCAGATGCGAAGGTTTGTGCGCCACGCCATTGGTCGACAGTTTGACGAACTGCGCATGGGAGCCGTCGGCAAAAAAGCCCAGCTCACGGCCAGTGCCCCAGACTTCCTGACCGATCAAGGCCTGCGGGCCTTCGACAACGACACCGGCAAAATCTCGACCGGGAATCCGTGGCAGCGTGGTGTAGGGGAAACGACCCAGGACGTTTTTCACATCACTGGGATTCAGGCCGGCAGCCTTGATCTGCACCAGCACTTCGTCGGCGCTGGGTACCGGAGTCGGCACCTCGACGTAGCGCAAGGAAGACAGATCGCCGGTTTTATCGAATTGCAGTGCTTTCATGGGGACATCCACCGAAGGAGAAAAAGAGTTCAGGACAGCCAGCCCGTCACCAGTTGCCGGCCCATCGGCCATAACTGTTCACCGGCAAGCATGCCGAGCAAACCGACCAGTGCGATGGCCGGTGGCGCCGGGGAACGGAAATCCAGCGCGCCATACAGCAGGCCGACGCCCAGACCGATGGCCAGTGAAATCAGGTAGTTCATGGGGAGGAACTCCGCCGTTTGAAGGGAATGGGCAGAGTTTAGGGAACCGGCGGGGATGGCATCGGCCAAGGACTTCTGAATTTCGGACAAGTATCGGATGCACACCACAGAACCCTGTGGGAGCGAGCCTGCTCGCGAATGCGGTGTGTCAGTGAAGGATGAGTCAACTGATCCACCGCATTCGCGAGCAGGCTCGCTCCCACATTGGATCTGCGCTGGTTTGATTAATCGTGTTCCACTGCAAATTGTGAGGGCGCCACGCCAAGTTCGCGGCGAAACATGTCGCTGAAACTACTGGGTGAATAGCCGAGCTCCCGGGCAATCACACTCACCGCCACGCCCTGAATCAGTTCCGCCACCGCCGTCGCCAACTGCACCTGCCGCCGCCACTCAGCGAAGCCCATGCCGAGGCTGTCCTTGAACAACCGCGCCAACGTGCGCACGCTGGCCCCGGCATTTGCCGCGTGCTGCTCGAACGGAATCTCCAGCGACGGCGCTGCCATTACCGCCTGGCACAGGTTCATCAAACGCCGATCAGAATCATCCGGCATCGGGATCTTCAACTGTGAACGCCTGGCGCGTTTGAGTTCCAGCAAGGCCAGCCCGACCAACGCCTCGTAGTAGGCCGGTTCACCACTGTCGCCCTGCTCCACCAGCCCGACAATCAACTCGCGCAGCAAACCACCGACCTCAATCACCTGCACCGTCTGATCCAGCGTCGCCGCCAGCGCCGGACGCAGGTAGATATTGCGCATCTGCAAATCCGACACCACCCGAATCCCGTGCGGCACCCCCGGCGGCAACCACACCGCGCGCTGCGGCGGCACCACCAGCGCTTCGTGCGGGGTCTCGACCCACATCACCCCGCTCATCGCATACAGCAACTGCCCCCAGACATGCTCGTGCGGCTCGATAAACAAGCCGCGCGGATACGTGCGTGCCAGCGGTTGCACGGGCACATCGGTATCGCTGAGATCGGGCGGTGCGGCAAGGGCCATGGCGAGCATTCATTGGGGTTGGCGGGGAAACCATGGTAACCAGTGCGCCACGGCGTCGCCAACGATAGAGACCGTCGGACAATCCGAATGAATTTTCCCGGTGCGCCGCGATCCCTCTAATACTACAGGGAGGAATACGGGCTTTATGAACAACGCAAAACTCTATGTCATCGAATACACCCTCCACGGCACGCCCAAGTCCTTCATTATCCGCTCGGACAAGATGGACAATGTCGAGGCGTGGCACTGGGCGAGCTGCGACGCCGGCGTCGGTCGCATCCCGCGCTTTGGCCGTGAGAAGGTGCAGAAGACCAGCAAGCCGATGGCAGAAAAATTCGGCGTGGAAAACGTCGTGTGGCGACCGACCAGCTAAGCTCAGCCTGGTGATCGGCATCATTCGGGGGAATGCACCATGACCAACATCAACAGCCCGGCGCATCTGGACTATGGCCTTGATACGTTGTTCGGGCGTATCACCAAAAGCGTGGATTGCCGCGTTGGGCTGGAGGCGGTCGTAGATGATCCGTATCGCTTTGCCGTGCGAGTGCCAGCACCGCTGCCGGAGGATCTTGACCAGGCGAAAACCGTGGTGGTCAGGGTTGAAGGCCGGCGGCTGCAAGGTACGGTGCGGCATACCGAACGAATGGACGATGAAAGTCTGAAACTGGAAGTGGAGCCTGATTAGGCTCCACTTTTTTATGCGTCGTTCGTCATCCGTGGGCGCATTTACAGCCCTTGGTAGAGCATTCCGCACCGTTCTCATGATGATGGGCGCAAGCCTCGCAGCAAAAATGCTTGCCATGACGCACGACCGGATGCTCGCCGAGCTTGCAATTGCATTTAGGGCAGTCACAGGTTTTATCAGGCATGGGACAGACTCCTTGGGTGGTGGTTGTCTGGGGCTTGAAGGGCAAGCCGTAATACCCAGTGTAGGAGCTGCGGCAGGCTGCGATCTTTTGATTTTGTTTGGGATTGGGGGCATATCCGTTGCTGCGGGTGTTGCCGCTGGCGGTTTCGCTCTTACAGCGACTCACTTTTCCAGACGCCGAAAAGTAAGCAAAAGGCTTTGCCCCTGGCGTACGGCACTTCGCTGAGGCTCAGTGTTCCCTCGCTACGGTGTCCATCCGGGGGCATCGCCTACGGTTTGCTTCGCTGCACCTCCTCTCGATGTATGCGGCTACGCCGCACGGCGCTGCGCGCCTAACCCCCGGATGAACACCTCCGCTCGGCCTGCCGATGGGGCAAAAGATCAAAAGCCGAAGCAAGATCAAGAGCCAGATCAAAAGCCCCTCACCCTAGCCCTCTCCCGGAGGGAGAGGGGACTGATTGAGGTGTTTGGGAGAGCTACGCCGACGTGCGATACCGCGTTGAACTCAGGCTTTGAAAAGCACCCAAATCAGCCCCATTTCCTTCCACTACCGGAGGGAGAGGTGACTGATTGAGGTGTTTGGGAAAGCTTCGCCGACGTGCGATACCGCGTTGGACTTAGATTCTGAAAAGCCCACAAATTGGCTCCCTCTCCCTCGGGAGAGGGCTGGGGTGAGGGGCAGCCCCACCACAGAATCAAAGCCGAACACGCTGTTGCTCCTCACCACTCAACAGGATGAGCGTTAGCTCGGCTGCAGCTCTTGATCTGTAGGGCGACGTCGGAAGGCTGAGTGGAGGGATTGATCCGGGCGTGGGAGCGCAGCGACCGTTTGGCGCAGCCAAACACAGCGGGAGTAGGTGCAGCGAAGCAAACCGGAGACGCTGCGCCCGGATCGATCCCGCAGCGAAGGAACCCCGAGCCCCAGCGAGCGGGCCGCACGTAGGAGCAAGCGTTTTTTTTGCTTACTTTTTTTAGGCGTTTGTAAAAAAAGTGAGTCGCCGTAAGGGCGAAACCCTAATCAGCCGTTACCGCAGCAATGGATATGTACCCAACTCACCCAACCCGACGCGAACTGCTCCTATACATAAACACCAAAGCCAACCCCAAACACCCCATCGCCAAAATCCGACTGGAAGAAAGCTCAATCGCCGGATTCCCCAGCCAGCCAAAATTATCAATCAACATCCCCATGCCCAACTGCCCGACAATCACCGCCACCGTCGCCACAGCCGTCCCCACCACCGGCACCGCCCCGACCATCACCATCATGTAGACCACACCAAACAGCGCCCCGGTCAACTGCCACTTCGGCACATCCAAAAGACTCACCGCATGCGCCGGCTCAAAAAACAAAATCAACAACCCGGTCGACACCGCACCGACAACGAATGTCAGCAAACTACTGCGCAACACCCCGACGCTCTCACCCAAACGCCCGTTGATCGCCGCCTGCACACTCAACACCGCACCGGCCAACACCACCACCGCCAACAAAATAACCAGACTCATCACTCACCCCCGCGCAATCAAAACAAGTGCCGCCACAATCAACCCCAACGCCAGCCACCGCTCGGCATTGACCTTCTTGCGCGTCGCGCCGAACCAGCCGAAATGGTCGATCAACACACTCTTGCCAACCTGCCCGGACAGAATCGCGATCATGGTCATGGCAATGCCGATATGCGGCGTGGCCAA
This sequence comes from Pseudomonas sp. S2_E02, assembly GCF_054668355.1. Classification (NCBI taxonomy): domain Bacteria; kingdom Pseudomonadati; phylum Pseudomonadota; class Gammaproteobacteria; order Pseudomonadales; family Pseudomonadaceae; genus Pseudomonas; species Pseudomonas sp. S2_E02. The sequence continues at coordinate 2,243,647 of NZ_CP162761.1, forward strand.
CGTCAGCACCACTACATACATCGGCCCCAGAAACCCGCCAATCAACTGCCAGCGCGGCAGATCCGTCAGTGCCGGGCCTTTTTGCGGACCGGCGAACAACAGCAGTAAAAACAGAATCGCCGAGCCGACGCCAAAGATGCTCAAAGTCGCCCACAGATGCCCGACCTGCACACCCAAAGGACCGAGCAACCCCGCCTCCACCGACAAGCCCATGCCCGCGATAATCACCAATGGCAACAGCAACAAGCGCAGCCCTGATTTCGTCGCCGGTGCACTGACACTCACCTCATCCAACGTCTGCATAAACAACATTCCACTCAAGTAAACGATGGCGCGGATTATCGACTGGCGAAGCTGTGCGATAAATGGGAGCATCCTGACAACACTTTTGCGTAACTCGCACAGCAGGATGATATGCACGGGCTTAACGAACTCGGATTCAAAGCGCTAAGGCTGTTTGTGGCGGTGCTCGATCACGGCAGCTTTTCCGAAGTAGCCCGCCGTGAAGGCGTGGCGCCCTCCTCGATTTCCCGGCAGATCCAGTTGATGGAACAGGCGCTGAATCAGCAATTGCTCTATCGCCACACCCGAGCGGTGACGCCAACCGAAGCCGGGCGCATGCTCGGTCACCATGCGCGGCTGGTGCTGGTGCAACTGGAGGAAGCCGAACAGGCGCTGCAGGAACAGCAAAGCGAACCCACCGGTCTGGTGCGCATCAACGCCCCGGTAGTATTCGGTCAGCGCCATCTGACGCCGTGGTTGGGGAAGTTGTGCGCGCGATATCCGAAGCTGCAACTGGATATCCAGCAGACCGACCATTACGTCGACCCGTTGCAGGAAGGCGCCGACCTGTTGTTCCGCATCGGCCCGCTGCACGATTCGAGCATGCAGGCACGGATTCTCGCGCCGCATCGCTTTCAGGTCGCGGCGAGCCCCGCGTATCTCGAGCGTCATGGCACCCCGCAAAAACCTGAAGATCTCGCGCAACACCAGTGCCTGGCCTACAAAGGCGCGACCGGCCAGCAGCGCTGGTTTTTCCGCCGCGATGGCGAGGACTGGACGCCCTATTCGGTGAAAGGCCCGATCACTGGCAACCACGCCGACACCCTCACCCAAGCTGCTGAACAGGGTTTGGGGCTGGTGATGTTTCCGTCATGGCTGATTGGTGAAGCGGTGCGCGACGGTACGCTGGTGCCGGTGTTGGGGGAGTATCAGGTGTCGAACAGCCTGGAGCCGCAGCAGATTGCGGTGTTGTGGCCGGGGAGCCGCAGGTTGTCGGTGAAGGTGCGGACGGTGATTGATTTCTTTGTCGAATGTTTTGGTGAAGTGCCCTATTGGGATCGTCCCTGAAAACTGAAAATCAAAAGCCCCTCACCCTAGCCCTCTCCCGGAGGGAGAGGGAACTGATTGGGGGATATTGCAGGTATGCACCGACCTGAAATCTCTGCTGTGAATCCATAATCGACTCGATTTCTCAGGTCGATGTATGGCGCAAGACAACTCGGTCAGTCCCCTCTCCCTATGGGCGGTCCGACGTTTCGGGAGGGCTAGGGTGAGGGGCTTTTCAAGCGGTCAAATACGGAACTGACCCACGAGTTTGCCCAGTCGCTGCCCCAGTTCCGCCAAACTACGCGAAGTCTGCGCACCCAACTGCGTCTCATCGGCCACGCTGTCCACCGCCACCGCAATCTGATGCACGCTGCGGTTGATCTCCTCCGCCACCGCCGTCTGCTCTTCCGCCGCACTGGCAATCTGCGCGTTCATCGAGTTGATCGTCGCGATCAACTCGGCCATTGCATCCAGCGAAGCCCCGGCCTGATTGGCCTGCTGTGAAGTGCCGTCGCCCGCCTCACTGGAACGACGCATGGCTTCAACCGCTTGCTGCGTACCCGCCTGCAAACGATCGATCATCCCCTGAATTTCCTGCGTGCTGATCTGCGTACGGCTGGCCAGCGCCCGCACCTCATCCGCCACCACGGCAAAACCACGTCCGGCCTCACCGGCCCGCGCCGCTTCAATTGCGGCGTTGAGCGCCAGCAGGTTGGTCTGCTCGGCGATCGAACGAATCACCCCGAGCACGCCGACAATCGACGTCACGTCTTGCTGCAGGCTGTCCAGCGACACGCCGCTGCTGCGAATGTCATCGACCAGCGCATGAATCTGCTTGATGCTGCCGGCCACCACGCGTTTGGCGCTCTGGCCTTCTTCGTCGGTCTGCTGAGCGGCGACGGCGGCGTTCTGTGCGCTTTTGGCCACTTCCTGCGCGGCGGCAGACATCTCGTTGATCGCCGTGGCAACCTGATCGGTCTCGTGGCGCTGACGCTCCATCGCCTGATCCGAACGCTGGGCCTGATCGGACACTTGCGTCACCAGACCGGTCAGTTGCGTGGTCATCTCGGTGATCTGCCGCACCAGGCCATGAATCTTGTCGACGAAACGGTTGAACGAGCCCGCCAGTTCGCCAAGTTCATCCTGGCTGGTGATGTTCAGGCGACGCGTAAGGTCGCCCTCACCCGCTGCAATGTCGTCGAGGTTGGCTTTCATCAGGGTCAACGGACGCAAAATGGTATTGGCCAACAGCATCCCCGCCGCCGCGATGACCAACAGCACCACCACCGCGACGCCGACGATGCTCAGCACCACGCCTTGCATACGTTCCTGCACCTGCGCTTCGACCAGCGCCACTTGCGCTTCGATGCCGTCGAGGTTGACCGACGTACCGACCGCCATGTCCCACTTCGCCAGGTATTCGGTGTAACCGAGCTTTGGCACCAGCACGTTGGCGTTGCCCGGCAGTGGCGAGCTGTATTGCAGATAGTGGGTGCCGTCCTTCGCCACACTCACCAGACCACGATTGACGTAGACGCCGTTCGGGTCGCGGTTGTCCTTGAAACTTTTGCCCACGCCTTCGGGGTCGTTGGCCTTGAAAAGGCGCACGGTCTCGGAGTCGTAGCCGAAGAAGTAGCCGTCCTTGCCGTAGCGAATGCCCGAGAGCAATTTGATCGCCTGCGCCCGCGCCTCAACGTCACCCGGCGCGGCCGCGTCGTACAGCGGCTTGATCGTGGTCATGGCCACGGCGACGTAGCTTTGCAGAGTGGCTTTGGCATCGCCGAGCAGACGCTCGCGGGTCTGGTCGACCTCTTTGTGCGCTTGCTCCTGGAGGATGAACAGCGTGGTCAGGCTGATGACCAGGGCAAAGAGCAACACCGGGAGAACGGCGAGGGAGAGGACTTTAGCCTTGAGGCTCAGGCGCATTGTGGGAGCTCACTCTTTTGGTTTTATTGGCGTGGTTAAAGGCTTTAACGGCACGTCATTACAAAAGTTGAGCAAAGGCCCCATTCCCCTGTGGGAGCGAGCTTGCTCGCGAAGGCGTCGTGTCAGTCAACCATCAAGTCGCTGATACACCGCTTTCGCGAGCAAGCTCGCTCCCACAGAAGATCGGCGGGGTTCAGAGGACCATCGCGGCCACCCAGCCAAACGCCAGCAACGGCAGGTTGTAGTGCAGGAATGTTGGCACGACGGTGTCCCAGATATGGTGATGCTGGCCGTCGATGTTCAGGCCGGAGGTCGGGCCGAGGGTCGAATCCGACGCTGGCGAACCGGCGTCGCCCAACGCACCGGCGGTGCCGACGATGCAGACAATGGCGATCGGGCTGAAGCCCAGTTGCACGCACAGCGGCACGAAAATCGCCGCCAGAATCGGCACCGTGGAAAACGACGAACCGATGCCCATGGTTACCAGCAACCCGACCAGCAGCATCAGCAACGCGCCGACGCCTTTGCTGTGATTGATCCACGACGCCGACGACTCGACCAGGGTCTGCACCTCACCGGTGGCCTTCATCACCTCGGCAAACCCGGACGCGGCGATCATGATGAAGCCGATCATCGCCATCATCTTCATGCCCTCGGTGAAGAGGTCATCGGTCTCGCGCCATTTCACAATGCCCGACACCGAGAAGATCAGGAAACCGACCAGCGCCCCGATAATCATCGAGTCCAGCAGCAGTTGCACGATGAACGCAGCAGCAATCGCCACACCGGCAATCATCAGGCTCAGCGGGTTGTACTGCACCGCCACTTGCTCGACCTGCTCGATCTTCGCCAGGTCGTATACGCGCCGCTTGCGATAGGTGATGAACGCCATCGCCAGACCGAAGACCATGCCCAGCGCCGGAATGCCCATGGCGTGGGTGACATTGATACCGCTGATGTCGACACCGCTACGGGCAACGTTGGCCAGCAGGATTTCATTGAGGAAGATGTTGCCGAAGCCCACCGGCAGGAACATGTACGGCGTGATCAGACCGAATGTCATGACACAGGCGATCAAGCGGCGGTCGAGTTGCAGCTTGGTCAGTACATAAAGAAGCGGCGGCACCAGCAGCGGAATGAACGCAATGTGGATCGGCAGAATGTTCTGCGAGGCAATCGCCACCACCCACAACAGGCCAATCAGCAGCCATTTGACGCTGCCACCACCGGTCGAGTGCTGGCGATCAACCATTGCCAGCGCCTTGTCGGCCAGCGCATGAGCCAGACCGGACTTGGCAATCGCCACGGCGAAAGCGCCAAGCAAGGCGTAGGACAACGCCACGGTCGCGCCGCCGCCCAAGCCGCTGTTGAACGCCTTGAGCGTGGCGTCGATGCCCAGACCACCGGTCAGGCCGCCGACCAGCGCGCCAACGATCAGAGCGATCACCACATGCACGCGGGACAGGCTGAGCACCAGCATGACGCCGACCGCCGCTATGACTGCATTCATTTCACTTCCTCGAAAAACACTGCGGTGGAAAACCGACCGCCAGACAGAATGAGTCCGCCAAAGCTTAACCGGCGGATTTGCAAAGAGGGTCTTATTAGAAGGGCGCGCACTGTGCCGCAGAGTGGCGGCGGTGTCAAAGCGAGCGCTCCCGGGTGCGTCAATCCGCCATATTGTGTTTCAACGATAAAGAAAGCCGAAACGCGGCCGTTACAGTGCAAAGTCTCAGATATTTATCGAATAAGGACGTCTCCATGTCGCTCAGACAACTTTCCATCCAATGGAAAATCACCCTGCTCGCCGGCCTCTGCCTGGCCGGTATCGTGACCCTGTTGGTAGGTCTTTCGCTGTATCGCATGGAGCACAGTTCTGAACTGGTGAAAGCTTCGAGCATGGAAATGCTCACCGAGTCGGCGCAGGCGCGCATCGAATCGCAAGGGGAAGTGCAGGCGGCCGGCATTCGCCAGCAGTTCATGGACGCCTATCAGTACGGTCACGGCTTCTCGCGGCAGGTGTTGTTCCTGCGCGAGCAGGCCGAGAAGCGCTTTCTCGATGCCTTCGATCTGCGCGAAGACATGACCCGACAGGTCAAATCGGCGCTGCAAGCCAACCCGGATCTGCTCGGCCTGTCGCTGGTGTTCGAAGCCAACGCGCTGGACGGCAAGGATGAACTGTTCGCAGGTCAGGCTGAACTGGGCAGCAACGACAAGGGCCGCTTCGCCCTGTACTGGTCGCAACCAACGCCAGGCAAAGTCACCTCGATGGCCCTGCCGGAAAGCGACATGGCCGACACCAGCACCGGCCCCAGCGGCCAAGCGGCCAATGCCTGGTTCACCTGCCCGCGCGCCACACTCAAGCCATGCGTGATCGAACCGTACTTCTATGTGATCGACGGACAGAAGGTGCTGATGACCAGCATCGTCTTCCCGTTGATGGTCAACGGCAAAGTCATCGCCTCGCTGTCGGTCGACATCAACCTCAACAGCCTGCAAGCGATCAGCCAGGGCGCGAGCAAAAAGCTCTACGACGGCCAGACCGCCGTGAGCATCATCAGCCCCGCCGGCCTGCTCGCCGGGTACAGCCCGGATGCCGGCAAACTCAGCCAGCGTCTGGATGCTGTCGACAAAATCAGCGGCGCCGAACTGCTGAGCAAGCTCGCCTCAAGCACCAGCGTGAGCAGCCTGCACAGCAACGGCCAGTTGAAAGTGCTGTCGCCGTTCCAGCCGATTCCCGGCGGCCCGTCGTGGGGCGTGCTGCTGGATGTGCCGGAAAAAGTCCTGGTCAGCCGCGCCGAAGCGCTCAAGCAACAACTGGACGCAAGCAACAACTCGGGCACGCTGATCGAGTTGGGCCTCGGCGTGCTGGCCGCGTTGATCGGCCTGCTGCTGGTGTGGCTGATGGCACGCAGCGTGACCAAGCCGATCCTCGGCGTGGCGCACATGCTCGAAGACATCGCCAGCGGCGAAGGTGATCTGACCCGCCGTCTGGCCTATGACAAAAAGGACGAACTCGGTCAATTGGCCGGTTGGTTCAACAAGTTCCTCGACAAGTTGCAGCCGATCATTGCCGAGGTGAAACGCTCGGTGCAGGACGCCCGCAACACCGCCGACCAGTCCTCGGCCATCGCCACCCAGACCAGCGCTGGCATGGAACAGCAATACCGTCAGGTCGATCAGGTCGCCACCGCGTCCCACGAGATGAGCGCCACTGCACAAGACGTCGCCCGTAGCGCTGCGCAGGCTGCCGAGGCCGCCAAGGATGCTGATCGCGCTACCCGTCAGGGCCTGACCGTGATCGATCGCACCACGGCGAGCATCGACACCCTCGCTGCCGACATGAGTGCGGCGATGGTGCAAGTCGAAGGGCTGGCGGCCAACAGCGAGAAGATCGGCGCGGTGCTGGAAACCATTCGCGCCATCGCCGAGCAGACCAACCTGCTCGCGCTCAACGCCGCGATCGAAGCGGCGCGTGCTGGTGAAGCCGGACGTGGATTTGCCGTGGTCGCCGATGAAGTCCGCAACCTCGCCCGCCGCACGCAAGAGTCGGTGGAAGAAACCCGTCAGGTGATCGAGCAACTGCAAACCGGCACGCAGGATGTAGTCGGTTCGATGGGCAACAGCCACCGCCAGGCTCAGGGCAGTGTCGAACAGGTTGGCCAAGCGGTGACCGCGCTGCGCCAGATCGGCGATGCGGTGACGGTGATCAGCGATATGAACCTGCAGATTGCCAGCGCCGCTGAAGAGCAAAGTGCGGTGGCCGAGGAGATCAATAACAACGTGGCGACGATCCGCGATGTGACCGAGTCGTTGTCCGGGCAGGCGAATGAGTCGGCACGGGTGAGCCAGTCGCTCAATAGCCTGGCGAATCAGCAGCAGAGTTTGATGGATCAGTTTCGCGTTTGATTTGAAGGTAGTGGGGTGTCAGGTAGATCCTTACCCCCTCACCCCAGCCCTCTCCCCCAAGGGGGCGAGGGGGAAAGGGAGCCGATCTTCGTGCCATTCAAAACTTGAGTCCGTCTCGATATTTCAGGTCACGGGAAAGCTTTTAAAACCTGAGTTCGACTCGATATTTCCGGTCCAGGGAAGGCTTTCAAAACCTGAGTTCAGCTCGGTGTTTCAGGTCGGTGTACCTCGAACAAACACATCGGTCAGTCCCCTCTCCCTCCGGGAGAGGGTTAGGGTGAGGGGCTTTTAGAGGCTCACCGCCGAGGCAACTCAATCACCACTTTCAACCCGCCCCACTCACTCTCGCCCAACACCAGCAACCCGCCCCACGTATCGACGATGTCGCGCACAATCCCCAGCCCCAACCCATGCCCGTGGGTCTGCTCATCCAGCCGCGTACCGCGACTGAATACCTGAGCGCGCTGTTCTTGGGGAATCCCCGGGCCGTCATCTTCCACGCTCAGTGCAAAACCATCCGAACGTTCAATCACACTCAGACGCACCTCGGCGTCCGCCCACTTGCAGGCGTTATCCAGAAGATTCCCCAACAGTTCGAGCAAATCCTCACGATCCCACGGCAGTTGCAACCCCGCCGGCGCGACATAACTCAGCGCCAAATGCTCGCCATGAATCATGTTCAACGTCGCCAACAACCCCGGCAGTTCCGCATCACAATCAAACAGCGCCCCCGGTAGCGCATCACCGGACAGCCGGGCCCGGTTCAGTTCGCGGTTGAGCCGCTGCTGCACTTGCTCCAGCTGTTCCTTGAGCACCTTGCGTAACTCGGGATGCGCATCGAGTTTTTCGCTGGAGGCCAGGCTCAACAACACCGCCAACGGCGTTTTCAATGCATGCCCGAGATTGCCCAAGGCATTGCGCGAGCGCTTGAGGCTGTCTTCAGTGTGCGCGAGCAAATGGTTGATCTGCGCCACCAGCGGTTCCAGTTCCACCGGCACCTGATCATCGAGTTGCGAACGCTGGCCTTGCTGCAATTGCGCGATCTGCTCACGAGCCCTTTCCAGCGGTTTCAGCGCGCGGCGCACGGTCAATCGCTGCAAAAACAGAATCAGCAACAATGCCGCCAGACCAAGGCCGAGGCCGATCTGGCGCATGCGCTGAAAGCTCTCGCGCACGGGGGTGTAATCCTGCGCGACGCTGATCGAAATCGATTGGCCCAGGCGCCGATAATCCGAGCGCAGCACCAGCAACTGCTGACCGTCCGGCCCCAGTTGCAGATTGCTGTGCAACCCGGGATGGTCGAGCAGCGGCAGGTCCTGATCCCACAACGAGCGTGAACGCCAGTGGCTGTCGGCAAAATCGATACGGAAGTAGTGCCCGGAAAACGGCCGCTGATAGGCCGGGGACAGATGTCTTTCATCCAGTTGCAGCCCTTGCGGGCCACGGACCAGCGCCACCAACAAGCTCTCGCTGTCGTTGCGCAGGCCGGCTTCGAGGTAGCGCTGCAAACCCACTTCGAACAACCACAGACTGGTTTGCGCCACCACCACACCGACGACCACCATCACGCTGATCAGACCCAGGCTCAAGCGGCGCTGGATCGACCTCACGAAGCTTGTCCGCCAAACAGGTAACCCTGGCCGCGACGGGTTTCGATCACGCTTTTGCCGAGCTTGCGCCGCAGGTGGTTGACGTGCACTTCGAGGACGTTGGAATCACGCTCGGTTTCACCGTCGTAGAGGTGTTCGGCGAGGTGGCTTTTGGAGAGGATCTGCTCCGGGTGCAGCATGAAATAACGCAGCAGACGGAACTCGGCGGCGGTCAGTTGAATATCGGCGCCGTCGCGAACCACGCATTGCCGACCCTCGTCCAGATGCAGACCGGCCGCCTGCAATGTCGGCTGATTGGCCTGGCCTTTGGAGCGGCGCAGCAGCGATTGAATGCGCAGTTGCAGCTCTTCGGGGTGAAACGGTTTGGTCAGGTAATCGTCGGCACCGGCCTTCAGGCCTTCGATGCGCTCGGCCCAGGAATCGCGCGCCGTGAGAATCAGCACCGGAATCGCCAGACCGCCGGCGCGCCATTGCGCCAGCACCTCAAGCCCCGGCACGCCGGGCAGGCCGAGGTCGAGAATGATCAGGTCATACGGCTCACTACTGCCCTGATACAACGCATCACGACCGTCCGCCAGCCAATCGACCGCGTAACCTTGCCGTTGCAGGCCGGCGAGCAATTCGTCGGCCAGCGGTACGTGGTCTTCCACCAATAGCAAACGCATCGATCAATCTTCCTTGTCTTTCACAAGTTCGCCGGTATCGGCCTTCAAGTGCAGCTCACGGGCGACACCTTCGACGGTCAGCAACTCGACTTCATAAATGTAGACGTCGTGTTTTTCTTCCAGCTCGACTTCCAGCAGTTTTGCGCCGGGATAGCGATCCATCGCCTGCTGCAGCACTTGCTCCAGCGGCAGGATCACGCCCTTCTCACGCAGACTCAGGGCTTCATCCTGATCGAGGTCACGCGCCATCGCGGCCGAGCAGAAAATCACCAGCGCCAATGCCGTACGGCTGGTGGCGCGAACATTAACCTTCATTACTTATCCTGATGATCCTTGAGAACCTGCCCAGTCACCGCGTCTAATTCCAGATCCCAATCGACGCCCTGCGGATCGCGCATTTCGATCTGGTAGCTGTACTTGCCGTACTCTTCTTCCAGCTCGGTTTCAGTGATCGTCGAACCCGGGTGTTTGGCCAACGCGGCGGCGTTGAGCTTCTCGAAGGAGACGATAGTACCAGCGTCGCGCAGACGCAGGGCTTCGTCAGGGCCGAGATCGCGGGCATGGGCGAGGCTGGCAGTGAAACCGATAATCGAGGCAATGGACAGGGCAGTCAGGGTTTTCATGGTGTCTCCATATTTTTATGTGTTGCATACGGTGGGCACCTTAGCGGGATGAACTTAACTGAAACTGAATTGCCATCATTGCTCCAGCTCAACACATGCCCCCCTGTGGGAGCGAGCTTGCTCGCGAATGCGGTGTATCAGACACATCATCGTTGACTGACCCTACGCTTTCGCGAGCAAGCTCGCTCCCACAGGGGACATCATCGTTCTATAATCCTTCGCTTGCTAACGATCGAGACCGGTATGACCGCCATCCACATCAAATTCCCCGCCCTCACCCTCAAGGCCGGCCCGCGGGCCATGGCGCGCATTCGTGCGCAAGGCTTGAATGCCGGCGACGTCGGCACCCTGCCCGGCGCCGCCGGTGGACCGAAGGCGTTGGGAATTCAAGGGCTGGATCTGGCGCTGTTCGGTGAATGGCTGCCCAGCGTGCCGCGCGAGCGTTCGCTGATCGGTGCCTCGGTCGGTTCCTGGCGTTTCGCTAGCGCTTGCCTGCCGGACGCCGCCGAAGGCATCCGCCGTCTCGGTCATCTGTACGCCGAGCAGAACTTCAACAAAGGCGTGACCATGGCCGAGATCACTCAGAGCTCGCAGCGCATGCTCCATGACCTGCTCGACGGCCGCGACGCGAGCATCCTCGACAACGCGCATTACCGCCTGAACATCATGGTGGTGAAAAGTCAGGGGCGTCTGGCCGATGACCATCGCGGTCGCCTGGGTCTGGCGCTGGGTTCGGTGATCGCCGACAACTTGCGCGGCCGCGCGCGCCTGTCGCGACACTTCGAACGCTTGATCATCCACGATCCACGCCTGGCCCCGCCGGTGAATGCGCTGAACGACTTCCCGTCGCGCTTCGTCGCCCTGAATGCCAGCAACCTGCGTCAGGCCCTGCTCGCCTCGGGTTCGATCCCGATGGTCATGGAAGGTGTACGGGATTTGCCGGGCGCCGGTGCTGGCACTTTCCGCGATGGTGGTCTGCTCGATTATCACCTCGACCTGCCCTACAGCGGCGACGGCATTGTGCTCTATCCGCACTTCACTGATCGGGTGATTCCCGGCTGGTTCGACAAGACCCTGCCATGGCGCAAGGCCTCGGTGGAGCGCTTGCAGGACGTGCTGCTGCTCGCGCCGTCGAAGGAATATCTGGCGCGCCTGCCCTACGGCAAATTACCTGACCGCAACGACTTCAAACGCTTTATGGGCGATGCACCGAGCCGGCAGAAATACTGGCACGCAGCGATGGACGAGAGCCGCCGCTTGGGCGATGAATTCCTTGAACTGACTGCCAATGGTCGCCTCGCCGAGCGCTTGCTGACCCTTTAGTCAGCACGCTCAAACACAAGCTGATAAACTCGCCGCCTGCCCGAATCGCTGCGGCGAACGCCATCTGAACAGAGCCGAAAATACCGTGGAAATCTTCAAAGAGTTTACTTTCGAATCCGCCCACCGCCTGCCGCACGTCCCGGACGGCCACAAGTGCGGGCGTCTGCACGGTCACTCTTTCAAAGTGGCGCTTCACCTCAGCGGCGATCTCGATCCGCACACCGGCTGGATCCGCGATTTCTCCGAGATCAAAGCGATTTTCAAACCGCTGTACGAGCGTCTCGACCACAACTACCTGAACGACATTCCCGGCCTGGAAAACCCGACCAGTGAAGTGCTGGCCAAATTCATCTGGAATGAAATGAAGCCACTGCTGCCGGAACTGAGCGCGATCCGTATTCACGAGACGTGCACCAGCGGTTGCATCTATCGCGGTGAGTAATCCGATCCAGAAATCACTGCATAACCCTGTGGGAGCGAGCTTGCTCCGGGCGGCGTTCCGACGAATGCGGTTTGCCAGTGAAATAAATATTGACTGACACAATGCCTTCGCGAGCAAGCTCGCTCCCACAGGGATAAGCGGCGTGTCAGTGAATGAATAAACAGCCTTCACGGCTGTTTTTTTACGCCTATGCTTTTTGGCTCCCACCCGCCAAGAGGACAGGCCCATGACAGACTGGCTGCTGGATCAGGTCTTTGACTTCAACGGCCGACAGGTCCGCTACGCCGTGCGCGGCGATGGCCCGCCGCTGGTGTTCGTGCATGGCACGCCGTTTTCGTCGTACGTGTGGCATCGGATTGCGCCGCACTTTTTCACGACTCATCGCGTGTATTACTTCGATCTTCTCGGCTACGGGCGCTCCGAGCAACCGGACGCCGATGTCTCCCTCGGCGTGCAAAACCAACTGTTGGCGCAGTTACTCGACCACTGGAATCTGCAGCGCCCGGATGTCGTGGCTCACGACTTTGGCGGCGCCACGGTGCTGCGCGCACATCTGCTCGACGGCAAGGATTACCGCAGCCTGACCCTGATTGATCCGGTCGCGCTGACGCCTTGGGGTTCGCCGTTCGTGCAGCACGTGCGTCAGCATGAAGCGGCGTTTAGTGGCATCCCCGACTACATTCAGCGCGCCATCGTGCCGGCCTATATTCGCGGGGCGATCCACCGCGAGATTGCCGATCACGAACTCGCACCCTATGTGCAGCCGTGGCTTGGCGATCCGGGGCAAGCGGCGTTCTATCGGCAGATTGCGCAGATGGATGAGCGCTATACCCGTGAAGCAGAAAGCCTGTACCCGACGATCCGTTGCCCGGTGCAGATACTCTGGGGCGAAGAAGACCAGTGGATTCCCATCGAACGTGGCCGCGCGTTACAGCAGATGATCCCGGGGTCACGATTCCACCCGATTGCCAACGCCGGACACCTCGTCCAGGAAGACGCCCCGGAAGCCATCGTTGCCGCCCTGCTGCGCTTCCTCTGAGCCAACACCTATCCCTTGTGGGAGCGAGCCTGCTCGCGAAAGCGGAATATCAGCCACTGCAGATGTCGCCTGACACGCCGCCTTCGCGAGCAGGCTCGCTCCCACATTGGGCTTGGGTCTATTCAGGTGCACCGCTTTCGCGCCAATCCGCGCGACTCGTCTATACATAACCCGCGCCAAGCGGCATTTGGCACGACCACTGCAACCTCCCCCGCGTCTTCCCTTTCCAGCAAGGACCGCCCCATGACGCAGAACGATATCGGCAACGATTACCCCCTCAGCGAAGTCCCCATGCATGCACGCAAAGGCCTGGCCTCGACGGCGATGGTGCTGCTCGGTTTCACGTTTTTCACCGCAACCATGTTTGCCGGCGGCAAGCTTGGCGTGGCGTTCAGTTTCGCCGAGATGATGGCGGTGATCGTCGTCGGCAACCTGCTGCTCGGCCTGTATGCGGCGGGCCTGGGTTATATCGCCTTCAAAAGCGGCCTCAACTCAGTGCTGATGGGCCGCTTCTGCTTCGGCGAAGTCGGCAGCAAGCTCAGTGACCTGATCCTCGGTTTCACCCAGATCGGCTGGTACGCCTGGGGCACGGCGACGGCTGCCGTGGTGATCGGTAAATATTTCAATCTCGACGAAAGCACGGTACTCGGCCTGATGGTGCTGTTCGGTCTGCTGTTCTGCGCCACGGCCTACGTCGGTTATCGCGGGCTGGAAATCCTCTCGTACATCGCCGTGCCGGCGATGATGTTGTTGCTCCTGCTGTCGATGTGGGTGGCGACGGTGAAAGTTGGCGGGTTCGAAGGCTTGCTCAGCGTAGTGCCGACGGGTTCGCTGGACTGGTCGACGGCAATCACCCTGGTGTTCGGCACCTTCGTCAGCGGCGCCACGCAGGCGACCAACTGGACACGCTTCTCGCGCTCGGCGCGGGTGGCGGTGCTGGCCAGCCTGATCGGATTCTTCATCGGCAACGGCCTGATGGTGCTGATCGGTGCGTATGGCGCCATCGTCTACCAACAACCCGACGTGGTTGAAGTGCTGCTGTTGCAAGGTTTCGCCATGGCCGCAATGGCCATGCTGTTGCTGAACATCTGGAGCACCCAGGACAACACCATCTACAACTTCGCCGTCGCTGGTTGCAATCTGCTGCGCACCGGCCGACGCAAAACCGTGACCCTCGCCGGTGCGGTGATCGGCACCCTGCTCGCTCTGCTGGGCATGTACGACATGCTGGTGCCGTATCTGATTCTGCTCGGCACGGTGATTCCGCCGATCGGCGGGGTGATCATGGCGGACTTCTTCTTTCGTTGGCGCGGGCGTTATCCGCGCCTGGCCGACGCACGGTTGCCAGCGTTCAACTGGCCGGGACTCGGGGCCTATGCGGTCGGCACCGTTGCCGCGTTCAGCTCGCCGTGGGTCGCGCCGCTGGTAGGGATCGCTGCTGCCGCGCTAACGTATGTCATCGTCACCGGCGTGCTCGGCGCTCGCAGCGCAACCGCGCCACTACAAGACTTATAAAAAAGGATTCGCCTGATGCACATCATCAACGCCCGTTTACGCAACCAGGAAGGTTTGCACGAATTGCACCTTGAAGACGGTCTGATCCGCAGCATCGCCCGGCAGACCGAAGCACCGACCCTTGGCCCGGATGACCTCGACGCCGGCGGCAATCTGGTGGTGCCGCCCTTCGTCGAACCACACATTCACCTCGACGCCACGCTGACCGCTGGCGAGCCGCGCTGGAACATGAGCGGCACATTGTTCGAAGGCATCGAGTGCTGGGGCGAGCGCAAGGTCACCATCACCGAAGAAGACACCAAGACCCGCGCCAAGAAAACCATTCAAACGCTGGCCGCCCACGGCATCCAGCACGTGCGCACCCACGTTGATGTCACCGACCCGCAACTCACCGCACTTAAAGCCATGCTCGAAGTGCGTGAGGAAAGCAGCCACCTCATCGATCTGCAAATCGTCGCGTTCCCGCAGGAAGGCATCGAGTCGTTCCGCAATGGCCGCGAGCTGATGGAAGAAGCAATCCGCATGGGCGCGGACGTGGTCGGCGGGATTCCGCATTTCGAGTACACCCGCGATCAGGGCGTCAGTTCGGTGAAGTTTCTGATGGACCTGGCCGAGCGCACCGGTTGTCTGGTCGACGTGCATTGCGACGAAACCGACGACCCGCATTCGCGCTTCCTTGAAGTGCTCGCCGAAGAGGCGCGCAGTCGCGACATGGGCGCGCTGGTCACCGCTAGCCACACCACGGCGATGGGCTCCTACGACAACGCCTACTGCGCGAAACTGTTCCGCTTGCTGGGCCATTCCGGAATCAGTTTTGTCTCGTGCCCGACCGAGAGCATTCACCTGCAAGGGCGCTTCGACAACTTTCCCAAACGCCGTGGCGTGACCCGCGTGAATGAGCTGCTCGAAGCCGGCATGAACGTGTGTTTCGGTCAGGACTCCATCGTCGATCCGTGGTATCCGCTGGGCAATGGCAACATTCTGCGGGTGCTCGAAGCCGGGCTGCACATCTGCCACATGCTCGGTTACCGCAACCTGCAAAGTGCACTGGATCTGGTCACCGACAACAGCGCCAAAGCCATGCACCTGGGTGAGCGTTATGGCCTGGAACAGGGACGGCCGGCGAATCTGTTGATTCTGTCGGCGGACAGCGATTACGAGGTGATCCGCAGTCAGGGCTTGCCGCTGTATTCGATTCGTGGCGGCAAGGTGTTGATGAAGCGGCAGATGCCGGTGGTGGAGTTTGCCTAAGGTCCCGGCATCGGCGTCCCTCGGGCGCCGACTGGCACTCTTCAATAAAGAACACTTGATCGATCGTGTGCAAGGTTATGGTTGGCGAGACTTTTATCGCCAAATAATCGAGCAAACCTGTCAGATCTGACAGGCGACACACGCTACGAACAGACTCACAGTGTCCTCTGGAATCAACAGATTCAGGAGGACAACCATGAAGCGCCTTTTACTGTTCACCCAGGTTTTATGGCTTTGCCTGACGCTAAGTGTGACCTTCGCGACGAACGCCACGATGCGAAATGGCAGCGGCGAAGAAATCATGCTCCAGGGCTTTCACTGGAATTCCAGCCGTAATGCCGTAGCGTGGTACTCCGTTCTTGCACAACACGCGTCCACGATCAGCAGCGACGGGTTCACGCTGATCTGGTTGCCACCCGTCTGGACCGACACCTCCAGCTGGAGCGAACCGACTGGCAAATCCGGTGGTGGCGAGGGCTATTTTTGGAGCAGCTTCGACAAAAACAGCCGTTATGGCAGCGATCAACAACTCAAACAGGCCGCGGCGGCACTCAACACTGCCGGTGTTAAAGTCGTGTACGACGTGGTGCCCAATCACATGAATGACGATAGGGTCAACCAGTCCATGTTTCCCCGAGGGCGCAATGAATGGCGCCATGATTGCCTCCAGTGTGATGAGGGCGATGCATTCATGGATGGCGCGGCAGACCTGAATACCGCTGACCCCAAGGTTTTCAATGCATTCAAGAACGAATTCATCAATTTGCGTGACAACTATGGTGCCCAGGGCCTGCGCTTCGATTTCGTTCGAGGTTACGCCCCGGAGACAATCGACCGCTGGATGAACGCTTTTGGCAGCCAGCAGTTCTGCGTCGGGGAAAACTGGAAAGGCCCCGACGAATATCCGCAAGGTGACTGGCGCCATTCAGCCAGTTGGCAGGATGTACTCAAGGACTGGTCTGATCGTTCGCACTGCGCGGTGTTCGATTTTGCTCTCAAGGAACGCATGCAGAATGGCTCAATCGCCCAATGGCGCCACGGCCTGAATGGCAATCCGGACCCTGCCTGGCGTGCGATTGCGGTAACGTTCGTTGACAATCATGACACCGGCTATTCGCCCGGCGCCAATGGCGGCCAACATCATTGGGCGCTGCCCGATCCGCTGGTCAATCTGGCTTACGCCTATATCCTCAGCAGCCCTGGAACGCCGACGGTCTATTGGCCGCATATGTACGATTGGCAGCGCGACCAGCTAATCCGGCAACTCATCAAACTTCGCAAACATGCTGCTATCCGGGCCGACTCGCCTATCCGCTTCAACACCCAGTATTCGGGGCTGGTGGGGACCACTTCAGGAGCGCGTGGCACGCTGGTGATAGCGCTCAAATCCGACCTGCAACGCTTGCCCGAAGGCATGGGGGTACCGACGCTGACCTGGGACAACGGTGATATTCGCATCTGGAGCACACCCGTGCAGTCTGCAGCAGTCAACATTAGCCTTCATTGCGACAATGCTAACCCGCAATCCGGTGAAGGGGTTTACGCCGTTGGCTCATCACTGGAGCTGGGGGCGTGGGATCCGCTGCACGGGGTTGCGCTGACTTCCGCCGGCAATCGCTGGAGCACGAACATCGAAGTACCAGGGCAGCAGGCGCTCGAATGGAAATGCGTTGTGCGCGGACGGAATGGTTCGCCGGTCTACTGGCAACCCGGCCCGAACAATTCGTTCACCAGCGGCGATGTCAGCGACACAGCCGGACGTTTTTGATTAAGACTTGTCGGCGCTCACCCTGCACACGCTGGCAAGGTACTCGCCTCCGAATACTGATCGGGCATCGACACAGCTGGAGTCTTTGCGATTGAGGCATCCGTAAACTGTAAGAACTAACAGGTTCGCGCCCGCAAACATTGAGCTAAGGTGTGAAGGCCGCCATCGCAACGGGCCGCCCCCCTCCCGGATGTACGCTTTTTCATGCTGGAGTTCGTGCGTAGTTGATCAGCCGCCATCCTCATTTGCTTGAGGATTTCTCATGAACAACAAACCTTTGCCCATGGCCACGCTGTACCACGGAGGCCGATATATCTTTACCGAACTTGTACCCGATGGCGGCGCTCGACTAGATGCGCTGTTTCACACCGTGCCCGCCCTGGGCGAGTTGGCAGTGGGTGTGGTTTACGGGCATTTGCATGCGCGCCCCGGCAATCAGTGCTGGTTGAATGCTTTGAGGATGAACCGTCGCCACTGGCACTGCTGCGGTTGACGGTACAGGGTGATCGGGTGATGTCGGTGACTTTGTTCAAGGCTCACTGACGGGCTAACTCTGAGGGCCTCATCGCTGGTAAGCCAGGCTCCCACAGGGTTTTGTGTGAACACATTATTCGTGCCCACCTGAATCCAATGTGGGGGCGAGCCTGCTCGCGAAGAGGTCGGCACATTCGGCATCATCGCGTCAGACAGACCGCTTTCGCGAGCAGGCTCACTCCTACAGGGTTATGTGTTTGAACATACTATTTGTGTTCACCACAAAACCCTGTGGGAGTCTGGCTTGCCAGCGATGGCGGTTTTGAATTCAGTCCATCAACCGCGCCGTACCGAACAGTCTGACACGCAGCAATTCTCCGTGCGCTTCTTCGAGCAAAATCGGCGCCGTACCTCCGGGCATGACCACTTGCACTTCTCCTGCGGCAACCCAACCCACCCGCCATGCCGCGCACGCTACCGCACTCGCGCTGGTGCCGGATGAGGCCGTCGGCCCTTCGCCACGTTCGAACACACGGGCAAGGATTGTTTGCGACGACTCTAGCACCGCCCATTGCAGATTGACGCCCGCCGCGCATGGATCACCAGCGCCGACAGGCATGGCGTAGGCAACCTGGGTCAGGCCTTCGCTCAGCGGCGATTCACGCATCTGCTCATTGCTTGGCAACGCCGCGGCGTCACCGAGCAGCGTGACGCAATGCGGATTGCCAATGCGCACGAATTGGCTGTGTGCCCAGTCGGGATCAAGTTGTGCCAAGGGCTGGACGTGGCTCACGTCCCGAGCATTGAACTCAATGCCTTGAACAGTCTGCGCAGCGACTGCATCCGGTCCGAATCGCGGTTGACCGAGATCAAGCCAGAAACCTTCAACGCCTTCGACTTTGGCCGGTTTCACCAAGGTCTCCACGGCGTCACCCTTGTCGTGATGCACGCGCAACAACGCGCCCTCCTCCGGCATCAAGCCTTGCTCGGTCAGCGCTTGCGAGAAAATCGTCAAGCCATTGCCGCTGCGCTCGGCGAGGGTGCCGTCGGTGTTGACGATCAACACGTCGAATGGCGGCGATGTCTGGAACGGGCCGATCAGCAGGCCGTCGCTACGGTGGGATTTGCTGTTCGCCGGGCGTTGGCCTTCGGGCCAGTCGCAGCAGAGTTTGATCGCTGCTTCGCTCCAGGACTGATGCGACGAGGCGCATTCGGTGGCGCCGGATGGCAAATCGATGCCCGCCTCGCGTAATTCGGTGGGCGAGATCACGCCATAGATATTGCCCCGTGCATCGTAGAATTGCGTCATCAGTGTTTGCCCCTGTCGCCGAAGAAGGCCACTGTAAAACGCAATCCCTTGTGGGAGCGAGCCTGCTCGCGAATGCAGTGTGTCAGCCGATATTTTCTTTATCTGACACACCGCCTTCGCGAGCAAGCTCGCTCCCACAGGAATCGGTGCATGACCGCTGATTAGTGAGCCCGCTCCCACAGGGAGATGTGCATGACCGCATATTGGTGAGCCTCCGTTCCCACAGGGTAGGATGTTGCCTGTACTTCCCCGAATGGCCGGCGATCGAACCTCGTCGCTGAATCACTGTCCTTCGGGGACGCGAAGTTTTTTGCCAAGGATCGATATGACCAGCCTCAACCCCCAAGACACTTTCGTCCCCGGACGCCTGCAACAGATGTCCACGCGCATCGCCTTTTTCATCGCCGGGCTCGGCATCGCCGCGTGGGCGCCCTTGGTGCCGTACGCCAAGGCGCGCGCCGGACTGGATGAAGGCACGTTGGGCTTGCTGTTGTTGTGCTTGGGGGTCGGTTCGATTCTGGCGATGCCGCTGGCGGGGATTCTGGCCACGCGCTTCGGCTGTCGGCGCGTCGCTACCGGCGGCACCTTGTTGATCTGCGCGGCGCTGCCGTTGCTGGCCACGGTGTCGTCGATACCGGCACTGATTGCCACGCTGTTCATGTTCGGCGCTGGCCTCGGCACGGTGGATTCGACGGTAAACCTGCAAGCGGTGATCGTCGAACGCGCCAGCGGCAAGAACATGATGTCGGGTTTTCACGGTTTGTTCAGTCTGGGCGGGATTGTCGGCGCGGCGGGTGTCAGTGCCTTGCTCGGCCTGGGTTTGACGCCACTGGCCGCCATGCTGGTGGTGGTTGTCGTGCTGATCGCGGCATTGTTCAAATGCGTGCCGCACATGTTGCCCTACGGCAGTGAAAGCTCTGGGCCGGCGTTCGCCATCCCCCACGGCATCGTGCTGTTTATCGGCGGGATGTGTTTCATCGTCTTTCTCACCGAAGGCGCGGCACTGGACTGGAGTGCGGTGTTTCTGGCGCAGGAACGCGGGATCGACACGGCGTACGCAGGGCTGGGTTATGCGGCGTTTGCATTGACCATGACGGCCGGACGTTTGATGGGTGACCGGATTGTGCGGCTGGTCGGTGCCACGCGGATCATTCTGTTTGGTGGTTTATTGGCGGCTGCCGGTCTGTTTCTGGCGACGTTCGCGCCGAGCTGGGAAGCAGCGCTGGTGGGTTATGCGCTGGTCGGCGCTGGCTGCTCGAACATCGTGCCAGTGCTGTACACGGCAGTGGGCAAGCAGACGGTGATGCCGGAGAGCATCGCCGTGCCGGCGATTACCACACTGGGTTATGCAGGGATTCTGGCGGGGCCGGCGGTGATCGGCTTTGTCGCCCATGCCAGCAGTTTGAGTTTTGCCTTTGGCTTGATGGCGGTGCTGTTGGTGGCAGTGGCCATTGGCGGGAAAGTTCTTAAAGTCTAAAAGCTTCGCGAGCAGGCTCGCTCCCACAGGATTTCAGTGATCCATGTGGGAGCGAGCCTGCTCGCGAAGAAGCTGATGCGGTCTATCAGAAACCCACACTGGCCTGCACAAAGAACGTCCTTGGTGCGCCCACATACATCCCCGAGTTGTTGTCGCTGGAGCGGGTGAAGTACTGCTTGTCGAAGACGTTCTTCACCCCGGCGCCCAGCTTCAAATTCGACACCTGTGGCCCAAAGTCATACCCGCCACGCACGTTCCAGGTCACGTAACCCGGAATGTCGCCGTACTGCCCATCTGCCGTGCCTTCGGTGATGTAGTTGCCGTTGAAGCTGCCGTCGGCATTCACACCGGTGCCCGGCGAGCGCTGTTTCGACTGAGCGAAACCGTCGATGTTGTAAGTCCAGCGGTTGATGTCGTAACGCAAACCGACGGTCGCCACCTGCCGCGAATAGAACGGCAGATCACGGCCCTTGAAGCCCGGAATCTCACCTTCATAAGTAGCGCGGGTGTAAGTGAAACCCGCGTTGGCGGTCAGGCCGTCGAGGCGCGGATCCAGCGCCGCCATGTCGTAGTGCACCGAGGCTTCGATGCCCTGGTGCTTGGTTGCGCCGAGGTTGGTCCAGCCCACGTCATTGCTGATGTATTGCAGCTCGTCGTCGAAGTCGATGTAGAACAGCGTCACTTCGCCGCCCCACACGTCATCGTTGTAGCGCGTGCCGATCTCGTAGGTCTTGGCCTTTTCCGGCTCCAGACCATTGGCAGTCTGATCACCCGAGCCGCCCTGGCCGAGCTGGAAATACTGCAAGCTGCCGAACGAGGTTTCGTAGTTGGCGAACAGTTTCCAGGCGTCCGACAGGTGATACATCACGCTCAGCGCCGGCAGCGGTTCGTTGCTCTCGATGCTGCGGTTTTTCGCCTGCACCGGTTTGCCAGCGGTGTCGAGCACGGCGCGGTCATGCCAGTCGGTGCTGATGTGTTCGAAGCGAATGCCCGGGGTGATGGTCCAGTTGCCGACGTCGATTTTGTTGTCGAGGTAGACCGAGTTGGCCTCGGTGCCGCCCGTGCGGTCCTGGAACACATGGCCGTCGGAGGTCGGCGTGAGCACCGGCTGGTTGTTGACCAGCGCCACTCGGCTCGACGATTCGTGCATCGCCTCTTTCAGGTAGCGATAACCGACACTGACTTCCTGCGTGGTCGGGCCGACATCGAAAACCCGCGATACCCGTGGCTCGATGCCCAGCGTGTAATACGAACGCGGGTACGAGCTGAGGGTTTTCTGGTCGCGGGCGGCGATGGTGCTGCCACGGAAACTGTCGGTGTAGTAGGTGAGGATTTCCGCCTGAGTGCGCTCGTCGATCTGGCGGATCCACTTGAACGACACGTCTTTGCGCCGCCCGGTGAATTGGTCGTAGTCCCGCACCGAGTCGTACGGTTTGGCGTCGTACTGCTTCTGTGTCAGACCGCCGGGCATGTCGGCCGTGGCGTCGTAGTAGTGGAAGTTGAGGCTGAAATCGTCCTGATCGGTCGGCGCCCAGTGGGTCTTGAGCAGCACATCGTCGATGTCGTTGCCGTTGTTGCGCTCGCGGTAACCATTACCGTTGACCCCGGAATACAGCAACGCCACGCCCATGCCATTGTCGGCGGTGCCGCCGAGGAACGCGGTGTCGATGTGTTTCCAGCCACCGTACTGAGTGGTTTCCAGCGTGGTGCCGATTTCGCCAGTGGCTTTTTCCGGAATCGCCCGGGTGACGAAGTTGATCACCCCGCCGACGTTTTGCGGCCCATAACGCACCGAACCGGCGCCGCGTACCACGTCGATGCTGTCGAGGTTGCCCGAGGATATCGGCGCCATCGACAGTTGCGGCTGGCCGTAAGGGGCAAACGCCGCCGGCACGCCATCGATCAGCACGGTGGAGCGCGGCGACAGACGCGAGGTCAGACCGCGTACACCGACGTTCAGCGAAATATCACTGCCGCCGGTGCCGTTGGAATCCTGCACTTGCACGCCCGGTACGCGCTTGAGCACGTCACTGACGTTCATTGCGCCCTGTTCAACCATCGCTTCGCGGCGGATCACCGTGCGCGCGCCGGGGTGATTCTGCACCACGGCAGCGTTGGCATCGCCGAGCCAGTCGCCGACCACTTTGATGTCGGTGACGCCCAATTCCAGCGGGCCATTGCCAGCGGTGGAGGTTGCGGCCGGCGACAGCGTCACCGAACCTTCGTTGATCTGATAATCCAGACCACTGCCCTGCAGCAATTGGCTTAGCGCCTGCTCCGGGGAGATGTCGCCGTCGACCGCCGGGGCCTGTTTGCCGGCGACCAGATCCGGGCTGAAAAACACTTGCAGCGATGTCTGCTGGCCCAGTTCGCTCAAGGCCTGGCCCAGCGGCTGCGCACGAATATGGATGGCTTCACCGGCGAACGCCAGCGGCATGCCAGCGTTGACCGCCAGCGCAAGAGCCAGCGGCAGCCAAGGGAATTTTTTGTTGTTGGCAGGGGTGTTTTTCACGTCGTACGTAGTCCTGTGGATCGCAAGAGTGTGCGGCTGTTAATGCAAACCAGTTGCAGTTGTACAGGAAGACGCTGAACTCGAAAAAAACCTGAATTTTATTTTGCGATTATTTCCTGACTGCCATCGGCAAGGGTGCGAACGGCCACCGGCAGGATGCTCGGCAAGGCTTTGAGCAAGGCATCGGTGTTGTCGGATTTGAACACGCTGGTCAGGCGCAGACTGGCCACGGCCGGATTGGTCACGGTCAACGGCTTTTCACGATAACGCGACACTTCGGCCGCGACTTCGCTGAGGCTGGCGTTGTTGAACACCAGTTTGCCGCTGCGCCATGCCGTCAGTTCTGCCGGGTTGACCGCATAGGCGGCGGCGACCTGGCCTTGGGCATCGACGTGGGTGCCGAGGCCGGCGCTCAGGCTGATGAACTGATCATCCGCTGCATCACGGCCCTGCACTTTCACCGTGCCCTGCTCCACCGCCACGCGGGTCTGCGTGACGTCGCGGCGCACATCAAAACGCGTGCCGGTGACCGTGACCTTGCCGCTACCGGCCTCGACCACGAACGGTCGCGAAGTGTCGTGCGCGACGCTGAACATCGCCTCACCTTCACTTAACTCGATCAGCCGCCGATCCTGTTCAAAGCGCACCTGCAAGCGACTGCGGCTGTTCAAATCGATCACCGAACCGTCCGGCAGTGCCACATGTTTACGCTCGCCCAACGCCGTGGCGAACTCGGCGCGGTAACCGCCCGGATGATTCAAACCACTGAACAAGCCCAGCCCGAGCGCCACCGCCAGCACACTCGCAGCCACCGCATAACGCAACAACGGACGGCGTTGGCGACGGTTCGGCGGGGTTTCAGCGAGGGCTTTGAGGCGTGGCGCCGGGAGCAGATCGGCGGCCGACCACAAGCCCTGCAGCAACTGAAATTCGTCACGGTGCTGCGGATGTTCATTCAGCCAGGCGTCAAAGCGCTGCTGCTCGTCGGCCTCAATGGCCGGCTCCTGCAAACGCACAAACCAGCGGGCCGCGTCATCGCGCACCGTTGTTTGCCCGCACGCGCAAGCACGCGTCTCCATCATGGAATGTCCTGTTGGGCTGAAGATGAAAGGGAGCAGCGGCTCATGACTGCAACCCGTCGAGGCGATCGCGCAGATGGCGCAGGGTGCGGATCATATACTTTTCGACCATGTTCTTGGACAGCCCCAGGCGTTCGGCGATTTCCGCCTGAGTCAGGCCTTCGATCTTCTGCCAGACAAAAATCTTCCGGCAATTGATCGGCAACTCGCTGAGCGCCCGTTCGATGGAATCGGCCAGTTGGATCGCATGCATGTAATGCTCAGGGTCGCCGATTGACGACTCACTGTGATCGATGTCCTGCGACTCCATAGCGCCGCGCCGATCCTCACGCCGATAACCGTCGACCGCGATATTGCGCGCGGTCTGGTGCAAATACGCCCGTGGCTGCTGCACCGCCGCCGAATCGGACTCAAGCACCCGCACAAAGGTGTCGTGCGCCAGATCCTCGGCCTGCGCGCGATTGCGCAGGCGACGAGTCCAGGTGCCGATCAACTCTTCGTAGTGCTCGAAAAAGCCGGGTCTGCGGGGACGCATGGGGGTTTTGGCGGCGTGCTGAGGAAAGGGGCGTGAATAGTAATGCTTCCTATTAAGGCGAAGCAATGGATTCCTCGAACGACCGTCCGGGTCACCTGTGCAGCTCAGCGTTTTATCGAAATCACTCCACTCATGTATTCATGCAGATCGCGCAGATCCTTAACACTCCAGGCATGCGGCGGTATTTTTACCCCGTTTTCCTTCAGCGTTTTCGGTATCAGGTTGCCGTTCGGGCGAAGGATGATCGACGACACAATCACCCCCGGATATTCATTCAGGCGTTTTTTGAACGCGGGCGTTGTCAGGTCAGGTGTGGGCGGATTGCTTTTGTGCGCCAGCGGCCCGGTGCCTTTTATATCGGCGCCGTGGCACACAGCGCAGCGCTGCACATAGAGGTTTTTGCCGTTGCTGTTATCCGCGAAGGACACGGATGGTTGGGCGATCAACAAAGCCCCGAGTACAGCGACGAATGCTGTTTTCATTGTTTGCCTCCCTGGCGTCTTTAAGGTCGCGCATGATGCGCGAGATTTAACGTCTGGCGCAAAACAATGTGGGAGCGAGCTTGCTCGCGAATGCGGTTCACCAGTCACTTACTGCATTGACTGAATGGACGCTTTCGCGAGCAAGCTCGCTCCCACATTGTTCGGTGGTGGATGGCAGATCTGGCACATCCACTACCGTTTGTTTTAGCCTTTTTCGTCGATCCCGGCTTGCAGGGTCTGGGTGTCCAGATGCCCGCTCAGGGTGACCGGGCCGACTTTCAGGTTGCCGTTTTCCAGGGAAACCTTCGGTGCGTTTTCCTCAGCTTTATGCGGCAGATCAAGGCCCGCTTTCACGCCGTAGTCACGGTTACTCAGATCCGTGCTGCTGACCTTCGAACCACCCAGATCGACCTTCCCTTGCGGCGCCGAAATCCGCGCGCCGGTCAGTTGCGTGGCGCCGCCGACCGCGAGATTCACGCTTTGGTTGGCACTGATCCCGGAGGCCTGCACCACGCTGTCCTTATGCGCGTACTCACCCTGCGCTTTCAGCGTTGGTTTGTAGTCGGTACCGGCAAGTTTCTCTTTGTCACTCGGCGGGTTTTTCTTCGCGGTCAGGCCCAGATCGACATCGACCTTGGCGTGGTTGCTCGAGTCTTGACGGCTCTCGACGGTCAAATCACCCGCGACCTTGCCGCTGACAGTTTTCGCGTCAATCCGCGCACCCGCCAGCAGGGCATCACCGGCGCTGTTCAACACCACGCTGTCAGCCTTGATCTGGCTGTTCTGCTGCGTGCTGCCCTGCAAGTAATCCACGCCGACTTTGGCCCCGGCGTTGAAGCCGTGATCGCTGCTGGCCTTCTCATCCTCGGCAGTCGGAGTTTTGCTGCTCAGGTTGCCGCCGGCGTTGAGCGCGACATTCCAGTTATTGCGGTGGTCGGTGGACTGCGCCGATTCCTGGACATAGCCACCCTTCTGCGCGTCGATGCTGACGTTCGATGCGCTGACCTGAGTGCCTTGCAGGTGAATCGAGTCACTGCTCAAGACGACGCCGCTCTGACTGTTGAGCTGGCCACCGCTGAGGGTTTTCGAATCCTCGTTGACCCGACCGATATTGAAATTGCCGCTCAGATTGCCGCCCTGATCACGACTCTTCTCGCTGCTGGTTTTGCTGCCGCCGCCCTTCAAACCACCGCCGAGATTACTGCCGCTGGCGGTGTGGGTGTCGGTGGCTGCTTGCAGATCAAGTTTGCCGTCGGCGTGCAGATCGATGGTGCCAGCGCTGTCGATTTTCGTGCCTTGCTGCAGCTGATTGCCACCGCTGCTCAACTGCACCGGACCGTTGCCGCTGATGCTCGCAACGTGAGCCTGGGTATCAGTGCTTTGCTTGCCGGTGTGATCGAGCTGGAAACCGGCGCCGAGATCGACGTTGGTGCCATCGGTGCCCGGCAACGTGCCGACCGTCAGCGAGCCAGTTCCGCGCAGGCTGGTGTCATTGCTGGTTTGACGGTCATTGGCTTGATTCAGCGCCAGATCACCACCGGTATTGATGCTCACACCACCCTGCCCGCCATCGAAACGGCTGCCTTCGAACTGCGCATCGTCGCCGATCTTGATGTTCACACCCTGGCTACCGGCATAAGCGCCGACGACGGCGGTGGAATTGTCCTTGCTCGACGCACTGCTACCACCCGCGCCGCTGCCAGCGACGTTCACGTCTTCGCCGGTCTTGGTGTAGACGCGCACGTCGACCTTGGCATCCACCGCGCTGGCACTGCTGTTGTGCGTATTGCTCGCAGCGTCGGCAAGCAGTTTGTCAGCGCTGATGTTCACTTGGCCGGCGCTGGCGTTGTATTGCGTGCCTTGGTCATGCAGCGTGCCAGTGGTTTTCACATCGACGGTGCCGCCATCAAAACGGCTGACCACGGCGTTGCTGCTCTGCTCGGTTTTGCTGGCGTTGCCGTGACCGACCGCAACGTCGATACCGACATTCGGCTGACCGAGGTTGGCCAGTGCGTCCTTGTCCGGCACCTTGCCGTTGAGCACATCCTTGACCGCGCCGGCGATCGGCCGGGCGATGTCCTTGTACTCGACGTTGGCGCCGATATCCGCCGACCAGTTGCTCTCGCTATGCGTGCTGCTATCAGTGTTGCTGGCCGCACGGTTGTCGATCTCGTTGGCGGCGACGTTCAGGCCGGTGCCGGCCTTGAGTTGTGCGCCTTCGGTAGCGAGTTTGTCGGCATTGATGGTCAAACCGCCGCTGCTCTGCACACTGGTGGTTTGCGCGGTGGTTTTGCTGGTGGAATCCTGCGCTGTGCTGTGGGCGAAATCGACGCCGCTGCCAGCACGGTCGAGACCGCCGGTGTAGTAGAAACCACCGCCGGTGCTGGAGGTGTCGGTGGAAGTTTTGTGGCTGTCAGCTTCGGCCAGCAACGACACGTTTTGGCCGCTCAATGTCGTGTCGCCAGCGGTGGATTTCACCTCTGCGCCTTTGAGCGTAACGTCACCGCCCGCCTTCACCTGCACACTGCCACCGCTGAGGCTGGAGCCCTGCTGGGTGACGTCGTTGCGAGTAACCGTTTGCTGTTTGTCCTCGTAATGAATCCCGGCGCGATACTGCTCTGGCGTTTGCTCTTTGGCGTACGCATCGAAGCCACGGGTTTGCTTGGTGTCAGTGCTGTCGTGAGTGTTCTGCGCCGAATGCACATTGACGTCACCCGCTGCGTCGGCCGTCAGCGCACCGTCAGCCTTGACCGTCGAGCCAGCCAGCTCGATGTCCTTGGCGCTCTTGAGCTTGAGGTTGCTGTCGGACACCAGTTCGCTGCGCACGGTGCTGCTGTCTTTACTGTTCTGCCGCGACTCGTCCTTGGTAATGCCGAAGAATTTGCTGTCCTTGTCGTGGTTGTTGCTGTGCGAGGTGTCCTGCACACCATCGATCACCAGCGAACCCTTGTCGCTGATCACGCTGGCGTCGGTGCCGCCGCGCACCTGGCTGCCGCTGATGCGCACGTCGTCAGCCTTGACGATCAGTTTGCCGGTGGCGTTGATTTTGCTGCCCTGATGCTGGGTCTTGCCCTTGTCGGCATCGCCGGTCTTGCCGAAGAAACCACCGCCGACCAAATCACCCGAATAGCGATTGTCGCTGCTGCGATTAGTCCGTGTGGCGGTGGCGATTTCCACTTGTTTGCCGCCCAGTTGCAGGTCGCCGGCGCTGCTCAACTCGGCGCCTTCGGAGCGCAACAGCGCGGCGGTTTGCAGGGCGATATTGCCAGCCTTCAACTGGCTGGTGACGCTGCGCTGTTCTTCGCTGCTGCTGTTCCAGTCGGCTTTCCACAGGTGTTTGCGGTGGTTGCCTTGATCGGTCTGCGTATGGCTTTCGGTAGCGGCAGTCAGGCGCAGATCGCCGCCGCTTTGCACGTCGAGATGCTTCGCGGCTTCGACCTTGGCGGCTTTCAGTTCGGTGTCTTTGCCGGAGGCAAGTTTGGCGTCGCGGCTGGCGATGATCTGGCTGCCGTGCTGACGGGATTCGCTATCGGTCTGGGTACGGTCGTAGGTTTCCCAGGTGATGCCGATGGTGCTGTTGTTCCAGTTTTCGCGCTTTTCCTGAAGCTTGCGGCTTTCGACCGTGGACAAAGTCAGGTTGCGTTTCGCCTCGACGGTGACGTCGCGAGCGCTGACATCGGCAGCGGCCAACGTCAGATCCTTGCCGCTGTGCAAGCCGACGTCGCCCTGACTACTGCGGATACCGGCGCGGGTCACGTCGAGGCTGTTGGCCACGGCTTCACCGCTGACACTGAGGTCACCGGCCGAGCGAATCTGCACGCCGTCACGCCCGGCCACTTGTACCGCGCCCACCCGCACGCCGGCACCTTCGGCGGTGCTGACAATATTGATGCGCCCGGCCTGCATCGCGCCGAACAGGCTGGCGTCGATGCGTTGATCGCCGGTGTTGCCCGCCGGATCAACAGTTTTCACCTGGCCGCTGGCGTAGTCGACCTGATTGCGCCCGACCGTGAGGTTCAATTGATCACGCGCAGTGATCGCGCCCTGACTGTCGATACGCGGCGCGATCAGGTTGATCGAGCCCTCGCCGTTGCGCAGGCCACCGCCCTGAATCTGCAACTGACCGCTGGCATCGCGGCTGTTCAGACTTTGCAGTTTGCCGTCATTCAGTTCCGGGCGACCGACCACCAGATTAGCGTTCGGCGTGTTGATGAAGCTGCCGCCATTTACCGAGATGCCGTTAGGGTTGGCCAACACATAATCGGCTGCACGACCGAAGATTTCCTGCGCGCCATTGATGGCGGACGGATTGCGACTGATCACTTCGTTGAGGATCACGCTCGCCGCCTGCCCTTGCAATTGCGGGTTAGCCGCCAGTTGCCCCGCCAGTTGCGATTGCCCGGCCTGCAAGGCGTTGTTCAGCACCAGGCCCTGGCGGTCGACGTTGTAGTCGAGGAACTGGTTGTGCGACAGGCCCGAACCGTTGGGCGCGACGATGTTGACGATGGGCACACCGCCCTGGGTCTGCAATTGCGCGGTGCCGCCGGGCCCCGGTGCGACCACGACGCCGCCGGCCATCGCGCTCGGCAGGTGCACGGCGAAGAACAGGCTGGCAATCGCCCAGCGCAATTTGCCCCGAGGGGAAAGATGAAATGCAAAGGTGTGTGCTGGCATAAAAACGTCTCCATGTGAGTACGGCATCACGTCGCGCGTTTAGTCTTTGGCCGTGGCTGACGCGCTCAGATCCGACGGCTGTTTGTTCACTGCGTTGTTCAGATTTGCAGGCCCACGCGCATCAGCCAGGTTTCAGGCTCGTGCTGCAGACCGTTCGGGGTGTTGAGGGCGCGTTGGTAATCGACGTCCACTTGCAGGTTCTTCCAGCCCAGATTCAGGCCGACACTGGCACCGCTCAGGCGTTGCCCCTGCGCACCGTGATCGGCCTTGATCCAGCCATGGTCGAGGCCCACCCGCGGGGTGATCTGCAACGGCCATTCGCTGCGCAGCGGCAGGCGCAAGGTGTTGCGCCAGATCGCGCCGCTGGCGCCGGAGGCACTGCTGACCCGATAGCCGCGCACCGCTGAATCGTCGGTGCCGAGCAACTGTTCGATGGCCGGCAACGGATCGGGGCTGTATTGCACATTGAGTTGGCTCTGCCACTGCCAGGCCTGCGCGCCGAACTGACCGTTACGCCATTGGCTGAGGCCGGCGCGGTACTTACGAAACTGCGCCCTGGGCAGGTTGTTGATCTGATGTTGTGAGTCATCGTCGGCGCCAAACCAGCGCAAGCCTTGGGCGTAATTGACGTCAAGGTTCCACACCGCGCGGTCGAGCCAAAACAGATTGAGCCCGGCCTCGGCCACGGTCAGGGTCGGGCTTTGAATGCCAAGGCGAACGTCTTGCAAGTAGCTGTCGACATCCTTGTGCGCCAGTTGCAGGTTGGCGCTGAGCTGACGGCTCTGGTCGCGCCACAACACACGGTCGGCGCGCAGGCTGACCTGATCGGTGATGCCCGTGCTGTGAAAGGTCACGCTCGGCAGTTTGAACGGCGCGCGATATTCGGCGTGGCTGGCGAACACGCTGTAAGTCCAGTAGCCGTAAGGGATCGCGTAATACAGGCTGGCATTGCGGCTGTAGCGGTCACCCTGATTGAGGGTGTCGCTGGCGCTGAGACTCAACAAGTCGTTGAGTTGCAGTGGGCTGTCGAGGCTCAGGCTGACGGTGTCGCGATCACGTCCAGTGCTGGCGCTGCCGAGGTTGTCGAACCCCGCGTTCAAGGCCCAGCGCGAATGCGCGGAGGTGCGCGAACGCAGGATGATCCGCGAGGCACCGGGCTGGCTTCCGGGGGCGATGTCGGCGGTGAGATCGATCGAGCGCAGGCGATTCAGTTGATCGAGGCCCTGCTCCAGATCGCGCAGATTCAGCGGCTCGCCGAGCATGTCTGGAAACGCGCCTCCGAGCGACACCGGCAGGCTCTGATCGGCCAGTTCGATGGACTCGATGTAGCCTTCGTCAATGCGGATATCCAGCGACTGCCCCGCTGCCGGTGCGCTGAGCAGATACGGACGACTGGCGATGTAACCCTTGTCGACGTAGATCGCGGTGATGGTGGCCAGCAGGTGATTGATCTGGCCGACGCCCATGCACGGCGCCAACAACGGTTTGATCTGCGCGTTGAGCTGGTCGCTGTCGATCAGCGTGACGCCGCCAATGCGCGCACCGCTCAACGGCCAGCAACGTTCATCGGCGGTGACGGTTGGCGGGATGGCCGGGGTGACCGGCGCCGGGCCGAACGCGCCGCGTTCCAGTTGCCGCTTTCTTTGCTCAAGTTGCAGTTGCTGCAGATCGCGCTGCTGCTGTTGCTGCTGGCGCAGCACTTCCTGACCCGGCGCGACAGGTTCGGCAGCTTCAATCGAGGAGGCACAGACACTCAACACAAAGGCCGACAACAGCGGGCAGCGCGTGGAACAACGACGAAAAACAGCGCGAAACGGAAACGGCACGCAACTTCCTTGCGATCATAAAATGGCGTAATGCCATGTCATCAATGATCGTGATAGTCGGAGCCATCCCACACAAAAGCAAGACGCTTCCTACAGCGCTTACATTTCTTAAACAATTGCTTTGCCAGACTTTATTGTCAGCAGCAAGGCCACGGCACTGCACGTTATCAGGGTTTCCCCGAGGGCCTGAAACCAGCCGGCGAGCATCAGCCCCGCGCCGATCAGCAGGTAATACATCAAGCCCAACAACGCCCCGGCGGTGCCCAACCGATCAGCATAATCGGCGAGGGCCGAACCGAGAATGTTCGGGATCGCCAAGCCGAACGCCAATACCACCAACAGCATCGGCAGGACGAACGCGACACTGTTCTGCAGCGACCACACGCCCACACCACCGAGCAAGGCGATGCCAGCCGCAAGGCGAATCAACTGCAATGCCTTGAACCCGGCCGTCAATAAACGCCGGTTCAGCCATGCTCCAAAACCTGAGCCCAGCGCGAGGATCACACCGCTGTAGCCGAACCCGCTGGCTTCCACGCCCAGCCGCTGAAACATGAACGGAGCGAGGCTGTAATAGCTGAACAGCGCCACGTTGAATGAGGCGATCCACAGCGCCGAACGCCAGATACCCAGGTCACGCAGCATGCGCCCGAGGGTTTCGAACAGACCGACATGGCACGTTGGCTGGGACCGGGTTTCCGCCAAGGTGTACCAACTCCACAGCCACAACAGCGTTGCCAACAAAAGCAACGCGCCAAGCACACCGCGATAACCGAAGGCCTGAACCAGACTAGCCCCCGTGAACAAGCCAAGCGCCGGGCTGGCCGCCAACGCGATGCCCACCAACGAAAACACCTGCGCCAGTTCGGCGCCTTTGAAGCGGTCGCGCAACACGGTCTGCGTAACCACCGAACCCACCGCCGCACCGAAGGCCGCCAACATCTGCGTCAGTAACAAGCCGTTGAAACTGCTGACCCGCACGCCTGAAAGCGTGGCAATCGCATAGATGGCCAGGCCCGCGAGCATCGTCGGGCGTCGACCGATGCGATCGCACAAACGCCCCCACACCACCACCCCGACGGCAAACGCGAGGAAATACACCGACAACGTCTGCGCGGCGGCTTGCGGGCCAACGTTAAACACCCGCCCGATATCACCGAGCGCCGGGCTGTAAAGGGTTTGCGCGATCTGCGGAAACATCAGCAGCGCAATCGCCAGCCACAAGAAATGTCTGTTGTTCATGCTTCATCACTCCTCTCATAAACCGCCGAGGAGTTTAAGAATCGCTGACTGGCGTATTATCCAGATCTTGCCAATTTATCGCTGAAACCGGACAACCCATGGCTTGGCTCGACGCCCACGCAACGTTTGATGCAGATCGCTATGACGCACCCGTGATCGGTATCGCCTCGACCTTGGGCGATCACGATTCCGGTCTGCACCGTCATCAACGCGGCCAACTGCTGTACACGCGCCAAGGCTGCACGCGGATTACCCTGGCGCAGCAACTGTGCCTGCTGCCGCCGTCGCGGGCGGCGTGGATTCCACCGGGTGTCAGCCATCGCGCGGTGATGCAACAGAGCGTCGACTACCGCTCGATCTACTTGATCCCCGAGCTGTGCAGCGCACTGCCGCAGCAGGTTTGCGTGATTGAAGTCAGCCCGTTGTTGCGTGCGGTGCTGGAACCGATGGCGCTGGCAGATTTCGCCAGCAATTGGCAGCAGGGCAAACTCTCCCACCTGCTCGGCCTGTGTCTGAGCGAAATCGCTGAAGCGGCGCAGCAACCGATGCTGCTGCCGTTACCTCAGGACAAGCGCCTGGCACCACTGCTGAAAACGCCTGAACGTCTGCCTCCGGAGTTGCAAGTGCTGGAGCAGCAGGTCGGCGCCAGCAGCCGCACCATCGGGCGAATCTTCCAGCGCGAAACCGGCATGAGTTATCAGCAATGGCGCCAGCAGTGGCGCTTGATGCGCGCGATGGAATTGCTCGCCACCGGGCGCAGCCTGAGTTACTGCGCGTTCGAATCGGGTTTTGCCAGCGACAGCGCTTTCATCGCCTTCTTCAAAACCATGACCGGCAGCACGCCGGGCCACTGGCTCAAGTGAACAACTGACGATTGGCACCAGAAATAATTTGCCACTAAATATTACCTACGTCATATTACAGCCGTAATAACGATCCGCTTACGCAGGTAATCCGCCATGACCAGCATGCCCACCCTCGAACCTGTTGTGGTAAAGACCAAGCCGCCTCTGCTTAAACGAGTTTTGCTTCCGGGCGCAGGATTGCTCGCGCTGATTTTCGCCGGTATTTACGCCATGCACTGGTGGGGCGCGGGGCGTTTTCTTGAAGAAACCGACGATGCCTATATTGGTGGCGACGTCACGGTGATCGGGCCGAAAGTCGCCGGTTACATCGACGAAGTGCTGGTCACCGACAACCAGCACGTGAAGGCCGGCGATGTGCTGATCCGCCTCGACGCCCGCGACTATCGCGCCAACCTCGCCAAGGCCGAAGGCGCCGTTGCCGCCGAAGAAGCCCTGCTGGCCAACCTCGACGCCACCGAACAACTGCAACAAGCGGTGATCGGTCAGGCCCGCGCCGGCATCGACGCCGCTGGCGCAGAAACCGCACGCTCGCGGGATGACAACGCGCGCTACAAACGCCTGGTGACGACCAATGCGGTGTCGGTGGAAAGCGCACAACGCGCCGACGCGACCTTCAAAACAGCGCAAGCCCTCAGTGCCCGCGCCCAGGCCGAACTGCTTGCCGCGCAACGCCAACTGGCAGTGATCGATACGCAAAAACAACAGGCCCGCGCCGCCCTTCAACAAGCCCGGGCCGAACGTGATCTGGCGCAACTGAACCTCGGCTACACCGAACTTCGCGCGCCGGTCGATGGGGTGATCGGCAATCGCCGCGCGCGGGTTGGCGCTTACGCTCAGGCCGGTTCACAACAGTTGTCCGTGGTGCCGGCCAGCGGCTTGTGGGTCGATGCCAACTTCAAGGAAGACCAATTGGCGCGGATGAAACCCGGGCAGCGCGTAAGCATCCGTGCCGACGTGCTCTCCGGCCAGGAATTCCACGGTCGTCTCGACAGCCTCGCCCCCGCGACCGGCTCGCAGTTCAGCGTGCTGCCGCCGGAAAACGCCACCGGCAACTTCACCAAAATCGTCCAGCGGGTGCCGGTGCGGATCCTCCTCGACCCGGCTGACGGCGTGCTC
This sequence comes from Pseudomonas sp. S2_E02, assembly GCF_054668355.1. Classification (NCBI taxonomy): domain Bacteria; kingdom Pseudomonadati; phylum Pseudomonadota; class Gammaproteobacteria; order Pseudomonadales; family Pseudomonadaceae; genus Pseudomonas; species Pseudomonas sp. S2_E02. Next base: position 2,278,639 of record NZ_CP162761.1, read on the forward strand.
GGTCACTTGCGTCCGGGCCTCTCGGTAACGGCAGAAGTCGACACCCGTGCGCAACCGGAAACCAGCGCCGTGGCCGTCGCGCCATGAGCACCACCCTCACCGCCCCGGCACAGCCATTCAACGCGGCGGACATGGCGACCGCGACCAAGGTGTTCGCCTTCGCGACCATGTGCATCGGCATGTTCATTGCGCTGCTGGATATCCAGATCGTCTCGGCGTCGCTGCGCGATATCGGCGGTGGGCTGTCCGCCGGTACCGATGAAACCGCGTGGGTGCAGACCAGTTACCTGATCGCCGAAATCATCGTGATTCCGCTGTCGGGCTGGCTGTCGCGCGTGTTCTCCACGCGCTGGTTGTTCTGCGCTTCGGCGGTCGGCTTCACCCTCGCCAGCCTGCTCTGCGGCGTCGCCTGGAACATCCAGAGCATGATTGCTTTTCGAGCGCTGCAAGGTTTTCTCGGCGGCTCGATGATTCCGCTGGTGTTCACCACGGCGTTCTTTTTCTTCACCGGCAAACAGCGGGTGATCGCTGCGGCAACCATCGGCGCCGTTGCGTCATTGGCACCGACCTTGGGACCGGTAATCGGTGGCTGGATCACTGATATTTCTTCGTGGCACTGGTTGTTCTACATCAACCTGGTGCCGGGGATTTTCGTCGCTGTAGCGGTACCGATGCTGGTGAAAATCGACCAGCCGGAACTGTCGCTACTCAAAGGCGCGGACTATCTGAGCATGGTGTTTCTCGCGCTGTTTCTTGGCTGCCTGGAATACACCCTTGAAGAAGGCCCGCGCTGGAACTGGTTCAGCGACCAGACCATTCTGACCACGGCGTGGATCAGCGGCCTTGCGGGATTGGCCTTCATCGGCCGGACCTTGCACGTGGCCAATCCGATCGTTGATCTGCGCGCCTTGAAGGATCGCAATTTCGCCCTCGGCTGCTTCTTTTCGTTTGTCACCGGCATCGGCCTGTTCGCGACGATTTACCTGACGCCGCTGTTCCTCGGCCGGGTACGCGGCTACAGCGCGCTGGACATTGGTCTGGCGGTTTTCTCCACTGGCGTGTTCCAGATCATGGCGATTCCGCTGTATGCCTTTCTGGCCAACCGCATGGACCTGCGCTGGATCATGATGATCGGTCTGGGTTTGTTCGCGGTGTCGATGTGGGAGTTCAGCCCGATCACCCACGACTGGGGTGCGGGGCAATTGATGCTGCCGCAAGCGTTGCGCGGGATTGCCCAGCAACTGGCGGTGCCGCCAGCGGTGACGTTGACTTTGGGTGGGTTGGCGCCCGCACGTTTGAAGCATGCTTCGGGTCTGTTCAACCTAATGCGCAATCTAGGCGGGGCGATTGGTATTGCGGCGTGCGCGACCATTCTCAACGACCGCACCAACCTGCACTTCACGCGGTTGGCCGAACACTTGAACAGCAGCAATGAAGCGATGAATCAGTGGCTGTCACAGGTCGGCGGCAACCTTGCAGCGCTGGGCCAGAGTGGCGACGTCGGTGTCACCGCCAGCCTGCGCCAGTTGTGGCTGCTGACCTACCGCGAGGCGCAGACGCAAACCTACGGCGACACCTTTCTGATGATCGGGGTGTGCTTCGTCATCGCCACGGCGATGGTGCCCTTGATGCGCAAGGTGCAACCACCGGCGGCGCCGAGTGCGGATGGGCATTGATCACTATTTTCTGGCCATGCCCAGTTCCCCTGTGGGAGGGAGCCTGCTCGCGAAGGCGTCGTGTCAGTCACCATGGTTGTTATCTGACACTCCGCTTTCGCGAGCAAGCTCGCTCCCACAGGGGTTATGCGTTGAGGCTTAAGCTTGTGGGGTTTTGCGGAAACCTACGGCCAAACGGTTCCAGCTATTGATGGTGCTGATCGCCACGGTCAAATCGACCATTTCTTTCGGCGTGAATTGCGCCGCAACCACGTCGTAATCTTCGTCCGGTGCGTGGGTCAGGCTCAGTTGGGTCAGCGATTCGGTCCACAGCAGCGCGGCGCGTTCGCGGTCGCTGAAGAACGGCGCTTCCCGCCAGGCGGTGACCGCGAACAGCCGACGCGGGGTTTCGCCGCCCTTGATCGCATCGGTGGTGTGCATGTCGATGCAGAACGCGCAGCCGTTGATTTGCGAAGCGCGCAGTTTCACCAGTTCGATCAGGGTCTTTTCCAGCGGCAGTTTGGACACCGCCGCTTCCAAAGCCATCATCGCTTTCAAGGCGTCTGGGGAAGCGGTGTAGAAATCGGCACGAGGTTGCATGGTAGCTCCGGGTAGCAAGTGAATGTGTGGTTACGTTAGCCCTCACACCCGGTCCGGCAAATAGCCAATATTGCCGAAGATCAGGAGGCCACTCGGTTTCGCTGCTGACCGCTCGTCAGCCACCCGGCACCAAGGGTTCTGCGCGTCAGACCAATATCAGGTACAGACCCCTTGTGGAGACGGATCATGATCACGCGCAAACTCACTTCGCTATTACTCGCCGGGCTGCTGGCCACGGCATCGACCGCGAGCTTCGCCGTCAACGACGGCGCTGACGCTACCGGCACCAAATCCGGCGGACCGACCAGCACCACCACGCCGCCAGACAACACGCCGGGCGCGCCTTCCGGTGGCAGCGGGTCTTCGGGGATGGGTTCCGGGACTGGCACCAATGGTGGCGCCAGTGGTTCTGGTTCGGGGGCTGGCGGCGGCACAGGTTCGGCAGGTGGCGGGACTGGCGGTGCGGGCGGTGGCACTGGCGGCTGAACGAACAAGAGCCACCCGTGGTGAAAACTCTTGATTGTTTGGGTATTCACATAACCTTGGCCTGATGAAAATCCCTGTGGGAGCGAGCTTGCTCGCGAAGGCGGTGGATCAGCCAACATTTTCATCGCCTGACACTGCGCTTTCGCGAGCAAGCTCGCTCCCACAGGGTTTGTGCCAGGTTTTGGATCAGCGGTCCGAGCGCATCAATTCGGCCAGGCCGCTGTCCAGCGACAACACTGCCGCACGATTACGCCCGGCATTTTTCGCCTGATACAGCGCCGCATCGGCGCGCTGGATAAAGACTTCCAGGCTGTCATTGCCGCTCGGGATAAATGAATAGCAGCCCAGACTCACCGTCAGATACCCGGTCGGCGAGCCGCTATGGGTGATGTGCTTGTCGATCACGCTGCGTCGAATCTGCCCGGCAATTGCCAACGCGCCGTTGATGTCGGTGTCCGGCAACAGCACCGCAAACTCCTCGCCACCGTAACGTACTGCCAGATCGGATTTGCGCTGACAGCACGCCCGCAGCACCTGAGCAACCTGGGTCAGACAGTGATCCCCGGCGACGTGGCCATAGGCGTCGTTGTAGCGTTTGAAGAAATCGATATCGAGCATGATCAGGCTGACCGGACTGACCTGCCGCGCGCCCCGGGCAAATTCGATCTCCAGCGAACGCTCGAACAAACGTCGATTGGCCAATCCGGTCAGGCTGTCGTGGGTCGCAATCTGCTCCAGTGCGCGCTGGGCCTTGCGCAGGTTTTTTTCGATCCGTTCGCCGTCGCGCACCTGATGAATGAACACCCAGCCAAACAGGCCGACGCCGAGAATCACCAGCGCGACAATCACACTCGACTGGAACGCACGCTCGTACCAGCCCTTGAGAATCGTGTCGCGCGAGGTCGCAGACGACACCACCAACGGATACGCCGACAAGCGTCGATAACCGTACAAACGCACAACACCATCGACCACCGAATTGATCATCGCCGTGCCGGCTGCCGCCTCGGGCAGCAACGTGCGATAAATCCGTCCTTGCGCCAGCGACGTGCCGATCAGGCTCTCATCAAACGGACGGCGGGCAAGCAAAGTGCCGTCGCTCAAGCCAAGAAACATGATGCCTTGGTCATCGAGGCTGAAGCTTTCGAAGAAGCGGTCGAAGTACGACATCTTGATCCCGGCCAGCAACACACCCTGAAAATTGCCGGCGTGATCATTGACGCGTTTGGAAATCGGGATGATCCACTCGCCGTTCTCGCGGCTGCGAATCGCCGGGCCGATGTGCGCCAGCGTCGAAGCGTTCTGTTGGTGGAATTTGAAATACTCGCGGTCCGCCACGCCATTACCACGGGGCAGATCAGTAAATGAGGTAATCACCCACTGCCCATCACGATCGAACAGGAACATGCCGTGCAACTGATCGAGTTGCTGCACGCGCCGGGCGAAGGTTCTCTGCAGACGCGGCTTCTGCGCGGCGCCGTAACCGTCCTCCTGAATCCAGTCGACCAGGCTGGTCATCACCAGATCGGCAGCCAGAAACGTGTCTTCGGCCTGCTGGGCCATCGCCCGGGTCAGGTTGCTCGACGCGACTTTTGCCACCGCCAGATCCTGGCGTCGCGACTGCTCCAGTTGCAGGTACAGCAAACCGGACAGGCACAACCCCACCGCAACGATAAACAGCACAGCCGCTTTGCGTAGCGGCAGGCGTTTAAGGGTGCCTCCGGGGGCCTGATGTGGGTCGTGAATGGGGATAGGCAAAAGCAAGTCCTGGGCAGGTACGACAAGGGCGCCAGCAGGGAAACCCTTATGTTTGTGAGCGTAGCCCACCGGAATCTACGGGGCAAACGCCCCGCTCCCGCCCAGGTATATCGGCGCGCAGCGAATTTGGATGATCGCTGTTCGCAGATTTATTTTCGATGCCTCTTTAGGGTTAGTCAGTTGAGAAGGGCCAGACGCCGCATCGCACTGTGCAGATGCGCCCGAGCACTTTGCGCATCGCCCTCACGCATCTGCTCATAAGCCCGCTGCGCAATGGCGTGGGGCACCGGTTTCAGCTCCCGTTGCGTGGCCATCGCCAGCAGCTGCACCTGCGCGGCGCGCTCCAGGTAATAGAGGTCGTCCCAGGCTTCGGCGATGGTCGGCGCGGCAACGATCACACCGTGGTTTTTCAGGAACAGAATGTCAGCATCGCCCATGACACTGGCGATGCGGTCGCCTTCTGACGCGTCCAGCGCCAGACCGTTGTAATCCTCGTCTACCGCCGTGCGCCCATAGAACTTCAGCGCGGTCTGCCCCAGCCACAACAGTGGCGGCCCTTGTAGCAAGCACAACGCCGTGGCGTGAGGCATGTGGGTGTGGAACGCGACTTTCACTCGCGGCAGTTGTTTATGCAGACGCGCGTGAATGTAAAACGCCGTGGCTTCCGGCTGGCCTTCGCCCTCCACCACGTTGCCCTCGAAGTCGCAGACCAGCAGATTCTGCGCGGTCACTTCGGCGAAGGCATAGCCGTAGGGATTGACCAGAAACAGATCGTCATGCCCCGGCACCATCGCCGAAAAGTGGTTGCAGATGCCCTCCTCCAACCCATGCAGCGCGGCCAGTTGAAAGCATGCCGCCAGCTCGCTGCGCGCGGTGATGATCGCTTCTGTGTCGAGGTTCAGCGCTGTCGGGCGTGAGGCCCGCGCACTGGCAGTCAGGGTGTGAGCCATGACGATTCTCCGTTACCAACCGAGGGATTTGAACAGCGGCAACACTTGATCGAGGCGGTTGAGGATGGCGTCGGGGCGATAGTCCGGCAGCAATTGGCGACCGGTGCCGCGATCGATCCATACACAACGAAAACCCATGTCCCGCGCCGCCGTGTGGTCGAGCATGGGGCTGGCGCAGATGTGCACCACCTCTGCGCGACTGACGCCCAACTGTTCATGAGCGTAGTCGAACAGCCGTGGCGCCGGTTTGTAGGCACCGGCCTGTTGCGCGGTGATCACCCGGTCGATGTAGCCGCCGAGTTGCGCGACGTTGCCGGCAATGATGTCGTCGTCGGTGTTGGAGACGATGCACAGTTTGAAACCCATGGTTTTCAATTCACGCAGGGTCTCGATCACCTCGGCAAACGGCGGCATTTTCGGGATCGCGGCGGCCAGACGCTGGCTGTCTTCGGGCAGGCTCGGCAGGCCCGATTCTTCCAGGGCCATTTGCAGGCCAAGGGTGCTGAGTTCACGGAACGAACGGTGCGGCGAGGTTTGTTCGAGGCGGTGTTCATGACGGTCATAGACGTCAATCAGATGAGCGACATCGACCTGATGCTCGCCCTTCTCGCTGAGAATTTCGCCGACTACAGCTTTGAGGCCTTCGTCCCATTGGATCAAAGTGCCGTAGCAATCGAAGGTCAGCCACTGCGGGCGCGGTGTGTGGATGAGTGTCATTGGTCGAATCCTCCGTAGTGAGGACTTCAGCTTATGAGCGCTCGGTGATAGTGTGAAATTAAATAAATAGCCAATCGTCAGTTGAATAACCACTATCGAGAGCGCCGCCATGCTGGACCTGGAATTGCTGAAAACCTTTGTCTGCGTGGTCGACGAAGGCAGCTTCACCCGCGCCGCCGAGCGCGTGCACCGCACCCAATCGACCGTCAGTCAGCAGGTGCGCAAACTCGAAGAGCTGGTCGGTCACGCCCTGTTGCTGCGCGACCGTACCGGGCTGAATGTCGCCGTCACCGAGCACGGCGAACTGCTGATCCACTATGCCCGCCGTTTGCTGGCGCTGTCCGCCGAAGCCACTGAAGCCTTGGCCAGCGACCTCGACCTGGAAATCCTGCGTATCGGCATGCCGGAAGACTTCGACGCCCGGCGCATGGCGCTGATCCTCGCCGGCTTCACCCGCAGCCATCCGCAAGCACGGCTGGAAACCCTCAGCGGCATGAGCCTCGATCTGCGCCAGCGCCTCGATGCCGGCGACATCGACATCGCCCTGATCAAACGCGAACCCGACAGCGGCCCGGCGTGGGCGACCTGGCCGGAGCGGTTGGTGTGGGTCAAAGGCGCGGAGTTTGATTCGTCCGTTGGCGTTGTTTCCGCAAGGCTGCCTGTATCGGCAGCGCGCCATTCGTTTGCTCGATGTTGCTCAGCGCCCGTGGCGGGTGGCGTTCGGCAGTCACAGCCTGACCGGGATTCAAGCGGCGGTGGCTTCGGGGCTGGGGGTGTCGGTGCTGCCCGTGTCGGCGGTATTGCCTGAGCATCAGGTGTGTACGGATTTGCCGGAGCTGGCTCCGACGGAATTGGCGCTGGTCAGTCGTGATGGGGTTTTGAGTGGGTTGCAGCGCGGTCTGGTGGAGTTTTTGCGTGGGGAGTTGGGGGTGGATGCGGGGGGATTCGCCTGAAACTCCCCCGCTTCTATCATTGGGGTTTGTTGATTTCCCGTAAGAGGTCCGCGACAGGAATGTTCATGGTGTTTGAGTAGTAGGGTTTGTAGCCGTAGGCGGTGACGACGACTTTGCAGGGGATTTGTTGTTTGTTGGAAAGGAGTTGGTTCAGTTCTGACGCTGACAGATCTCTCTCCGTACTTCGGTCGCTGGAGGTTTCAGTGATAAATGTACTGGTCGAAAAGGAGAATTTGGAGTTGCCGTTTTCGCGTATATCAGAATCTACCAGCCCCACCGCAGAATACTGAATAGCTTTACCAACCGAAAAATCGTGGTCATCCGCTAACGCGCACCTCAATGTCCCCGAAACCATCCCTTGCCTTTCGCCTCGGCCAAACAGGTTCAAAACATCCACATCGGATTGATATTTGATGACATATAGAAGGGGACTCGACCTGTCTACAGACACATAACTCAAATTTGCCGGAGGCTGTGAATGGTCCTTTGCACATCCCGAACAGACAGCCAGAACTACACAAAGGAAAAACCTAAACATCACGAAAACTCCTTCATGATTGAATCAAACAGCAAGTCACTTGCAGATTTACCATCAGCGATTGGGGCGTTTAGCAATCCCAGTGCGTTAGCGTGATTCGTGTCGACATTTACGTTAATTGACGGTCCGCAGGAGATAATCCATTTTTCCCCGAAGTCCGCGACCCCGTCTGATGGATCTCTCTTGGAAGGTGTTGCCTTGATATTGATCCAATCAACCGAAACTGGCGTGGGACGTTCGCGATAAATGTCTGAGCCCAGCCAAACCAAAGCCCCTTCACCCACAGGATCCAGGGTGATCAGCATCTGAACCCTGTAACCCCAATCCGACATTATTTTGGACAGGTGCGCGCCATTCCAGCCGCCGAGGCTATGGCCCACGATATAGACGGGACAGCTTTTATACGGAATAAGGCTTAGCACGTGCCGTTGAATGTCCTGCTTTCCTCTGACTTCGTTGTAACCCAACCATTCCGATTTATATTTCCCTTCTCCCTTTAATGTCTCAGTGCGCCTATCAAATGCACGGCGTGCATCCTGGATGTTTTCATAAGGCCCAGAAAAATAATAACGCTCCTTATCTCCCGCACCTCCGATGAAAACCACAATCGCCTTGGTACTCTCCACCGGCACCGGCTTGTCACTGACATCTTTCTTGTCCGTCAGCGCATGTTCCTTGTGCAGCTTGTAATTGTTGCCCTTCGCGCACGTTACCGTTTCAGCCGTCATGCCTTACTCCTCCAAAAACAACTTGATGGTTTCCGGCAGATGCGAGCTGACTTGATGAGTAAATCCGTTCGCGTCAGACACTCCATGTTCCAGACGCCCGTCAGCGCGCTGAATAACGTAAGGATGATCAGGCATTGGCTCACCGGTCACGTCATTGACCAGTTTCAACCTGTCAGTGAAATGCACCGGCATCGGCAGCAAACCACTGAAGGGAGCCGACGTCACCGTGTCACCGATGATGACCGTGCCTGAACCGCCGATGACGACGTTGCCGTGCCCACCGGTGCTGTCCAGTGTCGCGGCGTTCAAACCGTTGATGAACACCGTCGACGCAACAGCGCCGGTAATCGGGCTACCGCAGGCGGATTTGTCAGTCATCCGCGCAGCCGCCAAGCCGTCGAAATTCACATTCGGGGAGCCACTGACAATGGGATTGGTGCCATGTCCCGGCAATGGGCAGGCGGTTGGATCGGTGACGCGGGCGGCGGGTTTTCCGCTCATGAACAGCTCCTTGCAATGTAACGTGGTCATCCTTTCGGGAGCGCAAGCATGCGGGAGTTCGCCGGGTACTTCAAACCTTCAGACCAAAAAAGGCGCCCGATCGGGCGCCTTTCCTGTTCATGGAAACTGCTCGTATCAGCGCGACGGCGGCACCCGAATATCCCCCGCCCGACACTGGGTTTTCACGCCCTTGCCACAGGCGCCGAACTGCAAATCCTTGCCCATGCACACGCGCACTTCCGACAGTTCCGGGCCGCTGCAAATGACGGCGATGCCATCTGCCGGGATCCCCGGGTTGGCCTTGCGGAACAGGTCAGCAATTTCCTGAGCTTCGAAGTAATAGGAGCTGCTGAACGGTTGCAGTTCCTGCGGGATTTTCACCGCCGCCACCGCTTTGTCCGCTTCATCCAGATAGCCCATCGCGCCGAGGCCGCTGCAGGTGCCGTGTTTGGACCATTCGTGGTCGAGCAGTTTTTTGGTCGGGAACAGCGTCAGGCCCTGGCTGGTTTGCGCCGCGTTCAGCGTGGTCAGCGGTGGACAGGACTCCGGCCAGCCACCCTTGGCGTATTGCGGCCACAAACCGTGAAGCACGAAGCCGTAGCCCTTGCCCGTGCACTGCGAGTCATCTTTGTGCGTCAAACAAAAGGTCGGCGACCAGGACAGCGCCAGCAGGTAGTAATCGAACACCCCCGCCACCGATTCTGCCTGGGCCTTGCTGGACTGTGACTGGCGCGCCGAACTCAAACCGATGCTACCGGCCGTCAGCGCAATCACCGCCAAAATTGTAAACAGCTTTTTCATGTACCCACTCCTTTGGGACGCCTGCGTCCATGGTTTTTGATCCTGACCGACTTGGCCAGCGCTGATTTCGACACGCTTGTGTTGCAAGCGCATGACGCAAGGCAAAGCCGTACGCCGTTGAAAGGTCTACGATTAACAGGCAGCCACCAAACCAAGGGAACCAAAATGAGTAAAGCAGACGAACTCGCCGCCAAACTCAAACAAACCCGGCATACCCACGCGGATGCGGCACTGGAAATCGATTGCTGGCCTGCTCAGGTGTATGACTTGTACCACCGCATTGAGGCGTGGTTGCAGCCCGTCACCGAAGTAGGACTGAAGATTCGGCGAAATCCTACGCATGTTTGCGAAACTTCACCGGATTGTGAGGCGCATGACTACGCAATTGATCAACTGGTGATCGAGGCCAATGATCGAAGCCTGACATTCGATCCCATTGCGCGGTTTACCGAGGATGGCGCCGGGCGGGTGCAGATCATCCCGTCAGCCACGGACACCTATCTGCTGCGTACCGTGGATGAGCACGGTGAAAGCCATTGGTGGATGCAGTCGATTGAAACCGGGCAGCAGTTGGATGCCATTGCGCTGACGGAAAATAATCTGTTGTTGGCGGTGCAGGAAGGATTGGGGCTTTAAATTCTTTCCATCACGAACAACTCAGAAAAACAGACCAATTGCATTGAATGGCCGGATTTCTAAAGAAATCTGGCCATTTGTCGTTACAGAACCACCAATCAAACCCGATGGAATCTTGATCGCATGGATGCTTCGCCCGCACCAACGTTTACGCAGTTCTTCAAACGCAATTTCAAACGCGTTCTTGATTACTGGAGCCAGATCACCGTCACTCTGGGCTTTCTCGGCGCGGGGTTGGCAATCCTTGGGCTATACGTCTACACCCGGACAATTGGTCGTACTGACCTTTTCCTGGCAGGCAGCGATGCCAAGTCAGCCCTTGCTATCTGGCTGTTACTGATCGTGCTGATCATGGTGGGCTACCTCGGCGTACTCTCCGCCAGCGCATGGTTCTACGGAATCACCGTTTCGATGTTCGAAAAAGTGCCAAAAAGGCACAAACAAATCGCTGCCTTTTTGCTGCTTCCTATGTGTTTTGGCTTTGGTACCTTCATTTCTCTGCTTTTCAAGTTCCCGAACACATTCAGCGCCGCAGGTTCGATGCTGTTTGTTTTTTCCTTGACCCTGCTGGTCTACTTCGCACTTTTCCTGCTCAAACGCTTTCGAAAGATCTTCAACAAAAACACCCGGCGAATGGGTGGCTGGAAGAAAAACGGGTTCCGACTCTTGATCGGTAGCATGATCGGCTTTGCCGTTCTGTGTGCGTCCCTCCCCACATTGCTGATTATCTCGACCTACGTCGGCGAAGATAACGCGAAAGCGGTAGTGGTTGTCGGGGTGTTTTCCCTCGGCACACTCATTTTCAGTCTCCTCCCCGTTTTCATTTTTTACATCAGCAAAGGTCATGTCTTTGCGCGTATCGCTTATGGAATCGCAACAGCACTGGTTCTGTTCAGCGGGTTTCTTCTTTTATCGCCAGGTGCAATGCCAAGCATCACCTACGCGGCTGCTGGAAATCTGGCGATTCGTCAGCAGCCAGCGCGATTCATACTTGACGAAAACATCAGCCTGGACGATCTGGATAACAGACTGTGGCGAACCACACTCAATGAAAAACAAAAGATCGAAGTCACGGCGTTTCCATTGTTCACCTTTGGCGACATCTTGCTGTTGTGCAGCAGAGACCTGCAGCGTTTGAACCTCTATGAATTGCCTCGCTACACACACTTTTGCATCGCCACACGTAACAGCAAGGTCACTCAGAAACCGTTGCGTCCAGGGGTTGCGCCGCTACTCAGCTGGCAGCAGCGTGCTGAACACGTCGTTGGCTGGGATCACTTGCGCTCAGCCATTCTCAAGCCGATTCACCTATCGCCACAGGTCTTCCAACTGCAACGCCGCATTGAGCAATTGGCTGAACCTGTCAAAACTGTAATCCCCTACTCAGCCAACTGAAAGCTGGCGCTGGAGGCGTTGCCCGGTACGTTGAGTCCGGGCGCGGGATGACACCCGGGAAAGCCTTTCACTACACTGGGCCACCGTCCTTCTCAGAAGCCCCGATCGCAATGACAACATTAAAAAGCACGATGATCCTCTGCGGCCTGCTGACCCTGGCCGCCGGCGCCCATGCCGAGCAACCCCCTTCGCACCTCGACAGCATCCAGCAACAAGGCCAGTTGCGCGTCTGCACCACTGGCGACTACAAGCCCTACACCTTCAAACGCACCGACGGCGATTTCGAAGGCATCGACATCGCCATGGCTCGCTCGCTGGCCGACAGCCTCGGGGTCAAAGTCGAATGGGTGCAAACCACCTGGAAAACCCTGATGCCGGACATGCAGGCCGGTAAATGCGACATCGGCATGGGCGGCATCTCGGTGACGCTCGAACGGCAGAAAAAAGCCTACTTCAGCAACACCCTCGACACCGACGGCAAGATCCCGCTGGTGCGCTGCGCCGATGTCAGCAAGTACCAGACGGTGGAACAGATCAACCAGCCCAACGTGCGTCTGGTCGAACCTGCCGGTGGCACCAACGAAGCCTTCGTCCACGCCTTCCTGCCCAAGGCGCAACTGGCCCTGCACGACAACGTGACGATCTTCCAGCAACTGCTCGACAACCAGGCCGACGTGATGATCACCGACGCTTCGGAAGCGCTGTATCAGCAGAAACTCAAACCGGGCTTGTGCGCGGTGAATCCGCATCAGTACATGCAATATGGCGAGAAGGCTTACTTGCTGCCGCGCGATGACATCAGCTGGAAACTGTATGTCGATCAGTGGCTGCACTTGAGCAAAGTCACCGGCAAGTATCAACAAACGCTAAGCGAATGGATTGCCGTACCGGCCGCGCAGTAATCCTTAATCGTCATGCAGCATCCCGGAGCTGTACTGATTGAGACTGCTGCCGATACTGTTGCCGCCGAACTTCAAGGTATTGGCGTTGCGCCCCTCCGGCGACTGACAGTCGCTGGAGAAGCAACTGGTGGTGGTCAAACCACCCGCGCCGGAACAGGCACTCAACACCGATACTGCAGCAGCAATCAACAGCACTTTGACGACATTAAGGCGCATGGCACGATTCCCCTCGGGATGAACAGCGACGATCTTGTCTCAGCAGACTAGGCCTGCTTTGCACGCGGCAAGATGAAACTTTGCTGAGCGACAGCGCGCGTTCAGAATCGACTAACCACCAGACAAGAACCGCCACGTGCAATCGGATCAGCGCAATTCAACGCCAGGAGGCCCAAGCTTGAGACGAGAACTGAGCCACGCCGATCTATACAAAATCCGCGCAGCCCTCTCCGATGTTTTCGTCGACACCGGCGTCGATTACCCCTACATCGCCCAGCAAATCGAAGGCTATGATCCGGAACAGGTCAAAGACATTCTGTATGCCGAAGTTGCCGTCGTCTGCGCCTGGAACCTGGAATGTGTACTCCCGCCGATCTGGACAGGTTTCGAACCCGATGCGTTGAACAGGGACATCGAGCAAATGCTGCTCGCAAACACGAACAGCTGGATTCGGCGGCAACTGCATAACCTGCACACCGCGTGGTTGCGATTCAGCTATCGGGAAGTCTGGGCAGAGATTACCGCTCACTGCAAAGGCTGGAATTAATACAGCCCTGCGTGGCAATGGCACATCAACGACATACAACGCGTTGAAACTGAAAAGATGATTGCCCCTCTGTCCGTTCAGTCCTTTCCCGGTTTGGGTATCGCAATCCGGCTACCAGTCTTGACCTCGCGCAACGCCAGGCTGGACTGAATTGAGGCAATCCCCACCTGACGCCTGAGCACCTGCTCAATGAAGTCGCTGTAGCTATCAAGATCCTCGGCCAACACCTGCAACACATAATCGGCATCGCCAGTAATTTTGTGACAGGCCACCACCTGCGGCAATTGCGCAATCACCGCCTCGAAGGCGTCCGGCGCGTGGTCGGCGTGGGTGGAAAAACGAATGTGCACGAACGCCATGATATCCAGCCCGAGCATTCGCCGATCAAGGTTGGCCTGATAGCCCTTGATGACCCCGGCCTCCTCCATGCGCTTGCGCCGCCGCCAGCACGGCGTAAGGCTCAGCGACAGCCGCTCACTGAGTTCAGCGTTGGAAATGCTGGCGTCTTCCTGCAATAACTCAAGAATCGCCAGGTCGGTCTCGTCGAGGCTGATGCGTTTGGATATTTTTTTCTGCATGCCGCCATTCCTGAGTAAAAACGCCCGAATAATCGACCAAACCACGAAAACAAAGCAAAGAAAGCGCAGCCAAGCCGGAACAGAATATTTGCACTGGCTAACAATAACGGATGCGCAGAATGTTTACAGTTTTCAGTGATTCCCACCGTTTGCACCACGGCACCGAATTGAAAGACGGCGTGCTCAAACCTTCTTTCGAGCAACCGAGTCGCGCCGACACCGTGCATAACCGCGTCAAACAGGTCGGCCTCGGGCAGATCGTCGAACCGCGCGCGTTTGATCGCTCGTGCTACGTCAACGCGCACAGCGAGCGCTACGTCAGTTTTCTCGAAAGTGCCTGGAGCGAATGGCGCGCAACCGGTCGCACTCACGATGCCTTGCCGCTGGTATGGCCGGTGCGCGATCTGGCCGGCGAAGAGGTGCCGACCTTCATCGATGGCAAGCTGGGTTTCTATGCCATGGATGCCGGTTCGCCGATCACCGCGACGACTTGGCAAGCGGTAAAAACCAGCGCCGATATTGCCCTCACCGGCCTGGCCCTGATCGATGAAGGCCACGACAGTGCCTTCGCCCTGTGCCGTCCGCCCGGCCATCACGCCGCGCGCGAATACATGGGCGGTTATTGCTACCTCAACAACGCCGCCATTGCCGCGCAACAAGCCATCACCCAAGGCGCCAAACGCGTCGCAGTGCTGGACGTCGACTTCCATCACGGCAACGGCACGCAGAACATTTTTTACCAGCGCAGCGACGTCATGTTCGTCTCGTTGCATGGCGAACCGGCGGTGTCCTATCCGTACTTCTCGGGGTACAGCCACGAAGTCGGCGCGGGTGTCGGCGAGGGTTACAACCTCAACTATCCCCTGCCGAAAAACACCACGTGGGAGAGTTACCGCAACGCCCTGCTCCACGCCTGCAAAAAGCTTCAGCAGTTCGCGCCTGAAGTGCTGGTGATTTCCCTGGGTGTCGACACGTTCAAGGACGACCCCATCAGCCACTTTCTGCTGGAAAGCGAGGACTTCATTGGCATCGGTGAACTGATCGCCAGCGTCGGCTGCCCGACCCTGTTCGTCATGGAGGGCGGCTACATGGTCGATGAAATCGGCATCAATGCCGTCAACGTGCTGCACGGCTTCGAGAGCAAACGCAGCTGAGCCGCCCGCCGCTCTACAACCTTTCAATGACTGGATCGGAGAATAAAAACATGACGCTTTTTATAGATGTCGATGATGCTGCACGCCTGTTCACCCAAGTCGGCATCCGCCGCGCCATCCGCGAAATGGCCGGCTACATCGAAGCGGACTACGCACGCTGGGCGCAGTTTGATAAATCACCGCGCACGGCCAATCACTCGGCAGACGGCGTGATCGAATTGATGCCGACCGACGACGGCCAGCAGTACTCGTTCAAATACGTCAACGGCCACCCGAACAACGGCCAGCAGAACTTGCTGACGGTCATGGCCTTCGGGCTTCTGGCGGATGTGCAGAGTGGCTATCCCACCCTGCTCAGCGAACTGACCTTAACCACCGCCGTGCGCACCGCAGCCACCTCGGCACTGATCGCGAAGTCGCTGGCGCGCCCGGGTGCGACTTCGATGGCCCTGATCGGCAACGGCGCGCAAAGTGAATTTCAGGCGCTGGCCTTTCATGAAATGTTGGGTATCAACGAAATCCGCATCTTCGATATCGATCGCGACGCCTCCCTCAAGTTGAAGCACAACCTCGCGGCATTCCCGGACATCGAAGTGATTCTGGCCACCTCGGTGAAGGACGCGGTAAAAGGTGCGGATATCGTCACCACGGTCACCGCCGATAAAGCCTACGCAACCATTCTGACGCCCGAAATGATCGAGCCCGGCATGCACATCAATGCGGTCGGCGGTGACTGCCCGGGTAAAACCGAACTGCACGCCGACATCCTGCGCAACGCCCGGGTCATCGTCGAATTCGAACCGCAAACTCGCATTGAAGGCGACATTCAGCAACTGGACGCCGATTCCCCGGTGATCGAGTTTTTCCGCATTGTGCAGGGCGAAGTGGCCGGACGCGAAAACGCTGCGCAGGTGACGGTGTTCGATTCGGTAGGTTTTGCTCTGGAAGACTTTTCCTCTCTGCGCTACCTGAATGACCTGGCTCAGGCACAGCAAATCGGCCAGCGCATCCACCTGGTGCCGACGCCGGCCAACATCAAAAACCTCTTCCAACTGCTGGATCCGCAACCGGCCAAAGCCTCGCGTCTGCGTACCGTCAGTTGATCGCTAACCGCCGCCCCCAAGCCACAGGGGGCGATTCACCTTGTGCTTAGCCGCTGCACCTCTAACAAGAACGCTCAACACCCACTTTCTGCCAAAACTCAAAAACATAAAATCAAGAGGTTTTGCAATGAAATCGACCCCTTCCGGGCTGCTCGAACAGCCCGCGCTGCAGCGCACGCTCAGCAATCGTCACATCCAGTTAATGGCCATGGGCGGTGCCATCGGTACCGGCCTGTTCATGGGTTCCGGGAAGATCATCGCCCTCTCCGGGACGTCGATCATCCTCATCTACATGATCATCGGTCTGTTCGTGTTTTTCGTCATGCGCGCCATGGGCGAAATGCTCCTGTCCAACCTCAACTTCAAAACTTTTGCCGACTTCGCCGGTGCCTACCTCGGCCCACGCGCAGCGTTCTTTCTCGGCTGGTCATACTGGCTGAGCTGGAGCGTGGCGGTGATCGGCGATGCCGTCGTGGTCGGCGGATTCTTCCAATACTGGTTCCCCGACGTACCGGCGTGGATACCCGCCGTCGGCATGCTGGCAACCCTGTTCGCCCTCAACGTACTGACCGTCAGGTTGTTTGGTGAAGTGGAATTCTGGTTCGCGATCATCAAGATCATTGCCGTCGTGACCCTGATCGGCGTCAGCACCGTGCTGATCGCCAGCTCCTTCGTCTCGCCCAGTGGCGTCACCGCGTCCCTGAGTCACCTGGTGGACAAACAAGCGGCGTTCCCCAACGGCTTGTTCGGCTTCTTCGCCGGATTTCAAATGGCGATCTTCTCCTTCGCCGGCACCGAACTGATTGGCACCGCCGCCGCCGAAACCCGCTCGCCGGAGAAGACCCTGCCCAAAGCGATCAACTCGATTCCGCTGCGGATCATCCTGTTCTACGTGCTGGCACTGACCTGCATTATCGCCGTGACCTCGTGGCAGCAAGTCTCCCCGGTCAAAAGCCCCTTCGTCGAACTGTTCCTCGTCGCCGGATTTCCCGCAGCGGCCGGTATCGTCAACTTTGTAGTCCTGACCTCGGCGGCCTCATCGGCCAACAGCGGCGTGTTCTCATCAAGCCGCATGCTGTTCGGGCTGGCCAATCAAGACAACGCGCCCGGCCTATTCCGCCGACTGTCGAGCAACAGCGTGCCGCTGCTGAGTCTGGCGTTTACCACGCTATTGATGCTGGTCGGCGTGCTGGTGCTGTTCATCGTGCCGGAAGTCATGACCGCATTCACCATCGTCTCCACCGTGTCGGCGATTCTGGTGATCTTCACCTGGTCGACCATCCTTGCGTCTTACATCGCCTACCGGAAAAAACGCCGGGATCTACATGCGAAGTCGGCTTACAAGATGCCCGGCGGCGTGCCGATGGCTTGGTTTTCGTTGGCGTTTTTGGGGTTTGTGCTGGGGTTGCTGGCGTTGCGGCCTGACACGCGGATTGCGCTGATGGTGATGCCGGGGTGGTTTGTCTGGTTGGGGATTGCTTATCAGTTGACGCGGTTGAGGAAGCCGAAATCTGCGGTTGAGTCGGCTAGTCAGTTTGGCTAGAGCTGCAAACGAAAGCCGTCACCTTAAGGTGACGGCTTTTGTTTTCACTGAAAGGCTGTGCCAATCCTCGATCGATCGGATGAGTACCAGATTCCGGTGACTTTACCGGTAATGTCTTCGAGTGCGACCTGGCCCATGAAGCGGCTGTCGTTACTGCTGTCGCGGTTATCACCGAGCAGATAAACATGATCTTTCTCGACCACCGTCGGCGGCGTTTGCAGATAACGAGGATTCTTCACGCGCTCTGGCGGTGCAAAGAACAGCCCCATGTTTTCGCCGTTGCGAATGACCTTACCATCAACAATCGACAAGGTATCGCCACCCACTGCCGCCACACGTTTGACCGCCTCCGTGCCGTTGTAGCGATAAGTCACAATGTCGCCCACCTGCGGCGCGTCGATGCGCATTTTGGTGACGATATAGTCACCGATCGAAAGGGTCGGAACCATCGAGCCAGAGGGGATGAAGTAAGTCTTGAAGCCCAGCGTCGGGCCTCTCAATGGCCCCAAAAGAATCAGCGTGAGAATGACCAGCACCACCACGTAAAGCACATGGAAACGGGTGCTGGGGCTGTTCACCGGATGGTCGTTTCTACGCACCGATATCGCAGCTGCCGTGGCCGAGCCGAGTTTCACCAGAACGATAAACGTAGCGAAGACATACAGGCCCACTGGCGTGGCAGGCACCCCGCAGACACCGAGTAAAATCACACCCAGATAAAGCAAAGCGGCAACACGCACCGCCCACTTCACCTGACCGGCGTACACCAGACCCCAGCCGGCCACCAGGCACGACATCACGAATGCTTGCAGCGGCAGCTTCGGCTTATCAGGAGCAGACATAAATTCTCTTCACGTAAATAGCTGACTATCAAGCGCCCGGCCTATTGAGCCAATAGGGCGCTACGGGCAATGCAGAGGGGGTTATTTAGCAGAAAAATAACCGGTCGTACGCAATTGCAGGCTGTACACCCAGATACCAAACACCAGTGCATATTCTTTGAACATCGGCAGAGTGAGCAGATGCACAACCGAACCGCTGTTCATTTGCGACAGAGAGAAGGCAATTCCCAGGATCAACGCCAGAACAAAGCACAGAGAACTGATCTTCTTTCTCGCCAGCAACAGCAAGCCGCCGACAAACATCAACAATGCCACCACGCAGACGTTCAACAACATCAAGAACGAAATATCCCCTTCCCGCGCTTGTTGAAACCCGTCATGAGCCACCCACAGGCCAGCCTGAATCAACACGACAAAGCAATAAAAACGGCCATGAAGACAACGGCGGGACGTGTGTTGTACCAAGCTTGGGACGATGTAGCTTCCATGGTGCGGCGACTCCTGAGTAAAGGCGCGGAATACTACTAAATGGCCATCACCGTGTCCATTTACTCACCCTCCTCTCGGCTGCCTTGCTCAGCGCCAACAGCCCCTCCGTGGCAACGGCTGAGCCGTTCGCCACAAAGGGAGCTGATTTACGCCTTCACCTCAACGTTATCCAACGCCTGATTCACCGCCAACTCCCCCAGCATCACCACCTGCGCAATGCCCAGCGCGGTTTTGCGGTGCGAGGGGTCGAGTGCTGCGGCGAAGTTGTTGAGCATTTCCGAGGCCGAACTCAGCGTTTCACTGGCATTGGCCAGTAAGGATTCCGAGTCGTACTTTGGATTGGCGAGGTACATGCGCTCGGGCTCGTTGACGCTGGCCATGATGTGCCCGGCGGGAAGGAGGTAGTGATCGAGCGCGCGCTCGGCGGCTTCGTGGAGTTTTTTGGAGTTGAGGGATTCGTAGGGGGATGCGGGATCGGTTTCTGGTGGGTTGGGCGTTACTTTGAACATAGATGGAACTCCAGCACTTACAAAATGGGAGCCATCCACTCTCGCTACCAAACGAAGGGTGGTGACCATACACAGGTTGGTAGACCGGAGCACTGGAACCGGCGCTTCCGAAGAAGCCCTGAGCATGGCCACCATAATCCAGGCGCAAAAATGCGACTGCATGAAGTGACGCGATGCATCAGTGCTGCGGGTCTACCAAACCCGATCACTGGTTTTCAGTGACCCAGGAACGATAGAACCCGCTAGCTAGACGCACAAGCCGGCGGATTCTGTCTTAGGTGTAGGGGGTGGCGCAAGGTGTTGTAGGGATTCAGTAGTGACAGTTCACCACGTTTAAACACGCCAGAATTTTAACGTTTATATTGAGGAACGTTCAGACGCTGCGCCAAATAGGGCAATACAACTGCGAGCAATTATATGCGCAAACTTTTGGTATAAAATTAACGGCCAACGGCTATCTCAGCCACACTTAATAGTCATTGATCAATCCTTTCTCAAATTTCTCACCATGCTTACTAAACCGCTTAACCAAGTGAAAATTCTTTCCCTCGATCAAAAATTTTGGCAAGTCATTATCGACGACTATTATTTGACACTTTCGATCAATCCTTGCTGCATATTTGCATATAGAACTGAAGCGCTTAAATATTTTGTCATATACAACCGGATCGGAAACTTCAGACTCCTCATCATCACGAACATTCCTTCCGATATTTTGACCGGGAGTGTCAACCATTAAAAACGTCGGTAGATTGCCTGTATTCTCAAGCAAATACTTCAGCCTCGCAGCAAAGCTTAATATCGAAGTTATTGTTCTAACACCACCCGAAGAAGTTGCATAGTAAGACATATCCCTAAAGTGGGGAACAAACCTTTTGTCGAGATATACATCCCTGACATTTTGAAGCCCACTTTTTCGAACATACAGCCTAAACACACCAGAAAGTTGCTGAATTATTTCATCCAAGCCAACCAAAGCATCCGTCGCCACCTTTATACTGTGCTTCAAACGTGAAATCACTACTTCTTTGCTTTCAGTTCTTTTTTCCAAGTCATCATATTTGTTATTAATCGCAACATCTCGCTTAAGCTGTGAAAGCTTTACACGCAATTCCACCTTTTGCTTTTCCACCGCCTCGATTGATTTAAGCAATGCGGATATATTATCAATATTGAGACTATCAAACTTAACAGAAACCCCTTTTAAAACCTCGGTGATTTTTTCTTCATCGCTTTCGAGCAAACGATTCTGCTCCCAAACTCCATCCAGCATCCCCTGAAGTCCAGAGACTCGATTTTTTATTGATTTAATTTCAGATTCAAGCACTTCATCCTCCAGATACTCGGAGGTCAAAGGAACATCGCTACGGCAAAGCGGGCACGACAACCTATGATCTTTTAGGAGAGCAGCGGGCACACTGTCGCGTGTCAACTTAGAAATCTTCAAACACTCAAGATCGTTAATATAAGTCGACTTTAAACTTGAGAACGATTTATATTTGCGAAGATTCTCATCGATCATCCTATTCGTTTCAGATAATTGCGCTTTTAACGAAGAGATTTCGCCTGCCATAGATAACGCAAGGTCGGTAGCAAATTTATAATCGCTTTTCAATGCGACTGAACTTTCATTTAGCTTTTCTAGATCCGCTTCTGCGGATTCCAACTCTTGCTCGAACGGGACATCCTGCAACGAAATCTTTACATCAACTAGAAATTTAGATACGGCAACTTGATTGCTTTTTAGTTTATTTAGATCACTTGTTTCAGCCGCCAAATCTTGATTCAGAGCAGAAATTTTATCATCATGAATATTATAGACAAACTTCTGCACTTCAATATTTTTATTGAAAAGCGCAGCGTTACCATAATTCAACAAACTATCCGCACCAACCTTCGTCTGCTTCAAATACAAAAGCTTCATCAAATCACGAAAACTTAAACGATCAGACCCTGAATCATCCCTAACTTTCGACTCCTTAATACTGACTTTCGCGATCCCCAGCGAATCCAAAATGAAGTCAGACACCCACCCATCGGGCATATTTTTACTGGGAGACCCGGACATCAGCATCGGAAATTCATCATTACCCGCGCCGATCTCCGACATAAAAACCTTTATTGCGCCTTGCTCATCAGAAATAGATCTTTCAAACGTGCAAATAGTACCATTCAGATCAACTTCTAATTGTGCTGACCGCCCTCTAGCTGACAGTTCTTCATACATAAGACTCTCATTTTTTCCACCCAAGCAATAATCAATTAAATTAAGAATACTGGACTTACCGCAATCCATATCCCCCCAAATAACATTCAATCCTTCCTCAAATTTCGCCTCATATTTTGAGGTAATTCCCTTCACCACCAACTTACGCACTATCAGGTACGGACTGATTTCCATATCTTTACCTCAGACTATTTTTTTGAAGGATATTTAGTGACTTTCCCACTAGTGGCTTGAGCAATGACAGATTGAACTTCCAACTTTCAATCAGATTTGACTCGAAAAAAAATTTCTTATCACCAGATGCGACGTAGCATTCCGAGCCCAAAATGTTTAACTCGACGTACCCCTCGACTTCGAGCGTAAGCATGCTCTCCAGAAATTCTTTAACATCGGAAAAAGCTCCATACTCAGCGTCATTATCATACAATATATCCGCATAGGGACTATTTTCATTCAAGCGCTTAAATGAAACTAGAAAAGCGTGCATATCCTTTGGATTCTTTAGCAAGAAATCAAAAAGCGCAGCTTTTTGAATATCAAGAACAAAATCTCCATTTCTATTTCGGCCCAACTGATCAACTATCAGCCAGCGCCGAAACATAGAAACATACACTTCACCGCGAAAATCAAGCATCGAGCTAACGCTTTTCATGGCATCATCTTCTTGATATCTTCTACTGTTATATCTTTATCCCAAATTACAGTTCTATCGAGCCGGTTTGCCACTTGATGCAGCAACCCACCTTTATGTAAAAAATTAATATAGCGCACTGCACAAATTAAAAGACTTGCGTCTTGATCTCGCAATTCCTTATGGACAGCAGAGAAAATTTCATCCGCCGTCTTCTTGCTATTACCATTATATGTTTGCCGATAAATACTAAGAACTTTTTCTTGCAGATCAGCAAGATGCTGCTTATCATCGCGCTTCGCAGCTTTGGAGATAATTTCCGCATGAAAAAATGAAGCCTTGGCATCAGCAATGCCCATCTCTCCAACTTCAGAAAGAATAAGTTTAATAACAAAAATCTCCTTGTTAAAATCCTCGTCACCCCCCGAATATTTCAGAGCTGCCACATCAGTCATATATCGCTCATGCGATATTTCTTCCAAAAACTTTTTTAGCCTTTTGAAGGAGTGATCTTTTTTATCATCCGGTTTGCAAATAGAAGTGTGATCATGATTAAGCGTAAACGCATCTGAGGTTCTAACCTTATAAGGGATTGAGCTAACCTCAGTAACACACTCATCATGCGACGCGACCAAATAAACACATTTTGGAAGTTCTTCCTTCCTTTCGTACCACTCGGTATTTAGCCCATCAGAATATTCTGAAAGTGGCTGCATCTCCGCTGCATTTATATTCGCTGTTGGAGAGAGCAACACTGAGCCTAATGAGCCTTTATGCGGCACAGCAATAGAGACATATCCGATAGGTCGCGGTCCTTCTCCAGCAACATAATTTAAAATATGATCTTTCGCGATCAACCCTCCCATGCTATGAGCAACAAGCACTACCTCATCGAACTCATCCAACTCCGTCCGAATAAAGCCATTCAACAGGTGACTCAAATATCTTATCGGCTTATTTTTTTGGACTTTTGTACTTAGATTCACTAGTGGAATCTTATTCAGTAATTTTTTCAATGCTTGAACAGGCGCCGACTTAAAAACGTCTAGCACTTGCGTAAAATAATCAAACTCAAAAAACTCAAATTCCTTGCCGATACTACTTTCTGAGGCCAGCAGATCACAAAACCTCTCACCTCTTTTATTTATCCAGGTTTTTGTACCACCGGTGAATCCATGGATAAATACAACTCCGACCTTTTTGATTTGTGGATCTCTCATCCTTAAATGACCTCATGAGCTCTAGATATGAAGCATATTCTTATGCCATCAATATGCCATAATCGCAGCATTTTCACACCTTTCACTCGTGGCGCGCTCAGACGCGACTTGCTGATAGCGCTGTTGGCGAATTCAATACCAAAGAAAGACGGCCTAAAGCTCACAGGTACACTGTTTGCTGATTCTGACCTGACCGCATGCGTTGCTCATCGCTCTCTTTGGAGAATCTCACTCACCAGCATTAAGCCTGAGTCGCCCCCCTCTATCCCAATCCTGATAAACTCCTCCCCCCCCAGCCCCACCCAATCCAGAATCGCCAATGTCCCCTATCACCGCCACACCCGCCCCACTCTCCCGCCGCTTCTCCGTCGCCCCGATGATGGATTGGACCGACCGCCATTGCCGTTTCTTCCTACGCCTCCTGTCGAAGAACGCCCTCCTCTACACCGAAATGGTCACCACCGGCGCGCTGCTCAACGGCGATCACGAACGTTTCCTTCGTCACAACGAAGCCGAGCACCCTCTCGCGCTGCAGTTGGGCGGTAGCGTTCCATTGGACCTAGCCGCCTGCGCCCGCATGGCCCAGGAGCACGGTTACGACGAAGTGAACCTAAACGTCGGCTGCCCAAGCGATCGTGTGCAGAACAACATGATCGGCGCGTGCCTGATGGGTCACCCGCAACTGGTGGCGGATTGTGTGATGGCAATGCAAGACGCGGTGACGATTCCAGTGACGGTGAAACATCGCATCGGCATCAACGGTCGCGACAGTTACGCGGAGCTGTGTGATTTCGTCGGCACCGTCCGCGATGCCGGGTGCACCAGTTTTACCGTGCATGCGCGGATTGCGATTCTGGAGGGGTTGTCGCCGAAGGAGAATCGCGACATTCCGCCGTTGCGCTATGACGTGGCGGCGCAGCTGAAGGCGGATTTTCCGGAGTTGGAGATTGTGCTGAATGGCGGGATCAAGACGATGGAGGCTTGTCATGAGCATTTGCAGACGTTTGACGGTGTGATGTTGGGGCGTGAGGCTTATCACAATCCGTATTTGCTGGCGGAGGTGGATCAGCAGTTGTTCGGCAGTTCGGCGCCGGTGATCAGTCGGGCTGAGGCGTTGGCGCAGTTGCGTCCTTATATAGCCGAGCATTTGCTCGCCGGTGGGGCGATGCATCACATCACGCGGCATGTGCTGGGCTTGGGCACGGGGTTCCCGGGGGCGCGGAAATTCCGTCAGTTGTTGTCGGTGGATATTCACAAGGCCAAGGATCCGCTGGCGTTGCTGGATCAGGCGGCTGAGTTGCTTGAAGGTCGTTGATTGATGGTTTGAGTGTGCGGGTGACGCATGAGCGTTGCCCGGTGTTTTGTTGTACTGACAGGATGTCTTTTGTTTATGCCCGCGTTTACTTTTTCTGCTTTCAAGCGCTTCACCCTCCTCGCCTTGTTCAGTTTCACTTCCGACGTTTATGCGCACTGCGATGGCTTTTGTATGGGCCGTACCGATACGCCGTGGGAGGTGACGCAGATTTCCGGGCTCACCTCGGTGTCTTTATTTCTCGCACCTTTTTCGGCTAGCCAGGAAACGACCGACAGTCACAAGCGTGTTTACTCCGCCGAGGAGCAGGAAGACGCGCGACTCTATCTGGCCAGCGACGGCATGCTGCAGGCCGCGTATTTCACCTCGGCCTTGCAGCGCTATCGCCAGGAGTCGTCGGATTCGGCGTTAAACGATCTCGCCGTGGCGGCGTTGATCAGCGCTCAATGATCAGGCCGCCGCTGCGGCGGTCCAGTTGACCCAGCCAAACAGCCACGTCGCCAGAATCAACAAACCAAACGCGATCCGATACCAGGCGAACGCGGCGTAGCTGTGGTTGGCAATAAACTTGAGCAAGCCGCGCACGGCGATCATCGCGAAGATGAATGCAGTGACGAAGCCGAGGGCGAAGACTGGCAGGTCGTTGGGCTGGAACAGGTCGCGGTATTTGTAGCCGGAGTACACGGCGGCGCCGACCATGGTCGGCATGGCGAGGAAGAACGAGAATTCGGTGGCGGCTTTGCGCGACAGGCCGAAGAGCAGACCGCCGATGATGGTCGAGCCGGAGCGCGAGGTGCCGGGAATCATCGCCAGGCATTGTACGAATCCGACTTTCAGTGCGTGGGACCAGCGCATGTCGTCGACGTGTTCGACGCTGATCACATGGCTGCGCTGTTCGGCCCACAACATGATGATGCCGCCGACGACCAGTGCCACGGCGACGGTGATCGGGTTAAACAGGTATTCGTGGATCGCGTCGGCGAACAACACGCCCAAGACCACGGCGGGCAGAAAGGCGATTAGCAAGTTGAGGGTGAAGCGTTGTGCATTACGTTCGGTGGGCAGGCCTTTGATGATGTCGAAGATCTTCGGTCGAAACTCCCAGACGACGGCAAGAATGGCACCCAGTTGAATAATGATGTTGAAGGCCATGGCGCGTTCGCCGCCGAATTCCAGCAAGTCGGCGACGATGATCTGGTGGCCGGTACTCGAGATCGGCAGGAACTCGGTCAGGCCTTCTACCGCACCTAATATCAACACCTGGAAAAGGGTCCAGAAATCCATTAATCCTCCGTCAGAGCGCTCTTGATGAGCGACCGGGTAATAACACTCAGGGGTTGAGTATCTGCAGTGAGACCATTGACATACATAAACGCAAAAGTTCATCAGCCACAAAGATTACGTCTTATTAAAAGACACACTCAAGCCATGTTAGTAATCGTCGGCCGACGAACTACGCAGAAAATATTTAGGCCTTTTTGCAGAAAAAAGTTGCTCTGACAAAAAAGTGTGATCAATATCACATTATTCTAGGATGGCCAGACAGTGGCAATTGGACACGGATAAGGCTATCGCAATAAGCTCAAAATAGTGGCACCATTGCATATCGCCACCATCTAAGCAGTAGTTCACCCCTCCGAGAAAATCAACTAAAAGCTTGAAAAGCTTAATTATTGTTAGAAAACTCGCGAGCCACGTCTAAAAATCGCGTGAATGTTACCAATTGTCAGTCACAGATGAGAACCGGTGCTTTAACATCCCGATGTCAGCACTTAATTCGAGTCAATGCATGATGCTCTCAGCGAACTTAGCGACTAGAAGCCCGCGCCCGACAAACGACGAACCTGGTGTTCTTACTCTGGGTCGTACCCGTGGCGTGGCTGAACATTTCAAAGCGCTAGTCGCCCAGCATATACGTACCGATATGGCGCTCGAAGCCAGCGCGTACACTAGTTCATATCAGTTGAATGAACAGTCTGGTTCGTATCGAGCGATTTTCCTGATTATCGACAGCCCTCAGGCGCTCGAAGACAATCTTGCCTTGGTCGAGAACCTGCGCAGCGACAACTTGAAACCGATCATTTGCGCGGTCATCACCGGTCGCGGCGCCTTCAACAAGATCAAATATTATCTGGCTGGCGCGGATGTTTGTATCAAGCTCAATACCCTTTCCGACGATGGCGCCGAGTTGCTGGGCGAGTTCTTCAACAGCGAAGAATGGCAACGCGATATCGATCTGACGCTTGATCCGACGCGTATCTGCCTGATGGGCACCAGCAAGAAACTCGATATCTCGTTTGCCGAAATGAAGATCCTCGAAGCCTTCGCGCAAACCAGTAATCACATTCTGAGCCATGATGAAATCGCCAGCATCATGGGCCTCAACACCAATTTCTACGACCCTCGAGCGCTGGAGAAGTCAATCAGTCGCTTGCGTGGAAAAATCAAGGACATGTATGGTACAAACGCGATTCAGAGCATTCGCGGCTATGGCTATCGCCTGCTGCGGGGTCTGATATCGACTGCCTGACTCTCGGGCAGCCATCCCATTTGCATACGTACGAAGGATCGTCTAATGCAACCATATAGCTTCCGTTCTGCTTCACGCCTGTTTGAAATCAAGCAATTGAATGAGCGCGACAACACGCCCCATAACAATAAAACTCCATAACATAGCAGCAGATCGAGTGGAATTTATCGAGGGCCAATCTTGGGCCCAGACCCTGCCTATCGATTACTTCCGAGGAAGTCATTGCTCGCCTGCCGATTTATCTTTTAGCCAATTTTGGTATGTATTCAGGAGAGAGACATGGAAACTAGTACAACCCTCCCAAGGAAATATTTTGTTGTCGTGACTCACAGTACAACGTCGCAACGCGAACTGGAGAGCATGCTGTCCAGTGAACGTTTCAATTCGTTTGAAGGGGTTGATTCGCCCTCTTCCGCTCCAATGGTGATGGAGTTCACATATCCAGGCATCAGTCGAAAAAATATCCCGCGCAGTATCGAACACGATACTCAGCGAATAGTGGCCACGCTCGAGTCCGAATGGCGCGCCGCGCAATCGGCTAATCCTTTCCAGAATGTCCCGGTCATTACCGGGGAATCCCGCAACATGCCACCTGCCGTTGAAGGCGATATGCCCGGCAATGAAACCTGGCATCTCGACCCGGCTCAGGGTGCACTGGTCAAAGAAGATGTCGAAATCAGCCTGACTGGCCTGGAAACAGCACTGGTCAGAAAAATGCTCAGCCATGAAGAGCGTGTTGTCAGTCGTGACGAGCTGATTCTCAGCATCGGTCGAGAACCGGAACAATATCGCGGCCTGGAAATGTGCTTGAGTCGCCTGCAAGACAAATTCAAAAGCGCCAGTAATGGTGAGCGACTGTTTCGTGCTGTCAGAAACCGCGGTTATTGCCTGATTCAGGAAGTCGTCGCTTAACCCGCAAGACCTCCACGAACAGAACAAACAGAAAAAGTGCGATTACAAAAACAACAAGAGCACTCTGTTTGGCTTGATCTTCCTCCCTGAAGTAAATATTCCCTGCCTCCACCCTCCAACAGTAACAAATACAACACACTTTATTCACCCCTCGCTCTACGACCTTTTTTAACACCCTTTTATTTAATTATTAAAAAGTTGGCACTGTGCCATCTTGTTAGAACTCGTCAGACACCATTCCAGCCAATAACTTAGTCTATTGACTGACGACAGTTCGGCATATCGATGCTGTTACCTCAGGACACTCGTTAAAACAAAAACAATAAGTCTGGATAACAACTCGGTTTTCAACTGTTGAAACCTGAATGGACGTCTTTTGGGGATACCGTATGGATCTTTCTTTAAGTATCAATCGAAGCACAGGCCTCAAGGGACTGACCTTTTGGGGCCAATGGGCGCTGGCACAAGGCTTTGTGGTGACGCTGCTGTTCATACTCGCCGAGCAGCACACCGGGACGGTCGCGTTCTACTACCGGATGTGTGCAACCCTGGCGGTACTGGCGTCGGTGCCGGCGTATACGTTTAGCGGTGTTTATCGCAAGCGTGACAACTACCTGACCGGTCTCGGTCGGCTGTTCATGGGTTGGTCGATGACCATGGCGGCGCTGGCGTGCATCGCTTTTGTCTGCCAGGCCGATGAGCTGTTTTCGCGGCAGGTGATTCTGAGCTGGGCGGTGTATGGCTTCCTCGGTCAGGCGTTTCTCTACGCGCCGCTGCATGCGTTTTCCAAGTACTACCAACGGTCGCGTAAAAGCGAACACAAGACGCTGATCGTCGGCACTGGCGAACTGGCGTTGGGTCTGGCGAAGAAGCTCAGCCAACTGGAAAATCTGCCGCTGGTAGGTTTGGTCAGCAATGGCGATGTGTCTGCACTGGGTTCGGATGCTCCGCGTGTAGTGGGTGATCAGGAACAGTTGCTGGAGCTGATCGAAACCCATGATATCCGCCGCTTGTACATCACCCTGCCGCTGTGCGAAGCCGCGAAAATCGAAGCGATTTATGGCGATTTGCTCGGCGCCAACGTCGACGTGGTGTGGGTGCCGGACTTGAACAGTCTGACCCTGCTCAATCACTCGGTGAAGGTTGTGGATGGCCTGCCGGCGATCTACTTGAACGAAAGCCCGCTGACCAGTCGCCCTACCGCTGCCTTGAGCAAGAGTCTGGTAGAAAAAACCGTGGCGTTTCTGGCGATCATCGCGCTGAGCCCGATCCTGCTGATCATTGCGCTGGCGGTGAAGATCAACTCGCCAGGCCCGGTGTTTTTCAAACAGGATCGCCATGGCTGGAACGGCAAGGTGATCAAAGTCTGGAAGTTCCGCTCGATGCGTGTTCACGATGACCGTGACGTGAAGCAGGCCAGCCGTAATGATTCGCGCATTACCGCAGTCGGCCGCTTTATTCGCCGCACTTCGCTGGATGAACTGCCGCAACTGTTCAACGTGTTGCAGGGGCATATGGCCCTGGTCGGCCCACGCCCGCATGCTGTCGCGCACAACAACTACTACTCGGGGAAAATCCTCGCGTACATGGCGCGTCACCGGATTAAACCGGGGATCACCGGGCTGGCCCAGATCAGCGGCTGCCGGGGTGAGACGGACACCATCGACAAGATGCAGAAGCGTGTCGAGATTGATCTGCAGTACATCAACAGCTGGTCGTTGTGGCTGGATCTGAAGATCCTGGTGAAGACACCGTTTACGTTGCTGTCGAAGGATATTTACTGAGGTTCGAAGCTGGATATCGCAAGGGGACGAAAGTCCCCTTTTTTGTGCGTGGGATTTGGGAGCGAGAGTGGATTGTGGAGGGATGCAAAAACCTTTGGGAGCGAGCCTGCTCGCGAAAGCGGAGGGTCAGGCAACATTGATGTTGGATGTGCTGACGCCTTCGCGAGCAAGCTCGCTCCCACAGGGGGCTTGTGGTTGGCTTGGGATTTGTGGTGTGACAAATAACCAATGTGGGAGTGAGCTTGCTCGCGATGGCGGTGGGTCAGGCAACGGGGATGTCGACTGAACGAACGCTATCGCGAGCAGGCTCACTCCCACAGGGCATTTGTGGTTGGCTTGGGATTTGTGGCGTGATGAAAATCCAATGTGGGAGCGAGCTTGCTCGCGATGGCGGTGGGTCAGGCAACGGGGATGTCGACTGAACGAACGCTATCGCGAGCAGGCTCACTCCTACAGGGGATTTGTGGTTGGCTTGGGATTTGTGGCGTGATGAAAATCCAATGTGGGAGCGAGCCTGCTCGCGAAAGCGGTGGGTCAGGCAACATTGATGCTGGATGTGCTGACGTCTTCGCGAGCAAGCTCGCTCCCACAGGGGGCTTGTGGTTGGCTTGGGATTTGTGGTGTGACAAATAGCCAATGTAGGCCTTCGCCAGCTCACGATGGCGGTGGGTCAGGCAACGGGGATGTCGACTGAACGAACGCTATCGCGAGCAGGCTCACTCCTACAGGGCATTTGTGGTTGGCTCGGGATTTTGGGCGTGACAAATAGCCAATGTGGGAGTGAGCTTGCTCGCGAAAGCGGTGGGTCAGGCAACATTGATGCTGGATGTGCTGACGTCTTCGCGAGCAGGCTCGCTCCCACAGGTTTCAGAGGTTTCTCGGAGATCCTCGCTTACTCAGTAATCTTCTCGAAATTCCGATAAAACATGTCCCCTTCCCGGCTATCGGTCATCGAGTGCAGCTGGTAGCTGCGGCTGAGTCGCGCACCACCGTCACGGGTCAGCGGGGCCCAGACCAGGTTGGCGCGGCGCATGGTCGACATGCTCATCATTTCGTCGAACGGGATCGACAGGTAGATGCCTTTGTCGAAACTACCTTCGCCATACTCCGCGCTGCCCGCCGTGGTGATCGTCGCCCACGCGCCAAATCGCACGCCATTGAAAAACTCGCGCGAGATGTCCAGCGTGCCGCCCCAGTCACCGGCCAGATAACGCCCGACGCTCACCGCCGCCAGCGTATCGAACGGCAGATCGGTATACGCCGTGACATGCCCGGTCACCACCGAGTAATCACGCAGGGCAAAACCCTGATCGAAATCGCGCTGCCGCACCCAGTTCAGATCCGCGCCCACCGACCAGCGCTCACCGGTCGGGCGGAACAACACCTCACCGCCGACACCGGCAAACATCGACTCCAGATAACCGCCATAGACCATGCCGTACCAGTCTTTATCCAACTGCTCGGCATGACTCACCTGAAACAACGGCATGGTCGTGTTGGACGTGGTCAGGTACTGACGCAAATCCGTGCGCACACGCGGCAAACCGCTCGGCGCGTCGTAGGTGAATTTGTCGAAGTTGTTGGCCAGGTTGGCACTGAGCAACCCGCTCCACCAGGTGTTGCGGTTGAAGCGGTATTCGGCGTCGGCATCGGCACTCAATTGATAGAGCAAGCCATCCGGACCACCAACGTTCTGCTTGAAGCCCAAACCCACGCCATAGCTGAAATGCTGCGGTGCTTCGGTGTAGAGGGTCTTCTCGTTGTGTGGCATCGCCGGGTTGATCTCGGTGGTGCGGTGCAGCGACTCCAGTGGCTCCTCGTTGTTGATCACTTCGCGGAAGGTCTGGCGCGGCACGCTGGTTTCTTCCAGCGGCAAGTCGTAGCGCTTGTTGACCACGGTGAACCAGTCGATGTCGTCGTTGACGCTGTTGTCGAGAATCCGGCTCGCCCGCCCGACAGCCTTGG
The DNA here is from genome assembly GCF_054668355.1 of Pseudomonas sp. S2_E02. NCBI lineage: Bacteria > Pseudomonadati > Pseudomonadota > Gammaproteobacteria > Pseudomonadales > Pseudomonadaceae > Pseudomonas > Pseudomonas sp. S2_E02. Next base: position 2,310,821 of record NZ_CP162761.1, read on the forward strand.
ACGAATGGAAGTAACGCTGCTGCTCGCCATACACGATCAGCTCGGAATCACGCTGCGCAATGCGCTCGACCTTGTAACCGGCATTCTGCTGCAAACGCTGCGAGACGTTGGCCCAGTTGACCTGATCCATCGCCGTGGTCGGCGCTTTCGCCGGCAGCGGTTCCGGGGTCGGATCGTAGGTCTTCGCCGGAGCCTTGCGGCTGACGAAATTGGTGTGGAAAGTCACGCCGAACATCGCCGTATTACCGCGCTCCCACGCCGCGCTGACATCGACCGAATCGGTCACCTTGAATACCGCGCCAAGGTTGATCGGCGAGTCCTGTTTGATCTCGTTGTCCTTCGGCTCATGCTTGTAGTCGTTGCCTTCGAATTCGAGTTTCAGGCTGAGGCGATCCCACGGCGTCTGATAGCTCACGCCACCGAAGAACGACGGCCGGCCACGGAAGTACGAACCCGAGTTGACGTCACCGGTGCCCTCGAGGGCCGGACGGGTATCGAAGCGATCGCTGACGTAGCCCAACGGGTTGTCGATGTCGCCGCGATTACCGAGGTAACCCCAGGCAATCCCGGCGCTGAAATCGAAGTTGTCGTAGCGTTTGTTGGCGACGAAAAATTCGCTGGAGAACAAACCGGTACCACCGACATCTCGGAAGCCCAGCGCCACGTCGGGCAACCAGTGACTTTCCTGCCACAGCCGGACTTTGACGTCGACCGCCTTGTCCTTATAGCTTTGGCTACCGCTGAGGGCCTCCGAGCCGTACGGCCGGTTGGTGATCGCGGTGTAGCGAAACGAGCCTTCGAGCCAGTCCAGCGGCTGTAACGACACGCTGTAGCGACTGTACGGATCGGTGCGGTTGGCGTTGACGCTCAACTCGCCGGCCGGGGCCATGCGCGCCGTCGGCGTCTGCAACAGCCCGGTGCCACCGAAATCATTCTGGGTAATGCGCGGTTCGGCATGAGCCAGACCGCAGGGCAATAACAACACAGCTGCAAAACGTAACTTCAACGAACCACCTCGGCCAGCTGCGTGGCAATGAATTCGGCCAACTGCTGATTCAGTTCAGGAAGAGGCGGATCAAGATCATCATTTTTCACCGGCACCAGAATCTTGCTGCCGGCCACGGGAAAGTGTCCGGACTCACGATTCCAGTGGGCGATGCCGACACGCCGCGAGACGCCGTTGGGCTGGATCAGCCACAGGTAATCGGCTTCGGCATCGCTCAGGATCGAACAGCCTTGCAGGTATTCACGCGCCTCCTGCAACGGCTGATACGGCAAGTGGCACGGCTCGGCGACGGCACCGAGCACTTGCACTTCGTCGACGCGTTTCGGGTAGATCAGACGATCACCGTCATCGAGGCGAATGTTGCGCGCGAAGCCGACTTCCAATGCAACCGGATCAAGATCGGCGATCTGCCGCCCCGTTACCGGCATCTGCCGCACTTCTTCGGCAATGCGCTGCGCCAGTGCCGCCCGACTCGGCCGGTCGAACAGCATCGACATGCGTTGCAGCACATCCAGATCAAACAACACACCGACCTTGAGCCGTGTCTGCGCCTCAATCAGCGACTGCCGCAGCAACCCGCCCGCCAGCCAATAGCCTTCGGCATTCGGCACGGCTTCGCTGATCACATCGAGCAAGCGCCCACCCGGTGGCAACGCGACCGGCCCGGGATTGGCGACATCGCCCGACACCGTGACAGCCGCCTGACTCACGCTCGCGACCAGCATCAAGCTCGCCGACAACATTTTCAGGCGCATCACGGCAGGTGCCTGCGATCAGGGGTCAGTTGCACAACCTTGACGCGCAACTGCGACGTCAGTTGCTGCTCGCTCTGCAAAATGAACCCGTCGCGCGGATCGACCCAGTAACGATTGGTCGCGCTCAGGCCAATGGCCGGGGCGTCAATGTGTTCATCGACACGCAGCACGGTGTATTCCTTTTCGAGAATCTTCAGGGTCTGTTCCGAGCGGCGGGAGAAGCGGCTGTTGACGATCACCCCGACTTCCTGACCTTTGTAGAGGTCGATCCAGCGCCGCGTGGTGAACCCGTCGGCAACGTGATGCAGGCCCTGTTTGAACGGCGAGTCGTCGGCCAGCCGCGTGCCATCGAGATCGCCTTCCAGACCCAGGCCAATGGAGCGCACGGCAAGGCCATTGCGCAGCAGCAGAACCTGTTTGCCCGAGGCGACCCAGAACTGCAGGTCTTCACGCTCGCGCACCAGCGCCAGCACCCCGGAGCCGGAAGGCGTGGTCAGTTTCATTTGCGGATAGTTGACCCCCGCCACTTCGGCCACCGACACATCGACCTCATCCGGGCCGACGACTGCGGCCTTGAGGTTATTTAACGAAGCGCTCATCAGCGGGTTACAGCCGCACAGCAACGAGGCCGCCATCAGGCACAGGCCAACTTTCAAAATGTTCAAAGTCGGACCTTATTTGGCGTTGTTGTTGCTGTATTCGCTCCAGTTCTTCGCAGCGGAAGCGCCGGTGCCGACAATCGATGCCGACGGCACCAACTGGCTGATCAGACGGTTCCAGCGAGTCACGTTGGCAGGCCCGACATACACCACGTCCTGCGGGCGAACTTCGAAGTGCGAAGCGAGCGCCATGGCGGTCGGCGATTCGGCTTCCAGCTGGTAGATCTTGGCCGGTTCGACATCAAGGTTTTCCACGCCACGAATGACATAGACCGCGTTGCCATTGGAGGTGGTCTGGGCCAGGCCGCCAACCGAACCGAGCACGTCGGTGAGGTTCATCGTCGCGGTCTTGAAACTCAGCGCACGCGGCTGGTTGACCTCGCCCATCACGTAGATGCGCTTGTTGTCGTTGTACGGCAGATACAGCTGATCGCCGCCCTTGAGGTAAACGTTCTGCAACTCGGAATCCGCCTGATTGAGCGAGTCGAGATTGAGCGGATAAGTACGCCCCTTGCGCGTCAGCAACAACCCGGACAGATCAGCGTTGTTGGTGTCGATGCCGGCCGAGCCGAGGGCTTCGACCACGCTCAGCGGATTGGTGGAAATCGCTTGCGGGCCGGCCTTGGCCACCGCGCCGGTGACCACGACCTTCTGGCTGGCGAAACGCAACACCGCGACATCTACCTGCGGCTCGGCGATGAATGCCGACAGCCGTTGTTCAATGTCCGAGCGCAGTTGCTGGATGGTCCGGCCAGTGGCCTGGACTTCCTTGATGAACGGGTAATAGAGCGTGCCATCGGAGCGCACCAGACGGCCGTTGGCATCGATCTGTTGTTGCGCGCCGGACGGGGCCGTCAGCTCAGGGTGATCCCACACGGTGATGTACAGAACATCGTTGTTGCCGATGCGGTATTCGGCCGGCGTCGCCAGCAGCTCCGGCGGCAGCGACTCACGCTTTTGCGTGGCGCGGTTCATGGCAATCAGCTTCGGCGTGATCGGAATCAGCTCGACCCGGCTGCTTTCGCTGGCACCCTGGCGGGTGATGTCACTGGTGCTGAGGTATTGACCGGGGGAAAACATGCAACCTTGCAAAGCGAGACTTGCCAACATTAAAAGATAAACACTACGAGTCATAATGGCACTACGCTATTCAAGGGCGAATCCAAAAACAAAGTCACCCGACTTGCGTCGGGCGACCCTGTACTGCACTAACAGAACTTCCTGTTAGTTATGCGTGCCGGTTGTACCGGTGGTACCCGTCGTACCGGTGGTACCGCCGTTGGCACTGCCACCGCTGTTAGACGCCGCTACAGCACTGGCAACCATTGCAGTACTGGCTGCGGGCGCTTGAGAAGCCGCCACGTTGCCACCTACATTGGTTACCGCTGTCAACGGTGCTTCAGCGGCGGCAGCCCAGTTGCTCAACATCGTCAACAGGGCAACTGCCATCACTTTTTTCATATCAACTCCTTTCTAACATTCGACCTGTTAAAAAACCGGCCTGAGTTAGCGGTGGTGAGTTCAAGTCCGCAAAAAGCGCGAACATGATCCGTCGTTCTTTCACAGTCTTACCCAACTGATAAAAGTCGAACGGCAGGTTTATATCTACGGATTTGCAAAAGGCATTGCCAGTGTAATTTCCCGACGTAATCTAACAACCTGACTGAAAATAACATTGGACTAAATGGCCATCATCGCGAGTAGCCTTGGGGATGGTTCGATTGCCAGCGCCAAGTATCAGTGACCATGTCCTGCAAGTTGCGCGTAGCTTTCCAGCCCAGCTCTTTTGCCGCCTTGGAGGCGTCGGCCCAACTCTCGGCGATATCCCCGGAGCGGCGCGGCATCATTCGGTACGGCACCGGTTGCCCGCAGGCCTGCTCGAACGCGTGGAGCACTTGCAGCACGCTGTAACCATCGCCGGTGCCGAGGTTCCAGGTGTGAATGCCGGTGCGCCCGGAGATCGACTGCAACGCCTTCAGGTGGCCGTCGGCCAGATCGACGACGTGGATGTAATCGCGCACGCCAGTGCCATCGATTGTCGGGTAGTCGTTGCCGAAGATCGACAGCTCTTGCAGGCTGCCGACCGCCACCTGACTGATGTACGGCACCAGATTATTCGGGATGCCGTTGGGGTCTTCGCCCATGTGCCCGCTGGCGTGGGCGCCGATCGGGTTGAAGTAGCGCAGCAAGGCGATGCTCCAGCGCGGCTCGGCCAGGCTCAAGTCACGCAGGACATTTTCGACGATCAGCTTGGACTGGCCGTAGGGATTGGTCGGATTGCCGGTGGGAAAATCCTCGCGAATCGGCATCTGCTCAGGCTCGCCATACACCGTGGCCGACGAGCTGAACACCAGCCGGAACACCCCCGCCGCCGCCATCGCCTGACACAGATTGATGCTGCCGCTGACGTTGGTCTCGTAGTACTCGAGCGGTTTGCGCACGCTCTCGCCGACCGCTTTCAGGCCGGCAAAATGCAGCACCGCTTCGATGTTGTGCTCGCGGAAAATCCGGTCAAGCAATGTCCGGTCACAGACATCGCCGCGGATCATCCAGGCACTCTTGCCGCAAATGCCCTCAACGGCGTGCAACGCGGCTTCGCTGCTGTTACAAAGGTTATCCAGTACGACAACTTCATAACCTGCTTCAAGTAGAGCAAGTGTGGTGTGCGAGCCGATATAGCCGGCGCCACCCGTTACCAGAATCTTCATAGTGCTATCCGTCTTTGGATGAGTGACAAGTAGCGTGTCAAGCCTGTTTTATTGAAGATGTGTCACAACTCACACAAACAGGCGACAACAACCGAAAACAAAACTAGTTCAATGACTGGCAATAAATATTTTTGCAGGTCACACTGTATTGCCCGCTACTTATTAGCACTCCCTGTGCGCTCATCACTATCAACCGATACCGACTAAAAATAACTAATAAAGCATTCGCCGACATCTCATAACATTGTCATGTTTTACCGGCCCAACTAATTGCCATTAACAACCTGACTCAGGTATTAAAGTAGGCCTTCAATCAACATTGAAACTTTCAGCCATTGTTTATGGCTCGCATCCGTCGCCTGTGTTCCATGACTGTCCAGGATACTTTTATGATTCGTAAATGTTTGTTCCCCGCTGCCGGCTATGGCACGCGTTTCTTGCCGGCCACCAAAGCCATGCCGAAAGAGATGCTGCCGATCGTCAACAAGCCGTTGATCGAGTACGCCGTTGAAGAAGCGCGGGACGCCGGCCTGCAACACATGGCCATCGTCACCGGTCGCGGCAAGCGTGCGCTGGAAGACCATTTCGACATCAGCTACGAACTTGAACACCAGATTCGCGGCACCGAGAAAGAGAAATTCCTAGCCGGCACCCGCGAGCTGATCGACACCTGCACCTTCTCCTACACCCGGCAGGTGGAAATGAAAGGTCTGGGCCACGCGATTCTCAGCGGTCGTCCGCTGATCGGCGATGAGCCGTTTGCCGTGGTGCTGGCCGATGACCTGTGCCTGAACCTGGAAGGTGACGGCGTGCTTACGCAGATGATCCAGCTGTACAAGAAATTCCGCTGCTCGATCGTCGCCATCCAGGAAGTCCCGGCCGACCAGACCCACAAGTACGGGGTGATCGCCGGCGAGCTGATGTCCGACGGCATCTACCGCGTCAACAACATGGTGGAAAAACCGGCCCCGCAAGACGCGCCGTCGAACCTGGCAATCATCGGCCGCTACATCCTCACCCCGGACATTTTCGACCTGATCGCCGACACCCAACCGGGCAAGGGCGGTGAAATCCAGATCACCGACGCACTGATGAAACAGGCGCAGAACGGTTGCGTGCTGGCCTACCAATTCAAAGGCCTGCGCTTTGACTGCGGTGACGCCGAGGGTTACTTGCAGGCGACCAATTTCTGCTACGAAAACGTCTATCTCAAGGGCCGCTGAGACGGCTCCCTTCACCCAACGAGGCCACCATGAACATTGCACAACATTCCGTAGAGATTGAACGCGAGGTGGGTAACCTCGGGGTGATGAGCTGGCTGTCGCGCCATCAACCGTTGCCCAGCGCCAACGAGTCCTGGCTGGGCACGATTCTGCTGGTGGAGCGGATTGGCGTGTTTCCGGCGTCCGGTGATATCCGCCGGCCGCTGCGTGATCCGTATCCCCTGCTCGCTCATCTGAAAAAGCTGTATGGCGAGCAGGCATTGGAGATGGATGACCAGGATGGCCTGAAAGTGATCTTCAGCGACTGGCGCTTTCGCGTACGGATTTGCTGCAACGACCCGGCGATCATCATCAACGTTGAGACACGGTGCGATACGCGGTTGATGCCGCAGAAGATTGCGGAGTTGCTCGAGCAAGTAGACGCCTTCGAATAACTCCCCTCACCTGATCGTTCCCACGCTCTGCGTGGGAATGCATCCAGTGACGCTCTGCGTCACCCAGCGAAGGGACGCGGAGCGTCCCGGGCGGCATTGCCACGCAGAGCGTGGGAACGATCACCGCTCTGGGGTTTGCGTGTTATTTAGGGGAGGCGTCGCACCGATCCTTGGCGCCGGTAATCCAGCCATAAAAGTAATCGGCAATCACCTTCCCGCCCGTGGCCGGTACCGGATGAATCTTGTCCGGGCCGATCATCGCTGCCGCGTAGCGTTTGACGTCAGGGCCGAACGCGCATTGCAGATTGGCGTAGCCCAGACGTTGCTCTCGCGCCCACGGCTCAAGCACCTGCGCATACGCCGACATCGGGTAAGCGCTGGAGCGCGTGGTGTCCTGCCGCATGATCAGGTTGATGCTCGCCTGCGGTTGAATCTCACGCAACATGCCCACCAGCCCCTGAACGTTCTGCAGATACTGCGCGGGCTTCACGCCGAAGCCCTGATCGTTGCCACCGAGCATGATCAGGTAAACATCAGCGGGGATCTTCGACACGGCAGCTTTCCACTGCACCTGCCATTGCGGATCCTGGTGATAGAAATCCGCAGACGCCGCACCGGAGGCCGCCAGTTTCGATACGCGCACGCCGTTCTGATCGTTGCTCATCCACAGGCCGAACAACGTCGGCGCGCCTTTCACCACTTCCAGTTTGAAGGACCAGTCTTTCGCTGCAGACAGGCCTGCCAATGGCACTTCCTGAACCCCGGCGCCTGTCAGCGTCATCGGCTGCCAATCTTCTGAAGGTGACCAGCGGTAACGGATCTCAGAGGATTCGCCAGTGCCGAGGTAAAGCAGTTTCGCCTGAGTGACCGCCGTATCGATGCGCGGCGAAGGATTGGCATCCACCTGCAACCACGCACCGGACCGGCCCGTCACTGTGCGGCTGTCCGGGCTTGCTTGCCCCAACTCTGAAACCTTCCAGTCGCCGCCGAAGTACTTGTCACTGCTGCGGGTGTATTTGAAGTGCGTGCCGCCCAGCGCGGCACCGTGATTGAAACCGACGTAACCCGGCCCGGCAAAACCCACCTCCCCGGCCACGCGCTGCACCAGTTTGTTCAGGTAGAAATCCTGCCCGGCGCTGTAGCTGTCGCCGATCACCGAGACCGACAAAACCTTACCGGCCTTGCCTTCACGCCACTGCGCGAAACGCTCGCGGGCGTCACCTACCTGAACCACCGACGCTGCGACGGGTTGCGCGTCATCTACTGCCAACATGCAAAATTTCCTTCAGTCTGAAATGGCCCACTGAATGCCGGGATGTACAGAGATCAACTGTAGGAGTGAGCCTGCTCGCGATTGCGGTCTATCCAATACAAATGCATTGACTGACACAACGCTATCGCGAGCAGGCTCACTCCTACATTTGTCGCGGTCATCCGCTAAATCTGTGTACACCAAAAAAACCTGTGGGAGCGACGGTGCGACGATTCGACTTGCTCGCGAAGCTCTTAGCTGTTTTGTGGTTGCACCACCGGGGTGACAGGCGCCGCCGGTTTGTTCTTCGCCGCCCGCTCCCCAAGGAACAACACCGAGGTGGAATTGAATCGGCTGAAAATCATCGACAACAGCACCGGCCCGAGCAAACCAAAGGTCAAACCACCGAGCACCAGCAAACTTTCATCCTTCACCCCCAACCGCCCCAGCACCAACCGCGACGTCGCCGCGAACAGCACATGGAACAGAAAGATCGCATAGGAATAGCCACCCAGCCAGGTCAGCGCTTTCGAGCGCATATCACTCGAGAGCAAGGCGATGCACGATACGCAACCCACGGTCAGACCGATCAGGCTACGGCGATCAACAATCAACTCACGATCAATCGCTGCCACATACAACAACGTCAGCGAGATCAACACAAACACCAACGGCCCGATCACCTTGAAGCGTTGCTTCAGCGCATCGACGTTCTCCTGGCCAATCATCCCCGCGACAAAAAACGGCAACAGATAAATCGCCCCGTTGATCCCGAACGCGTCGAACTTGAACGGCGGCAGCAGAAACAACACTGCCGCAAACGCAAACAGCCCATACAAGCGCGTCGCCGAGCGCAGCATCCCGCGCCACTCCAGCAGCCCGACGAACATGAAAATGATGAACACCGCCTGCAGGAACCAAAAGTGGTTGATCGGCACCCAGAACGACAACAGCGCGTCGATCACCCCGACATCCTTGTTCACCCCCGGCCCCACCGCTTGCAACACCGAGAACGGTACACCGACGCAAAACAGCGGCACGATCAAGCGACGCACCTTGCCGCTGAAGAACGCGGAAAAGTCATTGCCGCGGATTTTGTAAATCGAATAGATGTACCCGGAGATGAAGGTGAACAACGGCATGCGCACGTACACCATCGAATCGGCGAGCACCCGGAACGGCGAGCCGACATCGATCTTCAACCCGCCGCCCAGCGGGCCGATGACGTGATAGAGCACCAGCAACAGGCACGCCAGGCCACGCAGGGTTTCAATCTCCAGGGACTTTTTCTTGCTCGACATAAAGCACCTGCCTCAATTCAGAATTCTTGATTCAACCTGCACCGGTTTGTTCGCCCGCAGCATCAAGCCCAGACCGACAAACAACACCGGCACCACCATCGAGAAGTGCCGGGCGAAGGAGCCGAAGTCCGGCTCGAACAGGCCTTGCACCAGCAGAAACGCCAGCGGAATCGCGATCAGTTCCTTGGGTTTGGTCTGGATCGGCGCGCCTTTGTAATCGGTCGAGGTGATGACTTTGAACAGCAGCAACGCGGTCATGATCATCAACGCGACGAAGATCACCTGCCCCGGCCCCGACAGCAGAATCAGCTCCACCGGGAACGACAGGCGGAAGAAGATGATCATCGAGTCCAGCGCCTGCGAAACGAAGTCGCTGCCGCTGAGCCACGACACGATCAACGATTTCGAGCCCTCCTCGCCCGCCGTGCGCAACTCGTTGTTACTGGCGCGGATCGACGACACCGGAAAGCCCAGGGCGAGCTGGATCGACATCGCCACCGCCAGATAAAACAGGAACAGCATCAGAAAGAACGTCGTGCGCGACACGTACTTTTTCATCACACAGACGCCGACCCACGACAGCGAAAACAAAATCCAGTAGGGCCGAATCAGCACACCGTAGATCACTGCCGAGAGGAAAAATCCGCCGCGATATTTTCGCGTCAGCGAGCTGAGCAAAATGCTCAACACCGCCACCGACACAATGATTTCCTTGGTCAGGTTCTCAAGGAAGAACGAGCGCACGATGCCCCACAGGCACAGGGTGCCGAAGATCGCCAACGGCATGCGCCGAAAAACCACCACCGGAATCGCCGTGAGGAAAAAATTGCAGAACATGCCGTAGGCCCAGGCATTGGTCAGGTTGATCCCGGTGGGCCGCAGCAGGAACGCCGAACACTCGTAGGACGAACGATCCGGCGAGAACGGGTTCCAGAAATTGCAGTTGTCGGCGCGGGCGTAGGACGACCACAACGTCATCGCATCCGGCCCCGGATCACGTGGAATCAACAGCGGCATCGCCACCGACAGAAACAGCCCGGTGAAGAGGATCAGGAACGACACATACGAATCGAGTCGCTTGCCGCGAAACTCGATGCACGGCAGTTTCAGGCCCATGACAACGCAGCCTTTTTCCCGGCCGTTGCGCGGGTCAGCACGGCAATCACCAGCAGTTGCACGATGATCGCGAAGACATTGCCCCAAGCGGCGCCGTAAATCGAATAGTGCTTGATCAACACATAGCTGACCGGCACCGAAACCAGCAGACAGATCGCCGCGCTGGCGAGCGATACGCGGCTGTTTTTCGAGGCAATCAAACCGCCCCAGACGATGTCGCCAATCGCGCGCAAAGCGAAGGAAAAAATCAGCACGCCGAGGATCACATTGTCCGGACGCGGCACGCTGGTGGCGACGTAATCGAGCACCACGTTGAAAAACACATAGATCGCCACCGCCACCGCCGCCGACACCACCAGCGAGCGCATGACCCACTTGTTGACGAACAACTGCTTGACCGTGAACGCCTGCTGATCGGCTTGAAAACGCTTGGCCAACAACGGAATCCCGATCACCGCCACTACCGCATACGACAGCGCCTGCAAGGTGTTGGCTGCTGACCACGCGTACACGTATTGACCCAGTTTGGCGTACGGTTCGAGGTCGGCGATCAGAAACCGCTCGGCGCATTGACTCAACGCGATCAACCCGGTGCCGAGGTAAAACGGTAATCCCGCTTTCCATACAGTAGCAGTGGCCAGTGTCCCGGTTTCCCGGCCGTGATGAACGTTCACCACGATCAGGTAACCGGCGATGATCACCAGCACGTTGGCGGCGACCCACAACCACAACACACTGGCAATTCCCGAGACCCAGTCGAGCATCATCCCGCCCACCGCCAACAGCGCCCACAGGCCAGTCTTGATGAAAAACAGCAGCGCACCGGCCGTGGCTTTCTGCGCGGAAAACACGAACGAGTTGATCTCGAACGACAGATGCTCAGTGAGCAACACCAACGTCACACAAAGGATCAGCGCGGCGCTCGCTTCGACTTGCTGGAACAGCGAATAAATCAGCACCGTCACCACCGACAAGATCACGCCAACGGCGAGGTACAGCAGCAGCACCTTGTCGACCACGCGGCGCGAACTGCCGCCGACACTGATCAAGCGATTGATCTCGGAACTGAACCCGACACTGTAGAACTTCGACGCGATCAACGAAGCGGCGACCACCACACCGTAAAAACCCAGCGCTTCATACCCCAGGTAATGGGTGATCGCCAACACCAGCAAAAACTTCGCGCCCAATGCACCGCCGCGAAGCAGTAGCCGAAATATCATCGAACGACACCTTTGATGATCTCGTCCATGGCCACGGTTTTTGCCTCGATTTCACGGCAGGTATCGGTCAGGCGCTTGCCGAAATTCGACAACGCATTCGGCGCGTAAACCGTGTCGATGATGGTGTCGACATTGATGTCGCCGCCGTTGATCACCCAGTCTTCCACGCCCATGTCCTGATAGGCGCCGAAGCCTTTGCGTTCGTAGCTGATGTGGTACGCCGGCACGCCGGAAAGCAGCGATTCAATAGCGCCGTGCAGGCGTACGGAAATCACCAGGTCCGGCTGATACTTGGCAATCGTCGCCTTCAACGACAGCAAGTCTTCGCTAATGCCCAGTTCGCGATAGAACGCACCGTCATCGTTGCCGCGTACCGCGCTCTGTACGGCGCAGACCACTTTGCTTTTGTTCTTCAGGCGCTGCAGCAGCAACTTCAGATTGGCGACGTAAGCGACTTTCTTTTCCTTGCTCCACTCCGGCGGCTTGCGCAGTACCACGCACACCGTGGCTGGCGATGACGCACAGCGGGTGAATTTTGCTTGCTGGAGGATTTTGCTCGCCAGCGATTGCACCGCCAGATCCGGCGCACGGTAGACGTTGGCGCAGGCATCGAAAATCGCCGAAGAGCGGTTGTCACGGACGAATACCGCGTCGGCGCTGGCGTAGTGCTCGACGATTTTGCTGCTCTCGCCATGGAACGGGCCGATGCTTTGCGGCAGGTACACCGACGGCACTTTGCTGAGGATCGCGGTTTCCAGTTGCTTGGCGTGGCCGAGTTTCAACTTGATATGTTCGAAAGCACTTTTTGAGCGCATGTAGCCGCCGCCGACGCCGACGATCAGGTCGGTTTTCTTCAACAGATCCGCCAGCCCGGCGTAGGACTGATTGAGAAACACCGCTTGCTTGACCCGGCCAAAACCCTTGGCCGCCATCACCGGCGCGTCGAAACGCGGGTGCGGCAAGTAGCTGAAAGAATCCGGATCGGAAGCCACGACACTGATCGCGGTGTCTTCGCCAAAGTTGCGCTGCACCAGGGCAATGGCCAGATCGACGAGCAAGCCGTCACCGGAGTTGGACGCACTGTAGCCATGCAAAATCGTTACGTTCATATGCTTGAGTTCTACTTAAAAAGTGGGAGCGCGATACAGGTCGTAGGTCTGGCGAATCATCAACGCGGCGCTGAAACGCTCGCGGACAATGCTCCGTCCTTCGTTGCCGAGGTCGAGCAAGCGTGGTTTCTGGATAATCGTCAGCACGTCGGCCAATGCCTGGTGATCACCGGACGGGAAGACATAACCGGAGACTTCATTGGTGACCAGTTCCGGCAGCGAGGTGCAGTTGCTGGCGATTACCGGCAAACCCATGGCCATGCCTTCCAGCGGCACCATGGCGAAACCTTCCCAGCGACTCGGCACGATCAGCGCATCGGCTTTCTGGTACAGCGCCTGCACTTCGCTCGGCGTGACCCATGGCAGGTATTCAACAGAGTCCATCGGCGGGCACTCCACCGCGTCCTCGTTCACCGCGCTGCCGACCACGGTCAGCTTCAAGTCTTTGCGCTGCACGTTGGCGAAGGCCTTGAGCAACACGTCGAAGCCTTTCTGATAATCGAGGCGACCGACGAAGAGCAGATGAATCGGCTCGGGACTCGCCGCTTTCGGCGCGTCATCCTTGTGGTGAATGCCGTTGTAGATCAGCTTCATGCGCTTGCGCTCGATACCGAAGCGCGCGGCTTTATCGAGTTCATACTGGCTGACGCAAATGATCACATCGGTGACTTTCTGCAGTACCCGCTCAATCCATGCATAGACTTTTTGCTTGGTCGGCGAGCTTTCCATCAGGAACGAAAACGCGTGCGGGCAGTAGACGATTTTCGGCTTGCGCCACGGTCGCAACAGCACACATACGCATCGCCCGATCACGCCGGAAAAGGTGCTGTGCAAATGCACCACGTCGGGTTTTTCCTTGAGCATCACCTGGGTCAAACGCCAGGCGAAACGCAGCAACGACGGCACATTGCGTCCAGTGCGGGGAAAGGTGCGGATCTGCTGCGCGCCGATGCCGTGCAACTCTTTGGCCTGATCGTCCGGGACCAGGTACACCAACTCGTAGTTCGCCGCATCACCTTCAGGCGAAGCCGAAATCGTCCGGATCACCGTCGCGACGCCACCTTTGATCGTCTCTGCCACGTGCAGTATTTTCTTCACAAATCACCCACTTCAAACAGGAAAAAACAGTCGCTGACAGTCAGGATTTGTCGGACGCGTATTCGTAGTTGTAATAGCCGTAACCGCCATTGCCGTAGTAGCTGGCCGCACGCTTCTCGACGCCGTTGAACACCGCGCCTTTCAACTCGATGCCGTTCTGCGCGAAGCGGCGAATGGTCAGTTCGATCTCTTTGGCCGGGTTCACCCCGAAGCGCGTGACGATCAGGCTGATCCCGGCTTCACGGCCGACGATGGCCGCATCGGTCACCGCCAGCAGCGGCGGCGTATCGATGATCACCAGGTCGTAGCGCTCGCTCAGTTCCGCCAACAGCTCGCGGAAGTTGGCGTGCATCAACAGCTCGGAAGGATTCGGCGGCACCTGGCCACGGCTGATGAAGTGCAGGTTGTCGATTTCGACCTTGTTGATTGCCTGATCGATGCTGCAGCGCTTGACCAGCAGATCGGACAAGCCGTTGGTGATCGGCGTGTTGAGGGTTTTGTGCAGGTGACCTTTGCGCATGTCGGCATCGATCAGCACCACGCGCTGACCGCTCAACGCCATGACCGCGGCGAGGTTGGACGAGACGAAGGTCTTGCCGACCTGTGGGCTCGGCCCGGAAATCATGATGCGGTTGTTGGTCGAATCGAGCCCGGCGAAATGCAGGCAGGTGCGCAGGCTGCGGATCGATTCAATCGACAGATCCGTGGGATTACGCAGGGCCAGCAGGTACGCCGGTTTGTCGACACCGTCGCGGGCGCGGCCTTTTTTGTTGTCTTCTTCATCCTGCAAGGCGCTGTACGGAATCGACGCGTACACCGGCAAACCGAGTTGCTCGATGGCTTCCGGGCCTTCCAGACCACGGCTCAGGGATTTGCGCAGCAGCACCAGCGCCACGCCGACAAAAGCGCCGAGGAAGGTGGCGATCAGCACGATCAGGGCTTTTTTCGGTTTGACCGGACTGGTCAGGTCGACATCCGCTGCGTCGACCAGACGCACGTTACCCACGGCACCGGCGCGGACGATGTCCAGCTCCTGGGATTTGTTCAGCAACTGCGTGTAGATCTGCGACGCCACTTCGACATCGCGGGTCAGGTTGAGCAGCTCTTGTTGGGTCGCGGGCAAATCGCCGACTTTGCCTTCCAGCGATTTCTGTTGCTGGGTCAGTTCGCCGATCTGGCTCATCAACGCGCGATAGGCCGGGTGCTGTTTGGTGAACTTGCGATCCATCTCCGCCTGCTGCATTTTCAGCTCGGAGATCCGCGTTTCCAGCGCTACCGACTGACCGAGCACCGACTGGGTTTCCAGCGAGATGTTCACGGTCTTGCCGTGGGTCTGATAGGCGTTCAACGCATCGCTGGCCTTGGCCAGATCACGCTTGACCTGGGGTAACTGGCTTTGCAGAAAGGCCAGGCTCTGCGCCGCTTCCGCCGAGGTGCGGCGCACGTTCTGATCGACGTACAGCGCGGCGATCTTGTTGAGGATCTTCACCGCTTCAGCGGCGTCGCTGCTGGCCAGCGCCAGTTTGATAATTCCCGATTCCTTGCCCTGCTCGGAGATATCCAGCGCGTCCTGATAACCCTGAATGGTCACGATCCGTGGGTAACGCACCACTTCGAAACGCGTACCGGGATTGGCCAACAACTGAGTGATCTGCCCTTCTACGCCGTCCTGCGCGAACGCTTCGCTGGCGACGCCTTCGACCAGCAGATTGTCGTTGTCATCGAGCAACTGGAAGTGCTTCTGTTCGCCGGCGATCAGGGTGAGTTTCTTGCCCAACAACTCTTTGGGCAGATTGAGCCGGGCAAACTCCAGGCGCTCACCGCCCCAGGCGTAACTGTTCAGACCGAAACGCGGCGCCGCGACACTGGTTTCAGTCTCGCCGCGATAACGCCGGGCGAGAAAGCCGCCAATCATCGGGAAGGTGTTGGGGGTGACATCGATGTCCAGCCGCAGGTCGTCGACGGTTTTGCCGATCACCGCGCGGGATTTGATGATGCCGATTTCGGTCACCGACGGCGATTGCCCACCGAGCATGCTGTTGAGGTCGGAGAAACCGAGCATGTCGTTCTTTTTCGGCTCGACCTGCACCAGCGCATTGGCCAGGTATACGGGCGTGGCCAAAACCGCGTACGCGACACCGGTCACCATGAAGGCGCCGGTGAGCGCGCCGATCAACCATTTCTGATCGATCAGGCTGCCAAATATGCCGAGCAGATCAATACTGTCTTGATCGTTGTCACGGGTGCCGATTACTGACGGTAACTGCATAAGTCTGTTCTTACCATTCACTGATCTGAAGAATATTCATCAATGCCCGAGGCGCTGCGCCCATGAACTAACAGCATCTTCAATCAATGCATGGGCATGAATAAAAGCGGCCTTGCCTTGACGATACGGGTCCTGTATTTCGCGCTCGCTCTGCCACTTGCCGAGCAGAAACACTTTGCCTCTGGCGTGAGAGGCAATCTTCAGTACTTGATTAACATGCTGTTTTTCCATGACCAGAATCAGGTCTGATTCATTGACGATGTCTGCGGTCAGTTGCCGTGCCATGAAGCCTTCGGCGTTATGGCCATGGTCTTCGAGCACTTGCCGCGCGGACGCTTCTACACCCTCGCCCACCCGCGCCGACAGGCCTGCGGAGGAAACGGTGATCGCTGAGGGGGCCAGCGCGTTACGCAACATCAGCTCTGCCGTCGGACTACGGCATATATTGCCCACGCAAACGACAAGGATCTTTCTGAACAAGGTTTTACTTTCCTGTGTAATATCAAACGGCCAACATCCGAGAGCAATTGAATGAACCCTCAAGATCTTCCTGCACTCAGAAATAGATTCGCCCTGTTAGTACCGAAGCATTAAGTACCACAGCGTTTAAAAGCTCCCCAACCACTATTAACGGACTAAAAATAACTGTGATTTTCGAGTGATTGTTTTCCGACAAAAACTAACATTCGCGCACTAAGTGCCATCACCTCACTCGAAAATTGAGAAACGAGATCATTTATTCGCAGTTGTCACTTCTCTTCGGGAGAGCAGACATGAAAACAACACATCTCAAAAAACTCGGCGCGTTGGCATTGATGGTGGCAGGGGCTACGACTCAGGTTCACGCTAGCGAAGTGTTTCCCAGCCTTCCAGCCAAGAACATCGGTGTGCAGGTGAAGATCCAGAACTTCACGGCCGCCGACGCCGCGCAGATCAAGTCGGCAGGCTTCGGTTTTGTCCGCTTCGGTGTGTGGAGCGACAGCCTGACGGCCAAGGCTTATCAGAAACAGGTCAGCGATGCCTTCGCCGCAGCCCAGTCTGCGGGCCTGCCTGTGTTGCTGACGGTCCGCGCGATCAAGGCGTTGCCCGCCACCTCGAGCGCCGAGCTGAGCACTGCCGGTGAAGGCTTCGCCAAAGCCGTGACGGGGCTGCAACAGTCGTACAGCGCGCAACTGGTGGCGATCGAGTTATGGAATGAGCCGGACCTGGAAACCTACTGGCCGACGCGCAATTTCGACACCACGTTTGTGCCGTTCATGAGCGGCGTGTGCAAGGCGCTGCAGGAGCAGCCTCCATCGACGCCCGTGATCGGTTACGGCTTCGCTCGCCCGCCTAGCGCAGGCTCGGCTGCAACCGTGGCGCTGAACCGCATCGTCAGCGAATACCCCAAATGCCTGAGCGCCGTGTCCTACCACCCCTACGGCATGACCGCCACGCAGATCAGCAATGCGCAAAACTTCATTCAGCAAAACTTCCATCTACCGGGAGTCATCAGTGAATGGGGCATCTCGGCACTCGCCTCCAATGGTGGGCCTGAAGGACAAGCGAGCAAGATCAACACGTTTATTGGCGATGTTAAAAAACTCAATATTCCGCTGACGTCCATTTATGAATGGAAGAACAGTGATTCGGGCAGCAACGATCGCGAGAAGAACTTCGGCCTGCTGACCTCTGACGGGCAGCCGAAACCGGCGCGTATGTCCGTCGAAGCCCTGTTGAACGCCCAGTAGCGCATGCACAACCGGCCTGTACGCAGGTCGGTTGCTTTGAACCTGTTGGCTGTTTTGGCATCGTATTCATCGATACCGCGTCCCGCCTTTCAAACAATCGTTTTCAGGTTGTTGCTGCAGGGGCCATCGATACACGCACCTACCCTTGAGTGGCCGTCAGCGCTCGGGTAATGTCATCAGACCCATAGGACAGAGCACGCCCATGACTTCCAAGCTGGAACAACTCAAACAATTCACCACCGTTGTTGCCGACACCGGCGACTTCGAAGCGATCGCCCGAGTCAAACCGGTCGACGCCACCACCAACCCGTCCCTGCTGCTCAAAGCGGCAGCCATTCCGGCCTACGCCGAGCTGCTGAACGCCTGCGTCAGCGACTGCAAGGGCGATGTCGGCCTGGCCAGCGACCGTTTCGGCGTCGCGGTCGGCCAGGAAATTCTCAAAGTGATCCCGGGCCGTATCTCCACTGAAGTGGATGCGCGTCTGTCGTTCGACAAGGATGCCGTGCTCAAACGCGCGCATCGCTTGATCGAGCTGTACGACAAGGCCGGCATTGGCCGCGATCGCGTACTGATCAAGATCGCCTCGACCTGGGAAGGCATCCGCGCCGCCGAAGTGCTGGAGAAGGAAGGCATCCAGACCAACCTGACCCTACTGTTCTCCTTCGCCCAGGCCGCCGCTTGCGCCGACGCTGGCGTGTTCCTGATTTCGCCATTCGTGGGCCGCATCTACGACTGGTACAAGAAGGCCAACGGTAACGACTACACCGGCGCTGATGATCCGGGCGTGCAGTCGGTCACCCGCATCTACAACTACTACAAGGCCAATGACTACAAGACCGTGGTCATGGGCGCGAGCTTCCGCAACCTCAATCAGATCGAGCAACTGGCCGGCTGCGACCGCCTGACCATCAGCCCGGACCTGATCGACAAGCTGGCGGCCGATACCGGCAAGCTGGAGCGCAAACTGGCACCGGGCAACGCCGGTGAAGCCCGTCTGAGCCTCAATGAAGCGCAGTTCCGCTGGTTGTCCAACGAAGACGCGATGGCTACCGAGAAACTGGCTGAGGGCATCCGTCAGTTTGCTCGCGACCAGGAGAAGCTTGAGGCGCTGTTGCAGGCCAAGCTGTGATTTGAGCGGTTGAAATGCAAAAAGGGCGAACCTTCACAGGTTCGCCCTTTTTTATTCTGCATTGGGAGCCGCGTTGACTGAACTTAAGCCTTCGCGAGCAAGCTCGCTCCCACAAGGGGATTGGTGATCGACACTGATCCAGTGTGGGAGCGAGCTTGCTCGCGAAGAGGCCGGCCCAGACAACATCACGTCATGAGATCAATGCCGCTCGAGGGCATTCACCAGGTCATGGAACGCTTCACGATTGGAATCGTTCAGGCCCATGAGGATCTTGTGCGCTTCAAGCACCTTGATCCGCACCACTTCTTCCGACTGGTCCTGATCAGGCAGGTCGTCCAGGCACTCCGGGCATGGCACCGGGTGGTTGACGATGTTGAACACCTGCTCGAAACCCATCGATTGCAACAAACGGGTGATGTCTTCGTGGGTGGTGACGACGGTCGGCAGCAGGCCGACCTTCTGCCGCGACAGGATCGACAGTTTGGCCAACAGGCCCAACGTCGTGCTGTCGATGCTGCGGGTTTCGGTCAAATCGATCACGATCGCGTTGAAATTCAGCGCGGTGAAGATTTTCTCAATAGTCGCATCCAACGCCGAACACAGGGTCAGGCGAACTTCACCGACGAACTTCAGGACGAAGGTGCCGTCCTGCTCGGCGAACTGGATTCTACCGGTACTCATTAAAGATTCCTGCTCAACACCAACAGGGCGATATCATCCGGCATCTCCCCTAGCGTGGCCAATCCAAACACTTGCCGCAGACCATCCAGGCTGCCGCCCGCCGACTTCACCCGTTGAGGCAAAGCGGCTTCTTTTTCTTTGAGCGTAGGTTCTGGCAAAAGATCCAGAATGCCATCGGACATCAGCGTCAGGCTGAATGTCGGCGGCAGCTCAAGCACGTGGTCTTCGTAGGTGGCTTCATTGAAGAGGCCTACCGGCAGACCACGCCCTTCGAGATAACGAACACTGTCAGGCGTGTACAACACAGGCAACGGCAGATGGCCGCCGATGCTATAGGTCAACAAACCGGTCTCCTCGTCGATGACTCCACCGACCATTGTGACGTGTTTACCCAGCTTACAACTGATCAGCCCCCGGTTGATATGACCAAGGACTTCCGAAGGCTTGAATTCCGGCAATGTGCCGTTGCGCTTGGATTCGAACAGCAAGCGCGTGGTCATGAACTTCAGCAGCACGGTGACGAAGGCTGAAGAAGCGCCATGCCCGGATACATCGGCCAGGTAAAACGCGACCCGGCGCTCGTCGACACGGAAATAGTCGACAAAATCACCCGACAGGTACAACGACGGGATGATCTGGTGCGCGAACTTGAACTCGTCAATGCTCCACGGGCTTTCCGGGAGCATGTTCATCTGCACCTGGCGACCGGCGTTCTGGTCTTCCTGGAGCAGGTTCAGACTGGCTTCAAGCTCGCGGTTGGCCTTTTCCAGCTTCTCGCGGTAGCGCTGGTTTTCCAGCAGCAGGCGCGCACGATCGAGGGCCCGGCGCACAGAGTGCTCGAGCACAGCCAGATCTTCGAGAGGCTTGATCAGGTAATCCGCCGCGCCCAGGCGCAGGGCCTCGACCGCGTCGTTCATCACGCCGGCCCCCGACACCACGATCACCGGCGTTTGCGGCGATCGCTCGGTGACCTGACGGATCAGTTCGAGACCGCCCATCTGCGGCATGCGCAGATCGCAGATGACCAGGTCGGGCGTGTCTTGCTCGAATACCTGAAGACCCTGTTGGCCGTTGCTGGCCTGCAGGACGCTGAAACCACTGTCTTCCAAATAGGCCGCGAGGCTCGCGCGCACTACTTCGTCATCATCGATTATCAGCAGCGTGGCACTGGTTTTTGGCATGTGGGCAAACGGCGCCAGAATTAGGTTGGCGTAGTTGGCGGGGCATCTGGCCCTGCGCAGACTACTGGATTCGCTTTCTAGCCTCTCTGCTGCACCGCTTTCGAGCATTGACTGCAAACGCGGTTGCACCAGAGGTGCCCTTCTAAGGCGCAGACGGTACTCCCATCCGCAGAGCGTTTCAAGCATGCGCCGATGGTCGCTTGACGACTTTACTTGTCAAATCACCGAGAGTTATAAGAACAGCTCAAACCGTAACCCAATGGAAGGACGAACCTATGAGTCAAACCAGTCGGGACTACAGCGAAAAGCGCGATTTCATCCGCATGCGGGTCGATGCCGATGTCGTGTTGATTCATGAAGGTGATGAAGTTTCAGGGGTATGCATCGACCTCTCCAGCACCGGCATGCAGATCGAAGCACCGCGCCAGTTCGCGGTCGGTGATCGTTTGAGCGTGCGCATCGACTCCGATCACGCCGCACTCAGCGGCCTTGAGGCCGAGACCGAAGTGGTCTGGATTCGAGCACAGGATGACGGCGGCCAGAAACTCGGTCTGACCATCCTGAAGATGAAATAGCTACACACAAAAAAGGCGACCCTGAGGTCGCCTTTCTTTTTACCGGTCGAGATTAAAAATCGTCTTCGACCTGGCCATCCTTCACTTTGAACTCGCGGTTCTGCAAGTAAGCGTTGCGGATGAAGGTGTACTTGTCGCCGCTGATCAGCTTCTCGCTCGACAGCAGGCTGGCGCGGGTGTCGACGATGTTCAGGCCGAAGATCGAATTACGCGCTGGCACGTCGTCGATGTAGCGGTACATACCGGTGTAGCTGTCGACGTATTTCGACGGTGCATCACGCAGGGTGCTTGGGCCGAGCAATGGCAGCATTACATACGGACCGCTGCCGACGCCCCAGTAACCGAGGGTCTGGCCAAAATCTTCATCGCTGCGGTTCAGGCCCATTTTGGTACCGACATCAAAGAAGCCGAGCAGACCGAACGTGGTGTTGAAGATCAGACGTGCAGTGTCGACGCCAGCGGCAGCGGGTTTGGCCTGCAGGATGTTGTTGGCAAGGTTGGTGACGTCACCGACGTTGCGGAACATGTTGTGAATGCCGTCTTCGAGAAACTGCGGTGTAACGAACTCATAGCCCTGCGCCAATGGCTTCAGCGCGTAGGTGTCAACGAAGTCGTTGAACTGGAAGATCGGACGGTTGACGCTTTCCCAAGGGTCTTCTTCCGTTGCCGCCTGAGAGGCAAACGGGGCCAGCAACAGGCCGGCACATACACAAAGCTGAGCGAGCGGATTGCTCCAGCGCATAGAAAAACTCCTTGGAATGGTACTGTCGCGGACCTCTGGGTCCGGGTATTCAGGTCGCTAGTATAAGCGCAAAAGCCCGTTTGGACAGTCTGCGCAATGAAGCAGTCTGTAGGACGCTTCGCGCGTCGCCTTCACACCTCTGTCATCCAACTGTCACTGAGACGCCCTAGCCTGATCGTTATTTCAGGGACGTTGCCATGACACACGCCGAAACCTTGCCCGTCGCCGCCGCCAGCCTGACGGCCGTACTGTTCGGACTCAGCGGTTGTCTGGTGGATTTCGGTGCTCGCGCCCGGCAACAGACGATCGCCCTGCCCGAGCATGCCGAGCCCACACCCGGCGCACTCGACAGCCTGCACAGCCTGCAGCGCCAGCAGATTCCCTGCGCCTGGCTAGATGAATTGCCCCCGCCCCTCGCGCAAGCGTTGTCGGTCTCATTGCCAGCGTGGATCAAACCTGCGCAACATTCGGCAACAATCAATCCATGGCCCGCCCCGAACGCCTGTTGGCAAGCATTGATGACGCTGAACGTCGGCAGCCTGGACGGTTGCGTGCTGGTCAGTGGCGAACCGCGCCTGCTGGAAGCTGGACTGAATGCCGGCCTGTGGACCATCGGCCTCGCCTCCTGCGGCTCGCTCTGCGGCCTGGCGCCTCAGGAATGGCAAGCCTTGAGCCAGAAAGAACGCGAACACTTGCGTGGCAAGGCCACCGTGCAGTTATTCGGGCTGGGCGTGCATTCGGTAATCGATCACCTGGGTGAACTCGACACTTGCCTGGCGGACATCCGCCTGCGCCGCCTCAAAGGCGAAAAGCCCTGACCGGGATCATGCAGGTTTGCCGGGAGTGGATTAATCTAAAGGTCAGCCATAGACCTTTGGCGCGCGGCTGCGGTCAATGCCAGTGCCTATTGATAAAAGGAAAACACCATGCCCGCCCAAGAACTGCAAAAACAGCTCGATACCCTGCGCGAGCAGCTGGAGCAGAATCCGCCGCTGTCGGAAGCTGAACGGGAAGATTTGCACGCGCTGATGAAGCAGATTGAACTGGAACTTGAACTCGAAACCAAGACCAACGATTCGAACATTGCCGACGGCGTGAACCTCGCCGTTGAACGCTTTGAAGTTGACCATCCAACCATAGCTGGCACCTTGCGCAATATCGTCAACGCGCTGGGCAGCATGGGGATCTGATTCCCCCGAAACGCAAAAAGCCCTGCCATCACTGGCAGGGCTTTTTCATTTCCGGACTTGAAACACACTTCCCTGTGGGAGCGAGCTTGCTCGCGAATGCGGTGAGTCATTCAACGATGATGTCGACTGACACGACGCCTTCGCGAGCAAGCTCGCTCCCTCATGGGATATCGCACATTCTGGATCTTTATTGACGTACGAGCCGGTGGTTCGGCAGCTGTACGCTTTCGGTGCTGCGATACGGATTGATATCCAGACCACCACGACGCACGTAACGTGCAAATACCGTTAATTTCTCGGGTTTCAACAAGCGCTGCAGATCGAGGAAAATCCGCTCCACACACTGCTCATGGAAGTCCGAATGCTGGCGGAAGCTGACGATGTATTCCAGCAGACTCGCATGATCCAGTGCCGAGCCACGATATTCCACCACCACCGTGCCCCAGTCCGGCTGACTGGTCACCGGGCAATTGGATTTGAGCAGGTGGCTATAGACCGTCTCTTCAACAATCCGCGAATCATCGCAGCGCAGCAATTCCGGGCGCGGATGCTCATAGTTGCTGACGCTGATATCCAGATCATCAATGCACACGCCGGGCAATGCCACGACGCCTTCCGCTTCAACGTCCTTCAGGCTGCGGACCCGAACGCCCACCGGTTTACCGGCGGCGGCCGACAAATCCTTGACCAGCGTCGCCTCCAGGCTCGCAACGTCGGCAAACGCCGTCTGGTTCAGCGAGTTCAGGTACAACTTGAACGACTTCGACTCAATGATATTCGGCGAATCCGCCGGAATGCTGAACTCGCCGATCGCCACCACCGGCTTGCCCGACGGCAGCAGCCACGACAGCTCGAAGCAGTTCCAGAAATCCACACCTTTATACGGCAGGGTTTCGGCGGTCAGGCCCAGTTCGGCCCATTTCGCGGTGCGCGGAATCGGGAACAGCAGGGACGGCGTGTATGTGGCGATGTATTCGCTGGATTTGCCCAGCGGCGAATGTTCGGCTGCGGGATGCATGGCGGAAACCTGACTGAAGAATCAGCGGATTCTACCAGTCTTTGCCCGCGCCTTTGAGTGCTTACTGACTGACCGTCAGTTTGCCGACCATGCCCGCCTGATAATGCCCGGGAATATTGCAGGCGAATTCCAGGCTCGTGGCCTTGCTGAAGGTCCAGGTCAGCTCGGCAGTTTTGCCCGGCTCGACCAACACGCTATTGGGGTCATCGTGCTTCATGCCGTGGCCCATCGCTGCGTGATCCATGCCAGCCATATCGTGGGACATTTCCTTCATACCGGTAGGCGTAAGCATGCCGCTTTGCTGCATCTGCAACATTTCCTGCTGGTGTTTGGCGTGCATCGCTGCGTCACCGAGGTTGAATTCGTGCAACAACTGGCCTTTATTCACCAGCACAAAACGAACGGTCTCACCGGCCTTGATCTGAATCGCCTTGGGGTCGAACGACATGTCGTTCAACACCACTTCAATGCTGCGCGTGGCGTTGGCGGCAGGTGCTGGCTGGCCAAAATCGTAGGTGTGAGCTGGCGCGGCCCACACTGGCGAACTCAGCGCCAACAGACAGGCAGCCAACGTCAGGGATTGGCGTAAAAACATGGTCGTTCTCCAACAAGATAAGGTTCAGCCTGTGGGAAACTCTAGCCGGCCTGCGCTGGCATCTACCTGACAGGCAGATTACAACTTTGTCAGGTTGGCGCTTACCGCACGCGCTCACGATATAAAGCCTTAGTTACTACAACCCGAGTTGCCCATGAAACTGTTGATCGTCGAAGACCAAGCGAAAACCGGCCAATACCTGCGCCAGGGCCTGACCGAGGCCGGGTTCAATACGGAGCTGGTGGCCGATGGCAACAGCGGTCAGCAACTGGCACTGAGCGGTGATTATGCGCTGCTGATCCTCGACGTGATGCTGCCGGGCCGCAACGGCTGGCAGATTCTGCAAGCGGTGCGCAGCGCCGGGCTGGATACGCCGGTACTTTTTCTGACGGCCAAAGACGCCGTGGAAGACAGGGTGCATGGCCTGGAACTGGGCGCCGACGACTATCTGGTCAAACCGTTCGCCTTCTCCGAACTGCTGGCGCGGGTGCGCAGCCTGTTGCGTCGCGGCAGTGCTACACCGCAAGAAACCAGCCTGCAATTGGCCGATCTGCGTCTGGACCTGATTCGCCGTCGGGTCGAACGCAGTGGCCAACGCATTGATCTCACCGCCAAGGAATTCGCGCTATTGGAAATGCTTCTGCGTCGTCAGGGTGAGGTGCTGCCGAAATCGCTGATCGCCTCACAGGTCTGGGACATGAATTTCGACAGCGACACCAATGTCATCGAAGTGGCGATCCGCCGTTTGCGTCTGAAAATCGATGACGAATTCCCCAACAAACTGATCCACACCGTGCGCGGCATGGGTTACGTGCTCGAAGAGCGTGGCGCCTGATGCGTCGTTTGTCTCTGAGTTCACGCCTGGCCTTGTTGTTTGCCGCCTGCACCGCGGTGGTTTCGCTGTTCGCCGGGGTGTTGTTCAACCGTGCCAGCGAAGCGCACTTCATCGAACTCGACCAGCAACAACTGGACGGCAAGCTGATCGGCCTGCGCCGCGCCTTGCAGGATCTTCAACCCGGCCAACGTGAAGCACGGCTGGCGGATGAGTTGAGTCGTCAGGCCGATCTGTCGCTGCGCATCACTGGCGGCGACGGCCAACGCTGGTACGACAGTTCGACGCTAATCCCCAAGGATTTACCGCAACAATCCGGCCTGTCGACTGTTAGCAACGACGGCACCGATTACCGCGTGCTCAACGCCCCGCTCTACCCGGACAAAGCCGATTCACCGCAATTGTCCTTGTTGCTCGACATCACCCATCACCAACACTTCCTGCAACGCATGCAGCACCTGATCTGGCTGACGGTCGGTCTCTCGGCGCTGGCCACTGCCTTGCTCGGCGCCTGGGCGGCCCGCAGCGGCTTGCGTCCGTTGCGGCGCGTGAGCGCGGTCGCCCGTGGGATTTCCGCCCAATCGCTGAATGCCCGACTGCCGGAAGCGCAAATGCCGCCCGAGCTTGCGGAAATGGCCCACAGCTTCAACGCCATGCTCGCACGCCTCGACGACTCGTTTCAGCGGCTCTCGGCGTTTTCCGCCGACATCGCCCATGAACTGCGCACACCGCTGTCGAACCTGCTGACCCACACCCAGGTCACCCTCACCCGCCCCCGGCCGATCGAAGATTACCGCGAAGCGCTGCACAGCAATCTCGAAGAACTGCAATGGATGGCGCAACTGGTCAACGACATGTTGTACCTGGCCAAAGCGGACCACGGCTTGCTGATGCCCAAGCGTGAACCGCTGGAACTGGCGGATGAAACTGATGTGCTACTAGAGTTTTTTGCGCCGCTGGCGGAGGACGCCGGGGTCAAGCTGACGCGCGAGGGCAATGCGCGGATCGAAGGTGATCGCAGCATGTTACGCCGGGCGCTGTCGAATTTGCTGGATAACGCACTGCGGTTTACCCCGGCTGAGGGCTATGTGAGCTTGCGGATCGTTGAGCTACCGAACGCTGTGCGCGTTTCAATAGAAAACAGCGGCGAGGGGATTTCTGCGGAGCTGCTGCCACGCTTGTTCGACCGGTTTTATCGGGCCGATCCGGCGCGGCAGGAAGGCAGCAGTGAGCATGCGGGATTGGGGCTGGCGATTACTCAGTCGATCGTCCGCGCCCATGGTGGGCAGATTCATTGCGAATCTGAAGCAGGATGGACGCGGTTTGTGATTGAGCTACCTCGAACCTGATCGTTCCCACGCTCTGCGTGGGAATGCAGCCCGGGACGCTCCGCGTCCCTTCCAGAGCCGAACGCGGAGCGTCCGTTGAGGCGTTCCCACGCAGAGCGTGGGAACGAGCATGGAGTCGCTTACGAATATCTCAGGGCGTGAGCCGGCTCGATCTTCGCCGCCCGCCAGGCCGGATACACCGTAGCCAGAAAGCTCAGAATAAAGCCCGCCGAGCAGATCAACAGCACGTCCCCACCCTGCAATTCCGACGGCAAATTGCTGACGAAATACACATCCGAACTGAAGATGTGCTGCCCGCTGACTCGCTCGATCCAGCCCACGATCTGACTGACATTCAGCGCGGCGATCACGCCCAACACGCCGCCAATGATCGTGCCGACAATACCGATCACCGTGCCTTGCACCATGAAGATCGCCATGATCTGCCGTGGCGTGGCGCCGATGGTACGCAAAATCGCGATGTCCGCGCCTTTGTCGTTCACCACCATGATCAGGGTCGCGATGATGTTGAACGCCGCCACCGCGACGATCATCAGCAACAGCAGGCCGATCATGGTTTTTTCCATCTTCATCGCACTGAACAGGCTGCCCTGGGTGTGGGTCCAGTCGTCAGCCTTGAACTCGGCGCCCAAGCCGGCGGCGATGTCCGAAGAGACTTTCGGCGCGGCGTAGAGGTCTTTCACCGCCAGACGCACGCTCTGCACCTGATTCGGCTGCCAATGCTGCATGGTCGCGGCGTCTGCGACGTGGATCAGCCCCATCGAGCCGTCCAGTTCAGCGCCAACCTTGAACACGCCGACTACGTTCAGACGCTGCATGCGCGGGGTAATGCCGCCCGGGGCGGTGCTGACTTCCGGGACGATCAGGGTGATCTTGTCGCCAACATTGAGACGGAAACGGCGGGCGGTGATTTCGCCAATCACCACGCCGAACTCTCCCGGTTTCAAGGCATCGAGACGGCCCTGCACAATGTGCTGGGCAACGATGGAGACCTTGCCTTCCTGCGCCGGATCGACGCCGCTGATCTGGATCGGCTGCATCAAGCCCTTGTAGGAGAGCATGCCTTCCATCTCAGTGAACGGCACGGCCGCAGTCACTTCAGGATTTTTCATCGCGGCGGCGGCTACCGGCTGCCAGTCATCGATCGGCTTGACGCCAACGATGGTCGCGTGGGGCACCATGCCGAGGATGCGCGAGCTCATTTCGCGCTGGAAGCCGTTCATCACCGACAACACCACGATCATCGCCAGCACGCCGAGGGCGAGGCCGATCATCGAGGTCATCGAAATGAACGAAACAAAGCGATTGCGGCGCTTGGCGCGGGTATAGCGCGTGCCGATAAAGATCGATAACGGTCTGAACATTCGCTGGGGCACCGTATAAAAATAAAAGACCCGACGCCTTTACAGACGTCGGGTTTCAGCCAGTCAGATAGGCGTGAGGCAACCTTCTTGCAGGTGCAGTACGCGATCCATCTGGCGGGCCAGGTTCATGTCGTGAGTCACCACCAGGAACGCCGTGCGCATGGAGGTGCTGAGTTCCAGCATCAAATCCTGAATGCCTTGGGCGGTGTGGGAGTCGAGGTTGCCGGTTGGCTCGTCGAGCATCACCAGGCCCGGCTTGTTCACCAGGGCGCGGGCGATGGCCACACGCTGACGTTCACCGCCGGACAGTTCCGCCGGTTTGTGCTCCAGGCGATGACCGAGGCCGACGCGCTCCAGCAACGCCGTGGCGCGCTGACGCGCTTCCGGGATCGGCGTCTTGCCGATCAGCAGCGGCATGCAGACGTTTTCCAGTGCGGTGAATTCCGGCAGCAAGTGGTGGAACTGGTAAACGAAACCGAGCGCACGGTTACGCAGCAGGCCACGCTTCTTCTCGCTCAGCGCCGACAACTCTTCACCGTCGAGCCAGACGCTGCCCTTGGTCGGTGTATCGAGGCCGCCGAGCAGGTTGAGCAAGGTACTTTTGCCCGAACCCGAGGTGCCGACGATCGCAACGCGCTCGCCCGGGTGTAACTCCAGTTGCAGGCCGGCCAGTACTTCTACCGATTCCGGGCCTTCCTCGTAAGATTTGCCCAGGTTGCGGCAGCTCAGGATTGCTTGTTCACTCATGCCCGACTCACTCATAACGTAGCGCCTCCGCCGGCTGGGTGCGCGCGGCACGCCAGGCTGGATACAGGGTGGCGAGGAAACTCAGGACCAACGCAGCGGCGCAGACCATGACCACATCCTGGCTCTGCACCTGCGACGGAAGATAATCAATGAAATACACGTCAGCATTAAGGAATTTGTGGCCGATCAGGCCTTCCAGTGCCGAGATCGCCGCGCTGACATTAAGCGCGGCGAAAATACCCACCACCGCGCCAATCGCCGTGCCGACCACACCGATCACCGTGCCTTGCACCATGAACGTGCGCATGATCGTGCCCGGCGTCGCGCCCAACGTGCGCAGAATGGCGATGTCGCCCTTCTTGTCGTTGACTACCATCACCAGCGTGGAAATGATGTTGAACGCAGCGACGGCGACGATCAGCAACAACAGCAGGCCGATCATGGCTTTTTCCATACGGATCGCCTGATACAGATTGCCGTGGGTGCGGGTCCAGTCACGGGCGTAGTAATGGTCTTCGCCAAGCTGCTGGGCGATGTTCCACGCCACACGCGGTGCCTGGAACAGGTCGTCGAACTTCAGGCGAATGCCCTGCACCTGATCAGGCTTCCAGCGGTGCATCTTCGCCAGATCCTGCAGGTTGGTCACGCCCAGATAGCCATCGAGTTCGCCAGCGCCGACATGGAAAATGCCGACCACGGTGAAGCGCTTCATGCGCGGGAACATCCCGGCCGGGGTCACGCTGACCTCCGGCGCGACAAAGGTGACCTTGTCACCGATGCCGACGCCGAGCTTGGTCGCAGCCTTGTCGCCGATGACGATGCCGAAACTGCCCGGCGTCAGATCGTCGAGTTTGCCCTGTTTCATGAAGTTGTCGATGATCGACACATTGCGCTCGAGCGCAGGGTCGATGGCGTTGAGCAACACCTTGGACACCTGACCGTTATTGGTCAGCAGGCCCTGCATCTGCGTAAACGGCGCAACCGCCGTCACCTGCGGGTTCTGCTTGACCTGGGTGGCCAGGCTTTGCCAATCGTTGATCGGTTCAGTGGATTCAATGGTCGCGTGGGGCACCATGCCCAGCACACGGGTGCGCATCTCATGATCGAAGCCGTTCATCACCGACAACACGACGATCATCACGACCACGCCAAGGGCGAGCCCGATCATCGAAGTCAGGGAAATGAATGACACAAAATGATTGCGACGCTTTGCACGGGTATAACGCGTGCCGATAAATACGAAGAGAGGTCTGAACATGTCGGGGCTTGTTCGGAGGGAAAAGGAACGTCCTTGTGGCGGGGGTCGATAACCAGCTTTACACTCAGACCACCGCCGCTACCATGGGTTCGCCATGTCGACATTAGATGAAGAAGATCGCCGCGAATACTACCGTATCGAGGACACGATCGCACTGGAAATTCGGCCCCTGTCTGCTCCCGAAGCCGCAGGCCAGGAAGTGTTGCAGGATGCTTCCCCACTGTTCAACCTGCTCAGCGAACTGCACCTGAGTGAATTCGAGTCGCAACACCTGTTGCGGCAGATCAGCGAGCGCGACCGGGCCATCGCCGCGTTCCTGAAATCCCAGAACAAGCGCATCGACCTGCTCAGCCAGGTGGTCGCCCTGACCGTGCTCGGCCATATCGGCGAGCCGCAACCGGTGATCATCTCCGAGGGCGGAATCGACTTTCAGCACCCGACACCGATTGCCACCGGCGCTCACCTGTCAGTGAAACTGGTGCTGATGCCGCAAGCGCTCGGCCTGTTGCTGCGTGCCCGCGTCACCCATTGCGACCGCAAGGGCGAAGGTTATGACATCGGTACCGAGTTCGAACACCTGACCGATGCCCAGCGCCAGTTGCTCGCCCGCTATATCTTGCAGAAGCAGGCCCAGGAACGACGTCTGGCCCGCGAACAGAACGAATCAGGCATTTAATTTAAGGAAGCACCGTGACCCTCATCTACGGCCACCGCGGCGCCAAGGGCGAAGCACCGGAAAACACCCTGAGCAGCTTTCAGGAATGTCTCAAGCACGGCGTGCGCCGTTGCGAACTCGATCTGCACCTGTCCAAGGACGGCGAGTTGATGGTCATCCACGACCCGACCCTCAAACGCACTACGGAGCGGCGCGGCAAAGTCGTCGAACACACCGCCGCCGAGCTGGTCACTTACGACGCGCGCAAGGGTGGCCCGGGCTGGATCAAGCCGTGCCCGATTCCGACGCTGGAAGAGTTGTTCGAGAAGTGTGATTTCGAGCATTGGCAACTGGAGGTCAAAAGCGCTTCACGGACTCGCGCCGCAACCACGGTGCTGGCGATTCGTGAAATGGCGCAACGGCATGGCCTGCTCGACAAGGTGACGATCACCTCGAGTTCGCGGGAAGTGCTGAAAGCGGCGCTGGATCTGGTGCCGGATGTGTCACGCGGATTGGTCGCCGAATACGCCTGGCTCGACCCATTGAAAGTCGCGGCCAGCTATGGCTGTGAGATTCTCGCGTTGAACTGGACGCTGTGTACGCCGGAACGCCTGCAGAAGGCGCAGCGTCAGGGGCTGCATGTGTCGGTGTGGACCGTCAACGAGCCTGCGCTGATGCGCAGACTCGCCGACTTCGGCGTTGACAGCCTGATTACAGACTTTCCCGGTTTGGCCACTGCCACCCTCGAGAATTGCTGAAATCGGTCTCCCCGGCCGGCTCAGGCCACCGGCCGGAGCCCGTCAAAAAAGCCGGTTGAGGCCATCGTACGCCGCTACCCGATAGGCTTCGGCCATGGTCGGGTAGTTGAACGTGGTGTTGACGAAGTACTTCAGGGTGTTCAGCTCGCCCGGCTGGCTCATGATCGCCTGGCCGATGTGAACGATCTCCGACGCCTGATAACCGAAGCAGTGAACGCCCAGCACTTCCAGGGTTTCACGGTGGAACAGGATCTTCAGCATGCCTTGCGGCTCGCCGGCGATCTGCGCACGCGCCATGCTCTTGAAGAACGCCTTGCCGACTTCGTACGGCACTTTGGCCTGGGTCAGTTCCTGTTCGTTCTTGCCGATCGAGCTGATCTCCGGAATGGTGTAAATGCCGGTCGGCACGTCATTCACAAAGCGCCAGCTACCGTTATCGACGATGCTGCCAGCAGCCGAACGACCCTGGTCGTGGGCGGCACTGGCCAGGCTCGGCCAGCCGATCACGTCACCGGCACCGTAGATGTTCGGCACGCAGGTGCGGTAAGCCTCGTCGACTTCGATCTGGCCACGGCTATTGACCTTGACGCCGATGTTTTCCAGACCGAGCTGATCGGTGTTGCCGGTACGACCGTTGCACCAGAGCAAGGCATCGGCCTTGATCTTCTTGCCGGACTTGAGGTGCAGGATCACGCCGTTGTCGACGCCTTCAACGCGATCGTAATCTTCGTTGTGGCGCACGGTGATGTTGTTGTTGCTGAAGTGATAGCTCAACGCCTGGGAGATTTCCGAGTCGAGGAAGCTCAGCAACTGACCACGGTTATCGACCAGTTCAACCAACACACCCAGACCGCTGAAGATCGACGCGTATTCGCAACCGATCACGCCGGCGCCGTAAACGATCAGTTTGCGCGGGGTGTGGCCGAGGCTGAGGATGGTGTCGCTATCGTAGATACGCGGGTGGTGGAAATCGATGTCCGCCGGGCGATACGGGCGCGAACCGGTGGCGATGATGATGTGCTTGGCCACCAGTTTCTCGACCACGCCGTTGGCGCAAACCACTTCGATGGTTTGCTCGTCGGCGAAGCTGCCGGTGCCGAAGAACACGTCGACGCGGTTACGGGCGTAGTAGCCGGTGCGTGAAGCGACTTGTTTGGAAATGACTTTCTCGGCGCTTTTCAACACGTCCGGGAAGGAGAACCAGCGTGGTTCGCCGATCGCCCGGAACATCGGGTTAGTGTTGAACTGCATGATCTGCCGCACCGAGTGACGCAGTGCCTTGGACGGGATGGTGCCGAGGTGGGTGCAGTTGCCGCCGACCTGGCGACGGCTGTCGACCATCGCGACCTTGCGCCCTGCTTTGGCGGCGTTCATTGCCGCGCCTTCTCCCGCCGGGCCGGAACCCAGCACCACCACGTCGTAGTTGTAGACAGCCATGCGTACTCCTCAGAACAGGCCGCGGTGCCAGCAGCACCGGCGGCTAAATCACGCCGAACGGCGGCGCGAAGGAACAATTGGGGGTCAATCAAGAACCCGGACACAGTCTATAGAAGCGTCAACGCCGCGCACATTAACCCTTGGTCGCGTCGTAGGCTACTTTTGCCTGCACTACAACGCCAGCTTTCGTATTGTTCTCAGTCAGTTTTCTTGCCAGTGAGGCGCTCGAAAGCCGTATTGGTACGAACGACAAAACCTGTATCGGCACGAATCACAAAGAATGCACCAATGTCATGTTTTTCCGCATAGTCCCACGCCCTTTCCGGGCCAAGAATCAGCAACAATGTCGATAGGCCATCGGCCATCAGCGCTGAAGGATGAATCACCGTGACGGACGCCAGGTCGTGTAGGACCGGTGCGCCGGTGCGCGCATCGAAGGTGTGGGAATAACGCCGGCCGTTCTGCAGGAAATAGTTGCGGTAGTCGCCGGAGGTGGAAACGCCGTAGCCGTCGACATTGATAATGTGCTCGGTCACCTGTTGATCGTCACGAGGCTCTTCCAGCGCGATGCGCCACGATGAGCCGTCAAGCTTTCGCCCCTTTGCCTTTAGCTCACCCGTGGCTTCAGCGAGGTAATCGTGGATGCCCATGGCATCGAGCCGTGCCGCGATGGTGTCGACGGCATAACCGGCAGCGATGCTGTTGAAATCGACCTCGACGGCGGCGTCCTTGCACAACTGCTCGCCATTGATGCGCAAGTGCTGATAACCGACGCGCGACATCACCTCGGCGAGTGCGGCGGCGCCAGGGACTTTCTCTTCGCGCCCCTGCGGGCCGAATCCCCAGAGATTCATCAGCGGTTCGACAGTCAGGTCGTAGGAGCCTTCGCTTTGCGCTGACAGTTGTTCGCCTGTGCGGACCAGTTCAAGTACCGCTGCAGGCATTTTCTGACAGCTGTTGGCGGGCAAAGCGTTGAAGCGCTCGATGTCCGAATCGTTGCGATAGGTGGATAGCTGCCGATCGACTTCGCCGAGGATCCCCTCCACTTCACCGCGAACTTGCTTCGGCTCGGGCAAGCCGGCGCGGCGCACATACTTGATTGAATACGTGCTGCCCATGGTCGGCCCACCAAAGCCTTCCATGGAGTCGCCATTGCCGCAGCCAGCCAATAAGCCAGCCAGAATCACAAGCCCCAGCAACCGTCCAGTGAACAATTATTCATCTCTCCGTAAAACCGCGACGGCCATTATGAATTAAAGGATCTGCAACATCTTTATACAAAATCCAATAGTGAGTACCTGAACATGTCCTCCACCACGGGCAAAGGCAAAGCGATTTTTCGCGTTGTCAGCGGCAACTTCCTCGAAATGTTCGATTTCATGGTCTACGGCTTTTACGCCACAGCCATTGCCAAGACCTTCTTCCCCACCGACAGCGCCTTCGCTTCGCTGATGCTTTCACTGGCAACCTTTGGTGCCGGCTTCCTGATGCGACCGCTCGGGGCGATTTTCCTCGGCGCCTATATCGACCGCCATGGCCGTCGCCAAGGTCTGATCATCACGCTGGCACTGATGGCTGCCGGTACGGTGCTGATTGCCTGTGTGCCGGGCTACGCCACCCTCGGCGTCGCCGCGCCACTGATCGTGCTGTTCGGTCGCTTGCTGCAAGGCTTTTCCGCTGGCGTAGAACTGGGCGGCGTATCTGTCTATCTGGCAGAGATCGCCACCCCAGGCCGCAAGGGCTTCTTTGTCAGTTGGCAATCCGCCAGTCAGCAAGCGGCAGTGGTTTTCGCCGGCCTGCTCGGGGTCGGCCTCAACCACTGGCTGAGCCCGGAACAAATGGGCGATTGGGGCTGGCGCGTGCCGTTCCTGATCGGCTGCATGATTGTGCCGGTAATCTTCGTCATTCGCCGCTCGCTGGAGGAAACCCCGGAGTTCCAGGCCAGAAAACACCGCCCTACCCTGCGGGAAATCGTCCGCTCGATCGGTCAGAACTTCGGCATCGTCATCGCCGGCATGGCGCTGGTGGTGATGACCACGGTTTCTTTTTACCTGATCACCGCCTACACCCCGACGTTCGGCAAGGCTGAGCTGCACCTGTCGGATTTCGACGCGTTGCTGGTGACGGTGTGCATCGGCCTGTCGAACTTCTTCTGGTTGCCGGTGATGGGCTCGGTGTCTGACAAGATCGGCCGTAAACCCTTACTGCTGGCGGCGACGATTCTGGCGATCCTGACCGCCTACCCGGCGCTGTCGTGGCTCGTGGCGAACCCGAGCTTCAGCCATTTGCTGATTGTCGAGTTGTGGCTGTCGTTCCTCTACGGTTCGTACAACGGCGCGATGGTGGTGGCGCTGACCGAGATCATGCCGGTGGAGGTGCGCACGACCGGTTTCTCGCTGGCTTACAGCCTGGCAACCGCGACGTTCGGCGGGTTTACCCCGGCGGCGTGTACGTATCTGATTCATGTGCTGGATAACAAGGCTGCGCCGGGGATCTGGCTCAGTGGTGCGGCGGTGTTGGGATTGATTGCAACGCTGGTGTTGTTCCGCGGCAATAAGCATGAACTGCGCACCGCGCAAGCGGCCATACCCGGCGGCGCTCGATAGAACGCTTTCGCGAGCAGGCTCGCTCCTACACTGGATCTGTGTCGTTCACAAATCCCCATGTGGGAGCGAGCCTGCTCGCGAAGAGGCCGCTACTGACAACACAGCTCTAAAAGGCACACAAACAAAAACGCCCCGACCTAAGTCGGGGCGTTTTCATTTGCAACGAGTGCTTAGCGCGGGAACGCTGGCGGGTTTACACCAGCCATGTCTTCCATCACGCGAACCACCTGGCAGCTGTAGCCGAACTCGTTGTCGTACCAGACGTACAGAACAACGCGGTTGTCCTGAACGATGGTCGCTTCAGCGTCGACCACACCGGCGTGGCGCGAACCGACGAAGTCAGTCGAAACCACTTCCTGCGAGTTGACGAAGTCGATTTGCTT
Source organism: Pseudomonas sp. S2_E02 (assembly GCF_054668355.1). NCBI lineage: Bacteria > Pseudomonadati > Pseudomonadota > Gammaproteobacteria > Pseudomonadales > Pseudomonadaceae > Pseudomonas > Pseudomonas sp. S2_E02. The sequence goes on from NZ_CP162761.1 coordinate 2,347,204, forward strand.
GTGCAGATCGGAGTGCAGCGCCATGTAGCGCAGGTACTCGTTCATCTCTTCACGGGTAGCGGCTTTCTCAAGGTTGAGGTTGAGAATGGCCATCGACACGTTTGGCGTCGGAACGCGGATCGCGTTACCGGTCAGCTTGCCGGCCAGCTCAGGCAGGGCCTTGGCAGCAGCGGTGGCAGCACCGGTCTCGGTGATGACCATGTTCAGCGCGGCGCTACGGCCACGGCGATCGCCCTTGTGGAAGTTGTCGATCAGGTTCTGGTCGTTGGTGTACGAGTGAACGGTTTCGACGTGACCGTTGATGATGCCGAACTTGTCATTCACAGCTTTCAGCACCGGCACGATGGCGTTGGTAGTGCAGGAAGCGGCGGACACGATCTTGTCGTCAGCGGTGATTTCGTTGTGGTTGATGCCGTGAACGATGTTCTTCAGCTTGCCTTTGCCAGGCGCGGTCAGAACAACGCGGTCGATACCCGGGCAGGCCAGGTGCTGACCGAGGCCATCGGCGTCACGCCATACACCGGTGTTATCCACCAGCAGCGCGTCTTTGATGCCGTACTGGGTGTAATCCACCTCGGTCGGGTTCTTCGCGTAGATCACCTGGATCAGGTTACCGTTGGCGGTGATGGTGTTGTTTTCTTCGTCGATGGTAATGGTGCCGTTGAACGAACCATGGACCGAATCGCGACGCAGCAGGCTGGCGCGCTTGGTCAGGTCGTTGTCGGCGCCTTTGCGCACGACGATGGCACGCAGACGCAGACCGTCGCCACCACCGGTTTTCTCGATCAGGATGCGCGCCAGCAAACGGCCGATACGACCGAAGCCGTACAGCACAACGTCGGTGCCTTTACGTGCGGAAGCGTTTTGCTGGCCAACCACGTCAGCCATTTCTTCACGAACGAATTGCTCGGCGCTGCGGCCATTGCCTTCGTTACGGAATTTGAACGCCAACTTGCCCAGATCTACCGAAGCCGCGCCGAGCTTGAGCTCGCTCATGGCCTTGAGCAGTGGGAATGTTTCGTGGACGGAGAGTTCGCTGTCGTCGGAAGAACGGTGGCGCGCAAAGCGGTGAGCTTTGAGAATCGCGATGACAGACTGGTTGATCAGGCTGCGGCCATAGATCGAGCTCACCACGTTGTTATTGCGGTAGAGCTGACCGATAAGCGGAATCATCGCTTCTGCGAGTGCTTCACGGTCGATCCATTCACCAAGACACTGGTCGGGCTTCTGAGTCACGGTAACCTTCCACATGTAGGGGCAGAAAAAAGGGGCTACATTATGCCGCCGACAACCTCATTCAGCAATGCGCGCTTGTCGCGAAATCGGTAACAAAATCCCGTTCAAAAAAATTACGCCTCGCGCCAGCCCAGTAAAACCGGGGCTTTCAGCGCAGTCAATTTTTCGACGACTGTTAGACGATGTCTGTAACCCTCCGTAACACCAGCCACTTTCGGCACTACATAATCGCTAAAAAACCGCTGGTTTTTATGGTTACCACTACATTTCGCGCAAACATCGAAGATAGACGTAGTCTGCAACTGACAGGCGGCACCGGACGCCGCTACAATTACCGACTTTGTCGCAAAGCCTGGAGCTCAACCTTCCGTGCCCGTTCTGCGTCTACCGCTACTCCCTGCCGAGGCAGGTAAACAGCATTGGGGCAATCTGCCCGGTGCTGCCCTCAGTCTCGCGATTGCCGAGGCTGCCAGCGCTGCCAAGCGCTTCACCCTGCTACTGACCGCCGACAGCCAGAGTGCTGAACGACTGGAACAGGAGCTGAGTTTCTTCGCCCCGGATTTGCCCGTTCTGCATTTCCCTGACTGGGAAACCCTGCCGTACGACCTGTTCTCGCCGCACCAGGACATCATTTCCCAGCGCATCGCCAGCTTGTATAGGCTGCCAGAGCTGGCGCATGGCGTGCTGGTGGTGCCGATCACCACAGCGTTGCACCGGTTGGCGCCGACCAAGTTCCTGCTCGGCAGCAGCCTGGTGCTGGATGTCGGCCAGAAGCTCGATGTTGAACAGATGCGTGCGCGGCTCGAAGCCAGTGGCTATCGCTACGTAGACACGGTTTATGAGCACGGCGAGTTCACCGTTCGCGGCGCACTGATCGATCTATTCCCGATGGGCAGCAAACTGCCCTATCGCATCGACCTGTTCGACGACGAAATCGAAACCCTGCGTACCTTCGACCCGGAAAACCAGCGCTCCATCGACAAGGTCGATTCGGTCAAGCTGCTGCCGGCCCGTGAGTTTCCACTGCAGAAAGACGCAGTCACCCGCTTCAAGGCGCGTTTCCGCGAGCGTTTCGACGTCGACTTCCGTCGCTGCCCGATCTTTCAGGATCTGAGCAGCGGCATCACCCCGGCCGGGATCGAGTATTACCTGCCGCTGTTTTTCGACGAAACCTCGACGCTGTTCGATTACCTGCCGCAAGACACGCAAGTGTTCTCGCTGCCCGGCATCGAACAAGCTGCGGAGAATTTCTGGAACGACGTGCGCAATCGTTATGAAGAGCGCCGCGTCGACCCTTCGCGTCCTTTATTGCCGCCGGCAGAATTGTTCCTGCCGGTGGAAGACTGTTTCGCCCGTTTGAAGAGCTGGCCACGTGTGATCGCCAGTCAACAAGACGTGGAAACCGGCGTCGGCCGCGAGCGCTTCCCCGCGCAAGCACTGCCGAATCTGGCAATCGAGGCCAAAGCCACGCAACCGCTGGCGGCGCTGTCGGCGTTCCTCGATGAGTTCCCCGGTCGCGTGCTGTTCACCGCCGAATCCGCGGGCCGTCGTGAAGTCCTGCTGGAGTTGCTTGAGCGCCTGAAGCTGCGACCGAAAAATGTCGACAGCTGGCCTGATTTCGTCGCGAGCAAGGATCGTCTGGCGATCACCATTGCCCCGCTCGACGAAGGCCTGATGCTGGATGAGCCGGCGCTGGCACTCGTCGCGGAAAGTCCGCTGTTCGGTCAGCGTGTGATGCAACGTCGTCGCCGCGAGAAACGCAGCGACGTCAGCAATGACGCGGTGATCAAGAACCTCACCGAGCTGCGCGAAGGCGCGCCGGTGGTGCACATCGATCACGGTGTCGGCCGCTATCTGGGCCTGACGATTCTGGAAATCGACAATCAGGCGGCCGAATTCCTCACCCTCGAATACGCCGAGAACGCCAAGCTTTACGTGCCCGTAGCCAACCTGCATTTGATCGCGCGTTACACCGGTAGCGACGATGCGCTGGCCCCGCTGCACCGCCTTGGTTCGGAAACCTGGCAGAAGGCCAAGCGCAAAGCCGCCGAACAGGTGCGCGATGTTGCCGCTGAACTGCTCGATATTTACGCCCGGCGTGCCGCTCGCGAAGGTTATGCATTCGCCGACCCGAAAGCCGATTACGCGACGTTCAGCGCCGGGTTCCCGTTCGAAGAAACCCCGGACCAGCAATCGACCATCGAAGCCGTGCGCGAAGACATGCTCGCGCCGAAACCGATGGATCGCCTGGTCTGCGGCGACGTCGGTTTCGGCAAGACCGAAGTGGCCATGCGTGCGGCATTCATCGCCGTGCACGGCGGTCGTCAGGTGGCGATTCTGGTGCCGACCACCCTGCTCGCCCAGCAGCACTACAACAGCTTCCGCGACCGCTTCGCCGACTGGCCCGTGACAGTAGAAGTAATGAGCCGCTTCAAATCGGCCAAGGAAGTGAACGCGGCGATCGCCGATCTGGCTGAAGGCAAAATCGACATCGTCATTGGCACGCACAAGCTGCTGTCCGACGATGTAAAAATCAAAAACCTCGGGCTGGTGATCATCGACGAAGAACACCGTTTCGGTGTCCGTCAGAAAGAACAGCTCAAGGCCCTGCGCAGCGAAGTCGACATTCTTACCCTGACCGCCACGCCGATTCCGCGCACGCTGAACATGGCGGTGTCGGGCATGCGCGACCTGTCGATCATCGCTACGCCGCCAGCGCGACGCCTGTCGGTGCGCACCTTCGTCATGGAGCAGAACAAGAGCACGGTCAAAGAGGCCCTGCTCCGTGAACTGCTGCGCGGCGGCCAGGTTTACTACCTGCACAACGATGTGAAAACCATCGAGAAGTGCGCCGCCGATCTCGCCGAACTGGTGCCGGAAGCCCGCATCGGCATTGGTCACGGACAGATGCGCGAGCGCGAACTCGAACAGGTGATGAGCGACTTCTATCACAAGCGCTTCAACGTGCTGATCGCCTCGACCATCATCGAGACCGGCATCGATGTGCCGAGCGCCAACACCATCATCATCGAGCGCGCCGACAAGTTCGGCCTGGCACAACTGCACCAGTTGCGTGGTCGTGTCGGCCGTAGTCACCACCAGGCTTACGCCTACCTGCTGACACCGCCGCGCCAGCAAATCACCTCGGACGCGGAAAAGCGTCTGGAAGCGATCGCCAACACTCAGGATCTCGGTGCCGGTTTCGTCCTGGCGACCAACGACCTGGAAATCCGTGGCGCCGGCGAACTGCTCGGCGATGGCCAGAGCGGGCAGATTCAGGCCGTGGGCTTCACGCTGTATATGGAGATGCTCGAACGCGCGGTGAAATCGATCCGTAAGGGCGAACAACCGAACCTCGATCAGCCGCTGGGCGGTGGCCCGGAAGTCAACTTGCGAGTGCCGGCGCTGATTCCGGAAGACTACCTGCCGGATGTTCACGCGCGTCTGATTCTGTACAAACGCATCGCTTCGGCCACCGACGAGGAAGGCCTCAAGGATCTGCAAGTCGAGATGATCGACCGTTTCGGCTTGTTGCCGGAACCGACGAAGAATCTGGTGCGCATCACGGCGTTGAAATTGCAGGCTGAGCAACTGGGTATCAAGAAGGTCGATGGTGGCCCGCAAGGTGGGCGCATCGAGTTCGAAGCGCAGACGCCGGTCGACCCGATGACGCTGATCAAGCTGATCCAGAGCCAGCCAAAACGCTACAAGTTCGAAGGCGCGACGATGTTCAAATTCCAGGTACCGATGGAACGTCCGGAAGAGCGCTTTAATACTGTAGAGGCGCTGTTTGAGCGCCTCCTCCCGAAATCTGTTTGAAGGACGCCCAATGCGCCTGTTCCGCTCAGTGACTTTGCTACTTGCTTTGGTAGCCCCTTCGGCTTTCGCCGATGACCTGTATCAGGTCGAAATGATTCTGGTGCGCCAGAACGCCGTACCGGCAATCGTCAGCCGCGCCGCGCCGGAAGACTGGGCCGCTGGGGCCCAGCGTTTGAGCGACGACAGCAAACGCACACCGGCGTTGAACGACGTTGTCAGCAAACTCACCGCCAGCGGCGACTACAGCGTGCTGATGCACAAGGCCTGGCAGCAAACCCTTGGCGAAGAACCGGCAAAAGTGGCGGTCAGCGACGGTCAGGAGCAGTTCGGTCAATTCCCGATCGAGGGCACGCTGGAAATGAAACTGGGACGCTTCACCGATGTGAACGCCGATTTCTGGGTCAATCAGATCGACGCCAATGGCCTGGTCACCGCCAGCGAGCGCCTGAAGCAGGACAGCCACACCAAAAATGGCCAACTCAACTACCTGGACAACGGCCATCTGGCCTTGCTGATCAAGATCACTTCCCTGACCGCGCCAGCGCCACGGGAAGCGCCTGAAGCGATTCCGGACTGATCGAAGTCCTTATGTCCCCGCCCCTGAGTAAACCGTTGGCACCCTCCTGGGTCAGCCGATTCAAGGAACAGAGCCTGGAGCGTGGCCGCCGCTATGCCCTGGAAAACCGGGTACGCATCGCCCAGGTCGGCGATGCGACCATCACCGCCAGTTGCGAAGGCTCTGGCGGTAACGTTTACCGCCAGACCATCCAGCTGCGCGAATCCGCCAAAAACACCTTGCTGCTGGTCGATGCCAGCTGCACGTGTCCGGTTCGCAGCAACTGTAAACACTGCGCAGCGGTGCTGCTGAAAGTGCAGGAAACCCTCGATTACCCGGCCGCCGCCAAAGACGCCGAACTCTTGGAAAAGCTGCAAGCCGTGCTGGAAAATCGCAGCCCGAAGGCGCCACCGCAAGTGCTGGTCGACAATGTGCAGCCACTGCCACGCCTATGGCTGGCCAGTGTCGAGTTCAGTGCCTTCGAACCGCGCAACGGCAAGATGCAGCGCTACATTCAGCATCGCGCGGCGCTTTCGTTCAGCTACCTTGACGAGTACGTCAGCGGGCAGAAGAACAGCGATATCCTGATTCGCCAGGAAAGCCAGACGCTGCGCGTCAAACGCCATCCGGATGTCGAGCAGTCGTACCGCGAACAGTTGCGCATCCTCGGCTTTCGCATCGCCACCCGCCAGAGCAAAGCCCTGCCGGAAAGCGCCGGTGAGCTGTACGAGATGGTCAATGACAGCGCTTGGCTGACGTTCACCCTCAACGACCTGCCGAAACTGCGCAGCCAAGGCTGGGAGCTGCAGATCGACGAGGAATTCGGCTTCGATCTGACCGCTGTTGATGACTGGTACGCCACCGTCGAGCAGGTGCCGGAACGCGATTGGTTTGATCTGGAACTGGGGATCATCGTCAATGGTGAGCGCCTGAGTCTATTGCCTATCCTGCTCAACCTGATGCGCTCGCACGCGGAAATCCTCAATCCGGAACGCCTGGCGCGCCGTCGCGATGACGAGCTGATTCTGGTCAACATCCCGCAACGCACCAGCGAGCATGGGCCGCTGCAAGTGGCTTTGCCGTTGGGCCGGTTGAAGCCGGTATTGATGACGCTCGGCGAGTTCTATTTGCAAGAGCCGGGCGAAACCACCCTGCGCTTGAGCAAGGCCGACGCCACCCGCCTGAATTCGCTGGAAGGCCTTCCGCTGCTGTGGGAGGGCGGCGAGCAGATCCGCACGTTTGCCCAACGCCTGCGCGATATTCGTGATTTCAGCGCAGAGGCGCCTGAAGGCTTGAATGCGACGTTGCGGCCTTATCAGCTCGAAGGCTTAAGCTGGATGCAATCGCTGCGGCAACTGGAAGTCGGCGGGATTCTTGCGGATGACATGGGCCTGGGTAAAACCCTACAGACCCTGGCGCATATTCTCAGCGAGAAAAACGCCGGACGTCTCGATCGGCCGTGCATGGTGGTGATGCCGACCAGCCTGATTCCGAACTGGCTCGATGAGGCGGCGCACTTTACCCCGCAACTGAAAGTGGTTGCCCTGTATGGCGCCACTCGCAAAAAGCATTTCGATAATCTGGCCGACTTCGACCTGATCCTCACCACCTACGCCTTGCTGCCGAAAGACGTCGAACGTCTGGCCAAGCAGCCGCTGCATGTGTTGGTGCTGGATGAAGCGCAGTACATCAAGAATCCGAACAGCAAAGCCGCTCAAGCCGCCCGCGAGCTTAATGCACGCCAGCGCTTGTGCCTCAGCGGCACGCCGCTGGAAAACCACCTGGGCGAGCTGTGGTCGCTGTTTCACTTCCTGCTGCCGGGCTGGCTCGGCGACGTAAAAAGCTTCAACGCCGATTACCGTGTACCAATTGAAAAGCGCGGCAGTGAAGTCAGACTTCAGCACCTCAACGGTCGGATAAAACCGTTTCTGCTGCGCCGCACCAAGGAACAAGTGGCGACTGAGTTGCCGCCGAAAACCGAGATCATCCATTGGGTCGATCTCAACGAAGCGCAGCGCGATGTGTATGAAACCATGCGCCTGGCGATGGACAAGAAGGTCCGCGACGAGATCACCCGCAAAGGCGTGGCGCGCAGCCAGATCATCATTCTTGAGGCGCTGCTCAAGTTGCGTCAGGTTTGCTGCGATCTGCGCCTGGTCAATGACGCCACCCTGCCCGCTCGCGGCAGCACGTCAGGCAAGCTCGACAGTTTGATGGAAATGCTCGAGGAGTTGTTTGAGGAAGGCCGGCGGATTCTGCTGTTTTCGCAGTTCACTTCGATGCTGTCGTTGATCGAGGAAGAGCTGAAAAAACGTAACGTGTCCTACGCGCTACTGACCGGCCAGACCCGGGATCGGCGCACGCCGGTGAAGGAATTCCAGAGTGGCAAGCGTCAGATCTTTCTGATCAGCCTGAAGGCCGGCGGCGTCGGTTTGAACCTGACCGAGGCCGACACAGTGATTCATTACGACCCGTGGTGGAACCCGGCCACCGAGAATCAGGCGACGGATCGCGCCTATCGGATCGGCCAGGAGAAACCGGTGTTCGTCTACAAGATGATTGCCCGGGGCACCGTGGAAGAGAAGATTCAGCACCTGCAAAAGGAAAAATCCGACTTGGCAGCGGGCGTGCTGGATGGGCGCAAGGCTGGGGACTGGAAGTTGCAGAGTGATGATATCGAGGCGTTGTTTGCGCCGTTGCCGGATAAGTCCGACAAGCGTTGATATCTGCGTCGCCTGTTAGATAGCTTTCGCGAGCAGGCTCGCTCCCACACTGGATCTGTGGCGTTCACCAATCCAGTGTTCACAGGAATCTTGTGGATCACACAAATCTAATGTGGGAGCGAGCCTGCTCGCGAATGGCTCACCTCGGTATAACGTTTAAAACCCAGGCTCAATCCTTGGAAACCGGCAACGGTGCAAACAGCGCCTCAATGTCACTCTGCTCCAGCTTCCAGCCACCTGTCGTCCCGCCCTCAAGCACCGCCCCGGCCAACGCCGCTTTCTCCTGCTGCAGCGCCTGTATTTTTTCCTCTACCGTGCCACGAGCAATCAGCTTGTAAACGAACACCGGGTTGTTTTGCCCGATTCGATACGCACGATCGGTGGCCTGATTCTCCACCGCCGGATTCCACCAAGGGTCGAAGTGAATCACCGTGTCCGCAGCGGTCAGGTTCAACCCGGTACCGCCCGCTTTGAGACTGATGAGAAACAGCGGCACCTTGCCGCCCTGAAAATCCTTCACCGGTGTGCGTCGATCCGTGGTGTCCCCGGTCAGCAGCGAATAGGCAATGTCACGTTGCTGCAATTCTTCCTCGATCAAGGCGAGCATCGAGGTGAACTGCGAAAACAGCAGGATTCTTCGACCTTCGCCGAGCAACTCTTCGAGCATCTCCATCAGGCTGAGCAACTTGCCACTGCCGGAGCGCAGCGCCTTCGCTGTCAGCGGCATGTTGATCAGGCGCAGGTCGCAACAGACCTGCCGCAGCTTGAGCAAGGCATCCAGAATGATGATCTGACTGCGCGCCACGCCACTGCGGGCAATTTCGTCGCGGACTTTTTTGTCCATCGCCACGCGAACCGTTTCATAGACATCCCGCTGGCCGTCGCTGAGATCGACCCAATGGACAATTTCGGTTTTCGGCGGCAACTCGGTGGCCACCTGATCCTTTTTGCGGCGCAACAAAAACGGCTTGATGCGCGCTGTCAGGTGCTGCATGCGCTGAACATTGCCGTGCTTCTCGATTGGCGTGCGGTAATCGCGATTGAAGGACTTGCTGTCGCCGAGCCAACCGGGCATGAGGAAATGAAACTGCGACCAAAGCTCGCCCAAGTGGTTTTCCAATGGCGTGCCGCTCAGGCACAAGCGCTGGCGGGCCTGCAAATCGCGTGCGGCCTGCGCGGCTTTGCTGAGCGGGTTCTTGATGTTCTGCGCTTCGTCGAGAATCAGCACGCTCCACAGCTGCGGCTGTAGAACCTCGAGATCCCTCGGCAGCAAAGCGTAAGTGGTCAGTACCAGATCGTATTCAGCCAGATCAGCGAAATCCTTTTGCCGCCCCGAGCCGTGCAGCGCCAATACTTTCAACTGGGGGGTGAAACGCTCGGCCTCGTCGAGCCAGTTGGGAATCAGGCTGGTCGGCATCACCGCCAGAGCCGGGCAATCGAGGCGTCCGGCGTGTTTTTCCGTGAGCAGATGCGCCAAGGTTTGCAGCGTTTTGCCCAGCCCCATGTCATCGCCCAGAATGCCGCCTACTTCAAGCTCGCGCAGGGTTTGCATCCAGTTCAGGCCTTCGAGCTGATAGGGGCGCAGTTGCGCGTTAAGGCCGGCCGGCGCAGCGACCTGGGTGTGACTGGAATTCTGCAAGCGCTTGGCGAAGGTGCGCAGCCGCTCGCCACCCTGCCAATCCAGCGGCACGCCATCGAGCATACTCAAGCGCGCGGCATCCGGGACACTCAAGCGCAGTGCATCGCCCTGATGACCGCCCAGGTACAACTCGCCCAGCGTGGCCATCAGCGGTTTGATCCGACTCAGCGGCAGCGCGACCTTGGCGCCCGAAGGGTCGCCAAAACCGCTGGGCATGAGTTCGATCAGGAGTTTTTCGTCATCGCTGCGTTGTGCCAGATTGACCGGGTCAAGCAAGCGCGGCTGGGTGCGCAACAAGTGCAGAAGGATTGGTAGCAAACTATAGCGCTGACCATTGACGACGATACCCAACTGCAAATCAAACCACTGATGCCCGGCCTCTTCCTCGACCTCCGCGTACCAATGCTCGACTGGCTGCACATTGAAATGAAAGCCGGGACTCATCTCGACTTCCCAGTTCGAGGCGCGCAACGTGGCAAGCCCTTCGTGCATAAACCCGAGCCAGGCGGAATCATCCGGCAACGTGAACATCTCGCCGGGACGATCCAGCGAGCTCTTGCGCGTGGTTTTCTTGAAGCCGAGCTTTTGCAGGATCTGGCGCAGTTTCTTTTCCACTGCCGGCTGGCGTTGAATGCGCTGGGTTTCGGTACCGTTGAGGATCATTACTTCCGGGTTGCGATCCACCGTCGGCTGGCCGTTGTAGGTAAACACCAGGGCGGCGCGGTGCTCAAGAACGTATTCCCAGCGCGAGCGCTCCCGACCGCTGACGAGGGTGAGTTGCGGCTGCGGTAGTACGTCGTCAATGATTCGTTCGGTCAGTTGGTGTGGCGGCGGGATTCTCGTTGCCGCACTCATGCGATGACTGAACTGCATGGCCTGACGCGCCGGAATGTCCGGCGCCAGAGTCAAATGACTGGCCAGTTTTTCATCCAGTTCATTGAACAGAGGGCCAATCTGCCGCTGTTCACGATCCAGGTAATAAAGCGGCTCCAGCGCCAGCACGGTTTCCTGCGCAGCCTCGGCACTGCTCCACTGCGCGCGGAACCCGCCGTCGGCCTGCTCGGCCCAGGCGAACTGGCCGATGCGTTTCGCGCCAGACATCAACGGTTGCAGATCCTCGAAATCGAGGAACAGCCGCGAGGTGCGCAGGAGCATTTCCAGCAGTTCGGCGCCGCTGCTGCCTTCCAGCGGATAGCCGCTGTAATAGGCGTGATGGGAGTGCATGGCAACCAGCAGCCTGGCGACGCGCAGATCCAGCTCGGACAGGTAGCCGGGCTGACGCATGAGCATTTCCGCCAGCGAATACATCGGTTTGACTTCGCGCAACTCGCCGCTCTTGAGCTGGGAGACCTTGAAAATATCGAGCAGCCACTTGCCGCTCACTGACGTCGTCTTGAGCTTGTAAAACAGGCGCGTGCCTGCAGTTTGCGCGCCTTCTTCGATGGGCTTGGCCGGCACGGGAATGGTCGAAAGCCAATGTTCCAGCGCCCGCCCCAACTGGGTCTGTGCGTTACTTTCGGACGCTTCATGATCACTGCCCTGCAGGTGATAGAGCACCGCAGCGCAGTGTTTGCAGTCGATTGAGACAGGACAGGTGCACAGGCAACGCAAGTTGACGGAACCCAGCCGATCTTCGGACAGGTAAATGGTTTGTTCATACGCCTGATCTTCCGAACCGACGCAGAACGCCTCGATCTTTCTGTCATCAATCTCGATGATCTCTACCCGATCTTCGGCGGCATAAGCCCGAGCCTTGGCCAGCGCCTTGCTACTGAATGCCTGAGTCCAGGCCAACGACTTTAGCCTTTCGATGAAAATGCTCATGGGCAGTCCTTAGCCGGCCAACACCCGCGCCAACGCCGATTTCACCTTGCCCATGCCGTCATGCAACGCCTGCTCGATCTCGGCCATGGTGATCACTTCGGTGGTCTTGCCCGCCGCCGGGTTCACCACCAGCGCCAGACAGGCGTAATCCAGATCCAGCTCACGCGCCAGCGCCGCTTCCGGCATGCCGGTCATGCCAACGATGTCACAGCCATCGCGCTCCAGACGCACGATCTCCGCCACGGTTTCCAGACGCGGGCCCTGAGTGCAGGCATACACGCCTTGATCGCTGTATTCGCAGCCTTCGGCAGCCACCGTAGCAATCAACTGCTGACGCAGCGGCTCGCTGTAGGGGAAGCTGAAGTCGATATGGGTGACGTGCTCCAGATCATCGGCGAAGAAAGTGTGCTCGCGCCCACTGGTGTAGTCGACGATCTGGTGCGGCACGCAGAAATGACCGGTGCCCATCGCTGGATGAATACCGCCCACCGCGTTAACGGCAATGATTGCTTCGGCACCGGCCTGCTTCAGCGCCCACAGGTTGGCGCGGTAGTTGACCTTGTGCGGCGGGAAACGATGCGGATGGCCGTGACGGGCGAGGAACAGCACTTCCTTGCCGGCGTATTCACCGATCTGCACGTCGGCCGATGGCGCGCCGTAGGGAGTGTCCACCGCCAGTGACTGGCGAATGGTCAAGCCTTCGAGCTGGGTCAGGCCGGTGCCACCGATGATTGCGTAAACCGTCATAGCGAAAATCCTTAATCGATGAGTTGAGCATCTTTGAGGGCGCCAACGGCGGTGAGCCAGCGCGGATCCTGACGGTAATCGGTGCTGGCGAATGCCTGACCGCGCATGCGCGCGATGCGGTCTGAAGGCTTGACCTTCATGCGCTGCGCGGCGCTCAGGGCCAGTTCGGCAGCGGCGCGATCGTTGCATACCAGGCCCATGTCGCAACCGGCCGTGAGTGCGGCCTCAATACGACTGGCGGCATCGCCAACCACGTGGGCGCCGGCCATCGACAGGTCGTCGCTGAAGATCACACCGTCGAACTGCAATTCGCCGCGCAGGATGTCCTGCAACCAGCGCCGGGAGAAGCCGGCAGGCTGCGAGTCGACTTGCGGGTAGATAACGTGGGCCGGCATCACAGCGGCCAGTTGTTTGCTGAGTCTGGCGAAGGGCACGAGATCGTTGGCGCGGATCTCGTCCAGGCTGCGCTCGTCGTTCGGGATCGCCACGTGGGAATCGGCTTCGGCCCAGCCGTGGCCGGGGAAATGCTTGCCGGTGGCCGCCATGCCCGCGCTGTTCATGCCGCGAATGAACGCTCCGGCAAGCACTGCGGCGCGCTCCGGATCGCCCTCAAATGAACGGGTGCCGACAACAGCGCTGCGCTGGTAATCCAGATCCAGCACCGGGGCGAAACTCAGGTCGAGACCGACCGCCAGCACTTCAGTGGCCATGATCCAGCCGCATTGCTCGGCGAGGTATTCGGCGTTCGGATTGTCGGCGATGGCACGCATGGCCGGCAGGCGCACGAAGCCCTGACGCAGGCGCTGCACGCGACCGCCCTCTTGATCCACCGCCAGCAGCAGATCCGGACGAATCGCCCGAATCGCCGCGCTGAGCTCACGCACCTGACGCGGATGCTCGATGTTGCGCGCGAAAATGATCAGGCCGCCCACTTCGGGCTGACGCAACAATTGGCGATCTTCGGCCGTCAGCCAGGTACCGGCGACGTCCACCATCAACGAGCCTTGCAGGCCAGCAGTCATAGAGATTCCTTGAAAACGAAAAACCCGATCCGCAGCAAATCGCTACCCTGAGCAATGCTCGGCAGGTCGGCAATTTCTATGGATTTCGGGTTCAGAACGAGAGTCGGCATGGGCGGCTAGCTTAGCGGATACAAGCTGCCGCGCCCACCCGTGCGCGGTTAAACCTTGGCGGCGACCGGCGTTGATTTACTGCGCGGACGCAGTTGCGCGGTGGCCATCGCGGCGTCAGTGACGCCGGTTTCGGCACGCATGCCCGCAGCGAGGAACGGCACCATCAGGCGCATCACTTGCTCAATGGAGGTGTTGACGCCGAAATCGGTCTCGGCAATTGCGCGCAACGCCTTGATGCCAGACATGCTGAACGCCGCGGCGCCGAGCATGAAGTGCACGCGCCAGAACAGCTCGATCGGCGGAATGCGTGGTGCGGCTTCGTTGACCAGCAACATGTAGCGACGGAATACCTTGCCGTACATGTCTTCCAGATAACGGCGCAAGTGGCCCTGGCTCTGGCTGAACGCGAGGCCGAGCAGACGCATGAAGATCGACAGGTCATTGCCGCTGCGTGGTTGCACCACAAGGGCCTGCTCGACGAGGATTTCGAGCAGCTCTTCAAGCGTCGGCTTGTTTTCAGGCTTGGCCTGACGGCGCTCCAGCTCTTTATCGAGGCTGATGCAGAACGGCCCGAGGAAGCGCGAGAAAACCGCTTGAATCAGCGCTTTTTTCGAGCCGAAGTGATAGTTCACCGCTGCCAGGTTGACGCCGGCCTTGCTGGTGATCAAACGCAATGAGGTTTCGGCGAAACCTTTCTCCGCGAACAACTGCTCGGCAGCATCAAGAATGCGTTCAACGGTTTCCGACTGGGCCATGGCTACTCCGCCTGACAAACACTTGTTTGAAACATACGTTTCAGCCTGTGCCTTGTCAAGCCTGCCGGTTCGTTTTGGGAATGGTCGGTCAGCTATTTAACCACACAAGCCCAACTCATTAATAAGCACGAATGCCGACCGTCTGGCGGCCTGCAAAAAAACGGGCATTGCCAAGGACGCTTCACTGTATATAATCCCAGTCACTGTATAAAAAGACAGAGCGATCAATATGCTAAAGCTGACGCCACGCCAAGCCGAGATTCTGGCCTTTATCAAACGCTGCCTCGAAGACAACGGCTATCCGCCGACCCGTGCGGAAATCGCTCAGGAACTGGGCTTCAAGTCGCCGAACGCGGCTGAAGAACATCTCAAGGCACTGGCCCGAAAAGGCGCCATCGAGATGACACCGGGCGCTTCTCGCGGTATTCGCATACCCGGCTTTGAAGCCAAGGCAGACGACTCTACCCTGCCAATCATAGGCCGGGTCGCTGCCGGCGCGCCGATCCTCGCCCAGCAGCACATCGAAGAATCCTGCAACATCAACCCGGCCTTCTTTCATCCGCGCGCCGACTATCTGCTGCGCGTACACGGCATGAGCATGAAGGACATCGGTATTTTCGACGGTGACCTTCTTGCCGTGCACACCACCCGCGAAGCACGTAATGGCCAGGTCGTCGTTGCCCGTATCGGCGACGAAGTGACGGTCAAACGTTTCAAGCGTGAAGGTAGCAAGGTCTGGCTGATTGCCGAAAACCCCGAGTTCGCCCCTATCGAAGTCGACCTGAAAGATCAGGAACTGGTGATCGAAGGCTTGAGTGTCGGCGTAATCCGCCGCTAAAGGAGGCTTTATGCAGTTCCCACACACCCCTCAGCAAACACAACTGCCTTTATTCGAAGCGTTTCTGGCGCAACCGATGGCGCCGATCCTGAAAGACGTGGTCGAACGCCCCTGGAATGCCGAACCCGAAGTATTCAGTGAGCTGTCACTGCGTGGTGCGGCCGGGAACTGCCTGAACCTGCTCGCCCCGATTCTTCGCGAACTCAGCGAAGATCAGGACGCACGCTGGCTGACATTGATCGCACCACCTGCCAGCCTGACTCAAACCTGGCTGCGGGATGCCGGCCTGAACCGCGAACGTATTCTGCTACTGCAACCACGGGGTGCTCAAAGCGCCCAGCAACTGGCGTGCGAAGCTCTGCGGTTGGGGCGCAGCCACACTGTGGTCACCTGGCTCAACCCGCTAAACACCCACTCGCGGCAACAACTGATCAGCGCCGCACGCACGGGCGAAGCTCAGAGCTTGAATATTCGCTTGGGTTGAGGGTTGCTACTACGCGCTGTGTGAAGCGCAGGGCTTCTCCAGGGACAGAGAAGCCGATCTGAAGCGGTAACATTAAAAAGCAAAGGCGCGGATCAATGAAGAACCCGCGGCCCCTCTTCCTTATCAAACTCGCCTTCGACCATACGACCGGCCATCTGCACGCCGACGCTTAGCATCGCCTTGGCGATTTCTACATGCTGACCTTGAAGGAACGCCTTGGCATCGTCGGAGAAATCCAGCGTCACCAGAGAACCCTCGTCCTCAGCCCTGCGCAGTTCGATTCGGCCGTCTGGTAACTCGACAATTTCTAGAAAGGACGTTGGCATATAGGTCTGTTCTCCACGAAAGGCAGGGATTATATAGACATCATTCAGGCTTCGCTCGGGATCTTGACCAGCAGCATGTTTCAGATTGCCACCGTGTCAATCACCCTCAGCACTCGTTCAAGCCTTCGCGAAAGCGAATCGCCAAGCCTTTCAGATTTTGCCGCCAGCTCTCCAGCTCCTCTCGACTCAACTCTTCTGGCGCTTGTTCTTCATCCAGATTAATCGCCTGAATCAGCGGCTGAGTCACGTCCCCTTTGGGCTTGTGTGGCACCCGTGGCGGCTGGAACAGCGCCGAATGCGCAGCCAGCAGTTTTGCCAGCCAGGTTTCAGAGTTTCCCGCGAGTTCGACCATCTCGGCCAACTCGGGAATCGCGATCGACTCCAGCACCTCACGTGTCAGCAGCATCTCGGCGCGTGGTGCATTGGCCTGCGGTAGACGATAGAAACCAGCGATCTCGTGACAAAGACCGAGCAAAGCGCCGTAAAGGTGAAACAACGCCGATTCACGCCCCGCCTGAATCAACGCCAGCGAATTCATCGCTCGCCCCTCTTCGGCGCGAGCCAGAGCTTCGAGCGACAGTCCGGCGAAATAGATCTTCTGGTTGGTGCGGGTATAGAGTTCGTGAGCCATGACGGCGCTCTCCACAACGAAATATTTGCTTCACACAGGCCGGACAGTGTCGTGGATCAGCCGATCCCACCGCAAGCACAAAACAAAAAGGCCGCATGAAAACCCGGAGGGGTCATCATGCGGCCTTTCAGTATCAGGCTAACGCTTACTCAGCTTTGGCCTTCGTACGTTTGTCTTCAACCGTCCACTTGCCGCCATCGAAGTACGCCTTCCAACCGGTAGGCTTGCCATCGACTTCGGTCTGTACGTATTGCTCCTTGGTCTTGCGGCTGTAGCGAATCACCGCCGGAAGACCATCAGGATCTTTCTGTGGAGCGTCGCAGAGGAAGTGGTACTTCGGATCGATCTCGTCCTTGTGCGGCAGAATCTCGATCACCAGCGGAGCACGGGTCTCACGGTTTTTCGGGAACTGACTGGCAGCCAGGAACAGACCGGACGCACCGTCACGCAGGATGTAGGTGTCGTTGACCTTTTCGCATTTCAGCTCAGGCATCTTCACCGGATCCATTTTCGGCGGCGCCGCGTCACCGCTCTTGAGCAGTTTACGGGTGTTCTTGCAGGTCGGGTTGGTGCAACCGAAGAACTTGCCGAAACGTCCGGTCTTGAGTTGCATCTCGCTGCCGCACTTGTCGCATTCCAGGCTCGGACCTTCGTAGCCCTTGATGCGATAGCTGCCCTCTTCGATTTCGTAGCCTGCGCAATCCGGGTTGTTACCACAGATGTGCAGCTTGCGTTTTTCGTCGAGCAGGTACGCGTCCATCGCCGTGCTGCAGATCGGGCAGCGGTGCTTGCCACGCAGTACCAGCGATTCCGACTCACCCTCGTCGTCCGCAGCGATTTCATCGCCCGGCACCAGGTTGACGGTGGCCTTGCAGCGCTCTTTCGGCGGCAGGCTGTAGCCTGAACAACCGAGGAAAACGCCTGTCGACGCGGTACGAATCTGCATCGGACGACCACAAGTCGTGCACGGAATATCGGTCATGACCGGCTGGTTGGCACGCATGCCGCTGTCCGGGTTTTCGGCTACTTCGAGTTTCTTTTTGAAGTCGCCGTAGAACTCGTCCAGTACGTTTTTCCAGTCGCGCTCGCCCTGCGCCACGTCATCGAGGTTCTCTTCCATGCCTGCGGTGAAGCCGTAGTCCATGAGGTTCGAGAAGCTTTCCGACAGGCGCTCGGTGACGATGTCGCCCATCTTTTCCGAGTAGAAACGACGGTTGTGCAGAGTCACGTAACCGCGATCCTGAATGGTCGAAATGATCGCAGCGTAAGTCGAAGGACGACCGATACCGCGCTTTTCCATTTCTTTCACCAGACTGGCTTCCGAGTAGCGGGCCGGCGGTTTGGTGAAGTGCTGCGATGGATCGAGCTTGATCAGCTTCATCACGTCGCCCTGCGCCATATCAGGCAGAACGTCGTCATCACCCGGTTTGGCAATCTGCGGCATGACACGGGTGTAACCGTCAAACTTGAGGATACGGCCCTTGGCGCGCAGCTCGAAGTCACCAGCGCCTACGCTGACGGTGGTCGACAGGTATTGCGCCGGCAGCATCTGGCAAGCGAGGAACTGGCGCCAGATCAACTCGTAGAGACGCTCAGCGTCACGCTCCATACCCGCCAGCTTGCTTGGCGTGGTGTTGGCGTCAGAAGGACGAATCGCTTCGTGAGCCTCTTGTGCGCCTTCCTTGCTGCTGTAGACGTTCGGCGTTTCCGGCAGGTACTTCTTGCCGAACTCGTCTTCGATGTAAGTACGCGCCATCGTCACGGCATCAGCCGAGAGGTTGGTCGAGTCGGTACGCATATAAGTGATGTAGCCGGCTTCGTAGAGACGCTGGGCCATCATCATGGTTTTCTTCACGCCGAAGCCCAGGCGGTTGCTCGCTGCCTGTTGCAGGGTCGATGTGATGAACGGCGCCGACGGCTTGCTGCTGGTCGGTTTGTCTTCGCGCTTGACGATGCTGTAGCTGGAAGACTTGAGTTTCTCCAGCGCAGCCATGGCCTGAGCTTCGTTGAGCGGCTTGAACGCTTCGCCTTTTTCGCGAGCCACTTCGAAACGCACGGTGGAGCCTTTGGTGGTGCCGAGATCGGCATGCACTTCCCAGTACTCTTCCGGGTTGAACGCGCGAATTTCACGTTCACGCTCAACCACCAGCTTCACGGCAACCGATTGCACGCGACCGGCGGACAAGCCACGAGCGATCTTCGCCCACAGCAGCGGCGAGACCATGTAACCGACAACGCGGTCGAGGAAGCGACGCGCCTGTTGAGCGTTGACACGATCAATGTCCAGCTCACCCGGTTCCGAGAAAGCTTCCTGAATCGCTTTCTTGGTGATTTCGTTGAACACCACACGCTTGTAGCGGCTGTCGTCACCACCGATGGCTTCGCGCAGGTGCCAGGCAATGGCTTCCCCCTCGCGATCCAAGTCGGTTGCGAGATAGATGGTGTCAGCATCTTTGGCGAGCCGGCGCAGCTCTTCGATGACCTTCTCTTTACCCGGAAGGATCTCGTACTGGGCTTTCCAGCCATGATCAGGATCGACACCCATACGCGAGACCAGCTGCTTGCGCGCTTTCTCTTTCGGCGAGAGCACCGGACCTTCGCCCGCAGCAGCCTTGCCGCGCTTGGCGGCTGGCTCTTTGCTGGCGCTAGCCGAACCGCTGGTGGGCAGGTCTCGGATATGGCCGATACTCGACTTCACCACGTATTGGTTACCCAGATACTTGTTGATGGTCTTGGCCTTAGCCGGGGATTCCACAATGACCAGCGATTTGCCCATGGATCAGAAAATTCCTGAATTCTAGAAGTGAAAGGCGGTTGGCGCCTGACGCGGCACCGCTATATATAGTTGATACAAGGTGAGGTCAAGCACAGGGTTCTGTGCGCACTCGCCTTATGCCTTGGAAAAAAGGCTCGGTTCGGCTTGCACCAAAGCAAAGCGTGGCACCTGCTCGCCGTCAACCTCGACTGACTCGAGAAACATGCTCAGAGGGCGTACCCAAAAGCCGTAATCGCCATACAGGGCTTGGTAAAAGACCACTTCTTCTTCGGTCTCGGAATGCCGCGCAACACTGAATACGCGGTACTGCGGACCTTTGTAATGTTGGTAGAGCCCAGGTTGTATCGGCATGCTTCGGCCCTCACTCAAATTTTTTCAAAAATAAAAACAAAATAAATCCACAAAAACAAAAACCGGGGCACTTGGCCCCGGCTTCCATCGACGAGACGCTTAAACGCGTTCGAAGACGGTGGAGATGCCTTGGCCGAGACCAATGCACATAGTGGCCACCCCGAAGGTACCGCTATTCTGCTTCATCACGTTCAGCAAAGTGCCGGAAATACGGGCACCGGAGCAACCGAACGGGTGACCCAGGGCGATCGCGCCGCCGTGCAGGTTAACCTTCTCGTTCATCTTGTCGAGTACTTTCAGATCTTTCAGCACTGGCAGGGCCTGTGCGGCGAAAGCTTCGTTGAGTTCGAAGAAGTCGATATCGTTGATGCCAAGGCCCGCACGCTTCAGGGCTTTTTGTGTCGCCGGAACTGGACCATAGCCCATGATTGCCGGATCCACACCCGCCACTGCCATCGAACGGATCACCGCCATTGGCTGGATACCCAGGTCCTGCGCACGCTGCGCCGACATCACGATCATGCACGAAGCACCATCGGTGATCTGCGACGAAGTACCGGCAGTCACGGTGCCGCCCTTTGGATTGAAGGCAGGCTTGAGGGCCGCCAGACTTTCCAGGGTGGTTTCCGGACGAATGGTTTCGTCGTAGTCGAACAGTTTCAGGAAACCGTTCTCGTCGTAGCCCTGCATCGGGATGATTTCGTCTTTGAACTTGCCTTCCACGGTAGCCTTGTGGGCCAACTGGTGGGAACGCACGCCGAAAGCGTCCTGTTGTTCGCGAGTGATGCCGTGCATTTTGCCGAGCATTTCAGCGGTCAGGCCCATCATGCCCGAGGCTTTCGCCGCGTACAGCGACATGTGCGGGTTCGGATCGACACCGTGCATCATGCTCACATGGCCCATATGCTCGACGCCGCCAACCACGAACACGTCACCGTTGCCGGTCATGATTGCTTGCGCAGCGGTGTGCAGCGCACTCATCGACGAGCCGCACAGACGGCTGACAGTCTGACCGGCCGAGGTGTGCGGGATCTGGGTCATCAGCGAAGCCATGCGCGCGATGTTCCAGCCCTGCTCCAGGGTCTGGTTGACGCAGCCCCAGATCACGTCCTCGACTTCTGCAGGATCGACCTTGGCGTTGCGTTCCAGCAACTTGCTGATCAGGTGCGCCGACATGTCTTCGGCGCGGGTGTTGCGGTGCATGCCGCCCTTGGAGCGGCCCATCGGAGTACGACCGAAGTCGACAATCACGACGTCTCTAGGATTCAAGCTCATAAGTTCACTCTCACTCTAGTTGGGGGCGCTTAACCGAAGAAGCTCTGGCCGTTTTTGGCCATTTCGCGCAGCTTCGCGGTCGGGTGGTACAGCGCGCCCAAATCAGCGTACTGGTCAGCCAGGGCAACGAACTCGGCAACACCGATCGAATCGATGTAGCGCAGCGCACCGCCACGGAATGGAGGGAAACCGATACCGTAGACCAGACCCATGTCGGCTTCGGCGGCAGTTTCAACGATGCCGTCTTCCAGGCAACGCACGGTTTCCAGGCACAGCGGGATCATCATCCAGTTGATGATGTCTTCGTCTGTGACTTCGCGCTGCTCGTAAACGATCGGCTTGAGCACTTCCAGCACCGAAGGGTCGGCGACTTTCTTCTGCTTGCCTTTCTTGTCGGCCTCGTAGGCGTAGAAGCCCTTGCCGTTCTTCTGGCCCAGGCGCTTGGCTTCGTACAGCACGTCGATGGCCGAACGACGGTCATCCTTCATGCGATCCGGGAAACCTTCAGCCATGACCTCACGACCATGGTGACCGGTGTCGATGCCGACCACGTCCATCAGGTACGCCGGGCCCATCGGCCAGCCAAATTTTTCCATGACTTTGTCGATACGGACGAAGTCGACACCGGCGCTGACCAGCTTGGCGAAACCGCCGAAGTACGGGAACAGCACGCGGTTAACGAGGAAGCCCGGGCAGTCGTTGACGACGATCGGGTTCTTGCCCATTTTCTTGGCGTAGGCAACGGTGGTGGCAACAGCCAGCTCGCTGGACTTCTCGCCACGGATCACTTCCACCAGCGGCATCATGTGCACCGGGTTGAAGAAGTGCATGCCGACGAAGTTTTCCGGACGCTTGAGGGCCTTGGCCAGCAGGCTGATGGAAATGGTCGAGGTGTTGGACGCGAGGATGGTGTCCTCTTTAACCTGAGCTTCCACTTCAGCCAACACAGCTTGCTTGACCTTAGGATTCTCGACGACAGCTTCGACAACCAGATCGACGTGACCGAAGTCGCCGTAGGACAGAGTTGGACGAATGGCGTTGAGCACTTCAGCCATTTTCGCAGCGGTCATGCGACCTTTATCAACGCGGCCAACCAGCAGTTTGGCGGCTTCAGCCAGACCCTGCTCGATGCCGTGCTCGTTGATGTCCTTCATCAGGATCGGCGTACCTTTGGAGGCCGACTGATAAGCGATACCGCCACCCATGATGCCGGCGCCGAGTACAGCGGCCTGCTTCACGTCTTTGGCGATTTCGTCGTAGGCCTTGGCCTTTTTCTTCAGCTCCTGATCGTTCAGGAACAGACCGATCAAGCTCTGCGCGGCAGAGGTCTTGGCCAGTTTGACGAAACCGGCAGCTTCGACTTCCAGCGCCTTGTCACGACCGAAGTTCGCGGCTTTCTGGATAGTCTTGATCGCTTCAACCGGCGCCGGGTAGTTCGGGCCAGCCTGGCCGGCGACGAAACCTTTGGCGGTTTCGAAAGCCATCATCTGTTCAATAGCGTTCAGCTTGAGTTTTTCAAGTTTCGGCTGACGCTTGGCCTTGAAATCGAACTCGCCGGAGATGGCGCGCTTGATCAGTTCAAGGGCAGCTTCCTGCAGTTTTTCAGGAGCAACCACGGCGTCGACGGCGCTGACTTTCAGGGCGTCTTCAGGGCGGTTTTCCTTACCGGAGGCAATCCACTCGATGGCGTTATCGACACCAATCAAGCGCGGCAGACGCACGGTGCCACCGAAGCCTGGGTAGATACCCAGCTTGACTTCCGGCAGGCCGATCTTGGCTTTGGTCGACATGACGCGATAGTCAGCCGCCAGGCACATTTCCAGACCGCCGCCCAGGGCGATGCCATTGATGGCCACTACGGTTGGGACGTTGAGGTCTTCGAAATCGCTGAAGATCTTGTTGGCTTCGAGATTGCCAGCAACCAGCTCGGCATCCGGCAGCTTGAAGTTGTCGACAAATTCGGTGATGTCGGCGCCGACGATGAACACGTCCTTGCCACTGCTGACGATCACGCCCTTGATCGAAGCATCTGCCTTGATGGTGTCTACGGCCTGACGCAGTTCGTTCAGGGTTAGACGGTTGAACTTGTTGACGGACTCACCCTTGAGGTCGAATTTCAATTCGACGATGCCACTTTCAAGAGCTTTAACCGTGATGGCTTTACCTTCGTAAATCATCAACTGATCTCCACGATATGGAAGCTGAACAGTACACGTCGGACGCAGGCGAATGGCTCGGCAGGACGCTTTTTCGTCGATGCTAACGCCAATCCACCCGGCACACCCGCCAACGCGATAGTCGGGATTCTGTAGGAGCAGTCTGTAAGACAAACGCTCAATTCATACGCCCGTTTGATTTGGGTACGTCACCTTCACGGAATTTCCGACAATTGTCAATCGCCCAAAATACGGGTTGAAATGCGACTTTGCGGTCATTTCTGTAAGACGAAGACCCGCAACACGCGTCTGCATGTGAAGCCATTCATAGAATCAATAGTTAGAAAAGTCGCCCTAATTCGCAGCAGCCCTTGTTTAAAGGGCTACGCTGGGTGGACGACAGGGAAATGCGTTGACAGAACCTGCATCAAAAAAGATTTCCGGCCTGCCTGGCCAACCCCGCCCGATGAATCATGTCGGGCTTTTTACTGCGCGTCTGCCGGACGTTCCCCACCGTTGCAGTGGGAAAAGTCCGCGCGTCACGCCAGTGCTTTCAGAGTGGTGTCGATGTCCTGCAACACCGACGCTTCGCCCTTCTCGCCCCAGTACAAGGCGATCATCTGCTTGTCTGCTTCGACTTTGAAAACGTTGCCGGGCAACTTTTCGAAATGATTGAGCAGCGCCCGATCTTCGCAGACTTCCTGCCATTGATTGACCCACACACCCGGCGATTTTTGCCAGTAAGTCCAGCAGGCAGGCGACTTGCCACGGCGCGGCCGATGATACTGCGCACACGGATTCGGCGGCTCTTGCGCCAGCCAGTGCGGCCACTCCTGAGGCGCCAGTTGCATGGCCAGCCCCATGCGCCGCGCCTCCATGCGCAAGGCGATGCGACCGCTTTGCGCGCGCGATGGGCGCAACCACGCCAACGGACTCAAAACCACCAGCAGGATTGACACCACCAACCAGACCGTCATATCTCTATTCCCAATTCTTGGTGAGCGCATTGTGTCACTTTGGAACCAATGCGCTTGAAACCAGCCATACTTAACAATATTGAAACCTCACGAGGAGCACCTCATGCCCTACCACCACATCCTGGTCGCCGTAGATCTGACCGAAGAGTGCGACCCAGTGATTCACCGCGCCCGCGAGCTGTCGGTGAGCAATGGCGCCAAACTGTCGCTGGTGCATATCGTCGAACCAATGGCGATGGCATTCGGCGGCGACGTGCCGATGGATCTGTCACAACTGCAACAACAGCAGTTCGATCAGGCCAAGGAACGTCTTGAGCGTCTGAAACTCAAGTATTCCGAACTCGAAGGCGCCAACTGCCACCTGACCTACGGCCAGCCGCGTCAGGAAATCCATCACTTCGCCAAAGAACAGCAGTGCGATCTGATCGTGGTCGGTAGTCATGGTCGTCACGGCCTGGCGCTGTTGCTCGGCTCTACCGCCAATGACGTGCTGCACGGCGCACCATGCGACGTCCTCGCCGTCCACCTGGTCAAACGTTGAAACACTGATCATTGTGGGAGCGAGCCTGCTCGCGAAGGCGTCGGCACATTCAGCATTAATGCCGCCTGACACAGCGCATTCGCGAGCAGGCTCGCTCCCACATTGGGACTGCGCTTACATGTAAAAAGCCCGGCGTTCATCACTGAACGCCGGGCTTTTTCACATCCGGATCATTCAGGCATCCAGCTCAGCCCAACGCTCCAGCAACGCATCCAGCTCAGCCTGCAACTGCTCCAGCGAAGCAATCACTTTGGCCGTTTCAGCCGCAGGACGCTGATAGAAACCGGCTTCAGCCATTTCAGCTTCCACGGCAGCAATTTGCTGTTCCTTGGCGTCGATATCGCCCGGCAACGCTTCCAGCTCGCGTTGCAGCTTGTAGCTGAGCTTCTTCTTGGCGGCCGGGGCAGCCGCCACAGGCGCGGCAACTACAGCAGGTTCGGCAGTGACCACCGCCGAATTCAGGTCAGCCTTGCCGGATTTGCTTTCGGTTACGCCCAGCAGACGCGGCGAACCGCCCTGACGGATCCAGTCCTGATAACCACCGACGTATTCACGCACCTTGCCTTCACCTTCGAAGACCAGAGTACTGGTGACCACGTTGTCGAGGAATGCCCGGTCGTGGCTGACCATCAGCACAGTGCCATTAAAGGTCAGCAGCACTTCTTCGAGCAGCTCGAGGGTTTCCACGTCGAGGTCGTTGGTCGGTTCGTCGAGTACCAGCAAGTTCGCCGGTTTGCTGAACAGTTTGGCCAGCAACAGACGCGCACGCTCACCACCCGACAGCGCCTTGACCGGCGTGCGGGCACGCTGCGGGCTGAACAGGAAGTCACCGAGGTAGCTCAGCACATGACGGCTCTGGCCGTCGATATCGATGAAGTCGCGACCTTCGGCGACGTTGTCGATCACGGTTTTTTCCAGATCCAGTTGATGGCGCAACTGGTCGAAGTAGGCCACGTCGATCCGCGTGCCCTCTTCCACTTTGCCACTGGTCGGTTGCAGACCGCTGAGCATCAGTTTCAGCAACGTGGTCTTGCCAGTGCCGTTGGCGCCAAGCAGACCGATACGGTCGCCGCGCGTCAGCACCATCGAGAAATCCTTGATCAGGAACGGGCCGCCCGGGTGAGCGAAACTCACGTTCTCGAGGACCATCACCTGCTTGCCGGACTTGTCGGCAGTGTCCAGCTGAATGTTGGCCTTGCCGGTGCGCTCACGACGCTCGCTACGCTCCACGCGCAAAGCTTTCAGGGCGCGGACGCGGCCTTCGTTGCGGGTGCGGCGAGCCTTGATGCCCTGGCGGATCCAGACTTCTTCCTGGGCCAGTTTCTTGTCGAACAGCGCGTTGGCGGTCTCTTCGGCGGCCAACGCGGCTTCTTTGTGCACAAGGAAACTGGCGTAGTCGCCGTTCCAGTCGATCAGGCCGCCGCGATCCAGTTCGAGGATGCGCGTGGCGAGGTTTTGCAGGAAGGAGCGGTCGTGCGTGATGAACAGCACGGCGCCCTGGAAATCTTTCAGGGCTTCTTCGAGCCAGGCAATCGCACCGATGTCCAGGTGGTTGGTCGGTTCGTCGAGCAGCAGCAGATCGGGCTCGGACACCAGCGCCTGCGCCAGCAGCACGCGACGACGCCAGCCGCCGGACAACTGGGCGAGGGTCTTGTCGGCCGGCAATTGCAGGCGGCTCAAAGTGCTCTCGACCAGAGTCTGCAAGCGCCAGCCATCACGGGCTTCGAGGTCTTGCTGAACGTGCATCAGCTTGTTCAGGTCATCTTCAGTAACGCAGTTCTGCGCAAGGTGATGGTACTCGGCGAGCAACGCGCCCACGCCATCAAGGCCTTCAGCGACCACGTCGAACACCGTCCGATCGTCGGCCACTGGCAATTCTTGCGGCAATTCGCCGATTTTCAGACCGGGGGCACGCCACACCGAGCCTTCATCGGGCTTCTGGTCGCCCTTGACCAGTTTCATCATGCTGGACTTGCCAGTGCCGTTGCGGCCGATGATGCACACCCGCTCACCACGGGCGATCTGCCAGGACACCTTGTCCAACAACGGCATAGCGCCGAACGCAAGGGACACATCGCTGAATTTGAGCAGGGTCATGAGCTTCTCCAAAAACCGGGCGCGCATTCTACCTGAGTTAGGGCTTCAACAGGCCGGCAATTTGTCTGTCGAAGCACTCTGCACAACATTTGTTGCGAACTTGTGCTGCGAGGCCGGCAAAGCTTTCGCCGCTTGCTGGCAAAAGGCTAAGCTACAGACAATTCAGTGCTGACCGAGGTCGGCACTTGTCATGATTTCTCTGCCCGGATGTCTCATGCGCAGTCGCCTTTTCAGTGTCTTGTCCTGTTTGCTACTTACCGCCGCTGCCGCTCAATCCGCCCAGGCGGTGGACCTGTCCACCCAACGCCAGTATTACGATGAAGCCAAGCGCGCCCTGGCCAAGGGTGATACCGGCCCGTATTTCCGTTACAGCCAGGCGCTGGCCGATTACCCGCTGGAACCGTATCTGGCCTACGACGAACTGACCGCGCGGCTGAAAACCGCGAGCAACGCGGAAATCGAGAAGTTCCTCGCCGAACACGGTGACCTGCCCCAGGCCAACTGGATGAAACTGCGCTGGTTGCGCTGGCTCGCCGACCGTGGCGACTGGGCGACCTTCGTCAAGTATTACGACCCGAAACTCAACTTCACTGAACTGGACTGCCTGAATGCGCAGTACCAGATCAGCAGCAACCATAAGGCCGAAGGTTACGCCAACGCCGACAAGCTTTGGCTGACCGGTAAATCGCAACCTGCGGCGTGTGACGCGCTGTTCGGCATCTGGGCAGCCGATGGCCAGCTCACTGAACAGAAACGCTGGGAGCGCACCAAGCTCGCCGCTCAGGCACGCAACTATCCACTGGCCAACAGTCTGGTCAACGGCCTGACCACCCTCGCCCCGCGCGGTCGTTTGCTGGTGGATGTGGCGCAAAAACCGGAGTTGCTCAATCAGCCTTCGCGCTTCACCCCGGCCGATGAACCGATGTCCGATGTGGTCAGCCTCGGCTTGCGCCGACTGGCCCGTCAGGATCCGGACAAGGCCATGGCGTTGCTCGACGGTTACGCCAGCAGCATGCATTTCTCCCGCGATGAAAAAGTTGCGATCGCCCGGGAGATCGGCCTGACCCTCGCTCGGCGTTTCGACAGCCGTGCGCTGGACGTGATGACCAAGTACGACCCGGAGCTGCGCGACAACACCGTCTCGGAATGGCGCTTGCGCCTCCTCCTGCGTCTGGCGCGCTGGGACGACGCCTATCAGTTGACCCGCCGTCTGCCGCAGGATCTGGCCACCACCAACCGCTGGCGCTACTGGCAGGCACGCAGTCTGGAACTGGCCCAGCCGCAAAACCCGGAAGCACAGACGCTGTACAAAAACCTTGCGCGCGAACGTGATTTCTACGGTTTCCTTGCCGCCGACCGCTCGCAATCGCCGTACTCGCTGAACAACAAGCCATTGGTCCTCAGCCAGGCGCTGATCAACAAGGTGCGCAACACGCCGGGTGTACGCCGCGCGCTGGAATTCCATGCCCGTGGGCAAATCGTCGACGGTCGTCGCGAGTGGTATCACGTCAGCCGCCATTTCAATCGCGATGAAATGGTTGCCCAGGCGAAACTCGCTTACGACTTGAAATGGTATTTCCCGGCGATCCGCACCATCAGTCAGGCGCAGTACTGGGACGATCTGGATATCCGCTTCCCGATGGCCCACCGCGAAACGCTCGTGCGTGAAGCCAAGGTACGTGGCCTGCATTCGAGCTGGGTGTTTGCCATCACCCGCCAGGAAAGCGCTTTCATGGACGACGCCCGCTCCGGCGTCGGCGCCAGTGGCCTGATGCAATTGATGCCCGGCACCGCCAAGGAAACCGCGCGCAAATTCAGCATTCCGCTGGCCTCGCCGCAGCAAGTGCTGGACCCGGACAAGAACATCCAGCTCGGCGCCGCTTACCTGAGCCAGGTGCACAGCCAGTTCAACGGCAACCGCGTCCTCGCCTCCGCCGCCTACAACGCAGGTCCTGGTCGCGTACGCCAATGGCTGCGCGGCGCCGATCACCTGAGCTTCGACGTGTGGGTGGAAAGCATTCCGTTCGACGAAACCCGTCAGTATGTGCAGAACGTGCTGTCGTACTCGGTGATCTACGGCCAGAAGCTCAACTCGCCGCAGCCGCTGGTGGACTGGCATGAGCGCTACTTCGACGATCAGTGATCACCCGACTGACGCCGACTAAAGAAAAATGCCCGTATCGCGAGATACGGGCATTTTTTATGGGCACAACCTGAGCGGCTATTTAGTGAATGGCAGGATCGGTGACAGGATTCGTTGAAGCACTCTTGCCATCATTGAACTGCAAAGCCGCCAACCGCGCATACAGTGGATTGCTGGCAATCAGTTCCTGATGGGTGCCAATGGCCACAAGCTTGCCCTGATCCATTACCGCAATCCGGTCAGCGTTTTTCACCGTGGCCAGTCGATGCGCGATCACCAGCGTGGTGCGGTTTTGCATCAGGCTCGGCAGGGCTTCCTGAATCAGGTGTTCGCTCTGCGCATCAAGGGCGCTGGTGGCTTCGTCCAGCAGCAGGATCGGTGCGTCGACCAGCAACGCCCGGGCGATCGCCAAGCGCTGACGTTGGCCGCCGGACAGGCCGAGGCCACCATCGCCGAGATGGGTCTGGTAACCGTTGGGCATTTTCTCGATAAAGTCGTGGGCGTGAGCAATTTTTGCCGCGTCCTTGACCTGCTCCAGCGTCGCCCCGGGATTGCCGTAACGAATATTCTCTTCAACACTGCCGAAAAACAGCGCCGGCGATTGTGATACCAGAGCGAAGTGACGGCGCAGGTCCAGCGGATCGAGGCTGGTCAACGGCACGCCATCAATCAGGATCTGCCCTTCCAGCGGATCATAAAAACGCAACAGCAAGTCGTACACGGTGGACTTGCCAGCGCCGGACGGCCCCACCAGCGCCAGTGTCTCGCCAGCGCGAATGGTCAGATTCAAACCGTTGACGGCGTAGCTTTCCGGACGCGAAGGGTAGGAAAAACGCACGTCCTGCAATTGCAATTCACCCCGCACGCGCTCCGGCAAGGTCATCAACCCGCTGACGGGCGGCTGGATGATGTTTTCCGAACCCAGCAGTTCAGCGATACGTTCGGCGGCCCCCGCCGCGCGCTGCAGTTCGCCGATCACCTCACTCAACGTGCCAATCGCACTGCCGACGATCAGGCTGTAAAAGACAAACGCCGCCAGTTCACCCCCGGTGATGCGCCCGGCGATCACGTCCATGCCTCCGACCCACAACATCACCGCCACGGCGCCGAGCACCAGCACGATTACCATGGTGATCATCCACGAACGCTGAAAGATGCGTTTTCGCGCGGTGTCAAACGCGTCCTCGACCGTCGTCGCGAAACGCCGCTCATCCTGGACCTGGTGGTTGTAGGCCTGCACGGTTTTGATCTGGCCGAGGGTTTCCGACACATAGCTGCCGATATCGGCGACCCGGTCCTGGCTCAGCCGCGACAGATTGCGCACGCGCCGGCCGAAAATCAGGATTGGCGCAACCACGAACGGCAAGGCAATCACCACAATGCTGGTGAGTTTCGCATTGGTCACGAACAGCAGGATGACGCCACCGATAACCATCAACAGGTTGCGCAGGAACATCGACAACGACGAGCCGATCACCGATTGCAACAGCGTCGTGTCGGCCGTCAGCCGCGACTGGATCTCGGAACTGCGGTTGTTCTCGTAGAACCCGGGGTGCAGATAGACCAGATGGTTGAACACCTCGCGGCGGATGTCGGCCACGCAGCGCTCGCCGATCCACGACACCCAGTAGAACCGGGCAAACGTGCCCACCGCCAGACCCAGCACCATCAACATGAAGATGCCGATGCTCTGGTTGAGCTGGTGCGGCGACTGAGTCATGAAGCCCCGGTCGACCAACAGTTTGATCCCCTGCCCCATCGACAAAGTGACGGCGGCCGTAACGATCAATGCCAGCAGCGCAGCGATGACCTGCCAGCGGTAAGGGGCCAGAAATCGACTGGTCAGACGCAGCGCGCGACGGTGTCGTGAAGAAAGCTTCGGGGTCATTCAGGTGTACATCCGTGTTGATGAAAGGGCTAGCGTAAACCTTCTTTGGGGTGGAACTCTGTAAATCACAATGAGTCAGGTTAAATATGCCCCCAAAGACTAGGCCATAGTTGCTATCGGTCTAACGTCAAGGTTGAGACGAACGGTCATTTCTGTTGGACTGGAATGGCCGCTCATGACGGATCGAAAGGCGCTGTCACAGCCTGGTCACGTGGCGGTTTTAATCTGGGTAAACAACCTGATGAGGAGACAGGCCATGTCCTTGCAACACAGCAGCGATGACAAGATTGAAGTGATCCGCACCAAGCCCGGCCAACCTCTGGGTTGCTCGATTATCGATAAGGATGGGCGTGAAGTACCGATCACCGAAGACATGATCCAGGACGCGTGCCGCGAACTGGACAAGCGATTGGTCAAGCCTGCCAAACAAAAGTGATATAGCCACCGTCTTCCTGACCCGGCCCCTTTGGCCGGGTTTTTTCTGTCTGTAAATCCGGCATTTGTGGTGAGACCTTCGCGAGCAGGCTCGCTCCCACAGGAGATCGTCAGTGAGTGCGAGATCCTTGTGGGAGCGAGCCTGCTCGCGAAAGGGCCGACCCGGTTTCTAGAGCGTCACCGCCCCCAGCGCCGCGACGATCTTCGCCAACGCCGGCGAATCCCCTTCAATCCGCACCTTCAGCCCTTCAATCTCGCGCCGCACCGGATACTGTTTACGCAACACATCGAACGCCACCCGCTGCTCGCCAACATTACCTACAAGGCTGCGGCGAAAATCCGCATCATCACGGCGCGGGTCGTACACGCCTCGGCACAACATCGCCAGCGCCCAAGCCGGATCGCTGTCGCCATGCAAGGTCACTTGCGACAACCACGGCGCCGGTAGCAGCTCACTGAGTTGAATGCTTGCTGGCTGGCCGATGAATTGGCAGTAAGCCTGATAGATCTGCGCCGTTCCGCGCTGTTTGCCATCAAGGCTGTAACCGGCAATGTGCGGAGTGGCCAGTACGCAAAGTTCGGCCAATGCAACATCAACCTCAGGCTCGGCCTCCCAGACATCGAGAACGGCTTGCAGGTCTTCACGCTCCAGCAGCACTTCGCGCAGCGCGGCGTTATCCACCACCGGACCACGCGCCGCGTTGATCAGCCATGCACCGGGCTTGAGCTGCTGCAGACGCTGCTGATCGAACAGATGCCAGGTCGCACCAACGCCGCTGCGTGTCAGCGGTGTGTGCAGACTGATTACGTCACACTGCTCAATGATTTGCTCAAGGCTCACGTAATCGCCGCCCTCGGCAGCCTGACGCGGCGGATCGCAGACTTTGACGTTCCAGCCCAACCCTTTCAGAACCTTGATCAGACGCCCTCCCACCTCACCGGCGCCGACGACACCATAAGTCCGCTGAGTGAGATCGACACCTTCGATTTCGGCGAGGGTCATCAGACTGCCCAGCACATAATCGACCACGCCTCGGGCATTGCAGCCGGGTGCACTCGACCAGGTGATGCCGGCCTCATTGAAGTAGTCGAGATCCAGATGATCGGTGCCGATCGTGCAGGTACCGACAAAGCGCACCTTGCTGCCCTCAAGCAACGTGCGGTTGACGTTGGTCACCGAGCGCACGAGTAACACGTCGGCCTGCGCGACCGTCGCACGGTCGATGGAACGGCCCGGCACCCGGCGGATCTCGCCGAAACCGGCAAAAAAGGCATCGAGCAGCGGGATATTTTCGTCGGCAACAATCAGCATGGCGGGCTCCTTAGGCGGATCGGCAGTTTAGGTGCAGATCGTTCGCCGGGCCAGCGGGCTTTGCGCTTACAAATCCGCAACAGAGGATTTTTCCTGACCAAGGCGTCAGCGGCGTAGAATGCGGCGCCTTGCGCATCAACAGCTGTGGACGTTTTTCCCGTGAATTCTGTAACTGATCAACCTGTCGCCGTCTCCCTCACTCGCCCCGCGCGGATTCGCCTGGAGTTCAAGAACCTGCTCGCCCTGGCATTGCCGATCATCATCGCGCAACTGGCGACTACGGCCATGGGCTTCGTCGACGCGGTGATGGCTGGCCGCGTCGGGCCAAAGGATCTGGCAGCGGTGGCGCTGGGCAACTCGATCTGGGTGCCGGTGTTTCTGCTGATGACCGGCACTCTGCTGGCAACCACGCCGAAAGTCGCTCAGCGCTTCGGCGCCGGTACCCACAGCGAAATCGGCCCTATCGTCCGTCAGGCGTTGTGGCTGGCGCTGGTGGTCGGACTGATCGCCACCGCCATGCTGGTAGCCGCCGAGCCGGTGCTGCACCTGATGAAGGTCGATCCCGAGTTGATCGGCCCGTGCATGCAATACCTGCACGGCATCGCCAGTGGTCTGCCGGCGGTGGCTTTCTATCACGTGCTGCGCTGCACCAGTGACGGCATCGGCCGTACGCGTCCTGCCATGGTGCTGGGCCTGTGCGGTCTGGCGCTGAACATTCCGCTGAACTACATCTTCATCTATGGCCATTTCGGTGTGCCGGCGATGGGCGGCGTCGGTTGCGGTTGGGCCACGGCCATCGTGATGTGGGTGATGGCGCTGGGGCTGGCCGGTTATGAGCGCTGGGCACCGGCCTATCGTTCGAGCGAAATCTTCAGCCGTTTCGACTGGCCACAATGGACAGTGATCAAGCGTCTGCTGGCGATTGGTCTGCCAATCGGTATCGCCGTGTTTGCCGAGTCGAGCATTTTTGCCGTGATCGCCCTGCTGATCGGCAGCCTCGGCGCCACTGTAGTGGCCGGGCACCAGATTGCGCTGAACGTCAGTTCGTTGGTGTTCATGATTCCGTATTCGCTGGGCATGGCCGTTACCGTGCGTGTCGGTCAGGCGCTGGGCCGCGAAGAACCACGCGAGGCGCGGTTTGCTGCCGGTGTCGGCATGGGCACCGCGCTGGCGTACGCCTGCCTGTCGGCGAGCATGATGCTGTTGCTGCGCGAGCCGATTGCGGCAATCTACACCGCTGACCCGACGGTGATTCACATCGCGGCGATGCTGATTGTGTATTCGGCGCTGTTCCAGTTTTCCGACGCGATCCAGGTCACCGCCGCCGGCGCGCTGCGTGGCTATCAGGACACGCGCGTGACCATGATCCTGACCCTGTTCGCCTACTGGGGCATTGGTTTGCCGGTGGGTTACGCCCTTGGTCTGACCGACTGGCTCGGCGAGCCACGCGGCCCGAGTGGTTTGTGGCAGGGTTTGATCGTGGGCTTGAGCTGTGCGGCGTTGATGCTGTCGATTCGCCTGACGCGCAGTGCGCGCAAGCGTATTCGGATCAGTCGCTCGGCGGGTTGATCGCCCATAAAAAAAGACCTGCAGATGCAGGTCTTTTTTTTGCCTTTGATCAGGACTTTTTGCGGATCCAGTACAGATAAGTACCGGCCTCTTCGTGCTGGCTCACCAGTTCATGGTCGAGAAACACGCAGAACTTGGGGATATCGCGTTTGGTCGACGGGTCGGTGGCGATCACTTTGAGCAGGCCGCCGGGCGCCAGATCACGAATGTGTTGATGCAGCATCATCACCGGCTCCGGGCAATTGAGGCCGGTGGCGTCGAGGGTGCCGTCGACCGGGGTATCGATCATTTCACTCATGATTCACTCCTGAAACTGGCCGGCATTGTCGCGCATTGCCGGGTATTCGGTCATCTGTGGCGTTACGCCACACCCCTGTAGGAGTGAGCCTGCTCGCGATGGCGTAGTGTCAGCCAACATCAATGCTGAATGACGCAGCGCTTTCGCGAGCAGGCTCACTCCTACAGGGGTTATGTGTTGTGTCAGCGGGATTTGGCTTTCTTGGTGTCGTGACGGCGCAAATGGCAGGTCACTTCTTCGCGGTCGTGATACAGCTGTTTGCAGCCGATATCGACCTTGATCCCGCGTGCCTTGAAACCATCGGCAATGCGTTCGAGCAAACGCTTCACCTCGGCGTAACGCTGCTTCATCGGCAGTTTCAGATTGACCACCGCCTCGCGGCAATGCCCCTCGCCGATCCACTCTTCCAGCATCGCGGCATTGCGCGCCGGCTTCTCGACGATGTCGCAGACCATCCAGTCCACCGGTTGCTTGGGCTTGAAGGTGAAACCGTCTGCCATCAAATGCTGAACCAGTCCGGTATCCATCAGACTTTCAGCCATCGGGCCGTTGTCGATCGCGGTCACCAGCATGCCGCGATTGACCAGTTGCCAGGTCCAGCCGCCCGGCGCGGCGCCGAGGTCAACGCCGGTCATGTCGCTGTGCAGACGATCCTCCCACTGATCACGCGGGATAAAGTGGTGCCATGCCTCTTCCAGCTTCAGCGTCGAACGGCTCGGTGCTTCACGCGGGAACTTCAGCCGCGGAATGCCCATCGGCCACATCGCCGAATTGCCGGCATCGGCCATGCCGAGAAACACTTCACGACCGCTCTTGAAGGTCAGCAGCAGACGCGGTTTGCTGGCGTCATCCACCAGTTTGCCGGCGCCGGTCAGGGCCTTGCGCAGCGGGCCTTCGAATTTCTTGCAGAAATTCGACAGTTCCTTGCCGTCGTTGGTGTCGACGACTTCCAGCCACAGGCTGCCGCACACCGGGAATCCGGCCATGTGCGCGAGGATCACGCTGATGCGGTCGGTTTCCGGCAAATCGATGAAAACCCCGCGCGCCCACTGGCGCGGGAAGATCAATTCAGCGAAACGCTGACCGCGCATCAGGCGCTCGGCGCCGTCTTCTTCGGTGCAGACAAACTCGGCGCAGGCGGTAGCCGCTTTGGCCTTGGCGTAGCCGGCCACGTTGAGTTGCGCGGCGAGGTCGGAAATCTCCGAACAGACTTCGCCTTCGAAGCCTGGCCGGCAATGCATGAATAGGGTGTTCATTCTTACTCCTGGGCAGCGGGCGATCATTCGGCCGCCGCGCGATGCTCAGGCCTTGCGTTGAAGCAAAGCCTGTCACGAAAACCGGCGCATGATAGCCGATGTCGGAACCTTGGTTCCGCTCATAGAGTCCAGTTATTAGCCAGCTACCTAAAACAGGGCTAGGTTTAAAGCTCTATTCGTCCCCTCAATCCGTAGCCGTGCGGATTCAAAGGAGTGATCGTAATGCCGTCCCTCGATAGTCTGAAAACGCTCAAAACCCTGCAAATCGATGACAAGACCTACCACTATTTCAGTTTGCCGGATGCCGCCAAAAGCCTGGGCGACCTCGACAAGCTGCCCATGTCGCTGAAAGTCCTGCTGGAAAACCTGCTGCGCTGGGAAGATGAAAAAACGGTCACCGGCGCCGACCTCAAGGCAATTGCCGCCTGGCTCAAGGAGCGCCGCTCCGACCGCGAGATTCAATACCGCCCTGCCCGGGTGTTGATGCAGGACTTTACCGGCGTGCCCGCCGTGGTCGACCTTGCCGCCATGCGTGCGGCGATGGCCAAGGCCGGTGGCGATCCGCAGCGAATCAATCCGTTGTCGCCGGTGGATCTGGTGATCGACCACTCGGTGATGGTCGACAAGTTCGCCACCGCCAGCGCGTTCGAGCAGAACGTTGACATCGAAATGCAGCGCAATGGCGAACGTTACGCCTTCCTGCGTTGGGGCCAGAGCGCTTTCGACAATTTCAGCGTGGTGCCGCCGGGTACCGGTATCTGTCACCAGGTCAACCTCGAATACCTCGGCCGCACCGTGTGGACCAAGGATGAGGACGGCCGCACCTACGCGTTCCCCGACACGTTGGTCGGCACCGACTCGCACACCACCATGATCAATGGTCTCGGCGTACTCGGCTGGGGCGTCGGCGGGATCGAAGCCGAAGCGGCGATGCTCGGGCAACCGGTGTCGATGCTGATTCCGGAAGTGATCGGTTTCAAACTGACCGGCAAGCTCAAGGAAGGCATCACGGCCACCGACCTGGTGCTGACCGTCACGCAAATGCTGCGCAAGAAAGGTGTGGTCGGCAAGTTCGTCGAGTTCTACGGTGACGGCCTCGCCGACCTGCCGCTGGCCGACCGCGCGACCATCGCC
This sequence comes from Pseudomonas sp. S2_E02, assembly GCF_054668355.1. Classification (NCBI taxonomy): domain Bacteria; kingdom Pseudomonadati; phylum Pseudomonadota; class Gammaproteobacteria; order Pseudomonadales; family Pseudomonadaceae; genus Pseudomonas; species Pseudomonas sp. S2_E02. The sequence goes on from NZ_CP162761.1 coordinate 2,384,123, forward strand.
AACATGGCCCCGGAATATGGCGCGACGTGCGGTTTCTTCCCCGTTGACGACGTAACGCTGGAATACCTGCGCCTGTCCGGGCGGCCACCGGAAGTGGTGAAACTGGTCGAGGCGTACACCAAGGCTCAAGGCCTGTGGCGTCTGCCCGGTCAAGAGCCGGTGTTCACCGACAGCCTGGCGTTGGACATGGGCAGCGTCGAAGCAAGCCTCGCAGGGCCAAAACGCCCGCAGGATCGCGTTTCGCTGCCGAATGTCGCACAAGCGTTCAGCGACTTCATGGATCTGCAATTCAAACCCACCAGTAAAGAAGAAGGACGTCTGGAAAGTGAAGGCGGTGGCGGTGTCGCGGTGGGCAATGCCGATCTGGTCGGCGAAACCGAATATGAATATGAAGGCCACACTTATCGCCTGAAAAACGGCGCCGTGGTCATCGCCGCGATCACGTCCTGCACCAACACCTCGAACCCGAGCGTGATGATGGCCGCCGGCCTGCTGGCGAAAAAAGCGGTGGAAAAAGGTCTGACCCGCAAACCTTGGGTGAAGAGTTCGCTGGCACCGGGTTCGAAAGTGGTCACCGACTACTACAAGGCTGCGGGGTTGACGCAATACCTCGATCAGCTCGGCTTTTCCCTGGTCGGCTATGGCTGCACCACTTGCATCGGCAACTCCGGGCCACTGCCGGAGCCGATCGAGAAAGCCATCCAGAAAGCTGACCTCACCGTCGCCTCCGTGCTCTCCGGCAACCGCAACTTCGAAGGCCGCGTGCATCCATTGGTGAAAACCAACTGGCTGGCCTCACCGCCGCTGGTGGTCGCCTATGCCCTGGCCGGCAGCGTGCGCAGCGACATCAGCAGCGAACCGCTGGGCGAAGATCAGCAAGGCAATCCGGTGTACCTGCGCGATATCTGGCCGACCAGCAAAGAGATCGCCGACGCGGTCAATCAGGTCAGTACGGCAATGTTCCATAAGGAATACGCCGAAGTGTTCGCCGGTGATGAACAGTGGCAAGCCATCGAAGTGCCGCAAGCGGCGACGTATGTGTGGCAGGACGATTCGACTTACATCCAGCATCCGCCATTTTTCGACGACATTTCCGGCCCGTTGCCTGAAATCAAGGATGTCAAAGGTGCACGGGTGCTGGCCCTGCTGGGTGATTCGGTGACCACCGACCATATCTCCCCCGCCGGCAACATCAAGGCCGACAGCCCGGCCGGGCGTTATTTGCGCGAAAAAGGCGTGGAGCCACGAGACTTCAACTCCTACGGCTCACGGCGTGGCAACCATGAAGTGATGATGCGCGGCACCTTCGCCAACATCCGTATTCGCAACGAAATGCTCGGCGGTGAAGAAGGTGGCAACACGATCTACATTCCGACCGGCGAAAAACTGGCGATCTACGACGCGGCGATGAAGTATCAGGCTTCGGGAACGCCGCTGGTGGTGGTTGCAGGACAGGAATACGGCACCGGCTCTAGCCGTGACTGGGCGGCCAAAGGCACCAATCTGCTGGGGGTCAAAGCGGTGATCGCGGAAAGCTTCGAGCGAATTCACCGTTCCAATCTGGTGGGCATGGGCGTGTTGCCGCTGCAGTTCAAGCTTGATCAGAACCGCAAGAGCCTCAATCTCACCGGCAAGGAAACCTTTGAAATCCAGGGTCTGACCGGCGTCGAGCTGACACCGCGGATGAATCTGCCGCTGCTGATCACCCGTGAGGACGGGCGCCAGGAGAAGATCGAGGTGTTGTGCCGGATCGATACGTTGAATGAGGTGGAGTACTTCAAATCGGGCGGGATCCTGCATTACGTCCTGCGCCAATTGATCGCCTCGTAACGCACAAACCAAAGTAGGAGCTGCCGCAGGCTGCGATCTTTTGATCTTGCTTTTTAAAAGCCAAAGTCAAAAGATCGCAGCCTGCGGCAGCTCCTACATACAGGCGAAAAAAAACCCGCCGAAGCGGGTTTTTCCCAAGACCATTATCGACTCCCTGTCGGCAGCGATCCTTGCAAATGGTCGATCATCCTTGATCCTGAAACACTCCCTGTGTCTCAGTTGATGTGTGTAGATTACGCGGTGGATCCAATCGCCAATAGTCGTAAAAGCTACCAGCGCGTGTAGGACATTCGCCATAGCAACCCTTCCGAAAACCCCTAGCCGTGTCAGGCAGCAAGCATGGAAGCCACGATCTACGCGACGTTCAGCTGTCCTGGGGCCTGTTTCCAGCACCACCGTGCACATGGCCGGCTGTCGCTGTCGTTCAGGCAAGATTCGAAGGTCTCAGCCACCGTCACGCTCGCGGGCCTTGGCGCTCTCGGCAAGAAACTGTTCGAGCCGGCTCAACTGCTCCTCCCAGCCACGGCTGTCCATGTAATACGCCTCTTTCTGGCGAATGTCAGGAATGTGCGCGAAGCCGGATTCGGACACTTTCAGCAACGTACCGCTCTCGAAGTCTTCCAGCTCGAACCTGACCAGCGTAGTCGGCTCCTGGGAGTAGTCGATCTTCGGATTGACCGCATACGGATGCCAGCGAAACGAAAACAACTGCTGCGGCTCGACCCGCTCGATCAGCACGTTCCACAACACGTGTTCATAACCCGGATACGTGACCTGCCCTTGCGTCCATTCACCGGCAATAAAACGCCTGCCCTCCAGCGCCACCCCAAACCACTGGCCAAACGCCTCGGCATCGACCAATGCACGCCAGACATGCGAACGCGGCGCCTTGAGCGTGATTTTGCGTTCGAAACTATTGGGTACTGGTTTCATACGTCACCTCCTGTTTTGAACACTAGGCCTGTATGACCACATGTCCAATGTGAAGTTGTATCAAGGCGGTGCAGTCATTCATCGGCAAGGACACATCAAGCTGCACTTTTTGACCGTTGCTGTGATGGATCCAGGCACCCTCTGCCCAACGAAACTGTTACCTTCTCCAGCGAATTTGAATCTACAAGGACGAATCATGCCGCCATCCCTCGCTGAACGTTACCGCGGAGCCCTGCTCGGTCTTGCGTGCGGCGACGCTGTCGGTACTACGGTTGAGTTCAAACCACGGGGATCATTCCCACCATTGACCGATATGGTCGGCGGTGGCCCGTTCCACCTCAAGCCAGGGCAGTGGACCGATGACACTTCCATGGCCCTCTGTCTGGCAGAAAGCCTGCTGAACAAGAATGGATTCAACGCTGCCGATCAGATGGGCCGCTACCTCAACTGGTGGCAATGGGGTTACCTCAGTTCGACCGGTGAATGTTTCGATGTCGGCATGACCGTCAGCCAGGCGCTCGCGCAGTATCAACAAACCGCTGATCCCTTCGCCGGCTCGACCGACCCGTACAGCGCCGGCAACGGTTCGCTGATGCGTCTGGTGCCGGTGGTGCTGTTCTATTTTCCCGATGCCCGGAAAATCCAGAGCTTTGCCGCCGACAGTTCGCGAACCACCCACGCAGCACCTGAAGCCATCGAATGCTGCCAATTGTTGGCCGGGTTGACTGCCAGAGCGCTTGAAGGCGCAAGCAAAGCAGAGCTGCGTCAGTTGCCTTCCGCCAGCTTCTCGCAACCCAAGGTCGTCGCCATTGCGCGTGGCGAATACCTCGTTCAGTCCGAGACGGACATCAAAGGCAATGGCTACAGCGTGCAGTCCCTGGAAGCGGCGCTGTGGTGCTTTCACCAGACGGACAGCTTCGAAGCGGCCATTTTGCGAGCGGCCAACCTGGGTGATGACGCCGATACCACCGCCGCGATCACCGGTCAGTTGGCCGGCGCCTATTACGGCGTGCGGGGCATTCCTGCACATTGGCTGGAAAGGCTGCACGATGGTGAAGAGATTGCGGCCATCGCCGACCGTTTGCTCGACGCCTCCCGAATGCGCCTGCCTGAATAAGTGCGAAGCAGCCGCTACACTGCTCGGCACTTATCTTCGATACAGCGAGACTTGACCATGTCCCCACGCCTGCTTCTGGCCCTCACCCCCTTTCTGTTCACTCCCCTCGCCCACGCCGCCGTCGACTGCGCCAATGCCAGCGATCAGGCGACGATGAATCAGTGCGCCGGGCAGGATTTCAAAGCGGCGGACAAAGAGTTGAACACCGTGTATCAACAGATCATCGGGCGATTGAAGGACAACCCGGATGGCAAGAAGCTGTTGGTCAGCGCGCAGCGGGCGTGGCTCGGGTTTCGGGATGCCGAGTGCAAGTTTTCATCGTCAAGAGTTACTGGCGGGAGCGTTTATCCGTGGGTTTACAGCAGTTGTCTGACGGGGGTGACCAAGCTGCGGGTTGAGTCGCTGAAACAGTATTTGAAGTGTGAAGAAGGTGACATGAGCTGCCCGGTGCCTGGGGCCTGATTTTTTTGCGGCGGCTTTGAGGATCCTTCGCGAGCAGGCTCGCTCCCACATTGGAATGCATTTCAAATGTGGGGGCGGAGAACATCTTTCACCTTTACGGAATTTGATGACGAGCACACTGATCAGACCTAAGGTTTCGACCCGGCAGCCATCGATGAAATCCTCGGACTCACGGCCCGCAACTTCCGCAGTGTAGTGATTCTGCCGCTAGGGCATAGAGCCACTGAGGGAGAGTGGTTGGTCAACTTGAAAAAGGTTCGGCGCTCGCGGGAAAACTTCATTACCGAGATCAAGTAAGACCGGTTAGAGCGGGGACTGAAGCATGCTTGTGGCGCATGCCCCCCGCTCCAATCATTCGCAGAACCCGTCATCGATATCAGCGGCCACCGCGTAGGTCGCGGCCCTCCCCTGCTCTCGACTTGCTTCGAACTCGAAAATCTATCGACATAGAAATCCCCGAAAATCGATTGAACTGAGGTTCACTCTATGACCACTGCGTCCGATGCCAACAACGCCCTTCACAAAACAAGAACAATTTATTATTGCCATTCGATAATTTAACATCGAAAATTAGTCATTCCCAATGACACCGCAAGGATTTTTCATGAGTACTCGTAACAACGGATTGGCACTGCAGCGCATGCATTGGGTGGGATTACTGGCAGCGATTCTTGTCTGGGTCTTAGCGGTGACCGAGGTCGGTGGCAACGCTTCGATCTGGTTCTTCCAAACGGATGAAATGCTCGCGGCTCTGCTCTACGCCTTCGCCGAAAACTCGCCGCAATTACTTGACCCGTTTGTCGAAGGTGCCCTGCTTGCCCCCAATACATGGCTCTCGCCACTGGTCACTGCGCTGCTCGTCGTTTTGGATTTCCTGCCCGTCCTGCTTTCGACCTACGTGCTCTGGCTGACAGGGTTGTTTTTCCTGCGCTTGTCCCGCGGCGAAACCTGGACCGAGCGCAACATCAAGGTGTTATGGCGAGTGGGGATTCTGTGCATCATTTCTCCGGCCGCCTACCCCCTGATAGAGACCTTGCAAGGTTTGGCCCTGTCTATTGATCTGCCGCCAGGGGATCGTATTTTTCAGTTCTCGATCGGCCTGTCTTCCACTTCTGCCTACGAGATTGTCAAAGGCGTATTGCTCTGTTTGTTTTCAATTATCATGCGCGATGCAAAAGTACTCAGCGATGAGCAAAGCCAATACATATAGAACAATACAATGACCATTATCGTCCGCCTTGACGTTGTCATGGCCACGCAAAAAATTCGCTCGAAAGAGTTGGCCAGCCTGCTGGGCATCACCGAGGCCAATCTGTCATTACTGAAGAATGGCAAGGTCAAGGGCGTGAAGATGGCCACCCTGGACAAGCTCTGCGCAGCACTCGATTGCCAGCCAGGCGATTTGCTGGAATACCAGAAAGACTGAGCCTTGCGCAGGCGTGCAAGTTAATTGTCGCCAGTCCACACCGTTTAACTCTTATTCAATCCTTAGTTTGTAAGGCGGCTTTCTCATGACCCGGTTTTTACTTTGCGCGCTGTTTTTACTGACAGCGTTGATCAGCGGCTGCGCCACGCAAATGGACGTCGCGCTAAATGCCACACCCGATCCGGACTATCATTTTGACCGAAAGGCGACTGTGCTGGTGACGTCTGCGAGTGGCAGCGACGAAAACGCTCTTAATGCCCGCTATTATCTTCGCGACATGGTTAACGCGCTGAAAGACAGGGGTTTCCAGGAGGTCTATACCGACGCCAGTCTGCCAAAGAACCACGCGCCGATAAAAATGACTGTCAGCCTCGATATTGGCAGTCGACAGGTGACTTACCGCTATACCGCCACCGACTATGGGCAAGTGCCGACCAGCACCTCTACCGTGTGCAAGACCAGCAAGAAAAAAGACGACCGACTGACCTGTACAAGTAAACCGAACACCACCTATGGACCGGTAGGGACCTCGGAGCGCACCGGTTACACCACGCTCAGCACCTTCGTTGCCACTGCCCGCGACGAAGTCAGCAAGCGCCCGGTCTACCTGCTTCGCGCGTCGTCCTATAACGAAGACTGCCAATCCACCAAGGTTGAAGCCTTTCTGGTAGAACAGGGCTTGCAGAACCTGAACTTCGAGGATCGCGTGCAGCGCAACTACACCGTCACGATGCCCGAGGGTTACCGCTGCAAATAGGCTTTGCAAGACAGATCACAGTAACGGCTCAGCTTGCATGAGCCGCTATTGTGAACTGTTGAAGGTTAAACGTGCGGGTCACCCGGCGCTTTCGTCGGCGCGGCGTATTGCGGCTTGAGATGACCGTCCTGATCAAGCAGCCAGGCGTCCATGATCTGCCGCACCACAGGGCCGGCAACACGACCACCGGCCTCGCCGTTCTCGATCATCACCGAAATCGCAATCTTCGGATGCTCGGCCGGCGCAAAGCCAACGAACAAGGCGTTATCGCGGTGGCGCTCCAGGGTTTTCTCGCGGTTGTAGCGCTCGCCCTGCTTGATCGCCACCACTTGCGCGGTACCACTCTTGCCAGCGATGCGATATTGCGCACCGGCCGCGGCCGCACGAGCAATGCCTCGCGCATCGTGCATGACCATCTGCATGCCGTGATTGACCTGCTCCCAGTCTCGCGGATCCTTGAGCAGGATGTTCGGCATCGGATGTTCGTCGACAGGAGCGACACCGTCGACGGTCTTGGCCAGGTGCGGCCGGTTCCAGACACCTTTGTTGGCGATCAATGCCGTGGCCTGAGCCAGTTGCAGCGGTGTGACCTGCATATAGCCCTGGCCGATGCCAAGGATGACCGTTTCGCCCGGGAACCAGGCTTGACGGCGGGTCGCGCGCTTCCACGCTTGCGATGGCATCAGGCCGGGCGACTCTTCAAACATGTCCAGCGAGACCTTCTCACCCAAGCCGAACATTGCCATGTAATCGTGCAGGCGATCGATGCCGAGCTTATGCGCAAGGTCGTAGAAATAGGTGTCATTGGAACGCATGATCGCCGCGTCCATGTCCACCCAGCCGTCGCCACTGTGGTTCCAGTTGCGGTACTTGTGATCGAAGTCCGGGAGTTGGTAATAACCGGGGTCGAAGACGCGCGTCTGCGGTGTCACGACGCCGGCGTCGAGGCCGGCGATTGCCACTTCTGGCTTGATCGTCGAGCCCGGTGCGTAGAGCCCGCGCAGCACACGGTTGAACAGCGGCCTGTCGATCGAATCTCGCAGTGCCGAGTATTCCTTGGAGCTGATACCGGTGACGAACAGATTCGGATCGAAGCTCGGATTGCTGACCATGGCCAATACCTCGCCCGTCGACGGATCGAGCGCTACCACTGAACCACGACGATCACCCAGCGCGGCTTCGGCGGCTTCCTGCAGTTTGATGTCGAGGCTCAGGACGATGTTCTGGCCCGGGACCGGGTCGGTATGTTTGAGCACACGCAGTACGCGACCTTGAGCGTTGGTCTCCACTTCTTCGTAACCGACGTGGCCGTGTAGTTGCGCCTCGTAGAAGCGTTCGATGCCGGTTTTGCCGATGGATTGCGTACCGCGATATTCGACCGAGTCGAGGCTCTTCGACTCTTTTTCATTGATCCGCCCGACGTAGCCGATCGAGTGGGCGAAATGCGCGCCGAGCGGGTAATGCCGGACGAACTGGGGTTCGACATCGAGGCCCGGGAGGCGGAACTCATTGACGGCCAATACAGCAATTTGCTCTTCCGTCAGCTCATAGAACAGCGTGACCGGCGTAAACGGGTGACGGGACTGCTTCATGGCTTTATCGAAGACTGTACGATCTTCTGCAGGCAAGTGCAGGAGGTTGATGACCTCGTCCAGTTCTTGATTGACGTCGGTGGCGCGCTCGCGGGTGATAGTCAGGTTGAAACTGGGGCGGTTATCGGCGAGCAAGACGCCGTTGCGGTCGTAGATCAAGCCGCGTGTCGGCGGGATCGGCAATACGTGGACGCGGTTGTTTTCGGAGATCGTGGAGTGGTAGTCGAACTCCACCACCTGGAGGATGTACAGGCGCACGACAAGGGCGCAGCTGATGGCGAAAACGAACAAGGCGCAGGCGATCAAACGTTTGTTGACCAGGCGCGTCTCTTTTTCGTGGTCTTTGATCGGGATCGGTTCAGGCATTTCTACAGCAACTCTTCGACATAAATGAGTACCGATCCGTGGGCATGACATCAGTCCGTTAAAAAAAACGAGCTGCACCATACCAAAAACTGCCCGGTCATTTCAGAAGGAATTTCCCCAATGGCCATTTCTTGCGACGGCTGGGACAGCGTTGTCTTGTGAAAACTTTCCTGCGGGCAAAACAAAACCCCAACTGCTTTCGCAATTGGGGTTTCGGAATTTAATCTTGACGATGACCTACTCTCACATGGGGAAACCCCACACTACCATCGGCGATGCATCGTTTCACTGCTGAGTTCGGGATGGGATCAGGTGGTTCCAACGCTCTATGGTCGTCAAGAAATTCGGGTACTGACTCGTGACCAGATGGCCTCGCTTCAGCAAATTGGGTATGTGACAGCTTTCGGTGTTTTGTGAACATCGAACTTTCGGTTCGTTTCGTCTTCACACACCGCAATCTGGTCTCTTCGACGCAAATTGCTTGGGTGTTATATGGTCAAGCCTCACGGGCAATTAGTATTGGTTAGCTCAACGCCTCACAGCGCTTACACACCCAACCTATCAACGTCGTAGTCTTCGACGGCCCTTCAGGGAACTCAAGGTTCCAGTGAGATCTCATCTTGAGGCAAGTTTCCCGCTTAGATGCTTTCAGCGGTTATCTTTCCCGAACATAGCTACCCGGCAATGCCACTGGCGTGACAACCGGAACACCAGAGGTTCGTCCACTCCGGTCCTCTCGTACTAGGAGCAGCCCCTCTCAAATCTCAAACGTCCACGGCAGATAGGGACCGAACTGTCTCACGACGTTCTAAACCCAGCTCGCGTACCACTTTAAATGGCGAACAGCCATACCCTTGGGACCGGCTTCAGCCCCAGGATGTGATGAGCCGACATCGAGGTGCCAAACACCGCCGTCGATATGAACTCTTGGGCGGTATCAGCCTGTTATCCCCGGAGTACCTTTTATCCGTTGAGCGATGGCCCTTCCATACAGAACCACCGGATCACTAAGACCTACTTTCGTACCTGCTCGACGTGTCTGTCTCGCAGTCAAGCGCGCTTTTGCCTTTATACTCTACGACCGATTTCCGACCGGTCTGAGCGCACCTTCGTACTCCTCCGTTACTCTTTAGGAGGAGACCGCCCCAGTCAAACTACCCACCATACACTGTCCTCGATCCGGATAACGGACCTGAGTTAGAACCTCAAAGTTGCCAGGGTGGTATTTCAAGGATGGCTCCACGCGAACTGGCGTCCACGCTTCAAAGCCTCCCACCTATCCTACACAAGCAAATTCAAAGTCCAGTGCAAAGCTATAGTAAAGGTTCACGGGGTCTTTCCGTCTAGCCGCGGATACACTGCATCTTCACAGCGATTTCAATTTCACTGAGTCTCGGGTGGAGACAGCGCCGCCATCGTTACGCCATTCGTGCAGGTCGGAACTTACCCGACAAGGAATTTCGCTACCTTAGGACCGTTATAGTTACGGCCGCCGTTTACCGGGGCTTCGATCAAGAGCTTCGCGTTAGCTAACCCCATCAATTAACCTTCCGGCACCGGGCAGGCGTCACACCCTATACGTCCACTTTCGTGTTTGCAGAGTGCTGTGTTTTTAATAAACAGTCGCAGCGGCCTGGTATCTTCGACCGGCATGAGCTTACGGAGCAAGTCCTTCACCCTCACCGGCGCACCTTCTCCCGAAGTTACGGTGCCATTTTGCCTAGTTCCTTCACCCGAGTTCTCTCAAGCGCCTTGGTATTCTCTACCCAACCACCTGTGTCGGTTTGGGGTACGGTTCCTGGTTACCTGAAGCTTAGAAGCTTTTCTTGGAAGCATGGCATCAACCACTTCGTGTTCTAAAAGAACACTCGTCATCAGCTCTCGGCCTTAAGATCCCGGATTTACCTAAGATCTCAGCCTACCACCTTAAACTTGGACAACCAACGCCAAGCTGGCCTAGCCTTCTCCGTCCCTCCATCGCAATAACCAGAAGTACAGGAATATTAACCTGTTTTCCATCGACTACGCTTTTCAGCCTCGCCTTAGGGACCGACTAACCCTGCGTCGATTAACGTTGCGCAGGAAACCTTGGTCTTTCGGCGTGGGTGTTTTTCACACCCATTGTCGTTACTCATGTCAGCATTCGCACTTCTGATACCTCCAGCAAGCTTCTCAACTCACCTTCACAGGCTTACAGAACGCTCCTCTACCGCATCACCCGAAGGTGATACCCGTAGCTTCGGTGTATGGTTTGAGCCCCGTTACATCTTCCGCGCAGGCCGACTCGACTAGTGAGCTATTACGCTTTCTTTAAAGGGTGGCTGCTTCTAAGCCAACCTCCTAGCTGTCTAAGCCTTCCCACATCGTTTCCCACTTAACCATAACTTTGGGACCT
>NZ_CP162761.1:2400000-2837500 GCF_054668355.1 Pseudomonas sp. S2_E02
CGGCAATCTGCCGGCCAATTTCTTCATGGCTGGACTTCAGCACCGCTTGCTGAACGTCCGGCGTGGCCAACATGCGCGCCACCACCAATGCCCCAACGCATTGCGACAGCACCGACCACGCCAGGGTCTCGCTCTCAAGTATCTGTGCCCAACGCTCCTGAAGCCGGCAAATCCACAGCTCGGCCTGCTCGCGCACCCGAACATCCGATCGAGCAATTTCTGCGCCCAACGCCGGCAACGCGCAACCGGCCTCAGGTTGCTCTACGTGAGCCATGCTCAGGTAGTGCTTGAGACAGCGCTCCAGTCGCTCACGATCCCGCGTGCCCTCCCCGCCCAATCGTTCAAGGCTTTGACCCAACTCGCGCTCGACGATGGCAGTGAACAACGCATCTTTCGACGAAAAGTGACTGTAGAACGCCGCGCCACTCAATCCGATAGCCTTCATCAAGCCGTCGACGCCTACCGTGGAAAACCCCGAACGCTTTGCTGACAGCGAGCTGCTCTGCAATAGCTTTTCCCGGGTTTCCAACTTGTGACTGGCGGAGTAACGCATGTGTTTGCCCTCGAATCGACTGCCTTGACGTGGTCTGGATCCTAGCATAACGTTCGTTCACTTAACGATCGTTTAATAAAGGCATCTACCCATGACTAACAAGAAGGTCGTATTAGTGGTTGGCGCTGGCGATGCCACGGGAGGGGCGATTGCCAAGCGTTTTGCCAAAGAAGGATTCATCGCCTGCGTCACCCGACGCAGCGCCGACAAATTGCAGCCGCTGGTGGACGCGATCAAGGCTGAAGGCGGTGAAGCCCACGGTTTTGCCTGCGATGCGCGCAAAGAAGAAGACGTAATCGCTCTGATTGAAGACATCGAGACTCGCCTCGGTCCGATCGAAGCTTTTGTGTTCAATATCGGCGCCAATGTGCCGTGCAGCATTCTTGAAGAAACCGCACGCAAGTATTTCAAGATCTGGGAAATGGCCTGTTTCTCAGGCTTCCTCAATGCCCGTGAAGTGGCCAAACGCATGGTCACGCGCAATCGCGGCACGATTCTCTTCACCGGTGCTACCGCCGGACTTCGCGGTGCTTCCGGATTCGCCGCCTTCGCCGGTGCCAAGCACGGTATCCGCGCACTGGCGCAAAGCATGGCGCGGGAACTCGGACCGATGAACATCCACGTCGCCCATGTGGTGGTCGATGGAGCGATCGACACCGATTTCATTCGCAACGGTTTTCCGGAAAAGTACGCGACCAAAGATCAGGATGGCATCCTCAATCCCGAGCACATCGCCGAGAACTACTGGTATCTACACAGTCAGCCGCGGGATGCCTGGACGTTCGAGCTGGATCTGCGCCCCTGGAATGAACGCTGGTAAGCCAACGCCATAACAATAACGACAGAGACGCGAAAATGACTAAAACCGTGGAGTTCTATTTCGACCTTGGCAGCCCTGCCACCTATCTGGCCTACACCCAATTGCCGAAGATTTGTGCCGAGACGAACAGTGAACTGATTTACATCCCGATGCTGCTCGGTGGCGTATTCAAGGCAACCGGCAACGCGTCACCGGCAATGATTCCGGCGAAGGGTCGGTATATGTTTCAGGATCTGGATCGCTACGCGAAACGCTACGGGGTGCCGCTGAGATTCAATCCGCATTTCCCGATCAACACACTGATGCTGATGCGTGCGGTCACGGGTATCCAGTTGCGTCAGCCAGAACGCTTTGAGGCGTTTATCGATTGTCTGTTCACGGCGCTGTGGGTTGAAGGACGCAGCCTCGACGAGCCCGCGACTGTCGCCGCTGTACTGAGCGAACACGGTTTCGACCCGCAGGAAGTTCTGGCGCTGAGCAACGATGAATCTGTCAAAGCAGCGCTTAAGGAGAACACCGAAACGGCGGTTAAACGCGGCGTGTTCGGCGCACCGAGCATGTTCATCGGTAATCAGCTGTTCTTCGGCCAGGATCGGCTCGACTTCGTTGAAGAAGCCCTGCGCCAGGGCTAGGCGATCATTCAGGCGCTGGTAACAGCGCCTGAATTGCAACCAGTCAGATGGCGGCAGTACGGGTGTTCAACCATTCCAGCGCAGCACCCTCAAGCAACGGACTCAAGCGCTCACGCACTTCTGTGTGGTAGGTGTTGAACCATTGTTTCTCTTCCTCAGTCAGCAGCGCCGGCAGCAGGCATCGGGTATCGATCGGGCACAGCGTCAAGGTTTCAAACTTGAGGAATTCACCGAATTCGCTGCTACCCGCCTCGCGGTTCATCGCCAGGTTCTCGATACGCACACCCCAACGGCCCGGACGATATGTACCCGGCTCGATCGACGTGATCATCCCCGGCTGCATGGCCGTCTGCGGTGCCGGCGCGGCCTGATAGGCAATCACCTGCGGGCCTTCATGGACATTGAGGAAATAGCCAACGCCGTGACCGGTGCCGTGGCCGTAATCCACGCTGTCGGCCCAGATCGGCGCACGGGCGATGGCGTCCAGCAGCGGCGAGAGAATGCCTTTCGGGAACTGCGCGCGCGACAGCGCGATCACGCCCTTGAGCACGCGCGTGCAATCACGCTTCTGCTCTTCGCTCGGCGTACCGACCGGCACCATCCGCGTGATGTCCGTGGTGCCGCCCAGGTACTGTCCACCCGAGTCGATCAGCAGCAAGCCGTCACCCTCGATCACCGCGTGTTCTTCTTCGGTCGCATGGTAATGCGGCATGGCGCCATTGGCGTTGAACGCGGCAATCGTGTTGAAGCTCAGCGAGACATAATCCGGACGACGCTCGCGAGCAGCTGTGAGCTTCTCATCGATGGTCAGTTCGGTAATGCGTTCGCGGCCCCACGCAGATTCCAGCCAGGCAAAGAATTCGCACAGCGCCGCACCGTCCTGTTCCATCGCTTGGCGGATGTGTTGAGCATCGGCTTCACTTTTCTGCGATTTGGCCAGCGTGGTCGGGTTCAAGCCTTCGACCAGTTTCACTGCGCTGTCGAGATTATCCAGTAAACCGCTGGTCACTCGTGCCGGATCGACCAGCAAGCTCGCGCCACTCGGAACGGCACGCAGGGCATCAGCGACTTCGCTGTAATCACGCAGCGTTACGCCATCCTGTTCCAGCACTGCGCGCAATTCGCCATCAACTTTGCTCAGCGCCACGAACAACGTCGCCTGCTGCTGATCGATCAAGGCAAACGAAACAAACACCGGGTTGAACGACACATCGCCGCCGCGCAGGTTGAACAGCCAGGCAATGTCGTCGAGGGTGGCGATGAAATGCCAGTCGGCCCCGCGCTCCCGCAAAGTTTCGCGCAGTTTGGCAAGTTTCTCGCCACGGCTGACCGTCGCCTGCGGTGGCAGATGCTGATAGATCGGTGCATTCGGCAGGCCCGGACGATCGCTCCAGACTTCCTGCAGCAGATCGATATCGGTACGCAGGCGCGCACCGCGTGCTTCCAGCTTGCTGCTCAGGGTACGCGCCGACGCCACGGCCATCACCGCACCGTCAACTGCGACCACACCACCTTCCGGTGTTTGCTCGGCCAGCCAGTCCAGCGGACTCGGTTGACCCGGTTGCAGTTTGACCAGTTCGATGCCGCTGCCCTTGAGCTCCTTGGTCGCTTGCTCCCAATAACGGCTGTCGGCCCAGACACCGGCGAAATCAGCGGTGACGATCAACGTCCCGACCGAACCATGGAAGCCCGACAACCACTGCCGGCCCTGCCAGTAACCCGGCAGGTATTCCGACAAGTGCGGGTCGGCGGACGGCACCAACAGCGCATGAATGCCTTCACGGCGCATCAGTTCACGGGTCTGCGCCAGGCGCTGGGGCACCGATCCTTCGGTCGAGGTCTGGGTACTCATCATGTCTCCTGCTAATCACTTCATCGTTATTGTTCGTAGCCGAGAGGTCGGCTCGTTTAAAGCCCGGTCGCCCAGAATGCCGGAGCACTGGCGCAGGCGGTCTTGATCAGTTGCACGGCCTTATCGATATCTTCGGCGGTGGTGAAGCGGCCGAGGCTCAGTCGAATGGTGCGACCGGCCAGGTGCGCGTCATGCCCCAGCGCCAACAACACGTGGGATGGCGTGTTACTGGCCGAGTTGCAGGCCGAGGTCGCGGAAAAGGCAATCGAATGGCTCAACGCCGCGCTGTTGAATTCACCTTCGCTGAAGGTCAGGCTCAAGGTGTGCGGAATGCGTTGAGCGGCGCAACCATTGAGACGTACGCCCGGCAGGCTGAGCAGTTGTCCGAGCAAGCGTTCACGCAACGCGACGATCGTTTTTTTCTCATCATCGAACGTCTCGGCGGCCAGCGCGAACGCTGCGCCCATGCCGGCAATCTGGTGCGTCGCCAACGTCCCGGAGCGCAAGCCACCTTCATGTCCGCCGCCGTGAATCTGCGCCTGTAACCGCTGCTGCGCCCGTGGGCCGACATACAACGCGCCAATGCCTTTGGGGCCGTAGAGTTTGTGTGCGGAGAAGGACATCAGATCCACCGGCCATTGCCCCAGATCGATGGCCACTTTGCCAGCGCCCTGCGCCGCATCGACATGGAACAACGCCTCGCGACTACGCACCACTTCGCCAATCGCTTGAACATCATTGACGGTACCCAACTCGTTGTTGACCAGCATCAGCGACACCAGAAAGGTGTCGTCGCGCATGGCTTCACTGACCGCTTGCGGGGTGATCAGGCCATCGACATCCGGCACCAGATAGGTTACGGCGACGCCGGCGTCCTGCAATTGGCGGGCGGTATCGAGGATGGCTTTGTGTTCGATCTGACTGGTAATGATGTGGCCGCCGGGGACACCGCGGGCCTGCGCCACGCCTTTGAGGGCGAGATTATTGGACTCGGTGGCACCGGAGGTCCAGACGATCTGCTCAGCCTTGGCGCCGACCAGTTCGGCGACCTGTCGGCGGGCCTGCTCGACCGTGTGTCGGGCTTGCTGGCCGAACGCGTGGGAGCTGGAAGCCGGGTTGCCAAAGTTACCGTGAAACCCCAGACACTCGATCATCACCTGGATGACCCGCTCGTCAACCGGGGTGGTGGCGGCGTAATCGAAATACAACGGACGTGTGTTCATAAATGACTCGCAGAGCGTGTTCCGGGATCAGGAGGCTCGTGTCTGCAAACGGCACGGCGCAGCCTTGTGAGCTGCGCGTCGGTTCGAGAGCGTCATCAATACCTGATCGGATGCCGTTAAAGAAGAACAACTTCATTTAAAAGTGCGTAGGAACGCTCCTGAAGTCGAGCTTAACAGGCATCCGGCCTGCGGTTGAAGCAATGCGTCAGCTAAAGCTTTCGAGAAGTAACGGGTACAACGAAATCACCAGCAATGCCGCCATGCCCCAGTTGAACACGCGCAACCAGCGCGGATCCTTCAGCACATTGCGCAACAACGTACCGCAGGCCGCCCAGACGCCGACGCTGGGCAGGTTGATGATGGCGAACACCGCGGCAATCACCACGACATTGGTGAAATAGCCCTGCATCGGCGTGTAGGTGCTGATGGCCCCGATGGCCATGATCCACGCCTTGGGATTGACCCACTGAAACGCGGCGGCGCCGAGGTAGCTGATCGGCTTGGACTCGCCTTCGGCGCTGTCGCCGACCGGTCCTGAGTGAGCGATTTTCCACGCCAGATACAGCAGATAGGCCGCGCCGACATAGCGCAGAACCGTGTAGAGAATCGGGTAGGTCTGAAACACCGCACCGAGGCCAAAGCCCACGGCCACGACCAGAACGAAGAAGCCGCAAGTGATCCCGAGCATGTGCGGGATGGTGCGGTTGAAGCCGAAATTAACTCCCGATGCCAGCAACATGGTGTTGTTCGGCCCCGGCGTAATCGAGGTGACAAGGGCAAACAGGGCAAAGCCCAACAGCAGGTCAAGCGAGAGGTTCATGGCAGGCAATCCATCAGGGTCATTCAGGTGTAGACCCTATCCCACACCGCCCGGCAAGCCCACGGACAGTTGGGGAAAACTTCCAGCAGTACAGTTTGTTTTCAGCTAGGACGACCGTGCAGCTGTACGGCACGTTCGGCACTCATTTCAGCTTTCTTGTCGAACTGCGACTGACCGAGCAGTTGGGCTTTTTTCGCGTGGTATTCGTCGAAGGACAAGCCGCTGCGATTCAGTGCTTCCATCGCCAATTCACGGGATTCTTCATCAGTGTAAGGGCGCAGTTCCGGTGATACATGTCCAGCACAACCGGCGAGTACGCAGACAGCGAGCAACAGGGAGACAGTCAGTAAACGATTCATGGGAGCGTCCTGGCGAGCAATGGGGAGTCGATGGACAAAGGCTACGCCCGGGCACGCTTGCGCAGAAATCAACGCTCTCAATAGTGGCTATCAGGAAATCGACACGCGCTGGCGCATATCTCTTAACGTTCTATAAATATCAATTAACGTTCTTTTACGGAATAACAAACTGCCTTTATAACTCCCTGCATGGGCTGAGCACTGTTGCTCCAACAACTGTTGCCCAGCCAACACTGATTCAACAAAGCGCCCTGCTACTCACAGGGGCGACCGCCGCGCTAAAGCTCAACGCCTTGTAAACCGGGGCTTCCAGGAATTGGTACAGCGCTTGCTCTGACCCGGTGACTCACTCACTGCTCGCTGAGCAACTGTTGAAAAAAGGAACTGATCATGTCGCGTCCCCTGAAAGTCGTCGCCCTCTCCGGCGGCACCTGGCGTCCGTCCCGCACCCTGGTACTGACCCAAGCTTTGATCGCCGAACTGGCCGAGCACTTGTCCATTGAAAGCCATTTGATCGAACTCGGTGATATCGCTCGCCCGCTCGGCGGCGCGCTGTCGCGTCAGGAACTCAGTGCAGAGGTTGAAGCCGAGTTGCAAGCCATTGAACAGGCCGATCTGCTGATCGTTGCCGCGCCGGTTTATCGCGGTTCCTACCCGGGCCTGCTCAAGCACTTGTTCGACCTGATCGACCTCAACGCCTTGATCGACACCCCAGTGCTGCTCGCCGCTACCGGCGGCAGCGAACGCCATGCGCTGGTGCTCGATCACCAGTTGCGGCCGCTGTTGAGCTTCTTCCAGGCCATGACCTTGCCGATCGGCGTGTACGCCACCGAAGCCGACTTCGCCGATTACCAGATCACCAGCGAGCTGCTGAAGGCGCGCATACGCCTGGCCGCCGAACGCGCAGCGCCGCTGTTCGCCACCCAAATCAAACCTTTGCTGAAAATCGCCTGAGGAGCCGTTCATGGATGTTTTCTGGTTCCTGCCGACCCACGGTGATGGCCACTATCTGGGCACTACCCAAGGTGCGCGCCCGGTCACCCTCAACTATCTGAAACAAGTGGCGCAGGCGGCTGACAGCCTCGGCTACCACGGCGTGCTGATCCCCACCGGACGCTCCTGCGAAGACTCCTGGGTGATCGCCTCGGCGCTGGTGCCGTTGACCGAACGTCTGCGTTATCTGGTGGCGATCCGTCCGGGAATCATCTCGCCGACGGTGTCGGCGCGCATGGCTGCGACGCTTGACCGGTTATCCAACGGCCGTTTGCTGATCAACGTCGTGACCGGTGGCGATCCGGACGAGAACCGTGGCGACGGCAGTTTTCTCAGTCACGCCGAGCGCTATGAAGTTACCGATGAATTCCTGAAAATCTGGCGCCGCGTGTTGCAAGGCGAAGCGGTGGATTTCGACGGCAAACACCTGAAGGTGCAGAACGCCAAAGCCCTCTATCCGCCCATGCAGAAACCCTATCCGCCGCTGTACTTCGGCGGCTCCTCCGATGCCGCGCATGATCTGGCCGCCGAACAGGTCGATGTCTATCTGACCTGGGGCGAACCACCCGCCGCGGTTGCAGAAAAACTCGCCGACGTGCGCGAACGAGCGGCGCGGCATGGGCGCAAGGTGAAGTTCGGCATCCGCTTACACGTGATCGTGCGCGAGACCGCCGAAGAGGCGTGGAAAGCGGCGGACAAACTGATCGAACACATCAGCGACGAGACTATTGAGGCCGCGCAGAAATCCTTCTCGCGCTTCGACTCGGAAGGTCAACGGCGCATGGCGGCTTTGCACGATGGTCGTCGCGATAACCTCGAGATCGCTCCGAATCTGTGGGCCGGTGTCGGTCTGGTGCGTGGCGGTGCCGGTACGGCGCTGGTCGGCGATCCGCAGCAAGTGGCGGCGCGGATCAAGGAATACGCGGATCTGGGCATCGAGAGTTTCATCTTCTCCGGTTATCCGCATCTGGAAGAGGCTTACCGCTTTGCCGAGCTGGTGTTCCCGCTGCTGCCCGAGCCTTACGCCAGTCTGGCCGGGCGTGGCGTGACCAATCTGACCGGGCCGTTTGGCGAAATGATTGCCAATGATGTGCTGCCCACAAAAGCCTCGGCGTAAACCGGATCTCTTGTGTAAGAGCTGCCGCAGGCTGAGTGAATTCAGGAGTGTTGGTGTGACCGCCAAACCGCAAAGTACTTTGTTATCCCCATTGCAGACCGCCCGCCAACTGGCTGCCGAGTTTGCCCTGACCGCCGTCGAACGTGACGAACGTGGTGGCACGCCAAAAGTCGAGCGCGATGCCCTGCGCGACAGCGGCCTGCTGGCCCTGAGCATTCCCACCCGCTACGGCGGCCTCGGCGCGAACTGGAGTGAAACCCTGCAGGTCGTCCGCGAGTTCGCCAAGGTCGACAGCTCGATCGCCCACGTTTTCGGTTTTCATCATTTGATGCTCGCCACCGTGCGCCTGTTTTCCCGGCCGGAACAATGGCAGCCGTGGTTCGAACAGACCGCGCGGCAGAACTGGTTCTGGGGCAATGCGCTCAACCCGCTCGACACTCGCACCGTGGTCAAGGATCTCGGCGGCTGGCGCGAGTTTTCCGGGAAGAAAAGCTTCTGTTCCGGCGCCAGCGACTCACAAATGCTGATCGCCTCGGCCGTCGATGAGAGCGCTGGCGGCAAATTGCTGATCGCAGCGATTCCCAGCGGCCGCAGTGGTATCACCCTGCACAACGACTGGAACAACATCGGCCAGCGCCAGACCGACAGCGGCAGCGCGACCTTTGAACGGGTGCGCGTCGAAGAGTCGGAATTGCTCCTCGATCCCGGCCCGCTGAGCACGCCGTTCGCCTGCCTGCGGCCATTGATCGCGCAGCTGACGTTCACGCATATGTTTCTCGGGATTGCCGAAGGCGCATTTGAAGAAGCGCGGCAATACACCCTCAGCGAAACCCGGCTCTGGCACAAATCCTCGGCGCGCGATGTGCGTGAAGATCCATACGTGCTCGCGCATTACGGCGAGTTCTGGGTGGCGCTGGAAGGCATTCGTCTGCTGGTCGAACGCGCGGCCGCATTGCTCGATGAAGCCTGGGCCAAGGGTGCGAATCTCAGTGCCGAGGAGCGCGGCCAAGTCGCGACAGCGATTGCTACCGCGAAAGTTGCCGCCAGCCGTCAGGGCCTGGAGATTTGCAGCCGTCTGTTCGAAGTGACCGGCGCGCGTTCCACTCATGCTTCCCTGCGCCTCGATCGTCACTGGCGCAACCTGCGCACGCAAACCCTGCACGACCCGCTGGACTACAAACTCCATGAGCTGGGCGACTGGGCGCTGAACCAGTCGCTGCCGGTGCCGACTTTCTATTCCTGACCTGCCTGCATTTGAACTAAAAAGAAGGACGAGCCCATGCAACTGCTGACCCTACCGCCCTCCCCCGCGCTCGCCACGTCGATCCGCGCCACCGCGCAGGTGTTCGAAGACCCGAAATCCCAGGCCCTGCTCGCGCATTTGCAACAGGTCGCGCCGAGCGAAGCCAGTGTGCTGATCATCGGTGAGACCGGCACCGGCAAAGAGCTGGTAGCGCGGCATATTCATAACCTCAGCAACCGCCGTCATCGGCCGTTTATCGCGGTCAATTGCGGGGCGTTTTCCGAGTCGCTGGTGGAAGCGGAATTATTCGGTCATGAAAAAGGCGCGTTCACCGGCGCCCTGAGTGCCAAGGCCGGATGGTTCGAGGAGGCGGACGGCGGCACGTTGTTTCTCGATGAGATCGGCGATCTGCCGATGGCGATTCAGGTGAAGTTGCTGCGGGTGTTGCAGGAGCGCGAAGTGGTGCGGCTGGGCTCGCGCAAAAGCATTCCCATCGATGTGCGGGTGCTGGCAGCGACCAACGTGCAGCTGGAAAAGGCCATCAATGCCGGCCATTTCCGCGAGGATCTGTATTACCGCCTCAACGTGGTCAATCTGGAATTGAGCCCGTTGCGTGAGCGTCCCGGCGATATCCTCCCGCTCACGCGCCATTTCATCGAGGCCTACAGCCAGCGCCTCGGTTATGGCCGCGTCAGCATCAGCCCCGGTGCCGAGCACAAACTGCGTGGCTACAGTTGGCCGGGCAACATTCGCGAACTGGAAAACGTCATCCATCACACCCTACTGATCTGCCGCAATGGCGTGATCGAACGCGATGATCTGCGCCTGTCGAACCTGCGTATCGAGCGCCCGGACGATCATCACAGCAGCGCCGATGATTCACCGGAAGCGTTGCTGGAACAGGCCTTTCAAAAACTGTTCGCGCAACAGGCCGGTGCTTTGCACGAGAAAGTCGAGGACGCCTTGCTGCGCGCAGCGTATCGCTTTTGCCATTACAACCAGGTGCACACCGCCGCGTTGCTCGGTCTGAGTCGCAACGTCACCCGCACGCGACTGATCAAGATCGGCGAACTGGCGGTGAACAAGCGGCGACTCACGGAAAACCTGCAAGGCGAGCGCTTGATCCAGTTGTCGATCTAGCCAACCAGATGGCAGTGCAGCGCATCGTCGGGACTACGGGCGATGCTGCTCAACACCTGAAACGAATTGAAGGTGATGGTTTTCGCCTGATGGGTGTGAATCAGTTGCCAGAAATCCTGCTCGCCGCTTTCAAAGCTGCGAAACGCCGCCTCCCCTGCCTCGCGGGTCTGCCATTGGAGAAAACTCAGCACGCGCCGGCCGTCATCGCTGGCCTGCACACTGGCGCTGACAAAACCGTCGTAGCGCTGAGCCAGACGCTCGGTTTGCCTCGATAGTGCAGTCACCAGCGCAGGTTGTTGGCGTGGTTCGATTTCAAATTCGATCAATTGGGTAAAACTGCGGTTGTTCATGGAATGCCCCCACTCAGTGTAAGACGAGCCTTGCGACTCGAAGACCTGCAGGGTAAAACCTCTAGTTAAGTCAAGGTCAAGAGCTGTCTGCAGATGATCAGCAAAGAAAATGTGCACAAACAGTTAACAGTCGGCGAAGTCGCGGCGCGCAGCGGTGTCGCCGTCACCGCCCTGCACTTTTATGAGTCCAAAGGCTTGATCAAGAGCCAGCGCAATGCCGGCAATCAGCGCCGTTATCCGCGCGAAGTGCTGCGCCGGGTGGCGTTGATCAAAGTCGCGCAGCGGCTGGGGATTCCATTGGCGGAGATTGGCGAGGCGCTGAAAATCCTTCCGGATGATCGTGCGCCCAGCGCGGCCGACTGGAAAACCCTCTCGGAGCAATGGCGCCGAGAGCTGGATGAACGGATCGAACAATTGACGCTACTGCGTGACCGGCTCAATGGCTGCATCGGTTGCGGATGTTTGTCGATGGAGGCCTGCCCGCTGCGCAATCAGGGCGATGTACTCGGCGAACAAGGCCCGGGGCCGCACTTTCCAAAGGATTGACTGCTCGTCGGGCAAAAACCTGCACGGCGAGGACGGTTCTATAGTGAATCTTCCACAAATCCGGTGGAGTCCTGTCCCATAGAACAACAATTCAGGGAGAACGTCATGAGCGTCAAACCCATCCCCGAGGGGTATCACAGCATTACCCCGTATCTCGGCATCCACAAAGCGGCCGAGGCCATCGATTTCTATAAAAAAGCCTTCGGCGCCACCGAAGTCATGCGCCTGGCCATGCCCGACGGCGGCATCGGCCACGCCGAACTGCGCATCGGCGACAGCGCGATCATGCTCGGCTCGCCGTGCGATCAGGGGCCGTTGAGCAATCCCGATAAAAGCGTGTCAGTTGGTTTGCATCTGTACGTGACCGATGTCGACAAGTCCTTTCAGCGCGCGCTGGACGCGGGGGCGACGACGGTGTCTGAGGTCAAGGATCAGTTTTACGGTGATCGCAGCGGCACGTTGAAGGACCCGTATGGGCATCTGTGGTTTCTGGCCTCGCGCAAGGAAGATCTGACTGAAGAACAGATCAAGCAGCGGGCGATGGAGATGTTTCAGCAGGGTTGAGCATTTCAGTGTCTGGACTGGCCTCTTCGCGAGCAAGCTCGCTCCCACAGGGTTTCGTTGGGTGGCATAGATAATCGTCACACCGGAAACTACTGTGGGAGCGAGCTTGCTCGCGAAGGGGCCGGCACCGAAAACACATAACCCCATCAACACACTTCATGAACCTGCCGACCACGCTTTGCCCCTTGCCGCGAATGCCGGACGATTTCAGGATGCAGCCAACCAGAACCCTGAAAAAGGATCAGCCCGATGTTTGCCGGATTCCGCAAAGACCAGCGTCACGTCAACGGCGTCGACATTGCCTACCGCCTCGGCGGCAGCGGCCCGGGCCTGTTGCTGTTGCACGGGCACCCGCAGACCCATGTGATCTGGCACAAGATTGCCGAACAACTGGCCGAACACTTCACCGTGGTCGCCGCCGACCTGCGCGGTTACGGCGACAGCAGTCGCCCGGCCGCTGATGAGCTGCACGCCCATTACTCGAAACGCGAAATGGCCCGCGACAATGTCGAGTTGATGCAGGCGCTGGGCTTCGAACAGTTTTCGATTCTCGCTCACGACCGTGGCGCGCGGGTCGCCCATCGTCTCGCGCTTGATCACCCGAACGCCGTGCAGCGCATGATGCTGCTCGACATCGCCCCGACCCTGTCGATGTATACGCAAACCAACGAAGCCTTCGCCCGCGCGTATTGGCACTGGTTCTTCCTGATCCGCCCGGCACCACTGCCGGAAACCCTGATCGAAGCGGATCCGGAAGGCTATCTGCGCAGCGTGATGGGCAGCCGCAGCGCCGGGTTCAAGCCGTTTACCGATGCAGCCTTTGGCGAATACCTGCGCTGCCTGCAACGACCGGGCAGCGCTCGCGGCATCTGCGAAGACTATCGCGCCAGCGCCGGCATCGATCTTGTGCACGACCGCGCCGACCTCGCCGCCGGGCATCAGCTGAATCTACCGCTGCGCGTGTTGTGGGGCGCCGAAGGCACGGTCGGACGCTGCTTCGATCCGCTCAAGGAGTGGCAGCAAGTGGCGACCAACGTCAGCGGCCAGGCCTTGCCCGCTGGCCATTACATTGCCGAAGAAATCCCCGAACCGTTGCTCGCCGAAGCATTGGCCTTTTTGCGCTGAGCGGAGACACTGGATCTCGGTGCTATGCTGGCGGCTTCTGCCGCCAGTGTTCGTTTTTGACATGTCCCAGAAGAAAGACACCGTGCCCCTGCCCGAAGACCTGCGCGTACTGCTCACCGTAATCCGCAAGAACGGCTTTGCCGCCGCAGCGGATGAGTTGGGCCTGTCACCGGCCTACGTCAGCAAACGCATCCAGATTCTTGAAACCACCCTCGGCACGCGCCTGCTGCACCGCACCAGTCGCCGCGTCTCGCTGACCGAGGACGGTGAGCGCGTGCAGCGCTGGGCGTTGCGCATTCTCGATGATTTCCAGCAGTTGCATGATGAACTGTCCGACGCCCACGGCAGCCCGCGTGGGCGTTTGCACATTTGCAGCAGTTTCGGTTTCGGTCGCAATCACGTAGCCCCGGCGGTGTCGTTGCTGGCCGAACGTTATCCAGAACTGGAGATTCGCCTCGACCTGTTTGACCGGGTGGTGGACATCATCAACGAAGGCTTCGATCTGGAAATCCGCGTCGGCGATGACCTGCCCGGCCAGCACATCGGTCGACGCCTGGTCAGTAACCGGCGGGTGCTGTGCGCCGCTCCCGGTTATCTGCAACGGCGCGGTACGCCGCAGACGCTGGACGAGTTGCAACAGCACGATTGCCTGGTGATCAAGGAGCGCGACAACGCCTTCGGGATCTGGAATCTGGATCGCGACGGCAGGCAAGAAAGCGTGCGGGTCAGCGGGCCGTTATCGTCAAACAACGGCGAAATCGTTTTGCAATGGGCGCTGGACGGGCGTGGGGTGTTGTTGCGGTCGTTGTGGGATGTGAAACCGTTGCTGGAGCAAGGACGCTTGGTGCAGGTGCTCGACGATTACAGCCAGAGCGCCAATGTCTGGGCGGTGTACCCGACGCGGCTGGCACATTCCGGCAAATTGCGCGCGTGTGTGGAGTTTTTGCAGGCGCATTTCAAAGGATTGTCGCTGTAGCCCAAAACACCACTCCCCCCTGTAGGAGTGAGCCTGCTCGCGATAGCGGTGAATCAGTCAAAGTGCTGTGTCTGACACACCGCTTTCGCGAGCAGGCTCGCTCCCACAAGGGATCAGCGGTGGGTCAGGACAGCCAAGGGTTGTTGGCCAAATGCTCGCGCTCGAAGATCTTGATCTGTTCGCGCCGTTGCAGGGTGCTGCCGATGGCATCCAGGCCGAGCAGCAGTGCGGTTTTGCGCAGGGTATCAATCTGGAACTCGATCACCGTGCCATCCGCCAGACTGATCTGCTGAGCCTGCAGATCAATAGCGATCCGCGCCGTTTCAGGCTCACTGACAAGTTGTCCGATGCGTTGCACCTGCGCCTCCTCCAGCGTGATCAACAACACCCCGTTACGCTGGCAATTGTCGTAGAAGATCCCGGCAAAACTGCTGCCGATCAACGCGCGGATGCCCATCTGCTGCAAGCCCCAAACCGCATGTTCGCGGCTGGAACCGCAGCCAAAATTCGCTCCGACTACTAGAAAACTCGCGCCCTGCCATGTCGGTTTGTTCAACACAAAATCGGGATCGGGGCTGCCATCGCGTAGAAACCGCAGATCGAAAAACAGCCCGCGATCGAGTCCTTGGCGATCAATGCCTTTGAGGAATTGCTTGGGCATGATCACGTCCGTGTCGACGTTGGCCGCCAGTAACGGTGCGGCCCGACCGCTGACGTGGGTGAAGGGTTGCAGGCTCATGGGCGTTCTCCAAATTGGCGGATATCGGTGAGTCGACCGCAGATCGCAGCAGCGGCGACCATGGCCGGGCTCATCAAATGAGTGCGCGCACCGGCGCCCTGACGGCCTTCGAAATTGCGGTTGGTACTCGACGCGCAGCGGTCGCCGGGCGCAAGTACGTCGTCGTTCATCGCCAGGCACATCGAGCAGCCGGACTGACGCCACTCGAATCCGGCATCGATAAAGATCTGCGCCAGCCCTTCGGCCTCGGCCTGAGCGCGAACTTCGCTGGAGCCGGGGACGATCATCGCCCGCACATGTCCGGCCACTTGCTGACCGCGCACGACGCTGGCGGCATCGCGCAGGTCTTCTATCCGCGCGTTGGTGCACGAGCCGATAAAGGCGTGGCTGATAACAATGTCGCTGAGCGCCATGCCCGCTTCGAGGCCCATGTAACTGAGGGCACGGAGCATGTCCTGACGCAGGACCGGATCGCTGATCGCTTGCGGATCCGGTACCCGCGCACCGATTGCAGCGGCCTGATCGGGGCTGGTGCCCCAGGTGACCATCGGTTCCAGGACGCTGGCGTCGAGGTGAATCTCGCGGTCAAACCGCGCACCGGGATCACTGCGCAGTTCGCGCCACTTCTCCACGCCCCGTTGCCAAAGCTCACCTTGCGGCGCACGCGGCTTGTCCTTGAGATAGGCGAAGACTTTGTCATCCGGAGCAATGAATGCGCCGCGCGCACCCGCCTCGACAGCCATGTTGCAAATGGTCATGCGCGCTTCAACGCTGAGGGCATCAATGGTCGAGCCGCAGAATTCGATCGCGTAACCGCTGGCCCCGGAAGCACCGATGCGGCCGATCAGGGCCATGATCACGTCTTTCGAGGTCAAACCCGGCGCCAACTCGCCGTCGACGGTCACGCGCAGGCTTTTCAGTCGTTTGTAGACCAGGGTCTGCGAAGCCAGCAGGTGTTCGATCTCGGAGGTGCCGATGCCGAAACCGAAAGCACCGAGTGCGCCATAGGTGGTGGTGTGGCTGTCGCCAGCGGCAATGACCATACCGGGCAGAATAAAGCCCTGCTCGGGGGCGATAACGTGTTCGATGCCCTGACGCTTGTCGAGGATGTCCAGCAACTCGATGCCGAAGTCCCGGCAGTTCTCCGCCAGATACGACACTTGCCGCGCGCCGCCGGCGTCGGGCATTGCTGCGATACGCACAGGCGTGGTCGGGTTGACGTGATCGACCACCGCCAGCGCCGTGCCCGGCCGCCAGACGTCGCGCCCGGCCGCGCGCAAACCGCTGAAAGCCTGCGGGCTGGTGTATTCGTTGATCACCTGACGATCGATATACAACAGGACATGACCCTGATCGTCGAGGCGGCACACCGTGTGCGAATCGATGTGTTTGTCATAGAGGGTTCTGGCGGTCATCAAGGCGCTCACTCAGGGAAATCAGGTGATTCCCATCATAGGGAGCGCGGGTCGGCCATCAATTGGCAGACAGTGATGGCGTGGATCATGAATCGTGTTTGATCCCCTGTACGCAGCAAAGCCCTGTGGGAGCGAGCCTGCTCGCGAAAGCGGTGGATCAGGCAACGGATGAAGTGACTGACCCGGCGCTTTCGCGAGCAGGCTCGCTCCCACAAAGGGATTTGTGGTGAGCGGGGAATTGGGAAACATTTGCTTTCATATCACCTTTCGGGATTTGTCCCGCTCATTCGTCCTATAGAGATGCAGGCCGTTCGCGTAGGCAAAAGCCACGTTCGGTCTTTCGGGGTCTGCCGTGCTGCGAAGCCCGTAGCCACGCGCCCTTTCACCGCTATAAAGACGCGCAATCATGTCGAAGAAATCCCGCTCCAAACTGTGGTTCCTCGTTCATAGCTGGCTGGCGTTACCGATCTGGTTCTTTGTCCTGATCGTCTGTGTCACCGGCACGCTGGCGGTGGTCAGCCAGGAAATCGTCTGGCTGGCCAACCCGCAGATGCGCGCCAGCCAGCCTGCGGACGATGCGCCGCTGCTCAGCTATGACCAGATCATGGCAGCGATCAAAACAGCCGAACCACAGACCCTCGTTGAAAGTATCAGTCGTCCCGACGAATCCCACTTCGCCCTCGACGTTGCGGTCAGCTATCCGGACGGTCGTTCGCAGACGGTCTACGTCAATCCTTACACCGGGGTGATTCAGGGCCCTGCCCCGACGTTCGATTTCAAGGCCTTCACCCGCGCCCTGCATGGCTGGTGGCTGGTGCCGTTCACCAACGGTTTCAGTTGGGGCTGGTATCTGGTGTCGTTCCTCGGCGTGCCGATGCTGGTGTCGCTGATCACAGGTCTAGTGGTCTACAAGCGCTTCTGGAAAGGTTTTCTGCGTCCGACCCTGCGCGTGCGTCACGGCGCGCGGATCTTCTGGGGTGACTTCCATCGCTTGTGCGGTATCTGGTCGATCTGGTTCATTGCGGTGATTTCCATCACCGGGATCTGGTTTCTGATTCGGGCGATTCTGTTCGACAACCAGATCGCCATTTCCAGCGAGCCGATCATTCCGGCCATGTCCCGCGAGAGCGTGCCGATCTCTGCCGGCGGCACACCGCCGCCACGGATCAGCCTGGACCGTGCCGTCGAGCTCGCGCAAGAGAAGATTCCGGGGCTGGAAGCCAGCTTCGTCAGCCTGCCGGGCAATGCCTACAGCCACATGAGCGTCGGTGGGCGCGGCTGGTATCCGTTGATGTTCCAGACCGCCACGCTCAATCCGTACAACGGCGACATCGCCGCTTCACGGCTTCTGTCCGATCGTTCGTCGCTGGAGTTCGTCACCGAGTCCATGCGGCCACTGCACACCGGCGACTTCGGCGGCATCTGGATCAAGCTGATCTGGTTCTTCTTCGGTTTGATCCTGAGCATGATGATCCTCAGCGGCTTGTTGATCTGGACCAAACGCACCGCGCTGGCCACCGCCAACGCGTTGAAGCGCGAAGACAAGAAACACCGCCTCAAGGCACAACCGGCGATGAGCCGTGAAACCTCGGAGGCCAGCCTGTGAGCAAATCAATCACCAAGGCACAGCCTTCTCGACTCGCGCGTTTCTGGCACAAATGGCGCTTCCACATCAATGTCCTGCTGCTGTTGATCCCGCTGGGGTTCATGCCCAAATACTTCGCCGACGCCTCTCTGTTTCGCGGTGACAGCGGCCTGGGCCAACATGAAATCGGCAATATCCAGGTCGGCCCGTGGAGCCTGCGCCTGGCCGAACTGCGCAACGAAGCGCCGGTGCTCACTGGCCCGGCCGGCTACATGAAAGACTTCAGCGCCGCCCTGTGCGATGCCTGTGTCGAGCAGGTCAAGGCCACCTACCTGCGCATCGGCAAGCCACGCAGCCTGCGCGCCGCCGGTACGATTTTCTTTGGCACGCCATACCGCATGGGCACGCAGATGCCGATCCCGGAGAAGACCAGACCCGACGCCGAACTGTGGATCACCATGGAAGGCTGGGACGGCAGCATGCATCAGGCTTCGATTCCCCTGAGTCAGGCCTCCCCCGCCACCTTCGCCTGGCTGAACAAACAAGGAGTCAAACCATGACTTGTTCCCAACGCCCTTCCCGCCTGCGCCTGAAGGCCGTGCTGCTGGTGCTGTGCGCCGGTTTCAGCGCCAGTGCGCTGGCTCACAACCCGATGTGCGAATGTAAAGCCATCGACGCCGAGCAGATCAAATGCACCGGCGGGTTCTCCGACGGCAGCGGCGCGCCGGGGGTGACCCTCGATGTGATCGGTTACGACGAAACCATTCTGGTGCCGGGCAAACTCGGCGCCGATTCCACACTGACGTTCAAGAAACCCGGCAGCGAATTTTACGTGCTGTTCGACGCGGGCCCGGGCCACGTGGTGGAAATCGACCAAGCGGATATCGAAGCCCCATGAGTACGCCCACCAGCCAAATCGTGCGCCCGGCCGGTGCCGGTCATGAAACCCTCAATGTGCTGCTGTTGTGCCTGTTGATCCTTGCGGTCGCAGGTTCTGTAGTCGCGTGGCGCGGGGTTTCCCATGAGCCCGAGCCAGTGGCGACTCACCAGCTCGACGCACGCCGCGACCTCGGTGCTGCCGAGCAAGGCATCTATGCCGACCTGCGGGTGACCCTCGATGAAATCCGCTTGCTGCGCGAGGAACAACAAGCCCTGCCGACGCCGCAGAATCTGGCCGACGAAGGGTTTGCGCCATTTGCCCAGGATGCGAGTTCGGTCAGCCGCGGTGGTCATGCCTGGCAATTGCTGGCGGACGCCGCGTATTTCGGCCAAAGCCAGAATCCGGCCGTCGCCGGTTCGTTTGTGATGCTGCTCAGCGCCGATGACAAGGCTGCGCCGGACATCTGGCTCAGCCGCGATGCTGCCGCTCAAGCCCCGGCGCAACTGACTGCGGCGGCGCTGTCCGCTGCTGGCTGGAAACAGATCATCGCGCAATACGATGCCGGGGTTACCCGCGAACATCGCCATTGATTCCTCGCCCTCCTCCGAGAGAAGACCGCTTGCCCATGTCTATTTCATCGCCACGCCGTCCATTGTTACGCCTCTTTTTATTGGGCCTGTGTGCCTGCCTGCTGAGCCCGTTGGCCAGTGCCGATCAGGCCAAACGTCTGCGCATCGGCATCACCCTGCACCCTTACTACAGCTATGTGGCCAACATCGTCGGCGACAAGGCCGAGGTGGTGCCGCTGATCCCGGCCGGTTTCAACCCGCATGCCTACGAGCCACGGGCCGAAGACATCAAACGCATCAGCGGGCTGGATGTGATCGTGCTCAACGGCGTTGGCCATGACGACTTCGCCGACCGCATGATCGCCGCCAGCGAAACGCCAAACATCAAAACCATCGAAGCCAACGAAAACGTGCCGTTGCTGGCGGCCACCGGGGTTGCCGCGCGCGGGGCCGGCAAAGTGGTGAACCCGCACACGTTCCTGTCGATCAGCGCTTCCATTGCCCAGGTCAACAACATTGCCCGCGAACTGGGCAAACTCGATCCAGACAACGCCAAGACCTACACCCAGAACGCCCGCGCCTACGGCAAACGCCTGCGGCAGATGCGTGCCGACGCCCTGGCAAAACTGACGCAAGCGCCGAACGCGGAACTGCGCGTGGCCACGGTGCACGCGGCTTACGACTATCTGCTGCGTGAGTTCGGCCTGGAAGTGACCGCCGTGGTCGAGCCGGCCCACGGTATCGAGCCGAGCCCAAGCCAGTTGAAGAAGACCATTGACCAGTTGCGTGAACTGCACGTGAAAGTGATCTTCTCGGAGATGGATTTCCCGTCCACTTACGTCGACACCATCCAGCGTGAGTCCGGCGTCAAGCTGTATCCGCTGTCGCACATTTCCTACGGCGAATACACCGCCGACAAGTACGAAAAGGAAATGACCGGCAACCTCAACACCGTGGTGCGGGCGATTCAGGAGTCTGGCGCATGACTTCCAGAGAAACGATCTCGACCGAGCTCCAGTCCCCTGTGGGAGCGAGTCTGCTCGCGAAGGCGCCGGGCCAGCCAACATCTTTATCGAATGACACACCGCATTCGCGAGCGGGCTCGCTCCCACAAGGATTGGGACCGACTCTGGATTTTGCGGAAGTCTCTCTGACGCTCGGTCGCACGACAATCCTCGATAACGTCACCTTTCAGGTGCAACCCGGCAGCGTTCACGCCCTGGTCGGCCCCAACGGTGGCGGCAAGAGTTCGCTGATCAAGACCCTGCTCGGACAAATGCCCCATCAGGGCCAGCTCAGCCTGCAATGGCCCGGCGAACCCGGCACCATCGGTTATGTACCGCAGGCGCTGGAATTCGATCGCGGTCTGCCGATGACCGTCGACGATTTCATGGCTGCCATGTGCCAGCGGCGACCGGCGTTTCTCGGTTTGAGCAAGCGTTACGCCGGCGCGATTGGTGAAGCGCTGGAACGCGTCGGCATGCAAGACAAACGCAAGCGCCGCATGGGTGCGCTGTCTGGCGGTGAGCGACAGCGGGTGCTGCTCGCCCAAGGGCTGATCCCGGCGCCGCAATTGCTGGTGCTGGATGAGCCGATGTCGGCCCTCGATGAAGCCGGGATTCAGGTATTCGAACGTCTGCTCGGCGATTGGCGTGCAGCGGGCATCACCGTGCTGTGGATCGAGCACGATCTGGAAGCGGTTGGGCGTCTGGCCAGCCGTGTCACGGGTCTAAACCGCCGCATGCTGTTTGATGCCTCACCGCAAGAGGCGCTGACCCCGGAACGTCTGCTGACCTTGTTCTCGACCCATCCACGGAGCGCTGCCTGATGAGTTACGAAGCCTTTCGTTTGATGGTGCAAGGCTGGGCCTCGTCCGGGTATCTGCCGGAAGCGCTGGCCTACGGTTTCGTGGTCAATGCGTTGCTTGCCGGCTTGCTGATCGGCCCGGTGCTCGGCGGCCTCGGCACGCTGGTGGTGGTCAAGCGCTTCGCGTTCTTCTCCGAAGCGGTGGGCCATGCGGCACTCACCGGTGTAGCCATCGGGATTCTGCTCGGCGAACCTTACACCGGGCCCTACGGCAGCCTGTTCGGCTACTGCCTGCTGTTCGGCATCCTGCTCAATTACCTGCGCAACCGTACCGGTCTGGCACCGGACACTTTGATCGGCGTATTCCTCTCGGTGTCACTGGCACTGGGCGCGAGTCTGCTACTGATTCTCGCGGGCAAGATCAACGTGCACATTCTCGAGAACGTGCTGTTCGGTTCGGTACTCACGGTTAACGGCAACGATCTGGCGGTATTGGCCATCGTCGGTTCGCTGGTCATGGCGTTGGCCCTGCCGCTGTACAACCGCATCATGCTCGCCAGTTTCAACCCGCAACTGGCGGCGGTGCGCGGGGTGGCGGTGAAGACTCTGGATTATCTGTTCGTGATTCTGGTGACGCTGATCACCGTCGCAGCGGTGAAAGTCATCGGCGCGATTCTGGTCGGCGCGCTGCTGGTGATTCCAGCGGCGGCGGCACGTTTGCTCAGCCAGTCGCTCAAGGGCTTCTTCTGGTGCTCGGTGTTGATCGCCACGGTCAGCACACTGTGCGGGATCCTCGCGCCGATCGTGTTTGATCTGCCGATTCCGTCCGGCGCCGCGATCATTCTGGTCGCCGGCATAGCCTTCGCCCTCGCCGCCATTGCGCGCGGGGTTGTCCCGAGCCTGAAAGGGAATCTTGGATAAATGATTTTTTCACTGCGCAAACTGACCTTGGCCATGACCCTGTGCGGCGTGATCTGCACGCCGTTGATGGCCGCCGAAAACACTAAACCGCTGCGAGTGCTGGCCTCGTTGCCGATCACCTATGGCTTGGGCGAAGTGCTGCTCAAAGGCACTGACGTCCAGCTTGAACGTGCGGCACCGGCGAACTTGCCGGGCAGCCGGCAGAACGCTTATTTCACCGGGCGCGGTGCACCGGCGCTGAGCAAGTTGGCGACGAGCGCCGATGCGGTGATTGGCGTGCGCTCGCTGTGGGCCGATGATTCGCTGTACCCGATCGCCCGTCGCAGCAATATTCGCATCGTTGAAGTCGATGCGGCGCGCCCGGTCGACGGCGCCCTGCCGGGCATTGCCGTGCAACCGGATCTGAAGGTTGATGGTTTGAACAGCCAGCCATGGCTGGCGAGCAACAACATGGGGCGCATGGCGGACGTGATGGCGGCGGATCTGGTGCGCCTGGCACCTAGCGCCAAGCCTGCGATCGAGGCGAATCTGGCGACGTTGAAGCAGCGTTTGCTGAAGCTCAGCGCCGACAGCGAGGCGCGGTTGGCGAGTGCCGACAATCTGAGTGTGATGAGTTTGAGTGATCACTTTGGTTATCTGATCGGTAGTCTGAATCTGGAGCTGGTTGGCCAGGATCCACGCCCTGATGCGGAATGGACGCCGCAGGATCTGAAAAAACTGACGGCGACGCTCAAGGACAATGATGTCGCGGTGGTCCTGCATCATCGACAGCCATCGGACGCGGTGAAAGCGGCAATTGCCGAGTCGGGCAGTCATCTGGTGGTTTTGAGCACCGATGCGGCGGATCCGGTGGCGGAGCTGGAAGGCAATGTTGATTTGCTGCTCAAAGGGCTGAGCGGAGCTTAGTTTTAGCCGAAACCGCGTTATCGTTCTTCGCGAGCAAGCTCGCTCCCACATTGGATCTGTGTCGTTCACAACTCACCTGTGGGAGCGAGCTTGCTCGCGAAGAGGCCTGACCTGACAACACAAACTCCAGCCATGAAAAAACCCGCTGACTGTTTCCAGTCCAGCGGGTTCTTTTTGCCCGGCCGCTTATTGCGCGGCGGTCTGGGCTTCCATCTTCTGACGCAAACTCAGCGGACGCATGTCGGTCCAGACTTCTTCGATATAGGCCAGGCATTCCTTTTTCAGGCCGCTCTTGCCCACGGTGCGCCAGCCTTGCGGCACGGCTTTGTAGTCCGGCCAGATCGAGTATTGCTCTTCGTGGTTGACCACGACCTGAAAGAGGATGTCCTCGCGGTCGAATACTGACGTCATGCTGGTTCTCCATCGTTATAAGGGTGGGCTGCACGCTGAGTGCAGCCGGGTATGTAGAAAGAACGTTCGGCGCGGCGAAAAATTTACAGCGCAGCGGTGGCAGCGGCCAAAGCACGGCCAAAGATTTCCGCGACACGGTCGATTTCGGCGGCAGTGATCACCAGCGGCGGCAGGAAACGTACTACTGCGCCATGCCGACCGCCCAGCTCCAGAATCAGCCCACGCTTGAGGCATTCGCGCTGGACCAGCGGCGCCAGTCGTGCGAACGCCGGCGGATGACCGAGCGCATCCGGTGGGCCGTTCGGCTCGACCAGCTCGACGCCGAGCATCAGGCCGCGACCACGAATGTCGCCCAATTGCGGGAAGTCCCGTTGCAGGATGCGCAGGTGCTCGCTGAGGCGCTCGCCCATGGCAGCAGCGTGTTCGCAGACCTTGTGCTCAACCAGATAACGCATCACCGCAGAACCTGCCGCCATGGCCATTTGATTGCCACGGAAGGTGCCGGCGTGCGCGCCCGGCTGCCAGGTGTCGAGCCAATCTCGATAGACCACCACGGCCAACGGCAGGCTGCCGCCGATGGCTTTGGACAACACCACCACATCCGGGGTGATACCGGCGTGTTCGAAGGCAAACATCTTGCCGGTGCGGGCGAAACCGCTCTGGATCTCGTCGACGATCAACGCCACGCCGGCCTTTTCGGTGATCCGGCGCAAGCCGCGCAGCCACTCGATGTCCGCCGGAATCACACCGCCCTCGCCCTGCACCGCTTCGACGATCACCGCTGCGGGCAGTTGCACGCCGGCTTCCGGGTCGTTGAGCAAGTTTTCCAGATAGCTCAGGTTAGCCCTCACGCCCGCCGCGCCACCAAGGCCGAACGGGCAACGGTAGTCGTACGGGAACGGCATGAACTGCACCCCATGGCTGAGCAACGCACCCAGCGGTTTTTTCGGCCCCAGGCTGCCCATCAGGCTCAGCGCGCCCTGGCTCATACCGTGATAACCACCGGAGAACGACAGCACGGTGCTGCGCCCGGTCGCCGTGCGTACCAGCTTCAATGCCGCTTCCACGGCATCGGTGCCGGTCGGCCCGCAGAACTGGATTTTCGCTTGCGCCGCCAGGGCGGGCGGCAGCAGGCCGAACAGGTCCTGGACGAACTGATCCTTGACCGGTGTGGTCAGGTCGAGAGTGTGCAGCGGCAATTCATCGGCCAATACCTGCTGGATCGCTTCGATCACCACCGGGTGGTTATGCCCCAGCGCCAGCGTGCCGGCCCCGGCGAGGCAGTCGATGAACGTGCGCCCTTCAACGTCTTCGACATACAGGCCTTTAGCGCGCTTCAGTGCCAATGGAATGCGTCGTGGATAGCTGCGCGCGTTGGACTCCTGCCGGGCCTGACGAGCCAGCAATGGCGATTCGTTGAACTGGTACAGCGTTTCGGCCGGCGCCGAGGTAACCCGGGCCGACGACTCTTCGATAAGGCTGGTGGCGACTGACATCTCTCGACCCCTCAATTGGCTATGGATAGTGACCAAAACAGCACACCGGACAGGTGCGCATTCCAATCGCGGAGCGCACTTGCAGGTTTTCCTGTTCTGGAAACGCTTAAGGGGCCTGAGGATTTAGCCCGTGATCGTGTTGTCAGGCCGGCGCTGCCAACGACTTATGCATGGGTAGGGTCTGCACGCCTTGGTATTCGACGGGCGGCGCTGACTCGCGATAGCCCAGACGGCGATAAAAAGCACGGCCGGTGCGCGTGCTGTTGAGGGCCGATTGAGCAACGTCGCGAACCCGCAACCAGCCTTCCAGATCGTGCATCAGCGCCCGCCCGACGCCCCGGCGAAAGGATTCCGGCTGCACGTAACACAGGGAAATGTCACCACTGGCCTGTGCCATACCGACACCGACCGGTTTGTCCGCCAGTAAAGCCATGCATAAATAGAAGTGCGGGTCGGCGAGGCGGGCGCTGATGAAGTCGGCGGATTGCTGAGTGATCCAGGTGCTGACCCGTATCGGATCGTTACGGTGGTCGAGCGCACAACCGATACGGATCGAACGTTCGATGATGCGGCTGATGATGCCGGCGTCGGCCAGTGTGGCGGAACGAATGCAGATGGGTGCTTCCATGGCGCAATTCCCTCAATCCATTGAGTCAAAGCTGCGTGGACCTTACCCCCACCCCTGCCGGATAGCGAATGTCGAAAAGTTACATTTGATGTTCCAACCCATCCGCCCTTGTGGGAGCGAGCCTGCTCGCGAAAGCGTTTTGTCAGCCACTTGGATGCTGACTGTGCCGCCGTCTTCGCGAGCAGGCTCGCTCACACAGGAGATTTGTGGTCAGGTCAGACAGGCTGCAATGGCATGGTCAGCTCGACGCGCAGGCCATCCGGGCGGCTGTCGAAATGCAGGGCGCAGTCGCAGCGCTGAACGATCGCCTGGACAATCGCCAGGCCAAGGCCGCAACCGGTGCTCTGGCCGTTGCGCCAGAAGCGTTGGGTCAGGTGTTGCAGATCATCCGGTGCAATGCCCGGGCCATGATCACGCACGACAAACCGCACGCGGTTGCCAATGGTTTCCAGACTCAGTTCGACCGCGCAGTCCTCAGGGGTATGGCGCAAGGCGTTGTCGAGCAGATTGCGCAGCGCCGCGATCGACAGCACCGCCGGCATGTGCAGCGGTGCAGCGCTAAGCCCGGCCGGCAGTTGCAGTTTGATGCGCTGGTGCTCGCCACCGGTGGCGTCCTGGATCGCCAGGCGTGCCACTTGCTCGGCGCTGCACTGCGAACCGTCATCGAACGACAGACTGCCCTCGACCCGCGCCAGCAACAACAACTGTTCGAGGGTGCGATGCAAGCGATCGGCGCCCTCCTCGGCCCGCGCCAGTGACTGATCGCGGGCGCTGCCGTCGGTCATGCGCGCAACTTGCAGGTGGGTCTTGATCGCCGTCAGCGGGCTGCGCAGTTCATGTGCCGCGTCACCGGTCAGACGGCGCTCACGCTCGATGGTCTTGCCGATGCGTTGAAACAACTGATTTTGCGTTTCCAGCAGCGGCTTCAATTCGCTGGGAAAGGTCTGGATCTGCAACGGCTCGAGCGAGTCGGCATTGCGCCGCATCAGCGCCTCACGCAGACGGTTGAGCGGCGCCAGCCCCTGGCCGATGCCCAGCCACAACAGGCACAGACAGCCGAGCAGCGCCACGCCCACCGGCACCGACGCCGCCAGCAGGATCGACATGTTCAGGGCTTCGCGCTCAATCTGCCGGTCGGCCGTGGTGATGCGCACATCGCCCCGGGCCAGGGTGAAGCTGCGCCACGGCGCGCCATCGATCATCTGGTCATGGAAGCCCATTTTCTCGGCTTCCAGCGCTTGTTCGGGATTATTGTGACTGCGCGCGAGTATTTCCCCGCGCAACGAGCTGACCTGACAGGCCATGCCGCCGGGGATATTCAGTTGTTCGGCACTGAAATGCGTGCCCTCGCCTTTGCTCGGCAGTGTCGGCAACTGTTCCAGCAGCCCGGCCACCATGCGCGCCGAGGCCACCAGACGCTGGTCGAGAGAGAACATCATCTGATTGCGCAGGTCACTGAGCATCCAGGCCGCCGCCAGCGCCCAGATCAGCGCAAACGCAGCGCCGAGGGTCAGGCTCAGGCGCAGTCGCAGGCTCATCACTTGCCTTGATCTCCACCGTCGGCCGGGCCGAGGCGATAGCCCAGACCGCGCACGGTTTCGACGATGCCTTTGCCCAGTTTGCTGCGCAGGTGATGGATGTGCACGTTCAGCGCGTTGCTTTCCAGTTCATCGTTGAAGCCGTAGACGCTGTCCTTCAATTGCTCGGTGGACAGCACCCGGCCACGATTGTGCAGCAGCGCCTGCAACAGCGATTGCTCGCGGCGCGACAAGTCCACCGGTTGCCCGGCCAGGGTGGTTTCGCGGCTGCTCGGATCGTACGTCAGCGCGCCATGCTCGATCAGGTTGACGCTGCGCCCGGCAACCCGGCGCAACAGGGTTTGCAGGCGGGCGAACAGTTCGCGCAGATCAAACGGCTTGAGCAGGTAATCGTCAGCCCCGGCCTGCAAGCCGTCAACGCGGTCGGTGACCGAGTCGCGCGCGGTCAGGATCAGCACTGGAATCTCCAGGCCACTCTGACGCAGTTGTTGCAGCAACTTGAGGCCATCTTCGTCGGGCAGGCCAAGATCGAGCACCATCACGTCGAATTCGGCGACTTTAAGTATCGCGCGGGCCTTCGATGCCGTGTTGACGTGTTCGACGGTCAGGCCTTGGGCACTGAGTCCCGCAACAATACCGCTGGCGATCAGTTCATCGTCTTCGCAAACCAGTACGTGCATGGGTACTCCGGAAACAAAAAGGCGAGTGAAACAGGCGAGGATTAAGGCGCAATTATGGCCGTCACCGACGCATACGGGAAGCCGGGCGCAAAAGCCGGTGCCGCCCGATTGCGCAAACCTATAGTCACGCCGCATTAAAAACTTCTCCCCACGAATAAAGAAACAATTCCTCCCTTTGTAAGACGCCTTCAATCATTTAGTTTTCAGCTGGCGATTACCTACAACTTTTAAAAGGACTTAATGAACATGCCTCAACTAAAAAACTTCGTCGCGATCGATTGGCGCTCCGGCCCCGACCGTATTTATTTCTTCTTCAAGGACAGCGACACCTATTCTCGATTCGATCTCGCTGACAACAAGGTATCCACCAACTACCCCGCCCCGGTTACCGATAGCTGGGACAGCTTTGGTCCTTATGCCAAAGGCTTGCGTTTCGGACTGACAACCACTTCATTCGGCTGGAACACCCCGACCGATGAAGATATTGCCTGGTTGTTCTTCTATCAGGGAACAACACCCGTGGTGTGTAAATACAATCAAGACAAAGACAAGGTCGATGCCTTCTATAAAGTTTCCGATTCAATCTGGAAGCCAATACTGCCCTACTTCGACAAAATCATCGCAGGCACCTGGTTTCAACTAACCGGTCACCCGTTCCTGTTCAGATTCATCCTCAACGATGGGCACTATCTATCGTTTAACTACAAGGCAAAGACCCTGACTTACAAATCCTTCGGGGATCATCAACTTGGCGCGCTGCAACCGTACAAGGACCGGATCATCACGGCAGCGCAAAATGACCGGACTTTTGCCGACAGCTACTGGTACATCTTCCTGACCAACAACCAATACCTGACTTACAACATTCAGTCCGACCGTCTAGTCTCCGGCCCACAAACCATCAATGACGAGAACTGGCCCGGACTGCTGCGCGGCTGATTGGCCGAAGCCGGAGGGCCTTGTAGGATACGGTTAATTATCGGTTAATCGCCGCCGCCCATTCTGCGTCTTACTTGCACAGGGACAAGGCTCCTCCATGCGTCATTTTTTTCTTTTGTTTGCTCTGCTGATCTCCAGCCTGGCCCAGGCGGGGAACAATCCATTTGAGTCAAAACCGGAGTTTCTGCCGGTCGACCAGGCATTCGTGCTCACATCCGAACGCCTCGAATCCGGTGAAACGCAGTTGTTCTGGCAAATCACCGACGGTTATTACCTGTATCAGAAACGCCTGAAATTCGAAGGGCTGAGCGCAGAGCAACAGCCCGCGCTGCCTGAAGGCGAATCCCACAGCGACGAGTTTTTCGGTGAGCAACCGGTCTATCGCCAAGGTCTGGAAATTAAAATTCCAGCCTCCGCCACGGGGCAGATCAAGGTCGGCTATCAGGGCTGTGCCGATGCCGGCCTGTGCTATCCACCGCAAACCCGGGTCATCGACCTGGGCGGTAAAGCGCCAGCCACGACAACACCGGCGGCGACAGCGGTAACAACGACAACGAACGACCAGGCACCGGATCAAGCCCTGGCCAGCAGCCTGCAAGAACACGCGTTGGGCTGGAGCTTGCTGGCGTTTTTCGGTTTCGGCTTGCTGCTGGCATTTGCGCCGTGCTCATTGCCGATGCTGCCGATTCTGGCCGGTATGGTCGTCGGCAGTGGTGCCACTCCGCGTCGCGGATTCGTACTGGCCGGCAGTTATGTGATTTGCATGGCGCTGGTGTATGCAGCGATGGGCGTGATTGCCGCGCTGCTCGGCGCGAACCTGCAGGCATGGTTGCAAAATCCATGGCTGCTGGGGACCTTTGCCGCGATCTTCGTGGTGTTGGCGTTGCCGATGTTTGGCTTCTTTGAACTGCAATTGCCGGTGGCCCTGCGCGATCGCCTGGAACACGCCTCGCGCAGTCGCAGCGGTGGCAGCGTGATCGGTGCTGGAGCGCTCGGTGCATTGTCCGGTCTGTTGGTCGGCCCGTGCATGACCGCGCCACTGGCGGGTGTCTTACTGTATATCGCGCAGACCGGCAACGCGCTGCACGGTGGTTTGATTCTGTTTTCGCTGGGCATCGGCATCGGTGTGCCGCTGCTGTTGCTGGTGACCGTTGGCAATGGCTTTCTGCCCAAACCCGGTGCGTGGATGAACCTGCTCAAAGGCGTGTTCGGATTCTTCTTCCTCGCCACTGCGCTGGTGATGTTGCGCCCGGTGCTGGATGCGTCGTTATGGCTGGGCCTGTGCGGTGCGCTGCTGTTGATCGCCGCGTTCTGCGCCTGGAAACAGTCCGAAGGTTTTGGCCGCGTTGCGCAGTTGTTCGGCGCCAGTTCGCTGCTGCTCGGGCTGTGGGGCAGTTTGCTGGTGATTGGTGCGGCGGGCGGCAGCGATGATCCGTATCAACCGTTGCAGGTCTACAGTGCCGGTCGTGCTGGCGCCACCGCGCCTTCGGGTCATGAAGCGTTCACCACGATCAAGGAGCCGGCGGCGCTGCAACGCGAACTCGATGCCGCCAAGGCTCAGGGTCAGTGGGTGCTGCTCGATTACTACGCCGACTGGTGCAAGTCTTGCCTGATCATGGAGAAGCAGGTGTTTGGCAAGGACAACGTGATGCAGGCGCTGAGCAACGTGCGCCTGCTCAGGCTTGATGTCACCGACGACAATGCCGCCAGCGCTGAACTGCTCAGCCGCTACAAAGTGCCGGGACCGCCGACGTTCATCTGGATCGGTGCTGATGGTCTGGAGCGCCGCAGCCAGCGCATCACCGGCGAAGTCGACGCCGAGACATTCCTGCAACACTGGACTGCCACCCGAGATGCCCATTAATGCTGACTTTCACCCTCGGCACCTTTGCCATCGCGCTTAACCACCTGCTGCTGATCAGTGCCCTGGCGCTGGCAACCTTTGTCGGCTGGCGGGTGGCCAAGCGTGGCGGTGATAACCCCGAGTCAGCATTGTTCAGCCTGTTTCTGCTGGGCATGCTCGCGGCGCGAATTGCTTTTGTGCTGCTGTACTGGTCGCACTATCGCAATGACCCGTGGCAGATCATCGATTTGCGCGACGGTGGTTTCCTCGCCTGGCCAGGGGTAATCGTATTGTTGCTGGTCGCCCTGTATCGCGGCTGGCGCCGTCCAGGGCTGCGTCGCCCGTTGGGGTTTGGCGTGGCCAGCGGCCTGGCGTTCTGGCTGTTGGCGACACTGTCGTTGAACCTCTACGAACAAGGCACCCGGCTGCCGGACATCTCCCTGCGCAATG
This sequence comes from Pseudomonas sp. S2_E02, assembly GCF_054668355.1. Taxonomy (NCBI): domain Bacteria; kingdom Pseudomonadati; phylum Pseudomonadota; class Gammaproteobacteria; order Pseudomonadales; family Pseudomonadaceae; genus Pseudomonas; species Pseudomonas sp. S2_E02. The sequence continues at coordinate 2,431,120 of NZ_CP162761.1, forward strand.
CGGCCGGGGAAACCATTCAGCTCCGTGATTATCAGGGCGGTCCACTGGTGATCAATCTGTGGGCGACCTGGTGCCCGCCGTGCCGGCGCGAGATGCCGGTGCTGGAAAACGCTCAGATGCAACGCCCGGACCTGACCTTCCTGTTCGTCAACCAAGCCGAAAGCATGCAGAGCGTGGCGACGTTTCTCGAAACCCAGGGCCTGAGCCTCAATAACGTGCTGTTCGACCGCAGTGGTCGGCTGGGTCAGGCCGTCGGTTCCATGGCATTGCCGACTACGCTGTTCTATAGCCCTGACGGTCGGCTGCTGACCAGCCACCTGGGTGAGCTGTCCAACGCCAGCCTGGCGCGCGCGCTGGAAAACTTCGCCGCCCCAACCCCGAATTCGAACCCGGCCACTGCACCGGCCACCTCTGCAAGGAAACTGCCATGCCCCGCCTCCGCCACCTGCTGACGCTGACTCTGGGCACCGCCCTGCTGCACTTGCCGTCGGTGCAGGCTGCTGAAGAGTTGCCTGCGGCGATCAAACAGATCGAAGCCAAAGGCGCGAAAATCGTCGGCCAGTTCGATGCGCCCGATGGTCTGCGCGGTTATGCGGCGCAGTATCAGAACCGAGGCATGGCGCTGTACCTGACCCCTGACGGCAAACACGTTTTGCTGGGTAATCTGTACGACGCCGACGGCAAGGATCTGAGCAGCGAGCCGCTGCAAAAACTGGTTTACGCGCCGATGGCCAAGGAAGTCTGGGCCAAATTCGAGGCGAGCAATTGGATTCAGGACGGCAACAAGGATGCACCGCGCACGGTGTACCTATTCAGCGATCCGAACTGCCCGTACTGCAACATGTTCTGGGAACAGGCACGGCCATGGGTCAAGGCTGGCAAGGTGCAGTTGCGGCACATCATGGTCGGCATTATTCGTGAAGACAGCCCGGGTAAATCGGCCGCGTTGCTGGCGGCGAAAGATCCGGCCAAGGCCCTGGAAGATCACGAGAAGGCTGGCAAGGGCAGCTCACTGAAAGCGCTGAAAGATATTCCGGCGGCCGTGCAGAGCAAACTGGCAGCGAACATGCAACTGATGGAAGACCTGGATTTGCAGGCGACGCCGGCGATTTTCTACATGGATGACAAGGGTGAGTTGCAACAGCAGCAAGGTGCGCCTTCGCCGGACAAGTTGGCGAAGATTCTCGGGCCTAAATAATTCCGGGTTTGTTGGCGCCTGAAATGACGCCTTCGCGAGCAGGCTCGCTCCCACAGGGATCGAATGTGTTCACAGACTCTGTGTTCAATGCGGTCACTGTGGGAGCGAGCCTGTCTCCGGACGGCGTTCCGACGAAGAACGATTACTCGGTCTAACGGTTGCGCTCGCTGAGGAAGGTAAACAACACCTCGGTGACAAACTGCGGATTCTCCAGATTGGAGATATGCCCCGCTTCCGGCACCAACACCCACGGGCAACCGATCAACTCGGCCATTTCCTTTGCTTCGGACGGCGGTCGCGGCTTGTCCTGATCGCCGCACATTACCAGCGTGGTCGCTGCGTTCAATTCGCCCAGCCGTGGCAACAAATCATCACGGCCAAAGGTGATTCGCCCCATCGGCACGATGCTTTCGCGCAGCCGATCCGAAGAGTACGCCGCCAGTTTCGCGCGGAAATCCTGATACAGCGCCGACTGCGGATCGATGCCCGGACGGAAGAAGATCGGTACGACGATATCCAGTAGTTGCTCGGAGATTTCGCCGGTTTCCTCAATTTGCTTGAACAGCGAAAAGTAATACTGACGGGTGGGTTCAGGTTCGACGCCGACGTAGGTATCCATCAACACCAGACCGTTGATCCGCTGCGGTGCCGACAACGCCAGACGTACACCCCACATGCCGCCGACCGACAGGCCAACCAGCGTGACGCGGTCGATATCCAGATGATCGAGCAGGGCCTGCGCCTGACGGGCGATGTCGTCCAGGGATGTTGTGCCCTCAGGTAACTGTCCCGATTCGCCATGGCCCCACAAATCCAGTGCAATCACCCGATAGTGTGGCGATAACGCAGCGATCTGCGGTGCCCACATCGCGTGATCCCACAGATAGCTGCCGGCCAGCAACACTGCCGGACCAGTGCCTTGATCAATGTAATGCAGCGCTTGTCCGTCCACCGTGAAAAAAGGCATCGACCACCCCCGCGACAAAAAGAGAACCGGCAGACTGAGCTGCCGGTTCTTTATCGTCAACCTTGGAAATGTACATGAATGTACCGGCCTCATCGCGAGCAGGCTCACTCCTACATTTTGGAATGCGTTCCCCTGTAGGAGTGAGCCTGCTCGCGATGAGGCCAGTGCAGACACTAGAGAATCAGAGGCCCTCCAGCTCCGCCATCAGATCATTCAACCGATCAACCTTCTCCTCGGTGATATCACTCGCCGCCAGTCCATCGATGTACTCAGCCAACTCCTCCACCGTGCTGCACTCGAACATCGCTCGCAGCGGCACATCGCGCTGCAGGGTTTTCTGCACCCGCGAGGCGATCTGCGTCGCCAGCAACGAATGCCCGCCCAGCTCGAAGAAGTTGTCGCGTACACCGACCTTTTCGACCTTCAGCACCTCAGCCCAAATATCAGCCAACGTCTGTTCAAGATCATTGCGCGGGGCCAGATAATCCTCGCTCTGCAACTGGCCGATCTCCAGCGCCGGCAAGGCTTTGCGATCGAGCTTGCCGTTGGCGTTCAGCGGCATTTGCTCGAGCCACAACCAGTGCAGCGGCACCATGTACTCTGGCAGTTCGGCGCGCAGGCGCTGCTTGATCCGCTCCAGGCGTTCGCTCGGATTGAGTGCTGAATCGGCCGCAACCAGATAACCGACCAAGTGTTTACCGTTGACGCCCTCCTGCACAGCGACCGCGCCATCGCGCACTTCCGGCTGTTCATGCAGGCGCGCTTCGATCTCACCCAGCTCGATGCGATAGCCGCGAATCTTCACTTGGTGATCGACCCGGCCAACGTACTCCAGCACACCGTCGCTGCGACGCCGCGCCAGGTCACCGGTGCGATACAGACGCTCGCCCGGCGCACCGAACGGGTTCGGCACAAACACCGGCGCGGTGCGCAGCGGATCGCTGACATAGCCGCGCCCGACGCCGGTCCCGGCAACACACAACTCACCCACCGCGCCCAACGGCACCAGTTCCAGCGCACCATCGACCAGATAGAGCAAGTTGTTGTCGGTCGGCGTGCCGATCGGCAAGTAACTGCCGCGCGTCGACGCCATGTCGACACGGAAGAACGCCACGTCGTCCGAGCACTCCGCCGGACCGTACGCGTTGACCAAACCAATGTCCGGATAACGCCGCAGCCATTGGTGCGCCAGCTCCGGCGGCATTGCTTCACCGGTCGGCAGCATCCAGCGCAAGCCATCAAGACTCAGACGCTCCGAGGCGAGCATGCCTTGAATCAGCGATGGCACACTCTCCAGCACGGTGATGCCCTGCGCTTGCACATGCACCAGCAAACCTTGCGGATCGTGGGCGATGGTGTTCGGCACGATGTCCACTCGCGCTCCGAACAACGGCGCGGCAAGGAACTGCCAGACCGAAATATCGAAGCTTTGCGAAGCGGTCTGCGCAATCACATCGGCCTCGCTCAGTTGCAGATACGGCACCTTGCTCAACTGGTTATTGAGCATGCCGCGCTGTTCGACCATTACGCCTTTCGGCAGGCCGGTCGAACCCGAGGTGTAGATCACGTAAGCGAGGTTGTCCGGGCCGCTGTAAATGCCGAGGTTCTGCGCCGCTGTCGCTGCCGCTTGAATCTCTTCCCAGACCAACAAGCGCGGGCGATTGGCGCAGCTGAATTCATCCAGCAAGGTCTGCGCCTGTTCAAAGCATGCTTTGGAGCAGACCAGCACCGGCGTGCGGCTCAATTCGATGATGCGTTGCAGACGCTGGCTCGGCAGGCCCGGATCCAGCGGCAGATAACCCGCGCCAGCCTTGAAGCTGCCGATGATCATGCCGAGCAGATCGAGGTTACGTTCGCCGAGCAAGGCCACCGGTTGATCCATTTGCACACCGGCGGCGACCAGTGCATGGCCGAGACGGTTGGCGTTGTGGTTCAGCTCGGCATAGCTCTGTTGCTGATCCAGGCAACTGGCGGCGATGCGCTGCGGATGCGCGACAACCTGCGCTTCAAACAGCGCCACGTAGCTCTGCTCCAGTGGATAATTGTGGGCACTCTGGTTGCAACCGTGCAGCAAGAAGTCCTGTTCCTCGGCACCCAGCAGCGGCAGATCGGCCATGTCGCCATGGAAGCCATCGACCAGCGCCAGCAGCAGACGTTTGAACTCGCCGAGCATGCGCTCGATGGTCGATTCGTCGAAATAACGCTGGTCGTACGACAGGTGCAGACCGAGGTCATCGCCCGGATAACACACCGCCGTCAGCGGGAAGTTGGTGTGGGTACGGCCCGAGTCCGAGGTCGCATTCAGGCTCTGCGCACGGTCCAGTACCGAGACTTCCACCGGGGCATTCTCGAAGACGAACAGGCTGTCGAACAGCGGCTGGCCTTTCGGCAATTCGCTTTGTTCCTGAATGTTCACCAGCGGTAGGTATTCGTACTCGCGCAGTTGCATGTTGCTGTCGAGCAAACCACTGAGCCACTGACGCACGCTGCTGCGCTGATCGTCCCCGGGCATTTTCACCCGCAGCGCGATGCTGTTGATGAACAGACCGACGGTGCGTTGCATCTCCGGCATGTCCACCGGACGCCCGGCCACGGTGACGCCGAAGAGCACGTCACGATCACCGCTCAGGCGCCGCAGGACCAAGGCCCACGCCGCTTGGGCGAAGGTGTTGATGGTCAGTTGATGCGCCTGGGCCAGTTCCCGCAGACGCGCACCGTCCTCGACATTGAGGCGGGTGTAGCGGTCGCCGACGACCATGCCGCCGCTTTCACCGGCATGTTCACGCAGGAATGGACGGTCGCTCGGAATCGGCGTGGTGCGCTCGAACCCTTGCAGGTTCTGCTGCCACCACTGCCGCGCTTCGGCGAGGCTCTGGCGTTGCAGCCAGCCGATGTAATCGCGGTAACGCGGTGGTACGGCGAGTTGCGCTTCACGACCCTCACCCAGCGCGGTGTAAATCTCGAAGAAGTCGTTCATCAGCAACGAGCGGCACCAGGCATCGATGAGGATGTGGTGGTTGCTCATCATGAACCAGTAACGCGACGCGCCGACCTTGATCAGGCGCAAGTGGAACGGCGCCTGATTGAGCAGATCGAAACCGGCCTCGCGCTCGCTTTTCAGCAGGGCTTGCAGCTTCGGTTCCTGCTCGTTTTCAGCGATGGCGCTCCAGTCCAGATATTCGATTGGCGTACGACCCGGCGTATGAATCACTTGCAGCATGTCTTCGCCAACGTTCCAGCAGAACGAGGCACGCAGCGCTTCATGACGGGCGACCACCGCTTGCCAGGCCTGAGCGAAACGCTGCGGGTCGAGTTCGCTGTTGATGCGGTAGCGATCCTGCATGTAGTACAGGCCGGTGCCCGGTTCGAGCAAGGTGTGCAGCAACATGCCTTCCTGCATCGGCGTCAGCGGATAGACGTCTTCGATGTGCGCGGCCGGCACCGGCAAGGCATCGAGTTGCGCCTGAGTCAGCCTGGCCAGCGGGAAGTCCGATGGCGTCAGGCCGCCGGCCTCGTCTTGCAGGCAATGGGCGATCAGGCTTTGCAACTCACCGAGGTAAGCGTCGGCCAGATCGTTGATGGTCTGCGCGTCATAACGCTCGCCGCTGAAGGTCCAGCGCAGGAGCAATTCACCGCCGTAAACCTGGCTGTCGATGCTCAACTCGTTGGGCAATGGCGCCTGCGGATCGTGCGCGGCACCGACCGGCTCGTCCAGCGGACGGAACAGCGCATCGCTGCCGAAGCTCTGGTCGAACTGGCCGAGGTAGTTGAAGGTAACCGGCGCCTGCGGCAGCGCGGCCATGCTGCGCTGGCTGAGGTCATCGGCGAGATAACGCAGCACGCCGTAGCCGAGGCCTTTGTGCGGCACCGCGCGCAGTTGCTCCTTGATTGCCTTGATCGAAGCGCCCTGCCCCGCAGCTTCTTCGATGTTGTGCGGGGTCAGACGCAGCGGGTAAGCGCTGGTGAACCAGCCGACGGTGCGGGTCAGGTCGATCTCGTCGAACAGGGTTTCGCGGCCGTGGCCTTCCAGTTGAATCAGCGCCGACGGTTGACCGCTCCAGCGGCACAACACTCGGGCCAACGCCGTCAACAGCAGGTCATTAACCTGCGTGCGATAGGCCGCCGGAGCCTGTTGCAACAACTGTTTGGTGTGCTCGGCATCGAGGCGCACGCTGACGGTTTGTGCGTGACGATTCTGCTGGCCGCCCTGCGGATTTTCGCAGGGCAGATCAGCGTTCGGCCCGGCCAGTTGGGTCTGCCACCAGTCGAGTTCTTCGCGCAGGGATTCGCTGCCGGCGTAGGCCTGCAAACGTGCCGCCCAGTCTTTGAAGGCACTGGTTTTCGCCGGCAGTTTCACCGCTTGTTCGCCGTCGAGTTGGCGATACACGGTTTGCAGATCATCGAGCAGAACGCGCCACGACACGCCGTCGACCACCAAGTGATGGATGGCGATAAACAGGCGTTGTTGATCTTCAGGGCCATCGACCAGCACGGCACGCACCAACGGGCCTTGTTCAAGATCGAGACTGCGCTGAGCATCAGCGAACAGTGCTTCACACTTGTCCATCGAGGTCACGCGCACTTGCCACAACACCACCGCATCGGAGGCTGGTTGATGCGTCGCTTGCCATTGGCCGTCGGCCTCGGTGAAGCGCAGACGCAAGGCGTCATGCTGCTCAATCACCGCCAGCAGCGCCTGCTCCAGTCGATGCGGTTCCAGCGCCACAGTTGGCTCCAGCAACAACGCCTGGTTCCAGTGCTGACGTTCAGGGATTTCCGTGTCGAAGAACCAGTGCTGAATCGGCGTCAGGGCCGATTCGCCAGCCACCAGGCCTTGCTCGGCCGTCACCTGCTCGGTACGACTGGCCACAGCGGCGAGGGTTTGCACGGTCTGATGCTGGAACAGATCACGCGGGCTGAAATGAATGCCTTGCTGCCGCGCGCGGCTGACCACTTGAATCGACAGAATCGAGTCGCCACCGAGTTCGAAGAAATTGTCGTTGAGGCCGACCTGCTCGACGTTGAGTACTTCGCACCAGATCTGCGCCAGGGTCTGCTCCAGTTCGTTACTCGGCGCGACGTAGTCCTGACGATTCAACTCAGGGTCCGGCGCAGGCAACGCGCGGCGGTCGAGTTTGCCGTTGGCGGTCAGCGGCGTGCTCGCCAGCAGAATCAGGTGAGTCGGCACCATGTAATCCGGCAGTTGTGCCTTGAGGTGCGCCTTGAGGGCGTCGCGCAGTTCAGCCTGACGGGCTTCACTTTGCTCGGCAACCTCGGTCACGAGATAGCCAACCAGTTGTTTGCCGCTCGGGGCATCCAGTGCGAGCACCACAGCTTCGCGGATCGACTCGTGATCGAGCAGACGCGTTTCGATTTCGCCCAGTTCGATACGGAATCCACGGATTTTCACCTGATGGTCGATTCGTCCCAAATATTCCACCAAACCATCGGCACGCTGGCGCACCAGGTCACCGGTGCGATACATGCGCCCGCCATCGGTGGCGAATGGGTCAGCGACAAAACGCTCGGCGGTAATGCCCGGACGGTCGTGATAGGCCTGGGCCAGACCGGCGCCGCCGACGAACAATTCACCGGTTGCACCTTGCGGTACCAATGCCAGATCGGCGTCGAGAATGTACGCCACGCGTGCGCCAATCACGCTGCCGATCGGCACACTGCCAGCACCCTCTTCCAGCACCTCCGGCGCCAGACTGGCCAGGGGCATGACCACGGTTTCGGTCGGGCCGTAGGCATTGAAGAACATTGCCGGTTGGAACGCCGCGCGAATCCGTTGCAGGTGCTCACCGGTCAGCGCTTCGCCGCCGGTGATGATCATCCGCACCGGCAAGATCTCGTTTTGCGTCGAGAGGAACTGCGCCAACTGACTGCCGTAGCTCGGGGTAAAACCAAGCACGTTGATTTTATGCGTGCGGATCAAATCGCAGATTTCTTCCGCGTCCCACTGCCCCTGCGCACGTAACACCACTTGCGCGCCACTGAGCAACGGCACCAACAGGCGCTCGGTCGCCGCGTCGAAGTTGATCGAATAGAAGTGCAGTTCGCAGTCGTCGGGGCGCATGGCAAACCGCTTGATCACCGCTTGGCAGTGCATGGCGATTTCGCCGTGGGAGACCACCACGCCTTTTGGTTTACCGGTGGAACCCGAGGTGTAAATCAGGTACGCCTGATGCTGCGGCAGGCTGATAAACGGCAGCTCGCGAGCCGGGTAAGCGGCGAGTGCCGCGCTGTCTTCTTCCAGACACCAGCGCGCCACACTTGACGGCAGATCGCCAAGGGCTTTGAACATGGCGCGATCACTGAGCAGCAGGCCGATGCGGCTGTCTTCGATCATGTAATGCAGACGGTCGAGCGGGTATTCCGGGTCCAGCGGCACATACGCACCGCCAGCCTTGAGAATCGCCAGCAGGCCGACGACCATTTCCAGCGAACGCTCCAGCGCCAGGCCGACCCGCACCTGCGGGCCGACACCGCGCTCACGCAAGGCCCAGGCCAGACGATTGGCGCGGGCGTCGAGTTCGGCGTAGCTCAGGGTCTGCCCGGCGAAGGTCAGGGCCGGCGCGTCTTTGCGGGCCAGCGCCTGTTCGGCGAACAGGTGATGAATGCACTGATCGAGACGATGCTCGCCCGACTCGATGCTGAGGCTGTCGAGCAGGTGCTGTTGCTCAGGTGCATCGAGCAGCGGCAATTCACTGAGGCGCTGTTGCGGATCGGCGATCAGCGCTTCGAGCAGATTGCGCCAATGCTTGGCCATGCGCGCGATGGTCGGCTCGTCGAACAGATCGGTGCTGTAAGTCAGGCAGCAACCGAGGCGATGGTCGAGGTCGGTGACTTCCAGGTTGAGGTCGAACTTGGTCGCTCGTGCATCGTTGGCCAGGTACTCGACGGTCATGCCGGCGAGCATGCGGCTCTGCTGGAATTCCCAGCGCTGCACGTTGCACATCACCTGAAACAGCGGGTTGTACGCAGCGCTGCGCGGCGGTTGCAAGGCTTCAACCAGATGATCGAATGGCAGATCCTGATGCGACTGGCCTTCGATCACGGTGTGACGCACCTGCTCGAACAGTTCGCCGACCGACATCATGCCGTCGAGCTGGCAACGCAGCACTTGGGTGTTGAGGAACGCACCGATCAACCCTTCACTTTCCGGGCGAATGCGGTTGGCCACCGGCGCGCCAATGCGCAGATCGGTCTGGCCGCTATAGCGGTAAAGCAGCGTCGCGAGTGCGGCGGTCATGGTCATGAACAGGGTCAGACCGTTTTGCGCATTGAACGCACGAACCCGCGCGGCGAGGTCGTCGCTGAGGTCGAAACGGAACAGCTCACCCTGATGGCTTTGCACTGGGGGACGCGGACGGTCCCCCGGCAATTCCAGCAGCGGATGTTCACGACCGAGTTGCGCGGTCCAGTAGTCGAGTTGGCGCTGACGCTCGCCGGATTCCAGCCAGTTGCGTTGCCAGACGCTGTAGTCGAGGTACTGCACCGGCAGCGGCTCAAGCGGCGAATCACGGTCATCGACAAAGGCTTCGTACAGCGCACTGAGTTCCCGGGCGAAAATATCCATCGCCCAGCCTTCGGTGACGATGTGGTGCAGAGTCAGGACAAAGTAATGTTCGTGCTCGGCAGTCTTCACCAGACAGGCGCGCAGCAGCGGGCCGGTTTCCAGATCGAACGGCAGATGCGCTTCTTCGTCGGCAAACTGCTGAACCTTCTGCTCACGCACATCAGCGGCAAGTTTCGAGAAATCCTTCCAACCCATGCGCACACCGGTTTCGCCATGCACCTGCTGACGGGCGACGCCGTCGACGCTCGGGAAGGTGGTGCGCAGGGTTTCGTGGCGCAGGATCAGCGCTTGCAACGCGGCCTCGAAACACTCGACATGCAACACGCCGCGCAGGCGCGCCATGCCGCCAACGTTGTAGGCCGGGCTGTCCGGTTCCATCTGCCAGAGGAACCACATGCGCTGTTGCGAGTACGACAACGGCACCGGTTGGCTGCGATCGACCTTGTCGATCGGTGGCTGTTTGTTGGTGCGACCGCTGGCCTGGATCAAGCGGATTTGCTCGGCGAAATCTCCGAGTTCGCTGTGCTCGAACAAGGCACGCAACGGCAGTTCGACGTCGCAGGCCTGACGGCTGCGCGAGATGATTTGCGTGGCCAGCAGCGAGTGGCCGCCGAGGGCGAAGAAGTCGTCGCGCAGGCCGACTTGAGGCAGCCCGAGCACTTCACGCCAGATCGCGGCGATCTGCTGTTCCAGTTGAGTCACCGGTTCGACGTGTTCGCGCACTTGCCAATGCGGCTCGGGCAAGGCGCGGCGGTCGAGTTTGCCGCTGGGGCTCAGGGGCATGGCATCCAGACGCATCAGTTGCGTCGGGACCATATATTCCGGCAGCTCGGCGGCCAGCGCGGTTCTCAGCCGGGTGATTTGCTCGTCAGGATTTTCACTGGCATCGGTCGCGGCAAAGTAGCCGATCAGCTGCGCACCGGCAGCGGTTTCGCGCACCAGCACCACGGCTTGGGCGACGCCGTCCTGGGCGAGCAAGCGTGCTTCGATTTCTTCCGGTTCAACGCGGAAGCCACGCAGTTTGACTTGCTGATCGAGGCGGCCGAGGTATTCGATCACGCCATCGGATGTCCAGCGCGCGCGGTCGCCGGTGCGGTACAACCGGGCGCCCTGCTCGCCCAATGGATCGACCACAAAGCGTTCAGCGGTCATCGATGGACGACCAAGGTAACCACGAGCCAGGCCGATGCCGCTGATGCACAATTCACCCGGCACACCGGCCGGCAGCGGATTGAGATCGGCGTCGAGCACGCGGCAGATCACGTTGCCCAGCGGACGACCGATCGGCGAGCGCTCACCATCGGCAGTGGTGCAATGCCAGTGGGTGACGTTGATCGCGGTTTCAGTCGGGCCGTAACGGTTGTGCAATTGCACCGCCGGCAGTTGCGCGAGGATGCGGTTGCGCAGTTCGGCGGGCAGCGCTTCGCCGCCGGAGAACACCCGGCGCAGGCTGGTGCATTCGGCGCTCAGTGGTTCGTCGATGAACAGCGCGAGCAGCGGCGGTACAAAGTGCAGCGTGGTCACGCCATAGGCCTGAACCAGCTGGGCGATGCGATGCGGATCGCGATGTTCGCCGGGGCCGGCAATCAACAGACGCGCGCCGGTGATCAGTGGCCAGAAGCATTCCCACACCGACACGTCGAAACTGATCGGTGCCTTTTGCATCAGCACATCGGTTTCATCGAGGCGGTAGGTGTTCTGCATCCATTGCAGACGCTCGGCCAGTGCCGCGTGGGTGTTGCCGACGCCTTTCGGCTGGCCGGTGGAACCCGAGGTGTAAATCACATAGGCGAGATTATCACCGTGCAGGTGCAGACCCGGTGCCTGGCTCGGCCAGTTTTCCAGGTGCAGCGCGTCCATGGCGATCACGCTGACGCCGTCGCTGGCCGGCAAGCGGCCGAGCAATTCGGTCTGGGTCAGCAGCAGTTCGACGCCGCTGTCGCGGAGCATGTAAGCCAGACGATCGGCCGGGTAATCCGGGTCCAGTGGCACATAGGCGCCGCCGGCCTTGATGATCGCCAGCAAGCCGATCAGCAGTTGCGGCGAACGCTCGGCAGCGATGGCCACGCAGACATCCGGGCCGACGCCTTTGTCGCGCAGGTAATGCGCGAGGCGGTTGGCTTGCGCGTGCAATTCGGCAAAGTCGAGGCTGCCGCCGTCCCACACCAGCGAGGTGCGTTCCGGGGTCAGACGCGCCTGTTCGTTGAGCAGTTCTGGCAGCCATTGTTGCGCCGGGGTGCATGGCGCAACGCCCCAGTGCTGTTGCTGATCGTGCTCAGTGGCGGTCAGCAGTTGCAGATCACCGATGGCTTGCTCCGGACGTTCGCAGACGTCGCGCAACAGGTTGCTGAAATGCTCGGCCAGACGCTCGATGGTCGCCACATCGAACAGTTCGCTGGCGTAGTCGAACGACAGGGTCAGGCGACCGTTGCGGTCTTCTTCGCTGTGCAATTGCAGGTCGAACTTGGCTTCGCGGCTGTGCCACGGCAGTTCTTCGGCGAGCAGACCCGGCAGACGTTTGAGCGCACTCAGATCACGTTGCTGGTGGTTGAACATGACCTGAAACAGACCTTGTTCGCGGGCCTGCGGGAAGGCTTCGAGGAGTTGTTCGAAGGGCAGATCCTGATTCGCCTGGGCACCGAGTGCGGCGTTGCGGGCCTGGGCCAACAGCGCAACGAATGACAGGCGCGAATCGATCTCTGCTCGCAGCACTTGGGTGTTGATGAAGAAGCCGATCAGGCCCTGGGTTTCCAGGCGTGGACGGTTGGCATTCGGTACGCCGATGCGGATGTCGCGCTGACCGCTGTAGCGATGCAGCAGGCTCTGGAATGCCGCGAGCAACAGCATGAACGGGGTCGATTGCTGAGCCTGTGCCGTGTTACGGAGCGCATCGCTGAGGCTCGCGCCCAGACGCACGGTGTGGCGTGCGGCGCTGTGAGTTTGCTTGGCGGAGCGTGGGTAATCGGTGGCCAGTTCCAGCGCTGGATGCTCGTCGCCCAACTGCGCTTTCCACCAGGCCAGTTGCCGCGCGCTCTCGCCTTGCGCCAGCCATTGACGCTGCCAGCTGCCGTAGTCGGCGTACTGGGTTGGCAATGGCGCGAGGTTGGCCGTCAGCCCTTGCGAAGCGGCGGCGTACAGGCGCGAGAATTCATCGATCAGTACGTTCAGCGACCAGCCGTCGGCAATGATGTGGTGCAGCGTCACCAGCAATTGGTGATCTTCGTCGTCGAGACGCACCAGCGTCACCCGCAGCAGCGGACCTTTTTCCAGGTCGAACCGGGTGCGTGCTTCGTCTTCGCGGATTTGTTGCGCATGGGCCTCGCGCTCAGGCGCCGGCAAGTCGCTGATGTCGATCAGTTGCAGGTTGAATTTGGCGCCGACAGTCACTTGTTGCAGGGCCACGCCGTCGCGCTCGAAGAAACGCGTGCGCAGGGATTCGTGGCGTTCGATCAGTTGCTGGAAGCTGGCACGCAAAGCGTCTTCGTCCAGTTCGCCACGCAAACGCAGGGCACCGGGAATGTTATAGGCGCTGCTCTGTGGGTCGAGTTGCCAGGTGATCCACAAACGGTTTTGCGCCAGCGATTGCGGCATCGGCTCGCTGCGCGACAACGCGGTGATTGCACCTTGGGCGCTGCCGCCGTCCTGCTGCTGTTGCGCAACGGCTGCGGCGAACGCTGCCAGGGTCGGTGCTTCGAACAACAGGCGCAGGTTCAGCTCAAGCGCGAGTTCTTCACGCACGCGGGCGACCACTTGCGTAGCGGCGATCGAGTTGCCGCCGAGCAGGAAGAAGTGGTCGTCGGCATTGACCTGTTTGACGTTGAGTTGCTCAGCCCAGATCTTGCCGATCAAGCCTTCAAGTTCTGAGGCGCTGGTGACTGCATCCTGGCTTTCAACGGTGTTCGACGGGAACACCGCGTAGCTGTCGAGGCTGCCATCGGCCAGACGATTGCGGCACGCCGAGCGCTGCAATTTGCCACTGGAAGTTTTCGGCAAGGCGCCGGGATTAAGCAGCACCACCACGCTCGGGGCTTCCTGACAAGCCTCAGCCACGGCTTGGCGAATGGCTTTGATCAATGCCTCCGGCGGGAGGATTTTCTGCACGCTGCGGCTGATTTCCGCCGCGATGCCGATGCCCTCCTCGCCATCCTGATTGACCGCAAATGCAGCGACGCGACCCTTGCGCACCACTTCCACTTCGTTCTCGACCGTTTTTTCGATGTCCTGTGGATACAGGTTGTGGCCGCGCACGATCAGCATGTCTTTCAGGCGTCCGGTGATGAACAGCTCCGCGTCGCGCATGAAGCCCAGGTCGCCGGTGCGCAGCCAGGTGCGGCCGGCGTGCTGGACGAAGGTCTTGGCGCTCGCTTCAGGATTGCGCCAGTAGCCGTGGGCGATGCTCGGGCCTGCGGCCCAGACTTCGCCGACTGCGTTGTCGGCGAGTTCAACGAGTGTGTTCGGCTCGACGATCAACACCGCGTGTTCCGGCTGGCTGATACCACAACTCATGATTGGGCTGCCATCGCCCGGCTCGGCGCGGTTTTGTGCCAGCGCCTGATCGTCCACGCGCAGTGCCGGAATACCGGTGCCGCGCGGGGTGCCGGCGACGAACAGCGTGGCTTCGGCCAAACCGTACGAGGCCATGAAGCTGTGCTCACTGAAACCGCATGCGGCGAACTTCTCGGCGAAGCGCTCAAGGGTGTCGAGACGGATTGGCTCGGAACCGGAATAGGCCACGCGCCAGCGACTCAGATCGAGACGTTCCAGCGCCGACTCGCTGACCCGTTCGCTGCACAAGCGATAGGCGAAGTCCGGCCCGCCGCTGATGGTGCCGCCGTATTCGCTGATCGCCTCCAGCCAGCGCAATGGCCGACCGAGGAAGTACGCCGGCGACATCAGAATGCATGGCACGCCGCTGAAAATTGGCTGCAGCAGACCACCGATCAAACCCATGTCGTGGTACAGCGGCAGCCAGCTGACGATCACATCGTCAGGGTTCACGTCGATGCCGAAACCGTGACGGATCAGGAGCTCGTTGGCGACCAGATTGCCGTGGCTGACTTGCACGCCTTTGGGCAGTGCAGTCGAACCGGAGGTGTATTGCAGGAAGGCGATGTGGTCTTGCGGCAGGCTCGGTTCAACCCAGTTTTGCGCCAGTGTCTTGTCGAGAGTGTCGACACACAACAACGGCGGCGCACCCTCGATCTGCTGCAAGGCGTCGCGCAGGTCGGCGCTGGTCAGCAGCAGACGCGGTTCGGCGTCGGCAATGATCGACAGCAAACGCTCCTGATGGTGACGGCGCGCGGATTCCGGCGGATAGGCCGGCACTGCGATCACGCCGGCGTAAAGGCAGCCAAAAAAAGCCGCGACGTAATCCGGACCGCTGGGAAACAGCAATACCGCGCGGTCACCGAAGGCAGCCTCGGCTTGCAGCGCTGCCGCAATGGTGCGTGCGCGCTCATCCAGCTCACGATAACTGAGTACCACAGCCTGCTCTTCGTTTTCGGCGAGAAAACGCAAGGCCAGTCGATCCGGCGTCAGGGCCGCGCGGCGCTGGAGGGCTTGGACCAGGGTGCTGGGAAGTTCGAACGCGTCGGTCATGAGGTTTCCTGCCTGAATTCGGCTTGCTAATGGAATCGGGTTTGCTGCGTCACGCCCCTCGAAGGGCATGCAGGGCGCGGTCTGTGCCGACCACGCAAGGCTGCGGAATGTGGTGTGGCCGGGGTTGTGCGCCCGGAACCATTCACCAATGAGAACGGATGACGTCTTGAAATAATTAGTCGGCGGGCAGGAGTGCCAATGAGGCCGGGGTGCGGCGGCATGTCGCAGTTCTCAGAACGCACTTTTGTAGCGCATTACTTCTCTTTCTCAATTGACAATCATTATCATTCAGCATAATTTGTCGCTCGATGTGTAGGACGCCCCTCCTCCAAGGCGCCCCACGAACCTATTTGGCAGCAAGGTGATTTCCATGACGGAACAAGTATCCACAAGCAAGTGCGATTCACCGCTACTTCATGCATTCGTCGACAATCGACTGATTCTGGTCAAGATTGCAGCCCGCATTACCGGCTGCCGTTCGCGCGCCGAAGATGTGGTGCAGGATGCGTTTTTCCGACTGCAATCGGCGCCACCGATCACGTCGTCGATCAAGGCTCAACTGAGCTATCTGTTCCAGATCGTGCGCAACCTCGCCATCGATCACTACCGCAAACAGGCGCTTGAGCAGAAGTACTCCGGCCCTGAAGAGGAAGGGCTGAATGTGGTCATCCAGGGTGCTTCGCCGGAAACCTCGCATATCAATTTCTCGACCCTGGAAAACATCGCCGACGCGCTGACCGAACTGCCCAGCCGCACGCGCTATGCGTTCGAGATGTACCGCCTGCACGGCGTGCCGCAAAAGGACATTGCCAAGGAACTGGGTGTTTCGCCGACCCTGGTCAACTTCATGATTCGTGATGCACTGGTGCACTGCCGCAAGGTGTCGGGCAGTCGGCGGGATGCGGTGATTGCGGCTCGTCGCTAGGATCTGAATTCGGCGTCAAGCCATTCGCGAGCAAGCTCGCTCCCACATTAGATCTGCGTATGCAGAAACCATGTGGGAGCGAGCTTGCTCGCGAAGACGGACTCAAAATCACAAAGATCCTGAGCCCGATCAGCTCACGCCAACCTGCACCGATCAAAAAATCGCTCACGCCCCAACATCATCAGCGCCGCGCGCTTGTGCGGAAAGTCGAATTCCTTCTCGCAGTGGAAGCACTGATTCTGCATGTACCCGATCATCTTCGCGTTGTCGGCCCGTGGCTCGGCGACCACCCGCTGAGTGCGCGGATCATCGAGAAACAGGTAATGCACCAGCGCCGATAACCAGCTCGCCACTTTATGCGGGCCACGGTGCTCTTCCTCGCCGACCAGCATGTGAATACCGCGATCGTAGTTGTCGGCATCGTAGAACGGCGCGATGCGATCTTCCTTGGCCCAATAGGCCTCGAAGTAGGCAAACGGCTGATCATCGAAACAGCCAATCAGCGTCAGCGTATGCGGGTCAGCATCGAGCTTGCTCAGGTATTCGCGATGCTTCTCGAGGCTGCCCTCTTCCTGCCAGAAACTGGCGACGCGCGGGCTGTTCTGCCAGCGGTTGAAGCGCGCCAGGTCTGCTTCGATCTCTACAGTGCGCAGGGAAATCCACGCACCAAGGCGGGCATCGAAACGCCGATACACTTCACCGCGCGGTTTGACTGGCCGCAGCGGATGACGTTTACCTTGGCTGATGACCATTTGCTGCGGATAACTGCCCGTCAGCGAAGTCCCAAGCCAAGGTTGCGGCAATTGCCAGAACAGCGTGCGCTCGCAGCGATATTCGCCAGCCACTTCGGTGCTCACCAGCAAGCCACTGAGCAACGCTTCGGTCGGTGGCTGATCGAGTTGCCAGGTCAATTGCCGGCACGCCGGATCCCGCGCGAACAGCCAGTAACAGGCTGCCCACAACGCCTGCCCGGGCGGCAACGCAAAACGCTCATCGATCTGGATCGGCCCCTTTACGTCTTGATTGAGGCGCAAGCGGATCAGCGGTTGTCCGTCCAGGCTCAGGCTCAGACGGCTTTCGCTGACATCAGCGATCAGTTGACTGCCCGCAGGCAAGGCCAGGGAAGTCAGGTCATTCAGATTGGACATGGGTCGGGCTCACGATAATCGTCGACAGTTCAACGATGGGACGTGATCCGGGAGGGAAAATTTAGGCTTTGCCCGCAAATCGCTGCCTCAGTGGTGAGGCACCGGCACTACGGCAATCTTGTACGGATCGAAAATCTTCAGCATTTCACCGTTGTCGCGCAAACCCTGCAACAACTTGCCAAACGCCGCGCCGGTGATCGGCGCGGTCGGACGAAGAATCGCGTAATGGTGATAGACCTGATCGATGCGCTGCGACACCAGCAACTCGTCGCGCACTTTTTCGTTACGCAGCAGGTAATCGAACAGATAGGAACGGGTCACCAAGGCAACATCGGCGCGCCCACGCAGCACCATCAGCAGGTTGCTGTCGTGGGAATAGGTCAGCGTGGCGTTGTAATTCTGTGCGAGATATTTCGGGTCAGCGTTGAAGTTGGCGAACTCGTAGTGATAACCGCTGAACAGAGCCAGGCGCTTGCCAGTGAGGTCGGCGAAATAATTCTGCTGCCGGCCATCTTCGCGTTGTGCGACGAAAATTTCCGCATCCTCAAGGCCCATGTCGACATCTGTGTGGGGAATTTCCTTCCAGCCCCAATCGGGATTCTCGAAAATTGCCATGTCGATCCGGCCCTGCTTGAAGTCACCGAAACGCCGGGGAATCGAGGTGGGCACGAGGACGAACTGATAGTCGCTTTGCAGGCGATTGAGGGCCTCGACCAATTGCGGCAGAAGGCCTGTGTCGGCACCGTTTTCCGGGCGAACGGTGTAAGGCGGAAAATGCGCCGCGCCGACCCGGACCAATTGCGCTGCCTGAGCGGGCAATACCCAAAATGCAGCCAGCGCTGCGAGCATCAAGCCCGCGGCCGTCCGAATTGGCAAAGACTTCAAAACACCCCACTCCCCGAAAAAATACCGATCAATGCATTCAAGCTAGGCGGTTTCGCCCAGTTAGCCAGTTTCCCGGCCGGATAGAAAGTGCTTCAACGCGCTTCGAGGACCAGAATCAGCGCCTCGTCGGCCAACTGATCGAGGCTCAAACTGCCGCCGGCACGGAACCAGGTGGTCGTCCAGGACAGTGCGCCAGTGAGGAAACGTCGGGTAATAAATACATCGCCACGGATAAATCCTGCGTCCTTGGCCTCACCCAGCACTTGCAGCCAGATGTCCTCGTAGACATCGCGCAGTGCCAGCACTTTGGCCTGGCCTTCTTCGGACAGCGAACGCCATTCGTAAACCAGCACTGCCATGGCTTCACCGCTGCCGCCCATGATTGACTGCAGTTCGCAGCGAATCAGCGCCAGCACGCGTTCGCGCACATTGGCCGCATCGGCCAGGGCTGCCCGCATTAACGCGGTGTTGTAGCGGATGGTTTCTTCCATCACCGCCCGGAGGATTTCATCCTTGCTTTTGAAGTGATGAAAAATGCTTCCCGACTGGATGCCGACGGCGCCGGCCAGATCGCGCACCGTGGTGCGTTCATAGCCTTTGTTGCGGAACAGGTGAGCAGCCACTTGCAGCAATTTGCCGCGGGCGCTGTCGGGGTCGGTCAATTGGCCTTCATCAACCAAATCGCGCATGACCCTCAGGGCTTTTTGCTCGTCCACCCGTTCTCTCCTACAGTCGATCAGTCTGTTGCCCCCTGAAACCGCAGGGTTGCGCGCAATTTAAGCCGCCAGCGGCAACCAAGCAAGCGCTTGGGCAGAAGATAGTTTCAACTGTTTACAAACCAAGCGCTTGCTTGGTAGCCTCCAGACACTTCTGTCGCAGGTTGCTGAGTCGGAGATAAAAATGCCCACCACCGTTCGCATCGGATGCGCCAGTGCATTCTGGGGAGATACGTCTACCGCCGCCGCGCAACTGGTGGAGGGCGGCAAGCTGGATTATCTGGTGTTCGATTACCTGGCCGAGATCACAATGTCGATCATGGCCGGGGCACGCATGAAGGACCCGCAGGCGGGGTTTGCCGGCGACTTCATCGACGTGCTGACACCACTGCTGCCGCAACTGGCCGAGCAGAACATCCGCGTGATCAGCAATGCCGGCGGGATCAATCCGCAAGCCTGCGCCGCCGCCCTGCAAGCGGTCTGCGACAAGGCCGGCGTCGCACTGAAAATCGCCGTATTACTGGGCGATGATCTGCAACCACAGCTCAAACAGCTCAGCGGCATCACCGAAATGTTCAGCGGCGCCCCGCTGCCGCCAATGTGCGTGTCGACCAACGCCTACCTTGGCGCGCCGGGCATTGTCGAAGCGCTGCGCCTGGGCGCCGACATTGTCATCACTGGGCGCGTGGTCGACAGCGCGGTGGTCAGTGCGGCGCTGGTGCATGAATTCGGCTGGTCATGGCACGACTACGACAAACTCGCCCAGGCTGCGCTCGCCGGGCACATCATCGAATGCGGCGCGCAATGCACCGGCGGCAATTTCACCGATTGGCGCGAAGTGCCGGATTACGAGCACATCGGCTTTCCGATCGTGGAAGTCAGCGCCGACGGCCAGTTCATCGTCAGCAAACCGCAAGGCTCAGGCGGACTGGTCACCCCGCTGACTGTCGGCGAACAGATGCTGTATGAAATCGGCGATCCACAGGCGTATCTGTTGCCTGATGTGGTCTGTGATTTCACTGGGGTCAGACTTCAGCAACAAGGCAAGAATGCCGTGCACGTCCACGGCGCCAAAGGCCTGCCACCGAGCGATAAATACAAGATCAGCGCCACCTACCCGGACGGGTTTCGTTGCACCGCCAGTTGCCTGATCGCCGGTATCGATGCAGTGGAAAAAGCGCAGCGGGTCAGTCAGTCGATCATCGACAAGACTTCGCAAATGTTCAGCCAGCGCGGCTGGGCGCCCTACAGCGAAATCAACATCGAACTGCTCGGCAGCGAAGCCACCTACGGCCCCCACGGCCAGCGCCGCGACAGCCGCGAAGTGGTGATCAAGCTCGCCGTGCGCCACCCGAGCAAACAGGCGCTGGTACTGTTCTCCCGGGAAATTGCCCAGGCCGCGACCGGCATGGCGCCGGGGCTGACCGGCATCGTCGGCGGGCGGCCAACGGTGTATCCGCTGATTCGTCTGTTTTCATTCCTGATCGATAAAAGCGCCTGCACGGTACAGATCGACATGGCCGGTCAACGTTATCCATGCGCCCTGCCTTCGCTCAGCGCACTCGACAGCGCGGATTTGCCCCTGCCCCATCAGCCGCCCAAACCACAGGGCCGCGCCGATGCCAGTGTGGCGCTGGTGAAACTGGCCGTCGCGCGTTCCGGTGACAAGGGCAATCACAGCAACATTGGCGTGATGCCGCGCAAACCCGAATACCTGCCGTGGATCGCCGAAGCACTGACCCCGGCCGTGGTTGTCGACTGGATGAATCATGTACTCGACCCGATCCACGGCCGCGTCGAACGCTGGTATCTGCCCGGCACCCACAGCCTGAATTTTCTATTGGAAAACGCCCTAGGCGGTGGTGGCGTGGCCAGTCTGCGCATCGATCCGCAAGGCAAAGCCTTCGCCCAGCAACTGTTGGAAATCCAGATCCCGGTGCCGCAGAGCATCGCCGAACAGCTCGACTAGAGGATTGTTTGCATGGCTTACGCGTCGATTTTCCACGCCGGTCTGTTCAGCGGCCAGACCATCATCGTCACCGGTGGCGGCAGTGGCATCGGTCGCTGCACCGCCCATGAACTGGCGGCCCTCGGCGCCAATGTGCTGCTGGTCGGGCGCAAGCCGGAGAAACTGCAAAAGGTCACCGACGAAATCGCCGAGGACGGTGGCCGCGCGCACTGGAAGGCTTGCGATATCCGCGATGAAGAAGCGGTAAAACAGCTGGTCAGCGAATTGATTGCTGAACACGGACCGATCCAAGGTCTGGTCAACAATGCCGGCGGCCAGTACCCGTCGCCCTTGGCCTCGATCAATCAGAAAGGTTTCGAAACCGTGCTGCGCACCAACCTCGTCGGTGGTTTTCTGATGGCGCGGGAAGTGTTCAACCAGTCGATGAGCAAACACGGCGGCAACATCGTCAACATGCTCGCCGACATGTGGGGCGGCATGCCCGGCATGGGTCACTCTGGCGCGGCGCGGTCGGGCATGGACAACTTCACCAAAACTGCCGCGTTCGAATGGGGTTATGCCGGCGTGCGGGTCAACGCGGTGGCGCCGGGCTGGATTGCCTCCAGCGGCATGGACACTTACGAAGGCGCGTTCAAAGCGGTGATTCCGACCCTGCGCGAACACGTGCCGCTCAAGCGTATCGGCACCGAGTCGGAAGTCAGTGCGGCGATTGTTTTTTTGCTGAGCCCGGCCGCCGCATTTATCAGTGGCAGCACCTTGAAAATCGACGGCGCGGCCAGCCTCGGCAGCCGTGCATGGCCGTTGCACAAGGCGACCCACAGCGAGTCGTTCAACGGCTTTCACCGCGCCTATTTACCCGATGTGCTGAAGGACGAGGAGTAAGCCATGCCGCAGATCCAGTCCCGACTCGACCCGCACAGCGAAGCGTTTGCCCGCAACCGCTCGGCCATGCTCGCGGCGATCGAACATGTGCAGCAACTCGAACAGAGCCTGTTGAACAAGGCCACCGAAGCCAAAGCCAGGTTCGACAAGCGCGGGCAACTGCTGCCCCGTGAGCGCTTGAATCTGTTGCTCGATCCCGGCGCGCCGTTTCTCGAACTGGCCAGCCTCGCCGGCTACAAGTTGCACGACGACAAGGACGGCAGTTCCGCCGGTGGCGGACTGATCGCCGGTATCGGTTACGTCTGGGGCATTCGCGCGATGGTGGTGGCGAACAACAGCGCAATCAAGGGCGGGACGATCTCGCCCACTGGCCTGAAAAAATCCCTGCGCCTGCAACAGATCGCCCAGGAAAACAAACTCCCGGTGATCACCCTTGCCGAAAGTGGCGGCGCCAACCTCAATTACGCCGCCGAGATTTTTGTCGAAGGCGCGCGCAGTTTTGCCAATCAGGCGCGGATGTCGGCAATGGGTTTGCCGCAGATTACCGTGGTGCATGGTTCGGCCACGGCCGGTGGCGCCTATCAGCCGGGGCTGTCGGATTACGTGGTGGTGGTGCGCGGCAAGGCCAAGCTGTTCCTCGCCGGTCCGCCACTGCTCAAAGCGGCCACCGGCGAAGTCGCCACCGATGAAGAACTCGGTGGCGCCGAGATGCACGCACAGGTCGCCGGAACGGCTGAATACCTTGCTGAAAACGATGCCGATGGCGTGCGTCAGGTCCGTGAAATCCTCCGTATGTTGCCGTGGAACGAGCAACTGCCGTGGTTGCCGGAGCCGCAATACAAAGAGCCGCTCTACCCCATCGATGAATTGCTCGGGCTGATCCCCGACGATCCGAAAAAACCTTACGACGTGCGCGAAATCATCGCGCGCATTGCCGACGAATCCTGCTTCGTCGAATTCAAGGGCGAGTTCGATCAGCAAACTGTTTGCGGCCAGTTGAAGATTCAGGGCCGCGCCTGCGGGTTCATCGGCAACAACGGCCCGATCACACCCAACGGCGCGAGCAAAGCGGCGCAGTTCATTCAGTTGTGCGATCAGAGCCAGACGCCGCTGCTGTTCTTTCACAACACCACCGGTTTCATGGTCGGCACCGAATCCGAGCAGCAAGGCGTGATCAAACACGGCTCGAAACTGATTCAAGCGGTAGCCAATGCACGGGTGCCTAAACTGACGATGGTCGTCGGCGGTTCCTACGGTGCCGGCAACTATGCGATGTGCGGACGCGGACTCGATCCGCGCTTCATCTTCGCCTGGCCGAACAGCCGCACGGCGGTGATGGGCGGTGCGCAGGCCGGCAAAGTCTTGCGCATCGTTACCGAAGCCAAGCAGTTGAAGGACGGCCTGACGCCAGACACGAAAATGCTCGACATGCTCGAACAGGTCACCGCGCAGAAACTCGACAGCCAGTCCACCGCTCTCTATGGCAGCGCCAACCTGTGGGACGACGGGCTGATCGATCCGCGCGACACGCGCACCCTGCTCGGCTACTTGCTGGACATCTGCCACGAGGCCGACATTCGCAAGCTGCAACCCAATAGCTTCGGCGTCAGCCGGTTCTGACCGCCATGGATCTTACGGAGAACAATAAAAAATGATCTTCACCCCGGAACACGAAGCCCTGCGCCGCACCGTCCGCCAGTTCGTCGAGCACGAGATCAATCCGCACGTCGATGAATGGGAAAAGGCCGGGCGCTTTCCCATTCACGAAATTTTCCGCAAGGCTGGCGACCTCGGTTTGCTGGGGATTTCCAAGCCGGAAAAATTCGGCGGCATGGGCCTCGATTACAGCTATTCGATTGTCGCCGCCGAAGAGTTCGGCACCATTCATTGCGGCGGCATTCCGATGTCGATCGGCGTGCAGACCGACATGTGTACGCCTGCCCTCGCCCGTTTCGGCTCCGATGAATTGCGCGAAGAGTTCCTGCGCCCGGCGATCACTGGGGAGCAGGTTGGTTGCATCGGCGTCTCTGAAGTCGGTGCAGGCTCCGACGTCGCCGGGCTGAAAACCACCGCGCGCAAGGACGGCGACGACTATGTGATCAACGGCAGCAAGATGTGGATCACCAACTC
This sequence comes from Pseudomonas sp. S2_E02, assembly GCF_054668355.1. Classification (NCBI taxonomy): domain Bacteria; kingdom Pseudomonadati; phylum Pseudomonadota; class Gammaproteobacteria; order Pseudomonadales; family Pseudomonadaceae; genus Pseudomonas; species Pseudomonas sp. S2_E02. The sequence continues at coordinate 2,455,120 of NZ_CP162761.1, forward strand.
GCCGAGCGCCGATTTCATCTGCCTGCTGGCCAACACCTCGGACGACAAACCACACATCAACAAATCGCTGATCATGGTGCCGATGAACACGCCGGGGATCAGCCTCAGCTCGCACCTGGACAAGCTCGGCATGCGCAGCTCGGAAACCGCCCAGGTGTTTTTCGACAACGTGCGCGTGCCACAGCGCAATCGCATCGGCCATGAAGGCGCCGGGTTCATGATGCAGATGCTGCAGTTTCAGGAAGAACGCCTGTTCGGCGCGGCAAACATGATCAAGGGGCTGGAATATTGCGTCGACAGCACCATTGAGTACTGCAAGGAGCGCAAGACCTTCGGCAATGCACTGATCGACAACCAGGTCATCCACTTCCGCCTCGCCGAATTGCAGACCGAAATCGAATGCCTGCGCGCGCTGGTCTATCAGGCCACCGAGCAGTACGTGAAAGGCCAGGACGTCACGCGGCTGGCGTCGATGGCCAAGCTCAAGGCCGGGCGTCTGGGCCGCGAAGTCAGCGACAGCTGCCTGCAATATTGGGGCGGCATGGGTTTCATGTGGGACAACCCGGTGGCCCGCGCCTACCGCGATGTCCGGCTGGTATCGATTGGCGGCGGCGCCGACGAGATCATGTTGGGGATTATCTGCAAACTGATGGGCATCCTCCCGGGGAAAAAGAAATGAGCAGCCTGCCGCAATGTCAGACGCTGTTGCTGGAACTGCATGGCGGCGTGCTGCACATCACCCTCCATCGGCCGGACAGTCGAAATGCGATGAGCCTGCAGATGGTGGCTGAACTGCGCACGGTGCTGGCGGCTGTGCGTGATGACCGCGCTGTTCGGGCGTTGGTGCTCAGCGGTGCCGGCGGGCATTTCTGTGCCGGTGGCGATATCAAGGACATGGCCAGCGCTCGCGCTCAAGGCACCGAGGCTTATCGCGTTCTGAACCGGGCGTTCGGCGCCCTGCTGGAAGAAGCCCAGCACACGCCGCAAGTGCTGATCACCGTGCTGCAAGGCGCGGTGCTCGGCGGTGGTTTCGGTCTGGCCTGTGTCAGCGACATCGCGATTGCCGATCATCAGGCGCAATTCGGTTTACCGGAAACCAGCCTCGGCTTGCTGCCGGCGCAGATTGCGCCGTTTGTGGTGCAGCGCATCGGCCTCACCGAAACCCGTCGACTGGCACTGACCGCCGCACGTTTCGATGGGCACCAGGCACGCCGTCTGGGGCTGGTGCATTTCGTCGAAGAGGATTCGCAGACCTTGGCTGAGCGGCTGGATGAGGTGTTGCAACATGTGCTGTGTTGCGCGCCGGAGGCGAATGCCATGACCAAGAAATTGTTGTTGGCGAGTGCCGGGCAGCCTTCAAGTGAATTGCTCGATGAGGCGGCGCAGTGGTTTAGCGAGGCAGTGACTGGCGCCGAAGGTGTGGAGGGAACCATGGCTTTTGTGCAGAAGCGTAAACCTCGGTGGGCCACTTAAAAGCATCGCGAGCAGGCTCACTCCTACAGGGGAAATGCATTCCAAATGTAGGAGTGAGCCTGTTCGCGATGGGGCCATCACATTCACCGCCAAATACTCAGGAAGATCACCATGCCCGCCATCCACAAAATCCTGATCGCCAACCGCGGTGAAATCGCCTGCCGCATCCAGCGCACCGCCCAAGCCTTGGGCTATCGCACCGTCGCCGTCTTCAGCGATGCAGACGCCGATGCCCTGCACGTTCAGATGGCTGACCAAGCCGTTCGCATTGGTCCGTCCCCCGTTCAACAGTCATACCTCAACATCCCTGCGATCCTCGACGCCGCTCGCCGCAGCGGCGCTGACGCGATCCATCCCGGCTACGGCTTTCTTTCGGAAAACGCCGAATTCGCCCGCGCCTGCGAACAGGCCGGGCTGATCTTCATCGGCCCCAGCGTCGAAGCCATCGAATTGATGGGCAGCAAACGCCAGTCAAAAATCGCCATGCTCGAAGCGGGTGTGCCGTGCATCGCCGGTTATCAAGGCGCCGAACAGGACGACGCCACCCTGCTGCGTGAAGCCGAGCGAATCGGCTACCCATTGATGATCAAGGCCAGTGCCGGCGGTGGTGGGCGCGGCATGCGTCTGCTGCAAAATGCGGCTGATCTGCCGGCGCAACTGCGCACCGCGCGCTCCGAAGCATTGAACGCGTTCGGCAGCGACGAACTGATCCTCGAACAGGCGCTGATCGAACCGCGGCATGTCGAAGTGCAGCTGTTCGGCGATCAGCACGGCAACCTGATCTACCTGGGCGAACGTGACTGTTCAATCCAGCGTCGCCACCAGAAAGTCATCGAAGAAGCGCCCTGCCCGGTGATGACCGCCGAGTTGCGTCAGGCCATGGGTGAAGCGGCATTGAAAGCCGGGCGCGCAGTGAACTATGTCGGCGCCGGCACCGTTGAGTTTCTGCTCGACACACGCGGCCAGTTCTACTTTCTGGAGATGAATACGCGTCTGCAAGTCGAGCACCCGGTAACTGAACTGATTACCGGGCTGGATCTGGTCGCATGGCAATTGCTCGTTGCCGAAGGTCAGCCGTTGCCGCTGACCCAGGATCAGGTTCAGCTCAACGGACATGCCATGGAGGTGCGGTTTTACGCCGAAGATCCCGCGCAAGACTTCCTGCCACAAACAGGCCGAGTGCAAGCCTGGGAACCGGCGCTGCAGCACGGTACGCGAATCGACCATGGTTTGCTTGAAGGGCAATCGGTCAGCCCGTTCTACGACCCGATGCTCGGTAAGCTGATCGCCTGGGGTGCGACTCGCGAGGAAGCCCGACGCAAACTGTTGCGCGCGGTACAGGACACGGTGCTATTGGGTGTACAGAGTAATCAGCGCCTGCTCGCCAGTCTGTTGCAACACCCGCAGTTCATCAGCGGCGACTTCAGTACTGCCTTCATCGCCCGGCACTTCAGTGATCACCCTTGCCTGCACCGCTCCATTCCGGATGCCGAGCAGCTGGCGATCGCAACGGTACTTTTCTATCAAACCAGCGCCCGCAGCCACCGCGCACCACTTAACGGCTGGCGCAATAACGCGAATGTGCCGCTGCATTATCGCCTCGGCCTCGACGATCAGACCTGGACCGTGCAACTGCTCGCTGAGGCACAAGGCGTGTTCAAAGTGCAGATAGCCGACCGCACGCTTGAATTGAAACTTATCGACCACGATGCCCAGTCGGTCACGCTGGAAGTTGACGGTCTTCGTCAGCGCCACACCTACCGCCTGAATGACGAGCAACTCTGGTTGTTCTGCCATCCCGGCAGTCTGCACCTTGAGGATCGAACTCACGCCGTGATCGACAGTCAGACCAGCGTCAGCTCCGGCACCCTGAAAGCACCCATGGACGGTGCCATCGTCGACGTACTGGTCAGCGAAGGCAGTCCGGTCAGTAAAGGTCAGTTGCTGGTGGTGCTGGAGGCAATGAAAATGGAGCACCCGCTCAAGGCCGGTATCGACGGCGTGCTCAAGCGGGTGCAGGTCAAGGTCGGCGATCAGGTAAAAAATCGTCAGGTTCTGTTGCAGGTCGAGTAGTCAGCCACACGCCCGTGCGGGTTTTGACTACGCTCTGAGTTATCAGAACGCGGAAATCAGGAACCCTGCGATGCCTCACTGGCTGGTCATAGATCTGGAAGCCACCACCGATGAGGGTGGCTGGCCAGTCACCGAAATGGAAATTATCGAGATCGGCGCCACCCTGGTCGATCGCGCCGGGCGCGAGCAGGATCACTTCCAGCGTTTCGTCAAACCGACGCGACGGCCGTTGCTCACGCCTTTCTGTCGTGAACTGACACACATCACCCAAGCCAATATCGACTCGGCGCAAGTGCTGACCGAAGTCTGGCCGGCGTTCGAACGCTGGCTCGCGCAACATCAGACACGCCTTGAAGGCTGGGCCAGTTGGGGCGATTACGACCGCAAGCAGTTGTTGCAGGAATGGCAGCGTCTGCAAATCGACAGTGGCTTGAGCAAAGTGCCGCACATGAACCTCAAACAACGCTTCGCCAAGGCCCGGCGCCTGGAGCGTCCATTAGGCCTCAACGGTGCGCTGCAATTGGCCGGCATGCAGTTCAGCGGCCAGCAGCATCGGGCACTGGAAGATGCGCGCAACACCGCGCGGTTGTTGCCACTGGTGTTGCCACTCTAGGGTCAATTCGAGAACTCACCAGACAGACGCCGGGCAGGTGACGGCGCGAAAAGCCTTGTGCATACTGGCCGCCTCCAATTTCTAACCCTTTTCGAGGAATCGCCCATGTTTAAAGTCAACGAGTACTTCGACGGCACCGTCAAGTCGATCGCCTTTGGCACCGCTGAAGGTCCGGCGACCATCGGCGTCATGGCCCCGGGCGAATACGAATTCGGCACCGCTCAGCGTGAAATCATGCATGTGGTTTCCGGCGCACTGACCGTCAAACTGCCCGACAGCAGCGACTGGGAAACCTTCGCCGCCGGCAGCCAGTTCAACGTCCCGGCCAACAGCAAGTTCCAGCTGAAAGTTGCGGTCGACACCGCTTACCTGTGCGAGTACCGCGGCTAAACCCACGGCTTTCACTGCGATAAAAAAATGCCCGTGTCCAAGGACACGGGCATTTTCGTTTCAGAGACGGATTATTCGAGAATCTCCACCGGCATGCCGACTTCGAGTCGGCCATTGTTGTCGTTGACCAGATTCTGGCCGAACATCGCACCATCGGCTTCGGCGCGGTATTTCTGCAAGGTGGCCAGAGGTTCGCGGTCGGCACTGCGCTCACCGGTTTGCGGGTCGATGGTGGTGAGGATACAACGCGAACACGGCTTGACCACGCGGAATTCAACATCGCCAATGCGAATGCGCTTCCAACTGTCTTCGGCATAAGCCTCACTGCCTTCGATCACCAGGTTCGGCCGAAAACGCAGCATTTCCAATGGTCGTCCGACCTGTTGCGAAAGGTCCTGCAAAGAGGCCGCGCCGATCAACAACAGCGGAAATCCATCAGCGAACGCGACCTGATCGTCATCCTTGCCGAAGCCTGCCTGGGTGGTCCGGGCGCGATCCAGCGGCACCTGCACCAGCCGGGTCGGTTTGCCGATGAAATCGCTGACCCAACGGGCCGCCTCATCACCGGCATCCGGCACGCGCAAAGTATCGCGCCAGATCGTCACGCCGCGCAGTTCTGCGTTGTTGCCCGGCAATGCGATTTCGATGGGAGGCTGTTGCGGCGCACTAAGGGTCAGACCGCCCTGCGCATTCCATAACGCCGACAACTGACTCATCTTCGCTTCAGCGCGCTGGGTCAGAAAGCGGCCGCTGGCCTCGTCCACGAGCATCCAGCGTCGATCGCCATCAAGCCCCAGCTTGTCGAGATCAACACTGTGCAGCACATCGACTTTGCCGGATTTCAACGGGTAACGATAAAGCGCGCTCAGACGCAGCATGGCCAGCTCCCTGGAGGGTAAAAACGCCACCCTATACGAGCTTGATCAGGAATCAAAGAGCAATAACTGCAGGAGTGAGCCTGCTCGCGATAGCGGTGTGCCAGGTAATGATTCGGGGCTGACAAACCGTTATCGCGAGCAGGCTCACTCCTGCAATGGGTGTGTGATCAGGCCGGAACTTCGTCGAGCATCAGACGCTGGCGAACGACGTCGACCAGTTTGTCCGGCTGGAATTTGGAGAGGAAGTTGTCGCAGCCGACCTTCTTCACCATCGAGTCGTTGAAGCTACCGGACAGCGAGGTATGCAACACCACGTACAAACCACGCAGACGCGGGTCGTTGCGAATTTCGGTAGTCAGACGATAGCCGTCCATTTCCGGCATTTCCGCATCGGTAAAGATCATCAGCAGCTTGTCGGTCATGTTCACGCCGGTATCGGCCCAGGCCTTGAGCATGTTCAGCGCCTTCAGGCCATCGCTGGCAATGTGCATTTTTACCCCGAGCTGGCCGAGGGTGTCGCGCAATTGCGAAAGCGCGACGTTGGAGTCGTCGACCAGCAGCACTTCACGGCCACGGGCGCGCTCGAGCACCGGATCATCGAGTTTTTCACGCGAGACCTTGGCGTTGTACGGGACGATTTCGGCGAGGACTTTCTCGACGTCGATGATTTCCACCAGTTGATCGTCGACCTTGCTGATCGCGGTCAGATAGTGCTGACGCCCGGCGCTGGTCGGCGGCGGCAGAATGGCTTCCCAGTTCATGTTGACGATACGATCCACACCGCCCACCAGGAAGGCCTGCACCGAGCGGTTGTATTCGGTGACGATGATCGTGCTGTTGGGCCCCGGCACCAACGGACGCATACCGATCGCCTGCGACAGGTCAATGACCGGCAAGGTCTGACCGCGCAGATTGACCACTCCGCACACAAACGGATGACGCTGCGGCATCAAGGTCAGCTTCGGCAGTTGCAGCACTTCCTGAACCTTGAACACGTTGATTGCGAACAACTGCCGCCCGGCCAGTCGAAACATGAGAATTTCCAGGCGATTCTCACCCACCAGTTGCGTGCGTTGGTCTACCGTGTCGAGAATGCCGGCCATCAATGACTCCTGGGCTTGTTCTGATGAATTCACTATGTGAGGTTATCGGCGGCAAATCGCAGTTCTTGATTGCCATACCCGACCCCATCAAAAATGCCATGAACAGGCATTGATGTCACATTAACATCATGGTTTACTGGCCCGGTGATTTTCATCTGCTACATTCTCTGCGGCGCGACCTCGGTTTGCACGGTAGGTTCCCGCATCTAAGGGATTCCCCTAGTAACAATCAGGCCCAACCTGATATTCGCAATATCCAATAGCCATTAATGTGACGCCATTCTCATTGCATGAACGGAGTCAGGCTATTGTGTGCGATCGCAGTTCAGTGGAAACAAGCCCTCTGGAACCTCTCAGTCTGTGCACTTGCACGTCTGGGCGCGATCTCCCGACGATTCACGATCGTCGCCACACACGGCATTCCCTCATCAGACATGACGTTGTGGAGATAAGCATGCCAATGGACCGCAAAGAGTGGGTACAACGCTTCCCCGAATTCCTTGTCGAGGCCGAGCAACTCCTGGCCAAGTCCGAAGAATGCCTCAGCCATCTGCAATTGATCAGCAATGACAAGGACGCCATCGAGTGCATGCTCGGTACTCTGCTGAAACTCGCACGCAGGGCTGAAGCCCTGGCGCTGGAGGCAATTTCCGAGTTTTCCCTGCACATTTACAGTCTGCTCAACCTCAATCAGGATCACGTCGACCTTCACGAACAGGCCCTGCAAGCCTTGCAGGATTGCTTCACATTGATGGCCTGGCAGCTTGAACTGGTCGATCAGCAGACAGGGCAACTGAGTCTGGATGAAAGTGAGCAGGCTTCGCTGCTCGAAGCATTCGCCTTCCAGGTCAACCAAAGCCGCCATCAACCGCCCCGGACGGGCAAACGTTTGCCCCAACTGCCCTACTCGGGACAAGCCTGACCCGCACTCGGTACCCGCGCAAGCACTTGGTACACAAGCGTTGAATGTCGCAATTGAATAGTTCATACCTGCCAGCGACAAGTCGAACTAAATAATCACTGAAAGCCGACGCCGATATTTTTTGCCGGCCTCAGGGTTTACCTGTGTGCAAACAAGCACAACTTCAGGCAACACTGACATCTATCGAACACAACAAATCGACTTTTCCATTATGGAACTTGCGTCCAATATCACGTATTTCCTGACTCAATGGACATATATAGCAAACGCGACCAACGGTATCTTAAGTGGTATTATGCCGCCCATTAGTTGCTTTCAAATTAGTGGCACAGTGACCTCAGAGATCGCTATCCACTGATAATTGGGCGGCCAATACGTTTACTGAACCGCGTTGAAATCAATAACATAATTGATAGCATTTTCAGACAGAGACCCGTCAGCCTCCGGCCGGTCTGCCCGCAGCGAACATCCATTGGCTCCATCCGTTATGTACGCCAGCCTCAAGTCAATCACTACATGGCCACCCTCCCGCGAAAATGCTCGCCGGTTCACACTCATACTGTGTGTCGCGGCCACGCTCGGCAGTTTGCTGACCTACGCTCTTTCAACACCACTTTGCCTGGGATTGCTGCTGCTCGATATCGCTGCTACTGCGTGCGTCTGGGTGCAATATCGACTGTCACGCAAATCGATCAAGTTTCAGCCGCAGGAACTCGCTGACCGCTTGCTGGAAGTCCAGGAAAACGAGCGTCATCGCCTCAGCCGCGAACTGCACGACGATATCGGCCAACTGCTGACGGCCGCCAAACTGCAAAGCGAATGGCTCAAGCGGCGCATGCCCGACGACTTGCAGGAACAATGCACCGCGCTGTGCGACACCCTGGAAGAAACCCTCAACAAGGTGCGCGACGTTTCAGCCATTCTCAACCCGCGCCAGTTGACCAGCCTGGGACTTGAAGCCAGCCTGCGTGCGCACTTGCTCAAGACATTGGCCAACACTAACGTGCACTGGAGCCTCGATTGCCAGCAGCGGCTCAATGGCATTCCGGAAGAAATGGCAGTCGCCGCCTTTCGTATTACCCAAGAGGCTGTTACCAATATCCTGCGTCATGCCCAGGCAAAAAATCTGGTGATACGCGTGCAACGTCTGCCCAAAGGTCTGACGTTGCTGATCAGCGATGACGGCCTGGGATTCGCCCCGGCGGCCAACCCGGGTCGTGAAGGACAACGAGGCATGGCCGGGATGGCCGAACGAATCGAGCAACTGGGTGGCACCCTGAACGTCATCAGCGAACCGGGCAAAGGCACTCAAATCGAAGCACTCTTCCCGTGGGCGCCACGCGCACTCGAGCGGGCCAGTACGAATAAGGTTATGCGTTGACTTGCAACTTACTTCTGGTGGATGACCACTCGCTGATCAGGGCCGGCGTGCGCGCTCTGGTACTGGATATTCCCGGTTACGCGGTGATTGGCGAGGCCAATGACGGTTCGCAGCTGCTCGAAATGGTCGAGCAACTGAATCCGGATATCGTGTTGCTGGATATCTCCATGAAAGAAACCGGTGGCCTGGAAGCCCTGCAACGGCTCAAGCGGGTACGCCCGCAGAGCAAGGTGTTGATCCTGTCGATGCACACCGATCCGGCGCTGATCATGCAGGCGCTGGAATCCGGCGCCCACGGCTACCTGCTCAAGGACACCACAGCGACAGAACTTGAGCATGCACTGGAAGCCCTGCGCAACAACGAGCGCTACCTGAGCCCGGCCATCGCCCATACCGTCATCAATCAGGCGCTGACCCGTAATCAGAAGCAGCAGCCGGAGGCAGCCGACTCGCACAATCTGACCGCGCGCCAACTGGAAATCCTGCGCTTGATCGTGCGCGGAAAATCCACCCGGGAAATCGCCAATGGCCTGGGCCTGAGCATCAAGACTGTCGAGACCCACCGTTCACAGATCATGAAGCGACTGCAAATCTACGACGTGGCGGGTCTGGTGCTGTTCGCCGTGCGTGAGCAGATCATCAGCCTGGACGACTGACCAGCCCGGCGCTACTCAACAAGGGAGAATGTTCCGGCAAATGCACGCGCAACGCCGCCGGACGCGCCTCGAATCGCATGCTGTCACCTTCGAGCGGTTCGCCATCAAGATTGATGCACAGCCCCTCGGCCACCTTGATTTCGACCCATGGCAAACGGGTGCGAACAAACATGTTGTCGATCCCGAAACCATCGCTGAGCAGCGTCTTCAAGGTGCCCACCAACTCTTGGGGCGCCGGCAGAATGCTGATATCCAGCAAGCCATCATCGGCCAGCGCCTCCGGGCACAATACGTGTCCACCGCCGGCCTGTCGGCCATTGCCGATACCCAGTGCCAACAGCTCGCCACGCCAGTGAAAATCCGGCCCCTGAAGTTCGCCGTAAGCGGCATGCAGCTCGCTGAATCGTGACAAGCCAGTGAACAGATAGGCAGCACCGCCAAGTACTTTTTTCAAGTCCTCGGAGGTATTGGCCGTGACCTGGCTGCCGAAACCACCGGTGGCCATGTTGAGAAAAATCTGCCCGCCCACTTCACCCAGATCGATGGCGCGCGGTGGCACATCGAGCAGCTCAAGGGCTTCGGCAGGCTCCAGTGGTACGCCGGCGGCACGGGAAAAATCGTTGGCAGTGCCCAAAGGCAGGAGTACGAGGCTGGCTTTGCCAGGATGCGCGGCGAGCGCTTCGGCGATATCGCGCAAGGTGCCATCGCCGCCCCCGGCAATGATTTTCGTGTAGCCGTCGGCCAAGGCTTGTTCTACCCAGCGCTGTGCGTCCCCTGCCTCCCAGGTCAGACGCACGGCCAGCTCCCAGCCTTGCTTGCGCTTGTCCTCGACGGCGGTGCGTACCGCCTCGTTGAGTGCCTGCTTGCCATGCAGAATCAACAGCGCCCGGCGTTCACTCATAACATCACTCCCAAATCGATCGGTTAAGACATCTTGACCACTGGCGCACGCAAAAAAGCCGTCATACCCGTAATTAATTCAGCCTCCTGGCGCCGGACGTCCTACACAGCGGTACCTTTTCTTACAAAACATGCGGAATCGGCTTAATTGACCCGGTTCGAGCATTGCGTCACCGTGTGTTGGCGGTATCGATTTTCAATCCAACACACAAGGACGTGCATGTAATGAGTGGATACACCCTATGGGCTCTTGCCGGTTCGAGAGCTGGAAAAGGTTGCAAGCAAACAGTTGAAACAATCGGTGGATGCTTCCATGCCTGGTCATGAAGCGAGAATACCCATGAGCCCGGTTGGACCGATTGTCGAAAGTCGCGCGAATCACAAGTCCGATTTCAAAAACAGCGGCAGAACCACTGGAGAAGTTGATATGGAACCCCGTGTTACCGAGCTGGAAACCCATCTCAAATACCTTATACGGGACATGGACGAAATTCGCGGTGATGTCCGAACGATCAAACACCGGCTTGCGTACTCGGCGGGTGCAACAGCGGTAGTGCTGGGTTTGCTGGGCTGGGTGGCCAATAGCCGATTCGATCAGCTTGTGACATTGATCAGCAATTAATTGAATCAGTCATTGCAGGCGCCGCCTGAGTCAGCCGACGCCTGCATTTACGAGATAGCGATCAGTCGAGCAAGTCACTCAGCGGGATGAAGACCACTTCGTCTCCGATGCTCAGCGTGCGACCTTCCAGCACTTCGACCAATCCATCTGCCCACGCGGCGCTACGCAGTACACCTGAGCTCTGATTGCGGTAGACAGTCGCCCGTCCTTGCTCAAGGCGGCCTCGCAGGTACTCACGCCGATTGCCTGCCACCGGCCAGTCAAACCCCGCTGGCACGGTGAACTTCAGCGGCTCGACGACCCGAACGCCCTGACGGCGTAACAGATAAGGCCGAGTGAGCAGCGCAAAGGTCACCAGTGTCGACGCCGGGTTGCCTGGCAAGCCAATGACCGGCACGTTGCGGAAATGGCCAAAAGTTAGCGGTTTTCCGGGTTTGATCGCCAGCTTCCAAAGGGCAAGCTCGCCCTCTTCACGCAATGCGACACCCAAAAAATCCGCCTCACCCACCGACACGCCACCGGTGGAAAGAATCAGGTCAACATCCTGCAACTCCCCCAGACGGGTGCGGGTAGTGGCCAAATCATCCGGAAGAATACCGGCATCGATCACTTCACAACCCAGTCGTTGCAGCCAACTGCACAGCAACACTCGATTGCTGTTGTATATCTGTCCCGGCCCCAGGGCCTGGCCCGGCTCGACCAATTCATCGCCAGTGGAAATCACCGCAACACGAACCTTGCGCACGACCTTCAATCCGGCGCAGCCCAACGATGCGGCTAATCCCTGCTCTATCGGACCCAGCCGAGTTCCGGCGGGCAGGATCAGTTCACCGACTGTGGTTTCCTGACCTTGCGGGCGAATGTTCTGCCCGGCCTTCATCGGTTCAAGGAAACGCACCCGTTCATCGGTTTGAACCTCAGCGTTTTCCTGCATTTCCACGCAATCAGCGCCCGCGGGCACCGGCGCCCCGGTGAAGATCCGTGCACAGGTGCCCGGCTTCAGCGGTTCGGGGGATTGCCCGGCAAACACCTTCTGACTGACCGGCATCGGTTCGCCCGTCCAGTCGGTCAGATTCAGCGCATAACCGTCCATGGCACTGTTTGGCCAGGGTGGCAGATCCAGCGTCGAAATCAGGTCTTCGCTCAGCACACGCCCCTGAACCTGAGCCAGCGGCAAATCCTCATGCTCGACAATCGGCGACGCCTCGGCCATGTCGAGCAGGCGCTCCAGCGCCAGCTCGACCGGCATCAGCGCTCCGGTCTTGCCCGGCTTACCCACGGGATTCACAAGGCGCTGCCTGCTTCAAATGAGTCACGAAGTTGCACGGGCGATGACGCGCGTCCAACTGCTCGCCCAGGATGCCATCCCAACCGGTGCGTACGGCATTGGTCGAACCTGGCAAACAGCACACCAGCGTGCCGTTGGCCAAACCGGCCAGCGCACGGGACTGAACTGTCGAGGTACCGATATCGGCTACCGAAATCTGCCGGAACAACTCTCCAAACCCGTCGACCTGTTTATCCAGCAGGCAGGCAACCGCTTCCGGCGTGCTGTCGCGACCGGTAAATCCGGTACCGCCGGTGATCAGCACGACCTGCACGACATCGTCGGCAATCCAGGTGGCGACTTGCGCGCGAATTTTGTAGAGGTCATCTTTGAGCAAAACCCGCTCCGCCAAACGGTGGCCCGCCGCCGTCAAGCGATCGACGAAGACCTGGCCTGAGGTGTCGGTTTCCAGAGTTCGGGTGTCACTGACTGTCAGCACCGCAATATTGAGCGGCACGAAAGGTACATCAGCCTTGGCTTTCATAGGCTCGTCCAGTTGTAGGAGAAACAGCCCGGTGTTATATCACAGCGCCCTATTTTTTCGCCGCCCCTCTGGAGAGCTGCCATGACCCGCGATTCGCAATTGCCCCCCTGCTCCATTCTGCTCCTGGCAGGCGGGCGCGGCCAACGCATGGGCGGTCAGGACAAAGGCCTGGTCGAGTGGCTGGGCGAACCTTTGATTGCACATTTGCAGCGTAGGGTACGCGGGCTGACTGACGACCTGATCATCTCCTGCAACCGCAACCGCGAGCGTTACGCACCGTTTGCCGATCAATTGGTGGTCGATGACGAGGGCGATTTTCCGGGGCCATTGGCGGGTATTCGTGCCGGTCTGAAAGCGGCGCGCCATAGCCACCTGCTGGTTTTGCCGTGCGACGTTCCGCGAATTGACGCCGCGCTGCTGCAAAGCATGCGCGAGACTGCCAATCAGCATCCTGAAAAACCTTTAATGTTGCGCCATGACGAGCATTGGGAACCCTTGCTGTGTGTGATTCCGGTGGCTCTTCTAACGGCTTTCGAAGATGCCTGGAATGCCGGTGAACGCAGCCCCGGCCGGGTCATGCGCGGTCTCGGCGCCACTGCCCTGGAGTGCCCTGACAACGACCCGCGGCTGGCCAACCTGAACACCCCCGAACTGTTAAATTCCCATAACACTGTGTCAGACTGACACCATTCAAGGAACTCTCACGCCTTGTATACGTCTCAAGCTCAGTAACCAAAAGAATTCCCATTCGGAGACACACCCATGACTCAACGGACCCTCGCCACTTTCATGCTCGCACTGGGCCTTGCCACCCTCGCCGGTTGCTCGTCGCCTACAGTGATCACCTTGAATGACGGTCGCGAAATCCAGGCCGTCGACACCCCGAAATACGATGACGATTCGGGCTTCTACGAGTTCAAACAGCTGGACGGCAAAGAAACCCGCATCAACAAGGATCAGGTTCGTACCGTTAAAGAGCTGTAAGCTCTGGATCGACACCGGATACAGAAAAGCCCGCATTGATTGCGGGCTTTTTCATGGGCGCTCGAAAAGTGAAGTCGATATCACCACTGCAAGGTGATCCGGCTCTCGAATTCGCGCTCCTCACCAGTCACCGGGTCGATAAACCGCAGGCCTTGCGCCAGCAGCTTCAACGGATTGGCATAGTCATCCTCGACGTCTTTCAACACCTGGGGATAGAACGGATCGTTGCAGATGCTCGCCCCCAGCGCAGTCATGTGGACGCGCAGTTGATGTTTCTTGCCGGTCACCGGAAACAATCCATAACGCCACAGATCGCCATGCTTTTCCCGAACCTCCACCGCCGTTTCGGTATTGCTGGCACCCACGCCTTCCTGCATGCGGAAAAACGGTTCGCCATCGACCAGACGGCTTTTGTGCACCAAGGGGAAATTCAGATCGGGCAGTGCCGGAGCGATGGCCTCATAACGCTTGTCGATCTGCCGCGTGGGGAACAGCGATTGATAAGCCGATCGGGTTTGCGGATTGGCCGAGAAAATCACCAGTCCCGCCGTATGCCGGTCGATGCGGTGCAGCGGCACCAAGTGAGGATTGTCCAGGCGATGAATCAGCCTGCGCAACAGGGTTTGCTCAACGTATTCGCCGGCGGGCGTCACCGGCAGAAAATGCGGTTTGTCAGCCACCACCAGATGTTCGTCTGCATACAGAATCGACTCGACTACCGGGATCGGCTTCTCGTCCGGCACTTCGCGAAAATAATGAATCCGCAGACCTTCCTTGTAAGGCAAGTCCACCGGGATCGGCTGGCCATGGCCGTCCAGCACACGTCCCCGAGCGATGCGGTCCAGCCATTGCTCACGGTCAATGGCGCTGAAATGCTCGCATAGACAATCGAGTACGGTCAGCCATTTACCGGGCGGCAGATAAAGTGTGCTCGCCTGATTCTGAGCAGCGGAAAATGTAGATGTGGACATACGAAAATCGGACCCTCAATGCAGGGCGGCATTATCCAGCACTGAGGGAAACGAACCTAGCGCAGAATGTTCAGGCCGGAATTGTTTTCAGCGCTGCGGCGTCAGTGAATTCCTTGAGCCAGCGCAATACATCAACTGCCTCCCAGCGCCCCGGATCGTACAAGGCGTAGAGCAGCCCCTGATAACCGACCACATCCAGTTGCTTGTGGTAACCGGCACGCTGAAACAAGGCCTCGATTTCGGCAAAGCAAGTGTTGAAATGCAGCTTGTTGAACGGCGTCTTGCCTTCCGTGACCAGCCCGTCCAGGCGCAATTCGAGAACGGCCTCGCGCACCACGTCAACCGACATCCGGTTCACGCTGTTTTTCAACTGTTCGACATTGACCACGGTTCATCCCTCTGACGCATTTACTGTATGAACATACAGTAACCGATGAAACCGCAAAATGCCAAGGAATGCATGGCAGTAGCGACCGGCGGGATAAACCAGAAAATGCGGATTAACCCAGAAACGCGACGACCTCATCAGCGCTGAATGGCCAGTCCAGCTCAGCCCCGCTGTCGACACGGCGCAACACCGGAATCCGCAGGCTATAAGCCTCGAACCAGGATTCGTCTTCAGCGATGTCGACCAGTTCCACCAGCAAGCCGTGCTCGACAAAAGGCATCAACTCGGCCTCGGCGACTTCACACAAATGGCATCCAAGGGTGCCGAACAGCTGACATTCAGGAGGCATGATTGCTCAACCAAAAAATGAGTGGGCCTATTCTAGGCCGCACCTGAAAACCCGTCGAGCCAGCGCCGCCCAAAGGCTCCAGCCCCTCAACAAAGGGTCACAGGCAAAACCCTGACGCAAATCAGTCCACAGAAAAATCATTTGCGCGATCCTCCCGGTCTTTTTGCCTCTACGCTTGAAAAGCCTGATCTGCCATCGGAGTGTCCAGTGTTTGCCAATCTGTTGATCATCCTCGCCTCGTCCCTCGTGGTCATTGCCCTGTTCCGTCGCCTGCGGTTGCCACCGGTTCTGGGTTACCTGTGCGTCGGACTGCTGGTCGGGCCGAGTGCCTTCGACTGGGTCAACGAAAGCGAACACTTGCCTGACGTAGCCGAGTTGGGCGTGGTGTTTCTGTTGTTTTCACTGGGCCTGGAGTTCTCCCTGTCGAAGATGATCGCCCTGCGCCAGGTGGTGTTTCGTCTCGGCAGCCAGCAGGTGCTGATCAGCACCGCGCTGCTCGGTTTGCTGCTGATGCTGTTGGGCATGCCGATGACGCCGGCGCTGTTGCTCGGTGCCGGGCTTTCGCTGTCCTCAACGGCGATTGTGACCAAAGAATTGGGCAGCCTCGGCGAGGTGTTCAGCAGTCATGGCCAGAATGCTGTCGGCGTTTTGCTGTTTCAGGACGTTATCGCGGTATTGCTGCTGACGTTGGTGCCGGTGTTTGCCGGCAGCAGCGAGCAAGTCTGGTACTGGGCGTTGCCTTTGACCCTGGCAAAAACCGTGGTGCTGTTTGTCGGTCTGCTGCTGGCCAGTCGCTGGTTACTGCCGAGGCTGTTTCATGAAGTGGCCGCGTCACGCTCGGCAGAATTGTTCGTGCTGCTGGCGCTGGTGATTGTGCTGTTGACCGCGTGGCTGACGCACCTGCTGGGGCTGTCCCCTGCCCTTGGTGCATTTCTGGCCGGCATGCTGCTCGGTGAAAGCCACTATCGACACCAGATCGAGGCGGATATCCGGCCGTTCCGCGACATTCTGCTCGGGGTGTTTTTCGTCAGCATCGGCATGCTCATCGACCTGCAACTGTTCGTCAGTCACAGCCTGCTGATCCTCGGGCTCACCGTCGGTTTGATGGTGATCAAGGGTATCGTCGTGGCCTTGCTGGTGAAGTGGCGCGGCAGTGACAGCGAAACAGCATGGCGCAGCGGTCTGGCGCTGGCCCAGGGGGGCGAGTTCTGCTTCGCCCTGATGGCACAGATGCAGCAACACAGCATGATGCCCGAAGCACTGAGCGACCTGCTGCTCGCGGCGACGTTCTGCTCGATGTTGTTGACGCCCCTGTTGCTGCGCGCAGCGCCACGCATCGCAGCAGTGCTGCACCGCAAACCCAATCAGGAGGCGCAAATCGAAGAGATCAGCGCCCTCAACGCCGACCTCAACCAGCATGTGGTGATTTGCGGCTACGGCCGCGTCGGCCAATCCATCGGTCGTTTCATGCGCAACGCCAAGCAGCCTTTTATTGCGCTGGACAATGACCCGGTGCGGGTACAGGAAGCCGCCAGTGGAGAAAGCGACGTGCATTACGGCGACTCGTCGCGCGGCGACCTGCTGACCGCCGTGGGCCTGCTACGCGCCAGACTGTTGGTGGTTGCTGTGGATCAGAGCGACATTGCCCTGCGTATCCTCAAGGAAGCACGTCGGCTCAACGCCCACGTACCGATACTGGTGCGTACCCGCGACGACAGCCAGTGGGCCGAACTGAAAGCCGCCGGCGCCACCGAAGTGGTGCCGGAACTGTTGGAATCGAGCCTGATGCTCGCCTCTCACGCCTTGATCATGCTCGGCTTGCCGGCGCATCAGGTGCAGGAAAAAGTCGATCAGGTGCGCATCGACCGGTATCGCATGCTCCACGGTTTTTATCCCGGTAGCGACGATGCCGAGACTTAATCCTGACTTACCGCGCCGATCTTGTGCAGCGACAGGTCGGCGCCGTAATACTCTTGTTCCTGACTCAAGCGCAGCCCGTGCAGCGCCTTGATCACGCCGTACACAGCGAAGCCACCGATCAGCGCCACCGCAACACCCAGCGCGGTGCCGATCAACTGGCTGATCAAGCTGACGCCGCCAATACCGCCGAGCGCAGTCTGGCCGAAAATCCCGCAGGCAATCCCGCCCCACACGCCGCACAACCCGTGCAATGGCCACACACCCAAGACATCGTCGATGCGCCATTTCACCTGGGCGGCGGTAAAGCACCAGACAAACAGTGCACCGGCGATCGCGCCAGTCACCAGCGCGCCGACCGGATGCATCAGATCGGACCCGGCACAGATCGCCACCAGACCGGCCAATGGACCGTTATGCAGGAAGCCTGGGTCATTGCGCCCGACGAGCAGCGCCGCCATGGTGCCGCCGACCATCGCCATCAACGAGTTGACCGCCACCAGGCCACTGACGCCTTGCAGCGTCTGCGCGCTCATCACGTTGAAGCCGAACCAGCCGACAATCAGAATCCACGAACCCAAGGCCAGAAAGGGAATGCTCGACGGTGCGAACGCCACCAAACGACCGTCGCGATAACGGCCATTACGCGGCCCCAGCAGCAATACCGCCGCCAGCGCCAGCCAACCGCCCATGGCGTGCACCACCACGGAACCGGCAAAGTCATGGAAAGCGGCACCGAACTGTGCCGTCAGCCACGCTTGCAAACCGTAGTTGCCGTTCCAGATCATGCCCTCGAAAAAGGGGTAGATGAACGCGACAATCAAGGCCGTGGCGCACAACTGCGGCACGAAACGCGCGCGCTCGGCGATACCGCCGGAAATGATCGCCGGGATCGCTGCGGCAAAAGTCAGCAGGAAGAAAAACTTCACCAGTCCATAACCGTGATCGGCACTCAGTACCGCCGCCGGCTGCATAAAGGTCACGCCATAGGAAATCCAATAGCCTATAAAGAAATAGGCCAGGGTCGAGACGGCGAAATCACTGAGAATTTTCGACAGTGCATTGACTTGGTTTTTCTGGCGCACCGTGCCGACTTCCAGAAAGGCGAAACCGGCATGCATTGCCAGCACCATCACCGCACCGATCAGAATGAACAAGGTATTGGAACTGTGAACCAGGGTGTCCACAGCGCTTTGCAGATTTTCCATAAGCAGGCAGACCTAAAGGCGAAAAAGGCACCAAAGCGGTTCATGCGCACATTTCATGCACCAAGTTGCGACCACGCAGTCACAGATCCGAAGGTCCGACGAACCGCTTTGGCGCACGAGATCGATGTCCTGACACGAACCGGGCTTGTTTGGGATAAGGTTTCTCGAGGCGCACGCCCGGCAACAGCGCACAACCGCCGGGGAACGCACCACGACACAGCAAAAGTTGTACCAGTCATTTGTACTGAACCTTCGCGCAAGGCTCATACTCGAACGCTTCAGACGTCACTTACGGAGATCCACCCATGGCCAGCATCAAGGCAAAGACCGCTCAAGAAATCCTGATGAACGACTTCCAGACTTTGGTCGCCGACACCGAGCGCTTGCTCGAGCACACCGCCACCCTGGCCGGCGATCAGGCCGATGAGCTGCGCGAGCAGATTCACGACAGCCTGCTGCGCGCCCGCGAAACCTTGAAACTGACCGAAGAAACCTTGCGTGATCGCGGTCAGGCGGCGGTCACTGCCACCGAAGATTACGTCTCGGCCAACCCTTGGCAGTCCGTCGGTATTGCCGCCGGTGTCGGCTTCCTGATCGGCCTGTTGGCTACCCGGCGCTGATTATGTCGATCGGTGAATCCGGCCCGGCTGCGGGCACCGCCTCTTCCACGCGACGCCTGGGCGCCGCCGTTCTCGGTCTGCTGCACAGCCATGTCGAATTGTTCGGCATTGAATTGCAGGAGCAGAAATCACGTACCGTCAGCCTGTTACTGTTCGCAGGCCTGGCGTTGGTTTTTGCCCTGTTATTACTGGTGGGCTTATCGACACTGGTGATGATTGTGTTCTGGGACACTTATCGCCTTGCTGCGATCATTGGCCTGTGCGTGTTCTATACCCTGGCCTCGATCTTCTGCGCGCTGCGCCTCAAGGCTGCGATCTTCGATGAGTCTTCGCCTTTCCACGGCACGCTCGAAGAGCTAGCCAACGACCGGGAGCGCCTGCTGCCATGAGCCTGCCTGAACTGCCACACAACAGCTCGCGTCGGGAAATGCGCAAGGCGTTGATCCGCCTGCGCATGGAAATGCATCGTCAGGAAATCCGCCATGAAGCCGGGCAAGTGTTGCAGCCTCTTCAGCGCATGCGCGGCATGTCGCAAAACCTGCAAGGTGGTTTCGGCATCAAACACGCGCCTTTGTGGGGCGTGGCCGCCGTTACGCTATTGGGATTCATCACTGGCAAAGGCGCGAAAAGCGGCGGTGTCGGTGGCCTGACCCGCTTGATCCGGCTCGGCGCCAGCCTCGGGCCGCTGATCAAACTGGTGATGCAGAGCTCGGCGAAACGCTAAACAGATACATCTGGCTACATTCTTGCACTGTCGGCGGGATGAACCTCTTTATCCGGAGGTTCAATCCCGCGCGCCTACCCGGTCGGCGGGGTTCACCAGAACAAGAACCACTAAGGAGGCCCCGTGATCGACGGGCAACCGCTCGCCTGCTTTCAGCCTTTCATCGATACCGCCACCGGACGCATTGCCGGCGTCGAAGCGCTGGGGCGCCTGCGCCAGGCCGACGGTCAACTGAACTCGGTTGGGCCTCTATTCGCCGACCCGCGCACGCCCGCCATTGCCCTGCGCCGTCTCGACCGGCAGATCCGCGATAACGCCTTGAGCCGCTTGCATGAAGCGCCGGCAGACTGGTTTCTCAGCCTGAACATGTCGCCACGCTGGATCAGTCGCCTGCGCGCCGATCAAGCCCTGCCCAGCCTCAAACAATTGGCGCGCTACGGTATCGATCCGCAACGCATCGTCTTCGAGATCACCGAACTGGGCGGCAATGGTCAACGTCTGGCCGAAGTCGTCGCGCGCTATCGTGAGGCCGGAGCGAGGATCGCTATCGATGACTTTGGCGCCGGCTACTCGCAACTGGATCGGGTGCTGGCGCTGCAACCGGACATTCTCAAACTTGATATGCGGCTGTTCCAGGCTGCGGCACTGGGTGGGCCGAGCAGCGACGTGGTCAAGGCCCTGGCGCAGATGGCCGAGAAGACCGGCTGCTGGATCATCGCCGAAGGCGTCGAGACCGAAGCACAGTTGAATTTCGCCCTGGAATGCGGATCGCGCTATGTGCAGGGATTCCTGTTCGCGCGGGCACAGGAGGCGTTTTTCCCCAGTGACGCGTTCGTCCAACGCTTCGCCGAGCTGCGCCAGCGCTATGTCCGGCAGAAACTCGTGGAGCGCGGGCGGCTGATGCAAATGCGCCAGCAACTCGCTGAACTGATGTCGATCCTGCAAGCCTGGGCTCAGGCCCATGCCCCTTTGAGCGCTTTGCCGCAACTGGACGCCTTCCCCTGGCTGCTGCGGTTTTATCAATGCGATCGCCACGGCACGCAACTGACGCCCAATCTGGAATGGCGGCAGCATGGCTGGGTCGCCGACAATCGCTATCTGGGGCACAACTGGTCGTGGCGCCCGTACTTCTATCATTTGCTCGCCGAAGGTTGGGAGGAGCGGCGCTTGACGCTCTCCAATACCTACCGCGATGCCACCAGCAATCAGTACTGCCTGACAGCCGGGCAGTTTTTCGACAACGGTGAACGTTTGCTGCTGATCGACATTGACGCCGCCGGACTGTAGTTCCGCTTGCAGGGGCGGACGTGAACCGGGAAGCTAGGGGCCAACGCCCCCAGTCACCTGACGGAGAGAATCAGCCTTGGATTGGCACACCCTGCTCAACCGCGAACGCCTCGGCAAGCCGCTGCACAGCCCGCAAGAACTTGGCCGCAGCCCTTTCCACAAAGACCATGACCGCATCATCTTCTCCGGCGCCTTCCGCCGTCTCGGGCGCAAGACCCAGGTCCACCCGGTCAGCAGCAACGATCATATTCACACGCGCCTGACCCACTCGCTGGAAGTCAGTTGCGTCGGCCGTTCGCTGGGCATGCGGGTGGGGGAAACCCTGCGCAATGC
This sequence comes from Pseudomonas sp. S2_E02, assembly GCF_054668355.1. NCBI lineage: Bacteria > Pseudomonadati > Pseudomonadota > Gammaproteobacteria > Pseudomonadales > Pseudomonadaceae > Pseudomonas > Pseudomonas sp. S2_E02. The sequence continues at coordinate 2,476,723 of NZ_CP162761.1, forward strand.
CTTGCCCGAATGGTGCGACCCGGCCGATCTCGGCATGGTGGTGCAATCGGCGTGTCTGGCCCACGACATTGGCAATCCGCCGTTTGGTCATTCCGGTGAAGACGCCATCCGCCACTGGTTCCAGCAGGCCGCCGGACGCGGCTGGCTCGACGGCATGAGCGAAGCCGAACGCGCCGACTTCCTCAATTTCGAAGGCAATGCCCAGGGTTTCCGGGTCCTGACTCAGCTGGAGTATCACCAGTTCGACGGCGGCACCCGACTGACCTACGCCACCCTCGGCACTTACCTGAAGTACCCGTGGACCGCGCGCCACGCCGACTCCCTGGGCTACAAGAAACACAAATTCGGCTGCTATCAGAGCGAGTTGCCGCTGCTCGAGCAGATCGCCCACAAACTGGGCCTGCCGCAAATCGAAGACCAGCGCTGGGCGCGTCATCCGCTGGTGTACCTGATGGAAGCCGCCGACGACATCTGCTACGCGCTGATTGATCTCGAAGACGGTCTCGAAATGGAGCTGCTGGAGTACGCCGAAGTCGAATCGCTGCTGCTCGGGCTGGTGGGTGATGATCTGCCGGAAACCTATCGCCAGCTCGGCCCGCAGGATTCGCGCCGACGCAAACTGGCGATCCTGCGTGGCAAGGCCATCGAGCATTTGACCAACGCCGCCGCACGGGCCTTTGTCGAGCAACAGGACGCCCTCCTCGCCGGCACGCTGCACGGCGATCTGGTCGAGCACATGCACGGCCCGGCCAAGCGTTGCGTGCTGAATGCCAAGGACATCGCCCGCAAGAAAATCTTTCAGGACAAACGCAAAACCCTGCATGAAATCGGCGCCTATACCACGCTCGAGATTCTGCTCAACTCGTTCTGCGGCGCGGCGCTGGAACAACACAACGGTCGTACACCGTCATTCAAAAGCCGGCGCATTCTCGATCTGCTGGGCAGTAACGCACCGGATCCGCAGGGATCGTTACACACGTCGTTTCTGCGCATGATCGATTTCATCGCCGGCATGACCGACAGCTACGCCAGCGACATGGCGCTGGAAATGACCGGGCGCTCCAGTCACTGACCCGCTCGCCTACGGGCGGCCATAACGATGGCCGCCCGTATCCACACAGCCTGTGATTATCGACCCACAAGTGTCGACTGGCGTCTGATATGGCTGAAATAGCGGCAATTATTGCGCCGACGAATCAGCAACTTTAAACATCTTTAAAAAGCCATTTACGGCCAGTACTTGCAAATCATTCAAGTCAAACTATAAGCCCGTTCAAATCCAGCACTTCCTTACGTCAAACCTAGTTTGGTTGTAGTCCGTTTCTTCATTAATTGTAGGATTAATCCGATATCGTGACTGAAGCCATGTCACTTCATGCGAGTGCTCATTCAACTGGAATGTACACCAACAACTGTTACTTTTGCTCTCTCCTCCCCCACCAACCCCCGTATCCCCCTGACTTTTCCTTTTCTCCCCCTCCGATTTGCAGCTTCTAGCTCACGAATTTCCATCAAGAAATCGTAAATCATGGGGAGCGTGACTGGCATGGTCGCTTTGAACACATAGAAAATTTGTATTAACCACAGGATCGAGCCAGAGACCGAAGAAAATTTCAAAAGATTTTTACATATAATAAGACTGTAAAGAGGATTAAAAAAAACACAACATAACAAAAAAACAATTTCAAAGCCGCGACAAATAAAGAAAAACAAAAAACCGTCCTACTAAAAGTCCACATAACAACTTTATCAATAGTGTCAAAGTGACAAAACTCAAAATGCCTTAGCTCAAAAAAAGTTTGACACCTCGATATCGGAGAACTACGTTGTTGATAACAAAGATTCGACAGCAAAAATCAAAAACGACCAACCACCTTCCAAAAAAAACCACAACAAACTAGACGCTAGCCAGATAAGGTGTTTAACGGAGAGATCAAATGAAGTTAGTTCTAAGCACATCCGACTTCAAAATTTCTGGCACTCCTTACCCGGGTTTTCCACTTGTGCTCGATAAGCTGATGAACATCCATTGGCACATCTTTGAATTTCTTGTGTTCATCTGTATTACCCGAGGCACTGTTAATAGCGTTCTGACGTGGGAACAGTATGGTCGTGCCATGTATGACTTCTTCAGCTTCTGCGAAGCAAACGGTCATGATTGGACGAATACTAGGATGACAGAAGACCACTCTATTACGGATAGGTACTATAACTGGAGTATTTCCGAATGTGGTCTTCTATCAAGCACAGTGAATGATCGACTCAGCGTTATTTATCGCTTCTATGAGCATGCACTGGAGGTCGGCTGGATCTCCAGTTTGCCTTGGCTGGGAGATAAGCCCTTCCTCAAGGATCAAAAGCCGGGACTTATTAGCAAGGACACATCCGGCGGCTACAAAAGCCACGCGAGCGGCGGTAAAGGCATGAGCACGACGGTAAAAGTACTTAGCCGTAGTCAAATCGACACGCTAATGGATTCGATATTCAACACCGAGTTGCAGCTGATAACACGGCTAGGATTGGGCTGCGGATTGAGAAAAGAGGAATTGGTAACTTTTCCTTATCAATACATCGTCAACCCGGACGACTATCCACGGCAAAAAAAGAATTACCGCATAATGCTCAGATCTCGTGACATGAAGCTCAAGGGAAAGAAGGACCGCCAGATCGACATTGCAGCTCCATTGATGAAAGATTTGTGGAATTACATCAAGTTTGACCGCCAAATAAGAGCAGCGTTAGCCATAGACGAAGCGGATGAGAAAATACTTTTTCTCACCCAGGACGGTCGCCGTTTTGCGAATGGAGGCCGCGGGTTAAACCGGTTATATAGCCAACTCAACCTCCCCTTCAAGGTTTATCCTCACATTTTGAGACACACATATGCGACTCATACTCTCTACGTTATGAGGAAGATGGATCTTCCCTTAGAGCCATTGATTTACATAAGGGATCGCCTTGGCCATTCAAGCATCACAACTACAGAAGTGTATGTCCACTTTATAGAGCTTGTAGACGATAAAATCCTAGATACCCTCCAGAACAAGCTCGAAGAGTACTACGAGGAGGTGGCGCGTGAGGCAGCGTAAAAAATTCACTTCAAGCGAATTACCTAGGCCCATGAAAAGTGAACTTGACGGAGCTAACCAGCCCAATGCAGTCAATGGACAGTTTGACGCTTCACTTGACGGCACTCGCCCGCCGCAGATTAACTTTCCGGATAATGCTACTGAGACAAGATATTTTTACTCTGTAAAATTTTTAGGTAAGCATTTCGACGATGTTGTTTTGACTACATTTGCAGTGATTGCACGGCTTCTCGATTCTGCTATTAAAACCGGACAGCAGACGTATGCTTACACCACTCTCGTGTGCTATTGCACAATGGGACTAGTTCACTTATACGCCTACTGTGAAAAACTTATAGCTTCTAAATCATTTTTATCACTAACCAGTGCAGACATTAACGAGGCGTTCATACTTGGGTTTGAAGAATTTTTGCAAAAAAAACCGATAAAATCCCAACGACACATTTTCACTAGAGTAAAAAAAATTCTCACGCAAAGAGAGTTCAATGTAGACCCCTCGTGGTTTCCGGTGAATAGTTTTGCAAAACGCTGTCCAGAACAGCCACCCAGATCAATTCGCTTCACTCCGCGGGAACATACGGCGCTGAGAATCGCCCTAGCCCACGAAATGAGGATGATCCTATCCAATGATAAACCATTAAACCGCCATGATCTTAGCGTGTGTCTTTTAACGATCGCAGACAAAACAGGCGCTAACCTTCAGCCACTCCTAGAGCTTGATACGTCCGATATAACAGAACATCCCTTCCACCCACTGAAGCGATTACTGATCTTATACAAACGTCGAAACAATTCGACCCATCCGATACCGTTGATACCCGGCTCCGTCGGAGAGGAGGAAGAGGAGGAAGAGGCAGTGCCAAAGTTTGCGGAAGCTGATCCCTTCATCGAAAAATTGATCAATATAATAATCTCAAGAAATGAGCGCGCTCGCGACTCTAGTAAATTCCCTTTCAGAGTTTTCGTTTCATTCACTGCTAACACCCTTAAAAAGAATGGAAAGATCCTTACCAAGTCGGCTATTGACGGAACCATTAAAACCCTGATTAAAAAACATAGTCTAAAATCACAGGATGGCAGGCCACTTGTGGTGAATTTTGAAAGAATCCGGAAAACGTGGATCAACAATGCTTTCGAAGTATCAGATCACGATCCATACATGACAGCCGCACTTGCAAACCATGGGATTAAGGTAAGCAACGACCATTATCTTCAAGCTCCTCCTGATGCGAAACAAAAGCATTTTTTAATGGGAGAAGTTAGAGTCGACGAACTACTAAATTACGATTTCGAAAACACACTAATAGCGAAGTGCAGCGATATCATACACGGAGAGCGCGCGCCGAAAAATGGTAATTTGTGCGTCCAAGTTTTCGGCTGTTTCAAATGTTCGAATTTCGTCGTTACAGCCGATGACCTTTATAGACTATATAGCTTCTACCTTCACTGTTTGAGCTTACGTGGAAAAATGGGAGCAAGAGCGTGGAAAAAAGAATATTCCCACATAACGAAAATCATTACCAAAGAAATCTTGCCTAAGTTTGATGAAAAACTGGTTGAGGCTGCGTCTAAGAAAGCCAAAGATCATCCTCATCCAGCCTGGAAACATTAACACAAGGGTTATAATTATGATGACTATCTTTCTAACCAAAGAGCTAGAAAAAGCTATTAAAGAGGATTCTTTTGACTCGCTCGTGGCGACATATTACGTTTCATCGGATGATATACACCGCCCCTTGAGCTTATTCAAAGAGATGCGTTGGCGCCTCCCTGATGAAATATTTCCAGTGGGAACAAATGAAAGCGCTAAGTGGCTAGATTTCTCAAAGCTTCCCTCAAAATTTATCCACACCATGAAAGTTGCAACTCTCCGATATATCCGCTTCAGAAACAAAAAAAATAATAAAAAGCGCAGAGGCCGTTCTATTGTGGGCTTCCTCGAAACCGCTGTCTTCTTTTTAAAGTACGCAGAGCCATTAGCCAACTCCTTAGCAAGCATTAATCAAATAATTTTTGCGAACTACGTGTATGCGTTGAAAAACTATCCAGCTGTTAATGGTAAAATTCTCACACCTGGCGTAATCAGGTACCGACTCCAAGTAGTTGAGCGGATCTACATCCTTACTGAAGGCCTAAGTGATCCGCTGCCAAAACCTTGGCCAACCACAAATGCTTATGAGATAAGCGGTCGTGCCGGCTCGGCCAGAAACTATGTAGCTACTGCTCACATCCCTGATGACATCCTTGCCAAACTTTTTCAGCAGGCAATTGCGCATCTTGAAAAAGCAGAACATTTACTTTCTGTAAAGCGAGAGCATAAAAAAAACCTTAAAACGTCTGATGAAAAATCGAGAGGCAACAGCAGACTTCAATTACAACTAGAAGGCTACGATGGCACTCTCATCTCGCTAAATGAGGAAATCAACTACACCCTAACTGCGTGCATTATAATAATACTCACAACAACCGGCATACGATCCAATGAATTACTCTCTATGACCGTAGATGGATACTTTACAACAATAGAGAACGGAGTAAAAATTAAATGGATAAGGGGCATGGTTGAAGATGTCCCTAAAGTTTGGATTTGCAATACCATCACGCACAAAGCAATCGAAATCGCAGTGAAAATCACTCAAGATCTACGCGACGAATTGATCACTCACATTGCGGACCTAAAAAAATCCAATGTGAACGACAGATTACTCTCTACCAAAAGCATCCACCAAAAATCGATTTTCTTAAGCGTTAAATCACGAGGGGAGATTTGCACGTTTGGTAATTGCGCCGTGAATCGACGACTCAAGCGATTCGCAGAATTAGCAAAGGTTGACTGGCGTTTAGCTTCACACCAGTTTCGTCCAACTTTCGCATTTTACGTTGTTCGCAGCAGACACGGAGATTATCGATATATGAAAGAACATTTCGGTCATGCCAACTTAGACATGCTAATTTCGTACAGTCATCACGGAGAACACGATGCTAGTCTCCTTGAGGACATTGGATTTGCTTACAGCGAATACAAACAATCAACCCTTGAGCATATGTTATTCGAATCAACGTACTTAGCAGGAGGGCTAGCTGAACCCGTAAAAAAATTTGGCGATCAAATTAAGACCTATAAAAACAGGTCGACAATGGTTAAATCTGTTAGTAACGATATTTACTTACGAGCCACGTCTGTCGGCTGGTGTGCTAATGATAAGGGCGATTGTATCGGTGGAGATGGGGTTGAACGAACGCGCTGTGCCAAAGACGGTGGTTGCGTACACTTCCTGGCTGATGAAACTAGCCTACCGGTTTGGCGCGAAATTGAAGCACAACAACTTGAACTAATAGAATTGGAGGACATCGGTGACGCGGGAAGAGCACGAGTGGCTAGAGATCTGGAGCGCTGTAGGAGCGTGATAGCTCAACTAGATCCGGAGCGAATGTGAGATGAAGCTTGCGCCCAATGTACCAGAAACTAAAGGCGAAATTACTCGCAAAAAAATCAGGTTGGCCATCATTCGAATTGAGAAAGGCCGACCTATCATCGTGAAAAAAGGACGCAAGCTAAGTATCAGTTCAGCTGCTGAAGAAGCTGGGATAACTGCTGCAACTATCCACAATCATCACCCAGACATGGCGGATCTCATTCGCCAAAAGATCGGTCGAGATATAAGAAAAGAAAAGAACGAAATTTTCGCTAAGGTACAAAATTTAAAAAACAGAATAAAAAAACTTACCAATGAGTTGGCAGAAATAAATAATGAATTTGCATTGCTAGCATCGGCTAATGCCACCCTAACTCGGGACAATGATAGATTGATCGCTATAATCAAGAGCGAGAATGTACATGTACTGCCTTCCAAACCTGCGAGTTAAAGGCGATTTATCATCGCTCACCTCATCTTTTTTTATTCAAAAAATCTAGATATTCAGCACGCTCATTGTTTACCGTCCTCGCCATTCATCACCCTGAAGCCCGCGCCTCCGCCGGAAAACTAAACTCATACGAATGACATATGGAGTAAGCGCATGACACGAAAAACACCACGAATCCGATCTGAGGAGCCTCTGTTGGATCCGTTCTTGGGCGCCCCGGACAAGGCCCCTTCCGAAGTACCTCTCAAGCGGATGAAGCCTTCACTTGAACGCCTCTTGGCGGAAACCCCAGCAAACAATCGTGATGAAGCTTGGGAGAAAATGGCACCGAGAGGGCTAGAGTTCTAACGCTGCCGGTTTGCCAACCCTATGAACCCTCAGAATACCAATCCCCTCGGTTGCCGGATGCCCCCGTCGCGGGCGATACTTAGCGGTGGATGGTGGACTCAGAAATCGTCAGTAAAGAACCCCCATTTGCCAACCAATTCATTTATTGCGAGCGAAATCCTCGACTCAGCCATCAGCTCCGCAGGCGTATAACTTAACGCCACCGCTACCGCCATAGCAAACTCATTCAAATCTCCTGGCTCGAATGGCCAGACTTGAAGTTTCATCACCGCCGGGTCGTTGGGACTGTACTCTTCAACAACCTCTATCGCGCCCTCCAAAAGTAGATAATTCGTGAGCGATATGGCGATGCTTTTTTGAGGGTAATCAGCCAACCGCGTGCGCGAATCCAAAAACGTGTCCCCAGCTTCGACTAGTGCGGGATGGCTGAAAGCACGGACGCACACTGATACCAATCGTGGCGACGATACGAGGCTCCTAACGTGGCGTAAGTCCACAAGCCCTTGAGCGAATTCCCATTCCAATTCACCGCGCAAATGAAGCTCTAGGTTTGGGTGGGTGGCCATCACCACACAAGTCGCGCGAACAAGTTGCGAAGTCAAACGCCAACCCCATATTCAAGCCGTTTGAGCATCAGGTAAATCGCCTGGCACCCCTCCTCCGTTGCCAGCAACTCGCACGGTCGCCGACCAGCAAAAGCGGTGCGATGTTGCTGTACCCAAAGCACTGCACCTTCTCCGAAAAACGACAAAATCGCGTCTACGGCTTCTACATAGCTTGCGATGTAATTGTCGTTATTCTTAACGTTTTTAACCCTAGCTATTTTTTCTGCCGGTGAATGTTGGCTACAGCGAGCCTGAAGCCAACCATCAACACTTATAACCTCACCTTGAATCCCGCATATCTCACAGACACAACCTGATACCAATTCCGCGATATCGAAAGCGGCACCGATGCTCTCGTCCCCTCCGCGATGGTAGATCCTCAGCTGACCAAATTTCTCTTTCACCTGCGTGACCTTCACGTCGAGCGGACTCATTCTTGCACGTTGCTGAACAAGCCATAGGGTTGCTTGGATCAGATCCCCCCAACCGTCATTGCATTCAAAACCAAAGATTGCCTCTCCGCAGAAGTCTTTCGGAAAAAGCAGAGAGCGGTACTGAACTGCGAGAAGCCTTTCAATGAAATTATTCATTACCCATTGCCCGCTTTGACCACAACGGGACACGGATCTGACTTAGCAATTTTGATGGATAAACCTGTCCGTCCATCAGCTCGTAGCAGACCCGCTCGTCCACTTCCTGAATCTCCCGAATTGGCTCCATCAGCCATTTACCCTGTTGGTTCAGCCAAGGGGGCGAAACGAGCTGAACCTCACGAATGAACTGTCCAGACGTGTCCCTTGAGGCCAAATCCAAGAGGAATTGTACTTTCGAAATCATGAACTGCTGCTGCGAAGAACCCTCCTCGCCTGCCACTTCATATGTGACAAAAAACCACTCGTCATTCGCCGTTTGCGAAATGTACTTCCAGCGGCTCGCGCCTTCTTCAAGCACAAAAAATGGATTTTCGATACGTGCTTGCTCGTGAGTTTCAAACATATTAACTCTCCAATAACTTTTAACAGCGTACTATAGTACGCTGCTAAGCGCAGCTCAATGTGGCTATATACTCCCTTTTGGAGTGGCCACATGCGCGAGCTGAACGACGCCTTTGCTCAAGCCTTGCGAGATATGAGGCACAGGGCCGATCTGGCCCAGACTGACTTTCCGCCTAAGGTCAGCCGGGAACACATCAGTTTGATGGAGCGAGGAATACGCTCACCGAGCTTGAATACGATCGACGACCTAGCCGAGGTCATGGGCATCTCACCTTTGGCACTGGTGCTCCAGTGCTACCTCCACCGCGATCCGAACACGAGTTTTGATTCGCTGATCTCAAAGGCGGCGCGGGAAATAAGGACAGAAATGATCCATGTCGGATCTAAAAACGATGGGGATCGGTAGGAGGGTCAGCGGGTTGGAGCGCTGTATCGCAGCAAGCAGGCCGGGCTGATCACCGCCCTCAGCGACCTGTCCACGCATTAGAGAAAGACCGAGCAGTTGCGCGGGAAAAATGACAGGTATCTTGAATATTAATAGCCGATGCTAAGCTCAGAACATTTGCTCATGCCCTTACCCGCAAAGGATCTGCCGATGGCAAAATTTTCATGGCCCACCTACCCCTCATCAGTGGCTGAATTCGAACAGCTGATGGCCGCTATTGATAAAGCGTTAGCATCTGAGGGCATAAAACCTTATCAAAGGCCACTTCACGTTGGACGCTTGTTTGGAGAGGCTTTTGGTTGGGGTGGCCGCATGACGCCCCCTGAGGAGCTAGCGAACCTCCCCGGTTACCAAGGCGATATTTTGATGGCCAAGGCTCTCCGTTGGTACAGCGATACGCTAGGTAATCGGTTGAAAACCTATTTCGAGCTAGGCTACGTACCGGCCCGTCTCGCCCAGACCATATGGCGCGTTCGGATAGCTGGCTGGTATGGCTCCGTAGAGTTTTTCCTACATAGAAATATGCTAAATAAGGGATCTAGCAAAGGAAGACCAAAAAGCCTACCAAGCATGAACATACTTACACTCGTCGAAGATCTACCACAAGGACTGGTAGACCGACTTACCGACGGTGAGCTTGAAGCTCATTTCATGTACCACATGTTTGCCGTAGAGAATATTCAGTGGCTGAATAATCTTCCTCGCACAAATATGCTGGATGTTGCCAGAGATGATTATGCGGGTTCTACCCAGGAATTAATCGCACACCGTTACCCTCAGTCCCGATGGGCAGCACAGCAATGCGTCGAGAAATCACTGAAAGGCTTTTTAGAAATAGCCGGCACAGCTTACCCCAAAGGCGGGAGAGATGGTCATAACCTCAGTAAGTTGGCGAAGATTCTTCATGACGAACATGGAGTTTTAATAAATTCGCATCTTATCGATATGGCGCATTGTTCCACCGGCGTGAGATATCAAGATGAACCTTCCACAGAAGATCAAGCGTTTCATGCCAACGTTGCGGCACTTCATATATTCGATACACTTAGGAAAAGCCCGGAGATCACGAAATTGTTGGAAAATTATTACACAGACAACCCAATTTATTAATTTTCACAAAGTAGCAAATGGTGGGGATGACAAATGGGACGGATTTTAATTCCTAGCTTTGACATCGGCTATTTCAATTTCTGCCTGTAGCCTCCGGCATCTCAAAACGGTCCAAGGACGAAGATTCTCTTCCTGCTTCGTCGAGGGACGCCAGAGGCGTCATTCACATTTTTTTTGTATCGACACGGAACAAAAATGAACGAGCTAACCGATGCGGCAAGATCCGAAAGGTTCGGGGGAATATGCGAAGCGATTGGCTTCACTCTTTGGCAACTCCAAACATTGGAAGGATCAACGGCGCAGTTTTTTGTGCTTGTCGAGCAAGCTGTGCCGCAAATGGGTGAGGAGCAAGGCAATCTCCTTGTAGCCCAAGCCCAAAAAAAGACTTTTGGCGGAAGTATCGCGCAACTCGCCAAAAGTGATCATCTTCCCGCAGGTCTATTGGAACGATTTCAAGCTCTGCTCAAAGAGCGCAACTGGTTAGTTCACAGCTCCAGTACAGATAGCAAAAAAGCTTTGGCCGATGATGCGGCCCTCGTCGGCCTACACGGGAGATTAGAATCCATCGTAGACGAAGCGAGGGGGCTGCTGAAAGAAATCTCAGCCTTATCGCAGAATTTCGTGCTCAGAAAGGGAATCGCCAAAGAAGATCTAGAAGCGAAGATCGCCGAAACACTCTTAAAGTGGCAAAGCAGCTAGCTCAAAACAGGACGGAAGATCTACGTCTTCGCTGGCCCCACAATCGCGAGAGGGCGGGCAATAAACCGGCTCCGCCGAAGCACGCCAGTGGGGGTCACATGGTGTCGGTTCGACTACTTCAGGAACTGCCCCATGCTTAACCGGTTGGTCAAACGGAGCTTAAACGTCGCAGGAAGTCCCCAATGACTATTCCCCCTAAGGATCCATCACTTCATGCGCATTGCAGCAGAAAAATTTCAACACATTCGCAACCTTGATGTGGATGAGCACCGGACACACTTCGCCTATGACTATTGGGCTAATGCGGTCGACGACAATCTGTACTTAAAATACCGGTTAAAGCTTGTGCGTGATGCTCTTGGAGACAGCTTCACGCGTTCTGAATTGGTTTCGTTTTACAGAGAACCAAAGGTAGGCGATGAGACTAAATTTATTGCTTGCATGATCTGGGGGCATGAAGCTCCTGGGGGAAGTCGGCGCGACTCGCGCGGCCCCTGGAAACTATCCAAAATGTTTGCCGACACAAACAGCACTGAAAAAGTGATTCGATCTGTTTCTCTCGGATCAGAAGAAAGCTTGATCCGCTCGTACAAGGCAATTGACAAGGTGCTTGATCGATGCGGCCCAAACTTCTTCTCGAAGCACTTCTACTTCCTAGGCAAATCGCAGGGTATGCGTGAATATCCACTAATATTTGATGATCGCGTCGCGAGTGGCCTACTGAAGCTCACACTAGGGAGCAGCTCAGTTATGTCTATGGTGAAAATTGGTACGATAAGAAAGCCAGACGCCTATCTCCAATATTTAAAGTTCGCGTTCGAACAGGCCCATGAGATTTGCTGCGAACCAGACCAAATTGAGTACTACCTGTTCACCCTGTAAGGCGATATATACTCCTCCGCTCAACGGCGCCAACATTTGATGCCTCCTTCGAGTCAGGTTTAGTTCGTTTAGAGCGTTAGCTAATGACTGCTTCACGCTCTAAGGAAGCGCGGTTCACCACTCCTCAAGAACCTAGATTAAGGTGACGGACTTCCTCTGGGCGTGCAACAGGCGGTCGTCACCGGCAGATATCGGCTCATAGCGGTCAGTCGAGAATATGCTTCAACAGCCACGAAACGTTACGAATAATCAGTCGTGTCACTTCCTCAAAACCACCGCTCATTTGATTTTCGGATATCTGATGTTCACGGTTTGTGGATACCGAAGGAATGATGAATGACGCAGCATAGCTGCTCGTCGCGTGACGCCATTCTTATCTACTCAGGAATTTTCATGGTGCTTTCGTTCAGCTATGGCAACAACCTTTCAAGCGCTCAGATTACAGCCCGCCGGACGTGTGTCTGCATGACCAAGGAGGGCCGAGCATGAACACTCATCTTCATGCGTTAGTCGTTGGAGCCAGCGGCATCATCGGTAATGCGGTGGTCGAGACTTTGGTGGCAGATCCGCAATGGAGTGTCCGCGCCCTGCGTCGCAGTCTGAACCCGGATGTCGATTCCATCGAGTGCGACCTCACAGATGAAGCAGCTACCAAGGCCGCACTGGGGGATGTAAGCGATATCACCCACGTTTTTTTCGCGGCTTACCAGCCCAATGGCAATGCTCTCATTGAGGCACAGACCAATGCGGCGATGTTGCGCAACGTCCTCGACGGGTTGAAAGCCGCTGGAGCCAACGTTCACCGGGTCGTGCTGTACCAGGGCGCGAAAGTCTACGGCGGCCACTTGGGCGGGCCGGTTCCTACGCCGTTTTACGAAGATGCGTCTCGGCATCTGGCGGCGAATTTGTATTTCGCCCAGGAAGACGTCCTGCGTGAACGCCAGCTCGCCGGCGAGTTGGAATGGTCAATTCTGCGGCCGGATGCCGTATTGGGCGACATCGCTGGCAATCCTTTCAATATCGCCATGGTAATCGGTGCTTACGCGGCACTGTGCCGCGAAGCTGGCGTGCCACTCAAATTCCCCGGTTCGCCACACACTTATCGTGGCATTTACGCTCAATTAACAGATGCCCGCTGGCTTGGACGCGCAAGCCTATGGGCCGCAACTGCCGATAGTGCGCGCAATGAAGCCTTTAACTTAGTCGGTGAACCGTTCCGCTGGAATCACCTGTGGAAGAAGCTGGGTGAAGCCCTTGACCTGCCGATCGATGAACCACAACCGATGTCGATGAGCACGTACATGGCTGATCAGGCAGATGTTTGGCAGCACCTCGCAGAGAAACACGACTTGCAACCCATACCATATGCACAGTTAGTGAACTGGGGGTTTGGAGACTTTGTATTCAACTTCCAACAGGACCTGCTTTCGGACATGGGCAAGATTCGCCGTGCTGGTTTCACGGAGCCTATGCACACCGAAGTCGCGTTAGTCGAAATGATCGCTAGCTTGCGAGCAAAACGCTTTTTGCCGTGAGGTGTTTGGCATCCACACTGACGTTAAAAAATCTCCCACACAACTACGCCCAGACGTTGAGATCTTGGCGATTAACCTTACCTCGCCAGCAACACTTGCTCACCCTGGCTATTGGAAAGCGTTCAAGCCCCGCTGAACGGCGGGCCTTGCTTCGATGGCGTGAAACCAATCTGCCAGCCGAGGATGGCTTTCCCAGTCCAAACGGTCGCGAACAGATGAAGCGATCGTAAATGCAGAAATATCTGCCATAGAGAAACGATCTCCGGCCATAAATTCCTCCGTCAGAAAACCCTCTGCAAAGATGAGTTGCTCGATGACGCGCTCGCTTATCACAGCGGCGGCATCGTCCAATCCTGCCTGACGTAGGAAGAATGCGGCGTGGCTAGGAGCGATAACGTCAGTCACGAAAAAGAAGTAGCGATCAAAAACTCTGACAGTTTCTGGGCCGGGCCAAATTGGCGCAAGCTGACCTGGAATTTTAGCATCAGCGTATTGGATGATCGCGTTCGACTGATTGATGATCAGCGCTGGCGTCTCCGAATGGTCGACCAGTGTAGGAACCTTACCGGCAGGATTGAGAGCCTTGTAAGGTATATCGCGCTGTTCATGTGCCCACAGATCCACTTTTTTGGCAGTGTAGGCAATACCCGCCTCTTCCAACGCAATTGCAGCCCGAAAACTGTTTCCTGTGTTGGCGCCATACAGCTCTATCAAATTGTTCATAAGACACTCTTATAGAGTTCAGAGTCCAGGCTGTGAGTCAGTTGTTATGGCGTGACCAGAACGCGGTGGCTACGGCCAAACCCTGAGCCAGGAACTGGTTGGTAGAGGTGTCGTTTACACTGCCATCCGCATTGCGTGTGTAGGTGTCGATGAGCCTCTGAAACAGTTCGGTGTTCTGGCTGCCGCCCGACTTGATACCGGCGTAGTACTCATCAAGCGATAGGCTGCCATCACCAGACTTGTCGAAGGTCTTGAACATGATTTGGGCGTTGGCGTCGCTGACTCCAGCGCGATTTAGCTGCTTCACGAAATGGCTGCGATCGAGATCCTTGCCGCCGCCTGCTTGAACGAAAAGCTGTGGCGCCCAAGCCTCGCTAAGTGGCATCGAGCTTTTGTCTGTGCCGAGTTTAAGGATGCCCAGACGCAAGCCCTCATTTCCTTCGTCAACGGTAAGCGTGATGTTTTTTTCTCCTCGGGCGTAAGCGGCGAGACCCGGAAATTTGTCGGCATCAACCTGAGAGGCAGGATTCTTTGCCGCCTCGCTTAGCGTCACAACGGTGGACGGAGGTGGTTCGCTGGCAACGTCGGCTGGACGGTCAACGCCTGTGATGACATCGGTCGTCAACGGGGCGAGCTTAGGAGTCGCCGAGGTTTGTTGAGAGTATGTAGCGGATGCACTGGTGATAATTGAGACTGACATGCTGGAAGCCCCCCATCGAGTGAATGCTCCCCAGACATTCGATTTGCGAATCTCCAGGTGCTTACGTTGGACTATGTACAGTATTAATAGTGATCACTATCATTAACAGTGAATCTACCAGCTCAATGAAAAAATCAGCAATGCTTTTTTTCTTTGTGGGGGAGCGGAATATCGGATTCACGCGATTGAATAGAGCGGCATCCAATAAGGCCCACAAGCTTTACAGCTCAACCCTGCTTGTTGCCACTCAGAGCGACTGCATTACGTCTGAAAGAAACTCAGTGAAAAGCCGTACTTTTTGCGAAGGTACCCGTCCGGCGGGGTAAACGGCGTTGACCTCAATTGAATCCAGCGACCAGTCCGGCAACACCGAAAGCAGTTGCCCAGAGTCCAGCTCAGCTTCACAGATCCAAGCAGACGCAATGGTCAATCCTAGCCCCGAACATGCGCTGGCCAAGGCAGCCTCTGCCGAAGCGACACGGATACGTGGTGACATCTTTACAACCGTCGATACGCCATCACGGCTGAAATTCCAGCCCGGACTTGCTGACCCGCCAGGGCCTGCAATGCAGTGAAAATTCACCAGATCCGATGGATGCTGAGGAGTGCCCAAGGCATCCAAAAACGATGGCGAGGCAACCAACAACCGGTGCTCAATCGCGAGTCGCCTGAAACCAAATGACGAGTCTTCCAATTCGCCAAAACGGATCGCCATATCGGCGCCTTCAGCGACTAGATCATGCATTCTGTCCAACGTGAGAAGCTCCAGTTTCAGCTCAGGATGGATTGCCAAAAATTTCGGCAACTGGGGGATGACAATCCTTCCCGCGAGAATGGAGGGCAGCGCCACTCGCAGTACACCTTTCAGGCTGTCCATTCCCATTGCGACGTGGTCGGCCTCCTCCAGATCAAACAGAATCTGCCGTGCTTTTTGCAAAAAAGCGTGTCCGGCCTCCGTTGGCACAATTCGACGCGTACTACGCAGCAACAGCCGCGTATTTAATCTTGATTCGAGTTCAGAAATTATTCGGGAAATGGAGGGCTGAGATAAGCCAAGCTCCCGGCCTGCTGCCGAAAAGCTCGCTGTCTCGGCCGCTCTAACGAACACCTTCAACTCTTGGAAACGATCACTCATTTTGATCTCGGATAGGTGATATTCAAAATCACCCGATAGTCCCCATTTTGCGAATACCGCACCATTCTTCAACACGCTTTGCGCCGCGCTGTGATGCACAGCGTGGTGAGCTAAAACGTCACCACAGAGGATTGAAGATGAAAGTATTTGTCACCGGAGCATCGGGATACTTAGGCGGTTCCATCAGCCACCGCTTGGTCGAAAACGGACATGAGGTTATCGGTTTGGTAAGGACGCCTGCACAAGCTGAATGGTTGGAAGCGCGGGGCATTGCTGCGCAGATCGGAACGCTTGATGACGCCGATTTGCTTCAAGAGGTCGCGCTCTCCGCCGACGCCACTATCAATGCCGCGAACTCAGATCATTACTTCTCCATTCGATCATTGATCACTGCGTTGGCCGGTACCGGGAAAACTCTCATCCATACCAGCGGAGCCAGCATCGTCTGTGACGACGCGATGGGAGGTGAACCCAGTCAGGCCATTTACGGAGATGATCAGCCTTACACACCCATGCTGCACCGCGTTCCCCGAATTGAAATCGATCGCATGGTCAGGACTGCGGGCGTCAACCAAGGTCTGCGCGCATTTGTAATCAGCCCGTCGACGGTTTACGGCAACGGCCTAGGCATGAAAGTCGTGAGTGACCAATTACCCAAAATCGTCGCGAAATCCAAAGAATTGGGTGCCGGGGTTTACATCGGTAGCGGCAAAACTATCTGGTCCAACGTCAACATCAACGACCTTGTGGATCTTTACCTTTCAGCCTTGGAACGCGCGCCATCCGGAGCATTTTTCTTTGCAGAGAATGGTGAAAGCACCTTCGAATCAATCGCGCGCGCAGTGAGCAAGTCCCTTGGCTTCGAAGGCAAAACCCTAAGTTGGGACATTGATGATGCGATGTCTGAACTGGGTGGTTTCGCTCGGATTGCGCTGGCGACAAACGCACGTGTACGCGCCGTCAACGCGCGCAAGCTTTTGGATTGGCAACCCAGTGGTCCGTCGCTTGAGCAAGCAGTTGAACAAGGGCTCTGATTAACAAACCGTCTCAGCGATGCAAATCGCTGAGACTTAGGAGCGTGATCAACCTTTATCGCTATCCCAGCCTCCTCCCAGTGCTTTGTAGATCGCAACGATCGCACGGTATTGATCGGTTTCGCCGAGCGCCTGAGCATCCTCGGCGTTGAGGCGCTCACGCTGTGCGTCCAATAACACTAGATAATCCACGGTCCCTTCTTTGTATTGGATGGCTGCCAGATCAGCTGCTGCACGGCTCGACTCACTCTGCCGGATCAGCGATAGCAGCCGTTGTTGGCGTTTTCCGTAATCACTGAATGCGTTCTCCGACTCTTCCAAAGCCAGCAAAACTTGTTGCTCGTAGGTGGCCAAGGCGCCTTCGGCGTCAGCGTCGGCACCACGAATGCGTGCGCGAACGCTGCCCAAGTCAAATGCCGCCCAGGTGATGCTTGGTCCGAGCCCCCAGGCTCTGGCAGCACTGGAGCCAATCTGCGAACCCCGACCAGCGGTGAAACCCAGAAAGCCGCTCAAGCTCACCCTCGGAAACAGGTCTGCGGTGGCCACGCCGATATCCGCAGTGGCGGATGCCAGTCTGCGTTCGGCAGCGAGCACGTCCGGACGCCGGCGCAGCAACTCGGCTGGATCACCGACTGGCAGCGCTTTCGCGATGGCCGGCAAGTCCGCAGGGGCCAACGATACGCTCAGTTTATCCGGGCGCTCACCCAACAGCGTGGCGATGCGGTTTTGCTGCCGAACCTGCTCCGCTTGTAGCTGCGGAACAGTTGCCTCGACAGCAGCCAGACGCGCATCGGCCCGTACTACATCGAGTTCATTTCCGACTCCGGCATCACGTAGACTAACTGTCACAGTGCGCGAGTCCTGTTGGTTCTTCAGGTTCGCCAATGCGATTTTTTCTCGCAGTTGGGCGCCGCGCAGTTGTCCGTAGGCGTCCACCAATTCGGCGATCATCGTCACGCGCAATTGGTATAGATCGGCCGCTGCTGCGCCCTCCTGCGCATTACTGGACTCCAGTTGACGCTGGATACGCCCAAACAGATCGACTTCCCAAGCCATGTCCAAACCAAGATCGTAACGTTCCTGATTGACTCGGCGCTCCGTTTGGCCCGGCACTTGAGCCCGCCCTTGCTCGCTGCTAATACGGCTTGTGACCACCGGCAAATTGTCATTGCTGACGTCATCGCGTATCGCCCGTGCCGCTTTCCAGCGTGCGAACGCAACACGAAGATCGCGGTTACCTTGCAAGGACTTGCTCACCAACTGATTGAGCGTGGGGTCATCGAACTGTTGCCACCATACCGTTTCAAATCGCGACTGATCGTACTGGCTGGTGTGCGCTGCCGCGATCGTCGCGGGAGCGGTATCGGGTGCCTTGTAGTCCGGACCTACCGTGCAGGCAGCGAGGTCTAGAACCAGAAGGCTGGGTAAAAAAAGCTTAAGAGTGTTCATCAGTGTGCCTCCGGATTCGAAGCGTGGGTTTGCTCAGCCTTGCCAACCTTGCGGGCGTTTTTGCGTTCGATGTAGCGGCGGATCAACACGAAGAACACCGGTGTCAGTAGCAAGCCGAAGAAGGTCACGCCGAGCATCCCGGAGAACACCGCAACGCCCATGGCACGGCGCATTTCCGATCCGGCACCGGTCGATGTCACGAGCGGAATCACACCCATGATGAACGCAAACGAAGTCATCAGAATCGGGCGCAGACGCATACGGCAGGCTTCAAGCACCGCGTCCAGTGGCGACAGCCCTTGATCCTGTTTGTCCTTGGCGAACTCGACGATCAGGATCGCGTTTTTGCACGCCAGGCCCACCAGTACGATCAGGCCAATCTGGGTGAAGATATTGTTGTCGCCCTTGGAGATGATTACACCCGCAATCGCCGACAACAGGGTCATCGGTACAATCAGGATCACCGCTAACGGCAGGCTCCAGCTTTCGTACAGTGCCGCCAATACCAGGAACGCCAACAGTACGCAGAGCGGGAACACCAGCAACGCGGTGTCGCCGGACAAAATCTGCTGGAAGGTCAGGTCGGTCCATTCGTAGGTCATGCCGTTGGGCAGTTCCTCCTTGAGCAGTTTTTCTATCGCTGCCTGAGCCTGGCCGGAGCTGTAGCCCGGTGCCGCGCCGCCGTTGATTTCCGCTGTGATAAAGCCGTTGTAGTGCATCACCCGATCCGGGCCGGAGGTCGGCGTGACCTTGACGAAGGTCGCCAGCGGGATCATCTCGCCACGGTCGTTGCGCACCTTCAACTGGCCGATCTGTTCAGGCTCCTGGCGGAACTGCTGTTCAGCCTGGACGTTGACCTGATATGTGCGGCCAAATCGATTGAAGTCGTTGGCGTACAGCGAGCCGAGATAGACCTGCAAGGTGTCGAAAATATCGCTAATCGCCACGCCGTGAGTCTTGGCTTTCTCGCGATCGATGTTTGCTTCGACCTGCGGCACGTTGACCGTGTAGCTGGTGAACAGGTTGGCCAATTCCGGTACCGAACGGCTTTTGGTGATGATGTTCATGGTTTCCTTATACAGCTCGTCGTAGCCCAAGTTGCCCCGGTCCTCGATCTGCAAACGGAAACCACCGATGGTACCCAAGCCTTGTACCGGTGGTGGCGGGAACACCGCGATGTAGGCGTCCTGGATGCCGCCGAACTTGGCGTTCAGCGATGCGGAAATCCCCATCGCCGAAAGGCTCGGGTCGGTGCGTTCTTCGAAGTTGCTCAACCCGATGAACGCGATACCGGCGTTCGGGCTGTTAGTGAAGCCGTTGATCGACAGGCCCGGAAACGCCACGGCGCTGTCGAAGCCCGGTTCGTTCATGGCGATGGTGCTCATGCGACGGATTACATTCTCAGTGCGATCCAGGCTGGCGGCGTCTGGCAATTGGGCGAAGGTCACCAGGTACTTCTTGTCTTGCGTCGGCACGAACCCGGTTGGGGTGGTGCTGAAGCCCATGTAGGTCATCGCGATCAGGCCAGCGTAAATCAGCAACGCAACGCTACTGCCCCGAATGATCTTGGCTACTGCCACCACATAACCGTGGCTGGCCTTTTCGAAGAAGCGGTTGAAAGGTTTGAACAACCAGCCACCTAGCAAACGATCGAGCACTTTCGAGAAGCGATCCTTCGGCGCGCCGTGGGCCTTGAGCAATACCGCCGCCAGTGCCGGCGAAAGGGTCAGCGAGTTGAATGCCGAAATGACCGTCGAGATGGCAATGGTTAACGCGAATTGCTTATAGAACTGCCCGGTAAGGCCAGAGATGAACGCCGCCGGTACGAATACCGCACAGAGCACCAATGCCGTGGCGATGATTGGCCCCGTCACTTCGCCCATGGCTTTCTTGGTCGCTTCGATCGGCTCCAGCCCGCCCTCGATATTTCGCTCGACGTTCTCCACCACCACGATCGCATCGTCGACCACGATACCGATGGCCAATACCAGTCCGAACAGCGACAAGGCGTTAAGCGAGAATCCGAGCAGGTGCATCACGGCAAAGGTACCGATCAGCGAAACAGGTACCGCGACCAGGGGAATGATCGAGGCGCGCCAGGTTTGTAGGAACAGGATTACCACCAGCACCACGAGAATAAGGGCTTCGAACAGGGTGTGGACCACCGCCTCAATGGAGCTACGAACGAAGATAGTCGGGTCGTAAACGATCTCGAAATCCATGCCTTCCGGAAAGTTTTTCTTCAGCTCGGCCATTTTCGCCCGCACCTGGTTAGAGATGTCGATGGCGTTGGAACCGGGGCGCTGGAAAATCGGCATCGCTACCGCTTCCTGGTTGTTCAGCAAGGCGCGCAAAGCGTACTGGTTTGAGCCGAGTTCAACTCGGGCGATGTCCTTCAGGCGCGTTATTTCGCCGTTGGCACCGCTGCGAATGATCACGTTTTCAAACTCTTCTTCAGTGACCAGCCGTCCCTGGGAGTTGATCGACATTTGGAAACTGGTGGCATTCGGCGCCGGTGGCGCACCGAGTTGCCCAGCAGCGACCTGACGGTTTTGCTCACGTACCGCGCTGACTACATCAGTTGCGGTCAGATTGCGCGAAGCGGTCTTGTTTGGGTCGAGCCAAATGCGCAGCGAGTAGTCGCCCATACCGAACAACTGCACGTCGCCGATACCGTTCAGGCGGGCCAATTCATCCTTTACATTGAGGATTGCGTAGTTCGACAGGTAGAGCATGTCGTAGCGCTTGTCCGGCGACACCAAATGCACCAGCAACGTCAGTTCAGGCGAGGCTTTGTCGACGGTAATACCGATGCGCGTCACTTCTTCCGGCAGCTTTGGCTCGGTGCGGGTCACGCGGTTTTGCACCTGAACTTGGGCGTTGTCGAGATCGGTGCCGAGGGCGAAGGTCACTGTCAGAGTCAGGCGACCGTCAGCGGTTGATTGCGAGGACATGTACAGCATGTTCTCTACGCCAGTAATGGCTTGCTCCAGTGGAGCAGCCACCGTTTCCCCAATAACTTTTGGGTTGGCACCCGGATAGTTGGCGTGGACCACCACGGTCGGAGGAACCACCTCGGGGTATTCGCTGATGGGCAATTGGAACAGCGAGATAGTGCCAGCAATTAAAATCAGCAGAGACAGTACGGCGGCGAAAATTGGCCGCGTAATGAAGAACTGGGAAAATTTCATGTCAGATCTCCATTAACCGCGAGGCGAAATCGCAGTTTCCGTCTTCACCAGTTCGGGTGATTTGACAGAGACGGGCGACTGGATGACGGGACGATTACTGGCTTCAATTGCCTGACGCTGGCTCGCCAGTGTGGCAACCGTTTCCGGGCTAGCCATTGGCGCATCCTGCGGATCAATCACCGCGCCAGGACGAACGCGTTGAAGGCCGTTGATGACAATGCGATCTTCTTTCTGCAAACCACTGCGAACGATGCGCAGCCCCTCAAGCTTTGGTCCCAGATCGACGCTGCGATAGACAGCTTTGTTGTCTTTATCGACGACCAGCACAAACTTCTTGCCGAGGTCAGTCCCCACCGCTTCGTCTTTGATCAGCAAGCCGGGGTAGGCAGCGCTGCCGACTAACTTCAAACGGGCATACAGTCCGGGGGTGTACTGACCGTCAGCGTTATCGAATACCGCGCGGCCGCGAATAGTGCCGGTTTTCGAGTTGACCTGGTTGTCGACAAAGTTCATCTGCCCAACGTGGCTGTTGCCCTCCTCGTTTGACAGGCCCATGTACACCGGAGTGGCTTGACCGCGCTGTCCTTGGCGGGAAAGCAGACTGTATTTAAGGAACATGCGCTCGTCAGCATCGAAATAGGCGTAGACCTTATCGGTGGAGACAACGCTGGTAAGCGGCGTGGTGTCAGCGGTGACGATGTTGCCGGCGGTGATTTCCGCCCGACTGACTCGACCGGTGATCGGTGCGGTAACGCGGGTGAAACTGAGGTTCAAGCGTGCGAGATCCAGCTGCGCCTGAATGGCATCGACAGCGGCCCGCGCTTCTTGTGCAGTGGTAGTGCGAGTGTCGGCTAACTCTGCGGAAATCGCGTTGCTGCTTAACAAGCGCTGGCCGCGCTGAGCTTCATTGCCTGTGCGAACCAAAGTTGCTCGGGCTTGTTGCAGCTGCGCTTCGATGCGATGGACTTCATGTTCGAACGGACGTGCATCAATCTGAAACAGCAAATCACCTCTTTTTACCAGCGCACCATCGGTGAAGGCCACACGGTCGATCTGACCCGAAACCCGAGGACGAACCTCGACGGTTTCTGGCGCCTCCAGTCGAGCGGTGACTTCATCCCACTCGGTGATGGGCTGTTCGAGCACCTTGGCAACGGTGACGTGTGGCGCTGCTGAAGCCAACGCTGCATCAGGTGTGCGGTCACACGCTGCCAGAACTGTCAGGGCCAACGCAGCAAGAGGATAACGCAAAGGTTTTAGTGACTGTTCCATGGGATGTGTCCGCCAGACGGGTTTAGGGATTTGTGGATTCTCGGCCTCACGCGAGGCCTCGACGAATTGAACGGAGTGAACTTAGGTATCACTATTAATGATAGGCATCATGTTTAAAGCCGAAAGAAGAATTGGCCCTGTTCAACCCTTGGTATCCGCAAGAGCAACACAAACAGAATCAAGCGCCGGGCCCAGCATTTGCGCTGCACTTAAAGCTCTAGGCGTTGGCACCATTGTGCGACCATTGCGCTCAAACAATGGGTCGTTGAACAGCCTACGAAGTCGGATCAACGCAGCGCTCACCGCTGGCTGGCCGAGCGATAGCCTCTTACCTGCACGAGTTAAGTTACGTTCCTGGATGAGCGTTTCGAAGACAACGAGCAGGTTCAAATCGATACTGCGCAGCTCATTACGTTTCATGGGACAGATCCCCGTATAGATTTTGACTAGAGTCGCAGACTCGGGACACGCCTAGCATCGCGGAGGCCCAATAGACGTTCTTCTACGACGTTATATGATCACCGTAATCAATGCTAGCATCGTAGCAAACCGGTCCAAGCAGGTTCGCCTGTCCTAGAGGAACACCTCATGAAAGTCACGAAAGAACAAGCGGCGGCGAATAAGGAGGCGATCCTCACCGCTGCATCCCGCCTATACCGCGAAAAAGGTATAGATGGAATTGGCATTGGTGAACTCTCACGATCAGTGGGTCTGACCCATGGCGGATTTTACGGACAGTTTCCTGGCGGAAAGGAACAGCTAGCATCGGAAGCCGTCAGCAGAACCTTCGAGTCAAACATCCAGGAGTGGCAGAGCGCAAAATCCATCTCAGAACTCATACAGGGTTACTTGACGCAAGCGCATCTGGATAACTGGATGGAGGGCTGCCCCATCCCCGCTTTAGGTGCAGACGTCGCTCGCACTGGCGGTGCAGTCAGCAGTGCGTTTACCAAAGGTATTGAGGACTTGATTGAAACGCTGATGGCGCTGGTCAAAGGCGAAACTCATGACGAGAAGTACCGGGAATCTCTTCGCATACTTTCCTCAATCGCTGGTGCAATGCTGATTGCCAGAGCGCTGGACAGCCCTCAATTATCTGAGCAGTTCTTGCAGTCGGTCATCAGTGGCTGGCCTGCCGCGCCTGAAAAAAAGAGCGGGCTGTAAAGCGCCGCTCAAAGGATGAAAACTAAACCCCGAAGAACATCATATGAGTCTTCCTGGGCTTATCAGGTATGGAACGGCACCCACATCATCTTCACTTCGACATTCAGTAGGCCTGACTTAACCGTTGGATCGTCAGTGCCGATCTTGATGGCTTCTTCGAGGTCAGCGGCCTTGAAGATCGTCATGCCACCGTCTGCCAGCACACCGTTAAGGCCACCGGCTTTCTCCATGAACGGCCCGCTGAGCACGGTGAGACCTTTCTCCTGCATTTCGATCATGTAGCCCACGTGATCCATGAACCCAGGCTGTTCGTTGTACTTAACGCCTTGAACCCAGTTCGGGCCCGGCGATTGGAAGGCGACAAAGTAGTGCGGGCCGTTTTCGTCAATCATGATTGTTACTCCAAAAGGAAAATGGGGGATTCAAAAGCGATGTGCTGTCAGGTATGGAATGGGACCCACATCATTTTGACTTCGAGGTTTAGGAAGCCGGACTTGACCGTTGGATCGTCGCCGGCGATTTTTTTTGCGTCTTCAAAATCAGCGGCCTTGAAAATCGACATGCCGCCGTTTGCCAACACTCCATTGAGCCCGCCCGCCTTTTCCATGAAAGGGCCGCTGAGCACAATCAGCCCCTTCTGATGCAGTTCGATCATGTAATTCACATGAGTCATAAATTCAGGTTGTTCGTTGTATTTCACGCCCGGTACCCATTTCGGCCCTGGGGTGTGAAAGGCTACAAAATAGTGTGGCCCGTTTTCGTCAATCATCGTTTTGCACTCCAGAAGGATAGTTTGTTTAGAAAGAATGATTATTGAGGGAGTAAGAAGTCGTGCCCGGCCAGAGGGCCGCCGGCCTGTTGCATTTTTCCACCCTCTTTGAGTCCCCCGAGATCGACGGTGCGAAAGCCAATCTTGTGAATAAACTCGGTCACGAATTCTTTGGCTTCGCTGTCATCGCCTGACACGAACAGCACCCTTCGGCCTTGGTTGTGGACGGGGCCAGCATTGAAGTTAGCCATTTCAAGATTGTTGAACGCCTTAACCACCCTCGCTCCCGGTGCCAGTTCGGCAACAATTTCACTCGCGCCACGCCCTCCAAGGTCGTCAAACACCCACTCGGGCGTTGTCTCCAAAAACGGGTTAGTAGCATCAATTAGGATTCGGCTGTTCCAAGCTGGCAGTCCGTTGAGAACTGTCTTGATAGTTGTCCAAGGCGTAGCTAGCAGCACCACTGGTGCTGCGGCGGCTTCGGCGAGCGTGACGACGGAAGCCTTAGGCCCCAACTGCGACAGTGCATCGCCCAATTTAGTCGCTCCGCTGCGATTACTCAGCAAGACCTCATGGCCCTGATCAATCGCGTGCTTAGCAATGGACAGCGCCACAGTGCCCGAGCCCAACATCCCAATTTTCATAAAAGCGACCTCATAAGCGATGCGTTAAATCGGGGGAAATGTTTTTTGGAGTGATCACTCCGATATGCAATACTATGGCGATGGAAATCCCCTCGTCAAGGAATATTGGAGTGATTGAACCAAAATTATCTGAACCCAAAAAACGTGGTCGCGGGCGGCCATCGAATTTCGACCGGGCGATTGCCGTACACCAAGCAATGAAATTGTTTTGGGAGTCGGGCTACGAAGGCACATCCTTCGAAAGCCTGATTGCGGTTATGGGAATCAGTGCGTCGAGCTTTTACAACTCGTTCGGGGGTAAAGAGCAGCTCTACGCAGAGGCGACTAATGCCTATCTGGCAGCGTCAGGTGAGTGGTTTCTCGGCATCTTGAATGATGCGACTGACACGCGAACCGCCTTCAGACGATTGATGGAGGCGACCGCTACCGAGTTCACCCGAGACGATCTACCCTCCGGCTGCATGATTTCCGTAGCATGCGTTCACGTTCCTCCAGCGTTGCATTCGGTTCGCGAAATGATGACCGAGCACAGATCGATGGCACGCCATGCAATGGAGGCGAGGATTCAGCGCGGCATCGATGAAGGTGACGTGTCCGCCGACACCAATGTCAAAGCATTAGCCGCCTACTTCAATGTGCTGGCCCGAGGATTGGCTGTGCAAGCCAGAGATGGTGCAACTTCTGACCAACTTCTGGAGATCGTGCAGGTCGCCATGCAAGCGTTTCCAGCTGGCCTAGAGCTTTAGTCTGGCCCTCTAAGCCACGGATTGTTCTGGAACTCTTCCACTAGGAAATCCACCATCACGCGGGTCTTCTGTGGGATCCAGGATGAGGCAGGCATCACCGCATAGATGGGAACGAAAGCGGCGTCGTAATCTGTCAGGAGCCTAACCAATCTACCGGCCTCCAGATCCTCGCCGCAGGCCGACAATGGCGCTCTCAAAACTCCAAGCCCTGCGATCGCGGCTTCGCAAAGCGCTTCAAACACGTTCACCCGATAGGATCCCTGAACTTCAACCGACACTATCTCACCGTTGACATCGCTGAACGTCCACTCGAAAGGCGTCGGGTTGCGCAGGTAAATCAGGCACGGTACGCGAGCCAAATCGCGAGGATGAAGAATCGCTGGATGGTCCTCCAGGAACGCCGGCGAGGCTACGGTGACCGGTTGCAGAGCACCAAGTTTTCGCGCTTGGTGAGAGCTATCTTTCATTTCGCCAACGCGGATAGACACGTCTACGCCATCGCGAATCAGATCTGTCGCCGAATCACTCAGGAAATGCTCCAACACAATGTCGGGGTAGCGCTGGAAAAAGCGCGGCAGTAACGGAGTCAATTGCTTTCGCCCGAGCAGAATTGGTGTAGCGATACGTAAGGTGCCTGAAGGCGTCTGACGGGTATTGAATACATCTCCTAAAGCCATGGCGTATTGCTCAAGAATAAGCTTCGCCTGCTCATAAAACCGCTCACCGGCATCGGTCAAAAACAACCGGCGGGTGGTACGTGAAAATAGCTTCGCCTGTAACTGTTTTTCCAAATCGGTAATTTGCTTGCTGACCGTAGATTGACTGATCGACAGCTCAATCGCCGTGCGCGAAAAGCTGCCGATCTCGACAACCCTCACGAAGATTTCTAACGCCGAAAATCTGTCCACACCGCCCCTCTACCGCTGTCATACCCGGCCTGCATATATATTCCGGCCGGCGATAAATTTTATCGCCGGCCAACCAATTATCACTTTTGAACCGCTCTATTAGTCTGGCTCTGCGCAACGCTCTTAACATTCAGTTTTATGGAGTCAGTCATGACCATCAGCATCTACGGCGACAGTGGTTCCGGCAGTTTTCGCCGCGTATGGACCGCTGCAAAACACATGGGCATCCAGTTCGAACATATCCCGGTCGACTTGTTGAAAGGCGAAAGCCAAGCGCCGGAATTTCTGGCGATCAGCCCGGTCGGTCGCGTACCGGTCTTGGTCGATGGCGATATCGTCATCTCCGAAGCTTCGGCCATCAACCTCTACTTGGCGGAGAAGTTCGACTCGCCGCTGTTGCCCAAGGGCACCGCCCGGTATGAAACCTTGCAGTGGATGTTCTGGTCCGCTGAACACTGGCGCGTATTTTCGTCCTACCTGTTCAACGAACGCATCGGCAAACGCGTGATGGGCGTGGCGGAAGACCCGACTATGGTCGAGTTCATCTTCACCAACATCCGCAGCAACGCCGCCATGCTCGACAAACACCTCGAAGGCAAAAAATACATCGTCGGTGACCAGGTGACGCTGGCGGACTTCGATATCGCAGCACCGTTCTCGCAGATGGCCAGAACCAAAACGCCGTACGATGAATTCCCGAACATCATGGCTTGGCAGCAACGCCTGCTGGATGAAGTTCCGGCCTGGAAAGAAACCAAAGAGCTGCTGGACGACCGCATGGACCGCGCGTTTTCCGCGTTCGGTATCACGTTCTGATCTGACTTTGCGGGGGCGCCGAACATCGGCGCCTCCTCAACCAAACCGTCAGTGAGCCCCGTTGATCTCTAACAACACCTTGCCGCCTTTTTGAGTGTGGACGATGGCGTCCTTAAAGGCTGCCAGCGGATACACCTTTGCAACCGGTACTTGCAGACTTCCGGATCTGATCAACTCGACCGCTTCATGCAATATTTCAGGCACTTTCACCCTGAATGCGGGTTTGTTCTGATAAAAGTTGTGCATCGTGATGCTCTTTCTCATCAGCGGCCTGAGATCTCCCGGTGCAGACATGTCGCCGCTCATTTGTGCGTAGTTGACCAACGATCCCCCAGCCGATAACGCGCTAACCAATCGCGCAGTCGCCACTCCGCTGATGCCGCAGAGCGCCAAGCGCACTGCACCGTCACCGACCATGTCTTGAACGCGCTCAGTCGCATCATTTTCATCCACCAAAACAATGTCTCCACCAGCCGCTTCCACCTCAGCGACTTGCTCCTGTCGCCGCACAAAATTGACCGTCCGTAACCCGCGCCCCTTGGCGATGGCGATCACCGCCCTCCCCACCCCGGAGTTCGCGCAATTCTGCACCACCCAATCGCCGGGTTGTAGGTCAACGAATTCACTCAGCAAAAGTGCCGCTGTGGGCGGATTGATACGCAACATGGCGAGCTGCTGAATATCCGCGTCCACGGGCAAAGCGAAGAGATCTGCGGCGGGAATGACCATCCGCTCCCGCCAAGTAAAGCTATAGAGCGGTGGCGTCACGCGATCCCCGACCTTCACGTTGTCCACGCCCGCGCCAACGACCAACACGATCCCGACGCCTTCGTTGCCGACAACACTCGGTAATGGCGGATGCACCGGAAACTTACCGCCGAACAACAGTAAATCGTTGTGGTTAACTGGGGCGAACTCGACACCGATCAACACCTCGCCCGGTCCGGGCGGCGGTGGCTCAGCGATGTCGACCAACTCCAGACTTTCGAGGGGGTCGCCATAAGCGTTGATCTGGATCGCTTTCATTTGGAGTACCTGCGTGAGGGTTTAAATGTCCATGCCGGACACCTATCATAGTGATCGCCCGCAAAAGTATCCATTCTATTGGAGGCGATCACAATGAATGGCTCAGTGTAGTTCAGGAGTAATGCGTGAAGGTTTCAAAAGAACAAAATGCTTACAACCGTGAAGCGCTCATCGCTGCGGCTTCCAGCCTGTTCCAGACGCAGGGCTTCGCCGCCACTGGCGTCGCGCAAATCAGCGAAGAGGCGGGACTGACCCAGGGTGGTTTTTACGGACATTTTAAATCTAAGAGCCGGTTGGTCGAAGCTGCTTGCCGGAAAGCTATGGCCAACGGTCGCGACTCATGGCGCGCCATGATGGGGCCGGCTGCGAATGACTTGGAAACGCTAATTGACGCCTATGTGTCCCCCGAGCACGTCGAGGCCGTCGCTGAGGGCTGTCCGATGGCTGCTTATACATGCGAAATCAAAAGTCAGGATGAAGCCATCCAAAACACTTTCACCCACGGTTTTGAGGACATGGTCGCAATCCTCCAGGAAGTGCTGGCTCGGGATTTCGCGGATGAAACTGCTCGTCGCGAAGCATTGTTTTTCATGTGCAGTATGGTCGGCAGTGTCGCCATCGCGCGGGCGACCAAAACCACGAACCCTCTGCTTGCTGATGAAATCATTACGGCAACTAGAGAGAATCTGAAGGCGGTTGCCAACTCAGCCGGTTCCTAAGCATCTGACAGCTCGGCGTGAGTCAGATGAGTTACCGCCGTCTCCAAAATTTCAGCTGACAGCGCCGGGCGCGATGCCATTCTCGACAAGGTGAGCGCCCCCATCATCGTGCACATCGCGACGAGTGCACGAGCGCGTTCCGACTCGCCTTTCTCAGATTTAGACTGAGCGACCAATAACTCGATGATCCTTTCCAGACCTTGGGTCGCGACCTGCTTTACCTGCTCGTTGCTCCGGACCAGTTCGCTCCCAAGCGCCGCATAGGGGCAGCTTTGCTCCAAGGCATCCCGGTGTAGAGGCGAAAGGTAATGGTCCACGATTGCATCAAAGCCTCCGTCGTCAGCGACCTTCTCCAGCTCTGACATTAGTCCGTCAACTGCTGCGCCGCATGCCTCTGCCACGACCTGATCCTTGGACTGAAAGTGGCGGTAGAAGCCGCCGTGCGTCAGGCCCGCCGCAGACATCAAACCAGAAAGTCCCGTCCCGCCAATACCGTTCTTGCGAAACTCGACGCTGGCAGCATCAACGATTCGTTGCCGGGTCTCGCTGGTTTCCTGCCGTGATTTGCGCATGCCAAAAATCCTGATCAATGGTGTTTGACTTAGATGTTACTTAACATCTATATTTATGACGAGCGTAATATTTAATCTTTCGCACCATAACCTGAGGCTACCAACATGACGCAAGCTACCATTCTCGTAACAGGCGCTACTGGGTACACCGGTCGTAGAACTGTTGAAATCCTCACCTCTAAAGGTGTTCCGGTCAGGGCCCTGGTGCACAAGGAAGATGAACGTTCGGCAGCGCTTCGTGCAATGGGCGCCGAAGTGGTGCTCGGTGATCTGCTGGATTTGAACGCCGTGCGCAGCGCACTTGAAGGTGTTCACACCGCGTACTTCGTATACCCAATTACCCCCGGCTTGATTGATGCGACTGCTCGTTTCGCCCAAGCAGCGAAGGAAGCCGGCGTCGAAGCCGTCGTCAACATGTCGCAGATTTCCGCGAGACGCGAAGCCAAGAGCAATGCGGCGCTCGATCATTGGACGGCCGAGCGGGTCTTCGATTGGTCAGGACTGGCAATGACTCACCTACGCCCAACCTATTTTGCACAGTGGCTGATCTATCCTCATTTCCGCTCGCACATCTTGGAAAAAGGTGAGATCCGCCTACCATTTGGTGAAGGCCGCCACGCCCCAATCGCCGCTGAGGATCAAGCCCGTCTGATTGCCGCCATTCTCGAAAATCCGAGCCAACATGAAGGCCAAACCTACACCCTGCATGGCCCTACCGAGTTGAATCAGCAAGGTGTCGCCGACGCTATCGGCGAAGTGCTGGGGCGCAAGATCGCCTATCAGCAAATCAGTCTTGAAGAATACAAACACGAACTGCTTGAAGCAGGTTTACCTCCATTCGTCGTTCAACATCTGGTCGAAGTAGCGTTGGATTACCAGCATGGTGTGTTCGAAGGCGAAGACAAGATCATTCGAGAAGTCACCGGACAAGCGCCAATGACCGTGCAAGAGTTCGTCACTCTTCACAAAGATCTGTTCGACGTATGAAGACGGTGAGTTGAGCCCGTGTCATGCGCGGGCTCATCCTCCCTGAAAAACTTCGCGCTTGATCACGTTGATCGCGGGGCGCCCCGATGACAACGTTCTGCCTTGACACATTCATAGTGACCGCCTTCAATAAATCATGAAGGCTATTGCTCGTTATCTGTTGCTGAGCAATCGCAGGTGCTGCTGGATTTCCATTGAATTGGAAACCCATTCCCAAGTGGCTGATTTGCACGGGAACAAAACGGGGAAGAAAAATGAAAAGCCTCAAGCGCAGTGAGTTGTCACGCCGCGACGTACTCAAGCAATCCATGGTCTTGGCAGCAGCAATGGCGGCGATCAATCATGGCTCCGCTTGGGCAGCCACTTCAGAGTCGCCGGCACCTCCCAGTAACCCAAAACTCGCATCAGGTTTCACTGAAAAGATCGTGTTGAAGGACGGTCACCGAATCTACGTTCGTGACTATCCCGGCAAAGAACCTGCATTTGTCCTGCTGCACGGCTTTCCCGATAACTGTCGTATCTACGAAGATCTGGCCCCACGTCTGAGCGCCGCTGGCCGTCGCGTTATTGCTTTCGATTTTCTTGGCTTCGGTGCGTCCGACAAACCGACAGACTTCCGGTATGACTTTGAACAGCAATTGGCTGACTTCAACGCTGTGGTCAATGATCTAAAATTGAATTCAGTCATCCCGGTTGGGCACGACGCGGGAGGTCCGGCAGCGGTTAACTTCGCATTGGACAATCAGGACCGCGTTGCCTCTCTCGTACTGCTCAACTGTTATTACGCAAACGCCTCCGTATTGGCCTTTCCCGACTTCATTGAACTGTGCTGCAATCCGAAAACCAAGCTTTTGGCCCACGCGATGATGACGGACCCTAAGCAAGCAGCTTACCTCTTCAATTTTCAGCAGGGCCTACTGTTGGCCAACATGACGCCGGCAATGAGGACGCGCTTCGAAACGGTGTTGCAACCTATCATTGCGCACAACTTCACCCAGCAGCCGAGTGCAATGCCCGCCTTCCTGGCCATGACCGGGAATGCGTACGCAAACCTTGCGGCAAATGACCGGCGCCTTCCTGAACTGGCTAAATTCAATAAGCCGGTCAAACTGATCTGGGGTGGTCTGGACAAATACCTCAACACGGCCGTCGCTAAAGATATCGCCAGCCATTGCCCTCACGCGACGCTGACGACACTCGATGCAGAACATTGGCCGCAGTTCGATCTGCCTGACGAGGTCGCCAAGCACATGTTGGCCTGACCTTACCCTGTTCATGTCATGCTGATTTATTCCGCCTATCGATAGGTTTTATCGTGGCTCGGGCAATTATCGCCCGCCCTTCTCCCGGTTATTTTTGGCTCAAGACTCATCAACGAATGTCTTCAGCCATTACGGGATTCAGCATGACAAAATTATTTACCGGCAAAGTCGCCTTGGTAACCGGCGGGTCGCGCGGCTTAGGCGCAGCGACCGCCAAGGCCCTCGCCGAGCAAGGCGCAGACGTAGCCATCAGTTACGTGTTCGCCGAAGAGCAGGCACTCAACGTGATTGAGTACGTGATCGCTCAAGGCGTGCGAGGCGAAGCATTTCAAGCGGATCAGGCGGACGTCGACGCCGCGCAATCGCTCATTGATCGAGTAATGGCCAAGTTCGGCCGTATCGACATCCTCATCAACAACGCCTCCATCGATCAGCTGGGCAGAGTCGATGATCCCGCCCGCGACGCCGAAGCATTCGATCGCTTCTGGGCCGTTACGCTTTCGGGGTTCATGGCCACTGTGCGTGCGGCGTCCAAAGTACTCAGCGATCAGGGCCGAATCGTGATGATCGGTTCTAACCTGGGCAACCGACCTGGCATGTCGGGTATCGCCGATCTCGCGGCCTTGCGTGCAGCCATCGATGGCTATTCCAGAGGGGTCGCCCGTGACCTGGCCGAGCGCAACATTACTGTCAACGTGGTGCACGCCGGGTTTATGAAAACCGACCTCAACGCGCATCTGCGCGACGCTTTGGCGCCTTTGGTAGAGCGCTTGTGTTTCCCGCGATTTGGCCGACTGGAAGAAGTCGTTGCACCCATTCTCTTTCTAGCCAGCCCTGCCGCTTCCTACATCACTGGAACAATCATCGATGCCGATGGCGGCTACAACATCTAGTCGCCGCAGCACGCGGATGGCTCGGCTGAAATTACTGGGGAATACAGCATGAAAAAGCTTGAAGGGAAAATTGCACTCGTCACCGGTGGCACCTCTGGCATTGGTTTGGCGACAGCACGCTTGCTGGTCGAAGAAGGCGCGCACGTATTCATCACGGGTCGTCGTCAGGCTAATCTGGATGAAGCTGTCCGTTCGATCGGGCGCAATGTGACAGGGGTCCAAGGCGACACGAGTAATCTTGATGACGTGGATCGGCTGTTTAAACTCATCACCGAAGAGAAAGGCCGGCTCGACATGGTATTTGCCAATGCGGCAGCTCAAGCCAGCGCGCCGTTGGGGGCGATAGACATCGAGCAGTACAGTCGTGTTTTTGACGTAAACGTGCGCGGCACTTTGTTTACCGTACAGGGCGCTTTACCGTTGTTGTCGGACGGCGCTTCCGTTCTGCTGATGGCATCCGTTGCTGGGTCAAAAGGCAACCCAGGTCGAAGCATCTACGGAGCTTCGAAGGCGGCGGTTCGATCATTTGCACGGTCGTGGGCCAATGACCTCAAGTCTCGTAACATCCGTGTTAACGCGATTAGTCCTGGCCCCACTGATACTCCCGCATTCGATTCACCGGGAGGAGCCGAGCAGACCGCTCAGATCAAGACCCGGATTGCATCGACCATTCCACTAGGTCGAATGGCCCGTTCTGAAGAAATCGCCAAAGCAGCCGTTTTCCTACTTTCCGACGACAGTAGCTTCACCACGGGCTCGGAAATGTTCGTGGATGGCGGCTTCACCCAGATCTAGAGTGCTATCGGCCAATCCCCATTGGGCGCTAGGCAAATATCTAATTTAGAACAGTAGAAGGCTTGGAGGCGCCGCTTCATCGGCGGCTGCTTCCGGTCAAGCTGTCTCTCAGCTCATACGATTTTATGGACCGCCTCATTTTCCTCGTAAGTCCGACGGAAAATTGCCCCGGCTTTCGCACAAGTTACTAAATCCCAAATGCGGACTGCTTGCGCCTTTAAAAAAGCCTCTCGGCAATAACACGCCGCGACAGACCATTATCGGGGTTGCTTTGAATAAATTTTGATCCTGCACGTGCCAATGCAGTGAGAAGAACTTAGTCGCAAACGCAACGGAGCGGCGGATGGCTAATCAAGCCACCTGACTGTCCTTTTTCTAATCTCTAGGTGGCAAAATTCAGAGGTACCTATGCTTTCAGAATGGCTCTCCAATCTCCTCACTCATCGAGGATCCCACTATGCCTGGGCCATGGTCGCCGTTACATTTTTGGCTGCCTTGGTAAGTGCCGCAGCGGTAGGTGCACCTGGCATCTTCATCGTACCAATGCAGATGGAATTCGGCTGGAACACTACGGAGATCTCGTCAGCACTTTCGATCCGATTTGTCTTGTTTGGTCTGACGGCTCCATTCGCCGCTGCATTGATGAGCAAATACGGGCCGCGCAATGTCACGGTCGCAGCAATCACCTTAATAATGACCTGCCTCCTTGTGTCGCTCAATATGACGAAGGTCTGGCAGTTAGTTGCATTATGGGGAGTGGGTGTTGGCGTAGGCGCCGGCATGACCGCCCTTGTACTGGGTGCAGTGGTAGCGTCCCGCTGGTTTGAACACCGCAGAGGTCTTGTGATCGGTGTATTGACCGCGAGTAACGCCACAGGCCAGCTTGTTTTCATGCCGCTGCTCGCAAGCATCACCGAACATCATGGCTGGCGTTGGGCGCTCGTTGTACTCTCTGCGATGCTTGCCTTGGCTGCGTTCGCAGTACTCATGTTCATGCGTGACCGCCCGAGCGATCTAGGTCTGCGCCCTTACGGCAACACGAGCACTGATCCAATCGTTGCGCCAGTCGCAAGTGGTGAGTCAGTGTTTATGGCGACTCTGCATACGCTGCGCGATGCATCCAAGACCCGTGTGTTCTGGATTTTGTTCGCCACCTTTTTTATCTGTGGCGCGAGTACCGCTGGCTTGGTTCAGGTGCACCTGATTCCATTGTGCGGCGACTTCGGTATTAATCAAATTCAAGCTTCGGGTCTGCTTGCCGCCATGGGCGTGTTCGACCTGATCGGCACCGTTCTTTCGGGATGGCTCTCAGACCGTTACGACAGTCGGCACCTGCTGTTTTGGTACTACGGACTACGCGGCCTTTCGCTGATTGCATTACCGTATACAGACTTCACGATCTTCGGGTTGTCGGTCTTCGCTATGTTCTACGGCCTCGACTGGATCGCAACCGTCCCACCCACAGTTCGTCTCGCCGTCAACAAGTTCGGGCCAGAGCGTGCTGGCTTGGTGTTTGGATGGGTATTCGCAGGCCACCAAATTGGTGCTGCGGTAGCTGCTTACGGAGCAGGGTGGTCCCGAGTAAATCTGCTGAGCTACCTGCCAGCGTTTTTCACAGCGGGTCTACTGTGCTTGTTTGCTGCGGCAATCATCATGACCATCAGGCACAAGAAGCCAGAATCTGAGTTCGCTACCGCTTAAGATTTGCTAGCGAAGGGTGCCAGCTCAGCGACTGTGTTGAGCTGGAAACCACCGTACGTCCCTGTGCAACTGCATTCGTCGAGTCAAAGATCACGGTATTCTACGAAGCGATCCTCGCGTCTTCGGGTTTCAGCCCTTGCTACCGATCACAATACAGACTGCGAAAAGTGGACAAGTCTTGAAGAAGGAGCGCCGCAATGGCGCTGCTTGATCCCCTGATACCGTTCGAGCAACGACTGCTTACAGTCAAGTTGGAAGGCCCGGCGACGGCATCATGGAACTCCGCATGGATCACCAATGTGATCAAATCACATCCTAGGGTCTTCCCACGGATACTCTTCAACACCAAATTCAATGCCGCCACCCAAGCCTTTTACGTGCAAAGCGAATTCATCATTAATGAATTCGCCTTCATCGGCTTCAAAAGACAAATCTAATTCTATAGAAAATTCTTTTTCTTCTTCCTCTTGCCGCTCAATAGAATCAAACGTATAGAGGATGTCATCCTCCTTATCGTAATGACCATTCGCAGTGTCTGGGCCGCTGACATTTACTAGAAACTTCACAGTTACGTCGAATACGACCTTGCAGCTTTCATCATCCAAATGAACTATTTGAGGTTCAAAGTCTTCAATTTCAGCCACTTCGAATGTATCTACTTCAGCATCTTCCCACGTAGACGAGTTATAGCTATCGGCATCTTCTAACTGAGATTTTATTTGCGCTATGATTTCTTGCTTCTTAATATTCAAAAACTGCTCAACGAAATGAGATCTATCGTCGTTGTGTTTATTATATATATCTAGTAGCCCACTAAGAGTTTCAATGTTTACGAACCTCTCATTCGCCTCGCAAAACGCTTTGTGGTCAGGGTCCGCAGAAACAACGTAGACCTTTTCCTGCCCTTCCAAAGCAGAGCGTATAGCAAGGAGAGAGAACGCATCACGAAATTCGTTAGGCTTTTGAGTGCTAAATGGACTGACATGATTAAAGAACATGTCAATAATCTCATTTCCATCTACGCGACTCATGTCAACGACAGTGGCATTCGAAGCTTCAATAAAATCCTCAAATGCTTTTAGCGCTTTTGCCTCTAGATCGTCTTCATTGATTTCCGTAAAAAGGCTTTTTATACTCTCGTCATCATACTCTTTAAGGACGGCGGCTTTTCGTCGGAAATTCTTGATGCCTTTGAGTGCCTCTTTGATGTGATCAATAATCTTTCGTCGCACTTCATTAACCACGATTGTGGTAGTGATGTGGCTCAGTTGATTATCGCTGCACA
The DNA here is from genome assembly GCF_054668355.1 of Pseudomonas sp. S2_E02. Classification (NCBI taxonomy): domain Bacteria; kingdom Pseudomonadati; phylum Pseudomonadota; class Gammaproteobacteria; order Pseudomonadales; family Pseudomonadaceae; genus Pseudomonas; species Pseudomonas sp. S2_E02. Next base: position 2,514,089 of record NZ_CP162761.1, read on the forward strand.
ATTCCTCAAAAGACTTTATTGTACTAGAGTTGAAATCAAGATTTGCTTTGACAAAGAATTCCGTATCTATAAATACCTTGCGCGTAACTAACGGCATCTTCCTGTACTCCTTCAGGTCCATTGCGCTACTTTCGCACCAGCACGAAAAAAAGTCGATAGTGACCGCTCGGCTGAGTAGGAGGTGGCTGAGAAGCCTTCACACCCCGTGGCACACCAAGGGCAGAACTTCTGCGAGCACACCTCCTCTTTGCTGGCAGTAATTCACCAATCTCTTAGAAATGGATGACTGCAATTCACCGATAGCTGCCTGCTATCGAGGCTAATTTGGCATCTAAATGCCATTACTGATATCGTCCGACGCTGTTCAAGGAGGATTTCGCAGTGGCCACAACTTACCTCAAGTATTTCCCCAAGCCGGTTCTCGACGACCTAGTGAACGGCAGGTGGCTGCCAATTATCGGCGCCGGAATGTCCCTCAATGCACATGTCACGTCGGGTCAAAGACCGCCGCTTTGGGGTGAGTTAGGCAAGCTTCTGGAGGATGACTTGATTGATTTCAGCTCCAGTGGGGCCCTTGACGCAATCTCAGCTTACGAGCATGAACTTGGCCGTGCGAGGTTAATGGACAAGCTCACACAAGTGCTGTTAATCCACGAGGCGCAACCGGGGAAAGCACACAAGAGCTTTTGCTCCATTCCATTCGATATCGTTTGCACAACGAACTTCGATTTTCTGCTGGAGCAGGAATACCGCCTAGGGCCCAATACCGTCTACCCCATCCTTGAGGAGGAACAGCTGTCGCTGAATTCCTCTAAAGCGGGGGTGAACTTGCTGAAACTGCATGGCGATCTTCACCACCCTAGAAGGATGGTGGTTACAGAGGCCGATTACGACGGTTTCCTAGGGAACTACCCGCTCTTTGCAACCTATCTTGCGAACCTTTTGATCACCAAGACAGCGGTACTGGTTGGATATAGCCTTGACGATCCAGATTTTCGACAAATCTGGCACGTGGTAACACAGCGTTTAGGGCGTACCAGACGATTTGCCTACACCATCGTTGTTGGCGCGAATCAATCCGATGTCTCCCGATTCGAGCGTCGTGGGGTAAAGGTGATAAACCTGCCAGGTACCCGAGACAAATACGGGGAGATCCTTGCCGCCGCATTCGATGAGCTTCGGGAGCTTTTGAGAGACAAAGCCTTCACAGTTATGAAAGCGACCGAGGAGAGGGCAATGCAGGAGCTGTCGCTGCCGAGATCAGCGTCCTCACGGCTTTGCTTCTTTTCGTTACCGTTAGATGTTTTACCGTTCTATAAAGATCAAGTCTTCCCTGCTCTTGAGGATATCAACCTCGTCCCGATAACGGCGGATGGGGTGATTTCCCCAGGTGATATGGTCATCGCCAAGCTTGATGCGCTGATTGATAGATCAATTGCCATGGTCATTGATCTATCGTCTAACTGGACAATAGTTGAGCTAAAAATGGCGCTTAACCGTGCTGCGTCTAGGAGGCACGAGGGAAGGCCGCTCACGTTGATAGTGGTCATGAGAGAAGGGCAGCAATTACCTACCGCATTAGAAGGAGTGATGGCGATCTACCGCCCCGATCTTTTAACCTCTCAATCAGAGGATTTTGCTCGCAACCTAGTCGAAACCCTCGAACGGGCGCTTCCCTCCGACGGTGATTCCCAGTTAGACGAGGTGCGCCGGCTTTTTAGAGTTAAGGCATACCGCGCAGCTATAGTTTCCGCCATCACGTACCTTGAAGGTGAGCTGCGAAAAGTTATGCGGATCGGAGATGAGGAAACTGCTCTGAAGCCCCACCTGTCTCTGATTGGGATGATAAAAAGTGCGGTTAATCGCGGTCTGATCAGTGTAGAAGCGCTCCCAAATCTTCAAGATTGGATTCAGCTTAGGAACGGCATTGTACATTCGAAGGAGGAGCTAGAAGTGACCAGAGGAATGGCGAAAACGATTGTTGACGGCGTAATCAGAATCGTAAGCGAGTTTCATAGGTCATAGAGTAGGTCAGATTAAATCGAGAAAAGCGCATGCTTAGGCCCCCAGGTAGTGAAGTAATGAACGGCCAAGAGCCGACGCTCAACTCGCCCGCTACGACCAGAAGCTGAAGGTCGTTTTGGCTTAGGCTCAGATTGGGCAAGCCGGTCGCGCTCCTATCGACCAAAAACGGACAGCTCTGAGGGGCGGCTCTTGACCGAGCGCTGCCTGTCACCCTTTTGGGTTGTGGATCTGCAATAGATTCACCAGTTCGCCGGTCGTTACTTCGCCGCCTTTGAGTCACTTCGAATGCAACGGGTCGCTCGGCGCTGATGCGCATGCAACGTAGTGACAAGGCAAGCGAGGGTGGACAAACATGCAAATTCCCACGCTTAAAAGAATCAGACACCCGCCGTCATCTGGGAAGCGCCTAGCGTTGAAGGTAGGACGAATACTACAGCTGCCGTAATCGCATGATGGCTTTTGTAATTCCCTGGGCATTTGTGTCCAACGTGTTCAGAGCAGCCACCGCGTTAGCGGCGACTACTTCCACCCCATTCTCTGTAAGCCACACAGTCACTTCTTCGATGGCCGCTGCTAGGGCGTGTTGATTGTGTAGCATCAGCGTTAGCGCGTCCGCTATGTTTATGTTGGCTTCGGTGTTATCTGGCATGAATGTCGTCCATAGGTAATCTGTGCAAGCAAGACTATTGGGCAAATAAGTATTTTCCGTACCACCGAACAAAATCAGACAAACCTTACAAAAAAGACCCATAAGGGCCTTTTCATAGTTTCAGCGAGATTACTTCGAGAGCCATGACTCTACGGTGGCAGCGCCATGCTCTTTCTTCCATTCCTTCAAGGTTTTGTGGTTTCCGCCCTTGGTTTCAACGGACTCACCTGTATGAGGGTTCTTATAGACCTTCAACTGACGAGGCTTACGGCTGCCGCCTTTGACTTCTGATACAGGGGCACGTCGAACTGGCTGGGGATCAAGCAGATTGATCACATCGCGCAGGCTATATCCATACTCTGCTAGCAAAGCGCGCAGCTTTGATTCGAATTCAATTTCTCTCTTAAGACCTGCGTCACCCTTCAACGCTTCTAGCGCGCTTAGCTGCTCGGCGAGATGTTTTTCAAGCTGGCGGAACTCTGCGAGTTTTGACATGACGGGCCTCTTTCTAATAGTCCTACGAGACTACCATAAAAACGATTAATGTCATCATGGTTGGAGCCGCGAGGAATGCATTCTTTCCTTACCTTTGATACCCATACCGTTATGATTCAACCGACGATTTTCGAGAGTGAAAGCGGCGCCTATACATGCCCCCGGAGCGGAGCGAAGCTTTTGCATGTCGAACGAACATCACGGAATAAAATAATAAGGGCGAACGTCTTCAGGAGAAACTAGCCCTGCGGGCACGTAACTGCTAACTCCGAGCTTCCAGTGATGATTTATGTTCCTCACATACTCATCGGTTACCACTGGCATCATTTCCGCTTGAAAGGTCTCCCTATCAAAAATCTTAATGATGACCCTCCACCAATAAGGGTCTTCTGCGACGCCAAAAACGTCATCCCACTCCCGTTTAAACTCCTCCGATCTCACCAGTTCACTTCCAGCATCAACCACCAACGTTACGCTGCCCGATCGCGCACAGACGAAAAGTATTGGAGACAAAATCCCTCTCGCTAAAGCATCCTCTAGCCATAGGAACAAGTTGGGCTCACTGAGCGCACACCAAGCCACCCCTATACGCTGAATGCTTCGTACCATTAACGGTTTTCCGTCCATAGCTCTCCATTGAACAGCCTGCAAGATGCTGTACCCACATTGGTCCTCATTAATGAAAGGCCCGCTTTGCTCGTACTCTGTAAAGAAAAACCTAGAGTACCGAGAATACTCATTTCCAATTAACATACATTCGTACCTACTCTTGATAGCTACGAGCAATACAAGACCATCGCTTAATAAAATTCAAGAATTTGTTCTTAGCCAAATCGGCCTGCACCAACCACAATACCGGCTATCGGGAAATTCTGCACGCCCCGCTTATTATCGCGCCCCCAAAAACAATGCATATTGTTTGTCTAATAAACGCCCCCGCGCTATACGTGCAGCGAGATATGCCACACCATCATGGAAATCAATTAGTTACGTACCAAGACAAAACTCAAAATAACAGAATCAAAACCAAATTAATAAACCAAGAAATATCAGCTTTTTATTTTTTCGGCTTTGAATGGACCTTGACGATTCGCTCATCCTGAACTTTCATTAAAAACCATATTGGATAACGAGAGAGAGAGATTGAGATGAAAGCCCCAAAAACCCCGCAGACGCATAATACTAGGAGGCGCATCGAAGACCTCGAATTAAGACGCTGCCTTGCGCGCCGACTCATGTTGAAACACACAAACATCAACCAAATTATTGACTACATGACCGGGCATTTGGCACCACAGCATCTGAACCATTACTTCGACTTGGCCCTACAAGCCACCAAAGAAAATGAACAACTCCAAATGGATGCTTCATCACTTCCATGACCTTGACGTGACCTCTGATTGTAGAAGCGCTCCAGCATGGTATTACGATGCGGCGCAAATACTGCTTCTGGACTAAGAGGGGAAAGCCTTCCTTGCCTTATATTCGGTGATGAATTTTGGCGGATTATCTCCGCTTTACTCTCTACTACGTGGGAAATGCAGCGGAAGAGGCTACAGCCCCCCCCCCAATTGCTCTTCGACATGCCTGGGTACGATGATTAGCCAGCAATTGAGAAATATTCAATATGGCTGAAAGCGACTCGAACGCCTCTAGTTCATAGGGATTTGACGATCCATAACTGATCGAGTTTTGTGGTAAAGCTTTGGCTCATCAAATCCCGCCGCATTGACCATTGTGGATCTGCTGGAACGCTTGCGGCACGCAATGTCCCTCGTCCCCACCTGCCATTAATTTCATCAAGAATCCCCATCACCTTGCCCACCGCAGCAGGCTGCGAAAAAGCGAATAGGTCATCGGTGAACTCACCGGGCTGGCGTAGATCCATGAGTAACACTTCTGCTTTGCTGTATTTAAACCCAGACCGGAACAGCCGATTGACTGCCTCAGTTGCAGCCTTCGTCATCAACCTTACGTCATTGGTGGGATATGGTAGCTCGACCAATGCGCCGTTTGCATACTTCGCCTCTTCTGGGTTGAACATTCCAGTACGGATACTGACTCGTATCTTTTTGCAGAGAGAGTTCTGCGCCCGAAGCTTCTCAGCAGCACGCTGGGTGTATGTCGCCACCGCCTCTTTGATTGGCTCGATGTCTGTTAGGCGAGTGCCAAACATTCGACTGCAACAGATTTCCTGTTTCGGCGCGTCGGCCTCCCCTAGCTCCAGGCAAGGAGTCCCGGCAAGCTCGCGAGCGGTCTTCTCAATGACCACGCTGAACTTCTGCCTGAGCATCGTTGGATCAGCGTTGGCTAGGTCCATCGCCGTCTTGATTCCGAGGGAATCGAGGTGTGCCTTCATACGTTTGCCAACGCCCCAGACTTCTCCTACATCAGTGTTGCGCAGCGTCCAATCGCATTTGAACTGATCGCAGAGGTCCACCACTCCGCCCGTCTTATCGAGTAGACGTTTAGCGGTGTGGTTGGCCAGTTTCGCAAGGGTCTTGGTACGAGCGATCCCCACACCAACAGGTATGCCTGTTTGCTTGAAAATCGTTGCGCGGACTTTGCGGCCGAACGCTGTCAGATCACCGGGTATCCCCGTGAGATCCGCAAACGCTTCGTCGATGCTGTAAACCTCAAGTGCAGGTACTAGGGACTCGATGATGGTCATCACACGCTCGCTCATGTCCCCATAAAGCGCATAGTTGCTGCTGAACGCCACCACGCCGTTACGACGAAGGTGGTCTTTGATCTGAAAGTATGGCGCCCCCATCTTCACGAAGGGTTTCGCGTCGTATGAGCGGGCGATGACGCAGCCATCGTTGCTCGACAGTACTACGATGGGGGTTTTCGCAAGATCTGGTCGAAAGACCCGCTCACAGCTCGCGTAGAAGCTGTTGCAGTCGATCAGTCCGAATACCGGTTCAGGTTTTTTCATGACTGCGCACGCTGTACTTCACCACACCCCAGATCAATAGCTCGTCGCCTTCCATTACATGCCGCGCAGGGTACTTCGGGTTCTCGGACATCAAAATCACTTCGTGCTGACGCATATGCAGACGCTTGCAAATGGGCTCTGAATTTAGCGCTGCGATCACAATGTCACCATGCTCCGCGTATACGCTACGGTCGACGATCACCAAGTCTCCCCCATAGATGCCGGCTCCCTGCATGCTGTCGCCTTCGATCTTGACCAGATACACATGAGGCGCCCGGATGTTGAACAGTTCATCCAGTGAGATGTGCTTTTCAATGTGATCGGCCGCAGGGGATGGAAAACCCGCCGGTACCTGGAAGGAATAGAAAGGGAGCTTCTCGCCGCCAGACGATAGCAATCCTAGGAAGGTGATGCTCATGAGACACGCTCTGCGCAGATTACTGTATATACATACAGTTAACGATTTGCCTCGCTTGAGGTCAATCTCATATGTAGAAAATTTCGACGGGTGACAGCATGTGCGGGCGTTATTCGATCTACGAGTCCATGGACCACTACCTCAAGGAGCTGGCGCCTAAGCAGCTCATCATCAACGGCTACGACCTCTGGCCGATAGAACCCTACAACGTTGCTCCAACGACCCGTGTGGAGATTATTCGGCCGGTGGAGGACGGGCTAAGCATCGACAAGGTGCGCTGGGGATGGTCGCCATTCTGGGCAAAGGGGAAGCGGCCTGACCCAATAAACGCCAGAGTCGAGACAGTGATGACAGGAAAGTTCTTCAAGGAGCTTTGGCCACATGGCCGGATGCTTGCGCCGGCCAATGGCTGGTTCGAATGGGTGAAAGACCCTACCGACCCAAAAAAGAAACAGCCGTATTTCATCAGGCTTAGGGATGAGCGCCCGATGTTCTTCGCTGCACTCGGCCAGGTTCGACCAAGGCTCGAACCGGACGAGCGTGATGGTTTCGTGATTATCACGGCTGATAGCGACCAAGGTATGGTCGACATTCATGACCGCCGTCCCGTTGTCCTGAGCGCTGAGCATGCTCGGGAATGGGTTGATCCGAATACCTCAGCACTACGCGCTGAGGAGCTTGCCAGGGAGTGCTGTCGGGAGGTTGGGGACTTCGTCTGGTACCCGGTTGGCAGGGAGGTGGGCAACGTGCGGAATCAGGCGGCTGAACTTATTGACCCACTGGTTGCTGAGTAGCAATGTTCACAGTCACTCACCATGCGATTGTGAGGCTCAACCACCGGACATTCCCCACGTGATCAAAGGACGGTGTGTGCTCTAAGTGACGCTATTCGGCCTGCCAATCGGATTCAATCCGCCGAGATCCTTGCTCCTTTCAAAACGAACTATGTGCAGCAGATGGCCTTCCAGCACAGTGCTTGGACGAATGAACAATGGATTACTAAGCTTGCCACGCTGCCCAAAACAAAAAAGAGAGCATAAAACGAATGGCACTTCCAATCACAGACTTGATCGTGGCGACAGTCAGTAAGATGGTCGATGACTCCCAATCGGGGGCGTACAGAGAGCCAAGTCATTCGGATCTGGATTTCTACATTAGCCGCGCGGGACTATCGGAAATCGACCCAAAGGTACAGGGTCAAACGGTGGGCAAAGCGAAGCGTGTACGGGCTGTGCTGTCCTGGGCACTCGATAACGACCAAGCTGCCGGAGGAAAGCTGGTCGAGAGCTTGATTTCCAAGATAAGAGCTTCCGGTGGTTTCAGGGAAACGTCCGAAAACTATGTAGGAAATGATGTCATTTTGCGAGCCGTAGACGCCTTCAATTCCGAAGGCTATGTGCTCGCAATGGATGGAGATCTACGATCCAAGAACTTGGAATCACTAAGTGGCCGGAACCTCACCGAGGCACTACGAGCATATGCTAGACGCGCTAAGAAAGGTTCGGAAGACGCAGCGCTGCTCTCCGGCACAAGCAAAGACTTACTAGAAGCGACGGCGGCTCACGTGATAACAGTGAAGTTCGGCGCCTACCCTCAGCAAGCCAATTTTCCAGCATTGCTTGGCCAAGCCTTTGTTGCTCTCGGCATGGCTACGCCGGAAGACCCGCCATCACCGACGGAAGCTCCATGCCGCGTGATGGAACGAGGGATGTATCACGTTGCAGTAGGCGTAAATCGTCTTCGGAATAAAGAAGGCACCGGTCACGGTCGCCCTTGGTCTTCTGGCATTACAAAGGTCGAAGCAGAAACGGCGGTTGAGGCGGCTGGCGTAATAGCTGGGTACATGCTGGATAAGCTCAACACATACTAAAAGTGGAGATCGCCCGACTCTAACAGCTTTAGCGACTTGCTATGACGCAGCTGACCTGTGTCAGGCGGGAGAGATCACCCATGGATGCTTTCGCCTAATTGTTGCATTTCGGCGGCAGCTTAGGGTCGCATGCCGTCTTTAGAGACAGGCGAAAGATGACCGCTCTAGAACCTTCCCACGTTACCTCTTTGTTGGTTTACTCCCTTCGGTTGCGCCTGGCATCACGCGTCGCACTCGGAGCTGCTCCTTGTATTCCTCACAGTATTCATCGATGAGAATCTGCCGAGGCATATCGCTGAACATGTTGCCGCCGTCGGCAAATTGATGATTTGGTGGTGGGGCGGCTGCAAAACTTCCACTCATTGCATCAACGACAAGAATATAAGAAAAGAGATGGCGTGCTTCCAGCCCGCGAACCTGCCACTTCGCCGCAAGTTGATTGCGAGCATGGTATTTAGCTGCTTGATTTTTAGACCAAAAAAGCAACGCATGGATACCCTTAGCATGCCCCAAACCAAAAGGTGCTCCGGTTTCCAAGTCGAAGAAAGTCCAGAAAGGGGTTCCCACGCAGAGTTCGGTTGGTATCGCATTATGACGAAGCCGCATTCCTAACAGCTGTCCAATTGAGGGGATCTCATCGATACTTAAAGCTGAAATTCGGTTCCGCTCAGCGAAATCCTTTGCTCCAGATTGGAAACCGCTGGCAGAAACGATGACGCCTATTACATCAGAAAACTCGCCGATCTTAGCTTTGAAAGCCAATACATCGTTGCGTTCTACTCGTCTTTTTGTATTTTTACACTCAATAGCAACTCGATGCCGTATTCCAGCCACCTCAAACTCGTAATAAACGTCAATCTGATACTCGGCGCCTTCTCGGCCCATCAAACAAGCATCCTTCGCAACCACGACGTTGTGGCCACCAAGGCTCAGAAGTGTTTGATAAACATATTGAACGTGATCCTCAAAATCCTTCCAATTTAATGAGCTGGAGGGGTCGGCACGTTGCTGTTCGAGGGTTTCTATGAGGCCTAACATCGACCGTTGGATTGTTCTAGACATGGCGGCAAGGTTCGAATTGGAAGCCATTGGAAACCGACGCCATAACGCCGGAGTGCATGCCTGTATTTTATATGAGTTACATTGCGCCCCGCATTAACTCAGCACAATGCATCTATGAGGTGAATGGGCAAGATGCTTCAGACACGTGACGAGGGGTGCTGCTGGCCGTTCCCTGAGACTCAAGTCAGGCAACAATCGTCAGACTGCTGCCTACGCACCATTACAAGTTGACTAGGGCTGGGTCGGATCTGCCGGACGCCAGATCAGTTTGCTGGTGTCATACCCCTGTCGCTGGGCAATCTTTAGCAGTTGTTCACGGTTGACGCCGTTAATTTCAGAAGCGCGTGAAAGCACCCATAGATATTCACGGTTCGGGTGGCCGACCAGTGCGAACTGGTAGGCGGAGTCGTGGTAAAGCACCCAGTACTCACCTTTGGTTATGCCTGGTGCGATGCGGCTGAACCAGTTATCAAATTGCACCCACAGTTTGTCTGCCCTACCTGCCTGCTGCGGCTCGGCAATTCCGCGCACCTCTTTCCAATCGCCACCCTCCTCCCTGCAACGATTGGTGACGTCAATGCGGCCATCATCACGTAGACCATAATGCGCCTCTGACTGCTGGCAATTCCGCTGAAAGAACATAGGTAACCTAGCCTGCTCGTACCAAGTGCCCTGGTATTTCTGAAGGTCGATTTGCATGGTCGTGGGAGGGGGCTTCTGGCTTGGGCCTGCACATCCGGCGAGTGCTAAACCCAGGTAGGAAAGTAAAGCGATCTTGCGAATCGACATATCGACCTCCAGGTTGTCAGGAGAAACGCACATGTCATTGGAGATAAGTGAGGGCGAAAAGTGCTATCAATTTCTTGATGGCGGCGTTCACTGTTGGGACGGGCCGATTGCTGCCTTTCGCGACCGGCAGCATTCGGCCAAAAAAAGCGATGGGTCATGAGCGGTTGCTAGCGATCAGAAACAGGCATTTCAGGTAAAAAATCGTCGACTTGTCGGTAATAGGAACTAGACCTACCATCTGGTATCCATTGGCGCGATGAACCAAATGGATCGGCAGTTCCAGACAAAGGAAGGCGAGCAATGGCGATTCAGAGCGGCAGTGAGCGCGGTTCAGAGTGGCGGCAGTGGGATTTGCATATTCACACTCCAGCGTCATTTGAGTGGAGCGGGAAGAAGTTTGACCGGAAGAACCTAGGTTCACCTGCTAACAACGCCCTTGTGGACGAGATGATTAAGGCGCTGAATGAGGCGGAGCCCGATGTCTTTGCGCTGATGGATTATTGGACGTTTGACGGCTGGTTTGCGCTGAAACGCAGATTGAGTGAGCCGGATGCCCCGAAGTTGACGAAAACTGTCTTCCCTGGGATTGAGCTGAGGCTTGCTGCCCCTATGAAGGGGCGCCTTAACGCCCATGTTCTGTTCTCCAACGAGCTGAATGATCAGATCCTCAAAGATTTTTTATCCCACCTCCGACTCGCCGAAAACAGCAGGCCATTGTCAGGTGGGGGGCTCATCGATTTCGCCAAGCAAGTTCCGGACGCACTTCTCAGGTATCACGGTTTCAAGCCTGAGCAGGTGGCAGCAGATGATGCGCAGGCCTACATAGCTGGCGCTAAAATTGCCGAGTTGACTTGTGACAGCTACAAAGAGGCCATAGCAAAAGTTCCTGATGAACAAGCTATTGGGTTCATGCCATACGATACGAACGATGGCCTGAGCGATGTGAAATGGACAGATCACTACGCTTATTTCATTGGACTGGTACGATGCTCTCCGATTTTCGAAAGTCGAAATCTAGATGTCCGTGCCGCTTTTGTCGGTGAAGAAACTCCCGGTAATGCCAAGTTTTATGCTGGTATCAGAGAGGGATTGAAAGACGTATCTCGCCTAGTTGTGGCCGGAAGTGATGCGCACTGCTTTGTTGGTACTCATGGAAGCAATGATCGTCGTGGATACGGCGACTTTCCGTCAGGCAAGAAAACCTGGATCAAGGCTGACCCTACATTTCGTGGGTTGCAGCAAGCAATACTAGAGCCCGCAAAGCGCTCATTCATAGGCATATCACCGCCGAAGCTAGATCATATCGCGGCCAACAAAACGTATTTCATCGACCATGTGATGATCAGCAAAGTGCAGGGATCTGCACTGGCCTCGCACTGGCTGGGCGATGTCCAGCTTCCGTTGAACTCCGATCTTGTCGCCATAATTGGCAACAAGGGGAGTGGCAAAAGCGCTCTGGCTGACGTCCTGGCTCTGTTGGGCCATTCGCGCCAGACCAATCACTTCTCCTTCCTTCGAAAGGAGCGGTTCCGGGGGAAGGCTGGAGAGCCTGCTCGACAGTTCGAGGGGTTCATCATCTGGCATGATGGAACCATTAACACCTGCAATCTCAATGCGGACCCGCCCGCCGAGATGGTTGAAATGGTGAGGTATATCCCTCAGGGACACTTCGAAGATCTCTGCAACGCACATGTTACCGGCCAATCTAACGCTTTTGAAAATGAGCTTAGGGCGGTCATTTTCTCACATACCGATGATGCAATCCGTTTAGGCGCACTGGATTTTGACCAGCTAATTGAGCAGCAGGAGAGCACGTACCGCCTTCAGCTGAACGAGTTTCGTAAGGATCTGAAACGGGTCAATCTTGAAATCGCTACCTACGAAAACCAACTCCATCCTTTAGTCAGAAAAAGTCTAACGGAACAACTGACCCTCAAGCGACGGCAGCTTACGGAGCATGAGGCTGTGAGGCCAGCGGCGATTGAAAAGCCTTCTGCTGAGCTGTCACCTGAGCAAAAAAGGACGGCCGAGGCTATTGAGGCAATCGCTGCAAATCTCAAACTATTGGAAGATGAACACAACAAATCTAATGAAAAGGCCTCACAGCTAGCGGCCAAGAGCAAGGCTGTCAAGGACGTGAAGGAGCAAGTCCGGTTGCTCCAGCGTACCTACGACCAGTTCGTGAACGACACCAGTAGAGATCTCAACTTATTGGGTCTGGCTGTCACCGACGTGGCGAAAATCGACTTAAATCTTAGTGCACTGGTCCAGTTCGAAGAAGCGTTTCTAGCTGAGCAAACGACCATTGGTATTAGAGGCACCGCAGCGGAAGGTGAACGCCAGGAACTCTTAGGGAAGCAAGTCGAAGCTAAAGCGAAGTTGGATCAACCTCAGCTGTTTTATCAGAATCATCTGCTCGCAGTTCAAGAGTGGCAGAGGAAGTATCTGGAGCTTATTGGCTCTAGTGACTCTCCAGAAACTGTGAAAGGACTAGAGGCTAGGATCGCTCAAATAGATGCTCTGCCAGAGTTGTTGAAAGCTCATCGAAGCGCTCGACTGGCGTTGGCAGGCGAGGTCTACGACATCCTCGATGCTCAGCGACGAGCTAGGGAGGCGCTGTTCACGCCGGTTCAAGAATTAATCCAGGGAAACAGTCTGATTCGCGAGGAGTACAAGCTCCAGTTCAAGGCGAAGCTCGGCGGCTCAATTGACGCTTTTGCCACCAGCCTTTTCACTCTGCTGAAGCAAAACGTCGGTGAATTTCGAGGCGAGGACGAGAGCCTCAACACAGTGCGCCGATTGGGTGAAGCTGCTGATTTCGACAACCGCGAAGAGGCTGTTGCTTTTGCTCAAGCGCTGCACGACAGGATCTCAGCTGCGGCCGCTACGATTGGCGACAGGGTTGAATACGGCATCGACTCAATGCTGCGTAAGGACAAAAGTGCAAATGAGGTTTATGACCTCCTATTTGATCTTTCCTACCTAGAACCCCGGTATTCGTTGACGTTTCAAGATGCTGAGATCGAGCAGCTCTCTCCCGGTCAACGGGGTGCTCTGCTCTTGATCTTCTATCTGCTGGTGGACAGGGGGCGCAACCCGATCATTCTGGATCAGCCGGAAGAAAACCTCGATAACGAAACTGTGGTGAGCCTTCTTGTGCCAGTGCTCACCGAGGCTAAGAAGCGTCGGCAAATCATTATGGTCACGCACAACCCGAACCTTGCCGTTGTCTGCGACGCGGAGCAAATCATCTGGTCTCATTTTGATCGAGCGAACAGCCAAAAAATCTCCTACACCGCAGGAGCCATTGAAAGCCCTGCTATCAACGGGCATGTGGTGAAGGTGCTTGAGGGGACGAAGCCTGCCTTCGATAACCGCAGGTTCAAATATCATTGATGAGCGCCCGGCTTAATGTATGCAATGGCGTCGTGGGACGGAAATACCTGATGGTCAGAGATGGCCCCCAATTCCTGAAAACTCTAAAATCGAAAATTCCCGACAACCTCCCCGCAGAGTCAGGATTGACCTCATAACTCTGATACGTGAAATGCCTGAGCAAAGTATCGATTTCGGATAAGAACATATAACGCCTGCTCACCATTCCCTCCTTTGCGGCTGGCTGTAGGCGTCACCCATATATATTTTCGTAAGCAAAATTCGCGTCGGCAAAAGTAGGATGGCAACCGGTACCAGCGCATGCTAAATAGGCTTCCGCGCACATTCGGCATGTTTGAGGAAAAGGGAATGCAATTTGTAACTGACGGACCAGACATTCCGGACGAGCTGCTTCAGGCCCACGAGGAGGGACGCGTGGTGTTCTTCTGCGGAGCAGGTATTTCTTATCCCGCAGGCTTAACCGACTTCAAAGGCCTGGTGGAACAGATCTATCAAGAAGTACACGATGAGCTTGGCGGTGCCGAAGAAAAAGCCTTCAAGAATTACCAATTCGACGCCACTCTTGATCTGCTCGAACGACGAATCAACGGAGGCCGTTTCGCCGTCCGACAAGCTCTTTGCAGGGCTCTAAAACCAAACTTACGTAAGAAAGGTGCCGTTGACACACACGCCGCATTGCTGAGGCTCGCCCGTACCCGGCATGGCACGCTTCGCCTAGTGACGACAAACTTCGACCGCATTTTCGATACCGCAGCGAGAAAAGTCTCCCAGAAATTTCAGTCCTATTCGGCCCCGATGCTGCCTATTCCGAAAAATAGTCGCTGGGACGGATTGGTCTACTTGCATGGTGTATTGCCTAAAATTCCTGATGAGGCGGGCTTGAACCGTCTCGTAGTCACCAGTGGCGATTTCGGTCTGGCCTACTTGGTCGAACGGTGGGCGGCTCGATTCGTAAGCGAACTCTTTCGTAACTATGTCGTTTGCTTCGTTGGGTACAGCATTAATGACCCCGTTCTCAGGTACATGAGGGATGCGATAGCTGCTGACAGGATGCAGGGTGAGATCACCCCAAACGCATGGGCCTTCGGCTCAAGCTCTCCTGGAGAAGAGGAAGCCCGGCAAGAAGAGTGGGAAGCGAAAGGTGTTACCCCGATACTCTACAACGTACCGGCTGGTACCTATGATCATTCGGCGCTGCACTTGACGCTCCAAGCTTGGGGAGAAGTGTACAGAGACGGGGTAATGGGTAAGGAGCGCTTTGTCGTCACTCATGCTCAAAGTCGCCCATCGGCCAGCACAAGGCAGGATGACTATGTAGGCCGGGTGCTATGGGCCCTTTCTGATAAATCTGGTTTACCAGCTCGTCTTTTTGCCGATTTCAATCCGGTCCCTCCTCTTGACTGGCTTGAGGCTTTTGCAGACTACCGATACCGCCATACTGACTTGAATCGGTTTGGTGTAACTCCCCAAAATGAAACTGATAAAAAACTAAAATTTAGCCTCGTACAACGACCGGCGCCCTACCCACTCGCTCCCTCCATGTCACTGGTTTCGTCGAATGATTCCGGCTCACAGTGGGATGACGTAATGGGTCACATCGGCCGTTGGCTGGCTCGGCATCTAGATAATCCCGACCTACTTCTATGGATAGTCGATCGCGGCGGGCGAATCAATGACCAGTTCCGCTGGAGAATAGAGGAGCGGTTGGGCTTTTTTTCTCGACTGGAGACCGGGGGACAGACCTCTGAGCTGGCAGAAATCTTAAAAAATGCTCCGAAAGCACAACCAAACCGGTTGATGCAGATTCTATGGCGGCTGTTGTTAACTGGTAGGGTCAAACAGCCATGGCGCGACTCAGCCCTTTACGATTGGCAAGAGCGTTTCAAACGGGATGGATTAACGCTGACTGCACGGCTTCAGCTACGCGAGTTGCTCGCTCCAATGATCGCGCTATCGAAACCATTTCGCTGGCAAGAAGAGTCCGACCAGCCCTCCGTACCTAGAGGAATTCGTGACCTTGTTGAATGGAAATTAACGCTGGCGTCGGACGACATCTATTCGGTGTTTCGTAATTTCAAGAGCAGCCGATGGCAAGCTGCATTGCCTCTGCTACAGAGAGATCTCCAGCAGCTTTTAACGGATGCGCTGGAATTGCTTTGTGAACTGGGCGATGCGGACGAAGAAAAAGATCGATCTCATTGGGATCTTCCATCAATCGCACCCCATACTCAGAACCGCAAGAATCGTGATTGGGTAGCTTTGGTCGAACTCCTGCGGGACTCCTGGCTATCCGTCTACGATCAGAATATCCCGCTGGCCCACCATATTGCGAATGAGTGGTCCGAACTTCCGTTCGCGACTTACAAGCGTCTCGCACTATTCGCTGCCAGTCAGGAAAATTGCATCTCCCCCAATCAGTGGGTCGAGTGGCTTTTGGCAAATCATGCGTGGTGGCTTTGGTCTGTGGCTACTAAGCGCGAAATGTTTCGACTCATCGTGTTGCAGGGACGCTTCTTAGCGCCTGCGGATCAGAAGCGGCTTGAGACCGCAATATTGGTAGGCCCACCACGTCGCATGTATCGCGATGACATCCTGCCTGAAGCATGGAAAGACCTCGCAGACAGCGCCGTGTGGCGTAGGCTCGCCAAGCTGCAAAGCTCCGGCGTATCGCTGGGTAAGGCCGCATCTGCACGATTGAAAGCCTTGTCACGTGCGTATCCAAAATGGCGCCTTGCATCCAACGAAAGCGACGAGTTCTCTCATTGGATGAGCATGAGTGGTGAGCCTGACCACGAAGAAACCCAGAGCATTGACGTCGCACCAAGCAAAAGAGATGAGTTAGTCCAGTGGCTTAAAGCCCCGCCCTCTGAATCAGGACATTACGAAGACACCTGGCGCGAAACCTGTCGTAAGCATCCATTGAACGCAATGTACGCATTGAGAGATCTCGCGGAAGAAGGAGTATGGCCAGCCAATCGATGGCGGCAGGCTATTCAGACTTGGGGCGAAAAAGGTCGTACCAGGAGGTCGTGGCAGTATTCAGCTCCTTGGATACTGACCCTGCCAGATGACCTGCTGACAGAGATCGTCCACAGCGTTACATATTGGATCGATGCTGTGTCCAAGGTTATCAGCCATGACGAATCGACCCTTTTGGAATTGTGCGGGCGGATTATGGCTCTGCCGCTTGAGCCAAAATCAGGAATTACAAGCAACGGCGAGCCGCTGAACGATCCAGTGACCGATGCCATTAACCATCCGATTGGTCACGTCACCCAGGCGTTGTTGAGTCTTTGGCTGGCCAAACAACCCAACGATAACGATGGTCTACCGACTCAGATCAAAGACCTTTTCACCGAGCTGTGTGACACCACAATAGAAAAATACCGACATGGCAGAGTGATTCTCGGTTCGAGGTTGATCGTCCTTTTCCGTGTTGATAGCCCCTGGACAGAATCGTGCTTGCTTCCATTATTCGACTGGAACACTCATCCATTTGAAGCAAAGGGCGTATGGGAGGGTTTCCTATGGTCGCCTCGTTTGTACCGCCCTCTATTGCTAGCCTTCAAAAATCAATTCTTGGACACAGCCAAGCACTTTGAAGAATTGGGTGAGCACGCACAGCAATTCGCAGCTTTTCTCACGTACGCAGCGTTAGGCCCGCTTGAGGGCTATGCCGACATGGAATTTAGATCTGCCTTCAAAGAGTTGCCTAAGCGGGGCCTCGAAGACGCAGCGCAGGCTCTGACACAAGCTTTAGAAGGCGCTGCCGAGCAAAAGGAATCTTACTGGGAAAATCGAGTTCTCCCTTTTTGGCGAGACGTCTGGCCGAAGTCAAAGCAACTGGTAAGTCCGGCTATTGCCTCCTCACTGGCAAGCCTAGCCGTTGCATCTGGCGAAAAATTTCCAGCGGCCTTGGCTTCGGTTCGAGATTGGCTCCTGCCCATTGAGCATCCACATTCGTTGCTTCACGAAATGAATGAAAGCACCGTTTGCACCGACTTCCCGGCAGAAGCCCTATTGCTGCTGAGCCTCACAATAGAGGATCAACAATGGATTCCATCGGACCTCACATCCTGTCTCAGCAAAATTGTTCAAGCCGCTCCAAAGCTCACCGACGATGCTAGGTACCTACAATTGATGGTGGGGGTGCGTCGTCGCGGTGGATGACAGCGGACGCATGCATGCGTCATACGTGACTCATGCTAAAGTGCCATCAATAATTCGAAAGTAGCGGAAAAACTATAAGGAACAGATTATTTGACAGCGATCAGTCGGCCAATGCCAGGAACAAATATGGAATGATGTAGCAAAAACAACACCGTCTCAGATTCAGGCAAATCCATACGTCGTTCAGATTTGTAAGTCATTATGCGATTTCACTCCATTAATAACCATTTGAGGTGATTGTGCGCTGTTTATTCTGCAAGGAAGCGAGTCATGACACCAAGGGTGTCGAGCATCTAATTCCCGAATCTATAGGAAGCAAAAAACTGGTCCTTCCAAAAGGACTGGTTTGCGACAAGTGCAACAATTATTTCGCTAGAAAAGTAGAAAACCCCGTACTTTCCCACCCCTCGATAAGAAACCTCAGAGGTTGGTATCAAGTCCCCAATAAGAAGGGCACTTACCCATCCGTTTTAGGATGGATTGCTGGAACTGATATAGAAGTTAATTTACGAAAAGGTACAGATGGGAAATTACAGATCATCGCTGAAAAGCTATCTGAGCAAAAATTCGTTGACGCACATCTCTCCAGCATAACTACAGATTCAGATTTTTCACCATTTTTATTTAAGATTGAGATTGATCCACCACAAAAAGAGATGTCTCGTTTTTTAGCGATGATGGCTTTGGAAGCTTTGGCTCTGCGCTATGTGAAACTAGGAGACGTCAACGTTATCATTGACCATCCAGCTTACGACGCTATTAGACGATTCGCTAGATACGGTGAAGGCGTGAAACATTGGCCTTACCATCGGCAAGTTCTGTTTTCGATGGATGCACAAATGAAGCGTCCAGATACAGGCCAGTGGCTTCAGGCTGGCTTTGGGCATGATTTGATTTTTACTCCTCACCCCGAAACATACTTTACATTTTTACTGTACGGCGTCAATTTCACTATCAATCTAGGGGGCCCCTCAATTGATGGATATGAATTGTGGCTTCAAGAACATGATCCGCTAAAACGCATCGGTGTAAAGTTGATAAAAAAGCTCGTTGACGGAAAGGAAGTAGATTTCCTCGAAGGTAGCTTTAGCTCTAACGTTGGAGCCAAGTATGATCGAAAGGCTCAGCTGATGAAAAATAAATCTGTGTGAAACAGAGGCTCCAAGGAAAAGCGATCGACAATTGAAATGGAATAAATACAGATGAGCTTTGATTTGCTCTCGGTCCCAAAAGGATACCAACTGGATTTGGCGCTGGTTATCGCGCCTTACGTAGACGTGAAATTCATGGATGCGCTGGTTAAACGCATGAATCCCCGGCGGCTCTGTTTGTTAGTGGATGATGGTGTCAGACCCGAGGACCTACAAGGTTTCCATAAAGCTCGCCGCAAAGGTGTAAAGCTTGAGGTTCGTCTAGGCCGGGCAGCAGGCCTCATGCACATGAAAGCCTTTTATTTCGAATTCATCCGCGAGGAGGCACCGAAAAGACGAAAGCGCAGATTGTTATTCGGTTCGGCAAACGCTACGAATGCAGCATTTCTCGGCAGCAGGAATGCGGAGCTGATCGCAGACCTCGACTTAGCTATTCAACACGACGCGGATATTGCGCATTATTTTTCTAGAATCCTCGCAACCTTCGATACGGAATCTACGACGGTGATTGAGGGTGCGGAGGTCTGGCCGAGTCAAATACCAAAGCTCTACCTTCCAAGATTCAAGAGCATCGTGCCTTGCGCGATGCCTTTTGGATTCGACACCTGGCTGCAACGTGGCCTGCTTGCCGCTCAATATAGAAACGCCCCGCAGTTCGCGATATTGAGTATTCAGCTAAAGAAGGCCTTACCTCAAGACATGGTTGCAAAGATCTTCGCCAGTCGCAGCTTCACCGAGAAAGGTGATCGAGACATCGTCCGGTACGGCTACATGAACGGCAGCAGCGACATCGCTGTGGATGAAGCTGAAATACCTCGTTGGAAATCTCGGTATGGCGTGTGGACCCACTTGGGCGACTGGATTTCGTATGAATGCTACAAATCACATAGCACACACATGAAGTCGAAAGCCTCATCTGCCCGTCATGCAAAAATATCCAAGCTATTAGGCAGTGCTCATGATGCTGGTTGGCGTCGGGAAAAGATTGACGTTTTGTTGAGAGCGCTAGCGGAGGTATGGAACGATTTGGAGGCATCTGGCGTTGTTCCTAGCCTTTACCTCGAACGCAAAAACGGAAAATTGAACTCAGCCTTTTATGAGCAACGACTGATACAAAAATTAGAGCAGGATCTCCATCTTGCCCAAGACGAAGACTTTAGAAATCGGTATGTAAACGGGTACGACTTTCCGGACGTTCCGCGGTTTAGGCAAGATGTAATTGCATGGGAACGCTTTGTATACTCCTGGTGTGAGTCGATTGCAGTTGAGGCGGTAAAAAAACTAACACCATCGTTAGTAGCCCGACGAATCCGCCACACTATGGAGCGCGAGGGGCTTAACCTGTTTGATTTGGAGCCAAAAGAAATCGGTAGTTTTCTGAGAGAGAACTGGGAAAAGGAGTGGGAGGATTATGATATGACCCTGGGTGAATGGATAATTGCCTACCATGAATAAAACTGCCCTAGACGAAATCAACAAAGTAAAGGAACCCTTTTGATGCATTTCTTGGCACAGGTAGCGGCAGAAATCAATAAAAAGTCAAAATCATATAAAGTCGGAAAACTACAAAACATACGGAAAAAAATCAATAAACTGTCAAGGGTTCCCTCCAGCCAATTGTTCGATCAAAGAACTGTATTTGAAAATTGGGGATGGCACTATGGGGGACGAAAAGAGCTTCAGTTTAACATCGGCATTGAGGGAGAGTTCGTAAGGTACGGTGTCGCCTTTTCCCTAGAGTGCAGCCAATCTCTTCCTAATATCGACGTGCTCGTTCCCAAGATAGCGCGGTTTAATGAGTACCTAAGCGAGTTCTGCGAAAACTTTTCTGACTTGCGTATGTGGCATTACGAAGATGATGTCCGAAGCTCCGAATACATGCCCTCCTCCATTCCTCAGGAACGAGTGAAAGAAGGTGTTTTTATATTCCTTGGTACGAGATCAGAAAAGAGCGCTATCGACTATGACCAGATACTGGAAATTCTTGATCGACTACTTCCAATCTATTTATTCACAGAGGGAGGCCTTCCTGAGATAGCTTTGGATAAGAAGCTATACGATTTAAGATTTAGTGCGGGCTGTACAAAAAAACCATCGCAAACCTCAGGTCTACTCACCCAAAGAGAACTGGACATTCGACTGAGACATAACGATTATCAAAGCAACCTCTATATAGAACTGTCAGCTTTATACGGGGAAGATAATGTTGGCACAGAAATATACGCGAACGGCTTAAGCATAGATTTGGTAGTCAAACAGGGTGAAAGCTATTGGTTTTACGAAATTAAGACGGCATCTACTGCCAGAGCCTGCATTCGACAGGCACTTGGACAGATAATGGAATATTCTTACTGGCCTGGTCATCAACGCGCCGCAAAATTGTTTATCGTCGGCTCTGCGGTGGCGACTTCGGAGGAAATTTCGTACATCGAGTATTTACAAGAAACATTTAGCCTGCCACTCGAATACAAGGCGGTTAGCTAATAATCAATTCAATGCTTTATTTTTTATAGAAATAAACAATTTTGAATCAGCGCGCCTAGCTAGCGCAGACCAGGATGGTACATTTACAACTCATGTGTTCATCTTTGACTAAAATGCACCCGTCACAATTCCAGGCAGGTACCCCATGAAGCCAGTTCCCCCTGCAAATAGCCAACCCGCCAATGATTGGAGACTACAAACATTCACGTATTTAGCAGAGGATTGGGTATCGCCTTGGTCCGGAGTTTTGTCACCTAAGGGCACACGTATAACCGTATCCTCAATCATCTCTTTAACCAAAAAAAAGCAGCTTACCATCCCGTTACCAAATGCTTCGGCATTACTACTCAATTCATCTGCTTTGGCGTTCATTTCAGCACGCAACATTCGCGACCGGAGCGGTATTGATAGAACCTTGCATACTGAAGTCAATTTCCCCTCTGACGAGGAAGCTTTTGACTATATTGAAAAAATGATTGAATCGATTGTTTTGGCCTTCACGGCACTTGAGGCATTTGTTAACGAGACTATACCTTCAGACTATTTTTATGCACGCCACCACAGAAGTGACATCGTATTAGAGGCCGCTAGCAAACAAACGATTGAACGCCATACCAAGTTAGACGAAAAGCTAACAAATGTTCTGCCGGAAATCTTGAGCTGCACCTCACCAAAAGGTGGGAGATGCTGGCATGGATATAAAACTTTAAAAAATGCTCGAAACCGCATAATTCATATGAAAACAGAAGACCGTCGATCATCAGGTACCGAGATAGACACAGTATGGAAGGCCATTATTCTTGCACCCGCTCCCCACATTGCGGCAAAAGCAGTTATTGATCACTTCGTAAGCACGATGAAAGAAAAACCGAATTGGCACCAACAATTCCCCTATTTCACACCATGAATAATTAACACGGAGTGGAATAGGCAGCCATACTGCGTATGAGGCTTACACGCTGAATCAGGCGGACAACCCGTACCTTGTCATTTGTTAGACGCCTCACCCTAGTATGCTTTACGCCGCTTTTCTAAGACTGCTCGCACAGTCTCAAGCGCTGCTACAGATTCCCTAGCGACCTCACAACGACTATATATATACTTTAAAAGTATGTGCTTCTCGTTTTTTGTCCTGGCTAGATAAGCATCAGGTACACCACAACTGGGCGTTCGATGAGGAATCTCGCAAAACGCGCAGCCGACAACCAAGTTGACTTGCAGCAAATGATCTTCAGGCGCTTGTAAATGCTGAAAACGGTAAAACTGATAGATGCCGGAAATGTAGCAAAATACGGATTTTTTTGGTTTGAAGCTCTTGCAGATACATGGCGTTTTCAATGACATGTTCAGACCAAAGATGTGCACCGCGGCTTCGAACCTGCGGTGCACATTTTTATTCAACGTTGGTTGTAGTAATCGCGGATTATCTGCCAGATTTGGTAGAGTGCGAATGCGATCCTGAGGATAAACACAAGCATGCCTGCTCCTTGATGAAGCCGGCCTCCAGAAACGATATCCAGTCTTCATTTCTGGTAGGGGGGAGACGCCAGTGCACCCACCTTAGGCAAGCTCAAACCTATGATCCTTTCGCTGAACTGGTAGGGTTACTAATCCTAGGCAAAAGGGCCGATCTACCGGCCGTCTGAAAATCCAACCGATCGTCTGATCATACAGAACCAAATCTGATTGTGAAATCGTAGCTCGGTGCCATCATTGACAAAGTCACTTTGATATCGAACTGGTGTCCTTTTGCCATTATCAAGAAACTGGCACTCTGTCTTCTAATGATGGCAATTTGACGTGAGTGGATACTAGAGTTAAGATCTTCTTGCGCCAGTGCACCCACCTTGGGTGAACCTAAAGATAGCCACTAACTATCTTTAATGCGAAAACCGCCCACCAGGGCGGTTTTTTTATTCTCCATTTCAATTGAGTCAATTCACAAAGCCAATTAGGGAAGCTGTCTCAAGATATAATTTCAATGCTTTAAAAGAGCATTTATTTATAGAGGATGGCCGTCTGCGGCGCATTTCCTGAAGCGGGCAGGAGGATGTAGATGCAATAGAGCGACTGTACAACAGCTATCTGAGAGTTGGACAGCGCATTAAGTCGCGGCGAAAAGCAACTACCTTATGGCTAAGATACTTTTCTCATGCCTCTCAAATTTTTTTGTGTTTTTTGTGCGCAATCGACTCTTCAATAACATGGGCGTCTTCGATCCCCTTCGCAACTCTCTTGAGAGCAGCCAACGTTAGATCGATAGTTATTTCTACCTCACAATCGGGAAACGCCGAATCCTGCTTCAAGCGTAAATCCACTATTCTTGCTTGCTCAGCGATTGCTGCTACAAAGCCCAAAGCATCGTGTAGGTATTCTGCACGAAACCAAAAATCCGTCATACATCCATCCCTAGGCATCAAATTTAATTTAGAACAAATGTTGCCGCACCCTCAAAAATCTATATGAGTGAAAACTGCTGGCGACCTCACTAGCACAGATTTACACGAACTTCCCATTTATTATTGCCAATAGGTTCCAGGTTATCACCTTGGTCTAGGCATATAAGCGGGCTCACCCACCTCATGTTTGGGGAAAAGGTAACGAAGTAGCGATATAAAAAATCCGGTAGCCAAGCATCCTCAAAAATAGTTACTTTTTCATAAGCTATTAATTTCAATGACTTAGCTAGAGGTAACAGTTACTACGTGTACTAATCGCAAGAGCTAAGGTGCGCGCTTTATTCGTGCTTGCATGGGATTTGATTATGAACTCCGTTTTTATTGTCGACGATCACCCGGTCATCCGTCTCGCCGTTCGAATGCTGCTGGAGCATGAAGGTTACAAGGTCGTCGGTGAAACCGATAACGGAGTCGATGCCATGCAAATGGTGCGCGAGTGCATGCCCGATCTGGTCATTCTCGATGTGAGCATCCCCAAGCTGGATGGCCTCGAAGTACTGGCTCGCTTCAATGCCATGGGATCCCCGTTAAAGATCCTGATCCTGACGGCACAGTGTCCGACGCTGTTCGGCATTCGCTGCATGCAATCCGGCGCATCGGGTTATGTCTGTAAACAGGAAGACTTGAGTGAACTGGTCAGTGCGATCAAAGCGGTACTGTCCGGTTACAACTATTTCCCCAGCCAGGCATTGAATCCGGTGCGCAGCGACGACATCCGTTTTGCCGAACTTGAATTATTCAAATCTGTTAATGATCGTGAGTTGATGGTCTTGCAACTTTTCGCCCAGGGTCGCACTAACAAGGAAATAGCCAAGGGCATGTTTCTAAGTAATAAAACCGTCAGCACCTACAAAAAACGTCTGATGCAAAAACTCAAGGCCAAATCCCTTGTAGAACTTATCGAGATGGCCAAACGAAACGCACTCGTGTGAGAGCCCGCATGCCTAGCCGTTTAAAGGACTATTTAATTGCGTTGAGCGCAGGTTTTTACCTGAGCGCCAATGTGTTCGCCATGCCCGGCACCTCACCTGACTACGCCTTGCTCAGCCGGTCGGCGGACGAGCCAGTGCCGGTCACGCTCGAACACTCCCAACGGCAGTGGCTGCTGACACGTAACGAACTGGTCGTGGGCACCTCCGCGCCCGACTACCCGCCTTTTGACATGACGACCAGTGGCAAGGATTACGAAGGTCTGACGGCCGACTACACCGGGCTCCTCGGCCAGGCCACCGGTCTACCGATCCGGGTGCAGCGCTTTCCCTCTCGGGACGCGGCGATTAGCGCACTGGTCGATGGCCGGATCGACCTGCTCGGTACCGCGAACGGCTTCGAAGCGGGCAATGCCAACCTGGCGCTGTCGATACCCTACGCCGTTGACATGCCGGTGCTGGTTACCCGCGAGGACGAAACCCGCTCACTCACCGAAGGCCTGGCCGGGCTGCGATTGAGCATGGTCTATCACTATCTGCCGTTGCCCGAAGTCAAGGCGCTGTACCCCAAAGCGCTCATCACCTGCTACCCCTCCTACCAGAATGCAATCAACGCCGTGGCGTTCGATCAGGCCGATGTGTTTCTCGGCGACACGCTTTCAACTCACTACATGATCAACAAGGGTTATCTGAACAACGTGCGCATGGCCAATTTCGGCAAGCAGGAAGCCCAGGGATTCAGCTTCGCCGTGCGCCGCAACAACCCACAACTGCTGGCGATCATCGATGCAGTACTAAAAGCTGTGCCGGCCAGTGAGCGTGACAATATTGCCAAGCGCTGGAGCGCTGGCAGCGATCTGCTGCTCACCGACCGGAAACTGCAACTGACCCAGCGCGAAGAAGCGTGGCTCAAACAACATCCGGTGGTCAGTGTGGTGGTCAATGAAGCGTTCGCGCCGCTGACATTCTTTGACAACGACGGTAATTTTCGCGGCATCAGTGCCGACCTGCTCGAGCTGATCCGCCTGCGCACCGGCCTGCGTTTCGAGATCCGTCGCAGCCGCAACGACGCGGAAATGATCCAGCAGATCGACCGTCATCAAGCCGATCTGATCGCCGCATTACTGCCGACGGCGGAGCGCGAGAAAACCCTCAATTTCAGTCGTCCCTATCTGGAAAACTCCTACGTTCTGCTGACCCGCAAAAGCGCGGATGGTCCGACCAATCTGGGCAAGCTCAAGGGCAAGCGACTGGCGATTGCCCAAGGCAATCCGATGGTCGAGTACCTGCGTCGGGAATATCCGCGCATCCAGTTGATCGAAACGGCAGATACGTTCAGCGCGGTGTCCCAGCTCGCTGAAGGCCATGTCGACGGTGCGGTGAACTCGCTGGTGATTGCCAACTACTTCATTTCTTCACGAATCTTCAATCAGGCGCTGCAGATCACCACCACGATCGGCACGGGCCAGGCGGCGTTTTCACTGGCGACCGCGCGGGACAACACGGAACTGACGTCGATCATCAACAAGGCGTTGTTGAGCATCGCCCCCGACGAACTGGGGGTGATCAATGGACGCTGGCGCGGTTACTCGACTGTCTCGCAGAACATCTGGCACAACTACCAACGCCTGTTCTATCAAGTGATCATCGGCGCTTTCCTGTTACTGCTGTTGCTGCTGGTCTGGAACGCTTACATGCGCCACCAGATCAAAAAACGCCAGGCTGCCGAACGAGCGCTGAACGACCAGTTCGAATTCATGCGTTCGCTGGTCGACGGCACACCGCATCCAATTTACGTGCGCGACCGCCAGGGCCGGTTGCAAAGTTGCAATGAGAGCTATCTCGAAGCATTCAATGCCCGCCGCGAGGATGTCATCGGCAAAAACGTCATCGATGGCTCCCTGAGCAATGCCTTCGAGGCCCAGGCCTTTCAGGCCGATTACCAGCGTGTCATCGCCGAAGGCACGCCGATGGTCGTCGACCGGCCCCTGCACATCGGCAACCGGCGTCTGACGATCTATCACTGGATACTGCCGTACCGCGACTCCAGCGGTGAGGTGAAAGGCATCATTGGCGGCTGGATCGACATCAGCGAGCGCCGCCAGTTGTTCGACGAGTTGCGTACGGCCAAAGAACGGGCGGATGAGGCCAACCGGGCGAAAAGCACCTTTCTGGCGACCATGAGCCACGAGATCCGCACGCCGATGAACGCGGTGATCGGCATGCTCGAACTGACGCTCAAACGCATGGATCCGCAGCATCCGGATCGCTCATCCATCGACACCGCGTACCACTCGGCCAAGGACTTGCTGGGTTTGATCGGCGACATTCTCGACATCGCACGGATCGAATCCGGGCGTCTGAGTCTTTGCCCGGAACGGGTCAATCTGGTCGATACGGTGACGTCAGTCGCCAGGATCTTCGACGGTCTCGCCCGGCAGAAAAACCTCTCCCTGCAAGTCATCTTCAACCCACCGGATCTGGCCGTCGATGTGCATCTGGACCCACTGCGTTTCAAGCAGGTGCTGTCGAATCTGGTCAGCAATGCGATCAAATTCACTGAGCAGGGGCATGTGCGGATCACCCTCGACCTCATGAACACCGATGTACCTGCCCGCGCCCTGATGCAGTTGACCGTACAGGACAGCGGCGTCGGTATCAGTGCCGAGGATCAGCAGCGCTTGTTCGAACCGTTTGCCCAAGCGGAAAACAGCAGCCAGCAAGGCAGAGGTGGTGCCGGCCTGGGGCTGGTGATCAGCCGTAACCTGTGCGAAATGATGGGCGGGCAATTGCAATTGAGCAGCCAGCCTGGCATCGGCACCCAGGTCTGCGTCTCGCTGGCACTGGAAACGCTGCCGATACAGCTGAGCACGGTCAAAAGTGAATCCCCAATCAAGGCATCGCAGACCCCCTTACGCGTGTTGGTGGTGGACGACCATCCCGCCAATCGCCTGCTGATGTGTCAACAACTGGAGTTTCTCGGCCATCACTTCAGCATTGCCGAGAACGGTTGCAGCGGCCTGGAACTGTGGAAGACCGGTCACTTCGATCTGGTGATTGTCGACTGCAACATGCCGTTGATGAATGGCTATGATCTGACCCGCGCCATTCGTCAGCAGGAACTGCAGGCGCGCTGTCCGCCATGCACCGTGCTGGGTTTCACGGCCAATGCGCAGCCCGAAGAAATCCAGCGCTGCAAGCAGGCCGGCATGAACGACTGCCTGTTCAAACCCCTGAGCCTGAGCCTGCTCAGCCAGTGGGTCGATGGCATCACACCGACATCAGCGCCGCCGGCTTTCAACCTGCAAAACCTGAACATGCTGACCGGTGGCAATCCGGCCCAGGCTCGCCGTCTGCTGGCGGAATTGCTCAAAAGCAGCCGTATCGACCGAGAGGAACTGCTCGCACTGTCGCCGGAACAGGATCGCGGGGCGCTGGCGGTGGTCGCTCACAAAATCAAGGGTGCGGCACGTATCGCGCAGGCATCGCGCGTGATCGAGTGTTGCGATGCCCTTGAGCAGGCCTGCGCCGAGGCCATGGCGACAGACGAAGTCGCTCGCCGTTGCGAGGCGAGCAACCGCGCCATGCTCGAACTGGAGCAGGCACTACAGCAACAATTGGCGGTGTCGGATCGAAGCACAATGAGCTTGCCTTAACTATGCTTGGCGCTGAGCAGTGAGTTAACCATCATGGAGAGTCCGAAATGCCCAGCCCACTGCGCCCGGAGCAACGCCGGTTTCCGCTGCATGTGCACATCAGCGTCATGTTCACATTCCTGTTGCTGCTCACCGGGGTCGTACTGGGCCTGTTCAATTATCACCAGACCACGCAGATCATCCTGTCGAGCAGCGAAAAGCTGTTCGACAGGATCGAACAAGACGTACGTCTGGACATGTCCGCCACCTATCAGCCGATTCGGCACCTGCTGAGTTTGCTGGCGGATGACCCCGCCACTCAGGCCGCGCGCCTTGAACAACGCTTGCCCTTGCTCCGACCGTTTAGCCAGTCGCTCAGCGACAATCCCAATCTGGCGTCGCTATATCTGGGTTATGCCAATGGCGATTTTTTCATGGTGCGTCCGCTGCGCAGCGCCGCCATCAAGACATTGCTCAAGGCCCCTGAAGCGGCGGCGTATCAGGTCTGGAGTATCGAACATGACCCGCAGGGCGCGATGCACTCGCAATCGCTGTTTTTTGACCAGACATTGTCGCTGATCAGCCGTCAGGACAACCCCGACGACAGCTACGATCCGCGTAGCCGCGCGTGGTTCAACCATGCTCGCCAGCAAAACGAACAAATCACCACCGAGCCCTACGTGTTTTTCTCCACGCGCAATGTCGGCACGACGCTGGCCCGACGCAGCGGCGAGAACGCCGTCATCGGTGCTGACCTGACGCTGGTCGCCCTGTCGGCGGCGCTGAGCAAACATGTCGTCACACCCTCCACCGAAATTGCCCTGTTCGATGCCGAAGGCAACGCTGTGGCCTATCCCGACAGCGAACGCCTGATCGTCGACAGTAGCGGCGCGCATCTGGCCAAAGCGGCGGATCTGAGTCCGGGCTTGCATGCGCTGTTGTCCGGCGCAGCCACAGGCAATCGCCTGGAAGCCGATGGTCGCCAGTGGATCGTCGCCCGCAGCAACATTCAGGAGGGCGGTCCGAAAGGTTTGCAGTTGGCGCTGCTGGTGCCCGAGGACGAGTTATTGATCGATGCCTACCGCCTGCGCTGGCAAGGCGCGCTGATAACCCTCGCGACCCTGCTGCTGTGCCTGCCGCTGGGCTGGGTGATTTCGCGAATTCTGGTCAAGCCGTTGCATGCACTGGTCAAGGAAGCCGACGCGATTCGCAGTTTCGATTTCAACTTTCCTCTGGCCCGCCGCTCGCCGGTGCTTGAAGTCGACCAGTTGAGCGTGTCGATGGCGCGGATGAAAGACACTCTGGCGAGTTTCTTCCGGATTACCGACACCCTCGGCGCCGAAACCCGCTTCGCCCCGCTGCTGCAACGGGTGCTGTTTGAAACGGTGCAGATTGCGCAGGCGCAGGCAGGGCTGATCTATCTGCGTGAAAGCGACAGCAGCCGCATGGAGCCATACGGGCTGGTGATCGATGGTACGTCTCAGGCGTTGGAAGCATTCGACATTCAGGGCCACGACCTGCAGCAGAACAAAGGGCCGGCGTGGTTTGAACAATTGGTCGGCGCCAATAACGTGGTGAGCAACTTCGGCGTCGATCAGGCCGGCGACTTGCAGAAGGTCCTGCTGGCAATGCAATCGCCCCGCATCCATCTGATCGGCATCCGCCTGCACAACCGCCACGACGAAACCATCGGCCTGCTGATTCTGCTGGTGAGCGACAGCGGCACGGCAGCCGATCTGGAAAAACTGCGCCCTGATCGCATCGCGTTCCTCCAGGCTGTCTCCGGCGCGGCGGCGGTCAGCATCGAGAGCCAACGCCTGCAAGCCCGCCAAAAGCAATTGCTCGACGCCTTCATTCAACTGCTCGCTGGCGCCATCGACGCCAAGAGTCCGTACACCGGCGGCCATTGTCAGCGCGTGCCAGAGCTGACGTTGATGCTCGCTCAGGCGGCAGCGGCAAGCGAGGCGCCGGCGTTCAGTGCCTACCAACCGAGCGAGGATGAATGGGAAGCCTTGCACATTGCCGCGTGGCTGCACGACTGCGGCAAGGTGACGACGCCGGAATACGTGGTCGACAAGGCCACCAAACTGGAAACCATCAACGACCGTATTCATGAAATTCGCACGCGTTTCGAAGTGCTCAAGCGTGATGCCTGGATCAGCTATTGGCAGGCGTGCGCTCTGGGCGGCGATGAGACTGCACTGGCCGAATTGCGCGATGCCACGCTGACGGCGCTGGACGACGATTTTACGTTTGTCGCGCGCTGCAATCTGGGCAGTGAAGCGATGGCAGAGGCGGATCTGCAGCGCCTTGACCATCTGGCGCAACGCACCTGGCTACGCACCCTTGATGACCGCTTGGGCGTGTCATGGGAAGAGAACCGGCGTCAGGCGCGCACGCCGGCACCGAATCTGCCGGTCAGTGAAAAGCTTTTGGCAGACAAGCCAGAGCACTTGCTTGAACGCGACCCGAACGAGTTGATCCCCGAAGACAATCCATGGGGCTTCAAACTGGATGTACCGCACTACAAATACAATCGCGGCGAGCTGTACAACCTGAGCATCAACCGTGGCACCCTGACCCGCGAAGAGCGCTACATGATCAATCACCACATGGTGCAGACGATCATGATGCTCAGCCACCTGCCCT
The DNA here is from genome assembly GCF_054668355.1 of Pseudomonas sp. S2_E02. Lineage (NCBI taxonomy): Bacteria > Pseudomonadati > Pseudomonadota > Gammaproteobacteria > Pseudomonadales > Pseudomonadaceae > Pseudomonas > Pseudomonas sp. S2_E02. Next base: position 2,545,208 of record NZ_CP162761.1, read on the forward strand.
TCCCCGGCCACCTCGACAGCATTGCCGAAATCGCCGGCGGTCATCATGAAAAAATGGACGGCACCGGTTACCCGAAACGCCTGAAGCGTGAGGACATGAGCCTGCCCGCGCGGATGATGGCGATTGCCGATATCTTTGAGGCGCTGACCGCAGCCGATCGCCCGTACAAAAAGGCCAAAACCCTGAGCGAGGCCTTGGCGATCATGGCCACCATGTGCCGTGAGGCGCACATCGATGCTCAGCTATTCGGATTGTTCATCAACGAAGGCGTTTACATGCAGTACGCCGTGCGTTTTCTCGATCCCGCACAGATCGATAACGTCGATCCGGCCAGCCTGTTGCACAAGGCTGGCCTCACCGCATGATCAGCAGTCGGTCAGACGCAGGAAAATCGCTGCCAGTTGCTCGATGCCGGCCTGATCCTGCTCGGTAAAACGCGCCAGCTTCGGGCTGTCGAGGTCGAGTACACCGATCAGGCGACCGTCCTTGACCAACGGCACGACCAGCTCGCTGTTCGAGGCGCTGTCGCAGGCGATATGCCCCGGGAACGCGTGTACGTCTTCAACGCGCTGGGTTTGCCGAGTGGCCGCCGCCGCGCCACACACACCACGGCCAAACGGGATGCGCACGCAGGCGATCTGCCCCTGGAACGGACCAAGCACCAGTTCTTCGTTGCGATTGAGGTAAAAGCCCGCCCAGTTCAGGTCATCGAGCTGGTTGAACAGAAACGCCGAAAACTGCGCGGCGTTGGCGATGAAATCGCGCTCGTCCGCCAGCAGCGATTCCAGTTGTGCGGCCAACATGCCATAGCCTTCGAGGCCCTGGCCGCTTTGTTGCAAATCAATCATGCCTTGTGCTCCAACAATTTCAGTCCCACCCAGTAACGGGCGAATTGGTACGCGCAACGTCCGTTGCGATTACCGCGGCCGGTGGCCCAACGCACGGCGAGGATGTCCAGTGCTTCGTCGCGCTGCCAGCTCAGGCCGGCCTTGGCGGCCAACTGGCCGATCCAGTGTTCGACGACGTTAAGGAAGTGTTCTTGGGTAAACGGATAGAACGACAGCCACAGACCGAAACGGTCCGACAGCGCGATCTTGTCTTCAACGGCTTCGCTGGGATGCAGTTCGCCGTCGACGCGTTTCCAGTTTTCGTTATCGCTCTCCTTTTCCGGCACCAAGTGGCGGCGGTTGGAGGTGGCGTACAGCAAGACATTGTCCGGGGCCTGCTCGAGCGAGCCGTCGAGGACGCTTTTGAGAACGCGATAATCGCCTTCACCGGATTCGAACGACAAGTCATCGCAAAACAGCACGAAGCGTTGTGGCAGCTTGCCGATCTGCTCGACCACCCGCGGCAGATCCGCCAGATGATCACGCTCGATCTCGATCAGGCGCAGGCCGGTGGCGGCGTGTTCCGCCAGCAAGGCCCGCACCAGCGACGACTTGCCGGTACCGCGCGAACCCCAGAGCAACGCATGGTTGGCCGGCATGCCATCGAGAAACTGCTGGGTGTTGCGCCCCAGCTGTTCGAGCTGACGGTCAACGCCGATCAGGTCGGACAAGCGCATGTCGAGGCTGACTTCCAGCGGCATCAGATAGCCGCTGCGCCCGTCGCGTTGCCAGCGCGCCGCCAGACAAGTGCCCCAGTCGATCACCGGCCGTGGTGCCGGCAACAACGGTTCGATACGCGCCAGAACCGACTCGGCGCGTTCAAGAAAAGCATTTAATCGGGAATCCACGTCTTCTCCTCGGGCACGTTCACAGTGATGATGGTGAATCCTGCGACGACACACAGATAAAAATCACCCTACCAAGCCTTGTTACAAGGCGATTCGGGAACCTCGGTATCCATACATGATCGACTATGCTTGAGCAGCGAAGGGAAACGGAAGTGGTTCAACACCCCATGGATATCAAATTCACCCACCGGCTGTCTTACAAGCAAGCCAGGCTTACCGTGCTGGTCGGGTTCATTCTGGGCACGCTGCTCAGCCTGCTGCAAATCGGCATCGATTATGCCAGTGAAGACGCCTCCATCAACCGTGAAATCCTGTCTTTGCTGGAAATCAGCCACAACCCGGCCTCACGGATCGCCTACAACATCGACGCCGAACTGGCGCAGGAACTGACCCTGGGCCTGTTGCGCTCGCCGGCAATCATTTCTGCGCAACTGATCGACAACAACAATACGGTGCTGGCCAGCGTCAAACGACCGGAACTGAAAAGCGGCTATCGGGTCATCAGCGACTTCCTGTTTGGCGCCAAACGCCAGTTCGAAGACCGTCTGTATCTGGATCATCTGCCCAATGAATCGCTGGGCGTGTTAAGCCTTGAGGTCGACACCTATGCCTTCGGCAGTCGCTTCCTGCGCCGCGCCGAGGTGACCCTGCTCAATGGCTTCGCCCGCAGCCTGATTCTCACCGGCATCCTGTTGGCGCTGTTCTATGTGATGTTGACCAAACCACTGGTGCGGGTCATCCGCGAACTCAGCGGGCGCGACCCGCGCAGCGCCGAGCCGACCACGCTGGAGTGCCCGTCCGGCCACGGCAACGATGAAATCGGCGTGCTGGTCAAAGTCGCCAATCAGCAATTCGAGAACATTGCCACCGAGATCCAGCAGCGACGCAACGCCGAAAACCGTCTGACCGACTACCTCGGACAACTGGAAAACATCGTCTCGGCGCGCACCGCTGAACTCAAGGCGATCAACGCACGGCTGAGCCAGTCCAATCAGGAACTCGAAGTCGCCCGCAGCACCGCCCTGGAAATGGCCGAGGCCCGCTCGGCGTTCCTCGCCAACATGAGCCATGAGATCCGCACGCCGCTCAACGGCCTGCTGGGAATGATCGCGCTGTCACTCGACGGTCCGTTGAATGCCGAACAGCAGCAACAACTGTCGATCGCCCACGACTCGGGCAAGGTGCTGGTCGAATTGCTCAACGATATTCTCGACCTGTCGAAGTTCGATGCCGGGCAACTGGAGCTTGAGCACATCCCGTTCGATCTTGGCTCGTTGATTGAAGACACCGCCAACCTGTTGTCGCAGAATGCCGCGCCGAGCGTCGAACTGACCTGCCTGATCGACCCGCACTTCCCGGCACTGGTACTGGGCGATCCGACCCGCGTGCGGCAGATCGTCAGCAACCTGCTGTCCAACGCGCTGAAATTCACTCGGTTCGGCCGGGTCGATGTGCGCTTGTCGACCTACAAGGAGGGCGTGCGCATCGAGGTCTGCGACACCGGCATCGGTATCGCCCAGGACGCGCAGCTGAAAATCTTCCAGCCGTTCACTCAAGCGGGCGCCGGCATCACTCGACAATACGGCGGCACCGGGCTGGGTCTGGCGCTGACCTACAACCTCTGCGAAGCCATGCAGGGGCGTCTGACCATCAGTTCCGAAACCGGGTTCGGCAGTCAGTTCTGTGCCGAGCTGCCATTGCCGTGTCATACCCGCGCACTGGTTCCGGCGCCGCTGCACGGAAAAATCCTCGCCATCACCGCTGCCAGCAGTGGACTGGCGGAACTGTTGCAGAGCCTGCTGCCGGTGTGGGGACTTACATATGAGCAGCGCACCATCGATGACTCACTGCTGGGCCTGACGCCGGACGTGGTGATCACCGATTGTCCGGAGTGCCTGTTCGGTTTGCGCCCGACGCTTGTGGCGCCGATTTTGCTGGTAACCGCCTACGGCAGTTTCCTGCCCAGCGAAGAAGCCGCCGCACTCGCGCCTCTGCAGCAACAGGCCCGACCATTGGCGCGTAATGCGCTGTACCAGAACCTGCGACGTACCCTGCAACCGGACGTGGTCGCCGTTAACGATGCGCAGCTCGAAACGTCTCCCTCGGTGCGGCGCGGGCGGGTGTTGCTGGTCGAGGACAACCCGGTCAATCAACTGGTGGCCAAAGGCATGCTCGGCAAACTGGGCTGCGAGGTCATCGTCGCCGCCCACGGTGCCGAAGCGCTGGATCAGTTGGAGTATCACGAATTCGATCTGGTGCTGATGGACTGCAACATGCCCGTGATGGATGGCTACGAAGCCAGCCGACAGATCCGTCAAAGCGGGCGCTGGCCGAGCCTGCCCATCGTCGCTCTGACCGCCAACGCCATGTCCGAAGAACGCGAACGCTGTCGCGCAGCCGGCATGAGCGACTATCTGGCCAAGCCGTTTCGCCGTGAAGAGCTGGCGGCGCTGCTCGATCAGTGGATCCCGACTACGACAGCGCTTTGATCTGCCCCAGCAAGTGATCGAGGCCGTCACGCAACTCATTGAGACGGTCCAGATCCACCCCGCTGTCGCACAGCAATCGGGCCTTGAGCGGCCCGACCTGCTCGCGCAAGGCTTGCCCCGCCGGCGTCAGACTCAGGTGCACTTCGCGCTCGTCACGCGTTGAACGCTGGCGCTGTACCCATTGCAACTGTTCCAGACGCTTGAGCAATGGCGTCAGCGTGCCCGAGTCCAGTGCCAGACGCTCGCCCAACGCCTTGACCGTCGGTTGCTCCGGCGCAGCGTCCTGCCATTCCCACAACACCAGCATCGCCAGGTATTGCGGGTACGTCAGGCCGAGCTGATCGAGCATCGGTTTGTAGGCACGAATCACCGCCCGAGAGGCGGCGTACAGCTTGAAGCACAACTGGTTGTCGAGCTTCAGCGAATCGACCGGCAAGCTGTTCATTTGAGCAGGGCTTCGATCTCGCCGCTCAGCTCCTGCGGCTTGGTGGTCGGGGCAAAACGCTTGACCAGTTTTCCGTCCTTGCCAATCAGGAACTTGGTGAAGTTCCACTTGATGCCCTGGGAGCCAAGCAGGCCCGGCGCGCGTTTTTTCAGCTGCACGAACAGCGGATGCGCGTCTCCACCGTTAACGTCGATCTTCTTGAACAGCGGGAAGCTGACGCCGAAGTTCAGCTCGCAGAACTCACTGATCGCCCCTTCGTTACCCGGCTCCTGCTTGCCGAACTGATTGCACGGAAAGCCCAGAACCACCAGGCCCTGATCCTTGTAGGTCTGCCACAGTTCTTCGAGGCCTTTGTACTGTGGAGTGAAACCGCATTTGCTCGCGGTGTTGACCACTAAAACCGCTTTACCGGCGAAATCGGCGAGGGTCTTTTGCTCCCCCTTGATGGTGGTGCACGGAATGTTCAACAGGTTGTCGCTCATGGCGTCGGGCTCCGCAGACAGTCAAGAAAGATCAAACATAGCGAGCAATTAAATTGTGTGCAATTTAATTATCGAATAATAAGGCGACCCGAAGGTCGCCTTCATTCGTTTATGCGCGTGGAACCAGATCCAGGCAAACCGAATTGATGCAATAACGCAAACCAGTCGGCGGCGGGCCGTCCGGGAACACATGACCCAGATGCGCATCGCAGCGCGCGCACTTCACTTCCGTACGGATCATGCCGTGACTGATGTCACGGATTTCAGTCATCGCGCTTTCGCCGATTGGCGCGTAGAAGCTCGGCCAGCCGCAGCCGGAGTCGAATTTGGTCTTGGAGTCGAACAGCGGCTCGTTGCAGCAGACGCAGTGGTAGATACCATCGGTCTTGGTGTCGTTGTATTTACCGGAGAACGGGCGCTCGGTCGCGCTCAGACGACAAACGTTGTACTGCTCAGGGTCGAGCATCGCCCGCCATTCTTCCAGGGTTTTTTCCAACTTTTCCATCATCACACCTCAGCGGCTGAAAAAGCCCGATCTGTACCTTTTCCACGGATCGGGCGGCACGTATGATTGCGCCTCGTCACGCACCAGTCTGGCAGCCAGACCGGGCGCATTCAAACGGATTATGGGAGCCACGGCTCAAGACGTCCGCCTGTGTGAAGACGCAGGAATCCCAGTACGGTTGTCCATCCGCCGCCTGGATCGTTCATTTTCGGGATCACATCGCCATGCAGTTCAGCAAATCGAACAAGCTCGCCAACGTCTGCTACGACATTCGCGGCCCGGTGCTCAAGCACGCCAAACGACTGGAAGAGGAAGGCCAGCGCATCCTCAAGCTGAACATCGGCAACCCGGCGCCGTTTGGTTTCGAAGCGCCGGACGAAATTCTTCAGGATGTGATCCGCAACCTGCCGACCGCGCAAGGCTACAGCGACTCCAAAGGTCTGTTCAGCGCGCGTAAAGCGGTGATGCAGTACTACCAGCAGAAGAATGTTGAAGGTGTCGGCATCGAAGACATCTATCTGGGTAACGGCGTTTCCGAACTGATCGTGATGTCGTTGCAGGCGCTGCTCAACAACGGCGACGAAGTGCTGGTGCCCGCCCCGGACTACCCGTTGTGGACTGCCGCCGTCAGCCTCGCCGGCGGTAACGCCGTACATTACTTGTGCGACGAAGGCGCCGACTGGTTCCCGGATCTGGCCGACATCAAGGCCAAGATCACCCCGAACACCAAAGCGATGGTGATCATCAACCCGAACAACCCGACCGGCGCGGTGTATTCGAAGGAAGTGTTGCTGGGCATGCTGGAAATCGCCCGCGCGCACAACCTGGTGGTGTTCTCCGACGAGATCTACGACAAGATTCTGTACGACGATGCCGTGCACATCTGCACCGCGTCGCTAGCCCCGGACTTGCTGTGCCTGACCTTCAACGGTCTGTCGAAGTCCTACCGTGTGGCGGGTTTCCGCTCCGGCTGGATCGCCATTTCCGGGCCGAAGCACAACGCGCAGAGCTACATCGAAGGCATCGACATGCTGGCCAACATGCGCCTGTGCGCCAACGTGCCGAGCCAGCATGCGATCCAGACCGCTTTGGGCGGCTATCAGAGCATCAACGACCTGGTGCTGCCGCAGGGTCGTCTGCTGGAACAGCGTAACCGCACCTGGGAATTGCTTAACGACATTCCTGGCGTGAGCTGCGTCAAGCCGATGGGCGCGCTGTATGCGTTCCCGAAGATCGACCCGAAAGTCTGCCCGATCCATAACGACGAGAAGTTCGTCCTCGACCTGCTGCTCTCCGAGAAGCTGCTGGTGGTACAGGGCACGGCGTTCAACTGGCCGTGGCCGGATCACTTCCGCGTGGTCACCCTGCCCCGCGTCGACGATCTGGAAATGGCCATCGGCCGTATCGGCAACTTCCTCAAGTCCTACCGCCAGTAACTGGCCAGCAGTGCGCAACGGCCAAACGTTGCGCACTGTCTGATTCAGCAACACTTCTGCGTTCCGCGTCCGCGCACGCCTTCTACACTTGCGATTCGTACCGTTTACCTGCGTCCAGCTTAATGGCGACGGGTCGCGGCTGGCCGTCATCCCTATCGTTATCTGTCGTGGGAAATGTGCCGGGCACCGAAGAATCCGCTGTAGGACACAGTTTGAAATAGTCACTCAGTTGAATAGCCCGGTGCAGCACCTTATATACCCCGCAGTACGCTACATCTTTAGCTTGAGGAGATTTCTACAACCATGATGCGCATCCTGCTGTTTTTGGCCACTAACCTGGCGGTCGTGCTGATAGCCAGCATCACCCTGAGCCTTTTCGGCTTCAACGGGTTCATGGCGGCCAACGGGGTTGATCTCGACCTTAGTCAGCTGCTGGTTTTCTGTGCAGTCTTTGGTTTCGCCGGCTCGCTGTTCTCGCTGTTCATCTCCAAGTGGATGGCGAAGATGAGCACTGGCACCCAGATCATCAGCCAGCCACGTACCCGGCATGAGCAATGGCTGCTGCAAACTGTCGAGCAACTGTCCCGCGAAGCCGGGATCAAGATGCCCGAAGTCGGTATTTTCCCGGCCTACGAAGCAAACGCCTTCGCCACCGGCTGGAACAAGAACGACGCGTTGGTCGCGGTCAGCCAGGGCTTGCTCGAGCGCTTCTCGCCCGATGAAGTGAAAGCCGTGCTGGCCCACGAAATCGGCCACGTCGCCAACGGCGACATGGTCACCCTGGCGCTGATCCAGGGCGTGGTGAACACCTTCGTGATGTTCTTTGCGCGGATCATCGGCAACTTCGTCGACAAAGTGATCTTCAAGAACGAAGAAGGCCAAGGCATCGCCTACTACGTGGCGACCATTTTTGCCGAACTGGTACTGGGCATTCTCGCCAGTGCGATCGTCATGTGGTTCTCGCGCAAGCGCGAATTCCGTGCCGACGAAGCCGGCGCCCGCCTGGCCGGTACCAGCGCAATGATCGGCGCACTGCAACGCCTGCGCGCCGAACAGGGTCTGCCGGTGCACATGCCGGACACCCTTAACGCCTTTGGCATCAACGGTGGTATCAAACAGGGCTTTGCCCGCATGTTCATGAGCCACCCGCCGCTGGAAGAGCGTATCGACGCACTGCGTCGTCGCGGTTGATCCGACCGGTGTAACAATGAAAAAGGCCCGCAGTGATGCGGGCCTTTTTTACATCTTTGGATTGCGCGCCGACAGTGCCGGCCCTTTCGCGAGCAAGCTCGCTCCCACAGGGTTCTGCGGTGTTTAGGCGATCTGTGACATAGCACAAATCACTGTGGGAGCGAGCTTGCTCGCGAAGAGGCCCGTAACGGCGCCAACAAACTATCGGGAAGAAACGCGGTAAACCCGCTCCTCCAGCCGCGTCACGCCTGCCTGCAGGAACTTCCCGCTCTCCCCCAGCACATCCTGCTCTTCCAGCATCTGCACCTGCCAGGCACCACTCAGCAACCGCTGCACCTCATCATCCCCCACCGCAAACGGCGGCCCCGGCATCTGCGCCTGAGCGTAGTCCAGGGTAATCAACAACCCTTGCACAGCCAGCGGCAGAATCTGCTGAAGATGCGCCGCATAGCGCTCACGCATCGGCGCCGGCAAGGCAATCAGCGCGGCGCGGTCGTACAACGCGGTGCAATCGGCCACATCGCTCGCCGTTAGCGCAAAAAAGTCACCGCACCACAGCTCGATGGCTTCACCGCGATAGACCTTGAACGCGCCCTTCTGGCTGATCTGCGGCTGCACCTGATGTTCACTGAAAAAGTCCTCGATAGCCTTTTCCGACAGTTCGACCCCGAGCACCTGATGACCGCGTCCGGCCAGCCACGCCAGATCCAGACTTTTCCCACACAGAGGCACGAGCACTCGCGCCGTTTCAGGTGCCGCCCAGTGCCGCTGCAAATACGGGTTTACCTCAGGCAGATGGAAACCAATCTGCCCCGAAGCCCACTTCTTGTGCCAAAACTCAGGTTGCATGCATCACTCCCAATAATTCGATCAAAAAGCGTTAAAACTTATATTAGATTTAGATCAATGATCTGACTGAAGATGAAGCCATCTTAACGCTCAGGAACCCATCATGTTGCCCAGCCTGTTCATTTCCCATGGTTCACCCATGCTGGCCCTGGAGCCCGGCGCCAGTGGCCCGGCTCTGGCTCGTCTGGCCGCCGAATTGCCGAAACCCAAAGCCATCGTTATCGTCTCCGCGCACTGGGAAAGCCAGGAACTGCTGGTCAGCAGCCATGCGCAACCGGAAACCTGGCACGACTTCGGCGGCTTTCCCCGGGCGCTGTTTGAAGTGCAGTATCCGGCGCCGGGTAATCCGCAACTGGCTGCTGAGGTGGCTGATCTACTGACTGCCAACAACCTGCCTGCCCGTCTCGATCCGCAACGCCCGTTCGATCACGGTGTTTGGGTGCCACTGTCGCTGATGTACCCGCTGGCGGATATTCCAGTGGTGCAGGTTTCGCTACCTAGCCGCGCGGGCCCGGCGCTGCAAACCCGAGTCGGCCGGGCACTGGCGAGTCTGCGTGATCAGGGCATTTTGCTGATCGGCTCCGGCAGCATCACGCACAACCTGCGCGAACTGGACTGGCACGCCGGCCCGGAAAGCGTTGAGCCCTGGGCGCGGGATTTCCGTGACTGGGTGATCGACAAGCTCGCGGCCGACGATGAGGCAGCGCTGCATGATTATCGCCAGCAGGCGCCGCATGCGGTGCGCAGCCATCCGAGTGATGAGCATTTGTTGCCGTTGTATTTTGCCCGGGGTGCGGGCGGTGAGTTCAGCGTGGCGCACAAGGGATTCACGATGGGTGCGCTGGGCATGGATATTTACCGCTTCGGTTGACGCCTTCGCGAGCCGGCTCGCTCCCACAAAGGCAAAAAACAGGCAAAAAAAATCCCCGAACCAGTCGGGGATTTTTTATGTTCGATCAATCAGCCCAAGGGCGGATCAATCTTCGCGATAGCGACGCAGCTTCAACTGCTTGCCAGCAACGCGAGTGTCCTTCAGTTTGGTCAGGAGTTTGTCCAGACCATCTTCCGGCAGCTCGACGAGGCTGAAGCTGTCACGCACCTGGATGCGACCGATCGCTTCACGGGCCAGACCGCCTTCGTTGAGGATGGCGCCCAGCAGGTTCTTCGCAGCGATACCGTCACGCGCACCCAGCGCGGTACGGCAACGAGCACGGCCTTCGCCCAAAGGCATTGGCGCGCGACGCTCGCGGTCACCACGATCAGGACGATCACCAGTGCGCTCAGGACGGTCGCCACGCGGTGCGTTGTTCGGCACCAGTGGACGTTCCTTCTCGATCGCCGCCAGGTTCAGCGCTTGACCGTTGGTGGCTTTGCGCAGCAGCGCAGCAGCCAGAGCACGCGGGGTGCAGCCGATGTCTGCAGTCAGACGATCGAGCAGCTCACCGTGGGTCGATTCGGCATCAGCGACCAGCGGCGACAGGCTGTTGGTCAGTTTCTTGATGCGTGCATCGAGAACGGCTTGAGCGTCCGGCAGGCGTACTTCAGCAACTTTCTGACCGGTTACACGCTCGATCACTTGCAGCATGCGGCGCTCACGTGGAGTCACCAGCAGCAGTGCACGACCTTCGCGACCGGCACGGCCAGTGCGGCCGATACGGTGAACGTAGGACTCTGGGTCGTACGGCATGTCAACGTTGAACACGTGAGTGATGCGCGGAACGTCCAGACCACGAGCAGCTACGTCGGTCGCGACAACGATGTCCAGACGGCCATCTTTCAGCGAGTCAATAACGCGCTCACGCTGGTTCTGGGCGATGTCACCGTTCAGCGCCGCGGCTTTGTAGCCTTTGGCGTCGAGGGCGCTGGCCAGATCCAGGGTCGCTTGCTTGGTGCGTACGAACATGATCAGAGCGTCGAAATCTTCCACTTCCAGCAAGCTGAGAACGGCCGAAGTCTTCTGGTCAGCGTGAACCAACAGGTGAGCCTGTTCGATCGCGGTAACGGTCTGGGTCTTGGTCTGGATCTTCACGTGTTGCGGATCGCGCAGATGGCGTTCGGCAATGGCGCGGATCGACTGCGGCAGGGTAGCCGAGAACAAAACGGTCTGACGGGTCGCTGGCAGAGCCTTGAAGATGACTTCCAGGTCATCCATGAAGCCCAGTTTCAACATTTCGTCAGCTTCGTCGAGAACCAGGTGGTTCACGGTCGACAGAACTTTTTCGTCGCGACGCAGGTGGTCGCACAGACGGCCCGGAGTGGCGACAACGATCTGTGCGCCATTACGGATTGCTTTCAGTTGCGGGCCCATAGGCGCGCCGCCGTAAACGGCCACAACGGTAACGCCCGGCATTTGCTTGGCGTAGGTTTCAAAAGCGGTTGCTACTTGCAGCGCCAACTCACGAGTTGGCGCCAGGATCAGGGCTTGCGGTTCGCGCTTGGCAGGATCGATGCGGTGCAGAATAGGCAGTGCGAACGCGGCGGTTTTACCGGTACCGGTTTGCGCCTGACCAATCATGTCCTGGCCGGCCATGATGATCGGGATCGATTGCTGCTGAATCGCCGAAGGCTCTTCGTAGCCAGTCGCTGCGACGGCTGCAAGAATATTCGGGTTAAGATTAAAAGCGGCGAATCCGCCGGTTTCCTGGGTCATGGGTCTGCCTCTAAGTGCATCCGCAAAGACCCATGCTCCAAAGCTGCGCATGCCGTGTTGAGACTCAAGAGTCGCCCTGGCAGCTTTGTCGGCGGGGATTTGCGAAAACGAATGAATGAAAAAAAGAATCGTCCGGGAAGAGCCCGCAATGCGGACGTGCAGCCGAAGCTGACTTCGGGAAATGCGCTACCTAAACGCGGCCCGGTTAAAGGCCGGCGCGCACTATACCGGATTTTGCCCAAAAAGGGAGCTTTTTTTATTGCCTGAATGAGCGTGTCACCGCTGTGTAACGGGGTTTTGCGGATAATCGCGCGAAGGTCTATTTTTCAAAGGCCCGGCCCTGCGGGCGATGACGCTTAAACGATTCACTGATGTGCGGCATACCGTCGCTGCACCCGCCCTTCCCGCCCGAGGATCTACCCATGAATCAGCCCTGCCCCGGCCGCGTCAGCCGTGAACGTCGTGGTCACGTCCATCTGATTGGCCTGGATCGAGCGGCCAAGCGCAATGCTTTCGACCTCGACCTGCTCAACGAGCTGAGCTTGGCCTACGGCGAGTTCGAGGCCGACAGCGAAGCGCGGGTGGCGGTGGTGTTCGGGCATGGCGAGCACTTTACCGCTGGCCTGGATCTGGTCAACGCCAGTTCCGCCCTCGCCCAGGGCTGGCAGGTTCCGACCGGCGGTTGCGATCCGTGGGGCGTTTTCGTCGGCCCACGGGTGAGCAAACCAGTGATAGTCGCCGCGCAGGGTTATTGCCTGACCATCGGCATCGAGCTGATGCTGGCAGCCGATATAAACCTGTGTGCGAGCAATACCCGCTTCGCGCAGATGGAAGTGCAGCGTGGGATCTTTCCTTTTGGTGGTGCGACTTTACGTTTTCAGCAGATCGCCGGTTGGGGCAACGCGATGCGCTGGCTGCTGACCGGCGATGAGTTTGATGCGCACGAGGCGTTGCACCTGGGGTTGGTGCAGGAAGTCATGGCCAGCGAAGACCTGCTGCCGCGGGCGATTGAATTGGCTGAGCGGATTGCGCGGCAGGCGCCGTTGGGGGTGCAGGCGACGTTGATGTCGGCGCGGCAGGCGCGGTATGAAGGTGAGACAGCGGCCGCGCAAGGGTTACCGGCGTTGGTGAAGAAATTGTTGGCGAGTGAGGATGCCAAGGAAGGGGTGCGGTCGCTGGTGGAGCGGCGGCCTGGAGTCTTCAAAGGGATCTGAAATATTTGCTGGTTATCAGATCCTCTTCGCGAGCAGGCTCGCTCACAGGGAAAATGCATTCCAATGTGGGAGCGAGCCTGCTCGCGAAGAGGCCATCACTGACGACTCAGGTCGCCGGGCGAATACTGTTGATCAACGACTGCAACGAATACCCCAACCGCGGCGCCAGCGCTTCAGCCCGGGCCGTCAGTGCCTGCATGTCCAGCTCCTGATCGAGGTCCGCCGGCACAATCAGAATCACATTGCCCTCCTTCACCGGCAGCTCCCAATAATGCCGGTGATACAGCCCGCGCAACAACGCCGCGCCCAGAGGCTTGCCGTCATCGGTGGCCCACTGGTTGATCACCAGCCAACCACCCGGATTCAGACGCTTCTGGCAGTCGCCGAGAAAACTCCAGGCCAGATGCCCGACACCCGGACCGACATCGGTATACAGGTCGACAAAAATCAGGTCCGCCGGCTCAGCCGTCGGCAGTAACTCCAGCGCATCGCCAACACGGATGTACAGCCGCGGATCATCGTCCAGGCCAAGGTATTCGATGGCCAGGCGCGGCACATCCGGACGCAGTTCAATGGCTTCGACATCTTCCAGCGGCAGAAACTTGAGGCAGGCCTGGGTCAATGTACCGGCGCCGAGCCCGAGAAACAGCGCGCTCTCCGGCTGCTCGTGGCACAACGCGCCGATCAGCATCGCGCGGGTGTAATCGTATTCGAGCCAGCTCGGGTCGGCGGTGAACACGCAGCTCTGCTCGATCGCATCGCCGAACTCGAGAAAGCGGTAATCGGCCACTTCCAGCACGCGAATCACGCCGAACTCATCCTGTACTTCGGCGAGCAGATGCTCGACGCGCTCCTCAGTCATTTCGTCTCCTGATGGTCACCGGGCGCGGTGACGCGATGGCACCGCTGTGGCGCCGTGGCAAAGCGGCGATTGTCGGCGATGGGGCGGGAGCAGGTCACGTACTAATTGCTGCTACCATGGGCTTCCCGTGCGTAGAACCAATTAGAGACCGTGATGAGCCAACCGTGGAGTCCTGATAGCTGGCGCGCCCTGCCGATCCAGCAACAACCCCAATATCCTGACGCGGCGCATCTGCGCCAGGTCGAGCAGACGCTAGCCAGTTATCCGCCACTGGTGTTTGCCGGCGAAGCGCGCGAACTGCGCCGCCAGTTTGCCGAAGTCACCCAGGGCCGGGCATTCCTGCTGCAGGGCGGCGATTGCGCGGAAAGCTTTGCCGAATTCTCCGCGGCGAAGATTCGCGACACGTTCAAAGTGTTACTGCAAATGGCGATCGTCATGACCTTCGCCGCAGGCTGCCCGGTGGTCAAGGTCGGGCGCATGGCCGGTCAGTTTGCCAAACCGCGCTCGGCCAACGACGAGACCATCGACGGCGTGACGCTGCCGGCTTACCGGGGCGACATCGTCAACGGCATCGGCTTCGACGAAAAGAGCCGCGTGCCGGATCCAGAGCGCCTGCTGCAGTCCTATCACCAGTCCACCGCGACCCTGAACCTGCTGCGCGCGTTTGCTCAGGGCGGTTTTGCCGACCTGCACCAAGTGCACAAGTGGAACCTCGATTTCATCGCCAACTCGGCGCTGGCAGAAAAATACAGTCACCTCGCCGACCGCATCGATGAAACCCTGGCGTTCATGCGCGCCTGCGGCATGGACAGCTCGCCGCAACTGCGCGAAACCAGTTTCTTCACCGCCCACGAAGCGCTGCTGCTGAACTACGAAGAAGCCTTCGTGCGCCGCGACAGCCTGACCAACGATTACTACGATTGCTCGGCGCACATGCTGTGGATCGGCGACCGCACCCGTCAGCTCGACGGCGCGCATGTCGAATTCCTGCGCGGGGTGAACAACCCGATCGGCGTCAAAGTCGGCCCAAGCATGGATGCCGATGACCTGATCCGCCTGATCGACGTGCTCAACCCGGACAACGATCCGGGGCGCCTCAACCTGATTGCGCGGATGGGCGCGAACAAGGTGGGCGATCACCTGCCGGCGCTGATCCGCGCGGTGCAGCGCGAAGGCAAGCAAGTGCTGTGGAGTTCCGACCCGATGCACGGCAACACCATCAAGGCCAGCAGCGGCTACAAGACCCGCGACTTCGCGCAGATCCTTGGCGAGGTTAAACAGTTCTTCCAGGTGCACGAGGCGGAAGGCAGTTATGCCGGCGGCATTCACATCGAGATGACCGGGCAGAATGTCACCGAGTGCATCGGTGGTGCACGGCCGATTACTGAAGATGGCTTGTCGGATCGCTATCACACGCACTGTGATCCACGGATGAATGCTGACCAGTCGCTGGAGTTGGCGTTTTTGATTGCCGAGACGCTGAAACAAGTCCGCCGCTAGACCGCGTCGCCCCCTTCGCGAGCAAGCTCGCTCCCACATAGGTTTTGTGTACGACACAGATCCAGTGTGGGAGCGAGCTTGCTCGCGAAGGGGCCAACTCAGTCACCACCGATCTCGGCCAATGCCACCCGCAACCGCGCCGCACTCTCGCGCTGACAATTCAACTGCACCCGCGCCAGCCCCAACCAATCCGCCATCTGCCGCAGATTCACGGCCAGCGCCAGCATCCCCTGCTCATCCAGCCCCGGCGCTTCCTCGTGCAGCGCATGCACTGCCAACTGCCCCGCCGCCCGTTCGGCGCGCAAATCGACCCGTGCGGCGATCCTCTCGTTGTGCAAGAAGGGCAACACGTAATAGCCGTAGACTCGCTTGTCCTGTGGCGTATAAATCTCCAGTCGATAGCGAAAATCGAACAAGCGCTCAGTCCGGCTGCGCTCCCAGATCAACGAATCAAAGGGCGACAGCAGCGCACCGGCCATGACCTTGCGCGGGACGCTCGGCTCCGGCAGGCAATAGGCGATTTGCCGCCAACCGGCAACCTCGCACATCTGCAATTGCCCGGCCTCGACCAGTTCCGCGAGACGTGGCCGCGCATCCGCCGGATTCAGGCGAAAGTAATCACGCAGGTCTTTTTCAGTACCGACACCCAGGGCCTGTGCCGCGTGCAACAGCAGCCCACGTTGCGCTTCGGCTTCATCAGGCAACGCCTGTTGCAGGATCGATGAAGGGATCACCCGCTCCGGCAAATCATACAAACGCTCAAAACCACGCCGCCCCGCCACCGTCACTTCACCCGCCGCGAACAGCCACTCCAGCGCATGTTTTTCCGCGCTCCAGTCCCACCACGGCCCGGCCTTGTCTGCACGGGTTGAAAGGCTGCCGGCGCCCAACGCGCCCTGCTCTTGCACCGAATTCAAGACCCGACGCACCACGTCCTGCTGCTCGCGACCGAATCTGGCCAGTTGCTGATAAATATCCTCGCCACGCTTGGCCCGCTGCATGCGCCAGCCCAGCAACGGATACATCGACATCGGCAGCAACGAGGCTTCGTGTCCCCAGTATTCGAACAACGTGCGACGTCGCCCCGAACTCCAGGCAGCCTGGTCGAGCAAGTCGGAAGAATAGGAACCGAGACGGGAAAACAGCGGCAGGTAGTGCGAGCGCACCACGGCGTTGACGGAGTCGATTTGCAGCAAACCCAGCCTTTCGATCAGCCGGTTGACGTGTGGCGCCTTGACGGTCGGCGGCTGGCGCCCGTTGAACCCTTGGGCAGCCAGCGCCAGTCGTCGCGCCTGTTTGAGGGAAAAGGCCAGAGTCGCGGGCATGAGCATCTCCTTGTCTGCTCGCAACCTACCTCACTGGAAGAGGGTTTGTGTAGCGTTCTGCTCATCATTTATGCAGCGGGTCATTTATGCATCGGATCATCCCAGAACGGCCGCACGGACTCGTGTTCAACGTCGGCACGACTGACGCCGATGTCTTTCAACGCTTCGTCGCTCAGACTGGCAAGCA
This sequence comes from Pseudomonas sp. S2_E02, assembly GCF_054668355.1. Taxonomy (NCBI): domain Bacteria; kingdom Pseudomonadati; phylum Pseudomonadota; class Gammaproteobacteria; order Pseudomonadales; family Pseudomonadaceae; genus Pseudomonas; species Pseudomonas sp. S2_E02. The sequence goes on from NZ_CP162761.1 coordinate 2,562,078, forward strand.
GCTCGCGTTCACGGTGCAATTCGTACCAGCGGCTAAACTTGTGCAGCAGGTCGGAAACGAGATGGCCGTGGCCGGAAAATTTTGCGTCGTCTACATACTCTCTTTGACCTTTCATCGTGTTGCCTCCTTTGTGGATGGCTCAAGTCTCGCGCCGGCGCTAAGATCAATCCAACGAATGTTTCTGATGGCATGCATCACGGAGATTCATCAATTGTCGGCCTACCCCAGTATCGATACCGATGTCCTGCGCACCTTTGTCGCGATTGCCGATCAGGGCGGTTTCACCCGCGCCGGCGAAATGGTCAACCGCACGCAGTCGGCGGTGAGCATGCAGATGAAGCGTCTGGAAGAAGACGTGTTGCAGCGGCAGTTGTTTGAGCGCGACGGACGCCAGGTGCGCCTGACCGCTGAAGGCCAGGTGCTGCTCGGATACGCGCGGCGCATCCTCAAGCTGCACAGCGAAGTGTTCAACACCTTGCGCGAGCCGCACATGGTCGGCACCGTGCGCATCGGCACGCCGGATGACTACGTGATGCGTTTTCTGCCGGGGATCCTGTCGCGGTTTGCGCAGTTCTATCCACTGATCCAGATCGAAGTGCATTGCGAATCGACCAAACAACTGTTGCAGCGTACTGACCTGGATTTGTCGATCGTCACCCGTGAACCGGGCAACGAAATCGGTCAGTTGCTGCGCAAGGAGCGTTTTGTCTGGGCCGAGGCGCAGAATTTCAGCGCCCACGAACAAACGCCACTACCTCTGGCGATGTTCAACAGTGATTGTTTCTGCCGCTTGTGGGCGTGTAACGCACTGGATGCGATGGGCCGCGAATACCGCATCGCATATAACAGCACCAGCCTCTCGGCGTTGATGGCAGTGGTGAGCGCGGGTCTGGCGATCACCGCGCAACTGGAAAGCCTGATCACCCCGGACATGCGCATTCTCGGCGCCGCCGAAGATCTGCCGCTGTTGCCCGAGGCCAGCATCATGCTGATCCGCAACCTGAACAATCCGTCGCCGATCACCGAGTGCCTGGCCGAGCATATCGTCGAAGGTTTTAAACTTTAAACGCGAGCATCACCGCACACAGCACCAGGAAACCGCAGAACAGCCCGCGCAGAAGCTTTTCCGGCATGGCGTGGGCAACTTTCACCCCCCAACTGATGCTCGCCAGACCGCCGATGGCCAGCGGCAGGCCGATCATCCAGTCCACTTCGTGATGTACCGCGTAGGTCACCAGGGTCACGCCGGTGCTTGGCAACGCCAGCGCCAGCGACAAGCCCTGAGCGACCACTTGCGTGGTGCCGAAGAGGCTGGTCAGCACCGGCGTTGCCACCACGGCACCGCCGACACCGAACAAGCCGCCCATGGTTCCGGACGCCGCACCGAGAACGCCGAGCCAAGGCCAGGAATAGCGCATCTCGGAAGTCGCAGCGGGTTGCTTGCCGAACATCTTCAGCAGGTTGTACGCCGAGAGCACCACCAGGAAAGCGACAAAACCGATGCGCATGGTTTGCGCATCGATACCCACCGCCCAGATCGAACCGATCCACGCAAAGCAAAAACCCATCACCGCCAAGGGCAACGCATGCCGCAGTTCGATGCGATTGCGCTGGTGATAGCGCCACAGCGCCAGCATCACGTTCGGCACCACCATGACCAGCGCCGTGCCTTGGGCAATCTGCTGATCGAGGCCGAACCACACACCGAGCAACGGGATAGCAATCAGGCCACCGCCGATGCCGAAAATGCCGCCAAGTGTGCCAAGGGCGGCGCCGAACAGCAGGTACAACAAAAACTCCATCACAGCTGAATTCCTCTTACGTCAGGCGATTCATCCTACGCAGTCGTGGCTGGCGGGGAAACGCACAGCAACGCACAATGGCTATGCCGATTTCGCACAAGCGTGAATTCTCATGAACCCCAACCAACTGACTGAACAATTAGGGCTGTTTCTTGATGTGTTGGAGAGTGGCAGCTTTTCCGCCGCCTCGCGCCGTCATCCGCTGACACCTTCGGCCGTTGCGCGACGCATCGACAGCCTGGAAAGCGCCGTCGGCAGCCAGTTATTTATACGCAGCACCCACGCCGTCAGAGCCACACCCGCCGGTCTGGCGTTTGCCGAACGTGCCCGGCGCATTGTCGCCGAGTTGCAACTGGCGCGGGCCGAAGCCGTGTCCTTGAGCAGCGCGCCGGAAGGCTTGATTCGCATCGACGCCCCCGCTGCGTTCGGGCGACGGCATCTGGCACCGGTGATCGCCGACTTTCTCGTCCTCTACCCGGGGCTGGATGTGCAGTTGCACTTGATCGACAGTTTCGTCGACATGGGCGGCTCGAACCTGGGCAAGGTTGACCTGGTGCTGCGTGCCGGGCAAATGGCTGACACGCGATTGGTGGCCACGCCTTTGGCGAGCATGGTGCGCATAGCCTGTGCCAGTCCTGACTATCTCAAACGCCGGGGTGTGCCCGGCAGTCCGGCGCAACTTGGCGAGCATGACGGTCTGGACTGGGAAGGCCTCGCCCCGCCCTTCGCCTGGCGGTTCGAGCAGGACGGCCAGATGCACTTGCACCGCCCGGCGCGCATCCGCATGAGCGCCAACAATGCCGAAGCGCTGGTGTGTGGGGCTTTGGCGGGATTAGGGATTGCGCATTTGCCGACCTGGCTGGCGAGCGAATACCTGCTGCGCGGTGAACTGGTCCCGCTGTTCTGCGAGAACGGTCTGCCGGCCCCGGAATCCACCGGCATCTACGCACTGCGCATGGAACAGCAAACCAACTCGCGCAGCCGCTTGTTGCTTGAATACCTCAAAACTCGTTTCAGTCCAGTGCCGCCGTGGGATCTGGCGCTGCAACGGGATCTCGGCCGCCATTAGATCCGGAGAATTATCTGGCGCATTAAAGATTCGAGCGCTAGATTCATGACCATCACCGAACAAGGCTTTGACATGACTTCCCAACGCGACACCTGCGACGACCTGCTGCTGGATAACCAGGCCTGCTTCGCCCTGCATTCCACTTCGCTGATGATGACCAAGGTCTACAAGCCGCTGCTGCAAGCCTTGAACCTGACCTATCCGCAGTACCTGGCGATGATGGTGTTGTGGGAGGAGGATGGATTGACGGTCGGAGAAATCAGCACTCGACTACTGACCGATCCTGGTTCGCTGACGCCACTGCTCAAACGCCTGGAGGGCGAAGGGTTGCTCAGCCGCACGCGCAGTCGTGAGGATGAGCGGGTAGTGATTGTCGAGCTGACCGAGCAAGGCCGAGCGCTGAAAGAAAAAGCCGAGACCGTTCCGCAATGCATCCTCGGCGCCAGCGGCTTCACTCTGGAACGGCTGCAAAAGCTGCAAGCGGAGTTGCAGGCGCTGCGCAGTCATCTACAAGAAAGCCTTATTTAAGGCCCACCAATCCCTGTAGGAGTGAGCCTGCTCGCGATAGCGGTGGTTCAGTCGACTTCTGAGTTGACTGGCACACCGCTATCGCGAGCAGGCTCACTCCTACATTTGATTTCATCGACTGAAAATTATTTTTCAGCGCTCCCATTGTCTCGCCATCCCCTCTAAGTCGAATCTTTCCAGCCGATGGACGAGTCAGCCAGATCAGTCCAGCGGGACATTTTTCGAAATTTATCTTGCACACTAAATATTCGCGCGATACATTCATCTGGCACTTACTTAGCGCGCAAATAATTAGCGCACAAAATCACACTCAACGAGGCTCACACCATGCAAACTCTCTACACTGCAATCGCAACCTCCACTGGCGGCCGTGACGGTCGTGCGGTCTCCAGCGACAACATCCTCGACGTCAAGCTCGCCACTCCGAAAGAACTCGGCGGTGCCGGCGGCGCGGCAACCAACCCTGAGCAGCTGTTCGCTGCCGGCTACTCGGCCTGCTTCATCGGCGCACTGAAATTCGTCGCCAGCCAGACCAAACGCAAAATCCCTGACGACGCCTCGATCACCGCCCACGTCGGTATCGGCCAGATCCCTGGCGGTTTCGGTCTGGACATCGACCTGCACATCAGCCTGCCAGGCCTGGAACAAGCCGATGCGCAAGCGCTGGTCGACGCCGCTCACCAGGTTTGCCCGTACTCCAACGCCACCCGTGGCAACGTCGATGTACGTCTGCACACCACCGTCTGAAACCGGACACAAACCCCCTGTGAGAGCGAGCCTGCTCGCGAAGGCGTCCTGTCAGTCAACATTTCATTGAATGACGTCCCGCATTCGCGAGCAGCCTCGCTCCCACAGGAGTCGGTGGTTAATGAGAAATCGCAGGCACGAAAAAGCCCGGCTCAATGGCCGGGCTTTTTCTTTCCGTAAAAAGCGGTGCTTATTTAGCACGGCCTTTGTAGGAACCGCCTTCGCGGGTGTCGATTTCGATCTTGTCACCGATTTCGATGAAGTCAGCAACTTGCAGCTCAGTACCGTTGGCCAGCTTGGCTGGCTTCATGACTTTGCCGGAAGTGTCGCCACGAGCCGAACCTTCGGTGTAGTCAACTACGCGCACGATGGTGGTCGGCAGCTCTACGGAAACCAGACGCTCTTCGAAGAAGATCGCTTCGCAAACATCGGTCATGCCTTCTTCAACGAAAGGCAGAACAGCTTCGATGTCTTCAGCGTTCAGCTCGTACATGGTGTAGTCAGTGGTGTCCATGAACGTGTAGGTGTCGCCGCTGATGAAGGACAGGGTCGCTTCTTTGCGGTCGAGGATTACGTCGTCCAGTTTGTCGTCAGCGCTGTAAACGATCTCGGTCTTGTAACCGGTCAGCAGGTTTTTCAGCTTGGTCTTCATGATCGCGCTGTTACGGCCCGACTTGGTGAATTCAGCTTTCTGAACCAGCCAAGGATCGTTCTCGAGACGGATCACGGTACCGGGTTTCAGTTCTTTACCAGTTTTCATTGCGAATATCCGAATTTGGATGGGATTTACAAAAATCTAGGCCGCGTATCATATCCAATTTAGGTAAAACTGTACCAGCGCTGCGGCAAGATCGGCCTGCAAGCCTTGTTCCAGACACCACGCTTCGGCATTTTCCTGCAGTTCTGGCCAATGATTGCGGACTTCGAGCCAGTGTTCACCGATAGGCTGACCGGCGCTCCAGGCTCGCCACAGACCGTTCATCGCCTCGGCAGCGGCCGATGACAGACCTTTTGTGTAAAGCGCGAGGAAGGCATCAAGCTTGTCCAGATGGATGTCTTCGTCCTGCTGATAGATGTGCCAGAGCATCGGCCGCCCCGCCCACTGCGCCCGCACAAACGAGTCCTCACCACGCACCGCGTTGAAATCACAGCACCAGAGCAAGTGGTCGTATTGATCCTGACGGACGAACGGCAACACCTGCACGGTCAACGACTGACGCACATTGATCTCGCCCACCGTCAGGGCTTCCACCCCGAGCCAGCGCGCCACGTCGCCAAGAATCCGCCCTTCCGGCACCAACAGGTGAGTCGGCGCAGCGTCCGCCGCCAAAACGTCCAGCCAACTGGCCAGCCCGGCATTCTCGTAGGCAAACAACGAAATCAGCTGGGCGTCAGACGCAGGATCGATCCCGAGACCTTGCAGGAATTGCCGTTGAGCTTCGGCATCCTGTTGAAACTGCCGAAGCTGCTCGAGCAAGCCGCGCTCACGCAACAGCCCGCCAGTGCCTGGCTGGAATCCGGGAAAGAAAAAGAACTTCTGCACCGATTTGTATTTGACCGACGGCAAGCCGTGACAACCAATCACCCAGTCTTCGGCGCTGAGATAGTCGAGGTTCATCCACAGTGGCGGCTGCTCGCGCGCAGCCATCGCGTCCATGTAGTCAGTGGGCAACTGACAAGCGAACGCTGCAATCACCACATCCGCCGCCTCTGTGTGCACCCAGTCAGCCGGCCAGTGCCGCACTTCAACGCCTTGTTGCGATTGCTGTGCGGCGTTGATATCAATCGCCGGGCAAATGCGTTCGAAGGCGCGCAGATCATCGACCCACAAGCGCACCGCCAAACCATGCTCAGCCACCAATTGCCGAGCCAGACGCCAGGTCACGCCGATGTCGCCAAAGTTGTCGACCACCGTGCAGAAAATATCCCAGCGGGGTTTCAATTGCGGCATTCAAGACTCCCGTTGGCAAAAGCTGCGATTGTCCGCATAAATCACCTCGCGCAGAAGAGCCGACGGCGATTAATCTTCGTGCGACAATCGCCACTTGCCCGCAATCATCCGCCAGGAGGCAGCCATGCCCTATCGCCCCAATCCGCGTCGCCCGTTGCCTGTTCAGCTTAGCGCGCTGCATTTGACCGGCAGCATTGCCTTGGGCATGTGGCTGGGCTTTGTCGCCATTGCGCTGACCTGCTGGCTGCTGTCGCACTTTTTGCTCGAGGAGCAATTGGCACCGGTTGCGCAAGCGGTGCAGCAACTGGCCAATCCACCGGTCGTGCAGGTGCAACCGGACATTCCTCCGCCGAGCCCGCAGTTCCAGCAATACGAAGAAAACCTGCGCAAGAACGAACAACAGGCACGTCTGGATCAGGCACGCGGCAGCACGCGTAATCTGTCCAATCCGAAATGCCAGTTCTGGCTGCAACAGGATCAGACGGCCCCGAGCGAGAAAAGCCGCGCCAACGTTTTGCAATTCTGCGATTGATCATGAACAAGCACATCGTCCACCAACTGATTCTCGACAAACTGCGCATCGACCTCGACATCGCCGAGCGCGCCGCACAAACCGCTTACGAAACCGCAACGCACGAAGAAAACATCGCCGAAAACAAGTACGACACGCTGGGTCTGGAAGCGTCGTATCTGGCAGCCGGGCAAGCAAAACGGGTCGAGGAAATCCGTCAGTCTTTGGCGTTGTGCCAGAACCTGACGCTGCGGGCCTACGATGAAAACCGTGGTATCGAAGTCGGTGCCCTGCTCGGCCTGGAGGACGAAAAGGGTCGCGAGCAATGGCTGTTTCTGGCGCCGGATGCAGCAGGCCTGAAAGTCGATGTGGTCGGTCAGCCGATTACCGTCATCACTCCGCGCTCGCCGCTGGGCAAAGGTCTGCTGGGCAAGTGCGAAGGTGATGAGGTGGAGATTCTGGTGGCGGGCACTCGGCAACAGTTTGCTGTCACCGAGGTACTCTGAGGCAACTGATCAGTGAACGGGTAGCTCGACGCCGTCGAACAGCTCTTCCAGTTCCTGCTTGTTGTGGCACTGAATGGCTTTGGCCATGACTTCGCGAGTCAGATGCGGGGCGAACTTCTCGATGAAGTCGCACATGAAGCCGCGCAGGAAAGTGCCGCGACGGAAACCGATCTTGGTCACGCTCGATTCGAACAATTCACTGGCATCCAGCACCACCAGATCGTTGTCGAGCTTGGTGTCGACTGCCATTTTAGCGACGATGCCCACGCCCAGACCCAGACGCACGTAAGTCTTGATCACGTCGGCGTCGGCGGCGGTGAACACCACTTTCGGCGTCAGGCCGCGATGGCTGAAGGCTTCGTCGAGTTTCGAACGGCCGGTGAAGCCGAACACGTAAGTCACGATCGGGTATTCGGCCAGCGCTTCCAGAGTCAGCTTTGGCAACTTGGTCAGCGGATGGCCCTGCGGGACGACCACGCAACGATTCCAGCGGTAGCACGGCATCATCACCAGATCGCCGAACAGCTCCAGCGCTTCGGTGGCGATGGCAAAATCCACAGTGCCATCAGCGGCCATTTCGGCGATCTGCATCGGCGAACCCTGGTGCATGTGCAGCGCCACGTCCGGGTATTGCTTGATGAAATTGCTGATCACCGGCGGCAGTGCATAACGTGCCTGGGTGTGGGTGGTGGCGATCGACAGGGTGCCTTTCTTCTCGTTGGAGAATTCCTGGGCGATCTGCTTGATGCTTTCGACCTTGCGCAGAATCTCACCGGCGGTGGTGATGATGCGCTCGCCGGCCGGGGTCACGCGGGTCAGGTGTTTGCCGCTGCGGGCAAACACTTCGACACCGAGTTCGTCTTCCAGCAGGCGGATTTGTTTACTGATGCCCGGTTGCGAGGTGTAAAGGCTTTGGGCTGTAGCGGAAACGTTGAGGTCGTGGTGCGCCACTTCCCAGATGTAGCGCAATTGTTGAAGCTTCATATGAATCCCTCAAAGCAGGTAGACGCCACGGGCATCAGCGACGGTATATAACTATATTAATGGTTTGAATAATAAATCTAGAACTTTTTTATCAAAGCGCCATTATTCCTGCCTTAGCGATCCTCCCGCCGCCGCCGCTCCACTAACGGCACCAGATAAACCGGCACCTTGGCCAATTGCAGGACCCGCGCCGCCGTGCGCCCCAACGGCGTTTCCGCGCCCACCCCATGGCTATGACTGCCTACGATCAGCAGATCGACGGAGAGTTTCTGCACCTGGTCGAGAATCACCTGCGACGGATCGCCCTGCAGCACGCGCACGGCGCGAATGCGCTGCAGATCCTGTTCGCCTTCATCCCCCAGTTCTTCGCGAAAACTGTCCAGCACCCGCTGCTCGATATTGGCAATGACAGTTTTCAGACCCTGACTATGAAATTCGTTCAATGCCTGCTCGTCGAGATAGCTCTGCAACACCGATTCGGCAAACAGCCCCATCGGCTCCACCGCGTGCACCACGTACAGATCGGCATTGAACGTTCGCGCCAACGCCAGGGCATGCTGCATCACTAACGGTGCGTACAGACCGAGGTCAGTGGCATACAGCATCGAACGAATCATATGACCTCCTCGCGTGCCAACATGGCGGAGATTTGATTCAGCTTAGCAGTGCCTTGGCGACTACGACGGGCGACGCAACGTCTTGAAGCACAGGGCTTTAGATGGACGGCTCATTGCTGATGCCGTGAGGCACGTGACCGGTGGCGACCACTTCGCGGGCGAGTTCGCAGTGACCGGCCTGATCGTCGAAAAACACGTCGGCGGCGAAGGCTTCAAGGAACGCCGATTTGGTCAGGCCACCGAGAAACAGTGACTCGTCGAGACGAATGTCCCACTCGCGCAAGGTGCGGATCACCCGCTCATGGGCCGGCGCCGAACGTGCAGTGACCAGCGCCGTGCGGATCGGGCAATCGTCATCGGGAAACTCGCGCTGCAACAGATTGAGCGCCGCCAGAAAGCCCTTGAACGGCCCACCGCGCAACGGCTCGCGAGCCGACTCACGCTCCTTGGCCTGGAACGCTTCGAGCCCGCCGGACTGATAGACGCGTTCCGACTCGTCGGAAAAAATCACTGCGTCGCCGTCGAAGGCGATGCGCAATTCGTCACTGGCCGCACGACTGGCACCACCGGACAGAATCGTCGCCGCTGCAAATCCGGCATCCAGCGCCGCGCGCACATCTTCGGCATGGGTCGAAAGAAACAGGTCGCAACCAAAGGCTTTCAGATACGGATACGGACTGCGCCCGCCAACAAACGCCGCGCGGGAAATCGCCAGACCATAATGATGAATCGAGTTGAATACGCGCAGGCCGGTGTCGGCACTGTTGCGCGAGACCAGAATCACCTCGACCCGCGCGCGGCCGAGGCGACTGTTGAGTTTCAGGAGTTTTTCCACCAGCGGAAAAGCATCGCCAGGTGCGAGGATTTCGTCTTCATGCTCAATCTGGTATTGCCGATAGGCTTCGACACCGCTCGACAGGTAGACCTTGTGGCTCTCGCTCAGGTCGAACAGGGCACGCGACGAAATCGCCAGCACCAGTTTGTCATCGATGTTCTTGGCCATGCCTTCCCCCGCCCCTCACAAAAAAAAACGACCTAAACGTTGCGCCGGTCGATAAAACGTAAATTACGATACAGCGCTTCGATGCGCGGCAGCTCACAGCCCGCCGCTTTGGCCGCTGCCAGTGGCCGAGCGTAAATCGCCTCCAGCTCCAGCGGTCGCTTATGTAAAAAGTCGTGGTACATGCTCGGCCAGTAGTCGGGCATTTTCTCGGTCATCATGAACAGGTAATCGGCGTATCCCGGCGGTATGTCCTGGCCGCAGGCCTTGGCACCCTGCACCACTTCGGCCATCAACGCCTGGATCTGCATGCGGCTGTCGGCGTCTGCCATCAGCGGCGTGGTGCTGGCGCCGAGCAGTACCGAAAGTCCATTGTAGGGGATGTTCCACACCAGTTTCTGCCAGCGCGCCTGGTGCAGATTGGCCATCGCCTGGGAATCGATTCCGGCGGCGCGGAACAACCCGGCTCCCTCCTCGACGATCGCCATGCGTGCAGCGTCAGCGCTGAACGGACCACTGTGGTAACCGACGTTCACCGCGCCCAAGGCTTGGTGGGTAACTTGTCCAGGCCCCTCGCGATGCACGCAGATCAGGCACAAGCCACCCAATAGGTGCAGGGAATCGGGAAGCAGCTCACGCAAACTGTCTTCGACGTCGAGACCGTTTTGCAGCACCAGCACTTTCGCATCCGGTTTGGCCGCTTGAATGATCGACGGAGCCAGGCCGGCGTTGCTGGTAGTCTTCGCCCCCACTAACAGCCAGTCGCACTTGGGCATGTCTTCGGCGGCGGAATAGGCCTGCGCCGGATGCAATGTCAGCGGGCCATGCACCGCGCTGTTGATTTGCAAACCGCGCTCAGCCACCGCCGAAAACTCGCTGCGCAACAAAAAGTGCACATCGAAACCGGCGCGCGCCAGCATCACACCGTAAAAACCACCAATTGCGCCGGTGCCGATGATCCCTACGACCGGTTTATTCACTGCCCCCATCATGGCAACTCCTCTGCAATTCGCCCCAGTGCCTGCGCCAGCGCCGCGTTCAACGCATCGGTCGTCAGGCGCGTGTGCAATGCCCCAAAGAACTCGCCGTCGCGCACCACGAACAACGCCGGTAAATGAAAGACCTGATAGCGCTCGACCAACCCGCCGTTGTCGCCGGCATCGATCCAGCACAGACGATCAATCCCCAGCGCCATAGCCGGCAACACTTCGCGGGCATATCGGCAACTGGCGCAGCCGACGCTGGTGAAAATCACCAGCGAAACGCCGCTCATCGCCAATAGCCGTTGGTCGGCGTCGAAATCGGTCAGTTCGGATTCGACCACTATACTGGGGGAAACAATGTCAAATGGCTGACACAGGGAGTCTGTGCTCATGGGACGTTTCATTCCTCATCCGGACGAGGTGCCGGTTGAATTAACCTTGCTCAAGCCTGAGTGTATTTCCAGGCAACAGCTGCACACTATCAGCCTCGGCGGCATCGCTTGCAATTACCACCGTGCCTGGCGCCATGGCACGGCGCTGCAAGTGCGCATGCCGTCACTGCATGCCGACATTTGTTACCCGGGCTACGTGGCGTGGTGCCTGCGGCGCAAAAAAGGCTATCTGGTGGGCATCGCGTTTACCGATGAGCAGACGCTGTTCAGTGCGCGAATGGGTGAGCAAGTGTGTCAGATCGAGCGCTACTGCCGCATGCACGACACCCACGATGACCTGCAAGAAATTCAGGCGGTGGCCCTGCAATGGGTCGAGCAACACGCCGACGAGTTCTCCCACGACAGCGTGCGCAAGGCTTTCGCCCAGCCAGTACTGGACTGACGCTCTTCTCTAAACCGTTACATGCCCATTGTCGAGCAGGCGCTTTACGCGCTAAGGTTCCGCTCCCCGACGCGCTTAAATCTGCTGTGCTCCGCCGCGCGGGGATCGCTGGCGGCCGGCACCCGTGACCTGACGAGTAAACGATGGCTGATTTACCGATCAACGACCTAAACGTCGCCTCTAACGAGACCCTGATCACTCCCGATCAGCTCAAGCGTGATATTCCTCTGAGCGATGCTGCCCTGCGCACCGTCACCAAGGGCCGCGAAGTCATTCGCAACATTCTTGATGGCACCGACCACCGTCTGTTCGTAGTGATCGGCCCGTGCTCGATCCACGATATCAAGGCTGCCCACGAATACGCCGATCGCCTCAAGGTGCTGGCTGCGGAAGTCTCCGACACCCTATACCTGGTCATGCGCGTGTATTTCGAGAAACCACGGACCACCGTGGGCTGGAAAGGCCTGATCAACGATCCGTACCTGGACGACTCGTTCAAGATTCAGGACGGCCTGCACATCGGTCGTCAGTTGCTGCTGGATCTGGCCGAAAAAGGCCTGCCGACCGCCACCGAAGCCCTCGACCCGATCTCCCCGCAGTATCTGCAGGACCTGATCAGTTGGTCGGCCATCGGCGCACGTACCACTGAATCGCAGACTCACCGTGAGATGGCTTCCGGCCTGTCCTCGGCCGTCGGCTTCAAGAACGGCACCGACGGCGGTCTGACTGTGGCGATCAACGCCTTGCAGTCGGTGTCCAGCCCGCACCGCTTCCTCGGCATCAACCAGGAAGGTGGCGTGTCGATCGTCACCACCAAAGGCAATGCCTACGGTCACGTGGTGCTGCGCGGTGGTAACGGCAAGCCGAACTATGATTCGGTCAGCGTTGCCCTGTGCGAGCAGGCGCTGAACAAAGCGAAGATCAAGCCGAACATCATGGTCGACTGCAGCCACGCCAACTCCAACAAGGATCCGGCCCTGCAACCGCTGGTGATGGAGAACGTCGCCAACCAGATCCTCGAAGGCAACCAGTCGATCATCGGCCTGATGGTCGAAAGTCACCTGAACTGGGGCTGCCAGGCGATTCCGAAAGACCTCGCCGACCTGCAATACGGCGTGTCGATCACCGATGCCTGCATCGACTGGTCCGCTACCGAGAACACCCTGCGCAGCATGCACGCCAAGCTCAAGGATGTTCTGCCAAAACGCCAGCGCAGCTGATACGCGTTTTACAGGCATAAAAAAACGCCGGGCAATGCCCGGCGTTTTTGTGTGTGCGATTCAGATCTTGGCGGCGCGGCGCTGATGACGCTCCATGTAGCGCTCGACGTAGGAGCAAGACGGGATCACCGTGTAGCCCATTTCTTCGGCGTACTGCAGCGCGCTTTCGGTCAGCGCTGCGGCAATGCCACGGCCACGCAGGGCGTTGGGCACAAACGTGCGATAGATATCCAGGGTCTGTTTCCCCAGATCCATATAGGTCAGGTAGGCACGATGACCGTCCACATTGGTCTCGAACTGATGACCAGCCTGGTCATGGTGGATGGACAACGCCTCGCTCATCACTACTCCTCGCGGGTCTTGAATTCTGACCCCTACCTTACCGATGTTTTTCCGGCGAAGGAACATCTACGCCACCCCGTGCCTGATGGACACCGAGAAGAGCCACACCGATCTCGCGCAACCTGGCACCTGATAAATAGTAGGCACCATTGGCAAAAATGCTCAAGGTACGCTCGTCATCAAGCGGGTTGACGGGGGTTGCTCCGATGGACGCAGGGTGGGCCTGGAAGAAGATCTTGCCAAACCGGTCACCTGAACATTGCCGGATGTTGAGACTTAAGACGTGCAGCGTTTTTTAAAGTCACCTCAACATGGACAAAGATAAGCGAAGCAGCACGCAAATTCGGAACAAAAGTGTCGACGTATTCATCTAGAAAGACTTTAGCCAAGACTGCAAAAACAGCACGTGGCAACGGGAACTTTTTCTCATTAACTCGCTCAGCTCGGGGCTTGTAGCTGTATATTTTTTAAACAGCGCAGTTAAAAGTTGCTCGAAAAAGAATCAACGCCTACAATTTTTTTTGCTTCTTGCCTTACGTCAGTTTACTTACTACAAGTAATGGGTAGTATGTACGCCGGCTATTTCCTCAATCGTGAGGAGACAGCCACTTAATTGAAAGTCCTTGAAGGGGAACACGATGAACAACGTTCTGAAATTCTCTGCTCTGGCTCTGGCCGCAGTTCTGGCTACCGGTTGCAGCAGCGCATCGAAAGAAACCGAAGCACGTCTGACCGCTACTGAAGACGCAGCTGCTCGCTCCCAGGCTCGTGCAGACGAAGCTTACCGTAAAGCTGATGAAGCTCTGGCTGCTGCTCAAAAAGCACAACAGACTGCTGACGAAGCTAACGAGCGTGCTCTGCGCATGCTGGACAAAGCTAGCCGCAAGTAATAATCCTTCGGGGTTGTTATCGAGCCGACCCGATTTTTCGGGTCGGCTTTTTTGTGCCCGATGCTTTTGCCCGGGCAATAAAAAACCCGCCGGCGCTGTACGCATCGGCGGGCCTTTAACCTCGACTTACTGCTGCAAGTCGATCGGTGTACTCGAAACCATCGGGGCCGAGGCACTCGGCGTGCCGATTTCCGTTGGCAGGCCATCTTCGGCCGCGACCACATCACGCACCACATCCCAGTTCACCCGCAGGTTGCTGGTGACGTCTTCACGCTTGAGCATCGCGTTGATCACCGCAGTGTGCTTGTCGACCACCGACGGGTTGCCCTTGTCGTCGATCGGCGTGTGCGCTTCCAGATAAACCTTGCCGCCACTGCTGCCGAACTTGTAGGCATCGTTGAGGATACGCACCGACGTGCCTACCGGCACCATGCTGGCCATTTCCAGCACGTTATTGTTGAACATGCGGAAGCAGCCGTGACTGGTGCGCATGCCGATACCGAATTTCTTGTTCGAACCGTGGATCAGGTAACCCGGCGTACCCAGGGTGAACTTGAACGGGCCCAACGGGTTGTCTGGGCCGGCCGGCACTACGTTTGGCAGCGGATCACCGTCTGCGGCGTGTTCAGCCTTGATCGACGCTGGAGGCGTCCAGGTCGGGTTTGGCGTTTTGGCGATGATCGAGGTGTGGGCGATTGGCGAGCCCCAACCCTCACGACCGATACCCAGCGGGAACGTGTACACCACGTTGCGGCCTTTCGGGAAGTAGTAGAGGCGGTATTCGGCAAGGTTGATAACGATGCCTTCGCGCGGGCCCGGCGGCAGAATGAAGCGGGTCGGCAAGACGATTTCAGTGCCGGCACCCGGCAACCAGGCATCGACGCCCGGGTTGGCCGCGACCATCTCCGAGTAGCCCAGATCGTACTTCGTGCCCAGATCGGCGAAGGTATCTTCGTACTTGGCTTTGATCACCTGCACCTGACCGATGATGTCTTCACCGGGTGGTGGCAGGGGAAACTCCAATGCAGCAACGGGACCGGCCACACACAGGGCGGCAAGTGACAGGCAGCGGGTGACGGCAGGAAAGCGCGGCAACATCCGGAAAATCCTTCGCATGATCAACAAGGGTATAAGAGCGCGATTGTACACCGCACTTTGAATATTCGGGGAGATCACCCCATTGCAGGCGACAAGGTGTTCCAGGTGGGAGCGAGCTTGCTCGCGAAAGCGGTGGGTCAGTCGCCAAAAATGTTAACTGACTTGGCCTCTTCGCGAGCAAGCTCGGCTCCCACAGAATCAGAGCTCGAAACGCAGCTCCGGCCAGATCGGCGAGGTGCCGCGCTTCTGCGATTCCAGAATCGCCCGGCACAGCGAGCACAGGCGCTGATCCTGAAACACCCGGCGATCAACGCTCGACCAGCGCGGTTGCGCCGGCAGCAAGCTGCCGCACAGGGTGCGATCAGCCGAACCACCGAGTTCGAGTTGACGGGTCACCAGATGCACCCGCACTTCCTGGCAGGCGAACAGATCCAGCTGTTCGTCAGGCTCGATCAGTTGGTAGGCAAACAGGGACCAGGCAGAACGCGACATCGGGGGCTCCAGATAAGGGGGGCGCCACATTAGCCGAAAGCCTGTCCTTAGAAAAGCCTCATAACAGCGGTTTTAGCGTCGGCCAGACATTTTCCAGCAACTTGCCCTGAGCCCCGGCTGCCGGGTGCAGACCATCGGCCTGCATCAGGTCCGGATGACCGCCCACACCGTCGAGGAAAAACGGTACCAGGGGGATCTTTTTATCGTTGGCGAGTTTGCCGTAGACCTCGGCGAAGGCATCGGTGTAACGCTTGCCGTAATTGGGCGGCAGTTGCATGCCGAGCAGCAGCACCTTGGCCCCGCTCTGACGCGAGCTGTCGATCATCGAGGCAAGATTTTGTTGCAATTGAGTTGGCGGCATTCCACGCAAGCCATCGTTGCCACCCAGTTCGAGGATCACCAGTTCCGGCTTATGCTCTGCAAGCAGCGCCGGCAGCCGTGCCTGGCCTCCGGCGCTGGTGTCGCCGCTGATGGAGGCATTGACCACTTTGTCGTCGAAACCCTCCTGTTTGAGCCGTTGTTCGAGCAACGACACCCATCCCAAGCGGGTATCCAGTCCGAAACCGGCGCTGATACTATCGCCAACGATCAGGACAGTACCCGCCGCTGCGTTCTGGGCCATGCACATCAAGGCCAGGCCAGCACTCAAAAACCACACACGCATCGGATTCTCCATGGGCGCAAGCATTCTCACCGCGAAGAACCTCAGCAAAGTGGTTCCCAGCGCGGAAGGTGAACTGACTATCCTGCACGAACTCAGCCTGGAACTGAACAAGGGCGACAGCCTCGCCATCGTCGGCGCGTCCGGTTCGGGCAAATCCACCCTCCTCGGCCTGCTCGCCGGCCTCGACTTGCCGAGCAGCGGCGAAGTCATCCTCGCCGGCCAGGGCCTGAGCAATCTCGACGAAGACCAGCGTGCACGCATTCGTGCCGAGCATGTCGGCTTCGTCTTCCAGTCCTTTCAGTTGCTCGATAGCCTCAACGCACTGGAAAACGTCATGCTGCCGCTGGAACTCGACGGCCGCAAAGATGCGCGTGAACGGGCCACCGAATTGCTCCAGCGCGTCGGTCTCGGCCAGCGCCTGACGCACTCGCCGCGCCAGCTCTCCGGTGGCGAGCAGCAACGTGTGGCCATTGCCCGCGCCTTCGCAGCCGAGCCTGACGTGCTGTTCGCCGATGAACCGACCGGCAACCTCGACAGCCACACCGGCGAGCGCATCAGCGACTTGCTCTTCGAATTGAACAAGGAACGCGGCACCACCCTGGTTCTGGTGACACACGACGAACGCCTGGCCCATCGCTGCCGGCGCCTGATCCGTCTTGAAGCCGGGCTGTTGGTCGCCCCTCTGGAGCCTTGATGGCACGTTTGCCGCTGTTGCGTCTGTTCAGTCTCGCCATACGCCAACTCATGCGCGATGCCCGCGCCGGGGAATTGCGTGTGTTGTTCTTCGCGCTGGTGGTGGCGGTGGCGGCGAGTACCGCCATCGGTTATTTCGGCGCCCGCCTCAACGGCGCCATGATGCTGCGCGCGACCGAATTTCTCGGTGCCGATCTGGTGCTGGAGGGCAGCTCGCCAGCCCGTGAAGAACAGATCAGGAGTGGCACCGAGCTGCGTCTGAAGCATGCGCAAGTGGTGGAATTCTCCAGCGTCATCGCCACCGACAATGGCATTCAGTTGTCGAGTATCAAAGCCGTCGACCGTGCCTATCCGTTGCGCGGCGAACTGAAGAGCGCACCCGCGCCGTTCGCCACCGAAGAATCTGGCGGCGAACCGCAACCCGGCGAAGCCTGGGTCGAGGCACGCCTGCTGACTGCACTGGATCTGAAAATTGGCGACAGCATCGATGTCGGCATGAAGACGTTGAAACTGGCCCGAGTACTGACGTATGAACCGGATCGCGCCGGCAACTTCTATAGCCTCACGCCGCGAGTCATGATCAACCTCGACGACCTCGCGGCCACCGGCGTGGTGCAACCCGGCAGCCGCGTGAGTTACCGCGAGCTGTGGCGCGGTGAACCGCAGGCGCTGGAAACTTATCGACAACTGATCAAACCCGGGCTCGCCGCGAATCAGCGGATTCAGGACGCCCGCGATGGCAACCGGCAGATCGGCGGTGCACTCGGTAAGGCCGAGCGCTATTTGAATATGGCCAGTCTGGTCGCCGTCTTGTTGGCCGGAGTGGCGGTGGCATTGTCGGCCAACCGTTTCGCCAGTCGCCGTTTCGACGCCAGTGCCTTGCTGCGCTGCCTCGGTCTGTCGCGGCGGGAAACCATGGTGCTGTTCAGTCTGCAGTTGACTGTACTCGGGCTGTTCGCCGCACTCAGCGGTGCGCTGCTCGGCTGGCTCGCGCAACTGGGTCTGTTCGCACTGCTGCATGATTTGCTGCCAAGCGATGTTCCACCGGGCGGTGTGTTTCCTGCCATTGCCGGGATCGGCACCGGGCTGGTCGCCTTGGCCGGTTTCGCATTGCCGCCACTGGCCGCATTGGGTCGTGTGCCGCCGCTGCGTGTATTGCGCCGCGACATGCTGCCGATTCCGTCGAGCACCTGGATGGTTTACGGCGCAGCATTAGGCGCCCTCGGCCTGATCATGTGGCGCCTGAGCCTCGATCTGCTGCTGACATTCGCCTTGCTCGGCGGTGGCGTGGTCGCCGCGTTGGTATTGGGCGGTTTGCTGTTGTTGCTGCTGCAAAGCCTGCGGCGGATGCTCGCCCGTGCTTCGCTGCCATGGCGCTTGGGCCTGGGCCAGTTGCTGCGGCATCCGTTGGCAGCGGCCGGTCAGTCGCTGGCCTTCGGCCTGATTCTGCTGTCGATGGCCTTGATCGCCCTGCTGCGCGGCGAATTGCTCGACACCTGGCAAAACCAGTTGCCGAAAAACGCGCCGAACTACTTCGCCCTGAATATTCTGCCGGCAGATAAACAGGCTTTCACCGATCACCTGATAAAAGTGTCCGCGCAAGCCGCACCTCTTTATCCGGTCGTACCCGGCCGATTGATCAGCATCAACGGCGAAGCTGTGCAGCAAATCGTCAGCAAGGATTCGGCAGGCGATCGCGCTGTGCAGCGCGACTTGAGCCTGACCTGGGCGGCGGATTTGCCGGCGGGGAACAAGCTCACTGCCGGTGAGTGGTGGAAAGATCAGCCAACCGACGGTGTTCCCGGCGTATCGGTGGAAGGCAAAGTCGCCGAAAGCCTCAAGCTCAAACTCGGCGATCACATGGTGTTCAGTGTCGGCGGGGTCAACCGTGAAGCGAAGGTCACCAGCCTGCGCGAGATCAACTGGGACAACTTCCAGCCGAACTTCTTCATGATCTTCCAGCCCGGCACCTTGAAGGATCTGCCGGCGACTTACCTGACCAGCTTCTATCTGGCCCCCGGCCATGATCAGCAGATCGTCGAACTGTCGCGCGCATTCCCGGCGGTGACCATTCTTCAGGTCGAGGCCCTGCTGGAACAACTGCGCAGCATCCTCGCCCAAGTCACTTTGGCGGTCGAATATGTGTTGTTGTTTGTGTTGGCGGCGGGTATGGCCGTGCTGTTTTCCGGTTTGCAGGCAACGCTGGATGAACGTATCCGCCAAGGTGCACTGTTGCGTGCATTGGGCGCGGAGCGGCAGTTGCTGATCAAGGCGCGGCGCATCGAATTCGGCCTGCTCGGTGCAGTCAGCGGATTACTCGCCGCGATCGGCTCGGAAGTGGTGAGTCTGGTGTTGTATCGCTACGCGTTCGATCTGCCGTGGCATCCGCATCCGTGGTTGCTGGTGCTGCCGTTGATTGGCGCGGCGTTGATTGGTGGTGCCGGTGTATTCGGTACGCGTCGGGCACTCAACGCAAGTCCACTGACAGTGTTGCGTGAGGGTTGATAGACTCAAGCGGTCTTAATCAAAAGAAGTTGCCATGAGCCGTTATCGCCCTCCCCGCACCGCCGGCACCGCGCTGATCACCCCTGAAGGTGAAGCGCGGATGCGCGCCGAATTCCATGAGTTGTGGCATGTGCGCCGCCCGCAAGTGACGCAATCGGTCAGCGAGGCCGCGGCTCAGGGCGATCGTTCGGAGAACGCCGAGTACACCTATGGCAAGAAGATGCTGCGCGAGATCGACAGTCGCGTACGCTTTCTCACCAAACGTCTGGAAGCGTTGAAAGTCGTCAGTGAAAAACCCAGCGATCCGAACAAAGTCTACTTCGGCGCCTGGGTGACCATCGAGGACGAAGACGGCAAGCAATCGCGCTACCGCATCGTCGGCCCCGATGAACTGGATCTGAAACTGGGCCTGATCAGCATCGACTCGCCACTGGCCCGCGCCTTGATCGGCAAGGCGCTGGATGCTGAAGTCCGGGTGCAGACGCCGACCGGCGAGCAGTTCGTTTACATCGTCGCCATCGACTATCCGTAAAGCGAATCAGCGGCGGGTGATCAGGCCCTGCCGCGCAACGCGCACCAGTTGCTTGATCATCTCCGGCGCATCTTCAGCGCTCGGCGTCTGAATCACCGCCAGATCAAAACTGTCACTGGCAAAACGTGACAGCGACTCGCCGTCTTCAACGAACTGGATCAGGAACGCGGCAGGACCGCCACTGCGCCGTGGCCAGCCATCGAGATAACGCAGCAGCGTTGGCTGATGTTTGCCGCCAAGGAGAATTTTCGGGTTGCGTTGAGTGATATGCGCAGTGATCGGCGCGGGACGTGCTGGAGGGCGTAGTGCATTCATCGTGTCGTGTCTCTGCCTCAAAAGTCTGCATGGCAGGTGAGAGGCAACACCGAACCAGCGCTTTAGCGGTATTTCGAAGCCCTGTTCCGGCTTCTGACGGCAACTTTTGAAGTCACCTGGCGCCCCGCAAGTAGCTGTTTAAATCGGCGCATGGGCAACATCCTAGAGAACGTGACCGATCAGTGTCAAGAATCAGCCGCAACAAAAAAGGCCCGCACAATGCGGGCCTGTTCCTTGAGCCAGAGCGCTTAACCGGCGATGGCGCGGTCCACCGAGAGCTTGCCGGCGCCTTCGATCAGGACGGCGAGGCTGCCACCGAGCAGAGCCAGGGCGAACTCGTAACCGTTGTTGGCCATAAACAGACCGTTGCTGATGTGAACGGTGAAGATCGCCACCAGCGACAGAAAGGTCAGACCCAATGCTGCCGGACGCACCAGCAGGCCAATGATCAACGCCAGGCCAGCGAAGAACTCAGTACCGCCCGCCAATGTGGCCATCAGG
The DNA here is from genome assembly GCF_054668355.1 of Pseudomonas sp. S2_E02. NCBI lineage: Bacteria > Pseudomonadati > Pseudomonadota > Gammaproteobacteria > Pseudomonadales > Pseudomonadaceae > Pseudomonas > Pseudomonas sp. S2_E02. Next base: position 2,582,862 of record NZ_CP162761.1, read on the forward strand.
TAGCCCGGGTGCAGACCGATGCTGTCCATGTACTGCGCGGTGCCCGCCAAACCGTAACCACCAAACAGACCGAAAAGTTTTTGCGAACCGTGAGCCGCAAAGATTACGCCGACAGCAATGCGCAGGATGGTCAGACCATAGCCAGCGCGGGTGAACAGTACTTTGTTGATCAGAGAGCTCATGGGGCGTTCCTTGTTTTTGCGAGAAGTTATGTGTGTTGGTTGGCCGCTATATTAATCAATAAATTTCATGTTAAAAGCGCAAATATTCCGCCATAACAATCAGTTTATTAGATCATTTCCGTGAGACGACTTTTTGCGCCCCGGGCTCCAACGACTCCCGCTCCCGGTCGAACGCCAAGTAATACTTGTTCACGCTATTAACATAGCTGACCGGCCCCATTCCTACCTGCTCCATGGCAATGCGTTCGACCTGGAAGAACCACTGATTGGGGTTCAGTCCACGCCGCCGGGCTTCAGCGCGCATGCCCTGCACGCGCTCGGGGCCGATGTTGTAGGCCGCCAACGTGAAAGCCATGCGTTCACGTTCATTGAGCTTGGGACTGTTGAAGAACTTGCGGCGGATCATCGCCAGGTACTTGGCCCCGGCCTGCACATTCGCATCGAGATTTTGAATGTTGTTCACGCCGACTCGCTGAGCGGCAGAAGGCGTGATCTGCATCAGCCCGGTCGGACCACTGCCGCTGCGGGCATTGGGTTGCAGGCGTGACTCCTTAAACGCCAGTGCGGCCAGATTCAGCCAGTCCATGTTCTGCGCGTCGGCATGCTTTTGCAGGGTCGGGCGCAGTTTTTCCAGGCGCTGGCGATCAGCCTTGGCCAAGGGATAGTGGACTTGATAGAGACGCCGATAGATGCGCAAAAACGCCGCATCTTCATTGGATGGCTTCTTGTAACCGCCGAGAAAGCGATCGATGCTCGCGCGCAACATCGAGGCATCGCGGCGTACGAACCAGTACTCCTCGCCCGGCTCACTGATTATCAGTTGCCGGTCAAAACGCAGCTTCGGCAGGATCTTGCCCCAACGCTCAGCGATAGGTTGCTCGACGATGGTCAGGTGGAAAATGCCACCCTGAACCATCTCCAGCACGTCTTCGACCGCCAGGGTCGGATCGACCCATTCGATCTTGATCGGCGCCAATTTGTGCAACGCCAGTTTCTGATTGAGCTGACTGACCGCCTCCCCCGCCGCACTGCCGGTCGGCAACGCCAGGGTTTTGCCGGAAAGCTGCTCGACCTTGGTGTAGCGCCGCTCGCCCTTGATCCCGACCAGCACCAGCGGCACATTGCTGGCAATCGGTTCGCTACTGGCGACCGCGAAGCCCGCTTGCAAATCGAGCAATTCGCCCGGCGCGACCAGATCACCCTCGCCCCGCTGCAAGGCGCCGAGCAGTTGGTCCTTGGCTTTGGGAATGATCTTGAGGGTGATTTCCTGACCATCGCGGGCATGGCCGTTGAGGTATTGCTCGAAGGCGCGCAGGCGATGGTATTCGACGCCGATGGCCTGGCCCTGGACTTCGCCGGAGCTGTTGCGGCTCTGATTGACCAGCACCCGCAACACGCGGCTGCTACGAATCTCGGACAAGTCGCGCACCTTGGCCGCCGGCACGGCTTGCAGCGGCCCGGGCAGGCGCGCAACCGCCGTCATCGGCAGTAGCAGCGAGCCACACAACAGGAGCAAAACCGAGGGACGAACCATCCACTCTCCGGAAAGAATACGGGGCGATTTCATCGTTAAAACGTCGAAATCACCGACGAAAACAGAGCGCCATGAGCGCTGGCAACGTGCGAGAGACTGGCACAGTAATGGCACTTCTACCAAACCGGTCTGCGTCGCGGCATCAACAGACAGCTATAACTCGTTGTAGTTCTTGGCTTTTCTTATGAATCTACAGCTCTGGTATGCTTTCCGGCCTTCGGCCCGAGGTAGCAACCATGCAACTCATCGATATCGGCGTCAACCTGACCAACCCCAGTTTCGCCGACAAACATCAGGCCGTACTCGAGCGCGCCTATGCCGCGGGCGTGTGCCAACTGGTGCTGACCGGCACCAGCGTCGAGGGCAGCGAGCAAGCCCTGGAGCTGTGCCAGCAACTCGATGAAAGCGGCCAGCGCCTGTTCGCCACCGCCGGTATTCATCCGCATTCGGCCAGTGACTGGAACGTTGATAGCGCAAGCCGTTTGCGCAGTCTGCTGCAGGAGAAAAACGTGGTAGCCGTGGGTGAATGCGGGCTGGATTTCAACCGTGATTTCTCGCCGCGCCCACAGCAGGAAAAAGTCCTTGAGGAACACTTGGCGCTAGCCGTTGAACTGCAAATGCCAGTGTTCCTGCACGAGCGTGATGCCAGCCAGCGCCTGCTGGAAATCCTCAGAGACTTCCGCGATCAATTACCCGCCGCTGTGGTGCATTGCTTCACCGGCGAGCAAAAAGCCTTGTTCAGCTATCTCGACCTGGATCTGCACATCGGCATCACCGGCTGGATCTGTGATGAGCGCCGAGGCACGCATTTGCATCCGCTGGTGAAAGAGATCAAACGCGGGCGCTTGATGCTGGAAAGTGACGCGCCTTATTTGCTGCCGCGCACGCTGCGCCCGAAGCCGAAAAACGGTTGCAATGAGCCGGCGTATCTGACTGAAGTGCTGCGTGAAGTGGCGCTGCATCGTGGCGAAACCGAGGAAGATCTGGCGGCGCACACCACCGCGTGCGCCCGCGCGTTCTACAACCTCCCCACCCTTTCCTGACACACCCCAATTTCCTCTGTAGGAGTGAGCCTGCTCGCGATGGCGGCAGCTCATTCAACATTGAGGTGACTGACACACCGTCATCGCGAGCAGGCTCACTCCTACAAGGGCGGGACCGTGCGGTCTGTTGACTCATATCAAGATCCGCAGATCCGCATAGCGGCACAATAATGGCACCTTGCCAAAACTGTTTCCGCTATCAGAGAAGACCTCCATGGGTGCCTGGCTTAGCAATATCTCGCTGAAATACAAATTCTGGGCGGTCAATGCGGTCGCCTTCGTCACCACCCTGCTGCTGGTGCTGTACGCCGTGCAGCTCGAACAACAGGCGCGCAGTCACGCATCACAGGCCTCGGCGCAAGCCCAGGCACAACTGCTTAAAGCCTGGCCGGTCGGTCAGCCATTGCCCAAAGCCGATCAGGTGTTGACCTTCAAACGCGGCGGAGCACCGCGCCTGAACGATCAACCCTTGCTGGAAATCACTGAAAGCAACGGCTGGAACGACATCAATCATATGCCGCTGTTCGGCGAAAATCCGTTGATGGGCGCCGAAGTGTTCAGCCGCGCCGATGGTCAACAGGTCGCGGTGATTGCCTATGGTCCGAGCCTGAGCCAAGTGTTCAGCGAGCGTTTCGCCAACTACGCGGTGGCGGTGTTCATCCTGATGTTCGCCATGCTGTGCGCCTCGCAACTGTTGATCCGCTTCCTGCTCAGCCAGCTCAACACCTTGAAAGACGTGATGCTTCACGTCGAGAAAAGCGGCGATCTCTCGGCCCGAGTGCCGCTGGCCGGTAAAGACGAAGTCGGGCAGATGGCCAATGCGTTTAACGCGATGCAGGCCGGTTACCAGCGCGTTGTGACGACCGTCGCCAACACCGCGCGGCAACTGGATGTCGGCGCGGCACGGCTAGCGTCGAGCATGAACGAAGTGCGCCACGGCATGCTCGGCCAGCAGAGCGAAACCGATCAGGCCGCCACCGCGATCAACGAAATGACCGCCACCGTTTACCACATCGCCCAGCACGCCGGCGCCACCCGCGACCTGTCGCAGACCGCCGATGGCCTCGCCGGCAGCGGTCAGCAAGTGGTCGCGCGGGTGCAGCAGTCGATTGCCGGACTCTCCAGCGGAGTGCAGCAGACGGCCGAGATGATTCAACGACTGGCCGAGGACAGCCAGAAGATCAACGGCGTGGTCAGCGTGATTCACAGCATTGCCGAGCAAACCAACCTGTTGGCACTGAACGCCGCCATCGAGGCGGCCCGCGCTGGGGAGATGGGCCGCGGCTTTGCCGTGGTCGCCGATGAAGTGCGTAACCTCGCCAAACGCGTGCAGACCTCGACCGACGAGATCACCACGATGGTCTCGGCCTTGCAGGCTGGCACTCGCGATGCGGTGGATTTCATGCAGGAAAGTTCGTACAAGGCCGACGACTGCGTGCAGCAAGCGCAAGAGGCCGGTGCGGCGCTGGCGGAAATCACCGGCGCGGTGGCGCAGATGCGTGAGAGCAACACGCAGATTGCCGTGGCGGCGGAGCAGCAGAGCCAGGTCGCGGAAGAGATGAACCGGGCGGTGGTGAGCATTCGTGATGTGACCGAGAACACGGTGCAGCAGACTGTGGATTCGGCGACCACGAGTAATGAACTGGCGACGTTGGCCGGGGAATTGAGCAAGGCGATCGGTCAACTGAAACTCTGATGCCCCCTTCGCGAGCAAGCTCGCTCCCACAAGGGGATTTGTGTGCGCACCGATCCAATGTGGGAGCGAGCCTGCTCGCGAAAGCGTCAGCCCCGGCAACATCGAATCTTGCGATGACGCCTATCACTTCAATAGCCAACCTTGATTCGCCGCCCTCCGTGCCCAGGCCTATTCTTCAACCATATGTTCAACAAGGATCGAGGAGTAGAAAACATGGGCAAACGTCACCCCAACCTTCCCGCGTGGCAATGGCGCGCGTACCCGGGCAATCACCAGCACCCGACCAATCTGGTGCTGCACCTGATTGCCGTGCCGTTGTTTATCGTCGCGTTTCTACTGATCGTCTCCGGGGTGTTCAGCCTGAGTCTGGCCAGTGTGGCTATCGGCGTGATCGGCATCATCGCGGCGCTGGGTTTGCAGCGTCACGGCCACAGCCTGGAGGCGCAAGCCTCCGAGCCGTTCAGCGATCGTAAAGATGCCGTCTCGCGTTTACTGGTCGAGCAGTTTCTGACCTTTCCGCGCTTCTTTCTGAGTGGCGGCTGGTGGCGCGCCTGGCGTGAACGCCACCGTCGGCATTGAGTCAGGCGAAAATCGTAACGGTCTGGCGACTCATGGCAATCAACTCTCCTTCTGCGCTCCACAGCTTGGCGGCGACATGGCCGTAGCCGTCGGCGGCGTATTCGATATCGGCCAGATATTGGCACCAGTCCAGCGTGCTCAAATCGTGCAGCGGCTGCACGAATTCGATGGTCCAGGTCAGCGTGCTACCCGGTGCCGGCTTCTTCAGATATGGCAACAGCGCGGGCGGCCACGCGTCCACCAGGGCCAGCAGATGCGCCTCATTGACCGGTTCTTCTTTGACATCTCCGCGTAACCGCACCCAGCCGCCCATCAGCCGCGATTGAGTGCCAGTGAACGGCATGCCGCCGACGCTCCAGCGCATCGCCAGATGGCGCATGAATTCTGGGGTCACGCCTTTGATGTAAGGCAACTCCTGGCATTCATCCCAGTGCTTCATTGATGGCGCCGGATAGGCTTCGACTGCCACCTCCGACGGCCGCGACGCACCGAAGCTGCCTTGAACGATCGTTACCACCTGACCATTCTGCAGCGCCCGGCCCATGACCTGGCTGACGGCCTTGCCTTCGCGCAGTACATCGACTTCGAAACTCACCGGGACTTCAGGTTCGACAGGGCCGACAAAGGTGATCGCCAGCGAACGCACCGGGCGATCCGCCGGGACTTTCGCGCGCATGGCTTCGTATTGCAGCGCGGCCACCAGACCACCGAAACTGGCACGGCCTTGGCCCCATTCGGCAGGGATCGTCAGTTCCGGTTGGCGGCGGACCGCCTCGAGCAGATCGCTAAAGCGCATGGCAACCTCAGAAAACAAGAAAGGAATGCAGGGATCTTAACCAGAGCTGCAGAGCGCCGCAGCGTCTATTCCGGTCAAATGGGCTGACAGAAAGGCCTTACCGGGCTAACCGACACACACAACACCCTGTGGGAGCGAGCTTGCTCGCGAAAGTGGTGTGTCAGGCAAGAATGTACCGCCTGACAGAATGCATTCGCGAGCAAGCTCGCTCCCACAAGGGGATGTGGTGATTTCAGGATTATTTGAAACAGGCTGAACTGAGTTTTTCCAGCACGCGATCTGCCTTGCTTTCGGCTTTGATCATGGTCGCCTGCCAAGTGGCGACACAGGGCTGCAGATCCGCCTCAAGCTCAGCCTTCGCCAGCCACTGCCAGCAATCGTGCCAGTCGCCCAGCGCGCCTTGGGCAGACTTGAGGCGAGCCAGCGCCGCCTCGGGCAAGCGGTCGAGTTCGGGATAGGCTTCGATGCCGTAGCGCACGCGTTTGATCAGCAAACGCAGGCGATGACGGTCGTGAGCGGGATCGTGCAGCGCCTCGTCGAGTTTCTGCCATTGCTTGCCCAAGCGTTTTTCGATGCGTTTGTCCAAGCCCTTGAGCAAGCCCTGACGCTGAGACGCACGCAGAAATCGCGGGAAAGCGTCGAGAATCATCAGCAGCGAAGCCACCTCGGCGCTCGCCGCCAGCGCCGGATAAGCCTCGGCCATCTGCGCCATACGCCGTTGCGCGGCCTCAGGCTGATCATGCAGGAGCAGATACGCCGCGAGCACCTCGCGATCACGCCACGGCGTGGTCAATTGGCCGACCGCCGAAGCGGCATCTTCCAGTTGTTCGACACCGGGCAGACCGCGCAATGGCCGCAACAGACTGCGCAAGCGCCGCACCGTGGTGCGCAGATCATGTAGCGCCTCGGGGTCGGTCCGTGCAGTGAGCCGTGCCTGACAGGCCAGCAGGCGCACTTCCAGACTCAGGACATGAGCCACCAACCGGTCAACCAACGCAGACATCACTTGCTCCTGATTCAAATGGCTTCAAGGTTCATTTTGCCGCTCAGTCAAAGCAGCGTCCTTGCTTCACGTCAGCAGCTTAGCGGCCAGCGCGGGATTCGCGAATGTAGAAGCGCGCTTTCTCGGCTTTGTTGCTGCAGCCTTCGAACCCTTCGAATTGCTGCTGGGTCTTCGCCGCGGTCAGCAGCGACAACGCTTTGGAGTAGCTGACAGTGCCGGCAAAGCCTTCGGCCTTGGCCAGATCCAGCTCATGCCAAGCCGCGTCGAGCTGGCTGCCGCAGCTGTCGCGGTAAGCGGTTTTACCGGCGCAACCGGCCAATGCCAGAGCCATCAACGGCACACAGATCCAGGCTTTCATCACTCACACCTCAAATAGGTCAACAGTCTTGCAGGTAAGACGGCCGGGCTACGAAAAAGTGCCTTGCCGGCGGGTGAAACCGCGCAACTGAGAAGGATAGCGCTGAAGGGCCATGCAGTAGCGAAAAAACGACGTCACCGGCGCACTCAACGACTTCGGCGATTGAGCCTGCCCGGCGATGGGTGCATTGTGGAACCTTGTCGGGAGGACGCTGGATGAAAAAAAAACGTGTCGCGCTGGTACTGGGCTCCGGTGGCGCCCGGGGCTATGCCCATATCGGGGTCATTGAAGAGATCGAGAAACGCGGTTACGAAATCGCCTGCATTGCGGGGTGTTCGATGGGCGCCGTGGTCGGTGGGATCTATGCCGCCGGCAAACTCGACGTCTACAAGAACTGGATCGAAAGTCTCGACTATCTGGATGTACTGCGCTTGGTCGACGTGAGTTTTCGCCTTGGCGCGATTCGCGGCGAAAAGGTCTTCGGGCAGATCCGCAAGATCGTCGGTGAGGTCAACATCGAAGACTTGCGCATCCCCTACACCGCCGTCGCCGCCGACCTCACCAACCAGCAGGAGATCTGGTTTCAGGAAGGCTGCCTGCATCAGGCGATGCGCGCCTCGGCGGCGATTCCCAGCCTGTTCACCCCGGTGATGCAAGGCAATCGCATGCTGGTCGACGGTGGCATTCTCAACCCCTTGCCGATCGTGCCCGTGGTGTCGAGTCACTGCGATCTGATCATTGCGGTCAATCTCAATTCGACCAATCAGCGTCACTACAAATTGCCGGTGATCCAGCGCCCTGCCGCTTTTCGCTCACGCTTCGACAGCCTGATCAGTTCGTTGGGATCGAAGATGCCATTCCGCCGTACACAGGCCGAGCAATTGTTGCGGCTCGAACAGGAAGCACTGCGCGCCGAAGCGGCGGACATCAATCCCTGGCTGGACGGCGCCGAGCCGGAAAGCCAGCAACCGGCAGCCGCGCCCGAGCGTGAAGGCGCACCGAAATCGGCGACTGGTTCATTCATCATCGATAACGTCGGGCCGGCCTCGTTGCTGGATCTGATCAACCAGAGTTTCGAGGTGATGCAGACCTCGCTGGCGCAGTACAAGATCGCCGGATATCCGCCGGATATCCTGATCAATGTACCGAAGCGGGTGTGCCGGTTTTTCGAGTTTTACAAGGCGCCGGAGTTGATCGCATTGGGACGCGAGATTGCCCGGGATACGCTGGATCGGTATGACAGTGAGCAGGGATGACTGGCTAAAATTCTTCATTGAATTTGAGGACCTCTTCGCGAGCAAGCTCGCTCCCACATTTGGAATGCATGCCCCTGTGGGAGCGAGCTTGCTCGCGAAAGCGCCAGATCGGCCAATACAAAACTACAGGCTGTTCTCACTCAACAGCCGATAGCCAACCCCGGCCTCGGTCACGATAAACCGCGGCCGCGTCGGGTCATCCGCCAGTTTCTGGCGCAAATGCCCCACCACAATCCGCAGATAATGGCTGTCCTCGGTGTGCGTCGGCCCCCAGATATCCTTGAGCAATTGTTGCTGGGTAATCACCCGCCCCGGATGCCGTGCCAGTTGCGCCAGCACCGCGTATTCCTTGCGGGTCAGCGCCACTTCGACACCGTCGAGCAACACCCGCCGATAAGCCAGATCCACGGTCAGCGGGCCGAAGCTCAGCGCCGCCTGCTGCGCCTCCCCCGCCGGCGCCTGACGCAACAAGGCGCGAACCCGCGCGAGAAACTCCTGAATGCCAAACGGTTTGGTCACGTAGTCATTGGCACCGCCATCCAGCGCCTGGACTTTCTGCCCTTCGCTGGCGCGCACCGACAGCACCAGCACCGGCGCCGTCGCCCACTCGCGAAACTCGCGCAGCACTTGCTGGCCATCCATGTCCGGCAGGCCTAAATCGAGCACCAGCAGGTCCGGTTTGTTCAGCGCCGCTTGCGCCAAACCCTCGGCACCGTTGCCGGCCTCAAGCACTTTATAGCCCTGTGAGGTAAGGCTGATGCGCAGGAACTTACGGATCTGCGGTTCGTCGTCGATGACCAAAATGGTCGTGGTCTGGCTCATGAATTCACATCAACACAAATAATTGGCAAGAGAGTAGCGCAGTCGGCTTCAGCCTTCATCGTCCATCCCCGGTTGCGTCTGCAACGGCAAGTGCAAAGTGATGCAGGTGCCGTGTCCCTCGATGCCGTCGGCGACGCTGATGCGCCCGCCGTGCGCGCCAACCATGCCCTGACAGATCGCCAGGCCGAGGCCCGTGCCCTGGCCGCCACGATCACCCCGGGCAGCGGTGTAGAACATGTCGAAAATCTTCGCCCGCTCATCCTCCGGAATCCCCGGCCCTTCATCGCTGACCGAGAAGAAAATCTCTTGGTCATCCGCGCCCGCACTAAGTTGCAAGCGACCGTGAGCGGGTGAAAAACGTGCGGCGTTTTCCAGCACGTTGACCAGCGCCTGCTCGATCAGCGCCGCATGCACGAACAACAGCGGTAACTCGGCCGGCACATCAGTGCTGACTTGCAACGGCGCGAGCACCGCGCGCAGGCGATTGAGCGAACTGCCGACGATATCGGCCGGCGACACCCAGTCCCGCGCCAGCTTCAGCGCGCCGTGGCCGAGGCGGGTCATGTCGAGCAGATTCTGGATGTAGCGATCAAGGCGCTCGGCTTCATCGCGGGTGCCTTCAAGCAGTTCACGACGATCTTCCAGCGGGATCGCTTCGCCGAGGGCCAACAGGCTGTCGATGCTGCCGCGCATGGCCGTCAGCGGCGTGCGCAAATCGTGGGATACGGAGGCCAACAAGGCACTGCGCAGTTGTTCGGTTTCACCGTGCAGGCGTGCGGCTTCCAGGTCATCAGCCAACTGCGCGCGCGCCAACGCTTGGGCGAGCGGCTGACTCAACGCGGTCAGCAAACGCCGACGCTGGCCGCTCAAGGTCTGGCCTTCTTTCGCACAGACCCCGAGCAGCGCCAGCGGCCCGTCCTCGACCGACAGCGGCCACCACCACCAGCGTCCGAACGGCAGTGTGCCAGTGCCCATGCCTGCCGGTTGATCGTGTTGCCAGGCCCAGTCAGCGGCGGCGCGTTCGGACTCGGTAAACTCCAACGGCCCGCCGGTCTCGACCTTCCAGCCGCCCTGCCCGTCCCGGTTGAGCAGGCATAACTGCAGATCGCTCCAGCCATTGAGGTGTTGCGCGGCAGCGCTGACCACCGCTTGGCGATCGGTCGCAGCGGTGAGTTTGCGCGACAGGTCGAGCAGTTCAGTGGTCTCTTCCTGGGTGTCGCGCAGGGCCTGCAATTGCCGACGCTGACGCGCCGCGAGGTTGCCAGTGAGCGCTGCCATCAACAGGAAGAACAGCAAAGTCAGCACGTCTTCTTCGCGCTGAATGCTGAAGGAAAAATTCGGCGGGATGAACAGAAAGTCGTAGGTCAGAAACGACAGCGCGGCACAGGCCAGCGCCGGGCCGAGACTGCTGCGCACCGCCACCAGCAGCACCGCCGCAAGGAACACCAGCGAGATGTTCGGCAGCGGCAGCACGCTTGACACTGCCCACGCCAGGGCGGTGGCCAATACGGTGGCGACCAGCGCCAAGGCATAGTCGAACCACACCAGGGTCAGCGCGTTGCGCGGGCGCGGTTGATGCTGTTGCTGATCGCTGTCGAGGACGTTGATCTCCAGCCCGTGAGCCTGACGCAGCAGGCGCGCCGCGAGTCCGCCGCCGAACAGACGCCGGCGTAGATGTGGCCGGGACTGGCCGACCAACACCAGGCTCGCACGGCGTTCGGCAGCGTGCTGGATCAGGGTTTTCGCCACCTCACCGGCGCGCAGCAACACCACTTCACCGCCCAGGCGCTCGGCCAGTTGCTGAGCGCTTTGCAGGCGCAGGCGCGATTGCTCGTCGCGTATGCTGCCGTTATCGACATGCACCAGACTCCACGGTAAATGCCGGCGCTGGGCAACGCGACTGGCGTGGCGCACCAGGCGTTCGGCCTGCGCATCACCATCGACGCCGACCAGCAAGCGCCCGCGAACTGCCGGCGCGGCCTGACCGAGTTGGCGATAGCCTTGGGCGAGATCGTTATCGACCTGTGCGGCAGCGGTTTGCATCGCCAGTTCGCGCAATGCGGTGAGGTTGGTCTGGGTGAAAAACGCATCGATCGCCGCACGCGCCTGCTCCGGCACGTAGACCTTGCCTTCACGCAAGCGCTCGAGCAATTCGCGCGGCGGCAGGTCGATCAGCAGCAGTTCGTAAGCTTCTTGCAGCACCCAGTCCGGCAGGGTTTCGCGCACTTGCACACCGGTGATGCCGCGCACCTGATCGTTGAGACTTTCCAGGTGCTGGACGTTGACCGTGGTGAACACGTCGATGCCGGCGGCGAGCAGTTCCTGAATGTCTTGCCAGCGTTTCGTGTGGCGACTACCGGGCGCGTTGCTGTGGGCCAGCTCATCGACCAGCACCAGTTTCGGTTTGGCCGCGAGAATGCCGTCGAGGTCCATTTCTTCGAGCATCACGCCACGGTATTCCGAGCGCACCAACGCTTGCTGCGGCAAGCCGCCGAGCAGCGCTTCGGTTTCGGCGCGACCATGGGTTTCGACGACGCCAGCGATGACTTTCACGCCTTGGCGCAATTGCGTGTGGGCGGCCTGGAGCATGGCGTAGGTCTTGCCGACACCGGGAGCGGCGCCGAGGAAAACCTTGAGCCGGCCACGGCCGTCACGGGGCAGGTCTGCTAACAGCGCGTCGGCGCGGCCGGAGTCGCTCATGCTGGGAGTTCTCTCTTGCTGATGTTGATTCGGTGTTCGTTATGGCCCTTTCGCGAGCAAGCTCGCTCCCACATTTGGAACGCGTCCTCCTGTGGGAGCGAGCTTGCTCGCGAATGGCAACATCACAGAACTACAGTTTTTCCAGTGCCATGTTCAGCGCCAGCACATTCACCACTGGCGGTCCCACCAGCGGCTGTTCGGTGTGCGCATCGAGCAGTTGCTGAAGAGTCGATACCGACAAGTTTCGCGCTGCCGCAACTCGCGCCAGTTGATAGGCAATTGCCGCCGGTGGCAAGTGCGGATCGAGACCACTGCCGGAGGTGGTCAGCAGGGCCAATGGCACTGGGCCTTGGCCGGGAACCTGGAGTTTGTTGGCGTCGTCGATCACGCGGGTTGCCAGTGCCGGATTGCTCGGGGCCAGGTTGCTCGCGCTGCTGGAAACGGTCGCAAACGCACCGGCGGAGGGACGTGGATGAAACCACGCATCGCCGACAAAATCCTGCGCGATCAGCGACGAGCCGCGGACCTTGCCGTCGGCGTCTCGCACCAGGCTGCCATTGGCTTGGGCGGGGAATGCGACTTGCGCAACACCGGTCACCACCAGTGGATAGGCGACACCGGTGACCAGGGTCATCAGCACCAGCAGGCTCAGGGCCGGACGTATCATTGTGGACATTTCAAGATCCTCGAATTCGTTGGGCAAACTTTTGCGGGGGGTCAGGGAGATCTTTTCCCCCTCACCCCAGCCCTCTCCCCCAAGGGGGCGAGGGGGAAAGGGAGCCGATTTCCATGCTTTTCAAAACTTGCGTTCGGCTCGGTATTTCAGATCGGTGCAGCTCTCGTAAACACCTCGGTCAGTCCCTCTCCCTTAAGTTCGCGAAGGGAAAGGGAGCCGATCTTTGTGCAGTTCAAAACCTGAGTTCGGCTCGGTATTTCAAGTCGGTGCAGCTCTCGTAAACACCTCGGTCAGTCCCTCTCCCTTAAGTTCGCGAAGGGAAAGGGAGCCGATCTTTGTGCAGTTCAAAACCTGAGTTCGGCTCGGTATTTCAGGTCGATGTACCTCTGTTGAGCCACTCGGTCAGTCCCCTCTCCCTCTGGGAGAGGGTTAGGGTGAGGGGCTTTTTCCGGCCTCACACCAGATGCAGCGCCGTGAGCAACATGTCGATCGCCTTGATCCCCACGAACGGCACCAGAATCCCGCCCAGTCCGTAGATCAGCAGATTGCGTCGCAGCAGCGCTGCCGCACTCGCCGCCTGCACGCGCACACCGCGCAGTGCCAGCGGAATCAGCACGACGATGATCAACGCGTTGAAGACGATGGCCGAGAGAATCGCGCTCTGCGGACTGGTCAGTTGCATGATGTTCAGCACGCCCAGTTGCGGATAGATCGAAGCGAACAGCGCCGGCAGAATCGCGAAATATTTGGCCACGTCGTTGGCGATGGAAAACGTCGTCAGCGCACCGCGCGTCACCAGCAATTCCTTGCCGATCTGCACCACGTCGAGCAGCTTGGTCGGGTCGCTATCGAGGTCGACCATGTTCGCCGCTTCGCGGGCAGCCTGGGTGCCGTCGTTCATCGCCATGCCGACGTCCGCCTGAGCCAGCGCCGGCGCGTCGTTGGCACCGTCACCGCACATCGCAACCAGACGACCATCGTTCTGCTCGTGACGAATGCGCGCGAGTTTCTTCTCCGGGGTGGCTTCGGCGAGGACGTCATCAACGCCTGCTTCAGCGGCGATGGCGGCAGCGGTCAACGGGTTGTCGCCAGTGACCATCACGGTACGAATGCCCAGTTTGCGCAGTTCAGCGAAACGTTCGCGGATCCCCGGTTTGACCACGTCCTTGAGATGGATCGCGCCAAGCAGTTTGCCGTCAGCGCAGACCAGCAACGGCGTGCCGCCGCTCTGGGCGATCTTGTCGATTTCCCGCGACAGGGCCGGAGCCAGATCCGAGCGTTTTTGGCCGAGGAAACTCAGCAGCGAATCCACTGCACCTTTGCGGTAGACACGGCCCTGATAGTCGACCCCGGACAAACGGGTTTCAGCGCTGAAAGGCACAGCGGTCAGGGTTTCCAGCGCCGGTTCAGGCTGCGGGTGCAGACCACGCAGGTACTCGACGATGGATTTACCTTCAGCGGTTTCGTCAGCCAAAGAAGCGAACAGCGCACCTTCGGCCAGCTCGCGACCACTCACACCCGGCGCGGCATACACCGCACTGCAACGACGGTTACCGAAGGTGATGGTGCCGGTCTTGTCGAGCAGCAACACATGCACGTCGCCCGCCGCTTCCACCGCACGACCGGACTTGGCGATCACATTGAGGCGCACCAGACGATCCATCCCGGCGATACCGATCGCCGAGAGCAAACCACCGATGGTGGTCGGGATCAGCGTAACCAGCAGCGCCACCAGAAACACCAGCGGCAGGCTGCCGTTGGCGAAACGGGCGAACGGTTGCAGGGTCACGACCACCAGCAGGAAGATCAGGGTCAGGCCGATCAGCAGGATATCCAGCGCCACTTCGTTCGGGGTTTTCTGGCGTTTGGCGCCTTCGACCAGCGCGATCATGCGATCGAGGGTCGACTCGCCCGGATTGGCGGTGATCTGCACCAGCAACCAGTCGGAGACCAGACGCGTGTTGCCGGTGACGGCCGAGCGGTCGCCGCCGGACTCACGAATCACCGGCGCCGATTCACCGGTGATCGCCGCTTCGTTGACCGCCGCGATACCTTCAATGACTTCGCCATCACCGGGGATCATTTCCCCTGCTTCGACGCGCACCACATCACCCTTGCGCAGACTCGCCGCCGGCACTACCTGAAAGCTGCCGTTGGCCAGTTTGCGCCGTGCGCTGAGGCCTTCGCTGCCCGCCTTGAGGCTGTCGGCGCGGGCCTTGCCGCGACCTTCGGCCAAAGCTTCAGCGAAGTTGGCGAACAGCACGGTGAACCATAGCCACAGGGCAATTTGCGCCGCCACGAAAGTCGGTACATCGGCGTCAGGAATGAAGCACAGCACGGTGGTGAAAATCGCCGTCAGCTCAACCACCAGCATCACCGGCGAACGTTTCAGTTGCCGTGGGTCGAGCTTGACGAAAGCTTGCACCAGCGCCGGCCGCCACAGGGCCGAGATCGCGGTTTTCGCTTGTTCCGGCGCCTTGACGGCAGCGGGTTTGATTGCGGGCATATTCATCATTCAGTCCTCAGAAGCCCATGCTCAGGTGTTCGGCAATCGGGCCGAGCGCCAGAGTCGGCAAGAAGGTCAGGCCGCCCACCAGCAAAATGGTCACGGTCAACAGGGTCACGAACAGCGGGCCGTGGGTCGGGAAGCTGTTCTGGCCGATCGGTGCGGTTTTCTTCATCGCCAGGCTGCCGGCCAGAGCCAGTACCGGGAGGATGTAGCCGAAGCGACCGATCAGCATGCCCAGACCCAGCATCAGGTTGTGGAACGGTGTGTTGGCACCCAGGCCACCGAACGCCGAGCCGTTGTTGGCGCTCGCCGAGGTGTAGGCGTAGAGTAATTGACTGAAACCGTGCGGGCCGGGGTTACTGATGGTCGCCGCAGCACTGGGAACCGCTGCGGCAATCGCACCGAGCACCAGCACGCCAACCGGCATGACCAGCAGGGTCACCACCAGCAATTGCACTTCGCGCGCCTGGAGTTTCTTGCCGAGGTATTCCGGCGTACGCCCGATCATCAGACCGGCGAGGAACACCGCGATCAGCACGTTGAGCAACATGCCGTAGAGCCCGGCACCGACGCCGCCGAAGATCACTTCGCCGACCATCATGTTGACCAGCGCGACCATGCCGCTGAGCGGGTTGAGGCTGTCGTGCATGCCGTTGACCGAACCGTTCGAGGCGGCCGTGGTGGTCACCGACCACAGCACGGTAGCGGTGGTGCCGAAGCGCGTTTCTTTACCTTCCAGCGGCGCGGTCTGTTCGACGGCAGCGTTGTTCAGGGTCGGGTTCGGTTGATATTCGGCCCACAGCGAGGTCGCGCCGCCGATCAGGAACAGCGCCAGCATGCAGGCGATGATCGCGCGGCTCTGACGCAGGTCTTTGACGTAGTGGCCGAAAGTGAACACCAGCGCCACCGGGATCAGAATAATTGACGAGACTTCGAACAGGTTGCTCCACGCGCTCGGGTTCTCGAACGGGTGCGCCGAGTTAACGCCGAAGAAACCGCCACCGTTGGTGCCCAGTTGCTTGATCGCAATCTGACTGGCCGCCGGGCCGAGCGGGATCACTTGATCAACGCCCTGCATCGTCACCGCATTCACATACTGCGCGAAGGTTTGCGGCACGCCCTGCCAGACCAGATACAGTGCCAGCAACAGGCACAGCGGCAGCAGACCGTAGAGGGTGGCGCGGGTCATGTCGACCCAGAAGTTGCCGAGGGTTTTCGTCGATTTGCGGCCGATGCCACGGCACAGTGCGACCAGAACGGCGAGGCCAGTAGCGGCGCTGACAAAGTTCTGCACGGTGAGGCCGATCATCTGGCTCAGGTAGCTCAGAGACGCTTCACCGCTGTAGGACTGCCAGTTGGTGTTGGTCATGAAACTGACGGCCGTGTTGAACGCTTGCGTCCATTCCATGCCCGGCAGATTTTGTGGATTCAGCGGCAAGTGATCCTGGAACAACAGAATCGCGAACAGCAGGAGGAAACCGGCAAGGTTGAAGGCCAGCAGCGCCAGCGTGTACTTCTGCCAGCTCTGCTCGGCGTTAGGATCAACCCCGGCGACGCGATAACAGCCGCGCTCGACCGGACCGAGAACCGGCGTCAGCCAAGTCCGCTGACCTTCCATTACCTTGTAGTAGAAGCGCCCGAGGAACGGCGCCGGCAGCAAGACCACCGCAAAAAACGCGAGGATCAGCCAATAGTCATAACTGTGCATAGCCGCTCCTAGTTCCGATCCGCGCGCAATAGCGCAACCAACAGATAAATGAACAGCCCCACTGCCAACAGCAGTGACACCCCGTCCAGAACGCTCATGGAAGATCTCCGTGTTACGGCGTATTGCCGCGTGTGGAGGCATTGTCGGAAAGGAGGCTGTAAAGGAACGAGAGCGAGGGGTCTGGCTGGGCATAAAGAAAGCGTAAAGAGTGGATTTATGCCGGCGTTACAGGTGGGTTTTGCACCTTATGGGCGGGCCTCTTCGCGAGCAGGCTCGCTCCCACAATTTGAAATGCATTCCCCTGTGGGAGCGACTTGCTCGCGAAGACGGCATAACAAGCACCATCGCACCCAACTGGCGCACAAAAAGCAGCTATCCCACCGCGAACATCCCCGATACGACAGCTTTCAACTCATTACGACTTGTTTCAGCGCGCTGGCACGCCCACTGCACACGCCCTCCCCGAGCTTTCCAAACCGTTCAGGGAGCAAACGCATGAACACACAACTCAAACCCACACTCGGCACGCTGCATCTGTGGGGCATCGCTGTGGGGCTGGTGATTTCCGGAGAATATTTCGGCTGGAGTTACGGCTGGGGCGTCGCCGGAACACTGGGCTTCCTGGTGACCTCGTTCATGGTCGCGACCATGTACACCTGCTTCATTTTCAGTTTCACCGAACTGACGACCGCGATTCCTCATGCGGGCGGGCCGTTTGCCTATAGTCGTCGAGCGTTTGGTGAAAAAGGCGGATTGATCGCCGGGCTGGCGACGCTGATCGAATTCGTCTTCGCTCCACCGGCCATCGCGCTGGCGATTGGCGCCTACCTGAATGTGCAGTTTCCGGCACTCGATCCGAAGCATGCGGCGGTCGGCGCTTACATCGTGTTCATGGGGCTGAACATTCTCGGGGTGAAACTGGCGGCGACCTTCGAGCTGGTGGTCTGCGTACTGGCGGTGGCAGAGTTGCTGGTGTTCATGGGCGTGGTCGCGCCGGCCTTCAGCTTCAGCAACTTCGCACTGAATGGCTGGGCCGGTTCGGATGTGTTCGGTGCGCCAGCGATTGCCGGGATGTTCGCGGCCATTCCGTTTGCGATCTGGTTTTTCCTGGCGATTGAAGGCGCAGCGATGGCTGCCGAAGAAGCCAAGGATCCGAAACGCACGATTCCCAAGGCCTACATCAGCGGCATTTTGACTTTGGTAGTGCTGGCAATGGGCGTGATGTTCTTTGCCGGTGGCGTCGGCGACTGGCGCACCCTGGCCAACATCAACGACCCGCTACCGCAAGCGATGAAAACCGTGGTCGGCGACAACTCCGGCTGGCTGCACATGCTGGTGTGGATCGGCCTGTTCGGTCTGGTCGCCAGTTTCCACGGGATCATTCTCGGCTACTCACGTCAGTTCTTCGCCCTCGCCCGCGCCGGCTATCTTCCCGCTTCGCTGGCGAAACTCTCGCGCTTCCAGACACCGCACCGCGCCATTATTGTCGGCGGCATCATCGGCATCGCCGCGATTTACAGCGACGGCCTGATCAACCTCGGTGGCATGACCCTTACCGCCGCGATGATCACCATGGCCGTATTCGGCGCCATCGTGATGTACATCATGAGCATGCTCAGCCTGTTCAAATTGCGTAAATCGGAGCCGAATCTGGAACGTACTTTCCGCGCGCCGTGCTATCCGTTGATTCCAATGATTGCATTGGTGCTGGCGGTGGTGTGTCTGGTGGCGATGGCGTGGTTCAATGCGTTGATCGGCTTGATTTTCCTTGGCTTCATGGCGGTCGGTTTCGGCTACTTCCTGCTGACCGGACAACTGCGTGCCAACGCACCGGCCGATGCGATGCTGACAGGTCATTGAGGGATTTCGGGTGAACCCGATGCAAGCGGCCTAGAATGGAACCACTGCGAAGTCACTTCGCTCAAACGTGGTATGCAGCGTCGCACGGCGAAATCCTCGCCCGTTGACCTGTCCTTAAGGAGAGCCGTTATGCCCTGGTATGCCTGGTTGATTCTGGTGGTTGCAATCGGCTCGATCGTCGGCGGATTAATGATGCTGCGCGATACCGCCAACAAGGTCGATCTGACCGATGAAGAACGCCGACGCGTTGCCCAACGCAATGCCGAAGCGGACGCCAAAGACGCGCAAGACCGTTGAACACAACCCTGCCTGATCGGCGGGGTTTGTGCTTTTTATAGCCATTTGACCTATCCGCATGCTTTTAAGAAGTAGAAGTACAGTCACCATCTAATTTTCCTTGGTTAAGATGGGGACATTGTTGCGGAGAGTTCCAGATGCGTTATTCGCAGGACCATAAAGCCCAAACCCATCAGCGCATCATCAAGGAGGCTTCGGCACGTTTTCGCAAGGACGGAATCGGCGCTACAGGTCTGCAACCCTTGATGAAAGCGCTGGGGCTGACCCATGGCGGTTTCTATTCGCATTTCAAATCCAAGGACGAGTTGGTTGAGAAGGCCTTGCAGGAGGCCGGCAACCAGGTGGATGGGTTATGTGCCGAGATTTTTGCCCAGGACAACGCGCTTGATGTGTTCATCGAGACGTATCTGTCCGAATGGCACCAGACATCACCACACGAAGGCTGCCCATTGCTGACCATTTCTTCCGAGTTAGGGCTGCGCGGACAACCGAGTCCTACCAGCGACGTGGTACTCAACGCACGACTGGAGCAGATCGAGAACAGCCTCGAAGGCGAGAACAGCGCTGACCGCGCCATCGTCATCATGTCGACCCTGGTCGGTGCACTGCTGCTGTCGCGCAGTGTCGCGGATGCCGGGTTTGCGCAACGCATCCTCGATATCACCCGCGATCACCTCAAGAACCGGGACTAAGCCTGCCAGCGCTTGAACAATACGCTGGCATTGACCCCGCCAAACCCGAAACCATTGGACAGTGCATATTCGATAGACATTGGCCGAGCCTGGCCATGAACAATGTCTACACCTGCGCTCGCCGGATCGGGATTGTCGAAATTCAAAGTCGGCGGCACCACCTGATCACGAATCGCCAACAGTGTGAAAATGGCTTCAAGCCCACCGGCAGCGCCGAGCAAATGACCGGTGGCTGACTTGGTCGAGGTCACGGCGATTTTATTCTCGGTACCGAACAACGCCTTGATCGCGGCCAACTCACCCAGATCGCCCACTGGCGTCGAGGTCGCATGCGCATTGAGATGCTGCACCTGATCCGGCTCGATACCCGCCTGCGCCAGTGCCAGCGTCATCGCCCGCCGCGCCCCGCTGCCATCTTCAGGCCCGGCCGTCAGGTGATAGGCGTCGGCGCTGGTGCCATAGCCGACCAGCTCCGCCAGCGGCGTCGCGCCACGCGCCAGCGCATGCTCGAGGGATTCGATCACCAACAACCCCGCGCCCTCGCCCATGACGAAACCGTCGCGCCCGCTGTCGAACGGCCGCGAGGCGCGCTGCGGGGTGTCGTTGTAACCGCTCGACAGTGCCCGCGCTGCCGCGAAACCGGCCAGACTGACGCGGTCGATGCAGGCTTCCGCACCGCCACACACGGCAATATCCGCTTCGCCGGCGCGGATCAATCGTGCCGCGTCGCCAATCGCTTGAACACCCGCAGCGCACGCCGTCACCGGCGCCCCCAAAGGCCCCTTCAGGCCGTGTTGAATGGATACGTGACCTGCCGCGAGATTGACCAGAAACGACGGAATGGTAAACGGTGACAAACGCCGAGGACCGCGACTGTCGGTGGTGCGCACGGCGTCGGCAATCGCGCCAAAACCGCCGACACCGGAACCGATGATCGTTGCGCTACGCTCCTGGCTTTTGTTTTCTGAAGGATGCCAGTCGGCCTGCTCCAGCGCCTGTCGGGCAGCCTCCATGGCGAACAGAATGAAGCGATCCATCTTCTTCTGCTCTTTGGGCGGCGTGGCGCGATCCGGATCGAAACCTGCTTCAGCGTCCTCTTCCAGCGTCGGCACCGCACCGCCGACTCGCGTGGGTAAATCAGCGACCGTTGCCTCAGGCAAGTTACGCAAACCAGAGCGACCGGCCAGCAAACGCTGCCATACGACTTCGAGATCGCTGCCCAAGGGTGAAACCAGGCCCATGCCCGTGACGACTATTCGACGCGAATCCATACTGTGGTGACCTCTGATCAATTCAATTGCCGGACTTGTAGCGTTGCGCTGCAGCACTGCGGGAAAGGTTCGGCGCCATGACATGGCGAGCCGCAACAAAGGCGTGCCATTCGCCTGCGTCAGGCAGTGAAGGAATGGTGATCAACTCGCCCTGATCCAGACCGGCCAGCGCCGCATCAACCATCTCGCCCGCCTCCATGACCATTTCTGCCGGAATGCCACTGGCATCGATACCGGAACGCTCCCAGATTTCGGTGCGGGTCACACCCGGCAGCACGGCCTGGATCTGCACGCCGGTGCCTTCGAGTTCAGTGTTCAGCGACTGGGTAAGACTCAGTACATAGGCTTTACTGGCGCTGTAGGTGGCGTTGAAGCGTTCCGGAAACAATGCCACCACCGAGGCGATATTGATGATCGTGCCACGCCCGGCCTTGGCGAAACTGGCAGCAGCCGCCGATGCCAGGCGGGTGACGGCGGTGATGTTCAGCTGGATCAACCGCTCCAACTGGTCCATATCGGCGTTAGCCAGCAAACCGTCCGACGCCACACCGGCGTTATTCACCAGTAAACTGATGCTGGAATCGCTGCGCAGGCGTTGTTCGAGTTTGAGCACATCGTCCTTTTGCGTCAGGTCAGCTTTCAGCACTTCGACCTGAACGCCATGGGCATCACGCAACTGGCTAGCAGCACTTTCCAGACGATCCTTGTCACGGGCAACCAGCAGCAAATCAAAACCACGCGCCGCCAGGCGCTGAGCGTAAATCGCACCGATTCCGGACGATGCGCCGGTAACCAGAGCAGTACCTTGAGATTGTGCGGAATTCATGAGAATGCTCCTGGAATGCTTGATGACGGGAGTTGCCGATGAAACCTGCTGGCTCGACGAATCGGCGAATTATTATAGGCATAATCCAAACGCAATATGATAGCCGTAATTTTAAATCGTCCGACGGTTGCCCTCTCCACCGCTACCAGCGGCCATGCACTGCGCAAGTAAAAAAGGCCGGTCAATGACCGGCCTCTTGGCTTTGAACACTCAGCTTAGTTGACTTCCAGCTTGTCGCGATTGCGATCCAGAATCGCCTTGCCAATTCCCTTCACTTCCAGCAACTCATCCACCGAGGAGAACGGCCCGTTTGTTTCACGATACGTAACAATCGCTTTCGCCTTGGCCTCACCGACTCCCGCCAGTTCCTTTTGCAGCGTTGCCGCATCGGCATCGTTGAGGTCGACTTTTGCGCTTTGGGAAGGTGCAGTTGTCTCCATCACCAACGGTGCCTTGGGTGACTCCGCTGGCGCAACAGGTGCGGCAATAGCGGCGATCGAGGCGCTGGTGAGGAAAGCAAAAATCAGAGAATAGAAGTAACCGGTACGCATTAGTGACGCTCCATCATCGTTTGAGAAAGCAGCTTTTCCGAAGCTGCTCTTCAAACGTAGGTCATGGTGGAGGGATGTCAAAAATGCGTGCGTTACAGAATGTGAAACAATCAGGGTTCGAGACGACGCTGCTGGTAGATCCAGTCGACGATCTCGCCATCGGGGGTGTAGCCGCTGACGGTTTCGCGCAATAACTGGCGAACGCGCGAGTAATCATCCTCATCAACCGCCGCCAACAAACTGGCCAACCTAACCTTTAACACTTCCCAAGGTAGATGATCCTCATTGGCCGTCATGATCATCGGATGTGGTGTTGCAGCAACGTTGTCTCCGATCAACAGCTCTTCATAGAGCTTTTCACCTGGACGCAACCCCGTGAACTCGATGGAGATGTCGCCCTGCGGATTGCGATCGGAACGAATACTCAAACCGGACAAGTGGATCATCTTCTCTGCCAGTTCGACGATTTTCACCGGCTCGCCCATGTCCAGCACAAACACATCGCCACCCTGGCCCATCGAACCGGCCTGAATAACCAGTTGCGCGGCTTCGGGGATGGTCATGAAGTAGCGCGTGATTTTCGGATGGGTGACCGTCAGCGGGCCACCGGACTTGATCTGGCTGTGAAACAACGGAATGACCGAGCCTGACGAGCCCAGCACATTGCCGAACCGCACCATGGTGAAACGGGTTTTGTTGACGCGTGAGACATTGGCCTTGTCACCGAACATCACAGGGGCGACCTCACGGCTGAGCGCCTGAAGGGTCAGTTCGGCCAGGCGTTTGGTACTGCCCATGATGTTGGTCGGGCGAACCGCCTTGTCCGTCGAAATCAAGACGAAATTGGACACGCCGGACTGCAAGGCAGCCTGAGCAGTGTTGAGTGTTCCGATTACGTTATTGAGCACACCTTCGGCAATATTGTGCTCGACCATCGGCACATGTTTATAGGCCGCAGCGTGATAAACGGTATCGACCTGCCAGGTTTTCATCACATCCAGGAGCTTTTCCTGATGGCGAATGGACCCCAGAATCGGCAACAACCGCACTGGCACCGACTCGCGGCTGCCGCGTTGTTCCAGCTCGGACAAAATACTGTAGAGATTGAATTCACTGTGTTCGAACAGAATCAGCGTGGTCGGGCCCAAGGCAAAAATCTGCCGACACAATTCCGAGCCGATGGAGCCGCCAGCCCCCGTGACCATGACGACCTTTCCTTTGATGCAATGCGCCAGCAGATCAGGTTGCGCCGGCACGGCATCGCGCCCCAGCAAATCGGCAATATCGACTTCCTGAATGTCTTCAACCCTGACACGGCCGCTGGCCAGATCAGTAAAGTTCGGAACACTGCGTACATGGAGCGGGAAGCCTTCCAGCAGATTCAGAATCTCGCGGCGACGCGCGCGGGTTGATGACGGCAGCGCCAGAAGAATCTCCTGCGCACCGGTCACATCGATCATTTGCTGGATGTGTTGGGGTTTGTAAACCTGCAGGCCGGAAATCGAACGATCGGCGATACTCGCGTCATCATCAATGAACGCGACCGGGCGCATTACTCGCCCCATTCGCAACGCTGCGACGAGCTGATTGCCAGCAACACCCGCGCCGTAAATGGCGACTTTGGTCAGCCCGTCTTCACGGTTGGTGAAGGGCACATGCTGAGCCGCCGTGAACCAGTCGCCCATGAAGTACTGGCGCATGCACAGGCGCAAGCCGCCGATAATGACGAGACTGAGCCACCAATAGTTGAAAATGATCGATCGCGGAACAACTGCTTCATGATTGCTGTACCAATAGACCACCAGCGCCAGGATCAGAGAAGAGAGACTGACAGCTTTGACAATCGCAATCAGCGCATCGTTGCCGAAGTAGCGCATGACGGCACGGTACATGCCGAAACGAACAAACAGAGGAATAGCGATAATTGGAGCGCTGACAAACAGCCAGAAATGCGCCCTCAGCGGGTTATACATATCGTCGATGCCGAGTCGGACGATAAAGGCGAGCCAGAGCGCGCCCCAGACCAGAAAAACATCTGTGGCTACTTGAATCAGTCGTTTCTGCCTGCGTGGCAAGCCCAGCAAAAAGGCGCGTAATTTATCCATAAACCTCAACCGACCCGGCGCGTTAACCCACTTAATCCGCCTGCATTGTACGTAAAAATTACAACCCACACAGAACTTGTCTGACGATCAACGTCCTGAGCCTTTAACCTCCAGTTCTCCAGCATGGAACTTTACCGCCAGCACCAATAAGGGAATATACGCGATTACCAGCCCCACCCCTCCGTCCAGCCCCCAGACGACTACGCAAAGTGCTATCGGCAGCAACCACAACACATTGATCAGAGCGACCGCAGACGTCACCGGCAAATGGCGCCCATATCGACGCGACGCATACTGATAAGCATGACTTCTATGGGCTTCGTACACCTTGTCGCCCCGCAACAACCGGCGAAGTAAAGTGAACGTGGCGTCAACGATGAACACGCCTAGCAAGATAAGCCAGCCCCAAAGGAAATCCGGATTTATTGCCGTCGCCTGCAACGACAGTACACCCAGGATCACGCCGAGAAACCCGCTTCCCGCATCCCCCATGAAGATTTTCGCCGGGGGAAAATTCCACAGTAGAAATCCCAGGACTGCCATGCTCAGCAGCAAAGGAGCCCAGACAAGGCTTTGCTGACCGCTCAACCAGTAAAGAAGACAGACCGAGCCGCAGACACTGATCGCCTCGACACTTGCCAGGCCGTCGATTCCGTCCATGAAGTTGTACAGATTCAACATCCATACCAGATAGAACAGCGCGAAAATGTGCCCAATCCATCCCAGATCAAAGCTCGATCCAAACAAGGTGACAGGCGCTAGCCCTCCGGTCCAGACCAGTACCCAGACGGCCGCACCAAAATGCCCGAGCAGACGCCAGCGAGCGGCAATATGACCATGGTCATCCATGAACCCGATCAGAGCCACCAACCCGCCCGCAACGGCAGCGCCGAGAAAAAAATCAACACCGATTACGCCCGTTGACCAAAGCGCCAACAAAGCACCTAAAAACGTCAGTACGATCGAAACGCCACCACCCCGTGGTGTAGGCATAGTGTGTGAGCTGCGATCATTGGGTACGTCGAGCATGCTGCGTGCCAGCGCATATCGGCGAAGGCCTGCGGTCATTGCGAACGAAAGAACGCAGATTGCGGGCATGAGCCACCAGAAAATCATTAAGTACATCACTCCGAAGTAAAAAGCGGTCAAACGCACTACCGACCCACCGTCCAAGTCTGATGGTGAGGCAATAAAAATTTCTTCCGACGCGTCGCCGCTATCGCCAATTGATGCGTATAAAGCGGACCCAGCCGGTAAAAATAGCTAAGGATACACGACGAATTGTTCGCTGAACGAACGGCAACGGTTCGATGCAAGACGCAGCCAGCGGGCTTTCTTATAGATTTTCCTGCGAAATGCCAGCCACGAAAAGGGTGACGCCACCTACCGTGCAGATTAAGATTACGCGCTTTTTTTTGAAATTATGGGCGACAGCCTGCGGCTGACGTCTCGAGGAACTCTAAATGGTATTTTTTCCGGTATTTCTTTCGGTTGTTTTCGTCGTTCGCAACCAATCAAACCATCTTGGAAGTATCCTGGCAGACGCAGTCGAACGGATGTCGACACTGGTAAGTGACTATGAACTCATTGTTGTCGACAATGCGTCTGACGATGACAGCATATCCATATTAAAAAGCCTGACTGCTGAAAATGGCCTGCCAAACTTGCAAGTTTATGCCTTGACTAAAGAAGTCGATGCCGACACCGCATCGTGGGCAGGTCTGGAGAATGCCTTGGGTGATTTCGTCGCGGTGATCGACCCACTCGTTGATGACATCGCTTTTCTACCTGAAATGCTCGACAAAGCGGTCAGCGGTGCAGACGTGGTTTTTGCTAAAAACAAACAGAACCCCCCTCAAAGCTTCGCTTATGAGGTCGCTTACTCCGTTTTCAACAAAGTCTACAAATCGTTCAACGGCATTCATCTCGCCACCGATGCGCCTCAGTACCGGGTGCTCAGCAAACGGGTGATCAATTTTATTCTTCAACATCCGCAGCCGTCGGTTACTTACCGCCACCTGCCTGCTACAGGCGGCTTTGCCCGCGCCAATCTGAACTACAGTTCCAGCCCTCGCGTCACGCAAAGAAAACGACTGCGCGAAAGTATTGATCGCGGCATGTTGTTATTGGTGTCGACTACGCGTGCTCCGATGCGCCTGGTTACTTCACTTTCACTCTTCGGGGCTGTAGCGAATCTCATCTATTGTTTTTATGTGGTCGCCAGCGGTTTCCTGAAAGCGGATATTGCGCCCGGCTGGATCAGTCTTTCCTTACAACAGTCCGGGATGTTCTTCCTGATTTCGCTGGTGCTGTTGGTATTGGGTGAGTACATCCTGCACATGACCAGTCTTTCCAATGAAGGACCGCTCTACCATATTGCCCAGGAATTCACCAGTGCACGGATTACCCGTCGAGAAAAACTGAACATCGAGGAAGTAGCGTCGCCTGAAGCACCGTTGCCTACTTCTGGCCGAGTTGTGTGATGCCGACGACCAACATGCAGGACGCGGTGATTATCGGAGGAGGGTTTTACGGCGCGGCGATCGCAGTCTACCTGGCGAAGCAACGCGGCATGAAGCGAGTCACTCTTATAGAGCGTGAGTCGTCATTGCTGAGCCGTGCCTCCTATAATAACCAGGCACGTGTTCACAACGGCTATCACTATCCGCGCAGCTTCACCACCGCTTATCGCAGTCGCATCAACCTGCCGAAATTCGTTCAAGACTGGCCCGATGCGGTGAAACAGGATTTCACCAAACTGTACGCCATCGCCCGACGTAACTCGAAAGTCACGGCGAATCAGTTCGAGCGCTTTTATCGAGAAATCGGCGCAAAAATAGAACTCGCCAGCCCAGCGCTTCGAGCCTTGTTTGAACCTCGCCTGATCGAAGAGGTTTATCTGGTTGAAGAGTATGCGTTCGATTCAACTCAACTGGCCAAGTGGGCGTTGCGTGAACTGCTGGAAAGCGGCGTCAATATCCGTCTGAACACCCAGGCGGTGGCCATCAGCAACAACCCGAATCAGTCGCTGAATGTAACACTCACTGGCGACGGCAAAGAACCGGAACAACTCAGTGCTCGATACGTGTTCAACTGCACCTACAGTGGCCTGAATCAGTTTGGCGGCGACTTTCCCGGCACGCGCACTGCACTCAAGCAAGAAATCACTGAAATGGCGCTGATGCAGATGCCACCCGCACTTTGCGATCTGGGTATTACCGTGATGGATGGCCCCTTCTTCTCAGTCATGCCCTTCCCAGCGCGCGGCTTGCATACCGTATCGCATGTTCGCTACACCCCGCATATGCACTGGTCCGACGAACCTGGCTCCAACCCTTATCAAAAACTGGACAACTATAAAAGGGACACTCGCGTAGATCGAATGATCCGCGACATTGGTCGCTACCTGCCTTCAGTCATGGACTCCAAATACGTCGATTCGCTTTTCGAAGTCAAAACAATCCTCACCAAAAACGAGGGCGACGATGGTCGACCCATTTTGTTCGAGAAACACGAAACGCTTCCAGGTTGTTACTCCATCCTGGGCGGAAAGATCGACAATATTTATGACGTGCTGGAAAAGCTCGATACTGAAAACCTCTCCTGCACGCCCTCCTCTTCTTCTGAGCAACTACCATGAATTCGTTGATTGAAATCACCATCCCCATTTTGAACGAAGAGTCGACGCTGGCGGAACAAGTCCTCAAAACACACAACTATATTCAAAGTAACTTGAGCGACATTGGTACTGTTCGTATCGTCTTGGCGGACAACGGTTCCACCGATCGTACCCAAGAGATTGCCCTGGAACTGGAAAAAACCCTCCCGGATGTTCGTTACCTTCGCCTTGAGCAGCGTGGCGTTGGCCGGGCACTTAAAGCATCCTGGTCGCAATCGAGCGCCGAAATCGTCGGCTACATGGACCTGGACCTAGCTACCGACCTGAGCCACCTGCGCCCGGCACTGGAGGCACTGAAAGCAAACAAGGCCGATATCGTGACCGGATCGCGGCTTGCGAAGGGCGCTAAAGTCATTGGCAGAAAGCCCCTCAGAAACGTCACAAGTTTCGGCTTCAACCTCATCGTCAAACTCATTTTCCGCACCTCCTTCAGCGATGGCATGTGCGGATTCAAGTTTCTTCAGCGAAAGGTCCTGGCGCCGCTGATGCACACAGGCGCCAATAGCGACGGATGGTTCTTTGCAACCGAAGTGCTGATCACCGGCGAACACTTGAAATACCGTGTGATGGATCTGCCAGTCACCTGGACCGACGATCCGAACTCGAAAGTGAAGGTTCTCAAACTGACCATCGAGTATCTCAAGGCCATGGCTTCTCTACGCCAACGCCTCAAAAACTCACAACGTGAAGCCTGAACATGCCAATACTCACGCCAAGCGAAAAGCAGTTGGTACTCGGCACCGCGCTATGGGGCTGGGGGATAGAACGCGATCAGGCTTACCATTTGCTTGAGCAGTTTTTGCTCAGTGGCGGCACAATGGTCGACACCGCAACGAACTACCCTATCAACAAGCGCTCGGAGGACTTCGGTCTGGCTGTTCGCTGGCTCGCTGACTGGGCAGAGCACAACGCTGACTCAAACCTCGCACTGACGGTAAAAATCGGCTCGAGAGACAATATGGGGTCGCCAGACGTCCATCTGGCGCCCGATGACATTGCTCGTGCATCCGATATTCTGATGGGGCAGTTTGGCTCGGCACTTTCGTGCGTCTCAATCCACTGGGACAACCGCTCGGATGATGATGTGCACGGCGCAACAGTCGCACAGACAGTCGAGGCCATGTACAAGCTTGAACAGCAGGGTCTTGCTATCGGGCTTTCCGGCATCAGGCATCCAGAGGCGTATTACAAGGCCAATCCGTCGCTGTCGCAAAAATGGATTATCCAGGTCAAGGAAAACTTCAAGACCCATGCCGCTCGCTCTTCCTACGAAGCGTGGTTTCCTGATGCAAAATACCTGGCCTATGGCATTAATCTGGGCGGCCTGAAAACTGAAGTGTCCAAAACAAACAGCTCGATGGAATTGCGCAACATCAACATTCCCCAAGCGTTTACAGAAAAGCTTGTCGACTTCATCAACGCACCGCACGAATTCGAACCCAGGCCGACAACCCTCAACGAACTCGCCCTCGCCGCCTCATTTGTGAACCCCGCCCTGTCGGGAATCGTCATTGGCCCGAGAAACACAGATCAATTGGACAGCACCCTCACCTATTGGAAATCATTACAAGCGCTAGCAGAGAAAAGCAAAGGACAGAAAATCTTCACTCAACTGTTCGAAGAACTACCGTCCGACTAGGAAGACTCGCTGACAATGCAAGCGCTTAAATACATATTTGCAGGCGTCGCCAACACGGCTATCGGCTACGGCGTCTTCCTGCTGCTGGTCACGTTCTTTGACATGAATCCGTCCTATGCCAACGCCATTGGCTACGTGATAGCCCTGATCGCAGCATTCGTACTCAATAAAACATTTGTGTTCAATCAATCGACCACTGATCGAAGTACGATCCCGAAATTCATTATTGCGTTCAGCATCTCGTTCGCAATCAACCAATTGGTACTTCTGGCGGGCTATCGGTGGTTGGGCATCGATGCAGAAATTGCACAAATATTTGCGATGATTTCTTACACGATTGCGTTTTATTTATTAAATAAAAAATTTGTTTTCAACAAATAATATGCCGGCCATATTGACGAGGATCCGAAGTGCCAAAGTATCTTTCACTCAAAATCAATAAGCCGATCAATCGGTGGGGGCTAGCTTATGGCCTCGCCTTGATTTCCTCTGTACTTGCAGGCGTCATATTATTCTCCGCCAACAACACTACGAAAACTACAAAACTACCCCTTCAAGAAAACTACATACCCGAACTCAAAGCAAACTTCGACACCTGCGAAATAGGTGCATTCTGGATTTCCGCCAGCGGATGGGCGCTCCTCGACCTTCCCGATAACACAATCAAAATCCATCTGTACGCCCGCGGAGATGGTGGAGCAATAAAGCTGCTCACGCGTCGCATCTACAGAAAAGATGTCAGTGACTTCCTCAAAATAAAGAGCGACTTCCACTTGCATGGCTTTCACGCCACAGGCATTCGCCGCAACCTTCAGGCGTATTATGGAAAGTCACTGGAACTATATGTCGAAGACTCTAAAGGCGTAATGCATTACGGAGGCGCAAATGTCTGCACCGGAAAATGATCCATCGAACAACAAAACAATTCTGTTTGGTTTGTTTCTAGTAGCACTCTACGTGAGTTTTTACCTCACACTGAGCATCAACACCTTCTCCGACGACTCCAAGTTCCTGACAGCCGCAACATCTGGAGCATCTTCGCTCAGCTATTTGCTGGAGCGCTACTACACTTGGACAGGCCGAATAGCAATTGAAGGCATCATGTACGAAACCATTGCCACCCCAGCATTCTGGAAGCTGGCGATTCCTTCTTTTCTACTCCTTAGCGCCTACTCCATATGGAAATCGTTTTTTTCGGACAAGATCGACTTCGCCTATGGGATACCGTTGTGCATGTTCGGTGTTTTAATAATCAGCCACCCCATTCTAGACACGACGGTCTTTTACGTAACCGGTTTTTATAATTATTTACTACCAGTTGCTTGCGGGCTTTTTGCATCCGCATTATTCGTAAAACCATCATCTTTTTCGACACCTGAGAAAATACTCGCGATCCCATTGGCGTTCATTGCATCGCAATCTGAACAAGTCGGAATTTCGATGATTGCAGTGTTTGCAACGTCGCTCATTTGGGATCGGAGAAACCAGGCAACCTTCAGAGCTCTCTTGGCCTTGATCGTTATTGCGGGCTTTGCACTTCTAATCACTGCCCCAGGTAACTATTTACGCTTGACAACGGAAGCAGTGTACATGCCGGAATTCACCGAATATTCTTTTATCAGAAAGGCTTTGAATGGATTCGATATATTCAACGCCCACTACATTGACCCGATGAACCTGTACCCGAAGATCATCGCACTGCTACTTGTTTTGTTAACCATGGGAAAGACTTTCGAATTAAAACGCACTGCGCTGATATTGACCATTGGCGGAATTTTCCAAGGCAGCATCCTTTCCTTTTTATTCACAACCGGCAACGATGATTACTATTCAATAAGAAACTTGAACTCCGGATTTGGTCTGACTTATTTCTTTTCGTACGCACTTTCGATCAGTTCATTGATCAGTGCTACTTACCTGATGAAAAAAAGCTTGGCCACAAACAGCAGTTTTTATATAGGAACACTTCTACTTCTATTGCATACCGGCGTAACTGCTGTCGTAGGTCTCTCACCAACAGCTTATGAGTCTGGATACAGGGTTCTGCTCGTTGGCGATATCATCAGCCTCATGCTTATTTGCTTGTTACTCAGAAATGTAACATGGCCAAATCAGCACAAGCCTTTGACTTGCAAAGTGCTATCCAACTAGATCTTCAGAGTACCCGAAGGCGAGCGTCCCCTGATTGCCACGCTCGCCTGCGAGGTCAACTTCCCGTACTTGCCAGCGCCGTCTTCCTCAAGTGAAATCCTGCTAATTGAGCGGTAATCAATACGATACCGAGTACACTCATCGTGTTTGTATAAAACAGTAAACGAGCGTCAGCCGCATTTCCAAATAGAGCAAGACCTGCAAAATAGAAGCCTGCGGACAAATACACTACTACAATTTCTACGCTGACTTTTTTCAAGGCTACTAACAACATGAACAGCAGGATCGAAATCAAATACAGGCACCAGGGTTTAAATATGAAAAGCTTCGAGGCCGTCAGCACATACTGCACAACTTCTTCACGCACACTCGAACTCGGGAGACTATAACCGTATTTATTGGAATCAACCTGCGGCGTCACTACGAGGAATGGCTCCCCTGAGTTTCCCCCCACGAGAAACTTTGCAAGCATTAACTTATTATAGCCAATACAGACCGGATACTCCTTGACTACGGAAAACCAGAGGGTATCAACACTTTCATCGAAGGGTAATTTTGAGAATAGACCTGGTGATAAATTGGAATGCCTTGGGTCATAGCCAGCCTTGATCTCAGACAACGCAAGCGCCGGCGCAATACTTTCAAACAAGTTCTTCTCAGCACATATACTTGCGCCTGCAATGTCCATCACCCTAGTAATACGAATGAGTTTGGTCGCACCCTTTATTTCTCGAAACTCGGGTACCGAATACCTGTCAAATTGTATTTTTACAGTATAAACCGCTCCACTCAATATCAGGCCCGATACAATCACGAAGGCCAAAGAGCTTGGTCCTGAGGGAGAACGTTTGCTGAAAATCCATACTGAGTAGAACAGCAAAGGCACAGCAGCGGTGATTGCATTATGCCGAGTACAGACAGCTAAAAACACAAGAAATATAGAGACCCCAAATAGAAAAAATAAACTTGGACGCGACCTGGGCTCTTTCATTGCAAGCATGACTGCAAAAGCCGCCACAAAGAAAGAAGCCATCAGCACATCTTTCCATATCGCAGCAATGGTACCAATCACAACTGGAACAATCAGATAAAGCAGGAAGAATGCCGTCGAAAGCGTATGCCTTCTCAGAAAATAGTACATCACATAGTAAACCGCCCCCAGTAAAAGCAGCAATTGTGAAAACAACATTGCTACAGGGCCACGCGAAACAATATCAACAACACGCCAGACATAACTTACAACGGGAGGCCAGGTCGAATCCACTACGCCACTTCTAGCTCCTTCAAGCGCATGAAATGTATCAAATGTCATAAACCCTGGATAAAACATCCAGCTTATCAGTAACGTGACACTGACGGGCACGAAGAAACCCGGAGCTATCTTCAGTAAACCTTGAACAACACCTTTTGCCAGTGCAAAAAACAGTCCGGCAAAGACCAACGAACTGGCAAAACTAAGCAACAGCAACCTTTTATAATTGACCTCTCGGCCAGGCTTAAATATTGATAGCTCAAACTGTGGATCTGGAGCCGTGGCGCTTATCACAAGTACGTCGCCTACAACTTCAACTTTGTCGACGCCTTGCAACGGGATAATTCGCGCCAGTAACTCTGTCGGCGTTAACGTCACAGTGGAAAAAAGATAGTTGAGCTGAACACTTTTTATCGTCATATTGACTAAACTGTCGGCAGGATCAACCCTGAGTGACTTGATTGCGCCATCCGGCAACGTCAAGCCTATGCCGAGCCCCGGTTTCCCCTCGTATGCAACCCGCTCACTATTCTCAGCCGAATAGGATGGATAAATCGAATCATCCTTGAAGACGGGAAAATACAGCTGCATGAATTCAGGCTTATTGGTTTCTGCAAAAAAAACAATAGTGTCTTTATGAACTGCGCCCAAGCCGAAAACCAGCATCAAAGAAAAAATCAACGCTGCACAATAAAACAGCAATGCCCTTGCCAGGCACTTTAAAGTTGGAAATCTCATAAACCCTCTGCCCAGCATTTATTTTTCGATTCAAGCCAGCCTAATGGCGAAACTCAAATGACGATCTGAAAAGTTCTTCAAGGACGACTGTTCGGAACCGCCCGCCAAGGGCGGTTCCGACGACATCACTCGCCAATATTCCCGACCAGATCGACCGCGAGTTTTTTAGAATACTGACGCAATTCCGGAACAGCGGTTGCTTCCCAATAATCGGCTTTCAACATTGGGCCTACGTAATACAGCCATGAGGAACAAACACCTGAAGTATTTTTGACTGCCAGTTGCTCGTTGACACACAAACCCAAGCCAAGTACATCAACCTGTATGACACCGTCGGCGCACAGCTGTTGAATCAGGGGATCCTTGACACGATGCAAGTTGGTAGTCGGGCCTGTGCAATTAATAACCTGCTCGACGTCTAGCTGTTCGAAGGCTTGTTCGTTGCGTCGTTGAATTCCTATACGCAAATGATCGAAACCCGTCTCAACGCTTTTGATACGGCCTGCAAGAAATCGGACTTGTCCGGCGCTCAACGCTTCTTCAAAACGCTGATAGGCCGCTGGCGCGACCCGATGACGGTGAACATCCCAATACGGCTGGAGATGACGCAAGAAGCGTCGGCGCTCGGTGAGCGGCAATCGAAGCCACAGGTCAGAAGTTATCGGGCGCAGGGCCGCCACCCAGTCACGCCAATCCAGCCCATCATTACGCTTGGCGCTGATCTCACGTCGAATCAATTGCAAGTAGCCACGTACCGAAGGCGGTGCTTGCAGAAGTCGCTCGACGAAATCGGCGGGGACTTCATCAGTCGTTCGCTTCGGGCGATGAGGCAAGGGCCGAAGCCCTCGCCGGGAAACCATATAGATAGGGCCTTTATGTCCGTTTTGCAGCAGACCCAGTGACACATCCAGTGCCGTGAGCCCGGTGCCCACTAGCAACACAGCCCGATTCGGGTCTTTGGATTGCGTTGCACCCGCTGCCCACGGATCAGACTGATAACGGTCACCCCTCATCGACGAGGAGAATCCAGGAGGATCGAGCGGTGAGAAATTACCGAAGGCCAGTACCACCTGATCTGCATCGATGTACTGCCCGTTAGCCAGTTCGACAACCGCGCCCGTCTTTCGAGGTTGCAGACTGCGAACCTCCGCCACGATACGTTCCAGCGTTACTCCACTTGCACAACGCCTCTCTGCATCGTCCAGAACTGAAGTCAGGTATTCCCCATAGATCTTGCGCGGAACAAATGACGACGCCGTATAAGCGGGGTCTTTTGCCTGACAGTAGCGTAGAAAATGTTCCGGATCATCGACATCCGCACTCATATTGCCGGCCGGCACATTGAGCAGGTGCAGCGAACTGTTCGTACCGTAAGCCAATCCTCGCGCCATGGTTCCAGAGCGATTGATCAACACGACTCGCACATCGGCCGGGCTGCGCCGTAAAAACTGCGTGGCCGTGACTGCGCCACTGAAACCAGCGCCAATGATGACGAGGGTTTTCATTGACCGAACCTTTTATCCAGGTAATCCAGCACTCTGGCGATGGACTCGGACAAGTCCTCGGTCACGGTGTTGATCCGGATATGCGGATCCGTGGGCGCCTCATAGGCGGAATCGATCCCGGTGAAGTTCTTTATCTGTCCGGCTCTGGCCTTGCCGTAGAGCCCCTTGGGGTCGCGGCGCTCACACTCTTCCAAAGAGGTGTCGATAAACACTTCGACAAACGCGTCATTTCCGATCACATCGCGCGCCATCGCGCGATCACGGTGAAAAGGGGAAATAAATGCCGTGATCACGATCAGTCCAGCATCAATGAGCAATTTCGAAACTTCCGCGACGCGGCGAATGTTCTCAACGCGATCAGCATCGGTAAAACCAAGGTCCTTGCACAAGCCCATGCGCAAGTTGTCGCCATCCAGCAAAAAGGTGTGCCTGGCCTTGGCAACCAGTGCTTGCTCCAACGCGTTGGCGATCGTGGATTTGCCCGCCCCACTCAAACCCGTAAGCCAGATCACTGCCGGTTTTTGCCCTTTCACCTGAGCTCTCGCCGAGGCACTGATGGCCGTGGTGTGAAAAACCAGATCCTTACTCATTCGATTAACCTTATTCCAATCAGACGATCAAGGCCCGCCAGCGAACTGGCGGGCCTCCTGCACTACACGTGGGGCAGTAGACGATCACGCAAGGCCTTGATGCGGGCCTCGCAAATGCGATAAGACTCACTACTGAGCAAGTCGAGACGCTGTTGCTCGTCAGTCAGTGCAAGCGTATGCGTGTCGCAGCCAATTCGGTGAATGTAATCACCGATAAAGTCACACGTGCGCAGCGACGCCCAATCGGTGCCGTCGCGAGTGAACAACTGCATCGTCAGATAGTAGTCTTCCATGTACTTCATATCATCGAAGTAAGTGATGGCTTGCAGATCGCACTGATCAAGATCCAGCAGGAAACTGTGCAGCGGTGCATGGTTATGCTCGATGAAATCGCGATAGGTTTCACCGTAGTCATAAATTTTGTCGCGCTTGATAATACAACCGGTCACCGAATCCACCATTGTGGAGTAAACCCGCGCAAAGGTTGCGTTCTTGCCGCTGGACTTGAGTTGCTCGATCTGTGAGCTGTAAGCCCACGGAAACAACATGTCGTCGTAATCAAGAAATGCCGCATAACCACTGCCAACAGCTTTCAGTGCATCGTTCAGCATCAGCGAACGCAGATCCGGGGCTTGCTCTGTAGAGAAGTAACGACGAATCAGCGGCGCGCAATGCTCGCTCCACGGCAGTTGATCAAGTTGCGCCTGCAGCAGCGCAATTTCTTCGTCATCCATATCCTGAATAGCCAGCACCGGCAGCACTCGGCAACCGGACTGGGCAATCAACGACAGCAGCGCATTGATCAGCGAAGCGCGGTCGCCACGACGGTGGTAACGCACGATAGTCGATACCGTATCGAGCGCTGCGCCCTGGATGCCGCTCTCCGGCAGAAGACGGAAACAGGCGGCCTCACAACATACTTTGTACCCGACTGCCGGAGCCGTCAGTTGCAATTCCATGCAAGCCACCTGACTTGCATCGATGCTGAGATTGACAGTCCCCTCCCCCTGCACGAACAGCGGATCATTTCGCACACTGGCCGACACCGAATAGCCCTTGTGTCATTTCGCCATTTTCAGCAACGACTCGATGGCTGTCGCAGGAAACAGGCAGATGTCACTGAACACCAACGTGAACTCGGCATCAGCGGGCTGGTGGCCATGAGTATTCACGCCTTGCGCCTGCAATACCTGCTGGAGCTGGGGATTGTCGGCGGTGACGGAGCAGTTGTGCAGCACGCTCGAACTGGCCAGGCAAGCAAGGAACTTGCGAGCCGATTCCGGCTCGGCGTCCAGACGAGCCTGGGCCTCGGGTGTCAAAGCCACGTTGAGCTTCAAATCGGTGGCAGGAACACAATGGCTGATCGCTGCAAACGGCTGACCGGACAACGCGCGACCGATGGAATTGAGGTAGCCGTAACCGAAGCGCGTATCCGGTTCAAGGTGTGCGCCTTCGGCCCATTCATTCCATGCGTTGACGACGACATATCGACGATCTTCCGCCAGGTTTTGCTCGGAATAGTCGACCAAAAACTCCATCCACCTCTGGAATTTTTCCGTAGTGAAATTGTTCAGCACATAGGCTCTGTTGCCGTAACGAGCGGTGTTATCCCACGTAGGAACCAAAGACCGGAACAGGGTGAAATCCTTGCCCAGATCTTGTGCCATGTAATGGTCGGCAACTTCACCGTAGTTAATGACGTTACCTTCCAGAGGCCAGTACGGACGCAACTGGTTGCGAGTATCTGGTACAGCGTCAGCTGTCCAGTCGTGCAGCACCCGCTCAACCGCAGCATCCATCCCGTGGTCTTGAGGCTGCGTCGCACCACGCGTCAATGTCGCCACCATGTAAGGCGCCTTCAGGCCGGCGCTCTCACACTCTTCGCGCCAGACTTCCAGGTATTCTTCGATATGCTCGATCGACGACGGACGATACACATGCAGCATCGGACGCCCGTCTACTTTGATGTAGCGCTCGTCTTTGAAGAACGGAATGAGATAGCGAATGAAGCCACGCGCATCTTCTTTCGAGTAAACCTGACCGAGCAGAATTTCCTGCTCGTTGCCATCCCAACGGCGAGTCCAGTTTTCATTCGCCCAGCAAAAGGCAAACGGCATGTTGATCTCGGGATTGGCCACCAGCATCTGTGCCGGCTTCTCAAGGATCATTCGGCCGGTGAACCAATAATGATAGAAAATCAGGCCATGAACACCGGACTTTTGCATCATTTCAGCCTGTTGCTGCAACTGCGCCGGGCCATCGAGGTGGTAGTACCCGATGTCCTCGTGCGGAACGTGTTGCTGATAATGCCCAAAGAACAGCGGATTGGCCGAACGAACTTTGTGCCACTCGGTAAACCCGGTTCCGTGCCATTCGTCATTTTCAGGCGTTGGGTGGAACTGAGGCAGGTAATACGCCAGTACTTTGACCGTGTCGTGTTTGATGCTGGCCGAGTAATCAACCTGCGGCTCGTAGTAGTCGCGCGGCTCGTGAGAAATCTGCGGCGCTTCCAGCTGATAATTACGCCCTTCACTGGTTGTTGTATTGACCAGCACCAAGCGCTGCAGCGTACGGCTCAACATGTCCGGCGCAACAGCGTCGTCGGCATTTACGAAATGCTCAAACTGTAACGGCAGTTGTAACAGATCAATGATCGTGCCGACCCGCGCCCAGAACAGACCCGCACGTGGGAATTGCGCGCCAGGGAAACTCTTGGCGTCCACTTCCGTGCACTTTTCCAGAACCGTGGCAATCACGTTTCCGGCATCACTCCAGCCAGCCTGATGGTAGTCCGCAGACTCAGCTCGGATGTCGACGGGATAAACCACTTTCGCGTCGCCACCGAGCAATTGCAGAATCTGGCCGACATTGGCAGGCGAGCCGCAGAGGAGATCAAGACGCTCTTTGACACCCGAACCGTCGTCGTTGCCGGTTTCGTCATGCAAGTGCGCGACAACGTCGTAGTCCTTGAGGCGATCACCGAACTGGGCAATCAGCGATGCAATAGCGCCAGCATGCTCAGGGACGACATCAACAACCAATTGGCGCAACAGAGGCACGGCAGTGCGCAGCGGTTTATCATCAAACCTAGAATTGTCACTGCCAATCCGCGAAACATACAAATCGAACTCGACAGGGATATTCTTGAGGTATCCCAGCCAGTCTCCGGACATTTGCTCACTGCTCAAATGAAAGTGAACGGCAACCATTGCGGAAGCAGTTTTTGGAGCCTCGGGAAGATAAGGGTCCAGATAGTAAGGCACGACTTTCAGTACTTCGTACTCAGTCAATGCAGCATCGTCAAGTTGTTTGGAGACCTGGCTCAGGGCAAGTCGCTTCTGACTGCGCTTGAGCTTGCGGGCAGCAATCGCCAAGGCATGACGCAATCCACCACGTCGTGCTTCACGGACAAAGCGCCCCAGCAACTCCGGCTGTTGCGAAACCAGATTCAACAACTGCACGACAACGCGGTGGCGGCTGACCGTACGGGAAAGGTGGTAGTTACGACCTTTGACATCGTAAATCGACCGCCCCTCATAATATCCGTGGCGCAAGTAATGGATCAGCGGATTGACACGCCGCAGTCGCACATCCGAATAATGTTCCAGGTACGCGTTGGTGGAAAAACCTGCCGAAGGATCACGACCTTCGCGCCAACCTTGCTCCAGATAGTGCTGCAACGGATTGACACCGGCGGCGCGAACGTCTTCGTAGGTACTCAGATAATATTCGGCATCAAACAGCTCGCTCTCGGCGGGATGATCACCTCGATACCGCAAGCCGAATCGCTCGGCAATATGCGAAACCAGTGACTTGAGCAAAAACCGCCCGGACGCATACCGACGCAAGTCAGCCTCAAGGCTCTGAACCGATCCCTCAGACTCGGAAAGCATCGATTTGGAAGAATCGTGTTGAGTCTCAAGCCAGAGACGATAATCGCTCAGTTTTGAATAATCAGCCTTCAGCTCAGCGTGGCTCGTCTCAAGCTTTCCGAGATCAGTGGCAAGTGCGCTGTGATCAGCTTCCAGTGCTTCGAGACTTTTGCCTTGCAGGCTCAGTTGCGCATTCAGTTCCGTATTGCTTACATCGAAATGACGCATGAGGCGATACGCCGGCAAGCGCTCGATCATTGCTTGATAGAGTTCGTTGACTGTATCGACAACGGCTTGATCATCTGCACGCTCATCACGCGACAGTTGCAAAAGCACAAGGCTCAGGCTCAGAACATCGGCAGGAACGCTGGCATCCTTGCTGAGCTCATTCAGCGTAAAGCTGTTGTGTTGCAGCGAGTGCTGGAGAAACTTGTTCTGATATTCCTGGAACTCCGGCCCTTGCGGGTCGAACGGCAAATCCAGCGACTCGGAAATACGGCGCAACTGCTGCTCAGGTGCCTGAAGCATCAGCTCGTAGTTGACAAAAACCCGCGAAGCACCCTGGCTGTACTTCAAGCTGAACAGCATGTGCTCGAGCCAGAGAAAGTAGCCCTTCTCCACTTCGAACTCATTGCGCTTGACCAACGAGTAAGCCACATTCTTGGGATTACGGAAGGCGACCACGTAGCTGACCTTCAGACCCAGCTCGGCAAAGATTTCCTGCCAGAACGGCAGTAGTCTCGCCATGCGCGGGTCTTTTACGCCGAAACACTTGATGTGGGCGACTTTCTCACGCAGATGCTCGATGGCGCGAATCTTGTGGCTTTGGGTGATCGGCAAGTTCAGCTCTTCAGGGCTGATCGGCACCAGACTATCCCAAGCGTGGCCCAAAGCGGCCAGCAACTCTTCGTTGTACGCAGTGATCGTTGCGTCTTCAAAGAAGCCTTTTTCGTTATTGCCCGATTCTGCAGGCAACAGGTTATCGCCCAGGTCGACGCCAAGGACTTTTAAACCACGCGTAATGGCACTCGTACCGCTTCGGTGCATGCCCAGAACGACGACTATTTGTTTATGGTCCATAAGATTAATTATGCTCAACGCTTGAAATGGTAAAAGCTGAAATACATTTGAAATCGACCGTACCGGTGGCGGTACTCGCGGTTTCCGGCAGAACACGAAACAGGCATGCGTCGGTCAATCGGTGAAGGTATGTTTCGCCCTCGCCCACGACGCCTACTACTCCACAGTTGAGGAAGTAGGTTCCCGGATTCAAGTTACACTGGAACGCAATCTCGGCCTGAACTTCGCTGCCGGCGGCGACATACGTAATAGAGTCCTGGGCGCCAGCCGCACTCGCAGCACCACCAATTTCGATGCCCGCCAATGTCTTGATCATCATGCC
Source organism: Pseudomonas sp. S2_E02 (assembly GCF_054668355.1). NCBI lineage: Bacteria > Pseudomonadati > Pseudomonadota > Gammaproteobacteria > Pseudomonadales > Pseudomonadaceae > Pseudomonas > Pseudomonas sp. S2_E02. The sequence goes on from NZ_CP162761.1 coordinate 2,624,154, forward strand.
GAAACGAACCGCTACGGCACCTGTCGCAAATGCCACTCGATATGTATATCGATAGGTGTCGCCACGCTTGAGGCAATTGACCTGCTGTCCGGCAGCATTGAGGATGCGTGAATCGCTGATCAGAACGCCGTGCGATTCATAGGACATCATGCTCTTGGAAACGATATGCGGGTCGTAGTACTCCTCCAACCCGTTGTCCGAGGCCTGTGATGCCTCGACGGCGACCGCCGAGCGTTTCGCCTCAGCCTCAAGTTCACGTCGCTCCAGGGCGCCGGACTTGATCTCTTCACGTATGACACTGACCTTGTCGGCCGGCGCGTACAGCAACTTCTGATACTGACCGACGATGACCTTGGGCACACCTTCAGCAAGCTTCTCGCCTTTATCCAGAAGAATGGCGCGGGTACACAGTTCAATGACCGCACTGCCAGAGTGCGATACGAACAGAATCGTTGCGCCACTGGCCTTGATCGCTTCGATGCGGGCAAAACACTTGCGCTGGAACAACTCGTCGCCGACAGACAATGCCTCATCGACAATCAGAATTTGTGGGTCAACGTTAATCGCTACCGCAAATGCCAGTCGAACCATCATGCCGCTGGAATAGGTCTTGACTGGCTGATCGATAAACTCGCCAATCTCGGCAAACGCTTCGATTTCGGAAAACCGCGCATCGGTTTCTTCACGCGTAAGACCGAGCACCGCAGCGTTCATGTAAACGTTTTCACGTCCGCTGAATTCCGGGTTGAAGCCAGAACCCAACTCTAGCAAGGCGGCCACACGGCCGTGCGTGAGGATGTCACCATGCGTCTGATTGAGCGTGCCGCAAATCATCTGCAGCAGCGTCGACTTACCACTGCCATTGCGCCCAAGAATACCGACCGTCTCACCCTTGTTGATGGTGAAGGAGACATCCTGCAACGCCCAGAACTCTCGAAAGTATTGCCGACGGTCGCGCGCGAACATTTGCAGCAGCCGATCTCTCGGTTTGTCGTAGATATGAAAACACTTGCTCAGACCGTTAACGGCAATCGCTGTATTAGAGGACATCGGCAAATCCTTTACGCGTTTTTTGGAACCACGCAAATCCTAGCCAGAAGACAAGAGCTGCAGCGATATAGTAGAAACCGAGGTGAATGAAGCTGGGCAGTTCACCGCGGAAAAGCAACGCTCGCGTATCTTCGATCGCGGGTGTCAGAGGATTCAGAAACAGCAAGTGCCGGTATTGTTCCGGCAGCGCGGTGATGGGGTAGAAAATCGGCGATAGGAACATCAGAACCGAGGTACATACCCCAATGATCTGACTGACGTCTCGCAGATATACGCCCATCGAGGCGAGGAACCAGACGAGGCCTATGACAAAAATCAGCAGCGGCGCCAGAAACACCGGCAGCAGCAGAATTGTCAGGTGCAACTTGCCGAAAAAAATCAGGTAGGCAACCAACCAGACGCTCAGGCTGACAAGGAAGTGGAACATCGCAGCGCCCAAGGTTACCCAAGGGAGAATTTCCAGCGGAAACACTACTTTCTTCACATAGTTGACGTTGCCGACGATCAGTCCTGGCGCTCTATTGATGCACTCGGAAAACAGGTTGAACACAATCAACCCGGCAAACAGCATCAGGGCAAATTCGGTTTTGGAGCTACTGTCTACACTCCACCTGGCTTTGAACACGACGCTGAAAACGAATGTATAGATCACTAGCATGACGATCGGATTGAACAGCGACCACAGCATGCCCATGATGGATCCGCGATAGCGCCCGACAATTTCCCGCTGCACCAGCGCCCGGATCAGGCCTCTGTTGCGCCAGATGCCGCCTACCATCTCCTTCGGCGATGTTGAAAAATTCAGCATTGTGCACAAACCTCAAAAAAACCGAGGGAGTCCAGCTTCCCCAGCAAACGCTCTTGTTTGATGACTACTTGAGTGACCACAGAATTATTCCTGAAAGGGGCCAAAGCAACGTGAGTGTCAAATTCCATTGAACAGCGTCGCCAGCATCAGCCCCAGATTGCCCCATAAGGATTGCCGGTACACTCCGGATCGTCGTAACCAGATGATCCGGGACAAGCCACGTGAGCGACGCGCCCGCTGGAAACAATCCAGCCTCATCCTGCTTTCTTCATTGAGCTGCAGTCGATTCGACTCCAGCGCAGTAACATTCTTTTGATTCCAGCCGCGAAAACGACCACGAAACAACATGCGCAAACGACCGATCTGGGCGCTCAACCCCGAAGCCGCGCCAATCAGATTGGCGTCATGCTGGCGATAAAGAACGGTCGGTGAAAAATCGTAAAGAACCCGTCCACCGCTTCCGCTCACCAGCAGGTACGCCCACCAGTCGTGCGACACGATATCCACCCCGCTCCCCGCTCGCTGAAACAACTGACGAGCGACGTCATTGAAGACCATCGTGTTGCCGCCCCCGACGCTCTCCACCAATGCATTGGAAAATCCCATGGGCCGGCTGAACAAGGGTGAAAGGCCAATGTGATTACCGCGCTCGTCGATCAGCTCGGTTCTGCCGCAGTAAAGCGCGGGCACATCGACCGGCGCTTGCGCCAATCGCTTCAAAGCCACTTCCAGCTTTGTTTGCTGCCAGATATCGTCCTGATCCGCCCACGCATAAAAGTCGGCATCAATTGACTCATCACAGGTAACAGTGAGGAAATTGGCTGCATAACCACGCCCCGGGCCGTGCTGAATCAATAGTTTGTCATGCCCCCAACGATCACCGAACTCGCGAAGCAATGCCAATGTCGAGTCAGATGAACCATCGTCCGAGACCACTACAAACCAGTGGGGGTAAGTTTGACGAGCGATGGATTCCAGTTGTTGAGCCAAAAAGCGCTCACCATTGAACGTACAGACAAGAATCGCAACACATCCCAAATGCGCCACCGAATCTTGCTGACTATCGTCTATACAGCGGCGATCCAAACTGTTGTTTTGGACAACCGGGGAAAGGGGGGCTACCACCGAGCACTCCGTTGCTGAAATGATAAAACTTTGCCTGCGCAAGTTCGTTCAATAGATACGAAAACCTGGACAGTCGAACAAGCCACATAAAACAGGCTCACACGCTGCTCCAAGCTGCGCAAAATTTGCAATTATAACGATGAAGCAACGCCATTTGATAACCCCGTGACATTACGCCTACCCTATCGCCGACTCAGACCCGGAGATTTTAACATTGATAATAATGAGCGCATGGCTCCAATATTTCTGATGCCCCCCCCTTGCGCTGCGAGCTTAGGGTAGCAAGCGGCCTTTGAGCAAAATAGGGTGGCAGTTTGCCAAGTTCTCCACGTAGCGAGAGCCATTATCAGCTTCAGCACTGCTTCGCACGGTAGTGCCCTGCCGTATTACGCAATGCTTGATCCACGCTAGTCGCCGGCAACCACCCAAGGATGGCCTGGGTTTTGTCAATATCGACTTGCAGAGAGCCACACAAACGCTGCGCCAGATCCTGTCGCCCGATCAGCGCTGCCCCCACCGTCATCAACGAGGACGGCAACGGCAACAAGCGAGGCTTGACGCCCAGCGCGCCCGCCATTCGCCGAAGCAATTGTGTTGTAGAAAGGTCCTCCGCGTCGCTGACCAGAAACACATGGCCGCCAGCAGCGGGATGCTTGATACACACAGTGATCAGATCAATGAGATTGCCGATAGCCACCAGACTGCGACGATTGTTGATCGCACCAAAAGGCAGCGGTATGCCGCGCTCAAGCCAACGCATCATATTGAGAAAGTTGGCTTTGACGCCCGGGCCATAGATCAGGGGCGGTCGGATAATCACGACTTCCATCCCTGTGTCCTGACTGATCTGCCTTAATGCGCCCTCCGCTTCACGCTTGGATATACCGTAAGGATCGACCGGCGCCGGCGCATCATCAGCAGAAAACGGCGCACCCGGTAATGTTGCCTCGCCGTTGACCTTGATCGAGCTGATGAAAATGAAGCGTTTGACTCCGGATTTCGCCGCATGACGGGCAAGTCGCGCGGTGCCTTCGACGTTGACCTGTCGAAACGCCGCGAGCGGATCTGCAGCCACTTCATTCATGACATGCACGCGCGCCGCGCAATGGACGACTACATCAACATTTTCCAAAGGCGGTAGCGGGGAGTTTTCGTCCAACCCGAACGCCACGACCGGACAAAGACCGGCTAACCTCGTTTCGCCACGAACGGCGGCGACAGGCGTAAATACCTTATCGCGCAACAAACGAAATACGAGCGCTTCACCGACGAACCCGGTAGCACCTGTCACTAAAACACGAGGAGCGCTCATTTGGCTTTGTTTCCAATTACCGCTGTAGCCCAGCAAACACAGAAGAAAAATATCTTGTCGCGCACTCGACGACGACACTTCCAGGCACTCAGTGAAAGGGTCAGCATCTGCCACCGCCCCAATGGCAGCCAGCGTCGGACAAACCGATCATTTTCAAGTCCGACCAAACGGACGATCCTTCTGACTTGGGAAAACCACCATCCGTCGTGAATAGTCTTGTAGCGCGCAATCAGTGGATTAAGACCGGTATTGGCACCGACCTGATTTCGTTCATGCTGGCGATAACTCATGGACGGTCGATGGTCGATAAACCATTTGAAGCCCCGACTTCGGGCAAACGCATAGCAATACCAATCATGCAGACTGACGTGCTGTAATTCCTGCCAGTCAGCCAGCATCGCAGTGCGCAGGGCGCTGACGAATGTGCGACTCAGCACATACGTGCAGCCCGGGCCAGCAGCTTCAAACAGAAAATCCCAGGGTGTCTGGCGCTGCGCCTTATCAAGCAGATGGGTGCGGCCGTCCGGCCAGAATGCGACGACATTGCTCGAATAGGCATCCACCGCGCGTGACCGAATCTCGCGCACCGCCCGCTCAAGCTTGTCCGGATACCAGATGTCATCCTGATCAGCAAATGCGACGAAATCGTAGCTCTCGATAGCCACATCACGGATCAGCCTGAAAAAATTCCGCGAAGCGCCCCCAAACGAACCGGCGGGCGGCAACACGAAAACGCCGGGATGTCGAGACGCGTATGCCGCGCACCACGCCTCGGTTCCATCGGTAGAAGTATCAATACTGATATAAACACTTACATCAACACCAGTTTGGCCGAGAATCGAGGCGAGTTGCTCTTCAATCCACTGCATTCCATTGAAGGCTGCCAGCAAAACCGCAACATTGAGACGTTTTACTGGCATAACTTTCCTGCTCGGACTGGTTAAACTTTCTCACTCGAACAACTTCGTTTTTACGAATCAGTGAGAAGGCGAATCCAGCAACTTCTGCAAGTATTGGCCGTAACCAGTCTTCCTCAAGGCTTCAGCTTGAACACCCAACTGCTCGGCAGTGATCCAGCCGTTGTGGTAGGCAATTTCTTCCAGGCAAGCGACTTTCAGGCCCTGGCGCTGTTCGATGGTGTGCACGAAATGGCTAGCCTCAAGCAGAGAGTCGTGAGTGCCGGTATCTAGCCAAGCGAAACCACGCCCGAGCATTTCGACATTCAGTGCCTGCTGCTCGAGGTAAGCGCGGTTGACGTCGGTGATTTCCAGCTCGCCACGCTCGGAAGGCTTGATCTTCTTGGCAATGTCGACGACTTGGTTGTCGTAGAAATAGAGACCGGTTATTGCGTAGCTGGATTTTGGCTTCAGCGGCTTTTCTTCGATGCTCAGGGCGCGGCCGGATGCATCGAACTCCACCACACCAAAGCGCTCTGGATCGGAAACATGGTAGCCAAACACGGTCGCACCATCCTGCCGGGCACAGGCAGAACGCAGGTTGTCGGAGAAGTGCTGGCCGTAAAAGATGTTGTCACCGAGGATCAGGCAGCAAGGGTCTCTACCAATGAACTCTTCACCGATGATGAACGCCTGAGCCAGACCATCCGGGCTTGGTTGTTCGGCGTAGGTCAATTTGATGCCGTAGAGACTACCGTCACCCAGCAGCTTGCGGAAACATGGAAGATCTTCCGGCGTAGAGATGATCAGGATTTCACGCATTCCCGCCAGCATCAAAACTGACAGCGGATAAAAGATCATCGGTTTGTCGTAGATAGGCAACATTTGCTTCGACACACCCAGCGTCAGCGGATGCAGACGAGTACCCGAACCACCGGCGAGAATGATACCTTTACGATTTGTCGTGGTCATTTGTTCAAAACTTCCCTAAGCATTCGGGTTACACCACTTTGCCAATCCGGCAAGTGCAGAGAAAAATTGTCACGTAGTTTCTGCGTATTCAAACGTGAATTCAGAGGACGCCGTGCAGGTGTTGGATAAGCGCTGGATTCGATCGGATCTACCGTTTTAACCGCAAGCTGCTCGCCATTGGCTTGAGCAAATTCGATGACATGGCTGGCATAGCCGTGCCAGGAAACCTCACCGCCTGCTGTCAGGTGATAAAGACCCGCCAGTTCAGGGCGCTGTATCACTTGTTGAATAGCCAAAACCGTCACGTCGGCAATCAGATCAGCACCTGTCGGAGCCCCGATCTGGTCGGCAATAACGTTAAGCGTTTCGCGATCCTTGGCTAAACGCAGCATGGTTTTGGCAAAATTGTTGCCACGCGCGCCGTAAACCCAACTGGTGCGGAAGATCAGGTACTTGCAACCTGACGCAATAATCGCTTGCTCACCGGCCAGCTTACTGGCGCCATAGTGATTCACCGGGGCGGCTGCATCAGTTTCTTGCCAAGGCTGCGTACCCTGCCCGCTGAACACATAGTCGGTCGAGTAATGAACAAGCCAGCTACCCAAGGACGCAGCCTCTTCAGCCATGACCTGACTCGCCCGAGAGTTCACACGGTCTGACAGTTCGGTTTCCGACTCAGCCTTATCGACAGCGGTATAGGCCGCGGCATTGACGATTACGTCAGGTCCAACCTTGCGAATCGTCGTGCGCAGGGCGTCCAGATCAGATAAGTCACCACCGGTATTGCGATCAAGGGCAATTAATTCTCCAAGTGGCGCAAGGGCGCGTTGTAGCTCCCATCCCACCTGCCCATTCATACCCAGCAATAAAGTTCTCATGCTTTAGTCGATCGATCTGCGTAGTTCTGGTCAATCCACTGCTGGTAGCTACCGCTCTTCACGTGTTCAACCCATTCAGTGTTGGTGAGGTACCACTCGACGGTTTTGCGAATACCGGTTTCAAAAGTCTCTTCCGGTGTCCAGCCCAGTTCTCGCTGAATCTTGCTAGCGTCGATTGCATAACGTACGTCGTGGCCAGGACGATCCTGCACATAAGTAATCAGGCTGGCATGCGGACGGTGAGCTGAATCAGGACGCAACTCATCGAGCAACGCACAGAGGGTGTGCACCACTTCGATGTTTTGTTTTTCGTTATGACCGCCGATATTGTAAGTCTCACCGATCACGCCTTCGGTGACGACTTTGTACAACGCGCGCGCGTGATCTTCGACATACAGCCAGTCACGAACCTGGTTGCCTTTGCCGTAAACCGGCAGAGGCTTGCCTTCCAGCGCATTGAGAATGATCAGCGGGATCAGTTTCTCAGGGAAATGGCATGGACCGTAGTTGTTCGAGCAGTTAGTCACCAAGGTAGGCAGGCCGTAAGTACGGGCCCAGGCGCGAACCAAGTGATCGGAGCTAGCCTTGCTGGCCGAGTAAGGCGAACTTGGCTGGTATGGCGTGGTTTCGGTGAAGAGGTCTTCCGGACCTTCGAGGTCTCCGTAAACTTCGTCAGTCGAAATATGGTGGAAGCGGAAACTGGCTTTACGCGCATCATCCAGCGCGGCCCAGTAGTGGCGGGCGGCCTCGAGCAGCGTGTAAGTACCGATGATGTTGGTCTGGATAAACTCGGACGGACCAGAGATCGAGCGATCGACGTGGGATTCTGCGGCCAGGTGCATGATTGCATCTGGTTGGTGTTCACGCAGGACACGGTCGATCTGATCACGATCACAGATATCGACGCGTTCAAATGCATAGCGCGAATTCTGGCTGACTTCTGCCAGCGACTCCAGATTACCGGCGTAAGTCAGCTTATCGACGTTAACGACAGCATCGGACGTATTGGAGATTATGTGACGGATGACTGCCGAGCCGATGAACCCGGCGCCGCCGGTAACTAGAATTTTCACGCGAAACGATACCCTTGAGCTGCGGATAGCGCTGCCACTGAGCGCCATCTAATCCATGAATGCAGAGGCCAGTCGCAATTGGCATCCATCAGAGTCAGTCTGAATCGTCATGCAATAAGGCACGATCGAACAAGGGGAGCATTTTACAGCTTAATGATGGTTTTACTAATGGATAAAGACAGGCTGAGGCGCAATTTCGACAGATGCCCTGCGCCTGTCGTTTTCAGACCAGTCGCTTGCGTGCGGCTCTGGACGAACGCCCCAGAAACCAGCCCAATACAGGGCCGATCAACATGCCGATCAACAGTGCTAACACTGCAACTAGCGACACTGGCAACTGCGGGCCGGAAAAACCTAGAAACAAAAGCGAAACCGACTGCTGATTCTCAAGCACAAACGCCAGAACAATCAGAACCATCAGCAGAAGAAATACGCCAAGCAGTATGCGTTTCAGGTTACGCATTCACGCCCCCTCGAATTTGAATAGCGAAGATCAAACCCCCTCCTCCTCTTCCTCATTCACCCGATCACGCAACTCCTTACCCGGCTTGAAGTGCGGTACGAATTTACCGTCAAGGCTGACAGACTGGCCAGTCTTTGGATTGCGGCCAACACGAGGCGCACGGTAGTGCAGAGAGAAGCTGCCAAACCCACGGATCTCGATACGATCACCGGTGGCGAGGCACTGGGACATTTGCTCAAGCATGGTCTTGATGGCCAGCTCCACATCCTTGGATGAGAGTAGCCCTTGATGGGTGACAATTCGTTCGATCAACTCCGACTTCGTCATATTTTTCCCTTCTTTTTCAAGCAGCTAGATCAGCGCTTGAAAGGTTTTAGCACGCCCGGAAGATTTTGAACAGCCCAGGGATTGACATATCTTCCTCCGCGTCAAAACGCCCATTTTCAGGGCATCAAAGCAACAAACTGAGCAATGCATGCCTATCGACAGATCACCAGCATGGTTCGCGTCACGTAGCCCGCCGGATTGAAGCCAAAAGGAAACTCATCTTCATCCTTGGCATCATCCGATCGCGTGATCACTTTGTACCCAGCGCCCTTGCACTCCTTTGCCGCACGCTTCTGGCATTTCTCCCAGCCAGAGCCCAACCCAGAGCAGTCGACCTCTATACCACTGACGCCACGCACCGCATGGGTTTTGGCACTGGTCGTACAGCCAGCCAGAACCAGCACAGCCATGAGGACAATAAACTTGTTCATCCACTTCCTTATGCCAGACAACTGCCCGACGACTACACACTTAAGACCAAGCTTAGTCGTGAATAGGCGATTGATCCGATTAAAGAAACAGACCGCCTGGAAGCCAGATTGGTTTCACCAAAACCCTCATGCAAGCCGCGAACACTAAATCGCAGGCACAAAAAAGGGCGACCGAAGTCGCCCTTTTCATGATCAAGCAGAACTTAGTTCTGTTTGGCCATTGCTTGACGCAGCAGTGCAGCCATAGTGGTATCGGCAGGAGCAGCAGCCTCACCTTCTTTCAGGCTCTGGATTGCTTCTTTCTCTTCAGCATCGTCTTTCGATTTGATCGACAGCTGAATTACACGGCTCTTACGATCAACGCTGATGATCTTGGCTTCTACTTCCTGGCCTTCTTTCAGAACGTTGCGCGCGTCTTCAACGCGGTCACGGCTGATTTCGGAGGCTTTCAGAGTCGCTTCGATATCGTCGGCCAGAACGATGATGGCGCCTTTGGCGTCAACTTCTTTCACGGTGCCAGTAACGATTGCGCCTTTGTCGTTAACCGAGACGTACTCGGAGAACGGATCGCTTTCCAGTTGCTTGATACCCAGGGAGATACGCTCGCGCTCTGGGTCAACCGACAGGATAACGGTGTCCAGCTCGTCGCCCTTCTTGAAACGACGTACGGCTTCTTCGCCCACTTCGTTCCAGGAGATGTCGGACAGGTGAACCAGACCGTCGATGCCGCCGTCCAGACCAATGAAGATACCGAAATCGGTGATCGACTTGATGGTGCCGGAGATTTTATCGCCCTTGTTGAACTGGCCAGAGAAATCTTCCCATGGGTTAGATTTGCACTGCTTGATGCCCAGGGAGATACGACGACGCTCTTCGTCGATGTCCAGAACCATAACTTCCACTTCGTCGCCGACTTGTACGACTTTCGAAGGGTGGATGTTCTTGTTGGTCCAGTCCATTTCCGAAACGTGCACCAGACCTTCAACGCCTTCTTCCAGCTCAGCGAAGCAGCCGTAGTCGGTCAGGTTGGTTACACGAGCGGTAACGCGAGTGCTTTCTGGGTAACGGGCTTTGATAGCAACCCATGGATCTTCGCCCAGTTGCTTCAGGCCCAGGGAAACACGGTTGCGTTCGCGATCGTATTTCAGAACCTTAACGTCGATTTCGTCACCAACGTTGACGATTTCGGAAGGATGCTTGATGCGCTTCCAGGCCATGTCGGTGATGTGCAGCAGGCCGTCCACGCCACCCAGATCGACGAATGCGCCGTAATCGGTGAGGTTTTTGACGATACCTTTGACTTGCTGGCCTTCCTGCAGGGATTCCAGCAGAGCTTCACGCTCGGCGGAGTTCTCGGCTTCCAGGACGCTGCGACGGGAAACGACAACGTTGTTGCGCTTCTGGTCCAGCTTGATGACCTTGAACTCCAGCTCTTTGCCTTCCAGGTGCGTGGTGTCGCGCACTGGACGGACGTCAACCAGGGAACCTGGCAGGAACGCACGGATGCCGTTAACGTCGACAGTGAAGCCGCCTTTAACCTTACCGTTGATAACGCCCTTGACCACTTCCTCGGCTGCGAAGGCTGCTTCCAGAACGATCCAGCATTCAGCGCGCTTGGCTTTTTCACGGGACAGCTTGGTTTCACCGAAACCGTCTTCAACCGAGTCCAGCGCAACGTGAACTTCGTCACCGACATTGATAGTCAGATCGCCAGCGTCGTTGTAGAACTGCTCAAGCGGGATGAGTGCTTCAGACTTCAGGCCAGCGTGAACGGTTACCCAGCGAGCTTGGTAATCGATATCAACGATAACACCGGTGATGATGGAGCCTGCCTGAAGGTTCAGGGTTTTTAGGCTTTCTTCAAAGAGTTCCGCAAAGCTTTCGCTCATTTTAATTCCTGTAAATGAGGGCGAAGGATACGCCCATCTCCACACCCCAGACGGTGTGGGTTAGTTTCATATAGAAGAAGCGTCGCAGGACTATGACTGGTCCCCTGCGGCCTTCTTGGTCACCCGGCGATATCGCGAATGGCGATCTCGCTCATGATGCGTTCAAGCACCTGATCGATGGACAACTCCGTGGAATCCAGCTGTATGGCGTCAGCCGCCGGCTTAAGCGGGGCTACCGCTCGCTGGGTGTCACGCTCGTCGCGTGCACGGATCTCATCTAGCAGACTCGACAGACTAACACCCTCGACTTTGCCCTTCAACTGCAAATATCGACGGCGCGCCCTCTCCTCGGCACTGGCGGTCAGGAAAATCTTCAGCGGTGCATCCGGAAAAACCACCGTGCCCATGTCGCGACCATCGGCCACCAGACCCGGCGCTTCTTGGAAAGCACGCTGGCGCTGCAGCAGCGCCTCGCGTACGGCCGGCAATGCAGCCACTTGCGAAGCGCCGGAGCCGACGCTTTCGGTGCGGATCACATCGCTGACTTCGTCACCTTCCAGAATGATCCGTTGCAACTGACCTTCGGTCGCCGCAATGAACTGAACATCCAGATGAGCGGCAAGCTTCTTCAGCAGCTCTTCATTGGTCAGGTCGACACCATGGTTGTGCGCAGCAAATGCCAGCAAGCGGTACAACGCACCGGAATCCAGCAGGTTCCAGCCCAGACGCTTGGCCAGAATTCCGGCTACGGTGCCTTTGCCCGAGCCGCTTGGCCCATCAATGGTGATGACCGGTGCAATGTTTTTCACGACTGAGCCTCTTGTGCCACACGAATACCGACCTGCCCGCACAGCGCGAGGAAGTTGGGGAACGACGTCGCGACGTTAGCGCAATCATGGATGCGGATCGGTGCGGTGGCGCGCAGGGAGGCCACACTGAAAGCCATCGCGATACGGTGATCGCCGTGACCATGCACTTCGCCGCCGCCAATCTGGCCGCCGTCGATGATGATGCCGTCCGGGGTCGGCTGGCATTTGACGCCCAGCGCCAATAGACCGTCCGCCATGACTTGGATGCGATCCGACTCCTTGACCCGCAGCTCTTCAGCGCCGGTCAGCACAGTGCGTCCTTCGGCACAGGCCGCCGCCACGAACAGCACCGGGAATTCGTCGATGGCCAGCGGAACCAGCTCTTCGGGAATCTCGATACCTTTGAGTTTAGCTGCCCGTACGCGCAGGTCAGCCACAGGCTCGCCGCCGACTTCACGCTGGTTTTCCAGAGTGATGTCCGCACCCATCAGGCGCAGGATGTCGATCACGCCGGTACGGGTCGGGTTGATGCCGACGTGCTCAAGCACCAGCTCCGAACCTTCAGCGATCGATGCTGCGACCAGGAAGAACGCCGACGACGAGATGTCGCCCGGCACTTCAATATGGGTCGCAGTCAGTTTGCCACCGGACTCAACCGATGCCGTGGCGCCATCAACGCTTACCGAATAACCAAAACCACGCAGCATGCGTTCGGTATGGTCACGGGTAGGTGCCGGCTCGGTCACGGTGGTCTTGCCCTCAGCGTACAGACCGGCGAGCAGCAGGCAGGATTTCACCTGCGCACTGGCCATCGGCATGGTGTAAGTCAGGCCTTTGAGTTTATGCCCGCCACGAATGGTCATCGGCGGACGGCCTTCGGCAGCAGTTTCGATGACCGCGCCCATTTCGCGCAGCGGATTGGCCACGCGGTTCATCGGACGCTTGGACAGCGAGGCATCCCCCGTCAAAACACTGTCGAAGTTTTGCGCAGCCAACAGGCCGGACAGCAGACGCATCGACGTGCCGGAGTTGCCCAGATAGATCGGGCCCGGCGCCGGTTTCAGGCCGTACAGGCCGACACCGTGAATGGTCACGCGGCCGTGGTGCGGGCCTTCGATGACTACGCCCATGTCGCGGAATGCCTGCAAGGTCGCCAGGGCGTCTTCGCCCTCAAGGAAACCTTCGACTTCGGTGACGCCTTCGGCCAGCGAGCCGAGCATGATCGAACGGTGGGAAATGGATTTGTCACCCGGTACGCGAATCCGACCGGACAGGCGGCCACCAGGTTGAGCCAGGAAGATCAGATCGTTGGAATTCATAGCGTCCACATAGGCCCTGCGGGCCAGGATTTTACTGAAATGCTCGCGGGCAACCCGGGCGCGCGTGAAGACGCCCAACAATTGGTGCCCATCCCCTGCATCGACCGCGTCGCGCAAAGCGTCGAGGTCGCTGCGAAATGTATCGAGTGTGCGCAGGACAGCCTCGCGGTTGGCGAGGAAGATGTCGTGCCACATCACCGGGTCGCTTCCGGCGATTCTTGTGAAATCGCGGAAACCGCCCGCAGCGTAACGGAAGATCTCAAGATTTTCATTGCGCTTGGCCAATGAATCGACCAGACCAAAGGCCAGCAGGTGCGGCAGATGACTGGTCGCGGCCAGCACTTCATCATGACGCTCGACCTGCATATGCTCGACGTCGGCGCCCAATTCGCGCCACAGACGATCGACCACAGCCAACGCCGCCGGATCGGTTTGCTCAAGCGGCGTGAGGATCACTTTGTGGCGACGGAACAGTTCGGCATTGGAGGCTTCCACCCCGCTCTGCTCGGAGCCGGCAATCGGATGGCCCGGCACGAAACGCGCCGGCATGCCGCCAAACGCCTCGGTCGCCGCGCGCACCACATTGCCTTTGGCGCTACCGACATCGGTCAGAATCGCCGCCCCCAGATCAATACTCGCCAAACGCGCGAGCACTTTTTCCATGGCCAGAATCGGCACCGCCAACTGAATTACGTCAGCGCCCTGACAGGCCACCACCAGATCATCTTCACAACGATCGACCACACCCAACTCGACCGCCAGCTTGCGCGATTGCGGATCGAGATCGACCCCGACCACTTCGCGGCAGATGCCACTTTCACGCAAGCCTTTGGCAAACGAACCACCGATCAACCCCAGACCGACCACCACAAGGCGCCCGATCATAGGTGCAGCAGATTGCAGTGCAGTGACATCACCCACGAGCCAGAACCTTGCGCAGCGCTTCGAGGAAGCGGCTGTTTTCCGCAGGCAGACCAATGGTCACCCGCAGGTGGTTCGGCATGCCGTAGTTGGCCACCGGACGCACGATCACGCCTTCGCGCAGCAAGCCCTGAAACACCGGGGCTGCGACTTGAGCGAGATCGACGCAGATAAAGTTGCCTTTGGATTCGATCCAGCTCAGGCCCAGCTCACGGAAACCGGCCTGCAACTGCTGCATGCCTGCCTCGTTGAGTTGACGGCTTTGCGCCAGATATTCCTCATCCTTCAACGCCGCACAGGCTGCCGCCAAGGCGAGGCTGTTGACGTTGAATGGCTGGCGAACACGGTTCAGTACATCAGCCACAACCGGGGTCGACAGACCGTAGCCAACACGCAATGCCGCCAGACCATAGGCCTTGGAGAAGGTACGCGAGACCAACAGATTCGGGTAAGCGGCAAGGAAATCCAGTCCGTCCGGCAGATCACTGCCTTCGGCGTACTCAATGTACGCCTCGTCGAGCACCACCAACACGTGCTCCGGAACATCCTGCAGGAACTCGTCCAGCGCTTCTGCGCCGAACCAGGTACCGGTCGGGTTGTTCGGGTTGGCGATAAATACGACGCGGGTATTGCCATCGATGGCCGCGAGCATCGCAGGCAGATCATGCCCCCAATCCTTGGCCGGCACCACTTTGGCCTGAGCACCGACCGCCTGAGTGGCAATCGGATACACCGCAAACGCATGTTCGCTGAAAACAGCGTTCAGGCCCGGTGCCAGATAGGCACGCGCGACCAGCTCAAGAATGTCGTTGGAGCCGTTACCCAGAGTGACCTGGCTCAGCTCGACACGGCATTGCTCGGCCAGCAGGGATTTCAATGCGAAACCGTTGCCATCCGGATAACGGGTGAGCTCGGCCAGCTCTTCGCGGATGGCCGCCAAGGCTTTTGGACTGGCGCCCAGCGGGTTTTCGTTGCTCGCCAGTTTGACGATTTTGGCCGGATCCAGGTCCAGCTCGCGCGCCAGTTCGTCCACAGGCTTGCCCGGAACGTACGGCGATAGTTGTTGCACGCCCGGCTGTGCCAGAGCGAGGAAATTGCCACTCATTTGCTACCGCCCTTAGAGAACTGCTTTCGGGTAGGAACCCAGCACTTTGAGTGCTACTGCTTCCTGACTGATCTTTTCCAGCACACCTTTGATCAACGGATCACGGTGGTGGCCGACGAAGTCGATGAAGAACACGTAGGTCCATTTGCCGCTGCGCGACGGACGGGTTTCGATCCGGGTCAGGTCGATCCCGTTGTCATGGAACGGCACCAGCAGCTCGTGGAGCGCACCCGGCTTGTTGCTCATCGAAACGATGATCGAGGTCTTGTCGTCACCGGTCGGCGGTACTTCCTGATTACCGATCATCAGGAAGCGCGTCGAGTTGTCCGGACGGTCTTCGATCTTCTCGGCCAGACGGGTCAGGCCATACAGACCGGCCGCCATATCACCGGCAATCGCTGCCGAGTTCCACTCGCCTTTAACCCGTTTGGCCGCTTCGGCGTTGCTCGATACCGCAACGCGCTCGACATTCGGGTAATGCGCGTCCAGCCACTTGCGGCACTGGGCCAGCGACTGCGCGTGGGAATAGATACGGCTGATACTGTCGGTCTTGGTGTTTTCACCAACCAACAGGTGATGGTGAATGCGCAGCTCGACTTCGCCACAGATAACCATGTCGTGCTCGAGGAAGCTGTCCAGCGTGTGGTTGACCGCGCCTTCGGTGGAGTTTTCCACCGGCACCACGCCAAAATTCACCGCACCGGCTGCCACTTCACGGAACACTTCGTCGATCGCCGCCATCGGCTTGCTGATCACCGCGTGACCGAAGTGCTTCATGGCTGCAGCCTGGGTGAAGGTGCCTTCAGGACCGAGGTAAGCCACTTTCAGCGGCTGCTCCAGCGCCAGGCACGAGGACATGATTTCGCGGAACAACCGCGCCATCTCTTCGTTGCCCAGCGGTCCCTGATTGCGCTCCATCACACGCTTGAGCACCTGAGCTTCGCGCTCAGGACGATAGAACACCGGCACTTCGCCTTCGGCCAGCGAGGCCATCTTTACTCGCGCGACTTCTTGGGCGCAACGCGCACGCTCACTGATCAGCTCAAGGACTTTGGTGTCCAGAGCGTCAATACGAACGCGCAGTGCCTTGAGTTCTTGCTCGGACATCAGCCGTGTTCCTTCTCGAATTCAGCCATGTACGCCACCAGCGCGTTAACGGCGGTGATGTCGACGGCGTTGTAGATGGAGGCGCGCATGCCGCCCACGGAGCGGTGGCCCTTCAGATTGAGCAAGCCGCGCTCTTCGGCACCGACCAGGAACGGCTTGTCCAGACGATCATCAGCCAGACGGAACGGCACGTTCATCCACGAGCGATCCGACTTGTTGATCGGGTTGCTGTAGAGGCCGCTGGCGTCGATGAAGTCGTACAGCGTGCGCTGTTTGACGTCATTCAGTTTGGCGATCGCTTCGACACCACCCTGCTCTTTCAACCACTGGAACACCAGACCAGACAGGTACCAGGCCAGTGTCGGCGGGGTGTTGTACATCGAGCCGTTATCGGCCGCGACTTTGTAGTCGAGCATCGTCGGGCACAGCGAGCGCGCCTTGCCGAGCAAGTCTTCGCGGATGATGTTGACGACGATACCGCTTGGGCCGATGTTTTTCTGTGCGCCGGCGTAGATCATGCCGAAACGCGAGATGTCGACCGGACGCGAGAGGATGTCCGAAGACATGTCCGCTACCAACGGCACGTCACCGGTTTCGGGGATCCACTGAAACTCCAGACCGCCGATGGTTTCGTTCGGCGCGTAGTGAACGTAAGCGGCGTCTTTCGACAGGTTCCACTCGTTCTGGCCCGGAATGGCGAAATAGTCGTAAGGCTTGGCGGTGGCGGCAACGTTGACGTGGCCGTAGCGCGAGGCTTCTTCGATGGCTTTCTGTGACCAGATACCGGTGTCGATATAGTCGGCCGAGCCGTTTTCCGGCAGCAGGTTCAGTGGAATCTGCGCGAATTGCTGGCTGGCGCCACCTTGCAGAAACAGCACTTTGTAGTTCGACGGGATATTCAGCAGGTCACGCAGATCCTGCTCGGCCTGGGTGGCGATGGACACGAACTCATCACTGCGATGGCTCATTTCCATGACCGACAGACCCTTGCCGTGCCAATCAAGGAGTTCACCCTGGGCACGTTGCAGGACAGCTTCAGGAAGCGCCGCAGGACCGGCGCAGAAGTTATAGGCTCGCTTGCTCACATCCAATCTCGCTCTGATTTGGTGGTATCACATATCAGTCGGCGCTGATTTTATGTGGGAGCGAGCTTGCTCGCGAAGGCGGACTGACATTCAACAACGATGTCGCCTGATACTCCGCCTTCGCGAGCAAGCTCGCTCCCACATGGATCTTCATGGGCGCCGAAATTTCATACCGGACAAATAACAAGGGGGCGAATTCTCATCCGCCCCCTCGTTTGTCCGCTTATTCTTGCGGTTCTTCGTCTGCTGCGGCGTCGAGTTGCTGGTCTTCGGCAGCATCGTCGATCACGACATTGCCTTCGAATTCCTCGCCCTCTTCACCCTCAAGCTCTTCACCTTCAACTTCCGAAGGCTCCTGAACCCGCTCCAGCCCGACCAGGGTTTCATCCTTGGCCAGCTTGATCAGCGTGACGCCCTGTGTGTTACGACCCAGGCTCGACACTTCGTCGACACGGGTACGCACCAGAGTGCCCTGATCGGAGATCAACATGATTTCTTCACCGTCCTGCACCTGAACCGCGCCGACCAGACGGCCGTTACGCTCGTTGCTGACCATGGCGATAACGCCCTGACCGCCACGCTTGTATTCAGGGAACTCGGTGATCGCCGTACGCTTGCCGTAGCCGCGCTCGGAAGCCGTGAGAATCTCGCTGCCTTCTTCTGGAATCAGCATGGAGATCAGCTTCTGCCCTTCTGGCAGACGCATACCACGCACACCGCGGGCGGTACGGCCCATGGCGCGAACTTCGGATTCCTTGAAGCGAGTCACTTTGCCGCCGTCGGAGAACAGCATGATTTCCTGCTCGCCATCGGTAATGGCGGCGGAGATCAGGATGTCACCTTCGTCCAGCTCCAGTGCGATCAGACCAACGCTGCGCTGACGGCTGAAGGCCACCAGCGGGGTCTTCTTCACGGTACCGTTGGCGGTCGACATGAAGATGAACGGGGCTTTCTTGCGGTCGGCAGCCTTGATGCGAGCACGACGTTCTTCATCGGTCTCGTTGCTGTTTTCGATTTCTTCTACATCAGCCTCGGCGCCTTCGGCTTCTTCTTCATCGGCCTGACGCTTCATGGCTTCGAGATCGACCGGCAGCATGGTGGTGATGTATTCACCTTCGCTCAATGGCAGAAGGTTGACCAGCGGACGACCACGGGCGGCGCGGGACGCTTCCGGAATCTCGTAGGTCTTGAGCCAGTACACCTTGCCTTTGCTGGAGAACAGCAGCAGCGTGGTGTGGCTGTTGGCAACCAGCAGGTGAGCGATGTAGTCCTCATCCTTGACGCCGGTGGCCGACTTGCCTTTACCGCCACGACGCTGAGCCTGGTACGCAGCCAGTGGCTGGGTCTTGGCGTAGCCACCGTGGGAGATGGTCACGACGCGCTCTTCTTCCGGGATCATGTCACCCAGGGTCAGATCGAGACGGGCATCGAGAATTTCGGTGCGGCGCTGGTCGCCGTATTCGGCGCGGATCACTTCCAGCTCTTCGCGGATCACTTCCATCAGGCGCACGGCGCTGTTGAGGATGCGGATCAGCTCGCCGATCTGGTTGAGGATCTCTTGATACTCGGCCAGCAGTTTTTCGTGTTCCAGACCGGTCAGACGGTGCAGACGCAGTTCCAGAATGGCTTGCGCCTGTTCTGGCGACAGGAAGTACTTGCCTTCACGCAGACCGTATTGCGGATCGAGGTTTTCCGGACGGCACGAATCGGCACCGGCACGCTCAACCATCGCCACCACTGCCGAGGATTCCCACGGCGTGCTGACCAGCGCTTCTTTGGCTTCCGACGGCGTCGGCGAAGCCTTGATCAGGGCGATGACCGGGTCGATGTTCGACAGGGCAACGGCCTGGCCTTCGAGGATATGACCACGCTCGCGCGCCTTGCGCAGTTCGAACACGGTACGGCGGGTGACCACTTCGCGACGGTGACGGACGAAGGCTTCCAGCAGATCCTTGAGGTTCAGGATGCGTGGACGGCCGTCGATCAGCGCAACGATGTTGATGCCGAATACCGATTGCAGCTGGGTCTGGGCGTAGAGGTTGTTGAGGATCACCTCAGGCACTTCGCCGCGACGCAGTTCAATCACGACGCGCATACCGTCCTTGTCGGACTCGTCGCGCAGTTCGGTGATACCTTCCAGCTTCTTCTCTTTGACCAGCTCGGCGATCTTCTCGATCAGACGCGCTTTGTTCAACTGGTAAGGGAGTTCGGTGATGACGATCTGCTGACGGCCACCGACCTTGTCGATGTCTTCGATGATCGAGCGGGCGCGCATGTAAATACGGCCACGACCGGTACGGTAGGCTTCGATGATGCCGGCGCGACCGTTGATGATCGCGGCGGTCGGGAAGTCCGGACCGGGGATGTATTGCATCAGTTCATCGACGGTCAGCTCAGGATTGTCGATGAGCGCCAGGCAACCATCGATGACTTCACCGAGGTTGTGCGGCGGAATGTTGGTCGCCATGCCCACGGCGATACCGCTGGAGCCGTTGACCAGCAGGTTGGGGATACGGGTCGGCATGACCGCCGGGATCATTTCGGTGCCGTCGTAGTTCGGCACCCAATCCACGGTTTCCTTGTGCAGGTCAGCCAGCAGCTCGTGCGCCAGCTTGGTCATGCGCACTTCGGTGTATCGCATGGCCGCAGCGTTGTCGCCGTCGACCGAACCGAAGTTGCCCTGACCGTCTACCAGCAGGTAGCGCAGGGAGAAAGGCTGGGCCATACGAACGATGGTGTCGTACACCGCGGTATCACCGTGCGGGTGATACTTACCGATCACGTCGCCGACAACACGGGCAGATTTCTTGTACGGCTTGTTGAAGTCGTTGCCCAGCTCGCTCATCGCGAACAGTACGCGACGGTGCACGGGCTTGAGGCCATCGCGCGCATCCGGCAGTGCACGGCCGACGATCACGCTCATCGCGTAGTCGAGGTAGGACTGTTTCAGCTCGTCTTCGATATTGACCGGGAGGATTTCTTTGGCCAGTTCGCCCATGAGAAGCCTGATTCCTTTTTCTGGTGAAACTTCGTCATATCCATATGGGACCAACGAAGCTCGTCGGGGCAGACCGAGTGCCATGCACCGACTTACGACAAATCAACATTGGATCGCGGATTTGCGCAGTAAAGACAGCTCCGTGGAGCTGCCTCGGAAAACGCCGGATGTTATCACAAGAGCCGCCACGCACCTATCCCCCTGATGCGCATGGAGCATAGTTAGTTGACCGGTGACAGGCTTAACGGGGACGAGAGAGGCTCAGAGCTTCTTTGAATGCAGAATCAGGGCTTGGTTTAGCGATGTTTATTGACATTTAGGGCCCCTTCGCGAGCAGGCTCGCTCCCACAGGGTTCTGTGGCGCTCACAAAACCTGTGGGAACGAGCCTGATCGCGAAGAGGACAACGCAGACATCAAGCCAATCAGTGCAGGCGCTTGCGGCACATCAACTGGGCCATTTTCGCGGTATCCGGGCGCTCGACGATGCCTTTTTCGGTGACGATCGCATCGATCAGGTCGGCCGGCGTCACGTCAAATACCGGGTTGAACGCTTCAACGTCCGCGCCGACGCGCTTGCCACCCACTTCGAGCAACTCGGCGCCATCACGCTCCTCGATCGGGATGTCGTCACCGCTGGCCAGATTCATGTCGATGGTCGAACTTGGCGCCACCACCATGAAACGCACGCCGTGGTGCATGGCGTTGACCGCCAGTTGGTAGGTGCCGATCTTGTTGGCCACGTCACCGTTGGCGGTGATGCGGTCCGCACCGACGATCACCCAGGTCACGCCTTTGGTTTTCATGATGTGCGCAGCGGCGGAGTCGGCATTCAAGGTGACCGGAATGCCTTCGTTGGCCAGTTCCCAAGCGGTCAGGCGCGAACCCTGCAGCCACGGACGGGTTTCATCGGCGTAAACGCGCTCGACCATGCCTTCCAGATAAGCCGCGCGAATCACCCCCAGCGCCGTACCGAACCCGCCGGTAGCCAGCGCACCGGTGTTGCAGTGAGTCAGAATCGCCTGCGCATTGCCCTGGTGCTTGCGGATCAGGTCAACGCCGAGCTGGGCCATGGTCAGGTTGGCTTCGCGGTCGCTTTCATGAATGGCAATGGCTTCGGCTTCCAGCGCCGCCAACGGGTCGGCGTTGCCTTTCAGACGATCCAGTCGATCGTGCATCCGGCCCAACGCCCAGAACAGATTGACTGCGGTCGGACGAGAATCGGCCAGCAAGGCGAAATCTTCTTCCAGCGCCGCAGCCCAGTCGCCACCTTCGGTCAGACGGGCACGGGCCGCCAGCACAATGCCATAGGCTGCGCTGATGCCGATGGCCGGCGCACCGCGCACCACCATCGAACGAATCGCCTCGGCCACGCCGGCGGCGCTGGTGTAGGCAATCCAGGTTTCCTCGAACGGCAAAATACGCTGATCCAGCAGGTGGAGCGCGCCATCTCGCCAATCGATGGCCTTTACTTTCTCCGCAGCCAACAGTCGATCGCGCATCCCTCACCCCGTACTCATGAACAAAAGCCGCCGATTATAGCGATCCCCCCGCGAAGACGCTCGGGTATACTTCGCCATCCTTTACAAAAGCACTGGAACCGCCCCTCGATGCCGAAACCTGCCATTGCGCTCGACTTATTATTGCTGCCGACCTGGCTGGTACCCGTCGAACCTGCAGGCGTTGTGCTCAAGGAGCACGGCCTGGGCATTCGCGACGGTCGCATCGTGTTTATCGGCCCGCGCGCCGAAGCATTGAAGTGTAACGCCACAGAAACCCGGGAATTGCCGGATGTGCTGCTCGCCCCCGGCCTGATCAACGCGCACGGTCACGCGGCGATGACGCTGTTTCGTGGCCTGGCCGATGATTTGCCGCTGATGACCTGGCTGGAAAATCACATCTGGCCGGCCGAGGCCAAGTGGGTCGATGAAGATTTCGTTCGCGATGGGACTGATTTGGCTATCGCCGAGCAGATCAAGGGCGGCATCACCTGTTTCTCGGACATGTATTTCTACCCGAAAGTCGCCAGCGAGCGCGTGCACAACAGCGGCATTCGCGCGCAGATCGCCATTCCAATCCTTGATTTCCCGATTCCGGGCGCCAGCAGCGCCGATGAAGCCATTCGTCAGGGCGTCGAGTTGTTCGGCGATCTCAAGCACCATGAACGGATCAAGATCACCTTCGGCCCCCATGCACCGTACACCGTCGGTGACGAAAACCTCGAGAAAATCCGCGTGATTGCCGAGGAGCTGGACGCCTCGATCCATATGCACGTGCACGAAACCGCTTTCGAAGTTCAGCAAGCGCTGGAGCAGCGCGGTGAACGTCCGCTCGCGCGCCTCGGCCGTCTCGGCCTGCTCGGCCCGCGCTTCCAGGCCGTGCACATGACCCAGATCAGCGATGACGACCTGGCGTTACTGGTAGAAAGCAACACCAGCGTGATCCACTGCCCGGAATCGAACCTGAAACTCGCCAGCGGCTTCTGCCCGGTCGAGCGTTTGTGGCAGGCTGGCGTCAACGTGGCCGTTGGCACCGATGGCGCCGCCAGCAATAACGATCTGGATCTGCTCGGCGAAACCCGTACCGCTGCGCTGCTGGCCAAAGCCGTCGCCGGTTCCGCCACCGCACTCGACGCCCATCGAGCGCTGCGCATGGCCACACTCAACGGCGCGCGCGCACTGGGGATCGAGGCGCAAGTCGGCTCGCTGGAAATTGGCAAAGCTGCCGACATCGTCGCTTTCGACCTGTCCGGCCTGGCCCAGCAACCGGTATATGACCCGGTCTCGCAGCTTATATATGCCACCGGTCGCGATTGCGTGAAACACCTGTGGGTCGCCGGCAAGCAACTGCTCGACGACCGCCGCCTGACGCGCATGGACGAAGAGCAACTGGGCGCCACCGCCCGGACCTGGGGCCAGCGCATCAGCGGCCACACCGAATCGTAAACACCTTGGCGCAAACGCCAGGGCTACAGCACTTTTAAAGTTTTAGAGGATTAAACATGAGCAACGTCGACCACGCTGAAATCGCCAAATTCGAAGCCTTGGCCCATCGCTGGTGGGACCGCGAAAGCGAGTTCAAACCACTGCACGACATCAACCCGCTGCGGGTCAACTGGATTGACGAGCGGGTCAATCTGGCCGGCAAGAAAGTCCTCGACGTCGGTTGCGGCGGCGGCATCCTCAGCGAAGCCATGGCGCAACGCGGTGCCACGGTGATGGGCATCGACATGGGCGAAGCGCCGCTGGCGGTCGCGCAACTGCATCAACTGGAATCCGGCGTCAGCGTTGAGTACCGCCAGATCACCGCCGAAGCCCTGGCCGAAGAAATGCCGGAGCAGTTTGACGTGGTCACGTGCCTGGAAATGCTCGAGCACGTGCCGGATCCGTCGTCAGTGATCCGCGCCTGCTTCCGCATGGTCAAGCCGGGCGGTCAGGTGTTCTTCTCGACCATCAACCGCAACCCGAAGGCCTACCTGTTCGCCATCATCGGCGCTGAATACATCATGAAGCTGCTGCCGCGCGGCACCCACGATTTCAAGAAATTCATCCGCCCGTCCGAGCTGGGTGCCTGGAGCCGCATGGCCGGCCTGACCGTCAAAGACATCATCGGCCTGACCTACAACCCGCTGACCAAGCACTACAAACTGGCCAGCGACGTTGACGTCAACTACATGATCCAGACCCTGCGCGAGGAGTAAGCCGATGGCGATCAGAGCAGTTCTTTTCGACATGGACGGCACCCTGCTCGACACGGCGCCGGACTTCATCGCCATCTGCCAGGCCATGCGTGCAGATCGCGGCTTGCCGCCGATCAACGACAAGCACATCCGCGACGAGATTTCCGGTGGCGCCAAAGCCATGGTCGCGGTGACGTTTTCGATGGACCCGGAATCGCCGGGCTTCGAAGAACTGCGTCTGGAGTTCCTTGAGCGCTATCTGGTTGGCTGCGCCGTGCACAGCAAACTGTTTGACGGCATGGGTGAACTGCTGGCCGATATCGAAAAGGCCAAGCTGATCTGGGGCGTGGTCACCAACAAGCCACTGCGCTTTGCCGAGCCGATCATGCAGCAACTGGGATTGGCTGAGCGTTCGGCCTTGCTGATCTGCCCGGATCACGTGAAGAACAGCAAGCCGGATCCGGAGCCATTGATCCTCGCGTGCAAGATGCTTGATCTGGATCCGGCGACGGTGCTGTTTGTCGGCGATGATCTGCGTGATATCGAATCGGGGCGCGATGCCGGTACGAAAACGGCAGCGGTGACGTTCGGCTACATCCACCCGGACGACAACCCGCGGCATTGGGGGGCGGACGTGGTGGTGGATCATCCGTCGGAGCTGCGCAAGGTGCTCGATAGCGCGCTTTGCAGTTGCTGAGACCTGACGCAGAGCGTCATTGGCTGCATTCCCACGCAGAGCGTGGGAACGATCTGACTTGATGAGGTTTTTATGTTTGATTATTCCGCTCGCCCCGAATTGCTCAAGGATCGGGTCATTCTGGTCACCGGTGCCGGTCGCGGGATCGGCGCGGCAGCCGCAAAAACCTACGCCGCCCATGGCGCTACGGTATTGCTGCTGGGCAAAACCGAAGCGAACCTGACGCAGGTGTATGACGAGATCGAGGCTACCGGGCATCCGCAACCCGCCGTGATTCCGTTCAATCTCGAAACCGCCCTGCCCCATCAGTACGATGAGCTGGCCGCGATGATCGAGACCGAGTTCGGCCACCTCGACGGCCTGCTGCACAACGCTTCGATCATCGGCCCGCGCACGCCGATCGAACAGTTGTCCGGTGAAAACTTCATGCGCGTCATGCAAGTCAACGTCAACGCCATGTTCATGCTGACCAGCACCCTGCTGCCGCTGCTCAAGCTGTCGCAGGATGCCTCGGTGGTGTTCACCTCCAGCAGCGTCGGGCGCAAGGGCCGTGCGTACTGGGGCGCTTATGGCGTATCGAAGTTCGCCACCGAAGGCTTGATGCAAACCCTGGCCGATGAAGTCGACGGTGTCGCGCCGGTACGCTCCAACAGCATCAACCCGGGCGGCACGCGCACCAGCATGCGCGCCCAGGCGTATCCGGGGGAAAACCCGCTGAACAACCCGACACCGGAAGAAATCATGCCGGTCTACCTGTACCTGATGGGCCCGGACAGCACCGGCATCAATGGCCAGGCCTTCAACGCGCAATAACTGCCATACGTCGCTTTTGTTGCCGCGGCAGATTCCTGTCGCGGCATGCATTTGCCGCTGGCGACTGTCATATTTCAGTCAATTTTCCACCGCGCCCCTCCCCCTTGATCAGCCAACTTATTGATTCCAAACGGTTTAAATAAAACCGAACCGAATGGCACGACTTTCGCTCTAAATTTCCTCAAAGCATGCCGTGTGAAGGCAGTGGGGCAAGGCCGAATTCGATAGCTGACTAATCGTCTTCAGGCAGACTAAACTTACGCCAAATGTCCTACGGGACTGATGGATCAGTATGACGCGCAGCCCATAGCCGCTCTCACCCAGCCTGTAAGACAGACTTACTGCTTTAGGGGCTCACGCCATATGAAATCACCCTCCCAGACCAATGCAATTGACTTTGACAGTGCCAAATTGCAACGCCTGGGCTTTGGTCAGCTGCCTCCCCTTCTGGAGCGACCGGCCAGTCTTGCGCAATTGCGCCAGCAAATGAGCCTGCAACTGCAAACCAGCCTCGAACCGCAACGCATCCTCGGTCTGTTTTTCCGCGAAGTTCAGCGTCTCGTGCCCCTGGACGCGCTTAGCTACGTGCATCAGGGCAGTGACCTGCGTCTGGAGTTCGGTGCCCGCGGCCACCACTCGATCAGCTATACCCTGAGCCACGAAGGCGAGCATATGGGCGAACTGGTGTTCCGTCGCAATCAGCGCTTCAACGACAAGGAACAAGGTCAGCTGGAGTCGTTACTGTCATCCTTGCTGTACCCGATGCGCAACGCGCTGCTTTATCGCGAGGCGACTCAGAGTGCCCTGCGCGATCCGCTGACCGGCGCCGGTAACCGCATCGCCATGGAGCAAACCCTGCAGCGGGAGATCGATATGTCTCGCCGACATCAACAACCGTTGTCGCTGCTGATGCTCGATATCGACCACTTCAAACGGGTCAACGACAGCCATGGCCACAGCGCCGGCGATGACGTGCTTAAAGCCATCGCCGCGACAATCAAGGCGCAACTGCGCAACGTCGACATGGTGTTCCGTTACGGTGGTGAGGAGTTTCTGGTGCTGCTGTCCAATACCAGCCGGGAAGCGGCAGCGATGGTCGGCGAACGACTGCGCTATGCGACGCAGGCGGCCGAATACTATGCCGATGGGCAGTTGATTGAATTGACGGTGAGCCTGGGATGTTCGACGTTGTTGCCGGGCGAATCGGCTGACAGCTTGCTGCGCCGCGCTGACAGTGCGTTGTATGTGGCCAAGCGTGAAGGTCGCAACCGCCTGGCGATGGCGGGCTAAGCCTTTCAGGCAACACAAAACAGTGTGGGAGCGAGCTTGCTCGCGAAAGCGGTGAATCAGTCAACGCAGTGCTGACTGACATGACCCCTTCGCGAGCAGGCTCGCTCCCACATTGGTATTGCGTGAGGCTTGAATCAGCTCTCGACTACCGCCCTGCGCTCTCGGTTGACCAGCAAGCGTTCCGACGTCTCCAGTTGCATGCAACGCTCCAGAAACAGATACATGTAGTCATAGCTCTTGCAGACGGCCTGACGCAACTCGGCCTGCAAGGCCTTGCTCGGGTTCATCCCGGCCAGGGTGCAGATGATTTCCAGCGCCTCCCACGGATGGGCATCGTCGTACTGGGCATGCATCTTCAACCACTTCATCGCGCGCTTGCGATCCTCTTCGGGAAACGCTGCGGCATACACGCCGGAGGAGCAGACCAGCGCCGACCACTCCCCGGTCGCGCCTTCGATGGCATAGTTGGTGGCCGCGATGGCCACAATCAACGAATCGGCTGAGCTGGTGTGCCAGCACCAATGACTCAAGGCATGCAGTTCGGGCGGCACATGTTGGGCCTGAAGGTCTTCCAGACTGACGCCATGTGCACGACTCCAGTGCACCCAATAATCCGCATGATTGAGTTCAACGCGGATATTGCGCATCAGCCAGCGCCGCGCCATGTCTTCGCCCGGATGCCGGGCAAACCTGGTTTTGGTGAGATTCTGCGCCATGTACAGCGCAAACTGCTCAACCACCGGCCAGCCCCCGATCAGGTACTGACGCATGGTTCTGGCGCTGAGCTTGTTATCACGCATGCGCAGGTAAAGTTCATGCTCGACAACCCGGCGCTTGCTCTCGCTGCAATCCGCAATGAGCTGTTGTGCCCAGGCAGGATAACTTGCAGCTTCCATGAGTGGTCCGGTTCGGTTGAATGTGTCGATCACTGTTCGGCTCCTTTTGATTTGTGATTGTAAGGATCGGCGAGAGACTTCAACGGAACGTGCCAGGCGCTTTGAATAACAGCGGTTGCGGTCTGGCGGGCCGACTTTGCAAACTGTCGCAGGTAAACAACTGTGGGCGTTCTATAACATAACCCTGAGCGTAATCCACACCAATTTCAAGCAGGGCCTGCTCGATCTGGGTTGTTTCAACAAACTCGGCAATTGTCTTTTTACCCATGACATGCCCGATGTGATTGATCACTTCGACCATTGCGCGGTTAATCGGGTCGTCCAGCATATCCTTTACGAAACTCCCGTCGATCTTCAGGAAGTCTACAGGCAAATGTTTCAGATAAGCGAATGAAGACATTCCGGCGCAAAAATCATCTAACGAAAAATAGCAACCCAAGCCTTTGAGTTCATTAATAAATCTTATTGCACTGCCCAGATTTGAAATTGCACTGGTTTCTGTAATTTCAAAACAAATCATTTCAGGCGGTATTGCATAGTTAACAAACTGTTCCCGCAGAAAGTGCAAAAACGCGTCATCTCCTATAGTAATGCCTGACAGATTAATCGCACACATTGCTAAAGGTTGTTGATGTTCTTGGGCAATACATTGAGCAATAACCTTGAATACATTCTGAACTACCCAACGATCCAGTTGACTCATCAAACCATAGCGCTCGGCGGCGGGAATGAAACTGTCCGGCAGAATCATCCGCCCCGCTTCATCGTGCAGACGCAGCAGAATCTCGATGTGCCCACCGTTGTTGTCACCCGGCTTGAGCGGAGCGATTTCCTGGGCGTACAGACAAAAACGGTTTTCTTCCAGGGCCATGTGCAAGCGTTGCACCCAGGCCATCTCACCAAAGCGCAGGGACAGTTCGGAATCGTCAGCGTGATAAACCTGCACGCGGTTGCGGCCCTTTTCCTTGGCCATGTAACAGGCCATATCTGCGGCACGCAATGAGGCTTCGAGGGTCGTCGGGATTTGTGCGATATGCACCAGGCCAATACTCACGGTGGTCAGGAACGGCCGCCCCTTCCAGACAAAGTGCAGATTCTGCACAGTCTGACGCAGCGCCTCGGCAATCTTTTCCGCCGCGTCCGGCGCGCAGTTCTCCAGCAAAATGCCGAACTCATCACCACCCAGTCGCGCCAGCGTATCGCCCTCGCGCAGCCCGGACTGCAGCAGCGTACAAATGTGCCGCAACAACTCATCGCCGGCGGCATGGCCGCAGGTGTCGTTGACCAGTTTGAATTGATCAAGATCGAGGAACATCAGCGCATGCCGCCCGGTATGGCGGGTGAGATTGTGCAGCGCCTGCTCCAGGCGATATTCGAACTCGCGACGGTTAGCCAGCCCGGTCAGCGCGTCATGGGTGGCCTGCCACGACAGATTGGCGATGTATTGCCGTTCCTGGGTCATGTCGTGCAACACCAGCACCGTGCCACTGACCTTTCCGGCATTACGGATCGGCGCGCCGACCAGGGTCACCGACAATGTCGTGCCATCAAGGCGCTGGATCAGCTTCGAGTGTTCGCTGCCGCCACTGAGCTTGCCGCTGAGAATGTGCTCGATCAGGGTCAGCCCTTCGGACTGGGCGTTGTCGTCGAGCAGATTGAACAATGCCGCCAGCGGCAAACCCGCCGCCTGTTCGGCTTTCCAGTGGGTCATGGCTTCAGCGGCCGGGTTCATGTAATCGATAGCGCCGCTGACGTCGGTGGTAATGACGCCATCACCGATCGAATGCAAGGTAACGTGCGCCCGATCCTTCTCCAGTTGCAGCGCCTCGGCAAAGGCATGGCGCTGTTTGAGCAACTTGTGCGTGCGCCACAGGGCCAGCACGATCAGCCCCAGCGCCGTGGCGAGATTGGTCAACAGCAGCAGCCGCAGGATCATCCGCGAGCCTTCGCCCAAGGCATCACTGAAGGCTTTCGCGGCCGGGGTCACGCCATCGTTGATGGCAAAAATGCGTGCCTTCCAACCCTGGATATCGGCGCTGCTGGCGGTGTTTTGCGAAATGCTGCGGTGCATCTCCTGCGCCACGTCATCCAGCTCGACCAGATAGGCGTCACCGACCGTCCAGCGGTCAATTGCGGTTTCCAGATAACTGAAATGGCGGAAGTTGAGGTACAGCCAGATCAGGCTGGAAACATCGTCCGGGTGGTTGCCACCCTTGAGAATGCCTTCGCGCGCCGCGGCCAGATCCGGCGGTTGATGATCCAGCGCCAGGCGCAACTGATGCCCGCCTTGCGGCACACCGATCGCAGTGCGGTACTTGAGGAAAATCGCCTCGTCACGGCTGTCGGCGTAGAGATTGAGATAGTAAATCGCGTCTTTCTGGCCCTTGGACCAGAGGCTTTCACCAGCGACGTAACCGCGAACCGCCGAGAGCACGTAAAGACTCACGCCGCCCAATAACGCTTGAAACAACACGACGGCAATAAATGGCCAGACGATGCCCAACAACCGTGGCGTTCCGAGAGTCCGCTTTTGCTTCATGAGATCCCTTGCGCAAGCACTGCCAGATGAACACCGGAAAATCCCGCTCCTGACAGCTCAGCCTAGGCTAATTTTCGCCAAGTCAAAGGGACAGCTCTGCCGTCCTCTAGGTCGATTGTGCAAATGGCGGGACTGTACGGGCGTTCCGAGTGATTTTACTTAATGCAATTCAAGCACTAAGCACAGAAACCGGCACGAAACTCAAGGGCGCTGGATCTGCTGCAGATGACCATAGAGCTTGGCATACAGACCACCATCGGCAATCAACTGCTGATGATCGCCATCTTCAGCGACCTGACCGCCATCGAACACCAGCACGCGATCAGCCTGTTTCACCGCCGACAGTCGGTGGGCAATGATCAGCGTGGTGCGGCCATTGAGGAAGCGCGCCATGGCCTGATGCAGGTTGTACTCGGTGGCGGCGTCGAGGGCCGAGGTGGCTTCGTCGAGGATCACGACTTTCGGTTCGGCGAGGATCATCCGCGCGATGGCCAGACGTTGCCGCTGCCCGCCGGACAGGCGCACGCCGGAGCGGCCGACGATACTGTCCAGACCATTGGGCAAGGCGCGGATGGTCGCTTCGAGCTGAGCGATTTCCAGCGCCTGCCAGCACGCCTCGTCACTGCGGGTGCGGCCCATGGTCAGGTTGGCGCGCACGGTGTCGTTGAACAGCGCCGGGTGCTGCAACACCACCGCGACGTTTTCGCGAACCGTGTCCAGACCGATTTCCTGCTGGGTCGAACCGCCGAAGCGGATGGTGCCGGACAGTGGCGTATAGAGCCCGAGCAGCAATTGCACGAGGGTACTTTTGCCGCCGCCACTGGCGCCGACAATCGCAACTTTTTCACCGGGAGCAATCGACAGATTCAGCTGATCCAGCACCAGGTCATCGCCGTAGCCGAAGCTCAGGCCCTGTACCTGAATACCTACGGTGTCCCGGCCCTTGAACGGATCGACACCGCCGGGATATTGCGGCTCATCGGCGCGCGCCAGCAGTTCGTTGATCCGCGCCAGCGCCCCGCCCGCCGCGTAATAGGCGTATTGCAGATTGAGCAGTTGTTCAACCGGGCCGATCATGAACCACAGGTAGCTGAACACCGCGAGCATCTGGCCGATCGACAGGTCGGAGAACAACACCGTGAGCATCGCCGCCGCGCGGAAAATGTCGATGCCGAACTGGAACAACAAACCGCTGGCACGGTTGGACGCGTCGGTTTTCCACTGCGAGTTGACCGCGTAGTTACGCACTTCCTGCGCGCGCAGACCGAGCCGCCCGAGGAAGAAACCCTGACGGTTGCCGGCACGGATCTCCTGAATCGCATCAAGGGTTTCGCTCAACGCCTGGGTGAAGCGCGAGGTGCTGTCGTTCTCAAGCTTCTTCAGGTGTTTGACGCGTTTGCCCAACTGCACCGTGGCGTAGATCACCAGCGGGTTGAACAGCAGAATCAGCAGCGCCAGTTTCCAGTGCATCCACATCAGGATGCTCGCGGTGCCGACCAGCGTCAGCATCGCCACCAGAAAGCGACTGAGGGTTTCGCCGACGAATTTGTCGAGGGTATCCAGATCGGTGACCAGGTGCGTCGTTACTGTGCCGCTACCGAGGCTTTCGTATTCGCCGAGGGAAATCCGCTTGAGGCGTTCGATCAGACGCACGCGAATACGATAGACGATGTCCTTGGCCAGCCGTGCAAACAGCCGCGACTGCAACACACCAAAGCACAGCGAACTGCAACGCAGGGTAAGGGTCACCAGCAACATCAGGCCGATATAGCCGGCCGCTTGCTGCCACATCGTCGGCAGCACATGGTTCATGACTTTCAGCGCGGCATCGCCATGGCCGAGCAGGACTTCGTCCACCAGCAGCGGCAACAGCAATGGAATCGGCACGCTGCACAGCGTCGCCAGCACAGCCACGCCGTTGGCAATCCATAGGGATTTTTTGTGAGTGAGTGCCAGTCGCCGGACTTCTGCCCAGCTCAGCCGGTCGACACGCTTTACGGCTGGCGTGTCATCGGCCAGGTCAGGCACAGGCGGCGCGCTCCAGCCAGCGGCCGAGCAATGGCGACAGTTCGCTGAGCGGTTGATAGCCATTGGTCAGCAGCGCCAGTTGGCCATTGCGTTCGGCGAGCAGGGTCGGGAAACCGGCGATGCCCAGATCCTGCACCCAACTGAAATCGGCCTGAGTGGCTTTGTGCTGATCGGCATGATCGAACAACGCCGCGAACTCGATGCGCGGCACACCGGCCTTCTCCGCCAAATCGACCAATACACTGGCCTGGGTGACATCGCGGCCTTCAGCGTAAAACGCCTGCTGGATCAGTCCGACCAATGTCCACGCGCAATCCGGCGCCAGACTGCGCGCCGTGACGATCGCGCGGCAGGCAGGCTCGGTGTCGTAGACAAAACCGTCAGGTAACGCACCTTCAAACTTGAACGGTTGACCGGTGGCCTCGGTGACCGCTTGCCAGTGTTCAAGAATGTAGCGACGCGTGGTCGGCTCCAGCGCCGAGCCGCTGCCGGTGCGCAAACCACCGACCACCAGATGCAACTCCACCCCGGCTGCTTGCGCCTGCTCAACCAATGCCTTGGCCACCGGAGCAAAACCCCAGCACCACGAACACATCGGATCCATCACATAGAGCAGGCGCGCAGACATGATTAAGCCTCGGTGGATGCTTGCTTGTAGTTGTAGCCGATCGGGTGCGGCATGTTGCGCGCCTTGGCCAGTTCGATCTGCTTCTGCCGGTCGATGGCGCTGCGGCGGGTTTTCTCGCTCAACGTGTCCCAGCAATGCGGGCAACTGATGCCGGCAACGTAATGCTCGCTGGTGCGATCTTCAACACTGACCGGTGTGCGACAGGCATGACATTGATCGTAGTCGCCTTCGCTGAGGTCGTGACGCACGGTCACGCGGTTGTCGAACACGAAGCAGTCGCCCTGCCACTTGGTTTCTTCCTGCGGCACCTCTTCGAGGTACTTCAGGATGCCACCCTTGAGGTGGTAAACCTCTTCGAAACCCTCGCCGAGCATGTAGCTCGAAGCTTTCTCGCAGCGAATGCCACCGGTGCAGAACATTGCGACCTTCTTGTGCACGGCCGGGTCGAAGTGTTCTTTGATGTAGTCGGGGAATTCGCGAAAACTGGTGGTTTTCGGATCGATGGCGCCTTCGAAAGTGCCGATCGATACTTCGTAATCGTTACGGGTGTCGATCAACAGCACTTCCGGGTCACTGATCAACGCGTTCCAGTCTTGCGGATCAACGTAGGTGCCGACCTTTTTGTTCGGGTCGACGCCTTCGACACCGAGGGTGACGATCTCTTTCTTCAGTTTGACCTTGGTGCGATAGAACGGCTGCTCGTCGCAGTACGACTCTTTGTGATCGATGTCGATCATGCGTGGGTCGTTCTTGAGCCAGGCGAGCAGACCGTCGATGCCTTCGCGAGTGCCGGACACCGTGCCATTGATGCCTTCTTCGGCGATCAGCAGGGTGCCTTTGATCTGGTTGTCGACCATCGCTTGCAGCAGCGGCTCGCGCAGGTTGACGTAATCTTCGAGGGTGACGAACTTATACAGTGCCGCCACGACAATCGGTTGTGTCATGGGTATTTCTCCAGGTGGCTACCCTCGCAAAGGGTGAACCGGATTCAAAAAAAAACGCGCCGGGTGAGCGGCGCGTTGCGGATTCTAGCAAAAAACCGAAGCTTAATGCTTACTGCCGCCAGCACAGGTCGGCGATGCCGGAGCGGCGCCGATCTCTGCCCATTCCTGCGGGGTGTAGGTGTGCAGCGCCAACGCATGGAACTCGCCCATCAGCTCACCGAGCGTGCCGTAGACTTTCTGGTGGCGCTTGACCCGGTTCAGGCCGTCGAACTGCGCGCTGACCACCACGGCCTTGTAGTGCGTCTGCAACCCGCGACTGTGCATGTGGCTTTCGTCCAGCACTTGCAGGTGCTCAGGCTGAAGCAGGGCTAGCGTCGATTCGATGCGTTGTTGCATGGTCATCACGAACTCCGCTTACTTCTTCTTGGCCGGCGCAGCAGCGCCTTTCGGATCCAGCTCTTTGGTCATGTCGTCGAGCAGCTTGTTGACGACAGGCACGGCGCTTTCCAGTTTGGCCTGGGTCATCTGGGCCGATTGCTGGGTCAGCTGCGGCATTTTTTCCAGGACTTTCTTGCCCAGTGGCGACTGGTAGAACGCGACCAGGTCTTTCAGCTCGGATTCGCTGAAGTTGCTGGTGTAAAGCTTGACCATGTCAGGCTTGAGCTTGTTCCAGCCGATGGCCTGGTCCAGGGCGGCGTTGGCCTTGGCCTGGTAGGTTTCCAGTACGGCTTTCTTGGCTTCCGGGGCTTTGGTCTGTTCAAAACGCTGAGCGAACATTTGCTGCACTTGCATGTACACCGGAGTGCCCAGCTTGTCAGCGTGCGCCAGGGTCAGGAAAGCTTCAGCACTGGCGTTGTGGCTGGCGGTATCGGCAAGCACCTGGCCGCTGGCGCAAACCAGTGCAACCGCGGTGCAGATGGCACGAAGACGAGTCATCGAGTTTCCTTTTCAGCTAGGCGAGGTAAAACCCCAAGGGCGACCATTCTGCGCCTAAAAAACCTCGTGGCTCAACCCCCGAGCCTTGCCGTGCTTGATTGGCCGGGTTTTACCGGTCAACAGTCGGTTCGAGGGAACCACCACGGCCGATGCCGGCCTAAACTGCGCAAACAGACCAACAGGAGTGTGCACGATGAGCCGTATCGAAACCGACAGCCTGGGCCAGATCGAAGTCCCGGACGACGCCTACTGGGGTGCTCAGACGCAACGCTCGCTGATCAACTTCGCCATTGGTCAGGAACGCATGCCGCTGCCGGTACTGCACGCTCTGGCCCTGATCAAGAAAGCCGCTGCACGGGTCAACGACCGTAACGGCGATTTGCCCGCCGACATCGCCCGCCTGATCGAACAGGCTGCCGACGAAGTGCTCGACGGCCAGCACGACGACCAGTTTCCGCTGGTGGTCTGGCAGACCGGCAGCGGCACGCAGAGCAACATGAACGTCAACGAAGTCATCGCCGGGCGCGCCAACGAACTGGCCGGCAACCCGCGCGGCGGCAAGACGCCGGTGCACCCGAACGATCACGTCAACCGCTCGCAAAGCTCCAACGACTGCTTCCCCACCGCCATGAGCATTGCCACCGCCCAGGCCGTGCAGGAACAACTGCTGCCGGCGATTGCCGAGTTGTCTGGCGGCCTCGCCGAACTGGCCGCGCGGCACATGAAACTGGTGAAAACCGGTCGCACGCACATGATGGATGCGACGCCGATCACCTTCGGTCAGGAGTTGTCCGGGTTCATCGCGCAACTGGATTACGCCGAACGCGCAATCCGCGCTGCGTTGCCAGCCGTGTGTGAACTGGCTCAGGGCGGCACCGCGGTCGGCACCGGGCTGAATTCGCCGCATGGTTTTGGTGAGGCGATTGCTGCAGAACTGGCGGCGCTGTCCGGCCTGCCCTTCGTCACCGCGCCGAACAAGTTCGCCGCCCTCGCCGGCCACGAACCGCTGACCAGCCTGTCCGGCGCGCTGAAAACCCTCGCCGTGGCGCTGATGAAAATCGCCAATGACCTGCGCCTGCTCGGCTCCGGTCCCCGCGCAGGTTTTGCCGAAGTGCGGCTGCCGGCAAATGAGCCGGGCAGCTCGATCATGCCCGGCAAGGTCAACCCGACCCAGTGCGAGGCATTGTCGATGCTCGCCTGTCAGGTGCTGGGCAACGACGTGACCATCGGCATTGCCGCGAGTCAGGGTCACTTGCAGTTGAACGTGTTCAAACCGGTGATCATCCACAACCTGCTGCAATCGATCCGCCTGCTCGCCGATGGCTGCAGCAACTTCCAGCAGCACTGCATTGCCGGGCTGGAGCCGGACGCCGAAGTCATGGCCCGACACCTGGAGCGCGGGCTGATGCTGGTGACGGCACTGAATCCGCACATTGGTTATGACAAATCAGCGGAGATCGCCAAGAAGGCTTACAGCGAAGGGCTGACCTTGCGTGAGGCGGCGTTGGCGTTGGGCTATCTGACGGATGAAGAGTTTGATGCGTGGGTGCGGCCGGAGAATATGATCGAGGCAGGCGCCAAGGGTTAAGTTTTGTAGAGCCTGAAAGTCCGTCTTCGCGAGCAAGCCCGCTCCCACATTTGGGCGCATTTCCAACATGAGAATGCAGTCGAATGTGGGAGCGAGCTTGCTCGCGAACGGGGGCGACGCGGTTTAACTGGCTGCCATCTTCAACCGCCGCGCCTTCAACCCGGCAATCAACGAAGGCCCCAACGCCACCAGCGCCGACCCCAGCACCACCAGCACCGCCCCGCCATAACCCAACCCGTTGATCTGCTCGGCATGCACATATTCGGGCCATATCCCCGCCGCAATCGCCACCGCGCCAAAGGTCACCAACGGCGTGATCGCCAACGTCGCACTGACCCGCGACGCTTCCCAATGCGCCAGCGCTTCAGCGAACGCGCCATAGGCAATCAACGTGTTCATGCAGCACGCCAGCAGCAGCCAGCCCTGCAACGGGCTGAGGTTCAGCGCTTCGAGCGGATGCACCCACGGCGTCAGCAACAGTGCGCAGAACAGGTAGATCACCATCATCACTTGCAACGAATTCCATACCGTCAGCAATTGCTTCTGACCCAGCGCATAAAAGGTCCACACCGTCGACGCCAACAGCACCAGCAACACCCCGGCGGTGTAATCCGACAACGAGGTCAGCAGCTCTGCCAGTCGTTGATTGAAAAACAGCACGAAACCGATCAACAGCACCGCCAACCCGATTCCCTGACCAATACTGAAACGCTCCTTGAACACAAACAGACTGGCGATCAACAACATGATCGGGCCCATCTGCACCACCAGTTGCGCGGTGCCGGGGCTGAGCAGATTGAGCCCCATCAGGTACAGCACATAGTTGCCGACCAGCCCGAGCACCGCCATCAGCACCAGCCAACCACCCCTGGGACCCAGCACTTTGCGACTGGGCAGACGTTTCACCGCCGCCAGATAGATGAACAGACAGCCACCGGACACCAGCAGACGAAACCAGGTCACCGTGACCGGGTCCATCACCAGCAGCACCTGTTTGAGTTTGATCGGCAGGATGCCCCACAGAAACGCGGTCAGCAGCGCCAGGAACAAGCCGTACACCCAGCGACCCGATGAAATGTGCATGGAAACCCCAAAGCCTGCTGACAAGTGCGCTCATTCTAGGCGCGCCATGAACCGACACACAGGGACAGTTAAGGCCAGGACGCGAATGAAACTGTTCAGGTCGCAGCATTAAATTGACGTCGCGCCGTTGATCGGCTGTACAGGCGCGCCAAATGCTTCAGGCATAAGCTCAATGGATCCCTTTCAGCGCACCAGCCAAGGAGACCGATCATGTTAGCAATGCGCGCGCAGGACAGCGCCCCCGCCACGCACTTTCGCAGTGATCGCTTGTGCCGGGTCAATGGCGAACTGTTTTTCAGCACTCGGGAAAATACCCTTGAGGGGCCGTTCGACAGTCCCGAGAAGGCTGAGCAGGAAATAAAGGCGTATATCGCGCGGATGCAGCTACAGGATTCCAACCGGTAAACCCGGTAGATCCCTTCGCGAGCAAGCTCGCTCCCACATTGGATCTCTGGTGTACACAAAATCAGTGTTCACTGAAGATCTACTGTGGGAGCGAGCTTGCTCGCGAAGAGGGCTGAACAGACAACTAGTGAATTGAGGATTAACGCACCGCCTCAAACAGCCCCGTCGCGCCCATCCCGCCGCCCACGCACATGGTGACGATGCCGTAACGCAGATTACGCCGCTGCAACTCCCGCACCAGATGCCCGACCTGCCGCGACCCGGTCATGCCAAACGGGTGACCAATGGAAATCGAGCCGCCATTGACGTTGTATTTCTGATTATCGATCTCCAGCCGGTCCCGGCTGTACAGGCACTGCGAAGCAAACGCCTCGTTCAGTTCCCACAGATCGATATCCGCCACCTGCAAGCCTTTGGCCTTGAGCAGCTTCGGCACCGAGAACACCGGGCCGATACCCATTTCGTCCGGCTCGCAACCGGCCACGGTGAAGCCGCGGAAAAATGCTTTCGGCTTGAGGCCCAACTGCAAGGCTTTCTCCAGGCTCATCACCAGCGTCATCGACGCACCGTCGGACAGCTGCGAGGAGTTGCCCGCCGTCACCGAACCATCCTCGGCGAACACCGGTTTCAATCCGGCGAGACTTTCATAGGTGGTGTCCGGGCGATTGCAGTCGTCGCGATCAACCACACCGTCGAGAATCTGCACTGCACCGGTGTTTTTGTCCTCGACGCGATACTTCACCGCCATCGGCACGATTTCATCGTTGAACAGTCCCGCAGCCTGCGCCTGAGCGGTGCGGATCTGGCTCTGCAATGAATAGCGATCCTGCGCTTCACGGCTGACGCCATAACGCCGCGCGACCACTTCGGCGGTCTGGCCCATCGTGTAGTAGATGCCCGGCGTTTGCTGCTTGAGCAGCGGGTTGATCAGGTGATCGGTGTTGACGCTTTTCATCGTCAGGCTGATCGACTCGACGCCGCCGGCCACGATGATGTCGCTGCAACCCGAAGCGATCTGGTTGGCAGCAATCGCAATCGCCTGCAAGCCCGATGAACAGAAACGGTTGAGGGTCATGCCGGCGGTGCCGGTGCCCAAACGCGACAGCACCGCGACGTTACGACCGATGTTGTAGCCCTGCGCGCCTTCGTTGGAGCCGGCGCCGACAATGCAGTCCTCGACGCTGGCCGGATCGATGTCGTTGCGCTCAAGCAGCGCGTTGACGCAATGGGCCGCCATGTCATCGGGACGGGTCTGGTTGAACTTGCCGCGAAAGGACTTGGCCAGGCCAGTCCGCACGCTGTCGACGATCACCACTTCACGCATGGCATACCTCATTGTTGTGGTCGGTTGAGAGTGGACCGAGCATAAGTCCACCGCATCAACCACCGCGACAATCATTCACCCCGCGTATGCGCGTCTATCGGCTCAGTCCTTGTGTTTCTTCGCGTGCTTGTCGGATTTCTCGAAGGCCTCTTCCAGTGCACGGTTGATCGTGCGCAACACCTTCACCCGGGCCCAGCGCTTGTCATTGGCCTCGATCAGCGTCCATGGCGAGATCTCCGAGCTGGTGCGGTCGACCATATCGCCGACGGCAGCGCGATAGGCGTCCCACTTGTCGCGGTTGCGCCAGTCGTCTTCGGTGATCTTGAAGCGTTTGAAGGGGATCGCTTCGCGCGCCTGGAAACGCTCCATCTGCGTATCTTTATCAATAGCCAGCCAGAACTTGACGACGATCACTCCGGCGTCGGACAGCTGCTCTTCGAAATCGTTGATTTCGCCGTAGGCACGCAACCAGTCGGCCGGCGTGCAGAAGCCCTCAATCCGCTCTACCAGCACCCGGCCGTACCAAGAGCGGTCGAACACGGTGAACTTGCCGCGCGCCGGAATGTGCCGCCAGAAGCGCCACAAGTACGGCTGAGCGCGCTCCTCCTCAGTCGGTGCGGCGATCGGCACGATGTTGTATTGCCGTGGATCGAGCGCCGCCGCGACCCGACGGATCGCCCCGCCCTTGCCGGCGGCATCGTTGCCTTCGAACACCGCCACCAGCGCGTGGCGGCGCATGCGTTTGTCGCGCATCAGCCCAGACAAGCGCGCCTGCTCGGTGATCAGTTGTTCTTCGTAGTCTTTCTTCTCCAGACGCTGGGTCAGGTCGAGGCTGTCGAGCAGGTTCAACTGATCGACCGGCGTGCCCAACGGCGCGGCGCTGACATCGTGCGGATGCACGTCCGGACGCTTCAGCGCATTTTGCAAACCTTCGAGGAGAATCTTGCCGACCGCCAGGCTGCGATAGTTGGCGTCGGCGCCTTCGATCACATGCCACGGCGCGTAATCGCGACTGGTACGGCGCAGCACGCGCTCGCCGTATTTGACGAACTTGTCGTAGGTTTCCGATTGCTGCCAGTCCAGCGGGCTGATGCGCCAGCTGTGCAGCGGATCATCGGCCAATGCTTTGAGCCGGGCCTTCATCTGTTTCTTGGACAGGTGAAACCAGAACTTGAAGATCAGCGCGCCTTCATCGCGGAGCATCTTTTCCAGACGCTCGGCGCCGGCGATCGCCTGATCCAGACGCGGATCCTTGAACAAGCCATGCACCCGCCCCTGCAGCATCTGGCTGTACCAGTTGCCGAAAAAGATGCCCATGCGCCCCTTGGCCGGGAGCATTCGCCAGTAGCGCCACGCCGGTGGCCGCGACAACTCTT
Organism: Pseudomonas sp. S2_E02; assembly: GCF_054668355.1. NCBI lineage: Bacteria > Pseudomonadati > Pseudomonadota > Gammaproteobacteria > Pseudomonadales > Pseudomonadaceae > Pseudomonas > Pseudomonas sp. S2_E02. The sequence continues at coordinate 2,664,946 of NZ_CP162761.1, forward strand.
CATCGGTCTGCTGATCGAACGTGCGCACTTCGATCAGGCGCGGGTCCATCCACTCGTTGAGCAACTTGACCGTCTCGCCCTTGCCCGCGCCTTCAATGCCGTTGATCAGGATGATCACCGGAAAACGCTTCTGCTGCTGCAGTTCGAACTGAGCTTCGAGCAAGGCTTCACGCAATGCCGGGACGGCCGCATCAAAGGTGTCTTTGTCGATGGCGTGACCGATTTCAGCGGATTCAAACATGGGACGGCTCCTTCCAGGATTCAGCAAGACTAGCGGATTGGGCACAGCAGCGGCGCAGAAATTCCCACGGCTGGCGGATTGTCCGTGAGTCAACGGGCGCAAGCCTTGCCATGGATCAAGCAGCCCCTGCGCGATCGGCTAGAATGGCCGCCTTGTCGTTGCCGAGCCTGCCATGAAACCTGTATTGCCCCACGCCCAACTCGATTGGGATGACCACGGACGCCCGCGTTCGCGGGTATTCGATGACGTGTACTTTTCCGACCAGTCAGGGCTGGAAGAAACCCGTTACGTGTTCCTCGAACAGAACCGCCTGGCCGAGCGTTTTGCCGCGCTGCCGGCGGGTGGGCGACTGGTCATCGGCGAAACCGGGTTTGGCACCGGGCTGAATTTTCTTTGCGCCTGGCAGTTGTTCGAGCGGCACGCCATGGCGGGTGCGCGCCTGCATTTTGTCAGCGTCGAAAAATACCCGCTGAGCCCTGCCGACCTGAAACGTGCGCTTGCCCTATGGCCGGAACTCAAGCCACTGGCCGATCAGTTACTACGGCATTACGTGGCGATCCATGCCGGCTTTCAGCGCATCACCCTGGCCCACGGCCGCGTGACGCTGACGCTGTTGATCGGCGATGCCCTGGAACAACTGCCGCAACTCGACGCGCAGATTGATGCGTGGTTTCTCGACGGTTTCGCCCCGGCGAAAAACCCCGACATGTGGACTGCCGAACTGTTTGTCGAGCTGGCGCGACTGGCAGCGCCCGGCTCAACCATCAGCACCTTCACCAGTACCGGTTGGGTCCGCCGTTTGCTCAACGCCGCCGGGTTCAAAATGAAGCGCACGCCGGGCATCGGTCACAAGTGGGAAATCCTCCGTGGCGAGTTTCTCGGCTGGCCGGCGGAAGTGACGCCGCCGACACCGGAAAAACCCTGGTTCGCTCGTCCTGCACCGATCGCGGCTGAACGTCGAGCGCTGGTGATTGGCGCCGGTCTCGCCGGCTGCGCCACGGCGTCCAGCCTGGCCGCACGTGGCTGGCAGGTGACGTTGCTCGAACGCCATGCGGCGGTGGCGCAAGAAGCCTCGGGCAATCCGCAGGGCGTGCTGTACCTGAAATTGTCCGCCCACGGCACGGCACTGTCGCAACTGATCGTCAGCGGTTTCGGTTACACCCGACGCCTGCTGGAAACCCTGCAACGCGGCACCGACTGGGACGCTTGCGGCGTGCTGCAACTGGCGTTCAATGCCAAGGAAGCCGAGCGTCACGCCCAGTTGGCCGAAGCCTTCCCGGAAGACCTGTTGCAGTGGCTGGATCAGCCCGAGGCGCAGGCCCGTGCCGGGGTCGGTCTGGCCCATGGCGGCTTGTACTATCCCGAAGGCGGTTGGGTGCATCCGCCGGCGTTGTGTCAGGCGCAAGCGGCGCAGGCGAACATCGAACTGCTCAATCATTGCCAAGCACTGCAACTGCGCAGGGTCGATGACCAGTGGCAAGCCCGCGACGGTGACCGCTTGCTCGCCAGCGCGCCGGTCGTGGTGTTGGCCGGTGCCGCCGACATCAAATGTTTTGCGCAGAGCGCCGAGTTACCGCTCAAGCGCATTCGCGGGCAGATCACCCGTCTCGCCGAAACCGCAGAAAGCCAGGCACTGGCCACTGTGGTCTGCGCCGAAGGCTACGTCGCTCCCGCCCGTCTGGGCGAACACACGCTCGGCGCCAGTTTCGACTTCAACAGCGATGACCTGACGCCGACCACCGCCGAACACGTGGGCAATCTGGCGATGCTCGAAGAGATCTCAAGCGATCTGGTTACGCGTCTGCACATCAGTGAACAGCCGGTCGAAAATCTTCAGGGCCGCGCAGCCTTTCGCTGCACCAGCCCTGACTATTTGCCGATTGTCGGCCCCCTCGCCGACCGCGAAGCGTTCCTCGACACCTACTCGGCGCTGAGCAAAGACGCCCGCCAAGTGCCGGACATCGCCTGCCCTTGGCTGGACGGTTTATACGTCAACAGCGGCCACGGCTCTCGCGGGCTGATCACCGCGCCATTGTCCGGCGAACTGCTCGCCGCATGGCTGGACAATGAACCTCTGCCGCTGCCACGCAGTGTCGCCGAAGCCTGTCACCCCAACCGCTTTGCGTTACGTCGGTTGATTCGCGGCAAATGAACTGAAGACCATGGCCATGACGTTGGCCCACTGGTCTGACGGCGCCGCTTATAACTTATCGTTCTAAAACTCCCACAACCGCACCGGGTCAGTTTCTGAGTACCGGCCATTTCGGCCGCTGAAGAAACACCCTCCCCAACGGAAAAACCGGTAAGGACTTTATGTGCGGATTAGCTGGCGAGTTACGTTTTGATCAACAACCTGCAGACCTTGCAGCGATCGAGAGAATCACCCATCACCTGGCCCCTCGCGGCCCCGACGCGTGGGGCTTCCATGCCCAAGGGCCGATTGCCCTGGGTCACCGTCGCCTGAAAATCATGGACCTGTCGGACGGCTCGGCGCAGCCGATGATCGACAGCCAGTTGGGCTTGTCCCTGGCCTTCAACGGCGCGATCTACAACTTCCCGGAACTGCGTGCCGAACTTGAAGCGCTGGGTTACGCGTTCTACTCCGGTGGCGACACCGAAGTACTGCTCAAGGGCTACCACGCCTGGGGCGAAGCGCTGCTGCCGAAGCTCAATGGCATGTTCGCGTTTGCCATCTGGGAACGCGACGCCAAACGCCTGTTCATCGCCCGCGACCGTCTCGGCGTGAAGCCGTTGTACCTGTCGCGCACCGGTCAGCGTTTGCGCTTTGCTTCGGCCTTGCCGGCGCTGCTCAAGGGCGGCGACATCAACCCGATCCTCGATCCGGTGGCGCTCAATCATTACCTGAATTTCCATGCCGTGGTCCCCGCGCCACGCACCCTGCTGGCCGGCATCGAAAAACTGCCACCGGCGACCTGGATGCGCGTTGAAGCCGATGGCACCACCGAACAGAAAACCTGGTGGACCCTGCCTTACGGCCCACACGATGATGAGAAAAATCTGACCCTCGAAGATTGGGTTGATCGCGTCCTCGACAGCACCCGCGAAGCGGTGGCGATTCGTCAACGCGCGGCAGTGGATGTCGGTGTGCTGCTGTCCGGCGGCGTCGATTCGAGCATGCTCGTCGGCCTGTTGCGTGAAGTCGGCGTCGACAACCTTTCGACCTTTTCCATCGGTTTCCAGGATGCCGGCGGCGAACGCGGTGACGAATTCCAGTACTCGGATCTGATCGCCAAACACTACGGCACTCAGCATCATCAACTGCGCATCGACGAGAAAGAGATCATCGAGCAATTGCCCGCCGCGTTCCGCGCGATGAGCGAGCCGATGGTCAGCCATGACTGCATCGCCTTCTATCTGCTGTCGCGCGAAGTGGCCAAGCATTGCAAAGTGGTGCAGAGCGGCCAGGGTGCTGACGAGTTGTTCGCCGGTTATCACTGGTACCCGCAAGTCGACGGCGCGGCCGATCCGTACGCGGCGTATCGCAACGCATTTTTCGACCGCAGCTACGACGACTACGCCGCCACCGTGCAGCCGAAATGGCTGACCGCGAACGATGCTGCCGGCGACTTTGTGAAAGAACATTTCGCCCAGCCCGGCGCCGAGGCGGCGGTGGACAAAGCCCTGCGTCTGGACAGCACGGTGATGCTGGTCGACGACCCGGTTAAACGCGTCGACAACATGACCATGGCTTGGGGTCTGGAGGCGCGTACGCCGTTTCTCGACTATCGGCTGGTGGAACTCTCGGCCCGAGTGCCTGGCCAATTCAAGCTGCCTGACGGCGGTAAACAAGTGCTCAAAGAAGCCGCGCGCCGAGTCATCCCGAGTGAGGTGATCGACCGTAAAAAAGGTTACTTCCCGGTGCCGGGCCTCAAGCACTTGCAGGGCGACACGCTGAACTGGGTGCGCGAGTTGCTGCTCGATCCGAGTCAGGATCGCGGTCTGTTCAATCCGGCCATGCTCGACAAATTGCTGACCGATCCGCAAGGCCAACTGACGCCGTTGCGCGGTTCGAAGTTGTGGCAACTGGCTGCCCTGAACCTGTGGCTCAGTGAACAAGGAATCTGATCGATGAAACCCCACGCCACAGCCATCAACCAACGGCTGCTACGCGGTCAGACGCCGTCCTATGAACGCTTGCAGGCGCGTCTGGCCGAAGACGGCAGCACGTTGGCCGCCGACCCTATCGCCGTCCATTGCGGCTGGGGCCGGTTGCTGATCGGCCACACGTTTCCCGACCCGGCATCGCTGGCACAGGAGCTGCTCAAAGAACAGCCCGGCGAGCGTGATATCGCGTTGTACGTCGCGGCGCCGCAGCAGATCCTCGGCCTGGAACCGACGCAACTGTTTCTCGACCCGTCGGACACCTTGCGCCTGTGGTTCAGCGATTACCGCCAGGCCACCCGTGTGTTTCGCGGCTTTCGTATTCGCCGCGCGCAGAGTGAGGCGGACTGGCAGGCGATCAATCTGTTGTATCAGGCGCGCGGCATGTTGCCGATCGATGCCACGCGGCTCACTCCGCATCATCAGGGCGGCCCGGTGTACTGGCTGGCCGAGGATGAAGACAGCGGCGCGGTGATCGGCAGCGTCATGGGCCTGAACCATCAAAAGGCTTTCAACGACCCGGAAAACGGCAGCAGCCTGTGGTGCTTGGCGGTTGATCCGCAATGCTCGCGGCCGGGTGTTGGTGAAGTGCTGGTGCGGCACCTGATCGAGCACTTCATGAGTCGCGGCTTGAGCTATCTGGATCTGTCGGTTCTGCATGACAACCGGCAGGCGAAAAACCTCTACGCCAAGCTCGGCTTTCGCAATCTGTCGACCTTCGCCATCAAGCGCAAAAACGGCATCAACCAGCCGCTGTTTCTCGGCCCGGGGCCGGAGGCGCAGTTCAACCCGTATGCGCGGATCATCGTTGAAGAAGCTCATCGACGCGGTATCGACGTGCAGGTGGATGACGCCGATGCCGGGCTGTTCACCCTCAGCCACGGCGGGCGTCGCGTACGTTGCCGCGAATCGTTGAGCGACCTGACCAGCGCGATCAGCATGAGCCTGTGCCAAGACAAAAGCCTGACCCACAAAGTGCTCAAAGGCGCCGGACTGAACCTGCCCTCGCAGCAACTGGCCGGTAATGCCGACGACAATCTGGCCTTCCTCGATGAGCATCAACGGGTGGTGGTCAAACCGCTCGACGGTGAACAGGGCCAAGGCGTGGCGGTGGATTTGCAGAGCATCGAAGAGGTGCAGCAAGCCATCGAAGCGGCGAAGCAATTTGACAGCCGCGTGCTGCTCGAAAGCTTCCACGAAGGGCTTGATCTGCGGATTCTGGTGATTGGCTTTGAAGTGGTGGCGGCGGCGATTCGCAAGCCGGCGGAAGTGGTCGGCGATGGCCAGCATTCGGTGGGCGCGTTGATCGAGGCGCAGAGCCGTCGTCGGCAAGCGGCGACCAGTGGCGAAAGCAAGATCCCGCTGGATCACGAAACCCAGCGCACCCTGCATGCGGCCGGTTATGACTACAGCAGCATTCTGCCGGCCGGCGAGCACCTGTTTGTGCGGCGTACGGCGAATCTGCACACCGGCGGCACGCTGGAAGATGTCACCGCAATCCTGCACCCGACGCTGGTCGATGCAGCGGTACGGGCGGCGCGGGCGCTGGACATTCCGATGGTCGGCCTCGACTTGATGGTGCCGGCGGCGGATCAACCCGAGTACGTGTTTATCGAGGCCAACGAACGTGCCGGTCTGGCCAACCATGAGCCGCAGCCGACGGCGGAGCGCTTTGTCGATTTGTTGTTTCCGCACAGTCAGCCGGCTATTTAACCCTTTCCTGATCGTTCCCACGTCGAGGCGTCGAACCGTCTGCATGGGAACGCCTCACCGGACGCTCTGCGTCCACTCTTGGGACGCAGAGCGTCCCCGGCTGCATTCCCACGCAGAGCGTGGGAACGATCAGCGCTCAACCCATCAGGAGTTTCCATGACCACGCAAATCCCCGAACCGGATCTCAACTACCTGCAAAAAGTCCTGCTGGAAATGCTCGCCATTCCCAGCCCCACCGGGTTTACCGACACCATCGTGCGTTACGTCGCCGAGCGTCTGGAAGAGCTCGGCATTCCCTTTGAAATGACTCGACGCGGTACCATTCGCGCCACGCTCAAAGGCAAGAAGAACAGCCCCGACCGCGCCGTTTCCGCGCACCTGGACACCATCGGCGCCGCCGTTCGTGCGATCAAGGACAACGGCCGCTTGACCCTCGCCCCGGTCGGCTGCTGGTCGAGCCGCTTTGCCGAGGGCAGCCGCGTCAGCCTGTTTACCGACAACGGCGTGATTCGCGGCAGTGTCTTGCCGCTGATGGCGTCCGGGCATGCCTTCAACACTGCCGTTGATGAAATGCCGATCAGTTGGGATCACGTCGAACTGCGTCTGGATGCCTACTGTGCGACCAAGGCTGACTGCGATTCGCTGGGCATCAGCATCGGCGACGTGGTGGCATTCGATCCGCTGCCGGAATTCACCGAAAGCGGTCACATCAGCGCCCGTCACCTCGATGACAAGGCCGGCGTTGCGGCGCTGCTCGCGGCACTCAAAGCCATCGTCGACAGCGGCCAGGAGCTGATGATCGACTGCCACCCGCTGTTCACCATCACCGAGGAAACCGGCAGCGGCGCGGCGGCGGCGCTGCCGTGGGACGTCAGCGAATTCGTCGGCATCGACATCGCGCCGGTCGCTCCCGGCCAGCACTCCAGCGAGCATGCGGTGAGTGTGGCGATGCAGGATTCTGGCGGCCCGTACGATTATCACCTGTCGCGACATTTGCTGCGTCTGGCCGGTGAAAACGAACTGCCGGTGCGCCGCGACCTGTTCCGCTATTACTTCAGCGATGCGCACTCGGCGGTGACCGCCGGCCACGACATCCGCACCGCCCTGCTCGCGTTTGGCTGCGATGCGACCCATGGGTATGAGCGCACGCACATCGACAGTCTGGCGGCGTTGAGTCGTTTGCTGGGCGCTTATATTCTGAGCCCGCCGGTGTTCGCCAGCGATGCGGCGCCAGCGAATGCTTCACTGGATCGCTTCAGTCATCAGATTGAGCATGACACACAGATGGAGAGCGATACGCGAGTACCGTCGGTGGACAGTCTGGTGGGGCAGCGTAACGATAGTTAGATCATCGTTGTTTGGAATACCGCTATCGCGAGCAGGCGAAGGCCTACCTTTGGAATGCGTTCCCCTGCAGGAGTGAGCCTGCTCGCGATGAGGTCGGTACAGGCAACACAAAACTGGCAGGCAAACCGCAATCGCCGTAGCATCCCGCCATTGATTCAGCCGAGGTGCCCATGCTTATTCCCCACGACCAACTTGAAGTCGACACCCTCACCCGCCTCATCGAGGATTTCGTCACCCGCGACGGCACCGACAACGGTGATGACACGCCGCTGGAAACCCGCGTGCTGCGCGTGCGTCAGGCATTGACCAAAGGCCAGGCGCTGATCGTCTTCGACCCGGAAAGCGAGCAGTGCCAGTTGATGCTCAAGCACGACGTGCCCAAGCACCTGTTCGACTGAAATCCTCAGCGAACTTTCTGCGTGGCTTGCTTGCGCTGAATCCGCTCATAGACCTCCGCGCGGTGCACGTTGACCTTTTGTGGCGCCTCGACGCCAAATCGCACACTGGCACCGTTCACTGACAGAACGCGCAAGGTGATGTCATCACCGATTGAAATCAACTCACCAACGACACGGCTGAGTACAAGCATGAGATTCGTCCTTCAGGGTTAGCGAACCCTGAAGATGCGCGGCTTGCCGCGCCTCTTCAATGCACGGCGAGCAAATCAGTTTTGCCTTACACCCATGCTCGCCCTGAGCTGTCAGACGCTTCCCACAAAAGACCTTCAGACAGCAGAAAAGCGTGGCCCGAACAGAATCACGCTGGCGCCGATCACGCACAGCGCCACGCCGATCCAGTCCGAACCCAAGGGACGCACGCGCTCGACCACCATCAGCCAGCCAATCGAAGTGACAATGTAGATGCCGCCATAAGCGGCGTAGGCACGACCGGCATAGTTGGCTTCAACACGGGTCAGCAACAGTGCGAACAGGGTCAGGCTGAGCAGCGCAGGAATCACCCACAACGCACTTTTGCCCTGACGCAGCCACATGAAGAAGGCGAAACATCCGGCGATTTCAAACAGCGCCGCGAGAAAGAACCACAGGTAATTGAGCATTGATGCGTCTCGACAAGGTGACCAGTGCGGCCACCCTAACGACGCTGTCTGCAACGGGCAAGGTCAGCCGTTGTTCTGTTTGGCTTTGGCGCGCATCTTCTCCGCCATTGAAGTCATTTCGTTGTAGAGCAGTTGCGGGTTCTTCTGCTTCAGCGCCCAGGCCATGCGCCCTTGTTCGTGGGGCAGGATCATGAACTCGCCAGCGGCGACTTGCTGATAGATGTAGTCAGCGATATCCGCCGCCGTAATTGGCGAACTTTCCAGCAACTTGCCGACCTGCGCTTTCATCGCCGGGGTCGGCCCACGGAACGAATCGAGCAAGTTGGTCTGGAAGAACGAGGGGCAGACCACGTGCACGCCGACTTCCTGCTGCGCCAGTTCGATCAGCAGACTTTCCGACAGTGCTACCACGCCGGCCTTGGCCACGTTGTAGTTGCTCATCGCCGGGCCTTGCATCAGTGCCGCCATGGAGGCGATGTTGATGATTTTGCCTTTGCTTTGTTCAAGCAGTGGCAGGAACGCCTTGCAGCCCTTGACCACGCCCATCAGGTTGATCGCGATCTGCCAGTCCCAGTCTTCCAGCGACAGTTCGCTGAAAAAGCCACCCGAGGCCACGCCGGCGTTGTTGACGATGATGTCGATGCCGCCGAGCTTCACTTCACAGGCCTGAGCGAACGCGGTGAGCTGGCTGTAATCACGCACATCGCAGCGCTGGGTAAAACCGTCGCCGCCCGCCTCGCGGACCATTTTCAGGGTTTCCTGCAGACCGGGTTCGCTGACGTCGGACAAGGCCAGTTGCCAGCCTTCACGGGCCCAGCGCAGCGCGATTTCGCGACCCAGGCCCGAGCCCGCACCAGTGATCATCATGCGATTTTGCATAGCAGACAGCCTTGTTGTTCCGGGGAAGATGCGCGGAGTGTAGCGAAGGATCAGCGCGCGCCCACGCTCCATCAAGTTGCTGAATGGAGGATCAAAAGATCGCAGCCTTCGGCAGCTCCTACATGGATTCCGGCAGGCGCTGTCGAGTGAAACGAGGCGGCGAACTTTTCGCTGTAAAGGAAATAAGCGAGCGATCCAAATACATTAAAAAAACATTGAATTTTCTTTCATGCACACCGGTCGGAATTTGTAAGCCGTCTGGAATTACTTAGTCTCCAGTCGCCCTTGAATACCAAGACTTCTCGAACGCTATCAACAAGGAAATCGACATGGGCACAATTCTAATCATTATCCTGATCCTGTTGCTGATCGGTGGTCTGCCGGTCTTCCCGCACTCCAGAAGTTGGGGTTATGGTCCTTCGGGCATTATCGGCGTGGTGTTGGTGGTGCTGTTGGTGCTGCTGTTACTCGGTCGGATATAACGCTTCAAGCGCAAAAAAAGAGGCCCTGTTCAGGGCCTCTTTTTTATTGCGTGGATTTTACTGTCGGCAAGCGATCAATCAGGCTTGCCGTTGATGACACCGGCAGTGTTGTCCATCAGGCTTTTGGTCGCCGTTTGCAGGAACGCTTCGAGTTTGAGTTTCAACTCGGCAGTGCGCGGTGCATTCGGAACGATCTCGGCATGTGGATTGGCACCCAACTGGTATTGCCAGATCTTCGGCCCCATTTCCTTGTCCTTCGGCAGGACCAGAATCTGGTCGGCGGTGACGATGGCAGTGGTCTGCTCGCTGCCCGACGGCTTGATCACCCCGAAACCGGTGTCGCCTTCCGGCAGATTGAGCAGGTCACGGCCCCAGCACTGATGACGCACTTCGCCACCGAGACGGCCCATGATGGTCGGCACAATGTCGATCTGCGTCCCCACGGTGTGGTCACGGGTGCCGAACTTCTCCTGAATACCAGGCGCGATCATCAGCATCGGCACGTTGAAGCGGCCCAAGTCCATTTCGGTGATCTGGCGCTCGTTGCCGAAGCCGTGGTCGCCGACGATGACGAACAGGGTTTCCTTGAAGTACGGCTCTTTGCGCGCCTTCTCGAAGAACTGACCCAGCGCCCAGTCGGCGTAGCGCATGGCGGTCAAGTGTTCGTTGAGGCTGCCGCGATCGGTCACACGCTCGACCGGCAATGGCGTCGGCAAGGCGTATGGCGTGTGGTTGGACAGCGTTTGCAGCAAGGCATAGAACGGCTTGCCGTTTTCACGCTTCTTCAACTCGATCAGACCACGATCGAACATGTCCTGATCGGACACGCCCCAGGTCGGGTCGGAGAAGACCGGGTTGACGAAGTCGTTACGACCAACGAAGTTGGTCATGCCCTGGTTGCTGAAGAAGCCCGACTGGTTGTCCCAGGCGAAGTCGCCGTTGTACACGTAGACGTCGTCATACTTGCGCGTGCTGAGCAGCTGCGGCAGGCCGGAGAGCTTGTGGCTGCCTTCCGGGGTCTGCATCAGGTATTCGAAACCTGGCAGATTCGGGAAGCAGGCCATCGTCGCGAACATGCCCTGGTGGGTGTGCGTACCGTTGGAGAAGAAGCGGTCGAACAGCAAGCCTTCCTTTGACAGTTTGTCCAGGTATGGCGTGATGTTGCCCGGCGCACCCAGCGCACCGACCGAGTGACCGGCCATGCTTTCCATCAGGATCACGACAACGTTCTTGATCGGCAGGGTCTTGTCGGCCGGTGGCGTGTATTCACGGCGTACGGCGGCGATATCGGCATCGACCAGTTTGTCGTCCGGCATCAGCAGCATATCGCGCACGACCTTCTGCGCTTGCTCCTGCGGCAGTGTAGCTTTCCAGATGTTGTTGCGGTCTTCGCCCATACGGTCCTTGGCGGCCGCGATCAGCGACAGCGTGCCGTTGAGGCCGAGCTGGTTGGCGAAGTTGGAGTCGGTGGTGTACACGTCACCCCAGCGCAGTGGCGGGCCTTGACGCAAGGTGCCGCGGGCGGCAACTACACAGATCAACAGGCAGACCACGAACACCGCCAGACGGGTGTACCACGGCGCAACTTGACGGGTACCGACACTGCCACCGCTGAACGGGCCGCGCGGACGCGTGGCACGGTCGGCGCCTTTGAACGCGAGGGTCAGAATGACGGTGCCGATCACCCACGCGAGCAGGTAGCGCACCACCGGAAAACCGTACCAGAGCATGCTCATCACGGTTTTCGGGTCTTCTTTCACGTACTGGAACACCAGGCCGTTGAGGCGCTGGTGGAACTCGCGGTAGAAGTCCATCTCCATCAGGCCGAGGAACAGCGCGATGCTTGAGGCGATGGTCAGCCACAAGCGGAAGAAGCCGCGTGCGGCCATGGCGCGGGCACTGAACAGCGCCAGTACCAGCGGAATGCACACGTAAACCACCAGGCGCAGGTCGAAACGCAGGCCGTTGGCGAAGGCTTCGAGGAAGGTCGAAGCCGGGGTGTCGAGGATCATCTCGCGGTTGTAGACCAGCAGCGCGAGGCGCAGCACGGAAAACATCACCATCATGACCAGCGCGCAAAGCAGCGTGTAGGCCAGATGCGATTTGACGGTCGGTTGCAGCAGGCGAGCAGAAGATCGCTGCTGATTCAGGGCGTCCGGGTTTGCCATGTCGTTTTAGGACCCATTGGAAGTTGAAGTTGCAAAAATACAGCGGCGCCAGGCCCTCTATTGGTCATTCCAGACCCCGGGGCTTGCGCGGTGCGCAAATGTTGCACGATCACCCGCACCATTGCCATTGATTACTGCCCTGCCGCCCGACACTTTCATTTAGTGCAGCCGCGAACCGGGGCAGCGTGCAAACAGCGCGGGCGAATTGTCAGGAACACTTTGTGAAAATTTCGTGCAACGCATATCTGGAAACACAATATAGATACAAAACAAAACGCCCCGAATCGATCGGGGCGTTTTGTTGCAACGCGAGATTACTTCTCGGCGCGTTCTTTCAAGGCTTTGAGGGTATTGAACGGTGCATCGACGACAAACTTGTTGGCAATCATCGACGGCACGCTACCACCCGGCTCGGTATGCACCTGATAGGTCACTTCAACCTGATCACCTTTGGGTACGAATTTCCAGAAGCCTTTGACCTGCGCTACACGGACAAAGCCTTTCTCTTCCGGAATGTACTTGGGCAGACCTTCGAGGTTACGGGTCAGGCTGCCATCGGCGCCTTCAACGGTGGTGATGTGCAGCACCGAATCACGCGGGGTCACCGGCCAAGGCGTGTTGAACTGGGTGTAGGTCCAGCTCTGATCGCCCTCGTGCTTGAGCAGTTTCTGGGTCTTGCATTCGTGAATCCAGGCGCACGCGCCGGAGACGTCTTCCTGCAGTGCGCGCAGTTTGGCGACGGTGGTTTTCATCAGCGCAACGCCCTGGTAGGACTTGTAGTCCGAACCTGGCACTTCACTCAGGGACACCTTGATGCCGTCCTCGTTCTTGGCGACTTTCCAGTCTTCAGCCTGAGCGACGGAGGTAGCCAGCACAGCGGTCAAACCACACAACACAGCGATACGATGCAGCGAACCCATAGTCTTATTCCTTATTGTTGAAGTTCCGTTCGTTTGACACATCACGCCGCCGTCATCTGCTCCCACCAGCCAATCAGCCTGATCGCTTCTTCCGAGCTGCTGCCACAGACTTCGACATCCGCCGCAAAGCCGGAACAGACTGCCGGGCGCTCGGGGCGGCCGAAAATGCTGCACAGGTTTTCGACCGAGAGTTGCACGCAACGTTCGCCGGCAGGTTTGCCATCAGGCATGCCGGGAATTGGCGAACTGATGGAAGGGGCAATGCAGCAAGCGCCACAGCCTTCACGGCATTTCATGACGAACAATTCCTCGCGACGGGCGATGTGTAAAAGGGACGCGGAACAGAGTAACCGCTAAAACGGCTGTTTTAAATTCCCTGAACCGGGGTTTTTACCGATAACTGAATGTGACTGACCAGTCTCCGACAAAGCGTCTGGTCTGCGGGTCACAGATGGCCTGCAGTCACTGCTTGAATTCAAAATCCAGCGCCGCACCTTCGACTTCACGGCGCTCTTCGTTGCGCAGTTGCAACTGCATTTCGTTGCTGAGCAAACGTCCGTTGAGCTGGAAGCCGTTGTTCTTCTCGCCAAACATCTGCGGCAGGATCGGCTCGCGCTTGGGCAATTCAACCGTGCCCTTGGGCTTCAATTCCTCGACCATGTCTTTGGGCAGGCTCAAATCGAGTTTGGCCGACGGCAACTTGGTTTTTACCACTTCACTGGCGGGTTTCGATTTCGAGGCGATTGGCTTGCGCTTCTTGATGACTTTTTGCTGAGGTTTCTTCGCCGGAGCTGCCTTCTGCGCTGGCGTGTTTTTTTTCGCCGGGCTCGTCGCCGCCGGTTTTTCCTGAGCCGCAGCGGCCACGACGCCAGGCGCATGACCGATCATCAGCAAACCCAGCAAAACCCAAGCGGCAGGAGCAATCGCTTTCATGAACCCAACAGTGGCAAACGGCAGATGGCCATATGCTCGCTTGTTGGGCGCCACAAGACAAGCATCAGCCACCGCTCGTTCAGAATCCGCCAGCGGTTTCCTGACACAGTTGCGTCGCCAGCAAGCCAAGGGTCATCAACGCCCGCTCCGCCTCGCGGTTCCACGGAATCCCGCAGTTCAGGCGAATACAGTGGTTGAACTGCTCGGTATTACTGAAGATCAGTCCCGGCGCAATGCTGATGCCCTGCTGCAGGGCGCGCACATGCAATTCCTGAGTATTCACCCTACCCGGCAAGCTCACCCAGAGGATGAAACCGCCCGTAGGCCGGGTCATTTGCGTGCCTTCGGGGAAGTACTGCTGCACCGCCAACTGGAACGCGCTGAGGTTTTTTCGGTATTCCTGGCGGATGTACCGTAAATGCCGGTCATAACCGCCGTTTTCCAGATAAGCGGCAATCGCCATCTGCGTCACGCTGCACGCCGAGTGGGTGCTGAAGGTCTGCAGGCGCTGGATTTCCTGCTGATATTTGCCAGCGATCATCCAGCCGATGCGCACACCAGGTGACAAGGTTTTGGAGAAGCTCGAACAGTAGATCACCCGATCCAGTCGGTCATAAGCCTTGAGCGCTTTGGTTTTGCCCTGCTCGAACATCAACTCGCCGTAGATGTCGTCTTCGACAATCTGGATGTCGAAGTCCGAGGCCAGACGCAGCAACTGTTTCTGCCGCTCTTCGGGCATGGTGCCGCCCAGTGGATTGCTCAGGCGCGTGGTCAGCACCAGCGCTTTGATCGACCATTGGTTGGCGGCCAGTTGCAGCGCTTCGAGGCTCATGCCAGTGGCCGGATCGCTAGGGATTTCGATGACCTTCAAGCCGAGCAGATCGGCCAATTGCAGCAAACCGTAATAGGTCGGTGATTCGGCGGCGATCAGATCGCCCGGCCGGGTCAGCACACGCAAAGACATCTGCAAGGCATCGACACAACCGTGGGTGATGACCACTTCCGACGGATCGACCACCACACCGGCGTCGCGCATGCGGATCGCCACTTGCCGGCGCAGCGGCTCAAAACCGGGGCTGAACATGTAGCTGAAAGCACGCGGACTATGGAAGCGGGTGACCTTGGCCAGTTGCTGATGCAGTGCGCGCACTGGCAGGTAATCGACACTCGGCACGGCCGCACCGAGCGGGAACACACCTTCGCGGCGTGATTCGACCAGAACCTGTTGAATGATGCTGCTGCGGGTAACCAGCCCCGGCCGCTCGACACGGGCGATGTCCGGTGTCGGCGCCGTCAGTGCCGGCGTCTGGTGCACGTAATAACCGGACTGCGGGCGCGCCCGAATCAGCCCCTGATCTTCGAGATTGGCGTAAGCCTGCAACACCGTCGCATGGCTGACGTTGAGCTGCGAACTCATCTTGCGCACCGAAGGCACGCGCTCCCCCGGTTGATAGACCCCACGGCGGATGTCTTCGGCCAGTTGCTGAGCAATACGTTGGTAGAGCAAGAGATTGGTCATGACGCAGCACTCGATTTCACGGGCATTTTATTCTTGTGTGAAACAATACCGGAACAGTTTAGAAGTGTACTGGGACAGTTGCCACATTACTCGACCATACAGTGCGGTGTCTGCCCCCTACTGTACGGATTGCGAGCCAATCGACAGACGTAAAAAAGCCCGGCACTGCATGACAGCCCGGGCTTTCCAGAGACGCAACCCTTAACGGGCGGCGCCGAGCTGGCCTTTTTCATCGGAGAAGACAATTTCAACCCGACGATTCTGTGCCCGCCCACGCTCGGAAGCGTTGGCGTCCACCGGGTATTCGTCGCCGTAGCCTTCGACCTGAATGCGTTTGTCGTCGATGCCCAGGTCCATCAGCACGTCCGCCACCGATTGTGCGCGGTCACGGGACAGCTTGAGGTTCTCCTGTTTGCCGCCGGTGCTGTCGGTGTAGCCCTCGATGCGCACTACACGTTTGGGGTTCAGTTGCAGGAACTGGACGATTTTCAGCACAACACGGTTGGCCGAGTTTTTCAGCTCTGCTTCACCGGTGTCGAACAGTACATCGCCGAGGGTCATCACCAGACCACGGTCGGTCTGCGTGGTGGCCAGTGCAACGATCTGTTCCTCGAGCCATTTACCCTGCTGCTGCACGCTGAGCAACTTGGATTCACGCAGGGCCAGTTGCAAGCGCTGGCGATCCAGTTCGAGCTTGGCCGCGCGCTCTTCGTTGAGCACCTGATTGGTGTGCTCGCGGGCAATTTCGCTGTAACGCTGGCTCAGGTAGGCGTAGTGCACAACATCGGAACCGCTGCCCCAATAGGTCGACAGGCGATCGGCACGGGCCAGCGACTCACCGGCGCGGATCACATCTTTCGGCGCGATGCGCAGCACGTTGGAGTCTTCCTTGACCTTCTGGAAGTCGGCGCTGGCTTCTTGCAGAGCGGATTCGCTGTGTTGACCGGCGCAGCCGTACAGGCTGACGCAACCGGCGAGGATCAGGCCGCCGACAACTTTCGATTTGAGGCTCATTGGGCATCTCCCAGTTGCTTGCGCAGACGGACGATGCGGGTGTTAAGCACATTCACCTGTTCTTGACTTTTTTGCGTCAGCACTTTGGCTTCGGCCAGACGTGCATCCAGTTCAGCCTGTTCCGAACGCATACGCGCGTTCCGATAGGACTGGTCAGCCATGTTGCCTTTGGCGCGGTTGTACTTGGTTTCGGCCAGTTTCATTTCCGGCACTTCATCGGCGGTGGCGCCAACAGCCTTGGCCTGGGTGATGGCTTGCTCGGTCAGGCGCATTTGTTCATTGGGTGCCGGATCGGTCGCGCAACCGGCCAGGGCCAGAACGGCCACAGCCGCGAAAAAAGGTCGAATACTCACTAAGAATCCCTACTGTTTTGGGGCACTGACGGGTTGTGGCGGCTGTTGCTGCTGCGCCTTCCAGCGCTCGATATTGCGTTGCAGCGCGGCTTCCGTCAGTCCGGACGCGGGCAATTCTGTCATCTTTTTGGCCAACTGTCCGCGCAACCACGGATCGTTGCATGCCGAGTTATGCGAAACTGCGAGGAACAGCCCCGGCCGGTCGACCGGTTGCTCGAACACCAACAGGTCATTGGCCATACCCAATGCCTGCGCGGCGGCCATGCCCGAGTAGCGGCCGGCGAGTACATATTCCACTTCGCCCAAGAGCAATTTCTGTAGCGCCTGAGTGAGGTTGGCTGTCCGGGTCAGGGTCAGATTCTGCTCGGCGAAAGTGCCAAATGCCTGGGTCATACGAGACTTTTCCGACAACGCACCGACGTGACCGTGCAGGTCTTTGGCCTCGCTGTAGACCAGCGTCGAGCCTTTGCGGGTCCACACCAGATAGTCGTTTTCCAGCAACGGCGGATGGATGTAGTCGAGGTTTTCCAGCTCATTGAGGGTCAGCGGCGCGTCGGCGAGCATGTCCATGCGCCCGCTGCGCACTTCATCGAGGGCTTGCGAACGTTTGCCGGCGTAGAGCAATTCGACTTTGATGCCGAGGTCTTTGGCGACTTGTTGCAGCAGATCAGCGCTGGCACCGATCAACTGCTTGGGATTCTGCGGGTCCTGCCACAGGTACGGCGGCGCATCCGGGCTACCGGTGACGACGAGGCGCTCGCATTTGCCCGCGGCCATCGCCAACCCCGGCAACAGGGCCAACCCCAACAACCATCCGCAACGCAGATCCATGGCAAAACGCTCCCACTCAAATCCGAGACAAAAAAAAGCCCGACCAAAAGGTCGGGCTCTTTATAAGTGAAGCCGCTGGATTAGACCAGCTTCTCCAGCTCAGGGACGGCTTCGAACAGATCCGCCACGAGACCGTAATCGGCCACCTGGAAGATCGGCGCTTCTTCGTCCTTGTTGATCGCAACGATCACTTTGGAGTCTTTCATACCGGCCAAGTGCTGGATCGCGCCGGAGATACCGACGGCAATGTACAGCTGTGGCGCAACGATCTTGCCGGTCTGACCGACCTGCATGTCGTTCGGTACGAAACCTGCGTCGACGGCGGCGCGCGAAGCCCCCACCGCAGCGCCCAGCTTGTCGGCCAGAGCGTACAGATGCTTGAAGTTGTCGCCGTTCTGCATGCCGCGGCCGCCGGAAACGACGATCTTGGCAGCGGTCAGCTCAGGACGATCGGACTTGGCCAGTTCTTCGTTGACGAAGCTGGAAGTGCCGGCGTTGTGCGCAGCAGCAACAGCTTCAACGGCAGCCGAACCACCTTCAGCGGCAACCGGGTCGAAACCGGTGGCACGCACGGTGATCACTTTGATCGCAGCGGTCGACTGCACGGTAGCGATAGCGTTACCGGCGTAGATCGGACGTTTGAACGTGTCAGCGCTTTCGACCGAGATGATCTCGGAGATCTGGTCAACGTCCAGCTGCGCAGCAACGCGCGGCAGGATGTTTTTGCCGTTGGAGGTGGCGGCAGCCAGGATGTGGCTGTAACCAGCGCCCAGCTCAGCTACCAACGGAGCAACGTTTTCCGGCAGCTGATGCGCGTAAGCCGCGTTGTCAGCATTCAGGACTTTGCTCACGCCAGCGATTTTCGCTGCGGCTTCAGCCACGGCGCCAGCGCCTTGACCTGCAACCAGAACGTGGACGTCGCCGCCGATTTTGACCGCAGCAGCCACGGTGTTCAGTGTGGCCGGGGCCAGCACTTTGTTGTCGTGTTCAGCAATAACCAAGATAGTCATTTAGATTACCTTCGCTTCGTTTTTCAGTTTCTCGACCAATTCAGCTACCGACTTAACCTTGATGCCCGCGCTGCGTGCAGCCGGCGCTTCGACTTTCAGGGTCTTGTTGGTGGAGGCGGTGGAAACGCCCAAAGCGTCCGGAGTCAGCACTTCGAGAGGCTTCTTCTTGGCTTTCATGATGTTTGGCAGGGACGCGTAGCGCGGCTCGTTCAAACGCAGGTCGGTAGTGACGATTGCCGGCAGTTTCAGGGAAACCGTCTGCGCGCCGCCGTCGATTTCACGGGTCACGGCAACGCTGTCGCCGGAGACTTCGACTTTCGAGGCGAACGTGCCCTGACCGTAGCCGCTCAGTGCAGCAAGCATCTGGCCGGTCTGGTTGTTGTCGCTATCGATCGCCTGTTTGCCGAGGATAACCAGTTGCGGCTGTTCCTTGTCGACCACAGCCTTGAGCAGCTTGGCCACGGCGAGCGAGGTCAGATCTTCAGCGGATTCGACGAGGATGGCACGGTCGGCACCCAGAGCCAGTGCGGTACGCAGTTGCTCCTGAGCGGTGGTCGGGCCGATGGAGACGACGACGATTTCAGTCGCAACACCTTTCTCTTTCAGGCGTACGGCTTCTTCCACTGCGATTTCGCAGAACGGGTTCATCGACATCTTGACGTTGGCGAGATCGACGCCGGAATTGTCCGCCTTGACGCGAACCTTGACGTTGTAATCCACAACGCGTTTGACAGCTACAAGAACCTTCATGGATTCCTCGTTACTCTCCGGTGAAAAGAAAGTCGCCTAGGCGAACCTGGCGGTTGATGCTCATCAGGCTAAAGGGCACCTCTAAAAACGCCGACTTGGGTGTCTGGTGGCTGCACAGTGTGAGGACCTGCGACCGTTCGTCAGGGGTGACCGACGAGTCATTGATCTTCACGCTGTGTAAACTGCGCGCCGGACTGCGCTGCGCATCACCTTCTACTGCCTGTGCCCTGTCTTTAGACGTGCTCTTGAAACCGCCAGTCTGCCTACGACGAGCGCAAAACCGCCCGTATCTTGACCGGAACGCCTATTCCGGTCAATACAGCAAAATGACCATTCATAAGCCGCGCTTCTTTGATTTCTCTGGGCTGGAGCCGATTCAAACAAACGTTTGTATTGGACGCTCGGAGTGGTGTAGATATAATGCGCCGCCTAGAGAGAAAGGTCGGTCTCCAATATTCCCCTTGACGTTAACGTAAAGGAATAGCGGATGCGACATCAAACCTCCAAATTAGAAAAAAAACTGTTGAGCCTTGAGTAGGAGATAGCCTGTGGAACGCGAATACATGGAATTCGACGTGGTCATCGTCGGTGCCGGCCCCGCTGGCCTGTCCGCCGCCTGCCGTCTGAAGCAGAAGGCCGCCGAAGCCGGTAAGGAAATCAGCGTCTGCGTGGTCGAAAAAGGCTCCGAAGTCGGCGCACACATCCTGTCCGGTGCCGTATTCGAACCACGCGCTCTGAACGAACTGTTCCCGGACTGGAAAGAACTCGGCGCACCGCTGAACACGCCAGTGACCCGCGACGATATTTTCGTGCTGAAAAACGCCGAAAACGCGCAAAAAATTCCGGACTTCTTTGTGCCCAAGACCATGCACAACGAAGGCAACTACATTATTTCCCTCGGCAACCTGTGCCGCTGGCTCGCCCAGCAGGCTGAGAACCTCGGCGTGGAAATCTACCCGGGTTTCGCCGCTCAGGAAGCACTGATCGACGAACAAGGCGTAGTGCGCGGGATCATCACTGGTGATCTGGGCGTCGACCGCGAAGGCAACCCGAAAGAAGGCTTGTACACCCCGGGCATGGAACTGCGTGGCAAGTACACGCTGTTCGCCGAAGGCTGCCGTGGCCACATCGGCAAGCAACTGATCAAGCGCTACAACCTCGACAGCGATGCCGACGCCCAGCACTACGGCATCGGCCTGAAAGAAATCTGGGAAATCGACCCGGCCAAACATCAACCAGGCCTGGTGGTGCATACCGCCGGTTGGCCGCTGGACATCATGGGCACCGAAAACACCGGTGGCTCGTTCCTCTATCACCTGGAAAACAACCAGGTGGTGGTTGGTCTGATCGTTGACCTGTCCTACAGCAACACTTACCTGTCGCCGTTCGACGAGTTCCAGCGCCTCAAGCATCACCCGGTGCTGGCGCAGTACCTGGAAGGCGGCAAGCGCATCAGCTACGGCGCGCGCGCGATCTGCAAAGGTGGCCTGAACTCGCTGCCGAAAATGGTCTTCAAGGGCGGCGCGTTGATCGGCTGCGACCTCGGCACCCTGAACTTCGCCAAGATCAAGGGCAGCCACACCGCGATGAAGTCCGGCATGCTCGCCGCAGAATCCGTGGCTGACGCGCTGTTCGCGGAAAAGGACGGCACTGAAGAGCTGACCACTTACGTCGACGCGTTCAAGAAGAGCTGGCTTTACGACGAACTGTTCGCCAGCCGTAACTTCGGCCCGGCGATCCACAAGTTCGGCGCCATCGTTGGCGGCGGTTTCAACTGGCTGGACCAGAACATCTTCGGCGGCAAACTGCCGTTCACCCTGCACGACACCAAGCCGGACTACGCCTGCCTCAAGCTCGCCGCCGACTGCAAAAAGATCGACTACCCGAAACCCGACGGCAAACTCAGCTTCGACAAACTGAGCTCGGTGTTCATCTCCGGTACCAACCACGAAGAAGAGCAGCCGTGCCACCTGAAGCTGACCGACCCGAGCATCCCGATCAGCAAGAACCTGCCGCTGTACGACGAACCGGCGCAGCGCTACTGCCCGGCCGGTGTGTACGAAGTGATCACCAAGGAAGACGGCGAGAAGCGCTTCCAGATCAACGCGCAGAACTGCGTGCACTGCAAGACCTGTGACATCAAGGACCCTTCGCAGAACATCACCTGGGTCACGCCGGAAGGCGCTGGCGGCCCGACTTACCCAAATATGTAAGTCGAACCGCTGAACATCAAGGCTCCCGAATCGGGGGCCTTTTTGTTGCCCAAAATTCCTCTGACACCACAAAACAACTGTGGGAGCGAGCCTGCTCGCGAAAGCGGTGTGTCATATAAAAATGATGTCGACTGATGCACCGCATTCGCGAGCAGGCTCGCTCCCACAGGGGATTATCGTCTAATCAGGCAGCGCGCTCGTCACCCGGACTATGCTCAAAGTAACGCTTGTACTCGCGGCTGAATTGCGAAGTACTCTGATACCCCACCCGATGCGCCACCTGCGCCACACCCAGGCCTTCGGCGACCAACAACGTCTGCGCCTTCAGTAACCGCAGGCGCTTCAGATACTGCACCGGCGACAACAACGTGCTGCGTTTGAAATGCTCATGAAAGGTCGACACGCTCATGTTCGCGCAACCGGCCAGCGTTTCAACGTTCAACGGCTCGGTGTAATGCGCATGCAGATGACTGATCGACGCCGCCACCCGCGCGAATTGCCCTTGCTGCTCGACCAATGCCCGCAACACATCCGCCTGCGGCCCACGCAACGCGACAAACAACAACTCCCTTACCCGCGCCGGCCCGAGAATCTGACATTCCAGCGGATCGTGCAGGCAACTGAGCAAGCGCTCGACGCAACCGCGCATGGCAGCGTCGAGCACCACCGAGGTCATCGACTCCGGCGTCTGCGCCGGGATATGCCGGCCCGGCGCCAGCCCCATGGCCAGCACCAGCTCACCGAGCAAGACCCGGTCGATCGCCACCGAAACACCGAGCAACGGCGCATCCGGCAAGGCAAACGTCTCGCATTCGAACGGCACCGGCAGCGCCTGAATCAGATAATGCCCGGCGCCGTACTCCATGGTGCGCGGCCCGAGAAACGCCAGTTTGCTGCCCTGGGCGATGATCATCAGGCTCGGTTCGTAAATGTGCGGGCCACGGGCAACGTCGCAACTGGCACGCAACACCTGCACACCCGGCAGCCCGGTCTGGCTGTAACCATCGCGCAGCGCCAGCGGTTCAATAAGCGAAACCAGCCGGGCATTGGCATCAAGATGACGGGTCAACTGCATCGAATTGCTCTTCACAAAAAATCACGAAAATAAGGGATGAAAGCATCATCGCAGATCCTTTTGCCAATGCGACCGATCAAACCCGCATGCCGGAGGATTAGGCATGAGACCCGGAGGAATCGTCATGGCCGGACCGACAGTTGGCGCCCAGAATGCGCCGCCTCACTTGTTCCTGCTTTTGCGAGGTTTCACATGTACACCGCCATCGGTTATGCCGCCCAATCGGCCACCACCCCCCTCGCCCCGATGAAATTCGAACGCCGCAGCCCTCGCGCCGACGACGTAGCGATCGAGATCCTCTATTGCGGCGTCTGCCACTCCGACATCCACCAGGCGCGCAACGAATGGGGTATCGCCGTTTACCCGTTGATGCCCGGCCACGAGATCGTCGGCAAAGTCACCGCCGTTGGTGCGAACGTCACCCGACACAAAGTAGGCGATCTGGTCGGCGTCGGCTGCATGGTCGACTCGTGCCGCACCTGTGAAGCCTGCCAGTCGAACCTTGAGCAATATTGCCTCGAAGGTCCGACCATGACCTATGCCACCCCGGACCGGGTCGACGGCAGCAACACCATGGGCGGTTATTCGGACAGCATCGTCGTCAGCGAACACTTCGTCGTGCGCATCCCGGAGAAACTGGCACTCGCCAGCGCCGCGCCGATTCTCTGTGCCGGCATCACCACCTACTCGCCGCTCAAGCACTACGGTGTAAAAGCGGGCGACAAGGTCGGGATTCTCGGCATGGGCGGTCTGGGCCACATGGGCATCAAGTTCGCAAAGGCCATGGGCGCCGAAGTCACGCTGTTCACCCGCTCGGCGAGCAAGGCTGAAGAAGGTCGTCGTCAGGGCGCCGATCACGTAATCGTTTCCACCGACGCCGAGCAAATGAAAGCCGCTGCCGGTTACTTCGACTTCCTGCTCGACACCATTCCGGTGCAGCACGACCTCAACCCGTACCTCGACACCCTGCGGTTCGACGGCGTGCACATTCTGGTCGGCCTGATCGAACCGATTGATCCACCGGTACACGCAGGCAAACTGGTGATGAGCCGTCGCGTGCTGGCCGGCTCGTTGATCGGTGGCGTCGCAGAAACCCAGGAAGTGCTGGATTTCTGCGCCGAACACAACATTACTTGCGACATCGAAATGCTCGACATCCGCCAGATCAACGAGGCTTACGCCCGGATGATTGCCGGTGACGTGAAGTACCGCTTCGTGATCGACATGGCAACGCTCAAGGTTTAAATCTTCAGACCGAGTTCCGCCGAGAGCCGGGCTGTGACCCCTTTGATCAGGGGAATCAGCTCGGCCATTTTTTCCAGCGGCATGTACGGCACGGTGCTGGCGATACTGATCGCCGCCACGATGCCCTTACTCGCATCACGAATCGGCGCCGCCACGCAGCGGATCGACGGTTCGTTGTCTTCCAGATCGAATGCGTAGCCACCGGCGACGTACTCGGTCATGCGCTGCTCAAGCTGCTCCCACGACTGCTGAGGATGCTGCGGCCAGAACTGACTCTTCCCACCTGCCGGCAGACTGATGTCGTAGAGACGCTGCCAATCTTTCGGCGAGTCATCGAGCATTAACGCCTTGCCGATACCGGTGCGCGCCAGCGGCATGCGATGGCCGACCCGCGAACGCATTTCCGGGCCGTTGCGCCCCGGATTTTTCAGCAGATACAACACTTCATCGCCTTCGCGAATGCCCAAGTGCACGGTGTCACCAGTCAGCGCCGACAACTCGTCCAGATACGGCCCGGCCAGGGTCACCAGCGGCAACTCCTCACGCGCCTGGAAACCCAGTTCGATCAGCTTCGGTCCGAGCAGGTAACCGATTTGCGGCACCACGCGCAGATAGCGCTCATCCACCAGGCAACTGGCCAGACGATGGGTGGTGCTGCGCGTGGTACCGATCAGCCGGGCAATCTCCTTGAGATCGCGGGCGCCACTGGCCACCGCTTGCACCACACCCAAGCCACGCAACAGCGTCTGGGTGCCGGTGGGCGCGGCGTCCTTGGTTTTTTCCGGGGCGTCTTCCTGCATATCCAGCCTTTTACCGTTGAGCGAGGGAACGGGCGGCATTATGGTCGCCCGACGCAGACCACTACAACTCGATACGCTCGACCTTGCCGACCAGCAGCACATAGGACAACGCACCGACCAAGGCGAGCACCGCGATGTAGGTGATCGCCGGCGCGAACGAATCGCCGCTGGCAAGGAAGCCAATCACGATCGGCGTGGCGATCGCCGACAGGTTGCCGATGAAGTTGAACACCCCGCCGGTCAGCCCGAGCAACCGTGCCGGCGCCAGCGTCGACACCAGCGACCAGGTGATCGAGGCCAGACCGTTGCCGAAAAATGCCAACGCCAGAAAGGCAATCACCAGCGGCGTCGATTCAACAAAATTGGCACCAATGATCGAAGTGGAAATCAGCAGCCCGCCAATGATCGGCAGCTTGCGCGCAAAACCAACCGTGCAGCCGCGACGGATCAGCAAGTCGGAAAAGAATCCCGAGCACAGCACGCCAATGAACGCAGCGAGAAACGGCAGCGATGCCAGCAGGCCGGACTTGATGAAGTCCATGCCGCGATATTTCACCAGATAGGTCGGGAACCACGTCAGGAAAAACCACAGCGTCGAGTTCAGGCAAAACTGGCCGAGGTAGATGCCCCACAATTTGCGCTTGGTCAGGACGATGCCCAAATCGGTCCAGCTGAATTTGGCTTTGACCTTGGCGGACTCTTGCTGAATATCGACCAGACCACCGCCCTCGCGGATCAAGTCGATTTCGGCTTCATTGGCGCCTTTGAAATCCCGTGGCTCGCGATACACCGCGTACCAGATTGCCGCCCAGATAATGCCGACGGCGCCGGTGGCGACGAACACCATGTGCCAGCCGAACTCATGTTGCAGCCAAGCGAGTACCGGAGTGAGAAATGCCAGGCCGACAAATTGTCCGGAGGTGTAGAAGCCGATGGCCGTGGCGCGCTCACGCTCGGGGAACCAAGTGGTGACCACGCGACTGTTGATCGGATAAGCCGGCGCTTCCAGCGCACCGACCGCCATGCGCAACACGAACAGCGCAATGAAGCTGGCCGCGAAACCGAGCATCACCGTGGCAATCGACCACAACAGCAGCGCAACGCTGTAAAGAATGCGCGGCGGCACGCGATCGACCAGCCAGCCGCCAGGGATCTGCATGGCGGCGTAGGTCCAGCCGAATGCGGAAAAGATCAGACCGACGTGAATCGGGTCGATGCCCAGCTCACTGGTCAGCGCCGGTGCGGCAATCGACAGGTTGCTGCGGTCGAGGTAGTTGATGACCACGGTGATAAACAGCAACACCATGATGAAAAACCGCTTGCGGCTAGGCGTGACTAAAGACGCCTGCCCGGTGAGGGTTTGCGGTTGCATGGGGAGAGCCTCTTTTTATGTTTATTGAGGTCGGCCTGAGGCCTGATCGTTCCCACGCTCCGCGTGGGAATGCAGCCGGGGACGCTCCGCGTCCCAAAAGCGCACGCAGAGCGTCCATTGAGGCATTCCCACGCAGAGCGTGGGAACGATCTCATCGGGTGTGTCAGGGACGACTCACCATTCGGCAAAACTGCCATCGGCATGACGCCAGATCGGGTTGCGCCAGCGATGCCCGACCGCTGCGCGCTCAATCACATATTCTTCGTTGATCTCAATGCCCAACCCCGGGCCGTTCGGAATCTTCACGAAACCTTTGTCGTAATCGAACACCCGTGGATCCTTCACGTAGTCGAGCAAATCGTTGCTCTCGTTGTAATGGATGCCCAGGCTTTGCTCCTGGATAAACGCGTTGTAACAAGCCGCGTCCAATTGCAAACACGCCGCCAGCGCAATCGGCCCCAACGGGCAGTGCAGCGCCAGTGCCACATCGTAGGCCTCGGCCATGTTGGCGATCTTGCGGGTTTCGGTGATGCCGCCCGCGTGGGAGGCATCCGGCTGGATGATGTCGACGTAACCTTCGCTCAACACGCGTTTAAAGTCCCAACGCGAAAACAGCCGCTCACCCAGAGCAATCGGCGTGCTGGTCAACGGCGCGAGCTCTTTCAGCGCTTCGTAGTTTTCGCTGAGCACCGGTTCTTCGATAAACATCAGTTTGTACGGATCAAGTTCCTTCATCAGCACCTTGGCCATCGGCTTGTGCACGCGGCCATGGAAGTCGACGCCGATGCCAACGTTCGGCCCGACCGCATCACGCACGGCGGCGACGTTGGCCAGCGCCAGATCGACTTTTTCGAAGGTGTCGAGAAATTGCAGCTCTTCGGTGCCGTTCATTTTCACCGCAGTAAAACCACGGCTCACCGCCTCTTTCGCCGCACGCGCGGTGTCGGCCGGACGGTCGCCACCGATCCACGAATACACGCGAATCTTGTCGCGCACTTGGCCACCGAGCAGATCGCTGACCGACACCCCGAGCGCCTTGCCCTTGATGTCCCACAACGCCTGATCGATACCGGCCAGCGCACTCATGTGAATCGCGCCGCCACGGTAGAAACCGCCGCGATAGAGCACGGTCCAGATATCTTCGATATTGCGTGGGTCTTTGCCGATCAGGTAATCGGACAATTCTTCAACGGCAGCCGCGACGGTATGCGCGCGCCCTTCAACCACGGGTTCGCCCCAACCGGTCACGCCTTCGTCGGTTTCGACCTTGAGGAAGCACCAGCGCGGCGGGACGATGAAGGTGGTGAGTTTGGTGATTTTCATCTCTGCTCTCTTTTTGTAAATGCAGCTCTTATAGATGCAGCGCACACAGCGCCAAAAAGTCTTAGCGAAGGGCCTTCCACGCAGCCACGTAGGCCTTGGCGTTCAGCGCCACTTGCTCCGGCGTCATGCCCGGTTTGAACAGTCCGGAACCGAGGCCGAAACCTTTTACACCGGCATCGATAAACGCCTGCATATTGTCCGGGGTGATGCCGCCGACCGGCGCCAGTACTGTTCCCGTCGGCAACACTGCGAGCCAGGCTTTGACGACCGCCGGGCCCATCTGCTCTGCCGGAAACATCTTGAGAATGTCCGCGCCCTCCTCCAGTGCCGCGAAGGCCTCGGTCGGCGTGGCGACACCCGGCGACAGAAACAGCCCCGCCGCTTTCGCCGCACGCAAGACCTTGGCGTCACTGTGCGGCATGACAATCACTTGGCCGCCGGCTTCTTTCACCAACTCGACCTGTGCCGGGGTCAACACCGTGCCGGCACCGATCAGGCAATCGGCGGGCAGGGCCTTACGCAGGATGCGGATACTTTCGTACGGCGACGGGGAATTGAGCGGTACTTCGATGACGCGAAATCCGGCCGCATACAGGACTTCTCCGACAGCGGCGGCTTCCTGCGGATGCAGGCCCCGCAGGATCGCGATCAGACCGTTTTGCGCCAGTGCTTGCTTGAGCATGTCAGGCCTCCAGTCAGGGTTAACGGGATGAGGAATCGATCAGTCCGGCGGCCTGCGCCAGTTGCCACAGACCACGCTCGGTGGCCTGCTCGGCCAGCGTCACGTTGGCGAAACCGCAGGCATCGAGGGCGCGGCTGTAGCGCGCACAGAGCTGCGCGTTGCCGATGAGGATGATCGAAGGAAGATTCGTGTTGTTGCGACGACGTCGCTGAACCGTGGCGAGCGCCGCCAGCTCATGGCCGATCATCAGGCCGGACAGATAATCCGCCTGCGCGGTCGGGCTGAGTTCGCCGGTCAGGCCCAAGGTACGGGCACTGAACAACGTCGACAGCACGCCGAGTTCGCCGTCCACCGACTGCGCAACCTGCACACCACGGTCAAACGCCAAAGCATCGAACGTCGCACCTTGCTTCAGGGTACGACCGAGAATGCTGTGTTCACTGAGCACGGCGAACACTTCACCGGTCATAAACGTGTCGAAGTGAGTGATGCAGCCATCGACCACATCCACCCATTTCGAGTGGCTGCCCGGCAGGCCGATCAACAGATCAGCACCCGCCTCAATCGGCAGATTCTGCAACACGCCAAGCACCTGGGTTTCTTCGCCGCGCATCACATTCGGCAGACGCGAACGTTGGATCACGCCCGGCACGATATGCACCACGGTGCCGCGCAGACTGATCAGTGTTTGTAGGGATTTTCCGAGATTGGCGACGTTCGCCGGCGTCTCGCAGTAGGCCGCTTCACGCCAGCCCTGTGCGCTGCCAACCATGCCGCAGGCAATCACCGGCAGATCCGGCTGCGCATCGAGCCAGTCGCCGCACGCCTCGTCGAACGCCAGTTCAAAACCATCGGCGCATTCGCGACCGTTGATGATTCGCGGGGTCTTGGGCAACTGCATGATCCCGGACGACAGCGCGCGCTGCTCCAGCACCACGCCGCCCGCCGCGAGTTTGTAAGCACGTAATGAGGTCGTCCCCCAGTCGAGCGCGATCAATTGCGCCAGCATCGCTTCACCTGTTTTGTTTTTGGCAGTGAGTGCGACGGACTATAGACCTCTCAGACGGTAAATCTCAATATGTAATTTTGCATCCCATATTTTGGGATAATTACATCTACCCACCCTCCTCGAACAGATCCGTGATTCACCGTTATCAATATCACTACTGATGCTCTATCGCCTGAACGAAAACACTGGCAGGAATATTCATCGATTTTGAGTAATACGGACCGTAAGCGTAGGCAGCTGTCCTGAACTTACATGCCACGACCTGACGCGCGCTCAATACCATCAACAGTTGTTTTTTATTGAAGTACGTACTCAGCGTTCCACCGTCCGGTGTATGCACCGCAGAGACCTCAGCCGAATACACATATGGCCCCGCAGCAGATTCATTTAATACCGCGACGACCTCCCCTTCGAGATACCGGGTCAGGTCCTGTTTTGTTTCGAAGAAGCCACTCTCATCCAATGAACAGATCAAGGCATTGCCGACCTGATGTTGGCCGGCATTGATCTCGAAGAATCGCAACAGATCAGTCATTGAACTGAAGCGAACATCCAGAAGAGCACTGTCTCCAGGCTTGGTAACAGAAACAAATTCAATTTCGGTCTCTGGTAATGGCACTCTTTTTGCGCACGAAGCACACAAACAAAGAACTAGAACTGCAAGCAACACTCGCATGTCAAGACTCCAGGTATTTGATCATTTTTTCAGCGATGAGATCACATGCGGACTGTTCGCCAAGAATCCTCGCCTTGAACATTACGCCTGCATCTTCGTGGTTGGTGTCTACCGCTTTATTGATATCAGGACCCGAGCTCATAACCCAGCGTTCTCCCATCTCGGCGACATCATCGGACTGATTGGGTTTCGCCGGTGCAGCCAATATATTGATCCAGTACTCTGCACCAGGCTTCGGGGTGGTGGCGTAAATGTCTGAAATCAGCCAGACACCCAGTCCGCCGCCCACAGGATCAAGCGTGACCAAGGACTTCACCGTAAATCCCTGTTCTTTGAGTATGGCTGCCAGATGAGCGCCGTTCCATCCTCCAAGACTGTGACCGACGATACTTATATAAATTGATTTATCACCTTTCAGATAACTCAGCACATACTTTTCTATGTCTTTCTTGCCGCGCACATCCTTATAACTAAGGTACACCGACTTTATTTTTCCAATTTGCGCGTCGCTGAATTTTTTAGGCAATAAAACCTGCGCACTGGTTACGTTACCGTGAGGTGGTTGATCTTGATAATACGGCTCCTTGTCTCCAGCCCCGCCAATGAAAAACACGACGATTTTTTTGATTTTGATTGCCACGGTTTTTACAGTCTGATCGGTTTTGCAAGTCAACTCGTGACTCACCACCTCGTTTTTGCAATCTTTGAGTGCAGGGTTTGCGACTTCCATTTCGATCACTCTACAAACAGTTTGATTGTTTCGGCCAAATGCGAGCTGACCATATGAGTAAAGCCCTGCTCATTGGTGATTCCGTGTTCCATGCTGCCATCGCCCCGTTGAATCACATAGGGATGATCGGGCACCGGCTCGCCAGTTGCTTCATTCACCACTTGCAACCTGTCCGTAAAATGCACCGGCATCGGCAACAGCCCACTAAACGCTGCCCCTCCGCCACTCTGGCCGATAATCACCGTCCCCGAGCCACCCACCACGACATTGCCGTGGCCTCCGGTACTGTCGAGCGTGGCGGCATTCAAGCCGTTGATAAAAACGGTGCCGGAAACGGCTCCGGTAATCGGACTGCCACACGCCGATTTATCGGTCATGCGCGCGGCGGCGAGGCCGTCGAAGAAGACGTTCGGCGAGCCGGAGGCAATCGGGTTGGTGCCATGCCCTGGCAATGGGCAGGCGGTCGGGTCGGTGACGCGTGCAGCGGGTTTACCACTCAATTCAAAGCTCCTTGCTTCAGGGGTTCCGGGTGCGGCTGATGAATATCGATGTCGGTCGCGGCGAAGCGCCAGCGGTTGTCGACGGGGTCGAACAGGGCGTGGCAATGTTCACGGCTGTCGGGGGGTGTAGCGAATTGCAGATGCTGCCAGGCTTCGTCTACCTGCCATGCCAGTTCGGCCGGCGAGGCGTCGTCGAGTTCGTTGAGCCAGGCGTTGTAGTTGCGCAGGTGATTACGCTCGTAAGTCGATTGCAGCAATTCGGCCATTTGTGCGCCGAGGTCGAGATGATGCTGGCCCGTCCACTGGCCGATCTCGGAATAGACGTACCAGCCCATCGGCATCAACCCGCCGTCCTTGAGCAGCGAATGCCCGGCAGGGGCGACGAAACCACAGCAAATGTGCAGCATCAGCCAGCCTTGATGGGCGTCGATAAACGCCGTCGGATCGAAGGTGCGCAGCGGTATCACGCGGTACTCGGCGAGCCCGGCGCTGCGGGTCATCAACTCGGCATCAAGGCGTGACACGAACGCGCGAATGGCGCTGCCGCCCGTACGATTTGTCATGCACAGAATGTCGACCGGTTGACGCGTGGGGTTGTCGGTGGAGCCTGAGTTTTTCACCAGGCCATACAGACGCATTGACGCCCGTAGTCCGCTCATCGCTGGTCACTCATTGACGCAGCGATGGCTCCACGGGCGTGGAGAAATTGTGCCAGAGGCATTGCAGGTGTCGTCCGTGAGCGCGCAAAAATGGCGCGTAGAATGCCGGACTAGAGCGTTGGCGACAATCGAATCAGCACCGCAATGCCATCATTGTGATCAGCCCTCGGCAAACTCACGCAGAACCTGGCCATCCATGCGGTAGCGCACCCACTCTTCCTGGGGTTGTGCGCCGAGGGATTTGTAGAATTCGATGGCCGGCGTGTTCCAGTCCAGAACACTCCATTCGAAGCGGCCGCAGTCGTTGTCGCAGGCGATTTTCGCCAAGTGACGCAACAAGGTTTTGCCAGCACCGCCGCCGCGTTGTTCGGGGGTGATGTAGAGGTCTTCGAGGTACAGGCAGTTGCTGCCGAGCCAGGTCGAATAGCTGAAGAAGAACACCGCGAAACCGATTGGCAAACCATCGCGTAGGCAGATCAGGCCGTGGGCGGTGGCGCCTTCGCTGAACAGGCTGCGTTCGATGTCGGCAACGCTGGCGATGACTTCGTGACGGGCCTTTTCGAAATCGGCGAGTTCAGTGATGAAGGCGAGGATTTGCGGGGCATCGCTGGGGGTCGCCGGGCGGATTTCGATCGTCATGGACGGGCCTTGTCGGAAAAAGGAAAACGCCATACTAAGGTGGTGAGCGGCGCTCGTCACATGGCAAAACACACACTACCCTGCGCAATGTTGCAAACACTGCAGTTCCCTGTGGGAGTGAGCCTGCTCGCGAAAGCATTCTGTCATTCAACAATGCAAGTGACTGTAAGGACGCCTTCGCGAGCAAGCTCGCTCCCACAGGGACTTCGACAATCTGAAAGGATGCTCATGAACCCAGCGTTTTTTACCCCCGTAGAGGCACTCGCAGTAGCCCTGTTGCCCCACGCCCTCGAGCCATCAGACGACGGCGCTCACGACCTCGCTCACCTGCAGCGGGTCTGGCATAACGTGCGTACGCTGCAAGCAGAAGAAGGCGGCGATCTTGAGGTGTTGTTGGCCGCCGTGCTCTTGCACGATTGCGTCGCCGTCGAGAAGAACTCGCCACTGCGTTCGCAGGCTTCGCGGCTGGCGGCAGATAAAGCTTCGTCAGTGCTTGCCGATCTGAACTGGTCCGAAGAAAAAATCGCCGCCGTCGCCCACGCCATCGAAGCCCACAGTTTCTCCGCCAACATCACCCCGCTCACCCTCGAAGCGAAAATAGTCCAGGACGCTGACCGCCTCGACTCTTTGGGCATGCTCGGCGTCGCCCGCACTTTCTACATCGCGGGGCGCATGGGTTCGGCGCTGTACGACCCGCAGGATCCCGAAGCGAAACAACGCGATTACGATGACACGCGTTTTTGCCTCGATCATTTCCAGACCAAACTGCTGCACCTCGCCGACGGTTTCCAGACCGTCGCCGGCCAGCGTCTTGCGCAGGTCCGTCATCTGCGCCTGAAGGGATTCATGGAGCAGTTCAAGGAAGAGATCGGCCTCGCTTGAGCATTACTCCGGCGTGCAGCGATCCTGACTTCGCCAAGCTCAGACCTAAGCCGCCTGCCTGACGTGTTAAACAGATGACGCTGAATTTTTCCGCTTAAGGATTCACTTCATGTCGCAAGTAACACCCAAGGTTTCAGGCAAGTTGTTCGGCCTGTTCTGCCTCGCCAGTTATCTGCTGTCGCTGTCTTACGGCTCGACGTTTTTATTGTCACTGTTGATCAGTTCTCGCGGCGGCAATGAGCACGATGCCGGCAGCGTGATTTCGGCGGCGATGCTCAGTACGTTTGTCGCAGTGCTGGTGTCCGGGCATCTGTCGGACTGGCTCGGTGCGGCGCGTTCGATTGCCCTGTTTGGTCTGTTGCTGGTAGCAGCGAGTCTGGGCTTTGCGCTGACGCCAGGGTTTGGTCATCTGTTATTGGTTTTCGGTTTGCTGCTGGGTTTGGGCTGGGGCGTTTTCTATACCTTGGGGCCGATCATCGTCGCCAGTCTGGTGACCCCGGCGCAGCGCGCCAAGTACTTCGCGCTGCTGTCGGGCAGCATGATGACCGGGATCGGAAGCGGCCCTTTACTCGGACGGGCAGCGAGTGCGCTGGGCTTGCCAGTGACCTCGGCGTTTTATCTGGCGGCGCTGGCAAGCCTGATCGGGGTGCTGCTGTTCTGGCAGCTGGGTGCTCGTTTGAAAAGCACGCAGACCCCGACAGCGGCAAAAATCAGCTGGCAAGCGACCACTCAAGTGCTCGGCTCGCGTGCGCTGTTTCCGATCATCATGGTTGGTCTCGGCGGTTGCGTATTCGGTGGATTGTCGAGCTTTCAGACCAGCTATGCCGCCGCCCGCTCGCTGGATTATTCGTTATTTTTTCTCGGCTTCATGAGCGCGGCAATCAGCAGTCGGATGTTGATCGCCGGATATGTCGTCAAGCGTGATCCTTTGCGCGCGTCGTGCCTGCTGTCGGGGCTGATGCTGGGTTCGATTGTGCTGTTCGCGTTCGGCGTGCACGGCGGGTTCACTTACCTGCTGGCGGCAGTGCTGCTGGGTGTTGGTTATGGCCTGACCTATTCGGTGATCAACGGCCTGGCGGCCAACGAAGCACCGGCCGGTACTACATCGCAGGCCTTGTTGCTGTTCAGTCTTTCGTACTTCATCGGCGTGTTTGGTTTCCCGCTATTGGCCGGGAAAACCATCGTTGAGCACGGCATGAGCACACTGCTTTTGACGGTCTTGATCGTCGCGTTGGCCAACTGGCTGATTACCCTTGGCCGCTTGCTCTGGCGGCGGATCAGTCTGAAAGCCGCGCAGGCAACCTAGACCGTTCGTCGCTGATCAGGCACCAATCCGATCACTGGGCAGACCAACAACAGGTAAGGATTCCAATCACTGGAGAAGCCCTATGATCCCGTCAAGGTTGACCGCTTTCGTATTCAGCGCCCTGCTCTGCCCTGCGGTTTTCGCCGCATCCGCCACCGCTGCGGGCACCGGCCCTACCGATCCGACTCCGCCACGCGCCCCCGCCATCAACAGTGCTCCCGGTATGAATACCGATGGCTCGGGAGTGCCCTTGATCAATCAGCCTCCCGCCACCGGCACCGACCCGCGCACTCAGGGCAGCGACCCGGGCCGGCAGGGCGGCATGAACACCCCCGACGCCCCCGCCACGCCAGACAATGCGGGCCCCGGCATCGGCTCGAAAACCACCACCGGTGGCTCCGGTTCCGAAGGCTCCGGTCAGTAGTTCGCCGACGCGAGCGTCCTGTTCAATCCAATGAAGAGGTAACCATGAACGTCGATAAAAACCTGGAAAAAGAAGTCCTCACCCGTCTGTTGCACGCCCATCCGAGTGGTCTGGGAAAAGAGGTGCTGGATAATTACCGGGGCGAGAAGGTAGTGGCCAGCGCCCTCGCCGCTTTGCAGGATCGTGGACTGATTCACCACGGGCATGTGACCTGCAACGAGGCTGGCGAACATTCGTTGAACCTGCCGATCAAGCTCAGTGCGGCTGGCGTGGAGGTAGCGCGCAAGCTGGATAGCTGAGCGATATGATCGTGTGATCGCTAATCATGCAGGAGATGCAGTTGGCTGCGATCTTTGCTTTTATAAGATCAAAAGATCGCAGCCTTCGGCAGCTCCTACATTGGATCTGAGGCGAACATAAATCCCCTGTGGGAGCGAGCTTGCTCGCGAAAGCTATCTATCAGGCGCCGCCGGACTCGCGGATAAACGCATCCACTTCAGTCGCACCCGGCGAAGTCGCCGGCCCCCACCGCGTCACCGCCAAAGCTGCCGCCGCATTCGCCCGTCGCGCTGCTTCATGCGCTGTCAAACCCTGCGCCAGTCCCGCGACAAAGACGCCGGCATGGGCATCGCCGGCACCATTGCTGTCCACCGCTTTCACAGCAAACCCCGGGACATGCCGACGCTCATCGCGCTGATGAATCCAGCACCCTTGCGGCCCGTCACGGACCACGATCAGCACTTCATTGGGCAGATGCTCAGCGAGACGATCCAGCGCACCCCCAATATCCTCGGCCCCGGTGAACCGCAGTGCCTCGACACTGTTGCTGGTCCACACATCGATTCGCGGCAGCAACGCCTGCATCAGCGGCGAGTCCGGCGATTCCACCAACGGGCCCGGATCGAACACTACGTTGATCGACTCCGGTAACGCCAATGTCCAGTCGAGCAACGCCTGCGCTTTGCCTTCGTGCAACAGGCTGTAGCCACTGAGATAAACGTAATCGCCCGCCTCGACCGCAACGCTGTTCAGATCCTCCGCCGTCACCTCACCTTCAGCGCCGATGTAGGAAATGAAACTGCGCTCCGCCGACGCATCGGTCAGCGCCACACACAACCCTGTGTCGCGCTGCGCAGGCTGGCGAATGCCGATGTGAATCCCCTCGGCATTCATCGCCTCACGCGCCAGATCACCGAAACGCCCAGTGCCATGGCGGCCGAGATAAACCACCGGCAGGCGATTGCGCACGGCCGCCGCCATCACATTGAAACCGCCGCCCGCTTCGAAACCCGCCGACTGCGCCAGCACGTCGCCGCCAACCTGCGGCAGCTTATCCACGGCCATGACCAGGTCGATGATGACCTGGCCGGTGTGCAACATCTTAGGCATGAGCATTCTCGGTTTGCGCGGCGCGACGGTCTTTCGCCCCGCCGAGGACAAAGTAAATGCCACCGGCCACCACGAACGTCACGATCCAGCCGAGGCCGTTGTGGCCCAGCCACGAGTCGGACAAAAAGCCTTTGAACCAGACGTTTTCAGCGGTAGTGCCAATGGTGGTGAAACTGAAGCCAAGGACGATGGCAATCGCCCACGCGCCAAACGCACGCCACTCGATACCGCCGTGATACCAGTAGGCACTGCTCGGGCTGACGTCGAGCAGGTCTTTCGGGCTGTAGTAATGACGGTGAATCAGGTCAACGACGAAGATCCCGACCCACGCGGTGATCGGCACCGCCAGCAGGGAAATAAAGGTAATGAACGGGCCGTAGAAACTGTCGGCGATCAGCATGAAGTAGATTGAGCCGGCGAAGATCGCGACGATATCGACCACCACCGCGTAGACGCGTTTGACCTTCAGGCCAAGGGTCAGCGTGGTCAGACCGGCGGAGTACACCGACAGATTGTTCGACAGCAACAAGCCACCGAACGCCGTGATCAGGTACGGCACGGCCATCCACGTTGGCAGCATGTCGCGGATTGCAACAATCGGGTCAGTCGCCGAGGCGAGGTCGTTGTTGCCCACCGACAGCAGACCGCCAAGAGTGATCAGCAGCACCAGCGGAATGCCCGCACCGAACGCGGCAGACGCCACCAGTCGCACAGCCTTGACGCTGCGATGCTGATAGCGCGACATGTCGGCGCCAGCGTTGGCCCAACCAATGCCGGTACCGGCGGCCATGGTGCCGATACCGATGATCATTGCACTCATCGGCGCGGGCGTGGCATTGAACACCGCGCTCCAGTCGATGGTCGCGCAGAGGAAACCGCCGACCAGAAGATTCAGCGCGCCGAACACGTAGGTCGCCCACTTCTGGATCACCAGCAAGGTCGCGTGGCCGAGGCCGGACACTGACAAAGTCAGCAGGACGAAAATCGCGATAAAGATCAACGTCAGTATCGGCGCACTTTTCGCTTCCACTGGCGAGCCGAACAGGATCGAGCACAGCGACAACAGCACAAATGCAGCGGTGGTGGTGTTGACCGTTTCCCAACCCAGGCGCGACATCAGCGAGACCAGCGTCGGGCCGATATTGCCGCGCACGCCGAAGATCGCTCGCGACAAGGTCAGGCTCGGTGCGCGGCCACGGCGACCGGCAATCGAGATGATCCCGACCACCGCGAACGAACCGGCAGCACCGATGATTGCGACGATGATCGCCTGCCAGATCGCCAGCCCGCGAAACGCCACCAGCGTGGCGCCCAGCGGCAGACCGAGGATGGAAATGTTGGCGGCGAACCAGACCCAGAACAGTTGCAGCGGATGGCCGTTGCACTCGGCTTCCGGCACCGGTTCGATGCCGCGGGTTTCCAGTTGCCCGGCGCTCTGCGCGGCGTTTGATGAACTCATGAAGATGCTCCTGTTTGCCTTTTTTGTGGTTGTGGCAATGATGCAAAACGACAAGACATCGCGGCCGTCCTCGGCCTGTCTGCGCGATCCATTGCGGGTTAAAAATTCGAAATTCGCGGTGCGGCTTTCGCGAGCAGGCTCGCTCCCACAGGTACCGTGTAATCCTTGTGGGAGCGAGCCTGCTCGCGAAGGCGCTAACCTGGTTAGCGCAAGGCCAACAGCCCCTGCACCAACGGCTCCAGCTCCAGATGATTGACGGCCTTCACCGTGTCGATCATCGGCACTGGCCAGCTCTCAAGACCCAGGCAGGCCCCGAGCATGGCGCCGAGAATCGCCGCGATGGTGTCAGTGTCACCGCCAAGACTGGCGGCCATGCACAACGCATCAAACGCGCTCATCTCGCCGACGGCCACTTGCTGCGCCAGGGCAAAGGAGACCACCACCGATTCCTGCGACGCCACCGAAGTACCGATCACGTCATAGAGCAGATCCGCCAGCAAAGCCTTGTCGCTATCGACACTGATGGTGCGCGCCCAACTGATGCGCGAGGCAATGCGCCCACCGGCCACCCAGTGCCCGTGCGCCTCGGCTTGCTGAGCGATGTGCTGGCCGAGGTTCAACGCTTCGCCCAGGTCCATGCCATTGATGCCGGCAGATACCACCGCTGCCACCGCCGCCGCACTGGAAATCCCCAGCGTGGTGTTGTGGGTGACCTGACAGGCCTGTACCACCGCTGCGATAAACCGCTGAGGATCGGCCACATCCGCCGCGATCCCTACCGGCGTAATGCGCATGGCCGCGCCGTTGGTGGTGCCGAAGCGTCCGGCCTCTTCCGGCGAATGGCCGGCGAGGATCATTTCGATGGCGCGCTTGGTCGACGGCCCGAGCAAGTCCTGCGAGCCCTTGGCCTGCATCTCGGCTTCCCACTCGATCAAGCGTTGCGCGAGGATCGCCGGTTCGATGCGGCCTTTGCCTTCGACCAGCAACTCACCAACCAAAATGGCTTGTTCAGTGTCGTCGGTGATCGAGCCTTTGGGCATGTTTGCGGCGATCGGTTGCAGTGGCCCGGCATCCTGCAGATCAGTGATCTGGCCGAAGCGGGTCTTGATCGTTTCGCGGTTCAGCGATTGCGTCGGCATGCCCAGTGCATCACCGAGGGCCAGGCCATAGAAAGCACCAAGGGCACGGTTGAGCGCGGTCATTTCGATTCTCCAAATTGCAGGTGCAAACGGAAATGCACCGGATCGAGCAGGCTTTCGACCAACTCCATGAAACGGTTCTGGCGATCATAGGTGGTACGCAACGCCTTGAGGAAAACGGTGCCGACCGGGCGCCCGAGCAATTCGGCGTCTTCGGCATTCAACGGCTCGGCACCGATCCACTGATCACCGCGTTCGCCGATGTAGCCGTAGGCGGCCAGGGTGATGGTCAGGGAATTGTCGATCAGACCGACACGCGGCAGGCTTTCCAGGCCGCCGGTGGCCGGCATCAAAGAGCGTTCGAGAGAGACCAGCGTGCCGTCGTTGGAGCGCCGACGGCGGTCGAGGGTGATGAATTGGTCAGTGCCGAACCGCGAGAGCAGATCGGGCCGGGTCACGGCTTCCAGACGCAGCACTTCGGTATTGATCAGCGCGCCGCTGTCGGCCAGCGCCTGCGCCCAGCCGCTGCGCTGGTCGAGCGCGACACCGTCGAAAGTGACGATGGAGCCGACGCCGCTTTGCGTGGCGATGTAATTGCGCCGTTTCAGTTCGGCCAGCGCTTCGCGCAGCGTGCCTCGGCTGACTTGGAATTCTTGAGCCAACTGATGTTCGCCGGGCAACAGAAAACCATCCTCCATGAGGCCGCTTTCGATGCGTCGGACGAGTTCGTCGACCACCCGTTGTTTCTTGTCAAATCGTACCTGTCTAATCATGTACAAATTGATACCCGAAACGGGTGCGGGCGAGCAAGGAATATTTGGGGGGTCGGACAGAAGGCGGGAAGATCAACAGCACCCTCACCCTAGCCCTCTCCCGGAGGGAGAGGGGACTGAATGGGGGAGGCTCAAGAAGTACGCCGACCTGAAAGTGCTTCGCCGAATCCACAACCGACCCGAAAGTGCGTTTCCGATTCCATAATCGACTAGGTCTTTCAAGTCGGTGCAGGACGCAAAACACCTCGGTCGGCCCCCTCTCCCTCTGGGAGAGGGCTGGGGTGAGGGGCTCTTGATCTTAGCGTTGTTTCAGGCGGTCAATCACGACGGCCAGCAGCAGGATCGAACCACGAATCACATACTGATAAAACGTGTCGATATTCTTCAAGTTCATCGCATTCTCAATGATCGCCAGAATCAACACCCCGGCAATCACATGCCGAATCATGCCGATCCCACCGCTCAACGACACCCCGCCCAACACGCAGGCCGAGATCACCGTCAGTTCAAATCCCTGACCAATCATCGGCTGCCCCGAGGTCATCCGAGACGCCAGAATCACCCCCGCCAACGCACCAATCACACCATGCACGGCAAAGATAATGATCTTGGTCCGGTCAACGTTCACACCCGCGAGCAACGCCGCTTCCTGGTTGCCACCGATGGCCATGGTGTTGCGCCCGTAGGTGGTGTAATTCAACAGCCAACCAAAAAACAGAAAGCAAACAATGGTGATCAGAATCGGCACCGGCACGCCAAACAACTGGCCATTGCCGAAAACGAAGAACGATTCCTGCGACACGCCCACTGCTTTGCCGTTGGCAAAAATGTAAGCCAGACCGCGAACGATCTGCATGGTCGCCAACGTCGTGATCAACGCATTGACGCGCAACTTGGCAATCACGATCCCGTTGATCAACCCGACAATCAGGCCCATCACCAGCGCCGCGCTGACACCGAGAAACACGCTATTGGTGTCACGCATCACCACCGCCGCAACCACCCCGGCGCAGGCAATCACCGAGCCCACCGACAGGTCGAAATGCCCCGACGCCAGGCAGTACAACATCGTGCACGCGGCAATCCCGGTGGTGGAAATCGCCAAGCCCAGGCCACGCATGTTCAGCGGCGAAAGAAAGTTGTCGATCAGCAGCGTGCAGGCAACGAATATGCCCACAGCCGCCAGCAACATGACCCAGTCATCAAGGAAGCGTCGCATGTCCAGCGGCTTGCGCTCTTTCGGCAGGGTTTCGTTTTGGGTTGTCATCATAGTCACCTCTCAGTTCGCCACGCCGTCAGCGCGGTGGCGCGGCAAAGCCAGTTGCAGCAGGTTGGATTCATTGGCCTGGTCGCGGCTGATTTCGCCGCGCAAGGCGCCTTCGCAGAGCACCAGAATGCGGTCGGAAATGCCCATAACTTCCATCAGGTCGCTGGACACCACGATCACCGAAATACCCTCAGCAGCGAGGTTATGGATGATCTGGTAAATCTCGGCTTTGGCACCGATGTCGATGCCGCGCGTCGGTTCGTCGAGCAGCAGGACCTTCATCGGCATCGACAGCCAGCGACCGAGAATGGCCTTCTGCTGATTGCCGCCGGAGAGGAATTTGATCTGCTGGCCGGCGTGCGGGGTTTTCACTTTCAGCGCTTTGATCTGTTTGTCGGCGTTGCCCTTTTCCCACAGACCACGAATCAGGCAACCGAGGCCCGAATGAGCGCCGCGTGCGCTGATGTTGATGTTTTCGGCGACGCTGGCCAGCGGGATGATGCCTTCCTTCTTGCGATCTTCCGGGCAGAGCAGAATGCCCGCAGCAATCGCGTCGCGCGGTGATCGCAGTTTCAGTTCGTGACCGCGCAATTCGAGGCGTCCGGCGGTGTTGCGTTCCAGCCCGCTGAGCAAGCGAAACAGCTCGGTGCGCCCTGCCCCGACCAATCCGAACAGGCCAAGGATTTCACCTTTGTGCGCTTCGAAACTGATCGGCTCGCGCAGACCCGGGCCGAGCAAACCATCAACCTTCAGCGCGACGGCACCGCGTGGTCGATGGCGATAATCGTAGATGTCCTGAATGTCACGACCGACCATGCAGGTCACCAGTTGATCGTGGGTCAACTGGCTCATGTCGTCGAAGGTGCGCACGTAGCGACCGTCCTTGAACACCGTCACGGCGTCACAGATGCGGAACACTTCTTCCATGCGGTGGGAAACGTAGAGCACGACTTTGCCCTCGTCACGCAGGCGTCCGATGATCGCCATCAAGCGGTCGATCTCACGGGCCGAAAGGCTGCTGGTCGGCTCGTCGAAAGCGATGACGTGGGCGCCGCGCGACAGCGCCTTGGCGATTTCCACCAGTTGCCGCTGGCCGAGGGACAAGCGCCCGACCTTGGTCTGCGGATCGATTTCGTCGGCCAGGCCTTTGAGGCAGTTCAACGCTTGCTGACGCAGGACACCGCGATTGATCAAACCGAAACTGGCCGGTAAATGGCCGAGAAACAGGTTTTCGGCGACGGTCATTTCCGGCACCAGATGCAACTCCTGGTGAATCACCGCGACGCCGCTGCCGATGCTGTCAGCGGTCGACTTGAACGCCATGGTCTGCTCGCCGATCTGCAACTCGCCGCTGCTCGGGATGTAAGCACCGCCGAGGATTTTCAGCAGGGTCGATTTGCCGGCGCCGTTCTCGCCCATCAAGGCGTGAACCTGGCCGGGATGGGCGACAAAGCTGATGGCGTCCAGCGCTTTCACCCCGGGAAAGGTTTTGCCGATCCCGTTGAAGCGCAGGCTGCCGCTGGCGCCGTGTTGTTCTTGTGTTTGTACTTGCGCGTGCATAAAGCCACCTCTTCACACCGAAAAACGGCCCGGCTGCCCGGGCCGTCACTGCGTCAGTTCCACAGGCCGATTTTTTCCAGCTCTTGCTTGAAGTTCTCGCGGGTGATCAGGGTGACGTCGTCCATCGCGGTGTACTTCGGCGGTTCTTTGCCGGTGGTGACCCACTCGTACATCATCTCGGCGGTTTTGTAGCCTTCGATGTGCGGGCTTGGCAGCATCGAGCCGAAGAAGCCGCTGTTCGGCTTTTTCAGTTCGCCGATGGCGTCGGTGCCGTTGATGCCGATGCCGATCACGTTGGCCGCGGCAAAACCGGCGGCTTCGGTGGCGCGTACGCCGCCGAGCACAGTGTTGTCGTTCATGCCGCCGATGATCAGGTTTTTCGCCGCGCTCGGCAGTTTCACCAGCGCCGAGTTGGTGGCGTCCATGCTGCCCGGTACGTCGAGGGTTTTCAGTGCGGCAAACAGAATGTGATCCTTCGGCATCCCGGCGTCCTCGAGGGATTTCACCGAACCGTCGGTGCGCTTCTTGCCGGTGTCGAGTTCGTTGTAGGTGTTGACCACCGCGTAGGTGTCTTTCCAGTCCCAGTTGCGTTTCTTCGCTTCGGCGACC
Organism: Pseudomonas sp. S2_E02; assembly: GCF_054668355.1. Lineage (NCBI taxonomy): Bacteria > Pseudomonadati > Pseudomonadota > Gammaproteobacteria > Pseudomonadales > Pseudomonadaceae > Pseudomonas > Pseudomonas sp. S2_E02. The sequence goes on from NZ_CP162761.1 coordinate 2,708,016, forward strand.
ATCGCGTTGCCCTGCTTCTGGCCGACTTCGAACGCGGCCATGCCGAGGTATGGCACGTCTTCCATGAACTTGCCGTTGGCGTCGACGAAACGGTCATCGACGGCAATCACTTTCAGGTCGTTGAGTTTGGCCTTGGCCATGATTGCCGGGCCGAGCGAGACGTCCGGCGGGCAAATCACGAAGCCCTTGGCACCGTTGGCAGCAAGACTGTCGATCGCCGAGAGGGTTTTCTCACCGTCCGGCACGGCAATCTTGATCAGTTCAAAGCCCTTGTCCTTGGCGGCTTTCTCGGCGAAGGCCCACTCGGTCTGGAACCACGGTTCTTCCGCCTGCTTGACCAGAAAACCGATTTTCACGGTGTCGGCAGCGAGCAGCGCACTGCTCAGGCTGAACGCGGTGACCGCCAGGGCGGTACTGCACAGGGTACGAATCCCGAAACGACGTTTCATAAGCTGACTCCTTGTTATTTTTTTGAGCAATGTTTGAAAAGCGTTAAAGCGTGTTCCTGCAATGCCTGTTGAAAATAGTCATATCGTATGATGATTGGATTTCACACGGATTTATCCGCGTGAAAACCACTGTGCTCAGTCGTGGTACATCACCGAGCGACCACCATCGATGGTGATGCATGAAGCATTGATGAACGGCGCTTCATCACTGGCCAGAAACACCGCCGTCATTGCCACTTCGAGCGGCTGACCGATGCGTTTCGGCGGGTGCAGATCGAAGGCGCGCTGACGCTCGGCGTGCGGGTCGGCGAATCCGTTCCAGTAGTCGACGTTCAACTGCGTCTCGATATAGCCCGGGGCGATAGCGTTGACGCGGATGCCCTTCGCGGCGTACTCGATGCCGAGCGCGCGGGTCAGGCCGAGCAAACCGTGTTTGGCCACCGGGTACGGAAAGCAACCGGGAATGATGTGGCTGGAATGGGTCGAGGCGATATTGATGATGCTGCCGACGCCCTGCTCGATCATCTGCGGCAGCACTGCCTTGCAACCAAACCAGGCGCCGTCCAGATCAATGGCGAAGCAGCGACGCCAGTCTTCTTCGGTCATGGCCAGCGGATCACGGAACACGTTGACCCCGGCGCAGTTGACCAGCACATCGATGCGCCCGTGCAGCTCAACGGCGCGTTTGGCCATGGCATGCAGGTCGGGCTGATGCGAGACATCCGCCTTCAGCGCTTGCACGTCGTAACCTTGCTCACGCCAGTGCACGGCCACCGTTTCGACTTTTTCCGCCTGAATATCACTGATCACCAGTTTCGCTTGCTGCGAGGCGAACGCCGCAACAATGGCTTCGCCGATGCCTTGCGCGGCGCCGGTCAGCAGCACGACCTTGTTTTTCAGACGCTCGCCCTTCGGCGGTGCGGGCACCGGCGGCAGGGAAAGAGGTTCAGCCATGGATCAGGACTCCTGTTTCGCAAGCACAAAAAAACCGGGCATCTGCCGATGTCCGGTCTGGAAGGCGGTTGGAACGAAACAGGCAAGCGCACGCGACAGCTTGGGGCCGTTGCGAGACGCGGACTCCACACGGGAGTGCGATAGACATTCGCTGCATCACTTCACCTGTTTTGTTTTTTTAAGTGTGAGTGCGTGTTACTGCTGGAGCCGACTATAAACCCGACTGCCGAATAATCTCAATATATAATTTTGCATCCCATATTTTGGGATTTAACTGGCAAACCGTGTACAGAGTTTTCCTGCGACATCCACGCGCATCGACAGCACCGCGCCATCCAGCGGATGGTTGTGCGGACTCTTGGCGCTGGTGATGTACAGGGTTTTCAGGTCTTCACCGCCGAACACACAACTGGTCGGGCGGCTGACTGGCAGATCGATCCTGCGGTCGACCTTGCCGTCAGGCGTCAGGCGCAGCAGGCAGCTGCCGTCCCAGCGGGCATTCCACACGTAGCCTTCGGCATCCATTGCTGAACCGTCCGGGCCACCGTTCTGATCAGGGCCGTACCAGGGAGTGGCCACATCAAGGTTGCCGTCGGCGTGAATAAAATAGCGATACAGCGTGTCATCGAGACTGTCACCGAACAGGACTGTGGTGCCGTCGTCGCTCCACAGCAGCGTGTTGGGAATGCCCAGGCCGCGCAGCAATGGCGTGACCCGTTTATCCGGATCAATGCGGAACAGGCCACCGGAGCGCTGGGTGATCGGCAGATCTTCGCCCTGCTCGCCGATGTTGTTTTGCATGGTGCCGAGCCACAGTCGCCCCTGAGCATCGCAACGCGCTTCGTTGGGGCGATTGCCCGGTTGCGGGTCGGCGACGCAGAACAGCGTCAGGCGTGGTTCTAGGCCCGGGGAATCGAGGTCGAGGCGATAGACGCCGCTGCTCAGGGTCACCAGTGCATCGCCGCTGGCGCAGGGGATGAAGGCGGAAACGTGTTCGGGCATCTGCCAGATCTGCACGTTCTGGCCGATAAGGCGCAGGGCCTGTTTGCCGGCGATGTCCACCCAGTACAACGCCTGCGTCGGTGCGTCCCAGAACGGGCCTTCACCGAGTCGGGCGCGGTGTTGGGTCAGGGCGGTCCACGGCATATAACGGTCTCCATTGTTCTTGTGATTTTCTGTAGGAGTGAGCCTGCTCGCGATGGCGCAGTGTCAGTTGACTTCAATGCGGCTGATATACCGCTATCGCGAGCAGGCTCACTCCTACAGGGGATCTGGGTGTTAGCCAGCTTTTTTGTCGGCCATGACTTTCGGGTAGAAGCGTTTGATCGCCAGGTCCGCATTGTCGATCAGGGTCATGCACGCCCACACGCCCCGCGCGGAATCCCGGGCGGCGATGGCGTCGGCCATGTCCTTGTGGATCGGCAAGGTGCGGCGCAGTTCATCCGGATCGGCAGCAGACACTTCGAACGACACCGCCAGCAACGCGCCGAGGGCCGGAACCATTTGTTCAATGAATTGATTGTGGCTGGCCGCGAGGATGCATTCGTGGAAGAACTGGTCGGCGCGGTTGTAATCGGTGCCGCTGTCGACCGCGCGCTCGAGGGCGTTGTAAGCCAGTTGCACCGCTTCGATCTGGTCCAGCGTCGCCCGCTCACACGCCCAGCGCACGGCCATCGGTTCGATGGTACGGCGCAGGTCGAGCAAGTCATCGACGAAATTTTCCGGCAGGCCGTTGCGCGACAGCCAACCGACCACTTGCGGATCGAACAGGTTCCAGCGCCGCACCGGCAGCACGCGGGTGCCGACTTTCGGCCCGACTTCGAGCATGCCTTTGGCAACGAGGGTCTTGATTGCTTCGCGAATAACCGTACGACTGACGCCGAGTTGTTCACCCAGATCGGCCTCAACCTTGATGGTCTGCCCCGGCTTGACCTGGCCAGCGGCAATCCAGCTGCCAAGCCAGTCAACGGTCGACGAATGAAAGCTGCTGGACATGAACACCTCAAAGCGGATCGCGATAGGTGAACACGCTAATCATCATATGATTAACAGTCAATCAGCATTTTTCAGGCAACCCACAAAACCAAATGTGGGAGCGAGCCTGCTCGCGAAGGCGGTAGGTCAGTCAATACCCAGGCTGACTGATACACCGCTTTCGCGAGCAAGCTCGCTCCCACAGTTCGGGATTTGTATTGCTCAGGGTTCCAGGCCGACGCGGAAGAACTCGCCGCCGCTCCACACACCGAGCCAGCGCTGGCCATCGATTTCGCGACTGACCGCCAGCTCCACCAGTTGATAGAACACATTGCGGTGGATCAGCGCTTCAAGGTTGGTGCGCACATGCACGTAAGGCGCCGGCTCCTGGGTCACGGGATCAATCTCAACCCGGATCGGATGCGCCGGCCCGGCCTCGGTGGTTTCATCAACGTTAGTGGTAAAGCGCAACAGCTGCGCCTCCCCTTCGCCTTCAACCTCGACCGCAATCGCCACAAACGGCGCATCGTCGACCTTGATCCCGACCTTCTCGACCGGGGTAATCAGGAAATAATCATCGCCGTCGCGGCGCATGATCGTGGAGAACAATTTGACCATCGGCTTGCGCCCGATCGGCGTGCCCAGGTAATACCAGGTGCCGTCGCGGGCGATGCGCATGTCGATGTCGCCGCAGAAGTCCGGATTCCACAAGTGCACCGGCGGCAAGCCTTTGGTTTTGGGGATCTGTCCCAACAGGTCATTGGCTTTTTGCGGGCCACTCATGGCGTTCTCCTTGAATTATTGGTCGCCGACTCCCAACAGGCTGCGCGCGTACTGGGCCAGCGGCGGGCCGATCAGGTCTTCGGGCTTGCTGTCGTGGAACGTCAGTAAACCGCCACGACTCTTGATCCGTGCAGTATCAATCAAATACTGGGTGCTGGTCTCGATCAACATGATCTGAATCACACCGCCGTCGATGCCGAGGCGATCAACCGCTTCTTCATCGAGCCACTCATCGGAGTTGCCGATGCGATCGTCAGCCTTGGCGAAACGCGTGTACAGCAGATAGTGCGCACCAGCATCGCGAGCTTCGCCCATCGCCTGGTCCAGGCCTTCCGGCGCGCGAGCACGGCGGACCATCGGGAAGTACTCGACGAAGCCTTTGAAGGCTTCTTCGGCCACCACGTTCGGGCGCGGGTAGGAACCGCCCGGCGGTGCGAACGCGCCTTGGGCAATGTAGATGAACGAGTCCGGCTGAATGCGGAAGTTGTTCACGCGACGGCTGTCGCTATGATCCAGCAAGCCCGCGTCGCTCATCTGGTAGCGAGTGCCTTCGGCCATATCGCTGACAGTCATACAGCCGCCAAGCGCCAAAACGGCCAGCAGCAAAACCAGGCTACGCATCCTATTCCTCCAGAGGCCGGTGACGGAAAACCGGCGAATGGCCGTAGGATGCAGCTTTTGCGCCAGCTCAAGAAATTTGTTGATGGTTAAATCGTATTCGCGAGCAGGCTCGCTCCCACAGGGGGAATACATTCCAAGGTGGGAGCGAGCCTGCTCGCGAAAGCGGTTGATCAGCCGCCGATAATTTTCATCACTGTCGCGCCACCTGAGAACGCCACCTCCTGCTTGTCGCCCAACGCTTTGACCAGCAAACGCTGGAGCGCTGGCAAGGCCTGATGACGCGGCTTGTCGAGCAAATCGCCGACATAGTGACGGTTGCTCGACGACAGGCAACCATGTAGCCAACCGGTCGACGACAGGCGCAAGCGCGAGCAGGTCCGGCAGAACGGCACGCTTTCGTTGGCGATCACGCCAAAGTTGCCCAGGCCAGGAATCGCATAGCGCACCGCCGTAGCGTCCACTGGCGCGTCGGTTTGCGCGTACTCGTAACGTTCGCCAATCAGCTGCAGCAATTGCTGCAGGCTGACGAACTGTTGCAGGAAGGCATTGGAGTCCTTGGCCAGATGGCCCATGCGCATCAGCTCGATAAAGCGCAGTTCGTATCCGCGCTCCAGGCAGTAATCCAGCAGCGGCATCACCTGGTCGAGGTTCTGCCCGCGCAACGGCACCATGTTGACCTTGATCTTCATCCCCGCCGCTGCCGCTTGATCCATGCCGTCGAGCACGGTGGCCAGATCGCCGCCACGGGCGATGCTGCGGAAAGCACCGGCGTCGAGGGTATCGAGGGACACGTTGATCCGGCGCAGACCGGCATCCACCAGCAGCGGCAGTTTTTTTGCAAGGAGTTGACCGTTGGTGGTCAGGCTGATGTCTTCCAGGCCCATCTTGCCGACAGCGGTCATGAACGTTTCGAGTTTGGGGCTGACCAGCGGCTCGCCACCGGTAATTCGCAGCCGCTCGATGCCGGCGGCCTCGATCAGATACGCCACGCCACGCGCCATGGCCTCAGCCGACAGCTCATCCTGCGCAGCCACCAACCGCTTGCCGTTGGGCACGCAGTAGGTACACGCGTAATTGCAGGCTGAAGTCAGACTGATCCGCAGATTGCGAAAACGCCTGCCTTGACGGTCAACGATCATGATCACTCCGGCGATAGAAAATCGAGCTGCTAAAACTTGACTCACAAATCAAGTTTTAGCAAGCCCTATGCCTGAGTATATTCCTGCGTTACTGCGTCATGTAGCGAAATCATGGCGCAATAAGGCGGCTGAATGGCTCAGCTGCTTGGCGTTTCCGGGTCACGCTTGCGTTTGTTGCCCATGCGCACGCCAATGTCCATCAGGAATTGGAAGAAACCTTCCTGATCTTCCAGCACATTGCTCCAGAACGGCGAGTGATACAGCGCAACAGCGCCGTGCACCAGCGCCCAGGACGCGCAGTAGTGGAAGTATGGCGGCACGTCTTCGAGCTTGCCTTCGCTGATGCGGCCCTTGATCAACAGGGTCAGGCGTTCGAAGTTCGAGGCACGGATCTTGTGCAACTCCTCGACCATTTCCGGCACCTGATTGCCTTTGACGACCTTCTCTTCGAGACGGTCGAACAGGCGATAACGCTGCGGGTCGCGCATGCGGAATTCGAAGTAGGCGCGGGACAGCGCTTCCTTGTCCTTGTCGACATCGGCCGAATGCAGCAGCTCGTTCAAATCGCGCTCGTAATCGAGCATGAGGCGCAGATAGATCTCGGCCTTGGATTTGAAGTGCTTGTAGATCGTGCCTTTGCCGATACCCACGGCATCAGCAATCATCTCGACGGTGACACTGTCTTCACCTTGGTCGAGGAACAGCTTGAGCGCGGTATCGAGAATTTCTTGCTCGCGGCGACGAAACTCACGGACCTTACGAGGTTCTTTGTGCATAAGAAAAGGTCTGAAGGGTCAAAATTCGAAGCCGCGTATTATGCCTAACTTGCGCAAAAATGCACGGATCATCCGACCATATCTGTGTTTCATGTTCATTTTGAGAACGTTTTGGGCGCAATGAGAACTCAACTGAAGCGAACGTATTCCAAATTTGTTTAAAAACCCCGACCGGCTAACTGGACTGCACGCCAGACTGATCAATACTTGAACTGTCGGGCGACATCTCCCCCAAGTGTCGTGCCGGTAAAGGTACCAAGGGACCGCGTGCCTTTGTTTTACTCCTAATGGTCTTAACCCGGATTCACCCCCCAGAACCCGGGTTTTTTTTGCCTGCGATTTGGCTAAGGCCTACAGGGCAGATTTAACACAGGCCAGCGGGAACAGACGCTTGAAGTTCTCGGTTGTCTGCTCGGCAAAACGCTCGTAGTTTTCCCCACGCAGCATCGCCAGAAACTCCGCCACTTCACGCACGTACTGCGGCAGGTTCGGCTTGCCGCGATAAGGGATCGGTGCCAGATACGGTGAATCGGTTTCCACCAGCAAGCGATCCACCGGGACCTTGCTCGCGACGTCGCGCAACGCATCAGCATTGCGGAACGTGACAATACCCGACAGGGAAATGTAATAACCCATGTCAAGTGCAGCCTTGGCCATGCCCCAGTCTTCGGTGAAGCAATGCAGCACACCGGCCTGAGGCAACGCCGCTTCGCGCAGCAATTCAAGGGTATCGGCACGCGCGCCACGGGTGTGGATGATCACCGGTTTGCCGGTCTGCTGCGCCGCTTGCAGGTGCAGACGGAACGACTCCTGCTGCAGTTCGGCGGCTTCCGGCTCATAGTGATAATCGAGGCCGGTCTCACCAATCGCCACGACTTTCGAGTGATTGAGTTCGTGCAACAGCCAGTCCAGCGCTGGCGCCGCACCGGGTTGTACATCGAGCGGATGCACGCCGACCGAACAATCGACATCGTCAAAACGCTCAGCCAGGGCTTTGACGTCGGCGGCGTTATCGGCACTCACGCCGATGCACAAGAAGTGCCCTACTCCGCGCTCACGGGCCGCATCCAGTGCAGCATCCAGCGAGCCGTCATGGGCGGCGAGGTCGAGGCGATCAAGGTGACAATGGGAATCTACAAGCATAAAAAGACGGCTACTTACATCGTATGAGTGGGACGGTCGGATTTAAGCGCTCCGGCCAGATGGGTTTCGATGCGACTGCGCGCCGTGTTGTCGCCATCGTTGAACTGTACGCCAACACCGGCAGCGCGATTGCCTTGCGCCCCTTTGGGGGTGATCCACGCGACCTTGCCGGCCACCGGGATCTTCTCGGCCTCGTCCATCAGGTTGAGCAGCATGAACACCTCATCGCCCAAGCGGTAACTCTTGTTGGTCGGGATGAACAAGCCACCGTTCTTGATAAACGGCATATAAGCGGCGTAGAGCACCGACTTGTCCTTGATGTTCAGGGACAAAATGCCGTTGCGCGGCCCAGGGCTGACGGATTCATTCATGTTGACCTCCACTGCTGACGTTCAGAGTCTAGGTACACATTCTTATCTTTGACCAGGCAATCCCGCCCATTGCACCAACAACGCTTCCAGCAGCAAGGCCGGATTGAGGTTGGCTTTGCTCATGACTTTCTGGCGCTGGGCGAGAATCCAGTCCTGAATCTCGAGGACTTTGCCTTGCGCACTTTTCTGCGCCAGGTATTGCACGACTTTGCGCATGTCGGTCAGACCGAGCCCTGCTTCATCCTGAGTCAATTGATAACGCAGGATCAGGCTCGACCAATCGCAGAACCAGTCAAACAGACGCAGCATCGGAATGCTTTTCCACTCCTCAGCCAGTTGCGTCGGCGATTGCTGCTGCTTGAGCAACTTCTTCACGCCCTCGACCACTTGCGCGCGTTGTTCACGCACGCCCTGGGATTGCAGACTGACCGCCATCAACGGTGAGCCGGCGGCCAGCGTCAGCAGTTCGACACGTTCGTCTTCGGAGCAGTCCGGCAGTGCCTGAGCCAGCCATTGCAGGCTCATCGCCTCGCCCGGCAGCGGACAGGCCTGCTGCACGCAACGGCTCTTGATCGTTGGCAGCAAGCGGCTGGTCTGGTGGCTGACCAACAGCAGAACGGTATCGCCGGAAGGCTCTTCAAGGCTCTTGAGCAAGGCGTTGGCGGCATTGATGTTCATCGACTCGACCGGCTCGATCAGCACCACTTTGCGCCCGCCCAGTTGCGCGGTCTGCACCACGAAGCTGACCAGATCGCGGACCTGATCGACCTTGATCGCCTTATCGGCTTCTTCCGGTTCGAGAATGTAATTATCGGGGTGACTGCCGGCCTTGAGCAGCAGGCAGGATTTGCACTCGCCGCAGGCTTCCGGCGTCGGCCGCTGGCACAACAGGCTGGCCATCAAGCGTTCGGCCAGCGCACGTTTGCCGATGCCGGCCGGGCCATGCAGCAGATAGGCGTGGGCGTGCTGCTTACGCCCGGCCAGTTGCTGCCAGAGGCTGTCCTGCCATGGATAGGCCTCAGCCACGGGCCAGCTCCAGCAAATTCGGAATCAGGGTATCCAGCGATTGTTGAACCTTGGCCAGTGGCTGACCGGCATCGATGCGCACATAGCGCGCGGGATCGGCTTCGGCGCGCTTCAGAAACGCATTGCGTACAGCCTCGAAAAACGCCCGGCCTTCCAGTTCGAAACGATCCAGACGGCCACGGGCACTGGCGCGGGCCAGGCCGATTTCTACCGGCAGATCGAAAATCAGCGTCAGATCCGGACGCAGGTCGCCCTGCACGAAAGTTTCCAGTGTGGCGATGCGCTCCAGCGACAAACCGCGACCGCCGCCCTGATAGGCGTACGTGGAATCGGTGAAACGATCACACAGCACTACCGCACCCCGGGCCAGCGCCGGTCGAATCACTTCAGCCAGGTGCTGAGCGCGCGCGGCGAATACCAGCAACAACTCGGCGTCCGGGTTCATGACCTCGTCGGCCGGCGCCAGCAGCACTTCGCGAATCCGCTCGGCCAATGGCGTGCCACCCGGCTCGCGGGTCAGCACCACTTCGATACCGGCGGCGCGCAGGCGCTCGGCAAGGTATTCGCGGTTAGTGCTTTTGCCGGCGCCTTCCGGGCCTTCCAGGGTAATAAACAAGCCAGTCACAGGCAGTCCTTAATCAAAGTCATTGCGTGTTTTGTGGGGCGGCGGCTTCTGGAGCCGGCGCAGGCTCCTGAGGCGTAACTTGCGGCAACGCTTCCGGGGCGGTATCCGGAGAGGCGGCAGGAATCGCCTCCTCGGCAGCCGGAGCGGCTTCAGGGGTTATCGCCGGCGCCGGGCTGGAACGGTAATCGGCACGGCGCTTGAGCTGGTACTCACGCACCGCGTTATTGTGTGCATCCAGATCGTCAGAGAAGACATGGCTGCCATCGCCACGTGCAACGAAGTAAAGACTGGTGCCGTCCACAGGATTCAGTGCCGCGTGAATCGCTTCACGCCCGACCATCGCAATCGGAGTCGGTGGCAGGCCGGGAATTACGTAGGTGTTGTAAGGCGTCGGCTCTTTCAAATGCGCCCGAGTCAGCTTGCCGGTGTAGCGATCGCCCAGACCATAGATGACGGTCGGGTCGGTCTGCAACTGCATGCCCAGGGCCATGCGACGCACGAAGACACCGGCAATCTGCCCACGCTCCTGCGGTACACCGGTTTCCTTTTCGACCAGCGACGCCATGATCAGCGCTTGATAGGGTTCGGTATACGGCACATCGGCAGAACGACTTTCCCACTCTTTCGCCAGCACTTCATCGAGGCGATCAAAGGCTTTCTTTAGCAGTTCGGCATCGGACATGCCGCGCACAAAGCGGTAAGTGTCCGGGAAGAAACGGCCCTCCGGGAACAACCCTTTATGACCAATCTTCGCCATGACGTCGCTGTCGCTCAAACCGTTGAGGGTCTGCTCGACCTTGTCGTCTTTGGCCAACGCCGCGCGCACTTGATGAAAATTCCAGCCCTCGACCAGCGTCAGGCTGTACTGGACCACTTCACCGCGCTTCCACAAGTCGATCAGACCGTTGACGGTCATGCCCGGCTGCATACGGTATTCGCCGCTATGGATCGGTGTACCGGCGAGATTGAAGCGCCAATAGACTCGCAACCAGAATGCGTCCTTGATGACGCCATCGGTTTCGAGGGAAAGGAACGTACGGGTCGGAGTGGAGCCTTTCGGCACATCCAGCAGTTCTTCCTGCGTGATGTTCAGAGGCTGTTCCAGCGCGGAGTGAATCTTCCAGGCGCTGGCGCCCATCAACAGCCCTGCCAGAACCAGTCCGGTTTCCAGCAGCAGCAAAAGTTTACGTCTCACAAATCAGGCATCCAGTAGGGCGCGGGCAATGGTTTGCAGTTTACGGGTGAGCGGGCCAACCGGCCAGCTCAGTGCAGCGTAGGCGCGTACCGGCCAGACGCCATACACGCTGTTGCAGACAAACACTTCATCGGCCCATTGCAGCTGTTCGAGGCTGATGTCGGCGATCTGCGTGGGAATGGCCAGTGACTCGGCCTGAAACAATATTTCGGCGCGCATCACACCGGCAACGCCGCAGCGTTTCAGATCCGGCGTGATCAATACACCGTCGCGCACCAGAAACACATTACTGAACACCCCTTCGATCACTCGACCGGCCTGATCAAGCATCAAGCCTTCGGCGTGCTCGCTGTCCTGCCATTCGGCACGGGCGATGACTTGTTCCAGTCGATTGAGGTGTTTGAGTCCAGCCAGTAAAGGCTGTATGGAGAGTCGCGTGTTACACGGAAACAGACGAATGCCTTGTTCAGCATGCACAGCGGGATAAGCTGCCGGAGGATTGCCTTGCAGAATACATCGGCCAGGCGCCGCCGGATCAGGTGCGTAACCGCGCAGACCGTCGCCACGGGTGAGGATCAGCTTGAGTACACCCTCGCCCATCGCTGCCGCATAACTCAGCAGCTCGTGGCGAACCCGTTCGATATCGGCGGCGATGGCCAGACGCGAACAACCATCGGCCAGACGCGTCAGGTGCCGATCCAGCAGGATCGGCTGTCCATCACGCACGGCGATGGTCTCGAACAGACCGTCGCCGTAAGCCAGGCCGCGATCTTTCAGCGACAGAGCGTCAGCCGGTTGACCGTCGACCCAGCTGTCCATCAGCCTGCGAACCGACGGAACGCCAAGGTGCCGTTGGTGCCGCCAAAACCGAAGGAGTTGGACAGCACGACATCGATGTCCATGTTGCGCGCAGTGTGCGGCACGAAATCGAGATCGCAGCCTTCATCCGGCTCATCGAGGTTGATGGTCGGCGGTGCCACTTGGCTGTTGATCGCAAGAACGCTGAAGATCGCTTCAACCGCGCCCGCCGCACCTAACAGGTGACCGGTCATCGATTTGGTCGAGCTCACTGCCAGTTTGTAGGCGTGATCACCGAACACGGTCTTGATCGCATTGGCTTCGGCGAGGTCGCCGGCCGAAGTCGAAGTACCGTGAGCGTTAATGTATTGCACTTGATCGGCGTTGATCTTCGCATCACGCAGCGCGTTGGTGATGCAGCGTGCTGCACCGGCGCCATCGGCAGGTGGCGAGGTCATATGGAACGCGTCGCCACTGGTGCCAAAGCCGATGAGTTCGGCATAGATGGTCGCGCCGCGCGCCTTGGCGTGTTCCAGCTCTTCGAGAACCAGTGCACCGGCACCGTCGGACAGGACGAAACCATCACGGCCCTTGTCCCATGGACGGCTGGCGCGAGTCGGTTCGTCATTGCGGGTCGACAGCGCACGGGACGCGCCGAAGCCACCCATGCCCAGACCGCATGCGGCCATTTCGGCACCGCCGGCAATCATCACGTCGGCTTCGTCGTACATGATGTTGCGCGCCGCCATGCCGATGCAGTGCGTACCGGTGGTACATGCAGTGGCGATGGCGTAGTTAGGTCCCTGTGCCCCCAGGTGGATGGACAGGAAACCGGAAATCATATTGATGATCGAGCCAGGTACGAAGAATGGCGAGATTCGACGCGGGCCCGTCTCATGCAGGGTACGGCTGGTTTCTTCGATGTTGGTCAGACCGCCGATTCCCGAACCCATGGCCACGCCAATGCGTTCACGGTTGGCGTCGGTGACTTCCAGACCAGCGTTGCGTACAGCCTGAAAGCCGGCAGCGAGACCGTACTGAATGAACAGGTCGAGCTTGCGCGCTTCCTTGACCGACAGGTATTCCTCGACATTGAAGCCCTTTACCGAGCCGCCAAAGCGGGTGGAATAGGCAGAAAGGTCGGTGTGTTCGATCAGACCAATGCCACTGCGGCCAGCCAGAATGCCCTGCCAACTGCTCGGCACATCCGTGCCCAGTGGCGACAACATACCCATACCGGTGACTACGACGCGTCTACGCGACACAGCACTCTCCTTTTTCAAATGACGATTTTGCATCAGGCCTAAAGAAAAAACCGCACGCCATGATGGCAGTGCGGTTTTTCCATGACAGCAAACAACGATTACAAACTATTACGCCTGGTGGCTAGTAACGTAGTCGATTGCAGCTTGTACAGTAGTGATCTTTTCAGCTTCTTCGTCAGGGATTTCGGTCTCGAATTCCTCTTCCAGAGCCATCACCAGCTCAACGGTGTCAAGGGAGTCGGCACCCAGGTCTTCTACGAAGGAAGCGGTGTTGACCACTTCTTCTTCTTTAACACCCAGTTGCTCGGCAACGATTTTCTTGACGCGCTCTTCGATGGTGCTCATACCTTGTTTTCACTCCTAATGGACAAATTCAGGCAGCTGGCCAGTGGGTAAGTGTATAGAAAGACTTTTCAGTTTTTCAACTGAAAGCTTCACTCCTCAAACCCTGCAGCCCTCTGCCTATAAATAGATTGCAGCTTTATAACGGATTTTAGACAGCTCGTATGACATTTTTTTGAAGCAATCCGTCACATTTTACTTACATGTACATCCCACCGTTCACCGGGATTGTAGCCCCAGTGACGTATGCCGCACCGTCGGATGCAAGAAAAGCGACCACAGACGCGATCTCTTGAGCTTGCCCCAGACGACCCAGCGGAATCTGCGTCTGCAAGGCTTCACGCTGTGCTTCAGGCAGTTCGCGCGTCATATCGGTGTCGATAAACCCTGGGGTTACCGAGTTGACCGTAATCGAACGCGAACCGACTTCACGCGCCATCGCACGGCTGAAACCTTCCAGACCGGCCTTGGCGGCTGCATAGTTTACTTGGCCAGCGTTGCCCATGGCACCCACCACCGAGCCAATACTGATAATTCGGCCCCAGCGCGCCTTGGTCATACCGCGCAGAACGCCCTTGGACAGGCGATACAGACTGTTCAGGTTGGTATCGATTACGTCGTACCACTCGTCGTCTTTCATGCGCATCATCAGGTTATCGCGGGTGATGCCGGCATTATTGACCAGGATTGCCACTGGCGCACCGAACTGTTCCTGAATACCCGCCAGCACTGCACTGACCGATTCATCGCTGGTGACATTGAGTTCGAAGCCAGCGCCCTGAATACCGTTTTCCTTCAGGGTCGCAGCGATACGCTCGGCACCCGAAGCGGAAGTCGCGGTGCCAATGACGATGGCGCCCTGACGACCCAGTTCCAGCGCGATAGCCTGGCCGATGCCGCGGCTTGCACCGGTGACCAGTGCAACTTTACCTTGCAGACTCATGCAAGTTTCTCCTGATTCAGGCTTGCGCTGCGCGAGCGGCAGCGAAAGCGTCTGGGGTATTGAGGTTGGAAGTCGCCACGCCTTCGGCGCAACGCTTGTTCAGGCCGGCCAGGACTTTGCCCGGGCCGCATTCGACCAGATTGGTCGCGCCTTTGGCAGCGAGAGTCTGTACCGACTCGACCCAGCGCACGGGCTTGTACAGTTGTTCGAGCAGATCACGCTTGAGGGTTTCCAGATCAGCCGGCACTTGCGCGCTGACGTTCTGTACCACCGGGATCTGCGGCGCCTGCCAGTCGATGGCGGCGATGGATTCGGCAAAGCGCTCGGCGGCCGGACGCATCAGCTCGCAGTGCGACGGCACGCTCACCGGCAGCGGCATGGCACGCTTGGCACCACGCGCCTTGCAGCCTTCGATGGCGCGCTCGACGGCAGCCTTGGCTCCGGCAATGACCACTTGGCCCGGCGAGTTGAAGTTGACCGCGCTGACCACTTCACCTTGCGCCGCTTCGGCACAGGCAGCCAGCACATCAGCATCTTCCAGACCGAGGATGGCAGCCATGCCGCCCTGCCCGGCCGGAACAGCTTCCTGCATCAACTGACCGCGACGCTCGACGAGCTTCACCGCATCAGCCAGTGTCAGGCTGCCGGCAGCAACCAGAGCGCTGTATTCACCCAGGCTGTGACCGGCAACAAAAGCCGGACGCGCACCACCTTCAGCCAGCCACAGACGCCACAGGGCGATCGAAGCGGTCAGAATGGCCGGTTGGGTTTTATCGGTTTGATTGAGCAGCTCTTCCGGGCCCTGCTGGGTCAGCGCCCACAGGTCATAGCCCAGAGCCTCAGAGGCTTCTTTGAAAGTTTCGAGGATCAACGGATATTCCGCGCCCAGCTCGGCCAGCATGCCGAGGGACTGCGAACCTTGTCCTGGAAAGACGAATGCGAGGGAAGCAGACATGTAACAAGCCCCTAATGATCTTGTCGTCGGAAAATGGCGCCCCACTGGGGACGCAAGAAACTGACAGTTGGATGGCCCTTTGAACCGGGCGGTCACATTTAAGCATTGTCCGACGAAAACGCCTAAGATAACAAATCCTCCAGACGGCCATGGAGACGCTCGGGAAGATTTTCCTGAATCTCGATCAGCGCACGGGAAATAGCACTCTGAAAGCCCTGAACACCGGCCGAACCGTGGCTTTTCACCACGATACCCTGCAAGCCGAGAAAGCTTGCGCCGTTATGTCGTGCCGGCGCCAGATCCGCCTGCAAACGCTTCATCAGCGGCAACGCCAACGCCCCCACGACACGAGAGGCCAGATTCTTTTTGAACAGCGCCTCGATACGCGCAGCAATCATCGTCGCCAGACCTTCACTGGACTTGAGCAGGATGTTGCCGACAAATCCATCACACACCACCACATCAGCTTCGCCACGATACAAGCCGTCGCCTTCGATAAAGCCGATGTAGTTGATGCCGCGCGCAGCCTGCAATAGCGTCGCAGCCAGCTTGACCTGCTGATTGCCCTTGATGTCTTCGGTACCGATGTTCAGCAGCGCGACGCGCGGGCGATGGATGCCCAGCGTTTGCGCCGCAACAGAACCCATCACCGCAAACTGCAGCAGATGTTCGGCACTGCAATCGACATTGGCGCCCAGATCGAGCAACTGGCAATAACCCTTCTGCGTCGGAATCGCGGCAACCATCGCCGGACGATCGATACCCGGCAACGTCTTCAGCACGAATCGCGACAACGCCATCAGCGCGCCAGTATTGCCGGCACTGACACAGGCTTGAGCCTTGCCATCACGCACCAACTCCAGAGCAACACGCATCGACGAGTCCGGCTTGCCACGCAACGCCTGTGTCGGTTTTTCGTCCATGGTGATGACTTCGCTGGCCGCAACAATCGTCAGGCGCGCGCGATCGGCAGCCGATTGGCCGTGGATCAATTCTTCAAGAAGGGAGGGTTGACCGACGAGGGTCAGGTGCAGCGAGGGCGTAGCAGACAGGCAAGCGAGGCTGGCCTGAACAATGCTGCGGGGACCGAAGTCCCCGCCCATTGCGTCAATCGCGATGACTTGAGCGGACAAGTGATTACTCGTCAGCGCCCTTGTCGATCACTTTACGGCCACGGTATACGCCTTCTGGCGATACGTGGTGACGCAGGTGAACTTCACCAGTGGTTTTTTCTACAGACAGGGTGCTAGCCTCGAGAGCGTCGTGCGAACGGCGCATGTCACGGGCAGAGCGGGATTTTTTGTTCTGCTGAACAGCCATAATTGATTAACTCCTAAACGTTTGGGTCACGCTTTAACTGCGCCAATACACTGAACGGGTTGGACCGCGTTACCTCGTCCTCGCTCGGTTCGGGCTCATCTGCTCCCGCCGGCTGCTGGCATTCTTCCGGATGATGAGCAGGCACAATAGGCAAGGCAAGCAAAAGCTCTTCCTCGACCAGTGACTGCAGATCCAATGGATCTTCGCCCAGTTCCAGCACGTCATAACCTTTCGGTAACGACTGGGTATTCGCACCCTCCTTCACTACAGCGTAACTGCATTCGCTGTGGATCGGCAGGGTGACCAGCTCAAGACAACGCTGGCAAACCATTTTGACCTCGGTGTCGATAAAGCTGTGGATCACCACAGATTTACGTTCATCTCGTTCAAAAACGAATTTCGCCTGCACCGTACCGACATCGTCGGAAAGCGGGTCGCAGAGTCTCTTCAAATCGGCCAGCAGCAGTTCACCTTGAAGGGTGGTGCCACGGTCAGCCAATTTGCGCGGGTCAACGTGAGGTGGAATCGGGTCATTCAACATAGGCGCAGCATTATAGGGATGCACCCACCCATGTCAAAGGAAATTGTGCCCTGTCCGTCACTTGCGTGCCTCCGCTAGAATTCGCACCTGCCTCAGGAGACGCGAATGCTGCCTTTATTACTCGCTTCAAGCTCGACCTATCGTCGGGAATTGCTCGCCCGCCTGCACCTGCCGTTCGTCTGCAGCTCGCCGGATATCGATGAAAGTCACCGCCCGGGCGAATCGGCGATCGAACTGGTCAAGCGCCTCGCCGAACAAAAAGCCCGGGCATTGGCTGACAGCTATCCCGCCCATCTGATTATCGGCTCGGACCAGGTTGCCGTGCTCGGCGAGCAGATCATCGGCAAGCCGCATACCTTCGAGAAGGCTCGCGAGCAACTGATGGCTGCCAGTGGCGCCAGCGTAACGTTCCTCACCGGCCTGGCTCTGCTTAACAGCCAGACCGGCCAATGCCAGGTCGACTGTGTGCCGTTCACCGTGCACATGCGCCAACTCGATCAGGCGCGCATTGAGCGCTACCTGCGACTGGAGCAGCCCTACGATTGTGCGGGCAGCTTCAAGGCTGAAGGACTGGGCGTGAGCCTGTTTCAATCCACCGAAGGCCCTGACGCCACCAGCCTGATCGGCCTGCCGCTGATTCGCCTGATCGACATGCTGTTGGCTGAAGGCGTGCAAATTCCCTGACCCACAAAAAACCGGCCATCAAGGCCGGTTTTTTTCAGCTGCAACTTCTTAACGCAATGAAGGCCCGTGGAAACCCATCCACATCGCCAACTGCTCAGCCACACTGGCGCCGAGCTTCTTCGAGAAGCGATCGAACGGCGACTCCTGAACGGTGAAGTCGACCAACTCCTTCTCGCCAATCACATCACGCGCCACCGAACTGGCATTGCCCAGACCATCGATCAAGCCCAGCGGCAGCGCTTGCTCACCCGACCAGACCAGCCCGGAGAACAACTCCGGATGCTCTTTGTCTTTCAGACGATCGCCACGACCCTGCTTGACGCTATTGATGAACTGCTTGTGCGTGGTGTCCAGCACCGTTTGCCAGAAGGCCGTTTCATCAGACTTCTGCGGCTGGAACGGGTCAAGGAACGACTTATGCTCGCCCGAGGTGTACGTGCGACGCTCGACACCCAGCTTCTCCATGGTGCCGACAAAGCCGTAACCGGCCGCCGTCACACCAATCGAGCCAACCAGACTCGCCTTGTCGGCATAGATCTGATCCGCCGCACTGGCAATGTAATAAGCACCGGAGGCGCCCAGATCGGAAATCACCGCGTAAAGCTTGATCTCCGGATGCAGACCGCGCAGACGCTTGATCTCGTCATACACATAACCCGATTGCACCGGACTGCCGCCAGGACTGTTGATGCGCAGGATCACGCCTTTGACCTTCTTGTCCTCGAACGCTGCCCGCAGGCTGCCAACAATGTTGTCGGCACTGGCCGGCTCTTTGTCGGCGATCATGCCGGTGACGTCGATCAACGCGGTGTAGTTCGGCCCGCGCGTGGCGCTCTTTTCCATGTCCATCAGCGGCGTGAACAGGATCAGCGCCACAAACAGATAAACAAACGTCAGCAGCTTGAAGAAAATCCCCCAACGCCGCGAACGACGCTGTTCCTGAACACCAGCCAGCAGAGTCTTTTCCAACAGTTTCCAGCTTTTTTCGTCACCGCTGTCGGCACTTGCCTTGGCCGGTGCTTTCCATTCGTCGGTCATGCCATCCACCCCAGCAAAAACGTATTAAGCCTGCTTCCCCAGCCAGGCATGCAATTCGGAAAAACGGTCGATCGACAGACGTGGCTCGAATTGTTGCAGCAATTCGATCGATTGCGCGCCATAACTGACCGCGACCGAATCCATCCCCGCATTACGCGCCATCAAAAGATCGAAGGACGAATCGCCGACCATCAAGGCCTGCTCCGGGCGCACACCACAATGAGCAAGGATCTGCTCCAGCATCAGAGGGTGCGGCTTGCTCGCAGTTTCATCGGCAGCGCGGGTGATATCGAAATAATCTTCCCAGCCATTAGCCTTGAGCACTCGATCCAGTCCGCGACGATTCTTGCCGGTCGCCACCGCGAGGTGATAACCCTGCTCGCGAAAGGACGCCATCGACTCGACTACGCCTTCGAACAACGGCGAAGGCACAGCTTCTGCGGCGATGTAGTGATCGGCGTAATACTCGCGAAACGCGGTCATTTCGGCGTCACTGATCTCGGGATACAGCGTGCGAATCGCTTCGGGCAAGCCCAGACCGATGATGCCTTTGACAGCAAAGTCGTCGCGCAACTCGAAACCGGAACGCCCGGACGCCGAATGCATGGCTTCGACGATCCGGTGAATGGAGTCGGCCAGGGTGCCGTCCCAATCGAAAATCAGCAGTTTGTAATCAGATGGGCGCACTCAATCGCTCCACGGTCTTGGCCCACATTTCATCGACCGGCGCCTGCAAGGTCAGCTTGCCGCCATCGGGCAGCGGCACGGTCAGCATGTAGGCGTGCAGGAACAGGCGCTTGCCGCCCAGATCACGGATTTCCTTGGTGAAATCCTCATCGCCATACTTGCTGTCGCCAGCAATGCAATGACCGGCATGCAAGGTATGCACGCGAATCTGGTGGGTGCGACCGGTCACCGGTTTAGCCTCGACCATGGTGGCGAAGTCACCGAAGCGGCGCAGCACCTTGAACATGGTCAGGGCTTCTTTACCTTCTTCGTTGACTTCAACCATGCGCTCGCCGGAACGCAGATTGCTCTTGAGCAATGGCGCGCTGACTTTCTTGATCGAGGTCGCCCAGTTGCCGCGCACCAGCGCCATGTAACGCTTGTCGACGCCATCGCCGCGCAATTGCTCGTGCAAGTGGCGCAACATGCTGCGTTTTTTGGCGATCATCAGCAGGCCGGAGGTGTCACGGTCGAGACGGTGTACCAGCTCCAGCTCCTTGGCATCGGGACGCAACTGACGAAAGGCTTCGATCACACCGAAATTCAAGCCACTGCCACCGTGAACCGCAATGCCGGCGGGCTTGTTGATCACGATCAGGGCTTTGTCTTCGAAGACAATCGAGGCTTCCAGGCGCTGCAACAAGCCTTGGGCTAGTGGCACCGGCTCATCACGTTCAGGCACGCGAACCGGCGGCACGCGCACGATATCACCGGCCTGCAGCTTGTATTCGGGCTTGATCCGACCTTTGTTCACGCGCACTTCGCCTTTACGCAAAATGCGGTAAATCAAGGTCTTGGGCACGCCTTTGAGCCGGGCGAGGAGAAAGTTGTCGATTCGTTGGCCGGCATACTCCGGCGAGACTTCAAGCAATTGAACGCCTGGAGTCGAAGGGGCAGTAGTTGTCATGCCGCGGATGATAACAATTTTTATGGAATTGAAGCACTTAATCATTGCTGCTATAGTCGCGAACGCCGCCAAAAGCGGCCTGGACAGAGGAACCACGGTCAAAAACCGGCCCTGACCAACGCAATTCACCAGGACGCGAGGCCGTCCTACGGGGCTTTCGCTACGTAACGGTGGAGTTTTCAGTTGTAACAAGCGCAGGTGACATGAGGCCTGAATTACACCGTCGAGCAGAGTTTTTACTCGCCTGACAGGCACACATTCAAGGCCAGTTCACAAAGTGCAGTCAGCTGCAGATGACCCCGAGCGAATGCTTCGGAAACAACGCCTGAATTAGCCATGATGCGTGACCTCCCCTTTCGGAGCTCACGGTAAATGCCAACCCGCTGCGGATTCTGCGCGCGGCAGCACCCGAATTATCAGGGATACGTGTAGGGTGGAGATGCACAACCGCTGGACTGTGTAGCAATAGGCTTTATCAAGACGCTTCATCTCGTCCACAGCCGCTGGTTGATTCCTCCTCCTGACTGAGTGCTTAAGTAGCCACAGCAAGCAGGACGCGTACGTCGCTATATCGGCCCAATTGGCCGCATATCGCTGGACACGGGAATGGCCAACCACTCCCGACGCACCTGACACCGACCGTGAGAAGTCGTGTGTGCCGAACGCCGTTTCCGGCAGCCCGGAAACCGACGGTACTACATGAAAAGAATGCTGATTAACGCAACTCAACCCGAAGAGTTGCGTGTTGCACTGGTAGATGGCCAACGCCTCTACGACCTGGACATCGAATCCGGTGCACGCGAGCAGAAGAAGGCCAACATCTATAAAGGCCGCATCACTCGCATCGAACCAAGCCTTGAGGCTGCCTTTGTCGATTTCGGCTCCGAGCGCCACGGCTTCCTGCCACTCAAAGAAATCTCCCGCGAATACTTCAAGAAAGCCCCTGAAGGCCGCGTCAATATCAAGGACGTCCTGAGCGAAGGCCAGGAAGTCATCGTTCAGGTCGAAAAAGAAGAACGTGGCAACAAGGGCGCAGCCCTGACCACCTTCATCAGCCTGGCCGGTCGTTACCTCGTGCTGATGCCGAACAACCCGCGTGCCGGCGGTATCTCCCGTCGCATCGAAGGCGAAGAGCGCAATGAACTGCGCGAAGCGCTGAACGGTCTGGTCGCACCAGCCGACATGGGTCTGATCGTGCGCACTGCCGGCCTTGGCCGCAGCAGCGAAGAAATGCAGTGGGACCTCGACTACCTGCTGCAACTGTGGACCGCCATCAAAGAAGCCTCGCTGGATCGCTCCGCGCCATTCCTGATCTACCAGGAAAGCAACGTGATCATCCGCGCCATCCGCGATTACCTGCGCCAGGACATCGGCGAAGTGCTGATCGACAGCGTTGAAGCCCAGGACGAAGCCCTGACCTTCATCCGCCAGGTGATGCCGCAGTACGCCAGCAAGATCAAGCTGTACGAAGACAGCGTACCGCTGTTCAACCGTTTCCAGATCGAAAGCCAGATCGAGACCGCTTTCCAGCGCGTCGTTGAACTGCCTTCCGGTGGTTCCATCGTTATCGATCCGACCGAAGCCCTGGTGTCGATCGACATCAACTCGGCGCGCGCCACCAAAGGCAGCGACATCGAAGAAACCGCTCTGCAGACCAACCTTGAAGCTGCCGAAGAAATCGCCCGTCAGTTGCGCCTGCGCGACATCGGCGGCCTGATCGTCATCGACTTCATCGACATGACCCCTGCCAAGAACCAGCGCGCCGTGGAAGAAAAAGTCCGCGAATGCCTGGAAGCCGACCGCGCTCGCGTGCAGATCGGCCGCATCTCGCGCTTCGGCCTGCTGGAAATGTCCCGTCAGCGCCTGCGTCCATCGCTGGGCGAAAGCAGCGGCATCGTTTGCCCGCGTTGCAACGGCACCGGCATCATCCGTGACGTTGAATCGCTGTCGCTGGCGATCCTGCGCCTGATCGAAGAAGAAGCCCTGAAAGACCGCACCGCCGAAGTGCGCGCCCAGGTGCCGATCCCGGTCGCTGCGTTCCTGCTCAACGAAAAACGCAACTCGATCACCAAGATCGAACTGCGCACCCGTGCCCGCATCATCATTCTGCCGAACGACCACCTCGAAACCCCGCATTTCGAAGTTCAGCGTCTGCGTGACGACAGCCCGGAAGCCGCGACCAACCAGTCCAGCTACGAAATCGCTGCTGCCGCTGCTGAAGTCGAAGAAGTTCAGCCAGCCGCTGCGACCCGCACCCTGGTTCGCCAGGAAGCCGCGGTCAAGACTGCTCCGGCCCGTGCCAACGCTCCGGTTCCGACCGAAGTCGCCGCCCCGGCCGCTGCTGCACCGGCTCCAGTCGCTGCACCAGAGCCAAGCCTGTTCAAAGGCCTGGTGAAATCGCTGGTCAGCCTGTTCGCCACCAAAGAAGAGCCAGCCGCTCCGGTTGTGGTTGAAAAACCAGCCGCCGAACGTCCGGCCCGTAACGAAGAGCGTCGCAACGGTCGTCAGCAGAGCCGCAACCGTAATGGTCGCCGCGATGAAGAACGCAAGCCACGCGAAGAACGTGCTCCACGTGAAGAACGTGCGCCACGCGAGCCGCGCGAAGAGCGCGCGCCACGTGAAGCCCGTGAAGTCCGCGAACCACGTGAAGCTCGTACCGAAGCGCCAGTTGCCCGCGAAGAACGTGCACCACGCGCTCCACGTGAAGAACGTGCACCACGTGCGCCGCGCGAAGACCGCAAGCCACGCGGCGAGCGTGAAGAGCGTGTGCGTGAACTGCGCGAGCCACTGGACGCCGTTCCAGCCGCTGTAGCTGACGTTGCCGTTACCGCTGAAGAACGCCCGACCCGTCAGCCACGTGAAGAACGCGCACCGCGTCCGCCACGTGAAGAGCGTCAACCGCGTGCCGAACAGGCCGCTGCTGCCGTCGCTGAAGAAGAAGTGAACACCAACGAAGAGCAACTGCCGGAAGACGGTTCGGAGAACGCCGAAGGCGATCGCCCACGTCGTCGTTCGCGCGGTCAGCGTCGTCGCAGCAACCGTCGTGAGCGTCAGCGTGATGCCAACGGCAACGTGATCGAAGGTTCGGAAGAATCCGAAGCCGGCGAAAACGCTGAAGCGCCAAGCACCGCCGATCTGGCTGCTGGCCTGGCTGTGACCGCCGCTGTTGCCAGCACCGTGATCAGTGCACCGGCTGAAGCTCAAGCCCACGAGCAAGCTGAACGCGCCACCGCGGCTGTTCAGGAAACCGCTCCAGTGGAAGCGCCGGTTGTTGAAGCGACTACTCCAGTAGAAGTGGTTGCTGCTCCGGAAGTCGAAGTGGCTCCAGTTCAAGAGACCCTGCCTCAGGTAGAGCCAGCGCCAGTTGTGGCTGCGGAGCCGGTGGTTGAAACCGTCGCAGAAACCGTAACCGAAACCGTGCGTGAAGTTCGCGAAGAGCAGACTGCCTTCAACTGGGTTGCCGAACCGACTGTTGCTGAAACCCCAGCGCCAGTGGTGGAAGCACCGGTTGTTGAAGCGCCAGTGTTTGAAACCCCAGTGTTTGAAGAACGTAAGGCTGCCGAACCAGCACCTGTCGTTGAAGCAGCGGTTGTCGAAGCACCCGTGGTGACCGAAGCGCCAGCCCCGGTGGTTGAAGCTCCAGCACCGGTCAGCGCTCTGACGCCAAGCGGCCGCGCGCCAAACGACCCACGTGAAGTGCGTCGTCGCAAGCGTGAAGAAGAGCGTCTGCAGAAGGAAGCCGAATTGGCTGCCGCTGCTGCGCCAGTCGCTGCCGAGCCAGCCGTGGTTGCTGAAGTGGTCGAGGCAGCTCCTGCCCCGGTGACTGAAGAAGCTGTGGTTGAGTCGGTGATTGCAGAAGCACCACGCTCCGTTCAAGACGCGGTCGAGCAGCACCAAGAGGCCGAGGAAAAAGAACACGAGCCTAAACCACTCGTGTAATTTCCAAAGCCAATAAAAAGCCCCGCCCGATTATTCAGGCGGGGTTTTTTTATGCCTCGATTTTTTGTGCTGGACTCTAGATCAACCCCCTCACCCCAGCCCTCTCCCCAGGGGGCGAGGGGGAAAGGGAGCCGATCTCCGTGTGTTTCAAGGCCGGAGTTCGACTCGAAGTTTCAGGTCGGTGTACCTCGAAAGAACACCTCGGTCAGTCCCCTCTCCCTCTGGGAGAGCGTTAGGGTGAGGGGCTCTCAGGAATTTACGCAGCTCTCAAGACGAAGTAAAAACCAAAGCCTCCGGCACATCGATATCCCACAACACCCCAGGATCATCCACCGTCACCTCAACCACCCTGCCCTGTTTGAACAATGGTCTGGCCCCTCGATCGCCACTCAACGCCTGCAACCCCGCACTAAACGACCGCCCAAACCCCACAGGATGACCAAACTCCCCTTCCTGCACCGGCACGCTCACTGCATCATCGGCAATGGCCGCGACCACCCGCTCAATACTCGACGGCAAGATAAACGGCATATCACCCAGCACAATCAACCAGCCATCTGCCTCAGGGCATGCCGCGACGCCAGCGGCAATGCTGTCACCCATCCCGGTCGATTCAATCGAGACCACGTCACAGCCATAGGCCTGCGCCATGCGCATCGCTTGCGGCCGCGCTTCAGTCGTCACCAGCACACGCTTGTCGAGACTGACCGGCAGATTCAACAGCACCTGCTCAATCACCGAACGCACCGCGCCATCACGCCCGGTGCAGTCCGCCAGCAACTTGTCCTTATCAGCACCTGCCACCTGGCGAAAACGACTGCCCTCACCCGCCGCCAGCACAATCACTGCAATGGATCGACTCATGCGTCCTCCAAAGTTTTCTTCTGCTTCAACTCGACGCCGTTCTTGATCGCGACGATTTCCGCCAACAGGGACAAAGCAATTTCCGCTGGCGAATGACTGCCGATGTGCAAACCGATCGGCCCGTGCAGCCGATCGATCGCCTGCACCGACAAGCCTAGCTGAGCCAGATTCTCCCGACGCTTCCGGCTGTTAACCCGAGAGCCGAGAGCGCCGACATAGAAGGCCGGAGAATCCAGCGCCGTGAGCAGCGCCATGTCGTCCAGACGCGGATCGTGGGTCAACGCGACAATCGCCGTACGTTCGTCGGTCTGGATACTCAACACCGCCTCATCCGGCATGCCCGAGACGAAACGCCCGTGATGCTCTTCCCAGCCGTAGACGAATTCGCTGCGCGGATCGCAGATCAGTACTTCGAAATCCAGCAGGCGCGCCATATCCGCCACGTAGCGCGACAACTGCCCGGCGCCGATCAACAATAGACGCCAACGCGGGCCGTAGATTGCGCGCAGGGTTTTGCCGTCGAACTCCAGCGAGTCAGACTTGCTGGCCGGCGACAGAAGCACTTCACCGGTTTCAATGTTCAACTCACGGGCAACGATCTCGTGTGCTTCGCACCGCGCGAGCAACTCGGCAACCCACGCGGGATCGCCGATCCGTTCTTCAGTCAGGCGCAACGTGCCGCCACAAGGCAAGCCAAAGCGCGCCGCCTCCTCGCGTGTAACGCCATAGGTAATCAACTGTACCGGCGGCCCATCGGTGGCGATGCGGCCGTCGTGCAGGCGGGCGATCAAATCATCCTCGACGCACCCGCCCGACACCGAACCGATCACCACGCCATCCTCACGCAAGGCGAGCATGGCACCGGGCGCCCGGGGCGCCGTGCCCCAGGTCTGCACCACGCTGAACAGCACCACCCGCTGTCCGGCGCGGCGCCATTCGAGGACGCTGCGCAGGACATTGAGGTCGACGCTGTCCATTACGCCTCTGCCTTCTGCCAGCCCTGCAACTGGTAACGCACCGGCAGATTACGGATGCGCTTGCCAGTAGCGGCAAAGATCGCGTTACACAAGGCCGGAGCAATCGGCGGCACGCCCGGTTCGCCGACACCGCCCAACGGCACGTCGCCCGGCGGCGTCACCAGATGCACGGCAACTTCTTTCGGCGCCAGCGACATGCGCGCCACTTCGTACATGTGGAAGTTGTCCTGCTGGACCTTGCCGTCCTTGAAGCTGATTTCGCCCAGTACTGCGTTGCCCAGGCCCATCACGCAGGCGCCTTCGAACTGCGAACGGATACGTTCAGGGTTGATCTGCGGCCCGCAATCCACGGCAATATCGGCCTTGTGCACGATCAGCGTACCGTCGTCCTTGACCTCGACTTCGATCACCGCCGCCACGTACGTGACGAAGCTGTAATGCACCGCCAGACCCAGACCACGGCCCTTCGGCAGTTTGCGCCCCCAACCGGCTGCTTTCGCGGCGGTTTCCAGCACGGTGCGCATGCGCCCGGTATCGATCGGATACCGCTCGGGCGATTCGCCATAGTTCCACTCTTCGCTCAAGGTGCGTGGATCGATCTGCCGATCCGGACCGAGCAGTTTGACCTGGTACTTGAGCGGATCCTCGCCAGCCTTGTGCGCCAGCTCATCGACGAAACTCTGGATGGCAAAACCATGAGGAATGTTCGACACCGAGCGATACCAGCCAACCCGTGTGTGCACGGTCGCCTCGGGGTTTTCCAGGCGTACGTTGGGAATCGCGTAGGCCATGTTGGTGAAACCCATGCCCAGTTCGAAAGCCGCTTCATGGTTCATCCCCGGCGCGAACAGCGCGGTGATGCTCGGCGCCACGGTGCGATGCAACCAGCCGGATGGCATGCCGTCCTTGCCCACGCCAGCCTTCAGATACTCGGCGGACACGGTGTGGAAATACGAGTTGTGGATGTCATCTTCACGCGTCCACTGCACCCGTACGGCTTTGCCGGGGAACTCTTTGGCGAGAATCGCCGCTTCGACGACGAAATCCGGTTTCGACTTGCGACCAAAACCACCGCCAAGCAAGGTGACATTGAACGTGACATTGTCGAACGGCAGTCCAAGACGCTCGGCAATGCGCTCACGAGTGACTTGCGGCGCCTGACTCGGTGCCCACGCTTCGCAAACGCCGTCCTTGTAGCGAGCGATGGCAACCATTGGCTCCATCGGTGCCTGGGCCAGATGCGGCAGGTAGTAGGATGCTTCAAGCGTACTCGCAGCACCACTCAGGGCCTTGTCTATATCGCCGGTGTTGCGCACCACTTTGCCGGGTTTCAGCGAGGCGGCTTCAAGCTCTTTGCGATAGGCGATCGAGTCATAACTGGCGTTCGGGCCGTCATCCCATTCGATTTTCAACGCTTCACGGCCCTTGATCGCGGCCCAGGTATTGCTGGCGACCACGGCCACACCACCCAGTGGCTGAAACTCGGAAGGCAGCGGACGGCTTTCGATCTGCAGCACTTTGAGCACACCGGGGACTTTCAGCGCAGCGCTGTCATCCAGCGATTTGACCTTGCCGCCGTACACCGCCGGACGGGCGATAGTTGCGTACAACATGCCGTCGAAATGCACATCGGCGCCGTACACCGCACGACCGTTGACGATGTCTGCGCCATCGATGGCTTTCGTACCTTCCTTGCCGATGTAGCGAAACTCCGACGGCTGCTTGAGGCGCAGGCTGTCACGCGTCGGTACCGGCAACGCACTGGCTGCGGCGGCCAGTTCGCCATAGCCCAGCTCACGGCCAGACGGTTTGTGAATGACTTTGTGCAGTTGCGCGTGGCATTCACCGACCGGCACTTTCCACTGCGCAGCGGCGGCCTGTTCAAGCATGGTTCGCGCCGCCGCACCGCAACGCCGCATTGGTTCATACCAATGGCGCATGCTGCGCGAACCGTCGGTGTCCTGGTTGCCGAAGCGCACTTCATCACCCGGCGCCTGCTGCACTTTGACGCGCGCCCAATCGGCTTCCAGTTCATCAGCAACAACCATGGTCAGACTGGTGCGCACGCCCTGGCCCATCTCGGAACGGTTACACACCACAGTGACCGTGCCGTCAGCGGCAATGCTGACGTAGACCTTCGGATCGTCGATCCAGCCATTGGGCATGCCATCGGCGCCGAATTGCTTCGGTTTGTCTTCAGCCAACGCATCCTGCCAACCCCAACTGGCGGCCAACACCAGCGCGCCGGTGGCGCCGACGCCTTTGAGGAAACCGCGACGGCTGAGATTGCTCAGGGCGAAATCATTCGGAAGGCGACTCATGCCTTGGCCTCCTTCAAGTGAGTGGAAGCCTGGCGGATCGCGGTCTTGATCCGGTTGTAGGTGCCGCAGCGGCAAATGTTACCGACCATGGCTTCTTCGATCTGCTCGTCGCTCGGGTTCGGGTTGGTCTTGAGCAACGCGGTAGCCGACATGATCTGCCCGCCCTGACAGAATCCGCATTGCGCTACAGCGGTGTCGAGCCAGACTTGCTGTACCACCTGCCCCACAGGGTCGGCGTGCAGGTTGTCGATGGTGGTGACGTTCTGGCCGACCACCGAACCGATCGGCGTGATGCAACTGCGCGCCGGCAAGCCGTCGATATGAATGGTGCAGGCGCCGCACAACCCCATGCCGCAGCCGAACTTGGTGCCGTTATAACCGGCGACATCACGAATCGCCCACAACAGCGGCATGTCTTCGGTGACATCGAGAGGATGGTCTTGACCGTTGAGTTTCAGGGTAATCATGGGCACGCCCGCATATTTGTAGTGGTTATGGGGTCGAGCAATCTGCCGCCGTTGAATCGGCGGTGGTTCACGCAGATCGACTCAGGCTAATCAGGCTCTCTTGTGCCGACGCGAACGTCTGCACCGGGCCTTTGGTGGAGCAAATGACGGTTATCGTTAGCTCGCTAAGTTAACCCAGCGTTAACAAAAAAGCCCTGCACTTTTTATCAGTGCAGGGCTTTGGATGGCGCTTTGAAAGCGTAGCCTCAATAGCGATTAGGCTCCATCTCCAGGTCGACATTGAAACGTTCGGCAATGTCTTTCTGGATGCGTTGCGCCAGATCGAGCAGTTGCAGCCCGGTTGCCGCGCCGTAGTTGACCAGCACCAGCGCTTGAAATTTATGCACGCCGGCATCGGCTTCACGGAAACCTTTCCAGCCGGCACGCTCGATCAGCCAGCCTGCCGCGAGCTTCATTTGTCCGTTCGGCTGCGCGTAGGCGACCACATCCGGATGCTGTTCCTTGATCTTCGCGACGATGGCCGCCGACACCAGCGGATTCTTGAAGAAGCTGCCGGCATTTCCGAGCACCGCCGGATCCGGCAGTTTTTCGCTGCGGATACTGCAAATCGCACGGCTGACGTCGGTAGGCGTCGGCTGCTCGATGCCCTGCTCGGTCAGGCGCTGACGCACCGGGCCGTATTCCAGATGCAAATGCGCAATGCGGTCGAGTGCAAAGCGCACGCGCAGAATCAGCCAACGCCCCGGCTGCTGCTTGAACAAGCTGTCGCGGTAGGCGAAGTTGCATTCTTCGAGGGTGAAATCGCGCAGCTCGCCGGTCTGGCGATCCAGCGCGGTGAGGCCGGCAAACACATCCTTGATCTCGACGCCGTAGGCACCGATGTTCTGCATCGGCGCAGCGCCAACCGTACCGGGAATAAGGCTGAGGTTTTCCAGCCCGGAGAATCCTTGCGCCAACGTGTGCTGCACAAACGGATGCCACGGCTCGCCCGCTTCCGCCTCGATCACCACACGGTTGCCGTCATCGCTGATCACGCGGATCCCGCGTGTCGCCATGCGCAGCACCAGCGCGGCAATGTCGGCGGTCAGCAGCAAGTTGCTGCCGCCGCCAATCACCAGCAACGGCATATCGTGCGCGGTGGCGTAGGCCAGCGCTTCACGGACATCGGCATCGCTGTGGGCTTCGGCGAACAGTTGCGCGCGCACATCCACGCCAAAACTGTTGAACGGTTTCAGGGAAACCTGCGGTTGCACCTGCAAACTCATAACCGGCCCTTCACTTCGATCAACAATTGGTCACAGGCTGCTTCGATCAGATCCAGCACTTGCTCGAAACCCTGATCGCCGTCGTAATACGGA
Organism: Pseudomonas sp. S2_E02; assembly: GCF_054668355.1. Lineage (NCBI taxonomy): Bacteria > Pseudomonadati > Pseudomonadota > Gammaproteobacteria > Pseudomonadales > Pseudomonadaceae > Pseudomonas > Pseudomonas sp. S2_E02. The sequence goes on from NZ_CP162761.1 coordinate 2,738,517, forward strand.
TCCGGCACTTCATCTACCACCCCGGCATAACGGCGCAAAAACAGGTCCAGCTCGGCTTTGCCGGTGGACGGCTGCAACGCCTTGAGGTTGCGCAGGTTGCTGTTGTCCATGGCCAGGATCAGGTCGTAACTGGCGAAATCGGCACGGCTGACCTGCTGCGCGCGTTGCGCCGACAGGTCATAGCCACGCACTTTGGCGGCGGCCTGGCTGCGCTTGTCCGGCGGGTTGCCGACGTGCCAGTCACCGGTGCCGGCGGAGGCCACTTCGACCTGATCCGCCAGCCCTGCTTCACGCAGTTTGTGACGCAATACGCCTTCGGCCGTGGGCGAACGGCAAATGTTGCCCAGGCACACAAACAGAACGCGCATCAGGCCTCCAGCAGGCGACGAACGCGCTCGAGGTCTTCGGCCGTGTCAACGCCAGTCGGCGGTGCGATCAGCGCGTCGGCGACATGAATTCGCACACCGTGCCACAGAGCACGCAGTTGCTCGAGGGATTCAGTGTTTTCCAGCCAGCATGGGCCCCAGCTCACAAAGTCCTGGAGGAAACCGGCGCGGTAGGCATAAATGCCTATGTGACGACGGTACGGCACGCCTTCGGGCAATTGCTCGCGACTCTTGGCAAACGCATCGCGCGCCCATGGCAAAGTCGCGCGGCTGAAGGTCAGCGCCAGACCGTTGAGATCACTGACGACTTTGACCACGTTCGGATTGAACAGGGTTTCCACGTCCTCGATCGGCTCGGCCAGCGTGGCCATGCGCGCTTCGGTGTGGGCAGCCAGATTGGCGGCGACCTGATCGATCACGCTCGGCGGAATCAGCGGCTCGTCACCCTGCACGTTGACCACGATCGCGTCGGATTCAAGACCCAGTTTCGCCGCGACTTCGGCCAGACGATCGGTGCCGGAATTGTGATCTTCACGGGTCAGCACCACTTCGGCACCAAAAGCCTTGCAGGCCTCGACGATGCGCGCATCGTCAGTCGCGACGACCACACGGCTGGCGCTGCTTTTGCTCGCCTGTTCCCAGACGTGCTGGATCATCGGCTTGCCGGCGATGTCGAGCAGCGGTTTGCCGGGCAGGCGGGTCGAGGCGAAACGCGACGGGATGACAACGGTGAAGGCAGTGGTCATTTATCCAGACGCTCGTCGGTGGTCAGGGTGCGGGCTTCGCTTTCGAGCATGACCGGGATGCCATCGCGGATCGGGTACGCCAGACCGGCGCCCTTGCTGATCAGTTCGCTCTTGTCGGCGCTGAGCTTGAGCGGGCCTTTGCAGATCGGGCACGCGAGGATATCGAGCAATTTGGTGTCCATGAACATTCCCTGAGTAAAGAGTTAAGGCAAAAGACGATCCGGCAACAGGCGCATCAGTTGCGTGTCGAACCAGGCCACAAAGGCCGGCGACGGCAGCGCATCGACCGCCAGATACCACCAGTCGTCAGCCGCAAAGGCACGGCACTTCACCGCGTCCTTTTCGGTCATCACCAACGGCAATGACGGTGTGAAATTCAACGCCTGCACGCTGTATTGGGCGTGGTCGGCAAACGCATGGGGGACTGCTCGCCAGTCTAGCGCTTCGAGGGTATTGAAGAAACGTTGCGGATTGCCGATCCCGGCGACCGCGTGCACGGCCTGGCCTGGCGGAAAATGATCGAGTGACTTGCGCTCGCCGCTGCGTAGATTGATCAGCGCAGTCGGTTGCAGATGGAAAGCGAAACCGTCATCGCGATCCTCGGTGGCACCATTGAACAGCACACCGTCGACGCTTTGCAGACGCTCGATCGGCTCACGCAACGGCCCTGCCGGCAAGCAGCGTTTGTTACCGAGACCGCGCGCGGCGTCGATCAGCACCAGCTCCAGATCCCGCGCCAGACGGTAATGCTGCATACCGTCATCGGACAGAATCAGGTCCAGCGGTTCGCTGGCGAGCAAGGCTTTGACCGCTGCGCTGCGATCCGGATCGATCATCAGCGGCACGCCGGTGCGCTGGACGATCAGCAACGGTTCGTCACCGGCGATGTCAGCGGTTTGCTCGGCCGCAACGCGCCACGGCAGTTGCGGCGGTTTGGCGCCGTAACCACGGCTGACCACGCCGACGCGCAAACCGCTGCGCCGGCAATGTTCGATCAACCAGAGAATCATCGGCGTCTTGCCGGTGCCACCGACGGTGATGTTGCCGACCACGATCAACGGCACCGATGGCTGGTAGATCTGACCTTCACCGGCAAGAAAGCGCTGGCGCTTACCCACCACCACGCGGCGATAGAGCATTTCCAGCGGCCGCAGCAGCGTCAGGGCCGGGTGCCCCTGATACCACGCGGCGAGCAAGCGATCGGACAGGCTCATCAGGATTTGGGCGCCGCCTCGACCGTGGTCATGCGCAGATGGCTGAAACCGAGCTTGCCGGCCGCATCCATGGCGGTGATCACGGATTGATGCTGAGTCTTGCCATCGGCACTGATCGACAACGGCATGTTGGTGTCGCCGTTGGACTCTTTCTGCATGGCTTCCATCAGGGTCGCCAGGTCGTTCTTCGGCAGAATCTTGTTGTTCACCGAAAACACGCCTTCGGCGCTGATGGCCACGTCGATCTGCTTGACTTGCTGGTCTTCGGCCGGGGAGCCGCTGACCGCTTCCGGCAGGTCAACACGCAACTGGGTTTCGCGAGTGAACGTGGTGGTCACGACGAAAAACAGCAGCAGAATGAACACCACGTCGATCAGCGACGCGAGGTTGATGTCCACGGTTTCCCGGGGTTTGCGACGGAACTTCACGCGCGGCCCTCGGCCAGGTCGACGTCACGATCGCCCTGCACCACTTCAACCAGCTTGATCGCTTCCTGCTCCATGCCCACCACCAATTCATCGATGCGGCGTTGCAGGAAACGGTGGAAGAACACCGCCGGAATACCGACCATCAGGCCCGCAGCGGTGGTGATCAGCGCCTTGGAAATACCGCCCGCCAACACCGAGGCATTGGTGGTCATGCCGGAGCCGGTGAACGCGCTGAAGATATCGATCATGCCCAGCACGGTGCCAAGCAGACCCAGTAATGGCGCCATGGCTGCGATAGTGCCAAGAGCATTGATGTAGCGCTCGAGTTCATGAATGACCCGGGCGGCGGCCTCTTCGATGCACTCTTTCATGATCTCGCGACCATGTTTGGAGTTGGCCAGGCCCGCCGCGAGGATTTCCCCCAGTGGCGAATTGGCGCGCAATTCCTTGAGTTTTTCTTTATTGAGCTGCTTGTCCTTGATCCAGACCCAGACCTGGCCCAGCAGATGCTCGGGGGTAACGCGACTGGCGCGCAGGGTCCACAGGCGCTCGGCGACGATCGCCATGGCCGCGATGGAGCTCAGAATGATCGGCAACATCATCCAGCCGCCGGATTTGACCAATTCCCACACAGTGACAGTCCCCTCGAAAAAGTGCGCCACTTTACCATACCGATCCACGATTAAGACCCGCCACCCCGACGACCGTGCCGCCCCATTTACCTACGTCCCGATCAGCGGGCCAGTGCGGGCGGATCACGCCAGAAACGCCGCTGATGACGCATCGTGCGTGGTGCCCGGAAGGTGCCCAGTTGCAGATGAATGGCGCCCTGCTCGGCGCTGTCGTAAATATTCAGGCCCAGTTTGCGATAACGCGCCAGCACGGTCGGGTGTGGATGGCCAAATGAGTTGCCATGACCTCGAGAGATCAGCACGGACTCGGGTTTCAAGACGTTGAGCAGCGCCATTGACGATGAACTGCGGCTGCCATGATGGGGCGATTGCAGCCATTGCGTCGGCACGGCCAGTGGACCGTCGAGCAGCACGCGCTCGGCATGGCTGTCGATGTCGCCGGTCAACAGCAGGCGCTCGCCATTGGCCTCGATCTGCAATACACAGGAACGCTGATTGCTGTCGTCAGCGTCCGCCCACTGCCAGAGTTGAAAACGCACGCCGTCCCATTGCCATTGCTGGCCACTTGCACAGGCTTCGGCGTTCAATTGCGCGGGCAGCCCCGCCGGGTCACCGCTGACTACCTGATCGACGGTCAAACCCCGGCTGATCGCCAAAGCGCCGCCGGCGTGATCGGCGTCGGCATGGCTGAGCAGCATCAAATCGAGTTTTTCCACGCTGAGTTTGCGCAATGAAGGCAGCACCACACGCTCGCCGAGGTCGAACTCACCAAAGCGCGGCCCCGCATCGTAGAGCAACGCGTGATGGCGGGTCCGGATCAGGATGGCCAAGCCTTGGCCGACATCGAGCTGCCAGATATCGGCCAATCCTTCATCTATCTGATCGCGTGGCGGCACGACCAGCAGCAACAACAACGGCCAGCCCAGTGGACGCAGCGGCACGCCGCGCGGCAACAGTAATAACCCGGCGCCGAGGCTGCCAATGGCCCAGACCCAAGCGGGTATCGAGGGTGCGATCCACGCCGGCCAATGCCCGGCAATCGTCGCCAGCGCGTGAAACAACCCATCGATCAAACCGCCGGCCAGCCACAGCAGGCCGGCGCCGACAAAAGGAACAGGCAGCAACACGGTTCCAAGCAGCGCCGGCGGTAACACCGCAAGACTGACCCAAGGCACCGCAAGCAAATTGGCCAGCGGCCCGCTGAGGCTGATCGGCAGGTTCAGCGCCAGCAACACCGGACATAAGCCGATCGCGATCAACCACTGCGCCCGCGTCCAGGTCTGCCACCAGCGCCACGCGCCCAAGCGGCCGCCAAAGGTAAAGATCAGCACCGCCACCGCCGCAAACGAGAGCCACAGACCCGGACGCAAACTGGCGAGCGGGTCCAGCAACAGCACAGCGTTGAACGCCAGCAACAACGGCCACCCTGCGCCAAGATGACGAAAACGCAGGCGCCACAACAGCACCAGTCCGACCATCACGCAGGCGCGCTGCACTGGCACGTCGAACCCGGCAAGCAGGCCATAACCGAGTGCTGCCGCGAACCCCAGACCACAGGCCCACGGCAGCCACGGCCAGCGCAGCGGCCACAGGCCATATCGCGCCATGCCGGCGACCAGCCCATACATCAGCGCCGCCAGCAATCCGATGTGCTGACCGGAAATCACCAGCAAGTGCACGGTGCCGGTGTCCTGCAGAGTCTGCCAGTCCTCACGACTGAGCCCCGAGCCGTCACCCAGCACCAACGCCGCCAATGCGCCGTTTCGCCCCTGCGCATCCACGCTCAGCAAACGCTGGCGAATACTGTCACGCCAGGCCCAACGCGCTTCGCTCAAGCGCTGGCCGTCCTTGATCGTGCCGGTGGCGCCAATACGTTGCGCCAGCAGCCAGGCCTCGTAGTCAAAGGCCTCGGGATTGCGCAATCCACCGGGACGCTTGAGCTTGACCGCCAAACGCCAACGCTCGCCGCTGTTGACCGGCGGCCCGGCGTACCAGGCAAGCCGCATCAGCGATGGCAGTTTTTCATGACGCGAGTGCGCCTCGGCCAATTCGAAGCGCACCACGCCGTCGCTGTTCTGCGGCAAACCGACGACCCACCCTTCAACCCACCGGGTTTCGCCATCCAGCCCGGCCGGCAAACGATCATTCAACGCCCATTGCGCACCGACGCTGGCCCACGTGAAGCCAAACAGCAAAAACGCCAGCGGATAGCTGCGGAACGGCAGCAGCATCAAAGCCACGACCGGCAACAACAGCATCAACCAGACCGGCGGTAATGCCGGCATAAAAACCGCGACCAGCAGACCGACTGCGAGCGCCATCATACCTGTGCGCATAAGCCCGTCCTTGAGAGTCCCGCACTTAGGCATAGCGGTTGTCGGTTACACGCGTCGTCAACAATTGTCACAAAGTCTGAATGGGCGCTTCGTAGAATCCAGACATACTTGCCGCCTTAACCGACCGAGAAGCCTTATGCCCCGGCGCTTATTCAAACGTTATATGCCCGACCCGACGAGCATCAGGGAACACAAATCCTTACGCTTTCTCGGCAAGTTGCTGCATGACCCGAACCTCTGGCACCTCAATCGTCACTCGGTCGCCCGGGCGATGGCGGTTGGCCTGTTCGCCGCGTTCCTGCCGATCCCGGCGCAGATGCTGGTGGCCGCCGCCCTCGCCGTCACGGTGCGCGGCAACATGCCGATTGCGGTCAGCCTGGTCTGGCTGACCAATCCGATCACCATGCCGGCGGTGTTCTTCTGCACCTATCAGGCCGGGGCGTTTTTGATGGATGTGCCCGCCCGACATCTACCGGACGAGCTGACCTGGGAGTGGATCAGCGGCGAGTTGTCGACGTTGTGGCAGCCGTTTCTGCTCGGCTCGGTGGTAGTCGGACTGGTACTCGGCGCCCTCGCCTACTGCATTGTGATGATGTATTGGCGCTGGTGGGTGGCGCGGCAATGGGCGCGGCGCAAGAAGAGTCGCATGCGCTGAACGCAAAACGGCCTCCGCAATGGGAGGCCGTTCTGATTTGTGGCGTCTGCATTCGCGAGCAAGCTCGCTCCCACAGAAGATCTTCAGCACAACATAGATCCAATGTGGGAGCGAGCCTGCTCGCGAAGAAGTCGACGCGGTTCTGGATCAGGTACGCATCCCGCGCCCACTCACCAGCAACCGCGCACATCCGAGATACAGCACAACGGTCGCCACCAGCATGAAGGTGATCGCAATGCCGATCTTGATATCCGACACACCCAGAATGCCGTAACGGAAGGCGTTGACCATGTGCAGCACCGGGTTGGCCAACGACACGGTCTGCCAGAACGGCGGCAGCAAGGTGATCGAGTAAAACACCCCACCCAGGTACGTCAGCGGTGTCAGCACAAAGGTCGGGATGATAGAAATATCATCGAAGTTGCGCGCGAACACCGCGTTGATGAAGCCCAGCAGCGAGAAAATCGTCGCCGTCAGTACCACCACCAAAATGGTCACGCCGAGGTGATGTACCTGCAAATGGGTGAAGAACAGCGACAGAATGGTCACGATCACGCCAACCATCAGACCACGCAACACGCCGCCAATGGTGAAACCGATCAGAATCGTGTGCGGCGACACCGGCGACACCATCAGCTCTTCGATGGAACGCTGGAACTTGCTGCCGAAGAAACTCGAGACCACGTTGCCGTAGGAGTTGGTGATCACCGACATCATGATCAGCCCCGGCACGATGTACTCCATGTAAGTGAAGCCACCCATGTCGCCGATCTGCCGACCGATCAGGTTACCGAAGATCACGAAATACAGAACCATGGTGATCGCTGGCGGCAGCAGCGTCTGCGGCCAGATCCGCGTGAAGCGTTTGACCTCGCGGTAAACAATGGTCTGCAGGGCGACGAGGTTGGGACGGAATTCGGAACTCATACCGCCACCTTCGACAGATTCTTCTCCACCAGGGACACGAACAGCTCCTCGAGGCGATTGGTTTTGTTACGCAGGCTCAGCACTTCGATGTTCTGCTGCGCCAACTGGGTGAACAACGCCGTGATGCCCATGGATTTGTCGACCTGAACTTCCAGGGTGTGGCTGTCGATCAATCGCGCCGGATAACCGAGCAATTGCGGCGCGGCGTTCAAGTCGTTTTTCAGGTCCAGCAGGAAGGTCTCCACGTGCAACTGGCCCAGCAACTGTTTCATGCTGGTGTTCTCGACGATGGTGCCGTGGTCGATGATGCCGATGTTGCGGCACAACTGCTCAGCCTCTTCCAGATAGTGCGTGGTGAGGATGATGGTGATGCCTTTCTGGTTCAGTTCGGTGAGGAACGTCCACATTGATCGACGCAGCTCAATGTCGACGCCTGCGGTCGGTTCATCGAGGATCAGCAGACGCGGTTCGTGCACCAGCGCTCGGGCGATCATCAAACGCCGCTTCATGCCCCCGGACAGCGAACGCGACGGCACATCGCGCTTGTCCCACAGGCCCAGTTGGGTGAGGTACTGCTCGGCGCGTTCCTTGGCGATCTTCGCCGGAATGCCGTAGTAACCGGCCTGGGTCACGACGATGTCGAAGGTCTTTTCGAACTGATTGAAGTTGAATTCCTGGGGCACCACGCCAATCGAGCGCTTGAGCTGCGCAGGATTTTTGTCCAGGTCATGGCCGAAGATATTCACCGTGCCGCTGGTCTTGTTCACCAGGGTCGAGAGAATGCCGATGGTCGTGGATTTGCCGGCACCGTTAGGGCCGAGCAAGGCGAAAAAATCACCTTCGGCGACGTCCAGATCGATACCACTCAAGGCCTGGAACCCGTTGCCGTAGGTTTTGGTTAGCTGCCGGATGGACAGAGCGGAACTCATATCGGATTTACGCACCAAGAAGGGAAGAAAGGGATAAATAAGGGCGGGCGGCGAGGGAAACAACCGCAGCACCAGAGCGCAATGGTGCTTGCCGCCGCCGCACAAGTACAGTCAAGTGTGTCGATAGTAAGTATTAAGTCAACGCGGTCATAACCGCTTTCTGGTAAGCCGGACGCTGCTTCAAGCGCTCATACCAGGCTTGCAGATGCGCTTGTGGTGCGCGTTCGATGGGCATCTCGAACCAGGCATAAATGAAACTGCCGAGCGGGATATCGCCCATGCCGATGTCTTGTCCAGAGAGATATGGCTGACTGGCCAAGGCATGATCGGCCATGCTCAGCAACTCATTGCATTCCTTGATCGCGGCGTTGATCGCAGCCCAGTCCTGCTTGTCCGCCGGCGTGCGCAAGACGCCCCAGAACACCGTGCGGAAGGGACCGGCAAAACTTGAAGTGGTCCAGTCCATCCATTTGTCAGCGATGGCTCGCGCTTGCGGATCCGCCGGATACCAGTGACTGTCGGGCGCATGTCTGGCCAGCAGATAGCGGACGATGGCGTTGGACTCCCACAGCACGAAACCGTCGTCCTCGATCACTGGCACCCGACCGTTCGGGTTCATCGCCCGGTACTCGGGAGTGTCGACTACTCCAAATGCGCCGCCGGCATCGATTGCCTCGTAGGCTAGGCCAAGCTCTTCAGCCGCCCACAATGGCTTCCTGACATTCGATGAGTTTTTCCGTCCCCAGATCTTCAGCATGACCGCCTCTTTTCAAATGAGTGGGCAGGCAGCATACGCCGGATCAGGTACGGCTCAAATCACTCTGCATATCGCCCAGCCGTTGCGGCTGCTGATCAGTGAACAGATGCGGATAGCACTTTTGCAAATGTTCGAAGAAGAACGTTTCCGGGACATCGGCGAATTGGCCGTGATCGACCAGATACTCCATGAGCTGCGCGCCGTCGCGATTGAACGGGTGGAAAACGCTGTCATTGATACCGTCGAACTCCAGCGGCGCAACGTTGAACAATTCGCATAGCTTCTGATTGAACGCCGGTGTGGCTTTGACCCAGCGTCCATTGAGGAACAGTTCGGTGTACCCGTGCATGGCGAACATGTCGCTTTTCAGCAACTCAAGCAGACGTGGCGTCGATAAGTGATTTTTTACGTCGGCCAGACCGATACGCGCCGGGATCCCGCAATGCCGCGCACAACCGGCAAGCAGCGTGGCTTTGGGCACGCAATAACTCTCCCCCGTCGTCAGCGCATAGCTGCCACGCAAGGTCTGCGGATCGCGACTGAAGGTGTAGGGGTTGTAGCGCACCGCCTCACGCACCGCGTAATAAAGATTGATCGCCCGCTCGAGCGGATCGCGGCTGGCACCCCGATGTTGTTCGGCGAACTCCACCACTGCCGGGTGGTCACTATCGATGAAGCGGCCGGGACTCAGATACTCGCGCATGACGACAATCTCCTGGGTGAGCCCCGAGTCTAGCGACAGCGTCAGCACAGAGATAACGACGTTTCGGCCAAACTTGGACGCAAAGACGCGGGATCAGCGAACGATTTCCCACACGTGTTGCCCACCGAACCTACGAAAACCATCCGGGGTTTCCCACGATTTCAATCACCTTGGTCTGACCACCCGGTTTTACAGATGCCGTCTAAGCTCTGGAGGGTCGATTTGCCTTGGTTCACGGAGGACTGAATATGCTGTTGTTGTGGATACTGGTTTTGATCGTTGGTGTGGCGTATCTCGCCCACCGGCGTATTTCACCTCTGCCTGCGTTGGGCATCGTGGCAGTCTACCTGCTGGCGATGGGTATTTTCAGTCATGCGCCGGGCTGGTTGTTGCTGGTGTTCTGGGTGCTGCTGGCGGTGGTCGCTGCCCCGCTGCTGCTGCCCGACCTGCGTCGCAAGCATTTCACTGCGCCGTTGTTCAACTGGTTCCAGAAAACCCTGCCACCCATGTCGCAGACCGAACGCGACGCAATCGACGCCGGCACCGTGTGGTGGGACGGTGAGCTGTTCAGCGGCCGCCCGGACTGGGACAAGCTGCTGGCCTATCCCAAGGCGCAATTGAGTGAGGAAGAACAGGCGTTCATTGACGGCCCGACCGAGGAACTCTGCGCGATGGTCACTGACTGGCAGATCGGCCAGTCGATGGACCTGCCACCCGAAGCCTGGGCGCATATCAAGGAACACGGTTTCTTCGCCCTGATCATCCCGAAAGAATTTGGCGGCAAAGGCTTCTCGGCTTACGCCCACTCGCAGGTGGCGATGAAACTCGCTACCCGTAGCGGTGACCTCGCCTCCACCGTGATGGTGCCGAACTCCCTCGGCCCGGCCGAACTGCTGCTGCATTACGGCACCGACGAACAACGCAATCACTACCTGCCACGGCTGGCTCGGGGCGATGACATCCCGTGCTTCGCCCTCACCGGTCCGCTCGCCGGGTCCGATGCCGGTGCGATGCCCGACACCGGGATCATCTGCAAAGGCCAATGGGAAGGTCAGGAAGTCATCGGCCTGCGCCTGAACTGGGAAAAACGCTACATCACCCTCGGTCCTGTCGCGACCCTCCTCGGCCTGGCTTTCAAGGCCTACGACCCGGAGCATCTGCTGGGCGACAAGGAGGACCTTGGCATCAGCCTCGCGTTGATTCCGACCGATACCGCTGGGGTGGAAATCGGTCGTCGTCACCTGCCACTCGGCGCGGCGTTCATGAACGGCCCGAACTCGGGCAAAGACGTGTTTATTCCGCTGGACTTCCTCATCGGCGGTCAGGAGATGCTCGGCAAGGGCTGGATGATGCTGATGAACTGCCTGTCGGTCGGCCGTTCGATCTCGTTGCCGGCAGTCGGCACTGGCGCGGCCAAATTCACCAGCCTGGTCACCGGCCAGTACGCGCAGATTCGTGAGCAATTCAATGTACCGCTGTCGGCTTTCGAAGGTATTCAGGAAGCCATGGCGCGCATCGGCGGCAACGCCTGGATGATGGACGCGGCGCGGATGCTCACTGCCAACGCAGTGGACCTGGGCGAGAAACCGTCGGTGCTCTCGGCGATTCTCAAGTATCACCTCACCGAACGCGGCCGCGAGTGCATCAGCCACGCCATGGATGTGCATGGTGGCAAGGCGATCATCATGGGCCCGAACAACTACCTCGGGCGTAGCTGGAACGGCGCGCCGATCTTCATCACCGTGGAAGGTGCAAACATCCTGTCGCGCAACCTGATGATCTTCGGTCAGGGCGCGATTCGTTGCCATCCATTCGTGCTGAAGGAGATGGCCCTTGCCGGTCGTGAGGACAAGGATCAGGCGCTGAAAGAGTTCGATGGTTTGCTGCTCAAACACATCGGTTTCACCGTAAGCAATGCGGCCAGTACGCTGGTGTTGAACCTCGGTTTCGGCCACTTCGAACACGCGCCGGGCGACAAGATCAGCCAAGGCTACTTCCGCGCACTGAACCGTCAGGCAGCGGCGTTCGCCATGCTCGCCGACTTCAGCATGATGCTGCTGGGCGGCGAACTGAAACGTCGCGAGCGTCTGTCGGCACGTCTGGGTGATGTGTTGAGCAACCTGTATCTGGCCTCCGCCGCGCTCAAGCGTTATCACGATCTGGATTCGCCAGCGTACATGGAGCCACTGTTCCGTTGGGCGATGGAAGAAAGCCTCGGCCAATCGGAACGGGCGCTGGATGAATTGCTGCGCAACTTCCCGAACAAGGTATTCGGTTGCCTGCTGCGAGCCATCGTGTTCCCGTTCGGTCGTCGTCACAAAGGCCCGTCGGACAAACTCGGTGCCGAAGTGGCAGGCGTGATTGGTCGCGCCAAAGGTGATCCGGCGCTGGAAGAACTGCTTGCCGGTTGCTATCGCCCGCAGTCGGCAGACGATGCCGTCGGCGCGCTGCAACACGCCAGTGATTTACTGAATGCCGCGCAGCCACTGCACAAAAAACTGCACACGTCGCTGAAAAGCGGTCAGGTCAAACCGGTAGCGGGCGAACACGCCATCGATGCGGCGCTGGAGGCCGGGGTGTTGCAACCGGGAGAAGCACAGAGCCTGCGCGATGCCGAAGCCGCACGACGCAAGGTGATCGACGTCGATGACTTCGACAAAGAGGAACTGAAACTGGCAGAGGGCAAAGTCCGCTGATCCTGACAGGCATGTCCAAGAGGGCGCGGGAGCTTTATACTCCCGCGCCCGTTTTGCTCTTGAGGACTTATCTCGTGTCCAACGTCGTTGCCGATCATCTTGTTTTGCTCGACCACCTGCGCAGTATCCTGGTCGCCGTAGGTGAGGCCGATCAGGTTCCCGAAGAAAGCCATGCCTTGTTCCTGGAGCGCTTCGACGAACTGCTGGCATCGCTGCCAATCGATCCGATCGAAAGCCAGTACCTGGGCCAGGACATCCTGACTCAAGTGATTAGCCGTTATCCACAAATCGCCCACCTGATCCCGCGCGATCTGTTGTGGTTCTTCGCCGGCGACTGCCTGCATTACTTGTCCGATGAAGAGATCGACCTGTATCAGTCACTGGAAGAACGTCGCTACGAAGCCGAACAGAACGATGAACCGTTCGACTGGAACCAGGAAAAACAACTGCTGGCGATGTCCGCTCAGGACAGCAAGCACTGATATAACAGTGGGTTGAAGATCAAAAGATCGCAGCCTTCGGCAGCTCCCACAGTGGACTCACGCAATCCTCTGTAGGAGCTGCCGAAGGCTGCGATCTTTTGCTTTGCGCTACAACAACCCTTCACTTTCGGGCAATTCATACGCCATCGCCGCGTTGCTTTCCCCCACTGATTTGCCCGGCTTGCTCAAGGTCGGCTCTTTCTGCAGGCACTCCACCAGATAGTCGATGAACACCCGCAACTTGGGTGGCAGATAGCGCGTCGGCGAATGCAGCAGCCACAGTCCGCCGTGATAGGACGCGAGGAACGTCCAGTCCGGCAACACCTGCACCACCAACTTTTGCTCAAGCGCGTAACGGGCGGTGAAATACGGCAGGCTGCCGATGCCGATGTGCTGCAACACCGCGCCCAGCCGCACACCGGTGTGATTGGCGGCATACCTACCGCGGACACCTACCGTCACCGCCTTACTGCCCTTCTTGAATTTCCAGCGCGCATCACTCGGGGTTTCCCCCAGATAAATACAACTGTGATTGAGCAGATCATGCGGGTGAGTCGGTACGCCGTGCTCGGCCAGGTACTGCGGCGTGGCACAGAGCAAATGGTCGATGGTCAGTAACTGCCGGCCAACCAGCCCGGCCGGTGGTCGATCGGTGATGCGAATGGCCAGATCGACATGGTCGTCGATCAAATCGACCTGGCGATCCTCCAGCAACAACTCGACATCGACCTTGGGATAACGCCGCAGGAACTCGGGCATGTGCGGATGAATCACGAAGCGCCCCACCGCTTTCGGCACGCTGACGCGCACCAGTCCTTCCGCTTCATGGGTGAACTGGCCGCTGATTTCCATCACCGACTTGGCCGCGCTGACCATCTCCTGGCAGCGTTTGAACACCTCTTCGCCACCGTCACTCAAGCGCAGTTTGCGTGTAGTGCGCTGCAGCAGGCGCGTGGCCAAGGCTTTTTCCAGACGCGAAATACTACGACTCACCGCTGACGGCGATGAACCCAACTGCCGAGCCGCTTCAGAGAAGCTACCGGTCTCGACGACCTTGACGAAAATCGCCATTTCACCAAGCAGCGGTAGCGGCAGATTGATGCTCACAGCGCACAAGTCCTTTGATGTTTGAACGGATTATCACGTTATTGCACGATTCATATAATAAAAAAAGAAACTTTAATAAGGGCATGGAATATGACGCTTCGCCTCTTTTTCCATAGTGATGACCTCAAGGCCAATGTGGAAGTCCTCGACTGCACGCCCCAAGAGAACGAATTCGCCGTGGTCTTGCGCGCCACGCTGTTTCACCCGCAGGGCGGTGGTCAGCCGTGTGATACCGGCTGGATCGGCGAAAGCCAGGTACTGCGTGTAGTGCAGGAGCCGGACCGGATCATTCATTTTGTCGACCGGCCGGTGGAACTGGGCATGACCTGCATCCGCATCGACGAACAGCGCCGCCACTTCAATACGCGCATGCATTCGGCCGGGCACCTGATCGGGCATTTCGTCCAGGCGCTGGGCTGGATGCCGATCAAAGCCCATCACTGGCCGGATGAAGGCCGAGTGCAATTCAAACCCGGCGACACCGCGCAGGAAGTCGATGCAGAGACCGTTCAACACGGGATCGACCAGTGGATCGAACACGACCTGCCCCGCCTGACCTCGCTACGCGAAGGTGCGCGGGAAATCGGTTTTGGTGAACTGCCCGCCTATGGCTGCGGTGGCACCCACGTACGCAGCCTGAAGGATCTGGGCACAGTCACGATCGCGTCCCTTTCGCAGAAGAAAGGCACGTTGTCCGTCCACTACAACGTGGATTGAGCATTTCGGGCGCTGCTTCACGCAGCGTCCGACGCCGGGGAACCGCATTCGCAGGTTCCGTTGACTATCGATAGATGGACCTAAAAAATGATGCTAGACGTCGAGCGTCTCGATGAGACGTGCATAAAAAAACTGGCCAACGAAGAAGTCCTCGCCATCCGCGTCAAAGGCTTTTTGCCTGAGCCGCTGGCCATTCAGATTGGCGACAAGATTCTCGCTCCAGGCTTCGAGGGTTACATCAACGCACCGAGTATCGGCCGCATCGGCATGGCATTTTACGAGGCGGAAAACCAGCCGCTGCTGATTGAGGACTACTTCGAACGCGCCACCAGCAACATCGCTGAACTGCGCAATCGCTGCGCGCCCTACTCCTCACCGATCGACACCTTGCGCTGCATGCTCGACGAATCCTGGCCGGCCGGCGCGCACCTGGAAAACCTCTACGGCCGGAAAATGTATGTCGGCCTTTCGCGCGTGGTGAAACCCGGCGTGTGCTTCCTCGCCCATCACGACATCTTCGCCAAGGATGCTCCGGACAGCTTCCAGGCCCGCAGTCTGGAAGCGCAGTTCGCCTGCAACGTCTACCTGAACATGCCGACCGAGGGCGGTGCGTTGCAGATATGGGACGACGACATCACCCCGGATCAATTCGACGAGATGCGTGGCGACAGTTATGGCATTGAACCAGCGCTGCTCGGCCCACCTGCGCTCGAAGTCCGACCGCAACCCGGTGATTTCATCATGTTCAACTCGCGGCGCATGCACTCGGTGACTCCGGGCGTGGCCGATCCGCGTTTGAGCCTTTCCTTTTTTGTCGGCTATCGCGGCAATGCTTCACCCCTGACCTATTGGAGCTGAGATGTATTCGAATTATCTGGGCGAGTTTCTGGCGCTGGCAACCATTCACTTTCTGGCTGTGGTTGCTCCCGGCCCGGACTTCGCAGTCACCATTCGCCAAAGCGTACGGTTCGGCCGATTGGTAGGGATCTGCACGGCGCTGGGTATCGGCGCGGGGATTTCCGTGCACGTGCTCTACACGTTGTTGGGTGTCGGGGCATTGATGCACACCACCCCGTGGCTGCTGACTGTCGCCAAGGTGATTGGCGGTGCCTACATCCTGTATCTGGGCGTCAGCCTGCTGCGCAGCAAACCCAAATCGGCCGTTGAAGGTGAAAAAGCTGCGGACGAGCCCGTGGTCGAACAAACGCTGTTCAAAGCTTTCAGCACCGGTTTTCTGACCAATGCAACCAACCCCAAGGCCACGCTGTTTTTCCTGGCCATCTTCACCACGATCATCAGCGCCAGCACGCCCCTGCAGATCCAGGCCTTTTACGGGCTGTGGATGTGCTTTGTGAATGCATTGTGGTTTGTCGTGGTCGCGCTGTTCTTCTCAAGCAATCGGGTTCGCCTGCTGTTCATGCGCATGGGCCATTGGTTCGAGCGCACCATGGGCGTGGTGCTTATTCTGTTTGCTGGCCGACTGATGCTGTCCTGGTAAGCAGATGCAAAACGCAAAAAGGCCCGCCGAATCGCTTCGGCGGGCCTTTTTCTTTATGACAGATGACACAACCACAAATCGCGCGCATACAAAAACGCCGCTCTGTTGAGCGGCGTTTTTGTGAATATGGAGCGGGAAACGAGACTCGAACTCGCGACCCCGACCTTGGCAAGGTCGTGCTCTACCAACTGAGCTATTCCCGCAATGGCGTCCCCTAGGGGACTCGAACCCCTGTTACCGCCGTGAAAGGGCGGTGTCCTAGGCCACTAGACGAAGGGGACACAGGCTACAACTTTCACTAATAAAAACGCCGCTCACTGAGCGGCGTTTTTAGAATTTGGAGCGGGAAACGAGACTCGAACTCGCGACCCCGACCTTGGCAAGGTCGTGCTCTACCAACTGAGCTATTCCCGCAAATGGCGTCCCCTAGGGGACTCGAACCCCTGTTACCGCCGTGAAAGGGCGGTGTCCTAGGCCACTAGACGAAGGGGACACGCTACCCGGAACACATGGTGTGTGTTTCGGTGTCCAGATCCGCATCCGAAGACTTGGCTCTGGTTTCACTCAGCACCGCCCGAAAGCGCTGCTGTTTAAAATTGGAGCGGGAAACGAGACTCGAACTCGCGACCCCGACCTTGGCAAGGTCGTGCTCTACCAACTGAGCTATTCCCGCATTGGCGTCCCCTAGGGGACTCGAACCCCTGTTACCGCCGTGAAAGGGCGGTGTCCTAGGCCACTAGACGAAGGGGACACACTACAACATTCACTCCCTGCCGCGCTTCGCTGTGTGCTTTACGCTGCAAGTGGCGCGCATTCTATGGATGGATTGAGAGGTCGTCAACCCCCTGATATAAATTTATTTAAATCAATGACTTCGACGACCTTTACGGCGGCAATCGGGCTTTTCCGTCGCCCGACGATTGACGCCTATATTCCGCCACTCGCCAAGACGCTATAGTCCACCCACAGTGATGGCAATCTGCACTCGCAGCGCCAGCATTCATATAAGCAGCGTGCGGCCGATACAGATTGAACCTGCCGATCCAACTCGTCGAGCGGCGCTAGGCGACTAAATGCCCAGCCACTACACTCGCATGCGAACCCTATAAAGAGGTCTTACCGGTGACACCACTCATGATCACCCTGCTAGTCGTAGCCGGGATCGCAATTCTGATCGCCATTGGCTACATGAACCATGTGGTGGAGAACAACAAACTGGAGAAGGCCCGCACCAAGGTCGAACTCAACGACCGCCTGCGCCGTTGCGGCGAACTGACCGAAACCTTCCCCGGCCAGTTCATGACCCCGGCGCTCAAGCTGCTGCTGACCCGTCTGGAACTGAACGTCTGCCAGCGCCTGCTGAACCTGGAAAAAACCAGCGCCACCACCAAAGCACGCATCACCGAACTGAGCGCCCTCGTCGCCCAAGGCGAATCGATCCCGGTCAACAACCCACCGGCACCGATCCTGACCGAAGCCAAAGCCAAAGACGTGCGCTTCCTGCTCGAAGCCCTCCACGGCCAGATCACCCGCGCCGCCCACGATGGTTTCCTGCCACCGAACGAAGCCAAGCACTGGATCCGCGAAGTCCGCCACATTCTGGTGCTGCTGCACATCGAATTCTTCAACAACCTCGGCCAACAGTCCCTGCAACAAAACCAGCCCGGCCAGGCCCGCCTCGCCTTCGAACGCGGCGTGCAATACCTGCGCAAACAGCAGGACCCGCAGATGTACGCAGAACAACTGCAATACCTGGAAAAACTCCTGGCCCGCGCGAACGCCCAGGTCATGGACAAGATTGCACCGGTTGAAGGTGAAGAAAACCAACTGACCGCTGGCCTCAAAGATGTCGAGGCCGATGCGGACTGGAAAAAGAAAGTGATTTACGACTGATTGCAGATGCTGGAAGAGAAGCCACCGAAAGGTGGCTTTTTTGTGGGCTCGCGGGAGTGAACCTGATAGAAAACCGGTGAATGTGAGGCCGCTTTCGCGAGCAGGCTCGCTCCCACAAGGGGGCTGAGTACATCTGACAGAGGTTGGTCGGCTATCAGGCCGCCATCGCGAGCAGGCTCACTCTTACATTGGGGCTGAGTACATCTGATAGAAAATTGGTCGGCTATCAGGCCGCCATCGCGAGCAAGCTCGCTCCCACAAGGGGGCTGAGTACATCTGACAGAGGTTGGTCGGCTATCCGGCCGCCATCGCGAGCAGGCTCACTCCTACATTGGGACTGAGTACATCCGATAGAAAATTGGTCGGCTGTCAGGCCGCCTTCGCGAGCAGGCTCGCTCCCACAGGGGGCTGAGTACATCTGACAGAGGTTGGTCGGCTATCCGGCCGCCATCGCGAGCAGGCTCACTCCCACATTGGGACTGAGTACATCCGATAGCGGATTGGTCGGCTATCCGGCCGCCTTCGCGAGCAAGCTCGCTCCCACAAGGGGCGCTGAGTACATCTGACAGAGGTTGGTCGGCTATCCGGCCGCCATCGCGAGCAGGCTCACTCCCACATTGGGACTGAGTACATCCGATAGCGGATTGGTCGGCTATCGGCCGCCTTCGCGAGCAGGCTCACTCCTACATTGGGACTGAGTACATCCGATAGAAAATTGGTCGGCTATCCGGCCGCCATCGCGAGCAGGCTCACTCCTACATTGGGGCTGAGTACATCAGATAGAAAATTGGTCGGCTGTCAGGCCGCCTTCGCGAGCAAACTCGCTCCCACAGAAAAGCAAAAGCAACGCCCACCTCGCAACCGCATCAGCTTCTCACCACTCAACAGGATGAGCGTTAGCCCGGCTGCCGCTCTTGATCTTGATCCACGGGCGACGTCGGAAGGCTGAGTGGAGGGATTGATCCGGGCGTGGGAGCGCAGCGACCGTTTGGCGCAGCCAAACACAGCGAGAGGAGGTGCAGCGAAGCAAACCGTAGGCGCTGCGCCCGGATCGATCCCGGAGCGAAGGAACCCCGAGCCCCAGCGAGCGGGCCGCACGTAGGAGCAAGCGTTTTTGGTTACTTTTTAGGCGTTTGTAAAAAGTGACCCGCCGTAAGGGCGGAACCCTAATCAGCAACACCCGCAGCAACGGATATCCCCCCAAAACCCCAAGAGCCTGGTCGGCCCAAAGGCCGCCAAGCGTCAAAGCGTCAAAGCGTCAAAGCGTCAAAGCCGAAAATGCCCAACCATCCCGCGCAACTCCCCCCCAACTGGGCCAGCTCAACACTCGAAGCCGCATTCCCACGCATCGCGATCGACGACTGATCCGCACTCGCACGAATACTCGTCACACTGCGATTGATCTCCTCCGCCACCGAACTCTGCTCCTCGGCCGCCGCCGCAATCTGCTGATTCATCTGCTGAATCAACGACACCGCCGCCGCAATACTCCCCAGCGCACTCTCGGTCTGCAACGCATCACTCACCGCCAGCTTCACCAACTCGCCGCTGCTCTGAATCTGCTGCACCGACGAATGCGCCGCCAAGCGCAAAGCACTGACCAGCCGTTCAATCTCCTCAGTCGATTGCTGCGTGCGCCGAGCCAAAGCACGCACCTCATCAGCCACCACCGCAAAGCCCCTGCCCTGCTCCCCGGCCCGCGCAGCCTCGATCGCCGCATTCAGCGCCAATAGATTGGTCTGTTCGGCAACACTCTTGATCACCCCGAGCACCGTGCCGATATTCTGGATTTCCGCACTAAGGCTTTCGATGCTCGAACTGGCCGACGTCGCCGAGTCAGCCAATTGCTCGATGCGCGCCATGCTCTGGCGCACCACCTGCTGTCCACTCTCGACCTTGTCATCCGCCGTCTGCGCGGCCAGCGCCGCTTCTTCGGCGTTGCGTGCAACGTCGTGAACGGTGGCGGTCATCTGGTTCATCGCCGTGGCAACCTGCTCGGTTTCTTCCTTCTGGCTGCTGACCTCAAGGTTGGTCTGCTCAGTGACCGTCGACAACGATTGCGCCGAACTGGCCAGTTGCTCAATCCCCGCCTGCAAACCACTGACGATGGTACTCAGACCCGCGCCCATCTGTTGCATCGCCAGCATCAACTGACCGATCTCGTCGCGACGGGTCACTGCCACGGTCGCACTCAAGTCGCCGGCGGCAATCTGCTGCGCGACCTGAATCACACTGCGCAATGGCGCGACGATAAGTCGGGTGATCAGCCACGCGGCGAGTAATCCCACCAGCAATGCCAGCGCCGATGAGCCGATGATCAGCAGCGAGTTTTTCTTCAGTTCTGCCTGCATCGCGCCGTCTTCAGCGACATACGCCTGATTCACCCGCTCGACCACTTCGTTGGCACGCTGGTGCAATTGCTCGTAGACGGTTTTTTCCTGCGCGAGCAACCCGGTGTACTCGGCCAGTTTGTCGTTGAAACCGGCGATGTGCCCGGACACTTCATTGAGCACGGTGAGATAGCCCTCGTCCTTGACCGTGGTTTTCAATTCTTCGGCCTGCGCCTGCGCTTGTGCGGCCTGTTCGATATTGCCCTTGCCAGCACTGTCGGCATCGCCCTTGCGGCTTTGATCGAGACGAATCCGCGCTTCGTTCATCGCTTGCAGCATCAACCGCGAAACCTGGCTGACCTGACTGGCCTGCTCGATGAACTGTGCGCCGTCCTTGCCCTCGGTGTCCTTCAAGGTATAAGCACCGTCGTCGGCAAGTCCGGCCTGCAATACGTCAAGATTGTTGGCCACACTGGACACCGACCAACTGGCCATTTCCAGCGCCAGGTCCTTGGCCTGAGTCAACGACACAAACTCGTCGAACGCCTTACGATAAGCGCCCAGCGACTGCTGCACATCATTCATGACCGGCACATTCGCCGCCGACTGCGCTTTGAGCTGATCAGCCAGAGCAACCAGTCCGTCGACGCCCTTACGCAGGGCATCGGCCGTCTTCGGATCGCCCCGCAAGGCATATTCCTGCTCGAGCAGGCGCACCTTGAGCAAGCCACTGTTGAGCGAAGACATCTGTTTCAGCCCGTCGAAACGCTGACTGATGGTTTGCAGGGACCAAACGCCGATGGCCGCCACCAGCGCGGTCAGAAGCAAAACCAGCACAAACCCGATACCCAGTTTTTTCGCCATACCGAGGTTGGCAAAACGTCCTTGCATGGCCGAAATCATTGCGCGTAGTCCCCTGCCATTGTCAGTAGAGCGAAGAGTCGCAACGGCCATGAAGCAGCACAAGTCTCTGGCGTCGGAATAATGGCAAAAAGCTACGCCTGCGTCGTTTTCAGAACACTTGAGGTCGATCCGAACCGGTGTAGCGAAAAAACTGCCGGGCGCGCGGATCACAGGCATAGGCGACGTTGATGCGCAGCCAATCGCCCGACTCGCCATTGGGACTGAATGCATCAGGCGCTGACAGCAACACGCCGCAACGTTGAGCCTGCCGACGCAGCCGAATCTGATCGGTCATGCGCGAGCGCGCCCAGATGAACAAGCCACCCGCAGGCTTGCCGAAAACCTCCCAGTCGGCGTCCTCCAGCGCCTGCAATGCGGCCGCGCGATCGGCATTCAGGCGTTGACGCTGGCGCTGCACCAGTTTGCGGTAAGCGCCGCTCACCATCAGGCTGGCCAGCACCGCTTCGGTAAACCTTGACGCCCCCAGACCGCTGATCATCTTGACCTGCGCCAGCCGTCTGACCATGTCGCTGTCGGCAAAAACGAAACCGACCCGCAACGAGCTGCTCAGCGTCTTGGAAAAACTGCCCACGTAAATGACTCGCCCCTCATCATCCAGAGCCGCCAGGCGCGTGCCGTTGCCGGTGTGCAAGTCTGCGTAGACATCGTCTTCGATCACGCGCAAATCGTAGGTCTTGCTCAGTTGCAGGATGCGTTGCGCTACGCTCGGCGACAGGCAACTGCCGGTGGGGTTGTGATGATGGCTGTTGATGAATAACGCGCCGGGGCGAAACTGTTGCAGCAACGCTTCCAGCGCGTCGATATCCGGCCCGTTCGGGGTGCGACGCACCTCGAGCATGCGCACGCCGTGCATCCGCAGGAGATCGAACAACGGCGCGTAACCGGGCGTCTCGACCACCACGCAGTCTCCAGCCTTGAACAAGGTGCGCACGATCAGATCAAGCGCATGGCTGGCGCCGCAGGTACTCAGCAACTGCGCACTGCGGGCCTCGATACCGAACAGTTTCAGGCGCTTGGCGATTTGCTCGCGCAACGCTGGAAGCCCCAAGGGCGTGCTGTAGTTGAACAGGCTGGCCATGTCGGTGCGAGCCACCTCGCGCAGGGCATAACTGAGGTCGTCAGGTTCACGCCAGCTATGCGGCAGTCCGCCCGCGCCAAGTTTCAAGCCGCCCGCGGCCTCGCACACGGCATCGCACCAGGCGAACCGGCCCTCGAATGGCGCCAGCTCATCTTCTGCGCCTGTTGCCGAGGGCGAGGCGGCGACAATGAACCCGGTGCCCTGGCATGAACTCAGAACACCCTGCGATACCAGCCGCTCACACGCCTCGACCACACACGACTGGCTGAGCAGATTGCCCCGGGCGATTTGCCGCACGGACGGCAAACGGGTGGCCGGCGGTACGCCACTTTGCAGGATCCACTCGGTCAGTCCGTCAACAATCTGCTGCACGACCGGCACCATTGCCTGTCGATCAATTCTCAATTCCATGAGCAAGCAAACTCCTGTCCGTTTTGCTGGCGGCAGTAAATCACAGCCGCGCCGGACAGGCTGTGCGACAACGCCGCCAAAAGCGACCGTTCTAACCGTTTGATACACATTGTTTAAGAGGCTTCACGGAACTGACCGCTGCCCACAAAAAAGCCCGCAACGAATGCGGGCTGTTGTTCTTGGGCGTGATTCAGAAAGCGGTGACGCCACCATCCACTGCCAGCGAGTGGCCGGTGGTGAATGCCGCACCGTCGCTGCACAGGTACAACACGGCACTGGCGATTTCCTCGACTTTGCCGATGCGCCCGACCGGGTGCATGGCGTTGGCGAACTCACCCTTCTTCGGGTCGGCCTCGTAAGCACGGCGGAACATGTCGGTATCGATCACCGCCGGACACACAGCGTTGACGCGGATTTTCTTCTTCGCGTATTCGATGGCTGCCGATTTGGTCAGACCGATCACCGCGTGCTTCGACGCCGCGTAGATGCTCATCTTCGGCGCCGCGCCCAGTCCCGCTACCGAGGCGGTGTTGACGATCGCCCCGCCGCCCTGCGCCAGCAACAGCGGCAGTTGATACTTCATGCACAGCCAGACGCCTTTGACGTTGACGCCCATGATTGCGTCGAACTCATCCATTGAGCCTTCGGCCAGTTTGCCTTTTTCAATTTCGATGCCGGCATTGTTGAAGGCGTAGTCGAGACGGCCGTAGGTATTGATGACCTCGTCCATCAGATTTTTCACTTCGCTTTCGACGGTTACGTTGCAGCGCACGAAGGTCGCTTCGCCGCCGGCTGTACGAATCAGCGCCACCGTGCCCTCGCCCCCTGCCGCGTCCAGATCGGCGACCACCACTTTCAGGCCTTCGGCGGCAAACGCCTGCGCGGTCGCACGGCCGATGCCGTTGGCCGCGCCAGTGACTACAGCAACCTGACCGGAAAACGTCATGCTCATTGTTATGTCCTCGAAGGGATAGATGCAGGGGATGTATGGAATGGCAGCATAGCCATTGAGGTCTGCCGAGCGTCAGCACTATCCAATGGCTGTTTATGTGCCCATGCGTCGCAGTGATAAAACCGGCCAGGTGATCATCACTGCACTGGATCGGCGTGCATTCGCCGCATCAGCCAACCTTGCGCCAATGCCGGCGAAGGTCTATCAACAAGGCTTCATTCCGTTCGAGTGCCTGCCATGACCAACCAGACCAATCGCCAGTTCCTGCTCGCCAAACGCCCGGTGGGAGCGGCCAACCGCGAGACCTTCACCTATCAGGAAGTACCGGTCGGCGAACCGGCGGCGGGCCAGATTCTGGTCAAGAACGAATACCTGTCCCTCGATCCGGCGATGCGTGGCTGGATGAACGAGGGCAAGTCCTACATCCCGCCGGTCGGTATCGGTGAAGTCATGCGCGCGCTGGGCGTAGGCAAAGTCATTGCTTCGAACAACCCTGGCTTTGCGGTCGGGGACTACGTCAACGGCGCCATTGGCGTGCAGGATTATTTCCTCGGCGAGCCAAGAGGTTTCTACAAAGTCGATCCGAAACTGGCACCGCTGCCGGTGTACCTGTCAGCGCTGGGCATGACCGGCATGACCGCCTACTTCGCCCTGCTGGATGTCGGCGCACCGAAGGCCGGCGACACCGTGGTGTTGTCCGGTGCAGCGGGCGCAGTGGGCAGCATCGCCGGGCAGATTGCCAAGCTCAAAGGCTGCCGCGTGGTTGGCATTGCCGGCGGCGCCGACAAGTGCAAATTCCTTATTGATGAGTTGGGTTTTGACGGTGCCATCGACTACAAGTCCGAAGATGTCGTGGCCGGGCTTAAACGCGAATGCCCGAAAGGCGTCGATGTGTATTTCGATAACGTTGGCGGCGACATCCTCGATGCGGTGTTGAGCCGTTTGAACATAAAGGCGCGGGTGGTTATCTGCGGCGCGATCAGTCAGTACAACAACAAGGAAGCGGTCAAGGGGCCAGCCAACTACCTGTCGTTGCTGGTCAATCGTGCGCGTATGGAAGGTTTTGTGGTGATGGATTACGCAGCGCAATACGCCAGTGCCGCGCAGGAAATGGCCGGCTGGATGGCCAAGGGGCAGCTCAAGAGCAAGGAAGATATCGTTGAAGGGCTGGAGACCTTCCCGGAAACGCTGATGAAATTGTTCAGCGGTGAGAACTTCGGCAAGTTGGTGTTGAAAATCTAAAACCACCACAAAACAAATGTAGGAGTGAGCCTGCTCGCGATAGCGGTGTGTCAGTCAACATTACCGTTGTTTGACACACCGCTATCGCGAGCAGGCTCACTCCTACAGGGTTTTGCGGTGCCTGATCAGGCGATTTCGGCTACGACCGAAGCCAGCGCCTGCGCCGGATCCGCCGCCTGGCTGATCGGACGGCCAATCACCAGATAATCGGAACCGGCATCCAGCGCCTGACGCGGAGTCAGAATGCGGCGCTGATCGTCCTGCGCGCTGCCCGCCGGACGAATTCCCGGGGTCACCAGTTGCAGCGAAGGGTGCGCAGTTTTCAGTGCCGAGGCTTCCAGCGCCGAGCACACCAGACCGTCCATGCCAGCCTTTTCGGCCAGCGCGGCCAGACGCAGCACTTGCTCTTGCGGCTCGATATCCAGACCGATACCGGCCAGGTCTTCGCGCTCCATGCTGGTCAGCACGGTCACGCCGATCAGCAACGGCTGCGGGCCGCTGCGTTTATCCAGCTCTTCACGGCAAGCGGCCATCATGCGCATACCACCGGAGCAATGCACGTTGACCATCCACACGCCCATCTCGGCAGCGGCTTTCACGGCCATCGCGGTGGTGTTGGGAATGTCGTGGAATTTCAGGTCGAGGAATACTTCAAAACCCTTGTCACGCAGGGTGCCGACAATTTCGGCGGCGCAACTGGTGAACAGTTCCTTGCCCACTTTGACCCGGCACAGCTTCGGGTCCAACTGGTCGGCCAGCTTCAGTGCGGCGTCACGGGTAGGGAAATCCAGGGCGACGATGATAGGAGTCTGGCAGGCGGACATGAATGGGCTCTCAGGCAGGTCGAAATCGGCGCGCATTGTAGCGGAACCGGCGGCAGCGCGGCACCCGATGATCGGTAAATCGTCGCGCTGGCCGTGATCAGCATAGCGCTCGCTGCTATTGTGTCGACTCCGATACACAACCGACACGCCAGCAACAAGCACCCGCGCTAGCCTCGCCAGCCGCAATACGTCCTTACATCAGCACTTCCCGCCTCACGGCCGGACGCCTATGCTGAAACCACAACCTCGCAGCCCATCTTTTGTGGTTGGCGGCCTACTGGCAGATGAACAGCCTCATGCACAACACCCAAATGACCGCGACGGATGAGCCTAAAGACGACAAGCGCTGGAGCATTCGCGCGCTGATCGTCGATGATGACGTGCCGATCCGCGAGCTGATGATTGACTACCTCGCGCGCTTCAATATCCACGCCAGCGGCGTCACCGACGGCGCGGCGATGCGTCAGGCGCTGCTCGCCGAACATTTCGACGTTGTCGTGCTGGACCTGATGCTGCCCGGCGAAGACGGCTTGTCGCTGTGCCGCTGGCTGCGCGCTGAATCGGACATCCCGATCCTGATGCTCACCGCTCGTTGCGAACCGACCGACCGCATCATCGGCCTGGAACTGGGCGCCGATGACTATATGGCCAAACCGTTCGAGCCACGCGAACTGGTCGCGCGCATTCAAACCATTCTGCGCCGGGTGCGCGACGATCGAACCGAACAGCGCGCGAACATTCGTTTCGACAACTGGCGTCTGAACAGCGTCCTGCGCCAGTTGATCGCCGACGATGGTCTGGTGGTGCCGCTGTCCAACGCCGAATTCCGCCTGCTGTGGGTGTTTATCGAACGTCCGCGTCGGGTACTCAGCCGCGAGCAACTGCTCGATGCTGCCCGTGGCCGCTCGATCGAAGCCTTCGACCGCAGCATCGATTTGCTGGTCTCGCGTCTGCGGCAGAAACTCGGCGACGACCCGAAAGCCCCGCAGTTGATCAAAACCGTGCGCGGTGAGGGTTACCTGTTCGACGCGCGGGACATCGGCTGATGCGGGCGCGCTTCGACACGCTGTTCGGGCGTCTGTTTGGCGTGCTGTTCGTGGCGATTGTCCTGGCGCACCTGCTGGCGTTCGCCTGGTTCCACCACTACGGGCCCCCGCCGCCCCCGCCGCCACCGGAGTTCTCTCAAGGCGCCGAAGGGCAACCGATGGCACATGATCCGCGCTACCCGCCACGGCCACCGCGTCCGTGGTTCGGTGGCCCGGTGGTGCCGCTGACCTTTCAATTCATCACGCTGATGATCGCGGCCTGGTACGGCGCCAAACTGCTCAGTCGCCCGATCCAGCGCCTGAGCGACGCCGCCGAACGCCTCAGCGAAGACCTCGACAGTCCGCCGCTCGACGAGTCCGGCCCGCGGGAATCGCGACAAGCCGCCTACACCTTCAACCTGATGCAGCAACGCATTCGCGAACAGGTGCAGCAGCGCGCACGGATGCTGGGCGCGGTTTCCCATGATCTGCGCACACCGTTGTCACGCCTGAAACTGCGCCTGGAAAACATCAGCGATGAAAAGCTGCAAGGCCAGATGCGCCAGGACCTCGACGACATGATCGGCATGCTCGACGCCACCCTCACCTACCTGCACGAACAGCGCACCAGCGAAGCCTTGCAATTGATGGATGTGCAGGCGCTGGTCGAATCACTGTGCGAAAACGCGCAGGATCAAGGCGCCGACGTACAGGTCAGCGGCCATTGCGCACCGTTGCCGGTACAGCCGATGGCGCTGCGTTCGTGCCTCAACAACCTCATGGACAATGCCCTGCGTTATGCCGGCCAGGCACGCATCGAATTGCAGGATCAGCGCGAGCAACTGCTGATCCGCGTAATCGATCACGGCCCGGGGATCACCGAGGACAAGCGTGAAGCGGTGTTTGAACCATTTTATCGGCTGGAAGGCTCGCGCAATCGCAACTCTGGCGGCGTCGGGCTGGGTATGACGATTGCCCGCGAAGCGGCCCAGCGTCTGGGTGGCCAGCTCAACCTCGAAGAAACCCCCGGCGGCGGCCTCACCGCCATCATTCGCCTGCCGCGCACCTGAGAAACACACAATCCACCTGTAGGAGTGAGCCTGCTCGCGATAGCGGAGTGTCAGTCACAGTAAATGTCACTGATAAACCGCTATCGCGAGCAGGCTCACTCCTACAAGGTATTTGGTGTTCATTCCATCGTGTGTACCCACCGGTACAAATCCCACATACCCCCGACAACTTGCGCCCCGACGCTGCATAAGCCGGTACACCCACCGGTTTTCCATTCCAGGGAGTGAATCCGATGATTGGTAGCGTCAGCAACTACACGAGCTATACCAGCACCAGCAGTACCTCCACGCAAAACGCCCGCAGCCAGCAACTGCAAAAAGAACTGTTCGCCAAACTCGACAGCAACGGCGACGGCGCAGTGGATCAGGACGAACTGAAAAGCGCCCTGTCGCAGAAGAACGACGACGGTCTGCTGGTCAAACTGAGTAAACAATTCGGTGATCTGGACAGCGATGCCAGCGGCAGCCTCAGCGCCGAAGAATTGACCGCCATGGCGCCCCCGCCACCGCCACACGATCAAGCACCGGACACCGACCTCGCCGACGCCCTGATCAGCGCCCTCGACAGCGACGGTGACGGCGCCATCAGCAGCGACGAACTGTTCAGCCAACTTGATGCGGATGGCGACGGCAGCGTGACCGCGACAGAACTCGGCAGCGCACTGCAAGCCAGCGACAGCGCGACTTCAACCACCAGCACTGACACCAGTGCCGCGCTGCTCAAGGTGCTCGATAGCGACAGCAGCGGCGGTGTAAGCAGCGACGAGCTGAAAGCGGCTTTACAGGCAGGGCGAGAACGGCCGGATGAAGAACAGACCGCTTCTACCCAGAGCACCACCGAAGCCCTGAACCGCATGATTGCCAATTTGAGCAAACAGTACTCGCTGGAGAAAACGGCATCGGTGGGCAAGTATTTGAATGTGGCGACTTGAGTCGAAGACACTATTTGCCGCAGACAATCAAAAGCCCCTCACCCTAGCCCTCTCCCAGAGGGAGAGGGGACTGATCGAGGTGTTTGGGAGAGCTACGCCGACGTGAAATACCGAGTCGAACTCAGATTCTGAAACAGATCAAAAGCCCCTCACCCTAGTCCTCTCCCGGAGGGAGAAGGGACTGATCGAGGTGTTTGGGAGAGCTACGCCGACTTGAAATACCGAGTCGAACTCAGATTCTGGAACAGATCAAAAGCCCCTCACCCTAACCCTCTCCCAGAGGGAGAGGGGACTGATCGAGGTGTTTGGGAGAGTTACGCCGACGTGAAATACCGAGTCGAACTGAGGCTTTGAAAAGCACACATTTCAGCCCCCTCTCCCTCGGGAGAGGGCTGGGGTGAGGGGCAGCAACAACGCAAATCAAAAGCCGAACACCCGCGCTCTTCACCACTCAATAGGCCGAGTGTCAGCTCGCCTGCTTTTGATCTTGATCCACGGGCGACGTCGGAAGGCTGAGTGGAGGGATTGATCCGGGCGTGGGAGCGCAGCGACCGTTTGGCGCAGCCAAACACAGCGAGAGGAGGTGCAGCGAAGCAAACCGTAGGCGCTGCGCCCGGATCGATCCCGCAGCGAAGGAACCCCGAGCCCCAGCGAGCGGGCCGCACGTAGGAGCAAGCCTTTTGGGTTACCTTTTCGGCGTCTGGAAAAAGTGACCCGCCGTAAGGGCGGAACCTTAATCAGCAACACCCGCAGCAACGGATATGCCCACAAAAATCAGCGCCGCTCCTCAACCCGCCCCTGACTCTTGCTCCAATCCGTCAACAAACTATAAGCCACCGCCAACAACGTAGGCCCGATA
This sequence comes from Pseudomonas sp. S2_E02, assembly GCF_054668355.1. Taxonomy (NCBI): domain Bacteria; kingdom Pseudomonadati; phylum Pseudomonadota; class Gammaproteobacteria; order Pseudomonadales; family Pseudomonadaceae; genus Pseudomonas; species Pseudomonas sp. S2_E02. Next base: position 2,768,270 of record NZ_CP162761.1, read on the forward strand.
AACAACCCGATAAACCCAAACGCAATCAACCCGCCAAACACCCCAAGCAACACAATCACCAACGGCAAATTCCCCCCGCGGCTGATCAAATACGGCTTGAGCACGTTATCCACCCCACTGATGACAAACGTCCCCCAGATCCCGAGAAACACCGCCATCCCGTACTCACCCTTCCACGCCAGCCAAGCCGTCGCCGGCACCCACACCAACGGCGGCCCCATCGGAATCAGACTCAACAGGAAGGTGACAATCCCGAGCACCAGCGCCCCCGGCACCCCGGCAATCAAAAACCCGATCAACGCCAGAACCGCCTGCGCCGCCGCCGTGCCGATCACCCCGTTGACCACCCGCTGCACCGTACCCGCCACCAACTCGATGTAATACCCGGCACGATCCCCGATCAAGCGCTCCAGCAGACTGTGCACAAACGCCGCCAGTCGCGGCCCGTCACGATAGAAAAAGAACACAAAGACAATGCTCAACGTCAGCTCGAGAATCCCGCCACCAATCTGCGCACTGCGCGCCAGCAGCCAGTTACCGACCTGCCCCAGATAAGGTTTGATCGACACCATCAGCGCGGCGCCCTGCTGATCGATGCTGTTCCACAGCCCGACCAGCCGCTCGCCCACAAACGGCAAAGTCCCCAGCCACACCGGCGCTTCCGGCAGACCGTCGACCTGCACATCCTTGATGAACGCCGTGGCATCACGCACATGATCCCCCACGTTGAACCCCAGCCAGACCAGCGGCGCGGCCACCAGCAGCATCCAGCCCAGCGTCAGAATCCCCGCAGCCAGCGACTCACGCCCGTTGAGCCAGCGGGTCAACAGACGCATCAGCGGCCAACTGGCAAACGCCAGCACCGCGCCCCAGAACAGGGCCGACCAGAACGGAGCCATCACCCACAGGCTGGCACCAAACAACACCAGCAGCAGGATTTGCACCAGCAGGCGATCGTTATTGAGCATGTAATGTCTCGAAAAAGTCAGTCAGGCAAAGAGTAGGCGAACACGCAGTTCGTGCTCGCCCGAAACAGCTTAACGCAACAGATCGATGCGCAGGCCAGAGCCTTCAACACTGCCGGTCTCCATGCGTGCCGCCCGCACGCCCTGATTGATCAGGGCCTGTCGCCATGCCTCGGCTTTCGGCCCGGACACCGTCACGCGCAACGTCGTATCGAGATTAAGGCCACGGGAAATCAGGCGTAGCCATGTATCGTCCGGATCATTCACGCGATCAGGAAAATCCAGTTCACCGGTGCTTTTCAACTGACGCAACAGGGTCGCCGAGGTCGGCAGCAGCTCACCCAACGGTGCAGCCGCCTCGAACTGTTCGACATGCAGATAGGCTTTGCGATTGCCGCGCGTGATGCTGTAAAGCGCCACCAGCGTGTTGTCACGCGGTGCGGCCAGTCTCAACAACAGATACGCCTGTTGTTCGTCAGCACCGTACAACTTGGCGTTGCCGAACACCTCGTTGGCCCACAGGCTGCTTTCACCGCAATCACGCGCCTGACACCAGAACAGCAATTCGGCGTCCTGCTTTTGCAGGGCTTCACGAGCGGCAGTAAAGGCTTCGGTGGCGGAGTGTTCGGGGGGCAACTCGTAGGTCACCGAAGTGGTCTGGCCACGGGCGGTGACCTGACCGTCGAAACGCAGCTGCCCGCTGATCTTGCGGATCGAGCCCAGCGGATAGATCCGCTCAAGCTCCACAGGCGGGCGGTAGTCGACGATCTGTGCATCGGCCAGACGCGGCACGATCTGCAGATCCTGACTGCCCGGCACATCGGCGGCGAACGAAACGGTACTGAAACAGCACAGTGCCAACAGACTGAGTGACCGCATAGTCAGGCTCATCGGATCGGCATGACTGGGTAATTCGAGGTCGCAGCGGTATAGAAATCCATCGTAGTTGTCTCCCATTTCAACCCGCCCAGCCTCGACAGTTGCCCGCAGCAAGTCAAGGAATGGCGAAGAACCGATTGAAACAGTCTGCTACAAGGCCGGCACCCGCCTCGTCGTTCAGGTGCAAATGGTGCCCGCCCGCCAACTGTTCCCGGCTAAAGGGTAGACGCTCCAGCAGCTCCGGATGTTTGGCGAGCATGCCGTCAGCCGCGACCACCAGCTGCGCCGGACAACTGACCCGCAGCGCGAAAGCCATTGCCTGTTCCTGGGTCAGACGCAGCGGCGAAGGCAGGGTCAGGCGATTGTCGGTGCGCCAGGTGTAACCGCCGGGCACCGGCATCAGACCGCGCTGGGCCAACAATTCAGCCGCCTCACGGCTGACCGCCACCAGACCTTTCATGCGCGCTTCGATGGCACGGTCGAGGGTGCTGTAAACCGGTTTGCGCTTCTCGCGCAGATCCAGTTGCGCTTGCAGGGCCATGCCCATGCGCTCGGCGGCGTTTTCGCCTTTGTCTGTAGGAGGAATGACGCCGTCGATCAGCGCCAGATGGCTGATGCGTTCCGGCAGCGAACCCGCCAGCACCATGGAAACGATGGCACCCATCGAATGCCCGAGCAGGCCGAAACGCTTCCAGCCCAGTTGTTCGGCGACTTGCAGCACGTCATGGGCGTAATCCCACAGCGCATAGCCGGCGCCGTTCGGCCGATGCCCGGAGTGCCCGTGCCCGGCCATGTCCAACGCAATGATGCGCAAGCCTTTGAGTTTGGGCGCCAATCGGGCAAAGCTGTTGGCATTGTCGAGCCAACCATGCAGTGCAATCACCGGCAGCCCGTCCTCGGGCCCGAATAAATGCGCGGCCAGTTCTATATGCGGCAGGCTCAGGCGCACTTCTTCGAAGGTCGGACTCATGCGCAATCCTTGTTCTGACGGTGCTCCCAACGGGTAAACAGATTCTTCAACAACCGCGCGGTGTCCTGTGGACGCTCAAGCGGGAACATGTGGCCGCCGGGCATGCTCAACGCCTCGCCCTGGGCCAGACGCGAAACGAAACGGGTGTGATGGCGCATGACCACACGACTCGTATGCCCCCGCACCACCGCCAGCGGCACTTGCAATTGACCGGTACGGCCAGGGCTGGTGTGCGGCACGCCGCGATAGATGCTGATCTCGGTGGCCGGGTCGAAACGCAGGCGCAGTTTGTCGCCAACCTTGTGCAAACCGTGCTGCAGGTAGGCGTCGAAACATTCCGGATCGAAGCCGCGAAACAGCGTCTTGCCAGCAAAATAGCTGCGCGCACTGTCGAGGTCGGCGAACTCTTCGCGCCGGCCCAACGTGCGGCCGGCCGGGGTCAGTCTGTCGATGAAGCCAAAGCGCTTGGCCGCGCGGATTACCCACTGATCAGTGCGGGTCAGCACCGGCGAATCGAGCATCACCACGCCGCGATACAGCTCAGGGCAACGCAGTGCCGCGTGCAAATGCAGTACGCCGCCGAACGAATGGCCGACGCCCCACACCGGCTGATCCTGCTGCTGCAAATGGTGGATCAACTCGTCGACGAGGTTGTACCAATTGTCATCCGCCGGGAAACGCGGGTCATGGGCATGCTGCTCCAGATGCGCGACCCGGTACTCGGGCGCCAGCGCCGCGAACAATTTGCCATAGGTGCCCGAAGGGAAGCCGTTGGCGTGGGCGAAAAAGATCGGTTGCGACATGCTGGCAAATCCATGAGCGGGAAACGTGGCGTTGATTGTCCGTAAGACCGCGGCTTACAGCAATGACCGTAACTGCCAGGAATGATGACAGTCCGGTCAGCGTGATGGTGTGTCAGAGAGATCGCGTCCCCCTCACCCCAGCCCTCCCGAAACGTCGGACCGCCCCCCAGGGGAACGAGGGGAAAAGGGAGCCGATCTGCATGCTTTTCCGAATCTTGATTCGACTCGGTATCTCAGGTCGATGTACTTCGAATAAACCACTCGGTCAGTCCCCTCTCCCTCTGGGAGAGGGTTAGGGTGAGGGTGGCTGCTCACCCAACGGCACCACCGCCATGGTCAACCGCGACACACAACTGGCCTTGCCTTCATCACTGGTCAAGCGAATGTCCCACACATGCGTGGTGCGACCAATGTGAATCGGCTTAGCCACCGCCGTCACCCGCCCACTGCGCAAGCCGCGCAGATGGTTGGCGTTGATCTCAAGTCCCACGCAGTAAAACTTGCTGGCATCGATGCACAGATAGCTGGCCATCGAACCGACGGTTTCTGCCAGTACCACCGAGGCGCCGCCGTGCAGCAAACCGTAGGGCTGATGGGTGCGATGGTCGATGGCCATGCTTGCAGTCAGCGATTCTTCGTCGAACGCTTCGAAGCGGATGTCCAGCACTTCGCCAATGGTGTTCTTCTGGATTGCGTTCAACTGCTCGATGTTCGGAGTGGTACGCCACAAGCTCATCGCAGACTTCCTTTGTTGTTTTAGTGGTCGCTCAATCCTGCCACAGCACCGCCTCGCTGCGCTCGCTCCATTCTTCGAAACGCGCGCCATAGGTGTCTTCGATGACGTTGCGCTTGATCTTCAGGGTTGGCGTGAGGAAGCCGTTTTCCACCGCCCAACTGTCCTTGACCACCACCAGTCGACGCAGGCGTTCGTGCTTGTCGAGCACGGCGTTGACCTCTTCGAGGAGTTTTTCCAGGCTCGAATGCAGGCTCGCCCGGCCCTCCTCCTGATTGACCGTCGACAAGACGCACAAGCCGAGTGGCGCGCTTAGGCCGTCCCCTACCACGCACACCTGTTCAATCCGCGAATGCACGGCCAAGCGATTTTCGATCGGTGCCGGGGCAACATATTTGCCCTTGCTGGTCTTGAAGATCTCCTTGAGTCGGCCAGTCAGGCGCAGGCGCCCTTCAGCATCCTGTTCGCCCTTGTCACCGGTGCGCAGAAAGCCGTCCTCAGTCAGGGTTTCGGCGGTCTTCTGCGGTTCCTTGAAATAGCCGAGCATGTTCGCCTGACTGCGCACCTGCACCTCGCCCGACTCATCGATGCGTACTTCGACATCCGGGCACGGCTTGCCGATCCAACCCTGCTTGTATTGCCCCGGCAGGCAGATGTGCGAGTAGCCGCAACTCTCGGTCATGCCGTAGACCTCCAGCACATCCAGGCCAAGTTTCTGATACCAAGCGAGCAAGGTCTGCGGCACCGGCGCGGCACCGGATAACGCCACGCGCAAAGCATCCAGCCCCAGGCCTGCCAGTACCTTGTGACCAACGCGCTTGCCAATGAATGGCAGACCGAGAAGAAAATCCAGACGTTTCGCCGGGATCTTGCTGTACACGCCCATCTGGAATTTGGTCCAGATGCGCGGCACACCGAACATCGCGGTCGGCCGTGCTCGCTGCAGGTCAGTGATGAAGGTCTCAAGGCTCTCGGCGAAGAAAACCGTCTGCCCGGTGTAGATCGACGCCAGTTCTACGAACATGCGCTCGGCGACGTGGCACAGCGGCAAGTACGAGAGCAGTCGATCGTTCTCGTTAAGCCCGAACAGTTGCGTGCCGCGCGTCGTGGCGAAACCGAGATTGGCAAAACTGTGCATCACGCCTTTGGGCAGGCCGGTGGTGCCGGAGGTGTAAATGATCGTCGCCAATTGCTCGGCCGCCGGATGGGGATCATCCTGAATCGGCGAACTGCGCTGCAAGTCGGCCCAAGTAAAATCGAAATCCCCGGGCGGGTGCAGTGGCAGGCTGATGGTCGGCAGATCCGCCGGCACGCCTTTGCACATGCCCGGCCAGTCGTCGAGCTTGCCGATGAAGGCCAGGACGCTTTCCGAGTGATTGAGCACTTGCGCGACAGAGTCGGCGGTGAGGTTGGGATACAGCGGAACGGAGACGTGCCCGGCCATCCAGATCGCCAGGTCGGCGATGATCCAGTGCGCGCAGTTTTTAGAGATCAGGGCGATATGGCTGCCCTGCGGCAACTCCCGCGCACGCAACCAATGTGCGGCGCAGCGGGCCTGATGGCCGACGTCGGCCCAGCTCAACGTCTCGACCTGGCCGCCGCCAATGGGCTGCACGAGGAAGCGCTGGCGCGGGTGCCGGGCTTCACGTTCGTAGAACACGTCCAGCGGCAAACGGAAGGCGGCAGACATGCGACTCGCTCCTGTTTTTTGGGTCTGGAGCAAGCGTAGTCAACCAAGCAAGTGCTTGGTTGGAAAATTCACACAAATAATTTCATGGTTTACGCAGAAACCAATGTGGGAGCGAGCCTGCTCGCGAATGCAGGCTGTCAGACACATAAATGATGAATGACACGCCGCTTTCGCGAGCAGGCTCGCTCCCACAAGGAACCAGCGTTATGGATGTTTGAGGCTGTTGAGGGTCATCGAGCCGATCAGCAGCTCTGCGCTTTCAAGCTCAGCCAACCCGGCAGTACTGACCTTCTCCGGCGGATACCCGGCGCCATGCTGCAGATAGCTGAGCAAATTTCCCACCAGCGGGTTGTGACTGACCAGCAGGACGTTGCTCACCGACACCAGTTGATCGGTGACCTTGTCCGGGTCGGTCTCCGGCGTCAGCCACTCGACCGTGCGAATCTCCGGCTCGAAACCCAGCGCCTCACGAACAATCTGCGCAGTCTGTTGCGCGCGCAGATAAGGACTGGCGTAGATCGCCGTCAGCGGTTGGCCGATCAAATGGGCCGCGCTGTTCAAGACTTCTTTACGGCCGTGATCGGTCAGTTCCCGTTCGGAGTCGGGGCACGAGCCGTAAGGCACGGCTTCACCGTGACGTAATACCCAGAGTTTCATAGCTTGGGTTCCTCATCTCGGACCGGATGCGGTGCCGGTGCGACGGCGTGCGGCGCTTCACCTTCCGGAGTACGCGGGGTTGGCCAGTCGGCGAACGGCCACGGTTTCTGGTCGCTGTGGAAACTGCCGAAACGGCCGATCTGCGCCAGAAACTGGCTCAGGCTGTCGCCGAAATTCATCAGGCTGGCGCTCGGGGCGCCATAGATCAAACGGTAGATCAGTTGCACCAGCACCACCGCGCCGAGGATGAACTGTGCCACTTGCCAGACCAGCACGTAGACGATCATCCACAACACACGCAGAAGGATGGATTCGTACTTGGCTTCGGTTTTCGGATCGTTCATGACTTGCTCCGTGCTGAATCAGTTGAAACCACTGGTGGAAATAAAATCGACGTCGGTTTTCGGTTCGGCTCGCATCAGTAGACCGATCACCTGTTCCAGCGTGCGTCCTTCGAACAGGATTGCGTGCAGCCCGGCGACCAGTGGCATGTACACGCCGACTTCCTGAGACTTGGCCTTGAGCACCTTCAAGGTGTTGACCCCTTCAGCGACTTCACCAAGTCGTGATACCGCTTCGTCGAGACTCAAGCCCTGACCCAACGCAAAACCGACTTGATAGTTGCGACTCTTCGGCGACGAACAGGTCACGATCAGATCGCCGACACCGGCCAGACCGAGGAAGGTCATGGGATTAGCGCCCTGATTCACGGCAAAACGGGTCATTTCCGCCAGTGCCCGGGTGATCAGCATGCTCTTGGTGTTCTCGCCCATCTCCAGCGCCACCGCCATGCCGGCGATGATCGCGTAAACGTTTTTCAACGCCCCGCCCAGTTCGACACCGAAACGGTCAGCACTGGCGTAAACGCGGAAGGTACGACCGTGTAGCGCGGCTTGCACGGCTTTACACAGTTCTTCGTCTTCGCTGGCGACCACGGTGGCGGTCAGTGCGTGCTCGGCAATCTCGCGCGCCAGGTTCGGCCCGGACAACACGCCGATGCGCGCCTGCGGGGCGATTTCTTCGAGAATCTGGCTCATCAGTTTGAAGGTCTGCGCTTCGATGCCTTTGGTCAGGCTGACCAGCATCTTGCCGCTCAACCGCTCGGCGTGAGCGGCAAGCACCGTGCGCAACGCGCTGGACGGCAGCGCGACAAAGCACAGATCGCAGGCGTCGAGGGTTTCCTGCAGGTCGGTGAGGGCAGTCACCCCCGGCAGAATCTTGATGCCTTTGAGGTAACGCGGGTTTTCGCGATTGACCCGGATGGCCTCGGCCTGCTCGGGGTCACGCATCCACTGCCGGACTTGATGGCCGTTCTCGGCCAAAAGATTGGCCACGGCGGTACCAAAACTTCCGCCTCCCAGGACCGCAATCGGGCGCTGTTCAGTCATATGCAATCCGTTAATCCATACCAGTGGCGATGCCGGCATTATACGGGGCGGCCAACGCGCGGCCAGCCCCAGCAACAATTACCGACACTTGTAGGAAGAAGACCAATAAAACCTAGGAAAATGCCTGCAACGTGACTGGAAATGTCGCTGCCCTCGGTTAACATGCGCGCCAATTCTTCGCTATCAAGGTTGTGTCGTGTCTTTTGGCTCTGCGTCCCCGCGTTCGTCCGTCTTACTGGCGCTGCTGTTCAGCCCGGTATTAATGGCGGACGACCTGTTCATGGACAACGAAGCACTGCCCCAGGTGCTGACCGCCACGCGCCTGAAGCAGACACCGGCGGAAGTGCCTGGAAGCATGACCGTAATTGACAACGAACTGATCCACGCCAGCGGTGCCCGCGATATCAGCGAACTGCTGCGACTGGTGCCGGGGATGATGGTCGGCAACATCAGCGGCAATCAGGCGGCGGTCAATTACCACGGCACCAACGCCAGCGAAGCACGGCGCATGCAGGTGCTGATCGACGGTCGCTCGGTGTACCGCGCCGGTTTGTCCACGGTGGACTGGAGCGATATTCCGGTGGCCATGGAAGACATCGAGCGCATCGAAGTTTTTCGCGGCCCCAACACTGTCAGCTACGGCGCCAACGCGCTGATGGCGGTGGTCAACATCATCACGCGAAACCCGGCGGACAGCCACGGTACGCGGCTGAAGTACACCCGTGGTCAGCGCGGCATCAACGATTTCTACGCCAGCCAGGGCACCGGCTGGAATGGCGGCGATCTGCGCTTGTCGCTGTCCGGGCAAGAAGACGACGGCTTCGACAGCGATCGCAGCGGCGCCGATTACCGCGACAGCCGGCGCTTGAACCGTTTCAGTCTCGCGGTCAGCCACACCCTCAGCGATAACCAGAGCCTCGACTGGCAGGTCAACGCCAAGGACGGCAGCAACCAACGGCCGTACACCTATCGTCCGGTGTTCTCCGGGATTACCGCCGCCGGGAACAATTCCGACGTGGTCGCCAAGGATTACGCCGGCTCGGTGCGCTGGAACCTCGATCTCAACCCGGAGCACAGCCTTTATATACAAGGCTCGGCGCAACACTGGGATCGTCAGCAAACCTGGCGCGCCTGCGATGCCGAGGTGTCATTCAGCCCCGAACTGACGCAACTGTGGCAACTCAACCCGAATTACACCGAACGCCTGGCGCGCAACATCACCCGTTACACCGGCCCTGGCGCTGCGCCCGGCACCCCGCAGGAAATGGCCCTGGCCAATCAGGTGCTTGATCAATGGCGTAACGGCGCCAGTCGCACCCTGTGCGGCGACATCGACCAGAGCGCACGGGAATCGCGCTACGACCTCGAATTGCAGGACACCCTCAGCCTGTCCGACAGCCTGCGTCTGGTCAGCGGCATGAACTATCGTTACGACCGCGCCGACTCCGAAACCTACTTCAATGGCACGCTGGACGACACCACGTGGCGCGCGTTCGGCCAACTGGAATGGCGTGCCACTGAACACTGGTTGTTGCAGGGCGGTGCGATGTTCGAAAACACGCAACTGATCGGCAGTTCGCTGACGCCGCGCTTCGCCGTCAATTACCTGATCAACCCGCGCCACGGCCTGCGCGCGGTTTACTCGGAAGCGATCCGCTCGCCGGACATGTTCGAGAACAACGTCAACTGGAGCTATCAGGTCAGCAACCTGCGGCCTTCGGCTTACGGCCAGTCGTCGGCGCGGTACTTCGTCAAGACGCGCGGCCCGGGCGATCTCGATCAGGAGCACATGCGCTCGCGGGAGCTGGGCTACAACGGCTACTTCGCCGAGCTGGGCCTGGCCCTGGATGTGAAGCTGTTCTACGACGAGATCACCGGAATGATCAGTGAGCCGCTGCGTAACAACCAATACATCGCCAGCAACGCCAACAGCTCGCGGTTTCGTGGCACCGAAACCCAGCTCGACTGGCGCGTGAGCCTGGCCGACCGCTTGCGGTTCACCTACGCCTTCGTCGATGCCGAAGCGAGCAATCCGCTGGATCAACAATTCACCTCACGCAATAGCGGTTCGGCCGGTTGGCTGCGCGATTGGGGCCATGGCTGGAACAGCGCCCTCTTCTATTACGGCGACAACGCGCTCAATGGCTACCGTTTCGAGCGGGTCGACACGCGCATCGCCAAACGCATCCCGCTGGGCAAAGCCCAGCTGCAACTGGCCGGCGTACTGCAACAGCGCCTCGACCATGAGCCGACCACCTTCGTCGACAATAATTACGACGAGCGTCGGGTGATGTATTTCAGCGCTGAGCTGGAGTTCTAGGATGCGCTACGGGCCGTCACGGAAGCTGCCAACCCTTGGCCACTGGCTGGCCGGGGTTTGCCTGTTTCTGACCGCATGGCTTCATGGCATGGCGGTGCAAGCCGCCGATATTCTGTTGACCGGTGCCGAGGAAAGTCCCGGCGTGCAAGCATTCGTCCAGGCACTCAGCGAATTGCGTCCGACTGACAACGTGCGTTTCCAGCCGCTGGCCAGTCTGCCGGCACCGGGAAAACTGCCTGCCAGTCTGCGCCTGATTCTGCTCGACCTGCCGAGCCTCGACTGGCGCCTGCAAGACCCCCAAGGCCCGGCAACGCTGGTGCTGCGCATCAGTCGTCTGCAAGCGCGCCAGCGCCTCGGCAGCGCGCAACCGGCGCACCTGAGTTTGCTGTGGAGTGACCCACCGCTGAGCCGCCAGTTGCAGTTGATCCGACGCATTCTGCCCCAGGCCCAGCGCATCGGCGTGCTCTTCGATCAACACAGCGAATTCCTCCTCAACGAACTCAATCTCGCCGCTAAACCACTGAACCTGCAAATCGTCAGCCAGCGCTGGGACAACATCCACGACAGCCGCCCGCTGCAAACCGTGCTGAAGAACAGCGACGTGTTACTCGGCCTCGACGACCCCGACCTGTACAACCCGAAAACCGCGAAAAACCTGCTGCTCAGCAGCTATTCACGGCAAGTCGCGCTGGTCGGTCCCAACGTGGCGTTCGTCCGCGCCGGCAGCCTGGCGAGTACCTACAGCGACCAGAACGATTGGCTGGCCGTGCTCGATCATTTGCTCGACCAATCGCCGGCCAGTTGGCCGCGAACGCTCTACCCCGCACGCTTTAAAGTCTCAAGTAATGCGCAGGTCGCTCGTTCCCTAGGGATCGAGCCGCTAAATGAAGCGTCTGTCGCCCAAGCGCTGGCTGAAGGAGAACGCCGTCCATGAGTTTTCGTCGCCGTTGGGACATCAACACCCGCACCCAGTTGATCAGTCTGGGCCCGGCGCTGTTGTTGACCTTGTTGCTGATCAGCTTCTTTACCTTTGTGCGCATTCAGGATTTGCGCCAGGAGCTGAACCACACCGGCCAACTGATCGCCAACCAACTGGCACCCGCCACTGAATACGGGGTGATTTCCGGCAATAACGAAGTGCTGGAAAGCCTGCTCAAAGCGACACTGGCCACGCCCAACGTGCGCTTTCTCGAAATACAGGACAGCGCCAACCGGATTCTGGTGTACGTCGAACAGCCCGCCGCCGCGCACAGTCGCCCGCATCAGGTTGAAGTGTTTCAGGCACCGGTGCGCCTGCAACGCATCGCCCTGCACAATGATTTCTTTCAGGACGGCAAGGTCAGCAACGGCGGGGCCAGCGAGGACTATCTGGGCCGAGTAATCGTTGGCTTGTCCAACGATGCCTTCAGCCAGCGCCAGCAGGAGATTCTGTTCAAGGCCGGGATTCTCGCGCTGTTCGCCCTGCTCTTCACCTTCGTATTGGCACGACGCCTGGCCGGCAGCCTGTCGCAGCCGATTCGCGACATCGGCGATGCAGTCAAGGCGATTCAGGACGGCGATTACAAAACCCCGCTGCCGATTGTCGATGACACCGAACTGGGCGCGCTGTCGCAGCACATCAACAACCTCGCCCAAGCGCTGGAACAGGCCAGCCGTGAGCAGCACCAGGCCATGGCGCAACTGATTCAGACCCGCGAAGAGGCGGAAAAGGCCAACAACGCCAAGTCGGACTTTCTGGCGATGATGAGCCACGAACTGCGCACGCCCATGAACGGCGTGCTGGGCATGCTGCAACTGCTGGAAACCACTGAGATGACCGAGGAGCAGGTCGAATACGCCGCCCTTGCCTCGGAGTCCACCGAACACCTGCTGAAAGTCATCAACGATATTCTCGACTTCTCGCGCATCGAACGCTCGGAACTGGAACTGGAGCACATCCCGTTCAACCTCGCCGAACTGATCGGCGCCTGCGCCCAGTCGTTCCAGCACAGCGCGGTGCAGCGGGGTCTGGCGCTGAACTTGCGCATCCCGGACGACATGCGCGGTTTGCAGGTGCAGGGCGATCCGACGCGGATCCGGCAGATTTTGGTCAACCTGGTTGGCAATGCGCTGAAATTCACCGAACAGGGCCGGGTCAGCATCGAGGCGCAGTGGCAGTCGCTGGATCACGAATTACTGTGGTTCACCTGTTCGGTGCGTGACAGCGGCATCGGTATCTCTTCTGAAAGTCTGGAGTTGATGTTCAATGCCTTCCAGCAGGCCGACAGTTCGATTTCACGGCGCTATGGCGGCACCGGTCTCGGTCTGCCGATCGCCCGCACGCTGGCCGAACGCATGGGCGGCACCTTGCGCGCGCAGAGCGAGGAAGGTCGCGGTTCGGTATTCACTCTGGAAATTCCCCTGGCACTCTATAAGCAGGCGCTGCCGCCCCTGGCTGCGCCGCGTGCACTGAACGGCAAAGAGCATGGTGAAGGGCGCAATGTCTTGCTGGTCGAAGACAATCCAGTGAACCAGACCGTTATTGAAGCGATGCTGCGCAGTCTGGGCTTTACTGTCAGTGTTGCTACCGATGGCGCACAAGCCGTGCGCAGCGCCGAGGGCAGCGACTTCGAAGTGATTCTGATGGATTGCCGTTTGCCGATCATCGATGGCTATGAGGCCACCCGACAGATCCGTTGCCTACCCGGACGCAGCGAAGTGCCGATCATCGCGCTGACCGCCAACGCCTTGCAGGGCGACCGGGAAACCTGCCTGTCGGCGGGCATGAACGATTATCTGGCGAAGCCGTTCAAACGTAATGATCTGCAGCAGATTCTGCAGCGCTGGGTGTCGTAGTGTGGGCCTTTCGACCATCTGCGACTGGCGTGAAAAGCGAAAGTGCGGCAGTCTTAGGCACCCGAACGAGCCTCAAAAGAGGCTTGAATAAAAATTTCAGTGCACAAGTGTACATTCATGTCCTTGGTGCTGTGACTTTCACCACAACGCAATAGTCTATGAGTAGGCTGCCGGTTCGAGGCATGAACGCTTCGAACGGTCGGGAAGATTTGCCCCACCTGCCGCATGGGATTATTGAGGAGCTCGCATGACCAAACAAAACGCCTTTACTCGGGAAGATCTGCTGCGCTGCAGTCGCGGTGAGCTGTTCGGCCCAGGTAACGCGCAACTGCCCGCCCCGAACATGCTGATGGTCGATCGCATCACCCTGATCAGCGAAGAAGGCGGCAAGTACGGCAAAGGTGAATTGGTCGCCGAGCTGGATATCAACCCTGACCTGTGGTTCTTCGCGTGCCACTTCGAAGGCGATCCGGTGATGCCGGGCTGCCTGGGTCTGGATGCCATGTGGCAACTGGTCGGTTTCTTCCTGGGCTGGCAAGGCCTGCCGGGCCGTGGCCGTGCGCTGGGTTCAGGCGAAGTGAAGTTCTTCGGTCAGGTGCTGCCGACCGCCAAGAAAGTCACCTACAACATTCATATCAAACGCGTCCTCAAGGGCAAGCTGAACCTGGCCATCGCCGATGGTTCGGTGACTGTCGACGGTCGCGAAATCTACACCGCCGAAGGCCTTCGCGTCGGCGTGTTCACCTCCACTGACAACTTCTAAGGGTTATTCGCATGCGCCGCGTCGTTATCACTGGTCTGGGCATCGTTTCGTGCCTGGGCAATGACAAAGAGACCGTCTCCGCTAACCTGCGTGCAAGCCGCCCTGGCATCCGGTTCAACCCGGAATATGCTGAAATGGGTCTGCGTAGCCAGGTTTCCGGCTCCATCGACCTCAACCTTGAAGAACTGATCGATCGCAAGATCTATCGCTTCGTCGGCCACGCAGCCGCGTACGCCTACCTGGCCATGAAAGACGCCATCACTGACTCCGGCCTGACCGAAGAGCAAGTGTCCAACCCGCGTACCGGCCTGATCGCTGGTTCCGGTGGTGCTTCCACGCTGAACCAGATGGAAGCGCTGGACATCCTGCGCGAGAAAGGCGTCAAGCGCGTTGGCCCGTACCGTGTAACGCGGACCATGAGCAGCACCGTTTCCGCTTGCCTGGCCACGCCATTCAAGATCAAAGGCCTGAACTACTCCATCGCATCTGCCTGCGCCACCAGTGCTCACTGCATCGGTACTGCCATGGAACAGATCCAGATGGGCAAGCAGGACATCGTTTTCGCCGGTGGCGGTGAAGAAGAGCACTGGAGCCAGTCGTTCCTGTTCGACGCAATGGGCGCTCTGTCCAGCAAGCGTAACGACACCCCGGAACAAGCTTCCCGTGCCTACGACGCTGACCGTGACGGTTTCGTCATTGCCGGCGGTGGCGGTATGGTCGTGGTTGAAGAACTGGAACACGCTCTGGCCCGTGGCGCGAAGATCTACGCCGAAATCGTTGGCTACGGCGCAACGTCCGACGGCTACGACATGGTTGCCCCAAGTGGCGAAGGCGCGATCCGCTGCATGCAGATGGCGATGTCCACCGTTGATACGCCGATCGACTACCTGAACACCCACGGCACCTCGACTCCGGTCGGCGACGTCGCGGAAATGAAAGGTGTGCGTGAAGTGTTCGGCGACAAGGCACCAGCGATCAGCTCGACCAAGAGCCTGTCCGGTCACTCCCTGGGCGCCGCCGGCGTTCACGAAGCGATCTACTGCATGCTGATGATGGAAGGCAACTTCATTGCCGGTTCCGCCAACATCGACGAGCTGGACCCTGAAGTGGCCGACCTGCCGGTGCTGACCAAGACCCGCGAAAACGCCACCATCAACACTGTGATGAGCAACAGCTTCGGCTTCGGCGGCACCAACGCCACGCTGGTACTGAAGCGCTGGGAAGGCAAGTAATTCCCCCCGCTTGAGCCACACATGAAAACGCCCCGACTGGTTCGGGGCGTTTTTTTTGCCCGCGCAAAACTCATGGCCGACACAAATCCCCTGTAGGAGTGAGCCTGCTCGCGATAGCGGTGGATCAGCCACCGCCATCAGCTACTGACACTCAGCTATCGCGAGCAGGCTCCCACAATGGGTTTCGGCGCTTCTGAAAATGAAACTTCTGTCATGAAACCTACCGCCCTGCGACCGAATGTCGCGGATTACGCGGGCTGCAGCACTGTTGCAAAAAACGCAATAACACCTTGCGCAAATCAAGCGTTTACTTAGCAAGCTAACAAATCATATAAAAGAGTCCTGCACACGCCTTGCTGCAGATAACTTGAGATTTGGAGCTAGCAGATGACTGTAAAAGTAACTGAACGCGACGATTCACACATGTCCCACGAAGGCGTAGCCGCCGGTATCCGCATCTGGGACGTGCATCAACAAGACTTGCTGGTCGGCATGTTCCACAACGAGATCGATGCCCACAACTACAAGGCCGAACTCGAAGTGCAAGAGCAACAACGCGAAACCCGTTCCTCCTGATTCAACCACAGCATTGAAAACGACAAACCCCGCCATGAGCGGGGTTTGTCGTTATTACAGCTTTATCGATTTACCACATCAGATCATCAGGGATCTGATACGCCGCGTACGGATCGTCCTCGGTGCTGACCTCTTCGGTCTGCACGTTGAGCTGGACGATGCGCTGTGGATCGCGCTCCTGGATCTTCAGGGCCGCTTCACGCGGGATCACTTCGTAGCCGCCGGCATGGTGCACGATCGCCAGCGAACCGCTGCTGAGCTTGTTGCGCATCAGCGTGTTGACCGAGATGCGCTTGACCTTCTTGTCGTCGACGAAGTTGTAGTAGTCCTCGGTGGTCAGCTTCGGCAGACGCGAGACTTCGATCAGTTGCTTGACCTGTGCTGCACGCGCCTTGGCTTCGGCTTTCTCTTTCTGCTGGCGGTTCAGCTCCTGGTCACGCTTGACCTTCTCGGCCATGGCTTCCTGGGCGGCACGCTGCTGCGAGTCATCCAGTTCGATCTGACCTTTGTGCGCCAGACGTTGCTGCTTCTGCTTGTCCTTGCTGACCTGCTTGGCCTGCTTTTGGTTGACCAGGCCTGCTTTGAGCAACTGGTCGCGAAGGGAAATACTCATGGTGCTTACTCACTTGGGCAGTGGCTCAGCCGCAGCCGGGCAAATTCTTTTCCTGACGTTTGGCTTCACCCCACAGGGCGTCCAACTCTTCGAGGGTGCAATCTTCTATGGGACGGTGGGTGTCGCGCAATGCCTGTTCGATAAATCGGAAACGTCTTTCGAACTTGCCGTTGGCGCCACGCAGCGCAGTTTCCGGGTCGACCTTCAGATGCCGGGCCAGGTTGACCACGGAAAACAGCAGATCGCCGATCTCGTCCGCTACGGCGACGGCATCGTTTTCGGACATGGCTTCGAGGACTTCATCAAGTTCTTCGCGCACCTTGTCGAGCACCGGCAAGGCGTCCGGCCAGTCGAAACCAACCTGGCCTGCGCGCTTCTGCAACTTGGCCGAACGCGACAATGCCGGCAACGTTGCCGGCACGTCATCGAGCAGTGACAGTTGCTCGGGCGCGGCAGATTTCTCCGCGCGCTCTTCAGCCTTGATCTCTTCCCAGCGCTGCTTGACCTGTTCTTCGCTCAAGCGCGGCACATCCAGCGGCGCGTAGAGATCACCGGTGGGAAACACGTGCGGGTGACGACGGATCAGCTTGCGGGTGATGCTGTCGATCACCCCGGCAAATTCAAAGCGCCCTTCTTCCTTGGCCAACTGGCTGTAATACACCACCTGGAACAGCAGATCGCCCAGCTCGCCCTGCAAGTGATCGAAGTCGCCGCGCTCGATGGCGTCGGCCACTTCGTAGGCTTCTTCGAGGGTGTGCGGAACGATGGTCGCGTAGGTTTGCTTGATGTCCCACGGGCAACCGTATTGCGGATCGCGCAGACGGTTCATCAGGTGGAGCAGGTCTTCAAGGCTGTACATACAAAATCTCACTCAACCCTTTCTGCGATCTTGATCGTTCCCACGCTCTGCGTGGGAATGCAGCCCGTGACGCTCCGCGTCACTGGACGCAGAGCGTCCCTAGAGGCATTCCCACGCGGAGCGTGGGAACGATCAACAGTTGATCGGCGTCGGTGTTCAAGGGGTACGGTTACGCCGCGTTTCGATGATGTTCGGCAACTGCGAAATCCGCCCCAGCAAGCGCCCCAGCGCATCCAGACCCGGGATCTCGATCGTCAGGGACATCAGCGCGGTGTTGTCTTCCTTGTTCGAGCGGGTGTTGACCGCCAGCACGTTGATGCGTTCGTTGAGCAATACCTGCGAGACGTCACGCAGCAGACCGGAACGGTCGTAGGCGCGGATAACGATGTCCACCGGATAGGTGAGCACCGGCACCGGGCCCCAACTGACCTGGATGATCCGCTCCGGTTCGCGCCCACCCAGTTGCAGCACCGAGGCGCAGTCCTGACGGTGAATGCTCACGCCACGGCCCTGAGTGATATAGCCGACGATCGCATCGCCCGGCAGCGGCTGGCAGCAACCGGCCATCTGCGTCATCAGGTTGCCGACGCCCTGGATCTGAATGTCGCCGCGCTTGCCCGGTTTGTAACCGGTGGCTTTGCGTGGAATCAGTTCCAGCTGCTCGTTGCCGCGTTCCGGTTCGACCAGTTGCTGCGCGAGGTTGACCAGTTGCGCCAGACGCAGGTCGCCGGCACCGAGGGCGGCAAACATGTCTTCGGCGGTTTTCATGTTGGCCTTGTCGGCCAGCTTGTCGAAGTCCACCGCAGGCAGACCGAGGCGCGTCAGTTCGCGCTCGATCAGGGTTTTACCGGCGGCAACGTTCTGATCGCGCGCCTGCAATTTGAACCAGTGAACGATCTTCGCCCGCGCCCGCGAGGTGGTGACGTAACCGAGGTTCGAGTTCAGCCAGTCGCGGCTCGGCGTACCGTGCTTGCTGGTGATGATCTCGACCTGCTCACCGGTCTGCAGGCTGTAGTTGAGCGGCACGATGCGCCCATTGATCTTCGCGCCACGGCAGTTGTGGCCGATCTCGGTGTGCACGCGATAAGCGAAGTCCAGCGGTGTCGCGCCCTTCGGCAAGTCGATGGCGTGGCCATCGGGGGTGAAGATGTAGACCCGATCCGGCTCGATATCGACGCGCAGCTGTTCGGCCAGACCACCGATATCGCCCAGCTCTTCATGCCACTCGAGGACCTGTCGCAGCCAGGAGATTTTCTCTTCGTAGTGGTTGGAGCCTGATTTGACGTCGGTGCCCTTGTAGCGCCAGTGCGCGCAGACACCGAGCTCAGCCTCTTCATGCATCGAGTGCGTACGGATCTGCACCTCGAGCACTTTACCCTCAGGGCCGATCACCGCCGTGTGCAGCGAGCGGTAGCCATTCTCTTTCGGGTTGGCGATATAGTCGTCGAATTCTTTCGGGATGTGCCGCCACAAGGTGTGGACGATGCCGAGCGCGGTGTAGCAGTCACGCATTTCCGGGACCAGCACGCGCACCGCACGCACGTCGTAGATCTGGCTGAATTCCAGACCCTTGCGCTGCATTTTGCGCCAGATCGAATAGATGTGTTTGGCCCGGCCGCTGATGTCGGCATCGACGCCGGTGGCCTGCAATTCATCCTTGAGCTGGGTCATCACATCGGCGATGAAACGCTCACGGTCCAGCCGTCGCTCGTGGAGCAACTTGGCAATCTGCTTGTATTGATCCGGCTCGAGATAACGGAAGGACAAGTCCTCCAGTTCCCATTTGATATGACCGATGCCGAGGCGGTGCGCGAGCGGCGCATAAATGTCGAAGACTTCGCGGGCGACGCGGTTACGCTTTTCGTCGTCGGCGGTTTTCACCGCACGAATGGCGCAGGTGCGTTCGGCGAGTTTGATCAGGGCAACGCGAACGTCATCGACCATCGCCACCAGCATCTTGCGCAGGTTTTCCACCTGCCCTTGCGTGCCCATGACCATCGACTGACGCGGGCTGAGGCTGGCACTGATGGCGGCCATGCGCTGCACGCCGTCGATCAGCTTGGCCACCACCGGACCGAAGCGCTGGCCGACAGCCGCGAGTTCGATCTGGCCTTCGCGCACGCCGCGATACAAAACCGCTGCGACCAGCGAATCCTGATCGAGCTTGAGGTCGGCGAGAATCTCGGCGATTTCCAGGCCCGTACTGAAACTGCCGGAGCCTTCGGCCCACAGATTCTTCCTGGCATTGGACTGTTGTTCGGCCTCGCGAGCGAACTCGCAGGCTTCTTTCAAGGCTTCGCGATCCAGTGCCAGATCGACACTGACCGCGTGATCGAGCCAAGCCTCGAGATTGATACTGCCGTCAGTGTTGATCGGCTGGTGTGCTCTCACCTGTACCATCTTGCTTTACCTTCCCTACGACGCAGATTCAATGCGTCAAATCGCTGACCCTTGTTGCCCGTTTGCGCTCGCGGGGCTAAAGCGAGCGCTGCACGGACAGATCAGGCGGATTCAGACGAGCCATCCTGGCTCGCTTCAAATAACGCCATGGCCTCGACATGTGCCGTCTGAGGAAACATATCGAGAATCCCGGCACGTTTTAACCGGTAGCCCTGCTTGATCAATTCGACCGTATCGCGCGCCAGAGTTGCAGGGTTGCACGACACATACACCAACCGTTTGGCACCCAGGGTCGCCAGCTTGCGAACCACCTCGAAAGCACCGTCACGCGGTGGGTCCAAGAGTACCGCAGAAAAGCCGTTTCCGATCCACTGGGCATCGGTCAAAGGCTGGGATAAATCGGCTTGAAAAAACTTTGTGTTATGCAAATTGTTACTAGCCGCATTGGCTTCGGCGCGATCGACCATGGTCTGCACGCCTTCGACCGCCACCACTTCCCGAACGGTTTTGGCCAGCGGCAAGGCAAAGTTGCCCAGGCCGCAGAACAGATCCAGCACGCGCTCGTCGCTACCGGGTTTCAGCCAGTCCAGCGCTTGCGCAACCATGGCTTCGTTGACGCCGGCGTTGACCTGGATGAAGTCACCCGGGCGGTACGCCAGATCCAGATCCCACTGTTCCAGGCGATAGCCCAGCGCCTGGGTCGCATCGACCGGTTGCGGCTCGCCTTCGCCATGCAGCCATAATTGCGCTTCATGGAACTGGCAGAACTCCTTGAGGATGGTCAGATCCGCTTCCGACAACGGCGCCATGTGCCGCAGCAGCACCGCCAGTGACGAGCCACTGAACAACTCGACATGGCCCAGTGCCTGCGGTTTGCTCAAACGACGAAGCATCTCCGGCAAACGGGTCATGATCGGTTGCAAGGGCTGTACCAGCACCGGGCATTCGTTGATCGCGACGATGTCCTGGCTGCCGGCGGCACGGAAACCGACTTCGAGTTTCTTCGCCTTCATGTCCCAACGCACCGCGATGCGGGCACGACGGCGATAGCCAAATTCGGGACCGGTCAGCGGCGCTGCCCACGCGTCAGGTTCGACACCGGCGACACGCGACAATTGCTCGGCGAGCATGCGCTGTTTCAGGGCAAGCTGTTCGCTGTGGGGCAAGTGCTGGACGCTGCAACCGCCGCAACGACCAGCGTGCTGACACGGTGCCGGGCGACGCAGTTCGCTGGCCTTGAACACGCGCTCGGTGCGCGCCTCGACCACTTTGCCGTGGGCGCCGAGCACCCGCGCTTCGACCTCTTCGCCGGCGAGGGCGCCGAGGACGAACCAGGTTTTGCCTTCGAAAAACGCAATACCGCGACCATCATTGGCCAGGCGCTCAATGGTCAAGCGCTGCTTTTTGCCGGTCGGAATTTGCGCGGCCTTGCTCCCGCCCGTGGGCTGGAAGCGCAGGCCTCTCTCGTGCTTGGCCATCAGTTAGGCGCGTCGAAAATGCCGGTCGACAGGTAACGGTCGCCACGGTCGCAGATGATCGCGACGATCACCGCGTTTTCAACTTCTTGGGACAGGCGCAGCATCGCTGCCACCGCACCGCCCGAGGACACGCCGCAGAAGATACCTTCTTCGCGGGCCAGACGACGGGTGACGTCCTCGGCCTCGCTTTGCGCCATGTCGACGATACGGTCGACGCGGTCGGCCTGATAAATTTTCGGCAGGTATTCCTGCGGCCAGCGGCGGATGCCGGGAATGGCCGAGCCTTCCATCGGTTGCAGACCGACGATCTGCACGCTGTCGCTCTGCTCTTTCAAGTAGCGCGACACGCCCATGATGGTGCCGGTGGTGCCCATCGAACTGACGAAATGGGTGATAGTGCCCTGGGTCTGACGCCAGATTTCCGGACCCGTGGTGGTGTAGTGCGCCTCAGGATTGTCGCCATTGGCGAACTGATCGAGCACCTTGCCACGGCCTTCGGCTTCCATGCGCTGCGCAAGGTCGCGGGCGCCTTCCATGCCTTCTTCCTGGCTGACCAGAATCAGCTCGGCACCGTACGCGGTCATCGCCGCTTTACGCTCGGCGCTGGAGTTGTCCGGCATGATCAGGATCATCTTGTAACCCTTGATCGCAGCGGCCATGGCCAGCGCGATCCCGGTGTTACCCGAGGTCGCTTCGATCAGCGTATCGCCGGCGTGGATCTGCCCGCGCAACTCGGCGCGAGTGATCATCGACAACGCCGGACGGTCCTTGACCGAACCTGCCGGGTTATTCCCTTCGAGCTTGAGCAATAGGGTGTTGCTGGTAGCACCGGGCAGGCGCTGCAAACGCACCAGCGGCGTGTTGCCGACGCAATCGGCGATGGTTGGGTACTGCAAGGTCATGGCGTATTCGCAATCCAGACGTGCGGGGGCGCCTATCATACCGGCAAACCCGCGCATGCCATATCACGCAAAGTGCGGTGCTTATGGTTTATGGGAATAAGGGATTGAAAGTCGCACCAGTGGTGCGACTTTTGCGGTGGGTCATCTTAATTGGCGGTGATGCGTATGGCCTCTTCGCGAGCAGGCTCGCTCCCACAGGGAGTAGTGTCAGCAGTGATGACACTATTAACTGTTGATCACACAATCTGCGGCGAACCGAGTTCCAATGTGGGAGCGAGCCTGCTCGCGAAGGCGTCAGTCGGCGCAACACCGTCATCCGCCAGCAACCGCAAATTCAACCGCAACCCTGCCCCGCTATTTTCCGCCCAAATACTCCCGCCCTGACGCTGCACGGCATTGCGCGCGATGCTCAGCCCCAAGCCAAAACCACCATCACCGGGCCGCGAGCCGTCGAGCCGAGTGAACGGCGAGAAGATCCGTTCCAGATCCCCTTCCGCTACGCCGCCGCCCTGATCTTCCAGCCACAGGTGCCAGAAATCGCCATCGCGCCGTCCATCGAGTCGCACGATCCCACCCGGCGGCGAATGCCGAATGGCGTTGCGCAAAATGTTCTCCAAAGCCTGCGCCAGCGTATTCAGGTTGCCACGCACCCAGCACGACGCTTCGACCGAACACTGCAACTGCAGACTCGGCCAGCCGCTTTCATAACAGGCGTTATCGGTGAGCATTTCCCACAGCGCCTGGATCTGAATCGCCTCGTCGGGCAATGGCGAGCGCTCGGTATCGAGCCAGGCCAGTTGCAGGGTGTCTTCGACCAAGCGTTGCATACCGTCGACTTCACGACCGATGCGCTCGCGCAGTTGCACCAGGCCTTGTTCGCTTTCACTGGCCACGCGCAAACGGCTCAGCGGCGTGCGCAACTCGTGGGACAGATCACGCAGCAATTGCTGTTGCAGGGCGACGGTGGATTGCAGGCGCTCGGACATGGAGTCGAACGCCCGCGCGAGTTCACCGAGTTCGTCCGGGCGCTGAGTAATGCCGCTCGACAGGCGCACATTCAATTGATCGGCGCGCCAGGCGTTGGCCTGTTCGCGCAGGTTGTTCAGGGGCACGACCAGCAAGCGGTACAGACCGACACACAGCAATAACGTGAACAACCCGGGAATCACGCCGTTGGTGATGACGCGCCAGAACACCCGGTACTTACCCGGAACAAATCGTTCGGGCAATTCGATCACCAGGCTGCCGGCAGACGGCTCTTTGGGGAAAGGAATGCGCAACCACGGCCGGCCTTTCTTGTGGATCGGCCAGTCGAGCCCGCGCAAGAAGGTCAGGTGCTGAATTTCCTGATCATTCAGCGGATCATTGCTCAGCGACTGTAAGTTGCCACCGATCACACCGACCCAACTGGCTTCGCGCAACTCCATGCTCTGCAACCAGTCATCGACCCCGCTGCGGCCGCCGTGCTGCCAGGCCTGTTCCGCTTGCGCGGCGTAACGCGTCAGAGTGCCGCGCGCGTCGTCGGAGAGGAACTGGTTGCGCTCCTCCATATAACGTCCCCACGACCAGCTCAGCCAGATCATCAGCAGACAAAATGCGACCAGCAGAAACGCCAGTTTCCAGAACAGTGAATGCCGCCCCGGCAGTTCAGAGCGTTTCATCGGCGGCGCTCAGAACGTAACCCTTGCCCCAGACCGTACGCACTTCCCGCTCGGTGTAACCGATGGCTTTCAGTTTGCGGCGGATCTGGCTGATGTGCATGTCGAGGCTGCGATCGTGGGCCGCGTAGCCGCGCTGCAAAACGTGCTGATAAAGGAAGGCTTTGCTCAGCACTTCCTCTTCGTTGCGATTGAGGGTTTCGAGCAAACGGAATTCGCTGCGCGTCAGCCCGGCGGGTTGTTCGCGGAAAAACACATCGCACTGTTGGTCATCGAAGCGCAGCGTACCGACCGCCACTGGCGTCGCCAGCGCTGCCGGGCGCCGATCCAGCGCAACCCGGCGCAGGATCGCTTCGATGCGCACATGCAACTCGGCCATGCTGAACGGCTTGGGCAAATAATCGTCAGCACCGAGACGGAAACCGCTGATGCGATCCGCCTCGGCGCCGAGGGCCGACATCAGCAGCACTGGCGTCGTGTGGCTCTGGCGCAATTGCGTCAACACCTGCAAACCGTCCAGGCCCGGCAAGAGGATATCCATCAGCACCACGTCGAACGGCTGGCGCGTGGCGATGCTCAGGCCCTCCTGGCCGTTCTGGCACCACGTCACCTGAAAGCCGCTGCGGCCCAGATGTTCGTGAACATAGGCGCCGAGTACCGGATCGTCTTCGATGGAGAGAATGCGTGGCTGGCCAGCGGAAACAGGAGTCATGAGTATCTGCAAGTAATTCTCAGTTGAGACTGATTATTCAAGATTGCCGGGCATCGGGCAACTCAAGGTTGACCGAGCTGACCAACGAGCAGCGACGCCCTGCCCCGACGCGAGCGCATTTTTCCGGAGATTGCCCGCGAGCAAATCGCTACACTGCGCCAATGTCGCGTGCCGGATGCACGCATGAGTCAACAGATCAGCGGGATGCAGGAGATAGGCGTGCTCAAGAAACTGGGAATCAAAGGTCGCGTGTTATTGCTGACCTTGTTGCCGACCAGCCTGATGGCGCTGGTGCTGGGTGGTTATTTCACCTGGACGCAGCAGGCCGACTTGCAGACCCAATTGATGCAGCGCGGCGAAATGATTGCCGAGCAACTGGCGCCGCTGGTGGCACCCGCCATGGGCCATGGCAACAGCGAATTGCTGGAGCGCATCGCCACGCAATCCCTTGAACAGCCGGACGTGCGCGCGGTGACCTTCCTCGCCCCGGACCGCTCGCCGCTGGCGCATGCCGGCCCGACCATGCTCAATCAGGCACCCAGCGGCGACAGCGCGCATTTGCAACGGCGCAGTGGCAATGACGCGACGCGTTACCTGATGCCGGTGTTCGGCAAACATCGCAACCTCGCCGGCGAACTGATCCCGGGAGAATCCGAGCGACTGCTTGGCTGGGTCGAATTGGAGCTGTCGCATAACGGTATGTTGCTGCGCGGTTATCGCAGCCTGTTTGCCAGTCTGCTGCTGATTGCCGCGGGCCTGGCGGGGGCCGCCCTGCTGGCATTGCGCATGGGCCGTACCATCAACCGGCCGCTGAGCCAGATCAAACAAGCCGTCGCGCAACTCAAGGATGGCCATCTGGAAACGCGTTTGCCGCCACTGGGCAGCCAAGAGCTGGATGAACTGGCCTCCGGGATCAATCGCATGGCCGGTACCTTGCAAAACGCCCGCGAAGAACTGCAACACAGTGTCGATCAGGCCACCGAAGACGTGCGCCAGAATCTGGAAACCATCGAGATCCAGAACATCGAACTGGACCTGGCGCGCAAAGAAGCGCTGGAGGCGAGCCGGATCAAATCCGAATTCCTCGCCAACATGAGCCACGAAATCCGCACGCCGCTAAACGGCATTCTCGGCTTCACGCATCTGTTGCAGAAAAGCGAACTGACCCCGCGCCAGCTCGATTATCTGGGCACCATCGAAAAGTCTGCCGACAGCCTGCTGGGGATCATCAACGAGATCCTCGACTTCTCGAAAATCGAGGCTGGCAAACTGGTACTCGACCATATTCCGTTCAACCTGCGCGATCTGTTGCAGGACACCCTGACCATCCTCGCCCCTGCCGCACACGCCAAGCAATTGGAGCTGGTCAGCCTGGTCTACCGTGACACGCCGCTGTCGCTGGTCGGTGACCCGTTACGCCTGAAGCAGATCCTCACCAACCTGGTCAGCAACGCGATCAAGTTCACCCGCGAAGGCACCATCGTTGCCCGCGCGATGCTTGAAGATGAGCACGAGGACAGCGTGCAGTTGCGCATCAGCATTCAGGACACCGGCATCGGCCTGTCGAATCAGGACGTGCGCGCGTTGTTCCAGGCCTTCAGTCAGGCCGACAACTCGCTGTCGCGGCAACCGGGCGGCACCGGCCTGGGGCTGGTGATTTCCAAGCGTCTGATTGAGCAGATGGGTGGTGAAATCGGCGTCGACAGCACACCGGGCGAAGGCTCGGAATTCTGGATCAGCCTGAGCCTGCCGAAAACCCGTGACGACGCCGAAGACTTGCCGGCCCCGCCGCTACTCGGGCGCCGCGTGGCAGTACTGGAAAGTCATGAACTGGCGCGTCAGGCCTTGCAACATCAACTGGAAGATTGCGGCCTCGATGTCACGCCGTTCAATACGCTGGAAACCTTGACCAATGGCGTCACCGGTGCGCACCAGACCGATCAGGCGATTGATCTGGCGGTCATTGGCATCACCAGCAACGACATGCTGCCCGAGCGTTTGAATCAGCACATCTGGGACCTCGAACATCTGGGCTGCAAAGTGCTGGTGCTGTGCCCGACCACCGAACAGACGCTGTTCCATCTGTCGGTGCCGAACCCGCACAGTCAGTTGCAAGCCAAGCCGGCCTGCACACGCAAACTGCGTCGCGCGCTGGCCGATCTGGTCAACCCGCGCCAGCCGCGCAATGAGCCGGGGGAACCGCTGTCGAGCCGCGCGCCGAAAGTACTCTGTGTCGACGACAACCCGGCCAACTTGCTGCTGGTGCAAACCCTGCTCGAAGACATGGGCGCCAAGGTGCTCGCGGTGGAAAGCGGCTACGCGGCGGTCAAAGCCGTACAAAGCGAGTCCTTCGATCTGGTGTTGATGGACGTGCAGATGCCGGGCATGGACGGCCGTCAGAGCACCGAAACCATTCGCCAGTGGGAAAGCGAGCGGCACTGCACGCCGCTGCCGATCGTCGCCCTCACCGCCCACGCCATGGCCAACGAAAAACGCGCGTTGCTGCAAAGCGGCATGGATGACTACCTGACCAAACCGATCAGCGAACGGCAACTGGCGCAGGTGGTGCTGAAGTGGACCGGCCTGGCCTTGCGCAATCAAGGGCCGGAGCGGATCAGCGACAGCGCGGCGGGCAATAATGAACTGCCGGTGCTCGATCACGAGGAAGGTTTGCGCCTGGCCGCCGGCAAGGCTGATCTGGCGGCAGACATGCTGGCCATGTTGCTCGCCTCACTGGAAGCCGACCGCGAGGCCATCCGCGCGGCGTGCGAAAACCGCGACCAGAATGCATTGATCGAACGCGTCCATCGCCTGCACGGTGCCACCCGTTATTGCGGCGTACCGCAATTGCGCGCGGCCTGCCAGCGCAGCGAAACCCTGCTCAAGCAGGACGACCCCAAGGCCGTGGCAGCGCTGGAAGAACTGGAGCGCGCGATCAACCGGCTCGCGGCACAAGCGAAGATCAGCGCCTGATCCACGGCAATGCCGGCCAACACCGGCAGCGCTAAAGTGGGTTCGGGTGATTCAATCCGTGTCGATGTTCCAGGAGGATTTCATGCGCACGCTCGTTTTCAGTAGCCAGACCTATGACCGCGACAGCTTTCTCGCCGCCGCTTGCCCGGCAGGTATCGAGCTGCACTTTCAAGCGGCCCGGCTCAGCCTCGATACGGCAGCGCTGGCCGATAAACATGAAGTGGTCTGTGCGTTCATCAATGATGATCTCAGCGCTCCCGTGCTGGAGCGCCTGGCTGCGGGCGGCACGCGTCTGATTGCCCTGCGCTCGGCGGGCTACAACCATGTCGATCTGGCCGCAGCGAAACGTCTCGGACTGGCCGTGGTGCGCGTGCCGGCCTACTCGCCGCATGCAGTGGCCGAACACGCCGTGGCGCTGATCCTGGCCCTCAACCGTCGCCTGCACCGTGCCTATAACCGCACCCGTGAAGGCGATTTCAGCTTGCATGGCCTGACCGGTTTCGACCTGGTCGGCAAAACGGTGGGGATTGTCGGCACCGGACAGATCGGCGCCACATTCGCGAAAATCATGCACGGTTTCGGTTGTGAGCTACTGGCTTACGATCCCTTCCCCAACCCCGATGTTCTGGCGTTGGGTGCGCGTTACCTGAGCCTGCCGGAACTGCTCGCGCAGTCGCGGATCATCAGCCTGCACTGCCCGCTCAACGAGCAAAGCAAACACCTGATCAACCGCGACTCACTGGCGCACATGCAGGCGGGCGCCATGCTGATCAATACCGGCCGTGGTGGGCTGGTCGACACACCGGCACTGATCGATGCATTGAAGGACGGCCAACTCGGCTATCTGGGGCTGGATGTCTATGAGGAAGAGGCACAACTGTTTTTCGAGGATCGCTCCGACCTGCCTTTGCAGGACGATGTGCTGGCGCGATTGCTGACCTTTCCCAACGTGATCATCACCGCGCATCAGGCCTTTCTGACCCGCGAAGCACTGGGCGCCATTGCCGCAACCACCCTGCACAACATCGCGACCTGGGCGGCGGGAACGCCACAGAACCAGGTCGAGGGCTGAGATTTTTTGCGCTTATTTCGGTGAAAGCGAAGACGCCAGAATCAGCAGCGCCAGCCAGCCGAAACCAAAAAAGCGCTGTTTCATCGAGTGGCCGTAGCGCAGCAGGAACCAGACGAAAACCATCGGCAGCAGGAAGATCATGATTTTCAGCCAACCTTCCACCGGACGACTGCCATCGGCATTGGCCTGCTCAGTGGCCGGTTGCTCGGTTGGCTGCTGGCGTCGACGCCGCGCGGCGGCCGGCATGACTTTCGGTAAAGGTTGCGGTTCAGGCGCTGGTGCAGTGACTTCGGGCACAGCCTTGTTACGCGGCAGACTGCCAAAAGAAATCGTCGAAGGCTGAGCCGGGGCCTCAGCTGCCTGCGCCTGGGCGTGAGCGGTTTGCTCCGCCATCGGAGCTCCACAATGAATGCAGGCCGAGGCTTCGGAGCTGATGCTCTTTTTGCATTCATAACATTCGATCAGCGCCATGTTCCGTTCCTTCAGATTCGAGGCCGGCAGTTTGCCATGAGTGTCGCGGTATTTGAACCGGATCGAAGGTCGTACGCGCGCATCATTCTGCAATCAACCCCGTGCTAGCATGTCGCGCATATTTGGAGGACCCATGGTCGAACACGATTTCCGCTACACCCTGATGAACCCGCAACACACCCTCACCGAATGCCGCGCCCTCGTTCCGGGCCGCTATCAGGTCACCGGCAATGGTGGCTCGATTCGCATCGGTGACGCGCTGTTGGTCACCCTCAAAGGCAGCAAGGACTTGTCCATGCGCCTGACCGTTGAAACCGTCCGCCATCTGATCAACCCGCCGGGCCAATGGACCGCGATGACCACTGGCCCGGTGTTCGGCGAACTGGCGATCCACACCTGGCAGGTCAATTGCGACAGCTGCGCCAAAGAGCTGAGCTTCGAATTTGCCGTGGACGCCAAACTCGGCAAGGCCGCCGAGAAACCGGCGGCCACCGCGCGCATCGCCGAGCTGGGCTGGAAAGCCGTTGGCGACAAGCACCTGTGCCCGAAATGCCAGGAGCCTGCGTGATGAAACGGCTTGCCCTGACCGCTATGGTCGGTGTGGGTCTGGTGGGTTGCGCGGCAGAGCCTGTGCAACTGCAACAGAACCGCAGCTACATTCTGGAGTGGATCGGCGAGCGCCCGCTGATGGATTACAGCCATCTGACCGTGACCCTGGGCGATGATGGCCGCGCCTACGGCAACGGTGGCTGCAACCATTGGTTTGCGCCGTATACGCTGGACGGCGACAAGCTGACCTTCGGCAAGATCGGCAAGACCCGCAAACTCTGTGCACCGGCGTTGATGGAGCAGGAACAACGCTTCCTGCAGGCGCTGGAACACGTCGAGCGCTGGGACATCTCGCCGATCGAGCAGATGCGCTTCTGGCCGGCTGAAGGCAAGCCGTTGCGTTGGTGGTTGGAAGAAGGCTAAAAAGCCCTCACCCTAGCCCTCTCCCAGGGGGAGAGGGGACTGAATGGGGGATATTGGAGAGCTACGCCGACCTGAAAGGCCTATGCCGAATCCATAATCGACCGGATTTTGCTTTGGCGACCCCATAATCGACCTGATCTTGCCTTGGCGAATCTACAATCGACTCGATCTCTCAGGTCGATGTACCTGGCCAGACACCTCGGTCGGCTCCCTCTCCCTCTGGGAGAGGGCTGGGGTGAGGGTTGCTCTTTAGCGGCAACTCACTTGGTTGCCTGCAACGCCTCCAGCTTCGCCATCACCCCCGCCGCCGTCTGCTCGCCCATCAATTGCTCACGCACCTTGCCCTTGTTGTCGATGATGTACGTCACCGGCAATGCTTCACTGCGCGGCAACTCAAACAACTCCGCCGGATCCTGCGCCAGCACGGTGAACTTGATGCCCAGTTTTTCACTGGCGTCTTTCAGCTCCACCCCCTGCACATTGTCAAAGTTGACCCCGAACACGCCGACGTTCTTGTTCTTCAGCTCGTCAGCCAGATGGTTGAGCTCCGGGATCTCGGTGCGGCACGGGCCGCACCATTCGGCCCAGTAGTTGAGCACCACCCATTGCTTGTCGAGACGTTCGGACGCGACCTTCTGACCGTTCTGGTCGATCCCGTAATCATTGCCGCAGCCCCCCAGCATCAACGCCCCGATTATCGTCAATGCCGCTGCCAATCGCCGTGTCATGTCGTGTTCCTTGTGAAAATTTGAAGGCGCCTGCGACCCATTGCCTCCGAAGGTTCTGGATTGCGCGCTGCACAGTTAGAATAGCCGCCACTTTACGCCAGAAGCGACCCGCCATGACCGATCTGACGCTTTATCACAATCCGCGCTGCTCGAAATCCCGCGGCGCGCTGGAACTTCTTGAAGCCCGCGGCCTGACCCCGAACGTCGTGCGGTACCTCGAAACCCCGCTGAATGCAGCGCAAATCAAGGCCCTGCTCGGCAAGCTCGGGATCAGCGCTCGGCAGTTGCTGCGCACCGGGGAAGATGAATACAAAATGCTTCAACTGGCTGACGAAAGCCTCAGCGAAGCGCAATTGATCGACGCTATTGCCCAGCATCCAAAACTGATGGAGCGACCGATTCTCGAGGTTGGCGACAAAGCGGTGATCGGTCGCCCACCCGAGAATATCCTGGAGTTGCTGCCGTGAGCGCGCCGTACATTCTGGTGCTGTATTACAGCCGCAACGGCTCGACCAACGAGATGGCCCGGCAGATTGCCCGCGGCGTCGAGCAGGCTGGCCTCGAAGCGCGCCTGCGCACCGTGCCGGCAATCTCCACCGAGTGCGAAGCCGTGGCCCCGGCCATCCCGGACGAAGGCGCGCTGTACGCAACGCTGGATGATTTGAAGAACTGCGCCGGTCTCGCCCTCGGTAGCCCGACGCGTTTCGGCAACATGGCTGCGCCACTGAAGTACTTCCTCGACGGCACCAGCAACCTGTGGCTGACCGGCGCCCTCGTCGGCAAACCGGCTGGCGTGTTCACCTCCACCGCCAGCCTGCACGGCGGTCAGGAAACCACCCTGCTGTCGATGATGTTGCCGCTGCTGCACCACGGCATGCTCATCACCGGCTTGCCGTACAGCGAGTCGGCGCTGCTGGAAACCCAGGGTGGCGGCACGCCTTACGGTGCCAGTCATCACGCCGGAGCGGACGGCAAAAAAGGCCTTGATCAACACGAAGTGGCGCTGTGCCGTGCGTTGGGTCTGCGGCTGGCCAAAACCGCTCAGAAACTGGTGGGCTGAGATGGCGAAGAAGCCGAAGATTCTGCCGAGTGTCGAGTGGCTTGAGCCACGGGTGAAGGCAATGCGGGTGCTCAGCCTGCTGAGCTTTTTCGCCCTCGCCGGTCTGCTCGCGGCCTACTATCTGCTGTTCGCCGACCTGCACGGCGCGCGGCCATGGGTGATTCTGCTGGTCGAGCTGATCCCGTGGATCGTCCTCGCCCCGGCGATGATCATGGGCAGCGCCCGTGGGCATTCGTGGATGTGCTTCGTGGTGAATCTGTATTTCATCAAAGGCGCACTGGCGGCGTATGACCCGAGTCGACAGTGGTTTGGGGTGCTGGAGATGATCGCGAGCCTGGCGGTGTTCTGCTCGGCGCTGTTGTATGTGCGGTGGCGGTATCAGTTGAATCGTAAACTGGCTGGCGAGGGCGAGATCAGCGTCGCCTGACGAATAGCTATCGCGAGCAGGCTCACTCCTACAGGGGATCTGTGGCGTTCACAAATCCCTGTAGGAGCGAGCCTGTTCGCGAATGGGGCGACGCGGTCTTAATGGTTGACGGTGTACGCGAGCATCATCGAAATCTGGCTCATGGCCCGCCCGCCACTCTGTTCGTGCCACTGGTTGAACACATCTTGCACGATCGCCAGATCGCGCAGACTGGTCGGCACCTTGTCGACGATCTTCTGTGCATTCAGCGCCGCAACCACGTCGTAGCTCGGCACGAACGTATCCTTGCCGACCATGCGCAAAAAGCGTGGCGCCGACAGCCCGCCCAATTGATGGCCGTGCTTTTTCAGGTACGTCCACAGGCCGACGATATCGGTCACCGGCCAGTCGGCGATCAACGCGCCAAAACTGCCCTTGTCTTTCTCGACATCGAGGATGAACTGCGCATTGCGCGGCACGCTCTTGAGCTTGCCCAGGTGACGGATAATCCGCGCATCCTGCATCAGGCGTTCAAGGTGTTCGGCGCTCATCAGCACGACTTTTTCCGGGTCGAACTTGAAGAACACTTCTTCGAAGGCCGGCCACTTGGCGTCGACCAGACTGTGCTTGAGGCCGGCACGGAACACGCGCAGGGCCATGGTCGAGAGGTAACGGTCGTCGCTGATCTTGCGCAATTGCGCAGGGGTCTTGGGAACGGGCAGATGGGCTTCCAGTTCAGCCGCCGAACCGAAGCGGTTCAGACAGTATTCGTGCAGCCACTTGTAATCGCGCATGCCCTCTCCTGGGAATTGAAAATGAAATTCTACCTTTGAACACAAAACACTGTGGGAGCGAGCTTGCTCGCGAAAGCGGCATGTCATTCAACATTGATGCCGGCTGACACGACGCCTTCGCGAGCAAGCTCGCTCCCACAGGGAATGGGTTTACAGGTTAACGACGTTGACGAAGCGCGAAGCCGCGGTCTCGTCGATCTTCAGGCTGGTGAAGTCGAACAGGTTGCGGTCGGCCAGTTGCGACGGAATCACGTTCTGCAGGCTGCGGAAGATGCTTTCGGTACGGCCCGGGGTCTTGCGTTCCCAGTCCTGAAGCATTTCCTTGACTACCTGACGCTGCAGGTTTTCCTGCGAACCGCAGAGGTTGCACGGGATGATCGGGAATTCCTTGAAGTCCGAGTACGCCTGAATGTCTTTCTCGTTGCAGTAGGCCAGCGGACGAATCACCACGTTGCGGCCGTCATCGGCGCGCAGCTTCGGCGGCATGGCCTTGAGGCTGCCGTTGAAGAACATGTTGAGGAAGAACGTCTCGACGATATCGTCACGGTGGTGACCGAGAGCCATTTTCGTCGCGCCAATCTCATCGGCAAAGGTGTACAGCGTGCCGCGACGCAGGCGCGAGCACAGCGAGCAAGTGGTCTTGCCCTCCGGGATCAGTTCCTTGACCACCGAGTAGGTGTCTTTCTCGACGATGTGGTACTCGACGCCCAACTCTTTCAGATAGGCCGGCAGCACATGCTCGGGGAAGCCCGGCTGCTTCTGGTCCATGTTCACCGCAACGATCTCGAACTTGATCGGGGCAACCTTTTGCAGGTGCAGCAGCACGTCGAGCATGGTGTAGCTGTCTTTGCCGCCGGACAGGCAGACCATGACCTTGTCGCCATCTTCAATCATGTTGAAATCGGCGACCGCTTCGCCGGCCAGACGGCGCAGGCGCTTTTGCAGTTTGTTCTGGTTGACCGTAAGAGTGCCCATGACGCGAAATCCGTGAGGTGTGACGAAAGGCCGGCATTTTACGCAAAAACCCCGGGGTTGTGGGCACAGGTTGTCGCGGCCAGCCGACGGCGCGTTAACAGACCCCGAGGCGATTACCCGCCCTGTTTACAGCGCGATTTGCTCTAAGCCCCTAATACCTGTGCGGGTAAGACCTTTCTATACTGCGACATAAGGTCGCACACATCTGAAGACCTGAATTTGCTCGGCCACCTTGGCCCGTAGGCGCTCCGTTGGGGGGCGATGGCAATAACAAGAGGAGTGACTGGCATGATCCATCACGTAGTGGGACTTTTTACCCACCCCGATCAGGAATGGAAGGAAATCCGTGGCGACCAAGAGGAAAGCATCAGCCACATGTACCTCACTCACACGCTGATTCTGGCGGCGATCCCCGCTGTCTCGGCGTTTATCGGTACTACACAAGTCGGCTGGGTGATCGGCAACCGCGCGCCGGTGATGCTCACCGTCGAAAGCGCGATCTGGATGACGGTCATGTCGTATCTGGCCATGCTCGGTGGGGTCGCGGTCATGGGTGCTTTTGTGCACTGGATGGCCCGCACCTATGACGCCAATCCGAGCCTGGCCCGTTGCGTGGCGTTTGCCACTTACACCGCAACACCGTTGTTTGTCGGCGGCCTGGCGGCGCTGTATCCGCATATGTGGCTGGGGATGATCGTCGGCACGGCGGCCATCTGCTACACGGTGTATCTGTTGTATGTGGGGCTGCCGACGTTCATGAACATTCCGTCGGACGAAGGTTTTCTGTTCTCGAGCTCGGTGCTGGCGGTGGGTCTGGTGGTGCTGGTCGCCATCATGGCGTTTACCGTGATCGTCTGGGGGCTGGGCGTGGGGCCCGTCTATACCAACTGACTCGATAAGCCAATCAGAGGCCGCCGCAAGGCGGCCTTGTCGTTTGCGCGATGACCATTCGGCAGCTTGGCGATTCGCAAGTGCACAGGGTTGCGGCATACTCGACGCCTCTGGAGATCCATCAAGCATGCCCGAGCAACTCAATACCCGCGTCGAAGACTGTTACCAACTCGCTGAATCCTTTTTCAAACGCTCTTTCCCACGCCCTGTCGTCAGCCTCAAGCTGCGCGGGCAAAAAGCCGGTGTCGCGCATCTGCACGAGAACCTGCTGCGCTTCAATCCTCAGCTGTACCGGGAAAACACCGAACATTTCCTCAAGCAGACCGTGGCCCACGAAGTCGCGCACCTGATCGCCCATCAGTTGTTTGGCGAGCGTATCCAGCCGCATGGCGAGGAATGGCAACTGATCATGCGCGGTGTTTACGAACTGCCGCCGGATCGCTGCCACACCTATGCAATCAAGCGCCGCAGCGTGACCCGCTATATCTACAAATGCCCCTGCGCCGACAGTGATTTCCCGTTTTCGGCGCAGCGCCATAGTCTGGTGCGGCAGGGGCGGCGTTACCTGTGTCGCCGATGCCGCAACACGTTGGTGTTCAGTGGCGAGATGCGCGTCGAATAGTCAGTTTTTTATTGCCTGTTCTGGCCTCTTCGCGAGCAAGCTCGCTCCCACCGTGGAATGCATTCTCCTGTGGGAGCGAGCTTGCTCGCGAAAGGGTCGGTACAGGCACTAAAGAATCACTTTGGATGAACGCAATTCGGCAATCCGCTCAGCACTAAACCCCAACTCGCCCAACACCTGATCCGTATGCTGCCCCAACGCCGCGCCAACATGCCGCGGCGCCGGCAACGCCTCGGAAAATTTCAACGGGCAGGCCATCTGCGCCTGCGTCGAGCCATCCCCACGCGGCACCTGCGTCACCAGTTTCCGCGCCTGCAATTGTGGGTGGCGCACCGCCTCACCCAGACTCAACACCGGCTCGACGCACGCATCGATCCCGGCAAACATCTCGCACAGCTCGGCAAAGTCATGTTTTTCAAACTCGACCGTCAGCGCGTATTTCAACGCCCGCTGTTGTTCAGGCTTGGGCGACAGGCCCTGCGCGGCCAACTCCGGCCGCCCCAGCGCCGCACACAATTGCTGCATGAACCCCGGCTCCAGACTGCCCACCGACATCCAGCGTCCATCGCGAGAACGGTAATAATCGTAGAAGCTGCCGCCGTTGAGCATCTGCTCTTCCCACTCTGGCTCTTCGCCGCAAGCCAGATAGCCGGCACCGGCCATGGCATTCAGGCTGAACGCGCAGTCAGTCATGCTCACATCCAGGTGCGTGCCCTGCCCCGTTTGCTGACGGGCAATCACTGCCGCGAGCAGGCCGATCACCCCGTGCAGCGAACCACCCGCCACGTCCGCCACTTGCATGCCCAGCGGCAACGGCCCGCTATCGGCACGGCCGGTGTAACTGGCAAGGCCGGCCAGCGCCAGGTAGTTAATGTCATGCCCGGCGCGATCCTTGTACGGCCCGGTCTGGCCGTAACCGGTGATCGACACGTAAATCAGCTTCGGGTTGATCGCCTTCAGCGCCTCATAACCCAGGCCCAGACGCTCCATGACACCGGGGCGAAACTGCTCGAGGACGATGTCGTAATCGCTCAGCAGCTGCTTGATCACTTCCAGCGCCTCGGGTTGTTTCAGATCCAGGGCCAGGCTGCGCTTGTTGCGATTGAGGTAGGCGTGACTGGCCGATACTCCGCCATCATGCGGCGGCAATACCCGCAGCAGATCCAGGCGCGTCGGCGACTCGATGCGCAGCACTTCAGCGCCCATGTCCGCCAGCAACAGCGAGGCGAACGGCCCCGGCAGCAATGTCGAGAAATCGAGAATCTTCAGTGAGGCCAGCGGTGCGGACATGGGTGAACTCCTTGGGCGATGCACTCAGCCTAGGCAGCGATGCCGTGTACGGCAATCACCGCAAATGTCAGCGGGTGTGACCGTTACGCTCAAACAGCAGGCAAGAAAAAACCCGCCGAAGCGGGTTTTTCCAGGCAAGCAGTGCTTACTTCACATTGCTTGGGGTTGGGCCTTCAGCCACACCCAGGTCATCTTCAGGACGGGTATCAGCGATACCGCGACCGCCCGAGGCCAACTCGGTTTGCAGCGTGTCGGTGTCCAGCTCTTTCACCCACTTGGCAACCACGATGGTCGCAACAGCGTTACCCACCAGGTTGGTCAATGCGCGAGCTTCGGACATGAAGCGGTCGATACCGAGGATCAGCGCCAGACCGGCTACCGGCAGGTGACCGACCGCCGACAGGGTGGCAGCCAGCACGATGAAGCCCGAACCGGTCACGCCAGCCGCACCTTTGGAGGACAGCAGCAACACCACCAGCAGGGTGATCTGATGGGTGATGTCCATGTGCGTGTCGGTGGCCTGGGCAATGAACACGGCAGCCATGGTCAGGTAGATCGCGGTGCCGTCGAGGTTGAACGAGTAACCGGTCGGGATCACCAGACCCACTACCGATTTCTTCGCGCCCAGACGCTCCATCTTGATCAGCATGCGTGGCAGTACCGATTCCGACGAGGAAGTGCCGAGGACGATCAGCAGCTCTTCACGGATGTAACGAATCATCTTCAGCACGCTGAAACCGTGCATGCGGGCGATACCGCCGAGGACGATGAGGATGAACGCCAGGCAGGTGATGTAGAAGCAGATCATCAGTTGACCCAGCTGCACCAGCGAGCCGACACCGTAGGCACCGATGGTGAAGGCCATCGCACCGAAGGCACCAATCGGCGCAAGCTTCATGATCATGTTGATGATGTTGAACATCACGTGGGCGAAGCGATCGATGAAGTCGAGGATCGGCTTGCCGTAGGCACCCAGGCGATGCAGGGCGAAACCGAAGATCACCGAGAACATCAGCACTTGCAGAATGTCACCGGTGGCAAACGCGCCGACGATGGTGGTCGGGATCACGTTGAGCAGGAAACCGACAACGCTTTGGTCAGCACCTTGGGCTACGTAGGTGGCGACTTTCGAAGCGTCGAGGGTGGCGACGTCAATGTGCATGCCGGCGCCCGGTTGCACCACGTTGACCACGACCAGACCAACCAGCAAAGCGATGGTCGAAACGATTTCGAAGTACAGGAGTGCGTAACCGCCGGTCTTGCCGACCGATTTCATGTTCTGCATGCCAGCGATACCGCTGACCACGGTGCAGAAGATGATCGGGGCGATGATCATTTTGATCAGCTTGATGAACCCGTCACCCAGCGGCTTTACCGCGACACCGAACTGCGGGTAGTAGTGACCGAGCGCAATACCGATGATGATTGCGATGATCACCTGGAAATACAGGGATTTGTACAGTGGCTGACGAGTCGTCATTGCAAGTGTCCTCAAGCGTCCCGCGTGGCAACATCCATCTGTTGGCCGCGAAACCTGAATTGCGAACCCTCCTGCACTGGAGGGATTTGTTGTTCGAGCGGCGCCTCTCCGGGCGGGATAGATGCACGCTTCTGTCGCTGTTATCGCAAACCTCGTGCCACTTTGGTGCAATTGCCTGCAAGCCTTTTGATATCAGGTATTACAGGTGCATGGATGTCACCGTCCCGTTACTCAAGTGTGGCGGATTTCCGCCAACTCGCCGCTTCTCGTCCTACAATTTGGCGGAAATCCGCCTTGTAGGCGCGCCCAGCCGCCGGCTACCATCCGGCGCCTGAGAAAGGATCTGCCGCTTATGCGCGAACGCACCATCGCCAGCCATTTCGCCCGTGCCGCCCTCGGTGGCGCGCGCCGCCAGGGGTTCGATTACTCGGGCCTGCTGCTGCAACTGGGCATCAGCCCGGAACTGCTCGACGAGCCGCGCGCACGCATCGCTCCGGAACAATTCACCCGGTTGATTCAGGGCCTGTGGCTGGCGCTGGATGACGAATACCTGGGTTTCGGCAACGCCCCGAGCAAACCCGGCAGTTTCGCCATGATGTGCCACGCCTCGATCCACTGCCGCAATCTGGAGAAAGCGCTGCAACGGGGTTTATTGTTTTATAGCCTATTCCCCGAAGCCCCGCGCCTGAGCCTGACGCGCGAAGACGAATGGGTGCGTTTGAACCTCGATGATTCGCAAATGTGGGACCCGGATCACTTTCTCACCGAGAGTTTGCTGGTGATCTGGCATCGTCTGGGCAGTTGGCTGATTGGCCAGCGGATTCGCCTCGAACAGGCGACTTTCAGCTATTCCCGGCCCGAACACGGCGCTGAATATGACTTGTTGTTCCCCTGCCCGCTGACTTTCGGCACCGAGCAAAGCAGCCTTTTATTCCACAGCCGCTATCTGTCTATGCCGCTGTTGCAGGACGAACGCACGCTCAAACATTTTCTCGAACGCTCCCCCGCCGACCTGCTCTCACGCCCGGACGACGGCGACAGCCTGAGTAGCCGTCTGCGCCGTTTGCTCAGTCGCGACACGGCACGCTGGCCGGATCTTGAGGCAGTGGCGGCGCATCTGCACATCAGCCCGCAGACGCTACGCCGGCACTTGCGCGAGGAAGGCAGCAGTTTTCAGGAGTTGAAGGATCAGTTGCGGCGGGATATCGCCATTTATCATTTGGGCCGTGCGGATCTGTCGTTGCAGCAGATTGCCGAGCAGTTGGGGTTTTCCGAACCGTCGGCGTTTCATCGGGCGTTCAAGAAGTGGACCGGGCTGACGCCGGGGGCTTATCGGGCGCAGGAGCAGTGAGGCACAAAAATCAAAAGCCCCTCACCCTAACCCTCCCGAAACGTCGGACCGCCCGGAGGGAGAGGGGACTGATTGGGGGATGCTCAAGAAGTACGCCTGCCTGAAACTTCGCGTTTGAATTCATAATCGACTGGCTATTTCAGGTCGATGTATAACGCCAGACACCTCGGTCGGCCCCCTCTCCCTCTGGGCGGTCCGACGTTTCGGGAGGGCTGGGGTGAGGGCAACTCCCGATCACACCGCCGGAAAATGAATCCTGAACGCCGCCCCCCCATCGGTGAATCCCCCAGGGCCAATTTGGCGTTGTAGCTTTCAATAATGTCCTTGACCACCGCCAACCCGATCCCCTGCCCCGGATGCTGGGCATCCAGCCGCTCGCCACGCTCGAGAATCCGCGCACGCTGATCCGGCGGCACGCCCGGGCCGTCATCTTCGACGCACAGTTCGATTCCGGCGAGGGTCTCGCGCACGCTGATGCGCACCTCGCCCAGACACAGGCGATAAGCGTTTTCCAGCAAGTTGCCCATCATCTCCAGCAAGGCACCCTGCTCGATCGGCACATAGCAATGCTCGGGTAAATCAAACGCCACCCGCACGTGCTTATCGCGGTAAACCTTGTCCAGCGTGTCGCAGAGGCTTTTGAGCACCGGTTGCAGGCGCACCTGGTGCCGCACCAGTCCGCTTTTGCGCAAACTCGCCCGTTGCAGTTGGTAGCTGATCTGCTGGCTCATGCGTTCGATCTGGCTTTGCAGCACCCAGGCCTGATCGCGCTCTTCGGGACGTTGAGCCATGTCCTCGCTAACCCCTTGCAACACCGCCAACGGGGTTTTCAGGCTGTGCGCCAAGTCATCGAGGGAATCGCGATAACGACTGCGCTGCTGGCGCTCGCTGTGCAGCAAACGGTTGAGCGAGCCGGTCAGGCGCAGCAGTTCGCGTGGATGTTGTTCGGTGAGGCTTTCACGGGTGCCGCCTTCGATTTCGTCGAGTTCCTGACTGAGCCGGCGCAAGGCTTTGAGACCCCAGGTCAGGCCGATCCACAGCAGCGCCAGCAACACGAGTAACGCAGCGCCGAAGCCCAGATAGAGATTTTCACGCAGGCCTTCAAGGGTGGTTTCGTACTCGCGCACCGGTTGCAGGGCGACGATGCTGAACGCCGCGCTTTTGCCGCCGAGCAGTTTGACTTCGACGTCGTAGACGAAGAATTCCTGGCCGTTGGTTTCACGAATCCGCGCGAACTCGTTACCGAGGCCGTCATAACGCGGTTTGTAGTTGATCTGCTCTTCCTGGGTGGCTTTCGAGCGCCACACCAGATGCCCTTCGCGGTCGTAGATGTAGCCGAGCAAACGGAAGTCGGTGAGATTGAAGCGCTCATCCGGCAGTTGCGTCGGCATCACCAGCCGACCGTTTTCAATGCGCGCGGCCGAGATCAGCGTGGTGACATCCGAAGCCAGCCGCTGCTCAATGGAATCCTGCAAGGCGAGGCTGAACGCGCCTTGCATTGCCGGCAGCAAGGCAAGCATGAACAACACCGCCAACGTGGTGGCGGCGAGCATCAAGCGAACGCGAAGGGAACGAATCAAGTGCAGCGCTCATTGAACAGGTAGCCGAGGCCGCGCACGGTGTCGATCGGCTTGAACCCGGCCGGGCCTTCGAGTTTGCGCCGCAGACGACCGACCAGCACTTCGATGACATTCGGATCGCGCTCGTCGTCGTCCGGGTAGAGCTGCTCCATCAAGCGATCCTTGGGCACCACTTGCTGGTGATGGCGCATGAGGTATTCGAGGATGCGGTACTCGTAGGCGGTCAGCGCCAGCGGTTGCTCGTCGAGGCTCGCCTGTTTGCGATTGAGGTCGAGCAGCAGCGGCCCGGCGACGATGGTCGACTGGGTGAACCCGCTGGAGCGGCGCAGCAAGGCGTTCAGGCGCGCGTCGAGTTCTTCGAACTGGAACGGCTTGACCACATAATCGTCGGCGCCGGCGGCGAGGCCTTCGACCTTGTCCTGCCAGTTGCCACGCGCGGTGAGGATCAGGATCGGGAAGGTCTTGCCCGCCGCGCGCAATTGGCGAATCAGGTCAAGACCGCCCATGCCCGGCAGGCCGAGATCGATCACCGCCAGGTCGAAGTTGAACTGTCCGGTCTGGTACAGCGCCTCTTCGGCATTGGCCACGGACTCGACCACGTGACCACTTTCTGTCAGGCGGGTTTGCAGGTGATGGCGCAACAGCGCTTCATCTTCGACGACCAACAGTTTCATAACACTCTCCCGGATAAATCAGAATCTCCAGTCACACACCTGTGGGAGCGAGCCTGCTCGCGAAGGCTGTGTGTCAGTCGATAAATTGATCGACTGATTCACCGCCTTCGCGAGCAGGCTCGCTCCCACATTGAACCTGCTGGCAACTCCTTAGAAATTGTAGTTAGCCGACAGGTAAGTCTGCGCGCTGCTGGTCAAATCCAGCGAACCTTGCTTGCTGCCACCGCGTTCGCTCATCTCGGTGCTGGCATTGCTGCGCAGGTAACGGTAACCGAGTTCGACCGAAGTGTTTTGCGATACTTGTTGCAACACACCGAGCTGACCGCCGACGGCGTAACCGATATCACTGTCGCGGCTAAAGCCTGGCGATTCCTGAGTCAGCTTGGTCAAACCCGCCGTCGCGCCACCGAACAACTGGGTGCTGCCGCCTACCGGGTAGAACAGATCGTAGCTGCCCAGCAGGTTTTCCTGACGCAGTTTAATGCCATTGTGCGAGCCCGACACGTTGTCGTAGGTGGCGTAGTAGCGACCCTGGCTGTTTTGCTGACCGAGGCGTACGCCGTAGGTGTTGTTACCGTCGATGGCGCCGGTGGCGTTCGGGTGGTCGAGGTTGTTGTTCAGTGCGTGGGACTTGTCAATCTTGTCGCTGGTCTGGCCAAAGGACAGGCCGGCGAAGTTCGAAGTGGTGTCAGCCTGGGCCGCG
The DNA here is from genome assembly GCF_054668355.1 of Pseudomonas sp. S2_E02. Taxonomy (NCBI): domain Bacteria; kingdom Pseudomonadati; phylum Pseudomonadota; class Gammaproteobacteria; order Pseudomonadales; family Pseudomonadaceae; genus Pseudomonas; species Pseudomonas sp. S2_E02. Next base: position 2,810,745 of record NZ_CP162761.1, read on the forward strand.
ATACTGGCGCTCATTACGGTCAATGCCAGCAACAGTTTGTTAAAAGTCATGGGTATTTCCTCTTTCACAGTGCTGTTTGGGTATGGCGCAAGGTTACTGACCGCCCCCTGTACCGCCCCTGAACCGTCTCTGAACCTGACCTGAACCAAATGAACTAGGCTGTTTTGACCCTTTATTGTCAGGAGACCCGACCATGCGCCTGTTCCTCGCCCTTACTTTGCTGGCTGTCAGCAGCCTCACTCACGCTGCGATCAAGACTGAAGAAATTCCCTATCAGAGCGCCGACGGCACGAAACTGATCGGCTACTACGCCTACGACGACGCCATCAAAGGCAAACGCCCGGGTGTCGTCGTGGTGCACGAATGGTGGGGCCTGAACGATTACGCCAAACGCCGCGCACGCGATCTCGCCGCACTTGGCTACAGCGCGTTGGCGATCGACATGTACGGCGAAGGCAAGAACACCGAGCACCCGAAAGACGCGATGGCGTTCATGCAGGCGGCGACTCAGGATGCGGCGGCTTCCAGCAAGCGCTTTGAGGCCGGGCTGAATTTGCTGAAGAAGCAGCCGCAGACCGACGTCAACAAAATCGCCGCCATCGGTTACTGCTTCGGCGGCGGCGTGGTGCTCAACGCCGCACGACAAGGAGAGCCGCTGGCAGGGGTGGTGAGTTTCCACGGTGCGCTGGCGACCAAGACCCCGGCGACACCCGGCAGTGTGAAGGCGAAGATTCTGGTCGAACACGGTGCGCTGGACAGCATGGTCACTCCAGACAATGTCACGGCGTTCAAGGCGGAAATGGACAAGGCTGGCGCTGACTACAAGTTCGTCAGCCTCGACGGCGCCAAGCACGGTTTTACCAATCCGGATGCCGATCGCCTGAGCCATGGCGAGCACGGTGGCCCGGACATCGGGTACAACAAGGCAGCGGACGAAAAATCCTGGGCGGACATGAAAGCGTTCTTGCAGAAAATCTTTAGCTGATCAGCGACACCGCGGTGCGGCCTTCGCGAGCAGGCTCGCTCCCACACCGGATCTATGCCGCCCAGAAGATCCCCTGTGGGAGCGAGCCTGCTCGCGAAAGCTTCACCGCCAATCTCGACCTTGTCTCGACTAACCGGCAAAATGCCCGCCATGAATCTCACCCCCACCCTCCCCGCCTGCTGCACCGCGCTCGACAGCCACTGGCCGTTGCCGACGGTGCTGCCTGATACCGTGCTGCTCAGCACTCACTTCGATCCGGCTCAATTGCTTGGCGATGACTTTCGCCGTAGCGCCATCGAGCCGCCGCCAAGCATTCAGCGCTCGGTGGCCAAACGTCAGGCGGAATTCCTCGCCGGGCGGATTTGCGCCCGTGCAGCGTTGCAGCAACTGGAAGGCAGCAGCGTTGTGCCAGCGATTGGTGAAGACCGCGCGCCGATATGGCCCGCGCATATCTGCGGCTCGATCACGCACAGCACCGGACGCGCGGCAGCGATTGTCGCCGACAAAAGGCACTGGCGCGGTTTGGGCATGGACCTGGAAAATCTGCTCGACACCGAACGGGCCGAGCGCTTGGCTGGGGAGATTCTGACGCCACCTGAAATGCAGCGCATGACGGCCGCCTCGCGGGATCAGTTGGCGCTGTGGGTGACGCTGACGTTTTCGGTGAAGGAAAGTCTGTTCAAAGCGCTGTACCCGATTGTGCAGAAGCGCTTTTATTTCGAGCATGCAGAAGTGCTGGAATGGACGGAGGCGGGTCAGGTGCATTTGCGCTTGTTGATAGACTTGTCTGCTGAATGGCGCAACGGTACTGAACTGGAGGCGCAGTTCGGGGTGCAGGATGGGCAGTTGCTGAGTCTGGTCAGCATCAAGGCCTGAAATCTTTCGGTGCCTGCAAGGGCCTCTTCGCGAGCAAGCTCGCTCCCACAGGAAACCGCATTTCAAATGTGGGAGCGAGCTTGCTCGCGAAGGCGGCATCGCGGCCACCACAAGAATTACCGGCGTTCCTGATTGCGCGGCCAACTCAGGCTAAAGCAAGCCCCACCCAGACTCTTGCTCTTGCCAATGATCGCCCGGCCGTCATGCCAGTGAATGATCCGTCGCACAATCGACAAGCCCAGGCCATGCCCGCCCGACGCCCGCGTACGGCTGTCATCCAGGCGTAGAAACGGCGTGAAAATCCGCTCCCACGCCACTTCCGGCACGCCCGGGCCGTCATCCTCGACGTCGACGCGGCAGCGCAATTGCCCGACCTGATAACTGACCGTCACCTTCGAACGCGCATGGCGCATGGCGTTGCTCACCAGATTCTGCAGCGCCCGATGCAGATAACGTGGTTCGGCTTCGACCCAGGCATCATCGTTATCCGCCGCAGACAGGCACAAACCACGTTGCACCGTGACCTCGGCACGCAGCGGCGCCAGCTCTTCAATCACCTGATTGACCAGCGCATCCAGATCGATGCGCTGGAACGTCAGCGCCGGCGAACCCTGCTCCAGTCGCGCATAGGTGAGCATTTCATCGACCAGTTTATCGAGGTCTTCGATGTCGTGATCCATGCCTTCGCGGTATTTCTCCAGCGCTTGCGGGGTGGTCGCCGAGCCGATCATTTCCAGACCGAAACGCAGACGCGCCACCGGCGTGCGAAGTTCATGAGAGACCGCACGCACCAATTCGCGCTGGATTGCCAGTAGCTGCTGCAAGTGCTCGGCCATGCCGTTGAACGCCGCCGCCAGACGCCCGACCGAGTCGGCACCGCGCGCCGGCACACGGGTTTCCAGGCTGCCCTTGGCAATCCGCGTGGCCGCTGCTTCGAGGCCGCGTAAACGGCGTTCGAGCTGGCGCACCAACAGATAAACAATGAGGCCGATCAGGCTCAGGCCGAGTGCCGCAATCAGCACCAGCCATTCCGGCGGATACGGGTTCATCTGATACAGCGGCCCGATTTCCAGCACCCACGGCGTGCCGACCATGCCGGCAAACACGCGGATCGAATCGCCGCCCTTGCCCAGCGCCATCACCGTGTCGCCTTCGGCCACGCGGCGGCTCTGGTCTTCGTCCATGTCGGCGTCATTCACCGTGACCAGGCGCAGATCAAAACCGAAGCCCTTCTCGTCCTTTATCTGTGCGAGGCGCTTGGGTTGCTCGGCGACCGGCACGCGCACCAGTTCATCGGCCAGCAGGTAAATGGTTGCGCGGGCCAGTTGCTCGCTGATCTGCTGAACTTCACCCACCAGTACGAGCTGTTCCTTGTCGCTGACCATCCGGTAAACCTTCGCCGCGTGCGGACCGGTCTGCTCGACCAACGCCTGCCCCCGTTGCACGCGGGTGCGCTGGGTCAGATCGAGATCGGTCTCGGCAAACTTCTTCAGCGCCAGCGGGATCCCCAGCAAACGTTCCCACACCAGCAACGCGCGATGGCGCTCGGTTTCATTCATCGGTTGCAGGTTGTCGGCCATCAGCGAGAACGTACCGTGGGCCAGCCGCTCGCGATACTGCTCGCTGCGCACCTGATTGAGCAGATTCAGCGCCAGCACGCCGAGCACCGCCACCAGAATCAGCGCTGCGCACATGCCGCCGTAGATGCGCAGGAAGATCGAGTTCACAGCGGCAGGTCTACGCAGGCTTCAGGAACGAACAGATAACCTTTGCTGCGAATGGTCTTGATCAGGCGTGGATGGTCGGGGTCGTCGCCGATTTTCGGGCGGATGCGCGAGATGCGCACATCAATCGAACGGTCCTGACCGTCATAGCCGATGCCGCGCAGTGCGGTGAAGATTTCTTCGCGGGACAGAATCCGCCCGGCGTTGGACACCAACAGCCAGAGCAGATCGAACTCGGCGCTGGTCAGCTCGATGCCGCTGTCGCTCAGCCACGCTTCACGCAAGGCGTTATCGACCACCAGCGGGCCGAATTGCAGACGGCGGGATTTTTCGGCGAGCGGTTCAGGTGTGTCGCTACGGCGCAGCAACGCCTGGATTCGTGCCAGCAACAGACGTGGGCGCACCGGTTTGCACACGTAATCGTCGGCACCGAGATCGAGCCCGTGGATCTGATCGGCATCGTCGGTGCGCGCGGTGAGCATCAGAATCGGCCCGTCATACTGATTGCGCACCTTGCGACAGATGCTCAGGCCATCCTCGCCCGGCAGCATCAGATCAAGGATCACCAGATCCGGCTGTTCCTTGATGATCCGCGCCGCCGCCAGCGCCCCGTTGCCTTCGATATCCACGCGCAGTCCATTGGCTTGCAGGTAGTCGCGCGTCAATTCGGCCAGCCGCTGGTCATCCTCGACGATCAATACCTCAAAGGCTTGTTGCTCCACCGCTGACCTCTGCTTTCTATTGTTATTAATAAAGGAGGAACGTCTGCCTCAACACAATTCCCTGTGGGAGCGAGCCTGCTCGCGAAGGCGTCGTATCAGCCAACATCTGAGTCAGCTGACATAGCGCATTCGCGAGCAGGCTCGCTCCCACAGCTTCAGATCCTCCCGACCTTTTGTCATGTTTAAGGAGGATAAGAATGCCTGCGCATGGGCCGATTGTATAAACGGCGTACAGCCAGAACACAAGTCGGTAAATGCGTTCGGACAAGGCCGTTTTTTGTGATAGGGTTCGCGCCCTTAAAAATCCGCTGAAGCGTTTTTCCCGGTGAAAAAACAGTGACAGACGGTCTAGCTCAGCAGGTTCGCGGCCTACACGCGAATTCCGGATTTCTTACACAATTTACGCACAGGTTTATCCACAGTTAGTACGTTGCAAGCACCCGTGAAACGCATTATCTTGTAGCACGGCGCAGGGAGAGACCCTACATATAGGGTTTTCCGCTTAAACGCCCAACCACATTTCAGACCTGAAACTCAAGCGATTTATTGCCTGTTTCCGGTTGAACCAAGCAAGTTTTTCAAAGCCCAAACCGCACTTGCGGATGGCACCGTTTTTTAGCTCGCAGCGGCGAGAACGGTACGGGTGTTGCAGTCATTACTGTCACCCGGGAAGGAATCCGGCTCGAGCCCTGGCTCGTAGCCAAAAACTTCGGCAAGGATGCGGCTTCATCAGCCTTTTTTCCTACTGTCCCGAAGTTGTTATACCCGACGCCCGTCGGCTGTAGTGCTTCTGGACAGAACGGTGGGCACCATGATGGTGCCCAAACAAACATAGAGAATGTGGAGACCCCCCCCATGCAAACCGACACAACTCGCGAGAACCCGCAGGGCACCTTGCCGCAGGCCGCTGATTCGAATTCGGATCTGGCAGCCACCGCGCCTGGTCAACTGCGCGTGATCAAGCGCAATGGCACTGTCGTTCCTTACACCGATGACAAGATCACCGTCGCTATCACCAAAGCGTTCCTCGCAGTTGAAGGCGGCACCGCTGCCGCTTCGTCGCGAATCCATGACACCGTTGCCCGTCTGACCGAACAGGTCACCGCGACCTTCAAGCGTCGCATGCCGTCGGGTGGCACCATCCACATCGAAGAAATCCAGGACCAGGTCGAACTGGCCCTGATGCGTGCCGGTGAGCAGAAAGTCGCTCGCGACTACGTGATCTACCGTGACGGTCGTTCGAAAGAACGCGCTGCCCACGCGCCGGCCGAAGAAGCGGTCAACGCTCACCCGTCGATCCGCATCACCCGTACCGACGGCAGCCTGGCGCCGCTCGACATGGGCCGCCTGAACACCATCGTCACCGAGGCCTGCGAAGGTCTGGAAGAAGTCGACGGCGACCTGATCCAGCGCGAAACCCTGAAAAACCTGTACGACGGCGTGGCCCTGACCGACGTCAACACCGCCCTGGTGATGACCGCCCGTACGCTGGTCGAGCGTGAGCCGAACTACTCGTTCGTGACTGCCCGCCTGCTGATGGACACCCTGCGTGCCGAAGGTCTGGGTTTCCTCGGTGTGGCCGAAAGCGCCACTCACCACGAAATGGCCGACCTGTACGCCAAAGCACTGCCGGCTTACATCGCCAAAGGTATCGAGTTCGAACTGCTGAACCCTGTGCTGGCTTCCTTCGACCTGGAAAAACTGGGCAAGGCGATCAACCACGAGCGTGATCAGCAATTCACCTACCTGGGCCTGCAGACCCTGTACGACCGTTACTTCATCCACAAGGATGGCGTGCGTTTCGAACTGCCGCAGATCTTCTTCATGCGCGTGGCCATGGGCTTGGCGATCGAAGAGAAGCAGAAAGAAGACCGTGCGATCGAGTTCTACAACCTGCTGTCGTCCTTCGACTACATGTCGTCGACCCCGACCCTGTTCAACGCCGGTACCCTGCGTCCACAGCTGTCGAGCTGCTACCTGACCACCGTGCCGGATGACCTGTCGGGCATCTACCACGCGATCCACGACAACGCCATGTTGTCGAAATTCGCCGGCGGCCTGGGCAACGACTGGACGCCTGTTCGCGCTCTGGGTTCGTACATCAAGGGCACCAACGGCAAGTCGCAAGGCGTTGTGCCGTTCCTCAAAGTGGTGAACGACACCGCTGTAGCCGTTAACCAGGGTGGCAAGCGCAAAGGCGCTGTCTGTGCCTACCTGGAAACCTGGCACATGGACATCGAAGAGTTCATCGAGCTGCGCAAGAACACCGGTGATGATCGTCGTCGTACCCACGACATGAACACCGCCAACTGGATCCCTGACCTGTTCATGAAGCGTGTCTTCGATGACGGCAAGTGGACCCTGTTCTCGCCATCCGAAGTACCGGACCTGCACGACCTGACCGGCAAAGCCTTCGAAGAGCGCTACGAGTACTACGAAGCGCTGACCGAATACCCAGGCAAGGTCAAACTGTTCAAGACCATCCAGGCCAAAGACCTGTGGCGCAAAATGCTCTCCATGCTGTTTGAAACCGGCCACCCATGGCTGACCTTCAAAGACCCGTGCAACCTGCGCAGCCCGCAGCAGCACGTCGGCGTGGTTCACAGCTCGAACCTGTGCACCGAGATCACCTTGAACACCAACAAGGACGAGATCGCCGTTTGCAACCTGGGCTCGATCAACCTGCCGAACCACATCGTTGACGGCAAGCTGGACACCGCCAAGCTGGAACGTACCGTGAACACCGCTGTACGCATGCTCGATAACGTGATCGACATCAACTACTACTCGGTGCCACAAGCGAAGAACTCCAACTTCAAGCACCGTCCGGTCGGTCTGGGCATCATGGGCTTCCAGGACGCGCTGTACCTGCAGCACATCCCTTACGGTTCCGACGCTGCCGTCGAGTTCGCCGACAAGTCGATGGAAGCGGTCAGCTACTACGCGATCCAGGCGTCCTGCGACCTGGCTGACGAGCGTGGCGCGTACGAGACGTTCCAGGGTTCGCTGTGGTCCAAAGGCATCCTGCCGCTGGATTCGCAACAGATCCTGATCGAAGCCCGTGGCCAGAAGTACATCGATGTCGACCTGAACGAAACCCTCGACTGGGCACCGGTTCGCGCCCGTGTACAGAAAGGCATTCGTAACTCCAACATCATGGCCATCGCACCGACCGCGACCATCGCCAACATCACCGGCGTATCGCAGTCGATCGAACCGACCTACCAGAACCTGTATGTGAAATCGAACCTGTCGGGCGAATTCACCGTGATCAACCCGTACCTGGTTCGCGACCTCAAGGCTCGCGGTCTGTGGGACTCGGTCATGATCAACGACCTGAAGTACTACGACGGTTCGGTTCAGCAGATCGAGCGCATCCCGCAAGAACTCAAAGAGCTTTATGCGACCGCGTTCGAAGTGGACACCAAGTGGATCGTTGACGCCGCCAGCCGTCGTCAGAAGTGGATCGACCAGGCCCAGTCGCTGAACCTGTACATCGCTGGCGCATCGGGCAAGAAGCTCGACGTGACCTACCGCATGGCCTGGTACCGTGGTCTGAAAACCACTTACTACCTCCGTGCCCTGGCCGCGACCAGCACCGAGAAGTCGACCATCAACACCGGCAAGCTGAACGCTGTTTCCAGCGGCGGCAACCACGGCGACGATTCGGTTCTGGCAGCTCCTGCCGGTCCTGCGCCAGTGCCAAAGGCTTGCGCGATTGACGAGCCGGATTGCGAAGCTTGCCAATAAGCTGAGCTGAGTCAGGCGTTGCGAGACGTCTGATTCTTCCAGGCAAAAGAAACCCCCGACAGACTTCTGGTGTGTCGGGGGTTTTCTTTTGTGCGCCGTTTACCTTCGGCAGCGCTTACAGAGGTTGAGTACATCTGGCAGAAGCTGCCTGGCTTTCAGGTCGCCTTCGCGAGCGAACTCGCTCCCACAGTGGGATTGGGAGTGTGCAATCGGAGATTGGTCGGAGTGAGTCGCTGTAAGAGCGAACCGCCAGCCGCAGCAACGGATATACACCCAATCAAAACATCCCCCCTCCCCCAAAAAAAACCCAACAAAAAAGCCCCTCAAAAGAGGGGCTTCCTTGCACAAGCAGCCACCAGAATCAGGTCATCTGAATGATGGTCTGCATGATGGTGCTCTGAGTGGAAATGGTCTTGGCGTTCGCCTGATAGTTGCTCTGGCCCTTGATCAGGTCTACCAGTTCGTTGGTCAGGTTAACGTTCGACTCTTCCAGCGAGTTGGAAGCGATCGAACCCAAGGTACCGGTTTCCGGTGCATCGTAGCCCGGGATACCCGAAGCAAACGTCTCTTTCCAGCTGGTGCCACCGATAGCCTGCAGGCCTTGTTCGTTGGTGAAGCTGGCCAGCGCAACCTGGCCGATGGCCTTGCTCTGGTTGTTGCTGAAGTTGGCGAACAAAGTACCGGTGCCGTCGATGGTCAGGTTGGTGATCTGGCCAGTGGCGTAACCGTCCTGAGTCGGAATCGAACGCGCGGTGTCAGCGTTGTACTGAGTGGTCTTGGACATGGAGATGGTCACGCCAGCCGTGTTGGCTGCTGCGCCGTTAGGTACAAAGTTACCGTTGACCACGTTGCCCGGCTTCCAATTGGCCAGCTTCAAGTCGCTGCTGATGATCGGATTGGCCGGATCCGCCGGATTAGGTGTGCTGACCTGAGTCAGATTGCCCGAACTGTCAAACGTCAGTGTCGAAGCAGTTGGAGGCGTCGTGAGTGGATTGCTACCGGTTGCATCCGGATTACGCCCGTCCACCAGGGTGTAAACCTTCCAAGTGTTTTGGCCGGTTTTCACCATGTACTGATCCATGACGTGCGAGTTGCCCTGCGAGTCGTAGATCGGAGTGCTGAAGCTCTTCGTGTACGTCTCAAGCTTGCTCGGATCAAACTTGCCGGCCGCCACTGTGTCGTTGATCACCGGCGCAGTCGAGTTCAAGTTGATGCTCGACGTCACCAGGGAAGTCGATTTCGGCGCCAGGTTCGAGGTATCGATCTTCAGGTCGGTCAACACACCGTTGATGATCTTGCCATTGGCGTCCACGCCGTAACCCTGCAGGCGCGAGGTGTAGTCGGTGTTGGTGATGTAACCGGCGTTGTCGACCTTGAACGTACCGGCACGGGTGTAGGACACCGAGCCGTTGTTGCTCATGGTGAAGAAGCCCGAACCGTTGATGCCCATGTCCAGCACGTTACCGGTGTTGTTGATGTCACCCTGGGTGAACTGCTGGGAAACATTGGCCAGGCGCACGCCGTTGCCGATCACTTTGCTGCCGCTACCCAGGCGAGTGGCCGAGTAGACGTCTTCGAATTCTGCACGGGACGATTTGAAACCGGCGGTCGCGACGTTGGCGATGTTGTTGCCGGTCACGTCCAGTTGCTTGTTGGCTGCATAGAGACCGCTAAGGCCGATATTGAAAGACATATTCCACTCCTTTGTGCCGGTTAGTCGGCTCTATATACCAATGGTTTGTACTTTGGACAGGGCAACGGTGCCCTTGCCGGACAGGTTGAGCATCAGCTCGCCGCCGGTCTGGCTGATCGTCACGCTGGTGACAGTGGCCGGCAGGTACGTCGCCATGTCGGTCGAGGTGCCATTGATCGATGCGTTGGCCTTGACGGTATAGGTACCGGTCTTGACCACGTTGCCGTCCTTGTCCTTGCCGTCCCAGGTGAAGCTCGCGCTGCCTGCGGCGCGGCTGCCCAGATCGATGGTGCGAACCACCGTGCCGCTGCTGTCGGTGATGCTGACGGTGCCGCCGGCAATCGACGACGGAACGCTGACCGAGCCGGTCATGCCTTTGCTCGGATCGTCGAGCTGAACCGAGTTGGTCTGCACGATCACATTGCGGCCCACCAGCGACGAAGCCTGCAACGCCTGCGAGGAGTTGTAGTTGCCAGCCAGCGAGCTGACAGTGCTGTTGAGGGTGGTGATCCCCTCAAGGCTGCTGAACTGTGCCAACTGCGCAACGAAGGCACTGTTGTCCTGCGGATCAAGCGGGTTCTGGTTTTTCAGCTGGGTGACCAGCAATTGCAGGAACGCATCCTTGCCCAGTGCCTGGCCGCCGGTGGCGCTGTTGGTCGCCGAAGCAATGCCACCGGTGGTCGAACTGGTCTTTTTCGACGAGTTCGCCAGGATGTCATTCATGCTCAGGCTGCTAGTGGTATCGGAAACACTCATGGCAGTCGCCCCTTATTACTGACCGAGGGTCAGTACCTTCTGCATCATGGTTTTGGCGGTGTTCATCATTTCGGCGTTGGTCTGGAACGAGCGGCTCGCGGAAATCATGTCAGCCATTTCTTCCACCACGTTGACGTTCGGGTAGTAGACGTAGCCTTTGGCGTCGGCCGCCGGATGGTTCGGCTCGTAACGCGCTTCGAGGTTGCTCTGGTCTTCGACCACACCGAGCACCTGTACGCCCTGACCGGCCGCGTCCTGGCTCTGGAACAGCGAGTTGCTGCCGCTGCTCTGGCCGCCCTGGAACATGGTGGCGAATACCGGGTGACGGGCGCGATAGGTCTGGTCGATGCTCGACGAGACGGTTTCGGCGTTGGCGATGTTCGACGCCACGGTGTTCAGACGCGTGGTTTGTGCGCTCATGCCGCTGCCGGCAATGTTGAAAACGCTGGACAGGGACATGGATTACTCTCCGCGCAGGGCTGACACCAGCCCTTTGAATTTGCTGTTGAGCAGGGTGAAGCTGGCCTGGAAGCCGACGGCGTTTTCCGCGTAGTTCGACTGTTCCAGTTGAGCGTCCACGGTGTTCTGGTCGATCGACGGTTGCATCGGCGTGCGATACATCAGCGATTCGTCGCCATTGCCCAGGCCTTCAGCTTCGATGTGACGGCTGTTGGTCATGTTCAGGGCGATGGTGCCGTTCGCATTTTTCTGGGTCTGTGCTTCAAGCACTTTGGAGAAATCCAGATCCCGAGCCTTGTAGTTCGGGGTGTCGGCGTTGGCGATGTTGTTGGCCAGCACTTCGGCACGCTGGGCGCGGAAGCCCAATGCCTTTTCGTGAATGCCGAGCGCTTTATCGAAGCTGATGCTCATGTCGGGAACCTTCAGGTGACCGGTTTTTCGTAACTGAGCTTTAGCAAGCGCCGTGCCAAACCACAAAAGCCGCATAAACCGGGGCTTTGCAGGGAGTCGGCAAAGCGGCAATGCCAGAAAAGCGGCAACCGGTTTCCGCCGGATGCCGCTTTTCTGCCGCTTGCCGTCCATCTCATACACACCACGATCCCCTGTAGGAGTGAGCCTGCTCGCGATAGCGGTGTGTCAGGTACCGATGCTGCTGAATGTGCTACCGCTATCGCGAGCAGGCTCACTCCTACAGGGGGTTTATGGTGTCAGGGAGAATTTCTTTGGGCATAAAAAACGGCAGGTCTTTTTGGGACCTGCCGTTTTTTGGTGTTGCCGATACGGTTATTTCGCCTGGTAAATAATCCCCGGGCTGCACTGCACCATCTGGTAATGGTCCGGCAAACCGTTCAGCGCTTCGGAAGCGCCAAGGAACAGATAACCGCCCGGCTTCAACGTGCTGTGAATGCGCAACAGGATGTCTTTCTTCACTTCGGCAGAGAAGTAGATCAACACGTTGCGGCAGAACACGATGTCGAACTTGCCCAGCGCGGCATAGCTGTCGAGCAGGTTGAACGAACGGAACTCTACCCGGTTCTTGATCGGCGCCTTGATCACCCAGCGGCCCGGCCCTTTCGGGTCGAAGTAACGCTGCAGGCGTTCCGGCGACAAACCGCGACCGATGGCCAGGCTGTCGTATTCGCCGGTCTTGCAGTTGGTCAGCATAAGACCGGACAAATCAGTGGCGACAATCTGCACGCCCATCTTCAACTGACCAAGGTTGGTCCGCTCGAACTCGTCGATCGACATCGACAGCGAGTACGGTTCCTGGCCCGACGAGCACGCCGCTGACCAGATCCGCAAGCGCTGGTTGGGGCTGGCCTTGATCGCTTCAGGCAGCACCTTGTTCTTCAAGACTTCAAACGGATAGGTGTCACGAAACCACAGGGTTTCGTTGGTCGTCATGGCATCAACTACCTGCTCGCGCAAACCGCTGCGCGGCTGGGTCTGGATGCGCTGAACCAGCTCACCCAGGGATTTGATGCCTTGCTGCTCCATCAGTTTGTTGAGACGGCTCGAGACCAGGTACTGCTTGTTTTCACCGAGCAGAATGCCACAGGCTTTTTCCAGGAAGACCCGGAACTGTTCGAAATCCAAATTACCCGTAGACAATGATGCCGCCTCTTAAATCGTGTTGACCGCCAGGAGCAAAACGCCCCTAGCTGATATCTGCTGCTTTGATCCGGTCGACTACCCGGGATGCGAGGTCATCAGGACGGAATTTGGCCAAAAAGTCATCTGCACCGACTTTCTTGACCATCGCCTGGTTGAATACCCCCGACAACGAAGTATGCAGGATGATATGAAGCTTTTGCATGCGTGCGTCGCCGCGGATTTCCGCCGTCAGGGTGTACCCGTCCATCTCCGGCATCTCGATGTCGGAAATCATCATCAGGAACTCTTCTTCCGGCTTCTTGCCCTCATCGACCAGCTTGCGCAGGTAATCCAGCGCCTGTTTGCCGTCGTTCAGCGCCACCACTTCGACCCCGATTGTCTGCAGACAACGCGTGACTTGCTTGCGCGCCACCGACGAGTCATCGACCGTCAAGACACGCAATGACAGTGCCTTGGTCTGGGTCTCGACATCGACCACGCCCACCGAAATCGCTTCCGGCGTCGGCGCAACTTCCGCCAGCACTTTCTCGACGTCGATGATTTCGACTAACTGATTGTCCACCCGAGTCACAGCCGTCAGGTAGTGATCGCGACCCGTGCCCTTGGGCGGTGGATGAATCTCTTCCCAGTTCATGTTGACGATGCGCTCCACCGAGCGGACCAGGAAACCCTGGGTCTTGGTGTTGTACTCCGTGATGATCACGAACGGGTTGTTCTTGTCCTTCAACGCTCCGGAACCGGTGGCCATTGCCAGATCAAGGATCGGAATGGTCGCCCCCCGGATATTTGCCACCCCGCACACGACAGGACTGGACTTGGGCATCAACGTCAGCGACGGGCACTGCAACACTTCCCGCACCTTGAACACGTTGATTCCGTAGAGCTGCTGACCGTCGAGACGGAACAACAACAGCTCCAGGCGATTCTGCCCCACCAGTTGCGTGCGCTGGTTCACCGAATCCATTACACCAGCCATGCCCAGACTCCTACACCAACGCCAAGTGTTGTTGCGACGCACATTTATTGCTAAACGGCACGGCGCTTGCTTTTTAACTCGTATGAACGCTCAAACGACATTTTTCCGACACCTGACCTCCCGCGCTCGCAAAAGCCTTTGCGCGATGTCCGCCGTCTGCTGCTTTTTCGCTGGCAGCCCTGCCATTGCTGATGCGGTTACCTTGCCTGACATGCTTATCGGCGTCACTCAGGGCTTTCTTGAGTTCACCGTAGAAGACTATCTGGCCACCAGTCAAACGGAAGGCCGCTACGAGATCGAAGTAAACCAGCTCGACCCTCGTATGCGCATGCCTATGTGCGACAAGGAATTGACAGCGACTTTGGAGAGTCCGGCACGTCCGCTGGGCCGGGTTACCGTGAAGGTCCGCTGTGAGGGCGCCTCGCCCTGGACTGTGTTCGTGCCCGCTCAAGTCCGCCTGTTTCGCGAGATTGTGACAACCACCCGACCGCTGAAACGTGCAGGGATCATCGAACCACAGGACGTGACCCTGCGTGAACGCGACGTGAGCACGATCAACCAAGGCTTTCTGACCTCGGTAGACGAAGCGATCGGGCAGAAATTAACCCGACCAACGGTAGCCGATCAGGTCATTACCCTGGTCCATCTGGAACAGGCGGAAGTCATTCGCAAGGGTGATCAAGTGGTCATTACTGCGCGCAGCGGCACGCTCGCCGTGCGCATGCCCGGTGAAGCGCTGGCCAATGGCGGTTTGAAAGAACAGATCCGGGTGAAAAACCTCAACTCGCAACGGGTCATCAAGGCGCAAGTCACCGCGCCCGGCCAAGTGGAAGTGGCGATGTAGAAAACTGGCGCTGACCCCGGCTGTTCCCTAAACTGTGCCGCAGCAGGACACGCGCCGGCGCATGCAAGGCTCATTGTAAATGTGCCTAAAGTTTTCCAGGGGATGGCCGAAAACATGGCAAGCGTCCAAATTCCCAGAGGTTTTTATCATGGTCATCGATTTCAGCCGTTTGAACAGCTCCTCGTCACTTACGGGCAGTACACGTACCAGCAACGCCAAGGAAACCGCCGAAACCGGCACCTCCGCGCCGCTGAATACCCAGGCCGAACCGGCCAGTACCGCAAAAAGCGGGGAATCGGTACACCTCAGCAATGAGGCTCAACAGTTGCAGAAGGTCACTGACAAGCTGCGCGATCAGCCTGCTGTCGACAAAGCCCGTGTGGCCGAGTTGAAAGCCGCGATTGCCGATGGCAGCTATAAAGTCGACAGCAACCGTGTAGCCAGCAAACTGCTCAACTTCGAAGCCCAGCGCTAGGCTTTTGCCGGCGCCAGGCTTTTGGACGCTTAAAACCCAAGGCCAGCCATGCACGACACTAATTTATTGCAATTGATCAACGACGACTTTGCTCCAGCTCAACAATTGCTGGAGTTGCTGCAAACCGAATCCCTCGCGTTGCACGGTCGCGACATGCCCTTGCTGGAAAACATTCTGGCGCATAAACAGGCATTGATCATTCTGCTTGAACAGCATGGCCGCAAGCGCAGTGAAATCCTCGCCAGCCTCAACTTGCCGACAGACCGCAGCGGTCTGGAGCAACTGGCTGGCCAGTCGAGCATTGGTGAGCAGTTGTTGGCGCAAGGCGATGCATTGACCGATCTGATCGCTCAATGCCAGGCCGCCAACCTCAAGAACGGCCAGTCGATCCAGATCCAGCAGGCCGCCACGGCCAATCAGCTGAAGATCCTCACCGGCGGTGAAGCGCCGGCGCTGTATAACGCCAGCGGTACATTTGCCAAACCCGCCACACCGCGTCCGCTCAGCCAGGCATGAGCCGTTGATGCGCCAGCTCTATCAACCCGCGAAACATGCTGGCAAAATGCTGGCTAGTCGTCATATTTTGTCTGGAGATTGATAAACCGTGTCCAACGCCCTCAGCGCGGATGATGCTCCGCAGCCCCCTAAGGTGCTTACCACGCCACTGGAAATCTCCAGCAACCTGCGCCAGCTGCAAGAAAGCCACGATCCACTGATCATCACCTTTCATGAGCGCAGCCAGCGCTTCCAGAGCTATCTGATCAAAGTCGACCGCGACAGCGCTACGATCGCACTGGACGAGATGATTCCGCGTGATGGCGAACGTTTCCTGCAGGCCGGTGAGCCATTCAAGGTTGAAGGTTTTCATGAAGGCGTGCGCATCGCCTGGGAATGCACCGGCACGCTGAATATCGAAGAATCCGAGGGTGATCGTTTCTACACCGGCGCACTGCCGACTGAAGTGGTTTACCACCAGCGCCGCAATGCCTTCCGCGCAGCACTGAAACTGACCGATCTGGTCAGCGTTGAACTGGGCGGTGAAAAACTCAAGGCGCCAATCAACGGCAAACTGCTGGATATCTCCGCGACCGGCTGCAAGCTGCGTTTCGAAGGTGATATCACCGACCGCCTGCAATTGGGCCAGGTTTATGACCGCTTGATCGCCCCGCCGCTGTTCGGCAACCAGCCGATCTCCGTCGAATTGCGCTATCTGCATTTCGAAGAAAAACTCAACATCACCTTTGCCGGTCTGCGTTTCCACAACATCAGTGGCCAGGCTGCGCGCAACGTTGAGCGTTTCGTGTATCAGTTGCAACGTGAAGCACGCCGTTTCGACAAAGACGATCTCTGATTCGTTGCGGCCAATAAAAAGGGCAGTCCTTGGCGGGACTGCCCTTTTTTTTATGCGCGGTGTTTTTGTTCAGCTCAGGGTCTGCCGCCACTGAGATCAGGCGCGGGTTTATCGGTATCCGGTTCGACTTCTGCCGCAGGCTCTGACTGAGTATCAGCTTCAGGCTCGGGACTTGCCGGCGCCTGCACAGGGTCTTGCACCATCTGCTCCTGCACCACCTGCTCGTCTACCCGAGGATCGAGGGCCGCCACCAGCGGTGAGCTGGACATGCTGTCCGGCATGGCCACGTGATGCAGCGGCGCGTCGTCGACCTGATGCAGATTGGTCACCGCTTTCGGCCGGATCCGCCACACCAGCACCAACGCGAAGAAGCTGAAGAACGCATACAGGCTCTGGCTGCCAAACAGCTTCATCAACACGCCCGCAAGCAACGGCCCGATGCTCGCACCGACACCATAAGTCACCAGCAGCATCGCCGTCAGCGACACGCGACGATCGCCTTCCACATGGTCATTGGAGAATGCCACCGCCAGTGGGTACAGACAGAACTGCACCAGTGAACACAGGAAACCAACCCCGAACAACACCTCCAGCGGAACCTGCGGCAGCACGGCCAACGGCAACGCCGCCACCGCCAGAAACCCGGCAAAGCAGCGAATCAACAGCGCCCGGTCATAACGATCGGACAACCAGCCCAACGGCCACTGCACCAGTAAACCTGCAAAGATGCAGCTACCCATGAACAGACCGACCTGCTCGGTCGAAAGCCCTTGCTGCGAGGCATACAGCGGCGCCAGACCGTAAAACGAGCCGATGATCAAACCGGCACCCAGCACCGTACTCAACGACTGCGGTACGCGCTTGATAAAGAAGCGTGGCTCCATCGGCGCCGGATGCAGTGGCGCCGGGTGAATCCGCCGCGTCAATGCCACGGGCACCAGACACAGGGCGAAACACAGCGCGACCAGCATCAGCAGTTCCAGCCCCAGGCCCGGGTGCATGACCAGAATCAGTTGGCCGAGGACCAGGCCCAGGTACGAAGCGATCATGTAGCCGCTGAACACCAGGCCACGCTGATTGGCGTCCGCCTGTTCGTTGAGCCAGCTCTCGATCACCATGTACTGGCACATCATGCCCAGACCGACGATGGTCCGCAGCACCAGCCACGCCGGCAGCCAATCGACCAGACCGTGGCCAAGCACCGCCGCCCCAACGATCCCGGCACAGGCCGAATAAGCACGGATGTGCCCGACCCGGGCAATCAGTCGGTGACCGATCTTGCCGCCCAGCACCAGACCGAAATAGTTGGCCGCCATCAACGCGCCGACCCAGAGGCCGTCGACATTGTCAGCGGCCAGTCGCAATGCCAGATAAGTGGATAGAAGGCCCGAGCCGATCAACATCATCAGCGAGGCGAAATACAGTGCTCGAAAGGATTTCCAGATTTGGCGCATCGGCGTTCCGAGCGGCTCCTTGCAGTTAATATCGGGCTACCAGAACGATAGCCCGATGGCGGCGGTACGTCAGGCCTGGGCTGCTAGAACACGTCGTTCCCAGGGAGTGATTTCATCAAAGAAGCTGGTCAACTCCATGGTCTTCGAAGCGATGTAGCCTTCGATGAACTCCTGTCCGAACAGTTCCCTCGCCAATTGGCTACGTTTCAGACGTTCGAGCGCGGCGTGCAAGGTACACGGCAGCGCAAGATTGTCCGGCACCGCGAACTCGCCCTGAATCGCTTCGCTCGGTTCCAGCTCATTCTCGATCCCGTGCAAACCGGCAGCCAGACTGGCGGCGATCGCCAGATACGGATTCGCATCGGCGCCCGGCAAACGGTTTTCCACCCGACGGGCAACCGGCGAGCTGGCCGGAATTCGCAGGCCGGCCGCCCGGTTGTCGTGCGACCAGCAGGCGTTGTTCGGTGATGCGTACGGATGGCACAGGCGCTGATAGGAATTCACATTAGGTGCAAACAGTGCGGTGAAATCAGCCATGCCCGCCTGCTGGCCACCGATGAAGTGACGGAACATCGCGGTCGGCTCACCGTGCGCATCACTGAAGACATTCTTGCCGCTAGCGGTCTCGACGATGCTCTGATGAATGTGCATCGAACTGCCTGGCGTGTGTGCCAGCGGCTTGGCCATGCACACCACAGTCAAGCCGTGCTTGAGCGCGACTTCCTTGAGCAGGTGCTTGAACAGGAACGTCTGATCGGCCAGCAGCAGTGGATCACCGTGCAGCAGATTGATCTCGAACTGGCTGACGCCCATCTCGTGCATGAAAGTATCGCGCGGCAGACCGAGTGCCGCCATGCACTTATAGACTTCGTTGAAGAACGGCCGCAGACCGTTATTGGAACTGACGCTGAACGCCGATTGGCCATCCTCGCGACGCCCGTCAAGGCCTACTGGCGGACGGAATGGCTGGGTCGGATCGGCATTCGGCGCGAAGACAAAGAATTCCAGCTCGGTCGCCACCACCGGCGCCAGGCCGCGCGCGGCATAACGGGCAATGACTTTCTTGAGCTGACCGCGAGTCGACAGGTTGGAGCTTTCGCCGCTCAACTCATCGGCATCGCAAATCGCCAGGGCACGCGGGTCGTCACTCCATGGCAAACGATGGATCTGGGTCGGGTCGGCAATCAGGGCGAGATCGCCGTCGTCGCTGCCGTAAAACCGTGCTGCCGGGTAACCGCCCATGATGCATTGCAACAGCACGCCACGGGCCAGTTGCAGACGCCGCCCTTCGAGGAAACCCTCAGCGGTCATCACTTTGCCGCGCGGCACGCCATTCAGATCCGGCGTAACACATTCAATCTCATCAATGCCGGTCAATCGCTGCGCGAGTGAACCCTGGCCATCGGTTGTCATGACGCAATCCTTGTTATTGTGCGAGCCGCGAACGGCGACCCGCACAAAATAGGCTCCGGCTGTTCGGAATATCAAGCAGCGTCAAAGAAAAACCTGTGTCACGGCAGATAAAGGCTGAACACCCCGCCGCCAAGCGGTCCGCCGTTGCGGATTTCGGTGCGTCCTTCGACACCATTGCGCTGATGCAGCGCCGCGATACGATTGGCGAAATACAAACCGAGCCCGGTGCTGCCACTGCTGTGATTGATGCCCTGTACATAATCGGCCTGGCGCTCGAGCATCTCGGCCGGATAACCGTCGCCGTCGTCGTTGATACTCAGCACCAGTTGCCCAGCCTCGTCACTGACGGTGATCAGCAGCGATTCGCGGGCGTAACGAATGGCGTTATTGATGCAGTTGCCCAGCACCGAGGCAATCAGCTCACGGTCGAAGAAACCCAACGGGCTCAGCGGATCGACTTCATAGGTGGCGATGATCCCGCGACTGGCAAACACTTCCTGATGCGCCGCCAGTTGCGCCTCGATAAAGTCATCGAGTTCGTGATAGGCCGGTTGCAGCGGCATCTGGTTGACGCCGAGCTTGTACAGCCCGAGCAGTTGCACCAGCATGCCGTTGAGATGGGCAAACTCGAAGTCGATCACACCCTGCTCCGCGCCTAACCGTTGCGCCTCAGGCAACCGTGCCAGCCATTGGCTGTGGGCCTGCATGAGCATGGCCAGCGAGTTCTTCATGTCGTGGACGGTGGAGGCGATCACCGTAGAAAAATCCAGAGCTTGCTCGTCGTGGTTCATTCGCCAAACGCCTTGCTTTTCAGCTTCTGATAACGCGCAAAACGCGCGTCGGTGTCGGGCATCAGGCCAACCATTTTCAGGCAGGCCCGACATTCTTCCAGTTCCGCCGACGGCACACTGGTGTCGGTGCCGTGGAGCAGCGACTGGGCCATGTTCAGCGCGATACTGATGTTCTTCGGTTGCATCTTCAGCGCCTTGCGGAACACCTCACGGGCCTCCACCAGGTTGCCGGTCTTGTACACGCGCACGCCCTGACGGTTGAGGTCAGCAGCAGCGTTGCTGGAACTGAGGATGGTCGGGTCATCAGTGAGCTTGGCGATGTCTTTCATTACTGCCGGATCGTCACCGTAGATCTCTGCGCAGCTCTTGAGCATCGAGGTGCCCGCCTCGGCCTGTCCGAGCATCTGCAATTGCTTGGCGACCAACAGCGCAGCTTCCGGACTCATGAACTGCTCCATGCCGTCGAGGCGCATCAGCGCTTGCTCGGTGAGCTTGTCGGCGGTCTCGGCATCGTTGAGCAGCAGGCTGGTGGCTTTCATCAGACGCGCACGAATCTGCAGGCCGGGGTCGCTCGGGTTTTCTTTGGCCACCGCACTGAGCGTGGTGTTGATCTCCAGGCGTGTGCGCGTGTCGAGCCCGCGCTCGCTGCCTTTGCTGATCAACGCGTGAGCCAGGCCGAGATTACTTTCCGGATCCTTGAAGCGCGACTGCGCGCCTTGCGCTACGGCCTGACGATAGGCGCGGGACGCGGTGTCGAAGTCTTCGTTGGCCATCGCCAGTTTGCCCAGCAACGCCTGCCGACGCACCGCCAAGGGAGACAGGCGAATCGCCTCCTCCAGCACCCGTTGCGCACCTTTGCTATCGCCTTCGGCGACCAGTACATCGGCCATGCCGTCGTACAGCGCCGGCATCATCGGGAACACCTTCAGGGCCTTTTCATAAACGCCCTTGGCTTGCGCCACCTGGCCACGCTTGAACAGCAATTTGCCAAGTCCGGCAAATGCCCATGGCAACGGCCGGTCAGCAATGATGCTGTCATAGAGACGTTCCAGCGCTTCGTTCTGATTCATCTCGCGCAGCGCATCGGCGCGATAACGCAGGCACAGCGGTGAATAGCGAATGTCCTGCTTGCACAGGGCGATGCAGGCGTTAAGCACCTCGACCGGTTTGCCACGATCGAGGGCTTGTAGAATCGGCTTGAGCAACGTCTTGCGCTGTTCCAGACGCTCCAGGCGCTGGGCCAGGCCGGAGCGGTTGAACGGCTTGGTCAGGTACGCATCCGGTTCGTGCTCCAGAGCACTGAGCACCATCGCCTGACTGGTCTCGGCCGTCACCATGACAAACACCGCTTCATGGCTGATAAGCTTTTCCGACATCAGATCTTCGAGCACCTGCTGGCCGTTCTTCTTGCCATCGCCGAGATGGAAATCCTGCAGGATGAAATCGTAGGACTTCTGCGCGCACATCTTCAGCGCCTGCTCACCGGTGTCGGCCGTGTCGACGTCCTTGACCCCGAGCTCACGCAGCATCGAACGCACGGAACTGCGGAAATCCGAGAAATCATCGACGATCAGAAAACTTTTTTGGTGATACGACAGCATCGAAGATTTCCAGGCAATTGAAGTGAGGGCAATTTCAGGCGCGCAGATGATAGCTGGCGGCAAAATGCTATCAAGCGATTTCGCGCGACTTTTAAGTCACCGAATGGGTTATCGGCCAGAAGTGCGGTTCCCTGAAGCCAGTGCTTCAAGATTCCTCTGCGAGCATTTACCCTGCGCGCCAGGACAACTTCCCACTACAAGGCTTACATCGTGGACATCAAAGGACGCTACATCGTGTCCGCCTGCGCTCTGCTGTTTGTTCAGCAGGCAATGGCGGCTGGAATGGATTGCACAAAAGCGGCGAATGCCGTCGAAAACACTGTTTGCGCGAACAAGTCGCTGTATGAACTGGATGCGCAAATGGGGGTGGTTTATCGGGATTTATTCAAGGTTTCTGCTCCCGCACAACCTGAGCTCAGGCGCACTCAACGACTGTGGCTGAAAGCCCGCAACGAATGCGCCGAAGACATTTCGTGCCTGGATCAGCACTATCGCGAGCGCCTGCAAGTGCTGCTGGCACAGTGGCAGGCAGCCGTTGCCTATCAACCGGATGACCTCGATGAACAGGCGCTGGACGACCTGCAAAAGAGCATTCAAGCCGCCAGTAAAGATGATCCCGAATTTGCGCTGGACCGAGCACTCGCCGCGCTCGCCGTGAAAACAACTGCCGGCGGTTTTCACGGCGATGCCAGTGAAGAGGATTCGTCGATAACGCACTTTCCGACTGCACAACCCAAAGGCGTTACTGCAAATGAATGGCGAGCCTTGACCGCTTCGCGGATCACTGACGCTGCCGAAACCGGCCTGACCTCTTACACTTTGCAGGATCTGGATGGCGACGGGCAGCGCGATCTGATTGTGAATACCTACGCCGGGGGCACAGGTCTGTTCACCTATGTGGAAACCTGGCGTCGCGACGGAGAACGGTTCGTCAAACGCTCTGTTGAGCCCGAAAGTTCGCTGTTCTACACCAACGATCGCGGTGCCAATCAGTCGGTAGACTGGATAAACCTGCGTGGCAAAACTTACGCGGCTTATCGAAACAGCGAGTACGGCGTTGATCGGATCTACTTGCTCAACCCGCTGCAAATCAACGTCCAGGTGCCTACGGTGACGATCCGTTATCACTACGACCTCAACGTGCCCGTTCTTCAACACAAAGATGACGGCAACAGCACGTTTGAACTCGAACCCGATCTGCACCGAGCGCTCAATCTGGCAGTGGCGAAAGTAAATGAAACCGCTGCTATCCCTTCAAAAGAACCGCTCTGCCCTATTCCGGCTACAGGCGCTGGTGAAAACGATTACTACAGCTTTGGCCCGGCGCATTACAGCATTGAAAAAGTAGCCGACCTGCCAGTCTTCATTGGCAATGATTGTTACATCGGCGCCTTGATCGACTGGTTCGGCAGTTACAGCGAAAAGAATGGTTTGTTCGCGCAACTGGCATTGCGTAAACCGGACAGCGATGACGGCAGCCGCACATACGAAGTCTACGGTCGCCGACACATAACCGAAGTCAGTACCTCAATGGGTAAAATTGAGCTGAACGAGGGTTAACCGCTTATCCAGTCTGATGTTGAAGATCAATGATGCAGTCGCGGCACGTTGTGGCAATTCGTCGGCTGACGGTAAAACAAAAGCCCCGTCGCAATTTCGATTGCGACGGGGCTTTTGTATTTGAACTTGATAGTCTTCCCGAACTTTTTATCCCTGATAAACTTTCCTGCGGGCAAAACAAAACCCCAACTGCTTTCGCAATTGGGGTTTCGGAATTTAATCTTGACGATGACCTACTCTCACATGGGGAAACCCCACACTACCATCGGCGATGCATCGTTTCACTGCTGAGTTCGGGATGGGATCAGGTGGTTCCAACGCTCTATGGTCGTCAAGAAATTCGGGTACTGACTCGTGACCTTGTGGCCTCGCTTCAGCAAATTGGGTATGTGACAGCTTTCGGTGTTTGTGAACATCGAACTTTCGGTTCGTTTCGTCTTCACACACCGCAATCTGGTCTCTTCGACGCAAATTGCTTGGGTGTTATATGGTCAAGCCTCACGGGCAATTAGTATTGGTTAGCTCAACGCCTCACAGCGCTTACACACCCAACCTATCAACGTCGTAGTCTTCGACGGCCCTTCAGGGAACTCAAGGTTCCAGTGAGATCTCATCTTGAGGCAAGTTTCCCGCTTAGATGCTTTCAGCGGTTATCTTTCCCGAACATAGCTACCCGGCAATGCCACTGGCGTGACAACCGGAACACCAGAGGTTCGTCCACTCCGGTCCTCTCGTACTAGGAGCAGCCCCTCTCAAATCTCAAACGTCCACGGCAGATAGGGACCGAACTGTCTCACGACGTTCTAAACCCAGCTCGCGTACCACTTTAAATGGCGAACAGCCATACCCTTGGGACCGGCTTCAGCCCCAGGATGTGATGAGCCGACATCGAGGTGCCAAACACCGCCGTCGATATGAACTCTTGGGCGGTATCAGCCTGTTATCCCCGGAGTACCTTTTATCCGTTGAGCGATGGCCCTTCCATACAGAACCACCGGATCACTAAGACCTACTTTCGTACCTGCTCGACGTGTCTGTCTCGCAGTCAAGCGCGCTTTTGCCTTTATACTCTACGACCGATTTCCGACCGGTCTGAGCGCACCTTCGTACTCCTCCGTTACTCTTTAGGAGGAGACCGCCCCAGTCAAACTACCCACCATACACTGTCCTCGATCCGGATAACGGACCTGAGTTAGAACCTCAAAGTTGCCAGGGTGGTATTTCAAGGATGGCTCCACGCGAACTGGCGTCCACGCTTCAAAGCCTCCCACCTATCCTACACAAGCAAATTCAAAGTCCAGTGCAAAGCTATAGTAAAGGTTCACGGGGTCTTTCCGTCTAGCCGCGGATACACTGCATCTTCACAGCGATTTCAATTTCACTGAGTCTCGGGTGGAGACAGCGCCGCCATCGTTACGCCATTCGTGCAGGTCGGAACTTACCCGACAAGGAATTTCGCTACCTTAGGACCGTTATAGTTACGGCCGCCGTTTACCGGGGCTTCGATCAAGAGCTTCGCGTTAGCTAACCCCATCAATTAACCTTCCGGCACCGGGCAGGCGTCACACCCTATACGTCCACTTTCGTGTTTGCAGAGTGCTGTGTTTTTAATAAACAGTCGCAGCGGCCTGGTATCTTCGACCGGCATGAGCTTACGGAGCAAGTCCTTCACCCTCACCGGCGCACCTTCTCCCGAAGTTACGGTGCCATTTTGCCTAGTTCCTTCACCCGAGTTCTCTCAAGCGCCTTGGTATTCTCTACCCAACCACCTGTGTCGGTTTGGGGTACGGTTCCTGGTTACCTGAAGCTTAGAAGCTTTTCTTGGAAGCATGGCATCAACCACTTCGTGTTCTAAAAGAACACTCGTCATCAGCTCTCGGCCTTAAGATCCCGGATTTACCTAAGATCTCAGCCTACCACCTTAAACTTGGACAACCAACGCCAAGCTGGCCTAGCCTTCTCCGTCCCTCCATCGCAATAACCAGAAGTACAGGAATATTAACCTGTTTTCCATCGACTACGCTTTTCAGCCTCGCCTTAGGGACCGACTAACCCTGCGTCGATTAACGTTGCGCAGGAAACCTTGGTCTTTCGGCGTGGGTGTTTTTCACACCCATTGTCGTTACTCATGTCAGCATTCGCACTTCTGATACCTCCAGCAAGCTTCTCAACTCACCTTCACAGGCTTACAGAACGCTCCTCTACCGCATCATCCGAAGATGATACCCGTAGCTTCGGTGTATGGTTTGAGCCCCGTTACATCTTCCGCGCAGGCCGACTCGACTAGTGAGCTATTACGCTTTCTTTAAAGGGTGGCTGCTTCTAAGCCAACCTCCTAGCTGTCTAAGCCTTCCCACATCGTTTCCCACTTAACCATAACTTTGGGACCTTAGCTGACGGTCTGGGTTGTTTCCCTTTTCACGACGGACGTTAGCACCCGCCGTGTGTCTCCCATGCTCGGCACTTGTAGGTATTCGGAGTTTGCATCGGTTTGGTAAGTCGGGATGACCCCCTAGCCGAAACAGTGCTCTACCCCCTACAGTGATACATGAGGCGCTACCTAAATAGCTTTCGAGGAGAACCAGCTATCTCCGAGCTTGATTAGCCTTTCACTCCGATCCACAGGTCATCCGCTAACTTTTCAACGGTAGTCGGTTCGGTCCTCCAGTTAGTGTTACCCAACCTTCAACCTGCCCATGGATAGATCGCCCGGTTTCGGGTCTATTCCCAGCGACTAGACGCCCTATTAAGACTCGCTTTCGCTACGCCTCCCCTATTCGGTTAAGCTCGCCACTGAAAATAAGTCGCTGACCCATTATACAAAAGGTACGCAGTCACAGAACAAAGTCTGCTCCCACTGCTTGTACGCATACGGTTTCAGGATCTATTTCACTCCCCTCTCCGGGGTTCTTTTCGCCTTTCCCTCACGGTACTAGTTCACTATCGGTCAGTCAGTAGTATTTAGCCTTGGAGGATGGTCCCCCCATATTCAGACAAAGTTTCTCGTGCTCCGTCCTACTCGATTTCATGACTAAGAGATTTTCGCGTACAGGGCTATCACCCACTATGGCCGCACTTTCCAGAGCGTTCCGCTAATCTCAAAGCCACTTAAGGGCTAGTCCCCGTTCGCTCGCCACTACTAAGGGAATCTCGGTTGATTTCTTTTCCTCAGGGTACTTAGATGTTTCAGTTCCCCTGGTTCGCCTCTTGCACCTATGTATTCAGTACAAGATAACCATCTTATGATGGCTGGGTTCCCCCATTCAGACATCTCCGGATCAAAGTCTGTTTGCCGACTCCCCGAAGCTTTTCGCAGGCTACCACGTCTTTCATCGCCTCTGACTGCCAAGGCATCCACCGTATGCGCTTCTTCACTTGACCATATAACCCCAAGCAATCTGGTTATACTGTGAAGACGACATTCGCCGAAAATTCGAATTTCTCAATTAAGAGAACTCACAAATTTTACCTTAGCCTGATCCGTTACCAGTGAAAGTAACGTTCAGTCTATCTTTCTATCACATACCCAAATTTTTAAAGAACGAACTAGTCAAAGACTAGAAATCAACATTCACCATCATCATGATGGAATGCTCATTTCTAAGCTTTACACAAGAGAAGCAGTAGTGGTGGAGCCAAACGGGATCGAACCGTTGACCTCCTGCGTGCAAGGCAGGCGCTCTCCCAGCTGAGCTATGGCCCCGTATTTCTA
>NZ_CP162761.1:2840000-5342500 GCF_054668355.1 Pseudomonas sp. S2_E02
CGGACGGCGTGCATGTTAACCACCGAACCCCGATTTGTCATGTCGTCCGTTGGGCTTTTTAAGTGTAGGCAAGCGCCCTGCAATGCTGCGGGAAGAATTACCGTGCATTTTGCATGCTCACTGAAAAGCCACTATTGCAGATTGCAACCTGCAAAACTCGAAAAACCCGCTCAAATGCTTGTTTTTAAAGGACTTAACAGAGGTTAAACTGTTGGCACGACGGCTGCTTTGTCTGTTCTATCGAAGAACATTCGGAGCTACACCCATGAACACCACCCTTTTGCTTGCAAATGCAATTGCTCTTGCGGTTTTGGTGAGCCTCCAGTTTGTGCCCGAGCATGCAACACAGAAGCCATTGGCCCAGCGCATGCCGCATTACTTGCAGGTACAAAAAGCACCCCAACTGGCGGTGCTGAACGATCAGGACACCTCTACCCCACAGGCCGTCAGTAACTCTGAGCAGGTGCGACCAGCACTGACCTCCGAACATCTGGTTTTTTGAAACATCTTCAGGAGTAAAACATGTCCAAGTCAGCTGCGGGATTTCTGATCCTCGCTCTATTGAGTGGCGTTGTGCATTTATCGCTGTTCGAGGGCGCTGAAATCACCCTGCCCCTGATTGGCTGCGCCATTTTTGCCACACTATTTGTGCTGGCGCTGGCTGCGGGAAGAAAGATCAAATTTGATCCGGTTTTACGCTGAGCCTGATCAGACGCAAAAGATCACTGACGGCCTCCGCCAGCTCCCCGGAATTATCAATGACATTTACCGGCTCATCACTTGACCGCCTATCCTTGAACAACACATTGCGATCCAGTCTTGCGTCAATTTGCTCAAGCGTTTCTCGACCGCGCCTTAGCAGACGTTCTCGCAACACCTCATCCCGAACTGTCAGCAAGACTGGCAGCAGCGCCGGATAGTGCTGCATTGCTTGACGCAGATTGGCCCGCGAACCATTGACCAATACATGCCGTCCAGCATTCAGCCATTGATCCATTTCCACTGGAATCCCGTAGGCGAGACCATTGGCACGCCAGGCCAATGAAAATTCGCCGGCGCGCTCACGCCGCTCAAACTCATCCGGTGTCACCCCAACAGCATCCTCCCCCACCGATTCGGCAGATCGCGTGATCACCCGACGCATCACCTCACAGTTCAATGCACGTAAGGGGGCTCGCGCAGCCTCGATCAAACTGTCCTTGCCTGACCCGGACGGCCCCATCAAGTAAATTAGCTTGCCATCCATCCTGAAAACACCCTCCAGCAGGTGTATGCCACTAGTAAATCGGCAATTTGCCACTATCCTGTACAGGTAAGGAACAAGGATGCAGAACCCGCATAGCATGCACGTTCTGATGCCCTCGGACATCAATTGATGTGCAGCAGGAAGCGGACAAGGATGCGGACAGAGGTGAAGATTTCTAACCAGTCCGCATTTCTGATAATTGGTGCTGGCATTACGCCTTTACCCAGCTCAATATTTGTCACAGAATTGACGCCAATGATCTGGCAATTTTGAGGCATGATGCGGGCCTCTTAACAATTCAGGTTGAACCATTTGGCGCGGATGCTTGTCCTACCACACATCCTGCGGCCAATCCCGAGAACCGCTCCCCTGAACTAACCGGTTAAATATATGCGCCCATTGAAACAGGCAATTTATTCCAGCCGTACGGCTGACAAGTTCGTCGTACGTCTGCCAGACGGAATGCGTGAACGCATTGCCGAGGTGGCTCGCAATCATCATCGCAGCATGAACTCCGAGATCATTGCGCGCCTTGAGCAGAGTCTTATTCAGGAAGGTGCACTGGGCGAAGAGCTGAGCATGCGCCTGGACAGCCCGGAGCTGTCGTTGCACGAGCGCGAACTGTTGCAACGTTTCCGCCAGCTGTCTCACCGTCAGCAGAACGCCTTGGTGTCCTTGATTGCCCATGACGCCGAAATGGCAGCAGACGCGTCCTGAGCCATAACGAACATCTCAAGCCAGCATAATTGCTGGCTTTTTTTTGCGCGGATTTTGAGTTTTCCCAGGCAAAAAAAAGCCCGCCAGATAGGCGGGCTGTTTCGCTGTAGCTGATCAGAGCAGGAATATTGTCGCCAGCCCGAGGAAGATGAAGAAACCACCGCTGTCGGTCATCGCAGTAATCATCACGCTAGCCCCCATCGCAGGGTCTCGCCCCATCTTCGCCAAGGTCATAGGGATCAATACCCCCATCAATGCAGCCAGCAACAGATTGAGAGTCATTGCCGCGGTCATCACCACACCCAACGACCAACTTCCGTAAAGAAGATAAGCAACAACACCAATTACACCGCCCCAGACAAGGCCATTGATCAAGCCTACGGCCAATTTCCTTGCGCATCAGGCGCGAAGTATTGCCGGTGCTTACCTGATCGAGCGCCATGGCGCGAACGATCATGGTGATCGTCTGGTTACCGGAATTACCGCCAATGCCCGCCACGATCGGCATCAGTGCAGCGAGCGCCACCAGTTTCTCGATCGAGCCCTCGAACAGACCGATCACCCGCGATGCGACAAACGCAGTGATCAAGTTGATCGCCAGCCATGCCCAACGGTTACGAAGCGACTTCCAGACCGACGCGAAGATGTCTTCCTCCTCACGCAGACCCGCCATGTTGAGGACTTCGTTCTCGCTTTCTTCACGAATCAGGTCGACCATTTCATCGATGGTCAGACGACCGATCAACTTACCGTTCTTGTCGACGACCGGAGCCGAGATCAAGTCGTAACGTTCGAACGCCTGTGCGGCGTCGTAGGCATCTTCGTCCGGGTGAAAACTCACCGGGTCGCTAGCCATCACCTCGGCTACTTGCTTGTCCGGATCATTAACCAAAAGGCGCTTGATCGGCAGCACACCTTTGAGCACACCGTCGTAATCGACCACGAACAGTTTATCGGTATGGCCCGGAAGCTCTTTAAGGCGACGCAGATAGCGCAGAACGACTTCGAGACTGACATCCTCACGGATAGTCACCATCTCGAAGTCCATCAGCGCACCAACCTGCTCCTCGTCGTAGGACAAGGCCGAACGCACGCGCTCACGCTGCTGATTATCCAGGCTCTCCATCAGCTCATGGACGACGTCTCGCGGCAGCTCGGAAGCCAGGTCAGCAAGTTCGTCTGCATCCATGTCCTTGGCGGCGGCCAGGAGCTCGTGATCGTCCATGTCGGCGATCAGCGTTTCACGAACGGAGTCGGATACTTCGAGAAGAATGTCGCCGTCGCGATCAGCCTTGACCAATTGCCAAAGCGTCAGACGGTCGTCCAGCGGCAAGGCTTCAAGGATATAGGCGACGTCGGCGGAGTGCAGATCATCGAGCTTGCGTTGCAGCTCGACGAGATTTTGCCGGTGAACCAGATTTTCGACGCGATCGTGATGCGCGCCTTCCTGGCGATGAGTCAGGTCTTCAACGACCCGTTGACGCTGCAGCAGCTCGACGACCTGAGCCAGGCGATCCTGCAGGCTTTCTTGCGTTTTCTTTACTTCGATTTCAGACATAGGCGAACTCCACTCCCAGCAGCGGGGCACGCCGGAAGAATCAATCAGTCAATTCATGATTGGTGAAACGGGGTACTGAGTAACTACTGGGTAAGTCCATGGAATTTTTCCATAAGCCCCGGCGGGGCTGACGGGCGCAATGATACACCGCATGACGGTTTAAAACGTTAAAAAATCGCGGGCGAAACAAGCGCTTGCGAAACAAACCTGAGCACTGTCCTGATCCTTGCTATGCGACGACTCATTCTGAAAAAAAAACACACCGACACTGAAAAATGTAGCGACTACCCTTGAGCATAGATCGTCATGGAGGACGTCGAATGCCCTTGAAAACATCTCACCTTGTACTCGCCAGCCTGCTTTGCGTGCCGCCTGGCGGAGCCGCCCTCACACTGCATCGTTGCGAAGCCGATGATGGCAGCATCACCTTCACCTCGATGAGTTGTGCGCACGGCGAGCGGCGCTCAGCACAGGAAGTTCACCCCTATTCCCCCGGATCAGTCGTGGCGGTGATGCCGGAACACAACCATGAGAAAATATCCGGGATGACAACAAAAACTCGAGCACTGGGGATTGTTGGTCACGCTGAAGACAGATGCGGAAACCTGATCGACGCCAGGCAACGTCGCGAAGCGATCATCAATCGCCGCGTCATTGCCGGCATGAGCCAACAAGATGTCGAGAGCGCGCTAGGTAAACCGGACAAGGTAAATATCCGAACATCGACGACGAGCTATCGATACGACCTCAAGCGAGGACGTTCGGCTCAAATTGATTTTGACGAACGAGGATGCGTGAAAGCAAAAACCAAATCCCGGACAGCAAAAAGCCCGCGTTAAACGCGGGCTTTTTGGTATATGGTGCACTCGACAGGATTCGAACCTGTGACCGCTCGGTTCGTAGCCGAGTACTCTATCCAGCTGAGCTACGAGTGCATTTGTGTTTTTAGACCAGACCACAACTGGCTGAAACCAAGTTATTCACATTGCTGCAACTAACTCTTAAATGGTGCACTCGACAGGATTCGAACCTGTGACCGCTCGGTTCGTAGCCGAGTACTCTATCCAGCTGAGCTACGAGTGCATTTGTGTTTGTTAGACCAGATCACACCTGGTTGAAGCCGAGTCACTTACATTGCTGTAACTGACTCTTAAATGGTGCACTCGACAGGATTCGAACCTGTGACCGCTCGGTTCGTAGCCGAGTACTCTATCCAGCTGAGCTACGAGTGCATTTGTTGCGCCGCATTATAGCCCGTCTAATCTCTATTCCAACCACTTTTTCTATTAATTTCAACAACTTACAGAAAAAGCCAGATTACAACGTACTAAGCAAATAATGGCGGAGAACGGGGGATTCGAACCCCCGACACCCTTTTGAGGTGTACTCCCTTAGCAGGGGAGCGCCTTCGGCCACTCGGCCAGCTCTCCGCAACACGGGGCGTATCTTAACCAACCTTTTCCCCGTTTGCAAACATAAAAATCGATAAAAATTAATGGCTTGGTTCTTCGTCCTTCTCTTTCTTTATACGCAGGTAAATTTCCTCACGGTGCACGGCAACCTCTTTCGGGGCGTTGACGCCGATACGCACTTGGTTTCCTTTAACGCCGAGCACGGTCACGGTGATTTCGCCATCACCGATAATCAGGCTTTCTGCGCACCGACGAGTCAGAATCAGCATACCTTTCTCCTCACGCAATTCAGTTCAGGGACAACAGTCTGCAAAAAAAAGGCACCCGACCTACAACCGGAGCGATCGTAGCCCTACATGCCTGAGTATTGACCAGCGCGAGCAAAAGAACAGTTCAGGGCTCGCGCCATTCAAAAAATAAAGGGCGCGGTCAGACCGCGCCCTTCAAGAAACGGAATTACTCGCCCTGACGGGCCGGAGCATCCAGTTCGAAAGCCGTGTGCAGGGCGCGCACGGCCAGTTCCAGGTACTTCTCTTCAATCACCACGGAAACCTTGATTTCCGAGGTCGAGATCATCTGGATGTTGATGCTTTCTTTCGCCAGGGATTCGAACATGCGGCTGGCCACGCCTGCGTGGGAGCGCATGCCGACGCCGACGATCGATACCTTGGCAATCTTGGTGTCGCCAACCACTTCACGGGCACCGATCTCGCGAGCGGTGTTTTCCAGCACGGTCTGTGCGGCCTGGTAGTCGTTGCGGTGCACGGTGAAGGTGAAGTCGGTGGTGTTATCGTGCGCTACGTTCTGCACGATCATGTCGACTTCGATATTCGCGGCACTGATCGGACCGAGAATCTTGAACGCCACGCCCGGGGTGTCTGGCACGCCACGGATGGTCAGCTTGGCTTCATCGCGGTTGAAAGCGATGCCGGAAATGATCGGCTGTTCCATGGTTTCCTCTTCATCAATAGTAATGAGGGTACCCGGACCCTCCTTGAAGCTGTGCAGTACGCGCAGCGGAACGTTGTACTTGCCGGCGAATTCCACCGCACGGATCTGCAACACCTTGGAACCGAGGCTGGCCATTTCCAGCATCTCTTCAAAGGTAATCTTGTCGAGACGTTGAGCGACTGGCACAACACGTGGGTCGGTGGTGTAAACACCGTCAACGTCGGTGTAGATCTGGCACTCGTCAGCCTTCAACGCGGCAGCCAGTGCCACACCGGTGGTGTCGGAACCGCCACGACCGAGAGTGGTGATGTTGCCGTGCTCGTCGACGCCCTGGAAACCGGCGACAACGACAACGCGACCGGCTTTCAGATCACCACGAATCTTCTGGTCATCAATCTGCAAGATACGCGCTTTATTGTGCGCACTGTCCGTCAGGATCCGCACCTGATTACCGGTGTACGACACCGCCGGCACGCCGCGCTTGATCAGCGCCATGGCCAACAGGGCAATCGTCACCTGCTCACCAGTGGAAACGATCACATCCAGTTCACGCGGAACCGGTTGAGTGTCGCCACTGATTTGTTTGGCCAGATCGATCAGACGGTTGGTTTCGCCGCTCATTGCAGACAGCACAACCACCAGGTCATCGCCGGCATCGCGGAATTTCTTAACCTTGTCGGCGACCTGCTCGATTCTCTCGACAGTACCGACCGAGGTGCCTCCAAATTTCTGTACGATCAAAGCCATTTCAAAGCCGCCTCTGCCCATGAAGGGCGCCCAATAATCACTCGAACAGCCGCCGGGCCCGCCACTAGACTGCGGGCCGGGCGGACTGCCTTATAAACCCTGCTCGACGAATGGAACGGTCAGCGCCAGTGCGCCATCCAGTGCGCCGGCGTCGATACCGCCGCCCTGCGCCATGTCCGGACGACCACCGCCCTTCCCGCCCACTGCCGCAGCAGCCTGCTTCATCAAATCACCGGCTTTGAGTTGGCCAGTCAGGTCCTTGGTTACGCCTGCAACCAGTACGACCTTTTCCTCATGGACACTGCCGAGCAGGATCACTGCGCGGCCGAGTTTGTTTTTCAGCTGATCAACCAGCGCCAGCAGCGCCTTGCCGTCCTGACCATCCAGACGTGCGGCCAGAACCTTCACACCCTTGACGTCCACTGCCGAGTTCGACAGATCGTCGCCCGCGGCGCTGGCAGCCTTGGCCTGCAACTGCTCCAGCTGCTTCTCCAGTTGGCGGTTGCGCTCCAGCACGGCCGACAGCTTGTCGATCAGGTTGTCGCGGCTGCCCTTGACCAGGCTGGCCGCTTCCTTGAGTTGTTCTTCTGCCGCGTTCAAGTAGGCCAGTGCCGCAGCACCAGTGACTGCCTCGATACGACGCACACCCGAAGCCACACCGCCTTCGCTGATGATTTTCAGCAGGCCGATGTCGCCGGTACGGTTGGCGTGGATACCGCCACACAGCTCGACGGAGAAATCGCCGCCCATGCTCAGCACGCGCACGTTGTCGCCATACTTCTCGCCGAACAGCGCCATGGCGCCTTTGTTCTTCGCGGTTTCGATGTCGGTTTCTTCGGTTTCAACCGCGGAGTTCTTACGGATCTCCGCGTTGACGATATCTTCCAGCGCTTTGATCTGTTCCGGCTTGATCGCTTCAAAGTGACTGAAGTCGAAACGCAGACGCTGGCTATCCACCAACGAACCTTTCTGCTGAACGTGCTCGCCCAAGACCTGACGCAATGCAGCGTGCAGCAAGTGCGTGGCCGAGTGGTTCAGCGAAGTGGCGTGACGCACTTCGGCGTCGACGTGAGTTTCCACTGGCGCGCCAATGGTCAGGCTGCCCGAATCCAGCACGCCGTGGTGCAGGAATGCGCCGCCGGTCTTGGTGGTGTCACGTACGTCGAAACGCGCGTTACCTGCCTGCAGGAAACCGCAGTCGCCGATCTGGCCGCCGGATTCAGCGTAGAACGGCGTCTGATTCAGAACGATCACCGCCTCTTCGCCTTCGTTCAAGACGTCGACCGACTGGCCATCTTTATAGATAGCGACAATTTTTGCCGAACCGCTGGTGTCTTTGTAGCCGGTAAACTCGGTGGCGACATCAACCTTGACCAGAGTGTTGTAATCCAGACCGAACGAGCTGGCCGAACGCGCACGAACACGCTGGGCTTCCATCTCACGCTCGAAACCGGCTTCGTCGACCGTCAGGCTGCGCTCACGGGCGATGTCGGCGGTCAGGTCCATCGGGAAACCGTAGGTGTCGTAGAGTTTGAACACCACGTCGCCCGGCACCACGGTGCCTTTGAGTTCCAGCAGATCCTGCTCGAGGATCTTCAGGCCGTGCTCCAGCGTTTTGGAGAACTGCTCCTCCTCAGCCTTGAGCACACGTTCGATGTTGCTCTGCTGCTTCTTCAGTTCCGGGAACGCTTCGCCCATCTCGGCGACCAGCGCCGCGACGATCTTGTAGAAGAAGCTGCCGGTGGCGCCCAGTTTGTTACCGTGACGGCAGGCGCGACGGATGATCCGGCGCAGCACATAACCGCGACCTTCGTTGGACGGCAGCACGCCGTCAGCAATCAGGAAGCCGCACGAACGGATATGGTCGGAAACAACCTTGAGCGACGACTGATCGCCATTTTCGCAACCGATGGCTTCAGCCGAGGCCTTCAGCAGGTTCTTGAACAGGTCAATGTCGTAGTTGGAATTGACGTGCTGCATCACCGCACTGATCCGCTCCAGGCCCATGCCGGTGTCGACCGACGGCGCTGGCAACGGATGCAACACGCCATCGGCGGTGCGGTTGAACTGCATGAACACGTTGTTCCAGATCTCGATGTAACGGTCGCCGTCTTCTTCCGGCGAGCCCGGTGGGCCGCCCCAGATGTGGTCGCCGTGATCGTAGAAAATCTCGGTGCATGGGCCGCACGGGCCGGTATCGCCCATGGTCCAGAAGTTGTCGGAGGCGTAAGGCGCGCCTTTGTTGTCGCCGATGCGGATCATGCGCTCGACCGGCACACCGATTTCTTTGGTCCAGATGTCATACGCTTCGTCGTCGGAGGCGTAGACAGTGACCCAGAGTTTTTCCTTCGGCAGTTTCAGAACGCCGGTCAGGAAAGTCCAGGCAAAGGTAATCGCGTCGTGCTTGAAATAGTCGCCGAAGCTGAAATTACCGAGCATTTCGAAAAATGTGTGGTGACGAGCGGTATAACCGACGTTTTCCAGGTCGCTGTTCTTGCCACCGGCACGCACGCATTTCTGGCTGCTGGTCGCGCGGGTGTACGCACGTTTTTCCTGGCCCAGGAAGCAGTCCTTGAACTGGTTCATCCCCGCGTTAGTGAACAGCAGGGTTGGGTCGTTGCCCGGAATCAAAGAGCTGGAGGCTACACGGGTGTGGCCTTGCTCTTCGAAGAAGCGAAGGAAGGCTTCACGGATTTCTGCGCTTTTCATTAGGTTCTTCCACGGAGGCTGCGGCCAAAGGCCTGTTCGAAACGTCAACAGACGAAGCGACGGCAAAGGGCCGCATTATATCGGCCCTACGCGCGGGGTACAGCGTGTTTATACGATAGAAACGGTCAATTGGACGGCTAACGCTGTCACTTGCGCGAAAACTCGACGAATGTCGCGATCACTTGCTCGATTTGCGAGCGATTGACGTCCATGTGCGTGACCATGCGCAGACGCGCGGCAGCGCTCAACTTGATCCCGCGCTCGGCGGCAAAGGCCTTGATCGCTTCAGCTTTTTCACCCATTTGCACATAAACCATGTTGGTTTGCACCGGTTCGACGATGAAACCTGCTTCACGCAAGCCCTCGGCCAGTAACTGTGCGTTGGCATGGTCGTCTGCCAGACGATCAACATTGTGGTCCAGAGCATACAGCCCCGCCGCTGCCAGCAGCCCAGCCTGACGCATGCCGCCGCCGACCATTTTGCGCAAGCGACGAGCCTTGCCGATCAACTGCTCAGAGCCACACAGCACTGAGCCCACCGGCGCGCCAAGGCCTTTGGACAGGCACACCGACACCGAATCAAAGTACTGAGTGATTTCCCGGGCATCGACGCCCAGCTTGACTGCCGCGTTGTAAAGACGCGCGCCGTCGAGGTGCAGTTGCAAGCCTTTATCCTGAGTGAAGCGGCGTGCGCGGGCCAGGTACTCCAGCGGCAGCACTTTGCCCTGCATGGTGTTTTCCAGCGCCAGCAAACGAGTCCGAGCGAAATGGAAGTCGTCAGGCTTGATCGCCGCCGCGACCTGATCCAGATCCAGCGAACCGTCGGCCTGCACTTCCAGCGGCTGCGGCTGGATCGAGCCCAGCACCGCCGCGCCACCGCCCTCGTATTTGTAGGTGTGCGCCTGCTGGCCAACGATGTATTCGTCGCCGCGCTCACAGTGCGCCATCAACCCCAGCAGGTTGCTCATGGTGCCGGTCGGCACAAATAAAGCGGCGGCAAAACCCAAGCGTTGGGCCAATTGGGCCTCGAGACGATTGACCGTCGGATCTTCGCCGTAAACGTCATCACCGGTGTCCGCTGCGGTCATCGCATCGAGCATGGCGGGAGTCGGTTGGGTGACGGTGTCGCTGCGAAGATCAATAACGCTCATGAACCTGGCCTCTAATCAGCAGGGGAAATCCCTTTACGAAGTTGAATTACTGCGGTCATCGCTCGGATTAATCAACCCTTGCGCAAGGAAAAGTCGTTTCGAACCGCCAGAAAATTCGATGGCAATCATCAGAAAGGCGCAATGCACACAGCCACAATCTGTGTTAAAAACGCTGCGCCGCCCGAGAAAGGGCGGCAAAAACGTTCTCAGGGCGGGGTGCAATTCCCCACCGGCGGTAATTGCGCGCAATGCGCATAGCCCGCGAGCGCTTGGCGACGAACACAGCTTCGGTTGTGCGCGATGGCAAGGTCAGCAGACCCGGTGTGATTCCGGGGCCGACGGTCATAGTCCGGATGAAGAGAGAACGGGATTAACGCCAAAGGGCCGTCCGCGCGATGTTGTGCGTGTGCGCACCCTTGAATCCCTTTCGATTCATAACGCCCTGTTTTTCACACAAACAGGAGTCAGAACATGCAACCCACCGCTATCGACAGTAAAAGCAAACACCCTCACGGCGAGCGCGTTGCGTTCATTCAGGCCTGCTGGCACAAGGAAATCGTCGACCAGAGCCGTAAAGGCTTCGTCGCCGAAATGCTTGCCTTGGGTTATCAGGAATCGGACATCGACATCTTCGAAGTCGGCGGCGCTTTTGAAATGCCCCTGCACGCCAAGTTGCTGGCCAAGACCGGTCGTTATGCCGGCATCGTCGCCGCAGCCCTGGTCGTGGACGGCGGCATCTACCGTCACGAGTTCGTCGCTCAGTCGGTGGTCAGCGGCCTGA
This sequence comes from Pseudomonas sp. S2_E02, assembly GCF_054668355.1. Taxonomy (NCBI): domain Bacteria; kingdom Pseudomonadati; phylum Pseudomonadota; class Gammaproteobacteria; order Pseudomonadales; family Pseudomonadaceae; genus Pseudomonas; species Pseudomonas sp. S2_E02. Next base: position 2,851,273 of record NZ_CP162761.1, read on the forward strand.
TGCAAGTGCAGCTGGAAACTGAAGTGCCGGTGTTCTCGGTATCCCTGACGCCGCATCATTTCCATGCCGGTGACGAGCATCAGAAGTTTTTCTTTGAGCACTTTGTACACAAGGGCCAGGAAGCGGCACGGACTTGCGCCGATACGCTGCGCAAGGTTCGCGCACTGCGCCGCACCGAGCCGCATGCTGTAGCGGTGTAAACACGATGAGTGAGATCTCTGGTCTCACTCATTCCCCTGTGGGAGCGAGCTTGCTCGCGAAAGCGGATTGACAGCCAACTTAAATGTTGAATGCCCGATTGCATTCGCGAGCAAGCTCGCTCCCACAGTGGTTCTGTGTAGACCTTGCGATTGAGGTCAGGCGAGGTTTTCGTCGGTGGTCGGGACGATCAGGATGCCCGCGCGCAAGCCGTTCTTGACCTTGGGATTGGGAAAAATGATGCGTGCTCCCTCTTCCTCAATGACCCAACGGGTATTAGCCAGATCTTCGGCCAACACATAGCCCATTTCCAACTCTGAAAAGTTTTCGATGTCCTGCGGCAGGTTCAGACGGAATGCATCGCTGTGCTTGATGATTTCCCGGGCGACGCTGAACAGCTGCAAACCGTCCAGCCCCTGCTCCGCCATCTCCGGCTCGTTGCCTTCAATGATCTGCTGCAGACGGGTTTCCAGCAGCGAGACATTGACCCCGTCGTTCTGCCCGAACGGCCGCGCCTTGCCCAGTTCCAGCGTAAAAGCCTCGGCACCGAGCTTGTCGTAGGTGTACGAGCTGAAGACGATCGACGGTTTGTTCTGCAACAGCACCGCTTCCATCCCGGCAGCACGCAGACGTGCCAGCTCCAGACGCGAATGCTGGCGACCTTCCTTCCACGGATACAGCGCGAACTGTTCGATCTTCGAACCGCGAATCGCCGTGTGCAGGTCATAGTGCAGACGCTGGCGATCCGGCTGACTGAAGAAACTCGCCGCCAGACGTTCCAGCTCACAGGCACGCAGCGCTTCGCTGCCACTGCTTTGTTCATGACGGCCGTTGAACAGCCGATTGACGTCCTGCTCGACGAAACGCTCGCCCTTGCGAATCGCTTCCGGGTTGCCGAACAGGAACAGAATGCGTGCGCGCGGCTTCAGATCGCCGCGGGCGATGTCGTGCAGCAGCCGGTCAAGCAACTCGATCGGCGCTGTTTCGTTGCCGTGAATACCTGCCGACAGCAGCAGGTCCAGGCCATTGTCGCGTGCTTCGGGTGGCCGCACTTCCAGCGCACCTTCGCTCAACCAGCGCATACGCACGCCTTCGACAGTCAGTTGAGTCTTCTCCGCCGGTTCGCGGCCGGCGAGGGTCAGTTCAAGCAGTTTGCCGAGGGCGAGCATAGAGCGGTTTCCTTAGTGATCGTGGTTGCAATCCGGGCCGTGCACGTGGTCTTCGTCGTCGCCGACGTCAGCCGGTTCCATTTCCAGTTGCAGACTTACCAGATTAGTCGCCAATGGGCGCAGCAGCAGGTTGGCGTACTCGGCGTCACCTTCTTCAACGTCCACGCCGATCAGCAGTTGGCCACGGCCGTCCTGCTGGATCCACAGCTCTTTGCCTTGCCACATGACCGCGACGCGGGTGCACGAGGTTTGCAGTTGCGTGCCGTCGGTGTCTTCAAGGATCAACTGCAGGGAATCGCTCATGTTTTTACTCTCTTGGTGAGACAAGCCGCGCGCCGCGTTCAGGCGACGCGCCGGCCATCAATTGATCTGGAATGGATAAACCGCGCCCAGTTTAAGGATTTGCGTCAGTTCATCCAGTGCCGTCCGGCATTCAAGCAGCAATTGCGGATCCGCCAGATCGGTTTCGCTCAGGCGGTCGCGGTAGTGCTTTTCAACCCATGCGGTCAACGAACCGTACAACGGTGGCGTCATGATAACCCCTGGGTTGACCGCCGCCAGTTCGGTTTCGTTAAGCGCGACGCGCAGTCGCAGGCACGCCGGGCCACCACCGTTCTGCATGCTTTGCTTGAGATCGAAGACTTTCACTTCGCGGATCAGGCCGCCGGAGCTGGTCAGCTCTTGCAGGTAAGTCCAGACGCGCTCGTTGGCCTGGCACTCTTGCGGCACGATCAGCAGCATCGAACCGTCAGGACGCGAGAGCAACTGGCTGTTGAACAGGTAGGAACGCACCGCATCATCCACGGTGACTGCCGAACGCGGCACACACACGGACTGGAAGTTGCCGCCGACTTTGGCGAGCTTGCTTTGCAGTTCGGCCAGCATCTGATCGGTCTCGAGGAACGCGTCCTCGTGATAGAACAGCACTTCACCGTTACCGACGGCGATCACGTCGTTGTGGAACACGCCTTGATCGATCACGTTCGGGTTCTGCTGCGCGTAAACCACGCCTTCGTCACGCAGACCGTGCAGACGCGCAACGGCTTGCGAGGCTTCGAGGGTCTGGCGCGCCGGATATTTCTGCGGCGCCGGGTAGCGATTGTCGAAGGCACTGCGACCGAATACGAAAAACTCGACGCCCGCTTCGCCATATTCGCGGCAGAAACGTGTGTGGTTGGCCGCACCTTCGTCGCCGAACTGCGCCACTGCCGGCAACGCGGCGTGATGGGCGAAGTGCTGCTGATTGGCGAACATCGCGCCGAGCACGCGGCTGGTGGTCGGGTGCTCGATGCTGCGGTGGTATTTGCAGTTGAGGTTGGCGGCGGTGAAATGCACGCGACCGTCTGCGGTGTCGGCACTCGGGCTGACAGTCGCGGCGTTAGCCACCCACATGCTCGACGCGGAACAACTGGCGACCAGCAGCGGCATCGCCTCTTTGGCGGCGCGCTCGATCACCTGCGCGTCGGTACCGCTGAAGCCCAGACGGCGCAGAGCGGCCACGTCCGGACGCTCCTGCGGTGCGAGCACGCCTTGCTGAAAGCCCATTTCCATCAGCGCTTTCATCTTCGCCAGACCTTGCAAGGCCGCTTCCTTCGGGTTCGAAGACTGCTGGCTGTTGCTCTGGGAAGCAACGTTACCGTAGGACAGACCACCGTAGTTATGGGTCGGCCCCACTAGACCGTCAAAATTGACTTCATAGGATTTCATCAGCGAGGCTCCACGAGAATCTGTTGTTATAGGCTTCAGTAACTATTCTTTTAGACCGAGGCGCGGCCTTCGCGAGCAAGCTCGCTCCCACAGGATTTATGTTGAACACAAAATGTGTGAACACCACTGAATCTGTGGGAGCGAGCCTGCTCGCGAATGGGCATCACGCCATTTTCACGCCAGGCGTCAGGGCAGCAGGCAACACCAGGCTTGGGGTTTCCAGCGAGGCCACCGGGTACGCGCAGTAATCCGCCGCGTAATAGGCGCTGGCGCGGTGGTTGCCCGAAGCGCCGACACCACCAAACGGCGCGCTGCTCGCAGCGCCGGTCAGCTGCTTGTTCCAGTTGACGATACCGGCGCGGCTTTCCAGCCAGAACTGCTGATAACGCGCTTCAGAATCCGACAACAGACCTGCGGCCAGGCCGTAAGCAGTGTCGTTGGCTTCAGCGATCGCCGCTTCGAAATCGGTGTAGCGGATTACTTGCAGCAACGGGCCGAACAGTTCTTCGTCCGGGCGATCGGCAACTGCGGTGACATCGAGTATGCCCGGGGTCAGCAGCGCGGCCTGGGCCTGCGGCTGAGTCATTTCCAGCAGTGACACGGCGCCGTTGGCCAACAGATGTTCTTGAGCATCCATCAGCGCTTTCGCCGCGCCGAGGGAAATCACCGAGCCCATGAATGGCGCTGGTTGCTGATCGAATGCACCGACCTCAATGCTCGCACTGACTTCCACCAGACGCTTGAGCAGACTGTCGCCCCACTGCGCCTTGCGGCACCAGCAGACGGCGTGCACAGGTGCAACGCTGACCGGCAGAGATGAACGCCGACTGAATGATCGTGTAAACCGCCGCATCCAGATCAGCGACCTGATCCACCACCAGCGGGTTATTGCCACCCATTTCCAGCGCCAGAATCTTGTCCGGACGCCCGGCAAACTGCTGGTGCAGATGGTTGCCTGTGCGGCTCGAACCGGTGAAGAACAGACCGTCGATGCCCGGGTTCGCCGCCAGTGCGATGCCGGTTTCGCGAGCGCCTTGCAGCAGGTTCAACACGCCCGCCGGCAGACCGGCCTCGATCCAGCACTTGACCGTTAGCTCGGCGACTTTCGGGGTCAGTTCGCTGGGCTTGAACAATACGCTGTTGCCGGCCAGCAGCGCCGGAACGATATGGCCGTTCGGCAAGTGCCCAGGGAAATTGTAAGGACCGAACACCGCGACCACGCCGTGCGGCTTGTGGCGCAGTACGGCGGTGGCGTCGCCCAACGGGCCGCTCTTCTCGCCGGTACGTTCACGGTAGCTCTGCACCGAGATGGCAATTTTGTTGACCATGCTGGTCACTTCGGTCGCCGATTCCCACAGTGGTTTGCCGGTCTCTTCACCAATGGTGCGAGCCAGTTCGTCAGCGTGGTTTTTCAACGACGCGGCAAAAGCCTCAAGCACAGTGATGCGCTCTTCCAGCGTACGACGTGCCCAGCCTGGAAACGCCTGACGCGCAGCTTGCACAGCCGACTCAACCTGCGCAGCCGTGGCACCCTCCCCCGACCACAGCACTTGCTGGGTCACCGGGTTCAGCGATTGAAAGGCTTCGCCCTGGCCGGCCAGCCACTCACCTGCGATGTATAGCGAATTCATTATTTCGACTCCCGTGCAGCGGACAACGCCACGGCGCGCACTTGATCGCCAGCGTTGAGTTGAAGACGTTTGGCGGTCTGCGGATCGACCACCAGAGTGCCGGCAGCCAGACGCGCCGGCGCAGCAGTGATGCGGCAATCTTCGCGCTTGCGGTTATGGATGATGAACGGCGTCGCGTCTTCGCCCGGCGTGCCAACGGCGAGCACCAGCGCTTCACTGTCACGCACTGCGCGGATCTTGCCGGTTTCGCATTCGATGGCCGGACCTGCGTCGAAGATGTCGACGTAACCCTGGTAGCTGAAACCTTCGCTCTTGAGCATCGCCAAGGCGGGCTCGGTGTCCGGGTGCACCTGACCGATGACGTTACGTGCGCCTTCGGAGAGGAAGCAGGTGTACAGCGGGAATTTCGGCATCAGCTCAGCAATGAACGCCTTGTTGCCGACACCGGTCAGGTAATCGGCCTGGCTGAATTCCATCTTGAAGAAGTGACGACCGAGACTTTCCCAGAACGGCGAACGGCCGGCGTCATCGGACACACCGCGCATTTCGGCGATGATCTTGTTGCCGAACAGCTCAGGGAATTCCGCGATGAACAGCATCCGCGCCTTCGACAGCATGCGACCGTTCAGACCGTTGCGGTAATCGGCGTGCAGGAACAGCGAGCACAGCTCGGAATTGCCGGTCAGATCGTTGGCCAGAAACAGCGTCGGGATCTCGCGATAGATGTTCAGCTCTTGCGAAGCGCTGACGGTCAGACCGACACGGAAGTTGTACCACGGCTCACGCAGACCAACGGCGCCAGCAATGGCGGAAATCCCTACCACGCGGCCATCGTCGTCTTCGAGCACGAACAGGTAGTCCGCGTCGCCACGGCCAGCTTCGCCGCGAAAGGTCTTCTCGGCCCAGCCGACCCGGTGGGCCAGACGTTCTTCGTTGGCCGGCAACGTGGTCAGGCCGGTGCCGGTGCTGCGGGCCAGGTCGATCAGAGCGGATAAATCGCTACTGCGTACGGGACGAACAATCATGCTATCTCCTCAAACGGGCCGCCTTCGCCACCCGTGAAACTCGCTAAGGCGTTAAACCGCCACCAGGCGCACGCTGGCACCTTCACCGACGCCCAGGGCTTCGGCCGCTTCCAGATCCAGAGTCACCGGTTTGCCCGGTGCGTAATCCAGCTCCAGCAACACCGCGCGGTAATCCTGCAACTGCGCGTTAGCCACCAGATACTGACGCCCGGCACCTTTCACCGGCTCGCCGATCTTCACCGGCACCACGCGGCTCTGAGCGATCGAACGGATCCCCGACACACGTGCATGCAGGGTCGGGCCACCGTCGAAAATGTCGATGTAGTGATCGGTCTCGAAGCCTTCGCGCATCAGGATGTCGAAGGTGATCTGCGCACGCGGGTGCACCTGGCCCATCGCCTCTTGGGCGGAATCCGGCAGCAGCGGTACGTAGATCGGGTAATGCGGCATCAGCTCGGCGAGGAACGTACGGCTTTTCAGCCCGCAGAGGCGTTCGGCTTCGGCGTAATTGAGGTCGAAGAAGTTGCGACCGATGGCATCCCAGAATGGCGAGTCGCCGTTCTCATCGCTGTAACCGACGATCTCGGTCACCACCGAATCGGCGAAACGCTCAGGGTGGCTGGCGACGAACAGCAGACGGCCACGGGAGTTGAGCTCGGACCACGGCGAACCGACCAGCTCGCGCTGCACGTAGAAACTGGTCAGCAAGCTGTTGCCAGTCAGGTCGTGGCACTGCGAAAGCACGTGGATCTTGTTGTGGATCTTCAGCTCGCGGGAGGCGTGGACGAAGGTCTCGTTGCGGAAGCTGTAGAACGGCTCCGAGTAACCGGCCGAAGCAACAATCGCCGAGCAGCCGACCAGCTTGCCGGTGGCGGTGTCTTCGAGGACGAAGAAATAGCTCTCCTCGCCATTGAAGCTCACTTCGGCGGCAAACGAGGCTTCGCTCGCGGCGATCTTGTCGCTCAGACGTTCCACGTCATCCGGCAAGGAAGTGACACCAATCGGGCTGTCCGCAGCCAGACGCTGTACCTCGCCCAGATCAGCCATTTGCGCGGGGCGCATCACCAGCATGGTGTCACTCCTTTCTCTTATAAATTCACAGAAAAAAATAACCGGGCCTACATGGAGATCAATGTAGGAGTGAGCCTGCTCGCGATTGCGGTCTGTCAGAAACCAATGAATTGACTGACATACCGCAATCGCGAGCAGGCTCACTCCTACAGTTGATCTGGTCCGGCATAAAATTTTGATCGACGCCTGAAAAACTCCAGGCGCCGAAGGGTCTATCAGGCTTGCGTCAGTGCAGCAGCAGCGCGTTCGAAGCGGTCCAGACCAGCATCGATATCGGCGTCTTCCACCACCAGGCTCGGGGCGAAACGGATCACGTCCGGGCCGGCTTGCAGAATCATCAGGCCTTCTTTTTCAGCGGCGTTGAAGATGTCTTTGGCCTTGCCTTTCCAGGCATCGCTCAGCACGCAACCGATCAGCAGACCGAGACCACGCACCTGAGTGAACAGGCCGTATTTCTCGCCGATCTGCTCAAGGCGCGCCTTGAACTTGTCGTGCTTGGCGTTCACGCCGTTCAGCACTTCAGGGGTGTTGATCACGTCGATTACCGCTTCAGCGACCGCACACGCCAGCGGGTTGCCGCCGTAGGTGGTGCCGTGAGTGCCGACGACCAGATGTTTGGCCAGCGCTTCGGTGGTCAGCATCGCGGCGATCGGGAAACCGCCGCCCAGGCTCTTGGCGCTGGTCAGGATGTCCGGGGTCACGCCGTAATGCTGGTAAGCGAACAGCTTGCCGCTGCGGCCCATGCCGGTCTGCACTTCGTCGAACACCAGCAACGCGTTGTTCGCGTCGCACAGTTCGCGGGCACCTTGCAGGTAAGCCAGTTCGGCTGGCAGCACGCCGCCCTCGCCCTGGATCGGTTCCAGCACGACCGCGCAGGTCTTGTCGGAAACCGCAGCTTTCAGCGCGGCCAGGTCGTTGTAAGGCACGTGGGTGATGCCGGTGATTTTCGGGCCGAAACCGTCGGAGTACTTCGACTGGCCACCGACGTTGACGGTGAACAGGGTACGACCGTGGAAGCTGTTCAGCGCCGCAATGATTTCGTACTTCTCAGTGCCGAAACGGTCGAACGCAACGCGACGGGCCAGCTTGAACGCGGCCTCGTTGGCTTCAGCGCCCGAGTTGCAGAAGAACACGCGCTCGGCGAACGTGGCATCGATCAGCTTGTGCGCCAGGCGCAGGGCTGGTTCGTTGGTGAACACGTTGGACACGTGCCACAGCTTGTTCGCCTGTTCGGTCAGTGCACCGACCAGCGCCGGGTGCGCATGGCCCAATACGTTAACGGCAATCCCGCCGGCGAAGTCGATCAGCTCGCGGCCGGCCTGATCCCAGACGCGGGAACCGGCGCCACGCACCGGAATGAAAGCGGCAGGCGCGTAGTTGGGAACCATTACCTGGTCGAAATCGGCGCGTTGTACCGCAGCGTGCTCAACGGACATCGGAGTCTCCTGAAGAGGAACACTCGCCTGAAACTGGCGAGCTTGGTGAGGATTGTAAGGACAGTTTTCAGCCCGGCCTTGTCGCCAAGCGACAACTTCTTATAGCGCAAACCCCGGATTTTCCCGGGTTTACGGCAATGCGACATATAGCGTCGCAAAGGCGCAGTTTAACTGGCACCGTCGATTTGCGGCAGGCTGCAGAGAATACCAACTCAACCCTGCGACAAAGATATAAATATGTACCGCACAAGGGTGGCCGGTTGCTGATTTGCTGCGCGTTCTTTTCAACGCCAAGGAATGGCCCATGCACCTGACTCAGCCACACCCTCCGACAGCCTCGACCGCCACGAACAACGCGCTGCATCCAGACGATCATTACCTGCCACTGAAAAATGCCTTGCCCGATTGGCTCGGCGCCGCGACACCGACTCGCCGCCTGGCACTCACGAACAGCCTGCCGCGCCTGTCCCTCACTCTCCAGTCGGCACCTGCCGAGCAACATCAGCAGATGAATAGCCTCAACGCCACGCAATGGGCCGCGCAAAGCAAGGTCGATCAAAGCCTGGAACACTTGCAGGACGCCAGCACCTTTGCCGAGCCCTTGCTCCAGCAAGAACTGAAAAACTGGTTCGGCCTGGACCTGGATGTGCGCAACACCTTCGTGCGCCTGTACATCCCCGCAACCACTCCGTGGTTTCCGATCCGCACCGGCACGCGCGCCTGGACCGTGTCGTTACTGGAGGCCGCGCTGCACAACTTCGAGGAATCGGAAACCCATAACGACGCCTTCGAAGCTGACTCGACCTTCGTCACTCGTCCCACCGTCAGCGGCCAGTTCAGTCCCCTGCCGGCGATCAAGGCGAAAATGAGCATCGCCGCTTTCACCCGGTTGTGCCGAAGGCTGGACATCGGCGCGCGATACAAGGCCCATCTCGAAGACAACCTCGGCTATAGCGATCCGATGGTGGCCACCGTGCTGCGCAACAAAATCGATGACAGCCAGAAAGCCGCGATGAAAGCCGCCCTGCAGTGGGCGCGGATGAACCGCGATGTGTCGGAAAGCTATTTTCGCTTGATCGATGCCGTGCTCGACGGCATGAAGGGCCTGTACATCAGCGGGGCAGCGGTGTTGTGCCATGACATGGGGATGCTGTGCGCGCCGCTGACCGGTATCGTCGTTTTTGCCCCCGATCTGTACGCCTCGCGAGACCCGGCACGGGTGGTGGCTTATGTCCCCGATGATCCCGAGCACCCTTTCAAGGAATACGCCTCGACCTACGAACTGGTCGCCGAACTTACCCGCCAGTTGCGCTCGAAAGACTACCAGCAGTTTTTCAGCCGATTCGTGAACCACGAACATCGAGGTGTTTTCTTCAGTACCCTCAATAGCCGCTTGAGCCAGATCATGTGGCACCCGCCCGAGTCCGGCAGCTCGCTGCCCGCATGGCGCGACACCGCTGTCGAGCGCCCGGATCTGCAAACCACGCTGACCGCGTTCCATGACAATCTCTGGCAACACATCCATCACGCGAAACTGAACAAGATCTTCAATGACGCCCGGGTGATCGCCGTACCCACCGCGGTGGTCGACCAGAAAGCGCGCTGGGCCTTCTGGGACTCGGTGAGCAACATCATCTCCACCATCGTGCAGACCGCCGCGCTGATCGTTGCACCGTTCGTGCCGGTGCTAGGTGAAGCCATGATGGCGTACATGGCCTATCAAATGCTCGATGAAGCGTTCGAAGGCGTCATCGAGTGGGCGCAGGGGCGAACGACTGAAGCCTTGGAACACTTGATGGGCACCGTGGAATCGATGATCCAGTTGGGCCTGTTCGCCGTGGGCGGCAAGATTGGCGCGGCCGAGTTCCGCAAGATTTTGCCCAAGGAAGTCGTGGCGTTCATCGACCGCTTCAAACCGGTAAAACTGGCCAGTGGCAAGACCCGCTATTGGGAGCCGGATCTCGAACGCTACAAGCACCCGCAGGTTCCAACGGCAGATTCGCAGCCCGATGCGCTGGGTTTGCACACGCATCAGGGCAAGCGCCTGCTGCCCTTGGAGGATGCCCACTTTGCAGTAAAAGAAAGCCAGGTGCCGGGGCAGTACCGCATCGAACACCCGAGCCGCCCCGACGCTTACCAACCGGTGGTGCGCCACAATGGCGAAGGCGCCTGGCACACTGAACTCGAGCAACCGCTGGAATGGGATGGCGAGACGGTTCTGCGCCGTATCGGTTCTTCCGTCGAGAGCCTGTCGCCGAACGAGCGCGAAACCGTCTTGCGGATCAGCGGAACCAGCGAAGACGCGTTGCGCAAGATGCATGTCAATCAGGAAAAAGTCCCGCCTTTGCTTGCCGACAGCATCCAGCGCTTCAAGATTGATCAGCAGTTGCAACGCTTCATCGATCAGCTCGACAGCCATGTCGCCGAAGAGTTTTTGCGCGCCGACCCGGTCACACAGCTGCAGGTGCTCAGTGAATACGGGCGTTGGCCAAGCGATAAGTGCCTGCGTCTGCTCGATCGACAAGGGCAGCAGCTGTGGCAATCGTCTGCGGACGCAAGCCTGCCCGTGACCGAACTGCGCCAGGACAGACTGCTCGGTGACGACGTGCTTAAAACCCTGCTCTATAGCCTCGACGAGACGCAGATCAAAGCCTTGTTGAACGAACCCTTTGCGGGACCGACGCAGTCCGTCGAGGTACGCAGCCAGAACCTGCGCAAGCAAGTGGCCGATCTCGCCAAACGCAACAGAAGCGCGCTGTTCGAGGCGCGTTATCAGGCCCTTCAGCACCTCGATGATCCGCTGGCGGCACGACTCAAGGCCCACCCTCCCGAACTGCCGGCCAGCATCACCCGCGAACTGCTCGATACCGCGACCGGCAGCGAACTGTTGCAGATCAGCGAAGGACAATTGCCCGCGCGCCAGCAGGCACTCATGCAGATGGCCAGTCAGGAGGTGCGCGTTACCCGCGCCTATGAAGGCCTCGAGCTGGACTCGGTGAGCAATTCCGACTCCGACTCTCTGGCGCTGCACAGCCTCAAATTGTTGCCGGGCTGGAGCGGCGATGTACGCATCGAGATCCGGGACAGGCGCTACGAGGGCCCGCTACTGGACACCATCGGCCGTGAAGATGCAGCCGCACACAAGGTTCTGGTTCGCCGCGACGATGGCCAATATCAACCTTACGACGATCGTGGGCAGCAGCTGCATTCGTTCAGCGATTTTTATTCCAGCCTGTTGTACGCATTACCCGACAGCGAGCGCCAGAACCTCGACATCCGGATTGGCCAGGGCCAGGCGCTGAAGGCGACCATTCGCGAACGTACGCTTGAGCGCAACGAGTTGCGTCAGGTGATCGGCGATACGCCGACCCAACCGTCGGCCGTCGACACGCTGCGGCTGCTGGGGACCGATGGTTATCCCCCTGCTCCACCACGTCCGCCGCGCCCCAGTACCCAACCGCGCACACTCGAAGAAGACATCCGGGTGCTCTATCCGCGAATGTCGAACCGTGAGGTGGGTTATCTCGTCGAAAGCATGCTGCGCAGTCCCGCTGGCCCGCGCGCAGAGATACTTCGCTTGCAAAATGACTACCTGCAATTGCAGAACGAACTGCATGTCTGGGCCAACAATCCGCCCGCCATTCACCCCGAAACCGGTACGGCGCTCACGCCGCTGGAGAGGCGCGCCGAAATCCAGAACCGCAGGTTGCTCAGGGACGAATTACTCAAAAGCTGGCGACGGGAGAACGTCACGCACTACGATCAACAGGGCGCCGCTGGGCACGCCGTGCTGCTGAAGCACGCCATCATCGGCGACTTGCCCGTCCTCTCGAGCGATTTCACTCATATCACTTCGCTCGGCATTGATGGCAGCCCCATGACCACCTCGGTCGAGCGCTTTTTGCAGTCTTTCAGTCAGTTGCAGATTCTGGATGCGCGCAACCTCAATCTGCCAAGCCTGCCACAAGCGCTGACCTCGATGCGCTCGCTGCGCGAATTGAGATTACGCGATTGCCGAGTCAGCCTGACAACGGTCACCGAGTCGGTGTTCGCCTCTATGCCGCAACTCACTCTGCTCGATCTGCAAGGCAACGCGCTGGGCTTGCCGCCGGACCTGCACTCGATGCCTGCATTGCGTTACGTCAATCTGTCGAATACCGGTATTTACACGGTGCCCGACGACTTGCTGGATCATCCACGCCTGATCTCGGCGCAATTCGATCGCAACCGCATCACCCGGATACCGGAAAGGTTTTTCAACCTCTCCAGCTCCCTCAGCAGCGGTTACACCTTTGCTGACAACCCATTGAGTGCGGCCTCTCGCGAACGGGTGAAAGTGTTCTTCGAGCACACCGGAAAGTACTTCGGTGTCCGGCCTCCGCAGGAAGATCTGCAGCGCACGATCGCCTTGTTCCCAGCCCTTGACGCTGACAAAGCTACACAGGTGTTGTACCGACTGCCCGGACCGTTGGCCGAATTCGGTGCACAGTTGTCGCGCTGGGAAGATGAACTCGGCGCCCTGAACCTCGAACTCAATCAATGGACCAACCAGGCCGCCGTCATTGACCCTGAGACGGGCGAACGTCTGCCCCTTGAAGCACAAACCCGCGAACTGGATGCCAGGCGATCCTTTGCGCAACAGATCGAGCAGCTCTGGCGCAGCCCGCCCGGCTACTACCGCCTCGAAGCACTCAGGGCAACAGCCACGTTCACGGGGGATATGCCGACGCTCAGCGCCGGTTTCGAGCACGTTACCCGGCTGGACCTCACCGGCAACGCCAATATCACCAACGCCCTGCGCTTCGTCGAGTGCTTCCCCAACCTGGCCAAGCTGAAAATGAACGGCTTCGAACTGGAGCCGCTTGCGCTTGGCGAAGTAAAACTGCCTCGACTGACCGACCTGAAGCTGAAAAATTGTGGCGTGGTCATGACCCCGGAAAATCAGGCTGTGCTGCTGTCACTCGACAGCCTCGACTCGCTGAACTTGAGCAACAATCCGTTGGGGACGTTCCCCGACCTGAACCTGTTGCCCCAACTGTACAATCTCGACCTGTCCAACTGCGGGCTGACCGTCGTGCCGGAAGGATTGACCAGCCATCCGGGGTTTCGAACCGTGGTGCTTGCGGGGAACCGCATCACGCAACTGCCGGACGCGCTGTTCGACCTTCCCGCCGATCGCAGTTACGGCATTGACCTTGCCGACAACCCGCTATCGGCAGCCTCCCGCGACCAGATCAAGAACTACTTCCGCAGCCATCGAAACGACTTTGACGTACTGGCTGACGAGCAAGACGTTGCCCTCGCCCGGCAGTTGTTTCCCGTTCTGAACGCCCAAGAGGCCAGCGAGATGATCTACGACTTGCCTGGCGACCTGGCCGGCGGCCGAAAACAACTCGTGCGCTGGAGAGCGGAGCTGCAACAAATGCGCGAGGATCTGGCGCTCTGGGGCCTGGAAACGCCATCAGCGCACCCGGTTACAGGCCAGGTGCTTAGCGAAGGTGAGCGTCTGGTGCAACAAGCCGCGCGTTCCGCCTTCAAGGAGTTCATGGAGGGTTTCTGGCGCGAAAGGTCAATTGCCACCGGTACACGCACCGCATCTTTTACGACAGACTTGGAGTTCTTCGGCGAACTACCCCGCCTCACTGTGAGTTTCGATCATGTGACAAGCCTCAAGCTTGCAGGCAATGCAACGACCACAGGCATCGAGTCGTTTGCTGCCTTGTTCCCGAATCTTCAGGCGCTGGAACTGAAAGCCTTCGCGCTCGATGACATCCCCTCATTCGTCGGGCGCCTCAAGGATCTCAAAGCGCTCAAACTGACTGACTGCGCGCTGACACTCACGCCTGAAGGGCAGCAACTGCTCGGTGCCATGTCCAAACTGCAGTTGCTCGATCTGAGCCACAACCCGCTGACAATCGCACCTGATTTGAACGCCTTGCCAGACCTGACGAGCGTTTCACTTGCCCATACCGATATCAGCAACGTGCCCAAGGGTATCGCCGAACATCCGGCACTTGAAATTCTCCATCTCAATAACAACAACATCACCGAGCTGCCGGACGCGATTTTCAACTTGAGTGTCGATCAGGCCGACGGCGTATATCTGAACGATAATCCGCTGTCCTTGAATGCTCGCGAGCGCATCAAGCGCTACTACGCCACACATGGGCGCAACTTCCGGGTCAAACCGGCATCGGCTGACATTGCCATGGCGCAAAGACTGTTCCCGCGACTGGGTGACAACGCGGCCATCAACATGATTTATCGCCTTCCCGGGACATTGCTGGCCGGCACGACTCAACTGCTCAGTTGGGAGGCAGAAATCGCCCGAATGATGGGAGATCTCAACGCGTGGCGTGAGCGTTTGCCGGTCAACAATCCGTTGACTGAACTGCCATGGACTGCGCAGGAAAGAGCCACAGAACTCGCCGCCAGACAAGAGTTCAGCGACGAGCTTGAGCAACTCTGGCGCGGCCGGCGTAACGACAATTCAGCACTACGGCTCAACACCTTCGATGCCAAGCCGGCGTTTACCGGTGAGTTACCGGAGCTGAGCACCGATTTCACTCACATCAGGCATCTCAAACTTCAGGGCAATCCAGGGCTGAAGGTTTCCGGGGGGTTTCTCAGAAGCTTCAGCGGATTGCAGGGGCTGGAACTGCTGGACTTCTCCCTCGGCCGCATACCTCAAGCGCTGCAAAGCCTGCCGTCGCTCGAAACACTGATGTTGAGCAAGTGCCAGATCACTCTGGATCCTGGCGGACAAGCGATCCTGTCCACGCTGACCCGATTGAAATCGCTGGACTTGTTCAGCAACACATTGCAGGCCACGCCCGATGTATCGACACTGCAAAACCTGACGTTCATCGATCTGATCAACACCGGGATCGATAGTGTGCCTGTCGGGCTGGAACAGCTGCCGCATCTGGAAGTGGCGTTGCTGAGCGACAACAACATCATCGAACTGCCGGCGGAACTGACGCGTTATTCTGGCCGCGGCATGGAACTGGGCAGCAACCCGTTGTCAGAAGCTTCCAGAGAACGAGTCAAAGCCGCTTTCCAGGCCAAGGCCGACAACTTTGGTATCACCGCTCGACAGGACGACATCGAACTGGCTCAAAGTCTTTACCCATCGCTGTCCGGCTTCGACGCCAACGATCTTATCTACAGCCTTCCGGGTACGCTGGCCGATGGACGTCTTGAGCTGATGCGCCGCAGAACCGACCTGGCCGGCCTGCTCGACCGCCTGGACACCTGGGCAAATGAGCCTCCCAGCGATCCTGTAACGCAGATGCCACTTGGGAACGACGCTGCAGCCACGGAAAAACTTAATCGCCAAACCTTCAGGCTCAACCTGGAAAAGGAACTGCGCCGAACGCCCACGTTCCTGACAGATCCAGCGGTTTACTGCGAGTTGTCGTTTACCGGTGAGCTGCCGCCGCTGACTGCGCGCTTTGAACACATTGAAAAGTTGAATCTGACCACCAAAGCGTCCGCCCCGCGTCGGGTTGATCGTCTGCTGGAGCTTTTCCCGAAGCTCAAAGATGTCTACATCCGCAAATTTCCGCTGGGCGAGATTCCCGCCCCGATCTTCGCTATGGACAGGCTGCGCAGCCTGCATCTGCCCGACTGTGGAATCACCCTGACTGAACCGGCTGCAGAGGCCTTCGCAGGCTGGAAAAACCTGAGTTCCGTGGACCTGAGCAACAATCCGCTCAACATTGTTCCAGACCTGAGGCATCTCCCGCAGTTGGACAATCTGCGTCTCGGCAATTGCGCCTTGAGCAAGGTGCCTGACGGTCTGTTCGAGCTGCCTCAATTGACGAGCGCGGACTTGTCCGGGAACGCGATTACCGAGTTGCCAGGCGAGTTTCCTTTACAGCCCGGCGACGCGGTGACCGAATACAACTTCGACGACAACCCCCTTCACCCGGAAAGTCAGCAACGCCTGGACAGATACACCACGGCGTTTAACGAGCAAATGAACGAAAGATGGATGACGGGGGTCCGGAGCGAACTTGACGACTTCGTGGATTCGGATTTTTCCGATGGCGAGGAGCGACCATTACCATCGACAAGGCATAGCTGACCCGCCGTCAGCCACGCTCTGGCGGCACTGACGACAACTCGAACGGGCTGCTGCTGCGCCGCTGGTTGCGATCTTCCCGCGGCGTGGCACCGAAGAAATTGCGATAGGCGCTGGAGAAATGCGGCCCCGAGGAGAAGCCACAGGACAGGCCGATCTGGATGATGGACTTGCTGGTCTGCATCAACATCTGCCGGGCTTTGTTCAGGCGCAGCTCCAGGTAGTACTGGCTCGGCACACGGTTGAGGTATTGCTTGAAGATCCGCTCCAACTGGCGACGGGACACGCACACATGCTGGGCGATTTCGTCGGTGGTCAGCGGTTCTTCGATGTTGGCTTCCATCAGCAACACCGCTTGGGTGAGCTTCGGATGGCTGGAGCCGAGACGGTTCTGCAACGGGATGCGCTGACGCTCGCCGCCCTCGCGAATGCGTTCAACGACCAGTTCTTCCGAAACCGCTCCGGCCAACTCTGCACCGTGATCGCGAGCCAATACCGCCAGCAGTAGATCAAGCACGGACATCCCGCCGCATGCGGTCAGGCGATCACGATCCCAGTCGAACAGATGACTGGTGGCAATGACTTTAGGGAAACGCTCGGCGAAATCGTCCTGCCAGCGCCAGTGCACGGCAGCACGATAACCGTCGAGCAACCCCAGTTGCGCCAACGGATAGACACCGGCCGACAGACCGCCGATGACCGTACCCGCACGTACCAATTGCTTGAGCGCACTGCTCAGTGCCGGCGCCAATGTGGTCGGCGGTTCGTCAGCGAGCAGGAACAGTTTCTGGAAGTTTTCGAGTTTGCCGGTCCAGGCTTCACCGGGCAATTGCCAGGCGCCTTCGGCCGCCGCTGCGGTCACGGCTTCCGCCTGCAGGAACGACAGCTCGTAAACCACCTCCGGATGCACACGCTGAGCAACACGCAAGGCTTCCTCCGCCAGCGCCAGCGTCAACGCTTTAGTGCTGGGCCAAATCAGGAAACCAATTCGATGGGCAGTCATGGGCGGGCGATCCGAAACGAAGAACAGTGATGAAGGCATGGGCCAATGCTAGCCCGTAAATGAACACAAATCATGAGGCTGACAGAGATCCATTGTGGGAGCGAGCTTGCTCGCGAAGGCGGTGTATCAGTCAACATCGTTGCTATCTGAACTACCGCTTTCGCGAGCAAGCTCGCTCCCACAGGGGATTTTGGTCAGTCTCTAGGTCGCGAAGCATGACCTAATCTGGTGCATAACGGCAGCGATTACTTGAGGCTGCCCGAGAGGAATTGCTGCAAACGTTCCGATTGCGGATTCACCAGCACTTCGCGCGGGTTGCCGCTCTCTTCAACCACACCTTTGTGCAGGAACACCAACTGGTTCGACACTTCACGGGCAAAGCCCATTTCGTGCGTGACCACGACCATGGTGCGACCTTCCTGAGCCAGCGCTTGCATCACCTTCAGCACGTCGCCCACCAGTTCCGGGTCGAGGGCTGAAGTCGGTTCGTCGAACAGCATCACTTCAGGTTCCATCGCCAGAGCACGAGCAATCGCCACACGCTGCTGCTCGCCACCGGACATGTGCCCCGGGAACGCGTCTTTACGATGGGCCACGCCAACCTTGTTCAGGTAGTGCTCGGCTTTCTCGCGGGCTTCGGCCTTGGAGACACCGAGTACATGCACCGGCGCTTCCATGATGTTTTCCAGCGCAGTCATGTGCGACCACAGGTTGAAATGCTGAAACACCATCGACAGGCGCGAGCGCATGCGTTGCAGCTGTTTCGGATCAGCGGCTTTCAGCGCGCCGTCCTTGTTCGCCACCAGTTTCAGCTCTTCGTTGTTGAGCAGAATCTTGCCCGCGTGCGGCTGCTCGAGCAGGTTGATGCAGCGCAGGAAAGTACTTTTGCCGGAGCCACTGGAGCCGATGATGCTGATCACATCGCCGGCTGCCGCTTTCAGGGACACGCCCTTGAGCACTTCGTGACTGCCATAGCGTTTATGCAGGTCTTGGACTTCAAGTTTGTACATGCGGTCGGTTCTCACAAAAACAGTCAGTCAGTCGTTGAGCAAGCGCCCGTGACGCAGCGCTTCGCGCCCCGCCACCTTGGCCAGCCAGAAACCGGGTTGGGCATAACGCAGCCGTTCAATGGCAAACAGCACCCCGGAGGTACCAGCACACACCGTGCTGACCCGATCGGACAGAGGATCAATCACTTCAAAAATCTCGTCGCCCGCCTCGACCCACTCGCCGGGCTTGCGCAGAAAACTTACGACGCCCGGATGCGGCGCGAACAGCAACTCGGTGCCTTCGAACGGCATGCCTTCACAGGCTTCGTGTGCAGGGTTCGGCCACTCGCCGGTAATCAAGCCCTGCTCGGCGAGGAAGGCGAGAATGCCTTCAGCATAGGCGCAGGCTTCAGCGCGACCGGTGTCGGCCTGACCGCCCAGCTCAATCGTGGTCGCCAGACACGCCAGCGGAATCTGCGCATCAGGGAACTGCCGCGACAGACGCAGCCATGGCAGCGAACAAGCTTCATCGAACGAGCTGCCGCCGGAATCTTCCGCGAGCAATCCGACCTTCACATTCAGATGTGCGGCCAGTGAGCGCCACTGCGGCCAGTGCTGCGGCAACGCGTACATGTGCAGCGCGGCTTCGGCATCGCAGTGCAGATCAAGCACCACATCAGCGGTGCAGGCATGGCTTAGCAAAACTCGCTGCATGCCTTGCAACTGGCTGCTCGCCTCCGGCAATGCCGCCAGATGATCGGCCATCGCCTGACGGATCAGACGCACATTGGCGTGCGGATCATCACCAAGGCTGTCAGCCAAAGTGGCCGCAACCGGCGCGCTCAGCTCGACGAAATCGCGATTGAAGTTCTTGCCACTGCCGGCCTCGAAGCGGCCCTGGTGATTGCCTTGCAGCAATTGCCCGAGACCCAACGGGTTGGCGACCGGCACCAGTTCGATGACACCGTTGAGCAAGCCTTTGGCTTCGAGTTCGCCGAGGCGCTTTTTCAGCTCCCAAGCGGTGCGCATGCCCGGCAATTCATCAGCGTGCAGGCTGGCCTGAATGTATGCCTTGCGCTCGCCGCGTCCGAAACGGAACACCGAAATCTTGCGCTCGCTGCCCAAGTGGCTCCACGGCAATACGTGGTCGATGCGTTCCATATCAGTGCTTCCGCGGGGCCAGGTAGCTCAACCAGCGACGCTCGGCCAGTTTGAACAGCTTGACCAGAATGAACGTCAGGCACAGGTAGAACACGCCGGCGGTGATGTACGCCTCGAACGGCAGATAGAACTGCGCGTTGACCGTGCGCGCCGCGCCAGTGATGTCGATCAGGGTGACGATGGAGGCCAGACTGGTGGTCTGCAGCATCATGATCACTTCGTTGCTGTACTGCGGCAGTGCCCGGCGCAGGGCCGATGGCAGCAGAATGCGTTTGTACAGTTTGAAGCGCGACATGCCCATGGCTTTGGCCGCTTCGATCTCACCGTTCGGCGTGGCCTTGAGGCTGCCGGCGATGATCTCGGCGGTGTAGGCGCTGGTGTTGACCGCGAAGGCCAGGCACGCACAGAACGTTGCGCTGGACAGCCACGGCCACAAGAAGCTTTCGCGTACTGCTTCGAACTGCGCCAGACCGTAGTAGATCAGGAACAGCTGCACCAGCATCGGCGTGCCACGGATCACGTAGGTGTAAAGCCACGCGGCGCCGTTGACGACCGGGTTCTTCGAGACGCGCATCAGTCCCAGCGGCAGGGCCGCGAGCAGACCGAAAAACAGCGACAGCGCGAGCAGTTTGAGGGTGGTCAGCAGGCCGCCGAGGTACAGCGGCATGGCCTCCCAAATGACGTTGTAGTCGAAGATCATAGATCAGCCGCCCTTACGCCTACCGAGTAGCGCTTCTCAAGTTGACGCAGGATCAGCAACGAAACGCTGGTGATCACCAGGTACATCGCCGCCACTGCGAGGAAGAAGGTGAAAGGCTCGCGAGTGGCATCTGCCGCCTGCTTGGCCTTGAACATCATGTCTTGCAGACCGACCACGGAAATCAGCGCGGTCGCCTTGGTGAGTACCAGCCAGTTGTTGGTGAAGCCCGGAATCGCCAGGCGAATCATCTGCGGCACCATCACCCGGAAGAACACCTGAAAACTGCTCATGCCGTAGGCCATGCCCGCTTCGGCCTGACCTTTCGGAATGGCCATGAACGCGCCGCGGAAGGTTTCCGACAGGTACGCACCGAAGATGAAACCGAGGGTGCCGATACCGGCGGCCAGCGGGTTCAGGTCGATGTAATCGTCATAGCCGAGCATCGGTGCGACGCGGTTGAGCAAGTCCTGACCGCCGTAAAAGATCAGCAGGATCAGCACCAGATCAGGAATCCCGCGGATGACCGTGGAATACAGATCGCCCAGCCACGCCAGCCAGCGCACCGGCGACAGGCGTAACGCGACACCGATCAGCCCGAGAACGATGGCCAGAGCCATGGACGACAAGGCGAGCTGAAGCGTCAGCCATGCGCCATCGAGGATGACAGCCCCGTAGCCTTTCAACATGATTCAGGTCCTCGAAAGTTGGGATGAAAAAATGGCGCAAACCGCAGAGATCCTGTTGCTTGCGCCATTTCGGACTTGTCGCAGAGACGTGTTACTTGCCGTAGATATCGAAGGCGAAGTACTTGTCCTGGATTGCTTTGTATTTGCCGTTTTCGCGGATGGCCGCGATGGCCGCGTTGATCTTGTCTTTCAGGGCATCGCCCTTACGGACTGCGATGCCTACGCCGTCGCCGAAGTATTTGACGTCGGTGAACGCTGGACCGGCGAACGCAAAGCCTTTGCCGGCGTCGGTGTTGAGGAAGCCGTCTTGCAGCAGGGTGGCGTCAGCCACGGTGCCGTCGAGGCGACCGGCGGCCACGTCGAGGTAGATTTCGTTCTGCGAACCGTACGGCTTGATCTCGGCACCCAGCGGGGCGAGGACTTCGCGGGCGAAACGCTCGTGGATCGAACCACGCTGTACGCCGATGTTCTTGCCCTTCAGCTCAGCCAGACCTTCGCTGACCTGAGTACCGGCCTTCATGACCAGACGTGCCGGAGTGTTGTAGTACTTGTTGGTGAAGTCGACCGACTTCTTGCGGTCTTCAGTGATCGACATGGACGACAGGATCGCGTCGATCTTGCGCACTTTCAGTGCCGGGATCAGACCGTCGAACTCTTGCTCGACCCACACACACTTGACCTGCATCTGCTCGCACAGAGCGTTGCCGATGTCGTAGTCGAAACCGACGATGCTGCCGTCCGGTGCTTTCGAAGCGAACGGAGGGTAAGCCGCTTCGATACCGATCTTCAGAGGTTTTTCGTCAGCGAAGGCGTTCATCGACAGCACGGACAGTGCCAGGGCGCCAAGCAGCACAAGTTTCTTCATCTTGGGACTCCATCGGTAAAGGGCAAAAACGGCAGAGTGAGCGACAGCCCAATATGCGAATGGGTGAATCGGGAAATCGGTTGCTGCATCGGTGGGAAATTTCCCATTGAAACCGTCGGAGATTTCAACGTCAGCCACGATGAGCGAGTGATCGGCATTCTAACGACAGGCCCGAAGCCGATATTTCTTCAATGCGACAACTAATTACAGATGCACAGAGAAAGCGACTTGAGCACATTGACAGCCTTGCAATTTCATGCAAGAGCGAAAGACAGTGAACCGATCTATGCTGCAAATTGCGGGCCTATTATTCGCAAACCCTTCTAATCCGGCAAGCGCAGCGTTGTGTCTTATTTTTCACCGGGGGTTTCGAGGCTCTAAAACGGGGCGATACGTTTCTCTTTGCCCCGTCGCGGGGCGGGCGGTTACACATTCGGTTACGAGGAAGGTGTTGGGTAACAGTGGGAAATGTCTTACGGGGGAGATCGATAATTATTGGTTGAGTCGCTGATCGTTCCCACGCTCTGCGTGGGAATGCCTCCCTTGACGCTCTGCGTCGGCTTCTGGGACGCAGAGCGTCCCTTGCTGCATTCCCACGCAGAGCGTGGGAACGATCAATGAAGCCGGTTCAGCCACCACAAAACCTCCAGACACAAAAAAGCCCCGCACGGCATACACCGGACGGGGCTTTCTTCTTTTCAGACCTGCTACTTAAGCAACATTCATCGTCTTGTGCGTATCAATCAAATGCTGCACCACACCCGGATCCGCCAACGTGGAGATATCCCCCAACCCGTCATATTCCGCCGTCGCAATCTTGCGCAGAATGCGGCGCATGATCTTGCCCGAACGCGTCTTCGGTAGCCCCGGTGCCCACTGAATCACGTCCGGCGAAGCAATCGGCCCGATCTCCTTGCGCACCCAGTTCTTCAACTCCAGACGCAACTGCTCGGTCGGCTCCTCGCCATTCTTCAACGTGACATAGACATAAATGCCTTGCCCCTTGATGTCATGCGGCACACCCACAACAGCCGCCTCGGCAACTTTCGGATGCGCAACCATCGCGCTCTCGATCTCCGCCGTGCCCATGCGGTGGCCGGAGACGTTGAGCACGTCATCGACACGTCCGGTGATCCAGTAGTAGCCATCGGCATCACGACGCGCGCCGTCACCGGTGAAGTACATGCCACGGAAGGTCTTGAAGTAGGTATCGACGAAACGATCGTGATCGCCATACAGCGTACGTGCCTGACCTGGCCACGAATCGAGAATCACCAGATTGCCTTCGGCCTCGCCCTCGATGATGTTACCGAGGTTGTCGACCAGCGCCGGCACCACACCAAAGAACGGACGTGCTGCCGAACCCGGCTTCAGCGCGTGGGCACCCGGCAACGGGCTCATCATGTTGCCGCCCGTTTCGGTCTGCCACCAGGTATCGACGATCGGGCAACGCGACTTGCCGACATTCTTGTAGTACCAATCCCAGGCTTCCGGGTTGATCGGCTCGCCGACCGAACCGAGCAGGCGCAGGCTGCTGCCATCCGCACCTTCAACGGCGGCCTGACCCGAAGCCATCATCGCGCGAATCGCGGTTGGTGCGGTGTAGAGGATATTGACCTTGTGCTTGTCGACGATCTTCGCCACCCGGGTGATGTCCGGGTAGTTCGGCACGCCTTCGAACAGCAGTGTGGTCGCGCCATTGGCCAGCGGGCCGTAGACGATGTAGCTGTGGCCGGTGACCCAGCCGACGTCGGCGGTGCACCAGTAGACTTCGCCCGGACGGTAGTCGAACACGCGCTCGTGGGTCATCGCCGCATACAGCAGATAACCGCCAGTGGTGTGCTGCACGCCCTTCGGTTTGCCGGTCGAACCGGAGGTATAAAGGATGAACAGCGCTTCTTCGGCACCCATCTCTTTCGGCGCGCAGACGGTGCCCGCCACTTTCATCAGGTCTTCGTACCAGATGTCGCGATGCTGGTTCCACTTGATGTCGCCACCGGTGCGCTTGCACACGATGACTTTCTGGATGCTGCTGGTTTCCGGGTTGGTCAGCGCATCGTCGACGTTGGCCTTGAGGGAAATCTTCTTGCCGGCGCGGATACCTTCGTCAGCGGTGATCACCACTTTCGATTTGCAGTCGATGATGCGACCGGCCAGGGCTTCCGGCGAGAATCCACCGAACACCACCGAGTGAATCGCGCCGATCCGGGTGCAGGCCAGCATGGCGACCACGGCTTCGGGAATCATCGGCATATAAATGGTCACCACGTCGCCGCGGTGCACGTCCTGACCACGCAGGGCGTTGGCGAGCTTGCAGACTTGCTCGTGCAGTTCGCGGTAGGTGATGTTGCGGCTCTCGGAAGGATCGTCGCCTTCCCAGATGATCGCGACTTGATCGCCGCGCTCGGCCAGATGACGGTCGAGGCAGTTGTAGGAAACGTTCAGGGTGCCGTCGGCAAACCACTTGATGTCGACATGGTGATCGTCGAACGACGTCTGTTTCACCGTGGTGAAAGGCTTGATCCAGTCGAGACGCTTGGCTTGCTCACGCCAGAAGCCGTCAGGGTTGACGACCGACTGCTGGTACATGGCTTTGTAGGTCGCCTCGTCAGTCAGCGTGTTAGCCAGAACCTCGGGACGAACGGGATACAGAGAAGCCGCACTCATCTTTCCTACCTCGGTGTAATAGTTGTTTTTGTATGACCCTGTTGTAACGGGGCGGGGGCCATAGAACCATTCGACGATGGTAGTAACAAGCCCCTACAAAACATCCAGATACCCCAAACGCAGGCCCCACGCCATTTATTCAGACACCCCACAACCCTGTGGGAGCTTGCCTGCAAGCGATTCAGACAACTCGGTCCCACAGACAGAACACCCGGTTATCAATCCCCATCTCAAGGGATTGTTACCAAATCTGCCAAAGGTGTTTATCAAAACCCGGTCTGTTTACCCCCGCCCCATCTCCCTAAAATTCACCTCGCCGACAAGGCAAACGCGATTAACAACGTTACAGCCCCCACGAAGGCCGTTAATCCAGCTCTCAAGTAATAACTGCAAACGATGAAGTTCCACACGCAACCCTAAAAAGGTTGCGTGACCCCACTCGACCTCAAAAAGGTAAATCTGAAATGAAAGCTTTATTGGTTCTGGCCCTCAGCAGTCTGTGCGCAACCGCCATGGCAGATGAGGTCCCGACTGATGTCGCACAGCAACAACCGGTTGTTGAGGAATACACTTACTCGACTCACCTGGACATCGCCAAAGTTGTTTCCATGAGCGAAGTTCCGAATGTCTGCGAAGTGGTTCCAGCCAAAATGGAATACGACGACTCCAAAGGTCAGCGTCACATCCTGCGCTACAGCATCATGGGCAACGGCTGCACCAATTGATGATTCGAGACTGCACCGAATTGGATCTCTCAGCGCTTCATTGAGGGTCGATTCCAGCCCGACTTCGGTCGGGCTCAGTTGTGTTTGAAGTCGTCAAAAATGCTTGCAAAACACTAGATGTAGTGAAAAACCGGTTTTTTTGTTCGTTTTTTGAGCAAATTCACAATGGCGAGATTTTTACGAAAAAAAATCTATCCCCGGCAAAGCCCTGTAAACCCTCACTCTCGTCGAAAAACCACCCTCCTCGACCGCTCCATGCGCGGATTCGCCTCAGCACAGCCGTGTTTTTTTCCCTATAATGCCGCCCCATACGGGTCAGCAATATTCCCTTACAGGGAGCAAAAGCCATTCTGAAGCCCCGCAGCAGCGTTCAACGCTGATTGCGCCCATCAGAGGCTCTCGGAACCCGTCAAAATTTCTGTTTATTTGCCTGCGTGCATCGCTGCAAAAAACGACATCCAACGCGGTCTGTACGACCGTGTGAAAAACCAACCAATCAGGTTTCACACGGGCACAGGCCCTCACGCAGGAGACGACACGTCATGCTGAGCTGGGACGAATTCGACAAAGAAGACAGTGAAGTAGCAACCGTGAAAGGCGCCAACGCCGGCCACGCTAGCGAAGCCAACATGGACCGCCTGGACAACGCCGGCGGCGCCGCCGCGCTGGAAGCCCGCGCCGTGACCGCCGACGACTCGGCCGCTGTCGCCCGCGCCAAGGCTGCACTGAACTCCCTCGACGTTGCCGAAGGCCTCGCCGAACTCGAAGGCGCCTCCGCCCGTGTCGCCGTTGACGAAAAGCGCATGATCAACTGCCGCGCCGACCTCAACCAACTCGTGCCATTCAAGTACGACTGGGCCTGGCAGAAGTACCTGGACGGTTGCGCAAACCACTGGATGCCGCAAGAAGTCAACATGACCGCCGACATCGCCCTCTGGAAAAACCCGGAAGGCCTGACCGACGACGAGCGCCGCATCGTCATGCGCAACCTCGGCTTCTTCTCCACCGCCGACTCCCTGGTTGCCAACAACCTGGTACTGGCCGTGTACCGCCTGATCACCAACCCGGAATGCCGCCAGTACATCCTGCGCCAGGCTTTCGAAGAGGCGATCCACACCCACGCCTACCAGTACTGCATCGAATCGCTGGCCATGGATGAAGGCGAGATCTTCAACATGTACCACGAGATTCCATCGGTCGCTAAAAAAGCCGCCTGGGGCCTGAAATACACCCGTTCGATCTCCGATCCGAAGTTCGAAACCGGCACCGTCGAAACCGACAAAGAGTTGCTGCGCAACCTGATCGCCTACTACTGCGTTCTGGAAGGCATCTTCTTCTACTGCGGCTTCACCCAGATCCTCTCCATGGGCCGCCGCAACAAAATGACAGGCGTCGCCGAGCAGTTCCAATACATCCTGCGCGACGAATCCATGCACCTGAACTTCGGCATCGACGTGATCAACCAGATCAAAATCGAAAACCCACACCTGTGGGATGCTGAGATGAAGGAAGAAGCGACCCAGATGATTCTGCAGGGTACGCAGCTGGAGATCGAATACGCCCGCGACACCATGCCTCGCGGCGTACTGGGCATGAACGCGGCAATGATGGAGGACTACCTGAAGTTCATCGCTAACCGTCGTTTGTCGCAGATCGGTTTGAAAGAAGAGTATCCAGGGACGACTAACCCGTTCCCTTGGATGAGCGAGATTATGGACTTGAAGAAAGAGAAGAATTTCTTTGAGACTCGCGTGATCGAATACCAAACTGGTGGTGCGTTGAGCTGGGACTAATGGTCTCGCTTGGCGTGATTTGACGATTGCTTCCTGATTCGCCAAGTCGAGAAAGCAAAAAGCCCCGATCTGATCGGGGCTTTTTTATGGGCGATCGGTAAACCTTTTTACGCCTACGCCACAGCGCTCAATCTCCTACAGCACTTACAGTCACTTCCCATTGAACCCTGCTACGAGCACTACTAAGCTCTATCGCAGGTGCCTAAGAAACGCCCAACGTAGAAAGCTTGGTCAGTGACACAGACGTGTAATTCGTCGGTGGTAACTGCTCTGCTCGTTGGGATTTCTTAAGTCCGCTCTACGTTGGGGTCAGGCCCTCCCAAAATCCAAAACGTAGAGGTCATAAATATGTCTGATCCATGCTCGGTAATAGTCTTCTCTCGCCACAACCTTTCTCTACATGCCCTTCTACTCGAAAACCAGCCATGGTTCTCCGCCCGGGATGTTGGCCGTTTGATGGGCTTCCACATGAATGATCGGGTGGTCAACAAGCTAGATAGCGATCAACGCCGCGTCATGTGGATTGAGTACTTTCGAGAGCCAGAACAGCATCTGATGCTCAGTGAATCTGGGGTGTATGCGCTGTTGGTTTATCACTACGTTCCGGGGAATCGGTTGTTGCGTGAGTGGCTGACCAACGAGGTAGTGCCAACCTTGCGCGATGCGGAGAATTCGGGAGACTCAAATCGGCCAATGTTGAGTTTGTTGGATTGGCCGGAGATGTCATTGAGTCTGCTGCATTGGCAGGATGAAGGCTGGATTCGGCTTCGGGATATGCCTTACGTGTTAAATGATCAGCCGCAGCGGAGAGTCAGTACGATTCGACATTGGTGGCGACGAGTTACTCAGGCGCTCCAATCATCGAAACGCTCAATGGGTTAGGTGACGTGTTTATGGGAGCACTTGCGAGCCCCATACCTACTTTTCATAGGGAGTTCATGACAACCATTCTATATCGACCGAGGGTTCGCCCCCTCGGCGATCATATGGGTTCGGAAAAGAACAACCGTAATTGGAATACTCAACCTTCAATTGCTTCCAACCGAAGCTTCAATCTCTGATTCACCAATGCGCCATGCACCCCTGAGTGAATTTCCCGATGACAACTTGGACATACAGCCGCCACATACCGTGGGTGGTCTAAACCGCCATCGGAGAGCCTATTCACATGATGCGGTTCTAAATAGGGTGTGCCATCCTTCTTCAAGAACGGAGCTGGCATTTCACAGCTCTCACATATTCCCTGAGCACGCATCAATACGTAGTACGAGACCTTCTGGCTACGCTGATAAATCTTACGCGGGGCGGATTGCCCGACTCCATCACTGGCAAGCTGACAAGCAGCGAGCGCCACCAGCCGCGCAGCAGCCAGCGACTCGGGAAGGTCAGCCTTGTTCTCGTCCTCTTCACCAACCTCAATCGTTCCGCCAGAAATACCAACTGGGACTAGTCGAAACACAATAGCCGCACGATCCTGGCCAGTTAAATCCGGCTGAGTCCGCGTGAACATATCAGCACAAGAAAACTCCCCCACATAAGCGCAGCCTTTACTTTTGCCGAGTGACTTAAACAAATGCAGTGCTCGGCCATCCACAGCATGCTCAGCAATAGCGCGGTTGCCACGAGTCAAAGTCATCGCCCCTCGTCGACCTTCACCGGTGTAAAAATAGACGCCATCTTCACAACGATCGGCATAACCATATTGCTCACCGCTATCGCCAGTGAACAAAAAAATCACAGGATAGATAGCTGACGCTGCTATGCCGCTTTGTCGACTACCACCGAACGGCCCATTGATTTCAGTTTTTCGGTCATAAACAACCCCCGGCGTGAACTGCAACACAAGCTCACCTTCTTCACGAGGTAGCTCCACAATAGTGAAGCCTCGCTTTTTAAGGTAACTGTTGGTCGGATGCCCACCCGAAAAATCGCTTACCGCAATGCCAGTCGCCAAAGAGACAATTTTCTTCGCTGGATAAAGGACTCCGCCCGCGTCAATGGCATAACGATGCGATTGGTTTTTTCCCCAGCCTTGCCACTCAGGCCTACTCCGAAATTTGTGATCAAACTCCAGCATCGCGCTGCCTATTCGTTCCTTCGAGACCGCTTTGATCACCACGAGTGCCGCCCTTTGTAGTCTATGGCTGTAGGAAAATTCCTATAGTCGCCAAACTCCAAAAGGGTTTCAATACATGACAGAGCAAAGAGCCACTATTTCTAGGCGTTGCCTTTAATATCGGCGTGCTCCCCCTAACTCGTTTACTCGTCTTAACGCGCCATCTTCTCCTCAAGGATCCGAGCCCCACCATGAAATTCGATCTCGCCTACTGCCTCAGCCTCGACGACAAGTTGTCGATCTATGACGTTCGCGATCTCAATTTCGATGAGACGGTGGCGTTTGACTCGGCGAAGGAACACTTCCAGTGCCCCAACGATGCCTGTCGTTCGGCGTTCGAGGCTTCCAACGAGTTGGGTACGTTCAACGCCAAGAACGTGAATTACGTGCGCACGCCGCACTTCAAGAATCTGCCCACGACGCTGCATGTGGCGGGTTGTCCGTATGTGAGTTTGAAGGCTTCAGCGTCTGGCGTTGAGACGGCGGATGGCGAGGCGGATGACGGTCGTGAGGAACACTTCCCATCAGAGTTGTTGCTGACGCGGCGTGAGTATGTGCGCAAGCCTGTCGCGCCAGCGGGGGTGGCGGATGTGTTGCGCGATGATCCGGTGCGGGTGGCGGCGGACAGTGGTAAAGAGTCGGCGGGTCGTGAGTCGGCGCCGGACAAGACCAGTGTGTTTGCGCATCCGGTGGAGTGTTTTGTTTCCAACTTCGCGGACAAGGAGTTGCTCAAGCGGATGCCGTTGAAGGTCGGCGAGCATACGGCGCCGTACAGTTCGTTCTTCAAGAAGATCGAGTATCTGACGGACAACAAAGGGCTGATTTACTGGGGGCGGATCAAGAAAATCGAGGACTTCCACAGTGCCAGTTTTCGTATCGATTTCGAGGACAAGGTCTGGTTCAAGAAGCCCGAGGACAGTAAGAAGAAGCCGTACTCGGTCAGCGTTTATCTGAACAAGAAGCTGATCGACAACTACCGCAAGCGCAAGGCGTTTCTGGAGGAGATCAAGCACGCGGTGGATAGCGACAAGGCGTTGTTCTGTTTCTTCTATGGGGTGACGCCGGAGTTGAAGCAGGTGCCCGGCAAGAAGAACCCCGAAAAGCCTTTCGAGGTCTTCAATGCCAATATCGAGAACCTGGATCACTTCATTATTCGCGAAGCGCCGGGGCTGGAGTGATGGTTAGTCTTGGGGCAGTTGCAGTTTGACGGCGCCGGGGTGTTGTTTGATCAACGAGTACGGCAGGATCGACCAGTCGGGTGAATCGCAGGCTCGCTCGACGCGGGCGAAATACGCGCCGATGTACAAACCTTTTTCGGTGAAGTGCCAGTTGGAATAGCTCCAGTTGTCTTCATTGGTGAAGTCGCAACTGTCTTCATCTCCGCCTGCCGGTTTCTTCATTTCATCCGGGTACAGCGCGGTGAGTTGCTTTATTAGCCACGGCTTGAAGATTTCGCGTTGGTACTTTGAGCGCGCTGCGTCTTCAGCCTCGGTCAATGGCTGGTCACCACCTCGGTAACGATCAGCGTGAAGGATTGGCTGACCCTCGCCCACCCAGAGCACGTCTTCGAGCGACAACGGATGGCCGGTTTTCACATCGATGTTGAGCGGTGAATCGCCGAAGTCTGGGTGCGCACCGCCGCAGTCGTAGCTGGTGGAGATGTTCAGGCTGATGACGCTGGGCGAGATAAATGTCGGGGTGACATCCTGGAGGAATTCGGCGTAACCGCGACCTCGCAACTGGCAACCGTAGTAACTGATGGCCTCGTCCCACAAGCGCCCGAGCAATTGCTGGTTAACCCGTTGCAGATCTTCTTTTGGCATCCCGGATTCGATGCTGAACATGGACATCTTGGTATCAGGCTCTTCCCACCATTGCAGGGAGTAGCCCATGAAGTCCTGCTTTTTACCAGGTTTGAGTTTCAATCCCTGAAGCCGCAGATATTCGTAGGGCTCGCTCTTGGGCAACTTGGCGATGTAGGGCAATGCATTCGCCGGAACTTCGGGAAGTGGCGTATCGGTAACGAGCACGGGCAGTTTTTTGCCTTTAGCGTTTTGCCATTCGCCCTTCCAGCCGGCCTCAATAGGTTTCAGTTTGAGGGTCGGTAATGGCTTGTCCGGGTCCATACGATTGCTGCCCTCTGTGAGCAGCAAGACGTCATTTTTATAGGTGCCATTAAGTTCTAGATCGCGGTGAAATTTCTCATAGAAGTAGCGACCGGTGACTTGCTCCGGATCACTGGTGTCGACTTCGAACACGATCGGCATTTTGCCCAACGTACCGGTGAATACCAGCCGGTTATCTTCGGCATGCGCGCTGGACAACGTAGAGAACAGCACAGCGGCGCAGGTTGCCAGGCGCATCAGTCCCTTGAGCATTGATCGTTCCTTGAAAGAGGCGGAGGCCGCACCGGCACTTGAGGGCCGGCGCAGATAAATTCGGGGGGATTATGGAGAGAACAAATCAGGGATGCGAGGCCCGCAGTGACTTTCAGGCTATTGCAGTTCACTCTGAAACGCCTCGATCTTCCGCTCTGCCTGTTTGCGTCGCTCCAGTGCAGCCTGAATGCCAGACTCATCGACAGCGCAATATTGGCGCAACCAGTGGGCGATCATTTCTTCATCTGGCCTGAAGTAATCCTTGCGCCCTTTGCTGTTTCTGAGTCGACTGTTCATCTGCGCATCGAACCCGATGGCCGCGCGTTCGCCCTGCGGCAAACAACCCCACTCGGCGGCACAGTCCTGAAAAAACCAGGCGATCTGCTCAATGTGCTGTTGTGCACCCCGATGGCTGCGACGATAGAAACGATGTTCTGCGCAGGCTTCGTCAAAACGATCCGACAGGATTCCCGCGTCAGCCCATTGCATGAAATCATGGTTGATCGCGTCGCGTAGCAAGCCTTCGCGCCAGCGTTCGACAAATCCTGCGACAAACCCTTCAGCATCGGCCTTTTTGGCATCGGCGAGGATCATGCAATAGCGGGTTTGCACATGGATGACGAGCAACACGTGTTTGCGTTGGACGGTGATTGCGTGCACGAGCCACTGCTCGTTGGAGCTGCCCGGTTGATCATCTTCGATAACTGCGGTCGGGGGTTTAGCGTCCACCGGAGTGATCACTTTGCCTTTGTGAACACGGCTGAAAAACTTACTGGCGGCTTCGGTGCAATTGAAGATCAACATCCGGGTTCTCTGGTAGTTGCTGGAGTATGGCGCTCAATTACCGATTTTGATTTCTTCCGCTGTAACCTGGCAATGATTCATTTAAGCGAAATGCACAGCAGCACAATAATCAGCAACCCGATATAGACCCAGGCATGAACCCGATCCGGGATCCGTCCAATCCATGGCGCGGCCAATCGAATCCCGATGAGCGACCCCACCGTCAGCACCGCAAACGCGAGCAGATCCACATACCCGACAAACCACGCGCCCAGGTCAGCCTGACTGAACCCTGCTAACGCCATGTACGTCAGCGTCCCGGCCAATGCCACCGGCACACTCAACGGATTGGCCATGGACGTCGCTTGCGACATGCTCAATCCACAACGGCGCAACAGCGGCACGGTCATGACGCTGCCTCCTACACCCAGAAACGTCGCGATGGCGCCGATGCCTACACCACCTGCGGAAGTTTCCGTAGCGCCAAGTCGGCGTGGGATGACATCTGGGTTCTGAGTGAGAAAGCCACGTCGCAGCAGGCAGTCGACAATGGTCACGCCGAGGTAGCCGATGAATGCGTAGCGAATCACTTCGCCGCTGACCCAAATCGCGGCTATTGCACCCACGACCGCACCCATTCCGATAAACCCTCCCAACGGCCACAGGTAATGGCGGATGAGATTGCCGGCGCGACGGTGTTTGTCGGTGGCGATCAGGGCGTTGACGATCATCACGCAGGTCGAGGTGGCGACGGCGATGTGCATTGCCGACTGGCTGATCGGGTCGTCGGCGCCGTGGCTGGCGGTGAGCAGGCGATACAGCAGCGGCACCACGACGAAGCCGCCGCCGAAGCCGAACAGGACGGCGGTGATGCCGGTCAGGCAGCCGAAGAGGGTCAGCAGTAAATAGAACATGACGAGGTTTCCGTGAAAGGAGAGCGATCGACGATAGAGCGGCATCGCTTGGCCTGCTTCAGCAAGTCAGCCAATAATGTTTGCGTTTACGCCAACCACTGGGAAACGCCTGATGCGCAATGTTTCGATCAATCTGCTGGATGACACGCCGCGCGCGGTGGTGGCGATCGGTACGGATTATTCCCACGGTCACTTGCTGCCTTTTCACACGCATCGTCGGGCGCAATTGTTGTACGGCGCGACCGGGGTGATGCAGGTCAGTACCCATGACGGCAATTGGGTCGTGCCGCCGCAGCGCGCGGTATGGATTCCACCGGGGGTGGCGCATGAGGTGTTGATGCTTGGGGTCAGCACTCGTAGCTTGTACATCGAACCGGGTGCAGTGGATTTGGGGGAACGTTGCCAGGTGATCAGTGTGTCGCCGTTGATGCGGCATTTGCTGATGGAGGCGGTGGAAGTACCGCTGACCTATGACCTCGGCGGGCGAGATGGCGTATTGATCGATCTGTTGCTGCATGAATTGACGCGCAGTGCGCCGCTGCCGTTGCACATTCCGCTGCCGACTGACGGAAAGCTCCTGTCTCTGTGTCAGAACTTTCTGCATCAGCCGTACGCCCACCAATCGCCACAGCAATGGGCCGACCAATTACACATAAGCTTGCGTACCTTCAACAGACTGTTTCGCCAACAAACCGGGCTGAGCTTCAGACAATGGCGGCAGCAGGCTTGCGTGGTTCTGGCGCTGGCACGCTTGGCCTCGGGTGAAGCGGTGACGCGCATCGCACTGGACTTCGGTTATGAGAGCCCGGCGGCGTTCTCGACGATGTTCCGGCGGATCCTCGGGCAGGCACCGTCCGTCTGGTTGGAGGCGGCGAATTAGGGCAAATCAAAAAATGCGTTTGATCCCGGCCGAAAACAACTGTACAAAAACACAGTACATTTTCAATCAGCACTCTTGAGCCCGGAGCACACCATGGCCTCTCTTGCGATGAACCACATCCTCGAACGCATTGCCCTTTTCCAGTTCACCCCGACGCACTGCGTCCAGGCCCGAGCGATGCTGGGCTGGAGCGTGGAACAGCTCTCGCGGGAGGCTGAGATTTCGGTTGAAGACATTCAACGCTTTGAAGCGCAGCAGGATGTAGCGGATGCGGCGCGCCTGGCGCTGGCTTACCGGTTCGAGGCGCAGGGGCTGGTGTTCTTTCCGGGGTTTGCACCGGGGCGTAGTGCGAGTGTTCAGGGCGTGTCGTCGGAAGCGATGGGGCGTGGGGATTTTGCGATGGCTGAATAAGACAATCGCCCCCGAAGGGGCGAACTGGGCGAGCTATCAGGCGCTCTGCACCACCGCCTCACTCTCCCCTTCAACCGCCAACCACCATGCCTCCCCGCGTTGCGGTTGAGCGATATTGAACGCCTCCCCCATCTGCGGCGTGGTAATCGAAACACTGCGCTCCCACGCCAGTGCCAGAATCCGGTCGAACGGTTCATGCCAGGCGTGCATCGCCAGGTCGAAGGTGCCGTTGTGGATCGGGAAGAGCCAGCGACCCTTGAGGTCGATGTGCGCTTGCAAGGTTTCTTCGGGCTGCATGTGCACGTGTGGCCATTCGACGTTGTAGGCGCCGGTTTCCATCAGGGTCAGGTCGAACGGGCCGAACTGTTCGCCGATGCGTTTGAAGCCGTCGAAGTAGCCGCTGTCGCCGCTGAAGAAGATCCGCGTGTCGCCGTCGATCATTACCCAGGATGCCCACAGGGAGCTGTTGCCATCGAACAGGCCACGGCCGGAAAAATGCTGCGACGGTGTAGCAACGAAGCGGATGCCGGCAATCTCGGCGCCCTGCCACCAATCGTACTGACGGACTTTGCTGGCATCGATGCCCCATTTGATCAGGGTGTCGCCGACGCCCAGTGGCGTGAGGAACAGGTTGGTCTTGGCGGCCAGTCTGAGCACGGCCTGGTAATCGAGGTGGTCGTAGTGGTTGTGCGACAGAATCACCGCTTCGATCGGCGGCAACTGGTCGATGCTGATCGGCGGCTGGTGGAAGCGTTTCGGCCCGGCCCACTGCACTGGTGATGCGCGCTCGGCGAAGACCGGGTCGGTAATGAAGAATTTGTCGCGCAGCTTCAGCAACAGGGTCGAGTGACCGAGTCGATAGACACTGTGGTTGGGCGCCGCCAATAGCTCTTCCCGAGTCAACGCCTGCACCGGGATCGGCGCAGCGGGCCGGGTGTTGCGCGGTTTGTGGAAAATCATGTTCCACATGATCCGCAGCATTTTGCGCAGGCCTTCGCGTTGCACCGGCGCATGATTACGAAACAGGCCTTGAGCCTGTCGAGAGGCTTCAGGCGTGGATGTGTTATCCGGGATCAAAACTGGATTGGCCATGACTGAATGACTCCAGAAAAACCGCGCAATTCGCGGTTTCTCCACGGTTGGGACGATAAATGGCCAAAGCTGCACGCATAGGCCGAACTGTCTGTTTTTTAGGTTGCGAGGATTAACGCAACATTACACTGGGCGGTGTAGTTTCTAGGTTGCATCAAAGCGGATGACAAGTAAACTGCCAAGTGTAATTTCACCCTTTCACTGCCGAAGCGTACTTATGACAGCTCCACAACGCCTCACCGACCGTAAACGCGAAGCCATTATTCAAGCGGCGATTACCGAATTCCGTGCCAACGGTTTCGAGATCACCAGCATGGACAAAATCGCGGCCACCGCCGGTGTGTCGAAGCGCACGGTGTACAACCATTTCCCCAGCAAAGAAGAGTTGTTCGCCGAAATTCTTAACCAGTTGTGGGCACGAATCAGCGCAGAGCAATCCGTCGTCTATAACCGCGATCAGCCCTTGCGTGAGCAATTACGGCCGATGCTCCAGGCCAAAATGCAGTTGATGGCTGACGAGAATTTCCTGACCCTGGCCCGTGTGGCAATTGCCGCCACCATTCACTCGCCGGAGCGCGCGCAGAACATGGTCGAGCGCATGGGCAAGCGCGAGGAAGGTCTGACCGTGTGGATTCGCGCCGCGCAGGCTGACGGCCGACTGAAACCGGTCGATCCGGAGTTCGCCGCACAGCAAGTGCAAGGCTTGCTCAAGACCTTTGCTTTCTGGCCGCAGATGTCGATGGGCCGCGCCGCCCTCGATGTCGATATGCAGAACAGCGTCGCCGAATCGGCGCTGCAGATGTTTCTGGCCCACTATCAGCTCTAAATCGCCCCTCTCCTGCGCGAACCATCGACTAAATGGCTCGGAAGGACACTGATTATTCCCGTTGGAATAAATGACAATGTCCGACAATCGACCGACGAACGGTTAGCCTGAGAAAATACTGCAAAGTATTTCAGGATGAATTTCGCGCAGGGCATCATGGAAAACCAACGCGGCAAAGGCTTGTCATTCGCCAGACGTATTTATCTGCCCAGAGCCATTGGCTTGGGCGTGGGATTCTTCAGCGTCGCTGCGGCGTTGTATCCGCTGAACATGCCCGACTGGCTGTGGGCGCTGTTGTTGTTTAACGGTTTCGCCTGGCCGCACTTGGCTTACCAGATATCCACGCGCTCGGCGTTCCCGTATCAGGCTGAACGCCGCAATTTGTTATACGACTCGATGTTCGGCGGTTTCTGGGCGGCGTGCTTTCAGTTCAACCCGCTGACCACCGTGACCATCCTGTCGATGATGACCATGAACAACGTTGCCGCCGGCGGCCAACGTCTGTTCGTGTTCGGCGCCCTCGCGCAACTCGCCGGTGTACTGCTGGGCTGGGCGATTTTCGGTGGCAAATTCAGCCTGACGATGACCCAAACGCAAGTCTGGGCGTGCCTGCCGATGCTCACCCTGTATCCGCTCGCGCTGGGCATGGTCTGTTATCACCTGGCGATCAAACTCTCCCAACACAAACGCGCACTGAGTGCCCTGAGCCGCACCGACAGCCTCACCGGCCTGCTCAATCACGGGGCCTGGAAAGACCTGCTGCACCTGAAATTTCAGCAGTGCCGCCAACACAACACCCAAGCCACTCTGGCGTTGATCGACATCGACCATTTCAAGGAGATCAACGACAGCTTTGGGCACATCGTCGGCGATGAGGTACTGCGGCAATTGAGTCAGGAGCTCAAACGCCTGCTGGACCAGTACGAATTGGCCGGGCGCTACGGCGGTGACGAGTTCTGCGTGATCCTGCCGACACTGCCCCTGCACAAGGCCGAGGCCCTGATGGAGCAATTGCGCGAGGCATTGCAGCAGTACCGTCATCCGCAGGTGCGAGAGTTGCGAGTGGGCCTGAGTATCGGTTTGGCGCGCTATCAATACTTGTACAAGGATGCACTGGACTGGCTGGACGATGCCGACAAAGCGCTCTACATCGCTAAACACACGGGCCGCAATACCATCAGTGTGGCCTTGACCAGGACCGCGACAGACAACGTCGACGCCTAAAAAGTTATACAAAATTACAAATAATTACTTCCTTGTACAAGTTTATGAAGTTTTGTATAAGTAGCCATCTGCCAGCTAAGGAATACTGGTATTGAGCAGTCATTGCCGAATGCCGTCCGCGCATTCGGTCTGCCGGCGCGGAAATAGGGACTGAATCCTCGATCTTCCCCACTTCCTGAGTACTGCGAACATGTTCTTTAATCGCCACAAAGCCGTCGTCGACGATCTTCAGCGCACCCTCACCGAACAAACGGGCCTGCTCGATGCGATCAATCGCTCGATGGCGGTCATCGAGTTCGACCTCGATGGCGTGGTGCTGCGCGCCAACGACAACTTTCTCAAGACCATGGGTTACACCGCCGAACAAGCGATCGGCCAGCCCCATCGGCGTTTTTGCACGCCAGAATTCGGGCGCAGTGCTCAATACACTGATCTGTGGTCACGTCTGAAAAACGGCCAGTTTCAGTCCGGTACATTTGAACGGGTCGACGGCAAGGGCCAGCCGATCTGGCTGGAAGCCAGCTACAACCCGATCAAGGATGCTTCGGGACGGGTGGTGAAAGTGGTCAAGTACGCCATGGACGTGACCGCCAAGGTGCAGCAGGAAAGCGAAGCCAACGCCAAGTTGCAGGCGATCGACCGGGCCATGGCGGTCATCGAATTCAACCTCGACGGCAGTATTCTCACGGCCAATCAGAATTTTCTGACGCGCATGGGTTACACCCTCGCCGAGCTGAAAGGTAAACATCACCGTTTGTTCTGCACGCCGGCGCTGGTCAACAGCAGCGCTTATGAGGATTTCTGGCGGCGCTTGAATCAGGGCGAACTTTTCCAGGGGCAGTTCGAACGCGTGGATAAACGCGGGCAAACGGTGTGGCTGGAAGCCAACTACAACCCGGTCTACGACGCTGCCGGGCGCTTGTGCAAAGTGGTGAAGTTCGCCTCCGATGTGACCGCGCGCGTCGAACAACACGAACAGGACGCACGCAGTGCCAGCGCGGCGTATCACATCTCGGTAGCGACGCGAAAAGTCGCCGAGCAAGGTACGCAGGTGATCCAGCAAGCCGCCAGCGAAATGCGCGAAATCGCCGAAGACATCGCCCAGTCTTCAACGCTGATTGCGCAACTGGGGGAACGCTCCGAGCAGATCACCGCCATCGTCAACACCATCCGCTCGATTGCCGACCAGACCAATCTGCTGGCGCTCAACGCTGCAATTGAAGCCGCCCGCGCCGGTGAACAGGGCCGCGGGTTTGCCGTGGTTGCCGACGAGGTGCGCCTGCTGGCGGGGCGTACCAGCGGCTCGACCGCAGAGATATCCACCATGATCGGTTTGATCCAGAGCGAAACCCGTCAGGCCATCAAGAGCATGGAAGGCACCCGGGGTCGCGCGGCTGAAGGCGTCGAATTGGCGAATCAGGCGGGGACGGTGATTCTGCAGATTCGTGATGGTGCCAGTGAGGCGGTGGATGCGGTGAGCATGTTTGCCAATGAGCGGGTGCCGGGGTAATCGATGCAGGGTCAGTAGACCGAGGCGCGACCTTCGCGAGCAGGCTCGCTCCCACAGGGACTAATTCGAAACACCCCGGATACCTGTGGGAGCGAGCTTGCTCGCGAAGGGGCCGGCCGCCACAACGCAGGGCTATAGTGACTACACGTCCCATGCCCTGCCGAGTGCACCATGACCACTGAAAAACCCGCATTGCCTGAAACAGCTCCCGTCGACCACCTGCGCTTCCACCGCCCCCACGCCCACCTCAACACCACCTTCGGCAACGACAGGTTTGCGCTGCGCGCCGAGGCGTTCGCGCGGTTCTTCGGCACGCCGCTGTTTCTCGGTGCGCAAACCGTGATCGTCGCGGTGTGGATCGGCCTCAACGTGTCGGGCGTGACGCAATTCGACGTTTACCCGTTCATCCTGCTCAACCTCGCGTTCAGCCTCCAGGCCGCCTATGCCGCGCCGCTGATTCTGCTGGCACAAACCCGTCAGGCCGCGCGCGACAAGGCACAAGCCGATGCCGATGCGCTACACCGTGAAGCGTTGGCACAGGCCAATACCGAGCGTCAGGCCCAAGCGGCGAAGAACACCGCGCAACTGCTTGAGTTGCTGGAGCAGAACACCCGCCTCACCGAGATGACCAAAAACCTCACCGAACGCATCGCCAGTCTGACCAGCGAACTGCACGATCATATGCGCCAGAACCCGCAGCGCTGATCACGGCAAACGCAGTACCCGCCCGAGTTCATCGAACAACGTCACCACCGAGCGCAAGGCTCGGCAATCCGGGCGCGTCAGCAACCACAACGCGGTGTCGTAACCGTGCAGCGGCTCGCTCAACGCCTGCACACTCTCGGTGATGAGGAAGTCCGGTAATGCCGCCACACCGAGGCCTGCGCGAACCAGCTCCGTGACTGACAACATGCTGTTGCAGCGATAGCCCGGGGTGACACCGGGTAGATGCTGACGACGCCAGGCGACAGTCGGATGATCGGGCAAAAAGTCATCCGGGGCGATCCAGGTCAACGCCGTCAGATCCGAAGCATCGACATTTTGCAGATAACGCGAACTGGCGCAGACGCGGTAGGAAATCGTCGCCAGTTGCCGTCCGACCAGATGCTCGGGCGGTGTCCGCGTCAGGCGCAGAGCAATGTCGGCATCACGGCGACTGAGGTTGGCGAAGTCGTTGGAGGTGCTCAGTTCGATGGTCAACGCCGGATAATTGGGCATGAACTGCGCCAGCGCCGGCAGCAGCAAACCCTGCAAAACCGAATCGGTGCAGGTCAGACGCACCGTGCCGCTGACCACTTCGCCGCCCTGCTCCACGCCGATACGTGCGGCTTCCAATGCCTGTTCGGCGCGTTCAGCTTGCTCGGCCAGCGTCTGCGCGAGGTTCGTCGGCAGGTAACCGGCACGGCTTTTTTCGAACAATTGCTGGCCGAGTGCGGCTTCGAGACGGCGCACGGCGCGGAATACCGTCGACACATCGACCTTCAACAGCTGCGAGGCGCGGGCCAGGGAGCCGCCACGCACCAAGGCCAGAATCAGGGCGAGGTCGGGGTAGTCGAGCTGATAGTGCGTGGCTGCATTGATCACTTGGGCAAACGCCAATGTTGAGTGCGTGAACGCCAATCTATAGTGAGTGCCATCAATCAACAAGCGCAGGGAACCCCCATGGAAAACAGCGCCATCCGTATCGCCCTGATTGGCGATTACGACCCGCAAGTCACCGCCCACCAAGCCATTCCCGTCGCCCTCGGTCTGGTCGCTGAGCACCTCAATCGCAACGTGCAATTCGAATGGCTGGCCACCGAGCAGATCCACGCCGATACGCCGCTCGAGCGGTTCGACGGCTTCTGGTGCGTACCGGCCAGCCCCTACAAAAGTGAAGACGGCGCACTGCGAGCGATCCGTTTTGCCCGCGAACAGCAGCGCCCTTTCCTCGGCACCTGCGGCGGTTTTCAGCATGCGGTGCTGGAGTTTTCCCGCAACGTGTTGGGCTGGGTGGATGCGGAACATGGTGAAACATCACCCGACTCAGAACGCGCGGTACTCACGCCGTTGACCTGTTCGCTGGTCGAAGCGGTGGACAGTATTCACTTGGTGCCCGGCTCGTTGATCGCCAAGGCGTACGAAACGTCGCAGGTTCATGAAGGTTATCGCTGCCGCTTCGGTGTGAATCCGCTGTTCGAACAGGAATTGTTGAATGATCGGCTACAAGCCGTGGGTCATGATTCGGCGGGGGATTTACGCGCGATTGAACTCAACGATCACCGATTTTTTGTCGCAACGTTGTTTCAACCGGAGCGTGCCGCGCTAAAAGGGTTGATGCCGCCGCTGGTGCGCGCGTTTGTTGAAGCTTGCATGGAGCCGCGTTGATGGCTTCCTGCTTTGCGGTGATTTTTACCTCGACCCGCACCGAGGGTGACAACGGCTATGCCGAGGCGGCTGAACGCATGGAATTGTTAGTGCGTGAACAGCCGGGATTTCTCGGGGTGGAGTCGGTTCGCGGCGTGGATGGCGTCGGGATTACGGTGTCGTATTGGCAGAGCGAAGCGGCGATTCTGGCGTGGCGGCAGAACCCGGAGCATCGGCTGATTCAGGAGCGCGGGCGTTTGCAGTGGTATTCGGCGTTTCATACGCGGGTGTGCCGGGTTGAGCGTGAGTATCGGTTCGGGCAATAAAATGGCGGCGCATTGTCGACCGCTTTCGCGAGCAGGCTCGCTCCCACAGGGGATTTGTGATCGACGCAGATCCAATGTGGGAGCGAGCCTGCTCGCGAAGAGGCCCTCACCTTCACAGCAAAACTTCAGCCCCGCACCAGACTCCGCACCGCCTCAATCTCCGGCACCTCAACCCTGCTCATATACACCCGCAACGGCTCGGTAATGTTGATCCGCTCGTCGATGTTCTGATCCAGCAATAGCTGAATCAACTCGCGCTTAAGGGTCATGGTCTGCGCCGTCGCCGGCGCCCAGACGAATTCATTCACAGGAATAATGCCGTCATCCGCCACGTCCATGCCGAACGAATCTTCGCTGAAACGCACGATGTACTGGCCGGTCTTGCGGTTGAGGCCGACAAAACCCTTGAGATCGTCGGCAGCCTGGCAGATGAGTTGGGAGGTGATGCGCATGGTAAACCTCACGAAAAATGATCGATGGTTTACACGCAGGGCAACGGAGCGGCGCGCCCTCTGCCGGGACGTCTGCCGAGGGCAAGCGTACTGCAAACCGCGCCACAAAAGTGCAGGAAAAATCGCTTTTAATACGTTTATGTCGGTCCTGCGATAGCACGCGATCGATTCAGTTGTTAAAAGGTACGTCTTTGAAAATGCCCTGCGAAAGGAACTCGAACATGCCCGCCACTTTCACCAAAAGCGCTCTGGTCCTGAGCCTGCTGCTCGGTCTTGGTCAGGCACACGCTGCCAGCCAAACCGACCCGAAAGCGATCGCTGCCGCCAACGGCATCCCGCACCCGGCCGTGATTGCTCACCGTGGCGCGTCCTTCGATGCACCGGAATCCACCGCCGCGTCCTACAAACTGGCCCGCGACCTCGGCGCCGATTACCTGGAAATGGACCTGCAGCGCAGCAAGGACGGCGTGCTGTTCGCCCTGCACGACAACAATCTGCAACGTACAACCGACGTCGCGACCAAGTTCCCGGATCGCAAGGACAGCCCGGCCAACGCCTTCACCATGGCCGAACTGAAAAGCCTCGACGCCGGCAGCTGGTACAACAAGGCCTACCCCGACCGCGCGCGCCCGACTTATGCCGGGCTGAAAATTCTCACCCTCGATGAAATCATCGACATTGCCCAGGCCAATCCGCAACACAAGCCGGGCCTGTACATCGAGACCAAAGAGCCGCAGCTGTTTCCCGGGATCGAGAAAGACCTCAAGGAAAAACTCCAGGATCGCGGCTGGCTGAGCCCGGCCGGTTCGAAGCTGGCGAAAAGCGCGCTGGGTGTGGGTCAGGGTAAAGGCAAGGTGATCCTGCAGACGTTCGAGAAGAACAGCCTTGCCCTGCTGGAAAAAGAAATGCCGCAAGTGCCGAAGATCCTCCTGCTGTGGGTCGGCGAAGGCAGCATCGAGCCGAAATCGAAAGTGACCTTTGCCGAGTCCGGCGAGAAAGACAAAAACGTTTTCTACGGCAAACAAGAGCCGAAGTCCGAAGCCGAATTCAAGCAATGGGTGGACTACGCCAAGTCGCAAGGTGCCATCGGTACCGGCCCGTCGGCGAAGCTGACCAAGGGCGGCGACCAGAGTTATTCGGATCTGGTGCTACCGTGGATGAACCAATACACCCACGATCAGGGCATGCTGGTGCACGTCTACACCGTTGATGAGCCGGTGGACTTCGAGAAAGTCATGGCGGCCGGTGTCGACGGCATCTTCACCAACCGCGCTAGCGAATTGTTGAAGTTCTACAAACGCCCGGCGGCTGGCACGGTTGATCAGGTGTTGAAGAACAACGGTTTCTGATCTGAAATCCAGGCGCCTTCATCACGGGCAAGCCACGCTCTCACAGGTTCTGTGCAGGTGCATGGCTTGCCCGTTTTGTTTGGGTGCAGGGTTTTAAGGGTGAGTTAAGTTGCGCTGGTTAACCTGAGGCCACTTAAACGAGTCACCCAAGGAATGAACCGATGAAAACTTTGACTGCCCTGTTTACCGCCGCTGCCCTGACCCTCACTGCTGGCGTGGCCCTGGCTGATGTCCGCGTCGACCAGATCCCGCAACTGGTCAAGGAAGGCAAGATCAAGTCGCTGGAATCGATGAATGCCGATGCGCTGAAACTGTATCCGGGTGCAACTATTACTGACACTGACCTGGATAACCACTTCAACGGTTATGAGTATGAAGTTGAATTGAAAACTGCTGATGGCAAAGAGTTCGATGTGGACTTTGATGCGACCACTGGCAAGGTGTTGAGCAACAAGCAAGACACTTGATACCGCGTATAAAGCAAGCCGCACGATTGAGAGATCGTGCGGCTTTTTTGTGTCTGGTGTTTGGCCTGGTTGATGTGTTGTCAGTGAGATTTTCTCCCCCTCACCCCAGCCCTCCCGAAACGTCGGACCGCCCCCAAGGGGGCGAGGGGGAAAGGGAGCCGATCGGGGGGTTATTCAAGACCTGAGTTCGACTCGATGTTTCAGGTCGGCGTAACGCAAATAATCACCCCGGTCAGTCCCCTCTCCCTCTGGGAGAGGGCTAGGGTAAGGGGAAAGGGAGCCGATCGGGGGCTATTCAAGGCCTGAGTGCGCCTCGAAATCTCAGGTCGGCGTAGCTCGCATAATCACCACGGTCAGTCCCCTCTCCCTCCGGGAGAGGGCTAGGGTGAGGGGAAAAGGCATCACACCGAGGTGCTGACCAACGACCCCGAAGTGCTCGAGTCGGAGTCCTGCAACGCCTGCAACAATGAAGCTGTGGCGGTGGACAGGGAGGCCGAGGTGGCGGTGATCTGCGCTTGTGCGGCAGCTACTTCGGCGGTTTTGGCATCCGAACTTTCCTGCTTCGCCTGGGCCGCTTGCAGCGCTTGCTGTTCCTCCTGCAATTGCTTCTGCAACTCGGCAATCTGCTTGCGCAGTTCCTTCA
Source organism: Pseudomonas sp. S2_E02 (assembly GCF_054668355.1). Taxonomy (NCBI): domain Bacteria; kingdom Pseudomonadati; phylum Pseudomonadota; class Gammaproteobacteria; order Pseudomonadales; family Pseudomonadaceae; genus Pseudomonas; species Pseudomonas sp. S2_E02. The sequence goes on from NZ_CP162761.1 coordinate 2,895,902, forward strand.
CCGAATCCGATTCTTCACTGCTGCTGGAGCTGCTGTCACCCGCCGGAGCGGCCCCACCACCGGCGGCGACTTTACCGCTATCGGCTGTCGCGCCCGTGCTGGCGGTTGCTGAGGTAGACGTGTCGTCACCAACGTCGCTAATCGACGTTTTGCTGGTGGGTGTGCTGAGAGTCTGATTGATCGAAACAGACGTGATGCTGACCATGGAAATACTCCAATGCCGGTTATAGATAACCGGTCATCGACCACGGCCGCCTCAATTTGAGATCGACTGTGTACCGACTCGGTATCCGAACCGGTACACGGTCGTTTGCGTCAGGCACTCAGACGCGCGGTGACTTCGCTCAGCTCCCCCGACAGACTGTGCAGGTTCTGACTCGCGCTTTCGGTGCGCTGCACGTTGTCGAGGTTGGTGCTGGCGATCGAGGTGATCTCGGTGAGGTTGCGCGAGATGTCCTCGGCCACCGAGGTCTGCTCTTCGGCGGCGGTAGCAATCTGACGGTTCATGTCGCGGATCGCCTCCACCGCGTGGGTGATGCGCTCCAGCATCGCGCCGGCCTGGGTCACCTGCTCGACGCTTTCATCACTGCGCGTCTGGCCGCTGTCGATGGCTTGCGCCGCGTCCACCGCGCCGGTCTGCACGCTCTGGATGATCTGGTTGATCTCGATGATTGACTCGGCGGTGCGTTGTGCGAGGTTGCGTACTTCATCGGCGACCACGGCAAAACCACGCCCGGCCTCACCGGCGCGCGCCGCTTCAATGGCCGCGTTCAATGCCAGCAGGTTGGTCTGTTCGGCGATGCCGCGAATCACTTCCAGCACTTTGCCGATGCGGCCGCTGTCGGCTTCCAGACGACGGATCACCGTGGCGGTATTGGCGATTTCGCCGCGCATCTGGGTGATCGAGTGGATGGTGCTCTGCATGACCTTTTCACCCTGCTGGGCGGACTGGTCGGCATCGTCGGCCGCACGCGCAGCATCAGCGGCGTGACGCGCCACTTCCTGGGCGGTGGCGGACATTTCGTTCATCGCCGTGGCCACTTGATCGGTGCGATTGAATTGTTCGTTGGTGCCGCCGGCCATGGTCGTGGCGATCGCATTCAACTCGCCACTGGCGCTATCCAGATCGCTGGCGCTGCGTTGCAAACGGGTGAAGGTTTCGGCGAGGAAATCGCGCAAGGTGTTGGCGGCGGCGGCGAGGTTGCCCAGCTCATCCTGGCGGTCGCTGACCACGCGCTCGGCGAGTTTGCCGCGACTCAACTGGGTCACGTAATCGATCAGTTTGCGAATCGGTTCGACCAGGTTGCGGTTGACCAGCCACAGGCTCAACAAGCCGATCAGCAGACCCGACGCGAGCATCACCAGCAGCCCCAGCCACACGGTGCGATCAGCCTCGGCACTGATCAGCGCCGACTGCGCGGTGCCTTGCTTGCGCAACTCGGCGACCAGCTCGCTCATCTGATCGCTGGCGGCGCGGTCGACGCCTTTGACCGCCGCATCACCAGCCGTCGGATCACCACCGGCAGCCACGTAGGCATCGCGGCCCTTCTGGTAGGCAGCGCCGAGCAGACGATGTTCTTCACGCAGACGTTCGATGCGGTTTTTCAGGCTCGGCTCGATGCCTTTCTGGCTGGCCAGTTCACCGAGAATGTTCTGCACATCGCGCTGACGATCCTCGAACTGGCCCCAATATTTAGCCAGATCCGCCGGTTGCTTACCGCGCAGCAGAACGTTTTTCCATTCCTGCACCTGCACCTTGAATTGCAGGTTGGCCTCGTCGATCAATTGCGAAGTGTGCAAGGGACCGGCGATCAACTGGCTGTAACTCTGCACGCCGTTGGACAGAAAGTGAAAACAGGCCAGGGCGATCAACAGCATCGCCAGCAGGCTGCCGCTCAGCAGGCCGAGAATTTGCGCTCTCAGGGATTTTTGCAGCATCGAAAGATACTCAGGACAAGGATGAGGCACGCCCGATAAGGCGTGAAATTTTGCCGGACATCCCTGTCGGCACGCCTTGGCTCATGGCCAAGCGCGCGCAACGTAACCCAAGCGTGATCGGCGCACCAGAGCGTTTCTTGAAGAAATTCCGACCACCGGTAAGCTGCTGATTTGACGTCATTTTGCTGTCACACAAACGTCATCTGACATTGCGATGATGCGGCTCAGTGAACCTGCCATTTGCGCGACCGACGCACCCTCCTCGCAGCGAGCCTTCATGAACCACAGCCTCGATATCAGCCATCGCGATCCCGATCTGTTTGGCCTGCTCTACGGCTTTCGTTTCCTGCCCGGCGAACGTGGCCGCGAAGTCGACTCGGCGACAGCGTTGCGCTGTTTGCAGGACGATAACGACACGGGCGAATTCCTTTGGCTGCACCTCAATCTGGCGCACGCGGCGTGCGAGCGCTGGATGAAAAGTCATCTGCAATTGCCCGAGGAGTTTTTCGAAGCGTTGCACGAAGGTTCGCGGTCGACGCGCATCGAGCATGTCGACTCGGCGTTGCTGGCGGTGGTCAACGATGTGGTGTTCAACCTCAGCAGCATGGTCTCCTCGGACGTGTCGACGCTGTGGGTCTGTGTGCGCAGCAAACTGATCGTCAGTGCGCGTCTGCAACCGCTGCACTCGGTGGATAAATTGCGCTCGTCGGTGAAGGCCGGCGAGCGTTTTCGTTCGCCCTCGGAATTGCTCGTGCATCTGCTGCGCGATCAGGGCGAAGTACTCACGCAGATCGTGCGCAAGACCAGCATGAGCGTCGATCAGGTCGAGGACGAATTGCTCTCCTCGCGGCTGTCGACCAACCGTGCCGAACTCGGTGCCAATCGCCGTGTGCTGGTGCGGCTGCAACGGCTGCTGGCGCTGGAGCCGGGTTCGCTGTTGCGTCTGCTCAACCGGCCGCCGTCCTGGTTGCAAAAGGAGGACGTCAAGGAGCTGCGCAAATCCACCGAGGAGTTTGCGCTGATTATCAACGACCTCACAGCGCTGGGTGAGCGGATCAAACTGTTGCAGGAAGAGATCGCCGCCAACCTCAACGAACAGAGCAACCGCACGCTTTTCACCCTGACCGTGGTGACGGTACTGGCGCTGCCGATCAACATAATTGCCGGTTTTTTCGGAATGAATGTGGGCGGGGTGCCGTTGTCGCAAGATCCGGAAGGGTTCTGGATTCTGGTTGCACTGGTGGCGACGTTTACCGTGATTGCCGGGCGTTGGGCGTTTCGTAAAAGAGGCGATTACTGACCACAAAACGCATTGCCACCGCAGGCCCAATGTGGGAGCGAGCTTGCTCGCGAAGACGGAGTGTCAGGCTCCATCATTGTCGGATGACACACCGCTTTCGCGAGCAAGCTCGCTCCCACAGGGATCTTCTTCAGTCTTCGGATCAGCGGTGGAGCTAAAACCCCAAACACTGACATGGCGCAGTCTCTCTGTAACATTCTGCAACGATCATGGGCGACATTCCTTCCCTCGCTCAGGATTGTCCGCTCATGGCTACTCCCTCCCTGACCGCCAGCCCCGCCTCCGCCGCCAGCGGCAGGCCTGCCCTCGACAAGAAAACCGGCCCGTTCACCTACGTGATCTTTTTCGCGGTGCTGGCGATGGGGATGCTGTTCACCGCCTACAGCCTGATGCACGACATGCACGAACTCGGCACGGTAGTCACCACGTGGACGCCGTTCCTGCTGCTCGGCGTGGCGCTGCTGATTGCCTTGGGTTTCGAGTTCGTCAACGGTTTCCACGACACCGCCAACGCCGTCGCGACGGTGATTTACACCCACTCGCTGCCGCCGAATGTGGCAGTGGTCTGGTCGGGGTTCTTCAACTTTCTCGGCGTGTTGCTTTCGAGCGGCGCGGTGGCGTTCGGCATCATCGCGTTGCTGCCGGTGGAGTTGATTCTGCAGGTCGGTTCGTCTGCCGGTTTCTCGATGATTTTCGCCCTGCTGATCGCGGCGATCCTGTGGAACCTCGGCACCTGGTGGCTCGGTTTGCCGGCATCGTCTTCGCACACGCTGATCGGTTCGATCATCGGCGTCGGCGTGGCCAATGCCTTGATGCACGGCCGCGACGGCACAAGCGGTGTCGATTGGGCGCAGGCGACCAAGATCGGTTACGCCTTGCTCCTGTCGCCACTGGTGGGGTTCGGCTGCGCGGCGCTGTTGCTGCTGGCGCTGCGTGCATTCGTGAAGAATCGCGCGCTGTACAAGGCCCCTAAAGGCAACACCCCGCCGCCGTGGTGGATTCGCGGTTTGCTGATTCTGACCTGCACCGGCGTGTCCTTCGCCCACGGCTCCAATGACGGCCAGAAAGGCATGGGCCTGATCATGCTGATTCTGGTCGGCACATTGCCGATGGCCTACGCCTTGAACCGCACCATGCCCGAAGAACAATCGCTGCAGTTTGCCGCCGTGGCGCAAGTCACCCAGCAAGCGCTGGTGAAAAGTGCCCCGCTGCCGACGCCGGCCGATCCGCGTGCGGTGCTCTCCGATTACGTGCGCAGCAAGGACGCCACGCCGCAACTGATCCCCGCCCTCGCCGCCCTCACTGGGCACATCGGTGAAGAAGTCAAAGGCTACGGCTCGCTGGCGAAAGTCCCGGCCGAAGCCATGGGCAACGTGCGTAACGACATGTACCTGGCCAGCGAAAGCATTCGCCTGATGGACAAGAACAAGGTCGGCAATTTCGATGCTGACACCAGCAGCAAACTGCAACTGTTCAAACAGAAGATCGACAACGCCACACGGTTTATTCCGCTGTGGGTGAAGATCGCCGTGGCCATCGCGCTCGGGTTGGGCACCATGGTCGGCTGGAAGCGGATTGTGGTGACGGTCGGCGAGAAGATCGGCAAGACCCACCTGACGTATGCGCAGGGTGCGTCGGCGGAAACCGTGGCCATGCTCACCATCGGTGCGGCGGACATGTTTGGTTTGCCGGTGTCGACGACCCATGTGTTGTCTTCGGGGGTGGCCGGGACCATGGTTGCCAACGGTGGCGGGTTGCAGATGAAGACCATCCGCAATCTGTTGATGGCGTGGGTGCTGACACTCCCCGCCGCCATTCTGCTGTCGGGCAGCCTCTACTGGCTGTTCACCCAGATCTTCTAATTCGCACAATTCTCCTTGTGGGAGCGAGCTTGCTCGCGAAAGCGGTGGATCAGTCAACTCTGAATTGACTGACACGCCGTCTTCGCGAGCAAGCTCGCTCCCACATTGGTTTTGTATTCAGGTTCAGAGCGCGGAGCGAATCAGATCGCCCAGCCAATCCATAAACACTCGCACCCGCAACGGCAAATGCCGTTGCCGCGCATACAACAATGAAATCCCCATCGCCGGCGCGGTGAATTGCGGCAGCACGGTGACCAGTTCGCCGTTTTCCAGATGCGGTTGCATGCCGGTGCGCGGCACCTGCGTCAGACCAAAACCGCCCAGGCACGCCGACTCGTAAGCGTCAGTGCTGTTGACCGTAATGCTGCCAGCCATCGGCAAGCGTTTAACCTGCCCGCCCTCCTCGTACACAAAACCTTCCGAACGCGAACCGAGCACGCCGACGTAATGCACCAGTCGATGCTGCGCCAGATCCTCAAGGGTTTGCGGCACACCGTAGCGCTCAAGGTAGGCGGGGCTGGCGCAGTTGACCATGGGGAAGTCACCGAGATGTCGCGCGACCACCGATTGATCCGGCTGCGCGCCAATCCTCACCACGCAATCGAAGCCTTCGCTAAGCAAGTCCACGCGGCGATCGGTGCTGCTGATTTCCAGCTCCAGGTTCGGATGACGCTCCATGAATCGCGGCAGGCGCGGCATGATCAGACGCCGCGCGAGAATGTTCGGCATGTCGACCCGAATGCGCCCGGTCAGCGACGCCTCGTCCTGGCGGAACAAGCCCTCGATCTCGTCCATGTGCGAGAGCAGATCCTTGCTGCGCTCGTACAACACCAAGCCGTCCTGCGTCGCCTGCACCTTGCGTGTGGTGCGTTGCAGCAGACGCGTGCCAAGCAGGGTTTCCAGCGCTTGCACATGTTCGGACACGGTCGAGCGCGGCAAGCCAAGGCTCTCGCCCGCGAGGGTAAAACTCGACAGTTCGCTGACCCGGACGAAGGTGCGCAGCAGTTCCAGTTTGTTCATAAGGCACCCATGGATTGTTCGGCTGAGCCGATCAGTGATTCCGTTTTCAACCTGTTTATCACCCCTTGGCGGACAAATAAACTGAGTCCATCACCACTCACCGCAATCGAGGAAGCCTCCATGAATCGCAAAATCGCATTGATCACCGGCGCCAGTCGCGGCTTGGGCAAAAACGCCGCCCTGCACCTCGCCGCTCAGGGCATCGACATCGTCGGCACCTACAACAGCCGCGCGGATGAAGCCCAGGCGCTGGTAACCGAACTGCAGGCACTCGGCGCGAAAGCCGTGATGCTGCAACTGGACGTCGGCCGCAGCGAAAGCTTTGCCGATTTCGGTACACGTGTTGAGCAGGCGTTGCAGCAGACGTTTGACCGTCAGCGTTTTGATTTCCTGATCAACAATGCCGGGATCGGCGTGCATGCGCTGTTTGCCGAGACGACCCCGGAGCAGTTTGATTTGCTGATGAACATTCAGTTGAAAGGGCCGTTTTTTCTGACTCAGCAATTGCTGCCGTTGATTAACGACGGCGGGCGCATCATCAATATTTCCAGCGGCCTGACCCGTTTCAGTCTGCCGGGTTACGGCGCCTATGCGGCGATGAAAGGCGCGATGGAAGTGCTGACCCGTTATCAGGCCAAAGAGCTGGGGGCCCGGCAGATCGGCGTGAACATTCTCGCCCCGGGCGCCATCGAAACTGACTTCGGCGGTGGCGCCGTAAGAGACAACTCGGCGCTGAATGCAATGGTCGCCAGCAACACCGCGCTGGGCCGTGCCGGGCAGCCGGATGACATTGGCGGGGCATTGGCGTTGTTGCTGTCGCCGGGTGCGCAGTGGATCAATGGTCAGCGGGTCGAGGCATCTGGCGGCATGTTCCTCTAACCAACGCTGAAATACTTTCCCTGGTAGGAGCTGCCGAAGGCTGCGATCTTTTGATGTTGCCCTTAAAAATCAACAGCAAAAGATCGCAGCCTTCGGCAGCTCCTACACGGGGGTGGTGTTAGCCTTGGCAAGCGTTACGGGTCATGAAGCGCTCACGTACCACGTCATAGCCCCAGTGATAAACGTAGGTGTACGGCAGGAAAAACAGCAACACGCCGATGTCGAGCAAAAACGCCTGCCACAGGCTGACCGACAGCCACCAGGCAATCAGCGGCACGCCCATCACGATCAAGCCGCCTTCGAACAGCAGCGCGTGCACCACACGTATCCAAGCGTTGTGCGCGACGTTCATGCGTTCCAGCATCCGGTCGAAGAAACGGTTGAACACCACGTTCCAGCCCAGCGCCAGCAACGCGATCAACACGGTCACCGCGCCCATTTCAAGCATCGGTTTTTGCATGATCCACGCCAGCAACGGGGTGCAGATCAGGATGGCCAGCAGTTCGAAACCAACGGCCTGGAAAATACGTTCAGTGATCGATTTGTGGGCAGTCATGGCCTGACTCCTTGAGTGAAGAGGGTTGCCATGATCTATCTTGATACCGATACTTCATAACCAATAACCATCGACCAAGGCGATAGTTGATGATCTCGCAGGAAGTGCTGTTGGCGTTTGTCCAGGCGGCGACCCAAGGCTCGTTTTCGGCAGCGGCGCGCAAACTGGGGCGCAGTCAGTCGACCATCAGCGCGGCGGTGGCCAGCCTTGAGATCGATCTGGATCTGGTGCTGTTCGATCGCAGCAGCCGCAAACCAACCCTGACGCCGGCCGGGCATGTGATGCTGCAACGCGCCGAGGCGATTCTGGCGGCCAGCAGTCGTCTGGAAATGACTGCGCGGCAATTGTCCCAAGGCGTCGAGCCGAAGCTGACCGTGGCGATTTCCGACACTTATCAGTCGTACCGTTTTGAAGCGGCGCTGGTCGGGTTTGAGCAGCGTTATCCGGATCTGGAGCTGGAATGCCTGATCGCCGAATGCGATGACCTGATCGAACTGGTGCAGCGCGGTCGTGCGCATCTGGCCTTCGCCGAGATGCAAGAGAACTACCCACCGGACCTGGCAACGTCGACGGTGGCCGAGCGCACGGAAATCGCCTTGTTCGTCAATCGCGATCACGCGCTGGCCAAGCTTGATCACGTTGATCAACACGTCCTGGAACAGCACCGTGAATTGCGCCTGGCGACCATCGTCAATCCTTACGACAGTCGCGGCAAAGGTCGGGTGTGGTCGGCGCCGAGTTATCTGATGTTGCTGGAAATGGCCGAGAAAGGTTTTGGCTGGGCGCCGTTGCCGCGTTGGCTGGCGCAGCGTTTTGGCAATGATTTGTTGGTGGAGTTGAAAGTGCGTGGGTGGCCTAAGCCGGTGTTTGTTGATGCGTTGTGGTCGCGGCTGTATCCGCCGGGGCCGGCGGGGAGCTGGTTGTTGAGCAAGATGCTGGAATAGCGGCGCGCCTAATCGCTAGCCGGCATGAAGCCAAAAGCCCCTCACCCCAGCCCTCTCCCGGAGGGAGAGGGGGCCGACCGAGGTGTCTTGCGTCATACATCGACCTGAGAGATCGAGTCGATTATGGATTCATTGGATATGAGCTCAAAAGCCCCTCACCCCAGCCCTCTCCCGGGGGGAGAGGGGGCCGACCGCATTGTGTTGCGTCATACATCGACCTGAGAGATCGAGTCGATTATGGACTGATTGCTGCGTTATATGGTCGTGAAATTTGGGTCGATTATGGATTCACCCCTGAGCGTTCAGGTCGGCGTACTTCTACAGCATCCCCCAATCAGTCCCCTCTCCCCCTGGGAGAGGGCTAGGGTGAGGGCCATTCCAGCGCCGAAAGCCGCCCTTCGATAAAACGCCGCTCCGGCTCTTGCCGGGTCAGCTCCAAGGCCCGCAAATACGCAGCCCGCGCTTCTTCCACCCTACCCAACTGCCGACAAAACTCCGCCCGCGCCGAATGCGCCAAGTGGTAATCCTGCAACTCGCCGCGACCCAAAATCCCTTCAATCAGATTCAAACCGTTCAGCGCCCCATCCCGCTTGGCCACCGCCACCGCCCGGTTCAACTCGATCACCGGTGAAGGCACCGCACGCAACAGCACGTCATACAAACCAACGATCTGCTCCCAATCCGTCTCCCCCGCCGACGGCGCCTCAGCATGAACCGCCGCAATCGCCGCCTGCAAACAATATGGCCCAAAGCGCCGCGTGGTCAGCGCATGCTCGACCAGCGCACATCCCTCAGCAATCAACCCGGCATCCCACAGTGAACGGTCCTGATCATCCAATAGCACCAGTTCACCACTCGGCGAAGTGCGCGCCGACCGTCGCGACTCGTGCAACAGCATCATCGCCAGCAGACCCATCACCTCCGGCTCCGGCAGCAATTCCATCAACAGTCGCCCAAGCCGTATCGCCTCGCGGGTCAGATCCTCACGGATCAACTCGGCCCCGCACGACGCCGAATACCCTTCGTTGAACACCAGATAAATCACCCGCAACACGCTATCGAGGCGCTCGGGCAGTTCGCTCAGGCTCGGTACTTGATAGGGAATTTTCGCGTCACGAATCTTCGCTTTGGCGCGCACGATGCGCTGGGCAATCGCTGCCGGCGCGGAGAGAAAGGCGCGGGCGATTTCCTCGGTGGTCAGGTCGCAGACTTCGCGCAAGGTCAGCGGCACTTGCGCATCCGCCGCCAGCGCCGGGTGGCAGCAGGTGAAGATCAGCCGCAGGCGATCGTCTTCCACGTCTTCGCCACTCCAGTCGGCCTGTTCCAGTTCTTCCAGTTGCGCCAGCAACAGCGGCTGCGAAGCCTTGAACCGCGCACGCCTGCGCAACACATCGATGGCCTTGAAGCGCCCGGTGGACACCAGCCAGGTGCGCGGGTTGTCCGGCACGCCGTCGCGCTGCCAGCGTTCGACCGCGACGAAGAACGCCTCGTGCAAGGCTTCTTCGGCGAGGTCGAAATCACCCAGCAAGCGAATCAGCGTCGCCAGGATCCGCCGCGACTCTTCGCGGTAGACCTGCTCGACCCGCGCCTTGACCTCAGACATTCAATTGCCGCACCGGTCGTACTTCCACGCTGCCCACCCGCGCCGCCGGAATATTGCCGGCAACCTGAATCGCTTCGTTGAGGTCCTTGGCGTCGATCAGGTAGAAACCGGCCAATTGCTCTTTGGTTTCGGCGAACGGGCCGTCGGTGATCGACAGTTTGCCGTTGCGCATACGCACCGTGGTGGCGGTCTGCACCGACTCCAGCGCCTCGGCGGCAACCATCCGCCCACTGCCCTGAATCGACTCGGCATAGGCCCAGCACTCGGCGTCTTCCGGGCTGTCGAGCGACGAGTGCAACAAGTGTTCATCGCTGTAGACCAGGCATAAATACTTCATGGCGTTCTCCTGAATCGGACGGTTCAACTATGGCTGAAGATCAGGGAGTCACATCGAACAGGGTCGCGCCGCTCATCGGATCGAACGGCGCCGACCAGTGTTCGTGGACGATTTTCCACGCCCCGTCAACCTGCCGATAGCAAGCGGTTACGCGCATCCAGCAGCTCTGGGTTTCGCCCTTGTCATTGGTGCCGCCGCAGTTGGCCACCCAGTGGGCGAAGGCGATGTTGTCAGCACTTTCGATGGCGATTTCGTGGAACTCGAAAACGTGCGGGCCGGGGCACATTTCCATGCACTCGACCCAGTGCGCGCGGTAGGCGGCTTTACCCTTGAATTGCAGGGCCTTGATCGCGTCGAAAGAGACGATGTCGTCGGCGTACAACGCCATGACTTTCTCCACGTCCTTTTTCATGACGGCCTCGCGGTAGGTGTTGATCAGAGTCTGGATCTCGGTTTGTGCGCTCATGGTGTTCTCCGTGTTTTTGTTGTGAAGACACCCTTAGTCGTTCGGCACTTGAGCTGATCGACAGGCGAAACAAAAAATTTCCGCAGAAGACAAAATCGCTAGAATCCGAGGCTCATCTTTGTAGGAAAAAGGAAATTCCCGTGTCAGCCCAACTCGTGCCGTACGACAGCCTTAACGCCTTGCAGCGTGAGCAAGTCGAGGCGATTGAAATCCATGCCGAGCAGATCAAGTTCTCCGGCGATATCCATGGGGCTTTGCACACCCTGCTGTCGAAACCCGGGCCGGGTGTGAAGGGTTTTGCGCTGCTGGCGGATGAAGTACCCGTGGCGTTTCTGTTGCTCAAGCGCCCGCCAGTGTTGCCGGCCTGGGCCGATGAACACAGCGCCACCCTGCATGCGTTGCAGGTTGATCACCGCGCTCAGGGCAAGGGTTACGGCAAGGCCTGTCTGCAAGCGTTGCCCGAAGTTGCGCGTCAGGCGTGGCCGGAGATCAAGGGACTGGAATTGTCGGTGGACGCGGATAACGACGCAGCCATCGCGCTGTATGCCAAACACGGCTATGTCGACAGCGGCGAAGCGTACAAGGGCCGGATCGGTTACGAACGGCGCATGGGGCTGTTTTTCTAAGTCATCGAGGTAAGCACGATGATCGACTCAATCGAAGCACTGGAAGCGATTTACGGACTGCCCCACGAGCGGGCGGTGCGCAAGCAGATCGGTTTTCTCAACGACGATTATCAGGCAATGGTGCGCCTGTCGCCGCTGGTGATTGTCAGCTCGGTGGGCACCGATGGCCTGGATAATTCGCCGCGCGGTGACAAAGCCGGGTTTGTGCGGATCATTGACGAACGCACGCTGGCGTTGCCCGATCGCCCAGGTAACAACCGCATCGATACCCTGCGCAATGTGCTGCACGATTCGCGGGTGTCGTTGTTGTTCATTATTCCGGGGATTGGCGAGACGTTGCGGGTCAATGGCACGGCGGTGATTAGTGCTGAGCCGCAGTTGCTGGAAAGCTTTGCGGTGAACGGCAAACCGGCGAAGACCGTGTTGCTGGTGACGGTGGAAGCGGCGTTCTTTCATTGCTCGAAAGCCTTCGTCCGCTCGGATGCGTGGAACCCGGAAACCCATCTGCCGCGCTCGGCCCTGCCCTCTGCTGGCGCCTTCCACAAACGTCTGAATGACGGCAAGTTCGACGCTGATACCTACGACCGCGAAGCGCCGAAACGCGTAACCGACACCCTCTACTGACACTCCCGTAAATGATCGTTCCCACGCTCTGCGTGGGAATGCAGCTGGGGACGCTCTGCGTCCCAAAGTCGTGACGCAGAGCGTCACAGGAGGCATTCCCACGCGGAGCGTGGGAATGATCAGTATCGGGCTGGTTTTAGAGGGTAAGGATCATCTCGTGCCACGCCATGCCGCCGTGGTCGGACTCAGACGGTTTGATGTAGGCAAAGCCAAACCCGGCATACAACGGGATATGCTTTTCCTTGCACATCAAATGAATGGTCGCCTTATCCATCCCGCGCATACGTTCAATGAACTCGCCCATCAAACGTTTGGCCAAACCCTGCCCCTGATAATCCGGGTGCACCACCACCGACATGATCACCACGTTTGGCCCTTTCGGGTCGTGGCCGATCAGCTCCTTAAACGCCTCGTCCGACATCTGCACATCAAACGCCGCGCCGGAGTTGACGAAGCCTGCGACCTCACCGTCCACCTCGGCAACGACAAAACCTTCCGGCCAGGTGGCAATGCGCGTGGCGATCTTCTCGCGGGTGGCCGCTTCGTCACCTTCGTAGGCAACGGTTTCGATGGCGTAGCAGCGGTCCAGGTCGGCGGCGGTGACGTTGCGGATAACGGTGTTCATGGCGGCTCGGAAATCGGCAGAAGAAAGTGCCGAAAGCATAAAGGAATAAGGCCTGCATATCGATGCGCAAGGGCGGCGTAAAGCCTGCGTATAAGTGCTTTTCTTCGGGTTCGCGGCGGGCTATTTCTCAGGTGTGTCTCTGATCACCCTTGGGGGAAACCGTTTATGAGCAGCGTTGAAATCGGCCTGTTGATGGTGTTGGGCATCAGTACGTTCGGCTTTATCACTCTGGGCATCGACCTGTTGCGGGCGCGACGGTTGGGCAAGAGTAAACGCGGTTGAAAACCATGAGGCGGATCAGTGATCCGCCTCATGTCTGTTGGTTCAGCCCTTGGTATCGACCGGCACGCAGATTTCCAGTTTGCCGGTGTGCAGCCGCGGATTGAAATCGGCGCTATAGCGCTCCAGTTCCGGGGCATTGAGCTCTACGTAGTGCGAGGTCGGCAGCCAGGTCTTGTAGATGTATTGCAGGGTTCGCGGCAGCTGTTCGAGCGGCCCCTTGTGCTCGAACACCGCGTATTGCCGAGGCAGCACTTCGACCCACTGGTAGACCTTCTGGTCGAGGTCATCGAGCTTGCTGATTTCCACCCCGGCGATGTAATCGAAGCCGCCCTTGCCGTCGAAATTGCTGCAGACACCGTAGGTCACTTCGTTCTTTTGCCCCTGGATCTTTCCCAGGTGCGGCAAGAATTTTTCCCACAGCGCCGGAATGTCCTTGGCTGTGTCTTGGGTAAATCGACCGCGAAAACCTGCAATCAGCAAGAAGTGTCCATGTTCGAAGCGAGGTTCAGCCACTTCGACGCGTTTTTGCTCATCCATGACTCGACTCCTGGAACAAAAAAGGGGGTTCGGCTGGGAGTATAGAAAGCCAAAGCCGATTCGCACGTTTACAGCGCGTGCAACTGCTCGACGGCGCCCGAACCGACAAATTCGTTGTAGCCAGATACGATCACGTACACCGCGAAATAGCAGAAGATCGCTGCAGATGCCAGGTACGAATAGCGCAATAGCTTATCGCCCAGCAGCTTGCCACCATGGCTCGCAGCGAAGCACAAACCCGCCGACCACAGCAGTCCGGCGCAGAGGAACCCACCGAGGAACAGCGCCGAACTCAAAGGACCGCCACCACCGGAACGCGCAATCAAGGTGCCGCCTACCGCCGCGAACCAGAGAATCGCGCTCGGCGACGACATCGCGAGAAATATCCCCCGGAAGAACTCCTTGCGATGGGAGTTCTGCCCCACTTCCGCCGTGGCCGCCAACTGCGCCTCGTGGTGAATCGCCGAGTAAATCATCTTTGCCGCAAAGTAGATCAGCAGCGCCGAACCACCAATCCACAACACCCAGCGCACGGTTTCGTATTGCAGCAAAACCGTCATGCCGGCCAACGCCAGCACCGCATAAATCAGGTCGCCAACACAGGTGCCGAGGCCCAACGCAAAGCCCTGAAAGTAACCGCGCTGCATCGCCAGGGTGATCATGGCGATGTTGGCCACGCCGATATCCAGGCACAGCGAAAGGCTCAGCAAGAAGCCGCTGGTGAATTCCATCTACCGATTTCCTTGGGACAAAATTGTTTACAAACGGGCTGGACAGTATGCCATCACTGACCTTATCTTCCGCCACAGGTCACCGCAGTGACCAGCGTCGCTCGGACGGTTCCGGGCGCTTACGTTATCCGAGGCAACAATGGCTGAACAAGGTTCGCCGCGCCGCTTTGCGCGCATAGATCGACTCCCCCCTTACGTTTTCAACATCACCGCCGAGCTAAAAATGGCTGCCAGGCGTCGTGGTGAAGACATCATCGACTTGAGCATGGGCAACCCCGACGGCGCCACGCCGCCGCATATTGTCGAAAAACTCGTGCAAGTCGCTCAACGCGAAGACACCCACGGTTACTCCACGTCAAAGGGCATTCCGCGCCTGCGCCGGGCGATTTCCAACTGGTACAAGCAACGCTACGAGGTCGACATCGACCCGGAAAGCGAAGCCATTGTCACCATCGGTTCCAAGGAAGGCCTGGCGCATTTGATGTTGGCAACCCTGGATCAGGGCGACACCGTATTGGTGCCAAACCCGAGCTACCCGATTCACATCTACGGTGCGGTGATTGCCGGTGCCCAGGTGCGTTCGGTGCCGCTGGTGCCAGGCGTGGACTTCTTCGATGAACTGGAACGGGCCATTCGCGGTTCGATCCCGAAGCCGAAAATGATGATCCTCGGCTTCCCGTCGAATCCGACCGCACAGTGCGTGGAGCTGGACTTCTTCGAACGGGTGATCGCCCTCGCCAAGCAGTACGACGTGCTGGTAATTCACGATCTGGCGTACGCCGACATCGTCTACGACGGCTGGAAAGCCCCGTCGATCATGCAAGTGCCGGGCGCCAAGGACATTGCTGTGGAGTTTTTCACCCTGTCCAAGAGCTACAACATGGCCGGCTGGCGCATCGGTTTCATGGTCGGTAATCCGGAACTGGTCAACGCTCTGGCGCGGATCAAGAGCTACCACGACTACGGCACCTTCACCCCGCTGCAAGTCGCGGCGATTGCCGCGCTGGAAGGCGATCAGCAGTGTGTGCGCGACATCGCCGAGCAGTATCGCCAGCGCCGCAACGTGCTGGTCAAAGGCCTGCATGAACTGGGCTGGATGGTTGAGAATCCGAAGGCGTCGATGTATGTCTGGGCGAAGATTCCTGAGCAGTACGCGCATCTGGGTTCGCTGGAGTTTGCCAAGAAACTGCTGGCCGAGGCCAAGGTCTGCGTCTCGCCGGGGGTGGGTTTTGGTGAGTATGGCGACGATCACGTGCGCTTTGCGCTGATCGAAAACCAGGACCGCATTCGTCAGGCGGTGCGCGGGATTCGCGGCATGTTCCGGGCGGATGGGTTAGTTACCAAATAACTGACCCGCCTCTGATCGTTCCCACGCTCCGCGTGGGAATGCCTCAATGGACGCTCTGCGTCCGCTTTGGGACGCAGAGCGTCCCGGGCTGCATTCCCACGCAGAGCGTGGGAACGATCACCCACAAAAAAACCGCATCGCTGCGGTTTTTTTGTGCCTGCGTGAAGTCGCTTAAACGAACAGCGACAGCAGCAGGATAAAGCCCAATGCAACGATGGACAGGATGGTTTCCATTGCCGTCCAGGTCTTGAACGTCTCGGCCACGGTCATGTTGAAGTACTGCTTCACCAGCCAGAAACCGGCGTCGTTCACGTGGGACAGGATCAGCGAACCGGCGCCGGTGGCCAGCACCAGCAGCTCACGGTTAACGCCCGGAATCATCCCCACCACCGGCACGACAATGCCCGCGCCCGTGATGGTCGCCACAGTTGCCGAACCGGTCGCGATACGAATCACCGCTGCCACCAGCCACGCCAGCAGGATCGGCGAGATCTGTGCGCTGACCGCCATGTGGCCGATCACGTCGCCCACGCCGCTGGTCACCAGCATCTGCTTGAAACCACCGCCAGCACCGATGATCAGGATGATCGCGGCGGTTGGCGCCAGGCTCGCGTCGAGCCACTTGAGCATCTGTTGGGAACCGATGCCCTGCTTGTGCCCGAAGGTGTACAGCGACAGCAGCAACGCCAGCAGCAGCGCCGAGATCGGGTGACCGATCATGTCCATCCAGGTGCGGAAGAAGTGGCCGTCCGGCAGCGCCACGTCAGCGAAGGTTTTCAGCAGCATCAGGAACACCGGCAACAGCACGGTAATCAGGGTGATGGTGAAGCTCGGCAGCTTGGCCGAGTCGTCGTTTTCGCGGGCCAGTTGATCGACCAGTTCCTGATTCGGGTGACCCGGAATGTGCTTGGCGATAAACGTACCGAAGATCGG
The DNA here is from genome assembly GCF_054668355.1 of Pseudomonas sp. S2_E02. Classification (NCBI taxonomy): domain Bacteria; kingdom Pseudomonadati; phylum Pseudomonadota; class Gammaproteobacteria; order Pseudomonadales; family Pseudomonadaceae; genus Pseudomonas; species Pseudomonas sp. S2_E02. The sequence continues at coordinate 2,912,513 of NZ_CP162761.1, forward strand.
ACCGGCAATGATCGCGGTCGGCAGCGCAACGATCAGACCGTAGAGAATGGTCTTGCCGATGTCAGCGCCAAACACGCCGATGGCCAGCAGCGGGCCCGGGTGCGGTGGCACCAGACCGTGCACGGCGGACAGACCGGCGAGCAGCGGGATACCGATCTTGATGATCGACACGCCGGTGCGGCGCGCAACGATGAACACCAACGGAATCAGCAGCACGAAGCCGATTTCGAAGAACAGCGGGATGCCGACAAGGAATGCGGCGAACATCATCGCCCACTGGACTTTGTCTTTGCCGAACGCCCGGATCAGGGTCTGGGCGATCTGATCCGCCCCGCCCGACTCGGCCATCATTTTGCCGAGCATGGTGCCCAGCGCAAGGATGATGCCGACGAAACCGAGCACGCCACCGAAGCCGTCCTGGAACGCTTTGATGATGGTGCCGATCGGCATGCCCGACGTCAGGCCGAGGAACGCGGCCGCGATGGTCAGGGAAATGAACGGGTGAATCTTGAATTTGGTGATCAGGATAATCAGGCCGATTACCGTGACCACTGCATCGAGCAGCAGGTAGGCGTCGTGGGACATGCCAAACATTGGGGGTGTCTCCTGGATTGTTGTTGTTATTAAAGCGGGTTAAACAGAACTCGGAAGGACAGCGCTATCTCTTTCAACACACTCATACCGCCTGTTTCAGACCGTGGGCCTGCCACCAGACGTGAGCCTGGGACGCCAGTTCTTCAACACTGTGGATCGAAGCATTCAACGCCAACGTCAACGGCTCACCCTTCGGCGATTCGAGGGTGGCGAACTGACTTTCGATCAACGTCGCGGGCATGAAGTGGCCCGGACGGTGGGACACACGTTCAGCGGCAACTTCAGGGGTCAATTCAAGAAACACGAAACCCAGGCCCGGCAAGGCGCTGCGCAACACTTCGCGATAACTGTGTTTAAGGGCCGAGCAGGTCAGCACCGGGCGTTTGCCCAGCGCGTCAACGCGACGCAGTTCATCGCACAGGCTGTCGAGCCAGCCGGCACGGTCGTCGTCGTTCAGGGGGATCCCCGCGCTCATCTTTTCGATGTTCGCGGCCGGATGGAAAGTATCGCCTTCAATGGCAGTGGCGCCGCTCAATTGGCACAGGGCCTCGCTGACGCACGTCTTGCCGCAACCGGCAACGCCCATGATGACCAGGGCGGTGATGGGATGACTCATATAACACCTCAGCGCGCAGACAGCGCTACCTTTGCTAGCTATGACTCTAGTGCACAGGCAGAAGTTGCCGACGCCTTCTTGTCGTTTTTTTGGGTTGCAGCAGGTTTGTTCCCAACGCCAAAAAGCGAAGATCAGGCAGGACTTCGCTTACGCATTTACAGCTGCATCAGGACAGCGCTACCTTAGTGCCTTGATTTTTGTTTGGCAAGCCGCCCGATGACCTCCCCTAAAAACGATAAAAACACTCGCACCACCGGCCGTCCCACCCTGAATGAAGTTGCTCGCTTGGCCGGTGTCAGCCCGATTACTGCCTCCCGGGCCTTGCGCGGTGTCAGCACCGTGGCCACTGACCTTGTGGAAAAAGTCCAGAAAGCCGCGCTCGAACTCAACTACGTGGTCAACCCTGCCGCCCGCGCATTGGCCTCGGCGCAGAGCCATTCGGTGGTGGTTCTGGTGCCTTCGTTATCCAACTTGCTGTTCATCGATACGCTGGAAGCCATTCATCGGGTGCTCACGCCCAAAGGCTTCGAAGTGCTGATCGGCAACTTCCACTATTCACGCGATGAAGAAGAAAACCTGCTGCGCAACTACATGGCCTATCAGCCGCGTGGATTTTTGCTGACCGGGTTTGATCGCACGGAAAGTTCGCGACGGATGATCGAGGCGAGCAACATTCCCTGCGTGTACATGATGGAACTGGACAGCGCTGCCGGAGTGAATTGCGTAGGGTTCTCGCAACTGAGTGCCGGTGAAACGGCGGCCGAACATTTGCTTTCGCGTGGGCGCAAGCGTCTGGCTTACATCGGTGCGCAACTTGATCAGCGCACCTTGTTGCGCGGTGAAGGCTTTCGCAAAGCGTTGCAAAAGGCCGGACGTTACGACCCGGATCTGGAAGTACTGACGCCTCGTTCTTCATCGGTGGGCTTGGGCGGGGAGTTGTTTTTGCAATTGCTCGCGGCGCATCCGGACGTTGATGCGATCTTCTTCGGTAACGATGACCTGGCGCAGGGTGCGTTGCTGGAGGCGCTGCGCAACGGCATCAAGATTCCTGAGCAGGTAGCGATTCTCGGTTTCAACGACTTGCCGATGTCAGAGCACATGGTGCCGCGCCTGAGCAGCATCAACACCCCGCGTGAAGCGATCGGCCGGCGCGCGGCGGAGCAGATGCTGACGTTGATGGCCGGTAACAGCGTGGCGCGTCCGGTGGAAGACATGGGCTTTGAACTGAAGATTCGCGAAAGCACCTGACTTCCCACAGATTCAAGGTTGAAACACAATCCCTGTGGGAGCGAGCCTGCTCGCGAAAGCGCTGTGTCAGATAAGCATGTGCCGACTGACACGACGCTTTCGCGAGCAGGCTCGCTCCCACATTGGATCTCCACAGTCGCTAGTGGCTGAGCAGATCAACCAGAGCCAGTGCGCCCTTTTGTAAGGGCTGGCTCTTGAGCCATACCGCATGCACCGGCATCACCAGACCATTTTCGATGTTGCGGAAATTCAGCCGTTTCAGTCGCCCGGACTCAATCCACGACTGCACCACCGACAGCGGGAAATTACCCCAACCCAATCCTGCCTCGACCATTTCCATGGCCGTCTCGAGATTGTCCGTGCGCCAATACGACTCCGCCACCAACGGCCGTGTTTCGCTGATTGGCAAGTCACGACTGGCGACGATGATTTGCCGTACATGCACCAGATCCTCGAGAAACAGATCCTGCCCCTGCAACAACGGACTGTCCGCCGCCAGGGTGGCGATCATCCGTTCGCTGCCGACAAACTGAAAACGCTCCAGTACATTCATGCTCAATCCGGCGAACGCCAGGCACAGGCTGACGCGGCCGCTGTGCAGCATCGCCAGTACGTCGTCCTGCGGCGCGGTCAGCACTTCGATATCGAGCAGCGGATGCCGCTCGGCGATCAGCTTGATCGCCGCCAGCAAACGGCGCCGGTCGATGTCCGCGACCACGCCGATCGACAGCTTGCTCTCCAGCCCCAGCGACAGTTCCACCGCGTGTACTTGCAGTTGCTTGAGCTGCTCGGCGATCAGCCGCGCGTGTGGCACCAGCGACAGCGCCATTGCCGTGGGTTGTGGTTCGCGATGGCTGCGGTCGAACAGCAGATAACCGAGTTCCGCCTCAAGGTTGCCGATGCCCATACTTACGGCCGACGGGACTTTGCCCAGCGCACGCGCCGCCGCCGAAAACGAGCCGCGTTCGATTACGGCAAGAAACAGCTCGATGCTGTCACTGTTGAAATTCACTTTGCACACCTATCAACAAAACTGAAAGCTACTGACTTTTTCTGTCAGCTCTATTGAAGCTATCTTTTGCCGCCTTCGCCAGTCCCGCTGGCCAACAAACGGCAAGAAAGAGGCAACTCCCCATGCAAGGCGTCAAACGCAAACTGGTCTATGTGTCGCTCTATGAAGTGATCGGCATGACCTTCTCCGCCCTCGGTCTGGCGTTGTTGTCCGGCACTTCACCGGGCAGTACCGGGCCACTGGCGGTGATCATCACCACCATCGCCGTGACCTGGAACTTCATTTACACCTCGTTGTTCGAGCACTGGGAAAGCCGCCAGCAATCGCGCACGCGCACAGTGAAACGCCGTATCGCTCACGCGGTGGGCTTTCAACTGACGCTGATCGTGTTTCTGATTCCGTTGATCGCGTGGTGGATGAACATCAGTCTGGTGCAGGCGTTTCTATTGGATCTGGCGCTGATCATTTTCATCCCCTGCTACACGTTTGCCTTCAACTGGCTGTTTGACCGGATTTTCGGGCTGCCAGCCTCGGCGCTACCGGATTCGGCGGCTGCGGCATAAATCGTTAATTCGTAAGCAGATATTGCGAGAATTCAGCGGTTTATCTGTTTAATCCGCCGATATTCACAATCCGTGAACTCCGATAGCAGGCTAAGCTTTTCCATCAATAAAAAATGGACCAGCCCATGACTGCACACGCCCCCGCCACCGCGCAAAGCGACGGCATCGACCCGATCCGCGCCGCTCAGGTGTCCGCCCGCATCGATCGCCTTCCGGCGGTCGCGACGATCTGGCGGCTGGTGGCGCTGCTGTCGATCGGTGGATTTTTCGAACTCTACGACCTGTTCCAGACCGCTTACATCAGCCCCGGGCTGATCCGCGACGGGATCTTTGCCACTGGCAATCAGGGCGTGTTCGGTTTCTCTGATCAAGCGGCGTTTGCCTCGGCAACGTTTCTCGGCTTGTTCCTCGGCGCCAGTCTGCTCAGCCCATTGGCGGATCGTTTCGGCCGCCGTGCGATCTTCACCTTCGCCCTGGTCTGGTACACGGCGGCGACGGTGTTGATGGGGATTCAGAGTTCGGCGCTGGGTATCATCTGCATGCGCTTTCTGGTTGGCATTGGCCTGGGCATCGAGCTGGTCACCATTGATGCTTACCTCTCGGAACTGGTGCCGAAACGCATGCGCAGTTCAGCCTTTGCCTTCGCGTTTTTCGTGCAGTTCCTGTCGGTGCCGGCGGTGGCATTGATGTCGTGGTGGCTGGTGCCGCAAGCGCCGTTCGGTGTCTCCGGCTGGCGCTGGGTGGTGCTGGCCAGCGCGGTGTTTGCGCTGTTTATCTGGTGGCTGCGCAAACGGCTGCCGGAATCGCCGCGCTGGCTCGCGCAGCATGGCCGCTTTGAGGAAGCCAACCGGATTCTCGACCACATTGAAACCCGTTGCCAGAAGGACTACGGCAAACCGCTGGACGCCCCCGAAGCCGTGCCCGTCGACGTCGAAGGCAAGGGCCGTTTTGCCGATATCTGGCAGCCGCCGTATCGTCGCCGCGCGTTGATGCTGATCGTCTTCCACATCTTCCAGGCAATCGGTTTCTTCGGTTTCGGCAACTGGCTGCCGGCGCTGCTGTCCGGCCAAGGCGTCAGCGTCACTCACAGTTTGATGTACGCCTTCATCATCACCCTCGCCTACCCGCTCGGGCCGCTGCTGTTCGTGAAGTTCGCCAACCGCTTCGAGAACAAATGGCAGATCGTCGGTTCGGCCCTCGGCGCGATGACCTTCGGCACCTTGTTCGCCCTGCAGACCAGCGCATTCGGGCTGATCTTCTGCGGGGTGATGATCACTTTCTGCAACGCCTGGCTGAGTTTCAGCTATCACTCGTACCAGAGCGAATTGTTCCCGACCAACATCCGCGCGCGCGCCGTGGGTTTCTGTTATTCGTTCAGTCGCTTGTCGACAGTGTTCAGCAGCTTGTTGATCGGCTTGTTTCTCGACAATTTCGGTACGCCGGGGGTATTGGCGTTTATCGTCAGCAGCATGCTGATCGTGATGCTGACCATCGGCTGGTTCGGCCCGCGCACGCGCAATCTGGCGCTGGAAAACATCGCTCATCGCTGATGGACAACGGTCATCCTCTGCCGCTTATCGGCAAGGGATGACCGCCACGAATACCTGAATGATGATCAAGCTGTTGAAATAAAAGGATTTATTCAAAAGGCACGGTAATTGCTCCGATACGCGAGTCAGCAATTACCTACAGGTCTACACGTCATGTTGATCAGTGCCAAACAACAGCAAATCATTCACCTGCCCAAAGCGTTGAATGACGATGCGACGTCCATCGCCGCAGCCGGTCTGCAAGGTGGTCTGCACGGCGCAATGCTGCAAACCCTGCAAAACCAGCCCCAGGCGCAAACCGCCGAAGCCACTGCCAAGGTGCAGGACTCGGCCACACAGATCGCCACCCAGCAAGTCAGCGAAGCCACACGCATCAGCGATAACGTCGACGAAGCGTTCGCCAAGACCCGCGTGAACCTGCAATCGACCGACGCCACCACAGCCTCGGCGGCATCCGCCACTGACGAGTTCAAGGACTACATGAGCAAGACGCCGGAACAGCGTCTGCGCGACAGTATCCTGCAGTCCATGGGGCTGACCGAAGACGACATCAAAGCCATGCCGCCGGAGAAACAACTGGCCATCGGCAAAGAGATCGCCGAGCGCTTGCAGGACAAAATGAAGTTGGCGCAGGCGGAAAAAGACAACGATGTGAAGGACAGCGACAAGCAGGCGGGCAAGTTTCTCGCTGCGCTCTAAGTTTCATAACATTGAAAGAAGGCCCCACGAGGGCCTTTTTTTCCGTTTGGGGCTTTGCGCCTTTCATCGGTTAACCGGTAATCAGCCCCTTTACCTGTAATTTCTGACAGTAGACAGCGGATTCTGCTTGCCGAAGTATGACCTCGAGCGCGTCCTAGCGTCGACGTGCTCCCACCTACTATCGACAAGGAAGAAAGTCATGACCAATAAAATGAAAAATGCAGCTATCAACGCCAGCGGACACTTTGCCCTATACGTGAATGAGAACGGCAATGGCGAAGTGCTGGTTGCTACCAGCCGGCTCGTAATGGATTTAAGTTCTGACCATTCATACATAGCCGGGTGGGCGAGTGAAGTCCTCACCGCTCAGGGGATTGATATCTATATCGCTAAAAAAATCGAGGCAAACAAGACTTACGCCTTCGAAAAAGGAGCCGTCGGTGGCAACTACAACCCGAAAAACTTTCAGGGTGCTTCCTGGGATTCAATTTCTGAGGGCGGTTCGGTCACAATCGATGAAGTAGATTTGGTTAATGGCACCGTAAAGGGCAGTTTCAAGTTCACCGCCAGATCGCTGGACAACAGCCAATTCGCAGACGTCCGTGGAAACTTCAATTTGCGAAAATAGGTCGTCTGTCTTGTTGATGCCTACAGATAACAGCCCCTCATTTCGAAGGGCTGTTATTTGGCATCTTCAATTCAACTGCAACGTCTCATTGAACTGACTGATAGCATCCACCACATGCCGCGATCCCTGCTGAATCTCCAGAATTACCTCCCCCGCTTCATTCGCCAGCTCCACACCTAGCCCGGTGCGGCTCAGGCTCGACTGCATACTCGACACCGCACTCAGCGACAGGTCATGGTTCTTGCGCACTACCTCGACAATTTCCAAGGTAGCCTGACTGGTTCGCGCCGCCAGGCTGCGCACTTCATCCGCAACGACGGCAAACCCGCGTCCATGTTCACCGGCTCGCGCCGCTTCGATGGCGGCATTGAGCGCCAGCAAGTTGGTCTGGTCGGCAATGCCGCGAATGGTCTGGACGATGGTGCCGATGATGTCCGATTGCTTGCTCACCGCATCGATACTCGCCGCCGCTTCGTTGAGGTCGCGGGAGATGTCCTGAATGATCTGCACGGTTTGCTGCACGACCTGTGAGCCTTTTTGCGCGCAGGCGTCGTTTTGTACCGAGGTGCTGTGGGCCGATTCGGCAGCGTTCTGCAACGTGGTCATCTGATGGGTGATGTCGCTGGCGAACTTGACCACTTTGTACAAGCGGCCTTTGGCATCGAATAACGGGTTGTACGAGGCTTCGAGATAAACCATCTGCCCCGACTTGTTCTTGCGCTCGAAACGGTGCGAGTGATATTCGCCGCGGTTGAGCGAGGCCCAGAATGCCTTGTACTGCGAGGACTCGGCTTCGGCGCGATGGCAGAACAGGCTGTGATGATGGCCGACGATTTCGTTGAGCGAGTACTGCATGGTCTTGAGGAAGTTGTCGTTGGCGGCGATGACATTGCCTTCCGGAGTGAACTCGATCACCGCCATGGAGCGGCTGATCGCTGCCAGCATGCTTTCTTCTTCATGTTCTTTATTAACCCGAGCGGTGATGTCGGCGGCCACTTTGATCACGCTCTGGACCTGTTTGTCCGGGCCATATACCGGCATGTAACTGGCTTCGAGCCAGACTTCCCTGCCGGCCTTGTTCAAGCGCAGGAAAGTGCCGCTGATCGGCTCACCGCGCGCCAGGTCACGCCACAATTTGGCGTACTCCTCGCTGCGATAGAAAGCCTCTTCACAAAACACCCGATGATGTTTGCCACGCACTTCATCGGCGCTGTAGCCCATGGTCTTGCAGAAGTTTTCATTGGCATCGAGAACGATGCCGTCAGGGCTGAACTCGATCATGGCCATCGAACGGCTGATCGCGGCCAACTTGGCATTGGCCTCGGTCAGGGCGCAGCTGAAGCGCTCGATTTCCTGCAGGTCAGCCTTGTGATGTAGGTTGAACATGGTTGTATCACCTTCCGCGCGGACTTTTGATTTGATGAAAGTTCAGTTCTTTCACGATCCACCACTACGTTCCACAGAACAGGCACACGCATTCCTCCACGGGAGGAAGTTGTCAGGTGATAAATGATGATCAATCGGAGCGTCCATGCAGCGACGCTCTAATCAAGACATCCTTCTCTTGATAGCCCGCACGCGGGCCAGCCCTAACGCGTTGAAGAACTTCCATGTAAGCGACGCTCCTTGTTGGTTCAGTGTCGGTGCCTTGGGTTGCGCACTCTGGCAGCATGAATTCACGGACTAACCCTGCATTTCAGCCAAGTTTTGACATGACGGTCGACATAGTTAGTTACAGATAGCATAGCCAGCACGAAGCCTTGCGCAAGGCCACTAGTCGGCCAGTATCTGGCACTTTTTGCACAAGAATCGGTTCAGCACGAGGAGAAATGCTGCCGGAGCGGACGCTTTCGCGAGCAAGCTCGCTCCCACATTGGAATGCGTTTCTCCTGTGGGAGCGAGCCTGCTCGCGAAGGCAAAAGTTGCAGCACTACAAAAACAACAGCGGAATCAGCACCAAGGTGCTCAAGGCACGGCCCAGCCAGTGACTATTGAGAACAATGGCATACCAACCGCCATAGACGCCAATCAGCAACAGCCAGGTCGGCCACTCGGTACGGGCGGTGAAACGTTGGCGCAGGGTTTCGACCTGCTGACGATGGGCGGCGTCGAAGTAATGGGGCATGGCGTTGCTCGGAACGGGGATCGTCCCCTTCTGTGCAACGACGCAGTGCAATCTTGCAGATTATTTTCGGATGCAGGCAGGAGCCCGAGAACCGGGCTCCCGAAAGGCGTGATCAGTGACCGAAGATGTCGACTTTCTTGGCTTTCTTCTCCGCGCGTTTTTCAATCGCGGTCTTGGCCGGTTTCTTCTTCGCCGCTTTCTTTGAATCCATACCTTTGGACATGATGCGTACTCCACTCACAGGGGATGTGAGGTCAGGTATACACCTATCCAGAGCCGTGCGTTCTTTTATAATCGGCGCTTTTCACGCCGACAGTCCGATCCCATGCCCGACACCCAATACAGCCTGCTCGACGAGTCGTTATGGCCGTTGATGAACAAGTTTTACCGCAGCCACCAGTCCTCGATGAAAGCGGTTCGCGAGGCACAGTTATGGGTGGCGCGGCGCGGAGAGATTGTGGGCGCGTTGTGCTTGCGGCCAGTGTCCGGCGGGCATTGGTTGACCGGGTTGTTCGTTGATCCGGGGTGTCGTGAACAGGGCGTTGCCGCAAAGCTGATTGCAGCGGCGGTGCAGGATGTGAGCGAGCCGGTGTGGCTGTTCTGCCATCCGGATTTGCGCGGTTTTTATGAGCGACGCGGGTTCACGTTCGACCCGGCCCTGCCCCAGGCGATGGCGGAGCGCTTGAGCCGGTATGCGCGGAGCAAGCCGATGATTGCGATGGAGCTGGCCCCCTCACGATCCTGATGTGCAATGCAAAACCTGTTGGAGCGAGCTTGCTCGCGAAGGCGGAGTGTCAGTCAATGAAGACGTCACTGATCTACCGCATTCGCGAGCAAGCTCGCTCCCACAAGGGATGTGGTGTTTGCAGGATCAATCGTCAGCTGTGGGATCAAGATCAGGGAACATCACTTCGGTAAAACCGAACTTGCTGAAATCGGTGATCCGCGACGGGTACAACCGGCCGATCAGGTGATCGCATTCGTGCTGCACAACGCGGGCGTGGAAACCTGACGCGATACGCACAATCGGCTCGCCCTTCGGATCAAACCCTTCATAGCGAATCTGCTGATAACGATCCACCGCACCACGCAAACCCGGCACCGACAGACACCCTTCGAAGCCCTCCTCCATCAACGGACTCAACGGCGTGATCAGCGGATTGATCAGGATCGTCTGCGGCACCGCTTCAGCGTCCGGGTAACGTTCGCTGTGTTCAAAACCAAAGATCACCAGTTGCAGATCGACACCGATCTGCGGCGCCGCCAGGCCAACGCCACCGACGCTTTCCATGGTCTGGAACATGTCGTCGATCAGTTGCCACAGCTCGGGGCTGTCGAACATCTCGACCGGCACGGGCGGGGCAATGCGCAGCAGGCGCTCGTCGCCCATTTTCAGAATTTCACGGATCATGATCAGACTTCGTCAGTGTCCGGCTTGAGCGAATGATCGCGGCCCAGGCCCGAGACGTGTTGTTTGGGATGTTCATCGAGTTCGCCGGGGACTTTCTCACCCGCATCCTTGCCCTCGCTGGACATGTGCTCGATCACCGCATTCATCTCGGCGCCGAGCAACAGCACCGCAGCGGAAATGTAGAAGTACAGCAACAGCACGATGATCGCCCCGATGCTGCCATACATCGCGTTGTAGTTGGCGAAGGTCTTCACGTAGAAGGCGAAACCCAACGAGGCGATGATCCACACCACCACGGCCAATACCGAACCGGGGGTGATGAAGCGGAATTCCTGTTTGACGTCAGGCATGACGTAGTAGATCAGTGCCACCGCGACCATCATCAGAATCACGATCACCGGCCAACGCGCGATGGTCCACACGGTGACGATGAAGTCTTCCAGCCCCACCTGCGCGGCGATCCAGCCCATCACCTGCGGCCCGAGCACCATCAGCGCAGCGGCCACCAGGAGCATGCCGGCAATGCCGACGGTGTAGACAATCGACAGTGGAAAACGCTTCCAGATCGGTCGGCCTTCGACCACGTCATACGCGGCGTTCATCGCGCTCATCATCAAGCGCACGCCAGCGGAGGCGGTGTACAGGGCGATAACAATACCGACGGAAAGCAGGCCACCCTTGGACTGCTGCAACTGGTCGATCACCGGGTTGACCTGCTCCAGCGCCTGCGGTGGCAGGACCAGTTCCGATTGCAGGCGCAGCCAGGAGAAAAAGTCCGGCAGGTGCAGGAAACCGATCAGGGCGATCAGGAACAGAATGAACGGGAACAGCGAGAACAGCATCTGGTAGGCCAGTGCCGAGGCATAGGTCGACATCTCGTCGTCGACGAATTCAGTGACCGTGCGCACCATCACCCGGTGCAGGGGCAGACCTTTCATGTCTGGAAATATCATTCGCGTCTCCTTTCGCCGCAATACAGGTTGAAGTCGTGGCGACTCAGGGGCCGTTTTTTACATCACGGTAGCCTGTTTGGCGAACCTCGTCGGGTTGCTGCAGGCTTTTGACACAAAAACGGCCATCCTTGGATGGCCGTTCATGTATTTCGTTCAAGGCTGAATTACGCCTTGTCGACACCTTTCTTGATGGCGTCCTTGGCTTTACCGACCGCTTGCTGGGCCTCGCCTTTTTTCTCTTGCAGTTTGCCTTCGGCTTGCAGCTTGGTGTTGTCGGTGGCTTTACCGACGCCTTGCTTGACGTTGCCGACCGCTTCATTAGCCATGCCTTTTACTTTATCGCCTGTGCTACTCATGGTGTTTCTCCTTGGTGCATTAAGAGGGAAAAGTCAGTACGTAATGATTGACTGGCCGGATTTGCGCCAAGTTTCATTTATTTTCAGCGGCTCATTTCGTCGCGGCGTGCAGGTTGGGCTTTATGTTTGCGTGCGTAGCCCCGAGAATGCGCAACATATGGGCGTCAAGCGCCAGGAACCGATCCCGCAGGAATGTTATGAAACTCGATAAAACGCAGGCCATTGCCCGTCGCAACAAGGAACTGGGCGGCGCCGTGCTCGGCACCAACAACTGCCACTTCGCCGAACTGAACCGTAACCGCAACATCTGGTGGTTCGACCTGCCGGTGTCGCGTCTGGCCATCGGTCAGTACGAGTGGATTCACCTGCTGATGCACACACCGGCCACTGACGAATTGCTGCACCTGAAAGTGCCGACAGTGTTTCTGCGTGAAAAGCTGGAGGGGCTGGTGATTCGCAACGAAGGCAAGCGCAAGGCGGCGTTGAGCCTGGAACTGAGTGCGGACAAGGATTCGTATCTGCAGGACATGCGTCCGGCGGGGACTAACGTGAATTTCGCGCCGTTTCGTCAGTAGGATTTGTGCAGCCCCCTTCCCCTCACCCTAGCCCTCTCCCAAGGGAGAGGGAACTGACCGAGGTGTCTGGATGAGCTGCACCGACCTGAGATATCGAGTCGAACTCAGGTTCTGAACAGCCCCCGTTCGGCTCCCTCTCCCTCGGGAGAGGGCTGGGGTGAGGGGTAGGCTCAACGCGAAATCCAAGCCCTGCCCCGCACCCAACAAAAAGCCCCGCATCTGCGGGGCTTGGTGTTTTAGGCGGCGGACCTGGCCTTGATCTTCTTCAGCTCTTCATCACGCAACTCGCGGCGCAGGATCTTGCCGACGTTGGTGGTCGGCAACGCATCGCGGAACTCCACCGAACGCGGCACCTTGTAACCCGTGACGTTGGCGCGCATGTGCTCCATCACGGTTTCCTTGGTCAGCGTGACACCCGGTTTGGCGACGATGAAAATCTTGATCGCCTCGCCCGACTTCTCGTCCGGCACGCCGATGGCCGCGCACTGCAACACACCCGGCAGGGTCGCCAGCACGTCTTCCAGTTCGTTCGGGTAGACGTTGAAACCGGAGACCAGAATCATGTCTTTCTTGCGATCAACGATGCGCATGTAGCCGTCCGGCTGGATCAGCGCGATGTCACCGGTCTTCAGCCAGCCTTCGCTGTCGAGCATTTCATCGGTGGCTTCCTGACGCTGCCAGTAACCCTTCATCACTTGCGGGCCCTTGACGCACAGTTCGCCGATTTCACCCAGCGGCTGCTCGACACCGGCATCATCGATGACTTTGCACAGGGTCGATGGCACCGGAATACCGATGGTGCCGATCTGGATGTTCTGGATCGGGTTGACCGTGGCCACCGGGCTGGTTTCGGTCATGCCGTAACCTTCGCAGATGGCGCAACCGGTGACCGCTTTCCAGCGCTCGGCAGCGGCCAGTTGCAAGGCCATGCCGCCGGACAACGTAACTTTCAGCGCCGAGAAATCCAGCTTGCGGAAACCTTCGTTGTTGCACAGCGCGACGAACAGCGTATTAAGGCCGACGAAACCGCTGAACTTCCACTTCGACAGTTCCTTGACCATCGCCGGCAGGTCGCGCGGGTTGCTGATGAGGATGTTGTGGTTGCCGATCAGCATCATCGCCATGCAATGAAAGGTGAACGCATAGATGTGGTACAGCGGTAGCGGCGTGATCAGGATCTCGCAACCTTCGTTGAGGTTGGAACCCATCAGCGCCTTGCACTGCAGCATGTTGGCGACGAGGTTGCGATGGGTCAGCATCGCGCCTTTGGCCACGCCGGTGGTGCCGCCGGTGTATTGCAGCACCGCAACGTCGCCGCTGTCGGGATTGGCTTCGGCCACCGGTTGGCCTTGGCCCTTGCTCAGCACGTCATTGAACTTGACGGCTTTGGGCAAGTGATAGGCCGGGACCATTTTCTTCACGTACTTGATGACACTGTTGATCAGCAGACGCTTGATCGGCGGCAACAGATCGGCGACTTCAGTGACGATGACGTGTTTGACGCCGGTTTTCGGCACCACGGTTTCGGCCAGGTGCGCCATGTTCGCCAGGCAAACAAGGGCTTTGGCACCGGAGTCGTTGAATTGGTGTTCCATTTCCCGCGCGGTGTACAGCGGGTTGGTGTTGACCACGATCAGCCCGGCGCGAATCGCACCGAAGACGGCCACCGGGTACTGCAGAACGTTGGGCAGTTGCACGGCGATTCGATCGCCGGGCTGCAAATCGGTATGCTGTTGCAGATACGCGGCAAACGCACCGGACAATTCGTACAATTCACCGTAAGTGATTGTCTTGCCCAGGTTGCTGAAAGCCGGTTTGTTGGCGAAGCGTTGGCAGGATTGCTTCAACACTGCCTGAATGTTCGGATACTCGTCCGGATTGATGTCGGCAGCAATTCCAGCCGGGTATTTATCCTTCCAAAAGTCTTCGATCATGGAAGCCCACTCCTCAGCAACGCGAATTCTTCACCGCATTTGATGCGATTATTATTGGTGTGTGTTTGGTATTGGTGAATCTGGCTTTTATACAGGCCGAGAAGTCACAAAGCGCGCCGAGAGTAGCAGCTTTGCCAAGGGTCGACTAGAGCCAAAAGCGGCCCCTACAGTCATATTCATGACTCAAGACTGCCTAGCAGTCATTTTAGAGCAAAAATCCTAGAACACCTTTGAAGCCCCGGTTTTCGGGGACATCGGACAAAAAATTCGCGAGCAAGCTCGCTCCCACAAGGATCACATCTTTCCCTGTGGGAGCGAGCCTGCTCCGGGCGGCGTTCCGACGAATGCGCGAAGCGCAGCGGTTAAGGGCTACGCGATATCGCGCAACTCACGCCGCAGAATTTTCCCGACAGGCGTCATCGGCAATGACTCACGCAACACAATGTGTTTCGGCACTTTGTACGCGGTGAAATTCTCTTTGCAGTAGGCCTTGAGCTCTTCGAGGCTGACCCCGGTTTCCCGCGCCACCACAAACAGCTTCACCGCCTCGCCCGAACGCTCGTCCGGTACGCCGATCACCGCGCAGTTGGCCACTTTCGGATGGGCCATGACCACATCTTCGATTTCATTCGGATAAACGTTGAAACCGGAGACGATGATCATGTCCTTCTTGCGATCGACGATGCGCACGAAACCGTCCGGATCGATCACCGCGATGTCACCGGACTTGAACCAGCCCTCGGCATCCAGCACTTCAGCAGTGGCTTCAGGCTTGTGCCAATAACCTTTCATGATCTGCGGGCCCTTGATGCACAACTCGCCGCGCTCGCCCATCGGCTGTTCGACACCGTCATCGTTGATGACTTTGAGCAACGTGCCCGGCACCGGCAAGCCGACCGTGCCCAGCCGCGACTGGTCGCCGTACGGGTTGGTGCAGGCCACTGGTGAGGTTTCGGTCAGGCCGTAACCCTCGGTGATGCGGCAACCGGTCATCTGTTCCCAGCGCTCGGCGGTGGCTTTGACCAGCGCGGTACCGCCGGAGTTGGTGAGTTTCAGGCTGGAGAAATCGAGGGTCTTGAAATCCGGGTGATCCATCAGCGCCACGAACAAGGTGTTCAGGCCCAACAGCGCGGAGAAGCGCCAGTTCTTCAGCTCCTTGATGAAGCCGGCAATATCGCGCGGGTTGGTGATCAGCACGTTGTGGTTGCCGGAAACCATCATGCACATGCAGTTCGCGGTGAAGGCATAGATGTGATACAGCGGCAGCGGTGCGATCATCACTTCCTGGCCTTCGCGCAGCAGCGGCTGACCGTCCGGGCCGAGTTGCGCGAGACAGGCGCGCACTTGCTGCATGTTCGCCACCAGATTGCCGTGGGTGAGCATCGCGCCTTTCGCCAGCCCGGTGGTGCCACCGGTGTATTGCAGCACGGCGATGTCGTCGAGGCTGACCTTCAGCGGCTTGATCCCCAGGCCACGGCCCATGCGCAGTGCGCTTTTGAAGGAGATCGCCTGCGGCAACGAATACGCCGGGACCATTTTCTTCACTTTGCTGACCACGGTGTTGACCAGCCAGCCCTTGGCGCTGGGCATCAGGTCGCCCATCTTCGCTTCGATCAGGTACTGAATGTCGGTATCGGCCAGCACTTCCTGGACCTTCTGGCCGAACATGTTCAGGTACACCAGCGCCCGCGCGCCGGAATCCTTGAACTGGTGGCGCATCTCCCGTGCGGTATACAGCGGATTGGTGTTGACCACGATCAGCCCGGCACGCAGTGCACCGAACACGGCAATCGGGTAATGCAGGATGTTGGGCATCTGCACGGAGATGCGATCCCCCGGAGCCAGATCGGTATGCGCCTGCAGGTAACCGGCGAAGGCGGCGCTCTGCCGCTCAAGTTCAGCGTAAGTCAGGGTGATCCCCATATTGCTGAACGCCGGGCGATCAGCGAACTTCTTGCAGGAACGCTCGAACACCTCGATCACCGACTTGAACTCGCCCATGTCGATGTCCAGCGGTACGCCGGCCGGGCGTTTGTCGTTCCAGAAATCAGGTTGCATTGTTCTTGTCCTCTTTACCTGAGCCGATCCGGGCCGCTTTCTGTCATTTCTGAAAAAGCGGAGCTTCACGGACACTAGCAGTTATGGCCATTGAGGCAAATATGGCCAAAGCCGTCATTGATCGTGTGAATCTTCCTGCCGTGGCGTGAGCTGATCAGACGCGCTATACAATGATCCGACTCTGAGCAAAGGAATCGCCATGATCCACGACACCCTATGGCTGGACGCGAGTGACCGCAGCCGCCTGTTCGTCAATCAATGGCTGCCGGCGGCGCCGTTGAAAGCGGTAATCCTGCTGGCCCATGGCATGGCCGAACACAGCGGCCGCTACGCGCGACTGGCCGACACGTTTTGCGACAAAGGATATGGCGTGTACGCGCCGGATTTGCGCGGACATGGCAAAACCGCCAATCACGGTACCCTCGGCCACTTCGCCGATAACGACGGCTGGTGCAAAGTGCTCGGCGATCTGGCCAGCCTCAATCAGCACATCGGCCAGCAGCACCCCGGCGTGCCGATCATCCTGCTGGGACACAGCATGGGCAGCTATATCGCCCAAGGTTATATGCTGCATCACAGCGCCAGCCTGCATGGAGCGATTCTCAGTGGTTCCAACTTTCAGCCCGTTGCGCTGTACCGCGCTGCGCGGCAGATCGCTCGCCTGGAAAAACTGCGTCAGGGTGGCAAGGGTCGCAGCGCGTTGATCGAGTGGCTGTCGTTCGGCTCGTTCAATAACAAGTTCAAACCGGCGCGCACACCGTTCGACTGGCTGAGCCGCGACCCGGCCGAGGTCGACCTGTACGCCAACGACCCACTGTGTGGCTTTCGCTGCACCAATCAACTGTGGATAGACCTCCTCGGCGGCTTGCAGCAGATCAGCAAAGCGTCCAATCTCGCCCAGATCGACCCGGGCCTGCCGCTGCTGGTAATCGGCGGCGAATGTGATCCGGTGAGTGAAGGCAAGCGTCTGACAGATCTGGCCAATGCCTTGCGCACCGCCGGCAGCCAGCACCTGCAACTGAAGATCTACCCGCAGGCACGACACGAATTGTTCAACGAAACCAACCGCGACGAAGTGATCGCTGATGTGCTGGCCTGGATCGATCAGGCCTTGAGCCATCCGCGCCCTCATCGCAGCGAATAATTTTTTGTGGATTCACTGAATCCGTCACAGGAATCGAGACCGATGACCCAGGTTACCAACATCCCTTACGAAGCCCTCGAAGTCGGCCAGACCGCCAGCTACAGCAAGACCGTCGAAGAGCGCGACATCCAGCTGTTCGCCGCGATGTCGGGCGACCACAACCCGGTGCACTTGGACGCCGAGTTCGCTGCCGCCAGCATGTTCAAGGAGCGTATCGCTCACGGCATGTTCAGCGGTGCGTTGATCAGTGCTGCCGTTGCCTGTGAATTGCCTGGGCCGGGCACTATTTATATCGGTCAGCAGATGAGCTTTCAGAAACCGGTGAAGATCGGTGACACGCTGACCGTGCGCCTGGAAATTCTCGAGAAGCTGCCGAAGTTTCGCGTGCGCATTGCCACTCGTGTGTTCAACCAGCGTGATGAGCTGGTGGTGGATGGCGAGGCTGAGATTCTGGCGCCGCGTAAGCAGCAGACCGTAACACTGCCAACACTGCCGGCGATCAGCATTGGCTGATTGATTGGTGGGGTGTCAGGAAAAGCTTTTCCCCCTCACCCCAGCCCTCTCCCCCAAGGGGGCGAGGGGGAAAGGGAGCCGATCTCCGTGGTTTTCAGATCTTGAGTTCGACTGGATATTTCAGGTCGGCGTACCTCGAAAGAACACCACGATCCCTCTCCCTCCGGGAGAGGGCTAGGGTGAGGGGCTCTTGCTTTGGCTTTCCCCCAGACATAAAAAAACGCCAGACTAGCTGGCGTTTTTTTTACAACCGGCAAACGCTTACGAACGAGCGCGAGCCTGGTTACGCAGGGCTTTCACCTGGGCGTGGTTGCGTTGTACGCCGTGGTATTGGCGTTCAACCAGATCACGAATACCCACCAGATTATGCTTGCTGATTTTCTCGAGGGCTTCTTTGTAAGCCTTCAGCGCATGGTCTTCACCGCGCTCTGCTTCGTTCAGTACAGCCTCTTCGTCTTTGCCGGTGAACATGGCTTTGACGTCGACCCAGCGACGGTGCAGGTCACCGCTGACGCTGGTGGAAGTTTCCGGATCGCCGCCCAGCTTGCGAACTTCGGCTTGCAGTTCTGCTGCAGCGGTGGCGCAATCAGCGGAGCGAGTTACAAACAGGGTTTTCAGTTCTGGGTGCTTGATGTCTTCAGCGCAAGTCTTGAACCCTTCCTGACCGTCCTTGCTGGTTTCAATCAGGTCATTGAGTACAGAGATGGCTTCTTTATTCATGTCGGTCATTTTTCAATTCCTTGCGATTGGTTGAAGATGCAAGGGATATTGCAGTGTGCATGCCAGCTTTTTTATTTTTAAAAAACACTTATAAATCAGCCAGTTAAAGATAAGTGAACTATCTGTATCACGGTTATTTGCATGATCTGTCATTTGGCCTGCATGCAGAATGCCTGTATTTTCCAAGCTGATTTGAAGCCAGACGATCTCACTGATGAATCCCGAAAAACTCGAACTGCTGATCACCCGCGAAATGCCCTTCGGTAAATACAAAGGCCGGATCATTGCCGACCTGCCAGGCCCGTACCTGAACTGGTTCGCCCGCGAAGGTTTCCCGCACGGCGAACTCGGTGGCCTGCTCGCGCTGATGCAGGAGATCGACCATAACGGCCTCTCGGACCTGCTCGAACCGCTGCGCGCCAAACACGGCAAACCTGCCCCGCGCCACTGAAGCGCCCTCCTCTCTAGAGTCAGCCGACCATGCCCGATAACACCCGCCGCGCCCGTGACGAAGCCTTTTGGCGAACGTTCGCCGATCGCTACGACGTTCAACCCGGTCCCGTGAACCTGGAAAACGGTTATTTCGGGCGCATGTCGCGCACGGTGATCGAGGAATACCAGCGCAACATCGAGCTGATCAACACCAGCAACTCGGTGTACGTGCGCCAGCGTTTCGAGCAGCACGACAACCTCGATATCCGCGCACAACTGGCCGAGTTGATTGGCGTGCGTGCGCAGAGTGTGGCGTTCACCCGCAATGCCACCGAAGGTCTGCAGTCGCTGATTCGCAACTACAACCGCTTGCAACCGGGCGATCAGGTGCTGATCAGCGATCTGGAATACGACACGGTCAAAGGCGCCATGCGCTGGCTCGCCAGGCAGCGCGGCGCCGAGGTGATCGAGATTGCTCACGCGCACCCGGCGAGCTACGACAGCCTGGTGGAGACTTACCGCGAAGCCTTCGTCGGTCATCCGCAAATCAAGCTGATGGCCCTGACTCACGTCACTCACCGCACCGGTCTGGTCATGCCGGTGCAAGCCATCGCCGCGCTGGCCAAAGAGCATGGCGTCGATGTCATCCTCGACGGCGCCCATGCACTCGGTCAGATCGAGTTCGATCTTGATGCCCTCGGCATCGCTTTCGCCGGATACAACCTGCACAAATGGATCGGCGCACCGCTCACCCTCGGCTTCCTCTATATCGCGCCACACCGCCTGGCCGACATTGATCCGGACATGGGTGAAATGCATTACCCGGGCAATGACATCCGTGCGCGCACTTCGTACAGCACGCCCAACATTCCGGCGCTGATGACCTTGCCGCTGGTGTTCGAAGAGCACCGTTCCCTCGGCGGCGCACCAGCCAAGGGCGCTCGCCTCAATTATCTGCGCAACCTCTGGGTCAGCGCGGTGCGGCACTTGCCGGGCATCGAAGTGATGACGCCAGACGACCCTCGGCTGTATTGCGGCATCACATCCATGCGCTTCACTCGGCACGACGATCAACAGGCGATGGCCGAACATCTGCTCAACGACTACAACCTGTTCACCGTGGTGCGCCATGGCGCAGCCAGCGGGCCGAGCATCCGCATTACACCGGGGCTGACCACCACCGCTGCCGACATGCAGTTACTGGTGCGGGCGCTGAACGAGCTGCGCTAAAACACCGTGATCAGGTATTTGTCATAGCCCGCCACGCCGATCTGCGATGACAGTGCAAAGGTGTCGACGCCGATCGTCAGGTTGCCGAAGTAGCCGTCCTCCGGGCCATCGTCTGTGATCGGCCGCAACGCCAGCCGAACGGCATCGTTATCAGTGGCTGTGCAATTGCAGGCACAGGGCAGATGCAGGCGCCCCGCCCAGGCCTCTTGGTACAGCTGCGGCTGTTGATCGTCATTGGCGATGGCGACGCTCAGAGCGATGCATGAA
Organism: Pseudomonas sp. S2_E02; assembly: GCF_054668355.1. Classification (NCBI taxonomy): domain Bacteria; kingdom Pseudomonadati; phylum Pseudomonadota; class Gammaproteobacteria; order Pseudomonadales; family Pseudomonadaceae; genus Pseudomonas; species Pseudomonas sp. S2_E02. The sequence continues at coordinate 2,933,141 of NZ_CP162761.1, forward strand.
AAGGCAGTTTGCCGATCCGGATAAAGGCTGGTGAAACGAACGATGCCTTTACTGTCGGTCGACTGACTGCCGCACAGTGTGTCGGTGCCAATGTGCTGCTCGATGCGGACCACGGCGCCACTGACCGGCTCGCCGGTCATGGCATCGACCAGGGCCAGCCGCAATAGAAGAGGCAAGCCTTCGATGCCCGCGCTGATGTTGCGCACCTTGCCCTGGCTGTTGTGCCAATCGAAACTGCCAACCACGGGCAACTGCCGCGGGTGCAGAGCGTTGACTGATAAAGCTAAAGATTGATGGTCGTCCATGAGGCGTTCTCTCTTCCGTAAGATGAACGCAGATTAGCGCCACGCAAACGCGGCTGTGCGGTAACTATGTATCGCGTGATGTCCTGACACTTTCTTCAAGGCAAAAAAAACGGTGCACCGACCAAGCGCACCGTAAAGCCGTAGAACACACAACGAAGTGTCTGGTAACAATCAGTCCAGCAGCGCCAGTGCCTCAGCGGTGCATTCCTGAATACGGGCCCAGTCGCCGTTCTTGATCCACTCCGGATCAAGCATCCAGCTACCGCCCACGCACATGACGTTTTTCAGCGCCATGTAGCTCTTGATGTTGGCCGGGCCGACGCCGCCAGTCGGGCAGAATTTCACTTCGCCGAACGGACCGCCGAGGGCTTTGATTGCCGCCACGCCACCGCTGACTTCAGCCGGGAACAGCTTGAAGCGGCGATAACCCAGACCGTAGCCTTCCATGATGCCGGAGGCGTTGCTGATGCCCGGCAACAGCGGAATCGGGCTGTCGACACTGGCTTCGAGCAGGTCACGGGTGATGCCTGGGGTGACGATGAACTGCGAGCCAGCGGCTTCGGCAGCCGCGAGCATGTTGCGATCGAGCACGGTGCCGGCACCGGTCATCAATTCCGGACGCTGGTCGCGCAGGATCTGGATGGCCTTGAGGCCAAACTGCGAACGCAGGGTCACTTCCAGCGCGGTGAGGCCACCGGCAGCCAGAGCGTCAGCCAGTGGCAGCACGTCCTGTTCGCGAGCGATGGTGATCACCGGCAGGATCCGCGCCTTGGCGCAGAGGCTGTCGATCAGGGCAACTTTGTCCGCCATGGAAACGGTCGGGGATGGGGTTGTCATAGCGGCTGTTCCTTGGCTCATGGGCACCAGTAAATCTCTAACGTAGGTTGCAGAAACGCGCGCACCGGCATGGCGGCGACGTCGGATGCCAGTGCGGCATTCAGGGTGGTCAGTTTCGACTGACCGGAAATCGACAGAATCTTATGTTTGGCCGAGGCCAGCAGCGCACGACTCATGGTCAGGCGTTGACGCGGCACGCTTGGCGCCAGCATCGGCCAGCAACGGCGCGTGCCATCAGCCTGCAGCGCTTCGGCGAGGTTCGGGCTGTCGGGGAACAGCGACGCCGTGTGGCCGTCATCACCCATGCCCAGCACCAGCACGTCAATCGGCGGCAATTCGGCAAGCAAGCGATCAGCCTGTTCAGCAGCCTGCTCGACGTTGGCCGCCGCGCTATACAGGCTGAGGAACTGCGCCTTGGCCGCCGGGCCTTTGAGCAGGTATTGCTTGAGCAAACCGGCATTACTGTCGGCATGTTCAACCGGTACCCAGCGCTCGTCAGCGAGGGTCACGACGACCTTCGACCAGTCCAGTTCCTGCTTGGCCAGGTGCTGGAAAAACGCCACCGGGCTACGACCGCCGGACACCACCAGCACCGCGTTGCCGCGTGCAGCAATGGCCTCGCTCAATTGCTTGGCCACGTTCAGCGCCAGACCTTCGGCCAACAACACCGGGCTTTTGAATTCGTGGGCATTCACGCCCGCAGGCAGTTGCACATCAGATATCGCCATACCACGACCTCCCGTCCCGCGTGATCAATGCAATGGAGCTCATCGGCCCCCACGACCCGGCCGCATACGGCTTGGGCGCGTCACCGGATTTTTTCCACCCGGCGATCAGTTGGTCACACCACTTCCACGCGGCTTCGATTTCATCTTTACGGACAAACAGGTTCTGATTGCCGTTCATCACTTCCAGCAACAACCGCTCGTAGGCATCGGGGATCCGCGCGCTACGCCAGGTGTCGGAGAAATTCAGTTGCAGCGGGCCGCTGCGCAGTTGCATGCCTTTGTCCAGGCCCTGCTCTTTGGTCATCACGCGCAAGGAAATGCCTTCGTCCGGTTGCAGGCGAATGATCAGTTTGTTGCTGATCTGCAGGCGCTGCTCAGGGGCGAAGATGTAGTGCGACGGTTCCTTGAAGTGGATGACGATCTGCGACAGTTTTTGCGGCATGCGTTTGCCGGTGCGCAGGTAGAACGGCACGCCGGCCCAGCGCCAGTTGCGGATATCGGCACGCAAAGCGACGAAGGTTTCGGTGTCGCTCTGGGTATTGGAATTCGGTTCTTCGAGGTAACCCGGTACGGATTTGCCTTCGCTGTGGCCGGCAATGTACTGGCCACGTACGACCTGCGTGGTCAGGCCTTCCGGACTGATCGGCGCCAGGGCCTTGAGCACTTTTACCTTTTCGTCGCGGATGCTGTCGGCGGACAGGTCGGCCGGCGGGTCCATGGCGATCAGGCAAAGCAGCTGTAACAGGTGATTCTGGATCATGTCGCGCAGTTGGCCGGCCTTGTCGAAGTAGCCCCAGCGGCCTTCGATACCAACCTTCTCGGCCACGGTGATTTCCACGTGGGAGATGTAATTCTGGTTCCACTGGGTTTCGAACAGGCTGTTGGCGAAACGCAGGGCGATCAGGTTCTGAACGGTTTCTTTGCCCAGGTAGTGGTCGATGCGGTAGGTACGGTTCTCCGGGAAGAACTGCGCCACGGCGTCGTTAACCTTGCGCGAGGATTCGAGGTCGGAGCCGATCGGCTTTTCCAGTACCACGCGGGTATTTTCTGCCAGACCGACTTTCGCCAGGTTTTCGCAGATCGCGCCGTACACCGCCGCAGGGGTGGCGAAGTAGGCAATCATGCGTTGCGTGCTGCCAGCCAGTTCGGCCAGCGCCACGTAATCTTCGGATTTGAGGAAGTCGACGTGCAGGTAGGTCAGGCGTGCGAGAAAACGCTCGGCGACGGCCTCGTCCAGCTCTTTGCCCACATAACGACGCAGTTCGGCGGCGATGAACGCCATGTGCTGTTGCTGGGAACCTTCTTCACGGGCCAACGCGATGATGCGCGTGTCCTCGTGCAACAGATCGGCGCCATCGAGGTGATAAAGGGCAGGAAACAGCTTGCGCAGGGCCAGATCGCCAAGCGCGCCGAACAAGGCAAAGGTGCACGGTTCAACCGTAATCGAAGGCATGATGTTTGTTCTTTTATCAAGTTAAGCTACAAATACCTTTTTTCAAGGCATCACTCAAGGGAAAATGTAGTAATAACCACAACATTTTCGCAAAATACAGATTCCGAGTGGTGGTCGCTCGGACGCATCAGTAGGATAGGCCACCGTTACGGGCCATATCAAAGGCCCAATTTGCATAGCCCGGCGCACCTTTGCGCAGGTGAATTAGGAATTCCATATGGACCGCGTGCGAAATTTACTGGAACAGATCCAGAGTCGCCTTGAAGACCTGAACAAGGCCGAACGCAAAGTCGCCGAGGTGATCCTGCTCAACCCGCAGCAGGCCACCCGCTTCAGCATCGCCGCCCTCGCCCAGGCAGCCTCGGTGAGCGAACCGACGGTCAACCGTTTCTGCCGTTCGTTCGGTGTCAGCGGCTATCCCGAACTCAAACTGCAACTGGCGCAGAGTCTGGCCAGTGGCGCGGCGTATGTCAGCCGCGCGGTCGAGGCCGACGACAATCCCGAGGCGTACACGCAGAAGATTTTCGGCAGCGCCATTGCCTCGCTGGACAGTGCCTGTCAGGCACTGGATCCGAACCTGATCAGCCGCGCCGTCGACCTGTTGATTCAGGCGCGACAGATCCACTTCTTCGGCCTCGGCGCCTCGGCACCGGTGGCACTGGATGCGCAGCACAAGTTCTTCCGCTTCAACCTGGCGGTGACCGCGCATGCCGATGTGTTGATGCAGCGGATGATTGCCTCGGTGGCGCACACCGGTGAGTTGTTCGTGATCATTTCCTACACCGGGCGCACCCGTGAACTGGTCGAAGTGGCGCGTATTGCTCGGGAAAACGGTGCTTCGGTGTTGGGTTTGACGGCGGAGAATTCGCCGCTGGCCAAGGCGAGTACCTTGAGCCTGAACATTCCGTTGCCGGAAGACACTGACATCTATATGCCGATGACATCGCGGATCATTCAGTTGACCGTGCTGGATGTGTTGGCGACGGGGATGACCTTGCGTCGCGGAGTGGATTTCCAGCCGCATTTGCGCAAGATCAAAGAGAGCTTGAATGCGAGCCGGTATCCGGTTGGGGATGAATTCAACTAAAGATCAAAAGCACCCTCACCCCAGCCCTCTCCCGGAGGGAGAGGGAGCCGACCGACGTGTCTTCCGTCATGCATCGACCTGAGAGACCGAGTCGATAATGGATTCACAGCCGATCTTTCATTTCGGTGAAACTCTCCAATATCCCGCAATCAGTCCCCTCTCCCTCTGGGAGAGGGCTAGGGTGAGGGTAGCGGTGTACTTGACACACTCAAGCCGCCGCCCACGCCTGCAAACTCAAATGCGCCTTCTCCCCCGGCGCTAAATGCAGGCTGTCAGTCCCACCCGCCGCCGCTTCCACGCAGACAAACTCCGAAATCTCATCCCACGTCACGCCCAACAACGGCCGCGCGCCCGGATGCCACACCACCGTATCCGCACTGTCACCGGTATCAATGCACAACTCGCGCTGCCAGGCGTGATCTTTCAGCTGCAATTCACCGTCATGCTGGAACACCCGCTGACAGCCGCCATCGACCCGCAACTCGCCTTCCTGCTGACAAATCTGCCGGTTCAACTGGTCATAGCCCTGCGCCCCTTCAAGCCCAGACAGCGCTATCTCACCGACATCACCAATACGCCAGTAAGCGTGCAAAGCCTGGCTCAACTGGCATGGCATGTCGTCCTGATGCTCGGTACTCAGGCGTAATTCCATGCGTTCGCCCAGATGCGCGTGCAGGTCGACCTGCCAGTCGCACAGCTGCAATTGCCAATGCAGGCGCACGCCGTCTTCGGCGCTGCTGCTGTCGAGCAGCTTCCAGTCGAGCAAGCGCGCCCAACCATGCGATGGCCAGGCGTTTTCGCTGGGATGACGGCCATACCACGGCCAGCACACCGGCACGCCACCGCGAATGGCACCCACATGCGGCCACTTCGCCGCGCACCACAACCACGGCTTTTGCCCACGCGGCTGAAAGTGCAGCAACTGCGCGCCCTGACGACTGAACACCGCCTGACACAGCGGATGATCGATCACCAACACGTCGCGCATCTGATAGCGCTCCCAGGCGAACACCGGTTGTTCACGCAGGGATTTGAAGAAGCGTTGTAGCGGATGCTCATGCATTTGCCACGGTTCCGAATTCATCTGTTACGGGCTGCGCCAGCCCCCCAAAAAAAGCGGACAGCCTGGGCTGTCCGCAAATATGCGCACATAGAGAGGAGCTTATCGCAGACGCGTTAGAACGTAGACTGAATTTTCAGGCCAGCGACCAAAGCGTTGTCCACTTCATCCACACCACCCGGGTGAGTGATGTATTGCAGGTTAGGACGTACGGTCAGCCAGTTGGTGACGTGGAAGCCGTAGTTGATCTCGTAGTTGTATTCGGTTTCACGAATCGGCGAGAACACCGGATTGTCGTAGTCCGAAACCCCGTTGGAAGCGTTCAGCAGTTCGGCGTTTTTCTTCACGTCATCGTTAACGTGGATACGCGCCGCGCCAATACCGACGTCATCCTTCGGACGCGCGTCGAACGGGCCTTTGTAGACAAACATCACCGACTGGTAGTTGTCGATGAAGTTGGTGTCCTTGTCGTGGAACGTGGCGTTGGCGGCAATATTCAGACCGCGAGAAGCATCACCGTTGTGGCTGGTGAGTTGCTGTTGCGCCACAAACCAGTAGCCGCTTTTGCTGCTGTGGGTTTTGTAGGCATCACCAGTGGTGGCTGCGTCGAAACCGTTGACGTCTTCACGAACGTCGTCGGCATCGGCCGTGCTCTTGTAGTAACCCACACGGTATTCGCCTGGCAGGCTGTTGACCTTCGGCGACCAGACCAGCTCGACCGGAAGAACGGTACCTTTGGTGCCGCTGCCACTGAGCTTGAAGCCGTTGCCGTGTTCCAGCTGCGACGGGTTCTGGTTGTACGCACCGATCTGCGCGTAGAGCTCGTCGTTAATGTTGTACTTCACACGAATCGCGGCCTGGCTGACGGGCCAGTTGTACCAGATGTTGGTCGCCCAGTTACCCACTTGCGAACCGCAGAACGCGAGGTTCTGGAAGTCGCACGGGAAGGTGTTGAAGTCTTCGCCTTCACCGAAGTAACCGGCCTTGACGTCGAGTTTGTTGTCGAAGAACTGGTGCTGAATCCACAACTGGGTCAGACGCACCATGTGGCCACGGCCGTAAACTTCTTGCGACGAACTCAAGGTGCCGGCACGCGGATCGCCAACGCGGTCGTTGGAGATGTTGTAGCCGTTACGGTTGGTCAGCTGGATCTTCGCCTGAGTGTTATCCCAGCCCCACAGCTTTTGCAGATCGAGTGCCACGCCCAGACCGAACTGGTCAGCGTAACGCGCGGTCTTGTCGTCGTTGTAGCCACCGTGCAGGTTGCCACCGACTTCCCCAACGTAGTCAGCCTTGATGTCGATACCCTGCTCGATCAGCTTGGTACGCTCGCCACCCCAGTCGCCGGTCATCCATTTCGAATCGGAACTGAAGGCATCCGCCGCCATGGCGTTACCGGCCAGCACCAAAGCCGCCGCAGCCGACACTTGGCAGATCAACCGGGCATTGACGTGTTTCTTTTTCATCCCTACATCCTCGTCTTTATTGTTATTAACTGTTTTTATCTAACGCGGTTTACATAAAGTGCGATGGATTACAGGCAATCCACCGCGTGCTCCTTGTAGGAGTGAGCCTGCTCGCGATAGCGGTTTTACATTCAACATCTCTGTCGACTGATACACCGTCATCGCGAGCAGGCTCACTCCTACACTGTTCCTCAGCGCCCCTTGAACTGGGCGACGTTCGCAGACCGCGCATCGGTCTGTGGTTGACCGGCAGTGCCGAGGCGCTCACCGGTGTTGGCATCAAACAACAGCACTTTCGAAGGATCGAATTGCAGTGTCAGGTTCTCGCCCACCTGCGGCGCCACATCCGGCGCCAGACGGCAGCAGACTTTGGTTTCATTCAAATTGACGAACACCAGGGTGTCCGGACCGGTCGGCTCGGTCACCTGTACTTCGGCGCGAATGCTCGGCAAGCCATTGCCCTCGCCGTTCGCCAAAACGATCTGTTCAGGACGCAGACCGAGGATCACTTCGCGATCTTCGAGCCCGGCGTCCTGCATGCTCATCGGTAACTCGCAACGCGCCTGCCCGCTGTCGAGCAGCGCCAGCAGACGACCGTCCTTGCGCTGCAGGCGCAGCGGAATGAAGTTCATCGGCGGCGAACCGATGAAGCTCGCCACGAACAGGTTGGCCGGGTCGTTATAGATCTCTTTTGGCGTGCCGAACTGCTGAATGATGCCGTCCTTCATCACCGCCACCTTGTCGCCCAGGGTCATTGCTTCGATCTGGTCGTGGGTCACGTAGACCGTGGTGGTTTTCAGGCGCTGGTGCATCAGTTTCATTTCGGTGCGCATCTCGACGCGCAGCTTGGCGTCGAGGTTGGACAGCGGTTCATCGAACAGGTAGATCTTCGGCCGACGCGCCAAGGCACGGCCCATCGCTACACGCTGTTGCTGGCCACCGGAGAGTTGACCCGGCTTACGGTTCAGCAGGTGTTCGATCTGCAACAGCTTGGCGACGCGCGCGACTTCTTCGTCGATCGCCGACTGCGGCATCTTGCGGATCTTCAGACCGAATTCGATGTTCTCGCGCACGCTCATGGTCGGGTACAGCGCGTAGGACTGGAACACCATGGCGATGTCGCGATCCTTCGGGCTCATGCCGCTGACGTCCTGATCGCCGATCATGATCGCGCCGCCGGTGATGGTTTCCAGACCGGCGATGCAGTTCATCAGGGTCGACTTACCGCAGCCCGACGGGCCGACGAGGATCAGGAACTCACCGTCCTTGATCGACAGTTCGATGTTCTTCAGGGTGTCCGGCAGGCCGGCACCGTAGGTCTTGTTGACGTTGCGAAGTTCGAGCGTTGCCATGATTACCCCTTGACTGCGCCGGCTGTCAGCCCGCGCACGAAATACTTGCCTGCGACCACATAGACCAGCAGGGTCGGCAGGCCGGCGATCATCGCCGCTGCCATATCAACGTTGTATTCCTTGGCGCCGGTGCTGGTGTTGACCAGGTTGTTCAGCGCCACCGTGATCGGTTGCGAATCACCGCTGGAGAACACCACACCGAACAGGAAGTCGTTCCAGATCTGGGTGAACTGCCAGATCAGGCAGACCATGATGATCGGCGTCGACATCGGCAGAATGATGCGGCGGAAAATCGTGAAGAAACCTGCGCCGTCGAGGCGTGCGGCTTTCACCAGCGCATCCGGAATGCTCACGTAATAGTTACGGAAGAACAGCGTGGTGAACGCCAGACCGTAAACCACGTGGATAAACACCAGACCGGTGGTGGTGCTCGCCAGGCCCATCTTGCCGAGGGTGAACGAGGCCGGCAGCAGCACGGTCTGGAACGGCAGGAAGCAGCCGAACAACAGCAGACCGAAGAACAACTGCGAACCACGGAAGCGCCAGAACGACAGCACATAACCGTTCAATGCACCGATGGCGGTGGAGATGATTACGGCCGGAACGGTGATCTTGATCGAATTCCAGAAGTAACCGTCAACCGTGGCCCAGGCCTTGACCCAGCCAATGCCGCTGACCACGGTCGGCCAGCTCAGCAGGTTGCCGGTGCTGATGTCTTCCGGGGTCTTGAAGCTGGTCAGCAACATGACCACCAGCGGCACCAGATAAAGCAGTACGGCGAGGATCAGCACCGCGTAGATCGCGATGCGACTCAGGCTGATAGCAGGTTTGGCGGCGAGACTAGTCATTGCGCTTGGTCCTCAGCTCGGAATACAGGTAAGGCACGATGATCGCGAGGATCGCACCGAGCATCAGAATCGCACTGGCCGAGCCCATGCCCATCTGGCCGCGACTGAAGGTGAAGGAATACATGAACATCGCCGGCAGGTCGGAGGAATAACCCGGGCCACCAGCGGTCATCGCCGCGACCAGGTCGAAGCTCTTGATCGCGATGTGCGCCAGAATCATCACTGCACTGAAGAACACCGGACGCAGGCTTGGCAGCACCACTTTCCAGTAGATCGTCGGCATGCTCGCGCCATCGATCTGTGCAGCGCGGATAATCGATTGATCAACGCCACGCAGGCCGGCGAGGAACATCGCCATGATGAAGCCCGAGGCTTGCCAGACAGCGGCGATCACCAGGCAGTAAACCACGCGATCCGGGTCGATCAGCCAGTCGAGACGGAAGCCTTCCCAGCCCCAGTCACGCAACAATTTGTCCAGGCCCATGCCCGGGTTGAGCAGCCATTTCCAAGCGGTACCGGTAACGATCATCGAGAGCGCCATCGGGTAAAGGTAAATGGTGCGGATAAAGCCTTCGCGACGGATGCGCTGGTCGAGGAACACCGCCAGCAACACGCCAATCACCAAGGTGATGCCGATGAACATGCCGCCGAAAACTGCGAGGTTCTTGCTCGCGACCCACCAGCGATCGTTGTCGAACAACCGCGCGTATTGCGCCAGACCGGCCCATTTGTAGTTGGGCAGGAACGTCGAGGTGGTGAACGACAGCACGAACGTCCACAGGATGTAGCCATAGAAGCCCACCAGTACGATGAACATGCTCGGCGCCAGCACCAGTTTGGGTAGCCAGCGTTGCAATGCATCGAACGGCGAGGCCTTGCTGAACACAGCAACAGAACTCATGGGGAAATCCAGTACAGGGAATAAAAACTACAGTGAGATCCCTTGTGGGAGCGAGCCTGCTCGCGAAAACGGTGTGTCAGTCGACGGATGGAGCAACTGACACGACGCCTTCGCGAGCAGGCTCGCTCCCACAGGAGAAGCCTGCGCTACCGACGCTTATTTGGACGACTTGATCGCTGCGCCCAGTTTCTTGGCGGTGTCGGCCGGGTCGGCTTTCGGGTCGTTGATGTAGTTGGTCACCACATCAAAGAACGCGCCTTGCACCGCCAGCGTGGTCGCCATGTTGTGCGCCATGCTTGGCTGCAGGCCGCCGGACTTGGCGTCCGCCAGGAAGTCTTTGGCAGCAGTCTGTGCGCAGGAGTCGAAACCGAGCTTGTCCATGTTGTTCAACATGTCGTTGCGTACCGGGATCGAGCCTTTGTTGATGCTGAAGACTTTCTGGAAGTTTTCACCCAGCACGACTTTGGCGATGTCCTGCTGACCGGCCGCGGTACCTGCGTCCTTCTGCTTGAACACGGCCAGCGAGTCGATGTTGTAGGTGAACGCCTTGTCGGTGCCCGGGAAGGCTACGCACTCGTAATCCTTGCCGGCGACTTTCTTGGCGGCGGTCCATTCGGACTTGGCCCAGTCACCCATGATCTGCATGCCGGCCTTGCCGTTGATGACCTTGGCCGCTTCCAGGTTCCAGTCCTGACCTTTGCCGTCAGCGTCCATGTAGGTCGCGACTTTCTTCAGCTCGGTCAGTGCCTTGACCATTTCCGGGCCGGTCAGCGCGGCATTGTCCAGGTCAACCAGGGCTTTCTTGTAGCCATCGACACCCATGACCGAGAGCACCACGGCTTCGAACACGGTGCTGTCCTGCCAAGGCTGACCGCCGTGGGCCAGCGGGATGAAGCCCGCAGCCTTCAGCTTGTCGCCAGCGGCATAGAATTCTTCGAGGGTGGTCGGGTTCTTGGTGATCCCGGCTTTCTTGAACACTTCCGGGTTGATCCACAGCCAGTTCACACGGTGAATGTTCACCGGCACGGCCACGTAATCACCGTCGTACTTCACGGTATCGGAGACTTTCTTGTCGAGCAGGCTGTCCCACTTTTCCGACTTGGCGACGTCTTTCAACACGTCAGTGTCGAGCAGACCGGTCGACGCCCATTCCTGGATGTCCGGGCCTTTGATCTGGGCAACGCCAGGCGGGTTGCCGGCGACTGCGCGGCTTTTCAGCACGGTCATGGCCGTTGCACCGCCACCACCGGCGACAGCGCCGTCTTTCCAGGTGAAACCGTCTTTTTCGACTTGGGCCTTGAGCACATCAACGGCAGCTTTTTCGCCACCGGACGTCCACCAATGCACGACTTCGACCGAACCTTTGGATTCGGCAGCAGAAACACTGAGAGGCAGAATTGCGAGCGGGAACAGGGAGGCGACAGAAATGACAGTAGCGAGGCGAGAAATCGCATTCATCTGAGATGTACCTTTCTTGTTGTTATGCATGCAAGTCTGGTGCTTGCGCTGCACAGGAGTTTAAACAGGACGTTTCCCTTCGCAGGTAACGAAGGGACGCGCGAATGTCACTACATGGTTACATGATTGGTCACATGACAACGCTCTGGGACAACTGCGCCAGAGCCGTTGCCATACTCGGTGACAAGGGTAGACGAGGGATCAGCACGGCTTGCCAGGCGTGATACAGATCGGGTTTGCCCGGCCAGATATCGGCACTTGGCAGGTTTTGCGGGTTGAGTTCGTGATGCCAGCTACCGTTGCAACGGTCGATGAAATTCACTTCGCAGAATTCCCAGAACAGCCGGTACCAGGTTTCGTATTGCGCATCGCCGGTGCGTTTGAGCAAGGCGCTGGCAGCGGCACTGGCCTCGGCGTGCGTCCAATGCAGGCGATGGCGAACGACGGCTTTGTTGTCCCAGTCGAGGGTGTAGACGATGCCCGGCAGACCATCGACATCCCAACCGTTGCGGCAATTGTTCTCGAACAGTTTTTGCGCATCGGTGGCGAGCCAACCGGGCGTGAGCATGCCGGCTTGCACCCGCGCAGCTTCGAGGTGCAGCAGCAGCCGCGCCCATTCGAAACCGTGGCCCGGCGTGGTGCCGTAAGGGCGGAAGCCGTCAGCGGGATTGTCGTGGTTGTATTCGCGTAGTGGCTGCCAGTCGCGGTCGAAGTGCTCGATGACCATGTAACCGTTGGCGGCGGCGTGCCCGTGAATGACGCGTTCGACGATGCGTTGCGCGCGAATCAACCAGCGCGGATCTTCAGTGACATCGGCCAGCGCAAGGAACGCTTCGGTCGCGTGCATGTTGCTGTTGGCGCCGCGATAGGCTTCTTCTTCGCTCCAGTCGCGATTGAAGAATTCGCGCATGGCGCCCTCTTCTTCGCTCCAGAAATACGTGTCGATGATGTCGACGGCGTCATCCAGCAACGCCTGGGCGCCAGGACGTTGTGCGACCACCGCAGAGCTGGCCGCAAGCGCAACGAAGGCATGCAGATAGGCGTTCTTGCCGGTGTTGTCATCGCGGTGTTCGGCGACCGCAAACCAGCCACCGTGCAGGGCATCACGCAACGGCCCGCGCAAGGCAGCAATGCCGTGATCGATTAGTTCGGCAAAACCCGGCAAGCCCTGAATGTGGGCCATGGCGAAGCTGTGGGTCATGCGCGCGGTGTTCATGGTTTCGGCTTGTGCGTTCGCTGGCAGACGGCCGCGTTCGTCGAGGTTGCCGAAGCCTTCAGGCAGTTTCGATGCCTTGGCGAAATCCAGCAGGCGCAGGCCTTCGGCGGCGAGCCATTGCTGGTGGGCAGGGGCGTTCAGCCAACTGCTGAAGCCGGGTTGGAAGAGATCCATGGGTGGCCTTTTTTGTTGTTATGACTGCGGGGGAGTCTAAACAACGGGCTGGGGAGGTCTTGTAACGAAGGGGGCGGGGTTTGTCACCGGTCCGTGACAAAGAGCAGCCCTCACCCCAGCCCTCTCCCAGAGGTAGAGGGGGCCGACCGAGGTGTAATAAGCTTTCCGCCGACCTGAAATACCGAGTCGATTATGGATTCGGCGTTGTACAGTCAGGGCGGCGTATCTCTTCAGCATCCCCCGATCAGTCCCCCTCTCCCTCTGGGCGGTCCGACGTTTCGGGAGGGCTAGGGTGAGGGAAAGCTTTTGACTCAATCCGCCGAACGCGGCAATTGCAGGGTCACCCGCAACCCACCCTCACGCAGATTCTGCAGCGTCACTTCCCCACCATGGCTGTGGGCAATATTGCGCGCGATGCCCAACCCCAAGCCATAACCCTGCTGCTGCCCCGCCAGACGGAAGTGCGGTTCGAACACTTGCTCCAGCCGCTGCTCTGGAACACCCGGCCCTTCATCGTCGACGTGCAGAACAAACGCGCGCTCATCGTCGTCGATGTGCAAATGCGCGTTTTGCCCGTACTTCAACGCATTGTCGATCAGGTTACCGATGCAGCGCTTCAACGCCAGCGGTTTGCCCGGATAAGCCGCCAGCGCCTTGCCCTGCTGCGTCACGCGGCCATTGCCGTGCGGCGCCAGATACGGCTCCACCAGACAGTCGAGCACGTGGTTCAAGTCCACCGGCTCGATGTTCTCGTGGATGTCGGTGTCCTTCACACATTGCAGCGCGCCTTTGACCAGCAGTTCCAACTCATCCAGATCACGGCCGAACTTGGCCTGCAGCTGTTCGTCTTCAAGCAATTCGACGCGCAAGCGCAATCGGGTAATCGGCGTGCGCAGGTCATGGGAGATCGCGCTGAACAACTGGCTGCGCTCGGTCAGGTAACGGCTGATGCGCTCGCGCATGGTGTTGAACGCGCGCCCCACTTCCACCACTTCACTGCCGCCGCCCTCGGCCACGGGCTCGACGTCGGCACCCAGCGACAAATCCCGCGCCGCCCGCGCCAGACGCTTGAGCGGCCGGCTCTGCCAATGCACCAGCAGGCCGATAAACAGCAGCAGGAATCCGCTGGTGAGGACGATGAACCACACCTGCTGCGACGGCAGGCCTTGCTCTTCAAGACTGGTGTACGGCTCCGGCAACAGCGAGGCGATGTACAGCCATTCGCCCGGGGCCATTTGAATCTGCGTGACCAGCACGGGTGGGTTCACCGGTTCCAGAGTCAACGCGTAATGCGCCCAAGAGCGCGGCAGCTCATCAAGCTTCAGCCCGGCGTTGAAAATCCGCAGATCTTCGGGGCTGACAAAGGTCACCGAAATATCCGTGTCATTACCGAGCGTCTGACGCAGCACTTCGTCGACCGCTTTCATCACCGCCGCTTTACGCGGCGTCACCGGCAGCACGTCCATGCCCAACGGCTTATCGTTGAGCGTCACCACGAATCGCGTGCCGCCCATGCTGCGCAATTGGTCGAGCACCAATGGCCGATAAGCCACCGGCAACGAGCGGAAGTAACTGACGCTGGCGGTCATCGAATGGGCGAGGCTGCGGGCGCTGGTGACCAGGCCTTCGAGCTGCGTAGCGCGCAGTTGCGAGACCCAGATCACGCTCGACAAGGTCTGCGCGAACAGCACCGCGAGCAACGTCAGCAGCAACATCCGCCCGAGCAGCGAGCGCGGCATCGGCACTTTGGCGGCGAATTTGCGCAGCGACTCAGTGACCATTGCCGGCAACCACGTTGGCTGCCAGTTGGTAGCCACTGCCGCGCACGGTACGAATCAGCCGTGGCGGTTTTTCCGTGTCGCGCAGGCGTTGGCGCAAACGGCTGACGGCCATGTCGACGATGCGATCGAGCGGCATCAAATCGCGACCACGGGTGGCGTTGCCGATGGTGTCGCGGTCGAGGATTTCCTGCGGGTGATCGAGGAACAGTTTCAGCAGGGCGAAGTCGGCACCGGAGAGAATTACTTCTTCGCCATCGGTGTGAAACAGGCGATGGCTGACCATGTCCAGCCGCCACTCGTCAAAGGCCAGCACGTCGCTGCCACTGCGCTCCTGTCCAAATTGCGCACGCCGCAGCAATGCCTTGATGCGCGCTTGCAGTTCGCGGGGGCTGAAGGGTTTGCCGAGGTAGTCGTCGGCGCCAAGTTCCAGACCGATCACGCGGTCGGCTTCGTCGGAACTGGCGGTGAGCATGATGATCGGCACCTGCGCCTGACGCGGATGCTGACGCACCCAACGGCACAGGCTGAAGCCGTCTTCGTCGGGCAGCATGACATCGAGGATCACCAGATCGCTCGGCGCCTCGTTGAGGGCCTGACGGAAACTGGCACCGTCGGCGGTGGCCCGTACCTGAAACCCGGCGCGGGTCAGGTAGGTTTCCAGCAACTCGCGTATTTCCTGGTCGTCATCGACCAACAATATCGACTTGTTGACTGAGCTCACTTCGAAGGCATCCTTGTTGTTGGAATTGGGGCGGATTATGCCTGATGAACCGATCGTTCCCACGCTGATCGTTCCCACGCTCTGCGTGGGAATGCCTCTGGGGACGCTCCGCGTCCAGTGACGCGGAGCGTCACGGGCTGCATTCCCACGCGGAGCATGGGAACGATCTCACGCTTCAGCCTGCCTGTTCCAGAGCCACACCCGCGCCCATCAGTCCGGAATACGGCGCTGTCACCAGCCACACCGGGATGCCTTTGAAGTAATCGCTCATGCAGCCTTTGTCAGCAAAGCTGCGGGCAAAACCGCTTTCGAGGAAGAAATCGGCAAACCGGGGAATGACACCACCAACGATGTAAACCCCACCTCGGCCCCCGGTAGTCAGCACGTTATTACCCGCCACACGGCCGAGCCAGCAGCAGAACTGCTCCAGCACTTCCAGGGCAATCGGATCACCCGCAAGACCGGCCGCCGTGATCGCTTCCGGGGTATCAAGCGTTGGCTCGTGCCCATCCACCGCACAGATCGCCCGGTAAACCCGTGGCAATCCACCGCCGCTCAACGCAGTTTCGGCGCTGACATGGCCGATTTCGTTGTGGATGTGCTGCCACAGCTGCGTTTCACGCGGGCTGCTCAACGGCAAATCAACATGCCCGCCCTCGCCCGGCAACGCCGCGAAACGTCCCTCACCAAGATCGAGCAAGGTGCCGACGCCAAGGCCTGTGCCCGGGCCGATCACCACCGCCGGGCGCAACGGCTCCGGCGTGCCCTCGCAGACCACGCGGAATTCGCCGGGCTGCAAACGGGTCATGCCCAGCGCCATCGCCGAGAAGTCGTTGACCAGCAACAACTGCTCGACCTGCAAGGTTTTGCAGAACGCTGTGCGACTCAAGCGCCAGTGATTGTTGGTGAATTTGAATTCATCACCACTGACCGGACCTGCCACGGACAAGCACACCGAACCGATCGAACCCGGCGCCAGACCGAGCCCGCTCAGATAGAGGCTGATTGCCTCCTCCGGGCTGGCATGGTCGGCCGTGGCCAGCACCTGAACCGATTCCAGTTGCTGGTTTTTCCACAACGCAAACCGCGCGTTGGTGCCTCCGATGTCACCGACCAAAGCCAGTTTCAATTAAGCGTCTCCAGGGCAGAAGTGAAGGCGCTGGCGCCCTGCTCCGCCGAGCTGAAGGCCATGCGCATGAAGCCAAACAGTTCGCGCCCGCTGCCGATGTTGTTGCCCAATAGGCCTTTGGCGGGTTCGCGCGCTGCAAATTCGGCGGCGTCGACCTTCAGTTCCAAGGTGCCTTTGACGCCATCGACGCGGATGATATCGCCCTCTTGCACGCGCGCCAAAGCGCCACCGACATAAGCTTCCGGGCTGACGTGAATCGCTGCGGGGATTTTCCCCGAGGCGCCGGACATCCGCCCGTCGGTCACCAGGGCGACTTTGAAGCCGCGATCCTGCAGCACGCCGAGGAACGGCGTCATCTTGTGCAGTTCCGGCATGCCATTGGAACGCGGGCCCTGGAAGCGCATCACGGCGACAAAATCCTTCTCCAGCAAACCGGCCTTGAATGCATCGGCCAAGTCCTGCTGATCCTGGAACACCATGGCTGGCGCTTCGACGATCTGGTTTTCCAACGCGACCGCAGAAACCTTCATCACACCGCGACCGAGGTTGCCCTCCATTACGCGCAGACCACCCTCCGCCGAGAACGCACGCGCCACTGGACGCAGAATGTTTTCGTCGAGGCTGTCCGTCGGGCCTTCGCGCCATACCAACTGGCCGTTATCGAGGAACGGCTCTTTGGTGTACTGGCTCAAGCCGTGGCCGAGCACGGTGTTGACGTCTTCGTGCAACAGCCCGGCGCCGAGCAGTTCGCGGATCAGGAACGACATGCCGCCCGCTGCCTGGAAGTGGTTGATGTCGGCTTTGCCGTTCGGGTAAACGTGACTCAGGGTCGGCACGACTTCGGAGAGGTCGGCCATGTCCTGCCAGGTCAGTTGAATACCTGCTGCCATGGCGATGGCCGGCATGTGCAGGGTGTGGTTGGTCGAGCCGCCGGTGGCGTGCAGCGCAACAATCGAGTTGACCAGCGACTTCTCGTCGACGATTTCACCGATCGGCATGAAGTTGCCGTTCTGCTTGGTCAGACGCGTGACTTGGTGCGCGGCTTCGCGGGTCAGCGCATCACGCAGCGGCGTGTTCGGGTTGACGAAAGAGGCGCCCGGCAAGTGCAGGCCCATGACTTCCATCAGCAACTGGTTGGTGTTGGCGGTGCCGTAGAAGGTGCAGGTACCCGGGCTGTGGTAGGACTTCATCTCCGATTCCAGCAGCTCTTCGCGGGTGGCTTTGCCTTCGGCGTACTTCTGACGGACGTCGGCTTTTTCCTTGTTGGAAATCCCCGAGACCATCGGCCCACCCGGGACGAAAATCGTCGGCAGGTGACCGAAACGCAGCGACCCCATCATCAGGCCCGGCACGATCTTGTCGCAGATGCCGAGCATCAGTGCGCCGTCGAACATGTTGTGCGACAGCGCCACGGCGGTCGACATGGCGATCACTTCGCGACTCGGCAGGCTCAGTTCCATGCCCGGCTCGCCTTGGGTCACACCGTCGCACATCGCCGGCGTACCGCCAGCGAACTGGCCGACCGAGCCGATTTCGCGCAGGGCATTCTTGATTTGTTCCGGGAACACTTCGTACGGCTGGTGCGCCGAGAGCATGTCGTTATACGAAGAAACAATGGCGATGTTCGCCGAGTTCATCATCCGCAGGCTGTGCTTGTCTTCGCTGCCGCAACCGGCCACGCCGTGGGCGAAGTTGGCGCATTGCAGCTTGCCGCGCATCGGCCCGTCGGTGGCGGCGCCGCGAATCAGTGCAAGGTAAGCCTGACGCGTGGCGCGGCTGCGGGCGATAAGCCGTTCGGTGACCTCAAGGACGCGGGGATGCATGTGTAGAACTCCAGGCTAACGGATGTGGCGACCTGATTGTCTATGCTGATCAAACGCCGTTGTTGTTGGAATGACAGACGGCTTTTTTGACCATTCGGACCAGTTGATTCAGGTCACTCGTTGTAGATAAAACAAAATATTGCCACTAAAAAGGCTTGTTTTCTATTTTTATGCGAATAATCTTGTAATTCCAACAACAAAACGACGGCGGCGCTGTTCCATGACTCTTCGAATCGCAATCAATGGTTTTGGCCGCATCGGCCGTAATGTCCTGCGCGCACTGTATACCCAAGGCTATCGACAGGATCTGCAGATCGTCGCCATCAATGATCTGGGCGACAGCTCGATCAATGCTCATCTGCTCAAATACGACACCGTTCACGGCACGTTCGACGCTCAGGTCGAGCATGACAACGAAAGTCTGACCGTCAACGGCGACCGCATTGCGGTCAGCGCGATTCGCAACCCGGCCGAATTGCCATGGGCGGCGGAAAAGATTGATGTGGTGTTCGAATGCACCGGTCTCTTTACCGATCGCGCCAAAGCGGCCGCGCATATTACTGCCGGCGCGCGCAAAGTGATCATCTCGGCGCCGGCCAAAGGTGCCGACGCCACGGTTGTATATGGTGTGAACCACGACATTCTGCGCCAGTCGCACCAGATCATCTCCAACGCTTCGTGCACCACCAACTGCCTGGCGCCAGTGGCGCAAGTGCTGCACCGCGAGCTGGGGATCGAAAGCGGTCTGATGACCACCATTCACGCCTACACCAACGATCAGAACCTCACTGACGTCTATCACACCGACCCGTACCGCGCGCGCTCGGCCACGCAGAACATGATCCCGAGCAAGACCGGCGCTGCTGAAGCCGTGGGCCTGGTGCTGCCAGAACTGGCGGGCAAACTGACCGGCATGGCCGTGCGCGTGCCGGTGATCAATGTGTCGCTGGTGGACCTGACCGTGCAGCTGAAAAAAGAAGCCAGCGCCGAGGAAGTCAACGCGCTGATGAAAGCTGCGAGCCAACATTCGAAGATTCTCGGCTTCAACACCCTGCCGCTGGTGTCCAGCGACTTCAACCACAATCCGCTGTCGTCGATCTTCGACGCCAACCACACCAAGTCCAGCGGCAAACTGCTGAAGGTATTGGCGTGGTATGACAACGAGTGGGGCTTCTCCAATCGCATGCTGGATAACTGCCTGGCGCTGTGTAACGCCGAATAATCTCAAGTAATCCCCCTATCCCTGTGGGAGCGAGCTTGCTCGCGAAAGCGGTGGGTCAGTCGCTAGTTGAATTGGCTGACACTACGCCTTCGCGAGCAAGCTCGCTCCCACAGGGTTTCGATTTCAATTTGAAATCAACACTTGACCATTCGACTAGATGATAAGCATTATCATTCGCTTGAAATCGATCAGGTCCTCCCGTGAGTCAATCGCGCTTCAACCACGTTTTCCTCACCCAGCGCACATCCTTGCTGCGTACGCTGGAACGGATGGTCAACAATCACAGCACCGCTGAAGACCTGTTGCAGGAGACCTACCTGCGTGTGACGCGGGCGTTGAGCGAGCGGGCCATCGATCACCTCGAACCTTTTGTCTTCCAGACCGCGCGCAATCTGGCGCTGGATCACTTGCGTGCGCGCAAGATCCATTCGCGAACCATGGTCGATGATGTGCCGCAGGATGTCGTGCACAGCGTCGCCGCCCCTGCCAGCAGCGCCGAAGACGCCGCCCACGCCGAACAGATGCTGGAGCGCCTGAACGTGAGCCTCAGTCAACTCAGCCCCCGCCAGCAACAGATTTTCATCCTCAGCCGTTTGCACGGAAACAGTTATCAGGAAATCGCCGATGAGCTGAATGTTTCCCTCAGCACCGTGCAAAAAGAACTGAAGCTGATCATGAGCATTTGTATCGGCGTCGCCGAGCGTCTGAATGGCGACTGAGGTCGTAGGCCTTTTCTGTAAGTGCCAGGATCGACTGCACGGATCATCGGGCTTTGTTACCCTTGCCCGACTTTTACGCTTCACTTAAAAAAACAGCCGTGCGCAGACACTGCCGAGGAAACACCGTGACTGACACCCACCGCTCGCCTTCGCCGGATTCGGTGCAGGACGCTGCCAACGCAATGGACCAGGCACTCGACTGGCTCATCGTGCTCGGCAGCCCGGACGAGGAGCAGACCCGGCAGTTTCATGCCTGGCTGGCGGCCGATCCGTTGAATGCCGAAGCGTTCGCCAAGGCCCAGGCGATCTGGGATGGCCCGCAAGTCGCCCAGTGCGCGCAAAGCCTGGCGGCCAAACCTGCGAAGGTCACTTTTCTCAAGCGTCTGCGTCCGCACTGGAAACCACTGGCCACTGCCGCCGTGCTGATCCTCGGTTTGTTCAGTTTCAGCAATTTGCCGATGCGCATTCAGGCCGATCATCTGACCGTGGTCGGCGAGCGCCAGCGTCTGCAACTGGAGGACGGCTCGAAAGTCCTGCTCAATACCAATTCAGCGTTTTCCAGCACCATCAACGATCAAAAACGTGTCGCGCGGCTATACCAGGGCGAAGCGTTTTTCGAGATTGCCAGTGGCCGCAGCCAACCCTTGGAAATCGACGCCGGTCCGGTTCGCGCCAGCGTGCGCGATACCGCATTTGCCGTGCGTTATCTCGATGGCGTGGCGCAGGTTAACGTGCAGCGCGGCGATGTCGATCTGCAGGCAACGCATAACGACGCTCGCGTACGTCTGACGGCGGGTGAAAGTATTCGTATCGGCCCCAACGGTTTCGACCGTCCGGCCAAACTCGACGCCAACACCGATCTGGCGTGGGTGCAGGGTCGCTTGGTGTTCGAGAACTGCCCGCTGAATCAGGTGCTGGCCGAATTGCGCCGCTACTATCCGGGCTGGATCATCAACACCAACGAGCAGTTGGCCGACGTCGCCGTAACCGGCAATTACCGACTCGACCAGCCGCTCGACGTGGTCCGTTCCCTCGCTCACATCACCTCGGCGCAACTGAAAGAATTCCCCGCCTTGGTCATCCTGAACTAAATGAGAATTATTTTTACTCGATAGCCAACGTCAGTACGTCTCGTTATAGCCAATGCAATTGATTCGCAACACGCGAAGCCAATCAGCCCCTATAAAGATTCGTGCGACACGGAGCGCTATCGATGTCCTCACGCCTTACCCGCCAGACCTCCTCCCCTTCCCGCGTGCTGTCGCTGCTGACCGCTGCCATCCTGATGGCCGGTTCTGCACCGCTGATGGCGGCTACCGAGCAACCGACGCGCAACATGGGCGATTACTCGTTCGCCATCGGTCAGCAGCCGCTGGTGTCGGCGCTCAATGCCTTCACCGCCGTGACCGGTTGGCAAGTCGGCTTGCCGGCAGAACTGGGTCAGGGCGTGTCGTCGCCGGGCGTGCGTGGCTCGCTGCCACCGGAAAAAGCCCTGGAGCGCCTGTTGGTGGGGACCAACCTGAGCTTCCGCAAAATCAGCAACAACAACGTCGTGCTGGAAAAGCGCAACGCCAGCGGCACGCTCAATCTCGATCAGGTGACCATCAGCGCCACCCGTCAGGAGCAGTCGGTCAACAGCGTGCCGGCCACTGTCACCGTGCAGACCCGTCAGGATCTGGACCGCAACAACGTCAACACCATCAAGGATCTGGTCCGCTACGAACCGGGTGTTTCCGTCGGCGGCGCCGGCACCCGCGGCGGCATCAGCGGCTATAACATTCGCGGCATCGACGGCGACCGCATCCTGACTCAGGTGGATGGCGTCGAAGTCCCGGATGGTTTTTTCAACGGCCCGTATGCCAAGACCCAGCGCAATTACGTTGACCCGGAAATCGTCAAGCGCGTGGAAATTCTCCGTGGCCCGGCCTCGGTGCTGTACGGCAGCAACGCCATCGGCGGCGCCGTCAGCTACTACACCCTTGATGCCGACGACATCATCAAGCCGGGCAAAGACGTCGGTGCGCGCCTGAAAACCGGTTACAGCTCCGCCGATGACAGCTGGCTGAAGTCCGCCACCGTCGCCGGCCGTGCCGACCAGTTCGACGGCTTGCTGCACTACAGCCAGCGCGACGGTCACGAAACCGATTCCTACGGCAGCAACAATGGCACTGGCCTTGAGCGCACCGCCGCCAACCCGGAAGACGTCAACGCCTACAACGTGCTGGCCAAGATCGGCTGGAACTACAACGAAGATTCGCGTCTGGGCCTGACCTACGAAAAGTACAAGGATGATCGCGACACCGATCAGAAGAGTGCTTACGGCGGCCCGTACTTCAACGGCGCCCCGACCATCCCCGACAGCGTGCTGCCCGGCGGCATGTACCAGTGGCGCACCGGCAACGACACCATCACCCGTGAGCGTTTCGGCATCGAGCACTCGTTCGCCCTCGACAGCCTGCTGGTCGACAACGTGAAGTGGAGCCTCAACCACCAGATCGCCAAGACCGACCAGAGCACCACCGAGTTCTACTACCCGATCACCCGTAAGGTGCTGCGTACTCGCGACACCATTTACGAAGAGAAACAATGGGTCTTCGATGCCCAACTGGACAAGGCGTTCGCCATTGGAAACACCGATCACGTACTGACTTACGGCACCACCCTCAAGCAACAGAAGGTCACCGGTTCGCGCAGCGGCGACGGCACTTGCCTGGCCGTCGGTCGCGGCTGCAGCGCCATCGGTGCAACCAGCACCGCTGACGTGTTGGCCAAAGCCACCGACTTCCCGGACCCGACCATCAACACCTACAGCGTGTTCGCTCAGGATCAGATCAGCTGGAACAACTGGACCTTCCTGCCGGGCCTGCGCTACGACTACACCCAGCTCAAGCCGCACATCACCCAGGAGTTCCTTAACACCGTGGCAGCGGATGGCCAAGGCACACTCAGCGACGAGAACAAAACCTGGCACAAAGTCTCGCCGAAATTCGGCCTGACCTACGCCCTGACCGAGAACTACACCTGGTACGGTCAGTACGCTGAAGGCTTCCGCACCCCGACCGCGAAAGCCCTGTACGGCCGCTTCGAAAACACTACCACCGGCTACAGCGTGGCGCCGAACCCGGACCTCGAACCGGAAAAAAGCAAAAGCTACGAAACCGGTCTGCGCGGCAACTTCGAACACGGCTCGTTCGACGTGGCGGTGTTCTATAACAAGTACCGCGACTTCATCAACGAAGACGCCGTGACCCCGGGCCGCAACGAGCTGACCTTCCAGTCGGCCAACATCAAACACGCCACCATCAAAGGTGCGGAAGTCAAAGGTCGTCTGAATCTGGATGCGTTCGGCGCACCGCAAGGCCTGTATACCCAAGGCTCGATTGCCTACGCCTACGGTCGCAACAACGACAACGGCGAGCCGCTCAACAGCGTCAACCCGCTGACCGGCGTGTTCGGTCTGGGTTACGACCAGGACAACTACGGCGGCCTGCTGAGCTGGACGGTGGTGAAGAAAAAGGATCGCGTCGACGACAGCAACTTCAAGTCGCCGGATGGCGTCAGCAGCCAGTTCAAAACCCCGGGCTTCGGCATTCTTGATCTGGCCGGGTATTACAAAGTCACCGACGACGTCACCGTCAGCGGCGGCATCTACAACCTGACCGACAAGAAATACTGGCTGTGGGATGACGTGCGCGGTTACGACAGCGTCGGCGAAGCTTCGGTGACACAGCCGGCCAACCTCGATCGACTGACCCAACCGGGCCGCAACTTCGCGATCAATCTGATCTGGGACATCTGATCCGGCGAACCTCACGGCGCGTGTTCAGGCACCGCGCCGTGAGTTTTTTTACGCTTGCACAGCGTCTTGTTCGTCTCGTTATCAAGCGCCTCTTTTATCAAGGACATGTCATGACCACTTCGGAAAAAGCCCTGCGTTCACAACGCTTGAACCAGATCACCCATGAGCCGCACAGCAAACTCGATGCACTGGTGAAGGCACACGCGCCGTTCGAGACCCGCGCCAATTTCGCCCGTTTTGTCGTCGCGCAGTACCTGTTCCAGTCGGAACTGGTCGATCTGTATAACGACGCCGAACTGACCGCCATCGTCCCGGATCTGCCGGCCCGTTGCCGCGCCGAAGCGGCCAAGGCTGACCTCGCCGATCTCGACACTGAAGTGCCGACACCGGTGGCGGGCGCGGTGAAAAACCCGAGCAAGGCTCGCGCACTGGGCTGGCTCTTTGTCTCCGAAGGTTCGAAGCTCGGTGCGGCGTTCCTGATCAAACGCGCCGTGGCGCTGGAGCTGAGCGAAACCTTTGGCGCCCGTCACCTCGGCGAGCCTGAAGGTGGCCGTGCGGAAGGCTGGAAAAGCTTTGTGCGTACCCTCGACTCGCTGCAGTTCACTGCCGAAGAAGAAGCCGAAGTCGAACAAGGCGCGATCGACGCGTTCAACCGCTTCACCGTGTTGCTGGAACAGGCTTACGCCACCGAAGCCGAAATGGCCTGATCCCCAAAACACCACAAAACCCTGTGGGAGCGAGCTTGCTCGCGAAGACGGCGGCACATTCAACACTGATGTGACTGACCTACCGCTTTCGCGAGCAAGCTCGCTCCCACATGGGAACAGCGCAAGTCTGTAGAATCCCCATCTCGCCTCACAGCAATCCCGAGCCCATGCCGCAACCCGCCTCCTCGAAACTCGCCCGCGTGCTGTTCGGCCTCTTGGCCTACGTCAGCCTCGGCATCGGCCTGATCGCCATCGTCGTGCCCGGCCTGCCGACCACCGAGTTCATCCTTCTCGCCGCCTGGGCCGCAACCCGCAGCTCGCCGCGCCTGAGTGCCTGGCTGGAAAACCACCGGCTGTTCGGGCCGATCCTCAGCAACTGGCGCAACGGCAAGATCATCGCGCGCAAGGCCAAGGTCAGCGCCACGGTAAGCATGTTGCTGTGCGCCACGTTGATGCTGGTGATGCTCGATCACGGCTGGCCGGTTTATCTGGCGATTGCCGGAATGAGCCTGGGCAATCTGTGGATCTGGTCGCGCCCGGAATCCATTCGGGTCTGCACTGACCCGTCTTCACACTGAAACATCCCTGTAATTAATCCCCTTTTCAGCACTTTCCCCTGCGCAAACGTTTAGCGCTGACCGTTCGTCGGCACGCGACTCATGCCCTCTGCTCCCGCGCCGATGAGCATTGAATGGCGCTGAATGGATTTGGCGAACCGGGTAGCTCCTGCCCGAATGCCACCCGTTTATTCATTCGCGAGATCGCCCCATGTTCGACTCTCTGTCCATTCGCCTGAAAATCGTCCTGCTCTCCGGCCTGTGCCTGCTCGGTGTGGTCGCGCTGATCGTCGGCATGAACATTTACCAGACCAACCAGAACGACGAACTGGTCAGCAACTCCAGTAACCAGTTGCTCACCGCCAGTGTGCAGAATCTGTTGCAAGCCAAAGCCGCCGAACAAGCGGTGCGGGTGCAGAAAACCTTCGGCGAAAGCCTGACGGTGATCACTGCCGTAGCGGATCAGATCAAGGACATGCGTGTCATGGCCGCCAAGCGTTCGCTGGACGCCGGCGCCTTGCGTGAAGAGTTGAACCTGAGCCTGAAAACCGCTTTTGAGCGCAACGACAAAGTGCTCGGCATCTGGCTCGCCTTTGAACCCAACGGCCTCGACGGCAAGGACAGCGAGTTCGTCAACGACGCCGCCCGCCAATCCAACGAAGCCGGGCGCTTCGCCACCTACTGGAGCCGCGCCGCCGGCGCCTCGCTGAACACCATCATGGTCGAAGAAGACCTGACCAAAACCACCCTCAGCGTCAGTGGCACGCCCTACAACAGTTGGTACACCTGCCCTCGCGACAACAAGCGCACCTGCCTGCTCGATCCGTATGCCGACACTGTCGGTGGCAAGGAAATGCTCATGACGACCATTTCCGTGCCGTTGATTGTCGACGGCAAAGCCATCGGCGTGGTCGGTGTCGACATCGCCCTCGACGCCCTGCAAGCGGCGGCCGTGGATTCCCAGCGCAGCCTGTTCAACAACGCCGGGCACATGTTGATTGTCTCCGGTAGCGGTGTGCTCGCTGCCGACAGTTCGGACGCAAGCAAGGTCGGCAAAAAGATCAGTGACACCCTCGGCGCCGACGGCAAGGACCTGCTGCAACTGGTCAGCAGCGGCACACCGAAGATTCTTGAACAAGGTGATTTGATTCGCGCCGTTTACCCAGTCGATCCGATTGGCAACTCGCGCGCCTGGGGCGTGGTCATCGACCTGCCGAAACAAGTGCTGCTGGCTGACTCGGTCAAGCTGCAAGCAGTGCTCGATGATGCTCAGGAAACCGGTGTGATCACTGCGCTGCTGGTTGCCGTGGTCGCCGGTCTGGTCGGTCTGCTGCTGATCTGGCTGACCGCGTCCGGCGTCACCCGGCCGATCAATAGCGTTGCCGAGATGCTGAAGAACATCGCCAGCGGCGAGGGCGATCTGACCCAACGCCTGAACTACAGCAAGCAGGATGAGCTGGGCGAACTGGTTAACTGGTTCAACCGCTTCCTCGACAAGCTGCAACCGACCATCGCACAGATCAAACAGAGCATCACCGAAGCACGCGGCACCGCCGACCAGTCTTCGGAGATCGCCCGCCAGACCAGTGAAGGCATGCAGGTGCAATTCCGCGAGATCGACCAGGTCGCCACCGCCTCCAACGAAATGAGCGCCACCGCCCACGACGTCGCCAACAGCGCCTCCAACGCGGCCAATGCCGCGAAAGGTGCCGACCAGTCGGCCAAGGACGGCATGTCGATCATTGAGCGCAGCACCCGCGACATCAATCAACTGGCCGACGAAGTCAGCAAAGCCGTGACCGAAGTTGAAGCGTTAGCAGTCAACAGCGAGCAGATCGGCTCGGTGCTGGAAGTGATCCGCAGCATCGCCGAACAGACCAACCTGCTCGCCCTCAACGCAGCGATCGAAGCGGCCCGTGCCGGTGAGAGCGGTCGTGGTTTCGCGGTGGTTGCCGACGAGGTGCGCAACCTGGCCAAACGTACGCAGGATTCGGTGGAAGAAATTCGCATCGTGATCGAGCGCATTCAGACGGGAACGCGTGGCGTGGTCGCGACCATGCATTCGAGCCAGACCCAGGCGCACAACAACGCCGGGCAGATTCGTCAGGCGGTCGATGCACTGGGCAAGATCAGCGACGCGGTGACGGTGATCAGTGACATGAACCTGCAGATTGCCAGTGCGGCCGAGCAGCAAAGTGCGGTGGCCGAAGAGGTCAATCGCAATGTCTCGGCGATTCGCACCGTCACCGAGACGCTGACCGGACAAGCCACTGAGTCGGCGGCGATCAGCAGTCAGCTCAATGCCCTGGCCAGTCAGCAGATGAAATTGATGGATCAGTTCCGCGTCTAAGCCACACCGTTGAACCCTGTGGGAGCGAGCTTGCTCGCGAATGCGGTCTGCCATTCAATGATGATGTTGAATGTGATGACCTCTTCGCCCTCTCTTCCGGAGGGCCTTCGATGACTGATCTGCTCACGTCCATTCAAGCCGCACTCGGCTTGCCGCACACGCCGATTCCCTTCACCGCACAGGGCGCCCTGCCTTCGGCATTCGCCGTCACCGACCTGGCCTGCGCGAGCATCGCCGCGGCCGGTCAGGCCGTCAGCGAATTGCTCCGGCAGCAGACCGGTCAGCGACCTGCCGTTGAAGTCGATCGTCGATTGGCCTCGTTCTGGTTCGCCACATCAATCCGTCCCATCGGCTGGCAAGTCCCGCCACTGTGGGATCCCGTCGCTGGCGACTATCAGACCCGCGACGGCTGGATCCGTCTGCACACCAATGCCCCGCATCACCGCGCCGCCGCTGAACGTGTGCTCGGTGCCTGCGCCGACCGTGGAGCGATGGCTGCCAAAGTCGCGCAATGGGCGAGTACGGATCTGGAGCAAGCGGTCGTCGAGGCCAAGGGTTGTGCCGCCGAAATGCGCAGTTGGGTGCAGTGGCAGACGCATCCGCAGGGGCTGGCGGTGAATGCTGAACCGTTGGTGCATTTCTTCGATTCGCCGGATGAACACAGTCAACCGTGGCAAGGCTCGGTGGCGCAACCGTTGGCCGGGATCAAGGTACTTGATTTGACGCGTGTCCTCGCTGGCCCCACTGCCAGTCGTTTACTCGCTGGCCTTGGCGCCGATGTATTGCGCATCGATTCCCCGACCTGGAATGAGCCCGGTGTTGTTCCGGAAATGACCCTCGGCAAACGTTGCGCGCGGTTGAACCTGCATGATCCGGTTGATCGTGCGGTGTTCGAAGGATTGTTGAAAGACGCTGACATTCTGCTGCACGGTTACCGCGCCGATGTGCTGGAGAATCTTGGTTTCGGCGTTGAGCGCCGTCGCCAAATCGCGCCGGGCCTGATCGATGTTGGCCTCAACGCTTACGGCTGGAGCGGCCCGTGGCAGAACCGCCGAGGTTTCGACAGTCTGGTGCAGATGAGCAGCGGCATCGCCGAGGCCGGGCAGCGCTGGCAGCAGGCAGACAAACCGACGCCGTTGCCGGTGCAGGCGCTGGATCATGCGACCGGGTATTTGCTGGCGGCGAGTGCGCTCCGCCTGTTGACCGAGCGTTTGAACACGGGTCGCGGTGGCTCGGCGCGGTTGTCGCTGGCGCGGACGGCGAAGTTGTTGATTGAATCTGGGCCGGGTACGAGTGAGGTATTGCGGGCGGAAGATGAGCGGGATCAGGGCTCATTTCTGGAACAGACCCCGTGGGGCCCGGCGCATCGCTTGCAGGTACCGGTGAGGATCAGCGGCACGCCGATTCATTGGGCGTTGCCGGCTACAGAACTGGGTTCTCATCATCCACGGTGGAATTAAAAGCCCCTCACCCTAACCCTCTCCCAGAGGGAGAGGGGACCGATTGGGGGATATTCGAGAGATTCACCGACTTGAACGAATATCGGTGAATCCCTGATCAACTCGGTCTTTCAACTCGATGGGCAGCGCAAGACACCACGGTCGGCCCCCTATCCCTCAGGCAAAAGGGACTGATTGGGGGATATTCGAGAGATTCACCGACTTGAACGATTGCCGCTGAATCCATAATCGACTCGGTCTTGCAGGTCGATGTATAGCGCAACACACCTCGGTCGGCCCACTCTCCCTCCGGGAGAGGAACTGATTGGGGGATATTGAAGAGACTCACCGACTTGTACGATTGGCGCTGAATCCATAATCGACTCGGGCTTTCAGGTCGATGGACAGCGCAAGACACCTCGGTCGGCCCCCTCTCCCTCCGGGAGAGGGCTGGGGTGAGGGCTGCAATTTCAAGCCGAGCGATGATGATCAATCTGCCCGGCTCAAAGATGTCCACAACAGTTGCGCCGCGTACCCCCGATACGGCCGCCACGCCTCAGCACGTAACGACAATTCCCGCGCTGTCGGCCGCTCTCCTTCCAGCACTTCCAGTGCCCGCAACAACCCGACATCGCCGGTCGGAAACCCATCCATATCCCGCAACTGCCGCAACGCAATGTACTGCGCCGTCCACTCGCCAATCCCGTGCAACGCCATCAACCGCGCCACGCCACCCTCGCGATTAGGTTCAAACAATGAAGGCTCATCGAGCAACGCCTGCGCCACACCTGACAGCGTCCGCCCGCGACTTTTCGGCATGCCCAGCGTTGCCAGATCTGCCGCCGCCAACACGCTCGCCTCGGGAAACACGTGAGTCAGCCCCGGCACGCCCGAATCCAGCGGCGCGCCATATTGCGCCACCAGTTTCCCCGCCAGCCGAATCGCCGCAACCACGGTAATCTGCTGCCCGAGCACCGCGCGAAACGCCAACTCCAAGCCATCCCACGCCCCGGGAATCCGTAATCCCGGCCGCTCGGCAATCAACCGCGCCAGCAACGGATCATTCGCCAGATGCGCATGCATCACAGCCAGATCCGCATCCAGATCAAACATCCGCCGCAACCTGACAACGATCTCGGGCACCACCAACGGATCAGGAAAATCCAGCTCAACGGCCAAGGCATTCCCTGCCTCAGGCCAAATTGAAACCGTGCCATGAAGCCCGTTCAAACCGATGCTGCGTGAATACACACCATCGACCACGACCTCCATCCCGACCACCGCCCGTGCCGCCAGAAACCCCAGCATCGCGTCCCAGTCATACGGCAGCGCATTCGCAAGCGACAACCTCACAACGACAACACACCGCTGTACAACCCATACGCCGCCAGCCCCGCGCCGATGATCACGCAGGTGAAAATGCCTTTCTCGACATGAGTGAACAATGGCTCGCCCGCCTCACGCTTAGCCTTGGCAAACAAAATCACCCCTGGCGCATACAACAGCGCCGACAGCAGTAAATACTTCACCCCACCGGCATACAACAACCACACCGCGTAACCGAGGGCAATGCCACCGATCAGCAGATCCTTGGTGCGCTCGGCCGAGGCATGTTCGTAGGTTTCGCCACGCCCGCTGAGCAGAACCGCGTACGCCGCCGACCACAAGTACGGCACCAGAATCATCGACGACGCCAGATAAATCAGACTGGTGTAAGTGCCCGCCGAAAACAGCGTGATCAACAGGAAGATCTGGATCATCACGTTGGTCAGCCACAACGCATTGACCGGGACGTGATTCTTGTTTTCCTTTTTCAGAAACGCCGGCATGGTCTTGTCCTTCGCCGTGGCGAAGAGAATCTCCGCACACAGCAGCGCCCACGACAACAACGCACCGAGCAGTGAAATCGCCAGGCCAATGCTGATCAGCAACGCACCCCACGGCCCGACGATGTGCTCGAGCACCGCCGCCAGCGACGGGTTCTGCAGATTGGCCAATTCCGGCTGGCTCATGATCCCCAGCGACAGCACGTTGACCAGCACCAGCAGCGCCAGCACGCCGATAAAACCGATCACCGTGGCGCGGCCGACGTCGCTGCGTTTCTCCGCCCGCGCCGAGTACACACTGGCACCTTCGATGCCGATGAACACGAACACGGTGACCAGCATCATGTTGCGCACCTGATCCATTACCCCGCCGAAATTCGGGTTGCTGGTGCCCCAGATGTCGCGGGTAAAAATGTCAGCCTTGAACGCCACCGCCGCGATAACGATGAACATGATTAGCGGTACGACTTTGGCCACCGTGGTCAGTTGATTGATCAGCGCCGCCTCCTTGATCCCGCGCATCACCAAAAAATGCACGGCCCACAGCAGCACCGACGCGCAGCCAATAGCGATCGGCGTATTGCCTTGGCCAAACACCGGAAAGAAATAGCCGAGGGTGCTGAACAGCAGCACGAAATAACCGACGTTGCCCAGCCACGCACTGATCCAGTAACCCCAGGCTGATGAGAAACCCATGTAGTCGCCAAAGCCGGCCTTGGCGTAGGCGTATACGCCGGAATCCAGTTCCGGCTTGCGATTGGCCAGGGTCTGAAAGACGAACGCCAGGGTCAACATGCCGATGGCCGTGATCCCCCAACCGATCAGAATCGCCCCGGCATCGGCGCGCGCCGCCATGTTCTGCGGCAGCGAGAAAATCCCCCCGCCAATCATCGAACCCACCACCAGGGCGATCAACGCGCCTAATCGCAGCTTTTGCGTCGGTTGCGACATTTCAGTTTCCCTTTGAATGTGTGGTGAGAATTTGGTTTTAAAGACGATTAACTAAACGGATAAAGGTAGATGACGTTTATCAAGTAACGCCAATTAACGCCCATTTATATATAGCCGATGACGCTAACGCCCTAGCACGCTAAGTCGGTTTTGTGCGCTGATCCCGATAATTCAATTCTGTACTGAAAACAGAGACAGAAAATTTGCCAAAAGCTGAAAAAGAACTAGCGTGATAATTCGAAAGTAATAATAGCCATTCCCAAAGATGTAGCCACAACGCCTCTAGGACGGGCCTTGCGGGCAGGAGCTTTATGCCTTCAGCCGAAGCCTAAGTCATTCATTAACAATGGAATGTGACCATGCACTGATCTACGTCAGCTGTTTGAACAGACAACAGAACTACGCTGTGATCTCTTCTCTCCTGCAATGGAGTCATGCAAATGTCTGAAGCTCCCGGAAAACTACGACTAGGTGCACTGGTTGCATTGGTAGTCGGTTCAATGATCGGTGGCGGGATATTCTCCTTGCCTCAAAACATGGCCGCCAGCGCCGACGTCGGTGCGGTACTTATCGGTTGGGCCATCACCGCTGTCGGCATGCTCACCCTCGCTTTTGTCTTTCAAACCCTCGCCAATCGCAAGCCTGACCTGGACGGCGGCGTCTACGCCTACGCCAAGGCCGGATTTGGCGATTACATGGGTTTCTCGTCCGCTTGGGGTTACTGGATCAGCGCATGGCTGGGTAACGTCGGTTACTTCGTTCTGCTGTTCAGCACTCTCGGCTATTTCTTTCCGGTTTTCGGTGAGGGCAACACCGTTGCTGCGGTGATTGGCGCCTCGGTGCTGCTGTGGGCCGTGCACTTTCTGGTGCTGCGCGGGATCAAGGAAGCGGCGTTCATCAACCTCGTGACCACGGTCGCCAAGGTCGTACCGCTGCTGCTGTTCGTGTTGATTGCGGTGTTCGCCTTCAAACTGGACATCTTCACCGCCGACATCTGGGGCATCAAAAACCCGGATCTGGGCAGTGTGATGAACCAGGTGCGCAACATGATGCTGGTCACCGTGTGGGTGTTCATCGGTATCGAGGGCGCGAGCATCTTCTCCGCCCGCGCCGAAAAACGCTCCGACGTGGGTAAGGCCACCGTGATCGGCTTCATTACCGTGCTGCTGTTTCTGGTGCTGGTGAACGTGCTGTCGCTGGGCATCATGACCCAACCGGAACTGGCGAAACTGCAGAACCCGTCGATGGCCGCCGTACTCGAGCATGTGGTCGGTCACTGGGGCGCGGTGCTGATCAGCGTCGGTCTGATCATCTCGCTGCTGGGGGCGCTGCTGTCGTGGGTGCTGCTGTGTGCGGAGATCATGTTCGCCGCTGCCAAAGACCACACCATGCCGGAGTTCCTGCGCAAGGAAAACGCCAACCACGTACCGGTCAACGCGCTGTGGCTGACCAACGCGATGGTGCAGATTTTCCTGATCATCACGCTGTTCTCGGCCAGTACTTACCTGTCGCTGATCTACCTCGCCACTTCGATGATTCTGGTGCCGTACCTGTGGTCGGCGGCCTATGCCCTGCTGCTGGCGGTGCGCGGCGAAAGCTACGAAGGCTTCGCGGCCGAGCGGCGCAAGGATCTGATCATCGGCGGCATCGCGCTGATCTATGCGGTCTGGCTGCTGTACGCCGGCGGGATCAAGTACCTGCTGCTCTCAGCCCTGCTCTATGCCCCCGGCGCGATCCTGTTCGCCAAGGCCAAGCTGGAACTCAAACAACCGGTTTTCACTAACGTCGAGAAGCTGATTTTCGCCGCAGTGGTCGCGGGCGCCCTGGTGGCGGCCTACGGTCTCTACGACGGCTTCCTGACTCTGTAACCCCTGATTATTTTGTTATCTGGAGGATCTGAAATGACCACGGAAAAAGTTAAGTACGGCGTCCATTCCGAAGCCGGCAAACTGCGCAAAGTCATGGTGTGCTCCCCAGGTCTGGCCCATCAGCGGCTGACCCCGAACAACTGCGATGAACTGCTGTTCGACGACGTGCTGTGGGTGGCCCAGGCCAAGCGCGACCACTTCGACTTCGTCACCAAGATGCGCGAGCGCGGCATCGACGTGCTGGAAATGCACAACCTGCTGACCGACATCGTCGCCATCCCGGAGGCGCTGGACTGGATTCTCGAGCGCAAGGTCACTGCCGATTCGGTGGGCCTGGGCCTGATCAACGAAGTCAAATCCTGGCTGAAAAGCCTGGAGCCACGGCACATCGCCGAATTCCTCATCGGTGGCGTGTCGGCCGATGATCTGCCGGACAGCTTCGGCGGCAAGATCATCGAAATGTACCGCGACTTTCTCGGCCATTCGAGCTTCATTCTGCCGCCGCTGCCGAACACTCAGTTCACCCGCGACACCACCTGCTGGATCTACGGCGGCGTGACGCTGAACCCGATGTACTGGCCAGCGCGCCGTCAGGAAACCCTGCTGACCACCGCCATCTACAAATTCCACCCGCAGTTCACCAATGCCGATTTCGAGATCTGGTACGGCGACCCGGACAAGGATCACGGCAGCTCTACCCTTGAGGGCGGCGACGTGATGCCGATCGGTAACGGCGTGGTGTTGATCGGTATGGGCGAACGCTCATCCCGCCAGGCCATCGGCCAACTGGCGCTGAACCTGTTCAAGAACAAAGCCGTGGAAAAAGTCATCGTTGCCGGCCTGCCGAAGTCCCGCGCGGCGATGCACCTGGACACCGTGTTCAGCTTCTGCGACCGCGACCTGGTGACAATTTTCCCGGAAGTGGTGAACCAGATCGTCGCCTTCACCCTGCGCCCTGACGAAAGCAAACAGGGCGGCATCGACATCCGCCGCGAAGAAGGCACCTTCCTCGACACCGTGGCCAAAGCCCTCAACCTGCCGAAGCTGCGCGTGGTGGAAACCGGCGGCAACAGCTTCGCCGCCGAACGCGAGCAATGGGACGACGGCAACAACGTGGTGGCCGTGGAACCGGGCGTGGTCATCGGCTACGACCGCAACACCTACACCAACACCCTGCTGCGCAAGGCCGGCGTGGAAGTCATCACCATCAGCGCCGGTGAACTGGGCCGAGGCCGTGGCGGTGGCCACTGCATGACCTGCCCGATCATCCGCGACCCGATCGATTACTAAACGACCATCTCCCCGGCCGCACACACCCCGTAGCGGCCGGGCCGATTACCGAATCCAAGGAGAATCATCATGGCGTTCAACATCCACAACCGTAACCTGCTCAGCCTCGAACACCACACCCCACGTGAGCTGCGTTACCTGCTCGACCTGTCCCGCGACCTCAAACGCGCGAAATACACCGGCACCGAGCAACAACACCTGAAGGGCAACAACATCGCCCTGATCTTCGAAAAAACCTCGACCCGTACCCGTTGCGCGTTCGAAGTGGCGGCCTATGACCAAGGCGCTAACGTAACCTACATCGACCCGAACTCGTCGCAGATCGGCCACAAAGAAAGCATGAAAGACACCGCCCGCGTGCTGGGGCGCATGTACGACGCCATCGAATACCGTGGCTTCAAACAGGAAATTGTCGAAGAGCTGGCCAAGTTCGCCGGTGTGCCGGTGTTCAACGGCCTGACTGACGAGTACCACCCGACGCAAATGATCGCCGACGTGCTGACCATGCGTGAACACGCCGACAAGCCGATCCACGAAATCAGCTACGCCTACCTCGGCGATGCGCGCAACAACATGGGCAACTCACTGCTGCTGGTCGGCGCCAAACTCGGCATGGACGTGCGCATCTGTGCACCGAAAGCCCTGTGGCCACTGGATGATCTGGTCGAGCGTTGCCACAAATATGCCGAAGAAAGTGGCGCACGTATCACCCTGACTGAAGACCCGAAAGCGGCGGTCAAAGGCGTCGACTTCATCCACACCGACGTTTGGGTATCGATGGGCGAGCCGGTGGAAGCCTGGGCCGAGCGTATCCAGCAACTGCTGCCGTATCAGGTCAACGCCGAACTGATGAAAGCCAGCGGCAACCCGCGCACCAAGTTCATGCACTGCCTGCCGGCGTTCCACAACAGTGATACCAAGGTCGGCAAACAGATCGCCGAGCAGTATCCGCACCTGAAAAACGGCATCGAAGTGACCGACGACGTGTTCGAGTCGCCAGCCTGCATCGCCTTCGAGCAAGCGGAAAACCGCATGCACACGATCAAGGCGATTCTGGTCTCGACCCTGGCTGATCTGTAACCACTGCTGATCCATGATCGTTCCCACGCTCCTGCGTGGGAACGATCAACACGAAAAGGACATGCACCATGCGTATCGTCGTAGCGCTGGGCGGTAACGCCCTGCTCCGCCGTGGTGAACCGATGACCGCTGACAATCAGCGCGCCAACATCCGCATCGCCACCGAGCAAATCGCCAAGATCCATCCCGGCAACCAACTGGTCATCGCCCACGGCAATGGCCCGCAAGTCGGCCTGCTGTCGCTGCAAGCGGCGGCCTACACCTCCGTCACCCCTTACCCGCTGGACGTGCTCGGTGCCGAAACCGAAGGCATGATCGGCTACATCATCGAACAGGAACTGGGCAACCTGCTCGACTTCGAAGTGCCGTTCGCCACCTTGTTGACCCAGGTGGAAGTCGACGCCAAGGATCCGGCCTTCCAGAACCCGACCAAACCCATCGGCCCGGTCTACGACAAGGCTGAAGCGGAAAAACTCGCCGCCGAAAAAGGCTGGGCGATTGCCCCGGACGGCGACAAATTCCGTCGCGTGGTCGCCAGTCCACGGCCAAAACGCATCTTCGAAATCCGCCCGATCAAGTGGTTGCTGGACAAGGGCAGCATCGTGATTTGCGCCGGTGGCGGCGGGATTCCGACCATGTACGACGAGAACCGTAACCTCAAGGGTATCGAGGCGGTGATCGACAAGGACCTGTGCTCGTCGCTGCTCGCCGAGCAACTGGAAGCCGACCTGCTGGTAATCGCCACGGACGTCAACGCGGCGTTCATCGATTACGGCAAGCCGACGCAGAAAGCCATTGCCGAAGCGCACCCGGATGAACTCGAACGCCTCGGTTTCGCCGCGGGTTCCATGGGGCCGAAGGTGCAGGCAGCCTGCGAATTTGCGCGCCATACTGGCAAGGTCGCGGTGATCGGTTCGCTGGCGGACATCGAAGCGATTGTCCAGGGCACTGCCGGTACTCGCGTGACCACGGCGAAGCCGGGCATCACTTACCGATAATTAGAAACTCCGGGGGCAGACCGAGGGTCTGCCCTTCTCCCATGCCTTGAAAGGAGAAAACCATGGCCCAATTCGAACCCGGTCGCCTGCACATCGAGCGGCATGCGTTGACGCCGGATGACGTCAGTTACAACGTGCACCTCGACTATGAAGTGCTCAGCGATCCGAAAAAAGGCAAAGGGATACAGTTCACCCTGCATGGCAACATGCAGGGCAAGGACATGAAGGAAACGTTTTTCCTGCCCAAGGAAGAGGCTTACAACTTCGCCCGTGACGTGACCCGGATCGCCGAGAAGTACGGGATTCCCAAGGCTCACAGCCAGATCGGTTCGGTGCACAAGCATTACGATCTGATGTTTGAAGACATTCGGCAGAAGTTGAATATGCAATCCGGGGATCCGGTCAATCTTGAGCATTTCGAGTAACCCGCAAAAGCCCCTCACCCTAGCCCTCTCCCGGAGGGAGAGGGAACTGATTGGGGGATGCTCTAGAGTTACACCGACCTGACCTTGCTTTACCGAATCCATAATCGTCCGGGGAAATTAGACCACTGCAACTGGTTCTTTCAGGTCGATGTCAAACCTCAGACACCTCGGTCGGCCCCCTCTCCCTCCGGGAGAAGGCTGGGGTGAGGGGACTGATTGGGAGATGCTTCGGAGTTACGCCGACCTGAACTCGCTTTACCGAATCCATAATCGACTGGTTCTTTCAGGTCGATGTCAAACCTCAGACACCTCGGTCGGCCCCCTCTCCCTCCGGGAGAGGGCTGGGCGGGCGGCGTTTCCGATGAGGGTGCTTTTGCTTTCACCTCTCTCCAAGCCCAAGGCATACTTGCCACCCTCCGCTCTGCAGATCACTGAACCGCCCCATGCGTATCCACGTCAGCTTCATCGACCGCGTCGGCATCACCCAGGAAGTCCTGGCTATCCTCGGTGGGCGCAACCTCAATCTGGATGCGGTGGAAATGATTCCGCCGAACGTCTATATCGACGCGCCGACCCTGAGCCCGCAAGTGCTCGAAGAGCTGAAAGATGCGTTGTTTCGCGTGCTCGGCGTGGAAGCGGTGACCGTGGTCGACATCCTCCCCGGCCAGCGTCGACACCTGCAACTCGATGCCCTGCTCGCGGCGATGACCGATCCCGTTTTGGCGCTCGACAGTGCCGGCAAGGTGCTGCTGGCCAACCCGGCGTTGATCGCGTTGTACGGCCGCGAACCGGCGGGTGAAAGCGTCTCTGAACTGTTCAACGATCCCGGCCTGCTCGACACCTTGCTCGAACACGGCTTCCGTTTGCCACTGCGCGAAATCACCGTCAACGGCCAGACCTTGCTGCTCGACGCCACGCCGATCACTGACGCCGGCGCTCTGCTGACCTTGTATCAACCGAACCGCATCGGCGAACAACTCTCGGCGCTGCACCACGACCACGCCGAAGGTTTCGACGCGCTGCTCGGCGAGTCCCCGGCGATTCGTACGCTCAAGGCCCGCGCGCAAAGAGTCGCCGCTCTTGATGCACCGCTGTTGATTCAAGGCGAAACCGGCACCGGTAAAGAACTGGTCGCCCGCGCCTGCCACGCCATCAGCGCGCGACACAGTGCACCGTTCCTGGCCCTCAACTGCGCAGCCCTACCGGAGAACCTCGCCGAAAGCGAGCTGTTCGGCTACGCCCCCGGCGCCTTCACCGGCGCGGCGCGCGGCGGTAAACCCGGACTGATGGAACTGGCCAACCAAGGCACGGTATTCCTCGATGAGATCGGCGAGATGTCGCCGTACTTGCAGGCCAAGCTGCTGCGTTTCTTGAACGACGGCAGCTTCCGCCGCGTGGGCGGTGATCGCGAAGTGAAGGTCAACGTGCGCATCCTCAGCGCGACCCACCGCGATCTGGAAAAAATGGTCAGCGAAGGCTTGTTCCGCGAAGACCTGTTCTATCGTCTCAACGTGCTCAACGTTGAAGTGCCGCCGCTGCGCGAACGCGGGCAGGACATCCTGCTGCTGGCGCGGTATTTCATGCAGCAGGCCTGCGCGCAGATCCAGCGCCCGGTGTGCCGCCTCGCTCCGGGGACCTACCCGGCGCTGCTCGGCAATCGCTGGCCGGGCAATGTGCGGCAATTGCAGAACGTGATCTTCCGTGCGGCGGCGATTTGCGAGAGTAGCCTGGTGGATATTGGCGATCTCGATATTGCTGGCACCTCGGTGGCGCGTCAGGCTGACAGCGATGTCGACAGCCTCGAACAAGCGGTCGAAGCTTTTGAGCGATCGCTGCTGGAAAAACTCTACGTCAGCTACCCCTCGACCCGCCAACTGGCCAGCCGCCTGCAAACTTCGCACACGGCCATTGCCCATCGCCTGCGCAAATACGGCATTCCCAACAAACCCTGAAAAACCACAAATCCCCTGTAGGAGTGAGCCTGCTCGCGATAGCGGTTTGACATTCAACATTTGCGACGTCTGACAGACCGCTATCGCGAGCAGGCTCACTCCTACATTTATTTGTGGCGCATTCGAAATCCGTTCAAAAACGACCTCCAGCTGTACTGAAAGCGCTACAGTGGAACGATATCGCTACACCCTCCTCCGATCACCGCTGTGCAAGGCTTTGATCCCGTTCAGCTTTTATCCTCGCTCCATGCTGTAGCGATTTCGCTACAGGCATCTCTGAACCTTCGACCTCTCCAATATCTAATTCATTGATTTATAACGATAAATCAACATTGGCCACATTCTTGCTAATCAACCCTTCATAAATAAGGGCCTTCGCGCCCGACTATTCCACCGCGTCCACCAGACGAGTCTGGCCCCCTGAGGAGTTTCCATGAGCGAGTTGCGTTTTACTGAAGATCACGAATGGCTGCGCACCGAAGCTGACGGCAGCGTTACTGTCGGCATCACCGCTTTCGCGCAAAACGCCCTGGGCGACGTGGTGTTCGTGCAACTGCCTGAGCTGCAGGCTTACGAAAAAGGCGCTGAAGCCGCCACCGTGGAATCGGTGAAAGCCGCCAGCGGCGTGTACATGCCCCTCGACGGCGACGTACTGGCAGTCAACCCGGCGCTGGAAGACGCCCCGGAACTGGTCAACGAAGATCCGCTGGGCGAAGGCTGGTTCTTCCGCTTCCAGCCTAGCGACGCCGCCGCTGTCGGCAAATTGCTCGATCAGGACGCGTACGACCGTCTGATCAAAGCCCAAGCCGAAGCCTGAGGAACACCGACATGACTCAAGTAAACCTTGG
This sequence comes from Pseudomonas sp. S2_E02, assembly GCF_054668355.1. Classification (NCBI taxonomy): domain Bacteria; kingdom Pseudomonadati; phylum Pseudomonadota; class Gammaproteobacteria; order Pseudomonadales; family Pseudomonadaceae; genus Pseudomonas; species Pseudomonas sp. S2_E02. The sequence continues at coordinate 2,973,511 of NZ_CP162761.1, forward strand.
CACCGCCAACGAATTCATCGCCCGTCACATCGGCCCGCGCGCCGGTGACGAGCAAGCCATGCTCAACAGCCTCGGCTTCGACTCGCTTGAAGCCCTGAGCGCCAGCGTCATTCCGGAAAGCATCAAGGGCACCAGCGTGCTCGGCATGGACGACGGCCTCAGCGAAGCCGATGCCCTGGCGATGATCAAATCGATCGCCGGCAAGAATCAGCTGTTCAAGACCTACATCGGCCAGGGCTACTACAACTGTCACACGCCGTCGCCGATCCTGCGCAACCTGTTGGAAAACCCGGCCTGGTACACCGCGTACACGCCGTACCAGCCAGAAATTTCCCAGGGTCGTCTCGAAGCGCTGCTGAACTTTCAGACGATGATCAGCGACCTCACCGGTCTGCCGATTGCCAACGCATCCTTGCTCGACGAAGCCACCGCCGCTGCCGAAGCCATGACCTTCTGCAAACGCCTGAGCAAGAACAAGGGCAGCCACCAATTCTTCGCCTCGATCCACAGCCACCCGCAGACCCTCGACGTGCTGCGCACCCGTGCCGAGCCACTGGGCATCGACGTGGTTGTTGGCGATGAGCGTGAACTGACTGACGTGACGCCGTTCTTCGGCGCGCTGCTGCAATACCCGGCAAGCAACGGTGATGTGTTCGACTACCGCGAACTGACCGAGCGCTTCCACGCCGCCAACGCTCTGGTCGCCGTGGCTGCCGACCTGCTGGCCCTGACGCTGCTGACCGCCCCGGGCGAGTTCGGCGCGGACGTCGCCATCGGTTCGGCACAACGCTTCGGCGTGCCGCTGGGCTTTGGTGGCCCGCACGCCGCTTACTTCTCCACCAAAGATGCGTTCAAGCGCGACATGCCGGGCCGTCTGGTCGGTGTCTCGGTTGACCGTTTCGGCAAGCCGGCGCTGCGCCTGGCGATGCAGACCCGCGAGCAACACATCCGCCGCGAGAAGGCCACGTCGAACATCTGCACCGCACAAGTGCTGCTGGCCAACATCGCCAGCATGTACGCCGTCTACCACGGCCCGAAAGGCCTGGCGCAGATCGCCAACCGCGTGCATCACCTGACCGCGATTCTGGCCAAAGGCCTGACCGCGCTGGGCGCTAACGTCGAACAAGCCAGTTTCTTCGACACCCTGACCGTCGCCACCGGCGCAAACACCGCCGCGCTGCACGACAAGGCCCACGCTCAGCAGATCAACCTGCGCGTGATCGACGCTGAGCGTCTTGGCCTGTCGGTCGACGAAACCACCACCCAAGCTGACATCGAAACCCTGTGGGGCCTGTTCGCCGACGGCAAGACTCTGCCGGATTTCGCTGCTCTCGCCGTCTCGGTGCAGAGCACCATCCCAGCATCGCTGGTACGTCAGTCGCCGATCCTCAGCCACCCGGTGTTCAACCGTTATCACTCGGAAACCGAGCTGATGCGCTACCTGCGCAAACTGGCGGACAAGGATCTGGCCCTGGATCGCACCATGATCCCGCTGGGTTCGTGCACCATGAAACTCAACGCTGCCAGCGAAATGATCCCGGTGACCTGGGCTGAGTTCGGCGCGCTGCACCCGTTCGCTCCAGCCGCGCAAAGCGCCGGTTACCAGCAACTGACCTTTGAGCTGGAAGCGATGCTCTGTGCCGCGACCGGTTACGACGCGATCTCGCTGCAACCAAACGCCGGTTCGCAAGGTGAATACGCTGGCCTGCTGGCGATTCGTGCATATCACCAGAGCCGTGGCGATGAGCGCCGCGACATCTGCCTGATTCCGTCGTCCGCCCACGGCACCAACCCGGCCACCGCCAACATGGCTGGCATGCGCGTCGTCGTGACTGCCTGCGATGCCCGTGGCAACGTCGACATCGAAGACCTCCGCGCCAAAGCCATCGAGCACCGCGACCACCTCGCCGCGCTGATGATCACTTACCCGTCGACCCACGGCGTGTTCGAAGAAGGCATCCGCGAAATCTGCGGGATCATTCATGACAACGGCGGCCAGGTGTACATCGACGGCGCCAACATGAACGCGATGGTTGGCCTCTGTGCTCCGGGCAAGTTCGGCGGCGACGTCTCGCACCTGAACCTGCACAAAACCTTCTGCATCCCCCACGGCGGTGGCGGCCCGGGTGTCGGCCCGATTGGCGTGAAATCGCACCTGACCCCGTTCCTGCCGGGCCACGGCCAGATGGAGCGCAAGGAAGGCGCGGTCTGCGCGGCACCGTTCGGCAGCGCAAGTATTTTGCCGATCACCTGGATGTACATTCGCATGATGGGCGGCGCAGGCCTGAAGCGTGCATCGCAGCTGGCGATCCTCAATGCCAACTACATTTCCCGTCGCCTCGAAGAGCACTACCCAGTGCTGTACACCGGCAGCAACGGTCTGGTGGCGCACGAATGCATTCTGGATCTGCGTCCATTGAAAGACAGCAGCGGCATCAGCGTCGATGACGTCGCCAAGCGCCTGATCGACTTCGGCTTCCACGCGCCGACCATGTCGTTCCCGGTCGCGGGCACGCTGATGATCGAGCCGACCGAAAGCGAATCCAAAGAAGAACTGGATCGCTTCTGCGACGCCATGATCCGCATCCGCGAAGAAATCCGCGCGGTGGAAAACGGCACGCTGGACAAGGACGACAACCCGCTGAAAAACGCTCCGCACACAGCGGCAGAGCTGGTTGGCGAGTGGACTCACCCGTACAGCCGCGAGCAGGCCGTGTACCCGGTCGCGTCGCTGATCGAAGGCAAATACTGGCCACCGGTCGGTCGTGTCGACAACGTTTTCGGCGATCGCAACCTGGTCTGCGCCTGCCCGTCGATCGAAAGCTACGCTTAAAAGAATAAGGGGCGGGTTTGCCTGCCCCTTTCTCCAGAACAACGCAAAACCCTGTGGGAGCGAGCTTGCTCGCGAATGCGGTAGGTCAGCAAACATTGGTGGTGACTGACACTCCGTCTTCGCGAGCAAGCTCGCTCCCACAGGGAATTGCTACAAGCCTGATGTTTCGCCAATTCCTATAACAAGAAACCGGAGAACCCCTCATGTCGTTAAGCGTGTTCGACCTGTTCAAGATTGGCATCGGCCCCTCCAGTTCCCACACCGTCGGCCCGATGCGTGCAGCCGCGCGTTTCGTCGAAGGTTTGCGCCGTGAAAACCTGCTGACCACCACCGCCAGCGTTCGCGTTGAGCTGTACGGTTCCCTCGGCGCCACTGGTAAAGGTCACGGCAGCGACAAAGCCGTGCTGCTCGGCCTCGAAGGCGAACACCCGGACACCGTTGATACCGAAACCGTCGCCGCACGCCTGCAAGAAATTCGCGGCAACGGACGACTGAACCTGCTCGGCGAACACAGCATTGCGTTCAACGAGAAAGAACACTTGGCGATGATCCGCAAGCCGTTGGCCTATCACCCCAACGGCATGATCTTCCGCGCCTTCGATGCGGCGGGGATTCAGATCCGCAGCCGCGAGTACTACTCGGTTGGCGGTGGTTTCGTGGTCGACGAGGACGCGGCAGGTGCCGACCGCATCGTCGAAGACGCCACGCCGCTGACCTTCCCGTTCAAAAGCGCCAAGGACCTGCTCGGTCATTGCGCCACCTACGGTCTGTCGATCAGTCAGGTGATGCTGACCAACGAAAGCGCCTGGCGCCCGGAGGCGGAAACCCGCGCCGGCCTGTTGAAAATCTGGCAGGTGATGCAGGACTGCGTCGCTGCGGGCTGCCGTAACGAAGGTATTTTGCCCGGCGGCTTGAAGGTCAAACGCCGTGCGGCAGCGTTGCATCGGCAACTGTGCAAGAACCCGGAATCGGCGTTGCGCGATCCGTTGTCGGTGCTCGACTGGGTCAACCTCTACGCCTTGGCGGTCAACGAAGAAAACGCCAACGGTGGCCGCGTAGTCACCGCGCCCACCAACGGCGCGGCGGGGATCATTCCGGCGGTGCTGCATTACTACATGCGTTTTATCCCCGGCGCGAATGACGACGGCGTCGTACGGTTTCTGCTGACCGCTGCGGCAATCGGCATTCTCTACAAAGAAAATGCCTCGATCTCCGGCGCCGAAGTCGGTTGTCAGGGTGAAGTCGGCGTGGCCTGTTCGATGGCGGCCGGTGCGTTGTGCGAAGTGCTCGGCGGCAGCGTTCAGCAGGTCGAGAACGCTGCGGAAATCGGCATGGAACACAACCTCGGCCTGACCTGCGACCCGATTGGCGGGTTGGTGCAAGTGCCGTGCATCGAGCGCAATGCCATGGGCTCGGTGAAAGCCATCAACGCAGTGCGCATGGCCATGCGAGGCGACGGCCAGCATTTCGTCTCCCTCGACAAAGTCATCCGCACCATGCGCCAGACCGGTGCCGACATGAAAAGCAAATACAAAGAGACCGCCCGCGGCGGTCTGGCGGTCAACATTATCGAATGCTGACCATGAAACCAGCCAAACGAAATTGACCACCTCTCCCCCAGGGAGAGAAACGTAATTAGCCCCCTCTCCCCTCCGGGAGATAAACGTACCTAACTCCCTCTCCCTCTGGGAGAGGGCTGGGGTGAGGGGCTTTTGATCTTGATCTTGCCTCTTACCGCCAAACTCTAATTTTCAAGGAGCCACGCATGTCCACCGAACAACTGTCGAAAACCCCGCTGCACGCTCTGCACATCGAACTCGGCGCTCGCATGGTGCCGTTCGCCGGCTACGACATGCCGGTGCAATACCCACTCGGTGTGATGAAAGAACACCAGCACACCCGTGAGCAGGCCGGACTGTTCGATGTCTCGCACATGGGCCAGATCCGCCTGACTGGTGCCAACGCCGCCAAAGCCCTGGAAAGCCTGGTGCCGGTAGACATCATCGACCTGCCGGTGGGCATGCAGCGTTACGCGATGTTCACCAACGACAACGGCGGCATTCTCGACGACCTGATGGTGGCCAACCTCGGTAATGACGAATTGTTCCTGGTGGTCAACGCCGCGTGCAAGGATCAGGACCTGGCCCACCTGCAAAAACACATCGGCGATCAGTGCACCATTACGGCGCTGTTCGAAGAGCGCGCTCTGCTGGCATTGCAAGGTCCGGCGGCGGTGACCGTGCTGGCGCGGCTGGCACCATCCGTTGAAAAAATGACTTTTATGCAGTTCGCCCGTGTCAATCTGCTGGGCGTCGACTGCTTTGTCAGCCGTTCGGGTTACACCGGTGAAGACGGTTTCGAAATCTCCGTACCAGCTGCAGATGCGGAAAAACTTGCCCGCGCCCTGCTCGCCGAACCGGAAGTCCAGGCCATTGGCCTCGGCGCTCGCGACTCGCTGCGTCTGGAAGCCGGTCTGTGCCTCTACGGCCACGACATGAACACCGAGACCACGCCGATCGAAGCCAGCTTGTTATGGGCGATCTCCAAGCCACGTCGCGCTGATGGCGCGCGGGCCGGCGGTTTCCCGGGCGCGGAGAATGTTTTCGCTCAACAACAGAATGGCGTGGCACGCAAACGCGTCGGCCTGCTACCGCAGGAGCGCACCCCCGTGCGTGAAGGCGCAGAAATCGTCAACGAAGCCGGCGAAATCATCGGCAGCGTGTGCAGCGGTGGTTTCGGTCCGACCTTGGGCGGGCCGTTGGCGATGGGTTACCTCGACAGCGCATATGTCACCCTCGACACGCCGGTTTGGGCTATCGTTCGTGGGAAAAAGGTGCAAATGCTTGTAAGCAAAATGCCATTTGTTCCACAACGCTACTATCGCGGTTGATTGACTGTTTCTATAAGTAACGCGATTGCGTTATACGTGCACTAATGTGTAACGCAATCGCCACAAAAAAGTGCATTTTCTATCAACTGATTCGAATATGAACTTTGCTTATAACGATCGAAAACAATTGAACAGGCTAATCGTCTAAGCCCGCACTAGCGAGAGGATTAACTTGCTCAAGCTCAGTAAAACCGGGGGCTTCGCAGGGCTTGTTTTTTCTCCCGTAGTTGGCGTAGAGTTTCTCCACTGTGTTTGCATGGGTCAGCTTGGAATCGTGACCTGGGCAGTAGCCTACAAGTTAGCTACATCCCGTTCGACGTCTTCTTACTCTCCTGCAACCAGCCCCAGTACTCTTTCATGAGAAGGAGACTGTCATTAATTTTTGCGTCAAAGGAAATAAGAAATGTCCACACGTCAGAGCGGTACCGTCAAGTGGTTTAACGACGAGAAAGGTTTTGGTTTTATCACTCCAGAAAGCGGTCCGGATCTGTTCGTACATTTCCGCGCCATTCAGGGCAACGGTTTCAAAAGCCTGAAAGAAGGCCAGAAAGTGACCTTCGTTGCTGTGCAGGGCCAGAAAGGCATGCAGGCTGACGAAGTACAAGCAGAAGCCTGATTTTCTGTTACGAAAAAGCCCCTGATGTTGATATCAGGGGCTTTTTTGTGTGCGCGAATCCGTAAAATGGCGCTTCATTTTGCGTCCAGAGGCTGCCATGTCGAAAAACCTGCTCACCCCACAGGGCGATTTTCCCGCCGTTGGTCTAGGCCGGCGTCTGGCGGCGATGTTCTATGATTTTCTGCTATGCACCGCCCTGCTGATCGTCACCGGATTCATTTACAAGTTGATCCAGGCAGCGATCATCGGCGAAGAGCGCCTGCGGGTAATGACCGACGCCGGGCAACTGGACGGCGATCCGCTCTACTCGACGGTGCTGGTGTTGGTGCTGTTCGCATTCTTTGCCAAGTTCTGGACCCACGGCGGGCAGACGCTGGGCATGCAGGTGTGGGGTATTCGTGTGCAGAACGCCAATGGCACGGCGATCAGCCTGTGGCAGGCGTTGTTGCGGTTTATGGTGTCGATTGCGTCGTGGCTGTGCGTGGGGTTGGGATTCCTCTGGTCGCTGTACGACAAGCAGAAGCGCACGTGGCATGACATCTATTCCGACACCCGCGTGGTGCGGATCCCGAAAAAGACCAAATAACTTCCAGACGCCAAAAACCACTGTGGGAGCGAGCTTGCTCGCGAAGGCGTCGTATCAGTCGATTCTATTGGTGACTGATACACCGCTTTCGCGAGCAAGCTCGCTCCCACAGGTTTTGTGTAATGCCTTTAGAGCTTAGGCGTTACCGGCCAGCTTCATCCGCGCCGCCTGAGTGAAATCGAGCATGCGCTTCAACGGCCGGATCGCCTGTGGAATCAACGCCGGATCAACAAAGATCTCGTTGGTCCCTTCCTTCAAGCTCTTGAGCGTGCGCTCAAGGGTGTTCATGGCCATCCACGGGCAATGTGCGCAACTGCGGCACGCCGCGCCGTTACCGGCGGTTGGCGCCTCGATGAAGACCTTGTCCGGACACAGCTGCTGCATCTTGTAGAAGATGCCACGGTCGGTCGCAACGATCAGGGTCTTGTTCGGCAGCGATTGCGCGGCAGCGATCAACTGGCTGGTGGAACCCACGGCGTCCGCCAGTTCGATCACCGACGTGGGCGACTCCGGGTGCACCAGAATCGCAGCGTCCGGGTACAGCGCCTTCATGTCTTCAAGCTGCTTGGACTTGAACTCTTCGTGAACGATGCAGGCACCGTCCCACAGCAGCATGTCCGCGCCGGTCTTGCGCTGGATGTAAGTGCCCAGATGCTTGTCCGGCCCCCAGATGATGGTCTCGCCGTTGTCCATCAGGCTTTCGACGATCTCCAGTGCGCAACTCGAAGTCACCACCCAGTCAGCCCGGGCTTTGACCGCCGCAGAGGTATTGGCATAGACCACCACCGTGCGCTCCGGGTGCTGATCGCAGAACGCCGAGAACTCGTCGACCGGGCAACCCAGGTCCAGCGAGCAGGTCGCTTCCAGGGTCGGCATCAGCACGCGTTTTTCCGGGTTGAGAATCTTCGCGGTCTCGCCCATGAACTTCACGCCGGCGACCACCACGGTTTTGGCCGGGTGAGCATTGCCGAAGCGAGCCATTTCCAGGGAATCGGAGACGCAACCGCCGGATTCTTCAGCCAAGGCCTGAATTACCGGATCGCAATAAAAGTGGGCCACCAGCACCGCGTCCTGAGCCTTGAGCTCGGCGGCAATGGCGGAACGGTAATAAGCCTCTTCCTCAGCGGTCAGCGGTTTGGGCTGTTTGGCATCGAGGTGGGCTTGAACCAGAAGGCGTTCGGAAATCTGCGTCATGTTCGCAAGACCTGCAGGCGCGTTCGCGCGAAAGTCGAGTATACACCCGGCTCCGGACCGCTTGAGGGTACCGCCGGGAGAGTGAGTATTATCAGGCACGGACAGCATTGAAGCTGCGCAAGGCTACAGAATATCCCGTTGATACAAAAGATGATTCTGATCTGCGTCAGCGCTGCGGGCGGTGAAATAACGCATAGCGAAATTGCAGGCAAAAAAAAACCCGGAAATCCTCACTTTCGTGGGCCTTCCGGATTTTCTAAACCGCCAAATATGGTGGGTCGTGTGGGATTCGAACCTACGACCAATTGGTTAAAAGCCAACTGCTCTACCAACTGAGCTAACGACCCGCTGTGTGGTGGCGCGTATAATACTGATTTTTAAGGACTATTCAACACCTTTTTGAAAATAATCAAAAATAAGCTGTTGGATCGTCCACACCAGCGGCCGCAAAGCCTTCTGCGCGCAGGCGGCAGCTGTCGCATTTACCGCACGCGCGGCCGTCATCGTCGGCCTGATAGCAGGAAACGGTGAGGCCATAATCAACGCCGAGCTTCACGCCCGCCTGAACGATTTGCGCCTTGCTCAGGTTCTGCAGTGGCGCCTGAATGCGGAAGCCATTGCCTTCAACGCCGGCCTTGGTCGCCAGATTGGCCATGCGCTCGAACGACTCGATGAACTCCGGACGGCAATCCGGGTAACCGGAATAGTCCACGGCGTTGACACCAATAAATATGTCACGCGCACCCAGCACTTCTGCCCAGCCCAACGCCAGCGAAAGGAACACCGTGTTACGCGCCGGCACGTAAGTCACCGGAATGCCTTCGCCCAGCTCCTCCGGAATATCGATGCTGCTGTCGGTCAGTGCCGAGCCGCCCATACCATTCAGGTTGAGGCCGATTACTTTGTGCTCAACCACACCCAAGTCGCGGGCGACGCGGGCAGCGGCGTGCAATTCAGCGTGCGAGCGCTGACCGTAATCGAAACTCATGGTGTAGCAGCTGTAGCCTTCGGCGCGAGCCATGGCCACGACGGTGGCCGAATCGAGGCCGCCGGACAGCAGAATGACCGCACGTTTTTCGGTGGTGTTCAGTTGTTCGGTCATCTCAGCGCCCCGGCTCGTCATTCCATAGATATTTATGCAACTGCAATTGCAACCGCACCGGCAGGTTGTCAGCCACCACCCAGTCCGCCAGATCCCGAGCATTGAGGTCATGGTGACTTGGGGAGAACAGCACTTCACCGGGACGCCGTTCAAGACCGTACTGGATCAGCTTGGACACGGCCCAGTCATAGTCTTCCCGCGAGCAGATGACAAACTTCACCTGATCGTTGGGGCTCAGCAGTTCGATGTTCTCGTAACGGTTGCGATGGGCTTCTTTCGAGTCCGGCGTTTTCAGATCGACAACCCGACTGACGCGCGGATCGACGGCCGAAATGTCGAGTGCGCCACTGGTTTCCAGCGAAACCTCGTAACCGGCGTCACACAACTGCTTGAGCAAAGGAATGGCGTTCGGCTGCGCCAGCGGCTCACCGCCGGTGACACAGACGTAGCGCGGACGAAATCCGGCCACTTGCTCGAGGATGTCGTCGAGGGTGCGGATGGTGCCGCCACTGAACGCATAGGCGCTGTCGCAGTATTGGCAACGCAAAGGACAACCGGTCAGGCGCACAAAAACCGTGGGCAGCCCGGCGGTCCGCGTTTCCCCCTGCAACGAGTAGAAAACTTCGGTGATTCTCAATGTGTCTTGCATAGTCGCCACGGGCGTAACAGCTAAACAGGCTGTCCGCCTCCGTCAGGCACTTCAGGCAATCCCGCCAACGCGTAGACCGCAAGAAGCGTGTTTCAGAAAAAGGGCGTGAATTCTAACGAAAAAACCCGCGACAAGCGCGGGTTTCTTCTAAACGGGTAACACGACCTTACATGCGTTGCAGATCGCGTTGAGCCAACTGAGCGGCGGAGGTACCCGGATATTGGGCCACCACCTGCTGCAGAATGCCTTTGACCTTGTCGGTATGACCAAGGCGGCGCTCTACGTCAGCCAGCTTGTACAGCGAGTCCGGCACTTTAGCGTGCTTTGGATACAGCTGCGAAACCTTGGCGAAAGCCTGACCTGCACCTTGCAGATCGCCTTTGGCCAGATTGACTTCGCCCAACCAGTACTGGGCGTTGCCCGCGTATTGGCTGTTCGGGTATTTGCGCAGGAAAGCGGCAAAAGCCTGGCTGGCCTTGTCGAAATCCTTGGCTTTGATCAGGTCGAAAGCGGCATCGTAATACAGCTTTTCCTTGGCCGGATCACCCGGTTCGCTGCTTGCAGCAGGTGCCTGGGCAGCAGCCCCGGCGCCAGCGGCAGCACCGGCAGCAGCACTTGCGTCGCCACCGGCAGAAGAATTCTCAGGAGTCGCGGCAGGTGCAACGCCGGATCCTATGCGCCGATCAAGATCCTGGTATCGCTCCAGGGATTCCTGCTTCATGCGCGCAACCTGATTCTGCAGTTCTTCGATCACGCCTTGCTGGCGAGAAATCTGATCCTGCATCTGTTGCAATTGGTTGAACAGCATGCCTTGTGCCGAGGCAGGGGCCGAAGCCGCTCCCCCGGCATAGGCGCCGTTCGTACCGTAACCTGCAGGCGGATAACTGCTCCCGCTATTGTTATAACCGGAGTTGTCATCGACCACAGGAACCGCAGCCCACGCCGCAAGCGGCGCGAGACTGAGAGCCAGAACAGTTACAGCACGACGGCACGTTCGCATATCGAATTACTTACGCAGTTCGACGCGACGGTTTTGAGCCCAGGACTGCTCGTCGTTGCCGGTAGCAACTGGACGCTCTTCGCCGTAGGAAACCAGTTCCAGCTGAGCTGGGGAAACACCTTGCAGTACCAGGTAGCGCTGAACGGCTTTCGCACGACGCTCGCCCAGTGCCATGTTGTACTCACGAGTACCACGTTCGTCGGTGTTGCCTTCCAGAACAACGCGAGCGCCGTTTGCTTTCAGGTCTTTGGCGTGAACGTCCAGAGCGCGCATGGCTTCTGGCTTCAGGTCCGAGCTGTCGTATTCGAAGTAGAAGGTGGTGATTGCGCGCAGAGCAGCTTCTTCGCTCAGGGAACCGTCAACGGCACCAGTGTTTGCGCCGTAACCAGCGTTTGGATCAACAGCGCCTTCACCGGCGTTGTCGCCGCCTTTGGACGAGCAACCTACAGCTACAGCCATGGCCAGAGCCAGCGCAGCAAATTTACCAAACTTCAGCATTTCCATCGTGAAACTCCTAATGAACCCCAGTGTGTTAAGTAAAACGTGTAGCGCCCGCTCACTTCAGGTAAGGGGACCAGGACGGTTCTCTGACTTCGCCTTGAGCGGTAGGAAGCGGGAGCCTAACGCGTCCATTAATGGACACGAGCATCAAGACTCCCCGGCCCTGTTGGCGGGTGGCGTAGATTACCATGGTGCCGTTGGGCGCAACAGTAGGTGACTCGTCCAGAGTGCTATCAGTGAGGATCTTTACACTCCCTCGCTGCAGATCCTGAGCTGCCACCTTGAAATTGGTGAAGCCATCCTGACGATGGATCATCACCAAAGTCTTTTCATCAGCCGAAAGTTTCGGGTTGGCGTTGTAATTACCTACAAACGTCACACGCTCGGCACCACCGCCACTGGCGCTGGTTTTGTAGATCTGTGGCTTGCCGCCGCGGTCCGAAGTGAAGTAGATGGTCGAGCCATCCTTGCCCCAGTACGGTTCGGTGTTGATGCCCGGGCCTGCGGTTACGCGGGTGATCTGGCGCGAAGCCAGATTCATCACGTAGATGTCCGGGTTACCGTCCTTGGACAGTACGAACGCGAGACGATCACCGTTCGGCGACCAGGCTGGCGCGCCGTTCAGACCTTCAAAGTTGGTAATCTGCTCGCGGCGACCGGTGTCGATGTTCTGCATGAAGATGCGTGGGCGCTTCTGCTCGAACGACACGTAGGCGATGCGCTTGCCATCCGGTGCAAAACGCGGCGACAGGATTGGCTCACGCGATTGCAGCAAGGTCACGGCGCGAGCACCGTCGTAGTCCGAACGCTGCAGGGTGTAACGGGTGTTCTTCTCGGAGAAGCGCTCAGCCGTCACGTACAGCAGACGCGTCGAGAACGCACCTTCAATACCGGTCAGTTTCTGGAACGACTGGTCGGAGATGAAGTGCGCCATGTCACGCAGTTGCTCGGTGGTGCCGGAAACACTGCCGTCAGCCACTTTCTGTTCGGTGGCCACGTTGAACAGTGCCCACTGCACCTGCAGGCGACCGCCGGCTGGCGCAATGCTGCCGACCATCATGTATTGAGCACCCACCGCCTTCCAGTCACGGAAGATGATTTCGCTCGGCTGGCTTGGCTGGCTGATCATGTTTTGCTTTGGAATCGGCGAGTAGTAGCCCGAGTTGCGCAAATCGTTACCAATGATTTCTGCCATGTCGTCCGGCAGCACGGCACCGCCCTGCATGCCGAATGGTACAACGGCGATCGGAGTAGCCCGATCGCTGCCGCTGGTAACCAGAATGTTCTTTTCATCCGCCATCGCGATCCCTGCAATGCAGCAGATCACGACCAGCATTCCTCGAAGAAGGTTTCTCACAAGGCTAGATCCTCAGGTGTGAATGTCATCTTGAATGAACGATACGGAGCGAAATCGCTCGGCTTCATTCCCTGCATTTCTGTCAAACGTCCAATATTCTTCACTGCCGCGACTGCCGACGCATCGAACGGACCATCGCCACTGGACTTGGCCACGCTGACCGAAGTCACCGTACCGTCCGGCAACATGCCGATCTGCAGCACAACTGTCATGCCTTTGCGTGCCGAAGGTGGACGGGCCCAACCTTCTGCCGCTCGCGCACGAATCAGGTCATCGAAACTGCCCGCGACTTCGTCACCCTGCTCATCGGCCAAGGCCTGCTGGCGCTGCGGCGTATCGGAAAGCAAATCGGCCAAGGCCTGAGCCTTTTTGTCTTCAGTCGATTTACGTGCCGCATCCTGCGCTTTCTTCTTCGCAGCATCGGCAGCAGCTTTCTTCTTCGCTTCGTCGGCGATTTTCTTCTTCGCCTCTTCAGCTTCAGCTTTCTTCTTGGCGTCTTCGGCGGCTTTCTTCTTCGCGTCTTCGACGATCTTTTTCTTGGCTTCTTCAGCAGCGGCTTTCTTGGCCTCTTCTTCAGCAGCCTTTTTCGCTTCTTCTTCAGATTTCTTCTTGGCTATATCAGCCAATTTTTTCTCTTCAGCCTTCTTGGCTTCGGCGGTCTTCTTGGCTTCGTCGGCTTTTTTGGCTTCGTCAGCCTTTTTCGCCTCGTCTGCTTTCTTCGACTCGTCGGCCTTCTTGGCTTCCTCGGCTTTTTGAGCCGCTTCTTCTTTCTTTTGTTCCGCAGCAGCCTTGATCTCTTCCTGCTCGACCTTCTTCTGCTCCATCTGCTCGACTTCGGTCTGGCGCGCGGCGGATTTCTTCGCCTCACCCGCAATCTTCTGATTGGTCTGGGTGGTTGCCTGACTTTTCGATTTCAGCTGGTAGAGGGTCGCCTGGACAATCGGTTTGGCCGGCGGCAGCTCTGGTGTAAAGGCAAAACTGACGAACAGCATGCCGAACACCAGCACGTGCAGGACAATTGCCAGAACACTAGGCCAGAAGTAGCTTTCCGAGGCGGACGGCTCTCGCTGTTGCTGCATCAGGGGGCCTCGGTAATCAAACCAACATTACCGACCCCGGCTTTCTGCAACCCGCCCATGGCGCCCATGACGGAACCGTAGTCGACGGTCTTGTCACCGCGGATGAAGACCTGGGTACGCTTGCCGCCTTCAGTGCCGGCACGAATGATCTTGGTCACCGCGTCGGTCATTTGAGGCAGAGTCATGGCCCTGTCCTGTTGCTTCTCGGTATCGACTTCGCTGCCAAGGTTCCAGTAGTAGGTCTTGTCAGCCTTGATCGAAATGGTCAGGACCTGAGTGTTGTTGTCCTGCGGCAAGGCTTCGCTGGAAACCTTGGGCAGATCAACTTTCACGCCCTGATTGAGCATCGGCGCGGTCACCATGAAGATAACCAGCAGCACCAACATCACGTCGATGTAAGGCACCACGTTCATCTCGGCAACCGGCTTGCGCTTTTTGCGAGCTCGAGCGATTAAAGCCATTGGAAATTACCTGCTTATTCTTCGCTGGTGTGCACTTTGCGGTGCAGGATCGCCTGGAATTCATCGGCGAAGGTGTAGTAACGGCCCAGCAAGGTTTCGCTGCGAGCGGCGAAACGGTTGTAAGCGATAACCGCAGGGATCGCGGCGAACAGACCGATCGCGGTGGCGATCAGGGCTTCGGCGATACCCGGGGCCACAGTGGCCAGGGTTGCTTGCTGGGCGCTGGCCAGCCCGCGGAAGGAGTTCATGATGCCCCACACGGTACCGAACAGACCGATGTACGGGCTGACCGAACCGACGGTGGCGAGGAATGGCAGGCTCTGCTCGAGTTTCTCTTCTTCGCGGGAAATGGCGACGCGCATGGCACGGGCCACACCTTCCATGACCGCTTCAGGGTCGACACCTGGCTGCTGACGCAGACGGGAGAATTCCTTGAAGCCGGCACGGAAGATCTGCTCCACGCCAGAATCCGGATCCGGGTTGCTGCCCGCCTGACGGTACAGCTTGGACAGGTCGATACCCGACCAGAAGCGCTCTTCGAAGCTCTCCAGGGCACGTCGACCGGCACGCAGCAGATTGCTGCGCTGAAAGATCATGATCCATGAGGTCACCGATGCGGCCACCAGGGTCAACATTACCAACTGCACCACGATGCTGGCATTGCTGACCAGGCTCCACATGGAGGAATGGTCGACGACGTTAGCTTCCACGCTTTATCTCCTGCTTTGAGTGTGTACCCGGGCCGACCGCGTCGGCGAAGGCCGCACGCAAATCTTCGGGAAGGGCCCGGGGTTTCAAACTGTTAGTGCGCACACAGGCCACCAGAAACTGCCCTTCACAGAGCAGCACATTATCCGTTGCCCGCCTGACCTGCTGTTTGAAGCGCAGGCTGACCCGGTTCAATTCGATTACTTCAGCGCTTACCAGCAGTTCATCGTCCAGTCGCGCCGGCGCGTGATAGCGCGCTTCGCTGGAGTGCACGACAAACAACAGGTCCTCCCCTGCCAGCTGCGATTGGGCAAAGCCCAGCTCGCGAAGCCGCTCGGTTCGAGCCCGTTCCATAAACTTGAGGTAATTAACGTAATACACGATGCCGCCCGCATCGGTGTCCTCGTAATAAACGCGACAACGATGTGCGAACGACTCAAGCCCGTTTTGCGCGCGCATACTCTAGTGCTTACTCCTCAGGTTGCCAATCCGGCCAGGCAACTGTTTTTCATGGTTTCAGGGCTTTACCGCAAAAGTACCGTCCTATGACCGTACAAACCCTGAATAAATCGACAAAAAATGTGTATCAATCGTCCACGGCATCGAGAAACTCGTCTGCCACGGGCATTTCACCCATTCGTGACGGGATGTTTAAACCAAAGTGCAGGTACGCATGGCGCGTCACCACCCTGCCCCGTGGAGTGCGCATGATGTAACCCTGCTGGATCAGATACGGCTCCAGCACATCTTCAATCGTGTGGCGTTCCTCGCTGATTGCAGCGGCGAGGCTGTCGATACCGACGGGGCCGCCATCGAACTTCTCGATCATGGTCAATAGCAGGCGGCGATCCTGATGATCGAAACCGTGTTCGTCGACATCCAGCAGGTTCAAAGCCAGGTCCGCCACCGCTTTGGTGATATGGCCCTTGGCGCGCACTTCAGCGAAGTCGCGCACACGGCGCAGTAGACGGTTGGCGATCCGCGGCGTGCCCCGGGCGCGGCGCGCGATTTCGAACGAGCCTTCCGGATCCAGCGGCAGACCGAGGATGGCCGCGGAACGGCTGACAATCGTCGCCAGATCAGCCGTGCTGTAGAACTCCAGACGCTGGACGATACCGAAGCGGTCACGCAACGGGTTAGTCAGCATGCCGGCGCGAGTCGTCGCGCCGACCAGCGTGAATGGCGGCAAATCGAGCTTGATCGAACGCGCGGCCGGCCCCTCACCGATCATGATGTCGAGTTGGAAATCTTCCATCGCCGGGTACAGCACTTCTTCAACGATTGGCGACAGGCGATGGATTTCGTCGATGAACAACACATCGTGCGGCTCAAGATTGGTCAGCAACGCCGCCAGATCACCCGGACGTTCAAGCACCGGCCCGGAAGTGCTCTTGATCGATACGCCCATTTCCTGAGCGATGATGTTGGCCAGTGTGGTTTTACCCAGACCTGGCGGGCCGAAGATCAGCGTGTGGTCGAGGGATTCGCTACGGCCACGGGCGGCCTGGATGAACAGCTCCATCTGCTCGCGCACGGTCGGCTGGCCGATGTAGTCGGCCAGGCTGACCGGGCGAATGGCGCGGTCCTGGACTTCTTCGCGCTCGCGCGGGCTGTGCGCGGCGGTGATCAGACGATCAGCTTCAATCACTTAAATCATTCCCTTCAGGGCGCGGCGGATCAGGTCTTCACTGCTCAAATTCTTGTCCTTGATGGCGGTAATCGCCTTGCTCGCTTCCTGCGGCTTGTAGCCCAGGGAAATCAGCGCGCTGACCGCATCGTTCTCGGCGGTGTTGACCGGCGCCGGGCCATCCGGCTGGTTCGGTACCAGCGCGAACATGGCCGGCGTAGTTTCCCAGGCCTTGAAGCGATCCTTGAGTTCGACCAGCAGACGCTCAGCGGTTTTCTTGCCGACACCCGGCACCTTGGTCAACGCCGAGGTGTCCTGAGACTGCACGCAGCGGATCAACTCGTCGACTTCCAGACTCGACATCAAGGCCAGGGCCAATTTTGGCCCGACACCATTGAGACGGATCAACTCGCGAAAAAAGTCTCGCTCACGCTTGCCGGCAAAACCATAGAGTAATTGCGCGTCTTCGCGTACGACCAAATGCGTGTGCAAGGTCAGCGGTTCACCGACCGACGGCAGGCGGTAAAGGGTGGTCATGGGCACTTCCAGCTCATACCCGAGGCCGTTTACATCCAGAATCAGGTGCGGCGGCTGTTTCTCAGCCAGGGTGCCGCGCAAGCGTCCAATCACGTTTCAGATCCTTGAGCGTTGGCCAGCCGTGGGCTGGCGACTGTCGAAAGGCGGATTTCGGGCCGACGACCCAGGCGCAAAAACCGGCTTTCAGGAAAATTGATGCTGATGCTATCAGAGACGCAGGCGCCCGCCACGACTGCGTGCCGTTCCCAGACCGTGCGGCAGCAGACTGGAACGTGTGTGCGCGTGACAAATGGCAATGGCCAGAGCGTCAGAGGCATCGATTTGCGGTTTGCTGGTGAGTTTGAGCATGTGCATGACCATCATCTGCACTTGTTCTTTATTGGCGGCGCCAGTGCCGACCACGGCTTGCTTGACCTGCGTGGCCGTATATTCGGCGATCTCCAGGCACTCTTCCGCACCGGCGACGATCGCTGCACCGCGCGCCTGCCCCAGCTTCAGCGCCGAGTCGGCGTTTTTCGCCATAAACACCTTTTCGATGCCCATGGTCACCGGTCCGTAGGTCTGGATGATCTCGCGCACGCCGCGATAGACGATTTGCAGGCGTTCGTGCAGCTCGCCCGCACCAGTGCGGATGCAGCCGGATGCCACATAGATACAGCCGCCACGTCCGGTATCACGAACAATCCCGTAACCGGTGATGCGCGAACCGGGGTCGATACCAAGAATTAAAGTCATAACGCCTGCAGATTCGGTAAAAGCACGATTTTCAAATCAACCCATAACAAATGTGGGAGCGAGCCTGCTCGCGAAAGCGGTTTCATCATCAGCAACGATGTTGCCTGAAAATCCGCCTTCGCGAGCAGGCTCGCTCCCACATTGAATCGTAGCCGCTCTTAACCGAGCTGAGCGGCCACGTCTTCCGGAATATCCGCGTTGGAATAAACGTTCTGCACGTCATCCAGATCCTCAAGCATGTCGATCAGCTTCAGCACCTTTTCCGCGCCTTCCAGATCCAGTTCGGCACTGGTGGTTGGCTGCATGATGATTTCCGCATCATCGCCCTTGAAACCCGCAGCTTCCAGCGCGTTACGCACGGCATAGAAACTGGTGAACGAGGTGAACACATCGATCGAACCGTCTTCGTGGCTGACCACGTCATCGGCATCGGCTTCCAGCGCCGCTTCGGTCAGTGCATCCTCATCAACGCCCGGTGCGAAGCTGATCTGGCCTTTGCGCTCGAACAAGTAAGCTACCGAACCGTCGGTGCCGAGGTTACCCCCGCACTTGCTGAACGCATGGCGCACAGCAGCGGCAGTACGGTTGCGGTTGTCGGTCATGCACTCGACCATCACCGCCACGCCGCCCGGGCCGTAACCTTCGTAGGTCAGCTCTTCAACGTTATCCGCTTCGGTGGCACCAGCGCCGCGCGCCACGGCACGGTCGATGATGTCGCGGCTCATGTTCGCGCTCAGCGCCTTGTCCAGGGCCAGACGCAGACGCGGGTTGGAACCCGGATCACCGCCGCCCTGACGGGCCGCAACGGTCAGTTCGCGGATCCACTTGGTGAAGATCTTGCCTCTCTTGGCATCCTGACGTTCTTTGCGGTGCTTGATGTTCGCCCACTTGGAATGACCTGCCATAACTCGCTCCGAATTCTCTTTGAAACGTTGCCCGCCCTGCTCATGCAGCGGCCAGCAAACAAAAAAATCTCGACCTGCTCTCTGATAGAAAGAAAAAAGGCGCATCCGAAGATGCGCCTTCAGGCCCGTCTTACTCAGCCTTTGGCGTTTCGCGCAAACGAATGTGCAGCTCGCGCAGTGCCTTGGCATCCACCACACCCGGCGCTTGCGTCATGACGTCGGCAGCACTCTGGGTTTTCGGGAAGGCGATCACTTCACGGATCGACTGGGCGCCGGTCATCAGCATCACCAGACGGTCCAGACCGAAGGCCAGACCACCGTGCGGCGGAGCACCGTACTTCAGCGCGTCGAGCAGGAAGCCGAACTTCTCTTCCTGTTCCGCTTCATTGATACCCAGCAGACGGAACACCGCCTGCTGCATTTCCTTGCGGTGGATACGGATCGAACCGCCACCCAGCTCGGTGCCGTTCAGCACCATGTCGTAGGCGCGGGACAGAGCGCCAGCCGGGTTGGCTTCCAGCTCTTCAGGAGAGCACTTCGGCGCGGTGAACGGGTGGTGCAACGCGGAGAAGCTGCCGTCGTCGTTTTCTTCGAACATCGGGAAGTCGACGACCCACATTGGCGCCCACTCGCAGGTCAGCAGCTTGAGGTCGTGACCGAGCTTGATGCGCAGTGCGCCCAAGGCTTCGCTGACGATCTTGGCCTTGTCGGCGCCGAAGAACACGATGTCGCCATCGACTGCGCCAACGCGATCGAGGATCACGTTGAGCTTGTCTTCAGGGATGTTTTTCACGATCGGCGATTGCAGACCGTCAACACCGGCAGCGCGCTCGTTGACCTTGATGTACGCCAGGCCCTTGGCACCGTAGATGCCGACGAACTTGGTGTAATCGTCGATCTGCTTGCGTGGCATGCTCGCCCCGCCTGGAACGCGCAGTGCGGCGATACGGCATTTCGGATCGTTGGCCGGGCCGCTGAACACCTTGAATTCAACTTCTTTCAGTTGATCGGCAACGTCGACCAGTTCCAGCGGGTTACGCAGGTCTGGCTTGTCGGAACCGTAGCGGCGCATGGCTTCTTCGAAAGTCATGTGCGGGAAATCGCCGAATTCCAGACCCAGCACTTCCTTGAACAGGTTGCGGATCATTTCCTCAGTCAGGCCCATGATCTCTTTTTCATCGAGGAAGCTGGTCTCGATGTCGATCTGGGTGAATTCAGGCTGACGGTCAGCACGCAGGTCTTCGTCGCGGAAGCACTTGGCGATCTGGTAATAACGGTCGAAACCGGCAACCATCAGCAGTTGCTTGAACAGCTGTGGCGATTGCGGCAGGGCGAAGAACGAACCGGCGTGGGTACGGCTTGGCACCAGATAGTCACGCGCACCTTCAGGGGTGGCACGGGTCAGGATAGGCGTTTCAACGTCGAGGAAGCCGTTCTCGTCGAGGAAGCGACGGATGCTGGTGGTCATGCGCGAGCGCAGACGCAGCTTCTCGGCCATTTCCGGACGACGCAGGTCGAGGAAACGATAACGCAGACGGGTTTCTTCACCAACGTCGGAGAACTCGTTCAGCGGGAACGGCGGAGTTTCCGACTCGTTCAGCACTTCCAGTTCATAACCCAGCACTTCGATCATGCCCGACGCCATGTTGGCGTTGGTCGCACCGGCCGGACGCAGACGCACCTTGCCGGTGATCTTCACGACGTACTCGCTGCGCACGCGATCGGCAGCGGCGAAGCTCTCGGCGCGATCCGGATCGAATACCACCTGGGCCAGACCGTCACGATCACGGATATCGAGGAAAATCACCCCGCCGTGGTCGCGGCGACGGTGAACCCATCCGCAAAGGGTAATTTCCTGGCCTTCCAGGCTTTCGTTCAGTTGGCCGCAATAGTGGCTGCGCATCA
Organism: Pseudomonas sp. S2_E02; assembly: GCF_054668355.1. NCBI lineage: Bacteria > Pseudomonadati > Pseudomonadota > Gammaproteobacteria > Pseudomonadales > Pseudomonadaceae > Pseudomonas > Pseudomonas sp. S2_E02. The sequence continues at coordinate 2,994,196 of NZ_CP162761.1, forward strand.
TGATAATGGTTCGCTTCTCGTCATTCGATATTCGGTGGAGATCCCGTTGCTTTCAAAGCAATGCGGAAACTCACGCGTGTCGTTCAACCTGGGGTTGAACCCTAGTCAGATTTGTCACCACCGGCCAGATTCTTCTTCGTCCCGGTCTTGAAATCGGTTTCGTACCAACCGCTGCCGCTGAGGCGAAAGCCTGGCATGGACAGCTGTTTCTTGAGCTCTGGCGCCTGGCAGGCAGGGCAGTCGACCAGCGGTGCATCGCTGATCTTTTGAATGGCTTCCAACTGATGACCACAGGAAGCACATTGGTAATCGTACATCGGCATGGGGGTGTCTCGGCGATCAGATTGCCACCGCGCGCAGGGCTTTGCGGCGAAAGAGCGGGATTATATCGATTAAATGCGGCCTGTGCAGCCGTAAGACTGCACAGGCCGAGACCTCGTTTGCAACCGCCGTTTCAGAGCGATTCGGCAGTTGCTGCCTGCTTGACGCCGTTCATGACGCACACCACCCGCACCAGCGCGCTGAAATTTCTCACCCCGCCGTGACGCAGATGCACTTCGCGGTCAACGTGGGACAACAACGAGCTGATCGAACAGCAGTTATCTGCGGCCATATTGCCGAGGATGTTCCAGTAGACCCGCTCCAGCCGCAGGCAGGTCGCATAACCGTTCAGACGCACGGATCGTGACGATGGCTGAACCAGTGCCATGTCGAACTCGGTGACGAACGGATCAACTTTCAACTCATGGGGCAAGCCGACAATCCTGTCGCCTCGCCTGTCTCCCTCTGCCATATCGGTGACACTCCTTTGCCATCTCTGCTTGTTTGAAAAGTCACATCCTGTGGCTTTCATAAAAGCGCAGACACAAAGTTATAGCCAGACGACTTATTGACCGACACCGTAGGATAAGCCAACGACACAGGTAGGATTGCGGACAGCGCACGAGCACCGCTGGCGGGCCCGCGCGCCAGGGGGATTACGCCTCCAGCAGCGAGCGCAGCATCCACGCCGTTTTTTCGTGAACCTGCATGCGCTGGGTCAGCAGGTCTGCGGTCGGTTCATCGCTGACCTTGTCGAGCAGCGGGAAGATCCCACGGGCCGTGCGGGTCACGGCTTCCTGACCATCGACCAATTGTTTGATCATATCTTCGGCACTCGGCACGCCCACCTCTTCCTTGATAGACGAAAGGCGCGCGTACGTGGCATAGGCGCCCGGCGCCGGAAAGCCCAATGCGCGAATACGCTCGGCGATCGAATCTACGGCCAGCGCCAGCTCGTTGTATTGCTCTTCGAACATCAAATGCAGCGTACGAAACATCGGGCCGGTGACGTTCCAGTGGAAGTTGTGGGTTTTCAGATACAGCACGTAGGTGTCCGACAGCAGACGCGACAAGCCTTCGACGATGGATTTGCGATCTTCTTCACTGATACCGATATCGATTGCCATGTTTACCCCCTAACGGCGATTGAATTCATCCAACAGGTGCAGACCCACTCTAGCAAGCCTGCCGACACCCCGCAGCCCTGATCGGGTGCACACACTGCGACAAATCGACCGAGACGATGCCGCTGGCCGGGCTGATTTGAGTAGCCGCAGGCTTTGCTGTTAAATAGGCAGTGTGTCGCCATGCCCCATTTTTCGGGGCGTTGCGCATAGGCTGATGCCGTGAACGTGTCCACCGCCTCTTATTTTGTTCCGAAGCGAACCGTGCGCCTTCAGCTCTTCCTTGTGAGCCGTCATAAACGTGAGCCAATCAAAATGTTGAAAATCGTCCACCTGTTAATGGGCGCAGCGGCATTGCTGCTGTCGTTCATACCCAGCTTGAAATCCGAAGCCGTTCCCTACCTGCAACAACCCGATGCACTTTACCTGGCCTTTTTCGGCCTGCTGAACCTGGTGATTGCTCCAGTGATTCCTTTCTGGAACAAAGGCCCTCGTCAGCATCTGCAAAACCTGGTCAGCGCGCTGCTGGTACTGACCGTCGTCCTGCAAACCTTGACCCTGATCGCCCCGATGCCCGTCATCGCCGGTCAGCCAGCCGTGCTGTTCACTCTGGTGATCGCGCTGGTTGCCGTGGTCCTGCACCTGGCCGTCAGCTTCTATCGTTCTTCACCGGCTGCTGCTCCAACCAGCTATGACATGACCAATCGTGATACCGGTACCGTCAAGTGGTTCAACACCTCCAAAGGCTTCGGCTTTATCTCCCGCGATTCCGGCGATGATATCTTCGTGCACTTTCGCGCGATCCGTGGCGAAGGTCACCGCGTCCTGGTCGAAGGCCAGCGCGTGGAGTTCTCGGTAATGAACCGGGACAAAGGCCTGCAAGCCGAGGACGTGATCGCCGCGCTGCCGCGTCGCTGATCCAAGGCAATAAAAAACCGCGAGCAGCGTGCTGTTCGCGGTTTTTTTATGCCTGATGGAAAAGTGTCTGCCTCAGTCCTGTCTCAGTAATGTGGCGGTGGCGCCTCATCCTCGAAGGACTCGAACTGGCCGACCATCTCTTCCTGACGCTTGAGCAGCGCCGCCATCTGCAATTGCAGGCGCTCGACCACGCGCTGCTGCGCCACCAGCACGTCGTTCAACGACTGAATGGTGTCATCCTGAAACGCCAGACGACTTTCCAGATCGGTAACACGTTCTTCCAGATTCATGACTCAGTCCTCCACAAAGCTGAAATGCTCGGTCAACACCAGTCGCAACCGTTCGCGAATGGCAGCGACCTGCTCGGTACTGTAAGGCTTGGCCGGGTGTTTGCCCCAGACCGGCGCCGGCCAGGCTGCGTCGTCACGTTTGCGCACAATCACATGCATGTGCAACTGACTGACAACGTTACCCAAGGTCGCGACGTTCATTTTGTCGGCATCGAACAGATCCTTGAGCAGCTCAGCCAGCGCGGTGGTTTCCTGCCAAAACTGCTGTTGATCGGCGACATCCAACTGAAACAACTCACTGATATCGTCGCGACGAGGCACCAGAATGAACCAAGGGTAATTGGCATCATTGGACAACAGCAGTCGGCAGAGAGGGAAATCACCGATCGTCAGCGTGTCCTGTTGAAGTCGTGAATCTAAAGCAAACACTGCGCGCACTCCCGGCTGATCATTATTCAGCTTAGCGGCCATCCCGATGGGCAGCGCACCAAGCGACAGGACGGCAGCATACCTGCGAATGCGCCAGCCTTCACGACGACGGTGAACCCCGACGCTCTGCCAACGCCCCGAGATGTGACATTTGCGAGCGCGACGCACCAGCACGGAACCAACATCGACGTTCAGCGCAAAAAAATGACCAGAATCAGCAGAGACGTGCAGCGTCATGCCCCTTCAAGCTGTATGAATTCAGAACAGCTGTAAATTTTTTTGCACCAAAACCGCACAGTGCGTCTACGCTCACTGCGTCGGGCATCCGCCAAATACTCACTGGCGGGGTGAACCGGTAACGTTTTTGGTTGTCACGCGCGTTTCTCGGTGTGGCAACACCATAGGAGGAATGGCGTCAAGCACAGAAAAAATCAGGCTTGAAGCCCAGCTTTCACAAGGTTTTCACAAGCGCAGGCGGGTGTTCAGAGAAATAACCGCAACGAAATTGCGGTTTGTGCACGCTTGTTGCATTCGTACCCATATGGACTATAAGCGCACCACCGGAAGTGGATGCCTTAAGCCCCATAAAAACAGTGGCAGGGTTGCCCGATGGAGATTCAAGTGTTTTGCCAGGGACTCTTTTTTACCGATGCAAAAAGGCCCATAAACAGCGAGAAAGTTGTCAGTCCGGCTGCGTCGGTACTGTGAATTTGCGACATCCACCACGCCATTTGCGACACCGTCGTAAAGAAGCTGAAAGGTTGGAATAGCAAGTATCGCCAACATTGTCGGCGTGATATAAGTTTGCGCCGACACAAAAAGAAAGAGCCGCCCAGATAATAAAACAGGTGGGACGGCAGTACTCTTCTAAAACCAAAGGAGCAAATCACGATGCGCGTGATGAAGTGGAGCATGATCGCACTGGCAGTTGCTGCAGCCGCCAGTACTCAAGTGGCTACGGCCGCCCCGTTTGTTAGTGACCAGGCAGAAGCCAAAGGTTTTGTTGAAGACGCGAAACTCACCGAGACGTTGAAGAACTACTACTTCAACCGCGACAATAAAGACGGTGGCCATGATCAGAAAGACTGGACCCAAGGCTTTCTGGGTAATTTCACCTCCGGTTACACCCAAGGTACTGTCGGCGTAGGTATCGATGCATTCGGTTACCTGGCGATCAAACTGGATGGCGGTGACGGCACTTCCGGCACTGGCAACATGAGCCGCAGCGACACTCTGAAGGCTAACGGCTATGCTCACGACGTTAACGACAGCCAAGGTAAAGCCGGTGCTGCCGTTAAATTCCGCATCTCCAAAACCGAATTGAAAATCGGTGACCAACAGCCAAGCACAGCTCCAGTGTTCGCTGTCGGTGGTTCCCGCGTCATTCCTCAATCTGCCAGCGGCTTCCAGCTGCAGAGCAGCGAAGTCAAAGACCTTGACCTCGAAGCCGGTCACTTCTACTCGGCGACCAGCCAGGACAAAAACGCCCGTGATGGCGGCCTGTACGCTAACTACGCAGGCCAGGAAGCCAAGACCATCGACTATTTCGGTGGCAAATACGGCATCACCGAAAACCTGAGCGCATCGCTCTACGGCGCCAAACTGGAAGACATCTGGAACCAGTACTACGCCAACGTGAACCTCACCACTCCATTCGGTGGCGACACTTCGCTGAACACTGACTTCAACATCTACCGCACCACCGACACCGGTGACAAGCTGGCGGGTGACATCAGCAACACTGCCTTCTCCCTGGCAACCGCGCTGTCGTTCCTGAAAGCACACACCTTCACCCTGGCCTTCCAGAAGGTCAACGGCGATACCCCGTTCGACTACGTCGGTGTGGGTAAAAACAACCGTGGTGGCGACTCGATCTTCCTCGCCAACTCCATCCAGTACTCTGACTTCAACGGTCCTGGCGAGAAATCCGTGCAAGCCCGTTACGACCTGAAAATGGCCGAGTACGGCGTTCCAGGCCTGAGCTTCATGGTTCGTTACGTTAAAGGTTGGGACATTGACGGTACCGGTCTGGCTGCAAACAGCCAATACCGCACCAGCACTGGCGCTCCGCTGTACGGTGAAGATGGCAAACACCACGAAACCAACTTCGAAGCCAAGTATGTTGTTCAGTCTGGCCCGGCTAAAGACCTGTCCTTCCGCATTCGTCAAGCCTGGCACACTGCCAACGCTGACCAAGGCGAAGGCGATATCAAAGAGTTCCGTCTGATCACCGAATACCCACTGAACATCTTGTAATCGTCAGTGGTTAGTTTGGTTGAATGAAAAAGGCCCATCTTCGGATGGGCCTTTTTTGTTATCTGTCACTTGTAATAAATGCCTGACCAACAAGTCAGGCATTTAATTAGCAACCTATCATTGTGTTGCCGATTCCTGTACCACGCGAATCACCCGTTGTGGAAAAGGAATATCAATGCCGGCAGTTTTTAAACGGTCACGCGACTGTTCGTTAAACATGAACATCACGTCCCAGTAGTCTGCAGTTTTCACCCACACACGCAGGGAAACAGTGATCGAACTGTCGCCCAATGTCGAAATCACGGCCTGAGGTGCAGGATCCTGCAACACACGCTCATCCTTGGCCAGATCCAGCAGCACCTGACGGGCCTTCTGCAGATCGGCTTCGTAATCAACGCCGACATCAAACACGACCTTGCGAGTCGGCTGACGGTTGGTGTTGGTGATGATGCCGTTCGACAGGTTGCCGTTCGGTACGATGATGGTTTTGTTGTCGCCAGTACGCAGTACGGTGTGGAAAATCTGGATGCTGTCGACCGTACCCGATACGCCTTGCGCCTCGATCCAGTCACCGATACGGAACGGACGGAACAGCAGAATCAGCACGCCACCGGCGAAGTTCGCCAGACTGCCCTGCAACGCCAAGCCGATTGCCAGACCGGCCGCACCGATCGCAGCAACGAAGGAGGTAGTTTCAACGCCGATCATCGAAGCGACGCTGACAATCAGCAGCACTTTGAGAATGATGTTCGCCAGGCTGCTGATAAAGCCTTGCAGCGCCAGATCGGCATTACGCAGGGCCAGCAGACCACCGAGTTTTTGCGTGACCTTGTTGATCAGCCACCAGCCGATGGCCAGCGTGATCACTGCCAGCAGCACGCGGCTGCCGTATTCCATGATCATCGGAATCCACGCCTGGGATGCCTTGACCAGGTTGTCCACCTCAGCATTCAAATCCATGTTCTATCTCCTGATTTCCGGCCATTCGGCACGCGAAAAATAAGCGGCAGAAACCCGCCGGGTGTACACAAAACAATGTGGGAGCGAGCCTGCTCGCGAAGGCGCCGTGTCATTCAGCAATGAGTTGACTGACACACCGCCTTCGCGAGCAGGCTCGCTCCCACAGATCATCTGACCGAGCTTAGTCGCGGAAGTTGTTGAACTGCAGGGGCATGCCGAATTCCTTGGCCCGCAGGGCCGCGATGGCCTCTTGCAGGTCATCACGCTTCTTGCCGGTCACGCGTACCTGCTCGCCTTGAATGGCGGCCTGCACTTTCAGTTTGGCGTCCTTGATGTGGCCGACGATTTTCTTCGCCAGTTCCTTGTCGATGCCTTCCTTGAGTACCGCGTCCTGCTTCATCAGTTTGCCCGATGCGTAAGCGTCCTTGACCTCAAGGCACTGCACGTCGATCTTGCGCTTGACCAGCGCCAGCTTGAGGATTTCGATCATCGCTTCCAGCTGGAACCCGGCTTCAGCAGTCAGGCTGACGGTGAGGTCCTTTTCCTTGAACTCGAAGCTGCCTTTGCCTTTCAGGTCATAACGACGATCGAGTTCCTTCACGGCGTTCTCGACCGCGTTGGTGAGTTCGTGTTTGTCCAGTTCGGATACCACGTCGAACGACGGCATGTAATCTCTCCAATAAAAAGGCGCGCTCGATATGGATGGAGCGCGCTTGGCTTGCGGTTAAAATCGGGCTCATTATAACGGGTCTTTTCCCACCGACACGGCGAGCCGCACATGCCTGTACGCAATCGAGCAAAAAACTGATGGCCACCCCCTGGCACGTTCTTGGCGCCGGCAGCCTCGGCACATTGTGGGCCACGCGTCTGGCGCGGGCCGGCCTGCCGGTCCGGCTGATCGTGCGTGACGCCAAGCGCTTGCGCAGCTATGAAGCCGTGGGCGGATTGACGCTGGTCGAACAAGGTCAGGCCAGCACCTATGCCGTGCCCGGGGAAACACCCGACAGCCCCGAGCCGATCCGCCGTTTGCTGGTGGCCTGCAAAGCCTACGACGCCGAAAGCGCCGTCGCCCGCCTCGCCCCACGGCTGACTGCGGACGCCGAACTGATCCTCCTGCAAAACGGCCTCGGCAGTCAGGACGCCGTCGCCAACCGTGTGCCGCTGGCACGCTGCATCAGCGCTTCAAGCACCGAGGGTGCCTTTCGCGATGGCGACTGGCGTGTGGTGTTCGCCGGTCACGGATTCACTTGGCTGGGCGACGCGGGCCATCCGGTCGCGCCGATCTGGCTGGACGATCTGGACGCGGCAAAGATCCCCCACGAATGGAGCACCGATATCCTTACGCGGTTGTGGCGCAAACTGGCGCTCAACTGCGCGATCAATCCGCTGACCGTGCTGCACCATTGCCGCAACGGTGGCTTGCAGGAGCACCATTGCGAAGTCGCCACCCTGTGCGCCGAACTCGCCGAATTGCTCGAGCGCTGCGGCCAACCCGCCGCCGCCGACAACCTGCAACAGGAAGTCGAACGGGTGATCCACGCTACGGCTGCCAATTACTCGTCGATGTATCAGGACGTCGCCAACCAGCGCCGCACCGAAATCAGCTATCTGTTGGGCCACGCCTGCAAAGTCGCCACGCGCCACCAGTTGAACCTGCCGCACCTCAATCGATTGCAGCAACGACTGGTCGCTCATCTGCACAGCCTCGGATTGCCCAGCGACTGAGCAGCGGCTACGCTGGCCACTTGTTCCTTTGTTGCGATAAACCTGATGCCATTGCGCCAGCGTCTCGAAAACCTGCCGGTCGGCCAGAAACTGCTGGCCGCCCTCCTGGTGCTGTTGACCACTGTATTGCTGGTCGCCAACCTGACATTTATCAGTGCCGCCTATTACATCTCTCAGGAAAGCATGGCACCACAGGCCTTGCAGACCATCGGCCGACTGATTGCCAACCCGAGCCTGGTCAGCGAAGCGCTGCAATCACCGCAAAGCGCCGAGCGTCTGCTCAAGGAACTCGACAGTTACTCACCGCTGCGCGCCGCCGCCCTTTATGACGGCAAGGGCGAACGGCTGGCGCAAGTCCAGCGCGGCGACAAACTCAGCCTGCCAGAACGCTATCGGCACATCGAAGCGTGGCAACTGACCGAGTTTCGCAGCAACCAGTTGATCACCCTGCCCCGCCCCGGCACCGCGCCAGGCCATCTGTTGCTGGTGGCCAGCAGCGAGCTGCCGATGGCGTTCTACACTGGCACGCTGACCGCGAGCCTCGGTATCCTGATTTTCAGCGTGCTGCTGTGGCTGGTGATTGCCCGGCAGATCAAACGCCTGATCACCCGGCCGATTCATCAGCTTGAGGAATTGTCGCGCCAGGTCACCCGCGAAGAAAACTACGCCCTGCGCGCCTCGCGCGGCAATCATGACGAGATCGGCAGCCTCGCCGAGGCGTTCAACACCATGCTCTCGCGCATCGAAGCCCGCGAACAGCAACTCAAGCGCGCCCGCGACGACTCACAAGCGGCTTACGATCAGGCTCAGGGCCTGGCTGAGGAAACCCGCCACACCAATCGCAAACTGGAACTGGAAGTGCAGGTGCGCAGCAAGATCGAAAAGAAACTCACCGGTTTCCAGAACTACCTCAACAGCATCATCGACTCAATGCCCTCGGCACTGATCGCCCTCGACGAGCAGCTCTACGTCACCCAGTGGAATCAGGAGGCCAGCGCCCTTTCCGGCACTCGGCTGGACGAAGCACTTAACCAGCCGATCTTTCTTGCCTTCGAACCGCTCAAGCCATTTCTGCCGCAACTCAAGCAGACTGTCGAGCAGCACACCGTAGCGAAAATCGAGCGGGTAACCTGGTTCAAGGATGAAGAACCGAAGCATTACGCGCTGACCTTCTATCCATTGATGGGTGGCGCTGGGCGTGGTGTGGTGATCCGCATCGACGACATCACCCAGCGTCTGTCGCTGGAAGAAATGATGGTGCAGTCGGAAAAAATGCTCTCGGTCGGTGGCCTCGCCGCCGGCATGGCCCACGAAATCAACAACCCGCTGGGTGCGATCCTGCACAACGTGCAGAACATCCGTCGACGCCTGTCCGCCGACCTGCCGAAGAACCTCGAAACCGCCGAGCAACTGGGCATTGAACTGGACACGGTGAACCGCTATCTGCAAGGTCGCGAAGTGCCGCAACTGCTCGATGGCATTCAACAGGCCGGCGCTCGCGCGGCGAAAATCGTCACCCACATGCTCAGCTTCAGCCGCCGCAGTACCCGGCAAATGGCGCCGTGCGATCTGCCGGCACTGATCGATCAAGCCGTGGAAATCGCCGGCAACGACTTCGACCTGGCCATCGGCTTCGACTTCAAGGGCCAGGCGATCATCCGTCAGTTCGACCCGGCGCTCGGCCCGGTACCGGGCACCGCCAACGAACTCGAGCAAGTGCTGCTCAACCTGTTGAAAAACGCTGCACAGGCTATTCACCAGCGCGAAGACGACAGCGAGCCGGGGCGAATCATTCTGCGCACCAGGCTTAATCCGCCGTGGGCCGAAATTCAGGTCGAGGATAACGGCATCGGCATGAGCGAGAGCGTGCGCAAACGCACCTTCGAGCCGTTCTTCACCACCAAGGAAATCGGCCAGGGCACCGGGCTTGGCTTGTCGGTGTCTTACTTCATCATCACCAACAATCACAAAGGGCAGATGGAGGTGCAGTCAGCACCGGGCCAGGGCACGTGTTTCACCTTGCGCCTGCCGCTGACGCAACCACTGCCCCTTGCTGCCGAAACCAATCCATTATCGAGGTAACCCATGGGCTTTCGCCTGTCGAAAATCTACACCCGCACCGGCGACAAAGGTGAAACCGGCCTGGGCGATGGCCGCCGCGTCCCCAAGGACCATCCACGCGTCGAGGCCATTGGCGAGGTCGATACGCTGAACAGTCAGGTCGGCGTGTTGCTGGCGGGGCTGATAGCCGAACGCGAGACCTATCCGGGACTGAATGAACTGATCGAGGTGTTGGCGCCTTGTCAGCATCGCTTGTTTGATCTCGGTGGCGAGCTGGCCATGCCGGCGTATCAGGCGTTGAATGCGGCGGAAATCGAACGCCTGGAAACGGCGATTGACGTGTGGAATGAGGAGTTGGGGCCGCTGGAGAATTTCATTCTGCCGGGCGGTTCCATGCTGATTGCGCAGGCGCATGTCTGCCGGAGTCTGGCCAGGAGTGCCGAGCGGCGTTGTCAGCATTTGAATGCGATCGAGCCATTGGCCGGGGTTGGGTTGGCGTATATCAATCGGTTGTCGGATTTGTTGTTTGTGGCGGCGCGGTTGATTGCGCGGCGGCAGGGGATTGCGGAGATTCTTTGGCAACCGGCGGCAAAGCCTGCAGAAAAGTAGTGCCTGACAGGCCGCCTTCGCGAGCAAGCTCGCTCCCACAGTTGATTGGGTTCATCCAGTTGGAATGCAGTCAAATGTGGGAGTGAGCTTGCTCGCGAAGAGGTCAGCAGCCTTTACAGAGAATCAGGCCAGAACGCGCGAATCCCCGCCACGCCTTGCGCACCCACGCCCCAGGCTTTTTCGCGCTCCGCCGGGCCAACCCCGCCCAACAGAAACACCGGCTTGCTGAAGCCTTCGATCAACGCCTCAGCCTGCTCCCAGCCCAACGGCTGTGCATCCGGGTGGGTCAAGGTCGGCTGCACTGGCGACAGCGTGACGAAATCCACGCCCATCTGCTCGGCCAGCGCCAGTTCTTCAGCGTTGTGGCACGACGCCGCCAACCAGCGCTCCGCCGGCAACGGCCGCCCCGCCGCTGCGTATTTGCGCAATTGTGCAGAAGTGATGTGCCATCCGGCAGACGGGAAATCGCCGAGCCACTCGAACGGACCTTTGATCATCAACTGCGCCTTGCCCGCGCACAGCCCGGCCGCATCGACAGCCAGATCGCGATACTTGGGGTCATAGCCGTTCGGCGCGCGCAACTGGATCAGTTTGATCCCACCGGCAATCGCCTTCTGGATACCGCGCAGCAGAGCCGGGGTCTCCAGGTCCTCCGGCGTAATCAAGTACTCCGCAGGCAAACGCGCGGCGGCAACGATCGGCTGGTTGGCGGCCGGGAATTCGTAGCTCGCCAGTTCCTTCGCCGTGACCCAGGCCAACGGCTGCCCTTCGGCACCGTGCGGTTCGCCGGTGAAGGCCGAGACTTCCCAGACATCCAGCAATACCTGTTTGTCGGGGTAATCGTGACGCACTTTGATCAGCGGGCGGGCTGAGCTAACTACTATGCCCAACTCTTCGTGCAGCTCACGGGCCAGTGCGCTTTCGACCGACTCGTCGGCCTCGACCTTGCCGCCGGGAAACTCCCACAGACCACCCTGATGCTGGGTGTCGGCGCGGCGGGCGATGAGGATTTTGCCACTGTTGTCACGAATGACCGCAGCGGCGACGTGTACACGTTTCACGGATTCAACTCCTCCAGTCCAGCCTTCTGCCATGCCTTGAAGGCGGGCCATTGGTAGACGGTTTCAACATAGGCTTCGTCGGCGGCCGGCAGCGTCACCTGATAGGTGCGCAAACGCACGGCAATCGGCGCGAAGAAGGCATCGGCCAGACTCACCCGACCGAACAGGTAAGGCCCGCTCTCGGTCGCGGCGACGCGGCATTCGGCCCACAGTGCGAGCATGCGTTCGATGTCGACCTTCACTTCTGGCGGCACCGGGTTCAGCGGCGCGTCATGATTGAGGTTGAAGGGCATATGATTGCGCATGGCGAAAAAGCCGCTGTGCATTTGGGCGCAGGCGGATCGCGCCTGGGCACGGGCGAATATATCTGTCGGCCAGAGTTGCTCGGACGGAAACTGCTCGGCGAGGTACTCGGCGATGGCTAAGGAGTCAGCGATGGTGCCGCGCGAGGTTTGCAGCAGCGGGACCTTGGCAGTCGGCGAGTGCTTGAGCAGCAGCGCGCGGGTGTCGGGCTTGCCGAGTTTGATCAGTTCTTCGCTGTAGGGTGCGCCGGTCAGTTCAACGGCCAGAGCGGCGCGCAGGGACCAGGAGGAAAGCAGTTTGTCGCCGATGATCAGGTGCAGGGACATGGGTGTGGCGCCTTTTCGTCAGAGGAAGCTTCTAAACTTGTCGAGTCTGAACCATCGCTTTCGCGAGCAAGCTCGCTCCCACAGGTTCTTGGGTGTACACAGCATGTGTGAACGGCCGAAACCACTGTGGGAGCGAGCTTGCTCGCGAAGAGGCCGACAGCCCGCCCCCACCTTTTAGATCAAGTGCGGTATTCAGCGTTGATCTTCACGTATTCATGCGACAGGTCAGTGGTCCAGATGGTTTCGCTGCAATCGCCGCGACCCAGCTCGATACGGATGGTGATTTCTTCCTGCTGCATCACCGCCGAGCCCTGGGCTTCAGTGTAGGTCGCCGCACGGGCGCCACGGCTGGCAATGCACACGTCGCCGAGGAACACGTCGATCTTGCTTACATCCAGATCCGGCACGCCGGCGCGGCCGACGGCGGCGAGGATACGGCCCCAGTTCGGGTCGGAGGCAAACAGCGCGGTCTTGATCAGCGGCGAGTGCGCCACGGTGTAGCCAACGTCCAGGCACTCCTGATGGTTGCCGCCGCCATTCACTTCCACGGTGACAAACTTGGTCGCGCCTTCGCCGTCACGCACGATGGCCTGGGCCACGTCCATGCACACTTCGAACACCGCTAGCTTGAGTTTGGCAAACAGCTCGCCTTCGGCACGGGTGATTTCCGGCAGTGCAGCCTTGCCGGTGGCAATCAGCATGCAGCAGTCGTTGGTCGAAGTGTCGCCGTCGATGGTGATGCGGTTGAACGACTTGTTCGCACCATCGAGCATCAAGCTGTGCAGGACGTCGCGGGAGACTTTGGCGTCAGTGGCGATGTAACCGAGCATGGTCGCCATGTTCGGACGGATCATGCCCGCGCCTTTGCTGATGCCGGTCACGGTGATGGTCACGCCGTCATGCTCGAACTGGCGGCTGGCGCCCTTCGGCAGGGTGTCGGTGGTCATGATCCCGGTGGCAGCGGCTTCCCAGTTGTTTTCCGACAGATCATCCAGTGCGGCTTGCAGCGCGCCTTCGATCTTCTCGACCGGCAGCGGCTCGCCGATCACACCGGTGGAGTACGGCAGAATCTGGCTGGCATCAACGCCAGTCAACTCGGCCAATTTGGCAGTGGTACGTTCAGCGGCGGCCAGGCCCGGCTCACCGGTGCCAGCGTTGGCGTTGCCAGTGTTGGTCAGCAGATAACGCACGTCATTCTGTACGCGCTTCTTCGCCAGGATCACTGGCGCGGCACAAAAGGCGTTCAAGGTGAACACGCCCGCCACGGTCGAGCCTTCGGCGCAGCGCATCACAACGACATCTTTGCGCCCGGGGCGCTTGATGCCGGCCGAGGCGATACCGAGTTCAAAACCGGCAACCGGGTGCAACGTTGGCAAAGGACCAAGACCAACAGCCATGAATGCGCTCCTTACTCAATGATGTCAGCACCGTCACTCGCAGCGACGGTGGTTTAAATGGCAAAACGCCGCGACGGCAGGAGCCGGTCGCGGCGCGGGTATTTCAGCAGTTGAAACGGGGTTTACTGGATCTGCCCGTGGCAATGCTTGAATTTCTTGCCCGAACCGCAGTAGCACAGCTCGTTGCGGCCCAGCTTCTGCTCGTTGCGAACCGGCGCCGTGGCGAGGGCCACATCGACCTCTTCACCCAGTACTTCCGGTTGCTCCAGACCAGGGGCCTCGGCGTGTTCGAACTGCATGCGGGCGGCCAGTGCTTCGGCTTCCTGACGCAGACGTTGCTCTTCGGCTTCCGGATCTTCGCGGCGCACCTGAACGTGCGACAGCACACGGATCGAGTCGCGCTTGATCGAGTCGAGCAGTTCGGAGAACAGCGTGAACGACTCGCGCTTGTATTCCTGCTTCGGGTTCTTCTGCGCGTAACCACGCAGGTGGATACCGTGACGCAGGTGATCCATGGTCGACAGGTGGTCTTTCCACAGGTCGTCCAGCACGCGCAGTACGATTTGCTTCTCGAACGAGCGCAGTGCGTCGGCACCGGCCTGGTCTTCTTTCTCGTTGTACGCCGCCATCAGCTCGGTCATGAGCTTCTCGCGCAGGGTTTCTTCGTACAGGTGATCGTCTTCGTCGAGCCACTGCTGGATCGGCAGTGTCACGCCGAAGTCGCTGGCAATCGAAGCTTCCAGACCGGCCACGTCCCACTGCTCAGGCAGCGACTGCGGCGGAATGTGCGCGCTGACGGTGGCGTTGAGCACGTCCTGACGGAAATCGGCGATGGTTTCACCGATGTTGTCGGCGGCCAGCAACGTGTTACGCATGTGATAGATCACTTTACGCTGTTCGTTGTTGACGTCATCGAACTCGAGCAGTTGCTTACGGATATCGAAGTTGCGGCCTTCAACCTTGCGCTGCGCCTTCTCGATCGCGTTGGTCACCATGCGGTGTTCGATCGCTTCGCCCGGCTGCATGCCCAGGGCTTTCATGAAGTTCTTCACTCGATCAGAAGCGAAGATGCGCATCAGGCTGTCTTCCAGCGACAGGTAGAAGCGGCTGGAACCGGCGTCACCCTGACGGCCGGCACGGCCACGTAGCTGGTTGTCGATACGACGGGATTCGTGACGCTCGGAGGCAATCACCTGCAAACCGCCGGATTCCAGCACTTGCTGGTGGCGCTTCTGCCAGTCGGCCTTGATCTGGGCAATCTGCTCAGGGGTCGGGTCTTCCAGCGACGCGACTTCCACTTCCCAGTTACCGCCCAACAGGATGTCGGTACCACGACCGGCCATGTTGGTGGCGATAGTCAGGGCGCCCGGACGACCGGCCTGCGCGATGATCTCGGCTTCTTTTTCGTGGAACTTGGCGTTAAGAACCTTGTGTTCGATGCCTTCCTTCACGAGCAATGCGGACATGTGCTCGGAGGTTTCGATGGTGGCAGTACCCACCAGCACCGGACGGCCGGCCGCCATGCTTTCCTTGATGTCCGCAACAATGGCCGCGTACTTCTCTTCGGCGGTCAGGAACACCAGGTCGTTGAAGTCTTTACGCGCCAACGGTTTGTTCGGCGGAATGACCATGACTTCCAGACCATAGATCTGGTGGAATTCGAACGCTTCGGTGTCGGCGGTACCGGTCATGCCGGACAGCTTGGTGTACAGACGGAAGTAGTTCTGGAAGGTGGTCGAGGCCAGCGTCTGGCTCTCGGCCTGAATGTTCAGGCCTTCCTTGGCTTCGATGGCCTGGTGCAGGCCTTCGGACAAACGACGACCCGGCATGGTACGACCGGTGTGTTCGTCGACCAGTACGACCTGACCATCCTGCACGATGTATTCAATGTTGCGATTGAACAGCTTGTGCGCACGCAGACCGGCATACACGTGGGTCAGCAGGCCCAAATTGTGTGCCGAGTACAGGCTCTCGCCTTCAGCCAGCAGGCCGACGCGGGTGAGCATGTCTTCGATGAACTGGTGACCGGCTTCGTTGAGTTCAACCTGACGGGTCTTCTCGTCAACGGTGTAGTGGCCAGCCTTGGTGACTTCGCCTTCGACTTCTTCAACGTGCAGTTCCAGCTGCGGGATCAGTTTATTGATCTCCATGTACAGCTTGGAGCTGTCCTCGGCCTGACCGGAAATGATCAGCGGGGTACGCGCTTCGTCGATGAGGATGGAGTCGACTTCGTCGATCACGGCAAAGTTGAGTTCGCGCTGGAATTTTTCTTCCATGCTGAACGCCATGTTGTCGCGCAGGTAGTCGAAACCGAATTCGTTGTTGGTGCCGTAGGTGATGTCGGCGGCGTAGGCCAGACGCTTCTCTTCCGGCGGCTGGAACGGCGTCACGACTCCGACGGTCAGGCCGAGGAATTCATACAGCGGGCGCATCCAGTTGGCGTCACGACGCGCCAGGTAGTCGTTCACCGTCACAACGTGCACGCCCTTGCCGGACAATGCGTTGAGGTAAACACCCAGGGTCGCTACGAGGGTTTTACCCTCACCGGTGCGCATTTCGGCGATCTTGCCTTCGTGCAAGGTCATGCCACCGACGAGCTGTACGTCGAAGTGGCGCATACCCATGATGCGCTTGCCGGCTTCGCGGGCGACCGCAAAGGCTTCTGGCAACAGCTTGTCGAGGGTTTCCCCTTTGGCGATGCGGGCCTTGAACTCAGCGGTCTTGGCGCGCAATTGATCGTCCGAAAGGGCCACCATTTGCTCTTCGAAGGCATTGACGAGCTGCACCGTCTTGAGCATGCGTTTGACTTCACGCTCGTTCTTGCTTCCAAAAAGTTTCTTTAACAAAGGCGCAAACATATCGGCAGGATCTTCCACACTAAAGGGATGGAGGGCGGCCCCGTGAGCGTCGCCCGTGCAGCCCTCATGGCCGCATGCGAACGAGCATTCTACCCGGAAACGGAAGTGAGGAAAGTGGCGATGTTCCACGATGCTGGCACTGCGCTTTGACGGGGCTCACTTAAAATAGGGGCGTTTTGCTCAACTTCAAGTCATACAAGGCAGAAGTTAGTCGTTGATTTAATGGGCAAAGCGAGGGCAAAAGCAATGGGCGAGTGATTTCGGCCTTTCTGCTACCATGGCGTTTCTGTTACTTCAGGTGTTCGATCATGGCATTTCGCCCTCTTACGGCCAGAGCACCCGCCGTTCTCCTGCGCGAAGCCAAGCCGCTCAAAGCCATCCTCGGCCATGCCCAACGACTGGGGCATTTGCAGCGTCTGCTCGAAAGCCAACTGCAACCCGCCGCCCGTGAACATTGCCATGTAGCGTCGTGGCGTGAGGGCAGTCTGTTGCTGATTGTCACCGATGGCCATTGGGCCACACGTCTGCGCTATCAGCAAAAACGCTTGCAGAGGCAGCTGCAGATGTTTGATGAGTTCGCCAGTTTGACGCGGATTCTGTTCAAGGTGCAGCCGCCGACCGTTCAACGCGGAGCGGCCGGACACACGATGGATTTGTCGACGGATGCAGCGGCGACGATTCAGGCCACGGCGGACGGGATCACTGATCCGGGTTTGCGCGCGGCACTGGAACGACTGGCGGCGCACGCCAAAGCCAAGACCTGACAAATTCCCTGTGGGAGCGAGCTTGCTCGCGAATGCGGACTGTCATTCAACCTATGTGTTGCCTGACACGGCGCCTTCGCGAGCAAGCTCGCTCCCACAGGTTTCAGCGGCGTTTGCTGCCACCGAGTAAAGAGCCCATCAAGCCGCGTACCAGTTGTTTGCCGAGGTTATTGGCAGCCTGACGCATGGCTGACTTCAAGGCCTGCCCTGCTGCCGTACCCAGGAACTCTCCAGCCCTGTCCGCCAGACTCGGCTCTTGTGAAGCCGCTGGCGCTTCAGCCTCCGGCGCCAGCCCTTTACGCCCCATCAGAATTTCATACGCCGACTCACGATCGATCGGCTTGTCATAGCGGCCCTTGAACGGCGATCCGGCAATCAGCACGGTTCGTTCGGTCTCGGTCAGCGGCCCGATTCGCGATTGCGGTGGCGCGACCAGCACGCGCTGAACCATCTCCGGCGTGCCTTTCTCGGTCAGCGTGCCGACCAAGGCCTCGCCAATTCCCAGTTCAGTCAACACCGACAAGCTGTCGAACGCCGGATTCGGTCGGAAGCCGTCCGCCACCGCGCGCAGGGATTTCTGCTCTTTGGCGGTAAAGGCGCGCAAACCGTGTTGAATGCGTAAGCCAAGTTGCGCCAGCACGTCATCGGGCAAGTCCGCCGGCGATTGCGTAACGAAGTACACGCCAACGCCTTTGGAACGGATCAGCCGTACCACTTGCTCAAGTCGCTCCTGCAAGGCCTTGGGCGTATCGCCGAACAACAAATGCGCCTCATCAAAAAACAGCGCCAGCAACGGTTTGTCGGCATCGCCGCGCTCGGGCAATTGCTCGAACAGTTCAGCCAGCAGCCACAACAGGAATGTCGCGTAGACCTTCGGCGCCTCGTGCACCAGACGACTGGCATCGAGCAAATGAATGCGCCCGCGACCATCGGCGGTCGGTTGCAGAATGTCTTCAAGTTGCAGTGCCGGTTCGCCGAACAAGGCTTCGGCGCCCTGCTGCTCCAGCGTCGCCAAGCGACGCAACAGCGCCTGACTGGAACCGGTGGTCATCAGCGCCGCGTCTTCGCCCAACAGCTGCGGGTTTTCCTTGAGGTGATTGAGCAGCGCTTTCAGATCCTTCAAGTCCAGCAGCAACAGGCCTTCGCGATCGGCCACCTTGAAGGCGGCATATAGCGCCGACTGCTGACTGTCGGTCAGTTCCAGCAAGCTGCCGATCAGCAACGGGCCCATTTCGCTCAACGTGGTGCGCAACGGATGACCGGACTCGCCGTGGATGTCCCACAAGGTCACCGGATAGGCCTGCGGCTTGTGGTTGAGCCACGGCATCCCGGCAATGCGCTCGGCCACCTTGCCCTGCGGATTGCCCGCCGCACCGAGGCCACACAGATCACCCTTGATGTCGGCGGCAAATACCGCGACCCCGGCGTCGCTGAACGCCTCGGCCAAACGCTGCAAGGTGACGGTTTTACCGGTACCGGTGGCGCCCGCGACCAGTCCGTGGCGGTTGGCCAGGCGCATGGCCTGAGCGATCTGTTGGCCTGCGAGGTCGGCGCCGATTACGAGTTGCGAGGAGTCAGGCATTTTGTCACCCAATGGTTAATCTTTGATTCTGCATGGCCGATAAAGAAGAGTGAGAGACCCGACCACAAGTCAGGCCGGACATTTCCCTAAGGAGAGACGGAAATATCAGCTTGTTTTCACCCTTGCCCATTTTGCGCGCTTCTATAAAAGCACGCCCTGGACATTAAGACCTTAGCGGAACCCCAAGCCATGAACAAAAATCTGCGCTTCAGCCATAAAATTTTGCTTGCCGCCGCCCTCATCGTCATCGCCGCCTTCGCCTCGTTTACCTTGTACAACGACTGGTTGCAGCGCAACGCGATCCGCGATGACCTGAACAACTATCTCAACGAGATGGGCGAGGTCACTGCCGGCAATATCCAGACCTGGCTCAGCGGCCGCATTCTACTGATCGAGAACGCCGCCCAAAACATCGCCATCAACCCCGAGCCCGCCAACGTCGCCAGTCTGCTGGAACAGAAAAGCCTGACCTCGACGTTCATGGCGACCTATCTGGGCGATGCCACCGGGCACTTCACCATCCGTCCGGACACCAAGATGCCCGACGGTTTCGATCCGCGCGTGCGCCCTTGGTATAAAGGTGCCGAGGGCAGCAGCACCTCAACCCTGACCGAACCGTACATCGACGCCGCTACCGGCCAGTTGATCATTTCCATCGCCACTGCCTCGAAAAAGGCCGGCCAGAGCGTCGGTGTGGTTGGCGGCGACCTGAGCCTGCAATCGCTGGTCGACACCCTCGCCGCCCGGGATTTCGACGGCATGGGTTATGTGTTCCTGGTCAGCGCCGACGGCAAGATCCTCGTGCACCCGGACAAGGCCTTGGTGATGAAATCACTGAAGGAAGCCTATCCGCAGGACACGCCGCGCATCAGCAGCGACTTCAGTGAAGTTACCGTCGATGGCAAGACCCGCATCGTCACCTTCGCGCCGATCAAAGGCCTGCCGTCGGTGAACTGGTACATCGGCCTGTCGGTGGACAAGGATCAGGCCTTTGCGATGCTCAGCGAATTCCGCACCTCGGCAGTGATCGCGACCGTGATTGCCGTGGCAATCATCATTGCCCTGCTCGGCATGCTGATCCGTATTCTGATCCAGCCGCTGCACGTGATGACCCGCGCCATGGAGGACATCGCCGATGGCGAAGGCGACCTGACCAAACGCCTGACCATCGTCAATAACGATGAATTTGGTGTACTCGGTACCGCATTCAACCGTTTCGTCGAGCGTATTCACGGCTCGATCCGCGAAGTGTCGTCGGCCACCGGCCAGGTTAACGAAGTCGCCCTGCGCGTGGTCGCGGCATCGAACTCATCGATGTACAACTCTGACCAACAAGCCTCACGCACCAGCAGTGTCGCCGCAGCGATCAACCAGCTCGGCGCCGCGGCGCAGGAAATCGCTCGCAACGCCGCCCAGGCTTCAAATCAGGCCAGCGACGCGCGCGGTCTGGCTGAAGACGGCCAGCAAGTGGTGGATCGCAGCATCAAGGCGATGAATCAACTGTCGAGCATGCTCAGCGCGTCGAGCAGCAACATCGAGTCGCTGAATAGCAAAACCGTGAACATCGGCCAGATTCTCGAAGTGATCACCAGCATTTCCCAACAGACCAACCTGTTGGCGCTCAACGCGGCCATTGAAGCGGCACGTGCCGGTGAAGCCGGCCGGGGTTTTGCCGTGGTGGCGGATGAAGTGCGCAATCTGGCGCACCGCACCCAGGAATCGGCGCAACAGGTGCAGACCATGATCGAGGAGCTGCAAGTCGGCGCCCGTGAGTCGGTGAGCACCATGAGCGACAGTCAGCGTCACAGCCAGGACAGCGTCGAGATTGCCAACCTTGCCGGGGAGCGCTTGAACAGCGTGACCCAGCGCATTGGCGAGATCGACGGGATGAACCAGTCGGTGGCCACCGCGACCGAAGAGCAGACGGCAGTGGTGGAGTCGATCAACGTCGATATCACCGAGATCAACACGCTGAACCAGGAAGGCGTGGAGAACTTGCAGGCGACGTTGCGCGCGTGTTCGGACCTGGAGCAGCAGGCTTCGCGTCTGAAACAACTGGTTGGCAGTTTCCGCATCTGAGATCAAAAGCCTACCCCCTCACCCCAGCCCTCTCCCCCAGAGGGGCGAGGGGGAAAGGGAGCCGATCGGGGGATTTTCCAGACCTGAGTTCGACTCAGGTCTCTCAAGTCGGTGTAACTCCAACATCCACCTCGGTCAGTCCCCTCTCCCTCCGGGAGAGGGTTAGGGTGAGGGCGCTCTTCAGCTCCACCGCGCAATCCCGACCGAACATCTATTCTTGATAAAGGTCAACCAAGGGAGAACCACGCAGCGGAGGGTTGATCACCGTGCATATCGCCGACATCACCATGTTCTACGCCCCGGCCAGCGGCGGCGTGCGTACTTATCTGGATGCCAAACACCGCCGGCTCGGAGTCAAATCCGGTACTCGCCACAGCCTGCTGATTCCCGGTGCGCACTTCGGCGAACACGACGGCGTTTACACGGTTCCCGCCCCCGCCCTGCCTTTCGGCAAAGGCTATCGATTCCCCCTTCGCCTCGCGCCATGGCGAAACGTCCTGCAGGATTTACAGCCCGATCTGATCGAAGTCGGCGACCCTTATCTGACCGCCTGGGCCGCCCTTGATGCGCGACGACAGCTGGATGTGCCGGTAATCGGTTTCTATCACTCGGATCTGCCCTTGCTGATCGGCAATCGCATGGGCCATTGGGTCACACCGAATATCGAGGCGTATGTCACCAGGCTTTACGGCAACTTCGATCGGGTTTTGGCGCCCAGTCAGATCATGGCCGACAAGCTCAGCGGCCTCGGTGTACGCAATGTGTTCGTGCAACCGCTGGGCGTCGACCTGCAAACCTTTCACCCCAAAGCCCGCGACCCGCAACTGCGTGCAGAACTGGGCATCGCCGAAGACACCCGGCTGCTGATTTTTGCCGGACGCGGCTCGAAAGAGAAAAACCTGCCGGTATTGCTCAAATGCATGCAACGCCTCGGCCCGCGCTATCACCTGCTACTGGTCGGTTCGTCGATGCCCACCGCTGTGCCGGAAAACGTCAGTGTGATCGACGAATTCTGCCCCGCGCCACGCGTCGCGCAGTTGATGGCCAGTGCGGATGCCTTGCTGCATGCCGGCGACCAGGAAACCTTCGGCCTGGTGATCCTCGAAGCCATGGCCTGCGGCATTCCCGTGGTGGCCGTTGCCGCCGGGGCTTTCGAAGAGATCGTCACTGATTCCTGCGGTCTCCTGTGCGCACCGAACAACCCGCAAGCAATGGCCAATGCCGTGCGCGAACTGTTCAGTCGCGGCGGTAGCAAACTTGGCACACAGGCGCGCCAGCATGTCGAAACCCACTATGCGTGGGATACGGTGGTCGACAGTTTGTTGGGCCACTATCACGCCGTACTCGGACATACGCTGCCCAAGGTGGCCAATGGTTGAATCGATGAACAACCGCGCCGTCTTGCTGGTGCTGCACGACGTCGCTCCGTCGACGTGGGCGGATTACCAGCCGTTTGTCGAGGCCGTCGACGCCTTGGGCAACGTACCGATCACGTGGCTGGTCGTTCCGAATTTCCACCGGCACAATGTCCTCGACGATCACCCGGCATTTTGCCGACGGCTCGATGAGCGCGTCGCCCGTGGCGATGAGTTGGCGTTGCATGGTTATTTCCACGATGACCAGGAGCCCGGCCCGACGACGCCGCACGACTGGTTCATGCGCCGCGTTTACACCCATGAAGGCGAGTTTTACCGTTTGTCCCGGGAAACCGCCCTCGCCCGCCTGCGCACCGGCATCGAAGTCTTCCAGCGCCACGACTGGCCGCTGCACGGTTTCGTTGCCCCGGCGTGGTTGATGAGCGACGGCACCCGCCAGGCCCTGCGCGATCTGCCCCTGTGCTACACCAGCGATCCGCAGCATCTGTATCGGTTGCCGGATTTCACCGCGATCGATGCGCCGGGTCTGGTCTGGAGCGCTCGCAGCGCCTGGCGAAGGGGCCTGTCGAAGATTGTCAGCGAGCAGCGTCAACAGCGTTGGCGTCGGGCGTCGGTGATTCGTCTAGGCTTGCATCCCGTGGACATGCGCCACGGTTTTTCCCGTGATTACTGGCTGCACACCCTCGAACGACTGCTGAGCGAAGGACGCGTACCGATGACCAAAATCCACTGGCTCGCCCAACAGCGCGGTCAACTGGGAAGCGCCGCATGAGTCGCGGCATTCTCTTGCTGATCGGCCTGCTCGCGGCGGTGCTGATTCCGGTTGTGCTGGGTGGCGGCGACACCTGGGCGCGGCTGCAGAGTTTCCCGTTGCACTGGCTGTTGATCATGTTCGGCATGATCCTGCTTTGCTGGGGCATCAATACCTTGCGTCTGCGCCTGCTACTCGGAGATCAGCGCGAGCGCGTCACGCCGCTGCAAAGCCTTGGTGTAGTGATGGCCGCCGAATTCGCCTACTGCGCGACTCCCGGTGGCAGCGGCGGGCCGTTGACGATCATGGCCCTGTTGGCCCGCTCCGGCGTGCGGCCGGCGCGGGGCAGCGCGGTGTTTGCCATGGATCAGCTCAGCGATTTGCTGTTCTTTCTCTGCGCCCTCAGCGGCATTTTGATTTATGCGCTGTTCCAGCACCTCAGCGATCGCCTCGAGTGGTTGCTGACCGTCAGTGCGATTTCGCTGTTCGGCGGTTTATTCAGTTGTGTGCTGGTCGCGCGCTATCACCGCACCCTGATTCGCCTGAGCGGTCGCCTGCTGGCAAGGATGAACGTCAAGGCCATTACCCGCCGTCGCTGGGCGCGCAAGTTGCTGCATTTTCTCGCGGCGTTTACCGATACATTGAAGTTGCCCTGGCAAACATTGATCAAAGTATTCGCCCTGACGTGTGTGCATTGGTTGCTGCGCTACAGCGTGCTGTATCTGGCGCTACGCGGCCTGGGCGCGGACTTGCAGTGGGCGTGGAGTTTTCTGGTGCAGATGCTTTCGCTGGGCGCCGGGCAATTCAGCCTGCTGCCGGGCGGCGCGGGGGCGGCGGAGTTGACGTCGGCAGCGTTGCTGGCGCCGATGGTGGGGAAATCCACCGCTGCGGCAGCGATTCTGATTTGGCGGGTGGTGACGTATTACTTTTATCTGCTGGTCGGGGGGCCGGTGTTTTTGTTGATGCTGGGCCGACCGCTGTTAAGGAAACTGATGAAGGTGGGGCAGGCTTGATCGTCCGGTCGCGGCCCGAGCCTTCGGCTGCGCCTGCATGATCGCGCTTCAGCCATCGTCCTTGTTGTCGTTGGACTTCTCTTGCAATTGTTCCCACAACTCCGCAGCGCCGGGAAACTCGGTGCCATCCTCCGGGCTCATGTCCTCGGGATCATATCGACTCAAACACCCTTCGCCCAACGTCGCCGGCGCTTTGGAAGTGGCTTTGTCCAGTGGATCGGTCATGGCTTTTCCTCACAGCTGAAATGAAAAAGGGTCTGGACGATTGAACGCCCAGACCCTTGGTTTTTCAAGCCTGTGGGGTTGAGATCAGAACACCACAGTCTTGTTGCCGTGCACCAGCACGCGGTCTTCGAGGTGATAACGCAGGCCACGAGCCAGGACCATTTTCTCGACATCACGACCGAAACGCACCATGTCTTCGATACTGTCACTGTGGCTGACACGCACCACGTCCTGCTCGATGATCGGGCCGGCGTCCAGCTCTTCGGTCACGTAGTGACAGGTCGCGCCGATCAGCTTCACGCCACGCAGCGACGCCTGGTGATACGGCTTGGCACCAACGAACGACGGCAGGAAGCTGTGGTGAATGTTGATGACCTTGTGCGCGTATTCGCGGCACATGTCTGGCGGCAGGATCTGCATGTAACGCGCCAGGACCACCACTTCGGCATCGTGCTGTTTGACCAGACGCGACACTTCGTCGAAGGCCGGTTGCTTGTCCTGCGGATTGACCGGGACGTGGTAATAAGGAATGCCGTGCCACTCGACCATGCTGCGCAGGTCGTCGTGGTTGGAAATCACGCAGGAGATTTCGCAGTCCAGTTCATCGCTGTGCCAGCGGTGCAGCAAGTCCGCGAGACAGTGCGATTCGCGGCTGGCCATCAGCACAACGCGTTTTTTCTGCTCGGTGTCGGTGATGCGCCAGTCCATCGAGAACTCTTCGGCGATCGGCGCAAACTTCTCGCGCAGCACTTCAATACCGAAAGGCAGCGAATCGGCACGAATTTCGTGACGCATGAAGAACCAGCCCACCTGGTTGTCCGAGTGGTGGCTCGCTTCGGTGATCCAGCCGTTGTGGGCTGCCAGAAAATTACTGACTTTGGCAACAATGCCAACGCGGTCCGGGCAAGATATCACCAGCCGAAAAGTGCGCATGAGGGGGAAACTCCAGAACTTCGCAAAGGCCGCCATTCTAGCGGCTGCGCAGGAAAACTGCAGTATTGATCAGCAACGGGAGGCGCCAGGCTCAGTGCTACGGATTCTTGATGAGTAACCGACAGACTGGTGCTGATCCTGCGGGATCGCTTGATCAGACAACTGTGAATATCTGTGATGACTCGATCACACTATTTAACTGAATATTCAATAGAGAGCAGTTTCTCGTAACTAATTTAAATAAAAACCCCGGTTAAATGTTTACTTGATGAAACAGCCTGACTATTATTGCGGCACTGTCCCCCTGCCATCCCGCACTCTACTAAGGTAGTAATCATGTCCTTGATCAACGAATATCGCGCCACCGAAGAAGCCATCAAAGAGCTGCAAGCCCGTTTGAAGAACCTGTCCCAAGACGACAAACTGCAAGCCGAGCTGGAATTCGAAGGCAAACTGCGCACCCTGATGGGCGAATACTCCAAATCCCTGCGTGACATTATCGCGCTGCTGGATCCGGAAGCTAAAACCAAAGCAGTACGCGGCGGCGCAGTAAAAACTACCGGCACCAAGCGTGCTCGCAAAGTTAAACAATACAAAAACCCGCACAACGGCGAAGTCATCGAAACCAAAGGTGGCAACCACAAAACTCTGAAAGAGTGGAAAGCCAAGTGGGGCGGTGACGTGGTTGAAGGCTGGGCTACCCTGCTGGGCTAAGCCGCAACGTCTTCGCAGAGCGATCCGCGAAAAAACAAACGCCAGCGAATGCTGGCGTTTTTTTATGCCCGGGATTTAAGCCCGGTCATGTTCGATTTCAAAGATTCAAACGTTTGCGCAATGCCTGGACATAATTCTGCCATTCATTGAGCACCTCACTCTGCATCGGCGTGGCATTAATCGACCATTGCTCGGCCGCCTCGGTAAAAGATTTCAAGGTATTCGGTGCGCCGCACTCAGGCGTGGACAAACGCTGCTGACAGAATATTCTCCAGCGTTCTTGCTCTTCGAAATTCAACGTCTCGGGAAAGTTGCGTGCGCGATATCGAAAGAGTAATTCAGGCAAACGTTCGTCATCGAAAGGCCATTGCTCTTGCGCTAGTTGTGCCGGGTCAGCGCTCCTCACTTGCTCACATAGACGTCGGTCACGGTCACCGATAAATCCGTCGTACAACTGTTGTTCCGGATCCTCGCTCGGAATGAAATCTTCGCTGACATAAATCTCTGCAACTTTATCTTTCCAAACTTGCTGTGCGTCAGTTAGCCGCAGTGCTCGCTGTTGATAAAGCGCCATGTCCAGCCCCAGACGTTGCTGATCCTGCGCGCGCAAAACCGCAAGCGGCGCCACCACCGGACAACGGTTGATGTGAATCAGCTTGAGCGGCACCGGCAACTCACCTTCCAGCAAATCATCACGACGCGTGTACAAACGCTGGCGCAGGGTCTGCGCGTCCAGATCGAGCAACCCCTGCGGGTCGAGGTGCAGATCGCAGACGATCAAGGCGTTACGGTTTTTTGGATGCCAGGCTAATGGCAGCACCACACCGACATAACTGCGCGCGGCCGAGAAACGCCCGGAAATATGCACCAGTGGCTGCAGCAGACGAATCTGATCCATGACCTTTTGCTTGCTGCGCAACTGGAACAGCCAGTCATACAGTTTTGGCTGTTTCTCGCGGATCAGCCGGGCCAATGCGATGGTGGCGCGAACGTCTGACAAGGCTTCGTGGGCGTGGCCATGATCGATATTGTTCGCGGCGGTCAGGCGTTCTAGCTTGAGCGTCACCCGACCTTCGTCATCGCTCGGCCAGACCAGTCCGTCGGGACGCAGCGCATAAGCAGCGCGCACCACATCAATCAGATCCCAACGGCTGTTGCCGCCCTGCCACTCCCGGGCGTACGGGTCGAAAAAATTGCGATACAGGCTGTAACGGGTCATCTCGTCGTCGAAACGCAGGGTGTTGTAACCGGCGCCACAGGTGCCGGGGGCCGCCAGCTGGGCATGCACCCGCGTCATGAAATCAGCTTCGCTCAAGCCCTTTTCGGCGAGCTGGCTCGGGGTGATGCCGGTAATCGCGCAAGCCGCCGGATGCGGCAGTATGTCTTCGCTGGGCTGGCAATAAAGATTGACCGGCTCGTCGATTTCGTTGAGCGCATGGTCGGTGCGGATCCCGGCCACCTGCAACGGGCGGTCGTTACGCGGATTGATGCCAGTGGTTTCGTAGTCGTACCAGAAGATTGAAGTCACGGGCGGTTCCTGAACTGAAGATCGGCAAAGTCTAGGCGCTCGACCGCGCTCGCGGCCAGCCTCGCGTCATTCAAACACTTCGGACTTCACGATGTGCAATACATAGTTATGTCGTTTTCCCCCGAGAGGCTGCTAGCATCGACCTCACTTGCACCCCGAACAGGCGAACACCAGGTAGCCCATGCTCGAGACCACAGCACCGCCAAGGAAAGCACCGCTGGCCCCGCCGCTGGATACGCGGCATCAGGTCGAAACGCCGGAAGGCATCGACCTGCCGTTGCGTCCCGCCGGGTTAATGGTGCGTGCCGTAGCCTTTGCGATCGATCTGGCCCTGCGCGGCGTGATCATGGGGGTGCTGTTCATCGCCCTGGCGTTTCTCGGCAAGCTCGGCATCGGCCTCGGCTCGCTACTGCTGTTTGCGATCAGTTGGTGGTACATGGTGCTGTTCGAAGTGCTGCGTCAGGGCCGCTCGCCGGGTAAACAATGGATGGGGTTGCGCGTGGTGCACGATGACGGCACCCCGGTTGGCTGGTCGGCCTCGTTGCTGCGCAATCTGCTGCGTTTTGTCGATCTGCTGCCCTTCGGCTACTTCCTCGGCACCCTCAGTTGCCTGCAACACCCGACCTTCAAACGCCTTGGCGACATCGCCGCCGGCACATTGGTGGTCTACAGCGAACGCCCGCTCAGTCGTCCGCAACTGCCTGAAGCCGAACCTCGACGCTCACCGGTGCCCCTGACACTCGCCGAACAACGCGCCGTGCTGGGCTTTGCCGAGCGCCAAAGAGAATTATCGCCTGCACGGGTCAATGAACTGGCAGCCCTGCTCGCCCAGCCATTGCACATTTCTGCGCCCAAGGCTGTGGCTGAACTCAATGGCATCGCTCGCGGCTTGTTGGGTCCGACATGAAGCAAAGTCTTTTCGAAACGCGGCACAAGGCCGAATGGGAGCGTTTTGCGCTAGCCCTTGAACGCCTTGAGCGCGGCAAGGAGACCTCGCAAGTCGCCGGTTTCCCCAAAGCCTACCGCCGGCTTTGCCAGCATCTGGCGTTGGCGCAGGATCGCGGCTACAGCAGTTTCCTCATTGATTCGCTGCAACAACAAGTGCTGCGCGGACATCAACAGCTTTACCGTCACCGCAGTCGACTCGGCGCCAATCTGCTGAGTTTCATCCTCGCCGACTTCCCCCGCCTGGTCCGTGCCGAATGGCCGTTTGTGCTGGTCGCCAGCCTGCTGTTCTTCGGCAGTCTGATCGGCGTCGGCGTGTTGGTGTATGTATTTCCCGAACTGGTCTACAACCTGATCCCTGCCGATCAGGTGCGCGAGATGCAAGGCATGTACGACCCGGTCGCCGGCCACCTCGGACGCCCCGCCGAACGTGCGGCCAGCGAAGACTGGGTAATGTTCGGTTACTACGTGATGCACAACATCGGCATTGCCTTTCAGACTTTCGCCAGTGGCTTGTTGCTAGGCGTCGGCAGTGCGTTCTTTCTGTTCTACAACGGCATGGTCATCGGCGCGGTCGCCGGGCATCTCAGCGAGATCGGTTTCGGCCAGACTTTCTGGTCATTCGTCATCGCCCACGGCGCCTTTGAACTCAGCGCCATCGCCCTCGCCGGGGCCGCCGGCCTGGAACTCGGCTGGGCGTTGATCGCACCCGGGCGGCTGACCCGCAGCGAAGCGCTGAAACGCGCCGCACGCAAAAGCGTGTTGCTGGTCTGCGGGGTGATGTTGTTCCTGTTGATTGCCGCGTTTATCGAAGCTTATTGGTCGTCGAAAACCAGCGTCACACCACTGACCAAGTATCTGGTCGGCGCCGGGCTTTGGACGTTGGTCGCGGTCTATCTGTTGTTCGCCGGAAGGACCCGCCATGCGCCTGAGTGACGCCACCGTGGTGATCCGCCCGCGCACGACCTGGGAAGCCATGGACCTCGGCGTGCTGATGAGCCAGCAACATCGGCGTCTGCTGATGACCAGTTGGGCGATCGTCACCCTGCCGCTGTTCGCTTTGCTCAGCCTGTTGCTATGGGACTCGCCGTCGCTGGCGGTGTTTATCTTCTGGTGGCTGAAACCGGCGTACGAACGTCTGCCGCTGTACATCCTGTCGAAAGCGCTGTTTGGCGAAACGCCGACACTCAAGCAAGCTCTGCGCGAATGGCCGCGCCTGCTCAAACCGCAACTGCTGGCCAGCCTGACTTGGCGCCGCCTGAGTTTCAGCCGCAGTTTTCTGCTGCCGGTGGTGCAACTCGAAGGCCTCGATGGCAGCGCCAGGCAACAACGCTTGCACGTGCTCCTGCAACGCAACGCTGGCGCCGCGCAGTGGCTGACCATCATTGGCGTGCACCTGGAATCCGCGCTGTGGATCGGCTTGATGGTGCTGTTCTATATGTTGCTTCCGGAGCAAATCGAAACGGATTGGAGCTGGCAGTCACTGATTCTCGCGGCGGATCAAGACTGGCACTGGCTCGAACACCTGACCAATGCTTTCTACGCGCTGGTGCTGGTGGTGTGGGAGCCGATCTATGTCGCCTGCGGGTTCAGCCTTTATCTGAACCGGCGCACACAACTGGAAGCATGGGATATCGAACTGGTGTTTCGCCGCTTGCGACAGCGCCTGAACAACGGTGTATTGGGAGTGCTGCTGGCGGTCTTTCTGGTGCTGCCGAATGTGCCTTCGGCGTGGGCGGCCGAGCCTGATGACAGTCCGCAGGCACCGCGCTTGTTGAATCAACCACTCACCAGCCAGGCCTCACGGGACAGCATCAAGGCATTGCTTGAACAGCCGCCGTTCAAGAACAAGGAAGTCGTCACCCGCTATCGCTTTGGCGACGACCCGGCGAAACCTGCCGAAGCGCAGAAGCCGGGTGAAGCGCCACAGTGGCTGAAAACCCTGCTGGACTGGCTCGACGGGCAACACTTGAATGGACTGGCGAAGATTATTGAAATGCTGTTGTGGGGCACGGTGATTGCTGCGTTCGGCTGGCTGATCTGGCGTTATCGCGACTATCTCCAAGCGTTCGTCAGCCGCCGTCCGAGACTGCCTGCCAAACCGAAACGCGCGCTGCCGCAACAAGCCTTCGGTCTGGACTTGAACCGCGACACCTTGCCTGACGACATTGCAGGCAGCGCCGAACACCTCTGGCAAAGCCAACCTCGTGCAGCGCTGGGCCTGCTGTATCGAGGGCTGCTCAGCCATCTGCTCGACGACTTCGACATGACCCTGAAACCCGCCGATACCGAACTTCAGGTACTCGCGCACGTTGAACAATTGCAACGCCCGGAACTACTCGCCTTCAGCCGCAGCCTGACCACCCATTGGCAGAACATGGCCTATGGGCATCGCGTCCCGGCAGCCTCCCTGAAGCAGGAGCTGTGCGATGGCTGGCGCGCCTTGTTTGGTCCCGGAGCCGCCCGTTGAGTCGCCGGACACTGTGGTGGGTGGCTGCGTTGATAGCCCTGTTAATCGGCACGCTGAGCGTGTTCCTCTACCTCAACGCCACGCCTTATCAGGAAGAAGTCGATCACGGGCCCTCGCCCGCCGCGCAAGCCAATCCATACCTTGCCGCCGAGCTGTTTTTACGTGAACGCGGGCTCAACGTCAGCCATGCCGAAAGCCTCGCGACACTCCCCGATATCGACCCGCGCCGCCACACGTTGCTGTTGTTCAACGACCGCTCACGCATGACCCCGCGTCAGGTTGACCAAGTGTTGAACTGGACCCGCGCAGGCGGGCGGCTGGTGTTCGTCGCCGAATCGTTGTGGGATGAACAGACCAAACAGAGCAACGACTTGTTACTCGACCGGGTGCAATTGCATCAATCCCTGAGCAAGGATCTGAAAGATTTACCCGCAGACGCTGAACCAGAGCGCTTCCCGCAACTGACCAAACTCTATCTGGAAGACGAAGACGCACCGGCCTACGCTGGCTTCGACACCGACTTCCACCTCGACGACCCGCAGAATCTGGCGCAAGCCTGGGCCAACAGCGCCAAGGCCACGCACATGATGCAGCTGCCCTACAGCCTGGGCACGATCACCGTGGTCACCGACGCCGAGCTGTGGAAGAACAAGACCATCAGCCAATACGACAACGCCTGGCTGCTCTGGTATTTGAGCGCCGACACCGACGTCACGTTGATCTACAACACCGAGCACGATGGCCTGCTGACCTTGCTCTGGCGCTACTTCCCGCAAGCCATCGTCGCTTTGCTCGCGTTGATCGGCCTGTGGCTCTGGCACGTCGGCGTACGTCACGGCCCACTGCAATTACCCACCCCGAGTGGACGCCGGCAATTGCAGGAACACCTGCGCGCCAGCGCCGATTTCCTGTTGCGCCACAACGGCCAGCAGGCGTTGCTGCAAGCACTGCAACAGGACGTTCTGCGCCGTGCCCGTCGCCGTCACCCCGGCTTTGACCAATTGAACGTTGCCGAACAGTGGCTGGCATTGTCACGCCTGACCCGACAACCCACCCGCGCCATCAGCCAGGCCCTGAGCCCGGTGCCGGATCGGCGCCTGTCCAACGCCGATTTCTGCCGCCAGGTCGCCCACCTGCAAACTTTGAGGAACACGCTATGACTGAACAGATCGAGCCCGGCAGCGCCAGCCACGCCGCCCAGCAACGCCAGCGTGCCAGCCAGTTGGCGCAAGCAGTACGTGGCGAATTGCAAAAAGCGTTGATCGGCCAGAACCAGGTGATCGATGACGTGCTGACGGCGCTTATCGCCGGCGGTCACGTGCTGCTCGAAGGCGTGCCGGGACTGGGCAAAACCCTGCTGGTGCGCGCATTGGCCCGTTGTTTCGGCGGCGAGTTTGCGCGGATTCAATTCACCCCGGACCTGATGCCCAGCGACGTCACCGGCCATGCCGTGTACGACCTGCAAACCGAGCAGTTCAAGCTGCGTAAAGGCCCGCTGTTCACCAATCTGCTGCTGGCCGACGAGATCAACCGCGCCCCGGCGAAAACCCAGGCCGCCTTGCTCGAAGCGATGCAGGAGCGCCAGGTCACGCTCGAGGGTCGCGCCCTGCCGATCGCGCAACCGTTCATGGTCCTCGCCACGCAGAACCCGATCGAACAGGAAGGCACTTATCCCCTGCCGGAAGCCGAGCTCGACCGGTTCATGCTCAAGGTGCGCATGGACTACCCCGACGCCGATCAGGAGCTGAACATGGTGCGCCAGGTCTGCCGCTCGACCCGCGCCGACATGCTCGATGTGCAACCGCTGCGCACCGTGTTGCAGGCCAAGGATGTGCAAGCCCTGCAACGGATTGCCAGTGATTTGCCACTGGACGATCAGGTTCTCGATTACGCCGTGCGCTTGGCGCGCGCCACGCGCACCTGGCCGGGGCTGACCCTCGGCGCCGGGCCGCGCGCCTCGATTGCTCTGGTGCGTTGCGCCCGTGCCCGCGCCTTGTTGCGTGGCGGCGAGTTCGTGATTCCCGACGACATCAAGGGCTGCGCGCTGGCCGTGCTGCGCCATCGCGTACGCATCGCGCCGGAGCTGGACATCGAAGGCCTGCAGGTCGATCAAGTGCTCGCACAATTACTCGACCAAGTTCCGGCGCCGCGCCTGTGAAACCCTCGCGCCTGCTGTTGATCTGGCTGGCCTTGCTGCTGCTCATCGGCATTGTGCCGGGCACGTTGCGCACACTGCAGATCGACACTCCGGCGAGCCTGATATCGATCAACTGGGGATTGCTGCTCGCGCTGCTGGCTCTGGCGGCGCTGGATGCGTTGCGTCTGCACCGTTTGCCAACACCGCGCATCACCCGGCAGATGCCCGGCAGTCTGGCGCTCGGCCGATGGAGTGAGGTGCGTCTGGAAGTCGAACACGACTTCAGCGAGCCGATGCACATTCAACTCTTCGACCACCCGCCAGAAGGCCTGAGCTTCGAAAACCTGCCGCTGTCGATTGAGTTGCAACCCGGCCAGCGCAGCCTGCTCGGCTACCGTCTGCGCCCGCTCAAACGCGGTCATTTCAACTTCACCCACTGCGAAGTCAACCTGCCCAGCCCCTTGGGATTATGGTCAGGCAAACGCTTGCTCAGGGTCAGCGACCAGACCCGCGTCTACCCCGACTTCGCCCGGCTCTACGGCGGTGAGTTGCTGGCGGTGGACAATTGGCTCAGCCAGCTCGGCGTGCGCCAACGGCAACGGCGCGGTCAGGGCCTGGAATTCCATCAATTGCGCGAGTTTCGAGAAGGCGACAGCCTGCGCCAGATCGACTGGAAAGCCACCGCGCGCCAGCGCTCACCGATTGCCCGTGAATATCAGGACGAGCGCGATCAGCAGATCATCTTCCTGCTCGACTGTGGCCGACGCATGCGCAGCCAGGACGATGAACTGTCGCACTTCGACCACGCGCTCAATGCCTGCCTGTTGCTCAGTTATGTAGCCTTGCGTCAGGGCGATGCGGTGGGTTTGAGTACCTTCGCTAGCGAACACCCACGCCATCTCGCGCCGGTCAAAGGCAGCGGCCAATTGAACGTGCTGCTCAACACGGTTTATGACCTCGACAGCACGCAGCGCCCTGCCGATTATCAGGCCGCCGCCAATCAACTGCTGACGCGACAGAAGCGCCGGGCCTTGGTGGTGCTGGTAACCAACCTGCGCGATGAGGACGATGAGGAACTGCTAAGCGCGGTCAAACGCCTGAGCGCACAACATCGGGTGTTGGTGGCCAGTCTGCGCGAAGAAGCGCTGGACACGTTACGCCAGACCACGGTGCAAACGCTGCCCGAAGCGCTGGCTTACTGCGGCACGGTGAGTTACCTGAATGAGCGGGCAGAACTCCATGAGCGGTTGAGCGCTCATGGCGTTCCGGTGGTGGATGTCCGGCCCGCAGAACTGGGGGCCGAACTGGTGACGCGGTATCTCAGTTGGAAAAGAAGTGCGGCGCTTTGATCATCTCTCGATCCGCACGTGCACAGATCCGCTGCTCGAGGTACCGTCAGGATTCTCGACTTTGACGTCAAGGGACACGGTTTCCGACAGATCCATCACCCTCCAAGAGGTTTCGTATTTACCGTTGCCATTTGTACTGTAATCAATGAATGGCCTGCCGTTAATGGAGACAAGAATTTTCCTTTTCGGCATCGGTTCTCCAGAAGCCTTGTCTACGATCAACGCAGTCATGGTTACCCAGTCGTTCACGAAAGCCGGATTCGGCGCAGCGACGACGGACTTCACAACTGCAGGACGTTCAGTGACAGTCAACCGCAGCGTTTCCACATCCCAGCCAGCCAAGCCGCCCTTTACCGACGCCCACAACGCTGCCTCACCTGCACTGCCCAAGACAAAGCGCACCGTTGCCATCCCATCGGTACCCGTCAGTGTTGCCGGTAAAGATGTGTTGTTGTATTCCCACATCACTTCGACATTAGCCAAAGGCTCGCCGGTATTGGCTGAAACCACCAAAGCCTGAGCTGAAATTTCTTGCCCCGGATAACCGGTCAGATCATCGCTGAACATTTCCTTGATCTGTCGAGGTTCATGCAGGAAATACGGCAACGAAATCGATTCCGAATACTGCGTGTCCCCCACCGTCGCGGTCAGTTGCGCCGCTCCGGGCGTCTTGGGCACAAAGCGGATCCGCGCCACGCCGTAGAAGTTGGTGGTCGTCGTCACCTCGCCAAGATCCGCACTGCGCCAGACAACGTTCATCCCCGCCATCGGCCTGCCACTGATGGCCGAAACAATGGTGATCTGCTCGGACACAGCCTCGCCCCAGTACAGCGTCTTGCTAACCCGCGAACGCTCGGCGATTTTCACCACTTGGGTGCCTTCGCCCACCGACATTGCATTGACAGGTGACCATCGAGCCAGGCTTTCGCAGGCCAGAAACAAGCCGAAACTGCCGTTACGCTTGTCATCGACCATGAAGGAATCGGTGAATCCCGCCTCGCGGCTGAAAACTCTTGGCAAACCGAGTACGGGCTGAGTAAAACGAATGCCGAGTGCCTCAGGTCCGGTGCCGACCATGCCCAACGTCAACTTTCGACCGGACAAGAAGGTGTCTTGTGGGGCAGTTACATCGATTCTATGGGTCAGTTTGCGACGCGCAAAACCAGTGTCCTGGCCGAAAGGCAGTGCAGGTCCGTTGTCCATACTGAACTGCAATCGAGCCCACGGATCGTCGGCCAGCGAACAGACCTCCATCGAACGTGTATCTGTAGCATTGTCATACGGACTGGTGACCGACACTTCAACCATTGCCGATCCGCCTGTGGTTGCCCCATACGCAAAGCCTGCCCAGCCATCGTCAGCAGTCACATGCTCTTCAGAGTGACCATCCACCTTCCACTGCGTTGGCACTTGAACCATGGCAGCTTCCGAGAAATCCGAACGTACTTTCGCCCACATCCATGCCGGGTCCTGACCCACGATCGGGAAAACGGCAGACTCACGTACGGTTTCAATGCTGAGTTTGTTGTGGCCCAAGTGCATTCTGGTGACATCCGTCGAGCCAGCCCCCCCGTCAAGAATTTCAGACCGAACGCCCCGCCCCCCTGACTATCGGAACAATCCAGTGTCCAGGTCATGCCACTTTCATCAATAACATTGTGGCTATGTGGAGGCGGGTCGAGAACGATGTCCATCTCTGACGCTGGAGTTCCGGACCATTGCAAATCCATGGCAAGCCCCACCAGGGCACTCAGTGCGTTGGTTCTGAAAATATACCGGTGTACGGCACCCAGGCAGGGATACAGCAACTGACCTCGGTCGGTGCTCATATGATCCAGTTCCAGAGTGAACTCATCGTAAATATCCGGTGAAACCAAGCGGCCGAGCAACTCTCGATCTTCCAGTGAATCGGTCAACAACCGCAGTCCGAACATGCTGCTGCGGCTCTTGGCGAATTCAGAACTCAGAGTCCAGATCAGCGGTTCATCTGCCCGCAATACCCTGGGCTCGCCAAGTTCACTCACCACCAGCCCGATGCCTGGGTCGTCAATGCCCCATGCCAACGTGATTTCCTGGCCGATAAGAGGACTGTCGGCGAGAGCAGTAACCACCAGGGAATGGGTCAGGCCTCGTTTGCAGA
Organism: Pseudomonas sp. S2_E02; assembly: GCF_054668355.1. Classification (NCBI taxonomy): domain Bacteria; kingdom Pseudomonadati; phylum Pseudomonadota; class Gammaproteobacteria; order Pseudomonadales; family Pseudomonadaceae; genus Pseudomonas; species Pseudomonas sp. S2_E02. The sequence goes on from NZ_CP162761.1 coordinate 3,030,840, forward strand.
CAACCCCTAGATCCTGGTTGACCAGACCACGATCAAATGTGATGTTGACCTTGTCCTTCCATGAACTCCTGGCAATCGCGGTCACGCTAAATTCGCACTCATGCGACTCGGCCGATTCATGCGCTCGCACCGCCGCGGTGATCGCATGAATCCCGTGTTCTCTGGTGTAAAACTTCAGGCTCCCCCAACCACCGCTTCCCGTTTGGCTCCGCACGACGCTTTCGGCCATTTGCCACTCGACCAGCGCACCGATCACCGGTTCGCCGTCGCCCTGATCAGTAACATGCACCACTTGCAAGCGCAGGTACGCACTTTCGTGATCCTCCACCACCGGACTATTCTCGGCCTGACGCACCTCTTTGATCCTGATCCTGTTGCGCGCCAGCGACATACGTTTTCTGGGCGACGGCAACAACAGCTTCGAGCAGACCAGTGACAACTCGAATATCCCGTCGCGCCGGTCTTCGCAGTTCAGCGTCCAGGATGCAGTGCCCCCTCCATCGATCGGCATGGGCACCGATGTTTCCAGTGGCGGACTGACCACGACACCCAGTTGCCCAGGCTTGTCACCGTGCCAATGCAGATAGAAGTCGCTGCCTCGCAGACGACTGTTGGCCGCCAGCATTACATCAATGAAATGGGTAGAACCCCGGTTCGGATAACTGTTATCAATCCAGTCCCTGATTTCGTTGTTTTCACGGACAGTCAACCGTGCCCACGGATCCTCGCCCAGTACCAGTACGTCAAACGTCTGAGTCCACACACCCTGCTCGTAATAAAGGCTGACCACAGAGGCTTCAATAACGAAGTCCCCTGCTGCCTTCGCCTCATAATCGAAGTAAGCCCAACCTTGTTCATCAGTAACGGTGGCCGCCAACACCCCGTGCTCGGCGGTCGCCCAGTTCACCGTAAGCCCGGCAAATGGCTGGCCGGTGTAATACGACGCTACTTGCACACCCAAACGGACACTTTGCTCAATCAACGGGTAGTAAGCGGCCTCGACCACCTCACGAAAAATCAGTCGATGATGCCCCAGCGATACGGGGATCTCGTAGGCCTGCGCGGTGTAACGGTTGCGCAAGCTAAGGGTGAATTCGTAGTCCTGATCATCGATTAACGGGCAATCAAGCGTCCATGGCACGTCCAGCGATTGCGGGGTGTCCCAAGCAGGCGTCGCGACAATCGCGCCCTGCGGGTTATTGTCGATGCTCAATGCAACCGGGGTGCCGTCCCAAGGGTTATCCGGCACAGGTACAAAACCGAGTACGTGGGGTGTGATCAATGCGTCGCTGCCAAAAGCTCCACCCCTGCTGGCGCCCTGACACAGGTATATTTTGCGCAAGGGCAGGAACGACATGCCGTCCAGCTCAATTTCCTGCAACTCAAGTGGCGCGAGTTTCAACTCGACTTTGACGCGTGTAACCCAGAGTTCGCCATTTGGACTCGAAGACTCTGTCGAGCTGTATATTTCGATGCGCAGCGGCTTTGAGCTTGAGATGTCCGATGTCAGTTCCACTTCATGCAGGGTCGGACTGAAACGCCTCTCTGGCCCTGATCCGAAACCCTCGCGCTGTTGTGCCTGATCAGGTTTACCCACGGGTTTGAGTTCGATGCGGTAATGCTCGATTTCTCCCTGAGAAATCCTCACCCAGCCTGATTGGCTGAAACTGCTTTCCCACAGAAAACTCAGCCAATAAGCACCATTGCCATCAGGATCTCTGGGAAGTGTGACGTCCTGCGTGACACCCGCGCCCTTCGGCGCTTTGATGTGCTTGACAGGCGTGTTGTCGTAATACGCCAGGCCTATGGCAACCGCCCCCGTTTTTGCCCAACAATCGAACCTTTCTTCGAAATCACCGTTGCACACCAGGTTTTCATTCACCTGAACGATAGGATTATTCATGACTGCGCACTCCCTTGCCCTTGCCGGCCAGGCCCTCTTGTGCTGCATTGACCAACTCCTTCACCGAATCGGTAAACGACTGATCTCCGCTCTTGCACGTGTAGCGAATGCGCAAAATGAAATCGTTCATCGAGCGCAGCGTGGCCTCCTGCGGCGGTTCTTTATGCCATGGCCATTTCAGCTCCCAGGCGGACACCACACCGGTATTTTCGAATGGATAGAGCAAACCTTCGTCTGGCTTCGCCGCCGCCATGCCGTTGTCGGCAATACCCACCGACAGGGCGATCTGCTGGCCCGGACGCAAGTTGAACAGCACATCAGAAGGGGCCACTACCCCAGGACCAGGATTGTGCAAGTACTGCACTGACTGCACCGAAGCCCGGCTGGCGGTCATGCTGCCGACCTGCAGCAAGGTCGCGCGCACGTCCTCGAAAGGCCCCGTCAGCACTGGCAAGTCGACTTCCACCGAACTGATCTGCCGGCAGAAATGTCCTGGATAGTCCCGATCGAACAGCAGTTGGGTGAGTTTGAATTCCAGCGAGCCGTTCGTCTGCAATTGCGCCAATGCAGCCTCCCAACTACCAACGCCCTGAGGGTCAGTTGCGTCATTGAACAGGCGACGCAACGAGATGGTTTTCACCAGTTCCAGACGCCGCTCGGTGCGTTGCAAGTACTCACGTTCCATACGCAGCAGGTACGCGCGCAGATGCTCGCCAGCAGTCAAACCGTGGCGTTGATCCTGCCAGACCTGCGGCAAGGGAATATGTGAGTCGTAATCGCCGGTTTCGGCGCTCATCGCCGCTTGTGCGCTAAGGCACAGACTGACTACTGCGTCGTAAGCCTGATAGTGCAAGGCCTTGAGCTGGCCCAGCATCCAGCCGAACAATTCGGCATTGGTCGCGCGTTTTTTCAGATAGTTGTACATCGTCAACGCCTGAGCGTTAGCTCGTAGCGTTTGCGCGAGGTTGGTTCTGGCCGCATCAATCGCATGGTTCTGCGCGACGATTTGCGCATCGATGGCCGCAATTTCTGCCAGCGCCTGATCGCGTTGCAGCCCCCATTCATTGCGGCGACGGCGATAGCCTTCGGTGGTAGCTTGCTTGTCGGCATCGATTTGCAGCATCGACGAAGCTATCTCCAGGCCAAAGCAGATGGCATCGGTAACTTTGTCGATACGAAACCCGCCGTTCGCCATACCGAAGATATTGGGCGCGGCCGCCAAGGCCGCGCCTACCGGTTTGAGGATTTTGGCAGTCAGCGCCAGCTCTTTGGACTGGTCCAGGTTTGCCATGACCTGATATTCGACAGCCGACACGTTTTCGTCATAGCGAGCTGCGTAAGCAGCAGCCCGTTCCCGAGCCACTGTCCGGCTCTGCTCAAGCGCCGTCATGCTCGCCTCCAACTGAGCGATGGATTGCTCCTGCATGGTTTTGGCGTAGTTACCCAACTCCACCAGATGGTTTTGCTGCAGCTCTTCCTGCTCGGCACGATCACGCCGCTCAAGCAGATTGAGTACCTGGCTGCCGTAATCCTGCAAGGCCTGCACCGCACGCAAGGCAACCTCGAAGATCGTGCGCCAGCGAAACGCAATCACCACCAGCCGTCCGCCCATCGGTCTGGCGCCACCGACACCACCTGCGGCCAGAGCGCGCAGCAATTGGTTCGGGTCAGTCGGTGGGTTGAACAACGGCAGGAGCATGGGCTTGCCATCAATGGTCAAATTGTTGCGCAAGTTGTTCATGCGGTACTGCGGCTCGTTGAACCGCGCGAGCAACTCATCATTGATGGGTGCCCTGAACGGCGGACACCCCAACATGCCCAGCATGGGAGCCGTATCGGAGCCGCCCGGAACATCTGCCAGGCTGTAATTCAATGTCTGCTCGAAAGCTTCCAGTGCCGTACGCGTGCAACTTTGGGCCAGAAGGTTCTCCAGCGTCGCGGTCTGCCACAAGTTCACCGTTTGAGTCAGAGGCGGTTTGCCCATCAATGATCCCGCTTGTACATAGCACAGCTTTGCCGCCACCAGGCTTTCGCGGGTCAGTTGGCGGTAATGCCAGTCCCCCCAGGCCATGAGGTTCTTCACATATTCGATGAACATCAGCAGCCTCAAATGCACAGGCGCCGAATATCCAATCGCATCCGGGTCGGCGGGCGCTGCGGCTTCACAACCGGCATGCCCCAGATCGTTGATCAAGGGGCGGCAGCGCCAGAAACGTGGTTTCTCGGGTACCGAGTTGCTATCGGCAGGGGCCCGGGGATCGAAAATGAAATGCAACCACGTCTGGGCTTCGGCAAACCGCTCTTCATCACGCAAGCGTGTCGCGATCAAATGCGGCAGATGGAAAAACAGCTCCCAGAAAAACAGCCCGTTGGCACCGTCGAAAGCGCCGTTGCGCTCCTCGAAATCAACATTGGTGGGCGGCGGCTCTGACAGATGCTGGGAGTCCCAATTAATCAGCGTCGCAGGAGAGACAGTGGAGCGTGTGACCAACTCGGGACCGAACAGCGAATTGAGCCGAACGTAGCGCAACGCCCAGTCATCACCGAGTTGAAAGTCGAGGAACTGGGCGGCATCCGTGGTGTTTTTAAGCAGCGTTGGCGCGCGGAAATACGGGAGATCGACAATCGTCAGAGCAAACTGTTTACCGCCAAAGCCTTCAGTATCATTCCTTAGAGTGAACTTGACGTTGTTCCAGGTCCCCTTTGGTCGAGTGAAGGTACCCAAAAAATTCATTGTCCAACCGCCGGCTGTAGGCACCGAACGCATCACCGGCACCGGGTCACCACCGGCGGAATTCTCCAACTGCAAGGTGAAGTTTGTATTCTTCTCTGACAAACCTGTGGGCCTGCAAAAGCCCTCAACCGTCAGCTCGTCTTTGTCACCCACTCGCATGGCGAAGACGTTCAGCCCCAGAAAAGCTGCCATGGAGCCTGACGGTGACTCACTTGGGACCACAGTAACCTCAAGACCCAAGGGGTGCTGAACCGTCAAGGCAGAAACAAATCGATCATTCTTGGCCATCTCCAGCCAGGTACCACCGTCTTCAACAACGGGGCGCATCAGCACATCGATGATCGCGGTCTCGTTCAAGGCAGCTGTGCCGGTTTTATCATTGTCCAGCAATACCCCGAGCTTGCCTTTGGGATTCTGAGAGTCGACCCACACGGTTGCAATCAGCCAGGCACCCGCAGAAAGATCCTCATCAAACTCGCCATGGTGTAAATTCAAAGGCGCCGACCACTGGCCGTTCTGCCTCATGAAGGCCACATTGATATCCAGCTGATGGGGCACGAATCGGGATCTGTCGTCCTTTGAGGGATCCGCGGGGACGGCTTTGATGATCTCGCCGACCTTGTCCCGCCACTCCGCCCAGACCAGACACAGTCGGCCATTCCAGACCACCGGACGCATGTCCAGCACCCGCCCGGCAGGTTGAATATCCACCGCTTTCCATTCACTCCACGCCGCCGGGTTGACGGCCACACACGTGGGCGTGATCTCGATTTGCGCCTTGCGCCAGAAGTACTGGAACGGCGGCACCCGCTGACGCCCGACAAAGTAATAATCGGCGCGCTCCGGGGTCGTGCCGTCCATGTAGCCACTGACAACATCCAGATCGCAGATCTGTTCGAAGGCTTGCAAGTAATCCTGTAGCGCGGCTTGAACCGAATCGCTGTTCAAACGGGCCTGGTTGAGGTTGTTTTCAAGGGCCTTGAACAGATCCGTCTTACGCTGACGGACGAACGGATTGATGTAGTTTTCCGGGTAGAGCGCGATCATCTGCACTGCGGCCCAGTCCGAGTAGTTATTGTACAGCGCCCAGTTTTCCAGCTGCTCAAAGGGAAACTCGTGGTTTTCGAAACCGGGCTCCATTTTGTTGTACACCGCACTGATATATTGCTGCGCACAACTGATCGCTTCGGCAACCCCCGACGTCTGCACACGAGCACTGTCCAACGGGTCGATGCGCAGCAATTCGAACACGTCCTCCGGGGTCCGCAAAGGCGGGTAACGCTCCGCCTTTACTTGCCCGATGCAATACTCAAGCAACGCGGTACGACGTTTTTCCTGCAACAGGCCAATGTTGTTCGATGTCATGATCCTTGCTCCGTGGAAGAGGTTCCCGAGTCACTGGCGGAAGGCGTTGACGCTTGTCCAAGCGAGTGGCTGCGGCCTTGCGTCACCCCAAACCTGATGGGTTCGAAGAGTGTCCCCAAGCCGCTTGCCAGGCTGCGTATACCGACTTCGAATTCACCGCTGAAATCGCTGGTGATATAAACCGTGGTTTGACCTTGCTGATTGGTGAACCCCTGTGCCGGACGGATCGTTGGCCTTTCTTCGGGATCTGTTTCTACCTCCCAGGCCCAGTCCACCAGCATGTTGGCCCCAAGGTTTCCGTACTGGTCCACCATCGTGGCGTAGAGTGTGATTTCCTGACCAAGCGGCACGACCTCCGTTGGCACCGGAGACATAAGCCCGGTCGGGAAATTCATGCTCTCGGCGTGGGCGATAACGTCGATGCTCACTGCCCACTCAGGCTCGAGCAGGCTCAGGGAAAAATAAAGGCTGTCCGTGCCCAAGACTGTGCCCGGAAAATACTCAGCCGTGAGGACTCCTTCGGGATCGGTGATGCCTGATCTGATGGTCCCTAGCTCGGAGTGCCAATCAACAGCGATGCCTTTCAACGCTGCACCTCGGGCGTCGGTGAGCGTCATCGTAATGATCGCTTTCTCATCTTTTTTACTAGCGAAGACTTCCGTCGGTTCTACTGCGCAAGTCATCCTGACCAACTGCTTCAGTTCGCCCGGTGCTTGCTCGACAGGCACACGCGTCTGGGTCTGACTGAGCAAAGCCAGTTCAGCTGCCTGGGCATAGGCCTCGCTGGCATCGGTTGTCTCCGGCAAGGTACCGATCCGCAAAATGGTCCGGGCATCCATACCGGTCTGCATCGACAACTGGTAAACGCGTATCAGCAGATCCAGTTGTTCCAGGGTTTTCAACACTTGGGTTTCAGGATCGATATGGCGAACACATTCGCTGACTTCCTGCGCGCTCCAGGCAAAGAATTCAGCCAGTTTGATGGCAGCTGCCTGCTGCACCACCCGCAATGCATCCTCGCTGGGTCGGGCAGGAAGCGAATGGACCTGACGCAGATAGTCCAGCAATTTCTGTTCCGGCTGTGCACTCATGCTGAACGCGCGGGTCAGCGTGGTCATCGCGTAAAGTATGCGCACCGAGAACACATATTTTTGAGAGGGATCGATGATGATGATGCTTTGGTCGACCCACGCCTCATATCCATAATCCAGATAATCCTGGAGCAGGGCCGCACTCAAACCCAGCATTGAAACGACTTCGGCGCGCTGGCGCACAACAGCCAGCAATTCGAGTAAAGGATCTGAAGGTTCGTCGCGCCTGCGCTGCGTCGCTGGCGGTTCGAGGTCAGTGCGGTCATACACTTGGCGCAACAGTTGGTACACCGAAGCATCGACCCAGTTCAGCACCAGAACGGCCAATTCGCCCTCGATGCCGGCGTAGACTGCCAGCGACTCCCTGACCAGCGACACTTGAGCGTCTCTGGCCTGCAGAAGAACGGTGAGCATGATCTCGGCCAAGACGCTGACCTGGGCCTCCTCAATGTCCAGGCCGTTCCTGACGGCCCATTCGAGCTTCTCGCGGGCAAAGGCCGAATAATCCTCCGGCGTCATGGCAGTGGCCAGTATCAGGCCATTGGCATCGACAACCGGCGCCAGCCCCTCACTGTCAATCGACAGTAAATCCAGCCAGTCGCTCTCTCCGGCCGGCGGAATACCGGCTACGAGAAAAGAATTATTGGATAACCGCGCGCTGGGCAGGAGGGTGCCGATCTTGTCGAAGAACTGCTGGTCCTGCTGGGAGAAATCGCTCAGACGCAGTGGTGCACTCACGTGCTGCAACATCCACAGCACCGACATGTTGCTTTGCTCGCACCATTGCACGCAGGCCTGCATGGCTTCGATCAGGCTCAGCACACCCGGATCGCCAGAGGTGACGTCAATGCGGCTGTCATCAACCGCCACGTCGACAATACGCGGCTTGCCAGCCAGCCCTTTGAGCCAGGTTTCTCCCCCCAGCACACTGAGCATCAACACGCCTTCGACCGGCGTGATATTCAACAGCCGGGGCAGTTTTACCAGACGGTAAAAACTGGAAATGACCGGCGCACTGCGCACCAGATTATCGGTAAGATCATGAGCCTGGGCTATCGCCAATGCCAGGTAGTGGTAAGTCTGAAGATCAATACCCAAACCACTGCATAGCTGGCTGACCGTCAGATTGTCTTGATCCGATGTCGGTATCAGCGCAAACGGTGTGCCGTCGAGTCTCAGCGGCTCGCGATAATTGTCTTGATTGTTGAAGACCTGATCGAACTGCGACAGTGCGTCACCGCGACCGTACAGTGACAGTTCATCGAGAAACACGGCGAAATCCGCTGCCGTGCAGTTGTAGCGTTCACGCAGTCGCTGAAACAGACCCAATGCATGGATCACGTTGACCGAAATCGCCCACACCTCAGGCTTTTCGGCTCCACGCGCTTGCGCCCTGATTGCTGCCACCAACAGAGCGTCAGTCTGCTCAGGGGACAGATTCAGCCATTTGTCCAGGCGCAACTTGCGGTTGAGTCGATCAAATGTATTCAAGCCTCTTGGGGTATTGGGATTAACGATTATCCGATGAAAATTTTTCCCTGACTGCGTGGTGATACCGATAGCGGGGTGAGCATTATCATTGATGTAAACCGAGCCGGATCGGCCGCCTTCCGGGACATCGGGCTCACTGGAGTATTTCACATTGGCCGAACGTCGCGGCGCGTAGTCCCCGACCGAAAAAAGACTTGTAATCTCCTCGGCAACAAGATTCGTACGTTGAGCCAGATAAAATATCTGATTGAGATTCAGATACTCAGTGTCTTCTGTGCCAAAGTTCTCCAGATAGAACTGATGCATATCTTCGGGATATGTGTATTCCTCAGTAAGCAGCCGCTGCTGGTAAGGGCCCAGCCGAGAGGCATGCGCCAGAGCAGCAGCGGCAAGCCTGGTCAGGGGCGCGGAGTGCAAGAAGTTGGGGAATTTGCCGTCAACGATGTTGGCAAAATCCCCCACTGATCGTCCGCTGAAACCCGCAACCCCATCAACCGTGACCCAATGCTGGTAATACGGCAGACCGTTGGGATAGCGTGCTGTGATCAATGCCTGTTCAATTGGAACCACCGTGTTCGCAGCGATGAACGCCTGTAGCACGCGTACGATCACGTCGACTGATGACTCCGGCGCGTTCACCGCTTTACTGTCGACCGTCAACGTCATCAAATCCGTGCGACGCTCATGCAACGGCAGCTTGCTGTCGTCACCAACGGATTCGATCAAGTCGCGAATCAAGCGATACAAGAAGACCAGATACGCCGAAGGCCCGAACATGGACTCCAGAGAATCCGAGGGGCACTTGGCTCTCAATTGCAGATCGAATATTCGCTCCAGTTGCGGCCCGTCATCAACGAGCGACATCAAACCACTGGACGGTCCTGTCGACCCGGCGTTGTCCCTCTTCACAGGATGTTCAATAAACCGACGCCGCACATAGCTCGCCAGGCTGTTGGCCCGGCGCAAAAAGCGTCGCGCCTCTTCCTGCTCAAGTCCGTACTCGCCGACCAGCAACGGAATACCCTTTTCGACCAGTGGGAAAAACGATCCCCCCTCCTCAACGTAACTCCAGAGTTTCGAAAGCCGGTTTTGCGCAGTGGACGTTTGCTGACCAAACAGCTGAATGAACAACTGCGCAGCGGGACGGAGTGAATCAGCCATGGTCACATTCCTTGAGTCGATAACGGGCCCGGTCCGCCTGACTGTCGTGTCAGGCGGACCTAGCTTTCCATAAGGATTTAGCGCTTGAACGCAGCAGCCGCCAACTGTCAGAAGTGACAGGTTTAATGCCCGTTCATCGGAAATTTACAAGCGTGATTTATCCGTCGGTGCTGATTCGATTTCAAACCGCTCACTGGCGATCCAGTCGGAACCCAGCGGATCGCTATCGCTTGGTTGCAGCTTGAAACGGCACCAGTTGCCACCCAACGGTAGCGCTTGGTCAGACAGGCCTTGCCAGTCAGGGTCGACCTGAATCGACGCTGCCCATGTCTTGTCCGGGTTGAACGGGTCGACCAGAACACCGACACCTTGACGGCCCGTGCCGGCAAACAGCACCGGGTTGCTGACCCAGCGTCCCGGCGCGGGTATCTCAATGGTGGGCAGATAAGTTGCCAGCTGAACCGTGCGTTTCGCGCTATCGGATTCAAACCCTTCGTAAGCCGCCACAACTTCCAGCTCATGATTGCCTTCGTTTTGCCCAGGCTTCAGCGTTACCGACCACGTCCGGTTTTCCCGCACCTCGGCGCTTGCCTGGTCGCTACCCAGCGTCACGGTCACGGTGTCGCCGGGCGTCGCGAAACCCGACACCACGACCCGTCGGCCGACATGGTCATCGGCAGTCGGGGTTTCGATAAACGGAGTCGCCGGCACGACCTTGTAACGCAAACGCTCATTGGGCTGAGAGCGTTGTGGAGTGCCATTGTGGACGAAGGTTTGAAAAGCCCAGATGGTTGTGATTCCCACCGGCAAACTCACTTCGGCTTCCCAGTTGTCTGATGCGTTCACCTCAATATCCGTCAGCAATGGCTCAGTAGCGCCTTCCAGCCAGACCTCCACCCGCGCGCCAGTTCGGCCAGTGCCAGCAATCTTCGAGGTGCGCGGCGCTTTCCCGCCAGGGATCGGCGTCGTGAATCGAGGCGGCGGCACCACCACCTTGAGTTCGTGCACAGCGCTGTTGGTCGACTCTTGCCCGTTAAGTATCTGTTGCGCATGGAGGAAGTAAGGCCTCAGCTCCAGATCGCGTAGTTCGATCGACCATTTACCCTCCTCAAGCAATTCGAGCGGAGCACCCAGCGTTCTTCCCATCTGGCTGTCATGCAATTGCATCATCGCGCCCTGCATGCCGTTATCACCTTCAATGGTGACGTCGTACCCCACTTCTGTGCCGGATACCGGCGCGACGATGAGCGGTTGCAACATGACTCTGTGGACAGTGAAGGTTTTCGATGCCGGCACTGAAGGGAGATCGACAACGATCTGGGTAACGGTGACGCGGTGGAGGACTCCAGGTTCAAATGCTTTGGTTCGCTGAAATGCCCAGCGCTCACCCTCCACATCCGCTTCGTACTCCAAGCCGTCGTCGCTGAACCGGAGCTTTACCACCGCTCCAGACCAACAAGTGCCACTGAAAATCGGCTCCAGCCCCTCCCCGGAAGGATCATCCAGGCCTGGCGCCAGCGGTGGAATCGTGACGTCCAGGATGAAAGGACGTTGCGAAGGATGATTTCCCAGATGCTGTGTAATGCGCACTTCCCGCGTTTTGGTTGGCCCCCACTCCACCAATGCCGGAGTCGACCATTGGCCATTCACGACCACTACACTTCGTGCAGCCTCGGTTGTATCGGGAAACCTGAGCGAGACGGTGGCGCCTGTGTAACCTTTGCCGCTGAAGACGGGTAGATACTCCTCGGTGTAGCTCGCCTCGGTGATATCCGGCATGTCGTTGTGGACTTCGAATTCAAGCGGCAGCGATTCGATCCAGCCATTGGCGTTGTCGGCGATCTTTTGAATCACCGTCACATCGTAGCTGCCCAGAGGCCAGACAACGGGGGCAGTTTCCCACTCGCCTTGCCCATCGACGCGGACGTTGGGAGGCAAAGGCAGCGAGCCGTTGCTGGCAGAGAACTGGATTTCGGTCCTGAGGTTTTGATCGAAATGGCCGTTGCCGGAGAATTTCAAGCTTGAATCGGGGAGAAAGGTGACCTCAGGTATTTCCAGTTGTGGAGGGCGGATCCGGAAAGCACGCGGCTCGCCGCGACCGGAAGGGACGTTTTGAAAAACCTGTTCAGCCACCAGGCTGACCGGCCCCGGCGGCAACTCGGCGACAGACACGCTCCAACTACCGTTAACGTTCGACACCCTGCCCACTCCCACCAGGGAAGTTGTCAGGTCCAGGTACACTACAATCGTTGCATCGCGCAGACCGTTATCGCCCTCAAGAACAAATGACTGATCTTGCGCAAATACAGGTTTCGGGATGCGCGGCCAACCAACAACCATAAAGGTACTGGGATCGGTGTAACCAACCCCAATAGCGAGGTGCTGATATTTGACTTTTACGCTCAATTCACCGCTGTTGATATCCGACATCACCCTAGGCATCTCCCACAACACCGTCGTCGTTTCAAGCGGATCACTCAAAATTACAGAGTGGTTATCTGCCCTGACAATCTGAAGAGTCAAGCCAGGATGCCCAGTACCTTTAAACAATAACGTCCCCGCCCCCACGGTCTCATTGACAGAGGGTGAAGTCAGCTTTGGCACAGTGAGATTAAGGATCCTTTTGGTCTTCCCGTCTCTAGAATGATTTTGAGCATTGTGACTAACGGATTGCCGAATAAAGACGTTTATATAGCCGATAGGTAAATTCTGGGAAACATTGACTCTCCAGTTCCCACCGCCAGAAAATTTCTGACCGATAACAGTAGTATCGTCTCCATCGACGAGTACCGGAACGCATTCGCCAAGCTCACCACCCGACCCGCTCAACACGGTTCCTTGAATATTTTCAGCTATAGGTTCGGAAGTAATGAAATAATTTCGAGTGGTGTAGTCTGAAAACTCGGATCCATACCTCCATCGAATACTCAGTTGAGCGATCCCAGACAAAGTTGAAGAAATCTCCCAATCATGAAACCCCTCAGCGTTAAACCATTCACCGGACAATTCATACGCCCATTCATTAACAACATGGACATATATCCAGACTTGATGAACCCCATCAACCATCGGCAATATAAAACGCAAATTGAATGACTTCTCGACCCAAGCAAGGTTATCCGGTTTAACGACCTGTACCGTATCCGGCTTACGGAGTTCATGGCCACCCGATTCGATATTCCCAGCGTTAGATAATGAACCCGCGTCTGACACTGACGGCCGGAGTTCATCCTTTTTAAACTCTGGCTTGTGTCCGATATCCTTTTCTTCGTCAGATGTCATCTGTCGCGCTCCACAGTCGGCAGTCATTTTCCAAAAAATGACGATTGCTCAGACTACGGCTGCTCTCACAATGCGGGCACCTGTAAAACCTGACAGTCCCGACCAACGGTAATTCTTCCAAAAGCGGCAGACCACCGCCTGCCGGCTAGCACCCTTGGCCCGGAACACAAAGCTGCTCCTACGGATACCTGCACGTCATAGATCGAAGGTGAAGCGAGTGCACGCGAAACGTCTGACAGTTTGAATCAGGCCGAAGCCGGCAACGGCTGAAAACTGAAATAACGCTGCAACGCCTGCACCAGCTGCCCAAATTCCGGCGGGGCGCGTTGCAGGACGAAGCCGGCGTCGTAGTGCAGCGGCGTGGCGTCCTCATGGCACCACACGCAGCAGGCGGTGAAGTCGATCACCTGTTGGCAGCCATCGCTGGCGGGGATTTTCAGGCGTAACTGAAAGTCCACGCCGACCATCATGGGCAATTGGCTGATGAGCATCAGCCCGTCTTCGGAGAGGTTGCCGAGAAAACCGATGGGCTTGTCGGTGACGCTGTTGAACACTCTGAGGAAATACGGCAACTGATGCCGTTCGATCCGTTCGGTAAACATGCGCAGTTCGCCATGCAAGGCTCCGTCACAGAGCCGCACCTTGCTTCGGAACGTGCCTGCATCGCAGGCTCGCTCTCCCCGCTTCCGGTGTGACGGTCGCTACGTCGCCGTCACCTTACAACTGCCAGTCGCAGGTGTTGCTCCGGATTCAGAACGCGGTGCCGAATCCGGGTTATTCGACTATAGCTCAGCTTGTACACACGGCCAGATTTTGTATGACAACTGTCATCAGAAACGGGTCGGGCGCACCACGGCAGCGGCGCTGCGCGTCGGGTAATGGCCCAGGCTCTGCAAGGTTTCCAGACGGGCACGGGCGCGATAGGCGTATTCGCTATTCGGGTACGAGGCGATGATGAACTGATAGGTCTGCGCCGCGTCGACAAACATTTTCTGCCGTTCCAGGCACTGGCCGCGCATCATCGACACTTCCGGCCACACGTACGGGCGGGCACGGCTGGCGCGTTCGACCTTGGACAGTTCGAGCATGACCTGCTCGCAGTTGCCACGATCGTAGGCGCTGTAGGCGTTGTTCAAATGGTGGTTCATCGACCAACGGGTGCAGCCCGAAACGGCGAGGACGCTGAGGGCAAGGGCGGCAATGGGCAACAATCGCATGGGGGTTCTCCTGTCTTGTGCTCTTTATCGACCCGCGACTGGAAATCTTCAATGCCGCCTTGCACGCTGCAGTGAATCGAGTCGTCAGGATTCAACGGCATCGTTGTGCGGCGCGGACAGCTCGGACGCGAGATGGATTGTGACGACGGGTGAACGTGGCGAGACTTCGCCGTTGGGTGCAACCTCGACAACGTAGAATCCGAACTGCCGCAGGTCTATCAAACTCGACCAGTTGTTACCAGGGCCAACATCTTGACTGAAAAGCGGACTCAAAGAATCTTTGGTGCTGTAAGCGCGCACGGTACTGCCAGGAGTAGCGGTCCCCTTCACGACAAACCTTGCACCTGGTCTATCCCCATTTTGCGGTGAAGTAATCACTGGTGGCTCGAGTTCTTCAGATGCGTCTTTTTTTACGGTCATGTCGGCAGCCTCTTCACCTCGCCAACCATTGGCGAGATGCGATTTTTTATACCGACAGGAAAACCGGGTGACACCTGTAAGAAATACCAGTTCCGATGAACGGTGTATTGCCTGGAACGTCGAATTGAAAAACGCTGCGTTCAATAAAGAAAACGATAAGTAGTGCAAACGAACAATGACTACACCCTTCGAGCATAGTAGCCTTCGCTAGCGCTTGAACTCAGGAGTCTTTGCATGTCCGTCCGTCGTACCAAAATCGTCGCTACCCTTGGCCCGGCCAGTAACTCGCCGGAAGTTCTCGAACAGCTGATTCTGGCTGGTCTGGACGTTGCCCGTCTGAACTTCTCCCACGGCACCCCCGACGAGCACAAGGCTCGCGCGAAGCTGGTGCGTGACCTCGCCGCCAAGCACGGCCGTTTCGTCGCCCTGCTCGGCGACCTGCAAGGCCCGAAAATCCGTATCGCCAAATTCGCCAACAAGAAGATCGAGCTGAAGATCGGTGACAAGTTCACCTTCTCCACCAGCCATCCGTTGACCGAAGGCAACCAGCAAGTGGTCGGCATCGACTACCCGGATCTGGTCAAGGACTGCGGCGTGGGCGACGAGCTGCTGCTCGACGACGGCCGCGTGGTAATGCGCGTGGATACCGCCACCGCAACAGAATTGCATTGCACCGTGACCATCGGCGGCCCGCTGTCCGACCACAAAGGCATCAACCGTCGTGGTGGCGGTCTGACCGCGCCGGCCCTGACTGAAAAAGACAAGGCCGACATCAAGCTCGCTGCAGAAATGGAAGTCGACTACCTCGCGGTGTCCTTCCCGCGTGACGCTGCCGACATGGAATACGCCCGTCAACTGCGCGACGAAGCCGGCGGCACTGCCTGGCTGGTGGCGAAGATCGAACGCGCTGAAGCCGTAGCGGACGACGAAACCCTCGACGGCCTGATCAAGGCATCCGACGCGGTGATGGTTGCCCGTGGTGACCTCGGTGTGGAAATCGGCGACGCCGAACTGGTCGGCATTCAGAAGAAAATCATTCTGCACGCACGCCGCCACAACAAGGCGGTGATCGTCGCGACCCAGATGATGGAGTCGATGATCCAGAATCCGATGCCGACCCGCGCTGAAGTGTCCGACGTAGCCAACGCCGTACTCGACTACACCGACGCCGTGATGCTGTCCGCCGAATCCGCCGCTGGTCTGTACCCGCTGGAAGCCGTGCAGGCAATGGCGCGCATCTGCGTCGGCGCCGAGAAGCACCCGACCGGCAAGACCTCCAGCCACCGTATCGGCAAGGAATTCAGCCGTTGCGACGAAAGCATCGCGCTGGCGACCATGTACACCGCCAACCACTTCCCGGGCGTCAAAGCGATCATCGCTCTGACCGAAAGTGGCTTCACTCCGCTGATCATGTCGCGTATCCGCTCCTCGGTGCCGATCTACGCCTTCACCCCGCACCGCGAAGCCCAGGCCCGCGCGGCAATGTTCCGTGGCGTGTACACCATTCCGTTCGATCCGGCTTCGCTGGAACCGCACGAAGTCAGCCAGAAGGCCATCGACGAGCTGACCAAACGCGGCGTTGTGGAAAAAGGCGACTGGGTCATCCTGACCAAGGGCGACAGCTACCACACCACCGGCGGCACCAACGGCATGAAGATCCTGCACGTGGGCGACCCGCAGGTCTGAGTGACGCGCTGAAAAACAAGAGCCCCGGCATGTGAGTGCCGGGGCTTTTTGTTTTCTGCTCTGGAAAATGTGCCGATTGATCCGGCCTCTTCGCGAGCAAGCTCGCTCCCACAGGGAACGCATTCCAATGTGGGAGCGAGCTTGCTCGCGAAGAGGCCGGCACAGTCAGCGACAATCTCAATGTCGTTTGATAAATCCGGTCAACGCCACCATTGCTTCTGGCGAACGAAGGCGCTGGGTGAACAATGCGCCCTCCTCCTCGATCACCTTACGAATCAACTCGCGATCCGGCGCTCGCATCAATTGCTTGCTGATACGCACCGCTTCGGCCGGCAGTTCATCGAAACGCAGCGCCATTTCCCGCGCCTTGCTTAGCGCCGCAGCGCCGCTACCCAATGCTTCGGTCGCAATCCCCCACTGCGCCGCCTGTTCACCGCTGAAGCCTTCGCCCAGTAACAACAACTCTGCCGCTTTGGCCTGCCCAAGCAGACGTGGAAGGATCAGGCTGGAGCCGAACTCCGGGCACAAACCCAGGTTGACGAATGGCATACGCAACCGCGCATCGCGGGCCACATAAACCAGATCGCAGTGCAGCAACAATGTGGTGCCAATGCCCACCGCCGCGCCGGCTACAGCGGCAATCACCGGTTTGCGGCACTCAAGCAGGTTAAGCATGAAGTGAAACACCGGGCTGTCGAGGTCACTCGGCGGTTGCTGGATGAAGTCAGCGATGTCGTTGCCGGCCGTGAAGCACTCGGCGCTGCCGGTAATCAGCACGGCGTTGATCGCCGGGTCGCCATCGGCCTGCTTCAACGCCTCGGCGAGGCGGCTGTACATGGCGCGGGTCAGGGCGTTTTTCTTGTCCGGGCGGTTCAAGCGCAGGGTCAGCAAACCGCGTTCGCGTTCCAGCAGGATGGCTTCGGTCATGATGTGTCTCGCGTCTGAAATATCAGCGCTCAACCACGGGACAGGAACACGTCGGCCAGCAGTTGATTGCGCGGCAATCCGGCCAGGTACAGACGCCGGGCGAAGGCGTCGACGCTGGCCGTCGAACCGCAGACTAAGGCCAGGGTTTGCCGGGAGACAAGGCGCAGTTGCGCCAAAGCGGCGGCTGACTCGGCCGCCGTCCACAGCTCGACACTGAGGTTTTCCCGCTGCGCAGCCAATGCCGCCAGGGGTTTGGCCAGATAGTGCTCGCGATTGTCATGAGCCACGTGAATGACGCGGATCAGGCCTTGGTGATCCTGGCGCAAGGCTTCGCGCAGCACGCCGAACAAAGGGCCCAGACCGGTGCCAGCGGCCAGCAGCCACACGGGGCGACTGTGCCAGTCGGGATCGTAATGCAAAGCACCGCCGCGCAGTTCGCCGAGACGGATCGGATCGCCGATCTGCAATTTTCGTGCGGCATCGCTGAATTCACCAGGCTGGCGGCAATCGAGATGGAATTCGAGAAAGCGGTCTTCTTCCGGCAGACTCGCCAGCGAATACGGCCGCGCAATGTGCCCGATCCACAACACCAGATGTTGCCCGGCGCTGTAGCGCAACGGCCGTTGCGGGGTCAGACGCAAGCGCAGGACGCTGTCGCTGAGCCAGTCCAGCGCTTCGACCACTGCCGGGCGACCATCGGTGATCGGGTCGAAGGTGTGCACCTGCAAGTCTTCGACGACCTGACACTGACACGCCAGGCGCCAGCCTTGCTGACGCTGTTCGGCACTCAAGGCGTCCGGCCGATTGTCGGCAGGCAGGCCTTGCACGCATTGCACCAGACAGGCATGGCAACTGCCGGCGCGGCAGCTGTAAGGCACCGCGACGCCATTCTGATTGAGGGCATCGAGCAGATTGCAGCCCGCGGCCACTGACCATTGTCGTTCACCGACGCGAAGTTCAGGCATCGACGTTCTCCCACGCGGCCGCACAACGATTGCGCCCGTCACGCTTGGCCCGATACAAGGCCTGATCGGCGCGCTGCAAGGCGTCGTCCAGATCATCGCCCAACGCCAACAGCGTCATGCCGGCCGACAGGCTGAGGTTGCGCACATTCAGGCCGACCAGTTCAACGTCAGTAAAGGCAATACGCAGACGTTCACAGCAAGCAGTCAGCCGTTCGGCGTCGCAATCGGGCAACAACACAACGAATTCCTCACCACCATAACGCGCCAGCACATCGCCGTCGCGCAGACACGCCTGGGCAACGCCGGCGAAGGCCTGCAACACCTGATCGCCGGCGGCATGGCCGTGCAGGTCGTTGATGCGTTTGAAGTGGTCGAGGTCGATCAGCGCCAGACCGTGCACGACATCGTCGTCCATTTCATTCAGCTCTCGCGTGGCCAGACGCAGGAAATGCCGACGATTGAACAACCCGGTCAATTCATCAGTGGCGACCAGATCTTCCAGTTGGCGCATCATCCCGCGCAGAGTGTCCTGATGCGCCTGCAAGGCAAACCGGCGCTGGCGCTGGCGTTGCCGCGAAACCTGGACGAAGCGCGCGTAAAGCACCAGCCACGCCAGCACCATTGCCAGAATGCACACCTGCAAAGCGGCAAGCGCCGGCTCGCGCAAGCGGAAGTTGTAACCGTCCCACAGCGTGATGGCACAGAAACTGAAGAACACCAGCAATGCGCAGCGGATGAACGCCCGTCGACTGAGATGGAACAGGCCGAACAGCAGGATCAGCACGTAGAACACCAGAAAGGCGCCGCGGGCTTCATCCAGATGGGCGATCAGCCAGGTCTGCCAGCCGAGACCGATCAACACCTGCGCTTCGGTCAGGCTGGGATCGGCAAAGCGCAGGTTGCGCCCACTGCAGAACAGCGCGAACAACACCGACTGGCTGATCACCACCAGCGCACTGCCGACGGCCACAGAAGTCAGGGATTGCTCGTAATGCCCCGTGAAAAACGCCAGCCACAGCAGCAGCAAAGCCAATCCATAGGTGGCCGCAGCGAGGGCAAAGCGTTTGAGTAAAAGGCGTTGAATGGCGTTATGGGTCAATCGTTGACTCACCGTGCGATAAGAGGCTGACCGAGTGTCCTACTCTACAGACCGGCTGCCACTTTAGAGGCGTAGTCGATAAATGACCACCGATTTTCGGGCTCGAAATTTGACGTCAAAAGTGTGGCCTGCGTATACCGCCAAAAGCCCCTCACCCTAGCCCTCTCCCAGAGGGAGAGGGGACTGACCGAGTCGGTTGTTGGCAATACGCCGACCTGAAATACCGAGCCGAACTCAGATTTGAACAGCATTAACATCGCCCCCCCTTTCCGGAGTCGAACTCAGGTTTGAACAGCATGAAGTTCGGCTCCCTTTCTTGAGTCGAGCACAGGTTTGAACAGCATGAAGATCGGCTCCCTTTCCCCCTCGCCCCCCTGGGGAGAGGGCTGGGGTGAGGGGGGGAATCTTGAAGTGCAAACCCGCTGTCCGATATTCGCCCACCCATGCGACCAACGAATGACTGCCGGCGCGTGTACGCCCCACCGAGGCGCGTTATACTGCCGCGCCTTTTTAGCGTCGCGCCAGCAGCCCCGGCGTGCCTTGAAAGGTGCTTGCGACCGACCGATGCACCCAAGCCGCAGGCACCTTATTGAATGTTCCCGTCTTTTAGAGGAGCGCGACTCATGACCGTGATCAAGCAAGACGACCTGATTCAGAGCGTTGCCGACGCCCTGCAGTTCATTTCCTATTACCACCCCGTGGATTTCATCCAGGCGATGCACGAAGCCTACCTGCGCGAAGAATCGCCAGCGGCCCGTGACTCGATGGCGCAGATCCTGATCAACTCGCGCATGTGCGCCACCGGCCATCGCCCGATCTGCCAGGACACCGGTATCGTCACCGTGTTCGTGCGCGTCGGCATGGACGTACGTTGGGATGGCGCCACCATGGGCCTGGACGACATGATCAACGAAGGCGTACGTCGCGCCTACAACCTGCCGGAAAACGTCCTGCGTGCCTCGATCCTCGCCGACCCGGCGGGCGCTCGGAAAAACACCAAGGACAACACCCCTGCGGTGATTCACTACTCCATCGTCCCGGGCAACACCGTGGAAGTGGACGTGGCGGCCAAGGGCGGCGGTTCCGAGAACAAGTCGAAAATGGCCATGCTCAACCCGTCCGACTCGATCGTTGACTGGGTATTGAAGACCGTTCCGACCATGGGCGCCGGCTGGTGCCCACCGGGCATGCTCGGCATCGGCATCGGCGGCACCGCCGAGAAAGCTGCGGTCATGGCCAAGGAAGTGTTGATGGAATCCATCGACATCCACGAACTGAAGGCCCGTGGCCCACAGAACCGCATCGAAGAAATGCGCCTGGAGCTGTTCGAGAAGGTCAACCAGCTGGGCATCGGCGCCCAGGGCCTCGGTGGCCTGACCACCGTGCTCGACGTGAAGATCATGGACTACCCGACCCACGCAGCCTCGCTGCCGGTGTGCATGATCCCGAACTGCGCCGCCACCCGTCACGCACACTTCGTGCTCGACGGCTCCGGCCCGGCCTCGCTGGAAGCGCCACCGCTGGACGCCTACCCGGAAATCGTCTGGGAAGCCGGCCCATCGGCTCGCCGTGTCAACCTCGACACCCTGACCCCGGAAGACGTGCAGAGCTGGAAGCCGGGCGAAACCGTCCTGCTCAACGGCAAAATGCTTACCGGTCGCGACGCCGCGCACAAGCGCATGGTCGAGATGCTCAACAAGGGTGAAACCCTGCCGGTCGATCTGAAAGGTCGCTTCATCTACTACGTCGGCCCGGTTGATCCGGTCGGTGACGAAGTGGTTGGTCCGGCTGGTCCGACCACCGCGACGCGGATGGACAAGTTCACCCGGCAGATCCTCGAGCAGACCGGCCTGTTGGGCATGATCGGTAAATCCGAGCGCGGCCCGACCGCCATCGAAGCGATCAAGGACAACAAAGCCGTGTACCTGATGGCCGTTGGCGGCGCTGCTTACCTGGTGGCTCAGGCGATCAAGAAGTCGAAAGTGCTGGCGTTTGCCGAACTGGGCATGGAAGCGATCTACGAGTTCGAGGTCAAGGACATGCCGGTCACCGTTGCGGTGGACAGCAAAGGTGAGTCGGTGCACATCACCGGCCCTGCGATCTGGCAACAGAAGATCAGCGAAAGCCTGGCGGTAGAAGTGCAGTAAGCGCTTCGCCTCGATGAAAACGGCCGGTTCATCCCATGGATGATCCGGCCGTTTTTTGTTTGTGCAAACCGAACGCGATAAAAACTCCGTCAATGCATACAAAATGATCTTGCGCACCTGTCAGATCTGACAGGTTCATTTCAATGCCTTTCTTGTTAGCGTCAGCCCATTCACGCCCTCCCCGTGCGCAATGGATTCGACCATGCCTGATCAGCAAGAATTGAGCATCACCACCCCCTCCATCGCCAAAAGCGCATCGATCGCCACCATCGGCAAAAGTTGGGGCGCTGTGGGCCCGACCGGAGCCGCCTCGTTCGAGTTGCCGATTCCGACGTCTGCCGGGCGGGGCTGGGATCCTCGGTTCTCGCTGAGTTACAGCAGTCAGAGTGGCAATGGTCCATTCGGCCTTTCCTGGCACCTGGCCGGCGTGGGTCAGATCAATCGCAGAACCAACAAAGGCGTGCCACGTTATACCGATCACGACGAGATCGTCGGTGCCGATGGCGAAGTGTGGATGCCGGAGCTGGATGAAAACGGTGAAATCAAATTCCGTGAAGAAAACACCTACAACGGCGTCGACATCGGCCCGCACAGAGTGGTGCGTTACTGGCCGCATATCGAAAGCGACTTTGCCTTGCGCGAGTGCTGGCAGCGGCAGACCCGGGAAGCCGATCCAGCGGTGTTCTGGCTGATCCATGGCGCCGACGGTTCGCTGCACCTTTACGGCAAGACCGAAGTGACACGCGTCGCCGATCCCGAGGCTCCCGGACACATCGCCACCTGGCTGCTGTGCGAAAGCATGAACGCGCGCGGCGAACACATCTGTTTCGAATATAAGGCCGATAATCAGGATCCCGACCCGCTGCATGACTACCGCTCCCAGCGCTATCTGCGCCGCGTGTGCTACGGCAACTTCACGGCCAGCAGCAATCTGTACAGCTGGACCACGGACAATCCGACCGAACTGGACTGGCACTTTCATCTGCTGTTCGATTACGGCGAACGCAGCACGTCACTGACCGATATTCCGGCATATGACGGTGCCCCCCTCAAACCCTGGATCGTTCGCCCAGACAGCTTTTCAACCCACGGTCAGGGTTTTGAACTGGGCACTCGCAGACTCTGCCAGCAGGCATTGCTGTTTCATCATTTTCCCGAGCAATCGACTGACCAACCGAAACTGGTACGCCGCCTGCTGTTGGAATATCACCAACCGCAAAATATCGCGCAGTGGGCCTACAGCCAGATCAGCGCGGCGCACTATCAGGCATTCGATGCGAGCGGCATTGTCGAAAACACGCCGCCGGTCGAGTTCGACTATGCCCCCTTCGACATCAATAAAACCCCGGCGCGCTTCTTCGAACCCGATGTCCAGCCGAGTATCGAGGACGGTGGTTTTTACCAGTGTGTGGATCTTTATGGCGAAGGTGTGCCGGGTTTCCTCTGCCGTTATGACCAGGCCTGGTACTACCGCGAACCATTGCGTGCGACCAAGGGCACCGATGAAATCGGCTATGGGCCATGGACCGCACTGGAAAAGATTCCGCTCGCCGATCGCAACCGTCCGGTACAGCAACTGCTGACCGATCTGACCGGTGACGGTCGGCTCGACTGGGTCACCGCGCAACCGGGTATCAGTGGTTTTCGCACCCTGACAGAACAACGCGAGTTTGCCGACTTCGTCCCCTTCAGCAAATTTCCGCCGGAGTTTTTCAAAACCCTCTCGACACTCGGCGATTTTAGCGGCGATGGTTTGAGAAGCCTGGCATTGATCGGGCCAAACTCGGTGCGGCTCTATGCCAACGAGCGCGAACAGGGCTTTGCCGCGCCTGAAGAGGTGCTTCACCAACCCGACGACGACCGCTTGCCACTGTTCAGCAATTCGCGCACAGAACTAGTGCTGTTGGGCAACCTGCTGGGTAGCGACATGCCCGAGCTGTGCCGGATACGCCATGACGAAATCCGCTGCTGGCCGAACCTGGGCCACGGCCGGTTTGGCACAGGCCGCAAGATCAGCGCGTTGCCTTTCAGCTACGAGCAATTCGATTCATCCCGCGTACGTCTGGCCGATCTCGACGGTTCCGGTGCCGCATCGCTGATTTATCTGATGTCAGAATCCTTCGAGATCTACCTGAATCGCGGCGGCAATGGTCTGGAGCAAATACCGATCAGCGTGCCGTGGCCCGAAGGCGTGCGCTACGATCGCCTCTGTCAGGTGAGTTTCGCCGACCTGCAAGGCCTGGGCTGCGCCAGTCTGATCCTGACGGTGACGCACATGCAGCCGCAGCATTGGCGCTACGATTTCGTTTCGGCCAAGCCGTATCTGTTGACCAGCAGTAACAACAACATGGGTTGCAGTGCCAATGTGGTCTACCGCAGCTCGGCGCAGGAATGGCTGGATGAAAAACGCCGCTTGCCAAGCCTTAGACGCTTTCCGGCTTGCCATCTGCCGTTCCCGGTGGCGGTGGTCAAAAAACAGCAGCAACTGGATGAAATCACCGGCAACTGCCTGACGCAGCGCTTCACCTGGTGCGAAGGTTTTTACGACCGCGTTGAGCGCGAGTTCCGCGGTTTCGGCTTGCTGCAGCAAACCGACAGTGAGAGCGCCAGCGACGGTGAGGGAGAAGGCTTCAGCGAGCCGATGCGGGTCTTCACCTGGTTTCATACCGGGCAATCGATGGACCGGTCGCGTGACGACTATTTCAATCACGACGCACATTCGGTGCCACTGGGCGATACGCTGTTCAGCCGATATCACGAGGCGGACGATTGCGAGGAAGAGCTGGATTCTTCTGACGCCGACACTCGCTACCAGATCTGCCGGGCGCTGGTCGGCTCGGTCACGCGCATCGAGACCTATGCCGATACTGGCGAGGACGTTCCGCGGATCACCACGCCTTATACGGTCGAAGAAATGCGTTATCGGGTGCGTCTAGTGCGCGAGCAAGGCGCCTATGCCGCCGCAGTCTTGCTGCCGCTGGTGGTGGAAAGGATCAGCTACCAGTACGACGGTTTCGTCGATGACCCCATGTGTCGCAACGATGTGGTCCTGCGCTACAACACTTACGGCCAACCGACGCATTCAATCTCAGTGAGCTACGCCCGGCGGCTCACCGAAACCGATACGCCACCGTTCGACGATCCTGATCAACGGCAGTGGTGGTGCGACGCCCATGACCCGGCACAACGGTCGTTCTACCTCAATGAAAGCCGTTCTGTGTTCATCGATCTGGACAAGGATCCGCAGCATTGGCGTCTTGGTTTGCCCTATCAACAGCGTGGCAATGCATTGGTCTTGCCCAAAGGCACCCTGCCCACCGGGCTTGAAGCCGCGCAAGTGTCCTATGAGTGCCTGAAGGCACATGAGGATTCGGCGCACTGGAACGCTGAACGGGTGCTGACCACGCAGTCTGTACAGCGCTACTTGAGTACCGATGGCCAACGGCTGGACGACGGCGTTGCCGGATTCGAGGCCCTGGTCGGTCCACTGGAAGTGGCACAACTGGACAAGACGGCGCTGGACGCTTACAGCGTGCTGCCTGCGCCTTTCAACGTGCGCGACGAACTGAAGAAGATCGGCTATCTGCCCATGCCGTTTCTGTTCTGGATAAATCCCTTGGGCAGCACGGAGCATGACCTGTGGTCGGCGAATTTCGGCTACGCCGAATACGCCGGCCTCGACGGTTTCTACAAGGTGCGCCGCTATCGCGAGACCCTCAGCCATGGCTTCACTCACGCCGTATACGACGCGTATGCGCTGGCTGTCACCCTCGTGGAACTGCCGGATGGCTGTACCACCTGCATCGAGTACGACTACCACGCGCTGCAACCGCTGAAAATCATCGATGCCAACCTGAACACTCATCAGGCGTTGTATGAACCCTCCAATCAGCCCTTGGCCACCAGTTTTTTTGGCTCAGAGAACAACAGGGAAGCGGGTTTCAGGCCACTGAGCGAATACAGACTTCCGGAGGACCGGAGCCCGGCTACGGCAATTGCCAACCCGACCGATGCCGTGCAAAAAGCCGCGAGTACCCTGCGCAAGGATCTGTTCAGCTGGATGGGGCAGATGGCCAACGACACCCGCGCCACCCTGGCATGGATCGCTCAGGGTTATCTGCTGCCCAGCGGCCACATCAGGGCCAGTACACGCCGCCAACTGACCCGGCGCAGCGGCGCCTTGACGCCTGATGAACAGGCGCTGCAAGACGCCATCGCAACAGTGCATCGCGAACCGGTGCACAGCGTGATCCTCAGTGCCGACCGTTACCCCGACGATCCGCTGGCGCAGATCCAGATCACCAAAGCCTGCGTCGACGGTTTTGGCCGGGCTCTGCAAACCCAGCAATTGGTCGACCCGGGCAAGGCGTATGCCGTGGACGCCGACGGCTCGCTGATCGTCGAGGATGGCCAGATCAAAGTGGTCGATGCCAACCCGCGCTGGCGCATCAGCGAGCGGGTCGAATACAACAACAAAGGCTTGCCCGTTCGTCAGTACCGCGCGTTTTTCGCCAACACCTATACCTACGTCAACGATCAGTCCCTGCGCACACAGAGTCATCACGATCAGCTTCGCTATGACGTCAAGAGCCGGCAGGTCGGAATGGTCAATGCCAAGGGCGACTTTTCCCGAGAGACGTACCACCCTTGGTATCACACCAGCGAAGACTTCAACGACACCGCCGAGCCGTCATCGCCAACCAAGGCATCGCAGCCATGATTGCCAACGTGCATCGCCGTACACCTGCGCTGGCGGTAAGCGATGCGCGTGGTTTGCCAGTGCGGCAGGTCGGGTACTTGCGCAGTGTGACGGCCGACAGCCCCGTAGCGCTGGTAACCCGTCAGCAGCATGACTACGCCGGCCGTCTGAACGAGCAATGGGATTCGCGCTTGTCGGCACCCTGCCTGACCACGGTTTACAGGCTGGACGGCACGGTATTGAAATCCGACAGCGTCGACGCCGGCTGGCGCCTGACTCTGCCGGGTCTGGCCGGCGAGCCATTGCAACGCTGGGATCAGCGCGACAACCATTGGCGCACGAGCTTCGATGAGCAGCTGCGGGTGGTCGCGGTCGAGGAAAATGGCCAACCCGATGTCGATGTTTTCATTTACGCCGATGCCTCGGCCGAAGCCGGGTACAACCGTCGCGGCCAGTTGCAGGAACAGAAAGACCGTTCCGGTTCGTTGCTCACGGACAGCTTTTCCCTGACCGGCCAGCCGCTGAGCGAAACCCGCACGTTCCACGACGGCGAGCCGTTCACCACTCACCATGCGTTCAGCCCGCTCGGCGCGCTGCTCGAGCAGACCGACGCCGGCGGCCATCGGCGACGCTCGCGCTACGGCCTGGCCGGGCACCTTCGACAGGTACAACTGTTGATCAGCGGCCAGAGCCAATGGCAGCCCGTGTTGCTTGATGCGCAGTACAACGCCGCCGACCAGATCATCGAGCAGCAGGCCGGTAATCTTGTCCTCTGTCGCTGGACGTACGACCCTGCAGACAGTCGTCTGCACACTCAGTCCAGTCGCAAAGACACCGGCGCAATGCTGCAAGACCTCGAATATTTCTACGATCCCGTCGGCAACATTACCCGCATCGAAGACCACGCCTTTCAACCACGTTACTTCGCCAATCAGTTGATCGATGGCCACCGCGACTTCACCTACGACTCGCTCTATCGGTTGACCAGCGCCACCGGCTACGACGACGCCCCGCCGCCGGACATTCCCGGCCTGCCGCAACCGGGCGACCCGAACAATCGCCTCAACTACACCCAGACCTACCAGTACGACAACGGTGGCAACCTGATCGAACTGTGTCACGTACGCGCCGGCAACAACTCGACCCGGCAAATGTTCATCGATCTGAAGAGCAATCGCGGGGTACGCTGGAAAACCGGCGACGAGCCGCCGGATTTCGACACGTTGTTCGATCGCCATGGCAATCAACTGACCGTGCAACCGGGCCAACCGCTGCTCTGGAATGCCCGCGATGAGCTGGAAAGCGTGATCCTGGTCCAGCGCGATAGCGGTTCCAATGATGCCGAGTACTACCGTTACAGCCAGGGTATGCGCGTGTTCAAACGTCACGAAACCTTCGCTGCCAACGCCGAACATTTCCACCAGGTGCGCTATCTGCCGGGGCTTGAAATTCGCACTCGCGACAACGGTGAAGAACTGCACGTCATCACGCTCGGCAACGCCCGCTGCCTGCATTGGGCAGCGAAAAAAATCGATGAAATCGCCAATGACCAAATGCGTTACAACCTCGAAGATCATCTCGGTTCCAGCGTGATGGAACTGGATCAAGACGCCGTCATGATCAGCCAGGAAGGCTATTACCCCTTTGGCGAAACCGCGTGGATGGCACCGAACTCGGAAACCACGTACCGCTTCATCCGTTATTCGGGCAAGGAAATGGACGTCAGCGGTTTGTATTATTACGGCGCACGCTATTACGCGCCGTGGCTGCAACGCTGGATCAGCACCGACGCAGAACAGGCGGATGGTTTGAATTTATATGCATTTGTGGGGAATAACCCGATCGGTTTTATCGATCCGGACGGTAACACGCGGGCAGAAAGCGTGATCATGCTGTATTCGGCGTTTGCTTCCGCCGTAGAAGGGCACTCCGAGGAAGTACTAGTGCAACTGCACAACATCATTAATCAAAATGTTGCACTGAACATGGCGGTGAATCTGGCGGGAGAAACCGTCAGAGGTATTGTCGGTTATGAAGGTGGATCTTTGGGCGGCGCCCAATTTGACACCATGTTTCCAGCGCTTGAGGTGCAACCGAACGTGTTGAAACCTTCATCGTTGGTCGGTGGCAACATCGGGGGTGATGTCGCCGGGGCCATTCTTGAGCCAGTGGCAAACCATGTCAGACTGCAAGTCGGGCCTTTGATCCCGCAGACCTCGCAAATGTCCGTCAGCGCGATTGATCAAAGCCTGGGGATCGAGGCCCCCGTCAAGGAAATCAATTCATGGAAAGACTTCAAGAGCGAAGTGCTGCATCCGGCACTCAATTCGTTAGTCAACCCATTATTTATAATGAACAGAGTATTCGGGTCAGTGGTGGGGATTATTCCCGGCGCGCTTAATATGGGAAGTCGGGCGCAGGAAGCACAAGACATCAAGAACCGACTTGACCCGGTGAAAATTGAAAAGATCGAAAAAATGCTCAGCGACTGGAAAGCGGCCATCGAACAACGGTCTGCATGGGCGGAAAACGCTTTTGACGCATTGGGCGTTAACAGTGTTTCGCCTGCCAATGTGCTCCCGAATGTCAATGGCAATACTTCCAGCGAAACGCTGGCCGTCATTACGCGTTCTGGCTTGCAACAGAAAAATCGAGCCGTACTCGCCAACATCGCACAGGCTCAGGCCGGACTTGCGCGATACAAAGAGATGGGGACCACTGACAATCTGTACATAGCAAGACAACGGCATCTGGCATCAAAAAAGCCGGGAAACACCTTGCTCACCAAGTTTAAAAACGGTCACTGAAACCATGCATTCACGCACGCCCTCCCTGACAGTGATTGACGGACGAGGCCTGCCAGTTCGCAAGGTCGCCTACCTGCGAAGCATGGCAGGCAACACGTCAAGCACCCTGGTGATCTGCCAGGAACACGATTTAGCCGGGCGTCTGATCACGCAACGCGACCCGCGCTTGTCCATGGCGAACACGGCAACTGTTTATTCGTTGAATGGCAATGCGGTGCTTATCGACAGCGTGGATAGCGGCTGGCGTGTGGTGCTGCCAGGGCTGGCCGGTGAACCTTTGCGCAGGTGGGATCAGCGCGGCAGCCATTGGCGCACGTGCTTCGATGAACAACTGCGGCTCGTGGCCGTCGAGGAAAATGGCGAGGTCGATGTCGATGTGTTCACCTATTCCGACGCCTCGGCCGAAGCCGGATACAACCGTCGCGGCCAATTGCAGGAACAGAAAGACCGTTCCGGTTCGCTGCTCACGGACAGTTTTTCCCTGACCGGCCAGCCGCTGAGCGAAACCCGCACGTTCCACGACGGCGAGCAGTTCACCACTCACCATGCGTTCAGCCCGCTCGGCGCGCTGCTCGAGCAGACCGACGCCGGCGGCCATCGGCGACGATCGCGCTACGGCCTGGCCGGGCACCTTCGACAGGTACAACTGTTGATCAGCGGCCAGAGCCAATGGCAGCCGGTGTTGCTTGATGCGCAGTACAACGCCGCCGACCAGATCATCGAGCAGCAGGCCGGTAATCTTGTCCTCAGTCGCTGGACGTACGACCCTGCAGACAGTCGTCTGCACACTCAGTCCAGTCGCAAAGACACCGGCGCAGTGCTGCAAGACCTCGAATATTTCTACGACCCCGTCGGCAACATTACCCGCATCGAAGACCACGCCTTCCAGCCGGTCTATTTCGCCAACCAACTGGTCGACGGTCACCGTGATTTCAGCTACGACTCGTTGTACCGACTGGTCAGCGCCAGCGGTTACGACGACGGCCCGCTCTCGGACATTCCCGGCCTGCCAACGCCCACCGACCCTAACAACCGCCTCAACTACACCCAGACCTACACTTACGACACCGGCGGCAATCTGGTGAAACTGGTGCATGTACGGGCCGGCGCCAACCGCACCGTGCAGATGCGCATTGATTCAGTCAGCAATCGCGGCGTGCGCTGGAAACCGGATGATCCGGAGCCTGACTTCGAGACACTGTTCGACCGCCATGGCAACCAGCAGAACCTGCAACCGGGACAGGCCATGCAATGGAATGCACGGGATGAACTGCAACGCGTGACGCTGATTGCCCGAGACGGCACTGATGACGACGCCGAACACTACCGTTACAGCCAGGGCGTGCGGGTGTTCAAACGCCATGAAACGTACACCGACAGGACTGTGCACTTTCATCAGGTGCGCTACCTGCCGGGCCTGGAAATCCGCAACAAGGACAACTGCGAAGAACTGCACATCATCTCGGTAGGCAGTGCGCGTTGCCTGCATTGGGCGAAAAAACCACCCGATGAAATCGCCAATGACCAAGTGCGTTACAACCTCGAAGATCATCTCGGCTCCTGCGTGATGGAGCTTGATCAACAGGGCGACCTGATCAGCCAGGAGGGTTACTACCCGTTCGGTGCCACAGCGTGGATGGCCGCACGCCACGCCGTCGAAGTGGGCTATAAATTCACCCGTTACTCAGGAAAGGAAATGGATGTCAGTGGCTTGTACTACTACGGCGAGCGCTACTACTCGCCGTGGTTACAGCGCTGGATAAGCGCCGACCCGAATGGCGATGTCGATGGCCTGAACCTGTACGCCATGGTTGGCAACAATCCACTCCTGTACGTCGACAGGACCGGCGGTAAAAAAGCCGTATTCGAATTGCTTGGCGACTTTCTCGGGATGCTGGACAAGGCTCAGACAGCGGCGAACCAGATACATAATCTGGCGACTGAATTCGACGGGCTTGTTCCGGAAAACGCCGACATCAACGAACTGCGTGCAAGCATGACTTTCGGCACCTTCCTCAAGTCAAAACACGGCATAAAATCGGTCCTCAAGGGGATAGCTGCGGGAGGTACGGTAGTCGGGCTCCTGGGCAGCGTCGTACCGGGTGCCGGGAATGCCATCGGCCTGGCAGTCGGTGCGGTTGTCGGAGCCGTGGCGATGCCTTTGTTACGCTACCACTTCTTCAAGAAAGGTCTGAAGTTGGCGCAAACGCTACACACTCAAGAACTCAAGGATGGCCTGAATACACTCGGCGAGACTGTTTCAAACGGGGTCGAAACAGTAAAGGATCTGGTCAATGGCGGCGCCGCCCTGATCGACGGCATCAAAACCTTCACCAATAACCTCAACGCCTACTCTGAGGATATTCAGCAAAGGTTCTACAAACAGCTGGACTCACTGGATGACGAAAAACAACGTCAAGTCATGAAGCTGGCGAGGACCGGAGTCGACCCGTTCGATGCCATCGACAGGATAAAGGAAACAGCTCAGACAGTACTCGACGCGCGTAGCGAAGCCGAAGAGGTTACCGAACGTCTGCAGCAACTGGAACAATCAATCGCTGAAGAACCGAGACCCAGACCCATTCCCAAACCGAGGTTGAATCTCCAGCTTCGACGCCAGGCGCGAGAAACCGCTGTCTGAGCGACGTGGTTCGCGCGAACATCGCGCTTCGCCACGTGGGCGCATGCTATCGTGCCCGCCCGTCCTGTCGACCCTTCGCCCAGCATGCTGCCGACTTCCCGTACCTTGCGTCTGTCGTTGTATTCCCTGCTGATCATTGCCGGCGCAGCGCTTGCCGCCACGCTTGCGATCCGCCACGCCGAACGCCAGGCGCTGGAGGAAGACGCCGCACGCGCCAACCAGCAACTGGCGTTGTACGCCAATTCCCTGCACACCCTGATCGACCGCTACCGCGCCCTGCCCGCCGTGCTGGCGCTCGATCCGCAATTGCGTTCGGCGCTGGCCGGGCCGGTCGATGCCGACGAGCAGGCGGCGCTGAATCTCAAGCTGGAAAAGATCAACGGCGCGGCGCAATCCTCGACCCTTGAGTTGCTCGACCACACGGGCCTCGCCGTAGCGGCGAGCAACTGGCGCTTGCCGAGCAGTTACGTCGGTCACAATTACGGTTTCCGCCCCTACTTCAGCCAGACCCGCACCCAAGGCACCGGGCGTTTTTACGCGGTGGGCGTGACCAGCGGAATTCCTGGCTATTTCCTCTCGAGCGCGGTGCTCGGCGACAACGACGAGTTCCTTGGCGCGATGGTGGTCAAGCTGGAATTCCCCGAGCTGGAACGCGAGTGGAGTCAGGGCAATGACACCCTGCTGGTCAGCGATGCGCGCGGGATCATCTTCATCGCCAACCAGCCCGGCTGGCGCTATCGCGCGCTGCGGCCATTGAGCGCCCGCGACATGGATGAGATCAAAGCCACCCGACAGTACGACAAGCAGTCGCTGCAGCCCTTGACTCATTTATCGCTGCGCCGCTTCGATGACAACAGCGACCTGCGCCGCGTCGAAGGCCCGCAAGGCACGGCCGATTACCTGTGGGAATCACTGCCCCTCAGCGCCGAAGGCTGGACCCTGCACCTGCTGCGCCATCCGCAAGTGGCGTTCGAAGACCTGCGCAACGCCGGGCTGGCCGCCGCCGGGGTGTGGCTGGCGCTGGTGTTTCTGTTGCTGTTTCTCAACCAGCGCTGGCGCCTGTCGAAAATCCGCCAGCGCAACCGTGAGGAACTGGAACAGTTAGTGGAAGAGCGCACCCGCGATTTGCGCACCGCGCAGGACGGCCTGGTGCAATCGGCCAAACTCGCCGCGCTCGGGCAGATGTCCGCCGCGCTGGCCCACGAAATCAATCAACCGCTGACCGCTCAGCGCATGCAACTGGCGACGCTGCGCCTGCTGCTCGAACATGGCCGGGTCGACGATGCTTATAAAGCCTTGAAACCGGTAGACGAGATGCTCACGCGCATGGCTGCCCTCACCGGCCACCTCAAGACCTTCGCGCGCAAAAGCCCCAGCGGCTTGCGTGAGCGCCTGGATCTGGCGACGGTGGTCGATCAGTCTTTGCAGTTACTCGATGCACGGTTGCGTGACGAGCAGGTCAGTCTGGTGTTGCACCTGACGCGTCCGGCATGGGTGCGCGGTGATGCGATTCGTCTCGAACAGGTGCTGATCAACCTCCTGCGCAACGCCCTCGATGCGATGCAGGGCAAAGCGTGCAAGCGTCTCGAAATCCGTCTGGAAGCCGATGAACAACTGTGGCGCCTGAGCGTCAGCGACAATGGCGGCGGCATCGCCGAAGACCATTTGGGCCAGGTCTTCGATCCGTTCTTCACCACCAAACCGGTGGGCGACGGTTTGGGTCTCGGCCTGGCGGTATCCTTCGCCATCGTGCATGAATCCGGCGGCCGTCTGAGTGCTGAAAATGGCGACAGCGGCGCAGTGTTCAGCCTGACTTTGCCGATCGATCTGGAGGCACACATCTGATGCTCAATTCAGTGATGGTGGTCGATGACGAAAGCAGCATTCGCAGCGCCGTCGAGCAGTGGCTGAGCCTGTCCGGCTTCGAGGTGCAGCTGTTCAGCCGCGCTGAAGAATGCCTCGCCGCCCTGCCCGCGCACTTTGCCGGGGTGATCCTCAGCGACGTGCGCATGCCCGGCATAGGCGGCCTGGTGTTGTTGGCCGAAGTGCAGAAACGCGACGCTGACCTGCCGGTAATTCTGCTCACCGGTCATGGCGATGTACCGATGGCCGTCGAGGCGATGCGCGACGGTGCTTACGACTTTCTGGAAAAACCGTTCAGCCCGGAAACCCTGCTCGGCAGCTTGCGCCGGGCGCTGGACAAACGCCGGCTGATTCTGGAAAACCGTGCACTGCACGAGCAGGCCGACAACCGCGCGAAACTCGATGCGACGTTGCTTGGTGTGTCCCGTGGTTTGCAGACGTTGCGTCGGCAAGTGCTGGACCTGGCGGCGCTGCCGGTCAATGTGCTGATCCGTGGCGAAACCGGCAGCGGCAAGGAATTGGTCGCGCGTTGCCTGCATGATTTCGGTCCGCGCGCGGCCAAGCCGTTTGTGGCGCTGAACTGTGCGGCGATCCCTGAGCAGTTGTTCGAGGCGGAGTTGTTCGGTCACGAGAGCGGTGCATTTACCGGCGCCTCGGGCAAGCGCATCGGCAAGCTGGAATACGCCGATGGCGGCACCTTGTTTCTCGATGAAATCGAAAGCATGCCGCTGGCACAACAGGTGAAACTGTTGCGCGTGTTGCAGGAGCAGAAGCTTGAACGGCTGGGCTCGAACCAGAGCATTCGCGTTGACCTGCGCATTGTCGCAGCGACCAAACCCGACCTGCTCGATGAAGCCCGGGCCGGACGTTTTCGCGAGGATCTGGCGTATCGCCTGAACGTTGCCGAACTGCGCTTGCCGCCCTTGCGCGATCGCCGCGAAGACATTCCGCTGCTGTTCGAAACCTTCGCCCACAATGCCGCTGAGCGCCTGGGGCGTACGTTTCCGCCCTTGAGTGGCGCGCAGTTGAGTCATCTGCTCAGCCACGACTGGCCGGGCAACGTGCGCGAACTGGCCAACGTTGCCGAACGTCAGGTGTTGGGCCTGGATGAACCGGCACCGGGGATTGATCCGGGGCAATCGCTGGCGGCGCAGCAGGAGGCGTTTGAGGCGCAGTGTTTGCGTGCGGCGCTGACCCGGCACAAGGGCGATGTGAAAGCGGTACTTGAAGAGTTGCAACTGCCGCGCCGCACGTTCAATGAAAAGCTGCAGCGGCATGGGTTGAGTCGGGAGATGTTTTTGAGCGAGTGAGTCGGGCTTGGGATTTTCGGTGTGGCTGAGATCTTTCCCCCTCACCCCAGCCCTCTCCCCCAGGAGGCGAGGGGGAAGGGAGCCGATCTTCATGCTGTTCGAAACCTGAGTTCGACTCGGTATCCCAGGTCGGTGCAACTCGAACAATCCATTCGGTCAGTCCCCTCTCCCCCTGGGAGAGGGTTAGGGTGAGGGGCTTTTGATCTTCGCCCCAATAAGCGGAAATCCGCTCATCGAACCAAATCCTTCGGCAATATCCCGCTCACCCAATCCCGCCACCCCCTCTAGCCCGGCCCTCACCCCGTTGGCACACCTCCTGCTATAGCCCTCGCAGGCTGCGTTTCGACGCGCTCCACAAAAACAATTAAACGAAGGATCCTTCAATGGATAACTCCAACGCCCTGCCACTTGGGTCGGCTGCTGCGCCGGCCAAAGAAAGAACCACCGCCAGCCGGATCAAATCGATCTTCAGCGGTTCCGTTGGCAACATGGTCGAGTGGTACGACTGGTACGTGTATGCCGCCTTCTCCCTGTACTTCGCAAAAACCTTCTTCCCCGCCGGCTCCACCACTGCTCAACTGATGAACACCGCCGCAATTTTCGCCGTCGGTTTTCTGATGCGCCCGATCGGTGGCTGGCTGATGGGCATGTACGCCGACAAGGTCGGCCGTAAAAAAGCCTTGATGGCCTCGGTCTACCTGATGTGCTTCGGCTCGCTGCTGATCGCCCTCAGCCCGAACTACGAAACCATCGGCATCGGCGCGCCGATCCTGCTGGTGTTCGCGCGCTTGCTGCAAGGCCTGTCGGTCGGCGGCGAATACGGCACCTCGGCGACCTATCTCTCGGAGATGGCGACCAAGGAACGTCGCGGCTTCTTCTCCAGCTTCCAGTACGTGACCCTGATCTCCGGCCAGCTCATCGCGCTGGGCGTCCTGATCGTGCTGCAGAACGTGCTGACCACTGAACAACTGTACGCGTGGGGCTGGCGTATTCCGTTCGCCATCGGCGCGCTGTGTGCGGTCGTGGCGCTGTACCTGCGTCGCGGCATGGAAGAAACCGAGTCGTTCACCAAGAAAGAGAAGTCCAAGGAAAGCGCCATGCGCACCTTGATGCGCCATCCCAAAGAACTGTTGACCGTAGTCGGCCTGACCATGGGCGGCACCCTGGCGTTCTACACCTACACCACCTACATGCAGAAATACCTGGTGAACACCGTCGGCATGAGCATCTCCGACTCGACCACCATTTCTGCCGCCACGCTGTTCCTGTTCATGTGCCTGCAACCGATCATCGGCGGCCTCTCGGACAAGATCGGTCGTCGTCCGATCCTGATCGCCTTCGGCGTGCTGGGGACGATCTTCACCGTGCCGATCCTGATGACCCTGCACACCATTCAAACCTGGTGGGGCGCGTTCTTCCTGATCATGGCAGCGCTGATCATCGTCAGCGGCTACACCTCGATCAACGCGGTGGTGAAAGCCGAACTGTTCCCGACCGAGATCCGCGCGCTGGGCGTTGGCCTACCGTATGCACTGACCGTGTCGATCTTCGGCGGCACCGCTGAATACATCGCGCTGTGGTTCAAGAGCATCGGCATGGAAACCGGTTACTACTGGTATGTGACGGCGTGCATCGCGGTGTCGTTGCTGGTGTACATCACCATGAAGGACACCCAGAAGCATTCGCGCATTGTGACTGACTGACCGGTGTAGATTCAGTCACCATTGTGGTGATTGTTCTGGCCCCTTCGCGAGCAAGCTCGCTCCCACAGTGGTCGGTGGTGTTCACATATTCTGTGGGCACCCCATTACCCTGTGGGAGCGAGCTTGCTCGCGAATGAGCTCAACTCGGTATTAAGTCAACTCGGCAACCTGCGGCTTGCCATAACGTTTCTGCGCATACGAAGCGCCGACAATCATCACCAGCAGAATCCCCGCCAGCACCGCCGACGAACCGATGGTGCCAAAGTCCAGCCCGCCCTTCTCATGGGGCTTGGTCATCAAGTCACCCAACGTCGCGCCAAACGGCCGGGTCAGCACGAACGCCACCCAGAACAGCACCACCGTGGAAATCTTCGTGAAGTATTTCAGCAGCACGACCACGGCAATCGTCGAGCCGATCAGTAACGCACCACCGGCAAATCCCAGGCCCGAGTCGTCGGCCAGGTAATCGCCCAGCGCGGTGCCGAGGGTGTTGGAGAACAGAATCGCCATCCAGTAGAACATCTCGCCACGGAAGGTCTGCACCTTGCTGACGTTGAGCGAATCACCGCTCAGGCGCCAAGCGGCGAAGATCGCCAGCAGGATCGCGATAAGGATCATCGAGCCGGTGGCGTAACCGAGTCCGAGGGTGCGGTCCATGAAGTCTGACATGGTCGTGCCGGCGGTGCTGGTGGACAGGATCACGATCCAGTACAGCAGCGGCTTGTAGGTCTTGGCCATCAACTGCGTGATCAGCGTCAGCACAAACACGCTGATCAGGATCAGCGAGCTCATGGCGTAGCCGACGTTGAGGGTCATCGACAACAAATCGCCCGCGGTTTCCCCCAGGGTCGTCGCGCAGATTTTCATGACCCAGAAGGCCAAGGTGATTTGAGGCAGTTTATTCATCGCAGGCAACGCTCCAGTGTGTGACGGCCGGTTCTTGGTTTTCTGGCCACGGGCAGACTGGCGTTGCAACGGTGAAAAAGCGGTCGGCAAAGTATGAAAAATCTGTCATGCCGCACAAAACAACGATTAATCGCTAATTAATGCTGCCCCCTCATCCTGCAATCACCTGATCGATGACCTGCGCGACGCTCGCTGCGACGACGAAAGCGAATTCAACGCGCCGCCTTTAACATCTAGTTAATCGATTGTTTTTAGCATTATTTTGCGCTTTTTAATCAATTTATTTGGCGTAGCATTAGACCCATGCAACACACATCGCCAACGAATCTGGAGTAACCGACATGAAAACCAAACTGATCCTCGCCCTGACCCTGTCCGTACTGGCTGCCAATACCTTCGCTGCCGACGGCTCGGATCGCACCAAATCCGCCGACTTCATCAACGGCGCCAGCGCCGCCATCGAAACCAGCCACACCGGCACTTATGCTGCTGATGGATTTGATAAAACCAACATCGGCAAAGCTGTTGCTGCCGATGGCTTCGATAAAACCAACCTGGGTAAAACGGTCGCTGCTGACGGCTTCGACAAAACCGGCACCGCCGCTGCCATCAGCTAAGTATCAGCAGTCCTCCCACAGCCCGGCCTCGGCCGGGCTTAGTCATTTCTGAATCCCACACAAACCCCTTGTAGGAGTGAGCCTGCTCGCGATAGCAGTGGGTCAGTCAAACATCTATCAACTGACACACCGCTATCGCGAGCAGGCTCACTCCTACAGGGGTTTTGCGTCCGGCTGGAAATATGCGGGGCGTCCTTGCACTATGGCTGCATCCGAAACTCAGCCTCAGGAATTCACCCGCCATGCCCGATGACATCCACTTCTACGAACCCGCCAACGGCCACGGTCTGCCCCACGATCCGTTCAACGCCATCGTCGGCCCACGCCCGATCGGCTGGATTTCTTCACAGGATGCCAACGGCCGCTTGAACCTGGCGCCATACAGCTTCTTCAATGCCTTCAACTACATTCCGCCGATCATTGGTTTTTCCAGCGTCGGGCGCAAAGACAGCCTGAACAACATCGAGCAGACCGGCGAGTTCGTCTGGAACCTCGCCACCCGGCCGCTGGCCGAGCAGATGAACCAGAGCTGCGCGATGGTCGCGCCTGAGGTCAACGAGTTTGAATTGGCGGGTTTGACGACAGTGGCGTCAAAAGTGATTTCAGTACCACGGGTCGCAGAAAGTCCGGTGTCCTTCGAATGCAAGGTCACGCAGATCATTCAATTGCAGCGCGCTGATGGCGAGACGGTGCCGAGCTGGCTGATCCTCGGCGAAGTGGTCGCCGTGCATATCGCCAAGTGGCTGTTGAAGGATGGAATCTACGACACCGCCGCAGCAGAACCGATTCTGCGCGGCGGCGGGCCGGCGGATTATTTCCAGTTGGGGCCTGAGGCCCTGTTCAAGATGTGGCGTCCGGGCGCCAACAAGTAACGCGTTACCAGATCAACTCGGCGTCTTCAGTGACGCCATTGAGGTTATCCAGCTCCTTGATGGCCGCTTCATCAGCGGCAATGGCGCCGGGGAAGATCTGGTCATTCAACAGTTTGTGAAAGCGTGGTGCACCGCCATCGACCAGGGCCTTGACCGCGATTGCCGCGTGATAGCCCTTGTTGCCGCCCAACTCGACGGGGACGACTGCGGAAACTGCTTCGAAGTGTTCGAACTCTTTACGTGCCATGTCACATATCCCGGCTCAGACAAACAAGCCGGACATTAAACCCTCAACCGACGAGTTTGTGTACCGGCGCCGGGCATTGACCGAGGGCTTGCGCCGCCGACACGTCCTTGAACGTGTGGAAGTCGAGGCTGTTGACCACCAGTTCCTGCACCAGCTCGGCGAAGATTTCCATCGATGGGCTGTTGAAATAGTTGGTCATCATTTGCTGGCTGCTCCAGAAGCCGGAGACCAGCCACAACTCGGGATCACACTGCGAATGCTGCAACGCAAAGCTCAGGCAACCGGGGGCGGCGCGGGACGGCTCGATCAACGCGCTCAGGCGTACACCGAGTTCCGCCGAACGCCCGGCGCGCGCTCGAACGAAGGCCATATGACTGACGGGAATCTGCTTGGACATGTTCAACCCTCCCAGGGAGTCGCGTGGCAGCCGGGGGACGGGCTGCGACAGGATCAAAGGTTAAGGGCCGCACGCCAGCCGCCGTTAGTCGATTCCTGTCGCTGCGTTGCACAATCCTGCGAGACTGCGCAGAAGACCTGTAACAACCTGTAAAACTGCGTCACACGGTTGTCATACGGCGTATCAAGCAACTTTGCCGCCCTACAACCTGCTATGGCTGAGCCCGCCCACAATCCCATGCAGGATCAGGCAAGCATTTCGCAGGATGTGTCTACCGCTGGCGCTTGCACAAACATATGCTCTGCTCCATTCCACCTCCCCTGCCGAGGATGCCGTGCATGACGTCATTCGATCGTTTTCAAGCCGAACCCACCGCTGACATGGAAAAACAGCGCGCGGAACTGGCGGCGATCATCCGCCGCAACACCACCGACGATGGCAGCTACGAGACCGCCATCGGCTCGCTGTTCATGTCGCGTCACACCCGATCCCACGACTTTGCCCCGGTGCTCGCGCAACCGGCGCTGTGCATCATGGCGCAGGGACGCAAAGAGGTGCGGCTGGCCGACGAGTTCTTCAATTACGATCCGCTGAATTACCTGGTGGTGTCGGTTTCGATGCCGTTGAGCGGGCGCGTGGTGAATGTCTCGCCAGAAGAACCGATCCTCGCCGTGCGCCTGGATATCGACCCGACCGAAATCACCGCGCTGATCGCCGACGCCGGTCCGATGGGCGTGCCGACGCGGCCGACCGGGCGGGGTTTGTATGTCGAGCAGATCGACAGTTCGATGCTCGATGCCGTGCTGCGTCTGGCCCGCTTGCTCGATGCACCGAAAGACATCGCCATGCTCGCGCCGCTGATTCGTCGGGAGATTCTTTATCGCCTGTTGCGCAGCCCGCAGGGCCATCGTTTGTATGAAATCGCGATCGCCAATAGCCAGAGCCATCGCATCAGTCAGGCGATCAAATGGTTGAACGGCAACTTCGAACAGCCGCTGCGCATTGATGATTTGGCGAAAGAAGTGAACCTCAGCGTCTCGACATTGCATCACCGTTTCAAGGCGATGACGGCGATGAGCCCGTTGCAGTATCAGAAGCAGTTGCGCCTGCAAGAGGCGCGGCGGTTGATGTTGGCGGAGGGGCTGGAAGCGTCGGCGGCGGGGTATCGCGTCGGGTATGAAAGTCCGTCGCAGTTCAGCCGTGAGTACAGCCGCTTGTTTGGTGCACCGCCGTTAAGGGATTTGGCGCGGTTGCGGCTTTCGGTGTGACCGTTAGAAGCCCCTCACCCTAGCCCTCTCCCGGAGGGAGAGGGGACTGATTGGGGGATATTGAAGAGATTCACCGACTTGAACGTTTGGCTTTGAATCCATAATCGACTCGATCTCTCAGGCCGATGAATAGCGCCTGCTTTGCCGAATCCATAATCGACTGGATTTTTCAGGTCGATGGATAACGCCAGACACCTCGGTCGGCTCCCTCTCCCCCCGGGCGGTCCGACGTTTCGGGAGGGCTGGGGTGAGGGGCGATTCGGAGTCGGAGCTCGCTCTAAGCCCCCAACACCCGACAAGCCTCCACCGGCAACGTCACCGACACCGGATGCCCGATCGCCAATCCGATCCCCTGACACGGCGTACTCAACGCCGTAAACGTCACCCCGGAACACTCCACCGTGGTCTCGATGGTCGCGCCGATATCACGCACAAACGTCACCTTGCCGAGCAACCGATTCCCTGCCGTCGCCTGCGCTGCCGACAGTTGCAGGTCTTCCGGACGAATCAGCATCTTCACTTTCTGCCCCACGACAATGCTGCTACAGATCGGCACTTGCAGCGCGTCACCACCCGGCAGGCTGACCTTGCCATCACCCAGCGCCGTGGCCGGGAAAATATTGCCCGAGCCGATGAAGTCCGCGACAAACTCATTGGCCGGATGCCGATAGATTTCAATCGGCGTACCGACCTGCTGCACCTTGTGTTCGCCCAGCACGACGACGATATCGGCCATGGTCATCGCTTCGCGCTGATCGTGGGTGACCATGATCGTGGTGATGTTCAGGCGCTGCTGCAGTTGGCGGATTTCCACCTGCATCGATTCGCGCAGCTTGGCGTCGAGCGCCGACAGCGGCTCATCGAGCAGGAGGATTTTCGGGTGCGAGGCAATCGCCCGGGCAATCGCCACGCGCTGCCGCTGGCCGCCGGAAAGTTTCGCCACCGGGCGATCGATCATCGCCTGCAACTGGATCAGCTCCAGCAACTCGACCACGCGCTTGTGTTGATCAGCCTTGCTGACGCCGCGCAACTTCAGCGGGTAGGCGATGTTCTCGCCAACGGTCATGTGCGGGAACAGCGCCAGCGACTGGAACACCATGCCGAAGTTGCGCAGGTGCGCCGGGGTCTGGCCGATGTCCTCGCCGTCCAGGCGAATCTCGCCAGCGCTGAGGGTTTCCAGCCCGGCAATCATCCGCAGCAAAGTGGTTTTGCCGCAGCCGGACGGGCCGAGGAAACACACCAGTTTGCCTTCCGGCAAATGCAGGTTGACGTCTTGTACCGCGCACGCCGAGCCATAGAATTTCTCGACGTTTTCCAGAATCAGACCAGTCATGTTGCACCTCAAATCAAAAGGAAACGCCGCCCTCGCCCACCAGCTTCTCCAGCGCCCAGATCAGGACGAAGTCGATCAGCACGATCAGCACGGCAAACGAGAACACGGTAGGGTCGAGCGATGACACGGTGCGGCTGTACATCCAGATCGGCACGGTCATGACGTCGATGGTGTAGAGGAAATAGGTCACGGTGAATTCGTTGAACGAGACGATGAACGCCAGCAGCATGCCGGCCAGAATCCCCGATTTCATCAACGGCACCACCACATCGACAATTGCGCGCAACGGCGAAGCGCCAAGCATCCGCGCCGCTTCCTCGACTTCGCTGCCGATGGAAAGCATCGCTGCGGTGCAGTTCTTCACCACAAACGGCAGCGCCAGAATCACGTGGGCAATCACCAGCCGCGAGGTGGTCATGTGGAACGGCAGGCTGTCGAACACCAGCAGCAAGGCCAGGCCCAACACCACCATCGGGAACACCAGCGGCAGCGACATCAGTTGCAGCGCCACGGTCTTGCCACGGAATTCGCAGCGGGTCAGCGCATACGCGGCGGGTACGGCAATCAGCGTGGCGAAAACCATCGTCAGGCACGACACCAACAGGCTGGTGGCCATGGCCTGA
Source organism: Pseudomonas sp. S2_E02 (assembly GCF_054668355.1). Lineage (NCBI taxonomy): Bacteria > Pseudomonadati > Pseudomonadota > Gammaproteobacteria > Pseudomonadales > Pseudomonadaceae > Pseudomonas > Pseudomonas sp. S2_E02. The sequence goes on from NZ_CP162761.1 coordinate 3,073,614, forward strand.
CCGAGACTGAGCACGTCGCTGGCGTCCGGCGAAACAAAGGTGTGCCAGGCCGCTTTGTACCATTGCAGGCTGTAGCTGCTCGGTGGGAAGTCGAGGTTCGACGCACCGCTGAACGACATGACGATCATGGTCAGGATCGGCAACACCGCCAGCAGCAGAATGAAGCCGGAGAGGATGCCGGCGAATTTGCCGGTTTCGCCGGGCAGCAGCGCCATGCGCTTCTTGGTCAGGGCACTCATTGCGAAGCCTCCAGCAGACGCCGACGACGGCCAGTGATGTATTCAGAGAGAGTCATGATCGCCAGCGTGGTGACGATCAGCACCACCCCGGCTGCCGACGCGGCAGGCCAGTTCATCAGCGGCGCGATCTGGTCATGCACCATCACCGCCAGCATCGGCACGCGACGGCCTCCGAGCAGCAACGGCACCACGAAGCTGCTGGCGTTGTAGGCGAACACCAACGTTGCACCGGTGATGATCCCCGGCAAACTCATCGGCAGAACCACTTGGCGGAACACTTGAAAACGGCTGGCACCGAGGGTCGCAGCCGCTTCCTCATAGGTGCGGGCGACGCCGCGCATGGCGCTGGCAATCGGCAACACCGCGAGTGGAAACGCTGTTTGCACCAGGCCCATCAGGACGCCGTTCTGGTTGTACAGCAACATGATCGGGCGCTTGATCAGGCCGAGGCCCATCAGCGCCTGATTGAGCATGCCGCCGGGACCGAGAATCACCAGCCAGCCGTAGCTTTGCAGCAGCAGATTGACCAGCAACGGCAGCAGCACCGCTGCGAGGAAAATCCGCCGCAGAAACGGCGAGGTCAGCCGCGACATGGTGTACGCCACCGGGATCGCCAGCACCACGGCAATCACCGCGCTGATCAGCGCCAGACGCAAGGTCAGCAGCAAGGATTTCAGGTAGTACGGTTCGAGCAACTGGGCATAACTGGCCAGGCTGAAACCGCTCCACTCCGCGCCTTTGGTGCCGACGCTCATGCGCAGCACCAGCAGGCTGGCGGCGATCAGCACGCCGAGAAACAGCATCGACGGCGTGAGGAAAAGCCACGCCCGTGCAGTCGGAGAAACGCCGCGCGCCGGGCGCACGGCAGCGGCGCCGACCGCTTGGGTCAGGGATTGATGTTCCATAGCAATGATCTCGTCAATGGAAAACGAATCTGCCAGACACCTATGTCCTCTGTGGGAGCGAGCCTGCTCGCGAAGGCGCTGTGTCAGTCACATCAATACCGACTGTGCTGACGCATTCGCGAGCAGGCTCGCTCCCACAAGGGTTCTATGGTGTCTGGGCGGACGGCTCAGGAAGAAAAAATTTCCGTATAGCGACGAATCCATTGGTCGTGCACGGTGGCCAGAAAGGCGTTGTCGTGCATGATCGCCTTCTCGGCAATCTGCTCCGGCGTCAGAATGAACGGGCTCTTGCGCGCTTCGGCGGAGATGATCGCCTTGGCGTTGACCGGGCCGTTGAAGATGTCCTCGGCCATCTTGCCCTGCACCAGCGGGTCGAGGGAGTGGTCGATGAAGGCGTAGGCCAGGTCGGTGTCGCCCGGCCGATTCTTCGGCATCACCGAGAGCATCAGGTCGGTGTAGAACCCTTCCTTCATGCCGAACGTAGCGCCGAGGCCGTAGTTCGGATCGCGAATCTGCTTGGGGAAAAATGCCGGGGCATAGAGGCCGCCCATGTCCAGCGAACCGGTGCGGAACAGCTCGGCAATCTGGTTCGGGTTTTCGCCCAACGTCACCACGCGATCCTTGAGTTCGGCGAGCTTCTTGAAGCCCGGCTCAATGTTGTGTTCGTCACCGCCAGCCAGTTTCGCGGCGATGATGATCAGGTCCATCGCCTCGGTCCAGTTCGGCGGTGGCAGGAAAATATTCGGCGCCAGATCGGCATCCCACAACGCGGCATAACTGCTCGGCGCCTCTTTCTGGGTGCGAGTGCTGTAGACCAGACTGTTGCACCACAACAGGTAACCGATGCCGTGCCCGTTGGCGCCGGTACGGTATTTTTCCGGGACGTCGACCAGGTTGGGAATGCGGTTGAGGTCGGGTTTTTCCAGCAGCCCGGCGGCCGCCAGACCTTCGGCGCCGACGCCTGCCAACGTGATGATGTCGTACTGCGGACGATCACCGCCGGCCTTGAGTTTGGCGACCATTTCCGAAGTGCTGCCGGTGCGGTCGGCGATGACCTTGGCGCCAGTCTTGGCTTCGAACGTGGCGGCGATGTTGCGCAGTGCCGCGAGGCCGGTGTCATCCGACCAGGTCAGCAAACGCAGGGTCTTGCCGGCGAAGCGGGTGTCGCTGGCGCTCGCCCGGATGAAGGGCATGCTCAGGGCAGCCGCCGCCACCGAGGCGACGCCGACGGTTTTAATGAATTGACGCCTGTTCAGATCGTGCTCGCCCATGACGGACTCCCTTTGTTCTTTTAAGTATGAGGTTGGTCGCAACCGTTGCATCCGCGCGGCCGGATCCGCTGCAGGCCTTGTTTTCAAAGGCCTGCGGCGCTGCCGACGGGTTCATCCTGAGGTCGTGCAAAACAGCTGACTATCGATAAAAACTCATTGAAGCCATGACGCCGACGCATGCCTCGTTGCGAGGCATGCGCTGACCTTTTTCGGGCGTTCAGAGCGCCCGGATCACGTGTTTGATTTCCTGAAACGCGGCCAGGCCCCACGGCCCCAATTCGCGGCCGATGCTGCTCTGCTTGTAACCGCCCCACGCCGCCTGCGGGAAGATCACTTGCGGCGCGTTGAGCCACACCAGCCCCGCCTGCAGGGCGTTGGCGACCCGCTCGGCGGTCTCGGCGTTACGCGTCACCACACTGGCGACCAGGCCGAACTGGCTGTCGTTGGCCAAGGCAATTGCCTCGGCTTCGCTGCTGAAACGGCGCACGCACAGCACCGGGCCGAAAATCTCTTCGCACCACAGCGCACTGTCGAGGGGCACGTCGGTGAACACCGTCGGCTGCAAAAAATAACCGCGTGGCAGATCTGCCGGACGATTACCGCCGCACACCAGCTTCGCGCCAGCGCTCAGCCCCCGGTCGATGTGACCAAGCACGCGCTGGTATTGCGCCTGATTGACCAGTGCGCCCATCTCCACGTCCGGGTCGAACGGATCCGCCACGCGAATCGCTTGCGCACGCTTGTGCAAACGTTCAAGGAATTCATCCGCCAATTCATCGGCAACCAACACACGGCTGGTGGCCGAGCACATCTGCCCGGCATTGAAGAAACCGCCACCGCAAGCCAGCTCGACCGCTAATTGCAGATCAGCATCTTCGAGCACCAGCAGCGAAGATTTGCCGCCCAGTTCCAGGCTCACGCCCTTCACCGTTTCGGCGGCACGCTGCATCACCTGGACACCGACGGCGTTGCTGCCAGTGAAAGAAATCTTGGCGATGCGCGGATCCGCCGACAGTGGTGCACCGACCGCCAGACCGGTACCGCAGACGACGTTGAACACGCCGTTGGGCAGGCCGGCTTCAGCGATGATCGCCGCCAGTTCCAGCTCCGGCAGCGGCGTGACTTCCGACGGTTTCAGCACCACGCAGCACCCGGCGGCGAGGGCCGGCGCAAGTTTCCACGCGGTGGTGACCATGGGGAAATTCCACGGCACGATCAGCCCGACCACGCCGCACGGCTCGCGCCGCAAGCGTGCGCTGAAATCATCGCTGGGCAGCGGCACGTTGCTGTCCTGTCTGGCGTCGAGGCCTTCAGCGAGTTCGGCGTAGTACTCGAAGGTGGCGATCACATCGTCGACGTCGATGGCCGCTTCGAACTGCGGTTTGCCGTTGTTGCTCGATTGCAGTTTCATCAAGTGATCGCGACCGTTGCGCACGCCATTGGCGATGTTGCGCAGAATCGCGCCGCGCTCGGCACCGCTGGTTTGCGACCAGTCCTTGAATGCTTCAGTCGCAGCGCTCACGGCCTGGCTCACCGCGTGCTCGTCACCACCATTGACAGTGGTCAGCAACGCCTCAGTGGCCGGGTTGATCACGCGCAGATGTTCGCGGCCGGCCGACCATTGGCCGTTGATGTAGAGGCCGTCGAGTGTGGTTGGAAAATTGATCACTTGGCCACCGCCTGCATCCACTGGTTCTGGTCGATTTCGATTACGCTCGGGCCTTGGCGATCGGTCGCGGCACGCAGTGCACTGCGCAGTTGTTCCACTGAGTTGATCGCTTCGGCGGCGCAGCCGAGGGCCTTGGCCACGCCAATGAAGTCCGGGGTGTAGATGTCGACGCCGACCGGTTCGATGGCGCGGTTGACCATGTATTTCTTGATCTCTTCGTAGCCCTGGTTATTCCACAGCAGGACGATCACCGGGGTGCGCGCTTCGACGGCGCTGGCCAGTTCCGGCAGGGTGAACTGCAGACCACCGTCGCCGATCAGGCACACCACCGGTGGCCGTGCACCTTTATCGGGTTGTCCACCGAGCCATGCGCCAATCGCTGCCGGCAACGCATAGCCGAGGGTGCCGTAGCCGGTCGATGAGTTGAACCAGCGACGCGGACGCTCCGGGTTGAAGGTCAGGTTGCCGGTGTACACCGGTTGCGTGGAGTCGCCGACGAACACCGCGTCGGGCAATTCGTGCAGCACGGTTTCGAGGAAACGGGTTTGCGCCAGCGTCGCTGCATCCCAGGTCACGGCCAGATCATCACGCAGACGCGCCGCGCGCACCTGGCCCCAATCGTTGCGGCGCTCGGCCAACGCTTTGTGCGACAAGGCGCTGAGCAATGCCTGCGCGGCATTGCGCGAATCGGCAACCAGGGCGACGTGTGGCGGATAGTTACGCACGGTCTGATCGGCGTCGATGTCGATGCGCAGCAGCTTGCCGGGAATCTCGAAACCACCGGCGAAGGTCACGTCGTAATCGGTTTCGGCCAGTTCGGTGCCGATCGCCAGCACCACATCGGCATCCGCGACCAATTCGCGGGTGGCGACCAGGCTTTGTGTCGAGCCGATCAGCAGCGGATGCGTCGACGGCAACAGACCTTTGGCGTTGATGGTCAGCGCTACAGGTGCGTCGAGCAGTTCAGCCAGTTCGGTAAGCTCTGCTGCGGCATCGATCGCACCGCCACCGGCGAGAATCAACGGACGTTGGGCACCGGCCAGCAACGCGCTCATACGACTCACGGCAGCGGGCGCGGCACCGGCGCGGTCGATGTTGACCGGGACACTGGCGAGCAACTCATCGGCCTCTTCCACCAACACGTCCAGCGGAATTTCGATGTGCACCGGACGCGGACGCCCGGCCTGGAACAAGGCGAATGCGCGAGCGAGCACGCCGGGCAATTCCGACGCCGACATCAGGGTGTGAGAGAACGCTGCGACGCCAGCGACCAGTGCGCTCTGGTTCGGCAACTCGTGCAGCTTGCCGCGCCCGCCGCCCAACTGGTTGCGGCTCTGTACGCTGGAGATCACCAGCATCGGGATCGAGTCGGCGTAAGCCTGGCCCATGGCGGTGGAGATGTTGGTCATGCCCGGGCCGGTAATGATGAAGCACACACCCGGTTTGCCGCTGGTGCGCGCATAACCGTCGGCCATGAAACCGGCGCCCTGTTCATGCCGTGGGGTGACGTGGTTGATGCTCGAACGGGCCAGCCCGCGATACAGCTCAACGGTGTGCACGCCGGGAATGCCGAACACCTGCTCGACCCCATAACCTTCGAGTAACTTGACCAGTACTTCGCCACACGTCGCCATGTCATTGCCCTTCTTGTTCGTTTGAGACACAAGGCCCATGCAGGCCTTCAATGGGCTCATTGAACGGTCGGCAGGTAGCGGCAACAATCGATTAAAAGTCATACTAGCCATGTCCTTACGTCATACCTTGGATCCCCATGAAACGACTGCCTCCCCTGCCCGCCCTGCACACGTTTCTGATCACCGCGCAGTGCTGCAACTTCACCCGGGCCGCCGAGCAATTGCACATCACACAAGGCGCGGTGAGCCGGCAGATCGCCGGGCTGGAAGATCATCTGGGGTATGAACTGTTCATCCGTCTGGCCCGTGGCCTGGAGTTGACGGCCGAAGGCCGGGAGTGGTTGCCACGGGTGGAGAAGGTCTTCGGTCTGATCACTGAGGCCACCGAGCAGATCGGTCTCAAGCGCGAAACCCTGCAACTCAAGGCGCCCAGTTGTGTGATGCGCTGGCTGGTGCCGCGCCTGCTGCAATGGCAAAAGGAACGCCCGGATGTGCCGGTCAAACTGACCACGACGTTGGCCCATGGCGTGGATTTTCAGCGCGAGCAGTTCGACGCGGCGGTGATCTATGGAGCGCCGCCGGACAACTCCTCGACCGCGCTGCATCTGTTCGATGAACAACTGACCCCGGTTTGCTCACCGGCACTTTTGAAAGGCCCACCGGAACTGTCTGACCCGGCTGATCTGCAACAGCATCTGTTGCTGCATCCGACCCGCGACACTCAGGACTGGAAGGTCTGGCTGACGGCGGCCGAACTGCAGTTGAATAACGTCAACATGGGCCAGCATTTCGAAACGCTGGATCAGGCGATGTCGATGGCGTCGCATGGGACGGGGGTGGCGATTGGCGACTGGTCGTTGATCGGCGACGACTTGCGTGCCGGACGGCTGGTGATGCCGTTTGAATTGAAGGTGAGGACGGGGTTGGCGTATTACGTGGTGGTGCCTGCGGGAACCGAGCCTTCGCCGCAGCTGGAAGAATTGATGATCTGGCTGGTGGAGCAGGCGCATTTGCGGTGAGGCTATTTCCCCTCACCCTAACCCTCTCCCAGGGGGAGAGGGGACTGATTGGGGGATATTGACGAGGTTCAGCGACCTGAACAATTGGCTTTGAATCCATAATCGACTGGATTTTTTCAGGTCGATGTACAGCGCCAGACACCTCGGTCGGCTCCCTCTCCCTCGGGAGAGGGCTGGGGTGAGGGGCAAGGATTCACTCAGTACCCGACAGTAAACCGCTGACGCGAATGCTTCGGCGTTTCCACTTCGTCGATCAGCGCAATCGCGTAATCGGCAAAGGTGATCCAGCTACGCCCTTCAGCGCTCACCAGCAAGTGATCCTGGCCGACACGGAAACTACCCGTACGCTCACCTTCAACAAACTCCGCCGACGGCGACAGGAAGGTCCAGTCCAGCTCCTGCTCCTGACGCAACGCCTCAAGAAACGCCGCACCCGCACTGGCTTCAGTTTTGTACTCGGCCGGAAACCCCGCACTGTCGATCACTCGCGTGTCGTCCGGCAGCAACAACGAACCGGCACCGCCCACTACCAGCAAACGCTGAACGCCTGCCTGCTTCACCGGCCCGACAATCGCCGCCGCAGGCACGGTGGCAAAATGCGCGGCGGTGATCACCACATCATGACCGGCCACGGCGTCCTGCAACGCGGCCGAATCCAGCACATCGACTTTCTTGCTGACCACACCGCTACGGGCGCCGATCTTCGAGGTGTCGCGGGCAATAGCGGTAACGCTATGGCCGCGACGCAGGGCTTCTTCCAGCAGTTGGCTACCGGCTCGGCCGGTGGCACCAATGATTGCGATCTTGCTCATGACATTCTCCAGTTGGCTTGAGAGTGCTGCGTTTTCAGAATCGGCTTACCACTGCATTTCGCCCTTGGCGACTTTCGCGCTCAACTCCAGCGAACTTTCTTCGCCGAGTGTCGGGTAGCGCTTTTTCATCGCGGCGATCAGTGCGGCGGAATCTTTGGCCTTGGCGGTTTCCGCGTCGAAAGCCTTAATGTAGTCGGCGGTGAATTTCACGCTGGCCAGCGAGCGGCGGCTGTCACCCAGGTAGTGACCCGGCACCACGGTGTTCGGTTTGAGGGTTTCGATCGAGTGCAACGTTTCCAGCCAGTCGGCGTGGGATTGCGCGCTCTGGGTATCGGCCATCCATACGTGGATGTTTTCGGCGACAACCACACCACCGACCACGGCTTTGAGCGACGGGATCCACACAAAACTGCGATCCGGTTGTTTGCCGTCGAGGCCGATGACCTGCAATTTCTGCCCTTCGAGCATCAGGCTGTCACCCTTGAGCACGCCCGGCACGATGGTTTTCGCCGGCACGTCGGCGCCCATTTTCGGGCCCCAGAAGGCCAGTTTGCCGGCGACGGTTTTGTTGATGTGATCAACCGTCGGCTGCGAGGCCAATACCTTGGCCTCCGGGAATGCCTTGGTCAGGGTATCAAGGCCGAAGTAATAATCCGGGTCGCCATGGCTGATGTAGATGGTGGTCAGGTGCTTGCCGCTGGCGCGGATCTTTTCCACGACTTGCTCGGCCTGGGATTTGCCGAATTGCGCATCAACGAGGATCGCGTCTTTCTCACCGCTGACCAGCACCGAGGTCACCGGAAAAATCGCGTTTGTCCCTGGGTTGTAGACATCCAGGGTCAGATTGGCAGCCGCTGCATGCGCGGCGAAACCCAGGGAAGCAGTGGCGAGCAGAACGCGTTTGAGTGTGGTGAAGCCGATCATCTGTTGCTCCGGTGTCCGAATGCCGTATTTGGCGATGGAACAGAGCTTAGTTGCCTGACTCAGTACAAAAAATGCGATGCTTGAGCATAGTTTGTTTCTGAAAGCGGGCAAATCATGGATCGTCTCCAAGCAATGCGGGTGTTTGTCACCGTGGTGGACCTGGGCAGCCAGTCGGCAGCGGCCGATCATCTGGACCTTTCGCGGCCGGTGGTTTCACGTTATCTGGCAGAGCTGGAGGACTGGGTCGGCGCACGCCTGATGCACCGCACCACGCGCAAGTTGAGCCTGACCGCCGCCGGCAGTGAGATTCTGCCGCGCTGCCGGCAGATGCTGGAGTTGTCGAGCGACATGCAGGCCGCCGTCAGCGAACCCCACGATGCCCCGCGCGGGCTATTGCGGATCAGCGTCAGCACTTCGTTCGGCCAGGCCCAACTGGCGGATGCGATGGCCGCCTACGTCAAACGCTACCCAGGTGTGAGCATCGATCTGCAAATGCTCGATCGCACGGTGAATCTGGTCGATGAGCGCATCGACCTGGCGATTCGCACCAGTAACGATCTCGACCCCAACCTGATCGCCCGACGCCTGACCGTTTGTCGTTCGGTAGTCTGCGCCGCGCCCGCTTATCTGCAGGAGCAAGCGGCGCCATTACGGGTCGAGGATCTGAGCAGACACAATTGCCTGACGCACTCGTATTTCGGCAAAAGCCTGTGGCATTTCGAGGAGGATGGCGAACCGGTTTCAGTGCCGGTGCAGGGCAATATCAGCGCCAACGAGGCCAGCACGTTATTGCGCGCGACACTGGCTGGCGCGGGGGTGGCGATGCTGCCGACCTATCAGGCCGGGGTGCATATTCACAGCGGCGAACTGGTCCGCCTGCTGCCCCATGCCGAGCCGCGACAGATGAACATCTACGCGGTGTACGCCTCACGCAAACACATGCCGGCGGCGCTGCGCAGCATGCTGGATTTTCTGGTAGAGCGCTTTCCTGAGCATCCGCAATGGGACGTTGATCTGTAAACCGATCCAATGTGCTGAATGGCCGGTTAAATCCTCAAGCACACTCGCTGGCAACTCCCCAGCGCTGACCTATGCTGAAAGTAATACCGCAAGGTATGTCGTTCAGAGGTCTACGCCATGAACATCAAAACAAGAAGGTACATCGCGATTTTCATCACCTGCGCCGCCACCCTGGCACTGTACGGCACCGCTGCCTGGCGGGTCGAACAGCTGCGACAACTGCCGCGCGAGTATGCGAGCTGCAACTTCGAGCGCTGCATTCCGCACAATGCCACTCTGAACGCATTGCGCTGAGGTAATTGAGCTGGAATGCGCCCCTGTGGGAGCGAGCTTGCTCGCGAATGCAGTGTGTCAATCACCATTACTGGCGGCTGATACACCGCTTCGCGAGCAAGCTCGCTCCCACAGTGTTTAGTGTGGTTATGAAATTATTGTTCGGCTTTCAATCGGTCGCGGAAGGCTTTTGGCGATATCCCCACCCGGCGCCGAAACAGGCGCGTGAAGTTGGTCGGATCGGAAAACCCCAACAACTCCGACATCTCGTAAATCGTCATGCTGGTGTAGGTCAGCAAGCGCTTGGCTTCCAGCAACTGACGCTCGTGCATGATCTGCAACGCCGGTTGCCCCGCCAGTTCACGGCAAGTGCCGTTAAGGTGCGATACCGAAATCCCCAGCCGATGCGCCAGGTCTTCAACCTTCACATGCTGGCGATAAGTTTCCTCGACCAATTGAATAAAGCCATTGAGGTATTCGCGCTGACGTTGCGGCCGCTGACTGGCTTTGTGCCGCACGATCGCCTGCCGGCTGACCCAGACCATGATCACGCTGACCAGCGAATGCATGAGCATTTCCCGCGCCGGTTGATGACCGTTGTATTCGGCCTGCAATGCCGAGAACAGGCTGTTGAGGTAATCACCGTCGGTGCCTGCCGGGTAGTTTTCTGCACTGGCCAGTGCGTGCACCGAATCGCCCAGTTGCGCCTGCAAGTGATTGATCAGCGGTGTGGCGAGGGTAACGATGAACCCTTCGACGTCTTCGGAAAAGCGAAAGCCGTGCACCGATAACGGTGGCAGCACTTGAATCGCCGGGGTTTGGAGTTGCGTGCGCTGCCCTTCGATCTCAAGCTCTGCCTGACCTTTGAAGACGAAGAGCAACTGGCACAAATCAGCATGGCGGTGGGGTTTGATTTCCCACTCATGTTCGCGACTGCGGGAGGAAATGGTTTCACAGTGCAGCAAGTCAGGGGTCGGCCAGTCCAGGCTTTCACCGTAGAGCTTGAACACTGGAATCGAAGGCAGCTCAGGCTTGTTCATCACTTCAATCCAGGCCTCGGGGTTGTGGGCGATAATCGCACCGATTGGCAGAATGTACAGGTATCAGCTCAGTTTTCACCTTCAATTGACAGACCCGCAAGGGAAAAATGCAAGCACTCGATCCATAAAAAATATTCACCGGCGCTTGTCGCGTGAAGCTTGCGAGCCATAAAAACAATGAAAACGCTGAAAACCCAAGTCGCCATTATCGGCGCCGGTCCGTCCGGATTGCTCCTCGGCCAGTTGCTGCACAACGCTGGTATCGACACCCTCATCCTTGAACGCCAGACACCTGATTACGTGCTCGGACGCATTCGCGCCGGGGTACTTGAACAGGGCATGGTAGAGCTGTTGCGTCAGGCTGGCGTGAGTCAGCGCATGGACGCCGAAGGTCTGGTGCATGGCGGTTTCGATCTGGCCCTGGACGGACGTCAGGTGCACATCGATCTGCACGCGCTGACCGGTGGCAAGAGCGTGATGATCTACGGCCAGACCGAAGTCACCCGCGACCTGATGGCCGCTCGTCGGGAGGCTGGTGCGCCGACCATTTACCAGGCGAGGGATGTCGTTCCTCACGGCATGAAAAGCGACGAGGCATTTGTCACCTTCGAAAAGGACGGCGAAACCTTTCGCGTCGATTGCGATTACATCGCCGGTTGCGATGGTTTCCACGGGGTCGCGCGGCAGTCGATTCCGGCCGATAGCCTGAAGATCTTCGAGCGGGTTTATCCGTTTGGCTGGCTGGGGATTCTGGCCGACACGCCGCCGGTGCATGAGGAGTTGGTCTACGCCCGCCATGAACGTGGCTTCGCTCTGTGCAGCATGCGTTCGGCCACCCGCACCCGCTATTACCTGCAAGTGCCGGCGGATGAAAATGTCGATGACTGGAGCGATCAGCGCTTTTGGGATGAATTGAAAAATCGTCTGCCGGTGGAGCTTGCCGAGAAGCTGGTCACTGGCCCATCGATTGAAAAGAGCATCGCGCCGCTGCGCAGTTTTGTCGTCGAGCCGATGCAGTACGGACGGATGTTTCTCGTCGGCGACGCGGCGCATATCGTCCCGCCCACTGGCGCCAAGGGTTTGAATCTGGCCGCCAGCGACGTCAGTACGCTGTTCAATATTCTGTTGAAGGTTTATCGCGACGAGCGCACCGATCTGCTGGAGAAATACTCGGAAATCTGCCTGCGCCGCGTGTGGAAAGCCGAGCGCTTTTCCTGGTGGATGACCTCGATGCTGCATCGCTTCGATGACCACGATGCGTTCAGCCAGCGCATCAGCGCCTCGGAACTGGACTACTTTGTCAGTTCAGAAGCAGGGCGAAAAACCATTGCAGAAAATTACGTCGGACTTCCTTATGAGGCTATCGAATAGCCTGCTACCGACTTACACTGGCGAGCATCCCCGCTCGCCTGATGATCTGCGGGACTCTCACTGCCCGCAGGTTTTGCCCGTGACCAATCTCAATCACCCCGAAACGCCCAAACCGGCCATTCGCAGCGTGCTGGTCGCGCTGATGATGGCGATCTTTCTCGGCGCGCTGGACCAAACCATTGTCGCCGTGTCGATGCCGGCCATTTCTGCGCAGTTCAAGGACGTCAGCCTGCTGGCCTGGGTGATTTCCGGGTACATGGTCGCGATGACGGTGGCCGTGCCGATCTACGGCAAGCTCGGCGACTTGTACGGGCGGCGCAAATTGATGCTGTTCGGCATGGGCCTGTTCACCCTCGCCTCACTCTTTTGCGGCATGGCGCAGAGCATGGAGCAACTGGTGCTGGCGCGGATCCTTCAGGGCATCGGCGCCGGCGGGATGATCTCGGTAAGTCAGGCAATCATCGGTGACATCGTGCCGCCGCGTGAACGCGGGCGTTATCAGGGTTACTTCAGCAGCATGTACGCGGTGGCCAGTGTCGCCGGCCCGGTACTCGGTGGTTACATGACCGAGTACCTGTCGTGGCGCTGGGTATTTCTGATCAACCTGCCGCTGGGCCTCGGTGCCTGGTGGGTGGCGCGGCGCAATCTGCGTGGCCTGCCGATTCCCCAGCGCAAACCGGTCATCGATTACCTCGGCACGCTGCTGATGATCATCGGCCTCACTGCCCTGCTGCTGGGCATCACTCAGGTTGGCCAGGGTCATTCGTGGCGCAGCAGTGAAGTGCTCGGGCTGTTTGCATGTGCGGTGGTGGTGTTGGCGCTGTTTGTCTGGCACGAACGCCGGGCGCGGGAGCCGTTGCTGCCGATGCACCTGTTCGCCAATCGCAACGCGCTGCTGTGCTGGTGCACGATTTTCTTCACCAGTTTCCAGGCGATTTCGTTGATCGTGCTGATGCCGCTGCGCTTTCAGAGTGTCACTGGGGCAGGGGCCGACAGTGCCGCGTTGCACTTGCTGCCGCTGGCGATGGGGCTGCCGATTGGTGCGTTTTTCGCCGGGCGTCGCACGTCGATTACCGGACGCTACAAACCGCAGATTCTGACCGGTGCGATGCTGATGCCGGTTGCGATCTTCGGTATGGCGTTCAGCCCACCCGAGGCGACGCTGGTCAGTGGTCTGTTCATGTTGCTCTGTGGTATCTCCAGCGGCATGCAATTCCCGACTTCGCTGGTCGGCACGCAAAACTCGGTAGAGCAACGCGACATCGGCGTAGCGACCAGCACCACCAACCTGTTTCGCTCCCTCGGCGGCGCAGTGGGCGTGGCGTTGATGTCGGCGCTGTTGCTGGCGTTGTTACAGGACTCCAGCTTCGCCCATCTGGCAAGCAGTTCACTGATGAGCGAAGGGCATTCGGGCAACGTCCTGCTCGATGGTCTGAACGCCGCGCCGGGGGATGCGCAGAACGCCTTGCGTGCGGAATTGCTGGTCACGTTCCGGCATTTGCTGTGGGTAAGTGCGGCGGTGTCGTTGCTGGGATTGGCGGCAGCGATTGCGATGCCGAACAACCTGCTGCGCGGACGCGAGCACGGCGCCAAATAACTTTCTCCCGTTGATCGTTCCCACGCTCTGCGTGGGAATGCCTCAACGGACGCTCTGCGTTCGGCTTTGGATGGGACGCAGAGCGTCCCGGGCTGCATTCCCACGCGGAGCGTGGGAACGATCAGTACAAGAGCGGCATTTCGTTCAGGGGCTGTAGTAACCGACGGCTACAAGGAAATGTCCGGCCTTCTTCAGGTAGGCATGTTTGTCCTCAACCTTGCCGGTCACCGGGTTCTTCCAGCGGTATTCATACTCACCGTCATCCTGCTTGCCGATCAGCGCCAGAATCGGCTCGCCCACCGGTTTGCCATCCGGATCCTTGATCTTGCCGAAGTCGGTGTTGATCAAGCGCAGGTTGGTGCCGTGGGCAACGTAGCGCTGGGTGTTCAGATCAACCACAAACACATACAAGTCGTCCTGCAAGTAGCCACCCTTGAGTGAGTTGATCGCCGTCAGCGTGGCCTTCTCGTCTTTGCCCAAATCAGTCGCCGCTTTATCGAGCAACGCCTTGGCCTGCTCGGCCGAGGCTCGCGGCAAGTAGTAACCCACCGCCAGAATCCGCTGACCGATGCGCTGGTAATACACATGCTTGCGCTCGACCTTGCCGTCCGACCAGTTCTGCCAACGGTATTCGGCCTGCTGGATGCCGTTGCCTTCCGGCACTTTCAACGCGTCCTTGAAGGTTTTCTGCAAATCCGGGCCGAGCACTTCACTGACGTCACGACCGATCAACGCTGATGAAGGCCCGCCGCTGGCGAGCATCACGCCTTTGGTGTCGACCACGAACACGTAGCGATCCTTGTCGACGAACTCGCCCTGCCGGCTGAACGCGGCGAACGCCTTGTCGCCATTGTCGTGGTAATAGGCCAGGGCTTTTTCCAGCAAGGCGATGGCGGCCTGACTGTCATCCTTGGCGGTCGTGGCGGCGCTGGCCTGGCCGAAACCGGCCAGTAACATCACGCTGAGCCAGGCCACTTTATGCAAAAACCCCATAGCGCATCCCTCGTTCTTGTTGGTGTTTCAAGAGCGTAGACGGCTTGGGCTGATGTATGGATATTCAGAGGGTTTCTGAACGTTTCGCGGCTTAAGTGGTGAGGCAAGCCTCACCACTGTTGAGCAAGTCTTACGGGCGGGAATTGATCTGCTGCTGCAGGTTCTGAATCTGCGCCTGAAGGGTATTGATGTTGCGGGTCATCTGCCCGCGGAAAGCGTCGAACTCGGCGGTATTGCCGCCGCCTTGCGGGGCTGCCGGGCGGTTGTCCTGCTCGCTTTTGAGGACGACGATTTCCTGTTCGAGGCGATCAATCGCCGCACTCGGGTTGCCCTGCTTCTTCAACGCCGCGATATCGGCACCGAGGCTTTTGAACTGCGCGTCAAAGGCCTTCAACTGAGCGTCGACCTTGCTGGTGTCGGCCGGCGTGCTTTTCACCGTCGCCAGTTCCGCAGTCAAGGCTTTGACCTGCGCCTGCAACTGGGTATTGGCGTTCTGCTGTTCAGTGGTCTGCGCGGTCATCTGTGCCAGTCGTTTGTCCAGATCACTGGCCTGCCCCGCGACGCCTTGCTGCTGTTTGCTCTGATCGAGCAGCTTGCCTTCGAGCTGTTTGATCTGCAGCTTGAGGGCTTCGCTGTCGCTGGTGACGTTGGACTGGCTGGCCACGACCTTGCCGGAAATGTCCTGCAAGCGCCCCGCCGCTTCTTCACTGATGCGCGCGAAGCTTTCCTGAGTCGCAACCAGTTGCTGCTCCATCAACGAGATTTGCTGGAAACTCCACCAGGCCAGACCGACGAAGGCGAAAAACAGTGCGCCGACCAACGCCCACAACGGGCCGGTGCTGGCCGCCTTGACCTTGACCACGGGCGGCGTGCGCGAATGCACGGAGGTGCGAGCGGTGGTCGGAATGTCATCGTCGTCGAAGGTGTCGGCACGCAGGCTCGGGACATCATCGAAATCGTCGTGGGCATCATTACGCATGGACATTGAGGCAACCTTTGTGAAACGCGGTGATGGCTAAATGCTGCGAAGTATAACCGCCGCAGCCGCAGGGATTGACCCCCAAGCGGCTACACGGTTCATTGCCGCCCGGCCGAATCGTTTCAACGGATGTCCTGAGCTTTCCACCAGCCGCAGAACTCATCCAGCGCCGACCACAGGCTGACTTTCGGATCGTAGTCGAGATAATGCCGGGCGCGGCTGATGTCGAGGGTGAAATTTTTTTTCATTACCTGCATGCCGAGCCGCGACAGGGTTGGCTCCGGACGCCCGGGCCAGAGCTTGCATGCACCTTCGTTGAGCGCCGCGACGCTGTAGGCCAGACCATACGATCGGTACTTGGTGACCTGTGGCACTTCCATCTTGCGCATCACGTAATTGACCACATCCCACAACGGTACCGGCACACCGTTGCTGATGTTGTAGGCCTTGCCCAGCGCGGAACCGGCGGCCAGCAAACTGCTGAGCATCGCTTCGTTGAGGTTCTGCACGCTGGTGAAATCGACTTTGTTCAGGCCATTGCCGATGATCGCCAGGCGGCCCTTGCGCTGCATATTAAGCAGGCGCGGGAAGATGCTCATATCACCGGCGCCGGTGACGAAACGCGGGCGCAGGGCAATGGTTTCCAGGCCGAACTCCTGCGCACCGAAAACCTTTTGCTCAGCCAGATATTTGGTCGCGGCGTAGTGATGCTTGAAGCGCTTGGGTACTTGCTCTTCCGTCAGGTTGAAATGATCGCGGCCATCGAAATAGATCGATGGCGACGACAGATGCACCAAACGGCGGACGCGCTGTTTCAGACAGGCTTCGACAACGTTTTCGGTGACCTGCACGTTGCCTTGATGAAAGTCCTGATAGCGGCCCCACAGCCCGACGGCGCCCGCGCAATGCACCACGGCTTCAACATCGGAACACAGCTCGCGGACCAGATCGGGATCGGTCAGGTCGCCGGGGACAAACTCGGCGCCACGGCGCACCAGATGTTCGACGCTCTCGGCCCGGCGACCGTTGACCCGCACGTCCAGGCCCTGCTCCAGGGCGAAACGCGCAAAGCGTCCGCCAATGAAGCCGCTTGCGCCGGTGACCAGAATTTTCATGTAAAGCTCCGATGTCTTTCGTTTTGCCTGATTCGAGTGTCTTGACGCTGGCCCTCAGTCCAACGGCACTAGCCATTGCGCCGAAGAACGCAGCAATTGCTCGGTCAGCAGGCCCAGCAGCTGACCGCCATTACGCCAATGATGCCAGTACAACGGCACGTCGATCGGTTTATCTGGCAGCAGTTCATGCAATAACCCGCGTTGCAATTGATCGCGCACTTGCAGTTCCGGCACCAGGCCCCAGCCCAGTCCGGCTTCGATCAGGCGGATAAAACCTTCCGAGGAAGGACATAAATGGTGTTCGAATCCGCCATCGACGCCCAACGAGGCGAGGTAACGATGCTGGAGGAAGTCGTCCGGGCCGAACACCAGCGCCGGGGTGCGTGGCAGTTGCTCGGCGCGCACGCCGTCGGGGAAATGCCGTGCGATGAACGCCGGGCTGGCCAGCGCGCGATAACGCATCGCCCCGAGCAACACACTGCGTGCCCCGGCCACCGGCCGTTCACTGGCGCAGAGGCACGCGGCCACTTCACCGGCGCGCATGCGTTTGAGGCCGACGGTCTGGTCTTCGACAATCAGATCGAGCAGCAAATGTTGTTCGGCGCAAAAATCTCCCACCGCTTTGGCCCACCACGTGGCGAGGCTGTCGGCATTAAGAGCGATGCGCAAACGTTCCGGCACCCCCTCCTCGTCCAGCGCGGGCACAAGGGTTTGCAGGTCACGCTCGAGCAGACGCACCTGCTGCACATGGTTGAGCAGACGCCGGCCTATCTCGGTCGGCGACGGTGGCGTGCCGCGAATCAACACCGGTTGGCCGACCCGCGCTTCGAGCAGTTTGATCCGCTGCGAAATCGCCGATTGCGACAAACCCAGCACCTGCGCGGCCCGTTCGAAGCCGGCCTGCTCGACCACGGCGGCCAGAGCAGAAAGCAATTTGTAGTCGAACATCAGTTTTCCTAATGAGCGATCAGCACTATTGGTTTTTCTTATACAGGTTTCGCCCGGAGAATAGCCAGCAAGCACTCTTTATCAAGGATCACTGCAATGGCTGGCGAAACCTCACTCACAACCTTGTTGCGCAGCATGAGCCCGCAACTGAACGCCGGCGAATACGTATTCTGCACCCTGCCCGACGGCGTGTTACCGAGGGATCTGGAGATCGTCGGCAGCTTCCGCGAACAGGAAGGCCTGACCGTGATTCTCGAACGCTCCCAAGCTGAACAGGCCGGTTTCAGTTTCGACTACGTCGCCGCGTGGATCACCCTCAACGTGCACTCGGCCCTGGAAGCCGTGGGCCTCACCGCCGCATTCGCCACGGCACTGGGCAAGGCCGGGATCAGTTGCAACGTGATTGCCGGCTATTACCACGACCATTTGTTCGTCGGCCAGGCCGACGCCGAACGCGCCATGCAAGTGCTGCGCGATCTCGCAGCCAACGCGGAGTAATTGTTATGTGGCAAAGCTATGTGAACGGCCTGCTGGTGGCGTTCGGGCTGATCATGGCGATCGGCACGCAGAACGCTTTTGTATTGGCGCAGAGCCTGCGTCGTGAACATCACCTGCCCGTGGCGGCGTTGTGCGTGGTTTGCGATGCGCTGCTGGTGGCGGCCGGAGTATTCGGGCTGGCGACGATTCTGGCGCAGAACCCGATGCTGCTGGCGATTGCCCGTTGGGGCGGCGCGACGTTTCTGATCTGGTACGGCAGCCAGGCGCTGCGCAGGGCGTGTTCGAAACAGAGCATGGGGCAAGGCGAGAATCAGACCGTGCGTTCGCTGCGTGCGGTAATGCTCAGCGCTTTGGCGGTGACGCTGCTCAACCCGCACGTTTACCTGGATACGGTGTTGCTGATCGGCTCGCTCGGCGCGCAGCAATCGGTGCCGGGCGCTTATGTAGTGGGCGCGGCGAGTGCTTCGTTGCTGTGGTTTTTCACGTTGGCACTGGGTGCTGCGTGGTTGGCGCCATATCTGGCCCGGCCGAGTACCTGGCGGATTCTTGATCTGGTGGTGGCGTTGATGATGTTCACGGTCGCCGGGCAGTTGATATTGGCGAGCTGATTTATTCCAAACGGCTCTGGAACCTCTATCCCACACAGTTGTTGCGTGGTTATGCCGCAACCCCGGTGCTATGATCGAAACCCTGCGCCGCAAAGAGTAAAAACTCGCCGGTGCATTTCTGGCCGCCCGTGATCGGCCTTGCGCTCACCGCAACAGACCTGATTAGGAGAATCATCATGGCTTTCGAATTGCCGCCGCTGCCTTACGCACACGATGCCCTGCAGCCGCACATTTCCAAGGAAACCCTGGAATACCACCACGACAAGCACCACAACACCTATGTCGTGAACCTGAACAACCTGGTGCCAGGCACCGAGTTCGAAGGCAAGACCCTGGAAGAAATCGTCAAGACTTCCTCGGGCGGTATCTTCAACAACGCCGCTCAGGTCTGGAACCACACTTTCTACTGGAACTGCCTGGCGCCAAACGCCGGCGGTCAACCAACCGGCGCGCTGGCTGAAGCCATCAATGCTGCTTTCGGTTCGTTCGACAAGTTCAAGGAAGAGTTCAGCAAAACCTCGATCGGCACCTTCGGTTCCGGCTGGGGCTGGCTGGTGAAAAAGGCTGACGGTTCCCTGGCTCTGGCCAGCACCATCGGCGCCGGCAACCCGCTGACCAGCGGCGACACTCCGCTGCTGACTTGCGACGTCTGGGAACACGCTTACTACATCGACTACCGCAACGTTCGTCCGAAGTATGTCGAAGCGTTCTGGAACCTGGTCAACTGGAAGTTCGTTGCTGAGCAGTTCGAAGGCAAAACCTTCACCGCTTAAGCTGCGCGCCAGTCAAAAAACCCGGCTTTTGCCGGGTTTTTTATGCCTGCATTTAAATAGCGTTTTTCTCACGCTTAAAGCTGTCTGCCGCTGCTTGCTGCCGTGCCACAGCGGGCTAACATCAAAAAGAGGAAAAAATGCTGCGAACCGCTCAAGTTGAGGGGCGAAACTACCGACATAGTACAAATTAGGGCTAATACTCCAGACAGCAGCATTTCGGCCAAGGCTATGGGCGAATCGTCCCCGGTCTG
Source organism: Pseudomonas sp. S2_E02 (assembly GCF_054668355.1). Classification (NCBI taxonomy): domain Bacteria; kingdom Pseudomonadati; phylum Pseudomonadota; class Gammaproteobacteria; order Pseudomonadales; family Pseudomonadaceae; genus Pseudomonas; species Pseudomonas sp. S2_E02. Next base: position 3,093,553 of record NZ_CP162761.1, read on the forward strand.
ATTGTCCCTTTGACTGCCAACTCGGGATTGCCAATACTCATGGCAACTTGACGCTACCCGCACGGAACAAGGAATAACCCTTTGAAGCTGGAACTCAAGAACAGCTTGTCGGTGAAGTTGCTCCGGGTCGTGCTCCTGTCGGCATTGATCGTCGGCGTAGTCTTGAGCTGCGCACAGATCGTTTTCGATGCTTACAAAACCCGCCAGGCCGTTGCCGGCGACGCCGAACGCATCCTCGACATGTTCCGCGATCCCTCGACCCAGGCGGTTTACAGCCTCGACCGGGAAATGGGCATGCAGGTGATCGAAGGCCTGTTCCAGGACGATGCCGTGCGTCAGGCTTCTATCGGCCATCCCAACGAAGCCATGCTCGCGCAGAAGTCCCGCGAATTGCAGCAGTCCAACAGCCGCTGGCTGACCGACCTGATTCTCGGCCAGGAACGCACCTTCACCACGCAACTGGTAGGGCGTGGTCCGTACAGCGAGTACTACGGCGACCTGAGCATCACCCTCGACACCGCCACCTATGGCGAGGGCTTTATCGTCAGTTCGGTGATCATCTTTATTTCCGGGGTTTTGCGCGCACTGGCGATGGGCCTGGTGTTGTATCTGGTCTATCACTGGCTGCTGACCAAGCCGTTGTCGCGGATCATCGAACACCTCACCGAGATCAACCCCGATCGCCCCAGCGAACACAAGATTCCGCAGCTCAAGGGCCACGAAAAAAACGAGCTGGGGATCTGGATCAACACCGCCAATCAGTTGCTTGAGTCGATCGAACGCAACACCCATCTGCGTCATGAAGCGGAAAACAGTCTGCTGCGCATGGCCCAGTACGACTTCCTCACCGGCCTGCCGAATCGCCAGCAACTCCAGCAGCAACTGGACAAGATTCTGGTCGACGCCGGCAAGCTGCAACGCCGGGTCGCGGTGTTGTGCGTGGGGCTGGATGATTTCAAAGGCATCAACGAGCAATTCAGCTACCAGACCGGCGACCAATTGTTGCTGGCCCTGGCCGATCGTCTGCGCGCCCACAGCGGCCGCCTCGGCGCCCTCGCCCGCCTCGGCGGCGACCAGTTCGCACTGGTACAAGCGGATATCGAGCAACCTTACGAAGCGGCCGAACTGGCGCAAAGCATCCTTGATGATCTGGAGGCGCCGTTCGCCCTCGACCATCAGGAAATCCGCCTGCGCGCGACCATTGGCATCACCCTGTTCCCGGAGGACGGCGACAGCACCGAGAAGCTGTTGCAGAAGGCCGAGCAGACCATGACCCTGGCCAAGACCCGCTCGCGCAACCGCTATCAGTTCTACATCGCCAGTGTAGATAGCGAGATGCGCCGTCGTCGTGAACTGGAAAAAGACCTGCGCGATGCGCTGTTGCGTGATCAGTTCTATCTCGTCTATCAGCCGCAGATCAGCTATCGCGATCACCGCGTGGTCGGCGTCGAAGCGCTGATTCGCTGGCAGCATCCGGAACACGGTCTGGTGCCGCCGGACCTGTTCATTCCGCTGGCAGAGCAGAACGGCACGATCATCGCCATTGGCGAATGGGTGCTCGATCAGGCCTGCAAGCAATTGCGCGAATGGCACGATATGGGTTTCGCCGACCTGCGCATGGCAGTGAATCTATCGACCGTGCAACTGCACCACGCCGAATTGCCGCGCGTGGTCAACAACCTGCTGCAGATGTACCGCCTGCCACCGCGCAGTCTGGAACTGGAGGTCACCGAAACCGGCCTGATGGAAGACATCAGCACCGCCGCCCAGCACTTGCTCAGCCTGCGCCGCTCTGGCGCTTTGATCGCCATCGATGACTTCGGCACCGGCTATTCATCCCTGAGCTATCTGAAAAGCCTGCCGCTGGACAAGATCAAGATCGACAAGAGCTTCGTTCAGGACCTGCTCGATGACGACGACGATGCGACCATCGTTCGCGCGATCATTCAACTGGGCAAGAGCCTGGGCATGCAGGTGATTGCCGAGGGCGTGGAAACCGCCGAACAGGAAAGCTACATCATCTCCGAAGGCTGCCACGAAGGTCAGGGTTACCACTACAGCAAACCGCTGCCGGCCCGGGAACTGGGCGCCTATCTCAAACAGGCGCAACGCAGTAACGCGGCCATTCTCTAGAAGATCAAAAGATCGCAGCCTGCGGCAGCGCCTACATTTGGAATGCGTTCCCACTGTAGGAGCTGCCGCAGGCTGCGATCTTTTGATCTGCGTAAATAAGAAATATTTCCAGCCACAACCCTTTACACATAATGCGAAAGATTTGCATTATGTCGCAGTTTTGCGCACCCCCAGCGCGAGTCCACTCAACTATCGAAGCAGGATGTTCGCCATGATTCGTATGCCTCTGGCTACCGCCAGTCTGCTGGCCATCGCTATTTCCCTCGCCGGTTGCGGCGAAGGCAAAGACAAGGCCGCCGCTCCGGCCGCACCGACCCCAGCCGCCAGCACCAGCGCACCTGCGGCGCCTGCCGCTGCCGGTAAAGTCGACGAAGCCGCCGCCAAGGCTGTGGTCGCGCACTACGCCGACATGGTCTTCGCCGTTTACAGCGATGCCGAATCCACCGCGAAAACCCTGCAGACCGCCGTCGACGCCTTCCTCGCCAAGCCCAACGCCGACACCCTGAAAGCCGCCAAGGCTGCCTGGGTCGCCGCGCGCGTTCCGTACTTGCAGAGCGAAGTGTTCCGCTTCGGCAACACCATCATCGACGATTGGGAAGGTCAGGTTAACGCCTGGCCACTGGACGAGGGTCTGATCGACTACGTCGACAAATCCTACGAGCACGCACTGGGTAACCCGGGCGCCACCGCCAACATCATTGCCAACACCGAAGTTCAGGTCGGCGAAGACAAGGTCGACGTCAAAGACATCACCCCGGAAAAACTCGCCAGCCTCAACGAGCTGGGCGGTTCCGAAGCCAACGTCGCCACCGGCTACCACGCGATCGAATTCCTGCTGTGGGGCCAGGACCTCAACGGCACCGGCCCTGGCGCTGGCAACCGTCCGGCCTCCGACTACCTGGAAGGCGCCGGCGCCACTGGCGGTCACAACGATCGTCGTCGTGCCTACCTGAAGTCCGTGACCCAACTGCTGGTCAGCGACCTGGAAGAAATGGTCGGCAACTGGAAGCCGAACGTGGCTGACAACTACCGTGCCACCCTGGAAGCCGAGCCGGGCGAAACCGGTCTGCGCAAAATGCTCTTCGGCATGGGCAGCCTGTCCCTGGGTGAACTGGCGGGCGAGCGTATGAAGGTTTCCCTGGAAGCCAACTCCCCTGAAGACGAGCAGGATTGCTTCAGCGACAACACGCACAACTCGCACTTCTACGATGCCAAAGGCATTCGTAACGTTTACCTGGGCGAGTACACCCGTGTTGACGGCACCAAAATGACCGGCGCCAGCCTGTCGTCGCTGGTGGCCAAGGCCGACCCGGCTGCCGACACCGCGCTGAAAGCCGATCTGGCCGCCACTGAAGCGAAGATCCAGGTCATGGTCGATCACGCCAACAAGGGTGAGCACTACGACCAACTGATCGCTGCCGGCAACACTGCGGGCAACCAGATCGTTCGCGACGCCATCGCCTCGCTGGTCAAGCAGACCGGTTCGATCGAAGCCGCTGCCGGCAAACTGGGCATCAGCGACCTGAACCCGGACAACGCTGATCACGAGTTCTGATCACTGCGTCCGATTCAAAAAAAGGCGACCTTCGGGTCGCCTTTTTCATGCATGCCAAACACAACCCCCTGCTTCAAGGTGTACCCAATATCAAGTGCACCACCAATCCCTGTGGGAGCGAGCTTGCTCGCGAAGGCGGCATCTGGCGCAACACCAGCAGAGCGACGAACTCCGCTTTCGCGAGCAAGCTCGCTCCCACAAGGTTTGCATTGGCCTTTAGGTTTGCTTCATATCAAGCAAACGATAATTCCTCTTATTCAAACTCCTTCGCCCTGTTAGACTTTGCGCCTTTATTTTCGCCCGTCCGCAGGATGTCTGATGCCCTCGCTGCCTCTTCGCTTGTCCGCACTGTTGCTGGCCCTGGGCCTGAGTGCCTGCGATGACGCCCCGCGTTTCACCAAGGCTGAGCCGGGTGAAGCCCGTTCGGGCGGTGCAGCGACCGTGCGCAAGACCGATCAGAACGCATTCTCCCTGCCCTCGGCCAACCTGCCACCGTCACGGCGAGTGGATTTCAGTGTCGGCAACAGTTTCTTCCGCAGCCCATGGGTGATTGCACCGTCGACCACCACGGCGCGCGATGGCCTCGGCCCGTTGTTCAACACCAACGCCTGCCAGAACTGCCACATCAAGGACGGTCGCGGCCACCCACCGACGCCGGATGCGGCCAACGCGGTGTCGATGCTGGTCAGGCTGTCGATCCCCGACGCGCCGGAATATGCCCGGCTCATCGAGCAGGCTGGCGTAGTGCCGGAGCCGGTCTACGGCGGCCAGTTCCAGGACATGGCCGTGCCCGGCGTCGCCCCGGAAGGCAAAGTGCGCGTCGATTACACGCCAGTGCCCGTGCGTTTCAAGGACGGCACCGAAGTCGAATTGCGCAAGCCAGTGTTGCAGATCACCCAACTGGGCTACGGCCCGATGCACCCGGACACGCGTTTCTCGGCCCGCGTCGCGCCGCCGATGATTGGACTGGGCCTGCTCGAAGCGATCCCCGAAGAAGCGATTCTGGCCAACGCCGCCGCGCAAGCCAAAGACAACAAAGGCATCAATGGCCGTCCCAATCAGGTCTGGGATGATGCGTTGCAGAAGACCGTCATGGGCAGATTCGGCTGGAAAGCCGGGCAACCGAACCTCAATCAACAGAACGTCCACGCGTTTTCCGGTGACATGGGTCTCACCACCAGTCTGCGCCCCTTCGATGACTGCACCGAGGCGCAAACTGCCTGCAAACAGGCGCCAAACGGCAATGGCCCGGACGGCGAGCCGGAAGTCAGCGACAACATCCTGCGTCTGGTGCTGTTCTACAGCCGTAACCTCGCCGTACCCGCGCGGCGTGGCGTCAACGATGCACAAGTGCTGGCCGGCAAGAGCCTGTTTTTCCAGGCCGGCTGCCAGTCGTGCCATACACCGAAATACACCACCGCCGCCAACGCAGCCGAACCTGAACTGGCCAATCAGGTGATTCGTCCATACAGCGATCTGTTGCTGCATGACATGGGCGACGGCCTGGCCGACAACCGTACGGAATTCCAGGCCTCCGGCCGCGACTGGCGCACGCCGCCGTTGTGGGGGATCGGCCTGACGCAAGCCGTCAGCGGCCACACACAGTTTTTGCATGACGGTCGCGCGCGCAATCTGCTCGAAGCGGTGCTCTGGCATGGCGGCGAAGCACAAGCCGCGCAGCAACAGGTTTTGTCTTTCAATGCCGAGCAGCGTGCCGCGCTGCTGGCGTTTTTGAACTCACTTTAAACACTGAAAAAGAATCGGGAGCCCGACATGTTCCGTCCCAAGCTACTGTTCACCAGCCTTGCCGCGCTCGCCCTCGGTGCCTGCTCGCCGCAGGATCCGCAAGCGGTCACGTCGGCGGCCATCGCCAAATCAGTGATCCTGCCGACCTACACCCGTTGGGTCGAGGCCGACAAGCAACTGGCGGTCAGCGCCCTCGCCTACTGCCAGGGCAAGGAAACCCTGGAAACCGCCCGCGCCGATTTCCTGCACGCGCAGAAAGCCTGGGCCGAGCTGCAACCGCTGCTGATCGGCCCGTTGGCCGAGGGCAACCGTTCGTGGCAGGTACAGTTCTGGCCGGACAAAAAGAACCTCGTCGGCCGTCAGGTCGAGCAACTGGTCGTCGCGCAGCCGCAGATCGACGCCGCCGCCCTGGCCAAATCGAGCGTAGTCGTTCAAGGTCTGTCGGCGTACGAGTACATCCTGTTCGACGCCAAGCCTGACGTGGCCAACGCCGAGCAGAAAGCCAAGTACTGCCCACTGCTGATCGCCATTGGCGAACGACAGAAGCAACTGGCCGAAGAGATTCTGCAGGGCTGGAACAACACTGACGGCATGCTCGCGCAGATGACCAAGTTCCCCAACCAGCGCTACGCCGACTCCCACGAAGCGATCGCCGATCTGCTGCGTGTGCAAGTCACTGCACTGGACACTCTGAAGAAAAAACTCGGCACGCCAATGGGCCGTCAGAGCAAAGGCGTGCCTCAACCGTTCCAGGCCGATGCCTGGCGCAGCCAGTCCTCGCTGACCGCACTGGAAGCCAGCCTCGCCGCTGCCAAAACCGTCTGGGAAGGCGTCGACAACAAAGGCCTGCGCAGCCTGCTGCCAAGCGATCAGAAGCCATTGGCCGACAAGATCGACGCAGCCTACGCCGCTTCGCTGAAACTGTTCGACAGCACTCAGCGTTCGCTCGGCGAAATGCTCGAAGACGACGCCGGTCGTCAGCAACTGAACGACATTTACGACAGCCTCAACGTCGTCCATCGCCTGCACGAAGGCGAACTGGCCAAGGCGCTGGGCATCCAACTGGGCTTCAACGCCAACGACGGTGACTGATGAGGGCAAGTGCCATGCTGCGACGTCAGGTTCTGACTTTAGGTAGTGCACTGCTGGGAGCAGTGACGCTGGGCGGCTGGACGCTGTTCAAACGCAAGGATCAGAGCCCGCTGTTGCTGTCGGCGCGCGACGACACCGACGGCAAACACTACGCCGTCGGCTATCGGCTGGATGGCACGCGGGTGTTCGCCACCGAAGTCGGCCAACGCTGCCACGACATCATCAACCATCCGACGCAGCCGATTGCACTGTTCGTCGCACGTCGCCCGGGCACCGAGAGTTACCTGGTCGACCTGCGCGACGGTAAGTTGCTGCAGACCGTGACCTCACAGCCGAACCGGCACTTCTACGGCCACGCCGTGGTGCACAAGGACGGCGAATACCTGTACGCCACCGAGAACGACACCACCGATCCTGGCCGTGGCCTGCTCGGCGTCTACAAGTTCGAAGGCGAGCGACTGGTGCACACCGGCGAGATTTCCACCCACGGTCTCGGTCCGCATCAAGTGTCGTGGATGCCTGACGGCGAGACGCTGGTGGTGGCCAATGGCGGGATTCGTACCGAGGCGGAAAGCCGCGTCGACATGAACCTCAACGCCATGGAGCCAAGTCTGGTGCTGATGCAGCGCGATGGCACCCTGCTGAGCAAGGAAACGCTCGCCCAGCAGATGAACAGCGTGCGCCATCTGGGCATCGCCAGCGACGGCACCATCGTCGCCGGTCAGCAGTTCATGGGCGCCTCGCATGAGCGTTCGGAGTTGCTGGCGATCAAGCGTCCGGGGCAGCCGTTCGTGGCGTTCCCGGTGCCGGAGCATCAGTTGCAGTCGATGGGGCATTACACCGCAAGTGTTGCGGTGCACAGCGACTTGCGCCTGGTTGCGCTGACGGCGCCGCGTGGCAACCGCTTCTTTATCTGGGATCTGGACAGTGGCGAGGTGCGCCTCGACGCGCCGTTGCCCGATTGCGCGGGTGTGGGTGCGGTGAAGGACGGTTTTGTCGTGACCTCCGGGCAAGGACGTTGCCGTTACTACGATTGCCGTCAGGATGAGCTGCTGGCCAAGCCACTGGAATTACCGGCGGGGCTCTGGGACAACCATCTGCACTTGATGGCGTAAAACTGCCTTAAAAGATCGCAGCCTGCGGCAGCTCCTGCATTGGAATGCACTCCTCTGCAGGAACTGCCGCAGGCTCCGGTCTTTTTGCGCCCCCCTGTAAGAACTGCCAGTTGGAATCCCCCCTGTACTCGGAGTAATGTGCCCGCCTGTCTCACCTGATTTATCCAAGGAACTGGAAATATGCTGCGTCGCCGCATGCTGATCATGTTGGGTGTTGTTTTGTTGATCGTCCTGGTGCTGGGCGGATACAAAGCCTTTTCGATCTACACAATGATCCAGGGCTTTTCCAAGCCGAAACCGCCAATCAGCGTTGCCGTGGCCAATGCCACCGAGCAACCGTGGCAGATGCGTTTGCCCACCGTCGGCTCTCTCAAGGCGCTGCAAGGTGTCGAGCTGAGCCTGGAAGTGGCCGGCACCGTCACCGAACTCAAGTTCGAGTCCGGACAGAAGGTCAAGGCCGGGCAACCCTTGCTGCAACTCGACAGTGGCGTCGAAACTGCCCTGCTGGAAACCGCCAAGGCTGATCTCGGGCTGGCGCAACTGGACTTCGGCCGTGGCGCGCAACTGGTCGATAGCCGCGCAATCTCCAAAGGCGAGTACGACCGGCTCTCCGCTGTACTGCAGAAAAATAAAGCCACGGTCAATCAGCTCAACGCTTCGCTGGCGAAAAAACGCATCCTCGCACCGTTCAGCGGCACCATCGGCATCCGTCAGGTCGACGTCGGCGACTACCTCGCCAGCGGCACCAAAATCGCCACGCTGCAAGATCTGAGCAGCCTCTACGCCGACTTCTACCTGCCCGAACAATCGGTGCCGAAACTGGCCATCGGTCAGCCTGTGCAGATCGCTGTCGCCGCCTATCCCAAGCAAAACTTCGCCGGCAAGATCAGCGCGATCAACCCGATCGTCGAAAGCACAACGCGCAACATTCTGGTTCGCGCCACGCTGGCCAACCCCGACGGCAAATTGCTGCCGGGCATGTTCGCCAGCCTCGAGGTGCTGTTGCCGGATCCGCAGAAACACATTGTCGTGCCGGAGAGCGCGATCACCTACACCCTCTACGGCAACTCGATCTACGTGGTCGGGCAAAAGAAAGCCGAAGACGGCAGCGTCGAAAAGGACGACAAGGGCCAACCGGTGCTGATCGCCGAACGCCGCTTCATCGAAACCGGTGAACGCCGCGATGGCCTGGTGATGATCAAAAAGGGCGTGCAAAGTGGCGAACAAGTGGTGACGGCTGGCCAGATCAAACTGGACAACGGTGCCCACATCGCCATCAGCGACGACAAGACCCTCGGCGAGCAGAACAGTCCGCCGCGCGCCGACTGATCAAGGAATCCCCATGGCCTTTACCGATCCGTTCATCCGCCGCCCGGTGCTCGCCACCGTGGTCAGCCTGTTGATTGTGCTGCTGGGCTTTCAGGCCTGGAGCAAGTTGCCGCTGCGCCAATACCCGCAAATGGAAAACGCCCTGATCACGGTGACCACCGCTTATCCCGGAGCCAACGCCGAAACCATTCAGGGCTACATCACCCAGCCGATGCAGCAGAGCCTCGCCAGCGCCGAGGGCATCGACTACATGACTTCGGTCAGCCGGCAGAACTTCTCGGTGATCTCGATCTACGCGCGCATCGGCTCCAACACCGACCGTTTGTTCACCGAACTGCTGGCCAAAGCCAACGAGGTGAAAAACAAGCTGCCACAGGACGCCGAAGACCCGGTGCTGAGCAAGGAGTCCGCCGACGCCTCGGCGCTGATGTACATCAGTTTCTTCAGCAAGGACTTGAGCAACCCGCAAATCACCGACTACCTGTCACGGGTGATCCAGCCAAAACTGGCGACCTTGCCGGGCATGGCCGAGGCGGAGATTCTCGGCAATCAGGTGTTCGCCATGCGCTTGTGGCTCGACCCGGTGAAACTCGCCGGTTTCGGCCTCAGCGCCAGCGATGTGACCAACGCCGTGCGCCAGTACAACTTCCTCTCCGCCGCCGGCGAAGTGAAAGGCGAGTATGTGGTCACCAGCATCAACGCCAACACCGAGCTGAAATCCGCTGAAGCCTTCGCGGCGATTCCGCTCAAGGTCAGTGGCGACAGCCGCGTGTTGCTGAGTGATGTCGCGCGGGTGGAAATGGGCGCGGAAAACTACGATTCGATCAGCTCGTTTGGCGGCACGCCGTCGGTGTACATCGGCATCAAGGCCACCCCAGGCGCCAACCCGCTGGACGTGATCAAGGAAGTGCGCAAGCTGATGCCGGAGCTGGAAGCGCAACTGCCGCCGAACCTGAAAAGCGAGATCGCCTACGACGCCACGCTGTTTATCCAGGCCTCGATCGATGAAGTGGTAAAAACCCTGTTCGAGGCGGTGCTGATCGTCATCGTCGTGGTGTTCCTGTTCCTCGGCGCATTGCGCTCGGTGCTAATCCCGGTGGTGACCATTCCGCTGTCGATGATCGGCGTGATGTTCTTCATGCAGATGATGGGTTACTCGATGAATCTGCTGACGCTGCTGGCGATGGTGCTGGCCATCGGTCTGGTGGTGGACGATGCGATTGTCGTGGTGGAAAACATTCACCGGCATATCGAGGAAGGCAAGACGCCGTTTGATGCGGCGCTGGAAGGCGCACGGGAAATCGCCATGCCGGTGGTGTCGATGACCATCACCCTGGCGGCGGTGTATGCGCCGATCGGTTTCCTCACCGGGCTGACCGGAGCGTTGTTCAAGGAGTTTGCGCTGACCCTGGCCGGCGCCGTGGTGATTTCCGGAATCGTCGCCCTGACCCTGTCGCCGATGATGTGCGCGTTTTTGCTGCGCCACGAGGAAAATCCCAGCGGCCTCGCGCATCGCCTCGACCGCATTTTTGACGGCCTCAAGCGCCGCTATCAGAGCATGCTGCACGGCACGCTGAACACGCGACCGGTGGTGCTGGTGTTCGCAGTGATCGTGTTGTGCCTGATCCCGGTGTTTCTCAAGTTCACCAAATCGGAACTGGCCCCGGACGAAGATCAGGGCATCATTTTCATGATGGCCACTGCGCCGCAGCCAACCAACCTCGATTACCTGAGCACCTACACCGACGAATTCATCAAGATCTTCAAAGAGTTCCCGGAGTACTACTCCTCGTTCCAGATCAACGGCTACAACGGTGTACAGGCGGGGATCGGCGGCTTCCTGCTCAAGCCGTGGAATGAGCGCAGTCGCACGCAGATGCAAATCCTCTCCGAGGTACAAGGCAAACTGGAAGGCATTCCGGGCTTGCAGATCTTTGGTTTCAACCTGCCCTCCCTGCCCGGCACCGGTGAAGGCCTGCCGTTCGAGTTCGTGGTCAACACCGCCAACGACTATGAACTGCTGCTGCAAGTGGCTGACCGGATCAAGAAGCGCGCGATGGAGTCGGGCAAGTTCGCCTTCGTCGATCTCGATCTGGCGTTCGACAAACCCGAGGTGGTGGTCGATATTGACCGCGCCAAAGCAGCGCAGATGGGCGTGTCGATGCAGGATCTCGGTGGCACGCTGGCGACGCTGTTGGGCGAGGCGGAAATCAACCGTTTCACCATTGATGGGCGCAGCTACAAGGTCATTGCCCAGGTCGAACGCCCCTATCGCGATAACCCGGACTGGCTGAACAACTACTACGTGAAAAACACTCAGGGCGAGTTATTGCCGCTGTCGACGCTGATCAAGGTCAGCGACCGCGCTCGACCGCGCCAGCTCAATCAGTTCCAGCAACTTAACGCCGCGAAGATCTCCGGTTTCCCGTTGGTGAGCATGGGTGAAGCCATCGACACCGTGTTGCAGATTGCCAGCGAAGAAGCACCGGCCGGGTTTGCTTTCGACTACGGCGGCGCATCGCGACAGTTCGTGCAGGAAGGCAGTGCCCTGTGGGTAACCTTCGCGCTGGCGCTGGCGATTATCTTTCTGGTGCTGGCGGCGCAATTCGAAAGCTTCCGCGATCCGCTGGTGATCCTGGTGACGGTGCCGTTGTCGATCTGCGGCGCGCTGATACCGCTATTCCTCGGCTGGTCGAGCATGAACATCTATACCCAGGTCGGGTTGGTGACGCTGATCGGGCTGATCAGTAAACACGGGATTCTGATCGTCGAGTTCGCCAACCAATTGCGCAAGGATAAAGGCCTGACGGCGCGTGAAGCCGTTGAGGAAGCGGCAGCGATTCGTTTACGCCCGGTGTTGATGACCACGGCGGCGATGGTGTTTGGCATGGTGCCGTTGATTCTCGCCACGGGTGCCGGCGCGGTCAGTCGGTTTGATATCGGCATGGTGATTGCCACGGGGATGTCGATTGGCACGTTGTTTACGCTGTTTGTGTTGCCGTGCGTTTACACCCTGCTGGCGAAACCCGATCCCAAACAAACCGCATAACCCTGTGGGAGCGAGCTTGCTCGCGAAAGCGGTCTTTCAGTTAATACTTATAGTGCCTGACACACCGCCTTCGCGAGCAAGCTCGCTCCCACATTTGGTTGGCGTTTATCCATAAAATCCGCGCATAAAAAAAGGCCTCGCATCTGCGAGGCCTTTTATGTGGGCTTCAATCGGTTCAACTCTGCGGCCTCATCCCTTGAGAAAGTCCGAACATGAACAACAACAGATCATGATCGGGTTTGGTCGCCACGGAGGCTTTTGCCACCCGTGGGACTGCGCAGTGGGCGTCGTCTACGGACGAGCCCACTACCTGCATGCGGGGCTGCTCCCAGGCAGCCACCGCCAATGACGCAACTGCCAAGGCTCCAACCAAAAACAAACCTCGTGCAATTTCTAGTTTCATCGCTATAAACCTTTGATAGCGCTGCCAAACGCCGTCTCATAAAAGTAGACGAGTTTTTTCCAGTCCGTGTCGCGGAACGACGAATGGCGGCGCAATTGCTTCATGTCGTGGGAAGCGGCGCGATAGGCGGTCAGACGCTGGCGGCATTTCTCCAGATCGATCAACGCGACTTCGACCTTGGCCGACTCGCCTTCGCCCGTCACACGCACAAACACGTGTTTGATGTAGATGCAGCTGTGCTGCCAACGGCCCTTGTGCATGCGCGCCAGGTTCTCGGCGAGGTCCTTGAGCACGCGCTCATAAACCACATCACCGCACTGATCGCGACCGCCGGCAGCCGCCAGCCAATGTTCCAGTTCCTGGAAACCGTCCAGGGACTTGGTGACCAGCAGAGCGCGCCATTTGTGCTGCGGATCAGGCTGAGCGCCGCAGAAAACGATTTGCGGCACGCGCACACCGAGCTTGCTCACGCCGGTCAGCGCATCAAGTTCACGCAAAACAGTAGGACGGCCAAAAGGGTGCAACCAACTGCGATAGATGTGACCGGTCTGGCGCTTGGCATACAGCAGTTGACCATCGCGCCCCACGACCCTTTGCACGCCACTTTCCCCGCCACGTCGAACATTGGGTTCTTCCACCCACTCGCCGCGCTGGTTCCAGTAAAAGTCAAAGCGATCTTGCGGAGCGACATCCGTTTCTGCTGCAAATTGCACTGCCATCCTGTTACCTCTTGCGTAATACGTAAACCCGCCACATGGCGTAGAGCGGAATAAAGTCCAGTTGTTCCTGAATCCGAAAACCTGCTTCCTCGAACTCCTTTTCCACCGTAGCGGCCGGTAACACAAAGCGATTCTGATACTCGCGTTTGTCACGGTTGCGCTCGGCTCGCTGGCGTTTCCAGGCTTTGAAATTGCCATCAACCCACAGCGAAACGATCACACTGTCCCGGGTAACGCGCTCGAATTCGCGCAGAATCGCCCGGCGATGCTCGGCTTCACCGATGTGGTGGAGCAGACGCATACAGAAAATGCTGTCGACGGCGTTGTCAGGCAAGGCAATGTCGAAGGCAGATGTGTGCAAGGGTTGTACCCGTTTCACTACATCCGCCGGTTGCGACTCCATGGCCGTCTTGATCATCGACTCGGAATTGTCCGCGCCGATAATCACCCGGTTGGCCTTTTCGCCCAACAACGGCCAGAAACGCCCGGCACCGCAAGGCAGATCCAGCACCAGTCCCGGTTCACCCACCGACGCCAGCGCCTTGCGGGCCAGCTGTTCGTCACGCCAGTGGGAGAGACGCCGTCCAAGGCTTTCTTTGTGCTTGCGCAGGTATTTCTGCGCGTGTTGATCGTCGTACTTCTCGGAAAAATCGAGTTTGATCGGACCGGCCATCACCTGGACTCCTGAATTGCTGATATCACCACCTTAAGGAGCGGCGTGTCAGCGTCAGGTCATCCATTTGTGAAAAAAATGTCCGGTAAACAGACAAATTATTACAGCGTTATACAGGAATTAGACAGGTAGGAGGGAGTAGCATCGAGCCACTCCGTGCGTCAGATTTTGCCCAGATCCACCTCGAAGCGGCAGCCATTGGGTTCCATCGTGCTCAGGCTGACGGTCCAGCCCTGGTTCTCGCAGATCCGCTGCACCAGCGACAATCCCAACCCCAGGCCTTCGCCACGCTTTTCGCTGCCACGCACGAAAGGTTCGAACATGGCTTCGCGTTTTTCTTCCGGAATGCCGACACCGGAGTCTTCCACCACAAAGCCGTTCGCCGTCAGTGTCAGGCGAATGAAGCCCTTCTCGGTGTAGTGACAAGCGTTGCGCAACAGGTTGCCCATCACCGCGGTCAACAACGTTGCGTTGTAGCACGTGGTCGGCGGATTTCCCGGCTCGAACTGCAAGGTCAGCCTTTTGCTTTCGATCGGCTCACGCCACACGCACAACAAGCTGTCCGCGACTTGAGCGAGATTCTGTTGCGGCGCCGAACCAGCATCTTCGCGTTGAGAGCGGGCGAGCATCAGGAAGGTCTGCACCAGCTCGCGCATTTCCTCACTGGCCCGGGCAATGCGCTCGACCTGATTGCGCCCACGCTGATCGATGGCCGGGTTTTCCATCAGCAGTTCACAGGAGCTGGCCAATACCATCAACGGCGTGCGCAACTCATGACTGACATCGCTGGTGAACAATCTTTCACGTGTCAGCGCCTGACGCAGACGCCCCAGCGTGGCATCGAACGCCACCGCCAGTTCGCCCACTTCGTCTGCCGCGTAATCCGGTGCCAGCGGCGGCGCCAGACCGAGCAACTGATCGCGATGGCGTACCTGCCGGGCCAGGCGCACCACCGGCGCCATTACCTTGCGCGCCAGCACCCACCCGAGGAATACCGCCAGGGCCAGACTGAGCACGAAGCCGACCAGCACCACGGCAAACAGCACCCGCTCGCGCTCTTCGAAATCACTTTGATCCTGCAGCAGCACATAACGCCGACCGTCGACGACCTCGACCATCGCGTGATACGACAGCTGCTCGCGGAACACTTCATGGAAACCCGAATCGAGGTGACGCAGGTCCTTGGGCAGCTCGAAATCGCCCGGGCCGCCACTGAAATAGAACAACTGGTCGGGTTCCGGGCGATGGCTCCAGTCCGAAACGTTGTCCATCAGCAGAAGCCGTTGCAGATCGCCGCCCAGCCCCGCCGAAATCAATTTTTCTTCCACCAGGTGCACGGTCGCGACGATGCCCATGGCAAAGGCCCCCGCGACCAGCGCGCTCATCAGCGCAAAGGCAATGATGATCCGCTGGGAAAGGCTTTGCTTAAACTCCATCGCGGCCCTCGGCCAAGCGATAACCGACGCCGTGCACGGTTTGCAGCAATGGCTTGGCAAACGGTTTATCGATCACCTGACGCAATTGGTGGACGTGGCTGCGCAGGCTGTCGCTGTCCGGGCAATCATCGCCCCACAGCGCTTCTTCGAGAATTTCCCGGCGCAGTACGTGCGGGCTCTTCTGCATCAACACCGCCAGCAGCTTGAGGCCGACCGGATTGAGCTTCAGCAGTTTGCCTTCGCGGGTAACCTCGAGCGTGTCGAGATCATAGCTCAGATCACCGACCTGCAACGCCCGGCGCCCGCCACCCTGGGTCCGACGCATCACTGCTTCGACGCGCGCGGCCAGCTCGGACAAGGCGAAGGGTTTGACCAGGTAATCGTCAGCCCCGGACTTGAAACCCTGGAGACGATCGTCCAGTTGATCGCGAGCGGTCAGCATGATCACTGGCGTGTCCCGACGGGCGTCTTCACGCAGACGTTTGCACAGGGTGTAGCCATCGATGCCGGGCAACATGATGTCGAGCACGATCAGGTCGTAATGCTCGGTGGCCGCCAGGTGCAGGCCCGACAGACCGTCCTGGGCGCAATCGACGGTATAGCCTTTGAGCCCCAGGTAATCGGCCAGATTGGCGAGGATATCGCGGTTGTCTTCAACCAATAGAATTCGCATGGGCACTCCTCCGTACACAGTAACGGCCGTCATGGCTCGCGCAGCTTAAGGCCATCGCCAGCTCAGAGCTAGGGCTGAAAGCATCGTAAATCAACTCTCTCAAGCAAATTCAAACCTTAACGAGTTTTTCACTATTGGTTCACAACCTGACTACAGTGACAACGCGAGACTCTCGCGCCATTAGATATAAGGAATGTAGACAATGGACTTTTTCAAGACGGCGCCTGTGCGCCTTCTGTTGCTGGTCACCGGTGTGTGGCTGCTGGTATTTCTCCTGACTCGAACCGTTCTGTTGCTGACTCATCTGGATGAGGCCGGCGGTGGCACGCTTTCGCTGTTTGGCATCGGCTTGCTGTATGACTTGGGGTTTCTTGCCTATGCGGCGTTGCCGATGGGCCTGTACCTGTTGCTCTGCCCGCCGGCCCTGTGGCGCCGCCGTGGCCATCGCTGGTTTCTGCAAGGGCTGCTGACCGTCAGCCTGTTCGCCATGCTGTTCGTGGCGGTGGCCGAGTGGCTGTTCTGGGACGAGTTCGGTGTGCGCTTCAACTTCATCGCGGTCGACTATCTGGTGTATTCCGACGAAGTGCTGAACAACGTGCTGGAGTCTTACCCGATCGGCACGCTGCTGAGCATTCTGGCGTTGCTGGCCGTCGCGCTCGGTTTTGCCCTGCGCAAACCGTTCAATGCCGCGCTGAATGCGCCATTGCCGCCGCTGCGTGGGCGCCTGCTCAATGCCCTGGGGCTGTTGATTATTGCCGGTCTGAGCCTGCAACTGCTCAGCCAGGATGCGCCACGTGCGCAAGGTGGCAATGCCTATCAGAACGAACTGGCCAGCAACGGCCCGTATCAGTTCTTCGCCGCGTTCCGGAACAACGAACTGGATTACACGCAGTTCTACAGCAGCCACACGCCCGAGGTGGTCGCCCGACAGATTCGCGCCGAACTGAGCGAGCCCAACGCGCGCTTCATCGGTCAGGACCCACAGGACATCCGCCGGATGATCGACAATCCCGGCACTGCGCGTACACCCAACATCGTCCTGGTCACCATCGAAAGCCTCAGCGCCAAATACCTGGGCAGTAACGGCGACAAACGCGACCTGACGCCCAATCTGGATGCGCTGCGTAAACAGAGCCTGTATTTCAGCAATTTCTACGCCACCGGCACCCGCACCGACCGCGGCCTGGAAGCCATCACACTGGCCATCCCACCAACCCCGGGGCGTTCGATCGTCAAGCGTATCGGTCGCGAGAGCGGTTTTGCCAGCCTTGGCCAGCAACTCAGCGCGGTGGGTTACGACAGCGTGTTCGTTTACGGTGGGCGCGGCTACTTCGACAACATGAACGCGTTCTTCAGTGGCAACGGCTATCGGGTGGTCGACCAGAGCAGCGTTGATGAAACCGAGATTCACTTCAAGAACGCCTGGGG
The DNA here is from genome assembly GCF_054668355.1 of Pseudomonas sp. S2_E02. NCBI lineage: Bacteria > Pseudomonadati > Pseudomonadota > Gammaproteobacteria > Pseudomonadales > Pseudomonadaceae > Pseudomonas > Pseudomonas sp. S2_E02. The sequence goes on from NZ_CP162761.1 coordinate 3,110,904, forward strand.
CATGGCCGACGAGGATCTGTACAAACAGACGCTGAAGCTGGCCGATGCCGACTATGCCAAACAGCAACCGTTTCTGTTGCAGTTGATGACCACCTCCAACCATCGTCCCTACACCTACCCGGACGACCGGATCGACATCAAATCCGGTAACGGTCGCGATGGCGCGGTGAAATACACCGACTATGCGATTGGCCAGTTCCTCGACCAGGCGCGGCAAAAACCGTGGTTCGACAACACGATCTTCATCTTCGTCGCCGATCACACGGCGGGCAGCGCCGGTAAAGAAGACTTGCCGATTGCCAACTATCAAATTCCGCTGTTCATTTATGCACCGAAGCTGATCGAGCCTCGCGAGAATGGCCAACTGGCGAGCCAGATCGACCTGGCACCGACGCTGCTGGGCTTGTTGAACATGGATTACGAGTCGACTTTCTTCGGGCGCAACCTGCTACAGGACAACCCACTGCCACCACGCGTCGTGGTCGGCAACTACCAGCATCTGGGCCTGTTTGACGGCAAGGATCTGGCGATCCTCAGCCCGCGCCAAGGCTTGCGTCGGCATGACGATGCGCTGACCGAGAGCCGCGAATCGCGGGCCTCCAGCGATGATCCGTTGATCAGCCGCGCCATCACCTATTACCAAACCGCCAGTTATGGCTTCAAGCAACAGCTGCTTGCCTGGAAAGCACCCAAGGAGGGTGTTCCACAAGTCAGCGAACGTTAATTGAAACGCCCCGGGCTGATGCCCCGGGGCGTTTTCTTTTGTTCAGGATCCGACATGTCATCAAGTGTTGTACGCCCTACCCCTCGCCCGCTGAATCTGTGGCTGTATCTGGGTATTCCAATCATCGCGGCGATAAGCCTGATTCTGCTGGAAATGACCGACCTGGACATGGTGCTGGCGCGGTTGTTCTATGACCCGGTGGCCGGCGACTTCATTGGCCGCCACAGTTTTTTCCTGGAAGACATCCTGCACGATCGCGCCAAGCAGGTGGTGATCGCGTTTTCGGTGTTTGCGGTGCTGGGGTTTCTCGGCTCGTTCTTCGTCGGCAGACTGAAACCGTTCAAGCGCGAACTGGGTTGTCTGGTGCTGTCGCTGGGCCTGGCGACCTCGTTCGTCACCCCGGTCAAAGCCGTAACGGCGGTGCAGTGCCCATGGAGCCTGGAGCAATTTGGCGGCCATGAAACCTACAGCAAACTGATGGAACATCGTCCACAAACCGACAAACCTGGCCGTTGCTGGCCTGGTGGTCATGCGGCGACGGGGTTCACCTTGTTTGCGCTGTTCTTTGTCCTGCGTGATCGCCGTCCGCGTCTGGCCCGTCAGGCGTTTATCTTTGCCTTTGCGCTGGGTTCGGTGTTTTCGATCAGCCGGATGATGCAGGGTGCGCACTTCTTTTCGCACAACGTGTGGACGGCGATTTTCTGCTGGCTGATTTGCCTGGGGTCGTATTACTGGGTGCTGTATCGCCCGGCGGTGAAAACCGAGGCCGTGGTCAAGGCACAACCGGTCAGCGCCTGACATATAAATCCAATTGTGGGAGCTAGCCTGCTCGCGAATGCGGTGTGTCATTCAACATTAATGTTGGCTGATCCGACGCCTTCGCGAGCAGGCTCGCTCCCACAGGGGATTGGTGTGAAGCTGAAATTTGGGCAATAAAAAACCCCGCTGGCTTGCGCCAGCGGGGTTTTGCGTTACAGGGGTAAGGCTGGCTTACATCATGCCGCCCATGCCACCCATGCCGCCCATGTCTGGCATGCCGCCGCCTGCAGCGCCGTCTTTCTTCGGCGCGTCAGCTACAGCTGCTTCGGTGGTCAGGATCAGACCGCCGATCGACGATGCCGCTTGCAGAGCGGAACGAGTCACCTTGGTTGGGTCCAGGATGCCCATTTCGATCATGTCGCCGTATTCGCCAGTCGCAGCGTTGTAACCGAAGTTACCTTTGCCGTTCTTGACTTCGTTGACGACAACGCTTGGCTCGTCGCCGCTGTTGGCAGCGATCTGACGCAGCGGTGCTTCAACAGCGCGACGCAGCACAGCGATACCCACGTCCTGATCAGCGTTGTCGCCTTTCAGGTCAACCAGGGTTTGCAAAGCGCGGATCAGCGCAACGCCACCGCCAGGTACCACGCCTTCTTCAACGGCTGCACGGGTTGCGTGCAGGGCGTCTTCAACGCGGGCCTTCTTCTCTTTCATTTCAACTTCGGAACCAGCGCCAACCTTGATCACTGCAACGCCGCCGGACAGCTTGGCCAGACGCTCTTGCAGTTTTTCACGGTCGTAGTCCGAGGAAGTTTCAGCAACCTGAGCACGGATCTGAGCGATACGCGCCTGGATGTCGGAATCTGCACCGGCACCGTCAACGATGATGGTGTTTTCCTTGGAAATGGTCACACGCTTGGCGCTGCCCAGGTTTTCCAGGGTAGCGGCTTCCAGGCTCAGGCCGATCTCTTCGGAGATAACGGTACCGCCGGTCAGAACTGCGATGTCCTGCAGCATGGCCTTGCGACGGTCGCCGAAGCCTGGCGCCTTGACGGCTGCGACTTTGACGATGCCACGCATGTTGTTCACAACCAGAGTCGCCAGGGCTTCGCCTTCAACGTCTTCGGAAACGATCAGCAGTGGACGGCCGGCTTTGGCAACGGCTTCCAGCACTGGCAGCATTTCACGGATGTTCGAGATCTTTTTGTCGACCAGCAGGATCAGCGGGCTGTCCAGCTCGGCAACCATGGTCTCTGGCTTGTTGACGAAGTACGGGGACAGGTAGCCACGGTCGAACTGCATGCCTTCAACAACCGACAGTTCGTTTTCCAGGCCAGTGCCTTCTTCAACGGTGATCACGCCTTCTTTACCGACTTTTTCCATGGCTTCGGCAATGATGTCGCCGATGGAGTTGTCGGAGTTGGCGGAGATGGTGCCTACCTGAGCGATTGCCTTGGTGTCAGCGCATGGCTTGGACAGGTTCTTCAGCTCTTTGACGATAGCGATGGTCGCTTTGTCGATACCGCGCTTCAGGTCCATCGGGTTCATGCCGGCAGCGACGGCTTTCAGGCCTTCGTTGACGATCGACTGAGCCAGAACGGTAGCGGTGGTAGTACCGTCACCAGCGTCATCGTTGGCACGGGAGGCAACGTCTTTGACCAGCTGCGCGCCCATGTTTTCGAAGCGATCTTCGAGTTCGATTTCTTTGGCGACGGAAACGCCGTCCTTGGTGATGGTCGGAGCGCCGAAGCTCTTCTCGATGATCACGTTACGGCCTTTCGGGCCCAGGGTCGCTTTTACTGCGTCAGCCAGGACGTTGACGCCCTTGAGCATTTTTTTACGGGCGGAATCGCCAAACAGAACTTCTTTAGCAGCCATGATCGATATTCCTTAAATACTTTGTAGTAGCGGGAAAATGAACGGGGTTATCAGCCTTCGATAACAGCGAGGATTTCGTTCTCGCTCATTACCAGCAGGTCTTCGCCGTCGACTTTCACTGTGTTGCTGCCGGAGTAAGGACCGAACACAACCTTGTCGCCTTCTTTAACGGACAGTGCGCGCACTTCGCCGTTTTCCAGAGCTTTGCCCGGGCCTACAGCGAGAATCACACCGTGGTTGGCTTTTTCAGCAGCCGAACCTGGCAGGACGATACCGCCAGCGGTTTTCTTTTCTTCTTCGCTGCGACGGATTACGACGCGGTCATGCAGAGGACGAAGCTTCATTGTCGATCTCTCCTAATTGTGGTTTTCATCGGCCGGTGTAGTCCCGGCGGGTTTAACAAATCCGGCCTGCGCCGGTTGCGATTCGTCGAGCGAACCGCGGAAGTCTGTCCGGTTCAAATACCGGAAACCTTTCGGTGACCGATACATAAGGGCGCATAAGCTGATTACAAGGGCGAGGCGAAAAATTTTTCACCGATGTGTTGCACAAAAGCAGCCCATAAACGAACACGGCACCCGAAGGTGCCGTGTAGATAGAGCAGTTACTTGTTGTCGCGGTGTTCGAACTCGCCTTCGATCACATCACCCTCGCGGCCCAGAGGCTGGCGCGGTGCAGGACCGCCACGGGGTTGCAGGTCATCGGCGAACGCACGCTGGCGCATGGCCTGTTCTTCAGCGCGCTGGCGCATTTTGTTCGCCAGCAATCGACGGCTGACTGGCAACAACATGACCAGACCGACCACATCGCTGATGAAGCCTGGCAGGATCAACAGGCCACCGGCCAGAGCCAGCATCAGCCCTTCGAGCATGGTTTGCGCGGGCAGTTCGCCGCGGTTCAGGCTTTCACGGGCACGCAATGCAGTGGCCAGACCGGCGACGCGCAGCACGAAAATGCCGAACATCGAGCCGACAATGATCAGCAGCAGGGCCGGGAAAAACCCGATAGCCCCTGCCACTTTGACGAATACGAACAGCTCCAGCACCGGAAACAGCAGAAAGAGCAACAGAAAAGGGCGCATCAAAGTTTCCTCAACGCAAGAAATGCCTTGCAGTAAGCCTTAGATGACGTCGCCCTTTCGTGAATTCAAGCACCAGCCACCTCATTTTTTGGCCAGACCTCGGCGTGAGCCAGAGAAACCAAGGCTTCGCGCACTTGTGTCGGCGTATTACAAGGTGCCGGGAACGGCAGCCAGTACAACGCCTGACCGATGCGCAGGTGCATGCCCTCGGTGTCGATCCCGGCCAGTTGCGCCGGCACGGTTTTCGGCAGACCGGCCAGGTCGACGTAGTGCGCGATGGCTTTGGCGTGGTCGCTGTTCATGTGTTCGACCATGCTGATTTCAGCCTTGCCGGCAAACGGATTGGCCTGGGTCAGTTGATCGACCCAGTGAATCGCGCCGAAACCGCCGATGTAGCGGTGACGTACCGGGTTCAGCACCCAGAAGTCAAAATCATGGGCCTTGTGATAGTTCTGCGAATCGGGGAAATAACGGTAGTAACGCTCGGCGGCGGCTTCGATCGCGGCAACGTCTTCGAGCTTTTGCGCCTCCGCCAGATAGGTCAGGCGACCAACGGCTTGCACATCATCTGCCTCGCGCTCGCCGACGAGCATCGAGCATTTCGGGTCTTTTTGGAGGTTGTGGGTGTGCTGGGCGATGCGGCTGATCAGGATCAGCGGCCGACCCTGCTCGTCCAGGCAGTACGGCACCACGGAGCCAAAAGGAAAACCGGGCATCGATTTGGAGTGGGTCGACAGCACTCCACGGTATTCCTTGAGAAGCAATTCTCGGGCATTCTTCGCCACTTCAACGCTCAATTTATGACTCCTTAAATAGTATCCGTCGAAAAAACGGACGGGCGTCCGGGATCAAGTCCCAGTCACGCCAGCGGGCAATTCTCATGTGCAACCCTGCCACGGCCGGTGCAGATCGGGAGTCGCTGAAAACAAAAAACTACTCAGACCTGCTATCGGGGCATGCGAATGCAACTCAACGACAAAGTAATCATTATCACTGGCGGTTGCCAGGGTTTGGGCCGCTCGATGGCCGAGTATTTCGCCGGCAAAGGCGCCAAGCTTGCGCTGGTCGACCTCAATCAGGAAAAACTCGACGACGCGGTCGCGGCCTGCAAAGCCAAGGGCGTCGAGGCGCGCAGCTATCTGTGCAACGTCGCCAATGAAGAGCAGGTCGAACACATGGTCGCCCAGGTCGCCGCCGACTTCGGCGCGATCCACGGCCTGATCAACAACGCCGGGATCCTCCGTGATGGCCTGCTGCTCAAGGTCAAGGACGGCGAAATGACCAAGATGAGCCTGGCACAGTGGCAGGCCGTCATCGACGTCAACCTGACCGGCGTGTTCCTCTGCACCCGTGAAGTGGCGGCAAAAATGGTTGAGCTGAAGACCAGCGGCGCGATCATCAATATCTCGTCGATCTCGCGTGCAGGCAACGTTGGCCAGACCAACTATTCGGCGGCCAAGGCCGGTGTAGCGGCGGCGACGGTGACATGGGCGAAAGAACTGGCGCGATATGGCATTCGTGTGGCGGGGATTGCCCCGGGCTTCATTGAAACTGAGATGACCCTGGGCATGAAGCCGGAAGCGCTGGAGAAGATGACTTCGGGGATCCCGCTCAAGCGCATGGGCAAGCCGGAAGAGATCGCCCATTCGGCGGCGTATATTTTCGAAAACGACTACTACACCGGGCGGATTCTGGAGATGGATGGCGGGCTGCGCATCTAACCCACACTACAAAACCAAATGTGGGAGCGACGGTGCGACGATTCGACCTGCTCGCGAATGCGGTGGATCAGCCAACTAATGAGTTGAATGACACTCCGCTTTCGCGAGCAGGTCGAATCGTCGCAGCGTCGCTCCCACAGTTTTGCCCGGCGTTTACAGATAGATTTAATCGTCGCTGATGGTGATGTTCGGCATCGCCGGCGTCGCCGCTTCCTGCAACACAATCCGCGCGCCGACATGGCGGGCCAGTTCCTGATAGACCATGGCAATCTGGCTGTCCGGCTCGGCAATCACCGTTGGCTTGCCGCCATCGGCCTGCTCGCGAATCAGCATCGACAGCGGCAGTGAAGCCAGCAGTTCGACGCCGTACTGGGTCGCCAGTTTCTCACCACCGCCCTCACCGAACAGATGCTCGGCATGCCCGCAGTTCGAGCAGATGTGCACGGCCATGTTTTCCACCACGCCCAGCACCGGAATGTTGACCTTGCGGAACATTTCCACGCCTTTGCGCGCGTCGAGCAAGGCCAGATCCTGTGGTGTGGTGACGATTACCGCGCCAGCCACCGGGACTTTCTGCGCCAGGGTCAGCTGGATATCGCCAGTGCCGGGCGGCATGTCGATGACCAGATAATCCAGATCGCCCCACGCGGTTTGCGTGACCAGTTGCAGCAACGCCCCGGAAACCATCGGCCCACGCCAGACCATCGGCGTGTTGTCGTCGGTCAGGAACGCCATCGACATGACTTCCACGCCGTGCGCCTTGAGCGGCACAAACCACTTCTGGTCCTTGACCTCCGGACGGGTGCGCTCGGGAATGCCGAACATGATGCCTTGGCTCGGGCCGTAGATATCGGCGTCGAGAATGCCGACCTTGGCGCCTTCACGGGCCAGGGCCAGGGCGAGGTTGGCGGCGGTGGTCGATTTGCCCACGCCGCCCTTGCCGGACGCTACGGCGACCACGTTCTTGACGTTGGCCAGCCCGGGAATCTGCGCCTGCGCCTTGTGCGCGGCGATCACGCTGTTCACTTCAACCTTGGCGATCACCACGCCGTCGAGGTTTTCAATGGCCAGTTGCAGCAGTTGCGCCCAGCCGCTCTTGAACAGGCCGGCGGCGTAACCGATTTCCAGCTGCACGTTGACGCGATCACCGACGATCTCGATGTGCTTCACGCAACCGGCGCTGACCGGATCCTGGTTAAGGTAGGGGTCGGTGTATTGGCTGAGGACGGCTTCCACCGCTGCGCGAGTGACGGCGCTCATGGGCAACTCCGATAACAAGACTGGGAATAGATGCCGGGTATCGTACCTGAAAAAGATCGCAGCCTTCGGCAGCTCCTGCAGGAGATCGACGTACATCTGCAGGAGCTGCCGCAGGCTGGGATTTTTTCCGTCTGCTCATCCAATGAAACAGGCGCACAGGGTGAAAAATATGCGCCAGCGCTTTATAGTGGCCGACCTCCGTTTCATCAAGTAGCGAAGCCCCACATGTCCGAACCACGCAAGATCCTCGTCACCAGCGCCCTGCCCTACGCCAACGGTTCGATTCACCTTGGCCATATGCTGGAATATATCCAGACCGATATGTGGGTGCGCTTCCAGAAGCATCGCGGCAACCAGTGCATTTATGTCTGCGCCGACGACGCCCACGGTTCGGCGATCATGCTGCGCGCGGAAAAGGAAGGCATCACCCCGGAACAACTGATCGCCAATGTACAGGCTGAACACAGCGCCGACTTTGCCGAGTTCCTGGTCGATTTCGACAACTTCCACTCCACTCACGCCGAAGAAAACCGTGAGCTGTCGAGTCAGATCTACATCAAGCTGCGTGACGCCGGGCACATTGCCCAACGCTCGATCACCCAGTATTTCGACCCGGAAAAGAAAATGTTCCTGGCCGACCGCTTCATCAAGGGCACCTGCCCGAAATGCGGCACTGAAGACCAGTACGGCGACAACTGCGAGAAATGCGGTGCAACCTACGCCCCGACCGATCTGAAGGATCCGAAGTCGGCGATCTCTGGCGCCACCCCGGTGCTCAAGGATTCCCAGCACTTCTTCTTCAAACTGCCAGACTTTCAGCAAATGCTGCAGACCTGGACCCGCAGCGGCACACTGCAAGACGCCGTGGCCAACAAGATCGCCGAATGGCTGGACGCCGGCCTGCAGCAGTGGGACATCTCCCGCGATGCGCCGTACTTCGGTTTCGAGATCCCGGGCGAGCCGGGCAAGTATTTCTACGTGTGGCTGGACGCGCCGATCGGCTACATGGCCAGCTTCAAGAACCTCTGCGACCGCACGCCGGAGCTGGATTTCGACGCGTTCTGGGCCAAGGATTCCACCGCCGAGCTGTACCATTTCATCGGCAAGGACATCGTCAACTTCCACGCGCTGTTCTGGCCAGCGATGCTCGAAGGCGCGGGCTACCGCAAGCCGACCGGCATCAACGTGCACGGCTACCTGACCGTCAACGGCCAGAAAATGTCCAAGTCGCGCGGCACCTTCATCAAGGCCCGTACGTATCTGGATCACCTGTCGCCGGAATACCTGCGCTACTACTACGCGGCCAAGCTGGGCCGTGGCGTCGATGACCTCGACCTGAACCTCGAAGACTTCGTGCAGAAGGTCAACTCCGACCTGGTCGGCAAAGTGGTCAACATTGCCAGCCGTTGCGCCGGTTTCATTCAAAAAGGCAACGCGGGCCTGCTGGTCGACCAAAACGCTGCGCCAGAGCTGACCGAGGCTTTCCTCGCTGCAGCGCCAAGCATTGCCGATGCTTATGAAGCCCGCGACTTTGCCCGTGCCATGCGTGAAACCATGGCCTTGGCCGACCGCGCCAACGCCTGGATCGCCGACAAGGCCCCGTGGTCGTTGAATAAACAGGAAGGCAAGCAGGATGAAGTCCAGGCGATCTGCGCCACCGGCATCAACCTGTTCCGCCAACTGGTAATCTTCCTCAAACCGGTGTTGCCGCTGCTGGCCGCCGATGCCGAGGCGTTCCTCAACGTCGCCCCGCTGACCTGGAACGACCATACCACGCTGCTGGCCAACCACCAGTTGAACGAATTCAAACCGTTGATGACCCGCATCGACCCGGTAAAAGTGCAAGCCATGAGCGATGCCTCGAAAGAAGACCTGACCGCCAGCCAGACCGACACCGGCGCCGCCGCCCCGGCCGGCAATGGCGAACTGGCCAAGGATCCGCTGTCGCCGGAAATCGACTTCGACGCCTTTGCCGCGATCGACCTGCGCGTCGCACTGATCGTCAAAGCCGAACACGTCGAAGGTGCTGACAAGCTGCTGCGCCTGACCCTGGACATCGGTGACGAGCAACGCAACGTGTTCTCCGGGATCAAGAGCGCTTACCCGGATCCGTCGAAACTCGACGGGCGCCTGACCATGATGATCGCCAACCTCAAGCCACGGAAAATGAAGTTCGGTATCTCCGAAGGCATGGTGATGGCCGCCGGCCCTGGCGGTGAAGAAATCTACCTGCTGAGCCCGGACAGCGGCGCCAAGCCGGGTCAACGCATCAAGTAAGGCTCTGCAACAAATCGATCCCACCGGCGTGCCCCGCATGCCGGTGGGATTTTTCATATCTGGCCCACCCTGCGTGGCTGCCGGATAATGCCTAACCTTATGAGATAGCCGCCCGTTTCTCTGGCAGAACCATGACCGAACTCGTGCTTACGCTTATCAGTGCTGCGCTGCTTAACAACTTCGTGTTGCACTGGCCCCTGGGCGTCGATCCGCTGCTGGCGGGCAGTCGTCGCCAGGTGCATGCGCTGGGACTGGCGACGTTGTGCCTGATGTTGGTTGTGGGTGTAACCGGTTACGGGATCTGGCATTGGCTACTGGTGCCGCTTCACCTTGAAGCACTGCGGCTGTTCGTGTTTCTGCCATTGAGTGTGTTGCTGATCGCACCGCTGCTGAAACTGTTGTCCGGCGGCTTTCCCGGTCTGCCTTTCGACGGGCTATGGCCATTGTTGCTGGGCAATGCCGGAGTGCTCGGGCTGGCACTGATCAACGCGCAAAACGATCAAGGCCTGCCGCAGGCAATAGCGCTAAGTCTTGGCGCCGGGCTGGGTTTCTGGCTGGTGCTGAGCCTCTTCAGCGATTTGCGCGAGCGCACGGCCGACAACGATATTCCCCTGCCCTTTCGTGGCCTACCGATTGATCTGATCGGCGCCGGACTGATCGCAGTGATTTTTCTCGGATTCAGTGGACTGATCAAAACATGAGTCTGATTCAACGCATCGATGCCCTCCTGCCGCAGACCCAATGCGGCAAGTGCGGTCATCCCGGATGCAAACCGTACGCACAAGGTATCGCCGAGGGCGAGCCGATCAACAAGTGCCCGCCGGGCGGTGACGAAACCATCGCGGCGCTGGCTGAACTGTTGAAAGTGCCGGTGCTGGAACTGGACATCAGTCGCGGCTCGGCACCGCCGCAAGTGGCGTTTATCCGTGAAGCCGAATGCATTGGCTGCACCAAGTGCATTCAGGCCTGCCCGATCGACGCGATCGTCGGCGCGGCGAAACTGATGCACACGGTCATCGTCGACGAGTGCACTGGTTGCGATCTGTGTGTCGCACCGTGCCCGGTGGATTGCATCGAAATGCATCCATTGTCGCCGGGCACGTTGCCGGTGGTGGGCGGCCTCGCCGTCAGTCTCGACGAGCAGCGCGCGCGCGCGGCCAAACGCGATCACGCGCGTCAACGCTTCGAGCGCCGAAACGATCGCTTGCACCGCGAAGAACAACAGAAACAGGCTGAGCGTGAAGCGCGGGCGAAACGGGCGGCGCAGCCTCAAGGGACCGCGACCGATCCGGTGCAGGCGGCACTGGAACGCGTGCGTGCGCAGAAAGCCGCCACCGTAGACGCGGCGCTGAAGAAAGCCAAAATCGATGTAGCGATGAGCCGCGCGCAACTGCACAAAACGTTGAAAGCCTTCGGTCATCCGCCGACGTTCGAGCAGCAGGCACAATTGATCGTGTTGCAGCAGCAGTTCGACGCGGCTGAGGAGGCCTTGGCGATACTTGAAAGCAGCGCCCCGCCTGCCCCGGCAGTCACGGTCCCGGCGAAAGATGCCGACTTGAAACGGGCAAAAATCCAGTTGGCAATGCGTCGTGCCGAACTGAAAAAAGCCCAAACCGCCGAAGCGGCGCCCGAACAGATCGCCGCGCTGGAACAAGCACTGCGCGATGCCGAACAGGCCCTGCACGCAGCCGAAGCTACAAGCGATCAGCCGTTGCCTGACCTGGTGCGCGTCGAAAAACGCCCGGTCGACAGCCAGCTTCGCCAGTTGAAAACCGAATTGGCCTACGCCCGCGCCGACCTCAACAAACTCGAACGGCGCGCCGACACGCCCACCGAAATCCTCGCCAAGGCCCGCGCCCGTCTGCAAGACGCCGAGCGCCAGGTGCAAGATCATGTTGCCCCTTGAGGCACCGGACAATCGCCTGCAACAGGCAATGAAGCTGGTGCTGCTGGCCGCTTTGCCGGGGCTGCTCGCACTGTTCTGGCTGTACGGTTGGGGGATGTTGATCAATCTGATTCTGGCGGCCACCACAGCATTGATTGTCGAAGCAGCGGTCCTGCACCTGCGTCGACAGCCCCTGCAGCCTGCGCTGAGCGACGGCAGCGCGCTGGTCAGTGCGACATTGCTGGCTGCTGCCCTGCCACCTTATTGCCCCTGGTGGCTGACGGTAACGGCCATGGCTGCGGGTCTGCTGTTCGGCAAGCACGTGTACGGCGGCGTCGGCAAAAACCCGTTCAATCCAGCAATGCTCGGGTTTGCCCTGGCCATGGTGATGTTCCCGCAACCGATGACCCATTGGCCGGCTCATGGCCTGGATCTGACGGCAACGTTTCAACAAGTGTTCGGCGCAGGTCAGGCGCCGGATGCTTGGGTCCAGGCCACCGTACTGGACAGCCTACGCATCAATAAAAGCCTGACCATGGACGAGTTGTTCACCAGCAATCCAGGCTTCGGTCGATGGGGCGGACACGGTGTGGAATGGGTGAATCTGGCGTTCCTCGCCGGTGGGGTGTTTCTGCTGCAGCGCCGCGTTTTCAGCTGGCATGCGCCAGTGGGCATGCTCGCCAGCCTGTTTGTCATCAGTCTGCTGTGCTGGAACGGTTCCGGGTCGGACTCGCATGGGTCACCGCTGTTTCACCTGCTCAGTGGCGCGACCATGCTGGGGGCGTTCTTTATCATCACTGAACCGGTCTCTGGCGCTAAGAGCGCGCTTGCCCGTCTGCTGTTCGGAGGCAGTGTCGGGCTGCTGACTTACGTGATTCGAACCTGGGGTGGATACCCGGATGGCGTGGCGTTCGCAGTGCTGCTGATGAATCTTTGCGTGCCTGCGCTGGAGCGATTTGCCGCGAGCCGCCAGTCAGAGGTGCGCCCATGAATCGCACGGCCAGCGCGTCTATTGTGCTGCTGTTGGCGGTCATCGGCGTCGCTGCGACTTATGTTGTATACCGTAGTACTGCAGCGCAAATTGCCAGCGAGCAGCGCTTGATCGAAAGCCGCAAACTGCTGGATTTGCTTCCACTCGATGCCTACGACAATCAACCGCTCGAGCAGCCTTTGGCCTTGGCAGACTTGAACTTGAGCCATAGCACCTTGACGGGTGGCTATCGCGCGACCAAACGCGGCCAGACCGTCGCAATCTTGCTACACAGTCAGACCCAGGGTTATGCGGGCGCCATCGAACTGTTGATCGCCATCGATACCAACGGCAAATTGCTCGGTGTAAAAACCCTTAAACAAAGCGAAACGCCAGGACTCGGCGGGCATCTGGGTGACTGGCCGAATACCTGGCTACAGTCGTTTATCGGCACATCAAGCAAGGAGCCGACTGATGCGGGATGGGCGCTGCAAAAGGATCAGGGACAATTTGATCAAATAGCTGGCGCGACCATCACCTCGCGCGCAGCCATCAGCGCGATCCATGATGCCCTGCGCTACTTCGATGAACATCGGGCCGCGCTGCTGGGGAGCGGAACATGAACCGATCAGCAGTCCTCTCGAACACTTTGATGCTGACATTGCTGCTTGGCACCAGTGACTCACTGGCAGGTGGTGTGGGGACATTATTGATGTTCGTTACTGTCGCAGGCTTGTATGGCCTGTGCATGGCTGCTTTGCGACCACGGCTCACAGAAAAAAGCGTGTTGCTCGCCAGCGTGTTGCTCGCCGCGACCCTCACCAGTTGCGCAGATCTTTTGGCGCAACGCTGGTTTCTGCCCTGGCAGCAAACCTTCGGCCTCTATGTCGGCCTGATCGCCTTGCAATGCGTGGTGCTGGAGCACAACGGTTTCTGGCGGCAGTCGTGGATCGAGCGGCTCAAACTCTGCGGCATGTTCGGCGGATTGCTGCTCGGGCTCGCCGGGCTGCGTGAACTCGTCGGTCACGGCAGTCTCGGCCGGGGACTGTTCGAACACTGGCCAGGTCTTGTTGTATTTGGCGAAGGGCTGCACCTGATCACGTTGATCCCCGGTGCTTTTATTTTGTTGGCGCTGCTGCTGGCGGCGCGTCAGGCGATAGTTCGCCCGAACTCGATATCCAAGGAAAAACATCGCTCATGAATGCAGCAAAACGCCTGGAGATTTTCCGCCGCCTGCACGAAGACAACCCGGAACCGAAGACCGAACTGGCCTACTCCTCGCCGTTCGAGTTGTTGATCGCGGTGATTCTTTCGGCGCAATCGACAGACGTCGGGGTCAACAAGGCCACGGCAAAGCTGTTCCCGGTTGCCAACACGCCAGCGGCGATCCACGCTTTGGGCGTCGAGGGGCTATCCGAATACATCAAGACGATCGGCCTCTACAACAGCAAGGCCAAGAACGTCATCGAAACCTGCCGCTTGCTGGTCGAACGCCATGGCAGCGAAGTCCCGCAAACCCGTGAAGAGCTCGAAGCCCTGCCGGGAGTGGGCCGCAAGACCGCCAACGTCGTACTCAACACGGCTTTCCGCCAACTGACCATGGCCGTCGACACTCATATCTTTCGGGTCAGCAACCGCACCGGCATTGCACCGGGTAAAAACGTGGTCGAAGTGGAAAAGAAGCTGATGAAGTTTGTACCCAAAGAATTCCTTCTCGACTCCCATCACTGGCTGATACTTCATGGCCGTTATGTGTGTCTGGCCCGCAAGCCACGCTGCGGCAGTTGCCGGATCGAAGACCTGTGCGAGTACAAGGACAAAACTTCGGACGATTGACCGGCTATTGGAATAATTGATAAGTCGATTGAAAAAATCTTTTTTACCCGCCGCAGGAATATCGATATAAGGAGCGCCAAAGGCATTCTTAGCCGGGAGTTAGCTGATGAGTAGCGACAAAGAGCCACTTGATGTAGATGATGATATCGCTGCGGAAACTGAGGACACCGAACCTGTGGTCGAAGTCGCCAAGACCAATCTCAGCAAGCGCCGTACGATCGATAACCTGCTTGAGGAGCGCCGACTGCAAAAGCAATTGGCCGATTACGATTTTGATGACTGATATTTGAAAGCCTCCCGAAATGGAGGCTTTTCACTTTCTGCGGCTAGCTGAGTTCGACCGGCCCATCACCCTGTCAGCCATCGATACATTCAGACCAGACCATTACGCTGCGCCAACTCGATCAGATCAACCAGGGATCGCGCATTGAGCTTCAACAACAAGCGCGTCTTGTAGGTGCTTACGGTTTTGTTGCTCAAAAACATGCCATCGGCAATTTCCTTGTTTGTCTTGCCTCGCGCCAACTGCTGCAACACCATCATTTCCCGACCGGACAGACGATCCACCATGTCGGCTTCACTGGCATTGCCCAGACTGGTGCGGACTGTATGCAAAGCCTGATTGGGAAAATAACTATAGCCCGACAATACCGCCTTGATCGCACTGAGCAACTCGGTCAGGTCCTGTTGTTTACAGACATAGCCGGCCGCTCCCGACTGCATACAGCGCATTGAAAAGTGCCCGGGAGCCTGGGAGGTCAACACCAGAACTTTAATAGGCATGGCCGTCGTAGTCAGGCGCGCGATAACTTCCAGACCATCAAGCTTTGGTATTCCAATATCCAGAATGACAATATCCGGCATTTGTTCTCGAGCAAGTTGTAACGCATCCACACCGTTATCAGTTTCTGCGATGACTTCGTAGCCATGACGTTCCATCAGCATACGTACCGCAAGACGAATGACAGGGTGATCATCCACGATCAGCACTTTATTCATGGGCAAGTCCAGTTTCGCTGTTCGAATTTTTAGAACACGCACAATAGCCCAGTCACTTGCTCTATGGCATGCCAGTGTTAACACGCACCTGCATCGAGAGACATACCCTACAGTCATTGCGGACTATTCCTACAAAAAGCCGCTACCCCCAGTAAACATCCGACGTTATTTCCTTCTCCACTCACGGAAATATTTCGCTTCTAACTAGTTACAGACTACGACTAACGACACAGAAATCATGCCTTGTCGCTGAGTTTCACTATGCCCGAACGGCCATGACACGTGCAAATCTGCGCTCGGCCGAGAACTTTGATTATCAACCCGAAACACCATGCAACAGCCGACACACCAACCTCACAACTTCAAACCCGCTATAAACACTTGAAACAAGATATTTATACCTAACACAATACTTTTGCTATAAATACAAGTATTTGAAAGCCGATTACCAAGCTACTCAATCCACACATACTTACCACCAACGAGACAGATCAAACACAAGAGTACAAGCATGCTGAAAATAAAAAACAAAATCACTAACCCAATGACGGTAATTGCCATATTTGCAGCTATTTCGGAAACATCAGCCGCCATTTCGCTGCCTTTTCTAGACAACAAGGACAGAGAGATCTACGTATGGTTTCTGATCAGCTTTCCGTTCTACTTGCTGTTTCTATTTTTTATAACTTTAAACTTTAACTACCGTTCCCTCTACTCACCCTCGGACTTCGGCAAGGACAAAAACTTTCTTAAAGTAATCGATAACAACGATCGCGAGAACAAACGAAATACACCGCCCTTAGAGCCAGCCACGCAAGGGGCATTTGGACTATCAAGTTGTATCGTGCCCAGCGAGTCAGGCCCAACCGAATGCAAGGACGCGTGCAAAGTTCACAACGCGCCTGACCCGCCATCGGCCATCAACTCAAAACCGAACCTGATTGTTCAGCACAACATTCAGTTGCCCGCGTGGGTCAGTGACCTGCACCTCATCGACGTTCGGGGTGTCGATGCATCGAGAGAGTTAGCCACGATTCTGGAAAACATCCGGAACCTGGACCGGAAAACTCCCCGGGTGGTGGTGTTTCTTTCCAATCATGTATCGGATGTTTTACTGACGCAGCATTCATTGCTGAAGATCAGGCACGTCAGGAAAGGCTCAGGCAAAACGATTTGTATTGTTTATAACCTTTGCACACAGGCGGTAACGTTGCTGGGACGGGCATGAAAGATGAGTCGTAGCCACAGATGCCAAGATCAGGAACAGGCTTCAATCAGACGCAAACAAAGAATCATGCAAAAAGGGCGGCCTTGTCTCGATGACAAGGCCGCCCTTTTCATTACGCTTCAGACCAGAACGCTTAGAACAGCTTGCGGCCCTTGTTGGCAGCAATGCGCATGCGCAGCGCGTTGAGCTTGATGAAGCCCGCGGCATCAGCCTGGTTGTAAGCACCGCCGTCTTCTTCGAAGGTCGCGATGTTGGAATCGAACAGCGAATCGTCGGACTTGCGGCCGGTAACGATCACGTTGCCTTTGTACAACTTCAGGCGCACAACGCCGTTCACGTTGACCTGCGAAGCGTCGATCATCTGCTGCAGCATCAGACGCTCTGGGCTCCACCAGTAACCGGTGTAGATCAGGCTGGCGTATTTCGGCATCAGCTCGTCTTTGAGGTGAGCGACTTCGCGGTCCAGGGTGATCGATTCGATGGCGCGGTGAGCGCGCAGCATGATAGTGCCGCCCGGGGTTTCGTAGCAGCCACGGGACTTCATGCCGACGTAACGGTTTTCGACAATGTCGAGACGGCCGATACCGTGAGCGCCACCGATCTTGTTCAGCGTCGCCAGCACGGTGGCCGGAGTCATTTCGACGCCGTCCAGTGCAACGATGTCGCCGTTGCGGTAGGTCAGTTCCAGGTATTGCGCTTTGTCAGGAGCGTTCTCCGGGGAGACGGTCCATTTCCACATGTCTTCTTCGTGCTCGGTCCAGGTGTCTTCCAGCACGCCGCCTTCATAGGAGATGTGCAGCAGGTTGGCGTCCATCGAGTACGGGGACTTCTTCTTGCCGTGACGCTCGATCGGGATCGCGTGCTTCTCGGCGTAGTCCATCAGCTTCTCGCGGGACAGCAGGTCCCACTCACGCCAAGGCGCGATCACTTTCACGCCTGGCTTGAGCGCGTAGGCACCCAGTTCGAAACGCACCTGGTCGTTACCCTTGCCGGTGGCGCCATGGGAAATGGCGTCAGCGCCGGTTTCGTTGGCGATTTCGATCAGACGTTTGGCGATCAGCGGACGCGCGATGGAAGTACCCAGCAGGTACTCGCCTTCGTAAACGGTGTTGGCGCGGAACATCGGGAACACGAAATCACGCACGAACTCTTCGCGCAGGTCGTCGATGTAGATTTCTTTGACGCCCATGGCCTGAGCCTTGGCGCGGGCCGGCTCGACCTCTTCGCCTTGACCGAGATCAGCGGTGAAGGTCACCACTTCACAGTTATAAGTATCCTGCAGCCACTTGAGGATCACCGAAGTGTCCAGGCCGCCGGAATACGCCAGAACGACCTTGTTTACGTCCGCCATGCCATCACTCCACGGGGTTCTACGGAAAGCCGAGGAGTCTACCGCCCAAACGCGATAATTTACAGAGGCGCGACAGCTTAAGACGACAAAGCGACAGAATCTGTCGAGAGCGCGACGATGACCGGAGGGTCAGGAAGTCGCCGCAGTATTGGCTGGCGTGCTCGCTTGCGGTGCCGGAGCCGCGACCGGCGCCACGCGCGCCAGTTTGACATTGACCCGACGGTTCTTCGCGCGATTGGCCGCGTTGGTGTTCGGCACAATGGGATATTGCTCGCCATGGAAACGCACGGTGATCTGCGATTCCTGAATGCCGTTGGCCTTGAAGAAGTCGACCACCGCCAGCGCGCGGCGGCGCGACAGTTCACGGTTGGTCAGGCGATTACCGCTGTTGTCGGAATGGCCGTCGAGTTCGATGTGATTGACCGTCGGATCGGCCTTCATGTATTCGAGCATCACTTGCAGCTTGGCTTTAGCGGCAGGATCCAGGTCAACGCCCTCGCCGGGGAAGCCGATCTGCGACTGTTTGATCTGGTCGAAATTCTGCGGCAGCAATTTCGCTACACATGTCTGGTAATCGTTGAAGGCCTTGCTGAACTTGACCGGCAACAGGCGTACTTCAGAGACACGGCCGTCGCCTGAAGCGCGCCGTACGACCGGGCTGCGACCGTCCAGCAGGCCACTGATCAAACCGCCGGCCTGGGACTGCGAACTGCTGAACAAAACGTTGCCGCTGCCGAGCCTTACAGAGCCCAGATTGATGTCACCACGGCCCGGCTGCCAAGGCGCAGCCGCTGCCAGCAACGTTGCAGAGCCGCCGCCGAGCATGGCGTTGTAGGCGTTCAGACGGAATATCGCCTGCTCGCCGGCCTTGCGCACGAACTCACCCGAGCCGAAATCAGTGATCGGTTGGGTCAGACGACATTCGAACTTGTCGCCGGCGACCGTCCACTCAATGTTCTCCAGACGGGTCTGGTACGTGAGCGCCATCGCCGGAAGGCTGGCAAACACACTGAGCAAGGCTAAATAACGCTGGCGCACGGGAGGCTCCATTGGCTTCTGAAACACAAAGACCGATTCACACTATGTTTACGGCATACCTACGGGATATCGGAAGGTTCCGGCAAAACTTGATAGCGAGTGCCTGCAAGAGTCTTTTCCGGTAGCATTCGCCTCAGTTTGACCCGCCTGGAATCCCCTCATGTCCGACCGCCTGACCCTGCTGCGTCCCGACGACTGGCACATTCATCTTCGCGATGGTGCCGTGTTGACCAATACCGTTGCCGATGTTGCGCGCACTTTTGGCCGCGCCATCATCATGCCCAACCTGGTACCACCGGTGCGCAACGCCGCTGAAGCCGACGGCTATCGCCAGCGGATTCTCGCTGCCCGCCCGGCCGGCAGTCGCTTCGAACCGCTGATGGTGCTGTACCTCACCGACCGCACCCAGCCCGAAGAAATTCGTGAAGCCAAGGCGAGTGGTTTTGTGCACGCAGCCAAGCTGTACCCGGCCGGCGCGACCACAAACTCCGATTCCGGGGTAACCAGCATCGACAAGATCTTCCCGGCACTGGAAGCCATGGCCGAAGTCGGCATGCCGTTGCTGATCCACGGTGAAGTCACCCGTGGCGACGTCGATGTGTTCGACCGCGAAAAGATCTTCATCGACGAGCACATGCGCCGCGTGGTCGAGCGCTTCCCGACGCTGAAAGTGGTGTTTGAACACATCACCACCGGTGACGCCGTGCAGTTCGTCAACGAGGCTTCGGCCAACGTAGGCGCGACCATCACCGCGCATCACCTGCTGTACAACCGCAACCACATGCTGGTGGGCGGGATTCGGCCACACTTCTATTGCCTGCCGATCCTCAAGCGCAATACGCACCAGGAAGCCCTGCTCGACGCCGCCACCAGTGGCAGCGCGAAGTTCTTCCTCGGCACCGACTCGGCGCCGCACGCCCAGCACGCCAAGGAAGCCGCTTGCGGCTGTGCCGGCTGCTACACCGCGTACGCCGCCATCGAGATGTACGCCGAAGCCTTCGAACAGCGTAATGCGCTGGACAAACTCGAAGCCTTCGCCAGCCTCAACGGCCCGCGTTTCTACGGCCTGCCGGCGAACACCGATCGCATCACCCTGGTTCGTGAAGAATGGACCGCCCCGACCAGCCTGCCGTTTGGCGAGCTGACCGTTATCCCGCTGCGCGCCGGTGAAAAACTGCGCTGGCGCCTGCTGGAGGAACACGCGTGAGTGAAGACCATTTCGACGACGAACTGGACGGTCAAAGTGGTGGTGGCGGTTCCCGCCACCCGATGGCAGCACGCTTTCGCGGCTACCTGCCGGTTGTCGTTGACGTAGAAACCGGCGGCTTCAACTCGGCCACCGATGCGTTGCTGGAGATTGCTGCGACCACCATCGCCATGGATGAAAAGGGTTTTGTATACCCGGATCACACCTACTTCTTCCGCGTTGAGCCGTTCGAAGGCGCCAACATCGAAGCAGCGGCGCTGGAGTTCACCGGAATCAAGCTGGACCATCCACTGCGCATGGCTGTCAGCGAAGAGACCGCGCTGACCGACATCTTCCGTGGCATTCGCAAGGCGCTGAAGGCCAATGGCTGCAAGCGCGCGATTCTGGTCGGGCACAACAGCAGCTTCGATCTTGGCTTCCTGAACGCAGCCGTTGCGCGTCTGGACATGAAACGCAACCCGTTCCACCCATTCTCCAGCTTCGACACCGCGACGCTGGCTGGTCTGGCATACGGTCAAACCGTACTGGCGAAAGCCTGCCAGGCCGCCGACATCGATTTCGACGGCCGCGAGGCGCACTCGGCGCGTTATGACACCGAGAAAACCGCTGAGCTGTTCTGCGGCATCGTCAACCGCTGGAAACAGATGGGCGGCTGGGAAGATTTCGACGACTGATTGAGGGTTGTCGGGTGAATCCCGCGCATAAAAAAACCGGCCACGTGGGCCGGTTTTTTTGTTTAATGCTTATAGAGCTTAAATTCTCGATCAATCCACACGACATAAAAAATCCGATGGCTCTTGTATCCCACCATCGCTACACGTTCAAAAGCCCGAAACACAAGCAATCTGACATCACCTGTCAAAAAAGCAGGAATTCCCACTTTCAGACTGTTTCTCTCAATTGTTTCACAGCCATATCGATGCCTATGCTCTCTGCGCAATTCTCTCCACGGCATTCTTCCCAGAATCCTCAGACGCTCAAGCATTTTCGACCGTTCGACGGCCTCGCAATCTTGAATGCACCAGCCATTCTGCAAATACTCAAATGAGAAAACCGGAGGTCGCGCTTCCGATGAATCTATTTCGATAGTGGACGTCCGTGCCGTTACTGTAATTGCCGCATCGCGCTCCCTGCGTTTGAACTTGGCCATTTCAGTTCACCAAATGCTCCCGGAAATACTCCTCCATCTCACAGGCGGGAATTTCTCGGCTGAACTCCCCTTCCTTGAAGTTTCTACGCCAAGGGGCTTCTTCATGCGTCAACTGACGTAGTTTCCACGCCGAAAACTGGCCATAAACGTCGAATACTTCGTTGAGCAGACTTTGTTGTTTGGCACTGAAAAGATCTGGATTGAAATCACTTGGAGGAGGAATGGCACTCGATCCAAATTGGCTGAATCTTCGATACAGATCCGGAACCACCGGCCCGTGCATCCACGCCTCCAGCTTTTCAGGGAAGAGAGCCTCACCAAGGACGGCCAGACTGAACCCTTGAGCGTAATAAACCATTTTTTGAATCTTGAGGTTGGATATCTCGCCCTCATGCCCTTCCAGGCAGAGGAAATAATCCGCAACGTCCAAGCTACTCGGCATTTGAATCCCCTTCTGCATCATGCAATCCATTGCACCGTCCTTACTGAAGTGAGGCGCGATTCAGGACAAGGCAGTCGCCTTCGTACCCCGTTATCGCTCGAGCACAACCCTATCCAGCCACTGTTCACTCATCCAGTATTTTTTCCGAACATTTGAAACAAATGATGCCGAGAGGCTGTTTCAATTAATTCTCCGCATAAAAAAACCGGCCACGTGGGCCGGTTTTTTGTACCTCGACGTTGCGCCTTACAGGGCTGCAGCGTTCTCGGTCAGGTAAGCCGCAACGCCTTCTGGCGAAGCGTTCATGCCTTTGTCGCCTTTTTTCCAGTTGGCAGGGCAGACTTCGCCGTGCTCTTCGTGGAATTGCAGAGCGTCGACCAGACGGATCAGCTCTTCCATGTTACGGCCCAGCGGCAGGTCGTTGATGATCTGCGAACGGACAACGCCTTTGTCGTCGATCAGGAACGCGCCACGGAAAGCCACGCCGCCTTCGGATTCAACGTCGTAAGCCTTGGCGATGTCGTGCTTCATGTCGGCAGCCATGGTGTATTTCACCTGGCCGATGCCGCCATTGTTTACTGGGGTGTTGCGCCATGCGTTGTGAGTGAAGTGCGAGTCGATCGACACAGCGATCACTTCAACATTGCGAGCCTTGAAGTCGGCCATGCGGTTGTCCAGAGCGATCAGCTCGGACGGGCAGACGAAGGTGAAGTCCAGTGGGTAGAAGAACACCAGGCCGTATTTGCCTTTGATGGCCGAGGACAGGGTGAAGCTGTCAACGATCTCGCCATTGCCGAGTACGGCCGGGACGGTGAAGTCAGGGGCTTGTTTGCCTACGAGTACGCTCATTGATATCTCCTGGTGTAAAAACTTGAAGTTCAGGGTCCGCGCCAGCCTGCCACCCTCAGGCGACAGCCCTGTGACACGAACCCCCTTCGCAAGGGCCGACCATCATACACTGCGAATTTGGCCTGTCCTTAACGGTTTTTCAAAGCAGGCGCAGAACGGCACTGCATTTACGGGGCCAGGCAAAACGCCAGCAAATACCGTTCGTCAGTCACGGCTGAGAATCAGCAAAAGCCTTCCGAAAGCACTTTGACAATCATTCTCGTTAACATTAAGATCCATCGCAATTGAGTCACAACCAGCGACGGTTCTCACTTATGTATGTTTGTCTCTGCACTGGCGTCACCGACGGACAGATCCGCGATGCGATCTATGAAGGTTGCTGCAGCTATAAAGAAGTCCGCCAGGCCACCGGCGTCGCCAGCCAATGCGGCAAATGCGCGTGCCTTGCCAAGGAAGTCGTTCGCGAAACCCTGACCAAGCTGCAAACCGCTCAGGCTGCGATCCCCTACCCCGTAGAATTTACCGCCGCTTGATTGCCCCCCATTTCAAAGAACCGGACTTATGTCCGGTTTTTTTATGCCTGTAAATCAACTGCTTAGCACCCAGACGCGGAACACAAACATTCTTATTCCGATTAATTTTCATATATTATTCAATAACTTAGGTTTGACACTTATAAGTACGAAGCTCAAACTCCGCCGTATATACAGCTAATACAGGGCAGGACTCCGATCATGAAAGGCGACATTACAGTCATCCAGCATCTCAACAAGATCCTTGCCAATGAGCTGGTCGCGATCAATCAGTACTTCCTGCATGCACGCATGTATGAAGATTGGGGCCTGAACAAGCTCGGCAAGCATGAATACAAAGAATCCATCGACGAGATGAAACACGCGGACAAGCTGATCAAGCGCATCCTGTTCCTCGAAGGCCTGCCGAACGTGCAGGACCTGGGCAAGCTGCACATCGGCGAGCACACCAAGGAAATGCTGGAGTGCGACCTGCGTATCGAGAAGACCGGCCATGCTGACCTGAAGACCGCAATCGCCCATTGCGAAACCGTTGGCGATTTCGGCAGCCGTGAACTGCTCGAAGACATTCTCGAATCCGAAGAAGAACATATCGACTGGCTGGAAACCCAACTGGGCCTGATCGACAAAGTCGGTCTTGAGAACTATCTGCAATCGCAGATGGGCGAAGAGTAGGAGCTGCCGAAGGCTGCGATCTTTTCAGGTTGCACCGGCAACTTGCAGTAACTTTTCGAACGCACTAAAAAGCCCCGCCCTCTTTCGAGTGGCGGGGCTTTTTATTGGCTGAAGATCAAAAGATCGCAGCCTCGTTTCACTCGACAGCTCCTACACAAGCAGCAGCTGTCGCATGAAACCTGGCCGATCAGGCTTCGGACTTGTTCGCCGCTGCCGCTTCAACAGCCGCCTTGATGGTGCTTTGCAGCGAACCGTCTGCAGCCATCTCGGTCATGATGTCGCTACCGCCGACCAGTTCACCGCCGACCCACAGTTGCGGGAAAGTCGGCCAGTTGGCGTACTTCGGCAGGTTGGCGCGGATTTCCGGGTTCTGCAGGATGTCCACGTACGCAAACTTTTCGCCACAAGCCATCACAGCCTGCGCAGCTTTCGCAGAGAAGCCACACTGTGGGGCATTCGGCGAGCCTTTCATGTAAAGCAGAATGGTGTTGTTGGCAATCTGCTCTTTAATCGTTTCGATGATATCCATGGAGCACCTCGGCTGAACTTTCCGACTCATGGGTCGGCACGGTGACGCATTGTAACGGAATCCCGAGCGCCATGCTCGGTCTCCCCGACGGTCACATTCAGGCCGCCGCCACCGTCACCGGCACACCATTAAGTGCGGCGTTACCCGACAGCTCATCTAGCTGGCATTCATCGGTCAGATCGTTTGCGCTCGACCCGGGCTGACTGCTGGCAATCGCCATTTGCACGCCCGGCCGCGCATGCCCCCAACCATGCGGCAGGCTGACCACGCCTTTCATCATGTCCAGACTGCCGAGCACCTCGACCTCGATCTGCCCCACCCGCGAGCTGACGCGAACCAACTGACCATCGTTAAGCCCACGGCTGGCGAGGTCATCCGGATGCATCAGCAGTTGATGGCGCGGCTTGCCCTTCACCAGACGGTGATAGTTGTGCATCCACGAGTTATTGCTGCGCACATGACGACGGCCAATCATCAACAGCTCATCGGCGGCCGGCGCCTGCAATGCGGCAAAGCGTGCGAGGTCAGCAAGGATCTCTGGCGGAGCAGCCTGCACGCGCTGATTCGGCGTTTTCAGGCGCGCAGCCAGGTTCGGCTTCAACGCGCCCAGATCAATCCCGTGGGGATGATCGAACAACGTCGCCAACGAAAGCTTCTGTTCGGACGCGTCACCGTACAGGCCCATGCGCAGGCCCATATCGATCATCTTCGCCGGTGGCATGGTCGGTTTCAGTTCCTTGCCAGTCTTCTCGGCAAAGGCCTTGGCCAGGCCCACGAAGATCTCCCAGTCATGCAAGGCGCCCTCGGGTTTGGCGAGGATCGCGCGGTTGAAGCGGGTGACGTTGCGCACCGCGAACAGGTTGAACGTCGTGTCGTAGTGATCGTTTTCCAGCGCCGAGGTCGACGGCAGAATCAGGTCGGCATAGCGCGTGGTTTCGTTGATGTACAGGTCGACGCTGACCATGAACTCCAGGCCATCCAGCGCCTGCTCCAGTTGCCGCCCGTTCGGCGTCGACAACACCGGGTTGCCAGCGACGGTGATCAGCGCACGAATCTGGCCCTCACCTTCGGTAAGCATCTCTTCGGCCAGGGCCGAGACCGGTAGCTCGCCGCCGTACTCGGGACGCCCGGAAACGCGACTCTGCCATTTGTTGAAATGCCCGCCCGAAGTCGACGCCACCAGATCCACTGCGGGCTCAGTGCACAGTGCACCGCCGACGCGATCAAGATTACCGGTGACCAGGTTGATCAATTGCACCACCCAGTGACACAAGGTGCCGAAGGCCTGCGTCGAAACGCCCATGCGCCCGTAGCACACGGCACTCGGCGCGGCGGCGAAATCCCGGGCCAGTTGGCGGATCTGCTCGGCAGGAACCGCACACAACGGGCTCATGGCTTCAGCGGTAAACGCAGCGACAGCGGCGCGCACGTCATTCAGCCCATCGACCAGCAAATGACTTTCGCTGGTCAAGCCTTCGCTAAACAGGGTGTTCAGCACACCAAACAACAACGCTGCATCGCCCCCCGGACGCACGAACAAATGCTGATCAGCCATGGCCGCCGTCTCGCTGCGCCGTGGATCGACAACCACCACTTTGCCGTCGCGCGCCTGAATCGCTTTCAAACGCTTCTCGACATCCGGCACGGTCATGATGCTGCCGTTGGACGCCAGCGGATTACCGCCGAGAATCAGCATGAAGTCGGTGTGATCAATATCTGGAATCGGCAACAGCAACCCATGGCCGTACATCAGATAACTGCTCAGGTGATGCGGCAACTGATCGACCGAGGTCGCCGAGTAGCGATTGCGCGTCTTCAGCAACCCCAGGAAATAATTGCTGTGGGTCATCAGCCCGTAGTTATGCACGCTCGGGTTGCCTTGATAGACCGCCACGGCGTTCTGGCCATGACGGTCCTGGATGGCCGCCAGCTTCTCGGCCACCAGCGCAAAAGCCTCGTCCCACTCTATTGGTAGCCATTCGCTGCCCACACGGCGCATTGGCTGGCGCAGGCGATCAGGGTCGTTCTGGATATCTTGCAGGGCCACAGCTTTGGGGCAGATGTGTCCACGACTAAACGTGTCGAGCGCGTCACCCTTGATTGATGTGATCGCGACGTTGCCATCGGTTTCGGTGGTTTCGATGGTCAGCCCGCAAATGGCTTCACACAGATGGCAGGCACGGTGATGGAGAGTCTTGGTCATGGCCAGTCTCTGTCTTGTTCTGGGCAGGCATTCACGCCCGCGGGAACAAAACTATGGCCCCGGCGCCGATCCTGCGCCAGCGACGTTCGTCCTGTGAATCGGCGGTTATCAGGCGAGCCGATAAACCGCCATGATCAGTTCGACGGCAGCTGAGGCGGTGCGGCCAGCTGAATCTCCTGAATGGTTTCAATCTGCTCGTGGGCGACATGTACGCCGGTGAGCTCGCCGATCAATCGCCAGTGTTCGTCGAGCCCGGCACTGATGGTCGCCATGCGATCGATCATGTGGCGGCCGGCGCTCTTCACCACTTCGTCTTCGCTGCGCAGCAGTTCGAATGACATTGAAGTGACTGAGGCGGTGAGATGGGTCAGTGAGCGAGCCGTGTGGCCCAGCAGTTCCATTAACAGTTTTTCTTTCGATTCCATGCGGAGGCTTCCTGCGTCGCTCGAAACTTATTTATAACCCAGCACTTTGCTTTAGCAAATGTTTCAGCCTGAGCATCCGACCAAGTGATGGCATGGCGCCACGGTCGTAAACCGACCCAAGCGACGCGATCCCCGCCACGCCGCATTGCCAAGCCCTGCAAGGCCAGTGTACAAAGAGGCTCGCTGCTGTCCTGAACCCGGCTTCAAATGCGCGACTGCAACATTCAGTGCGCCCTCCGAATCCCGCAAAAACCGTAGCCTATTGGAAAAACGCGACATTTAGTGTCAATATCGCGCCTTCCCCTATTTCGTCGCCCCGTGCGGCTTACGCCGCAGGTCTCGCCCGTTGTTCCGTTAAACAAGGCTTTGAGCATCTGCGGTTTGTAGCAAAAGGTAGTCAATGATGAGCGCAAGGCACTTTCTCTCCCTGATGGATTGCACGCCCGAAGAGCTGGTCAGCGTGATCCGTCGAGGCGTTGAGCTCAAGGACCTGCGTAACCGCGGCGTACTGTTCGAGCCTCTGAAAAACCGCGTGCTGGGGATGATCTTCGAAAAATCCTCGACCCGCACCCGGATCTCGTTCGAGGCCGGCATGATCCAGCTCGGCGGCCAGGCAATCTTCCTGTCGCCGCGCGATACCCAACTGGGCCGTGGCGAGCCGATCGGCGACTGCGCCATCGTCATGTCGAGCATGCTCGATGCGGTGATGATCCGAACCTTTGCCCACAGCACCCTGACCGAATTCGCCGCCAACTCGCGCGTGCCAGTGATCAACGGCCTGTCCGATGACCTGCACCCGTGCCAGTTGCTGGCCGACATGCAGACGTTCCTTGAACACCGTGGCTCGATCCAGGGCAAAACGGTCGCCTGGATCGGCGACGGCAACAACATGTGCAACAGCTATATAGAAGCGGCGATCCAGTTCGACTTCCAGTTGCGCGTTGCCTGCCCGGAAGGCTACGAGCCAAATCCTGAGTTCGTCGCCAGAGCCGGCGATCGCGTGACCATCGTCCGCGACCCGCAAGACGCCGTGCGCGGCGCGCATCTGGTGAGCACCGACGTCTGGACTTCGATGGGTCAGGAAGAGGAAACTGCCAAGCGCCTCAAGCTGTTCGCGCCGTTTCAGGTCAACCGCGCCCTGCTCGACCTCGCTGCCGAGGACGTGCTGTTCATGCATTGCCTGCCGGCGCACCGTGGCGAAGAAATCAGCCTCGACCTGCTTGATGACCCGCGCTCCGTCGCCTGGGATCAGGCAGAAAACCGTCTCCACGCACAGAAGGCCCTGCTCGAGTTCCTCGTTGAACCGGCATATCACCACGCATGAGTCATGAATTACTGCTGAACCTGCGCAACCTCGCTTGCGGCTATCAAGATCAACGTGTGGTGCAGAACCTCAATCTGCACCTCAACGCCGGCGACATCGGCTGCCTGCTCGGCTCGTCCGGCTGCGGCAAGACCACCACCCTGCGTGCCATTGCCGGATTCGAGCCAGTGCACGAAGGGGAAATCACCCTCGGTGGCGAAACCATTTCCAGCGCCGGCTTCACTCTCGCCCCGGAAAAACGCCGGATCGGCATGGTGTTCCAGGACTACGCACTGTTCCCGCACCTGAGCGTCGCCGACAACATTGCCTTTGGCATTCGCAAGCACCCGAACAAGGAACGCGTCACCGAAGAGCTGCTCGAACTGGTCAACCTGAAAAACCTCGGCAAGCGCTTCCCGCACGAGCTGTCGGGCGGCCAGCAACAGCGCGTCGCCCTCGCCCGTGCGTTGGCGCCAGAGCCGCAATTGCTGCTGCTTGATGAGCCGTTTTCCAACCTCGATGGCGAACTGCGGCGCAAGCTCAGCCATGAAGTGCGCGACATCCTCAAGGCGCGTGGCACCAGCGCAATTCTGGTGACCCACGACCAGGAAGAGGCTTTTGCCGTCAGCGATCACGTTGGCGTGTTCAAGGAAGGTCGACTGGAGCAGTGGGACACGCCGTACAACCTGTATCACGAACCGGCAACGCCTTATGTGGCCAGCTTCATCGGTCAGGGTTACTTCATTCGTGGTCAGCTCGGCAGCCCGGAATCGGTGCAGACCGAACTGGGTGAACTGCGTGGCAATCGAGCCTATACGTGGCCGATTGGCGGCGCGGTGGATGTGCTGCTGCGCCCGGATGACATTGTTTATGCACCGGACAGTGGGTTGAAAGCGCGGATTGTCGGCAAGACGTTCCTTGGCGCTTCGACGCTGTATCGCCTGCAATTGCCAACGGGTGCGCAGCTGGAATCGATTTTCCCCAGCCATGCGGATCATCAGGTGGGTGCGGAGGTGGGGATTCGGGTTGCCGCTGAGCATCTGGTCTTGTTCCAGGCTTCCGGCAGCACCGCCGCACAGATCCCGGCATTGGAAAACGGTGTTCGCCGCTACAGCGCTGCGCTCTGATCCAACACGATTCTCCTTGTAGGAGTGAGCCTGCTCGCGATAGCGGTGTGTCAATCAACAAATATATTGACTGACACACCGCTATCGCGAGCAGGCTCACTCCTACAGGATTTTGCATCAACCCAAGATCAGGGTACCGCTCGCAACCAGCGTCGCATTACCGCCGATTTTCACCCGCTCTCCTTCCAGCCGACAGAACAGCTCCCCACCCCGCGCCGAGCGCTGGCAGGCGGTCAGGCTCGACTTGCCCAGACGCTTGGACCAATACGGGATCAGGCTGCAATGCGTCGACCCGGTCACCGGATCCTCATTGATTCCAATCGCCGGCGCAAAATAGCGCGAGACGAAGTCGTGCTGATTGCCGCGCGCGGTGACGATCGCGCCCAGCCACGGCAATTTGGCCAGCGCGACCATGTCCGGCTTGCAATCAAGCACCGCCTGCTCCGACTCCAGCACCACAAACAGTTCGTTGGAGCCGAGCACATCCACCGCCTCGACCCCCAGCGCTCGCTCGACATCCAGCGTCACGCCAATTTCCGAGGGCACGATCGACGGGAAGTCCAGCCACAAACGGCCCTCTTCACGGCTGACACTCAACGGCCCGGACTGGCAGGTAAAGTCGATACGCTCGGCGCTCTCCTTGTAGATCTCGAACAGCACATAAGCACTCGCCAACGTGGCGTGCCCGCACAACGGCACTTCAGTGGTCGGGGTAAACCAGCGGATATGCCAGGCCTGACCTTCGCGCACCAGAAATGCGGTTTCCGCCAGATTGTGTTCGGCGGCGATCTTCTGCATCAGCTCATCCGCGAGCCACGTCTCCAACCGATAAACCATCGCCGGATTACCACTGAACGGCCGATCACTGAACGCGTCGACCTGATGAAACTCGAGCTGCATAACTTTCTCCCTGAGTCAGTCGGCAGAGGATGCAGCCACGCCGTGATCAGCGCCAGTGACAGAACCCGTCATTTTTTTACATACAGCATTAATGACTAAGGACGGCCGATGTCGGCAAATTTGGCCTGGGTGTGTTCGGCGAGCACTGCGGGCGCCAGTTCCACTTCCAGGCCACGCCGGCCG
Organism: Pseudomonas sp. S2_E02; assembly: GCF_054668355.1. Classification (NCBI taxonomy): domain Bacteria; kingdom Pseudomonadati; phylum Pseudomonadota; class Gammaproteobacteria; order Pseudomonadales; family Pseudomonadaceae; genus Pseudomonas; species Pseudomonas sp. S2_E02. The sequence continues at coordinate 3,141,437 of NZ_CP162761.1, forward strand.
GCGCTGACATAAATAGTCGCAAAACCCTGAGCCGAGTTGTCGATAAAGGTACGCAGGCGCTTCTTCTGTCCCAACGGACTGATGCCGCCCAACAGATACCCGGTGGAGCGCTGAGCGGCTGCCGGGTCAGCCATCTCGACTTTTTTTACGCCAGCGGCATGGGCCAGACCTTTGAGGTCGAGGCTTCCGACGACCGGCACCACCGCCACCAGCAACTCGCCTTTTTCACTGGCCGCGAGCAGGGTTTTAAACACCTGTGCCGGTTCAAGTGCCAGCTTCTCTGCGGCCTCAAGGCCATAGGACGCGGCCTTCGGGTCATGTTCGTAACTGTGCACGCGATGTTCGGCACGAACTTTTTTCAACAAGTCCAACGCAGGGGTCATGGCAGCTCCAGGCTCGGCAATGGCAAAAAAACCTCCGCCGGATTCTAGGTGATCAGCCTCCAAAAGGCTCTATCCCAAGCCACGATTCCCGCGGCTCGCAGACATTCAGCGCACGTTGTCGCACCTGGGCCACAAAGGATCATTCACCCAGCGAATAGTTTTATTGTGACCGACGGTTCACTTTCGACCTTTGACAGGTTTGTTTCTTGTCTATATTTTTTCGAATCTGAATAATGTAAGAATTGTCGTCACAGCGACACCCAGCAGTAAACCGGGAACGGAATGGGGATTCCTACTCGGGGAAAATCGCGCCTTGCCCTGTTGGCAAACGCGCCAGACAACAACAAAAACGAGGTTTTCAATGACAACTGCTTTACAGCAACCATCGCTCTCGAGCCAATGCATGGCCGAGTTTTTGGGTACTGCTCTTCTGATCTTTTTCGGCACCGGCTGTGTCGCCGCGCTCAAAGTCGCGGGTGCCAGCTTCGGCCTGTGGGAAATCAGCATCATCTGGGGCGTCGGCGTGAGCATGGCGATCTACCTCACCGCCGGAGTTTCCGGCGCGCACCTGAACCCGGCCGTGAGCATCGCCCTGGCAATCTTCGCCGACTTCGAAAAGCGCAAACTGCCGTTCTATATTCTTGCCCAGATCGCCGGCGCCTTCTGCGGCGCGCTGCTGGTTTACACGCTGTACAGCAATCTTTTCTTCGATTACGAACAAACTCACCAAATGGTCCGTGGCTCGACCGCCAGCCTTGAGTTGGCCTCGGTGTTCTCGACCTTCCCGAACCCGGTGCTGTCCACCGCCCAGGCATTCCTGGTCGAGATGATCATCACGGCGATCCTGATGGGCGTGATCATGTCCCTGACCGATGACAACAACGGCCTGCCGAAAGGCCCGCTGGCGCCGCTGCTGATCGGCTTGCTGATTGCCGTTATCGGCAGTTCGATGGGGCCGTTGACCGGTTTCGCCATGAACCCGGCGCGTGACTTCGGTCCGAAACTGATGACTTTCTTCGCCGGCTGGGGTGAAATTTCCTTCACTGGCGGCCGTGAAATTCCGTATTTCCTGATTCCGATTTTTGCACCGATTGTCGGTGCCTGCCTCGGCGCTGCCGGGTATCGCGGGCTCATCGCCCGTCACCTGACCGGCGCCACACCTGCTACAAAGGATGCAGAACCGGCCATTGACGGCAAACCAAGAACTTCTTGAAACAGTCGGCGCCGGCTCCTGCCCTATAGAGCCTGCGCCACGGCCCACTCTCCCTTATTTCGTCCAAGGCAATCGACATGACCGACATTCAGAATAAGAACTACATCATTGCCCTCGATCAGGGTACGACCAGCTCCCGCGCGATCATTTTCGACCGCGACGCGAACGTGGTCTGCACCGCGCAGCGCGAATTCGCCCAGCATTACCCGCAAGCCGGTTGGGTTGAACACGACCCGATGGAAATCTTCGCCACCCAGAGCGCGGTGATGGTTGAAGCCCTGGCCCAGGCTGGCCTGCATCACGATCAGGTGGCTGCCATCGGCATCACCAACCAGCGTGAAACCACCGTGGTCTGGGACAAGACCACCGGCCGCCCGGTGTACAACGCCATCGTCTGGCAGTGCCGCCGCAGCACCGAGATCTGCCAGCAGCTCAAGCGCGATGGCCACGAAGACTACATCCGCGACAACACCGGCCTGGTCACCGACCCGTACTTCTCCGGCACCAAACTGAAGTGGATCCTCGACAACGTCGAAGGCAGCCGCGAACGAGCGCGCAACGGCGAACTGCTGTTCGGCACCGTCGATAGCTGGCTGATCTGGAAATTCACCGGCGGCAAGGTGCATGTCACCGACTACACCAACGCCTCGCGCACCATGCTCTTCAATATCCATTCGCTGGAATGGGATTCGAAGATGCTGGAAATCCTCGACATCCCGCGCGAGATGCTTCCGGAAGTGAAGGCTTCTTCGGAAATCTACGGTCGCACCAAGAGCGGCATTGCCATCGGTGGTATCGCCGGTGACCAGCAAGCCGCGTTGTTCGGGCAGATGTGCGTGGAGCCGGGTCAAGCGAAAAACACCTACGGCACCGGCTGCTTCCTGCTGATGAACACCGGCGACAAAGCGGTGAAATCCCAGCACGGCATGCTCACCACCATCGCTTGCGGCCCGCGTGGCGAAGTGGCTTATGCGCTGGAAGGCGCGGTGTTCAACGGCGGTTCGACCGTGCAGTGGCTGCGCGATGAACTGAAAATCATCAACGACGCCCACGACACCGAATACTTCGCCAATAAAGTGAAGGACAGCAACGGCGTGTACCTGGTGCCGGCCTTCACCGGTCTGGGCGCGCCGTACTGGGACCCATATGCCCGTGGCGCGCTGTTCGGCCTGACTCGCGGCGTGCGCGTGGATCACATCATCCGCGCCGCACTGGAGTCGATTGCTTACCAGACTCGCGACGTGCTCGACGCCATGCAGCAAGACTCCGGCGAACGCCTCAAAGCCCTGCGCGTGGACGGCGGCGCGGTGGCGAACAACTTCCTCATGCAGTTCCAGGCCGACATCCTCGGCACGCAGGTCGAGCGTCCGCAAATGCGCGAAACCACGGCACTTGGCGCCGCGTATCTGGCCGGTCTGGCGTGCGGTTTCTGGGGCAGCCTGGACGAACTGCGTGGTAAAGCGGTGATCGAGCGTGAGTTCGAGCCGAGCCTGGACGAAACCGAGAAAGAGAAGCTGTACAAAGGCTGGAAAAAAGCCGTCAGCCGCACCCGTGACTGGGCGCGTGAAGACGCTGAATAAGCCAACCTTCAGATCCAGATAGGCATCTAACTGGTCGGGAGCGGATTCCTGCGGCATCATGGGCAAATTTTGCACGGCAGCCCAAAGGAAGCCCCATGAATCTGCCTCCCCGTCAGCAGCAAATCCTCGAGCTGGTCCGCGAACGCGGCTATGTGAGCATCGAGGAAATGGCCACGCTGTTCGTTGTTACCCCGCAAACCATCCGCCGCGACATCAATCAGCTCGCGGAAGCCAATCTGTTGCGTCGCTACCATGGCGGTGCGGCTTATGATTCCAGCGTCGAAAACACTGCCTATGCGATGCGCGCCGACCAGATGCGCGATGAAAAACAACGCATCGGTGAAGCCATCGCCGCCCAGATCCCCGATCACGCCTCGCTGTTCATCAACATCGGCACCACCACCGAATCGATTGCCCGCGCCCTGCTCAACCACAATCATCTGAAGATCATCACCAACAACCTGCATGTGGCGTCGATGCTCAGTGCCAAGGATGATTTCGATGTGCTGCTGACCGGCGGCAATGTGCGCCGTGATGGCGGCGTGGTCGGTCAGGCGAGCGTGGATTTCATCAATCAGTTCAAAGTTGATTTCGCCCTGGTCGGAATCAGCGGTATTGATGAAGACGGCAGCTTGCTGGATTTCGATTATCAGGAAGTGCGGGTGTCGCAGGCGATCATTGCCAATGCGCGGCAGGTGATTCTGGCGGCGGACTCCAGCAAGTTCGGGCGTAACGCGATGATTCGGTTGGGGCCGATCAGTCTGATTGATTGCCTTGTAACCGATCAGCAGCCGGTGCCGGCGCTGGCGCAGTTGTTGAGTCAGCACAAGATTCGCCTGGAAGTCGTTTAACTACCCTTCTCTTCATTGTCTGTACTGACGCCTTCGTCGGATCGCCGCCCGGAGCCGGCTCGCTCCCACATTGGAATGCATTTCAAACTGTGGGAGCGAGCCTGCTCGCGAAGGCAATCGAGTAAACAGCACACCTCTAGCGCCCCTTCGCGCATTTAATGTTCGAAAATTTTCTTTTAACTGCCCTTCGATGAGTTTTTTCAATCGAACGTGACTGGCTGCGCGGGTGTTTATGGGCTACCATTTTCGCAAATGAACATTCATGTTCGATTTCCAATATAGAAAATCAAAAGAACCCGAGGCCAGCCGATGTCCACCTCTACCTTGCGTACGCCCCCAATCTCCGAGATCTACGACATCGCCGTCATTGGCGGCGGGATCAATGGCGTGGGGATCGCAGCGGATGCCGCCGGTCGCGGGCTTTCGGTGTTCCTTTGCGAAAAAGACGATCTGGCCAGCCACACCTCGTCGGCCAGCAGCAAGCTGATCCACGGCGGCCTGCGCTACCTCGAACATTACGAATTCCGTCTGGTGCGTGAAGCGCTGGCTGAGCGCGAAGTGTTGCTGGCCAAGGCGCCGCATATCGTCAAACCGATGCGCTTCGTGTTGCCGCACCGTCCACACCTGCGTCCGGCGTGGATGATCCGCGCTGGCCTGTTCCTGTATGACAACCTCGGCAAGCGCGAAAAACTGCCAGGTTCGAAAAGCCTCAAGTTCGGCGCCGACAGCGCACTGAAAAGCGAAATCAAGAAAGGCTTCGAATACTCCGACTGCTGGGTCGATGACGCCCGCCTCGTTGTCTTGAACGCCATGGCCGCCCGCGAAAAAGGCGCTCACGTGCACACCCAGACCCGGTGCGTCAGCGCCCGTCGCACCAAAGGTCTGTGGCACCTGCATCTGGAACGTGCCGACGGCAGTCTGTTTTCGATCACCGCCAAAGCGCTGGTGAACGCCGCCGGCCCGTGGGTTGCCAAGTTCATTCGTGACGACCTGAAGATGGAATCGCCGTACGGCATCCGTTTGATCCAGGGCAGCCACATCATCGTGCCGAAGTTGTATGAAGGCGATCACGCGCACATTCTGCAAAACGAAGATCAGCGCATCGTCTTCACCATTCCGTACTTGAACCACTTCACCCTGATCGGCACCACCGATCGTGAGTACACCGGCGATCCGGCGAAAGTGGCAATCACCGACGCCGAAACCGACTACCTGTTGAAAGTGGTCAACGCCCACTTCAAGCAGCAGATCAGCCGTGACGACATCCAGCACAGCTACTCGGGCGTACGCCCACTGTGCAACGACGAATCCGACAACCCGTCGGCCGTCACCCGTGATTACACCCTGGCCTTGTCGGGCAGCACTGAAGAGGCACCGCTATTGTCGGTGTTCGGCGGCAAGCTGACCACTTACCGCAAACTCGCCGAGTCGGCGATGGCGCAGTTGATGCCGTTCTTCACTCAGATGCGCCCGAGCTGGACCGCCACCGCTACCCTGCCTGGCGGCGAGGACATGACCACCCCGCAAGCCTTGTGCGCGCAGATCCGCGACAAGTTCGACTTCGTGCCGACCGAGATCGCCCGCCGCTGGGCCACCACCTACGGCAGCCGGACCTGGCGCATGCTTGAAGGTGTGGAAAGCCTTGCGGACATGGGCGAACACATCGGCGGCGGGCTCTACACCCGCGAAGTCGATTACCTGTGCAGCGAAGAGTGGGCAACCACGGCGCATGACATTCTGTGGCGTCGTAGCAAGCTGGGGCTGTTTACCACTCCGGCCGAGCAGGAGAAGCTTGCGGCGTATCTGGGTAAGGTTGAGCAGAACCGTAGCAAGATCGAAGCGGCGTGATGTGAACATCGCTTAAACGAAAGCCCCTGAATTGAGAGATTCAGGGGCTTTTTTGTTTTGTGGGCTCTGCAAAATTTGATTGGGTCAGTTAGATCTCTTCCCCCTCACCCCAGCCCTCCCGAAACGTCGGACCGCCCCCAGGGGGTAGAGGGGGAAGGGAGCCGATCTTCATGAGGTTCAAATTCTGAGTTCGACTCGGTATCTCAGGTCGGTGCATCTCGCCCAGTCGCCGCGTTCAGTCCCCTCTCCCTCTGGGCGGTCCGACGTTTCGGGAGGGTTAGGGTGAGGGGCTTTTGATCGTTCGGCTTTCCGAACGCGACTTCCCGGTCGATTCGGTAAACCGGATCAGTTACGCCAAAACAAACCATCACAAAACTTTAATAACGTTATAAATCATAAAGTTAAGTACATCACCCTGGTCTGGCACGAGTCATGCTCTACACTCTCTCGACGAATGCTTGTTGTGCCAACACTTCAGGAGCCGTCAGGCATTCGAAGCACAAAAGGGCCGACGAACTGGCTCCATAAAAAAAACAATTCGAGGAAAATTTGATGCGCATCGTTCCCCATATCCTGGGCGCAGCCATTGCGGCCGCTCTGATCAGCACGCCAGTTTTCGCCGCCGAACTCACCGGCACCCTGAAGAAAATCAACGATTCGGGCACCATCACGCTCGCTCACCGCGACAGCTCCATTCCGTTTTCCTACATCGCGGATGCTTCCGGCAAACCAGTGGGCTACTCCCACGACATTCAAGTGGCCATCGTTGAAGCCCTGAAAAAAGACCTGAACAAGCCAGACCTGCAGGTCAAATACAATCTGGTAACCTCGCAAACCCGTATCCCGCTGATCCAGAACGGCACCGCGGATATCGAGTGTGGTTCCACCACCAACAACGCCGAGCGCGCCCAGCAAGTCGACTTCACCGTCAACATCTTCGAAATCGGCACCCGTCTGCTGGTCAAGAAAGACAAGGATGGCAAGCCTTCCTACGCTGACTTTGCCGACCTCAAAGGCAAAAACGTCGTGACCACCGCGGGCACCACGTCCGAGCGCATCATCAAAGCGATGAACGCCGACAAGCAGATGGGCATGAACATCATCTCCGCCAAGGACCACGGCGAATCCTTCAACATGCTGGAAAGCGGCCGCGCCGTAGCCTTCATGATGGACGACGCCCTGCTGGCCGGCGAAGAAGCCAAGGCGAAGAAGCCGGAAGACTGGGTCATCACCGGTACGCCACAGTCCTTCGAAGCCTATGCGTGCATGGTTCGCAAAGACGACCCGGCCTTCAAGAAGGCGGTCGATGACGCCATTGTCGGCCTGTACAAGTCCGGCGAGATCAACAAGATCTACAGCAAGTGGTTCGAAAGCCCGATCCCGCCAAAAAACCTGAACCTGAAGTTCCCGATGAGCGACAAGGTCAAAGATCTGATCGCCAACCCGAGCGACAAGCCGGCGCCTGACGTAAAAATCTGATTCCTGACTAACCTTGTCTCCTGAGGGGGCGACCCTCCCTCAGGCGTTTGTTACTACCTGCTGGCTTCACTGTGGAACACTCGACCTGGCGGTTTCCGAGCCGATCGCGTGTGCCTGACGTTCAACGTCAGGCGGGAAAGGATCTTCCCCAAGCGGGTGCTTGTACATCGATCGATCTCGAGGGGAGACCCTAATGAATTACAACTGGGACTGGGGCGTGTTCTTCAAGTCCACCGGCGTTGGCAGCGAGACTTATCTCGACTGGTACATCTCCGGCCTGGGCTGGACCATTGCCATCGCCATCGTGGCATGGATCATCGCCTTGCTGCTGGGCTCCATTCTGGGGGTCATGCGCACGGTGCCAAACCGTATCGTATCGGGCATCGCCACCTGCTACGTCGAGCTGTTCCGTAACGTGCCGCTGCTGGTGCAACTGTTCATCTGGTACTTCCTGGTGCCCGACCTGCTGCCGCAAAACCTGCAGGACTGGTACAAACAGGACCTCAACCCGACCACCTCGGCTTACCTGAGCGTTGTCGTGTGCCTGGGCCTGTTCACCGCCGCCCGTGTCTGCGAGCAAGTGCGTACTGGCATTCAGGCGCTGCCACGCGGCCAGGAATCCGCTGCTCGCGCCATGGGCTTCAAACTGCCGCAGATCTACTGGAACGTGCTGCTGCCCCAGGCCTACCGGATCATCATTCCGCCGCTTACCTCGGAATTCCTCAACGTCTTCAAGAACTCCTCCGTGGCGTCCCTGATCGGTTTGATGGAACTGCTGGCGCAAACCAAACAGACCGCTGAGTTCTCGGCCAACCTGTTTGAAGCCTTCACCCTGGCCACGCTGATCTACTTCACCCTGAACATGAGCCTGATGTTGCTGATGCGCATGGTCGAGAAGAAAGTCGCAGTGCCCGGCCTGATCTCCGTGGGGGGTAAATAATGGACTTCGATTTCAGCGGCATCATCCCCGCCATCCCGGGCCTGTGGAACGGCATGGTCATGACCTTGCAGTTGATGGTCATGGGCGTGGTCGGCGGCATCGTGCTGGGGACCATCCTCGCACTGATGCGCCTGTCGTCGAGCAAACTGCTGTCGCGGGTGGCCGGCGCTTATGTGAACTACTTCCGTTCGATCCCGCTCCTGCTGGTGATCACCTGGTTCTACCTGGCGGTGCCGTTCGTGCTGCGCTGGATCACCGGTGAAGACACGCCGATCGGTGCGTTCACCTCCTGCGTCGTGGCCTTCATGATGTTCGAAGCCGCGTACTTCTGCGAGATCGTCCGCGCCGGTGTGCAGTCGATCCCCAAAGGCCAGATGGCCGCCGCGCAAGCGATGGGCATGACCTATGGCCAGACCATGCGTCTGATCATCCTGCCCCAGGCGTTCCGCAAGATGACCCCGTTGCTGTTGCAACAGTCGATCATCCTGTTTCAGGACACCTCGCTGGTTTACACCGTGGGCCTGGTGGACTTCCTTAACTCCGCCCGCTCCAGCGGTGACATCATTGGCCGGTCCAACGAGTTCCTGATCTTCGCCGGTGTCGTCTACTTCATCATCAGCTTTTCCGCCTCGCTGCTGGTCAAGCGTCTGCAAAAAAGGTTCGCCGTATGATCTCTATCAAGAACATCAACAAGTGGTATGGGGACTTCCAGGTGCTGACTGATTGCAGCACCGAGGTCAAAAAAGGCGAAGTGATCGTGGTCTGCGGCCCGTCGGGTTCCGGCAAATCGACCCTGATCAAATGCGTCAACGCGCTGGAGCCGTTCCAGAAAGGCGACATCGTCGTCGACGGCACCTCGATTGCCGACTCGAAGACCAACCTGCCGAAACTGCGCTCGCGCGTGGGCATGGTGTTCCAGCATTTCGAACTGTTCCCGCACCTGACCATCACCGAAAACCTGACCATCGCGCAGATCAAGGTGTTGGGCCGCAGCAAGGAAGAAGCGACCAAGAAAGGCCTGCAACTGCTCGAGCGCGTCGGCTTGTCCGCTCACGCCCACAAACATCCGGGGCAATTGTCCGGTGGTCAGCAACAGCGTGTGGCGATTGCCCGTGCGCTGGCGATGGACCCGATCGTCATGCTGTTCGACGAACCGACCTCGGCGCTCGACCCGGAGATGGTCAACGAAGTGCTCGACGTGATGGTGCAACTGGCCCACGAAGGCATGACCATGATGTGCGTAACCCACGAAATGGGCTTTGCGCGCAAAGTGGCTGACCGGGTGATCTTCATGGACGCCGGCAAGATCATCGAAGACTGCCCGAAAGAGGAATTCTTCGGCGACATCAGCGCCCGCTCCGAACGCGCGCAGCACTTCCTCGAGAAAATCCTGCAGCACTAAAACCGAGTACTTGCGCCATCACACTTATCCCTGTGAGAGCGAGCTTGCTCGCGAAAGCGGACTGACATTCAACATTGATGTTGACTGATCCGGCCTCTTCGCGAGCAAGCTCGCTCCCACAGGGACAGCGGTGAGCCTGCAAGTGTGGTGGTTGACCCAAGGCAACTGTGATGAAATGCGACCCCAATCTCTATCGCGCCGCGCCGCCATCACTTGCCGTGAAGCCTCGTCTGATTCGTCATCTGTTTCTGCCGCCACTGGTCATCGTCCTGATGATCGGGTTGGGTTACGCCGGCTTCTGGACCAGTGAGCATTTCGGCATTCGCAGCCTCGGCGAAAACGGCCAGCGTCAGCTCGAACTGAACGCCCGCGCCGTCGAAAGCGAAATCAGCAAATACACCTACCTGCCCAGCCTGCTGGAACTCGAAACCAGTGTGTCGCAGTTGCTGGCCGACCCGACCCCGGAACACCGGCGAACGGTCAACGATTACCTTGAAGGCCTGAACCGGCGCAGTCGCAGTCGGGCCATCTACGTGATGGACACCACCGGCCGTGTCATGGCCACCAGCAACTGGCGCGATGTCGACAGTTATCTCGGTGAAGACCTGTCCTTCCGCGCCTATTTCCAGAAAGCCGTACGCGGCGAGTCGGGGCGTTTCTACGGCATCGGCAGCACCAACGGTGAGCCCGGCTATTACCTCGCCCACGGCCTCGAAGAGCATGGCAAGATCATCGGCGTCGCCGTGGTCAAAGTGCGCCTGGAAGCCATGGAAGAACGCTGGCAACGCGCGCGTCTAGAAGCCTTTGTCAGCGATGAGAACGGCATCATCATTCTCTCCAGCGATCCGGCTCGACGCCTCAAGTCAGTGATCCCGCTCACCGACGAAACCAAAGAAAAACTCGCCCGCAGCCTGCAGTACTACTGGTTCCCGCTCAACGAGCTGCAACCGCTGGCCCGGGAAACCCTGTCCGAAGGCGTGGAAAAACTGACCTTCCCCGCCAACAGCGAAGTGCGCTCCGACGATGACGACATCAGCTATCTGGCACAGACCCGGCCACTGAGCGACACACCGTGGAACTTCACCCTGCTCACGCCGTTGCAGGACCTGCGCCGCGAAGCCATCAACCAAGGGATTCTGGTCGCCGTCGCGTTTGCGCTGGTGGCATTCCTGTTGATCGCCTGGAACGAGCGGCGCAAGGTCATCGCCACCCGTCTCGCCGCCCGCGAAGCCTTGCAGGAAGCCAACAATCAACTGGAGCGTCGGATTACCGAACGCACCACTGATCTGCGCGCCAGCAACGAGCGCCTGAAGAGCCAGATCCGCGAACGGCGTCAGGCCGAAGAGACGTTGCGCCGTGCGCAGGATGAACTGGTGCAGGCCGGCAAGCTCGCTGCCATCGGTCAGATGTCGACCAGCATCGCTCACGAATTGAACCAGCCGCTGGCGGCGATGCGTACGCTATCGGGCAACACCGTGCGCTTCCTCGAACGGGGCCAACTGGATGTCGCCAGCACCAATCTGAAAACCATCAACGAGCTGATCGACCGCATGGGCCGGATCACCGCCAGCCTGCGTTCGTTCGCCCGGCGCGGTGACAACCAGGGCCAGGCCAGCCTCGGCAAAGCCGTGGAGGCCGCGCTGCAATTGCTCGGTGCACGCCTGGAGAGTTCGGCGGTCAACATTCACCGCCAGTTCATCGATGTCCAGGTGCAGATCGACCAGACCCGCCTCGAACAGATTCTGGTCAACCTGATCGGCAATGCCCTCGACGCCATGCAGGCGCAACCCCTGCCCGAGCTGTGGCTGGAGGGTGAAGAATTCAACGCCAAATATCGCCTGCGTGTACGTGACAACGGTCACGGCATCGACGCTGAAGCGCGCAAGCATCTGTTCGAACCGTTCTTCACCACCAAACCCGGCGAACAAGGCCTGGGCCTTGGCCTGACCCTTTCCGCCAGCCTCGCCGCCGCCACCGGCGGGCATCTGGGTGTCGAACACCCGGCCAGCGGTGGCACCACCTTCGTCCTCAGTTTACCGTTGGTAAGCCCTACTCCTGCCGAGCCAATATGAACCACGACCTTAGTGTGCTGATCGTCGAAGACGACCCCCATGTGCTGCTCGGCTGCCAACAGGCGCTGACCCTCGAAGACATTCCCTGTGTCGGCGTCGGCAGTGCGGAAGAAGCGCTGGAGCGCGTCGGCGACAACTTTGCCGGCATCGTCATCAGCGACATTCGCCTGCCGGGCATCGATGGCCTCGAACTGCTGACCCGCCTCAAGCAACGTGATCGCAGCCTGCCGGTGGTGTTGATCACCGGCCACGGCGACATTTCCATGGCCGTCGGCGCGATGCAGAAAGGCGCCTACGACTTCATGGAAAAACCGTTCTCGCCGGAGCGTCTGGTCGACGTCGCACGGCGGGCGCTGGAGCAACGCAGCCTCGCCCGCGAAGTCTCATCGCTGCGCCGGCAACTGGCCGAGCGCGACTCCCTTGAGGGGCGGATCATTGGCCGCTCGCCGGCGATGCAGAACCTGCGCGAACTGATTGCCAACGTCGCCGACACTTCGGCCAACGTGCTGATCGAAGGCGAGACCGGCACCGGTAAGGAACTGGTCGCCCGCTGCCTGCACGATTTCAGTCGTCGCCACAGCAAGCAATTCGTCGCGCTGAACTGCGGCGGGCTGCCGGAAAACCTTTTTGAAAGCGAGATTTTCGGCCACGAGGCCAACGCCTTTACCGGTGCAGGCAAACGCCGTATCGGCAAGATCGAACACGCCGACGGCGGCACGCTGTTCCTCGACGAAGTGGAAAGCATGCCGCTGCCATTGCAGATCAAACTGCTGCGCGTACTGCAGGAACGCACCCTCGAACGTCTCGGCTCGAACCAGAGCGTGGCCGTGGATTGCCGGGTGATCGCAGCAACCAAATCCGACCTCGACGAAGCGAGCAAGGCTGGCGAGTTTCGCAGCGACCTGTACTACCGCCTCAACGTCGTGACCCTGGAACTGCCGCCGTTGCGCGAGCGCCGCGAAGACATCCTGCAACTGTTCGAACACTTCACCCAGCAGTCGGCCCTGCGTTTCGACCGCGCGCTGCCGGAACTGGACAACCAGACCCTGTCGAACCTGATGAGCCACGATTGGCCAGGCAATGTGCGCGAACTGCGCAACGTCGCCGAACGTTTTGCCCTCGGCCTGCCGGCGTTCAAAAAGTCCGGCGCCAGCAGTGGCGGACAAGGCCTGGCGTTTGCCGAAGCGGTGGAAGCGTTCGAGCGCAACCTGCTCAGCGACGCCCTGCAACGCAGCGGCGGTAACCTGACTCAGGCCAGCCTGGAATTGGGCATGGCCAAGACCACGCTGTTCGACAAAGTGAAAAAGTACGGGTTGAGCCATTAAGCGAGAACGATGTGGATCTGTTTTTCAAAGCCCTGTTGGGCGCCGCGGTAGTACTGATCATCGCGGCGCTGTCGAAAACCAAAAACTACTACATCGCCGGATTGGTGCCGCTGTTTCCGACGTTTGCGCTGATTGCGCATTACATCGTCGGCAAGGGGCGTTCGATTGAGGATTTGAAGACCACGATTGTGTTCGGCATGTGGTCGATCATTCCGTACTTTGTGTATCTGGCGACGTTGTATGTGATGGTGGATCGGCTGCGGCTGGAGGCTTCGTTGGCGGTGGCGGCGGTGGCTTGGTTGATGGCCGCCACGGTGTTGGTGACTGTGTGGGTGCGCCTGCACAGCTAAGTGCAAAAGCCACCCTCACCCCAGCCCTCTCCCTCCGGGAGAGGGGGCCGACCGAGGTGTCTTGCAAGCTGCATCGACCTGAAAGATCCAGTCGATTATGGATTCGGTACAGCACGTTCACGTCGGCGTATCACTCCAGCATCCCCCAATCAGTCCCCTCTCCCTCCGGGCGGTCCGACGTTTCGGGAGGGTTAGGGTGAGGGGCTTTTAGCTTTTCAGTTGACGGCACCACCCCGGGCGTCAGCCATGATCTGCCGGATTGCCCCGACAAACGTCTCCACCGGTTGCCCGCCGGTCACCGCATACTGACCGTTGAACACCACAGTCGGCACCGAACTCACCCCGCGCTGCAGCCACAACTGCTCCTCCTCACGCACCTCATCGGCGAATTCGTCCGACGCCAGTACAGCCTCGGCCCGCTGGCGATTCAGCCCGACACTTTCCGCAATCTGCACCAGTTGCCGATGATCCGACGGATTGCCACCATCGCTGAAATACGCCTTGAACAGCGCCTCTTTCAACAGCAGTTGCACACCTTCGAGCCCGGCCCAGTGCAGCAAGCGGTGCGCATCAAAAGTGTTGTAGATACGGCTGTTGCCGTCAGTGCGAAACGCAAACCCGAGTTCAGCGCCACGGGCACGAATAGCTTCGCGATTTTTCTGCAATTGCTCCGGGGTCGAGCCGTACTTCTCTTGAATGTGCTCAGCGATGTTCTGCCCGTCTGCGCCCATTTTCGGATTGAGTTCGAACGGCTGAAAACGGATCTCGGCCTGCACTTCGTTGCGCAGGATCTCGAGTGCCTGTAACAGGCCACGCAAACCGACGACACACCAGGGGCAGGAGACGTCGCTGACAAAATCGATTTTCAAGGCAGAACTCATCACACACCTCGCGGGGGGAAATCGTGCGGGAAAATTTGCACGATACACCCCGGCCGGATTTTGTGGTGCCCCCTTCGCGAGCAAGCTCGCTCCCACATTTAGATCGCATTCCCCTGTGGGAGCGAGCTTGCTCGCGAAGAGGCCATAACCAACACCGCCCACTTTTGGTTACAGCAGATTCCCGCCCACCACCGGCTCAATCTGCGCCCAATGCGAAGTGTCTTCACGATGCGCCTGCAAATACGGCAGCACCGCCGCCAGCAACGGCTCCTTGAACGCCTCCTGAAAGCGATGCGCCAACCCCGGAATCAGTTTCAACTGGCTGCCGCGAATATGCGCCGCCAGATGAACCCCGTGCATCACCGGCAACAACGGATCCGCCGTGCCATGCACCACCAGCGTCGGTACCCGCAATTGATTGAGCAATGCCACCCGGCTCGGCTCGGCAAGAATCGCCATGATCTGCCGCTTCACGCCTTCGGGATTGAACGCGCGGTCATACGACAGCGCAGCCTGATGCAGCAAGACCTGGCGATCATCGGTGACCGCCGGGCTGCCCAGCGCGGCCAGCAGATCAGCCTGCTGTTCCAGCGCCACCTGTCGATTCGGTGCGCCGCGACGCGACAACAACTGCACCAGCGCCGCGCTGGGTGCCGGCAGACCTTCGGCGCCCGAGGTGGTCATGATCAATGTCAGACTCTCGACCCGCTGCGGTGCCATCGCCGCCATGTGCTGGGCAATCATCCCGCCCATGCTCGCGCCCAGCACGTGGAATTGCTCGACATGCAACGCGTCCATCAAGCCCAGCGCGTCGTCTGCCATGTCGGTCAGGCTGTAAGGCGCCGCCACCGGCAGACCGAGCTTGTAGCGCAGCACTTCGAAGGTCAGATTGGCGTCAGCCGGCGCCTGCCGCCAGGTCGACAGACCGACGTCGCGGTTGTCATAGCGAATCACCCGAAAACCCTGCTGACACAGCGCAACCACTACTTCGTCCGGCCAGTGGATCAACTGTCCACCCAAGCCCATGACCAGCAACAACGCCGGATCCGACGCGCGACCAATGCTCTGGTAAGCCAGGCTCACCTGCTGCAGATCAGCGTGCTCGGTCGGCACATTGACGTCGCAACGCGCCGCCGCCCAAGACGACGATCCGAAAAAAATCGCGACCAGAACAGCCGCGACCGATACAAAACCCTTGACCATGAAAAACACCGAAACGCAGAACCCCAGTAGAGCGCGAGTCTGATGAAGTTTGTTCAAGCGCGCTGCCACACTTCGATGACAGTTTGATGAAGAATGCCGAGTGGTCATGGGCGGTGGTTGCAAACAATATCTATGTACCGCCATCGCCTTGCGCCATTTCTCTTGAATGACCCGCTCAGGGACGGATTCCCCGCCCCGCCAATGCGAGTCACGCCACCATGCTCGAGCGTCTTATTCTGGATGAGCTCCCCGCACCGTCACCGTTGCCCGAGGCCGTCGAACAGCTACCGAAAACGATTGATGACAGCCTGCTGCTGCAGGCTTGCCAACGCTGGCGCGCCAGCAGCGAGGGTTTGCGCGATTTGTTTGCCGCCAGCCCGGCACTGCGCGACAGCGTCAATGAATTGCTGCGCCAACAACTGCAACTGGACGGCGAAAAGACCGGACTGCGCTTTGCGGCCACCGCGGACCAGCCGGAGCACATCGTCAGCCTCACCGACGCCTGTGCCTTTGTCGTTCAACACCCGACACTGGAAACCGATCTGGATCAGCGTTGTGTCCTCACCGGTATCCGCGCGGGCCATCTGTTATCCACCCTGAAGCCCCTGCAGCTCCTGGAAAAACTCAAAGCCCTCGACCCACGCAAAAGCCACGAGATTCGCTGGGCAGAATTCTGGGACGCGCGAGCGCCGCGCACACCGGTGTCGCGACGTAGCCGCGCCACGCAGCTTTACCGCGAGCATTTCGAAGCCACTGCGCACATGGCTCTCGCCCATCAGACGATTACCCCGGCGCAACTCAAAACGCTGCAACTGATCATTGATTCAGGTGCTGGCGCGCTGACAATCGAGGGTCAACCTGTGCACACGGAAAAGTTGGCCCTGGTGCTGAGCAACGACAGCAAAATTAAACTCCCCGGTGCATGGGTCGTCAGCGTCGGCAATTTGGCCACGGCGGCGCCTTTGCTTTATCTGCCCGGAAACGCCATATCGATCCAGGCCTTCACCACCCGCGCAGACATGCAGACGTGGCTGACCCATCAGGTACAGATCCCCACCGGACTGCCCAAGGAAATCCTTCGCGTTGACTACAGCGCAGCGCTTGACCCGATGGTCACTGGCGCCAGCGATCTGTTCGCCGACCGTCACCACGCGCAGCTCGACGCCTTGAGCAATACCAACAAAGGCCATCCCGGGCTCAGGGCGCATGGCGCGCGCTCACTGGTGCATGTCGACCTGATTGATCATCAGCGCAGCAGCGCGATCATCGTGGCGGCGCCGCCAAAACCGCTCAACTCCGCCAGCGATGTCGAGACCGACGAAACACCGCTGTTCGGCAGCCTGTCCGCCGGGATTCCACTGGCGGTGCGCCACGCGGCGCTCAAACGCCAACGCGAGGCGTTTGAGCGCTTGCAGGCCAATGACAGCGACGGCTCTCGATACCGAGAATGCCAGGACGCCCTCAAAGCGCTGGAAGCCGCCGAAGAAACTGGCGCGACCACTGCCACAACCCTGCTCTACCGCGAAACGGCCCTCGACACGAATACCTTCGACACCGCGCTCAGTGCCCTGCGTCAGGCACACCGGGACGGCCTGTATGCCGAAGGCAGACTGCAAGCAACCCTTGGCCAACTTAACAGCGCCGAACACGATCTGCTCAAGGCCGTGCTGGACACCCCCGTCGCGGCCGAGCGCGACACGGATATCACGGCGGCCAGCCTGACCTTGTCACTGAGCGAAACCAGGGACGGGATCACAACAACGCAAAGCGAAGTGCTCAAGGGCGCACTCGTCATCGGACGCCAGGCGGCACTCTCGGACACTTCCAGTCTGATGCTCTACTGGCCGGGCAATGGCGGTGGCCTGCAACGCTTTGCCGATCGCCGGACACTGGCGCGCGAGGTGTTCAGGATTCTCGAGGACGACAACGACCTGGCCCTGCAACTGAGTCCGATCACCACCGACCCGTTGCTTTATTGCCTCAACGCGCTGGTGAGCGACTTCGAAGCGAAAGCCACACCCCTGCGCGGCAAACCCGAACAGGCTGACGCGCTGGAGGTTCTGCGCCAGGGCTGCCTGGCCAATCTTCAGGTTCCGCTGCACGCCGCCAGACACCTGGCTTTCACTCATCTGCAGGAACAGCAACGCAGCGGCACCCTCGCCGGCAACCTGCCGGGCTGGCTGGTCAAACTCAAGGAAAACGAGCGTAGCGCGCTGAAACAGAACATCGAGGCGTACGTCGCGGCGATGCGTCAAAGCCACGCCCTCATGACCCTTGCGCTGGAACCTCGTGATGACTTCACCCGCCGTCATCTGCACGCCCGATTGCGCAGGGACTTTTCCCTTGAGGGCGACTTTTCCATACAAGTCGAACTGCCCGACTCGACCAAAACCGAACAGGTCCCGGAGTCGGGGCCGGGTGGCGTCAGAAAGATCACGACCATTGTGCCCAGCAAAGCACGCAGCAAAATGTCACTGGAGGACCTGGCCCAGCTCAATATCGATAACGTGCAATCGGTGCTCAATGACTCGCTGTCACAACGCTTGATCTTCTTGCGTCTGGAGATCACCGCGACGCATAAAAAGGATCGGACGCGCCTGCTCAACGGCATCAACCTGACCTATCTGCGCAAGGTTCTGCCGGAGCTGGACCTGCCCAAAGTCTATGAGCAGAAGATCCGTGATGCCTTTCAGGGCGCCGCCAGCGAGTCAGCATTCGTCAAACAACATCGCCGGGAAAGCCTGATCGAGCCGTGGCGCCTGATGCTGAAAATACAGAGCGAAAATGCACGCCTGCAAAAACACCTCAGCGCTGATGAAGCGGCACTGCTGAACATCGCCATCGACGCCGACACCCCACAAGCGTGGCAAGCCAGCGGCAAGCGTCTTGTGCTGTTGCCGGTGTCGCTGAAAGTCGGCGGCAAGGACACTCCCGGCGAAGGCCCGGTGACCCTGTCCGGCGTCAGCTTCATCGAAGAGCAGATCAGCGGCGTCACCCTGCTGTACCTGCCGGACAGCCACGACGGGCAGTTCTTGCGCCGCTACGACACGCTCGAAGCGGCGCGCAAAGGGCTGTTCACCTTGTGCGCAAGTGACAAGTGGATCGAGTACCTGGCGCACAGAACGTTGCAAGGTAACGTCAGGGCCCATGTCAACCGAATCGGTCAGGCCGTGGAAAAAAACTTCGATGCGATCATCGAAGTCGGTGTGCGCTGGCCGGCCAGTACCTCGCTGGCCGCACACCTGCTCGATGCGCACATGGGACGCTTGATCGAGGCCCATCGCGGCACGTCGCGCTCCAACGATGAACTGTTCTTCGAGCGCTACGCCCTGAAAGGCCCGCGTGCCTTCAACTACATCAAAATGGCCGTGGGCATGGTGCCCTTCGTCGGCAGTGTGCTGGCCCTCTATCAGGCCTGGACCGCTGCCAATCAGGCAGCCGCCGCGTTCTTGCGTGGTGACGTGGCTGACGGTCTGGTGGAAATCGAGTCAATGCTGCTGTCGCTGATCGACGCCTTCATGGATCTGCTCCCGGGTGAAGCCGCGGCCTCGACGCTCTCCCGGACGACCCGCGCGTTGACTCGGGCGCGTCAGCTGCACGCGGTGGTGCGCGATGTGGCGACACTGCAGGTCAAGTCGCAGCGCCACGCACGACATGTGCTGGCGCGCTTCAAGGATTACGACTATGAAAAACCGATTTCCCTGGGCGGCACAGAACCGGCCAGCCACGGCCTCTACCGCGGGATCTACCGGCTTGCCGACGGCGACTTCATCGAACGTCAGGGCCGCGTCTACCAAGTGGAACTGAGCCGGGATTCGCGCAGCTGGCGTCTGTCCGGCAACTCGCGAAAAACCTACAAGCAGCCGATCGCACTGGATGAAAGCGGGCAATGGGACACCTGGTTTGGCGTCTATGGCACAGCCCTTGAAGGTGGCGTGGTGGGGGGTGGCAATGTCGGCGGGCGCCTGGTCGATACACTCGACCCTTACTGGCCGTCGGTGATTCGGCAACGCCTGCCGCGCTGGCTGGTAGATCGAAACTTCCGCCGCCACCATCAACTGGCCGCCACCGCAAACAATTTGGGCCGTCAATTGCAACTCAGGGGAGCGAAAAGTGACCAGGTGATCAATGCCTACGCCGAAGCCACGGAAGCGCAACGCCTGACCATGTTGCCAACGGCCGAAGCCGCATGCATTGGCGATATCCAACTGGCCAGGCAACGTTATGAGGCGTTGACCGAGTTGACTGCGCTGACCCAAGGCAGAAAACACAGGACTGTCGCCAAAATGCAAGGCAAGACCGCATGGCTGTTGACTGATCGTTACCAGCGGCGCGCCTTTCACCTGTCGCATAAAATTCATGGCATGACACGAGCAATCGACCGATTGAAGCAGCTACACAATGCGCTGCCGGGTGATGCTGTGGCTGATCGTTTGAAACACATTGAAAACATACACAGGTTTCGTGTCGAGATCGTCAACCAGCTCGATCAGTTGGGCGAACTCAGGGACCAGGTCAATCACTGGTTTGAACGCATGCTGGCAAAAGACCGGCCGAAAATGTCGGCGCTGGTCGATAACACTAACAGCCGTCACAGTGAAGCCATCCTGCTGTACCTGAAAACCTCCCAACGCCTGGAAATCGTCAGAAAAGCCGGCAGCCCCGACGATGCCTCGTGGCGCTATTTTGTGACGATGGCAGAGCCCCTGCGCAATAGAATCGATCTGCATCTGTACCGCCAGTACGACCTGCCGAACATGCAGAACACGACCGCCCAACGTAATCGCATTCTTCAGGAATGCGTCGACACTTGCGTCGAGTATCGGCGCGAGATGGCGGTATGGACCGCCAGCTGTCCGCAATTCTTTCATCTGGACGTAGTCGAGCCCTTGCTGGAAGGCGTTGATCGCCTGGCGGATCGAGCGCGTGCCGCTATCAACAGGCCACCCGAACCGAGGGTCGCGGGGCGACCCCTGCAGCGCGTGTTCATCACTGATGACAACCAATTGCGCCATGGCGTGGAGCAATGGGATAGCCTGACCAACGCCCGTCAATACAGAAGTACCGGGATTGGAGGCTATGAAGAAATCTGGGAACATGGCGCCGATGGCGTCGTGCGCCTGACCAACCCGCAAAACCTGGCAGTTCCCTCCCCCGCCGAGCTGAGTCTGGCCACCCTGATAAGCGAGGCACAGCAACGTCTGGAGAACGTGGCCACTTACCGCACCACGGTGCAGAGCAACGCCAATCGCGGCATGCTCCCCGTTGACCTGCAGCACATGATGGACAGTCATGCGAGTGAACTCACCACCCGTGCCGACGGTATCGCTGCCAAATCGGCAGAGCAGCCGATCATCCAGCAATTGCGCGATCAGGCCGCCGAGCTGATCGTCGAAGGTCGTGCCTTGCGCACCCAACGCTCGATGACCAGTCAAAAGCCCACCGACGGCATGCTTGATGACCTCATCGGACAGAACGCGGTGGAGATCCGCAAACCCCTTGCGATCCGAAAACTGGCTGATCATCAGGGGCGGCCCAACTACCTGCAGGAATATGAGGTCTGGAACCTCACACAGGAGCCCGCGCAATTACTCTGGTACGTGCATTTCCATTACCGTTCGGCGACCCGACCCTTGCGCCAATTCGAAAGAGCCCACCTGAAACTGCCGGCGCATCGCAAGCTGACTCACGCTGACGACCCGACCCTGCTTGATTCCAGAATCACTGCACAGTCCATTGCCCTGCGGCATTTCGAGGGACTCTGAGCATAAGGCACTGTAGTCATAGGAAGAACTGCCGAGCCATCACTCGGCGGTTCTGCCGTAAAAGAACGCGTCGATGTCGACAGCGCTATCATCATGAGACAAACTCACCCTCTTTGCGCTTATCACAAGTTTTCCTCATGGAGCCTTCGGTGCTTGAAATCCGTCACCTGAAAACCCTGCACGCCTTGCGTGAAGCCGACAGCCTGGTCGATGCCGCCGACCGTTTGCACCTGACGCAGTCGGCGCTGTCCCACCAGTTCAAGGAGCTTGAGGAACGCCTGGGCATGGCGTTGTTCGTGCGCAAGACCAAACCGGTACGGTTCACCAGCGCCGGTTTGCGCTTGCTGCAACTGGCTGACGCAACCCTGCCGCTGTTGCGCGCCGCCGAGCGGGATATCGGCCGTCTCGCCGGTGGTACGGCCGGGCGTTTGCACATGGCCATCGAATGCCACAGCTGCTTTCAGTGGCTGATGCCGACCATCGACCAGTTCCGCGATGCCTGGCCGGAAGTCGAACTCGACCTCGCTTCGGGTTTCGCCTTCGCACCGCTGCCGGCGTTGGCGCGTGGCGATCTGGATCTGGTGGTGACTTCCGATCCACTGGAAATCGCCGGCATCACCTATGTACCGCTGTTCACCTACGAAGCCATGCTTGCCGTGGCCAATCAGCATGCGCTGGCGAGCAAGCCGTACATCGTCCCCGAAGACTTGCTGACGGAAACGCTGATCACCTACCCGGTGGAACGCGACCGTCTCGACATCTTCACACGCTTCCTGGAGCCGGCCGACATCGAGCCGGCGCAGGTGCGCACTTCGGAACTGACGGTGATGATGATGCAACTGGTCGCCAGTGGTCGTGGTGTTTGCGGCATGCCGCACTGGGCGCTGCACGAATACAGCTCGCGCGGTTACGTGAAGGGTAAACGGCTGGGGGAAAAAGGTTTGTTCGCAACGTTGTATGCGGCGATTCGCACCGACATGCTCGATGCACCGTACATGCGGGATTTTCTCCTGACGGCGAAGGACACGTCGTTCTCGACCCTGGACGGTGTCAGCGCGGTTCGCTGAGTCACTTGTGGGAGCGAGCTTGCTCGCGAAAGCGATGTATCAGACACACAAATAGTGACTGTCAGATTGCCTTCGCGAGCAGGCTCGCTCCCACAGGGATCAGCGCAATATCAGAGTTGACGCCACATGTGGATCTTGTCGAAGTAGTCTTCGCCCACCCGCACCGCCAACGGTTCGAGGCCGAACTGGATAAAGCCGCAGCGCTGGTAGAGATTGAACGCGGCGTCATTGCCGGCGGTAACGGTAAGCTGGAGCAGTTTCAGTGCCGAGTGGTTTTGCGCTTCGGTAATGGCCGCCTGTACCAGTTCATGACCCAGACCGTGCTGACGAAAATCCGCCGAGACGTACATGCCGAACAACGTGGCCTTGTGGCGAGCCTTCTCGCGCGGTTCGAGGGCCAGGCCGACGATGCCGGCCAGCGCGCCGGCTTCAAACGCGCCAAGCACCACATCGAGCTTGCTGGTCAGACGCCCCTCCCACCAGCTCAATGGCATCACCGCGCGTTCGCGAACGCTGGAGGTGAACGCCTGCGGATGGCGGTCATAGGCTTCGAGCATCAGTTCGCGGTAAGCCAGGGCATGACTGGCGTCCAGCCGTTCGATCCACATGTTCACGCCGTCCTGCGTTGCTCAAGCATCAGCCGCACAGCGAGGCCGCCGAGGACGAAGCCCATGAAATAACGCTGCAGCGCCAGCCACGTCGGGTTACGCACAAACCACGACGCGATGCCCGCGGCGAACAGCGCGATCAGCAAATTGACGCAGAAACTGACGCTGATCTGGGTCAGGCCGAGAATGATGCTTTGGGTGAACACCGAGCCGTGTTCAGGGGAGATGAACTGCGGAAACACCGAGAGATAGAACACGGCGATTTTCGGGTTCAGCGCGCTGGTGAGAAAGCCCATGGTGATCAGCTTTCGCGACGAGTCCGGCGGCAATTGCTGCGCCTCGAACGGTGAGCGCGCACCGGGTTTCACTGCTTGCCAGGCCAGCCACAGCAGGTACAGCGCACCGGCCCACTTCAGCACTTCATAGGCCATCGGCACTGCCAGAAACACCGCAGTCAATCCCGCAGCTGCGGCGAACATATGCACAAAGAATCCACTGACCACACCGAGCAACGACGTGACCCCGGCCTTGCGTCCCTGACAGATCGAACGCGAAATCAGATAGATCATGTTCGGCCCCGGTGTCAGCACCATCAGCAATGCGGCAGCGGCGAAAATCAGCAAGTCTTGAAGCGGGATCATGGCAAAGTCCTTTGCGTGGATGATCAGGCGATTGCGCTCAGCGATTTGCGATAAAACGGCAGGATCAGGTCACGTGTCAATGGCGCCAGAACCACAGCAGGATCAGTGGCCGGATCGACCCAGATCACTTCTTCGATTTCCGCCGCCGGTGTGACGTCGGCCTCGATCGTCAGTTGAAAGATCTCGGCCTGCACGACACACCCCGGCTCGTTGGCCGCAGGCGCCGAGAACTGGCCGAGAAAAGCCGCCTGCGCCGGATCGATCTGCAAGCCCAGCTCTTCTTCCAGCTCGCGGGCCAGCGCGTGCACCGGCAACTCGTGCGCCTCGATCTTGCCGCCCGGTTGCATGAACGCCGTGGTGCCGCGCTTGCGCACCAACAGAGTCTGGCCTGCGGGATTGAGCAACAGCGCGGCGGCTATACGAATGAGGTTTGCAGAGACAACGGATGCACAAGTCATGGATCAGCCACCGGCCTGGAAAAACCGCAAGGATCCCATGCCCGGCCCAATGACGTCACCTCACCGATCATTCCCCCTGCGCCTTGAGCGTGGCTTCAACCTCCTCCGGCACCTTGACGAAAATCGTGTACTTGCCGCCCTCCATGGCTTCAAACGCAATCAGCTTTTCCACCAACAGCGCGCTGAGCACCTTGCCGGCATTGAGCAGCAGCATGCCGTTATCGGCATTGAGGTTGCGGGCCAGAATCATCCCCGCCGCCAGATCCCGGGTGGACAGCACCTTGACCGACGGATCGGCCAGCGTCACGTCGCTGAGGAACGCGGCACACACTTGAATGAAATCCTCGACCAGATCGGGATCGTACAAACGTCCGGCGTACTGGCGCAGGTACAGCAGCGCTTCATCGCTGTTCATCTGCCGCTCGAGGATCAGACCGCGCTGCAACTCGACGAAATCCACTGCCAGTTTCAGCAAGCGTGAGCCGAACGGAATGCCCTCGCCCTTGAGCCGGTCGGGAAAGCCGCTGCCGTCCCAGCGCTCCTGATGATGCAGGATCAGACGCGCCGCATCCTTCATCGGGTCCAGGGTCATGAGCAACGATTCGCTCTGCTTCGGATAGCTGCGATAGCGCTCGCGTTCGGTATGGCGCAGCAGATCCGAGGGCGTGGTCATCATCGCGTCGGTCCAGCTCAGTTTGCCAATGTTGTACAGCGCCGCCGCCATGGTCAGATCACGGCTGGTGGCCTCGTCCAGCCCATGCTGTTTGCAGTAGCTGCGCACCAGTTCAATGATCTGCCGGTTGGTCTGTTTGGCAGGTGGCAAGCGCAGATTGGCCAGCAGCGAGAACACTTCGGTGCCGGTAACGTAGCTGTGCTTGAGCTCTTCGTACGCCAGATCGAGCATGTCGGCGGTCTGCTGCAGTTCGGCGGTGCGCGCTGCGACATGTTTTTCCAAAGTGCTGTTAAGCAGTTTGAGCTGGTCGTTTTGCACCCGGGTCAAGCGCTCCAGCCGTTGGCGCTCCTGCTCGGAATGCTGGTGTTCGAGGGACTGGCGCAGAATCAGCAGCAGCTCTTCGTCATTCCACGGTTTGCTGATGTACCGGTGAATCTGCCCGTCATTGATGGCTTTGATGATCGCCGCCGGGTCGGCATAGCCGGTGAGCATGATCCGCGCCGTCGCCGGAAAACGTTCACGGACATGCGCCAGCAACGACGCACCGTCCATGCCCGGCATCCGCGCATCGCTCATCACCAGGTTCACCGGCTGCTGCGCGAGGATCTCCAGCGCCTGAGCGCCGCTGGTGGCCAACAGAAGATCGTAGGGTTGGCCGCGTAACAGGCGGCGCAGGCTGTTGAGGATCGACTCCTCGTCATCGACCAGCAGCACTGTGGGTCGATGCGCCGGCAGCGGCGCGGATGGCTCTTCCATGGCATGGCCTCAAGCAAACAGGGAAATTACGACGCACCGAGCCAACACTTCGCCGGTCCGCGCCTGAGTCCAAGGCTAGATGATTTTGGCCGGCATTCACGCCGATCTTTGTCCGGGGCCGAAAGCGCAGTACCGGGGAGCCGACTATGCTGAAGACAGCGCAAGACTCCATCGGCTGATACAAACAGGCAAATGGCGAGGGAAAAGGATGCCCCGGATCACCACAGCATGCCTCCCCACGGGTGGCGCGGCATGACAGCGCCAACCGTGCACATCAATCGCCGCGTGCTGATCGTTGACGACAGCCCGGCGATCCATGGCGATTTCGCCAAGATTCTCAGCCCGATCATCCCCGGTGACGATGGCTTGGGCGAAACCGAGAGCCTGCTGTTCGGCACGCCGTCCGCACCGCAAACCCAACATTTCGAACTGGATTCGGCGTTTCAGGGCCGCGAAGCCCTGGAAAAACTCGAGGCCGCGCTGGCAGAAAACCGCCCCTACGCCATGGCCTTCATCGACATGCGCATGCCACCGGGCTGGGATGGTCTGGAGACCATTGAACGGCTGTGGCAGGTCGACCCCAAGCTGCAAGTTGCGCTGTGCACGGCCTATTCCGATTATTCCTGGGAAGACATCGACCGGCGTCTGGCGCTGAACGACCGCTTGCTGATCCTGAAAAAGCCCTTCGACGCCATCGAGATCCGCCAGATGGCCAGCGCCCTCACGGTCAAATGGCAGATGACCGAAGACGCCGAGCTGAAGATGAGCCTGTTGGAGCAAGCGGTGCAGGAGCGCACCCGGGAGCTGTCCGACGCCAATGTGATCGTGCAGAACAGCCCGACCATTCTTTACCGTTTGCGCGGCGAACCCTCGTTTGCGCTGATGTACATCTCCCACAACATCACCCGTTACGGCCATGTCGCCGCCGACCTGGTGGGTTCGCCCGACTGGGCGCAGGCGCTGATTCATCCGGACGATCAGGCGAACGTCGATGCGGCCATGGCCCGGGTGCTGGATCGGCATGCGTCGGGCGCGTCCATCGAGTTCCGCATGCGCACCGGCCAGGGCACCTGGCGCTGGGTGGAGAACCGCTACATCCCGGTGCGCGATGATGACGGCCGTCTACTGGAAGTCGAAGGCATCATCCTCGACATCACCGAGCGCCGCCTGGCCGAGGACAAGCTGGCCTTGCTCGCCCGCTCCGATGGCCTCACGGGGCTGGCCAATCGCGCCACGCTGATCGAGCGCCTGCATCAAGCGTTCGCCGCCGCACGACGAGGCGCCATGCCGTTCGCGGTGTTCTACCTGGACCTCGACCATTTCAAGCGGATCAATGACACCTTCGGCCACCCGGTGGGCGATCTGCTGTTGCAGGAAGTCGCCCGGCGCATCAAGTCCAATGTCCGCGAAAGTGACGTAGTGGCGCGCCTGGGCGGCGACGAATTCGCGATCCTGCAACTAGACGTCAGCGACCCGACCCAATCGGCCGCGATGGCCGCCAAGATTCGCGACACGCTGCTGGCGCCCTACCACCTGGCCGGTAATGCGCTGCATATTTCGGTGAGCATCGGCATCAGCAGTTACAGCGACCTCAGTCTCGATGCCGACGCGCTGCTCGGGCAAGCCGACATGGCGCTGTACCGCGCCAAGGAAATGGGCCGCAATCAGTACCACTTCCACTCCGAGGAAATCTCTCGGGAAGTGGCCGAACGCATGACCCTCGTCAGCGAATTGATGACCGCCCTTGAGGGCAATGAGCTGATGCTGCGCTATGCGCCGGAGGTCGATCTGCACAGCGGCAGGATTCTCGGCATGGAGGCACAAGTCCTCTGGCAGCATCCTCGTCGCGGCCTGCTGCAGGCCTGCGACTTCGTGCCGATTGCAGAGAAAACCGGCGCAATCATTCCGCTCGGGCGCTGGGTGCTGGATCACGCCTGCCACCAGATGCATCTGTGGCGTAACGAAGGCGTCGCGCCGCCCGTAATGGCGATCAAACTTTCGCTGGCCCAACTCAAGAGCGGCCCCGAGCTGATCTACAACGTGCTGCGCACCACCGCCCGTTGGGAACTCGCCCCTTGGGACCTGCGTTTCGATGTCACCGAGGCCACACTGGCCCAGACCAAGTGGACGCACAACGACGCGTTGCCGCGCCTGCGTGAACTGGGCGTGAGCATCGCCATCGATGATTTCGGCACCGAATATTCCTCGTTCGACTACCTGAAAACCTACCGGGTCAATCACCTCAAACTGGCGCAGAGTTTCGTCGACAGTGCCGCCCACGATGTTGCCAGTGCCAACGCCCTGCGCGCGATGGTCAACTTCGCCCGGGATCTGGACATCGACATCATTGCTGAAGGCCAGCCGTCGTCGGATCAACCGTGCACGCCGCCCTCCGCGCCCCCGCTGCCCAGCGCCCGGGGCATGTATTTCAGCGCAGCGGTCAGCGCCGAACAAGCCGGGCATTTGCTCAAGGACAGTTGCCGGCTGACGCCAAAGGAGGACGAGGCATGAAAACGCCTTTTCCGCAGACCAACCGGCGCATCCTGATCATCGACGACACGCCGGCGATCCACGATGACTTTCGCAAGATCCTCGCCCCGCAGGTGGCGGACGCCGTCGATTTGCAGCAACTGGAGCAGACGCTGTTCGGCACCCAGCAGACGCCACACCTGAGCTTCCAGCTCGACTCCGCCTATCAGGGCCAGGAAGCGCTGGCGCTGGTCAACCGCGCACTGGCCAGTGGCAATCCCTACGCCCTCGCCTTTATCGACATGCGCATGCCGCCCGGCTGGGATGGCCTGGAAACCATCGAGCAACTGTGGCGGGTCGACCCGAACCTGCAAATCGCCTTGTGCACGGCCTACAGCGACTACAGCTGGGAGGCGATGGCCGAACGGCTGGAGTTCGGCGATCAGTTGCTGATCCTGAAAAAGCCGTTCGACAGTCTGGAAATCCGTCAGATGGCCAACGCCCTGACCTGGAAATGGCAACTGGCGCAAGACGCAGCGCTGAAGATGCTCAGCCTTGAGCGGACCATCGAGGCGCGGGTGCACGAACTGCTCAAGGTCTCGCACCTGCTGCAATACGACAGCCTCACGGAGCTGCCCAACAGCACCCTGCTCGGTGATCGCCTGAGTCAGGCCATGGCCGTGTGCCGACGGCATGACAAACAATTGGTGGTGATGTTTCTCGGTCTGGATCGCTTCAAACGCATCAACAATGCGCTGGGCCATCCGGCGGGTGACGAGATGCTCAAACGGGTCGCCCGGCAACTGTTGTCGTGCGTGCGTGATTCGGACTCGGTGTTTCGCTACGGTTCCGATGAGTTCGTGGTGATCCTCGGCGACATCAACCACCCTCAGCAAACCCACGGCATCGCGGAAAAACTCCTCGCCGCCATTCGCCTGCCGCAGACGATTGCCGGCCACGATGTCAGCGTCACCGCCAGCCTCGGCATCAGCGTCTACCCCGAAGACGGCCTCGAAGCCACCGAGCTGATCAAGAAAGCCGAGACCGCGATGCGCAACGTCAAGGAACAGGGGCCTGACAACATCGGCTTTTTTATCGAGGCCATGAACCAGCATGCCCGGGAACAGCACAGCATCGAGTCGGGCATTCGCCGCGCCCTGCAGGCGCATGAATTCGTCCTGCACTATCAGCCGAAAGTCGACCTGCGCAGTGCCAAAGTGGTGGGTGCCGAAGCACTGCTGCGCTGGCAGAAACCCGGGCATGGCTGGGTCTATCCGTCGGACTTCATCCCGGTGGCCGAAGACAGCGGCCTGATCGTGCCGTTGAGCAAATGGGTACTGGCTGAAGCTTGTCGTCAGACCCGTGCCTGGCAACTGGCCGGACTGCCGCCGATCCGCATGTCGGTCAACACGTCACCCATCGATTTTCGCCAGCGTGACTTCGTTGCCGGCATCGAGCGCGTCCTGCAACAGACAGGTCTGGCCCCCGAATGGCTGGAGCTGGAAATCACCGAAGGCGTGCTGATGCAAAACGTCGAGGCGACGATGACGGCGCTCAAGCGCCTGAAAACGCTGGGCACGCGTCTGGCCATCGATGACTTCGGCACCGGCTATTCCAGCCTGAGCTACCTGCGGCGATTTCCCATCGATGTGCTGAAGATCGACCAATCGTTCATTCGTAACCTGTGCAACGACCGCAACGATGCCGCGCTGGTGAGCGCGATCATCAACCTGGGCAAGAGTCTGGAACTGGACGTCGTCGCCGAAGGCATCGAAACCGCTGAACAACTGGCCTTTCTCAAGGCCCATCACTGCGAAGAAGGCCAGGGTTACTTTTTCAGCGAAGCCCTGCCCGCAGACGCATTTGCGCGGTTGCTGGCCGGTACGCAACCCGCGCCCTGGACGATTGAATGATCACTGTGAAACCGGCCTGGAGTCAGGGAGACAATTGCCGATGAGCCTTTTCCATTACGGCATCGCGTTGCTGCTGTGCGGAGTCTGTATCGGCGCCAGTGCCGAGCCGCTGGACGAGCCGCTCAAACCGCTGCCCGCGGTGCCGCAGCAGGATCCCCGGCGCGTGGAACTCGGTCGACGGCTATTCCACGAACCACGTTTGTCGATCAACAACACGCTGTCCTGCGCCAGCTGCCATCAACTCGACAAGAACGGTGCCGACAGCCGCGCCTTGTCGCTGGGCTTCGACGGCAAACCGGTGGCCGTCAACACACCGACCGCGTTCAACGCGGCCCTCAATTTCCGTCAGTTCTGGGATGGCCGCGTCGAAACGCTGGAGGAACAGAGCAACGTCGTCATCACCAGCCCCCATGAAATGGGCAGCGACTGGCGCACCGTGATCGAACGCATCGGCAACGACCCCGACTATCGTCGTGATTTCGCCGCCACCTACCCGGACGGCGTGACCCAGGCCAACGTCCAGCAGGCGCTGGCCAGTTTTGAACGCACCTTGCTGACGCCCAACTCACGCTTCGATCAATACCTGCTCGGCAACACCGACATCCTCACTCTGGAGGAAAAGTACGGTTACCAGCGCTTCAAGGAGTACGGCTGCATTGCCTGCCATCAGGGGGTCAACATCGGCGGCAACATGTTCCAGAAATTCGGCGTGTTCGGCGATTACATTGCCGATCGCGGCAACCCGACCGTGGCCGACCAGGGCCGCTTCAACGTCACCGCCGATGAAGCAGACCGGGCCGTGTTCAAAGTGCCGAGCCTGCGCAATGTCGCGATCACCGCGCCGTACTTTCACGACGGTTCGGCCCCCACCCTCGAACGCGCTGTGGATGTGATGTTCCAGTACCAGTTGGGGCGGATGCCGAGCGCTGAGGACAAACGGCTGATCATGCTGTTCCTCACAACCCTGACCGGCCAAAGGGAGGTCCAGCCATGATCAACATCTCGCGACGACGCAGCCTATTGTTGCTGACCCTGGTGGCCCTGGCGCTGGCCTCGATCCTGCTGTTCCTGTACTTCAAATCCAGCTCCGACCAGAGCATGACGTACACCGAATCGCGGGATCTGATCCGGCAGATCAAACAGCAGAATTCGCAGTGGGAGAACGAGATCCTCAAGGCCAGGGTGGCACTGACCCACAACTACGATCCACTGGTGTCACCGATGAATGAGATGAACCGGCTCTGGGCGCGCTTCGACGCGATCGAATCCGGGCATGGGCGCAACGACTCGACGCAATGGAACGATGCTCACGAAAGCTTCCTGCAGGCGATGCAGGAAAAGACCCGTCTGGTCGAACAGTTCAAATCGCACAACGCACTGTTACGCAACTCCCTGGCTTTTTTGCCCACCGCTGAAGACGACATCCAACAGCAACTGGCCAGCCTGTCGGACTTCGATAAATTGCAGTTGCAAAACATCACCACCGACACCTACGACCTGCTGCTCAGCGCCCTCGAATTCGCCCAGGTCACCTCCGACGACCGGGCCGCCGACATCGAGGTCGGTCTGAACAAGCTGAAGGTCAATGCACAACGCCTGCCGCTCGCGTTTCAGACACCGATCAGAATCCTGAGCAGCCATATCTCGCTGATTGCGCGCGAGCAGCCAGTGGTCAATCAGTTGCTCGAAAGCATCGAAAACATCCCCGTGGCCGAGCGCCTCGACAACATCACCACCATGCTCGATCACGACCAGCAAAGCGCCGATCGGGTCGACCGGCAATACCACTTCTACCTGCTGTTGTTTTCGGTCTTGCTGGTGTTGTCACTGGTGTGGCTGGCCATTCGTTTGATCGGTAGTTTCGCCGAAATCAATCGGGTCAATAACGCCCTGCAAACGGCCAACGATGCACTGGAACAAAGAGTCGAAGAACGCACCCGGGAACTGCGGGACGCCCAGAGCGAACTGCTCGACGCGGCACGTCAGGCCGGCATGGCGGAAATCGCCACCAATGTGTTGCACAACGTCGGCAACGTGCTCAACAGCGTGAACATTTCCAGCGACCTGATCACGCGCAAGCTGCGCAACAGCAAGGCCCAAGGCCTGGGCAAGGCCATGCAACTGATCAACGAACACCCGGATGACCTCGGCGTGTTCCTCAGCGAAGACGCCAAGGGCAAATTGCTCCCCGGCTACCTCAACCAATTGGTGGTCGCCATTACCCAGGAACAGCAGGAAATGCTCGACGAGTTGAACCAGATGAACAAAAGCGTCGACCACATCAAAGACATCGTCGCCACCCAGCAATCCTATGCCGGCGCCAACAGCATGACCGAACCGCTGTTCATCAACGAATTGCTCGAAGACGCGTTGCGCATGAACGCCGGGGCACTCACCCGGCACCACGTCACGGTGGTCCGGGAGTACGCTGACGTGCCGCAGGTGATGGGCGACAAACACCGTTTGCTGCTGATCCTGATCAACCTCATCAGCAACGCCAAATACGCCATGTCCGACCTCAGCAACCGCCCCCGGACCATGACCCTGGCGGTCAAAATTGTCGATGACACCTTCCTTGAAATCAGCGTCAAGGATGACGGCGAAGGCATTTCGCCGGAAAACATGACGCGAATCTTTGCCCACGGTTTCACCACCCGCAAGGAAGGCCACGGTTTCGGTCTGCACAGCTGCGCCCTGGCCGCCATCGAGATGAACGGCCACCTCACCGCGCACAGCGACGGCCCGGGCCAGGGTGCATTGTTCACGTTGCAGATCCCCCTGATCAGCGTCACGGAGAGCGCATGAGCGAGCTGTCGAACCGCCGCATTCTGCTGATCGACGACATGCCGTCGATCCATGAAGACTTTCGTAAGATTCTCGCGCCGCCGGCGGCGCAGTCAGTGGAACTGGACGAGATGGAAGCAGCACTGTTTGGCGCTCAGGTGCGCGCCGAACGTCCGCCGTTCGAGCTGGACTCGGCCTATGGCGGCGAGGAAGGCTTGGGCAAGCTGAACCAGGCCTTGGCGGAACAACGCCCCTATGCGCTGGCCTTTGTCGACATGCGCATGCCCGACGGCTGGGACGGCGCGAAAACCATCGAGCATCTGTGGCAGCAGGATCCGCAGTTGCAAGTGGTGGTCTGCACCGCCTACTCGGATTATTCCTGGGATGAACTGCTGGAGCGTCTGCAGGCGCATGACCGCTTGCTGATTCTGAAGAAGCCCTTCGACAACATCGAAGTGCAGCAGATGGCCAACACCCTGCTGACCAAGTGGCAGATGACCGAACGCGCGTCATTGCAAATGCATCACCTGGAACATCTGGTCGATCAGCGCACGGCCCAGTTCAAGCAGGCCAGCGAAGACCTGCAGCGGGAAATCGATGAGCGCAAGCAACTGGAAAGTCAGCTGGTACAGTCGGAAAAGCTCGCCTCACTGGGGCAAATGGCGGCGGGCGTGGCCCATGAAATCAACAACCCGATCGGCTTCATCTCCTCCAACCTCGGCACCCTCGACGGCTACTTCAAACAATTGCTCAGCGTACTCGATACCTGGCAGACGCTTGGGCCAACACCAGACAGCGAATCCGTGGCGCGGCTTGAGCAATTGCGCAAAGACGCCGATCTGGATTTTCTCCTCGAAGACATTCCGGTGCTGATCCGCGAATCCAAGGAAGGTATTGGCCGGGTCGGGCAGATCGTCAAGGACCTGAAGGATTTCTCCCGGGTCGATAGCCAGCAGCAATGGCAGTGGGCCAATTTGCAACAAGGCATCGAGTCGACCCTGAACATTGTCGCCAGTGAACTCAAGTACAAGGCCGACCTGATCAAGGAGTACCAGCCCCTGCCGGACATCGAATGCCTGCCGTCGCAAATCAATCAGGTGATCATGAACCTGGTGGTCAATGCGGCGCAGGCCATGGGCCCCGAACGCGGCACCATCACCTTGCGCACCGGGCAACAACAAGACACGGCGTGGGTGGAAGTCGCGGACACCGGCGCGGGGATTGCGCCGGACATCCTGCAGAAAATCTTCGATCCGTTCTTCACCACCAAACCCGTCGGCCAGGGCACCGGGCTGGGCCTGTCCCTGTCCTACGGCATTGTGAAAAAGCACGGTGGCGACATTTCGGTACGCAGCGAACCCGGGGTGGGCACGACCTTTCGCATCGAGTTGCCGATGCGCCAGAACCGGCCCGCTGCCTGAAGACGCCTCAGGTCGCTTGCTGAAAGTCCATTTCCGGTGGCTGGCGACGGAAACCACCGGTGAGTACTGCCAGGTAAACCACGCCGATCGCCAGCCAGCTCAAGCCCAGGTACACCGCCAGGTGATCGAGGCTGACCATCAGCCACAAGTCCGCCACCAGCCCGATCAACGGGCAGAGCAGCGCGCGGGATGGTGCGGCGTGGATCGCGGGTTTCTTCGGTCAGCGTGCTGACCGCATCGAAGCCGAGGAACGAGTAGCAGGCGATGGCCGCGCCGCTCATGATCAGCGGCATCTGCATGTCGCCGTTGAAGAACGGCTTGATCGACCACAACGGCGTGCTCGCATCGCCACCGATGTAGTGCACGCACAGCGCGACGAAAGCGATCAGCACGAGGAACTGCACCAGCATCAGCAAGGCGTTGATGCCGTTGGCCAGTTTCAGGCCAATGATGTTGATCGCGCTGGTGATGCCGATAAAGCCCAGCACCCAGATCCATTGCGGGATCGACGGGAATGCAGCGGCCATGCGCCCGTAACTCATGGCGGTGAAGAACATCGCCACCAGCGCCGCCAGATACGCGGCGGGCACCATGCCGGCGGTGGACTGGGCGAGGATGCCGAAGGTGCCGAGGACAATGATCGGCGTCATGTAGGCGATGCCGAACAGCACCACCGACCCTAATGAAAGGGTGCGTTGCAAACGAGCCATGGGCGACTTACTCCGAATGTTATTGGATTTATGGCAGAGCCGGGTTCGGCGAATGTTTTCGGGTGTGGCTGATCGTTCCCACGCTCTGCGTGGGAATGCCTCAATGGACGCTCTGCGTCCGCTCTTGGGACGCGGAGCGTCCCGGGCTGCATTCCCACGCAGAGCGTGGGAACGATCGGGTAAAACCTGAGTTCGACCCGTTGCTCCTGGTCGGCGTAACTCGAGCAATCAACTCGATCAGTCCCCTCTCCCTCCGGGAGAGGGCTAGGGTGAGGGCAGCGGTCAACGGCGTGGAATCAACAACTCGCGAACACCATCACCGTGCTCCAGCACCTCCCCCGGCAACTTCAAGCGCTGATCATCCAGATAGCGGTAATCCCTGCGCGCAATCTCCAACCGCGCGAAATCCAGTTCAACGCAGAACGTCCCTTCCTCACGCCCGGCCTCGAACAACAACGTCCCCAGCGGATCGACCAGCGCACTGCCACCGGCAAACATCAAACCGTCATCCCCCGCCTCGACGCGATTGACCATCAACGCAAAGGCCTGATTCTCCTGGGCACGGGCCATGATCGCGGTGCGGTGAGTCGGCGCGTACGGGTCCATGTTGCCGTTAGTCACGATCAGCAACTCGGCACCCAGTTGCGCCAAGGCACGGGCCGACTCCGGAAACTCGATGTCGTAGCAGATCAGCAGGCCAACGCGCACACCGTTCCACTCGCAGGTCGCGTAACGGTCACCGGCCTCGAACACGCCGCGATCCGACGCCCACAGATGAGTCTTGCGGTATTTCAGGGCAATGCCTTCAGGGGTGATCAGCAACGTGGTGTTGTAGAAGCGACCGTTGTCGTTCTCGGCCATGCCGATCACCACGGCGATGTCGCGTTCACGCGCCGCGGCCCGCACCGCGCTGACGGTCGGGCCGTCGAGCGGTTCGGCGGTTTGCGCCACGGTTTCGGCCGTCGGGAAGCCCATCAGGTGGGTCTCCGGGAACACGATCAATTGCGTGTCGGCCGCACACGCGGCAATCGCTGCCAGTGCGCGTCCGAGGTTGTAGGCCGTGGCATTGTCACGGCCTGCCAATTGCGCGAGTTCGACTTTCATGGGAATTCCTTGTGATAAGCGGCGGGCGCTGAAAGATTGCCCGGTGGCTGTCTGTGGGCCAGTATGCGCAGCAAGCAGCCGGCCAGGGAATTACGCGGCCGGGGTAACCCGATAGGGGTAGATCGATGACACTTTCGTTTGACGACATCACCTGGCACCGCGCCGTCGGGCAACTGATCGATGCGCTCGACAAGCCGAACTTCTGGGCGCAACTGGTGCGTCTGCTCGACCAGTACGTGCCGTTCGATAGCTGGGTGGCGCTGCTGTTCAGTGCCGATCAACACCCACAGGTCTTCGCCGAATGCCCCGGCGAAGATGGCAGCCCCGATCAGTTGTTTCAGGATTATCTGCGTGGTCTGTACCTGCTCGACCCGTTCTACATCGCCTGTCGCGAGCAAACCCGCACCGGTCTGTATCGCCTCTCGGAAGTGGCGCCGGAGCATTTCGAACTGACCGAGTATTACCAGCGATACTTTCGTCTGAATGTCGTGGCCGATGAAATCCAGTTCAATTGTCAGCTCGAAGGTGATCGCACGCTGTGCCTGTCGCTGGGCAGTGAAAAACGTTTCACTGGCGAACAGATTGCCCTGCTGTCATTGATTCAGCCTTGGGTGCTGGGCCTGTTGCGCCAGCGCCTGCCCTACGAGATCAACGAAACCGTGGCCCTCGCCGCCCCTGCCCGGGCTGACTGGCGGGTGCAACTGGAGGCGTCGGTGCAGCAACTCAAGGGCACGCAGTTGACTGCCCGGGAACTGGATGTCGGGCGTTTGATGCTCAGCGGTTGCTCCAGTAAAGAAATCGCCCGTAAGCTGGAAATCTCCGTAGAAACCGTGAAAGTCCATAAGAAACACATGTACAGCAAGCTGGGAATCAAATCCCAGTCCGAGCTGTTTTCGATTTTTCTTCAGGCGCAAAACGCCTTAAACAGCGCGATTTAAGTTTTTTTGTGGGAGCGAGCTTGCTCGCGAAGGGGCCATCACATCCAACATTCATGTTGGCTGATCCACCGCATTCGCGAGCAAGCTCGCTCCCACAAGGAACTGCGGCGCTGATTATTCCGAGTCCGAACCAAGGAAACCGTATGAGCCTGTCACTCCTGAGCCGCTACGCCTTCTTTGCCGTCTGCGTGATTTTCACCCTCGCCAGCCTGCCTTTCCTCGAACATGACTGGCTGTGGCCAATCACCGCCGTCACCGGCGTGCTGAGCCTGATCGGTCTGTTCGACCTGTTGCAAAGCCCGCACGCGGTACGGCGCAACTACCCGATCCTTGGCAATATCCGCTATCTGGTTGAAGGCATCCGCCCGGAGATCCGCCAGTACCTGCTGGAGTCCGACAGCGATGCCCTGCCCTTCTCCCGCGCCCAGCGTTCGCTGGTCTATTCGCGAGCGAAAAACGAAACCGCCGACAAGCCGTTCGGCACGCTGATCGATGTCTATCAATCCGGTTTCGAATTCATCGGCCACTCGATGCGTCCGGCACCGCTGAGCGACCCGAGCAGTTTCCGCGTCACCGTCGGTGGCCCGCAGTGCAGTCAGCCGTACTCGGCCTCGGTATTCAACATCTCGGCGATGAGCTTCGGTTCGCTCAGCGCCAATGCCATTCGCGCGTTGAACCAAGGCGCGAAACTCGGCAACTTCGCCCACGACACCGGTGAAGGCAGCATCAGCCCGTATCACCGCGAACACGGCGGCGACCTGACCTGGGAGCTGGGCAGTGGCTACTTCGGCTGCCGCACCAGCGACGGCCGTTTCGACCCGGAACGCTTCGCCACCCAGGCACAGAACCCGCAAGTGCGGATGATCGAAATCAAGATGAGCCAAGGCGCGAAACCCGGCCACGGCGGCATCCTGCCCAAACACAAAGTCACCAAGGAAATCGCCGAAACACGCGGCATCCTGATGGGCGAAGATTGCGTCTCGCCGTCACGTCACAGCGCGTTTTCCACGCCGATCGAAATGATGCAGTTCATCCAGCAACTGCGTGAACTGTCCGGTGGCAAACCGGTAGGCTTCAAGTTCTGCCTCGGCCATCCGTGGGAGTTCATGGGCATCGCCAAAGCCATACTGGAAACCGGCATCCTCCCGGACTTCATCGTCGTCGACGGCAAGGAAGGTGGCACCGGCGCCGCACCGGTCGAGTTCACCGACCACATCGGCGTACCGATGCGCGAGGGCCTGCTGTTTGTCCACAACACCCTG
Organism: Pseudomonas sp. S2_E02; assembly: GCF_054668355.1. Lineage (NCBI taxonomy): Bacteria > Pseudomonadati > Pseudomonadota > Gammaproteobacteria > Pseudomonadales > Pseudomonadaceae > Pseudomonas > Pseudomonas sp. S2_E02. Next base: position 3,179,533 of record NZ_CP162761.1, read on the forward strand.
GTCGGTCTGAACCTGCGCGACAAGATCAAACTCGGCGCCAGCGGCAAGATCGTCAGCGCCTTCGACATCGCCAGCGTGCTGGCCATCGGCGCCGACTGGGCCAACTCCGCACGCGGCTTCATGTTCGCCATCGGCTGCATTCAGTCGCAAAGCTGCCACACCAACAAGTGCCCGACCGGCGTCGCCACCCAGGACGCCCTGCGCCAGCGCGCGCTGGTGGTGCCGGACAAGGCGCAGCGCGTGTTCAACTTCCACCGCAATACCCTCAAGGCACTGGCGGAAATGCTTGCCGCAGCTGGGCTGGAACATCCGTCGCAACTGTCGGCCAAGCATCTGGTGCGCCGCATGTCGGCGACCGAGATCAAGTTGTTCTCGCAGTTGCACGTGTTCCTGAAACCGGGGGAATTGCTCACCGGGGAAGTGAATGGCGAGTTTTACTCGCGGATGTGGCAGATGGCGCGGGCGGACAGTTTTGAGCCGAGCGAAGTCATCGCAGCTTAGAGAACAGACGGAGCGTCGTACCTCTTTCTTGGAAATCCGATTTTTTAATACAGAAAAGCAATATCATGGGGGCTCAATTGAATGCCCCCTGACACAGTACTCAAGAACGGCCGAATTCTTGAATTCGGCCGTATCTTTTAATTCGACCGAATACTTATTTGGATAGTCATTGATACGCCCCCTATCCCATTGATCGGCAATCATGAAAAAACAGACCGGCGCCTCACCAGCAGCCATACTGCTTTCAATAACATCAAGACCTGCCACATCAATTGAAGCGCCTAATAATTTAAAATAGGTCGTATGAAAGGTATCCCAACGCCCATATACCGGAATATTTTTCCCCTCATTAATTATCTTGATAGCCGGAGACCTCAAGTCGTGTTCAATCCTTACACTTTCAGGCAACTCTGCTCCTTTTAAAAAATAGAAAACAGAGACCAACGCAAGGAATGCGAGCAACACTACTCTTGACCCACCCCCTTTCACTTGCTCGACACCGCAAGCGATAAAAACCAGCATCACCGGAACAAAAACAATAATATTTTTCTCCGATAACACAGGGGTAAAAAAAGCGATTTCACGTATGCGACTGCATAAACTATTAACCACCAACTCAACAGCAGTGACAAGGACAAGCGCTCCGTATCTTTTTTAATCAATGAATTCAATCCGACCAATAGAAGCACAAGACTCAACAACGCCGCAGACAGATCACCGAAGGGCAACACCAATGATTCGACTGCAAATCTTCCAACAGGAACCTGAATCCAGGTGTCTTTCCTTTCCATATTGATCAAAACATAGGGAACGATTGGAACAATCGACGCCAGAATAACAATCCCGGCTCCCGCCCCGAGAAAAAAAATACGCTTTTTGAATCGCGGATAAAACGAAAACCACATTAAAAATATGGCCTGATTCATGACCAGCAGAAAACCGAAATAATGAGTATTAACCAAAGCCGCGCACGCCAGCGCGTAATATATCGCGCTTGAATATTTTTTTCTTCCTGACCAAATCAAGCAGTAAAACAAAAGAAACAACAGTTAAAAACACCAGCAACTCGTAAGAGCGAGTATTTTGAGAAAACACAATCAAGTAAAAATTAATTGCCGACAAAAACGCAACAAACAGTCCTACTGTCACATTGAATAATCTACACCCAAGAACATACATAGCTGGGATAACCGCAACACCCAAGACCATTGAAAAAACCCGCCCCACCCCTTCGCTATACCCGAAAACCTTATACGCTACCCAAAGCAAGATTTGAAATAGTGGCGGATGTACGTCTTCGACCGTCCTATGAAAAACCGTTCCGAGACTATTTCCCGGATCGCTAGCCCACGCACTAAAAAGCTCATCCATCCACAAGCTTTTATCAAAAATATTATAACTTCTAAGCATTGCACCAAGCGCAATGCAAGCCCCTAATAAAATATAAACCACTAAAGTATTCTTATTTGTCAGGATACGCATAGACCCCTCTCGACATCCCGAACAATAGCCTTGCCCGGAATCAGACTTTTATTTGAATTAGTACGACCGCTCCCAACCCGACCGCCAGCCACAACGTCACCAACCGCAACAACACCGTCGCCGCAATCGCATCCGGCAACCCGACCCCGCCCGACACCAGCAAAGCCACCATCACCGCCTCGGCGCTGCCCAGCCCACCTGGCATGAAACTCAACGCCCCCGCCAGCATGGCCACCGCATAAATGAACACCGCAAACGCCAGGCCCACCTCCGCGCCCATCGCCTGCAAAATCCAGTAAAACGCCAACGCTTCAAGTCCCCAGGCCAGCAGGCTCAACAGCGTTGTGCCGATCAGGCGGCGTGGGGTGTGGCAGCGGCGCGACTGGTGCAACACCTCAATGGCGTGGCGCAGCAACCGGGATAACCCATCGTGGCGTTGATCGATGCGTCGATCGATCGCCCGGACAAGGCCAGGCGAGATCACCAACATCCCGGCGCAAGCCAGCAACACCAGACTGGCGACGACTATCGACAACCATTCGGGATGCGCGCTCAAGCCGAACAGCGCCAGCCCTACCATGGCCAGCAGATCCGCCAGCCGCTCACTGAACAACGCAGCAAAACTGTGTGCATAAGGCACATCCCAGCGCTTGAGCAAAATGCCGCGCAGGGCTTCACCGGCTTTGCCGGGTGTGGTGGTCAGAGCGAAACCGGCCAGATAGATTTTCAGGCTCGGCCGCCAGGGCAGAGGATGGCGCAGGGCATTGAGGTAAACCTGCCAACGCAGGAAACGCAGACCGTAGCCGAGCAACACCACACCGACCATTTGTCCGCCCTGCCACCCACCCACTCGACTGACCGCCGCGCTCACGGACGACCACCCGCCCCACAGAGAGACCGCGAGATAAGCGAGGGCGGAGCAAATCACCGAGCCGATCAAAACCCGATAGCGCCACCCGGATAGCATCAGTGCCTGATTCATAGGTTCAGCCTTTTGAATAGCGGCTGCGGTATGGCCCTGATCATCCACATGATCACCCTCCAGAATCCGGGCACGTACAACACCGCAACCTGGCGATTGATACCTGCAACAATTCGCCGAGCGACGGCGTCCGGTTGTGCCACCAGCAAGGCTGGCAGCGCCAGCCCACGAGTCATGGGGGTATCGACAAAACCGGGCTTGATGGTGATCACATGCACACCTGACTTGAACAAGCGCGCCCGCAAGCCTTCGCAGAACGTGGAAACCGCTGCCTTGGCCGCGCCGTAGAGGTAATTGGAAGGTCGCCCGCGATCCCCGGCAACCGAGGCAATAACCGCCAGCGTGCCGTGCTGCCGGGCAGCCATGCGGTTAGCCAACAGCGTCAACAGGGCAATCATTGAGCTGCCGTTATTGGTGAACTGCTCCATCGCTTGCTCAACACTTTGTTCGCATGCCGACTGATCCGGTAAGGAACCGTAGGCGACCAGACAGATATCCACCGTCTGCAACGTCGCCAGGCATCGCTCGTACATGAGCGAATGTGCGGCGATATCACTGGCGTCCATGACGTACGCAGTCACCGCTCTGGCACCTCGGGCTTGCAGATCGGCGCAGGTTTGCTGGAGCTTTTGCGCATCCCTGGCGACCAGGAACAATTCGCTCCGATCTGCCGCCCACAATCGTGCGCAAGCGCAGGCAATCGCCGACGTGGCGCCGACAATAAGTATTTTTTTCATCGAATGACTCGCTGCCAGAAATGGGAGATCAGGGCCGGGTCGCGCATCGCCTCCAACTGCTCCCAAGCGGGATAGGCCTGGCGAAAATCACTGCCGCTCATGTGCGCGTCTTTGGCCGGATACAAGCGCCCCCGCGCTTCCCGGACGATGGCATCGAGGCGCGGCAGAAGTCTTTTCGTCAGCTCACTGTTTTGCGGAAAATCCAGCGCCAATGAGGTGCCCGGCATGGGAAAGGAAAGCCATCCTGGCGACGGAATATTGCCGCAACGCTTGAGCACCGCGAGGAAGGAGCCGCTACCGCTGCGCGCAATCGACTTGAGTAATTCCGCGAGTGCTGCGGCTGCCATCGACGCCGGCAAAACGCACTGAAACTGCTGGAAACCTCTGCGTCCGTAGAGACGATTCCAGTTCTCGATACGATCCAGCGGATAGAAAAACGGGGTGTAGGCAATCGTTCGATAGTGGCGGGTCGGCGGTTGCCGTTGCCAGTAATGACGGTTGAACAGTTTCAAGGTGAATGGATTGATGAGCGATACCGGAGAACGCATCGGTACAGGCAACGAATGTGGTGCCGCGACCTCAAGCGGCCCCGTTGCGCAATGATCGCCAGCCGTAAAGCATCCGCGCCCGCGTGCGCTGCCCTTGGCCAGGCAATCGATCCACGCAACACTGTATTCATGCCGCGCGTCCATGTCGGCCGACAGGGCAAAGAAGTCATCCAGACAGTCAAAACGCACCCGTGTACTGTCGATCAGGCTGGACTGGATCTTGCGCAGACGAATGCGCACCCAAGTAATCACGCCCGTCAGGCCCAGTCCGCCGATGGTGGCGGCAAACCACTGTGGATTCACCGTCGGCGAACAGAGCATCGGCGCTTGCACGGATCGGTGCAGACCGAAACACACCAGTGAACCGGCGAACGTGCCGCAACGATGGTGATTCTTGCCATGCACATCATTGGCCACGGCCCCGCCCAGCGTCACATGCCGCGTTCCGGGCGTGACTTGCAAAAACCAGCCCCGGGGAATGGCCAGTTGCAAAACCTCACCCAGCGTCACGCCCGCTTCAGCGCAGATCTCACCGTTTTCCCAGTCGGTCTCAATAAAGCGATCCAGGGTACGTAGCTGTAAAACATGATCGCTGCCCGCCAGACAGCTATCGCCATAGCTGCGACCATTGCCAAACGGCAACGTAGTGCCGTGGGCATCGATCAACCGCTGCCACTGCGGCCCGACATCGGCTTGCCACTGGCAGGGATGACCGTTCTGACGAACATGAGGATAGTTTCCCCAAGAGGTCAATGAGGCCTTCATGCCGCCACCCAGAAAATCAGGCAGAACAGCGTCCCCATCGCCAGACTCCAGCGATCACGCAGTGCGAAGATCACCGGGTCCTCATTCATTCGGCCGCGATGGGTCAGCAGCCAGATCCGGGTGATCCACAGCAACATCACCGGGCACGCCAGCCAGATCCATCGGGGGTGTGCGTACAGCGCGGTGGTCGCGCTGTCATGGATGTACAGCGCCAGCACCATGACCGCGAGATAACCGGATGCAGCGCCCAACGAGGAGAGCATCGCCAGATCGGCTGGAAAGTAATCCCGGCCGCCGGTTTTTCCGGTAATGCCGCTGTGCAGCGCCATCAACAATTCGGCGTAGCGCTTGACCAGTGCCAGACTCAAAAACATGAACATGGAGAAGGCCAGCATCCAGCCCGTCAACTCGAGTTCGAACGCGGCGCCACCGGCGATGATGCGCAAGGTGTAGAGCAGCGCCAGGGCAATCACGTCGAGTGCCATCAGCCGCTTCAACACCAGCGAATACACCAGCGTCAGCACGTAATAACAGGCGAGCACGACGACGAATTGACGCGGCAGCCACAACCAGGCACCCGTAAAAGACAGCAGCAACAACAGAGGAAAAACCACCAGCCCGGACTGAATCGACAAGGCTCCGCTGGCGAAGGGTCGATGGCGTTTGGTCGGGTGTTTGCGATCATCGGAAAGGTCGAGCAGGTCATTCAGGAGGTAAACGCCTGATGCACACAAGCCAAACAGCACGAATGCCAGTACGCCGCGTCCCACCAGCAGCGGGTTGGCCAGTTGATGCGCAGCAAGAAGAGGAACAAAGATCAACGCATTCTTCATCCACTGATGAATACGCAGCGCTTTGTATAACCCCCTGAAATACGGAACGTCAGAGCGAACCACCTGGACAACGTTGCCCATGTGCCGGGTGGCACGTTCGACTCCCGATAACGGGTTGACGATATAGGCTTGCCTGGCCGAGCGCCAAACTGGCAGGTCGTCCAGTGAGTTACCAACGTAATCGAAACCGCCTTCACCATATAACGTCACCAGCACATCACGTTTGGTCGCCCCCGAAAGGTTCTGCTCAAGGGTCGTCCCAAGGACGTCATCAAACAGCTTCAGATGCTCGGCAATACGTAGTGCCAATGCATGATGGCTGGCCGTGGCCAGAACAATTTTCCGACCGGTATTGCGCTGCGCCTTGATCATCCAGAGCACATCAGGATCGTAGGGCAACGTGCAAACGTCGATGTCCGTTGCCTGAGCCAATTGATCTTTCAAGTACGCCTTGCCGCGCCCCAGCCAGACCAGAAGTTTCAGGCATTGCAACGGCTTGTTGCGAACAAAGGACATGGCACATTCGAACAGCAAATCAGCCTTGAGCAGGGTTCCGTCCAGATCGACCACAAAAGGCCTTGCAGCGTCGCAAGACGCTGACGACGGCGGGAAATCAGGCAGGGGGATATTCATGTCCGTCGCCCCCGAAACAGCACAAAGCGAAAAAAGCAGTACCCCGACACAATATTCAGTAGCGAAAACGATGCCACCGTCACCAGTCCGGGCAAACGCCAGACATCCGCGATAGCCCCTACGCCAAAGCTCACGCTGCCCATCAGGCCGATGAACATCAGGTAAAAAAACACCGACGTTTCTCTCTCGAAGAGGTAAAGCACGTTCAAGTAGAACGAGAACGCTGCGGCCACACAGAACGCGGCAAAGTTGCTGGCAGCCTGGTGCAGGCCGGCTGCATTGCAGAGCACGAAAAATATCTGCCAGTGGATGAGCGCATCGGCCAGACCGATCACGCTGGTTGCAGAGAATCCTTTCATGGCCGTTGCTAGCCGTTTCTGTTGGGCGGAGCTCCAAGCTAGGCCTGGGTTTGGGAGCGGTCTACTGTCAGAAATTACAGGTAGAGGGCTTTATCCGACCAACGGTCAGTCTTTCACCACTGCAACAACCGCCCGGGCGGCGGCTCCTTCATGTCGATAAAACCGTAATCGCCGAAGAGATAAATGCGGTAGCACAGACTTTCCACCAGCGCTGGATATCGCAGATAGCCGACGTGAGTGGCATTGCCTCGCTCACGTTCGGCCACCACATTGCTGATGCCCACCGAGGGCAGGTTTTCCGCGAGCACATAGGCTACGGCCCCCACAAAAAAAAGCCCCGGTCTCGCGACCGGGGCTTGGTTGATGCAGACGCTAAAACTTACGAAGCCGAACGCGCAGCACCTTGCGCTACGTTGCTCGGTTGCAGCTTGAACACGTAGAACAACACGGTCAGCAGCACGAGGAACGCAGGCCCCACATACAGCGCCACGCGCGTGTCCGGGAAGTACGCCATCAGGCCGACCACCAGCACCAGAAACGCTAGCGCAAAGTACGAGCTGACCGGGTACAGCCACATCTTGTACTTGAGGCCGGCACGTTCGCTGGCGCTCAGGCCTTTACGGAATTTCAGTTGCGCCAGCAGGATCATCACCCAGGTCCAGATCGCGCCGAAGGTGGCAATCGAGGTCACCCAGACAAAGACTTTTTCCGGCACCAGATAGTTGAGCAGCACGCCCAGCAACAACGCACCGATCGACAGCAACAGCGCACGACGCGGTACACCGTTATTCGAAGTCTTGGCAAAACCGGCCGGTGCCTGGCCGTTCTGCGCCAGGCTGTAGAGCATGCGTCCGGTGCTGAAGATACCGCCGTTGCACGACGACAACGCGGCGGTGATCACCACGAAGTTGATGATGCCGGCGGCAGTCTTGATGCCCAGACGCTCGAAAGTCATGACGAACGGACTGCCCTGGGTGCCGATTTCGTTCCACGGGTAGATCGACAGAATCACGAACAGTGCACCGACGTAGAACAGCAGAATCCGCCAGAACACCGAGCCGATCGCATCGGGAATGGTCTTCTGCGGGTTCTTCGCTTCACCGGCGGTCAGGCCGATCATCTCCACGCCGAGGTAGGCGAACATGACCATTTGCAGGGACATCAGCACGCCGGTCACGCCGTTGGGCATGAAGCCGCCGTGGGCCCACAGGTTGGAAATCCCCAGTGCCACGCCATCATTGCCGAACCCGAAGGCGATGATGCCGACGCCGCCGATCACCATCGCAATGATGGTGACGATCTTGATCAGGGCGAACCAGAATTCGAACTCACCGAAGGCCTTTACCGCGATCAGGTTGACCGAACCCATGCTGACCAGCGCCGCGAGGGCCCAGATCCAGCGCGGTACATCGGGAAACCAGATACCCATGTACACGGCCACTGCGGTGATTTCCGCGACGCAGGTCACCAGCCACAGGAACCAGTAATTCCAGCCCGTGAGGAAGCCCGCCAACGGGCCAAGGTAGTCTTGCGCGTAACGGCTGAACGAGCCGGCGACCGGGTTGTGCACGGCCATCTCACCGAGAGCGCGCATGATCACCAGGATCGCCAGACCACCCAGAATGTACGACAGCATGATCGCCGGGCCGGCCATTTCGATGGCCTTGGCGGAACCTAAAAACAGACCGACGCCGATACAGGCACCGAGTGCCATGAGGCGAATATGCCGTTCGCCGAGTTCGCGTTTGAGCGGACCGCCCTGAGCGGTGTCGCCGTGAGGCAGTTGATTGCCGACTGGCATAGGGGTGCAACCTCGTCTTGTTATTGGATATGACCACCGAGTGTCGAAGCGTCGGCCGATAAGCCCTGGCTTGAAATGAAACCGCGCCTGCTTTGTGAGCAGACACGTCTTGCAGGACAGCCTGCAAGATCAGCGGGACGTGCAGTATAAAAAGCCTTTGGCAGGGCATTTCACTCTATAAATCACAAGATTAAGGGGGAGTTACCGCAAAGAAGGCAGTTGATCGAGCAGATCAACTGGTAACTGTAGGAAAACTCGCCACTAAAAGCGGTGGCGAGTATTGCACAACCTTGGTGCATCGTCTTTTCAACGTGCGTTTTTTATCCAGAGGAATCCGCTATCAGGCCGCGCTGCTTTGCCGCGCTGGGTCGGTCACGGTTTTCACGACTTTGGAACCGGTTCTGATGATCTTGTTCTGAGGAAAGGCTTTCGCCTGTCGGGTTGGCTTGTCAAAAAAACCGGGATCTTTAACGGAATATTGTGCAATGGTCGGGGCACCGTACTGGGCTTGGTAGTGAAGCATCCATTCACCCGTCGTCCGCTCATATTTCATGTAGGCGAACCCCGTCAGAATCATATACGCGTTGCCGCTTTCATCATTACGCAACCCGTAATCCGGAAACTCCATGGCGGTACTCAACCCCCAACCATGTGCGTGGTCGGGTAGATCGTTGTATTGAGCAGCTTCCTTGCCCGCTTCCACGTGTCTGACGCGCAGGACATTTTCCCCCATCTGATCCACGGTAAAAGAGCAGCCGCTGAACCCGGGCGTAAACACATGATCGGGTTCACCCCATCGCGGGTGAACGGGTATGTCCACGTATCCTCCCTGAGGAGCCCAATACCCCAACAACGCATTGCTCTGATGTGGCAGTTCGTTAGGGGTACTCCACACGCTGATGGCATTGAACTCACTGTCCACCGCGCCGGACGTGGTCATCCGTTGCATGGAAAAAATCATCTGCCCTCCTCCTTGGGTATTGGTCATTTGCGGGTCTACGTTGAGGACATCCGACCAGAACTGCGACTTGAAAAGATCAGTGCTGACAGGAAGATGATCAAATTGTGGGGCGGCCAGAGCCTGATGAATATTCGTCGGCCTGCCCGTGAAAGGGACGAATTCAAATGGCCCCCAATCATAGGAAAGATGGCGAACATCGTTGAGCGTCACCACTTCGATCCGAGGCTCCCACAGGCCGTTGGGCAAAAGTTCGCGGCTGAAAGGCGGGCGCAGCCAAACGGGTCTGCCGGAGGTACCTGGCTGCTGTCCGCTGACAACGTCCGTTTCATGCAGATCATCGGTAATATTGCCGCCGAACAGCGACTGCGGTTGCCATTGATCCGGCGCCACTTGCCGGTATCTGCGAGGCGCAAGTTCGTTGAAAGCCGAATCGACGAGGAGGACGTCGACACTTTCCGCGTTCAGGGTGAAATCATTCTTGACCCGGTACACTGCGACCTTGCCGCGCTCATCTATATTGCGGATATAACGGCGCAGTCCGTCAGCACTTTGCAAGATGCCTTTGCCTGCCGGGCTGAGACGCGCGAGTTCGGATGGTTTGACGGCATAGCGACGAAATTGCCTGTTACTGAACCCGGCCGGTGGCGGTTCGACTGATGTCGAAGGCGGCGGCAAGGCATGCTGCCATTCGCCAGCGCCATCTTGTTCAACAATCGGCTGATAAGCCTGCGGTTTGTTCGGGTGCAGAATTCTCGATTGCCCGGTGGCCGGTTCGGTGACTTTCTCGAAGACGCCGTCCTCGACCTTCACATAGTGTCTGGCGCCGACCGCAAACTGATTCTGTGGATCAGGCTCCACGTCTGCCAACGACACATCGCTTCGATAAGGTACAAGGTCAGGCTTCCACAAACGCTTCTGTCCACCGGGCATTTCAATCGGCGTGAATTCCGAATGAACGCCGGCCAGCAACGGCAGCGTCGCCACGCCAATGCCGATGTTTTCCAGCACGTCGGTGATGTGTTCCCAACCAGCTTCCCTATCGCCCTTGCTGAGATCTTCAAGCCCCTCCAGCACTTCGTCCATCAGTTGCACGGCGGACACTCCGAGCATGACCAAGCCCAATGGAGGTACGGCAAAAGACAGTACATTCAGCGCGGCCAGGCCGACTTCGAGGAATATCGCGAGCAAGGATTGCTCATCCCGCACATCGGCATCGGCATTGGACACGGCAGCGTCGCGGGCATCGCTGAAAATCCGCTGGTTGAACTCCCGCTGCAATGTTGTCCAGATGTCATAGTGCTGGACCCAGGGATCACCTGAAGGGTCCAGCACCCTGAGCTGCAGAAGAAAATCGGGATCATGCTTTTGCCGACGGGTTTGATGATCCCATAGCCGCGGCTTGCCTGACGCCGTTGGAATCTCTTCGGTAAAGCTGTAGTAAAACGTCGACCGATCCCTGTAACGCAAGAACCGGCTGAAGAAATGCTGATAGGCCGTTGGCGCCTTGGGCGAGTCACTTTCAGCGCGGCGCACGAACTGTTCGGTCAATCGGGCCTTGAGTGCCGTCACTGTGGCGTAGTGCTTTACGGGATGATCGGGGTCGTCGGGAATGTAGGCGATGAAATCGTTATTGGCGAAACCGTCAACGGTCGGCAGCAGGTCATCCAGAATGCTTTCATCGTCCGGATCGGCGAACTCGAAAATGATACAGCTGTGTACGGGCAACTCATTGAAACTCAAGCTGCGATACCACAGCGTCTTACCGTCGACGTGAACAGGTTCCTGCCCTGCTGCACTCGACATCAACGCTGCAAAATGTTCCGGGCGAATATCACCCTTACATAAGGCAATATAACTCGCAGCCTTCAGTGCTGCTTTCTGGTAATTGACGAACAGCTTATTCAGTTTGTCGCGAGCATTGCCGTCAGCCCAATGAAGTTCATCATGCAAATAGGCCTGATACTGTTTGCCGATATCCAGTTGCCTGCATAACCCGATGAACTCATGAACATCAAGTCCGACGTCGACTGTCTTTCCACCTGAAACTGTCACATAGCAATTCGGCTTGAAAAAGAACATCGCCTTTTTTTCAGGCGAATGGTTATGCAGGGCGGCGTCAAGCAGCGAAGCGGGTGGAACCTGCGAGCTGTGAAAATCACTTTTACCGGACAAATCCACCTGTACCCGATTGACGTCCAGATCCAGCCCGGCGCTTTCCTTGATAGCCTTTGCCAGCAATGGCGCGGCGAACTCATGAGGTGTTTGCACGGAGGCCATGGCGCTATTCAGCAACGTATGCGCCGCGACACTTTCTTCGATCAGGTGTCGCGCTTCTTCGCGTTGTTTCGGCGACGCAATCTTTAACCATTGTGGCGCATCGGCATCAAACGTCTTTAACATCTCAAGGTTTTCTTTTGACATACCCAACAGTGCTGACGGCGTTGCAGCCTTAACAATATCAATATGCTCGGCAATACTGAAAACCTGACCACGAGATTCCAACATGACTTCATCCCAGAGAAATAAAATTGAAGTCCGAGTTAACAACAAAACATTCAACAGGCGAAGTCCATGAGTACTACCAGACTTTAGCAACTTACATTCATATAAATAACCTTCACTAAAAAGTTACATATTTGTTTTCTTGATTCGCGGTCTCTCAAAGCGCCACGTCGCACCGCACTCTCCGTACCGGGGCTGCCAGCCGGCCCCCGATCGCACATTTTTTTCACCAGCCTCAACCACCGTCTAAGCTTCAGACAAGTCCGATCAATCTGCGTGAATGGATCAATCGACTATGGGCGCTTTGTGGCAAACCGATTCGAGTAAAGCCGTGGTTCCGACTGAACGAGTGGATGAAGCGCCTGTCCCTGAAAAACCCCGCCGCAACCGGCATGGGTGGAAGGCTTTCTGGTTGTTGCTGGTGATTATCGCGATCGTCGTGGGGCTGGCTGCGTCCAAGGAAATGCGCACTTCGCGCTTCCAGTCGCGTGAGCTCAGCCAATACGCCGCGTCGCTGACGTACACCCTCGAACCCGGTCCCAGTGAAGCCATTCGCTATCCGGGCAATGGGCCGTTCGATCTGCGCCTGGGTTACAGCTCGCTGGATGAATTCCTGCCGCGCCTGCTCAAACGCAACTACGTCATCACCGAGCAGGCGCGGTTTTCCCCGGCACTGCTCAGCTACACCGACAAAGGCCTGTTCGTGCCGTATTCGGAAAAGATTCAGGCCGGACTGTCGATCACCGATTGCCGCGCCGCACCGTTGTACAAGTACAACTACCCACAACAGCTGTATTCAAGTTTCGAATCCATCCCGCCGGTGGTGGTCAGCAGCCTGCTATTCATCGAAAACCGCTTCCTGCTCGACCCGAAACAGCCGCTGGCCAACCCGGCGGTGGACTGGCCGCGCTTCGGCATGGCCGCGTGGTCGCAAGTGGCAAAATTGCTGCACCTGCCGGGGCAGTCGGCGGGCGGCAGCACGCTGGCGACGCAATTGGAAAAGTACCGGCATTCCCCGGATGGCCTGACGGTGTCCGGTGCCGAGAAACTGCGGCAGATGATGTCGGCCAGCGTGCGCGCCTATCAGCCCGGCCCGCAAACCCTCGGGGCACGGCAGAACATCGTGCGTGACTACCTCAACAGCGTGCCGCTGTCGGCGGTGCCGGGGCATGGCGAAGTGCATGGCATGGCCGAAGGCCTGCGCGTCTGGTACGGCAGCGACTTCAATCAGGCCAACGAACAACTGAACAGCCCGGCCACCGATGCGAAGACCATGGCTGCCAAAGGTTTGGCCCTGCGCGAGATGTTGTCGCTGATGATCGCCCAGCGCCGCCCTTCGCATTACCTGACCAAGGGCCGCGAAGAGCTTGCCGACCTCACCGACAGCCATTTGCGCCTGCTCAAACAGAACGGTGTGATCGACAACGCCCTGGCCGATGCCGCGCTGACCAGCAAAGTCACCTACCGCGACTGGCAGACCCAGCCGACCCTTCAGCCGATCGAAACCAACAAAGGCATCAGCGTCGCCCGCAGTCGTCTGGCGAGCATGCTCAACCGGCCGCTGTACGACCTCGACCGCCTCGACCTCTCGGCCACCAGCACCCTGCAGGGCGACCTGCAAACCCAGGCCACCGCTTACCTGAAAAAACTCGCCGACCCGGCCTACGCCGCCGAAATCGGCTTGCTCGGTGAACGTTTGCTGACCCCGACCAGCACCACCCAAGTGCGCTACAGCTTTACCCTCTTCGAACTGACCCCGGACGGTTCCCGCGTGCGGGTGCAGACCGATAGCACCGACCAGCCGTTCGATATCAACGAAGGCAGCAAACTCGAACTCGGCTCCACCGCGAAAATGCGCGTGCTCACCACTTACCTGCAAATCATCGCCGAACTGCACGACAAGTACGGCGCCATGGGCGTGCCGGAACTGAAGAAAGTCGAAGTCCCCGATCAGGACCGTTTGAGCCAGTGGGTCATCGATTACCTGATCCAGAACAAGGATCACGACCTGTCGAAGATGCTCGGCGCAGCCCTCGACCGCAAATACTCGGCCAGCCCCGGCGAGGCGTTTTTCACCGGCGGCGGCCTGCATGTATTCCACAACTTCCGCAAGGAAGACAACGGCCGCATACCGACCCTGCGCGATGCCCTGCGTGAATCGATCAACCTGCCGTTCATTCGGCTGATGCGCGATGTGGTGCGTTATGTCACTTATTCAGGGCCCAACAGCAGTGCCGAACTGCTCAAGGACGATCGCGATCCGCGCCGGCAGGAATACCTGGCAAGTTTCGCCGACCGCGAAGGCACGGCGTTCCAGCTCAAGTTCTGGAAAAAATACAGGAACAAAGACACACAGGCGCGTCTCGACACCTTCCTCGACAGCATGCGCCCGACGCCGATCCGCATGGCCGCCGTGCATCGCTACCTACTGCCCGATGCCAGTCAGGAAGACTTCAATACGTTCGTCCGCTCGCACCTCAAAGGCACCAAGCTCACCGAAAAACTCACCGATGATCGCCTGATCCGTCTCTACGATTCCTATGGTCCCGGCAGTTACGATTTGCCCGATCAAGGCTTCATCGCCAAGGTGCATCCGCTGGACCTGTGGATGATGGGCTACCTGTTGAACCACCCGGACGCGACCTTCAGCGAGATCGTCAAGGCCAGTCACTTCGAACGTCAGGAAGTCTACAGCTGGCTGTTCAAGAGCAAGCACAAGGGCGCCCGCGACAGCCGTATTCGCACCATGCTCGAGATCGAAGCGTTCCTCGAAATTCACCAGCGCTGGCAGAAAGTCGGCTACCCGTTCGACCATCTGGTGCCGTCGCTGGCCACCGCGATTGGCAGCTCCGGTGACCGCCCTGCCGCACTGGCCGAGTTGATCGGCACTATCCTCAATGACGGCGTGCGCATGCCGACGCTGCGCATCGACAGCCTGCATTTCGCCGCCGGCACGCCGTACGAAACGGCACTGGTCAATGACCCGCATGTCGGCAAACGGGTGATGCCTTCGGAGGTCGCCACAGCCATGCGCGAGGCACTGTCGCAAGTGGTCGACGCCGGCACGGCAAAACGTGTTTCCGGCAGTTTCAAACTGGCCGATGGCAGCCCACTGGCCATGGGTGGCAAAACCGGGACCGGCGACAACCGGATCGAAGCCATCGGTTCGGGCGGACGCATCCTCAGTTCGAAGTCGATCAACCGCACGGCGACGTTCGTTTTCTACATCGGCGATCACCACTTCGGCACCCTCACCGCGTTCGTTCCGGGGCGTTCGGCAGAGAACTTCAAGTTCACCTCGGCCCTGCCAGTGCAGGTGCTCAAGGGCATGGCGCCGATTCTGACGCCGTATCTGCAACCGGGCAGCGACTCACAGTGCAACCCGACGCAGACCGCCAGCGTGGCGATGCTCGAAGCGCCGCGCCCTACAGCGAGGTAACAAATCGTGTCGGCTTTTTCTGCATCAGGGTGACGAATTTTCGCTTCAGCGGGTGGTATTTATATATTTTTCAGATTCGAATTTTCGTCGAATTGGCGCTGCGCAAAGCCGTTTGCCTCCCGATCTTTGAACTTTTGTTTTGCCCTGCCCTGAGTAGGCTGATCACTCCTCAACAATCAAGGATGATTGGCCATGTCTCTCTCCCCCCTGCCTGCGGAAAACGCGGACAAAGGACGGCACTACGAATTCATCAAGTCCGCCGTCAACGACAACTTCAAAAGCGCCACCGTCACCCGGAGCCTCGCCTTGGCAGTTTCGCCACTGAAGAACGAAGCCTGGTACACCAAAGCACCTTCCGCGTATCTGAACAAACTCGCTGCGGCCAACCTCAAGGCCTGGGGATCGCAGAACCAGGTTGATCATCTCTTGGCGAAAATCGATCTCCATGCCTTCGCCGAGCCGCTGCTCAAGGCAAAAATCAAGGAGCGGCACGGCATCGAGCCGGACGTCAAAAGCACCTTTCTGCGCCTGTATCTGCCCAAGGACAAACCGTGGTACGCCATCGACCTTTCCGCAGGTGTCGTGACCCGCACCGTCTCGCTGCTGGATGCCGCCCTGCACAATTTCGCCAGCAGTGAAACGGTCGGCCATGGCTCGGACTACATCAGCGAGCCCGATGAGCGCGGTCTGTTCGATGTCGTACCGATCAAAAGCGCCATGCCCATCAGCCAGTTTCAGGCGCTGTGCCGCGATCTGGATATCGGCGCGCGGTATAAAAAACACCTGGAAAGTTACCTGCTGCCCGGCGAACCGCTGGCCGAGAGCGTGCTGCAGTACAAGGTCAACGAGAGTCAGAAGGACGCCCTCGCCGTCGCCGCACATTTGGCCCTGATCAAGGACGATATCCAGTACGACGCCTACAAAATGCTCTTGAGCCTGACCGAGGAAAAACCGCAACTGCTGCTCAATGGCCGCGCGATGCAGTGCGCTGACCTGTCACTGCTAGGCACCCGGCTGACCGGGATTCTGCTGCTGACGCACGCGGCGTCGGACAGCCGCGGCGTTCGACGCCTGATCGTCTACATTCCCCACGACCCGGATCACCCGGTCAAGGAGTACAACTCTCTGAAAGCCTTCCGGGAGGAGTTGGTGCGCCAGCTTCGTGAAGACCGATTCAGCGAGTGGACCGAACAGACCTACCGTCAGTTCTTCAGCCAGTTTGTCGACCATCAGCAGCGCGGGCATTTCTTTGCCGAGCTTGAGCAACGCCTGTTCATTGTCAGGTATCACCCGCGTCAGGATCCCACCGATCAGCAACCACCGTGGCGCAAGGACCCACTGGACAACCCCAACCTGCAGTTCGGTCGGGTGAAATTGCAGGGCGATTACTGGCGCCACGCCTATCAGCAAAAGCTCAACAAGATCCTCAACGACGCCCGGGAGATCGCCGTCTCCACCGCCGACACCGACAGCAAGGCGCGCTGGGCGTGGTGGGACAACTTCAAGAAAATCCTTTCGGACATTTTCAACGTGGCGCTGTTGATCGCCACACCATTCGTGCCGGGGCTGGGCGAATTGATGATGGCCTACACGGCCTACCAGCTGACCAGCGATGTGATCGAAGGCATCGTTGATCTGGCCGAAGGGCTTTGGCAGGACGCTGCCGGGCATGTCATCAGTGTGGTCACCGACATCATTCAGTTGGCCGCCTTCGCCGCCGGCGCGCAGATCGGCAAAACCTTTCGCGTCAAACTGTCGTCGCTGGTAGACGGCATGAAACCGGTCAGGCTGCCCAATGGCAAAAACAGCTTATGGCACCCGGACCTGAGTCCCTACGAGCGCAATGAACTGATGCTCTCGCCCGGCGCCAAACCCGATCGCCATGGCCTGCATCAGTACCGCAACGAACACGTCCTGCCGCTGGAAGGCAAGCTGTATGTCGTCGAAAAGGCCACGACTGATGCGACGTCCAACACCCACCGTATCAAGCACCCGAGCCGCGCCAACGCCTACCGACCGAAAATCGAACACAACGGCCACGGCGCCTGGGTGCATGAAGCGGAGACCCCGCACAACTGGCCGAATGACGCGCTGATGCGACGACTGGGCCACAGCGTCGAACGCTTTTCGCCCGCGGAACTTGAGCAGATCCGCATCGGCAGCGGCACCGATCACGACGCCCTGCGTCAGATGCATATCGACAACAGCCCGCCTCCGCCGCTGTTGGCCGACACAGTCAAGCGCTTCAGCGCCTACGACGATGTACTCACGGCGACTGCCGACATCCGCGCGGGCCGCCCGATCGATCCACAGGCCGTCTGGCTGGAACCGGTGTTGACCGGTTTGCCGGGCTGGCCTTACAGCAAAGCGCTGGAGGTGTTTGCCGATGCCAGCCTGAGCGGTTACTCGCGCAAGTACGGCAATCCACAGGCTGCGCCGGCGGAGACGTTGCGCATCAGCCAGGCCGATCTCAATACTGGCCGGCTGGCGGAGCGGGTGGTGGACTTTCTCGGTGGCGAAGATCTGAATAATCTGACCGGTCACGCCGCCGCCCGCGACGAACGTATCGCCCGCTTGCGCAATCGGCTCGCGGACGCGGTGGACGAGCGTCGCAGCGCCGTCGCGCATCATATTTACCTGGCCGGTGAACGCTCCGCAAACGCCGACATCCGCGTGGTCAAACAGACCTTTCCAAAACTTCCGGTCGTGCTGGCGGAGGAAGTCGTGGCCCAGGCCAGCCGGGCCGAATTGCAAAGAGTCGCGGACGAACAACGCCTGCCTCTGCGCCTCAAAAACCAGGCCCGGGAACTGGATTTCGAAGCCAGCGCCGCCCGCGCCTACGACGGCTTTTTTCACGATGACCTGATCACCGTCGACACCGAACGACTGGCCCTCAACACTCTGAAATTCAACACTGACAGCTTCAGCAACCTGCTCATCGAAGTCCGCGACGGCACTTGGGATGGGCCTTTGCGCTGCAGTGCCGGAGCGCCGGATGCGACCAGCGTCCGACGCCTGATCCGCGATGAACAGGGGCGCTATGCCGTGCTCGACGGCAACAACCGCGAGCTGCATGAGGCCGACGACTTCTATACATCGCTTCTGCGCGCGGTGCCCGAACAGACCCAATCGGTCCTGGGCCATCGACGCGGCCAGAGTCATGCACTGAAACGCTGGATCATGGAAAAAGCCGCGCCGGCGGCCGAGCGCCGGACCGTGCTGGCCGAACCGCCCATTCGCCCGGTGGCAAGCATTGAAACTGCCACCCTGGTGCGCGGCTGGCCACGGCTTTTCCGTCGATCGACACCGGAGGAAAGAGTCAGCGACCTGTACCCCAAAATGAGTGCAAGGGAAGTAACCGCGTTCATCGAGGCATTGGCACGCAAGGGCGACCCCGTCGACGCCATCGTGCGCCTTGAAAACGATCGTAAGGAATTGCACGAAGAACTGGCGAGTTGGGGTAACAGGTATCGCGAATCGGACCCCGAATCAGAATACATGCCCTTGTCATCGGACTACTTGCACGAAGGCGGTCAATTTATTGCAACACGGCTGATTGATTGCTTTGATCGCCAAAGCGAGTTTTCAGGTGAGCGCAGCGTGCATCCTGCGCAAGGCTATACGCTGGACTTGTCTTCCGAGTTTCTGGGTCACGACCTCGAGCGCTGGTGGAATGACCTGCGCAGCCGTCCGAAAATGAAGAAATACTTTGATCGCATCACCGCGTTGAAACTTGACCGGGCGCGCCTTTCCCCGGAGCCCAGCGCTCTGCTGAGTAACTTCCCTGACCTTCGCCAATTGAGCGCCCGCCAGTGCGGGCTGAAAAAAATGCCCTCCATCCTCGGGTTGATGCGCCAACTCAGAGATCTGGATCTGGCCGATAACGCCATTACACTGACCGGCGAATCCAGCCAGGACCTGGCCAGGCTGGATCAACTGCGAACGCTGGACCTGAACGGCAATCCCCTGCTTCAGCCACCGGATGTCGGGCAAATGGATCACTTGACTGAACTGCGCCTGGCCAAAACGAAAATCCAGACCTGGCCGAAAGGTTTGTTTCACGTCGAGGGTGTCGAAAAACAGCGACCACAAAGTTTCTTTCTGGATCTGCGCGAGGCGCCAATCGACACCTTGCCCAAGGTCACTTCCGGATCCGTTCAGGCCAAAATCCTGAGCCGAGCGCGCTTCGATCTGGAACGTTTGTCCATGGAAGATCGCATACGCTATGGCAAGTACCGAGAGTCCGTAGGCCTCTCTTTCGTGCAGGATTCCTTTCCGGCCGCCGAAAACGAGTTGAGCTATTGGCGATTGTTCCCGAAGGATTCCATTGACTTCAGTCCGTCGGGATCACTCAGCAAATATCGTGAGGATTCCTGGCATGACCTGATGGCCGAACCCTATTCGGACGGTTTTTTCAGTGTGATCCGCAAGCAGCGAGAGAGTGCCGAATACAGAACGGATCACGGTCGCAGACGCTTGACCCAAAGGGTCTGGGACATGGTCGATGCGGCCGCACTGGATGCCCGGTTGCGAGAAAAACTGTTCAAGCAGATTGTGTCACCGCAAGATTGCGGGGATCTCGGCGCCCAGTTGTTCAACTCATTGGGAATGAAAGTGCTGGTATCGAAGGCCTATGCCGGGTCGACCTCAGCCAGCGAACTGGACACCAGGCTGGTCCGTTTGGCACAAAGCGCAGCCCGGCTGGACCGGGTTGCCGATGAAGCCGGGGTCGAGTACAAAAATCAGAAGCAACAAAAGCGTATGGACCCCGGTAACCCCGAGCCGGACGAAGTGGAAATCCATCTGGCTTTCGAGATAGGCCTGGCTGAGAAACTGGGGCTGCCCTGGCAGTCCGAAAGCATGCTGTACCCCCGTGTCTCCGGAGTCTCTGCGGAAAACATCGAGACCGCCTACAAGTTAATCATCAAAGACGAACAGGGTGACGGACTGGTCAACGGGATGATCAACCTCACCTCCGAAAACTTCTGGGAGGAATATTTATACCGTACCCACCCGCAAGAGTACGAAGCCAATGACCGTTTGTTCGACGATAAATCAGCGCAGCTCGAAGACCTGCGCAGCGCGCAGGCGGAGTATGCCAGCTCCGTCCCTCAGACACCCCTGAATGAGCTGATACGAAAAATGGAAAGGCTCGTCGATCTGTTGGGTGCTTCCCAGGCAGAAGTGTTCAGCGGCGACGCCATGAGCGAGCAGTTTTACAAATCCTTGATCGAAAAAATCGCTTATGAGCGCAAAGCGCTTTCCAGAAAACTGACCCGTGAAGCCATGGCCAGGGCCGGTCTCTGACTACGACGATTTACAACCCGGCCAGCCCCGACAAAGACTGGCCGCACTGCCCGGCGACTTGACCGCTTACAAATGCCGGGGGCATACCGATATTGCTCGAGCAGTACCGGGCTTGCGTGCTCTGGGTCAGGCCAAACCGCGCTCATTCTGCACCCGGCGCCCTGGCGGTGAACATCAGCACCACCGTGCCTTGGTAATCCCCGGAGAGATACCCCCCTTCCGGCTCGATCGGATCGATCTTCAACGCCACGCGTTTGCTCCTGGCGGCTTCTTCCTCGGACAGCACCTGGCGCGGAGTGGCGTGCGAACTCAGCTCGACATCATTGAAAGAGACCCGCAGATCGATCACTCCGCCGGGGCGGCCATTATCCAGATAGGGGTCAAAGACCAAACGCGCTTCGATCGCGCTGCTGTCATGGTGCACATCGAAATTGCGCATCAGCCCGCTGAGGGTCGAGCGCTGATAGTCCCACTCAAGCCGCTGTGGCCGGTGAATCCAGTCCGGTTCTGCCGGAATGATGTAGAACGGGCGGCTGGGAATGGTCAGGGACACTTCGAAGGTGTGCTCTTCGCGCGCGGCCCACGCCCCGGCGCCGGTCAGCGCAGTGGCGACCACCAGCGCGGCGGCGGTGCATTGCTTGATCATGTTGGTTACCCGATGGGTCAATGGAAAACAAACCTAGCGACTGGCGGTCTTCATGCTTTTTTTCTCGCTGCCTTCGATCAGGAAGAAGCGGTATTCGCGGCCCTTTTCCTTGTCGAAGGCAAAGGTCTTGCCCGCCAGCACGTGGTGTTTGGTGGTCGCGCCGCAGTCACTTTCCTTGCTCAGTGAACAGCTCTTGAACTCATCGACAATCAGCACGGTGTTGCCATCGTTACGCAGTTCATAGCGTTTTTCGGTGTCATTGATGACGGTGGCAAAACGCGCGTCCTTCGGCCGCACAAAGAAGATCGTGCCGAACCCGGTCATTACGTTGACCCCGGCTGAAAGCGAGTTTTTGTAGTCTTCGCGCTCCTCGCTGCTGACCACGAATTCGTCTTCCTTTTCCGGCACCACCGGGACGAAACGCACGCGGAAATAGCGCTCGCGATCGCGCTCGCCCATGTACAGCAAACGCGTACCCTGCATGCCCTGCGCCGGGACGATCAGCCGCGCCGGACTGGCCATCACGCCATTGCGTGAAGCGCCGTCGGCCGCGTTTTGCACGGGCACTTCCTGCGGCACACCATCGGCGCCGTAGATGATCTCCAGCACATTGACTTTGACGAAAGCCGTCGCATCGCCGCTGTTGAATACGCGTTTCAGGTAAGTACTTTTATCAGCGTCGAGATAGTCGTAGACGGTGCCGACGTTGATTTGCGGGCCGGCCTGCGCCGTCAGGCAACACACGCTGAGCACGCCCAGCAGAAAACCACGTTTCATCGCGTTCAACTCCATGAAAATCGAAAAGGGCCGGACTGGAGCGCTCACGCATCCGAGTCCCAGATAATGGTGATGTTGCCGCGCAGCCGGTCGTTCTTGCCGGGGCGCAGGAGGAATTCGATCGCAAACGGGTCCAGCTCGAAATGCAGCGTGCCGCCCTTGCGCTCTACGTACATGTTTGGCTGGAACGGCCCCATCCAACTGTTGAAATGCAGTGGAATTTTGCTGACGGGGCCACCGCCGGGGCCGTCGATTCCCGCAGGCAAGGACATCGAGACCTTGACCTGAACGGAATCGCCCGAAGGGCTGCCGAGGTTGCAGTACGCCGCGCCCTGGGAACTGCATAGCATCATCACCTTGAAGCGCGAAGATGCCGAGATGAAGAACGGTTGGTCGCGGAAGATCCGCGACGGCTTGCGCCCGCTGTCGATCCACGGCGCCCATCCGCCTTCGGGTTCCAGCGACACTTTGTTGCCACCCGGCGGGAGATCGACTTTTAGGGTGTGCTGAACGTCCAGTACGAAGTCGAGGGTCAGGTTGGAGTCATCAGGTTGAAAACTCTGGCCCATATCGAAATCGCCGCCATTGCCCAGGCGGTAGCTCAGTGACCCGGTGTAAAGGCCCGATGACATGCCCAACGGATTTGGCGTGCGCAGTTCATAGGCGAAGTCGAGGGTATCGAAGTACATGGACGGAATGGTCGCCAGGGTCTTTTTGACGCAGAAGTCTTCGACGGGGGTTTTCCAGAAAAACCGGTAGTCGGTCGGGGAGTAAGCGCCGACGCCGCTGTACAGGCACGGCGGGGACGCATACACCCAACTGCTGCCTTCCCAGAGCCGTTGATGGCCGTCCAATGGATCGCTCACTCCGACCAGTTCGTGGGCCGGCTGGCTCAGGACGTATTTGGAACCGACGCCCGTAATACGCACTTCCACGGTTTCCGTTTCCATCGTATCGGTATTGGTTACTGTCAATCGGCGCCAATTGGCGGGCACCTTTATGCCGACGCCCCAATTGGGCGGAAGGGTCAGGGTGGAGTTGAACCGGACCGGCGTCTGAATGCTGAACATCGAGTTTTCCGCGCATTGATCCGGGTAAGTGGCGCAGTAACCGCTGTTGGGGGTTTTGTTGACGAATACGTTCTTGCCCGGCTGCGAAGAGTCGGGCTGAAACAACGCGCGGATCTCGTGGCTGGCCGCCTGCGCCGAGGACACACCCAGCGCCAATGCCAGCGCACAACCACCTGTCATCATTTTCATAAGATCAACCTGCCTTCTGTTCGGTGGAGGTGGCGTCAGCGAGGGTGTCCGGCGTGCAGCGCAGATCGCCGATCATCAGCACATTGTTTTCGCTGCGATGGTCGGACTCGTTGAGGCGGAACTGGCAGAGCAACTGGTTGCCCTGACGCACTTCCAGGGTCGGTGAACCGGCATTCATTTCCATCGAGAAGAACCCGTCGACTTCGCTCACCCCACGGCTGGCGTGGTTGATCACGTGGTGGCCCTTGAGCGGCCGCCCCTGGCCATCCACCAGTCGGCCGAGCACGGTCATGGTTTTCATCACGCGGACCTTGCGGTACTCCACGCCACCCTTGTTCAGGTGATAGCGGGTGCGCGGCGGTTCGATGGACGCGGCCGGTACGTGGTTGCCCTCGAAGTCGAAACTCACCGAGCTGTTCTGGTACGCGGTGATCGGGATGAAATTGCGCCCCGGCTTCAACGCCGCACCGCCACCGCTGAAATCATCGGCCCGCAGGACGATGTCCTCGATGTCCGACTCGACGTCGACAATCAGCCCGGCGCCACGCACTTCGGTCTGACTGGTCATGAGCATCTGCTGCGCACCGACCACCAGCGTGCTATCGAGGTTGAGGCCGCCGGTGAAATTGCCGTTGTAGGAGGAGCGCTGAATAAAGCCGTCACCATTGACCGCGTCGGTGCGGAAGTTGGCCAGGCTGGCGACGCCCACCCCGTAGGTGTCGGTGAGTGCCGTGACCGACACGTTCTGCAAAACGTGATCCCGGAAATCCTTGCGCCAGCCGAGCGAGGCGTTGTTGTCACGGGCACCGTCACGGGCCGTGCGTGAGCCGATACTGCCGCTGATCTGCTGACCGGGGGCGCCGAGTGCCATGTTGATGCTCAGGTCGACCCCGCGATTGCGCGCATCGCCGCTGCTGAAACTGCCCGGCCGATCAAAAATCGACAGGCGCCAACTGGCATCGCTGCCCAGCACCATCGTGCGCTGGGTCCAGCCCAGATCGACGCCCATGCCTTCGACATTGCCCTCGCTGTGCGAGACCCGCGCGTTGACCGAACTCTTGCTGCTGAGGCGATGGTTGAGCGCCAGCGAGGAATTGCTGGTCTGGCCGATGAACACATTGCGCGGGCGCACCCGGGTGCCGTCCGGCAACGTGTCGTAGGTATTGGTGGTGTCGAGCCAACTGCGGTTATGGCTGACGACAAGACTGCCGGCGCCGTAGTTGTAGAGGCTTTGCAGATCGAGACCGGTGCCGTAATCCTCGGTCTTGTAGACGTTGGCGTAGAGGCTGATGTGATTGGCCAGGGTCCAGTCGATAGAGGTGCCGTATTGCAGTTTTTCGCGAATCTGCCGTGCCGACAGCCCGAGGATGACGCGCGGATGCAACAGGTAATTCAGCGAGGCACCTGCGGTCGGGCTGCCGCTGGCCTGGGTGTCCCAGTTGCTCAGCAGTTTCTGTTCTTCGCCGGCAAAGACGTTGTAGCGCCAGCGCTCGTCGAGGTTGCGCCAGTTGTTGGGCTTGTACACCAACTCCTGAGTAGTGGAGGTGATCTGGCCGTCCTCGATCAGCCGGACTTCCACTTCATAAATGCCACCGGGCAGTGGCCGGGTGTCGAGGGTCTGCAAACCGGCCGGCACCGATTGGGTATTGATCAGCAGGCCATCGCGCCAGATCTCCACCGAACCTTGGCGGTTGGCAGTGACATAGATCGGATAAACGCTGGGCATCGGGCTGTTGATGGCCAGGCTGTCGGAGCTGCCGTACATCACGCCGACGGCGGTGTCGGGACTGTTGCCGAACGTACGCGGCTGGCGTGTCAGCCCTTCGGAATTGGGGGTGAAATAGCCCAGGCGGAAAAAACTGCCTTGCAGTTCGCGCTGGGTGTGCAGCTCTTGAACAGCGTGA
Source organism: Pseudomonas sp. S2_E02 (assembly GCF_054668355.1). NCBI lineage: Bacteria > Pseudomonadati > Pseudomonadota > Gammaproteobacteria > Pseudomonadales > Pseudomonadaceae > Pseudomonas > Pseudomonas sp. S2_E02. The sequence goes on from NZ_CP162761.1 coordinate 3,204,969, forward strand.
TAAAGCTTGTCGTCCGGACCGCCGAGACGGGCCACTTGCAGATTCAGCGTCTGACTCCAGCTGCCCAGACTTGAGCTGGCTTCGAGGCCGAAACGCCCGCCGAGATCCTGATCCTGGCCGCCATTGAGGTTGAGCTGGTTACGCACCATCAAGCCATGACTGCCACCATCAGGCTGTTCGAAGTAACGCTTGGCTTCAACGTCGCGTTCGGCATTTTCGGTGAGAATCGAGACCAGCGAGTTTTCCAGGTTGTAATGCACCGCCAGAAACTGGTCCGGGCAGGAACCGCTGCACGCCCCCAAGGGCACGCCGGGTTTCAGATAGCTCGCCCATTTTTCCCGCTCGGCGGGGCCAAAACGATTTTCGCTGGTGTCAGTGAATTCGAGCAGGGTGAGGCGATCGTCGCGGGACAACACCACCATGGCCTCACCCAGTGGTTGCTGATCGACTTCGACCCGTACCGCCAGCGGCACATCAAAGAAATGCTCCTCGAAATCCGCCGGCAAACCCTTGGCCTGCGCCAGCAGACTGCGGGGTGTGGTGCCGGTGGAGTTGGAAGCCACAGCTGCGCTGGCACAAAACAACAGCGCAAGCGCAGCCGCGATGGGTGTCATCGGGAACATGAACGCGTACTCGGATAACAAACAATGGAAGTCCGTCGAGGCAAACAAATCGTCAGCCCCGACGGTCAAGCGTCAACATTGAAGTTGGGCTTAGTGCCTGATCGATCGATCAAGTGACTGCTGTTATGGCGTCACGGCGTCGAAGATCATCGCCACGGCCCCGGTGTAATCACCTGGCTGGAAGTTGTTGCCCACCGCGCTAATGTTCAGCGGCGCACGGTAGTTGACGTCGGACTCGGCTTCACCCACGACCAGTTGCGGAGTCAGGGTCAGTTCCTTGTTGTTGAACAGCACGCGCAGTTCGATAGAAGTACTGCCCGAGATCAGTTTTGGCAGGCTCTCGAGGCTGGCGTGTACCGAGCCGTTATTGTTGCGCACGTCGAAGAAGCCATTGACGTCGCGCATCTTGCCGGTGGTTGGCTGATAGCTCATGTCCTGGTCCTTGTTGACCAGATCCGGATCGGTCGGCACCACATAGAAACCGTTGGTCGGCACATGCGCGACAAGGCTGATCGAGTGCGACGCTTCACCAGCGGCGAATGCGCCAGTGGAACCCAGTGCCAGAAGAGCCAGTGGAGCGGCGATTGCGAGTTTCTTGAACATCGTTATGTACCTGTTTTCTTGATAGGGGGATGAACATTGAAAGTTCAGGTAAATCATTGCCCGAGTTGAGCCAGATCAACTTAAACGTTCAACGCCTAGGCATCATCGACTGTTGCCTCTGGAAAGTAAGCAAGCAACTTCCGATAACCTCGTAGTTAAACAACCCCATGACCCGCCAGAAAAAAGAACAAAATAACGATATTCGAAACAGTAACTGTAAGTTATCCCCTACAGACAGTTTAAATTAAAAAACCATACAGCAACTTCGCCCCGACAGTACGGCAACTCAGGGTCATTTAGAACATATACTCTACATCAAATAGAGTGATGACTTTAACTTTCAAGTTATCGCTGACTTACATCCCGCCGAAAAATCATCGCTTGCATTGGCGGGTGGGCTGCCGCTCGTCAGCCGAGGTCGCGACGCGGGGAAAAACGTCTTGCACAGACCTTAAGATATATCTTAAGTTGTATCTAAACACGACGAGAGAAGACTGAAATGAGAGACCATCATTCCCCCCACCGCGAACACGGCGACGGCCGTGACGGCTTCGAGAAGCGCCCCGGACGTGAGCGCGGCGGCCGTGGCCCACGGGTATTCGCCCCCGGTGACCTGAAATTGCTGCTACTGGCGCTGGTGGCCGAACAGCCGTGCCACGGCTACGACCTGATCCGCCAGATCGAAGGCATGTTCGACGGCGCGTACAGCCCCAGCCCCGGGGTGATCTACCCGACCCTGACCTTTCTCGAAGAGAGCGAACTGATCACTGGCGACGCCGAGGGCGGTAAAAAACGTTACAGCGTCACCGAGGCCGGTCGTTTATCACTCAGTGAGCAAGCGGTCGCGCTGGACGGCGTGCGTATGCGCATCGACGTCAGCAAACGCTCGTTGCGCGGCCATGATCGGCCGCCGGAAATCCACGAAGCCGTGCACAACCTGCGCCATGCCCTGCAAATGCACCACGGCCGCTGGAGCGCCGCAGAAATCCTGCGCGTGCGTGACCTGCTTAACGACACCGCCAAAGCCATCGTCGACGGCCCTGCCGTTCAACCTGCCCCGGAGAAAGCCGAATGACTGCAGTCGATACCCAAACCATTCACCGTGTGATGCACGAAATCAAACGCCGCAAGCTTGAGGTGTTGCGTGTGGTCGACCTGACCCCGCGCATGCGCCGCATTACCCTCGGCGGGCCGGAGCTGGCCGGGTTTATCAGCCTGGGCACTGACGATCACGTCAAACTGTTGTTCCCGCAGAACGCCGAACAAGCCGCCGCGCTGGAGACCATGGTGCTCGGCGCCGGCAAGGACGATGGACCAAAACCGGAAATGCGTGATTACACGCCGCGTCGCTACGACCTCGATGCGCTGGAATTGGACATCGATTTTGTTCTGCACGGTGACGGCCCTGCTTCGACCTGGGCTGAGCAAGCCAAGCCAGGACAATTCCTGCACATCGGCGGCCCGCGCGGCTCGATGATCGTCCCGGATATTTTCGACAGCTACTTGCTGATCGGCGACGAAACCGCCCTGCCCGCCATCGCCCGCCGCCTCGAAGGCCTGGCGGCCAACCGCAAGGCGCTGGTGGTGATCGAAGTGGAAAACGGCGCCGAACAGCAAGTGCTCGAAAGCGCGGCGCAGGTCAATGTGATCTGGGTGTTGCGCGAGGGTAGCAAGGACAACCTGCTGGCGACGGTGAAGCAATTGCAGGTGCCTAAAGGCAATCTGTATGCGTGGGTCGCGACCGAAACAAAAGTTTCACGGCAGATTCGCCGGGTGCTGATCGATGAGCATGGGCTGGATGAACAGCTCATCAAAGCCGTCGGCTACTGGCGCGCTGAAGGATCGGAAGAAGAGTGATATCCCTTGTAGGAGTGAGCCTGCTCGCGATAGCGGAGTGTCAGTCAATAAATTTGTAACTGATCCACCGCCATCGCGAGCAGGCTCACTCCTACAGGTGCTTTAACTTCGTGCAAGCCTCCAGCGGTCGAGGCCAATGACCAGCAAACCAATCCCCACAAACCCCAGCAATATCCCCCCGGCATTCAGCAGCACCTGTGGATAACCCAACACCGCCACATCAATGAACGGATACGCATACGCACCGAGCAAATGCCCGCGCAGCAAGGCGTAGATGAAATACACCAGCGGATAGATCAGCCACACCGGCAGATGCCCCAACCGCAGCGTACCTTTCGGTACGCAGAGCCACCAATAGCCAAGAAACAGCAGCGGCATCACGTCGTGCAGCAACTCGTCAGCAATAAATTGCCAGCCTTCCGGGTGCCACAAATGCCGCAGCAAAAGGCTATAGGCAAGGCCGACCACAGCAATGCTCACGGCAATGCCACTGCTGACCCACGGCTGCAAAAACCAGCGGCGCGCGGCGGATTCGCGAGCGGTCACGGCACAGGTCAGCACCGTCGCCACCAGCGTGTTGGTCAGAATCGTGAAGTAGCTGAAAAAGCTCACCAGCCCGCCCAACAGGCTGGCGCCGACGCTTAAACGTGCGAAGAAAATCAGATAAAGCTGAATGCCCAACCCCGCCCAGCCCAATATGGCTGCGCAGGTGATCAGGCGGCGGCGCCAACAACCGGCATGCATTTCAGAGCGGTCGCTTGGTGCGCATCAATTTCACGTACAGACGCTCGACCTTCTCGCGCGCCCATGGCGTTTTACGCAGGAACGTCAGGCTCGACTTGATGCTCGGATCACTCTTGAAGCAGCGAATATCGATGCGCTCGGCCAATCCCGACCATTCGTAATGGCTCACCAGTGCATTGAGGATCTGTTCAAGGGTGACGCCGTGCAGCGGATCGGGAGTTTGTTCGTTCATGCCAGGCCTATGGGCGAAGTGAAAATGCGGAAGCCGCGCACCTTAGCCGAGGGGCTGACCGGGTGGAAGGCCTGACTTCAAATGTAGGCCAACCCGGAAAGATCGCAGGCCACGATCCGGCCGACAATGCGCCCGTTTGCCGCACTGTTACCGAATCCGAAACGCTGCATGTTCACAAAAGGCCTTTGTCTTTTTGTAACAGATCTTTATCCTGCCGCCCTTCCGCTGAATCGCTTCACTGCCTGCGACATATTGAAGCGCTCGAATTGCACCCCGAAAACACCAAAAAAAGACTGAGCCATGCCCGATTTTTCCTTCTCCCGAGACAGCGCTATCTCAACCCTGCGCACCCTTGGCGGCTTTACCGCCCTCGGCCTCGCCACTTGCGTTCAAGCGGCGCCCGCGTTCGACAGTGAATCACCGTACATGCTCGGTGACTGGAACGGCACGCGCACCGAACTCTCGGAAAAAGGCTACGACTTCAAGCTCGACTACACCGGCGAAATGGGCAGCAACCTGCACGGCGGCTACGACCACGACCGCACTGCACGCTATAGCGATCAGTTCGGCCTGGGCACGCACCTGGATTTGCAAAAGATCCTCGGCTGGGACGACGCCGAGTTTCAACTGACCATCACCAAGCGCAGCGGCAACAACATCAGCAACGACCGCATCAACGATCCGCGCGTTGGCGGCTTCACCTCGGCCCAGGAAGTCTGGGGCCGTGGCCAGACCACGCGTCTGACGCAGATGTGGTATCAGCAGAAATTCTTCGATCAGAAACTCGACATCAAGGTCGGTCGCTTCGGTGAAGGCGAAGACTTCAACAGCTTCCCGTGCGACTTCCAGAACCTGGCGTTCTGCGGCTCGCAGGTCGGCAACTGGGTCGGCGGCATCTGGTACAACTGGCCGGTCAGCCAATGGGCGCTGCGCGTCAAATATCACCTGACCCCCGAACTGTACGCACAGGTCGGCGCTTACGAGCAGAACCCGTCGAACCTCGATCGCGGCAACGGTTTCAAACTCAGCGGCAGCGGCACCCAGGGCGCGATCCTGCCGATCGAACTGGTGTGGACGCCGAAACTCAACGGCCTGCCGGGCGAATACCGTGCCGGTTACTACTACAGCAACGCCAACGCCAGCGACGTCTATAAAGACAGCCACGGCCAACCGGCGGCCCTGAGCGGTGAAGCCTATCGCAGCGCGTCGAGCAAACACGGCGTGTGGCTGGGTATTCAGCAGCAAATCACCAGCATGGCCAGCGATAACTCGCGCGGCTTGAGCGTGTTCGCCAACGGCACGATGCACGACAAGAAAACCAACGCGATCGACAACTACGTGCAGGCCGGCATCACCTACAAAGGCCCGTTCGATGCGCGCGCCAAGGATGACATCGGTTTCGCCCTCGCCCGCGTGCACGTCAACCCGGCCTTCCGCAAAAACGCCGAAGCCAGCAACCGCGCCAACGCCGTGTACGACTACGACGATCCGTCCTTCCTGCCGCCGCAAGACACCGAATACAGCGCCGAGCTGTATTACGGCGTGCACGTGACCAACTGGCTGACCGTGCGCCCGAACCTGCAATACATCCGCCACCCCGGTGGCGTGAACAACGTCGACGACGCCCTGATCGGCGGGATCAAGATCCAGTCCTCGTTCTAAAGATTTACGTAAATCCATTGTAGGAGTGAGCCTGCTCGCGATAGCGGTGTTTCAGGCGACATCTCCAGTGACTGAAACACCGCCATCGCGAGCAGGCTCACTCCTACAAAAAAGAAATTCGTTAGCTAAACAAGTTTTTATCTGAACCATGCCTGTGCCAAATCGTCATCTAAAGTGACTACAGCGCGGGACTACATAAACGTCACGGAGAATCACACTATGAGCACCGTAAGTGCTTCGAGTCGGGGCCGTCTGCTACCGAGCCTGCTCGGCATTCTGCTTCTACTGATGGGCCTGGCCATGTTGGCCGGTGGGGTCAAGCTGAGCATGCTCGGCGGCTCGCTGTACTACCTGCTGGCCGGTATCGGTATCGCGCTGTCCGGCATTCTGATGCTGATGCGCCGTCGCGCGGCGCTGGGCCTGTACGCCATCGTCTTGTTTGCCAGCACCGTTTGGGCGCTGTGGGAAGTCGGTCTGGACTGGTGGCAACTGGTGCCACGTCTGGCGCTGTGGTTTGTCCTCGGTTTCGTCATGCTGCTGCCGTGGTTCCGTCGTCCGCTGCTGCTTAACGGCCCGGCGCCAATGGGCACTGGCGGTCTGACCGTCGCTGTGGTGCTGGCCGGCGTCACCGCTCTGGCCAGCCTGTTCACCCACCCGGGCGAAACCTTCGGCGAACTGGGCCGCGACACCGCGGACACCACCAGCACCGCGCCAGCCATGCCCGATGGCGACTGGCAGGCCTACGGCCGCACCGAATTCGGTGACCGCTACTCGCCGCTGAAGCAGATCACCCCGGCCAACGTCGGCAAACTGCAAGAAGCCTGGCGCATCCAGACCGGCGACTTGCCGACCGCTGATGACCCGGTCGAGCTGACCAACGAAAACACTCCGCTGAAAGCCAACGGCATGATCTATGCGTGCACCGCGCACAGCAAAGTGTTGGCCCTGGACCCGGACACCGGCAAAGAACTGTGGCGCTTCGACCCACAGATCAAGAGCCCGGTCGGCTTCAAAGGCTTCGCCCACATGACTTGCCGTGGCGTGTCGTACTACGACGAAGCCGCTTACGCGAAAACTGAAAACGCTGCCTCGGCGGTGATTTCCGAGGCTGGCAAAGCCGTTGCGCAGGCTTGCCCGCGTCGTCTCTACCTGCCAACCGCTGATGCCCGCCTGATCGCCCTGAACGCCGACACCGGCAAGATCTGCGAAGGCTTCGGCAAAAACGGCGTGGTTGACCTGACCCAAGGCATCGGCCCATTCACCGCTGGCGGCTACTACTCCACCTCGCCAGCGGCGATTACCCGTGATCTGGTGATCATGGGCGGTCACGTGACCGACAACGAATCGACCAACGAGCCATCGGGCGTGATCCGCGCTTTCGACGTGCGCGACGGTCACCTTGTGTGGAACTGGGACAGCGACAAGCCAGACGCCACCGAGCCTTTGGCACCGGGCGAAACCTACAGCCGCAACTCCGCGAACATGTGGTCGCTGGCCAGTGTCGACGAAAAACTCGGCATGGTTTACCTGCCACTGGGCAACCAGACTCCAGACCAGTGGGGCGCTGACCGCACCCCGGGCGCCGAGAAATTCAGCGCCGGTGTAGTTGCTCTGGACCTGGCCACCGGTAAAGTGCGCTGGAACTACCAGTTCACCCACCACGACCTGTGGGACATGGACGTTGGCAGCCAGCCAACCCTGCTCGACATGAAAACCGCCGACGGCGTGAAACCGGCGCTGATCGCTCCGACCAAACAGGGCAGCCTGTACGTCCTCGACCGTCGTGACGGCACGCCGATCATTCCGATCAAGGAAATCCCGGTCCCGCAAGGCGCCGTCAAAGGCGACCACACCGCACCGACCCAGGCCCGTTCGGACCTCAACCTGCTGGCTCCGGAACTGACCGAAAAAGCCATGTGGGGCGCGAGCCCGTTCGACCAGATGCTGTGCCGCATCCAGTTCAAGGAACTGCGTTATGAAGGCCAGTACACCCCGCCGTCGGAACAGGGCAGCCTGATCTATCCGGGTAACGTTGGCGTGTTCAACTGGGGCGGCGTCTCGGTCGACCCGGTTCGCCAGATGCTGTTCACCAGCCCGAACTACATGGCCTTCGTTTCGAAAATGGTGCCACGCGAGCAAGTCGCCGCCGGCAGCAAACGCGAAAGCGAAACCGCTGGTGTGCAGCCAAACACCGGCGCGCCATACGCGGTGATCATGCACCCGTTCATGTCGCCATTCGGCGTACCGTGCCAGGCCCCGGCCTGGGGCTACGTCGCCGGTATCGACCTGACCACCGGCAAAGTCGTGTGGAAACGTAAAAACGGCACCAGCCGCGACAGTTCGCCCATCCCGATCGGCTTCACCCTCGGCGTCCCAAGCATGGGCGGTTCGATGGTCACGGCTGGCGGCGTCGGCTTCCTCAGCGGCACCCTCGACCAGTACCTGCGCGCGTACGACGTGAACAGCGGTAAAGAGCTGTGGAAATCGCGTCTGCCGGCGGGTGGTCAAGCGACCCCGATGACCTACACCGGTAAGGACGGCAAGCAATACGTGCTGCTGGTTGTCGGCGGTCACGGCTCGCTGGGCACCAAGATGGGCGATTACATCATTGCCTACAAACTGCCGGAATAAGCTTTAACGGCGGTAAATGAAAGGCGATGCCCCGCAAGGGACATCGCCTTTTTTTGTGCACACCCATTTTGAATCCACCGGAGAACCCTGTGGGAGCGAGCCTGCTCGCGAAGGCGTCAGCACATTCAACATCTACGGTGCCTGACACACCGCTTTCGCGAGCAGGCTCGCTCCCACAGGTTGAAAAGTGTTTATCCGTGAGAAAGGTGCTCGTCCTACAGACGTTGAAAATTGTGCGGAGTTTTCCGACAAGTCGCGTCGGTTGTGCCTCGGAAATCGGCTGGATAGGCTCGGGGGGTCGCTGCAAATTCAGCGAACGGGCGTCGCGGCCCGACTTCTGGGGCATAATTGCCACCGCTTAACAGCAGCACCCCAAGTGCTTGCTTTATGGTGGCTGTACGCGGGATACCTTCGGGTATGCCGAATGCCTCAGGTCGGTCCGCGAACCCGCGTACAGCTGCCACCCCTCTTTTTGCGTCGCGGCAATTAGAGGAATGGTCCAATTCCTGAGGAGTAACAAATGAAAAAGCCAACACCCAATCCACCTGAAACCGAAGACACCACCCCCTACGAATTCCCCGGCTCGAAGCGCTTCCACGAAGCCGCCGAACGCGCGCTCGACCACTACCTCAAACCCAACGCCTTGACCCTGCGCTTTCACAAACCCAGCACCATGTTCCAGGTCGCCCCCGAACAGGACAGCGAAAGCCTGCTGGTCCACGCCTGCGAATCGCTGGCCCAGGCCAGCCTCATGACCAGCGACATCGCCGCCTACATCGACCTGCCGCAGCGGCGCACGATTCTGGCCATCCAGCAAATCATCATGCTCGCCGAGCTGGCCGTGAACCGCGTGCTGGATAACCACGAAATCCGCCAATCCCCAACACACAGCTAACCCTCTGTGGGAGCGAGCCTGCTCGCGAAGGTGTCAGCGCATTCGGCAGTTGGACTGACTGACACAGCGCTTTCGCGAGCAAGCCTGCCCCGCACTTGATCAACACTGTGCCTGCTATATAACTCCTATCAAGAAGGCTCATCGCGAACACGTATAAAAACCTGTCAGATATGACAGTTCACTGTCTTCACCCGCCCAATCAGACTTCCTTCTCCAACCAAGATCAGGCACAGGAAGCACCCCATGACCCATCCAAAGGCATCCCCAGCAGTTTGGGTAAACGGTATTCTCAACGTTAATGTAAAAGGCACCATTGGCGGTACGCCGGTTAATCTGACCAGCTTCGCGACAACCAGCATTTCCACCTCTTTCAACGAGCTCGGCGGTTACAATTTTTCTTTCGAAGATAACCACGGTTCATCGAGCCAACGAACCATCTCCATCTCGCTTCGCAAGCTGCTGGACCCTGCAATCGCTGGCTACCTTGAAAATGTCGTGACCGAACGAGGTATTCAGCTTTATGACTATGAAGTGACATCCTCTTCCGACATTTCTGTAAGTCAACTCAATAGCGGCCTGTACTTATACTCCCTCGATAATTTGCAACTTTCCGGTAAGGCACGCCACGGTGATGAAACACGTGAACTCACCGGTAGCGGATACTTTTTTCTCCAAGAGCTGACTTACCCTGTCTAACAAACAGGTCAGGATTTCACTCGTCAGGTTAAACGTGCGTCTGCCGTTCCGTCACAGGTGTAGGGCAGACGCATGCCGACGTGAAATACCGAGTCGAACCCAAGCTCTACATCGACAGACCAATAACCCCCCTATACATATATACCACCCGCCTCCCACTGCCCCTCGCCATGCTGGCCGCTCACCCTCAGCATGGAAAAAATGCCCATGAACCTCGCCATAACCCCCACCTCCGAAGAGGTCAAAAACGATCTCAACGCGATCGCCCATCACCTGTTCAATACATCAACCCCGCTGCTTCCCGAACAAAAACCGAGTACCGAACAGGCCTTTCTGAAACGCCTCGACGAACAACTGAAAACCTATCGCACCAGCTACCTGCAACGCAGCCGCGAGCTGTATCAGGCGCTGGAAAACAGCGATCTGCAAAGCGACGAAGGCAAACAACTGATCGCCACCCTGAAAGTCAGGCTGGCCACTCAACTGATCAACATGGATCAACGCGACCGGATCGACGATAAACCGGCGAAAACCTTCCTCAAATATGACGCAGGCTTCACCGCCATCGGCCACGAAGCCAGACAGGCCGTCACCGACCGCTTGCTGCACCCGCAAGCCGGCGAACTGCTGCAAAAACTCGATGCGGTGCCGATGCTGCGTCCGGCCATGTACGCGCTGCAGTTCAGCTATCAAGACACCACCGTTGAGCTGGCCGGCGCCTTTGTGGTCACGGAAAAGGACACTCGCCGAGTCAAGGACCTGCTGACCGACCAGAGCATGGGTTTCGCCCTGCTGTTTACCCCCGCAAGAGGCATCGAATTCTTCAACTCCCTTGCTGATCTCGACAACCAACTGCGCACATTGCTGAACCAGGCCAGCGGTAGCAAGGAGTTCATGTCCATGCTGCCGACGCGCTATCACGCCGTCGGCGCAGCAGGGATCTGGCCGCTGCTGCTCGCGCCAATCGACAGCAGACCGTTGTTCGAACACACCTACGACGCGCTGATCGAAAAACGCACGCAGGATATCGAGCGCGCCTTGAGCTTCGCCGAAAACCCACAGCAAGACCCCAGGCAATTGCTCACCGCGCTGGACCACGCCATTGCCGCCGCCCTGCCGGATCTCACGTCGCGTCTGGAATTACGCGCGCAAACCTTGTTCGAGCGCCACCTGCGCTACAGCGCACCGGACTGGTTTCGAAGCGCCAGCACCGCGCAAAGAGACGCACTGGCGCAGCATCTGCGCAACTACCAGCAGGCGCGGCAAGACCTGCTCGACTTGATGGAGCCGGCCGGCAGTCTGACGGCACTGGCCCGCCAACAATGGCTGGAGCGCCTGAGCGAAGACCTGGAAATCGACGACCTCGAGCCGGCAAAGTTAAGCCTTGCGACCGATCGCCGAGTGCCGGGCTACGGCGTTTATGTGCATCAATCCAGCCTGCTCGAGCTGTCCTTGCGCGGCCCGCACACCGGCGATGAATTACCGGGCTCGGAGTTTTTGAAGTACACCACCCTCACCTACGATGACGCGCCTTTGCCGCCAGCCTACGCGGACGTGACGCCGGCGTGGCTGATCAGGCAAGCCGTGGAGCTGCAGCCTCGGATTGACTTCAATCACTTGCAAAATGAGCTGCAGGCCAGGCCCGCAATCAAACCCGCCATTGAGCAGATGCTCGACAAACGTATCGTCGCCCTCGCTCACACGGCGGTGCTGCAGGGGCACTTGCTCGACAGTGACCTGCAACTGATCCAGCGCCTGCGTGACGGTAGCGATGCGCGCCTGCGCGCCGCCACCCTGTCGCTGCACGGCGCCCAGTTGCAGGATTTGTGGGTGTTGCGCCAGAACGATGACCGCGGCGCGCTCAAACGGTTGTTGCTGTGCACACCACAGGCGCCGCGAACGCAACAATTCCAGGCCTTCGACAGTGAGCGCGAATGCCAGACCCACCTGCTGGGCTGGGCCAAACACAGTGATGCCGCCGACAGCATGGCCGGCTACCTGATCAGCCGTGCGCCCATGCGCTTTCGCACAAAGCTGCGCCACGTATTGGCCGGGCTGAGTTTCAAACCTGAGGCGCTGGAGCATCAAAAGGTCACGTTCGCTCACACCGGCAGTCATCCCGATTGCCTGCGCACGATGGCTGAACATGTGCTCGCCACACGGATCGACGACTACGATTTCTGTACACCGCTGTGGTATCGCTCCACCACGGCTGCCAACCGCCGAAAGCTGACGACCCTGAGTGAAGACGCCGAAGGCGCCTTGCGCGCGTTCAACAAGCATGCCTTGTCGGGCAGCAGCTTTCCGGCGTTTGATGACTACGTGCACGAGCAAGCCAAAATCAGCTTGAACCGCTTGCTCAAGCGCACCACCAACGATGTCGATCCGGATACCGTCTGGGCTTACTCGCCGACCGCCATCGTGCGCTCGTGGACGCCAAAACCGCTGAACTACACCACGCTGTATCGCGATGGCTACGCCGACGGCGTCGGTTTTCTCGATGAAAAATTTTCCCGCTCGGCGCGCTTCAGAGGCCCGCAGGGCATCGACCTCAGCAACCTGACCGCACAGAATGTCGCGCGCTCGGTCACCGGTGTGTGGATCGGCCAGCGCTACATCGACAAGGTCAAGGCTGAACTGCAAAGTTCGACGAGCGAAGGCTATGACTTGCGGCGCAACACGACCCTGGCCATTACCCAGCGCCAGATGAAAAGCGCCGCGCTGGAATGCCAGCTGCAGGGCCATATCGCCAGCCATGATCTGCAATGGCTGGAGCAGAGTATCGACAGCATGGCTGAAACTTCCGGCGCCACGCGCACGACCTATCCACTCCACCGTTTGATGATCGACGGCGAATGGGTGCTCGACGCGTGGCTGTTCAGCCATGGTGCCAACCCGGTTCTGCTCTACACCCCGGAGGCGCCCGACGGCGTCGCTTTCCGCGAAGCGCGGCTGTTCAATTACCTGCTTCAACAGCAGTCCGGCATGCTCGAATACCTGACGTTGCGCGTCGACGTCAGCGCCCGGACCCGGGTTCGCACATACCTTGAAAACATCAAGAAAGGGCTGCCCAAAGACCTCAATAAAACCACGCCCAGCCCTGCACGTTACGACTCGACCCGCGCAGTCGCGGCGGTCAGTGACCTGCGCACTGTCCTTTACGACATGAGGCTGCAACGTCGTATCGACGACGTTAACGCCACCACCACCAGCCGTGCCGAGATGATCGCCGGTCTGGTCTGGACCAGTGTCGAATGGATCGCCGCCATTGCCACGGCGCCGTTCCCGCTGCTGAGCCTGAGCACCGGCCTGTTACTGGCTTTCAAGGACGCCATGCTCGCCCTGCATGCGTACCGTCAGGGTGACCACGGCGAAGCGTTCCAGCATCTGCTCGGTTATCTGTTCAACAGTGCCGGCGCGGTGCTGACCGACCTGCGTCCGGCGCTGCGTTCGCTCAAGCCCGTGCGCCGGCCTGTGCGGCAGAGCCTCGTCAGTGCCAGCAACGAACAACGCGATGTCATGACCGTGATCGATCAAGTAACACCTGGCCCCAAGCGGAATGAAATGAGTCCGGTGGTGTACAGAAATGAGCTGTTCTATATCGACAAAGATCCTGACTCCAGCGGTCGCTTTTTGCTTTACCGAGCCAATCCGGATTCCGGCGAACTCACCTCGAGCACAATCCTGACCGTGCGCAACGCAGACGGAAAGTTGGTGCGCAGTGGTTTGGCCGGCGGTGCGCTCGAGTACGAGGTCGTGCCAGAGACACCCGGCCCGGACAAGGTCTATGGTGTGAAGTCCAAATACCACGATCGCATCGAAATGGTGATGAACCCGCAAATCCGGGAGAACATCCTCAAAAACAGTCAGGACTTCATCGGCACCGATCCCCAATTGTACCTTTTCGGTTTTTTGGAAAGTCTCGTCCCGACGCGCACCGCTTACCTGAAGCAGGTCGAAAAGCTCAGCACCGACGCCACCGCGCATTTCGCCGAACTTGCCCCGTTGCCAGCCCGCGCCGAAGTCCCGCCAGTCGCCGACGACCTGTCGTTTGCCCAGTTACTGGCGAGCGACGCCGTCAAAGGAAAAAATCTGGTGATCGGCGCCCAGCCCGGCTCGATCGCCAGCAAACAGTTGCTGATCGAGGGTGTGGATGAACTCGTGAGCAACGGTTTCAAGCGACTTTACGTGGAATACCTGGCGGGCGATGTCTTCAAAATCAAGCTGGAAAAACTGAATAAGGGCGGAACCTGGAAACACATCGAAAAACATCTTAAAGCCGTCGACCTTGCGCTGGGGTATGAGAAAAAAGCGCCATTCTCTTATCTGGCACTGGTGCGTGCAGCGCGCGAAAAGGGTCTGAAAATCCATGCGCTGGATGCGTCGACCAGCTATCAACTGGAAGGAGTGATGGTACTGGACGACGTCTCGCCATTGACCCCTCGCAGCAACAGCATCAGGAATTTCTATTCGCACAAGACGCTGGCCGTCGATATCGCCGATGCGCCTGAGGAGCGCTGGGTGGTCCTCACCGAACAATCACGCATGAGCACCTTCGACAACACCCCCGGCCTGGCCGACCTGCACGCGGCTGTCGCCGTGCGCGTGGAAGATGTCGCACAGGATCAGGCGGCGCGCATCAGCCTCGATTCAGCCGGGGCAATCCCCGGGGATTCGGCCGCCAAGGGCGATTATCGTGTGCAGCGGCCGACGGCGTACAAGGCGCCTCAACCCGTCTCCCGGCCAGCATCGATTGCCCCTGCTGTCGAGCATTTCAGCGAATACGATATTCCACCCGCCATGCGTGAAGACATCGCGAGGATGTTGCATCAGCACAAAGCCATGGACTCACGCTATACCCCGACCGTACCGAAAGAACAACAGGCGCACGATGCGTTCATCGCCAACCGCAAGCGTCTGGAGAAAAAGGCCAGGGACACGTTTGCTCACTACACGCCCCCCGAAGCGGCCGCGCTCCCGACACTCACCTCAGACATCAAGTTTGAGGAGTTTTTGCGGCTGGTGGCCGACGGCCGCTTGAACCTGCTGATCGGCGAGGCCCATAGCCACGTATCGAGCAAAGCGTTGCTGAAAAAGTACATGAAGGCGCTCAAGCAAGCCGGGTATGACACGCTCTACGTGGAACATCTGTTCACCGATTTGCACCAGGCCGATCTGGATACTTTTTTTCGGACACAGCGCATGCCCGACGGACTGAAGAATTACCTGCGCGTTCAGGACCGTGGCCAAATGCCCACTTATAAAGGTAACGATACCTACACAGAGGTCCTCCAGGCGGCGGCGAAGTACAACATCCGTATCAGGGCCCTCGATTGCACGGCGTCTTACCACCTCAAGGGTGTGTTTGACGAAGATATCTCGCGAAACGAGATGTTCAGCTATTTTGCCACCCAAGTGATCGAAGCCGACCAACTGTTAAATGGGCCGCATAAGTGGGTGGCCCTTATCGGCAATGCCCACACTAACTACAACCTGGGTGTGCCGGGTCTGGCGGATACCCTCTCGGCGGTCAGTCTCCACGTACGCGACACCGCTCCGGAACTGGCCAGAGATATCCATCGCGGGACCTGGAGAGCGGTGGCCAGCGAGCGCGGAACCAATAGCCGGGCCTTGCGCAGCGATTTCCTGCTGGACGTGGCCGTCGCCGGCAAGAACAAACCAGCCCTGACGCCGGCCGTCGAGCGCAGCAAACTGACCCGGTCCGGGATGTTCATGATCGAAAACACGGATACGGGCGAGCTCCGTCTGGTGCATAAATCCAGGTCCGACGACATCGTTGAGACACCGATTCAGGTCAATGACCACGGCTTGTTTTTCATTGATCGCTGGGAGAAAAAAGATGAGCGTTTCAAATACCTGGGGACCTTGATCGATATGCTGGTCAGTGATTTGAGAATGACCGAGGTGAAATAAGCGTCAGGTGTAACTGCGCATTGCCAACAACCACCGGGCTGACTGCCCGGTGGTTTTTTATCGTCAATGCCACAGTTCTGCACCCTGCCGAAATAGCGCAGCCCATTGGGTGCGAGCGTGCTGCGGGCGGCGTTCCGCCGAACAACAGAGTTCGCCAGGTCCAGAGAAACCCTGTCAAAACCCTGAACACACAAGCAGAAACGTCTGCCCCCATTGAAACCACCCAAGGCCTGCCCCATCTAAGACCCATACTCCATTGCGCAGGTGCCCCATGAGCGACCAGCAAGAATTCCCGGAAAACCCCGACGACTACACCGAAGCCGAAAACATCGAACACACCTCCTCCGGCAAAGGCCTCGCCCTGCCCGGCCAGAACCTGCCGGACAAGGTCTACATCATCCCGATCCACAATCGCCCGTTCTTCCCGGCCCAGGTCCTGCCGGTCATCGTCAATGAAGAGCCGTGGGCCGAGACCCTCGAACTGGTCAGCAAATCCGAACACCACTCCCTGGCCTTGTTCTTCATGGACACGCCCCAGGAAGACCCGCGCCACTTCGACACCGGCGCCCTGCCGCAATACGGCACCCTGGTCAAAGTCCACCACGCCAGCCGCGAGAACGGCAAACTGCAATTCGTCGCCCAAGGCCTGAGCCGAGTGCGCATCAAGACCTGGCTGAAACACCACCGCCCGCCGTATCTGGTGGAGGTCGAATACCCACACCAGCCCACCGAGCCGACCGACGAGGTCAAGGCTTACGGCATGGCGCTGATCAACGCGATCAAAGAACTGCTGCCGCTCAACCCGCTGTACAGCGAAGAACTGAAGAACTACCTCAACCGCTTCAGCCCCAACGACCCGTCGCCGCTGACCGACTTCGCCGCCGCACTGACCTCAGCCACCGGCCCCGAACTGCAAGAAGTGCTCGACTGCGTGCCGATGCTCAAGCGCATGGAAAAAGTCCTGCCGATGCTGCGCAAGGAAGTCGAAGTCGCGCGCCTGCAAAAAGAGATTTCGGCGGAAGTTAACCGCAAGATCGGCGAGCATCAGCGCGAGTTCTTCCTCAAGGAACAACTCAAGGTCATTCAGCAGGAACTCGGCCTGACCAAGGACGACCGCAGCGCCGACCTTGAACAGTTCGAGCAGCGCCTGGAAGGCAAAGTCCTGCCGGCCCAAGTGCAGAAGCGCCTCGAAGAGGAAATGAACAAGCTGTCGATCCTCGAGACCGGTTCCCCCGAGTACGCGGTCACCCGTAACTACCTCGACTGGGCGACCTCGGTGCCGTGGGGCGTCTACGGCGAGGACAAACTCGACCTCAAGCACGCGCGCAAAATCCTCGACAAACACCACGCCGGCCTCGACGACATCAAGGATCGCATCCTCGAATTCCTCGCCGTGGGTGCTTATAAAGGCGAGATCAGCGGTTCCATCGTGTTGCTGGTCGGCCCGCCAGGCGTGGGTAAAACCAGCGTCGGTAAATCCATCGCAGAATCACTCGGTCGGCCGTTCTACCGCTTCAGCCTCGGCGGCATGCGTGATGAGGCTGAGATCAAGGGCCACCGCCGCACCTACATCGGCGCGCAGCCGGGCAAACTGGTGCAGGCGTTGAAAGACGTCGAAGTGATGAACCCGGTGATCATGCTCGACGAGATCGACAAGATGGGCCAGAGCTACCAGGGCGACCCGGCCTCGGCGCTGCTGGAAACCCTCGACCCGGAGCAGAACGTCGAATTCCTCGACCATTACCTCGACCTGCGCATGGACCTGTCGAAAGTCCTCTTCGTGTGCACCGCCAACACTCTGGATTCGATCCCCGGCCCATTGCTCGACCGCATGGAAGTGATTCGCCTGTCGGGCTACATCACCGAAGAAAAAGTCGCCATCGCCAAGCGTCACCTGTGGCCGAAACTGCTGGAAAAGGCCGGCGTGTCCAAGGGCAGCCTGAGCATCAGCGACACCGCGCTCAAAGCCTTGATCGACGGTTACGCCCGTGAAGCCGGCGTGCGTCAGCTGGAAAAGCAAATGGGCAAACTGGTGCGCAAAGCGGTGATGAAGCTGATCGACGAACCGAAAGCGGTGATCAAACTCGGGCCGAAAGACCTCGAAGCGTCACTCGGCCATCCAGTGTTCCGCAACGAACAAGTGCTGTCCGGTACTGGCGTGATTACCGGTCTGGCATGGACCAGCATGGGCGGCGCGACGTTGCCGATCGAAGCTACGCGGATTCACACGCTTAACCGTGGCTTCAAACTCACCGGGCAACTGGGTGATGTGATGAAGGAGTCGGCGGAGATCGCCTACAGCTACGTCAGCTCACACCTGAAACAATTCGGCGGCGACGCGAAGTTCTTCGACGAAGCCTTCGTGCACCTGCACGTACCGGAAGGCGCGACACCCAAGGACGGCCCGAGCGCCGGCGTGACCATGGCCAGCGCCCTGCTCTCGCTCGCACGCAATCAGCCGCCGAAGAAAGGTGTAGCGATGACCGGCGAATTGACCCTGACCGGGCATGTGCTGCCGATTGGCGGGGTGCGCGAGAAGGTGATTGCGGCGCGCCGGCAGAAGATTTTCGAGTTGATTCTGCCGGAGCCGAACCGGGGTAATTTTGAGGAATTGCCGGATTATCTGAAGGAAGGGATTACGGTGCATTTCGCGAAGAAGTTTGCCGATGTAGCGAAGGTATTGTTCTGACAGAAAACCCCTCACTGTAGAGACCGGTACATCCTTTACAAATTAGACCGGGGACATCGTTTACACCTTTACAGGCTTGAAACGCGTTTGGCGCCTCTTTCAAGCCTGCCTAAACAGTGGCTGCAAAGGTACAGTTCCCAAGCGTCATCAGCCACTTCCTTCAACGCGATGTCCTCTCCAATTAGAGCCTCTCCTAGAAAAATCAGCTGTCCTTTCCATTTAATTTCCCCATTTGACCGAACCTTACGTACTTCAACATCGGAACCGTATTCAAGCGCAGGCAAGTAACCGGGATAAGCGCGTATCGACGGGCGATAGACAGATGCCGGCGGTTTCATGCCCAGCGCGGTGTGCGGTCGGTGGTGGTTGAAGTCTTGGATGAAATCCTGAAAAGCCAGCTGCTGGCGCACCAGGTTTTCCGCCGGTGGCACTGCTGCCTTTAGCGTTCGATGCATCCGTTCATGTCGACCATTTTGGTCGGGACGGCCAGGTGTAATCGTTTCGACATGGATTCCGAGCCTGATGAACCAAACCGATAACTTCGAAAGTCGCGCCAGACCTGTCGACGCAAAAGGAGCGCCATTATCAGTGCGGATCACATCCGGCAGCCCATATTCTCGAAAAGCCCACTCGAAGCCTTCCCGCGTCGGCGCTCCGTGCGTACTGGGCAAAGCGCGACAGACGAATAAAAAGCGGCTCATCTGATCGGTAATGGTCAGCGGATAGCACCAATTACCGTCCTGCATTTTGAACTGCCCTTTGTAATCAGCACACCAAGTCTGGTTGGGCGCGTCGACCGGACGCAAATGTGTTGGAGCACGGGGACGCGGGGGATAGGGCCGTCGCGCCACCACCAAACCAGCTTTCTTCAACCACTCCCCGGCGGTACTCGCCGCCGGCCATTGGATATGCGGATCGGAATCGCGCAGGCGACCAATGATCTGCTTGGGTCCCCGATCGGGATGTTCGTTTTTCTTGGCCAGCAACTTGGCGATGATTTCATCGGAAGTTTGGTGAGGGCAATTCAGCGGCTTACGCGACTGCTCTTTCAAGCCATCCACGCCCAACGCTGCATACCGTTCCAGCCACTTGTCGATGGTTGGACGACTGACGCCATACCGCCGGCTTAATTGGCTTTTGGTGTAGCTGCCGCTGAGCCAATCGCTAATTAACTTCACTCGTTGATCCATTGGAGACTCTTGTTTCCAGGGCATGGTCAGCACCTCCTGACCATGATTGATACCTGTAAACCATGTCCCCGGTCTCAAACGTAAAGGATGTACCCGGTCTTTACCCACCCCAACCCTCTCCCGGAGGGAGAGGGAGCTAATTGCGGAATATTGCAGAGTTACACCGACCTGAAAGTACTTCGCTGAATCCATAATCGACTCGGTCTTTCAGGTCGATGTATGACACAAGACACCTCGGTCAGTCCCCTCTCCCTCTGGGAGAGGGTTAGGGTGAGGGCTTGGCGTTGTCACACTTTGTCTCATCTTCAGTTATGCTCGCCGTTCGTCGTAAACGCCGGAGCCTCTGACCTTATGTCCCCCACTCGCCTGTTTGTCCCCCTCGCCCTTTCGTTGCTGGCCGCCTGCGCCACACAACCGAAACACAACGTGACCGTGGAAAAACAAAGCGAATGCCCCGTACGGCTGACTAACGGGCAAAACCTCATCATCATGCTGCCAAGCAACCCGACCACCGGCTATCGCTGGGCCATTCAGGATTCGGCTGGCGGCGTATTGCGTGCACTCAGCCCCGAGGTCTATAGCAATCCGGAAGACGCCGGCGTCGTCGGCGCAGCGGGCGTATCGACCTGGCGCTTTCAAGCATTTGCCCCCGGCACCGGGCGTCTGCGCCTGACCTCACAACAGCCATGGGCACCGGAAGTGCTGCCAGTGGAAACCTTTGACTGCGCCATTTCGGTGAACTGATCGTGGGCTGGCTGATTCTGGCGCTGATGGGCGCGGTGACGTTTCTCTACGGTGTCAGCACCCACGCGGCGTTACTGTGTCTGTTGGTCAAACCATTGCCGGTGCTGGCGCTGCTCGGCTGGCTCCATGACGCACCGCCCAGCGACTATCGGCGCTGGATCAGTCTGGGTCTGATTTTCTCGCTGCTGGGTGATGTGTTGCTGGCGTGGCCGGGGGACCTCTTCGTGTTTGGCCTCGGTGCGTTTCTGGTCGCACACCTGGCTTATCTGAAGGCTTATCTGAGTGACTGCAAGCGTCTGGCGGTGTTGCCGCTGGTGCTCGCCCTCGGAGTTGGCGCGGTATTGCTGGGACTGCTGATTTCCAGCGGCTTAGGTCCGTTGCTGGTGCCGGTGATTGTCTATGGCACGGCAATCAGCGCGATGCTCTGGCGCGCGCTTGCTCGTCTCGGCACCGATGTGCCGAAACGCTCGGCGTTACTGGCGGCGGGCGGTGCAGTGGCGTTTGTGTTCTCCGACAGCGTGATTGGCATTGACCGGTTTGTATCGCCATTTCACGCTGCACCGTATGTCATCATCCTCAGCTACTGGCTGGGCCAATGGGGCATCACTGCCTCGTCATTCGAAAGAGTGGAACAACTCAAGCGCACGCTATAAGCCAATAGTTGCCCTTTTATCTCGAAATATTATAAAAACCTGTCAACTCTGACAGTAGTTCATGATTTTTGTTCTCCCTAGTATTCGTTGGCGTTATCCAATCCCATGTAATACAAGGAAGAACTTCATGAGCTTTTTCAAAAGTAAAAACGCAACACTTTCCAACACTGCGGAACCTATCATTACCGTCAGTGCTGAAACACTTGCAACGGTGTCTGGCCGAGTGAAATTCGACAGCCAGATTGTGGAGTTCGATGCTGATCCGGCAAGTGATCAGATTGCACTGGTGACCCGTGCAAATTCTCAAGATTATTCGCATCGCAGTAAAAAAGGTCTGGTACTCGTATTTGATAAAACCATTAAATCGGGCAACTATCCTGTTACTGATCCAGGCTTCCCTTTCCATGATGCCTATTATTTTGAAACGGGTACCATCCCCGGCTTTACAACCTCGTTTCAATACACGGCAAAAAGCGGAACGTTCAATGTAGAGGTGATTGAGGCCACAGCCGAGAAACTGCATTACCAAATCGACTTTGATTTCAAGGGTGTCAACGAGCGTAGTCAGGAACTGAAAATCGCCGGCAAATCTACTTACATCGTATTACTGCAACCTCGGTAATCAGCGTTAAATAATGAATGACCAAGCTCGCCTAGCGAACCTGGTCATTCAGCCTTTCTAAACCCGCTTTCCCACGCTTTATCAGACAACCCAAGCATCCCCGCGCCCTTTTGGCTAAAATGCCGGCCTTTTCCACCGACACCGCCGGAACCGCCGTGAGCAAAGAACCCGATCGCATTTTCGCCAAGCCTTTGGCCCAGGTACCCGACTTCGCCTTCAACGAAGACGTGGTGCGGGTGTTCCCGGACATGATCAAGCGCTCGGTGCCGGGTTACCCGACCATCGTCGAAAACCTCGGTGTGCTCGCCGCGCAGTTCGCTCAGCCAAACAGCGTGCTCTACGACCTCGGCTCATCGCTGGGCGCTGTCACTCAAGCCCTGCGTCGCCACGTGCGCACCGACGGTTGCCGGGTAATCGCTGTGGATAACTCGGCAGCGATGGTTGAGCGCTGCCGCGAATACCTCAACGGTCAGGACTCGATGTTTCAGGAGTTGCTGCCGGTCGAAGTGATCGAAGGCGACATTCTCGCCCTCGACTTCCAGCCCGCCTCGGTGGTGGCGCTGAACTTCACCCTGCAATTCATCGCCCCCGATCAGCGCACGGCGTTGCTCTCGCGCATTCGCCAATCGCTGCTGCCGGGCGGCGCGCTGATCCTCTCGGAGAAGCTGCGCTTCAACGATGCCGAAGAACACGCGCTGCTCACCGATCTGCATGTCGCCTTCAAACGCGCCAACGGCTACAGCGAACTGGAAATCGCCCAGAAGCGCAGCGCCATCGAAAACGTCATGAAGCCCGACAGCCTCGAAGAACACCGCGAACGCCTGCTGGCCGCCGGGTTCTCGAAAGTCGTGCCGTGGTTCCAGTGTCTTAACTTTGCCTCGTTGATTGCCTTGCCATGATTGATCTGTCCCCCCTCGCCCGCCGTCTGGCCGGCACACCGCTGGCCGAATGGGCCAACACCCTGCAAGCGCAACTCGACAAGAAAATGGAGAAAGGTCACGGCGACCTGGAGCGCTGGCAAAGTGCGCTGGATGCCCTGCCGAAAATCCAGCCGAGCGAAGTCGACCTGCTCAACGGTCTGAAACTCGACACCGATTGCGACGAGGAAACCCGCGCGCAGATGCGTACCGCGCTGATGGGCCTGTCGCCCTGGCGCAAAGGCCCGTTTGATCTGTTTGGGGTGCACGTCGACACCGAATGGCGTTCGGACTGGAAGTGGTCGCGTGTCTCTCCGCACCTCGACTTGAAGGGCAAACGCATCCTCGATGTCGGTTGCGGCAACGGTTATTACATGTGGCGCATGCTCGGTGCCGGCGCGAACAGTGTGATCGGTGTTGACCCGAACTGGCTGTTCTTCTGCCAGTTCCAGGCCGTGCAGCGTTATCTGTCAGAACCCAATGCCTGGCACCTGCCCTTTCCGTTCGAAGACCTGCCGCCAAACCTAGAAGGCTTCGACACGGTGTTTTCCATGGGCGTGTTCTACCACCGTCGCTCGCCGATCGAGCATTTGCTGGCGCTGAAGGATTGCCTGGTCAAGGGTGGCGAACTGGTGCTGGAAACGCTGGTGGTCGAAGGCGACAAGCATCAGGTGCTGGTGCCGGAAGACCGTTATGCGCAGATGCGTAATGTGTGGTTCCTGCCGTCGGTGCCGGCGCTGGAGTTGTGGCTGCGCCGTGCCGGGTTCACCGATATTCGTTGCGTGGACGTGAGCACAACCACGGTTGAAGAACAGCGCGGGACTGAGTGGATGAAGTATCAGTCGCTGAGTGATTTCCTTGATCCGGAAGATCACAGCAAAACGATTGAAGGATTGCCGGCGCCGATGCGCGCAGTGATTGTCGCCAAGAAGTAACCCAATCGCCCAAACACCGCGGTGGGGCTACCCCTCACCCCAGCCCCCTCCCCAAGGAGAGGGAGCTGATCGTTGAGCTTTTCAAAACTTGAGTACGACTCGATAACTCAGGTAGGTGCACCTCGCCCATGCAATCCGGTCAGTCCCCTCTCACTGTGGGAGAGGGAGCTGATCTTTGGGCTTTTCAAAACTTGAGTTCGACTCGATAACTCAGGTCGGTGCACCTCGCCCATCCAATCCGGTCAGTCCCCTCTCACTGTGGGAGAGGGAGCTGATCTTTGGGCTTTTCAAAACTTGAGTTCGACTCGATAACTCAGGTCGGTGCACCTCGCCCATCCAATCCGGTCAGTCCCCTCACACTGTGGGAGAGGGAGCTGATCTTTGGGCTTTTCAAAACTTGAGTTCGACTCGGAATCTCAGGTCGACGGACTTGGCCCATCCAGCTCGGTCAGCCCCATCCCCCCAAGGAGAGGGGGCTGATCGTTGAGCTTTTCAAGACTTGAGTTCGACTCGATAACTCAGGTCGGCGCAGATCGCCCATTCAACCCGGTCAGTCCCCTCTCCCTCCGGGAGAGGGTTAGGGTGAGGGGCTTTTTGCTCTTCGGGCGCGAAAGAATTCGGTCAACACCGCGCCACACTCCTCCGCCAACACCCCACCCTCATACAACACCCGGTGATTCAAAAAGCCCTGAGTGAAGAACTGCCCCTGACTCTGCACAATCCCGGCTTTCGGTTCCAGCGCGCCATACACCACCCGCGCCACCCGCGAATGCACGATCAAACCGGCGCACATGCTGCACGGCTCCAGCGTCACATACAGCGTGCTGCCCGGCAGACGATAGTTATCCACCGCCTGCGCGGCCTCGCGAATGGCGACCATTTCCGCGTGGGCACTCGGGTCGCTGGTGCTGATCGGGCAATTGAAACCGCGACCGATGATCTCGCCGTCCTGCACCAGCACCGCGCCCACCGGCACTTCGCCGAGGGCTGCGCCTTGTGCGGCGAGGAGCAGCGCTTCGCGCATGAAATCGCGATCACGGCTGCGGTCGATAATTGCCGCAGGGCGAATCTGGCGCATCACTTCACCTCGATGGCGGCCATCAGGCCGGTTTCCATGTGATCGATCACGTGGCAGTGGAACATCCACACCCCCGGATTATCGGCCACCAGCGCCACTTGCGCGCGCTCGTTCTTGCCCAGCAGATAGGTGTCGGTGAAATACGGAATGATCTTGTGCCGGTTCGACGCGATCACCTTGAAACTCATGCCGTGCAGGTGGATCGGGTGCTGATACTGGGTCATGTTCTTCAATTCGAAGATGTAGCTCTGCCCCAGTTTCAGACTGGCAATCGGCCGGTCGGCGCAGGTCTTGTCGGTGATGTCCCAGGCCTTGCCGTTGATCTGCCACAGGCTCGGCGGCCTGCCGTTGTCGACGTTGACCGATACCGAACCGACCCACTCGAAATTGAAGTTGAGTTTCTCGGCATTGGCCAGGTCCGGCTCCGCCACCGGGTTGGCCGGCAACGCTTTCGGCCAGTCGCTCGGCGCATCGTTATTGGCCACTGAACGCAGCGTGCCCAGACGCACCGGGCCGTTGCGCAGCGACAATTCTTCACCCGCTGCCGGCGCCTTGATCGCCAGACAGATACGCATGCCCGGGCCAAGCCAGTATTCCTTGCCCAGCGGCCGCGGTTCGACCGGGTTGCCGTCCAGCGCATAGATTTGCGCTTCGACGCCGGGAATGTTGATGCGGTAAGTCAACGTGTTGTCGAGGTTGAGCAAACGCACGCGGGTAATCTGCCCCGCCGGCAGTTCGATCACCGGGTTCGGCACGCCGTTGATGGTCGACAACCGCCCCGCCGTACCGCCACGCGCCGCTTCACGGGGAATACTGAACTCGACGAAATTGCCTTCGTCATCGATGTGCCAGTTTTTCAGGCTCAAAGTCTTTTCGTACTTGAAACCGGTCGGCTCGCGCTCTTCGATTATCAATGGCCCGACCAAGCCGCGCCCGAGCTCTTCGCTGCTGCTGACATGCGGGTGATACCAGTAGCTACCGGCATCCGGCACGCGGAATTTGTAATCGAAGTACTCGCCCGGCAACACCGGCAGCTGCGACACGTACGGCACACCGTCCATTTCCAGCGGCAGACGAATGCCATGCCAGTGAATGGTCGTCGCCACCGGCAAGTGGTTGATGAAACGCACCCGCAGCCATTCACCCTGACGCACCCGCAACTCGGTACCCGGCGCCGACGGCCCGAATGCCCAGGCCTCGGTCTTGTGCCCCGGCACCAGCTCGACGTCCAGCGGTGCGGCGATCAGCTCATAGTCGTGGCCCGCCTCGGCGTCGGCCATTTTTCCCAGCCAATACCGCGACGCGCCCCCCGCACCAACGCCAACGACAACAAGACCGGCCAGGCCACCGAGGATTTGGCGACGGGTAAAGGACATGAACTCAACTACCTCACGTATCAGCGACAGGCCCTGAAAGCCTGCAAAAGGCGAATACGATACACCTGCGGTTGAGAAACAGTAAGGGCGACCTGAGGCCGCATGCCCTTGACCGGCTTAAGGTCGCAGCCCGGTAATCAGGTGCACGACACCATCCTCCAAGGGCATCACGCCCGCGACCCCGGCGGCGCTCAACGCCTGTTGATCGATACCCGACACATCACGCAATACAACACGCACCCGCGTCAACGCCAGCGGTTGCTGTGACTGGAGGTTATCCACACCGCCCAGCGCCGCGACGATGGCGGCGCTCAATCCGGCGCTCGGCTCGGCGAGGACTTCGGGTGTGTCCACCACCAGATCCGGGGTCAGGGCCTTCCAGAATGCCTTCTGCCATTTATCCAACATCTTCAGTTCTCCAGAACCCGTAAAGTATCGACGGTTGCCTCGTGAAAGAGCTGCAACGCCTCGCGCACCTGCCCGGCACTTTCCAGCCCCAGCACCTGTTGGGCGATGATCTGACAATCGGCCAGCTCGAGTTCGCGCGCCGTCGCCTTGACCGGTGCAATCATCGGCACGCTCACCGACAGTTCATCCACGCCCAACCCCAGCAACAACGGCACCGCCAGACGTTCCGAGGCCATTGCCCCGCAGACTCCGACCCATTTGCCATGGGCGTGCGCGGCCTTCACAGTCATGGCGATCAGGCGCAATACCGAGGGATGAAAACTGTCCGCCTGACTGGCCAGACGCGGGTGATCGCGATCCATCGCCAGGGTGTATTGCGTCAGGTCATTGGTGCCGATCGAGAAAAAATCCACCAGCGGCGCAAACAGGTCCGCCATCAGCGCCGCGGCCGGCACCTCGATCATGATCCCCAGTTTCGGCCGTTGCGTTAGCCCCAGCGCGAGGATTTCCTCGTCGAGCATTTGCCGCGCCAGACGCAGCTCCGACAGTTGCGTGACCATCGGCAACATGATGTG
This sequence comes from Pseudomonas sp. S2_E02, assembly GCF_054668355.1. NCBI lineage: Bacteria > Pseudomonadati > Pseudomonadota > Gammaproteobacteria > Pseudomonadales > Pseudomonadaceae > Pseudomonas > Pseudomonas sp. S2_E02. The sequence continues at coordinate 3,232,033 of NZ_CP162761.1, forward strand.
CAAACGTGTCAGCTCGCAGCAGCCGAGCATGGCCCGGAACTGCTCACGCAATAACTGCGGGCGCTCCAGGCACAAACGAATGCCGCGCACGCCAAGGAACGGGTTGGTTTCGCTGTCCATCGGCACGTAGGCCAGCGGTTTGTCACCACCGACATCAAGGGTGCGCACCACCAGATTGTGCGCAGGTCCCACGCAGCGAGCGATGGCGCTGTAGGTCGCAGCCTGTTCGTCATGGCTCGGCGCATGATTACGGCCCAGGTAGAGAAACTCCGAACGCAGCAGGCCGACACCCGCACCGCCAAGGGCCATGGCCTGCTCGGTTTCCGCTAACGAGGCGACGTTGGCCGACACCTCGACGTGATGGCCGTCACGGGTCCGCGCCGCGAGCGATGCACTGGCCAACTCATGCTCATGGCGTTGACGCTGTTGCGCGTGCCGCGCCTGCCATTGACTGACGGCCGCAGGATCGGGACGCACATGCAATTCGCCCTTGTCGGCATCGAGCAACACCGGGGTGCCGTTGCTCAACGCCAACATCTGCACCGGCACCCCACAGATCGACGGCAGACCACAAGCGCGCGCAAGAATCGCCACGTGACTGGTTGCGCCGCCGCCGACCGTGGCAAAACCCAGCACCTTGCTGGTATCGATGCCGGCGGTCTGCGACGGGGTCAGTTGATCGGCAATCAGAATGCTTCCATGCGGCAGCTCCATCGCCTGCTCGCCAATCCCCAGCAATAGCTTGAGCACGCGGCGCCCGACATCGGTCAGGTCCGCCGCCCGTTCAGCCAGCAACGCACTGCCCAGTTGGCGAAACATCGCCGCGGTTTCTTCAGTGGCTGCGCGCCAGGCAAACGCTGCGCTTTTGCCCTCGCTGATCAATGCCTGGGCCTGATCGAGCAGCCCCGGATCTTCGAGCAGTTCCTGATGCGCCTTGAAGATCTCGGCCTCGGCCTCGCCAGCGGCGGTGTCGCGCAAATGCTGCAAGGCCAGATCGGCTTCGATCAGGGCATTGGCGAGGGCCTCGCGCTCGCCGTCTGCGCCGCCGCCAAACTCGCTGACGTCGAACACCGGCTCGCTGATCTGCACCACTTGGCCCAACGCCGAACCGGGTGACGCGCAGACGCCACGCAGCAGGGTCAGAACCTCGGTTTCAACCAGCTCGACTGGCGCCACCGCCGTCACCGCTTCACCGCAGCCTTCAATCAGTAATCGAGTCAGCGCATCGATTGCCGCGTCAGCATCTTCGCCCACCGCGCTGACCTGCACGCTGTCGCCGCACGCGGTCTGCAACGCCATGATCGCCACCAGGGATTTGGCGTTGGCCTGAGCCTGCTGTTTATGCAGGTAAATCTTTGCCGCGAAGCCCTTTGCCGCTTGCGCGAACACCGCTGCCGGGCGCGCGTGCAATCCGTTGGGATTGGGCAGTTTCAACGTTTGAGAGAACACGGCCTGACCTTCTGCCGCGCCAGCATCCACGCCACAAGCCTGAGTACGGGCGAGTTCAAGCAACGGCTGAGCGGTTTCGACCCATCCGCTCGACGCGACCCGCCAGGTGAACGGTTCTCCGCTAATCACCAGCATCAATGTCATCAGGCTGCGCGCATGCCGGGCAATGTAATCGGCGTCGAACTCGATCAACGCTTGTCCGGCGGCAACCCGTTGCCCCTCTTCAACCAGGCGGGTGAAGCCTTGTCCGCCGAGGTTCACGGTATCAAGGCCAATGTGCATCAACACTTGTACGCCATGGTCATCGGTGATGCTCACGGCATGCCCGCTGGCCTGCACGTTACTGATGACGCCGGCCATGGGCGCACACAGGGTCGATGAAGTCGGGTCGATGCACAGACCGTCGCCGATCACGCGCCCGGAAAACACCGGATCGGGCACCTGCTCAAGCGCGATCAGGACACCGGACAAGGGAGCCAGCAATTGCAATGGTTGGGGTGTGGCCATGACGTCACCTGCAGTTTTGTTCTTTGAAGTGCCCATGGAGCGCGACGCTCCATCAGCATCGCTTATTTCCACCAGTATTCGACCTGCAATCCGACATTCGCACCGTGGCGAGCGCTACCGAAGGCGCCGGTGTCGGAGAGTGCCGAGCCTTTGGCCAGTTCGTTGGCCGCCCGTTTGGCCGCCTCGTTCCAGGTGGCGTACGTGTAATACAGCCGCACCTCGGGACGCGCCCAGAACTCCGGGCCTTTGGGCGACCAGGTCGGGGCAAACGTGAATTTGCTCAGTTTGCGCGTGCCACCCGGGGCTTCGACTTGATCGTGGCCCAGTTCGGTGACCAATTTGAAGTGTTCGCTGAGCGCATAGGCGGGACGCACACCCAGGGAGATCCAGTTCTGGTCGACACCGTCCGGGCGAATGTCTTTCTGGTACACCGCCGCGATCTGGCCACCGAAACGCGGCGTCACTTGCCAGTCGAAAAACTCGACGATCCGGTAACTCTTGTTGCTGTCGTCCAGTTTGACGTTGCCGGTATAACCCAGCCCGGTGCCCGGCCCTTCACCGTATTGCAGCGCCAGTTTGTTTTTGCCGCCGAGAAAATCCGTCTGCACATGTTGCGTGGTGATCGCCCAGCCCCGGTGGGCATCGCGGCTGTCGGGTTTGTCGATATAACTCAAGCCGAACTCCAGCTCACCGCCAGGATTGGTCTTGAAACCGGCGACGTTGAAGTCGTGCCGATTGATGTAGTCCTTCTGGTACAGGTTGTCCTTGCGCGAGAAGGCATAGCTGTATTTCAGATCGCCGATCAACACGTCTTCGACCCCGCCCCCCGTGGCGCTCTGGTTCCAGTAGTAGAAGTCGGAAATATGGATGTCATTGCGCTTGTAGTAACGGCGTCCGGCCCACAATGAACCACCGTTGAGCGCGGGCATCGCCGACCACTGTGCGTAGGCCTGCGGCAAGCGGATCGAACCATTGTCGTCTTTGAACGTGGGGCTGCGGTCGTAGCGGTTATACAGCGAGGCCATGCCGTCGACACTCAGTACCGAACCGTCGTCGAGGGTGTACAGGTCCTGCCGCAACTCGAGTTCGCCGTACTGCTCGCATTCGTTACCCAAGCGATATTTGGTCTGCGCACCCGGTAACTGGAAGCACGACTGACCGCTGCTGTTGACTGACGTGCCGACACCGCTGCGCAGGTAACCGCCAAACTCCAGCGCTTGTGACGTTGGCGGTAAGGCCAGGCAAAAACCTGCGACTGCAAGGCTGCGATTTATTGTTGTTTTCATAAGCCACCCCATTGTTTTTATTGTCTGGTTGCATGAATTCGGCGCGCAGAAATCTCCCGCGCAGTGCTCTGCGTGTTTTCTGAACGTTGTTTTTTTAGTTAAAGGTCAGGGATCGATCAGGTGCAGGACGAAGGACTCGTAAGGTCGCAACGTCACCTGGCGCTTGCGCAACGGGCCGTCCGGATAGTTGCTGATCAACTGGCGCTGGCTCATCGATTCACTGATGACCGTCGCCGGTAATTCCACTTCACAGGTTGTCCCATAGAAGTTGTTCACCACCAACAAACGCTCGGCGTCACCTTCACGCACATACGCCCAGACCTGCGGATGTTCGGGCAGCAATTGTTGGTACAGCCCATCGGTGATCAGCGATTCGCGGCGGCGCAGCGCGATCAGACGGCGGTAGTGATGCAACACCGAGTCCGGGTCGTCGAGCTGGTTTGCGACGTTGATCTGCGCAGCATTGGCCGGCACTCCGATCCACGGTTCGGCACGGCTGAAACCGGCGTTTGGCCCGGCGTCCCAGTGCATCGGCGTGCGCCCGTTATCCCGGGATTTCTGCATAATCGCTGCCATGTTGTCGGCATCGCTGCTGCCAGCCTCGCGCTTGAGGCGAAAAATATTGAGCGTCTCGACATCGCGATAATGCTCGATCGATTCGAACCCCGGATTGGTCATGCCCAACTCTTCGCCCTGATACACGAACGGCGTGCCCTGCAGAAAGTGCAGTGCGGTGCCGAGCATCTTCGCCGAGCATTCGCGGTACTCGCCGTCGTTGCCGAAGCGCGAGACCACGCGCGGCTGATCGTGGTTGCACCAGAACAGCGCGTTCCAGCCGCCCCCCGCCTGCATGCCGGTCTGCCAGTCGGACAGAATTTTCTTTAGCTGAAGGAAATCGAAGTCGGCGCGCACCCACTTCTGCAGGTTTGGATAATCGACTTTCAGGTGATGAAAGTTGAAGGTCATCGACAACTCTTTCGACTGCGGATTCGAATAGCGAATGCAGTGTTCGAGGCTGGTCGATGACATCTCGCCGACATTGATCAGGTCGTGCCCTTCGAAGACTTCGCGGTGCATCTGCTGCAAGTACGCGTGGACATTCGGCCCGTCGGTATAAAAGCGTCGGCCATCGCTGTCGTCTTCGGGGAAGTCCGCAGGCTTGGAGATCAGATTGATCACGTCCAGGCGAAAGCCGCCGACGCCCTTGTCTCGCCAGAATTGCATCATCCGGAACACTTCAGCGCGCACCTTGGGATTGTCCCAATTCAGGTCGGCCTGGGTGTGGTCGAACAGGTGCAGGTAATACTGACCGGTCTGGGCTTCGTACTCCCAGGCGGAACCGCCGAACTTGGATTCCCAGTTGTTCGGCTGATCACGCCAGATGTAGAAGTCACGGTAAGGATTGTCGAGGCTGCTGCGCGCCTGTTGAAACCAGACGTGTTCGATCGAGGTGTGATTGACCACGATGTCGAGCATCAGCTTGATCCCGCGCTTGCCCGCCTCGGCGATCAGCAATTCGCAGTCGGCCATGCTGCCGTAGCTCGGGTCGATGGCGTAGTAATCGCTGATGTCATAGCCGTTATCGCGTTGCGGCGAACGCAGAAATGGCGTTATCCATAAACAGTCGACGCCCAGCCACTTCAGGTAATCGAGTTTGGCGACGATACCGAGCAGATCACCCGTCGGGTTACCGGCGTGACTATGAAAACTCTTCGGATAGATCTGGTAGATCACCGAACGCTGCCAGTCTTGCATGGCACAACTCCTTCAATAAGTCCGTGCGGCTCGCGCCCAGATTGAAATGCAATCAACTGTGGGAGCGAGCCTGCTCGCGAAAGCGATTGTTCAGGCAACCCGATAACCGGGCCGGACAATCTTCATGCTCAATGCACAGGTCAGAACAAACGGCACGAGCATGGCAATCAGCATCCCCAGCACAAACATCGGGATGTACTGCGGAATGATCGAGATGAAACCCGGCAGTCCACCGACGCCGATGGCCGAGGCCTGAACCTTGTTCAGCGACAGGAACACGCAGCCCAGTGCCGAACCGGTCAGCGCGGCATAAAACGGAAACTTGTAGCGCAGGTTGACGCCGAACATCGCCGGCTCGGTGATACCGAAGTAGGCGGAGATTGCCGAAGTCGACGCCATGCTCTTGTCCCGAGCATTACGGGTCATCCAGAACACCGCCAGGGCGGCACTGCCCTGAGCAAGGTTGGACATGACGATCATCGGCCAGATGAAGGTACCGCCCTGGGTCGAGATCAATTGCAGGTCGACCGCGAGAAACATGTGGTGCATGCCGGTGATCACCAGCGGCGCATACAGCAGACCGAAAATCGCGCCACCCACCATGGGTGCCAGGTCAAACAGCATGACCAGCCCTTCGGTGATGAAGATGCCGATGTGGCGGGTCACCGGGCCAATCACGGCCAGCGCCAGTACGCCGGTAACGACGATGGTGGTGATCGGTACCACGAGTAACTGAATGGCGTTGGGCACGCGCGCGCGCAGCCATTGCTCGATGACGCTCATTACGTAAGCGGCCAGCAGAATCGGCAGGATCTGCCCCTGATAGCCGACCTTTTCCACCTGAAACAACCCGAGAATATCGAAGTACGGCAGATGCTGCCCGTCCAGCCCGGCCACGGCCTTGCCGTAGTTCCAGGCGTTAAGCAGATCCGGGTGCACCAGCATCAGACCGAGGACGATGCCGAGGATCTCGCTGCCGCCAAAGCGCTTGGCCGCCGACCAGCCCACCAGCGCTGGCAGAAACACGAACGAGGTGTTGGCCATCAGATTGATCAGGCTCCACAGCCCATCGAGTTTCGGGTAGGCATCGAGCAGGGTCTGCCCGTCGATGAACATGCCTTTGGCACCCAGCAGATTGTTGATGCCCATCAGCAGGCCGGCAATGATCAGCGCCGGCAGAATCGGCATGAACACGTCAGAAAACACCCGCACCAGACGCTGCATGGCGTTGATCTTTTCAGTGCTTTTCTGTTTGACGTCAGCGATCGTCGACGCCGCGAGACCGGTCTGACGACGCAGTTCGGCATAGACCTTTTCCACTTCGCCCGGACCGATCACCACCTGATACAGGCCACCGGTAAAGAACGAGCCTTTGACCAGGTCTATCTGGTTGAGCATGGCACTGTCGACCAGGCCCGGATCTTTCAGGGCCAGCCGCAACCGCGTGACGCAATGGGCGGCCTGTTCGAGGTTGTCGCTGCCGCCGAGGCTTTGCAGCAATTGCCTGGCGATGTTCGGATAGTCGTGGCTCATGCTAGTTCTTCCGCTATGGATTGTTGTTATTGGCAGCACGCCGAAGCGAAAAATACTCGTCTGTACGAGTTAATGCAACAACTCGTACAGACGAGTTTGTTTATGTATGTTCCTGCCAGACCGAAGGCGAATTTTCCTACCCCGCCTTAGGGTGATTTCCATCGCCCACATGGACAAAGCCCTACCCTGGCCTTAAGGTTCGAAGCTTTGAGCACAGTCGGCACCGAGCCTACCCATGAGCAAATACAACCAGATCTATAGCGATCTGCTGGCCAGCATCACGACTGAACGCCTGGAGCGCGGCGCCCGCCTGCCTTCCGAAACCGAACTGATGGACAGCTATCAGGCCAGCCGAGGCACGGTGCGCAAAGCCATTGAACTGCTTCAGGAACGCGGCTTTGCGCAGAAAATCCACGGCAAGGGCACCTTTGTGCTGTCGACCAACCCGATCGAGTTTCAGCTCGGCGGCATCGTCAGTTTCCAGGAAACCTATCCGCGCCTGGGCAACGATGTCAGCACCGAAGTGGTCGAGCTGAGCCAGATCCCGCTCGAAGGCGCCCTGCTCGAACACATCCATGCCGAACCCGGCAGCCTCATCACCCGAATCAAACGTGTGCGGCGGATCGACGGTAAACGCGTGATCCTCGACATCAACCACTTCGTCAGCGAAGTGATTCCCGGCCTGTCCCTCGACATCGCCGAGCAATCGATCTACGCCCATATCGAGCAGACCCTGCAGCTACAGATTGCCTACGCCCAACGCACCATCGAAGCGGTGCCGCGCAGCAAGGATGATCAACTGCACCTGGACCTCGATGGCCAGAGCCATGTGATCGTGGTCAGCAACCAGACCTTCCTCCAGGACGGGCGTCAGTTCGAGTACACCGAATCCCGCCACACCCTCGACAAATTCTACTTTTCCGACGTGGCACGGCGCTGACCCCGACACGTTTCCAACGATCATGTGCGGTACATATGTAGTGCACTCCCCTTGAGCGAATCGGCCATGCTCGGCCTTCATTTCTCAAGGATGGAGAAAGCATGTACGCCACCCAACAAAGCCTTCTGCCTAACGCGGCAGACAAGGCGGCTCTGAAGCGAATCGCCTATACCGTCGTGCACAATTGCCCCGGACTGCAGGACGCTGCCCATGAAGCCGCCCGTGATCTGCTGGAAGCAAAAGGCCTGTCAAGCCTCGACCCGGATGAGGTTTATTTCCATCGCTTCAAGACGGCCCAGAGCAGCACTCGCTCGTTTACCGGCTGGGAGCACATCCGCGAGAAACCCTACGAATCGATGACCCTGACACAGCTGGTCATTCATCGTTTTCGTGCCACCGACCAGGACAACGCCGACCTGCTCGATCTGTACGGTGGCTTCTACAGCGAAGGTCCGCATGGCGAAAATTTCGACGAAAAAAACCAGGTGTGCCTGCACGGCAACGAGGTCCTGAAGGTGTTCTGGAACCTCGATTTCAGTGGGCACTACAGCGCCACGCTGACGGACTTCTGGAACAGCCACGGCGAGGATTTCCGCACCTTGGCCAAGTGCAATTTCCTCAACCGTGCAGTGCAGGCGCTGGACCTTGGGCAACTCACCCGCAGTGACTTTCAATGGCTGGTGGACACAGTGGTGGGACCGGTCAGCTGGCCGGTCAACCTGAGCATGTTGCAAGCAAGCCACACAACAACGGGGAATGTGTTCGCCTTCGACATTGACGGGCATATCTCCACGCAATTGCTGCGTATCGTCGATTCTGCCGGTCGGCAGATTATCTATCTGCCGAGTGAGACTGCAGCGTTCGTGGTCAAGGAAACGCCGGCAGACCTGCATTGGTGGGTTCTGGATCAACTGAACGACGCCAAACGCCGCGCGACCTTCCTGGAGCACTTTGCCCTCGCCGATCGTCAGCACATGAGCGAGAACATGCCCGATCTGATGAATCGCTTGGTGGCCACCTGGGGCCGGGCCGACCATCACCTGATCAACCGCACAAACCAGGAACTGAGCGATGATGCATTCAGTTGGCTGCGTGACTCGACACGTCAGGCGATGTTTGCTGAAGCCCACCTGTCCCTGACGTCCAATGGCGATCTGCGCAAGAAACTGTGGATCGGCTATCTGAGTGCGGGCCTCAAGGTATTTGCTCCGATGGCCACTGTCGGTTGGCCGCTGGCGTTACCGGTGATTGGCGCCACCCTTGCCAGCATGGGTCTGAATATCGATCAGGCGCAAAACGGCAAGACAAGGGCCGAACGCAAGGCCGGCGTGCTGGGTGCGGTTTTGAGTGGTATCAATCTGTTATTCAACCTTCCATTGCTGATCGGCACCGGGCCGATGCTGGAGGTTGGCGCCGAGGTCGAGGCGGCAGAAGCCGCCGAGATGGCTGAGTACAGCGAAGCCTTGAATGCCTCTGTCGAAGCCGATTACCAAGAGCCGATCATGCTGCCGGACGATGCCGACATCACCCTGCCAAATATCGATGAAACGACGCTAATTCCGGCGCAAAACGCCCTACCGCCTCCGGTGCCCGAACGCTACCAATGCAACGAGTTGCTTGATGGCACAGCGCTCGGCGAAGAGTCGGGGAAATTCCAGGGTGTCTACCGCCTCGACTCGGATCCGCCCTATGCCATTCTGATGAATGACACGCCGTACTATGTGCGCTACTTCGCCAACGCTCACGGCAGCGGCGACTGGGCGATCGTCGACCCTGAGCGCCCAAACCAGCTTGTGCACGCGCTGCCTGTCCGTCTCAATGGCGAAGGAGAATGGGAGCGCATGCCAGCCTTGGGTCTCAAGGGTGGCGGCCAGTGCATGGGCAAACAATGCACTCCGGATCTCGAGCTCGACACCTTCGAACCTGCCTCGCCCGAAACGCCCGTGCAACCGGCAGAAGAACCGCAACCCTCGACATCGAGGCCCCCACGCCCGGTGACCAGTGCCTTTGACATCGAACCGTCGGTACGCCGTTCGATAAAAGCCTGGGCGTTGAACCTCAACGAAACCCATGCCCGGTTGCAACCCGACGGTGCCGGCGGTTTCGCCATGGACGATCCGTTCGAGTTGTATGCCGCCGGCAAACGCCAACTTCTGCAAAGTTCGGCCCGAAGCTTTTTCAAGAACCTGCCGTGGGTCATTCAGCCTGCGCGCCCGGTCATACCCGAGATCAACCGGCTGATGCCACTGACCGATCTTTTCGATGGCGTTTTTGAAAGTGCCTCCGGGCTGGTGGTCGGAGAAACCCTCGATCGCATTGCCAGCATGGGTTTTCTGATTGAAAACATGCCGGCGCTGGCCCGACACGTGAAAACCCTTTATCTGCGCGGCCTGCTCAGTGACTTCGCTCAAGTGGAACTGAACCGCTACTTCACCAGCGGCAATATGACTGCGGATTTACACACTTACCTGAACAGCCTGGGCACCGATCCCGCCGGGCGATTCAACCCGCTGGAACTGGTCCAGGTCGCGCGAGCGAACGGGGTTCGGGTCCAGGCGATCGACTGCGCCGCCAGCTACAAAATGAAAACACCGCTGCCCTCCGTCGACGAGCAAATGATGAACACCTTCCTGACCAACGACATCATGACCGGTGACGTCTACCTCAACAGCCCGGGAAAATGGATCGTAGTAACCGATGCTAACAGCACCAATACCTTCAGAGGACTGCTGGGCATCAGTGAACTGAAGGGGGGAATAGGCTTGCGAATCGATGAAGTCGGCGCCGGTGAAGAGCTGGGCGTGGATGTCGATCCGGGTATTGAAGTACCACGCGGCAGCTCGCCCGGCGGCACTGTCAGACAAGGAAATCCAGACTTTCTGCGCGCCGATCTGCGCTTGAAAATGCCCGCACCCGAGGTGACCTGGACCGAAGAAACGCTGGAGAATCTGTTGTACAGGCGCGGCATGTATCTGTTCGAAAAAACAGGTGAGCGCTACACGCTGATCCACCGCAGCAAACAAGGCATGCTGCAACGCACACCGATCACTCGATCGAGTGACGGCAAGGTCTCCCTCCACCGACCTGCGTGGCAGCGGGTGAATGACATCGCATTCGCCAACCTGAAGGACATGTCTCAACGGTTGTCCGATACCGGGCTGATATTGCGTAGCCGGATCCCTGATTGAGGCTCTCCGGTTAAAACTGAGCAAGGAAGGCCCGACAACGAAAAATGCCAGTCAGCAAAACTGACTGGCATTTTTTATCAACCTTCCTCTGCACTTGCGAATCCAGCTAGCGGCTGGATAACGCCAGACAAGCCATCCTCCCCCATCACACCTACTCGATTATCAATAGGGGAACAATATGCGGTAGCCGGGTAGTGCACTGCCCTTGAGCGAATCGGTCATGCTCAGTCTTTGTTTCTCAAGGATGAAGAACGCATGACCTCCCCCGAACGACGTCTCCTGCCAAACGCTGAGGACAAAACCGCCCTCAAAGCCATTGCTGCGACGATCGTGCAGACCTGCCCGAGTCTGCTCGACGCTGCCCATCAAGTTGCCAACGAAATACTGGCGGACAACGGACTGTCCGGCCTCGATTCCGACCGTGTTTACTTCCACCGTTTCAAAACGGCGCAGAGCAGCACGCTGACCTTCACGGGTTGGGAACATTTGCTGGAAAAACCTTACGAAACGCTCACCCTCACACAGTTGGTGATCCATCGCTTTCGCGCGACTGATCAAGACAACGCAGATCTGCTTGGTCTTTACTGCGGGTTCTACTCGGATGGCCCGGAGGCGGAAAACTTCAATCAGAGCAATGAAGTCCGGTTGCTGGGCAGTGATGTGCTGAAGGCGTTCTGGGACGTCGACTTCAGCGCGCGCTACATAGGCCAACTGACGACTTTCTGGCAAACCTCGTCGGATAACTTCCGAGCCCTGGCAAAGTGCAACTTTCTCAGCCTGGCGGTGCAGGCGCTGCAACAGGGTGACCTTGACGGAACTGACTTTCAGCGCGTCGTCGACTCGGTAATCGGGCCCGTTACCTGGCCCGTTACCTTGCCAATGCTGCAAGCGTTACACCCGGTAGGTGCTGAAGTGCGGGCGCTGGATCTCGATGGCCACGTAGCTTCCAATGCACTGCGTCTGGTGGAAGACAGTGGCCGCCAGACCCTTTACTTGCCAGGTGAATCCCAGACATTCCTCTTGATGGAGAATGAAGCGGATCTGCATTGGTGGATGCTGGAGCAGATGAATTCAGAGGACAAGCGCACGGCTCTTCTCAAGCATTTCCCGCTGGCTGACCGCAATCACTTGACCGAAAACCTCACCGATCTGATGAACCGCCTGGTGAGCACTTGGGGTCACAGCGATCATCAAATGATCAATCGCAGCAACGTCGCGATCAGCGGTGACGCATTCACTTGGTTGAGCGAGTCGACACGTACGGCCATGGTTGCCGAGGCGCACCTTGTACTCACTTCCAACAGTCAATTGCGCAAAAAACTCTGGATCGGTTATTTGAGTGCCGGTCTGAAAGTATTCGGCCCGATGGCAGCGGTGGGCTGGCCTTTGGCGTTGCCTTTGATTGGCGCCAGCATCGCGAACATGGGATTGAACATTGATCAGGCCATCAACGGCACTACGCTAACCGAACGCAAAGCCGGTGTTACCGGAGCAGTGCTCAATGCGATCGACATTGTGTTCAACATTCCGTTTCTGATCAGCACGGGCGCGCAACTTGAAGTGGGCCCGCAGGTGGAGTTTGCCGAAGCGCAAGAAATGCTCGGGTTGGTCGAGTTCACTGCGCCTGACGCACCCTTCTTGCCGCCTGTGGATCAACCGCCAGTCGCGACGATTGATCCACAGGCGACCGTCGAGCTGGCAAACGAAATTGCCACCGGGACCACCATCGCATCCACCCGGCAGTTGGCCACGCCGGCTGCGCGCCAAGGTTGGTCTGTTCCAAAGATTCCTGCCAAATATCGATGCAACGAGCTACTTGCCCAGCGTTCTGCAGAGGCAGCTCCAGGCAAGTATGAGGGCATTTACCGCCTGGACAAGGAGCCGGGCTATGCCATCGAAATGGAGGGTGCGGCTTACTACGTGCGCTACTTTGCCGACTCCGAAGACACTGGCCACTGGGCCATCGTCAATCCCGAGCGACCCAATCAGTTCGCTTACTCGTTGCCAGTACGCTTGAGTAGTAGCGGCAAGTGGGAACGCATACCCGCGTTGCGCCTCAGGGGAGGCGGCCAATGCCTGGGCAAGGCCTGTTTACTGGGCATTGATCTGCCCTCGTCCTCATCCTCGGCCCCAGCCTCATCAACCCCGTCAGCGGAGCTTCCCTCGTTGAACCGGTTTCACCGGTTGCGCGACCACTGCGTCTGGTTACTCCCCTGAACGACATCGTAGGAATGGACATTGCGAAAATGAAAAGATGGGCAATGAACCTGCCCGAGACTTTCGACGAGTTCTCCAGTGCAAACCGCGGTCATCCATCCACTGCCGAAACGTATGAGGCTTATTTCCGCGACAGACGCACATCCCTGCTAAACAAGGCCAAAGAGTATTACTCGGAGATGAACTGGACCAACCTGCCCGCACGGCCAGTCATCCCGAAAATCGATCCCGAGATGCAGACGGCTGAGTTGATTGATCGCATCTTTGCCAATACCGATGGACTGGTCGTCGGCGAAACCCTTGATCGCATCGCCAGCATGCGGTTCATGATCGAAAACATGCCAGCGTTCGCACGGCATATCGACACACTGTACGTACGTGGTTTGCTGAATGATTTTGCCCAGGCAGATCTCAACGACTTTTACCTGTCGGGAGAGATGTCAGAGGATCTTCGCGGCTACTTGTCCGGCCTGAGTACCGACCCTGATGACCGATTCAACATGCTCGAACTGATCAAGGCTGCCCAGGCCAATGGCATCCGCAGCCATGGTCTTGAAGTCGCACACAGTTACAAACTGAAAATACCGCTGACTTCGATCGAAGAGCAGATGATCCACGCCCGGCTCGCCTCTCAAATCATGTGGGGTGACGAGCTCCTCAACAGACCCGGAAAATGGGTTGCCCTGGTCGAGGCAACGAACACCAACGCTTTCAGAAATCTGCCAGGCATAAGCGAACTCAGGGGCGGCATCGGTTTACGCATTGAAGAAGCGGTGCCCAGCGAAGTGCCCGGCGTCAGTCTCGACCCGGGACTGAAAGTCACTCGGGGCCCGTTTGATAACGGGGCAACGACGCGCAACTCATCCGATATCCTATTCGCCGATCTGCGCTTGCAGATCGAAACACCTGTGCCGCAATGGACTGAGGCAACAGAGAACACACTCCTCAATCGCAACGGCATGTTCATACTCAAAAAAATGCAAAACACCTACATGCTCGTGCGTCGCGACAGCTCCAGCAATATCGTTCGAACAGTAGTAAATTGCAGGAATGGTCAGTTTTACATCTGGGCACAGTCGATGCCCCGGATCAGCGGCATCATGTTCCGTAACCTCGGCGCTTTATCCCAGCGCCTGATAGAGATCGGCTTGACCCTGCAAAGTCGCTTACCCAACTAACCCGTTTTCAAGGCATGAAACGAAAAAACCCTTGGCTTCAGGCCAAGGGTTTTTCGTTAATCAACGGGTAGTGAGATCATTCCCACTCAATCGTCGCCGGCGGCTTGCTCGACACGTCGTAAGTGACGCGGGAGATGCCTTCGATTTCATTGATGATGCGGCCGGAAACGGTTTCCAGCAGTTCGTAAGGCAGGTGAGCCCAACGCGCGGTCATGAAGTCGATGGTTTCTACGGCACGCAGGGCCACGACCCAGGCGTAACGACGGCCATCGCCGACCACGCCAACCGATTTCACTGGCTGGAACACGACGAACGCCTGGCTGACCTTGTGGTACCAGTCAGCTTTGCGCAGTTCTTCGATGAAGATGTGGTCAGCGCGACGCAGCAGGTCGGCGTATTCCTTCTTCACTTCACCGAGGATGCGCACGCCCAGGCCCGGGCCCGGGAACGGGTGACGGTAGACCATGTCGTACGGCAGGCCCAGCTCCAGGCCCAGACGACGGACTTCGTCCTTGAACAGTTCGCGCAGTGGCTCGACCAGTTTCAGGTTCATCTCTTCCGGCAGGCCGCCCACGTTGTGGTGCGACTTGATCACATGGGCCTTGCCGCTTTTCGCGCCAGCCGACTCGATCACGTCCGGGTAGATGGTGCCCTGAGCGAGGTACTTGATGTTTTCCAGTTTGTTCGACTGGGCATCGAAGACGTCGATGAAGGTGCGACCGATGATCTTGCGCTTCTTTTCCGGGTCAGCTTCGCCGGCCAGGTTGTTGAGGAACTGCTCCTCAGCGTTGGCGCGGATCACCTTGACGCCCATGTTCTCGGCGAACATGGCCATCACTTGCTCGCCTTCGTGCAGACGCAGCAGGCCGTTGTCGACGAAGACGCAGGTCAGTTGGTCGCCGATGGCTTTGTGCAGCAGCGCGGCAACCACCGAGGAGTCAACGCCGCCGGACAGGCCCAGCAATACGTTGTCGGTGCCGACTTGGGCGCGGATGTTGGCGATGGCGTCTTCAGCGATCTTCGACGGCGTCCATAGGGCTTCACAGCCGCAGATGTCGAGGACGAAGCGCGACAGGATACGACCGCCCTGCTTGGTGTGGGTCACTTCCGGGTGGAACTGCACGCCGTAGTAGCCACGGTCGTCGTTGAACATGCCGGCGATCGGGCAGCTTGGGGTGCTGGCGAGGATGTGGAAGTCTTCCGGCATCTTGGTGACTTTGTCACCGTGGCTCATCCATACGTCGAGGCCGAACAGGCCGTCAGCGTCGATGTGGTCTTCAATGCCGTCGAGCAGGCGGCTCTTGCCGACCACGTCAACGCGGGCGTAACCGAACTCACGCAGCTCGGAGCCTTCAACCTTGCCGCCCAGTTGCTCGGCCATGGTCTGCATGCCGTAGCAGATACCAAAGACCGGTACGCCCAGGTCAAATACTGCCTGTGGGCAACGCGGGCTGTCGGCGACGTGCACGGACTCGGGGCCGCCGGCGAGGATGACGCCTTTAGGAGCGAATTCGCGGATCGCATCTTCGTCCATGTCGAACGGGTGCAGTTCGCAGTACACACCGATTTCGCGCACGCGGCGGGCGATCAGTTGGGTGTATTGCGAGCCGAAGTCGAGGATCAGGATGCGGTGAGCGTGAATATCGAGGGCCATGATTCAGTCTCGTCTAAGTCGTTCAGAAACAGTCGTGATTCAGAAACAACTCGGGGCTGAATCAAACAGCCCCGGTTGCTTTGCTTGTAGCTTGAAGGCTCAACCTACGCGGTAGTTTGGCGCTTCTTTGGTGATCTGCACGTCGTGAACGTGGGATTCGGCCATGCCGGCGCCGGTGATCCGCACGAATTCAGGCTTGGTGCGCATTTCTTCGATGTTGGCGCTACCGGTGTAGCCCATCGAGGAACGCAGACCGCCCATCAACTGGTGAATGATCGCGCTCAGGGTGCCTTTGTAAGGCACACGGCCTTCGATGCCTTCCGGAACGAGTTTCTCGGCGCCTGCCGAGGAGTCCTGGAAGTAACGGTCGGAGGAACCTTGAGCCTGGGACATGGCGCCCAGCGAACCCATGCCGCGATACGCCTTGTACGAACGGCCCTGGAACAGTTCGATTTCGCCCGGCGCTTCTTCAGTACCAGCGAACATCGAGCCCATCATCACGCAGGAAGCACCGGCTACGATGGCCTTGGACAGGTCACCGGAGAAACGGATGCCGCCGTCGGCGATCAACGGTACGCCAGTGCCTTCAAGGGCAGCGGCGACGTTGGCGATGGCACTGATTTGCGGGACGCCGACACCGGCGACGATACGGGTGGTGCAGATCGAGCCAGGGCCGATACCGACCTTGACCGCATCAGCGCCAGCTTCGGCCAGGGCCTTGGCTGCGGCGCCGGTGGCGATGTTGCCGCCGATCACCTGCACTTCAGGGAAATTCTCTTTGACCCAGCGAACGCGGTCGATCACGCCTTTGGAGTGACCGTGGGCGGTATCAACTACCACCACGTCCACACCGGCATTGACCAGAGCAGCGACGCGGTCACCGGTGTCTTTACCGGTACCGACCGCAGCGCCCACGCGCAGACGACCTTGATCGTCCTTGCTGGCCAGCGGGTAGGCTTTGGCTTTTTCGATGTCTTTGACGGTCATCATGCCTTTGAGGGCAAACTTGTCATCGACGATCAGAACTTTTTCCAGACGGTGCTTGTGCAGCAGCTCGCGGACTTCGTTCTTGTCGGCGCCTTCACGCACGGTGACCAGACGCTCTTTAGGCGTCATCACTTCACGTACGGTGGCTTCCAGACGGGTTTCGAAACGCACGTCACGGGAAGTGACGATGCCGACCAGGTCGCCATCGTGCAGGACCGGAACGCCGGAAATGTTGTGCATGCGGGTCAATTCGAACAGGTCACGTACCGTGGCATCAGCCTCGATGGTGATCGGATCCTTGACGACGCCGGCTTCGAACTTCTTGACCTTACGCACTTCGGCAGCTTGCTGCTCGATGGTCATGTTCTTGTGGATAATGCCGATGCCACCTTCCTGAGCCATGGCGATTGCCAGACGGGCTTCAGTGACGGTGTCCATTGCGGCAGAAACCAGAGGAATGTTCAGCTCGATGCCACGGGTAAGGCGGGTCTTGAGACTGACTTCGTTAGGAAGCACCTCGGAATAACCAGGCACTAAGAGAATGTCGTCGAATGTCAGAGCTTCTTGGCTGATACGCAGCATCGCGGGGGCTCCCGAGCGGGAAAATGGAAGCGCGCCATTATAGTCATCCACCCCCTGCTGTTCAATGTAAAACTCAGCTTAATATCAATGTTGCTGATGTACGGGAATCCCCGCCGTTACAGCTCCACCTTGACCCAAGAGACAGGTTGATCGAGCCAATCGGCGAACTCATCGATAAAGCTCTGCTTGAAGCCCGCCTCCAGCCAGTTGTTGAAGATGAAACCGAGGTTGGAAAACCCGCACTCCTGCAGGTACAGGAAGCCGTTGATGTCGTCTTCGTGACCGCATTCCGGGCAGGTGAAGTTGTCGGTGCGCCCCGGCATCCAGTCTTCGAGGCTTTCGAACAGCGCTTCGCCGATCTCGCGACGACACTCGGCGCAACCGGCCTCTTCGAGAAAGCCCTTGGCCGGTGTGTAGATGCAGCGTTTGGTGACGATCTCCAGCCCGTTGATCGGCTCACCAAATGGCAACGCTTGCGGGTGAAGCACCACGGCACGGGCGCCATCAGCAATCGCATACGCCATGCGGTTGCCGGTGCGGCCACAGGTTGTCAGCTCTTCTTTGATGATGTTCTTGCGCACCAGCCAGCGCACGATCGCCCGGGCCCGGGGTTCGTGGACCGGCAGGGTGGAGATTTTCGGGACGATGATGCTTTGCGAATTCATGGGAAATCCTGCGGTGTGACTTCTGACGCCTTCGCGAGCAAGCTCGCTCCCACAATGGAATGCAGTTCCCTGTGGGAGCGACGGTGCGACGATTCGACCTGCTCGCGAAGAGGCCCTAAAGGCCGGCAGCTTAATCCCTGACAAAATCCGGTCAAGTGCTGAGGTAGCGCCCGATCAATGCCAGCCCGCTCGCCAGCACCAGCCACGTCACCAGCCGTACAAATGCCTCGCGCGACAACTTCATGGTCAAGCGCCGCCCGATCCACAGCCCCAGCGCCATGGCCGGCAACAGACACAACGCCAGCATCAACAAGGGTAGCTCGGCATACACACCGGCGATGGCAAACAGGCTCAAACGCACCACCGTGCTGCAACTGATAAGCGCACTTTGCGTGGCCCGCGCGGCGTCTTTCGGCAGCCGACTGTTGAGATAAATCGCGTATAGAAAGCCGCCACTGCCAAACAGCGCGCCGAACAACCCGCCCACTGTCCCCATCGGCACTGCCCAGGCCGCCGACAATTGCGTCGGCCGGGCTTTGACCCACAGGCTGTAAATCGCGTAAGCGCTGATAAACAATCCCATCAACAACAGCAACACATCGGATTTGAGGTTGAGCAGGAAAATCACCCCCAATGTGCAGCCGACTGCCATGCACGGCAGCAGCCGTAACAACTCCGGTTTTGCCACATCGCGCCGCGACGGCAGCAGGTTGCCGAACGCTGCAACGAAATCAAGCAGCACCAACAGCGGCACAATCTTTGACAACGGCATGAACAGAAGCAGAATCGGCCCCGCCACCAATGCAGTGCCAAATCCGGCAATGCCGAACACGATGTAAGCCAATGCGATGCCCAACCCAATCACCGCCCAACCGCCAGCGCCCCACGCCCATTCACTCAACATCCCCGCCACACTCATCGTTCCGCTTCCTTAATATGCCTCAGATGACTTTAGCCAGCGCCGAGGGTTGCGACTAATATCTTCAAAGTCGATCACCCATCTCAAAAAGGCATAACTGGTGCTTTCAACCCGTCAATTGCGTTACTTCGTCGAAATTGCCGACTGCGGCAGTTTCAGTGCTGCGGCTGAACGTTTGTTCGTTGCGCAATCGGCGCTGAGCCGGCAAATCAAGGACATGGAAACGCGCCTGCAAACCCCGCTTTTCGAGCGCACCGCGCGCCAGCCTCGCCTGACTGCAGCAGGCGAAGCTTTTTTGCCGCGAGCAAGAAATCTGCTGAACGAGCTGAGCAAGGCCAGCGCCATGGCCACGGAAGTCGGCAACGGTCAGCTCGGCACCTTACGCCTCAGCCATTCCAGCACTGTGTCGATCAGCGGCCGTTTGCTCAGTGACATCGGCGCTTATCTGCAGCAACAGCCTGGCGTATCACTGGATATCGGCAAACTCTCTTCGGAAGCGCAACTGGAAGAACTCGCCGAAGGACGCCTCGATGTCGGCCTGCTGCGCCTGCCGGTGTTGCGCCAGCGCGAAGGTGTTCAGATTGTGCCGCTGTTTACTGAACGGCTGCTGTTGGCAGTGCCGATGAATCATCGATTGGCCGAGGCTGAGCGTGTCGACCTGGCCCAACTGAAGGACGAGGCATTCATCTCGATCCCGCATCCGCAACGCGGCGGTCTGAGTTATCTGTGTGCTGAATTGTGCATGCGTCAGGGCTTCTTTCCGCAAGCGGCGCGGGTCATGTCCCGCAAGACCACCCAGCTCCAGCTGATTCAGGCTGGGTTCGGCATCGCCCTGCTGCCGGAATCAATGCAGGACATCGCCCCGAGCGGTGTACGATTTCTGCCGCTGACCGATCCCGATTGCCAAAGCACTGTCGCCCTCGCCTACCCACAGAACCCCACGCCGCTGATCCAACACTTCCTCCAGACCTTCACCAATCCCCCCTGTGGGAGCGAGCTTGCTCGCGAAAGCGGACCGTCAGCCACTGAAGGTGTCGAAGGATAAGACGCCTTCGCGAGCAGGCTCGCTCCCACAGGGATTTATGGTCATTCATGGAGATTGATCAGCAAATGCCTTTAAACTGCGCCCCATGATTAAAGATCCCTTTGCAAGACTTGGCCTGGACCGTGAGGTCCTGACCGTCAGCCAGCTCAACGGCCGCGCGCGGGTGTTGCTCGAAGACGTGTTCAGCAACATCTGGGTCGAAGGCGAAATCTCCAACCTCGCGCGCCCGGCGTCCGGTCACATCTACTTCACCCTCAAGGACAGCGGCGCGCAGGTGCGTTGCGCATTGTTCCGACAGAACGCGGCGCGCGTGCGTCAGGCGCTCAAGGACGGTTTGGCCGTCAAAGTGCGCGGCAAGGTTTCGCTGTTCGAAGGCCGTGGCGACTATCAGTTGATTCTCGACACTGTCGAACCTGCCGGTGACGGTGCACTGCGTCTGGCCTTCGATGCGCTGAAGGAAAAGCTCAGCGCCGAAGGTCTGTTCAGTGCCGAACGCAAAGTGCCGTTGCCCGCGCATCCGCAGCGCATTGGCATCATCAGCTCGCCAACCGGCGCGGTAATTCGCGACATCATCAGCGTATTCCGCCGCCGTGCGCCGCAGGTGCAACTGACGCTGATTCCAACTGCCGTACAAGGCCGCGAAGCCACCGCGCAAATCGTCCGCGCGCTGAAAATGGCCGATGCCCGTGGTTTCGACGCACTGATCCTTGCCCGTGGCGGCGGCTCGCTGGAAGACCTCTGGTGCTTCAACGAAGAAGCCGTGGCCCGTGCCGTCGATGCCTGTGTGACGCCGATTGTCAGCGCCGTCGGCCATGAAACCGATGTGTCGATCAGCGACTTTGTTGCCGACGTTCGCGCACCGACGCCGTCTGCGGCTGCCGAATTACTCGCGCCCGATTCCAGTCATCTGATCCGTCAGGTCGAAAGCCTGCATCGGCGCTTGGTGATGCGCATGCGCGACCGTTTGATGCGTGATCGTCTGCGCCTGGAAGGCATGGCCCGTCGCTTGCGCCATCCCGGCGAACGTCTGCGCCAACAGGCTCAGCGCCTGGATGATCTGGACATGCGCATGCGTCGGGCGTTCGAGCGCCATCTCAATACCCGTCGCGAGCGCCTGATCCGCCTGGAAACACGCCTCGCTGGCCAGCATCCGGGGCGGCAATTGGCGATGCTGCGCCAGCGACTCGACAGCTTCGCCGAACGCTTGCCTCGCGCCATGCACGAAGGTCTGAAAAACCGGCGCCTGCAATTGCACAGCCAGATGCAGACACTGCACGTGGTCAGCCCGCTGGCAACGCTCGGGCGCGGTTACAGCATTCTGCTGGATGAGCGCGGCCACGCGATCCGCAACGCCGCGCAGACCCACACCGGCCAGCGCCTCAAAGCCAAACTCGGCGAAGGCGAACTGCAAGTGCGCGTCGAGGACAATCACCTGACGCCTGTCACTCTCTCTTTACTGGACTGATCCATGCCTCGCTTTCTCGCTCCACTGTTTTTGCTCTGCCTGACCTTCAATGCCCACGCCGACAGTTACATCACCCGGCTACTGAACAAACCGGTGCCGGGCGGTGTGGCGGTGGTTGATCTGGGCACCGCCGCGCAGGCACCGAAAGCCACGTATCAGGGCAAACCGGTGCTGGTGGTAAAAGAACAGAACACCTGGCTGGCGATCGTCGGCGTGCCACTTACCGTTAAACCGGGTGCGCAGCAGATCAGCAGCGGCGGACGTAACTTGCCATTCACCGTGGGCAACAAGAAATACCCGGAACAACGCATCACCCTGAAGAACAAACAGCAAGTCAACCCGGATCAGTCGAACCTCAAACGCATCGAGGGTGAACTGGCCGAACAGATCAAGGCATATCGCAGCTTCAGCCCGAACACGCCGAGCAATCTGTTGTTGGACAAACCGGTGAACGGTCCGTTGTCGAGCAAGTTTGGTGTGCGTCGCTTCTTTAATGGTGAAGAACGCAATCCCCACGCGGGTCTCGACTTTGCCGTGCCAGCGGGCACGCCGATCAAGACGCCGGCGGCGGGCAAGGTGATCCTCACCGGCAACTACTTCTTTAATGGCAACACCGTGTTTGTCGACCATGGGCAGGGCTTTATCAGCATGTTCTGCCATATGTCGAAGATTGATGTGAAAGTCGGCGATCAACTGGCGCGGGGCGCTGTGGTCGGCAAGGTTGGCTCGACTGGTCGGGCGACCGGGCCGCACATGCACTGGAATGTCAGCCTGAATGATGCGCGGGTGGATCCGGCGATTTTCATTGGCGCATTTCAGCCTTAAGACAGCCGATGGGCTGATGGCCCCTTCGCGAGCAAGCTCGCTCCCACATTGGATTGCGTTCAAAACACAAATCCCTGTGGGAGCGAGCTTGCTCGCGAAGGCGGCCTACAACGCACATCAATACTTACTGAACTGCTATAAACCCCAATTGCGCCCCAATCAAACCTCGCGCAAATATCACAACGATCAGCGACCTCCAGCGCAATAAAATCCTGCAAAAGCCCGCTTTCCGAGTATTCCTCTCAATTTTTTTCGACTGCTTGCCATCCTCTCCCCTCGCGGTTAGGGTTGAAGGCATGAAAACCTCTCACACCCTCATTCAGCTTCGCCAGCACCGCAGCCTGTGCCTCGTCAGCGCACGACTGCCAGGCTGAATCGCGGCACCTCGTCCCACGCTTTTCCAAGAACATTCGTAACACCGGCAGGCCGCCTCTTTTCGGCCCAGACAATAAGGAATTTCCCGATGAGCATGCTCAAAGATCCGTCTTCGAAATACCGCGCGTTTCCCGTCATCAACTTGCCGGATCGCACCTGGCCGTCGAAAACCATCGACACCGCGCCGATCTGGTGCAGTTCCGACCTGCGTGACGGCAACCAGTCGCTGATCGAGCCGATGGACGCGGTGAAAAAGCTGCGCTTCTGGAAAACCCTGGTGCAGGTCGGTGTAAAGGAAATCGAAGCCTCGTTCCCGGCCGCTTCGCAAACTGACTTCGACTTCGTGCGTACCCTCATCGAAGAAGGCCACATCCCGGACGACACCACCATTCAGGTGCTGACCCAGGGCCGTGAAGATTTGATCGAGCGTACGTTCGAATCCCTGCGCGGTGCGAAAAAAGCCATCGTTCACTTGTACAACGCCACCTCGCCTTCTTTCCGTCGCATCGTCTTCAACCAGGACAAGGACGGTATCAAGGCCATTGCAGTCAACGCCGCCAAGCTGTTCGTCAAATACGCGGCGATGCAGCCGGACACGGAGTGGACTTTCGAATACTCCCCGGAAACCTTCAGCGCTACCGAGCTGGAATTCGCCAAGGAAGTCTGTGACGCGGTGATCGAGGTGTGGAACCCGACGCCTGAGCACAAGATGATCCTCAACCTGCCCGCCACCGTCGAGTGCGCGACCCCGAACGTCTACGCCGACCAGATCGAGTGGTTCGGCCGCAATATCAACCGTCGTGACAGCGTGATCATCAGCCTGCACACCCACAACGACCGTGGCACCGGTGTCGCCGCTACCGAGTTGGGCCTGATGGCCGGCGCCGATCGCGTCGAAGGCTGCCTGTTCGGCAACGGCGAGCGTACCGGTAACGTTGACCTCGTCACCGTCGCCCTGAACATGTACACCCAGGGTCTTGACCCGCAGCTGGACTTCTCCGACATCGACGGCGTGCGCAAAGTGGTCGAAGAGTGCAACCAGATTCAGGTTCACCCACGTCACCCGTACGTTGGCGACCTGGTGCACACTGCGTTCTCCGGCTCGCACCAGGATGCGATCCGTAAAGGCTTCTCCCAGCAGAAACCGGACGCTCTTTGGGAAGTGCCGTACTTGCCGATCGACCCGGCCGACATCGGCCGCAGCTACGAGGCGGTGATTCGCGTCAACAGCCAGTCGGGCAAGGGCGGTATCGCCTACTTGCTGGAGCAGGAGTACGGCATCAGCCTGCCACGTCGCATGCAGATCGAATTCAGCCAGGTCGTGCAGCGTGAAACCGATCGTCTCGGCCTGGAGATGACCGCCAAACAGATTCACTCGTTGTTGATCAGCGAATACCTGCAAGCCAACACCCCGTATGCGCTGGTCAGCCATCGCCTGCAGGAAGAAAACGGCAACAGCGCCGTCGAAGTGGAAGTGGCAAGCAAAGGTCAGGGCGAAACCAACCTGCACTGGCGCGGCAAGGGCAATGGTGCGCTGGAAGCACTGGTCGCCGGTCTGCCGATTCCGGTGGAGATCATGGACTACAACGAACACGCGATCGGCGCGGGCACCAACGCCAAAGCAGCGGCGTACATCGAACTGCGTGTGAACGGCGAACGTGCAGTGCACGGCGTGGGCATCGATGAAAACATCACCACGGCCAGCTTCAAGGCCCTGTTCAGCGCGCTGAACCGCTCGCTGAGCCAGCCTGAGGCGAAAGCAGCGTAATCGATCGCTGAAATGCAAAAGGCCCCGGCGTTTGAACTCCGGGGCCTTTTTTTGCCTACAGGTTTTGCGATCGTTCCCACGCTCTGCGTGGGAATGCCTCAAGGGACGCTCTGCGTCCAGTGACGCGGAGCGTCACGGGCTGCATTCCCACGCAGAGCGTGGGAACGATCAGTTACCTCAGGTGAACTCGAAGGTGTCGGCATCCAGATTCGCCGGAAAGCGCTCGCGATACGCCGCCAGTGACGCCGCCTCCAAAACCACCTTGAACACCCCGTCCGCCTCCCCCGCCGCCAGCAAGGTTTCCCCCTGGAAATCCAGCACCTGACTGTCACCGGTGTAGGCGAAGCCCTTGCCGTCCGTGCCGACGCGATTCACCGCCGCCACATAGCAAAGGTTTTCGATGGCTCGCGCCGGCAACAGGCGATTCCAGTGCAGACGCCGCGCGCCCGGCCAGTTGGCGGTGTACAGCAACAGATCAGTGTCCTGCGCATCGCGGCTCCACACCGGGAAGCGCAGGTCATAACAAATCAGCGGACGGATGCGCCAGCCCTTGAGTTCGAACTGCACCTGACGTTCGCCGGGGGTGTAGTGATTGTGCTCGCCGGCCATGCGGAACAGGTGACGCTTGTCGTAATGCAGCACTTCACCGTCAGGCCGCGCCCACAGCAGGCGATTGCGATGGCTGCCGTCGGCGGCCTGAATGATCACGCTGCCGGTAATGATTGCATCGAGCTTTGCCGCCTGAACCCGCAGCCATTTGCTGGTCGGGCCATTCTCGGCTTCGGCAAGGGTTTCAGATTCCATGGAGAATCCAGTGGTGAACATTTCCGGCAGGATGATCAGATCCGCCCCGCGCGCCTGCTCCAGCAACACCGCGAAATGTTCAAGGTTGGCCTGGCGGTCATGCCAGGCCAGGCTGGTCTGGATCAGCGCCAGGTTGAGATCGGGTAACGCACTCAGATCACGCATAGTTTTGCCGCCGCTTCGCGCAGCGTCTCCTCGCGTTTGGCAAAACACAGGCGCACCAGGCGCTGGCCTTGCGGTGGGTTCTGGTAGAACACCGACACCGGAATACTCGCCACGCCGTGTTCGCGGGTCATCCATATGGCCATCTCGACGTCGTTGAGGTCGGGACGGATCTGCGAGTAATCGACCAGTTGGAAATAGGTGCCGGTGACTCGGGTGAAGGTGAAACGCGACGGCGCCAGCAGATCGCAGAACAGATCGCGCTTGGCTTGGTAGAAGCCCGGCAACTCTTCGACGTGTTCCGGGTGCTCGGCCATGTAATCGGCCAGCGCATATTGCAACGGCGTGACGCCGCAGAAACTGACGTACTGGTGGACCTTGCGCAGTTCGGTGGTCAGCGCTGGCGGCGCGACGACGTAACCGGTTTTCCAGCCAGTGACGTGATAGGTCTTGCCGAACGAGCTGACCACGAATGCGCGCTGATACAGCTCTTCATGGGCCAGCACGCTGACGTGCGGCACGCCGTCGAACACCAGGTGTTCGTAGACTTCGTCGCTGATCAGGTAGATGTCGCGACCACGGATCAACTCTGCCAGTTGATCGAGTTCGGCACGACTGATCAGTGCGCCGCTCGGGTTGTGCGGGGTGTTGATGACGATCATTTTCGTGCGCGGACTCAGGGCAGCAGCGAGTTGATCGAAATCGATGGAGAAGTCGTTCGGATTCAGTTGTACATGTACGCAACGACCGCCCGCCAACTCTGTCGCCGGTTCGTAGCTGTCGTAGCACGGATCGAACACGATGACTTCGTCGCCGCTGTGGATAACCGCCTGAATCGCACAGAAGATCGCCTGGGTCGCGCCCGGCGTGACCGTCACTTCACTGTCGGCATTGACTTGCACGCCATAGCTGCGAGCGATTTTCGCCGCAATCTGCTCGCGCAGCGCCAGCAGGCCAGTCATCGGTGAATACTGGTTGTGGCCACTGGCGATGTGCCGACCGACCGCGTCACGCAGGGACTGCGGGCCGTCGAAGTCAGGAAAACCCTGGGACAGATTGATCGCTCCGGTCTGGGCCGCGAGCTGAGACATCTGCGTGAAAATAGTGATGCCGACATTCGGCAGCTTACTCGTGATCATCGGGGGTTCCCTGCTCAACACCCGGCTCTGACGACGGCGCGGGAGAGCCCGAGGATAGCCCATCCGGCGCCCATAAAAAAAGGGCGCCGGATGGCACCCTTCTCTCATGTTGATCGTTCCCGCGCTCTGCGTGGGAACGATCAACGAGCCGCGACCTTATTTCTTGTCGCGGCGCTTCTTGCTGGCTTTCTTGTTGTGCGACATCAAGCGACGCTTCTTGTTGACCTGGCGGTCGGTCAGCGTGTTCTTGTTGCCTTCGTACGGGTTCTCGCCGCCCTTGAACTCGATGCGGATCGGCGTACCGACCAGCTTCAGCACACGGCGGTAAGTGTTCTCCAGATAGCGCACGTACGACTTCGGCACTTTCTCGATCTGGTTACCGTGGATCACGATGATCGGCGGGTTCGCACCACCCAAGTGGGCGTAGCGCAGCTTGATCCGGCGGTTGTTGACCATCGGTGGCGCGTGCTCGCCCACCGCGTCTTCCAGAATCTGGGTCAGACGGTTGGTCGGCCAGCGGGTGACCGCCGACTTGAACGAGTTCTGTACGGACGCGTAGAGGTTACCCACGCCAGTGCCGTGCAGGGCCGAGATGAAGTGGATGTCGGCGTAGTCAACGAAGAACAGGCGACGTTGCAGCTCGACCTTGACGAAGTCGCGCTCACTCGGCGTCATGCCGTCCCACTTGTTGATCGCGATCACCAGTGCACGACCGGATTCGATGGCGAAGCCCAGCAGGTTGAGGTCGTGATCGACCACGCCTTCGCGGGCGTCCATCACGAAGATCACCACGTTGGCGTCTTTGATCGCCTGCAGGGTTTTCACCACAGAGAATTTTTCGACTTCTTCGTGGATCTTGCCGCGCTTGCGCACGCCGGCGGTGTCGATCAGCGTGTACTTCTCTTCATTCCGTTCGAACGGGATGTAGATACTGTCGCGGGTGGTGCCCGGCTGGTCATAGACGATAACCCGGTCTTCACCGAGCATGCGGTTGACCAGCGTCGACTTGCCGACGTTCGGACGACCGATGATGGCGATCTTGATCCCGTCTTTTTCGCTCGGGCCAGGAATGCGCTTGGCTTCCTCGCCTTCGGCAACGATCTCTTCTTCGCCGTCTTCCGGCTCTTCTTCGTCTTTGGGGAAATCACCCAAGGCGATTTCCAGCATCTGCGTGATGCCACGGCCGTGAGCACCGGCGATCGGGATCGCGTGGCCCATGCCCAGAGGGGCGAATTCAGCGCGGGCCATTTCCGGGTCGATGTTGTCGACCTTGTTGGCGACCACGTAGGAACGCTTGTTACGTTTGCGCAGGTGTTCGGCGATCATCTGGTCGGCGGCGGTAAAACCGGCCTTGGCATCTACCAGGAACAGCACAACATCCGCTTCTTCAATGGCCAGCAGCGACTGCTCGGCCATTTTTTCGTCCATACCGTGCTCGTCACCGGAGATACCACCGGTGTCGACCAGAATGTAGGAACGCCCTTGCCACTTGGCCTCACCGTACTGGCGATCACGGGTCAGACCGGACAAGTCGCCGACGATGGCGTCGCGAGTCCTGGTCAGGCGGTTGAACAAGGTGGACTTGCCGACGTTCGGTCGGCCCACCAGGGCGATTACGGGAACCATGCGGCTCTCCACTTCGTTATTTCAGAAAATACAAAAGCCGCTGCGAGGCAGCGGCTGGTGCTCGGGGCAACGCCTGTTAGCGCTGCAAGCCCCATGAATCCGGGGCCGCCTGGGGGTTTAACCCCAAGCATAGTTGTTACTTGATGGTCAGGGCTTCCAGTTTGCCGCTGTTGCCATAGACATAAATCGTGTCACCCACCACCAGCGGACGGGCACGCAGGCCGTCGCTGTCGATGCGCTCACGGCCGACGAAACGACCGTCAACCTGGCTCAGCAGGTGCAGATAACCTTCCAGGTCACCGACTGCAACATAGCTGGAGAACACTTCCGGAGCCGACAGTTGACGACGAGCCAGCGAATCGTTGCTCCACAATGCTGTGGTGGAACGTTCGTCGACGCCTTCAACGGTGCCCGAGGACAGGCTCACGTAAACGCTGCCGAAACCCTGAGCGATACCGGCGTAGCTCGACGCATCGCGCTGCCAGAGTTGACGACCGCTTTCCAGATCCAGTGCCGCCACGCGACCCTGATAGCTGGCAACGTACAGCGTACCGCCGGACAACAGCAGACCGCCGTCGATGTCGACCACGCGCTCCAGTTCCGAACGACCTTGTGGAATCGCGATCCGTTGTTCCCACACCGGCACGCCGTTGGAAATATCCAGAGCGACCACTTTACCGGTCGACAGGCCAGCCACCGCGAGACGGTTGGTGACCAGCGGTGCGCTGGTGCCACGCAGGGTCAACACGGCCGGGGTGCTGTCATACACCCAGCGCTGAGTACCGGTGGAAGCATCCAGACCGATCAGACGATCGTCCTGGGTCTGTACCACCACCACGTCGCCGTTGTTGGCCGGCGGCGCGAGGACTTCGCTGTTCACACGAGCGCGCCACTTCTCTTCACCGTTGCTGGTGTCCAGAGCAACGACTTCGCCGCGCAGCGTACCGATCAGAACCAGACCGTAACCCACGCCAACGGCGCCGGAGACAGGCAGGTCAAGATCCTGCTTCCATTTCACGTCGCCATTGCCGCGATCCATGGCCATCACCACGCCGGTTACATCGGCGGCGTAGATGGTGTCACCGTCGATCGCCGGCACCAGCATGTTGTAGGTTTCGCCCTGACCGTCACCGATCGAACGACTCCACTGCTTGTGCAGAACCACTTCTTCTTTGAAGTCGGTCAGTTCAGCCGGTGGCAATTCTTTTTTGCTGTTGCTGCTGCAACCCGCGGCCAGAAGGGCCAGAGCCAGCAATGCTGCATGCTTCCAACGGATCACGTCACGCATCCCCTTTGGCCAGGTCGTCGAGCTTGATTTGAAGGCCACCGACCGCCGCTTCATCCGACAGTGCCGCCTTGGCTTTTTGATACGCCTTGTTCGCGTCATCGGTACGGCCCAGCTGTACCAGCAGGTCGCCCTTGAGTTCTTCGCGAGTGGCCAGGAACGCTTTGTCGGCATCGCCGTCGAGCAGTTTCAGGGCATCTTCAGCCTTGTTCTGCGCGCCGAGTACCTGCGCCAGACGCTGACGGGCGATTTCGCCCAGCGCCGGGTTGGCCGGTTTGTCGACAATGGCTTTCAGTTCGGCCGCGGCGTCATCCAGCTTGCCGCTGTCGACCGCCACTTTGGCCACGAACAGGCTGCCGTACTGCGCGTAGGCGGAACCGCTGAATTCGCTGTTGAGCTTGCCGGCCAGATCCGCAACGCGGGCCGCATCAGGCTTGCCGTCAGGCGTCAGCGTGGTTTCCAGCAGTTGCTGATAGAGCACCGAGGCGCCTTGCGACTGGTTGCTCTGGTATTTGTGATATGCCTGCCAGCCGAACACGATGACCAGCGCCAACAGGCCGCCAGTGACCAGAGGTTTGCCGTTGCGTGTCCACCAGTCCTTCAAATCCGCCAACTGTTCGTCTTCGGTACTCGACACCCCAATACTCCTTAATCGCTAAATCGGCTGTTTGGACAGCTTCAACCCTGCACGACGCAGGTGGCCAGGTGAGCGGCGAGCGCATCCCAGGCAATGCTTTGTTGTTCGCCCTGGCCACGCAGGGGTTTGAAACCTACCACTTGCTGGGCCATTTCGTCGTCACCGAGGATCAGTGCGTACAGCGCACCGCTCTTGTCGGCCTTCTTGAACTGGCTTTTGAAGCTGCCGGCGCCGGCATTGACTTGCAGACGCAGGTTTGGAAGTTGATCACGAACACGTTCAGCCAGAGCCAGACCGGCCAGCTCGGCTTCTTCACCGAAGGCGCACAGATAGACATCGACCTGACGGGAGATTTCTTCCGGGATCTGCTCCAGGGTTTCCAGCATCAGCACCAGACGTTCGATGCCCATGGCGAAACCGACGCCGGTGGTCGGCTTGCCACCCATTTGCTCGACCAGACCGTCGTAACGACCGCCCGCGCAAACAGTGCCCTGGGCGCCGAGTTTGTCGGTGACCCATTCGAATACGGTTTTGCTGTAGTAATCGAGGCCGCGCACCAGTTTCGGGTTGAGCACGTAAGGAATGCCAACGGCATCCAGACGCGCTTTCAAACCTTCAAAGTGCGCACGGGATTCGTCGTCGAGGTAATCGGCCATTTTCGGCGCATCGACCAGCACCGCTTGAGTGTCGGCATTTTTCGTGTCGAGCACGCGCAGCGGGTTGGTTTTCAGGCGACGCTGGCTGTCTTCGTCGAGCTTGTCGTGGTGCGCCGAGAGGTACTCGACCAGCGCTTCACGATAACGCCCACGGGACTCGCTGGTGCCGAGGCTGTTGAGTTCAAGCTTGACCGCATCACGAATGCCTAGCTCGCCCCACAGGCGCCAGGTCATGGTGATCAGCTCGGCGTCGATGTCCGGGCCGTCGAGATTGAACACTTCCAGACCGATCTGGTGGAACTGGCGATAACGGCCTTTCTGCGGACGCTCGTGGCGGAACATCGGGCCGAT
This sequence comes from Pseudomonas sp. S2_E02, assembly GCF_054668355.1. Taxonomy (NCBI): domain Bacteria; kingdom Pseudomonadati; phylum Pseudomonadota; class Gammaproteobacteria; order Pseudomonadales; family Pseudomonadaceae; genus Pseudomonas; species Pseudomonas sp. S2_E02. The sequence goes on from NZ_CP162761.1 coordinate 3,263,031, forward strand.
GTACCAGAGTTTCTGCACCTGGCCACCGCCGGTGATGCCGTGCTCGAGTACGGCACGCACGCACGCCGCGGTACCTTCCGGACGCAAGGTCAGGGAGTCGCCGTTGCGGTCTTCGAAGGTGTACATCTCTTTTTCGACGATGTCAGTGACTTCACCAATCGAGCGTTTGAACAGCTCGGTGAATTCAACGATCGGCATGCGGATCTGCTTGTAACCGTAGTTATCCAGCAGACGCGCAACGGTGCCCTCGAAATAACGCCACAACGGGGTCTGCTCGGGCAGGATGTCATTCATGCCACGAATGGCTTGCAGAGACTTGCTCACTTTAAATCCTTAAATTCGTTCGGCGCTTCAATCAGGCTCAGCCGCGCGCAATAACCGCAGCGTCAGCTTCGACCTTTTCGGCCGCTTTCTGGCGGATCAGCTTTTCCAGCTCGTCCACCAGATTGTCATTCGTCAGTTTCTGCGACGGCTTGCCGTCGATGTAAATCAGGTTTGGCGTGCCGCCGGTCAAGCCGATATGGGCTTCCTTGGCTTCGCCGGGGCCGTTGACCACACAACCGATCACCGCGACATCCAGCGGCACCAGCAGGTCTTCAAGGCGCCCTTCCAGCTCGTTCATGGTTTTCACCACATCGAAGTTCTGCCGCGAGCAGCTCGGGCAGGCGATGAAGTTGATGCCACGGGAACGCAGATGCAAAGACTTGAGAATGTCGTAACCGACCTTCACTTCCTCGACCGGGTCGGCCGCCAGCGAGATGCGGATAGTATCGCCAATCCCCTCGGCGAGCAGCATACCTAGGCCCACGGCGGATTTCACTGTGCCCGAACGCAATCCACCGGCTTCGGTGATGCCCAGGTGCAGCGGCTGAACGATTTCTTTCGCCAGCAAGCGGTAGGCTTCGACGGCCATGAACACGTCAGAGGCCTTAACGCTGACTTTGAAGTCCTGAAAATTCAGGCGTTCGAGGTGCTCAACGTGACGCAAAGCAGATTCGACCAGCGCAGCAGGGGTCGGCTCGCCGTATTTCTTTTGCAGGTCTTTTTCCAGTGATCCGGCGTTGACGCCGATGCGGATCGGAATGCCGCGATCACGCGCTGCATCGACCACCGCCCGAACACGGTCTTCACGACCGATGTTGCCCGGGTTGATACGCAGGCAGTCCACGCCCAGTTCGGCCACGCGCAGGGCGATCTTGTAGTCGAAGTGGATGTCGGCAACCAGCGGCACCTTGACCAGTTGCTTGATCTTGCCGAACGCCTCGGCGGCGTCCATGTCCGGCACCGAGACGCGGACGATATCGACGCCAGCGGCTTCCAGACGGTTGATCTGTGCAACGGTGGCGGCGACGTCATTGGTGTCGCTGTTGGTCATGCTCTGAACCGCGATCGGCGCGTCGCCGCCCACCGGTACGTTGCCGACCCAGATCTTGCGCGAAACGCGACGTTTGATTGGAGATTCGCCGTGCATGACTTATTGACCCAACTTCAGGCGAGCAGTCTCGCCACTGGTGAACGGAGCGATATCGACCGGCTGGCCGTTGTAGCTGACCTGCGCGGCGCGGGCAACGCCCAGACGTACGTTAAGCGGCGGCTTGCCGGAAACGGTGACGCTATCGCCTTTATGCTTCAGACCACTGAAAATCACTTTGCCACGGCCATCGGTCACTTGTGCCCAGCAATCGGCGCTGAACTGCAGTTGTACCTGACCATCGCCAGCCACCGGAGCGGTTGCTTCTGCGGTCGCTGCCGGTGTAGCAGGAACGACCGGAGCGGTGACGGTCGGCGCTGGAGTGGTTGGCGCGGGGCTAGCCGGGGTAGCGACAACCGGCGCCGGTGTATGAACCGGGGCGGTCGGCGTTGCAGCCGGTGCTGCTGGAGCAGTTGCCGGAGCAGCGCCTTCTGCACCAGTCGATTCAGCCGTGGTTTCCGACTGAGGCAGCGCCAACGCCGTTGAAGTATCGGCCTGGTTTTCCTCGACAGCCTGGTCCTCCGGCTCGTCGATCGGGTGAATCTGAGTCGTGCCGTCAGCACCTTCGACTTCAACGTGCTCAGGGGCCAGGGACGTCAGGTCCTTGGTGCGCTGGGATGTCTGATCCTGCCACCAGACGAAACCGCCGCCGATGACCGCGATCAGCAACAGCAGGCTGACAATACGCAAAATGGTGTGGGAAACCCGCACTGGCTCTTCGATACGGCCGAGGGCGTGAACATTGCTGCCCTGGGAATCGGTACCGGTGGACTGGTCGAACTGCTGAACCAGAACGGTTTGGTCCATGCCGAGCAATTTGGCATAAGCGCGAATGTAACCGCGAGCGAAGGTATGCCCCGGCAGCTTGTCGAAAGCGCCGGCTTCAAGATTGCTCAGGGAAGTCACGGTGAGGTTGAGCTTGAGGGCCACTTCGGCCAGCGACCAGCCATTGCTTTCGCGGGCCTGGCGCAGGGTCTCACCGGGGTTAACGCGATTCGCTGCTACAACTTCGGGATGCGCCGCTTTCATCATTGCTCCGACAGGTATTGCTGATATTCCGGCGTACCGGGATAGAGTCGTTTTAATTGCAGGCCATAACTGGCGGCCTTGTCGCGATCTTCAAACACTTTTGCCAGCCGAACGCCGAGCAATAGACTACGTGCATTTTGTTCGGTCAACTGGCTGAAACGGTCGTAATAGTCTCGCGCGGGCACATAATGCCTGTCTTCGAAGGACAACTCAGCCATTTCCAGCAACGCGCGTGGTTGTTGACGGTTCAAACGCAGTGCTTTTTCCAGCTGTTGCTGCGCCAGATCACGCTGACCGAGCTTCGCCGCCGTCATGCCGAGGTTCTCGAACACACGCGAACGCTCAGGATACAGGGTATCGGCGGCCGCCTGTTCAAAACGCTCGTAGGCTTCTTTATAACGCTGTTGTTCGTAGAGAAAACTGCCGTAATTGTTGAGGATGCGCGCATCGGCGGGACGGGAGGACAAAGCCTTGCGGAAGTGTTCGTCGGCCAGCTCAGGCTCCATTTCGGACTGAAACACCAACCCGAGGGCAGCGTTGGCGTCAGGATCGGAACCGTCGATTTCCAGCGCCTTCTTCAGCGGCACCTTGGCCCGCTCGGTCATGCCTTGCTGCAAGTATCCCAGCCCCAACTGCACGTAGGCAGCCCGCGCTTCATCGCGGCCCTTGCTGGTCTTCATCGGGTTGTAGTCACCCGACAGGACACAACCAGCACACAGGCTGGCCAACAGCAACAGCAGCGCAAAGCGCAGGGACATAGAGATCCTCTCTTAATTTGTGTTCGCGGCGTTCTGTGCCAGATCGCTGTCGGCGCTCAACTCGCGCACTGCGATGTAACGTTCGCTGCGACGGGTGCGATCCAGCACCTGCCCTACCAATTGACCACATGCAGCGTCGATGTCTTCACCACGGGTGGTGCGGACAGTGACGTTGAAACCGGCCTGATGCAACTGATCCTGGAAACGACGGATCGCGTTGTTGCTTGGCCGCTCGTACCCGGAGTGCGGGAACGGGTTGAACGGAATCAGGTTGATCTTGCACGGAATGTTCTTCAGCAGCTCGATCATCTCGACGGCGTGTTCAACCTTGTCGTTGATGTCCTTGAGCAAGGTGTACTCGATGGTCAGCACACGCTTCTCGCCAAGGGCGGACATGTAGCGCTGGCACGACTCGAGCAGCATCTTAAGCGGATATTTCTTGTTGATCGGCACCAATTGGTTACGCAATGCGTCATTCGGTGCGTGCAGGGACAACGCCAGGGAAACGTCGATGTGCTTGGCCAGCTCATCGATCATCGGCACCACACCCGAGGTGGACAGGGTCACGCGGCGCTTGGAGATCCCGTAGCCGAGGTCATCCATCATCAGATGCATGGCGGCAACGACGTTGTCGAAGTTCAGCAGCGGCTCACCCATGCCCATCATCACCACGTTGGTGATGGCACGGTCGACGGTTGCCGGGACACTGCCGAAAGATTTGTTGGCAATCCACACCTGACCGATGACTTCGGCGGCGGTGAGGTTGCTATTGAAGCCTTGCTTGCCGGTGGAGCAGAAACTGCAATCCAGGGCACAGCCCGCCTGGGACGAAACGCACAGAGTGCCGCGTTTGCCCTGGGGAATGTACACGGTCTCGACGCAGCTGCCGGACGCCACGCGCACCACCCACTTACGGGTGCCGTCGCTGGAGATGTCCTCGCTGACCACTTCCGGACCACGGACCTCAGCAATGGCCTTGAGCTTGTCGCGCAAGGCCTTGCTGACGTTCGTCATGGCGTCGAAATCATCGACGCCAAAGTGGTGAATCCATTTCATTACCTGACCGGCACGGAAACGCTTCTCCCCGATTGAGTCGAAGAATTTTTCCATTTCCTGTTGAGTCAGACCCAGCAGGTTGGTTTTTACAGTCGATGTAGTCATGGATTCACCTTCACTCTTAAGCCAATGCTTAGCGAGTGGTTACTTCAGTAGCTGCGAAGAAGTACGAGATTTCACGAGCAGCTGCGGCTTCGGAGTCCGAACCGTGAACAGCGTTGGCGTCGATGGAATCAGCGAAGTCAGCGCGGATGGTGCCGGCAGCAGCTTCTTTAGGGTTGGTAGCGCCCATCAGCTCACGGTTCAGAGCGATAGCGTTTTCGCCTTCCAGAACCTGAACAACAACAGGACCGGAGATCATGAAAGCAACCAGGTCGCCGAAGAAACCACGAGCGCTGTGCTCAGCGTAGAAGCCTTCAGCTTCAGCTTTGGACAGTTGCTTCAGTTTCGAAGCTACAACGCGCAGGCCGGCTTTTTCGAAACGAGTGGTGATTTCGCCGATGACGTTTTTTGCAACAGCGTCAGGCTTGATGATGGAGAAAGTGCGTTGAACAGCCATGGTGTAACTCCAGAAACGGTAATTTGCGAAAAATTAAACCCGCGAATTATACGCGGGTTCTTGGGTATTGCCTAACCTGCGAGGACGATCAGTCCAATTCTTCAGCCCAGAGCGTCTGAACTGCTTCCAACACCTTCTCGCCAACACGGCCAGAGGTATTGTCGAAATCCGGCAGCTCTTTGATCCATTGCTGCAGATCGACGAAATTGACAGAAAACGGATCTACACCCGGTTTGGCCTCGGCCAATTCTTCTGCAATACGTTGAACATCATTCCAACCGTAGCTCATGACAGTCTTACCAGTCAGTGCGGCGCTTCAGCCGCATGGTTAAGCGAATATTTCGGAATTTCGACGGTGATGTCTTCTTCACCGACGATCGCCTGGCAAGCCAGACGCGATTGCGCTTCCAGACCCCAGGCGCGATCGAGGAAGTCTTCTTCCAGCTCGTCAGCCTCTTCCATCGAGTCGAAACCCTCGCGGATGATGCAGTGGCAGGTGGTGCAAGCACAGACGCCGCCGCAGGCGCTTTCCATCTCGATGTGGTGTTCGTGGGCCAGTTCGAGAATCGATGTGCCGGGCGCAGCCTCGACCACCATGCCTTCAGGGCAGAACTTCTCGTGTGGCAGAAAAATAACCTGCGGCATCAGATATCCTCGATTTCATTCAGATTGCGCCCCGACAGAGCGGCTTTCACCGTCAGATCCATGCGGCGGGCAGCAAAAGCATCGGTCACTTGCGACAGACGCTTGGTCTGCTGCTCGATGGCGTAACCATCCGTACCTTTCATCAGTTCGGCCAGTTCCTGCAGCTGCAGATCGATGACCATGCGCTCTTCAGCGTCAAGCAAACGCTCGCCATCCGCCTCCAGAGCACCCTGCACCGCTTCGATCAGGCGCTGGGCATCGACTTGCTGCTCACGCAGAACGCGGGCGACTTTGTCGTCATTGGCATGCTGGAACGAATCCTTGAGCATTTTGGCGATTTCGCCGTCGGTCAGACCGTAGGACGGTTTGACCTGAATGCTTGCCTCAACGCCTGAACCCAACTCACGAGCGGAAACGCTGAGCAGACCGTCGGCATCGACCTGAAAGGTCACGCGAATCTTCGCAGCGCCGGCGACCATCGCTGGAATGCCGCGCAATTCGAAGCGCGCCAGCGAGCGGCAGTCGCTGATCAGCTCGCGCTCGCCCTGCAATACGTGGATCGCCATGGCCGACTGGCCATCTTTATAAGTAGTGAAATCTTGTGCGCGAGCGACGGGGATGGTGGTGTTGCGCGGAATCACCTTCTCCATCAGACCGCCCATGGTTTCCAGACCCAGGGACAGCGGAATCACGTCGAGCAGCAGCAGTTCGCCACCATCGCGCTTGTTGCCTGCCAATGTATCGGCCTGGATCGCGGCACCGATGGCCACCACTTGATCCGGGTCAATTTCAGTCAGAGGCTGACGACCGAAGGCTTCGGCAACGGCTTCGCGAACGCGCGGCACGCGAGTCGAACCGCCGACCATGACCACAGCGTGCACGTCTTCCAGCTCGATACCGGAATCGCGAACGGCGCGACGGCAGGCTTTCAGGCTGCGAGCGACCATCGGCTCGATCAGCGCATCGAAGGCTTCACGGGTCAGCTGTGCTTTCCAGTCGCCATAGGCCACTTCAACGCTGGCCGCATCGGTCAGGGCTTCTTTGGCCGCGCAAGCGGTTTGCAGCAGATTGCGTTGTGCGCCCGGATCGAGATCGGCAGACAGGCCCGCGCTCTCGATGATCCAGCCGGCAATCGCGTGATCGAAGTCATCGCCACCCAGCGCGCTGTCGCCGCCAGTGGCCAGAACTTCAAAAACACCGCCTGTCAGACGCAGAATCGAAATATCGAAAGTACCGCCGCCCAGGTCATAAATCGCGACCAGGCCTTCAGCGTGTTGATCCAGACCGTACGCCACAGCGGCAGCGGTCGGCTCATTGAGCAGGCGCAACACGTTCAGACCGGCAAGTTTCGCCGCATCCTTGGTGGCTTGGCGCTGAGCATCATCGAAGTAAGCAGGAACGGTGATCACCGCGCCAACCAGTTCGCCACCCAACGTCGCTTCAGCACGCTGACGCAGCACCTTGAGGATATCGGCGGAGACTTCGACCGGGCTTTTCGGGCCTTGCACGGTATCGATGAACGGCATGTGCGATTCGCCACCGACAAAGCGGTATGGCAGTTGCTCGCCCAATTGCTTGACGTCGGACAGACCACGACCCATCAAGCGCTTGACCGACAGCACGGTGTTCAAAGGATCGGAAGCGGCGGCCAGCTTGGCAGACTCGCCGACTTCGACGTGATCGGCGTGGTAACGCACAGCGGACGGCAGGATGACCTGCCCGTTTGCGTCGGCCAACGGCTCGGAAAGACCACTGCGCAACGCAGCGACCAGCGAATTGGTAGTGCCCAAGTCGATCCCCACAGCCAGACGACGCTGGTGCGGTTGAGGACTTTGGCCGGGTTCGGCGATCTGCAGTAGGGCCATCGTGATCAGGACTTATCTGTATATCAGGCGTGCGACCGGAGCGGCACTGGGTTAATCGTCGAGGCGCTCTTCTAACTGGCGCACTTCGTAGGTGAGCTTGTCGAGGAACTGCATGCGCCGCATCAGGCGTTCGGCCTGTTCGCGTTGCGCTGCATCATCCCAACAGGCTGCGAAGCCTTCATTGAGTTCTTCCTGAGCCACTTTCAGGCGCCGCTTGAACACCGCGACACCGTCGAGGTCAGCACTGTCCTGGAGGTCTTCGAGCTCTTCGCGCCATTGCATCTGCTGCAGAAGAAACTCGGGATCATGGACCGTGACTTCCATCGGCACTTCATGCCCGCTGATGGTCAGCAGGTAGCGTGCGCGCTGGGCCGGACTCTTGAGCGTCTGATAGGCGTCGTTGAGCCGTGCAGACTGCTCCAGAGCCGACCGTTGCTCACGCTCGGAAGCATCGGCAAAGCGGTCAGGATGAACGCCGCGCGCCAACTCACGATAGCGCGTGGCCAACTGTTCGAGATCCAGACGGAAACCCGGTTGCAGCTCGAATAAAGCGAAATGACAAGGAATACCCACGACAAGCCTCAGATGTTGAAGCTTTCGCCGCAGCCACATTCACCGCGTACGTTGGGGTTGTTGAACTTGAAGCCTTCGTTCAACCCTTCCTTGACGAAATCGAGCTCGGTGCCGTCCAGGTAGGCCAGGCTTTTCGGGTCGATGATCACTTTTTCGCCGTGACTCTCGAACACCTGATCCTCTGCAACCACCTCGTCGACAAACTCCAGCACGTAGGCAAGGCCGGAACAGCCTGTGGTGCGAACACCCAGACGAATCCCTTCACCTTTGCCGCGCCCGTCGAGGGAGCGCCGCACGTGTCGAGCAGCCGCTTCTGTCATGCTGATAGCCATCGGTGACTCCTTACTCGTCGCCAAATCCAGAAAGTCAGATCAAGCCTTTCTTCTGCTTGTAATCGCGAACAGCCGCTTTGATAGCGTCTTCAGCCAGTACCGAGCAGTGAATTTTCACTGGCGGCAGGGCCAGTTCTTCGGCCAGCTGGGTGTTCTTGATGGTTTCGGCTTCGTCCAGGGTCTTGCCCTTCATCCACTCGGTGGCGAGGGAGCTGGAAGCGATGGCCGAACCGCAGCCGTAGGTCTTGAACTTGGCATCTTCGATGATGCCAGCGTCGTTGACCTTGATTTGCAGACGCATCACGTCGCCGCACGCCGGAGCGCCGACCATGCCGGTGCCGACATCAGGATCTTCCGCGTTCATCTTGCCGACGTTGCGCGGGTTTTCGTAGTGGTCGATGACCTTTTCGCTGTAAGCCATGATTCTCAATCCTCACTCATCAGGGCCGCTCTTGAGACCCTGCAACTGCGCTGCGTAAACCGCCGCGTCGCTACAGGATCTGTATCTGGCGGCTTCTATATTTAGTGTGCCGCCCACTCGATTTTCGAGATATCGACGCCGTCTTTGTACATGTCCCACAGCGGCGACAGAGCGCGCAGCTTGGTAACGGCCTCGCAGACTTTCTGCGCGGCGTAGTCGATTTCGTCTTCGGTGGTGAAACGGCCGAAGGTGAAGCGGATCGAGCTGTGCGCCAGTTCGTCGTTGCGGCCCAGGGCGCGCAGCACGTACGAAGGCTCCAGCGACGCCGAGGTGCAGGCCGAACCAGACGATACCGCCAGATCCTTGAGCGCCATGATCAGCGACTCGCCTTCAACGTAGTTGAAGCTCAGATTCAGGTTGTGCGGAACGCGGGCGGTCAGGCTGCCGTTGACGTACAGCTCTTCCAGATGCTCGACCTGCTTGTAGAAGCGGTCGCTCAAGGCTTTGATACGGACGTTTTCAGCAGCCATGTCTTCTTTGGCTACGCGGAACGCTTCACCCATACCGACGATCTGGTGGGTCGCCAGGGTGCCGGAACGCATGCCGCGCTCGTGACCGCCGCCATGCATGGTCGCTTCGATGCGCACACGCGGCTTGCGGCTGACGTACAGCGCGCCGATGCCTTTAGGGCCGTAGGTTTTGTGGGCGGAGAACGACATCATGTCGACTTTCAGTTTCTGCAGGTCGATCTCGACTTTGCCAGTGGACTGAGCGGCGTCGACGTGGAACAGAACGCCCTTGGCGCGGAGCATTTCGCCGATCGCGGCGATGTCGTTAACGGTGCCGATTTCGTTATTCACGTGCATTACGGAGACCAAAATGGTGTCTTCGCGCAGTGCAGCTTCAATCATGGCCGGGGTGATCAGACCGTCTTCGGTCGGCTCGAGGTAAGTAACCTCGAAACCTTCACGCTCCAGTTGGCGCATGGTGTCCAGGACAGCCTTGTGCTCGATCTTGGAGGTGATCAGGTGCTTGCCCTTGGAGCCGTAGAAATGTGCCGCGCCCTTGATTGCCAGGTTGTCGGACTCGGTAGCACCGGAAGTCCAGACGATTTCGCGCGGATCAGCGTTGACCAGATCGGCCACCTGACGACGGGCGTTTTCAACGGACTCTTCAGCCTTCCAGCCGAACACATGGGAACGGGACGCCGGGTTACCGAAGTTTCCGTCGACCAGCAGGCATTCACTCATTTTTTGCGCAACACGCGGATCAACCGGGGTGGTCGCAGAGTAATCAAGGTAAATCGGCAATTTCATGGACTATCTCCTAAATCAGGGCTGGCGTGCCGCTAGCTCTCTGGCTGTCATTCGACGGCGGACGCTTCAATCTTGTCCAGGCGTGGCGCCTTGCTGTTGCAACGGCGCTGGTCCTGACGCTGGGCTACTTCTTGCACCTCACGGCGAGTCACAAGATCAGCCAAGCTGATACCACTTAGAAATTCGTGAATCTGCAGGCTCAAATCGCACCACAGATGATGGGTCAGGCAGGTGTCGCCGGAATGGCAATCGCCCTGGCCCTGGCATTTGGTGGCATCGACCGATTCGTTTACTGCATCGATCACCTGAGCGACCTGAATGCCCTGCATTTCGCGGGACAACTGGTAGCCACCACCCGGGCCGCGAACACTGGAAACCAGGTTACTGCGGCGCAGCTTGGCGAACAGCTGTTCGAGGTAGGACAGGGAGATGCCTTGGCGCTCGGAGATATCGGCCAGGGACACGGGCCCGTGCTGCGCGTGCAACGCCAGGTCAAGCATGGCGGTCACGGCGTATCGGCCTTTTGTAGTCAGTCGCATGGACAGTTACCACGGAGTTCAGAATGGGGCGAGTATGCAATTCCCGAGTATTTAAGTCAACTTTAAGACCTAGTACTTTAGTCAGGTTTACCCGCAAAAGAGCGCGCGCATCATAGCAAAGGCTGGCGGCATGCAGCCAGCGGTACCGCGTTATCGTTCTTCGCGAGCAGGCTCGCTCCCACACTGGAACGCTATTCCCTGCGGGAGCGAGCCTGCTCGCGAAGGAATCGGCGCGGTTTAGCTGGCCTGACTCTGATCCTTACCCTTCACACAGGCAAAGTCTTCTTCACGCAGCTCAGGCAGATCTTTCGCACAGTAATTGCTACCCAGATCCTTCAGCGCGCCGCACATCCCCTCCAGCCGCCCGTCCACCGCTTGCAGGTGATCGAGCAACTGACCAATGGCACGCGCCACCGGGTCGGGCATGTCTTCGCTGACGCCGTAGGCATCGAAACCGATCTTCTCGGCCATGGCCTTGCGCTTGGCATCCTGCTCTTCATCGGACTTGACGATGATGCGCCCGGGAATACCGACAACCGTGGCGCCCGGCGGTACTTCTTTGGTCACCACGGCGTTGGAACCAACCTTGGCACCAGCGCCGACGGTGAACGGGCCGAGCACCTTGGCGCCCGCGCCCACGACCACACCATCACCCAGCGTCGGGTGGCGTTTGCCCTTATTCCAGCTAGTGCCGCCGAGGGTCACGCCCTGATAAATAGTCACGTCATCGCCAATCTCGGCGGTTTCACCAATGACGATACCCATGCCATGGTCGATAAAGAAACGACGACCGACCTTGGCCCCCGGGTGAATCTCGATCCCGGTCAGCCAGCGACCGAAGTTCGACACCAGCCGCGCCAGCCATTTCAGTTCGTTGCGCCACAGCATGCCGGCCAATCGATGGATCCAGATCGCATGCATGCCGGGGTAGCAGGTCAGGACTTCAAAAGCGTTACGCGCCGCCGGGTCTCGATGGAATACGCTCTGGATATCTTCACGCAAACGCTCAAACATCATTTAGTCCTTCCGCTTAAGAAGCTCACCACGGGCCGCTTTCTGGGTTTCCGTGAGGATGCCACGCAAAATGTTCATTTCCGCCCGGCTGACCGAGCTGCGTCCGTACAACCGGCGCAGGCGCGCCATCAAGTGCCGCGGCTTTTCCGGATCGAGGAATTCGATGGCGACCAGCGTCTGCTCCAGATGCTCATAAAAGCGCTCCAGCTCATCCATGGTCGCCAGCTCGGCGCTTTTCACCGAAGCCACTTCTTCCTTCTCGATCTTGCTCGGCTGACCTTGGGCGGCCAGCCAGGCCATGCGCACCTCATAGCTCAACACCTGCACCGCCGCGCCGAGGTTCAGCGAGCTGAACGCAGGGTCGGACGGGATGTGCACGTGAAAGTGACATCGCTGCAGCTCTTCGTTGGTCAGACCGGAATCTTCACGACCGAATACCAGAGCGATTTCGGCGCCCTGCCCGGCTTCTTCAACCACTTTGGTGCCGCACTCGCGCGGATCCAGCAGTGGCCAGGGAATGCGGCGGTCACGGGCGCTGGTGCCAAGCACCAGATTGCAGCCGACCAAGGCATCTTCCAAGGTGGCGACGACTTGCGCATTTTCAAGGATGTCACCGGCACCGGAAGCACGAGCATCGGCTTCGTGGTGCGGGAAGACCCGCGGTTCGACCAGCACCAATCGCGACAGACCCATGTTTTTCATGGCGCGCGCGGCCCCGCCGATGTTGCCGGGGTGGCTGGTATTGACCAGGACGACACGAATGTTCTGCAGCAAGGGAGGCGCTCTCGGACACAGGAAAGGGGTGCAAATCTTACAGAACAGCCTACCGTTAAGCTATGAAAGCGAACAGCGTCCTTCACCTGAAGAAAAGTTCTGATAGAATGCGCGGCTTTCTTTAACAACCTTAGGTGACACATCCATGCAGCCCATGCTGAATATCGCGCTGCGCGCCGCCCGCAGCGCCAGTGAACTGATCTTCCGCTCCATCGAGCGCCTGGATACCATCAAGGTCGACGAAAAAGACGCCAAGGATTATGTATCCGAGGTCGATCGCGCCGCTGAACAGAAAATCATCGACGCGCTGCGCAAGGCTTACCCGAATCACTCGATCCAGGGTGAAGAAACCGGCCTGCACGCCGGCACCGGCATCGAAGGCGAAGAGTACCTGTGGATCATCGATCCACTGGACGGCACCACCAACTTCCTGCGCGGCATTCCTCACTTCGCTGTCAGCATTGCCTGTAAGTACCGTGGTCGCCTGGAACACGCAGTGGTTCTGGACCCGGTTCGCCAGGAAGAATTCACCGCCAGCCGTGGTCGCGGCGCCCAACTGAACGGTCGTCGCCTGCGCGTCAGCGGTCGCACCAGCCTTGACGGCGCCCTGCTGGGTACCGGCTTCCCGTTCCGTGATGACCAGATGGATAATCTCGACAACTACCTGGGCATGTTCCGCGCCCTGGTTGGCCAGACTGCCGGCATCCGCCGCGCCGGCTCCGCCAGCCTGGACCTGGCCTATGTCGCCGCTGGTCGCTTCGACGCGTTCTGGGAGTCGGGCCTGTCCGAGTGGGACATGGCTGCAGGCGCCCTGCTGATTCAAGAAGCCGGCGGCCTGGTGAGCGACTTCACCGGCGGTCACGACTTCCTTGAAAAAGGCCACATCGTTGCCGGCAACACCAAATGCTTCAAGGCAGTACTGACGGCGATCCAGCCGCACCTGCCGGCTTCGCTGAAGCGCTAAGCTTCACGCGAAAGGAAAAAAGCACCCTTCGGGGTGCTTTTTTTATGCCTATATTCAGGCCGAAACAAATCCTTGTGGGAGCGAGCTTGCTCGCGAAAGCGGTGGAACAGCCTGCATAGATGCTGAATGCCAGACCGAAATCGCGAGCAAGCTCGCTCCCACAGGGGATCCGGGGCGCGCCAGAAATGGCGGGCACAAAAAAGCACCCCGCAGGGTGCTTCTTTCTAAACGGTCGGCCTGTTACCGACCTGGCTCATTCTGCGACAGAATCAACTTGCCTTCCTTGTCGACCGGAATCTGGTTGCCCGGATCGCGATCCATCCGCACTTTACCTTCCTTGCCATCGAGCGAGTAACGCACGTCGTAACCGACGACCTTGTCGCTGATGTCGTTGACCGTGTTGCAGCGGGTTTGCGTGGTGGTGTAGGTATCACGCTCTTGCATGCCTTCCTGCACCTTGTTACCCGCATAACCGCCACCGACCGCACCGGCCACCGTGGCAATTTTCTTGCCGGTGCCGCCGCCAATCTGATTACCCAGCAAACCACCTGCCAGCGCACCCACAACGGTACCGGCAATCTGGTGCTGATCTTTTACCGGTGCCTGACGCGTCACTGTCACGTCCTTGCACACTTCACGTGGAGTCTTGATCTGTGTTTTAACCGGCTCGACGGCCAACACTTGCGCATACTCAGGGCCGCTTTTAACCAGGCTGTAGGTGGCAACAGCACCCCCGGCAGTTACACCGACAGCACCCAATACCGCACCAACCAGCAACGACTTGTTCACATGAACCTCCTGACCATCACATGCGGGACACGCCCGCGCTTCTCCCAGCCTTGGAGCATAAAAAAAGGCGCGAGTTCAACTCGCGCCTTTCTTGGGCTGACAGCCGGGAAAACGACGGCCGTTATGGACGGTCGTCGACTTCCTTCTCGGTGTTCGCCGGAGGAATCAGATCCTCAGTGCTCAGGTTCAGCCAGATCAGCACCACGTTAGCGATGTAGATCGACGAGTAAGTACCCGCCAGAACACCGATGAACAGGGCAATCGAGAAACCGAACAGATTGTCGCCACCGAAGAACAGCAGTGCCGCGATCGCCAGCAAGGTGGAGATCGACGTCGCCATGGTCCGCAGCAGGGTCTGAGTGGTCGAGATATTGATGTTCTCGATCAGCGAAGCCTTGCGCAGCACGCGAAAGTTCTCACGAACCCGGTCGAATACCACGATGGTGTCGTTCAGCGAGTAACCGATGATCGCCAGTACCGCCGCCAGCACCGTCAGGTCGAAGGTGATCTGGAAGAACGACAGGATACCGATGGTCACGATCACGTCGTGGATCAGCGAAACGATGGCGCCGACCGCGAATTTCCACTGAAAGCGGAAAGCCAGGTAGATCAGGATGCCGCCGAGCGCCAGCAGCATGCCGAGGCCGCCTTGGTCACGCAGCTCTTCACCGACCTGCGGGCCAACGAACTCGACGCGCTTGACCGTCGCCGGGTTATCACCGCCGAGCTTCTGCAGCGCTTCCGCGACCTGATGCCCCAACTGCGGATCTTCACCCGGCATACGCACCAGCAGATCGGTGGTTGCACCAAAGCTCTGCACGATGGCCTCGTGGTAACCCGAAGTCACCAGCTCTTCACGCACCTTGGTGACATCGGCCGGACGCTCGTAGGTCAGCTCGATGAGCGTACCGCCGGTGAAGTCCAGGCCCCAGTTCATGCCCTTGGTAGCGACGCTGAAAATAGCCAGCAACGTGAGAAACACTGTGACGCCGAACGCGAAGTTGCGAACGCCCATGAAGTTGATTGTACGTAACATGGCAGCCCCTTAAATCCACAACTTCTTGAAGTCACGTCCGCCAAAGATCAGGTTGACCATTGCGCGGGTCACCATGATGGCCGTGAACATCGAGGTAAAGATCCCGAGGGACATGGTCACTGCGAAACCTTTGACCGGGCCGGTGCCCATGGCAAAGAGAATCCCGCCGACCAGCAACGTGGTCAGGTTGGCGTCGAGAATCGCGGTGAATGCCCGGCCGAAGCCTTCGTTGATTGCACGCTGCACGGTCATGCCGGCGGCGATCTCTTCACGGATCCGCGAGAAGATCAGCACGTTGGCGTCGACCGCCATACCCATGGTCAGCACGATACCGGCGATACCCGGCAGGGTCAGCGTTGCACCCAGCAGCGACATCAAGGCCAGCAGCAGCACCATGTTCACCGCCAGTGCGACGGTGGCGATGATGCCGAAGAAGCGGTAGATGGCGATGATGAACAGCGACACGAACAGCATGCCCCACAGCGACGCATCGATACCTTTGGTGATGTTGTCCGCACCCAGGCTCGGGCCGATGGTGCGTTCTTCAGCGAAGTACATCGGTGCAGCCAGACCACCGGCACGCAGCAACAGCGCCAGTTCAGACGATTCGCCCTGACCGTTCAGGCCAGTGATGCGGAACTGAGCGCCCAGCGGCGACTGAATGGTCGCCAGGCTGATGATCTTCTTCTCTTCTTTGAACGTTTGCACCGCAACGTCTTTCTCGACGCCATCGACCACTTGCTTGGTGTAAGTGGTGACCGGACGCTGTTCGATGAAGATCACCGCCATGCTGCGACCAACGTTCGAACGGGTGGCGCGACTCATCAGCTCACCACCATGACCATCCAGACGGATGTTCACTTCTGGTGTGCCGTGCTCACCAAAACCAGCCTTGGCATCGGTAACCTGGTCACCGGTGATGATCAGACCACGTTCGATCTGTGCTGGCGGACGCTTGCCTTCGCGGAACTCGAAGGTTTCCGAAGTGGCTTTCGAAGCACCCGGCTCTGCAGCCAGACGGAACTCAAGGTTGGCCGTCTTGCCGAGAATACGCTTGGCTTCGGCAGTGTCCTGCACGCCCGGCAGCTCAACCACGATGCGGTTGGCGCCCTGGCGCTGAACGATTGGTTCGGCAACACCCAGCTCGTTGACGCGGTTACGTACCGTGGTCAAGTTCTGCTTGATGGAGTATTCACGGATTTCCGCCAGCTTGGCCGGGGTCATCGCCAGACGCAGCACCGGTTGACCGTTGAGGTCGGCCGGAACAATGTCGAAATCGTTGAAGTTCTTGCGGATCAGTGCACGGGCCTGTTCGCGGGAGTCTTCATCGCTGAAGCCCAACTGAATGGCACCGCCCAGTTGCGGCAGGCTGCGATAGCGCAGCTTCTCTTTGCGCAGCAGGCTCTTGACGTCGCCTTCGTAAACTTTCAGGCGTGCATCGAGGGCTTTATCCATGTCCACTTCCAGCAGGAAGTGCACACCACCGGACAAGTCCAGACCCAGTTTCATCGGGTGCGCGCCCAGGTTGCGCAGCCATTGCGGGGTGGTCTGTGCCAGGTTCAGCGCGACAACGTAGTCGTCACCCAATGCCTTGCGCACAACGTCTTTGGCCGGCAGCTGATCTTCAGCCTTGCTCAGACGGATCAGACCGCCCTTGCCGTTTGCCGCCAGCGTGGCTGCCTTGACGTTGATCCCGGATTCCTTGAGCGCAGTGCTCACACGGTCCAGATCAGCCTGATTGACTTGCAGCGCAGTGCTTGCACCGCTGACCTGAATGGCCGGGTCATCAGGATAAAGATTGGGAGCGGAATAAATCAGACCGACCGCCAGCACCGCCAGGATCAGAATGTATTTCCACAGAGGATATTTGTTCAGCATCACGCCGCCCGTTATGAACGCGGGGCGCCTTGCGCGCCCCGTCGATTGAGTAGAAGTTGTTGCTTCAGATCGCTTTCAGCGTGCCTTTTGGCAGCGTGGCGGCGATGGCGCCTTTCTGGAACTTCATTTCCACGGTGTCGGAAACTTCCAGAACCACGAAGTCATCGGCAACTTTAGTGATCTTGCCGGCGATGCCGCCAGTGGTCACAACTTCGTCACCTTTCTGCAGGCTGCTCAGCAGGTTCTTCTGCTCTTTGGCGCGCTTGGCCTGTGGACGCCAGATCATCAGGTAGAAGATGACCAGGAAGCCGACCAGGAAAATCCACTCGAAACCGCCGCCCATTGGGCCGGCAGCAGCCGGTGCAGCCGCGTCAGCCATGGCGTTAGAGATAAAAAAGCTCATTTAGCACTCCAGTTGCAAATGTTGAATCTTGGGGTCAGAAAACTCAGTCCAAAGGCGGAACGGGGAGCCCGCGTTTGGCGTAGAAGGCATCGACAAAGGCGGCCAATGTACCCTGTTGAATAGCCTCGCGCAAACCAGCCATCAGCACCTGATAATGGCGCAAGTTATGGATGGTATTGAGCATGCTTCCCAGCATTTCGCCGCACTTGTCCAGGTGATGCAGATAAGCGCGGGAGAAGTTCTGGCAGGTATAGCAATCGCAGGTCGGATCCAGCGGCGATTCATCATGGCGATGGAACGCGTTACGGATCTTCAGCACGCCGGTATCAATGAACAGATGCCCATTGCGGGCATTACGGGTTGGCATCACGCAATCGAACATGTCCACACCGCGGCGCACACCCTCAACCAGATCTTCCGGTTTGCCAACGCCCATAAGGTAACGAGGTTTGTCAGCCGGCATCATGCCCGGCAGATAATCCAGGACTTTGATCATCTCGTGCTTCGGCTCGCCCACCGACAGACCGCCGATGGCCAGACCATCGAAGCCGATCTTGTCGAGGCCTTCCAGCGAGCGCATGCGCAGATCCTGGTGCATGCCGCCCTGCACGATGCCGAACAGCGCCGCGGTGTTGTCACCGTGGGCATTTTTCGAACGCTGAGCCCAGCGCAGCGACAGTTCCATCGACACGCGCGCGACGTCTTCGTCAGCCGGGTACGGCGTGCATTCGTCGAAGATCATCACGATGTCGGAGCCGAGATCACGCTGCACCTGCATCGATTCTTCCGGGCCCATGAACACTTTGGCGCCGTCGACCGGGGAGGCGAAGGTCACGCCCTCCTCCTTGATCTTGCGCATCGCGCCGAGGCTGAACACCTGGAAGCCACCGGAGTCGGTGAGGATCGGGCCTTTCCACTGCATGAAATCGTGTAGGTCGCCGTGTTCCTTGATCACTTGGGTGCCAGGGCGCAGCCACAGGTGGAAGGTGTTGCCGAGAATGATTTCTGCGCCAGTGGCAACGATGTCACGCGGCAACATGCCCTTGACCGTGCCGTAGGTGCCCACCGGCATGAACGCTGGGGTCTCGACGGTGCCACGCGGGAAGGTCAGGCGACCACGCCGGGCCTTGCCATCGGTGGCCAGAAGTTCAAAGGACATGCGACATTCGCGACTCATTCTGTTTCCTCTGGGCCGGTTTCTTTAGGGGCAGTAGGTGCGGGATTACGGGTGATGAACATCGCATCACCGTAGCTGAAAAAGCGGTAACCGTTGTCGACGGCGGCCTTGTAGGCGGCCATGGTCTCGGGATAACCGGCAAATGCCGAAACCAGCATCAACAGCGTCGATTCCGGCAAATGGAAATTGGTCACCAAGGCGTCGACCACATGGAACGGCCGGCCCGGGAAGATAAAGATATCGGTGTCGCCACTGAACGGCTTGAGCACGCCATCGCGTGCGGCACTTTCCAGCGAACGCACGCTGGTGGTGCCGACCGCAATCACTCGACCACCGCGCGCACGGCACGCCACGACTGCATCGACCACGTCCTGGCCGACTTCCAGCCACTCGGTGTGCATGTGGTGATCTTCAAGCTTCTCGACGCGCACCGGCTGGAACGTCCCCGCGCCCACGTGCAGCGTGACGAATGCGGTCTCGACGCCCTTGGCGGCAATCGCTTCCATCAGCGACTGATCGAAATGCAGCCCCGCCGTCGGCGCCGCCACCGCACCGAGTTTCTCGGCGTACACGGTCTGATAACGCTCGCGATCCGAGCCTTCGTCCGGGCGGTCTATATAAGGAGGCAACGGCATGTGCCCGACACGATCGAGCAACGGCAACACTTCTTCAGCGAAGCCCAGCTCGAACAACGCATCGTGACGCGCGAGCATTTCGGCTTCGCCACCGCCATCGATAAGGATCTTCGAACCCGGCTTCGGCGACTTGCTGGAACGCACATGGGCCAGCACGCGGTGCGTATCGAGCACCCGCTCAACGAGAATTTCCAGCTTGCCGCCGGACGCTTTCTGCCCGAACAGCCGCGCCGGAATCACCCGGGTATTGTTGAACACCATCAAATCGCCCGGGCGCAAATGCTCAAGCAAATCAGTGAATTGACGGTGTGCGAGGGCGCCGCTAGGCCCGTCAAGGGTCAGCAGGCGACTACCGCGACGCTCGGCCAAAGGGTGGCGGGCGATCAGCGAATCAGGGAGCTCGAAAGTAAAGTCAGCAACGCGCATGATGGGGTTCGTCTAGCAGGGCCGGAAAGTCTAGCGGAAATATCGAAAATTCTCTATGTACCTGATTGACCGACGGTAATCTCATCTCTATACTTCGCCGCCATTGAGCCCTGATGGCGGAATTGGTAGACGCGGCGGATTCAAAATCCGTTTTCGAAAGGAGTGGGAGTTCGAGTCTCCCTCGGGGCACCAAAATTAAGAAAGGTCTTGCTTAGCAAGGCCTTTTTTTTCGTCTGCTCGAAAGTGGCTGCTGTTGTAGGAGCTGCCGCAGGCTGCGATCTTTTGATTCACCGCTACTTGGTTAACCGAAACCCCAAGGACCCACCCATGGAAACGTCACTGGAAACAGTCGCCCTTTTCTCTCTCAAACTCGCTTACGAGGAAGAAGGCCTGAGCCCGATCCTGCGGGACGACATGGTCATGGGTGATTACCAGAAAGACATTTTCGAACTATTGGTGCGGCGCGGGGATGTCGAGACCATTCAGTTCAAGATGAATGAATGCCTGGGGCTGGCGATGGATGCCTTGGGCGGTGTCGAAAAACCGCTGGGGCGCGAGTTGCACAAGTTATCCGCTGACTTCAGCGAGGCGCGTTCGCTGGAGCAGCTGGATCAGCCGCTCCTTGCGCTCAAGGGCTATTTGAAAGACATCTTGTAATGGGCTGAGCCGTTACAGCAGATGCTTCGAGATGTACTTGGAGATCTCCACCATCGAGGTCTTCCCGGTGAATTCGAACTTCACCTTCCCCAGTGACGAGAAGTAAATCTCCAGCTCCGAATCCAGATCGAAGGTGCCCGAGGTTTCCACCGAGTAGGCGACGATGTTCTTGTACGGCAAGGACGTGAAATCCTTCTTGCTGCCGGTAATCCCCTGAACGTTGACCGCGATGATGCGTTTGTTGGTAAACACCACGCCGTCACGCATGGCCTTGTAAGAGTCGATCACTTCTTCGCCATCCAGCAGCAGCGCGCTTACGCGTTCGGCGTACTCATCGTTCTGCTTGAGTTTGAAGAAGCCTTTGTTGTTGAAGTCGATCATCTGTCCATCCTCATCTTCAAGAAAACATCCCGGTATTTCTTTGGTTCAACGACGGACTTTCAGCACGCGGATATCCGTCGGGAAGCCATCGGCGCCGACAAGCTTTTTCCAGCCCAGATACTGAAATTCGCCCTTCTCATCAATGTAATCGCCCTTCTCCACCGATCGGCCGCCAACCACCGCTACGCGTTTCACCTCACCACAACCGCCGTCAGAAGGCCGGACCGTATAGATCACATACGGTTTCACGTATTGCGTGGCGCGGAAGTATTGGCCGCAGATTTCGTCGACGGTGATCAACATGGTTTTCAGGCGTGCTTCACCGTCTGTGTCTTCGTGCAGTTTCAGGAAGGAGATGTCGCCGACGTCGCTGTAGCCGAGGGCGCGGGCGCGTTGGTATTCGGGGGAGTTCTGGTGGGCGATGCGACCTTGCTCCGCAGCACCTTGCATTTTCGCGGCGAACTCGGCTTTGCCTTGGGCAATGATTGATTCAGCCTGGCCCGCAAAGTTTTCGCATTCGGCGAATTCTCGCGAGCCCAAGTGATTGGGCGTCAGGTTGGAGCGGTGTTCATTCATGATCTGCAGGTTGCTTTCCAGGGCAAACATCACGTCGTAGGCCGTGGTCCGACCGCTTTGTACGTCGGCCATTTTTTCCAGCACGCGCTGGCAGTTGCCGGCGTAATACTTCCAGCTGTTTTCCGGATGTTCTTGCACAGCGGCGAATGCGGGGGTTATTGCGACGGTAATTGTGATTGCGCAGAACAGGCGCAAAAAATGAGTTCTGACAGGCATAGGTAGTCCATTACAGATAAGAGCGATGGCGCGAAGCTACTATTTTGCTATCTTGCCGTCCACTGCCAGTAACGAGGTCGCCAGCGCCTCGATGGAGTCAATTTTCAGAGGGAGAAACACCTTGATGGCCGTGTTGTACTTTTTCGTCTGGGCAGCCGTTTGGGCTTGGGTCGTGCAGACCCGTGGTGCCTGGAACCTGATCCTCGCCAACCTGGCGGGTGCCGCCAGCGGCTTCATCGTAGCGATGATTTTTTCGGTGATCTGTTCGGGCCTTTTCCCGGCGCACGTTTCTCCTTCACCGGAAAATCTTGCCAGTAGCGTGTTGCAAATGATCACCACGTTCGGCGTGTTGGCGGGCGTCTGGATGTGGCTGGTCAGGCGCCCTCAGCCCGAGCATCCGTTGGCCCGGCAACTTTTCGCTGGCATCTGTGGATTGGCTGCGGGTGTGACGACGCTGGCGTTTTTCGCGCTCAATTTTCACTGAGCACCGCTATCGCCACTGGCATTACACGTCTGTTTTGTTATCTTGCCGCCCATCGTCAGCGTTCACCTTGGGCGTGCGTTGATTTCAGGTTTTGAAGGTTTAAGGAAAGGATCAAATGGAGTTTCTGCGTTTTCTGGCGTTTGTCGCGGTGTGGGGGTTCATGTGGCGCTGGGTGGTCAAGAACCGCGGTAGCTGGAATATTGTCTACGGCAACATCGTCGGCGCAGCGGGCGGCTTCATTGTGGCGATGGTGGTGCTGTCGATCACGTTGTCGTTGTTCCCTTCGTCGCATGACTACGAGCCGGCGCAGGCTGAAAACACGCAAGTCACCGAGCCGACCTCTCTATTGCCTGAAGCCGAGGCAGTCACACCCGCCGCCGAACTGAAAGATGCGCCGGCTTTTGCTGCCATCGAGCCGGACGACACGCCCTCTCCCGCCGACTCCGCATTGCTGCCGAACTACGCCAGCCGGGCGCCGAAATCGATCGGGTTACAGACCGTGCTGGATCAAAGCGACTATGACGGTCGCATGGCCCTGGCAGCGCTGAACAAGAAATTGCGCGGCGACGCCCAGGCCGACAAGTCGATGATCGCGTATGTCATGTGCAGCCCGTTTGTGACCAGTACGTTGCGCTTTCCCGCGTCGGCGCGTTTTGCTGACAGCAAAGCCTTGGTCAGCCACCGCTTCAAGGATCAGGTATACACCTTCAACAACACCGTCACCGCGCGCAACATGAACGGCGACGATGTCACCTACCGTTTCGATTGCTCGGTGCAAGAGCAGCCGCGAGTTGACGCGCTGCCTGCTCAATGGCGTTTGTTGGCGCTGAAACTGCAAAAAGCCGACTCTTAAGGCTGATTTAAGGGATCAAGGCGCCGCCTGCGCTATCATCGCCGGCCTGTGCGCCTTGAGCTTTGCCCTCGATGTCTTCGACACCCGCTGACCTGATCCCGCTGCCTCCTGTCCTGGCCGGCCCGCTGTTGCGACGGCTGGAGCCTACGCGCATGGTCATGTGGCTGGTCGGCACGCGGCCACTGGCGCTGACCTTGCGCCTGCAAGGGGTAGGAGACATTCCTCTCGACGCAGAGAAATGCAACGTTATCCCGGTAGGCCGTCAGGCGTTTGTTCATCTCATCGATGTTTCTCTCGATAACACCCTGCCCTGCGATACGCATATCGCCTATGACCTGCTGATCGACAACGCTGAGGGCATCGCCGACTGGGCGCCGCATCTGCTGTACGGCGATGCGACCAGCCCGAACTTCGTTCTGCGCTCACGGATCGATCAACTGCTACACGGCTCCTGCCGCAAACCGCATCACCCGGCGGCGGATGGTTTGCTGTGCGTCGACCAATTGCTGGCGACGGCAACCGACCCGCAACAACGTCCGGCCCTGTTGATGATGAGCGGCGACCAGATCTACGCCGACGATGTGGCTGGTCCGATGCTGCGGGCGATTCATGCCCTGATCGAAAGGCTCGGCCTGTTCGACGAACACCTCGAAGGCGCGGTAGTCAGCGACAGCGCCAAGCTCTACGAACACCCGGCCAGTTACTACCACCGTGCGGATTTGTTACCGGCGCTGGAGAGCAACGAGACATTGCGCGAGCGATTTTTCGGCGGTGCGCGTAAGCCGATTTTCACCAGCAGCAGCGCTGACAATCACCTGGTGACCTTCGCCGAAGTCATGGCGATGTACTTGCTGGTGTGGTCGCCGACGGCCTGGTCGCTGATCGATCCGCAAGCGCCTGAACTGACGCCCGAACGCCTCAAGCGCTATACCCTCGAACAGACTCGCATCGATGCCTTCAAGGCTGGATTGGGCAAGGTCGCCCGCGCGCTCGCGCATCTGCCGAGCCTGATGATTTTCGACGATCACGACATCACCGATGACTGGAACCTGTCTGCGCAATGGGAGGAAACGGCCTACGGCCATCCGTTCTCCAAACGCATCATCGGCAACGCGTTGATCGCCTATATGTTGTGTCAGGGCTGGGGCAACAATCCCGATGCCTTCAAGGATGTTTTGGAGAAAACACTGGGACTGAGCGCCAGCGGTGATGACCAGTATCTCGACAGCCCGGTGCAAGATGCTCTGATCGATGATTTGCTGCGCTTTCAGCAATGGCATTTCGTCCTGCCGAGCAGTCCGGCGCTGGTAGTCATCGACACCCGTACCCGCCGCTGGCGCAGTGAGATGGCGCTCAAGCAGCCCTCGGGCCTGCTCGATTGGGAGGCGCTGAGCGAACTGCAACAGGAACTGCTCGATCACCCGTCAGCGATCATCGTTTCCCCGGCGCCGATCTTCGGCGTGAAGCTGATTGAAACCGTGCAAAAAGTCTTCAGTTGGTGCGGTTTTCCGCTGCTGGTCGACGCGGAAAACTGGATGGCCCATCGCGGTGCGGCGCAGGTGATCCTGAATATTTTCCGCCACTCGCGCACACCGGGTAACTACGTGGTGCTGTCGGGCGATGTGCATTATTCCTTCGTCTACGAAGTACTTATCCGACACCGCAAGGCCGGGCCGCGAATCTGGCAGATCACCAGCAGCGGGATCAAAAACGAGTTTCCGAAAACCCTGCTGGAATGGTTCGACCGCCTCAACCGCTGGCTCTACTCGCCACGCTCACCGCTGAACTGGCTCACCAAACGCCGACGCATGCGCATCGTGCCGTATACGCCGGAACATGCTGAGGCAGGTGAACGCTTATGGAATTCGGCGGGGATCGGTCAGGTGTTTTTCAATGAACAGGGGCAGCCGCGCGAGATCATTCAGCACAATTCGAATGGCAAGGCGAAGACGCGGATGCTGGCGCCGGATCTGGCGGATTATCCGGACTAGCCATAGTTTTTTCCTACACCGGGAATGCCGAATGCCGACAACGCGGCGGTTTCTCACTGCCCGAGACAGTGGACAAGGATTACAACCTTCTCAGAAACGTCTCCAGCGTTCTCAAGTGATACTGAAGGTGCTCGCAGTAAGCCTTTCTGCGAAACAGCCACTAGTAGGTGTCGCCTTGTCATCCTGTACTCACCTCCATACGTTCTTGGCATCCAGCGAGGATCGAGACCTAACTTCGCAATCCCGACAAGAATCTGAGCCTGTCGTGATGATGCCTCTTAGCGAAAACAGCACACTCGAAGAAACAGCCTACTTGATGAGCTCATCCGCAAACGCCGACCGGTTGATCAAATCGATCGGCGAAATGCGCGCAGGAAAAGCCAAAGTCAGACATTTGATCGAAGAGTGAAAATCGTCACGACTGAACGACACATCCCACACCTCGGACAATCATATCCACCTCCCGCTCATCAATCGTCAACGGTGGCAGCAGCCGTATCGTTTTGCCCCGCGTGACGTTGATCAACAGCCCGTGATCCCGCGCCGCGATCAGCGTTAGATCACGCACCGGTTGTTTCAGCTCGATCCCGATCATCAAGCCCTGCCCGCGAATCGCCAGCACGTTGGGATTGTCCGCGAGCTCTGCGCGCAGGCGAGTTAATAGCCGTTCCCCCTGAATCCTGGCGTTTTCCAGCAGGCCCTGTTCTTCGATGATGTCCAGCACCGTGCAACCGACCCGGCACGCCAGCGGATTGCCGCCGAAAGTGCTTCCATGGCTCCCGGGCGTAAACAGATCCGCCGCCCAGCCCCGGGCCAGGCACGCGCCGATCGGCACACCGTTGCCCAGTCCTTTGGCCAATGTCATGACATCCGGGACGATGCCTTCATGTTGGAACGCAAACCAGCGGCCGGTGCGGCCGATGCCAGTCTGGATTTCATCAAGCATCAGTAGCCACGCATGGCGATTGCACAGCTCGCGTAACGCTTTCAAGTAACCCGGCGGCGCAAGCTGCACACCGCTTTCGCCCTGGATTGGCTCGACCAGAATCGCCACGATCCGCTCACCGTGTTTTTGCTGCACCTGTTCCAGCGCTGCGAGATCACCGAACGGCACTTTGACGAAATCCCCCGGCAATTCGTTGAAACCCAGGCGCACCGCCGGGCCATCGCTGGCCGACAAGGTGCCAAGTGTGCGGCCGTGGAACGCGTTGGTCATGACCACTACCAGCGGCTGCTCAATGCCTTTGCGCCAGCCGTATAAACGCGCCAGTTTCAGCGCCGTTTCATTAGCCTCGGCGCCAGAGTTATTGAAGAACGCACGCTCCATCCCCGACAGCTCGGTCAGCCGTTTGGCCAATTGTTGCTGCCAGTCAATGCTGTACAGATTCGACGTGTGCAGCAGCAACCCGGCCTGCTCGCTGATCGCCGAAACGATCCGCGGGTGCGAGTGGCCGACGTTGGTCACCGCCACACCGGCAACCGCATCCAGATACTCGCGACCCGCCTGATCCCACAGGCGAGTGCCCAGGCCTTTAGTGAAACTCAGGGCCAGCGGTTGGTAGGTGTTCATCAGGGCGGCGGTCATGACTTCAAACTCCAGTGAAGATCGGTGTGCTGGCAGTATGGTTAACCACCGAAACTGGATAAACTCGGCAAAACTTCATTCATTTAAAAGCTGAGCTTGATAATGGACCTGTTCCAGTCGATGAGCGTGTACGTCAAAGTCGTCGAAGCCGGGAGCATGACGGCGGCCGCGTTGCAGTGCGACATGTCGACGACCATGGTTGGCAATCACCTGCGCGCGCTGGAGCAGCGGCTCGGTGTGCAACTGTTGCAGCGCACGACTCGACGCCAGCGTCTTACCGAATTCGGCAGCGTTTACTACCAGCGTTGTCTGGATGTCTTGGGACTGGTGGCTGACTCCGAACGCCTGGCGGAACAAGCACTCGATGAGCCCCGTGGCCTGTTGCGCATTACCGCGCCACTGACCTTTGGCGTAGAACGCCTGGCACCGGCGCTCAGCGACTTTTCCCTGCAATATCCGCAGGTCAAAATGGATGTGGTGCTGACCAACAGTCGTCCAGACTTGCTGGAAAGCGGCCTCGACGTAGCCTTTCGGCTGGGCCATTTCGAAGAATCAAACCTGATCGCCCGTCCTCTGATCGATTACACACTGACTGTCTGTGCCTCCCCGCAATACGTGGCCCGGCGCGGCATGCCGCAAACCCCTGAAGATTTGCAACAACACGACTGCCTGTCGTTCGCCTACCCTGCCGGCGACGATTGGCAATCGGTGGAAAAACGCTGGCGCCTCAGCGGCCCGGAGGGAGAAATTCTCGTCGACGTCAGCGGGCCGATGCTGATGAACACTTCCGCCGGGTTGCACCAGGCCGCACGCACCGGCATGGGCATCGTGATGCTGCCCGATGCGCTGGTGGAACAGGATCTGCGCGACGGCAAACTGGTGACCGTCGTTCCCGACTATCAACCGCCCAGCCGTCCCCTGCATTTGCTTTATGCGCCGGATCGCTATCGCCTGCCAAAGCTGCGCCGCTTCGTCGAATTTGCGATGCAGACGTGGGGCAGATAATGATATCGAGCGACAACCGACAAGGAGTCGAACCGTAGATGAATAACAATCTGACCGTACGCGACCTGCGGCCTGACGAAGTGGAGCCGGTACGACTGTTCCTCGGCCAAAACGGCTGGGCTCACCGAACCGGTTCCAGCGAACATTTCGCGCAACTCATCCAGAACTCTCAACGCACGGTAATTGCCCTGCACGACACCCAGGTCGTCGGCTTCGCCCGAGGCATCAGCGATGGTTTGTGCAACGGCTATCTTTCGATGGTCGTGGTCTATGGCCAGCATCGGCGCGCAGGCATTGGCCGCAGACTGGTTAAACATGTCATGGGCGATAACCCCGACATCACCTGGGTACTGCGTGCCGGGCGAGAAGGAGCCGAGGCTTTTTTTGCCAGCCTGGGTTTCGAGACGTCAGTGATTGCCATGGAGCGACCGAGGCTCAAATAACGAGCCTTGATCAAGACCCGTCCTTCACCAACACCGGTTTTTCCTGAT
Source organism: Pseudomonas sp. S2_E02 (assembly GCF_054668355.1). Classification (NCBI taxonomy): domain Bacteria; kingdom Pseudomonadati; phylum Pseudomonadota; class Gammaproteobacteria; order Pseudomonadales; family Pseudomonadaceae; genus Pseudomonas; species Pseudomonas sp. S2_E02. The sequence continues at coordinate 3,290,930 of NZ_CP162761.1, forward strand.
AACGCTGCGCAAACACCTGCTTCAGATTCGCCACCTTCGGCATGTCGTTGATCACGATGTAGGGATAGCTCGGATGCTCGGTCAGGAAATCCTGGTGGTAGTCCTCTGCCGGATAGAAGCCGTTGTAGCTTTCCAGTTTGGTGACAATGGGTTTGCTGTAGGCATGAGCTGCATCCAGTTGGGCGATGTAGGCCTGCGCGACCTTCTGCTGCTCGGCGTTGACCGGGAACAGTGCCGAGCGATATTGCGTGCCGCTGTCCGGGCCTTGGCGATTGAGTTCTGTCGGGTTATGGGCCACCGAGAAGTAGATCTGCAACAGGCTGCCATAGCTCACCTGAGTCGGGTCGAAGGTGACCTGCACGGATTCTGCGTGGCCGGTATCGCCTTCGCTGACACGCTCATATTCCGCCGTGTCGGCCGCGCCGCCGGCGTAACCCGAGACGGCTTTCTGCACGCCTTTGACATGCTGGAAAACACCCTGCACACCCCAGAAGCAACCACCGGCGAACACTGCGGTTTCGCTGTGCGCCTGGGTCACTTCATCAAGAGTTGGTGGCGGAATCAGCACAGCATCCTCGCCCCCAAAGGAGAACGCCGAAACCTGGCCAATCACTCCGGCCACTGCAACTCCCAACAACACGCGACGCCATGTGATTTTCATTTCAAGGACTCCTGATCAACCGAAGGTAAAGGCGTAAGCTGATACGCCCGGGTCGAGAAATTCGATGGTGAAGGTTCGGTCCTGCACGCCGTCGTTTTGCCGCACCAGTTGATACAAGCGCTGTTCGGTCACACGGCCAGTGCCGTCAGGAGCGACATCGACGCCATGGGCCTTGCCCGGAATCTGGCCATCGATCATCACCTTGAAGCGCACAGGTTTGCCGTCCGCTGCCGGGCCGAGCACCAGATGCAAGTCGCGGGCATGGAAGCGATAAACGATGCGACTGGCCGGCGCACTGGCCGTGGCACGCTCAGCACTCACCGACCATTGGCCGGCGAGGCTCCAGTCATTCAGGGTCAGATTGGCTGGCGGGTTATAGGATGCGACCTTGTCAGGCACGAGGCCGGTTTCCGGTACGAAATGTTCCGCACGTTGGTAGCCGACATAGGTTTCCGGCGACTGCACTTCATTCATGTCCGGCGCCAGTTGCACGCCCTTGGCATCTGTGTCGATCAAACCATCGGCCACGGTTTTCGCACCTGCTTCACGCAGCAACTGTTGTATGACGCGTTCCGACTCGGCGTAGTCCCCTTCGCCAAAATGGTGGTAACGAATCCGTCCCTGAGCGTCGGCAAAGTAATGTGCTGGCCAATATTCGTTGTTGAAAGCACGCCAGATCCTGTAGTCATTATCGATGGCGACCGGGTAGTTGATACCCAGTTCTTTCATGGCTTTGGTGACGTTGCCCACATCACGTTCGAAGGCGAACTCCGGTGCGTGTACACCGATTACTACGAGACCTTGATCGCGATATTTCTCAGCCCAGGCTTTGACGTACGGCAAAGTGCGCAGACAGTTGATGCAGGAGTAGGTCCAGAAATCCACCAGTACCACTTTGCCTTTCAATGCCTGAACATCCAGCGGCGGTGAATTGAGCCATTGCACGGCGCCATCAAGCGGCGGCAACTGACCCTCGACCGGTAAAGTCCCCGGCGCCTTCGCGGCCATTTTCATCGCACCGCCAGCGGCCATCATGCTGCCGTTCGCAGCGCCTTCCTCAGCGGGAACCTGCGTCATCATCGTGCCGTTTGCGCGGGCAGAACGGGTCGAAAGCTTGCCGACCAACGCCTGTTCCAGACCTCCGGTAGACGCCGTCGATAACCGTGCCAGGGCCCCGGTATCGAGCCCCAGTGCAATGGCCGCGACGCCGGCCAACATCAAGGCGCCGAGACCACGACGAATCCACTCACCGGTACCGATCGAGCGCTTCATCAGCACAAAAACCTTACCGCCGAGCAACAGCGCCGCGGCCAACGAGGTGGCGGCACCCGCCGCGTAGGCGAGCAACAACAGCGTGGTGGCGATGCTTGCCCCTTGCAACGCGGCGCCGGTCAGAATCAGCCCCAGGATCGGCCCGGCGCAAGGTGCCCACAGCAGCCCCGTCGCGACCCCGATCAGAAACGAAGCGCCGGGACGCGGGCGATTGTCCTGCCCGGCGGCCTCCGACAGACGACTGCCGGCCGACACCAGCGGCCGGGTCAGACGCTCGGCTACACGCGGCAGCAGCAAGGTCAGCCCGAACAGGGCAACGAACAGCAACGCGAGCCAGCGCCCGTACTGATTGACTTGCACCACCCAACCGCCGCCCACCGCTGCCAATGAGGCGACGAGCGCAAAGGTCACCGCCATCCCCGCCAGCAGCGGCAAGCCACTTTTGATAAACGGCTGACCGGTGCGAGCGAAGACAAAAGGCAGCACCGGCAGGATGCACGGGCTGACGATCGTCAGCACACCACCGAGATAAGCGAGAACCAAGAGCCACATAAATTCGTCCTGTCTGAAGTGAAGATCGCGAGCGGGTCATGACTCAAGCCGCCACGGCCTGGAAGGTCATCGCCAGGCCGTTCATGCAGTAGCGCAGGCCGGTGGGCTTGGGACCGTCATCGAAAACATGACCCAGATGACCACCGCAGCGGCGACAGTGAACTTCGTCGCGGGACATGCCGAACGAGCGGTCCTGACGTGTCGCCACCGCGTGTTCCAGTGGTGCCCAGAAACTCGGCCAGCCGGTGCGACTGTCGAATTTGGTCGAGGATGAAAACAGCGCCAGATCGCAGCCGGCGCAGGCAAACGTGCCAGTGCGGTGTTCGTTGTTAAGCGCGCTGGTGTAGGCCCGTTCGGTGCCTTCCTCACGCAGGATCTGGTATTGCTCGTCGCTCAGGATCGAGTGCCATTCACTGTCGCTGTGCGTCACTTCGAACGCCTCGTCCGCATGGGCCTCGCTGATCACTGCCGTGGCAGTCGACAATTTTGGCAATACACCCGCGACCAGGGCTGCAACCCCCAGCCCGCCGCCCGCTAACAGAATCTGCCGCCGTGAAAACATGGCCGTCTCCAAAAATTCCAGATGCCCTTCATGGAACACAGCCTAGGCTTGGATTGATCGCCAAATCCTCACGGGGAGTTAACGAATTCGTGATAACTCGCCCGGAGGAAAACCCGCACAATGCGCTTATCGCGCCGAAGGATTGAGCTTCATGGAACAGACCAAACGCATCCTTGTGGTCGAGGATGACCAACACATCGCCGACCTGATTTGCCTGCATCTGCGGGACGAACAATTCGAGGTCACACACAGCGCCGACGGCGACGAGGGCATGCGCCTGCTGCAGCAAGGTCACTGGGATGCACTCATCCTCGACCTGATGCTGCCGGGGGTCGACGGTCTGGAAATCTGCCGCCGTGCCCGGGCGATGGCGCGTTACACACCGATCATCATCACCAGCGCCCGCTCCAGCGAATTGCACCGCATCCTTGGTCTGGAACTGGGCGCCGACGATTACCTTGCCAAGCCGTTTTCGATGCTCGAACTGGTGGCTCGGGTCAAAGCCCTGCTGCGTCGTGTCGATGCCATGGCACGCAATCTGAAGATGGACGCCGGCAGTTTGAGCCTCGATGGCCTGACCATCGATCCGATCACCCGCGAAGTCAGCCTCGACGCTCAGCGTATGGACCTCACGCCACGGGAGTTCGACCTGTTGTATTTCTTCGCCCGCCAACCGGGCAAGGTTTTCTCGCGCATGGACCTGCTCAACGCGGTCTGGGGTTACAGCCACGAAGGTTACGAACACACGGTCAACACCCACATCAATCGCCTGCGGGCGAAGATCGAAAAAGACCCGGCCCAGCCCTCTCGCATCCTCACCGTGTGGGGTCGTGGCTATAAATTCGGTACCGAGCAGCCATGAAACTGACCCTGACGCAGCGCCTGTCCGTGGTATTCGCCGTGCTGCTGTTGGTGTGCTGCGGCACATCGGCATGGCTGCAGGTGCGCTCAAGTCACATGCATGAGCTGGAAGTGGTACAAGGCCTGTCACGAGATCTGGCGCAACACATCGCCCACGACACGGTGCTGATGGACAGCAACGGTCTGATGCCCGGTGCCGTGCGCGAACTGTTCAGCCAGTTGATGTTGGTCAACCCGAGTGTCGAGGTGTATCTGCTCGACACCGAGGGGCGGATTGTCGGAAGTGCTGCGCCCGAAGGGCGGATACGCCGCCAGCAGATCGATCTGGTGCCGATTCGCCAACTGCTCAATGACGGGCCGTTGCCGATCCTCGGCGATGACCCGCGCAGTGTTGATGGGCGCAAGGTGTTCAGCGCCGCGCCATTGCAGGTCAATGGCAAAGCCGCCGGCTATCTGTACGTAGTCCTGCTGAGCGAAGCTCATGATCGCTATGCCGAGCGAGGCGCCACCAGCGCCGCACTCAACACCGCATTGCTTTCAATCGGACTGGTCGCTTTGTTGTGCCTGATCGCCGGCCTGACAGCATTCAATCTGATCACCCGGCCACTGCGCAGATTGACCGAAACCGTCAGCCGCTTCGACATTGACGGGGCGCCGTCACCTCAGCGCCTCACGACACCTGTGGATAAAACCGCCGATCCGGACGAAATCGCCCTGCTCGATGCAGCGTTCCGGCAAATGCAAAATCGCCTCGGCGAACAATGGCGCTCGCTTACGCGACAGGATCAGGAGCGCCGCGAGTTGGTAGCGAATATTTCCCATGACTTGCGCACTCCGCTGGCTTCGCTGCACGGTTATCTGGAAACCCTGCAATTGAAAGACGCCACGCTGTCGGCCGAAGAACGCCGCCGCTATCTCGGCATCGCTCTGGATCAGAGCCGCAAGGTCGGCGGTCTGGCGCAATCGCTGCTGGAACTGGTGCGACTGGAACACGGCTTTGTACAACCGGTGCTGGAGCGTTTTTCGCTTATCGATCTGGTGCAGGACATCTTCCAGAAATTCGAACTGACGGCGGAAGCGCGGCAGGTCGAACTCAAGGCCCATTTTGTGCCGAACCTGCCAACGGTCTGCGCCGACCTCGGGTTGATCGAACGAGTGCTGACCAATCTGGTGGACAATGCTTTACGGCATACACCTCAGGGCGGCGAGATCGAGTTCGATCTGAAACCCCAAGGGACTTTGGTCGACGTGACGGTCAGTGACACCGGCCCCGGTATCGCTCCCGAGTTGCGCGAAGGCTTGTTCCTGCGCCCGTTCAATATCGGTGGCGCACGGCGTGACGGGGGGCTGGGCCTGCGTATCGTGCACCGCATCCTGCAATTGCATGGGCGAGACATTCAATTGCTGGAGGTCAGCGAGCGCGGCGCGACGTTCCGCTTCTCACTACCGACGGATCAGCAAACCGCCGAACAGTGGATGATGCGTTCAATGAATTTGAACAGCCCCGGCAAATAGTTGAGACCGCCGGCCCGTTGCTCCGTGACAACGCCGCCGCGCTCCCCTAAATTAGTCGGCCTGAAAAAGCCCTTGGGTTTTCTCATCTCCACTCAAGTTAAAAAGTAGTGAAATTTCAATGTCCGATTTCAACACCGCTGAATCCGTAGTCACCGAATCGTCCAAAGCGGAATACGAAAACTCCATCAATCTTTCACAACACCTGCCACAAGCCAAAATCATCAGCGAGATGGTCCTGGACGCGTTCCAGTCGACCCGCGAAAGCGACCAGATCCGCGAGCTGCGCGCGGCGATCCGTCAGGCTCACGACAGCTTCGATGACGACAAGGCCTACGAGCTGATGGGCGAACTCAAGGCGCTGAAAGACGCCGAAGCCGCCGACCTCGCTGCTCTTGAAGACCTCAGCAGCAAGTTCTCGATCGGCCGCATTCTGTCCAGCTTCAAGGACGATCCGGCGTTCCAGGAAATCGTGTACGGCCTGGCCCTCAAGGTGCTGAACCAGACCCACCAGGCGATCAGCAATCCGAGCGGCGGCAAGAGCAAAGCGGCGAAGAAGAAAGAAGTCGAAATCTTCACCATCAGCAAGGACGGCATCAGCGTGACCCTGCCGCTGCGCACGCCACGCTCGCGTCTGAACGTAGACCGTGCAGCGCTGGAGTTCCTCGGTTTCACTTTCGTCGGTGAAGGCGAAGAAGCGGAGCTGGAAAGCGAAACGTTCCTCGACAACGCCGGCACCGAGCAGGCGGTAAACCGCAAGAACATCATCACCGCGCTCCAACAGCAGACTGCATTTGATGGGTACAGCATCGCCGCGCAGTAATAGCGCGGCCGCTGTACGAAAAAAGCCCCGCACTGAGATTCAGTGCGGGGCTTTTTGGTTTTCGGCGGGGATTAGTGGAATGGCGTAAATCCCATCCCCTCATCGGAACGCCGCCCAGCCCTCTCCCGAGGGAGAGGGAGCCGATCTGGAGATATTCAAGAGATGCACCGAAATGAAAGTGCTGCGCCGAATCCACAATCGCCTCAATCTCTCAGGTCGATGTATAGCGCAAGACACCTCGGTCAGTCCCCTCTCCCTCCGGGAGAGGGTTAGGGTGAGGGCAAGCCGCTAAACCAACCTCAAGCCGAAGGGTGCAACGCTACAATCATGTCCACTTCAATCGCCGCGTTCTTCGGTAACTGATACACACCGACCGTGGTGCGCGTGTGCCGGCCGGCATCGCCGAGTACATGACTGAACACGTCCGAGGCACCGTTGGCCACTTCACTCAGGTCAACGAAGTCCGGCGTCGACTTCACGTAAACAGTGACCCGCAACAACGCTTTGATCTTGTCCAGCGAACCGACGGCATCGACGATCAGCGCCAGGCAACGCATCGCACTGATGCTCGCAGCGGCTTGCGCATCCTTGAGGTTCAACTCCAGGCCGACACGCCCCGGGTACTGAATCTTGCCGTTAGTGCGCGGCACCATGCCGCTGATGTACAGCTCATCATGATGACGGATCAGCGGCGCGTAATTGCCGCCGGCGGTGTTCTCACCATAAATGTCGTAGTTCAGCTCTTGGGCCAGGGCAATAAAACGCTCGTCGCAGGTCATCCTCTCAGTCATTTCGCCCAGCCTTATGATCAGTGCATGAAGAACCGCAGGTTAAGACAGATGATTGCCGGAGATTCGATTTGTGGCAGGCCATCGACATAGTTGGATCCAAATCTAGGTGTTTCACGAAGTGATAGCAACCGGCCGCTAAGGCATCCTTCGCCACATTTTCACGGTGAGCCGCCATCTCTGCGACGCCCTGCATTAACTCCGCAAACAGATCGCGCTTTTTCATCCAAACCTGCCCCATTAGAAAATAGCCCCTGGGATCCTAACTAATGAAAAGTTTTCTGAAGGTAGGAAATCTCTTTATAAGCAGACAGTCGTTTCCCAAAGACACGCTCAACCTTGAATAGCACCCAACAAAAAACCCCGCACATCTCTCAATGTGCGGGGTTCTTCTTCAAGCCTCGAACCTTACGGCGCGTACGTCAGCAGCAACTCTGCAGGCACCTTGAAGTCCAGGGACATCATGACGCTCAACGCAGTGATGGTGAAGATCGAGAACACGAACAGCTTGCGTGCCCAGACCGTGTCATCCACTGCCTTGTAGCCGGTCCAGGCCATGTACAACCAGTACATGCCCATGGCCGCAGCCACCGCGAGATAGCTCATGCCAGCGTAACCGCTGAAGGTCAGCATCAAGGTCGCTACGAGGAACGCCAGGATGTAGAGCAGGATGTGCTTCTTGGCCACTTGGATCCCGCGCTTCACTGGCAACACCGGAATCGATGCGGCCAGGTAATCGTTGAAGCGGAAGATCGCGATGGCGTAGGAATGCGGCATCTGCCACAGGCTGAACATCACCAGCAACGTCAGCGCGGCCATGTCGAAGCTGTTGGTTACGGCAACGTAACCGATCACTGGCGGCATGGCGCCCGACAGACTGCCCACCAGCGTGCCGTGAACCGACTTGCGCTTGAGGTACAGGCTGTAGAAGCCGACGTAGATGATGAAGCCGATCACCGCGAACAAAGCGGCCAACGGGTTGGCCACCTTGTACAACAACGCAACGCCGAGAACACCAAGGATGGTCGCGTAGACCAGGGCCAGTTTCAGGGAGATCAAGCCCTGCACCAGCACCCGGTTTTTAGTGCGTTCCATCTTCAGGTCGATGTCGCGGTCGATGCAGTTGTTGAACACGCAACCGGAGGCAACAACCAGGGATGTACCGATCATGGCAGCCAGAAACACCGCCAGATCCACATGCCCTTTCGAGGCCAGGAAAAACCCGCCTGCCACAGAAAGCACGTTACCGAAAATGATCCCCGGTTTGGTGATTTGGATAAAGTGCTTGAGCGACATCGGGTCTTACCTCACTTCGCCATCATGTAGGTGTGGATGCTGAACATGATCCACAACGACAGGCCAACCAGCAGCACGATCACAATGGCCGTAAAGACAAACGCGATCACGTTGTTACGCTGAGCAATGGAGCGGTCCAGGTGCAGGAAGTAATACAGGTGAACAATCACCTGGATTACTGCGAACAGCAGAACGATTGCCAGCGTGGTGGCCTTCGGCAGGCTCGGGTACATCACCAGACCGAATGGAATTACGGTCAGGATCACCGACAGGATGAAGCCAATGGCGTACGACTTTACGCTGCCGTGGCCAGCATCATGGCTGTCATGGGAGTGTGCATTAGCCATTACAGAGTCCCCATCAGGTAAACAACGGTGAATACGCAGATCCACACCACGTCCAGGAAGTGCCAGAACAGGCTCAGGCAGCTCAGACGGGTCTTGTTGGTCGCCGTCAGGCCGTGCTTGTTGACCTGGTACATCATGATGCCCATCCAGATCAGACCCGCCGAAACGTGCAGACCGTGGGTACCGACCAGGGTGAAGAACGCGGACAGGAAGCCCGAACGGCTAGGACCGAAGCCCTCGGAGATCAGCAGGTGGAACTCGTTGATCTCCATGGCGATAAAGCCTGCGCCCAGCAGGAAGGTCATGAACAACCAACCCAGAACCTGCTGCTTCTTGCCTTTGAACAACGCCAGCATGGCGAAGCCGTAGGTGATCGAACTGAACAACAGCAGAGCGGTTTCGCCCAGCACATATGGCAGTTCGAAGATGTCGTGGCCCGACGGGCCACCGGCAACGTTGTTTACCAGTACTGCGTACACCGCGAAGATCGACGCAAACAGAATGCAGTCGGTCATCAGGTAGAGCCAGAAACCGTATACGGTCATCTCGCCCGAGTCGTGGTGATGGTCATCGTGCCCATGGTCACCATGGGCGTGTCCAACATTGGTCACTAAGTTCGACATGGTTTAAGCCTGTTCCAACGAGGTTTCAACACGGGTGGCACCGGCCGGGATTTTCCCTGCCGCGACCAGACGCTTGTGCTGCTCGGCTTCGATACGCTCGATCGTTTCAACCGGAACCATATAGCCCTGGTCGTCACGTGCAGCGTGGATCACGAAGTAGATGACGGTGCCGGCCAGGCTGGCGATCGCCAACCACCAGATGTGCCAGATCATCGCGAAACCGAAGACGGTCAACAGTGCGCCCATCACCACGCCAGTGGCGGTGTTGTTCGGCATGTGGATCGGCTCGTACTTGGCCGGACGCTGGTACGCAGTACCGTTTTCCTTGGCCTCAGTGAACGGGTCGATGCAGTCAGCCTTAGGCAGCACAGCAAAGTTGTAGAACGGAGGTGGCGACGAGGTCGACCATTCCAGAGTGTGTGCATTCCACGGGTCACCGTGATCGCAAACGTTCTCTGGCTTGTTGCGGTCGCGCACACTGACGTACAGCTGGATCAGTTGGCAGGCGATACCGACAGCGATCATCACCGCACCGAACATGGCAACGTACAGGTACGGTACCCACTCAGGGTTGGTGGTGGCGTTCAGACGACGGGTCATGCCCATGAAGCCCAGTGCATAGAGCGGCATGAACGCGACGAAGAAGCCCGAGATCCAGAACCAGAACGCTGCTTTACCCCAGCCTTCGTGCAGCTTGAAGCCGAACGCTTTCGGGAAGTAGAACGCGAAACCTGCGATGTAACCGAATACCGCACCGCCGATGATCACGTTATGGAAGTGCGCGATCACGAACAGGCTGTTGTGCAGAACGAAGTCAGCACCCGGGATGGCCAGCAGTACGCCGGTCATGCCGCCGATGGCGAAGGTCACCATGAAGCCCAGAGTCCACAGAACCTGGCTGGTGAAGCGCAGACGGCCCTGGTAGATGGTGAACAGCCAGTTGAATAGCTTCACACCCGTAGGGATGGAAATCAGCATCGTCGCCAGACCGAAGAAGGCGTTGACGCTGGCACCCGAACCCATGGTGAAGAAGTGGTGCAGCCAAACCATGAAGCCCAGTACCGAGATCGCGCCCGAGGCGTAGATCATCGAGTGGTGGCCGAACAGTTTCTTGCCGGTGAACGCCGAGATCACTTCCGAGAAGATGCCGAATGCCGGCAGGATCAGGATGTAAACCTCAGGGTGGCCCCAGGCCCAGAACAGGTTGACGTACATCATTGGATTGCCACCAAGTTCATTGGTGAAAATGTGGAAATCCATGTAACGGTCAAGGGTCAGCAGTGCCAGGGTAGCGGTCAGGATCGGGAACGAAGCCACGATCAGAACGTTTGCCCAGGTGCAGGTCCAGGTGAAGATCGGCATGTCCATCAGTTTCATGCCAGGGGTACGCATTTTCAGTACGGTCGCGAGGAAGTTAACCCCCGTTAGCGTCGTACCTAACCCGGATAGCTGTAGCGCCCAGATGTAGTAGTCCATGCCCACGCCAGGGCTGTATTGCAGACCCGACAATGGTGGATAGGCAACCCAACCGGTCTTGGCGAATTCGCCGACGCCCAGGGACAGGTTGATCAGCACTACGCCGGATACCAGCAGCCAGAAGCTCAGGGAGTTCAGGAACGGGAACGCAACGTCACGCGCGCCGATCTGCAGCGGCACTGCAAGGTTCATCAGGCCGGTGAAGAATGGCATCGCCATGAAGATGATCATGATCACACCGTGAGCGGTGAAGATCTGGTCATAGTGTTCAGGTGGCAGGTAGCCAGGCGAACCCTCGGTGGCCATGGCCAACTGGGTACGCATCATGATGGCGTCGGCAAAACCGCGCAGCAGCATGACCATGGCGACGATGATGTACATCACGCCGATTTTCTTGTGGTCGACCGAGGTCAACCACTCGGTCCACAAGTAGGTCCACTTCTTGAAGTAGGTGATTGCAGCGAACAGCGCCAGACCACCGAGGGCGATCATGGCGATGGTCACCATCACGATCGGCTCGTGGAATGGGACTGCTTCCCAACTTAATTTACCAAACATCGTTTACTCCTCTGCCCCGGCAGCTGAATGCGAACTCGAGTCAATTTCCGTGGCCGCCACTTCTTTCTCTTTCTTCTCGTGCTTCAGCGGCTTGCCCGGCTTCATACCTTCGTACTTGTCGACGATGATCTGGAACTGGTTCGGCGTGACCGAGGAGTAGAGCTCGACTGGGTTGTTCTGGCTCGGTTTGGCAAGGGCCGCGTATTCAGCTTGATCAAGCTGTTTAGGTGACTTCTTGACTTCACTTACCCAGGCGTCGAAATCTTCCTGAGTGGTGGAGATAGCCTTGAATTTCATACCGGTGAAACCCGCGCCGCTGTAGTTGGCGGAGATACCGTCCATTTCAGCGTTACGGTCAGCGATCAGGTGCAGCTTGGTCTGCATGCCCGCCATCGCGTAGATCTGGCCGCCCAGACCCGGGATGAAGAACGAGTTCATCACAGCGTCAGAGGTGATCTTGAAGTTGATTGGCGTGTGCGCCGGGAACACGATCTTGTTGACCGTGGCGATGCCTTGTTCCGGGTAGATGAACAGCCACTTCCAGTCCAGCGCAACGACTTCGATGGTCACTGGCTTGACGTCGGATTGAATCGGACGATACGGGTCCAGTTCGTGGGTCGAAATGTAGGTGATGTAACCCAGGGCAATGATGATCAGGACCGGGATGGTCCAGACTGCCACTTCGATTTTGGTCGAGTGCGACCATTTCGGGGTGTAGACGGCGTTCTTGTTCGACGCGCGGTACTTCCAGGCGAACAGGAAGGTCATGACGATAACCGGCACAACGACCAACAGCATCAGCAGGGTCGCGGTGATGATCAGGTTTCGCTGTTCCAGGCCAACCTGGCCCGTTGGATTGAGCAAGGTCATGTTGCAGCCTCCCAGCAACAACGTGCCGAGCAGCGGCACTAGGCCTAGTAATCTGGGGTACCTGTTTTTACTCATCTCACGACCTCTAAAGCAGCTTGCGCAATGCAGTTGGGTTTTGATCGCCAACACTTCACCCTGCCAAGGGTTGGCATTTTCTTTGGATTGAATAAGGGCCGCCCGTCGCGCGTCAGACGCTCGACAAAACCTGGGACAGCGGTCAGTTCTTATTCGAATTCGTGGTCAAAGGCCTTGTTACAGACCAATTCCATTTGGTGCGGAAAGTTGGAAGGCACCGACACCTGGGTGTCTTGAAAGCCTTTCGACTCACTCGACACCCGACTTTCTGCGCAGCGCCTTAATAAAAAAGCGTTCCTTAATAAAGGCTGAACAGTGCCGGGAATTCAGTGCGGGCGATTGTAGATAGGTAGCGCCCTATACACCATGTCTTATCCCGAAATAATTTTTATCCGTTCAAGCAACAATGCATCGCCATTTTTGCAAAAGTTCCACATGTTATCGAAATAGATTCTCAACAAAAACACCAAAAAATGTAGGTGTACCCGCGTCAGTTCAGACAGCTCCGAAGGCTATTTCCGAACGCTGGAACAGCGCAAAGCCCGATAACCCAAGGCTTTTGGCCATATACCCGCGCTTGTTAAAACTGCCTGCTCTGGCACTCGCGTGCTAAAGCCGAAAAACCCCGAAACTGACCAATCCTTTTTTGTAACAACGGCCGATTCCGCGTCACTCAATGGCCCTGCGACATGGCGCGTGTGACAACATGTCGCACACTTGCCACACCCTTCCTTGCCACCCGTCACGGTGTTTTCACAAACACCGTGAAAAGCAAAACGCCCCGATTGGCTGATCCGCAAATCGAGGCGTTTTCTGTATCGGCCAGACAGCCGATTAGTTGACTCAGCGCAGTGCTTTTCGGTTACGCGAGGTCAGCAGCGGCACCAGGATCACCACCAGCACGAACGCCACCAGTGCCCATTGTGCCAACGACAAGCCAAGGATCGGCGGGTACGGCGTCGAGCAGAAACCGTCAACCTGGAAGCCCAGCGGGAAGATCTTCGCCAGCGGCAGATCATCGACAATCGGCTGCAGCACATCGATGCCGCAACTCACCGCCGGATAGAACTGGGTGTACACGTGATGCCCGGCCACACCGGCCCCGGCAATCGCACAAATCACCACCAGCACCTCGAACACGGTGATGCTGCGACGGCTGCGCATGGCCGCGCCGATGAACGCGAACAGCGCGATCAGCAGCAACGCATAGCGCTGCAAGATGCACAGCGGGCACGGCGCTTCGCCGAGCACGATCTGCATATATAGAGCGCCACCGATCAGCGCCAGGCAGATGATCCCCAACAGCACCAGAAAGCGCCGCTCACGGCCCAACCGAATCGTTTCCTCGCTCATCGCGTTTCCCTTTTATGTCCATGGTTCAACCGGCTCGCGGCTGAAGGTTGTCGCAAGTCTACACCGGGGGAATAAACGATAAAGCGGTTAAGCAACCATTAACCTTGGATCATGTTTCACAAATTCAGACCGCATAACGGCCTTCGCGAGCAAGCTCGCTCCCACTTTGAATTTGCGTCAAACACAAATCCTGTGGGAGCGAGCTTGCTCGCGAAGGTGGCGACTCGGTCTTAAATCATTCCAAAGCCGAAGCCGGCCCGAAGAACTCATAACGGCTTTGTTTCTCCGGCACACCCAGCGCCTTCAGATGACGCTTGATCGCCCCCATGAAACCCTTCGGCCCAAGGAAGTAAGCATCCACATCACGCTGCTGCGGCAACCACTCGCCAAGCTGTGCCTGATCCAGGATCCCGACCTTGTCCGCTGCCGGACTCACACCGTCATCCTCGGCGTAGCAATAAAAACGCTTGAGTTGCGGATGACGTTCAGCCAGTTCATCAATCCAGTCGCGGAACGCATGCACGCTGCCATTGCGCGCGCAGTGGATAAAGTGCACCGGACGCTCGGTTTCCAGCGCGGCTTCAAGCATCGCCAGAGTTGGCGTGATGCCGACGCCGCCGCTGATCAACACCAACGGCTTGTCGCTCGCGTTCAAAGTGAACTCACCCGATGGCGGGAACAGCTGGATGCTCGCGCCGACCTGCAATTGATCGTGCAAGTGATTGGAGGCACGACCACCCGGTTCGCGTTTGACGCTGATGCGGTACTGACCGTTGTTCGCCAGTGCCGACAGCGAGTAGTTGCGGCGGATTTCTTCGCCATCGAGGATCAGCTTCATGCCGATGTATTGACCCGGTTCGGCCGCGAGAATCGGGCCTTTGTCTGCCGGCTCAAAGTAGAACGAAATGATTTCCGCGCTCTCCTCGACCCTGGCCGCGACGATGAATTCACGCGCCCCGCGCCAGCCGCCGACGGCTTGTTCTTTCTGGTCATAGATCGCGGTTTCGGCGCCGATCAGAATGTCCGCCAGTTGACCGTACGCCGCGCCCCAGGCGCTCATCACTTCTGGCGTGGCAATCTCTTCGCCGAGCACTTCGGAAATAGCGCGGAGCAGACAGGCACCGACAATCGGGTAATGCTCCGGAAGAATCTGCAAGGCAACGTGCTTGTTGATGATCTTCGCCACCAGATCACCCAACTGGTCGAGCTGATCGATGTGCCGCGCGTACATCAACACGCCGTTGGCCAAGGCGCGCGGCTGGTCACCGCTGGCCTGGTGGGCCTGGTTGAACAGCGGCCGGACCTCAGGGTATTCAGAGAGCATCATGCGGTAGAAGTGAGTGATCAGCGCTTCACCGCCGCTTTCCAGCAGAGGCACGGTGGATTTGACGATGGCACGATCCTGAACGCTAAGCATAAGGTTGACTCCTGAGCTTCTTTGAAAAGTTACCTTAGGGTTATCAGATTCCGTGCCAACTTATTTTTTCAAATAAATCAATAACTTAATAACTATGTAGTCATAACGACCCAAAGGCCTTTATAGTCATCCCGACTACATCTTGTCTCTTTGACTACAAGACCATGACCGCCAAATCCCTGCTCACCGCCCTGCTGCCCTTAGTTTCCGATTTGTCCCGCGAACTGCCCGAGGGCGAGCGTTATCGACGCCTGCTCGAAGCCATGCGCGCCCTGCTGCCCTGCGATGCCGCTGCATTGTTGCGCCTCGACGGCGAATCGCTGGTGCCGCTGGCCGTGGACGGTTTAAGTACGGACACCCTCGGTCGGCGCTTCAAAGTCAGCGAGCACCCGCGTTTCGAAATTCTCCTCAGCGGAGCCGGACCCACGCGCTTCGCCGCCGACAGCGACTTGCCCGATCCTTATGACGGTCTCGTCGACGGACTCGACGAGCATCTGGAGGTTCACGATTGCCTCGGCTGCCCTTTATTTGTCGATGAAAAACTCTGGGGCCTGATCACCCTCGACGCTCTCGACCCCGAGCGTTTCGAACCGATCGAACTCGACGCCCTGCAAGCCTTCGCCAGCCTCGCCTCGGCCACGGTCAACGCCGCCGAACGCATTCAACGCCTGGCCAATCGCGCAGAAGACGAGCACCAGCGCGCCGAGGTTTATCGTCAGGCCAGCGGCCAGCAGAACCGCGAAATGATCGGCCAGAGCAAGGCGCTGAAAAAACTGGTGGAGGAAATCAATCTGGTCGGCGGCAGCGATCTGACGGTGTTGATTACCGGGGAAACCGGCGTCGGCAAAGAACTGGTCGCCCAAGCGATTCACGCCGCCTCGCCCCGTGCCGAAAAACCAATCATCAGCCTCAACTGCGCCGCCCTGCCCGACACGCTGGTAGAAAGCGAACTGTTCGGCCACGTGCGCGGTTCCTTCACCGGCGCCACCAGCGATCGACGCGGCAAGTTCGAACTGGCCAATGGCGGCACGCTGTTTCTCGATGAGGTCGGCGAGTTATCGCTGACCGTGCAGGCGAAATTATTGCGCGTTTTGCAGAGCGGTCAGTTGCAGCGTTTGGGGTCGGACAAGGAGCATCAGGTCGATGTGCGTCTGATTGCAGCGACCAACCGCGACCTCGCCGAAGAAGTGCGCAGCGGTCGCTATCGTGCCGACTTCTACCATCGCCTCAGCGTCTACCCGTTGCGCGTGCCGGCGCTGCGTGATCGTGGCCGCGATGTGTTGTTGCTCAGTGGTTTCTTCCTCGAACAGAACCGCTCGCGCATGGGCCTCAACAGCCTGCGCCTGAACAGCGACGCCCAGGAAGCACTGCTCGCCTACACTTGGCCGGGCAACGTGCGAGAGCTGGAACACTTGATCGGGCGCAGTGCGCTGAAGGCGCTGGGCAACTGCAAGGTGCGGCCGAAGATTCTCAGTTTGAGCGCGGCGGATCTGGATTTACCGCGCGAGGTTGTGGATAACTCGGTTGAGGCGGTTGCCGGAGTTGTGGCTGAGATACCGCTGATCAGCGGGGATCTGCGCAGTGCGACCGAGCAGTATCAGCGGCGCTTGATCAGTGCGGCGCTGGAACGCAATCAGGATAACTGGGCGAGTGCGGCGCGGGAGTTGGGGTTGGATCGGGCGAATCTTGGGCGTATGGCCAAACGACTAGGCATGAAGAGCTAAAAGCACACCCTCACCCTAGCCCTCTCCCGGAGGGAGAGGGGACCGACCCGGGGATGCTTAAGAAACACGCAGACCTGAATCTGCTTTACCGAATCCATAATCGACTCGGTCGTTCAGGTCGATATACAACGCCAGACACCTCGGTCGGCCCCCTCTACCTCTGGGAGAGGGCTGGGGTGAGGGGCAGTGATAGAGAGAACAGCGATCAACTCAAGCCGACCACCCGACAACTAACCTAAAGCCCACCCCTTTAACGCCGATAACCCGGCATCAATAGTTTTTGGCGATTTGCACCCTCGCCCACCACCTTTCCACAGAAGGTTCATATGTCCTCCACCAAAGCCCGCGCAGACTCACTTTCGCTTCTGCTGTTTACTTTGCGCAGCGGCAAGCTGATGGCGATCAACCTGCTGAAAGTCAGTGAAATCATCCCCTGCCCGCCGCTGACCAAGCTGCCGGAGTCGCACCCGCACGTGAAAGGCATCGCCACCCTGCGCGGTGCTTCGCTGTCGGTGATCGACCTCAGCCGCGCCATCGGCGAACGCCCGCTGGAAGATCCGAACGGCGGCTGCCTGATCGTCACCGACGTCAGCCGCTCCAAGCAGGGCCTGCATGTACAAGCGGTGAGCAAAATCGTCCACTGCCTGACCACCGACATCAAGCCCCCGCCCTTCGGCTCGGGCGGTTCGCGCGCTTACATCACCGGCGTGACTTCGGTTGACGGCACACTGGTGCAGGTGCTGGATATCGAAAAGGTTATCCACAGCATCGCCCCGGCGCAGATCGAAATGGCCCCGACCGACCTGACCATGGAAGACGCCGAAGTGCTCGGCAACGCACGGATTCTAGTGGTCGACGACAGCCAGGTGGCGCTGCAGCAATCGGTGCACACCCTGCGCAACCTCGGCCTGCAATGCCACACAGCACGCAGCGCCAAGGAAGCCATCGACTGCCTGCTCGACCTGCAAGGCACGGCGCAGCAGATCAACCTGATCGTCTCCGACATCGAAATGTCCGAGATGGACGGCTACGCCTTCACCCGTACCCTGCGCGAGACCCCGGACTTCGCCCATTTGTACGTGCTGCTGCACACCTCGCTCGACAGCGCGATGAACAGCGAAAAAGCGCGCCTGGCCGGGGCGAACGGTGTGCTGACCAAGT
Organism: Pseudomonas sp. S2_E02; assembly: GCF_054668355.1. Classification (NCBI taxonomy): domain Bacteria; kingdom Pseudomonadati; phylum Pseudomonadota; class Gammaproteobacteria; order Pseudomonadales; family Pseudomonadaceae; genus Pseudomonas; species Pseudomonas sp. S2_E02. The sequence goes on from NZ_CP162761.1 coordinate 3,308,861, forward strand.
TCTCCTCTCCAGAACTGACCCACTGCCTGATCGAAGCGGCCAAACACGTCGCCGCCCACGGGCACTGAGTCTTGGCCCAGAGGTATTGTTTTTTGATGCGGCGCGATCTGGGCAAGGACGCGCCGGATGCGCCGGATGCGCTTTGGCCTCAAGGCATTGAACTGTGTACGTACTCCGTCGAACTGGCGGCGGACGTGCATGACTTGATGCAACTCGGCTACCGCGAAGGCGGCGGCCGGGTGCCGGCGCTGGACGTTTGGCAGCAGCAGTTCGAAACCGATCCTGAATACGATCCGAGCCTGTGTTTGATTGCCCGTGATGGCGAAGGCGTGGTCGGCGTGGCGCAATGCTGGACCAGCTCGTATATCAAGAATCTGGTGGTGCATCCGCGCATGCAGGGCCGAGGATTAGGCCGGGCGTTGCTGTTCAATGCATTCAAGGTGTTTCAGCAGCGCCGGGAAGGGTTTGTTGATCTGAAAGTGCTGGAGGACAACCAGCGGGCGCAGCGCTTGTATGAAAGTGCCGGGATGTATGTGGTCCGCCGCGAGCTGGTGCCGGACTGATCGACCGTCTTCGCGAGCAGGCTCGCTCCCACCCTGGAATGCATTTCAAACTGCGAGCCTGCTCGCGAAGGGGCCAGCACAGGCAACTTCCCTTCTCAGGCGCACTCCAACCTTGGCCACCCACGACCAAGGATTCCCCATGAAAGCCATCACCTTAAGCCTGCTCTGCCTCACCGCCCTCGCCTCCCAGGCGCACGCCTCCAGCCCCGACGCCTGGGCCGCCTACGACAAAACCGTGCTCGCCAGTTGCACCAAGGCCAGCGGCTTGAAAAACGCCAAACCGGTCGGCACCCCCGCACAATTCGATGACCGCGTCGGCTACACCGCCGTGTTGCTGCAAGGCCAATACCCGCAAAAACACATGAAAGGTCAGCAAGGCACCGAACTGTGTCTGTACAACAAACAGTCGAAAACCGCCTTCGTCAGCGAGTGGGATTCGATCCGCCCGCCCGTTAAAACCAAGTGAATGGCGCATAACTTGCTTCGATCCAGTTCTGTGCGGTGGTTTTCCGCCACCGTTTCACACCCTGATTGAAGACAGATCGCTCAATGAATACGACGTTTTCCTGCGTAGGCTGCGGCAAATGCTGCACCGATCACCATGTCCCGCTGACCCTGACCGAAGCCCGCATGTGGGCGGCGGATGGCGGTCAGGTGATCGTGCTGGTCGAGGCATTTCTCGGTAATGGCCTGGGTTTGCCGGCGCAGCAGCGGGAACATGCCGAACGGCGCTCAGCGCTCGTTCGCAGCGGCGCGGCAGACGCCCATGTGGCGATCACTTTCGCCGCGTACAACGTCGGCCCCTGTCGGAATCTTGACGAAGACAAGTTGTGCCGGATCTACGAGCGACGGCCGTTGGTGTGCCGCATTTATCCGGCAGAAATCAATCCGCATATCCCGCTCAACCCTGCCGCCAAGGATTGTCCGCCGGAGTCCTGGCAACAGGGGCCGGTGTTGATTGCCGGCGGTGAGTTGGTGGATCAGGAACTGGTGGAGTTGATTCAGCGCTCGCGCCAGGCCGATCGGGATGACATCGGCATCAAGGACGCGATCTGCGCGATGCTCGGGATTCGCACCACAGCGCTGAAGGGAGACGGGTTTACTGCGTACTTGCCGAATATGAGTGCTTTTGCTTCGGTGATTGATCAGGTCACCGCGCAACCGCTGACGACGACTCCGAGTGAGTGGGTGTTTCATGTGTCCGGGGATGATGTGGCCGGGCAAGTGCTGGCGGCCGGGGCACAGGTGGTGACTGAGCCGGCGCAGACGTATGCGTTTATCTCGCTGCGCGCGGCTTGATCCAGATTCTTAAGCGCCTATCCGGGCCTCTTCGCGAGCAAGCTCGCTTCCACAGAGATTGTGTCGTGCACGAATTTTATGAACGACCGAAAAACCTGTGGGAGCGAGCTTGCTCGCGAAGACGCCGGCCCGGACAATCTCAATCGCGGATCTGCCGCCGCGTCCAGAACTCCCGCGCCAGCAACCTTAAATCACCGGCCAACCCCGCCACGTCCTCGGAGTTGCGCTGACTCTGCCGCCCCTCATCCAGCGCCACATCGACGTTGCGACCGGTCACCGGGAGATTGATCTTCATGGGATAGCGCGAATAAAACTCAGCGCTTGCCCATCGAACGACGGGTGCCCGGCGGCGCCATGCCCGGGGTCTTGGTGTGGCCGTTCTTGGCGCCGTTCTTGTACCACGGCTGGTTCGAGCCTTTGGCAGAAGCCAGCTCGCCCGGTTTGAACGGAAATTTGAACGCCGGGATATCGGCTTTGGTTTCGCTGGTATCGGCCAGTTCAGCCGAGACATCGCTCACAGCGTCGTCAACCGGCGGCAGGGTCGGGGAAGTCATAAAAGCTCCGGAAAGCAAAAAGTCGGGCCCGATCAGTGAGCCGCGAAGGCGCGCAGTATACCTGTGCGCTATGGCTCGGCACCTGAAGATTTGCAGCGCACGCCGAACGGTTTACAGGTAGGTGATGGTGACGATGCCTTTGTCGGCCGAGGTCTTCAGCGCTTCATAGCGCATGAAAATCGGCAGCGACTGATGGCTACAGGCGTTGCGCTCAGTGTCGACATCGACTTTCACGCCGGGCTTGATTTCAATCTGGCGAGACTCACGAGCAACAAACGCCCCGACCGGCCCGACCTGACAACCCGAATCAACGATTTGCCCGGTGAAGCGGATCTCACCGGATTGACTGGCCGGCGCGGCGAATGCTGTGAGTGGAAGCAAGAGAAGCACATACGGCAGAGCGGTTTTCAGCTGCATTTCAAGACACTCCCGGGGTGAGCGGCCCAGAGAACCCGGGCTACACCATGTTATCCGCGTGCTGGGACGGATCTTGAGAAGCATAGTTGGCAAATGGGTCCCGAATAGGGACTGATCGGTCCCTTTTTGGGACCGTTATACCGCCATCGCGAGCAGGCCCACTCCTACAATTGGAATGCGTTTTAACTGTGGGAGCCAGCCTGCTGGCGATGAACGATGACGCGGTGTTCAACCCTGCGGATCAACCCGATCCAGCGCCCGGTTTACCGCGAGCTCGGCGAGCATGACGATCTGCTGGATCGCCAGCGCCGTACTGCGCTGCGGGCGACTGAGCCGATCGGCCAGATCACCGGCCATGACATTGGCTGAAGCCAGCGATTCGCAGGCGTGGGCAAGCAGGCTTTCGGTATCGATGTTCGGGTGAATGAGGAACATCATACTGGGCTGACGCGGTTTGACCGGTTCGGGGCAAAGGTAGAAATCGAGGGCGCGCTTGATGGCTTCGCGGGTTTTGATCTGGTCGTCGGCGCGGATGGCGTCTTCGAGTGGGGTGGTGGGATCGATGGGTGGATCGGGTACGGGCTTAGTCATTTACTCAGTCCTCACTGATTGGAGCCAACAATTACCGTTTCTCACGCGGCGAATTGGGTGGCAGCTACGTACGGGGTGAGAAACCGGGCAAGGACCAGTAAAACCTCCGGCCGGACCGAAGTCCGCCCGTACATAGCCGCCATAAAAATGCAGGCAGCAATCAGCTGGCGCCGATTATGACGGTACTGGTATTGGAATAATACTTAGCCCGGGTTCTCACACCCGATCGCCGAGTTTTCGGCGACAGCCCAAGACTAGAGAGCGCACGTCCGACGGACAACCTGAAAACCTTGTGGGAAGGTTCTGGTTATTTGACACAAATTTAAACAGCCAAAAGCCAACCCTCACCCTAGCCCTCTCCCAAAGGGAGAGGGAACTGACCGTGGTGTTTGGCAGAGCTACGCCGACGTGCGATACCGTGTTGAACTCAGGTTTTGAAACAGATCAAAAGCCCCTCACCCTAACCCTCTCCCGGAGGGAGAGGGGACTGACCGTGGTGTTTGGACGAAGTACGCCGACGTGAAATACCGAGCTGAACGCAGATTCTGAAACAGATCAAAAGCCCCTCACCCTAGCCCTCTCCCGGAGGGAGAGGGAACTGACCGTGGTGTTTGGACGAAGTACGCCGACGTGAAATACCGAGCTGAACGCAGATTCTGAAACAGATCAAAAGCCCCTCACCCTAGCCCTCTCCCGGAGGGAGAGGGAACTGACCGCGTGGAATGGAAGAGATACGCCGACGTGCAATTCCGCGCTGAACTCAGATGTTGAAAAGCCCACAAATCGGCTCCCTCTCCCTCGGGAGAGGGCTGGGGTGAGGGGCAGCAACAACGCAAATCAAAAGCCGAACACCCGCGCTCTTCACCACTCAATAGGCCGAGTGTCAGCTCGCCTGCTCTTGATCTTGATCCACGGGCGACGTCGGAAGGCTGAGTGGAGGGATTGATCCGGGCGTGGGAGCGCAGCGACCGTTTGGCGCAGCCAAACACAGCGAGAGGAGGTGCAGCGAAGCAAACCGTAGGCGCTGCGCCCGGATCGATCCCGCAGCGAAGGAACCCCGAGCCCCAGCGAGCGGGCCGCACGTAGGAGCAAGCGTTTTTGGTTACTTTTTAGGCGTTTGTAAAAAGTGACCCGCCGTAAGGGCGGAACCGTAATCAGCCACACCCGCAAAAACGGATATACACCCAGAGAAAACTGACAGCGCCGACAGCTAGCCGTCACCCTCCTGACCCCAAAACAAGTTTATAAAGACCCTAACCCTGCCCAAAATCCGTCCGGCGCCCACCCCGCATGCGAATCCAAAAGAACAAAGCCCTGCTAGCCCTAGTGATCGTCCTGGCCGCCGCAGGTACATGGTGGGCAATGAAACCCACCCCCACCAAACTCGCCACCCCCACCGCCATCCCGGTGCGAGTCATAGCGGTCAGCGAAAAAGACGTCCCCCGCTACACCAGCGGCATCGGCTCCGTACTCTCATTACACAGCGTCGTAGTACGCCCCCAGATCGACGGCATCCTCACCAAAATCCTCGTCAAGGAAGGCCAACTCGTCAAAGCAGGCGACCTGCTGGCCACCATCGACGACCGCTCCATTCGCGCCAGCCTCGACCAGGCCCGCGCCCAACTGGGCGAAAGCCAGGCGCAACTGCAAGTCGCCCTGGTCAACCTCAAACGCTACAAACTGCTCACCGTCGACGACGGCATCTCGAAACAGACCTACGACCAACAACAAGCCCTGGTCAACCAACTGAAAGCCACCGCCCAAGGCAACCAGGCTTCGATTGATGCTGCGCAAGTACAACTTTCCTACACACAGATCCGCTCCCCGGTCACCGGCCGTGTCGGTATTCGCACCGTCGACGAAGGCAATTTCCTGCGCATGACCGACACCGCCGGCCTGTTCACCGTCACCCAGATCGACCCGATCGCCGTCGAATTCTCCCTGCCCCAGCAAATGCTGCCGACCCTGCAAGGCTTGATCAACGACCCGCAACGCGCGCAGGTCAAGGCCTACATCGGCGCCGACACCGATGGCGAAACCGGCAACCTGCTCGGCGAAGGTCACCTGACCCTCATCGACAACCAGATCAACGCCAACACCGGCACCATCCGCGCCAAGGCCGAATTCGCCAACGCCAGCCAGAAGCTCTGGCCTGGCCTGCTGGTCACGGTAAAAATTCAGACAGCCCTCGACAAAGATGCGCTGGTGGTCCCGCCCACCGTCGTACAACGTGGCCTCGATCAACACTTCGTTTATCGGGTCAACGGTGACAAGGTCGAAGCCGTGCAAGTGCAGATGGTTTATCAAGGCAGCGGCCAGGACATCATCAAAGGCGTGAAGGCCGGTGACGTGCTGGTCACCGACGGCCAGTCGCGGCTTAAACCCGGTTCGACCGTGCAAGTCATGAGCGAGCCGCCGCAAGTGGTGCAGGCGGAGCCGAAGCCATGAAGGCGCATAAAGGTGTTTCGACGTGGTGCATCGATCACCCGGTCGCCACAATCCTGCTGACCATCGCTTTGGTGCTGGTCGGTTTGATTGCCTTCCCGCGCTTGCCAATCGCCCCACTGCCGGAAGCGGAATTTCCTACGATTCAGGTTTCCGCGCAGTTGCCCGGCGCCAGCCCCGACACCATGGCCTCATCCGTGGCCACGCCGCTGGAGGTGCAATTCAGCGCCATCCCCGGCATGACCCAGATGACCTCCAGCAGTGCGCTCGGCTCCAGCCTTTTGACTCTGCAATTCACCCTCGATAAAAGCATCGACACCGCCGCCCAGGAAGTCCAAGCGGCGATCAACACTGCCGCCGGCAAACTGCCCAAGGACATGCCGACCCTGCCGACCTGGAAGAAGGTCAACCCGGCCGACAGCCCGGTGCTGATCCTCAGCGTCAGCTCGACACAAATGCCCGGCACCGAACTCAGCGACCTGGTGGAAACCCTGCTCTCGCGTCAGATCAGTCAGATCGACGGCGTAGGCCAAATCAACATCACCGGTCAGCAACGTCCGGCGATTCGCGTACAAGCCTCGGCGGACAAACTCGCGGCGATCGGCCTGACCCTCGCCGATATCCGACTGGCGATTCAGCAGACCAGCCTCAACCTCGCCAAAGGGGCGCTGTACGGCGAATCAAGCATCTCCACGCTGTCGACCAACGACCAGTTGTTCCAGCCCGAGGAATACCGCCAGCTCATCGTTTCCTACAAGGACGGCGCCCCGGTTCACCTAAGAGATGTCGCTACCGTTATCAACGGTTCGGAAGATGACTATGTGCAAGCGTGGGCGGGCGATCAACCGGGGGTAAACCTGGTGATCTCGCGCCAACCCGGCGCCAACATCGTCGAAACCGTTGACCGCATTCAAGCCGCCCTGCCCGGCCTCGAAGCCATGCTGCCGGCCTCGGTGCAAGTAAAAACCCTGATCGACCGCACCCAGACCATTCGCGCCTCGCTGCATGAAGTCGAAATCACCCTGTTGATCGCGATTCTGCTGGTGGTCGCGGTGATGGCGCTGTTCCTGCGTCAGTTGTCGGCAACCCTGATTGTCTCGGCGGTACTGGGTGTTTCGCTGATCGCCAGTTTCGCTTTGATGTACCTCCTCGGTTTCAGCCTGAACAACCTGACGCTGGTGGCGATCGTCGTCGCGGTCGGCTTCGTCGTCGACGATGCGATCGTGGTGGTGGAAAACATCCACCGCCATCTGGAAGCCGGCGACGATATGCGCGAAGCGGCGATCAAGGGTGCGGGCGAGATTGGCTTCACCGTGGTCTCGATCAGTTTCTCGTTGGTGGCGGCGTTTATTCCGCTGCTGTTCATGGGCGGTGTGGTCGGGCGGCTGTTCAAGGAATTCGCCCTGACCGCGACCTCGACCATCATGATTTCCGTGGTGGTATCGCTGACTTTGGCGCCGACGCTGGCCGCGCTGTTCATGCGCAAACCGGTGCACCACGCCCACGACAAACCGGGTTTCAGCGAACGCCTGCTCGGCTGGTACGAACGAGGCCTGCGTCGCGCCCTCGCCCATCAGAAATTGATGATTGGCGTGTTCGGTTTGTCGCTGGCGATGGCGATTGGCGGTTACATCTTTATCCCCAAGGGTTTCTTCCCGGTACAGGACACCGGTTTCGTCCTCGGCACCACCGAAGCTGCAGCGGATATTTCCTACGGCGACATGGTGAAAAAACACTTGGCGATGGCCGAAATCGTCGCCGCCGACCCCGCCGTGCAGGCGTTTTCCCACTCGGTCGGCGTGTCCGGCAGTAACCAGACCATCGCCAACGGCCGCTTCTGGATCGCCCTGAAAAAACGCGGTGACCGTGATGTTTCAGCCAGCCAGTTCATCGACCGCATCCGTCCGCAACTGATGAAAGTCCCCGGCATCGTCCTCTATCTGCGCGCCGGCCAAGACATCAACCTCAGCTCCGGCCCGAGCCGCGCGCAGTATCAATACGTGCTGAAGAGTAACGACGGCGCAACCCTCGCGACATGGACGCAACGCCTCACGGAAAAACTGCGCAGCAACCCGGCGTTCCGCGATATTTCCAACGACCTGCAACTGGGCGGCAGCATCACTCACATCAGCATCGACCGCAGCGCCGCCGCCCGTTTCGGCCTGACCGCCAGCGATGTCGACGAGGCGCTGTACGACGCCTTCGGGCAACGGCAGATCAATGAATTCCAGACCCAGGTCAACCAGTACAACGTGATTCTGGAACTGGACACCAAACAACGCGGCAAGGCCGAAAGCCTCAACTATTTCTACCTGCGTTCGCCGCTGAGTGGCGAGATGGTGCCGCTGTCGGCGCTGGCCAAGTTCGATGCGCCGACCATTGGCCCGTTGTCGATTGCCCACGACGGCATGTTCCCGGCCGCCAACTTGTCGTTCAACCTGGCGCCCGGCGTTGCGCTGGGTGATGCGGTGATTCTGCTCAATCAGGCCAAGGCCGAGATCGGCATGCCGACGGCGATCAGCGGCAATTTCCAGGGCGCGGCGCAGGCGTTCCAGAGTTCGCTGGCCAGTCAGCCGTGGCTGATTCTCGCGGCGCTGGTGGCGGTGTACATCATTCTCGGTGTGCTTTATGAAAGCTTCGTGCACCCGCTAACGATCATTTCGACGTTGCCAGCGGCAGGCTTGGGCGCGGTGATCATGCTGTGGATCTGCGGCCAGGACTTTTCGATCATGGCGCTGATCGGCCTGGTGTTGCTGATCGGTATCGTCAAGAAGAACGGCATTCTGATGATCGACTTCGCCCTCGAAGCGCAGCGCCACCGAGGCCTGTCGCCGCAGGATGCGATTTTCGAAGCATGCATCACGCGGTTCCGGCCGATCATCATGACCACCCTCGCCGCCCTGCTCGGCGCCCTGCCGCTGATGCTCGGTTACGGCACCGGCGCCGAACTGCGTCAGCCGCTGGGGATCGCGGTGGTCGGCGGTTTGCTGGTCAGCCAGATGCTGACGTTGTTTACCACTCCGGTCATATACTTGTGGCTTGAGCGGCTGTTCCACAGGCCCAAACCTGCGCCCGTAGCGGCGCTGGCGACCACAGACTGAGGCGGGTCATGCGCGTTCTGATTATCGAAGACGAGGAAAAAACCGCGGACTATCTGCACCGCGGTCTGACGGAACAGGGTTACACCGTGGATCTGGCCCGCGACGGCGTCGAAGGCCTGCATCTGGCGCTGGAAAGCGACTACGCGGTGATCGTCCTCGACGTCATGTTGCCGGGCCTTGATGGCTTCGGCGTGCTGCGCGCGTTGCGTGCGCGCAAGCAGACCCCGGTGATCATGCTCACCGCCCGCGAGCGCGTCGAAGACCGCATCAAAGGCCTGCGCGACGGTGCCGACGATTACCTCGGCAAACCGTTTTCCTTCCTTGAACTGGTTGCGCGCCTGCAAGCGCTGACCCGGCGCAGTGGCGGCCATGAACCGGTGCAGGTGAGCATCGCCGACCTGTGGATAGATTTGATCAGCCGCAAGGCTACCCGCGCCGGCACGCGACTGGATCTGACCGCCAAAGAGTTCTCCCTGTTGAGCGTTCTCGCCCGCCGGCAAGGTGAAATCCTTTCGAAAACCGCCATCGCCGAGATGGTCTGGGACATCAATTTCGACAGCGATGCCAACGTTGTCGAAGTCGCAATCAAACGCCTGCGCGCCAAGCTCGACGGGCCGTTCGACGAGAAACTGCTGCACACCATTCGTGGCATGGGTTATGTGCTGGAGAGCCGTGGTGTCCAGTAACTCGATTGCCCTGCGCCTGAGCGGCATGTTCACGCTGGTGGCGCTGCTGGTGTTTCTGTTGATCGGCGGCGCGCTGTATCAACAGGTCGATAAAGGCTTGGGTCTGCTGCCGGAAGCCGAGCTGGATGCGCGTTACAGCGTGCTCGAATCAGCGCTCAATCGCTTCGGTACGCCCGAGCATTGGGTGAAGATCAACGCCAAATTGAAGCTGCTGGGTGAAGAGGACAAACGCATTCGTTTCTGGGTGGTGAGCGGTGATCCGGGTTACGAATACGGTCAGCCCGATGCGGCGATCCGTACTTTTGCCAAAGGCCCGTTGGGCATGCATGACTTGCAGTTGCCCGGCCAGCCTTATCCACTGAAAGTGCTGCTGACCGAGTTGCCGGCCAAGGATCAGCGTCCGCCGCTACGGTTCATGATCGGCATCGATACCGAGACCTTTCATGAGACGCAGCACAACCTGCTGATTGCCTTGATCGGGCTGGCGATTGTCGGTGTGCTGATGGCTTCGGCGCTGGGCTATTGGGTCGCGCGGATTGGTCTCAAACCGCTGATCAAACTGTCCCATGAAGCTCAACGACTGGCGCCTCCGCTGCGGGCCGGACGCTTGCGTCTGTCGCCGCTGCCACCGGAACTTGAGCAGTTTGTCGACTCCTTCAACTCGACGCTGGAACGGGTTGAGCAGGCCTACTCGCGGCTGGAATCGTTCAACGCCGATGTCGCTCATGAGCTGCGTTCGCCGCTGACCAATCTGATTGGCCAGACTCAGGTGGCGCTGACCCGTGGGCGTTCTGCCGAACATTATTTCGAAGTGCTGCAATCCAATCTGGAAGAGCTGGAACGGCTGCGCTCGATCATCAACGACATGCTGTTTCTGGCCAGTGCCGACCAGGGCAACAAGGCGACCAAACTGACCTCGACGTCGCTGGCGGATGAGGTGGCAACGACCCTGGAATATCTGGATTTCATTCTCGAAGACGCGCAGGTTGAGGTGCAGGTCAGCGGCGATGCGCAGGTGCAGATCGAGGTCGCGCATTTGCGTCGGGCGTTGATCAATTTGCTCAGCAACGCGGTGCAGCACACCGGCGCGGGTCAGGTGATCGAGGTGCACATCGAGGTTAAAGAGCAGCAGGTGAGTATCGGCGTGGCCAACCCCGGTTCGCCGATTGCCAGCGAGCATTTGCCGCGCTTGTTCGAGCGCTTTTATCGGGTCGATGCCTCGCGCAGCAACAGTGGCAATAACCATGGGCTGGGGCTGGCGATCGTCAAGGCGATTGCGCTGATGCATGGCGGCGATGTGTTTGTGCGCAGTGATCGGGGGATGAATACCTTCGGGATTTATTTGCCGGTCTGAAAAGCCCCTCACCCTAACCCTCTCCCCGAGGGAGAGGGGACTTACCGTGGTGCTCTTTCGAAGTACGCCGACCTGAAATATCCCGTCGAACTCAGGCTTTGAAAAGCATGAAGATCTGCTCCCTTTCCCCCTCGCCCCCCTGGGGGAGAGGGTTGGGGTGAGGGGGTGACTTTTGCTTCTGCTGTAACAGTCATTTATGAAAATCACGCTGTTTCCCAACGCCCGGCGACCTTATCTTTGCCCGCACCAAACAGCACTCGCCAAGCGAGAAGGTTTTCAAGATGTCCAACAGTATGGGTATTGCCAGCGCTTTCGTTTTGTCCTCATTGATCCTGTCGCCGATGGCGATGGCTGAAGAATCGCAGTCGTTCGTAGCGCAAAATATCGCTCGCGCGCAGGCCTTCGATCAGCATCAGGCCGAAGTGATGGCCAAGGCACAAGACGCCACGCAAGCCCCGCAGGCTGCCACTTCACAGGCTCAGGCTGCCGAGAAAGACAGCTGAGTCGCGCACCGCGCCAACGTTTCCCTCGACGCGGTTGTTTGGCTCTTCCCGTTCAACCGTCGTCATTCCAGGCCGCTGCCTTTCAGCGGCCTTTTTTCGTTGTGGTCTGAAAGCCGTTTGGTTCGTCTGTAACAACAAGAAACATCAAGCCCTCAAGCCATTGAAGGGCCAGTTGACCCAAGGAGCTCCATCGCACGTGCGTTACCCAGTTCGCTGCACCCCGCTGTTCATTGCAATTGCCGCAACGATTGCCCCTGCCGCTCACGCTGACGAGCCTGCCAAAGATGGCTTTGTCGAGGGTTCAAGCCTCAACCTCAACGCCCGCAACTACTACATGAATCGCAACCGCTTGCAGAAGGCGGACGACAACATCGAGTGGGGCCAGGGCTTTCTCGGGGTCTTCAAGTCGGGCTACACCGAAGGTACGGTCGGTTTCGGCATCGATGCCCACGCCATGCTCGGGTTGAAGCTCGATGGCGGTGGCGGCACCGACGGCTCGAGCATCCTGCCGGTCAGAGAGAATGGCGGCAAAGCGCCGGGGGCGTTCTCCACGGCGGGCGGCACGTTGAAAATGCGCGCGTTCGATACCGAGTTGAAGGCCGGTGACCTGTTCCTCACCAACCCGGTCATCGCCGGCGGTGATACGCGCATGCTGCCGCAGACTTTCCGTGGTGTGAGCCTGACCAACCACAGCTTCGACGGCTGGTTGATCGAAGGCGGCCAAGCCAGTTTCACCAAGCCTTACAACCAGAGTGGGCACACGCGCATCGGTACTTCCTACGGCACTGTTGCCGACGGCGATGAGAGCCAGCACCTGAACTGGGCCGGCGTGGCGTGGAGCGGTGTCGAAGGCCTGACCAGCAGTCTTTATGCCTCTGAGTTGAAGGACATCTGGAACCAGTATTACTACGACCTCGACTACACGTGGCAGTTGAACGATCTGGTCAGCCTCAACCCGAGCTTGCACTTCTATCACACGCAAGACACCGGTGATGCGCTACTGGGCAACATCGACAACAACACCTACAGCCTGCATTTCACTGTTGGCGTCGGTAATCACAGCGTTACCGCCGCGTATCAGCGGGTCAACGGCAACACGCCGTTCGACTACATCAGCCAGGGCGACAGCGTTTATCTGGATAACTCACAGCAGTATTCTGACTTCAACGGCCCGAACGAGCGCTCGTGGAAGCTCAAATACGCTTATGACTTCGCCGGTATCGGCATGCCGGGACTGACCTCGTCGGTGTCCTACTCGCGCGGCACTGTCGACCTGACCAAGGTTGACCCCGACAGCAAAGGCTATTCCAACTGGTACAGCGCCGATGGCCGCAACGCCAAGCATTGGGAACGCGATCTCGACGTTAAGTACGTAGTGCAGAGCGGTCAGGCCAAGGATCTGGCAGTCCACCTGCAATGGGCGACCAACCGAGGCGGCAACGGCTACGGCGTGATTGATTCGGACACAGATGAATACCGTGTTGTCATCGACTACCCGATCAACGTCTTCTAAGATCCGCGCTAAGCTGACTGCAGACTCACTCCGATAGCTCAAGCAATGACCAACCCTGTGGGAGCGAGCTTGCTCGCGAAGGCGATCTTTCAGCAACATTGATGTTGGCTGACACAACGCCTTCGCGAGCAAGCTCGCTCCCACAGGTATTTTGCGTCAGGCGCTTCGGTGGTGTTGTGCAACTACGCTTATAAGACTTTCCCCAACCGACAGCCCAATCATGATTGCGAGCCGTACCCCTCCCGTTGCGGGCAAGACCGGACGCCCCGAGTTGCTGCTGATCTGCGGCAGTTCGCTGACCGTGATCGCGATTCTGTGCATCGTCACGTTCCTCCTGATCCGCGAGCATGCCAACGCTCAGGAATCGGCGACCCGCAGTGCCACCACCATCGCCCAGTTGATCGACGCCGATGTCCTGCGCACCGTCGAGTTGTACGACTTGACCCTGCAAGGCCTGATCGCCGCCGCCCAGCGCGATGACCTGCAAGATGTCTCACCGCAGATCCGCCATTTGGCGCTGTTCGACCGCTCGACCACCGCGCGCTTCAAGGGCGACATACTGCTCCTCGACAAACACGGAGATGTGATTGCCGACTCCTCGCGGATCGAGCCGAAACCGGGCAACTTTGCCGACCGCGATTATTTCCTCGCCCACGCATTCAATCGCGATGTCGGCATGTTTATCAGCCGCCCGTTCAAGACCCGTTGCGACTGCGACGAGGCCAATCAGTGGCGCATCAGCTTCAGTCGACGGATTTCCTCGCAAACCGGTGAGTTCGCCGGGGTAGCCGTGGCGTCGATGAAACTCGATTACTTCGATCAGTTGTTCAACAGCCTCGACATTGGCAAAGACAGCACGCTGAACATCATCAACAACGACGGCGTCCTGCTGGCGCAGAAGCCGTATCTGCAAAGCGATTCCATCGGCAAGAGCTACGGCAACCGACCGAATGTCGTGCGTATTCTGGGTGACAAGGATGGCAATGGCAGTTTTACCAGCACCTCGAGCATGGACCATCAACAACGCCTCTATACCTATTCGCGGGTCGGCAATCTGCCACTGACGGTGATGGTCGCGCTGTCCAGCGACGAGGTGTTCGGCACATGGCGTCGTACCGCCCTGTTGATCAGCGGCGCCACTGGGGTGTTGTGCGTGGGGTTGCTGTGGCTGACCTGGCTGCTGGCTCGCGAGTTGCGCTTGCGTCAACGGGCCGAGCGCGAGCTGGCGCAACTGGCCGCTACCGATGCACTGACGGGAGTGGCCAATCGGCGCATGCTCGATCAGGCACTGCGTCATGAGTGGTTCCGCGCCCAGCGCTCGGGCAAAGCGATGTCGGTGATGATGATCGATGCCGATCACTTCAAGGCCTTCAATGACCGGCATGGACATCAGGCTGGAGATCAGGCGCTGAAGACGCTGGCCAGGGTCATCACGGAAAATGTGCGGCGACCGACGGATCTGGTGGCGCGCTACGGAGGTGAAGAGTTTTCGGTGATTCTCGCCGAGACCGATGGCCATGGCGCACAGCAGATAGCCGAGCATATTCGTCAGGCGGTGGAGCAGTTGCCGTTGGTCGACGGGGCCGAGCGGCCGATGACCGTGAGTATCGGCATTGCGAGCTGGACGGCGGCGAGTGAGATGACGCTGGAGCAGTTGTTGTTTGCGGCGGACAAGGCGCTGTATCAGGCCAAGGAAGGTGGGCGCAATCGGGTGGTGGTGGCTTCCTGATAGATGTAGTGGCTTCACCGGCCCTATCGCGAGCAGGCTCACTCCTACAGGGGAATGCATTTCAAATGTAGGAGTGAGCCTGCTCGCGATGGGGCCGGCCCAGGCAACACAAAAATTGCAGGCATAAAAAAAGGCCATCCGAGGATGGCCTTCAAAAAACTAGAGAGGTTTTTTACTTACACCGCCGCAACCGGGCGCATGTAAGAGATTGGTGCGGTGCTGGCGTCTTCGAACGTCACCACTTCCCAAGCGTCTGTCTGCTCAATCAACTTGCGCAGCAGCTGGTTGTTCAGTGCATGACCGGACTTGAAGCCTTTGAACTCACCAATCAGGCTGTTACCCAGCAGGTACAGGTCGCCAATCGCGTCGAGGATCTTGTGCTTCACGAATTCGTCTTCATAGCGAAGACCGTCTTCGTTCAACACGCCATCAGCATCGACCACGATTGCGTTTTCAACGCTGCCGCCGAGTGCGAGGTTGTGCTTGCGCAGGTACTCGATATCACTCATGAAACCAAAGGTACGGGCGCGGCTGACTTCTTTTACGAACGAAGTGCTGGAAAAATCCACGCTTGCACTTTGGGTGCGGTCCCGGAATACCGGGTGATCGAAATCGATCTCGAAGCTCACCTTGAACCCTTCGAAAGGGACGAAAGTGGCGCGCTTGTCGCCGTCTTCCACTGTCACTTCACGCAGGATGCGGATGAATTTCTTGGCGGCGTCCTGTTCTTCCAGGCCTGCCGATTGAATCAGGAATACGAAGGGTCCAGCGCTGCCATCCATGATCGGGACTTCGGACGCGGAGAGCTCGACGTAGGCGTTATCGATGCCCAGGCCAGCCATGGCCGAGAGCAAGTGCTCTACCGTGTCCACTTTGACGTCGCCGTTAATCAGCGTCGTCGACATAGTGGTTTCACCGACGTTTTCCGCGCGGGCAGGAATCTGCACCACAGGGTCGAGGTCAGCGCGACAAAACACAATGCCAGTGTCGACAGGCGCAGGCTTGAGGGTCAGATAGACCTTCTCACCGGAGTGCAGGCCTACACCTGTGGCACGGATAATATTTTTCAGTGTGCGTTGTTTAATCATGGCTTGGGCCGCTTCAGCGCAAATTGCGAACTGGTATCAACAAAGGCTGGCGATGATAGCAGACCATGCCTTTGCTGAACACCAATCACCTTCATAGCCCTGATACATTCCATCAATCGGCCTGACGACGCAGGAAAGCCGGGATGTCCAGGTAGTCCAGATCATCTTGCGGATTCATCTTCGCGGCAGCCGCAGCACCGGCCTGAGCCTGGTTGCGCATGACGGTCGGACGGTCCAGATCACGGTAGTTCACCGCTGGCGCTTCCTGACGGGCCGCAGCCGGTTGTTGCACCTGGGCGGAAGCCATGGAGGTGTGAACGGTGTTGTCGATGACCTTGACAGGCTTCTCGATTTTCGCGCCCAGACCGGTGGCAACCACGGTTACGTGCAGCTCGTCGCGCATGTCCGGATCGATAACAGTACCGACCTTGACCATCGCGTGCTCGGAAGCGAAGGCTTCGATGATGCTACCCACGTCGGAGTACTCACCCAGGGACAGGTCAGGACCGGCAGTGATGTTCACCAGGATGCCGCGTGCGCCTTGCAGGTTCACGTCTTCCAGCAGCGGGTTGCGGATCGCCGCTTCGGTGGCTTCACGTGCACGGTTCGGACCGCTGGCGCAGCCAGTGCCCATCATCGCCATGCCCATTTCGCTCATCACGGTACGTACGTCGGCGAAGTCGACGTTGATCATGCCCGGACGCTTGATGATGTCGGAGATACCGCGAACGGCACCGGCCAGTACATCGTCAGCCTTGGCGAAAGCCGACAGCAGGCTGGCGTCTTTACCGAGGATGGTCAGCAGCTTCTCGTTGGGAATGGTGATCAACGAGTCGACGCTTTCCGAGAGCATGCGGATGCCTTCATCGGCGATCTGCATACGCTTGCGGCCTTCGAACGGGAACGGACGCGTTACGACAGCAACGGTCAGAATGCCCATTTCCTTGGCCACTTCGGCGATGATCGGCGCAGCACCGGTACCGGTACCGCCGCCCATGCCAGTGGTGATGAACACCATGTTGGTGCCCTGCAGGACTTCGGCAATGCGCTCACGGTCTTCGAGAGCGGCCTGACGACCTACTTCAGGGTTGGCGCCAGCGCCCAGACCTTTGGTCACGCCGGTACCCAGTTGCAGAATGGTACGCGCGCCGATGTTTTTCAGCGCTTGAGCATCAGTGTTGGCGCAGATGAATTCAACGCCTTCGATGTTGCTCTTGACCATGTGATTGACAGCGTTGCCGCCGCCACCGCCAACACCGATAACTTTGATTACCGGGCTTGCGGGGATGTTGTCTACGAGTTCGAACATTTTCCCTCTCCTTACATTCTCTAGTTTTTTCGCCTACTGCTGTTTGTTGCGGTGTTGCGGTAAAGCTTTAGAAGTTGCCTTGAACCCACTTCTTCAATCGGTCCAGCAACGGCGCCTGTGGCTCTTCGTTGCTGTAGCTGTCGCGGCTGCCGATGCCGGAGAACGAAACCCCGTCGGACTGCTTTTGCAGGCCGTACATCAACAAACCAACGCCAGTGGAATAAATCGGGTTGCGCACCACGTCATCCAGGCCCTTCACGCCATGCGGCACACCAAGGCGCACCGGCATGTGGAAGATTTCTTCGGCCAGTTCAGTGGCGCCTTCCATTTTCGAAGTGCCACCGGTCAGCACGATGCCGGCCGGGATCAGGTCTTCGTAGCCGCTGCGACGCAGCTCGGCCTGAATCAGCGTGAACAGTTCGTCGTAACGCGGCTCGACCACTTCGGCCAGGGCCTGACGCGACAGTTCGCGCGGTGGACGGTCGCCAACGCTCGGCACCTTGATGGTTTCACCGGCACCGGCCAGTTTGGCCAGGGCGCAGGCGTAGCGGATCTTGATTTCTTCGGCGTACTGGGTCGGAGTGCGCAACGCCATGGCGATGTCGTTGGTCACCTGATCACCGGCAATCGGGATCACTGCGGTGTGGCGGATCGCGCCTTCGGTGAAGATCGCGATGTCGGTGGTACCGCCGCCGATGTCGACCAGGCACACGCCCAGTTCTTTCTCGTCGTCGGTCAGTACCGAGTAGGCCGAGGCCAGTTGCTCGAGAATGATGTCGTCGATTTCCAGACCGCAGCGACGCACGCATTTTTCAATGTTCTGTGCGGCGTTGACGGCGCAGGTGACTACGTGAACCTTGGCTTCCAGACGTACGCCGGACATGCCCAGAGGCTCACGAACGCCTTCCTGGTTATCGATCACGTAATCCTGCGGCAGGGTGTGCAGCACGCGCTGGTCAGCCGGAATCGCCACGGCCTGAGCGGCGTCAAGCACGCGCTCAAGGTCGGCCGAGCTGACTTCACGATCGCGGATCGCGACGATGCCGTGGGAGTTCAGGCTGCGGATGTGATTGCCCGCCACACCGACGAACGCCGAGTGAATGCGGCAGCCCGCCATCAGTTGGGCTTCTTCGATCGCGCGCTGGATCGATTGCACGGTGGACTCGATGTTGACCACCACGCCCTTCTTCAGGCCACGGGACGGATGGGTACCGATCCCGACGATTTCCAGCGAGCCGTCGTCGGAAACCTCGCCGACCAGCGCCACCACCTTGGAGGTGCCGATATCGAGACCGACGATCATTTTGCCGCTTTGCACGTTTGCCATGGGTCCTGCCTCTTCTTAATTCTTCGCGACAGCGGGTTGGGCTGTCGTCGGCGCTACAGGTTCCCGCCAGCCAACAGCGAGGCCGTTGGCGTAGCGCAGATCGATGCGCGCAATGTTCGTAATCTGGTCTTTAAGCGTCTTGTCATAGATGGCGATAAAGCGGCGCATCTTTTCCACCAGGTTGCCGCGTCCCAGCAGCAACTCGATGCCGGGGCCGGAACTGCCGGCACCGGTGGTCAGGAACCAACTCCCGCGTTCACGCAGTTCCAGGCGTGCAATCGAGAAGCCCAACGGCCGCAGCATCTGGCTCAGCACCTGATACTGCTGCATCACTTGCTGCTGGGCCCGTTGTGGACCGAACAGCTGTGGCAGATGTTCGTAGTTCGCCAGTTCCTTGGGCGTAAACGCCTGGCCCTGGTTGTTCAGCAACGACTCATCACCCCAACGCGCCACCGGCAGTTGCTCTTCGAGGCGGATCACCACCTGGTCCGGCCACACCCGACGTACTTCGGCGTGGGCGATCCACGGCATCTGCTCAAGCTCGGTACGCATACCGGCCAGGTCGATGGTGAAGAAGCTCGACGCCACGTACGGGGCGATCCGCTGCTGCACCGCTTGCTGGCTGATGTAGCTCAGGTCGCCTTGCACGGCGATCTTGGTGATCGGCCGGTCGGCGTACGGCAGCAAACGCGTTGCACCTTCGTAAGTACCAAAGCCCAGCACCACCAGCAGCACTGGCCAGAACAGACTTTTCAGAAAGCCGAAATTGGCTTTCGGCAGGCGCGCGGACATCGGCTCTTTCGCCACCATTCGGCTGGCACCCCGTGGCACCGGCTTGCGGCCGGGTGCGGGAGGCTGATGTCGGAGCTGAGCGCCTTGCATCGTCTTAACCTCGAGCGTCTTCAACACTGGCGGCCAGAATAGCCAGAACCAGTTGCTGGAAATCCAGACCGGCCGCACGCGCGGCCATCGGCACCAGACTGTGATCGGTCATACCCGGTGCGGTGTTCACTTCCAGGAACCAGAACTGCCCGTCGGCGTCCTGCATCACGTCCGCCCTGCCCCAACCGGCAATACCCAGCGCCTCACAGGCCTTGGCCGTGAGATCCATGAGTTCCTGTTCCTTGGCGGCATCCAGCCCGCACGGAATGCGGTACTGGGTATCGTTGGCGATGTACTTGGCGTCGTAGTCGTAGAACGTGTGCGGTGTACCCAGGGCAATCGGAGGCAACACCTGGTCACGCAGGGT
The DNA here is from genome assembly GCF_054668355.1 of Pseudomonas sp. S2_E02. Taxonomy (NCBI): domain Bacteria; kingdom Pseudomonadati; phylum Pseudomonadota; class Gammaproteobacteria; order Pseudomonadales; family Pseudomonadaceae; genus Pseudomonas; species Pseudomonas sp. S2_E02. Next base: position 3,328,589 of record NZ_CP162761.1, read on the forward strand.
GGCGATGGTGAACTCCGGACCTTGAATCCATTGCTCAACCAAGACTTGCGAATCGTAGGTACTGGCCGCTTTCCATGCGTCGATCAACTCGGACGCAGAACTCACTTTGGCCATCCCGATACTTGAACCTTCATGCGCCGGTTTGACGATCAAAGGGAAGCCCAGTTCCGTCGCCGCCGAAATACAATCGGCTTCGCTGCACAACACGGCGTGACGCGGCGTCGGAATCCCGAGGCTGTGCCAGACCTGCTTGGTGCGCAGTTTGTCCATCGCCAGTGCCGAAGCGAGGATGCCGCTGCCGGTGTACGGAATGCCCGCTACTTCAAGCAGGCCCTGCATGGAGCCGTCTTCACCGCCACGGCCGTGAAGAATGATGAACGCGCGGTCGATCTTTTCGCTGAGCAGCCGTTGCAGAATGTCTTCGCCAACGTCGATGCCGAACGCGTCCACGCCAGCGCTTTGCAGCGCGTCGAGTACGGCGTTACCGGATTTCAGCGACACCTCACGCTCGGCACTCAGGCCACCGAAGAGCACGGCGACACGGCCGAAGTCTTTCGGCGCGATAGTGGAAAACAGCTTGGCGTAGGCAGCAGTCATTTCAACTTCCCCTCGACCGACGCCGCCACGGCGCCAGCGAACAATTCACTTTTCAACAGCTTCGGCGCGAGACCACCGATATCACCGGCGCCCTGGCACAGCAGGATGTCGCCGGCACGCAGCAGCGGCTTGACCAGCGGCGCCAGATCGACGCCACGCTCGATGTAGATCGGGTCGAGCTGACCGCGCTGGCGGATGCTGTTGCACAGCTTGCGGCTGTCGGCACCCGGGATCGGCTCTTCGCCGGCCGGATAGACTTCCATCAGCAGCAGCACGTTGGCGTCGGCCAGTACATTGACGAAATCGTCGTACAGGTCGCGGGTGCGGCTATAACGGTGCGGCTGGTAGACCATCACCAGACGGCGCTCCGGCCAGCCACCGCGTACGGCTTTGATCACTGCGGCGACTTCGGTCGGGTGGTGACCGTAGTCATCGACCAACATCACGTTGCCGCCGTCCACCGGCAGTTCGCCGTAAACCTGGAAGCGCCGACCAACGCCCTGGAAGCCCGAAAGGCCCTGGACGATGGCTTCATCGCTGACGCCTTCGTCAGTGGCGATGCAAATGGTCGCCAGCGAATTGAGTACGTTGTGGTTGCCGGGCATGTTCACCGACACGTCCAGCGGCTCGCGATCCGGACGCAGCACGGTGAAGAACGTCTGCATGCCTTGCTGGCGAATATTGATCGCGCGCACGTCAGCGTCTTCGCTGAAGCCGTAGGTCACGGTCGGACGTTTCACCAGCGGCAGGATTTCACGCACCACCGGATCGTCCAGGCACATCACTGCCAAACCGTAGAACGGCAGGTTGTGCAGGAACTCGACGAAGGTTTTCTTCAGTTTGTTGAAGTCACCGTCGTAGGTCGCCATGTGGTCGGCGTCGATGTTGGTAACCACGGCCACCAGCGGTTGCAGGTGCAAGAAGCTCGCATCGCTTTCGTCGGCTTCGGCGATCAGGTAACGGCTGGTGCCAAGCTGGGCATTGGTGCCCGCGGCATTCAGACGACCACCGATGACGAACGTCGGGTCCAGACCACCGGCGGCGAACACCGAAGCGATCAGGCTGGTGGTGGTGGTTTTGCCGTGCGTACCGGCAACGGCGATGCCGTGGCGATAGCGCATCAGTTCGGCGAGCATCTCGGCACGCGGCACCACCGGAATACGACGCTCAAGCGCGTTCGCCACTTCCGGGTTAGAGGTGTTCACAGCACTCGACACCACCAGCACGTCGGCGGCAGCGGCGTTCTCGGCACGGTGACCAATGAAGATGTGCGCGCCGAACGATTCCAGACGCTCGGTCACCGGCGACGCTTTCAGGTCGGAACCGGAGACTTCATAGCCCAGGTTCAACAACACTTCGGCGATACCGCACATGCCCACGCCGCCGATGCCGACGAAGTGGATGCGACGGATGCGGCGCATTTCCGGTTGCGGCATGGCTTTCTGATTCTCAACCATGAGCCACCTCCAGACAGGTATCGACCACGCTACGGGTGGCATCGGGTTTCGCCAGACGGCGGGCCGCTTGGGCCATATCTTCGAGTCGTTGCGGTTGCATCAAGACCTCTGTCAGGCGCGCGGCAAGGTCCGCGGCACCAGTCGTTCTTTGTGGCATCAGGAAGGCAGCGCCTTCGCGGGCCAAATAATCGGCGTTGCGAGTCTGGTGATCGTCGATCGCGTGGGGCAAAGGCACCAGCATCGAGGGCAGACCGGCGGCAGCCAGCTCACTGATGGTCAACGCGCCTGCGCGGCACACCACCAGGTCAGCCCAGCCATAGGCCTGGGCCATGTCTTTGATGAACGGCTGCACCTGCGCATCGACGCCGGCGGCGCGGTAGCGCTCTGCAGTCACTTCATCGTGGTTTTTGCCGGCCTGATGAAACACTTCCGGGCGCAAATCGGCAGCGACTTGGGCCAGGGCTTCAGGCAGCAATTTGTTCAACGGTTCTGCGCCCAGGCTTCCGCCGAGGATCAGCAAACGCGCTTTGCGACCGGCCAGAGCAGGTCGCGATGTGTCGAGGAACAGCTCGCTGCGCACCGGGTTTCCGGTGGTACGGCGGGTGTCCGACAGAGTAAAGGTGTCGGGGAACGCTTCACACACCCGGGCGGCGAACGGCACCAGCAACCGATTGGCGGTGCCGGCCACAGCGTTCTGCTCGTGAACGATCACCGGCACACCGGCCAGTTTCGCGGCAAGACCACCGGGGCCAGTCACATAACCACCGAAGCCGACCACACACACTGGCTTCAAGCGACGAATGATCGCCCGCGCCTGCCATACCGACTTGAGCAGCATGAACGGCGCCTTGAGCAGCGACAGTTTGCTCTTGCCGCGCAGGCCGGTGGCGTTGATCCGGTGCAGTTCCAGCCCAGCGGCCGGGACCAGTTCGTTTTCGATCCCGCGTGGTGTGCCGAGCCAGTGCACGGTGTAGCCGCGCGCCTGAAACTCGCGGGCACAGGCCAGCGCCGGGAACACGTGGCCGCCGGTGCCGCCGGCCATGATCAATACGTTAGCGCCCATGATTCGGCTCCTCGGCGAAGTCGCTCTCATGGAATTCCATCTCTTCGCTGCCCAAATGGGTTCGACTCTCCCACTCGATCCGCAGCAGCAAGCCAAGGCAGGCACAGCAGATCACCAACGAACTGCCGCCATAACTGAGGAACGGCAAGGTCAGACCTTTGGTTGGCAGCAGGCCGACGTTCACGCCGATGTTGATCAGGAACTGACCAATCCACAGGAACGACAGGCCGTACGCCACGTAAGCGGCGAAGAACTGTTTGGCTTTTTCCGCCCACAGACCGATGTACATGCCACGAATACACACGAACACGAACAGGGCGACGGTGCACAGCGAACCGACGGCGCCCAATTCTTCAGCCAGAACCGAGAACACGAAGTCGGTGTGCGCTTCCGGCAGGTAGAACTGCTTCTGCACGCTGTTACCCAGACCGACGCCGAGCCATTCGCCACGACCGAACGCGATCAAGGCTTGCGACAACTGATAGCCGGCGCCGAACTGGTCGGCCCACGGGTCAGCGAAGTTGGTCAGACGCGCCATTCGGTACGGCTGCATTTGAATCAGCAAGACCACCGCTCCGACCGCCAACACCACCATCAGCGAGAAGCGGAACAGCCCGACCCCGCCGAGGAACAGCATGGCCGCCGCAGCGCCCATCATCACCACGGTGGCGCCGAAGTCCGGCTCCATCAGCAGCAGGCCGGCCATCGGCAGCAGCACGATGAACGGCTTGAAGAAGCCCATCCAGCTTTCGCGCACTTCCTTCTGACGCCGCACCAGATAACCGGCGAGGTAGATCACCACGAACACTTTGGCGATCTCGGACGGCTGCACGTTGAAGAAGCTGAAACCGATCCAGCGCATCGAACCGTTCACTTCGCGACCGATGCCGGGGATGATCACCATTACCAGCAAACCGAACGCACCGATCAGCATCAGCCAGCCGAGGCGTTGCCAGGTGGCAATCGGAATCATCATGGTGACGATGCACGCGCCCAGGCCCAGCACCACATAAATAAGGTGGCGGATCATGTAATACAGTGGGCTGCCGGACTGTGCGGCCGCCACTTCGGTGGACGCCGAGGCAATCATGATCAGGCCGAGGCCGAGCAGCGCCAGACAACCGGCGAGCATCGGGAAGTCGAGGTCGATCCCGCGCCCGGTGATGATCGGTGACGGATACGGTTTGATGATATTACGCAGGCTCATGCCAATTCCTCCACAGCGCGGACGAACTGGTGACCACGGTCTTCGTAATTCTTGAACATGTCGAAACTGGCGCAGGCCGGCGACAGCAGCACCACATCACCCGGTTGGGCAGCGGCGCGGCATTGCGCAACGGCGTCGACCAGCGAGGTCGCGCGAATCAGTGGCACGGCATCACCGATGGCTGCGCCGATCTTGTCGGAGTCGCGGCCCATCAGGATCACGGCGCGGCAGTTGGCCGCGACCGGATCACGCAAGTCGTTGAATTCGGCACCCTTGCCATCGCCACCGGCGATCAGAATGACCTTACCGTCGATGTCCGCGCCCAAGCCTTCGATGGCGGCCAGTGCGGCGCCAACGTTGGTCGCTTTGGAATCGTTGTAGTAAGCGACGCCGTCGAGATCACGCACCCACTGGCAACGGTGTTCGAGGCCGGCGAACGTGCGCAAGGCCGAGAGCATGGCGTCGAACGGCAGGCCCACGGCATGACCGAGCGCCAGCGCCGCGAGGGCATTGGACTGGTTGTGCGCGCCACGAATCTTCAATTCGCGCACTGGCATCAGGTTCTGGAATTCGAAGGCCAGATACTTCTCGCCATCTTCTTCGCGGATACCGAAGGCCTTGAAATCCGGTTTGGTCAGGCCGAAGGTCCAGCATGGCTGACCCTCGCCCATCAACGGACGGCTCAGCGCATCCTGACGGTTGACCACGAACTGCTTGGCGCCACGGAAGATCCGGTGCTTGGCCAGGTGGTAAGCCGGCAGGCCGCTATAGCGATCCATGTGGTCTTCGCTGATATTCAGCACGGTGGCCACTTCGGCGTTGAGCTGGTCGGTGGTTTCCAGCTGGAAGCTCGACAGCTCCATCACGTACAGCTCGACGTCGTCGCTGAGCAGATCCAGCGCCGGGGTGCCGAGGTTGCCGCCGACAGCGACACGTTTGCCGGCCGCAGCCGCCATTTCGCCGACCAGGGTGGTGACGGTGCTTTTCGCGTTGGAACCGCTGATGGCCACGATCGGCGCCTGCGCGTTACGCGCGAACAGCTCGATGTCGCCGGACAGTTTCACGCCACGGACCGCAGCGGCTTGCAGGGCCGGGGTCGCCAGCGCCAGGCCGGGGCTCACGTAGAGCTCGTCGGCACGGCAGAGGAATTCGACGTCCAGCTCGCCACAACGCACTTCCACGTGCGGATAGTCACGCTTGAGCGTGGCCAGTTCCGGTGGATTTTCCCGCGTGTCCGCCACGGCAAACGACGTGCCCCGGTTCGCCAGGAAGCGAACCAGGGACATGCCGCTCTTGCCGAGGCCGACAACGATGCGGAAGTGGTCAGAAGCGATCAGAGACACTCGTTCTACCTCAGCTTCAGGGTGGCAAGGCCGATCAGCACGAGAATCACGGTGATGATCCAGAAACGGACGATCACGCGCGGCTCGGGCCAGCCCTTGAGTTCAAAATGGTGGTGTATCGGTGCCATGCGGAACACACGGCGACCGGTCAGCTTAAAGGACGCAACCTGAATGACGACTGACAGGGTTTCCATCACGAACACACCGCCCATGATGAACAGGACGATTTCCTGACGGACGATCACCGCTATGGTGCCCAGTGCCGCGCCGAGTGCCAGGGCACCGACGTCGCCCATGAACACTTGCGCCGGATAGGTGTTGAACCAGAGGAAGCCAAGGCCGGCACCGATCAGCGCACCGCAGAACACGATCAGTTCACCCGCGCCCGGCACGTAAGGGATCAACAGGTATTCAGCGAATTTCACGTTACCCGACAGGTAGCAGAAGATGCCGAGGCCACCACCAACCATCACGGTTGGCATGATCGCCAGGCCATCGAGGCCGTCAGTCAGGTTGACCGCGTTGCTCGAACCGACGATCACGAAGTAAGTCAGCACGATGAAACCAAGGCCCAGCGGAATGCTGTAATCCTTGAGCATCGGCAGGATCAGCGTGGTTTCCACCGGGGTGGAGGCGGTCATATAAAGGAAGATCGCCGCGCCGAGGCCGAACACCGACTGCCAGAAATACTTCCAGCGGCTCGGCAAGCCACGGGAGTTCTTCTCGATGACCTTGCGGTAATCGTCGACCCAACCGATGGCGCCGAACAGCAGAGTCACCAGTAAAACAGTCCAGACGTAACGGTTGCTCAGGTCAGCCCAAAGCAGTGTGCTGACACCAATCGAAGACAGAATCAGCGCGCCGCCCATGGTCGGTGTACCCGACTTGGACAGGTGCGATTGCGGGCCGTCGTTACGCACGGATTGACCGATCTGACGGTTCTGCAGGGTGCGGATCATCCACGGGCCATAGCACAGCGACAAAACCAGCGCGGTCAGTACACCGAGAATCCCGCGCAGGGTCAGGTACTGAAAGACCGCGAAGCCTTTGTAGAACTGTTGCAGATACTCCGCTAGCAGCAGCAGCATTAATGTTTCTCCAGACTGGACCCGCACAGAGCCGCAACGATGTTTTCCATCGCCGCACTGCGCGAACCCTTGATCAAAATGGTGGTGTTTGTGTCCTGCTCGGCGTCGAGGGCCTGAATCAGTTCGGCTTGGCTGCCGAAGTGATACGCCTGTTCACCGAAAGCGTTTACGGCGTGAACCATGTTTGGCCCAACGGCATAAAGCGCGGAAACCTTGCCCCGGGCGTACTCGCCCACGTCGCGGTGCCCCTGCTCCGCCCAATCGCCCAACTCGCCGATATCTCCGAGCACCAGGACGGTGCGGCCGGAAAAGCCGGCGAGTATATCAACGGCTGCGCACATCGAGGTGGGGTTTGCGTTGTAAGTGTCATCAATCACGCGCATACCGTTCTTCGCCAGTTGCGCGACGGTGCGACCCTTGACCGGTTGCACGGCGCCAAGCCCGGTGGCGATGCCGAACAGCGACACGCCCAAGGCGTGCGCGGCAGCGGCGGCAGCCATGGAATTGGCGACGTTATGGGTGCCGAGCAGGTTCAGTTGAACGTGCTCGACACCTTCAGGTGTGTGCAGATTGAAAGCCGGGCAACCACGAGCATCGGTGCTCAAGTCACTGGCGTAGAAATCCGCCCGAGTGTTGCTCAGGGCGAAGGTCAGCACTTTGCGCGCGCCCGCACGGGTCTTCCAGATGCCGAAGGCTTTGTCATCGAGGTTGAGCACGGCGATGCCGTCAGCTGCCAGACCGTCGATGATTTCGCCTTTGGCTTCGACGATTTTTTCCGGGCCGCCAAACTCACCGACGTGCGCGGTGCCGGCATTGTTCAGGATCGCCACGTGCGGCTTGGTCAGGCCAACGGTGTAAGCGATCTCACCCAGACGCGAGGCGCCCAGTTCGATCACCGCCGAAGTGTGTTCCGGGGCCAATTCGAGCAGGGTCAGCGGCGCGCCGAGGTCGTTGTTCAGATTGCCACGGGTCGCCAGCACCGGACCGCGCGTGCGCAGGATGCTCGCGAGCATTTCCTTGACCGTGGTCTTGCCGCTGGAGCCGGTGATCGCAGCAACTGGCTGAGTGAACGCGGCACGGTTCAGCGCGCCCAACTGGCCGAGGGCCTGTCGGGTGTCCTTGACCAGCAGTTGCGGCAGCGTGCTGTCGGCAACTTCACGTTCGACCAGCGCAGCGACGGCGCCTTTGGCGGCGACATCGTTCAAGTAGTCATGACCGTCGAAACGCGGGCCGGTCAACGCTATAAACAGTTGACCCGGCTGGATCGCACGGCTGTCGATGCTGACGCCGTCGAAACTGGCATCGGCGGCGATCAAACGGGCGTCGAGCGCGTTGGTCAGTTCGCTGAGTTTGAGGGCCTTAAGCATGGGCCACCTCCCACGCGGTCAGGGCGTGATCAGCCTCGACCAGATCAGAGAAGGCATGGCGCTCGCCGTTGATTTCCTGATAGTCCTCGTGACCTTTACCGGCCAGAACAATCACGTCATCAGCCGAGGCGCCGGCAATCAGTTGCGCAATCGCCTGGCCCCGGCCGGCGACGAAGGTGACTTTATCCACTGCCGTGAAGCCGGCGCGGATGTCGTCGAAAATCACTGCTGGATCTTCGGTGCGCGGATTGTCGTCGGTGACCAGCACCTGATCGGCCAGACGTTCGACCACTTCGGCCATCAACGGACGCTTGCCGCGATCACGGTCACCGCCGCAGCCGAACAGGCACAGCAGCTGACCTTTAACGTGCGGGCGCAGCGCGGTCAGGACTTTTTCCAGCGCGTCCGGGGTGTGCGCGTAATCGACCACCACCAACGGCTGAGTGCCACCACCAAGACGCTGCATGCGCCCGGCCGGGCCTTCGAGTTTCGGCAGTACTTTGAGAATTTCGTCGAGCGCGTAATCCAGACCGAGCAAGGCACCGACGGCTGCCAGTACGTTGCTCAGGTTGAAACGACCGAGCAAGGTGCTGCGCAGATGATGTTCGCCCTGCGGCGTAACCAGCGTGGCGCGCACGCCGTGGTCGTCGAACTGTGCTTCGCGGCAGAACAGGTAAGCGCTGCTGTCGAGCAGGCTGTAGGTGATCAAGCGCGATTCACGTTTTTCCGCGGCCAACTGCCGGCCGAAATCGTCGTCGAGGTTGACCACGCGGCACTTCAGATCATTCCAGGCGAACAGCTTGGCCTTGGCCTCGGCGTACGCCTCCATGGTGCCGTGATAATCCAGATGATCGCGGGACAGGTTGGTCATCACCGCCACGTCGAACGCCAGCGCCGTCACGCGGCCCTGATCCAGACCGTGGGACGACACTTCCATGGCCACGGCTTTGGCGCCGGCCTTTTTCAGGTCGCCCAGGGTCGCTTGCACGGCGATCGGATTCGGCGTGGTGTGCAGACCGCTTTGCAGTGCGCCATAGAAGCCGGAACCCAAGGTCCCGACGATGCCGCAATGCTGGCCGAGCAGATCCAGCGCCTGCGCAACCAATTGAGTCACGCTGGTCTTGCCGTTGGTACCGGTCACGCCAATCAGGTTCAGGTGATGACTTGGCTCACCGTAAAAACGCCCGGCGATGTCCGACAGTTGCGCGGCCAGGCCTTTGACCGGAATCAGCGGCACGTCAGTGATCGGCAGCACGGTGGCGCCTTCCACTTCATAGGCCACAGCGGCAGCGCCGCGCGCCAGAGCATCGGCAATGTGTGCACGGCCATCGAATTTGCCGCCGGGCACGGCGAGGAACAAATCGCCCGCGCGTACGTTGCGGCTGTCCAGCGCCAATTCACGGATCAACAGATCGTGGCCGGCGTGGGGGAATATCTTGTTCAGACTTAATGACATCAGCCGCGCCCTCCATTGGCTTTCAGCGGTATGACCGGGGTGGCGTTGGCCTGCTGTGTGGTCGGCAAGTTGTCCGGCGTTACGTTCATCAGACGCAGGGTGCCGGACATCACACGGCTGAACACCGGCGCGGAAACCAGACCACCGAAGTAACCGGCCTTGCTTGGCTCATCGATCACGACAACGATGGCGTAACGCGGATCGCTCATCGGGCCGAAACCGGCAAACAGCGAGCGATAAGAGTTTTCCGCGTAGCCCTTGGTACCCACCGAGGTCTTACGCGCAGTACCCGACTTACCCGCCACGTGATACGCCGGCACCTGCGCACGGAACACGCCGCGCGGCGCTTCGATCACCTGGGTGAGCATGCCTTGCAAGGTTTTCGCCACGGCTTCCGGCAGCACTTGCGTGGTCTGCGGCGGCTTGTCGGTTTTGATCAGGGTCAACGGCGCGAGACGACCGTTGTTGGCCAGTGCCGAGAACGCGTGCACCAACTGAATCGCGGTCACGGAAATACCGTAGCCGTAGGACAGGGTCGCGGTTTCAGCCTTGCGCCAATCGCGGTAGTTCGGCAGGTTGCCGACACGTTCGCCCGGGAAGCCGAGGCCGGTGTCCTGGCCGAGACCGACTTTCTGCGCGAGACGGAAAATCGTTTCGCCGCCGATATCGAACGCGACCTTACTCATGCCGACGTTACTGGAATTGATCAGGATGCCGGTCAAGTCGAGCACCGGACCTTCGCTCTTGGAAACGTCCTTGATCGTGTATTTGCCGATCTGCAGGGAGCCCGGATACACCTCGACGGTGTCGCTCGGTTTCCAGCGGCCGGTTTCGATTGCAGCCGCCATCGAGATGGCTTTCATGGTCGAACCCGGTTCGAACACGTCGATCATCGCGCGGTTACGCATCATTGCCGGTTGCAGATTGCGACGGTTGTTCGGGTTGTAGGTCGGCTGGTTGACCATGGCGAGAATCTCGCCGGTCTTGACGTCCATGATCACCAGGCTGCCGGCCTTCGCGCCGTTCTCAATGATCGCGTTGCGCAGTTCGCGGTTGGCCAGATATTGCAGACGCAGGTCAATGGACAACGCCAAGGGCTTGCCGGCCTTGGCGTTTTTGGTGACCTGAACATCCTTGATCAGCCGACCGCGCCGATCCTTGATGACTTGTCGTTTGCCCGGCACCCCGGCGAGCCATTCGTCATAAGCCAGCTCGACACCTTCACGACCGTGGTCATCGATGTCGGTAAAACCGACCATGTGCGCGGTGACTTCACCGGCCGGGTAGAACCGGCGGAATTCTTCGATGCCGTAGACACCAGGGACTTTCAGATCGAGCACAGCCTGGCCTTGCTCGGGGGTCAGCCCGCGCACCAGATAAATGAATTCTTTGTTGGCCTGGGCTTCGAGGCGTTCGGTCAGGGCTTTCGGATCCTGACCCAGCGCGGCAGCAAGTGCCGGCCACTTCTCTTTGGCCGTTTGCATTTCCTTGGCGTTGGCCCACAGCGTGGTCACTGGGGTACTTACGGCCAAAGGCTCGCCGTTACGGTCGGTGATCAGACCACGGTGAGCCGGAATCGGAATATGACGCAGGCTGCGCGCATCGCCCTGACCTTTGAGGAAGTCACGGTCAACCACTTGCAAGTCGATGATGCGCCAGCAGATCGCCGCGACCATCACGCCGAGCAGCGCCACCATCAGGCGGAAGCGCCATGGGAACAGTGCGCCTTCGAGTTTCATCATGGCGCCACCATCTTCACGTCAGCCGCGCCCGGAATGTGCATTTTCAGTTGTTCGGTGGCCAGCACTTCGATGCGGCTGTGCGCGGTCCAGGTGCTCTGCTCCAGAATCAAGCGACCCCACTCGGCCTGCGCCTTGTCGCGCACGCTGAGTTCGTTATAAAGGGTGTTGAGCAACTGCCGGTTCCAGTGCGCGCTGTACGACACGGCGATGGCCGAGACGAGCACGCCGATAAACAGCAGCAGCATCAGAAAGCTGCCGCCGGGCAGTGGCTTGGCGAAAAGCTTGCTCACCGCAGCTTCTCCGCGACGCGCATGACGGCGCTACGGGAACGTGGGTTGGCTTTGAGTTCGGCGTCGGAGGCCGTCTGCGCTTTGCCATGGACTTTGATTTTCGGTTCGAACGCGACATGGCGCACCGGCAGGTTGCGCGGCAGGTTGTCGGCTTCGCCTTTCACCAGTTTGCGCATGAACAGTTTGACGATACGGTCTTCCAGCGAGTGAAAGCTGATCACCACCAGGCGGCCGCCGATTTCCAGCGCGTCCAGCGCGGCTTCGAGGCCGGCTTCCAGATCACCCAGTTCGTTGTTGACGTGAATACGCAAACCCTGGAATGCACGGGTGGCCGGGTTCTTGCCCTTTTCCCATGCCGGGTTGGCGACTTTCAATACTTCGGCCAGATCGGCAGTGCGCTCGAACGGCTTGATATCGCGACGCTCGGCGACGGCGCGGGCCATACGACCGGAGAAACGTTCTTCGCCGTATTCCTTGAACACCCGGGCGATTTCCTCAGCCGGCGCGGTGTTGACGAATTCGGCAGCGCTGATGCCACGGGACGGGTCCATGCGCATGTCGAGCGGGCCGTCGTTGAGGAAACTGAAGCCGCGCTCAGCGTCGTCGAGCTGCGGCGAAGACACGCCGAGGTCAAGCAGAATGCCGCTGACCTTGCCGGCCAGACCTTGCTCGGCAACCACCGAACCCAGTTCGGCAAAGCTGCGCTGCACAACGACAAAGCGGCCGTCTTCGGCCGCTAGCGTTTGCCCGGTGGCAATCGCTTGTGGATCTTTGTCGAATCCGATGAGCCGGCCGTCCGTGCCGAGCTGGCTGAGGATCAACCGGCTGTGTCCGCCGCGCCCGAACGTGCCGTCCAGATAGCAGCCATCAGGACGTACGGCGAGAGCCTCGACGGCTTCGTCAAGCAGTACGGTGATGTGGTTAAAGCCGCTATCAATAGTCACAGGATCAAATCACGCAGTTCATCAGGCATCGCGCCCGGTTGTTGAATAGCAGCAAGGTCAGCGGCAGATACCGCGTTCCATGCATCCTCGTCCCACAATTGGAACTTGTTCAGTTGGCCTACCAGCATCGCGCGCTTATCGAGCTTGGCGTATTCGCGCAGACGCGGTGGAACCAGAAAACGACCACTGCCATCGAGTTCAAGGTCGACGGCATTACCAATCAGCAAACGTTGCAGGCGACGGTTCTCTTCGCGAAGCGAAGGAAGCGCGCGCAACTTGGTTTCAATAATTTCCCACTCGTCGAGCGGATAGACACACAAACACGGATCAACGGCATCAATGGTCACGATCAATTGGCCAGAACTGCGCGAATCGAGCTCGTCACGGTACCGGCTCGGCATGGCGAGACGGCCCTTTGCATCGAGACTGATAGCGTTAGCTCCGCGAAACACGTCTGCGTTTCTCCAATTTTTATCGTTTTGAGCTCAAAAAACCCACTTCATGCCACTTTCCGCCACTTGCGCACACTATAGGAATGCGCCCACCACACCGTCAAGGCGCGGATTAAAGGAAAACCCTTACAGAACGGAGATTTAGGAGCATAAAAGGAGGTGCAACGAGAATCTGACGGATACTTTTGACCAATAACTTGATGCAGCACTGAAAGCTGCGCTCGAAAGTTAAAGTAATTTGTTAAGAGTAAGATTTTTTCGGTATTACAAAAGCGCTTCTGCTGTTGATTGAAGCAAGGTGGGAAATGGCTATTACTGCGTTTGCCGCTGCCGGACTTTCAGAGCAGGCCTGCTGATATTACACAGCCCTGTTGCCAATGATTCAAGCAGGGAAAGAAAAAGGTGGAGAGTCGATCTGTAAGCCGGGTTCTGTCTTGAACAGTCATTCGTCTACGATGGCCATCACTGGACATCTTTAGCAACCTACCCGGTCCCAGCGCGGGCCACGCCTTGGGACCCTATTTGGTCTTGCTCCAAGTGGGGTTTACCTAGCCACGAACTGTTGCCAGACGTGCGGTGCGCTCTTACCGCACCTTTTCACCCTTACCGGCGCCGAAGCGCTTAGGCGGTTATTTTCTGTGGCACTTTCCGTAGGCTCACGCCTCCCAGGCATTACCTGGCACTTCGCCCTATGGAGCCCGGACTTTCCTCCCCCCTAATTTTCATAGAGGGCAGCGACTGTCCGATCGACTCTCCGCCGCGAAGGTTAACGGCAGAGCGCCCGAAGAACAAGCGCTAAAAGCCTCAAGACCGCTATGGGTGACGGCCTACACGCCTTTCTGTTTCTCCAGCGCGACCTGATACAGCACGTTTTTGCGCTCGCCAGTGATTTGTGCTGCCAACGCGGCGGCACGCTTGAGCGGCATCTCTTCGAGCAACAGATCAAGAATACGCATCGCCTCGCTGCTGACCGCATCCTCGGACTCCGGTGCCGTCCAGCCCGCCACCAGCACTACGCATTCGCCACGCTGCTGATTGCTGTCGGATTCGACGAACGCGCGCAACTCGGCCAATGGCAGACCTTTGAGCGTTTCGAAGGTCTTGGTGATCTCGCGGGCGAGCAATGCCTGGCGCTCACCGCCAAACACGGCTTCCATATCCTGCAGACATTCAAGAATGCGGTGCGGGGCCTCGTAGAAAATCAACGTACGCGGCTCTTCTTTAACCGCTTCCAGTCGCGCCTTGCGTCCGACCGATTTGGCCGGCAGAAAACCTTCGAAGATGAAACGGTCAGACGGCAGACCGGCCGCCGACAGCGCGGCAATAAGCGCACAGGCACCCGGCACTGGCACGACATTGATCCCGGCCGCGCGGGCCTGACGCACCAAGTGATACCCCGGATCGGAAATCAGCGGCGTCCCCGCATCGGAAATCAACGCGACGTTATCACCCGCCAGCAAGCGGGTAATAAAACGGCTACCTTCATCTCGTTCATTGTGTTCGTGACACGCGGCCAGCGGCGTGCCGATCCCGAAGTGTTGCATCAGGCGCGCCGAGTGACGGGTGTCTTCGGCAGCGATCAATGCCACTTCGCGGAGGATCTTCAGGGCCCGGGCGCTGATGTCGTCCAGGTTGCCGATGGGCGTCGCCACCACATAAAGCGAGCCAGCAGCGGAATTCAGGGAACCTGGAGCAGTCAAAGCGCACACCTCGTGATCGGTAAAAGCGGCCATTGTAGCGCGACACGAGGCTTGCGACGCGCTTCGAGCCACCACGGTTTTGTGCGTGGTTATGCAGCACTGCAACATTTACTTCAGCTAAATCGTCCGATTCACGCCAGTAACATCGCGCCCCGGCCAGTGCTTGGGTACAATTCGACGCTAATTTGATCGAGTATCAGGAACACTTACATGATCGCTTGCCTGCGGCTGTTCACTGCCTTCTGCCTCGCTGCCCTGTTGGCGGCTTGCGTCAGCTCCCCTTCCTCCAGCCTTGGCGAACTTCCACGGACCCCGGATGCCAGCATCGAGCAACTGCTCGAACAGGCTAGCCAGGCGAAAACCCCGGAAAAAGCCGCCCTGTTGCGCCTGAGCGCCGCAGACCTGGCCTACCGTCAGGGCAATGCCGGACAGTCCGCGCAAATCCTGCAACAAGTGCCGATGGAGCAACTCAAGCCCGGCCAGCAGATTTTCGCCAGCACCTTGAACGCTGAACTGGCGATGACGCGCAATCAGCCGAAAGCCGCGCTGACCGCCCTGAGCCACCCAAGCCTGCAGCACTTGGGCGAGATGCCTGAAGAGCAGCAAGTGCGCACCGGCACCGTACATGCCCGCGCCCTTGAGGCCGATGGCCAGACCCTGGCCGCTGCCCGCGAGCGCGTGTTCATCGCGCCGATGCTGCAAGGCGAAGCCGCGAGCAAGAACCACGAAGCGATCTGGACCCTGATCGGCTCGCTGCCAACTGATCAACTGCAACCGAACAGCACCGACGACCTCGGCGGCTGGATGGGCCTGGCCATGGCAGTGAAATCCGCTGGCACCCTGGAACAGCAGCAAGCGGCGATCGACACCTGGCGCGCGCAGAATCCAAAGCACCCGGCGGCAATCAACCTGCCGTTGCCGCTGACCAAACTCAAGGAACTGGCCAGCCAGCCCCTGAGCAAAATCGCCCTGCTGCTGCCACAGGACGGCCAGTTGGCCGCTGTCGGCAAGGCACTACGTGAAGGCTTCATGGCTGCGCACTACCAGGCGCAACAGGCCGGACAGAAGCCACCAGCAATCGAGTTCTACGACAGCTCGAAACTGACTTCGATGGACGAGTTCTACCGCAAGGCCCAGGCTGACGGCGTGCAACTGGTCGTTGGCCCGTTGGAAAAACCACTGGTCAAGCAACTGAGTACCCGCCCGCAACTGCCGATCACCACCCTCGCGCTGAACTACAGCGAAGGTGATCAAGGCCCGGCGCAATTGTTCCAGTTTGGCTTGGCCGCTGAAGACGAAGCCCGCGAAGTCTCGCGCCGCGCCCGTGCCGATGGCCTGCACCGCGCCGCGATCATGGTGCCGAAAGGCGAATGGGGCGATCGCGTACTGCGTGCTTTCAGCCAGGACTGGCAAGCGAATGGTGGCAGCATCGTAGCGACCGAGCGCGTTGATCAGCCGGTGCAACTGGCCCAGCAGATCGCCGACATGTTCCAGTTGCGTCAAAGCGAAGCGCGCGCCAAGAGCCTGCAGAATGCCGCCGGCACCAACGTCGCCGCGCAGCCTTCGCGCCGTCAGGACATCGAATTCATCTTCCTCGCCGCAACCCCGCAACAGGCTCAGCAGATCAAGCCAACCCTGAACTTCCAGTACGCAGGTGACGTTCCGGTGTACGCGACGTCGCACGTTTACAGCGCCAGCGGCGACGTGAATCAGTACAACGACATGAACGGCATTCGCTTCTGCGAAACCCCATGGCTGCTGGACTCCAGCGATCCACTGCGTCAGCAAGTGGTTGCGCAGTGGCCGCAAGCCGCCGGCAGCCTCGGCCGCCTGTACGCGATGGGTGTGGATGCCTATCGTCTTGCACCACGCCTGGGTCAACTCAAAGCCCTGCCAGACAGCCGCATCGACGGTGAGTCGGGCAGCCTCGGCATGACCCAGACCCAACGCGTCGTGCGTCAATTGCCTTGGGCGCAGTTCGTCAGCGGGCAGGTGCAGCGCCTGCCGGACACCCCGCGCTGATGCCTGACAGGTCACGCTCGCAAAGCGGCAAGGATGCCGAGCGCCAGGCGCTCGAGCATCTGCAACAACAAGGTCTGCGCCTGCTGGCGCAGAACTGGTTATGCAAACGCGGCGAGCTTGATCTGGTCATGCTTGATGGCGATACAGTAGTATTCGTTGAAGTTCGCTACAGAAAAAACACTCAATGGGGTGGCGCGCTCGCTAGCATCGATGGGCGCAAGCAGCAGAAACTGATTTTCGCTGCACAGTATTTTCTTCAGCGCGAATCGCGTTGGGCCAATTCCCCTTGCCGCTTCGACGTGGTGGCCATCGACAGCCATCCGAGTCAGCTGAACTGGTTGCAGAATGCTTTCGACAGTTGATCGTCGGCGTTGCGACCCGGACAATCCCACCGACAAATTTTGCTCTTTGCTTTGCGGGCTGCACATTCATGTGCCGGACAGCCGCGCTACTTAAGGTCACACAGATGGACATGCAATCCCGAATTCGCCAGCTTTTCCAGGCCAGTATCGACACCAAGCAACAGGCGATGGACGTACTTGCACCGCACATCGAGCAAGCCAGCCAGATCATGGTCAACACCCTGCTCAACGGAGGCAAAATGCTCTCGTGCGGCAACGGTGGGTCGGCCGGCGACGCTCAGCATTTTTCCTCGGAGCTGCTCAACCGCTTCGAGCGCGAGCGTCCGAGCCTGCCGGCGATTGCGCTGACCACCGATACCTCGACGATCACCTCGATCGCCAACGACTACAGCTACAACGAAGTGTTCTCCAAGCAGATCCGCGCCCTCGGCCAGTCGGGCGATGTGCTGCTGGCGATTTCGACCAGCGGCAACTCGGCGAACATTATTCAAGCGATCCAGGCCGCACATGATCGCGAAATGATTGTCGTAGCTATGACCGGACGCGATGGTGGCGGCATGGCGTCACTGCTGCTGCCCGAAGACGTCGAGATCCGCGTACCGGCCAATGTCACTGCACGTATTCAAGAAGTCCACTTGCTGGCGATCCATTGCCTCTGCGATCTGATCGACAGCCAACTGTTCGGGAGTGAAGAATGACCCCTAATCGCCTTGGCCTTCTGGCCTTGACCCTGTGCCTCGGCATCAGCGGCTGCACCTCAGTGGTGAACGCCAGCCGTGAAGCACCGATCGACGACGACCGTGGCACGCGCACCTTCGGTAGCAAGATCGATGACTCGTTGATCGAAACCAAAGTCGGTGTGAACGTGGCCAAGGCCGACCCGGCACTGGACAACGACTCGCACATCGTCGTCACCAGTTTCAACGGTGTTGTCTTGCTGGCCGGTCAAACGCCTCGCGCTGACTTGAAAGCCAAAGCCGAGCAAGCGGCAGCCGCCGTGCAACGGGTAAAAACTGTTCACAACGAACTGCAGGTCATACCGCCGTCCGGTTTCCTGGCTCGCCAGAATGACACTTGGCTGACGTCCAAGATCAAAACCCAGATGCTCACCGACGCCAGCATTCCCGGTTCGCGCATCAAGGTCGTGACCGAGAACGGCATCGTCTACCTGCTGGGCCTGCTGACCAAACAGGAAGCCACTCAGGCGACCAATCTGGTTCAGGGCGTTTCCGGCGTGCAGAAGATCGTCAAGCTGTTCGAATACATCGACTGACGCACAACCCTATGTAATAAAAAAGGCGATCCATCCGGATCGCCTTTTTTATTACTTCACCACTTTCAGGCTTGGCCGGCCGCTAGGTCGCGGCGGCTCGCTGTCCGGTGGCGGCAAGTCGTCATCCGACTCGATCTCTTCTTCGTCATCCATCGGCGACTCGAGATCAAACACCATGCCTTGACCGTTCTCCCGGGCGTAGATACCCAGAATCGCGCTGATCGGCACGTACAAGCTGTGCGGAACGCCACCGAAGCGACCCTCGAAGGTCACCACGTCGTTGTCCATGTGCAGATGACGCACAGCACTCGGCGAGATGTTCAGGACAATCTGCCCGTCGCTGGCGAAACCCTGCGGCACCTGCACTGCCGGGTACTCGGAATTGACCAGCATGTGCGGGGTGCAATCGTTATCAACAATCCACTCGTAGAGCGCGCGGACCAGATAAGGTCGACTGGAGTTCATAGCGGCTCCTTAAGCCTTAGCGCATATCGCGTTCGACACCAGACAGACTCGCCTGGAAAGCCTCACGCGCAAACGAGCGCTCCATATAATCAAGCAGCGGCTTGGCTGGCCGCGGCAGTTCAATACCCAGAATCGGCAAACGCCAGAGTATTGGCAATAGGCAGCAATCCACCAGACTTTGTTCCTCACTGAGGAAAAACGGCTTGTCGGCAAACAGCGGCGACACGCCCGTCAGGCTTTCACGCAATTCCTTGCGCGCCACGACACGCGCGGCCTCCTTGGACTTGGGATCCAGAATCAGATCCACCAGACCACACCAGTCGCGCTGAATTCGATGAATCAGCAAACGGCTGTTGGCACGCGCCACCGGATAAACCGGCATCAATGGCGGGTGCGGGTAACGCTCATCCAGATATTCCATCACCACGGTCGACTCCCACAACGCCAGGTCACGATCGACCAGCGTCGGCAGACTGCCGTAAGGGTTTACCTCGATCAGTTTAGGCGGCTGGCGACCAGCTTCCACATAAATGATCTCGGCGCTGACACCCTTCTCTGCAAGCACGATGCGCACTCGGTGGGAATAGTGGTCGGCGGGGTCGGAGTAACAGGCCAACCGATTGGTCACGCCCATGGCGATCCTCCTCGCTTGTTGAAATTATCGGAACCGGAAAAACGCGCGCGCCCAGAGGGCGCCTCCGGCAACACCTGGCAAACCAGACGTTGCGCTATCGGAGGCGCCCTTGGGCGCGCGCGATTAACAGCAATGCTTGAAGCGTATCAGTGCACGTCTTTCCAGTATTCACGCTTGAGCAGGTAGGCGAACACAAAGAAGAACGCCAGGTACAGCAAGACATAAGTACCGATGCGCTGATGTTGCAGCTTAACCGGGTTAGCCGAGTAAGCCAGGAAGGTTACCAGATTCTTGACCTTCTCATCGAACTGCTCTTCGTTCAGCGCACCGGTTTTCGGCACGATGGTCAGCTGATCGCACGCTTCATGAGTCAGAGGCGTACCGGTCAGCGGATCATATTGCTTCTTGCCGTCTTCGACGATCTGCACCTGTTTGCAACCCACGACCTGACGACCTTGCAGGCCGACCAGCACGTTAGGCATGCCGACGTTCGGGAAAACCTTGTTGTTCACGCCCCATGGACGTGCAGGATCTTCGTAGAACGACTTCAGGTAACCGTAGAGCCAGTCGGTGCCGCGTACGCGAGCGACCAGGGTCAGATCCGGTGGTGCGGCACCAAACCAGGTCTTGGCGTCTGCCGGCTGCATGCCGATGTTCATGTGATCGCCAATCTTGGCGCCAGTGAACACCAGCTTCTCCAGCATCATTTCGTGAGGAATGCCCAAATCATCGGCCACCCGCTCGTAACGCTGGAACTTGGCACTGTGGCAACCCATGCAATAGTTGGCAAAGGTACGTGCGCCATCCTGCAGCGCAGCGTTGTCGGAAACGTCGATGTCGACCTTTTCCAGCTCCGGACCACCGTGTTCAGCGGCGAAGGACAGAACAGGCATAGCAGCAAAAATCAGAGCAAAAAATAACTTTTTCATCAGCCAGTCACCCTTTCCGGAACCGGTTTGGTCTTCTCGAGCCTGGTGTAGAACGGCATCAGGATGAAGTACGCGAAGTACAGGAAGGTGCAGACCTGCGACAGCAACGTCAGAGACGGCGTCGGAGCTTTCACGCCAGTCCAGCCAAGCAGCACAAAGCAAACGCAGAATATGACGAGCCAGACTTTGCTCATCCAGCCTTTATAGCGCATGGATTTGACCGGACTGCGATCGAGCCACGGCAGGACAAACAGGAAAGCAATTGAAGCGCCCATGGCAATAACGCCCATGAGCTTGTCAGGGATTGCTCGCAGGATCGCGTAGAACGGCGTGAAGTACCAGACCGGCGCGATATGCTCAGGCGTCTTGAACGGGTTGGCCGGCTCGAAGTTTGGTTTTTCGAGGAAATAGCCACCCATTTCCGGGAAGAAGAACACAATAAAGCAGAAGATAAACAGGAACACCACGACACCGACAATGTCTTTCACGGTGTAGTACGGGTGGAAAGCAATGCCGTCCAGCGGGATGCCGTTTTCATCTTTGTGCTTCTTGATGTCGACGCCGTCAGGGTTGTTCGAACCGACTTCGTGCAACGCCAGAATGTGCAGTACCACCAGACCGAGAATCACGATCGGCAGAGCCACGACATGCAAGGCGAAGAAGCGGTTCAGAGTGATTCCGGAGATCAGGTAATCACCACGAATCCACTGGGTCAGGTCGTTACCGATCACCGGAATCGCACCGAACAGCGAGATGATCACTTGGGCACCCCAGTAGGACATCTGGCCCCACGGCAGCAGATAACCCATGAATGCCTCGGCCATCAGCGCCAGGTAAATCAGCATGCCGAACACCCAGACCAGCTCGCGCGGTTTCTGGTACGAGCCGTAAAGCAGGCCCCGGAACATGTGCAGATACACCACGATGAAGAACATCGAAGCGCCGACAGCGTGCAGCAGGCGCAAAATCGAGCCGTGATTGACGTCACGCATGATGCCTTCGACAGACGCAAAAGCCTCTTCTGCCGATGGCGTGTAGCTCATCGTCAGCCAGACGCCGGTGACGAGCTGGTTGACCAGCACCAGCAGCGCCAGAGAGCCGAAGAAATAGAAGAAGTTGAAGTTTTTTGGAGCGTAATACTTGCTGAGATGGTCTTCCCACATTTTGGTCGCAGGAAAGCGCGCATCAACCCAATCCATGAACTTGCTCATCACGCTTTCTCCGTATCGACGCCGATGACAATCAGGTCATCGGTCTCATAGGAATGCGGGGGAACTGGCAGGTTCAAAGGCGCAGGTTGCGACTTGTAGACGCGGCCAGCCAGATCGTAATGGGAACCGTGGCAAGGGCAGAAATAGCCACCGACCCAGTCCTTGCCGAGATCTGCAGGTGCCACTTCGGGACGGAAAGTTGGTGAGCAACCCAGGTGCGTGCAGATCCCGATCAGCAGCAGAATTTCCGGCTTGATCGAACGCACTTCAGGGTCGACATAGGTGGGTTGCGTGGAGTTTTTGGAGGTTGGATCGGAGAGCTGGCCCTCGATCTTCTTGAGATTCCCCAGGATTTCCGCAGTACGGCGGACAATGAACACCGGCTGGCCGCGCCATTCAGCAATCATCTGCTGTCCTGGCTCGATTTTGCTGACATTCACTTTCACCGGTGCACCGGCGGCTTTCGCCTTGGCACTGGGAAACCATGACCCCACGAACGGGACCGCAGCCCCCACCGCTCCTGCAGCACCCACCACGGATGTGGCTGCTACCAAGAAGCGACGCCGGCCTGCATTCACGCCGTCATTGCTCATTCAGTCCTCTCCCATCAGCTTTTGTGGCCTGTTAAATCAGGCATCTACTAAATAAATCAATGTTACTTATAAAAATTTTGCCGAATGGTAATGAAAAGCCCCAATTCTGACAAGGGAATTACCCGGAGCTCTTACCCTCAAGCCTTGCAGTATAGGGGGTCTACGGAAGTGGCAAGTTGTCGCAGCGCAATTCTTTGATAAATCACAGGCATAAAAAAACGCCCGCTTCCGTGAGGAGGCGGGCGTTCTTTTTGAACGCGGAAGCGGAATTAACGCTTCGAGTACTGCGGACGCTTACGCGCTTTACGCAGACCAACTTTCTTACGTTCAACTTCACGGGCGTCGCGAGTAACGAAGCCAGCTTTGCGCAGAGCGCCACGCAGGGTTTCGTCGTAGTCCATCAGAGCGCGAGTGATGCCGTGGCGGATTGCGCCAGCTTGACCACTTACACCACCGCCGATCACGGTGACGTAGATGTCGAACTTCTCGACAGTCTCAGTCAGCTCCAGCGGCTGGCGAACTACCATGCGGGCAGTTTCACGGCCGAAGAAGTTTTCCAGCGAACGGTTGTTGATGGAGATGTTACCAGTACCCGGACGCAGGAAAACGCGTGCGGTTGCGGTCTTGCGACGGCCAGTGCCGTAATTTTGAGTCGCCGACATAATGTACTATTCCGTTAAAACTTCAGTTCTTGGGGCTGCTGAGCAGTATGTGGGTGTGCAGCGCCCGCATAGACTTTCAGCTTACGGTACATGTCGCGACCCAGTGGGTTTTTAGGCAGCATGCCTTTAACCGCGGTCTCGATCACGCGCTCAGGGGCTTTAGCGATCAGCTTTTCAAAGTTGATCGACTTGATGCCGCCCGGGAAACCGGAGTGGGAGTAGTACATTTTGTCAGTGGTTTTAGCACCGGTAACACGAATCTGCTCGGCGTTGATTACGACGATGTAGTCGCCGGTGTCAACGTGAGGAGTGTACTCAGGCTTGTGCTTGCCACGCAGACGGCTCGCGATTTCGGTGGCCAGACGACCCAGGGTCTGACCAGCAGCGTCGACGACAAACCAGTCGCGCTTTACTGTTTCCGGTTTAGCAGTAAAAGTTTTCATTCTTTATAGCCTCAGGGGCCGCCCTGTAAATTAGACGGCGGATCTTACTGAATAGTGCGTACTTTGACAAGTCAAAGGCAGCCGGATACAGACGCTTTCGGGGGCTCGGGTCGGCGCGTCCGTTCAACGGCAAGATTCTTCGGCGGCGGCGCATCACTTCCACTGCAGAAAGAGGTCGGCAATTATGCAGATTGCGAAAAATATTTCAACCTGCTTTTATGATTGTTTTGCCCAAGGAGCACCCGATGGACTATCGCCAGCTAGGCCGTACCGACCTGAACGTGAGTGCAATCTGCCTCGGCACCATGACCTGGGGCGAGCAAAACACTGAAGTTGAAGCCTTCGCGCAGATTGAACGGGCCAAAGAAGCCGGGATCAATTTCATCGACACCGCCGAGATGTACCCGGTGCCGCCGAAAGCCGAAACCTACGCCACCACCGAGCGCTATATCGGCAATTACTTCAAAAGTCGCGGCGACCGCGCCGACTGGATCCTCGCCAGCAAGATCGCCGGCCCCGGCAACACCATCGACTACATCCGCGACAAAAACCTGCGCCATAACCGCCAGCACATCACCGCAGCGGTGGACGCCAGCCTCGAGCGCCTGCAGACCGATTACATCGACCTGTATCAATTGCACTGGCCGGAACGCAGCACCAACTTTTTCGGACAACTGGGTTACAAGCACAAGATCGAAGCCAACCTGACCCCGCTCGAAGACACTCTCGAAGCACTCGACGAGCAAGTGAAGGCCGGCAAGATCCGCCACATCGGCCTGTCCAACGAAACCCCGTGGGGCACCATGCGTTTTCTGGCCTTGGCCGAAGCGCGTGGCTGGCCGCGCGCGGTGTCGATCCAGAACCCCTACAACCTGCTCAACCGCAGTTTTGAAGTGGGCCTGGCGGAAATCGCCATCCGCGAACAGTGCGGCCTGCTCGCCTATTCGCCGTTGGCGTTTGGTTTCCTGTCAGGTAAATACGAAGGCGGCGCTCGTCCACCGAAAGGTCGCCTGAGCCTCTACAGTCGCTTCAGCCGCTATTTCAATGCGCAGTCGGAAGCAGCGTGCAGCCGTTATGTCGCGCTGGCCCGGGAGCACGGTCTGGACCCGGCGCAGATGGCATTGGCGTTCGTCACTCAGCAACCATTCGTCACGAGTAACATCATTGGCGCGACGACGCTTGAGCAACTGGACAGCAACATTGCCAGTTTTGATCTGAAGCTTTCCGATGAAGTGCTGGAAGGGATCGAGGCGATTCATAAGGATCACCCAAATCCTGCGCCTTGATTGATTCATAGAGCCAATCGCGAGCAGGCTCACTCCTACATTCTGGAATGCATTTCCCTGTAGGAGTGAGCCTGCTCGCGATAGCGGTCTGACAGTCACCAGAATTTCAAAGCGATCGCGCAATAATCTCCTTCATGATTTCATTGGTGCCAGCATAGATCCGCTGCACCCGCGCATCCGCCCACGCCCGGGCCACCGGGTACTCCCACATGAAGCCGTAACCGCCATGCAACTGCACGCACTCGTCGAGCACCTTGCATTGCAGATCGGTGCCCCAGTATTTCGCCATCGCCGCCGTCGGCACGTCGAGCTTGCCTTGCAGGTGCAGCTCCAGACATTTATCGACGAACACTCGGCCGATCTGAATTTCCGTGGCCATCTCGGCCAGCTTGAAGCGGGTGTTCTGGAAGTCGGCAATGGCTTTGCCGAACGCCTTGCGATCGCGGGTGTAATCAAGCGTCCATTGCAACGCCGCTTCAGCTGAAGCCAGGCCACCGATCGCTACCGTCAGACGTTCTTGCGGCAACTCCTGCATCAGATAAGCGAACCCGGCCCCGGCCTGCCCCAGCAGGTTTTCTTTCGGCACGCGCACGTCCTGGAAAAACAATTCCGACGTGTCCTGCGCCTTCATACCAACCTTCTCGAGGCGCTTGCCCTTATCGAAACCCGGCGTACCCGCTTCCACCAGAAACAGGCTGGTGCCTTTGGCGCCGGCCTTTGGGTCGGTCTTGGCCACCACGATCACCAGATCCGCGAGAAAGCCGTTGGTAATGAAGGTTTTCGAACCGTTGATCACATATTCGTCACCGTCCAGCACAGCGGTGGTCTTCACACCTTGCAGATCGGAACCCGCCCCCGGCTCGGTCATGGCGATGGCCGTGACCATCTCGCCCGAAACCAGTTTCGGCAGGTATTTGTGCTTCAGCGCCTCGCTGCCGTAATGCAGGATGTACGGCGCGACAATGTCCGAATGCAGCGAGAAGCCGATGCCGGTCAGGCCCAGTCGCCCGACCTCCTCGATCACCACCGCACTGTAGAGAAAGTCCGCCCCCAGGCCGCCGTATTCTTCCGGCAGGTGCGAGCAGAGCATCCCCGCCTCCCCGGCCTTGTTCCACAGTTTGCGGTCGATATGGCCCTGTTTCTCCCATTGCGCATGGAACGGCACCGCCTCTTTTTCGAGGAAGGTGCGGACGCTGTCGCGAAACAATTCGTGCTCGGAGCTGAACAAGGTTCTGGGGATCATGCGGCACCTTTCTTTGTTGTTGGCGGGAGATGGCCTTCAGAGACTAAGCCTCCCCTCTGACACAGGACACTGGACACATCCGACAAAAAATAAGACGATCCAGCCGTCTGGTGACCACTTTCCCTTATAAAAACAAAACAAAAGTTGAATTATGTCCAAGCAAGTCTCCACGCCCTTGCGGCGCGTCAGCATCCTGGCAATCGACCGGGTTTTCGCTTCCACTCTCATGCAAGCCAAGGATTTCTTCCATCTGGCCAGCCTGCGTTATGGCAAACAACTGGGTCACGGCCTGACACCGGCGTTTGAAACACGCCTGGTCAGCCCCGACGGCAAACCGGTGAACAGCTTCAGTGACGTGGTAATGCCGGTCGACGGTGGCCTGGAAAACGCCGACGTCATTATCCTCCCGGCGTTCTGGGACGATTTCGACACGCTGTGCGGCCGTTATCCCCAAGTGTTGCCCTGGCTGCGTGAACAGCACGCTCGTGGCGCGGTGTTGTGCGGCGAAGCCACCGGGGTGTTCTGGCTGGCCGAGGCCGGCCTGCTCAACGGCAAGGAAGCGACCACCTACTGGCGTTTCTTCAATGCATTCGCCGAGCGCTTTCCCAAGGTCTATCTCAATCAGGACAAGCACCTGACCGATGCCGACAACTTGTATTGCGCCGGCGGTACCACGTCAGCCTGCGATCTATACATCTACTTGATCGAGCGTTTCTGTGGGGCCAACGTCGCGCAAGCCGTGGCCCGCGACATTCTCTATGAAGTGCAGCGCAGCTATGCGCCGGGACGCATCGGTTTCGGTGGGCAGAAGCTGCATCAGGACGTGATTATCCTGCAGATCCAGCACTGGCTCGAAGAGCATTTCGCCGACAAGTTCCGCTTCGAAGACGTCGCCCGCGAGCACGGCATGAGCATCCGTAACTTCATGCGCCGCTTCCAGACCGCCACCGGTGACAAGCCATTGCATTACCTGCAACGCCTGCGTATCGAAACCGCGAAAGGTTTGCTGTCCGGCAGCCGCAAGAGCATCAAGACCATCAGTTATGAGGTCGGTTACGACGATGCGAGCTTCTTTGCGCGGCTGTTCCGCCAGCATACTGAACTGTCGCCGAACCAGTATCGGCAGCAGTTCCAACAAGCCGCCTAACCCTCCCCCCCGTTGATCGTTCCCACGCTCTGCGTGGGAATGCTGCCAATGGACGCTCTGCGTCCGCCCCGGAATGTGACGCAGAGCGTCACGGTATGCATTCCCACGCGGAGCGTGGGAACGATCAGTGTGCGCGGGCCGGTGAATTCGAGATAAAAAAAGGGCCTGCAATTGCAGGCCCTTTTTTGTTTCGCGATTCTGCTTAAGGCTTGTGCGCCCGCGACAGGAATTCGTGCGATTGCATCTCCAGCAGACGGCTCAGCGTACGCTGGAATTCGAAGTTCAAACGGCCGCCGGTGTACAGATCCTTCAACTCGACTTCAGCCGAAATGATCAGCTTCACGTTACGGTCGTAAAACTCGTCGACCATGTTGATGAAGCGGCGCGCAATGTCGTCAGTGGTGACGCTCATCTGCTCGACACCGCTTAGCAGCACGGCGTGGAAGATCTTGCCCAGTTCGATGTAGTCGTTCTGGCTACGCGGGCCGTCGCACAGCTCACGGAAGTCGAACCACGCCACGTCGTCGCACGTACGCAGGGCACGGATTTCGCGGTTTTCGATCATCAGCACATCGTTTTCGACCGCAGCAGTGCATTCCGGCGTCAGCGCCTTGAAGCTCTTGCGCAGACTTTCGTGAGCAGCTTCGTCGAGCGGATAGTGGAACAGCTCGGCTTGTTCGAGGTGACGCAGACGGTAGTCGACGCCGCTGTCGACGTTGACGATCTCGGTATTCTGCTTGATCAGCGCAATCGCCGGCAGGAAACGCGCACGTTGCAGACCGTCCTTGTACAGGCCGTCCGGAACAATGTTCGAGGTCGCGACCAGGGTCACGCCGTTCTTGAACAATTCTTCCATCAGCGTGCCGAGGATCATCGCGTCGGTGATGTCGGAGACGAAGAACTCATCGAAGCAGATCACCCGCGACTCAGTCGCAAAGCGCTTGGCGATGATGGTCAGCGGGTTTTTCTCGCCGCCGAGGGTTTTCATTTCTTCGTGCACACGCTTCATGAAGCGGTGGAAGTGAGTGCGGGTCTTTTCCTTGAACGGCAGTGCTTCGAAGAAGGTGTCGACCAGGTAAGTCTTGCCGCGACCTACGCCGCCCCAGAAGTACAGGCCCTTGACCGGCGTCTGATCCTTTTTGCCAAACAGTTTGCTCAGCAGGCCCGGCTTGTTCTGATCGGCGGCGATCAGATCGTCGTACAGGCGCTGCAAATGACGCACAGCAGTTTCCTGCGCGGCATCATGGAAGAAGTCCGGGCGTTTCAGATCAGCTTGGTATCGTTCTAGGGGCGTCATAATTCGTTAGCAAGGCAACAAAAACGGGCCGTCACTGTAGCGACGGCCCGTGGGAATGGCAATCGGCCCTTGGTCGGACCGTGCCGCCGATTAGTCCTGAACCGGGGTCAGCGCAACGCGCAGAGCCTCGATGGCCGCGTCCCGCGCAGCAGTGTCAGCGAATGCCGGGCTGTCGCCAACGCACTCGCCCTCCAGCCAGACGCTGAAGCTCAGGTCTTCGCTGCGCACGTCCAGCGGCTGGCCGGATTGCAGCTGCTTGGTCACCTGGCCTGCGGTTTTGCCGTCGGCAAAGTTGCGCGACAGCAGCAGTTGCTCGCCATCGGCTGCCAGCAGACGGAAACGGAAGCTGCCGTCGTCTTCACGGAAGCTGACGAAACGCGCGGCTTTCGCGGCCTTCTTCTTGGTCGTCGCGGCGACTTGCACCTGATTGACGAAAGAACGCAGGCCAACCGCTTCACGCAATTCATTGAGGAACGGCGTCGCCACGGCACGGGCCTTCTTGGCGCCGATTTGCAGGATGTCTTCCAGGTCTGCCGGGCGCTCGATCAACTGGTGATACTTGTCGCGCGCTTCACCCAGTTCGTTGTCGAGCAACTGGAACAGACGGTTCTTCGCCTCGCCCCACCCCAGACCACCGAGCAGTTCGCTGCGGAACTCATCAGCCTGCGCCGGTGTGGCGAACGCCTGGAACAAGGTGAACAGGTGCGAGTTGTCCGGATCCTTGGCCTCGCCTGGCGCTTTGGAATCGGTGACGATCCGCGAGATCGCATCCTTCATCTCTTTGGCGCTGGAGAACAGCGGAATGGTGTTGTCGTAGCTCTTCGACATCTTGCGACCGTCGAGGCCCGGCAACGTCGCCACGCTCTCTTCGATCAGCGCTTCGGGCATGGTGAAGAATTCTTTGCCCTGACCGAACAGGTGGTTGAAACGCTGGCCGATATCGCGGGCCATTTCAACGTGCTGGATCTGATCACGACCGACCGGCACCTTGTGCGCGTTGAACATCAGGATGTCTGCGGCCATCAGCACCGGGTAGCTGTAGAGGCCCATGGTGATGCCGGCATCCGGGTCTTCACCGGTTTCAACGTTTTTGTCCACCGAGGCCTTGTAGGCGTGCGCACGGTTGAGCAGGCCCTTGGCGGCAACACAGGTCAGCAGCCAGGTCAGCTCAGGGATTTCCGGGATGTCGGACTGGCGGTAGAAGGTCACGCGGTCGACATCGAGGCCACCGGCCAGCCAGGTCGCGGCGATTTCCAGACGCGAGCGCTGGATGCGCAGCGGGTCATCGCATTTGATCAGGGCGTGGTAGTCGGCCAGGAAGTAGAACGAATCGGCATTGCTGTCGCGGCTGGCGAGGATCGCCGGGCGGATGGCGCCGGCGTAGTTGCCCAGGTGCGGCGTGCCGGTGGTGGTGATGCCGGTGAGGATACGGGTACGGTTCGTCATGGGTAATCGCTTGTCAGACTGCAATCAATTCGAGAGACGCGGCAGGATCAGATCCTTGAGATCGGTCAGCTTGCCATGAAAAAAGTGTCCGCATTCTGCCACTTTCAGCAGCTCATGGGGGCGCTGGAGTTTTTCCGACCAGGCGTAGACCAGTTGCGGGTCGATGACTTCGTCGGTTTCCGGCTGGATCACGGTGAGTTCGCCGTGCTGCGGCAGTTGATCCTGCTCGCCCAGACGCATCACCGCCGGCGCGACCATGAACAGGTGCTTGAGCTGCACGCCCTGCGCTTCGAGTCGACCGCCGAGACTTGCTGCAACAAATCCGCCGAAGGAGAAACCGAACAGGGTCAGCGGCAGATTCGGGTGTTTTTCCCGCAGCCACTTGGCCGCCGCCTGGGCGTCGTCGACTTCACCGGTGCCCATATCGTGCGCGCCTTCGCTGGCGCCAACGCCGCGATAGTTGAAGCGCAAGGTAATCAGACCTGCGTCGCGCGCGGTGCGCTGCAGGGTCGAGACAACCTTGTTGAGCATGGTGCCGCCCTGCACCGGGTTCGGATGGCAGATCAGCGCGATGCCGATCGGCTGCTCGTTATCCAGGTACAGAGACTCAAGTTGACCCACCGGGCCGTCAATCACTACAGGGGTTTCACGCATCAGCAAGGAAGGAACTCCGTGACCTCGAATCGGGTCGACTCGTCTAGCAAATTGTCTGTGCCAATCTATTGCGAGTGAATCGCGGTATACAGCGCAGGTTCGAGCCGTTAACGTAAAGCAAAGCCGTTTATAGAGGAAGGACTCGTGGAACACTCGCTCTTAGTTTGGTTGTTACCGACTCTTGCCCTGGTTGTGGGTGTCGCCATTGGATTCCTGATCGCGCGCGTTGCGCCGAACGCCGCGCCGAGCCGTACGCAGCGTCAACTGGATGATATCCAGGAGCGTTTCGACAGTTATCAAAACGAAGTGGTCACCCACTTCAACAGCACCGCGATGCTGGTCAAGAAGCTGACCCAGAGCTATCAGGAAGTGCAGGATCATCTCGCCGAGGGTGCCAATCGTCTGGCCCTGGACGAGCAGACCCGCCAGCGCCTGATCGCTGCCCTGCACGCTGACGCGGCAGTCGCGCCACGCGAACGCCTGACGCCACCGCGCGATCAGGAGCCACCGCGCGACTACGCACCGAAGACCCCGAACTCGCCGGGCATGCTCGATGAGCATTATGGTCTGAAGAAGTAATCAGTCTTCGCTGAAAACAAAAAGCCCCCGGACAGTGATGTATCCGAGGGCTTTTTTGTGTCCGATGATTTGTGCCTGATTGTTATGCCCCCTTCGCGAGCAAGCTCGCTCCCACAGGAATTGATGATGTACACAAAAGTTGTGTTCCACACCTAACCCTGTGGGAGCGAGCTTGCTCGCGAAGGGGCCGGCACAGGCCAGACAAAAAAATGCCCGATCGCAGGACCGGGCATTTTTTTCATTCTGACAAGCGCTTACGGATACTGCTGAACCGTACCCGGCTGCTGTTGCTGCTGACCACCATACTGCTGGCCCGGGATCGCCTTCAGGTTGACTTCAACCCGACGGTTCTGCGCCCGGCCATTCACATCACCGTTGCTGGCAATCGGGTTATCCGGACCGGCGCCACGGGCCGACAGGTTGGCGCCGCTGACACCTTGCGAAGTCAGGTAAGTCGCCACGCTCTGCGCACGACGCTGGGACAGGTCCATGTTGTGCTGGCGGCTGCCGGTACTGTCGGTGTAGCCGACAATTTCGATCTGGTTCTGGTTGAATTCTTTCAACGAGTTGGCCAGGTTGTTCAGCGGCTGGTAGAAGCTGGACGCGATGTTCGCCGAATCGGTAGCGAAGGTGATGTTGCCCGGCATGATCAGTTTGATCTGATCGCCTTGGCGCTGCACTTCAACGCCAGTGTTGGCCATGCTCGCGCGCAGTTTCTTTTCTTGCTGGTCGGCGTAATAACCGTAACCGGCGGCGGACGCACCCACCACCGCCGCACCGATCAAGGCACCTTTGCCGCGGTTGTCGTGACCGATGGCGGCACCGGCCAGTGCGCCGGCGAGTGCACCGAGGCCGCCGTATTTGGCGGTTTTGCTCATTCCTTGGGAGCCACCGTCGGCCTGGCCCTGATTGTCATACGGGTTAGGCGAGGCGCAGCCGGACAGCAAGGCCACGGCAGTAGCGACAATAATCAAACGACGCGTGGTGAACATGGAGAGCTCCTGGTTTTTCGCATTCTGTGGTGCAGCGGCCACTGGGTTAATGGACTTGTGCGGGCGTTGGATCATGACAATGCACAAAAATTCCGCCGGGCACTCGTGACAAAATATTCAGGCGCGTACAAACGGGTTTTCGCGCATTTCATCACCCAGGCGCGTATCCGGCCCGTGTCCGGTAATCACGGTCGCGTCCTCGTCCAAGGTGTACAGCCGCTGCTTGATCGAACGCACGATGGTCGCCTGATCGCCGCCCCATAAATCCGTGCGCCCTACGCCGCGACGAAACAACGTGTCGCCGGCTATCAACAGCTTAGCCTCGGAAAACCAAAAGCTCATGGAACCGGGTGTATGTCCCGGCGTGTGCAGGGCAACACCGCAACCGCAGGCCAGTTCCTCATCGTCACTCAACCAGCGATCTGGCGATGGCACCGGTGTGTACGGCACACCGAACATCTGGCACTGCATTTCGAGGTTGTCCCAAAGGAACTGGTCTTCCTTGTGCAAATGCAGGGTCGCGCCGGTTTTTTCCTTCATCTGCCCGGAAGCGAGGAAGTGATCGAGATGCGCGTGGGTGTGAATAATGCTGACGACTTTCAGGCCATGCGCATCAAGGCGCGCCATGATCAGGTCAGGATTGCCACCGGGGTCGACGACGATGGCTTTTTTGCTGATCGGGTCGCCGATGATGGTGCAGTTGCACTGGAGCGGGCCGACGGGAAAGGTTTCGCGGATGAGCGCAGGTGGGACAGGCATGAACATCCTCGACAAACGGCAATTAACGTTTCTCAGGATTCTACTGCAAGGGCCGATAAAGAACGCCAGGTCAGATATTTGGCGCCATTAATCAAAAAATAATGGCCTAATGATATCAAGCACACAAATTCTGGTGCAAAATCGCATTTTTTTGTAGCGGTCGCATTCAGGAAGGGCCGCATAGTACTCAGGAAATTCCGCATGCCAACGCCCAAGACTTACTCCTTCGCCTTCCCCGCCTCATTGACTGGCAGCGCTATCGTCGACAGCCTAATTTCCGGTAAGTTTTGGCTGGGATCCGGCTGGAATCCATCCGGGGCGACTAATTTGAGCTACAGCTTCATGGCGCCGGTAACGTCATACTTCGTCACCGACTACAGCCCAAAAAATGAATACAACGCTCTGTATGAGCTGACGACAGCACAGAAAACTGCAATAACCGGTGCGTTGGGCGCCTGGAGCGCGGTTGCCAACCTCAATTTCACGTTGACCAGCGACACCCTGACCAACGTTGGCGACCTGCGCTTTGGCGGCTATCGGTTGATGGATGACAAAACCGCGGCCTGGGCCTACTTTCCTGAGAATCTACCTGCGGGAGGCGATGTCTGGGTCGGCGAGGCAACCAACGACCCGAATCCCGTTAAAGGCAGTTACGACTTCATGACGTTCGTGCATGAAATCGGTCACGCGTTGGGCCTCAAGCATCCGTTCGACACCAGCGCTACCAACAACACTCTGCTGGACCCTTCGCTCGACGACGTGCACTTCACAGTGATGAGTTACAACAGTAACTATTCCTATCAGCCGACCACGCCGATGGTTCTGGACATCCTTGCGATCCAGAGCCTGTACGGCGCCAATATGGCGTGGCAGACCGGTGACAACGTCTACAAATGGGCGGCGAACCAGTCGATTTTCGAAACAATCTGGGATGCCGGTGGTAACGACACGATCGATGGCAGCAATCAGCTTGCTGCGGTGTCCATCAATCTCAATGAAGGTGCTTACAGCCAAATCGGCAAGGCTTTCGTTGACCTGAATAATATGACGGCGATCAATGATGGCCTGGCGATCGCGTATGGGGCAAAAATTGAAAACGCCACGGGTTCTGCCTTCGACGACGTATTGACCGGTAACACGCTGAATAACACGCTCAATGGCGGCCTGGGCGCCGACACCATGATCGGCGGCGCAGGTAACGACTCCTATTACGTCGACAACCTCGGTGATGTCGTCGTCGAAACCGGCACCTCACTGACTGAAATCGATCGAGTCTTTGCCTCCATCGACTACACCCTGGGGAGCAACGTCGAGAACGTTCTGCTCATCGGCTCTGCCCTCAATGCCACCGGCAACGAACTCAACAACCGCATGACCGGCAATGACGGCAACAACACACTTGATGGTAAGGCTGGCGCTGACACCATGCTCGGCGGTCTGGGTAACGATACCTATATCGTCGACAACGCCGGCGACACCATCATCGAAACCAGTACTCTGGCTGGCGAAATCGACACCGTACGTTCGTCGGTGAACTGGACGCTGGGAGACAACCTGGAAAATCTGGTACTGACCGGCAGCAGCAACCTGAATGGCATCGGCAACGCCCTGAACAACACGTTGTCTGGCAATGACGGCAACAACTTGCTCAACGGCGGAGCCGGCGCTGACACCATGCTCGGCGGTCTGGGCGAC
Organism: Pseudomonas sp. S2_E02; assembly: GCF_054668355.1. NCBI lineage: Bacteria > Pseudomonadati > Pseudomonadota > Gammaproteobacteria > Pseudomonadales > Pseudomonadaceae > Pseudomonas > Pseudomonas sp. S2_E02. Next base: position 3,362,987 of record NZ_CP162761.1, read on the forward strand.
GACACCTACATCGTCGACAACGTCGGCGACACCGTTACCGAACTTGTGGGCGAAGGTCATGATCTGGTCAGATCCTCGATCAGCTATACCCTGTCGGCCAACATCGAAGACGGCACTCTGGTCGGCAGCGGCGTTCTCGACTTGACCGGTAATGCGCTGGACAACGTGCTGACCGGTACCGACGGCGTCAACACGCTCAATGGCGGCCTGGGCGCCGACACCATGATCGGCGGCTCAGGTAACGACTCCTATTACGTCGACAACCTCGGCGATGTCGTCGTCGAAACCGGCACCTCACTGACTGAAATCGATCGAGTCTTTGCCTCCATCGACTACACCCTGGGGAGCAACGTCGAGAACGTTCTGCTCATCGGCTCTGCCCTCAATGCCACCGGCAACGAACTCAACAACCGCATGACCGGCAATGACGGCAACAACACACTTGATGGTAAGGCTGGCGCTGACACCATGCTCGGCGGTCTGGGTAACGATACCTATATCGTCGACAACGCCGGCGACACCATCATCGAAACCAGTACTCTGGCTGGCGAAATCGACACCGTACGTTCGTCGGTGAACTGGACGCTGGGAGACAACCTGGAAAATCTGGTACTGACCGGCAGCAGCAACCTGAATGGCATCGGCAACGCCCTGAACAACACGTTGTCTGGCAATGACGGCAACAATTTGCTCAACGGCGGAGCCGGCGCTGACACCATGCTCGGCGGTCTGGGCGACGACACCTACATCGTCGACAACGTCGGCGACACCGTTACCGAACTTGTGGGCGAAGGTCATGATCTGGTCAGATCCTCGATCAGCTATACCCTGTCGGCCAACATCGAAGACGGCACTCTGGTCGGCAGCGGCGTTCTCGACTTGACCGGTAATGCGCTGGACAACGTGCTGACCGGTACCGACGGCGTCAACACGCTCAATGGCGGCCTGGGCGCCGACACCATGATCGGCGGCGCAGGTAACGACTCCTATTACGTCGACAACCTCGGCGATGTCGTCGTCGAAACCGGCACCTCACTGACTGAAATCGATCGAGTCTTTGCCTCCATCGACTACACCCTGGGGAGCAACGTCGAGAACGTTCTGCTCATCGGCTCTGCCCTCAATGCCACCGGCAACGAACTCAACAACCGCATGACCGGCAATGACGGCAACAACACACTTGATGGTAAAGCTGGCGCTGACACCATGCTCGGCGGTCTGGGCGACGACACCTACATCGTCGACAACGTCGGCGACACCGTTACCGAACTTGTGGGCGAAGGTCATGATCTGGTCAGATCCTCGATCAGCTATACCCTGTCGGCCAACATCGAAGACGGCACTCTGGTCGGCAGCGGCGTTCTCGACTTGACCGGTAATGCGCTGGACAACGTGCTGACCGGTACCGACGGCGTCAACACGCTCAATGGCGGCCTGGGCGCCGACACCATGATCGGCGGCGCAGGTAACGACTCCTATTACGTCGACAACCTCGGCGATGTCGTCGTCGAAACCGGCACCTCACTGACTGAAATCGATCGAGTCTTTGCCTCCATCGACTACACCCTGGGGAGCAACGTCGAGAACGTTCTGCTCATCGGCTCTGCCCTCAATGCCACCGGCAACGAACTCAACAACCGCATGACCGGCAATGACGGCAACAACACACTTGATGGTAAGGCTGGCGCTGACACCATGCTCGGCGGTCTGGGTAACGATACCTATATCGTCGACAACGCCGGCGACACCATCATCGAAACCAGTACTCTGGCTGGCGAAATCGACACCGTACGTTCGTCGGTGAACTGGACGCTGGGAGACAACCTGGAAAATCTGGTACTGACCGGCAGCAGCAACCTGAATGGCATCGGCAACGCCCTGAACAACACGTTGTCTGGCAATGACGGCAACAATTTGCTCAACGGCGGAGCCGGCGCTGACACCATGCTCGGCGGTCTGGGCGACGACACCTACATCGTCGACAACGTCGGCGACACCGTTACCGAACTTGTGGGCGAAGGTCATGATCTGGTCAGATCCTCGATCAGCTATACCCTGTCGGCCAACATCGAAGACGGCACTCTGGTCGGCAGCGGCGTTCTCGACTTGACCGGTAATGCGCTGGACAACGTGCTGACCGGTACCGACGGCGTCAACACGCTCAATGGTGGCCTGGGCGCCGACACCATGATCGGCGGCGCAGGTAACGACTCCTATTACGTCGACAACCTCGGCGATGTCGTCGTCGAAACCGGCACCTCACTGACTGAAATCGATCGAGTCTTTGCCTCCATCGACTACACCCTGGGGAGCAACGTCGAGAACGTTCTGCTCATCGGCTCTGCCCTCAATGCCACCGGCAACGAACTCAACAACCGCATGACCGGCAATGACGGCAACAACACACTTGATGGTAAGGCTGGCGCTGACACCATGCTCGGCGGTCTGGGTAACGATACCTATATCGTCGACAACGCCGGCGACACCATCATCGAAACCAGTACTCTGGCTGGCGAAATCGACACCGTACGTTCGTCGGTGAACTGGACGCTGGGAGACAACCTGGAAAATCTGGTACTGACCGGCAGCAGCAACCTGAATGGCATCGGCAACGCCCTGAACAACACGTTGTCTGGCAATGACGGCAACAATTTGCTCAACGGCGGAGCCGGCGCTGACACCATGCTCGGCGGTCTGGGCGACGACACCTACATCGTCGACAACGTCGGCGACACCGTTACCGAACTTGTGGGCGAAGGTCATGATCTGGTCAGATCCTCGATCAGCTATACCCTGTCGGCCAACATCGAAGACGGCACTCTGGTCGGCAGCGGCGTTCTCGACTTGACCGGTAATGCGCTGGACAACGTGCTGACCGGTACCGACGGCGTCAACACGCTCAATGGCGGCCTGGGCGCCGACACCATGATCGGCGGCGCAGGTAACGACTCCTATTACGTCGACAACCTCGGCGATGTCGTCGTCGAAACCGGCACCTCACTGACTGAAATCGATCGAGTCTTTGCCTCCATCGACTACACCCTGGGGAGCAACGTCGAGAACGTTCTGCTCATCGGCTCTGCCCTCAATGCCACCGGCAACGAACTCAACAACCGCATGACCGGCAATGACGGCAACAACACACTTGATGGTAAGGCTGGCGCTGACACCATGCTCGGCGGTCTGGGTAACGATACCTATATCGTCGACAACGCCGGCGACACCATCATCGAAACCAGTACTCTGGCTGGCGAAATCGACACCGTACGTTCGTCGGTGAACTGGACGCTGGGAGACAACCTGGAAAATCTGGTACTGACCGGCAGCAGCAACCTGAATGGCATCGGCAACGCCCTGAACAACACGTTGTCTGGCAATGACGGCAACAATTTGCTCAACGGCGGAGCCGGTGCTGACACTCTCATCGGCGGTCAGGGCACCGATACGCTAACTGGGGGTTCAGGTGCAGATACGTTTGTATTCAATGCCTGGAGCGAAACGGGAATTGGCAATCTGCGCGACGTCATCTCCGACTTCAACAGTGCGCAAGGTGACAAGATTGATTTGACGAAGTTTGATGCCAACCTGTTAAGCGACGGCTTCAACGGCTTCTCTTTCATCGGTGCGGCCGACTTCACCGGTGCCGGTCAACTGCGCTTCATCGACCATGTACTGTCGGGGAATGTCAGCGGCAACGCCGGTGCGGACTTCGAAATCCAGCTGGTGGGTGTGAACAGCTTCAGCGCCAACGATCTGGTGGCCTGATGTAACCTCAGCTCCAACCTGCCCGCAGGTCGGACAACCAACAGAAACGCCCCGAGGATTCGGGGCGTTTCTGTTGGTGTCAATATTGCCGAGGACTAGGTCAAGACCCCCAATTCCTTCGCCCGCGCCACTGCCTGCGTACGCCGCTCCACCCCCAGCTTGCTGTTGATATGGCTGGCATGGGTTTTCACTGTATGCAACGAGATGAACAATTGTTCGCTGATTTGCTGATTCGAACAGCCTTGAGCGATCAGGCGTAACACCGACAACTCCCTGCTGCTGAGCTGCTCAGTGCCCCCATGATCGACGACTGGACGCGCCGCTACAGGCGGAAAATGCGCCAGCAATTGTTGCCCTGACAATGTCGCAGAGGCTTGCAAATGCCCACGCAACCAGTCCGCGTGTCCGTTCACCAAGCTATCGAACGGTTGCAATACCCCCCCCGCCGCCGCTTCCAGAGCCTGACCCAATGCCTTGCGGGCTTCTGTCTCTCGACCGCCTGCCAGCAACAGCGCCACCTTCTGCGTCAACGCCATCACACTAAGCAACTGCCGGCCGGTTTGCTGGCCGTTTTCATGCAAGACGTTCAAACGCCCTTCGGCGAGCATCGGTTGGCCCTGATTCAGGTCGAGCAAAGCCTGTTGCAGTTCCACATGCAGCGGCAGTTGTGGATGGAACTCCGGCGGCGCAGCGGCGCGTTCGCCGGTGTAGGTCTGGCCCAACCGCGCCAGCCACGCCTCGGCCAGATCAGTACGGCCCTGCGCCAGCCATAGTTCACATTTGACCAGCGTGATCATCGCCAGATAGTAGATCGGCGGCACGTCCCAGATGTGCATCAGGCGTTCGGCTTCGGCGAGTTCGGCAAAGGCCTTGGCGAACTCGCCGCTGCCGCCATCCAGTCGAGCGATGACGCAATGGCCGATCAATACGCTGATATCGCGACAGGCTCGTGCCTCGCTGATCCCGGCCAACAACCGCACGCGTGCCGCCTGAGGCTGCAAGCGCATGGCCAACAGAAAACCCTCATACAACGTCAGCCGAGCGCGCACCGCGTACAGACGTTGTGGCGACAAACCACGCAGTCGCCCCAGGCCCTGATGGACTTCATCGAGTGCGCGCAGGATTTCGCCACGCGATTGCAACACCCGTGCACGGTCGTAATGGGCCAAAGCTTCGAACAACGGATTGCCGACTCGCTGCGCCAGCTCCAGGGATTCGCGGTTAAGACCGCGTGCGCGCCACAGATCGCCATCGGCAATTGCCAGATTGGACAAGGTCGATAGACACATCAGCCGTTGGCCATAACGTTTGGCCGGCAGGCTTTCCAGGGCCTCGGTGCAATATCTGATCGTCAGCTCACGATGCCCACGCCCTCGAGCGATGATCCCGCTCAACGCCAGCCATTGCGCCAGCATCGACTTTTGCGCAGTAGCGGAAGGCGCCGGCAGGAAGCGGCTCAGGTGACTGGACAACTCCTCGGCGGCATCCAGCTGACAGGCCAGCCCCAGCGCCCAGCTGTACAGCACGATCAAGCGCGGCGTGCTGATCAACAGGCTGTCTGGCAGGTCCATTTTCCAGCGCAGCAACATGCCGACGTTTTGCTCGGCCAGCAGTTGCTCCTCCGAGAGGTTCTGTACCAGATTTGCCGCGACATCCAGGTGACCGGCACGCAACGCCTGCTCCACGGCTTCATCCAGCAGCCCTTGTGCGTTGAACCAGCGACAGGCACGCAGGTGCAGCGTTGCAGTCGGCACCATCGCCTGAGCAATCGGCCGACTGCGCAACAAATCCGAAAATAAATGGTGATAACGATACCAGTGACCGTGCTCGTCCAGCGGCACCAGAAAGACCTGATGGGCCAACAGGAAACGCAGGATCTCGGCGCTGTCGTGGGCTTCGCGAACGGCGTCGCACAACTCGCTGCAAAAGCGTTCCTGGGGGGCGGTGTCGTACAGAAAGGCTTGCACCTCGGCCGGCAGGCAATCGATGACCTCTTCCAGCAGATAGTCGCGGATCAGCCCTTCCCCACCGTTCAACGCCTGCGGTAGCGCCGCATCGCTGCCGGCCTCAGACACCGCGAGCAGCCAGAACCGCAAACCGGCGACCCAGCCTTCGCTGCGCTGGATCAGGTTTTCCAGCGCTTCACCGCGCAGCGAACTGCTGTGGCGATCGAGCAAGGTCAGGGCTTCGTCGTGAGTCAGGCGCAGATCCGCTTCATGTAACTCCAGCAACTGCCGTGACAGACGCAAGCGCGCCAGATGCCAGTCCGGGCGCTGGCGACTGGTGACCATGACCAGCAAGCCATCGGGCAAATGGTTGAGGAAAAACTGCAGGCAGCGATCGAGCACCGGGCCTTGCGCAAGATGGTAATCGTCGAGCACCAACAGCAGTGGCGCGCCGGGATCGAGGTGCAGGGTCAGTTCATCGAGCAAGCCGTCGAGCCATTCTTCGAAGGCAAAGGGCTGATGGCGTTGGCGCATTTTCAGCAGGCCGAGTGCGCGACTGCCCAGTTGCGGAAAGTAGTCCTGCAAGCCTTCGAGCAGACGTTCGAGAAAGCGCCCCGGGTCGCTGTCGCGAGGACTCAGGCCCAGCCAAAGGCTTTGCCAGTGTGCCGGCAGACTCTGACAGAACTCCACCGCCAGCGAGCTCTTGCCAAACCCGGCGGGAGCACTGACCAGCAACAGACGCCCACCGAGCCCGGCCTGCAGGCGCTCGCAAAGGCGTGGTCGCAAGACGTAGCCGTCGGGCAGCGGCGGGCGGAAAAAACGCCCGTCCAGTGCCGCGATGGCAACGCTTGCGGGACCCGGAAGTGGGGACAGATCAGTCATGGCCGGCTCTTGTTCGAATTGCTGTTGGCGGCGTTGCAGATGTCCGCAGACTAGCCTTAAACGAACCGGTTATGAAGGTTGCTGCTACAAATGGCTACAAAAAGGCTACACGCAAAAAAACGCCCCGAACCAGTCGGGGCGTTTTCACGAGGATGCGGCCTCGGGTTACAGCGGTTTAGCGAACACCGTCCTGACGCAGAGCGGCCGGGGTGAAATCGCTGGTGGTGGCGGTGAAGCCGAAGTCATACGCCTGCTTCTCTTCGTTCTTCATGCCCAGCGCCAGGTAGCGGCCGGACTGCAGGTCGTAGAGGGTTTCCAGGGCATACCACGGCACTTGCTTGTCGTAGTAGTTCTCGGCATGCGCTTCGGCCACACGCCACAGTTGGCCACGACCGTCGTAATGGTCGATCACTGCGGCCTGCCAGGTATCTTCGTCGATGTAGAAGTCACGCTTGGCGTAGATGTGACGCTGACCTTCTTTCAGGGTGGCAACCACATGCCAGACGCGGCGCAGCTCGTAACGTGCCAGATCCTGGTTGATGTGACCGGCCTTGATGATGTCGGCGTACTTCAGTTTCGGATCGTCGAGCTTGTAGCTGTCGGAGGCGATGTACATCTCTTTCTTGCCTTCGAGCTTCCAGTCGTAGCGATCCGGAGCACCGTTGAACATGTCGAGGTTGTCGGAGGTACGCAGGCCATCCGCCGCAGTACCCGGACCGTCATAGGACACTTGTGGCGCACGACGCACACGACGCTGGCCGGCGTTATAGACCCACGCCGAACGTGGTTCTTTGACCTGATCGAGAGTTTCGTGCACCAGCAGCACACCACCGGCCAGACGTGCCGGCGCGGTCACTTTCTGCTTGAAGTAGAACAGGATGTTGCCCGGGTTTTTCGGGTCGTAGTCCTTCATCTTGTCGCGGAACACGAACTGATCCTGGAAGTACACCAGGCTGTACGAGCCGTTCGGTTGCGGCGTGGCCTGGGTCACCAGACGAGTCACGCTGCCACCGCGATAGCGGGTGATGTGGTTCCAGATGACTTCCACACCGCTCTTCGGAATCGGGAACGGCACGGCCGTTTCGAAGTTTTCCAGACCGTTGCCGCCGGACACCAGGTTGGTGGTGGTGGCGTTTTTCTTGATCGCGGCAAACACGTCATCTGGCACGGTCGCACCGCGATGGGACGGGTAAACCGGCATCTTGAAGGTGTCCGGATAACGCTTGAACATCGCGTATTGGCCCGGCGCCAGCTTGTCCTTGTACTTGTCGACATCCTTGGCGGTGATGGTAAACAGCGGTTGCTCACTGGCGTAAGGGTTGGACAGGAAGCCACGCGCGTCGACGCTGCCGGCATTCTTCGGCAGCGGCTTCCACGCCGGGATCGAACCGTCGGCGTTACCGGCCATTTCCGCGCCCATCGGCGTCAGGCTCTTGCCCAGTTTGTCGGCTTCGGCAGCAGGCACGGCGGCCATGACGCCGGTCGCCAGCAGCGACAGGCCCAGAACACCGGCGTGGAACAGACTCTTTGTTATTTTCATAAATTCGTTCGTCCTGAAATGCAGTGCTTAGAAGTTCACGCCGAAGCTGAGCGCAACAAAGTCGCGGTCATCCACAGTGGTGTACTTGCCGTCGAAGAAGTTGGTGTACGCCAGGCTCGCGGTGTAGGTGTTCTGGTATTCGGCATCGACGCCTAGGCTGACCGCTTTGCGACCTTCCTCGAAGTTGCCGCCAGGGCCTGGCGAGTAACCGCTGACGTCGTGGGACCAGGCCACGTTCGGCTTGAGGTTCACACCGGCGAAGACGTCGTTGTATTCCCAGATGGCGCGACCGCGGTAGCCCCACGACATCGAGGTGGTGAAGCCGTCGTTGTCGCAATTGCGGCTGCGGTTGTTCTGCGGTGAACCCGGCCCGGCACCATTGATGGTGCTGGCGTTGAGAATATTGGCGCAGGTATTCACACCGCCAGTGGCTGGCAACTCACCCGGGCCGTATACCGGATCGCGGCCATAGCGCTTGTCGGAACGGCTTTCCAGCCCGCCGACGTAGGTCGCGCCGACTTCGCCGACGAGGGTCAGACGGCTGGCGCCCATGACCTGATCGAAGAAGTGCGTGAACGTGGTCTGGATCTGGGTGATTTCCTTGCGCTCGTAACCGTGCAGATCCTGTCCCGGCACGCCGTTCAGTATCGAAGCGTTGGTCAGTGCCCCGCCAATCGGACGCACACCGGCGAACAGAATGTCGGTGGAGTTCAGTTGTACCGGCGCGTTCGGCCGGTAGCTGATCTCACCGCTCCACGCCGTACCGGTAGGCAGGGTGGTGGAGAAGCTCAGACCGTAGAGGCGAATGTCTTCAGGGTATTCAATGAAGTAGTTCGAGTTACCCGCGACCAGCAACGGTGCAAGTGCCGCAAACGGCCCCGGCAGCGCGCGCGCGGTGTTGTAGACCGATTGCGGAGCACCGGTGGCGCTGAAGATCGGCGCACGGCTGTGGTAGTTCATGAAGTAGGCGCCGAACTCGGTGTCCAGCGGTTCGTACATGTACTTGAAGGACGCACCCCACTGGCCGCTGTCACGGGCATCGCGGTCCGGACCACGGCGCACCAGAACGCCTTCTTCGTTGACATTGACACCGTTGGCCGCCAACGGCCCCAGGGCGATGGCCGGAATTTGCGAACGCTTGTTCAGCACGCGCAGGTTGTCGTTGCAACCGTCGGCAACGATGTCTGGCTGCGAGAAGAACGTGCCGCAGTTATCGACGACGGTCTGGTCCCATTCCAGTTGATAGAACGCTTCGGCCGAAAGGTTTTCGGTGAGGCTCTGGGACACGTAGAACATGTTGACCGGGATCAGGCCTTCCTTGATCTCGGCGCCCGGACGACGGAACGCGGAAACGTCGATCGGGTTGATCGAGTTGATGCCGCCACCGATGAAGGTACTTTCACCCCAGCTCACCACCTGCTTGCCCAGACGCACTGGAACCTGGCTGATCGGCGATCGCGTAGTTGTGGTAGACGAAGGCGTCGAGGATCTGCCCGCCGGACGACTTGGCGCCCTCTTTACGGCCCGAATCGCTGATGTCCTTGAACTCGCGGCTTTCGTCCTTGAGTTCGAAGTCGTACCAGTATTTGCCACGGACAAACACGCCGGTGTCGCCGTATTTCAGTTCAAGGTCATGGATGCCCTTGAAGATCTTCGAAAAGGTTTCGCCGCTCTTGAAGTTGGCGTGGCCATCGTCAGAAGTCTGCGACAGACCATGGCCGCCGTTGTTGACGCCGATGAGGTTCTTGTTCGGGCTCTGGGTAGACCAACTGGCACCGATCGACAGGGAAGAGTCGAACTGGCCCTCGATTTCACCGACGTTGAAACTGACGCCGAATGCGGGCCCGGCGAGCGAAGAGGCAAGACTGACCGCCAGAGGCAGTTTCGCCCGGCGCCAGAACTGGTTTACTGAGGTCATCGACGCTACTCCATGTGCATTATTGTTATGGCAGTGAGTACTTTTAAAAACGCCTGAAGGACCGGGTGCCAGAGACAACCCGAAATCACTCCAAAGATGCATCGCCCCGTTTTGTGCGTGTGCCCCGTTCTTAAAAATCCTTGAGCGGACTATAGCCAGCAGGTGGTACTGCTTGATCCCTCTAAAGTGTGATTTGCAGCTGCCAACCACTCTGGAACAGTCCTTTCGCCAGTCCGACGCATGTCGGCACGGCAAGGATGGCTGATTTTTTCGATTTCACAAGCCAAGCGCTTGCTTGGTGGGTCTGGCGCGCCGGTTTCGGCGCGCCAGCAGACACTCAAAGTGTCGAAAGGAAGGTGCTGTTGTTGGCCTGCCATTCGGTGATGTCGAGGCGGATGCGCTTCTTGTCGAGCTTGCCGACACTGGTCTTGGGAATTTCGGTAACAAGGGCGATCTGACTCGGAATCGCCCACTTGCTCAGGTGGCCCAATTCCACGAACGGTTTGAGGTGTTCCTTGAGTTCGCGTGCCCCGATCACGTGCCCTTCGCGGATCACCAGCAAGGCAAACGGGCGCTCGCCCCACTGCGGATCGGCGATGCCCACCACTGCTACTTCGCGTACCGCGACGTGACGGCTGATCAGGTCTTCGAGATCCAGCGAAGAGATCCACTCGCCGCCGGTCTTGATCACATCTTTGATGCGGTCGCGGATGTCGATCACGCCCATGCTGTCGAGCGTGGCGACGTCACCGGTATGCAACCAGCCTCCAGCCCAGAGCTCGGCGCCCTTCTGCGGTTCGTTGAAATAGCCTTCGGTGAGCCATGGCGCACGCAGCACCAGTTCGCCCTGGGTCTCGCCGTCGGCCGGGAGAAAGTGACCCTCGGCATCGACAATCGCCGCTTCCACCAGCGGCCCCGGCACACCGGCCTTGATCCGGTAGGTGGTGCGCTCGTCTTCAGTGCCGGCCATCAACTCATCATTGAGGTGCGCACAGGATACAAGCGGCCCGGTTTCCGACATGCCGTACGCAGCGGTGAGCTGAATGCCCCGCGCCTTGGCGGTTTCATACAAGGTGCGATTGAGCGCGCTGCCGCCGATGACAATTTTCCAGCCGCCGAAATCGGTGCCCTGCGCGCCTTTCGCGTTGAGCAGCATCTGCAGAATGGTCGGCACGCAGTGGGAGAAGGTAACCTTCTCCTTGCGCCACAACTCCACCAGAAACTCCGGATCGTAGCGCCCCGGATAAACCTGTTTGAGGCCAAGCATGGTCGCCACGTACGGCAGGCCCCAGGCGTGTACATGGAACATCGGTGTGATCGGCATGTACACGTCGTTGGTGCCGAGCAGGCGCACGCTGTCGATCGCGCCCATGATCGTCGACACCCCCATGGTGTGCAGGACCAGTTGCCGATGGGTGAAATACACGCCTTTCGGATTGCCCGTGGTGCCGGTGGTATAGAACGTGGTGGCGACCGAGTTTTCGTCGAAGTCCTGGAAGTCGTACTGCGGGCTCGCGGCGGCCAGCAGTTGTTCGTACTCGCCGACCAGATTCGGCAGGTCGGCGGTTTTTTCCGGCAAATCAGTCAGCAGCAGGGTTTTCTCGACCGTGCTCAGGTGCGGTGCGATTGCCTGGTAAAGACCGACGAACTCGCTGTTGACCAGCACAAAGCGGTCCTCGGCGTGGTTCATGGTGTAGAGGATCTGTTCCGGCGACAGGCGCACGTTGATGGTATGAATCACCGCGCCAATCATCGGAATCGCAAACATGCATTCCAGGTAACGATGACTGTCCCAGTCCATCACCGCCACGGTGTCACCGGCTTTCACACCGGCGGCCGTCAGCACATTGGCCAACCGCGCCACGCGCTCGATCAAGGTCGGGTAGCTATAGCGCAACTGGTCACGGTAGATGATCTCGCGGGTTTTCTCGTAACGGGCGCCGGACATCAGCAGCCGTTTGATCAGCAATGGATACTGGTAGGCCCCATCGGCCGGGGGAATGACGCGAGTCTGCAACATAAGAATCCCTTTTCTGACTGCACGGTGTTGGCGTAGAGATCGGTACTCTAGAACCCTTATACGCCAGCCAAATCAGCCAAAGGAATGATTTGCAAAGCCGTACAAATGCTAGCTTTGCGCCAGCATTTGCCGGTTTTCGCTATTTATCAGGCTGTTTGCCCTACAGCCTCCTCGGAAGGCGTCCGTGGGAATACGACTGCTGCAAGGAAGGTCAAAGCGCCGAAACCCGCAAGAATCAAGTACAGGCCTACAAAACCATGGCGCGGTTCGACATAGGAAATCAGCGGAATCGCCGCCGCACTGGCACCGAACGATAAACAGTAACGCAGAGCGAACACCCGTGATTGCCATTGCGGGGCGACGAAGTTGGCGACCATCGCATCGTTGACGGTGACCTGACCAAACACCACGAACATGAACGCTGCGCCGAAGGCGATCACGGCCCAGCCGTCGGCATAGGCCAGCGCAAACAACAGTGGCGCCTGGCACAACGTCAGGACAATGAACGGCCATTTCAGGCTGAGTCGATGCAACACCCGACCAATGCTCAACTGCGCAACCGCACCAAAGGCATAGGCCAGACTGACCACCACTCCAAGGGTTTGCGGCGAGGCAAACAGCTCATGCAAACGCTCCTGAAACAGCTTCGGATAGGTCATGGTGGTGGCGTTGAACACCACGCCGCCAGTGGCCGTCGCCAGCGCCAGCACGCCGAACACCATGAGCATGGAAATACGCTGGCCAGCGGCCCCCTTGAGTGGCGTGTGCGCACGCTTCGGAATCGGCTCTTCACGCACGTGCAAGGCGAAGCCAACCCCCAGCACAATCGCCACTGCGCCCGGTATCAGAAACGCCGAGCGCCAGCCGAATTGCGCCACCAGCAAGCCCGTGATCAGCGCCGAAAACGCCACACCCAGATTGCCCCACATACCGTTGATGCCGATTTCCCGGCCGCGATTTTGAGCATAAGCGACCAACATCGCCGTGCCGACCGGGTGATAAATCGCCGCAAAAATACCGATCAGGGTCAGACCGATCACCAGCATGGCCGGGCTGCTGCTCAGGCCAGTGAAAATCGCTGAAGCGCCGATGCCGAAGAAAAACACCAGCATCATCTGCCGCCGACTCCAGTGATCGCCCAGCCAACCAGCGGGTAGCGAACACGCGCCGAAGGCAATGAAGCCGCCCAGTGACAGGCCGATCAGCGTGGCGTAGTCGAGACCGAAGGCCTGCGTCATACCGAGCACGGCGGCGGGAAATATCAGCATGAACATGTGATCGATCACATGGGCGGCGTTGATATAGCGAATGACGTTTCTGGATTGATTCATGGCGGCACGCTTTACGTTGTTGTGTGGCGCTATGCTAAGTTGGCCACAAAGCGCATTCCTGCCAGACAAGTCATCGAATCAGACATGTTGATCAGCCATTTCGAACACGGCCCGGTGAGCGCCTACCCCCGGGATTATCTGGATAGCGCGCACCAGCCGCTGCACCTGCATCGCGAGGCGCAGTTGTTGTATGCGGTCAGCGGGATCATGCGCGTGGTCACGGACTCGGGTGCATGGGTGATTCCGCCGAGTCGCGCGGTGTGGATTCCGCCAGAAGTGGCGCACGAGATTTTCATGAGCGGCGACGTGCAGATGCGCTCGCTGTTCATCGCACCAGAACTGTCACCCGCCGGCCTGCAACAGTGCTGCGTATTGGCGGTGACGCCGCTGCTGCGCGAGCTGATCCTGCGTGCCGTGCAAGGGCCGCCACATGCCGACAATCCGCTGATTCAGCAGTTGATGCTGGAAGAACTCGCCGGTCTGGAAAACCTGCCGCTGCACATTCCGATGCCAACCGACCGGCGTCTGCAAAATATCTGCCTGGCACTGCTGCACACCCCCGATCACACCAATACGCTGGAAGACTGGGCGCAGCAGGTCGGCGCCAGCTCACGCACGCTGGCGCGGCTGTTTCAGCAACAAGTGCAGATGAGTTTCAACGCCTGGCGCCAGCAACTGCGCCTGATGGAAGCCCTGCCGCGCCTGCTCGCCGGGGACAGCGTGCAGCGTGTGGCGCAGGACTTGGGTTACGGCAGCGCGCGGGCGTTCAGCGCGATGTTTCGCCGTTTGCTGGGAGAGAATCCCCGCGACTACCTGAACACCCTGAGCAAACTCAGCGAACTGGTGTAAGGCCCTGTGGGAGCGAGCCTGCTCGCGAAAGCGCTCTTTCAGCCACCAATAATGTCGACTGATCCAACGCCTTCGCAAGCAAGCTCGCTCCCACAGGTTCAAGTCGCGGTTCTGAGATCAGTGCATCTCGGTGAACGCGATTTTCACGCCGAGAGCGATCAGCACCGCGCCCATGGTGCGATCGAACCAGTGGCCCATGCGGGCGAAACCGGCACGCACCCGCTGCTGACTGAACAACATCGCCACCAGACAGAACCAAAACGCAGTCGCGACCGCCAGGTAAATCCCGTAACCGGCCTGCACCGCCAGTGGCGTGTGCGGGTTGATCACCACAGTGAACAGCGACAGGAAGAACAGCGTGGCTTTCGGATTCAGACCATTGGTCACGAAGCCCGACGTGAACGCGCCGCGAGCCGTGCGTACGCCGGCCTCTTCGTGCAAGTCATCGGCCACGGCTTTCGCGGGTTGCGCGCGCAATGCCTTGAAGCCGATGTACAGCAAGTAAGCCGCCGCCGCCCATTTCAACGCGTTGAACAACACGATCGATTGCGACACGATCAGGCCGATACCGAGCAGCGAATAACCAACGTGCAGGAAAATCGCCGTGCCCACGCCCAATGCGGTCCAGGTACCGGCGCGACGACCGTGGGTCACGCTCTCGCGCACCACCACCGCAAAGTCCGGGCCGGGGCTGGCGACAGCCAGCAAATGGATCAGTGCAACGGTCAAGAACTCGGTCCAGTACATGGGGGCTCCTTTCGGCCAAGCGTATCAATTTGTTTCATCTGGTAGGCTCGGCAGATTACGCCCTACGCTCACAGCACGAAAGGTACAGTTGATGACGAACACGCACCGCGCGGTATTCCTTGATCACCCTTCGCTGGATCTCGGCGACCTCGACCTTAGTCCGTTGCGCGAGTGTTTCAGCGATCTGCAGCTGTTCGCCCAAACGTTGCCCGGGCAAGTCGCCGAACGCCTGCAAGGCGCCACCGTAGCGATCACTAACAAGATCCTGATCGACGCCGCCGCCATGGCCGCCAACCCCGACCTGAGGCTGATCCTGATCACCGCCACCGGCACCAACAACGTCGACCTTGCGGCCGCCCGCGCTCACGGCATCACCGTGTGCAACTGCCAGGGTTACGGCACGCCGTCGGTGGCGCAGCACACGATCATGCTGCTGCTCAACCTCGCCACGCGTCTGGCCGATTATCAAAAAGCCGTTGGCGAAGGCCGCTGGCAGCAGGCCAAACAGTTCTGTCTGCTCGACTACCCGATCGTAGAACTGCAAGGCAAAACCCTCGGCCTGCTCGGTCATGGCGAACTTGGCGGCGCCGTGGCGCGATTGGCCGAAGCGTTCGGCATGCGCGTGTTGCTCGGGCAGATTCCCGGGCGCCCAGCTCGCCCGGATCGTTTGCCGCTGGATGAACTGCTGCCGCAAATCGACGCCCTCACCCTGCACTGCCCACTCAACGAACACACTCGCCATTTCATCGGCGCCCGCGAACTAGCTTCGATGAAGCCAGGCGCGTTCGTGGTCAACACCGCGCGTGGCGGTCTGATCGATGAACAGGCGCTGGCCGATGCCTTGCGCAATGGCCACCTCGGCGGCGCGGCTACCGATGTGTTGAGCATCGAGCCGCCGACCCAAGGCAATCCGTTGCTCGCAGCGGACATCCCACGCCTGATCGTTACGCCACACAACGCCTGGGGCAGCCGCGAGGCACGCCAGCGCATCGTCGGCCAATTGACCGAAAACGCTCAGGCGTTCTTCAGCGGTAAGGCGCTGCGGGTCGTCAGTTGATAAACTGCGGCACTTTTTTTTGAGGAGCAGTTATGGATCCGCGCAGTGAAGTACTGCTTCGTCAGCCCGAGTTGTTTCAAGGTTCGTTGTTGTTGGCCGGTTTGCCCGCCGATGATTTGCTCGGACGCCTGCCCAACGCATTCGGCTGGTGCTGGCATGCCGGCGACCAGGCCGCACTGGATGCCCGTTTCGAAGGGCGCAGCCATTTCGGCGTGAACATTCCAGAGCTCGAGTTCGACAGCGCCGTGGTGTTCCTGCCCAAGTCCAAAGACCTGACCGATTACATCCTCAATGCCGTGGCCTCGCGTCTGGCCGGGCGTGAAGTATTTCTGGTCGGGGAAAAGCGCAGCGGCATCGAAGGCGCATCCAAGCAGCTCAACCCGTTCGGCAAGCCGCGCAAACTCGACAGCGCGCGGCACTGCCAGCTCTGGCAAGTCACCGTGGCCAACGCGCCTGAAGCCAAGTCTCTGGAAAGCCTGGCGCAGACCTATGAATTGCCTTTGGCCGAGGGTCCGCTGAAAGTTATCAGCCTGCCGGGCGTGTTCAGCCACGGTCGCCTGGATCGCGGCAGTGCCCTGCTGCTGGAGCATCTGGACAAACTGCCGAGCGGCCATCTGCTCGACTTCGGCTGCGGTGCCGGGGTTCTGGGCGCTGCGGTCAAGCGTCGCTACCCGCACAATCAGGTGACCCTGCTCGATGTCGATGCCTTCGCCGCCGCCAGCAGCCGCCTGACATTGGCGGCCAACGGTCTGGAAGCTGAAGTGCTGACTGGCGACGGTATCGATGCCGCGCCGATGGGTTTGAGTGCGATTCTGAGCAATCCACCGTTCCATGTCGGCGTGCACACCGATTATTTCGCAACCGAGAACTTGCTGCGAAAAGCGGCCAAACATCTGAAAAATGGCGGCGAACTGCGCTTGGTGGCGAACAGCTTCCTCAAGTATCAACCGCTGATCGAAGAGCATCTGGGCGTCTGTGCAATCAAGGCCGAAGGCAATGGTTTCCGCATCTACCGGGCCAAGCGCGGCTGAAAATTTGTTCTTGCTCAATCGGATTTGCGAAGGCAGAATCCGCTCCGTCCTAGGGGAGTAGTCTCCCACGAGCGCCAAGCTCGTCCGGCATACGTCAACATACTTGATCCTCAGATCATGGCGTATGCGACCCAAGCGTCCGCAGCAGACGGATCGCAGGGTTTGACAAGACCTATGACACGCACACCTTACCCGGGGCGGGAAGGCTGTACGTGTCATAGCCGTGTCGACCCGCCCCTTAGGAAATCCTGATGCTGGACTCGTTACTCGTTCCCACCGCAATCGTTGCCTTGGCCGAAATCGGCGACAAGACGCAACTGCTCGCGCTGATTCTCGCCGCTCGCTTCCGCAAACCCTGGCCGATCATTGCCGGTATTGTCGCCGCGACCCTGGCCAACCACGCAGCAGCCGGTGCGGTCGGCGCCTGGTTTGGCAGCTTCTTCTCGAATGCCACGCTGCACTGGATTCTCGCCGCAAGCTTTACGGCCACGGCGCTGTGGACACTGGTTCCGGACAAAATGGATGACGATGAAACCAGCACCGCACGCAAGTTCGGGCCGTTCCTGACCACGCTGATTGCGTTTTTCCTCGCAGAAATGGGTGACAAGACTCAGGTCGCGACGGTGATGCTCGCCGCGCAATATCCGGAACTGTGGCTGGTGATTATCGGTACGACGGCGGGCATGTTGATTGCCAACGTGCCGGTGGTGCTGGCAGGTAATTTCGCCGCAGACAAACTGCCATTGACCTTGATCCGTCGCCTTGCGGCTTCGGCATTCATGATTCTGGCGATTGTTGCGGTGTACAAGGCGATGCAGAGCAGTGGCTGGGTTTAATCCTCAGTGAAGGATCGTTCCCACGCTCTGCGTGGGAATGCAGCCGGGGACGCTCTGCGTCCCGCTTGGAACGCGGAGCGTCCCTTGAGGCATTCCCACGCAGAGCGTGGGAACGATCACTGACTCAGGATTTAGGAGCTTTTTCGTACAACGGCATCACCTTCGGAATTGCCGCCTGCAACGAGGCAATCCGGCTGGTCGAAGCCGGGTGAGTGCTCATGAACTCCGGCGGCGAACCTTCCGACGCTTTGCTCATTTTGTTCCACAAAGTGATCGCGGCGTTCGGGTTGTACCCGGCGCGTGCGGCCAGTTCCAGACCAATCAGGTCGGCTTCGTTTTCGTTGGCGCGGCTGTTCGGCAGCGTCATCCCGTAGTTGGCCACGGTATCAGCCAGCGCCAGACTGTCCTGCCCCAGGCCGAGCAACGCACCCGCGCCCTGTTTGGCCATTTCAATCCCGTACGCCTTGGACATCGCTTCACGACCGTGCTCGCGCAAGGCGTGGGCGATTTCATGGCCCATAACGGCGGCGATTTCATCGTCGGTGAGTTTCAGGCTGTCGATCAGCCCGGTGTAGAAAATGATCTTGCCGCCAGGCCCGCAGTTGGCGTTGAGCTCATCGCTCTTGATCAGATTGACTTCCCACTGCCATTGCGCAGCATCCGGACGGAAGTTCGGCGCCTGGGCGATCAGACGGTTGGCAATCGCCTGAACCCGCTTGGCCTCGGGACTGGTCTTGTCCAGCACACCTTTGCTGGACGCCTCGCCGACGGTCTTCTGATACGACTGCGCATACATCTGGTCGACCTCTTGCGAGGACAGCATGCTGAACATGTACTGCTTGCGCTCCACACCCACGGCACCGCCGCTGGTGGTGTTGACCGACTGACAACCGGCCAGCAACAGCGCTGCGCTCAGTGCACTTACAACCAATGTCTTGTTCATTCAAAAGCTCCCTGAAAACCTGCGCGTATCCTAGGCGGGTAATTGTATCGACGCCAGATACAACGGACGTGTTGCAGCGACTTTCAGACGTTTCCCACCAGAGCTGTCGCAAAAAATTCACAGCGACCGCCAAGTCCCGTGCAACTGCGTCGCGCACTGATCCATTTGCGACATTGGCTTTCAATTGCTCCGGCTCGCACTCATGGCCCAATGCCCGCTGCCGATACATCAGCGCAGACGTCCTCTTGCGTGCGGAGCTCCCATGAAGTTCAAGTCGATCCAGTTTTCCGTCGCCGCCCTGGCCGGCGCCATCGTCCTCAGCGTGGTCGCCGCGCTGGTGCTGTATGCGCTGTTTTCCGGCGCGCGCACGCAAGAGATGGTGCAACAGCGCACCCAGGCGCAGTTCGAGCAAGTCATCGAACAGCGCCTGACCTCGCTGGCGCAAACCCAGGTCAGCCAGATCCAGCGCGAACTCGAAGCGCCGCTGCTGATTGCCGGTGGCCTGGTGCGGGTCAACACCCTGCTCGGTACGCCGGGCGCAGATGGTCAGCCACGCCTGACCGTCAACCGCGAACAACTGATCAGCCTGATCAAAGAGAACGTCGAAAAGAACCCGAAAATTCTCGGCACCTACATCGGCTGGGAGAAAAACGCCCTCGATCACAACGACGCGGCCTATATCGGCACCAGCGTGGTCGGGATCGATGCCGCCAACGGGCGCTTCCTGCCGTGGTGGTTCCGCAACGATGACGGCACCCTCGGCCTGGACAAACTGGTCGATGTCGACGACCAGAAAGTCCTGTCTACCGGCGTGCGTGCCAGCGAGTACTACCTGTGCTCGAAAGAAAGCAAAAAATCCTGCGTGATCGATCCGGCGCCGTACAAGGTCGGCGACAAGATCGTCATGCTCGCCTCCTTTATCGAACCGATCATGCTTAACGGCGCCTTCCAGGGCATTGTCGGCGCCGACCTGTCGGTGAACTTCATTCAGGAAATGCTCCTCGGCGCCAACCAGAAGCTCTACAGCGGCGCCGGGCAAATGGCCCTGATCGGCGGCAACGGCCGGATCGTCGCCTACACCAAAGACCCGAGCAAATTCGGTGAAAAAGTCAGCGATATCCTCGACGCTGAGCAGACCGCCAACATGGCCAATCTCAAACGCGGCGAAGTGACTTACTCGGTCAACAAGGACAAGGGTCGCATCGAACTGTACCTGCCATTCGGCATCGGCCAGACCGACGCACGCTGGACACTGATGCTGCAATTGCCTTTGAACGCGGTAATGGCGGATCTGCAAAAGCTGCAGGCCGACCTTGATGCGCAACGCAAGTCCGACACCTTCGGCATGGCCATGGTTGGTCTGCTCATCGCCGGCCTCGGCCTGCTAGTGATCTGGCTGGTCGGCCACGGCATCGCCAGACCGCTGAAGCAAATGGTCGCCATGCTCAATGACATCGCTCAAGGTGAAGGTGATCTGACCCGACGTTTGAGCAGTGATCGCAGCGATGAATTGGGCTCGATCGCCAAGGGCTTCAATACCTTTTTGGCCAAGCTGCAGGCGATGATCACGCAGGTGGTGACGTCGGTGCAGAGCGTCAGCGATTCCTCGGAACACACCGCCGACATTGCCATTCGCACCAACATCGGCATTCAAAAACAAATGGCCGAGATCGATCAGGTCGCCACGGCGGTGCAGGAAATGACCGCCACCGCGCAGGACGTCGCGCGTAACGCGACGCAGGCTGCACAAGCGGCCAGTCATGCCGACCAGGCCGCCAGCCAGGGCATGCAGATTGTCCGCGATACGTCCAATTCGATTGGCGTGCTGGCGCTGGAAATCGGCAAGGCAGTAGATGTGGTACAGACCCTGGCCAAGGACAGCGAGAACATCAACGCCATTCTCACCGCCATTCGCGGCATCGCCGAGCAGACCAACCTGCTGGCCCTGAACGCGGCGATTGAAGCAGCGCGTGCCGGCGAGCAGGGTCGTGGTTTTGCCGTGGTCGCCGACGAGGTGCGCAATCTGGCGCAGAAAACCCAGAAAGCCACTGAAGAAATCCAGACCATGATCCAGCAACTGCAACAAGGCACCCGCGATGTGGTGCGGGTCATGGAGGACAGTCAGAACCGCACTGACGAAAGCGTGCAGCATGCGGCGAAAGCGGCTGAAGCGCTGGAAACGATCACCCAGGCGGTTTCGGTGATCAACGACATGAACACGCAGATTGCCAGTGCGGCGGAAGAGCAGAGTGCGGTGGCCGATGACATCAACCGCAATGTGATCAACATCGGGCAAGTGGCCAATGAAGTGGCGGGGGGCGCGGATGAGTCGAGTTCGGCGAGTGCCGATTTGACCAAGCTGGCAGAGCAGCAGCGGCGGTTGATCAATCAGTTCAAGGTCTGAGGTTAAGACACCCTCACCCCAGCCCTCTCCCGGAGGGAGAGGGGGCCGACCGAGTTGTCTCCCGTCATACATCGACCTGAAAAATCGTGGCGATTATGGATTCGGTGAAAAGCTTTCAAGTCGGTGTGTTTCGTCAATATCCCGCGGTCAGTCCCCTCTCCCTCCGGGAGAGGGCTAGGGTGAGGGGCTTTTGATCTAAATGCTTTAACCCGGAGTCAGACACTCCGGCCCATTGAGTTTCGGATCATTGATCAGATTCGCCAACACCCGCTCACGGAGCGCCGCCGGTTCACTGGCCAGCAACCCCTGCAACACATGCAACGGCGTCTCGGGATCGAGCCACGCCGCCTGCCCCGCCTCATCGAGAATCAACGGCCGGCGCTGACTCGACGCCGGCTGAGTAATCACCGCCGTACTCAACCACACCTGTTCCTGCACCGGATACGCCTCCCAGATCGCCGCGAAAAACAGCGAAGAACCCTCCCCCGGCGTCAGCCAGAACGGCCGCTTGCGCTGCGTCCCGCGCCATTCGTAAAAACCGTTGGCCGGCAGCAGGCAGCGGCGCAGACGCAAGGCTTCGCGGAACATAGGTTGCTCGGCCACGGTTTCCGCCCGGGCATGTGCCGGTGTTTTCGACAGATCGGTCAGCCACGGCGGCGTTAATCCCCAACGGGCGCGGGCCAGGCTGCGCTGGCCATCTTCACCGGCACGCAGCATCAACACCGAATCATTGGGGGAAATGTTCCACTGCGCCTGCTGATCGGCGGGAAAACCAGGCAGGGCCGCGAAATCGCGGTTCCAGCGAAACAGGGCATAACGTCCACACATGGGGCAACACGACTCTGAAGTAAAACGAAGGCCAGCCTAACAGACCAGCGTCCCGGGGAAGCTCTCCGGTTCATCGCCGGGCAGCGGCAGCGCGGCATTGTACGCGGTGATCAGCTCACGGGCGTATTCGGCCTGGTCGTTATCGACGGACAGTCCCAGTAAACCGAAAATCGGCAATTCGCCCGTACCACCGAGCAAATCGCGGCCGATCAGATGCGCCTCGATGCCTTCGCTGGCGAGCATGCCCTTGAGCATTTCGCCTTCCATCAGGTTTTCCGGCTCGTAGATTCGCTGCATGGGCGCGCCTCACTCGTTTTCGCTGAAGACTTCCAGATGCCATTCCTCTCCATGAACCTGCAATACGAACGTGATGGGCCGACAACACACCTGACAGTCCTCGATATAGGTCTGATCGCCGCCGGACAAGTCCACTGTCGTCTCGACCGTTTCCCCACAATAAGGACATTCGTATTCAGCGGTTTCCAGCATCGCGGTCTCCCAAGTGACTTGTGCGTATAATCGCCGGTCTATTTGCAGGGCTATTTTTGTCTGGCTACTTTTTCAGACCGTGCCCCGCGGGTTTTCGATCAAAACCTTTACTTACCCTAGCCGTTTCCAACAAGAGAGCATGATGGGCGAATTCGATGCCATCCGACCTTACGACGACAGCGAAGTACCTGTGGTACTGGCAAGACTGCTCGGCGACAAGGCGTTTCTAGATATCCTCACCCACTTCCGCTTCCCGCGTTTTGCCGGTGCCTTCGGCTGGATGCTCAAACCACTTATAGCCCATCGGCTGCGTCGTGAGTTCGCCGACGTGACGTCGGTGGCGACGTTGCAGGACAAGGTCGAGTCCTACGTCGACCACACCATCGAGCGCGCCACCGATGGCGTGACCTACACCGGTGTCGAGCAATTCAAGTCCGGCAGCGCTTATCTGTTCATCGCCAACCACCGCGATATCGTCATGGACCCGGCCTTCGTCAACTACGCCGTGTACCACGCCGGCCTGCCGACGCCGCGCATTGCGATTGGCGACAACCTGCTGCAGAAGCCGTTTGTCAGCGACCTGATGCGCCTGAACAAGAGTTTCATCGTTCATCGTTCGATCACCGGCCGTCGCGAGAAAATGGCCGCTTATCAACTGTTATCAGCGTACATCAACCACTCGATCCGCAACGATTGCGCGTCGATCTGGATCGCTCAGGCTGAAGGCCGGGCGAAGGACGGCGACGACCGCACCGAGTCGGCGATCCTCAAGATGTTCCACATGAGCCGCAAGGACGAGCCGTTCGGCGAAGTCATCCGCTCGCTGAACGTTACCCCGGTGTCGATCAGCTACGAATATGACCCGTGCGACCAGGCCAAGGCTCGCGAGTTGTACATCCGCGCCACCACCGGCACTTACGCGAAAGCGCCGGGCGAAGATGATGTGAGCATCGCCAAAGGCATCACTGGCTACAAGGGCCGGGTGCACGTGAACTTTGCCGCGCCGATTACCGAGCTGTTCGAAGACACCAAGCAATTGGCGGTCGAGATGGACAAGCAAATTCTCGGCGGTTACCGATTGTTCCCGGTGCACTACCTGGCGTACGCCCAGTGGGCCGATGCCGATCCGCAGTTGAATGTGCCGAAAGCTGCCGAGGTGTTCCCGGCGGATGAGCTGGCCAAGGCGCAGGAAGAATGGCAGAGCCGGCTGGATGCGTGCCCGGAAGAGCATCGTCCATATCTGGTGCTGCAATATGCGACGCCAGTGCGCAATCAGTACCGGGTCAAGGCTGGGTTACTGCTGTAAAGCAACGGCAAGATCAAAAGATCGCAGCCTGCGGCAGCTCCTACAGGGGATTCGTGTAGGAGCTGCCGAAGACGGCGATCTTTTGCTTTTAATAGCGCGTGCTGATCCAGGAGACGATCAGGGCCAGCCCGAGGCAAGCAAAACCAAAACGATAGAAAAACCGGTTCATGCGCAAAGTCGCCCAATCAAGGATTGGTTCGGCATTCGGTTGCGCCTGGCGCTGAGCGGCAATGCTGGCCATCGCACGTTGTTCACGGCGACGAGTGGCGTGCAGCAGCCAACTCCCCGGAAACGCCAACAACAACGCCAGCAAGTTGATCAACTTGGCGGGATGGGCGGTAAACAGCGTCATCAAGTGCAGCGACATCACAGACCTCTATCTGAACCGGTGTGGCAGACGCCAGATCGACGACTGCGGCGCGGATTCTAACCAAACCTGCCCGTTCAACCCCAGCCTTTGCGACAAATAACCTGACAATCGACCGATGGCTGCCCTGTGTCACGGCTTCGTCATGTGGATACACCAAGATGCGCGCCTCGAAACGCACATGGAACGCGACATGCTTCACGCTGAAAATCAGGATCGTCTGTACCTCATCACCCCTTACGACGAACAGCAAAGTCTCGTCGGCAGCCTTGCCTTCAATGTTCAGGATCGCCATTGGCTGGTGTATTGCGCGCTGGGCGGGCATCAGCATGCGGATTTGCCCGAGACTGATTTGCTGACGGGTGTCAGCGTCCTCGACTTTTATTCCCAGGCGGCCTGAAAAAGCAAAAGCACCCTCACCCTAGCCCTCTCCCCGAGGGAGAGGGAACCGACCGAGTTGTTTTGTCGAGGTACATCGACCTGAAAGTCCGAGGTGAATGTAGATCTCAAGAACAACGCAAATCGACCTGAAACTCCGAGATGAATGCAGATCCCAGGCACAACACAGATCGGCTCCCTTTCCCCCTCTCCCCCCTGGGGGAGAGGGCTGGGGTGAGGGGGTACGATTTCAAGTCCCACAAAAAAGCCCGGGCTCATCACTGATCCCGGGCTTTTTCACATCCGCCGAAAACTTACTCAGCCAGAACCTGACCCACCGTCGGATCCTTGAACAGACGCGTCAGCGCATCGCTCAATACATCGCTGACCAGTTTGGTATTGGTTTCCTGGTTCGGCGCCATGCCGAAACGCTGGTCCAGCGAAGCGCCGTAACGGCCGCTATAACGGCGGTTGGCGTTCTGCACATCAGAGCGGAAGGTTGCGCCAATGGTCGCTTCGGTCACGTACATGCCTTCTTTCGGCGACTGGTATTTCAGCTCGGCCAGGGTCACGGTCAACTGCGGAGCATTTGGCGCGTTGTTGGTCGGGGTGAAGCCGAGCAGACGCACGGCGGCTTCAGCCTGAGCCTGCAACTTCGGCAGGATCTGCTCGCGCTGCACGGTGATAGCGCTGGTTTCCGGGTACAGGCCGCCACGGGTACCGAGGGTTGGCGACGGACGACCGTCGACCACGCGTACGACGACTGGCTGGCCACGGCCGACCGCTGGCAGCTGAGTGGTCAGCTTTGGCTCCGGGCTCAGTTGTTGCGGGCTGTGGGCGCAGCCGGCCAGGGTCAAACCGGCCACAGTGATCAAACCGAACAACAGGCGTTGCAACATGCTCTTCTCTCCAGAATCAGGCACAAACAGGCCGGCAGTATAGCGGTGGGCCAGTGCGGGTAACCAGCGCCCGGCAGCGAATACTGAAATGTCTGACAAACCCGTGGGAAAGCGGTTCCTGTCACAGATTATTCACCCGGCATACACGTTCACGTCACGGCGCATTGGCAACCTTGCAATCAGTCCCCCACAAGGTACTCAATCATGCGTTATCTGATCTCGTTGTTCGCCCCACGTCCGCTGCACCGCAGCTTCGCCCTGCTCGACCGCAATGGCCATTGCCAGGCATTCAAGCAGTGCAGCCTGCAGCCGATGGGCGACGGTTGGGTGGAAATCGAAGAAATCCGCCTCAACTGGTTGCACCAGCCACTGCCCGCCAGCGCCCGCGTCATAGCGTCGCAGCCCCGTGCACGGGTGCAAGCGATGTTGAGCATCTGACCGGATGCCTAATAAAAGTCATTAAACACGAGCAACTGCCCGCATTTCTTCGATACAATCTCCCCCCGATTATAAGGACGTCTCCTGATCGGGCCCCGCAACAGCGTCAATGCGCATGCATCGACACCCAAAATCGCCCACAGAGAGCCGCCCACACAGATCGAGTGAAGTTGGCGCGCTTGCCTGTTCTTCCGGCAAAAACCCCGCTTTTCGCGAATCTGCAGAGCTGTCATGACGCTCGGCCACCGCGTTGTTTTGCCTTTGCGGGCAAGGTGCCAGGCCTGGACAGCCCTTTTTTGAGGTTCACGTCTTCAAAAGAGCGTGAAAAAAACGGGTTTTCACAACTTCACAAGAGTGTGGCGAGCAAATGAAAAGTTTTGCGTCTGAACATGCACCATTAGCGTCTGAAACAGCCCAACGACACAGGACCGGGTATACCTCGAATATCGGAGCCTGAAGCCTGTCCGCTACGGATTTGGTTGCACAAAAACGGATGTCTCGACCATAAGTCGAATTGCCAGCTGCGTGCTGAAATGAGTTCATGGAGCTCTTGAAAGCCAAGCCGCATACATCCGTCGAAGTTGCGAAAAATTGCGAAGATTCGGACATGGCGAACCTGACCATGGATAGCCTGGACATCACTGACCTGTCCCGGAATGCCTGGCAGCCATGCCGACAATTTGGTGCTGCAGATTTTGGAGACGCGTTAAATGGCGCATAACGAAGCAGTCGACGTAGTTCTGGTTGGGGCGGGCATCATGAGTGCCACCCTGGCCGTGCTGCTCAAAGAGCTCGACCCCGCGATCAAGCTGGAAGTCGTCGAGCTGATGGATTCCGGTGCTGCCGAGAGTTCCAACCCTTGGAACAACGCCGGCACCGGTCACGCTGGCCTTTGCGAGCTGAACTACACGCCGCAAGCCGCCGATGGCACCGTCGACATCAAGAAAGCCGTGCACATCAACACCCAGTTCGAGGTGTCGAAGCAGTTCTGGTCGTACCTGACCAAGAAAGGCACGTTCGGCTCGTGCAAATCATTCATCAGCCCGGTGCCGCACCTGAGTTTCGTTCAGGGCGACAAAGGCGTTTCCTTCCTCAAGGAACGTTTCGAGGTCCTGCACAAGCATCACGCGTTCTCCGACATGGAGTACACCGAAGACAAGGCCAAGATGGCCGAGTGGATGCCGCTGATGATGCCGGGCCGCTCGCCGGACGAAGTCCTCGCCGCGACCCGCGTGATGAACGGCACCGACGTCAACTTCGGCGCCCTGACCAACCAGTTGCTCAAGCACCTGACCAGCGCTCCCGACACTCAAGTCAAATACTGCAAGCGCGTCACCGGCCTCAAGCGTAACGGCGCTGGCTGGACCGTCAGCATCAAGGACGTCAACAGCGGCAGCAGCCGTGAAGTCGACGCCAGGTTCGTTTTCCTCGGCGCGGGTGGCGCGGCGCTGCCGTTGCTGCAGGCTTCGGGCATCGAGGAAAGCAAAGGCTTCGGCGGCTTCCCGATCAGCGGCCAGTGGCTGCGTTGCGACAACCCGGAAGTGGTCAAGCATCACCAGGCCAAGGTGTACAGCCAGGCCGCGGTGGGTTCGCCACCGATGTCGGTGCCGCACCTGGACACCCGCGTAGTCGACGGCAAGAAGTCCCTGCTGTTCGGGCCATACGCCGGTTTCACCACCAAGTTCCTCAAGCACGGCTCCTTCATGGACCTGCCGCTGTCGGTTCGCGCCGGCAACATCGGGCCGATGCTGGCCGTGGCGAAAAACAACATGGACCTGACCAAGTACCTGGTCAGCGAAGTGATGCAATCGATGGAGCAGCGTCTGGATTCCCTGCGCCGCTTCTACCCGGAGGCGAAAGCCGAAGACTGGCGCCTGGAAGTGGCCGGCCAACGGGTTCAGATCATCAAGAAAGACCCGAAAAAGGGCGGCATCCTGCAGTTCGGTACCGAACTGGTGTCGGCCAAGGACGGCTCCCTCGCCGCCCTGCTCGGCGCTTCGCCAGGCGCTTCGGTGACCGTTTCGATCATGCTGGAACTGATCGAGAAATGCTTCCCGGCCAAGGCCAAGGGTGAGTGGGCTGGCAAACTGGCCGAGATCTTCCCGGCCCGTGAAAAGGTCCTGGAAACCGATGCTGCGCTGTATCGCAAGATCAACACGCAGAACAACATCGCGCTGGAACTGGTTGAAGAAAGCAGCGAGACCCCAAGCTACGCTTGATCTTGCCGTATAAAAAACGCCCCGTACTCAGTGAGTGCGGGGCGTTTTTTTATGCCTGGGAAAAGTCTCAGGTGCGGGACTTTTCGATCAGCTCGATGTATTCCGGGGCATTGCGCTGATCGGCGATCAGCTCAACGAAGGTCTTGCCCTGCTCGTCCTTGCCATCAACGTCGTAACCGGCAGCGACGAAGAAGCCCAGAAACCGCTCGAAATCATCAATGCGCAGGCCACGATAAGCCTTGATCAGTTTGTGCAGCGACGGCGAAGTGGCGTCGACCGGCTCAAAATCGAGGAACAGCTTGATCTGCTCATCGCCGATCTCGTCACCAATCACTTGTTTCTTATCTTTACGCATTGCCGACTCCAGCTCGCAGACATTACACGGGGCGGGCAGTTTACCCCTGCCCGGCCGCCCGGCTCAACGCGATCGCACCGCCCCGGTGTGCAAATCGGCCCAGATGTGGCCGTTGGCGTAACTGAGGAACTGCACGTACACGGTGTCGTTGCGCAGCAGATCGATGATCACGCGGTATTGGGCCTGTGGATAAAACAGTGTGAGGGTTTTGCTCTTGTCGTCATAAACCGGCTTTTTCAGGCTTTTGCTTTCACCGTCGAAATTCACCAGCACTTGGGTAATGGTCGCGCCTTTGTTCAGGGATTTGCCCTTGAGGCGAATCAGCAGCGGTGAAGTGACCGGGATCGGCTGCTGATTGGATTGGCGTTGTGCGCCGACGACCACGGAGTAATCGGTGACCTGCATGAGTTGCTGCTGCTCGGGCTCGGCATCGCGCACGGTCAGATCGTCCGGCGGCAGGAATTGACTGTGCATCGGCGCGGCGGAAAGAGGCAGGCTGAAGGTCAGCAACAGGGCGGCAAAGCTGCGGATCAAGAGGCGCATGACAGGCTCCGGAGGGCGGGGCCGAGCACTCTAGCATGGGTATCGCGGATGGATCAGCACACACAAAACAACTGTGGGAGCGAGCTTGCTCGCGAAGGCGGACTGACATTCAAAACAGATGTCGACTGATACACCGCTTTCGCGAGCAAGCTCGCTCCCACATTTAGATCGAGGCGCGGATTACATGCCTTTAACGGCAAAGATCCCGTTGGCGTTGCGCCAGTAGCCTTTGTAGTCCATGCCGTAACCGAAGATGTAGCGGTCGATGCACGGCAGGCCGACGAAATCGGCTTTCAGGTCAGGACGCGCCTTGCGGTCGTGATCCTTGTCGATCAGCACGGCGGTGTGCACTTTGCGCGCACCGGCGTGTTTGCAGAAGTCGATGATCGCGCCGAGGGTGTGACCTTCGTCGAGGATGTCGTCGATGATCAGCACGTCGCGGTCGATGAACGAAACTTCCGGCTTGGCTTTCCAGAACAGATCGCCGCCGCTGGTTTCGTTGCGATAACGGGTCGCGTGCAGGTAGGAGGCTTCCAGCGGGAACTGCAGATGCGTCAGCAGTTTGCCGGAGAAAATCAGCCCGCCGTTCATCACGCAGAACACTACCGGATTGCTGTCAGCCAGTTGTTCGTTGATTTGTGCACCGACGCGGGCGATGGCGGCCTCGACTTCAGCTTCGGTGTACAGGCAGTCAGCCTCTCGCATGATTTGACGGATATGCTCGAGATCAGCGGACATGGCGCTCTCCAGGGGGGGATGTTTTCGGAAAAGCGGGCAAAGGTACGCATCCATTGAGGCCGAATCAAGCCTTTATGGACTAACGTACAGAATGTCCTATAGGACATCACCCTCGGATAGATTAATCTAGGCCGGTTTTTTTGCCCGCCGCCGGAGTTTTTCCATGCCCATCCTCGAGATCCGCCATCCGCTGATCCGTCATAAACTCGGCCTGATGCGCCGCGCCGATATCAGCACCAAGAACTTCCGTGAGCTCGCTCAGGAAGTCGGCGCCCTGTTGACCTATGAAGCTACAAAAGATTTGCCGCTGGAGTCCTACGATATTGCAGGCTGGTGCGGCACCGTGTCGGTCGAGAAGATCGCCGGCAAGAAGATCACCGTCGTGCCGATCCTGCGCGCCGGCATCGGCATGCTCGAAGGCGTGCTGAGCCTGATCCCGGGTGCCAAGGTTTCCGCTGTGGGCGTTGCCCGCAACGAAGAAACCCTGCAAGCGCACACTTATCTGGAAAAACTGGTTCCGGAAATCGACGAACGGTTGGCGATGATCATCGACCCGATGCTCGCTACCGGTAGCTCGATGGTGGCGACCATTGATCTGTTGAAGAAAGCCGGCTGCAAAGACATCCGCGCGATGGTGCTGGTTGCCGCGCCGGAAGGTATTGCCGCCGTAGAAAAGGCTCACCCGGACGTGACCATCTACACCGCGTCCATCGATGAGCGCTTGAACGAGCACGGTTACATCATCCCAGGGCTTGGCGACGCCGGTGACAAGATCTTCGGCACCAAGCAGAAGGACGCGTGACCATGCAGCAAGAGTTCAACGATCCGCTCTGGCGCACGGTGCTGTCCGGCGCCCAGATGCTGTTCGTGGCTTTCGGCGCCCTGGTGCTGATGCCGCTGATCACGGGCCTGGACCCGAACGTGGCACTGTTTACCGCGGGCCTGGGGACGATCCTGTTCCAGATCGTCACCGGGCGTCAGGTGCCGGTGTTTCTGGCGTCGAGCTTCGCTTTCATCACCCCGATCATTCTCGCCAAGGGCCAGTTCGGCCTCGCCGCGACCATGGGCGGTGTGATGGCAGCCGGTTTCGTCTACACCTTCCTCGGCCTGGCCGTGAAGATCAAAGGCACGGGCTTTATTGACCGCTTGCTGCCACCGGTGGTGATTGGTCCGGTGATCATTTCCATCGGCCTGGCCATGGCGCCGATTGCCGCGAACATGGCGATGGGCAAGGCTGGCGATGGTTCTGAACTAATCCATTACCAAACCGCGATGCTGATCTCGATGCCGGCATTGCTGACCACATTGATCGTGGCGGTGTTCGGTAAAGGCATCTTCCGCCTGGTGCCGATCATTTCCGGCGTGCTGGTCGGTTTTGCCATGGCGTTCTATTTCGGTGTCGTTGATACCGCGAAGATTGCCGCAGCGCCATGGTTTGCGATTCCGCACTTCACCGCGCCGGAATTCAACTGGCAGGCGATTCTGTTCATCGTTCCAGTGGCATTGGCTCCGGCCATTGAACACATCGGCGGTGTGATTGCTGTGGGTAGCGTGACCGGTCGCGATTACCTGAAGAAGCCGGGCCTGCATCGCACCCTGCTCGGCGACGGCATTGCCACCACCGCCGCCGGTCTGTTCGGCGGCCCGCCAAACACCACCTACGCCGAAGTGACGGGTGCGGTGATGCTGACCAAGAACTACAACCCGAAAATCATGACTTGGGCGGCGATCTTCGCTATCAGCCTGGCGTTCATTGGCAAGTTCGGCGCGCTGCTGCAAAGCATTCCGGTGCCGGTGATGGGCGGGATTCTGTGCTTGCTGTTCGGCTCGATCGCGGCGGTGGGGATGAACACCCTGATCCGTCACAAGATCGATCTGGGCGAAGCGCGCAATCTGGTGATTGTCTCGGTGACGCTGGTGTTCGGCATTGGCGGTGTGCTGGTCGGCACCGGTACCGGTCCGGACGACTTTGGCCTCAAAGGCATCGCGCTGTGCGCGGTGGTGGCGATAGCGCTGAACCTGATTCTGCCGGGCAATGATGGCTGGAAGAACAAGAAGGCGGATGAGCCGCTGATCTAAGCCTTCAAGATCTGATCGTTCCCACGCTCTGCGTGGGAATGCAGCCCGTGACGCTCCGCGTCACTGGACGCAGAGCGTCCCTAGAGGCATTCCCACGCAGAGCGTGGGAACGATCACTACAACGCCAGCGGCGCTCTTTCGCAGAGGGTTGCCAACGCCTTAGCCCATTGCCGGTCGTCATTCAGGCACGGCACCAGCACCAATTCCTCGCCCCCTGCTTCGCGGAACTGTTCTTTGCCGCGATCACCAATCTCTTCCAGCGTCTCGATGCAATCGGCGACAAACGCCGGGCACATCACCAGTATTTTCTTCACGCCGCTTTTCGCCAGCTCATCCAGCCGTGCCTCGGTGTAGGGTTCGATCCACTTGGCGCGGCCCAGACGCGACTGAAACGACACCGACCATTTGCCATCCGGCAGGCCCATGCGCTCAGCAAACAACGCCGCAGTACGCAGGCATTGCGCGCGATAACAGGTCGCCAATACCGCAGGCGAGGCGTTCTTGCAGCAGTCTTCATTCTTGAAGCAATGATTGCCGGTCGGATCGAGTTTGGTCAGATGCCGCTCAGGCAGACCGTGGAAGCTCAGCAGCAAGTGATCGTAATCCTGCTGCAGATGCGGCCGGGCGCTTTCGACCAGCGCATCCAGATATTCCGGCTGATCGTAGAACGGCTGCAGCACCGACAGTTGCACGTCGAGTTTCTTTTCGCGGATCACCCGCTTGGCTTCTTCGATCACTGTGGTCGTGGTGCTGTCGGCGAACTGTGGATACAGCGGTGCCAGCGTGATGCGCTTGTGCCCCGCCGCCACCAGTTTCAGCAGGCAGGTTTCAATCGACGGCTCACCATAGCGCATCGCCAGTTCCACAGGGCCGTGATTCCACTGTGCGGTCATCTGCTGTTGCAGACGACGGCTGAGCACCACCAGCGGTGAGCCCTCCTCCCACCAGATCGAGGCGTAAGCGTGGGCCGATTGTTCCGGGCGCTTGACCAGGATCAGCGACACCAGCAGACGCCGCACCGGCCACGGCAGGTCGATCACGTACGGGTCCATCAGGAATTGATTGAGGTAGCGGCGCACATCGGCCACTGAGGTTGAGGCCGGGGAACCCAGGTTGACCAGAAGCAAGGCGTGATCGGTCATGCAACGTCCTATTTCAGAGGCGGCTGGAGAGATCGTCCAGGGCCGCACGTAAATCCGTGAACTGGAAAGTGAAACCCGCTTCCAGCAAGCGTGCCGGCATAGCCTTCTGGCCGCCGAGCAACAACAATGACATCTCGCCGAGACCGACTTTCAGCGCCAGCGTCGGCATCGGCATGAACGCCGGGCGGTGTAAAACGCTGCCCAGCGTCTTGGCAAATTCGCGATTGCGCACAGGTTTCGGCGCGCACGCATTATAAGGACCACTGGCCTGATCACGATGCAGAAGAAAATCAATCAGGGCGATTTGATCGTTGATATGAATCCACGGCATCCACTGCCGACCATTGCCCAAAGGCCCGCCGAGCCCGAGTTTGAATGGCAGCAACAGCCGCGACAAAAAGCCGCCCTCGGCCGACAGCACCAGACCGGTTCGCACCAGCACCACACGGATGCCTTGCGCCTCGGCACGTTGCGCGGTTTCTTCCCAGGCGATGCACAACTGGCTGGCGAAATCGTCGATCACCGGCGGCGAATCTTCAGTCAATTCGCGCTCACCACCATCGCCGTACCAGCCGATCGCCGAACCGGAAATCAGCAATGCCGGTTTCTGCGTGCGGGTTTCGAGCCACGCCAACAGTGTTTCCGTCAAAGTGATACGGCTGCTCCATAGCAACGCTTTGCGTCGATGGGTCCACGGCCGATCGGCAATCGGCGCACCGGCCAGATTGATGATCGCGTCCACAGGCTCATCGCCGAGATCTTCCAGACGCGAGATGCCACGCACCTGCGCACCGCAGATCTTCGCGACCTTCTCCGGTTTTCGGCTCCAGACCGTCAGGCGATGGCCCTGCTGCGACCAGTGTCGGCAGAGCGCACGTCCGATCAAACCAGTACCGCCGGTCAGCAATATGTGCATGACATCTTCCTCGCGTGGCGTTTAACCCGGATCACTAGTCTATTTTTATAAGCAGGGATCTTTTCTATCGGGCAGGCTCTATTGTTTAACCATAGGCCAAGCTGTCAGATCGAGAACGCTAGAAGTTATACCAAAAAACAAAATTGTACAGGTTTCATCCACGGCGTAGTCTGTACAGAAAGGTAAACGAGGCCCCTATGACTGTACCTATCGCAATCATTGGCACCGGCATCGCCGGACTTTCCGCCGCCCAGGCTCTGACAGAGACCGGGCATACCGTGCAATTGTTCGATAAAAGTCGCGGCAGCGGCGGGCGCATGTCGAGCAAGCGCAGCGACGCTGGCTCGCTGGACATGGGCGCGCAATATTTCACCGCGCGTGATCGGCGCTTCGTCACCGAAGTGCAGCGTTGGCAAAGCCTGGGCTGGGTCGCCGAGTGGACACCGCAGCTCTACACGTATCAGGGCGGGCAACTGAATCTGTCGCCGGACGAGCAGACGCGCTGGGTCGGTACACCGCGCATGAGCGCCATCACTCGTGGACTTCTCGATGGCCTGGAAGTGCACTTTGCCTGCCGCATCACCGAGGTCTTTCGCGGTGAAGAGCACTGGCACTTGCAGGACGCCGAAGGCTTCACCCATGGCCCGTTCAGTCACGTGGTGATCGCCACGCCGGCCCCTCAAGCGACAGCCTTACTGGCCGCTGCCCCGAAACTTGCCGGGGCCGCCGCCGGGGTGAAAATGGACCCGACCTGGGCTGTCGCCCTCGCCTTCGATACACCGCTGGATACGCCCCTTGAAGGCTGCTTCGTGCAGGACAGTCCGCTCGACTGGCTGGCACGCAACCGCAGCAAACCCGGACGTGACAACACACTCGACACCTGGGTGCTGCATGCGAGCAGCGCATGGAGCCGGCAGCACATCGACCTGTCCAAGGAAGCTGTGATCGAGCAACTGCACGGTGCTTTTGCCGAACTGCTGCACAGCGCCATGCCCGCGCCAACCTTCAGCCTCGCCCACCGCTGGCTCTACGCACGTCCGGCGACGGGCCACGAATGGGGCACCCTGGCCGATGCCGATCTGGGTTTGTATGCCTGCGGCGACTGGTGCCT
The DNA here is from genome assembly GCF_054668355.1 of Pseudomonas sp. S2_E02. Lineage (NCBI taxonomy): Bacteria > Pseudomonadati > Pseudomonadota > Gammaproteobacteria > Pseudomonadales > Pseudomonadaceae > Pseudomonas > Pseudomonas sp. S2_E02. The sequence continues at coordinate 3,398,064 of NZ_CP162761.1, forward strand.
GTCTGGCCGTGTCGAAGGCGCTTGGCTCAGTGGCCAGGAAGCCGCGCGACGCTTGCACGAACACCTGCAATGAACCGCATCAATCCGCGTAAATTGCTGCTGTCGAAATGGACAGCAGCCCACCCGCAGAATCGTGAAAAACACTTTCTGGTGACCGAGCTGTTTCGCGACGAGGAAGGCACGGTGCTGGAGGTTGAGTTACAAGCGGTGTTGACCCAACGTGCTGAGCGACTCGATTGGCAGACACTACAAAACAACGCTGAATGGCTGCAGGGCTGGAAGTAAATAGCGTCCCTGTGGGAGCGAACTTGCTCGCGAAGGCGGTGTTTCAATCAATGAATTTGTTGAATGTTAATCCGTATTCGCGAGCAAGCTCGCTCCCACAGTGAACCGCGCTCAACAGAAAAAAGTTATACAAACCATTTGACTTGTACACCCATGAATCTATGCTGAGCAAAGTTGTACAGAGATCAACCTCTGTACAGGTATGGATTCGAGGTGCCCATGTCTGACTCTTGCGCAGCCAAACCCAAAATCGCCATCAGCGCCTGCCTGCTGGGCGCCGAGGTGCGCTACAACGGTGGACACAAGGAATCCCGCCTGTGCAGCCGCACCCTCACCGAGCATTTCGATTTCGTCCCGGTGTGTCCGGAAGTCGCGATCGGTATGGGCATCCCGCGCGAGCCGATCCGCCTTGTCGGCGAGGCCGAGCATCCGCAAGCGGTCGGCACGGTAAACCCGTCGATCAACGTCACTCAGCCATTGGCCGAGTACGGCACAAAAATGGCCGCCGAGCTGAATGACATCTGCGGCTACATCTTCATGCAGCAGTCGCCGTCCTGCGGCCTCGAGCGGGTCAAGGTCTACCACACCAACGGCGCCCCGGTGAACGGCGGCGGACGCGGGATTTACGCCCAGGCGTTCTGCGCACAGCACCCGGATCTGCCCGTAGAAGAAGCCGGTCGCCTCAACGATCCGGTACTGCGTGAGAACTTCATCACCCGAGTATTCGCTTACAGCGAATGGCAACAGGTCCTCGCCAATGGCCTGAGCCGTCGCGCCCTCACCGAATTCCATTCGCGCTACAAATACTTGCTGATGGCGCACAACCCACTGCAATACAAAACGCTGGGCAAGTTGTTGGGCAATATGGCCGACACCGATCCCGCCGAACTCGGCCCGCGCTATTTCAGCGAACTGATGGCCGCCCTGAAGAAATGTGCCACGCGCGGCACTCACAGCAATGTCCTGCTGCACATCAGCGGTTATCTGAAGCAGGCGATCAGCGCCGAAGACAAACAGGAAATGCAACACGTCATCGGCCAATACCGCCAGGGCATCGTGCCGCTGGTGGTGCCGTTGACGCTGCTCAAGCATCACTTTCGCCTCCATCCGGATTCGTACATCGCGCAACAGGTTTACCTGCAACCGCACCCGGAAAACCTCAGCCTGCGAAACGCAATCTAATGAACGACAAAATGGATACCAGCGCCCAGGAAGACCTTGGCGCGGATTTTAAGAAAGCTCTCGACGAGGGCTGGCTGCCGATTCGCGAAGTCGCGCGACAGACCGGCGTCAACGCGATCACTTTGCGCGCGTGGGAACGCCGCTACGGGCTGGTCGTGCCGCAACGCACGCCCAAGGGCCACCGACTGTATTCGGCCGAACACGTGCAGCAGATTCTGACCATCCTCACCTGGCTCAATCGTGGTGTTGCCGTCAGTCAGGTCAAACCGCTGCTCGACGCACCACAAGCGTTCAGCGAATCGGTGGAAAACGACTGGCAGCGTTTGCGCCAGACATTGCTGGCGGCCGTCACGCAGCTCAATGAACGCAGCCTCGACGACAGCGTCAATCAGGCCATGGCGCTCTACCCGCCACGCACGCTGTGCGAGCAATTGCTGATGCCGTTGCTGGCGGAACTGGAGCAGCGCTGGCAAGGCCAGTTCGGCGCGCAGATGGAGCGGGTGTTCTTTTATTCGTGGCTACGCAGCAAATTCGGCACACGCATCTACCATAACAATCGTCAGCTACATGGCGCCCCGCTGTTGTTGATCAATCATTCCGACCTGCCACTGGAACCTCATCTGTGGCTGTGCGCGTGGCTGATCAGCAGCGCCGATTGTCCGGTGCAAGTGTTTGACTGGCCGCTGCCGGCCACCGAACTGGCGCTGGCAGTTGAACACCTGCAGGCCCGTGGCGTACTGCTGTATTCCAGCAAAGCCATGAACCTTGCGCAGTTGCCCAAGCTGCTGAACGGAGTCAGTTGCCCGAAAATGCTGGTCGGACCAACGGTATGCATCCACCACGCCGAGTTGTCCGTAAAAACCTCCGAGATGGCTGATGTGTTCCTGGCGGAAGACGCGCTTCTTGCGCACCAGGAACTCGTTCAGCGCGGGCTGATTTAATGGACGCCGTGAGTGCCGACATGCAATTGATCTGGATGCGCAGCGACTTGCGCCAACATGACAACACCGCCCTCGCGGCCGCCGCAGCGCGCGGCCCGACGGTCGCCGTGTACCTGTTGAGTCCGCAGCAGTGGCTGGAACATGACGATGCGCCGTGCAAGGTCGACTTCTGGTTGCGCAACCTCGATGAGCTGAGCAAAAGCTTCGCCGCGTTGAATATTCCGTTGCTGATCCGTACTGCCGCGCATTGGGATCAAGCCCCAGTGGAACTGCTCAAGCTCTGTCGGCAACTGAAGATCGAAGCCGTCCACGTCAACGAAGAATATGGCGTCCATGAAAGCCGTCGCGATGCAGCGGTGGCGGACACACTGCAGGCCGAGGGCATCACGTTTCACAGCTACCTCGATCAGTTGCTGTTCAAACCCGGCAGCGTGCTGACCAAGACCGAGAGTTACTTCAAGGTGTTCAGCCAGTTCCGCAAAGTCTGTTATGAACGCTTGCACCGCTCGATGCCTGCGTTGGTCAAGGCCCCTGGCAAACAGGCAAAACTTGCCATCGACAGCGACCCGATTCCCGACTCCGTCAAAGGCTTCGCCACACCGAGCCAAACCCTGCGCGATCTGTGGCCGGCCGGTGAACAGGAAGCCCGGCGCCGTCTCGATACCTTCACCGACGCGCAGATCGACTATTACCAAAGCGAACGCGACTTCCCGGCCAAGCCCGGCACCAGTCAGCTCTCGGCATACCTCGCTGCCGGGGTGATTTCGCCGCGCCAATGCCTGCACGCCGCCCTGCAAAGCAATCAGGGCGAATTCGAAAGCGGCAAGGTCGGTGCGGTTACCTGGATCAACGAGCTGCTGTGGCGCGAATTCTACAAACACATTCTGGTCGGCTATCCACGGGTCTCGCGGCACCGCGCGTTTCGCCCGGAAACCGAAGCGCTGGCCTGGCGTGATGCGCCGGACGATCTCGCCGCGTGGCAAGAGGCGCGCACCGGTCTGCCGATCATCGACGCGGCCATGCGCCAATTGCTCGAAACCGGCTGGATGCACAATCGCCTGCGCATGATCGTGGCGATGTTCCTGACCAAAAACCTGCTGATCGACTGGCGCGAAGGCGAGCGTTTTTTCATGCGTCACCTGATTGATGGCGACTTGGCGGCGAACAACGGCGGCTGGCAATGGAGCTCGTCGACGGGCACCGATTCGGCGCCGTACTTCCGCATCTTCAACCCGTTGAGCCAGTCGGAAAAATTCGACAGCGAAGGCCTGTTCATCAAGCACTGGCTACCGGAACTGGCGGCTCTCAACAAGAAAGAAGTGCACAACCCGGCCGACGTCGGTGGTTTGTTCGGCGTGGCTGACTACCCGTCGCCGATCGTCAACCTCAGCACTTCGCGCCAGCGCGCATTGGCCGCCTTCAAGAACCTGCCTTCGCGTACGTCTACCGGAGGCGATGATGAGTGAATTTCTGCGCCGCTTCGCCCGGCAATTTTCAGCGTTGAACAAAGACAACCTGCAAAACCTCGGCGAGCTGTACAGCGATGACATTCATTTCACCGACCCGCTGCACGAGGTGCAAGGGTTGGCGCAATTGCGCGACTACTTCGGCGAGCTGTACGCCAACGTTAGCGAACTGCGTTTCGATTTTCATGGTTTCGACCAGATCGGCGACTGCGAAGGCTACCTGCGTTGGGTCATGAGTTATCGCCATCCGCGCCTGGCGGGTGGCCGTGTGATTCGTGTCAGCGGCTGCTCGCACCTGCTTTGGCACGACAAGGTTTATCGCCATCGGGATTATTTCGATGCCGGGGCGCTGCTGTATGAACATTTACCAATATTGGGCCGGGTCATTGCCTGGCTGAAAAGGAGAATGGGATGAGTCGTACACCTCCACGGCGCTATTGGTTGACCGGGGCCAGCAGTGGCATCGGCGCGGCGCTGGCTGAAGAGATCCTGAAAACCGGTGCGCACCTGGCGGTCAGTTCCCGTCAGATCGCCCCGCTCAAGGTCTTGTCGCAACGCTACCCGGGGCAAGTTCTGGTGGTGCCGGGGGACCTGACCAACAGCCAGACGGTGCGCGAAATCGGCGAGCAGATCGCCACGGATTGGGGTTCACTGGATTCAGTGATTCTCAACGCCGGCACCTGCGAGTACGTCGATGCCAAGCAGTTCGACGCCTCGATCATCGAGCATGTGGTGCGCACCAACCTGCTCGCCAGCAGCTACTGCATCGAGGCCGCCTTGCCGCTGTTGCGCAAAGGCACCGCGCCGCACCTGGTCGGCATGGCCAGTTCGGTGACCTATCTGCCGTTGCCACGGGCCGAAGCCTACGGCGCCTCGAAGGCCGGTTTGCGTTACCTGTTCGAATCGCTGCGCATCGATCTCGCCGACGAAGGCATTGAAGTCACCGTGGTCAGCCCGGGTTTTGTCGAAACCCCGCTGACCGCCAAAAACGATTTCCCCATGCCTTTGAGCTGGCCTGTGGATAAAGCAGCGCGGCACATCTTCGCCAAGCTCAAGGATCGGCCATTGGAAATCGCCTTCCCGGCACTGTTCATGGCCGCGCTGTGGCCGCTGTCGAAACTGCCGGCACGCGTGCAACTGGCCATCGGCAAGCGCATGGTGCGCAAGTCGCCTCCGCTGACGGATCCGACATGAAAATTGCCATCGTCGGCAGCGGCATCGCCGGGCTTACCTGCGCCTACCTGCTCAATCGCCGCCATGAAGTGACGGTGTTCGAGGCGGGCGACTGGGTCGGTGGCCACACGCACACGGTAGACGTCACCGTCGCAGGACAGCCCTACGCCGTGGACACCGGCTTCATCGTGTTCAATGACTGGACCTACCCGAACTTTATCCGCCTCCTCGGCCAGCTTGGCGTGGCGTTCAAACCGACGGAAATGAGTTTCTCGGTGACCGACCCGGACACCGGCCTGGAATACAACGGCAACAACCTCAACAGCCTCTTCGCCCAGCGCAGCAATCTGTTGTCACCGGGGTTCTGGGGCATGTTGCGCGACATCCTGCGCTTCAACAAAGAAGCCCAGCGCGACCTCGTCGAACTGCGCATTGCCGCCGACACCACCCTCGACGAATACCTCAAGGCCGGCGGCTACGGCGAACGTTTCATCCTGCATTACATCGTGCCGATGGGTTCGGCGATCTGGTCGATGCCGATGGCGGAAATGCTCAACTTCCCCCTGCAGTTTTTTGTGCGGTTCTTCAAGAATCACGGGCTGTTGTCAGTCAGTGATCGGCCGCAATGGCAAGTCATCGAAGGCGGCTCGAGTGCTTACATCGCGCCACTGACGGCCGGGTTCAAGGACAGGATTCGGCTCAATTGTCCGGTCACCCGGGTCGATCGCGATGTGCATGGCGTAGTTATCCACAGCCCGGCAGGCCTTGAGCATTTCGATCGGGTGGTGTTCGCCTGTCACAGCGACCAGGCGCTGAAACTGCTGGCGGTGCCCAGCGATGCCGAACGCGCGATCCTCGGTGCGCTGCCCTACGCCGACAACGAAGTGGTGCTGCACACCGATACCCGTTTGCTGCCAACACGCAAACTTGCCTGGGCCAGCTGGAACTATCGACTCAGCGGCGCTGGCCATACTCACGCCGCCGTCACCTACGACATGAACATTCTGCAGGGCATTCAGAGCGAAACCACGTTCTGCGTCAGCCTCAATCAGAGTGCCGGCATCAGCCCCGACAAAGTGCTTGCCCGCTACACCTACGCCCATCCGCAATTCAGCCTCGCGGCGGTGGCAGCACAGAATCGCTGGGGCGAACTGGATGGCGCGCAGCACACGCATTATTGCGGCGCTTACTGGGCCAACGGGTTTCATGAGGACGGTGTCGTCAGTGCCTTGCGCGTGGCCGCCGCGTTCGGGGAAAGCTTATGAACAGCGCCCTGTATAGCGGCTGGATCGGCCATCGGCGTTTTTCGCCGCGCCGCCATGAATTCCGTTACCGGATCGGCTTGCTCTACCTCGATCTCAGCGAACAGGACGCCGTGCTTGCACTGTCGCCGCTGGCCGGGCGCAGCCGCTTTGCGCCGTTTTCATTTCGCGAGACCGACTATCTCAAGACTTTTACCAGCCGTGGCATGCGCCTGATCGATGCCGTTCGCCAGCAGGTCGGCATCGCCATCGGCCACGAACCGCAAGGCTCGATCTGCCTGCTGACCCAGGCGCGCAGTTGGGGGCTGTCGTTCAACCCGGTGAGTTTCTTTTACTGCCATGAGGCGGACGGGCAACTGGCGGCGATCGTCTGTGAAGTCACCAACACACCATGGGGCGAGCGCTATCACTATGTGTTGCCGGCGCGCCCGCCGGTCAATCTGCAGGATTTCCATCAGCACTTTGCCGTGGCCAAAGCCTTTCACGTTTCGCCGTTTCTGCCGCGCGATCTCGAATACCGCATGAGTTTCAGTCCCGCCGCGCAAAACCTCGGTGTGCACATGGCCGACTGGCAAGGCGAGCAGAAACTGTTCGACGCCACCCTCAATCTGCAACGCGAAAGTCTCGACCGGCGCAGCCTGCATCGTTACCTGCAGCGCTTTCCGTGGATGACCGCGAAAACCGCCCTGGCCATTTACTGGCAAGCGCTGCGGCTGCTGCTCAAACGCGCACCGATTTTTGCTCATCAGACTGCCGACGGCAGTTTTCAAACCGCCACTGTGCCTCCCAAGGAGCACCGCCATGAAATCCTCTAGTCTGTCGGTCAGTCGGCTCAGCACCAACGGTTTGACCGGGTCGCTGCTGCGCCGTGGCGTGCTGCGCCAATTGGCTCAGTTGAAAAACGGCCAACTGCTGGTGGTCGAGGACGGCGAACGCCTGATGTTCGGTACCCCGGGCAGTGCTTTGCTCGGGGAAATCCATGTGCTCGATCCGGCCGTCTGGGGCATGGTTGCCGGGAACGGTTCGATTGGGGCCGGCGAGGCCTTTATCCACGGCTATTGGAGTTCGCCGGATCTGACGGCCGTCGTCCGCGTGTTCGTCAGCAACCTCGACGTGCTCGATGCCATGGAGGGTGGTCTGGCCCGCCTCAGCCGGCCGTTGGTGCAAGGTCTGCACTGGCTCAACCGCAACACGCGCAAGGGTTCGCAGAAGAACATCGCCGCACACTACGACCTTGGCAACGATCTGTTCGAGCAGTTTCTCGACCCGACCATGATGTATTCGGCGGCGCAGTTCCTGACCCCGGAAGACAGCCTCGAACAGGCACAACTGAACAAACTGGAGCGGATCTGTCAGAAACTCGCGCTGCAACCCAGCGACCATTTGCTGGAGATCGGCACCGGCTGGGGCAGTATGGCGCTGTATGCCGCGCAACATTACGGCTGCCGCGTAACCACCACGACCCTGTCGAAAGAGCAGTACGCGTTTACCGCGCAACGCATCGAACAACTGGGTTTGCAGGATCGCGTCACGCTGTTGCTCAAGGACTACCGCGACCTGACCGGCGAATACGACAAACTGGTGTCGATCGAGATGATCGAAGCCGTCGGCCACCGCTTCCTGCCGACCTACTTCAAACAGTGCGCGCAGTTGCTCAAGAGCAACGGCCTGATGTTGATCCAGGCGATCACCATCCGCGAGCAGCGTTACGAACAGGCCAAGCGCGGCGTCGATTTCATCCAGCGCTACATCTTCCCCGGCGGCGCCCTGCCCTGCGTGCAGAAAATGCTCGAAGTGGTCGGCCGCGACACCGACATGAACCTGCTGCACATGGAAGATTTCGGCCTGCACTACGCCCGCACCCTGCGCCTGTGGCACGAGAACTTCCGCCGCGCCCATTGCCGCTTGAGCGAACTGGGCTATGACGATTATTTCCTGCGGCTGTGGGAGTTTTACCTGTGTTACTGCGAGGGCGGTTTCCTCGAACGCACCATCGGCACCGCGCAGTTGCTATTGGCCAAACCCGCCGCAATGACTGCGCCGCTGCTCGGACGCTTCGATGCTTGAGCGTGTCGCCAATGCCGTACTGTTCCAGATCGGCTGGCTGACCTGCGTGCTCGGCGGCAACAGCCTGTGGTTGCTGGTCGCGCTGGCGGTGCTGGTGATCCATCTGTGCTGGATCAGCAGTTGGGCGGCTGAGGGGCGTTTGATCCTCAGCGTGGTGATTGTCGGCACCGCTGTCGACAGTGTGTTGCGTGGTGCCGGGGTGTTCGCGTTTCAGGATCAGTCGCCGCTAATTCCGTTGTGGCTGATGTTGCTCTGGGCATTGTTGGCGACCACCTTGCGCCATTGCCTGGCCTGGAGCGCGCGGCCCTGGTGGCTGGCGAGCGTACTCGGCGCTGTCGGCGGCGCGCTGTCGTATTACGCTGGCGGGCGCCTGGCCGGGGTGCAATTTCCCTATGGCGAACTGCCGACACTGATCGGCATCGGCCTGCTCTGGGCGTTGTTGTTTCCGTTGCTGCATGGGATGGCTCGGCGGCTGGCGCACTGAGCGTCTGTCAGACCGTTCACACGCGTATCGGTCACTGCCTTACACTGCCGACCATGAAGACCATTCCCCACCAACAAATCACTGAACCGGCGGTCACTTGCTCGACCTGCGCGGCGTGTTGTTGCCAGCTCGAAGTGATGCTGATCACCGACACTGGCGTGCCTGATCGCTTTATCGATACTGATGAATGGGGCGGCGAAGTAATGCTGCGTCTGGATGACGGCTGGTGCGCGGCGCTGGATCGCGACACGATGATGTGCACGATCTATGAGAAACGCCCGCTGATCTGCCGCGAGTTCGAGATGGGCGCGCCGGAGTGCATTGAAGAACGCAAAGGCATCACGACTGCCTACCGCTGATCACAAGAACACCCCAAAACAAATGTAGGAGTGAGCCTGCTCGCGATAGCGGTGTGTCAGTCAATATATGTGTGACTGACACACCGCTATCGCGAGCAGGCTCACTCCTACAGGGGTTATGCGCTCGGCTTAGAGCGGCATGGTGTAATGCAGCGAGTAACTTTCTACCCCGTCGTTGTCGCTGGCCAGACCGGCGTTGGAATAGTGCGTCGCACGAATCCCGACTTCATGCCCGCCATTGAAACGCAGACCAAAACCGAAGCGGTCTTCGAACTGGAAAGAGCCGCCGAGATTGTTGGATTCGTACTTGGTATTGGAGAAAGCCGCGACACCAATCCCCGCCTCCACATACGGTTTGACCGATTGACCGGCAAACTCGTAAACAAATACCGGCGAGAACGACAGACTGTTGTTACTGGAGGTCTTGTCGCCTTCCCAGTAGGTGTAAGCCCCGCTCCAGTAACCGGTCAGACGACCGACGTCACTTTGCAGCCAGCTCTTGTCCCAGTCGAAATTCATGCCCAGGCGGTACGTCATGGTCGAGTCGCTGGTGGCCCCCACCGCAAACTCAACACCGGCCGCTTGTGCAGTAAAACTTTGCCCCATCAGTGCGGCCGCAATCGCGGCCAAGCAGAATAGTCGCTTCACGTTGAAACTTCCTTTTCCGGAACGATCGTTTGGTTTTCTAGATAACTCATCGCTATAGAAGCTAGCGCCTGCTCAGAAGTTCAGCTGAAGTTTTAGTTATTTCACAATTTTTTTACAAGCTGAAGTTTTGCACTTCGTCGGCACTCTGCCCCAGTAACGGCAGGATGTTTTTCAAGTACGCAGGATCGGCGCTGGTCCAGAACCTGACCGGTTGGTTCGGTCCGACAGCGAGCAAATCGCGCTCCGCCAAAAGCCGCTGAAGTTGCCGCGCCACAGCAGCGCCCGTATCGATCAGACTAATGTCCGCGGGGATCATCGACTTGAGCATCGGCTTGAGAAAGGGATAGTGGGTGCAGCCCAAAATGATCGTGTCGCAACCGCTGGCCAACAGTGGCTCGACATACCCTTGCAGCAACTGGCGCAACTCGGCGCTGTGCAGATCGCCGCTTTCAATCAGCTCGACCAGACCGGGACATGGCTGAGTAATCACGCGCACGTCGGTGGCAAAGCGATCAAGCAGTGCGGCGAACTTGGCGCTCTGCAACGTGCCGGTGGTGGCGAGCACGCCGACCACTCCGCTGCGGGTCGCGGCAGCGGCAGGTTTGACCGCAGGCTCCATGCCGACAAGCGGCCAGTCAGGGAAATCACGGCGTAGATCGGCGACACCCGCGACCGTCGCGGTATTACACGCGATGACCAAGGCCTTGGCGCCTTGCTCGCGGAAAAACCCGGCCATCACGCTGCAACGCTGACGGATGAATTCCGGGGTTTTCTCACCGTAGGGAATGTGCCCGCAATCGGCGACATAGAGCAACGTTTCATTGGGCAGCAAACGCTGGATTTCCGCCAGCACCGACAAGCCGCCGACACCGGAGTCGAACACGCCGATCGGCGCTTCACGCATGGCGCGGACCACAGACGCTGCAGCCTGGGTCACGCTTGACGCGCAACTCACGGAAACGCGAACCGAGGGCATCGATCAACAGCAAACGGCCCACCAGCGGCTCACCGAAACCGACCAAGACCTTCAAGGCTTCCAGTGCTTGCAAGCTGCCGACCAGACCGACCAGCGGCCCGACCACACCGGCTTCGCTGCAAGTCAGTTCAGCTTCGCTGCCGTGCCCGTATAAACAGTGGTAACACGGACTCTCGGCACGACGCGGGTCGAACACCGACAACTGCCCTTCCAGCCGAATCGCCGCGCCGCTGACCAAAGGTTTGCACGCCGCCACACACGCAGCATTGACCGCTTCGCGGGTGGAAAAATTATCGGAACAGTCGAGCACCAGATCCACCGCTGCCACGGCAGCAGCGAGAGAATCCTCGTCCAGCGCCTGGCGATGAGCGATCAATTGAATCTCGGGATTGATCGCGCCCAGACGCTTGAGCGCCGAGTCGACCTTGCTCATGCCGACGCTGTCGGTGTCATGAATGATCTGGCGTTGCAGGTTGGTCAGATCGACCGTGTCGAAATCCGCCAGGTGCAGCTCACCGACACCCGCCGCCGCGAGATACAAGGCAACCGGTGCACCGAGACCGCCGAGGCCGACGATCAACACACGACTGTCTTTGAGCTTCAGTTGCCCATCGATGTCGATGTGTTGCAGCAGAATCTGCCGGCTGTAGCGCAGCAATTCCTGATCATTCAGCACGGCAGGCGCCCCAGACTGATGCGTTGATGGCCGCCCAGATCGGTGCGGCTGTGGACCTCTTCAAAACCGCGCGTGAGCAGCAAATCGCGCACGGCTTCGGCTTGATCATAGCCGTGTTCGAGCATCAGCCAGCCAGCGGCCTCCAGATGTTCCGGAGCCTGCGCGACGATCAAACGCAGATCGTCGAGTCCATCCTCACCGGCAACCAGCGCACTGGCCGGTTCGAAGCGCACATCGCCCTCGACCAGATGCGGATCGGCCGCGGCAATGTACGGCGGGTTACTGATGATCAATTGAAAACGCTGGCCCTCCAGCGCACTGAACCAGTGGCTGCTCAACACAGTGGCGTTGTTCAAGTGCAGACGCTGACGATTGCGTTCGGCAAGTGCGACAGCTTCCAGCACACGATCCACGGCAGTGACTTTCCACGCTGGGCGTTCGCTGGCCAAGGCCAACGCAATTGCGCCACTGCCAGTGCCGAGGTCGAGCACTTTGGCCGGCGTCGCGGGGAGCAACTCCAGCGCCGCTTCCACCAGCAATTCAGTGTCAGGACGCGGGATCAGGGTGTGCGGCGCGACTTCAAGATCGAGTTTCCAGAAGCCCTGCTGCCCGAGAATATAAGCCACCGGCTCACCGCTACGGCGACGTTGCAAGTATTCGGCAAAAGTCAGTGCTGCTTCACTCGGCACGATGCGCTCGGGCCAGGTGTGCAGAAAACTGCGCGATTTGCCCAGTGCAGCGGCAAGGAGCAACTCGGCATCCAGACGCGCAGTCGGTGAATCCGGCAATTCAGCGGCACGCAACAGGCTGGCAATGATGGTCATTTATTCACCTATCGCTGCGAGTTGGTCAGCCTGGTATTCGGCCAGCAATGGCTCGATCACCGCTTCAACGCCACCGGCAAGAATTTCGTCAAGGGAATACAGGGTCAGGTTGACGCGATGGTCAGTGACCCGGCCCTGAGCAAAGTTGTAGGTGCGAATTCGCTCGGAACGGTCGCCCGAGCCAACCAGCAATTTACGTTCGCTGGCGATCGCGTTGGCCGCCGCTGCGGTTTGCTGATCGTTGAGTTTGGCCGACAGCCAGGCCATCGCCCGAGCGCGGTTCTTGTGCTGGGAACGTTCTTCCTGACACTCGACGACGGTGCCGGTCGGTATGTGCGTGATGCGGATCGCCGAGTCGGTGGTGTTAACGTGCTGACCGCCGGCCCCGGAGGAGCGGAACGTATCGACGCGCAAATCCGCCGGGTTGATCTCGATGGCTTCGCGTTCGTCCGGCTCGGGCAATACCGCCACGGTGCAGGCCGAGGTGTGGATACGGCCCTGGGATTCGGTAGCAGGCACGCGCTGTACGCGGTGCGCACCGGATTCGAATTTCAGCTTGCCGTAAACGTTGTCGCCTTCGATGCGGGCGATGACTTCTTTATAGCCACCGTGTTCGCCTTCGTTTTCCGACAGGATCTCGACACGCCAGCCGCGACGCTCGGCGTAACGCGAGTACATGCGGAACAGGTCGCCGGAGAAGATCGCCGCCTCGTCGCCACCGGTGCCGGCACGGATTTCGAGAAAGACGTTACGGCCGTCGTTGGGATCCTTGGGCAGCAACATGCGTTGCAGGTCGGCTTCCAGGGTGATCAGCAATTCCTTGGCTTCGCGGACTTCTTCCACGGCCATTTCACGCATGTCCGGGTCGCTGTCCTTGAGCAGCGCCTGCGCGCCTTCAAGATCGCTTTGTACGCTGAGCAGCTTTTTATAGCCTTGTACCACCGGCTCAAGTTCGGCGTATTCCTTGGAATAAGCACGGAATTTGGCCTGATCGGCAATGACTTCGCCGTCGCCGAGCAGCGCGGTCAGTTCCTCGAAACGGTCCTGGAGGACATCCAGCTTGTTGAGCAGTGACGCTTTCATTGCGGTTTTTTATCCGAAAAGCTATCCGGTGAGCCCTCAAGGGCAAAGAGTTCCTGGGCCATGGCCAGCGCATCGAGGCGGCCTTCGGCAGAAAGCTTTTTCAGCTGCACGCTAGGCGCATGCAACAGTTTATTGGTCAGGCCACGGGCCAGTTGCCCGAGCACGTCTTCGGCGTTGCCGCCATTGGCCAGCAGGCGCAGGGCTTTTTGCAGCTCCTCGTCGCGCAGGCGTTCGCTCTGTTGACGATAGGCCTTGAGCACGTCGACCGCCGCCAGTTCGCGCAGGCGCACCATGAAATCGTCAGCGCCGACCGAGACCATCTCTTCGGCGGCTTGTGCTGCGCCTTGGCGGCTCTTGAGGTTTTCGGCGACCACTTCGTGGAGATCGTCAACGCTGTAGAGGTAAACGTCGTCCAACTCGCCGACTTCCGGCTCGATATCCCGGGGAACGGCGATGTCGACCATAAAGATCGGTTTGTGCTTGCGCAGTTTCAATGCGCTTTCCACCGCGCCCTTGCCAAGAATCGGCAACTGACTGGCGGTTGAACTGATGACGATATCGCTGCGCACCAGTTCGGCCGGGATGTCCGAGAGCAACACCGCGTGAGCACCGAACTGCTCGGCCAGCAGACTGGCACGTTCCAGTGTGCGGTTAGCGACAACGATGCGCTTGACCCCCAGCTCGTGCAAATGGCGGGCGACCAAAGTGATGGTCTCGCCGGCGCCGATCAACAGAGCCTGACTGCGCTGCAAATCACTGAAAATCTGCTTGGCCAGGCTGACGGCGGCAAACGCCACCGATACCGGGTTTTCACCGATGGCGGTGTCGGTGCGCACCTGTTTGGCGGCATTGAAGGTTGCCTGAAACAGTCGCCCCAGCAGCGGCCCGATGGTGCCGGCCTCGCGGGCCACGGCGTAGGCCGATTTCATCTGACCGAGAATCTGCGGTTCGCCCAGTACCAGCGAGTCGAGCCCGGAGGCGACGCGCATCATGTGACGAACTGCCGCATCATCTTCATGCACATAAGCACTCGCGCGCAGCTCATCGAGGCTTAAATGGTGATAGTCGGCCAGCCAGCGCAGCACGATATCAGCCGAAAGCTGATCCTGTTCTATATAAAGCTCACTGCGATTGCAGGTGGAGAGGATCGCAGCTTCGCGGCTGTCGGTCAGTCGGCAGAGCTGCTGCAAGGCCTCCACCAGCTGTTCAGGAGTAAAAGCCACGCGCTCGCGGACGTCTACTGACGCAGTCTTGTGGTTGATACCGAGTGCAAGGAAGGCCATTCAAGGTCGCTGATGGTGACGTGAAGCCGGCAATTGTCCTACTTCGAAAGATTCAGAACAACTACCGCTGACTATTGTCCCAATCGTCAGCCCCTATAATGGGCACAATTGAGTCTCGGTTATGTTTGGCCGAAGGCTTGTGTCATGATGATCCGACCGCAGGTTAGTCGTCCTCTTCCTATATGAATAGATCTTCCGCGTTGCTCCTCGCTTTTGTCTTCCTCAGCGGCTGCCAGGCCTTGGCGCCCGTTTCGCCGGACGGTACGCCGTCGGTCGAAGACACCACGCCTGCGCCTGAAAAGCCCAAGGTTTACAGCTCGTTCAGCGAGGA
This sequence comes from Pseudomonas sp. S2_E02, assembly GCF_054668355.1. Lineage (NCBI taxonomy): Bacteria > Pseudomonadati > Pseudomonadota > Gammaproteobacteria > Pseudomonadales > Pseudomonadaceae > Pseudomonas > Pseudomonas sp. S2_E02. Next base: position 3,413,104 of record NZ_CP162761.1, read on the forward strand.
AACCGTTTTCAGCCTGTTGAGCGCCGAACTCGCCGGCCAGCGCAATCGTTTCGACATTGCCCTGGATAACTACGTGACCCAGGCCATCAACACCCAGGATCCGGGCGTCTCCGAGCGTGCGTTCCGTATCGCCGAATATCTGGGCGCTGATCAACCGGCCCTCGATACCGCGCTGATCTGGGCGAAAAACGCCCCGGACGACCTCGAAGCGCAACGCGCCGCCGCCGTGCAACTGGCGCGCGCCGGGCGTTATGACGACTCGATGGTCTATATGGAGAAAGTCCTGCAGGGCAAGGGCGATACCCATTTCGACTTCCTCGCGCTGTCGGCCGCCGATACCGATCAGGAAACCCGTAACGGCCTGATGAAAAGTTTCGACCGTTTGTTGCAGCGCCATCCGAACAACAGCCAGCTGATTTTCGGCAAGGCCCTGTTGTTGCAACAGGACGGTGACAACAAAGCAGCTCTGGCATTGCTCGAAGACCACCCGCCGGAAGAAGGCGAGATCGCCCCGATTCTGCTGCGCGCGCGCCTGCTGCAATTGCTGAACCGTGGCGACAAAGCGCTGCCCCTGCTGCAAAAAAGCATCAAGAAGTACCCGGACGACAAGCGCCTGCGCCTGACTTACGCGCGCATGCTGGTTGAGCAAGACCGCATGGACGACGCCAAGGCCGAGTTTTCCAGTCTGGTTCAGCAATACCCGGAAGACGACGAACTGCGTTACTCGCTGGCCTTGGTCTGCCTGGAAGCCAAGGCCTGGGACGAGGCCAAGGGTTATCTGGAAGATTTGATCGCCCGCGAAAGTCACGTCGATTCGGCGCACCTGAACCTCGGTCGCATCGCTGAAGAGCGCAACGACCCGCAAGGCGCCCTTATCGAATACGCCCAGGTTGGCCCGGGCAATGATTATCTGCCGGCGCAATTGCGTCAGGCCGATATTCTGATGAATAACGGCAAGACCGCTGAAGCGCAAAGCAAACTCGCCGCCCAGCGCGACGAGCAACCGGATTACGCGATTCAGCTCTATCTGATCGAATCGGAAACCCTGTCGGCCAACAAACAGGACGACAAGGCCTGGAAAGTCTTGCAACACGCCTTGCAGCAATACCCGGACGACCTGAATCTGCTCTACACCCGGGCGATGCTCGCGGAAAAACGCAATGATCTGGCACAGATGGAAAAAGACCTGCGCCTGATCATCAAGCGCGATCCGGACAACGCCATGGCACTTAACGCGCTCGGCTACACCTTGTCCGACCGCACCACTCGCTACGCTGAAGCGAAAGCGCTGATCGAGCAGGCGCACCAGATCAATCCGGAAGACCCAGCCGTACTCGACAGCCTCGGCTGGGTGAATTACCGCATGGGCAATCTGGATGACGCCGAGAAATATCTGCGTCAGGCGCTGGAGCGCTTCCCTGATCACGAAGTCGCCGCGCACCTCGGTGAAGTCTTGTGGACCAAGGGCAACCAGCGTGAAGCCAAACAAATCTGGGGCAAATTCCTCAAGGATCAGCCCGACAGCACCATTCTGCGCAGCACCATCAAGCGCCTGACCGGATCCGAGACTCTTTAACCCATGTTTTTGCGCCACGTTATTGTTTTCAGCTTCATCGCCCTGCTCGCCGGCTGCTCGGGTTTTGGTACCCGCGAATCGGTCGAGGGCCACGGCAGTCCGGCTCAATGGGCCGCTAACAAACAACAGCTGACCGGCCTTGATGGCTGGCAGATCGACGGCAAGATTGGCATCCGCGCACCGAAAGATTCCGGTAGCGGCACACTGTTCTGGCTGCAACGTCAGGATTACTACGACATTCGTTTGTCCGGCCCGCTGGGTCGTGGCGCCGCACGCCTGACCGGGCGTCCGGGCAAAGTGTCGCTGGAAGTCGCCAATCAGGGGCGCTACGAATCGCAGTCCCCTGAAGCCCTGCTCGAAGAACAGCTTGGCTGGAAACTGCCGGTGTCGAATCTGGCCTGGTGGGTGCGTGGCCTGCCGGCTCCGGACAGCAAAAGTCGCCTGAATCTGGACGCCAACAGCCGCCTGGCCAACCTGGAACAGGATGGCTGGAAGGTCGAATACACCGCTTACACCGAACAAAACGGTTACTGGTTGCCCGAGCGCATCAAACTGCACGGCACTGACCTCGACGTGACGCTGGTGATCAAGACCTGGCAACCGCGCAAGTTGGGGCAGTAACCCATGACCGCAGCACGCCTGACCCTGCCGTCGCCGGCCAAACTCAACCTGATGCTGCACATTCTCGGTCGCCGTGAAGACGGCTATCACGAATTGCAGACGCTGTTTCAGTTTGTCGATTACGGCGATGAAATCACTTTTGCCGTGCGCGATGACGGCGTGATTCAGTTGCACACCGAGTTCGCCGGCGTGCCGCATGACAGCAACCTGATCGTGCGTGCAGCAAAAATGCTCCAGCAACAGTCCGGTTGCTCGCTCGGCATCGATATCTGGATTGATAAAGTCCTGCCCATGGGCGGCGGTATCGGTGGCGGCAGTTCGAACGCGGCGACGACTTTGCTCGGCCTGAATCATTTGTGGCAGTTGGGTTGGGATGAAGATCGCCTGGCTGCACTAGGCCTTTCGCTGGGGGCCGACGTACCGGTTTTCGTCCGTGGCCACGCGGCGTTTGCCGAGGGCGTGGGCGAGAAACTCACCCCCGTGGATCCCGAAGAACCGTGGTATCTGGTGCTCGTGCCGCAAGTCTCTGTAAGTACGGCAGAAATTTTTTCCGATCCTTTGTTGACACGTAACACGCCGCCCATTAAAGTGCGCCCCGTTCCCGAGGGAAACAGTCGAAATGACTGCTTGCCGGTGGTTGCAAGGCGTTATCCAGAAGTACGTAACGCATTGGATTTGTTAGGTAAATTTACCGAAGCAAAGCTCACCGGAACTGGAAGTTGTGTGTTTGGGGGCTTCCCAAGCAAAGCTGAAGCTGATAAAGTCTCGGCCCTTCTGACAGAGACCCTTACAGGGTTTGTAGCCAAAGGCAGCAACGTTTCGATGTTGCACCGCAAGCTGCAAAGTCTGCTCTAAAGGAACCAAGTGCACGGCACTTGATGCAACAGATACAGGGGCGTCGCCAAGCGGTAAGGCAGCAGGTTTTGATCCTGCCATGCGTTGGTTCGAATCCAGCCGCCCCTGCCATTTTCTATACTCATCCAGGTTACCCTCAGCCTCTAGGTACTGCGCGTGTCCAAGATGATGGTCTTTACGGGGAATGCTAACCCCGATCTGGCTCGGCGTGTTGTACGTCAGCTGCATATCCCTCTCGGTGACATCTCTGTCGGTAAGTTCTCCGACGGCGAAATTACTGCCGAGATCAATGAAAACGTTCGCGGTAAAGACGTTTTCATTATTCAGCCGACTTGCGCTCCGACCAACGATAACCTGATGGAACTGGTAGTGATGGCTGATGCCTTCCGCCGCTCCTCGGCTACTCGTATCACTGCTGTTATTCCTTATTTTGGTTATGCCCGTCAGGATCGCCGTCCGCGTTCCGCACGTGTGGCTATCAGCGCGAAAGTCGTTGCTGACATGCTTACCGTAGTCGGCATTGACCGTGTTCTCACGGTTGATCTGCATGCTGACCAGATTCAGGGTTTCTTCGATATTCCGGTAGATAACATCTACGGCTCCCCGGTTCTGGTGGATGACATTGAAGATCAGCGCTTCGAAAACCTGATGATCGTGTCCCCGGACATTGGTGGCGTCGTGCGTGCACGTGCTGTTGCCAAATCCCTGGGCGTGGACCTCGGGATCATCGACAAACGCCGTGAGAAAGCCAATCACTCTGAAGTGATGCATATCATCGGTGATGTCGAAGGGCGTACCTGCATTCTGGTCGATGACATGGTCGATACCGCCGGCACTCTGTGCCACGCGGCCAAGGCCCTGAAAGAGCATGGCGCAGCCAAGGTCTTTGCCTACTGCACACACCCTGTGCTGTCGGGTCGGGCCATCGAGAATATCGAAAATTCCGTGCTGGACGAGCTGGTGGTGACTAACACCATCCCGCTGTCCGCTGCAGCACAAGCCTGTGCACGTATCCGTCAACTGGATATCGCACCGGTTGTTGCCGAAGCGGTTCGCCGCATCAGCAATGAAGAATCGATCAGCGCGATGTTCCGTTAAGGGCCCTGCCCTTCTCGAAATGTCTCGTTGACGAAAAGCGCCCCGCCCCGGCATTCCTGCCGGGGCGGGGCTTTTTTGCCCATACCGTGTTCGGCGCTGGTCGCAAACGCCACTCGGTCATGGCTATTTTGGAGATACAAAATGAACGATTTTACTCTGAATGCTGAAGTGCGTTCCGACCTGGGGAAAGGTGCGAGCCGCCGCCTGCGTCGTCTCGCCGCTCTGGTTCCAGCTGTTGTTTACGGTGGCGAAAAAGCCCCTGAATCCATCAGCATGCTGGCCAAAGAAGTTGCCAAACTGCTCGAAAACGAAGCTGCCTACAGCCACGTTATCGAACTGAACGTTGGCGGCAAAAAGCAGAACGTCATCATCAAAGCTCTGCAACGTCACCCATCCAAGGGTCACGTTCTGCACGCTGACTTCGTACGCGTCGTAGCCGGTCAGAAACTGACCGCTATCGTGCCTGTGCACTTTGTTGGTGAAGAAGCTCCGATCAAGAAAGGCGGCGAGATCTCGCACGTCCTGAACGAAATCGAAGTAACTTGCCTGCCGAAAGATCTGCCTGAGTTCATCGAAGTCGACCTGTCGGCTCTGGAAATCGGCGCAATCGTCCACCTGTCCGACATCAAAGCCCCTAAAGGCGTTGAGTTCGTTGCACTGGCTCACGGTGACGACAAAGCTGTTGCAAACGTACACGCTCCACGCGTTGCTCCAGAAGCTACCGAAGAAGGCGCAGCAGAGTAATTCACTCTGTTTAGCCTGAGTGAGCAAGTAACATCGCGGACTGGAACGTAGCGAGAAAGCGGGCGAGAACGCGGAGTTTACATCCATGGTAAATGAGCATTTTTCGTCCACTTTCGCCGCTTTGCCTGATCACGGCGATGTTACTCACCACTCAAAGGAAGGGCCCCTATCGTGACTGCCATCAAACTGATCGTTGGCCTGGGAAATCCAGGCGCCGAATACGACCAGACCCGGCATAACGCAGGGGCCCTTTTTGTTGAGCGCATCGCCCACGCACAGAATGTGAATCTTGTGGCCGATCGCAAATATTTCGGCCTGACCGGGCGCTATTCGCATCAGGGTCAGGATGTTCGTCTGCTGATTCCCACCACCTACATGAACCGCAGCGGCCAGGCCGTGGCGGCACTCGCCGGTTTCTTCCGCATCAAGCCTGAAGAAATTCTGGTGGCGCATGACGAACTCGACTTGCCTCCGGGCGTTGCCAAGCTCAAGCAGGGCGGCGGCCATGGCGGTCACAACGGGTTGCGCGACATCATTGCGCAACTGGGCAATCAGAATACGTTCTACCGCCTGCGGCTTGGCATTGGCCACCCGGGCGTCGCCAGTATGGTTTCAAATTTCGTCCTGGGTCGTGCGCCACGCGCCGAACAGGAAAAACTCGATGCCAGCATCGACTTTGCCCTCGGCGTGCTGCCGGATATCCTCGCCGGTGAATGGAACCGCGCGATGAAAAACCTGCACAGCCAGAAGGCCTGACTCTACTCCGAGGGGAAACACCATGGGATTCAATTGCGGCATCGTCGGCCTGCCTAACGTCGGCAAGTCCACCCTGTTCAACGCCCTGACCAAATCCGGTATCGCGGCCGAGAACTTCCCCTTCTGCACCATCGAGCCGAACAGCGGCATCGTGCCGATGCCGGATCCGCGCCTGGAAGCACTGGCGGCCATCGTCAATCCGAAGCGCATCCTGCCGACCACCATGGAATTCGTCGACATCGCAGGCCTGGTTGCCGGCGCCTCGAAAGGTGAAGGCCTGGGCAACAAGTTCCTGGCCAACATCCGTGAAACCGACGCGATCGCTCACGTCGTGCGCTGCTTCGAAGACGAAAACGTGATCCACGTGTCCAACAGCGTCGACCCGAAACGCGACATCGAAATCATCGACCTGGAACTGATCTTCGCCGACCTCGACAGCTGCGAGAAGCAACTGCAAAAAGTCGCGCGTAACGCCAAGGGCGGTGACAAGGACGCCGTGGTTCAGAAAGCTCTGCTTGAGCAACTGATCGCGCACTTCACCGAAGCCAAGCCGGCACGCAGCCTGATGAAGAACATGAGCGCTGACGAAAAGGCAGTGATCAAGGGTTTCCACCTGCTGACCACCAAACCGGTCATGTACATTGCCAACGTCGCTGAAGACGGTTTCGAGAACAACCCGCACCTGGACGTGGTTCGTGCCATTGCCGAAGAAGAAGGCGCCATGGTCGTTCCGGTCTGCAACAAGATCGAAGCGGAAATCGCCGAACTGGATGACGGCGAAGAGAAGGACATGTTCCTTGAGGCCCTGGGCCTGGAAGAGCCTGGCCTGAACCGCGTGATCCGCGCCGGTTACGAAATGCTGCACCTGCAGACCTACTTCACCGCCGGTGTCGAAGAAGTCCGCGCCTGGACCGTCAAAGTCGGTGCCACCGCACCTCAAGCTGCTGGCGTGATCCACACCGACTTCGAGAAGGGCTTCATCCGCGCCGAAGTGATCGCCTACAACGACTTCATCCAGTACAAGGGCGAAGCCGGCACCAAAGAGGCCGGTAAATGGCGTCTGGAAGGCAAGGATTACATCGTCAAGGACGGCGACGTGATGCACTTCCGCTTCAACGTTTAATGCAAAAATCAGAAAACCTATCTATCCTCAAGCGGCTTAAACCCTAAAAATGGAGAGCTTAGCTCTCTATTTTTATAAAAAATCAAAAGTACATCACAAAAGGAAGTTGAAGATGGCAGCCCCTCAAACCCAACCCCGCGTAGCTTCCAATGATGCTGGTAGGGGGGCAAGCACCGTCCTAAACGGACTAATTTCAAAGGAGTTGGTTTTTGCTGTGGTTGGACCTGTTGGTTCCGGCACTAGCTGGGTTGCGAATGCCCTAAAAGATCAACTCAGAAAAGGAATAAATCAGTCTGAAGTTCATATTTTAAAGGCCAGCGACGCCATTGAAGCGCGGGCAAAAGAGATAGGAATCATCATTGATTCAAAAACCGCGTTAACGCGCGCGCGGTCACTCCAAGACGCCGGGGATAAAATTCGAGAATCCGATACAGCTGGCGTTGCAGTAAATCTGATTTCCGCGATCCAAAAAATTCGCTCGACCACGGTGGAAAAAACTACTGAATCCACCGCTGAAAAACCCTATCGAGTGTATATTCTAGACTCTCTGAAACATCCCGCCGAAGTGGCATTACTTAGAAGCGTATACCAAGAGGCGTTTTGTTTGATTGGTGTTGTTTGTGAAAACGATATCCGAGAGGCACGCTTAATTGAAAAAAAATGTGATTCTTCCACACCCGAAGAAATAAGAGAGTTCGTAAACCGCGATCAAGACTCTGGAATAGATAACGGCCAGAAAGTTGCTGATACGTTTCACTTAGCCGATTTTTTTGTAGATAACACTCCAGCCCGCTTCATCGAAAAAGACGAAGACCGAAAAGAAAATCCGGCTTGGATTGTAAACGAACAACTTGGGCGTCTCATCGATATACTTACATTCAAAAAAGTAGTTCGACCCAATCCGAGTGAAACTGGTATGTTTCATGCGTATGGCGCCCAGATGACAAGCGCATGTCTTTCTCGTCAAGTTGGGGCGGCCCTGATGGACGGGATTGGAAACCTAATGTCCACAGGAACAAACGAAGTACCGAATGCCGGTGGCGGCGTATATGGTGGCAACTTAGTCTTCTCGAATGGATATGAAAGAGAAGATCATCGCTGTGCAGCTGGCAATGGCTATTGCAGCAGTAATCGCGAGCAAGACGAAATTATTAAAGATTTGATCGTCAACGTTCCAGAACTAAGTGGAATAACATTTTCAAATTTGAAAACCAAACTAAAAAACACAAGAATTGGAAAACTCTTGGAATTCAGCCGCGCCGTCCATGCTGAAATGGATGCGCTATTGAGCGCCGCTCGCAAAGGATCGTCGCCGGTAGGTGGGAAGCTTTACGTCACAACATTCCCTTGCCACTATTGCGCCCGGCACATCGTATCGGCTGGCGTCGATGAGGTTCAATATATCGAACCGTATCCAAAGAGCTTAGCATTTCATCTTCATGGGGACGCGATTGAGCAGACAGCTCAAGACTGGATTGCACCAAGCAATATCATAGCTAGACTTTCATCTATTACGGACATCACCAATATAGAACACGAAGAAATCAAAGTTCTATTTCGGCCGTTTACAGGAGTTGCCCCTCGGCTCTACCGCCGGGCATTCATGAAAAGCAGACCATTGAAAAACAGTAATGGCGATTTTCATATTGGAGAACCTGTATGGGCATCAGGACTACTACGTCTCAGCTATCAAGATGTTGAAGACCGATTGATTGCTAACAACTCGCAACAGGAGAAGATATGAAAACCATAATCAAGTCGAATTTTTTGCGTCTCATCACTCCTGTAAATGAAACTTCGTACTTTCAATCAGATTGTGAGGAGAGAAAGATGTTTAGCACATACAACAAAAAGCAAAACATTGAAACTCTTATCCTCTTGAGAGAATCTGAAATCTCAAAAAAAGGCACATTTAATACTTTCGCCAAGAGATTTCGACCTTCATACGTAATTGACTTGAGATCAGTACCTAGACTTGACTTACTTGCTGGGTCTAGAGCGCTTGCTTTCAGATTATTTGAAGAACTTGACATAGAATATTTCGATTTTTTTGGAAGGCTTGAGATAGGTTTTCATGACAACTTGGAGGAAATAGAGAATCATCTTATTAAATCCTTTCATTCAATATGCAAAAAACAAAAAAATGTCCAGCGACCATTAGTTTTATTTTTTGACAATGAAAGTCTGCTTCAAAATTTCCGCCAAACACTTCCACAGACTCTCATTAGCAACAGTAACTCTCTGAATCGTTGCTCTTTTAGTATCACAGAGTACAAATCCGGTTTTTTATCAGTCAACATGGCCAATGCATAACATCGGATGGTTTAACGGTAGGAGTTCACACTGTTGAAAATGCTCAACCAAAGCAAAGCCGCGTTTGATACGCGGCTTTTTTGTGCCTGACAGATTGTTAAAAGATCGCAGCCTTCGGCAGCTCCTACAGGTGTACATCAATCCCATGTAGGAGCTGCCGAAGGCTGCGATCTTTTGATCTTAGGGCTTTTTGGTACGCGGCAAGAAGATTGCCAACACGCCAAACAACGGCAGGAAAGAGCAGAGGAAATACACGTACTCAATCCCGTGAATATCCGCCAGATGGCCGAGCAGCGCCGCGCCAATCCCGCCAAAACCAAACATCAAACCGAAGAACACCCCGGCAATCATCCCGACATTGCCCGGCACCAGTTCCTGCGCGTACACCACGATCGCCGAGAATGCCGAAGCCAGAATGAAGCCGATCACCACACTGAGAACAGTGGTCCAGAACAGATCGACGTGAGGCATCAGCAACGTGAACGGCGCCACACCGAGGATCGAGAACCAGATCACCGCCTTACGCCCGATCTTGTCGCCGATCGGCCCACCGAAGAACGTCCCCGCCGCCACCGCGCCCAAGAACAGGAACAGGTGCAACTGCGAACTGGCCACCGACAGGTCGAACTTCTCGATCAGGTAGAACGTGAAATAGCTCGTGAGGCTGGCCATGTAGAAATACTTGGAGAACACCAGCAGCCCCAGCACCACCAACGCACTGATCACCCTGCCCTTCGACAGCCCGTGAGTCGCTGCCTGACCGGCCTTGAGCTTGAACAGGTTCAAGTGATGGGCGTACCAGCGACTGATGCGGTACAGCACGAACAGCGCAAACACCGCGAACAAGCCGAACCACGCCACATTGCCTTGGCCGAACGGAATAATGATCGCCGCCGCCAGCAACGGACCGAACGCGGAACCGGCGTTACCGCCGACCTGGAAGGTCGATTGCGCCAGACCAAAGCGTCCGCCCGAGGCGAGTCGTGCGATCCGCGAGGCTTCGGGGTGGAACGTCGAGGAACCGATACCGATGAGCGCCGCCGCCAGCAGAATCAACGGGAAACTGCCGACCATCGACATCATCACGATGCCAATCAACGTGCAAATCGACCCGGCCGGCAACAACCACGGTTTCGGATGCCGATCGGTGTGATAACCGACCCACGGCTGCAACAAAGATGCGGTCAGCTGAAAGGTCAGAGTAATCAGGCCGACCTGAGTAAAGGTCAGGCCGTAATTGGCCTTGAGCATCGGGTAGATCGACGGCAGCACCGACTGGATCAGGTCGTTGATCAAATGCGCCAGCGCCACCGCGCCGATGATACGCATCACCAATGGGCTGCTTTGCGGAGCAGCGGGCGCCGAGGCAGCGGCGGTCTGAACGTTGCTGATAGCCATGAAAGTTTCCGGACAGCAGATGGGTGCACACAGGCAGGTGCGTCAATGTGCCATTTTTCGGTGCGCCAGCGCCATCCCCTTAGCCAGCTAACTAACTGACTGGTCGTCGACTGCAAAGTGATAGCGCAACGCCATGGTCTGAATCTTGCCTTGTTTCATCCCTTGAACGCGGGCGCCTTACAAAGGCGACCGACAATGGGAAGTTTCGCTACAGAGCCGGCCTACAGAGCGGGCGAGAGTGAACTTTCGAGGCCTTTTAGCAGGGCACAACATCAACGTCGCACGACCGCGATGCACGCCAATAGTGCGTGGTGTCCAGAGGAGTCATGAGGCATGCAGGCTTTCCTTTCACCGGGGATCAAATTGCTGGGGCGGTTTGGCTTCGCAGGTAAATTCCAGTTGTTGTTTCTGCTGTTCATTCTGCCGTTGGCCGGCAGCCTGTTGATGATTGGCCAGGACTATCGCGACAAACTCAATCTGATTTCCGGCGAACGTGCCGGCGTGCGTCAGTTGCTCGCGCTGGATGCGCTGGACAACCTGCTCGCCGCCCAACGTGACCGCGCCGCGCGCTGGCGCGCCACGGAAACCAATCGCCAACCGACGCCGGCCACCCTCGCCGCCATGGGCGCATTCGACGCGGTGCAACCGGCGGTTCTGCAAGCCACCACCGATTTAGGCGCTGCGCTGAAAAATGAAGGCGCCGAGGGGGAAACACTCACCCGCTATCAAGCGCTGCAAACCGCGCTCAACGGCCTGGACTCGAAAAGCCTCAGCGGTGTCGGTTGGTGGCCGGACGGCTACGACCGTTTCACCAGCGCCCTCAGCGCCCTGCAAGCGTTGCGCGAGCAGATCGTCATGGACAATCGCCTGACGCTCGCACCGTGGCTGGAAACTTATCTGCTCACGCAGATCTCCACGCAACACGCCCCGGACCTGATCGAACGCGTTGGACGCCTCGCTGCCGTCGGCCAGGCTTCAGTAGTCTCGGGCCAGTTCACCCTGCAAAGCCGTCTGCAGTTGCGCGACCTGCGCAGCCGCATCGGTGACGCCCGCGAGCAATTGGTCAAAACGGCCACGCTGCTCGAAGCACGCTTGCCGAAAGATCAGCAGAGCTGGGCCAGCCAATACCACGACAGCCTCAAAAACCTCGACAGCGGTCTGAAGGTGTTGGACGACGGCGTATTCGGCGGCTCTATCAATCTCAAACCCGAAGAGTTCGAACGCAGCCTCGATGCGCTGCTGACCGACCTAGCCGCACTGCGCCAGCAATCGCTGGTGTCGCTGGATCAACGACTTGACGCTTACCACAGCTCAGCGATCCGCCAGTTCATCATCGTCGCGGCGATTTTCGGCTGCCTGCTACTCGCGGCGTTGTACCTGTTTGTCTGCCTGCAAGCCTCGATCCGTCGCAGCGCCAGCGGCATCACCCTGCTCGCCGAAGCCCTGCGCGATGGCAACCTGAGCTTGCAAGTGCCGGTGGTGGGCCGCGATGAGCTGGCCGCGATCAGCACTGCACTCAACGTTGCCGTGGTGCAACTGCGTAGCAGCATGCTTGGCGTCGATCACGAGACTTCGCAACTGAGCAACGCGGTGCGCAGTCTCAACGAGCATTCCAGCGGCGCCCTCAGTGAAGTCGAAGCGCAGCAATTGCAGATCAGCCAGATCGCCGCAGCCGCCACGCAGTTGGCCGCAACGTCGCAAGGCGTGGCGCAGAGTTGCGAACAGGCTTCCGGCAGCGCACAGCACACCCGGCGCATCGCGGCCGACAGCAGCCGCGACAGCCAGCGCACCACGGCGAGTATTCAGCAGCTCAATCAGCGTTTGAATGAAACGGCTGCGGCGTTGGGTCGGGTCAGTGAACAAGGTCAGCAGATTCAATTGGTCGTCGACACCATTCGCGGCGTCGCCGAACAAACCAATCTGCTGGCGCTCAACGCAGCCATCGAGGCTGCTCGCGCGGGTGAACAGGGACGCGGTTTCGCCGTGGTCGCCGATGAAGTGCGCAGCCTTTCACAACGTACACAGTCGTCCACCGCGCAGATCGCCGGTACGGTCGACAGCTTGCGCGCGACGGTCAACGAAGCCGTGAGTTTGATGGAAGCGGCGTGCGGCCAGGCGCAAACCGATGCCGAGTCGGTGACTGGTCTCGGTGAACGCCTGGGCGAAATCGCCAGCGCCGTGCAAAGCGTCACCGACACCCTGGCGCAGATCGCCACAGCGGTTGAAGAGCAAGCGAGTACCGCCGACGAAGTCAGCGGCAATATTCAACAGGTTGATCAGGCGGCCGTACGTTTGCTTGAAGGCGCACGGGCGGTGAATCTGGCGGCGGACACTCTGAGCCAGGGCAGTAAAGCGCTGAGCGACAACACCGCACGCTTCCGCCTCAGTTGATCACCGCCTCAGGGAAGTCCGTTTCCAGTTCAGCCTTGAGCCATTGAATAAACCACGCCACATCCGCCGAGAGTTCGGCGGACGGCGTCAGCACCCGATAACTCTCAAGCTTCACCTGAGCGTCGACCGCGCGCACCAGTTTGCCGCTGGCCAGTTCATGGCGCACCAGTACCTCGTTGGCCAGCGCGATGCCCTGCCCGCTCTCGGCGACCGACAGCGCGTGATCGTTGTTGACGTAGAGCATGTCGGAATTGAGGTGGATATCGAGGTCGTGCGCGGCGAACCAGAGGTTCCACCATTCGCCGTCATCGACGTGGATCAGATCGTTTCTGACCAGATCAGCCGGGCTTTTGATCGGTGCGATGCTGGCCAGATACGCCGGCGTGCAGATCGGAAAAACTCGTGGGCAAATCAGCGCTTCCCGTGAGTCGGCATATTGCCCGTCGAGGCCGTAGACGATGCCCAGATCGGCGCTCTTGCCATCGACTTCGGTAAAAGTCGAGTTCGGCTCGATCGCCAGTTTCAATCCCGGGCGCAGATGCCGCAGCGCTTCGATCCGAGGCATCAACCAGCGCTTGGCGAAACCCGGCACCACCATGATCCGCAGCCAGCGCTCGGCATCTTTCGGCTGCGCTTCTTTGCCCGCCTCGATGATCAACTGCAAAGCGGTGCTGATCTTGCGATGGTACTTCTCCCCCGCTGGCGTCAGGTTGACTCCGCGCGAGGTGCGCTCGAACAATTGAATGCCCAGCCAGTCCTCGAGCAATTTCACGTGGCGGCCAATCGCAGGCTGGGTCACGTGCAGGGCTTTCGAGGCTTCGACATAGCTGCCCAAACGGGCAGCGGCATCAAAGGCGCGCACCGCGTTGAGCGGCGGCAAACGGTGGTCGGGCATGATTCCTGGCACCTTCGGCTGTTAAATTTACTAACACCTGCCATGTTTAAATTGAAGTGTCGCGCCGCGCAACCCCTGGCTGATAATCGAGCCACAGCAGAACAAAAAAACAGCTGGTTTCACACCCGAACGCAATCTCGATCCTGCCCAAAAAAATAATATCCATGGCCCGACGGCAACGCTTTGCAAAGCGAGTCACAGGCGATGGGGGAATCGGAGGTAACGCATGAATGCCCTGCATTCGCTGCAAACGCTGGCGGTCTCGATCCGCTCGGTGCGCAAGGTTTACGGTGATCCGCAGACCGGTCCGGTGGCGCTGAAAAGCATCGACCTGGACATCCGCGACAACGAATTCTTCACCCTTCTTGGCCCTTCCGGCTGCGGCAAGACCACGCTGCTGCGGATGATCGCCGGTTTCGAATTTCCCACCGAAGGCGAGATCCTGCTCTACGGCGAAAACATCGCTGATCGCCCGCCGTTCCAGCGTCCGGTCAACACGGTGTTCCAGCATTACGCGCTGTTCCCGCACATGACCATCGCCGAGAACCTCGCTTTCGGTCTTGAATCGCAGCCGATGGGCAAAGTCCTCAGCAAGGCGCAAATCGCCGAGCGCGTGCGCGAGATGTTGGCGCTGGTGCAGATGGAGCGCTTCGCCAATCGCAAACCGGCGCAACTGTCTGGCGGTCAGCAGCAACGTGTCGCCCTCGCCCGCGCTTTGGCACCGCATCCGAAAGTGTTGCTGCTCGATGAGCCACTGTCGGCACTCGACCTCAAGCTGCGTCAGGCGATGCGCGAAGAGTTGAAAACCATCCAGGCCAAAACTGGCATTACCTTCATCTTCGTCACCCACGACCAGGAAGAAGCGCTGACCATGTCCGACCGCATTGCCGTGCTCTCCGAAGGCGAAGTGCAGCAGGTCGGAAGCCCGGAAGACATCTACGAACGTCCGCGCAATCGCTTCGTCGCCGATTTCATCGGCGAAACCAATTTCATTGAAGGCACTGTCACTCGTGTGGAAAACGGTCAGGCGTGGTTCGCCGGCCCGGCGGGTCATCCATTGCCGGCGCAACCGTGCAGCGATGTGCAGGTCGGCGCCAATGTCACCTTGTCGGTTCGACCTGAGCGTCTGCATCTGGTACCAGCGGCTACCGAAAACGCGCTGCCATGCCGGATCGAAGCGCAGATCTATCTCGGCACCGATCTGCAATATCAGGTCAGCCTCAGCGAAGGTTCGCGCCTCACCGTGCGTACACCCAACTGCGTCGACCAGAGCCTGCGTTTCGCCGTCGGCAGTCAGGCCGGTCTGTTGTTCGACCGTGGAAGCGCCAGCGTCCTGCACGATTGAGCCGGAGGAATTGCCATGCACGCCTTACCGATTGCCAACACGCTGGAACGCCGCAAGGCTTTCCAGAGCTTCCTCGGGGTCAGCCCGGCGCTGATCGCCATCGGCCTGTTTCTGCTGGTGCCGATTCTGATCGTCATCGGCTATTCGCTGATGGAGGCCAACCCCTACGGCGGGGTCAACAAAGTCTTCAGCAGCGACGCCTATACCTCACTGCTGTTCGAGCGGCAACTTGACGACAGCCTCGCGTTTGCCGACTCGTATTTGATCATCGCCCTGCGCTCGATCGGCATTGCCGGGTTGACCACCATCATCACGTTGTTGATCGGTTTTCCGGTGGCGGTGTGGCTGGCCATGCAACCGGCGCATCGCCGTGGCTTGCTGATCTTTCTGATCACCGTGCCGTTCTGGGCCAACCTTCTGATCCGCACTTACGCGTGGATTCTGCTGCTGCGCAACACCGGGGTGATCAACAACAGCCTGATGGGCATGGGCGTTATCCATGAACCGTTGCAGCTGTTGTACACCGACGGCGCGGTGCTGCTGGGGCTGGTTTACACCTACGCGCCGTTCGTGGTGTTGCCGATTTACGCGACGCTGGAAAAGATGGACATCCGCCTGCTCGAAGCCGCGCAGGATCTCTACGCCGGACGCATACGCACCTTGCGCAAAGTGGTATTGCCCATCGCCAAACCGGGAATTCTCGCCGGCGCGATCCTCACTTTCGTACCGTGCCTGGGCGCGATGATCGCCCCGGAACTGCTCGGTGGCGGCACGCGAATGATGCTCGGCAACCTGATCTTCCGCCAGTTCAGCGATGCGCGTAACTGGCCGTTTGGTGCGGCGTTGTCGCTGGTGCTGATGGCAGCGGTGATGCTGGTGCTGACCGTGTATGCCCTGCGCGCCGAGCGCCAGCGCATCGCCAAAGGAGGTGCGTAATGATCGGCATATTCAAACGCAAAGGGCTGGGCGTGCAGGACTTCCCCGGTTTCGGCGGCTTCAGTTTTCTGTTCTATCTGTACCTGTATGCACCGATCGTGGTGCTGGTGGTGTTCTCGTTCAACGCCAACCAATCGGCGACGGTGTGGACCGGATTCAGCCTCGATTGGTATCGCGCCGCGTTCGCCAATCAGGCCCTGCGCCAGGCCGCTGGCAACAGCCTGTTGATCGCCGTCTGCGCAAGCATGATCGCCACGGCGATTGCCACCCTCGCCGCCCTCGGTACCTCACGCGGAGCCAAGTTCAAGGGCCTGCACTTGTCGATGGGCGCGATCATGTTGCCACTGGTGTTGCCGGAAATTGTCGTCGGTGTGGCGACGCTCGCATTGTTCTCGACCATCGGTCTGTCGCTGGGTTACGGCAACCTGATCATCGCGCACACGGTGTTCTGCATTCCCTTCGCCTACCTGCCGATTCGGGCACGACTGAACGACATGGACCTGTCGCTGGAACAAGCCTCGGCCGACCTCTACGCCGGCCCGTGGCGCACCTTTCGCAAAGTCACTTTGCCGCTGCTGATGCCGGGGATTTTCTCCGGGCTGATGCTGGCCTTCATCGTCTCGCTGGATAACTTCGTGATCTCGATGATGGTCTCGCAGGCCGGCACGACGACCCTGCCGATCTTCATTTTCGGCCTGCTACGGATGGGCGTGACACCCGACGTCAACGCCGTGTCGACGCTGATCCTCGGCGTCTCGGTGCTGTTCGTCAGCCTCTCTTACCTGTTGGGCAAAAAGAACGCCTGAACCTTCTACGACCTGTGGGGAAATAGCATGAGCAAGTGGATAAAAAGCGTTGGCACTTCGTTGTTTCTGACTGTGCCGCTGGCGATGATGGGCAGTGTTCAGGCCGCCGAGAAACTCAACGTAGTGAGCTGGAGCGGCTACTTTTCGCCGGAGATTCTCGCCAAGTTCCAGAAGCAGACCGGCATCGAGGTCACCGTCGATTCCTATGACTCCAACGAGACGCTGCTGGCGAAACTGAAACAGGGCGGCGCCGGTTATGACGTGGCGATTCCGTCGCACCAGTTCGTGCCGATCCTGATCAAGGAAAACCTGCTGGAACGCTTCGACCCGGTCAAGGAACCCTACTACGCCAGCGTTGTGGATAACTTGAAAAAACCGAGTTGGGACCCGGAGGGCGCGTATTCGGTGCCGTTCATTTGGGGCACCACCAGCGTCGTGTTGGACTCCGCGCGCTACAAAGGCCCGGCTGACAGTTACAAGGTTTTGTATGAGCCGCCAGCCGAATTGCAGGGGCGCATCAACATGTTCGACTCGGTCAGCGACATGGTCGACATGGCCAGCCTCTATCTGAACATTCCGCTGTGCAGCGAAGACCCGAAACAGATGCAGCAAGTGCTGACTTTGCTCAAGGCACAGAAGCCGTTCGTGAAAACCTACAGCTCCAAGGCCGGCTCGATTCGCGAGAACCTTGCCTCCGGTGAAATCGACATGTCGATGTTCTGGGGCGGTTCGTCGATGCGTGCCCGCGAGATGAAACCGACGCTGAAATACCTCTACCCGAAAGAAGGCGTGCTGGCCTGGGTCGACAATATGGTCATCCCTACCGGCAGCAAGAATCCGGCGAATGCCAAGGCGTTCATCGCCTTCCTCAGCCAGCCGGAAAACTCGGCGATGACGCAGAACTTCCTCAAGCACCAGAGCCCGATCAAAGGCGTCGAACCGTTCCTCGACGCGGCGCTCAAGGATGCGCCGGAATTGCACATTCCCGAGGGCACTAACGTGGTGTTCAGCAAGACTTGCGGCGAGGGTGCGATCCGCCTCGCTGACCGTCTGTGGACCAACCTGATGCGTTGATCGTTACCGCCCCGTCGCACAGGCGGGGCGCTTTTCCAGCCGTCTCAAAGGCCGCTTGCAATGAACTCTAATAAAATCAGCGAACTGGTCCTGTTGCAGGCCCACGAGCTCGCCGAACGCATCCGCCTGCGCCAGGTTTCCTGTCGGGAAGTGATGCAGACTTACCTTGCCCATATCGAACGTTTCAACCCGCTGGTCAATGCGTTGATCAGCCTGCAATCACCGGAACAACTGCTGGCTCAGGCCGATGAGCGCGATGCCGAACTGGCGCGCGGCGAGTACCGTGGCTGGATGCATGGCTTGCCTCATGCGATCAAGGATCTATCACTGACCCAAGGCATCCGCACCACATTGGGGTCGCCGCTGTACAAGGACTTTGTGCCTGAGCGCGACGGCATCATGGTCGAGCGGATCAAGGCAGCCGGCGCAATCATCATCGGCAAGACCAACACCCCGGAATTCGGCCTCGGTTCGCAGAGTTATAACCCGTTGTTTGGTGCGACCGCTTGCGCGTATGACCCGAGCAAAACCGCAGGCGGCAGCAGTGGCGGTGCGGCGGCGGCGCTGGCGATGCATCTGGTGCCGGTGGCGGATGGCAGCGACATGATGGGCTCGCTGCGCAACCCGGCGGCGTTCAACAACATCTTTGGTTTTCGTCCGTCACAGGGTCGTGTGCCGTTTGATGACAGTGCCGATCTGTTTTTCGATCAGCTCGGTTACGAAGGGCCAATGGCGCGCAGTGTGAAAGATGCGGCGCTGCTGTTGTCGGTGCAGGCTGGCGGTGATGCTCGGGCGCCGCTGTCCATCGCTGAATCCGGTGAGGCGTTTGCGGCGCCGCTGGAGCGTGATTTCAAAGGCACGCGGTTGGGTTGGTTGGGCGACTTCAACGGTTATCTGCCGATGGAGAACGGCGTTCTGTCGCTGTGTGAGAAGACCTTTGCCGACTTTGAAAGCTTCGGCTGCCACGTTGAGTCCGTTCAGCCGGATTTCGCGCCTGAGCGGCTGTGGAGCAGTTGGCGGACGTTGCGGCACTGGATGGTCGCGGGGTCGCTTGGCGCGACGTATGCCGATCCGCAGAAACGCGCATTGCTGAAACCGGAGGCGATCTGGGAAGTGGAAAACGGTTTGAAGCTATCGGCCAGCGAAGTGTTCGCCGCCTCCGTGGTGCGCAGCGATTGGTATCGGGCGATTTCTCGGCTGTTCGAAAAGTACGATTACCTGCTGCTGCCCAGCGCCCAAGTGTTCCCTTTCGATAAAACCCAGCCGTGGCCAACGTCTATCGAAGGCGTGGCGATGGATACCTATCACCGCTGGATGGAGGTGGTCATCCCCGGCACGTTGTCGGGTTGCCCGGTCGCCAATGTTCAGGCGGGGTTCAATTCGGACGGTTTACCGATGGGGCTGCAAATCATCGGCAAGCACCAGGCCGACTTCGCTGTCCTGCAATTGGCGCACGCGTATGAGCAGGCCAGCCGCTGGTTCCAACGCTGCCCTTCGCCGCTGCTGAGGCAGTGATTTTGATAAACGGTTGAAAGCGTAGAAAAAATTTTTAAATTTACGCTTGACGCTTTTCCATTTCAGGGGAATAATGCGCGCCACTTGGCTACATAGCTCAGTTGGTTAGAGCATAGCATTCATAATGCTGGGGTCCGGGGTTCAAGTCCCTGTGTAGCCACCAAGTACTAAAAACGGCTTACCGAAAGGTAGGCCGTTTTTTTATGCCTGCAATAATCTCCCCTTCCGGTTACACACCTGCAAAAGGTCTATCTTCAGTCCTTTCGATTGGATCTGTGCGCTCGCAGCCCCTCATCAGTCAGACTTTCTTACATTTTGCACTTCGCCTTTTTTCACATAAGCAAATATCAAATTCAAGATAATGCCTTCCTCACAACCAGGCATTAAGTCAGGTAATACGGGCCTCGCCCGCCATAAAATTCAAGATAATCAAAAGCGCTACTTGAGAAAAAAAGCCGCTATCCCTTGAGGGTTAGCGGCGTTTTTTCCTACGCAAATAGCGTTGCGGCTTTACTCGGACGATTCATCTATTCCGCTGTAATCACCAGACAGCCTTTCATCACACGCACTTTGACGTTCTCGTTCACCTCGAATCCTGCCTGCCGTAACCACAGGCCGCGCAGTCTGATCCAGGGTACGGGTTTGGCGGGGCTGTAGGTTTTTTCCTTGGTGTGGACCGGGTAAAAGTCTGCGGCGATTTTCAACCGGCGTTCAGTGATGGGGGTTGATGTCGTATGATTGGTTTTAGCCATGGTTCAGCTCCTTTTAAGCTGCTTTGTGGTTAGCGGGGCCAGGGTGTTGTCGCACCTTGGTTCCGCGTTCTTTGGGTTACTTCAAATTTCTTTTTCTTCGTCGCTCGCTTTGGTCGCTGCCTGTGCGATCAGGGCGTCAAGCATCTGCGCAATGACCTTCTGTTGGACCTTCGAAAGCTCATTGATGGACTGCAACCGTCGATACCACGTCGAGGTCAAGCTGCGTCTGGGCCTCTCCGTGTACGAGGGAACGCCGAGCAGGTCTTCAACAGGCACGCGAAGCGCAAATGCCAATTTCACCAGTGTCGTGACCGGCATGCTGCGCGTACCCTCCTCATAGCCCTGAAAGGTTTGCCGGGAAAGACCTAAAGCCCTTGCAAACCGCGTCTGTGTGATTTCGTGAACTGTGCGTAAGTGAGCAATGCGACTGCCCATCGCCACCAGAAAATCGCGGTCCTCATTGGAAACACTCATGACAATGGCCGACTGAAAATAGAGTTGAATGGCAACGGACTCATCCTTTTCATCTGAAATCCATCCTGGAAAAAACGATAGAAACCATCCTCAGGTAAGGGCGCGTAAGTTGTCGACCTGAAAAATCCGTAGGAGAAATGCAGAGCAACCGCCAAGTTGCGGCGAGGTACTACAGGCGCGAAATGCCTTTTCAGCAAGCCAACGCCGACAACCCTTTCGCCCAGATTTGTCGAGTGCGCAAACCGACCATGGCCCGCCAATCCGGATCAGCCGGATAGAACTGCTCGAGCAGATTCAGTTTGATCTCACGCCCTACCGCATCCAGCGGATCACCATGCAAATGCAGCCAATGGTCATCACGTAAATGCCGATGCACAGCCGGCCCCGGATACGTCCCGCACTCGATCACGAACGGCATCAATTGCACGTCCGGTAAAGCATTGAGCAACGCCTGTGAGGTGTACCCCGTAGCCGTCGCCGCCACACCCGTTTCGCTCAAGGTGTCGGCGCCGGTGTGCAGGGTGTAAAGCCAAGAGCCATAAATTGCCTGGGCCTGCGCGAGTGCCGGGTAAGGCGCCTGGGTGATGGTCAGTAACATCGGATGACCGTACTCGCCGGCGCCGGTGTGCAGGTCAAAACACATCACGGTTTCAGCGCCAGCCAGATGCGTTTTGATGATTTGGTGCAGCGTGCGATTCGACCAGCTCGGCGCGCGGCCACCGTAAAACAGTCCGTCGGGATGACTGTGCTGACCACCCTCGACAATCGACATCACCGCCGGCCAGCCGTGTTCGTTGATTTGCGCATCGAGCAAGGCGTCCGCACGTTGGCGCTCGGGGCCGTGCAAATCGGTGCAGGCGTAGATTTCATGCAGTGCCGCGTACGCGCGGTTATCCGGTAAGGGTCCTGTGAAATCGAGGTGATTGCGGTTGAGGTCGATGTTGTCTTCGTTGACCCGGCGTAACCACGCCGTACCCCATGGGTTGATCAGGTGCACCATCACCACCGCGACATCCTTGGGCAGCGATCCGGGTGCGAAGGTTTTCAGCCATTCGATCTGGCAATCCGAGCCGTAATAGCCCTCGACTCCGTGGGTACCGCTGAGCGCTACCAGCCGGCGCTTGGCCAGCGGATCGCCGAGCACGGCGACGTCGGTGCTCAGCGGTTCGCCGAATGGCCCGCAGCGTGGATGTGCGTAGGAGGTGAGCGCGGCACCGGCGGCATTGGCGGCGGCGATGAACTGTTCGCGTTGATCGTGGTAGCTGGACTCGGAGGGGAACTCGCTGTGCATGCCTGGCCTCTTGTGATTTTTATGCCTTTACCTGTAGGAGTGAGCCTGCTCGCGATAGCGGCATTACGGCCAACATCAGTGTTGACTGAACCACCGCTATCGCGAGCAGGCTCACTCCTACAGGGGATGTTGGTGCTCCATAAATTTGCGGTTGACCCTAGCGAACATCCGCCCCGAAAAGAAAGACAAAAATGCCCACCGGTTTGCGTCGCGACCGAGCGGTCGATAAAGTCCCTGAGACTTTTATCCCACGGACGGAGAGCCCGCGTGTTTTCAGCCTTGCCCTTGAGCCGCTTTCGCCTGCCTGCCCTGACGCTGATCATCAGCGCCCTGACCCTCACCGCGTGCAACGCCCCGCCCTCTTCGACCCTGCCGCTGGCACCGGAAGCCGCGTCCGGTTTCCGCACCGATCTGCAAACCCGTCACGCCAACCAACACATGGCCGCCGCTGCCAATCCTCTGGCTGCTGAGGCCGGTCGCGAAATGCTGCGTCAAGGTGGTTCGGCGATTGATGCAGCGATTGCGATGCAAGCGGTGCTGACTCTGGTTGAGCCGCAGTCTTCCGGGATCGGCGGAGGCGCGATGATCGTGTTGTGGGACGGTAAACAGGTGCGCACGTATGACGGCCGCGAAACCGCACCGGCCGGAGCCACCGAGAAGCTGTTCTTGCGTGCCGATGGCCAGCCTATGTCGTTCCCGCAGGCGCAGATCGGCGGTCGTTCGGTCGGCACACCGGGCGTGTTGCGCGCGCTGGAGATGGCACATAAACAACACGGTCGCCTGCCGTGGGCGAAGCTGTTTGAACCGGCGATCAAACTGTCCGAGCAAGGCTTTGCGATCTCCCCGCGATTGCACTCGCTGCTGGAATCAGACCCATTCATCCGCCAGTCGCCGGATATGGCCAAGTACTTCCTCAACACCGATGGCAGCGTCAAAGCCGTCGGCACGCGCCTGCAAAACCCGGCATTGGCCGCCGTGCTCAAACGCATCGCCAACGAAGGCCCGGACGCACTGTACAAAGGCCCGATCGCCGAAGAAATCGTTGCCAAGGTGCAAGGCCACGCCAATCCCGGCAGCCTGTCACTGAACGATCTGCAGCGCTATCAAGCCAAGGAGCGCGCGCCACTGTGCACCGATTACAAACGCTGGCAGGTCTGCGGCATGCCGCCACCGTCGTCGGGCGGGATCGCCGTGGCGCAGATTCTCGGTACGTTGCAGGCACTGGAAACCCGCGATCCACGTCTTTCCCTGACGCCGCTGAAACCGCAGAAGACCGACAAACCGGCCGGCATTGAACCGGATCCGCAAGCCGTGCATCTGATCGCCGAGGCCGAGCGTCTTACCTACGCCGACCGCGCGCAATACGTCGCCGATACCGACTTCGTGCCGGTACCGGTCAAAGGTCTGGTCGATCCCGGATATCTCGCCAGCCGCGCCAGCCTGATCGGCGAACGCAGCATGGTCCGCGCCAAACCGGGCACGCCACCGGGTGTGCAGGTCGCCTACGCACCGGACCGTTCGCCGCTGCGCATCTCCACCTCGCAAGTGGTCGCGGTGGATGACCTCGGCGGCGCGGTGTCGATGACCACCACCATCGAAGCCGCATTCGGTTCGCACCTGATGGTTCAGGGTTTTCTGCTTAACAACCAGATGACCGACTTCTCGTTCATCCCCGAAGAGAACGGCCAGAAAGTCGCCAACCGCGTCGAACCCGGTAAGCGCCCACGCTCGTCGATGGCCCCGACGCTGATCTTCGATCGCCACAGCGGCGAATTCCTCGCCAGCGTCGGCTCGCCGGGCGGTTCGCAAATCATCGAGTACGTGGCGAAAACCACCGTCGGCCTGCTCGACTGGAACCTCGACCCGCAAAGCGCCATCAGCCTGCCCAACTTCGGCAGCCGCAATGGCCCGACCGAACTGGAACAAGGCCAGTTCAGCCCGGCGCTGATTCAGGCGCTGAAAGACAAAGGGCATGCGGTGAGTGAAATCGACATGACCAGCGGCACCCAGGCCATCGTGCGGGTCAAGGATGCGCAGGGGAAAGCGTCGTTGGAAGGTGGCGCGGATCCACGGCGTGAGGGGGAAGCGCTGGGGGATTGAGGCTAGGACGCAAAGAGAAAAGGCTTACCGGGAGGTAGGCCTTTTGCTTAGCACACTGCGTATTTCAAATCGGGATGTTTAAAAACTGCGAGGTAAACAGAGAACCGTCCCACAAGGTTTTCAGGTTGTCCGTCGGACGTCAGCTCTCTAGCCTGTACTCGTCGCTGCCAATTCAGTGACCGGGATTGGAAACCCCGAGTAGAACCGAGCGCACAAGCGCCTTTCATAACGTATCCTTGCGCACCTTCATGGTGTGCACTCCGTTATGGCGGCTGTGCGCGGGAGACCTTCGGGTCAACCGGGTTCTCCGTTCCCCGGGTTTCCAACCTGCGTACAGCTGCCACCTATTCGTTCGGAAACCGAATCGGCCAGCTCCAATCCTGATCGGAGAACACCATGAAAAAACCAACACCCAATCCCCCCGAAACAGACACCGACCCAACATCCCCGTACGCAACCATCGACAGCAAAAAACTCAACGAAGCGGCCGACCGCGCCCTCGACCACTACCTCAAACCGACCGCTCACCTCATGGCGTCCAATCGACCCTACGAGCCGATGTACCTCGCCAACCCGGTGTACGACACGGAATCGTTGCTGGCCAATGCCAGCGAAACCCTCGGCTCGGTCACCGAGATGCTCAACAACTTTGCCGCCATGCTTGATACCTCACACCGCAAGACCGCGCTGGGCATCGCGCAAATCGTCATGCTGACTGAGCTGGCGGTGAATCAGGCGCTGGATAACGTTCAGCCGACGGCGTAATTACTTCGACGTATAAAAAATCCGATGCCCGCAAAGGCATCGGATTTTTTTTGATTGGGCCAAAGGTCAAACATCAACGCAAAGCTATTATTCAAACCGCGAGCGTCTTGCCATCCACCGCATCACCAATCTTCAGGAAATGCCCACCCGCCACGTGGTGCAAGGTGCGCAAACCGTCATGCCCTTCGAAATGCCAGCGCCCGTCACTGAACACACGTTCATCGGCATGGGCGGCGATGACTTCGGCGAGGAACAGGTCGTATTGCTCGTGGTTGCGCGGCTCCGGGAGTAAACGGCATTCCAGCCAGGCGACGCAGCCGTCAAGCAGCGGCGCTTCGACTTGTTCACCGGCAAAAGTCTGCAAACCATAGGCCTGAAACTTGTCTTGCCCTTGGGTTTGAGTGATGTCCAGGCCCGACGTATTGCCAACGGTTTGCACGATGTCGGCCTGATTGACGCACGGGACGTTGAGCACGAAGGTGCCGGACGCTTCGAGCAACTGGCGGGTCCAGGTGGATTTATCGAGGACGACGGCGACTTTCGGTGGCTCGAAATCCAGCGGCATGGCCCAAGCGGCAGCCATGATGTTGCGCTGGCCGTCGTGAGCGGCGCTGACCAGCACGGTCGGCCCGTGGTTGAGCAAACGGTAGGCTTTGTTCAGGGGCACCGGGCGGCGGTGGGAATCACTCATGGGATCTGCTCCGGGGGAAAAGGAGCCGATTGTAGCGCTGCCACTGAAGAAACACAGAACCTGTGGGAGCGAGCTTGCTCCGGGCGGCGTTCCGACGAAGGCGATAGGTCAGTCACATCAATGTTGAATGACACACCGCTTTCGCGAGCAAGCTCGCTCCCACAATGGATCAGTGGAGATTAGTGGGAGAGTTGGTTGGCGAACTGGCCGACGGCGTTGACGACTTTCTGCGCACCGTCCTGAATCTCGACAATCACCGTGCCCGCCTCTGCCGCCAGCGCCAGGCCCTGTTCAGCCTGGAGCTTGCCGTCGGTCATCAGCGCCACCGCATTGCGCGCCATTTCCTGGTTCTGCCGCACCACGGTGACAATCTCTTCGGTCGCCTGACTGGTGCGCGAGGCCAGTTGCCGCACTTCGTCGGCCACCACCGCAAAGCCACGGCCCTGCTCACCGGCGCGCGCCGCCTCAATGGCAGCGTTGAGCGCCAGCAGGTTGGTCTGTTCGGCAATGCCGCTGATGGTTTTGACGATGGTACCGATCACCTGCGACTGCTCGTTCAGCGCTTCGATACCCTCACCGGCAGCCTGCATGTGCCGCGACAGATCACGCATTACATTCACCGCCTCGGTGACCACAGTGGTGCCACGTTGCGCGGTGCTGTCGGTTTGCTGCGAGGTGCTGTAGGCAATGCTCGCCGCGTCGGCTACTGCTTGTTCGCGGTTGACCTGATCGGTGATCACCGTGGCGAACTTCACCACTTTGTAGAGTTTGTCGTTGGCATCGACCACCGGGTTATAGGACGCCTCCAGCCAGACCGTACGACCATGACTGTCGACACGTTTAAAGCGTTCAGCGACGAATTCGCCGTTGTTCAAACGGCGCCAGAAGTTCTGGTACTCGGTGCTGTTGTATTCCTCCGGCGTGCAGAACATGCGGTGATGTTTGCCCTTGATCTGCGCCAGGCTGTAACCCATGCCGCTGAGAAAGCGATCGTTGGCATTGAGCACATTACCGTTAAGGTCGAACTCGATTACCGCCGTCGAACGCACCAGCGCACCGATCAGATTTTCGTGTTCACGCGAGGCTTCGATGGTGCGGGTCAGGTCGCTGGCGTAGAGCGAAATGTGCTTGATCCGCCCGTCCGAAGAACGCACCGGTTGCACGATGGAACGCAGCCACGCTTCCTCACCATTGCCGCGCAACAGGCGCACGGCACCGGCGAAATGCTCGCCGCGCGTCATGGCGTTTTTGAAGCGGTGATGGAATTCGTCGGTCTTTACGTGGGCCGGGACGATATCTTCAATCGCTCGACCGATCAGGTCCTGGCTCTTGTAGAGCATCTCGGTAAGGAAGTTCTGGTTGACCGATTGAATGCGCCCGTCAGGTTCCAGACACAGCACCAGCATCTCGCTTTCCAGGCTTTCCTTCACCTGCACAAGGCTGGAGAGTTCTTCACGAAGAGCGGCCAGCTCTTGCTTCAGGCGTTTGTTGAACATGGGAAAGTACCAATGGGCAGGATAGAAAGCGGGATACAGCCTAGCCATCGGCCTTGAAAAGCTTTTCTGAAGAGCGTTTGCGACCCGCCGGTCAAAAATAGTTCGAGCGCACGCTGTCAGGCAGCTCCGGCCACCTGACATTGTCCTGTGCGCGGCATTCGCGAGCCAAAATACGCTGCCGTCAATAGCCCCACAACGCCCATCACCGCGCAGAACATCACACAGATCCACGGACTCCACGACATCAGACCGATCAGCAACAGCGGTGTGGTGCTCGCCCACGCCGCGTAGGCAATGTTGTAGGTGAAGGAAATGCCGGACACGCGGATACGCGCGGGGAACAAGCCGACCATCACCGATGGCACGGCGCCGACGACACCGCACGCCAGACCAGCAATGGCATACGCAATGCCAATCCACTCGCCACCGCTGATCAGGCAGCCATAAAGCACACCGATACCCAATGGCAGCAGCAGACTGTAGAGCATGACCGTGCGCCACGCACCGAGGCGATCAACCAACAGACCGGCAATCACACAGCCGATATTGAGGAAGACGATGCCCAACGCGCTGAGGGCGAAGGTGTGGCTGGCGGTCATGCCGAAGGTTTTCTGCATCATGGTCGGGGTGATGACGACGAATACCACCACCGCCGAAGTCAGCACGCACGTCAAAAGCATCGCCGGCAGCATCGCCAATCGATGCTCGCGAAGCACCGTGCGCAGCGGCAGTTCAACCCGCGCCTCGCGCTGCGTTTCCATGGCCATGAACACCGGGGTTTCGCTCAACCAGCGCCGCAGGTAAACGCCGATCACGCCGAACACACCACCGAGCAGGAACGGATAGCGCCAGGCGTAATCGAGGATTTCCGCCGGGGTGAAGACTTGCGCGAGGAACGTCGCAGTCAACGCGCCGATCAGATAACCGAAGGTCAGCCCGGCCTGCAAAAAGCCCAACGCGTAACCACGATGGCCGGCCGGTGCGTGCTCGGCGACAAACACCCAGGCACTCGGCACCTCCCCGCCAACCGCCGCGCCCTGCAGGATGCGCAGCGCCAGCAACAGCAGCGGCGCGAAATAACCGATCTGGGCATAGGTCGGCATGATCCCGATCAGCAGGCACGGCAGCGCCATCATCAGGATGCTCAGGCTGAAGACTTTCTTGCGCCCGAGTCTGTCGGCGAAATGCGCCATCAGGATCCCGCCCAGCGGCCGCGCCAGGTAGCCGGTGACAAAGATCCCGAAGCTTTGCAGCAGACGCAGCCACTCAGGCATTTCCGGCGGGAAAAACAACTGACTGAGGGTCAGGGCGAAGAATACGAAAATGATGAAATCGTAAATCTCCAGCGCCCCGCCAAGGGCCGCAAGGCCGAGGGTCTTGTAGTCGGAGCGGCTGAACGGCAAGGGTTTGGCCGTGGATTGGGCGGTCATGGCAAAGAACTCTGGCAGGCAAAAAACCAAGGCGCCCATGGTCTACGCAAATGCGCGGATGGACAACCCGTTAGACCATAGTCCCGGTTTTGCAAAACCTGCTCACAAATCGTCTTCGCTTGATTTACTGTTGAAGCCTGTCCTGCCAGGTGAAACCCACCGACCTCGAGCCGAGCCGGGAACCTTGTAGGAGTGAGCCTGCTCGCGATAGCGGTGTGTCTGTCACCTCCATGTTGAACGTGCCGATGCCATCGCGAGCAGGCTCACTCCTACAGGAGATCTGCGTTTCGCCTGCCGGATCAAAAATAACCATAAAAAATCCGAGGTACTTCCTGTGGCCGTTGATATCGAAGATAGCCGCTCCGCACGCTTTGCCCTGCGCTGTTCAAGCTTTGCCGAACGCTGGTTCCCCGATTCCTGGGTATTCGCCGCGCTGGCCGTGATCATCGTCGCCCTGGCCACCCTGGCCATGGGCGCGAAACCCACCGATGCGGCGATGGCGTTCGGCGACGGGTTCTGGAGCCTGATCCCGTTCACCATGCAAATGGCCTTCGTGGTGATCGGCGGCT
The DNA here is from genome assembly GCF_054668355.1 of Pseudomonas sp. S2_E02. NCBI lineage: Bacteria > Pseudomonadati > Pseudomonadota > Gammaproteobacteria > Pseudomonadales > Pseudomonadaceae > Pseudomonas > Pseudomonas sp. S2_E02. Next base: position 3,442,118 of record NZ_CP162761.1, read on the forward strand.
ATGTAGTCGCCAGTTCGCCACCGGCCGTGAAACTGATTGATCGCCTGGCGCGTATCCCGAAAAACGGCCGTTCTGCCGTGGCCTGGGTCGCGTTGATCTCGATGGTCGCGTCGTTGCTCAACTGGGGCCTGTCGCTGGTATTCGGCGGTTTGCTGGTGCGCGCCCTCGCCCGCCGCACTGATCTGAAAATGGATTACCGCGCCGCCGGCGCCGCTGCCTATCTGGGCCTTGGCGCGGTGTGGGCGCTGGGTTTGTCGTCGTCGGCCGCGCAGTTGCAAGCCAACCCCGCCAGCCTGCCGCCGTCGATCCTGTCGATCACCGGGGTGATTCCGTTCACCGAAACGATTTTCCTCTGGCAGTCCGGCGTGATGTTGCTGGCGCTGATCGTGATCTCGATCATCATCGCCTACGCCACCGCCCCCGGGCCGAATTCGGCGCGCGACGCCAAGGCCTGTGGCATCGACCCGGCCTTCAACCTGCCACCGCTGCAACCGCGTACGCGTCCGGGTGAATGGCTGGAACACAGTCCGCTGCTGATCATCATGCTGGTGCTGTTGGCAGCGGGATGGCTGTTCCATGAGTTTTCAACCAAACCGGCGATCACCGCGATTTCCGGGCTGAACACCTATAACTTCCTGTTCATCATGCTCGGCGCCTTGCTGCACTGGCGGCCGCGCAGTTTCCTCGATGCCGTCGCCCGCGCCGTGCCGACCACCACAGGCGTGTTGATCCAGTTCCCGCTGTACGGCTCGATCGCCGCGCTGATGACCACGGTCAAAGGTACGGACGCGCAAACCCTGGCGCACCACATCTCAACGTTCTTCGTCAGCATCGCCTCCCACGACACTTATGCACTGTTGATGGGCGTGTACTCGGCGATTCTCGGTTTCTTCATTCCATCCGGTGGCGGCAAGTGGATTATCGAGGCGCCGTACGTGATGCAGGTCGCCAATGATCTGCAGTACCACCTCGGCTGGGCAGTGCAGATCTACAACGCGGCCGAAGCGCTGCCGAACCTGATCAACCCGTTCTACATGCTGCCGCTGCTCGGCGTACTCGGGCTGAAAGCGCGGGACCTGATCGGATTCTCCTTTGTGCAATTGCTGGTGCACACGCCGCTGGTGCTGCTGTTGCTGTGGGCGTTGGGGACGACGCTGGCGTATACGCCGCCAGTGATGCCTTAACCCTAGCGGGGCGCAGTCATGATGGCCGCGCCCCACACTTTTCTCCTGAAACAGCTCTGTGTCGGGCTGCCTGTCGCAAATAATGGCTCAGAGCCATCATCCTGCTTTACCGCATCGCTCCCTCGGTAATATTCTGCGCGCCCATAAATGTTTCCATTTTTTACCAAGCGCAAAGGGAGTTCGTTGCAATGATCATAGGGATTGACCTGGGAACCACCAACAGCCTGGTCGCCGTCTGGCGTGGCGATGCCACCGAGTTGGTGCCCAATGCCCTGGGTCAGTTCCTGACACCGAGCGTTGTCGGCCTGGATGATCAGGGCCGGATTCTGGTCGGTCAGGCGGCGCGCGAGCGTCTGCACACGCATCCGCGCCTGACCGCGTCGCTGTTCAAGCGCCACATGGGCAGCGCCACGCAAACGTACCTGGCCGACAAGGCGTTTCGCCCGGAAGAGCTGTCCGCGCTGGTGCTCAAGAGTCTGAAGGAAGACGTTGAACGCGCCTACGGCGAAACCGTCACCGAAGCCGTGATCAGCGTTCCGGCCTACTTCAGCGACGCTCAACGCAAAGCCACGCGCATCGCCGGCGAACTGGCCGGGCTGAAGGTCGAGAAGCTGATCAACGAGCCGACCGCTGCCGCCCTCGCCTATGGACTGCACCAACGCGACAAGGAAACTTCGTTCCTGGTCTTCGACCTCGGTGGCGGCACGTTCGACGTGTCGATTCTGGAGCTGTTCGAAGGGGTCATGGAAGTGCGCGCCAGCGCCGGTGACAACTTCCTCGGTGGCGAAGACTTCGACACGGTGCTGCTGGAGCACTTCATCAGCCAGCACCGTTCGGCCGCCGACTTCCCTGAGCGCAGCAGCGTCATCCAGCCGCTGCGTCGCGAGGCCGAGCGCGTGCGCAAGGCGCTGGGCCAGGACGACAGCGCCGAATTCCGCTTGCAACTCGGTGAGCGGCAGTGGACGCACACCATCACCCAACAACAGTTGGCAACGCTGTACATGCCGCTGCTCGAACGCCTACGTGCGCCGATTGAGCGGGCGCTGCGCGATGCGCGCATCCGTGTCAGCGACCTCGACGAGATTTTGCTGGTCGGTGGCACCACGCGCATGCCGCTGGTGCGCAAACTCGCTGCCGGGCTGTTCGGCCGCTTCCCGTCGATCACCCTCGACCCGGATCAGGTCGTGGCACAGGGCGCGGCCATTCAGGCGGCACTCAAGGCTCGCGCTGCAGCGCTGGAAGAAGTGGTGCTGACCGATGTCTGCTCCTACACCCTGGGCATCGAAACCTCCACACAGGTCGGCCGCAACTATGAGAGCGGCCACTACCTGCCGATCATCGAGCGCAACAGCATCGTGCCGGTCAGTCGGGTGAAAACCGTGTACACCCTGCACGACAATCAGGAACAGGTGGTCGTGCGCATCTTTCAGGGCGAAAGCCGCCTGGTCAAAGACAACGTGGCACTCGGCGAACTGGACATCAAGGTGCCGAAACGCAAGGCCGGCGAAGTCGCTCTCGATGTGCGTTTCACCTACGACAACAACGGCCTGCTTGAAGCCCAGGTGAAAATCCCCCTGACTGGGCAACAGCATTCGCTGGTGATCGAGAACAACCCCGGCGTGCTCTCGCCGGAGGAAATCCAGCAACGCCTGCAGAACCTGGCACAGCTGAAAATTCATCCGCGCGAGCAGCAGGTCAACACGCTGTTGACTGCACGTCTGGAGCGCCTCTATCAGGAAAGCCTGGGCGATATGCGTGATCTGATGGGCGATTGGGCCAAGCAATTCCAGATAGCCCTCGACTCTCAGGACGAGCGCCAGATCCGCGAAGTGCGCACCGACTTGAGCCGACGCCTGAGCGAACTTGACCGCACCCCGTGGCAATAAGGAGCCTGACCATGGATTGCTGGTCGGTGCTGCACCTGCACGATGACGCTGAAGCGCGCGACATTAAACGCGCCTATGCGCGTCTGCTGAAAACCTTCCGCCCCGATGAGGATGCCGAGGGTTTCCAGCGTTTGCGCGAAGCCTACGAACAAGCGTTGGCAATTGCCCGGTGGCGCCTTGAAAACGCTGAGCCTGCGGACGAAGACGACGTCGCCGTGGGCACGGCTTCCAGCGCCTTTGCCGCACTGGCTCTCGATGCTGCGCTGGCAAACAACCGCAGCCACCCGCAAAACACCGCGTGGGATTTTGCCGATCTCGACTTTCCGCCCGTCAACCCGGCAGCCCCGGAGCCTTTTGCGCCGCCGGCGAAGGATGATGCTTTGCCTGTCGAGCCTCTGACGGCGGCCCCGGACACAGAAGCGTATGTGCTTGAAGCGCAGGCCGCGCGGCAACTGCTTGAAGGGCTATCGCCAGAAAATCTCGGCGAGCGTTGGGATCAGGCGCAACAGCAAGGCTGCGCCAAGGCCTTCGAAAGGCTGTTACTGCAGTTGTGTTTTGAACAGACACATCTGCGCAGCCCAGTGCTGCACTGGGCCGTCGAGCAACTGGGATGGTTGGGGCCGTGGCAAGACGTGCTGATGAATGATCGTCAGCGTGACGGACTCGCTGAGAGCCTGATGGCCGATTACCGAAACACCCTGCAAGCGCTGCTGGAAAGCCAGAGCGAGCGCGAATTCCTCAACGTGCTCAAACGCTACAGCGCCCAACCGTGGCTGCAGGTTTTCGATCGCCGCGAACAATGGCAGCAAACCCTGCTGCACTTGCTCAATGACAGCGAGTGGAGCGTGCCGCTGTTCGACCGCATCGGCCAACTGTTCGGCTGGGATCACAACAAAGGCCTGCACCCGCAACCGGACTGGCTCTGGGACAGACTGATCGAACGCTGCGATCAGGAAAGCTTCTATGACAATCTGCGGGGCAAGGCGGAAAGTGACCGCACGTGGGCGGCCGACGTTCAGGCCGCGCATCTGTTGATCAATCCGCTCAAGCCCCTGCAGCAGAAGAAGATCATTGATGGCTTTGGCCAGAATGAATGGCAGGCCTGCCATGACTTGTCGGAAAAGCTTGCTTGGCGCTTCCCCGAACTGCTCGCACGTTTGCCCTATGCCGATGTTTTTTACTGGCGACGGTTCTTTCCACGGCCCATCGCCGCCGAGACCTGGGTACGGGTATGGGCGGCAATTGCCTTGGCGCTGTGCCTGTTCTATCTGGGTATTGAGAAAAGGGATGCCGCCAATCTCATCTTCATTCCGATGATCTTTGCCTGCGTACCGGTATGGTTTTTTCGCTTTGCATTGAGTTGGTGGGTGGTGCTCACGGCCCACGTGATCGTGCCGGATCTGTGGCTCACCGAGGGACTGATTCCGCGCAAATGGAACCCTGACACGCGCTGGCTGGTGATACGCCACGGGGTTCCGCAGGTGGTGATGCTGCTGTTGTTTTCGCTGATGCTCGGGCCGCTGGGCGCGCTCACTTATGTCGGCACGCTCCTGATCGGGCTGGTGCACAAACGCCGTATCGGTTCGCTCGATCCGGAACTGAGCAGCCGCCACCCTTGGCTGACCGCATTGCATTGGGCGCACTTCAGTCCGCTGCAATTGCTGTTTCTGGTGGTCATGACCGCCGTAACAGCGGCGAGCAGGCTCGGCTATTCGCTCACCCAGCTCATGCCCGGCTAGGAGCGCAACGACAAAACGCTCTGTCACCCAACCGTCATATTGCCTTGCTAGCGTCCGCCCGAAACATACTGAAACAATTAAGCAAGCGGGCTGACCGATGAAAGATGAAACAGACGGCACTGACGCACCTGAATCCAATCACCCCACCGACACCAGTCGCCGCCGCTTTCTCGGCGGCGTCGCGGTGCTCGGTGTCGGTGCCACGCTGGCCGGGTGTGGCAGCGCCAGCGATCAACCGGGCAAACCGACCGAACGCCCGCTGACGCCCGCCGAGCTGGACAAAGCCCTGCGCGACCAAGTGAAAACCGTAGTGGTGATCTACGCCGAGAACCGCAGTTTCAATAACCTGTTCGGTGATTTCCCCGGTGTCGAAAAGCCGCTGGCCGCGCTCAAACCCGGCGACTATCAACAACGTGATCGCGACGGCTCGCTGCTGCAAACCCTGCCTCCGGTCTGGGGCGGTGTGCTGCAGATCGGCCCGCAAACCCTTGATGGCGTGACTTACCCCAACGCCACGCAGTTTCAGGAAAACCTGCCCAACGCACCGTTCGCCCTCAAAGGCCCGAACGGCGAGGACTTGCCGTTCGGCCTGGTGACCCGCGACTTGTGGCACGTGTTCTATCAAAACCAAATGCAGATCAATGGCGGCAAGAACGATGGCTTCGTCGCCTGGGCCGACTCCGGCGGCTTGACCATGGGCCACTACGCCCAGAGCCGCTATTCCCTGCGCCTGTGGGATGTCGCGCAGGAATTCGTGCTGTGCGACAACTTCTTCCAGGGCGCCTTCGGAGGCTCGTTTCTCAACCACCAATACCTGATCAGCGCCACCGCGCCGTTCTATCCAGACGCGGCCAATTCGGTGGCCAAGTCGCAGATCGCCGCGCTGCAAAGCGATGATCCGAGCGACCCGCGCCTCAAGCCGCTGGAGCAATCGCCGGCCAGCGCCATGACCGGCCCGCCGCAGTTCGGCCCAAGTGCACTGACCCCGGATGGCTTCGGCGTCAACACCCTCGCCCCACCCTACTGGCCGACGTGGATTCGCGACCCTGAACGCCCGGCGTATTCAAAAGCGGATCTGCCCAACGTGATGGTGCCGCAGACCCACGAACACATCGGCGACAAGCTGTCGAAAAAGCACATTGACTGGGCGTGGTATGCCGGCGCGTGGCAGGCGACGCTGGAGCAATACAAGGATTCCGGCGGCATTCCGAAAATCCCCAACTTCCAGTATCACCATCAGCCGTTCAACTACTTCAAGCAACAAGGCCCGGAGAACCCCGACGAGCGCAATAAACGCCTGCGCGATGCTGGCCTGGGCGATGAGTCGAGCAGCAACAAATTCTTCGCCGATGCCGAAGCGGGCAAGTTGCCGGCAGTGAGCTTCTACAAACCGCAAGGCAACCTGAACATGCACGCCGGTTATGCCGACGTGGCCTCCGGTGACCGGCACATCGTGCGTGCGCTGAAGGTGCTGCGTGAAAGTCCACAGTGGCAAAACATGGTGGTGATCGTCACGGTCGACGAGAACGGCGGCTGGTGGGATCACGTCGCGCCGCCCAAGGGCGACCGCTGGGGGCCGGGCTCGCGAGTGCCGGCGCTGGTAGTGTCGCCGTTTGCACGCAGGGGCACGGTGGATCATACGGTCTACGACACGGCATCGATCCTGCGGTTGATCACCCGTGTCTTCCAGTTGGAAACGCTCGACGGTCTCAAACAACGTGACGAGGCGATGGTTGCCCGGGGCCAGCAACCCATGGGCGATTTGACCAACGCCCTGCATTTTCCGGCCTGAAACCCAGCCCAGCGAGTTTGCGCAAAAATCTGCGGATGACAGCTTCTCTGTCAAACGCGGCTGATCCACTATGAGGCGCCCCCGACACGCGGGGAACCCACGCTGAAAAGGATCTGAGCATGTTCAAACTCGCAGGACTCACACTTGCCGCGCTGACGCTGAGCGCGGCCGCCCACGCCGATGTCGATCTGAAACTGGGCAGCACCGAACGCGTTACCCGCCTGTTCGCTTACCCCAACAATTGCAGCGTAATCTGCTTCCGCAACTGGACGCTGGAACAGACCGTCGCCCATTACCTGAGCCAGAGCGTGCAACGCGATGGTTATGCCGATGCCAAGGTGTTGGTAAAAACCGATAACGGCCAGCTCTACGCCGAGATCACCGGCGTGCCAAAGGATTACGACAAACCGCTGTCGGCGCTGTTGGACGCGGGAGATCTGGCCTACACCGGCGCCAGCAAACTCAACGCCGACGGTAAATGGGCCTACAGCTGGTACCTGTTCCTGCCGCTGGGCATGGCTTTGGAAAACCGTAAAAGTGTCGAGTTGCTGCACTTCCCGCCGGATTACTCGCTGACCCAAGCGCAGGACTATTTGCGTTCGAACACCACCGATCGTTGGGCGACGCTGCTGACTGACAATGGCATTCCTGCCGAGCAGACGCCGGCCTATCAAACCATCATCGATATCGCCCCGATCGCTGCGCCGTCCAATGCTGGCAGTGATCTGGAAGGCGTGTATGACTACTTCAAGGACTACCAGACCACGCTGGTCAAACAGTTCAGCCAGACCGCCAGCGGCACGACGCTGCCGATGGTCGCGTTCGGCGCGCCGGTGCGTAACTGGATCAAGCAGCAATACGGGCCAACCGTGAATGTCTTGGGCCTGGCGACGATCAGCCCGAGCGAAGGCGTGAAAGTGCCGGTGCTGGGTTCCAACCACCCGAGTTATATCTGGTACGCCGCTGACCCGAAAAGCTACACCGGCGACGACGCACAGGCCAAGGCTGATGCTGCGGGCCTGAAAGTCATGGGTCAGGATTTGAGCGCGGCCTGCTGGCAGGCGGGTATGGGCAGCAAACCAGGCAGCGATGCACAGGCCACGCTCAACAGTTGCACGCAGACGTGGCAGGTCACGCAGAAAGTCAAAACCTGCGAGTTGTTCTACACCTCGATCCGCAACCTGACCCCGGAACAGGCTGTCGCCAAGTGCGCGACCACTCCGATCAAGGCACAACTGAAGCAGTTGCAGGCACCGCTGCCTGCCACCGCCGTTCCCGCCCCGCACCTGTAATCGCTTGAAGCGCTCCCGTGTCAGCCAATGCTGACGCGGGAAAGCGTCTAACTCGCCTGTCAGATCTGACAGTAGACCAGCTATACCTAATACGACAAGATTGGATCCAAACAGAAGTGTTGCAGCACTGACAGGACGTCAACCCCAGGAAGTCGCAAAACCTTTGCGGCAAGGACTGTTATGAATATCCACGCCATGGCGCAATCGTCGCCACGCGACACAGAGGGCATTTATCCCTTCGCCGGTCTTCCCGTGCGACTGGGATTTCCCGCCAGTACCGATTTCGAAATCATCCACGATGCGCACGCCAGCCCTATGGGGGTCGCGGCGCGGCGTGAGTTTCTGCAAAGCCATCGGATGTGCCGGGTGTCAGGGCAACTTCTGCCCTATCGCTGCCGACAGACCCGACAGATGCTGACGGGCATCCACATTTACGATCCGCGCTTTTGCGGTTTGATCGAACACGCCTGCGACCCCAATGTGTTTCTCGACATGAGCGAGCTGTGGTTGTGGGCGTTGAAAGATATCCACAGGGGGGAGCGGCTGACCATGGACTACGCCGCCACCGAAGACAAACTGCTGCATCAGTTTGCCTGCGGCTGCGGAGCCAAACGCTGTCGAGGGTGGATCACCGGTTACGACGAACCGCCCAGCATCGAGGGCCAGCACTTTTTACAGCGCTGGCGGCACTCGGGTTTGCGCTGAAAGGCCGTTTACAACGCGCCAACCGGACGCAAACGGTATTGCGGCGGCAATTGCTCGAAACCACTGATGGTGGTGTTCAGGCTTTTCCAGCGACCGTCCTTGATGCCGTAGATGCAACCGTGGATCGACAGGCTCTGCCCGCGATGCCAGGCGTTCTGGATGATGCTGGTGTGGGCGACGTTAGCCACTTGCTGGATCACGTTGAGTTCGCACATGCGATCAACCTGCTCTTCTTCGGTCGGTAACTTGGCCAGCTCCTCGCGTTTTTCGTAGTACAGATCGCGGATCGAACGCAGCCAGCCGTCGATCAGACCGAACTGACGGTCCTGCATCGAGGCGCGTACACCGCCGCAGCCGTAGTGGCCGGTGACGAGAATGTGTTTAACCTTGAGCACGTCGACCGCGTACTGGATCACCGACAGGCAATTGAGGTCGGTGTGCAGCACCACGTTGGCGACGTTGCGGTGCACAAACAGATCACCCGGCAGCATGCCGACGATCTCGTTAGCCGGCACACGTGCGTCGGAACAGCCGATCCACAGATATTCCGGCGTTTGCTGGCGCGCCAGCTTGGCGAAGAAATCCGGGTCTTCCTTGGTGATCGCGTCAGCCCAACGCTCGTTGTTATCAATCAGGTCTTGTAAGTCGTGCATGCTGTAAGGCCTCAAGAAAGATGCGCTGCTTTGACAGACGACCGCCCGTCGGGGTCACGCCAGAATCGCAAGTGATTTCATGGGAATTCTCGTGTGTCCGGTGAGTCCACCTTAGTAAGGCCCACAGTATGAGGATTTGCCATGACTGATTCACGACGCCCTTACGATGCGGTGCAACCGGAGCCCATCGATGATAACGAAGACCGCATGGGTTCGGTGCATGAGCTGGATTTCGATGAAGACGAGCCTAGCGCGAAAATCGGTGATGAAATCACCGAGCGTGAACGTGAACAGTTGATGCCCCGTGAGCGTGTACGAGAGGCGGGCATGACCGGGGCTTCGGTCAGTGATCATGAGCCGACTGACGATGACCTGAGCCCGGAAACGCTGATCCATGAAGATGGCGCGCGGGACGCCGAAGAGGCCGGGGAAGGCAATCAGGCCGATTGGGACTTGAGCATCGTCGATGAAGATGACATTGGCGGAGGCAACGGGCTGGATGAGGCGGAACTGGCGCGGCGCGATCCGCTGGATGGCAACCGTTGATCATCAGTGCCTGACGGGACGCTTTCGCGAGCAGGCTCGCTCCCACAGGTTTTTGGTTTGATCACAGAATTTGTGTGCGAATCAAATCCACTGTGGGAGCGAGCTTGCTCCGGGCGGCGTTCCGACGAAGCTTTTAAGCAGGATCAGTCAACCAGGGTGCAGGCCATGACCACGGCATCTTCACGCCCACCCACCGCCGGATAATAATCCCGACGCCGGCCAATCTCGTTGAAGCCATAACGTTCATACAACTTGAACGCGCCCGTATTGCTGTCACGCACTTCCAGAAAACATTCCCGCGCCGAAGCCGCATAGGCCCGCGACATCAGATGCTCGAGCAACGTCAGCCCCAGCCCGCGCCCCTGATTTTCCGGTTTGACGGTAATGTTGAGCAGATGCGCCTCATCCAGAATGATCTGCACCACCCCGTGGCCAACCTGTTGCTCACCTTCGAACATCAGCCATATCTGGTATTTACCCAGGCCGTCGAGAAAAATCCCCCGGGTCCACGGATGGCTGTACGCGGCGTACTCGATTTTCAGCACGGTTTCCAGATCCGCCTCGGTCATCGGGCGGAACGATACAGCGTCACTCATTCGGTTCTTTCCAGCGCGCCATCAGCCGACGCATGGCTTGCCACACAGCGGCCTTGCGCTGTGGCTCTTCCATTAACAATTCCAGACCGGGAATGGCCCAGGCCGAGCCCAGACCTTCGATCTGCAATTCACGATTGAACGCTTCGGCATCCGCTTCACCGGCAAAACGCACCGCCGGAAGGCCGATCAGCCACAGACAGGCGCAGGGTGCGGCTTCCATTTGCACGGAAAGGAAACCCTGAACGAAATCACGCGCCGCCTCCGGGCCTTGATCCATGGTGCCGCGATTGAGCCACGGCCAGCGCACCGGCTCACCGACGATTTGCGGCGCATCCGGCAGACCGGCGGCGCGCAGCATGTCTTTCAGCAGCAAATAGGCGGGATCACGGCTCTGGAACGGTTCGCCTGTGGGTAACTCGACCAGCAGCAGGCATCGCCCGGCGCGCAGTAATTGCAGGGCGAAACGCGGTGGTGGCACCGGTGCCGGTTTGGCGACGACTGGCGTGTCGTCGGCCTCTTCTACCGGTTTGGCGTTGGTTCGTGTGCTGGCCAGCGAAGGACGCGGCACCTCGATCTTCGGCCGCTCACTCGGACGCGCAGCCGGTGCTGCCGGGGCTTCGGCCTGCGGAGCAAGCACGACCGGCGCCTCTACCTCGGGCTCGGACATGTCCAGCAGCTCGGGCCGCGACGGTGCGGCGAAGGGCAATTCGGTGCGCGGCAGCCAGTTGACCACCTGCATGGCGTTCAAATAGGCGCGGCGGCGGGACTCGATTAGCAAGGGTCGGCCACTTGTGGATAACTGAAGTGCGCTGATTCTACCGCCCTTCGTTCAAGATCGCCCGTTGTAGATCGATACTCTTTCACGAGGCGCTTTACCCACGCTCTTTATACAAAGAATGCGACAGCCCGTCCCGAGAGTGAATCGCATCCTTCGTGATGCAGTACAATCGCCGCTTTTCATTGCCAACCAGCCGGGCATTCCGATGATCGAACCCAAGCGCGTCTTGCGCGCCCTCGCTGAACACTGGGCACTGCTTGAGCCACTGTGTGAGCACTTCGACCAAGGCACATTGAGCCTCAACGAACTGCGCTCGCAACTGGCCGCCCAACAACTGGACAGCACGCCGCAGGACATCACCAGCCTGCTCGACGTGTGGATTCGCCTCGATATCCTGATTCCGGTGGCGAAAAGCCCGAACCGTTTCGAGCTGAACGCACAGATCCATGATTTCCTCGCTTATCTGCGTCGCGAGCACCGACTGGGCCTGTGCCTGGAAATCGAAGCCTATCTGCGCCACCTCGAACGTCTGGCCGGGTATATCCAGGACGCGTTCGAGGTTCGCGACGGCCACGATCTCGCCCGCCAGTTGCGCCTGCTCGACATGCGCGTGCGCGACGTACTGAAGAAGCTCGACAACGACGAACAGGCCCTGGTCGCCGTCGCCGAGCGCGCGAAGACCAGCGATCGGCAGATTCCATTGCGTCAGCGTTACGCCGAAGTACTGGCGACGTGGGACGAATACGTCGAGCCGATGATCGACCTGGTGAACGCCGATGGCGCCTTCGAACAAGGCGTGCGCAAAGTCGAAACCGTGTTGCTGAAAATGCTCAGCGAACAGCAGCGCCTCGGCCATCTGGTCGATGACGACATGCTGCTGCGCACCCACGCACGCATCCTCGAGATGCAGACCAGCGCCCAACTGACGTTGCGTCACGCCCGCGAACTGCTGCTGCCGCTGCGTGAAGAAGCGCGCCGGCACAACGCCGTTACCCGTGGTGCCGCGTTAGCCCTGGCAGCGATTCGCCGTAAAGGCATCGACGCCGTGCCGCAAGCCGCGATGCCGCTGTTCACCCGCCCGCAAAGCACCTTCCTCGGCAGCGCCAGTCAGGTCGAAGCCTACGTCTATGCGTTGGCGCGTTTCGAGCCGAAACCGGCGCGCTTCCCCAAGGCGCACAAGACCCAGAAAGGCGAAGCACCACGCGCGCCCCGCACCGTCCGCGAGATGGTCGACCGCTGCGAAGAAGCCTTGCCGATGCCGGATCTGATGACCTGGCTGCTCGAGCAGGAGCCGGACGGCGCCACTGACGAATTGCTCTACTGGTTCTCGCGCCTGTCGCGGGAAAAACGCTTCAAGCGCGAGCGTCTGGAACGCCGCGAATACCACACTCACGAGCACCAGGTCAGCCTGCGCTCCTTCGCCCTGCTCTCGGCCAGCGACAGCGCCGCCGAGAATTCTGCGAGCATCCCCAATGCATCTTGATCTTTCCGAACTGTCGCAACTCGCGCCGATCTTCCGCGAGCTGTTCAAGGGTTACCACGTCAGCCGCCGCGATCCGGAGCTGTACGCGCAACTGTCGAACTTCCAGGATCAGTACCGCACGCTGTTCAAGGCGCTGGGTTTTGAACTGGTCTGCGACACCCGTGGTTTCTACTACTTTGTGCCGGACATGGCCGCTGCGGCGGTAAACAAGACTGCGCAGCGTCTGGCGCTGTTCACCTTTATCCTCGTTGAGCACCTGGCCGATCAGGGCCGCGATCCGATCGCCGTGCTCGATGGCGGCAGCCTCGGCCGTGAAGAACTGCCATCGCTGCTGGAGAAGTACCGCGACCTGTTCATTCAGGCCGAGGTGCAGACCGTTGAAGAGCTCGAAGAAAAGATCATGCGCCGCATGACTCAACTCGGTTTTGCCAGCGAAGAAAACGGCGTTTATCGCTTCCTGCCGCCAATGCACCGTTTCCTCGACGTGTGCCTGTCGGTACAGCAGGACCGCGATCTGGCGGCCAGCGTGCACAGCGTATTGCCGCTGCCGGCACCGGTGCTGATCGACGAAGCGGCGGAAGCCAAATTCCTCGAAACCGACGATCCGCTCGATCTTTCAGAGTTTGAAGAGGAAAGCGAAGAAGACGCACTGGCCCGCGCCATTGCCGAAGAACAGGAGTCCGACGCATGAGCCAGGAACGCTACGGCATCCGCCGCTTTGCCCTTTTGAACACCGCCGGTTACAGCCTCGGCCTGTTCCCGCTGGAAGAACCGTTGTCGGTTTACGGCGCGAACAACCTCGGTAAATCGGCGTCGATCAACGCCCTGCAATTCCCGATTCTGGCGCGCATGTCGGACATGAGTTTCGGCAAGTACAGCCTCGAACAATCGCGGCGCTTCTACTTCGCTTCCGACACCAGCTACATCCTTGTCGAAGTGAACCTGCCGCACGGCCCGCACGTGATCGGCGTGGTCGGTCGCGGCCCGGGCGGTGGTTTCGGTCACCAGTTCTTTGCCTATGCCGGCAAGCTCGATCTGGCGCATTACCAGAAGAACGACACCTGCCTGCGCCAGAAAGAGCTGTTCAGCAACCTTGAGAAAGAAGGCCTGAAAGCCTACGAACTCAAGCCGGACGAACTGCGTCGGTTGCTGGTTGGCGGTCACACCTCGATCCCGCTCGACCTGACGCTGATCCCGCTGCGCTCCACCAGCGAGCAGAGCCTGAAGACCTTCCGCGCGCTGTTCATCAACCTGCTGCACATGCGCGAAATCACCGCGGCCAAGTTGAAGCAGTTGTTCCTCGACGCCTTCGAGCACAGCCTGCGTTCCGGCAGTGTCGATTACATCGCTGCGTGCGAAGAAGCCTTCCGCGACGTGCGCCGGATGGAACAGGACTACAACTCGCTGGTCGCCGCCGGCCCGCTGGTTGAGGCCTTGGCCAACGGCGTGAAACAGCGCGACGTGCTGCGCGGCAAACTGCATCGCCTGTCGCCGCTGCTCGATTCGTTGCTCGGCACTTGGTCGGACTACGCCAGTGCGCGCAAAGAAGAACTGACCATTCAGGCTGACCACTACCGTGGCGAGCAGGACAGCCTGCAAAACGATCAGCGCGGCGGCACTCAGGAGTTGATGCGTCTGGAGCGGGAGATTTCCGGCATCCAGCGCTGGCTCGGCGAGCTGTCGGTGCTGAAGAACCGCTTCGCGCTGGTCGATGACGTCAAAGTGCTCGAGCAACAATTGCTCGCGGCCAAAGACGCGCATGACGAATTGGCCGGTGCCTTGGCGCAATCCCGTCAGTTCAGCGCTGAAGATCTGGAAGAGCGCGTACGCGATCTGGAAAAACGCCTGAAGTCGGTGAAACAGCAACTCGATCACGCCGACAACAACAGCTACGCCCGCCTGCGCGAAGAGTTCTCGCAGCAGGACGTCGAGCGTTTGATGCGCCTGTTCAACAGCGCGCTGTTCAGTCTGCCGCTGGGCGAACACGGCATTACCCTCGACGACGATGGCGAGTGGGTCAAATCGGTTGAGCTGATTCTCGACGGCTTCAAGGGCGAGCGTTTTGAAGTGCCTGGTCTGTCGATCGACATCTCGCACATCGAGCCGCCGGCGCTACAAGCCTTGGCTGACCGTGCCGCGCTGCGCGATCAGAAAGAGCGTCTGGAAAAAGAGCTCAAGCAACTCAAGACTCAACAGGCTGTAGCCGCCGACCGCGCCGCGAGCAAAACCCAGACCGAAGCGCTGTACCAGCAAGTGCTGGACGCGCAGAAGGCGCTGGAAGATTTCCGCCGCACCCAGACTCTGAGTGCCGAGGAAGGCGACAAGCTCGAGCAACTGGCGCAGATGGAAGGCGCGCAGGACGAACTCAAGCGTTCCAGCGATGCGTTCACCGAGCGCGTCCAGCAACTGTCGGCCAAGCTGCAACTGGTCGGCCGCCAGATCGCTGACATGGAAGCCAAGCAACGCACCCTCGACGATGCGCTGCGCCGTCGTCAGCTGCTACCGGCGGATCTGCCGTTCGGTACGCCGTTCATGGATCCGGTCGATGATTCGATGGACAACCTGTTGCCGCTGCTCAACGACTATCAGGACAGCTGGCAAGGCTTGCTTCGCGCCGATGGCCAGATCGAAGCGCTGTATGCGCAAGTACGTCTGAAAGGCGTGGCCAAGTTCGACAGCGAAGACGACATGGAGCGCCGCCTGTCGCTGCTGATCAACGCTTACGCGCACCGTACCGATGAGGCGCTGACCCTGGGCAAGGCCCGTCGTGCGGCGGTCACCGACATCGCCCGGACCTTGCGCAACATTCGCAGCGACTACGACAGCCTCGAGCATCAACTGGCGCTGTTCAACCGCGAGATCAACAAGCGTCAGGTGTCCAACCTGCAGAGCTTCCGCATCGTCCTTGCGCCGAACAAGGAAGCGCTCAAGCACATCGACCAGATCATCCACAGCGCCGGTCAGTACGAAGAAGGCGAAACCCTGTCGGTGTTCGATCTGAGCCAAAGCGCCGAGCAGGACAACAAGAACGAAGAGGCCAAGGAATACCTGGCACGGCTGGTGGCGGCAAACCACAACCAGCTCGGCCTCAAGGACTTGTTCGAACTGGCCTTCGAGATCACCAAGGTCAACGGCCAGCCAGTGATCCACACCGACATCGATGGCGCGGCGTCCAACGGCACGACCATGACCATCAAAGCGCTGACCAACATGTACTTGTTGCTGCACTTGATGGACCGCGATCAGGCCGGTCGCGTACGTCTGCCGTACTACCTTGATGAAGCAGCGGATATCGACGAGAAGAACCAGGCTGCGCTGCTGGAAACCAGTCTGCAACTGGGTTTCGTGCCGATTCTGGCGAGTGTGAAGCCGCAGGTCTGCGCCAGTGTCGCGATCGACCTGGAAGGCGGCAGCGGCCCGGCGGGCATCTACATCGATGAGGCGGACTGGAAGTACATCCGTCGCCATGATGTGGTCAAGGCAACGCTGAATGTTGAAGCGGATGAACCGGAGCTGGATGCGGTTTGATCGGCATTAACTGAAGGCAAAAAAAGGGCCGCGATCTGCTGGGATCGCGGCCCTTTTTTATGGTTTGGGGTTTGTGTTGAATTAAAGGGCCTCTTCGCGAGCAAGCTCGCTCCCACATGAAACGCATTCCAAATGTGGGAGCGACGGTGCGACGATTCGACTTGCTCGCGAAGGCGTCTTAATAGACGCCACATCAACTTCGGGTTACTTACCGAGGGAAATCTTCGGCGCCCACGTCAGCCACTCATCCTCAAACTTGTCGAACAACGGGAACGTCTGCTCAGGGCGCGCCGGATTGCCCATGCGCTCACCGTCCGGCGTGGCGAAGGCGATGCCACCCTGAATCGCCGTCTCCAGCGACTCGGTGCGCACTGTCAGCCCATTGAACAAACCGATATCAAACCCGACACCACTGGTGTTCCAGAAACGGCTACCGCTGCGCACCAACGGTGCGTATTTCGGCTCGATCAGAATGTGCACCAACACTCGATCAGCGGTCTGGCCCAGTTCATAACCGGTGACTTTGCCCACGGTAATTTCACGGTAAGTCACTGGCACACCCGGTTTCAGCGAACCACGACGGGCCGCGCTCAAGACCAGACTCAGACCCGCCTCTTGCTTGGTCACTTCTGGCGCATTGGCCAGGGCCACGAAGTTCTTCTGCGGCCCCAGATTCTTCGCCGCCGGTTGCACTTCCACGTATTTTCCGGTCACCAGGGTTTCCAGATTTTCTGTCTTGATCAGGCCCAGCTCAGGTTTGACCACCCAGAATTGGCTGCCGACCCGGGCGATCTTCTCCGGCACTTCGGTAATCCGCGCCGTGAGGATCACCGATTGCAGATCATCGGTCAGATCGACGCTTTCAATCTTGCCGACATCCAGTCCCTTGAAGCGCACCGGGGTGCCACTGCGCAGACCATCAGCGCGTTCGACTTTGATCGTCACCACCGCGCCTTTCTGATTCGCCTCATCATGGTTGGCGAACAGGCGGAAACGTGGAATACGCTTCTGCAACGGCGCCTTGGCCTGCGGTGTTTCAAAAGCGATGCCACCGGCCATCAGGGTCTGCAGCGATTCGCTCTTCACTTGAATGCCGCCGGTCAGTCCGCCGGTCAGCGTGATGCCGCTGACATTCCAGAAGCGCGTCGACGCATTGACCAGGTTTTCGTATTCCTTCTCGATGTGAACACCGATGACCAGTTGCTTGCGAGTCTTGGAAAACTGGTAGCTCTGCACCGAACCGACCTTGACCTGCTTGTACAGAATCGGACTGCCAACATCGATGGAGCCAAGGACATCGGTGAACAACACCAGGTGCAGCCCCGGCGAACGCAGATCCAGCGGCGGCGCCTTCGGCCGAGCCTCGAACTCGCGTTTCGGCGCAGCGCCCTTGTCACCCGGGCGCACGGCGATGTAGTTACCTTTCACCAGCGCTTCCAGCCCGGTGATACCGGCCAGAGAAATCGACGGTTTGACCACCCAGAACTGGGTGCCATCGACCAGATAGTCTTCGGCCAACGGATCAAGAGTCAGCTCGGCAGTGGCGCTGTTCAGATCCGGGTCGATCTTCAATGCTTTCAGGTTGCCGACCTGAATGCCTTTGTACATCACCGGCGTGCGGCCAGCCTGCAGGCCTTCGAAGTCGCTGAGTTTGACCTTCACCCGGATCCCGGCCGCAGCAGCATCGAAATCTTCGTAGAGACGGAACGGCAGGCTCGGATCGGTCGGCGGGCTGTCCTTGCGGTTCTCCGGCGTGGCGAAGGCGATACCACCGGCGACGATGCTGGCCAGCGATTCGCTGCGCACTTTCACGCCGGACAGGTTGGCGTCGATGCTGATGCCGCTGGCGTTCCAGAAACGCGTATGTTTGCGCACCAGTTTGGCGTAGGTCGGCTCAATGAAGACTTTGAGCTCAACGGTGCTTTGATCTTCCGAAAGCACATAGCTTTTGATCTGGCCAACCTTGATCTGTTTGTAGAACACCGGACTGCCACGGTTCAGCGAACCGAGACGATCGGCCTTGATGGTCAGATGCAGGCCGGGTTTGGCATCCGACAGCGGCGGCTCTTCGGCCAGCGCCTTGAACTTGCGCACAGGTTCGCCTTCGCCAGGGCTGATGGCCACGTAGTTACCGGAGACCAGGGTTTCCAGACCGGTGATGCCGGCCAGGGTCACGCTTGGCTTGACCAGCCAGAAACGCGTGCTGGTCTTGAGGTATTGCTCGACGTCTTTGTTCATCTCGACGGTGGCGATCACGCCTTTGGAGTTGCCTTCGTCGTCGAGTTTGAGCGCCTTGACCTTCCCGACCGACATGCCTTTGTACATGACCTCGGTCTTGTTGGCCTGGATGCCTTCGCCACTCTCGAAGCGGATCTGAATTTCGATCCCAGTCTCGGAATAGGCACGCCAGCCGAGCCAGCCGCCGATGATCAGCGCGATCAGAGGCAGTACCCAAATGGCAGACCAGTTCGAGGCCGGTCGGGTTTTCGCTACGGGCAAATCAGTCATGGTCGTCGTCCGACTCCGTGTTATCCCAAATCAGTCGGGGATCGAAAGTTACTGCGGCGAGCATCGTCAGAATCACCACACTGGCGAAAGCGATGGCGCCAAGATTGGCTTCGACACTGGCAAGCCGGCCGAAGTTGACGACCGCCACGAGAATGGCGATCACAAAAATATCGAGCATCGACCAGCGGCCAATAAACTCGATAAAACGGTACATCCAGATGCGCTGACGGGCGGACAACGGTTGACGTCGTTGCACCGAAAACAGCAGCAGCGCGATGCCCACCAGTTTGAAGGTCGGCACCAGAATACTGGCGATAAACACCACCGCAGCAATCGGAATCATGCCGTGCTGCACCAACTGGATCACGCCGGACATGATAGTGCTCGGATCACCCTGACCCAAAGAACTGACAGTCATGATTGGTAAGACGTTGGCCGGAATATAGATGATCGCTGCCGTGATCAGCAGTGCCCAGGTGCGGGTGAGGCTGTTTGGACGCCGGGCATGAACCAGTGCACCGCAACGGGTGCAGGTTTGCTCGTCGGTGTCGGCTTCTTGCTTGTTCAATTCGTGGCATTCGGTACACACCAGAATGCCCGCATCAATCGCCCGCATGAGCGTCCTCTCCTGATAACGCCTGCCAGATCTGATGCGGTGACATCACCACCTCCAGCCATACCTGTACCAACAACAAACCAATGAAACATACCAGGCCAAGACCAACGGTGATCGCTGCCATATCAGCCAGTTTGACGATCGCCACCAGTACGCCCATGAGGTAGACCTCGAGCATTCCCCAGTCTTTGAGGTGGTGGTAAATGCGATAGAGCAACAAGCCGTAACTGCGGCCGATATCGAAACGGATCGTCAGCAATACGAATAACTGGCACAGCAACTTGAGCAGCGGTATGGCCATGCTGCACAGGAATACGACAATGGAAACACCCTGCATGTCGGTGTTGAACAAGCCAAGCACGCCGCTCCAGACCGTATCCTGCGAAGACTGTCCGAGGATATTGAGTTGCATGATCGGTAAAAAGTTTGCCGGGATGTACAGCAATAATGCTGCAATCACCAGGGCGAGGCTGCGCTGCACCACGTTATGGCGATGGGCGTACAACTCGTAACCGCAGCGTGGGCAGAGCGCTTTCTCGCCATGGGCAAGCGTTGGCTTACGCATCAGCAGGTCGCACTCGTGACAGGCCACCAAGTCTTCCAGCGGTAAATCTGACAGCCCAGGGGCGTCAACCGACTCTGACATAAAGGCTCTGGCTCCGAATAAGGTGGGGCTATTCTAGTGTTCTGATTCGAAAATAACTGTGCAAATTTGTTCGTTGTCGCGAGTAAAAAACTTTCCTGCGGGCAAAACAAAACCCCAACTGCTTTCGCAATTGGGGTTTCGGAATTTAATCTTGACGATGACCTACTCTCACATGGGGAAACCCCACACTACCATCGGCGATGCATCGTTTCACTGCTGAGTTCGGGATGGGATCAGGTGGTTCCAACGCTCTATGGTCGTCAAGAAATTCGGGTACTGACTCGTGACCAGATGGCCTCGCTTCAGCAAATTGGGTATGTGACAGCTTTCGGTGTTTTGTGAACATCGAACTTTCGGTTCGTTTCGTCTTCACACACCGCAATCTGGTCTCTTCGACGCAAATTGCTTGGGTGTTATATGGTCAAGCCTCACGGGCAATTAGTATTGGTTAGCTCAACGCCTCACAGCGCTTACACACCCAACCTATCAACGTCGTAGTCTTCGACGGCCCTTCAGGGAACTCAAGGTTCCAGTGAGATCTCATCTTGAGGCAAGTTTCCCGCTTAGATGCTTTCAGCGGTTATCTTTCCCGAACATAGCTACCCGGCAATGCCACTGGCGTGACAACCGGAACACCAGAGGTTCGTCCACTCCGGTCCTCTCGTACTAGGAGCAGCCCCTCTCAAATCTCAAACGTCCACGGCAGATAGGGACCGAACTGTCTCACGACGTTCTAAACCCAGCTCGCGTACCACTTTAAATGGCGAACAGCCATACCCTTGGGACCGGCTTCAGCCCCAGGATGTGATGAGCCGACATCGAGGTGCCAAACACCGCCGTCGATATGAACTCTTGGGCGGTATCAGCCTGTTATCCCCGGAGTACCTTTTATCCGTTGAGCGATGGCCCTTCCATACAGAACCACCGGATCACTAAGACCTACTTTCGTACCTGCTCGACGTGTCTGTCTCGCAGTCAAGCGCGCTTTTGCCTTTATACTCTACGACCGATTTCCGACCGGTCTGAGCGCACCTTCGTACTCCTCCGTTACTCTTTAGGAGGAGACCGCCCCAGTCAAACTACCCACCATACACTGTCCTCGATCCGGATAACGGACCTGAGTTAGAACCTCAAAGTTGCCAGGGTGGTATTTCAAGGATGGCTCCACGCGAACTGGCGTCCACGCTTCAAAGCCTCCCACCTATCCTACACAAGCAAATTCAAAGTCCAGTGCAAAGCTATAGTAAAGGTTCACGGGGTCTTTCCGTCTAGCCGCGGATACACTGCATCTTCACAGCGATTTCAATTTCACTGAGTCTCGGGTGGAGACAGCGCCGCCATCGTTACGCCATTCGTGCAGGTCGGAACTTACCCGACAAGGAATTTCGCTACCTTAGGACCGTTATAGTTACGGCCGCCGTTTACCGGGGCTTCGATCAAGAGCTTCGCGTTAGCTAACCCCATCAATTAACCTTCCGGCACCGGGCAGGCGTCACACCCTATACGTCCACTTTCGTGTTTGCAGAGTGCTGTGTTTTTAATAAACAGTCGCAGCGGCCTGGTATCTTCGACCGGCATGAGCTTACGGAGCAAGTCCTTCACCCTCACCGGCGCACCTTCTCCCGAAGTTACGGTGCCATTTTGCCTAGTTCCTTCACCCGAGTTCTCTCAAGCGCCTTGGTATTCTCTACCCAACCACCTGTGTCGGTTTGGGGTACGGTTCCTGGTTACCTGAAGCTTAGAAGCTTTTCTTGGAAGCATGGCATCAACCACTTCGTGTTCTAAAAGAACACTCGTCATCAGCTCTCGGCCTTAAGATCCCGGATTTACCTAAGATCTCAGCCTACCACCTTAAACTTGGACAACCAACGCCAAGCTGGCCTAGCCTTCTCCGTCCCTCCATCGCAATAACCAGAAGTACAGGAATATTAACCTGTTTTCCATCGACTACGCTTTTCAGCCTCGCCTTAGGGACCGACTAACCCTGCGTCGATTAACGTTGCGCAGGAAACCTTGGTCTTTCGGCGTGGGTGTTTTTCACACCCATTGTCGTTACTCATGTCAGCATTCGCACTTCTGATACCTCCAGCAAGCTTCTCAACTCACCTTCACAGGCTTACAGAACGCTCCTCTACCGCATCATCCGAAGATGATACCCGTAGCTTCGGTGTATGGTTTGAGCCCCGTTACATCTTCCGCGCAGGCCGACTCGACTAGTGAGCTATTACGCTTTCTTTAAAGGGTGGCTGCTTCTAAGCCAACCTCCTAGCTGTCTAAGCCTTCCCACATCGTTTCCCACTTAACCATAACTTTGGGACCTTAGCTGACGGTCTGGGTTGTTTCCCTTTTCACGACGGACGTTAGCACCCGCCGTGTGTCTCCCATGCTCGGCACTTGTAGGTATTCGGAGTTTGCATCGGTTTGGTAAGTCGGGATGACCCCCTAGCCGAAACAGTGCTCTACCCCCTACAGTGATACATGAGGCGCTACCTAAATAGCTTTCGAGGAGAACCAGCTATCTCCGAGCTTGATTAGCCTTTCACTCCGATCCACAGGTCATCCGCTAACTTTTCAACGGTAGTCGGTTCGGTCCTCCAGTTAGTGTTACCCAACCTTCAACCTGCCCATGGATAGATCGCCCGGTTTCGGGTCTATTCCCAGCGACTAGACGCCCTATTAAGACTCGCTTTCGCTACGCCTCCCCTATTCGGTTAAGCTCGCCACTGAAAATAAGTCGCTGACCCATTATACAAAAGGTACGCAGTCACAGAACAAAGTCTGCTCCCACTGCTTGTACGCATACGGTTTCAGGATCTATTTCACTCCCCTCTCCGGGGTTCTTTTCGCCTTTCCCTCACGGTACTAGTTCACTATCGGTCAGTCAGTAGTATTTAGCCTTGGAGGATGGTCCCCCCATATTCAGACAAAGTTTCTCGTGCTCCGTCCTACTCGATTTCATGACTAAGAGATTTTCGCGTACAGGGCTATCACCCACTATGGCCGCACTTTCCAGAGCGTTCCGCTAATCTCAAAGCCACTTAAGGGCTAGTCCCCGTTCGCTCGCCACTACTAAGGGAATCTCGGTTGATTTCTTTTCCTCAGGGTACTTAGATGTTTCAGTTCCCCTGGTTCGCCTCTTGCACCTATGTATTCAGTACAAGATAACCATCTTATGATGGCTGGGTTCCCCCATTCAGACATCTCCGGATCAAAGTCTGTTTGCCGACTCCCCGAAGCTTTTCGCAGGCTACCACGTCTTTCATCGCCTCTGACTGCCAAGGCATCCACCGTATGCGCTTCTTCACTTGACCATATAACCCCAAGCAATCTGGTTATACTGTGAAGACGACATTCGCCGAAAATTCGAATTTCTCAATTAAGAGAACTCACAAATTTTACCTTAGCCTGATCCGTTACCAGTGAAAGTAACGTTCAGTCTATCTTTCTATCACATACCCAAATTTTTAAAGAACGAACTAGTCAAAGACTAGAAATCAACATTCACCATCATCATGATGGAATGCTCATTTCTAAGCTTTACACAAGAGAAGCAGTAGTGGTGGAGCCAAACGGGATCGAACCGTTGACCTCCTGCGTGCAAGGCAGGCGCTCTCCCAGCTGAGCTATGGCCCCGTATTTCTACAGGCGTTTCCCACACAAAATTGGTGGGTCTGGGCAGATTCGAACTGCCGACCTCACCCTTATCAGGGGTGCGCTCTAACCAACTGAGCTACAGACCCAATTTCGGGCTGCTTCTTTCGTCTTCTTCAATGAATCAAGCAATTCGTGTGGGAACTTATGGAGCAGCTGATGTCGTCGATTAAGGAGGTGATCCAGCCGCAGGTTCCCCTACGGCTACCTTGTTACGACTTCACCCCAGTCATGAATCACACCGTGGTAACCGTCCTCCCGAAGGTTAGACTAGCTACTTCTGGTGCAACCCACTCCCATGGTGTGACGGGCGGTGTGTACAAGGCCCGGGAACGTATTCACCGTGACATTCTGATTCACGATTACTAGCGATTCCGACTTCACGCAGTCGAGTTGCAGACTGCGATCCGGACTACGATCGGTTTTATGGGATTAGCTCCACCTCGCGGCTTGGCAACCCTTTGTACCGACCATTGTAGCACGTGTGTAGCCCAGGCCGTAAGGGCCATGATGACTTGACGTCATCCCCACCTTCCTCCGGTTTGTCACCGGCAGTCTCCTTAGAGTGCCCACCATAACGTGCTGGTAACTAAGGACAAGGGTTGCGCTCGTTACGGGACTTAACCCAACATCTCACGACACGAGCTGACGACAGCCATGCAGCACCTGTCTCAATGTTCCCGAAGGCACCAATCCATCTCTGGAAAGTTCATTGGATGTCAAGGCCTGGTAAGGTTCTTCGCGTTGCTTCGAATTAAACCACATGCTCCACCGCTTGTGCGGGCCCCCGTCAATTCATTTGAGTTTTAACCTTGCGGCCGTACTCCCCAGGCGGTCAACTTAATGCGTTAGCTGCGCCACTAAGAGCTCAAGGCTCCCAACGGCTAGTTGACATCGTTTACGGCGTGGACTACCAGGGTATCTAATCCTGTTTGCTCCCCACGCTTTCGCACCTCAGTGTCAGTATCAGTCCAGGTGGTCGCCTTCGCCACTGGTGTTCCTTCCTATATCTACGCATTTCACCGCTACACAGGAAATTCCACCACCCTCTACCATACTCTAGCTCGACAGTTTTGAATGCAGTTCCCAGGTTGAGCCCGGGGATTTCACATCCAACTTAACGAACCACCTACGCGCGCTTTACGCCCAGTAATTCCGATTAACGCTTGCACCCTCTGTATTACCGCGGCTGCTGGCACAGAGTTAGCCGGTGCTTATTCTGTCGGTAACGTCAAAACAGCAACGTATTAAGTTACTGCCCTTCCTCCCAACTTAAAGTGCTTTACAATCCGAAGACCTTCTTCACACACGCGGCATGGCTGGATCAGGCTTTCGCCCATTGTCCAATATTCCCCACTGCTGCCTCCCGTAGGAGTCTGGACCGTGTCTCAGTTCCAGTGTGACTGATCATCCTCTCAGACCAGTTACGGATCGTCGCCTTGGTGAGCCATTACCTCACCAACTAGCTAATCCGACCTAGGCTCATCTGATAGCGCAAGGCCCGAAGGTCCCCTGCTTTCTCCCGTAGGACGTATGCGGTATTAGCGTTCCTTTCGAAACGTTGTCCCCCACTACCAGGCAGATTCCTAGGCATTACTCACCCGTCCGCCGCTGAATCCAGGAGCAAGCTCCTCTCATCCGCTCGACTTGCATGTGTTAGGCCTGCCGCCAGCGTTCAATCTGAGCCATGATCAAACTCTTCAGTTCAAACATCTTTGGGTTTTTAAGAAACCCTAAACTTGGCTCAGCAATCGTTGGTTACATCTTTGATTTCTCGCGGAGTAACTTGTGATGCTGATAATCTTGTTGACTATCAGTCTGACTCCACAAGCACCCACACGAATTGCTTGATTCAGTTGTTAAAGAGCGGTTGGCTAAGATCTTTCGTCTCAACCGAGGCGCGCATTCTACAGCAGCCTCATTTGCTGTCAAGTGATTATTTTCAGAAGTTTTCGAAGAATTCTTCAACAACTTCAACCACTTGCGCTTCCGATCTCTCGTCAGCGGGAGGCGAATTCTACAGCGTTACACGCTGCTGTCAACACCTCTTTTTCAACTTCTTTCTGGCTTCGATGAACTGAAGCGACCTGCTGCCGAAACCTGCATAACTCATTGAATCTCAAGGAGTTTTCCGTTTCGACTGCGCCGGAAGTGGGGCGAATTATAGACATCCTGAATCTGCCGTCAACCGTTAATTTCGCTTTTCTTGCAAAACCTGCTTTTTAGCCAGCAAACGCGGGATCCGACGCATCACTGGCGGAATACGCAGCAACAGAAGCACCGCGCCTACAAAGGCATAGATCGCCCATTCCTCGAGATCAGCACGCACGATCCACAGCATATGCAGCAAACCCAGGCCAAGAATCACATAGACCAGACGATGCAGCTTCTTCCAGCGCGACCCCAAACGACGCTGACTGTAGCGATTTGACGTCACCGCCAGCGCCAACAATCCGAGAAAACCCAAAGCCCCCACTATTATGTAGGGCCGCTTACGCAACTCGACAGTCAGCTGCGACCAATCGAAACCCAGAATAAACGCCATATAACTACACAGATGCAAAACCACATAGGCAAAACACCAGAGCCCCAGCTGTCGGCGCACTGCAATCCACCCAGCCCAACCGGTGAGCTTCTGCATAGGTGTCATGCTCAGAGTGATCAACAACAACACCAACGTCCCCAAGCCCAGCCGATCCACCAGCACTTTGCCAGGATCGGGCCCGAGCAAATCCCCGAGAGCCTGATACAACCACAGCATCGGCCAGACTGCCGCCGCAATGAAAACGCCTATACGCCAGTACGGGAATCGCATCAGTAATTCTTCCGCAGATCGAGCCCTGTGTATAAAGAAGCGACTTCATCCGAGTAGCCGTTGAACATCTGCGTATCCCGCACATTTGGCTTGAACAGACTGTTTGGCAATCGCCGCTCCCGCGCCTGGGTCCAGCGTGGGTGATCAACCGTCGGGTTCACATTCGCATAGAAGCCGTATTCATCTGCCGCGATACTCTGCCAGGTCGTCTTCGGCTGCTCGCTGACCAGGCTGATACGGACGATGGATTTAACGCTCTTGAAGCCGTACTTCCATGGCACCACCAAGCGCAGAGGCGCACCGTTCTGATTCGGTAACTCGCGGCCATACATACCCACCGCCAGAATCGCCAGTGGATTCATCGCCTCATCCAACCGCAAGCCTTCTACATAAGGCCAATCGATCAGGGCAAACCCTGAACGCTGGCCAGGCATGCTCTTGGGATCCTGCAAGGTTTCAAAACGGATGTATTTGGCCTTGGACGTTGGTTCGACCTGCTTGAGCAGCGCCGAGATTGGAAAACCGATCCACGGAATGACCATCGACCACGCCTCGACACAGCGCAAGCGATAGATGCGCTCTTCCAATTGGTACGGCTTCATGAAGTCTTCCAGCGCATAGCGCCCTGGCTTACCCACCTCCCCGTCGACCACCACACTCCATGGTTCGGTTTTCAGCGAGCCCGCATTCGCCGCCGGGTCGCCCTTGTCGGTACCGAACTCATAAAAGTTGTTGTAGTGAGTGGCGTCTTTATAAGGCGTGATCGCCTCATCCTTGACGTTGACCGCCCCCCATTTAGTAGAAGGCAGCTTCTCGGTGAACCATGCAGGTGCCTTGCCCGGCTCGACATCGGCATACCGCGCCGCATCGTCGGCATTGGCCCAGCGCGGCAGGCTACTGACGGCGATACCGGCAGCAGTGGCCCCCAGCAATTGGCGGCGAGAGAGATAAATGGACTCAGGCGTGACATCCGACTCGTAGCAGTCGGACGCTTTGGGGACTTTGATCAACATGGCAACTCCGCAGCTTTGGAGGACAGATGCACCCATAGACTGCGGAGTATGCGGGAAATTACATCACTCGGCTTTTTTGTGCCGACGAAGATGCAACAGGTACTGAACCGGGCCGGAAGCCGCGTAAGCGAGGAACACCAGCAACAGAATGCGCGGCGGATCACTGAAGACCACGGCGAACACCAGCACCACCGCAAGGATCGCCACAAACGGTACGCGCCCCTTCAAGTCCAGCTCTTTAAAGCTGTTGTACTTGATGTTGCTGACCATCAGCATCCCAGCAGCCGCGACCATCAGCGCGACCAGGAACGACATCTTCGAACCCTGGATCCCGTAATCACTGAATGCCCAGACAATCCCCGCCACCACACCGGCCGCTGCCGGGCTGGCCAGACCAATGAAATAACGTTTATCCGCCGTGCCAACCTGCGTATTGAAACGCGCCAGACGCAACGCCGCGCCTGCTACATAGATGAAGGCAACCATCCAGCCGACCTTGCCCATGTCGCCCAACGCCCAACCGAATGCCAGCAACGCCGGTGCAACACCGAACGCGACCATATCCGACAGCGAGTCGTACTCGGCGCCAAAGGCACTTTGCGTATTGGTCATGCGCGCGACACGACCGTCGAGGCCGTCGAGCACCATGGCGACGAAAATCGCGATCGCGGCGAACGCAAAATACTTGCTCGCGTTCGCCGAATCACCGGCACTCAACGCAGCCTGGGCGCTCATCGAGTTGATGATGGAGTAAAACCCTGCGAACAGGTTCGCAGTGGTGAACAGGTTCGGCAGCAGATAGATACCACGATGCCGGACTTTACGACCTTCTGCGTCGTGCCCTTCTTCGATGTGCTCATCGATGGGCAACAGGCTTTCGGCGTCAGAAGCCTTGTTCGGCTCTTCGGGACGTTCGCTCATGGACATTACCTTGCAACGGTTTGAAGAAAATTCGACAGGTGCTTGAGGACGACAGTTCGGCCACAAACGCTGCAGCTTTATACCAGAACCACCGCCTCAAACGAAAAAACGCGGCCGAGGCCGCGTTTTTTCATACAAGGGACAACGACTTAGTTTTTGGCTTTGTCGACGATCTTGTTGGCACCGATCCACGGCATCATGGAGCGCAGTTGCTCGCCGATGACTTCGATACCGTGAGCGGCGTTGTTACGACGCTTTGCGGTCATCGAAGGGTAGCCGGTTGCGCCTTCGCTGATGAACATTTTGGCGTATTCGCCGTCCTGAATACGTTTCAGGGCGTTGCGCATGGCCTGACGGGATTCGGCGTTGATCACTTCCGGACCGGTCACGTACTCGCCGTACTCAGCGTTGTTGGAGATCGAGTAGTTCATGTTGGCGATACCGCCTTCGTACATGAGGTCAACGATCAGTTTCAGTTCGTGCAGGCACTCGAAGTAGGCCATTTCCGGCGCGTAGCCAGCTTCAACCAGGGTTTCGAAACCGGCTTTTACCAGTTCAACGGTACCGCCACACAGAACGGCTTGTTCGCCGAACAGGTCGGTTTCGGTCTCGTCCTTGAAGGTGGTTTCGATGATGCCGGTACGACCGCCACCAACGCCAGCGGCGTAGGACAGCGCAACGTTTTTGGCGTTGCCCGAGGCGTCCTGGTAGATAGCGATCAGGTCAGGGATACCGCCGCCCTTGACGAACTCGGAACGTACGGTGTGACCCGGAGCTTTCGGCGCGATCATGATCACGTCGAGGTCGGCACGCGGAACAACCTGGTTGTAGTGGATCGCGAAGCCGTGGGAGAAGGCCAGGGTGGCGCCTTTCTTGATGTTCGGCTCGATTTCGTTTTTGTACAGCGAGGACTGGAATTCGTCCGGGGTCAGGATCATGACCAGGTCGGCCGCAGCAACAGCGGAAGCAACGTCGGTCACTTTCAGGCCGTGAGCTTCAGCTTTGGCAACAGTGGCCGAACCTTTACGCAGACCAACGGTAACGTCGACACCGGAGTCTTTCAGGTTGCACGCTTGGGCGTGGCCCTGGGAACCGTAACCGATGATGGCAACTTTCTTGCCCTGGATGATCGACAGGTCGCAGTCTTTATCGTAGAAAACTTTCATGAATTTCCCCTTTATATCCAGGCCGTTCAGGCCATTCGCTAATTTGGTTTAGATGCTGAGTACTTTGTCGCCGCGGGCAATGCCGGTCACGCCGCTACGGACGGTTTCCAGAATCGATGCGGTGCCGATGGACTGAATGAAGCTGTCGAGCTTGTCGCTGGTACCGGTCAATTGAACGGTATACACGCTGGCGCTGACGTCGACGATCTGTCCACGGTAAATATCGGTGGTGCGTTTGATCTCGGCGCGCTGGGCGCCAGTGGCCTTGACCTTGACCAGCATCAGTTCGCGCTCGATGTGAGCGCTTTCCGAGAGGTCCACCAGCTTGACCACTTCGATCAGCTTGTTCAGGTTTTTGGTGATCTGCTCGATGACTTCATCGTGACCCACAGTGGTCAGCGTCAGACGCGACAGGGTCGGGTCTTCGGTCGGGGCCACAGTCAGGCTTTCGATGTTGTAGTTGCGCTGCGAGAACAGGCCGACTACGCGAGACAAAGCGCCGGGTTCGTTTTCCAGAAGCAAGGAAATAATGTGCCGCATGATTAAGTACGCTCCGTCTTGCTCAGCCACATATCGCGCATCGAGCCGTCTTTGATCTGCATCGGGTAGACGTGCTCGCTGGTGTCGACCGAAATATCGATCACGACCAGGCGATCCTTCATGGCGAACGCTTCTGCCATCTTCGACTTCAAATCTTTCGATTCAGTGATGCGTACGCCAACGTGGCCGTAGGCTTCAGCCAACTTGACGAAGTCAGGCAGCGATTCCATGTAGGAGTGCGAGTGACGGCTGCCGTAGCTCATGTCCTGCCACTGACGAACCATCCCCAGAACACCGTTGTTCAGGATGACGATTTTGACTGGCAAGCCATATTGCAGGCAGGTCGACAGTTCCTGGATGTTCATCTGGATACTGCCTTCGCCGGTGACGCAGGCAACGTCGTCATCCGGGAAGCTCAACTTGATGCCCATGGCCGCCGGGAAACCGAAGCCCATGGTGCCCAGACCACCGGAGTTGATCCAGCGATTCGGCTTGTTGAACGTGTAGTACTGCGCAGCGAACATCTGGTGCTGACCCACGTCGGAAGTGATGAAGGCATCGCCTTTGGTCACTTCGCAGAGGGTTTCGATCACGGTCTGCGGCTTGATCAGGCTGCCGTCACCCTTTTCATAAGGGAACAGGCCGCGATCACCGCGCCATTCATCCACCTGCTTCCACCAACTGGCCACAGACTCCTTGTTCGGGGTCTCGCCGATTTCCTTGAGGATCGCGACCATTTCGGTCAGGACGCTCTCCACCGGACCCACGATTGGCACGTCGGCCTTGATGGTCTTGGAAATCGAAGCCGGGTCGATGTCGATGTGAATGATCTTGGCATTCGGACAGAACTTCGCCGCGCCGTTGATCACGCGATCGTCGAAACGCGCGCCCACTGCCAGGATCACGTCAGCATGGTGCATCGCCAGGTTGGCGGTGTAACTGCCGTGCATGCCGAGCATGCCGATGAACTGACGATCAGTCCCCGGGAAACCACCCAGGCCCATCAACGTGTTGGTCACGGGCAGGTTGAGCATTTTCGCCAGTTCGGTCAGCGGTGCGGAACCGTTGCCGAGAATGACGCCGCCACCGGAGTACATGACCGGACGCTTGGCCGCCAGAAGCATTTCTGCTGCCTTGCGGATTTGCCCGGAGTGACCACGAACGGCCGGGCTGTAGGAACGCAGCTTGGCTTTCTTCGGGAAGATGTATTCGAACTTCTCGGCCGGGTTGGTCATGTCTTTCGGGATATCGACCACGACCGGGCCCGGACGACCGGATTGCGCCAGGTAGAACGCCTTCTTCATGACTTCCGGGATTTCCGAGGCGTGCTTGATCATGAAGCTGTGCTTCACGATCGGCCGGGAGATACCGATCATGTCGGTTTCCTGGAACGCGTCGGTGCCGACCATGGTGCTTGGCACCTGACCGGAAATGATCACCATTGGAATCGAGTCCATATAGGCGGTCGCGATACCGGTGATGGCGTTTGTGGCGCCAGGACCGGACGTCACCAATACCACGCCGGCTTTACCGGTGGCACGGGCATAACCGTCAGCCATATGGGTTGCCGCTTGTTCGTGACGAACCAGGATGTGAGTCACTTCCGGTTCTTTGAACAGGGCATCGTAAACATGCAGGAGAGCACCACCCGGGTACCCGTAGATATATTTGACGCCTTCGTCACGCAAAAAGCGGACGAGCATCTCACCGCCAGATAAAAGCTCCACGTTGTTCACCTCTAAAACGCCAGAATACCGTCCACAAAAAAGGGGCGGGTCTTAATAGGTTTACTTCTCGGCAGAGCATGAGCGACGGTGGTCGCCGACTACGTCAGCACTGACTGAGCAAGTATTGGGATCGTCCCAAGTGTTGCGGGCCTTTCCCACCCAGCGCGAGGTAACGCGTTGCGGGTGTAACAGGTCGGCGCGGATGTGCGCCTCATGATCTACCGAGTGGGTCTGCTTCTGGCAGTCCCTCTACAGCGGACTTTGGATTCTTCTGTTTCGCCCTCTCCAAGTCAAGCCGTCTATGTGGTTAATTGTGGGTAAGCACATGAGAACGCAAGAAAAAACCTGAAAACCGCTACTCTGTTAGTGTCAATTGCGCATTTTTGCCAAGGAATCAGCATGCGAACGCTCCTCCTTACTCTGCTGATCGGCCTCAGCCCATGGTGCATGGCCGCTCAAATCTACAAATGGGTCGATGCCCAGGGTGTCACGCACTTCGATGCGCAGCCGCCACCGGGTCAGCCATCGACGACAATGCAGACGCCCTCCTCGCCTCCGACCACACCGGCGGCAATGCCGGGCAGCGGTGTACTCGGTGACCAGAAGACTATCGACAACAAAGTGAAGAAACAGGTGGCCGACCAACAGGCGCAGCTCAAGCAGTTTTGCGAGCAGGCACGCACAAACCTTGCGCAATTGCAGAACAATCCGCGTTTGAGGGAAGAAGTGGAGGGACAGATGCGACGGCTGGATGATGCGCAGCGTCAGGAACGCATTGTCGAGGCTCAGAAACAGATAGCCGAGAATTGCCAATAGCCATCTGCAGGACTGTAGGAGCTGTCGAGTGAAACGAGGCTGCGATCTTTTGACTTTAAAGATCAATAGATCGCAGCCTTCGGCAGTTCCTACACAGAATCGGTATTAGCGCGAGGCAGTGATCAAAAGGTCAAACTCTTTGAGCAACACCTGAAGCTGACGATCCTTGCCCTGCAAGTTGCGCTGGGCGAAGACCATTTCAGCCATTTCCTGGATGCCCGAGGCGTTCGGCAACGGCAGATCCTGCTCAAGGATGTATTTCATCTTCGGCAGGAAGATCCATTGCAGCCATTGCTCGAAGTCGAGCGTATCGACCGAAAACGGCTCGACACTGCTCAACGCTTCCACCGACGGCTGAACCTCGTCCCACCAGCCTTGAGTGCGCAGTTCACGCTCGATCAGCAACAGCTGATCGGCGATTTTCGGGAAACGAGCATCCATTACAGCGAAACCTTGGCCTTCTGACGGGCCTGAGCGGCACCGGCGGAATCGCCTTGTTTCTCACGGGACTGAGCGATGATTTCCCACAGGTTGGCTTGCAGGTCCGGACGACCGTTGGCCATGGTCAGCGCGCGACGAGCGAATTGCTCCGCTTGTGGCGCATCACCTTGGGCCATGCGCACCTGCGCCAAGCGATAAAGCACTTGCGGCTCACGCGGGGCAACACGCTGAGCACGCTCCAGACTGGAGGACGCACCGTTGAGGTCACCGCCGGCCTGTTGCTGTTGAGCTGTCGTCAGCAAGGCGAGTACCGGGCCGTCCAGTTGCTCATCCGCCGACAGGCCACCGCCGCTGCTAGCCGAGGGAATACCGCTCGGTGTCGACGGCATGCTGTAGCTGCCCGTGTTGACCGGCGCAGAATCAATCGCTGAAGGGTTGTACGGGCCTGCCGTGATACCACCGGACGCAGGGCCCGGCACAATCGGCGAAGAGCTGATCGGCGCGGACGTTGTCGCGCCGCCACCCGGCACCATCACCACCACGCCGGTATCGCCTTGCGGAATCGCTTGAGTCTGCGCTTGCGCAGGACGCTTTACGGTGGTTTGACGAAAGCCGCCATTGGCCGAAATACGTTCGCTGTTGGACACCGCAGTACCGGAGTCAACAACCGGAATCGAACCACGCTGTACGGTAGAGCAGCCGCTGAGCAAAGCCACGGCGGTCACCGCTGGAATCAACCACTTGTTCACTTGAAACCCTCTTTGCTTAATTCATCCAGCCCTTGACCCAATCCATCACCGACTCGCCGGAGGCAGGCGTTTCGCCCGCACACGCGGCGCCGGGTGGCGGTTCGCTGCCGCGAATATACGGCATCTGCACCGCCCCCGGACAGTTGGCATCGGAGCCCTGCCCGGTACGCGAATCGACCCAAGCCTGTACGACATTGTCCGGCTGCGGCATGTCCAGCGGTAGCGGATCGGCCTTGCGCATGAAACTGGTCCAGACCTGCAACGCACCGGTGGCCCCGGTGAACGGCGTCTTGCCGTTGTCATCGCGCCCCAGCCAGACCACCGCCAGCAGATCCTGACTGAAACCGGCGAACCAGCTGTCACGGGAATCGTTACTGGTACCGGTCTTGCCCGCCAGCGTCAAAGTCTTCGGCAACACGTTATAAACCGAGCTGCCGGTACCTTCACGCATCACGCGCTGCATGGCGTTCTGGATCAGATAGATGGACGCCGGATCGAAGCGCTGCTCGATCTGGAACGGATAACGCTTGAGCGGTTCGCCCTCGGCGGTCAGCACACTGCGAATACCGCGCATCGGCGTATTGAAACCACCGTTGGCCAGCGTCTGGTACATGGTCGCGACTTCGATCGGGGTCATGCCACCGGCACCGAGCAACATCGACGGGAATGCAGGAAATTCGCGCGTCACACCCAGACGACCCAAGGTCTTGAGCACATTCGGCACACCAACTTCCAGACCTAGACGCGAAGTCGAAAGGTTGTAGGAATGCGCGAGCCCCTGATAAAGGAACACGGTGCCGTGGGAGCGACGGTCGTAGTTCTGCGGTTTCCACACCTGACCGTTCGCGCCTTTGACCGACAACGGGTCGTCCGACAGCCAACTGGTCAGGGTGTACTGGCTCGGTTTTTCCAGCGCAGTCAGATAAACCGCAGGCTTGATCAACGAGCCGATCGGTCGCACGGCATCCAGTGCGCGGTTGAACCCGGCATAACTGGCCTGACGGCTGCCGATCATCGCCTGGACTTCACCGGTTTCCGGATTGGTCACGACCATCGCCGCTTCCACGTCATCAGAGCCTTTGCGCCCGGACAGACGTTTAAAGGTGTCGTTGACCGACGCCTCGGCTTTCATCTGCAGGATCGGGTCGAAGCTGGTGAAGATGCGCAGGCCTTCTTCGGTCAAGTCTTCGTCGCGATAGTCTTCACGCAACTGACGTTTGACCAGATCGATGAAGCCCGGGAACGAACTGTCGGCCAGTTTGCCACGAGTGGTCACGCCCAACGGCATGCTCTTCGCTGCGGCCACTTGCTCGGCCGTCGCCACGCCTTGCTGCTCAAGCACGTCGAGCACCAGGTTGCGCCGCTCCAGCGCACGCTCCGGGTTGCGACGCGGGTTGTAGTAAGACGGGCCTTTGACCATGCCGACCAGCAACGCCACCTGATGCAGTTTCAGCTCGGACAACGGCTGACCGAAGAAGAACTGACTGGCCAGACCGAAACCGTGGACCGCACGTTGACCGTCCTGTCCGACAAAGACTTCATTGAGGTAGGCCTCAAGGATTTCCTTCTTGTCGTAATGCAGCTCCAGCAGCATCGCCATCATCGCTTCGGTGAGTTTGCGGGTCAGGCTGCGTTCGTTGGTCAGGTAGAAGTTTTTCACCAACTGCTGGGTCAGCGTACTGCCGCCCTGCGTCATCTTGCCGCCCGAGGTGTTGACCCAGATAGCGCGGGCAATCGACTTCGGCGACACGCCCCAGTGGCTGTAGTAATCGCGGTCTTCCACGGCAACCAGAGTTTCGAGCAGATATGGCGGCACTTGATCGAGCTTGATCAGAATGCGGTCTTCGAGATTTTTCGGATAAATACCACCGATCATCAGCGGTTCGAGGCGCACCACAGACAATTTCGAACCGTTGGTCGCTGACAGCTCAGCCACATAATCGCCAGAGAAACGCACGCGCACCGGCTGCGGTTTTTCCAGGCCTTCATAGAACTGGAAGCCACGGGTATTCAAATCGACGGTGTTGCCGCTAACGGCTGCCGCGCCGGGGCCATTGCTCACGGCTTCGCGGCGATAACCGAGGGCATCGAGTTCGGTAAGGAAGTCGTCCTTGCTGAGCTTTTGTCCGACGAACAGCTCGAGCGGCCGCGCGTAAACCTTGGCCGGGATGGTCCAGCGCTTGCCGGAGAACTTCTCCTGCACCACGGCATCGAGGTAAACGGCGAAGCCAGCCAGCACGACAAGGCCGACCAGACTGAGTTTAATGGCCCAGCTCAACCATGGGCTAAGGCCCTTGGAGGGTGGTTTTTTCTTGGTACGGGGGGATCGAGTTCGAGTCATGGCGGCGGATTATACGCACTTTATTCATCCTCAACAGGAGCGCTCCGAGGTTTGCGTCGGGCTGGCGAGCGGCCATAATGGCGGCCTCGAATTTCCCCCAGTCTCTGAAGGATCGCCCGTGAGCCAGTCTCTGATCGCTGCCCTGCAAAACCCGGCCCTCTACCCGCACCCTGTCGAAGGGTTTCAGGTCATCGAAACCCATATCTCGTGGGTGATCCTCACCGGTCCCTTCGCTTATAAAGTGAAGAAGCCGGTTAATTTCGGCTTCCTCGACTTCACTGGCCTCGAATCGCGCGCGCATTTCTGTGCGGAAGAGCTGCGTTTGAACCAGCGCCTGACCGATGATTTGTATCTGGAAGTGTTGCCAGTCACCGGCAGCCTTGAAGCACCGCAACTGGGCGGCGACGGTCCGGCCATCGAATACGTACTGAAAATGCGTCAATTCCCGCAGAGCGGTTTGCTCAGCACCTTGCAAGCCAACGGTGAGCTGACCACTCGGCACATCGACGAGATGGCCGAGCAGATCGCACGCTTCCACCTCACCGCGCCAAAGGTCCCGGCCGAACACGACGCCGGCACCCCGGACAGCGTGATGGCGCCGGTCTCGCAAAACTTCGAACAGATCCTGCCGTTTCTCAGCGACAAAAACGATCTGCTGCAACTCGAGGCACTGAAAGCCTGGGCCGAAAGCAGCTTCGAACGTCTCAAGCCACTGTTCGCTCAGCGCAAGACCGAGGGTTTTACCCGTGAATGCCACGGCGATATCCACTTGGGCAACGCCACGGTCATCGACGGCAAAGTGGTGATCTTCGACTGCATCGAGTTCAACGAACCGTTCCGCTTCACTGACGTCTGGGCCGACACCGGTTTCCTCGCGATGGACCTGGAAGACCGTGGTCTGAAATCCCTGGCGCGCCGCTTCATCAGCCAATATCTGGAGCTGACTGGCGACTATCAGGGCCTGGAAGTGCTGAACTTCTATAAAGCCTACCGTGCACTGGTGCGTGCCAAGGTTGCCCTGTTCAGCATGCCGGCTGACGCGACCCCGGTGCAGCGCGCCACCACCCTGCGCCAGTACCGCAACTACGCCAACCTGGCGGAAAGCTACAGCACCATTCCATCGCGCTTCATGGCAATCACCCACGGTGTTTCCGCTGTCGGCAAGAGCCACGTGGCCATGCGTCTGGTCGAAGCGCTGGGTGCCATCCGTCTGCGTTCGGACGTAGAACGCAAGCGCCTGTTCGGTGAACAAACTGTTGCTAATGATGTGCAGGCCGGCATTTACAGTGCCGACGCCAGCGCCGCCACTTACGCGCGTCTGCATGAAATCGCTGAAGTAATCCTGCACGCCGGTTTCCCGGTGGTGATCGACGCGACTTACCTGAAGCGCGAACAACGCGACAACGCGGCAAAAATTGCCGAAGCCACCGGCACGCCATTCCTGATCCTCGATTGCAACGCGCCACAAGCGGTGATCGAGAGCTGGCTGGCGATTCGTCAGGCCGACCAAAAGGATCCGTCCGACGCCACCCTGGCGGTGATCGAAGCGCAGCAGGCCAATCGCGAAGCGCTGACGCCGGAAGAAATCCTGCGCAGCAAACGCGTACAGACCAATGAATCCGGCACGCTGGACACCGTGGTCGCGCAGATTCGTCAACGCCTGCCAGGCCTGTAAAAAACTATTTCGGCCGTGAAGCCCACGCTTGCTTCACGGCCGCCAAATAGTGGCACTATACTGGCGTCATAAAACCAACGGTGATATGACATGAGCCAGCCGAAACTTCTCGACACCCCGCTATATGCCTTGCTGCACAAAGACGACATCACAGGTTTCAACAAAGAGCGCCCACAAGATGGCCCGATCGACATGGTCGGCGGCGATTTCCGTGGTCTTGATTTGCGCGAACTGAATGCCGATGGCGTGGATTTCAGGGACGCGTATTTCCGTTCTGCCGATCTGCGAGGCATCGATTTCCGCAATGCGTCGCTGGAAGGCGCGAGCCTGGCTCACGCGCAGATTTCTGGGGCTTACTTCCCGCCGGAACTGAGCGCTGACGAGATTCTGATGTCGATGAATTTCGGTACGCGCCTGCGCTATCGCACCCGCTGATAGTCGCCTCCCCTCTGACACGACGCCCACCCTGTAGGCGTGAGCCTGCTCGCGATAGCGGTCTAACATTAAACACATGTGTGCCTGCCAGTCCGCTATCGCGAGCAGGCTCACGCCTACATTGATATGTGTTTTTTCCCCTTCTTTCTGCGTTCGCAGGCCGTTCAAGCGCCCTTTCTTAGAAGCGTTTGCGTTGAATCCGACCAAACAATCACGCTTTTCCTACTGATGGCTACACTCCTGAGAAGCTCGCCCACGCACCATTCGGCCGTCGCAAGGAGGCTTGATGAATGATGAACTGCAACACCTGAAGAATCTTGGCAAGACGTCGGCGCAATGGCTGCATGCCGTGGGCATCCACAGCGCCTCGGACTTGCGTCGCCTGGGCGCGGTGGACGCCTACCGGGCCGTGCGTACCCGCGGGTTTCGCGCATCGAAGGTGTTGTTGTATGCGATCGAAGGCGCGCTGATGGATGTGCACTGGAACGACATCCCTGCCGAACGCAAGGACGCCCTCAACAAGCAACTCGAAGCCATTTCCTCGCGCCACAAGAACTGAACGGGCATTGACCGTCATGTATTTACTGGGGGAACAATCGGCCTGCGCCGATGCCTTGATCAACCGTTTGCAGAGCTTGCCCGCACTGTGGCTGCGCGATTTGGCGCCTTGCGGTCCAATGCTGGAACTGGAGGCGGCGGATGATTTGCTGACGCAGTTACCCGCCGATCAGCTATTCATGCTGAATGAAGGGATGATCAACGGCTGTATCGGCGCCCGTCCGCTGTTTTATTGGCAGGACGGCGATTTGATCGGCCTTCAGCAAGGTGAGGACTGGGCTGATTGCCGTTTGTGCAGTGACGGGGCGTTGCGCTTGACGCCCTATTGGCGCCGTGAGGTTTTCCAGCATGTGTATGCCGACGCTCATCGGACAGACCAGTTTCTAGAGTATCTGCTGGGGCAGATGGCGATCCTCGCCCATGCCGTCGCGGAACTGAAACCGCGCGAGTTTCGCAGCACCAATGGCTTCAAACGGGTCGAGGCGGGTGAAATCCTCATCAACCAAGGGGACGCGGCTGATCACGTGTTCGTGATCATCGACGGACATGCCGAAGCGTTTGTCGACGGGCATAAGGTGGGAGATGTGGCCAAAGACGAGATTTTCGGTGCCATGGCCGTGTTTACTGGCGAGCCACGCAACGCCACGGTGATCGCACGAGAACCGAGCACGGTGATGCTGATTCCCGGTGATCATTTTTTGAGCATGACCCGCACCAATCCAAAGATCGCCCACAGCCTGATCGAGAGCATGGCACGGCGGATCGGCCAGTTGAATCGGCAGATCACGCAAATGACACCGACTGAAGGTCAATGCTAAAAGTCTTTGTTTGCGGGGCGTACCGACCATTTTCAAGACGATTTCAAAGAAACGGAAAAACAGTTGTTGACTCGGTAATGAGAATCGCTATGATTATCACAACTGGTCGCGAGATCAGTCGATATTCTGAAAAGCCCTTGGTTCGGACTCTCAGATTATCTCCTCATCAGGCTAATCACGGTTATTTGACCCGGTTTTTACCGGGTCTTTTTTTGCCTGTGGAAAAGTCATTTGCCGAACTGTTTACGCATCTGCTCGCAGTAATCCTGTTTTGGCGTGGCCGGCGTGTACCAAACGTAGTCGGCCATCGCGGCGGTCACTTCGGCGCCCTGCTCCGCCAACAGCAACACGGTGGGTGCCTGGGCGGCGCCCAGATCCACAACATGCAACGGCACGCCGACGTCCTTGCGCGCATGCCACGCACCGGCCAGCAGGACTGAAGGTGAAGGAGCCGCCAGCAGACGTTCGGCCATACGCCGATCACGTTGTTGCTGAACGGCGAGCATCGCCGGCATCTGTGATTCGGGCAGCAGGCCACAGTGGGAATCGCTGATCTGCTCCAGCAAAACAGCTTTCACGGATGCTGTATTGCTGCGATCCCCGTTAAGCACAGGTGGATCACGATAGAAGGTGCGGATTTCAGCGCTGTTCAAATTCGCCGCCAGCAGTGGATACGGCTGAGTCAGCGCGAAGCGGACAATGGGTCCATAGAGATTCCAGTCCCAGCCGTCCTCCCAGGCCAATGCACCCGGCAGGTCAGCGGGCGGCGTTTTCGCCTGGCGCACTTGATCAACGCGAGGCTGCTGATCCGGCGTGAGCATTTCCAATAGCAGACTGCCCTGCGGCCGCTGCTCACCGAGCGAGCGCAACAGCCACAATTGCGCAGCGTGTTGATCGGCGTTGTCATGCTGCTCACCAATGATCAGCCGCTCAGGCTCGGCAAGACCCGTCAGCAACTGCTGTGCCGTCAGCACCTGACCGCTGTGCAGGTCGCGAATCTCGCCATTGATCGGCGGTGGCGCCGCAACATGCTGACACCCCGCAAGTAACATCACCGCCAACAACCACAACCCACGCATGCCATCACCTCAAGGATCCTGTCAGCGGGCGATGATCAGCGGATGCCCGCGCTCCGGGTGCGGCTGCACCAACACTTCGAGACCGAATACGGCCTGAAGCGTGTCCGGACGCAAAACCTGCTGCGGTGTATCCAGCGCCACCGGACGCCCACCCTCCAGCAGCAGAATGCGATCACAATAACGCGCCGCCAGATTCAGATCATGCAGGATCACCAACACCGCCGCGCCACGATCGGCAAACTCGCGTACGGCCTGCAGTGTCGTGTGTTGATGCAGCGGATCGAGCATTGACGTTGGTTCATCCAGCAGCAGCGTCTGTCCGGCCTGCCCCGGCCAAAGCTGCGCGAGCACCCGCGCCAGATGCACACGCTGACGCTCGCCCCCGGACAACGCCAGATAACTGCGACCGCTCAAGTGCCCGGCATCCGCTGCCGTCAATGCCTGTGCGATGATTTCGGCATCCCGCACCCGCCCGCTTTGCCAAGGCAAGCGGCCCATGCCGACCACTTCCTCAACGCGAAAAGCAAAGTCCAGGGTCGACACCTGAGGCAACACCGCCAGTCGTTGCGCGCGCTGCGGGCCAGTCCAGTGACTCAACGCTTGCCCATCGAGCGAAACTCCGCCCGCGCTCGCTGCCAGCTCACCGCACAAGGCACCGAGTAACGTACTTTTGCCAGCACCGTTCGGCCCAAGCACACCGAGCACTTGACCCGGTTCGAGCTGCAACGAGACATCGCTGAGCACAGCCTTGCGACCACGCTGGATGTGCAGATTCTGCGCACGCAACATCAGGCACGCCCTCGCAGCAGCAAATAGAGGAAGAACGGCGCACCGATAAACGCGGTGACGATGCCGATCGGCAACTCTGCCGGTGCCAGCGCCAGCCGCGCGACCAGATCAGCCAACAGCAACAGGCTCGCCCCCGCCAGCACGGAGGCCGGCAGCAACACTTTGTGATCCGGCCCCGCCAGCAAGCGCACCAGATGCGGCACCACCAGCCCGACAAAACCGATCATCCCGGCGGCCGCCACTGCTGCGCCAACCCCCAGCGCCGTGCAAAACACCAATTCACGCTTGAGCCGCTCGACATCAATGCCCAAATGACCAGCCTCGGATTCCCCGAGCAGCAAGGCATTCAGCGCTTTTGCGCGACGTGGCAACCACAACGCCACGCCGGTGCTGATGATCAGCAATGGCCACAACCGCGCGTAACTGGCGCCGTTGAGACTGCCGAGGTTCCAGAACGTCAGCGTACGCAAGGTCGCGTCATCCGCCAGATAAGTGAACAGCCCCACCGCCGAACCGGCCAGCGCCGTCAGTGCGATGCCCGCCAGCAACATGGTCGCGACGTTGGTCTGGCCATTACGGCGACCCAGTCGATACACCAGCGCCGTCACGCCGAGGCCGCCGAGAAACGCGCAGACCGACAGCAGATACGGCCCGATCCATTCCGGCAGGCCGCCAAAAAAAGCACCGCCGACAATCGCGATCGCTGCGCCCAATGCCGCACCGCTGGAAACACCGACCAGTCCCGGATCGGCCAGCGGATT
The DNA here is from genome assembly GCF_054668355.1 of Pseudomonas sp. S2_E02. Classification (NCBI taxonomy): domain Bacteria; kingdom Pseudomonadati; phylum Pseudomonadota; class Gammaproteobacteria; order Pseudomonadales; family Pseudomonadaceae; genus Pseudomonas; species Pseudomonas sp. S2_E02. Next base: position 3,484,365 of record NZ_CP162761.1, read on the forward strand.
ACGAAACAAGCCCTGCATCGCCACGCCGGACAACGCCAGCACACCGCCCACTGCCAGTCCCAGCAGCGTTCGCGGCAGACGAATCTGCCCAAGGATCAGCTCAGCCTGCTCCAGTCCGTCCGGTGCCAACGGCACACCAAGCATGCGTAGCGCGGCACGCAACGTGTCGAACAGCGGCAGACTGACAGGCCCGAGTGCCAACGATAGCCAGATCGCCAATAAACACAGGAGCGTCAGGCCAATGAACAAGTCACGGGGTTTTACCAGTGTGGTCATTGGCCGCTCTTGGCCGGATAGAAACCGTCAGTCAGGGTTTTCAGCGCCGCTGGCAAACGCGGCCCGAGCCCACCGACCAGCAGGGTCGGATCCAGCTCCAGCACACGCCCGGTCTTCGCGGCGCGACTTGAATTGAGAATCGGGTTTTCCTTGAACAGCGCCGCTTTCGCCGCCTCACCGGTCAATGCACGGTCGGCGAACACCAGCACTTCAGGATCGAGACTGGCAAGGGATTCCACGGAAAACGGCTTGTAACCCGTGTGCGTCGCCAGGTTATGTCCGCCCGCCTGTTGCAGCAACCAGTCGGCGGCGGTGTCCTTGCCAGCAATCAATGGCTTGCCACCGGCATGTCCAAGCAACAGCAACACACCCGGTGCTTTTTGTTTGGTCTGCACTTCAGTAACCCGGGCCTTCTGCGCATCGAGTTGCTGTTGATAACTGTGCAGCATTTGCGCGGCCTGAGCCTGTGCGCCGAGCAATTGGCCCAAATGAGTAACGTTTTTCTCCAGCGTTGGCAGATCTGGCTGAGCCGAAAACAACGCCACCTGAACCTTGGCCGCTTTTACCTGCGACAGTACCGGTGGCGGGCCCATTTCTTCGGTGCCGATCAGGATATCCGGGCGCAAACTGAGAATGCCCTCAGCGGACAGACTGCGCTGATAACCAATACTCGGTAGCGCCTTCAACGAATCCGGATGCTGGCTGGTGGTATCGACGCCAACCAGTTTCGACTCGCCGCCCAATGCCGTTACCCACTCCGACAGCGCACCGCCGGCGCTGACCCAACGTTGCGGCAAATCGGCCGCTGCAGCCTGGTGGCTGACCAAAAGTCCGACACACAGCACGGCAACGCGGGTACTCAGGCGCATACACAGCTTCCTTGAATAAGGTTTTTTCCCGGGCATCCGGATGGCAGGCCAAGTATCCTCGACATCTGCCAGATGCCTGCGGGTGAAGGCCGCCATTTGATAATTGTTTGCATTTAAACGTCAAGCTCGGACATATCCAGACACGAGCGGACACTAGAGGATAGTCATGAAGCTTCTCTGCGCAGGCGCCGATCTGGCCGAAGCGAAAAGTCGTGGATTCGAGATCGACGGAAAAAAGCTGTTTGCCGTGCGTCGCAATGGTCAGGCCTATGTCTACCTCAATCGCTGCCCGCACCGGGGCGTGGGCCTGGAATGGCAACCCGACCGGTTTCTCGACCCGAGCAACAGCCTGATCCAGTGCGCCACCCACGGCGCACTGTTTCTGATCGAGGACGGTGAATGCGTCGCCGGGCCTTGCGCCGGGCAAGCACTCACCGCCATTTCTTGCCGGGAAGATGCGCAAGGGCTGTGGATCGATGTTTAACCGTTAAGCAGCACGTCGAGACGCCGGTCGATGACCATCTCTTCATGGTCCAGCCGCACGCCATACGCCAGCACCTCAACGCCACAAGCCACCGCTTCGAGAAGCGCATCGGCGTAGGCCGAATCGATTTCCTTCGCCGGCCGCACCGCGTCAATCCCGGTCAGATTGACGCAATACAACTGCACCGCCCGAATGCCGTCCCGCGCCAGATGCGCCAATTCACGCAAATGCTTGGCGCCGCGCTGGGTCACCGCATCGGGAAACGCCGCCACGGCGGTGCCGTCGAAACCGAGGGTGACGCTTTTCACTTCAACATAAGCCGGGCCGCTCGGGTATTCGAGGCGGAAGTCGATTCGGCTCTTTTCCTGCCCGTATGCGACTTCACGTTTCAATGCGGTAAAGCCGTTCAACTCGCTGATGACGCCGGCCTGCAGCGCCTCCTCGACCAAACCGTTGGCCCGTGCGGTATTCACGCAAAACAACCGACCCTGCGGGGTTTCACCAATTTCCCAAGTGCCCGGTAATTTACGTTTCGGGTCATTTGAGCGGCTGAACCAGACCTGCCCGCCTTCGACCTGACAGTTGAGCATCGAACCAGTGTTCGGGCAGTGAATGGTCAGCAACTCGCCGTCAACGGTTTCGATATCGGCGAGAAAACGCTTGTAACGACGGATCAGTCGCGCCTCTTCCAGAGCAGGATAAAAGCGCATCAGCCTTGCCAGCTCTTCAAACCACGGGCAATACGCTCCACCGCTTCCTGTAAGCGAGGGAGGTTTTGCGTGTAGGCAAAACGCACATGGTGGCTGGCCTGATAGCGACCGAAATCCAGACCCGGGGTGAACGCTACATGTTCGGTTTCGAGAAAATGTCGGCAGAACGCGAAGGCATCGCCGCCGAACTGGCTGATATCGGCGTAAAGATAGAACGCGCCTTCCGGCTCCACGGCGATGTTGAAACCCAACTCGCGCAACGCTGGCAGGAGGAAATCACGGCGGCGACCAAATTCGGTTCGGCGCTCTTCCAGAATGGCGATGGTGTCCGGTTCGAAACAGGCCAACGCCGCATATTGGGCCATGCTCGGCGCGCTGATGTAGAGGTTCTGCGCCAGTTTTTCCAGCTCGCTGACGGCAGCATCCGGCGCCACCAGCCAGCCGAGACGCCAGCCGGTCATGCCGAAATATTTGGAGAAACTGTTCAACACAAAAGCGCTGTCATCGACTTCCAGCACGCTCGCCGCATCGGTGCCGTAAGTCAGACCGTGATAGATCTCGTCCACCACCAGATGCCCGTGTTTCGCCTTGATGGCTGTGGATAACCCGGCCAGCTCATCGCGGGTCAGGATCGTCCCGGTCGGGTTGGCCGGCGAAGCGACCAATGCACCGACGCTGTCGTGATCCCAATGACGCTCGACCAGATCCGGAGTCAACTGATAGCGCACGTCCGGCCCTACAGGAACAAGCTGCGCGGCACCTTCCACCAGGCGCAGAAAATGCCGGTTACACGGATAACCCGGATCCGCCAGCAGCCAGTGTTTCCCCGGATCGACCAGTAATGCACTGGCCAGCAACAGCGCACCGGAACCGCCCGGCGTGATCAGAATCCGCCGCGGATCGATGTTCAGGCCATAGCGCGATTGGTAAAAACCGGAAATCGCCTCGCGCAATTCAGGAATGCCGCGCGCAGCGGTGTAACGGGTCTTGCCCGCCGTTAAAGCGGCCTGCCCGGCACGGATGATCGGCTCGGCAGTAGTAAAGTCCGGCTCGCCGATTTCCAGGTGGATCACGTCGTGGCCTTCAGCCTGTAATTCATTGGCCCGCGCCAGCAGCGCCATCACATGGAACGGTTCGATCGCACGACTGCGCGCACTGTAGGGCTGAGCCATTGGTTTTCCTTCGGCAGGGAAAAAGAGACGATTCTACCCATCTGCCGGAACGAGCGAGAACCCGCAGCGGTCACAGCCTCAAGAACGCTGGACTGTAACGATATGAGCGTACGCTCCAGGATTGACTAAAATCAGTGATTGAACAGGTCTTCAGCACCACCAGACACGGCTTGCCAAACATTTGCAAGCGCCACCCGCCGGGGCCTCGACATCCGGGAGTAGCGCAGGCCGAATTGATCTGGTAAGTTCGCCCGCTTGCAGCCGCAGGGCCGGCAGGTGTCGGTGATGGAGCAATCCTGCGCAATGGATTACAAGAGTAGAGGCGGTCCATTTCATGCCCACCCAAGCAAAGCAACAGCAGCAAACGGCGATCAGTGGCTTCGAACCTTACGTTCAGGCCAAAGACGAAGAGTACATGGGCAAACCCATGCGCGCGCACTTCACCAAGATCCTGACCAAGTGGAAACTGGACTTGATGCAGGAAGTCGACCGAACTGTTGATCACATGAAGGACGAAGCGGCCAACTTTCCCGACCCGGCCGACCGTGCCAGTCAGGAAGAAGAGTTCGCCCTTGAACTGCGTGCCCGTGATCGCGAGCGCAAGCTGATCAAGAAGATCGACAAGACACTGCAACTGATCGAAGACGGCGAATACGGCTGGTGCGATTCGTGCGGTATCGAGATCGGCGTCAAGCGCCTTGAAGCCCGTCCTACCGCCGACATGTGCGTCGACTGCAAGAACCTGGCTGAGATCAAGGAAAAGCAGGTCGGCAAGTAATCTCGACCTGAACGAAAAACGGAGCGTGCGAACGCTCCGTTTTTGTTTCTGCCTTTTGCCTTTTGTAGGAGTGAGCCTGCTCGCGATAGCGGTGGGTCGGTCGATATCGGTGTTGAATGTCACACCGCTATCGCGAGCAGGCTCACTCCCACAGGTTGACCTGCGTATAGCCTGAAAAGTAGCTTCGTCTCCATGACTGCCAAAACATCCCCCGCCTACATCGGCCGCTTCGCCCCAACCCCCAGTGGCCACTTGCACTTCGGTTCGCTGGTTGCCGCCCTCGCCTCTTACCTCGACGCTCGCTCGGTCGGCGGTCGCTGGCTGGTGCGCATGGAAGATCTCGACCCGCCCCGCGAAGAACCCGGCGCACAAGCGGCGATTCTCAAGGCGCTGGAAAGCTACGGCTTTGAATGGGACGGCGACATGGTGCGCCAGAGCGATCGCCACGACGCCTACGCGGACGTGCTCAACAGCCTGTTCAATCACGGCCTCGCTTACGCCTGCACGTGCTCGCGCAAACAGCTCGAACCGTATAACGGGATTTATCCAGGCTTGTGCCGCAATGCCGGCCACGATCAGCAAGACGCCGCTATCCGCCTGCGCGTACCCGAACTGGAATACCACTTTATTGATCGCGTGCAGGGCGAATATCGCCAGCATCTGGGCCGTGACGTCGGCGATTTCGTGATCCGCCGGCGCGACGGTCTCTACGCCTATCAACTGGCCGTTGTGCTCGACGATGCCTGGCAAGGTATCACCGACATCGTGCGTGGTGCCGACCTGCTCGACTCGACGCCGCGCCAACTCTATCTGCAAGAGTTGCTGGGGTTGCGCCAGCCGCGCTATCTGCACCTGCCGCTGATTATCCAACCGGACGGCAACAAACTCGGCAAGTCCTATCGCTCGCCGCCGCTGCAAGCCGATCAAGCCACACCATTGTTGCTGCGCGCCCTGCGTGCTCTGGGGCAAAACCCTGGCGCCGAACTGGCCCACGCCTCACCGCAAGAATTACTCAAGTGGGGCAGCGCACACTGGGATGCCACGAAGATCCCGCGCACACTGACCCTGCCCGAAGCGCAACTGCTATGACGACACTTGCAGTCGCGCGCCCATCCGTTACCATCGCCGCACGTTTTCGGGCACGCGCATAAAAAAGAGAGGCCGGGATGTACATCTATCGCTTGGTCCTGCTTTTAGTCGTGGGGATCTACCTGTTTTCCCCCGCCATCATGGATTGGTGGATCGACGCTACGGGCGCCTGGTATCGCCCCTATCTGCTCTGGCTGATCCTGATTGTCGTGACCTTCATCCTGCAGAGCCAAAAAGATGCCGATGAGCTTTAGCCTGACCCAGATGATCCTGATCAGCGCCGCGTACCTGGCGGTGCTGTTCGGCGTCGCCTGGATCAGCGAACGGGGCATGATCCCGCGGGCGATCATTCGCCACCCGCTGACCTACACCTTGTCGCTGGGGGTTTACGCCAGTGCGTGGGCGTTCTACGGCACGGTCGGCCTCGCCTATCAGTACGGCTACGGCTTTCTGTCCAGTTACCTCGGCGTGTCCGGCGCATTTCTGCTGGCGCCGGTGTTGCTCTATCCGATCCTGAAAATCACCCGCACCTATCAACTGTCGTCGCTGGCGGATCTGTTCGCGTTTCGCTTTCGCAGCACCTGGGCCGGTGCGCTGACCACGATTTTCATGCTGATCGGTGTGCTGCCGCTGCTGGCGTTGCAGATTCAGGCGGTGGCCGACTCCATCGGCATTCTGACCGGCGAGCCGATCCAGAGTCGCGTCGCGCTGGCGTTCTGTGCGCTGATCATCCTGTTCACGATTTTCTTCGGTTCCCGGCATATCGCCACCCGTGAGAAGCACGAAGGACTGGTGTTTGCGATTGCCTTCGAGTCGGTGATCAAACTGATCGCTCTCGGCGGCGTCGGCCTGTATGCGCTGTACGGCGTGTTCGACGGCCCGCAACAGCTTGAGATTTGGCTGCTGCAAAACCAGACTGCCCTCGCCGCGCTGCACACGCCGTTGCAGGAAGGCCCCTGGCGTACGCTGCTGCTGGTGTTCTTTGCCTCGGCGATCGTGATGCCGCACATGTATCACATGACTTTTACCGAAAACCTCAACCCGCGCTCGCTGGTCAGTGCGAGCTGGGGCCTGCCGCTGTTCCTGCTGCTGATGAGCCTGGCGGTGCCGCTGATTCTCTGGGCCGGCCTCAAACTCGGCGCCACAACCAACCCGGAATACTTCACCCTCGGCATCGGCATCGCCGCCAACAGCAAACCGCTGGCGTTGCTCGCCTATGTCGGCGGTTTATCGGCGGCCAGCGGGCTGATCATCGTCACCACGCTGGCGCTGTCGGGCATGGCGCTGAACCACTTGGTTTTGCCGCTCTACCAGCCGCCGGCCGAAGGCAACATCTACCGCTGGCTGAAGTGGACCCGCCGCGCGCTGATCGTCGCGATCATCATGGCCGGTTTCGGTTTCTACCTGATGCTTGGCGCCGAGCAGGATCTGGCCAACCTCGGCATCGTCGCGTTTGTCGCGACCCTGCAATTCCTGCCCGGGGTGTTGTCGGTGTTGTACTGGCCGACCGCCAACCGTCGCGGCTTTATCGCCGGTCTGCTGGCGGGGATTCTGGTCTGGGTAGTGACCATGCTGCTGCCGCTGGTCGGCAATCTGCAGGGTTTCTACATCCCGCTGCTGAACATGATTTACGTGCTCGACGACACCAGTTGGCACATGGCGGCAATCGCCTCGCTGGCTGCAAACGTCTTGATGTTCACGCTGATCTCGCTGTTCACCAACGCCAGCCCGGAAGAAGCCAGCGCCGCCGAAGCCTGTGCGGTAGACAACGTCCGTCGTCCGCAGCGCCGTGAACTGCATGCGGCCTCGCCACAGGAATTCGCCACACAACTGGCCAAACCGCTGGGCGCCAAGGCTGCGCAGAAAGAAGTCGAGCAAGCGTTGCGTGACCTCTATCTACCATTTGACGAACGCCGTCCTTATGCACTGCGCCGTTTGCGTGACCGTATCGAGGCCAACCTTTCCGGTCTGATGGGCCCGAGCGTGGCGCAGGACATGGTGGAAACCTTCCTGCCCTACAAGGCGGGTGGCGAAAACTATGTGACCGAAGACATCCACTTCATCGAAAGCCGCCTCGAGGATTACCACTCGCGCCTCACAGGCCTGGCCGCCGAACTCGACGCCCTGCGCCGTTACCACCGCCAAACCTTGCAGGAACTGCCGATGGGCGTCTGCTCGCTGGCCAAGGATCAAGAGATCCTGATGTGGAACAAGGCCATGGAAGAGCTCACCGGAATCGCCGCGCAACGCGTGGTCGGTTCGCGCCTGAGTACCATCGGCGAGCCATGGAAAGGCCTGCTGCAAGGTTTCATCGATCTGCCGGACGAGCATTTGCACAAACAGCACCTGGCCCTCGATGGCCAAACACGCTGGTTGAACCTGCACAAAGCGGCAATCGACGAACCGTTGGCACCGGGTAACAGCGGCCTGGTGCTACTGGTCGAAGATTTGACCGAAACGCAGATGCTCGAAGACAAACTGGTGCACTCCGAGCGTCTGGCCAGCATTGGTCGTCTCGCGGCGGGTGTGGCTCACGAAATCGGCAACCCGATCACCGGCATTGCTTGTCTTGCGCAAAACCTGCGCGAAGAGCGTGAAGACGACGGCGAACTGACGGAAATCAGCGGGCAGATTCTCGAACAGACCAAACGTGTGTCGCGCATCGTCCAGTCGTTGATGAGTTTCGCCCACGCTGGCAGCCATCAGCACAGTGACGAGCCCGTTTGTCTGGCAGAGGTCGCTCAAGATGCAATCGGCCTGCTGGCCCTGAACCGACGCAATTTCGAGGTGCAGTTCTACAACCTCTGCGATCCTGATCATTGGGTCGAGGGCGATCCGCAGCGACTTGCCCAGGTACTGATCAATCTGCTCTCCAACGCCCGCGACGCCTCACCGCCGCACAGTGCGGTACGGGTCAAGAGTGAAGCCGGCGAACACACGGTCGATCTGATCGTCGAAGACGAAGGCAGCGGTATTCCGAAGAACATCATGGATAGATTGTTCGAACCCTTCTTCACCACCAAGGATCCTGGCGAAGGCACCGGTCTGGGCCTTGCACTGGTCTATTCCATCGTTGAAGAGCATTATGGACAAATCACCATCGACAGCCCGGCTGATGTACAGAGCCAACGCGGCACCCGTATCCGGGTGACCTTACCGCGTCATGTCGAAGCGACGTCCGCTGTGAACTGAGACCGTCGAGAGTATCGAATCAATGCCGCACATTTTGATCGTCGAAGACGAAACAATTATCCGCTCCGCCTTGCGCCGCCTGCTGGAACGCAACCAGTACCAGGTCAGCGAAGCCGGTTCAGTGCAGGAAGCACAAGAACGCTTCACCATTCCTACGTTCGATCTGATCGTCAGCGATCTGCGTTTGCCGGGCGCGCCGGGTACTGAGCTGATCAAGCTCGGCCAGGGCACACCGGTGCTGATCATGACCAGCTATGCCAGCCTGCGCTCGGCGGTCGACTCGATGAAGATGGGCGCGGTGGACTACATCGCCAAGCCTTTCGACCACGATGAAATGCTTCAGGCTGTCGCGCGGATCCTGCGTGATCGCCAATCGGCACCGGCGGCCGGCGAAGCAGTTGCCAGTAAACCGGCCAATGGCAGCGGCAAATCCGCCGTCGACAACAGCAATGGCGAGATTGGCATCATCGGCTCCTGCCCACCGATGCAGGACTTGTACAGCAAGATCCGCAAAGTCGCGCCAACCGATTCCAATGTGTTGATCCAGGGCGAGTCCGGCACCGGTAAAGAACTGGTAGCCCGCGCCCTGCACAATCTGTCGAAACGCGCCAAGGCGCCGATGATCTCGGTGAACTGCGCAGCCATTCCGGAAAGCCTGATCGAGTCCGAACTGTTCGGCCACGAGAAAGGCGCATTCACCGGCGCCAGCGCCGGGCGTGCCGGTCTGGTCGAAGCGGCGGACGGCGGCACCTTGTTCCTCGACGAAATCGGCGAACTGCCGCTGGAAGCTCAGGCTCGCCTGCTGCGTGTGTTGCAGGAAGGCGAAATTCGCCGTGTTGGCTCGGTGCAGTCGCAGAAGGTCGATGTACGCCTGATCGCGGCCACTCACCGCGATTTGAAGAGCCTGGCGAAAATCGGCCAGTTCCGTGAAGACCTTTATTACCGTCTGCACGTGATCGCGTTAAAACTGCCGGCCCTGCGCGAGCGCGGCGCCGACGTCAACGAGATCGCCACGGCTTTCCTCGCTCGCCAAAGTGCGCGCATCAACCGTACCGACCTGAAATTTGCCGCGGATGCCGAACAGGCGATTCGTCATTATTCCTGGCCGGGTAACGTGCGTGAACTGGAAAACGCAGTCGAGCGCGCGGTGATTCTGAGCGAAAGCGCGGAAATCTCCGCCGACCTGCTGGGCATCGACATCGAGCTGAGCGATCTGGAAGACGACGAGTTCATCGGTCTGCCGCCACAAACGCCGGGTAACGCCAGCAACAGCAGCCACGAGCCGACCGAAGACCTGTCGCTGGAAGACTACTTCCAGCACTTCGTTCTCGAGCATCAGGACCACATGACCGAGACCGAACTGGCGCGCAAACTGGGCGTCAGCCGTAAATGTCTGTGGGAGCGCCGTCAGCGTCTAGGCATCCCACGGCGCAAGACCGGGGTCGCCAGCGAGAGCTGAACGTTACCTGTCGAGTGTGCGGGTAACGCTTGAAGATGTGAAAAAACTGTTACCTCAGTCGATTCACGTAACAGAAGCCGGGGTTATCGGTAACGAAACCCCGGCTTTTTTTCGCCCCGACAAAACGGTTATATCGACCTAACCCCTTGTTTTATTGGGTTTCGCAAAAGTTGGCACGGCCCCTGCTATATGTTTGGTACAAGAACAATAACAAGCAATGCACAAGACAATAAAAATAAGACGAATCGACTCACGCACAATAAAAACAAGACGGCGAGAGGCGCAGCTAACTGATTCTTTTGGAGAGGCGTTGTATTTGGGGCTTGCCCCACGACCAGGCCGAGAACAACAAAAACTGTCCTAAGACAGAGCCTGTACTGGTTGGATCGAGAGATCACTGCAATTCAGCGACCAAAGCAATCCGTTTGCTCTTGGCTCCCGATTGGGAGGGTCACGAAGGAAACACTTCGTGGCGAGGGCACTCAACAAAAACAAGAAGCCCGAATCAATAATAAAAAGAGCACGCAACTACTTCTTGGGGAGCTTCGGCTCCCCTTGTAGTTTCTCCCTTCCGGCAAAATCCTTCGAATTTCCCTTGCTCGCCCCTTGCAGCTTGGGGCTTACAGCTCAAATCTGCCGTGTCCTACACCATCCCCCGACTAAATGCTAGAATCTGCGCCCATCATGCGGTCATTCTTTGGTATGGCCGAACATTCCTTCAAACAGTGCATCCCATGCTGAAGAAGCTGTTCCAGTCATTCCGAACTCCCGTGCGTCGTACGCAACACATCCGCAGCACCCCTGAAGTGCTCAACAGCGGCCAACATTCGCTGCAGAAAACGCAATTCAGCCGCTACGCGGTGAATATCGTCGAACGCCTGCAAGGTGCCGGTTACCAGGCTTATCTGGTCGGTGGTTGCGTGCGTGACATGCTGCTGGGCATCACACCCAAGGATTTCGACGTCGCCACCAGCGCCACCCCCGAGCAAGTCCGTGCCGAATTCCGCAATGCGCGGATCATTGGCCGTCGCTTCAAACTGGTGCACATCCATTTCGGTCGCGAAATCATCGAAGTCGCGACCTTCCGCGCCAATCACCCGGTCAACGAAGACGACGAAGACAGCAATCAGTCTTCGCGTAACGAGAGCGGACGCATTCTGCGCGACAACGTTTACGGCACCCTGGAAGAAGACGCGCAACGCCGCGACTTCACCATCAACGCCCTGTATTACGATCCGGTCAGCGAGCGCATCCTCGACTACGCCAACGGCGTACACGACATCCGCAATCACTTGATCCGTCTGATCGGTGATCCGAAGCAGCGCTACCAGGAAGACCCGGTGCGCATGCTGCGCGCCGTGCGTTTTGCCGCCAAGCTCAATTTCGGCATCGAGAAGCACACGGTTCAGCCGATCCGCGAACTGGCGCCGATGCTGCGCGAGATTCCGTCGGCACGCCTGTTCGAAGAAGTACTCAAGCTGTTCCTTTCGGGACACGGCGCAATCACCTTCGAAATGCTGGTCGATCTGCAACTGTTCGCCCCGCTGTTCCCGGCCAGTGCCGATGCGCTGGAACACAACCCGGAATACACCCACACGCTGATCAGCGAAGCGCTGACCAACACTGACCTGCGCATCAAGCAGAACAAACCGGTGACCCCGGCGTTCCTGTTTGCCGCACTGTTGTGGCCTGCTTTGCCGGCTCGCGTGTTGCGCTTGCAGGAACGTGGCATGCCGCCGATTCCAGCGATGCAGGAAGGCGCGCACGAGCTGATCGCCGAACAATGCCAGCGCATTGCGATTCCGAAACGCTTCACTATGCCGATCCGCGAGATCTGGGACATGCAGGAGCGCCTGCCACGCCGCAGCGGCAAACGTGCCGACCTGTTGCTGGACAATCCGCGTTTCCGCGCCGGTTACGACTTCCTGTTGCTGCGTGAAAGCGCCGGCGAGGAGACTGATGGCCTCGGTGAATGGTGGACTGACTATCAGGACGCCAACGACAGCGAACGTCGCGATATGATCCGCGACCTCAGCGGCAAGGGCGATGACGCCAGCGGTGCTCCGCGCAAACGTCGCCGCAGCAGCGGTTCCAAGCGCAAACGCGCCGGCGCCCCGAGCGCTACAGGCGAATAAAGGCATGGAACGCATCTACATCGGCATGGGCAGTAACCTCGCTGACCCGGCCGAACAGTTGCGCAGCGCCGTCGAGGCGCTGGGGCAACTGCCGCAGACCACACTCACGGGCGTTTCCGCCTTCTATCAAAGCGACTCGTTGCTGCCAGGCCAACCGCGGTACACCAACGCGGTCGCTGCGCTTGACAGCGATCTTGCGCCGCTGGATCTGCTCGATGCCTTACAGGCGATCGAGAATGATCAGGGCCGCGAGCGTCTGGAGCGCTGGGGCCCGCGTACGTTGGACCTGGATATTCTGCTGTTCGGTGATCGCCTGATCGACGAACCGCGCCTGAAAGTCCCGCATTATCAGATTCAGGAACGTGCGTTCGTGCTCTATCCCCTCGCCGAACTGGCGCCGCAAGATATGCGTCTGGCCGATGGCCGCACCTTGTCCGAGCTGCTGGCAGCCTGCCCGTTCGTCGGCCTGGAACGCCTCCCCCACGCCTGACACAAATCCGCCCTTTGTAGGAGTGAGCCTGCTCGCGATAGCGGTGGATCAACCAATAAATCTTTGGCTGACAGAACGCTATCGCGAGCAGGCTCACTCCTACAGGGATTGCGCCACATCCAGATTTATTGTCCGACAAAAACCCCGCGAATCAGGCCCGCCGCAGCGCTGAATCGCATCAGTAACGCCGGTAACACTCCCCTCGTAACAATGCGGTAACACACGCAATTGACTTCCTGTTGGCTCATCACGACTATAGGCGTCCCGCTGCCGCCAACCCGGCACATACGGGCGCAATCCAGGCCTTATAAGCACGACAAAAGAGCGTGCGCCTGAGTAGATGAAGAATCACGCGCGTTACTCGCAGTAGTTTCCAGAGCGCCTGAACGAGGATTTTTTACATGCCAGCCATCACCCTGACCACGCTCCAGAGCCTCAAGCAGAAAGGTGAAAAGATCACCATGCTGACCTGCTATGACGCGACCTTCGCCCACGCCTGCAACGAGGCTGGTGTCGAAGTGCTGCTGGTGGGCGACTCCCTCGGCATGGTCCTGCAAGGTCACGACAGCACTTTGCCGGTGACCACCGCAGAAATGGCCTACCACACCGCTTGCGTCAAACGCGGCAATACCGATGCCCTGATCCTGGCTGACTTGCCGTTCATGGCCAACGCCACCCTTGAACAAACCATGACTAACAGCGCCATGCTGATGCAGGCCGGTGCGCACATGGTCAAGGTCGAAGGTCAGCTGTGGCTGGCCGAGTCGATCCGTCTGCTCGCCGAGCGCGGTGTACCGGTATGCGCGCACATGGGCCTGACTCCGCAAGCAGTGAACATTCTCGGCGGCTATAAAGTGCAGGGCCGTAACGAAAATCAGGCGCGGCAGATGCGTGCCGATGCGATCTCGCTGGAACAGGCCGGCGCCGCCATGCTGCTGCTCGAATGCGTACCGAGCGAACTGGCTGCCGAAATCAGCCAGGCGGTGAAGATTCCAGTCATCGGCATCGGCGCCGGTAACGCCACCGACGGCCAGGTCCTGGTACTGCACGACATGCTCGGTCTGTCGATCACCGGCCGCGTGCCGAAATTTGTCAAAAACTTCATGCACGGCCAGGACAGCATCCAATCCGCGCTGAAGGCTTACGTCAACGAAGTCAAAGCCACCACGTTCCCTGGCATCGAACACGGATTCTCTGCATGAACACCGTTAAAACCGTACGCGAACTGCGCGCCGCCGTAGCCCGCGCCCGCAGCGAAGGCAAGCGCATCGGCTTTGTGCCGACCATGGGCAACCTGCACAGCGGTCACGTTGCACTGATCACCAAAGCCACCCAACGGGTGGACTTCGTGGTCGCGAGTATTTTCGTCAACCCGCTGCAGTTCGGCGCCGGCGAAGACCTCGATAAATACCCGCGCACGTTGGCAGCGGATCAGGAGAAGCTGCTCGAAGCCGGTTGCTCCCTGCTCTTCGCGCCGACTGTCGAAGAAATGTACCCCGACGGCATGGCCGGACAGACTCGGGTCAGCGTGCCGCAGTTGTCCGAAGGCCTGTGCGGCGCCAGCCGTCCGGGGCATTTCGAGGGTGTGGCGACCGTCGTCAGCAAACTGTTCAACATGGTCCAGCCGGACCTGGCGATTTTCGGCCAGAAGGATTACCAGCAACTGGCGGTGATTCGCGCGCTGGTGCACGACCTGAACATGCCGATCCAGATCATCGGCGAGCCGACTGTTCGCGCTGCCGATGGCCTGGCGCTGTCGTCGCGCAATGGCTTCCTCAGCGAAGAACAACGTGCCGTGGCGCCGGTGGTCTATCGCTCGCTGAGCAACATTGCCGAGTTGATCAAGCAAGGCCAACGCGACTTCCCGGCAATGATCAGTGCCCAGGTACAGCAGCTGGAAGCGGCGGGCCTGCGTCCGGATTACCTGGAAATCCGCCATGCACTGACCTTGCGTCCAGCGACGGCGGAGGATCGCGATCTGGTGATTCTGGTGGCGGCGTTTCTTGGCACTACTCGGTTGATCGACAACCTGCATCTGAACCTCGACACCCCCGCTTAAAAACACCGCAATACCCCCTGTAGGAGTGAGCCTGCTCGCGATAGCGGTGTGTCAGTCAGCATTAGTGTTGAATGACACACCGCTATCGCGAGCAGGCTCACTCCTACAGTGGTTTTCGGTGTTATGAAAATTGCGTTTCAAGCCTTATTGCCGCCCCTAAAGCCTTCGGGCACACTGCCCGCCGTTCGATTCCAACCCGGGAAAATCCCTCATGCACGCGATCATGCTCAAGGCAAAACTGCACCGCGCCGAAGTCACTCATGCGGTGCTCGATTACGAAGGTTCGTGCGCCATTGATGGCGAGTGGCTGGACTTGTCCGGCATTCGTGAATACGAGCAGATCCAGATTTATAACGTCGACAACGGCGAGCGTTTCACCACCTACGCGATTCGTGGCGAAGAAGGCTCGCGGATGATCTCCGTCAACGGCGCCGCAGCGCACAAAGCCAAGGTTGGCAACCGTGTGATCATTTGTGCCTACGCCCATTACAGCGAAGCGGAACTGGTCAATTTCAAGCCGCGCATGCTCTACATGGCGCCAGGCAACGAGCTGAGTCACACCAGCAACGCCATCCCGGTTCAGCTCGCCTGATCACGAAATCGCCCCGCTCCCCCTCCGTTTGTCGGCCAGTTCCCGGTCTCGATGTTAAAAAAGTACAGGGATCTGGTCAGACAAAGTCAAGACAGAACGCAGCGCGAGGTTTACTGTATTCGCCCTGTGTCCAGAAATCGTGTCGACGCAGTTGATCCCATGCCCAAACATGGCGTGCCGGGTCTGTTCAGTGTTCAAAAGGCCGTTCAAGTAAAAAGGAAAACCGCAGCGATGGCGTATTACCTCACTCCTCAAGACGTTACCGCTCTGCCCGCCTGGCAAGCGTTGAAAGATCACCGCCAAGCCATGCAGGATTTCAGCATGCGCGAAGCCTTCAACGCCGATCCGCAGCGCTTCAACCAGTTCACCCTCAGCAGCTGCGGACTGTTTCTCGATTATTCGAAGAATTTGATCAACGCCCAGACCCGCAACCTGCTGGTCGGTCTGGCCAATGAAGTCGATCTCAAAGGCGCCATCAAAGCGCTGTTTGAAGGCGAAATCGTCAACACGTCCGAAGGCCGCCCGGCGCTGCACACCGCCCTGCGCCGCCCGGTAGGCGACAAGCTGTCGGTCAACGGCGTCAACGTGATGCCGGAAGTCCACAAGGTCCTGAACCAGATTACCGATCTGGTCGGCCGCATCCACGACGGTCTGTGGCGTGGTTACACCGAGAAGCCGATCACCGACGTGGTCAACATCGGCATCGGTGGCTCGTTCCTCGGCCCTGAGCTGGTCTCCGAAGCACTGCTGTCGTACGCGCAGAAAGGCGTGCGTTGCCATTATCTGGCGAACATCGACGGCAGCGAATTCCACGAACTGACGCAGAAACTGCGCGCCGAGACCACGCTGTTCATCGTTTCGTCGAAATCCTTCAACACCCTCGAAACCCTGAAGAACGCTCAGGCTGCTCGTGCCTGGTACCTGGCGCAGGGCGGTTCGGAGGCCGAGCTGTATCGTCACTTCATCGCCGTATCGAGCAACAATGCTGCTGCTGTGGCGTTCGGTATCCGCGAAGAAAACATCTTCCCGATGTGGGACTGGGTCGGTGGTCGTTATTCGCTGTGGTCGGCCATCGGTTTGCCGATCGCCCTGGCCATCGGCATGTCCAACTTCAAGGAACTGCTGTCCGGCGCCTACACCATGGACCAGCATTTCCAGACCGCGCCGTTCGAACAGAACATGCCGGTGCTGCTGGCCCTGCTCGGTGTGTGGTACGGCAACTTCTGGGGCGCGCAAAGCCACGCGATCCTGCCGTACGACCACTATTTGCGTAACATCACCAAGCACTTGCAACAGCTGGACATGGAATCCAACGGCAAGAGCGTGCGTCAGGACGGCACGCCGGTGTCGACCGATACCGGTCCGGTGATCTGGGGCGGCGTCGGCTGCAACGGTCAGCACGCCTACCACCAGTTGCTGCATCAAGGTTCGCAGTTGATTCCGGCCGATTTCATCGTGCCGATCGTCAGCTTCAACCCGGTCTCCGACCACCATCAGTGGCTGTACGCCAACTGCCTGTCGCAGAGCCAGGCGCTGATGCTCGGCAAGACCTTGCCGGAAGCCGAGCAGGAACTGCGCGACAAGGGCATGAGCGAAGAAGAAGTGCACAAGCTCGCGCCGCACAAGGTGATCCCGGGCAACCGTCCGAGCAACACCCTCGTGGTCGAGCGCATCAGCCCGCGTCGTCTCGGCGCACTGGTGGCGATGTATGAACACAAAGTGTTCGTGCAAAGCGTGGTCTGGGGCATTAACGCCTTCGACCAATGGGGCGTGGAACTGGGCAAGGAACTGGGCAAAGGCGTTTACAACCGTCTGGTCGGCAGCGATGAAACCAACGCTGATGATCCGTCCACTCAGGGCCTGATCAACTACTTCCGCGGTCGTCACCGCGGGTGATGTGAATGGGTTGCCCACAATTCCAGTGGGCAACCCATTTCCAATGTGGGAGCGAGCCTGCTCGCGAATGCGGTGTGTCATTCAGCCTCTTTGTTGACTGACTCACCGCATTCGCGAGCAGGCTCGCTCCCACAGTTGTTTTACACATGACTTGAACCTCTGCATCGCTCGGCGCATCTTTATTCCTGTCGCACCACAAGAATAAGGAACCGTCATGTTCGATATCAGCACGTTCCCCAAAGCCGATGCCGTCCGCCGGGCTGCGCAATTGAGTCAGGAAGACTATCGGCGCCTGTACCGCGAATCCATTGAACACCCCAGCACCTTCTGGGCCGAACAGGCCACGCGGTTCCTCGACTGGAGCACGCCGTGGCAGACCGTTCAGCGCTACGACCTGAAAACCGGTGAAGCCGCCTGGTTTGCCGGTGCGAAGCTGAACGTCAGTTACAACTGCATCGACCGCCATCTGGACAAGCGCGGCGATCAGACCGCCCTGCTCTGGGAGGGCGACGACCCGGCAGAATCAGCGCAAATCACTTATAAAAAACTCCATCACCACGTCTGCCGCCTGGCCAACGTGCTGAAAAGCCGTGGTGTGAAGAAAGGCGACCGGGTGTGCATCTACATGCCAATGATCCCCGAGGCCGCATACGCCATGCTCGCCTGCGCGCGGATCGGCGCAATCCATTCGGTGGTGTTTGGCGGTTTCTCCCCTGATTCCCTGCGTGACCGCATACTTGATGCTGACTGCCGCACGGTGATCACCGCCGATGAAGGCGTGCGCGGTGGCAAGTTCGTGCCGCTGAAGCAGAACGTCGACCAAGCCCTGCAAAGTTGCCCCGACGTCAGCACCGTCGTGGTGGTCGAACGCACCCAGGGCAAAGTCGATTGGGTCGAGGGTCGTGACCTCTGGTATCACCAGGCCGTGCGCGAGGTCAGCGACGATTGCCCACCGGAGCCGATGGACGCCGAAGACCCGCTGTTCATCCTCTACACCTCCGGCAGCACCGGCAAACCCAAAGGCGTGCTGCACACCACCGGCGGCTACCTGCTGCAAGCGGCGATGACCTTCAAGTACGTGCTCGATTACCGCGACGGCGAAGTGTTCTGGTGCACTGCTGACGTCGGCTGGGTCACCGGTCACAGCTACATTGTCTACGGCCCGCTAGCCAATGGTGCGACCACGCTGATGTTCGAAGGCGTGCCGAGCTATCCGAGCAGTTCGCGTTTCTGGCAGGTGATCGACAAACACAAAGTCAATATCTTCTACACCGCGCCGACCGCCCTGCGCGCGTTGATGCGTGAAGGTGCCGAACCGTTGAAGGAAACCTCGCGCGCCAGCCTCAGATTACTCGGCAGCGTCGGTGAGCCGATCAACCCGGAAGCGTGGGAATGGTATTTCAATGTCGTCGGAGAACAGCGCTGCCCCATCGTCGACACTTGGTGGCAGACCGAAACCGGCGGCATCATGCTCAGTCCCCTGGTCAGCGCCCAGCGAATCAAGCCTGGCTGCGCCACGCAACCGATGTTCGGCGTGCAACCGGTGCTGCTCGATGAGCACGGCAAGGAAATCAAAGGCGCCGGCAGTGGCGTGCTGGCGATCAAGTCGAGTTGGCCGGCGCAGATCCGCAGCGTCTATGGCGACCCGCAGCGCATGGTCGACACCTATTTCAAACCCTACCCCGGCTACTACTTCACCGGCGACGGCGCACGCCGCGATGAGGACGGCGATTACTGGATCACCGGGCGCATCGATGACGTGATCAACGTCTCCGGTCACCGCATCGGCACCGCCGAAGTGGAAAGCGCACTGGTATTGCACGACAGCATCGCCGAGGCCGCCGTGGTTGGTTACCCCCACGACGTCAAAGGTCAGGGCATCTACGCCTTCGTCACTCCCATGAACGGCACCGAACCCAATGACGAGTTGAAGAAAGAATTGCTGGCCCACGTCAGCAAGGAAATCGGCAGCTTCGCCAAACCGGATCTGATCCAGTGGGCGCCGGCCTTGCCGAAAACCCGTTCAGGCAAGATCATGCGGCGCATCTTGCGCAAGATCGCCTGCAACGAACTCGACAGCCTCGGTGATACCTCGACCCTGGCCGATCCGAGTGTGGTGCAAGGCCTGATCGACAAGCGCCTCAATCAGTAACACCCCGGGCGCGGTCAACCGGCCGCGCCTGGCCTTTCTCACTGAGTGGTCATGGAATTCATCCGCTGCCGTATCGAACAGCAACTCATGAGCCTGACCGGGCTGTCGCTCGGTCAGCTCGACCTGGAAAATCCCAAGGGCGATCCCGGCCTGTTTGGTCCGGACTCGATCAGTTGGCAGGTGCACGGCGATTTCAGCAGCATGTTGATCGGTGGCATCAGCGCGCTGTTGCTGCAAGCTTTGCATCCGCTGGCATTGGCCGGGGTCTGGGATCATTCGAACTTTCGTGAGGACATGCTCGGGCGTTTGCGGCGCACCAGCCAGTTTGTGTCCGGTACCACGTTTGGCTCGCGCCGGGACGCCGACTGGCTGATCGAGAAAGTGCGCACCATTCACTTGCAGGTGGTCGGCACGGCGCCTGATGGCCGGCCCTACGCAGCCAGCGATGCGGATTTGTTGACCTGGGTGCATGTGGCGGAAGTGAGTAACTTTCTGGCGGCGCATTTGCGTTATCGCAATCCGCAGTTGTCGGGGGCAGATCAGGATCGTTATTACACGGAAATCGCCGTGATAGCCGAACGCCTGGGCGCGCGCGATGTACCGAAATCGCGGCAAGCCGTGGCCGAGTATCTGCAACGCATGCGCCCGCAGTTGCTGTGCGACGAGCGCAGCCGTGAGGTTTTGCGCCTGCTGCTCGACGCGCCGGCGCCGAGTGTTCTGGCGCGACCGTTTGGCGATCTGATGATGAAGGCCGGGATCGACCTGTTGCCGGACTGGGCCAGCGACATGCTCGACGTCCGCCAGAGTTCGCTGCAACGGCAACTGATTCGCGCCAGCGTCCGGCGCAGCGCACCGATGCTGCGCTGGGCGATGCGCAATGGTTCGGTGCAACGCGCCAAACGCCGGATGGGCTTGAGCTGAAAACTTCGTCGGACGCCTTCGCGAGCAAGCTCGCTCCCACAGGAGATCTAATTTGCACCATGGATCCCATGAGGGAGCGAGCCTGCTCGCGAAGGGCGCAACTCGATTGCCCGCCAAGCTGCTAAACTCCCGCGCCCCCATTCTCACCAGCAAGGCGCCCGCATGTCTTCCTTGAATCAGGCGCTGCGCGCCGCCCTCGATCAACGCCAGGATCTGCTGGCCGAGTTGCACCGCCAGGGCACCGATTGCTATCGGCTGTTCCACGGCAGCCAGGAAGGCGCCGGCGGCCTGACCATCGACCGCTACGGCCCGCAACTGCTGGTGCAAAGCTTCCACCAGACGCTGGAGCGTGACGACCTGCTGCAACTGCACGCCATGGTTAATCAGAGCCTGGGGATGGAAACCTTGCTGGTTTACAACGACCGATCCCGAGGCAACTCGCGCATTGACCGTGAAGACAGCGTCTACAAAGCTGAAGACGCGGCACTGGCCGATCTGGTCGGCCACGAATGGGGCCTCAACTACCGGGTGCGCGGACGCCATGCCGGGCAGGATCCCTTGCTGTTCCTCGATCTGCGCAACACCCGTGGCTGGGTCAAGGATCACGCCCAAGGCAAATCCGTGCTCAACCTGTTCGCCTACACCTGCGGCGTCGGCCTCAGTGCGGCCGCCGGTGGCGCGCGTGAAGTGTGCAATCTGGATTTCGCCGAAGGCAATCTGGCGGTCGGTCGCGAAAACGGCCTGCTCAACCCGCAGTTGCCGGAGATGGAATTCATCCAGTCGGACTACTTCCCGGCCATCCGCCAACTCGCCGGGCTGCCGATCAGTCAGCGCCGTGGACAAAAACTGCCGAGCTACCAGCGCCTCGATCAGCGCCAATACGACCTGGTGCTGCTTGATCCGCCAGCGTGGGCCAAGAGCGCATTCGGCACTGTCGATTTGCTGCGTGACTATCAGAGCCTGCTCAAACCCGCCCTGCTGACCACCGCCGACAATGGCGTGCTGATCTGCTGCAACAATCTGGCGAAAGTCAGCATGGACGACTGGCGCGAGCAGGTGCTGCGCTGTGCCGAGAAGGCCGGGCGACCGGTGCGTGAGTGGAGCGTGATGACCCCAGGCGCCGACTTCCCGTCGATGGATCAGCAACCGCCGCTGAAAACCCTGATTCTGCAGCTCTGAAGCGCTCGCGCGGCGGCAACTGTTTCCCTGTGGGAGCGAGCTTGCTCGCGAAGGCGTCGTGTCAGTCGGCATCTTGATCAACTGGACGACCGCTTTCGCGAGCAAGCTCGCTCCCACATTTTTTGTGATTACAGAGAAATCTGAACAATCCTGCAGCACGGCTGTTACTTCGGAACCAGAATCGCGTGCCATACTCCAAGGCACTCCGATTCAGACAGATGAAGCCGCACATGCCCAAAGGATTGATTCGCGCGATAGGCGCCTTGTTGACTGCTCTGGCCCTCTACAGCCTGCTGGGGTTTCTGATTTTGCCGGGCATCGCCCTGCGCGTGGCCAATCAGCAACTGGCCAACTACGCAACAGTGCCTGCGCATATCCAGCGTATCGAGCTCAACCCGTTCAGCCTTGAAGTTACCTTGTGGGGGCTGGTCATCGGCGAGCCGGGCAAGGAACAGATCGGTTTCGATCGCCTGTACGCCGACCTGCAAATCGACAGCCTGTGGACCAAAGCCCTGCATCTGGCCAACATCGAACTGGACAAGCCGAAGAGCGAAATCCTCTTCGCCAAAGACGGCAAGCTCAACCTGCTCGGCCTGTTCAATGTGCCGGCCAGCGAGCCGACCCCGGCCGATCCGAACGCCAAGCCCTTCCCGCTGCGCATCGACAACATCAAACTGGCCGGCGGCGTCGTGCACTTTGAGGACGTGCGCCCGAGCGAGCCCATCGAGTTTCTCTACGATGATCTCAGCTTCGAGCTGAAAAACCTCAGCACCCTGCCCGAAGACAGCGCCGACATGACCCTGGTCGCCATCGGCCCCGCCGGTGGCCGGATCGATTGGAGCGGCAATTTCAGCCTGATCCCGTTCACCTCCGAAGGCACCCTGAAAGTCACCGACGGCAAGATGAAAGCCTTCTGGCCCTACGTGCGTGACTCGGTGCCTTTGGTACTCGAAGACGGCGTGATCAGCCTCAGCAGCGAATACAAACTCAATCTGTCGAAAGAAACCGAACTGCAGTTGAACAATGTCGCAGTGAGCATCGCGCCATTCGCCATCAAGGCTCCGGACGGGCGGCCACTGGCGAAACTCGAACGCCTCGACGTCAGCGAAGCCTCGGTGGATCTGGCCAAACAACAAGTGGTGGTCGGCAAGATCCGCAGCAACAAACTGGAAACCTGGGCGGCGCTCGAAGCCGACGGCCAACTCGACTGGCAGAAACTGTTTGCCAGCCAGCCATCGAAACCGGCTGCCAAAGCGGCTGCCGAACCGGCGAACACACCGGCAGCTGCCGACTCGCCGAAAACCCCACCGGCGCCGAGCAAACCGTGGCAAGTGCTGCTCAAAGACGTGCAATTGCGCAATTACACCGTGCATCTGGCCGACCGCTCGGCCAAACCGGCAGTAGCACTGGACATCACCCCGCTGAATGTCGATCTGCAAGACTTCGACAGCCTCAACGGCTCGCCCTTCAAGCTCAAGCTCGATAGCGGCGTGGGCAAACAAGGCAAGATCACGGCTGACGGTACGGTCAATCTCGCCCCGGTCAACGCCCAGCTCAACGTGAAAACCCAGGACATCGACCTGCGCGTCGCGCAGTCCTACATCAATCCGTTTATTCGCCTGGAACTGCGCAGCGGCATGCTCGGCAGTGATCTCAAGGTCAATCTCAAGAGCACCGAGCCGCTGGCCCTAAGCGTCACCGGGCGCGCGCAGATCGATCAACTGCACACCCTCGACACCCTGAAAACCCGCGATTTCCTCAAGTGGCAGCAGGTCGTGGTCGAAGGCTTGAACTATCAGCACGGCGACAGCCTGTCGATTGACAAGGTCAACCTGTTCCAGCCGTATGTGCGGTTCATGATCAACGATGATCGCACCACCAACATCGATGACCTGCTGATCCCGCAGCCCGCCGACAGCGGCACCAAAAGCGCAGCAGCGAAACCGGCCAGCAACGAGAAACCGCTGGGCATTCACATCGGCGGCATCGCCATCAACGACGGTTCGGCCAACTTCGCCGACTTCAGCCTGACGCCGAATTTCGCTACCGCCGTGCAGCAACTCAATGGCCAGATCGGCACCATCGACAGCCGTCAGGCGAAACCGGCCAGTGTCGACATCAAAGGCAAGGTCGACCGCTATGCACCGGTGACCATCAAGGGCGCGGTCAATCCGTTCGACCCGATGGCCAGCCTCGACATCGCCACCAGTTTCAAACGTGTCGAGCTGACCACGTTGACGCCCTACTCCGGCAAATTCGCCGGTTACCGCATCCGCAAGGGCCGGCTCAACCTCGACCTGCATTACCTGATCACCAAGGGCCAGCTCAAAGCCGAAAACAAAGTGGTGGTCGAGCAATTGCAACTCGGCGAGAAGGTCGACAGCCCGGATGCCGTGAGCCTGCCGCTGAAACTGGCGATAGCCCTGCTCAAGGACGTCGACGGCAAGATCTCCATCGAGTTGCCGGTGACCGGCGACTTGAACAACCCGCAGTTCAGCGTGATGCCGATTGTCTGGCAGACCCTGCGCAATCTCATCGTCAAAGCCGCTGCCGCACCCTTCAAAATGATTGGCGGGCTGATCAGTGGTGGCAGTTCGCAAGACCTTGGCACCGTGTCGTTTGCTCCGGGTTCCAGCGAGTTGAGCAAGGATGCCGAAGCGGCGCTGATCAAACTGTCTCAAGCGCTGAAGGAGCGTCCGGCCCTGCGTCTGGAAATCGAGGGCACTGCCGCGCAGAGCAGCGATGGTCCATTGCTCGCCGAGCAGCGTCTGGAGCGTGAATACCAGTACAACTACTACAAGATGCTCCAACGTCGCGGCGATAAAGTCCCGGCGCAGGCGTCATTGCTGCAAGTGCCGGACAACGAGAAAGGTCCACTGCTCGAAGGCATTTACCGCACCCGTCTGAAAACCCAGCCGCCAGCCGAATGGAAGGATCTGGGCAAGGAAGAACGCACGGCGAAGATGCGCGAAGGCGTGATCAAGTTCTGGAGTGGCAGCGAGGTGTTGTTGCGTCAGTTGGGTCAGGACCGTGCCAGCAGCATCAAGGATTATCTGGTCGATAAAGGCCAGCTGGCAGACGACCGCGTGTACTTCATCGACGCCAGTCTCGGTGAAGCCGAGAGCGATGGCCGCGTGGTGACGCAAATGCACCTGGATGCCGAATGATGAAACTGCAGTGGCTGGCCTTGATCGCAATGACCTTCGCGGCCAGCCACGCCTCGGCGTCCGATACCCTGCGCTGCGGCAGTCAACTGATCAGCTTGGGCGACCGTTCCAGCGAAGTCCTGCAAAAGTGTGGTGAGCCGGTCAGCCGTGATGTCTTGGGTTACAAGCGCAGCGCCAACCGCCGCGAGGAGTTTCAGGTCGAGGAATGGACCTATGGTCCGAGCAACGGCATGTACCAATACCTGCGCTTCGAAGGCAATCGCCTGCGGCAGATCAACAGCAAACGCGGTAACTGATCCAAATCACTTACCCATGTGGGAGCGAGCTTGCTCGCGAAGGCGTCTGGTCAGTCAAATCCATTGTGACTGGCATACCGCTTTCGCGAGCAAGCTCGCTCCCACAGTTGTTTTGCGGTGCCCTTCGACTCTTTCGTCCCTGAAATAGAACAGGCCCCGACACAAGTGCCGGGGCCCGTAATGGTCACATCCGTGTGACCGTTCGCATGAACTCTAAAGTTGCGGCAGACGTATGGCTCGGCCCGTCTGTCGCGCCTTCTCCCGGTCCAGGCGAGAAGTCATGCCTTACTCGGCTTTCAGGCCGTCAGCGGAGACCGCTTTAACGCCTTTGATTTTCTTGGTGATGTTAACGGCTGTGGTTTTCTGAGCTTCGGTAATGGCTACAGTCGACGACAGCGACACAACACCTTTGTTGGTTTCTACTTTGATGTCAGTGCCTGGGATGCCTTTTTCGGTAACCAGGTCGCTTTTGACTTTGGTGGTGATCCAGGTGTCGGAAGTAGCTTCTTTCGCCTTGGTGACTTCACCGGCAGCCAGAGTCATTGGAGCCTGAGTAGCCTGGGTGGATTGTGCGAATGCACCGGAAGCCATGGTCAGGGTCAGCGCGGTAGCAGCAGCGGCAGTGATAGCGAACTTCTTCATACGAGTAACTCCTGTTTTTCTGGAAAGTCTGCTGGTTGTCTTGTCAGCAGGGTTACCAAGGTAGTTGCGAACGTTGTGCCAACTTTTTGAAAGACACAAAAGGTATATAAATCAATAGGTTACAGATATATGAAAATTCCGGATTCATGCAAAATGCATGACTCGATGAATATTCACATGCAAGTTGCGGTTTTTTGGAAAGTTCCTAAGGCGCTGAAATTATTGAAGCTTTTGTAAAGTGCCAGACAATAAAAATGCCCCGCAGAGCGGAGCATTCTGGCCAGCACACGTCAGCTTATGTACCGGTGGCAGTGCAGCCTTTAGGCGAATAGTCCGGAGCAACGGTGGTACCACAAGTCCACACACCTGCGCCGGTCCCTGAGGAACGTGTCAGGGTGATGGTTTTGCTCAGCACCGGACCCGGAGCATTGAGCAATGTGCAAGTGATGGTCCCGGCACCGGTGGATGCCGTGCCGGAAGCGGCCAGTGTGCAGTTGGAAGTCGCAGCGGTGGCACTGCCCGCGACTAGGGTCAGAGTCGGATCAGTGCCTTGATTGATGGTGTCTTCAAACGGCACCTTCAGCGCGCTGATTTCCGCCAGCCCCGCCGTCACCTTCGACCGCGCCTGATACTTGGAATACTGCGGCAACGCGATGGTCGCCAGAATCCCGATGATCGCCACCACGATCAGCAGCTCGATCAGAGTAAAACCTTGTTGTTTTTTCATAGACACGCTCCATGCATGAGTCGAATTCTCATGATCTGCAAGGCACGGAGCATAGGCCATGCCAATGCCTGCAAAGCCCCGTTCATTAGGCGCGAAGCGCTTGCAACGCCAATTCCTACAACCTGTAACCGCACTATCTGACACTTTTTGTCACCTGCACCCGCCGTGTTTGGCGCTGTCACTTGACTAGGCTATAAGTCATGAACGGCAAGCGTGCGGAATCCCCATGAATGACATCGCTCTGAGCGGTCTGGCCAAGCAATTGGTCCAGGCCGAACTGCTCACGGAAAAAGGCGCCCAGCAAGCCTGGCAACAGGCCCAGCGCAATCGCCTGTCGCTGGTCAGCTATCTGGTGCAGAACAAACTGGTCAAGAGCTGGCAGGTGGCCGAGATTGCCAGTGAGCATTTCGGCATGGCCTTGCTTGATCTCAATTGCCTGGACAAGGAAACCCAGCCCAAAGGCCTGGTCAGCGAAAAACTCGTGCGTCAGCATCACGCCCTGCCCTTGTGGCGGCGTGGCAACAAGCTGTTCGTGGGCATTTCCGACCCGAGCAATCATCAAGCAATCAACGACATTCAATTCAGCACCGGGCTGAGCACCGAAGCCATTCTGGTCGAGGACGACAAACTTACCGATGCCATCGAAAAATTCTTCGACACCCACACCAGCGGTCTCGAGGACATGGCCGATGTCGATCTCGACGGGGTCGATGTCGAATCCGTCGACGACAGCAAGCAGGACGCCATCGGCGGCCTCGACGCCGACGATGCGCCGGTGGTGCGCTTCGTGCACAAGATGCTGCTCGACGCGATCAAAAGCGGTTCTTCCGACTTGCACTTCGAGCCTTACGAAAAAAACTACCGGGTGCGGGTGCGCACCGACGGCATCCTGCGCGAGGTTGCCAAACCGCCGATTCAACTGGCCGGGCGCATCGCCGCACGCCTGAAAGTCATGGCCAGCCTGGATATTTCGGAACGGCGCAAACCTCAGGACGGGCGGATCAAGATGCGCCTGTCAAAAAGCAAATCAATCGATTTCCGGGTCAACACTCTGCCGACCCTGTGGGGCGAAAAAGTGGTGATCCGGATTCTCGATCCGTCCAGTGCGCAGATCGGTATCGACGCGCTCGGCTATGAGCCCAAGCAAAAGGATCTGTACATGGCCGCACTCAAGCAGCCACAGGGCATGATCCTGGTCACCGGGCCCACCGGTTCGGGTAAAACCGTTTCGCTGTACACCGGCCTGAATATTCTCAACACCGTCGACATCAATATCTCCACCGCCGAAGACCCGGTGGAAATCAACATGGAAGGCATCAACCAGGTCAACGTCAATCCCAAGCAAGGGCTCGACTTTGCCCAGGCATTGCGCTCGTTTCTGCGTCAGGACCCGGACGTGATCATGGTCGGTGAAATCCGCGACCTGGAAACCGCCGAGATCGCCATCAAAGCCGCGCAGACCGGTCACCTGGTGCTCTCGACCCTGCACACCAACAGCGCTGCGGAAACCCTGACGCGCCTGCACAACATGGGCATTCCCGGTTTCAACATCGCCACCTCGGTCAGCCTGATCATCGCCCAGCGCCTGGCGCGCAAACTGTGCAGCCACTGCAAGAAAGCCATCGAGATCCCACGCGAAACCTTGCTCAAGGAAGGCTTCCCCGAGGAACGCATCGGCCATTTCACGATCTACGAGCCGGTCGGTTGCGATCACTGCAACGGCGGTTACAAAGGACGCGTGGGGATTTATGAAGTGGTGAAAAACACACCGGAGCTGCAACGCTTGATCATGGCTGAAGGCAACTCGCTGGAAATCGACCTGCAGATGCGCCGCGACGGCTTCGACGACCTGCGCACCTCCGGGCTGCACAAGGCCATGCAAGGCATCACCAGCCTTGAAGAAATCAACCGGGTCACCAAGGACTGAACATGGCGGTCAAGGCAGCAAAAATCAGTATTTATGCCTGGGAAGGCACGGACAGAAAAGGCAGCAAAGTCACCGGTGAACTGAGCGGCCAGAACCCGGCGCTGATCAAGGCACAATTGCGTAAACAGGGGATCAACCCCGGCAAGGTGCGCAAGAAATCCGCGTCATTGCTGAGCTTTGGCAAACGCATCAAGGCCCGGGACATTGCCCTGTTCACCCGGCAGATGGCGACCATGATGAAAGCCGGCGTACCGCTGTTGCAGTCGTTCGACATTATTGGCGAAGGCTTTGATAACCCGGCCATGCGCAAACTGGTGGACGACGTGAAGCAGGAGGTCGCGGCCGGTAACAGCTTCGCCGCAGCCCTGCGCAAGAAACCGCAGTATTTCGACGAGTTGTATTGCAACCTGGTCGATGCCGGCGAACAGTCCGGCGCCCTCGACACCTTGCTCGAACGCGTCGCGACCTATAAGGAAAAAAGCGAAAGCCTCAAAGCCAAGATCAAGAAAGCCATGACCTATCCCACCGCCGTGGTGCTGGTCGCGGCTGTTGTCACCGGGATTCTGCTGGTCAAAGTAGTGCCACAATTTCAGTCAGTGTTTTCCGGTTTCGGTGCCGAACTGCCGGCGTTCACCCTGATGGTGATCAGCCTGTCGGAATTCATGCAGCAATGGTGGTGGGCGATTCTCGCTGCACTGGTCGCAGTGATTTTTGGCACCCGCCACGCGCTAAAAACATCCCAGGCCTTGCGCGATCGCAAAGACACCTGGCTGCTGAAACTGCCACTGGTGGGCACACTGATGTACAAGTCCGCCGTGGCGCGATTCGCTCGAACCTTGTCGACCACGTTTGCCGCCGGTGTGCCGTTGGTCGAAGCGCTTGACTCGGTGGCCGGCGCCACCGGCAACGTGGTCTTCAAGCGAGCCGTGCTGCGCATTCGCCAGGACGTGTCCACCGGTATGCAACTGAATTTCTCGATGCGCAGCACCGGGGTCTTTCCCAGCATGGCCGTGCAAATGACCGCAATTGGCGAAGAGTCCGGCGCCCTGGATGACATGCTCGACAAGGTTGCGGGCTTTTACGAGGAAGAAGTGGATAACATGGTCGACAACCTCACCAGCCTCATGGAGCCGTTCATCATGGTCGTGCTGGGGGTAATCGTCGGCGGGCTGGTGGTGGCCATGTACCTGCCGATCTTCCAACTCGGCTCAGCGATCTGACATGCCTATCGACGAACTGTTTGCCATGTATCCGCTAGCGTTTGTCGGCACCGCCCTGCTGCTGGGCCTGGTGGTCGGCAGCTTCCTCAATGTGCTGATCTGGCGCCTGCCGAAAATGCTCGAACGCGACTGGCGCCAGCAGGCACACGATGTGCTCGGTTTGCCCGGCGAAGCCTCGCAACCCATCTACAACCTGATGCTGCCGCACTCCGAATGCCCGCGTTGCGCCCACCGGATTCGCCCGTGGGAGAACGTTCCCCTGCTCAGTTATCTATGGCTGCGCGGGCGCTGTTCAGCGTGCTCAGCTCCGATCAGCAAACGTTATCCGTTGACCGAGCTGGCCTGTGGGCTGCTTTCGGCCTTCATCGCCTGGCACTTGGGTTTCGGTTGGCCGGCGTGCCTGCTGATCGTCCTCACCTGGGGTCTGCTGGCGATGAGTCTGATCGACACCGAGCATCAACTATTGCCCGATGTGCTGGTGTTGCCGTTGCTGTGGCTGGGGTTGATCGTCAACAGTTTCGGCCTGTTCGTAACCTTGCACGATGCGTTGTGGGGCGCGGTGGCCGGTTATCTGGCGCTGTGGTCAGTGTTCTGGCTGTTCAAGCTGCTGACCGGCAAGGACGGCATCGGTCATGGTGATTTCAAACTGTTGGCGCTGCTGGGGGCATGGGGCGGCTGGCAGATTCTGCCGCTGACGATTCTGTTGTCATCACTGGTCGGCGCCATTATCGGGGTGATTTTGTTGCGCCTGCGCGAGCAAAAACCTCGACGCCAATCCCCTTCGGCCCTTATCTGGCAATTGCCGGCTGGATTGCCTTGCTCTGGGGTGGTCAAATAACCGCCTTCTATTGGCAGTTTGTCGGTTTGAAATGAATACCCCTGTGGAAAAACCCTGGATTCTCGGCCTCACCGGCGGCATCGGCAGCGGCAAAAGCGCAGCGGCTCAGCACTTCATTGATCTGGGTGTCCACGTGGTGGATGCCGATCACGCGGCACGCTGGGTGGTTGAGCAGGGGCGTCCGGCGCTGGCGCAGATTGCCGAACACTTCGGCCCCGGTGTGCTGCAGGCCGATGGCACACTGGACCGCGCCGCCCTGCGTAAACTGATCTTTGAAGTGCCGGAGCAACGCCGTTGGCTCGAAGCCCTGCTGCATCCGTTGATCGCCGAGGAAATCGCTCATCACCTGGCGCAGGCAAAATCGCCTTACGCGATTCTTGTGTCGCCGCTGCTGATCGAATCCGGGCAATACGCGATGACCCAGCGCATTCTGGTGATCGACGCTCCGCAACAATTGCAGATCGAACGCACCTTGCAGCGTGACCAGACCAGCGAGCAGCAGGTTCAGGCGATCCTCAAGGCTCAGTCGAGCCGCGAAGAGCGTGTGAGCCGCGCCGACGACGTAGTGGTCAACGACCGCGACCTCGCCTGGCTGCACAGCGAGGTCGAGCGCCTGCATCACTTTTACCTGACTTTATCCGGAGGCCAAGCATGAGCCAGATCCCCACCGTTGAATGCCCGACCTGCGGCGCCCCCGTGGAATTCATCCCCGAAAACAAGTTTCGGCCGTTCTGCTCTGATCGCTGCAAGCTGATCGACCTCGGCGCCTGGGCGTCGGAAGAACACAAGATTCCGGTCGCACCGGATGCCGAGGACGAACTGTTTTCCGGCGACTTCGATCCGCGTCACTGATCTCGATCAGGGCCGCATAAAGCCGTAGTCCTGATCGTCGTCGAGGTTTTCCGCCAGAAAGCGCAACTCGTCGGCCAGGTCTTCGGCGTTGCGCACGGCCTTGCTCTGCTGCACCACCGCACTGAGCAAGGCGCGCAAACTCAACCCCGGGTCAAAACCCACTTCCTGCGCCATCTCCAGACTCTGCCGGGTTTCCTGCCTGGCCCACTCGTAAACACTCATGCCGCTGCTCCTGAAGGGATTTGCGCGAGCATGAAATTTCCCGCGCGCAGCGGGTTTGATGTGGATCAAGACTTCGGATCGTCGTCCTTCCACGGCGCCGAAAGGTAGCGTGTGCGGTTGAAGGTCTCCAGCCATTCCGGGCTGAATACCACCAGAGCACTGACGATCATGCCGTTGATGAACGCCTCGGGGAAAATGATCAGCCACACGTAACCGATGAAGTCTTCCAGCCACTCCGGCATGGCGAAGAGGCCGTCGTACCACAGCAGCGTCAGGCTCAGGATCAGGCACAACAGGGCTGACAGCGCGGCGGCAAAGAAGCCGGAACAGAAGATGTACACGAACGGATTGCGTGGCTGAGCACGCTCGACGAGGATCGCCACGCATTCGGTGACCAGCACCGGCAGCAAAATGAACAAGGCGCCATTGACCCCCATCGCTGCGAGATCCTGACGCCCGAGCAGCACCAGGCCGATTTGCGCCACCAGCCCGCCAACGATCGCCAGCGGCCAGTCCAGCAACAGGGTTACCGCCGTCATACCGAGGAAGTGATACGACACGCCCGTGTCGAAATCCCTGCGCATCAACCACAAGAGAAACAACGCAAACACGGTGCCGAACAGCAGATGCTGACGCCGGCTGTCGCTGAACAACTCGACCCACGGCGCACGCGCGATCGCCCAGAGCAGCACCGGCAGATAAATCAGCCAGCCCAGCAATAGACTTTCGGTCGCCAGCACGTCGACGCCGATCATGGGCGCGCCTTCTCCAGTGCCTCGCGCAGGTCACCCGCGTTGGCGTACTCACGTTGCGAGAGCAATCGACCGTCCTTGAGTTGCAACCACAATACCTGGCCTTCCGCGCCGGGATAGCGCGACGCAACCCGTCCTTCTCGATCCAGCATGACCCGATAGTGGTAGTCGCGCATGGCCGGTACGG
Source organism: Pseudomonas sp. S2_E02 (assembly GCF_054668355.1). Classification (NCBI taxonomy): domain Bacteria; kingdom Pseudomonadati; phylum Pseudomonadota; class Gammaproteobacteria; order Pseudomonadales; family Pseudomonadaceae; genus Pseudomonas; species Pseudomonas sp. S2_E02. The sequence continues at coordinate 3,516,648 of NZ_CP162761.1, forward strand.
CAAACATTTTGGCAATCAGCGCCGGCATGCGCTGGATGTCGGCAACGAACACCGCGTGACGGGCCTCCAGATAGCCCTTGGGCTGGTCCTTCAACGCTTCCTTGATCAGCTTGGCGCCGTCCATATCCCGTGCCACCAGCAGCGTGGTGGTGCTGTTATCGAGGGTGAAGGGTTGCTCGTACTGATCGAGCAACGTCCAGGGAGCCAGACGCTCACCGGTTTCGAGCGCATGGGCACACAGCGGAAAAACAGCAAACAGCAGCAGCCAGCGAAATTTCACGATGAGTCCTCACGGTTTGGCGCAAATAATCGATTTCCATGAGTCTACACCGCCCTTCTCCACTGCCCACTGATGCACTTTGCCGCGGAACGCTTTCAGCTTGTCGCATTTGAACGCTAAGCTTGGGCTTATGGATGACTCAGATTATTTACGCCTGCTGACCATCGCGGCCGAGCAGGCCAACGCCTTTCTGTCCAATGCCCGCAAATGGGAGCGTGAGCGTTGGGTCTGCCAGCGCCTGCTGCAAGGCCTGAACATTCCCTACCGCGCCGACGAATTCGCGCCGGCCGGCGAGCCGCCGGACGTATTGTTTCGCGATGCCAATTTCGAGGTGTTCTTCGTGCTCGACGAGGGCCGTCGGCTCAACGACGAATGGCGCGATGAATTGCAGCGACGACGCAGCGCCTTTTCCCTCAGCCAACTGGTGCGCCGCGAAGCCAAGCCGAAACGGATTCCGGCCAATGAATTCCTGCTGCGACTGGCACCGACTTTGCGCAAGAAAGCGCATAACTACAAGGAACGCGGCATGGATCTGGGCGAACTGGATATCATCGCCTTCGCCAGTCTTAAACGTGAGGTGCTGGATCTGAACAGCCATTTCCCCCCGCCTACTGAATACCTGCGCCAAGGCTGGCGCTCGCTGTCCCTCGTCGGCCCGACCTTCGCCCGCGTGCTGTTCGCCCACCCGGATGCGCCGGACTTTCTGCGCAGCAACCTCGGCCGCAGCATCGTCTTCGACGTCGGGATCAGCCTGTGACGCCACTTCAGCAATTGATTGCCGATGTGCCACAGACCGGGTGTGTGCGCTGGATTGGCGTGCGCCCTGATTCCCGTGGGCCGATGATCGAACTGGATGCCGTGGAGGCGCGACTTGAGGCCGGGCTGACCGGCGATCATGCGCGCCCCGGTGTGCGTAATGCGCGCCAGGTAACGCTGATCCAGTGGGAGCATCTGGCGGTGATCAGCGCATTGATGGGGCGTGCGCACGATCAGCCGGTCAAGCCTGAAGATCTGCGCCGTAATCTGGTTATCAGCGGTATCAATTTGTTTAGTCTCAAGGGTCGGCGCTTTCGTATCGGTCAGGCAATATTCGAAACCACGGGCTGGTGTCAGCCCTGCGCACGCCTGCAGAACAACCTCGGCCCGGGCACCTTTCAAGCGGTGCGCGGCCATGGCGGAATTACCGCGCGGGTGTTACAAAGCGGGATCATTCGCCTCGAAGACCGGGTGAGCGTCGAACCGGTTCCGGACAGCGGCTATGCTGCGTTCAACCCCGGATAAAAACCGCTGTAGCTTCTGCCCATTCAGCAACGTCTACCTGACGAGGCAAATATGACCAGCCGCCTGAACCCCGAAGACCAGAAACATGTCGAAGAGTACCTGCAACTGTCCCAACACCGAGTCGAGCGCCGGCCTTTCCGGCCGTGGATGCTCCTCGTGCTGGTGCTGGCAGTGACCATTGGTCTTGGCCTGTTGAGCCGATTTATCAGTTACCTGACGCTATGAGCAGCTTGGCGCTCGCTTGGGTAACCGCACCGATTTCCTTTAAAAACCTTGCGAGTTATCCCCATGTCCCATCGTATTGTTATTGTCGGCGGCGGCGCCGGCGGTCTGGAGTTGGCTACCCGTCTGGGTAAGACTCTGGGCAAGCGCGGCACGGCCAGTGTGATGCTGGTCGACGCCAACCTGACGCACATCTGGAAACCGCTGTTGCACGAAGTGGCCGCCGGATCGCTGAACTCCTCCGAAGACGAACTCAACTATGTTGCCCAGGCAAAATGGAACCACTTCGAGTTCCAGCTAGGGCGCATGAGCGGGCTCGATCGCGCACAGAAGAAAATCCAGCTGGCCGCCACCTACGACGAAAACGGCGTAGAACTGGTGCCTGCACGTGAAGTGCAATACGACTCGCTGGTGATCAGCGTCGGCAGCACCACCAACGACTTCGGCACTCAGGGCGCGGCGCAGCACTGCCTGTTCCTCGACACACGCAAACAGGCCGAGCGCTTCCACCAGCAATTGCTTAATCACTATCTGCGTGCACACGCTGGGCAAACCGATGTGGTCGAGCAGATCAGCGTGGCGATTGTCGGTGCTGGCGCCACAGGCGTTGAACTGGCGGCAGAACTGCACAACGCCGCCCATGAACTGGCGGCTTATGGCCTGGACCGGATCAAACCGGAAAACATGCACATCACCCTGATCGAAGCCGGTCCACGGGTGTTGCCCGCCCTGCCGGAGCGCATCAGCGGGCCGGTGCACAAGACCCTGGAAAAACTCGGGGTCAACGTGATGACCAACGCTTCGGTCAGCGAAGTGACCGCCGACAGCCTGATCACCGCCGATGGCAACGAGATCAAGGCCAGCCTGAAAGTCTGGGCAGCGGGCATTCGCGCGCCGGGTTTCCTCAAGGACATCGACGGCCTGGAAACCAACCGCATCAATCAACTGCAAGTGCTGCCGACGCTGCAAACCACCCGCGACGAGAACATCTTTGCTTTCGGTGACTGCGCCGCGTGCCCGCAACCGGGTACCGATCGCAATGTGCCGCCGCGCGCCCAAGCCGCACACCAACAGGCGTCGCTGCTGGCTAAATCGCTGAAACTGCGCATCGAAGGCAAGACCTTGCCGGAGTACAAGTACACCGACTACGGCTCGCTGATCTCGTTGTCGCGCTTTTCGGCGGTGGGTAACTTGATGGGCAATCTGACCGGCAGCGTGATGCTCGAAGGCTGGCTGGCGCGGATGTTTTACGTGTCGCTGTATCGCATGCACCAGATGGCGCTGTACGGGCCGTTCCGCACGGCGATGCTGATGCTGGGCAGCAAGATTGGTCGTGGCACCGAGCCACGCCTGAAACTGCACTAAAACCTGTGGGAGCGAGCTTGCTCGCGAAAGCTTTTGATCAGTCGCAGCAACATTGACTGACAGAACGCTTTCGCGAGCAAGCTCGCTCCCACAATGTTTTGTGTTGATCGAAAGATCTGTTTCCTACTGTATCCCCGCCCCGCTTTTCCCTCCTTCGCTTACAAACTCCCCCGCTCCGCGACACAGACGCGATACACCGCCACCGCTTAATGGCCACACCCGAGCAACACCTGCTCAGGCAATCGTCCTTAACGTGTGGTTGCACAGCGCAGCCCAGGAGAATGTAAATGTCCCGTACTTCGACCCTCGGTAAAAAATCCATTGGCCTGATCGGCGCCGCGCTGGCGGGCGGCCTGATGTTGTCCGGTTCGGTTTTTGCCGCTCAGCCACTGGCGCAGGGCTACATGGTTGCCTCGGCGGAAACCTCGGTGAAAGCGCCGGAAGGCAAATGCGGTGAAGGCAAATGTGGCGATGCTTCGATGGCCAAGACGGACAGCGACGGTGACGGCAAGGTCTCGCGCGCCGAATTTCTGAAAGTCGCGCCGAAGTCCGATTTCGACAAGATCGACACCAACCATGACGGTTTCATCGACGAACAAGAGGCCTACAACAACGTGAAGGCCAACTTTGAAGCCAACGGCAAGAAGATGCCGAAAGGCCTGTTCGAACACCTGAAAGACCAAGACGGCGCCTGATCGACAATAAAAAACAAGCCGCGCTTCTCCTGAAAGAAACGCGGCTTTTTTACGTCTGCCCGTTTACAACTGGAAGCGCCGTACCATGCCCTGCAAGGCATTGGCCAGTTGCGACAACTCATGGCTGGACGCGCTGGTCTGGTCAGCGCCTGCGGCAGAACGTAACGATAAATCACGAATATTCACCAGGTTGCGATCCACTTCCCGGGCTACTTGCGCTTGTTCTTCAGCTGCGCTGGCGATCACCAGATTGCGCTCATGGATCTCATGCACCGACGCGGTAATGGTTTGCAGCGCCTCACCGGCACGCTCAGCCAAGGCCAGTGTGGTCGTCGCCCGCGCGGTACTGGCCTGCATCGAATCCAGCGCCAGGCTCGAACCGCTGCGCATGCCCTGGACCATCTGCTCGATCTCCTGCGTCGATTGCTGCGTGCGATAGGCCAGCGCGCGTACTTCATCGGCGACTACGGCAAAGCCTCGCCCGCTCTCACCGGCCCGCGCCGCTTCAATCGCCGCGTTGAGCGCCAGCAAATTGGTCTGCTCGGCAATCGCCCGAATCACGTCGAGCACTTTGCCGATGTCCTGCGATTGATTGGCCAGTGATTGCACCAACTCACCGGTCTGTTGCACATCGCTGGCCAGTGCATTGATGGCCGTGGCGGTCTCACTGACGCGCACCTGACCCAGATGCGCCGACTCGCTGGATTGACGGGTCGCGTCAGAAGTCGACACCGCATTGCGTGCGACCTCTTCCACTGCGGCCGTCATCTGGTTGACGGCCGTCGCGGCTTGTTCGATTTCGTTGTTCTGCTGTTGCAGTCCCTGGGTGCTGTCGAGCGTCACCGCATTGAGTTCATCGGCAGCGGTCGCCAGTTGCGTCGCCGAACCGCTGATGCCTTGCAGCGTCTCGCGCAGGTTCTGCTGCATGGTCGCCAACGCTTTGAGCAAGCGACTGACTTCATCGTTGCCATGGGTTTCGATCGGCCGGGTCAGATCCCCCTGCGCGACACTTTCTGCTGCGCTCACGGCGCTGCTGAGCGGACGAACGATACTGCGGGTGAGCATCATCGCCAGTGCCACCGTGGCCAGCGCGGCCAACGCAATAAACAAACTGACAATCGTGCGCGAGTTTTCATAGTGCGCAGCGGACTTCTGGCTTTCGGCGGCGACCTGTTTGGCGAACAGATTCGCCAGGTCGTTGAGTTGTTTGCCGGAGCCATCGACAACGGTTTTCATGTCGACCAGCAACAACCTGGTCAACTCATCACGCTTGCCTTGCTCGGCGAGGGCGAAGGATTGAGCGATACCATTGCGGTACGCGGCGAAGGTCTTTTTGAATTGGTCGTATAGCTGCTGGCCCTCCGGGGTGTCGACCAGTTTGTCGTAGGCGGCGATTTTCTCGCTCAGCTCTTTGTCGCGGGTGTCCATCTGGCTGCGGTAGGTGGCGATATTGTTCGCGTCCTGATCCAGCGCCATACGCAACGAGATGGTGCGGATGCGCAGCATGATCTCGCGGATCTCGTCGCCGCCACGAATGCTCGGCAGCCACTGGTTTTCTACTGCGACTTCACTATCGCGAATGCTCGACATCTGCCCCAGCGCAAACACGCCGAGCAAGGCTACCAACACCGCGATCAGGGCGAACCCCAGGGCTGCCCGGGGAGCAATATTCAACTGACGAAGCAACATGACGAACGCCCTTATTCTTGTATTGGCCAGATTCAAGGGGCGAAAGCCATGGCAGTCCCCTCGTGTTAGCGGGCTATCGGCAGGTTGTATGATGACCTGAAGGGGAAATGAGTTTTTGTCGGACAAAAAAATCCCCGTATCTTTCGATACGAGGATTTTTAATATGGTCGGGGTAAGGGGATTCGAACTCCTGACATCCTGCTCCCAAAGCAGGCGCGCTACCGGACTGCGCTATACCCCGGTAAAAAAAAGGCGACCTTTCAAAGATCGCCTTCTTCGATCAGCGCTTTTGGCCTCTGATCTTAAGATTCGATCCCAGCGCAAACTGGTTTCAAAAATGGTGGGTCGTGTGGGATTCGAACCTACGACCAATTGGTTAAAAGCCAACTGCTCTACCAACTGAGCTAACGACCCAAAAATGGTCGGGGTAAGGGGATTCGAACTCCTGACATCCTGCTCCCAAAGCAGGCGCGCTACCGGACTGCGCTATACCCCGGTTTGAAATTGGCTCCGTGACCAGGACTCGAACCTGGGACCCAATGATTAACAGTCATTTGCTCTACCGACTGAGCTATCACGGAACTACATATTTCAATTTACAACGGTGAAACTTACTGCATCTAGCCACTCGTTCGCATCGCTGCGTTCGTGTGTCTGAGGCGCGCTATTCTACAACCTAGAACACCTCTGTCAACCCCCTAAATTGCTTTCAAGTTAATGATTTGCAACTTATTTCAGATTTCAACTCAGTGAGCTGAGACCGTCTTGGCGACTGACTGCGGGGCGCACTTTACAAGCCTTTTCCTTTGAGTTCAACAGCCTAACGAAAAAAAAGGCCCCACAATGTGGGGCCCTCGTTTTTTCATTGGCGCTCAGGCTTAGTTGAAAACGATTTCGTCGTTCTCGACAGTGCCGGTTGCCGTGTCGCCCGGCATGAAGTGACCCGAGAGGATCAACTGCGCCAGCGGGTTTTCGATCCAGCGCTGAATTGCCCGTTTCAAAGGACGTGCGCCATACACCGGGTCGTAGCCAACGGCGATCAACTTGTCCATCGCCTCTGGACTGAGTTCCAGCTTCAGCTCGCGCTCGGCCAGACGGCTGCGCAGACGGCCCAACTGGATCTCGGTAATGCCCGCGATCTGATCCCGCGCCAAAGGCTCGAAGATCACCACTTCGTCGACCCGGTTGATGAACTCCGGACGGAAGTGCGACGTCAGCGCATCCATGACTGCAGCACGTTGAGCCTCACGATCACCGACCAGTTCCTGGATCTGTACCGACCCCAGGTTCGAAGTCATGACGATCACGGTGTTGCGGAAATCCACCGTACGGCCATGGCTGTCGGTCAGGCGACCATCCTCGAGCACTTGCAGCAAGATGTTGAACACATCCGGGTGCGCCTTCTCGACTTCGTCCAGCAGGATCACCGAATAAGGCTTGCGACGCACCGCCTCGGTCAGGTAACCACCCTCTTCGTAGCCGACGTATCCCGGTGGTGCACCGATCAGGCGAGCCACGGAATGTTTCTCCATGAACTCGGACATGTCGATCCGCACCATCGCCTCTTCCGTATCAAAGAGGAATTCGGCCAGCGCCTTGCACAGCTCGGTTTTACCGACACCGGTCGGGCCGAGGAACATGAACGAGCCGCTCGGACGATTCGGGTCGGACAACCCGGCGCGCGAACGGCGTACCGCGTTGGCGACGGCGACCACGGCCTCTTCCTGACCGATGACCCGTTTGTGCAACAGGCTTTCCATCTTCATCAGCTTGTCGCGCTCGCCTTCGAGCATTTTCGACACCGGGATGCCGGTCCACTTCGACACAACTTCAGCGATTTCTTCTTCAGTCACCTTGCTGCGCAGCAACTGGTTTTCGCTCTTGCCGTGCTGGTCGACCATTTGCAGGCTGCGTTCCAGATCCGGGATCACCCCGTACTGCAATTCAGCCATACGGTTGAGGTCACCTTTACGGCGCGCGGCTTCCAGTTCCTGCCGCGACTGCTCGATCTTCTGCTGAATCTGCGCAGAACCCTGCACCTCGGCTTTTTCCGAGTTCCAGATTTCTTCCAGATCGGAATACTCGCGTTCGAGGCGGACGATTTCTTCCTGGAGTTTCTCCAGACGTTTCATCGCCGCTTCGTCGCTTTCTTTCTTCAGCGCCTGGGATTCCACCTTCAACTGAATCAGGCGACGTTCCAGACGATCGAGCACTTCCGGTTTGGAGTCGATTTCCATGCGGATGCGACTAGCGGCCTCGTCGATCAGATCGATGGCCTTGTCCGGCAACTGCCGGTCAGTGATGTAGCGATGGCTGAGCTTGGCCGCGGCGATGATCGCGCCGTCGGTGATTGCCACCTTGTGGTGAACCTCGTAACGCTCTTTAAGGCCACGCAGGATGGCAATGGTGTCTTCTTCGCTCGGCTCATCCACCAGAACTTTCTGGAAGCGTCGCTCAAGCGCCGCATCCTTCTCTATATATTGGCGGTACTCGTTGAGCGTGGTCGCGCCAACGCAGTGCAACTCACCGCGAGCCAGCGCAGGCTTGAGCATGTTGCCGGCATCCATCGAACCTTCGCCTTTACCGGCGCCGACCATGGTATGCAGTTCGTCGATAAACAGAATGATCTGCCCTTCCTGCTTCGACAGTTCGTTGAGCAACGATTTCAGGCGCTCTTCGAACTCACCGCGATACTTGGCACCGGCAATCAGCGCGCCCATGTCCAGCGAGAGCAGACGCTTGCCTTTGAGGCCGTCCGGCACTTCGCCGTTGATGATGCGCTGGGCCAGGCCTTCGGCGATGGCGGTTTTGCCCACGCCTGGCTCACCGATCAACACCGGGTTGTTCTTGGTGCGGCGTTGCAGAACCTGAATGGTGCGGCGAATTTCGTCGTCACGACCGATCACCGGATCGAGCTTGCCATCTTCGGCGCGCTTGGTCAGGTCAACGGTGTACTTATCCAGTGCCTGCCGCGACTCTTCGTGGTTGGCGTCGTTTACCGCTTCGCCGCCACGCAGGTTGTTGATCGCGTTTTCCAGGGCTTTCTTGCTCACGCCCTGGCCGAGCAGCAACTTGCCGAGCTTGCTGTTCTCGTCCATCGCAGCGAGCAGCACCAGTTCGCTGGAAATGAACTGGTCGCCCTTCTGCTGGGCCAGACGGTCAGCCTGATTGAGCAGGCGCGCCAGATCCTGCGACATGTTGACGTCGCCGGTCGGGTTCTGGATTTTCGGTAATTGGTCGAGCTCTTTGGTCAGCTCTTTACGCAAGCTGTTGACGTCGAAGCCCACCTGCATCAGCAGAGGCTTGATCGAACCACCCTGCTGCTCAAGCATGGCTTGCATCAAGTGCGCCGGCTCAATCGCCGGATGATCGTGGCCGACAGCCAACGACTGGGCGTCGGACAAGGCCAACTGTAACTTGCTGGTTAAACGGTCTATTCGCATAAGTCACCTTCCTTTTGAGCAGGCCGGACCTAAAAACCATCCTGAATAAAGAAACCTGCCAGATACCGCTATAGATGCGGTCGATTCTGCAAGATTCAAGCGTCAGAGCGTTGATTCAGGTCAGGCAAGTCTAGCGGGTGAGCCAGATAAGGGAGGCAAAGCGACCAGTGCGCGAAGCGCGACGGTAGGAGAAGAAGCGCGGATCAGTCACGGTGCAGAAACCGCCACCATAAACAGCGGTGACACCACGTTCAGCCAGACGCAGGCGCGCCAGCAAATAGATGTCAGCCATGAACTTGCCAGCATTGTGGCTTGGCACGAAGGCTGATGCCGCTTCCGGCAATTGCTTGACGAAGACTTCCCGAACCTCCGGGCCGACCTCAAAGGCTTGCGGGCCGATGGCAGGGCCGAGCCAGACCAGTACTTCTGCGGCCGGAACATCGAGACTGTCGAGGGTAGCTTCCAGCACACCCGCCGCCAGCCCCCGCCAACCAGCATGAGCCGCCGCGACACGGGTGCCGGCGCGATCGCAGAACAATGCCGGCAGACAGTCCGCCGTCATCGCCGCGCAGGCGATGCCCGGCGTTGCTGTCCAGCTGGCGTCTGCGGTCGCAACAATGCCCGGATCCGCATGCGCCACGGCAATTCCGTGCACTTGCTGCAACCAGGCAGGCTGTATAGAGAAGTGATCGGTGAGGCGCCGACGGTTCTCGGCCACAGCCTCAGGACGATCATCGACATGATCGCCCAGATTGAGGCTGTCGAACGGCGCCTCGCTGACACCACCCTCGCGGGTGGTGACGCAGGCTTTGACGCTGGCCGGCGCAGGCCAGTCCGGCGTCAGCCAGTTCATCCGATGAAGGCCTCGCGATCCTGCTTGAGCAGGGTCAGCAGCCAGACGAAATCTTCCGGCAGCGGTGACTCCCAGCTCATGCGCTCACCGGTCGTCGGATGATCCAGCTCAAGGAAGCGCGCGTGCAGGGCCTGACGCGGGAAATGCTTGAGGGATTCAACCATCGTCGGGTTCGCGGCTGGCGGAATGCGGAAACGGCCGCCATACGCAGGATCGCCGACCAACGGGAAGTTGATGTGCGACATGTGTACGCGAATCTGGTGAGTACGACCGGTTTCCAGCTTCACCCTTACGTGGGTGTGCGAGCGGAAGCGCTCCAGCACACGGTAGTGACTGACGGCAGGCTTGCCGCCTTCCATCACCGCCATGCGTTGACGCTGCTGGCCGTGACGACCGATCGGGGCGTTGATCTTGCCCCCAGCGGTGACCACACCGATCACGATGCACTCGTAGATGCGGCTGACGCTGCGACTCTGCAGTTGCGTCACCAGCTTGGTCTGCGCCTGAATGGTCTTGGCCACCACCATCAGACCGGTGGTGTCCTTGTCAAGACGATGCACGATACCGGCGCGCGGGACATTGATGATGTCCGGCACGTGGTGCAGCAAGGCGTTGAGCAAGGTGCCATCGGCGTGACCGGCAGCCGGGTGCACCACCAGGCCCGCAGGCTTGTTGATCACCAGAATGTCGTCGTCTTCATAGACGATGTCGAGTTCGATGTCCTGGGCGATCCATTCGCCCTGGGCTTCCTGCTCGGCAGTCAGCTCGAGGATGGCACCGCCGTGCACGATGTCGCGAGGGCGGATGACCGCCCCGTCCACAGTCAGGCGACCTTCTTTGATCCAGGCGGAAAGGCGCGAGCGAGAGTGCTCAGCGAAGAGTTGGGCAGCGACTTGATCGAGGCGTTGGCCGCCCAATTCGGACGGCACCTCTGCGCGAAGTTCAATTTTATCGGACATGCTCTGACTGTGCGTCGGCACAGCTTTTGGTTTCGGCTGCGCGCTTGTGGTTAAATACGGCGTCTTTTGCCCCGAGGCTTTTCAACGGGGCGCTCATCATAACAGGACGGCCCCGCCCAAGACAGCGGCCGTCATAGGGACGCAAGCCGCCATGCAAGTGAAACACCTGCTGCTGATCGCCATCCTCGCATTGACCGCTGCTTGCTCATCGAAGGAAGTCGTAGACGAAAACCTCAGCGAAGCCGAGCTGTATCAGCAGGCTCAGACTGACCTGGACAACAACAGCTACACCAGCGCCACAGCCAAGCTGAAGGCTCTGGAGTCGCGTTATCCGTTCGGTCGCTACGCCGATCAGGCACAGCTGGAGCTGATCTACGCCAACTATAAAAACGCCGAGCCGGAAGCTGCAAAGTCTGCCGCCGAGCGTTTCATTCGTTTGCACCCGCAGCATCCGAACGTGGATTACGCGTACTACTTGAAAGGTCTGACCTCGTTCGACCAGGACGTCGGCCTGCTGGCGCGCTTCCTGCCGCTGGACATGACCAAGCGTGACCCGGGCGCCGCGCGCGACTCGTACAACGAGTTCGCCCAGCTGACCAGCCGCTACCCGAACAGCCGCTACGCGCCGGACGCCAAGCAGCGCATGATTTATCTGCGCAACCTGCTGGCCGCCTACGAAATCCACGTGGCCGACTACTACCTGACCCGTCAGGCTTACGTAGCCGCTGCCAACCGTGGTCGCTATGTCGTGGAAAACTTCCAGGAAACCCCATCGGTCGGCGACGGCCTGGCGGTGATGACTGAAGCCTACCAGCGTCTGCACCTGGACGACCTGGCAGCCACCAGCCTGGAAACCCTGAAGCTCAACTACCCGAACCACCCGAGCCTGCAAGACGGCCAGTTCGTGCCACGGGTTGCCGAAGCCGACAACCGTTCGTTCCTGAGCAAGGCGACTTTGGGTCTGATCGAGTCGCGTCCACCGCTGCCGCCGGGAGAAACCCGTGCCAACCAGGACGTGCAGAAGCAGTTCCAGGACGCGAAAGACGCAATTCCGAACGAGCTCAAGCCTAAAGACGAAAACGGCGACGTGATCGAAGAGCCAGAGCCTGAGTCGAGCAACACCGACCGCTCGTGGTTCAGCTACATGACTTTCGGCGTGTTCGACTGATCACACCGGATGTACAAAAAGGGAGATCTGCGGATCTCCCTTTTTCATTTCTGCGCTTTAATCCGCTGTGCGCTTGTCGGTAGCTTGGCTAAACTGCCGGATCATCAGTCGGAAAGCCGCTCATCATGCTTCGTTTATTGTTCTGGATCGTCGTGATTTTTGCCGCGATATGGTTGTGGCGTAAATTCAAGGCGCCTGCCGCGTCCAATCAATCCAACCGTGCCCCTCGCGAACAGGACGCCCCACCAATGGTGCGTTGCGCCCATTGCGGCGTGCATCTGCCGCGCGACCGCGCGCTGAGCGTGCAACAACAGTGGTATTGCAGCCAGGCTCACCTTGAGCAAGGCCCGGGTACCCGTGATCGCTGAGGCCACCCACGCCGACAGCAAACAGGCGCAGCGCCTGCTGCGCCTTTATCATCTCTACCGCTTGAGTATCGGCATCACGCTGGTGCTGCTGATCTCCAGCAACATGGACAACCGCCTGCTGACGTCGGCCAACGACGAATTGCTGCGCGGTGGCAGTTGGCTGTATCTGATCCTCAACATTCTGTTGGTGGTGTTCCTTGAGAACACCCGACGGCCAGCGCAGCTGTTCAGTCTGGCCCTCGTCGATGTCCTGCTTTTATGCGGTTTGTTCTTTGCTGCGGGCGGCGTCGGCAGTGCGCTGGGCAATTTGCTGATTGTCTCTGTGGCGATCAGCAACACCCTGCTACGGCGGCGCATCGGGCTATTGATCGCCGCCATCGGTGCGCTGGGCATCGTCGGCTCGAGCTTCCTGCTCGGCTTCAACCATGCCCTTAGCGCCAATGAATACTTGCAGGCCGGCACCCTCGGTGCGCTGTGCTTTGCCGCGTCGTTGCTGGTGCAGGGACTGATCCGCCGCCTCGAAGTCAGCGAAACCCTTGCCGAGCAACGTGCCAGTGAAGTGGTCAGCCTCGAAGCCCTCAACGCGCTGATCCTGCAACGCATGCGCACCGGCATTCTGGTGCTCGACGAGGCGCGGCGAGTGCAACTGGCCAATCACAGCGCGCAAACCCTGCTCGCGCAGTCGCACCTTCAGGGGCATTTGATCGATGACTATTCCACGGCGCTGGTCGATCGCCTGCAACTGTGGCTGAACAACCCGACCTTGCGCCCGCAGAGCCTGAAAATCCCCGGCAACGGCCTGGAACTGCAACCGAGCTTCATTGCCCTCGAACAAAGCCCCCACCAACAAACCCTGGTATTTCTCGAAGACCTCGCGCAAATCGCCCAGCAAGCCCAGCAACTTAAGCTCGCCGCACTCGGGCGCTTGACCGCCGGCATCGCCCACGAGATCCGCAATCCGTTGGGCGCCATCAGTCACGCCGCGCAGCTATTGGCTGAGTCCGAGGAACTCGATAGCGCGGATCGGCGTCTGACGCAGATCATTCAAGACCACTCCCAGCGCATGAACCGAGTCATCGAAAACGTCCTGCAACTGTCCCGCCGCCAGCAAAGCGCGCCGCAACGCCTGGATCTCAAGCCATGGCTGGAAAACTTCGTTGTCGAGAGTCGTGAACAGGCCAGCGAACGCCAGCAGATTCACCTGCGGATCAATTCGGGAGACTTCACCACGCTGATGGACCCGAACCAGCTCACGCAAATTCTCGACAATCTGTTACGCAACGGCTGGCGCCACAGCGCCCTGCTGCATGATCAGGCCGAAGTCTGGCTGTCGTTGTTCAGTGATCCCGACAGCCAGTTGGCGGTCCTCGAAGTGCAGGACAACGGCCCCGGCGTCCCGCTCGATCAACAGACGCATCTGTTCGAACCGTTCTTCACCACCAGCAGCCAGGGCACCGGCCTTGGGCTTTATCTGTCCCGTGAGCTGTGCGAAAGCAACCAAGCGCGCCTAGACTTTCAATCACGCCAAGGCGGCGGCTGCTTTCGCATCACCTTTGCTCACGGACGGAAACAAAGTTGAATACGAGCCCACGGCAAAAATCCTCATCGTCGACGACGAACCGGATATCCGCGAACTCCTGGAAATCACCCTGGGACGGATGAAGCTCGACACCTACAGCGCACGCAATCTGGCTGAAGCCCAGGCGCTGCTGAACCGCGAGAGTTTCGATCTGTGCCTGACCGACATGCGCCTGCCCGACGGTACGGGGCTGGAGCTGGTGCAGCACATTCAGCAACGCTATCCACAACTGCCGGTGGCGATGATCACCGCCTATGGCAGCCTGGAAACGGCCATCAACGCTTTGAAAGCAGGTGCTTTCGACTTCCTCACCAAACCGGTGGACCTCACTCGTTTGCGCGAACTGGTCGGTACAGCCCTGCGCATGCCGGCGGCGGGAGGCAGCTTTACCTCCATCGATCGGCGCTTGCTCGGCGATTCGCCACCGATGCGCATTCTGCGCAAGCAAATCGACAAACTCGCTCGCAGTCAGGCGCCGGTGTACATCAGTGGCGAATCGGGCAGTGGCAAGGAACTGGTTGCGCGCCTGATTCATGAACAGGGGCCGCGCGCCAGCCAGCCGTTCGTACCGGTGAACTGCGGAGCGATCCCGACGGAACTGATGGAAAGCGAGTTTTTCGGCCATCGTAAAGGCAGTTTCACCGGCGCGGTCGAGGACAAACCCGGACTGTTTCAAGCCGCCCATGGCGGCACGTTGTTTCTTGATGAGGTGGCGGACTTGCCGCTGTCGATGCAGGTAAAACTGCTGCGGGCGATCCAGGAAAAAGCCGTGCGCAGTGTCGGCGGCCAGCAGGAAAGCGTGGTCGATGTGCGGATTCTCTGCGCCACGCACAAGGATCTCGACGCGGAGGTCGCGGCCGAACGCTTTCGTCAGGACCTTTATTACCGCTTGAACGTGATCGAACTGCGCGTGCCGCCCTTGCGAGAGCGGCGCGATGACATCGAAGTGTTGGCGGCCAGTATGCTCAAGCGTTTGGCCAAGGACACCGGCCAGGCGGCAGCACGCTTGCATCCACAGGCGTTGGCAGCGCTGAAGAATTACCGGTTTCCGGGGAATGTGCGGGAGTTGGAAAACGTGCTTGAGCGGGCACACACCTTGTGTGAGAACCGCACGATCGAGGCTGAAGATTTACGTCTGAGCGAAGGCAACTGCGCGGCGGACGGCGGGATTGCCGATCTGACGCAGATCGACAATCTGGAAGATTATCTGGAGAACGTTGAGAGGAAGCTGATCTTGCAGGCGCTGGAAGAAACGCGCTGGAATCGCACGGCGGCGGCGCAGCGGTTGAGTCTTTCGTTTCGTTCGATGCGCTATCGGCTGAAGAAACTGGGCCTGGATTGAGGACCCCTTCGCGAGCAGGCTCGCTCCCACAGGGATCTAGGGTGTTCACAAAATGTGAGTTAACCGGAGATCCATTGTAGGAGTGAGCCTGCTCGCGATGACGGCCATCCGATCGCTGAAGAAATATCAGACTAGATCCGGCCCTCGGGCGCATACGGCGCCGGATCAATAATCGGCGTCCTTCCCAGCATCACATCGGCAAACAACTGACACGACGCCGGCGCCAGCACCAGTCCATTGCGGTAATGCCCGCAGTTCAACCACAACCCGTCAAACCCCGGCACCCGACCAATGTAAGGAATGCCCTCCGGCGAGCCCGGACGCAGCCCTGCCCAGTGCCCGATCACTTCGGCATCGGCCAACGCTGGCAATAACTCCACTGCCGAAGCCTTGAGACTTTCCAGCGCCACATCGGTCGGCGTCTTGTCGTAGCCTTCGTGCTCCAGCGTGCTGCCAATCAGAATGTGGCCGTCACGACGCGGAATCGCATAACGGCCCTTGGCCAAAACCATGCTCGGCAGAAAATCCGCCGCGCACTTGTAGAGAATCATCTGGCCTTTGACCGGTTCAACCGGCAGCGTCAGGTCCAGCGTCTTGAGCAAATCACCGCTCCACGCACCGGCCGTCAACACGATCTGATCACCTTTGATCACGCCGTTGGAGGTTTCGACGCCGACGACCTGCGCGCCCTCACGGACGAATCCGCTGACCTCGCACTGTTCGTGAATCGTCACGTTCGGCAGTGCCTGTAGGGCCGCCTTCAACGACTTCACCAGACGCGGATTGCGCACGTTGGCGACATCGGCCATGTAGATCGCCCGCGAGAAACCGCCACCGAGGACCGGCACCGCATCATGCGCCGCCGAGATATCCACAGCCCGCAACGGGCGGTTTTCCCGCTCGGCCCAGGCCAGCGCTTCGGCTTCGTCGTCCAGATCCAGCCAGTACAGGCCCGTGGTGTGCACTTCAGGATCAACGCCAGTGTCGGCAAACAAACGCTCGCCGAGCTGTGGATAAAAGTCCTGCGACCAGTGCGCCAGTGCGGTAACCGCCGGGCTATAGCGCCACGGATACAACGGCGAAACGATACCGCCGCCCGCCCAGGACGATTCCTGGCCGAGGTTCGAGCGATCGAGCAGCACCACGCTGCGCACTTCGGAGGCGAGATTGTAGGCGGTCAGCAGGCCAATCACCCCGCCACCGACAATCACCACTTGCTGTTGCCTGGTCATGTTTGATCCAACCGTAAAAAAGACAGTGGGCGCAAGAGGCACCCGAAAGAAAGCGCCTCAGCGGCCCCAGCAATCCTTGGTGGTCAGCCCGGTAGTCGCGTTGTTCATGCTTCTGACGCCGGTGTTGGTCAGGGTGAAATCCCCGCACTTGTCGGTGGCCATGGACGTACCCGTTTTGCGGGTAGCGGTCAGCAGGAAGGTCTGGTCAGCGATGGTCGGGGTGATGGTGTAGAAATCATTGCCCGTGCTCAGACCAGTGATGCCGGTATAGACATTGTTCTTGGTGTAGAAACGCTCGAGGGTTTGCGCCTGCTCCGAGAGCAGTGACACCACTTCGGCGCGACGGCCTTTTTTCAGGTACTCGGTATAGCTCGGTGCGGCGATGGTGATGACGATACCGATGATCGCAATCACGATCATGATTTCGATCAGGGTGAAGCCTCGGTTGAATCTGCGCATGCCTCAAACTCTCACTTACTGTATTTGTCGCCACATGATACGACGGCTGCCACCGCCGCCCTTTTCCACAACGGTTGTGATGGTGCCACTGGTGTCGCCCACAAGCTTTTCGGTGGCATTTGCGGAGATGACGTTAAGGGTCGGAATGCCACCGGTGAATATCACGCCACTGGATATCGTGTCATTGCTGTCGACCAAACGGTCAGTATTGGTGTTGATGACGGCATAGTTGAGCATCTTACCGCTGAACGCATCCAGTTCGATCAGTTTGCCGGTACCAAAACTCGCACAGGGATCGGTGGTATCAACACTGGCCGTGGTAAAGACAATTCGGCCCAGCACGATACTCGCCTGATTGATCACCCGCTCGCCGGTCAGCACGTTGTTGTACACCAGCGGCAGATACCAACCCTTCTCCGCCGGATACGTCGTGTCATTCTGCGTTGTGGTCAGAAACTGTCCAGAGCTGCCGGCAAATGACCCGGTGATCGCCTGCGGCTGCAGACTGCTGACAGTCAGTTGACCAGAACCACCATCGGCGTCCCATACGGAATAGAACGCCTGCAAATCCTTATTGGTCTTGTCGGCCGTTTCATTGAACTTGCCGGTACCGACGAAGATCTGTTTGCCGCCCAGCGCATTATCCGCCAGTAACGGCTGCGCGGTGATCGGTTGAGTCGCCCCGCCCGCCGTGGTGAACAGTGGATTGCCGGAAAACGCCACGCCCCAACTGTCGGAGGACGTGGCACTCAGGTCGAACTTCCATAACCGCCCCTTCAAGTCGCCACCGTAAGCGGCCTGCACCACATTCGAAGAGTTGACCTTGAGTTTCACCGACGACAAACCGTTGCTGGTTTCCGTGCTGTCGATAACGATTTTCCTGATCAGCGAACCATCCAGCGCATCCAGTACATATAAAGCTGCAACGCCCGAATTGCTGCCGTAGCCGTTGGCAATGAATGTCGCCCAGCGACCATTGGCCAAGCGTGCCACTTCCGGACGGGCGTAGGCGTAACCCAGATCATTGAACGCGTTCGCCGTGTTGGCAGTGACCGGCGCACTAGCTTCCCACAATGCCCTGATGACATTGCCCGCCGAGGCATCAAACAGTTGCAGTCCATAAAAGGTTTTACCGCCGGTCCCAGTGCCACCAATGGCTAGAGTTTTCCAGTTGGTGCCGGCCTGCGCATCGAACACGCCGACCTGACCATCCACCAGAAACTTGTGGCTGACGCCGTTGACGTAGTTGGTGTCCGCGATCAGACGCAACGACGGCAGCACGCTGGAGGGCATGTACGCATAACGACGTGTGCCGTTCGCCGAATTGATCACGTTGACGAAACCGTCATTGGCGTTCACCACCAGACTGGCATTCATGTTTGCAGCCTTGGTCGTCAGGTAGTTGGTGTAACTGCTATCGCCCGACAGATCAGAGGCGCTCTTGTCTGCAGGCGACGCGAGTACCAGCGGCGAATTGATAATATCGCCAAGCAGCACACCGCGTACTTTGAGCCCGGTCTTGTTAGTCCCTTTGCTCCACTCCACAAGATCATTGCCGTTGATACCGGTGGGCAGGCCCTGATTCAGCGTCGTCTGCTGGGCTAGGGAAAAGTTGCCGAATGCCAGGGCTATCGGCGCATTGCTCACGGTGTTCCATGATTGAAAAGTCGGTGCCGTGGCAGAGGGCACGATGGTGGTGTCGGTCGTCCATTGCACAGCCGAGGTATTCACCGTGCCGGTCGCGGTAAAGCCGAACGACCTGATCGTGCCGCGCCAATCCTTGGGATCGTAAGTGGTTTGATAAAAACTGCTGCCAATGGTCAACGTGCTGCTGCTGGCGACGCCGGCACCACCAGAGCCAGCCTTGGAAGTGATATCACTCAACGCCGACGACAAGGCAGCATTGAGTCCCGTGCTGTCAGTCGCTTGGTAATACCTGCCCTGCCCATAACTGGCCGCGTCCGACAGCATGTCGTTGTCGGCGGTGAACCCCACGGTATAGGTGTTCATGTTCTGCTTGGGAAAATCCACCGCGTTCCAACTCTTGCCCGCCGCGTCCGTGCCGGTCGAACGCATGTCGATGTCGAAAGCAAATTTGGCGATGTCATCCAGATACAGCGTGTCCCCTTCGTTGTCACCATTGAGATTGTTGCCGTCATTGTTGACGCCGTCCCAGTTCGGCAAACGGCTGCCGCCCAATGGGTCGTTAGTCGGGAAGGTTCGGTCGAAAGTGGGTAGACCGTCGGTAATCACCACGCCGTAGTTTTTCTGGCAGCGATACTGAATCGGGCTCGTGTAGGTAGTCGGCGTGCTGTTGTAGTACGGCGCCATACCGCGCATGTAGCGGGTGATTTCGTAATAGGCTTCCGCCAACGGCGTGTTGGCCACGGCGCTCAAGCCGTTGATGGAAGAGATCAGTGCGTTGTAATTGGTGTCGGCCTGGGCTTGAGTCACGCTGCCGGACACCGGCGACAAATCGGTGATCGATCGGGCGATGAAACCACCATTGCCCGAGTTGGTACTGGTGGCCGGGTTGAAGGTCGATAGGCCCATACGCAGGGTGCGGTTGCTGCTGACCAGTGCTGTGGAAACGCTTCGCGCAACATTCATTCGGTAGTCGTTGGGAATTGCTCCTGTGGTGAAGTCACGGGTGCCATTGCTCGTAGCCAGGCCGACGATATAGGAAATGTAATCGGCGGAATATCGGGTGTTCTCATTGCCTACGGGGTCGGGCAGCTTCAGGCATAACGGCGCCACGCTGTTGTTGTAGAACGCATAGGCGCCGCCCGAGCACCCGGAGGTCGGCAGGCTCGATAGAAACACCGTGTCGCCGGTGATCTGCGGAGCATTGAGCGCAGAGCACAATCCCAGGAAGGCATTGCACTGCCGGGCGGGTGCACGGTTGATGTTCGGATCAAATCCGGCGGCGTAAATGATGCTGTTCATACTCCCCGAATCATCGATCAGCAGCATCACATTCGGTGGCACCGCTGCAGCACTCAACAGCGGCGAATCGGACGGCGTGAATGCATAGACGGGCGTCGCCAGATACAAGCTCAGCAGCAGGCCGAGCAGCAGCGATGTGCAGCGTTCAATACTTCGCATAGACACTCTCCACCACACTGCGCGAGCTGCCGGCAATGCCGACAGCAGTGACGCGATACAACGTCGCCGAGGTGTTGCTCGGCACGTTGACGGCGGTCAGTGTGGTGCCGATGTTCTGCACACCATAGAAACCATTGCCGGCGGCGATCCAGGTCACCCCGGACGTCGAGTTGAACCCCGCCGCACTGACCACCGACGACTCCGCCGGCGGTGCGCATTGGGTGGTGCCGCTGCACACGGCGAGCGAATAACTGTCCAGTTGCACAGCGCTCTCCCCAACACGCAGAGCCGCCTCGGCCGTCTGGAACGACTGATTGCGCAGGCTCACACTGCCGGCCATTTTTTCCTGCAGGTTGGCGCTTTGCATCGACGACAAACCAATCAGGGTCAACAACAGCAGGAATACCAGACTGACCAGCAACACCATGCCTTGCTGAGTCTGACGGGAGTGAAGAGAAATCCTCATCAGCGCGCCCTCACTGCAAGCGGTTGCGCAAAGCGGCAACCACGTTGAAGGTTTGATTGCGCACCCGATTGTTCGGATCGTTGAGGGTCAGGCTCAGCCGCACACTGCGAATGCGCGCCGGATCGGCGGGGTTGGCGCTGTAGGTCGAGGCCGCCACATCCGTCGCGGAACTGGCCAGACCGAAGGTGACGTTGAATGCACTGACATTATTCACCAACACCTGCTGGGTCGGCGTTCCGCTGCCGGTGCCCATGAGAATCTGATTGTTGCTGAAGCTGTAGATCAGACGCAGGATCGGGAACGCGATCTGCCCGCTCGCCGGTGACCGCAAGCCGGTATAGGCCGTTGCGCTATTGCGACAGTCGGAGAGCACTGTCCAGGTTGACGTGCCCCCGCCGCTGCCGATATCGGCGGTGACCAGCGTCAGTTTAAGGTTCGCATTATCCCAACTGATCGGGATGACCTGTGCGGCGTTGAAATCCCCCGCCGAACTGGAATCCGTGATGGTGCCGAGACAACCGAACATCCCCACCATACGAATTTCCTGAATCATTTTGCTCAACACAAAACGCGCGTCTTCCTGCATCGCTGCGGCACTGTTCTGGCTGACATAGGTATTTTTTGCTGCAATGAAAATCTGCACCACACCCAGCACCACGATGAGGCCCAGTGCCAGGGCGATGAGCAATTCGATCAGGCCGAAACCACGTTGATGGCGCCTCATGGTGTGGCTACCGGATCGACTGCGGCGCGACTGCTCAGGACAAAACTGCGTTGAGCGCTGGCGGTGTTGGCTGCCCGCGCATCGCTCCAGTTGATGGTGATGGTGTAAACGCGCTGATTGAGGCTGATGCTACCGGTGGCCGTCGGCCCGCCGAAATTGCTGATATTGGTGGAGAAGTCGTAGAGGTCTTGATCGCGGGCAACGCTCAGATTGCCCGAGGTCGGCGGTGTGACAGTGTAGTCAGCGCCGGAGTTGGCGCGGATGCGGTCCATCATGTCGTAGGCGATGAAACTGGCCTGACTGGTCATCCGTGAGCTGTCGGTGTACTTCAGCGCATTCAGTTGCACGGCCGCCGCGCCCAGCAACCCGACCGTCAGTATCAGCAACGCGACCAGCACTTCGATCAGCGTCATCCCATGCTGCACGTGTTGACTCCCTGCCCTCATCCGCAAGTTCCACCCAATTGAATTCGTCCGTTCAAACACACGTTCAGCGTCCTGCTTTGCGTTCCCAGCGTGTAACTTATGGCCACCGCCGTCGACGGTGCCGCCAGACCGCCAAGGTTGTTGAAATCCAGTGCGGTCACTCCTGAGGGTAGCGTCAGAGTCGCGCCGCTGCTCATCGCGGGAACAACCCGCAACACATTGGCCGGATTGCCAGTACTGTCGTAGACCGCCAGCTCACCGGTCCAGACGCTGCCACCAGCGGTTGGACGCAAGCGCAGCGTCGTACCACGGTCGATGGCCTCGAGCCTGGCGAAATTGATCGCCCGCTGCAGGTCGCCCATTTCGGTGTCGGCCTTGCTGCCCTGAACCGAACGGGTGAATGCCGGCACCGCCAGGGTGATCAGAATCACGAAGATCGCGATCGCAACCAACAACTCGATCAGCGTGAAACCTTTTGTACGAAGATCCATCGATGCCCTCCGTTGCCGTCGGCTATACCTGCTTCTACACGCTAGAACATTCAACCGGCCCGCGTCGGTTGATTTGCCCTGCCCGGCGCACGGAGCGCGCCGTTCATCACACTCCACGGAGGGATTTTTCATGCCGCAACAGGGTTTCAGCCTGATAGAACTGCTTATGGGACTGGCGATTGGCGCAATTGTTCTGCTGCTGGTCAGTCCGGCGTTTGCCACGCTCAAAGAATCGAACCATCGGGACCAAGCGGCGCAATCGCTGCTCGATGGCCTTCGCAACGCCCGCACACTGGCCATCACGCGCAATCAGAGCGTGGTGATTCATGGCATCAACGGCGACTGGAGTCAGGGCTGGCGGATCATTCTGGATATCAGCGGCAAGGGGCCGAAAGACAGCAACAATCCACTGCTACAAGAAAGTGTGAGCGACACGCAGGTGCCAATTGTCGGCAATTGGTCGGTGAGTCGTTACGTACGTTTCAGCAGTCTGGGGCAACCGCTGATGCCCGGGCGGGCATTTCAGGCAGGGACATTACATGTCTGCTCTGCTCGCGAGCCGGTCAGCCAGCGTCAGATAGTACTGGCGGCGACCGGCCGTGTACGCCTGAACAGCCAAGAGACTGAGCAGGCGCTGTGCCACAAAAACCAGCGTGTCAGATCGAACGCACGCGCAGCTCTTTAGGCATCGAGAACGTGATGTTCTCTTCGCGACCGGCCAGCTCATCGGCACCGGTGGCACCCCAAGCCTGCAGTTGCTGAATCACGCCACGCACCAGTACTTCCGGCGCGGAGGCACCGGCGGTGATGCCGATACGCTCAACGCCATCGAACCAGCTCTTTTGCAGGTCTTCCGCGCCGTCAATCAGGTAGGCCGGTGTGGCCATGCGCTCGGCAAGCTCACGCAGACGGTTGGAGTTGGAGCTGTTCGGGCTGCCAACTACCAGCACCACGTCGCACTCGTCGGCCAGTTGCTTGACCGCGTCCTGACGGTTTTGCGTGGCGTAGCAGATGTCGTCCTTGCGCGGACCACCGATGGCCGGGAAGCGCGTGCGCAAGGCATCGATGACGCGACTGGTGTCGTCCATCGACAGCGTCGTCTGAGTAACGAAAGCCAGTTTTTCCGGATTGTGCACCTGCAACTCGGCAACGTCTTTCTCGTCTTCGACGAGGTAAATCGCGCCGCCATTGCTGCCGTCGTACTGACCCATGGTGCCTTCGACTTCCGGGTGACCGGCGTGGCCGATCAGGATGCACTCACGACCGTCGCGGCTGTATTTCGCCACTTCGATGTGCACCTTGGTCACCAGCGGGCAAGTGGCGTCGAATACTTTCAGGCCACGTCCGGCAGCTTCGGTACGCACGGCTTGGGAAACACCGTGGGCACTGAAGATCACGATGACGTCGTCCGGCACCTGATCCAGCTCTTCGACGAAGATCGCCCCGCGGCTGCGCAGGTCTTCAACGACGAACTTGTTGTGCACTACTTCGTGACGCACGTAGATCGGCGGCCCGAAGACTTCCAGGGCGCGGTTGACGATTTCGATCGCCCGGTCCACGCCAGCGCAGAAGCCACGGGGGTTGGCGAGTTTGATTTGCATGCTGTGCCTCGTGTCTTGCGCGCGAAAACAATGAAAAACCACTGTAGGAGCGAGCTTACTCGCGAAGGGGCGTCACCTTTCAACATCTCTGTTAGCTGACACACCGGTTTCGCGAGCAAGCTCGCTCCCACATTTGACCTTATACAGTCAGTTACAGCGCTTTAACGTTGATGATTTCCACGTCAAAGGTCAGCGTCTTGCCCGACAGCGGGTGGTTGAAGTCGATGGTCACTTGCGTGTCGTCGAACTCTTTCACCACACCCGGCAGCTCAGTATTGGCCGCGTCATTGAAGATCACCAGCAAACCCGGTGACAACTCCATATCGACGAACTGCGAACGCGGAATGATCTGTACGTTCTGCGGGTTCGGCTGACCGAAGGCGTTTTCCGGCTCGACGGTCAGCGTGCGCTTGTCGCCGGCCTTGAAGCCGAACAGCGCCGCTTCGAAACCCGGCAGCAGGTTGCCGTCGCCGACCTTGAAGGTCGCCGGGGCTTTGTCGAACGTACTGTCGACGGTGTCGCCGTTCTCCAGGCGCAATGCAAAGTGCAAGGTGACTTCCGTGTTCTGGCCGATGCGTTGCTCAGCCAATACCTGTTCAGTCATGAACGGCTTCTCCGGTCTTTTTACTTTTGAACATATCCAGTGCCAGCATCACCGCACCAACAGTGATGGCGCTGTCGGCGAAGTTGAACGCCGGGAAGTACCAGCGGTTCTGCCAGTGCACCAGAATGAAATCGATCACATGGCCCAAGGCAATGCGGTCATACAGATTGCCCAGCGCGCCACCCAGCACCAGCGCCAAAGCGACGGCCAGCCAGGTTTCGTTGCGGCCCAGGCGCTTGAGCCAGACCACCAGCACCGCACTGACCACAATCGCGATCAGGGCGAACAACCAGCGCTGCCAGCCGGAGCTGTCCGCCAGGAAGCTGAACGCCGCGCCGGTGTTGTAAGCCAGGGTCCAGCTGAAGTAATCAGGAATGATCACGATCTGCTGGAACATTTCGAGCTTGCCTTCGAAGTAGAACTTGCTGGCCTGGTCGATGACCAGAACCAGCAAACTCAACCACAGCCAGCTCAACCGTCCAAAACGGCCAACGGCATTAGGCATAGTGACGAACCTCGCCAGCGCCGCTGATGTTGTCGACGCAACGACCGCAGATTTCCGGATGCTCCGGGTTCACACCGACGTCTTCACGGCAGTGCCAGCAACGGGCGCATTTCGGGAAGGCCGATTTGACGATCTTCAGCTTCAGGCCGCTGACTTCAGTCACTACTGCATCGGCCGGAGCCTGTACGAACGGCGCAACGCTGGCTGTCGAAGTGATCAATACAAAGCGCAGTTCGTTGCTCAGCTTGGCCAGATCGGCGCTCAGGGCGTCTTCGGCGTACAGCGTCACTTCGGCTTGCAGGTTGCCACCGACAGCTTTCGCTGCGCGCTGGATTTCCATTTCTTTGTTGACCGCTACTTTGACCGCCATCACGCGTTCCCAGTAGTCGCGGCCCAGTTCAACGTCGGCCGGCAGTTCGGTCAGACCTTCGTACCAGGTGTTGAGCATGACCGATTCGTTACGCTCGCCCGGCAGGTATTCCCACAGTTCGTCGGCGGTGAAGGCGAGGATCGGCGCGATCCAGCGCACCAGCGCTTCGGAGATGTGGAACAGCGCGGTTTGCGCCGAGCGGCGGGCCTTGCTGTTGGCGCCAGTGGTGTACTGACGGTCCTTGATGATGTCGAGGTAGAAACCGCCCAGCTCCTGCACGCAGAAGTTGTGGATCTTCGAGTAAACGTTCCAGAAACGGTATTCGCCGTAGTGCTCTTGCAGCTCACGTTGCAGCAGCAAGGTGCGGTCGACCGCCCAACGATCCAGCGCGAGCATTTCTTCAGCCGGCAGGATGTCGGTAGCCGGGTTGAAACCGCTCAGGTTCGAAAGCAGGAAGCGCGCGGTGTTTCGGATACGACGATAAGCGTCCGCACTGCGTTGCAGGATCTGATCGGAAACCGCCATTTCACCGGAGTAGTCAGTCGAAGCAACCCACAGACGCATGATGTCGGCGCCCAGAGTGTCGTTGACTTTCTGCGGCGCGATCACGTTACCCAGCGACTTGGACATCTTGCGGCCGGCTTCGTCGACGGTGAAACCGTGGGTCAGCAGTTCGCGGTACGGCGCGTGGTTGTCGATGGCGCAACCGGTCAGCAGCGACGAGTGGAACCAGCCACGGTGTTGGTCGGAACCTTCCAGGTACAGGTCGGCACGCGGGCCGCTCTCGTGACCCATCGGGTGCGAACCGCGCAGGACGTGCCAGTGCGTGGTGCCCGAATCGAACCAGACGTCGAGGGTGTCGCTGATCTTGTCGTACAGCGGCGCTTCGTCGCCGAGCAACTCGGCAGCGTCCATCTTGAACCAGGCTTCGATACCTTCGACTTCAACGCGCTTGGCCACTTCTTCCATCAGCTCGACGGTGCGTGGGTGCAGTTCGCCGCTTTCCTTGTTGAGGAAGAACGGGATCGGCACGCCCCAGTTGCGCTGACGCGAGATGCACCAGTCCGGGCGGTTGGCGATCATCGAGTGCAGACGCGCCTGGCCCCAGGCCGGAACGAATTTGGTGTCTTCGATGGCTTTGAGCGAGCGCACACGCAGGGTGTCACCGCTGGTTGGCTCTTTGTCCATGCCGATGAACCACTGCGCGGTGGCACGGTAGATCAGCGGGGTCTTGTGGCGCCAGCAGTGCATGTAGCTGTGTTCGATGACGGTGGTGTGCAGCAGCGCACCGACTTCGGTCAGTTTGTCGACGATGGCCGGGTTGGCCTTCCAGATGAACTGGCCGCCGAAGAATTCCAGCGACGGCACGTACACGCCGTTGCTCTGCACCGGGTTGAGGATGTCGTCGTTGACCATGCCATATTTCTTGCAAGTCACGAAGTCGTCCACGCCGTAGGCCGGAGCGGAGTGAACCACGCCGGTACCAGCGCCCAGTTCGACGTAGTCAGCCAGATACACCGGCGACAGACGGTCATAGAACGGATGACGGAAGTTGATCAGTTCCAGCTGTTTACCGGTGGTGGTCGCGATGACCGAGCCTTCGACGCCATAGCGCGTCAGGCAGGCTTCGACCAGCTCTTCAGCCAGTACCAGCAGCTTGTCGCCGATGTCGACCAACGCGTAGTTGAATTCCGGGTGAACGTTCAGCGCCTGGTTGGCCGGGATGGTCCACGGGGTGGTGGTCCAGATCACGATCGAGGCAGGTTTGCCCAGCGACGGCAGACCGAACGCGGCAGCCAGTTGGGCTTCGTCAGCGATCGGGAAGGCGACGTCGATGGTCGAGGACTTTTTGGTCTCGTACTCGACTTCCGCTTCAGCCAGGGCCGAACCGCAGTCGAAGCACCAGTTCACAGGCTTGAGGCCCTTGAACACGAAACCGCCCTTGACGATTTCAGCGAGGGCGCGGATTTCACCGGCCTCGTTCTTGAAATCCATGGTCTTGTACGGGTTGGCCCAATCGCCCAGCACGCCGAGACGGATGAATTCGGACTTCTGCCCTTCGATCTGCTCGGTGGCGTAGGCACGGCACAGTTCGCGGGTCTTGTCCGCGCCCAGATTCTTGCCGTGGGTCACTTCAACCTTGTGCTCGATCGGCAGGCCGTGGCAATCCCAACCCGGAACGTACGGCGCGTCGAAGCCCGACAGGGTCTTCGAGCGGATGATCATGTCCTTGAGAATCTTGTTCAGTGCGTGACCGATGTGGATCGTGCCGTTGGCATACGGAGGACCGTCGTGCAGAACGAACTTCGGACGATCCTTGCCAATCTCGCGCAACTTTCCGTACAGGCCAATACTGTCCCAGCGCTGCAGGATCTGCGGTTCGCGCTGTGGCAGGCCGGCCTTCATTGGGAAGGCGGTGTCCGGAAGGTTAAGCGTGGCTTTATAGTCGGTCATTTAAGGCTCTTCATTAGCGATGGGCGCTAGGTGCGGCTAGTGCACGGGCGGTGGCGACATCCGCATTGATCGCCGTTTTCAATGCCTCCAGGGAGGCGAAGCGCTGCTCTTCACGCAGCTTTTGGTGGAAAACCACCGTCAAACGCCGGTCATACAGATCGCCGGCAAAATCTAGAAGATGGACTTCAAGGTGGGCCTTGCCATCACCTTGTACCGTGGGTCGTACGCCGATATTGGCGACACCGGGCCAGGTCTTGCCGTCGATATCGACATTCACCAGGTACACACCTGTGAACGGCACGCGACGACGTTTGAGTTGAATGTTGGCAGTGGGCGTACCCAGTTGCCGGGCCAGTTTCTGGCCATGCAGCACGCGACCGGCAATGCGGTACGGGCGACCGAGCAAACGTTCGGCCAGGGCAAAATCGGCGGCAGCCAATGCATTACGCACCTGCGTACTGCTGACGCGAATGCCGTCCAGCTCGACGGTTTGTGCCGCTTCAACGGTAAAACCGTGCATCTGCCCGGCCTGCAGCAGGAAGTCGAAATCGCCGAGGCGGTCGCAACCGAAGCGGAAGTCGTCACCGACTTCCAGATGCTGCACGCCGAGACCATCAACGAGGATGGTGTCGACGAACTCGCTGGCGCTGAGCTTGCTCAAGCGCTGGTTGAACGCCAGGCACAACACCCGGTCGACGCCTTCGGCAGCCAGCAATTGCAGCTTGTCGCGCAAGCGGGCCAGACGCGCCGGCGCGGTCTCGGGGGCAAAGAATTCCCGTGGCTGCGGCTCGAAAATCACCACGCAGCTGGGTACGCCCAACTCGAGCGCACGCTCACGCAGTCGGGCCAGGATAGCCTGGTGACCACGGTGAACACCGTCAAAGTTGCCAATAGTGGCGACGCAGCCCCGATGCTGGGGGCGCAAGTTGTGGAGGCCTCGAACCAGCTGCATAACGCGCTTCTTGCTCATAAAGTGGTCGATTATAACCACACCCGACGGTCGACGACAGGCAACACCGTAACGCAAAGTGAACGAGCCGACAAAACTGCCGGCCCGCGCCTGTTTATAAAGGGTAAAACCTTAACTCAAGGCCTTGCGATTGAAGTCGCGCAAACGGAAACCAAGCAGCAGCAACATACCGAAATAGGCGACCACGCCCGCCGCGACCAATGCGCCCAGACGCAGGAAGCGCTCAAGCATGTGCCCTTGGTCCCACGCCGGCATGAAATGCATGCCAACCAGTAACACCGCCGACATCACCGCCACGGCGATAACCAATTTGAAACCGAACCTGGCCCAACCCGGCTGCGGCTGATACATCTGTTGCTTGCGCAGTTGATAGAACAGCAACCCGGCATTCAGGCAGGCACCGGCGCTGATCGCCAAGGCCAGACCGGCATGAGCCAGCGGGCCGATCAACATCAAGTTGAACAACTGCGTGCACACCAGCGTGAAGATTGCGATTTTTACCGGAGTACGGATGTTCTGCTGCGCATAGAAGCCCGGCGCCAACACCTTGATCACGATAATCCCGAGCAGACCGACAGAATAGGCAATCAGTGCGCGCTGAGTCATTTCCGCGTCGAAACCACTGAATTGACCGTACTGGAACAGCGAAACAGTCAGCGGCTCAGCGAGAATTCCCAGCGCCAGCGCACAGGGCAGCACCAGCACAAAGCACAGACGCAGGCCCCAATCGAGAATCCGCGAATACTCGTGACGATCCTTACTGGCGTAAGTTTTGGCCAGCGTCGGCAGCAGAATCGTGCCCAAAGCCACGCCAAGCACGCCGGATGGCAGCTCCATCAAACGGTCGGCGTAATACATCCACGACACCGAACCCGCGACCAGAAATGAGGCGAAAATCGTGTTGATGATCAGCGAAATCTGGCTGACCGAGACACCGAGAATCGCCGGCAACATCTGCTTCATCACCCGCCAAACACCGGTATCACGCAGATTCAGACGCGGCAGCACCAGCATGCCGATCTTTTTCAGGTGCGGCAGTTGATAGAGCAACTGCGCCAGACCGCCGACCAAGACCGCCCAACCCAATGCCATGACCGGCGGATCGAAGTACGGCGTGAGGAACAGCGAAAACACAATCATGCTGACGTTGAGCAACGTTGGCACAAAGGCCGGCACTGAGAAACGGTTCCAGGTATTGAGGATCGCCCCGGCCAGCGATGACAGGGATATCAGTAATATATACGGGAAGGTCACCCGCAACAGATCGGAGGTGAGCTGGAATTTTTCCGGCGTATCGGTAAAACCGGGCGCGGTGGCCCAGATCACCCAAGGCGCGGCGATCATGCCCAGCGCAGTGACAACCGCCAGCACCAACGTCAGCAAGCCCGATACGTAGGCAATGAACGTGCGCGTCGCCTCTTCGCCCTGCTGGCTCTTGTATTCGGCCAGAATCGGCACGAATGCCTGCGAGAAA
Source organism: Pseudomonas sp. S2_E02 (assembly GCF_054668355.1). Classification (NCBI taxonomy): domain Bacteria; kingdom Pseudomonadati; phylum Pseudomonadota; class Gammaproteobacteria; order Pseudomonadales; family Pseudomonadaceae; genus Pseudomonas; species Pseudomonas sp. S2_E02. The sequence continues at coordinate 3,546,772 of NZ_CP162761.1, forward strand.
GCGCCCTCGGCGAAGATCCGCCGCAGCAGATTGGGCAGTTTGAAGGCAATAAAGAAGGCATCCGTCGCCATCCCGGCGCCGAATGTACGGGCAATCAGCGTGTCACGAACAAAGCCCAGAATCCGGGAAAGCATCGTGATAGAGCTGACGGCGGCCAACGATTTGAGCAGATTCATTGAGGGAATTTGTGCCTGTCGATAAACAGCAGGCGAACAAAGCGCCTACTTGTGCGATACTCCGCGCCGCAGCAGCACAGAGCCAAAGCTCGCGAGTTTACAGGTCAAGCGCCGGAAATAAATATCCCGCCTCTTTATACCTACCACTTAGCGGAACGTTTCAAGTGCCCTTGACAAGACTTCAACTCATCGGCATGATTCGCGGCCTATTTTGTTTGCTATTTCCTAAAAAGTCTTTCGAGGAGCTCGACGGTGGCCAACTCACCTTCCGCCAAAAAACGTGCAAAACAGGCTGAGAAGCGTCGCAGCCACAACGCCAGCCTGCGTTCCATGGTTCGCACCTACATCAAGAATGTAGTTAAAGCCATCGACGCAAAAGACGCTGAAAAAGCTCAAGCTGCATACGTTCTGGCTGTGCCAGTTATCGACCGTATGGCCGATAAAGGCATCATCCACAAGAACAAGGCTGCTCGCCATAAGAGCCGCCTGAATGGCCACGTCAAAGCGCTGAAAGAAGCTGCTTAATCCGACGTAGTCATTAAAAAACCGACCTTAGGGTCGGTTTTTTATTGCCTGTGATTTAGCAAATCCAGCGCAAAAAAAATGTAGGAGTGAGCCTGCTCCGGGCGGCGTTCCGACGATGGCGGTTAGTCAGATGTACATTTGCTGACTAACACAGCTATCGTCGGCACGCCGCCCGGAGCAGGCTCACCCCTACAATTGGATTTGCGGTGTTATTGCTGGACGGGTACCCACGGCAGGATCGGGATCGCGGTCACGGCATTCTGCGGACTGCCTTCGATCAAGCGATCGCTGTAGACCAGATACACCAGCGTATTGCGCTTCTTGTCCAGGAATCGCACCACCTGCATGGTCTTGAATACCAGCGAAGTGCGCTCCTTGAACACTTCATCGCCATCCTTCAAATCACCCTTGAACTTGATCGGGCCGACCTGACGGCAAGCGATCGACGCTTCTGCGCGATCTTCAGCCAGACCCAGACCACCCTTCACACCACCCGTCTTGGCGCGCGACAGGTAGCAGGTCACCCCCTCAACTTTCGGATCATCGAAAGCCTCGACCACAATGCGGTCGTTCGGACCGACAAACTTGAACACCGTCGACACTTGACCGATCTCCTCGGCCGAGGCCAGCAATGGCATCGCCATCAGCAAGCCCAACAATCCTTTCGCTAAACGCATCGAATTTTCCTTAGACCAGAATCAGGTTGTCACGGTGAACCAGTTCAGGCTCCGCCATGTAACCGAGCAAACCGACAATCGCATCCGACGACTGACCGATGATTTTTTGTGCTTCCAGCGCACTGTAGTTAGCCAGGCCACGAGCAATCTCACGACCATCGGGCGCCACGCAGACGACCATTTCACCGCGACGGAAACTGCCCTGCACCAACTTCACACCTACCGGCAGCAAACTTTTATTGCCCTGTGACAACGCCGACACCGCACCATCATCCAGCACCAACGTGCCGCGAGTCTGCAGATGCCCGGCCAGCCATTGCTTGCGCGCCGCGAGCATGCCGCGCTCAGGCGACAGCAACGTACCGATACGCTCACCCGCCTTCAGGCGATCAAGCACGCGCTCAAGACGCCCACCGACAATGATGGTGTGCGCACCGGAACGCGCAGCCAGTCGCGCCGCTCGCAACTTGGTCTGCATACCGCCACGCCCCAGCGCACCGCCCGTACCACCCGCTACCGCATCGAGACTCGGATCATCGGCGCGCGCTTCGTAAATCAGCTGCGCCTCGGGATTGTTGCGCGGATCGGCGTCAAACATGCCATCGCGGTCGGTCAGGATCACCAGCAAATCCGCCTCGACCAGGTTAGCCACCAGCGCCGCCAGGGTGTCGTTGTCGCCAAAGCGGATTTCGTCGGTGACCACGGTGTCGTTTTCGTTGATCACCGGGATGACTTTCAGGTCGACCAATGCGCGCAAAGTGCTGCGGGCGTTGAGGTAGCGCTTGCGGTCGGACAAATCGTCGTGAGTCAGGAGAATCTGCGCAGTGTGCCGGCCATGCTCGGCGAAACTCGATTCCCACGCCTGCACCAGACCCATCTGACCAATCGCAGCGGCTGCCTGGAGTTCGTGCATCGCACTGGGTCGTGCGGTCCAGCCCAAACGACTCATGCCGGCCGCTACCGCCCCGGAGGACACCAGCACCAACTCGACACCAGCCTCATGCAAGGCCACCATCTGCTCCACCCAGACACTCATTGCCGCGCGATCCAGCCCTTTGCCATCAGCTGTCAGCAAAGCGCTGCCGATCTTCACGACCCAACGCTGCGCACCTGTCACCTTGCTCCGCATCATCTTCAACCTTAGCTTGAGGGCAACGCGACCCAGCGCCGCCCATGACGTTATTTGTGACTTGCGATTTCCAGATACTAAAACGCCGCTCGATTGAGCGGCGCTTAAGTTTACTGCAACGAATCAGTCACGCACGTAAATGATTTCCGGACCGTCTTCGTCATCCACATCTTCTTCGTCCCAATCATCGTCGCCGATGTCATGGACCGACTTCACGCCGCTGCGACGCAGGGCACGCTTGTCATCCAGCGCCTGCAGTTGCGCGCGCGCTTCGTCTTCGATGCGCTGATCGAGATCGGCCAGCTCTTCCTTGTAAGCCGGATCATTGGCCAAGCGATCGGCACGATCTTCCATGTAACGCATGATGTCGTGACACAGACGCTCGGTACCGATCTTGGCGATCGCCGAGATCACATAGACCGGACCGGTCCACTCGAGGCGATCAACGATTTCCTTGACGCGCTCTTCGTGCTCTTCTTCAAGGATCTGGTCGCACTTGTTCAGCACCAGCCAGCGATCACGCTCGGCCAGGGACGGGCTGAACTTGATCAGTTCGTTGACGATCACTTCAGCGGCATCCGGTGCGCTGGAATCATCCAGCGGCGCCATATCGACGAGGTGCAGCAACAGACGCGTACGCGCCAAGTGCTTGAGGAAGCGAATGCCCAGGCCAGCACCGTCGGAAGCGCCTTCGATCAGACCCGGAATATCGGCAATGACGAAACTCTTCCAGCGATCGACACTGACCACACCGAGGTTTGGCACCAGCGTAGTGAACGGGTAGTCGGCGACTTTCGGCTTGGCCGCAGAAACGGAACGGATAAAGGTACTTTTACCGGCGTTCGGCAAGCCCAGCAGACCGACGTCAGCCAGTACTTTCATTTCCAGTTTCAGGTCGCGCTGCTCACCCGGCTTGCCCGGAGTGGTCTGACGCGGCGCCCGGTTGGTACTGGATTTGAAACGGGTGTTACCCAGACCGTGCCAGCCGCCCTGCACTACCATCAACTTCTGGCCAGCCTTGGTCAGGTCGCCAATCACTTCCTGGGTAGCAGAGTCGATCACCGTGGTGCCGACCGGCACGCGCAGGATCAGGTCTTCACCCTTTTTACCGGTGCAGTCGGTGCTGCCACCGTTGGAACCACGCTCGGCATCGAAGTGCCGGGTGTAACGGTAGTCGACCAGGGTGTTGAGGTTTTCGTCGGCCATCATGTAGATGGAACCGCCGTCACCGCCATCACCGCCGTTCGGACCACCGTTTTCGATGAATTTTTCCCGACGGAAACTCATGGCGCCATTGCCGCCATCACCAGCCTTTACGCGAATCGATACTTCATCAACAAACTTCATAACCAACGCCTCTCGCCGTACGGACGAGCCGAAAAACAATCAAGACATAAGACTCTTGCAAAAATGAGCGCAGCGACCCCAAAACACGACCTGCATCGCACGCCGACAGCCCATACAAACAGTTTTGCAAGAGACTCACCCCACAAACGAAAAAGCCCCGTCGCGAGACAGGGCTTTTCCAGCGATCGCGCAATTAAGCCGCGACAACGCTCACGTAACGGCGGTTGAACGCGCCTTTTACTTCAAACTTGATCACGCCTTCGATTTTCGCGAAGAGGGTGTGATCCTTACCCATGCCAACGCCGTAGCCAGCGTGGAATTGGGTGCCGCGCTGACGCACGATGATGTTGCCCGGAATGATTTTCTGGCCGCCATACATCTTAACGCCAAGGCGTTTGGCTTCTGAGTCGCGACCGTTACGGGTACTACCACCAGCTTTTTTGTGTGCCATGAGTCAATTCTCCTAGTGAGGAATTAGGCTGAAATTAAGCCTGAATACCGGTGATTTTGATCTCGGTGTACCACTGGCGGTGGCCCATACGCTTCATGTGGTGCTTACGGCGACGGAACTTGATGATGCGGACTTTATCGTGACGACCTTGGGAGATCACTTCAGCCACAACGGTAGCGCCAGCAACAACTGGAGCGCCGATATTCACGTCGTCGCCATTGGCAACCAACAGAACGCGATCAAAGGTAACGGATTCGCCGGTAGCGATTTCCAGTTTTTCGATCTTCAGGTATTCACCCGGGGCGACTTTGTACTGCTTGCCGCCAGTAACGATTACTGCATAAGACATGGTATTTCTCCGATAATCCTGCTCACCCAGCTCTTTATAAGAAGAGGTATTGGCTGGCATGGCTGCATAAGGCTGGAAGGCCCGTTGCAATTGCGTAAGGCAGGTGCTGCCCAGGAAGTTCAGGGTGCGCGATTGTACGCAAGGTGCCGCAGGCTTGCAAGTAGCCGTCTATCGCGCCTTGACAGGTCTGGATGGGGGTCCTAGCATGCCGCGCAACCCTTCTGGAGCGACTCTCGCTGATGCAACCCCAAGCTTTCTACCGCGCGGTGGCGGACGATTTTAGCGCCGTCGACGGCATCATCAAGAAGCAGCTGACTTCCCGAGTACCGCTGGTATCGAAAATCGGCGATTACATTACCTCGGCCGGCGGCAAACGTCTGCGTCCTTTATTAGTGTTGCTGTGTGGCAAGGCCCTGGGTCGCGAAGGCGACGACATGCGCCTTTTGGCCGCCACCATCGAATTCCTGCACACCGCCACCCTGCTGCATGACGACGTGGTCGACATGTCCGGCATGCGCCGTGGCCGTTCTACCGCCAACGCCATGTGGGGCAACGCCCCGAGCGTGCTGGTCGGCGATTTCCTGTACTCGCGCTCGTTCGAAATGATGGTCGAACTGGGCTCGATGCCGGTGATGAAGATCCTGTCCCAGGCCACGCGCATCATCGCTGAAGGCGAAGTACTACAACTGTCCAAGGTGCGCGACGCCAGCACCACCGAAGAAACCTATATGGAAGTCATCCGCGGCAAGACCGCGATGCTCTTCGAAGCTTCGACCCACAGCGCCGCTGCATTGGCCGGTGCTACCGCTGAGCAGAGCGAAGCCCTGCGCACCTTCGGTGATCACCTCGGTGTGGCGTTCCAACTGGTCGACGACCTGCTCGACTACAAGGGCGACGCCGAAACCCTGGGCAAGAACGTCGGTGACGATCTGGCCGAAGGCAAACCGACCCTGCCGCTGATCTACACCATGCGTGAAGGTACGGCTGAACAGGCTGCACTGGTGCGTCAGGCGATCCAGAAAGGCGGGATCGAAGACCTGGAAAGCATCCGCATTGCCGTGGAAGCCTCCGGTTCGCTTGAGTACACCGCGCAACTGGCCCGCGATTACGTGGCCCGTGCGATCAAGTGCCTCGATGCCCTGCCGGCCAGCGAATACCGCGATGCGCTGGTTGAACTGAGCGAGTTTGCGGTCGCCCGTACGCACTGATACAGCCCACTGTGGGAGCGAGCCTGCTCGCGAAAGCAATCTGCCAATCGACATCAATGTTGACTGACACACCGCTTTCGCGAGCAGGCTCGCTCCCACAGTTGTTTCTGCGCTATGCCCTCCCTCGCGTAAAACCCTATACAATGTGCGACTTTTAGCGATCCATACCCAAGGAGCCTTAGTGAGCACGTTGCCACCCTGCCCGAAATGCAATTCCGAATACACCTACGAAGACGGTACCCAGCTGGTGTGCCCGGAGTGCGCCCACGAGTGGTCCGCCAGCGGCGAAGCCGAAGTGGCGTCTGATGATGCCGTGAAGAAAGACTCGGTCGGCAACGTCCTGCAGGACGGCGACACCATCACCGTGATCAAGGATCTGAAGGTCAAGGGCACTTCGCTGGTGGTCAAGGTCGGCACCAAGGTCAAGAACATCCGTCTGTGCGATGGCGACCACGATATCGACTGCAAGATCGACGGTATCGGCCCGATGAAACTCAAATCCGAGTTCGTCAGAAAGGTCTGATTCCGTTGTCATCCATCCCGCGCCAGGCGTGGGATGGAGCTTCGCCCTCCCCGCTCTACCCCAGCAAAACCGCGCAATAGCCAAACGCCAGCCGTTTTGACCTTACGCAATCTTTACCCGGAAAATTTCAGAATCCGCCAATAGACGCTTGCTATTTGGCGAATAAGAATTATTCTCATTGAAACCCTTCAAGGAGATGAGAACCATGACTTATTTGATCGACGCGTGGCTGGATCGCCCACACCCTTACCTCAGAATCCTCCATCGGGAGACCGGTGAAGTCTGTGCGGTGCTTGAAGAAGAAGCCTTGCATGAACTGCAGGATCAAGGGGATCTGGACGTCAGCAGCCTAAATTCCAGCGAACCATTGGTGCTCAAGGAGCTGGTGCGCAATCTGTTCCTGTTCTGCTATGCCCGGGCCTTGCGCCCGACCAGTGAACTGCAGCACAAGATAGAACTATGAGCAGCAATACAAACCTGTGGGAGCGAGCCTGCTCGCGAAGGCTTCAACTCGAATCTCAGTTTAGATCCAGTCGCCTGCATTCGCGAGCAAGCTCGCTCCCACAAAGGTCTTACAGAACGTCCAGCAGCTCGACGTCGAATACCAGAACGCTATGCGGCGGGATGCTGCCAACGCCTTGAGCGCCGTAAGCCAGTTCGCTCGGCACGTACAGACGCCATTTGCTGCCGGCATTCATCAGTTGCAGGGCTTCGGTCCAGCCAGCGATCACGCCGCCAACCGGGAATTCTGCAGGCTGGCCACGCTCGTAGGAGCTGTCGAACACAGTGCCGTCGATCAGTGTGCCGTGGTAGTGAGTACGGACCTGGTCTTCACGGGTAGGCTTGGCGCCTTCGCCCTGAGTCAGCACTTCGAATTGCAGGCCGGAAGCCAGGGTGGTGATGCCGTCACGCTTGGCGTTTTCAGCCAGGAAAGCCAGGCCTTCGCCAGCAGCGGCTTCAGCTTTGGCAGCGGCTTCGGCTTGCATGATTTCGCGGATAACCTTGAAGCTGGCGGACATTTCTTCCTGGCCAACACGGCTTTCCTTGCCGGCGAAAGCGTCGGTCAGACCGGCCAGGATCGCGTCCAGGCTAACGCCCGGTGGCGGGTTGTCGCGCAGCTGGTCGCCCAGTTGACGGCCGATGCCGTAGCTGACGCGGGTTTCGTCGGTGGACAGATTTACTTCGGACATGACACTGCTCCGCTGTGCGGACGGCCACAAGACTTGCCGTGCGAGCACAGCGCGTCCCGGCGCGCCCGGAACCAAAAGGGCGAGCAGACTAGCACAGATGCCCGGCGATGGGGCGCAAGGCCTACAGGGCTGAACGCCAGACGAGCGGCACCTTCAGGCTTTCATCGATACTGCCGGCCAGGCCGCACATTTCGTCATGCACCGAGGTGTGGACAAGATTGAAGGGCAGCACCGGAAACGCATGCAGCAGATCCCGCGCATGCTCCACTGATCGCAGGGTCAGCATCTTGCCTTTGGGATCACTCAACGGATATGCCGCCCCGTGCATCCGCGCTTCGAGCAGATAAATCCCGCCCTCCATGGAGATCAGGTTCAACTCATCGACCTTCCTGGCGATGGCAAACGCATTCAGCTCTTGCAGGTTCATGAACGCACCTCACAAAGTGGCGAGTCAGGACCTCTACAGGGATATGCTTGCGCGCACCAAAGCACAAGCCACAAACGACACCGCCCGTCTGTTTCGCAACAGACGGGCGGTGTTTTTTTGCAGCGATCAACGGTTGATCAGTGCTTGGTGACTTTGTCCAGGTAACCCATGGCGAACGCCGAAACGACGAAGGTCATGTGGATGATCACGTACCACATCAAATGCTCGGGATCGACGTTCTTGGCGTCCATGAAGATGCGCAGCAAGTGGATCGAGGAAATCGCCACGATCGAAGCCGCCACTTTCATCTTCAACGACGAAGAGTCCATGGTGCCGAGCCAACTGAGCTTTTCCTTGCCTTCGTCGATGTTCAGTTCAGAGACGAAGTTCTCGTAGCCGGAAATCATCACCATCACCAGCAGGCCGCCGACCAGTGCCATGTCGATCAGCGACAGCAGCACCAGAATCAGTTCCGACTCGGCCATCGAAAAAACGTTGGGCAGGATGTGGAACACTTCCTGGAAAAACTTCAGTGCCAGCGCCAGCAACCCGAGCGAGAGCCCGATATAGATTGGCGCCAGCAGCCAGCGCGAGGCGTACATTGCATTTTCGATAAAGCGTTCCATTGAATCTCACACAAGGGGGTGGAAATGGCGGCGAGTATACCAGCCCCCTGTGACAGCCAGAAACTGCCCGAAAATCCGCCACCTGCGCGTGTGGATGATTTTTTCTGCTAGTGTCGAAACCATTGACAGCCCAGTGACTGCAGACAGGACGTGTGGAAATGGATGTGCGATTACCGATAACGACGGCCGGAATTTGCCTTGCTCTGTTGATCAGCGGTTGCTCGCCCGGCGACGAAAAACACGCCACCAGCCTTGAAGAAAAAACGGCAAAGTTCGAACAATCGCTGGACGCCATCACCGACACCAAACTCAAGGACGCCATCACCGAACTCGGCGGCTCACTGCTGCTGCTAGAACGCGCGCAACTCAAGCTCAACGACAATCCGCCGCGCACCGAATACGGTGAAGACGCACTCGCCGTGCTCAAGCACTATCCTGCCCCGCAGGCGCTGGTCGATACGTTTATCAACGGCCTGTTCGTGCTGCACAAGGATGCCAGCTCCGATTACCTCACCGATCTGCAACCGGTGTTCCCGTTCAACCTGAACATTCCCGGCGGCTTCTTGTTTCCACACGGTGTGGAATGGCAGTCGGTGACGTTGAGCAACAAACGCGTGATCGCCTATCAGCCGGAATGGTCGGAAACCGATCCGGGCATTCAGCTCAGCCCCTCCAGCTCCAACGTCACCAACCCCGATGACCTGACCGTGACCTACCCGTTCATTGACGGACTGGACGTGGACAAGAAGTCCCTGCCGCAACCGGTCAGCCTGCAAGGCCAGATCGAAGTCATCGCACCGCGCCGCTTGTACAGCTTCGACCTGACGCAAAAAGACGTCGGCCAGACCCGCAGTAACGACAACCTCAGCGTCAAACTGCTGAAGCTCGAGAACAACTACGCCGAAGTGGAATTCAGCAACAATCTGCCACTGGCGGCGGAAGTCGCAGAGACGCAGCTCAATCCGCTGATCGTCCAGGCCCGCGACAAGACCGGGCAATACCTGATACGCGCCGGCTCGATCAACGAGAGTCCGGAGCAAGTGGCCTTCTATGAAAAACAACTGGCCTACCTGCAACAGCAGAAGGGCTGGAGCGATGCGCTGGAAAAGCAACTCACCGAAGAGCAGCAGGCATTCGAGGACAAGCACCCGCGTCGCTATAACAAGGTCTATTTCAATGGCCCGATCGACACTCTGGAAGTCAGCGTACTCGACTTCTCCTCGGCGACGGTGACGCGCAAATCGCTGGATCTGCCGATTCGCACGCTCAATCAACATACGACGCAGAAGGCCATTCAACCGCTGGATCTGCCAGTGACGGTCTACGACGATCTGGCAGCCAACTGGCTCAAAGGCGCGAGCCTGACCGAGGACCAATTGAAGGCTGGCATCCGCGTCCATCAATACGTTGAAGAACCGAGCGCTGCGCGCATCGAGTTTTCCCATCGCCGTACGTTCAACGATGAACTGCTGGGCGATGACTTCAGCCCGGGGGTCAGCCCTGTCACGTTCTTTACCGAAAAACGCAGTGGCAAACTCGATGAACCGATCGAACTGCCGCCCGAGGCATACCAGGTCGATCCGCTGCGCGCGACGATCACTTACGACCTGAACCTGTTCCCGGAAACCCCAGCGATCGCCGTCGGTTCAATGCCGCTGTTTCTCGCGACTGTGGCCAAGCAGGCATACGACGCCAAGTCCTTGCCCAAAGGTCTGGAGATCAAGAACAACCTGCTGGTGGTGGACCTGAAATTGTTTCCGCCCAACGAATGGCGTTTCTTCGTCAAAGACGACAGCGGCAACTACCTCAAGCAGATTCTTTCTGTCAGCCACGATGCGAGCGCAGAAGGCCCGGCGCTGTTCGGCGTGCACTATTTTTATGGCCGCCCGACGCACGTAGAAACCTATCAGCGCACCGACCTCGCCACTGTGCAATACGGCTTTGAGGTCAAACTCGACCGGGCGCAGGTACCTGAGGCTGCCCACTGAAGAGCCAGATCAAAAGATCGCAACCTGCGGCAGCGCCTACAGGGCGCGGCCACGGCCACCGTTGATCTGCCGCAACTGGGCTTGCAGGTGCAGGCTCCAGATCTGCGGATCATCGGCCAGTTCATAGCCGTGCAAGGTCAGGCTTTCAACGATGGTGTCGAGTATCGATTCGGCGGCGACCGGCCCATGAAACGGGCCCTGAGCTTTGATGGCGGAAGGTTGTTCACCGGCCATGCCGGCCGCGAAGAGCAGCGTCCACATGCCGTTATCGCCGGCCAACGGCTTGATGGCGCATTCGATACGGGTCACCAGACCCAGGCATTGACGGGTGAGACAGAGGTTGCGCGACATGGCGGCGACCCTCGGTGAAGCCGGTATTCAGCCCTCACGGGAGGACTGGCTCGATCCAGTGATACTGTCGATATCCTTGAGCTGAGAATAGAAGAAAAGTCCGCTGCGCAAGCCGAATGAGACCAGAAGGCGCCGAATGGTCATTGTGTGAATATTGGCGTCAGAGTTGTGGCATATCTCCCGAAGATCTCCACAAAAATCAATCTGGAAAAACAACCGTGGGAGCGAGCTTGCTCGCGAATACGGAGTGTCAGGCAACTGATTCGTCGACTGATACGCCGCTTTCGCGAGCAAGCTCGCTCCCACAGGGTTCGCTTTAAGACTGTTAAGCCGGTTTGGCTTCGGCCAGCGCTTCTTGGGCCAACTCTTTCTCGGCTTCCTTGAGGTCTTCTTCGCTGATCATCTCGGCGATGTCGCGCAAGCGCTCGACCACCCGTGCGTTGATGCTGCCTTCCGGGAATTCGCCGTCGGCATTCGGTTCACCGGCCGGTTCGCCCACCAACAGACTCAACGCCTCGTCGGCCTGACGCACCGCGTACACGTGGAACTGCCCGGCACGCACCGCCGCCAACACTTTCTCATCAAGCATCAGCGTGGCCACGTTGGCCTGTGGAATGATTGCGCCCTGCTCGCCAGTCAGCCCGCGCGCTTCACAGAGTCGGAAGAAGCCTTCGATCTTCTCGTTGACCCCGCCCACCGCCTGCACTTCGCCGAACTGGTTGATCGAACCAGTGATCGCAAAGCACTGCTTGAGCGGGGTTTTCGACAGCGCCGAAATCAGCGTGCACGCCTCGCCCAGCGACGCGCTGTCGCCGTCGACGTAACCGTACGACTGCTCCAGCGCGATGCTCGCGGAAATCGCCAGCGGGAATTCCTGGGCATAACGGCTGCCCAGATACCCGGTGAGGATCATCACGCCTTTGGAGTGGATCGGCTGACCGAGGTTGACCTCACGCTCAATGTCGACAATGCCGCTGCCACCCGGGTAAACCGTGGCGGAAATCCGCGCCGGCACACCGAACGCCGAATCGCCGACTTCGAGCACGGTCAGACCGTTGCACTTGCCGACCGCCGCGCCATCGGTGTCGATCAGGATGATCCCGGCAAGCATGTCGTCGAGAATCCGCGCCGACACACGACCGGTGCGCGTGGCCTTGGCTTTCAAGGCACGTTCGATATGCCCGGCATCGGTCATTTCATCGCCGGCCAGGTGACGGATGAAATCCGCTTCGCTGACCAGTTGGAACAGATCGCCAATACGCGCCGACAAACGCCCTTGGTGCTCGGCCAAACGTGCGCTGTAAGTCGCCAGGCGCGCTACCGCATCGGCAGTCAGCGGCGCCATGCCTTCTTCCGAAGTACGGGTTTTCAACAACTGGGCGAATTGCTCCAGGCTCTCGTCGACCATCGGGATGTCTTCGTCGAAATCCACGAGGACGCGGAACATCTCCTGGAAGTCCGGATCGAGGTCTTGCAGCGTGTAGTACAGCGACCGCGCACCGATGATGATGACTTTGACCTGCAACGGAATGTGCTGCGGGTTGAGCGTCACAGTGGCGAAACGGCCCATCTCGCCCAGCGGCGATTCCATTTTCAGCTTGCGCGATTGCAGGGCGCGTTTCAGCGCATCCCACACGAACGGCTCGCTGAGCATTTTTTCCGCTTCAAGAATCAGGAAACCGCCGTTGGCGCGGTGCAAGGCGCCCGGACGCAACTGACGATAAGTGGTGTAGAGCGCGCCCTGATCGGTGGTGTATTCGATGCGACCGAAGAGGTTTTCGTACGTCGGGTGCGGCTCGAAAACGACTGGCGCACCGCCGCTGAGCGGATGACCGACCACCAGGCTCGGTGCGTATTGTTCTTCCAGCAGTTTGCGCGCGACGGCGTCGGTCTTGCTGTCATCGACCAGTTGCTCGACCACGGTTTTCAGCAGATAGACCTGCATGGCTTGCAAGTAACCACAGACCGCAGCGTTCTCGGCGTACTTCTCCGACAGCGGCGACAGCAATGGCTGCAAGGCTAGGGTGATGGTTTCTTCGTTGAGCGCACGCAGTTGATTGTTCGATTCGCGCTTCCACTGCGGCAGGCTGGCGAGTTCTTCGTTCAGACGCTCTTCGAGACCGGAGATGTCCTCGTGGAAACGCTCGCGATCGGCTTCCGGCAACTGGGCGAATTCGGCTTCGTCCAGCGCTTTGCCGTCGAGCATCGGCGTGAAGGCGATATTGCTGCTGTCGCGGTACAGGGCGACGTCTTTTTCCAGGGCCAGGCGCTCGATGATGTCGAGGGCTTTGTCGTAGCGCTGGTTGAATGCACGGTCGATGGCACTTTTCTTTTGCTGATAGGACGGGTGCTCGAACACCGCTGGAAACGTCGCCAGCAAGTTGTCGATCAAACCGTTGATGTCACCGATAAACGCGCCGGCAGTGCCCGAAGGCAGTTCCAGCGCACGCGGCTCGCGCGGCTCATCGAAGTTATTGACGTAGACCCAGTCCGCCGGGGTCTGCAGGCGCTTGCCTTCGGCCTTCAGGTAGCGTTTGACGAACGAGAAACGACCAGTGCCGGGCTCGCCCATGACGAATACGTTGTAACCGGGGCGTGGCATGGCCACACCGAACTGCAAGGCTTCGACCGCGCGTTCCTGGCCGAGCACACCGCGAAAGGGCTCCAGATCATTGGTGGTAGTGAAGCTGAACTGTTCAGCGGAAAACGGACGGGTCAGCGCTTCGGGCGCAAGACGCAAGCTGGCAGCAACAGGATCAGGCATCGGGCTTCCTTAACAATCAGGCGGGGCAGATAGCGGCATTCTGGCGCTGCCCGTGCCCCACTGGCAAGGCGCGCCACACTACAAAGCATAGACAACCGGCCAAGCCTGCGGCCCGCCCCCTGAAACCGGGGTTTATTCCAAATATTTTGCAAAAAACCACGGAACCCCTGGAACGTGCCTAAACTCCAAACTGCGCGGCTGGAACTAATACCGGCCCACTGGCTTCGTTTTGATCTGTTTCGTACAGAGCTTGGGGGGCCAGAACCCTGTCCATTGGTATGCACACAAAGAGAAAAAAGCTATGAAACGGATTCTTCTCGGTACTCTCTTCACCGCTGTATCCATCAACGCAATGGCGCAAGCTCCAGGCGGCCCGGATTGCGGTTGGGGCAACATGCTGTTCGAAGGTCAGCGTGGCACCCCGGCGCACTTCCTCGCTTCCACCACCAACGGCACTTCCGGTAACGCCACCTTCGGTATGACTTCCGGCACCAACGGTTGCTCGACCAACGCGTCGCTGACCTACGGCGGCAAATCCTGGTTTGCCATGAATGGCATGATGAACGAGCTGTCCGAAGACATGGCCAAAGGCAACGGCGAAGCGCTGACGACTTATGCCGTGGTACTGGGCGTGGCGCCGGAAGACCGTGCGCACTTCGCGGCTGTGACTCACGAGCACTTCCAGCAGATCTTCAGCAAGGCTGACGTGACCGCTGAAGACGTGCATACCAACACCCTGGCCGTACTGAAATCGGATCCTCGTCTGGCCAAGTACGCAACTCAGGCTTAAGCTCGACCTCGCCCGCTTCCTTCGGGAAGCGGGTTTTGTTTTTTCGGCCCGCCCTCCTTGGGTCTTTATTTCTTTCCTGTTCAAGTTGCCGACTATGCTCAAACGCCTTGCCTGGCTGGCGCTCTGTGTCTGCGCCCCGCTGTCCGCCGCGCCCCACATCGACCCTCAACGTTTGCAGCAACTGGCCAACGACCACTTCTGGATTTCCCTCGGTCACTACGAAACCGCCAAGCTTGGCGGCTGGCGCAGCTATGTCAGCGACAAGAAGTTCTTTCTTGCGCCCGATGGCAATGAACATCCCGATCATGAGCTGGCGGCCACCGTGCAAGCGCTGTACGCCCCGGCCAGTCTTGGCGAGCAACATGCGCAATGTGTTTATCCGGCGCGCACTCGCTGGCTGAAGGCGCAACTCAATCTCAGCGATCTGCCGACACCGGCATGCGCCGAATACAAAAAGTGGTTCAAGGACGTCTCGCCGCACAGCGCGGTGATGATCTTCCCGGCGGCTTATTTGAACAGTCCGTCATCGATGTTCGGCCACACCCTGCTGCGCATCGATCAAGCCGATGTGCAGGCCGACAAGACCTCGCTGCTCAGTTACGCGATCAACTTCGGTGCCTACATCGAAGGTTCGGACAACAGCATTCTGTATGCCTGGAAAGGTTTGATGGGCGGCTATCCCGGGTTGTTCGCGCTGGTGCCCTATCAGGAAAAACTCTCGGAATACCGCAGCCTGGAAAACCGCGATCTGTGGGAATACCGATTGAATCTGACCCAGGAAGAAACCGCGCGCATGGTCGAGCATGTGTGGGAGTTGAAGCAGATCCAGTTCGACTATTTCTTCTTCGACGAAAACTGCTCGTATCGTCTGCTTGAGTTGCTGCAGGTGGCGCGGCCGAGCCTGCGCCTGACCGAACAATTCCCGTTGACCGCAATTCCCACCGACACCGTCAAAGCGGTGAAGGAAGCCGGGCTGGTGGAAAGTATCGAATACCGCCCGTCCCGCGAGCGCGAATTGCTCAGCCGTGCCGAGCCTTTGAACAGTGACGAACAGCAATGGGTGCTGAACGTCAGCGCCGATCAACAGCAGTTGCAGGATCCGGCGTTCAAAGCCCTGCCCCGCGACCGTCAAGCGTTGATCATCGACGCGGCATATCGTCTGGAGCGCTACCGCGCCAACGGCCAGGAACGCGATCCACAACGGGCACAGCGCAGCTTTGAACTGCTGCGGGCGATCAACAAGAACCCCGCCCCCGAACTGGACATCCCACAACCGGGCTTGCCCGAAGACGGCCACGAATCGCGCACCTGGCAGGCCGGTCTCGGCACCCGTGGCGACCGTGCGTTCGGTGAGTACGGCTTGCGCATGGCGTATCACGACCTGAATGACAACGCCGAAAGCTTCCCGCTCGGCGCGCAAATTGAAATCCTGCAGATGAAGCTACGTCAGTACGAGGGCAATCACTGGCAGTTCCAGCAACTGGATCTGGCGACCATTCGTTCGCTGACACCGCGCAATGAGCTGCTGCAGCCACTGTCGTGGCAAGTCACTGGTGGTCTTGAGCGTGTACCGGGCAAGCACGATGACGAGACGCTGGTCAGCCACGTGAATGGTGGCGGTGGCGGCACTTGGGCGTTGGGTGATGACGTATTGGGTTTTGCCCTCGGCACCGTGCGCGTCGAGCACAACAATGACTTCGCCGAATTCGTCTCCCCGGCCGGCGGTTTCAATACCGGCGTGCTGTGGAAAAACCCGCTGGGCAATCTCAGCCTCGAAGCCAAAGGTGATTACTTTTTCAATGGCGAAGTGCGCCGCAGTCTGAGTCTGAATCAGCAGTGGGAGTTGTCGCGCAACCTTGGTTTGCGCCTGAGTGCGCAGCGTGAGTTCAGCCATCTCGCCACCCCGGAAACCGAGGTCATGCTTGAAGTGAAGTGGTATCACTACTGATCCCGAACACAGCACAAAACCAATGTGGGAGCGAGCTTGCTCGCGAAAGCGGTGGGTCAGTCGATATCAGAGTTGCCTGACACGAAGCCTTCGCGAGCAAGCTCGCTCCCACAGGGGATTTGTGGTGTTAATGGATTTTTCACGGCGCTTCGACAGCCGCCTCATGAATCAGCTTCTAGACTTTCCCCATAGGCCGGAGAACCGGCGCGGGAGAGTGCGATGTGGCGGTGTGCGGGTTTGCTGGGTGTTGTGCTGTTACTGGGCGGTTGCCAGACCACCCATGAAGATCTGATCGCCAAGGGTTATCCACCGGCCTTCGCCGACGGTTTCGATGATGGCTGTGTCAGCGGTCGTCAGGCGGCGGGTTCGATCAGCGGCGAGTTTCGCAAGAACGTGCCGCGCTATCTGAAGGACAAGCAATACGCCGAAGGCTGGACCGACGGCTTCCGCCAGTGTCAGGCAATGCTGGAAAACAAGGACCGCGAACAGTATCGCAATGAACATTGGGACGAACGCGAGCGCGCCTGGCAGCAACAGAAAGATCAGGACGCCGGGCGGGCCTATCGCTCGCAATAGGTCGTTTCCAGACATCCAGTGAAACCAAATGCCTGCGAGCATGGCCCAAACCTCATACGAGGAGGACACCATGAGTCGCGCATTCGTCAACGAAGACAACGCCGCCGCGCAAGCCGATCAGCCGGTCGAACGGCAGGTCAGCACGCAGCCCAACTACGTCACGCCGCAAGGGCTGGCGCAGTTACAGGCGAAGGTCGCCGAACTGCAAACCTTGCATGCCGAACAATCGGCCAAAGGGGAGCAGGCTGACAAGCAGCGTCTGGCGGATCTCGAAAGGGATTTGCGGTATTTCAATCAACGCCTGAGCAGCGCACAAGTCGCGGTTGCCGCGACCTCCACCGACAAAGTGCAGATCGGCAGTTGGGTGACCTACGCCGACGAGCACGATACCGAACGCCGGGTACAACTGGTCGGCGAGGATCAGGCCGATGCCAGCAAAGGCCTGATCAATTGGGGCTCACCGCTGGGCCGGGCGCTGCTCGGTGCGCAGCTCAATGACGAGGTGCTGTGGCAGCGCCCCGCCGGCGATCAAGTGATTGAAGTGATCCGCATCGAACCGGCTTAAACCACGCCCTGCGCGAGCATTGCGTCGGCGACTTTGACGAAGCCGGCGATGTTCGCGCCTTTGACGTAGTTGATCCGCCCGTTCTCTTCGCCGTAATGCACGCAAGCGTGGTGGATCGACTGCATGATCGCGTGCAGCTTGCTGTCCACCTCACCTGCCGTCCACAGCAAGCGCATGGCGTTCTGCGACATCTCCAGACCGCTCACTGCCACGCCGCCAGCGTTGGATGCTTTGCCCGGCGCAAACAGAATCCCGGCCTCGATAAAGATATCCACAGCCTCGAGCGTGGTCGGCATGTTCGCGCCCTCAGCTACGCACACGCAGCCATTGCGCAGCAGTGTGCGCGCGGCTTCGGCGTCGAGTTCGTTCTGTGTAGCGCACGGCAGCGCGATGTCGCACGGCAACGACCAGGGCAACTGACCGGCGCGGAATTCCAGGCCGAACGCTGCGGCCAATTCGCTAATGCGTCCACGTTTGACGTTTTTCAGTTCCAGCAGCGCCAGCCACTGCTCTTCACTCAACCCGGCTTCGCAATACAACGTGCCTTCGGAGTCGGACAGGGAAATCACCTTGCCGCCCAGGTCCATCACCTTGCGCGCCGCGTATTGCGCGACGTTGCCGGAACCGGAGATCGCCACACGCTTGCCTTCGACGGTCTGCCCGCGACGCTTGAGCATTTCTTCAGCGAAATATACGCAGCCGAAACCGGTGGCTTCCGGACGAATCAGGCTGCCGCCGTAGGTCATGCCTTTGCCGGTCAGCACACTGGTGAACTGGTTGCTCAGGCGCTTGTACTGGCCAAACAGGAAACCGATCTCGCGCGCACCGACGCCGATGTCACCGGCCGGCACGTCAACGTCGGCGCCGATGTGGCGGTACAACTCGCTCATGAACGCCTGGCAGAAACGCATGACTTCAGCGTCGCTCTTGCCCTTCGGATCGAAGTCGGAGCCGCCCTTGCCGCCGCCCATTGGCAGCGAGGTCAGGGAGTTTTTGAAGGTCTGTTCAAAGGCGAGGAATTTCAGCACGCCCATGTTCACCGACGGATGGAAACGCAGGCCACCCTTGTACGGGCCGATGGCGCTGTTCATCTGGATGCGGAACCCGCGATTGACCCGGACTTTGCCCTGATCGTCGACCCACGACACGCGAAACATCACCGCGCGCTCCGGCTCGCAGATGCGCTCCAGAATCCCCGCGGTCAGGTAATGCGGATTGGCTTCGAGAAACGGCCACAAACTGCGCAGGACTTCTTCGACGGCCTGGTGGAATTCGGGTTGATCCGGGTCGCGTTTTTTCAGACGAGCGAGGAAGGATTCGACGGATTCGATCATGGGAAAAGTCTCGGCAAATTTATTGTCGTTGGAGGAGATTGGGCCGGACTGTAACAAACGAAATGCGCACAGGAACAGAGCAAAATGTCGCAGTTATGAAATTAAATGGTGCACAGGATATAAATCAGGCCGGTTTTTTGACCTGCTTTGCACGCTAATGGTGAGATTAGATTCACGTCATGCACCAACAGTTACAGCCCCTTCGCGAGCAAGCTCGCTCCCACATTTGAAATGCGTTCCCCTGTGGGAGCGAGCTTGCTCGCGAAGGGTTCGACTCGGTTAAACCTGAAAAACACAAAAAAAAACGGAGCCCGAAGGCTCCGTTTTTTCATGCAACCAACCCGATATCAGGCCAGTTTCTTGTGACGTACCCGGTGTGGCTGAGCAGCCGCTTCGCCGAGACGCTTTTTACGATCCGCTTCGTACTCGGTGTAGTTGCCTTCGAAGAACACCGCTTGCGAGTCATCTTCGTACGCCAGGATGTGCGTCGCCACACGGTCCAGGAACCACCGATCGTGAGAGATCACAATGGCAGCGCCCGGGAAGTCCAGCAGGGCTTCTTCCAGGGAACGCAGGGTTTCCACGTCGAGGTCGTTGGACGGTTCGTCGAGCAGCAGGACGTTGCCGCCCTCCTTCAGAGTCAGCGCCAGGTGCAGACGACCGCGCTCACCACCGGACAGATCCTTGACGAACTTCTGCTGATCGCCGCCCTTGAAGTTGAAACGACCGACGTAGGTACGCGACGGGATCTCGTAGTTGCCGATGCGGATCTGGTCGGAACCGTCGGAGATTTGCTGGAATACAGTCTTGCTGCCATCCAGGTCATCACGGCTCTGGTCAACGCAGGCCAGTTGCACGGTTTCACCGACTTCGATGCTGCCCGAATCCGGTTGTTCCTTGCCCATCAGCATGCGGAACAGGGTCGACTTACCGGCACCGTTACCGCCGATCACGCCGACAATGGCGCCTTTCGGCATCGAGAACGACAGGTTGTCGATCAGCACGCGATCGCCGTAGCCCTTGGTGACGTTCTTGAATTCGATGACCTTGTCGCCCAGGCGCGGACCGGCCGGGATGTAGATCTCGTTGGTTTCGCTGCGTTTCTGGAATTCCTGCGATTGCATTTCTTCGAAGCGTTGCAGACGCGCCTTGGATTTCGACTGGCGGGCTTTCGCGCCTTTGCGCACCCACTCCAGTTCTTCTTTCATGGCTTTTTCGTGCGCCGACTGCTGCTTGGATTCAGCGGCCAGACGATCGGACTTGGCTTCAAGCCAACCGGAGTAGTTGCCTTCATATGGAATGCCCGCGCCGCGGTCGAGTTCGAGAATCCAGCCAGCGACGTTATCGAGGAAGTAACGGTCGTGCGTGATCGCTACCACAGTGCCCGGGAAGTCGTGGAGGAAGTGCTCCAGCCACGCCACCGAGTCGGCGTCCAAGTGGTTGGTCGGTTCGTCGAGCAGCAGCATGTCCGGCGCGGACAGCAGCAGACGGCACAGGGCCACACGGCGTTTTTCACCACCGGACAGGTGTTCTACTTTGGCGTCCCAGGCCGGCAGACGCAGCGCATCGGCGGCGACTTCCAGTTGACGCTCAAGGTTGTGACCATCGCTGGCCTGCAGGATCGCTTCGAGTTTGGCTTGCTCGGCGGCCAGCTTGTCGAAGTCGGCATCCGGATCGGCGTAAGCGGCGTAGACCTCGTCCAGACGCGCTTGCGCATCCTTGATCACGCTGACCGCTTCCTCGACCACTTCACGCACGGTCTTGGTCGGATCAAGTTGTGGCTCTTGCGGCAGATAACCGATGTTCAGGTCCGGCATCGGACGGGCTTCGCCCTCGAACTCGGTGTCGACGCCAGCCATGATTTTCAGCAGCGTGGACTTACCCGAACCGTTGAGGCCGAGTACACCGATCTTGGCGCCGGGGAAGAACGACAGCGAAATGTTTTTGAGAATTTCCCGCTTCGGCGGAACAACTTTGCCCAGCCGATGCATGGTGAAGACGTATTGAGCCATGGAGAACCTTGGGTCAGTGACAGATGAATGATTGCAGCGCAGGCGAAGCCCGGCCAGACCATGCGCGTCGTTCACTTGATGGTTATCAATGCGTGCGCGCTGAAAAAGTCTGAGTCTAGGAGCTGGAACGCTCCCGCGTAACCGGCAAAGCTACCTTAATGACCGGTGGCAGTCCAGCCGCGCGGGGCTGGCACTTCGCCACGACTCAAGGCATGCTAGCCGCCCTTTGGGCGTCCGGCTTATAGTGCACGTCGCGCCAGTCCAGCCAAATCGCAGGATCACAGCTTGTCCAATGTCACTCCGCCAGCTTCTGTGAGCAGCACCCCACCGGCGCCCGGCTCGTCCCTGCGCGGTACATTAAAGGGTGCGCTGGCGACGCTCGTGCTTTTATTGCTGGCGTTGCTGTTCTGGCAACTGCTCGATCAACTGCGCGAAACCCAGAAAAACCAGCGTCAGTACACCATCGATTACACCGCCGACCTCGCCGCGCAGGTCAGCCTGAACATGGCGCTGAACGCGCAAATCGCCCTCAATCTGCTACCGATCGTCGAACAACCGCAATCAGCCGACGAACAGCAGGTGCTATTGCGCAAGCTCCAGCAATCCTTGCCTGACCTGCGCAGCCTGGCCCTGCTCACCCCTTCCGGCAAAATCATCAGCGACAGTGACGACAACAGCCACGACGCCAGCTACCTCACCGAACTGGTACGCCGCAGCCGTGCACAGGCGCATTACTTCAGCAACGCCGACGACGGTTCTGTGGTGCATCTGTTATTGCATCAGGCCAGCGGCAGCACGCGCGGTTATTGGGCATTGCGCCTGACGCCGACGTTCTTCGACTCGCTGACCAAACAGGGCGAAACCGGCATCCGCCCGTTGTGGCTGGTGGAAAACCGCCTCAATCATCAGATCATCAGCCGTGACGAAGCGCAGCCCTCGGCCAAGGCTGGCGTCTTGAGTCCGGACGACATGGCCAACACGGTGTTGACCGTGCCGCTGAGCAGCAGCGACTGGCAGTTGCGTGGTCTGTTTGACCGCCAGCGTGTGCTCGAAGAACTGCTGCCGGCGTTCATCGGCAAATGCCTGCTGGGCCTGGCGTTCTCGATGTTGCCGGTGATTGCCCTGCTCAACATGCGCCGGCGCCAGCGCCAGTTGCATGAGGGTCGCCGGCGTTATCAGGACATCTTCGAAGGCACTGGCGTGGCCCTCTGTGTGCTGGACCTGTCCGGTCTGAAGCAGGTCTTCGACAAGGCGCAGATCCAGACCAGCGACCAGCTCAAGGCCTGGCTCGACCAACCGGCGCAGCGCCAGCAACTGTTGCAGGAACTGCGCGTCACCGAGGTCAACCAGGTCGCGCTGCAACTGCTTAACGTCAACTCCTGCGAGCACGCCTGGCAGCTGTTGATCGACGGCCATCCGCACCGCCAGTGCGCCATCGGCAATCAAGTGCTCGACGCCGTGTTGCAGCAACAAAAGCAGCTGGAACTGGAAATCAAACTGCCGGACATCAACGGCCGCGACCAGCACCTGTGGATGGTGTTGCGTCTGCCGACCGAGCAGCACGACTACAAAGCGGTGATCCTCAGCATCAACGACATCACCAGCCGCAAGCTGATCGAACTGTCGCTGCTCGAACGCGAAGGCTTCTGGTCAGACGTGGTGCGCACCGTGCCGGATCATCTGTATGTGCAGGACGTGATCAGCCAGCGGATGATTTTCAGCAACCACCACCTCGGTCAGACCCTCGGCTACAACCGCACCGAACTGCACCAGATGGGTGAGTATTTCTGGGAAATCCTCCTGCACCCGGAAGATGCCGACTACTACCATCGCTCGCGGCAGATGCAGCGCCACGCCGGTTACAGTCAGTTGCTCCAGTGCCAGTTGCGTTTCCGCCATCGCGACGGCAAATGGCGGCGTTTCGATATTCGCGAACAGGCACTGGCACGGGACAAACACGATCAGGTCACGCGGATCATCGGCGTGGCCAAGGACATCACCGAACAGATCGAAGCCAGCGAATCCCTGCGCGACAGCGAGCAGCGCTACCGCATGCTCGCCGAAAGCATCAGCGACGTGATTTTCTCCACCGACAGTAAGCTCTCGCTGAACTACGTCAGCCCGTCGGTGCAGGCCGTGCTGGGTTATGACGCCGAGTGGATTTTCCAGAACGGCTGGCAATCGACTATCGCCAACCCGCAACAACTGAGCGGCATCTACACGCTGATGGATCGCGTCAGCAAGGCGCTGGACAAACCCGAGCAACTGGCGGTGTTGCGCAATCAGGTACAGACGCAATTGTTCCTGTTCGACTGCCTGCGCGCCGATGGCCGCAAGATCCCGATCGAGCTGCGTCTGGTGCTGGTGTGGGATGAACATGGCGCGTTCGAAGGCGTACTCGGTGTCGGTCGCGACATCAGCCAGCAGCGCCGCGCCGAGAAAGACCTGCGCATGGCCGCCACGGTTTTCGAACACTCGACCTCGGCGATCCTGATCACCGACCCGGCCGGTTACATCGTGCAAGCCAACGAAGCCTTTAGTCGCGTCAGCGGTTACGCCGTGAGCGAAGTGCTCGACCAATTGCCGAACATGCTCACCGTTGATGAGCAACAGGACGCGCACCTGCGCTACGTGCTCAAACAATTGCATCAGCACAGCACCTGGGAAGGCGAAGTCTGGCTCAAGCGCCGTAACGGCGAGCATTACCCGGCGTGGGTCGGCATCACCGCGGTGCTCGACGACGAAGGCGATCTGGCCAGTTACGTGTGCTTCTTCAGCGATATCAGCGAACGCAAGGCCAGCGAGCAGCGGATTCACCGCCTCGCCTACTACGACGCCCTGACCCACTTGCCGAACCGCACGCTGTTCCAGGATCGTCTGCACACCGCGCTGCAATCGGCCGAGCGGCAGAAGTCGTGGGTGGTGCTGATGTTCCTCGACCTCGACCGTTTCAAACCGATCAACGACTCCCTCGGTCACGCCGCTGGCGACCGCATGTTGAAAGACATGGCCACGCGCCTGTTGGCCTGCGTCGACGATGACGACACCGTGGCGCGCATGGGCGGCGACGAATTCACACTGCTGCTGCAACATCGCTCCAGCCGCGAACTGGCGCTGAACCGGGCGATTCATGTGGCCGAGCAGATCCTCGGCAGCCTGGTGCGGCCATTCGTGCTCGAAGGCCGCGAGTTCTTCGTCACCGCCAGTATCGGCATCGCCCTGAGTCCACAGGACGGCAACGAACTCAGCCAGTTGATGAAGAACGCCGACACCGCGATGTACCACGCCAAGGAGCGCGGCAAGAACAACTTCCAGTTCTATCAGGCCGACATGAACGCCAGTGCGCTGGAGCGTCTGGAACTGGAAAGCGATTTGCGCCACGCCTTGGAACAGAACGAATTCGTCCTGTATTACCAACCGCAATTCAGCGGTGACGGCAAACGCCTGACCGGCGCCGAAGCGCTGTTGCGCTGGCGCCATCCGCGCCGTGGCCTGGTGCCGCCGGGGGATTTCATTCCGGTGCTGGAAGAGCTGGGTCTGGTGGTGGACGTCGGCGACTGGGTGATCAGCGAGGCGTGCCGTCAGCTGAAGACCTGGCACCAGAATCGTGTGCGTGTGCCGAAGGTGTCGGTGAACATCTCGGCGCGGCAATTTTCCGATGGCCAACTCGGCACGCGGATCGCCACAATCCTGCGTGAAACCGGCCTGCCACCGGCGTGTCTGGAGCTGGAGCTGACCGAAAGTATCCTGATGCGCGAAGTCAGCGAAGCGATGCAGATTCTCGCCGGGCTGAAAAACCTTGGCCTGAGCATTGCGGTCGACGACTTCGGCACCGGTTACTCATCGCTGAACTACCTAAAACAATTCCCGATCGACGTGTTGAAGATTGACCGCACCTTTGTCGATGGTTTGCCGTCCGGTGAGCAGGACGCGCAGATCGCCCGGGCGATCATCGCCATGGCGCATAGCCTGAATCTGGCGGTGATCGCCGAGGGCGTGGAAACCCATGAACAGCTGGACTTCTTGCGTGAGCATGGTTGCGATGAGGTTCAGGGGTATCTGTTCGGGCGGCCGATGCCGGCGGGGCGGTTTGAGGCGCAGTTCAGTAATGATGCACTGTTCATGTTCGACTGAAGTCCTGCGGCGCGGCATTCGCGAGCAGGCTCGCTCCCACAAGGGATTGATGTCGGTCAGGAAATCGCAAGAGCACCCCGGTTACTGTGGGAGCGAGCCTGCTCGCGAAGAGGCCTTCAAAAGCACCGCACATCTGTCATGAACGCCACTTGTCTGCGACATGATGTCGTTTCATATGCCATCCAAAACCCATTGGGTTAGAATGCCCCCCTTTTCTGCCCCCGATCCTTGAGGACCGCCATGTTCAGCCGTGATTTGACTATTGCCAAGTACGACGCCGACCTTTTTGCCGCCATGGAGCAAGAAGCTCAGCGCCAGGAAGAACACATTGAGCTGATCGCTTCGGAAAACTACACCAGCCCAGCGGTGATGGAAGCTCAAGGCTCGGTCCTGACCAACAAGTACGCTGAAGGCTACCCAGGCAAGCGTTACTACGGTGGTTGCGAGTACGTTGACGTTGTTGAGCAACTGGCCATCGACCGCGCCAAGGAACTGTTCGGCGCCGATTACGCCAACGTTCAGCCGCACGCCGGTTCGCAAGCCAACGCCGCTGTTTACCTGGCCCTGCTGCAAGGTGGCGACACCATTCTGGGCATGAGCCTGGCACACGGTGGTCACCTGACCCACGGCGCCAGCGTTTCCTCCTCCGGCAAGCTGTACAACGCCGTACAGTACGGCATCGACGCCAACGGCCTGATCGACTACGACGAAGTCGAGCGTCTGGCGGTTGAGCACAAGCCGAAAATGATCGTGGCCGGTTTCTCTGCCTACTCGCAGATTCTCGACTTCCCACGCTTCCGCGCCATCGCCGACAAAGTCGGTGCTTACCTGTTCGTCGACATGGCTCACGTGGCCGGTCTGGTTGCCGCTGGCGTTTACCCGAACCCGGTGCCTTTCGCTGACGTCGTGACCACCACCACGCACAAGACCCTGCGCGGTCCACGTGGCGGCCTGATCCTGGCTCGCGCCAACGCCGAGATCGAGAAGAAGCTGAACTCCGCGGTATTCCCGGGCGCCCAGGGTGGCCCGCTGGAGCACGTGATCGCCGCTAAAGCGATCTGCTTCAAGGAAGCGCTGCAGCCTGAGTTCAAGGCCTACCAGGAACAAGTGGTGCTGAACGCCCAGGCCATGGCCGAAGTGTTCATCGAGCGCGGTTTCGACGTAGTGTCGGGCGGTACCAAGAACCACCTGTTCCTGCTGTCGCTGATCAAGCAGGACATCTCCGGTAAAGACGCCGACGCCGCGCTGGGCAAAGCGTTCATCACCGTGAACAAGAACTCCGTGCCAAACGATCCACGCTCGCCGTTCGTCACGTCCGGCCTGCGCTTCGGTACTCCGGCTGTGACCACTCGCGGCTTTAAGCAAGCCGAGTGCAAAGAGCTGGCTGGCTGGATCTGCGACATCCTGGCTGACCTGAACAACGAAGCGGTGATCGACGCCGTTCGTGAGAAAGTCAAAGCCATCTGCAAGAAACTGCCGGTATACGGCGCTTAATTGCGACGTTAAACCCGCAGCATGAAAAACCGGCCAAGTGATTGGCCGGTTTTTTTTCGTCCCTGATTTCCCGTGTAGGAGCTGCCGAAGGCTGCGATCCTTTGATCTGGATCTTAAAAACAAGATCAAAAGATCGCAGCCTTCGGCAGCTCCTACGCGGATATGGCCACTGGTCAGACCGGCCATGCCAATTTTGATATTTTCACTTGTCATCGCGAAAAAACCGAGCGTAGACTGCACCCGCACTGGACATACCGGTAAGACCACAATAATTAAGTCCTGAATCTGATGCGTTCAAGCGCACGGCAGCCAGGACACCGACCAGGATTCCTCCCATGCTCAGATGGTGCTCGCGTTCAATCTTCCTCCAAGTGGTTCTCGGACTGATGCTCGGCATCGTCTGCGGGCTGACCCTTCCTGAATACTCGGCCCAGCTCAAACCGCTCGGCGACGGTTTCATCAAACTGATCAAGATGCTCATCGGCCTCATCGTGTTCTGCGTGGTGGTCAGCGGCATCAGCGGTGCCGGCGATCTGAAGAAGGTCGGGCGCATCGGCCTCAAATCGGTGATCTACTTTGAAGTGCTGACCACCATCGCGCTGGTGATCGGCCTGGTCTTCGCCTTCAGCACCGGCATCGGCAGCGGCGCGAATATCCATCTCGAGCAATTGTCCGCCGCCGATATGGGCGATATCGCCGAACGCGGCCAGCACATGCACACCACCACGCAGTTCCTGATGGACCTGATCCCAACCTCGGTGATCGGCGCCTTCGCCGACAACAACATCCTGCAAGTTCTGCTGTTTTCGGTGCTGTTCGGCAGCGCGTTGAATCTGGTCGGTGAAGCGGCCTCCGGGATCTCCCGACTGATCAACGAACTGAGCCATGTGATCTTCCGCATCATGGGCATGATCGTGCGTCTGGCACCGATCGGCGTGTTCGGCGCCATAGCCTTCACCACCAGCAAATACGGCCTCGATTCGCTGCAGCACCTGGGCAGTCTGGTCGGCTTGTTCTACCTGACCTGCATCGCATTCGTCAGCGTGATTCTCGGTCTGGTGATGCGTGCTTCCGGCCTGCGCATGTGGCCGCTGTTGAAGTATCTGCGTGAAGAACTGCTGATCGTCATGGGCACGGCATCGTCCGACGCCGTGCTGCCACAGATCATGCGCAAACTCGAACACCTCGGCATTGGCAGCTCGACCGTGGGTCTGGTGATTCCGACCGGCTACTCGTTCAACCTCGACGGTTTCTCGATCTACCTGACTTTGGCCATCGTATTCATTGCCAACGCCACCGGCACACCATTGGCGATGACTGACTTGCTGACGATTCTGCTGGTGTCGCTGATCACCTCGAAAGGAGCCCACGGGATTCCCGGTTCGGCACTGGTGATTCTCGCAGCGACGCTGACCGCGATCCCGGCTATTCCGGTGGTCGGTCTGGTGTTGGTGTTGGCGGTGGACTGGTTCATGGGCATCGGCCGGGCACTCACCAATCTCATCGGCAACTGCGTCGCTACTGTCGCCATCGCCCGCTGGGAAAAGGACATCGATGTCCAACGCGCCAACAAAGTACTCAGCGGCCAGCAGGGCTACACCTTTCAGCCGCGTAAAGCAGCAACTCCGGCGCACCAGCAGGAGTTCTGATTTCAACCCTGCAGGCGCTGCCGCAAGCGGCGATTTTTTGATCGAATTTGCGGCGGCCTCGCAGGCACATGGAGCAAGACAAGTGATTACCACATCAACCGTCGTCAACTCAGTAGTAGAAAAACTCCGCGCCGCATTGGCTCGTGGCCAGTGGCGCTCCGGCGACATGCTGCCGGGTCAGCGCGAACTGGCCGAACAACTGGGCATCAGCCGCCCGAGCCTGCGTGAAGCGGTGATCGTCCTGGAAACCCTTGGCCTCGTACGCTCGATGCCAGGCAAAGGCGTAGTCGTACTCGACGCGCAACTCAGCGACAGCCAAAGCCATGACAGTGCAGTCGCCGGCGCCAGCCTCGAAGACGTGCTGCAACTGCGCTACACCCTTGAGCCGTTCATTGTCGGTCTGGTCGCACAATCGATCAGCAGCAAGGAAGTCGGCCAGTTGCGCCTGACCCTGATGGACATGCGCGAAGCCCTCGAAGCCGGCGACAGTGAGGCCGGGGTCAGCGCCTACATCGCCTTCCACGAAGAGCTGTTCACCCTGACCTCGAATCCGATCTTCCAGAGTGTGGTGCAGCAAACCAGCAACGCCCTCAAGCAGAGCGCCGAGGTGCTGCGCAATTCGCCGGAGCATCTGGCCGAGCGCCTGGAAGAAAACGAAGCGGTGGTCCGCGCGATCCGCAGCAAGAACAGCGCCCAGGCCAGCGCCGAAATGCGTCGGCACATTTTGCGCGAAGGGCAGCGCATGGGCATTGAGCTGAATATTCCGGAAGACAACTTGAGTCGCTGATCCAATGGGAGACCGGTCATGAACAGTTTCGCCTCACCGTCGCCAACCCGATCGACTGCTGCCCCCCTGCCCTTCTCCCGCCTGCGCGCATCGGTGGAGGATCTGTATCCGCGGCTGTTCGATGCGATTCTGGAACAGCGCATCGATTCGGCCAGCCGTTTTACCGAGGACAGTTTGAAAGAGATGTTCGGCGCCAGTCGCGCCGACGTGCGCCGGGTGCTGACCCAACTGTCCCATGAGCACGTCATTGTCTTGCGCGCCAATCACCGGCCGCGGGTGGCGGCACCTGATCGGGAACAAACGCGGCAGGCCCTGCATGCGCGGCGGCTGACCGAGAGCACGCTGGTGCGTCTGGCCTGTCAGCGTCCGCAGGCAGACGATTTGAAGCACCTTCGCACGCTGATCGAGCGCGAACGTCAAGCGGTCGAGCAGGATCGGCGGGGTGCGGCGATTCGCTTGTCCGGGGAGTTTCATCTGCAATTAGCACAAATGGCGGGGAATGCACCACTGGCGCATTTTCTTGGCAGTCTGGTGCCGCTGACGTCACTGGCGATTGCGCGAAGTGAGGGCCAGACGCATAGCTGTTGCGCTTGGAAGGAGCATTTGGCGTTGGTGGAAGCAGTAGAGCGAGGCGATGCTTCCAAGGCCGGGATGCTGATGAATCGGCATTTGAATCTTCTTGAACAGACACTGCTCGGTTCAGACCTTGAGCATTGTGCTGTCGGTTAGATAGCTATCGCGAGCAGGCTCACTCCTACATTTGAAATGCGTTCCCCTGTAGGAGTGAGCCTGCTCGCGATGGCGTCATTACGGGCACCGAAAGCCCATCAGGCAGAAGCCACTCTGGCAAACCCCGCCCGAATCTTCTCTTCCGGCAAATCATCGGCAATAAACACAATCACACTTTCCCGCGCCTCACCCTCGGCCCATTCGGTATCCCAGTCAAAACCATAAAGCTTCAACACCCCCTGAAACACCAGGCGCCGATCCTCACCCGCGATGTTCAGCACACCTTTGTAACGCAACAATTGCTTACCGTGCTCTTCGAGCAATTCATTCATGAACTCGCTGAGCTGATCGATATCCAGCGGCTGATCGGTGCGCAATACCAGACTCGAAATACGATCAATTGACGGCGCCTTGCTCACCGGACGCAGGCTCAATCCGCCGCCGAGATCGGCGTTGAGGTTGAAGCCGCGCACATCAAGAAGTTCTGCCAGATCAATGGTGCCGTGCTCGACTACACGAATCGGCGCCCGGCGGTTGATCCGTGTCAGCCGTTCGCTCAGCGCGTTGAACGTGGCTTCGTCGACCAGATCGGTCTTGCTCACCAACAAGCGGTCGGCAAAACCGATCTGCGCCTGGGCGATGGTCTGGGTCAGGTGTACGTCGGCGTGGGCGGCATCGACCAGGGTGATGATGCCGTCGAGCAGGTAGCGCTCGCGCAATTCCTCATCGATGAAAAAGGTCTGCGCAACGGGTGCCGGATCGGCCAGGCCGGTGCACTCGATGACCAGACGATCGAACGCGATCTCACCGCTGTCCAGCCGTTCAAGCAGCAGGTACAGCGCTTTGGTCAGGTCTGTGTGAATGGTGCAGCACACGCAGCCGTTGGCCAGGGTCATGACTTGCACCGGCTCATCACCGAGCAACTGAGTGTCGATGCCAGCGTCGCTGAATTCGTTTTCGATCACGGCGATTTTCAGGCCGTGCTCGGCTTTGAGGATATGGCGCAGCAAGGTGGTCTTACCGGCGCCGAGGAAACCGCTGAGTACCGTGACCGGGATGGGAGAGGACAAAACTCGATCTCCTTCAAATGAATGAACAACACAAAAACAAATGTGGGAGCGAGCTTGCTCGCGAAAGCGGTGTGCCAGTCAAATTATTCATCAACTGACATTCCGTATTCGCGAGCAGGCTCGCTCCCACAGGGATTACCTCAACCTTGCGCTGTCAGCTCAACAGCACTTCGGCCCACCCTTGCCACCGTAACGCGCCTCCTGACGTTCGCGAAAGAACATCTCGTAGCTCATCACCGGTTTGTCCGGGTGCTTGGTTTGCATATGCTCGACGTAGGTGTCGTAGTCGGGCATGCCGACCATCAGACGCGCGGCCTGACCGAGGTATTTACCGAGGCGACTCAGGTCATTGAACATGGTGCAATCCTCTGGTTACGCATCCGGCAGGGCCTGGAATGGCGATTCTTTATCCGTACGCTCTTTCTTGCCCCAGGCGGCGATGCCGACCTTCAGCGCATAGAACAGGATGCTGAAGACCACGAACAGGAACAGCGCGGTAAGCGTTGCGTTGGTATAAGCGTTGAAGATCACGTGCTGCATCTGCTCGACGCTTTTTGCGGGTGCCAGCACCTGACCATTGGCCAGCGCATCGCTGTATTTCTTGGCCAGCGACAGGAAACCGATCGCCGGGTTGGCATCGAACAGTTTGATGAAACCGGCAGTCGTGGTGCAGATCAACAGCCAGGTGGCTGGCAGCAGGGTGACCCAGATGTAGCGCTGGCGCTTCATTTTGATCAGCACCACGGTGCCGAGCATCAGCGCGATACCGGCCAGCATCTGGTTGGAGATACCGAACAATGGCCACAAGGTATTGATGCCGCCCAACGGATCGATCACGCCTTGGTACAGCAACCAGCCCCACATCGCCACACAACCGGCGGTGGCGATCAGGTTGGCAGTCCACGACTCGGTGCGTCTCAGCGCCGGCACGAAAGAACCGAGCAGATCCTGCAGCATGAAGCGCCCGGCACGGGTGCCGGCGTCCACAGCCGTCAGGATGAACAGCGCTTCGAACAGAATCGCGAAGTGGTACCAGAACGCCATGGTGTTTTCACCCGGCAGGACACTGTGCAGGATCTGCGCGATACCGACCGCCAGGGTCGGCGCACCGCCGGCACGGGCCAGAATGGTGGTTTCACCAATGTCATGCGCCACGGCTTGCAGCGCTTCCGGCGTGATCGCGAAGCCCCAGCTGGAAACCACTTGCGCAACCGATGCGACATCACTGCCGACCACAGCAGCCGGGCTGTTCATGGCGAAGTACACGCCAGGCTCGATCACCGACGCGGCAACCATGGCCATGATCGCCACGAACGATTCCATCAACATGCCGCCGTAGCCGATGTAGCGAGCGTTGGTTTCGTTATCCAGCAGCTTCGGCGTGGTGCCCGAAGAGATCAGTGCGTGGAAACCGGATACCGCGCCGCAGGCGATGGTGATGAACAGGAACGGGAACAGACCGCCCTTCCACACCGGGCCAGTGCCGTCGACGAACTGGGTCAGCGCCGGCATTTTCAGCTCGGGCATGGTGATCAGAATACCGATCGCCAGAGCGACGATGGTGCCGATTTTCAGGAACGTCGACAGATAGTCGCGCGGTGCCAGAATCAGCCAAACCGGCAGCGATGCAGCGACGAAACCGTAACCGACCAGCATCCAGGTAATCTGCACGCCGGTGAAGGTGAAGGCCTTGGCCCACACCGGATCAGCGGCGATCTGACCACCGAGCCAGATCGACCCGAGCAGCAGCAACACGCCGACCACGGAGATTTCGCCGATGCGGCCCGGGCGGATGTAGCGCATGTAAATGCCCATGAACATCGCGATCGGAATGGTCGCCATTACGGTGAAGATGCCCCACGGGCTCTCGGCCAACGCTTTAACCACGATCAGCGCCAGCACCGCGAGGATGATGATCATGATCAGGAAGCAGCCGAACAGGGCGATGGTGCCGGGCACGCGGCCCATTTCTTCACGCACCATGTCGCCCAGGGAACGGCCGTTGCGCCGGGTCGACATGAACAACACCATGAAGTCCTGCACCGCGCCCGCCAGCACCACGCCGGCAATCAGCCAGAGCGTGCCGGGCAAGTAGCCCATCTGCGCGGCCAGCACCGGGCCGACCAAAGGTCCGGCGCCCGCGATCGCGGCGAAGTGGTGACCGAAAAGAATGTGTTTGTTGGTCGGCACATAGTCCAGACCGTCGTTGTTGAGCACGGCGGGGGTTGCCCGACGCGGGTCCAGTTGCATCACATTGTTGGCGATGAACAGACTGTAGTAACGGTACGCAACCAGATAAATGGCCACAGCGGCGACCACGATCCACAAGGCGTTGATTGCCTCGCCGCGGCGCAATGCCACTACGCCAAGGGCGCACGCTCCTACGATTGCCAGCACTAGCCAGGGTAAGTGGCGTAGCAGGCTATTATTATTTTTCATTTTATTATTCCAGCCAGGGTGGACAAGAAAGACAGCCACCCCGAGTTTAGCGCTTACGGCGCCAAAGGCCATACCCCGACGTTGGTCTAGACGCTTTAGCGATTGGCTGGCGCCCGCATTCGCGGTCTATAGTCAGCGAACCTTCATGAGGATTGCGCCATGAGCGAGCACCCAGCTGAGCGTCGCCGCTTCAAACGTATCGCGTTCGATGCCAAGACTGAATTGAGTCAGGGCGAGTACATCTGGCCGGTCAAATTGATTGATCTGTCGCTCAAGGGTCTGTTGATCGATAAACCCGAGCCGTGGCTAGGTGATCGGGAGCGGCATTTTCTGGTCGATATTCATCTCAACGATGAGGTCGGCATCAAGATGGAGGTGCAACTGACCCACGACGACCATGGCCAGCTCGGCTTCGTCTGCAAGCACATCAGCCTGGAGTCCATCGAACGCCTGCGGCGCTTGATTGAGTTCAACCTGGGTGACCCGCAGGAGCTGGAACGCGAACTGGGTGCCTTGATCGAAATCTAGCCATCACTGCAAATCCCCTGTGGGAGCGAGCGTGCTCGCGAAGACGGTGTGTCATTGAGCAATGCTGCCGACTGACACGACCCCTTCGCGAGCAGGCTCGCTCCCACAGGTTCGGAGTTCACTCAAACAATGCGTCGAGGGCCTGTTCGAGGCGGGTCACGGCGATGATCTGCAAACCCGGAGGCGATTCCTTCGGCGCATTGCCCTTCGGCACGATCGCCCGCTTGAAGCCATGCTTGGCCGCCTCCTTCAGACGCTCCTGCCCACTCGGCACCGGGCGCACTTCGCCGGAAAGACCCACTTCACCAAACACCAACAGGTCATGCGGCAATGGCCGGTTGCGCAGACTCGACATCACCGCCGCCATCAACGCCAGATCAGACGCCGTTTCCAGCACCTTCACGCCACCCACCACGTTGAGGAACACGTCCTGATCATGGGTCGGAATGCCGCCATGGCGATGCAAAACTGCGAGCAACATCGCCAAACGGTTTTGATCCAGCCCCAGCGTCACCCGACGCGGATTGGCCAGATGGCTGTCATCAACCAGCGCCTGCACTTCCACCAGCATCGGCCGCGTGCCTTCCCACGTGGCCATGACCACGCTGCCGGGGACTTCTTCCTGCGCACGAGTGAGAAAAATCGCCGAAGGATTGGAGACTTCTTTCAGGCCCTTGTCGGTCATGCCGAACACACCGAGTTCGTTGACCGCACCGAAACGGTTTTTCACCGCACGCAGCAAACGCAAACGCCCATCGGACTCGCCTTCGAAATACAGCACAGTGTCTACCATGTGCTCCAAGACGCGAGGACCGGCCAGCGCGCCCTCCTTGGTCACGTGGCCGACGAGAAAAATCGCCGTGCCGCTCTGTTTTGCATAACGCACCAGCAGCGCCGCGCTCTCACGTACCTGGGAAACACCGCCGGGGGCCGATTGCAGCTGTTCGGTGAAGATCGTCTGGATCGAGTCGATCACCATCACCTTGGGCTTTTCCTGACGGGCGGTGGCGATGATGGTTTCGATGCAGGTTTCGGTCATTACCCGCAGTTGATCCTGCGGTAAGCCGAGGCGCCGGGCACGCATGGCCACTTGCTGTTGGGATTCTTCGCCGGTGACGTAGAGAGCCGGCATGCTTTTGGCCAGGTTGCACAAGGTCTGCAACAGAATGGTCGATTTGCCGATACCCGGATCACCGCCGATCAGCACCACAGAGCCGTCGACCAGACCGCCACCGAGGACCCGGTCCAGCTCACCGGACGCGGTGGAAAAGCGCGGAATTTCTTCGATGCTGACTTCGGCCAGGGTCTTGATCTGCGCCTGCTGCCCGGCCCAGCCGGTGCGGCCGGTCGGTGCCGTGGCGCCGCCGCTTTCGATCATGGTCTCGGTCAGGGTGTTCCAGGCGCCGCACTCGCCGCACTGGCCCGCCCACTTGGGAAAGGTTGCGCCGCACTCGGTGCAACCGTACATGCGCTTGGCCTTGGCCATCAGAACCCCCGACAAAAACCGCGATGATAACGCACGTACCGCCGATCAGCGCGGCGCCGCACTACGGATTTCGCCACTGGCCAGACGCGCGGCGCTATTACCCAACGGATCTTCGGCATTCAGGTCCGCGCCCTTGGCCTTCAGCGCATCGAGCAATTCCAGACGCTTGAACAATCCGGCGTACATGGCTGCCGTCTGCCCGGCGCCATTGCGCTGATCGGGGCTGCAATCGGTGGCCATCAAGCGTCGGGCGATCTGTACTTCACCTTTGAAAATCGCCCCCATCAGCGCGGTGTTGCCACGTTGATCCTGGGCACAGGCATCGGCGCCGGCTGCAAGTAAACGCTCCACGGCCGGAGCCTGACCGTGATAGGCCGCCAGAATCAGCGCGGTGTAACCCTTGCTGTCGCGGGTGTCGAGGGAATAGCCGGACTCGATGAACGTGTCGAGCATCGGCACATCACCGCGTCGGGCCGCATCGAAGTAATAGTCGCGCAGTTGGGCCTGGATTGCCTCGGGACTCTGCTCGACCGGTGCCGCCCATACCGCGAACGACAGGCAACCGGCCAAGAATAAAAGACAGCTTCGCATCAGCATTCTCCTTTAACGGAACGGGGCCTGACTCAGGCCCCGCGTGCGCTGCATCGGTATCAGTCGACCAGTTTCGCTGCCAGCGCCTTGACCCGGCTCAGGTCGCCTTTGGCCACTTCAGTGACGCCAGTGCCATATTCCGGATCGGCCTTATAAAGGAAGGACAGGATGATGTGCTTGCTCTCATCATCGGTGGTTGCCAGCGAGCCGCCGAAGCTGTCGATCAAGTCCCGGCGTTCTTGCTTGCTGAACGAGCGATACAGATCGCCGGCCTGCTTGAAGTTCTGCTCACGCTGGATTTTCGCCTGCTGGGTGCTGCCCGATAGCGCCGATTGGCTGTAACGCGCGCTTGGCGTCTCGTCACGGGGTTGCAGTCGGCTTGGCTGGTAGTTCACACCGCTGTTGCTGGCACCGAAGTTCATTGCGCCATCCTGATTGCCATTGTTCACGGCAACTTTCGGCGCATTGATCGGCAATTGCAGGGCATTGGCACCCAGGCGATACATTTGCGTATCGGCATAGGAGAACACTCGACCTTGTAACAAACGGTCTTCGGAAGGTTCGATACCTGGAACTACATTGGCTGGCGCCATGGCCACTTGTTCGGTTTCCTGGAAGACATTCGCCGGATTACGGTTCAACACCATTTGTCCAACTTTTCGCTCAGGAATACCTGGCCAGATCTTGGTAGCGTCTAATGGATCAAATTCAAACTTGGACAAATCTTGTGGTTTCAGCACTTGAATGTACAAGTCCCATTTCGGGAAGTTACCTTTATTAATGTTGCTCACCAGGTCATTGGTCATATGACTGTAGTCTTGACCCTGGACGTTCGCGACTTGTTTTGGCGTGAGGTTATTAAGTCCCTGCAAGCTCTTCCAGTGAAACTTGACGTAGTGGACTTCACCCTTGGCGTTAATCAACTTGTAAGCATGAACACCATTACCGTCCATTTCTCGATAACTGGCCGGCGTTCCCGAGTTCGAATACAACTCGGTCAGGGTACGGGTGGCTTCCGGTACATGGGAGAAGAAGTCGAATCGGCGCGAATCGTCATCTAGGTTAGTCCGAGGGTCCGGTTTGAACGCATGCACCATGTCCGGAAACTTGATCGCGTCACGGATGAAAAAGGTCGGGAAATTGTTGCCGACCAGGTCCCAGTTGCCGTCGGCCGTGTAGAACTTGGTGGCGAAACCTCGTGGATCGCGCAGGGTTTCCGGCGAGTGATTACCGTGCACCACCGCAGAGAAGCGTACGAACACCGGTGTGCTCTGGCCAGCAGCAAACACTTTGGCCTTGCTCAGGTCGCTGAGATCGTTGGTGACCGTGAACGTGCCATGGGCGCCAGTGCCGCGGGCGTGAACCACGCGCTCGGGAATGCGCTCGCGATCGAAGCGCTGCAGCTTCTGAATCAACTGTACATCCTGCAGCAGCACCGGGCCGCTGGCACCGGCGGTCTGCGAGTTCTGATTGTCGCCGACGGCGGCACCGTTATCGCGGGTCAGGGGCGCGGCGTTAACCGAAAAGGTCAACAGGCTGGCGGTGAGTACACCGAGGGTGCGGCGACGGGGAAAAGCCCCCAGTCCAAGTGCGGAATTCATATCAGGATCCTCTGGTTGTTTTGGGGCGCATCCAGATGCGCCAACCCAAGGCTAGAGGCCTGCGGCGTTGAACATAAATAGAAAGAACGTAACACCATGATTGAGAAAATTGGCTTTCCGATCAGCGAGTTACCGTATATTTCGCGCGCGATTGATGGCACTTTGCAAACTAATCGCCAATTGATGTGTCGATAAAAACGGGCATTGTAAGAAGGTGTTTCGCGCAGGACGCGTTTTGCTGATTTACACTGCGTACACCAAACTCATCTGTAACAAGGAAATAACTATGGGCGTGCTTAGCGAGTTCAAGGCCTTCGCGGTCAAAGGCAATGTGGTCGACATGGCCGTTGGTATCATCATCGGTGCTGCCTTCGGCAAGATTGTTTCGTCATTTGTCGGTGACGTCATCATGCCGCCAATCGGCCTGTTGATCGGTGGGGTGGACTTCAGTGATCTGGCCGTCACGCTCAAGGCCGCCGAGGGCAATGCGCCTGCAGTGGTAATGGCCTACGGCAAATTCCTGCAGACCATTCTGGACTTCGTGATCGTCGCGTTCGCCATTTTCATGGGTGTCAAAGCGATCAACCGCCTCAAACGCGAAGAAGCCGTGGCCCCTACCCTGCCACCGGTTCCGACCAAGGAAGAAGAGTTGCTGGGCGAGATCCGCGACTTGCTCAAGGCCCAGAACACCCGGCCCTGAATGCTGTGCACGATAGAAACAACGGCGCCTTCGAGGCGCCGTTTGTTTACCAGTAATTTTCCACAGCCACCTGACCGGGCCGGCGGGTCAGGCTGAGGCTCATGTGGCGTTTTTTCAGCAGCGCGCGGGTGTCATCGATCATCTGTGGATTGCCGCACAGCATGACGCGCGAGTGCTCCGCCGACAGCTCCACACCCGCGACGCGCTCCAGTTCACCATTTTCAATCAGGGTAGTGATGCGCCCGTGCAATGCGTCAGGATGCGCTTCACGCGTCACCGTCGTGATGAACTGCAATTTGTGCGCATGTTCGCTGAGGTATTCACGCTGCGTGAGTCCGGCAATCAACGCCTGATAGGCCAACTCCCGCGCCTCGCGCACGCTGTACACCAGAATGATTCGCTCGAATTTTTCCCAGACTTCGAAGTCCTGCAAAATCGACAGAAACGGCGCTACCCCGGTGCCTGTGGATAACAGCCACAGATCGCGACCGTCGACGAAACGGTCCAGCGTCAGGTAGCCGAAAGCCTGGCGATCCACCAGCAAGGTGTCGCCGACCTGCAGCCGACTCAGCTCACTGGTGAACTCCCCGCCCGGCACGACAATGGAAAAGAACTCGAGAAACTCGTCAAAAGGCGACGACACCATCGAATAGGCACGCCACACAATGCTGCCATCGGCTTTGGCCACACCGAGCCTGGCAAACTGCCCGGCGCGGAAACGGAACCCTGCATCCCGACTGGTACGCAAGGTAAACAGGCTTGGGGTCAAGGGTTGAACATCAAGCAATGTCTGCGTGGTGTATTTCTCGGCACTGGCGGTCATGAGGCACTCCATTGAACGATTGCTGCCA
This sequence comes from Pseudomonas sp. S2_E02, assembly GCF_054668355.1. NCBI lineage: Bacteria > Pseudomonadati > Pseudomonadota > Gammaproteobacteria > Pseudomonadales > Pseudomonadaceae > Pseudomonas > Pseudomonas sp. S2_E02. The sequence continues at coordinate 3,585,787 of NZ_CP162761.1, forward strand.
GTGTCGCGCATATTGGTCGCCTTAAACACCGACGATGAGTAATGGCATTCAGCTATTCACCTACATGAATAGAAACTCAACTCATCAAGAAACCTTAAATGCAAAACTGAAAGTTAGGATGACGACCTGAATACTAAACGCCGTCATTCGCTAAGAACTTTTTATAAAAACATTCCCACCATCAATATCGAAAAAATTTAATGCCCCTTGTATGAAACGTCCTACACTCCGTTGCGTGCCGGATCTTTTGGATCCATTTTGCGCCCCCCCAGCAATACCAATGGAGACTCTGTAATGGAAACGTGGAAGGAGTCGCAGTTAAAGCAACTGACTTTCGCCAGGGATATAGACGCTGCTTATACGATTCTGTTGAGATTCGCCGAAAACCTGGGCTTTAATTTTTGTGCCATTTCGGTTACTTCACCCAATCGGGAACTACGTCTTGATCCCTTGCAAATCAACAACTACCCCAAAGAATGGAACGCACAATATGATCAGAAACATTACAGTAAAATCGACCCACTAATAGCACACTGCAATCACTCAATGATGCCCATCGTCTGGAGCGAGTCGGTATTTTCAGAAAAGCCTCAGCTTTGGCAGGGTTTGCAGCAATATGGACTGCAATATGGCTGGTCACAGTCGTTCCACCATGAGCAAAGCGGTTTGTGCAGCATTATCAGCCTGGCGCGCAAGCATTGCCCCATCAGTCCTCTGGAGTTGTATGAACATTTTGGTTATATGTTCTACGCCACCAGTCACCTGAGTGAACTGTTCGCCAGGACGCTGCCGCCCCAATCTCTCAAGCCCCGCCAACCGCACCTGTCGCCCCGCGAACTGGAGGTTCTGCAATTATCAGCCGGCGGCAAGACCGCTTATGAGATTTCGAAAATCCTCAGCCTGAGCGAACGCACCGTGAACTACCACGTGCAGAACGTCATCGAGAAACTCAACGTCTGCAACAAGATTTCCGCTGTCATCGCGGCCGCCAGAGCCGGCATCATCTAATCAAGCAGTCTTGCGTCCCCTATAAAACGTGCAGGTAATAACCAAGAAAAAAACGTACCATTCGCGACCCTCCTGAGTGATGACGTGAACGTTCGGCGTTGCAGTACACTCGGTCGGTGCCGCAGCACAATGTCAGGGCTGTGGAACACCCCGTTGATTACCCTGAGTTCCCGCCCCATGCCTTTGCTTGATACGCCCTTTGCCCAACTCGACCTGATCCGCCAGCCCGAACAGCAGAACGAACCGCTGCAAGCCTTCGATGCCGCTGACGAATACCTGCTCAACCATCTGGCCGCGCAGCAACCGGCGGCAGACACGCACGTATTGGTGCTCAACGACAGCTTCGGTGCCTTGGCTGCCAGTTTGTCAGGCAAGGTCAGGGTCAGTAGCAGCGGTGACTCATTCCTCGGTTTCCAGGGGTTGGAAAAAAACCTGCTGCGCAATGGTCAGGCATTCGACGCTGTTCGCGGGATCCCCGCCAGCGAGCCATTGGTCGGACCGTTTGATCGGGTGCTGATCCGCGTGCCGAAAACCCTTGCACTGCTGGAAGAACAACTGATCCGTTTACAGGGGCAACTCGCGCCCGGCGCTGAAGTCGTCGCAGCGGCCATGGTCAAACACCTGCCACGCGCCGCCGGTGATCTGCTTGAACGCTATATTGGTCCGGTGCAAGCCTCGCTGGCGGTGAAAAAGGCTCGCTTGTTGATCGCCACGCCTGAAGCAAAAGCCCCGGCCGTCTCGCCCTACCCGTCACGCTATCGCCTCGACGAGCCACCGATCGAGTTGCTCAACCACGCCAACGTGTTCTGTCGCGAAGGCCTGGATATCGGCACGCGTGCGTTCCTGCCGCATCTGCCGAAAAACCTGGGCAACGCCCGCGTCGCCGATCTGGGCTGTGGCAACGGTGTACTGGCAATCGCGAGTGCTCTGCAGAACCCTGATGCGCACTACACGCTGGTTGACGAGTCGTACATGGCGGTGCAATCGGCTAGCGAAAACTGGCGCGCAGCGCTGGGCGACCGCGAAGTGATCGTGCGAGCCGGCGACGGTCTGGCCGGACAGGAAGCGCAGTCGCTGGACGTGGTGCTGTGCAATCCGCCGTTTCATCAGCAGCAGGTGGTGGGCGATTTCCTCGCCTGGCGCATGTTCCAGCAGGCGCGCGAAGCGCTGGTAGTGGGTGGCGCGCTGTACATCGTCGGCAACCGTCATCTGGGTTACCACAGCAAACTGGCGCGGCTGTTCCGCGGCGTCGAGCAAGTGGCGGCCACGCCAAAGTTCGTCATTATCAAAGCGCGCAAGTAAACCTCAAGGCAAAAAAAACCCTCCGTGAGGAGGGTTGCAAAACCGTACCCGAAGGCGCCGGGACGGGATGATTCAGTGTGTGGTCAGGCCTGCCGCATTCATGAACAGGCGCATCAGGCTGGCAGCGATAAACAGCGCACCGACGCTACCGACCCAGATCAAGGCCAACCAGCCGAGCCGCTGCCACAGCGGTTTTTTTTCGGCTTCTTCAATGTCGTGCAGGGAATGTTTGCCGGTCATTGTTTCGATCCTCAGTAAGATCGATGGCGCCGTTGCCGACGCCATCGCGAGCAAGCTCGCTGCCAAAGGGTTTCGCTTAGTGATAACCGTCCTCATGGGTGACCTTGCCGCGGAACACGTAGTAGCTCCAGAAGGTGTAACCCAGGATGAACGGAATGATGAACAGCGTACCCACCAGCATGAAGCCCTGACTTTGCGGCGGTGCGGCGGCGTCCCAGATCGAGATCGACGGCGGCACGATATTCGGCCACAGGCTGATGCCCAGACCGCTGTAGCCGAGGAAGATCAGCACCAGGGTCAGCAGGAACGGCATGTAGTTGGCATTGCGCGCCACAGCGCGGATCAGGCCGTACATTGTCACCAACACCAGAATCGGCACCGGCATGAACCACAACAGGTTCGGCATGCTGAACCAGCGCGAAGCGATTTCCGGGTGTGCCAGCGGTGTCCACAGGCTGACGACACCGATCACCGCCAACAGCACGAATGCCAGTGGCCTCGCCAGATTGTGCATTTGCTCTTGCAACTTGCCTTCGGTTTTCATGATCAGCCAGGTGCAGCCGAGCAAGGCATACGCCACCACGAGTGCGGCGCCGCAGAACAGGGTGAACGGTGTCAGCCAATCCAGTGAGCCGCCGGCGAACTGCCGATTGACCACCGGCAAGCCGTCGATGAACGCGCCCAGCGCCACGCCCTGGAAGAACGTCGCCGCCACCGAGCCGCCGATAAAGGCTTTGTCCCACAAGTGGCGCTTGTCGTCCTTGGCCTTGAAGCGGAATTCGAACGCCACGCCGCGGAAGATCAATCCGATCAGCATGAAGATCAGCGGCAAGTACAGCGCCGACAACACCACCGAATAAGCCAGCGGGAAGGCGCCGAACAACGCCGCGCCGCCCAGTACCAGCCAGGTTTCGTTGCCGTCCCAGACCGGGGCGACCGTATTCATCATTACGTCACGGTCGACTTTGCCCGGGATGAACGGGAAAAGAATCCCGATGCCCAGATCGAAGCCGTCCATGACCACGTACATCATGATGCCGAAGATGATGATCACGGCCCAGATCAGCGGAAGATCAATACCCATGGCTCAAATCTCCTTGGTCAGGCTGGGGGTGTCGTGATCGGCATCGGCCGAATCGTCGGCGGCGGACAACGGACGCGCCGGAGTACGCTGCTTGCCTGGACCACCGTCCGGCGTCTCGGCGCCTTCGCTGATCTTCGGCCCTTTGCGCACCAAGCGCATCATGTAACCGAGACCTGCGCCGAACAGGGCGAAATACACCACCACAAACATGATCAGGGTGATGCTCATCTGCATGAAGCTGTGGTTTGAAGACGCATCCGCCGTGCGCATCAGTCCGTAGACCACCCACGGCTGACGACCGATTTCGGTGGTGAACCAGCCAGCGAGAATCGCGATCAGGCCGGAAGGCCCCATCCACAATGCCAGATAGAGGAATGGGCGCGAGGTGTAGAGCGTGTCGCGTTTACGCAGCCATAGGCTCCACAGCCCGGTGAAGATCATCAGGAAACCGAGGCCGACCATGATCCGGAACGACCAGAACACAATGGTCGAATTCGGCCGGTCTTCCGGCGGGAATTCCTTGAGCGCCGGGACCTGTTTGTCCAGCGAGTGAGTGAGGATCAGGCTGCCGAGGTACGGGATTTCCACGGCAAATCTGGTTTTTTCTTCTTTCATGTCCGGCCAGCCGAACAGGATCAGCGGCGTCGCTTCGTCGCCCTTGTTTTCCCAGTGACCTTCGATCGCGGCGATTTTCGCCGGCTGATGCTCGAGCGTATTCAGGCCATGGAAGTCGCCGATGACAGCCTGGATCGGCGCGACGATCAGCGCCATCCACATCGCCATCGACAGCATCGTGCGGATCGCCGGATTGTCCTTGCCGCGCAGCAAGTGCCAGGCCGCCGAAGAGCCGACGAAGAACGCCGTGGCGACAAACGCAGCCGTTGCCATGTGCATCAGACGATAAGGGAACGAAGGGTTGAAAATGATTGCCAGCCAGTCGGTGGGGATTACCTGACCGTTGACGATCTCGAAGCCCTGCGGAGTCTGCATCCAGCTATTGGACGCGAGAATCCAGAACGTCGAAATCAGCGTGCCGATGGCCACCATGACGGTGGAAAAGAAGTGCAGCCCACGTCCGACCTTATTCCAGCCAAACAGCATCACCCCGAGGAAACCGGCCTCAAGGAAGAATGCCGTGAGCACTTCATAGGTCAGCAACGGCCCGGTGACGGCACCGGCGAAGTCCGAGAAGCGGCTCCAGTTGGTGCCGAACTGGTAGGCCATGACGAGCCCCGAGACCACGCCCATGCCGAAGTTGACGGCAAAGATCTTCGACCAGAAATGGTAAAGGTCACGGTAGGTGTCGTTATGGGTTTTCAGCCACAAGCCTTCGAGCACCGCGAGGTAACTCGCCAGGCCGATGGTGATGGCCGGGAACAGGATGTGGAACGAAATGGTGAACGCGAACTGAATTCGGGCGAGATCGAGTGCCTCTAAACCGAACATAAGTCTTCCTCTGTCAGGTAATACCGGCTTCGGGGCTTGTGGCCCCTGCGCCTACTGCCCCCACGGATATGGAGTGCGGCGAATTCTGATTCGTTCTTTTTTAACAACCATCGCAACGCAGGGAGTCTGGCCAACGGGCCACCAGAGCATGGCCCGGGAGGGTCTTGATCTGGATCAAGCAACGTTGAAAGAGTAGTCCCATTTCCGACGAACAACTGCGTGGTCGTTTGCCGCGTGACAAGTTGCCTCATCGGCGCGGCAATGCTCTGCAATGGATTTCTTGCGGCGAGCTGGAGGAAATCGATGTCTGGCTAACTAAATTTTTTGTCATAGCAACTTCCTGTTACAGACTGGTGATAACCTCGCGGTTCCCCTCGAGCCAGACCTGCCTTCAGATGCCCAGCCAAGAGCCCCTGCTGTTACGTCACCATCGTCCGTTTCTCGCTTTCTGGTTCGCGCGGATCTTCACCGCCAGTGGCTTTCAGATGCTCACTGTGGCAATTGGCTGGAACCTCTACCAATTGACCGGCAACGTCCTCGATCTGGGTCTGGTCGGGCTCGTCGAATTCGCCCCGCGTGTGCTGTTCATGCTGCACACCGGGCATGTCGCTGATCGTTACGACCGGCGCAAAGTCGCGGCGATCTGTCAGTCGTTGCAGGCATTGATCGCCCTGGCGCTGGCCATCGGCAGCGCCACCGATCACGTCACCCGCGAGATGATCTTCATCCTCGCCTTCCTGCTCGGCGCGGCGCGTTCGTTCGAGATGCCGACCACCCAGGCACTGCTGCCGAGTATTGTGCCCAGCGCACTGTTCCCACGGGCGGTGGCAGCGGCACAATCGGCGCAACAGTCGGCAACCATCGTCGCCCCGGCGCTGGGCGGCTTGCTCTATGCATTCGGCAGCGTCTGGGTCTATGGCCCGACTGTGCTGCTTTACGTCATTGCCTGCACCTTGATGCTCAACCTGCCCGCGCGACAGACGCCGTTGAACAAAGGCAAAGCCACGCTGGATTCGTTATTGGCCGGGATTCGCTTCATTCGCAGCCGCCCGGACATTCTCGGTGCTATTTCGCTGGATTTGTTTGCGGTACTGCTCGGCGGCGCCACGGCGTTGCTGCCGGTATTCGCCAAGGACATCCTGCTGACCGGGCCGTGGGGCCTCGGCCTGCTACGTTCGGCACCGGCGGTCGGCGCACTGGGGATGTCGCTGTTCCTCGCCCGATTTGCCGTAGAACGCAACGTTGGCCGAGTGATGTTCACCGCAGTCGGGGTATTCGGCGTTGCGACCATCGCCTTCGGCCTGTCGACCTCGTTCTGGTTCTCGCTGGCGGTGCTGGTGGTGCTCGGCGCGGCGGACATGATCAGCATGGTCATCCGCGCCTCTTTCGTACAATTGGAAACCCCCGACGAAATGCGCGGCCGGGTCAGCGCGGTGAACGGGTTGTTCATCGGTGCTTCCAATCAGTTGGGCGAATTCGAGTCCGGTGTCACCGCTCACTGGTTCGGTACTGTCCCAGCGGTGGTCATGGGCGGGATCGGCACGCTGGTGGTGACCGGGACGTGGATCAAGTTGTTTCCGACGCTGGCTAACCGGGACCGGATGCATGTGCCGGTGGAAGAGGTGAAGGTCTGACAACCTCCAAAACACAAAATAACTGAAAAGGTGCGGTACATAGTTACCGCACCAAGTGTAATGTATCGCCTTACACTCCAGCCCATGATCAAATCCTTTCAGCACAAAGGCCTTCGAGGCTTCTATGAAACAGGTTCGCCTCGCGGGATTCGTGCCGACCACGCAAAACGGCTGTCGCGCATGCTGCAGTTCATGGATCGCGCTACGATTCCCGCAGATCTAGACCTTCCGGGTTGGCGCCTGCATCGATTGAAAGGTGAACTGACGGAGTACTGGTCGCTGAGCGTTTCAGGCAACTGGCGAGTGATCTTTCGTTTTGTCGGTTCGGATATTGAACTGGTCGATTATCTGGATTACCACTGACAGGAGGCAGGCTCATGCCCATGCACAACCCGCCACACCCCGGCGAAACCCTGCTGATGGATGTTTTGCCCGAGCTTGGCATCAGCGTGACCGAATTGGCCCGACACTTGGGCTTCGCGCGCCCACATCTTTCCCGTGTACTACACGGACATGCGCCAATCAGCCCGGATCTGGCTGTGCGTCTTGAGCGTGCTGGCATTGGCAAGGCGCGTGTGTGGCTAGGCGTACAAACCGACTACGATCTGTGGCAAGCGGAGCATCGGGAGCAACCGGTTATCGAACTGATCGCTGTCCACCCCTGACACCTCCAGCCACTACAACTCCCCCGCCACTTTTGCCCGCACGGCCTTGCCGCCGAGTTGCTCGACCAGCGTCAAGGCAAACTCCAGCGCAGCGCCTGAGCCTTGTGCGGTGACGCAGTTGCCGTCGACCACCACCGGTTGATCAACAAACGTACAGCCCGAGAGTTGATGGCTCGCGCTGGGCAGGCAGGTCATGCGCCGCTGGCGCAGCACGCCGAAGGATTGCAGGGCGATGGCCGGGGATTCGGCGATGGCGGCGAACAGGCGGCCGGCACTGGCCTGATCCTTGACCAGTTGTTGCAGCGGTTGATGCGCAGCCAGGTGTTGCGAACCGACGGCGCCGCCGGGCAGTACGATCAGGTCGAAGGTTTGCGCCAGCACGTCGACCAGCATGCCATCGGCGGTCAGGCGTGTGCCACGGGCGCAGGTGAGCATGCGTCGCCCTTCAATACTGGCGGCCACCACCTCGATGCCGGCCCTGCGCAGCACGTCGATCAGGGTCACGCTTTGCAGATCATCGATGCCCTCGGCGAGGGTAATCAGGGCTCTAAAGGTCATGGGCGTTATCCGCTGGGTGATCTTCCAAGCGTAGACAGCTTTGTCCGGCCCTGTTCGCAGACAGCCGTTACTTGATGTAAAGCTGGGTCGACATCGTATTGCGTGGCGCGTTGATCGAGGTGTTGCTGAAGGTGAAGGTGCCTTCCTGCTTGCCCGCCAGATCGAAGGTATAAAGAGAACCGACGGTTTTGTTGCCGGGAGTGCACTCGGTCAGGTTGCCGTTATCAAAGGCACAGACCGGCGCTCGGGTGCCGTTCACCTCGAAACCGTCCAGGGTGGCATGCGGCTGGCTCTGGCCGTATCCGACTTCCAGTACATAGACCTTGATGCTCGGCCCACTATGATTGCATTGGGTCTGCGTCTGGCCATCGGCAATGTCCTCCAGGCCACAGGCCGGCGATTGCACCTTGATCACTTTCACTTGGGTCAACGGCTCCGCCGAGGCCGCCAGCACTATCGGAGCCACGGCCATCAGTGCTGCAATCAAACCCGAAACCTTCATCCAGCACCTGCTCATGCGCTTCCCGTCCCGAAAAAATCAGCGCGCAGTATGGCGCAGTTGGCTTCTAGGCAAAACTTCGCCGACGATCGACACCAACAACCGCCATATTCCTCACGCTGCTGGTATGATGCGCGGCTTTTTCCGGCCCACCACAATTTTCCAGGCGCTTGCGATGGTCTGTGCTTTGCTGTTGAGGTCGATACATTCACGGCGCCACGCGCGCCACGGGGAGCAGACATGCTGGAAAGGCTGTTTCAACTCAAGGCACACAACACCAACGTGCGCACCGAGATTCTGGCGGGCATCACGACTTTCTTGGCCATGGCCTACATTCTGTTCGTCAACCCGAGCATTCTCGGTGAGACCGGCATGGACAAGGGCGCAGTGTTCGTCGCTACCTGTCTGGCCGCCGCGATCGGTTCGACGATCATGGGCCTGATCGCCAATTACCCGATCGCCCTTGCGCCGGGCATGGGTCTGAACGCCTTCTTCACCTACACCGTTGTCCTGCACATGGGCCACACCTGGCAAGTGGCGCTGGGCGCGGTGTTCATCTCGGCGGTGTGCTTCTTCCTGCTGTCGATCTTCCGCATCCGTGAATGGATCATCAACAGCATCCCGCTGCCGCTGCGCTCGGCGATTGCTGCCGGTATCGGCCTGTTCCTGGCACTGATCGCCCTGCACAACGCAGGTATCGTCGTCAGCAATCCGGCGACCATGGTCGGCCTTGGTGACCTGAAACAACCTGCACCGATTCTCGCCACCCTCGGTTTCGCCCTGATCGTCGCCCTCGAAGCATTGAAAGTGCGCGGCGCGGTGCTGATCGGCATTCTGGCGGTGACCATCATTTCCATCGCCATGGGTTTCACCCCGTTCGGCGGCGTGACCTCGATGCCGCCTTCGCTGGCCCCGACCTTCCTGCAACTGGACATCAAAGGTGCGCTGGACATCGGTCTGGTCAGCGTGATCTTCGCGTTCCTGTTCGTTGATCTGTTCGACAACTCCGGCACCCTGATCGGCGTCGCCAAGCGCGCCGGCCTGATGGGCAAAGACGGCCACATGCCGAAAATGGGTCGTGCGCTGATCGCCGACAGCACCGCGGCCATGGCCGGTTCGTTGCTCGGCACGTCGACCACCACCAGCTACATCGAATCCGCGGCTGGCGTGAGTGCGGGCGGGCGTACCGGTCTGACGGCCATCGTCGTGGCGATTCTGTTCCTGCTGGCACTGTTCTTCTCGCCACTGGCGGCCAGCGTTCCGGCGTTCGCCACCGCGCCGGCACTGCTGTTCGTCGCCGTGTTGATGACTTCCGGTCTGGCGGAAATAGACTGGGACGACATCACCGTCGCCGCGCCGGTCGTGGTGACCGCGCTGGCCATGCCATTCACTTACTCGATCGCCAACGGCATCGCGTTCGGCTTCATCGCCTGGACCGTGATCAAGTTGCTGTCCGGCCGCGCTCGTGAGCTGAACCCGGCGCTGGTGATTCTGTCGATTCTGTTTGTGATCAAGTTGGGTTGGTTCAACGCATGACATTCGATTCCCAGGCTTACGCCGAGCAACTTGAAGCCAAGGTCACGCGTTTGCGTGATCTGCTGGCGCCGTTCGATGCCCCCGAGCCGACCGTGTTCGACTCGCCGCTGCAGAACTTCCGTCTGCGCGCCGAATTCCGCCTATGGCGCGAAGGTGGCGAGCGGCATTACGCGATGTTTTCTCAGGACGACAAACGCACGCCGATCCTCATCGAAGCGTTCCCGATTGCCAGCCTGCGCATCAACCAGTTGATGCCGCAATTAAAGGCTGCCTGGCAGGCCAGTTCGGCGCTGAGCCACAAGCTGTTTCAAGTGGAGTTTCTGACCACACTGTCTGGCGATGCGATGATCACCCTGTGCTATCACCGCCCGCTGGACGAACACTGGCACGCGGCAGCAACCAGGTTGTCGGCGGATCTCGGTGTGAGCATCATTGGACGCTCGAAGGGTAAACGCGAAGTGCTTGGCCTCGATTACGTGGTCGAAAAACTCGAAGTCGGCGGCCGCACTTTCAGCTATCGCCAGCCGGAAGGCGCGTTCACCCAGCCGAACGGTACGGTGAACCAGAAGATGCTCAACTGGGCGTACGAAGCACTCGGTGACCGCACTGACGACTTGCTGGAGCTGTATTGCGGTAACGGCAACTTCACCCTGCCGCTCGCGACTCGCGTGCGCAAAGTGCTGGCTACCGAAATCAGCAAAACCTCGGTCAACGCTGCACTGAGTAACCTCAGCGAAAACGCTGTGGATAACGTCACCCTGGTGCGTTTGTCCGCCGAAGAACTGACCGAAGCGCTCAACGACGTGCGCCCGTTCCGTCGCCTGCAAGGCATCGACCTGAAGAGCTACGAGTTCGGCAGCGTCTTTGTCGACCCGCCGCGCGCCGGCATGGATCCGGACACCTGCGAGCTGACCCGACGTTTCGATAACATCCTGTACATCTCCTGCAACCCGGAAACCCTGGCGGCGAACATTGCCCAGTTGCACGACACCCACCGCATTACGCAGTGTGCGTTGTTCGACCAGTTCCCGTGGACGCATCATATGGAATCGGGTGTGTTGCTGACCCGGCGTTGATTACGGGACAGCAGATACGAAAAAGCCGTCGTGATTGACGGCTTTTTTGTGGGCGCTCACTAAGCGGGATCGACCTTACGCGGACGCCCGCCCTTTTTGCCATTCGCCCGAGCAGCTTCGGACTTCGCAGCACTGCTTTGACGACCGTTACGTGAAGCAACCACCGACGCGGCCATCCTCATGAGTGACGGGCTCGCTGAAATCAGCCCGGCAATGGAAACGTCAAGGTCTTTGCCCTCATGGCACAGCGCAGTGCCTGCGAAGCCGACTGTCAGCCCCTCGTAATCGCCTGCATCAAACCCGTCAAACTCTGGATACTGGTTCACCGGAAGCAACACACCACTGCCATCCTCAAAACGGATGACCAGAGATGATTCTTCAAAGGTTACGGAGACAGCCTGCAAGCTACTCGCTCGGCGTGCCTCCCCTTGCAGGATGGCGGCGTCGATCATCTCCTCCGTCAGGGGACGATGTGTGGATGGCTTAGCCTTGATGACTTTCATAAATCGATTTCCACTCCTTCCAATGCGCCTATCAATGTCAGAAGAGTTTTGCCCTCTTCTGGCAGATAACGCGCCGATCCCACTCTGTATGTCTTGTCAGTGACGAGTTTCATCCCCAGCACTTCGTTTGAATGGCTGTCCCACAATTGATTGTCGAGACAGACAGTTTGCAATCTTGACCACCAGATCCCGCGTGCTCGTCGCAGATGAGCAGGCTGCTCAAGAGATCGACACAAGCCATCCAGCACGGTTAACGGTGGTCGACGAGAAAGCGGCATGACATCCCAAAGCTCAATATCGTTGTGCCAGAAACTGAACTGTAATCGGGCGCTCCAGCTACCTGAATTCACGTGAACGTGCGGGGGGCAATGCTCATCTCGCAACATGATGACAATCGACAATCCTTTGTAGCTGCACACCTTCATGCTAACCCATCCGTTAGGTTAATAAGTTTCAGGATTCAAGATTCCTTTCAAATCCGACGACTGGTGATCGGCACATGACGTTTCACCGCTTTTCAGGCTAGCGTCGCAACAGGTCATGAGCCGGGCAATCTCCAGTGAAAAACGTAAGCAAAGCTGTCGTCATATCTCGATCAATATTGCTTCTGTGCGATCACCGAACATAAAACGCCACCTCCATTTTTGTTCAATTGACCATGGTAACCATCTAGTACATTTTATCTCCACAGGCTGAAATCCTCGGCCAAAGCCAAAAACAATAAGTGGAGTTACCCCTCATGCCCCCTATCGTTCTGGTGCTCAACGGCCCGAACCTGAACCTGCTCGGCACCCGCGAGCCGGCGACTTACGGTCACGAAACCTTGGCGGACATCTCGGCGTTGTGCGGTCGCGCAGGCGAAGAATTCGGCCTGGCCGTAAAGTTTCGTCAGACCAATCACGAAGGCGAACTGCTCGACTGGATTCACGCTGCCCGCGGCCGTTGCGCCGGGATCGTGATCAATCCGGCCGCGTGGACGCATACTTCGGTGGCGATTCGCGACGCACTGGTGGCCAGTGAATTGCCGGTGATTGAGGTACACCTGTCCAACGTCCACGCCCGCGAGCCGTTTCGTCATCACTCGTTTGTCTCGGCGATTGCCACGGCGGTAATGGCCGGGTTTGGCAGTCATGGCTATCGCCTGGCGCTGGAACATTTCAGTCAGCGGCTGAAGGGGTAATGCGCATGTCTCGCTCTAACGTAATACTCGCCGGGTTGATCGGCGCCGGCATTCAGGCCTCGCGCACGCCGGCGCTGCATGAGCACGAAGGTGATGCCCAAGGCCTGCGTTATCTGTACCGACTGATCGATCTCGATCAACTGAAAATGGACAGCACCGCCCTGCCCGACCTGCTGCTGGCGGCCGAGCGGATGAACTACACCGGGCTGAACATCACCTTCCCGTGCAAGCAGGCAATCATTCCGCTGCTTGATGAGTTGTCGCCGGAAGCCAAAGGTATTGGCGCGGTGAACACCGTGGTGTTGAAGGACGGTAAACGTGTCGGCCACAACACTGACTGCCTTGGATTCGCCGAGGGTTTTCGCCGGGGGCTGAAGGACGCTGCCCGCAAGCGCGTAGTCCAGATGGGCGCCGGTGGCGCAGGCGCAGCAGTGGCCCACGCATTGTTGAGCGAAGGCGTACAGCAACTGACTATTTTCGATGTCGATCGTGAACGCGCTGAGAGTCTGGCGAACAATCTCAATCAGCATTTCGGCTCGGGTCGCGCCGTGGCCGGGCAAGATCTAACGAGTACGCTGAATCAGGCCGACGGGCTGGTGAATACCACGCCAATGGGCATGGCCAAACTGCCGGGCATGCCGGTGCCGGTCGAACTGCTGCGCAAGGAATTGTGGGTGGCGGAGATTGTGTATTTCCCGCTGGAAACCGAACTGCTGCGCAACGCCCGCGCGCTGGGTTGCCGGACGCTGGACGGCGGCAACATGGCGGTGTTTCAGGCAGTGAAAGCGTTTGAATTGTTCAGTGACGTGGTGCCGGACGCGCAGCGGATGCTCGCGCATTTTCAAAGCATGAATGGCTGAGTTCTTTCCCCCTGCTCGCGAAGGCTTACGGCCAGCCAATACATCTATTGACTGACACACCGCTTGCGCGAGCAGGCTCGCTCCCACAGGGGGAATGTGTCAGGCCTGCAGGTAGCGCAGCACCGATTCGCAAATCATCTCGCGATGCCGCTGTTTGATGCTTTCATCCGGCAGATCGATCTGAAAGATCTCGCCAAATGTGTGCCGGTTCGACACACGATAGAAGCAGAACGAGCTGATCAGCAAATGCACATCCAGCGCATCCAGCCCCACACGGAAAACACCTTCAGCAGCACCACGACGCAGTATCTCGCCGAGTGAATCGAGGATGGTGTTGTTCATCGCTTTGATCGCGTCGGAACGCTTCACGTATTCGGCGTTGTGGATGTTTTCGATGCTGACGATGCGCACGAAATCGACATTGCGGTCGTGGTGATCGAAGGTAAATTCCACCAGACGCCGAATCGCCTCTACCGGCGCCAGCTCGGCCAGGTGCAAACGGTTTTCGGTGTTGCGAATATCGCCATATAGCTTTTCCAGCACCTCGACGTACAACTGCTCCTTACTGCCGAAGTAGTAATAGATCATGCGTTTGGAGGTGTGGATTCGCTCGGCGATCGCATCGACGCGAGCCCCAGACAAGCCTTGCTGGACGAACTCGACGATCGCCTCCTGCAAGATGTTCTCGCGGGTCTTTTCCGGGTTGTTCTTGCGACTCTTGCGCGGCTCTACAGTGGAAACTTCAGAAGCTGCGGAAAGTTCTGTATTCATCGTCATTGCGGGCTCACGGCCATCACTGCACAGGCGGCGATTATGGGCTGCGCAGCACAGTGAAGGAAGCCGCGCGGCCCGTGTTTAATCCCGCGTTTACGAATTTCCTACAACTTCGCCTGGCGCACGGCACCACTGCGAGATTTGGCCATCGCCGCCAGGCGCACCGCGACGTTCGCCGCGCCATACCCGGCATAGCCATTCTTGCGCTGGATGATCTCGAAGAAGAAACGCCCTTCAAACGGTTCGGTGTAGACGTGGAACAGCTCACCGCCCTGGGCATCACGGTCGTACAGAACGTTGTAATACGCCAGTTCACTGAGAAACTCGTCGTCAAAATCGAAGCGCGCGGCAAGGTCGTCGTAATAGTTGAGCGGAATATCCAGTAGCGGCACGCCGGCTTCTTTGGCGCGACTGACTTCGGCGAAGATGTCGTCACAATCGAAGGCGATGTGGTGCACACCGGAGCCGCGATAACTCGACAGCGCGTGGGAGATGGCGGTGTTGCGGTTCTCGGAGATGTTCAGCGGCAAGCGGATCGAACTGTCGCGGCTACGCAAGGCGCGGCTCTTCACCAGACCATACGGATCAGGCAGCACCACTTCATCGTCCGCTTCGAAATCCAGCAGGCTCTTGTAGAACAGCACCCAACTGTCGAGGCTGTCGGCCGGCAACGCCATGGCCATATGATCGATACGCTTGAGACCGCCACGGGCCGGCGCGTCTGCCAGCAGGTTGAAATCGGTGCCGTAGACGTCGGCCTGTTCATCCACCAGATAAATCAGGCTGCCGTCCGGCGCGCGCACCGCTGCCAGTTCCAGTTCGTTGGGGCCGACCAGTCCACGATAGGGCTGACCTTTGTAAGCGACGGCGCGGGCTAGCGCACTGGCGCTGTCCTTGACCCGCACAGCCGTGGCACACAGCGACGGGCCGTGAGCCTCGAAGAAGCTGTGGGCAAAGGAATACGGTTCGGAGTTGAGGATCAGGTTGATGTCGCCCTGACGCAACAGACTCACGCTCTTGGAACGATGCTGCCCAGCCTTGACGAACCCCAAGCGTTCCAGCCAGTTCGACAGTTTGGCGCCGAGGCTTTCATCGACGGCAAACTCGAGAAACTCGATGCCGTTGTACTCGCTGGCCTTCGGTGTTTCGAAAAGGATTTCGCGATTGGCGACAGGTGTCGCTTCCTGCTCAAGACGCTGACGGGTTTTCTCTTCCAGATACAGCAGTGAACGTAAACCGTCGGCGGCATTGGCCCGTGGCGGCGCGGCGCGGAAGCCATCGTTGAAAATTTCCAGCGACAGTGGCCCGGTGTAACCGCTCTGGATGATCGGCGCGAGGAAGCCCGGCAGATCGAATTCGCCCTGTCCCGGGAAGCAACGGAAATGCCGGCTCCACTCCAGCACGTCCATCTGCAGAATCGGCGCGTCGGCCATTTGCACAAAGAAAATCTTGTCGCCGGGAATGTCGGCAATGGCGCGGGGATCGCCCTTCAGCGACAACGTATGGAAGCTGTCGAGCAACACACCGAGGCTCGGGTGATCGGCCTGACGCACGATGTCCCAGACCTGTTGATAAGTATTCACGTGACGGCCCCACGCCAGCGCTTCGTAACCAATGCGCAAGCCGCGCGCACCGGCATGCTCGGCCAGCAGGCGCAGGTCATCGACGAGAATTTGTTGATCACCGACGCTGTCGGCCGAGGCGTTACTGCAGACCAGCACCAGGTCGGTGCCCAGTTCCTGCATCAGGTCGAACTTGCGTTCGGCGCGCTCAAGGTTGCGCGCGAGGCGATCACGGCGGCAGCCTTCGAAATCGCGGAACGGTTGAAACAGAGTGATGGCGATGCCGAGATCGGCGCACATCTGTTTAATTTCCCGCGGGCTGCCGTCGTAGTACAGGAGGTCGTTTTCGAAAATCTCCACCCCGTCGAACCCGGCGGCGGCGATGGCTTCGAGTTTTTCCGGCAGGGTGCCGCTCAAGGAAACGGTGGCAATGGAACGCTGCATGTTTCAACTCCCGGACTGCGCCGCTTTATCTTTACTGTAGGAGCCGCCGAAGGCTGCGATCGTTTGATCTTGATTACCAAAACAGCAAAATCAAAAGATCGCAGCCTTCGGCAGCTCCTACATGGGATGGGTTTTTATAGTGGGGAAATTATTGGCTGCATTGAACCGCGCAGCAATTTAAAGTGTACTACCCGGTTAGTTTTGCGTGCGATTATCGAACACAATGGCGGTTTGGCGAATTGACGATTTTTCGTCCACTGCCCAACATCGACTGCACATTGAGTCCGGATCTGAACCACCGGTCGCAGCGTGCAAGTAACAAGCACACCAAATAACAAATCCAAAAACGGGTGGAACACATGATTCCTTCACAGACTTCCCGCATGGCTCCGGCCATGAGCACTGCCACGGGTGGCATCGGCGACAAGATCCGCGGCGCCATGGCTGTCGGCAAGACCCGTTGGGGCATGCTGGCGCTGGTGTTTTTCGCCACTACCCTGAACTACATCGACCGCGCCGCCCTCGGCGTCATGCAGCCCATCCTCGCCAAGGAAATGAGCTGGACGGCGATGGATTACGCCAACATCAACTTCTGGTTTCAGGTCGGCTACGCGATCGGTTTCGTCCTGCAAGGACGCTTGATCGACCGGGTCGGCGTCAAGCGCGTGTTCTTCTGCGCCGTGCTGCTCTGGAGTCTGGCCACCGGTGCCCACGGTCTGGCAACGTCAGCCGTTGGTTTCATGGTCTGCCGGTTTATCCTCGGCCTGACTGAAGCGGCGAACTACCCGGCCTGCGTGAAAACCACGCGCCTGTGGTTCCCGGCCGGCGAACGTGCGGTTGCCACCGGCATCTTCAACGCCGGCACCAACGTCGGTGCGATGTTCACGCCGATGCTGCTGCCACTGGTGCTGCACGTCTGGGGCTGGCAAGCGGCGTTCCTGTGCATGTCGGCACTGGGCGGCATCTGGTTGCTGTTCTGGGGCTTGAAATACTTCAACCCGGAAGATCACCCGAGCGTGAAACAGTCCGAGCTGGACTACATCCAGCAAGAAGTCGAACCGGAACAGGCCCGCGTACCGTTCTCGAAAATCCTGCGGATGCGCGGCACCTGGGCCTTCGCCCTCGCCTACTCGCTGACCGCGCCGGTGTTCTGGTTCTATCTGTACTGGCTGCCACCGTTCCTCAATCAGCAATACAACCTGGGCATCAACGTCACCCAGATGGGCATTCCGCTGATCATCATTTACGTCACGGCTGACTTCGGCAGCGTCGGTGGCGGCATTCTGTCTTCGTTCCTGATCGGTCGCGGGATGAACTCGATCAAGGCGCGGCTGCTGTCGATGTTCCTGTTTGCTTGCTGCATCATCGGCGTGATCATGGCCGCCGGCTCAGCCAACCTGTGGGTGGCAGTGGCAGCGATTTCCCTGGCCATCGGCGCACACCAGGCGTGGACAGCAAACATCTGGAGCCTGGTGATGGACTACACGCCCAAGCACATGATGAGCACCGTGTTCGGTTTCGGCGGCATGTGCGCAGCGATCGGCGGGATGTTCATGACCCAGATCGTCGGCCACATCCTCACCGTCACCAACAACAACTACACCGTGTTGTTCACCCTGATTCCGGCGATGTACTTCATTGCGCTGACGTGGATGTATTTCATGGCACCGCGCAAGATTCCTACCGTCACCGAATAACCTGACCACTTGATTGGCCCCTTGTGGGAGCGAGCTTGCTCGCGAATGCGGACTGACAGTCGAAACAAATGTGACTGACATACCGCTTTCGCGAGCAAGCTCGCTCCCACAGTTTCTTGTGTTGTCAGCTCAACGGCGGCTCTGCTGCCACGCTGCCGCCAGTCCGCTGCAACAGATCACCGCGATACCAATGATCGTCAGCAGACTCGGCGTGTGATTGAACAGCAGCCAGCCCAACAACCCGGCAAACACAATCTGGCAATAACCGAACGGCGCCAGCAGTGCCGGAGCGGCATGGCGGAACGCCTGGGTCAGAAACAAATGCGCGGTCATCCCGCAACTGCCCAGCGCCAGCATCAACCCGGCATGGGTCAACGTCGGCACCTGCCAGAAGAACGGCACCAGTGCACTCATCACCAGCGTGTTGCATAACCCGGCGAAAAAGTTGCTGGTGGTCGGGCTGTCCACCTCGGCGAGCTTGCGGGTCAGCAGTTGATAAAAGCAGAAAAACAGCGCCGAGCAGAACGGCAGCAACACCGCCGGAGTGAACAACTCACCGCCGGGATGGACGATGATCAGCACGCCGATAAAGCCGCAGATCACCGCGATCCATTGACCTCGGGTCACTCGCTCCTTGAGCAGCGGCACCGACAATGCGGTCACCAACACTGGCGCAAGAAAGTTGACCGCCGTGGCTTCCGCCAACGGGATGTACAACAACGCGGTGGTGAAGAACAGGCTGGTGCCGAGCAGGCACAGTGCCCGAACCAATTGCCATAGCGGCTTCTTGGTGCGCAGGACACGCAATCCGGATTGCGGCAGAAAAATCCCCGCCATCAGCAGTGTGTGCACCAGATAGCGCGCCCAGACCACCATCACGATCGGATAAAAACCGGACAGGTATTTCGACAATGCGTCGTGACTGGAGAACAGGAAGGTTGCCACGACAATCAGCAAGATCCCCTTGAAGGGTTGGTTGACACCGGAGAGCGGGGTGCTGACAGTCATTGGTTATCCCTGTTTGAACAACAATACGGTGGCGAAGGGGATCGCGCGGCGGTCGCCGATTGGGGACGGCTACGCAGTCCACTGGGAGCAAGCTCCCTCGCCACAAAAAAGACTCACAGTCGCGCCAACAATTCCCGCGTCCTGTCGATCGCCATCTGCGCTCGCTCCAATCCGCTCACGCCCTGCTCCAGCAGTTTTACCGTGGGAATTTCCAGACTCAGTGGAATATTAGTCGGCAGCGCTCGCAGCAACCCGAGCAGATCGCAATCACCCTCGCCGGGAAACCGCCGCTCGTTGCGCGCCTGACGCAAGATCTCGGCCATGTCTGACGGCCTCGGCCCCGCTACATCACATAATTGCGCATAACGCAGACGCGACACTGGCACTTCAGCCAGATCCTCCAAGCGTGACGCCGAACGATCAAAGTGGAACGCATCGACCAGCACCGCAGCGTTTTCCCGATCAGCGTTTTCGACCATTCGCAGCGCTTGTTCGAGGTTGCGCGCATCAGTCCAGGGCATGAACTCCAGATGCGGGTGCAGTCCGTAAGGCGCGGCCAGATCGCAAAGCGCCGCAAAGTTATCGGTGAGCCGCTGTTCGTCAGGATCGTTACCGGCGACCAGCAATTCGGTAGCGCCAAATTCCGCACCGACCGTAAGAAGTTTCTCGAAATCGGCGACGTCGGTTTGCGGCTTCAGACGCAGGATTTCCACGTCGAGCACGCGGATGCCGGTGTCGCGCAGCCGCTGCAAAGTCTGACGGCGCAATTCAGCATCGGCGACCAAAGGGAAATGATGCTCCTCGGGCGTCGCCGGTTCCAGGCGCAGGCCGACATGGCTGTAACCAGCACGTGCCGCCACTTCGACCATTTGCGGTGGCGACAACTCCAGCACAGTGAGGCTGGCCAGAGACAGGATTCGTTCGCTCATGTTCAAGCCTCAATCAGTGCAGGGGTGCAGGCACGGCCGGTGGCGGCGGCCTCGCGGATCGCTTCGATCAGCGCCAAAGTGCGCGCAGCGTCGGCCGCACTCACCAGCGGCTCGACTTCATGCCGCGCCACGCGTACGAAATGCAGTAACTGCAAGCGTAAAGCGTCGTCACCGCCGTAGGATTCTTCGACCATCAACAAGGGCTCATGCCAACCGGCGTCGAACTGCTCAGCGGCATAGTGCCAACGCTTGAGCTGCGGAATGCTCAACGCTCCGGCGGTTCCGGCCAGCAGATAGCACGGCTGATCCGCATGACGTGGATACGCCGGGTTCTCGCCGGAATCCAGCTCCCAACTCCACGGCGCGGCGACCGCGTCGGAACCGCTCAATGTGCCCAGTGTGCCGCCTTCGAATCGCAGCAACACCGCCGCACTGTCTTCGTTGGCGAAACCGCGCACGGCGTTGTCGGTGATCGCTTGCACCGAGCGTACTTCACCGCACAGATGTCGTAATAGATCGAGGTCGTGAATCAGGTTGGTCAGCAACATCCCGGCGCCCGGTTCACGGCGCCACGGGATCTCGAAATAACTGTCCGGTTTGCGCAACTGGAACAGTGCAGTCACCGTGATCAGCCGTCCAAGCGCCCTGCTCTGCACCAGCTCATGAGCGCGAACGATCAGCGGATTGTGGCGCCGATGATGGCCGACCAGCACCGGCACGCCGCTGCTTTTGACCGCCGCAACCAGTTCGCGCACTTCATCCAGGTGCACGCCGACCGGCTTCTCCAGAAGCACCGGCACACCCGCCGCCAGACAATCGAGCGCCGTGCTGACGTGTTGATTATTCGGATTGGCGACGATCACCGCGTCTGGCCGGATTTGCTCCAGCATCTGACGATGATCAGCGAAATGCCTTACACCCCATTCCGCCGCAAGCCCTGCTGCTTGCGGCCCGGGATCCGCCACCGCGCACAGCGTTGCTTCGTTGAGGGTTTGCAGATGCCGATAATGTTGCTGGCCCATGTTGCCGGCGCCGATCAGGGCGATTCGAAGGGGCGAATTCAAGGTACGGTCCTTTTGTGATTGTTGTTGGAATATCACTCCAGCAACAATTTAGAACCCAGTTCCAGAATCAAACACCCATCCATCCTAAAACCGTGCGAACACCGCACAACTTCGTGAACAACAAAAATCCCCTGTAGGAGTGAGCCTGCTCGCGATAGCGGAGTGTCAGTCGCCGTTAACGTTGGCTGACATACCGCTATCGCGAGCAGGCTCACTCCTACAGGGGGTCTGTGTGAACTCGGATTAGATAAACAGTTCTGAGGCCAGGCTTGCTGCTGATAATTCTTCGGTAAAGGTCAGCAACAGCGGTGCCAGCTCATGCAACCGCGCCCCCGGCATCCGCGCACTGGGACCGGCAATACTCAGTACACCAATCACCCGACCATCCGTTGGATGCCTCACCACCGCCGCAATCGCTGAAGTCCCCACTGCCGAACTTTCTTCGACACAGGCATAACCCTGCTCACGAGCCAGACGCAGCCGTTCCAGCAACTCGATATTTGAACGCGGCGCATTCGGCCCGATCCCCACCGGCACCTCCGCCGCCTGCCGCTCGACCAGTGACAACGCCTCGGCGTCGCTCATGCACGCCAGCCACGCATGCCCCGACGCGGTGTAGAACAGCGGCGCGTCGCGGCCCATGTCCGGGTCGTAACGCAGACCGGTGCGCGCGCCTTGTGCCTTGGCGATCCAGGTCTGGCGCTCGCCATCGATCACGCCCAGACGCACCAGTTCGCCGGTTTCCTGCGCCAGTCGGTCGAGTACCGGCTGGACGATATCGGCACCGCAGCTCGACAGGTATTGAAAGCCCATAGCGACCAGTTTGGTCGACAAGTGATA
This sequence comes from Pseudomonas sp. S2_E02, assembly GCF_054668355.1. Taxonomy (NCBI): domain Bacteria; kingdom Pseudomonadati; phylum Pseudomonadota; class Gammaproteobacteria; order Pseudomonadales; family Pseudomonadaceae; genus Pseudomonas; species Pseudomonas sp. S2_E02. The sequence continues at coordinate 3,607,696 of NZ_CP162761.1, forward strand.
GCGCAACGTTTCCGCATTCTGCCGTACGTAGCCCAACCGAATCAGCTCGGCGAGCAAGCGGTGTGTTGCACTCTTGGGGATAACCAGCTGCTCGGCGAGCGTCTGCATCGGCAGCCCGCGTGGATCACTGGTGAGGCTTTCCAGCACGCTGAAAACCCGTTCGATTTGACTGCCGGCCATGGAGACGTCCAAAGAAATTTTGCCGATTCTAGAAGACATTGGCGGCAAAGCGAAATCTGGAACCGGCTGTTCGATAACCGCCCATTTTATAGGCTCAAGGCTTGTAGAGTCGTCGCGACACTGGTTATTTTCTGGAATCAAATTCCAAAAAAAACTTACTGCCGGAGCGTTGTTTGATGTCTGCCGAACACCCTGATATCGACTGCGACGTATTGGTCGTCGGTTCCGGTGCCGCCGGTTTATCGGCCGCCGTGACTGCCGCGTGGCATGGTTTGAAAGTCATCGTTGTCGAGAAAGATCCGGTTTTCGGTGGCGCCACTGCCTGGTCCGGTGGCTGGGCGTGGGTGCCGTGCAATCCACTAGCGCGTCGGGCCGGGATCATCGAAGACATCGAACAACCGCGCACCTATTTGCGCCATGAACTGGGCGAGCACTTCGACCCGGCGATGATCGACGCTTTCCTTGAAGCGGGACCGCGCATGGTCGCTTTTTTCGAGCAACACACTGTGCTGCAATTTGCCGATGGCAATGCCATTGCCGACATTCATGGCGACACGCCGGGCGCTGGCACTGGTGGCCGCTCGGTCATCGCCGCGCCTTATGATGGACGCAAGGTCGGACGCTTGCTCAAGCGCCTTCGTACAACGATGCGCGAAACGTCCTTCATGGGCATGCCGATCATGGCCGGCGCCGATCTGTCGGCGTTCCTCAATCTGACCCGTTCACTGAAAGCCGCATGGCATGTCACCCGGCGCTTTACCCGACATTTGCTAGATCTCGCGATCCATGGCCGGGCCATGCAATTGGTCAATGGCGTGGCGTTGATTGCACGATTGGCAAAATCCGCCGAAGACATCGGCGTGTTGCTCTGGGAATCGGCACCCGTGACAGCGTTGCTGCGTGAAGGCGCTCGCGTCTCGGGCGCTGTGGTCAACACAGACAAAGGCCCGATCCGCATTCATGCACGCAAAGCCGTAGTGCTCGCCGCCGGTGGTTTTGCCAATGACATCGAGCGGCGCAAAGCCCTGTTCCCGCGCACGCCGACCGGTCACGAGCATTGGGCGCTGCCGCCGCTGGCCGTCGACGGCGATGGTTTGCGCCTGGGCGAAAGTGTCGGCGCACGGGTCAATGCCAATGTAGCTTCGCCCGTGGCGTGGGCGCCGGTGTCGCAAGTGCCACATCCCGACGGCAGCATCGGCCATTTCCCACACATCATTGAGCGCGGCAAACCCGGGATCATCGGTGTACTGAGTAACGGCCAACGGTTCGTCAACGAAGCCAACGGTTATTACGACTACGTCAGCGCCATGGTCGCTGCTGCGCCGGAAGGTGAAGAAGTCGCCTCATGGCTGATCTGTACGCGCGCCTTTCAACGGCGTTATGGACTGGGCATATCGCGGCCATTTCCGCTGCCAGTGTCAGATTTTATCCGCAGCGGCTATCTGAAAAGCGGCAACAGTATTGAAGAATTGGCCCGCGCCTGCGGCATCGATCCGAGCGGATTGCGCCACACCCTCGACGATTACAACCGCCATGCCCGTCACGGCGAAGACCCGTTGTTCGGTCGCGGCGCAACACCCTACAACCGCAAACAAGGTGATCCGGCGAACCTTCCCAACCCCTGCGTTGCCCCAATAGACACTGGCCCGTTCTACGCCGTGAAAGTCCAGCCGGGCTGCTTCGGCACCTTCGCCGGGCTCAAGGTCAACCCGCACGCGCAAGTACTGGATGCCCACGAACAGCCCATCGCCGGCCTCTACGCAGCCGGTGGCGACATGGCCAGCATCATGGGCGGCCACTACCCGGCGGGCGGTATCAACATCGGCCCGGCGCTGACTTTCGGTTACATCGCCGCCCGGCATATCGCCGGTATGACTGCTTTCGAACAGGAGATCGACCATGCAGCACATCGTTAATGCCCAAGGTTTGAACATGCCGAAACTCGGCCTCGGCACCTGGCCGATGCTCGGCGACGAATGCACTCGCGCCGTGGAGCAAGCGCTGGAATTGGGATATCGACACATCGACACAGCGGCGGCCTACAACAACGAGGAAGCCGTCGGACAAGCACTGGCGAATACCCCGACACCGCGCGAGCAAATTCACGTCACCACCAAAGTCTGGTGGGATCAGCTGCAACCCGACGCGATGCGCCATTCCATGGACCGCAGCCTTACCGCGTTGCGCAGCGACTACGTCGACTTGTTCATGATCCACTGGCCGAGCACCGACTGGGACCTGCCACGCACCCTCGAGACATTGGCTTCGTTCAAAAAACAGGGGCTGGCACGCAACATCGGCGTGGCGAATTTTCCGCTGCCATTGCTGCGCAAAGTCGTCGAAGACTATGGGATTGCTCTGTCAGCGATTCAGGTCGAATACCACGTCCTGCTCGGCCAAAACGCCCTGCTCGACTACGCCCGTCAACACGACATGGCACTAACGGCCTACACCCCGCTGGCGCGCAACAAGGTCTCAGACATCCCGCAGATTCAACAGATCGCCGAAAAGCACGGCGTGCTGCCGACTCAGGTCGCACTGAAATGGCTGCTGGATCAGCCCAACGTCGCGGCGATTCCCAAGGCCAGCAGCCGGGCCAATCAACTGGCCAACCTCGCATCGCTGAAAGTTGAACTGGATGATGAAGACCGCGCATTGATTGCAGCACTGCCGAAAAACCAACGTCAGGTCAGCCCGGATTTCGCCCCGGAGTGGGATGCCTTTGATCGCTGATTGATAATCCAGCGATAGAAATCCTGCGCGGGATTGAATTTGCCGCGCGCCAGACCGTCAATAACAGGCCCGACCTCGTCAGCACGAGGCCGGGCCTGTTTGCGTGTGGCCAATAGACGGACGACCGGACTGGCGCCACACTCACACAACAGCAACACTCATCACCACCCGATACACACAGAGGATTCCCACATGCTATGGAAAAAAGGCCGACGCAGTGACAACGTCGTCGATGCCCGTGGTGATGATGCCGGCGGTGGCGGCATGCGCTTCGGTGGCGGCAAAGGCCTGAGCCTGGGGGCGATTCTGCTGATCGTCGGCATTGGCTGGATCACCGGGCAGGACCCAATGCAGATCCTCGGCCAGCTCGCCGGGCAATCCACACAACAATCTGCACCTACTTCGCAAACCCGCCAGGCACCGCCGGCCAATGATGAACAGGCCGAATTCGTCCGTTCGATCCTTGGTGACACCGAAGACACCTGGGGCGCGATTTTCCAACAGGCCGGGCGCCAATATAAGGACCCGACCTTGGTGCTGTTCAGCAATCGGGTCAATTCCGCCTGCGGTCTGGCGACCTCGGCCACTGGCCCGTTCTATTGCCCGGCGGACCAGAAGGTCTACCTGGACATGGCGTTCTTCCAGGAAATGTCGCAACGCTTCAAAGCGGCCGGCGACTTCGCCCAGGCCTACGTGATCGCGCATGAAGTCGGACATCATGTGCAGACGCTTCTCGGCGTCTCGGCGAAAATTCAGACAGCTCGCCAGCAAGGTCGGCAGATGGAAGGCGACGGCGGTTTGCTGGTGCGTCAGGAATTGCAGGCCGACTGCCTGGCCGGCGTCTGGGCCTACAGTGCGCAGAAGCGTTTGAACTGGCTGGAACCGGGCGATATCGAAGAGGCCTTGAATGCGGCCAACGCCATCGGTGATGATCGCCTGCAACAACAGGGTCAGGGCCGTGTGGTGCCGGACTCGTTTACCCACGGTACGTCGGCGCAAAGGGTGCGCTGGTTCAAAACCGGATTCGCGCAGGGCCAGGTCGGCCAGTGCGACACCTTCGCGGCGAAAAACCTGTAAATGCATAAATGGCTTTTGGCGTTACTGATCGTTGGCAGCACTGCGCAAGCCGCCGGTGTCGATGCGATCAGCCCCGGTCGTTTGCAACTCAAGGCCGGGGAAATGGCGGTCGGCATTGGTCCTGCGCCGGAGAAGATCGAACGGGTGCTGATCGTCATTCATGGCCGGTTGCGCAACTCGGAAACCTATCGCAAAAGCGCCGAGAGCGCCGCCGAGCTGGCGGGACAAAGTGCCCACACGCTGGTAATCGCGCCGCAGTTCCTCAATGAAAGCGATGTCGCGCTGTACTCGCTCCCCGCCACGTTGCTGCGCTGGCAAGGCAACGAGTGGATGGGCGGCGGCTTATCCACAGGGCCGAACCCGTTGAGTTCCTACGCCGCACTTGATGAGATCGTCGGACGGATCAGCGACCGCAAACAGTTTCCCGACGTGAAGCAGATCGTGATCTTCGGTCATTCCGGCGGTGGCCAGGTGGTGCAGCGCTATGCCCTGCTGGCCAAGGATCAGCCTGCGTTGAAGGCCAACGGCATTCGCTTGCGCTACGTGGTGGCCAACCCGTCATCTTATGCCTACTTCAATGAACAACGGCCGGTAGCGTTCGATCACGCCAAATGCGCGGGTTTCAATCGCTGGAAGTACGGTCTGTCAGACATGCCGGTGTACGCCGGTGGGCAAACGCCGTTGCAGCTTGAGAGCAGTTACATCAAACGCGAGGTGATTTATCTGCTTGGACAGCAGGACGTCGATCCCAAGCATCCAGCGTTGGACAAGCGCTGTGAAGCCGAGGCGCAAGGTGCGTATCGCCTGGAGCGTGGGAAGTTGTACTTCGGCTATTTGCTGCGTCGGCATCCGGAAGGGGTGAATCAACGATTGGTTGAAGTGCCCGGGGTCGGGCATAACGGCGATGGAATGCTGACCTCGCCGGAGGGGCAGAAGGCGTTGTTCGATCAGTAAACTGTTTGGCGGATTTTATGCCCTCTTCGCGAGCAAGCTCGCTCCCACATTTGGAATACATTTCCCTGTGGGAGCGAGCTTGCTCGCGAAGAGGCCAGCTCAGGCAGCAAAGATTTCAGGCCAGCAGCATCCGCCGCAACTCGACACAATCCTTCGCATGCCAATCGGCCAACTCGGGCCACGGGTTATCCGGCAAATTCACCAACACCGTGCGCGCCCCCGCCGCTCGCCCGCAATCCAGATCAAAACGGTAATCACCGACCATGACCATCGCGCTGGCCGGCACGTCCCAGGCGTTTGCCAGTTTCAGCAAACCACCCGGATGCGGCTTCGGCGGCGCTTCATCGCGGCCCAACACATCGTCCACCGCGAAGCAATCAGCCAAACCAATCGCTTCTAGCGTCACATGCGCCAGTTCCCGCGCGTTGCGGGTGAGGATGCCGAGGCGATAACCGCGTGCGTGCAGATCACGCACCAGCTCCACCGCTCCGGTGGCCGGGGTCGAACCCAGTGCCAGATCCCTTTCATGTTCCAGCAGCCAGGCGTGTTTCGCCGCCGCTTCATCCGCCGGCAACGCGGCGAGATGAGTGAGGATGTCGTCCTCCGGCGGAATCGCCAGCGCCACGCGAATCGCCGCAAAATCATGCACGGCGACGGTCAACGTGCCGTCCATATCGAACACCCAGTGCTTGACCTCTTTCAGACTCATGCCCAGTCCTTGCGATGGCGGATCAGGCCTTCCTGCGTCACCGAAGCGACCAGTTGCCCGGCGCGGTTGTACACGCTGCCACGAGAGAATCCACGGGAATTGCCGGCCCACGGACTGTCCATCGCGTAGAGCAACCAGTCATCGGCGCGCAGATCGTTGTGGAACCACAGCGCGTGATCAAGGCTGGCGACCTGCATGTCTTTCTGCCAGACCGATTTGCCGTGGGGCAGCATTGAGGTGGTCAACAAACCGAAGTCCGAGGCGTACGCCAACAAGTATTTGTGCAGTGCCGGGATGTCGGCCAATGCGCCGTCGGCACGGAACCACACATATTTGACCGGATCGGCCGGCTGCGGGTTGTACGGGTCCTTTTCGGTGACCGGGCGTACTTCGATCGGTTTCGGGCACAGCAGTTTTTCACGCATGTGTTCCGGAATCAGGTGCGCGCGTTGCTGGGTCAATTCCAGCTCCGACGGCAGATTTTCCGGGCCGACCACCACCGGCATCTGACTCTGGTGCTCGAAGCCTGCCTCGTCGTATTGAAACGAAGCGCTGCAGGTGAAGATCGGATGGCCCTTCTGGATCGCTGTGACGCGGCGAGTGCTGAAACTGCCGCCATCGCGCACGCGATCAACCGAGTAGACCACTGGCAACTTGGCATCGCCCGGACGCAGGAAATAGCCGTGCATCGAATGCACATGGCGCGCCTCTTCAACGGTCTGACTGGCCGCCGACAGCGACTGGCCGAGCACCTGGCCACCGAACAACTGACGGAAACCCAGATCCTGGCTACGGCCACGGAACAGGTTTTCTTCGATCGGTTCCAGGGTCAGCAAGTCGACCAGATCTTCCAACACTTGGCTCATTCAGACTCTCCTCACACAAAGCACTATGCCGCGCAGTCTTGGCTGCGGCGGCCGATTCAGATTCTGGCGCGGGCCAATGATATGGCGGCCATTGTAAACGTCCGTGTCGGCTTATCCATGCAAGGTTTGCAGCCATTGTTCCCGCGTAATGCGGTACAGCAGATGCCGTCTTAGCGGATGATCGACCGCAAGCTTGGGGTGATCAAAATCATCTTCCGGGGCGTGATGCATGCCGATCGCCTGCATGACTTTCTCTGAGGGCAAATTGGATTGCGCGGTGAAGGAAACGATTTCCTTCAATGCCAACCGATCAAAGCCGCAACGCAGAGCGGTCCACGCTGCTTCGCTGGCGTAACCCAGGCCCCAATGTTCCTTGGCCAGGCGCCAGCCGATTTCCACTGCCGGGGTGAACGGTGCATCGAAACCAACCACGCCGAGCCCGGTGAAACCAATGAATTCGCCACTGTCCTTGCGCTCCAGCGCCCACAGGCCAAAACCGTGTTCGGCAAAATGCCCGCGCACGCGGCCGATCATCGACGCACTTTCCAGGCGGCTCAATGGTGTCGGGAAGTAGCGCATCACTTGAGGATCGGCGCACATCGCGGCAAATGCCGGCAAATCCTCGTCCTGCCACTGACGCATCAGCAAGCGCGCGCTTTCAAGTTCCAGTATCGGCTCCATCATGCCCCTCCGTTTCCATGCCGCAAGTCTACATCGCTGGTAGGATCCTTCACTCTTTCCTACGTTCCTACATGAAACCGCCATGCCACTGCCGCTGATCTACCACGAAGACTACAGCCCCGAGTTTCCGGCGGATCACCGCTTCCCGATGGACAAGTTTCGTCTGCTGCGCGATCACCTGGTCGACAGCGGTTTGACCCGCGACGCTGATCTGCTGCGCCCGGATATCTGCCCCAACGACATCCTCGCCCTCGCCCATGACCGTGCGTATATCGAACGCTATATGAGCGGCGAGTTGTCCCGCGAAGACCAACGGCGTCTGGGTCTACCGTGGAACGAAGCCTTGGCACGGCGCACGGTACGGGCGGTCGGCGGTTCGATTCTGGCCGCGGAGAAAGCCTTGGAGCATGGGCTGGCCTGTCACTTGGCCGGCGGCACTCACCATGCGCATTACGACTACCCGGCGGGGTTCTGCATTTTCAATGACCTGGCGATCATCAGCCATTACCTGCTGCAAAGCGGCCGGGTGAATCGCGTGCTGATCTTCGATTGCGATGTGCATCAGGGTGACGGCACCGCGCGAATTCTGCATGACACGCCGGAGGCGATTACTGTTTCCCTGCACTGCGAGAAGAATTTTCCTGCACGCAAAGCCGAAAGTGACTGGGACATTCCGCTGCCCAAAGGCATGGGCGACGCTGACTATTTGAAAGTGGTCGACGACACACTCAATTACTTGTTGCCGCTGTATCAACCGGACCTGGTGCTGTACGACGCCGGCGTTGATGTACACAAAGACGACGCCCTCGGTTATCTGCAACTGACTGACGAAGGCGTCGCCGCCCGCGATGAAAGCGTGATGCGCCATTGCCTGGGCCGCGACATTCCGGTGATGGGCGTGATTGGCGGCGGTTACAGCAAGGATCGCCACGCCCTCGCACGCCGCCACGGCATCCTCCATCACAGCGCCCAACGGGTCTGGCAGTCACACGGTTGTCATTGAGTTGTGCTGCGTTACCCACAATCGCTGTGGAACGGCCTGTGGATAACCTGAGTGAAAGGGACTGCAGGCCATACCGGTTATGGCCTGCAGCGCACTGATCATTTTTCAACCAACATTTCAAGCCAATCCGAATCCCTTGTAGGAGTGAGCCTGCTCGCGATAGCGTCAGCACCTTCAACATTAACTTGGCTGATACACCGCTATCGCGAGCAGGCTCACTCCTACAAAAGATCTCGACTGTTAGAATGCGCGCCTTATCCCGCCATACCGCAGCGCTCACCATGACCCAGAACTCCGCCTCCTCCCCCGCTCACGTCGCCATCATCGGCGGTGGCCCCGCCGGCCTGATGGCCGCCGAAGTGCTGAGCCAGGCCGGAATCCGCGTCGATCTCTACGACGGCATGCCCTCGGTGGGCCGCAAGTTCCTGCTCGCTGGCGTCGGCGGCATGAACATCACCCACTCCGAAGCCTACCCGGCGTTCCTTTCACGCTACGCCGAGCGCGCCCCGCAAATCGCCCCGCTGCTGCGCGGTTTCGACGCCGATGCGTTGTGTAAATGGATTCACGACCTGGGCATCGAAACCTTTGTGGGCAGCTCCGGCCGGGTGTTCCCCACAGATATGAAAGCGGCCCCGCTACTGCGCGCCTGGCTCAAACGTCTGCGCGACAGCGGCGTCGTTATCCACACCCGCCATCGCTGGCTCGGTTGGGATGCACATGGCGCGCTGCGCATCGACAGCCCGGAAGGTGAAATCACCGTCAAACCCGATGCCACGCTGCTTGCCCTCGGCGGCGGCAGTTGGTCGCGCCTCGGTTCCGACGGTGCGTGGATGCTGCCGCTGGAGCAACGCGGTGTAGGACTGGCGCCGTTGCAACCGAGCAATTGCGGCTTCGAGGTGCAGGCCTGGAGCGATTTGATGGTGAGCAAATTCGCCGGCGCACCGCTGAAAAATATCGCCATCGGTTTGAACGACGATGTACCGCGCTTGGGCGAATGCGTGATCACCGCGACCGGCATTGAAGGCAGTCTGATTTATGCGCTGTCGGCGCCGATTCGTGAGGCGATCAACCAATATGGCGCCGCGGTTGTTCACATTGATCTGTTGCCCGGCCGGCCTGTGGATAAATTGCAGGCGGCGTTGAGCAAACCACGCGGTTCGCGGTCGATGGCCAAGCATCTGCACAGTCAGGTCGGGATTGATGGGGTGAAAGCGGCGTTGTTGCGCGAGTTGACTGATGCGGCGACGTTTGCTGATCCGGCGCTGTTGGCGCGGGCGATCAAGGCGTTGCCGCTGACTCTGGTCAGAACGCGGCCATTGGACGAGGCGATCAGCAGTGCCGGGGGCGTGACGTTCGAGGTGATGGATGAGCGCTTGATGCTCAAGGTGTTGCCGGGAGTGTTCTGCGCGGGGGAGATGCTTGATTGGGAAGCGCCAACGGGCGGGTATTTGCTGACGGGGTGTTTTGCCAGTGGCCGGGCGGCCGGGTTGGGAATTGTGCAGTGGCTGAAAAGCTAAACCCTCACCCCAGCCCTCTCCCAGAGGGAGAGGGAGCCGACCGAGGTGTCTGGCGTCCAACATCGACCTGAAACACCGAGTCGATTATGGATTCGGCCAACCGACCGAGGTGTCTGGCGAAACTCTGTCGATTATGGATTCACGACAGAAGAATCAGGTCGGCGTACTTCGGGAGCATCCCCCAATCAGTCCCCTCTCTCTCGGGAAAGGGGGCCGACCTAGGTGTCTGGCGAAGCTCTGTCGATTATGGATTCACAACAGAAGAATCAGGTCGGCGTACTTCGGGAGCATCCCCCAATCAGTCCCCTCTCCCCCTGGGAGAGGGTTAGGGTGAGGGGCTTTTGACTTTAAGGCTTACGCTTACGCGGCCCGGTATTAAACACCGGCACTTTACGCACAGGCTTGACCGAAGGCTCCGGCGCCTGCGTCTCGCCGCTGTCGACCCACTTGCCCAGATTGCGCTTGCCGCCACCACCGGAAGCCTTCGGCTTCTTCGGTTTTTTCGGCTTCTTGATCACCTGACCGCTGGCATCGGTGTCCGGCACGCGGTGCTCCGGTTCGAAATCTGGCTCGTTCTGACGTTTCAAGGTCTGGCGCGTCAGCATTTCAATCGCCGACAACATGTTCACTTCATCCGCGCACACCAGCGAGATCGCTTCGCCCGTCGCGCCAGCACGACCCGTGCGGCCGATACGGTGAATGTAGTCTTCAGCCACGATCGGCAGATCGAAGTTGATCACCAGCGGCAGATCTTCGATATCCAGACCACGGGCAGCCACGTCAGTTGCCACCAGAATCTGCACTTCACTGAGCTTGAAACGATCCAGCGCACGCTGACGGGTTGCTTGCGGTTTATCACCATGGATACCGTCGGCATTCACGCCCAGGCCCTGGAGTTTTTCCACCAGCGCATCCACACCGTTACGGGTCTTGGCGAACACCAGCACCTGCTTCCACTTGTTCTTGCGCATCAGGTGCACGAACAGTTCGGCCTTGCGCTTCTTGTCCACCGTGACGATCCACTGCTTGACCGTATTGGCGGCGACGTTGCGCGGGCTGACTTCGACGGTCAGCGGATCGTTGAGCATCTGCCCGGCGAGCAGGCGAATGTCATCGGAGAAGGTTGCGGAAAACAGCAGGGTCTGGCGCTTTTTCGGCAGCATGCGGTAAATGTTCGCCAGTTCTTCGGAGAAGCCCAGGTCGAGCATACGATCGGCCTCATCCAGCACCAGAGTCTGCAACTGATCGAGTTTCAGCGCGTTCTGGCGGAACAGGTCGATCAGGCGACCGGGCGTGGCGACCAGCACATCGACGCCGCCGCGCAGCTTCATCATTTGTGGGTTGATGCTGACGCCGCCGTAAACCGCATAAGTACGCAGTGGCAGGTTTTCGGCGTACTGACGCACAGACTCATGAACCTGCTCGGCCAGCTCACGGGTCGGCACCAGAATCAGTGCACGCGCCGAGTTGGCAGCGACTTTCGGCCCTTCCATGGCCAGCAACTGCAGCAGTGGCAAGGCGAAACCGGCGGTTTTGCCAGTGCCGGTCTGAGCGGCTGCCATCAAGTCACGACCGGCCAGCACGGCCGGAATGGCTTGCGCCTGAACCGGCGTCGGGGTCTGGTAGCCGAGCGTCTCGAGGGAGCGCAGCAAGGGTTCGATCAGGCCAAGGGTGGCGAAAGTCATGGGAGTACCGTAGGAAAAAATAACGCAGGCATGCAATGCCGCGCAGTTTACCCTAATTCGTACGCGTTTCTGTGGGAACGGCTGTCGGCGCCACGACTGGCGGCTGTGCCGGACGGCGCCACTGTGGCAGTCCGATCAACACCACCGCGCTGATGATCACCAGCATCGCCAGCGCTTCTTCGGTGCCGATGGTCTCGCCGACAAACACAATCCCCAGCAATACCGCGACCGCCGGGTTGACGTAGGCATAACTGGTCGCCGCCGCTGGACGCACGTGCTTGAGCAAATACATATAAGAGTTGAAGGCGATGATCGATCCAAAGAAGATCAGGTACGCCAGCGCCAGCCAGCCTTCAACTGGCGGCATTGCTTGCAGACGCTCGCCACTGACGGCGCTGCCGATCAGCAGCACCACACCGCCGACCAGCATTTCCACCGCGCTGGCCATCGCGCCCTGTGGCAACGGCAAATGTCTGCTCCACACCGAACCGAACGCCCAGGTTGCCGCCGCGAAAATCAGCAATGCTGCGCCCAGCGGACTCGATTGCAGGTTCGAGCCCATGTTGAGCATGGCAATACCAACAATCCCCAACGTCACCCCGGCCCACTCGAGCCGGGTATTGCGCGCTCCCCAGAAATAGCCACAGAGCAACGTGAACAACGGCACCGTCGCCACCGCCAATGCTGCAACACCGGAAGCCACGCCCGTGTGCTCGGCCACGCTCACCGCGCCATTACCGAAACTGAGCAGCAAAATCCCGATGATCCCCGCCGCCTTCCACTGCGCCCAGGTCGGCGCCGGCGCCCCGCGCCAGCGCAGGAAGGCGTACATCAGGCTGCCGGCGATCACGAAGCGCACCCCGCCGAGCATCAGCGGCGGCCAGTATTCGACGCCAATTCGGATCACCAGATAGGTCGATCCCCAAATCACATACAACGCGAAAAACGCGGCGATCAGCGGCAAGGAAAAACGGCGCAAGGCAGGCATGGGCAGCTCGAAAGTCTGAGTCCGGGGATGGATTATTCTAGAAAGGCTGACGAGCAAAAATAAGTTACAAAACCTGTTTATAGCGCCGGTACACTTTTGAAAGAACGGAGATCATCGGAATAAACCGGGATTTCGAAAGTCTGGCATTTTCAGGAGTCCGGCCTTGGACAAATACGACCGCATGCTGCTCAGCGCCCTGCTGGAAAACGGCCGTGCGTCCTACGCCGATCTGGCGCGCAAGGTGAACCTCTCCGCCCCCGCCGTCGCCGAGCGCGTGGCCAAGCTTGAAGCGTCCGGGGTAATTACGGGATATGAGGCGAAAATCGATCTGTCGAAAATCGGTCTGCCAATCCAGTGCATGATCGAATTGCGCCTGCACCAGAACGGCAGCCAGAAGGTCTACGACGAACTGGTGAAAATCCCACAGTTGACCGAGTGCTTCCGAGTGACGGGCGATCCGTGCGTGATGATGAAGGCTGCGGTGGGGTCGATGACGGAGCTGGAGGCGTTGATCAATCGGGTGGCGAAGTTTGGCTTCAGCAAGACCTCGATTGTGTTGTCGAGCGCGATCGAAAAGCGCGTGCCGTTAGGCCAGATCGAAGGCAACGGCAAATCCTGAGGACGATGATGCCCCCTGTGGTAGCGAGCTTGCTCGCGAAAGCGGTAGATCAGTCACATTGAAGTTGAATGACACACCGCATTCGCGAGCAAGCTCGCTCCCACAGGGGTTTTGTGCTGGATTGGGGATCAGCGGTAGCGCTGCAGGTGTTCGCTGACTTTCGCGGCCGGGACTTTTTGCAGTTTGCACAGCAGGTCGTGCGATAGCTCGCTGACGCCGTGCTTGTGCCGCAACTCATCCGCCAAATGCGCCATCAGATTGGCCGCCATCTCGGCATCGGCCATGGCCCGGTGAGCCTGCCCCGTGTGCGGCAGGCGCGCAAACGTGGTCAGCGTACCCAACTTATGATTAGGCGCGGCCGGCATCAGCCGCCGTGCCAGCAGCAGCGAGCAGGCAAAGTTCTGCAACCGCGTGCGCTTGATCCGCCCCAGTTCAAAGTCCCAGAACTTCTGGTCGAACGAGGCGTTGTGCGCGACCAGCGGCGTGCAACCGACAAACTCATTGACCGCGTTCATCACCTGCTCGGCCGAGGGCGCGGTGCGCAACATGGCGTTGCTGATGCCGGTCAGTTGTTCGATGAACGCGGGGACTCGCACGCCGGAGTTCATCAGGCTCTGGTAACGCTCGACGATGCGGCCGTTTTCCAGCATGACCACAGCGATTTCCGTGGCGCGGCAGTTGCTGTTCGGCGACAGGCCAGTGGTTTCAAAGTCGATGACTGCAATGCGTTCCAAACCGGGTTCAACTCCGTACAAATCAATTCTTCAGTAACAGCTCAATTCTTCAACAACAGTGCGCCTTCGATCGGCACATAACGGCTGGCGGCGCGGATCAGCGAGTTGGCGGTCAGGCCGGGCACGCCATAGGCGACCGCTTGCACGCCGTGTTTGCTGATGATGCGTTCGAGCAGCATGTCGAAATCGCCGTCACCGGAAGCCAGGACGATTTCGTCGACGTGGTCGGCGGCGTCCATGATGTCGAGGGTGATGCCCACGTCCCAGTCGCCCTTGGCCGAGCCGTCGCTGCGCTGGATGTAGGGCTTGAGTTTCACCGTGAAACCGAGGTTGCGCAGGATCTGCTGGAACTGTTGCTGTTTGCTGTCGCCACGGTCGATCGCGTAGGCGTAGGCCTCGACGATCTGCCCGTCCTTGCTGATGTCGGCCCACAATGCGGCGTAGTTGAAGTGACAACCATAGGCCTGACGCACGGTGTAGTAGAGGTTCTGCACGTCGGCGAACACTGCGATTTTTTTCACCGGAGTTCCTGTGGGCGCGCAAGCGCACGAAGCGGGATCAGGCGCCAGGCCCGAAAAAGGCGCTCAGTATGCCAGCCATCAGGAGGGTTCCGCGAATAATCGGCCCGGAGCCCTCAGGGGCTCCGGACGAATGGTGAGTCAGACGAAGGAATCGTCGTCATCGAAGAACGATGAGTTGTCGTTGCCGTAGTCGGTGTCGGTGAAGCCGCTCTGGTCATTGCCAGAGAAGCCGTTATCGGCCACACGCGGGTCATCGCCCCAACCGTTGTTGCTCTGGTCGGCGACCTGCGCCGGCTCTTCCTTGATCACTTCAACGATTTCTTCCGGCTGCTGGTTGTGATGGAACAGGCTGCTGATGCCCTGCGCCAGCATCACGCCACCGGCCACACCGGCGGCGGTTTTCAAGGCGCCGCCGAGGAAGCTGCCGCCGGCTGCCGGAGCGGCTTGTTGCGCATAGTTAGGCGGTGGCGCGCCGAAGTTCTGTTGTGGCGCGGGGGCCGCGTAATTCTGTTGCGCTGCCGGTTCGCGCCAGCCGCCAGTCGAGGCTGGGGCGCTCTGGGTCGGCGCCGGACGCGGGCTGCCACCAAAAATGCTCGACAGGAAACCACCGCCGCCGCTCGGCGCCGGTGCGGCACTCTGCGCCTTGGCCGCTTGCAACTCGGCCTGCAACTGCTGGACTTGCTGAGTCAGTTGCTTGTTCTGCTCGTCGAGGCTCTTGAGCGCTGCCTCTTGCACCAGAATCGCCTGGGTCATGAAATAACCTGCCGCCGGCTGGCGGGTCAGGTGTTCCTTGATCCGCGCCTCGGCCTGGGCGTCGCGCGGGGCTGCCTCCGTTTCGGCCTGTTGCAGCCGGGAAAACAGTCCATCGATCAGGGTTTGCTCTTCGCTGTTCATGGCGACCTCGTAGATTGCCGGGGATAACATTGCCCTCGTCCACGTTGGCCGAGGTGCTCTCCTGTAATGGAGACGGTGACAAAACGTTTCAATGACCTTTACCGAATGTTTACGTTTGTGTCGCGCCAGCCATCATCGGTTAAAGTGAGCCACTGTTTTCGACCTGCGATACCGACTGATGAATGCCCTCGAAGTGCTGCGCGACTCTCTGTATTTTTTCAAACGCCATTTGGGCAGCATCGTGCGGTTGTGCCTGCCGCTGGTGATTTTCGAAGCATTCCTGCAACAAGTGGTCGATCACGCCAGCGGGCCGGATAACATCTCGGCGATCAGCATCGTCGTTGGTCTGTTGGTGTATCCGCTGTACACCGCCGCACTGATCCTCTTTCTCGATGCGCGCAGCCGTGGCGAGGCGCCGCGCAACCGCGATCTGCTGGCGATGGCCGCCACCCTTTGGCCGCGCTTCGCGTTGCTCACGGCGCTCAATACCTTGCTGATTCTGCTGGGCCTGTCGCTGTATTTCCTGCCGGGCCTGATGCTGATGGTGATGCTCGCGTTCGGCGAATACCTGCTGGTACTGCGTGGTATGGGGCCTTTGCAGGCGATGAAGGAAAGCCTGCGCCTGACCCGTGGGCATTTCTGGCGGATCCTGCTGTGCATTCTCTGCGTGATGACGCCGCTGTGGTTGCTCAAAGGCGCGACACTGGCGGTGTACCCCGAGCCGCAGAATCCTGTGATCGCCATTCTGATCGACAGCGCTCACAGCTTCCTGCAACTGTTCACCAGCGTGGTGCTGTTTCGCCTGTTCATGCTGATCAGCGAATTGCCTGACAAACGCGACAGAGCCATCTGAGCGCACTGCGCTTGGGCTTCGAGACGACCGTCAGGTATGCTCGGGGCCACTTTCTGTAACGCTATAAGCCGAGCCATGACCCGTCTACTGCGCTACACCCTGTTGCTTGTCGTGCTCGCCATCATCCTGATCGGCGGGCTGCTGTTCAGCCTGACCTGGCGCCCCGACGCCCGCGAAACCTTGCCGGTCAGTTGCACCGCCACAACGCCGACGCTGGTGCCCGGGCAGGCGCTGAAAGTCATGACCTGGAACGTGCAATACCTGGCCGGCAAACGCTACGTGTTCTGGAATGATCTGGCTCAGGGCGATGATGAAGCGCCGACGCTGGAAGACATGGCCTTCAGCCTCGACGAAGTGGCGCGAGTGATCCGCGACGAGCAGCCCGATCTGGTGCTGTTGCAGGAGCTCGATGACGGCGCCAAGGCCAGTGATTATCAGGATCAGCTCAAACTGTTGCAGGAACGGGTCGCCGATCTGTATCCGTGCAGCGCCAGTGCGTTCGACTGGAAGGCCGAATTCGTCCCCGACCCGCACATTTACGGCAGCGTCGGCCGGCAACTGGCGACCCTGAGTCGCTACCGCATCGAACACGCAGAACGCCTGCAATTGCCGGTCGCTGCCGCCAACTTCATCAACCGCCAGTTCCAGCCGAAAGACGCCCTGCTCGCGACCAAACTGCCCCTGAGTGACGGCGGGCAACTGACCGTATTCAACACCCACCTTGAACGCTCCAGCCAACCGGGTGACACCGCGCTGGCACAATTGACCGCCGTAGCCAAAGTGCTCGACAAGTATGA
This sequence comes from Pseudomonas sp. S2_E02, assembly GCF_054668355.1. Lineage (NCBI taxonomy): Bacteria > Pseudomonadati > Pseudomonadota > Gammaproteobacteria > Pseudomonadales > Pseudomonadaceae > Pseudomonas > Pseudomonas sp. S2_E02. The sequence continues at coordinate 3,624,507 of NZ_CP162761.1, forward strand.
GAGCCAAGGCCTGCCGTGGCTGATCGGCGGCGATTTCAATCTGTTGCCGCTCGGCCAGTACCGCCGCCTGCCTGCCGAACAGCGCACGCCCTACTCCGCCGACAGCGAACTGCATCTGCTGTGGGACAAGTACCCGATGATCCCGACCAACAACGAAGCCAGCGGCATCGACCGTGCGCACTGGCTGACCCACTACCCCAACGACCCCGGCCTGAATGGCCCGGATCGCACGGTCGACTACCTGTTTTACAGCCCGAAGATCAAGCGGGTCGAAGCAAGGGTGCGCCAGGACGACACGTTGCGCATCTCCGATCACCTGCCGGTGATTGCGCGCTTCCTGCTGCCGGCGGCGCCATAGGCTGGGCCGAGGATCATCGCCCCGTCGCCCGAATTGACGATATGGAATCCCATGAAAATCTTATTGGTGTGCAAGGACATTGGTGGTTACGCGCGCAAACTGGCGGACTATCTGATGATCGACAACGACGTGTGTTTCATCGATACGTCATCGATGCAGAACAGCTTTGATCAAGCGCCGAAAATCCTGCGCCGCCCACTGAGACGCTGGGCGCAGATACGCCTGTTCAACAAAGCCATCGCTGCGCATGGACGTTTCGATGTGGCACTCATCATCAACCCGGCCCAGATCGATGCAAACCAGTTGGCCGCCGGACTCAAGGTCTCCGACCACAAGATCGCCTACCTCTACGACAGCTTCAGTCGTTGGCCGATGACTCGCGAAGCCCTTACCGGTTATGACGAGGTGTTTTCCTTCGACCCGGAAAATGCCGAAAGCTACGGGCTGAAAAAACTCTACAACTTCATTTACGACGACTACATCGCGGACGGTGAGCCCGGTGAGTACTCGGCGTTTGTGGTGATGGCGGGCAAGGATCGGGTGCCGGCACTTGCCGGTCTGGCCGAGGAATTCGATCGCCTCGGGCTGACCGATTACAAGTTTCTGGTTCAGTCCAAACCGGTTCAGGGCGCGCATCCGGGCATCACCTTTTTCGAGCAAAGAATGTCGCTGGAGTCGGTAGGGGAGCTGGTCAAGCGCTCACGGATCATTCTCGACATTGCCAAGCCCGGTCAGGCGGGATTGAGTTTCCGGTTCTTCGAAGCCATGGCCTCACGGAAAAAAGTCATCACCACCAACAAGAGCGTGGTCGACTATGACTTTTACAACCCAGCGAACATTCTGGTGATCGATGAGGCCAACCCGGTGATTCCGGAACGGTTCATTACTGATCCGTATGTCGATGTGCCTGAGCACATCTACCAGAAGTACACCTTGCAGGGGTGGGTCAAAACGGTCTTTTCGCGTTCATGAAATGACATCGCAGGCAGCCCCACCACGAAACCCTGTGGGAGCTGCGCAGGCTGCGATTTTTTACTCTTCAGGTGCCGCGCGGTTTGGCCCGTGCAGTCGCCTCGGCCACCAGCGGATCATCCGGCCAATAATGCTTCGGGTAGCGCCCCTTCAAATCCTTTTTCACCTCGGCATAGGTGCTGCGCCAGAAGTTGGCCAGATCCTGCGTCACCTGCACCGGTCGCCTTGCTGGCGACAACAGATGCAACTTGACCACCTGCCGCCCGCCGGCAATGCGCGGGGTATCGGCGAGCCCGAACAACTCTTGCAAACGCACCGCGAGAATCGGCGGAAACTCGCTGTAGTCCAGACGAATCGACGACCCCGACGGCACACTCAGATGATGTGGCGCCAGCTCATCGAGCTTCTGCGGCAGCGGCCATGGCAGCAGATTGCGCACAATGCTCGACAGGTCGAGGTTGGCAAAATGACTGAGCCGCGAGACCTTGCCCAGATACGGCATCAGCCAGTCTTCGAGGGTGTTCAGTAATGTCGCATCGCTGACATCCGGCCACTGACTGTCGTCCTGATGGTTCAATTCCAACTGGCGCAACAACGCCACCCGCGCCTGCCACTGACGCAATTCCGGCGTCCACGGCAACAGCTCCAGCCCCTTGCGCCGCACCAGATTGACCAGCGCCTGACTGCGCGCATTTTCATCAAGGCCGGTCAACGGTTCACGGCTGAGAATCAACTCGCCGACCTTGCGCTGGCGCTCGGCGCGCAGCACGCCTTCGCGCTCGTCCCAGTCGAGTTGATCAACGTTGCGCACCTGTTCGGCGAGCACCGAATCGAACAGCGCCGGATCGAAATCCGCCGCCAGATAAATGCGTTCTTCGCGCTGGCCCTGACGGCTGCCGAGATCGGCGATGACGATCCACGGCTCTTTCATCAGGCTGTCGGCTTCGGCGAACAGCGCCGCGCGACCGTTGGCCAGACGATATTCGGCGCCACCGGCACGCCGCTGTTGCGCGACGCGGTCCGGGTAGGCCAGCGCCAGCAAGGCGCCGAGCCAGCGCGGATGATCGGGATCGCTGACCGGCTCGCTCGCCTTGCCGCGCAGATAACCGCGATATTGCCGCGCCAGTTGCCGGGCGCGCTGCACACCACCCTGCGCACCGCGAGCAGCGCGTTCTTCGCCGGATAGCAGGACCAATCGACTGTGCAAATCCGCCCCGGCACCGCGCAAGATATCGCGCTCGCCCAGCAGCGCGGCGACATCGCAGGCCATGTTCGCCAGCCCCAGCGCCTGACCGCGCAGGAGCAAATGCCCGATGCGCGGATGCGCCGGCAACTCAGCCATGGCCCGACCGTGAGTGGTCAGCGTTTCCCCTTCCAGCGCACCGAGCCGTTGCAGCAAATCCTGCGCCTGTGCATAAGCCGCCGCTGGCGGAACATCCAGCCAGACCAGTTCACCCGGCGTGACACCCCAGCGCCCCAATTGCAGCGCCAGGCTGGCGAGATCCGCCGAAAGAATTTCCGCACTGCCATACGCGGCCAGTTGTTCGTGCTGATCCTGAGACCACAAGCGATAGCAAACGCCCGGCTCCAATCGCCCCGCCCGGCCGGCGCGCTGCGTAGCACTGGCCTTGGAAATCCGCTGAGTATCCAGGCGCGTCATACCGCTGCCGGGATCGAAACGCGGCACCCGCGCCAGCCCGGCATCAATGACTACGCGCACGCCGTTGATGGTCAAACTGGTCTCGGCAATATTGGTCGCCAGCACCACTTTGCGCTGGCCGGTCGGCGCCGGGTCGATGGCGGCACGCTGGGCGTTGAGGTCCAGTTCGCCGTGCAATGGGCACAGCAAAACATCGCTGCGCTCACCGATGGCGTCGGCCAGTTGTTGATGGACGCGACGGATTTCCGCCTGCCCCGGCAGGAACACCAACAGGCTGCCGGTTTCGTCGTGCAGCGCTTCGAGCACGGTTTGCGTAACGCGCTGATCGATGTACTCGCCGGGCTGATACGGCCGGCCCCAGCGCATCGTCACCGGGTACATGCGGCCTTCGCTGCGCAGGATCGGCGCGTCATCCAGCAACCCGGCCAGACGCTCGCCTTCCAGCGTGGCCGACATCAGCAAAATCTTCAGCGGCTGTTCAGCCCGGAATAGCTCGCGACCGTTCAGACTTAAGGCCAGCGCCAGATCGGCGTCGAGGCTGCGTTCGTGAAATTCGTCAAAGATCAGCAGGCCCACGCCTTCCAGCGCCGGATCATCCTGTAAACGGCGGGTGAGAATGCCTTCGGTGACCACTTCGATTCGCGTATTGGGGCCGACTTTGCTGTCGAGACGAATGCGATAACCGACGGTTTCACCGACCTTCTCACCCAGTTCACTGGCCAATCTTTCTGCAGCTGCACGCGCGGCGAGACGGCGCGGTTCAAGCATCAGAATGGTCTGCCCGGCCAGCCACGCTTCATTGAGCAAAGCCAAAGGCACGCGGGTGGTTTTACCGGCGCCCGGCGGTGCTTCGAGCACGGCTTCGTGGCGTGTCGCAAGGGCTTCACGCAGGGCGGGTAAAACATCATCGATTGGCAAAGAAATCATGCTGGCTCCCCAGGGCGTGCCCACAGTAAATTGCGAGTCGCGTTAAAGTTGTGAGCGTGCCAGGCAAGGCGCGGGACGCAGGTAAGGGTCGTTTCCTTGCCAAGTCCCGCAACGCAGCACGGCGCGCTCACAGCTTTAGCCCGTAGGGCCGAACCCCGATAGGATTCATTAGCCTTCACGCGGTGTCGATCTGGAGAAAACAACTTCAATCCTCAACGTATTTCGGTAGGGGTGAGACGAGGCCGCAATTTACTGTGGGCATGCCCTGCCAGGCCCGAGTATAACGGCGAACTGCTAGGCGTTCGTCAGGGTCTTAACTTCACACGACTACGCTTCGTTCTTAGATGAATCAGGAGATTTCCCCATGCGCTTACCTTTTCGCCTGATCGGCGGTGTACTGGTCGCCACCCTGCTCACGCAAATCACCGCGTGCGGTTCGATTTTCTACCCGGACCGGCGCGGGCAGATCGACGGCAAGATCGACCCGGCGATTGCCGTGCTCGACGCCGTGGGCCTGCTGTTCTACATCATCCCCGGCCTGATCGCGTTTGCCGTCGACTTCGCCACCGGTGCGATCTATTTCGAACCGGGCCACACTGCACAGATCGACCCGGCCAAACTCAAGCAAGCCATCGGCCCGGACGGTCAGGTCGATAATCACAAGTTGCAGGCTATTCTCGAAAGCGAGTTGGGCCGAGATTTCCCACTGGATGATCCGCGCCTGATTCAACACAAGGGCAGCACTCAACAACTGGCGATGTTCGGCCTGCAACCCGCCGCTTAAAAAGGACGTTCAATGACATCCAGCCCCGAACACGCCCGCCTGCTCAGGCTGGCGACCCGCGCCTCGGTAGCGGTGGCGTGCACGCTGATCATCGCCAAAGCCATCGCCTGGTGGCTCAGCGGCTCGGTGAGCATGCTCGCCGGCCTTACCGACTCGGCGCTGGATGGCATCGCTTCGCTGCTCAATCTGCTGGCCGTGCATTACGCGCTGCGCCCGGCCGATGACGATCATCGTTATGGTCACGGCAAGGCGGAGTCGCTGGCGGGGATGGCGCAGGCGCTGTTCATTGGCGGCAGCGCGGTATTGATCGCGTTTCAAGCCTATGAACGCATCCAGCATCCGGAACCGCTTGGCGCACCGTGGATCAGCATTGGCGTGATCATATTCTCATTGCTACTGACGGTGGCCTTGCTGGTGCTGCAGCATCGAGTGATCAAGCAGACCGGTTCCAACGCCGTGCGTGCCGACTCACTGCATTACCGATCCGACCTGTTACTCAACGGCAGTATTCTGGTGGCGCTGGTGTTGGCCGGCTTCGGCTGGCATCAACTGGATGCCTGGTTCGGACTCGGCATTGCCGCCTATATCCTGTGGAGTGCGATCCAGATCGCCCGGGAAAGTTTTTCGGTGCTAATGGATGAAGAACTGCCAACCGACGTCAGTCAGCACATGCTCGAACTGGCCTGCAGCGTGCCGGGGGTGTTGGGCGCGCATGACTTGCGCACGCGGATCTCCGGCAACCACTGGTTCGTGCAGTTGCACCTGGAATTGCCGGGGGAATTGACCCTGTCAGTGGCCCACGGCATCAGCGATCAAGCCGCCGATGCGATTCACAAGGCCTACCCGCGAGCCGAAGTGCTGGTGCACGCCGACCCGCAGGAAGTGGTCAAGTCAGAACGGGCGCAAACCCGGCTTCAGTAACTGACCTGATAACCGCGATTGCTCAGGCAATTACCCTGCGCCTGACGGTAGGCCTGCACCACTTCGGGTGCCGGTTGATACGTCGCGGTGCGCGGGTCGAAACCGCTTTGCTGCACGGCGTACTGATAGCACTGGTATCCATCCTGCTGCACCTGCTCCGGCGACTGGCCGTTGGCCGGATAGGCTTCGACGTCATAGCCTTGGGATTGCGGCTGCGGTTGCGGCTGAACCGGCGGCTCGACGACTACATAATCCTGGGTCGCCTCCTGATACGCGTAGTAGGCACCGGCGGCGAGGAACAATAGCGAACCGCCGATCCACACTTCACGGGCGTAATCGGGCAAATACTGAATGCGAATCCCGCGTGGCGGCTGCACGACGATGTAGCGCGGGCCTTGCGGGCGATACCAGTAGCCTGCGGAGTAGAAGTAATCCTGACCGCGATACGGCACGCGGTAGTCACGATCCGGGAAACGGTCGATCACATGCCCCGGTCGATATTGCGGACCAGCCCCCCAGCCATTGCCATGACCATCCGGACGGCCCGGCCAGCGATTGTCATTGGGCCGGTTACCGGTCTGCCATTGCTGATTGTGATAACCGTTTTGCGGGCGCTCGTCGCGGTAGTAACCCTGACGCGGTTCCTGGCTCTGGCGCACGGTGTCGGGCCGTGGCTGGATCGGCAGGCTATTGGCCGGCAGTTGTGGCGGTGGTGGCGGCTGGCGCACCGGGTTGGGGTTATACGCCGGACGGTTCTGGTCGTGGTTTTGCCACTGGCCATTGTTGTTGTGCTGCTGGCCGTTGTGCTCGAACTGGCGACTGTTGTCGCCACGAATGATCTCGTTGTTCTGCGGGCGTGGCTGATTCTGCTGTGGCTGATTATTCTGCGGACGCGGCTGATTGTTGCCGCCATGGCCCTGATTATTGCCCTGATGGTCCTGGCCATGGCCACCGCCCTCCGGCCCGCGATTCTGCGGTTCATCGGCAAGCGCTTGCGCACTGACACTCACACACAGCAAACCAACACCGGCCAGACGCCAGATGCGCGAATTCATGCTTTTTCTCACTGCGGGGCCTGTAAATGTAGGAGGGCTTGTCACTAAGACCGGGAATACACACACCGGGTTCTGCAACAGGTTATCAGTCACGCAACTTATTTACTGAGCGTCCGGCATGAAATCGCAGGCAAGAAAAAAGGGAGACCCGTCGGCCTCCCTTTAGAGAACTTCGTCCTGGCTCGACGCTTTTGACGTCGGCTCACCTCACGCCGTCTTCTGGACAGTGTGCAGCTCGGGGGCCGGCACAACCCCGGTGGGGGTGGCGGCCGCGGCGGGCCTGATAGGGCGGGCCGCTGTGGACTGTGTTACCGAGCAGTGATTCTGGTGATAAGAATAGGCCTGAGACGGCGACAGAGGATTGCGAAGATTGCTGAAATAAACACCACTTGCGCAATTTTTAACCCTGGATAGATAATCTGCCGCAATAGTTACAACCAAGGACAGATTGATGAGCAAACTCGACCGTTACGACCTGAGTATTTTGGCGGAATTGCAGCGCGACGCCCGCATCTCCAACCAGGAGCTGGCCGAGCGCATCGGTCTGTCGCCCTCCCCTTGCTCGCGCCGGGTCAAGCAACTGGAAGACGACGGCTACATCTCACGCCAGGTCGCATTGCTCGATCGCAAGATGCTCGGGCTGAGCCTGACCGCGTATGTGCTGATCGGCATGGACCGGCATACGCCGGAGCGTTTCGAGAATTTCGAAGCGGCGATTCGCACGTTGCCGCAGGTGCTGGAGTGCAGCCTGGTGACGGGGGTGGATGCTGACTATCAGTTGAAAGTGGTAGTGCCGGATATGGATCACTATCAGAAGCTATTGCTGGGACACCTGACCCGGATTGAAGGCGTGACCAGTGTGCGCTCGAGTTTTGTGCTGAATCAGGTTTTGAACAGCACGGAACTGCCGCTGACTCATTTGCGTAGCTGATCAAAGGCCCCCTCATCGGAACGCCGCCCGCCCAGCCCTCTCCCCCAGGAGAGGGAGCCGACCGAGGTGTCTGCTGTAATAAATCGACCTGAAAAATTGAGTCGATTATGGATTCACAACAGAACCTTCAGGTCGGCGTATTTTGCGAGCATCCCCGGTCAGTCCCCTCTCCCTCTGGGAGAGGGTTAGGGTGAGGGCAAAGGTTTCGGATCAGACCCAGATCAATGCCACCCCGCACACCTTGGCGTATACTCGCCGCGCCCTTTTAGCCGCGCCCATGCCGGAGAACCCCAATGGATCCAGCAGTATTCGAAGAGTGGATGATGACCGGTCTGGTCAGCATCCTGATCATTTTCATGGGTTTCATCGTCTGGGATCTGGCGAAGAAGTCCAAAGCCGGGCGCTTTGGCTCGTTCATTCTGTTCTTCGTACTGGGCCTGGGCGTGGCCGCGTTCATCATCAAGAGTGTGGTGATCGGCCTGATCGAGTCCGGCGCTTTATAAGCGCGCCGGCACTTCCTTCCACTGGCCCTGATCGAGTCCGTCGATCGTCCAGTCACCAATCTTCACCCGCACCAACCGCAATGTCGGCAGGCCTACCGCCGCCGTCATGCGCCGTACCTGACGGTTGCGCCCTTCGCGAATCACCAGTTCCAGCCATGACGTCGGTATGGTGGCGCGAAAACGCACCGGCGGATTGCGCGGCCACAATTCAGGCTCATCCAGTTGCCGCGCTTCGGCGGGCAAGGTCATGCCGTCATTCAGTTCAACGCCATCGCGCAAGCGCTGCAATTGCTCAGCCGTCGGCACACCTTCGACCTGCACCCAATAGGTCTTCGCCAGTTTGTGTTTCGGATCGGCGATACGCGCCTGCAACTGCCCGTCGTTGGTCAGCAGCAACAATCCTTCGCTGTCGCGATCCAGGCGTCCGGCCGGATAAATGCCGGGCACATCGATGAAATCCTTGAGCGTCGCCCGCCCTTCACCGTCGCTGAATTGCGTCAGCACATCGAACGGTTTGTTGAACAGGATCAGTTTCGGCTCGGCCGGAGGTGCCTTGGCAACACGGCGCGGCGAAGACGACTGAGGCTTCACGCCGGGGCGGCGGGAAGGTGGACGCGGGGGACGAGACATAGGGAGAGCAAACATTTAGCGATCAGGGCTGACAATGCTAGTGCCCCGACCGCCAAATGACCACGACTAACCGTTAACGGAACGGCGGCTCGTCGAAGCTGCGCAATTTGCGCGAGTGCAGCGAGTTGAGTTCAGTGCGCAGCAAGTCCACCGCTTCAATGCCGATCTTCAAGTGCTGGCTGACCGCGCGTTCATAGAAGGCGTTGGCCGAACCCGGCAGTTTGATTTCACTGTGCAGCGGTTTATCTGAAACGCAGAGCAACGTGCCGTACGGCACCCGCAGGCGATAACCCTGCGCTGCAATCGTGCCGCTTTCCATGTCCACGGCCACGGCGCGGGACAGGTTGATCAACGGTCGTTCCTGCGCCCAGCGCAATTCCCAGTTACGGTCGTCGTAGGTCAGCACGGTGCCGGTGCGCAGGCGTTTCTTCAGGTCATCGCCCTTCTCGCCGGTGACGTTGGCCGCTGCTTGCTGCAGGGCCATTTGCACTTCCGCCAGGGCCGGGATCGGGATGTTCGGCGGCACCACACGGTCGAGAATGCCGTCGCGGCGCATGTAAGCGTGGGCCAGCACGTAGTCGCCGATGGTCTGCGACTGACGCAGACCGCCGCAGTGGCCGATCATCAGCCAGCAATGCGGACGCAGCACCGCCAAGTGGTCGGTGATGTTCTTGGCGTTGGACGGGCCGACGCCGATGTTGACCAGGGTTACACCGTGGCCATCACTGGCGATCAGGTGATAGGCCGGCATCTGGTATCGGTGCCAGACCACACCGGCCGCAATCGCCGATGCTTCGCCGTGATCCATGCCCTTCTCGATGATCACGTTGCCCGGCAAAACCATGCGCACGAAACGCGGGTCGCGGCGCAACTGTTCCAGACCATGGACGATGAACTGGTCGACATAGCGGTGATAGTTGGTCAGCAGAATCCACGGCTGCACATGCCGCCAGTCGCTGCCGGTGTAGTGCACCAGACGGCGCAGGGAGAAATCCACGCGCGCGGCGTCGAACAAGGCCAGCGGCAGCGGATCGGTGTTTTCCCAGTCGTAGAGACCGTCGGCGATGCCATCGGTGGCGGCGGACAGGTCGGTACTCGGGAACACCCGCGCCAGCACGGCAGCAGTGACGCCGGAACCGGCGAGTTCATCGCCCTGCTCGACCACATACGGATACGGAATGTTTTGCTGGCTGACGCCGACTTCCACGGTCACGGTGAAGTCGTGCATCAACGGCACCAACTGTTCGAGCAGGTATTTGCGGAACGCCGCCGGGTGGGTGACGGTGACGCTGTAGGTGCCCGGCAGTTGCACCTTGGCATAAGCGCGGGTGGTCTGCGGCACTTCGCCCTGGCAGTGATAGGTCAGACGCAGTTCGGGATAACGAAACAGAGCACGCTGCGCAGCGTCGGGTTCGACGCGATCCTTGAGGTAACGCTTGAGCGCCGAGTTCAGCGCAGTGGTGGCCCGCTCATGCAGCTCGGCCAGACGGTCCACGGCTTGTTCGGCGGTTTGAACGACAATAAACGCTTCGGTCACGATCAGCTTCCTGTGTTCTGACTTGCAGAGCTTCATCTTGCCTGCATCGTGGCGTCACGGGAACAGTGGCGTTGTGGGTGTACCCAAATCTTCCCATCTAGGGAGATCCCGTGGGAGCGAGCTTGCTCGCGAATACGGATTGTCATTCAACATAGCTGTCGACTGATGTACCGCTTTCGCGAGCAAGCTCGCTCCCACAGGGTTTTGTGCCGCTTGGGAAATTGAGCTCAGAAACCTTGTGGAGTTGAGCGGGCGACGATGGCTTCGACGTCCAGTCCGCGAGGTAATGCACCGTAAACCCGGCCGCCACCGCTCAGGCGGCTGGCGATGAAGGCATCGCTGACCGTTGAATTTCCGGCCTCCAACAGAAGCTTGGCCTGTAAACCGAGCGCGATGTCTTCGGTCAGTTGCCGCGCGCGATACTGAATATCACTGGTGTCTTTGAACTGCGCCTGCAACTGCTGAATATGCGCCGCCAGACGCTTCTCGCCATGCCCGTCACCGAGTTCGCTGAACAACACATCCAGCACCCCCGGCTCTTTCGACAACGCGCGCAGCACGTCGAGGCATTGCACATTCCCCGAGCCTTCCCACGTCGAGTTCACCGGTGCCTCACGGTACAGACGCGGCAGGATACTGTCCTCGACATACCCGGCGCCGCCCATGCACTCGGCCGCTTCGTTGATCATCCCCGGTGCACGCTTGCAGATCCAATACTTGCCCACCGCCGTCACCAGCCGCGCGAATTGCGCTTCGTGGCGATCATCCAGATGATCCAGCGCCTTGCCCATGCGCAAACTCAGGGCCAGCGCGGCTTCGCTTTCCAGGGCCAGATCAGCCAGGACGTTTTGCATCAACGGCTGTTCGCTGAGCAGCTTGCCGCCGACCTTGCGGTGTGCGCAGTGGTGGCTGGCCTGGGTCAGCGCCTGGCGCATCAAAGCGCTGGAACCGACCATGCAATCGAACCGAGTCATGGCGACCATCTCGATAATAGTCGGCACGCCGCGCCCTTCCTCACCGACCATCCACGCCAGCGCGCCACGGAACTCCACTTCGCTGGAGGCGTTGGACTGGTTGCCGAGTTTGTGTTTCAGGCGCTGGATGTAGAACTGATTACGCGTGTCGTCCGGGCGATGCCGTGGCAGCAGGAAACAACTCAAACCCTTGTCGGTCTGCGCCAGCGTGAGGAAGGCATCGCACATCGGCGCCGAGCAGAACCACTTGTGCCCGACCAGTTCATAGGCCTGACCCGGGCCACTGGCGCCGACCGGGTAAGCCTTGGTGGTATTGGCGCGCACGTCGGTGCCGCCCTGTTTCTCGGTCATGGCCATGCCGATGGTCACGCCGGCCTTGTGCGCCATGCCGACGTTGCGCAGGTCGTATTCGGTGGCGAGGACTTTCGGTAGCCATTGCTCGGCCAGATTCGGCTGCAAACGCAGGGCCGGCACGCTGGCGAAAGTCATGGTCAACGGGCAACCGCTGCCGGCTTCTGCCTGGCTGTGCAGATAGGTCATCGAGGCGCGCGCGACATGCGCGCCGTCCTGTGGATGGGTCCATGGCAGCGACGTCAGGCCATGCTCGATCGCCGTGCGCATCAGTTCGTGATAGGCCGGATGAAATTCCACCAGATCGATGCGATGACCGTAGCGGTCATGGCTGGCGAACGTTGGTTTATTCTGGTTGGCGAGGAACCCGGCTTCCATCAACGGCCCACCAGCGAGTGCACCGTAGGCATCGATCCGCGACTCCGCCCACCCGGCACCAAAGCGCCGCGACCACTCCTGCAACGGCAGGTCGATGCGGTACAGGTTAGTGCCGTCCAGCGACGGTGGCTGGTTGGTGACTTCGTGGGTTTCGGCGAACTGATGCAGGTTCATGACGGGCTCCTTCGGGCAACCAAGGAACCCAGTTAAGCACCGCTCGGCAACCGGTCAAAGTGTCATATCCGCCGAATTCACGGCGCTTTTACCCTACTAGCAGCACAGCACCCGCCGCTCCAGTGCAGATTGCAGATCTTCGAATTTTACGGGTTTGTTCAAGTAATCGACCGGCGCCCCCGTTGCGCAAAGCTCTCGGTCGGCAGTTAGCGCCAGCATGAATACCGGCAAGTTCGCGCAGCCCGGCAACGCATGAATCTGGCAGCACAATGACGCGCCGTCGTAAGCCGGCAACTGGCAATCGATCAGCACTGCGTCGAAAGTCTCTCGTTGCAAGCAATCCAATGCCGCCGCGCCGTTGTCAGCGGTACGCACGCGAAAGCCGAGCTTGAGCAACATGCCACGCATCACCAGTTGGTTGACACTGTTGTCATCCACCAGCAGCACCGTGCAGTCCTGCGGCGCACGCACACAATCGTGCGAAGGCGCAACGATCGGCGCAGCTTCAACCGCCGGCAGTTCAAACTCAACGTCCAGTTGAAAACGGCTGCCACGTCCGGGTTCGGAGCGATGAGTAAGCTTGCCGCCGAGCAGCTCGATCAACTGTCGGCAGATCGCCAGCCCCACGCCCAGTCCGCCGTATTCGCGGGTCATCGAACCGTCGAGCTGGAAGAAGCGCTGGTACATCGTCGCCTCGCCCAGATCGGTAAAACCGATGCCGGTGTCGATCACCGCAAACGACAACGCCAGGCGATTGTCCGTCGACGGTTTGCCGGTCACCCGCAGCGCCAGCCCGCCGACGCGGGTGAACTTGATCGCGTTGTCCAGCAGGCATTCCAGGCATTGCGCGAGTTTGGCGCTGTCGCCGTGCAGGCGATCCGGCAGGGTCGGCAGCACCTCGACCTTGAAGTCCAGCGACTTGCTCGCCGCGTTGCTGTCGAACTGCACGCGCAGCGCTTCGACCACCGCGCGCAGGCTGAAACTGCCCGGCACAGCCTTGAGCTTGCCGGCCTGCAATTCCGTGAGGGTGAGGATGCCGTTGACCATGCGCATCATGTCTCGCGCGGAACCGGCGGCGGTCTGCTGGTATTGCTCAAGCTCCGGATCCAGCTCGACGGTCTGCATCAGCTCCAGCGAACCGATCACGCCGTTCATCGGTGTGCGCAATTCGTGGGTCAGGGTCGCGAGGAATTCGTCCTTGAGTTTGTTGCCGTGGGCCAGTTGCTGGTTGAGCACTTCGAGTTTCTGCCCGGCGTCATACAAGGTCTGCGCCTGTTGCTCGCGCATCGCGTTGATGCGGTCGGCCAGTGCCAGCGACAGCAGCGCCACTTCGATAGCTGAGCCGATCTGGCTGGCATACATGGTCAGGAATACGTTCGGCAGCAAGCCGAGCACCATCAGCGTATTGACGATGCCGCCGAGCAGAAACGCCGACCAGGCGATGATGAAATAGCGCGCCACCCGCAAGCCGCGCCACCAGGCCAGAATCCCGGCGGCGAAAATCACCACAGTGAAGGTCAGCGCCAGTATCGTCGCCAGGCGCAGCGACAACGCGTAACTGGTCATCAGCGACAAACCGACCACCAGCGCGCCGAACGCGATCAGTGCAATCAGCAGGCGATCAAGCCAGCGACTATGGTTTTTGGTCTGCAGGAAACTGCGGGCGAACTGACTGCCGAACAGCCCCGCACAGCCGATGAAAAATGGCGTGGCCGCGTTGGCCCACCACGGATTGTCCGGCCAGAAATACTCCACCGCCGCGCCGTTCACCGACAACTGATAAAGGCCGAACGAGGCGATATAGAAGATGTAATAGAGGTAACTGGTGTCGCGCACACTCAGATAGATGAACAGGTTGTAGACCAGCATCCCCAGCAGCACGCCATAAATGATCCCCAGCACATACAGGCGCACCGGCTGATCTTCGAGGTACGCGGTGCTCGACCACAACGTCACCGGTGCCTGAATCGAGCCTTCACTGGCCAGTCGCAGGTACACGGTTTGTTGTTGACCCGGTGCGAAAGCGAGGTCGAACAAATAGTTGTTCTGGCGGATCTCGCGGCTGGCGAACGGCCAGGCGTCGCCGGTTTGCCGGACGAGGCGGTAGTCGCCATTGGCGTCGGCCGTATAGAGGTCGAGATGGTCAAGCGGTGGATAAGCCAGTTCCAGCAGCCAGGTGCGCTGGGCGGCGGGATTGCTCGGACGGTACTGCAGGTCAATTTTCAGCCAGAACGCCGAGCGCGAGTAACCGGCATTAAGCGTGGCCTTATCGTGAACTTTGAAATTGCCGGCGGCAGCTTGCGCACGAACATCGGCAATGCTCGCCTGACCGCTCGGGTCTTCGAACACTTGCAGCGACCGGCCCAGAGGGAGGCTCTGGGTAAATTCGTCGAATTCGACGGCGCTCGCCATGAGGGGCAAGCAGAACAACAACATCAGCAAATAGCGCATTGAAGCCCCAGCGTGGCTCGTCCGGTTGTGTCAGGAAGCCCCCCATTCCCTTTGAGTAGACGTAAAACCGGTATTACCTGTTATTGGTTTGGATCCAGACTAGCATAGCCGTTGATGGCCATTGAGCACCATTGAAATTTTTCCTACAAAGGCTCTAGAACGGGCGTTCCAGAGCAAAGCAGCGAGCTAGAGCTGTTGAGATGGTCAGCTTGTGACAGAGCGGTCGGATTCTCCTGCCAGGTTAGTGGCCCGGGACAACGGCACTGAACCCGAAAATCAGCTTTGGTGGTAAGCTCGCGCACCATGAATATCTACAGCTCCCGCCCCGTTGTCCTCTGTCTCTCCGGCCACGACCCAAGTGGTGGCGCCGGCTTGCAGGCAGATATCGAAGCCCTGCTCGCGCAGGGTTGCCATGCGGCTCCGGCCGTCACCGCCCTGACCGTGCAAGACACCGTCAACGTCACTGACTTCCGCGTCCTCGACCGTGAGTGGGTGTTGGCTCAAGCCAATGCCGTACTCAACGACTCCGAAGTCGCGGCAGTCAAACTGGGCATGCTCGGTTCGCTGGAAATGGTCGACACCGTTGTCGAACTGCTTTCCGCGCACCCGCACTTGCCGGTGGTCTGCGACCCGGTGCTGCGCGCCGGCGGCGGCGGACGTCTGGGCAAGGACGAGGTGGGTTACGCGATGCGTGAGCGTCTGCTGCCGCTGTCGATCATTGCCACCCCTAATCTTCCCGAAGCGCGCATCCTCGCCGAACTGCCCGAAGGCACCGCCGACCAGTGCGCTGAAAAACTCCTGCCGTTCGTCAAAAACCTGCTGATCACCGGCGGCCATGGCGACGAAACTGAAATCCACAACCGCGTGTATAGCCGCGACGGTCTGCGTGAAACCTTTATCTGTCAGCGTCTGCCCGGCAGCTATCACGGCTCCGGCTGCACCTTGGCCAGCGCCCTCGCCGGCCGACTGGCCCAAGGCGAACACCTGGCCAGCGCCGTACGCAGTGCACTGGATTACACCTGGCGCACCCTGCGCGATGCCGAACAACTGGGCAAAGGCCAGTTCGTCCCGCGTCGCCTGCCGCTGGATTTCTGCTCGTAACGTCGTGAGGTCTGCCTGATGAAACTACGTGGCCTGTATGCCATTACCGACAGCCAGTTGCTGGCCGGCAAGTTTCTGTCTTACGTGGAGGCGGCGCTGGAAGGCGGCGTCACCCTGCTGCAATACCGCGACAAGAGCAACGATGAGGCCCGCCGTCTGCGCGAGGCCGAAGCGCTGCGCGATCTGTGCGAGCGCTACAAGACGCAGCTGATCATCAACGATGACGCTGAGCTGGCGGCGCGCCTCAACGTTGGCGTGCACCTCGGCCAGACCGACGGCCCGCTGTCGCCGACCCGCGCCCTGCTCGGCTCGAAAGCGATCATCGGCTCGACCTGCCACGCGCAAATCGCGCTGGCCGAACAAGCGGCCAAAGAAGGTGCGAGTTATGTCGCCTTCGGTCGCTTCTTCAACTCCAACACCAAGCCCGGCGCGCCGACCTGCAGCCTCGATCTGCTCGACGAAGCCAAGTGCACACTGCACCTGCCAATCTGCGCGATTGGCGGCATCACCCTCGACAACGCCGCGCCGCTGGTGGCCCATGGGGTCGACCTGCTCGCCGTGGTCCACGGTCTGTTTGGTGCCGAGAGCACCGCCGAAGTGACCCGCCGCGCCCGCGCGTTCAATGAATTACTGAAAGTCTGATTTGAGAGCCCGATCATGTCTCGTTCCGAAACCCTGTTTGCCAATGCCCAGAAACACATTCCCGGAGGCGTGAATTCGCCGGTTCGCGCGTTCAAAAGCGTGGGCGGCACACCGCTGTTCTTCAAGCACGCTGAAGGTGCTTACGTTACCGACGAAGACGACAAGCGTTATGTCGATTACGTTGGTTCGTGGGGTCCGATGATCCTCGGCCACAGCCACCCGGATGTTCTGGACGCGGTGCGCAATCAACTGCAACACGGCTTGTCCTACGGCGCGCCGACCGCGATGGAAACCGAGATGGCCGATCTGGTCTGCTCGCTGGTGCCATCGATGGACATGGTGCGCATGGTCAGCTCCGGCACCGAAGCGACCATGAGCGCGATCCGTCTGGCCCGTGGTTACACCGGCCGTGACAGCATCATCAAGTTCGAGGGCTGCTATCACGGCCACTCCGACAGCCTGCTGGTCAAGGCCGGTTCCGGCGCACTGACCCAGGGCGTACCGAGCTCGGCCGGTGTGCCGGCGGCGTTCGCCAAACACACCCTGACCCTGCCGTTCAACGACATCGACGCGGTTGAGAAGATGCTCACTGAAGTTGGCGAGGACGTGGCGTGCATCATCGTTGAGCCAGTGGCCGGCAACATGAACTGCGTACCACCAGCGCCGGGCTTCCTCGAAGGCCTGCGCACGCTGTGCGACAAGCATGGCGTGGTGCTGATTTTCGACGAAGTGATGACCGGTTTCCGCGTTGCCCTCGGCGGTGCTCAGGCGTATTACGGGGTCAATCCAGACCTGACCACCTTCGGCAAGATCATCGGTGGCGGCATGCCGGTCGGCTGCTTCGGCGGCAAGCGTGAAATCATGCAGCGTATTGCGCCGCTGGGCCCGGTGTATCAGGCCGGCACGCTGTCGGGTAATCCGTTGGCCATGGCCGCCGGTTTGACCACGCTACGTTTGATCAGCCGTCCGGGTTTCCACGCCGAGCTGACCGACTACACCACGCGCCTGCTCGATGGCCTGCAACAACGCGCCGATGCTGCTGGCATTCCGTTCGTGACCACGCAGGCTGGCGGCATGTTCGGTCTGTACTTCAGCGGCGCCGACGACATCGTCACCTTTGAAGATGTGATGGCCAGCGACGCTGCCCTGTTCGGTCGCTTCTTCCACCTGATGCTGGAAGGTGGCGTGTACCTGGCGCCGAGCGCCTTCGAAGCCGGGTTTACCTCGATCGCCCACGGCGAAGCCGAGTTGAAACTGACACTGGACGCTGCCGAGCGCGCCTTCGCCGCACTGAAATAACTGCCGTACCGCTGACGTTGGCTATCGCCAGCGTCAGCATTCACCTACATCGACGCTGTTTTTCCGATGCTCCTGCTAAAAATCTCCCCTAAAGTGGGCGATATATTCCCCGCGCAGCAGAAAAACGAGTAAAGACTTTGTAAGGTTGGCCCTGCTTATTTCATAATGCGCGCTTATTGGATCCCTCGATGGGTCCGCGTGCCCTTCAGAGGTAAGTCGATTCCCATGAACCGCACCGGCCGCACCCTTGCCTTGGGCTGCCTGTTGCTCCTTCAGCCCCTGCTCGCGCATGCACAAGCAGGCGGCAACTCGTTGTTGATCCCGGCGATGGGTCGTTGCACCCTCAATACTCAGCCGCAAGACGTCACGCAGGCACTGGCCGCCTGCCAGAAAGCGGCGGACGAAGGGGATGCGCAAGCGCAATACGAGTTGGGTGAGTTCTACTACGACGGCAAGAATGCGCCGCGCGACCTCAATCAAGCCTTGAGCTATTTCGAAAAAGCCTCGCTGCAAGGCCACGCTCAGGCTCAGTTCAAGCTCGGCACCATGTTCTTCCACGGTGAAGGCGTGCAGGCCAACAATATTCAGGCGTACATCGTGCTGAAGATGGCCGCGGTCAACGGCGCTGAAGACGCGCTGGACACGGCCGACGAAGTCTCCGAAAAAATGTCTCGCGAAGACCTCGAAACCGCGACCCAGGTGCTCGGGCAAATTTTCCGTAAATACCTGATGGAACTGCAGAGCGCCGATGGGCGTACGCCGTTCTCGCCTCTTCCCTGATTTTTGCGCCGACCTTTCCGGCCCCTTCGCGAGCAAGCTCGCTCCCACAGTAGATCTCCAGTGTTCAGAAGATCCCCTGTGGGAGCGACGGTGCGACGATTCGACTTGCTCGCGAATGAGGGCGACGCGGTCTTGTGTTTTACTTCTCAGGCATCGGCATCGGAAACGGCATCACATTGCCGACCGCGCCGCGGGCTTCGCTGATTTTCGGGGTGCCCAGACGTTCCACTTCATCGATGCGCACAATCGAATGCATCGGCACAAAGCTGCGCACCACGCCTTCGAACTGCGCCTTGAGCTTTTCTTCGCTCGGATCGACGACCACTTGCGTGCGCTCGCCAAAGACGAACTCTTCCACTTCCAGAAAGCCCCACAGATCACTTTGATAGATCTGCTTGGCGTACATTTCGAACACCTGGCCCTGGTTGAGGAAAATCACCTTATAGATTGGAGCTTCGCGTTTGGTCATGGCGGGGGGATAACATCGGGGATAAAAATGAGGGCGCAAACTATAGCATAGCCACCGGACGCGCAGCGGTAGGAACCTGAAGGCTTGTTCCCTATAATGCGCGGTTCTTTGAATCACGTGATGACCCTAATCCATGGCCAAGAAGCTTTACATCGAAACCCACGGTTGCCAGATGAACGAGTACGACAGCTCGCGCATGGTCGATCTGCTGGGTGAACATCAGGCCCTGGAAGTCACCGCGCGTGCCGAAGATGCCGACGTAATTCTGCTCAACACCTGCTCGATCCGCGAGCGCGCCCAGGATCGCGTGTATTCGCAGCTCGGCCGCTGGCGCGAACTGAAACTGGCCAACCCGGAAATGGTGATCGCTGTCGGCGGTTGCGTGGCCAGTCAGGAAGGCGCGGCGATTCGTGATCGCGCGCCGTACGTCGACGTGGTCTTCGGCCCGCAGACCCTGCACCGCCTGCCAGAAATGATCGACGCCGCGCGCATCACCAAAATGCCGCAAGTCGACGTGTCGTTCCCGGAAATCGAAAAATTCGACCACCTGCCCGAGCCGCGTATCGACGGTCCGAGCGCCTATGTGTCAGTAATGGAAGGCTGCAGCAAGTACTGCACGTTCTGCGTGGTGCCTTACACCCGAGGTGAAGAAGTCAGCCGGCCGTTCGATGACGTGGTCGCCGAAGTCATTCACCTCGCCGAAAACGGCGTGCGTGAAGTGACGCTGCTGGGGCAGAACGTCAACGGCTATCGCGGTACGACCCATGACGGTCGTCTGGCTGATCTCGCCGAGCTGATCCGCGTCGTCGCCGCCATCGACGGCATCGACCGCATTCGCTACACCACTTCGCACCCGCTGGAATTCTCCGACAGCCTGATCCAGGCCCACGCCGACGTCCCGGAACTGGTCAAGCATCTGCATTTGCCGGTGCAGTCGGGTTCCGACCGGATTCTCGCGGCGATGAAGCGCAACCACACGGCGCTGGAGTACAAATCCAAGCTGCGCAAACTGCGTGCGGCGGTGCCGGGCATCTGTATCAGTTCGGACTTCATCGTCGGCTTCCCCGGCGAGACAGAGAAAGACTTCGAACAGACGATGAAGCTGATTGCCGATGTCGGTTTCGACTTCTCCTACTCGTTCGTTTACAGCCAGCGCCCAGGTACCCCGGCGGCCGATCTGGCCGACGAGACCCCGGAAGAGTTGAAAAAGGAACGCCTGAACGCCCTGCAACATCGCCTGAATCAGCAAGGCTTTGAGATCAGCCGACAAATGGTCGGCTCGATCCAGCGCATTCTGGTTACCGACTATTCGAAGAAAGACCCGGGCGAGCTGCAAGGGCGCACCGAGAATAATCGAATCGTCAACTTCCGCTGCGACAATCCGACCCTGATCGGCCAGTTCGCCGATGTGCACATCGACGCGGCGCAACCGCACTCGCTGCGCGGCTCGCTGGTCCAGTAACACTGCATTTCCCTGTGGGAGCGAGCCTGCTCGCGAAGGCTGCGACACATTAAACATTCATGTGTCTGACAGACCGCCTTCGCGAGCAGGCTCGCTCCCACATGAACCGTGGTGATTTAAGAGCTTTCGCACCCAGGCCTCTGGCGTTATCCTTGATTTCATCTTAATTGCCCCAGGGCGGCTAAATACGACCTTGAACGCACCCATAGAACCACATCGTTTTATCCTCGAGCCTTTTGAGGCTCGCCGCTTCGCCAATCTGTGCGGGCAATTCGACGAGCATTTGCGCTTGATCGAACAGCGCCTGACCATCGAGATCCGCAACCGCGGAAACCAGTTCGAGTTGATCGGCGACCCCAAGCACACCACGTCTGCGGAAAACCTGCTGCGCCGCCTGTACCGGGAAACCAAAGGTACCGAGCTGTCGCCGGACCTCGTGCACCTGTTCCTCCAGGAATCGGCCGTGGTCGAGCTGGACAATCACGCCCCCGCCGAAGCCTCTGTCGCCCTGCGCACCAAGAAAGGCATGATTCGCCCACGCGGCTTGAATCAGTTGCGCTACGTGAAGGAAATCCTCGGTAACGACATCAACTTCGGCATTGGCCCGGCCGGTACCGGCAAGACCTATCTGGCCGTGGCCTGCGCTGTCGATGCCCTGGAGCGCGAGCAGATCCGTCGCATCCTGCTGGTGCGTCCGGCGGTTGAAGCGGGTGAAAAACTCGGCTTCCTGCCCGGCGACCTGTCGCAGAAGATCGACCCGTACCTGCGCCCGCTCTACGACGCGCTCTACGAGATGCTCGGCTTTGAATACGTGGCCAAGCTGATCGAGCGTCAGGTGATTGAAGTTGCGCCGCTGGCCTACATGCGCGGTCGCACGCTGAATAACAGCTTCATCATTCTCGACGAAAGCCAGAACACCACCGTCGAACAGATGAAGATGTTCCTGACCCGGATCGGCTTTGGCTCCACCGCAGTCATCACCGGTGATATCACCCAGGTCGACCTGCCGCGTGGCACCAAGTCCGGCCTGCATCATGTGATCGAAGTGCTCAAAGACGTGCAGGGCATCAGCTTCACGCACTTCCAGCCTAAAGACGTCGTGCGCCATCCTTTGGTACAGCGGATCGTCGAAGCCTACGAGCGCTTCGAAAACCGTGACGATGCCCCCAAGGACACCTCGCGAAATGCTTGAGCTAGACCTGCAAATCGCGACTGACGCGAACGCGCCGAGTGAGGCCGACTTCCGCCTGTGGTGCGAACTGGCCCTGCGCCAGCGCACCGCCGACTCGGAAATGACCATTCGTCTGGTCGACGAGGAAGAAGGCCGCGAGCTCAATCACACCTGGCGCCACAAGGATTACGCGACCAACGTCCTGTCGTTCCCGGCTGAAGTGCCTGACGAGTTTCTCGACATCCCGCTGCTCGGCGATCTGGTGATCTGCGTGGCCGTGGTCGAGCGCGAAGCCGCCGAACAAGGCAAGGAACTAAAGGCCCACTGGGCACATCTGGTCATTCACGGCTGCTTGCATCTGCTTGGTTACGACCATATAGATGACGAAGAAGCCGAAGAAATGGAAGCACTGGAACGCGAGTTGCTTGCTGAACTGGGCTATCCCGATCCGTACGCGGACGACGAACCCGAAACATCCCCTATCGTTACAACAAAGGATTCAGAGTAATCGCTATGAGCGAAGATCGATCGAGCAACGGGCAGAAGTCATGGCTGGGTAAACTGACCCAGGCTTTTGCCCACGAGCCGAAGAACCGTCAGGAGCTCCTCGAGCTGCTGCGTGATGCACATCAGAACAAACTGCTGGACAGCGAAGCGCTGGCCATCGTCGAAGGCGCCATTCAGGTGGCTGACCTGCAAGTACGCGACATCATGGTGCCGCGTTCGCAGATGATCAGCATCAAGGCGACCCAGACACCCCGTGAATTCCTCCCGGCCGTGGTCGATTCGGCCCACTCGCGCTATCCGGTGATCGGCGAAAGCCATGACGACGTGATGGGCGTGCTGCTGGCCAAGGATTTGTTGCCGCTGATCCTCAAGGAGAACGGCGACAGCTTCAACATCAAGGATCTGCTGCGCCCGGCCACCTTCGTGCCGGAGTCCAAGCGCCTGAACGTGTTGCTGCGAGAATTCCGCGCCAACCACAACCACATGGCCATCGTCATCGACGAATACGGCGGCGTGGCCGGTCTGGTAACGATTGAAGACGTGCTGGAACAGATCGTCGGCGACATCGAAGACGAACACGACGTCGAAGAAGACAGCTACATCAAGCCGCTGCCCAGCGGTGACTTCCTGATCAAGGCCCTGACCCCAATCGAGAACTTCAACGAGTTCTTCGACAGCGAGTTCTCCGATGACGAGTTCGACACTGTCGGCGGCCTGGTGATGAGCGCGTTCGGGCACTTGCCAAAACGCAACGAAATCACTGAAATCGGCGCCTATCGTTTCCGCATCCTGAACGCCGACAGCCGTCGGATTCATTTGCTGCGACTGACCCCTATCGCCCGGTAAGAAATCTAAGGACTGAAATGCGCTGGACAACCCGCCCCGGCTGGCCCGGTAACCTGCTGGCCGTGGCGGCCGGTGCAATCACCACTTTCGCTCTGGCACCGTTCAACATCTGGCCGCTGGCTTTGCTGGCGGTCGGCTTGTTCTATGCCGGTTTGCGCGAGCTGAGTCCGCGTCAGGCACTGGGCCGTGGCTGGTGCTTCGGTTTCGGCCTGTTTGGTGCCGGCACCAGTTGGATCTATTACAGCATCCACCATTTCGGCGGCGCTTCGGTGCTGTTGGCCGGATTCCTGATGCTGCTGTTTACCGCGGCGATCGCCTGGTTCTTTGCCCTGCCGGCCTGGCTGTGGGCGCGCTGGTTGCGCCGTAACGAAGCACCTGTGGCTGATGCCTTGGCGTTCGCTGCCTTGTGGGTCGGCCAGGAAGCGTTTCGCGGCTGGTTCCTCACTGGTTTCCCGTGGTTGTACTCGGGTTACAGCCAGCTCGATGGCCCATTGGCCGGACTCGCTCCAGTGGGTGGCATGTGGCTGGTGTCGTTTGTTCTGGCACTGACCGCAGCACTGATCTACAACGCCCCACGCCTGCTGCAAACCGGCCGCAAAGGTTTTGTTGCCGCAGGTTTGGTGCTGCTGGTTGGCCCTTGGGTGGCCGGCATTGCACTCAAGGGCCATGCCTGGACCAGCCCCTCCGGCGCGCCGCTGAGTGTTGCCGCGATTCAGGGCAACGTCGCGCAAAGCATGAAATGGGATCCGGCCGAGCTCAACGCGCAGTTGGCTTTGTATCGCGATTTGAGCTTCCGCTCGAAACCGGTGGACTTGCTGATCTGGCCGGAAACCGCCGTGCCAGTATTGAAGGAGTCCGCCGAGGGCTACCTGACCATGATGGGTACCTTCGCCGCCGAGCGTAAATCGGCGCTGATCACTGGCGTACCGATCCGCGAAACCGTTCGTCACGAAAAACGCTTCTTCAATGGCATCACCGTGGTGGGCGAAGGCGATGGCACCTACCTGAAGCAGAAACTGGTGCCCTTCGGCGAATACGTGCCACTGCAGGATGTATTGCGCGGGCTGATCGCCTTCTTCGACCTGCCAATGTCCGACTTTGCCCGTGGCCCGGCCGATCAGGCGTTGTTGCAGGCCAAGGGTTATCAGATCGCACCGTTCATCTGCTACGAGGTGGTCTATCCGGAATTCGCCGCCAGCCTGTCGGCGCGCAGTGATTTGCTGCTGACGATCAGCAACGACACCTGGTTCGGCACCTCGATTGGCCCGCTGCAGCATTTGCAGATGGCGCAGATGCGTGCGCTTGAGGCTGGGCGCTGGATGATTCGTGCAACCAACAACGGTGTGACCGGACTGATCAACCCGTTCGGGCAGATCACCGAGCAGATTCCGCAGTTTGAACAGGGCATCCTCTACGGCGAAGTGGTGCCGATGCACAACCTGACGCCGTATCTGCAATGGCGCTCGTGGCCATTGATCATCCTGTGCGTTCTGCTGTTTGGCTGGGCACTGATGGCCAGCCGGATGTCGAAAACGCTTTAAAGCAAAGATCGCAGCCTGCGGCAGCTCCTACACGGGATTTGTATTTTCCCAAGGAGCTGCCGCAGGCTGCGATCTTTTGATCTTCAGCGGTAAAACAGCGAATACCCCACCTGCCCTACCGCTTCATTCAACAACTGCCCGCTCTGCCAGATCGACTTGAACTCCGGCAGCCAGCCACCAAACGGTCTCGCGTTATCGGTTCCGAGAAATCCGACCGGGGCCGGCACCACTTCAAAACCCGCCTGTTGAAAACTCCATACCGATCGCGGCATGTGCCAGGCCTGCGTCACCACGACCACGCGCTTGATCCCCTGCGGCAACAAGATATCGGCCGTGAACTTCGCATTTTCCCACGTAGTGCGGCTCTCGCCTTCCTGCCAGCGCACGGTCACGCCAAAATCGTCGCGCAATGAATCCGCCATCAACTTCGCCTCGGTCGGCGGCGTACCGTAATGCAGGCCACCCGTGGTCAAAATCGGCAAACCGGATGCCTTCGCCAGTCGAGCCGCATACCGCTGACGCTCAAGGCCCACGCCGGTCGGCTGATCCTCTCCCCAGGCCAGATCACCGCGCTCGCGGCCGGAACCCAGCACCACAATCGCGTCAGCGCGCTGCGCCAACGTCGCCCACTCTTCACGGGCCAGCGGTGGCTCGCGTTCCAGAGCTTTCGCGCCCCACTGCACGACCACCGGCAGGCTCATCAGCCACATTCCGCCAAAGCCAATGGCAAAACACAATCCAGCCAGGCGCGGCCGTGAGCGGCGCAGCCACCAAGCGGCCAGCAACAGCAGCAAAAGAATGCCGGGTGGTAACAAAAGTTGTTTGATGAAATAACGAAAAGGCATCGAGCATCTCCACAGATGCCCGAAGCCTAAGAGTGTTAATAAAGCGTTACAACCAATAGGTGGGATCCTGTTGAAAAAGATCCGGTTCTTGACCTGCCATGCGCTTACTTGGCCTGTACAGAGCGAACCTTGACGGTGTCTCTGCCGGGCGCCTTGTCCTTGAGCCAGATGACCTTGGCCGAATGTGCTGCATCGAGCTGCTTCACTGCCTGTGACAAGCATCCGTGCGTTTCACGTTCACTGCGATCCAGATAGGCCTTGACCAGTTTGAACTCGGCGGGGCTCAAGCCACGCAATTCCAGTTCCAGGGGCGCTCGTCGCGCAGCCGGTCAGCGGTTTTTAATGCGTCCAGGGCCATACCAAGACGATCGATCAATCTTTCGTACAACTCGGGTTTCGTCACGTTTTTTTGCCGTTGCTCCACCATCCCTCACCTCATTGAAGATAAGACTCACTCCCCAGTTAGAGCTTAGCTTCGCTGCACAAACCGGCTGCACGCCGCGACCAACGGCCCTCGCCACGGATTTGCCGGGACAAACAGCTGTAATCAGGGTTTCCCTAGGCCGAGCGCGGTCATGTATGCTACGGCGCTTCCTGTAATTCCACTTCCAGCTCGTCCGGGCCAACCCCGGCACCTGCGTTGAAGAGGATTAGGCCCCCCTATCCAGTACAAAAGTAGCCATGCACGAACAATATCAGCCCCGTGAAATCGAAGCCGCCGCCCAGTCGTTCTGGGACGAGCAAAAGTCCTTTGAAGTCAGTGAACAGCCAGGCAAGGAAACCTACTACTGCCTGTCGATGTTCCCTTACCCCAGCGGCAAGCTACACATGGGGCACGTGCGCAACTACACCATCGGCGACGTGATCTCCCGCTACCAGCGCATGCTCGGCAAGAACGTTCTGCAACCTATGGGTTGGGACGCGTTCGGCATGCCGGCAGAAAACGCCGCGATGAAGAACAACGTCGCGCCGGCCAAGTGGACCTACGAAAACATCGCCTACATGAAAACCCAGCTGCGCAGCCTGGGTCTGGCGGTCGACTGGTCGCGCGAAGTCACCACCTGCAAACCGGATTACTACCGCTGGGAACAATGGCTGTTCACTCGCCTGTTCGAAAAAGGCGTGATCTACCGTAAAAACGGCACCGTGAACTGGGACCCGATCGACCAGACCGTTCTCGCTAACGAACAGGTGATCGACGGTCGCGGCTGGCGTTCCGGCGCGCTGATCGAAAAGCGCGAAATCCCGATGTACTACTTCAAGATCACCGCCTACGCGGATGAGCTGCTGGAGAGCCTCGACGAACTGACTGGCTGGCCTGAACAGGTCAAGACCATGCAGCGCAACTGGATCGGCAAATCCCGCGGCATGGAAGTGCAGTTCCCGTACAACGTCGACTCGATTGGCGAAGCCGGCACCCTGAAAGTCTTCACTACCCGTCCGGACACCCTGATGGGCGCGACCTATGTCGCCGTGGCTGCCGAGCATCCACTGGCGACCCAGGCAGCGCAGAACAACCCTGAGCTGCAAGCGTTCATCGCTGAATGCAAGGGCGGCAGCGTCGCTGAAGCCGACGTCGCCACGCAAGAAAAGAAAGGCCTGCCGACCGGCCTGTTCGTCGAGCACCCGCTGACCGGTGAAAAACTCCCGGTCTGGGTCGCCAACTACGTGCTGATGCACTACGGCGACGGCGCAGTCATGGCTGTACCGGCGCACGACGAGCGCGATTTCGAATTCGCTCACAAGTACAACCTGCCGGTGAAATCGGTAGTGCGTACCAGCTCTGGCGACAGTAACCCGGCCCCGTGGCAAGACGCCTATGGCGAGCACGGTACGCTGATCAACTCTGGCGAATTCGACGGCCTCGACTTCGCTGGCGCGTTCGACGCCATTGAAGTGGCCCTGATCAAGAAAGAACTGGGCGCCTCGCGCACCCAGTTCCGCCTGCGCGACTGGGGCATCAGCCGCCAGCGCTACTGGGGCTGCCCGATCCCGATCATCCACTGCGATGCATGCGGTGACGTGCCGGTGCCGGAAGATCAACTGCCTGTGGTACTGCCGGAAGATGTGGTTCCAGACGGCGCCGGTTCGCCGCTGGCGCGCATGCCTGAGTTTTACGAGTGCAGCTGCCCGAAATGCGGCCAGCCTGCCAAGCGTGAAACCGACACCATGGATACGTTCGTCGAGTCGTCGTGGTACTACGCCCGTTACGCCTCGCCGCACTTTGAAGGTGGCCTGGTGGAAAAATCCGCAGCCGACCACTGGTTGCCTGTCGATCAGTACATCGGTGGTATCGAACACGCCATTCTGCACCTGCTTTACGCGCGCTTCTTCCACAAGCTGATGCGTGACGAAGGCCTGGTCAGCTCCAACGAGCCGTTCAAGAACCTGCTGACCCAAGGCATGGTGATCGCCGAAACCTACTACCGTCGCGAAGCCAATGGTGCTTACACCTGGTTCAACCCGGCAGACGTAGAACTCGAGCGTGACAGCAAAGCCAAGGTCATCAGTGCCAAGCTGAAATCCGACGGTCTGCCGGTGGAAATCGGCGGCACCGAGAAGATGGCCAAGTCGAAGAACAACGGCGTTGACCCACAGTCGATGATCGATCAGTTCGGCGCCGACACCTGCCGCCTGTTCATGATGTTCGCTTCGCCACCTGACATGAGCGCCGAATGGTCCGACTCCGGCGTCGAAGGTTCGCACCGTTTCCTCAAGCGCGTCTGGCGTCTGGCGCAAGCCCACGTCACTCAGGGCTTGCCGGGCAAGCTGGACATCGCCAGCCTGAATGACGAACAGAAGGCCGTGCGCCGCGCCATTCACGTGGCCATCAAGCAGGCCAGCCACGACGTCGGCCAGAACCACAAATTCAACACCGCCATCGCCCAGGTAATGACGCTGATGAACGTGCTGGAAAAAGCCGCGCAAAGCACCGAGCAGGATCGCGCGCTGATTCACGAAGGTCTGGAAGCCGTGACGCTGTTGCTGGCACCAATCACGCCGCACATCAGCCACGAACTGTGGAACCAGCTGGGTCACGCCGATGCAGTCATCGACGCCGGCTGGCCGGCAGTGGATGAAAGCGCTTTGGTGCAGGACAGCCTGACCCTGGTCATCCAGGTCAACGGCAAACTGCGCGGCCAGATCGAAATGCCGGCCAGCGCGACCCGCGAAGAAGTTGAAGCAGCAGCCCGCGCCAACGAAAACGTACTGCGTTTCGTCGACGGCCTGACTATTCGTAAAGTGATCGTTGTGCCGGGGAAACTGGTCAACATCGTCGCCAGCTAATTGGATCGGGCGTCAGGCTCGCCTGGCGCCAAGTAAAACCTTTCGGGCCGTACAGTCGGCCCACGTGGTTTCAAGGGGAGCAACACAATGATCAAACGCAATCTGCTGGTGATGGGCCTCGCCGTTCTGTTGAGCGCCTGCGGTTTCCAGCTGCGCGGTACCGGCACCAACGAACTGTCGATCAAGGAACTCGACCTGAGCGCCCGTAACGCCTACGGCGAGACGGTCACGCAACTGCGCCAGGTGCTGGAGTCGAGCGGCGTCAAGGTTTACAGCGGTGCTCCGTACAAGCTGTTCCTGGCTGACCAGCAAGAGAGCCAGCGCATCCTCAGCTACGCCGGTGCCGGTCGTACGGGCGAGTATCAAGTCAGTACTGTTCTGAACTACGAGATCCGTGGCGACAAGAACCTGCAACTGTTGAGCGACAAGCTTGAAGTTCAGAAAGTGTTTATTCACGACGGTAACAACCTCGTGGGCTCCGATCAGGAAGCCAACGACGCCCGTCGCGAAACCACTCGCGAACTGGTCCAACGCATGATGTTGCGTCTGCAGCAACTGACCCCGGGTCAACTGCAGCAGCTGCAGCAAGCCGCCAATGACCGCGCCAAGGCAGAAGCCGATGCGCTGCAAGCGGCACAAAAGGCTGAAGCGGAAACCCCGCGCCAGTCGCCGCTCGAAATACCGCAGCAGTAAGACGTTCGGGGCGCTCAGGCGCCCCGTTCGGCATTTCTTATGAAGCTCGCTCCCGCCCAACTCGGTAAACACCTGCAAGGTGCTTTGGCGCCTGTCTACATCATCAGCGGCGATGACCCGCTGCTGTGCCAGGAAGCCGCCGACGCCATCCGCAGCGCTGCGCGTCAGCAAGGTTTTGATGAACGCCAGGTCTTCGCCGCCGACGCCAATTTCGATTGGGGCACGTTGTTGCAGGCCGGCGCCAGCATGTCGTTGTTCGCCGAAAAGCGCCTGCTGGAACTGCGCCTGCCCTCGGGCAAACCCGGTGACAAAGGCGCCGCTGCATTCATCGAATACTGCTCGCGTCCCGCTGAAGACACGGTGCTGCTGATCAGCCTGCCGAAGATGGATGGCAGCGCGCAGAAGACCAAGTGGGGCAAGGCACTGGTGGAAGGCCAGCAGACCCAGTTCATCCAGATCTGGCCGGTGGACGCCAATCAGTTGCCGAGCTGGATTCGTCAGCGCTTGTCTCAGGCTGGTTTATCGGCCAGCCAGGACGCGGTCGAACTGATTGCTGCACGCGTCGAAGGCAACTTGCTCGCTGCCGCGCAGGAAATCGAAAAGCTCAAATTGATGGCCGAAGGTGGGCAGATCACCGTTGAAACCGTGCAGGCCGCCGTGGCCGACAGTGCGCGGTTCGACGTGTTCGGCCTGACCGATGCCGTGCTCAACGGCGAACCGGCTCACGCTTTGCGCATGCTTGAAGGCTTGCGCGGTGAAGGTGTCGAACCGCCGGTGATTCTCTGGGCGCTGGCGCGGGAGCTGCGCTTGCTGGCTAATATTTCGTTGCAATACAGCCAGGGTACGCCGCTGGACAAGTGTTTCAGCCAGGCGAAGCCGCCGGTCTGGGACAAGCGCAAACCTTTGATGAGCAAAGCCCTGCAACGCTACTCGGCGCAACGCTGGGCGCAGTTGTTGCTTGAGGCGCAGCGTATCGATGCGCAGATCAAAGGTCAGGCTGCCGGCTCACCGTGGATGAGCCTGAGCCGCTTGGCGTTGTTGATGGCTGGCCAGCGTCTGACACTCCCCGCCGAATAACCTGCTCTACCGCATAACGGCCATTCGCGAGCAAGCTCGCTCCCACATTGGAATGTATTCCAAATGTGGGAACGAGCTTGCTCGCGAAAGCGCCAGAACATTCCTACACAACAGAGACTGGACAGACGCCTGACATCGGCAGATTATTTCCCCCGCAAAACCCACCCAATCGAGAGAACCCTCATGAGCAAAAAGCCATCGAAACATGGCCCCAACAAGGCCAAATCCATCGTCGCCCAGCCCCTGTTCCGCAGTCGTCAGGAACGACCAACCAAGGGTAAAGGCAGCTACCGCCGCGAAGCCTTCCAGTCTGACAGCTGGGAGGCTTCTTACTTTCTGGCTGCCTGAAATTCACCCTTTTCCCTCCTCCCTTCCCTCGTTCCGGCTTCTTGTCTTCTGTTATTGAGTCTGGTCTGTCGCCTTAAAGATAAATGACGCTGATTGCTCAAGTGTTTGTGGCAGCGGGATGTAAATGATCGGAATTGTCACCCCTGTCAGTGCCCGGAAACGCCGCTGGTAAAGTTGTGCCCCCGCCAGACCAGTTGGCTTGGTGTAAAAAAAGGCTTCAATCGGCAATTGGCCCGGGATGTTCTGCGCCCAGGTTTTAAGCTTCGTGTCGTTGGGTGTGTTGAATGCATCTGGAGAAACCAGCCGGCCAGCACGCATACCTTCCAGAAACCGTCCAGCTGCTTGGTTATTGACAGAGTCACGCACATTAAATGAACACATTGACTCAAATTTATTGCCGCTAGCAGCGTCGTTTCGATACTTGCTCGCCCACTTGGCTGCCGTGTCAATTATCGGATTCTGTTCCTCGCAGCTTTTACTGGCTACCGGGTATCTGGGATGAGCCGCACAACCTCCATTGGGACGAGCATTTGATGAACCATCAACCGGAAAGAAACACAAAATCTCTATGAGCTGTTTGCCCGGTGGCGTGCTCAGGATGGGATAAAAGATCAATCCACTGTCATATGTATAAGCGAGGCGTTTGACTTTGTAATCCGATCGCAAATAGGTGAACGATACTCCACCGTTGGCAACTGACGTCGGGCTCGGGTTCCAGGCATCGAACTGCGTGGATGGCTCCGTGCCACGCACCAGCAACCCGGAACACAGGAAAGCAGGTTTCGACGCGGCGCCACAATTGTCACGTGTATCTCGATAACGTTTTTCCAACTCCACTGCCAACTGTGCTCCACTGACAGCATTGGCCGAGGCGCCAACCTCCACTGCGGCGCCATCAGAATGCTCATGCTGTTTTTCAAGGGTATTGGAGGAGGAGCATCCGGCCATCAATGCGAGCAACAGTATTGTTGAGAACCTTTTCATTTGAGCACCTGCATCCTAGAGAGATGAGACGCGCGACGGCTGAAGATGCGCGATACCAGGAGGATTAAACGCTTGAAAATATCCATAGAACAGCTGTTAGAACTGACAGTTGAGTGGGCAAGAAAAAGGGGCTACGATTCTCAGTCCGGCTGTGCGTGACAATGCAATTTCTGGCTGGGCAGCCGATTCATTCAGCAGGCATGTTAAGGTCTGCACCTGATTCGTTTTCCTGGAACTGTGCATGCCCCCAAGTCTTTCCCGTCGTTGGCCTGTTCGCCAACTGATCGCTGCCTCCAGCTTCATTCTGCTTGTCGCCTGCGCGGAAAAACCGACCGCCGCCGACGCGCAACCCCTTCAAGCCGCGCCTGTCGCAACGGCCCCAGCGATCATCCCGCCGGTAGTGCCGTCCGCCGACCCTCTCGACCTGCAACCGACTCAAACCTTCGCTGAATGGCAGGCCGGTTTCCGCAAGGATGCCCTGGCCGCCGGAATTCGCGCGGAGCTGTTCGATCGCGCGTTCGCCAATGTCAGCTTCGACGCCAGCGTGATTCGGGCCGACCGCAGTCAACCGGAGTTCTCCCGGCCAGTGTGGGAATACCTCGATGGCGCCCTCTCGCCACTGCGCGTGCGTAAAGGTCAGGCACTGATCAGTCAGTACGCCGACATCCTGCAAAGCATCGAACAGCATTATGGCGTTGACCGTCAGGCGCTGGTGTCGGTGTGGGGCATGGAAAGCAACTTCGGCCAGTTTCAGGGCAGCAAGTCGGTGATCAACTCGCTGGCCACCCTCGCTTACGAA
The DNA here is from genome assembly GCF_054668355.1 of Pseudomonas sp. S2_E02. Lineage (NCBI taxonomy): Bacteria > Pseudomonadati > Pseudomonadota > Gammaproteobacteria > Pseudomonadales > Pseudomonadaceae > Pseudomonas > Pseudomonas sp. S2_E02. Next base: position 3,656,965 of record NZ_CP162761.1, read on the forward strand.
GGCCGTCGGCCGGGCTTTGCTCATGCGCAATTGATCGCTGCGCTGCAGATCCTGCAACAGGGTGACATCACGCCAGAGAAGATGCTCGGCTCGTGGGCTGGCGCCATGGGGCAGACCCAGTTCATTCCGACCACTTACAACACTCACGCAGTGGATTTCGACGGTGACGGTCGCCGCGATATCTGGGGCAGTCCTGCCGATGCGCTGGCCTCAACTGCGCATTACCTGCAAAGCTCCGGCTGGCAACGTGGCCAGCCGTGGGGGTTTGAAGTGCAGCTGCCGAGCAGCTTCAACTACACCCTGGCTGATGGCGCGATTCGCAAGAGTGTCGCCGAATGGCGTCAGTTGGGCGTGACTCTGCCGAATGGCGGTCAGGTGCCAGCAGGCTCTGAACAGCTGTCTGCCGCCCTGCTGCTGCCGGCTGGTTATCGTGGGCCGGCGTTCCTGATCCTCGACAACTTCCGTGCGATTCTCAAGTACAACAACTCCTCGTCGTACGCGCTGGCAGTGAGCCTGTTGTCCGAGCGTTTCAGCGGTGGCGGCTTGATCAACGGCAGTTGGCCAAAAGATGACCTGCCGCTGAGCCGCACCGAGCGTATGGAGTTGCAGACCCTGCTGAGTGCGCGCAATTACGATGCCGGCACGGCGGACGGGATTATTGGCGCCAATACGCGCAAGGCGATTCGCAGTGCCCAGCAGTCATTTGGCTGGCCGGCGGACGGGTATCCGACGCATAAACTGCTGGAAAGCCTGCGTTCCCAGTAGTGGTCAGTTTGTATGGCTGATGGCGCCTTCGCGAGCAAGCTCGCTCCCACATTGGATATCTGTCATTCACAGAACCCTGTGGGAGCGAGCTTGCTCGCGAAGACTGACTGTCAGGCAACCGACTTCTAAGCCTTGATCACCACATCCTGCTCCAGCATCAATTCCTGCTTCCCGGCATCCAGCCGCACCAGCGCCCCCATCGGCAGTGTCAGGTTCGGATCGCAATGCCCGCTACGCCACCCCGATAACACCGGAATCCGCAATGGCTCGAAGGTCTGCTTGAGCAAGCGGTTCAGCGCTTCGACATCCACGCCAGCAATATCCCCAACCAACACCCCGCGCAACTTGGCCAACTTGCCGGCCAGACGCATCTGGGTCAGCAACCGGTCAATACGATATAGCGGCTCGTTGATGTCCTCGATCAGCAGAATCACCCCTTCGACATCAATTTCGTATGGCGTGCCCAGGGTTGCGGCGATCATCGCCAGATTACCGCCGAGCAAGCGCCCATGCGCGATGCCAGGTTCGACGGTAGTCAACGGATACGCCACCGGATGGCTCAACACACTCCCCGCCTTCAATTGCCCACGCAGCATGGCGAAGAACGAAGTCACCGTCGGTGGCTCCTTGTCGCCCAACAAGTCGGCGTTGAGCAGCGGCCCGTGGAAGGTCACGAATCCTGCGTAACGACTGATGGCCAGGTGCAGCGCGGTGATATCGCTGTAGCCAACGAATGGCTTGGCATGGCGGCTCAGCAGGTCGTAATCGATCCGGTCGAGCAAGCGCGGCGTGCCGTAGCCGCCGCGCAGGCAAATGATGGCATCGACCTCGGGATCAGCGAACGCCGCGTGCAGATCGCGCAAACGCACATCGTCACTGCCGGCCAGATAGCCGTCCTTTTCATAGACACCGGGAAACACCTTCAGCCCATAGCCACGGGCGCGCATCCATTGCACCGCCTTGTCGGTGTCCAGAGCACCGGGACCGGCAGGTGCAATAACACCGACCAGCCCCTCTGAAGGCAGTGCGGGCACGGCTCTGTGTGGACAAAGTGTGTGAGTCGGTCGAACGGTCATCCTTGGATCTCCCTGTGAAGTCATGCACACACAGTAGTCAGGTACGGCGGCAAACAGAAGAGGGTCAGCCACGCCGTGGATTGAAGGAAAAATCAGCAGCGAAGGTAATCCGGGCAAAAAAATGCCCGCCGGGCGTTAAAACCTCGGCGGGCATTTTTTCATTCAGCGCCGGATCAGGAACCCAGCAGCTCCGCCTTGACCAGCTTCGCTTGCTCGTCGGCGTGGTATGAAGAACGCACCAGCGGCCCCGAGGCAACGTTTTTGAAGCCCATCTTGTAACCTTCCTCGGCGAACCAGGCGAAGGTGTCCGGGTGCACAAAGCGCTGCACCGGCAAGTGACTACGGGACGGTTGCAGGTACTGGCCAAGGGTCAGCATGTCGATGTCATGTTCGCGCATGCGCTTCATGACTTCGATGACTTCCTCGTCGGTCTCACCCAGACCCAGCATCAAGCCGGATTTGGTCGGAATATGCGGCATCATCTGCTTGAAGCGTTGCAGCAAGGTCAGCGACCACTGGTAATCCGAACCCGGACGCGCAGCCTTGTACAGGCGTGGCACGGTTTCCAGGTTGTGGTTGAACACATCCGGCGGCTCGGCCGCGGTGATTTCCAGCGCGACGTCCATGCGGCCACGGTAGTCCGGAACCAGGGTTTCCAGCTGCACGTTCGGCGACAGTTTGCGGATTTCGCGGATGCAGTCGGCAAAGTGCTGGGCACCGCCGTCACGCAGGTCGTCGCGGTCAACCGAGGTGATCACCACGTACTTGAGCTTGAGGTCGGCAATGGCGATGGCCAGGCTTTGCGGCTCGTTGACGTCCAGTGGCTTCGGACGACCGTGGCCGACGTCGCAGAACGGGCAACGACGGGTGCAGATGTCACCCATGATCATGAAGGTCGCGGTGCCGCCGGAGAAGCACTCGCCGAGGTTCGGGCAAGACGCTTCTTCGCAGACGCTGTGCAGCTTGTGTTTGCGCAGCAGGCTCTTGATCCGGTCGACTTCCGGCGAAACCGGGATGCGCACGCGAATCCAGTCAGGTTTCTTCGGCAGTTCGGTGGTCGGAATGATCTTTACCGGGATGCGTGCAACCTTCTCGGCGCCGCGCAGCTTGACGCCGGCTTCTACCTTGGGACGCGGGGCCGGGCGCTCGGTCACGTCGAGCGTCGGGATCATGGTTTGCACTGCATCAGTAGTCATATCAGTCGATTCCGCCCGTCAGGGTCGTCTGCTCAGCATAGTCGAGGTGTTTGACGAGCTGCGCGCGCAGCCGGGCACTTACCTCGGCAAATTCAATCGATCCTGCGTGGTCGCTCAGCTGGGTCATCGCCAGCCCGGCATAGCCGCAGGGATTAATCCGTCGAAACGGTTCCAGGTTCATATCCACGTTCAGGGCCAGGCCATGAAAGGAACAACCGTGGCGAATCCGCAAACCCAGAGAAGCGATTTTCGCTCCATCGACATAGACGCCGGGAGCATCTGGCTTGGCGGCAGCGATTACGCCGTAGCTGGCCAGCAGTTCAATCAGGCAAAGCTCCATGCGGCTGACCAGATCGCGCACGCCGAAACCCAGCTTGCGTACATCCAGCAGCAGATAGGCCACTAACTGGCCGGGGCCATGATAAGTCACCTGCCCGCCGCGATCGACCTGCACCACCGGAATATCTCCCGGAAGCAACAAGTGTTCGGCCTTGCCGGCCTGGCCTTGAGTGAACACCGGTGGGTGCTCGACGAGCCAGATTTCGTCGGCGGCATCGCTGCCGCGTTCGTTGGTGAAGCGTTGCATGGCATGCCAGACCGGCTCGTACGCCATCTGGCCGAGCTCACGAAAGCCCAGCGTGCCCGGCATCACAACACCATGTGCACGAAGCCGGTCGCCCGCAGTTCGCTGTTGATGTCGTACAGCTGTTCCTGGGTTTTGGCAACGATGTGCAACTGAATGGTGGTGTATTTGCCGTTGCTGCTTTGACGCTCGTCGATGCGCTCATCATTGATGGTCGCGTGTTTCTTGACGATGTCGATGATCTTGTCTTTGTTGCCCACACCGGTATCGCTGATCACCTTAACGGGATAATCCGTGACAGGGAATTCGATCTTTGGCGCCTTTACTTCGGTATCGGTCATGGCGTAACGGCCTCTTGAGCGCAAGCCGTGATAACGCGCATGGCCCCGCACCAGATCGGGGCGGGGCCATGCAGGTCAACACAAATCAGTTGAACAAGCCGTAGAAGAATAGACGGATGCTATCCCACATGCGGCGGAAGATACCACCCTCCTCGACGCCATCCAGAGCGATCAGGTCAGCGCTGTGCACGACCTTGTCTTCCAGTTTGACTTCGACTTTACCGATCACGTCGCCCTTGGCGATTGGCGCGGTCAGTTGCGGGTTCATGGTCATGCTCGCAGCAAGCTTCTTCAGCTGGCCTTTTGGCAGGGTCATGGTCAGGTCTTCAGCCAGGCCGGCCTTGACTTGATTGGTGGTGCCTTTCCACACCGGGGCCTGAGCCAGTTCGGTGCCCTTCTGATAGAAGGTCTGGGTTTCGAAGAAGCGGAAGCCGTAAGTCAGCAGCTTCTGGGTCTCAGCGGCGCGAGCCACTTCGCTGTTGGTGCCGAACACCACGGCGATCAGACGCTGGCCGTCACGTACAGCCGAGGACACCATGCAGTAGCCGGCTTCGTCGGTGTGACCGGTTTTCAGACCGTCAACGGTCTTGTCGCGCCACAGCAGCAGGTTGCGGTTAGGCTGCTTGATGCCATTCCAGAAGAACTCTTTCTGCGAGTAGATCGCGTAGTGAGCCGGGTCTTCGTGGATGATCGCACGGGCCAGGATCGCCATGTCGTGAGCCGACGAGTAGTGCTCCGGGTTTGGCAGACCGGTCGGGTTCATGAAGTGGGAATTGGTCATGCCCAGATCAGTCACAGTCTTGTTCATCAGGTCGGCGAACGCGTCTTCGCTGCCGGCGATGTGCTCGGACAGCGCCACGCTGGCGTCGTTGCCGGACTGGATGATGATGCCGTGCAGCAGGTCGCTGACAGTCACCTGCGAGCCGACTTTGATGAACATCCGCGAACCGCCGGTGCGCCAGGCGTTTTCGCTGACGGTCACCGGATCGTTTTCACCGATCTGGCCGCGACGGATTTCCAGAGTCGCGATGTAAGCGGTCATCAGCTTGGTCAGGCTGGCCGGTGGCAGACGCTGGTCGCCATTGTTCTCGACCAGTACGTTGCCGCTGCTGGCATCCATCAGAACGTAGGCTTTGGCAGCCAGTTGCGGTGGCGACGGCATCATCTCGGCCGCGAAGGCGGCTGGCGAGAGGAGCAGCGGGACTAGCAGACACAGGCGTTTGGCAAAGGTGGTGATGTTCATCCGTCTCTCGAAATCGCTAATGGAAACTGTCCTTGCGGACAAAATTTAATCAGATGACTTTCTAACGAGTCATCGCGTGTTCAGTTGCTCACTCCAGTCACCCTTGCCGGGCTTTTGTTCTTCGACGAGCCAACAACCTGGTTCACCCCCCGATACCGCAAGTGAACCGTCAATCAAGTTCTACGTATTACTCGGTGACCACACTTGGCGAACCAAGGTTGGCCAGGCGCACGCTGTTCTGCACCTGGGCAATTTCACCCGGCGAGCCGATCGGCCCCAGGCGAACCCGGTGCAGGGTCTGTTGATTGCGCACGATCGAGCTGATGAACACCGGAGCGCTCACCATCCCGCTGAGCTTCGACCTCAGCAGTTCTGCAGCGTCCGGGTTGGCGAACGCGCCCACCTGCAGATACTGGCCAGACGCTGGTGCAGAAGCGTTTTTTTTTGCACTCATCGGCACAGGGACGGTGTCGGAGGCATGTTGCTGCGGTGGTGGCGTCCATTGCTCGACGGTGCCGGCCGAGGCCGTGATCACCGGGGCGCTATTCTGCGCGACTTGCGGCTCGTTGAGCATCAAAGGCGCCGGACGGCCCTTGGCGGCCCACCATTGCTGAGGATCGATGCCTTCGACCTTGACCCGCGCGGTGCCGATTTCGGCATAACCGAGCTTCTTCGCCGCAGCATAGGACAGGTCGATGATACGGTCGGAATAGAACGGCCCACGGTCGTTGACCCGCAGGATCACGCTCTTGTTGTTGTCCAGGTTGGTCACCCGAACGTAACTTGGCAGTGGCAATGTCTTGTGGGCGGCACTCATGCCGTAAAGGTCGTAGACCTCGCCGTTGGCCGTGTTCTGACCGTGAAACTTGGTGCCGTACCAGGACGCCGTGCCCGAAGCCACGTAGGTCTTCGATTCCTGCAGCGGGAAGTAGGTCTTGCCCAGCACCGTGTACGGGTTGGCCTTGTACGGACCGGTGTGCAGGGTCGGCGTGGCGTCCGGGATGCGCGACACATCGACGTCCCACCACGGCGCGCCATCTTTATGCGCACGGTTGATGTCCAGGCCCGGCTGGGCACGCACAGCGGTCGTGGTGGTTTTCTGAGTCGGCGAACGGCTGGTCGAGCAACTGGCGACCAGCACCGCCAACGCAGCGAATGCCACCAGCTTCAGGGGTTTATTGTTAGGCAATGCCCGCATTACTTGACGCCCCGTGCTTGTACCAGCTGTTCAGACAGTTGATGTACGGCCATGGCGTACATCACGCTGCGGTTATAACGCGTGATCGCGTAGAAATTCTTCAGGCCCATCCAGTATTCAGGGCCGTTGTCGCCTTCGAGGCGAAATGCAGTAACCGGCATATCATCGCGCAGCGCATCATGACTTGACCAGCCCAGCGCCCGCAACTCTCCAACGGTTTTCGTCGGCTCAATGCCGGTGGTCAGGCCTTCATCGACCTGCTCGCCGCGGACATCGGCACGGCTGACCACCGGCTCACCGGCGACCCAGCCGTGACGCTTGAAATAGCTCGCGACGCTGCCGATCGCATCATCCGGGTTGTTCCAGATATTGATGTGGCCGTCACCGTCGAAATCCACCGCGTAAGCGCGAAAGCTGCTCGGCATGAACTGCGGCAGGCCCATGGCCCCGGCGTACGAGCCTTTGAGGGTCAATGGATCGACCTGCTCTTCACGCGCCAGCAGCAGGAACTCACGCAGTTCCTTGCGGAAAAATTCGGCACGGGGAGGATAGTCGAAACCGAGCGTCGACAAGGCATCGATCACCCGGTAATTACCGGTATTACGTCCGAAAAAGGTTTCAACGCCGATGATCGACACGATGACTTGTGCCGGCACGCCGTATTCCTGCTCGGCCCGGGCCAGGGTGGCCTCGTGCTGACGCCAGAAGTCCACACCACGGGCGATACGCGCGTCGGTGATGAACATCGGACGGTATTCTTTCCACTGCTTGACCCGCTCGGCAGGCCTGGAAATGGCGTCGAGAATCGCCTGCTTGCGCTGAGCTTCGCGGAACACCGCCATCAGCTGCTCACCAGCAAAACCGTAGTCGCGGGTCATTTCACCGACGAACTCGGCCACCTGCGGCGAGCCTTCGTATTCGCCGGCCAGCGCTTCCTGCACGCTGCCCAGCAGGCCCATCAGGCCTACCAATGGCGCGCATCGAGTCGCCCAGCCACGCATAACTTGCATTGAACTCTTCACCTTATTCAAACCTGTGCGATCCACTTGCGATGGGTATGGATCGACATCAAAACCCCAAACGCTGACAGCAGCGTCACCAGCGAAGTTCCTCCGTAGCTAATGAACGGCAACGGCACCCCTACAACCGGCAACAGGCCACTGACCATACCGATGTTGACGAAAACGTAAACAAAAAACGTCATGGTCAACGCGCCGGCGAGCAATTTGCCGAACAGCGTCTGGGCTTGAGCGGTAATCACCAGCCCCCGGCCAATCAGCAACAGATAGATCAGCAACAGCGCGCAGATACCGACCAGACCGAACTCTTCGCCGAGTACGGCAATGATGAAGTCGGTGTGGCTTTCCGGCAGGAAGTCCAGGTGCGACTGAGTGCCGAGCAGCCAGCCCTTGCCGAACACGCCGCCGGAACCGATCGCGGCTTTCGACTGAATGATGTTCCAGCCGGTGCCGAGCGGATCGCTTTCCGGGTCGAGGAAGGTCAGGATTCGCTGCTTCTGGTAGTCGTGCATGATGAAAAACCACATCGCCACCGACACCGGGATCGCCGCCGCCAGCACGCTGAGAATCCAGCGCCAGCGCAACCCGCCCATGAACAGCACGAACGCACCACCGGCGAGAATCAGCAGCGAAGTGCCGAGGTCAGGCTGACGGACGATCAGGATGAACGGCACACCGATCAGCATCAGGCTGATGCCGACATGCTTGAGTTGCGGCGGCAACGTGCGCTTGGACAGATACCAGGCGATGGTCGCCGGCATCAGGATCTTCATGAACTCCGAAGGCTGGAAGCGGATCACCCCGGGGATGTTGATCCAGCGCGTCGCGCCCATGGCGTTGTGGCCCATGATGTCCACCACCATCAGCAGCACCACGCCAATCACATAACCGAGCGGTACCCAACGGGCCATGAAACGCGGTTCGAACTGGGCGATGACGATCATCGACACCAGACCGATACCGAACGAAGTGGCCTGTTTGGCCAGCAGATCCCAGCTTTTGCCACTGGCCGAATACAGCACGAACAGGCTGCCGGCGGCGAGGATCAGCAGCAGGATCAACAACGGGCCATCGATATGCAGTCTTTGCAGCAGCGTCGCGCGGCGACGCATCACATCCTCACTGGAGAGCATGCGATCAAAGTTATTCATCACGGGCCGTAGCCTCCGCACTGATTGGGCTGGCGTATTCGGCCTTCAAACGTCCGTCCTGATCGAGCAGCCAGGCATCCATGACCTGGCGCACCACCGGCGCGGCAACGCCGGAACCGGACTCACCGTTCTCGACCATCACCGATACGACGATGCGTGGATCGTCGGCCGGAGCAAAACCGACGAACAAGGCGTGGTCGCGGTGGCGCTCCTGAACCTTGGAACGGTCGTACTTCTCGCCCTGTTTGATCGCCACGACCTGCGCGGTACCCGACTTGCCGGCGATGCGGTATTGCGCGCCGATCGCCGCTTTGCGCGCGGTACCACGGGCACCGTGCATGACCTGCTGCATGCCGTGGTTGACCTTGGTCCAGTCCGACGGATCACGCAGGACAATGTCCGGCATCGGGTTTTCATCCACCGGCTTCACCCCTTCGAGGGATTTGGCCAGGTGCGGACGGTTCCACACGCCTTTGTTGGCCACCAGCGCTGTGGCTTGTGCCAACTGCAGCGGAGTCGATTGCATGTAGCCCTGGCCGATCCCGAGGATCAGGGTTTCGCCGGGGAACCACGCCTGCTTGCGCGTCGCCCGCTTCCACTCGCGGGACGGCATCAGACCTGGGGATTCTTCGAACATGTCCAGCGAGACCTTCTGGCCGATGCCGAACTTGTTCATGTAAGCCGACAGCCGATCGATGCCGAGCTTGTGGGCCAGGTCATAGAAGTAGGTGTCGTTGGACCGCATGATCGCCGTGTCGAGGTCGACGAAACCGTCACCGGTACGGTTCCAGTTACGGTACTTGTGGTCATAGTTGGGCAGCATGTAGTAGCCAGGGTCGAATACCCGGCTCGACGCAGTGACCACACCGGAATCAAGGCCAGCAATTGCCACCGCCGGTTTGATCGTCGAGCCCGGCGGGTACAGACCGCGCAACACGCGGTTGAAGAGCGGCCGGTCGATGGAATCACGCAACTCGGCATAGGCCTTGAAGCTGATCCCGGTGACGAACAGGTTCGGGTCGAAACTCGGCTGACTGACCATCGCCAGCACTTCGCCGGTCTTCGGATCGAGCGCAACTACCGCACCACGACGTCCACCGAGCGCAGCCTCCGCGGCTTCCTGCAACTTGATGTCCAGGCTCAGAACAATGTCCTTGCCGGGAATCGGATCAGTGCGCTTGAGCACGCGCAAGACGCGGCCGCGGGCGTTGGTTTCGACTTCTTCGTAACCGACCTGACCGTGCAATTCCGGCTCGTAGAAACGCTCGATGCCGGTCTTGCCAATGTGGTGGGTGCCGCTGTAGTTGACCGGATCGAGGGTCTTCAGCTCTTTCTCGTTGATCCGCCCCATGTAGCCGACCGAGTGCGCAAAGTGCGCGCCCTGCGGATAGTGACGAACCAGCTGCGCCACCACTTCTACGCCGGGCAGCCGGAACTGGTTCACCGCAATCCGGGCGATCTGCTCCTCGGTCAGCTCGAACAGGATCGGCACCGGCTCGAACGGTCGGCGCCCCTGACGCATGCGTTTCTCGAAGATCACCCGGTCCTCAGGCGTCAGCTCCAGCACTTCGACGATGACGTCGAGCACTTGCTGCCAGTCGCCGGAGCGCTCGCGGGTCATGCTCAGGCTGAAGCTTGGACGGTTGTCCGCCACCACCACGCCGTTGCGGTCGAAAATCAACCCACGGGTCGGTGGAATTGGCTGCACATGGACACGGTTGTTTTCCGAGAGCGTCGAGTGGTACTCGTACTGGATCACCTGCAAGTAATACAGCCGCGCGATCAACACGCCGATCAGCAACATGATCGCAATGGCCCCGAACACGACGCGGCTACGCACCAGGCGTGCGTCCTTTTCGTGGTCCTTGATGCGGATCGGCTGAGACATGTGGGCTGGATTACTTGTGGTAAGGGTGACCGGACAACACGGTCCAGGCACGATACAACTGTTCGCCGATCAGGATCCGCACCAACGGGTGCGGCAACGTCAGCGGCGACAACGACCAGCGCTGATCGGCACGGGCGCAGACTTCAGGCGCCAGCCCTTCCGGGCCACCGACCATGAAATTGACCGTGCGCGAATCCAGCCGCCAACGGTCGAGTTCGACCGCCAACTGCTCGGTGCTCCAGGGTTTGCCGTGGACTTCCAGCGTGACGATCCGCTCGTTCGGCCCGACCTTGGCCAGCATGGCTTCGCCTTCCTGGCGGATGAATCGGGCCACGTCGGCATTCTTGCCACGGGTATTGAGCGGTATTTCCACCAGTTCCAGCGCCAGCTCGGACGGAAGACGCTTGGCATATTCATGCCAGCCTTCTTCCACCCACTTGGGCATGCGTGAACCGACGGCGATCAGGCGCAGTCGCACAGCAATCCCTTACAGCTGGTCTTTGTTGAGCTTGGTGAAATGCTCGTGGGTGTTTTCCGGGCTGTGATGCTTGGCGTCGGCCGCGCGGCTTTGCTCGGCACCGGCCCACAGGCGTTCCAGGTCGTAGAACTGACGTGCCGAGGCGGTCATCATGTGCACGATCACCAGATCCAGGTCGAGCAGCACCCAGTCACTGTCGCCCTTGCCTTCTTCGCCCAGCGGCTTGGCGCCCTGCTTTTTGACTTCTTCGCGAACCTTGTCGAGCATCGCGTTGATCTGGCGGTTGGAAGTACCGGTGGCGATGATCATGTAGTCAGTGATGCTCTGCTTGTCGCGAACATCGATGATCTGGATGTCTTGTGCCTTGACGTCTTCCAGGGCAGCCACGGCCAGTTTGACCAACTCGTCGCCTTTCAGCGGCTCATTGGTGTTGACCGGTTCTGGCAGCGGGGCGCTCTTGAATGTGCCTTTGCGCTTTACTTTGGTTTGGTCTTTGTCAGTCATATAAAACTCGTTTTGCTCGTATATTCGGCGGCTTGGCGACACGTGGATTCGTATCAGTGAAGCACGCCTTGTTCAGTTCGACGCACGGTACAGACCGTGCGCATCGATGTAGGCCAGGACCGCGTCGGGCACCAGGAAACGTACCGACTTACCGCTGGCCAGCAGTTGACGGATCTGGGTGGCGGAAACCGCGAGCGGTGTCTGCCAGACGAATGCAATCTGTCCGCTCGGCCCTTTCAGGGCCAGCGGGTCGCTCACCGAACGCGCTGCCAGCAGGTTGCGCAAGGCATCCGGCGGTTCGCTGTCGGCGTCCGGGCGCTGTAGCACCAGGATATGGCAATGCTGGAGCAACTCTTCCCAGCGGTGCCAAGTGGGCAGGCCGCAAAATGCGTCCCAGCCCAAAAGCAGAAAAACCTGGGTCTCGGCGGGCATTTCAGCGCGCATCGACTCCAGGGTATCAATGGTCCAGGACGGTTTGTCCCGCTGCAATTCGCGGGCGTCCACCACCAGCGGCGGCAATCCGGCCACCGCACATTCGACCATCGCCAGTCGATCCTGCGCCGAGACCTGCGGCGTACCGCGATGAGGCGGCCGCGCGTTCGGCATCAGGCGCAACTCATCGAGCGCCAGCGCTTCGGCGACTTCCAGCCCACCGCGCAAATGGCCGATGTGCACCGGGTCGAACGTGCCGCCCAGGACGCCAATGCGCCGGGGGCGGGACTCGTTGCCGGTTTGCGGCGCTGTCAGGTCGAGGCCGGTCAAGTCAAACCGTCGCCTGGCCGCGCAACTGGCCATCACCGACCACAACGTACTTCTCGCAGGTCAGTCCTTCGAGACCCACCGGGCCGCGGGCGTGCAGCTTATCAGTAGAAATGCCGATCTCGGCACCCAATCCGTATTCAAATCCATCGGCAAAGCACGTCGGCGTGTTGATCATCACCGAGGCCGAGTCGACTTCCGCCACAAAGCGGCGGGTATCGGCGAGGTTTTCGCTGACAATCGAATCGGTGTGATGGGAGCCGTAATGGTTGATGTGTTCGATAGCCTGATCCAGACCGTCGACGACGCGAATCGACAGAATCGGCGCCAGGTACTCGGTGTTCCAGTCGTCTTCGCTGGCGGCAACGGCTTCGATGATCGCCCGGGTGCGCTCGCAGCCGCGCAGTTCGACGCCTTTTTCGCGGAACTGGGCGGCCATCGACGGCAGGAAATCCTTGGCAACAGTTTGATCGACCAGCAAGGTTTCCATCGCACCGCAGATGCCGTAGCGATAAGTCTTGGCGTTGAAAGCAATGCGTTGAGCTTTCGGCAGATCGGCGTGGGCACTGACGTAAACGTGGCAGATACCGTCCAGGTGCTTGATCACCGGCACGCGCGCGTCGCGGCTGATGCGCTCGATCAGGCCACGGCCACCGCGCGGCACGATCACGTCGACGTACTCGGGCATGGTGATCATCGCGCCAACGGCGGCACGGTCTGTGGTTTCAACCACTTGCACCACGGCAGCCGGCAATTCGGCCTCGGCCAGACCGCGCTGAATGCAGACGGCAATCGCCCGGTTGGAATGAATCGCTTCAGAGCCACCGCGCAGGATGGTCGCGTTGCCGGACTTCAGGCACAGGCTGGCAGCATCGATGGTCACGTTGGGTCGGGATTCGTAGATGATTCCGATCACGCCCAGCGGCACGCGCATCTTGCCGACCTGAATGCCCGACGGACGGAAGCTCATATCACGGATCGCACCGACCGGATCCGGCAATGCAGCGACCTGCCGCAAACCGACGATCATGCCGTCGATGCGCGCCGGGGTCAGCTCCAGACGCTCCAGCAGTGCCGGTTCCAGACCATTGGCGCGACCGGCAGCCAGATCCTGCTCATTGGCGGCGGCAAGCTCGGCGCGCGCGGCGTCCAAGGCATTGGCAGCAGCCTGCAAGGCGCGGTTTTTCTGCGCGGTGCTGGCACGGCCGATGACCCGGGAGGCTTCGCGGGCGGCGCGACCCAATCGGGTCATGTAGTCAAGAACGGACTCAGTCATGGTCTGCTGGGGTCTTGGCAAAGAGGAAAGCGGCAGATTATAGCTGTCGCGTCCCGGGACTAACAGCGGTGACGGGCGGATGGTCGAAATGAACGCGGATTCGCCGGCGTTCAGGCCCAATTAAGCCGCGCGTTGTTATCATCACGACCTCCTGAGCCTGGATAAACATTGCCTGCCATGTCCAACCTGACCGTTCGCAACCGCGCCGAACGCCTGCCGCTAGGGCTGCCGGACGCCTTTTTCGACCGTGATGCGCAAGTGCTGGCGCAGGATCTGCTCGGCAAAGTCATTCGTCACCGGGTCGGCGATCTGTGGCTGAGCGCGCGAATCATCGAAACCGAAGCCTATTACTGCGCAGAAAAAGGCAGCCACGCCTCGTTGGGCTACACAGAAAAGCGTAAGGCTTTGTTTCTGGATGGCGGCCACATCTATATGTATTACGCCCGTGGCGGTGATTCGCTGAATTTCAGTGCGCAGGGGCCGGGCAATGCGGTACTGATCAAATCCGCCTATCCGTGGGTCGATGAAATCAGCGGTCCGGCGAGTCTGGCGCAGATGCTGCTGAACAATCCCGACGCGCAGGGACGTGCGCGGCTTTCGCAAAAGCTCTGCGCCGGGCAAACACTGCTGTGCAAAGCGCTGGGTCTGAAGGTGCCGGTGTGGGATGCCAAGCGTTTTGATCATGAAGTCCTTCTGGTAGAAGACACCGGGCCGGCACCTTCGCACATCATTCAAACCACCCGCCTGGGCATCCCCCATGGCCGTGACGAGCACCTGATGTACCGCTTTGTCGACGCCAACTATGCGCAATGGTGCACGCGGAACCCGTTGCGACGGGGTCAGGTCGAAGGCCGGGATTATTTTCTGCTGTAACCACACACTCCTGTAGGAGCTGCCGAAGGCTGCTCCTACAGGAGGCCATTAATGATTTGGAGTTTTTCTGTATGGGCCCATGGCTCGATAGCATTACCGGGTGGCTGGCAGCCAATCCACAATGGCTGGCGGCTGCTGTTTTCATTGTGGCCTTTGTGGAATGCCTGGCGATTGCCGGTTTGATCGTGCCGGGCACCGTGCTGCTGTTTGCCGTCGCCGTGCTGGCCGGCAGCGGCGCCCTGTCATTGAGCGAGACTTTGTTGCTGGGCTTCCTTGGCGGGATTCTCGGCGATGCCGTTTCGTACTTCCTCGGTCGCCATTTCCACCAGAACATTCGGCGCCTGCCGGGGCTACGGCATCATCCGGAATGGATGGCCGGTGCCGAGTCGTATTTCCAGCGCTACGGCATCGCCAGTCTGCTGGTCGGTCGTTTCATCGGGCCATTGCGACCGATGCTGCCCATGGTCGCCGGCATGTGCGACATGCCTTTCCCGCGTTTCGCCGCTGTCAGCCTGCTGGCGGCCGCCGGCTGGAGTCTCGCCTATCTGCTGCCGGGCTGGGCCACCGGCGCGGCCTTCCGCCTGCCATTGCCTGAAGGGTTCTGGCTGGAGGCCGGCATTGTCGCTGGCAGCATCGCCGCAATGGTCGGTCTCAGCGTGAACAGCAGCCTGCGTCGCCACCGTCGCGCGACCATCTGGATCAGCAGCATGAGCCTGTTGATTCTGATTGGTCTGTTCATCGGCTATCCGTACCTGACAGCGCTCGATCAAGGGGTGATGACACTGGTGCAGGAACATCGCCAGCCAATGCTGGATGAAATTGCGGTCACACTGACCCTGATCGGTGAGTTCCGCAACATGCTGCTGTTCAGCGTCCTGCTGACCGGCCTGTTGCTGGTGTGCCGGCAATGGCGTCATGCGATCTTCGTTGGCGGTACGCTGCTGGTGACCGCATTGGCCAACACCGGGACCAAATACTTCTTCGCCCGGGTGCGTCCGGAAGTGCTGACCGACCCACTGACCACTTACAGCATGCCCAGTGGTCATGCCTCAGGTTCGTTTGCACTGTTTCTGACCCTGGCGGTACTCGCCGGCCGTGGCCAGCCGCCACGCATGCGCCTGACCTGGTTGCTGATCGCCTGTATTCCGGCCCTCTCCATCGCCCTGTCGCGGGTCTATCTGGGCGCTCATTGGCCAACCGACGTGCTGGCCGGCGCCATGCTTGCCGCCTGTGTCTGCGCTGCCGCCCTGTGGCTGAGCCAGCGTAAAACCCCACTCAATCCCATGCCGTTCAAGATCTGGTGGTTGATCCTGCCGGCAATGTTGGCGCTGTTCGGATTTTTCGTCCTGCGGCACTTGCCTCATACCTTGTTGCGTTACGCCTATTGAATCTGGCGATACACAAGCCTTAATCCTTCTGCGCTGCTCTTTTAGGAATTCTCCGACAAGAGCAGCGCTGTTCTCTTATTCAAACTTACTCGCCCACGGTAAGAATCCTTATTTACCAAACCGCAACTTCGCACACTTCAAACTAAAAACAACCGAAGTTACATATCAATTACGAACCCTCACGCCAGCGCCTTCCATAACTTGAAAAACCGGTTAGATTAAATCCACATATTTGAAACCCTTCGGCACATTCTCACCCATTAAAGTGAGACCGCCTGCACTTGCCTGCCCAACAATCAATTCAACTGACGAAGCGAGGGTTTCAATACATCAACTGATTTCGAGTACGCCATGAGTCCAAAGACACCGCGCAAACCACCCCAGACCTCAACGCAACAACCTGAAGCGAGCACATTCCCGCCCCTGCGTACCGAGACACCGTTCACTCCAGGTGGCCCTTCGATTTTCCGGCTACCGGGTTTGCCGAGTGGCCAGAATCCCGTTCACATCGCTGGCGGCCGGCCGGTCGCGGATGGACCCCCGCCTGCCGTGGTCATCCAACCGATGCAGGCGACGAACCCTGCCCGCCTCGCAAACGATAATTCCCCCGACACCTACTGGCTGCGTGACGACTTCCTGCGTGGAATGAAACCGGCGGAGGATGACGGTTTTCGCTGGATCGTCGGACGACAGTTTGTCGACGTCGAATATGAAGGCGACTTGCGCACCACCCATGTCGGCCAGGATGCCGATGGGGTTTATCGCTGCAAGATGGTCACCGAGCGGTCCGCGTCCGGACCGGCGCTGTACCGGAATGAAGGCCGGTTGACCTGGCGCCTGACGGAGCATCCGGCACCCGCCATGGCCTCGACAAAACGACCTGCGCCGCTACCGGGCGATCAACCGGGGATCAACCCCGGCGCGAAACGGCCTCGACCCGCCCACCTCGATTCGAATCTGTACAAGGCATCGCTGCGTTCACCGGATGCCCAAGGCTATTACGAACTGGCCCCCGCATTCGGGGCGAACAACGCGATCACGCAATTTGCCTTTATGGACGCTTTTGGTCACTGGATCCCGGTCGATCCGCCCGCAGACGGATTCGGTGCCCAGCCCACGCTCTTGAAGCATTGGACAGACCATGAGATCTGGCAGGTGTACAACATCCATGGCCAGGATCTCGTGCGTTTTCGCACCGAAGCCCAAGCCAGCGGCAAGAGTCCGCAATGGGCGATTCCCGAAGTCACGAACCCGCACCGCGACTTGCTACGCGACACCCTGCGCTGGCTGCACCCAAGCATGAATCCTGCACAGCGCGAAGCATTTCTGCAGTCCTATAACCTGCTGCCCAGCCAGCTGGCCCGCTTGCAACAGGACCTGAAGACCGAACTGAAAATGCCGCAATGGGCGCAGGCACACAAACACCTGATCGACGATCTCGACCATCCGCAGCGCCTCGAGCAACTGAGCCGCGAGGCTGTCGAGGAACTTAACCTCAAGCGTGATGCCCGGCATGACTGGTACAGCCCGGAATCCAGCATGACCGCGCCGGTGCGCGAAGCGCTGCTGGGCAAACTCGGGTATCTGCGCAACAAGAACAATTGCCTGTACCGCACCGACGTGCCGGCGCTGTTCCGTGGCGATGAACGCACACCGTTCGAGCTTGCCAATGACGGCTTCATGCTACCGCGCTACCAGCATAAACCGGGCGCCACCACGCATAAGCCGATGAGCGCAACCTTCAGCCTCAAAGAAGGCCTGGTGTACGCAAGGGAGCCTGACCCCGAGTACTTGCGGTTCAACAGCCAGACGAGCAAATACCCGGGGCGGGATGCTGACGATAGCGCCTCGGGCAGCGATGTCAGTGATACCGAGAGCAGCTCATCGTCCGAATGGTCCGACGCCACAAGCCCGGTGCCGTGGGATCGTGATCGCCGCTATGAATCAACACGCACACGTCAGCGGGAAATGTTTCTGTATGTGCTCGACACCCGCGAACTGGAAGTGGTGCCTCATGAAGAAAACATGAGTTTCAATTCAGCGGCCCGCGACACACCCCCCACCTGGTTTCCCTCCGATGACTTCGAAGGGCTGATATCAGTCAGCCGCAGAGGACTGGATGCCGAGCGTATCTGGCTGCTGAATTCGCACCTGAGCAAAGCCGTGAGGGTCGATGACCTCAAGGAACAGGCAGGCGCGAACGCTGAGCGCATCGAAGCCGCCACCCATGCCGGACACGAGAACAAATTCGCCTACGACCAGTTGATCGACAACGCCGAAGCCGCCGGCAAACCTGTGCTCAGTCTGTCGGGCAATGGCGACGAATTCGCCTACGCCATCCACTGGCCCGAGTCGACAACGCCGGCGGCTCGACATCAGTGACACACCGGTAGGAACACCGCTCAGGCGTTTTCATTAAAGGATTAATGACATGTCAAAACTTATCGCTCCGCCACTTCAAATCGCCAATAGCAGCGTCGTTCAGGTCAATCCCGTCAGCGTCTCGGCCAACCCCCATGCGCCGCCGGCGGGCACGCTCAACGCAGTGTTGCCAGACGACGCTGACGCCCCTTATCGACGCACACTCAAGTCCCTCGACAAACATTTCGGCCCCTTGCGCATCGGCGAAATACTCACCAGCCGCGTCGAACTCCTGGCCTTGGGCGCGACCGTGCACGGCCAAGCCATCAGCCCGGCGAATGCCGGCATGCAGCGCGTGGATCAACACTTTCTCGACGGACTCAATTTCGATGCAGACCGGGTGCAGGCGCGTCTGTTGTCCGTCGACAATCCGGACAGCAATGTAGCGGCGATGCTGTTTTATGAAATCGCCTGCAAGCGCTCGGTCGATGCCGGGCCGCTGTTCGTCGCCGATATAACCATTGCCACCGGCAGCGCGGTGGACCGCCTGAACCAGTTGGGCAAGGCTGCGCAAAAACTGGATATTCATCGCGCCGACGCACTGGAAAATGCCCCGGGCTGGATCAGCAAAAACAAAAGCTATTTGATGAGCGGCGCCGGGGTCGGCATGCAGGCGTTCGGCATCTACAGCGGCTACAAGGCGATGATTGATGCGATCAAGCACGGAGACACGCTGGAAGCGGTTTTCCAGGGTGGATCGATCGCCGCCGAGTTCGGCTCGCTGATCATCGAACGCGGGCTGACCAAGACCGGTGAGGCCATGCTCAGAAACGGCGGCAACGCGCTGAAGTATTTCCCGCTGACCTCGGTGGGCAAATACATGAGCCGCGGTGCCGGGATGTTCGCCAGCGCCATCACCTTGCCCTTCGACATTGTCGATGCCATCAAGTCGTTCAATGCCGCCGCCGCGGCGCAGGGCAAAGAGGCCCAGGATCATTACGTCAGCGGCGGTCTTAGCGTCGCCGGGGCGGGTATCAGCCTGGTGCTGGGCGTCGCCGCACTGGCCGGGTTTGGCAGCGTCGCCGGGCCGGTCGGACTGGTCGCCGCCGGACTGCTTATCGCCGCCTCGATGATCTACCAGGCCGCCCGAGTGGTGGACGACATCGATGACTACATCGAACTGACGTTTGAAGAACGCATGCGCTCGGGCTGGTTCGCCTTCACCAACAAGGAACTGGACCAGGACGTACTGGATCGCTTCAAGCTCGCCAAGGGCTATCGGGACCACCAGCGACAACTGCAGTTGTCGGCCAAGGACATGCTGGAGAACGCCTACAAACACACCATCGAACACGTGATCAACGGTGCCTTTCAGGTTGAATTGAAGCCCGTTGAAATCTGGCGCTACCAGTGGGACGAAAGCGCTGGCCAACAACCGTTCAAGCTCGACAACCAGGCCGTGGTTGTCGACGGCGATGACGTGATCGATGCCGGCAAAGGCCTGCCCGCCAACCTCAAAGGCAAAGTGTCGGGCAGTGCCGGTGATGACAAAGGCATTTTCTGGCGCTTGGGTGACGGCAATGACCGGGTTATCGGGGTCCGGGACAAGCCCAATCTGTTCACCTATCGCGCGGATCACAAGGCTTTGACCGGAGGCGACAGGGACGATGCGTTCTATCAGGACATTACCGAGCAGCAATTGAACCTCACCAGCAAACCGGCCCACCTCAATGTGCTGGACGGCGGCGCAGGTGCCGACACCCTGGCCTTCGAAGGCAGCCGCCCGCTCAGCGACACCCGCCATATCGGTCACGACATCAACCTGCACAGTGGCAGGGTGGCGCTGCGCGGTCTTGATCCTGAGGAAAATGCCGTTGACGTCGCGCAGCTCACGTCGATCGAAAACGTCTCGACCCTGCGCAGAGGCACCAGCCGCGTCAGCGGAAACGACGCGGCCAACCGGATTTCCGCCAATGGCTACGACCGCATCAGCGCCGGCGCAGGCGATGACACGATTGCCGTCTACGGAGTGGACTGCCGGGTGGACGGCGGCAGCGGCGCAGATCGTTTTTACATCGCCAGCAGCAACGCCCGCACGACCATCAACGAGGACGCTGAAGCGTCGAGTCTGATCGAGTTCGGCTGGCCGGCGGAGGTCATCCAGCGTTGGCAGATCGTCGGCACTGCGCTGGTGATCAGCTCATTGCGCGGCAAGGATGGTAACGACCCGGAACATGTACTGACACTCGAAAATGTCTACCAGTGGGTCGATGGCAAACGCCTGTTGAACAATGACCGTTTCCGTTTCAAGACCGAGGATGGCTATGAGCTGCTGGTCCAGCTACCCCAGCAGCCAGGTGAGGTGCTGCAGCAGGATATAACCCCCGTCGTTGTCGTCATCGGCCAACCCGCCGCTGCACCGCAAATCGTTAACGGCGGCATGATCGAGATCGCCGAACAGGGCTTGAAGCAGCACTTTGTTGCTCGCACCGAGCGTCCGGTGGAATTCGTTGCCCAGCGCAATACCGCCGAAACGTCCCGCACTGTTTATCTGGAATTCGACAACGCCGAAATCATCGATGTGCAGGTCAGTTATGAGGTGCAGGTGCGCAAAGGCGTCTCTGGGACGACCCACTTGTACTACACAGACTTCACCCTGTCGGTCTCCCTGCCGTCGAAATTGGTCATGTTCAAAGGTGTGGTCCAGCCCATCGCGGCAGCCACCGGTTACAGCGGCAGAAACAACCTGAAAGTCACCACCCCACGCCTGCAGCAGGATGTTGTGCTGGTGCTGCAGGACCAGGTTTCCTACCGCCTGCAAGTTCCCGCACTGGATTATGAAGACGATGTAAAAAACCCCGGCACCCGCGTACGCAGCACGCGAAGTTGCCTCAAGCAACGCAATGGCAACTATCGCTTTGTCAGACCATTGGCCAGCGTGAAACCGCTGATAACGGCAGAACCCAGTCGCATCACCATCGACACCGGTTCGCACACCGGCATCTATGTACTCGATGGCCAGAGCTCGATGTACGATGTCCATCTGGCCAGCAACACCATCATTCGCCTTTCGACGCCAGGCGCTGCAGCGAAAACCGCCGATGCGTCGACCTGGACGCTGTACACCGACAAAATGAAAGAAACGGTCACCCGCGACGACATCCAACTGGACGGCAATCGTCTGCACATCGCCAGCGTCACCGTCGAATTGCCCGATATCGAAGACGACGTCCCGGTGGAATCCATCAGCGTGGCCACTTCGGCCGGCCATATTTATGAAGTGTCGCTGTTGTTTGAAGTGCTGCAGCTTTACGTCATCGATGCACGTGGCTACGCCGATATCGAAGCTCTGTTGGCCGAGATCAATGCCCATCAACAGCGAAACGAACTGGCAGCAAGGGTTCATGTAACCCACGTCGGAATCGACGCCGGAACGATCGGTACGGTGGTTTACAACGCAGTAAGGAAACACTGGGCGCTGGCCAGCGATCCACAGATACGAATCAACCCGCAAGACCTGGTCTTTTCCAACGACAAGACCTGATCCTCGCCACGTGCCCGTATGGACCTGACGTCCACACGGGCACCCGTCCTCCTCAGCCTACGGACAGGCTGACTCGCAAAAAACGGAGTTTATTCATGCGTCAAAAACCCGGGCTACGGCCTAAATCACCTTCAGTCGAAACGCCCGCCACCTCAACACTGGCCTCCGCAGATCATTCGCCGAGCAGAGCGATAGTTGCAAACCCTGAAAACATTCCGGGGCCTATACCCGTCGAGGCGCCCTCTTCACCCAAGCGAGCTCGTCTGGAGGAACCCGGGACCTCCCAAGCAAAAACCTCACCCATCGAAGTGAGCGTCACATCGAGATCCCCCACAGACAGACAGGACTTTTCGATGATGTCGCTGGAAGATTTCGCCCATCCGTATTTCGGCGATCTGCCAGGTCCGAATGAAGCCGGTATCCGGCGTTATCTCGCCAAGGACTGGGTGGACGTGCGACTGCCAGGCTCAGAAGGCCGACACCACGTTTGTGTTCAATATGATGCCGACCTCAGGGCCTATCGGGCGATGTCCTCCTGGCGCCTGGCACCAGGCCCACCCATTTACCGGACCACGCAAGGCCATCTGTGGAGCCTGGATCGGCACCTCACCCTCCTCAACGTCGATGACTACACGTTTTCCGCGACACCGAATGCTGACGGTTACTACACCTTTCGCGCTCTCGAAACGAGCGGCGATGACGCCATCCTCGGCTATGCCATCAAGGATCCGGAGCATCACTGGATTGCCATCGATCCCGCGCAGGCAAAACGCGACAGGAAAGCCGATGCGCCACTTGCGCAATGGTCGAATCAGGACATCCAGCGCATGTACATTCTGGATGACACCCGGATTGCCGCCTTCCGCGCAGAAGCACAAGCGGCCGGTAAGCCACCGGACTGGGCTCTTCGCGCGCAGAACACCGAAGACCATCTGTTTGTCGCTGATTCTTTGAAGTGGCTGCATCCACACATGACCCTTGCCCAGCGCCTGCAATTGCAGCGCAGCTATAACCTGACCCAGAACCAACTGTGTCGGCTGCGCACAGAGTCGGGCGACGGCCAGATACCGCAATGGGCTGAACAGCACAAACGCCTGACGCTCGATGCGACCAATGAGCAGCGCTTCAAGCTGATCGGCGAGGAGCTGGAAAACTACGTTGAGGAATTACGGAGTCAAGGGCTGGCCCTCGCCCACCATTGGCCCGCCACCCGCTACAGCGACGCCTTTTTGGCCGACTACGCGACCCACCTCGGCTACCAGCGAACCCGCCACGGCATGTTATATCGCACCGACATTCCGGCGATGTTCCGCGGCGAAACCCGATTACCC
This sequence comes from Pseudomonas sp. S2_E02, assembly GCF_054668355.1. Classification (NCBI taxonomy): domain Bacteria; kingdom Pseudomonadati; phylum Pseudomonadota; class Gammaproteobacteria; order Pseudomonadales; family Pseudomonadaceae; genus Pseudomonas; species Pseudomonas sp. S2_E02. Next base: position 3,679,939 of record NZ_CP162761.1, read on the forward strand.
TTCGAGTTGGCGCGGGATGATCGAATGATGCACCGTAAAGGCAATCCCAAGGGCACCACGAACAAGCGCGCATTGAGTGCAACGTTCGGACTGCATGACGCCACCGCCTACGCGGCGACCAAGGGCGGCTTCTATCACGAGCTGCATTACAACTCGCAGGCCAATCGCTTTCCCGGGGTGAATCCTCAAAGCTCGAAAACACGAACCGGCGAATCCTCCGACTCGGGCAGCAGTTCGGTGTCGGAGGGTAAACGAACCGGCGACGAGACCGACTCTGACAGCTCGTTCGTTTTCGATGATTCGAAAGATTATGTATCCACGCGCCGCCAGCAAACCACGTCATTCGTCTACGCCATTGATACCCGAGGCCTGGAAGTGGTGCCGGGGGCGGAAAACAAGGCATTCAACCCCGCTAACGGCACATTCCTCTTCGACGACCTGGAAGGGCATATCTCCACGCCCACACGCGGCATCAGTGCCGAGCGGATCTGGCTGGTGCGTTCCGACCTGACAAAAGCCGCCCGGGTCAAGGATGTGCTGACACAGGCGGGTGACCGGGTCGCGGCCATCGAGCAGGCCACCTGGGCGGGAACCGACAGTCGTGCTGCCGGGTATTTTGGCGCCAACGCCTATGACAGCCTTATCGATGAAATCGCCGGTTCTGGCGGCGTGATACTGGATCTGCCCAAAGGCGACAAGACGTTCGCCGACGACATTGTCTGGCCGTACCCGAGCACGACCGGCCCTGACCCTGTTCAGCCATTGGATGGCTGGCTCAACCACATGGAGTGACATTTATGCGCCAAAAACCCGGGCCGCTGCGCCCATCCCCCACACCCGAAACGCCCGGCACCTCGACCTCCCGGCCTGTGCCCTACGATCGTCCTGTCGAACTGGATTCCCGTCTACCTGGACGCATCAAACCGGACGGTTCAACCGAATCGCCGGGCATTCACTCCGACAGTCCTCACAGCAGCACCGAGAGAGTCGAGCACGGCATTACGATTACGCAAATGCCCGAAACGCAGACACCTCAACGTCGAGCAGCGACATCACCTCTGGAGCCCTATTTGCAGAATGTCGACGAGTCGTTGAGTCACAATGCCGAAGGATTGAAGGTGTACAAGGGTCGAACATTCGCTGACATCGCCAACGACGACGGGGCAGCCGCCGGACTGACGGTGATGGTGGCGTTTCACGATCTGATCAAAACCTACCGCGCCCGGTTACCCAGTGAGCGGGTGCCATCAGGACCTCCGCTTTATCGCGTGGCCGACAGTAATGTCTGGAGCCTGAACAAGCCGATCGAATACTACGACCCGATGCAATACGCCTCGTCTTATACCGTGGATGCACGGGGATACTACTCAGTTCACGAACACCGGGCGGTGGAGCACGCTGGCCCGTATGGCAAGTGGATTGAGTTCATCGTGGTGAAGCGAGAGGCAGGTTTCGCCTTTATCGATGAGCATCGACGCTTGATTCGGGTTGATCCGGACGAGGCACGGGGCGATACATCTGTCCCGCTCAAACTTGCGCATTGGAGCGATGGTGATATTTGGAGCCTATACCGCCTGAAGGGCGCGCAGGCCCTGGTCTTTCGAATCGAAGCAGAAGCCCTGGGAAAAGCACCAGACTGGGCCACGCGTTTCAACGAGCCGGATACGCGCAAATTTCTCAGCGACTCATCGAGATGGTCTTATCCACAGAAGTCCGAGACGGAACGTGCGCAAATCCTGCGCAGCTACAACTTGAGCATGGCTCAGCAAAACCGACTGCGACAAGACATGGAGCATGGGCGGTTCCCAGAATGGGCCGAACAGCACAAACGCCTGACTCAGAATCTGTCGGACGACAGCCGCTTTGAGCAGATTGCAGAAGAATTGCAGCCTCTTATTCTAAGAATGAGAGAGGGAGGCCAGACCCCTTACTTCGACTCGCATCCCGTTGAGCAGCGCTATGAAGAGAGCTTTCTGAAGAGCTATCTGGAACATGCCGGCTACCAGCGCAATCAGCATGACTACCTTTATCGAACGGACATTCCCGCCATGTTCCGCGCCGATTTGCGCACGCCCTTCGAACTGGCTCGGGACAAACGCTTGGTGAAGTTAAGGGGGAATCCCTCCGATTCCACGACCAAATCGGCCTTTAGCGCGACATTCGGTGCGGCCAATGCTTTGAGCTACACGGGATTTGATTACTACTCCAACCCTCGGCACTACAACACTCAGGCGAACCTGTATCCAGGGCATTTTTCTGACAGTGATTCCTCTAGCGGGTATCGACATAATTCGGCTGAAGAATCTGATACATCCTTTGAAATGGATCACTCGCGTGACTATCCATTGCTCCGTCGCAAACAAACATTGGGCTTTGTGTATGTCATCGACACCCGCGGCATTGAAGTGGTCCCGCGAGTCGAAAACATTTATCTGAACGACAAGGATTTTGACGGGGACAAACTGGAAGGCCGGATATCAATGCCCACACGTGGGATCAGTGCAGAGAGGATCTGGTTGGTGAACTCGGACCTGAGCCAAGCGGCAAGAGTCGAGGATATTTTGCGCGAGGCCGGGGACAACGCTGAGGCTATCGAGAAAGCCACATGGGCAGGAGCCGATTTCATGCGGTATGGCGCTACCGAATATGACCAGTTGATCAATCGAATAGCCCACGCCGATGGCGTTGTGTTGAAGCTGCCCAAAGGTGAAAACAGCTACTCCAACGATGTGACCTGGCCGGTACCCGAGCATTACCGAACCTGAAAAAAGGCGCCATTCATCCAGACATGAATGGCGCCTTTTTTATGGAGTAGCGGCTGGGCGCTATTGGATAACCTTGATCACAAATATTGCCGGTTTGTGATTGAAGGCGTTATGCCCCGTCCTGTTAGGATCGACGTCGAGGAATGTGCTCATTCCGCTGCTTATATGGCGATACAAGGGCTTGTCATCAGGTTCGCGGATCAACTCCAGATAGGCAGGACCGGATTCGATATCACTGAAGGAGGCCTTTGAAGCACCAGACTTGCTGATTGAAAAGTATTGCTCTGGCGCACGGGTACTGGCCAACAGATTATGAGTCTTGTCCTCTATGAATAACCGCGCACCATCGAATATTCCCGCGAGCACAAGGCTGATTGCATATACGTCACCCTTTGGGACGAACTTCAACAACAGTGGTGTGTCGTCATCATGGTCAGCCAGCGTTATGAAGCTGGACACGCGCGAATCCGCCAACCCCACTTCGGCATCCAGTTTTTCTGCCTTGGTTATGCGAAGGTCACGCAAAGCCTGTTGCAGACGTAGTTGATTAAGTACCACTGGCCGGCCATCAAGATAAAGATGCGCAGTGAATGTCTGGTTATTTGTTTTTGCTAAAGCCATGGGATTGCCCACCTGTAAACACCCCGCCGTCAATTAGCCACGACGACAGGCAATGCTGAAAAAGGAAATAATCAAACCGCAGTCGCAGTCACTACGCTGGTGGCGGACGCCGACATCCGTGGCACTTCGCCGCCAGGAACTTTTTCAGATTTTCGTTTACGCCGGGCTATTACCATCCGGTCCGCATAAGTGGATGCCGCCTCAATCACGTGGCTAACGTTATGATCCGTCTCGGCATGTTTCAAAATATACTTGCCGGCAATATCATCCCAAAACGCCCATTCATCTTCATAGACAGTCATGCTTTCATCCTTATTTTTATTCAAGTTATCCGCTTCCTGCGGACAACTTGAAATTAAGACAAAGACAAAAGCAAAACAATGCTGGCAGGCGCCATCAGTTAATTCAAAGTGCAACTAGGCGAACAATTCACCTTGTAGTTCGTCGAGCAGCGCATGAATTGCATCCAGCCGCTGCTGGGGATCATCGAGTTGTAACAGATCGATCTTGTCTTCTTCGGCGAAGGGCAGCAGATAGGCCAACTGATTGGCCAGCGATTGCTGACCCAGCGCTTCAGTGCCCATGTCCAGCGCTTCCACCATCGGGTGCTCGGCCAGTGCCTTGAGCAACGCCACCAGATCAGCATCCTCGTCCTGTAACGGTTGCTCGGGTTCGTCATCCAGCCAGTCGACATCGGCGAGGATCAACTGATCGCGCTGCACCTCGGTACGCAACACCGCGAACCGCCGCCCGCCCTGCACACGAATGCCGAGCAAGCCGTTGTCCTGCTGCTGAAAGTCGGTGATGCGCGCTTCGCAGCCGACCCGAGCAAAACCTTCTGGCGCGACGCCGACTTCGTGGCCATCAAGGATGCACACCACACCGAAACCGCCACCCTGCTTCATGCAGCGGCCGATCATGTCGAGATAGCGCGCCTCGAATATCTGCAAATCGAGGTTGCAGCCGGGAAACAACACGGTGTTCAGCGGGAAAAGCGGCAGACTCATAGACATTTCCTTACACCACCATCGACACCGCCAGCGGCAGGAAGACTGCCGTGGCCACGCCCATCAGACTCATCGCCAGCGCCGCAAACGCGCCGCACTCATCACTTTCCTGCAACGCCACCGACGTGCCGACCGCATGCGCGGTCATGCCCAGCGCCATGCCGCGCGCCTCGGGACTGTGCACGCCGAGGCGGGTCAACAACGCCGGGCCGAAGATCGCACCGATCACCCCGGTGATCAACACGAATACCGCCGCCAGCGCCGCAACGCCACCAATCTGCTCAGCCACCAGCATTGCGATCGGTGAGGTCACCGACTTCGGCGCCATGGTCATCAGAATCATGTGCTCGGCACCGAACCACCAGCCCAGCAACACGCCCATGCCCGTCGCGACCACCCCGCCTATCACCAGCGTAGTAAAAATCGGCCAGAACAATTGGCGAATACGCCGCAGGTTGAGATACAGCGGCACCGCCAGTGCCACGGTCGCCGGGCCAAGCAGAATGCTGAGGATCTCGGTGCTCTTGCGATATTCGGCATAGGTCAGGCCACAGCCGACCAGCACACCGATCACCAACAGCATGGAGACCAGCACCGGTTGCAGAAAGATCCAGCGGGTTTTCTCGAAAGCCGCCAGCACCAGTTGATAGGCGCCGAGGGTGATGCCGATGCCGAACAGCGGATGATGGATAACGGAGGCCCAGGCGCCCTGCCAGTCAAAGAGCATCAGGACTCCTCCGACGTGGGGGCGTGCCGTTTGACCAGGCGTTGCATCAGCACCCCGGCGAAGGCCATCGACAGGATCAACGACAGCACCAACGCACCGACAATCGCCCAGAAATCCGCGGCAATGTCGCTCGCATAAACCATCACGCCCACGGCCGGGGGCACCAGCAGCAATGGCAGATAGCGCAGCAGGCTGCCAGCAGCGAGGTTCAGCGGCTCCCCCACTTCACCGCGAACGATCAGGAAGACCAGCAACAGCAGCAGACCGATGATCGGCCCCGGCAGCACTGGCAAGAGCAAATGATTGAGCGCCGTGCCGAGCAATTGGAACAGCACCAGCAGGGTCAGGCCACGTAGCAACATCCGACATCTCCGTCTTACTTTTCACCCAGCAGGGGCTCGGCATTATAAGCACGCCTGCGCTATGGATCGGCATTCGCCAAAAGCATGGTCGGTTGACCGGAGCAAATCGCCATGATGATCTACAGTGGTTCGCAGGGCGGTCAAATCCCCCACCTGAAAAACTATAAAACCGATGAACCCAAGGAGAGTCTCAATGCCCTATGTTCCCGTTGCAGAGCTCAAAGATTATGTCGGCAAGGAACTCGGACGTTCCGAATGGCTCACCATCGATCAGGAACGCATCAACCTGTTCGCCGAAGCCACCGGTGATTATCAGTTCATTCACGTCGACCCGGTCAAAGCCGCGCAAACGCCATTTGGCAGCACCATTGCCCACGGTTTCCTGTCGTTGTCGCTGATCCCGAAATTGATGGAAGACATCCTGATTCTGCCGCAAGGCGTGAAGATGGTGGTCAATTACGGGCTGGACAGCGTGCGTTTCATCCAGCCAGTGAAGGTCAATTCCAAGGTCCGCCTCAAGGTCGATCTGGGCGAAGTGACCGAGAAAAAACCGGGCCAGTGGCTGCTCAAGGCCACCGCGACACTGGAGATAGAAGGCTCGGACAAACCGGCCTATATCGCCGAACCACTGTCGCTCTGCTTCGTCTGATGGTTCTGGATGCGAAGCAGCGCACGCTGTTTCGCGTCAACACTGTTTTTACCGGCTGCATTAGGTCACATAGCTGCGGCATACTCGGTCGCCTAATTGCCCGGATCCCGCTATGCGCTCACTCGCTCGTCTTGCACCCCTTGCCTTGACCCTGATGCTCACCGCGTGCGGCGACGGCGAATCGCTGCTGCCCCCGGATGCGCGCCTGCCCGACGGTGGACGCTATCGTGGTGAACTGGTCGATGGCTTGCTGCAAGGTCAGGGCCGCGTCGACTACCCCAACGGCAGCTGGTATGCCGGGCAGTTCGATAAGGGTCAGTGGCATGGTCAGGGCGAATGGCATGGCAGCAACGGCGAGGTCTATCGCGGACAGTTTCAGCAAGGCCTGTTCGACGGCCAAGGCAGCCTGACCACCAACGCCAGTAGTTACACCGGCGGCTTCAAACAGGGACGCCGCGAAGGCGAAGGCACCCTGAAAGAAAACGCCATGACCTACCGTGGCGAGTTCAAGGCCGATCAATATTCCGGGCTCGGCCGTCTGGAAATGGACGACGGCAGCTCCTATCAAGGCCAGTTCGCCCACGGCAAGCCCAACGGCGAGGGCCAGCGCGGCGATGCCAGCGGTAACTCGTTCAGCGGGCATTTCGTCAACGGTCAGCTGGAAGGCAAAGGCACCTTCAACAGCGCGGACGGCGATATCTACGTCGGCGGCTTCAAGAACAATCAACTGCACGGCAAAGGTCGCTACGAAAACGCCGACGGCGATGTCTGGCTCGGCCAGTTCAAGGAAGGCGCGCTGACCGGCAAGGGCGAACTGATCGGCGCCGACGGTAGCCATTACATCGGCACGTTCAGCGACTGGCGCTTCAGCGGTCAGGGCCGCTTGAACCTGTCCGATGGCAGCTTTTACATCGGCGGCTTCGACAACGACAGTTACTCCGGACGCGGCACCCTGGTGCTCACCGATGGCAGTGTGATGAGCGGCACCTGGGTCAATGGCCAGCGCGTGCGCGACGCCGACGGCAAGTTATTGCCCGATACGCTCGAACTCGGCTTGCTCGCTCAGGGCCGTCTGCTTGATGACGCGTTGGCCGCCATTCCCGCGTCGACCCCGGCGGTCGAGTTGTACACGTTGACCCTCGGCGGCGACGGCAAACAAAGCGTATTCCTGCGCGAATCCGACTACGTCGCCAACATGCTCAACACGCGCTTTGGCGCTTATGGCCAGGTCCGTCTGGTCAACCACCGTGACCACCTCGGCGACCGGCCGATGGCCACCCGCGAGAACCTGCGTCGTGCCGCGCAAACGCTGGCCGAACGCAGCGGCCCGGAAGATCTGCTGTTCATCTACCTGACCAGCCACGGCACCGCCGAGCATGAGTTGGTGCTCGACCAGCCGCGCATGGAACTGGCCGACCTGCCCGCCGATGAACTCGCCGCTGTACTGGCGCCGCTGAAAAATCGCGACAAGATCATCGTGATTTCGTCGTGCTACTCCGGCGGCTTTATCCCGGCGCTGAAAGACGAACGCACGCTGATCATGACCGCCTCGCGCGCGGATCGGGTGTCCTTCGGCTGCTCGGAAGAAGCCAACTTCACCTACTTCGGCGATGCACTGTTCGCCCAGGCGCTGAACCAGACCGATGATCTGGAGCAAGCCTTCAAACTGGCCAAGGCCACCGTCGCCGAGCGTGAACTGGCGGATAATTTCGAAGCGTCGGAGCCGCAGATCTGGGCGCCGAAAACCGTGCTGTCGCACTGGCAACTGCTGCGCAAACAGCAAGCCAGAAAAGCATTGCAGAGTGCTGCATTGAACGACGGAGCGACAAAGAGCAACTAAGCTGAACAGTATCAAGGGAGAGACACTATGTACTTGACGCCTCAGCACGTATTGCTTGCCGGAGCCACCGGTTTGACCGGTGAACATCTACTCGACCGTTTGCTCAACGAGCCGACGATTTCTCGCGTGCTCGCCCCTTCCCGTCGCCCCTTGGCCGAACATCCGCATCTTGAAAACCCGGTGGGCGATCCGCAGGTGTTTCTGCCGCAACTCAGTGGCCGCGTCGACATCGCCTATTGCTGCCTCGGCACCACCATCAAACAGGCCGGCTCTGAAGCAGCGTTTCGCGCGGTGGATCTGGACATGGTGGTGGCGTTCGCCAAACGCGCGCGGGAGATGGGCGCGCGGCATCTGATCGTGATCAGCGCAATTGGCGCGGATCCGAAATCGTCGGTTTTCTACAATAGGGTCAAAGGCGAAATGGAGCAGGCCTTGCGTGCGCAGGACTGGCCGCAATTGACCATTTGCCGGCCTTCGCTGTTGTTGGGTGAACGGACCGAACCACGTCTGGCCGAGCAACTGGCCGCGCCGTTGTCAAAGCTGATTCCGGGTAAATACCGGGGCATCGAAGCGTGCCAATTGGCGCGGGCGATGTGGCGGTTGGCGCTGGAAGAGCAGGATGGGGTGCGGGTGATCGAGTCGGATGAGCTGCGCAAGCTGGGCAAATAATCCATAGCGTCAGGAAGAAAGCTTTCGCGAGCAGGCTCGCTCCCACAATTGCACCGCTTCCCCTGTGGGAGCGAGCCTGCTCGCGAATAGAGTGCGCAGCACTCCCCTACAATCCACCAGTCGCCTGAAAACTCACGCCAATCACCGTGAGCAGTGACAACGGCAGCAACAACGTATCGAGTAATGCACTCGCCGGCAGATCCACCCCCGGATAGCTCGGCGCTTCAGCCCCGAACCGATCCATCGCGCAACACCCGCCATTCAATGCATACAAGTCCAGCCGCGTCCCGGAATACACCACCGGCGCGCCCGGTTTGGCGGCGTCGAGAGTGCGCGCAGTGGCGCAACCGGTCAGTTGCAGCGCCAGCAAAATCGCCAGCAGCTTATTCATCGCTGCTCAGATGATGCTCACCCCAACGCGGCAGCATGTCCTGGGGAATGCCGAGCAGATTGAGAATCCGCGCCACAACGAAATCGATCAGGTCATCAATGGTCTGCGGCTGATGATAGAAACCCGGTGAGGCCGGCAGAATCGTCACACCCATGTTCGACAGCTTGAGCATGTGCTCCAGATGAATACTCGAATAGGGCGCTTCGCGCGGCACCAGAATCAATTGGCGACGCTCTTTCAAAGTGACGTCGGCGGCGCGTTCGATCAGGTTGTTGCAGGCGCCGGTGGCAATCGCCGACAACGTCCCGGTGGAACATGGCACCACGACCATCGCTGCCGGTGCGCCGGAGCCCGAAGCCACCGGCGACATCCAGTCTTCCTTGCCGTACACGCGGATCTGCCCGGCGGCAGCTCCGGTGTATTCGGTCAGGAAGGCCTGCATCATTTGCGGCTTGGGCGGCAGCGTCACATCGGTCTCGGTGGCCATCACCAGTTGCGCAGCCTTGGAGATCAGGAAGTGCACCTCGCGATCTTCCCGCACCAGGCAATCGAGCAGGCGCAAGCCGTATTGCGCGCCAGACGCGCCGGTCATCGCCAGCGTGATGCGTTCGGGACCATTGCTCTCAAAACGAGTGTTCATTGCAGCGCCTCGGCGAGTTTGCCGTGCAGGCCGCCGAAGCCGCCGTTACTCATGATCACCACATGCGTACCCGGCTGCGCCTGGCTCTTCACGCGCTCGATGATGCCTTCCAGCGAGTCGCTGACGATCGACGGCACGGTGCACAACGCGGCAGTGCCGGCCAGGTCCCAGCCGAGGTTGGCCGGAGCGTACCAGATCACCTGATCGGCATCGACCACGCTGTCCGGCAAACCATCACGGTGCGCGCCGAGTTTCATCGAGTTGGAGCGCGGTTCGATGATCGCGATAAGAGGCGCGTCGCCGATGCGTTTGCGCAGGCCGTCGAGGGTGGTGGCAATGGCAGTCGGGTGGTGGGCGAAGTCGTCATAGATGGTAATGCCGCGTACTTCAGCGACCTTCTCCATGCGGCGTTTGACGTTCTTGAACGCGCTCAGGCCAGCGATGCCCATCGACGGCACCACGCCCACATGACGCGCAGCCGCCAAAGCAGCCAAGGCGTTGGCGACGTTGTGCTGACCGGTCAGCTCCCACTCGACGGTGCCTTGCGACACGCCTTCGAACATCACTTCGAACGCCGAGCCGTCTTCGCTGAGCAGTTTGACCTGCCATTGGCCGCCGGCACCGGTGGTCTGCACCGGGGTCCAGCAGCCCATTTCGATCACCCGTTGCAAGGCCGGCTCGGTGGTCGGATGGATGACCAGGCCTTCGCTCGGGATGGTCCGCACCAAGTGGTGGAATTGCCGCTCGATCGCTGGCAGATCCGGGAAGATGTCAGCGTGATCGAACTCAAGGTTATTGAGGATCGCTGTGCGCGGACGGTAGTGGACGAATTTCGAGCGCTTGTCGAAGAAGGCGCTGTCGTACTCGTCGGCCTCGATCACAAAGAACGGCGTACCGCCTAAACGCGCCGACACCGAGAAGTTCTGCGGCACGCCACCGATCAGGAAGCCCGGGCTCATGCCGGCGTGTTCCAGGACCCAGGCGAGCATGCTGCTGGTGGTGGTTTTGCCATGCGTACCGGCAACCGCCAATACCCAGCGACCTTGCAGCACATGGTCAGCCAGCCATTGCGGGCCGGACACGTACGGCAGACCTTTGTTCAGCACATATTCCACCGCCGGATTGCCGCGGGACATGGCGTTGCCGATTACCACCAGATCCGGTGCCGGATCAAGTTGCGCCGGATCGTAGCCCTGCGTCAGTTGAATGCCTTGGGCTTCCAGCTGCGTGCTCATCGGCGGATAGACGTTGGCGTCGGAGCCGGTCACGTGATGGCCCAGCTCTTTGGCCAAGACCGCCATCGAGCCCATGAAAGTCCCGCAGATACCCAGAATATGAATGTGCATAGTCGACCTCGTAAAACATGGCCGCAGGTTAGCGTAGGGAGGGGGAAATCGCACTCTTTAGGTGAGGGGCGGGACTGGTTGGCCGCAGTATCTCGGTTCGGCTGCTAATTGTCGCCCCTCACCCCAGCCCTCTCCCGAGGGAGAGGGAGCCGATCTCGGTCGCTTTCAAATCCTGAGTCCGGCTCGATATTTCAGGTCGGCGTAAATCGCCAAAACACCTCGATCAGTCACCTTTCCCCAGGGAGAGGGAGCCGATCTCGGTCGCTTTCAAATCCTGAGTTCGGCTCAATATTTCAGGTCGGCGTAAATCGCCAAAACACCTCGATCAGTCACCTTTCCCCTCGGGAGAGGGAGCCGATCTTGGTTGCCTTCAAATCCTGAGTTCGGCTCGATATGTCAGGTCGGCGTAAATCGCCAGAACACCTCGATCAGCCCCCGTTCCCCCAAGTAGAAAGAGCCAATCTCGGTCGCTTTCAAATCCTGAGTTCGGCTCAATATTTCAGGTCGGCGTAAATCGCCAAAACACCTCGATCAGCCCCCTTTCCCCCAAGTAGAAAGAGCCAATCTCGGTCGCTTTCAAATCCTGAGTTCGGCTCAATATTTCAGGTCGGCGTAAATCGCCAAAACACCTCGATCAGTCACCTTTCCCCTCGGGAGAGGGAGCCGATCTTGGTTGCCTTCAAATCCTGAGTTCGGCTCAATATTTCAGGTCGGCGTAAATCGCCAAAACACCTCGATCAGTCACCTTTCCCCTCGGGAGAGGGAGCCGATCTTGGTTGCCTTCAAATCCTGAGTTCGGCTCAATATTTCAGGTCGGCGTAGATCAGTAGACCGACTCGGTCAGTCCCCTCTCCCTCCGGGAGAGGGCTAGGGTGAGGGCCTTCTAACTGACCCGCCGCTCAATCCCATGCTTACGCAGCTTCCTGTAAAGAGTGTTGCGGCTGACACCCAGTTGCTGAGCCGTTTGGGTCATGTGCCAGCGGGTTTGCTCCAGCGTATTGAGCAGAGCCAACCGTTCGGCGTCTTCCAGCGGATGATCGGACTCCTTAACCGCTAATACTGTCGGACTCCCCTGCCTAATCATCACCGGTAAATCCTCAACCCCGATCCGCCCTTCATCACACAACGCCGCCAGCGTACGCAGCACATTGCGCAACTGCCGCACATTCCCCGGCCACTTGAAGGCCAGCAAAGCCTGACGCGCCGGCTCTTCGATCAGGATCGCTTCAGCGCCCGCCTCTTCAGCCAGCAGAAAATCCAGCAACTGCGATTTATCACTGCGCTCGCGCAAAGCCGGCAACGCCACTTCCAGGCCGTTGAGCCGATAATACAAATCCTCGCGGAAGCTGCCATCCGCAACCCGATCCAGCAGATGGCGGTGGGTGGCGCTGATGATCCGCACGTTGACCGCTTCCGGTTCGCCGCCAATCGGCACCACCTGCCGATCCTCCAGCACCCGCAACAACCGAGTCTGCAAGGCCAGTGGCATATCGCCGATTTCATCGAGGAACAACGTGCCGCCGTCGGCCTGTTGCAACTTGCCACGCATGCCGTCCTTGCGCGCACCGGTGAAGCTGCCCCCGCGATAGCCGAACAGTTCGCTCTCGATCAGGCTCTCGGGAATGGCCGCGCAATTAAGGGCAACGAAAGCTTTGCTCGAGCGTTGACTGGCCTGATGCACGGCCTTGGCGAAGGCTTCTTTGCCGGAGCCGGTTTCGCCGTTGATCAACAGTGGTACGTCGCGCTCGAAGACGCGCAAGGCTTTTCGGAAGTCAGCCTGCAACGCCTCATCACCGAGACAGATACCCGACAAGCGCGGCGCCTCAGCCACTACCGGCGTCGATAGCATCGGTACAGGTTTGCGCGATTCCCCGCGCAACACAGCAAACAAATGTCGCCCGTCACAGGTGCGCAGTGGCCAACTGGCACTGGCATTGGCACTCGCGCGGCCAAGCAACTCATTCAGTGAACAATCGAAAAACGCCTCCACCGGTTTACCCAGCAAACCACCGCGAATATGCCCGAGCAAATTCAGTGCACTCTGATTCACCGCGCTGATCCGCCCTTCCCCGTCAAACGCCAACAAGCCTTCGCTGAACAACCCGACCGATTCGGCCTGCAGATGAAAACGCAACAACCATTGGTTATCGAAACAACGCAGGAAGTAGCAACTCTCGATCATCTTCGCCGAGAGGTTGACCAGCGCCATGGTGTGAAACTGGCTCTGCCGCGAGACATCGTGACGCGCTGAAGACACGTCGAGCACCGCCAACAGTTCACCGTGCGGGTCGAACACCGGGCTCGCCGAACAGGTCAGGCCGGTGTGACGGCCGCGGAAGTGTTCGTCCTGATGGATGGTCAGGGCCTGACGCTCGACCAAGCAGGTGCCGATGCCGTTGGTGCCTTCGCAGGCCTCGCTCCAGTCAGCACCAAGCCACAGCCCGGCGCGTTCGAAGATCTTGCGTTCGGCCGGCGCGGTGACGCAGTTGAGGATCACCCCGCGCGCGTCGGTCAGCAGCACCGCGTGGCCAGCGCCGGAGAGTTGTTGATGCAGGCTGCTCATTTCATTGCCGGCGATCTGCAGCACTTGTTGCAGGCGTTCGCGGCTTTCCAGTACGCGTCCGTGTTCAAGCACGGTCGGCGCCATGCTTAGCGCCGGGTCGAGGTGATAGTCCTCAAGACAGCGCAGCCATGAACGGGCAATCGACGGATCGGCGCCGGGCCCGTGCAGGTGCGGTTTGCCCTGGGTCACGGTGAGAACCTGTTGGGCATGGCGACTCAAATGATTGTCGTGCATTTCTTATTGTTCTCCCCGAGGCTCGACGGCCCAATGCTGAGGTGATGCCCAGCATCCTCCAGCCATCGACGCATTGCAATGCTGGCAAGACTGTCCGGTCTCTGGCTGTGCCAAAAGCGGTACAAGCTGTCACCCCCGCTGTACCGAAACCGTCACAGGTGCCATCCGCCCGTCCGACAAAAACCTGCCAAACCCTTGATTTACCTGCCCTGCACGGCAGTGGCCCGACCTTTGCTCTACGCTTATAGCAAGCGCACTTGCGCGTTTCTCTAATAAGTACAAAGCCAAGGAGAACATCATCATGCGTTACGCTCACCCCGGTACTGAAGGCGCCAAAGTCTCGTTCAAAGCCAAGTACGGTAACTACATCGGCGGCGAGTTCGTCGCGCCTGTCAAAGGTCAGTACTTCACCAACACCTCGCCAGTCAATGGCCAACCGATTGCCGAATTTCCCCGTTCCACTGCCGAAGACATCGACAAGGCACTGGACGCCGCCCACGCCGCTGCCGACGCGTGGGGCGCGACCTCCGTGCAGGCGCGCTCGCTGATCCTGCTGAAAATCGCCGACCGCATCGAACAGAACCTCGAACTGCTGGCGATCACCGAAACCTGGGACAACGGCAAAGCCATTCGCGAAACCCTCAACGCCGACATCCCGCTGGCCGCTGACCATTTCCGCTACTTCGCTGGCTGCCTGCGCGCCCAGGAAGGCAGCGCTGCCGAAATCGACGGCAACACCGTGGCCTATCACATTCACGAACCGCTGGGCGTGGTCGGCCAGATCATCCCGTGGAACTTCCCGATCCTGATGGCCGCGTGGAAACTCGCGCCAGCGTTGGCCGCCGGCAACTGCGTGGTGCTCAAACCGGCCGAGCAAACCCCGCTGGGCATTACCGTGTTGCTGGAACTGATCGGTGATCTGCTGCCGCCGGGCGTGCTGAACATTGTTCAAGGCTATGGCAAAGAAGCCGGCGAAGCGCTGGCCACCAGCAAACGCATCGCCAAGATCGCCTTCACCGGCTCGACCCCGGTCGGCTCGCACATCATGAAGTGCGCCGCCGAAAACATCATTCCGTCGACCGTGGAACTGGGCGGCAAGTCGCCGAACATCTTCTTCGAAGACATCATGCAGGCCGAGCCGACCTTCATTGAGAAAGCCGCTGAAGGTCTGGTGCTGGCGTTCTTCAACCAGGGCGAAGTGTGCACCTGCCCGTCGCGTGCACTGGTACAGGAATCGATCTACGACGAGTTCATGGCTGTCGTGATGAAGAAAGTCCTGCAAATCAAACGTGGCGATCCACTGGACACCGACACCATGGTTGGCGCGCAGGCGTCCGAGCAGCAATTCGACAAGATTCTTTCGTACCTGGAAATTGCCAAGGGCGAAGGCGCTGAGCTGTTGACTGGCGGCAAGGTGGAAAAACTCGAGGGCAACCTGTCGACCGGCTATTACATCCAGCCGACCCTGCTCAAGGGCACCAACAAAATGCGCGTGTTCCAGGAAGAAATCTTCGGCCCGGTGGTGAGCATCACCACGTTCAAGGACGAAGCCGAAGCCCTGGCCATCGCCAACGACACCGAGTTCGGCCTCGGCGCCGGGCTGTGGACCCGCGACATCAACCGCGCCTACCGTATGGGCCGGGCGATCAAGGCCGGCCGCGTATGGACCAACTGCTACCACCTGTACCCGGCGCATGCCGCGTTCGGCGGGTACAAGAAGTCCGGCGTCGGCCGTGAAACCCACAAGATGATGCTCGATCACTATCAGCAGACCAAAAACCTGCTGGTGAGCTACGACATCAATCCGTTGGGCTTCTTCTAAAAACCCGGCGCAACACTGATGTTTCAGTGTTGCCCTATCGACCGCTATCGCGAGCAGGCTCACTCCTACAATTGCACCGTATTCCTCCTGTAGGAGTGAGCCTGCTCGCGATTGGCGTCCTCAATGACACAACACAAGGCCTGGCCGCTCTGGCACGGCCCTTGCGTACCCGTCATTCAGGTTTCGCACTAAAACTGCCGCTGCGTGAACAGCACTCATCCACCCAACTACTGCACCCGAAAGTCCAACAGATCGAACAATAAAAAAACAGAGAGGACTTATGACTTCCACCACACAGCTCAAACCCACACTCGGCACCCTGCATCTGTGGGGCATTGCCGTCGGCCTGGTGATTTCCGGCGAATACTTCGGCTGGAGTTACGGCTGGGGCACCGCGGGCACCCTCGGATTTCTGGTCACGGCGCTGATGGTCGCGACCATGTACACCTGCTTCATCTTCAGCTTTACCGAATTGACCACCGCCATCCCACACGCCGGGGGGCCGTTTGCCTACAGCCGTCGGGCGTTCGGCGAAAAAGGCGGATTGATCGCAGGCATCGCCACGCTGATCGAGTTCGTCTTCGCGCCACCGGCGATTGCCATGGCCATCGGCGCTTACCTGAATGTGCAATATCCGGAACTTGATCCGAAGATCGCCGCCGTCGGCGCGTATTTCGTCTTCATGACCCTGAACATCCTTGGTGTCAGCATCGCTGCGACTTTCGAACTGGTGGTCACCGTGCTCGCCGTCGCCGAATTGCTGGTGTTCATGGGCGTAGTCGCACCAGGCTTCAGCTTCAGCAATTTCGTGCTCAATGGCTGGTCGGGCGCCAACGAATTCACCTTGGGCTCGATTCCGGGGATCTTTGCGGCGATACCCTTTGCGATCTGGTTCTTCCTCGCCATCGAAGGTGCAGCCATGGCGGCCGAAGAGGCGAAAGACCCGAAACGCACGATTCCCAAGGCCTATGTCAGCGGCATTCTGACCCTGGTGTTCCTCGCCATCGGTGTGATGGTCATGGCTGGCGGTGTCGGCGACTGGCGCCAACTGTCGAACATCAACGATCCGCTGCCGCAAGCGATGAAAGCCGTGGTCGGTAATAACTCGTCGTGGATGCACATGCTGGTGTGGATCGGTCTGTTCGGGCTGGTGGCGAGTTTCCACGGGATCATCCTCGGCTACTCGCGGCAGTTCTTCGCCCTCGCCCGCGCCGGTTATCTGCCTAAAAGCCTGGCCAAGCTCTCGCGATTCCAGACGCCACATCGGGCAATTCTGGCCGGTGGCGTGATCGGCATCGCGGCGATTTACAGCGACGGCCTGGTCAATCTGCAAGGCATGACCCTGACGGCGGCGATGATCACCATGTCGGTATTCGGGGCGATCGTGATGTACATCATCAGCATGCTCAGCCTGTTCAGACTGCGTAAGACCGAACCGAATCTGGAGCGCACCTTCCGCGCCCCGGGCTATCCGGTGGTACCGGCGATTGCGCTGTTTCTGGCGGTGGTGTGCCTGATCGCGATGGCGTGGTTCAACACGCTGATCGGTTGTGTGTTCCTCGGTTTCATGGCCGCCGGTTACCTGTATTTCCAGCTGACCGCTAAGCAGCGCTCCGAAGCGCCGGCAGACGCTATGCTCGAAGGTATCTAGTTGCACCGGCACCGGGCCTTTCGCCCGGTGCCCGCTATATAGAAGTGCATGAAAATCCAATGTGGTAACGAGCCTGCTCGCGAAAGCGGAGTATCAGTCGACAATTGTTTTGAATGTCGGTCCGCTTTCGCGAGCAAGCTCGCTCCCACAGGGGACTGAGTTATCCACAGAATCAGGAGGACACCGCCCCATGGCCGCATTCGCCCATTCCGTCGGCGCCCAGACCTATCGCTTCGACAGCCTCAAGGACGTCATGGCCAAGGCCAGCCCGGCGCGTTCCGGGGACTTTCTTGCCGGCGTCGCCGCGCTCAACGACGGCGAACGCGTGGCCGCGCAAATGGCGCTGGCCGACATTCCGCTCACGCATTTCCTGCAAGAAGCGCTGATTCCCTATGAGGCCGATGAAGTCACCCGGCTGATCATCGACACACACGACAAGCAAGCCTTCGCCGTGGTCAGCCACCTCACGGTGGGCGGCTTCCGCGACTGGTTGCTCAGCGATGCTGCCGACGAAACCAGCCTGCGCGCCCTCGCCCCCGGGCTGACCCCGGAAATGGTCGCCGCCGTGTCGAAGATCATGCGCGTGCAGGATCTGGTGCTGGTGGCGCAAAAGATTCGTGTCGTGACCAAATTTCGCGGCACCCTCGGACTGCGCGGACGTTTGTCGACGCGCCTGCAACCCAATCATCCGACCGACGAACCGTCCGGCATCGCCGCGAGCATTCTCGACGGTCTGCTCTACGGCAACGGCGACGCGATGATCGGCATCAACCCGGCCACCGACAGCATCGCCTCGATCTGCGCGATGCTGGAAATGCTCGACGCGATCATCCAGCGCTACGACATTCCGACTCAGGCCTGCGTGCTGACCCACGTCACAACCTCCATCGAGGCGATCAACCGTGGCGTGCCGCTGGATCTGGTGTTCCAGTCGATTGCCGGTACCGAAGCGGCTAACGCCAGTTTCGGCATCAACTTGAACGTGTTGCAGGAAGGCTACGACGCCGGCCTGAGCCTGAATCGCGGCACGCTCGGACAGAACCTGATGTATTTCGAAACCGGTCAGGGCAGCGCCCTGTCGGCCAACGCCCACCACGGTGTCGACCAACAGACCTGCGAAACCCGGGCCTACGCCGTGGCGCGACATTTCAAGCCGTTTCTGGTGAACACCGTCGTAGGATTTATCGGCCCGGAGTACCTGTACAACGGCAAACAGATCATCCGCGCCGGCCTCGAAGATCATTTCTGCGGCAAGTTGCTCGGCGTGCCGATGGGCTGCGACATCTGCTACACCAACCACGCCGAAGCCGATCAGGACGACATGGACACCCTGCTGACCCTCTTGGGTGTCGCCGGGATCAACTTCATCATGGGCATCCCCGGCTCCGACGACATCATGCTCAACTACCAGACCACCTCGTTCCACGACGCCCTCTACGCCCGCCAGACCCTGGGCCTGAAACCGGCGCCGGAGTTTGAGCAGTGGCTGGCGAACATGGGCATCTTCACCCAAGCGGACGGCAAGGTTCGCTTCGGTAACAACTTGCCGCCGGCCTTCCGCCAGGCGCTGGCGCAACTGGGATGAGTCACATGGAAAAACCGCCCGTGGACCCGCAAAACCCTTGGCTGGAACTGCGCCGCCTGACCCCGGCACGGATCGCCCTCGGCCGTACCGGCACCAGTCTGCCGACCAGCGCGCAACTGGATTTTCAGTTTGCCCACGCGCAGGCACGCGATGCCGTGCATCTGCCATTTGATCATGCCGGACTCAGTGCGCAATTGACTGAACGCGGACGCGAAAGCCTGCTGCTGCACAGCGCCGCTACGGATCGAAACAGTTATCTGCAACGCCCGGATCTTGGGCGCAAGCTCAGCGATGAATCGGCGCAGGCCTTGCGTGAATACGCTGCGGCGCATCCGGGTGGTGTCGATCTGGCGATTGTCGTGGCCGACGGCCTGTCGGCACTGGCGGTTCATCGGCATACCCTGCCGTTTCTGACCCGACTGGAGGAGCAAATGAGCGCTGACGGCTGGTCGATGGCGCCCGTTATCCTGATGGAACAGGGTCGCGTTGCCGTCGGTGATGAAATCGGCCAATTGCTCGGTGCAAAAATGCTGGTGATGCTGATTGGCGAGCGCCCGGGCCTCAGCTCACCGGACAGTCTCGGTTTATATTTCACCTACAATCCAAAAATCGGCCTGACCGACGCCTACCGCAACTGCATCTCCAATGTGCGGCTCGAAGGCTTGAGCTACGGCATGGCGGCGCATCGCTTGCTCTATTTGATGCGCGAAGCCTGTCGGCGGCAGCTGTCAGGGGTCAACCTGAAGGACGAAGCACAGGTTCAGACGCTGGAATCGGACGCCGGTGTAGACATGAAAGGTAATTTCCTACTCGATCCGCCCACAACCTGAACCGTTTCCGCATTGCGTTTCTGCGCCGGTTTCAGGCAGGATCGATGCACGGCCGCACGGGTTTCCCATCGCCGTCAGAGCAGTTGAAGACAGCCACTTGAAGACGAGACCTATCATGCGGATTATTCAAGCGACCCTCGAACATCTGGATTTGTTGACTCCGTTGTTCGTCAAATATCGCGAGTTCTACGGTTCACTGCCTTACCCGGATTCCTCCCGTGCGTTCCTTGAAAAGCGTCTGCGCCGCAAGGAATCGGTGATCTACCTGGCCCTGGCCGACGATGACGACAAGAAGCTGATGGGCTTTTGTCAGCTCTATCCGAGCTTCTCCTCGTTGTCGCTCAAACGCGTGTGGATCCTCAACGACATCTATGTCGCCGAAGACGCGCGCCGGCAACTGGTCGCTGACAACCTGATCCGCACTGCGAAGAAAATGGCCAAGGAAACCCAAGCCGTGCGCATGCGTGTCTCCACCAGCAGCAACAATAAAGTCGCGCAGAAAACCTACGAGTCCATCGGGTTCAAGGAAGACACCGAGTTCAAGAACTACGTGTTGCCGATCAGCGAAGAGCTTTGACCGCGCATGCAGCCTGTGATGAGGGAGCCTGCTCCCTCAGCCACGTTAAATACATCCTGACAATTGTTCACACCCCGACATCCCCCGCGACAAAACCAACGCGCTTTTCATCTTTCAGACCGTATAATCCCGAGCTTTCCGGCTTGTAAGAAAAACTACACCCCGCTGTAGGCTTACACCCGAATCATCCGCACAGGCCTGCAGAGTCAGGCCGTCATACAGGTGCCCCCATGGATTTCAACCCGCTCGACCTTATCCTGCATCTCGATGTGTACCTCGATTTGCTGGTGAACAACTATGGTCCATGGATCTACGCCATCCTGTTTCTGGTGATTTTCTGTGAAACAGGTCTGGTGGTGATGCCATTCCTGCCGGGTGATTCGTTGCTGTTCATTGCCGGTGCCGTGGCCGCTGGCGGTGGCATGGATCCGGTGCTGCTGGGCGGCCTGCTGATGCTCGCGGCCATACTGGGCGACAGTACCAACTACGTGATCGGACGAACGGCGGGCGAGAAGTTGTTCAGCAACCCGAACTCGAAAATATTCCGTCGCGATTACCTGCAACAAACTCACGACTTCTACGACAAGCACGGTGGCAAAACCGTGACCCTGGCGCGTTTTCTGCCGATCATCCGCACCTTTGCACCCTTCGTCGCTGGTGTAGCGAAGATGCCCTACCCGCGTTTTTTCGGTTTCAGCGTGTTCGGTACGGTGTTGTGGGTTGGCGGTCTGGTGACATTGGGCTACTTCTTCGGCAACGTGCCGTTCATCAAGAAAAACCTGTCGTTGCTGGTCGTCGGCATCATTCTACTGTCGCTGGTACCGATGATTATCGGTGTGGTTCGCAGCCGCTTCGGCGGCACCAAAGCCCAATCGCACTAAGCCGATGTGGTCGCTGAGCGCCTGGCGTCGCCGGCGCACTCTGGCAAAGCACCCGATTGCCGACGACATGTGGCAACGGGTGCGCCATCACCTGAGCTTCCTTGACGGCATCAGCGCAGCCGAAGACCAGTGGCTGCGCGAAGCCAGCGTGCTGTTCCTTGCAGACAAACACCTGAGCACCCTGCCCGGCGTCGAACTGCATCAGGAACAACGCCTGTTGCTCGCCGCCCAGGCGCAGCTGCCGCTGCTCAATCTCGGCGATCTGAACTGGTATCAGGGTTTTCATGAAATCGTCCTCTACCCGGACGATTTCCTCAGCCCGCAACGTCATCGTGACGCCAGCGGTGTCGAGCATGAGTGGGACGGCGAACACAGCGGCGAAGCCTGGCAGCAAGGGCCGATCATTCTTGCCTGGCCGGGTGTGATGGCCAGTGGTGGCTGGGAAGGCTACAACCTGGTGATCCACGAACTGGCGCACAAACTCGACATGCTCAACGGCGACGCCAATGGCCTGCCGCCGCTGCATGCCGACATGCGTGTCAGCGACTGGGCCGACGTCATGCAAAAGGCTTACGACGACCTCAACCGTCAGCTCGACCATGATCCTGACGCCGAAACCGCCATTGATCCCTACGCCGCCGAAAACCCCGCCGAGTTCTTTGCGGTCACCAGCGAGTACTTCTTCAGCGCCCCGGATCTGCTGCACGAGGCTTATCCACAGGTCTATGCGCAGTTGCAGCTTTTCTACCGGCAGGACCCGCTGGGCAGGTTGCGGCAACTTCAGGCCACAGACCCGGTCTATCAGGCGCACGACTAAGGTCTGCACGACTTTCGGTACATGGCGTCGACGGCAGAATATGCCTATAATCGCCGCCACTTTTTGGTCAATCCGGCCAAGTGTTTTTGGTCAACTACGGGGGCAACGCCCAATGAGCTACAGCAAGATTCCGGCTGGCAAAGACCTGCCGAACGACATCTACGTCGCGATCGAGATCCCGGCCAACCACGCGCCGATCAAATACGAAATCGACAAAGACAGCGATTGCCTGTTCGTTGACCGTTTCATGGCCACCCCAATGTTCTACCCGGCCAACTACGGTTACATCCCGAACACCCTGGCTGACGACGGTGATCCGCTCGACGTACTGGTTGTGACCCCTTACCCGGTTGCCCCAGGTTCGGTAATCCGCGCGCGTCCAGTCGGCATCCTGAACATGACCGACGACGGCGGCGGCGATGCCAAAGTCATCGCAGTACCACACGACAAGCTGTCCCAGCTGTACGTCGATGTGAAGGAATACACCGACCTGCCGCCACTGCTGATCCAGCAGATCGAGCACTTCTTCGCGAACTACAAAGATCTCGAAAAAGGCAAATGGGTCAAGATCGAAGGCTGGGCCGGTGCAGACGCCGCCCGCGAAGCGATCACCAAGTCGGTTGCCGCCTACAAAGGCTAAGCAGTTGCGCTACGCGTGAGGCTTGAAGAAAACCCCGGTTGATCCGGGGTTTTTTGTGCTCGGGAAAAGCCGCCTTAAACAGAGTGTTTATGACGGACTACAGAAAAGTTTTATCTTGTGTAATTTCCCACAAGAACGTCTTACATCCCGTCGCAAAATTCAGCCCGTTTTTGAACGCCCGGTTTATTCAAACCGCTCTGGCACGGCCGTAGACTCCGTGTTTATGAGAAAGAACACTAGCGGTCCAAGATTCAAGGCACTCCTGGAAGCTGCGAACATCTCGACGACGGGTTTCGCAAAGTTCTGGGGCACGGAAGCCCAAAATGTCCACAACTGGTACACCCGGGGCGTCCCGGCGTATCGCATGGAAGAAGTCTCACGCCTGCTGTCCGTCAACAGCGAATGGCTGAAAACCGGACAAGGCACAAAAGAGCTGCCAAGCCTGACTCCGCCAGCCAGCAATGGCGACAGCTTCGACGCTCAGGATCCCCAAGGGTCCTATCGATTCATCCATCCCAACGACATCGAACTGGCCTTCTTCAAAGAAACACCCCTGACCAACGGCTCCGACAAAACCCACGTCATCCAGGACCCTGACCTGTCCATCCGCCTGCTGCGTGCACCACTGGATCAACTGGAAATCCGCCACGCCGACGCCATCTGCGCGCACATGATCGGCAACAGCATGGCCGAACGCATCGAAGACGGCTCCATCGTCGCTATCGACCGCAGCCTGACCCAGGTCGTCGACGGTGAGATCTACGCCATCGAACACGACGGCATGCTGCGCATCAAATACCTGCACCGCATGCCCGGCAACGGCCTACGCCTGCGCAGCCACAACAACGCCGAATACCCGGACGAAGTGTTCCGCCCGGCACAGATCGAGGAGCAAAGGATTCACATATTGGGCTGGGTGTTCTGGTGGTCGACCGTGAGCAAGCGGCGGCCGGTGGTGCCGTTTCTATGATCTCACGGCCTGCAAAGCCTCCTGTAGGAGTGAGCCTGCTCGCGATGAGGCCCTGATAATCGGTACAAATCTCGAATTTGTTCGACTGCGGTTGCTCTAAACCGCACTTCAGGCTGGGAATCCACAACAAAACTCAGTATCCTGCGCCCCACATTTGCGCATCGACCCGCCCCGCGGCTCAGATAGCGCCCGACGCGGCAGACCAACGTCTGACCAAGTCCCACAGCCGGACGCAGATCCGGATGTACGTTTTGAAGGCTGGCGCGGTTTACCAAAAATAAACCAAGCCAGTCCCCGAGAAGCCGGCCACAAGCCGGCTTTTTAATGCCTGAAATAAACCCGGCCTACCGTCTGAAACATAAATTCGCGCTTGTCGAACAGAAGAGCCTCTTGGTACCGTAACGACAAACGTCATTACAGGTATTTCATCATGGCCTCCATCAACATTCGCATCGACGATGATCTGAAGCAGCGCTCCTTCGCCGAACTGGAAAAGCTGGGAGTAACTCCCTCAGAGCTTTTGCGTCAGACACTCCAATACGTCGCCGAGCGAGGCAAGCTACCCTTCAAAGCAGCATTGCTCAGCGAGGAAGATGAAGTACTCATAGCCGTAGTCACCGAACGCCTCGCGGCACCTCAACGAGTCAAGGTAAGTCTGGATGACCTATAACCTTGAATTTGATCGTCGTGCTTTAAAGGAGTGGAACAAACTCGGCGATACGGTTCGCCACCAGTTCAAGAAGAAGCTCACAGAGGTATTGGAGAATCCTCGAATAGAAGCCAATCGACTTCGCGAGCTCCCGGATTGCTACAAAGTGAAGCTGAAAAGCGCTGGCTATCGCCTGATCTATCAGGTCCTTGATCAAGAGATTGTGGTGTTTGTAATCGCAATCGGGAAGCGAGAGAGAGAAGCTGCTTACGAGGTTGCGCAGGACCGTCTTTCGCTCCTGCCCTGAGTCGGTCCAATGTCTGCGACCTGAAATTGGGCAGCAACCCGCAGCCCAATTCCCTCACGGATAACTGAACGCCTTAACCAACGTCAACTCCCCCACCGCCCGCATCGGGATCAGAAACGTCTCCATCTTCTCGCTCGGCGTACCCTCTTCAGTAATCACCGTCACCTGCGCCGTGGTCAGTGCCTGTACCGCTTCATCCCCGCCCTCGTCATCCCCGCGATACCCACCGCCGTAATAATTCACATACACCAGATACTGCCCCTTGATCGGCGCCGGCATGGCGAAGATTTCCGGGCCATAACCGGTGGTGACGTCAACGTCGAGCGCGGCGCCGTTGGCGGCGCTGCGGTTGCCGTACCAGATGTGCGCGCCGTCGGGGGTGACGAGGTGCAGGTCGAGGTCGGTGCCGTCGCTGTCCCACGCCAACAGTACGCGCAGTTTTGCCGGGGTGGCGCCGCCGCTGGTGTTGAGGAATTGCGTGCGGTGGCGTTGCTGGCCGTCGGGACTGCGCACTTCGACGCTGTTGCTGCCGTTGGGGAAGGAGAACGGGCGGTCGAAGCGGCCGCTGTCGTCGATTTTCAGCGGCATGCTCACGCCGTTGACGATCAGGCGGCCGGGTTCGTTGTCCTTCCGCGCAGCTTTGATCTCGCCGCTGATGCGGGCAGTGTTGGCCTGGCCGACCGGGGTGTTGACCGATGAGGCCGGGTAATTGACGGTCTGGCGGAAGCTTTCACCCTCGCCTTCGGGGGCGCCGCTGCGCCAGCCGCCGATCGGGGTGTCGAGTTTGACGCCGTCGGCAGCGATGGCTGGCGAGAGCGCAGTCAAGGTGCAGAGCAGCAGCAAGACCTGTGGATAACGGAGTGTCATGGTCTATTCCAGCAAAAGGTGACGGGCGAGCCCTTCGATGTAGGTTTCATCCTGGCCGTTGGGGTGTGCTTCAAAGGCCAGGTGCAGATATTCGTGGGTCAGGTCGAGGCGATCCTGCAGGGTCAGTACGCCGCGTACGTAGATGCGTTGGCGTTCGCGGTCGACGAAGGGCCTACCGAAGGCCAGTTTGCACACGGCGAATGTGCTGACTTCGTTGTAGCCGGTTTCGCTTTCCAGCTTCGGGCGCCAGCCGCGTCGCTGTTTCTGCAGCCAGTCTTGCGCGGCGGGCAGTGCCTCGCAGGAGGCGACCGGATTGTCCCAGCGACTGAGGCTGGCGCGCGGATAGGCGTGCAGCAGAATGGCGTCGTAGCGCTGACCGGCATTGGCCTGCTCGACGGCTTGTTGCCAGGCGAGTTTGTCCGGGCCGGGTTGATCGGAGTGATAGGTGACGGTGCTACCGGCCAGTACCAGATCCGCCGTCCACGCCGCGATGTTGCGTGACTCGGCCGAGGCTGGACGCGGTGCGACGCGTTGGCGATTGCTGCTGTCGTCGATGCTCAGGCAATCGCCGTTGCGCGTGGCGTTTTGCAGCAGATAAGTGCGGATTGCCACGGCCAGCGCTTTGGCCGCTTCGGCGGGTTCCGGTTTGGCTTCGCGCTCAAGGACGCGAGCTACATATTCTTCGCGATCAAGCCTTGCGACGAGTTTGTCGTTGAGCAGAAACAGTTCGCCGTCACTGTGGATATCCAGCGCGTTGCCATTGGCGAATTCGACGCGGTAATCGCCCTGCAACGGGCCGGACGTCACCATCCGCTCACCATCCAAAACCCGCGTGAGCGGATAGCGCGAGAACAACCCGACTTCAACACAGCGCCCGGCTTCTGCCGGCCATGCGGCGGGCAACACCGTCGCCAGTGCCTGTCCGTAATGGCGCAAAACCATCTGACTGGTACCACGCCCACCCGCCCAGAGCGGAGATCCGTCCGCGGTCCAACCGGCGAAACCACCCTGGCGCGACTGCGGATCCTGATCGCCAAGCCAGCTCCAGGTTTTCACCCGCAAACGCCCGCCCAGTTCGCCGACGACATTACCGTCCGCCGCATTCAGCACCACATCGAGCAGCACTCGACGCGCTTGATCCTGCGCCGGCAAAGCAGCCAAGACCTTCAACAACTCGATCACGGAAACCCGTTGAGCCGGCTGCACCGACGGCAAATCCAGCAGCCACGATGGCGCCCGCCGCGCCTGCCAATACGTGCGCCAGTCGGCAGAAGAAAGCCCCAATCGCGCAGGCTCAAAGTACAACCCGCAGGATTTCACCAACGCCTGATCACGCTCGATCCTGCTACCCGCCGAGCAGCAATAAACCTCTTCCTTCGACTGTCCGCGACATTCATAAGCAGGCTCACGCGCACCGGTATCGACCAGCCATGCGTATACGAACAATTTCCACAGACTGCCCAACGGGGTATCGAGCGTCGGCGGCAAGGGCTCGCGGGCGATCAATTGCGTCTGACTCAGCGACAACAACTCGCCCTTATAGGCCACGCGCAACGGCTCATCCTGCGCCGTCGCCAGCGCAGGTATCACACACATCAGCAGCCACAGCAGCGGCCGGCTCATGTCAGTTGACCGTGACCTGACCAAGGGCGGCTTTCGCTTCCTGGGCCTGATGCTGCGGCGCGTAGACTTGCTTGAAGCGCACCGGCGGCAGGTTGAACTGGCCCTTCTGCGAGAAGCGCACCAGATGGCGCAGGCGCAACTCACCACTCAACGCATCGACCGGCACCGCGTACGCCAGTTGACCCGGTTCGAAGCGCGCCTTCTCCAGCGCGGTCGGCTCGGTGCCGTCCTTGCCCTGCAACTTGATGCCCCAAGTGGTGCGCTCGACATCGGCGCCCGGTGGTAGCGGCACTTCGAGCATGCCGTAGCGCAGCGGTTTCGGCGCTTTGCTGGTGAGGATCACTTCGTCCAGATACAGGCTGTCGCTGGACAGCGGCTTGCTGCCGATCGGCTCCAGTTTGAAGGTGAACGCTTCGTCGCCCGGCACCAGTCGCGACAGGCGACGGGTAATGGTCACGGCCATCGGATCGACTGCCGCTTGCTGGGTCTGGAAACTCAACGCCGCGCGCAGCGGACGCTCCTGCGTACCGGACACCGACAACACGCTCGGCACTGGCGTCGCGCCCTGCCACGTCCAGTACATCTCGCCGCTGGCTCCGTAGTTCTTCTTCCAGCCTTCACCCGGCGTCAGTGCAATGGTCGGCGACGCCTGGGCGATGCTGCGTTGCAGCCAGGTCAGCGCCAGCGCACGTTCGAGGGTCGATTGCTGCGGCAGCAAACGTTGCAACAACGCCGTAGCACGCGCCTGATCGAATGCTTGCAGCGACAGGTTCAGCGCCTCGGCGAACGGCTGCGAACTGACCGCCAGACGCTGTTGCGCAGCCCCCACCTGACGATTGAACGTTTCCGGCAAGGCAACCTTCGACTGCGTGGCCAACGCAGCGGTCAACACCCGCGCCGCCGCCAGACCGAGCGCCGAATCCGGGTCGCTCATCACCAGACTGTCTTCGCCGTCGTCCATCAGGGTTTCGGCGTTGCCTTCACCGGCCTTGGCCAGATCCTCCATCAAGCCGCTGAGCAAGGTGTTCACCGGCAAATGCATCTGCTTGGCGAACGACAGAATCAGCGCGCGCTGCAGCAACGGTGTGTTCGGCGCTTGCTTGGCGTAGACCTCCAGCACTCGCTGCCAATGTTCCGGCGGCAAGGTCAATTCCAGCACCTGGCTAGCGTTCCAGTCGGCGTAGTAAGCGTAAGCCGTGAGGAACGCATCCGGTTCACCGTCGTAGCCCCACCAGGTGAAGCTCGCCGACGGCCCGGCCATTTGCACCAGACGCAGACGGCTGTTCTGCATGATCAGACGCAAGCGATCACGAATCTGCGGATTCGATGCCAGCGATGGATAGGCAATGCTCAACGGCAGCAAACGGCTGGCAGTCTGCTCGACGCCGCCGTACGGATAGCTGAGCAGATCATCGAGTGCCGAGCGGAACAACGCTTGCGGGCTGTCATCCAGACGCAGGCGAATATCGGTGGCGTCGGCCGGCAGACTCAACGGTGTGTCACCGCTGGCCACGTCGAGGCTTTGAGTCTGAGTGACTTGCCAGCCGTCACCGGTCGCACTCAGGCGCACGGCGAGAGAGTCGGCGGTCTTGCCGTCCTGCACCAACTCCGCCGTCCATTCGCCGGAAGCCAATGAGAACGCCGGCAGCGGCAGATAATTGATGCCGTTGTTCAGGGTCACAGGCAGACGCTGTTCGGCGCCCGCATAGTGAGTCACCAGTTCAGCCTTGACCGGTTTCTCGGCCTGACTGAACGCAAACACGCCAAGTTGCGGCTGATCACCCTTGCGGAATTTGCTCGGCCCGCTCCACTTCAGGTACAGCGGTTTTTCCGAACGCACGAACTGCTTCTTCTGCCCGACCTGACCATCATCGGCAATTGCCCGCGCGGTGATGCGCCAGCGGGTCAGCGAGTCCGGCATCTTGAAGGTGAAACGGGTTTTGCCGTCGGCCCCGGTCAACAACTCTGGCTGCCACGCAGCGGTATCGACGTCCTCACGACGCGGCCGCTCCAGCACTTTCACCCCGCGCTCGCTGCGGTTGGCTTTGCCCGGTGCGCCGGGGCTGCCCGGCAACGCGACGTCGTAACTGATGAACGACAGGCTGGCACTGGTGCGCACGTTGTTACGGCGCGGGTGATAGAAGAACTGGTCGATGGTCGGCGCGACTTCCGGTTGCAGTGCGTAGACCATTTCGTCGACAACACTGAGGGTCAGATGCGCCGGAACCGCTTTGCCGGCGAACTGGGTGGTCAGATCAACCGTGACCGTGTCGCCCGGCAGGTACACCGCTTTGTCGGTGCTGATCGCCACGTCGATTTGCGGCGCAACCACTTTGATCCCGGCGTTCTGGAAGCTGTACTGACCGCCCTTGGTGTAGAGCACGGAGAAGGTCAGGTTCGGTGCAAAGTTGTCCTTCACCGGAATGCGCGCGCGGTATTGGGTGTCGCTGAGTTTTTCCAGTTTCAACCAGTCGCCGCCCTTGGCCAGCAGCGCGGTGGCTTCGACCTTGTCGCGTTCCAGCGAGAGCAACGCATCACTGACCGGCTCCGGGAAAGTGATCAGCGCCAGCGCTTCATCGCCGGCCTTGTACTCAGGCTTGTCGAGGACGATTTCCACAGTGCCCGGTACCGCTTTGACGCCGTCGCCAGTGACCGAATGCCCCGTGGCACCGAGGACGCGACCGTGTTGATCTTTCAAGGTCAGGTTGTAAGTGCCCGGGCGTTCGAAGGCCATGCTGAAGCCCTTGTCAGTCGCCACGAGCTTGCCTTCACCGGTGCTCTGGTCTTCCAGACGTACCCAGCCATAGGTGCTCGGCGTCACCGCTTTGCTTTGCTCGGTGCCGCCCTCGTTGGCGTAGCTGAATGCGACTTTGTCGCCGACCGCGCTGAAGCGTTGCGGCGCACTCAGACGGAAGCTCGCCGCGCCACGGTCGATAAGGATTTCCTTGGTGGTCTTGACCCGATACGCCGCGCCATCGCTGGCGAACACGGTGAGCATGTAGCGGCTCGGCTTGTCGGCGGCCGGCAGGTCGAGGCTCGCATTGCCTTTGCTGTCGGTGGTCAGTTCGGTGCTGGTCAGCTCCACCGGGAATTGCCCGAGGTATTGCAGCTCGTTGTCGACCATCGACAGTTGCTGGGCGCGCAGGCTCAGGGTCAACTTGGCGTTGACCACCGGTTTGCCGTCCGGGTACAGCAACAGCAGACTGCCTTTGACCGGCTCGCCAGTGCGGTAATCCTGCTTGGCCAGATTCAGCGAAATCTCGAAGTGCGGCTTGATGTACTCGGCCACGCGGAAAGCGCTGCTGTAAGCCTGGTCCTTATAGTTGAAACGGATCTCGTAACCACCGGCCACAGCGTTGTCCGGCAACTGGAAGCGGCCCTGAGTGCCGGCCTTCGAATCGAGCTTCAGGTCGAGGTGTTGCAACTCAGTGCCTGTGGCGTCAAGCACGCTGACCGTGACATCTGCAGCACCCGGCAACACCGAGTCCCGCGCATTCTTGAACTCACGACCAACGATTTTCAGCGACACCCAATCACCTGGGCGATACAGCGGCCGGTCGGTGAACGCGTAGAGTTTGGTGTCGTAGATTTCGCTGTCGTAATAGAAGTTCTCGGAGACGAACACCCCGCCTTCTTCGTCCTCGCCGATGACGAACGAACGCTCCGGGCTGACGTGTTTCAGGCGCAGCAAACCGTCAGTATCGGTGGCACCGCTGCTCATCACGCCGAGGCCGTCGGTCCACAGCACATTGACCTTCGGTACCGAACTGCCTTCGTGTTTGCGCGCGGCCCAGACCAGCAATTCATCACCGGCAATCTTGCTCACCGCGACGGTGTTGGAGACGAACACCATGGTGGTTGCGCGGTACTTGCCGATCAGCGCTTCGACCAGGTACAGACCCGGCTTCAGATTGCCCAACGGGATATAAACGTTACCCGGCGCGACGCTGACGAAATCGCTCGAAGACCCGGCCAGATTGACCCCTTCCGGCGGCTGAATCGGCTTGGCCTGCCACAGCGGATAACGGAACTGGCTGACCACCGGTAGACCCGGAATCAGCGCAAATTGCGGCTGCGCGTCGTACGGCGTCGGCGCTGCGATGGCGTTGCCCATCTTCAGTTCCGGCACTTCTTCGGTGACCTGTTTGCGCGATTCATAAGAGAACGCGCGCTGCATCACCCGTCGGGATTTGCGGTACCAGTTGTCCCACAGATACGCGAGGGTGTTGGACAGGCCTTCACCCTTGAACTGGCCGTCGCTGACCACGCGATGCAGATTCTTTTGACGCTTGAGGAAATCCAGCGGTTTGTCGATGCGGTACACACGAATATCCGCGCCGCCGTAAGGTTCCATGCGGAAACGACGATAGTCACGGCCCGGCGCTTCGAGACGGACCATTGCCTGTTCATCAGCAGCAAAACTGCTGTCGGCGAGCAGGAAAAAGCTTTCACCCGAGACCGGCGTGTAGCCGCTCGGCTCGACCGAATCTTCGGCGCTGACGGTAGCCACTGGCAGCAACAGCGCCAGCAGCAAAGGAATTCGGGAGCAGAGTCGCAACATGCGGGCACCGGTCATTGGGAGAGAAAGTTCAGTCGATAGACGCCGATGAAGTTGGGGTTGGCTGCGTCGGGTATCCATCGGGTGTCCTTCCATGTCATGAGTTGCTGCAGGCTTGCCGAACGCATGCCGTTGTCAGTGGGGGTGGTGGTGCCGGTGTGATAGGCGATGTAGCGGCCCATCCAGATCATCAGGTGCTGGTCGTCGCCCTGATCGAAAAACATCAAATCACCGGGCCGTGCCTGCGAGACGTCACGGCTGACCAGATGACTATTGAACTGAATCAGTTTGATCGCGTTGACGTAAGGCCCGACCTTGCCGCCGCCCTGCTGCCATTGCTGGGCGAGCTTGCGTTGCTCATCGCTGAGCGACAGCTCTGGCGGCAGGTAGCGATTGGACAGGCCATTGCTGCGCAGCCATTTGTCGTCGTGGACTTTCAGCGCTTCATTGGCGGCAAAACGCACCAGCCCGGCACAGTCCTGCTGATACCAGCGCGGACTTGGGCCTTGGCTCAACTGCTCTTGAGCGATGCGCACGAACCAGGCGCGAAACACCTGGGATTGCGCCAGATCGAGTGCGGGTGCTTCAACGGCGCGGGCGCCCGCACTGAGCAACAGCGCGAGCAGGCCGAGGCTGCGGATCAGTGTCGTCACAGCGCTTTCCATTCCAGCGGCAGCCACTGCCAGTGGCCGTCAGGCTCGCTGCCTTCAGGCAGCGTCAGCGCGTACTTGCCGTAGCCGCCGAGGGTGCGCAGCTTCGGAATCAGATAGGTTTGCGCGGCGTTGTAGAACACCGGCTCCATGTCCTGCGGCAGGCTATCGAGGGTTTCTTGCTGCATCAGCTGCGCCATCGAATCCGGGCCGAAATAGATCGGCATCAGCACGTCTTTGGGCAACACGTCGGCCATCGGCGGGAAGCGTTTGTCGAGGGTGCCGAGGGCCTTGTCGACGAGTTTGTCGTCGAGGGAAAACAGCAGCGTCGAACCGTGGCGAGCTAGGCTGACCTTCATGAAAGCCTTGCCGGAAATCGCGTCCGGGTTCTCCGCAGTTTTCGCCGCATACGGGCCGAAGTTGGAGCTGACCTGACGCTGCCAGACGTGGTTCTGGCCTTCCTGCTTCTCGACTACCGGGAACACGTTTACTTCAACGTTGGCTTCGAATGCACCGACCATCGAACCGAACAGTTTGCCAAGATCACCGTCGAGTTTGCTGCTGTCCTCGTCTTTCAGACTGGCCACCAGCAATGGCGTGTACAAACGCGAATCGGCGTACCAGCACAGGCCTGCCGCGCCGGCCACGTGTTCGGTGAGAGTTTGCGCCACGGTTTCTTCAGCGCCGAGTTTCACCAGCAATGGTTTTTGCGGTTCGGCCGCGACCGGAAGGGTCACGCAGGCACTGGCGCCCAGCGGCATTGCTTGCCAGACCGGTTTGAAATCGAAGTCGGGCTGGTTGTCCAGTTCGTCCATGGCGAGGTAGCTGTGCCAGCCCTTGTCATCCATGTCGAAGCGCAGCCCGGCGAAGTTCGGGATGAAACGTTGATAACCCATGGCCAGAACGCTGGAGTTGACCGACAGGCGTTGCTTGGTTTCCGGAGTTTTCGCCGGCAGGCCGAACGCTTCGGGGAACAGTTTTTCGCCATTGAGCAGCGCCGCCAGCGCTTGTGGCGAGACATGGCCGGATTCCTCGGAGGCGCCGCTTTCCGGGTCGTAATACTTGGCCGGGTTGGACAGCACCACCAGTTTGTCGCCGTGGGAGGCGAACAACAGGGCTTTGCTGGCGTTATAGGTCAGTTGATACAGCGGCACAGTGTCGCCGCCGACCTTGAGTTCGCTCATCTGACTGAGCTGCGTGTCATCCAGCGCAACCTTTGCCAATGGCTCGAGCAGTTTCGCCAGCCCACCACGATCCATCACCAAAAGGAAATCCTTCAAGCGCCCATCCGCGCCACGCCACAACGCAACGTCGGCCGGTTGATCGAAAAGCTGCTCGATCAGGCTGTCCTGCAACTTCAGATCATGCTCGTAAATGATCCGGCGCAGACTGCCAATCAGCCCCAGGCGGTCGGCGTGGGTTTCGTAATAAAAGACGAAATCTTCGGTGAGCGTGGCCTTGAGGAACGGCACCGTCAGCAAGTCCTTGGGCAACTGACTCAGCGAGCGGGTTTCCAGCAACGCATCCGGGCGGCTGAGGCCGAGCTTGTCACTGGCCAATTCCGCCGGCGGCGCCTTGGGCTTGAGCAGCAGCCAGCCAAAACCACCCGCTACACCGGCCACCAGGCACAACCCGGCCAGCAGCAAGGGCCAGCGCCGCGAAGGTTTGGCCGCTGGCGTGTCGGCAGCCGAAGTAACAGTGTTATCGCTCATCTTTTCGCTCATTTCCCAAAGCTCAGGATTTCATCCGTGGCGGAATGCTTAATAGTTGAAAGTCTTGACCAGCAGCAGATCACCGATCGCCCGCAGGGGCACGATGAACGTTTCGCGTTTTTCGTCGACGGTGTTTTCGTTGAGCACCAGCGTGATTTGCGAGGTGATCACCTCGTTCTGGTTGCTGGTCTCCTCGAAGTTATAGCCGCCGTTGCCGAAGTTGCCCCAATAGTTGACGTAAACCAGATAAGTGCCGTGCAGCGGCGCAGTCATGGTGAACATTTCCGGGCCGGGGCCGTCGACGCCATCCGGGTCGAGACCGCCGCCATTACTCAGCGCCGGCTGCGCCCAGAACGCATGCTGACCGTCGGGCGTGACAATGTGCAGATCGAGCTCGGCTTTTGGATCGTCCCAGCCCAAGACAAGACGAATTCGCGCCGGCGTGCGCAAATTGTTTGCTTCATAAAATTGCACGCGCTTGAGCGACTGGCCTTCGGCGCTGATCACTTCGACGCTGTTGGAGCCGGCGCCGAACGCGTAGGGCCGGGCGAAACGGCCCTGGTCGTCGGTGTACAGATTCAATGGATTGCCATTCACGGCGAGGCTGTGCGGCGGGCGCATGTGGCCGATGGCCTTGAGCTGGCCCTGGATCATCGTGCGATTGCGCTGAATGCCGCGATCAATCGGCGGCGTGGGATAGGCGACTTGCGGGTTTTCCGTGCGATCGAGCAAGCCGTGATAGCGCCAGCCGCCCACCGGTTCCGACAGTTCAGCGCTCGGCGCGGCCGACAGCGCGGGCGCGCAGGCCAGGCCGATCAGTAGCCAAAGAAATGAACGCATGTAATGCCTCCTGCCATGCCTGAACGAAACCTTGCACCCGATCCTCGGTACTTCACAGCGGTGAAAACTGCGTTTCGTCTGAAAGACCCGTGACTGTAGGGTCGTAGAAGGCGCGAAGATTAGCGATTCGGCGGTTTTTTAACAATCGGATACATGTGCAATCGCTGTAGGAAACCTGCTTTTCAAGGGGCGTGAGCCGAATAGAGAGATTATTCGGCTCACAAAATGAGCCGAATAGGTTTCAGCCATCCCGAATCGCCTCAGGAAAAAGGGCCGGTCGCACCCCGCTCATTTGCCCATAAACCCCCTATCTGCTAGTGTCGCGCCGGTTTAACGTCAACCGGAAATCGCCGCCATGGCCCGCAAAAAAGCTGCACTGGATTTCGAACAGTCCCTCGCCGACCTGCAAACATTGGTCGAGCGTCTGGAGAACGGTGAATTGTCGCTGGAAGACTCGCTGACCGCTTTTGAGCAGGGCATCGGTCTGACCCGTGATTGCCAGGCAGCGCTGGCGCAAGCCGAGCAGAAGGTGCAGGTGCTGCTGGAGCGCGATGGCGAACTCGCCGAGGAACCCTTCGACGCGGAACAGCCAGAATGATTGCGGCGTATACGGCGAGCAGCCAGACTCGGGTTAACGCGGCTCTGGAAACCCTGTTCAACGCGCCGTTACCGGAGTTGGCGCGGCTTTACGAAGCCATGCGCTACAGCGTGATGAATGGCGGCAAACGCGTGCGCCCGCTGCTCGCCTACGCGGCGTGCGAAGCGCTCGGTGGCAAGGCTGAACAAGCCAACGGTGCGGCCTGCGCGGTTGAGCTGATCCACGCTTATTCGCTGGTTCACGATGATTTGCCGGCGATGGACGACGACGATCTGCGTCGCGGCCAGCCGACCACCCACAAGAAATTCGACGAAGCCTGCGCGATTCTCGCCGGTGACGGCTTGCAGAGCCTGGCTTTCAGTGCCCTGCTCGACCCGCGCCTGAGCGATTGCAGCAGTGACATCCGCCTGCAAATGGTCACCGCGCTGGCTAATGCCGCAGGCCCGGCAGGCATGGTCGGCGGTCAAGCCATCGACCTCGGTTCGGTCGGCCTCAAACTCGATCAGAAAGCCCTTGAACAGATGCACCGGCACAAGACCGGCGCGCTGATCGAAGTCAGCGTCAAACTCGGCGCTCTGGCCAGCGGCCGTGCCGAGCAGGATGAACTGCGTGCCCTGCAGACTTATGCACAGGCCATCGGTCTGGCCTTTCAGGTGCAGGACGACATCCTCGACGTCGAAAGCGATACCGAAACCCTCGGTAAACGCCAAGGCGCCGACATCGCCCGCGACAAGCCGACCTACCCGGCGCTGCTCGGCCTCGACGCCGCCAAGGCTTATGCGCTGGAACTGCGTGATCAGGCTCTGCACGCCCTGCGACCGTTTGACGCGGCCGCCGAGCCCTTGCGCGAGCTGGCCCGGTATATCGTCGAGCGGCGCAACTGACGGCGTATCCGCCAAAAAAGACCAACGCGTGGGCAGGGGGCGATGCATCAGGTAAACTGCCGCATCTTCTATACCTATAACGATTCGCCTGATGCCCACGACGTTTCATGAGATTCCCCGCAAGCGCCCGACCACGCCCCTGCTCGACCGCGCGAACACGCCGGACGGCCTGCGCCGGTTAGGCGAAGCCGAGCTGGAAACCCTGGCCGATGAGTTGCGCCTGGAATTGCTCTACACGGTCGGTCAGACCGGTGGGCATTTCGGTGCCGGCCTGGGCGTGATCGAGCTGACCATCGCGTTGCATTACGTCTTCGACACACCGGACGACCGTCTGCTGTGGGACGTCGGGCACCAGGCGTATCCGCACAAGATCCTCACCGGTCGCCGCGAGCGCATGGGCACCCTGCGCCAGAAGGACGGCATTGCCGCGTTCCCGCGTCGCGCCGAGAGCGAGTACGACACCTTTGGCGTCGGCCACTCCAGCACTTCGATCAGCGCTGCACTGGGCATGGCCATCGCCGCCCGCCTGCAGAACAGCGATCGCAAGGCAATCGCGGTGATTGGTGACGGCGCGTTGACCGCCGGCATGGCTTTCGAGGCGCTGAACCACGCGCCGGAAGTCAACGCCAACATGCTGGTGATCCTCAACGACAACGACATGTCGATCTCGCGCAATGTCGGTGGCCTGTCGAATTATCTGGCGAAGATCCTTTCCAGCCGCACCTACGCGAGCATGCGTGAGGGCAGCAAGAAAGTCCTGTCGCGCCTGCCCGGCGCCTGGGAAATCGCCCGTCGTACTGAAGAATACGCCAAAGGCATGCTGGTCCCCGGCACCCTGTTCGAAGAGCTGGGCTGGAACTACATCGGCCCGATCGACGGCCACGACCTTCCAACCCTGATCGCCACCCTGCGCAACATGCGCGATCTGAAAGGCCCGCAGTTCCTGCACATCGTCACCAAGAAAGGCAAGGGTTTCGCCCCGGCGGAAGTCGACCCGATCGGCTACCACGCGATCACCAAACTCGAACCGGTCGATGCTCCGGCTGCTGCGCCGACAAAGGCTGGCGGTCCGAAGTATTCGGCGGTGTTCGGCGAGTGGCTGTGCGATATGGCGGCTGCTGACCCGCGTCTGGTCGGGATTACCCCGGCGATGAAGGAAGGCTCGGATCTGGTGGCGTTCAGTGAACGTTTCCCGCTGCGCTATTTCGACGTGGCGATTGCCGAGCAACACGCGGTGACATTCGCGGCCGGCATGGCCTGCGAAGGCGCAAAACCGGTAGTGGCGATCTACTCGACGTTCTTGCAGCGTGGTTACGACCAGTTGGTGCATGACGTCGCGGTGCAGAACCTCGACGTGCTGTTCGCCATCGACCGCGCCGGCCTGGTGGGCGAAGACGGCCCGACCCACGCTGGCAGCTTCGATCTGTCCTACCTGCGTTGCATCCCGGGCATGGTCATCATGACCCCGAGTGATGAAAACGAACTGCGCAAAATGCTCACCACCGGCCACCTGTACAACGGCCCGGCAGCTGTGCGCTATCCACGCGGCACCGGCCCGAACGCGACGATCGACAAAGACCTCGAGCCGATTGAAATCGGCAAAGGCATCGTCCGTCGCCAGGGCAGCAAAGTCGCTCTGCTGGTGTTCGGCGTGCAACTGGCCGAGGCGCTGAAGGTGGCTGAAAAACTCGATGCCACCGTGGTCGACATGCGTTTCGTCAAACCGCTGGATGAAGCGCTGGTGCGCGAGATTGCCGGCAGTCATGAGTTGCTGGTGACCATCGAGGAGAACGCGATCATGGGCGGCGCCGGTGGCGCGGTCAGTGAATTCCTCGCGCGGGAGAACATCCTCAAGTCGATGCTGCATCTGGGCTTGCCGGACGTCTACGTCGAACACGCCAAGCCTGCGCAGATGCTGGCCGAGTGCGGGCTGGATGAGGCAGGGATCGAAGCGTCGATTCGTGAGCGTCTGGAATTGCTCAACAAGTAATCGCAATACCTGTGCAAAACCCTGTGGGAGCGAGCTTGCTCGCGAATGCGGACTGTCAGTCGACTCACTCATGACTGACCCACCGCATTCGCGAGCAAGCTCGCTCCCACAGTGGTTTATGAACGTTCAAAATTGAATTCGCCCTACGCGTCAACGGACCACCGATGAACCTCTCGCGCCTCGCCCTGCCCTTCCTCCTGCTGCCAGCCGCCAACGCCCTCGCCGACACCTTCGAACGTGAGCAAGCCCTGAAACTGCCGGACATGCTGATCTCCGCCAACCGCCAGGTAGAAGCCCGCAACGACAGCAGCGCCGCCAACACGGTGTTCACCCGCGAAGACATCGACCGCCTGCAGCCGAGTGACGTGCCGGACCTGCTGCGTCGCGTCCCCGGTGTGCAAGTGGCGCAAGCCGGCGGACGTGGCAGTCTGCCGGGCATTTACATTCGCGGCACGCAGTCGGCGCAGAGTCTGGTGCTGGTCGACGGCCAGCGCATTGGCAGCTCCACTTCCGGCGACAGCAACCTGCAGCATCTGAACATCGAGCAGATCGAGCGGGTGGAAGTGCTGCGCGGTTCGCGTTCGGTGATTTACGGCAGCGATGCGATTGGCGGGGTGATTCAGATCTTCACCCGGCGCGGCACTGAGCAAGGTTTGCAGCCACGGATGCACGTCGGTTTCGGCAGCAACCAGACCTGGGAGCGCAGCCTCGGCTTGTCCGGGGGCGACGAGAAAACCCGCTTCAATCTCGGTGCCAGCCTTGATGAAACCGACGGAGGTGACCGTACTCACCAGTCGTACCCAAGCGATGCCGATCACGACGCCTACCGCAATCAGTCCGTTAGCCTGAGCCTCAGCCATGCGCTGAGCGATGACATCGAAGTCGGCGCCAATCTGCTGGATAACCGCGGCAAGAACGAGTTCGACAACCCGTTCGGCCGCTTCGACATGAACACCTTCGAATCGGTCCAACAGCAGCCCTACAGCGATTTCAACGTCAGCAGTGTCAGCAGTTACGTCGATGCTCGGGTCAACGAAACCTGGAAAACCCGGATCGAATTCGGCCATACCGAGAACCGCGAGAAGAGCCTCGACAAGCTCAGCGACGAACGCACGGTGTTCAACACCTACCGCGACTCGGTGAACTGGCAGAACGATCTGACGCTGGACGCACGCAACAGCCTGATTCTCGGCGGCGACTGGTACGAAGACCGGGTCAACAGCAGCACCGCATTCGACGAAGACAGCCGCTGGAACCGCGCCGCATTCATCCAGCATCGCTATCAGGCCGACAGCTTCTCCACGGAACTGGGTCTGCGTCACGACGACAACCAGCAATTCGGCAGCCAGAACACCTGGAGCGGCACGTTCACATTGCCGCTGAACCCGGACAACGACCTGTTGCTGAGCTATAGCGAAGGCTTTCGTGCGCCGACTTTCAACGATCTGTACTACCCCGACTTCAGCAACCCGGATTTGAAACCGGAAACCTCGAAAAGCTATGAGTTGCAGTGGCGCAGTCAGTTGACTGACAGCAGCCGTCTGGAGGCGTCGATCTATCGTACGGATCTGGAAGACGCGATCATTTTCGGCAGTAACTCACGCCCGGAGAACGTCGCGTCGGCGCGGATCAACGGTTTTGAAGCGGCACTGAAACAGGAACTGTTCGACTGGCAGAGCAACCTTGGCGTATCGATCATTGATCCGCGCGACCGTGATACTGGCCACACCCTGGCCCGGCGTGCGCGGCGCACGTTGAGTTGGGATCTGGATCGACAATTTGATCAAGTCAGCCTCGGCGCCAGTTGGCAGGCGGTCAGCAGCAGTTATGATGACCTGAAAAATGAAAACCCGCTGGGTGGTTATGCGTTGTTCGGCTTGCGCAGCAGTTGGGCGTTGAACCGCGAGATCAAGCTGGATCTGAAGATCGATAACGTTTTCGACAAAGGTTACAGCCGGGCGAATTACAGCTATGACGGCAGCCAGTATGGTTATCGCGAGGAAGGTCGGGTGTGGATGTTTGGGGTGACTTGGACTCCCCAGCTTTGATTTGAATCTTCGGTGATTTGACTGACCCCTTCGCGAGCAGGCTCGCTCCCACATTTGGAATGCAATCCTCCTGTGGGAGCGAGCCTGCTCGCGAAGAAGTCACCGCAATTTCAGCGGTCAGGCGCGATCAATTGGCAGAGTTTGGCGGTAGCGTTGATCATTTGGCCACTTGGGCGTTCGAGACCTTTGTCGGTGACCAACAGTAATTTTTCCTGCTTCACCGCCGCCACCTGTGGCCAGGCTTTCCACGCATTCAGTTGCGCCTGATCACTCGCCAGAATCACTTCAGGGTCGCGCTGCAACACTGCCTCAATACTCACCTGCGGCGCCGGCAGACTCAGGTCGGCGAACACATTGCGCGCCCCGCACACCTCAAGCGCATCGCTGATAATCTGCCCGCCACCGACGGTGTACAGCGGTTTGTCCCAGACCTGATAGAAGACCCGCAACGGCACGTCCCGGCGATAGCGCTGGCGCAACTCCACGAGTCGTTGGCGCAACGCCGCCGCCCGTTTCACCCCACGTTCAGGTCGCCCCAATTGCGCGGCAATGGCTTCAATCTGAGTGGCGAGTTGTTCAAGTGAATGCGGTTCGGCGACGAAGGTCGGGATGCCCAAGCGCTTCAGTTGATCACGCTGCGCCGGGCCGACACTGCCGGGCCACAGCAACAACAAATCAGGTTTGAGGCTCAGTAACCGCTCCATGTCGAGCTGACCATAGCGGCCGACAGAAGGAATGCTGGCAATCGCCGCTGGCCGCTCACCGGCATCAAGCACACCGACCAACAAATCAGCCGAATCCAGCTCAACGACAATTTCAGAAAGTGACGGCGCGAGGCTGACCACCCGCAGGCCCGCCAGCACCGGAGCCGAGACCGCTAGCAGCAGGACCGCCAGCCAGAGGCGGCGCATCAACCGAGTTGACGCGGGATACGGTAGAGATAAAACAGCACCGCCGTGGACAACGCCAGCAGCATCAACGGTACGGCTTCAAGACCGACAAACACCGCCAGTGCGCCGATCCACGCCGGCAAGGCTGCCGCGAGAAAAGCCGAACGACGACGTGCTGCAAGCGCAATCCACGCGGCCGGTTCATCCGGGGTATCGAGGGCTTTTTGCGTGGCGATCAGCGCATGTTTATAACGGCCAAAAAATT
Source organism: Pseudomonas sp. S2_E02 (assembly GCF_054668355.1). NCBI lineage: Bacteria > Pseudomonadati > Pseudomonadota > Gammaproteobacteria > Pseudomonadales > Pseudomonadaceae > Pseudomonas > Pseudomonas sp. S2_E02. The sequence goes on from NZ_CP162761.1 coordinate 3,721,407, forward strand.
TCAGGCTGACAAACATCGATGCCACGCCGGCAATAAAGAACGGCATCGCCAGCACAGGGAGAATGCCTTCGCCCTGACCGAACAACGCGTTGAGTACGAACAGCGGCACCAGCGCCAGTGCGAGGTATTTCCACCAATCAACCGATAACCGGCGCCGCACCTGACCCCGCGTCACGCGCGATCGACCTCGCCCTGATGCTCGTTGCCCATCATGTGGTCGAGCTTGCTGGCCTTGGTCGCCAGATAGAGTTTGTTGTGGGGGTTGTGACCGGTGTGCAGCGGCACGCGCTCGGCGACAGTAATGCCCATATCGGTCAAGGCTTTGACCTTGCGCGGGTTGTTGGTCATCAGGCGCAGGGATTTCACGCCCAGATGCTCGAGCATCGGCAGGCACATGGCGTAGTCACGCTGATCAGCGGCAAAGCCCAGACGCTCGTTGGCTTCAACGGTGTCGGCGCCACCATCCTGCAACTCGTAGGCACGGATCTTGTTCAACAAGCCGATGCCACGACCTTCCTGACGCAGGTACAGCAACACACCACGACCTTCACGGGCGATGGCTTTAAGCGCGCCTTCCAGTTGCGAACCGCAGTCGCAACGCTGGCTGAACAAGGCATCGCCGGTCAGGCATTCGGAGTGCAACCGGCCGAGTACCGGGGCACCGTCGGCAATTTCACCCAGGCTCAGCACGACGTGCTCGCGGCCGGTGGCTTCATCGAGAAAACCGTGCATGGTGAATTGCGCAAAAGGCGTTGGCAGCTTGGAAGCGGCGACAAAGACGACAGGCACCGGTGTGCTCCTGATCTAAAGAGTCTGAAAATTCGCAGGCCGGCATTGTAACAGCAGGTTCCTACCGGCGCTTAGGCTGAATTATCGGGCATAACGATCAAAAAGTTTGATAACAACTGAGTTGCCTCGATCCCCTGTGGGAGCGAGCCTGCTCGCGAAGGCGTCGTGTCCATCGCCCCAATGCTGGCTGAACCACCGCTTTCGCGAGCAGGCTCGCTCCCACAGGGGTAAGTGGTCAGTTCGAGTTGAACGGATACGGCTGCTTCCACTTCTCGAAGATCGGCTTCAACTCGCCGCTCTTCACCAACTGCTCCATACGCTGGTCATACAGCGCCATCAGCGCTCGCGCCTGTGGCGTGTCGGCAAAGCCGAGAAACAGCGGCAGCTCGGCCAGGTGTGAATAGCGATACTGCGCCGGATCGGCTGCGGTTTTCACCACGGCTTCAATCTCGGTCAGCGCATCGATGTAGTAATCCGCCCGCCCCTGCTTGAGCATCGACAGGATCCCGCTACGCCGCTCGATCTGGTTGTAGCGCTTGATATTCGGCAAGAAGTTTTCGTAGCGATAACCGCGCACCCAGGCCAGGCGATACTTGCCCAGCGTCGCTTCGGTAGGCGCCGGATTACTCGCCAGGCCCAATGCGTAAATGTGGTCGGAATCGAAATTCCAGTGCGGGTACAGGACCTGCTCGGCTTCGTCACGGTAGGAGCCGACCAGCGCGTCGACTTCCTTCAATTGCACCAGCCCGACCGAGCGGGTGTAAGGCACGCTGCGAATGTCCAGCTTGACCCCGGCCGGTTCGAACACTTTGCGCAGCACGTCCCAGCCCAGGCCATGGCCGTCAGCAGCGGTGTAGTCTTCCCAGTCTTCGCTGGCCAGATGGATGACCGCCGGCGTCGGCGCAGCTTCCTGCGCACCGGCCACGGTGCTCAGTAAAGCCAAAACCACTAGCGCCAACCAGCGTCGAGCCATCCCTAGTCCCCTCACTTGACCCTGATATCCCTTGGACTCAGGCGAAAATCCACACCAGTCCCTGCATCGCCAGCCAGGCGAACACGCCGGCCAGCACGTCGTCGAGCATGATGCCGACGCCGCCATGCACGTGCCGGTCGATCCAGCGGATCGGCCATGGCTTGAGAATGTCGAAGAAACGGAATACGAGGAAACCCGCGAGCAACCAGTACCAGCCTTCCGGCACCAGCCACAAGGTGATCCACATCCCGACCATTTCGTCCCAGACGATGCCTTCGTGGTCGTGTACCCGCAGATCGTCAGCGACTTTGCCGCACAGCCAGAAGCCGAACAGCATGGTGATCCCGAGCATCAGCCAGTAACCCCAGTCGGGCAACATCTGCCATAACGGGATAAAGGGTAGCGCAACCAGCGAGCCCCACGTTCCCGGCGCCTTGGGCAGGGTGCCGGAACCAAAGCCGAACGCGAGGAAATGCCAGGGATTGCGCCAGACCGACGGCGGAACGAATTCGGCCGGAACCTGTTTCGGGTGATCTGTCACGGTGTCTCCTGAAAATGTTGATAACCCCGGATTTGCGGGGTGATGTCGTGACCTTCGCGATCCAGCAGGACCACGCCCTGACCTTCGGACACTCGACCGATCACATGGATCGGCCAGCCATTGGCCAGCAGCGCCGGCAACTCGACAGACGGCAAGGTGAACGCCAGCACGTAATCATCGCCACCGCTCAGCGCAGCACGCTCGGCGCCGCGCTGACCGAGAAACGCCACTAATGCATCCGACAGCGGTACGCGCTCGCGTTCAATCTCAAGTCGGACCTTTGAGGCCAGCGCGATATGGCCGCAGTCGGCGAGTAATCCATCGGAGATGTCCAGCGCCGAGGTGGCTTTGCCACGCAGGGCCTGGCCGAGGGCGAGTTGCGGTTGTGGCGACCAGTAATGATCAAGCAGCGGTTGGGCGACGTTCGCTTCGGCGTCACGCTGACCGAGCACCAGCGGCAAGGCGCCGGCCGCATTACCAAGTTCGCCACCGACACAGAGCAAGTCGCCCGCCTGCGCACCGCTACGAGTCAGCGCCTGACCCGCAGGCACGCGACCAAACACGGTCACCGTCAGGCTCAACGGCCCGCGCGTGGTATCGCCGCCCACCAGCGCAACGCCGCAGCTCTGCGCCATGCGGTTCAAACCGAGGGCATAGGCTTGCAGCCAATCGGCGGTCACCGTCGGTACAGTCAGGGCAAGGGTAAAGGCAACGGGCGTGGCGCCCATGGCGGCCAGATCGCTGACCGCAACGGCCAGCGAGCGCTGACCGAGCAGAAACGGATCGCAGGGGTCGGCGAAATGCACACCGGCCACCAACGTATCGGTAGAGATTGCCAACTGCTCCCCGGGGGGAACAGCGAGCAAGGCGCAGTCATCGCCGATCCCCAGCGCAACGCCTTCGCCGCCCTGCGCACAAGGCGCGGCGGCGAAGAAATTGCGGATCAGCTCAAACTCGCCCATGGCTGAGACAAAGTGTTCAAGCGCCGATCAGCGCTTGAACGCCTTCACTTCAGCTTCACGCAGGCGCGGGGCCAGCTTGTCGAGCACGCCGTTGACGAACTTGTGGCCGTCGGTCGAACCGAAGACTTTCGCCAGCTCGATACCTTCGTTGATCACCACGCGGTACGGCACGTCGACGCGCTTGAGCAGTTCCCAGGTCGACAGGCGCAGCACGGCCAGTTCAACCGGGTCCAGCTCTTCGATCGTCAGATCCAGGCAAGGCGTCAGAGCGGTGTCGATCTCGGTCTTGAACTGCGGAACCCCGTGGAGGATTTCGCGGAAGTAGGCACCGTCGACATCGGTGAAATCGTTATCAACGCGAAACTGCGCTTCGATCTCGTTCAGCGATTGCTTGGCCATGTGCCACTGGTACAGCGCTTGAGTCGCGAGCTGACGGGCTTCGCGACGCTTGACGCTTTTCGAGGGCTTGCCGGCATCCGCAGGTTTCGGATCGCGCGGGTTGAAACGATCGCTTTCGTCGCTAATCACTTGGCCTCCAACTGCGCCAGCAGGCTGACCATTTCCAGAGCGGACAGGGCAGCTTCGGCACCTTTGTTACCGGCCTTGGTGCCGGAACGTTCGATGGCTTGCTCGATGGAATCAACGGTCAGGACGCCGAAGGCAACCGGCACGCCGAACTCCATGGACACCTGGGCCAGGCCCTTGGTGCACTCGCCTGCCACGTATTCGAAGTGCGGAGTACCGCCACGAATGACCGCGCCGAGGGCGATGATGGCTGCGAATTCACCTTTCTGGGCGACTTTCTGCGCAACCAGCGGGATTTCGAAGGCGCCAGGTGCGCGGATGATGGTGATGTCGCTTTCGCTCACGCCGTGGCGAACCAGGGCATCAACTGCACCGCTGACCAGGCTTTCAACGACGAAGCTGTTGAAGCGGCCCACTACCAAAGCGTAGCGGCCTTTAGGGGCGATGAAGGTACCTTCGATGGTCTTCAGGGTCATTCGTCAGTTCTCTTAAAGAGCCGGGACGCGTCTGCTACGCGTCCCTCAGTGATTTATTTGCCGCGAATCGGAGACCGGAAACAACCGGTCATTATTCGGAGGGCACGTATTCTACAACTTCCAGATCGAAACCGGATATCGCATTAAATTTCATTGGCGCAGACATCAAACGCATTTTGCGCACACCGAGGTCACGCAGAATCTGCGAACCGGCACCGACGATGCTGTAAGTGGTCGGTTTTTTCGGCGCTGCCTGCTCACCCGTTTCACGGATATGTGCCAGCAGCACATCGCCATCGAGCGGGTGACCAAGCAACAACACGACACCGCTGCCCGCCTCGGCGACCGCAGCCATGGCGGCGCGCAGGCTCCAACGGCCCGGTTGTTTGACCATCAGCAGGTCGCGCAGCGGATCCATGTTGTGCACCCGAACCAGAGTCGGCTCTTCGGCGCAAACAGTGCCCAGCGTAAGGGCCATGTGCACATCGCCTTCCACCGAATCACGATAGGTCACCAGGTTGAATTGACCCAGTTCGCTGTCCAGTGGCTGCTCGGCAATCCGCTGAACGGTACGTTCGTGGATCATCCGGTAGTGAATCAGGTCGGCGATGGTGCCGATCTTGATGTTGTGCTCAGCAGCGAACGCTTCCAGTTCAGCGCGACGGGACATGGTGCCGTCGTCGTTCATCACTTCGCAGATCACACCACTTGGCTCGAAACCGGCCATGCGCGCGAGGTCGCAAGCCGCTTCGGTGTGGCCGGCACGAGCGAGGGTGCCGCCGGCCTGGGCCATCAGCGGGAAAATGTGGCCCGGGCTGACGATGTCTTCAGCCTTGGCGTCTTTGGCGGCCGCCGCTTGCACGGTGCGCGCACGGTCGGCGGCGGAAATGCCAGTGGTTACGCCTTCGGCGGCTTCGATCGACACGGTGAACTTGGTGCCGAAACCGGAACCGTTGCGCGGCGCCATCAGCGGCAGCTTCAACAGTTCGCAGCGCTCGCGGCTCATCGGCATGCAGATCAAACCACGGGCATGTTTGGCCATAAAGTTGATGTGCTCGGCCTGGCAGCATTCGGCGGCCATGATCAGGTCGCCTTCGTTCTCGCGGTCTTCGTCATCCATGAGGATGACCATCTTGCCTTGGCGGATGTCTTCAACCAGTTCTTCGATGCTATTGAGCGCCACAAGGCACCCCCTTCAGTCAGGATTTGAGGTAGCCGTTGGCGGCCAGAAAGCTTTCGGTGATGCCACCAGCGCTCGGCTCTGCGGCCTTGTCGCCGAGGAGCAGACGCTCCAGATACCGCGCCAGCAAGTCAACTTCCAGATTCACCCGGCGACCTGGCTTGTACGACGCCATGATGGTTTCACTCAGGGTGTGCGGAATGATCGTCAGCATGAACTCGGCGCCATCGACGGCGTTCACGGTCAGGCTGGTGCCGTCGACAGTGATCGAGCCTTTATGGGCGATGTACTTGGCCAGTTCCTTCGGCGCGCGAATGCGAAATTCCACGGCGCGGGCATTGTCGCTGCGCGAGACGATTTCGCCGACACCGTCGACGTGGCCGCTGACCAGGTGCCCGCCGAGACGGGTGGTCGGGGTCAGGGCTTTTTCCAGATTGACCGGGCTGCCGCTTTTCAGGTCGTTCATGGCGGTGCAGTCGAGGGTTTCACGGCTGACGTCGGCGGCAAAGCCGTCGCCCGGCAGCTCAACAGCGGTCAGGCAGACGCCGTTGACCGCGATGCTGTCGCCGAGTTTGACGTCGCTCAGGTCGAGCTTGCCGGTGGCGACGTGGACCCGCACATCACCGCCCTTTGGGGTCAATGCGCGGATACTGCCGATGGATTCGATGATGCCGGTAAACATGGGGTTCTCCTTGAGAACTGGGCCAGCGCTAACGCGATGGCCGGGAATTATACGCTCGCCGAAAGGACAGGGATGGCAGTGACTCGCCAGTCATCGCCCACCGCGCGAATTTCAGTGATTTTCAGCTCCGGCGCATCCTTCATATAAGCCAGCGGCCAGTCCAGCAGCGGACGCGCCGAAGAACCGAGGAACTTGCCGGCGATGAAGATCACGAATTCGTCGACCAGACCGAGCTGAGCAAAGGCACCGGCCAAGCGTGGGCCAGCCTCGACCAGCACTTCGTTGGTGCCTCGCTTGGCCAGTTCGATCAGCAATTGATGCAGATCGACCTGACCGTCATCACCCGGCACGATCAGGCACTCGGGGCCATGCGCGTATTGCTCTTCGATCGCGACACAGGTGGCAACCAATGCCGGGCCAGCCTTGAAGAACGGCGCATCCAGCGGCACCCGCAGGCGCCCGTCGATCAGCACGCGCAGCGGTGGTCGGCTCATGGCCAGCGCGGTTTGCTCGGCATCCAGACCCAACTCGTCGGCACGCACGGTCAAACGCGCGCCATCGGCCAGCACGGTGTCGGCGCCGGTCAGCACCACGGTGGCCTGAGCGCGCAAACGCTGAACGGCCGAACGTGCGGCCGGGCCGGTGATCCACTGGCTCTCGCCGCTTTCCATGGCCGTGCGCCCGTCGAGGCTCATAGCCAACTTGACCCGCACGTACGGCAAGCCGTGCTCCATGCGTTTCAGAAAACCTTGATTGAGCTGGCGCGCCTCGGCTTCGAGCACGCCGCTTTCGGTAGCAATGCCGGCATCGGCCAGGCGCTGCAGACCACGTCCGGCGACTTGCGGGTTCGGATCGCGCATCGCTGCCACCACCCGGGCAACCCCGGCATTCACCAGCGCTTCGGCACACGGCGGCGTGCGGCCATGGTGGCTGCACGGTTCCAGCGTCACATAAGCGGTCGCGCCCCGGGCCAATTCACCGGCGGCGCGCAGGGCGTGGACTTCGGCGTGCGGTTCGCCGGCGCGCTCATGCCAGCCTTCGCCGACGATCTGCCCATCACGCACCACCACGCAGCCGACCCGAGGATTGGGATGGGTGGTGTAATGACCTTTGCGCGCCAGTTCCAGCGCGCGAGCCATGAAGTGAGCGTCGAGGATGGCCTGCTCGCCGGCGCTGGTCATTCTTTCACCGGTTCGCGGGCGAGGCGGTCGATTTCTTCACGGAACTCGTTAAGGTCCTGGAAGCGTTTGTACACCGAGGCGAAGCGGATGTAGGCGACTTCATCAAGCTTTTGCAACTCAGCCATCACCAGTTCGCCGACCACGAGGGATTTGACCTCGCGCTCGCCGGTGGCGCGCAGCTTGTGCTTGATGTGAACCAGGGAGGATTCGAGGCGCTCGACGCTCACCGGACGTTTCTCCAGGGCGCGCTGCATGCCGGCGCGGAGTTTTTCTTCGTCGAACGGTTGGCGGCTGCCGTCGGTTTTGATCAGGCGCGGCAACACCAGTTCGGCCGTCTCGAACGTCGTGAAACGCTCGCCGCAGGCCAGGCATTCACGCCGGCGGCGCACCTGTTCGCCCTCGGCGACCAGACGCGAGTCGATGACCTTGGTGTCGTTGGCACCGCAGAAGGGACAGTGCATGGTGGCTGGCAACAAAAAAAGGGAGGGCCATGGTAGCGCATCCCGGTGGCAAGACAAGCCATAGGCTTTGCGGTATACAGAACGGCATGATCGTTTGATCCATGGATTTCATTTTGCTGGAGCATCCAATGCCGTTACGTCCGCTCGTTTTGCTCAGTCTTTTCAGCCTGCTGGTGGCCTGTGGCAGCGATGCACCCAAGCCCCAGCCGCCAACACCGGGACCTGCCCCGCAGCAAGCGCAGAAAAAAGCCAAAGAGGCTGCCGAACTTGGCCCGCTGCCGGCTTATCAACGGGAATTGAGCGGCACCCTGCAAGGCGTGCCGGCCGGTGCCGAAGTCGAACTGGCGCTGCTGGTGATCGACGAAAAGGATCGCCCGCAACAATTGCTCGCCAGTTCCAGCCTGATCGGCAACAACCAGATCCTGCCGTTCCGCCTGCGCTTCAACCCGGACGCGTTCCCGGCCGGCGCGCGGGTTGAGCTGCGCGGGCGCGCCAGCCAGTCCGGTCAATTGATCCTGCATCTGCCGTCGCAAACCATCAGCCAGCCGACCACCCAGGCGCTGGGCCAACTGCAATTTGTCAAAGCACCATGAATGCACCGCTCGACCTGCAACAGGCGTTAGGTGAATTGCTCGGCGACGCCAGACTCAAGGTCTGTGCGTTGCCGGACACTGATTTACAGCTATGGCTGATCGATGGCGACAACATGGATCGCGAATTCAGCCAGGAAGAAATTCAGCGAATTTTGCATGAGCCACCGTATTGGGGTTTCTGCTGGGCCAGCGGTCTGGCGGTGGCGCGTTATCTGACGGAATTTCCCGAGTGGGTGCGCGGCAAGCGTGTGCTGGATTTCGGCGCAGGTTCCGGGATTGCCGGGATCGCGGCGGTGAAGGCCGGGGCGCTGGAGGTGGTGGCGTGCGATCTCGATCCGCTGGCGATTTCCGCGTGTCGGGCGAATGCCGAGCTGAATGATGTACAGATGAGTTATTCGACGGATTTCTTTGCCGAAGCGGATCGGTTTGATCTGATTCTGGTGGCGGACGTGTTGTACGACCGGGCGAACTTGCCGTTGCTCGATGCGTTTTTAAGTCGTGGCCGTGAAGCGCTGGTGGCGGATTCGCGGGTTCGGGATTTTAGGCATCCATTGTATGAGCGCATTGAAATGCTTGAGGCGATGACCTTGCCCGATCTGGCGGAGCCGGAAGAATTCAGACATGTCAGCCTCTACCATGCGCGGCGCTAGCTAAAAGCTTCGCGAGCAGGCTCGCTCCCACATTTGGAATGCGTTTCCCTGTGGGAGCGAGCCTGCTCGCGAAGGCGTCCTGCCAGACAACACATCTCTGCCTTCCGGCCACCCCCCGCCAAGCCGTATAGTTGCCCCATTCACGCTTCTACGAGATCCCCCATGAGTGAGCAAACGCCGTACATCTTCGACGCCACGACGGCCGATTTCGACCAGTCGGTGATCGAGGCTTCCTTCAACAAACCGGTGCTGGTGGATTTCTGGGCCGAATGGTGTGCGCCGTGCAAAGCGTTGATGCCGATGCTGCAAGGCATTGCCGAGAGCTATCAGGGCGAGTTGCTGCTGGCCAAGGTCAACTGCGACATCGAGCAGGACATCGTCGCCCGCTTCGGTATTCGCAGCCTGCCGACCGTGGTGCTGTTCAAGGACGGCCAACCGGTCGACGGTTTTGCCGGTGCACAACCGGAATCCGCCGTGCGCGCCCTGCTTGAGCCGCACGTGCAGATGCCACCACCGGCCGCAGCCGATCCGTTCGAGCAGGCTCAGGCGTTGTTTGATGACGGCCGTTACGCCGACGCCGAGGCAGCGCTGGTGGGGATGCTTACTGAGGACAACACAAACGCCAAGGCACTGATCCTCTACGCGCGTTGCCTGACTGAACGCGGCGAACTGGATGAAGCGCAAACTGTGCTCGACGCGGTCAAGAGCGACGAGCACAAGGCTGCACTGGCCGGGGCCAAGGCGCAGATCAAGTTCCTCGGTCTGGCGCGTGACTTGCCGGATGCTGCCGACCTGAAAGCGCGACTGGCGAAAGATCCGCAGGACGATGAAGCGGTGTATCAACTGGCGATCCAGCAACTGGCGCGTCAGCAGTACGAAGCGGCGCTGGATGCTTTGCTCAAGCTGTTCGTCCGCAACCGCAACTATGCCGAAGGCCTGCCGCACAAGACCTTACTGCAAGTGTTCGAGCTGCTGGGCAATGATCATCCGTTGGTGACGATGTACCGCCGCAAAATGTTTGCTGCGCTTTATTAAGATCAAAAGATCGCAGCCTGCGGCAGCTCCTACATTGGGATCGTGTACACCCTTGTAGGAGATGCCGCTGGCTGCGATCTTTTGCGGTTCACTCGATCCAGCTGTAGAGCGGCGTATCCCCGCCGCTCACCACTTTCACGTCCGCACTGTGGCGCAGGCGCACCAACAAGCGTTTGCCCGCCACCGCGCTGCCGGTCAGCCCTTCCAGTTGATCAAGCAGATCCGGACCGCTGAGCTGCCCGGCCTTGCGCAACAGATCCTTGGCCAACTGCCACAAGGCATCGTCCTGATTCAGCGGTTTCGCCGCCGGGGCAGACGCGACCGCCTCAGATTGAGCAACCGGCGCCTGCCCATTCAGTGCCGAACCGAGCTTCGCCCAATCGCCGTCATCCAGCTCCACCGTCAAATCCACCGGCACGTCGCCGACGGTTCCGCGTATCCGCAACATTGAGTTCGCTCCTGCACTTTTCTGACGTGCATGCTCCCACGGGACTTGTGCAACGCCAAGCGCACGGGCAAACTCTGCGCACTTTCGTTATAAGATTACATAACAAACTCTTCACTTTACTTCCCGGAGACCGTCATGCGTCGTCTGCTGCTCGCTTTGCCGTTTGCCCTGTTGCCGCTGGCCATCGCCCATGCTGCCGATGAGCACGATCACGACCATGAACACGGCAGCCTCGGTGCGCATGAACATGGTGTTGGCCGTCTGAATGCCGCGCTCGATGGCCAGACCCTTGAGCTGGAGCTGGAAAGCCCGGCGATGAACCTCGTTGGTTTCGAACACGTTGCGACCACGGACGCCGACAAGGCCAAAGTCGCTGCAGCCCGTGCGCAACTGGAAAAGCCGCTGACCCTGTTCAGCCTGCCCACTGCTGCCGGTTGCAAAGTGGTCAGTCAGGAACTGGAAAGCCCGTTGTTCGGCGACAAGCCGGATGCCGATGACCATGACGACGATGAAGCGGACAAGGACGGTCACGAGCATCACCACGACCACAGCGAAATCCACGCGCATTACCAATTCAACTGCGCCACACCGGGTGCGTTGAAGACGCTGGATCTGGCTAACATCTTCAATACCTTCCCGGCGACGCAGAAAATTCAGGTACAACTGATCAGCGCCAGCGGCCAGCAAGGTACCGAAGTGACGGCCAAGGCTGCGTCGTTGAAATTCTAAGCCTCACCGGAATCCCCTTGTGGGAGCGAGCTTGCTCGCGAATGCGATTCGTCAGGCGCCTTTGAATTGACTGATCTGCCGCTTTCGCGAGCAGGCTCGCTCCCACAGGGGTTGTGTGTTCACCTCATGAAACTGGTGCCATGACCCAAGCACTCATCGAACTGTCCGACCTGGGCTTCAACTGGCCCGGTCATCCGCCGCTGCTGGACATTCCGGCGTTTCGTCTGGAAGCCGGTGAAACCCTGTTCCTCAAAGGCCCCAGCGGCAGCGGCAAGACCACCCTGCTCGGTCTGCTCGGCGGCGTGCAGAAACCCGGTCGCGGCAGCATTCGCTTGCTCGGCCAGGAGCTGACCGAACTCTCCGCCGGCGCTCGCGACACCTTCCGCGTCGATCACACCGGCTACATTTTCCAGCAGTTCAACCTGCTGCCGTTTCTTTCGGTACGCGAGAACGTTGAACTGCCGTGTCACTTTTCCAAGCTGCGCGCGCAACGGGCGAAACAGCGCCACGGCAGCGTCGATCAAGCCGCCGCCACCCTGCTCGCCCACCTCGGCTTAAAGGATGAAAGCATCCTCAGCCGTCGCGCTGACTCACTGTCAATCGGTCAGCAACAACGGGTCGCTGCCGCGCGTGCCTTGATCGGTCAGCCTGAGCTGGTGATCGCCGACGAACCGACCTCGGCACTGGATTACGACGCCCGGGAAAACTTCATCCGCCTGCTGTTCGCCGAATGCCGCGAGGCCGGATCGAGTCTGCTGTTCGTCAGCCACGACCAGAGCCTGGCGCCGCTGTTCGACCGTCACCTATCCCTGGCCGAACTCAATCGCGCCGCCACGTCTGCCGAGGTCTGAGATGTATCTGTTTCGTCTGGCCATGGCCAGCCTGGCCAACCGCCGCTTCACCGCTTTGCTCACGGCTTTTGCCATCGCCCTCTCGGTGTGTCTGTTGCTCGCCGTTGAGCGGGTGCGCACCGAGGCCAAAGCCAGTTTCGCCAGTACTATCAGCGGCACCGACCTCATCGTTGGTGCCCGTTCCGGCTCGGTGAACCTGTTGCTGTACTCGGTGTTCCGCATCGGCAACGCCACCAACAACATCCGCTGGGACAGCTTCGAACACTTCGCCAGCAACCCGAAAGTGAAGTGGGCGATCCCGATGTCCCTCGGCGACTCCCATCGTGGCTACCGGGTGATGGGCACTACCGAAGCCTACTTCGAGCATTACCAGTACGGTCGCCAGCAGCATCTGCAACTGGCGGACGGTCGTGCGTTTGCCACCGATCCTTTTGAAGTGGTACTCGGTGCGGAAGTGGCCGATGCGCTGCATTACAAGCTCGGTGACAAACTGGTGCTGGCCCACGGCGTGGCCGCGATCAGTCTGGTCAAGCACGACGACAAACCGTTCACCGTGGTCGGCATTCTCAAGCGCACCGGCACCCCGGTCGATCGCACATTGCACATCAGCCTCGGCGGCATGGAGGCGATTCACATCGACTGGCACAACGGTGTTCCGGCGCGTGGCAATGGGCGGATCACAGCGGATCAGGCGCGCAACATGGACCTGACGCCGCAAGCGATCACCGCATTCATGCTCGGCCTCAACAGCAAGATTTCCACCTTCGCCCTGCAACGCGAGATCAACGAATTCCGTGGCGAGCCGATGCTGGCGATTCTGCCGGGTGTAGCCTTGCAGGAGTTGTGGAGCCTGATGAGCACCGCTGAAAAAGCGCTGTTCGTGGTCTCGTTGTTTGTGGTGTTGACCGGGTTGATCGGCATGCTCACGGCGATTCTCACCAGCCTTAACGAACGGCGTCGCGAGATGGCGATCCTTCGTTCGGTCGGTGCGCGCCCTTGGCATATCGCGAGTCTGCTGGTGCTCGAGGCGTTTGCACTGGCGCTGACCGGGGTGATTGCCGGGGTGGCTTTGTTGTACATCGGCATCGCCGCCGCGCAGGGTTATGTACAGGCCAATTACGGTTTGTATCTGCCGCTGGCGTGGCCGAGCGAGTATGAATGGACGCTGCTCGGTGGCATTCTGGCGGCCGCGCTGCTGATGGGCAGCGTGCCGGCCTGGCGCGCTTATCGCCAATCCTTGGCCGATGGCCTGTCGATCCGTTTATGAGGATGTTCACCATGCCCCGCGCTGCACTCGCGCTGCTGTTGTTGATCGCCCTGCCCGTGTGGGCAGCGGCGCCGAAAGACCTGACGTGGTCGGAAATGATTCCACCGGACGCCGCGCCGGAAGTGCCGAACATGACCCCGCTGCACGACATGTCGAAGATGAGCGACGCGCTGTCCGCCGAGTCCGCGCCAGCGGCCAAGCAGGACCTGCCGAACGCGCCGGTGGTGAAGTCCCTCGACGGTCAGAACATTCGTTTGCCGGGTTATATCGTGCCGCTGGAAGTCAATGAAGAAGGACGCACCACGGACTTTTTGCTGGTGCCGTATTTCGGCGCCTGCATCCACGTGCCGCCACCGCCGTCGAACCAGATTGTGCATGTGAAAAGCGAGTTGGGCGTGAAGCTTGATGAGCTGTATCAGCCGTATTGGGTGGAGGGACCGTTGCAGGTCAAGGCGTCGAGCAGCGAACTGGCGGATGCCGGGTATCAGATGGATGCGGACAAGATTTATGTGTATGAACTGCCGGAGTAATTCCCGGTAATTTTGTGCTGTTGCAATGACCCCTTCGCGAGCAAGCTCGCTCCCACAGGTTTCGGTGGTGACCATAAATTTTGTGGTCGACTCGATCAATGTGGGAGCGAGCTTGCTCGCGAAGGGGCCTTCAAAGGTTCCACAGAAACCCGCCCCTTCACTGTTTCATTGAGCTGAGTCAAAAGACCGTATCAGTTGGCTTCGTACCATAGGACATCAGACATTTCTAACGTCCTTTCGGAGCCCCCATGAACAAGTCCTTGCTCAGCGCTTCGCTGTTTGCCCTCGCGCTCGCAGCCCCGCTCGCCCACGCCCACGAAGCCGGTGACATCCTCATCCGCGCCGGTGCGATCACCGTCAACCCGAAGGCCGACAGCTCCAGCGTCAAGGTCGATCAGGGTCCGTTGAGCGGCACCAATCTGGGCGGCAAAGCGACCATGAGCAGCGACACTCAATTGGGTCTGAACTTCGCCTACATGCTTACCGATCACGTCGGCCTCGAGTTGCTCGCGGCCACGCCATTCGAGCATGACGTCAAACTCAAGGGTACTGCCCTGCCAGCGGCCAACGGCAAGCTCGGCACCCTGAAACACTTGCCGCCGACTCTCAGCGTTGTGTACTACCCGCTGGATTCGAAGTCGCCGTTCCAGCCGTATGTCGGTGGCGGTATCAACTACACCTGGATCTATGACGAACACGTCGGCAGCGAAGCCAGCGCCAACGGTTTCAGTAACTTCAAGGCGAAAAACTCCTGGGGTCTGGCCTGGCAGGTCGGTGCCGACTACATGCTGACCGACAACATCATGCTCAACGCCCAAGTGCGTTACATCGACATCGACACCCGCGCCACCGTCGAAAACAACGCCGTTGCGCCGGGCACTCGCGCACGGGTGAATGTGGATGTGGATCCGTTCATCTACATGGTCGGTTTGGGCTATAAATTCTAAGTCGATTGACCGAACGTTCACGTGGTGGTGAATGAGGCTTGGTGGCGAGCAGGCATAGAACTGACGGCGACCGTACGCAGTTGATCGGGGGATAACATCCCCTTGCCACAGGAGTAGCGACATATTCCGGCCGTGAAAAAGGCGCCTGTCAAAGGGCGCCTTTTTCATGTCTGCCTGGAATGCGTGGTGAGTTTGTGATCTATCCCCCTCACCCCAGCCCTCTCCCTCAGGGAGAGGGGGAAAGGGAGCCGATTTGGGTGCTTTTCAAATTCGAGTTCGACTCGATATTTCAGGTCGATGTATCTCGCACAAACACCTCGGTCAGTCCCCTCTCCCCCCGGGAGAGGGTTAGGCGGGCGGCGTTCCGATGAGGGGCTCTTTTCAGGCACGCCCCAACAACCGCGCCAAACCCACGCTCATCGGCGTCTGCTGCGGCAGCTTGAAGCGCTCCAGCAAACGAGCGTTATTCGCCCGGGAATGACGGATATCACCGGAACGCGCCGGGCCATAGCTGATCGGCGGCAGTTCACCGACCACCGCTTGCAGTGCTTCAAGCATCTGCTTGAGGCTCATCGCCTGATTCCATCCAACGTTCACCGGACCGACTTCCACCTCAGGTTTTTCGATGCCCTGTACCAGCAAATCGACCAGGTCTTCGACATAGAGGAAATCGCGCGTTTGCTCACCGTCACCGAACACGGTAATTGGCAAGCCTTTCTGTGCGCGTTCGCTGAAGATGCTGATCACTCCGGAGTACGGCGAGGACGGATCCTGACGTGGGCCGAAGATATTGAAGAAGCGGAAAATCACCGGCTCCAGGCCATGCTGGCGGCGATAGAAATCGAAATAATGTTCGCCCGCCAGCTTGTCCGAAGCGTAAGGCGTCAATGGGGCTTTGGGCGTTTCTTCATCAATCGACTCGCCCTCGCCATTGTTGCCGTACACCGCCGCGCTGGAGGCGTACAACACCCGTTTGACCCCGGCCAGACGCATAGCTTCGCAGACATTCAGCGTGCCAATGAAGTTGCTCTGGTGAGTTTTCACCGGATCGTCCACCGAGGCCTGCACCGACGCCACGGCCGCCAGGTGAGCTACTGCGCTGCAGCCTTGCATGGCTCTGGCCACCAGCGCCGCATCGGCGACATCGCCAACAATCAGCTCAACCTTGGAGTTATCCAGCGGCAGGTTGCTGCGCTTGCCGGTCGACAGATCGTCGAGAATGCGCACCGAATGCCCCTTGGCAAGCAAGGCGTCGGTCAGGTGCGAGCCAATGAATCCGGCTCCGCCGGTGATTAAAACAGTCCCTTCAGCCATGACGGTAGAACCTATCCAGTAAGCCCGGGAGTGCGGCGCGCCAGGCGCGCGGTTTGATCCCGAAAGTGTGCAGAATTTTCTTGCAGGCCAGCACCGCGTGTTGCGGCTCTTCGGCAGCGTCCGGTCGCGCGGCGTGAGCCTGGGCGGTTGGTGCTTCGATCGCTAGGGCGTGCAGGCTGCGCGCTTCGGTCAGAATCGCTTGGCCCAGCGCCAGCGGTGTGGTCGCTTCGTGGCCGGCGTAGTGGTAAGTGCCCCACAGCGGCGCGGCGCAATCGAGTTGTTTGAGCACCGAAATGATCACTCGCGCGGCATCGTCGACCGGGGTCGGATTGCCACGGCGGTCATCGGCCAGCAGCAACTCTTCCGGTTGTTCGGCGCGGGCGAGGAAGCGCCCCAGAGTGCCGTCCGGGCTGTCATCGAGCAACCAGCCAAATCGTAGCAAAACGTGTTGCGGGCAAGTGGCGCGCACACTTTGTTCAATTCGCCACAACGCCTGACCGCGCAAACCCAGTGGCACCGGTTCGTCTTTTTCGCTGTACGCCGTGGCACGCGAACCGTCGAACACCCGATAACTGGAGGGCTGGACGAGGACGATGTTGTGGTGCTGGCACAGTTCGGCCAGACGTTCGATCGCACGTTCCTGCCCGGCCATGCGGCTTTCGCTGACGGTTTCGGCCTGGAACCAGTCGAAATAGTAGGCGAGATTGATCAATGCATCGGGACGGGTGTCGTCGAGCAATTGGGTCAGGCTCGCGGCATCCCAGCCGTTTTCGGGCGGGCGGGGGGCGAGGAAACCGATGTCTTCCTCTGCACCGAGGCGAATCAGCGCCTGCCCAAGGGCATTTCCGCCGCCCAGTAACATAAGGCGCATTCGCATAGAGTCAGCAGGCCCAGTCTGATTGGAACGATGGCTTTAGCGACGGCTCTTGTGAAACCGTCGTCGATAATTGCCGGAATCGTTGCATTTTGCGGGTTTAGTGCGCAACCGTCATCCGTAAAGTGCAGATCGCCGGGATTTGTGTCGTGGCCACTGGCCCCTTCGCGAGCAAGCTCGCTCCCACAAGGGATTTACGGCGCACACAAATCCACTGTGGGAGCGAGCTTGCTCGCGAAGAGGTCCGGCCAGACGCTGAAGATCCCAGCGGTACTTGCATCTTCACACCCGCGCCCGCATAACTTAAGCCATGAATCTGCCCATCCCCACGGACGCGGCCCTGGCAGGCTTTCACCCCGCCGTCAGTGCCTGGTTCAGCAACACATTCGCGACGGTCACCGCCGCCCAGGCCCGCGCATGGCCGTTGATCCGCCAGCGCCGTTCAACGCTGATCGCTGCGCCCACCGGCTCCGGCAAAACCCTCACTGCGTTTCTGGCCGTGCTCGACGACCTCGTCCACCGAGGCCTTGAAGATCCCGACGGCCTGCCCGACGAAACCCTGGTGGTCTACGTCTCGCCACTGAAGGCGCTTTCCAACGACATTCGCATCAACCTGCAAAACCCATTGGCGGGGATCACCGAACACCTGCGGCAGATGAATCTGCCTGGGCTGGCAATCACCACCGCCGTGCGCACTGGCGACACCCCGCAAAAAGAACGCGCGGCCATGCGCAAGAACGCGCCGCACATTCTGGTGACCACCCCGGAGTCGCTCTACGTGCTGCTCGGTTCGGAATCGGGACGAAAAATGCTCGGCACCACGCGCACGGTGATCATCGATGAAATCCACGCGATAGCCGCAGGCAAACGCGGCAGTCATCTGGCCCTCAGTCTTGAGCGACTGCAGGCGCTGTGCGGCGAACCGCTGACCCGCATCGGCCTGTCCGCCACGCAGAAACCGGTCGAAGCCGTGGCGCAATTTCTCGTCGGCCATGAGCGCCCCTGCGAAATTATCGACATCGGCCATGCGCGGCCACGGGATCTGGGCATCGAAGTGCCGCCCGTGCCGTTGTCGGCAGTGATGGCCAGCGATGTCTGGGAACGGGTCTACGACCGCCTCGCCGAACTTGCGCGCGAGCACCGCACCACGCTGATTTTCGTCAACACCCGGCGCCTGGCCGAACGCCTGAGCCGGCACCTCAGCGAACGCCTGGGCAAACACGCCGTAGCCGCGCACCACGGCAGCCTGGCCAAGGAGTTTCGCCTCGACGCCGAACAACGACTCAAGCGCGGCGAACTGCAGGTATTGATCGCTACCGCCTCGCTGGAACTGGGCATCGATATCGGCGAAGTCGATCTGGTCTGCCAGATTGCCTCACCGCGCTCTATCGCCGGTTTTCTGCAACGTGTTGGCCGCTCCGGGCACCAGGTGGGCGGCACACCCAAGGGCCGTTTGTTCGCCACCACCCGCGACGACTTGATCGAATGCACCGCCCTGCTCGACTGCGTGCGCCGAGGCGAACTCGACACCCTGCACATTCCTGTCGCGCCGCTGGATGTGCTCGCGCAGCAGATCATCGCCGAAGTCAGTTGTCAGGAATGGCCGGAGGACGCCTTGCTGGCGATGTTCCGCCGCGCCTCGCCCTACCGCGACCTCGACGAAAAACACTATCAAGCCCTGCTGAGCATGCTCGCCGAAGGCTACAACGGTCGCCAGGGCATCCGCAGCGCCTACCTGCACCGCGACGCCGTCAGCCGCACCTTGCGTGGCCGTCGCGGTTCACAACTGACCGCCGTGACCAGCGGCGGCACCATTCCCGATAACGCCGACTACAGCGTCATGCTCGAGCCGCAAGGCCTGAACATCGGCAGCGTCAACGAAGACTTCGCGGTGGAAAGTATTGCCGGCGACGTGTTCCAGCTCGGCAACACGTCCTATCGCATCCTGCGCGTGGAAACCGGCAAGGTCCGCGTCGAGGATGCCCACGGCCAGCCGCCGACCATTCCGTTCTGGCTCGGCGAAGCGCCGGGGCGCAGCGATGAATTGTCATCGGCTGTCGCACGTCTGCAAGCACAACTCGATGAACTGCTCAGCGCCAGCCCCGGCGATCTGCAACCGGCACTCGACTGGCTGACACAGACCCTCGGCCTCAACCTCGCCAGCGCCGAGCAACTGGTCGAGTACCTGGCCCGCGCCCGCCAAACCCTCGGCGCCCTGCCCTCGCAAGACACGCTGCTGATGGAGCGTTTTTTCGACGAATCCGGCGGCACGCAATTGATCATCCATTCGCCGTTCGGCAGCCGCATCAACCGCGCCTGGGGCCTGGCCCTGCGCAAGCGTTTCTGCCGCACCTTCAACTTCGAATTGCAGGCCGCCGCCAGCGAAGACGCGATCGTCCTGTCGCTGTCCACCAGCCACAGCTTCGAACTCGATGACGTCTGGCGTTACCTGCACAGCAACAGCGCCGAGCACATCCTGATTCAAGCCGTACTCGACGCGCCGCTGTTCGGCGTGCGCTGGCGCTGGAATGCCGGTGTGGCGTTGGCGCTGCCGCGCTTTACCGGCGGGCGCAAAGTTGCGCCGCAGTTGCAGCGGATGAAAAGCGAAGACCTGATCGCCAGCGTATTTCCCGATCAGATCGCCTGCCTGGAAAACCTTGCTGGCGAGCGCGAGATTCCCGAACATCCCCTGATTGAGCAAACCCTCGACGATTGCCTGCACGAGGCGATGGACAGCGAGGGCTGGCTCAATCTGCTACGGCGCATGGAGCGTGGCGACGTGCGCTTGATCAGCCGCGACTTGCCGGCGCCATCGCCGCTCGCTGCAGAAATTCTCAGCGCGCGGCCGTACACCTTTCTCGACGATGCACCGCTGGAAGAACGGCGCACGCAAGCGGTAATCAACCGGCGCTGGAGCGATCCGCAATCGACCGATGACCTCGGTGCGCTGGATGCGGACGCGATTGCCGCCGTGCGTGAAGAGGCGTGGCCGACGCCGAACGCTGTGGATGAAATGCATGAGGCGCTGATGAGCCTGGCGTGCATCAGCGATGAGGAGGTGCAAACGAACGAAGGCTGGCGTGCATGGCTGGAAAATCTGGCCAGCAGTGGTCGCGCCTGCCGTCTACAGATCGATGCCGAGTATGGCTTGTGGCTGGCCCGCGAACGCCTGACGTGTCTGCAAGCGCTTTATCCACAGGCCAAATTGCAAGCCGAACTGAAGGCGTTGCCGGGATTCGATGAGGCGTGGACGTTCGATGAAGCGCTGATCGAAGTGATTCGCGCGCGCCTCGGTGCCTTCGGACCGCTGCCGTTATCCGCGATTGCCGAACCGCTCGCGTTGCAGGCCACTGAAGTCCATCAAGCCCTTGCCCAACTGGAGCGCGAAGGTTACGTGCTACGCGGCCAGTTCACGCCCAAGGTCAACATTGAGGAATGGTGCGAACGGCATCTGCTCGCGCGCATTCATCGCTACACGGTCAAGCGCCTGCGCCGGGAAATCGAACCGGTCGCGCTGCAGGATTTCATGCGGTTTCTGTTCGACTGGCAGCATCTGTCGCCCACAACTCGCGGTCATGGCAGCGCCGTGTTGCCAGCGATTGTCGGCCAGTTCGAAGGCTACGCGGCGGCCGCTTCGGCGTGGGACAGCGACATTCTTCCGGCCCGCCTCAAAGACTACTCACCGAGCTGGCTGGATGATTTGTGCCGCAACGGCAAACTGGTGTGGACGCGCCTCAGTGCCCGGCAGAAAGTCAGCGGCACGGCGTTGCGCAGCACGCCGATCGTGCTGCTGCCACGTAGTCAGGTTGGTTTGTGGAGTGCGTTGGCCGAACAGACGCCGGTGAACGAACTGTCGCCAAAAACCCAGAAGGTCTTTGAAGCCTTGAGTCAACACGGCGCGCTGTTTTTTGACGAGCTGAGTCATGAAGCGCATCTGCTGCGCACCGAGCTGGAAATCGCCTTGCAGGAGCTGGTTGGCGCCGGGCTGGTAAATGCCGACAGCTTCGCCGGCCTGCGCGCCTTGATCACCCCGCCGAGCAAACGCCAGCAACGCAGCAGTCGTCGCGGGCGCGGGGCGTTTGTCGGTGGAATGGATGACGCCGGGCGCTGGGCGTTGTTGCGGCGCGGAACGGCTGTGGATAACAGCGAAACTCTGGAACACGTCGCGATGACATTGTTGCGCCGTTATGGCGTGGTGTTCTGGCGCTTGCTGGAGCGTGAGGCGGACTGGTTGCCGAGCTGGCGCGAATTGCTGCGCACGTTTCATCGGCTGGAAGCACGGGGCGAGATTCGCGGTGGACGATTTGTCAGTGGTTTGGCGGGGGAACAGTTTGCCTTGCCCGAGGCGATTCCATTGTTGCGCGAAGTGCGTCGGCGACCGCATGACGGCAGTCTGGTCGCGGTGTGCGGGGTCGATCCATTGAACCTGGCCGGGACGTTGTTGCCAGGGACGAAAGTGCCGGCGCTGGTGAGTAATCGGTTGGTCTATCGGGATGGGATTCCAGCGGCGGCGGAGATTGCCGGAAAGCAGCAGTTTTGGCTGGAGCTGGATCAGATCGGCATGGAGCAGGTGCGCGGCAAGCTGATCCGGCATTGAGGTTGGCGGGTCTGGCGCCATCGCGAGCAGGCTCACTCCTACATTTGGAATGCGTTCCCCTGTAGGAGTGAGCCTGCTCGCGATAGCGCTGGCATTCCCACCAAAAAACTACCCGTTAAGTCCGCGATTCCTGCGGCACCTCGCTCACCACCACCGCCCCTTCCTGCTGCCGCTTCGGCAACAAAACCTGCTGTGGATAAGTCTGCGCGAAATGCACCACCGGGCTGTTATCCACAAGCTTCTTCAAACGCTGATTGAACGCCCGGCTCACCGCATACTGCCCACCGGATACCGTGCGGAACTGCGCCGTCAGCACCACGCCGTTCAAATCCATCTTGTCGACACCAAACACATCCAGCGGCCCTTGCAGGTTGTACTTTAGGAACGGGTCTTCGCGGATCGAATCGCCGGTCTCGCGGATCAACTCGATGGCCTTATCCACGTCCGTGTCGTAGGTGAACTGCACCGAGAAAAACGCAAAGGCAAACTGCCGCGATTGGTTGGTCACTGCTTTGATCTGACCAAACGGCACCGAGTGCACAAAGCCCTTGCCGTCACGCAGACGCAGGGTGCGAATGGTCAGCCCTTCGACGGTGCCGGCATGGCCCGAATCGAGCACCACCCAATCGCCAATCGACAGGGTGTCTTCTATGATGATGAACAGCCCGGTGATCACGTCCTGCACCAGTTGCTGCGAACCGAAACCGATGGCCAGACCGACCACTCCGGCACCGGCCAGCAGTGGTGCAACGTTGATCCCCAGATTGGCCATAGTGGTGATTGCGCAGATCACCACGAGGATGATTTTGATCGCGTTGCGCAGCAGCGGCAGGATGGTTTTCACTCGCGTACTCGGCTGGCGCGCCGCGCGTTTGCTGAGCGGCGGTTTCAGTGCTTCCTGAATCGCCGTGTCGAGTACCACCCACAGCAACCACGTGACCAGGAAGATCAGGCCAATGCTGCTCAGCGCGTTACTGATGGCTCGTCCAACCGTGCTGCTCTGAGCGAAATCGAGCAACGAAACGCCCCAGATCCGCCCGAGAATATCGATGAAGGCGATAGCGATGACGATCCGCAGCAAGGCATGCAAGAGGCTGAGAAAACGTTCCTTGTAGGCGCTGCTGCGCTGGATCGCTTCGGCTTTTCGTGACTTGAACAAGTGCTGCAGGATCGTGCTGAGGAATACCGTGCCGATTAACAAAACCGTGGTGAACAACGCGCAACGCAGAGCTTTCTGATTGTCCTCGCCGATGCCGATCAGATTCACTGCCGAGACCAGCACCATCAGCACGATTGGCCAGTACCACAGCCCCGAGAAAATCCGCAGCGACTCCTGCAACGACGGTTGTTTCAGGCGCTGGCTCAGCGAACGATTGCGGATCAAATGCGCCACCGGGCGGCGCAGTCGAATCACCAGCAAGCCGAAAATGATCGAGGCGATCAGCCCGGTGAACACCGCGACGCTGCTGGTAATATTGCCGCCCAGTTGTCGGGCGATCTGCGGGCTGGTCAGCGCGTCGCTGAGAGCCGCGAGGAAACCGATCAGGAACAGCGGTCGTGGACAGTAGTTGCGGATGATCAGCGCCGCCGGACGTTTATGACCGACGTTGAACATCACCACCACGCACAACAACATCGAGGTGGAAAAGATGCCGCTGCTGGTGGCGTAGGCCAGACACAGCGCCAGCGCGCGGCCGACCGAAGCTTGCAGAAAATGGCTGACGTACAGCGTCAGCGGCAGGCAGATCAGCGCCGGCACGGTGTACGGCAGCAAGTAACCAATCAGATCCTGACTGCGCTGGCGGGTGCGCAACCAGCGGCCCTCGCGCAGACGCTTGGCCATCAAACTGCCGAGCACGGTCAACAACGCGAAACTGCCGAGCCAGACTCCCGACAGCGTAAGGAAGTCCCCGGTAATGCTCCAGCCCGAGCGGTTCGAGGGTTGGTTGACCAGTTTGTCGACTTCATCGGCGGCGCGATCGGCGCGCAGGCGCCAGGCGTCGACCAGGTGTTCGTTGAGATCGAGTTTGTCCTGCACATCATCGATGCTCGAACTGATCGCGCCGAGCAGACCGCCCTGCACAATCGGTTCAGGTTTTTCCGGCTCTTCGGCGGCGGCCGGGATGCCCGGCAACGCGGCGGCGTCGATTTCACTGGCGCCGAGAAACAGCAGTGCTCCCAGCACAATGGCGATCCTGAACTTGATCAAAACTCCGATCTCCCGTGGCTGAACCTGTAAGGAACTGATCGATATTTGTACGGCAAGTTCAAGAGCGCCCTCACCCCAGCCCTCCCGAAACGTCGGACCGCCCATAGGGAGAGGGAACTGACCGAGTTGTCTGCGAGAAGTACATCGACCTGAGTGTCCGGAGTCGAACTCAACCCCTGAAAACCCTGAAGATCTGCTCCCTTCCCCCTCGCCCCCTCTGGGGGAGAGGGTTGGGGTGAGGGGGAACGCTTTTGATCTTCGACTTGGACGTGACCGTCCGTAACGCCATCGAAACTTTCCCGAACCGCCCGCAGTCATCAAAGGATACCGGCAACACGAGGACTTTCGACGGAGGGCGGCATGGCAACGATCCACATCGGTATTTCCGGCTGGCGCTACGCACCGTGGCGCGGGGATTTCTACCCCAAAGGACTGGCGCAGAAACGCGAATTGCAGTTCGCTTCGCGGGCGGTCAACAGCATCGAAATCAATGGATCGTTCTACGCCCTGCAACGGCCCGAACGCTATTCGCAGTGGTACGCCGAAACGCCGGACGACTTCGTTTTCAGCGTCAAGGCGCCGCGCTTCATCACCCACATCCGCCGCTTGCGCGAGATCGAAAAGCCTCTGGCCAATTTCTTCGCCTCGGGGGTACTGGAGCTCAAGGAAAAGCTCGGGCCGATCCTTTGGCAGTTCCCGCCGAACTTCAAATTCGAGCCTGAGCGCTTTGAACATTTCCTCGCGCTACTGCCCCACGATACCGAAGCCGCCGCCACCCTCGCCCATCAACACGACTCCCACCTGCATGGCCACGCCAGCATGAAAGCCTGGCGCAAAAAGCCACTGCGCCATGCCGTGGAAATCCGCAACGATAGCTTCCTCGATCCCGACTTTGTGCGTTTGTTGAAACGCCACAACACCGCACTGGTGATCGCCGACACCGCCAATAAATGGCCGTACCGCGAAGACCTCACCAGCGACTTTGTCTACCTGCGCCTGCACGGCGCCGAAGAACTTTATGCCAGTGGCTACACCGCACCGGCACTCAAGCGCTGGGCCGAGCGCATCGACGCCTGGCACCACGGCGAGCAACCCAAAGATGCTCATCTGATCGCGCCACGCTTGAAGCCACGCGCACGCAAATCCCGCGAAGTTTTCTGCTATTTCGACAACGACATCAAAGTCCGCGCACCGTATGACGCTCGCGAGTTGCTGCATCGTTTCGAACTGGATAAAGACCTCGCCACCACCCCCGGCGAACCTGCTGGCGAAGGAGTGTTGGCATGAGCATTCCGGAACCGGTCGGTTTTACAGACGAAGGTTCGGTAGTCGCGCCATCGGTACGCACGTTCACCGTGCTGACGGTCAATACCCACAAGGGTTTCACCGCCCTCAACCGGCGTTTCATCCTGCCGGAGTTGCGCGAAGCAGTGCGCAGCGTCGCCGCGGACGTGGTGTTTCTGCAGGAAGTCCATGGCACCCACGAACAGCACCCCAAGCGCTACAACAATTGGCCGACGATGCCGCAGTACGAATTCCTCGCCGACAGCCTCTGGCCGCAGTTCGCCTATGGGCGCAACGCGGTGTACCCGGAGGGGGATCACGGCAACGCGCTGCTGTCGAAATTCCAGATCATTCGCCACGACAACCTCGACGTATCGATCAGCGGCCATGAGAACCGTGGCCTGCTGCATTGCGTCCTGCGCCTGCCCGGTGACGGCACCGAAGTGCATGCGATCTGCGTGCATCTGGGCCTGCGCGAGAGTCATCGCAACGCCCAGCTGGACTTGCTCATGCAACGCTTGGCGGAGTTGCCCGACGACGCACCAGTGATCGTCGCTGGCGATTTCAACGACTGGCGCCAGCGCGCCGATGCGCAGCTCAAACCCTGCGGCCTGCGCGAAGTATTCGCCGAGCACCAGGGCAAACCGGCGCGCAGCTTTCCCGCGCGCCTGCCAGCACTTCGGCTTGATCGTATTTACGTGCGCAACCTCAAGGCCAGCCAGCCGAAAGTCCTGGCGAACCGGCCCTGGTCGCACCTTTCCGACCACGTTCCTTTATCGGTAGAGATCGAACTATGAGCAGTGCGCCGCTGGAGAAATCCGCCGTGGAACCGATCGCCATCAACCCGCCGATACGCGAGCCCGGCCATGTTGATGTCGAGTACAGCTGGCAGGGCAACAATCGCGTTGAGTTGCTGGAGAACGGCGAGGAGTATTTCCCGCGGGTGTTCGACGCGATGCGCGCGGCGAAGAGTGAAATCCTCCTTGAGACGTTTATCGTTTTCGAAGACAAGGTCGGTGCCGAGTTGCAGGAGATTCTGATCGACGCCGCGCGACGAGGCGTGCGCACCACCGTGAGCTTCGACGGCTTCGGTTGCGGCGAGTTGAGCACCGGTTATCTCACCGCACTGAGCGAAGCCGGCGTACACCTGCAAATCTTCGATCCGGCACCGAAACGCCTGGGCATCCGCACCAACTGGTTCCGCCGCTTGCACCGCAAGATCGTGGTGGTCGACGGCCTGGTCGCGTTTATTGGCGGGATCAACTTTTCCGGCGATCACCTGGCCGATTTTGGCCCCGAAGCCAAGCAGGATTACTCGGTGCAAGTCCAGGGGCCGGTGGTCGCTGACATCCACCACTTTGCCCTGCTGCAAAGCGGTCGCCCCGGACGCGCACGCTTCTGGTGGCAACGCCGGCGCCAGCGCCGCGCGGAAATGGCGTTCAACGATCACGACGGTCAAGTACGCCTGGTATTCCGCGATAACGACCAGCACAACTCCGACATCGAAGACGTGTATCTGCAGGTGCTGCGGCGCGCCAAACGCCGGGTCGTGATCGCCAACGCCTACTTCTTCCCCGGTTATCGCCTGTTGCGGGAAATCCGCAATGCGGCACGCCGTGGAGTCGAGGTGCGCCTGATTCTGCAGGGGCAACCGGACATGCTGGTGGCCAAACTGGCGGCGCGCATGACCTACGACTACTTGCTCAAGGCCGGGGTGCAGATCCACGAATATTGCCAGCGCCCGCTGCACGGCAAAGTCGCGCTGGTCGATGAAGAATGGAGCACCGTCGGTTCGAGCAATCTCGATCCGCTGAGTCTGTCGCTGAACCTGGAAGCAAACGTGCTGATCCGCGACCGCGCGTTCAATCAGCATCTGTTCGAGCGCCTCGAAGACCTCAGCCAGAACCACTGCAAAGCCATGGACCCGAGCAAGTCCCCGCGTGGTCGGATCTGGCACATGACCGTGGGTTTTCTGGTGTTTCACTTTCTGCGGCATTTTCCGGCGATGGCCGGTTGGCTGCCGGCGCACAAACCACGGCTCAAGCCATTTCGAGGAAACACGCCATGAGCCATTCCGAAGCGCATTCGAGCAGCCATTCGGCACCAGCGACTCACTCGAAATGGAGTCGCTGGAAACGCCCGTTGAGCCTGCTGTTTTTCCTCGCACTGATCGTCTTGCTGACGCTGTTCGCCACGCGCATCGAGTGGGCCGAAGTGCTGCAAACCCTTGCCGACTTCAAGCTGCGCACACTGATCATCGCCGCCAGCCTGACACTGCTGAGTTTTCTCGTGTACGCCAGTTTTGATCTGATCGGCCGCACCTACATTCGTCAGGACCTGACCTGGAAGCAGATCCTGCCGGTGGGGATCATCAGCTATGCGTTCAACCTCAATCTCAGTGCCTGGGTCGGCGGCATTGCCATGCGCTATCGCCTGTATTCGCGACTGGGCGTGAGCAAAGGCAACATCGCCAAGATTCTCGGGCTGAGCCTGGCGACCAATTGGTTTGGCTACATGACCATTGCCGGCGTGGTGTTCAGCAGTGGATTGGTGACGATGCCGCCGGGCTGGAAAATAAGCAGCAGTGCGCTGCAAGGCATCGGCGTGCTGTTGCTACTGATCAGTGCCGGCTATCTCGCGGCGTGCCAGTTTTCCAAGCGCCGCGAGTGGTCGATTCGCGGGGTGGAAATCAATCTACCGTCGTTGCGCATGGCGGTCCTGCAACTGCTGTTGGGAGCGTTGAACTGGTCGCTGATGGCGGCGGTGATCTTCACGTTGCTGCCGAGCAAACTGGATTATCCGTTGGTGCTGGGGGTGTTGCTGATCAGCGCGATTGCCGGGGTCATTACGCATATTCCGGCGGGGCTTGGGGTGCTGGAGGCGGTGTTTGTGGCGCTGCTGCAACACGAGGCTTCGCGCGGCAGTCTGGTGGCGGGGTTGCTGGCGTATCGGGCGATTTATTTTCTGTTGCCGTTGTTGATTACGGTGGTGATGTATCTGGTGGTTGAGGCCAAGGCCAAGGCGCTTCGGATCGAGAAAAACCCCTCTTGAGTTAGTTTTTGAATTCGAAATCGCTATCGCGAGCAGGCTCACTCCTACAAGTGAACGCATTCCAAAATGTAGGAGTGAGCCTGCTCGCGATAGCGTTCGAAAGAACACTAAAAAATCATGCTGATTGAATAATGCTCAACCGCTCGCCCACCACCATCTCGGTAATCCAGTCCACCAGAATCGAGGTGTAGGCCTGCTGCGACACCGGTTCGCTCAACGCATGATCCGCGCCATCGATAATCCTGTGCGTCAGTGAATGGGTCTGCTGGCACGCCGCGCGGTAACTCATGATCGCCGCATGGGGCACGTAATCATCGGTTTCCGACTCCACCAGCAACACATCCCCGGTGAATTGTGAACAGGCATGCAGCGCGCGGTTAGTGTCCGCGCGCACCAGCGTGCTTCGATAATCACGCAAATCCGCCTTGTCCAGATCGCGCTTGGGTGTGTGCCATTGCTCATCGCGATACAGCGCCGGTACGCGCAGTGCCAGCCAGCGTACCGGGCGCAATGAGGTCAGGATGGCCGCCAGATACCCACCATAACTGGTGCCGACCACGGCGATAGCCGAAGTGTCGAGCGCCGGATGCGCGAGCAGACGATCGTACGCCGCGAGCAAATCACGCAGGTTATCTTCGCGAGTCACGCGGGTCAGCGGGATCCCGGTACCGCCGGTATGTCCGCGCAAGTCGAACGTCAGGCACACACACCCGAGACCGGCGATGCCTTTTGCCCGCTCCAGATCACGCTCCTGACTACCGCCCCAACCGTGGACAAACAACACGCCAGGCACTTTCGATTTGGGACTGAGAAAGGTCCCGCTCATCTGTTCATCATCAATGTCGATTTGAATGCTTTCGCTTCTAGCCGTCATAGGATTTGACCGTTACGTATTTGAGGAGAAATTCGCTGTTCTCAGCCGGGCCGCGATAAACCTCGATGGCATCCGCCGGCAACGGCTGATCGATGTAGGTTTCTACCGAAGACACACGGATCGCGCGCATCCCCGGATCGTTGACGAAGCTTTGCAACGCGGCAACTTCAGCACTGCTGGCACCGCCCATGCGCCACGATTGTTCGAGCACACCGCTGCGGTTTTTGCCGTTGCTGTCCAGACCTTGGGCGATGTCGTAGTTGCGCCGCGAAGCGTAAAAACGCGGATAGGCTTCATCCGCCGCACTGTCGAATACCTGTGCCTGCTCGATGGCCAGGCGAACATCGTCGGGCAATTCCAGCGCCAGCAATTCGTCGTAACCACCCTGCACTACCAGCAAGTTCGAGCCGCCGTAAACCTCTTCGCCGTGGGCGTCCTGGGTCAAGTATTGATCACCGCAGTAACTCAGCACTTTATCGCCGATGAACGACTGGCCGACGCTGTGGGTGACAACGTCGCTCAAGTCCTGCTCCAGCACCACGCCTTCGCTGAACTGCTTTGCAATGTCGGGTCGGGACAGGATTTCGTCGAAGGCATCAAGGCTCTTGATCACTTCCTGGCCTCGACCGGCGCAGGCGTGAACCGGCTTCATGCGTATCGGGCCGCTGTACAGCAGATGTTCGGCGGCGGGTCGTGCATCTTCCAGGGCAAACACGCTGAGGCCGTCGAGCACCACGTTGCGCACGCGCTCGGAAAACAATGGCGACCAGCCTCGCGGCGCGTGGGCCAGATGACTGCGCAGGCCGTGGCTGATGGCTTTGGTGCAGATGAAGTCGTGCTCGACGAAACCTCCCCACAGATCGTCCGGTCCTTTGATGCCGAGTTGCTGAGCGCTGGCCGTGCCGACAATGGTTTGCGTCGGCAGTAGATACAGCTCACGACCGCGATGTTTGTCCGGATCGTAACTGCCGCCGAATTTGCATCCGAGAATCTGCGCCAGCCAGCGCGCCAGGGCTTTATTGGTTTGCACTTCGTGCTGCGGCGCGTCAGGGCGCACCGAGTGGGCAACCACGATTTTCCTGCTGGGTGTCGGGGTCATGCGCCCCCCTTCCATCGGTTCGATAACTGTGGCGGTAAGAGGTGCAGAGATCAGGCCAACGGCTGCTCCACAAAAATCCTAGCCTAATCAGAAACTTGCCAGAATCGTACTGGCACCGCGCCTGTTTCAATCTGCACGACCGCGCGCCGATCCCCGGCAAATTGCACGATCTATGGCCCGGTGGAGTTCAATGTCGGAACGAGCCTGCTCGCGAAGGCGTAGTGCCAGCGAACAACAGTTTCGCAGATCCACCGCTTTCGCGAGCAGGCTCGCACACATTAGATATTCGTCGGCTTCGGGTTTGGGGACACACCAAACCGCGTCCGATAATCACTCGGCGCCAGCCCGGTAATCTTCTTGAATATCGCGCGAAACGCCCCCGGATCCTGATAACCCACCGTCCACGCAATGTGATCAATCGTGCCATTACTGAATTCGAGCATTTCCCGTGCCTTGCCCACCCGCAGATGCTGGCAGTACTCGGTCGGTTTCAACCCGGTTGCCGCACGGAACCGGCGCAGAAACGTGCGCTCCTCCAGGCCTGCCCGCTCGGCCATCGCCGTCAGCGAAACATCCGTCGCGCCGGTGCTTTGCAGCCAATGCTGAACCTTGAGAATCGCCGCATCGCCATGCCCGAGAATCGGCGCGAAATTACTGCCGCACTCACTGGCGCTGTCACTGTGCTCTATCACCAGAAATCGCGCGGTGCCGGTGGCAATGCTCGGCCCGAGCAACCTGTCGACCAGGCGTAATCCCAGCTCCGACCAAGCCATCAATCCGGCCGTGGTGATCAGGTCGCCGTCGTCGACAATCGGGGTATCAGCCTTGAGCTTGATCTTCGGGTAGCGCTCGGCGAAGGCCTTGGCCGAGGTCCAATGGGTGGTGGCGCTGCGGCCGTCGAGCAGACCGCTTTCGGCCAACATCAGCGAGCCTACGCAAACCCCGCCCAGCGTCGCACCGTGGGCATGTTGATCCCGTAACCATTGCATCAGGCTGGCCGGCGCTTGCGCCGCCGAGAACCCGCCGATCGATGGCGGAATCAGCACCGCCAGCAAAGCCCTGTCGTCACCCGCATGACTGGCGTAAGTGCGCGTTGGCGGCTGCTCACCTTCGACCTGCCAGTGACTGACCCGCAGCACCGGCAACTGCGCGGCCTGATGTTCGGCGGCAATCCGGTTGGCCACCGCAAACAGATCGGTCAGACCATGCACCGCCGCCATTTGCGCGCCAGGATAGATCAGCACACCCAATTCAGCGATGGCGGCACTTTCTGCGCCCATTGTCAGTTTTCCCCTGTCTATTGTCGGTGCGGCCAATCCCCGAATCGCTGATCAGCGCCAATACTGCAGCCACTTCCAGCCAATCCATCGAGGACACACCCATGGCCAAGCAAGCGCTCATCGTAGTCGATATCCAGAACGACTACTTCCCCCAAGGCAAGTGGCCGCTGGCCGGTGCCGACGCCGCTGCCGACAACGCCGCCCGGCTGATCGCCGCCTTCCGTGAGGCCGGCAATACGGTCATCCACATCCGCCACGAGTTCACCTCAGCGGACGCGCCGTTTTTCACCCCGGGCTCGGACGGCGCCAAGCTACACCCGAAAGTGCTCAATCGCGCCGATGAACCGGTAGTACTCAAGCACTTCGTCAACTCGTTCCGCGAAACCGAATTGCAAGCGATCCTCGACGAACAAGGCATCAAGGAGCTGGTGGTGGTCGGCAGCATGAGCCACATGTGCATTGACGGCATTACCCGCGCGGCGGCGGATCTGGGTTACGCCGTCACGGTGATTCATGACGCCTGCGCCAGCCGTGACCTGGCGTTCAATGGTCTGACGGTGCCGGCGGCACACGTCCATGCCGCGTTCATGTCGGCGCTCGGTTTCGCCTACGCCAGCGTGGTATCTACTGACGAATACCTCGCTGCCAAACACTGAGTCATTCTGCGAAAAACCTGGGCCCGCCTCGTAGCGGGCCTTTTTTCGTCTGTCATAAAAATCTCACGCGTGAGCCATTGATGGCACTTTGAATTGGTTGTAGTGTGGCTCACGCGTGAGATGTCCATAACCGAGCCATTGCCATGAAAAGCCGTTCCCCCACCGCGAAATCAGAGAGTCCCAAGGGGGATCGCGCAAAACCGTCTGCGAAAAAACCTTCGAGTTTCTATATGAAGCAGATGCGCGCAGGCCTGGCCGCAGCAGGTTATGTGAAACACGAAACTTGGGTGCTTCCCGAAAACCGAAGCTTGCTCAAGCAAATGGAGCAACAGCTACGCCAACCGATTCTGGCTGGCTCTTTCATGTCGGAGAATTACATGAGCGCAGGCAACAACTGGACCATCGATAGCCTCTTCAACGCCCTCAAGGCCCTCGACGAGGTGGCTTCGCAAGAAATCACGCTGTCGTTGATCCAGAGCTCCGAACCCAGCATCAAGCTGGAAATGAACGAATTCGGCGGTCTGCCGATTCACATCGCCCTGGCCGGCCAGCAGATCATCGTCGACACCGTGCTGGTGGACATCGATTCGATCAGCGACGTGCGCGCCTTCAACGATGCCGTGTTGCGCAGCCGGGAAATGTTCCCGCTGTCGTCGATCGGTATCGAGTCGATGCCGAACGGGCAGACCGTTTACAACATGTTTGGCGCCCTCAGCGCCGACTCGAGCCTGACCAACGTCGTCACCGAGGTGAAAACCCTGGTCGACAATGTGCAGCGCGCGAGCGAAGCCTTCGAACACTTCTTCAAGTAATCAACAGGGAATATCCAATGACTCAGTCCATCTGGAGCAAGTTGTTCACCGCACTGCGCGGCGGCGCCAATGAAGTCGGCGAAGCGATCGCGGACCAACAGGCCCTGCGCATCCTCGATCAGGAAATCCGCGATGCCGACAGCGCGCTGTCGAACGCCCGTCGCGAACTGGTCACCATCATGGCTAAACACAAACTGGCCGCCGACCGCGTAAGCGAGTACGACGCCAAGATCAAGGATCTGGAGGCCAAAGCCGTCTCGGCGCTGAACGCCGGCCGTGAAGACCTGGCACTGGAAGTGGCCGAAGCGATTTCGACCCTGACCAACGAGCTGGATGTTGAGAAAAAGCAGAGCGACGAATTCGGTACTTACGCCGAAAACATGCGCAAAGACATCAGCAAAGCCGAGTCGCGGATCAAGAGCCTGCGCCAGCAAGTGGACATGGCCAAGGCCCGTGAAAGCGTGCAGAAAGCTCAGGTCAGCGCTTCCATCGCCAGCGGCGGCGCCAATGGCAAACTGGAAACTGCCGTCGGTACGTTGAACCGTCTGCAGGCCAAGCAGCAGCAACGTGCGGCTGAACTCAGCGCGGCCGATGAGCTGGCTGACGCCTCGACCGGCAACGATCTGGAACGCAAACTGCGCGACGCCGGCATCACGCCGAACGAAGGCAGCGCCAATGCGATTCTTGAGCGTCTGAAGCAGAAGTCCTCGCAGTAAGCATTTGCACGAAACCTGTGGGAGCGAGCCTGCTCGCGAAGACGGAGTATCAGTCGGCATATGAGTCAGCTGACATGACGCTTTCGCGAGCAGGCTCGCTCCCACACGGTTTGTGGCGTGTCGTTGATCGCTCAGCCCGGTACACTAGCCACGCTTTTTTCGCCGACGAACACCTCCACCCGCTTCAAGGAACGTACCCATGGGATGGTTTAAAGACTTGCTGGGCACCAGCAACTGGCAGACCGCTGCGCCAACACCGACCGTTGCCAGTGGCCCACTCGGCATGGCGCAAGGCAAGGCCGTCAGGTTCGATACAACCCTGGCGCTGCTGCTCGATGGTTCGACCACGGTGCGCGTGCCCTTCGATCAGGCGATCTGGAGCCATGGCTGGGTCGACCTCGGCCAGTCCAACAAACTGCACCGCTATTACATGAACGACGAGGATTTCTGGCTGCAGATCCACGTCACCGGTGACGACCAGATCGAATCGGTCACCCTGTTCAACTACCTCAGTTACGTGACCGTCAACAGTGACGCCGAACTGCAGCGCCTGGCCGGCCCCGACAGCGCGATCGGCCTGCCGACCTACACCCACGAAGGTGTCGAATACACCCGCGAGTGGGGCACCGAACAAGGCCAGACCGAACTGGTACCGATGACCGAACAAGTGGTCAATCCGGACGAAAGCTACACCATCGAACACCACTCCATGCTTTATGCGCGCGAGACCGGCCTGACCGATCGCCGCGAATTGCTGCTGTTCTCCGTCGAACAGGACGAAGAAGGCACCGTCAGCCTGAGCACCTCGCTCGGCATCTCGCTGTATACGACAGATCTGAGCACCATTTAAAAAAGGAAGTTTTTCATGCTGGAAGTGCTGGCCGTTTCCCTGAACAAAACCGCGCTGGTCGGTTTCGTCGTCTACCTCATCGGCGCCGTGCTGCTGTTCATGCTGTTTCAATTTGTCTATACCCGCATCACGCCGCACAAAGAGTTCGAGCTGATCCGCTCCGGCAACGTTGCCGCCGCCATCGCCCTGTCCGGCGCGATCATCGGCTTCGCGATTCCGGCCAGTAACGTGATTGCGTTTTCGGTCAACGTCCTCGACTTCGTGCTCTGGGCGGTGATTGCCGCGGTGGTGCAACTGCTGGCATTCCTCGCCACGGGCCTGGTGCTCAAAGGCACATCCCAGCGCATCGCCAACGGCGAAGTGGCTTCGGGTATCTATGTCGCTGCGGTCGCGATCAGCGTCGGCATGCTCAACGCCGCGTGCATGACACCGTCCAACTGATCGGCAGGAAGCCTTAGATGAAACGCAGCAAATACGTTCAGTTGTCCCTCGCCGCCTCGGTGGCGATGGCCATTTCCGGCCAGGCGACAGCCGCAGATCAACCACGAAGTTTCCAGAATGTGGAACAGTGCGTCGACGCCGAAGTGGCCGCCGATGTCTGCTCCAACGCTTACGTCGCCGCCCTGACCGAACATCGGCGCATTGCCCCGGCGTACGACAACAAGGCCAAGTGCGACGCGGACTTTGCCGCTGACTGGTGCCAGAAGAATTCTGACGGCCGCTTCGTGCCGAGACTCGGCGGCTTCAAAGTGCCGAAAGACGGTGAGCCGGCGCAGAATCTTGACGCCATCGCCGGCGCGCAAATGCCTGCGGGTGATGCGGCGGCTGTGCAGAGTGTGCAAAACACTTCGCACACCTCCAGTGGCGGTGGCAACGGTTGGCTGACCGGCTGGCTGATCGGCAACGCGATGAGCAACAACGCCGAACGCACGGTTTACCGCGATCGCGAAACGCGCCAGCCGTACAACACCTCGACGCAGTACCGCAGAGCCGAAACCACGACGCGCAGCCAAACGGATTACGAGAGCAGCAAAAGCAAACCGGTCAACGTGGCTTCTTCGACCTCACGCGGCGGCTTCGGCAGCCAATCCAGTGCCCGTAGCGGCTGGGGTGGTTGGGGCAGCAGTTCTGGTTCTGGTCGTTCGAGCAGCTGACGATGAAGAAGATCCTCTGCGCCGAGCGCCCCGACTGGAAACAGACCGCCGAGAGCCTCGGTTTCATGTTTCACACCATCGACGATGAGCCGTACTGGGACGAAAGCGCGTACTACCAGTTCACGCTCGCGCAAATCGAAAACGATCTTGAGGACCCGACCACCGAACTGCACGAGATGTGCATGGATCTGGTCGACCGTGTAGTTAACAGCGAAGAGTTGCTGGATCGCCTGAGCATCCCGGCGGCGTACTACGACATGATCCGCACGTCCTGGCGGGAAGGTCATCCGCATCTGTATGGACGCATGGACTTTTCCTACAGCGGCAACGGCCCGGCGAAGCTGCTGGAGCTCAACTACGACACGCCGACCAGTCTTTATGAAGCGGCGGCGTTCCAGTGGGGCTGGCTGGAACAATGCATCGAGCGCGGCACGCTGCCGCGTCATGCCGACCAGTTCAACAGCATCGACACCCATCTGCATCAGGCCTTCGCCGAATTACAACTGAAGCGGCCGTTCTACTTTGCCTCGATGAAAGACTCGGTCGAGGACAAGGGCACAACGGATTATCTGCGGCTGATCGCCGAGAAAGTCGGCATCGAGTCGCGGCACATCGATATCGAAGACATCGGTTTGACGGCTGAAGGGCGCTTCGTCGACCTGGAAGATCGCTGGATCCCGCACCTGTTCAAACTGCATGCCTGGGAGTTCATCTTCCACGAGCCCTTCGGCGCGGCGATTGCCGAGTGCGATACGCAGTTTTTCGAACCGGCGTGGAAGGCGATTCTGTCGAACAAGGGTGCACTGCCATTACTGTGGGAACTGCACAAAGGGCATCCGAATCTTCTGGCGGCGCATCTCGATCCGAACCCGACCAATGCAGTGCCGAAAGGCTGGGTACGCAAGCCGTACTTTTCCCGCGAAGGGGCGAACATTGAGTTGCAAACGGCTGACGGTCTGATCGTCAAAGAGGACGGGCCCTACACGGATGCGCCATTTATCCTGCAGGAGTTTGCGCCGTTGCCGAAGTTTGGCGACAGCTACACGCTGATCGGTTCGTGGGTAGTTGGCGATCAGGCCGCAGGGATTGGGGTGCGGGAAGACAACAGTTTGATCACCAAGGATTCGAGCCGGTTTCTGCCACACCTGATCCTCGACTGACTTGCGCGGCAGAGGTCTGCCCGACACTAAAAAACCCCGCAGCGTTTGCGCGCTGCGGTTTTTTTCGTTGCTGTGCCGGGTCAGGCAATATCCACCGAGCGGGCAGGCTTTTCCACAGATGGTTTTTCTCTGGCCGTTTCGGTCGCGCTAACGCCGGCCATTCTGCGCCGGGCAATCTCTGCGCCACGGCGCCGCAACGGCGTTTCGACAAAGCGGAAATTGAGTTCACTGCATACGACCATGATCACCAGCGAGGTCAGCAGCAGCTCAACCGTGAAGGCAGCCCCCAGCTCCATGTCTCTGCTGGCGGCAACGCGCGTCCAGATCTCGGTGCTCAGATGGTAGGCAAAGATGTGCACCACGTATAACGCGTAAGAGCGCGAACCGAGCCACTGGAAAAGACCATTGAGCAGCGCCGGGCAGTAGATGTAGCCCTTCTGATAACTGGCGAGCCAGACAATGATCAACGCCGTGATCGCGATCAGACCGACGGCAATCGGCGCCATGATCATCTGACCGGCGATGGCGCCCATCATGTACAAAAGGAACAACGTGACGGCCAAACGCTTGAACCTGCTGCCGCCAAGCCCGACAGGCTCAATATCCTTGTATAACGAGGTGCGGGTAAACAGGCAAAGCAGAATCCCCCACATCATCGCGTCCAGGCGGAACGAGAAAAGCATCGGCGCGGGAGGGGCTGCGAAAGTATCGCGATTGAACGGAAATTGCGCCGCAATCAGCAAAATCAGAATCAGCACGCGCCAGCGGGTCGACGTCACCAGCAACAGAAACAACGGAAAGATGAAGTAGAACTGCTCCTCCAGCGCCAGGCTCCAATACACGGAGTTCGGCCCCAGCAACACACCGTACTGATTCGCCAGGTTGCCGGAAAACGTCGCCACCGCGGTGAAACTGCGCAAGTTTTCATACCAGGACTGGAACGCATTCGACTGGTTGAAAAAGATCGAGAACGCCAGCGGTATCAACACCCACAGCCAGGCTGTCGGCAAGAGACGGTAAGCCCGCCGAATCCAGAAAGACGTTGCCGCAAGGCCAAAGCGGTTCTGCTCGCGGTTCTTATCGAAGTAATCGAGATAGGCCTTGCTGACGACGAAACCGGAGATACAGAAGAACAGATCAACGCCGGTCCATGGCGCATACACATTGAACACCTTCAACAGGTACAGACCGAAGAACGGCAGCAACTGAGGGAGATGGGCAAAGATGGTCATGAGAATGGCCACCCCTCGCAGAAACTCAATTTCCTTGTTTTTAGTGCTGCTCATCGGTTTCTCTTGTTTTTGTGAATGAACAGGCACTGATCGTCGCGCAAACTGTTCTGGAGAAGATCGGCCGGTACTCCAGCCGCCGGCGCCGATCATGGAATGGCTTGCGATGGCGTTCAAGAGCCTTCGGCAAACTTTACCGACTCACGTGGAGACGCGAAGATTGGTTTTATGTTTCGCCAAAACGACAAAGCCCCCGCAATGCGGGGGCTTTGAACCTAAACCAGATGTCGGCTCAGGGAAAAATCAAAACGGAATATCGTCATCAAAGCTATCGAAATCCGGAGCAGGTTGCGGTGCGGCCTGCTGAGGAGCCGGGGCCGAACGCTGCTGTGGAGCCGACTGCTGCGGACGCGGAGCCTGCTGGCGTGGAGCCGGAGCCGACTGCTGGTAGTTGTTGCCACCGCCTTGTTGGTCGCCCTGTTGTGGACGGCCGCCGAGCAGTTGCATGGTGCCTTGCATGTCGACCACGATTTCAGTGGTGTAACGCTTGATACCGTCTTTTTCCCACTCGCGGGTCTGCAGCTTGCCTTCGATGTAGACCTGCGAACCTTTACGCAGGTATTCGCCGGCGATTTCCGCAACCTTGCCGAACATCGAAACACGGTGCCACTCGGTCTTCTCGACCTTCTGACCGGTTTGCTTGTCGGTCCATTGTTCGCTGGTGGCCAGACTCAGGTTGGTCACGGCGTTACCGTTAGGCAGGTAGCGAACTTCGGGATCCTGGCCGCAAGTGCCGACCAATATGACTTTGTTAACCCCACGGGCCATAACGTTCTCCTAGGCTTCGCAAGCAGCCCCGGCCGGGTTGTTCACCAGGCGTTCGAGGGTGTCGCGATCCACTAATTCTTTGTCCAGTTTGATGTAAACAGCCGCTTCATCAGCAACTATCACTGCATCGGTTACCCCTACGAGGGCCTTGAGGCGCTCGACCAGACCCGCTTCGCGGATCGCCTCGGGCGACAACGGCAAGCGCAGGCTCGTCACGTAGGGAGGTTCACGCATGGTAACAGCAAAGGCCAGCCAGA
Source organism: Pseudomonas sp. S2_E02 (assembly GCF_054668355.1). Lineage (NCBI taxonomy): Bacteria > Pseudomonadati > Pseudomonadota > Gammaproteobacteria > Pseudomonadales > Pseudomonadaceae > Pseudomonas > Pseudomonas sp. S2_E02. The sequence continues at coordinate 3,760,471 of NZ_CP162761.1, forward strand.
TGGCAGCCAGACCCGCGCATCCGAGGAACACAACTGACAGACCGCCATGCTGAAACAGCCAGCCGCCGAGTATCCCGCCGAGTGCTGAACCGAGGAACTGACTGGTGGAATACACGCCCATGGCCGTGCCCTTCCCGCCCGCCGGTGAAACCTTGCTGATCAGCGACGGCAATGAAGCCTCCAGCAGATTGAACGCGGTGAAGAACACCACCGTACCGATCACCAGAGCCCGCAGGCTGTCACCGAACTGCCAGAAGAATAGCTCAGTCAGCATCAGCGTCATGACGGCGCCGAGCAAAACTCGTTTCATTTTGCGTTTCTTCTCGCCGTAGATGATGAACGGGATCATGGCGAAGAACGAAATCAGCAGCGCGGTGAGGTAGACCCACCAGTGCTGTTCCTTGGGCAAACCGGCTTTTTCCACCAGCGCCAACGGCAACGCAACGAAGCTCGACATCAACATGGCATGTAACACAAAGATGCCCAGATCGAGGCGCAGCAGATCCGGATGCTTGAGCGTCGGCATCAAGGCCTGACGCGCCACCCCGGACTCCCGATGCTGCAATGGCCCGGTGGAGCGCGGCACCATGAACATGATGATGGCAATACCGACCAGTGCCATGGCACCGGTGGCGAGGAACAGTCCGGACAGACCGAAAGCGCGGGTCAGCAAAGGCCCGACGACCATGGCCACGGCAAACGACAAACCGATGGTCATGCCGATCATCGCCATTGCCTTGGTGCGGTGCTGTTCGCGGGTCAGGTCGGAGAGTAGCGCCATCACCGCCGCTGAAATCGCCCCGGCGCCCTGCAGGATCCGCCCGGCGATCACGCCCCAGATCGAGTCTGCCTGAGACGCCAGCACGCTGCCGAGGGCAAAAACGATCAGCCCGAGGTAAATCACCGGACGGCGGCCAATGCGGTCGGAAATGATCCCGAACGGAATCTGGAAAATCGCCTGGGTCAGACCGTAAGCGCCAATAGCCAGCCCGATCAGGGCCGGGGTCGCTCCTGCCAGGTCCATGCCGTAGGTTGCCAATACCGGCAACACCATGAACATGCCAAGCATACGGAAGGCGAACACCAGGGCCAGACCGCTCGCTGCGCGAGTCTCGCTACCACTCATGCGTTCGCTGTGGGGATCGTGCATGGAAAAACCTCGTGTGAACCGGCGGCGATTCTACCAGTCCCATCGAAAGACGGGGTATATCGCGACGCTATGACGCGTATAGATGAAACTCTCTTCATGTAAGGTAAAAACCCTTCGCTTGATAGTGTGCATCCATCCAGTATTTGCCCGTATACTCCTACGTTTTCGACGCCCGCCGAGCGAGGCCACTTTGGACAAGATCCTGATACGTGGGGCCCGTACCCACAACCTGAAGAACATCGACCTGACCCTGCCACGGGACAAGCTGATCGTCATCACCGGCCTGTCCGGATCCGGCAAGTCGTCCCTGGCCTTCGATACGCTTTACGCCGAAGGTCAGCGCCGCTATGTCGAATCGCTGTCGGCCTACGCCCGACAGTTTCTGTCGATGATGGAAAAACCCGACGTCGACACCATCGAAGGCCTGTCGCCAGCGATCTCCATCGAACAAAAGTCGACCTCGCACAACCCGCGCTCTACGGTCGGCACCATCACCGAAATCTACGACTACCTGCGCCTGCTGTATGCACGCGTCGGTACGCCACGCTGTCCGGATCATGACATTCCGCTGGAAGCGCAGACCGTCAGCCAGATGGTCGACCTGGTGCTGGCGCAGCCGGAAGGCAGCAAACTGATGTTGCTGGCACCGGTTATTCGCGAGCGCAAAGGTGAACACCTTTCGGTCTTCGAAGAGCTGCGCGCCCAAGGTTTCGTTCGCGCCCGGGTCAACGGGCGGATCTGCGAACTGGACGAACTGCCCAAACTGGATAAACAGAAAAAGCACTCGATCGATGTGATCGTCGACCGCTTCAAGGTTCGCGCCGATCTGCAGCAACGTCTGGCCGAATCTTTCGAGACCGCGTTGAAACTGGCGGATGGCATTGCACTTGTCGCACCGATGGACGACGAACCGGGCGAAGAGATGATTTTCTCCGCGCGCTTCGCCTGCCCGATCTGCGGCCACGCGATCAGCGAACTGGAACCGAAGCTGTTCTCCTTCAACAACCCGGCCGGCGCTTGCCCGACCTGTGACGGCCTGGGGGTGAAGCAGTTCTTCGATATCAAACGGCTGGTCAATGGCGATCTGACCTTGGCCGAAGGAGCGATTCGCGGCTGGGACCGGCGTAACGTCTATTACTTCCAGATGCTCGGCTCACTCGCTTCACACTATGGTTTCAGCCTGGAAGTACCGTTCAACGAACTGCCGGCCGATCAGCAGAAATTCATCCTGCATGGCAGCGGCTCGCAGAACGTCGACTTCAAATACCTGAACGACCGTGGCGATATCGTCAAACGTTCGCACCCGTTCGAAGGCATCGTGCCGAACCTGGAGCGTCGCTACCGCGAGACCGAGTCGGCAAGCGTGCGCGAAGAGCTGGCCAAGTTTCTCAGCACCCAATCGTGCCCGGATTGTCGTGGTACCCGTCTGCGTCGCGAAGCGCGGCATGTGTGGGTTGGCGAGAAAACGCTGCCAGCGGTGACCAACCTGCCGATCGGAGACGCTTGCGAGTACTTTGGCGAGCTGAAGATGACTGGCCGTCGCGGCGAAATCGCCGACAAGATTCTCAAGGAAATTCGCGAGCGTCTGCAGTTCCTCGTCAACGTCGGTCTCGACTACCTGTCGCTGGACCGCAGTGCCGATACGCTGTCCGGTGGCGAAGCACAACGTATTCGTCTGGCCAGCCAGATCGGTGCCGGTCTCGTCGGTGTTCTGTACATCCTTGACGAACCGTCCATTGGTTTGCACCAGCGTGATAACGACCGCTTGCTCGGCACGCTCAAGCACCTGCGTGATATTGGCAACACTGTGATCGTGGTCGAACACGACGAAGACGCGATTCGTCTGGCCGATTACGTTGTGGATATCGGCCCGGGGGCTGGTGTGCATGGTGGGCAGATCGTGGCTGAGGGCACGCCGGCGGAAGTCATGGCGCACCCGGATTCCCTGACCGGTAAATACCTCTCGGGCCGCGTGAAGATTGAAGTGCCGGCCAAACGCACGCCACGCAATAAAAAGCTCAATCTGTCGCTCAAAGGGGCTCGCGGCAACAACCTGCGCAATGTCGATCTGGACATCCCGATTGGTCTGCTGACGTGCGTGACCGGCGTGTCCGGCTCGGGCAAATCGACGCTGATCAACAATACCTTGTTCCCGCTGAGCGCCACGGCCCTCAACGGCGCGACCACGCTGGAAGCGGCAGCGCACGACAGCATCAAGGGCCTGGAGCATCTCGACAAAGTGGTCGATATCGACCAGAGCCCGATCGGCCGTACACCGCGCTCCAACCCTGCTACCTATACCGGCCTGTTCACCCCGATCCGCGAGCTGTTCGCCGGCGTACCCGAGTCACGCTCCCGTGGTTACGGCCCGGGGCGTTTCTCGTTCAACGTCAAGGGTGGCCGCTGCGAAGCGTGCCAGGGCGACGGCCTGATCAAAGTGGAAATGCACTTCCTGCCAGACATCTACGTGCCATGCGATGTGTGCAAGAGCAAGCGCTACAACCGCGAAACCCTTGAGATCAAATACAAGGGCAAGAGCATCCACGAAACCCTCGAGATGACCATCGAAGAGGCCCGGGAGTTCTTTGACGCGGTGCCAGCACTGGCGCGCAAGCTACAGACATTGATGGATGTCGGCCTGTCGTACATCAAGCTCGGGCAGTCGGCGACCACGTTGTCGGGTGGTGAGGCGCAGCGAGTGAAACTGTCTCGCGAGTTGTCCAAGCGTGACACCGGCAAAACACTGTACATCCTCGATGAGCCGACCACCGGTTTGCACTTCGCGGACATCCAGCAATTGCTCGACGTGCTGCATCGCCTGCGCGACCACGGCAACACTGTGGTAGTCATCGAACACAACCTCGACGTGATCAAGACGGCTGACTGGCTGGTCGATCTCGGGCCGGAGGGCGGCTCCAAAGGTGGGCAGATCATTGCCACCGGCACGCCTGAGGATGTGGCCGAGATGAAGCAATCTCATACCGGTCATTACCTCAAGCCGCTGCTGATCCGCGATCGGGCTTAAACGCCAGGCATGAAAAAGCCCCTGTCACTTCATCAGTGACAGGGGCTTTTTGTATCGATTGCAATCAGGACGTGTGGGATTGCAGGTAGTTCTCAAGACCGATCAACTTGATCAGGCCCAACTGCTTTTCCAGCCAGTAGGTGTGATCTTCTTCAGTGTCGTTGAGCTGAATCCGAAGGATCTCACGGCTGACGTAATCCTTGTGTTGCTCGCACAACTCGATGCCTTTGCACAGCGCTGCGCGAACTTTGTATTCAAGACGCAGATCCGCTTCGAGCATCTCCGGCACAGTGGTGCCGACATCCAGATCATCCGGACGCATACGCGGCGTGCCTTCGAGCATCAGAATTCGGCGCATCAGCGCATCAGCGTGACCGGCTTCCTCTTCCATCTCATGGTTGATTCGCTCGTAGAGCTTGGTGAACCCCCAGTCCTCATACATCCGCGAATGAACGAAATATTGATCACGCGCGGCCAGTTCGCCGGTCAGCAACGTGTTGAGGTAATCGATTACGTCTGGGTGGCCTTGCATCGCCCTACATCTCCCTACTTGAAAGTCTGTAGTTTGAACCAAGCTGACCGGAAGGTCACCCGATTCGCGCAATAAAAGCGAAGATATTCTTAGAAAAGCAGCCTAAATAACGCAAAAACCGCCCAGATGAGGGCGGTTCTGCTTCTCGTTTAGACTTCGTTAAGCTGTACGTTGAGCAGCTTTGCGATTGCTTCTCCATACGCCGGATCGGCCTTGTAGAAGTGCTGCAACTGGCGATCGACGATATCAGTGGAAACGCCCGCCATGGCACCGGCGATATTGCTGACCAGCAATGCTCTCTGATCGTCGCTCATCAGGCGGAACAGCGCACCGGCGTGGCTGTAGTAATCGGTATCTTCGCGGTGATCGTAGCGATCGGCAGCACCGCTCAAGGCCAGCGCTGGTTCTGCGTAACGCGGAGCTTGTTTCGGTGCTTCGGTGTAGCTGTTCGGCTCGTAGTTAGGTGCTGCACCACCGTTACTGCCGAATGCCATCGAGCCATCACGCTGGTATGTGTTAACCGGGCTGCGTGGCGCGTTTACCGGCAGTTGCTGGTGATTGGTACCCACGCGGTAGCGGTGAGCATCAGCGTACGCAAATACGCGCCCCTGCAGCATCCGATCTGGCGACAGACCAACTCCCGGCACCATATTGCTTGGGCCGAACGCCGCTTGCTCGACTTCAGCAAAGTAGTTTTGCGGGTTGCGATTCAGCTCCAGTTCACCCACTTCGATCAGCGGAAATTCTTTCTGCGACCAGGTTTTGGTGACGTCGAAAGGGTTCTCATAGTGTGCCGCAGCCTGGGCCTCAGTCATGATCTGAATGCACACGCGCCATTTCGGGAAGTCACCGCGCTCGATGGCTTCGAACAGGTCGCGCTGGGCGTAGTCTGGATCAGTGCCCGCCAACCGTGCGGCATCGGCCGGTGCCAGATTCTTGATGCCTTGTTTGGTCTTATAGTGCCATTTCACCCAGTGACGCTCGCCTTGGGCGCTAATCAGACTATAAGTGTGGCTGCCGAAGCCGTGCATGTGACGGTAGCCGTCAGGAATACCGCGATCAGAGAACAGAATGGTGACCTGGTGCAGCGCTTCAGGCGAATGCGACCAGAAGTCCCACATCATCTGCGCGCTTTTCAGGTTGCTTTGCGGCAGGCGTTTCTGGGTGTGGATAAAGTCTGGAAATTTCAGCGGATCACGAATGAAGAACACTGGCGTGTTGTTACCCACGATGTCCCAGTTACCTTCTTCGGTGTAGAACTTCAACGCGAAACCCCGTGGATCGCGCTCGGTGTCGGCAGAACCGCGTTCGCCGCCTACCGTCGAGAAACGCAGGAACGTCGGGGTTTGCTTGCCAACAGCTTCAAACAGCTTGGCGCTGGTGTAATCCGTGATATCGCGGGTAACGGTGAATGTGCCGTAAGCTCCCGAGCCTTTGGCATGAACGCGACGTTCAGGAATGTTTTCACGGTTGAAGTGGGCGAGCTTCTCGATCAGGTGAAAGTCGTCGAGCAGCAGCGGGCCACGTGGGCCAGCGGAGCGAGAATTCTGGTTGTCAGCGACAGGTGCGCCACTGGCGGTCGTAAGCGTTTTGATCTGGCTCATACGGTCTTCTTCCTCTGTCAGTCTTGAAACTGCCGGCTAATCGGCTTGCTGGGAAGTATCGATCATCCATGTGACACCTACAAATTCATTAACTCGCAAGCTTCGATAGATAATTACTAATTATGTTTCCCGGCACATAGTGACAACAGAGACATGTCAGAAGCTTGTATGAACAGCGCATTTTCTTGCGGACACAAAAAACCGGGCACTAGGCCCGGTTTTTTGTTTCAGACTGACGTCTTACTCGGCGGATACAGCTTCGCCGGCAGTAGCACGATCAACCAACTCGACGTACGCCATAGGCGCGTTGTCGCCAGCGCGGAAACCGCACTTGAGGATGCGCAGGTAGCCACCCTCACGGGTAGCGTAACGCTTGCCCAGGTCGTTGAAGAGCTTACCAACGATAGCTTTCGAACGAGTACGGTCGAAAGCCAGACGGCGGTTAGCCAGGCTATCTGTCTTGGCCAGAGTGATCAGCGGCTCAGCAACGCGACGCAGTTCTTTGGCTTTTGGCAGAGTAGTTTTGATCAGCTCGTGCTCGAACAGCGACACCGCCATGTTTTGGAACATGGCCTTGCGGTGCGAGCTGGTGCGGCTCAGGTGACGACCACTTTTACGATGACGCATGGTTCATTCCTTACCAAACACTACGTTCGGTGATTACGACGATCAGGCAGTCGCCTTGTCGTCCTTCTTAAGACTTGCAGGCGGCCAGTTGTCGAGGCGCATGCCGAGGGACAGACCGCGGGAGGCCAGAACGTCCTTGATTTCAGTCAAGGATTTCTTGCCCAGGTTCGGAGTCTTCAACAGCTCTACTTCGGTACGCTGAATCAGGTCACCGATGTAGTAGATGTTTTCCGCCTTAAGGCAGTTAGCCGAACGTACAGTCAGTTCCAGATCGTCAACCGGGCGAAGCAGGATCGGATCGATCTCGTCTTCCTGCTCGACAACCACTGGCTCACTGTCACCTTTGAGGTCGACGAACGCAGCCAACTGCTGTTGCAGGATGGTTGCAGCGCGGCGGATAGCCTCTTCAGGATCCAGGGTACCGTTGGTTTCCAGATCAATAACCAGCTTGTCCAGGTTGGTACGCTGCTCGACACGGGCGTTTTCCACCACGTATGCGATACGGCGAACCGGGCTGAACGAAGAGTCAAGCTGCAAGCGACCGATGCTGCGGCTTTCGTCTTCATCGCTCTGACGCGAGTCGGCTGGTTCATAACCACGACCACGAGCTACGGTGAGCTTCATGTTCAGGGCGCCGTTAGACGCCAGGTTAGCGATTACGTGATCGGGATTAACGATCTCGACATCATGATCCAGCTGAATATCGGCAGCGGTAACCACCCCCGAACCCTTCTTCGACAAGGTCAGCGTAACTTCGTCACGACCGTGCAGCTTGATGGCCAGACCTTTAAGGTTCAACAGGATTTCAATTACGTCTTCCTGTACACCTTCGATGGCGCTGTACTCGTGGAGCACACCGTCAATCTCGGCCTCGACTACTGCGCAGCCGGGCATTGAGGACAACAGGATGCGTCGCAGCGCGTTGCCCAGGGTGTGGCCAAAACCACGCTCGAGAGGCTCGAGAGTGATCTTGGCGCGGGTTGGACTGACAACCTGCACATCAATGTGGCGGGGTGTCAGGAACTCATTTACCGAAATCTGCATGGATGCACCTATTTTCTAGCCCTTACTTGGAGTAGAGCTCGACAATCAGGCTTTCGTTGATGTCGGCGGACAGATCACTGCGAGCAGGAACGTTCTTGAAAACGCCCGACTTCTTCTCAGTGTCTACTTCTACCCATTCTACGCGGCCACGTTGGGCACACAGATCGAGAGCTTGGACAATGCGAAGTTGGTTTTTTGCTTTCTCGCGAACTGCAACCACGTCACCAGCACGAACCTGATACGACGGAACGTTTACGGTCTGACCGTTAACGCTGATCGACTTGTGCGATACCAGCTGACGGGATTCGGCACGAGTCGAACCAAAGCCCATACGGTATACAACGTTGTCCAGACGGCATTCGAGCAGTTGCAGCAGGTTTTCACCGGTTGCACCTTTCTTGCCAGCAGCTTCTTTGTAGTAGCCGCTGAACTGACGCTCGAGAACGCCGTAGATACGACGGACCTTCTGCTTTTCACGCAGTTGGGTGCCGTAATCGGACTGGCGACCGCGGCGTTGGCCGTGGATACCAGGTGCTGCTTCAATGTTGCACTTCGATTCGATCGCGCGCACGCCGCTCTTCAGGAAGAGATCGGTGCCTTCGCGACGAGCGAGTTTGCATTTTGGACCAATGTAACGAGCCATTCTTTACAATCTCCTGGATTACACGCGGCGCTTCTTCGGCGGACGGCACCCGTTGTGCGGGATTGGCGTCACGTCGGTGATGCTGGCGATCTTGTAGCCACAGCCGTTCAAAGCGCGGACTGCGGATTCACGACCTGGACCTGGGCCCTTGACGTTAACGTCGAGGTTTTTCAGGCCATATTCCAGCGCAGCTTGACCAGCACGTTCAGCAGCTACTTGAGCAGCAAAAGGCGTGGACTTGCGGGAACCGCGGAAACCCGAACCACCGGAGGTAGCCCAGGAAAGAGCGTTACCTTGACGGTCGGTAATGGTCACGATGGTGTTGTTAAAAGATGCATGGATGTGGGCGATGCCATCAACCACTGTCTTTTTAACTTTTTTACGAGGACGAGCAGCAGGTTTTGCCATGATTAAATTCCTGTCGATTCGCTGGGGCGATTACTTGCGGATCGGCTTACGCGGACCTTTACGGGTACGCGCGTTGGTCTTGGTACGCTGACCGCGTACTGGCAGACCACGACGATGACGCAGACCGCGATAGCAACCGAGGTCCATCAAGCGCTTGATTTTCATGTTGATTTCGCGACGCAGGTCACCTTCAGTGGTGAACTTCGCCACTTCGCCACGCAGCTGTTCAATTTGCTCGTCGCTCAGATCTTTGATCTTTGCTGCTGGGTTTACCCCAGTCACTGCACAGATCTTCTGCGCAGTAGTGCGACCAACACCATAGATGTAGGTCAGCGAGATAACAGTATGCTTGTTATCTGGAATGTTAACGCCTGCAATACGGGCCATTCAGTGGGACTCCAATTGACAGCTACCTACGCCCCGGAAGCCAAGAAATAGGGCGCGAGATAATATCGCTGTAATAACAAATAATCAACCCGGTAGCGCACTAGCTACCGGGCTTGAAGCACAATCACACTCAGCCTTGGCGCTGTTTGTGACGCGGTTCCGCGCTGCAAATTACTCGAACAACACCTTCGCGGCGAATAATCTTGCAGTTACGGCACAGCTTTTTCACCGATGCACGAACTTTCATCACCAACTCCTCGAACCTTATGGGTACTCAGCGCAACATGCCGCTGCCGTAACCCTTCAGGTTGGCTTTCTTCATCAGGGATTCGTACTGGTGCGAAACGAGGTGCGATTGTACTTGGGACATGAAGTCCATCACAACCACGACCACGATCAGCAACGAGGTCCCGCCAAGGTAGAACGGAACGTTTGCTGCAACCACCAGGAACTGGGGCAACAGACACACGGCCGTCATGTAAAGAGCACCGAACATGGTCAAGCGGGTCAGAACGCCATCAATGTAGCGCGCCGACTGCTCACCTGGACGGATGCCCGGAATAAAGGCACCGGACTTCTTCAGGTTTTCCGCTACGTCTTTCGGATTGAACATCAACGCCGTATAGAAGAAGCAGAAGAAAATAATCCCTGCACTAAACAGCAGAATATTCAACGGCTGACCAGGAGCGATCGACTGCGAGATGTCCTGCAACCAGCCCATACCTTCAGACTGACCGAACCAGGCACCCAACGAAGCCGGGAACAGCAAAATGCTGCTCGCGAAAATAGCCGGAATAACACCGGCCATGTTCACCTTCAACGGCAGGTGGCTAGTCTGCGCAGCAAAAACCTTGCGGCCCTGCTGACGCTTGGCGTAGTGAACAGCGATACGACGCTGACCACGCTCAATGAACACCACGAAACCGATAATCGCTACTGCCAGCAAACCGATGGCAACCAAGGCGAAGATGTTGATATCACCCTGACGCGCAGACTCGAAAGACTGCCCGATTGCTCTCGGAAGACCGGCGACGATACCCGAAAAAATCAACATCGAGATACCGTTACCTACACCACGCTCAGTAATCTGCTCACCCAGCCACATCATGAACATCGCACCAGCCACAAAAGTGGATACCGCGACGAAATGGAAGCCAAAGTCACCAGTGAACGCAACGCCCTGCCCCGCCAGACCAATGGACATGCCAATAGCCTGAACGAGAGCGAGGACGACGGTGCCGTAGCGGGTGTACTGGCTGATCTTGCGACGGCCAGCTTCACCTTCCTTCTTCAACTGCTCCAGCTGCGGACTGACGGCGGTCATCAGTTGCATGATGATCGATGCCGAAATGTACGGCATGATCCCCAATGCAAAGATGCTCATCCGTTCCAGCGCGCCGCCGGAGAACATGTTGAACAAGCTAAGAATGGTCCCCTCATTCTGTCGAAACAGGTCTGCGAGTCGGTCCGGGTTGATACCTGGAACCGGGATGTGTGCGCCTATTCGGTAGACGATAATCGCCAGGAACAGAAAACGCAGACGAGCCCAGAGTTCAGACATACCGCCTTTGCCGAGCGCAGAGAGAGCACCTTGCTTAGCCATTTATTCCTCGAACTTGCCGCCAGCTGCTTCGATAGCCGCACGCGCACCTTTGGTGGCGCCGATTCCCTTGCCGATAGTGACAGCGCGAGTCACTTCACCGGACAGCATGATTTTCACACGCTGTACGTTGACGTTGATCACGTTGGCATCTTTCAGGGACTGCACGGTGACGATGTCGCCTTCCACTTTAGCCAGCTCGGACAGACGCACTTCTGCGCGGTCCATGGCTTTCAGGGAAACGAAACCGAACTTCGGCAGGCGACGATGCAGCGGCTGTTGACCGCCTTCAAAGCCTGGAGCAATGGTGCCACCGGAACGGGAGGTCTGACCCTTGTGACCACGGCCACCAGTCTTACCCAAACCGCTACCGATACCACGGCCCGGACGATGCTTTTCGCGACGGGAACCCGGCGCTGGACTCAGATCATTGAGTTTCATCGATTAACCCTCGACACGCAGCATGTAGTAAGCCTTGTTGATCATCCCGCGATTCTCGGGAGTATCCTGGACTTCTACAGTGTGACCGATGCGACGCAGACCCAGACCCTTAACGCACAGTTTGTGGTTAGGGATGCGGCCGGTCATGCTTTTGATCAGCGTTACTTTAACGGTAGCCATGATCAGAAGATCTCCTTGACGCTTTTGCCACGCTTGGCGGCAATGGATTCAGGAGACTGCATAGCTTTCAAACCTTTGAAAGTGGCGTGAACCACGTTTACCGGGTTAGTCGAGCCGTAGCACTTGGCCAGAACGTTCTGAACGCCAGCAACTTCGAGGACAGCACGCATAGCGCCGCCAGCGATGATACCGGTACCTTCAGAAGCAGGCTGCATGTACACCTTCGAAGCGCCGTGAGCGGACTTCATTGCGTACTGCAGAGTGGTGCCGTTCAGATCAACTTGGATCATGTTGCGGCGAGCAGCTTCCATTGCCTTCTGGATCGCAGCAGGCACTTCACGCGACTTGCCACGGCCGAAGCCAACACGCCCTTTACCATCACCCACCACGGTCAACGCAGTGAAAGTGAAGATACGGCCGCCTTTAACGGTTTTGGCTACGCGGTTAACTTGAACCAGCTTCTCAATGTAGCCTTCGTCGCGCTTTTGGTCGTTATTTGACATAACTTAGAACTCCAGCCCAGCTTCACGAGCAGCATCAGCCAGCGCTTTAACGCGGCCGTGGTACTTGAAGCCAGAGCGGTCGAAAGCCACTTGCGAGACGCCAGCGGCCTTAGCACGCGTAGCGACCAGCTGGCCAACCTTTGTGGCCGCGTCGATGTTGCCAGTGGCGCCATCACGCAGTTCTTTATCCAAAGTCGAGGCACTTGCCAGGACTTTGTTGCCGTCGGCCGAGATGACCTGGGCGTAGATGTGCTGCGACGAGCGGAACACGCAGAGACGCACGACTTCGAGTTCGTGCATTTTCAGGCGTGCTTTGCGAGCGCGACGCAGTCGAGTAACTTTTTTGTCGGTCATTTGCTATGCCCTACTTCTTCTTGGCTTCTTTACGACGGACGACTTCGTCCGCGTAGCGCACACCTTTGCCTTTGTACGGCTCTGGTGGACGGAAGTCGCGGATCTCAGCGGCCACTTGACCTACCAGCTGCTTGTCGATGCCCTTGATCAGGATATCGGTCTGGCTAGGAGTCTCAGCGGTGATGCCTTCCGGCAGTTCGTAATCCACTGGGTGCGAGAAGCCAAGGGCCAGGTTCAAAACCGTGCCTTTTGCTTGCGCCTTGTAACCAACACCGACCAGCTGGAGCTTGCGCTCGAAGCCTTGGCTTACGCCTTGGACCATGTTGTTTACCAACGCACGCGTGGTACCGGCCATTGCGCGAGTTTGTTGATCGCCATTGCGAGCAGCGAAACGCAGCTCACCAGCTTCTTCAACGATCTCAACGGACGAATGGATGTTCAGTTCAAGAGTACCCTTGGCACCCTTCACCGAAAGCTGTTGGCCTGCGAATTTTACTTCGACACCGGCTGGCAGCTTAACGGGGTTCTTAGCGACGCGAGACATGCTTATCCCCCCTTAGAACACAGTGCAAAGAACTTCGCCGCCGACACCGGCAGCGCGCGCAGCACGATCCGTCATCACACCTTTGTTGGTGGAGACGATAGACACGCCAAGACCGCCACGAACTTTCGGCAGATCTTCAACGGACTTGTACTGACGCAGGCCTGGACGACTAACGCGCTTCACTTCTTCGATAACCGGACGGCCTTCGAAGTACTTCAGCTCGATGGACAACGACGGCTTAGCGTCGGTGGTGATCTGAAAATCCGCGATGTAACCTTCGTCCTTCAGGACTTTTGCTACAGCCACCTTCAGCGTGGAAGACGGCATGCTTACGACAGACTTTTCAGCCATCTGGGCATTACGGATTCGAGTTAGCATGTCCGCTAACGGGTCCTGCATACTCATGGGCTAGACGCTCCTAATACAGAAAAATTAGCCTTGCGGCTACTACTTGTCGCCGAGAACTTCCGGGCATGAAAAACACGGGCTCAGGCGAGCCGGTCATTCTAGACACACCCCAGAAATGAATCAAGCCCCAAAAGGGGCTTGATTCAGATTCAAGGCCACCGATGGTCAGGTTCTTGCGAACCCGAACATCGAGACTTTGACAGCAATTACCAGCTGGCTTTAACCAGACCTGGTACGTCACCACGCATTGCAGCTTCACGCAGCTTGTTACGGCCAAGGCCGAACTTGCGGTAAACGCCGTGCGGACGACCAGTCAGGCGGCAACGGTTACGCATGCGCGAAGCGCTTGCGTCACGTGGTTGCTTCTGCAGAGCTACGGTAGCTTCCCAACGCGCTTCTGGACTTGCGTTCAGATCAACGATGATAGCTTTCAGCGCTGCACGCTTGGTGGCGTACTTGGCAACGGTGAGCTGACGCTTCAGCTCACGGTTTTTCATGCTCTTCTTGGCCATTTTCCTACTCCAATCAGTTGCGGAACGGGAATTTGAAAGCACGCAGCAGAGCGCGGCCTTCATCATCGTTCTTGGCAGTGGTGGTCAGGGTAATGTCCAGACCGCGGAGAGCATCGATCTTGTCGTAGTCGATTTCCGGGAAAATGATCTGCTCTTTCACGCCCATGCTGTAGTTGCCACGACCATCGAAGGACTTGGCATTCAGGCCGCGGAAGTCGCGAACCCGAGGCAGGGAGATCGACAACAGACGATCCAGGAACTCGTACATACGCTCACGGCGCAGAGTCACCTTGACGCCGATCGGCCATCCTTCACGGACTTTAAAGCCAGCGATGGATTTACGAGCGTAGGTCACAACGACTTTTTGGCCGGTGATCTTTTCCAGGTCAGCAACAGCATGCTCGATGACTTTTTTGTCACCAACAGCTTCGCCCAGACCCATGTTCAGGGTGATTTTTGTAACGCGTGGAACTTCCATCACGTTCGAAAGCTTAAGTTCTTCCTTAAGCTTCGGTGCGATTTCCTTCCAGTAAATCTCTTTTAGTCGTGCCATGGTCTTCTACCTAGCAGTGTTCAAGCATCAACCGCTTTTTGGGTCGACTTGAAGACACGAATTTTCTTGCCGTCTTCTACTTTGAAACCAACGCGGTCAGCCTTGTTGGTTTCGCCGTTGAAAATGGCGACGTTAGAAGCGTCCAGTGGAGCTTCTTTTTCGACGATACCGCCTTGCACGCCCGACATCGGGTTAGGCTTGGTATGACGCTTTACCAGGTTCAGACCGCTGATAACCAGACGGTTATTAGCAAGAACCTTGAGCACCTTACCGCGCTTACCTTTGTCTTTGCCGGCGATCACGATGATCTCGTCGTCACGACGAATCTTTTGCATGTCGGATCTCCTTACAGCACTTCTGGGGCGAGCGAGACGATCTTCATGAACTTCTCAGTACGAAGTTCACGGGTCACTGGCCCAAAGATACGGGTGCCGATCGGCTCTTGCTTGTTGTTCAGAAGAACAGCAGCGTTGCCATCAAAGCGGATAATGGAGCCATCAGCACGACGTACGCCGTGACGAGTGCGGACTACAACAGCAGTCATCACTTGGCCTTTTTTCACTTTACCGCGAGGAATTGCTTCCTTCACGGTAACTTTGATGATGTCACCGATACCAGCGTAACGACGATGGGAGCCACCCAGCACCTTGATGCACATAACACGGCGAGCGCCGCTGTTATCGGCCACATCGAGCATGGATTGAGTCTGAATCATATAATTTCTCCGACCCCTAGTCCTTAGACTTCCACAGCGCGTTCGAGAACATCAACCAGCGCCCAAGACTTGGTCTTGGCCATAGGACGAGTTTCACGAATAGTGACTTTGTCGCCGATGTGGCACTGGTTGGTTTCGTCGTGCGCGTGCAGCTTAGTCGAACGCTTAACGTATTTACCGTAGATCGGGTGCTTTACGCGACGCTCGATCAGTACGGTGATGGTTTTGTCCATCTTGTCGCTGACAACACGGCCAGTCAGCGTACGGACAGTTTTTTCGGCTTCAGCCATGATCACTTACCTGCCTGCTGGTTGAGCACAGTCTTCACGCGAGCGATGTCACGTTTAACTTGCGAGAGCAGATGAGACTGCCCCAACTGGCCAGTTGCTTTCTGCATACGCAGATTGAACTGGTCGCGCAGCAAGCCGAGCAGTTGCTCGTTCAGCTGCTGTGCGGATTTTTCACGAAGTTCATTCGCTTTCATCACATCACCGTCCGTTTAACAAAGGCGGTGGCGAGCGGCAGCTTTGCAGCAGCCAGGGCAAAAGCCTCACGCGCCAGCTCTTCAGAAACACCCTCGATTTCATACAGGACTTTGCCTGGCTGAATCTGGGCAACCCAGTACTCCACACTACCCTTACCTTTACCCATACGAACTTCGAGGGGCTTTTTGGAAATAGGCTTGTCCGGGAATACACGGATCCAGATCTTGCCGCCACGTTTAACGTGACGGGTCAGAGCACGACGCGCTGACTCGATCTGACGAGCGGTGAGACGACCACGAGCTACAGACTTCAGCGCGAACTCGCCGAAGCTGACTTTGCTACCGCGCTGAGCCAGACCACGGTTGTGGCCTGTCATCTGCTTGCGGAACTTCGTACGCTTAGGTTGCAACATTTGGCGTACCCCTTACTTAGCAGCTTTTTTACGAGGCGCTGGTGCTTGTGGTTTCAGCTCTTCTTGGCGACCACCAATTACTTCGCCTTTGAAGATCCAAACCTTTACACCGATCACACCGTAAGTGGTGTGAGCTTCGTAGTTGGCATAGTCGATGTCGGCACGCAGGGTGTGCAATGGCACACGACCTTCGCGATACCATTCAGTACGTGCGATTTCAGCACCGCCGAGACGACCGCTCACTTGGATTTTGATGCCCTTGGCACCAATGCGCATGGCGTTCTGTACTGCGCGCTTCATAGCGCGACGGAACATTACACGACGCTCCAGCTGCTGAGCTACGCTCTGCGCAACCAGCATACCGTCGAGCTCCGGCTTGCGGATCTCTTCGATATTGATGTGCACAGGCACACCCATTTGCTTGGTCAGGTCCTGACGCAGTTTCTCAACATCTTCACCTTTCTTCCCGATAACGATACCCGGACGAGCGGTGTGGATGGTGATACGTGCAGTTTGGGCCGGACGATGGATATCGATACGGCTTACGGACGCGCTTTTTAGTTTGTCTTGGAGATACTCACGCACTTTCAGATCTGCGAACAAGTAGTCCGCATAAGTCCGACCGTCTGCGTACCAGACGGAGGTGTGCTCCTTGACGATTCCCAGGCGAATGCCAATGGGATGTACTTTCTGACCCATCTCTTCGACTCCGTTACTTGTCAGCAACCTTGACAGTGATATGGCAAGACCGCTTGACGATGCGATCAGCACGGCCTTTGGCACGTGGCATGATGCGCTTCAGCGAACGCCCTTCGTTGACGAAAACGGTGCTGACCTTCAGGTCATCAACGTCTGCGCCTTCGTTATGCTCGGCGTTGGCTACGGCCGACTCCAGCACTTTCTTCATGATCTCGGCGGCTTTCTTACTGCTGAAAGCCAACAAGTTGAGCGCTTCGCCCACCTTCTTCCCGCGGATCTGGTCGGCGACCAAGCGGGCTTTCTGGGCGGAGATTCGAGCGCCCGACAACTTAGCGGCTACTTCCATTTCCTAACCCCTTAACGCTTGGCTTTCTTGTCAGCCACGTGCCCGCGATAGTTGCGGGTACCGGCGAACTCGCCCAGTTTGTGGCCGACCATGTCTTCGTTAACGAGAACTGGGACGTGCTGACGACCGTTGTGTACTGCGATGGTCAGACCGACCATTTGTGGCAGGATCATCGAACGACGCGACCAAGTCTTAATTGGTTTGCGATCGTTCTTTTCCGCCGCCACTTCGATCTTCTTCAGTAGGTGAAGATCAATAAAAGGACCTTTTTTCAGAGAACGTGGCACTGTCGTATCCCTCTATTTACTTGCGACGACGGACGATCATTTTGTCGGTACGCTTATTACCACGAGTCTTCGCGCCCTTAGTCGGGAAGCCCCATGGCGATACCGGATGACGACCACCAGAGGTACGACCTTCACCACCACCATGTGGGTGGTCAACCGGGTTCATGGCAACACCACGAACGGTTGGGCGAACGCCACGCCAGCGCTTGGCACCAGCTTTACCCAACGAACGCAGGCTGTGCTCGGAGTTCGAGACTTCGCCCAGGGTCGCACGGCATTCAGCCAGGACTTTACGCATTTCACCGGAACGCAGACGCAGGGTAACGTAAACGCCTTCACGAGCGATCAGCTGAGCCGAAGCACCAGCGGAACGAGCGATCTGCGCGCCTTTACCTGGCTTCAGTTCGATGCCGTGTACGGTAGAACCGACTGGAATGTTGCGCAGTTGCAGAGCGTTGCCTGGCTTGATTGGAGCCAGAGCGCCTGCGATCAGCTGGTCGCCAGCACTCACGCCTTTAGGGGCGATGATGTAGCGGCGCTCGCCGTCTGCGTAGCAGAGCAGTGCGATGTGAGCAGTACGGTTTGGATCGTATTCGATACGCTCGACAGTGGCGACGATGCCATCTTTGTCGTTGCGACGGAAATCGACCATACGATAATGCTGCTTATGACCACCACCGATGTGACGCGTGGTAATACGGCCATTGTTGTTACGACCACCAGTCTTCGATTTTTTCTCGAGCAGCGGTGCGTGAGGAGCGCCTTTATGCAGCTCCTGGTTGACCACCTTGACCACAAAACGGCGGCCAGGGGAAGTCGGTTTGCATTTAACGATTGCCATGATGCACCCCTTCCTTACTCAGCACTGCTGCTGAAATCGAGATCTTGGCCTGGCTGAAGGGAGATAACTGCCTTCTTCCAGTCATTACGCTTGCCCAGACCGCGAGCAGTGCGCTTGCTCTTACCCAGAACATTCAGGGTAGTGACGCGCTCTACTTTCACGCTGAACAGGCTTTCGACGGCCTTCTTGATTTCCAGCTTGGTTGCGTCAGTAGCAACCTTGAAAACGAACTGGCCTTTCTTGTCTGCCAGAACCGTAGCCTTCTCGGAAACGTGCGGGCCAAGCAGAACTTTAAATACGCGTTCCTGGTTCATCCCAGCAGCTCCTCGAATTTCTTCACGGCCGACACGGTGATCAACACCTTGTCGTATGCGATCAGACTAACTGGATCGGAACCTTGAACGTCACGTACATCTACGTGCGGCAGGTTACGAGCAGCCAGGTACAGGTTCTGATCAACAGCGTCCGACACGATCAAAACGTCGGTCAGGCTCATGTTGTTCAGCTTGCCCAGCAGATCTTTGGTTTTCGGAGTTTCAACAGCGAAATCCTGAACCACGACCAGACGATCAGTACGCACCAGCTCAGCAAGGATGGAACGCATTGCTGCGCGATACATCTTCTTGTTCAGCTTCTGGGAGTGATCCTGTGGACGTGCTGCAAAAGTGGTACCGCCGCCACGCCAGATTGGGCTACGGATAGTACCGGCACGAGCACGGCCAGTACCTTTCTGACGCCATGGGCGCTTACCGCCACCACGAACGTCGGAACGGGTCTTCTGCTGCTTGGTACCTTGACGGCCGCCGGCCATGTAGGCCACGACTGCTTGGTGAACCAGCGTCTCGTTGAATTCGCCGCCAAATGTCAGTTCGGAAACTTCGATCGCTTGAGCGTCATTTACATTTAATTGCATGTCAGCTTCCCCTTAACCGCGAGCCTTGGCTGCTGGACGTACAACCAGGTTGCCGCCAGTAGCGCCAGGAACAGCACCCTTGACCAACAACAGATTGCGTTCAGCGTCCACGCGCACTACTTCCAGGGACTGCACGGTCACGCGCTCAGCGCCCATATGACCGGACATTTTTTTGCCCTTGAATACACGACCAGGAGTCTGGCACTGGCCGATAGAGCCTGGGACGCGGTGGGATACGGAGTTACCGTGGGTGTTATCTTGCCCGCGGAAATTCCAACGCTTGATCGTACCCTGGAAGCCTTTACCCTTGGACTGACCGGTTACATCAACCAGTTGACCAGCGGCGAAGATTTCAGCGTTGATCAGATCGCCAGCCTGGTACTCGCCTTCTTCAAGACGGAATTCCATGGTAGTGCGACCAGCGGCAACGTTCGCTTTAGCGAAGTGGCCAGCCTGAGCTGCTGTTACACGCGAAGCACGACGCTCGCCGACAGTGACTTGCACTGCACGATAGCCATCGGTCTCTTCAGTTTTGAACTGGGTGACGCGATTCGGCTCGATCTCAATGACCGTGACCGGAATGGAGACACCTTCTTCGGTGAAAATACGGGTCATACCGCATTTACGACCGACTACACCAATAGTCATGTTGTAAACCTCATGAGTGTACGGGGCTTTCACCCGCTATGGCCGCCCATTTCAGAGCGTTACACGACTAAGACCGAGTCTTAGCCGAGGCTGATCTGCACTTCCACACCGGCCGCAAGATCAAGCTTCATAAGAGCATCAACGGTTTTATCCGTTGGCTGGACAATGTCCAGAACGCGCTTATGAGTGCGGATTTCGTACTGGTCGCGCGCGTCTTTGTTGACGTGCGGAGAAACCAGAACGGTGAACCGCTCTTTACGGGTAGGCAGTGGAATTGGACCACGCACTTGAGCACCAGTACGTTTCGCGGTTTCCACGATTTCCTGGGTTGATTGGTCGATCAGGCGATGGTCGAAAGCCTTCAACCTGATACGGATTTGCTGATTTTGCATTGGATTTCAGACTCCGGCTGCTATTCCCACCGAGCGCAATACGCCCGTTAAAAGGAGGCGCAATTCTATAGACGCCCCAGATGGGTGTCAACCCAATAAAAAAGCCCCCGCTGAGCGGGGGCTTTTTTCAAAGCATCAAGCAAACTCTAAAAAAGAGAATTACTCGATGATTTTGGCTACGACGCCAGCGCCGACGGTACGACCGCCTTCACGGATAGCGAAACGCAGACCGTCTTCCATCGCGATGGTTTTGATCAGGGTAACAGTCATCTGAATGTTGTCACCTGGCATTACCATTTCAACGCCTTCTGGCAGCTCGCAGTTACCAGTCACGTCAGTAGTACGGAAGTAGAACTGTGGACGGTAGCCTTTGAAGAACGGAGTGTGACGACCGCCTTCTTCCTTGCTCAGAACGTAAACTTCTGCGGTGAACTTGGTGTGCGGCTTAACCGAACCCGGCTTAACCAGAACCTGACCACGCTCAACGTCGTCACGCTTGGTACCACGCAGCAGAACGCCGCAGTTCTCGCCAGCACGACCTTCGTCGAGCAGCTTGCGGAACATTTCAACACCGGTGCAAGTAGTAACGGTGGTGTCACGCAGACCAACGATTTCCAGCGGATCCTGAACGCGAACGATACCGCGCTCGATACGACCAGTCACAACAGTACCGCGACCCGAGATCGAGAATACGTCTTCGATTGGCATCAGGAATGGCTTGTCGATCATACGAACTGGTTCTGGGATGTAAGCATCCAGAGTCTCAACCAGTTTCTTGACGGCAGTGGTGCCCATCTCGTTGTCGTCTTTGCCTTCCAGAGCCATACGAGCCGAACCGATGATGATTGGAGTGTCATCGCCCGGGAAGTCGTAGGTGGACAGCAGGTCACGAACTTCCATCTCAACCAGTTCCAGCAGCTCTGCGTCGTCTACCAGGTCAGCCTTGTTCAGGAAAACCACGATGTACGGAACGCCTACCTGACGGGACAGCAGGATGTGCTCACGGGTTTGCGGCATCGGACCATCAGCGGCCGAGCAAACCAGAATAGCGCCGTCCATTTGAGCAGCACCGGTGATCATGTTCTTCACATAGTCAGCGTGACCTGGGCAGTCAACGTGAGCGTAGTGACGGATCTTCGAGTTGTACTCAACGTGTGCGGTGTTGATGGTGATACCGCGAGCTTTTTCTTCTGGCGCGCTGTCGATCTTGTCGAAGTCAACGATTGCGGAACCGAAAACTTCGGAGCAAACGCGAGTCAGAGCAGCAGTCAGAGTGGTTTTACCGTGGTCAACGTGACCGATGGTGCCAACGTTGACGTGCGGTAGGGAACGATCAAATTTTTCTTTAGCCACGACAATTAACTCCTAGCCTAAAGGGGCTGAATCAGCCTTGTTTTTTGGTTACGGATTCGACGATGTGCGACGGAGCCGTATCGTATTTTTTGAATTCCATAGAGTAGCTTGCGCGACCCTGGGACATGGAACGAACGTCGGTCGCATAACCGAACATCTCACCCAGTGGAACTTCGGCGCGGATAACCTTGCCGGACACTGTGTCTTCCATACCCTGGATCATGCCGCGACGACGGTTAAGGTCGCCCATTACATCACCCATATAGTCTTCAGGCGTAACAACCTCTACAGCCATGATCGGCTCAAGCAACTCACCACCGCCCTTCTGGGCCAGTTGCTTGGTCGCCATGGAGGCAGCCACTTTAAACGCCATCTCGTTGGAGTCGACGTCGTGGTAAGAACCATCGAACACGGTAGCCTTCAGGCCGATCAGCGGATAGCCGGCAACAACGCCGTTCTTCATCTGCTCTTCGATACCCTTCTGGATAGCCGGGATGTATTCCTTAGGAACCACACCACCTACAACTTCGTTCACGAATTGCAGACCTTCCTGACCTTCGTCAGCAGGAGCAAAACGGATCCAGCAGTGGCCGAACTGACCACGACCGCCGGACTGGCGAACGAACTTGCCTTCGATTTCACAGTTCTTCGTGATGCGCTCACGATACGAAACCTGAGGCTTGCCGATGTTGGCTTCGACGTTGAACTCACGGCGCATCCGGTCAACCAGGATGTCCAGGTGCAACTCGCCCATGCCGGAGATGATCGTTTGACCAGTCTCTTCATCAGTTTTAACGCGGAAAGACGGGTCTTCCTGAGCAAGCTTGCCCAGAGCGATGCCCATTTTTTCCTGGTCATCCTTGGTCTTAGGCTCTACGGCAACCGAAATAACCGGCTCCGGGAAGTCCATGCGAACCAGGATGATTGGCTTGTCAGCGTTGCAGAGGGTCTCACCAGTGGTGACGTCCTTCATGCCGATCAGGGCCGCGATGTCACCAGCGCGTACTTCCTTGATCTCTTCACGGGCGTTTGCGTGCATTTGCACCATACGACCCACGCGCTCTTTTTTACCTTTAACCGAGTTGATCACGCCGTCGCCGGAGTTCAACACGCCCGAGTAAACACGGACGAAGGTCAAGGTACCCACGAATGGGTCGGTAGCGATCTTGAACGCCAGAGCCGAGAACGGCTCCGCATCGTCTGCATGACGCTCCAGCTCGATTTCCTCGTTATCAGGGTCAGTACCCTTGATCGCAGGAATGTCGGTCGGTGCAGGCAGGAAGTCGATAACGGCGTCGAGAACCAGGGGAACACCCTTGTTCTTGAAGGAAGAACCGCAAACGGCCAAAACGATTTCGCCGGCGATAGTACGCTGACGCAAAGCAGCTTTGATCTCTTCGATCGACAGCTCTTCGCCTTCCAGGTACTTGTTCATCAGCTCTTCGTTGGCTTCAGCAGCAGCTTCAACCATGTTGTTGCGCCACTCTTCAGCCAGCTCTTGGAGCTCAGCAGGAATGTCCTTGCGAACAGGAACCATACCTTTGTCAGAGTCATTCCAGTAGACAGCTTGCATGTTGATCAGATCGATCTGACCCTGGAAGTTGTCTTCGGAACCGATGGCCAACTGGATCGGCACCGGAGTGTGACCCAGACGCTGCTTGATCTGACCGATCACGCGCAGGAAGTTGGCACCAGCACGGTCCATCTTGTTTACGTAAACAAGACGTGGAACGCCGTATTTGTTGGCTTGACGCCATACGGTTTCCGACTGAGGCTCAACACCCGAAGTACCGCAGAACACAACGACAGCACCGTCGAGTACGCGCAGGGAACGTTCAACTTCAATAGTGAAGTCAACGTGGCCCGGGGTATCGATCACGTTGAAGCGGTGCTCGTCCTTGTACTGCTTCTCGGAACCTTTCCAGAAAGCGGTGATGGCAGCAGAAGTAATGGTAATACCACGCTCCTGCTCCTGCACCATCCAGTCTGTGGTCGCGGCGCCATCATGCACCTCGCCCATTTTGTGACTTTTGCCGGTGTAAAAAAGGACGCGCTCGGTGGTGGTGGTTTTACCAGCATCCACGTGAGCGACGATACCGATGTTACGGTAGCGGCTAATCGGAGTAGTACGAGCCATAAAGCCCTCGCAAAATTAGTGAAGCTAAAATTAGAAGCGGTAGTGCGAGAAAGCTTTGTTGGCTTCAGCCATACGGTGCACGTCTTCACGCTTCTTAACAGCAGCACCTTTACCTTCAGCAGCATCCAGCAGTTCGCCAGCCAAACGCAGAGCCATAGACTTCTCGCCACGCTTACGGGCGAAGTCTACCAACCAGCGCATTGCCAGAGCGTTACGACGGGAAGGACGAACCTCGACCGGAACCTGGTAAGTAGCACCACCAACGCGGCGCGACTTCACTTCGACCAGCGGAGCGATGGCGTCGAGTGCTTTTTCGAAGAGTTCCAGGGGATCGGTGCCAGCCTTACGGGTCGCAACGGTTTCCAGGGCACCATAAACGATACGCTCGGCAACGGCTTTCTTGCCGCTTTCCATAACGTGGTTCATGAATTTGGCGAGGATCTGGCTTCCGTATTTCGGATCGTCCAGAATCTCACGCTTTGCTGCTACGCGACGTCTTGGCATGATAAGCCCTCAAGCGGTCTTCAGGTTAGCTCGGGACAGATCCAATGGATGCGTGCCCGACCTTACTCTTATCGACTCAATAAAATGAAAATCTGCAAAACGCCCGATTACTTCGGACGCTTGGTACCGTACTTCGAACGACCCTGGTTACGGCCTTTAACGCCGGAAGTATCCAAGGAGCCGCGAACGGTGTGGTAACGAACACCTGGCAAGTCTTTTACACGACCGCCGCGGATCAGTACCACGCTGTGCTCTTGCAGGTTGTGACCTTCACCACCGATGTACGAGGAAACCTCGAAACCGTTGGTCAGGCGCACACGGCATACTTTACGCAGTGCCGAGTTAGGTTTTTTCGGCGTAGTGGTGTACACACGGGTGCACACGCCACGACGTTGCGGGCAGTTCTGCAGCGCAGGTACGTCGGATTTCTCGACGATACGCTTACGCGGCTGACGTACCAGCTGGTTGATAGTTGCCATCTACTAGCTCCACTGTTGTCTTGCGACGCTATTGTCTTGCAAGAAAAGCAAAATGGCAGGAACGAATTCCCGCCAAATTTAGGGGATCAAGAGTCTAAAGAGGATCTTGCCCCCAGTCAAGGCAAGGCCCCGACCTCCCCGCCCTTCGAACCTCGACAAAATGTCTCGATTCGATGAACGGAGCGATCAGGGCCTTACGCTCATTTACCGCAGAACTCAGTTACCGCTCGAGTTCAGCGCTTCGGTCAGTGCAGCTTCCACTTCACTGGCGCTTACGCGCAACGGCTTGTCAGCATCACGGCGACGCTTGCGCTCGCTGTGATATGCCAGACCGGTACCGGCCGGGATCAGACGACCCACGACTACGTTTTCTTTCAGGCCACGCAGGTAATCGCGCTTGCCGGTGACTGCCGCTTCGGTCAGTACGCGGGTAGTTTCCTGGAAGGAAGCTGCCGAGATGAACGATTCGGTGGACAACGACGCCTTGGTGATACCCAACAGAACGCGAGTGTACTTGGAGACGAACTTGTCTTCGCCGCCCAAACGCTCGTTTTCTACCAGTACGTGAGTCAGTTCCATCTGGTCGCCCTTGATGAAACTCGAATCGCCGGATTCAGCGATTTCAACTTTACGCAGCATCTGACGCAGGATGGTCTCGATGTGCTTATCGTTGATCTTCACGCCTTGCAGACGGTAAACGTCCTGAATCTCGTTAACGATGTACTTGGCCAGCGCGCTCACACCCAACAGACGCAGGATGTCGTGCGGATCGCTTGGGCCGTCGGAGATAACTTCGCCGCGGTTTACCTGTTCGCCTTCGAACACGTTCAGGTGACGCCACTTCGGAATCAGCTCTTCGTACGGATCGCTACCGTCGTTCGGGGTAATAACCAGACGGCGCTTGCCTTTGGTCTCTTTACCGAACGCGATGGTGCCGCTGACCTCAGCCAGAATCGACGCTTCTTTCGGACGACGAGCTTCGAACAAGTCGGCAACACGCGGCAGACCACCGGTGATGTCACGGGTCTTCGAAGTTTCTTGCGGGATACGAGCGATAACATCACCGATCGCAATCTTCGCACCGTCAGCCACACCGACCAGGGCGTTGGCTGGCAGGAAGTACTGAGCGATAACGTCAGTGCCTGGCAGCAACAGATCCTTGCCGTTGTCGTCGACCATCTTCACTGCTGGACGGATTTCCTTACCGGCAGCTGGACGATCTTTCGCGTCGAGTACTTCAATGTTGGTCATACCGGTCAATTCGTCAGTTTGACGCTTGATCGTGATGCCTTCTTCCATGCCCACGTAGGTCACGGTACCTTTCATTTCGGTAACGATCGGGTGAGTGTGCGGATCCCACTTGGCCACGATTGCGCCAGCGTCGACCTTGTCACCTTCTTTAACCGAAATCACAGCACCGTACGGCAGCTTGTAACGCTCACGCTCACGACCGAAGTCATCAGCGATCGCCAGCTCACCGGAACGGGACACAGCAACCAGGTGACCATCCACTCGCTCAACATGCTTCAGGTTGTGCAGACGGACGGTACCGCCATTCTTCACCTGAACGCTGTCAGCTGCGGAAGTACGGCTAGCCGCACCACCGATGTGGAACGTACGCATCGTCAGCTGGGTACCCGGCTCACCGATGGACTGGGCAGCGATAACGCCGACCGCTTCACCGATGTTCACCTGGTGACCACGAGCCAGATCACGGCCGTAGCACTTGGCGCAAATGCCATAGCGGGTTTCGCAGCTGATCGGCGAACGCACGATCACTTCGTCGATGCTGTTCAGCTCGATGAACTCAACCCACTTCTCGTCTACCAGAGTGCCGGCAGGAACGATAACGTCCTCGGTACCTGGCTTGAATACGTCACGGGCAATAACACGACCCAATACGCGCTCACCCAACGGCTCTACAACGTCACCGCCTTCAATGTGCGGAGTCATCAACAGACCGTGTTCGGTGCCGCAATCGATCTCGGTTACAACCAGATCCTGCGCCACGTCTACCAGACGACGAGTCAGGTAACCGGAGTTCGCAGTTTTCAACGCGGTATCCGCCAGACCTTTACGAGCACCGTGAGTGGAGATGAAGTACTGAAGTACGCTCAAACCTTCACGGAAGTTCGCAGTAATCGGCGTTTCGATGATGGAACCGTCCGGCTTGGCCATCAGACCACGCATACCGGCCAGCTGACGAATCTGTGCTGCGGAACCCCGCGCACCCGAGTCGGCCATCATGTACATCGAGTTGAAAGACTCTTGATCGACTTCAACGCCGTGACGGTCGATAACCTTCTCTTTCGAGAGGTTGGCCATCATTGCCTTGGAAACTTCGTCGTTCGCTTTCGACCAAAGGTCGATCACTTTGTTGTACTTCTCGCCCTGGGTTACCAGGCCGGAGGCGTACTGGCTCTCGATCTCTTTCACTTCGTCGGTGGCAGCACCGATGATGCGGGCTTTCTCGTCAGGGATAACGAAGTCGTTAACACCGATGGAAACGCCGGAGATGGTCGAGTAAGCGAAACCGGTGTACATCAACTGGTCAGCGAAGATCACGGTCTCTTTCAGACCAACCACGCGGTAGCACTGGTTGATCAGTTTGGAGATCGCCTTTTTCTTCATCGGCAGGTTGACGACGTCGTACGACAGACCTTTTGGCACAACCTGGAACAGCAGCGCACGGCCGACAGTGGTGTCGACGATACGGGTGCCGCTTACGCTGTTGCCGTCACGGTCGTTGACGGTTTCGTTGATACGAACCTTAACCTTGGCGTGCAGTGCGGCTTCACCGGCACGGAACACACGGTCAACTTCCTGCAGATCCGCAAATACACGACCTTCGCCCTTGGCGTTGATCGCTTCACGAGTCATGTAGTACAGACCCAATACAACGTCCTGCGACGGAACGATGATTGGCTCACCGTTGGCTGGCGACAGAATGTTGTTGGTCGACATCATCAACGCACGCGCTTCGAGCTGGGCTTCCAGCGTCAGCGGTACGTGCACGGCCATTTGGTCGCCGTCGAAGTCGGCGTTGTACGCGGCGCAGACCAGAGGGTGCAGCTGGATAGCCTTACCTTCGATCAGTACCGGTTCAAACGCCTGGATACCCAGACGGTGAAGGGTCGGTGCACGGTTGAGAAGAACCGGGTGTTCGCGAATCACTTCAGCGAGAACGTCCCAAACCTCTGGCAGTTCGCGCTCGACCATTTTCTTGGCCGCTTTGATGGTGGTCGCGAGACCACGCATTTCCAGCTTGCCGAAAATGAACGGCTTGAACAGCTCGAGAGCCATCTTCTTCGGCAGACCGCACTGGTGCAGACGCAGGGTCGGGCCTACGGTAATTACCGAACGACCGGAGTAGTCAACACGCTTACCGAGCAAGTTCTGACGGAAACGACCTTGCTTACCCTTGATCATGTCAGCCAGGGATTTCAGAGGACGCTTGTTCGAACCAGTGATAGCGCGGCCACGACGACCGTTGTCGAGCAGAGCATCGACAGCTTCCTGCAACATACGCTTTTCGTTGCGCACGATGATGTCCGGAGCGGACAGATCCAGCAGGCGCTTCAAACGGTTGTTACGGTTGATCACTCGACGATACAGATCGTTGAGGTCGGAAGTCGCGAAGCGACCGCCATCCAGCGGGACCAGCGGACGCAGATCTGGCGGCAGAACCGGCAGAACGGTCAGCACCATCCACTCTGGCAGGTTGCCGGAACCCTGGAAGGCTTCCATCAACTTCAGACGCTTGGACAGCTTCTTGATCTTGGTTTCGGAGTTGGTTTGCGGAATTTCTTCACGCAGACGGCCAATCTCGTGTTCCAGGTCGATAGCGTGCAACAGTTCACGGACAGCTTCAGCACCCATGCGGGCGTCGAAGTCATCACCGAACTCTTCCAGCGCTTCGAAGTACTGCTCGTCGTTCAGCAGCTGACCTTTTTCAAGAGTGGTCATGCCTGGATCGATAACGACATAGCTCTCGAAGTAGAGAACGCGTTCGATATCACGCAGGGTCATGTCCATCAGCAAGCCGATACGGGACGGCAGCGATTTCAGGAACCAGATGTGGGCAACCGGCGAAGCCAGTTCGATGTGCGCCATGCGCTCACGACGAACCTTGGCCAGTGCAACTTCAACGCCGCACTTCTCGCAGATCACACCACGGTGCTTCAAGCGCTTGTACTTACCGCACAGGCACTCGTAATCCTTTACCGGGCCAAAGATCTTGGCGCAGAACAGGCCGTCACGCTCAGGTTTGAACGTACGGTAGTTGATGGTTTCCGGCTTTTTAACTTCACCGAACGACCATGAGCGGATCATCTCAGGCGAGGCCAATCCGATACGGATGGCGTCGAACTCTTCGACTTGACCCTGGTTTTTCAGCAAATTCAGTAGGTCTTTCAAGGCCTTTCCTCCTGGCGGAGCAGAGAGCGGGCAATCCTGCCCCGCTCTCGATTCGCGTCACGTGTTATTCGGTTTCCAGATCGATATCGATGCCGAGGGAACGAATTTCCTTGATCAACACGTTGAAGGACTCGGGCATGCCCGGCTCCATACGGTGATCGCCATCCACGATGTTTTTGTACATCTTGGTACGGCCGTTCACATCGTCCGACTTCACTGTGAGCATTTCTTGCAGAGTGTAAGCAGCACCGTATGCTTCCAGTGCCCAGACCTCCATCTCCCCGAAACGCTGACCACCGAACTGCGCCTTACCACCCAGCGGCTGCTGGGTAACCAGGCTGTACGAACCGGTAGAACGCGCGTGCATCTTGTCGTCTACCAAGTGGTTCAGCTTCAGCATGTACATGTAGCCAACGGTAACTGGACGCTCGAACTTGTTGCCGGTACGGCCATCAGTCAGCTGCATCTGGCCGCTTTCCGGCAGGTCTGCCAGTTTCAGCATGGCCTTGATTTCGCTTTCCTTGGCGCCGTCGAACACTGGAGTGGCCATTGGAACACCGCCACGCAGGTTCTTCGCCAGATCCAGGATTTCCTGATCGGAGAAGCTGTCCAGATCTTCGTTACGACCGCCGATCTGGTTGTAGATCTCGTCCAGGAAGGTGCGCAGTTCAGCGACTTTACGCTGCTCTTCGACCATCCGGTTGATCTTCTCGCCCAGACCTTTGGCCGCGAGGCCCAGGTGGGTTTCAAGGATCTGACCAACGTTCATACGCGAAGGTACGCCCAGCGGGTTGAGGACGACGTCGACCGGGGTGCCATTGGCATCGTGCGGCATATCTTCAACCGGCATGATCACGGAGACCACACCTTTGTTACCGTGACGACCGGCCATCTTGTCGCCCGGCTGGATGCGACGACGGATTGCCAGGTAAACCTTGACGATTTTCAGCACGCCTGGAGCCAGGTCATCGCCCTGCTGCAGTTTGCGCTTCTTGTCTTCGAACTTGTCGTCGAGCAGACGGCGGCGATCAACGATGTAGGCCTGAGCCTTCTCGAGCTGCTCGTTCAGAGCATCTTCAGCCATGCGCAGTTTGAACCACTGACCATGCTCAAGACCGTCGAGTACTTCGTCGGTGATGTCCTGACCCTTCTTCAGACCGGCGCCGCCTTCAGCCTTGTGGCCCACCAGAGCGGAGCGCAGACGTTCGAAGGTCGCGCCTTCAACGATACGGAACTCTTCGTTCAGATCCTTGCGGATCTCGTCCAGTTGGGACTTCTCGATCGACAGTGCACGAGCATCACGCTCAACGCCGTCACGGGTGAAGACCTGTACGTCGATGACAGTACCTTTGGTGCCGGTTGGCACGCGCAGGGAGGTGTCTTTAACGTCGCTGGCTTTTTCACCGAAGATCGCACGCAGCAGTTTTTCTTCCGGAGTCAGCTGGGTCTCGCCTTTCGGAGTGACCTTACCTACCAGGATGTCGCCAGCGCCAACTTCAGCACCTACGTAAACGATACCGGCTTCGTCCAGCTTGTTCAGCGCAGCTTCACCCACGTTAGGGATGTCCGCAGTGATTTCCTCTGGGCCAAGCTTGGTGTCACGGGCCACACAGGTCAGTTCCTGGATGTGGATCGTGGTGAAACGGTCTTCCTGAACAACACGCTCGGACAGGCAGATGGAGTCTTCGAAGTTGAAGCCGTTCCATGCCATGAACGCGATGCGCATGTTCTGACCCAGTGCCAGTTCACCCATGTCGGTGGACGGGCCGTCGGCCATGATGTCGCTACGCTGAACGCGATCACCCTTGCTCACCAGCGGACGCTGGTTGATGCAGGTGTTCTGGTTCGAGCGGGTGTATTTGGTCAGGTTGTAGATGTCGACACCAGCTTCGCCGGTTTCAACTTCATCATCAGCAACACGAACCACGATACGGCTGGCATCGACGGAATCGATTACGCCGCCACGACGAGCCACGACGCAAACGCCGGAGTCACGGGCTACGTTACGCTCCATGCCGGTACCTACCAGCGGCTTGTCAGCGCGCAGGGTTGGTACAGCTTGACGCTGCATGTTCGAACCCATCAACGCACGGTTGGCGTCGTCGTGCTCGAGGAACGGGATCAGCGACGCTGCAACCGAAACTACTTGCTTCGGCGAAACGTCCATCAAGGTGACTTCTTCAGGCGCCTTAACGGTGAATTCGTTCAGGTGACGTACGGCTACCAGTTCGTCGATCAGGACTTTCTGGTCATTCATGGTCGCCGAAGCCTGCGCGATCACGTGATCGGCTTCTTCAATAGCGGACAGGAACACGATCTCGTCGGTGACCACACCCTCTTTCACCACGCGGTACGGGCTTTCCAGGAAGCCGTACTGGTTGGTGCGAGCGTAAGCAGCCAAGGAGTTGATCAGACCGATGTTCGGACCTTCCGGCGTTTCAATCGGGCATACACGACCGTAGTGAGTCGGGTGTACGTCACGGACTTCAAAGCCTGCGCGCTCACGAGTCAGACCGCCAGGGCCGAGTGCAGAGACACGACGCTTGTGGGTGATCTCGGACAGCGGGTTGTTCTGGTCCATGAACTGCGAGAGCTGGCTGGAGCCGAAGAACTCTTTCACCGCTGCAGCCACTGGCTTGGCGTTGATCAGGTCCTGCGGCATCAGGCCTTCGCTTTCAGCCATCGACAGACGCTCTTTGACCGCACGCTCAACACGTACCAGGCCAACGCGGAACTGGTTCTCGGCCATTTCGCCTACGCAGCGAACACGACGGTTACCCAGGTGGTCGATGTCATCGACGATGCCTTTACCGTTACGGATGTCGACCAGAGTCTTCAATACCGCGACGATGTCTTCCTTGCACAGCACGCCCGAACCTTCGATCTCGGTACGACCGATACGACGGTTGAACTTCATCCGGCCGACCGCAGACAGGTCATAACGCTCAGGGCTGAAGAACAGGTTGTTGAACAGGGTTTCGGCAGCGTCTTTGGTTGGCGGCTCGCCTGGACGCATCATGCGATAGATCTCGACCAGCGCTTCCAATTGGTTGCTGGTGGAGTCGATCTTCAGCGTGTCGGAGACGAACGGACCGCAGTCGATATCGTTGGTGTACAGCGTTTCGATGCGAACAACACCAGCCTTGGCAATTTTTGCCAGGACTTCAGTGTTCAGCTCGGTGTTGCACTCTGCCAGGATTTCGCCGGTAGCCGGGTGCACGATGACCTTGGCGGTAGTACGGCCCAGGACGTAGTCCAGAGGTACTTCCAGAGTCTTGATGCCGGCTTTTTCGATCTGGTTGATGTGGCGCGCGGTAATACGGCGGCCCGCTTCAACAATGACCTTGCCCTTCTCGTCCTGAATGTCCAGAACCGCAATTTCACCACGCAGACGCGAAGCAATCAGCTCCAGGCTGAGGGTTTCGCCGCTCAGGTGGAAAACGTTGGTGGTGTAGAAAGCGTCCAGCACTTCTTCAGTGGTATAGCCGAGCGCGCGCAGCAGTACCGATGCCGGCAGCTTGCGACGACGGTCGATACGCACGAACACGCAGTCTTTCGGATCGAACTCGAAGTCCAGCCACGAACCGCGGTAAGGAATGATGCGCGCGGAGTACAGCAGTTTGCCGGAGCTATGCGTCTTGCCGCGGTCGTGGTCGAAGAACACGCCCGGGGAACGGTGCAGCTGGGAAACGATTACACGCTCGGTACCATTGATTACGAAGGTACCGTTCTCAGTCATCAGGGGGATTTCACCCATGTAGACTTCTTGCTCTTTGATGTCCTTGATCGCTTTGTTCGACGATTCTTTGTCGAAAATGATCAGGCGCACTTTTACCCGCAAAGGTACGGCGAAAGTTACACCGCGCAATACGCATTCTTTGACATCAAATGCCGGTTCGCCCAGGCGATAACCGACGTACTCCAGCGCAGCATTGCCGGAGTAGCTGATGATCGGGAAAACGGATTTGAAGGCCGCATGCAGGCCCACGTCGCGGAACTGATCTTTAGTCGCTCCCGCTTGCAAGAATTCACGATACGAATCCAGCTGGATGGCCAGGAGGTAAGGCACATCCATGACGTCCGGCAACTTGCTAAAGTCCTTGCGGATACGTTTTTTCTCAGTATATGAGTAAGCCATCAGCGTTCCCCAGCTTGGTCACCTGCTTGTTTGGCCCCTCCCGACGGGAGCAGCCAGAAAATCGTGCAAACCCCATGGTTTGCTCCACCGCATCGGGTGGTTACAGCGCCCTTATCAGCACCGACCCAGTCGGCTGCCAATAACGGAAAAAGGCCGGTGGCAAGAGCCACCAGCCATCAGCCTGTCGCTTGACGCTCGGGCTGGAGGAGCAAAGTCGATACTTATTTCAGCTCGACTTTAGCGCCTGCTTCTTCCAGCTTCTTCTTGGCGTCTTCAGCAGCTTCTTTCGAAACGCCTTCAGCTACAACCTGAGGAGCGCCGTCTACTTTCTCTTTGGCTTCTTTCAGGCCCAGACCAGTCAGTTCACGAACTGCCTTGATCACGTTAACCTTCTTCTCGCCAGCTTCCAGCAGAACAACGTTGAACTCGGTTTGCTCTTCAACAACAGCGGCAGCAGCAGCTGGACCAGCCGAAGCAGCAGCAGCGGTAACGCCGAATTTTTCTTCGAAAGCTTTGATCAGTTCAACAACTTCCATTACGGACATGTTGCCAACGGCTTCAAGGATATCGTTTTGAGAGATAGACATGAATCTAATTCCTGAATTGGGGGACGGCCTACGCGACCATCGAAAAAAACAAAAAACGCGAGAAGTTGACGAGCCTTAGGCTGCAGCAGCTTCTTTCTGGTCGCGAATTGCCGCCAGAGTACGAGCCAATTTGCTGGTAGCGCCTTGAATCACGCTCATCAGCTGAGAAATTGCTTCGTCACGGGTCGGCAGAGTTGCCAGTACGTCGATTTGGTTAGCTGCGAGGAACTTGCCCTCGAACGCAGCTGCCTTGATCTCGAACTTGTCCTGACCCTTGGCAAACTCTTTGAAGATACGGGCAGCAGCGCCCGGATGTTCGTTCGAGAATGCAATCAGGGTCGGGCCGGTGAACACGTCGTTGAGGACACTGTATTGAGTGTCAGCAACAGCGCGCTTGAGCAGGGTGTTACGTACAACACGTACGTAAACGCCAGCTTCACGAGCCTCTTTACGGAGTCCGGTCATTGCGCCTACTGTTACGCCACGTGCATCAACCACGACAGCGGACAGAGCGACTTTGGCAGCCTCGTTGACTTCAGCGACGATGGCCTTCTTGTCTTCGAGATTAATTGCCACGGGTTTAACTCCTGCTTGTTACCGTTTCATTCGATCGAAACCGAATGTCGTTTTGGTGTCTGATTCGGTAAGGAACCGGGAGCACCATCTGCGTAGGCTTATGGTTTAAGACTTGCGTCGCCTACGGTCTTGGATAGCCCCCGCCAGGCAGGGACCCCAATCTTTCGATTGGCGCGAACAATCGCGCCAACCTTTGTCTTACGCGTCCAGCGAGCTCTGATCGATAACCAGACCTGGGCCCATAGTGGTGCTCAGGGTAACGCGCTTGACATAGATACCTTTCGAAGAAGCTGGCTTGATACGCTTCAGATCAGCGATCAGGGCTTCAACGTTTTCCTTCAGCTTGACGGCGTCGAAGCCCATCTTGCCAACGGAGGTGTGAATGATGCCGTTTTTGTCGGTGCGATAACGAACCTGACCAGCTTTAGCGTTTTTAACCGCGGTAGCTACGTCTGGAGTTACGGTACCAACCTTAGGGTTAGGCATCAGACCACGTGGACCGAGGATCTGACCCAGTTGACCTACAACGCGCATTGCATCCGGGGATGCGATCACTACGTCATAGTTCAGGTCGCCGCCTTTCATTTCGGCAGCCAGGTCGTCCATACCTACACGGTCAGCGCCGGCAGCCAGAGCGGCCTCAGCAGCTGGACCCTGGGTGAACACAGCAACGCGAACGGTCTTGCCAGTGCCGTGTGGCAGCACAGTAGCGCTACGAACAACCTGGTCGGATTTACGCGGGTCTACACCCAGGTTTACAGCAACGTCGAACGACTCGCTGAACTTGACAGTCGACAGCTCAGCCAGCAGAGCAGCGGCGTCTACAATGTTGTAGGCCTTGCCTGCTTCGATTTTGCCGGCGATAGCCTTTTGACGCTTGGTCAGCTTAGCCATTACACACCCTCCACGTTAAGGCCCATGCTACGAGCAGAACCGGCGATAGTACGCACGGCTGCATCCATATCAGCTGCAGTCAGATCCGCGTTTTTGGTTTTCGCGATTTCTTCCAGCTGAGCACGGGTAACAGTGCCAACCTTAACGGTGTTCGGACGAGCGGAACCGCTGGTCAGACCGGCCGCCTTCTTCAGCAGAACCGAAGCAGGGGTGGATTTGGTTTCGAAAGTGAAACTACGGTCGCTGTAGACAGTGATGATCACTGGAGTCGGCAGACCTGCTTCAAGACCCTGAGTACGGGCGTTGAAAGCCTTGCAGAATTCCATGATGTTCACGCCGTGCTGACCCAGAGCAGGACCAACAGGTGGGCTTGGGTTAGCCTGAGCGGCCTTCACTTGCAGCTTGATGTAAGCGGTAATTTTCTTGGCCATGAGGCACTCCAATTACGGGTTCGAACGCCTCGGAAGGCTCCCCGGTTACTTGCGCGTTTATCCCAGTGACGACAAAACCCCACAGCCTAGGGCTGCGGGGTTGGGATGCTTGTCCAGTTAGACCTTTTCGACCTGACTGAACTCCAACTCTACCGGGGTAGAGCGACCGAAAATGAGCACTGCCACTTGGATCCGGCTCTTTTCGTAGTTAACTTCTTCAACAACGCCATTGAAATCAGCAAATGGACCGTCATTGACTCGCACCGTTTCACCTGGCTCGAAGAGAGTCTTCGGCTTAGGCTTGTCGCTACCATCAGCGACGCGACGCAGAATTGCTTCCGCCTCTTTATCGGTGATCGGCGCAGGCTTATCAGCGGTACCGCCGATGAAACCCATCACCCGAGGAGTATCCTTGACCAAGTGCCAAGTACCCTCGTTCATATCCATCTGAACCAGCACATAGCCTGGAAAGAACTTACGTTCGCTTTTGCGCTTCTGGCCATTGCGCATTTCAACCACTTCTTCAGTGGGAACCAGAATCTCGCCGAAGCCATCTTCCATGCCAGCCAGCTTTACGCGCTCGATCAGCGAGCGCATCACATGCTTCTCGTAACCCGAGTAAGCATGCACAACATACCAACGCTTAGCCACGGGACACCCTTAGCCGACAATCAAGGAAACAAGCCAGCCGAGCAGGGAATCAAGCCCCCACAACAGCAACGCCATAACCAGAACAACAGCCACCACAATCAGGGTGGTCTGCGTGGTTTCTTGGCGAGTTGGCCACACGACTTTACGAATCT
Source organism: Pseudomonas sp. S2_E02 (assembly GCF_054668355.1). Taxonomy (NCBI): domain Bacteria; kingdom Pseudomonadati; phylum Pseudomonadota; class Gammaproteobacteria; order Pseudomonadales; family Pseudomonadaceae; genus Pseudomonas; species Pseudomonas sp. S2_E02. The sequence continues at coordinate 3,797,042 of NZ_CP162761.1, forward strand.
CGGTGCGAGCTTCCTTAACGAGTACAAAGAAAGACTTGCCCTTAGCAGTCTGCAGACCTACAAAGGCAGCTACAGCAGCAATGGCAAGCAAAGCGAGTACACGGTACAGGATCGGCGAAGCAGAGTAATACTGATTGCCAACAACGCCAACAACCACCAAAGCGACAACTACAAGCCACTTGAGCAGATCGAAGCGAGAGCCTTGAGCTTCAGCTTTAGGAGTCATCTATGAAGATCCTGTGAAAAGAAAGCCAGACACACCAAGTGAATCTGGCAGGTCAGGAGGGAATCGAACCCCCAACCTACGGTTTTGGAGACCGTCGCTCTGCCAATTGAGCTACTGACCTAAAACAAAATCAGGCCGACCATTATGCCGGCCCGAAAAATACATTACAACTACTTACTCGATGATTTTAGCCACGACGCCAGCGCCGACGGTACGACCGCCTTCACGGATAGCGAAACGCAGACCGTCTTCCATCGCGATGGTTTTGATCAGGGTAACAGTCATCTGAATGTTGTCACCTGGCATTACCATTTCAACGCCTTCTGGCAGCTCGCAGTTACCAGTCACGTCAGTAGTACGGAAGTAGAACTGTGGACGGTAGCCTTTGAAGAACGGAGTGTGACGACCGCCTTCTTCCTTGCTCAGAACGTAAACTTCTGCGGTGAACTTGGTGTGCGGCTTAACCGAACCCGGCTTAACCAGAACCTGACCACGCTCAACGTCGTCACGCTTGGTACCACGCAGCAGAACGCCGCAGTTCTCGCCAGCACGACCTTCGTCGAGCAGCTTGCGGAACATTTCAACACCGGTGCAAGTAGTAACGGTGGTGTCACGCAGACCAACGATTTCCAGCGGATCCTGAACGCGAACGATACCGCGCTCGATACGACCAGTCACAACAGTACCGCGACCCGAGATCGAGAATACGTCTTCGATTGGCATCAGGAATGGCTTGTCGATCATACGAACTGGTTCTGGGATGTAAGCATCCAGAGTCTCAACCAGTTTCTTGACGGCAGTGGTGCCCATCTCGTTGTCGTCTTTGCCTTCCAGAGCCATACGAGCCGAACCGATGATGATTGGAGTGTCATCGCCCGGGAAGTCGTAGGTGGACAGCAGGTCACGAACTTCCATCTCAACCAGTTCCAGCAGCTCTGCGTCGTCTACCAGGTCAGCCTTGTTCAGGAAAACCACGATGTACGGAACGCCTACCTGACGGGACAGCAGGATGTGCTCACGGGTTTGTGGCATCGGACCATCAGCGGCCGAGCAAACCAGAATAGCGCCGTCCATCTGAGCAGCACCGGTGATCATGTTCTTCACATAGTCAGCGTGACCTGGGCAGTCAACGTGAGCGTAGTGACGGATCTTCGAGTTGTACTCAACATGTGCGGTGTTGATGGTGATACCGCGAGCTTTTTCTTCTGGTGCGCTGTCGATCTTGTCGAAGTCAACGATTGCGGAACCGAAAACTTCCGAGCAAACGCGAGTCAGAGCAGCAGTCAGAGTGGTTTTACCGTGGTCAACGTGACCAATGGTCCCAACGTTGACGTGGGGCAGGGAACGATCAAATTTTTCCTTAGCCATCGATATCACCCTCAACAGAAGAAATTAGACAAACAATATCAGCCATTAAAACAAAGGCAGATATTTTCATATCTGCCTTGTTATATGGAGCTCTTGAGCGGATTTGAACCGCTGACCTCACCCTTACCAAGGGTGTGCTCTACCAACTGAGCTACAAGAGCAAAACACTTTGCACAACCTGCAAACTTGGAGCGGGTAGCGGGAATCGAACCCGCATCATCAGCTTGGAAGGCTGAGGTTCTACCACTAAACTATACCCGCGGAGCCTGCAGCTCACGCTTAAATCTGGTGGAGGGAGAAGGATTCGAACCTTCGAAGTCGTAGACGTCAGATTTACAGTCTGATCCCTTTGGCCGCTCGGGAACCCCTCCTAATCAGGCCGGCATTCTATACTATGCCAAACCCCTGTCAAGCATTTTCTCATTTAAAAACCTGAGGTTAGCTGCGTTGACATCGCTTCATTTTGAATCCCTACTTAGGTCTTCGCTGTGGAGCGGGCGCCATTCTATGCAAACTATTCAGTAGGTGCAACCCCCTCACACAGCATTATTTTATGTTTTAACTCATTGAATTCGTTGGAAAGGTTTTGGAGCTGGGCATCCCCCAGCAAACGCTGGCCCTGAGGCGAAACAGACAACCAATAACCAGCCCCAGAAGAATCCCTCGACGAAGATTTTACATCGACTCCCATTTCAGCCAAACGCTGCTGGAGCGCCGTAATCGACTCCTGTCGAGAAAAACCACCAAGGAACAGACACTCTTGCCGACGCCCTCCCTGCCCCTCTCGAACATTGCTCGTCGTTTCACTGAGCAAGCGAATGTCTTGCTGGGAACCTCGATACAAACTAAGAGGCGTTACATCCTTCGCCCGCAAGGGCGCCTCCTGCTGATGCCAGACATAATAGAAAACATTAAGAACAAGAAGCAGGAGGAACAACCAACGCATACAAACCTCAGGAAAAAGGACACGCCATAGCCAGCCCCACAAACACCAGGTCAGGAACGACTCGGGCCTCAGGGGCGACAGCTGCAACCAATTCAGCATCCCCCCCAGTTATAAAGACTGCGAAGTCTTCTCTCCAGTAAGAGCGCGCCAGTTCCAACTGTGTCAATACGAAACCTCGCAACATCAATGAACACCCGCGCTCCACCGCCTCAGCAGTGGTCCGCCCAGGCGCATTGCTTGACAGCGCGCGCTCAGCCGCCAGATCTCCATAGCGAATCTTACGGGTATGCGTACGCAACTGATTTCGCATCAAAGGCATTCCGGGGCAAATAAAACCACCAAGATGCTTACCACCCGCAGCAATAAAATCTGCAGTCACTGCCGTACCGAAATCAAGCACCAGGCAAGCGCCGCCTGATGCGAGATGAAACCCGCCAAGCATGGCCAGCCATCGATCCAGCCCTAGACGCTCGTACTCTTCATAACCGTTTTTGACACCGGACATTTCACGTGCGGGCTTCGCGCACACCACCGAAATACCAAACTCACGCTCGATAATAGCGATCAAGGCATCAGTCTCCTCCGCAGTCCTGACACTGACCACGCGGCACTTACGAAGCTCAAGCCCATTGAGAGCTTTCAAACTGTCTAGCAATGCGAGATCAGAGTCGACAACCCCTTCGGAAAAGACAGCGCCAAGTGCAGCCTTCAGTACTCGCCACTTAATGAAGCTGTTCCCACAGTCGAGCTCAAGAATCATCACGCAACCTCAGGCTGAGCTCACCACCACTAAAGACTTTTTCCACACCATCCACCTTCAGGCGCAGCGCACCCTGACTATCGATTCCGAGCACAACACCATCTATCTGACTGGAACCCGCAATCAATGACACAGAGCGATCCTGCCACAAATGGTTCGCCTCCCATTCCGCCTGGAGAGCCGAAAAACCATCCACTTGATGGCGCCGGATATAAACACTTAACTGCTTACTAAGTTCTGCCACCAGGGAGTTACGGTCAGTACTCCTACCTGACTCAAGCCGAATCGAAGTCCATTGCTGGCCAACTTCATCAGCCACTTGCATGTTCACATTTACACCAATACCCAGCACCACATGGCAAACATCTGCCGGATCACCAACGAGTTCAAGGAGAATGCCGGCAATCTTCTTGTTACCCACCAAGACATCGTTGGGCCACTTCAATCCCGCACCTGGCACTCCAAAATTTCTCAGAGTCTGCAAGACAGCCAACCCAACAACAAGACTCAAGCCCTCGAGCTGGCGCATTCCACCATCAATACGCAGGACAAGGCTGTAATAAAGATTCTCTGCAAAGGGACTTACCCACTTGCGACCTCTTCGCCCACGACCAGAGACTTGGCGTTCCGCGAGCACCAAAAAGGGCGCCAAACTACCTTGGCCAATCGCCCGCAAGGCCTCAGCGTTTGTCGAGTCGACCGAATCCAAGACCATCACCGGCCAATCTGGCGCCATTGCCGATATTGCTCGAGAGTCGAGTAGCGTCAATGGAACAGCCAATTGATAGCCTCGTCCTCGCACTTTATGAATGGACAAGCCAAGCTCAGCCTCAAGATGCTGAAGCTGTTTCCATACCGCACTTCGACTTATTCCCAAGGCGGCGCCAAGATCCTGACCAGAATGGAATCGGCCATCTTTCAGGAGGTTCAACAACGTCAACATGCAGGTCTCGCCCTCACAATGAGGCCCGAATAATATCCATGACCCGGGCTGTTGCATAGAAATCAAGCAGATGCTTTTCCTGCGGGCAAAACAAAACCCCAACTGCTTTCGCAATTGGGGTTTCGGAATTTAATCTTGACGATGACCTACTCTCACATGGGGAAACCCCACACTACCATCGGCGATGCATCGTTTCACTGCTGAGTTCGGGATGGGATCAGGTGGTTCCAACGCTCTATGGTCGTCAAGAAATTCGGGTACTGACTCGTGACCTTGTGGCCTCGCTTCAGCAAATTGGGTATGTGACAGCTTTCGGTGTTTGTGAACATCGAACTTTCGGTTCGTTTCGTCTTCACACACCGCAATCTGGTCTCTTCGACGCAAATTGCTTGGGTGTTATATGGTCAAGCCTCACGGGCAATTAGTATTGGTTAGCTCAACGCCTCACAGCGCTTACACACCCAACCTATCAACGTCGTAGTCTTCGACGGCCCTTCAGGGAACTCAAGGTTCCAGTGAGATCTCATCTTGAGGCAAGTTTCCCGCTTAGATGCTTTCAGCGGTTATCTTTCCCGAACATAGCTACCCGGCAATGCCACTGGCGTGACAACCGGAACACCAGAGGTTCGTCCACTCCGGTCCTCTCGTACTAGGAGCAGCCCCTCTCAAATCTCAAACGTCCACGGCAGATAGGGACCGAACTGTCTCACGACGTTCTAAACCCAGCTCGCGTACCACTTTAAATGGCGAACAGCCATACCCTTGGGACCGGCTTCAGCCCCAGGATGTGATGAGCCGACATCGAGGTGCCAAACACCGCCGTCGATATGAACTCTTGGGCGGTATCAGCCTGTTATCCCCGGAGTACCTTTTATCCGTTGAGCGATGGCCCTTCCATACAGAACCACCGGATCACTAAGACCTACTTTCGTACCTGCTCGACGTGTCTGTCTCGCAGTCAAGCGCGCTTTTGCCTTTATACTCTACGACCGATTTCCGACCGGTCTGAGCGCACCTTCGTACTCCTCCGTTACTCTTTAGGAGGAGACCGCCCCAGTCAAACTACCCACCATACACTGTCCTCGATCCGGATAACGGACCTGAGTTAGAACCTCAAAGTTGCCAGGGTGGTATTTCAAGGATGGCTCCACGCGAACTGGCGTCCACGCTTCAAAGCCTCCCACCTATCCTACACAAGCAAATTCAAAGTCCAGTGCAAAGCTATAGTAAAGGTTCACGGGGTCTTTCCGTCTAGCCGCGGATACACTGCATCTTCACAGCGATTTCAATTTCACTGAGTCTCGGGTGGAGACAGCGCCGCCATCGTTACGCCATTCGTGCAGGTCGGAACTTACCCGACAAGGAATTTCGCTACCTTAGGACCGTTATAGTTACGGCCGCCGTTTACCGGGGCTTCGATCAAGAGCTTCGCGTTAGCTAACCCCATCAATTAACCTTCCGGCACCGGGCAGGCGTCACACCCTATACGTCCACTTTCGTGTTTGCAGAGTGCTGTGTTTTTAATAAACAGTCGCAGCGGCCTGGTATCTTCGACCGGCATGAGCTTACGGAGCAAGTCCTTCACCCTCACCGGCGCACCTTCTCCCGAAGTTACGGTGCCATTTTGCCTAGTTCCTTCACCCGAGTTCTCTCAAGCGCCTTGGTATTCTCTACCCAACCACCTGTGTCGGTTTGGGGTACGGTTCCTGGTTACCTGAAGCTTAGAAGCTTTTCTTGGAAGCATGGCATCAACCACTTCGTGTTCTAAAAGAACACTCGTCATCAGCTCTCGGCCTTAAGATCCCGGATTTACCTAAGATCTCAGCCTACCACCTTAAACTTGGACAACCAACGCCAAGCTGGCCTAGCCTTCTCCGTCCCTCCATCGCAATAACCAGAAGTACAGGAATATTAACCTGTTTTCCATCGACTACGCTTTTCAGCCTCGCCTTAGGGACCGACTAACCCTGCGTCGATTAACGTTGCGCAGGAAACCTTGGTCTTTCGGCGTGGGTGTTTTTCACACCCATTGTCGTTACTCATGTCAGCATTCGCACTTCTGATACCTCCAGCAAGCTTCTCAACTCACCTTCACAGGCTTACAGAACGCTCCTCTACCGCATCACCCGAAGGTGATACCCGTAGCTTCGGTGTATGGTTTGAGCCCCGTTACATCTTCCGCGCAGGCCGACTCGACTAGTGAGCTATTACGCTTTCTTTAAAGGGTGGCTGCTTCTAAGCCAACCTCCTAGCTGTCTAAGCCTTCCCACATCGTTTCCCACTTAACCATAACTTTGGGACCTTAGCTGACGGTCTGGGTTGTTTCCCTTTTCACGACGGACGTTAGCACCCGCCGTGTGTCTCCCATGCTCGGCACTTGTAGGTATTCGGAGTTTGCATCGGTTTGGTAAGTCGGGATGACCCCCTAGCCGAAACAGTGCTCTACCCCCTACAGTGATACATGAGGCGCTACCTAAATAGCTTTCGAGGAGAACCAGCTATCTCCGAGCTTGATTAGCCTTTCACTCCGATCCACAGGTCATCCGCTAACTTTTCAACGGTAGTCGGTTCGGTCCTCCAGTTAGTGTTACCCAACCTTCAACCTGCCCATGGATAGATCGCCCGGTTTCGGGTCTATTCCCAGCGACTAGACGCCCTATTAAGACTCGCTTTCGCTACGCCTCCCCTATTCGGTTAAGCTCGCCACTGAAAATAAGTCGCTGACCCATTATACAAAAGGTACGCAGTCACAGAACAAAGTCTGCTCCCACTGCTTGTACGCATACGGTTTCAGGATCTATTTCACTCCCCTCTCCGGGGTTCTTTTCGCCTTTCCCTCACGGTACTAGTTCACTATCGGTCAGTCAGTAGTATTTAGCCTTGGAGGATGGTCCCCCCATATTCAGACAAAGTTTCTCGTGCTCCGTCCTACTCGATTTCATGACTAAGAGATTTTCGCGTACAGGGCTATCACCCACTATGGCCGCACTTTCCAGAGCGTTCCGCTAATCTCAAAGCCACTTAAGGGCTAGTCCCCGTTCGCTCGCCACTACTAAGGGAATCTCGGTTGATTTCTTTTCCTCAGGGTACTTAGATGTTTCAGTTCCCCTGGTTCGCCTCTTGCACCTATGTATTCAGTACAAGATAACCATCTTATGATGGCTGGGTTCCCCCATTCAGACATCTCCGGATCAAAGTCTGTTTGCCGACTCCCCGAAGCTTTTCGCAGGCTACCACGTCTTTCATCGCCTCTGACTGCCAAGGCATCCACCGTATGCGCTTCTTCACTTGACCATATAACCCCAAGCAATCTGGTTATACTGTGAAGACGACATTCGCCGAAAATTCGAATTTCTCAATTAAGAGAACTCACAAATTTTACCTTAGCCTGATCCGTTACCAGTGAAAGTAACGTTCAGTCTATCTTTCTATCACATACCCAAATTTTTAAAGAACGAACTAGTCAAAGACTAGAAATCAACATTCACCATCATCATGATGGAATGCTCATTTCTAAGCTTTACACAAGAGAAGCAGTAGTGGTGGAGCCAAACGGGATCGAACCGTTGACCTCCTGCGTGCAAGGCAGGCGCTCTCCCAGCTGAGCTATGGCCCCGTATTTCTACAGGCGTTTCCCACACAAAATTGGTGGGTCTGGGCAGATTCGAACTGCCGACCTCACCCTTATCAGGGGTGCGCTCTAACCAACTGAGCTACAGACCCAATTTCGGGCTGCTTCTTTCGTCTTCTTCAATGAATCAAGCAATTCGTGTGGGAACTTATGGAGCAGCTGATGTCGTCGATTAAGGAGGTGATCCAGCCGCAGGTTCCCCTACGGCTACCTTGTTACGACTTCACCCCAGTCATGAATCACACCGTGGTAACCGTCCTCCCGAAGGTTAGACTAGCTACTTCTGGTGCAACCCACTCCCATGGTGTGACGGGCGGTGTGTACAAGGCCCGGGAACGTATTCACCGTGACATTCTGATTCACGATTACTAGCGATTCCGACTTCACGCAGTCGAGTTGCAGACTGCGATCCGGACTACGATCGGTTTTATGGGATTAGCTCCACCTCGCGGCTTGGCAACCCTTTGTACCGACCATTGTAGCACGTGTGTAGCCCAGGCCGTAAGGGCCATGATGACTTGACGTCATCCCCACCTTCCTCCGGTTTGTCACCGGCAGTCTCCTTAGAGTGCCCACCATAACGTGCTGGTAACTAAGGACAAGGGTTGCGCTCGTTACGGGACTTAACCCAACATCTCACGACACGAGCTGACGACAGCCATGCAGCACCTGTCTCAATGTTCCCGAAGGCACCAATCCATCTCTGGAAAGTTCATTGGATGTCAAGGCCTGGTAAGGTTCTTCGCGTTGCTTCGAATTAAACCACATGCTCCACCGCTTGTGCGGGCCCCCGTCAATTCATTTGAGTTTTAACCTTGCGGCCGTACTCCCCAGGCGGTCAACTTAATGCGTTAGCTGCGCCACTAAGAGCTCAAGGCTCCCAACGGCTAGTTGACATCGTTTACGGCGTGGACTACCAGGGTATCTAATCCTGTTTGCTCCCCACGCTTTCGCACCTCAGTGTCAGTATCAGTCCAGGTGGTCGCCTTCGCCACTGGTGTTCCTTCCTATATCTACGCATTTCACCGCTACACAGGAAATTCCACCACCCTCTACCATACTCTAGCTCGACAGTTTTGAATGCAGTTCCCAGGTTGAGCCCGGGGATTTCACATCCAACTTAACGAACCACCTACGCGCGCTTTACGCCCAGTAATTCCGATTAACGCTTGCACCCTCTGTATTACCGCGGCTGCTGGCACAGAGTTAGCCGGTGCTTATTCTGTCGGTAACGTCAAAACAGCAACGTATTAAGTTACTGCCCTTCCTCCCAACTTAAAGTGCTTTACAATCCGAAGACCTTCTTCACACACGCGGCATGGCTGGATCAGGCTTTCGCCCATTGTCCAATATTCCCCACTGCTGCCTCCCGTAGGAGTCTGGACCGTGTCTCAGTTCCAGTGTGACTGATCATCCTCTCAGACCAGTTACGGATCGTCGCCTTGGTGAGCCATTACCTCACCAACTAGCTAATCCGACCTAGGCTCATCTGATAGCGCAAGGCCCGAAGGTCCCCTGCTTTCTCCCGTAGGACGTATGCGGTATTAGCGTTCCTTTCGAAACGTTGTCCCCCACTACCAGGCAGATTCCTAGGCATTACTCACCCGTCCGCCGCTGAATCCAGGAGCAAGCTCCTCTCATCCGCTCGACTTGCATGTGTTAGGCCTGCCGCCAGCGTTCAATCTGAGCCATGATCAAACTCTTCAGTTCAAACATCTTTGGGTTTTTAAGAAACCCTAAACTTGGCTCAGCAATCGTTGGTTACATCTTTGATTTCTCGCGGAGTAACTTGTGATGCTGATAATCTTGTTGACTATCAGTCTGACTCCACAAGCACCCACACGAATTGCTTGATTCAGTTGTTAAAGAGCGGTTGGTTAAGATCTTTCGTCTCAACCGAGGCGCGCATTCTACAGCAGCCTCATTTGCTGTCAAGTGATTATTTTCAGAAGTTTTCGAAGAATTCTTCAACAACTTCAACCACTTGCGCTTCCGATCTCTCGTCAGCGGGAGGCGAATTCTACAGCGTTACACGCTGCTGTCAACACCTCTTTTTCAACTTCCTTCTGGCTTCGATGAACTGAAGCAACCTGCCGCCGAAACCTACATAACTCATTGAATCTCAAGGAGTTTTCCGTTTCGACTGCGCCGGAAGTGGGGCGAATTATAGACATCTGAAATTCGCCGTCAACACTTATTTTCAGAAATCACTCAGATTTCAGTGTGATACGCGCAAACGCCTTCTTGCCAGCCTGACAAACGTGGGTCGCGCCCAGTACATATATAAAGGAGCGATCAACGACTGCACCATCAATGCGCACACCACCAGACGCCAACAGATCACGCGCTGCCGCCGAGTTCTTCACCAACCCTGCCTTATTAAGGACAGCAGCGATCGGCATATCCTCAGTAGAGGCCAACTCGATCTCTGGCAGATCATCCGGCAACTCGCCATCTTTCATACGGTTACCCGCAGCACGATGGGCATTGGCAGCAGCCTCTTCGCCATGGAAGCGCGCAACGATCTCTTCAGCCAGTTTGATTTTGACATCGCGCGGATTAGCACCCGCCTCAACATCAGCGCGCAGTGCATTGATCTCATCCATCGAGCGAAAGCTGAGAAGCTCGAAGTAACGCCACATCAATGCATCCGGAATCGAAACCAGCTTGCTATACATGACGCCCGGCGCTTCCTGGATACCGACGTAGTTGCCCAAGGATTTGGACATCTTCTTCACGCCATCCAGACCTTCGAGCAGCGGCATGGTCAAAATGCATTGAGCCTCTTGACCATAACCACGCTGCAACTCACGCCCCATCAGCAAGTTGAACTTCTGATCGGTACCACCCAGCTCGACATCCGCCCGAAGCGCAACCGAATCGTATCCCTGCACCAGCGGATAGAGGAACTCGTGAATAGCGATTGGCTGATTGGTGGTGTAGCGCTTATCGAAGTCGTCACGCTCAAGCATACGCGCCACGGTGTACTGAGAGGTCAGGCGGATGAAGTCCGCCGGCCCCATCTGGTCCATCCAGGTGGAGTTGAACGCAACTTCGGTTTTCGCCGGATCAAGAATCTTGAACACCTGCGTCTTGTAAGTCTCGGCGTTTTCCAGAACCTGCTCGCGAGTCAACGGAGGACGCGTAGCACTCTTGCCGCTCGGATCACCGATCATTCCGGTGAAGTCACCTATAAGGAAGATAACCTGATGCCCCAGCTCCTGGAACTGGCGCAGCTTATTAATAAGCACCGTGTGACCCAAATGCAGATCAGGAGCGGTCGGATCGAAACCAGCCTTGATACGCAGCGGTTGGCCGCGCTTGAGCTTCTCGATCAGCTCGGACTCGACCAATAGTTCTTCCGCACCACGTTTAATCAGCGCTAGCTGCTCTTCAACCGACTTCATAACAGACCCGCAAGGCTCAGATTCAAAGGGAACCAACCATACAAGATCGTGCACCAATTACAAGTTTTGCCCGGCGCACGGACACCAATCCACAAACGCGGCGTCTGCAGACTTGCTTCAGAGATGATTTGGTTATATTTTATACAGTTATTTCATCTTCATCATGTCATTCATCTTTTCCAATTCATCTTTTTTCAAAGTCAAAATTACTTATGACCACAGAACCGTCTAAAGCGCCTCCGCTTTACCCGAAGACCCACCTGCTCGCCGCAAGTGGAATCGCCGCCCTTCTCAGCCTGGCACTCCTGGTATTCCCTTCCAGTGATGTTGAAGCCAAAAAGACGACCCTGAGCCTTGAACTGGAAAGTCCTGCTGAACAACTGACACAAGATCAAGACGCCGCTGACGCAGCTCAAGCCACAAATGAGCCCGTAGCTTCGCCATTTGCTCAAATCGAAAACAGTAGCGAAAACACCCCGCAAACCGCAGAGGCTGCACCTGCGCCAGCCTCCGAAAAGCCAAAAGCGCCTGGCCATCGCGAGGTCATTGTTGCCAAGGGCGATACCCTGTCGACCCTGTTCGAAAAGGTCGGCCTGCCTGCCGCCTCCGTTCACGAAGTCCTGGCCAGCGACAAACAAGCCAAACAGTTCAGCCAACTCAAGCATGGCCAGAAGCTCGAATTCGAATTGACCCCTGACGGCCAACTGACCAGTTTGCACAGCAAGGTCAGTGACGTCGAAACCATTACCCTGACCAAGAATGACAAGGGTTATGCCTTCAACCGGGTTACCGCAAAACCAACCGTTCGAACTGCTTACGTCCATGGCGTAATCAATAGCTCGCTCTCACAATCAGCAGCCCGTGCCGGTCTCTCCCATAGTCTGACCATGGATATGGCCAGCGTCTTTGGCTACGACGTCGATTTCGCTCAAGACATCCGCCAGGGTGACGAATTCGATGTGATCTACGAGCAGAAAGTGGTCAACGGCAAAGCCGTCGGCACCGGACCTATCCTGTCCGCTCGCTTTACTAACCGCGGCAAGACCTACACCGCCGTGCGTTACACCAACAAGCAAGGCAACAGCAGCTACTACACCGCTGACGGCAACAGCATGCGCAAGGCGTTCATCCGTACTCCGGTGGATTTCGCCCGCATCAGTTCGAAGTTCTCAATGGGCCGCAAGCACCCGATCCTCAACAAGATTCGCGCCCACAAAGGTGTTGATTACGCTGCGCCGCGCGGCACGCCAATCAAGGCTGCCGGTGACGGTAAAGTGTTGCTGGCCGGACGTCGTGGTGGCTACGGCAACACGGTGATCATCCAGCATGGCAACACCTACCGCACGCTGTACGGCCACATGCAAGGCTTCGCCAAAGGCGTGAAGACTGGCGGCTCCGTTAAGCAAGGCCAAGTCATCGGCTACATCGGCACCACCGGCCTCTCGACCGGCCCGCACTTGCACTATGAGTTCCAGGTCAACGGCGTTCACGTCGATCCGCTGGGACAGAAGCTGCCAATGGCTGATCCAATTGCCAAAGCCGAACGCGCTCGCTTCCTTGCACAGAGCCAGCCGCTGATGGCGCGCATGGATCAAGAGAAAGCCACCATGCTGGCTTCGAGCAAGCGCTAAGTCATGGCCCTGTATATCGGCGTGATGTCCGGAACCAGCCTCGACGGTCTGGACATTGCCCTGATCGAACAGACTTCGGCGATCAAACTGGTCGCCACCCACTACATCCCCATGCCTGAATCCCTGCGCGCCGAGCTGCTTGGCTTGTGCGCCAGCGGTCCTGACGAAATCGCCCGCTCGGCGATTGCCCAGCAGAACTGGGTGACACTCGCGGCGCAGGGCATTCATACCCTCCTCGATCAGCAGCGACTCAAACCGCAAGACATTCGGGCGATAGGCAGCCACGGCCAGACCATTCGCCATGAGCCTGCACGCGGTTTCACCGTGCAGATCGGCAACCCCGCTCTGCTGACCGAACTGACCGGTATCACCGTAGTCAGCGATTTCCGCAGTCGCGATGTGGCGGCCGGAGGCCAAGGCGCTCCGCTGGTACCTGCATTTCATGAAGCGTTATTTGAAGAGCGTACCGGTAACCAGGCCGTCTTGAATGTCGGCGGCTTCAGCAATCTGAGTCTGATTGAGCCGACCAAACCTGTAGCCGGTTTCGACTGCGGCCCCGGGAATGTGCTGATGGACGCCTGGATTCACCAGCAGCGCGGCGAAAACTATGATCGCAATGGCGACTGGGCTAAAACAGGTTCAGTCGAGCCGACACTGCTAAACGCACTCCTCAGCGATCCGTTCTTCGTCACCAAGGGGCCGAAAAGTACCGGCCGAGAAGTGTTCAACCTGCCCTGGCTGGAACAACATCTCTCGCACCTGCCAACCTTTGCTGCCGAGAACGTGCAAGCGACGCTGCTTGAGCTGACCGCGTTGACGATCATTGAATCTTTGCAAAACGCTCAAACCGATACTCAGGAACTGTTGGTCTGCGGCGGCGGCGCGCACAACGCCACGCTGATGAAGCGTCTGGCCGAGCTACTGCCGACCACCAAAGTCGCCAGCACTGCCACTCACGGCGTTGACCCGGACTGGGTCGAAGCCATGGCCTTCGCCTGGCTGGCCCATTGCTGCCTAGAAGGCATCGCCGCCAACCGCCCAAGCGTCACCGGCGCACGCGGGCTGCGGATACTTGGCGCTATCTACCCTGCTTAAAGATTAAGCACAGCAAAACGCCGCAGAACCGTGAGGCTCTGCGGCGTTTTGTTATCTGGAGCGAGGAGCGATCAGATCGAGAACGAAGACCCGCAACCACACGTCGTGGTGGCGTTCGGGTTCTTGATCACGAAACGCGAACCTTCCAGACCTTCCTGGTAGTCCACTTCAGCACCGGCCAGATACTGGAAGCTCATCGGATCCACCACCAGACTCACGCCTTCGCGCTCGACGATGGTGTCGTCCTCGGCCACATCTTCATCGAAGGTGAAACCGTATTGAAACCCTGAACAACCGCCGCCCGTAACGAATACGCGCAGCTTCAAGCGATCATTCCCCTCTTCATCGACCAGGCTCTTCACCTTGTGCGCGGCACCGTGGGTGAATTGCAAAGCCGTGGGGGTGAAGGATTCGACGCTCATGCTGACTATCTCCCGGCGTTACGCCGCCATAATGCGTGATGACGCGCATTATCCGCTTGTCCGAGAAAATCGGTCAACTATTGTTACGGTATATCAATAAACCCGACGAGCTGTTCAGAATGCAAAAAGGCCCGCTGAACGGGCCTTTTCGCTGTGCTGCTTAAAGTGTTACGGCAGCATACCGGCGTGGGACAGACCGAAACGCTCGTCCAGCCCGAACAGGATGTTCATGTTCTGCACCGCTTGACCCGACGCACCTTTGACCAGGTTGTCGATCACCGACAGCACCACCACCAGATCGCCATCCTGCGGACGATGAACGGCGATACGGCACACGTTGGCACCGCGCACGCTACGGGTTTCCGGATGGCTGCCGGCCGGCATTACATCGACGAACGGTTCGTTGGCATAGCGCTTTTCAAACAGCGCCTGCAGATCCACTGAGCGATCAACCACGGTCGCGTAGAGCGTCGAGTGAATGCCACGGATCATCGGAGTCAGGTGCGGAACGAAGGTCAGACCGACATCCTTGCCCGCTGCGCGACGCAGGCCCTGGCGAATTTCCGGCAGGTGACGGTGACCTTTCACCGCATAGGCCTTCATGCTTTCTGACGTTTCGGAGTACAGCGAGCCGACAGCCGCACCGCGACCGGCACCGCTGACGCCGGATTTGCAGTCGGCGATCAATCGCGAAGTATCCGCCAGACCAGCCTCGAGCAATGGCAGGAAACCCAGCTGCGTAGCGGTTGGGTAGCAACCCGGTACCGCGATCAGGCGAGCCTTCTTGATTTGCTCGCGATTGACTTCCGGCAGACCGTAAACCGCTTCATCCAGCAACTCCGGTGCGCCGTGCGGCTGACCGTACCACTTGGCCCACTCTTCAGCGTCTTGTAGACGGAAGTCTGCCGACAGGTCGATGACCTTGGTGCCCGCCGCGAGCAATTCACCGGCCAATGCGTGAGCCACACCGTGCGGTGTAGCGAAGAACACTACGTCGCAAGCGCCGAGGGTCTTGATGTCTGGGACGCTGAAGGCCAGGCCGTCGTAGTGTCCGCGCAGGTTCGGGTACAAGTCAGCCACGGCCAGACCGGCCTCGGATCGGGAAGTGATCACTACCACTTCTGCCTGCGGATGCTGCGCCAACAGACGCAGCAGTTCGACACCGGTGTAACCCGTGCCGCCGACGATACCGACCTTGACCATAACCTGCCCTCAAAGAACCCACTGGAAAGCCGTCGATAATAGGGGCCGCGCGGCCCTGCGACAACCGTCAAGGTGACGTGCGGACGCTCAAGCCTCTACTATCCGGCTTACCGTGAACCTGGAATAACTAAAAATGCTCTATCTATGGATCAAAGCTTTTCACATTGTCAGCATCGTTTGCTGGTTTGCCGGGCTGTTCTACTTGCCGCGTCTGTTCGTGTATCACGCGCAAAGCGAAGACACGATCAGCAAAGAGCGCTTCAGTGTCATGGAGCGCAAGCTGTATCGCGGCATCATGGGTCCGGCGATGATTGCGACGCTGATCTTCGGCGGCTGGCTGATTTACCTCAACCCGAGCATCTTCAGCATGGGCGGCTGGATTCACGCCAAACTGACCCTGGTCGTCTTGCTGATCGGCTACCACCACATGTGCGGCGCGCAGGTAAAACGTTTTGCCCGTGGCGAAAACACCCGCAGCCATGTCTTTTATCGCTGGTTCAATGAAGTGCCGGTTCTGATATTGCTGGCTATCGTAATTCTGGTCGTGGTCAAGCCGTTCTAACTTCAACAAGTACAGATCCTTGGGGTGTTCATAATGTCGCTGCCCGCTTTGCTCGAACAACGTCTGCGTCTGCCTGTAGTGGCGGCGCCGATGTTTCTGATTTCCAACCCTGAGCTGGTGCTCGCCTGCTGCCGTAATGGCGTGGTCGGCAGTTTTCCTGCGCTGAACCAACGCGAAAGCAGCGGATTCAAAGCCTGGCTGGAACAGATCGAAGCGGGCCTGGCGACACTGGACAACCCGGCGCCGTACGCGGTGAACCTGATCGTGCACAACAGCAACCCGCGCTTGCAGGCAGACCTGAACATCTGCGTCGAACACAAAGTGCCGATCGTCATCACCAGCCTCGGCGCGGTGAAGGAGTTGGTCGACGCGGTACACAGTTATGGCGGCCTGGTCTTCCATGACGTCACCACTCGCCGACATGCCGAGAAAGCGGCCGAGGCGGGTGTCGACGGTTTGATCGCCGTGGCGGCCGGCGCCGGGGGGCATGCCGGGACCTGGAGTCCGTTTGCGCTGATTGCCGAGATCCGTCAGTTCTTCGATAAAACCCTTCTGCTTGCAGGATGTCTTAACCACGGGCATGAGATTCTCGCCGCACAGCTGCTCGGCGCGGATCTGGCCTACTTCGGTACGCGATTTATCGGCACCACGGAAAGTCATGCGCCCGACGCCTACAAGGAGATGCTGCTGACAGCCAAGGCGTCCGACATCATCCATACTCCAGCGGTCTCGGGAGTGCCGGCGAGCTTTATGCGGCAGAGCCTGGAAGCGGCCGGGTTCGACATGGCCGCTCTGCAAGGCAAAGGCGAAGTGAATTTCGGTGACAAGCTCAAGCCAATCAATGATGAAGCCAAAGCCTGGAAGACTGTGTGGTCGGCCGGACAAGGCGTCGGACAGATCGATGACCTGCCGAGCGTAGATCAATTGATCGCACGGCTGGACGCTGAATACCGGAAAGCCCAGGAACACGCAGCACAATTGCCAAAACGCTGGCCGCGCGAATAAAACCGGGCCAGTCGACTCAAGACTGGCCTTACACTGACGACCTTTCAAACCATTCGCGACAAGGATGCCTCGGCCATGAGCGAACCCCGTTACAAGATCGTATTCGACGGTGCTTTGCAGCCCGGTGTCGATATCACTACCGCCAAGCTCAATCTGGCTGATCTTTTCAAAAGTGAAGTGGCCGCCATCGAACGCCTGTTCAATGGCCGCGCCGTAGCACTCAAACGCGACCTGTCCCACAACGATGCACAGGCTTATCTACAAGCTCTGAGCAAAACCGGGATTGATGCACGCATTGAAGCAGAGACGGCAATCGAACTGAATCTATCGGACGTCCAGGAACACTCCACTGTGGTGGCAGAACCGGACTCCCCGTATGCACCGCCTCGCGCCAATGTGGGGGAAAATCTTCCGGCGTTCGCCACGCTCAAGCCGTTCAGCGTCGAAGGGCGAATCGGCCGCCTGCGTTTTCTGGCATGGACGATGGTCCTGAGTCTGGTGACCCTGCCCATTGTCGGCGTGTTCGCCCTGCTGGCTCTGGGTCTGGTCAGCGGCGACTCCACCACCGGCCTGATCATCGGCGGAATTTTCGCGTTCTTCCTGTTTATCGCCTTCCTGATTGTCAGCATTCTGTTCAGCGTCCAGCGTCTGCACGACATTGGCTGGTCCGGCTGGCTCTGGCTGCTGAACCTGGTACCGTTCGTGGGCAGCTTCTTCCCGCTGGTGATCATGGTCGTACCGGGCAACACCGGCGCCAATCGCTACGGCCCTCCCCCGCCGCCAAACAGCACCGCCGTGAAAGTGCTGTGCTCCCTGTGGATCGTGTTCTTCGCACTGATTTTTGTCGGTGGAATGCTCGGCGGCATCTCAGCCATCCAGCAGGAATATGAAAGCAATCTGGAAAGCAGCTACGAAAGTGGCTCGGTGACCACTGACGAAGTCGAAGTAGAGGTCGAAACGCCTGCGGATTCCGCCGACGAGGCAGCCGAAGCGGCGCAGGCCCCTGTAGACTCTGCGAAAGAATGAACAGCGCTCCCCGCCGTGACACCCGCGTCGCCGGCGCGGAGCTGTTGCGATGGAGAATTGCATGACCCGTTACGCACTGATCACCGGCGCCTCCAGCGGCATCGGCCTGGCCATGGCCGAAGCTCTGGCCCGGCGTGGCCGCAGCCTGATTCTGGTGGCCCGACAGCGTGATCAGCTCGAAAGCATTGCGATCGAATTGACCCAGCGTTTTGGCGTCGAGGTACTGTTCCGCGCCTGCGATCTGGGCGAGCCATTGCGTCTGTCCGGCTTCCTGCTGGAACTGGAAGAAGGTGACCGACAGATCGACTTGCTGGTCAATTGCGCCGGCATCGGCACCTGCGGCCCGTTTCTCGCACAGGACTGGATGACCGAGCAGGATCTGATCGAAGTGAACATCCTCGCCCTCACCCGTCTCTGCCACGCCATCGGCAACAGCATGGCGCTGCAGGGCGGCGGGCAGATTCTCAACGTCGCCTCGGTGGCCGCCTTCAATCCCGGCCCATGGATGAGCACTTACTACGCCAGCAAGGCGTATGTGCTGCACTTCTCCGAAGCCTTGCGGGTTGAACTGAAACAAAGTGCGGTGAAGGTCTCGGTACTCTGCCCCGGCCCGACACGCACGGCATTTTTCCGCACGGCGCAGCTGAACAGCGACAAACTCAAAGACAGCAAGTTAATGATGAGCCCAGAGGAAGTTGCGCTGTACACCGTACGCGCCCTCGACAAGAACCGCGCAATCATCATTCCCGGACGACGCAACCGCTGGTTCGCGTTCTTGCCGCGACTGGGCTCGCGCTGGCTCAATCGCACCATCGTCGGTATGGTCAATAAAGCTTACTGCCCGCGCTGAAGAAACCGGATTCAACGCGGTACACTCGATTCAGCCCAAACAGCGGAGAAAACAGCAGTGGATACTCTGTTCACCAAGATCATCAACCGGGAAATCCCGGCCAAGATCATTTACGAAGACGACCAGGTTCTGGCCTTCCATGACATCGCCCCTCAGGCACCGGTGCATTTCCTGGTGATCCCGAAAAAACCGGTGCGCACCCTCAATGACCTGACCGAAGATGACAAGGCACTGGCCGGGCACATCCTGTTCACTGCGCAGCGTCTGGCACTGGAACTGGGTTGCGAAGAAGGTTTCCGCGTGGTGATGAACTGCAATGAAAAAGGTGGGCAGACCGTCTATCACATTCATATGCACGTACTCGGTCAGCGTCAGATGAACTGGCCACCGGGCTGATTCACGACAAAAACTGTGGGAGCGAGCTTGCTCGCGAAGGCGTCGGCAGATTCAAAACCTCCATTGCCTGACACTCCGCTTTCGCGAGCAAGCTCACTCCCACAAAAAAGCATGACCGCGCAGCAAATGACCCAACGCAAACCTTCCCCGGCCGATTCGGTTAAACTGGCCGCCGAGATTCTTCCCGGAGGTCAGCATGACTACCCAACGTCACTACTCGCCGATTGACCGTCTTCTGCTGCAAGCCGATGCTGCAATGCGTACTCTGCTGCCCTTCAGTGGCCAGCCGTACCGTCCGTCGCCGGCGATTTTGCAGCCGGACACGCAGATGAGCGACGAAGACACCCGCCACGTCGCCGGCCTGATGCGTATCAACCATACCGGTGAAGTCTGCGCCCAAGCGCTGTATCAGGGGCAGGCGTTGACCGCCAAGCTGCCTCAGGTGCGCGAGGCCATGGAGCACGCCGCCGAAGAAGAGATTGATCATCTGGTCTGGTGCGAACAGCGTATTCATCAGTTGGGCAGCCATACCAGCGTTTTGAATCCACTGTTTTACGGGATGTCGTTCGGGATCGGCGCAGTGGCCGGGTTGATCAGCGACAAGGTCAGCCTTGGATTCGTCGCGGCGACCGAGCATCAGGTGTGCAAGCACTTGAATGAACACCTGGAGCAATTGCCGGCCGAGGACGAAAAGTCCCGGGCAATTCTGGAGCAGATGCGCATAGATGAAGAACATCATGCGGAAAGTGCGCTGGAGGCTGGGGGTTTTCGGTTTCCGGCGCCGGTGAAGTTCGGGATGAGTATTCTGGCCAAGGTGATGACCAAGAGCACTTATCGGATCTGAGATCTGTGTAGGTGCTGAATCGCGAGCAGGCTCGCCCCCACAGGGTGCTTTGTTCCAGCAATAAAAAAGGCGACTGTCCTGAAACAGTCGCCTTTTTTGTGCCCGGGAATCTTAGGTCGGCATGTTGCGTGCGTAGAAGATTTCGAGCATTTCGTGTTTCACACGGTCGGTCACCTGAACGCGCTGCTCGGAGGACAGATTGCTGGTGGCGTCGCCGAACAGGTAGTTGTCCAGTTCGAAGTTCTTCAGCAGCATTTTGGTGTGGAACAGGTTTTCCTGGTACACGTTCACGTCAGTCATCTGGTACGCGTCGCGGGTGTCTTCGGAGAGGTAGTTCTGGATCGAATTGATCTCGTGGTCGATGAAGTGCTTGTTGCCTTCAACGTCACGGGTGAAGCCGCGCACACGGTAATCCACAGTCACGATGTCCGAATCGAACTGGTGAATGAGGAAATTGAGCGCTTTGAGCGGTGAAATGACACCACAAGTCGACACATCGATGTCCACACGGAAAGTTGCAATACCGTCATCCGGATGGATTTCCGGGTAGGTGTGCACCGTAATGTGACTCTTGTCGAGGTGGGCCAGGATAATTTCGGGCAACGGACCCGGCGACTCTTCGATCTGGCTTTCAGTCGGGGTTACCGGCTCTTCAGAAATCAGAATCGTGACGCTGGCGCCCTGGGGTTCATAGTCCTGACTGGCAATGTTCAGGATGTTGGCACCAATGATCTCGACAACTTCTGTGAGAATCTGCGTCAGGCGTTTCGCGTTGTACTCTTGATTGATGTACTCGACGTAAGCCTGCTGGTCTTGCGGGGTTTCCGCGTAGCAGATGTCATAGATATTGAAGCTCAAGGTCTTTGTCAGGTTATTGAACCCGTGGAGCTTGAGTTTGCTTTTCACCGTTAAAAACTCTCTATGTATGCGGCCCGGCCGCGTGATCAAGCATGCCCGTCAAGTGCGAACGACGCACCTGCGTAGGACGGTTAACACCTCTTCGCTATGGCGATTTTGGTTATCTGTTCAAGCGGTTGATCCGTCGGCTGACCGATCGCTGCCCTGAAAAAAGTGGCGCATTATGCAGACGTCAACGAGTGATCGTCAGAGTCTGCACTGCGTTTATGATAGTTGAATGTTGGTTCAACCGAGTTCGACGATTTCGTAGTCGTGGGTGATCGCCACGCCTGCCGCGCCAAGCATGATCGAAGCGGAGCAGTATTTCTCGGCGGACAGTTCAATGGCGCGCTTGACCTGAGCTTCTTTCAAGCCACGGCCCTTGACCACGAAATGCATGTGGATCTTGGTGAACACCTTCGGATCTTCGGTCGCGCGCTCGGCGTCGAGAAAGGCCTCGCAGCTTTCAACGGCCTGACGGGATTTCTTCAGGATGCTGACCACGTCGAAGTTGCTGCAACCGCCGACACCCAGCAGAAGCATTTCCATCGGACGAACACCCAGATTACGACCACCGGCGTCCGGCGGACCGTCCATCACCACGACATGACCGCTACCGGATTCGCCGAGGAACATGGCTTCGCCAGCCCATTGGATGCGTGCCTTCATCGCCCAGACTCCACTGTAAAAAAAAGGGTCGCCAGCTTAGCACAGGGCTTTGCCCGGACAGCGAGCAACGTTCCTAGGACACGATGCCTCAGCGCTGTAGGTAATTTCTCGAATTTGCGACGAAGTGTCTGTTAAGCTGGCGCCAATTCGCTGGCGCCCATGCCAGCCCGTGTAGCGACCGCCTTCAGCGCCTCATAAAAAATCAAACATCACCGTGCAGTCTTTTCGGGATACAACCATGGTTGCTATTACCCCCACATCCAAAATCAAGAATCTCGACAAGCTGTTGATGCATTGCCAGCGCCGTCGCCATGCGGCCAAGAGCAACATCATCTGTGCGGGCGATCGCTCGGACACGCTGTACTTCATCATCAAGGGTTCTGTGACGATCCTGATCGAGGATGACGACGGTCGGGAGATGATCATCGCTTACCTCAACGCCGGGGATTTCTTTGGCGAACTGGGCCTGTTCGAGCAAGCGGGACAGGAACAGCAACGCAGCGCCTGGGTGCGGGCCAAGGTCGAATGCGAAACAGCGGAAATCAGCTACGCCAAGTTCCGCGAATTGTCGCAGCAGGATCCGGACATTCTTTACGTACTCAGCGGACAAATCGCACAACGTCTGCGCAACACCACGCGCAAGGTCGGCGATCTGGCGTTCTTCGATGTAACCGGCCGAGTGGCGCGTTGCCTGCTGGAGTTGTGCAAGCAGCCGGACGCAATGACACACCCGGATGGCATGCAGATCAAGGTGACCCGTCAGGAAATCGGCCGGATTGTCGGTTGTTCGCGGGAGATGGTCGGTCGCGTGCTCAAGGATCTTGAGGAGCGCAACCTGGTCGATGTGAAAGGCAAGACCATGGTGGTCTTCGGTACGCGCTAAGCCCGATAGTCAGGCGTTGTAGATCTGCGCCAGCATCAAACGAAACAGTTCATCGAGACGCGCCAAAGCCCCAGGCGCGTTGAACTTTTCATGCAGGCCAATGTGGCTCTCCGCCCGCACCCGCAGCTCCAGGCCGCACGCTTCATTGAAGCGATTGACCGCCGCGACCATCGAGTCGCGCTCGTTATCCATCAGCATCGCACCGTGCACCAGGCCCACCGGACGTTGCCCGCCCTGACTCTGGCGCCAGCGCTGGGCCGTGCCGACCATTTTGCGACCGTCGAGGTTGACGTTGAAACGGCCGTCGCAGAATGCACCGTCGATTTCGCCAAGTGATGACGTGCCGCCCAACTCCTCCAGCAACTGACAGATCGGGTCGCAGAGACGGTGGTAGCCGGTTTCGATGCGGTTCAGGTCGCCTTCGCTGCGTGGTGGTGCATAGACCAGGGCGATGTTGATCGTCGCCGCTGATTGCGGGACGGGTTCGCCACCGGTTTCGCGTAGCAGGACGGGCCAGCCAGCGGCGGCTGAGACTTCGCAGGCGTGGTCGAACGTGGCGAGGCGATTGAGGCGGCGAGGCATGACCAACGCACGATCGCTGGGTTGCCAGAATAGAAGGCCGAATTCTGCATCACCGGCGCAGACCGAGGCCAGCAAGTCTTGTTCGGCTTGCAGGCCGGTTTCGATGGTCAGGGAGGTTGGCAGCGACATAACAGGCTCCGGCAACATGGAAATCTTTTGCGGTTTCGATGGCCCCTTCGCGAGCAAGCTCGCTCCCACATTGGAATGCATTTCCCCTGTGGGAGTGAGCCTGCTCGCGATGGTCTCGACTCAGTCTAGAGCGAATCAGTCGAGGGTCGAACCGCTGATGGAAGTCCCGCGCTCCGGGAAGAACAGACGCTGCAATTCAGTGCCAGGATTCTCGGCGCGCATGAACGCTTCACCCACCAGGAACGAATACACTTCGCTGATTTCCATCAACTCGACATCGGCACGATTGAGAATACCGCTCTCAGTGATGACCAGACGATCGCGCGGAATGCGCGGCAGCAGGTCGAGGGTGGTTTCCAGGCTGACGTCGAAGGTGTGCAGGTTACGGTTGTTGACCCCGACCAGCGGCGTGTCGAGGGTTTTCAATGCACGTTCCAGCTCATCGCCGTCGTGCACTTCGACCAACACATCGAGACCGACGCCTTTGGCGACAGCGGCCAGCTCGGCCATTTTCACGTCATCCAGTGCGGAGACGATCAGCAGCACACAGTCAGCACCCAGCGCGCGGGCTTCGACGATCTGGTAAGGATCGATCATGAAGTCCTTGCGAATCACCGGCAGTTTGCACGCGGCTCGGGCCTGTTGCAGATAAGCATCGGCGCCCTGGAAGTAATCGATGTCGGTCAGCACGGACAGACAGGTCGCCCCGCCCTTCTCGTAGCTTTTGGCGATGTCGGCCGGAATGAAGTTCTCGCGGATCACACCTTTGCTCGGCGAGGCCTTTTTGATTTCGGCAATGACTGCGGGCTGCTTCTTCTTGGCTTGCGCCAGCAACGCTTGGGCAAAACCACGGGGTGCATCGGCCGCCTTGGCCAGACTTTCCAGCTCACTCAGGCTCACACGGGCGCTACGCTCGGCGACTTCCTGAACCTTGCGGGCCAGAATGTTTTCCAGAACCGTCGGTACACTCATCCCTCATTCTCCACTTTGAATACCGCCGTAAAGGCACCCAGCTCCTCGAGTTTTTCTCGAGCGAGGCCGGTGTGCAGGGCGTCGTGCGCAAGCTCCACACCCTGTTTCAAACTACTCGCCACGTCAGCGGCATAAAGCGCCGCACCGGCATTGAGCACAATCATTTCGGCGGCTTTCTGGCCGTTTTCGGTCTTGCGCTTGCCGAGAGCATCACGGATCAGCGCCAGCGACGCCTCCGGGCCTTCGACCGACAGACCGTGCAGGCTCTGGCTCTTCATGCCGAGATCTTCCGGCTCGACCCAATACTCGGTGATTTCGTTGTTCTTCAACTCGGCAACAAAAGTCGGCGCGGCAAGACTGAACTCGTCCAGGCCGTCCTTCGAATGCACCACCAGTACATGCTTGCTGCCCAGGCGCTGCAAGACTTCGGCCAATGGCCGGCACAATGCCTGAGTGAACACGCCCACCACCTGATGTTTCACACCGGCCGGATTCGTAAGCGGGCCGAGCATGTTGAACAGCGTACGCAAGCCAAGATCGCGGCGCGGGCCGGCGGCGTACTTCATGGCTTTGTGGTGGGTCTGGGCAAACATGAAACCGATGCCGACGTTGTCGATGCAACGCGCGACTTGCACCGGCGTCAGGTTCAGATAGATGCCGGCGGCTTCCAGCAAGTCGGCGCTGCCGCTCTTGCCCGATACCGCGCGGTTGCCGTGCTTGGCCACGGTGCAACCGGCTGCCGCTACGACAAACGAAGAGGCGGTGGATACGTTGAAGATGTTCGCGCCGTCACCGCCGGTGCCGACCACATCGACCACGCCGTCGAGGGTCTTCAGTTCGACCTGATCGGCCAGCTCACGCATCACCGACACGGCGCCGACGATTTCGTCGATGCTCTCGCTCTTCATGCGCATGGCCATCATGAACGCGCCGATCTGCGCGTCGGTGCATTGGCCGGTCATGATTTCGCGCATCACGTCGCGCATTTCATCGGTGCTGAGGTCGAGGTGATCGACGATACGGCTCAGGGCTGTCTTGATATTCATGGGAAGTCCTTAGCGCGTGCCGCCGGTTTGTTTGAGGAAGTTGGCAAACAGCTCATGGCCCTGCTCGGTCAGGATCGACTCGGGGTGAAACTGTACGCCCTCAATGTTCAGGGTCTTGTGACGCAGGCCCATGATTTCGTCGACGCTGCCGTCATCGTGTTGCGTCCATGCGGTCAGCTCCAGGCAATCGGGCAACGTCGCATGCTTGACGATCAGCGAGTGGTAACGGGTGACGGTCAGCGGATGGTTCAGGCCAGCGAAAACGCCCTTGTCCTCGTGGAATACCGGACTAGTCTTACCGTGCATCACCTGCCGCGCACGCACTACGTCGCCGCCAAAGGCCTGACCGATGGACTGGTGGCCGAGGCAGACGCCGAGGATCGGCAGCTTGCCGGCAAAGTGCTTGATCGCTTCGATGGAGATGCCGGCTTCGGTTGGCGTGCACGGGCCGGGGGAAACCACGATGCGCTCAGGCTTGAGTGCTTCGATTTCGGCGATGGTCAGCTCGTCGTTGCGCACCACTTTGACTTCGGCACCCAGCTCGCCGAGGTATTGCACAACGTTGTAAGTAAAGGAGTCGTAGTTGTCGATCATCAGCAACATGGCGTGTCGAACCTCTTGAATTCTGATTTGAAAACAGCCTTCAGATCACTTGCCCGCAGGGCGCTGCACGATGTCGGACGCAGAAAGATGCGTCGGCACAGCGGCATTTCAAACAGGCAAGGAAGGCAAAGCGATAAAGATCCGGCGGGGCCGGCAGAAAAGATTCAGGCGCGCCAACGCCAGCGGGCGTGTGCCTTGATGACTTGATCCAGAAGTTTGCTGGTGATCAACACGGGGAAGGTCTCGTTCATACGTTCCGGCACAGTAACTTAGCTGGGCGGAGCGTGCAATATGGCCGGGGCTGCGGCAGATAAAACCGGGGGAGGATTCGCGACCGATGGCAAAACGCCGGGAGTTTTTGGTACTGTCGTTTCGTTCACCCACAATAATAAATAAACGGACTTGCTCATGATCAAACAGACGTTGTTTGTACCGCTGGCTGGCTGCCTGCTTGCACTGGCTTGTGCTCAGGCCAATGCTGCACCCAATCCCTATTCGAATTTCATAGTTTTCGGCGACAGTCTGAATGACGCCGGAACCTTCACCGACACTGGCGGACCAGCCGGCTCCACCGAGCGTTACACCAACCGGACCGGGCCGGTGTATCAGGATGGCAGCGGTGAACTGTATTCATTGAATTCCACGCAGTTGCTCGGCGGACGCCTTGGCTTTTCGCCAGACCAGACAGCCTCCTCCAGCTCTGCCGTGCGCGCCGAAAACGGCCAGCCGGACGGTAACAACTGGGCGGTCGGCGGTTATCGCACCGACCAGATCCTCGACTCGATCACCACGCAATCCGCAACCGGCGAACGCACCCGCGCCGGTTACCTGCCATCGAACGGCTTCCGCGCCGACCCGAAGGCGCTGTATTACATTTCCGGCGGCGGTAACGACTTCCTGCAAGGTCGCATTCTCAGCCTGCCGCAAGCCAACGCCGCCGCCGATCGACTGGCCGACAGCGTGCAGACCCTGCAAACCGCCGGCGCCAAGTACGTGATGGTCTGGCTGTTGCCTGACGTTGGCCTGACCCCGGCCATCAACGGTACACCGCTGCAAGCCTTCAGCAGCCAGCTCGCCACGCAGTTCAACAGCCAGTTGGTCACTCGCCTGCAAGGCATCAACGCTGAAATCATTCCGCTGAACATTCCGGTCCTGTTGTCGGAAGTGTTTGCCGATCCAGGACGTTTTGGCCTCGCAACCGATCAGAACCTCACTGCGACCTGCTTCAGTGGCAATAGCTGCACCGAAAACGCCCGTTACGGCATCAACAGCGCGACACCCGATCCGAGCAAGCTGATCTACAACGACGGCGTGCACCCGACCGAGGCCGGGCAAAAGCTGATCTCCGATTACGCCTATTCCCTGCTCGCCGCGCCGTGGGAGCTGACGCTGCTACCGGAAATGGCCCACGCCACCGTGCGTGCGCATCAGGATGAGCTGCGCAATCAATGGCAGGCGGACTGGGAGAACTGGCAAGCGGTAGGACAATGGCGCGCCATTGTTTCGGCAGGCGGCCAACATCTTGATGTCGACAGCCAAAGCAGCGGCGCCAGCGCCGATGGCAGCGGTTACAACCTCAACGTCGGCGGCAGCTACCGCTTGAATGAAGCTTGGCGCGTCGGTGTGGCAGGCGGTTTCTACCGGCAGAATCTGGAGGCTGGGCATAACGATTCCGACTACAAACTCAACAGCTACATGGCCACGGCATTTGCCCAATATCAGCAAAATCGCTGGTGGGCTGACGCAGCGTTGACCGGCGGCAAACTCGACTACGACAACCTCAAGCGCAAGTTTGATCTGGGCGTCAGCGAAGGTGCTGAAAAAGGCGACACCGACGGCAGCCTCTGGGCCTTCAGCGCCCGCGTCGGTTACGACATTGCCCAGCCGGGCAGCGAGTGGCACCTGTCGCCATTCGTCAGCGCCGACTACGCCAGCGTCGATGTCGACGGCTACTCAGAGAAAAGCAACCGCGCCACGGCGCTGACTTTCGATGATCAGACTCGTGACTCGAAACGCCTGGGGTTGGGCTTGCAGGGCAAGTACAACATCACCCCGCAAACCCAGATATTCGGCGAGTACGCTCACGAGCGTGAGTACGAAGACGACGTGCAGAAGGTCAACATCGCGCTCAATACCTTGCCGGCCAACGACTTCAAACTTGAGGGCTACACGCCGCAGAGTCATTTGAACCGTTTGAGCCTGGGCGTCAGCCACAAACTCACGGCGGATCTGGCGCTGCGCGGCGGCTACTCGCTGCGCAAGGATGATGACTTTACCCAGCAGGGCGTTAATGTCGGGGTTGTGCTCGACTTCTAAATCCCACGCATAAAAAAGCGGCGCCTTCACAGGCGCCGCTTTTTATTGCCGAACACAAAGCCCACTGTGGGAGCGAGCCTGCTCGCGAAGAGGGTGTGTCAGTCGCCTTTAATGTTTGCTGACACAACGCCTTCGCGAGCAAGCTCGCTCCCACAGGGAAGATCAGTGATCAGTCCGGGGTTTGCTCGGCCAGGGCCACGGCGCGGAACATCGCGCGGCGCTTGTTCAGAGTTTCTTCCCATTCCAGTGCCGGCACCGAGTCGGCAACGATGCCGCCGCCGGCCTGCACGTGCAGTTCGCCGTTCTTGATCACCGCCGTACGAATCGCAATCGCGGTGTCCATGTTGCCGTTCCAGGCGAAGTAACCCACCGCCCCACCGTAGACGCCACGCTTGACCGGCTCCAGTTCGTCGATGATTTCCATCGCGCGAATCTTCGGCGCGCCCGACAAGGTGCCCGCCGGCAGAATCGCTCGCAGCGCGTCCATTGCCGTCAGCCCGGCTTTCAACTGGCCGGTGACGTTGGAGACGATGTGCATCACGTTGGAATAGCGCTCGATGACCATCTTCTCGGTGAGCTTCACCGAGCCGATTTCCGAAACCCGGCCAGTGTCGTTACGACCCAGATCGATCAGCATCAAGTGCTCGGCGATCTCCTTGTCGTCTGACAGCAAGTCCTCTTCCAGCGCCACATCCGCTTCTTCCGTGGCGCCACGTGGGCGCGTGCCGGCAATCGGGCGCACGGTGATCAGGTTGTCTTCGACCCGCACCAGCACTTCCGGCGAACTGCCAACGACGTGGAAGTCGCCGAAGTTGAAAAAGTACATGTACGGCGTCGGGTTGAAGCAACGCAAAGCGCGGTACAGATCGATCGGCGCAGCCTTGAAGTCGATCGACATGCGCTGCGACGGCACAACCTGCATGCAGTCACCGGCAAGGATGTATTCCTTGATGGTATCGACGGCTTTTTCGTAGTCGTTCTGGGTGAAACTCGAACGGAACACCGGATCAGCCGACTGCTGCTTGCTGAAATCCAGGCCGCGGCGCGGGGTGATCGGCTGACGGAGTTTTTCCAGCAACGCCTGCAACTGTGCCTGACCTTGTTCGAAGGCATCCGCCTGCGCAGGGTCGGCCAGCACGATCGCGTGCATCTTGCCGGCGAGGTTGTCGAACACCACGACGGCGTCGGAAACCATCAGCAGAATATCCGGTACGCCCAGCGGATCCGGGTTCGGGCACTTGCCCAAGCGCTTCTCGACATAACGCACGCAGTCATAACCGAAGTAACCGACCAGACCACCGTTGAAACGCGGCAGACCGGCGATGGTCGGCACGTTGTAACGCGCCTTGAAGGTTTCGACGAAGGCCAGCGGATCTTCAACGTCGTGGCTTTCGGTCTCGACGCCATCAACGGTGATGCTGACGTGATGGTCATGAACCCGCAACACAGTGCGGCACGGCAGACCGATGATCGAGTAACGGCCCCATTTCTCGCCGCCCTGTACCGATTCGAGCAGGTAGGAGTTGGGCTGGTCGGCCAGTTTCAGGTAGATCGACAGCGGGGTGTCGAAGTCGGCCAGGGTTTCGCAGGCCAACGGAATGCGGTTGTAGCCGTCAGCGGCCAAGCGCAGGAATTCTTCGCGGATCATAAGGTGCCTCGTGGTGTGAGGGGCAAATCAGTCAGGTATGCAAACGCGCCGGCAGGCCGGCCAGGAACAAGTCAGGCGCGCCAACGCCAGCGGGCCAGGGCCTTGATGACTTTCATCCAGAGTTTGCGAGTGACCACCACGATGGCGTTTCCAGAATGGGATTGAGCAGCGTCGGGCAACGTTATCTCAGCGGCCGAACCGAGGCAACCGGGAATTAGCTTGCGCAGATCGTCGATCACCAGCGCCGGGGATTCCTCGGCGATCGGCCTGCCGTGGTTGTAGCCATAACTCAGCGCCACGCATTTGACCCCCGCCGCTTTCGCCGCCAGCACGTCGCTGCGCGAGTCGCCGACGAACAACGATTGCGAGGCCGGGATGTTGGCCATTTTCATCACGAAAAACAGCGCGGCCGGATCAGGCTTTTTCTGCGGCAGGGTATCGCCACCGATGATCCACTTGAAGTAGCGACCGATCTTCATCTGATCCAGCAGCGGCGCGACGAAGCGCTCCGGTTTGTTGGTAATCAGCGCCATGGCCACGCCTTGCTTGTGCAGCCACTTGAGAGTGTCGCGCACGCCGGGATAGACCACGGTCAGCTCATGGCTGGCGCCGTAGGCGTCCATGAATACTTCCAGCGCGTGCTCGGCTTCGACGTCATCCACCGCCGAATGATCGATACCACCGGCCAACGCACGGCGCACCAGTACTGGCGCGCCGTTGCCCACCCACTCGCGCACCGAATCGATGCCCGCCGGTTGCCGGCCGAGAGAGAGCAGCATGGTGTCCACGGCGGCTGCCAGGTCCGGAACCGAGTCGATCAGTGTGCCATCCAGATCGAACATCACCAGCCGTGGCAGTTTCCCCGGGAACAGCTGCTCAAACCCGCTCATGGGCGAGCCAGCGCCAGTTCGGAACGCATCTTGTCGATGACTTCCTGATAGTTCGGCGCATTGAAGATTGCCGAGCCGGCAACAAAGGTGTCAGCGCCAGCAGCGGCGATTTCGCGGATGTTGTTGACGTTGACGCCGCCATCGATTTCCAGGCGGATGTCACGGCCCGAGGCATCGATGATCGCCCGCGCTTCGCGCAGTTTATCGAGGGTGCCAGGAATGAACTTCTGCCCGCCGAAGCCCGGGTTGACGCTCATCAGCAAGACCATGTCGACCTTGTCGATCACATACTTGAGCACGTCCAGCGGGGTCGCCGGGTTGAACACCAGACCGGATTTGCAGCCACCTTCACGGATCAGCTGCAGCGAGCGATCGACGTGCAGCGTGGCTTCCGGGTGGAAGGTGATGTAGGTGGCGCCAGCTTCGATGAAGTCGCCGACAATGCGATCCACCGGGCTGACCATCAGGTGCGCGTCGATCGGCGCGGTAACGCCGTACTTGCGCAATGCCGCGCAGACCATCGGACCGATGGTCAGGTTTGGCACGTAGTGGTTGTCCATGACGTCGAAGTGGACGAAGTCGGCGCCAGCGGCGAGAACGTTGTCTACTTCCTCGCCGAGGCGGGCGAAGTCGGCGGAGAGAATCGACGGAGCAATTACGAAGGGCTGCATGACGCACCTTTTCTGAGCTAAATCACGATGGCGCGCATTGTATACCTCAAGTTTCCAAGCGCGCACCGTGACCGCGATGATTGGGTTATGCCATGACGGATGACCAGCGCTGACTCAATACGCCGCGCGGTAGATCTTCTCGATATCGACAGCACTGAGTTTGCGCGGGTTATTGCGCATCAGCCGCTCAATGCCCGCGGCTTCCACGGCCATCGCCGGGATCGCCTCTTCCGGCACGCCGAAACTACGCAGCCCGGCCGGGATTTCCACGGCCGCGCACAGATCGGTCATCGCCTGCACGGCTTTGTCCGCCGCCTCGGCTGCACTCAGATGAGCAGTCTTCACCCCCATGGCTTCGGCAATATCCTGCATGCGTTCGACGCAGGCCATCTTGTTCCAGGTCATGACATACGGCAGCAGCAAGGCATTGCTCACGCCATGGGCGATATTGAAACGCCCGCCCAGTGGATACGCCAGCGCATGCACCGCGCCAACCCCGGCATTGCCGAACGCCATGCCGGCCATCAGGCTGGCGGTGGCCATGTCTTCGCGAGCCTGCAGGTTGGCGCCGTTGGCATAGGCCTTGGGCAACGCTTTGGCGATCAGCTTGATGGCGCCGATGGCCAGCGAATCGGTGATCGGCGAGGCATTCACCGACAGATAGGATTCGATGGCGTGCACCAAGGCGTCGACGCCACTGGCGGCGGTGACGCTGCGTGGGCAGGTCAGGGTCATCTGCGGGCTGACCAGCGCCACGTCCGGTAACAGAAAGTCGCTGACGATGCCTTTCTTCAACTGCGCGACTTTGTCCGAGAGAATCGCAACATTGGTCACTTCAGAGCCAGTGCCGGCGGTGGTCGGGATGGCAATCAGCGGTGGGCCTTTGCGTGGCACCTGATCGACGCCGAACAGATCTTCCAGCGCGCCGTGGTAACCGGCGTAGGCGGCGACGCTTTTGGCGATGTCGATGGCACTGCCGCCACCGAGGCCGATCAAGCCGTCATGCCCGCCCTCGCGGTAAACGCGCATGCAGTCTTCGACGATGGCGATTTCCGGATCGGGCAGCACGCGGTCGAAAATCTCGTAGTCGCGCCCACCGAGTTGCACCAGCGCCAGCTCGACGGTGCCGGATTTGACCAGCGCGGCGTCGGTGACGATCAGTGGATTGTCGATGTCCAGGCGCGTGAGCTCAGCGGCCAGTTGTTCGATGGCGGCGGCGCCGGTGATCAGTTTGTGAGCGATTTTGAACTGGGACAGACTCATCGTGCGCAGCCTCTTATAGATGTGGGAGCTGGGCACAAGATTAGCTGGGGATTTGGGGTTGTCTGCTATTCAGGTGGTGAATGGTTGATCGGTTAGAAGATCAAGAGCCCCTCACCCTAGCCCTCTCCCGGAGGGAGAGGGGACTGACCGAGGTGGATGGGAGAGGTACACCGACGTGCGATACCGAGTCGAACTCGAGTTTTGAAAAGCACAACGATCTGCTCCCCTTTCCCCCCGAAGGTAAAAAGACTGACTGACCGAGGTGCATGGAGGAGATACACCGACTTGAGATACCGAGTCGTTCTCGGGTTTTGAAAAGCACAACGATCTGCTCCCTTTCCCCCCGAAGGTAAAAAGACTGACTGACCGAGGTGCATGGAGGAGATACACCGACTTGAGATACCGAGTCGTTCTCGGGTTTTGAAAAGCACAACGATCTGCTCCCTTTCCCCCTCGCCCCCCTGGGGGAGAGGGCTGGGGTGAGGGGGGTAAGCTTTTGATCTGGCCCTTAAACCTGAGCCGTACGCAGTTTTTCGCTACGCCCGCGCAGCCATTCCAGGGTCAGCAGCAAAATGACGGAGAAGGCGATCAGCAACGTGGCAGCAGCGGCAATCGTCGGACTCAGGTTCTCGCGAATCCCGCTGAACATCTGCCGTGGCAACGTCGCCTGCTCAGGCCCGGCAAGAAACAACGTCACCACCACCTCATCAAACGAAGTCGCAAACGCAAACAACGCCCCGGAAATCACCCCCGGCGCAATCAGCGGCAAGGTCACCCGGCGGAACGCCGTCAGTGGCGATGCACCGAGACTCGCCGCCGCCCGCACCAGGTTGTGGTTAAACCCCTGCAATGTCGCCGACACGGTGATGATCACAAACGGCACACCCAACACCGCATGCACCACAATCAGCGAGAAAAAGCTGTTGCCCAAACCCAACGGCGCGAAGAACAGATAACTCGCCACGCCGATGATCACCACCGGCACCACCATCGGCGAAATCACCAGCGCCATCACCAGCGCTTTGCCGGGGAAGTCACCGCGAGTCAGACCAATCGCCGCCAGCGTACCGAATATCATCGCCAGCACCGTCGCCGCTGGGGCAACAATGATGCTGTTCTTCAGTGCCCGCATCCATTCCGCCGAGGCGAAGAAGTCGTGGTACCACTGCAGCGAGAAACCCTGCAGCGGATAGACCAGAAAACTCCCCGAGTTGAATGACAGCGGAATAATCACCAGCACCGGCAGAATCAGGAACAACAGAATCAGGCCGCAGAGGATCCGCAGGCTGTAGAACCACACCCGTTCAATGGGCGACATGTAAGGACTCAGCATTTCGAATTCCCCTTAGCTCAGGCGCAGGCGACTGGCGCCGACCAGCCAGCTGTAAATCAGATAAAGCACCACGGTCGCCAGCAGCAACAGCCCGCCCAGCGCGGTGGCCATGCCCCAGTTGATGCTGGTGTTGGTGTAGAAAGCGACGAAGTAGCTGACCATTTGATCGTTCGGGCTGCCGAGCAGCGCCGGGGTGATGTAGTAGCCGATAGCGAGGATGAACACCAACAGGCAACCGGCGCCAACACCGGCGTAGGTCTGCGGGAAGTACACCCGCCAGAAACTGGCGAACGGGTGGCAGCCGAGGGAAATCGCCGCGCGCATGTAGGTCGGCGAGATGCCTTTCATAACGCTGTAGATCGGCAGGATCATGAACGGCAGCAGAATGTGCACCATCGAGATGTACACGCCGGTGCGGTTGAACACCAGTTCCAGCGGTTTATCGATGATGCCCATGGCCATCAGCCCACTGTTGATCAGACCGCCCGATTGCAGCAGTACGATCCACGCGGCGACGCGCACCAGGATCGATGTCCAGAACGGCAGCAGCACGAGGATCATCAGTAGGTTGCTTTGCCGCGACGGCAGATTGGCCAGCAGGTACGCCAGCGGATAAGCCAGCAGCAGGCAGATCACGGTGATGACCAGGCCCATCCAGAAGGTGCGGGCGAAGATGTCGAGGTAGATCGCCTGATCCGGGGTGGCCGGGGCGATTTCGCCGAGGTCGTCGATACGGTGATCGACCGCAGCCAGCAAGTAGTAAGGCGTAATGCTGCTGGTGTTGCGTTTGACCGCTTGCCAGTAGGCCGGGTCGCCCCAACGTTCGTCGAGACCTTCCAGTGCTTCTTTATAGGAGGCCGGTTCGCTGGCGAACGGCAGCGCCCGGGCGGTTTTGGTCAACAGGCTGCGATAGCCGGCCAACTCCATGTTCAAGCGCTTGGACAGATCGCCCAGCGTCTGGTTTTTGCGCGCTTCGGCGAGGTC
The DNA here is from genome assembly GCF_054668355.1 of Pseudomonas sp. S2_E02. Taxonomy (NCBI): domain Bacteria; kingdom Pseudomonadati; phylum Pseudomonadota; class Gammaproteobacteria; order Pseudomonadales; family Pseudomonadaceae; genus Pseudomonas; species Pseudomonas sp. S2_E02. Next base: position 3,832,243 of record NZ_CP162761.1, read on the forward strand.
TTCGCCGGCAGCCTTGTAGACCGGTTCAGCGGGCAGGCCACGGCCGTCCCAACTGGCGATGGCCGCCACGGTGCGCGGCATGCCGCCGACCACTTCGGGGTTGCCGACGCTTTTGTAGAGCAGCGCCACGATCGGCACCAGAAACACCAGCAACAGAAACAGCACCAGCGGCGCAATCAGCGCTTGAGCCTTCCAGCGGTTGACCCGCTCGGCGCGCTTGAGCTTCTGCTTCAAGGTGGGGCTGGTGCCCTCGTTCAGGGGAACGGCGATGGCCATGACGTACTCCGCAAATCTTTGATCGTTACAGAGGTGGCGAACCACCTCGATCGATTGATGCACACAGATCCAAATGTGGGAGCGAGCTTGCTCGCGAAGGCGGCGCATCAGTCGACATCAATGTTCAATGTACTGGCGCTTTCGCGAGCAAGCTCGCTCCCACAGGAGAGCGAGCCCTCGGTTATTTCGCAGCCCAGGAGTTGAAGCGCTGCTCCAGTTGCTCGCCGTTGTCAGCCCAGAAGCTGACGTCGATCTGCACCTGGTTGGCGATGTTTTCCGGGGTGGTCGGCATGTCTTTCAGAACATCCTTGGCCAGCAGCGGTACGGCTTGGGTATTGGCCGGGCCGTAGGCGATGTTTTCCGAGTAGGTTTTCTGCTGCTGCGGCTGTACCGAGTAAGCGATGAATTTCTTCGCCGCTTCGGCGCGCTTGGCGTCCAGACCTTTCGGGATGGCCCAGGCGTCGAAGTCGTAGATGCCGCCGTTCCACACCACTTTCAGGTTGGATTCCTTCTGCACGGCAGCGATGCGACCGTTGTAGGCCGAGCTCATCACTACGTCACCGGAAGCGAGGTATTGCGGCGGTTGCGCGCCGGCTTCCCACCACTGAATGCTTGGCTTCAGCTCATCAAGCTTCTTGAACGCACGATCCTGGCCACCCTTGCTCGCCAGCTCTTTGTAGACGTCTTTCGGCGCCACACCGTCGGCCATCAGCGCGAATTCGAGGGTGTACTTGGCGCCTTTGCGCAGGCCACGCTTGCCCGGGAATTTCTTGGTGTCCCAGAAATCGGCCCAGCTGGTCGGCGCGGTTTTCAGCTTGTCGGCGTTGTAAGCCAGTACGGTCGACCACACGAAGAAGCCCACGCCGCACGGCTGAATCGCGCCTTTGACGTAGTCTTCAGTCTTGCCGAACAGTGCCGGGTCGAGTTGTTCGAACATGTCTTCGTCGCAGCCACGGGACAGCTCTGGCGATTCAACTTCCACCAGATCCCACGACACGCTCTTGGTGTCGACCATGGCTTTGACCTTGGCCATTTCGCCGTTGTATTCGCCGGCGACGATCTTGCCGTTGCCCGCCGCTTCCCACGGTGCATAGAAGGCTTTGACTTGCGCCGCCTTGTTCGCCCCGCCAAACGACACCACGGTCAAATCCGGGCCGGCGGCCATCGCGCTGGCCGCACCCATCAGGCCCAGGGTCAGGGCGGTGAACTTCAGGGATCTCAACATTTATTGTTCTCTCCACGTGCAGGGTTGGTGTTGGTATTGCCGGGGCGATCAGTTCGCCTCTAAAAGCGGATCAAGCGCGCGTACGTGCTCGACCTGCCAGCCAAGCGGTACCACGTCACCGACGGCGAGCGCTGGATCGAGCTCGGCAATCGGTTGTTTCACGAAGAAGTCGGTCTTGCCGCAGACTTCCAGGCGCACCCGGACGTGGTCGCCCAGATAGATGAATTCCGCCACCCTCCCTGAGAAGCGGTTAACGCATTGATCGCTCGAACCGTTGAGGCTGACGCGCTCCGGACGGATCGACAGGGTCACCGGTTCGCCGGTCTGGCCGACGTTGACCGCCAGCGCCTCGACCTTTTCGCCACGGCCCAACTCGACCACGCAGCGCTCACCGGTCTGGCTGAGCAGGCGGCCGTTGAGGCGGTTGTTCTCGCCGATGAAGTTGGCGACGAAAGTGTTTTTTGGCTCTTCGTAAAGGGTGCGGGGCGGGGCGATCTGCTGGATTTCGCCTTGATGGAATACCGCCACGCGGTCGGACATGGTCAGCGCTTCACCCTGATCGTGGGTCACATAGACCACGGTCACACCGAGGCGCTGGTGCAGGTGTTTGATTTCCATCTGCATGTGTTCACGCAGTTGCTTGTCGAGGGCGCCAAGAGGCTCGTCCATCAGCACCAGTTGCGGTTCGAACACCAGCGCACGGGCCAACGCCACACGCTGTTGCTGACCGCCGGACAGTTGCGCCGGATAACGCGAGGCGAACGCGTCGAGCTGAACCATGCTGAGGACTTTTTTCACGCGGTCACTGACATCGCTTTTGTTCAGGCCACGGACGGTCAGTGGAAACGCGAGGTTTTCCGCCACGGTCATGTGCGGGAACAGCGCGTAGTTCTGGAACACCATGCCGATGTCGCGCTTGTGCGGCGGCACGTTGTTGATCGAGCGCCCGGCCAGCAGAATTTCGCCGGCGGTCGGTGTTTCGAAGCCAGCGAGCATCATCAGGCTAGTGGTCTTGCCGGAACCGGATGGCCCTAGCAGGGTGAGAAATTCGCCTTTGCGGATGTCCAGGTTGAGGTCTTTGACGATCAGGTTCTCGCCGTCGTAGCTCTTCTGCACTCCACGAAAGCTGACCAGCACATCACTGGCCCCTGCGTTTGTTTCGACCTGGCTCATACCCACACCTTTGTTGTTGATGACTGCTTGTGGATTAAGCCTAGTGGTTGCTGACAGGCACGCAAATCGGGGCGCAGGAGAGAATCGCCTCAGCCGGATGGAAGGTTGGGGGTAGGGATTGCCCTACAAGGATGGCGCTAATGGATAAGGCAATGGCGAGGGTTGAGCTGCAAGCTGCAAGAACAAGCAAAAGCGCCTGTCGTTAATGGATATGCGCACATCGAGAGCTGAACAAAGAACCCTGTGGGAGCGAGCTTGCTCGCGAAAGCGGTGGGTCATTCAACTCATTCTGTGACTGATACACCGCATTCGCGAGCAGGCTCGCTCCCACAGGGGAACAGTGCTGATCAGAGGAGTTTGTGTTCCATCGCGTACTTGACCAGTTCGGCCAGCGAGGTGATGTTGAGTTTCTGCATCAAACGCGCCTTGTGGGTGCTGATGGTTTTGCTGCTCAGCGCCAGTTGCTGGGCGATGTCATTGACGTTGGCGCCTTGGGCCAAGCGTTCGAACACCGAGAACTCGCGTTCGGACAACAAAGAATGCAGCGGCCGCGCATCGGTCAGGCCGACTTCGAAGACCATGCGATCCGCCAGATCCGGATCAATGTAACGCCCACCGGCCGCGACCTTGCGAATGGCGGTGAGCAACAACGCCGGATCACTGTCCTTGGTCGCATACCCGGCGGCGCCAACCTTCAGCGCCCGAGCAGCCATCTGCGCTTCGTCATGCATCGACAGCACCAGAATCGCTGGCGGATTGTTCAGAGCACGGATGCGCGGGATCGCTTCGAGGCCATTGACCCCGGGCATGGAGATGTCGAGCAGCACCACTTCGCACGGCACATTGCGCAGGGTTTCGAGCAGTTGCTCACCATTGCTCGCCTCGCCCACCACTTGCAGATCCTTGGCCAGGCCAATCAATTGCTTGATGCCTTCGCGGACAATGGTGTGGTCTTCGGCTACCAGTACACGGATCAAATCTTTTCTCCAGATTTCAGGTACACACCAATCCCTGTGGGAGCGAGCCTGCTCGCGATAGCGTCAGCCCAAACACCACAAATCTTCAAACCTCACTCACCGGCACCCGCACCACCAGACTGGTGCCCTCCCCCGGCTCACTCTCCAGCGTCAATCGCCCGCCCATGATCAGCACCCGTTCGCGCATGCCCACCAGACCAAACGAAGTCGGCCGACCTGCAGCGGCGACGAATCCTACGCCATCATCGGCGACCGTCAGACACAATTCGTCGCCTTCCAGCGCCAGCGTCAGTTCCACAGTATGCGCCTGGGCATGGCGCATCACATTGGTCAGCGCCTCCTGCAGGATCCGGAACAGGCCAATCGCCTTGGCATCACTGAGCGCCGGCAGATTGTCAGGCACCTGCACCAGGCATGGAATCTGCGTACGCGCCTCGAACCGCCGCGCCTGCCACTCGATTGCCGACGCAATCCCGGCATCGAGAATCGGTGGTCGCAGCGCCGTCGCCACATCACGCACCAATTGAAATAACTGGGCGATCAGGCGCTTCATGCTGTTCAACCGTTCGTTCAGACCGGGATCGAGTTGCGCGTAGGCCAGTTCGCACATCGATGTTTCCAGTTTCAGCACCGTCAACATCTGCCCCAATTCATCGTGAACCTCGCGGGCAATTCGCGCCTTCTCTTCTTCTCGCACGCTTTCAAGGTGCGCCGACAGTTCACGCAATTGCTCGCGGGAGGCCGCCAGTTCCAGCTCGATACGCTTGCTCTCGCTGATGTCCCAGACGATGCCGTCCCAGACATACGCGCCGTCCTCCAGTTGCCGGGTGATCGCTTTGATCTCGGCCCAGCGCTGCTCGCCCTGACGCGTGAGGATCCGGCCTTGCCATGACCAGTCACTGTCGGTGTCCAGCGCCTGATCCTGAGTGCAGTGATAACTCGCCTTATCGTCGGGATGCACCAGGCTGCGCAGGCCCATGTCGCGATGGGCAATGGCGGCCGGGGCATAGCCGACCAGACTTTCGCTGCCCTCGCTGATATAGGCAAAGTCGATCTGCCCGGTCACCGGCGCCCGCTCCAGACGGAACACCAGCCCCGGCACATTCGCCGCAATGCCTTGCAGTCGCGCCTCGCTTTCCTGCAACGCCGCCAGAGCCCGGCGGCGCTCGGTGACATCGGTGAGGTAAACCACCAGGTATTCGCTGTCGCGAAAGCGCAGGAAACTCAGCGACACGTCCGCGGGCAAAACACTGCCGTCGGCGCGCACGCAACTGGTTTCGAAACTCAGCGGCCCTTCTTCGCTGGCCCGCGCGCGCTTCCACAGATTGAGCCAGCGATCCATGTGCAGCCCCGGCTCGAAGTCGATCAGGGGACGCTCGATCAACCCGCCTGAGGGGTAACCGAGCATGTTTTCCGCCGCGCGATTGGCGTAGCGCACATGGCTGTCCCAGTTGACCCAGAGGATGCCGACGGTGCTTTGATCGATGGAGAACTGCGTCAACCGCAGCGCTTCTTCGCTGGCCGCGCGCAAGGCGATGTCCTCCCGGGCGGCCAGCAATCGCTGCTCCAGGCTGTGCTGTTGGCGGCGCTGCCAGAACACGATCGCGACACAACTGAGCAGCATCACCGCAAACAACAGACTGAGGTTCTGCCAGAAGCCGGGCGACTCCGACAGTCGCGGGTATTTCGGTTGCAGCCATTGGTTGTGCAGTTGCTCCAGATCTTTGGCCGGAATCGCGCGCAAAGCACTTTGCACAATACCGGCCAGCTCCGGCCAATCGCGGCGCGAGCCGACTCGCAGCAGTTGCGGCAGGCCGATATCGCCGACCACCACCAGTTCGGCGAACTCCGGCTCTACCGACAACCGCCCGAGTTGTGCCTCGTCGACCACGGCGTAGGCAGCCTGCTGCGTCAACAGCAACTGCAAGGCTTGACGCTCCAGCGGCACGCCTTGCAGGTTCAGATGTGGATAGTTGCTGCGCAGGTAATCGGCAGTACTGCTGGGCATGCGCACGGCGACGCGGACCTGGCTGTCGAGTTTCTCCAGATCGATCACGCCACTGGCCTTCTGATCACTGACCACCAGTTGCGGCACGCGCATGTAGGGATCGGAGAACTGCCACAGACGCAACGCACTCGGGGTTTGACTCAGGCCCGGAGCGATATCGATCTCGCCCTCGCGCACGGCGGTTTCCAGTTGTGCGAGATCCTGAAAGTTACGCCAGCTCAGTTCGACATTGAGCGTCTTGGCCAACAACTTCATCAGTTCGACATTGGCCCCGGACAGCCGCTGCAAACGCCGGTCGTATTGCGCATACGGTGCTTGCAGGACCAGACCGACGCGCAGTTCATTGTGCTGCGCCAGCCATTGCTGCTGGCCCGCCGACAATTGCGCAACGTGGGCCGGGGGCGCAGGCGCCGCCCAGCCCATCAAGGGAAACCACAAACAGCCGATAACCCACAGGCAGCAAAATCGCTTCATTGAAGTCTCATACACTGACAAATTCTGACCAACCCATTAGGCTGCCGGGATACTTTCTGGCCTGGAATAACCGATGCCCTCTGTTTACCGCCTGGCAATGCCAGCATTGTGCCTGTCGCTGATCCTGCCCTGTGCGTTTTCCGTCAACGCCGCCGACCCCACTCCTGCGGCGGAAAAACCGGCAGAAGAAAAACCGGCCGAACGTCAGCCACTGCTAGAGCGTAGTCAGGAAGAGGCCGCCGCACTGGAACGTAAAGTCCCGGCGCAAGAACAGCAACAATTGCAGGCCGGCAGCGACAGCTTCCTCGCCCTGTGGAAACCGGCCAACACCGCCGAGCCCAAAGGCGCGGTGATCATCATCCCTGGCGCCGGCGAAACCGCTGACTGGCCGCAGGCAATCGGCCCATTGCGGCGCAAACTGCCGGATGCAAAATGGAGCAGCCTGAGTATCACCCTGCCCGACCTGCAAAGCGACGCCATCGCACCGCGCGTGGTTGAAGCGCCGGTTGCGCCGAAAGCACCGGAGTCGGGTAGCAAGGACTCCACTACCGCGCAGCCAATTGAACAAGCCGCTGGCGGTGAAGCCGAAGTGGCGGATCAAGTGGTCGCCGAAACCACTGAAGAACAATCCAAGGCTGACGCCGAACGCATCTTCGCGCGCATCGACGCCGCGATTGCCTACGCCGAACAGCAGAGCGCACGCAGCATTGTCGTGCTCGGACACGGCACTGGCGCCTATTGGGCCGCGCGATACCTGGGCGAGAAACAAACCGCGCAGGTAGAGAAGTTCGTCATGGTCGATGCGCAGATGCCAGCCAAGGCCAAACCGCCACTGGCCGAGCTGACGCCAACGCTGAAGCTGCCGACCGCAGATATTTTCTACATGGACAAGCCGCTGGATCGCAACGCCGCGCTGGAGCGCATGCAGGCGAGCAAGCGTTTGAAGACTTCGGCGTTCAGCCAAGTGGCGCTCAGAGCCTTGCCAGACAACAAGGCTGAGCAGGAACAGTTGTTCCGCCGGGTGCGTGGCTGGTTGAATCCGCAGAACATGGACTGACCGAATAAGACCGAGTCGCCCGCATTCGCGAGCAAGCTCGCTCCCACAATGGATTGTGTACACAGATCCAATGTGGGAGCGAGCTTGCTCGAGAAGGGGCCATCACCGCCAACACAGCTCTAACGACTAGCGAAAATCCCGCCGCTCACGAATCAACGTATAAGCATTGTGCAGCTCCCGGGTTCTATCAGTCGCTTCACGCACCTGCGCTGGCGTCGCCCCCGTTCCGGCAATCTTGTCCGGATGATGACGACTGAGCAGGCGCCGATAGGCCCGTTTGATCTGCGCCGGTTCACTGGAGGCCGACACGCCCAATAAACGCATCGCCTCCTGATAGCTCACTGCAGCACTGACGATCGGACGCTTGCCCGGTTCGTAATCACTGGCCAGCGCCTGCACCTGATGCGTTGTCCAGCCCAGCCATTTGCCCCACTGCGCCAACAATTCACGCTCGCTGACGCCAGCACGACCATCGGCCCAGACCATCCGCCAGCACGCACGCAAGACACCCTCGGCCGCATGGGGCTGCGCGCTCAAGCGCCGCAGATAACCGCGCAGATTGTCATTTTCAGACTTGCCACGGTTGAATGCCGCGATGGCGCGGCGCGTTGCCGGCTCACTCATCTCCAGCGCACGCATCTCGTTGCGCGCCTGCTGGATATGCCCGTCGGTAACCCGACCATCACTCTTGGCCAGACGCCCGAGCAACACAAACAACAGTTCGTCGTTGCGCAGCATCGGCCGACCGCCGAGTTTTTCCAGCAAGTGTCCCCAGCTCTGCAAGTGCAGACGCCGATCCAGCGCCTGCCCCAACAATGCCCCAAGCATGGCCCCCGGAATGCTGGCGATTGCAAATCCCGCTCCGGCTCCAATCAGAGTCCCTGGCCACAACATGTCAGCGACTCGCTTCTATCAATGTTTCAGCTTCAGCCAGACGCTCATGCGTACCGACATCGACCCAGTGCCCTTTCAGGCGCTCGCCACTCACTTCGCCAGCCGCCATGGCTTTGCGCAGCAGCGGTGCCAGCTTGAACGCGCCGTCGGCGCAGCCATCGAACAGTTGCGGATGCAGCACAGCGATGCCGCTGTAGGTCAGGGTTGCAGCATCAGGCTGGCCATCGATCACCTGGCCGTCGGCTAACGTGAAATCACCGTTCGGGTGATGCGTCGGGTTGTCCGCAAGGACCAGATGCGCGAGTCCGTTGATCGGCTGGTGCAGGACGCTGAAGTCATAATCGGTCCAGATATCACCGTTGACCACCAGGAACGCATCATCGCCAAGCATCGGCAGCGCCCGGAAAATCCCGCCGCCGGTTTCCAGTGGCTCGCCTTCGGGCGAGTACTGAATGCTCACACCAAATCGCGAACCGTCACCCAGATAATCCTCGATCTGCTGACCGAGCCAGGCGTGGTTGATCACGATCTCGTTGAATCCTGCGGCCGCGAGGGCGCGCAGGTGATATTCGATCAGGGGAACACCGCCGGCACGCACCAGTGGTTTCGGCGTGGTCAGGGTCAGCGGACGCATGCGCTCGCCTTTGCCTGCCGCCAGAATCATTGCCTTCATGCTGTTGCTCCACCCCGCAGGCTGGTGAACAGCGCTTGCAGTTCGGCCAATTCAGGACGTCGCGCAATCACCGCTTCTATATAGGAGAAGAAACGTGGCACGTCGGCCAGATAACGCGGCTTGCCGTCACGGTGGCAGATGCGCGCGAAGATGCCGATAACTTTCAAATGGCGCTGCACGCCCATCAGATCGCTGGCGCGCAGGAAGTCTTCGAAGTCCGGCTGCACTGGAATGTTCAGCGCCGAAGCTTGCTGCCAGTAATTTTCCAGCCAGCCGCGCACGCGCTCTTCGGGCCAGCTGAGGAAGGCGTCCTTGAACAGGCAGGTCACGTCGTAGGTCACCGGGCCATAAACCGCATCCTGGAAATCCAGCACGCCGGGATTCGGTTCGCTGAGCATCAGGTTGCGTGGCATGTAGTCGCGGTGTACCAGCACTTTGGGTTGAGCGAGTGCGCTGTCGATCAGCAGATCACTAACCTGCTGCCACTGCTGTTGCTGAGTCGAATCAAATTCGACACCGAGTTCACGCGTCACATACCACTCGGGGAACAGTTCCAGCTCACGGCGCAGCAAGGCAACGTCGTAGCTCGGCAACGGTGCAACCATCGGCAACTGCTGAAAAGCCAGCAACGCTTGCAGGGCATCGGCGAACAATGCGTCGGCATTTTCGCCATCGATCACGTCGAGATAGGTCTGGTTGCCCAGGTCATTGAGCAAAAGAAATCCGCGCTCGAGGTCCTCGGCATAAATTTTCGGCACATTTATTCCGGATTTCGCCAGCAAAAAAGCGATATCCACGAACGGTTTGCAGTTTTCCTGGGGCGGCGGTGCGTCCATCACGACGAAGCTGCGCCCCTCGCCTTCCCAGCGGAAGTAACGGCGGAAACTCGCGTCGCTGCTGGCCGCAGTCAACGTGGCCGGGGGCACGGTGCCCCAGCCCTGATCTGCAAACAGGATTGCCAACTGCTCATCGAGCCAAACTTTCAGGTGTTGCAAGCGTACATCTTGGTCAGGCATTGCAAGGGTCTCCGACGGCGCTAGCCGTCAAGCGGGTCATGCTTTATTATCCAGCATCTTTTTCAGACCATCGAGAGGCGTGCGGCCCACACCGCGGGCAGATGGCACGCAGGAAGCCCGGACTAATAAGATGGCATTGAAATCCCCCGCGTTTCGTAAAAAATTTCCGTTGTTGGTAACCGGCAGTCTGCTGGCTATGCAACCTCTGGCCAGTCAATTCGTTGTTGCCGCCGAGCAGTATGACTGCTCCGTCTCGGCTTCGGGTGGTTGGGCCTGTGCGCCCAAATCAACCGCTGCTGCGTTGCCGCCGCGTCCAGTGCATGACGGCAGTGCCGTCAGCGCTACCGGCGAAGCGGCGACCGAGAACGGTTCGGCTGCCGACACAGCGCCTAAAACGGCGCTGGTCACCGAAGCCAAGGGCCGCGGTTTGAAATCCCGTAGCGAAGACTTCAGTCACCTCGACTGGGTTCCGCGCGAGAAGCTCACCGCCGCTCAATTGGCCGAGACCGGGCCTTACTGCTCTGGTGCCTACATCGAACCGATTCGTCCTGGCATGAATGACAAGACGAACAAAAGCGATGCTCCGACCTTTATCGGCGCAAAAGCCTCGCGCTATAACACCGATGATCAAGTCGGTACGCTGGCCGGTGATGTTGTCCTGCGTCAGGGCAGCATGCAGGTCGAATCCGACGAGGCCAGCCTGTATCAGGCCGAGAGCCGCGCCGAGCTCAATGGCGATGTACGTATCCGCGACAACGGCGCGCTGATCGTCGGCGACCACGCCGATGTGCAGCTCGACACCGGTGAAGCCAAGGTCGACAACGCCGAATACGTGATGCACAAATCGCGTATCCGCGGTAACGCGCTGTACGCCAAGCGTGCCGAGAACGCGATCATCCGTTTGAAGGACGGCACGTACACCACGTGCGAACCGAACAGCAACGCCTGGCAGCTCAAGGGCAACAACATCACCTTGAACCCGGCCACCGGTTTCGGTACCGCGACCAACGTGACGCTGCGCGTTAAAGACATTCCGATTCTGTACACGCCGTACATCTACTTCCCGATCGACGACCGTCGCCAGTCGGGCTTCCTGCCGCCGACCATTGGCAGCGGCAGCGATACCGGCTTCATGCTGGTCACGCCTTACTACTTCAACCTGGCGCCGAACTATGACGCCACGTTGTATCCGCGTTACATGAGCAAGCGCGGCATGTTGGTGGAAGGTGAGTTCCGTTACCTGACCAAGTCGAGTGAAGGTCAGTTCGGTGCGGCGTATCTGAACGATGACGATACCGAGCGCAGCAAGCAGACCGACTACGAAAAAACCCGTTACATGTACAACTGGCAGCACAAGGGCGGTCTCGACTCCCGCGTGCTCACCGAAGTCGACTACACCAAGATCAGCGATCCTTATTACTTCCAGGATCTGCAGACTGATCAGATTGGCGTGAAAAGCAGTGACTACGTGAACCAGCAGGGCGCGATCACTTACCGTGGCGACAGCTACACCGCCCGCCTGAATGCGCAGCAGTACCAGTTGGCAACCGTTTCCAACATTACGCCGTATGGCCGTCTGCCGCAGATCACCTTCAATGGTCAGCTGCCGTATCACCCGGAAGGTCTGAACTTCGACTACGAGACCGAGCTTGTCCGGTTTGATCGTGATCTGAAAACCGGCACTTTCACTCAGGAAGACGGTATTACGACTGAGTCTAGACTGGACAACAACGTTCAAGGCCTTGCACGCGCTAACGGCGACCGTCTGAACCTGAAGCCTGGTGTCAGTCTGCCAATGAACTGGACTTATGGCTTCCTGAAGCCGTCGCTCAAGTACCAGTACACCCAGTATCAATTGGATCTGGACGGTACCGGCAAATCCCAAATCGTTGATCAGCAAAATGCCGCAGCTGCGGCAGGTACTGATTACGTAGGCGGCAAGTTCGGCAGTAACCAGAACCGTGGCGTACCAATTGCCAGCATCGACAGCGGTCTGTACTTCGACCGCAATACGTCTTTCTTCGGCAAGAACTACCGTCAGACACTGGAACCGCGACTGTTCTACCTCTATGTACCTGAGGAGAATCAGGAAGATATTCCAGTATTCGACACCAGCGAATACACCTTCAACTACGCCTCGCTATTCCGCGACAACCGTTTCTCCGGCTCCGACCGTGTCGGCGACGAGAACAAGCTGTCGCTGGGCGTGACCAGCCGCTGGATCGAAGACGACGGTTTCGAACGTCAACGCATCAGTGTCGGCCAGGCTCTGTACTTCAAGGATCGCGAAGTTCAACTGCCAGGTATCGACGCCAAAACCCGTGACGATGCGAAGTCCAACGTTTCGCCATATGCACTGGAATACGAATACCGCTGGAACCGCGACTGGCGCACCACGGCCGACTACAACTGGGATCCGGACAGCCGCAGCCCACGTTCCGGCAGCGCGATGTTCCACTACCAGCCTGAAGACAACCCGAACAAGGTTATCAACGCCGGCTATCGCTATCGCAATGACCAGGTTCGTTACGACCAGAACACCGGTAAATGGTCGGTGGGCGGTGGTGACTACGGCACCCCTGGCCAGCCTGGCTACGTGAAGGACTACTACAAGATCCAGCAGCATGACTTCTCGGTCATCTGGCCGATCGTTCCGCAGTGGAACGCGATCAGCCGCTGGCAGTATGACTACAACCGTAACCGTACCCTGGAAGCCTTCGGTGGTTTCGAGTACGACAACTGCTGCTGGAAACTGCGCCTGATCAACCGTTACTGGGTTTCCTATGACGAGTTCAGCCAGGAAGCTCCGCAAAACGAAAAAGGCGACCATGGCGTCTTCCTCCAAATTGTTCTGAAGGGACTCGGCGGCCTCACTGGCGCCAAGGTAGAGAGCTTCCTCGACAAAGGCATTCAAGGTTATCGTGAACGTGAAGACCAAGCTTTCTGATTGTCTGCGCCCGCTGATGCTGGGCGCGCTGTTCCTGGGTACTGCGGCGAACGCCGCAGTTCAATCCATCGACAAAGTGGTAGCGATCGTCGACAACGATGTGGTCATGCAGAGCCAACTGGACCAGCGCGTCCACGAAGTGCAGCAGACCATCGCCAAGCGTGGTGGCGGCCTGCCGCCTCCTGGCGTACTGGATCAACAGGTGCTTGAGCGCCTGATCGTCGAAAACCTGCAACTGCAGATCGGCGAACGCTCCGGCATCCGCATCACCGATGAAGAACTGAACCAGGCGGTCGGCACCATTGCCCAGCGCAATAACATGTCGGTTGAGCAGTTCCGTGCTGCTCTGGCTCGCGACGGCCTGTCCTACGACGACGCCCGTGACCAGATCAAACGCGAAATGGTCATCAGCCGCGTACGTCAACGCCGCGTGGCAGAACGCATTCAGGTCTCCGAGCAGGAAGTGAAGAACTTCCTCGCCTCCGACCTGGGCAAGATGCAACTGTCCGAAGAGCTGCACCTGGCCAACATCCTGATCCCGACGCCGGAAAGCGCCAACTCTGAAGCGATTCAGAACGCTGCCCGTCAGGCCATGGAGGTTTACCAGCAACTCAAGCAAGGCGCTGACTTCGGCCAGATGGCCGTTGCCAAGTCCGGCAGCGACAACGCACTGGAAGGCGGCGACATGGGCTGGCGTAAAGCCGCGCAACTGCCTCCGCCGTTCGACCGCGAGTTGAGCAGCATGGCTGTTGGCGACATCACGCAACCTGCACGCACGCCGGGTGGTTTCATCATCCTCAAGCTGCTGGCAAAACGTGGTGGCGAAGCGCAGATGCGCGATGAAGTGCATGTACGTCACATTCTGGTTAAGCCGAGCCCGATTCGCGATGAAGCGAAGACCAAGGCACTGGTTCAATCCTTGTACGAGCGCATTCTGGCCGGTGAAGATTTTGCCACTCTGGCGAAAAGCTATTCCGAAGACCCGGGTTCGGCGCTCAACGGCGGCGACCTGAACTGGATCGACCCGAACGCACTGGTACCGGAATTCCGCGAAGTGATGGCCAAGACCCCACAAGGTCAGCTGTCCAAGCCATTCCAGACTCAATATGGCTGGCACGTTCTGGAAGTCCTTGGCCGTCGCGCCACTGACAGCACTGAACAGGCCCGCGAGCAGCAAGCCATGACCGTACTGCGTAACCGCAAATACGACGAAGAGCTGCAAACCTGGCTGCGTCAGATCCGTGACGAAGCGTACGTAGAGATCAAACTCCCTGGTGCAGACCAGGCAGCGCAGTGAAACCCAAGCGTTTCGCGCTGACACCCGGCGAACCAGCCGGCATCGGTCCCGACCTGTGCCTGCTGCTCGCCTCGCAAGCCCAGCCACATCCCCTGATTGCCATCACCAGCCGCGACTTGCTCCTTGAGCGGGCCGCGCAGCTGGGGCTGGCCGTCACTTTGCTGGATGTTGCGCCTGATCACTGGCCGGACGCTCCGGCGCCCGCAGGCAGCCTGTATGTCTGGGATACGCCGCTCAGCGCCCCCGTGGTTGCCGGGCAACTGGACAAAGCCAACGCCGCATTCGTCCTCGAGACCTTGACCCGCGCCGGCAATGGCTGCCTGAACGGTGATTTCGCCGGAATGATCACCGCGCCTGTGCACAAAGGCGTGATCAACGAGTCCGGCATCGCCTTTTCCGGGCACACAGAATTCCTCGCCGACCTGACTCATACCGCCCAAGTGGTGATGATGCTCGCCACGCGTGGTTTGCGCGTTGCACTGGTCACCACTCACCTGCCCCTGCGCGAGATTGCCGACGCAATCACACCAGAACGGCTGGAGCGCGTGACGCGGATTCTGCACAGCGACCTGCAACACAAATTCGGCATCGCCCAGCCACGCATCCTGGTCTGCGGACTCAACCCGCACGCCGGTGAAGGCGGCCACCTGGGCCATGAAGAAATCGACATCATTGAACCGACATTAGAGCGCCTGCGCGGCGAGGGCATGGACCTTCGTGGCCCGCTGCCTGCCGACACTCTGTTTACCCCCAAATATCTGGAGCACTGCGACGCAGTGCTGGCGATGTACCACGACCAGGGTTTGCCTGTGCTTAAGTACAAAGGCTTCGGCGCTGCCGTCAACGTGACCCTGGGTCTGCCGATCATCCGCACGTCGGTCGATCACGGCACCGCCCTCGATCTGGCCGGCAGCGGCAAGATCGACACCGGCAGCCTGCAAGTCGCCCTGGAAACCGCCTACCAGATGGCCGAGACCCGTTTATGACCGAGCAATACCAACACAAGGCGCGCAAACGCTTTGGCCAGAACTTCCTGCACGATGCCGGCGTTATCGACCGCATCCTGCGCTCCATCAGCGCCAAGTCTGAAGACCGCCTGCTGGAAATCGGCCCGGGCCAGGGCGCACTGACCGCCGGCCTGCTGTCCTCCGGCGCACAACTCGACGTGGTGGAACTGGACAAGGATCTGATCCCGATCCTCAACCAGCAGTTTGCCGGCAAGGACAACTTCAATCTGCATCAGGGCGATGCACTGAAGTTCGACTTCAACACGCTCAACGCCGCGCCAAACAGCCTGCGTGTGGTTGGCAACCTGCCGTACAACATCTCCACGCCGCTGATTTTTCACCTGCTGAACAATGCCGGCATCATTCGCGACATGCACTTCATGCTGCAAAAAGAAGTGGTCGAGCGTCTGGCCGCAGGTCCTGGCGGTGGTGACTGGGGTCGCCTGTCGATCATGGTTCAGTACCATTGCCGTGTGGAACACCTGTTCAACGTCGGTCCCGGCGCGTTCAACCCGCCGCCGAAGGTCGACTCGGCCATCGTCCGCTTGGTGCCGCACGCCGTACTGCCGCACCCGGCCAAGGATCACAAGCTGCTGGAGCGCGTTGTGCGCGAAGCGTTCAACCAACGCCGCAAGACCTTGCGCAATACTCTCAAGCAACTGCTCAGCAATGCCGAGATTGAAGCCGCCGGCGTCGATGGCAGCTTGCGTCCGGAGCAACTGGATCTGGCCGCGTTCGTACGTCTGGCCGACCAGCTCGCGGTACAAGTCCCGGCCTCCCCCGCCGCCGACTGATAAACGATGAACGCTATCGGGCAGGACGCCACTCTGGTTTACTGCCCGATACTTGCCTAGACTGAATCCCCATCAGCTACGCCCCGCGTTCCGCTTCGTTTAAGGCCTCTTGCATGTCCGATTCCCGTTACCAGGTCGATGTCAGCGTCGTCACCCGCTATCTGGCAGACCAATCGCAACCCGAGCACGACCGCTTCGCCTTCGCCTACACCATCACTGTGCAGAACAATGGCGCCATCCCGGCCAAGCTACTTTCGCGGCACTGGGTGATCACCGACGGTGATGGCCATGTAGAGGAGGTGCGCGGCGCTGGCGTGGTCGGCAAACAACCGTTGATCGAGGCCGGCGAAAGCCACACCTACAGCAGCGGTACAGTGATGACCACCAAGGTCGGCACCATGCAGGGCACCTACGAAATGGTCGCCGATGATGGCAAACATTTCGACGCCATCATCAAGCCGTTCCGCCTCGCCGTGCCCGGGTCTTTGCACTGATGGCGACGTATGCCGTCGGCGACCTGCAAGGCTGCCTTGAGCCGCTCAAGTGCCTGCTCAAGCAAGTAGCGTTCGACACGAAACTCGATCGGCTATGGCTGGTGGGTGATCTGGTCAACCGTGGCCCGCAATCACTGGAAACCCTGCGTTTTCTGTATGGCATGCGTGAATCGCTGGTCTGCGTGCTCGGTAACCACGACCTGCATTTGCTGGCAGCGGCTAAAAATATCGAGCGTTTAAAAAAGTCCGACACCCTGCGCGAGATTCTCGATGCCCCAGACAGCGCGGAACTGCTGGAATGGGTACGCCAACAAAAGCTCATGCACTACGACGAGCAGCGCGATGTCGCCATGGTTCACGCCGGCATTCCACCGCAATGGTCGCTGAGCCGCGCACTGAAGTGCGCCGCCGAAGTCGAAACGGCCCTGCGAGACGACAACATGCTGCTCGCCTACCTCGACGGCATGTACGGCAACGATCCAGCGAAATGGGACAACGATCTCAAAGGCGTGACTCGTTTGCGCGTCATCACCAACTACTTCACGCGCATGCGCTTCTGCACCGCCGAAGGCAAACTCGACCTCAAGAGCAAGGAAGGCCTCGACACAGCACCCGCCGGATATAAACCGTGGTTTCAGCACAAGGATCGCAAGACCAAAGGCCTGCGCATCATCTTCGGCCACTGGGCGGCACTCGAAGGCAATATCCATGAGCCAGGTATCTCGGCGCTCGACACCGGTTGTGTCTGGGGCGGCAGCCTGACCCTGATGAATGTCGACAGCGGCGAACGGCTGTCGTGCAAATGCGACGAACACGGCGGACTCGCGCCAACTGTCGCACCACTTATCCCCGAAACTTCGCCAGTCAGCGCACCGCGTTAGACTGCGCTTTCAGCCGAGCAACAGGAACCCGCCATGAGCGAATTCAAACGAATCCCCCCGGAACAGGCCCAGGCCCTGCGTGAACAAGGTGCTGTCGTCGTCGACGTGCGCGACCCGGCGACTTTCGCCGCCCTGCACATCCGCGGCTCGAAGCATCTGGACAACCATTCCCTGCACGCTTTCATTCAAGGCGCTGACCTTGATGCGCCGACCGTCGTCGTCTGCTATCACGGCAACTCCAGCCAGGGTGCTGCGGCCTACCTGATCAGCCAAGGCTTCTCCGACGTCTACAGCATGGACGGCGGCTTCGAGCTGTGGCGTACGACTTATCCTGCGGAAACTGCGCAAGGCACCGCCGAATAATTTTTTGTCACGCGCAGGCCCCGGCTGCCGTGGGCCCGCGCTGGCAGACGAACGGTCTTGCCACAACTAATTACGTATCTCGCCTTTACCTCCCGAATTCCCAACTATCCTTAAGCCCAGGCCATCCAAAACAGGGGAGAGCCGGTACACCGGCGCACGGGTCATCGGGAGTGACTTTCACGATTGTCGATCGTGAAAGTGTTCTGGGGGTAAACAAACAGCTGCCTAAACGGTTGTTTGCCAGCATCGACTGAGTGATCCGGCGTCGGCTCCACGTATCGAGCGAGGTGACGTCATGAGTATCTTTAGCCACTTCCAACAACGCTTCGAGTCCACACGCCAGGAAGAACTCTCGCTGCAAGAGTACCTGGAGCTGTGCAAAAAAGACCGGAGCGCCTACGTTTCTGCCGCCGAGCGTCTATTACTGGCCATCGGTGAACCGGAACTGCTCGACACCTCGACCAATT
This sequence comes from Pseudomonas sp. S2_E02, assembly GCF_054668355.1. NCBI lineage: Bacteria > Pseudomonadati > Pseudomonadota > Gammaproteobacteria > Pseudomonadales > Pseudomonadaceae > Pseudomonas > Pseudomonas sp. S2_E02. Next base: position 3,850,266 of record NZ_CP162761.1, read on the forward strand.
CGAGGCTGTCACGCATCTTCTCCAACAAGGTGATCCGCCGCTATCCGGCCTTTGAAGACTTCCACGGGATGGAAGAATGCATCGACCAGATCGTTTCGTATTTCCGCCATGCCGCCCAAGGCCTGGAAGAGAAGAAACAGATCCTTTATCTGCTCGGTCCCGTCGGTGGCGGTAAATCGTCCCTGGCCGAAAAGCTGAAACAGCTGATTGAAAAAGTGCCCTTCTACGCCATCAAGGGCTCGCCAGTATTCGAATCGCCTCTGGGTCTGTTCAACGCCACCGAAGATGGCGCGATCCTCGAGGAAGACTTCGGCATTCCACGGCGCTACCTGAACACCATCATGTCGCCTTGGGCGACCAAGCGCTTGGCCGAATTCGGCGGCGACATCAGCCAGTTCCGCGTGGTCAAACTGTACCCGTCGATCCTCAACCAGATCGCCGTAGCCAAGACCGAACCGGGCGACGAGAACAACCAGGACATCTCCGCACTGGTCGGTAAAGTCGACATCCGCAAACTCGAGGAATACCCACAGAACGACGCCGACGCCTACAGCTACTCCGGTGCGCTGTGCCGTGCCAACCAGGGCCTGATGGAATTCGTCGAAATGTTCAAGGCACCGATCAAGGTGCTGCACCCATTGCTGACCGCGACGCAGGAAGGCAACTACAACAGTACCGAAGGCCTCGGCGCGATTCCGTTCACCGGGATCCTGCTCGCCCACTCCAACGAATCGGAATGGCACACTTTCCGCAACAACAAGAACAACGAAGCGTTCATCGACCGGATCTATATCGTCAAAGTGCCGTACTGCCTGCGCGTCAGTGACGAAGTGAAGATCTATGACAAACTGCTGTTCAACAGCTCCCTGGCCAAAGCGCATTGCGCGCCGGACACCTTGAAGATGCTCGCGCAGTTCACTGTGCTGTCGCGCCTCAAGGAGCCGGAAAACTCCAACATCTATTCGAAGATGCGCGTCTACGACGGCGAAAACCTCAAGGACACCGATCCGAAGGCCAAGTCGATCCAGGAATACCGCGACTCGGCAGGCGTCGACGAAGGCATGAACGGTCTGTCGACCCGGTTTGCCTTCAAGATCCTGTCCAAGGTCTTCAACTTCGATCCGCATGAAATCGCTGCCAACCCGGTGCACCTGCTCTACGTGCTGGAACAGCAGATCGAACAGGAACAATTCCAGGCCGAAACCCGCGAGCGCTACCTGCGCTACCTGAAGGAATATCTGGCGCCGCGTTATATCGAATTCATCGGCAAGGAGATCCAGACCGCGTACCTCGAGTCTTACAGCGAGTACGGCCAGAACATCTTCGACCGCTACGTGCTGTACGCGGACTTCTGGATTCAGGATCAGGAATACCGCGATCCGGAAACCGGCGAGATTCTCAACCGCGTCGCGCTGAACGAAGAACTGGAGAAAATCGAAAAACCGGCCGGCATCAGCAATCCGAAGGATTTCCGCAACGAGATCGTCAACTTCGTACTGCGCGCACGCGCCAACAACAACGGCAAGAACCCGACCTGGCTCAGCTACGAGAAACTGCGGGTGGTCATCGAGAAGAAAATGTTCTCGAACACCGAGGACCTGCTGCCAGTCATCAGCTTCAATGCCAAGGCCAGCAAAGAGGATCAGCAAAAGCACAACGACTTCGTCACTCGAATGGTCGAACGCGGCTACACCGACAAACAGGTACGGCTTCTTTCCGAATGGTACCTACGGGTACGGAAGTCGCAGTGAAGCAGCTGCAAGCTTCTAGCTACGAGCTGCAAGAACAAAGCGCGTAACCCACTGATGCCCGGGAACCTGCTTTTACTTGCAGCTTGAAGCTCACAACTTGAAGCTGCCCGGAGGGCTTCCTATGAGTTATGTGATCGACCGACGTCTCAATGGCAAGAACAAGAGCACGGTGAACCGTCAGCGCTTCCTGCGGCGTTACCGTGACCACATCAAGAAGGCTGTCGAAGAGGCGGTCAGCCGGCGCTCCATTACCGATATGGAGCACGGCGAACAGATCAGTATTCCCGGTCGCGACATCGACGAACCGGTGCTTCACCATGGCCGCGGCGGCAAGCAGACCGTGGTGCATCCGGGCAACAAGGAGTTCACCGCCGGCGAACACATCGCCCGCCCGCCGGGAGGCGGTGGCGGACGCGGCCCGGGCAAGGCCGGCAACTCCGGCGAGGGCATGGACGAATTCGTCTTCCAGATCACTCAGGAAGAATTCCTCGAATTCATGTTCGAAGACCTCGAACTGCCGAACCTGGTCAAACGCAACCTGAGCGGCACCGACACTTTCAAAACCGTGCGCGCCGGGATCAGCAACGAAGGCAACCCGTCGCGCATCAATATCATCCGCACCCTGCGTTCGGCTCATGCGCGACGCATTGCCCTGTCCGGTAGCAGTCGGGCAAAACTGCGCGAAGTGAAAGAAGAACTTGAGCGTCTGAGACGCGAAGAGCCGGACAACTTCGGCGATATTCAGGAACTCGAGGCGGAAATCGAAAAACTCAGCGCGCGCATCCATCGCGTGCCGTTCCTCGATACCTTCGACTTGAAGTACAACCTGCTGATCAAGCAGCCCAACCCCAGTTCAAAAGCGGTGATGTTCTGCCTGATGGACGTCTCCGGCTCCATGACCCAGGCGACCAAGGACATCGCCAAACGCTTTTTCATCCTGTTGTACCTGTTCCTGAAACGGAACTACGACAAGATCGATGTCGTGTTCATCCGCCACCACACCAGCGCCCGGGAAGTCGACGAAGAGGAGTTTTTCTATTCACGGGAAACCGGCGGCACCATCGTTTCCAGTGCCCTGAAACTGATGCAGGAGATCATGGCCGAGCGTTACCCGAGCAACGAGTGGAATATCTACGCGGCGCAGGCTTCCGACGGCGACAACTGGAATGATGACTCGCCAATCTGCCGCGACATCCTGATCAACCAGATCATGCCGTTTGTGCAGTACTACACTTATGTGGAGATTACCCCGCGCGAACATCAGGCCTTGTGGTACGAGTACGAACGCATCGCCGAAGCCTTCTCTGACACTTTTGCCCAGCAGCAACTGGTCTCGGCCGGGGATATCTATCCGGTCTTCCGTGAACTCTTCCAGCGCAGGTTAGTGACATGACCGCCAAAGAGCAGAAGCGCCAACCCATTTCCACCGGCTCCGAATGGACGTTCGAGCTGATCCAGACCTATGACCGCGAAATAGCCCGGATCGCGGCCCGCTATGCGCTGGATACCTACCCCAACCAGATTGAAGTGATCACCGCCGAGCAGATGATGGATGCGTATGCCTCGGTGGGCATGCCACTGGGCTACCACCACTGGTCCTACGGCAAACACTTCCTCAGCACGGAAAAGTCGTACAGCCGTGGGCAGATGGGCCTCGCCTACGAAATCGTGATCAACTCTGACCCGTGCATTGCCTATCTGATGGAGGAAAACACCATCTGCATGCAGGCGCTGGTAGTTGCGCATGCCTGTTACGGGCATAACAGTTTCTTCAAGGGCAATTACCTGTTCCGCACCTGGACCGACGCCAGCTCGATCATCGATTACCTGGTGTTTGCCAAGCAGTACATCATGCAGTGCGAGGAGCGTCACGGCATCGATGCAGTAGAAGACCTGCTCGACTCCTGCCATGCGTTGATGAACTACGGCGTCGACCGCTACAAACGTCCTTACCCGATTTCCGCCGAAGAAGAACGGCGTCGGCAGAAGGATCGTGAAGAGCACATGCAAAAGCAGATCAACGATTTGTGGCGCACCATTCCCAAAGGCGCGGATAAATACAGCGACAAGGACAACGCACGCTTCCCGGCCGAGCCGCAGGAAAACATCCTGTACTTCATCGAAAAACACGCGCCGTTACTGGAACCGTGGCAGCGCGAGATCGTGCGGATCGTGCGCAAGATCGCCCAGTACTTCTACCCGCAACGCCAGACCCAAGTGATGAACGAGGGCTGGGCAACATTCTGGCACTACACGCTGATGAACGACCTGTATGACGAAGGGCTGGTTACCGACGGCTTCATGATGGAATTTCTCACCTCGCACACCAGCGTGGTGTTTCAGCCAGGTTTCGATAGCCCTTACTACAACGGCATCAACCCCTACGCGCTGGGTTTCGCCATGTATCGCGACATCCGGCGCATGTGTGAAGAACCTACCGAAGAGGATCGTCACTGGTTCCCGGAAATTGCCGGGAGCGACTGGCTGTCGACCATCAAATTCGCCATGAGCAGCTTCAAGGATGAGAGTTTCATCCTGCAGTATCTATCGCCGAAAGTGATCCGTGACCTGAAACTGTTCAGCATCATGGATGACGATCAGAAGGACGACTTGTTGGTGCCTGCGATTCATGACGAACCCGGCTACCGGATCATCCGCGAAACACTGGCCGCGCAATACAACCTCGGCAATCGTGAACCGAACGTGCAGATCTACAGCATCGATCGGCGCGGCGACCGCTCACTGACCTTGCGTCACCAACAGCACGATCGCAAACCGCTGGGAGACTCCACTGACGAAGTGCTTAAACATCTGCATCGCTTGTGGGGCTTCGATATCCATCTGGAAACCCTGCAAGGCGACCAGATCATGAAAACCCACCACGTACCGCCACGCAGTGAACACAGCGAAGGGGATTACGGTCGACTTGACCTTGCCGTCATTCATCTTTGATCCGGTTTCGGCCTCCGAAAGTCTGACGCAAGGGTTATTCTGTCGGGCTAACGGAGGTTTTTTATGCAGATTTTCAAGGTTGGCGGTGCCGTACGTGATCGCTTGCTGGGCAAACCAGTCACCGACATCGATTGGGTCGTAGTCGGTGCCAGCACGGAAGAAATGCTCGCCCAGGGTTATCGCCCGGTTGGCGCGGATTTCCCCGTGTTTCTTCATCCCAAAAGCGGCGAGGAGTACGCCCTCGCCCGCACCGAACGCAAGAGCGGGCGCGGTTATGGCGGTTTCACTTTTCACGCCAGCCCCGAAGTGACGCTTGAGGAAGACCTGATTCGTCGCGACCTGACCATCAACGCCATGGCCGAGGACAATGAGCACAATCTGACCGATCCCTACCATGGCCAGCGCGATCTTGAAGCCCGGATTCTGCGTCACGTTTCTCCGGCGTTCGCCGAAGATCCCCTCCGCGTATTGCGCGTTGCCCGCTTCGCAGCGCGCTATGCCGGGCTGGGTTTTACTGTCGCACCGGAGACGCTGGAATTGATGCGTCAGCTCAGCGAGTCCGGTGAGCTGGAGGCGTTGACCGCTGAACGTAGCTGGAAAGAAATCTCCCGGGCACTGATGGAAGATCAGCCGCAAGTGTTCATTCAGGTGCTGCGCGACTGCGGCGCACTGAAAGTACTGATGCCAGAAGTCGACGCGCTTTTCGGTGTGCCACAACCGGAAGCGCATCACCCGGAAATCGATACCGGCCTGCACACCCTCAGCGTCCTGGAGCAATCAGCGCTGCACAAACAACCGCTGACGGTACGCTGGGCTTGCCTGCTGCACGATCTCGGCAAAGGTCTGACCCCAGAGGAAGAGTGGCCGCGACACATCGCCCATGAGCACACGGGATTGAAGCTGATCAAAGCGGTCAACGAACGCTTTAAGGCACCAAAGGATTGTCAGGAGTTGGCCTTGTTGGTCGGCAAGTACCACACCCACAGCCACCGGGCGCTGGAGTTGAAGGCCTCGACGCTGCTTGAGCTGTTGCAGAGCTTTGATGTGTATCGCCGACCGCAGCGGTTTGAAGAGTTTATCGCGGCATGCGAAATGGACGCCCGAGGCCGTAAAGGGCTGGAGCAGAGAAGTTATCCACAGGCGGATTATTTGCGCGGTGCGGCGAAGGCTGCGCGAGAGGTTGCGGTGCAGCCGTTACTGGAGAAGGGATTCAAGGGCCCGGAACTGGGCGAAGCGCTGAAACGTGAGCGACTGAAGGCGTTGAAGGCTTACAAAGAGAACGCCTGAAGCAAGATCAGAAGATCGCAGCCTGCGGCAGCTCCTACAGAGAAACGCATATTCCCGTGTAGGAGCTGCCGCAGGCTGCGATCTTTTGCTTTTAAAGATTCGGCGGGGTTAACTGCTCACCCCGCCATTCGAACGGCACCGGCGCCAGCACCTGATCAATCTGCGCTTCAGCCCACAAAGTCGCGAAGCTCTTTCCCACCCCCGGATGCACGCGATCCGGCGCAATCAGCGACAGCGGCCACAGCACAAAAGCATTTTTCAGAATCTCCGCGCGCGGCAGAACCAGTCCGTCGAAATTCCCCGCCAGATCACCATACAACAGCACGTCGATATCCAGCGGCAAGCCCTTGCGATCAGGCGCATAGCGACCGTTATCCGCCTCAATGAATTTCAAGCGGCGATCCAGTTCCATCAACGGCAGGTCGGTATACGCCGACACCACGAAATTGAAGAACGGCCCGCTCTTGATGCCCACAGGCGCGCTTTCGAACACCGCCGAACAGCGGACATCCACCAGAAACGTCGCCAAAGCGTCGAGTCCAGCGCGCAAATGAGTTTCGCGCTCGATATTGCTACCGAGCCCGAGGTAGACCTGAGTCAGCGACATCCGCGCTCGATCTCCACACCCACGCCGCCCTTGGCAGCCGGAACGGCGCCGGGTTTGGTCAGCTTCAGGCGTACCCAAGTGATCTTGAATTCGCTCATCAGCACTTCAACCAGACGTTCGGCGAAGGTCTCGACCAGTTGAAACTGCGCTTGCTCGGCAAACGCCTGAATTCGCGTGGACACGCTGGCGTAGTCGAGCGCCAGGGTCAGGTCATCACCGGCGGCGGCCGGGCGATTGTCCCAGGCGAAGCTCAGATCAAGGCGCAGGCACTGGCGGATGCCGCGCTCCCAGTCGTAGGCACCAATCACGGTGTCGACTTCCAGGCCTTCGATAAACACTCTGTCCAAGCACTTCTCTCCGCTGCACGACAAGGGCGCAATGCGCCGTTAGAATCAGGGCGTCCTCGCCCGGAATAGTTAGCATGTTTTGGTTACTGGCGACTCTCGCCTACCTGCTCGGCTCGCTGTCCTTCGCCATTTTGCTCAGCCGCCTGACCGGAAACCCGGATCCGCGAATGAGTGGCTCGGGTAATGCCGGTGCCACCAACATGCTGCGCCTGGCCGGTCGCAAACTGGCGATCCTGACCCTGCTGGGTGATCTGTGCAAAGGCCTGGTGCCGGTGCTGATCGCTTCGACTGCCGGCCTTTCGCTGCAGGATCAGGCGTGGATCGGCGTGTGCGCCGTGATCGGTCACCTGTTCCCGCTGTACTTTCGCTTTCGTGGCGGCAAGGGTGTCGCCACCGCTGCCGGCATGCTGCTGGGCCTGTATCCGCCCGCCGCGCTGCTGGCAGTATGCGCCTGGTTACTGACGTTTTACCTGACCCGCACCAGCTCGCTCGCAGCACTGATCGCAACCCCCTTGACCCTGCCTTTGCTGGCCTGGCAGGAACCGGAAGCGCTGCTGCCGATGAGCGCGCTGACACTGCTGATCGTCTGGCGCCACCGCGGCAATCTACGCGACCTGTTTGCCGGGCGCGAACGGCATTTTTAAATACCGGCCATGAGCGCCACTCATCACAACGCCGACAATTGCTCCATCGGCCAGCGCGCCTGCACGCTGATCGCCAGACTTTCCTGCTGACCGGCCTGCAAACGCTGGCAACCGGCAAAGGCGATCATCGCGCCATTGTCGGTACAGAACTCCGGGCGTGCATAAAACACATCGCCCTTCATGTCGCCGAGCATCTTTTCCAGCGAAACACGCAACGCCTTATTGGCGCTGACGCCGCCCGCAATCACCAGACGCTTCATGCCGGCCTGCTTCAGGGCACGCTTGCACTTGATGGTCAAAGTCTCCACCACGGCCTGCTGGAACGCCAGCGCGATGTCGCAACGGGCTTGCTCGCTGTCGTCCCCGGCGTTGACGCACTGCTGCCAGGCGTTGAGCGCAGAGGTTTTCAGACCACTGAAGCTGAATTGCAGACCCGGGCGATCACACATCGGACGCGGGAAGGTAAAACGTCCTGCGACGCCCTTCTCGGCCAGCTTGGCGATTTCCGGCCCACCCGGATAATTGAGACCCATCATCTTCGCGGTTTTGTCGAATGCCTCACCGGCGGCATCATCCAGCGTCTCGCCGAGCAAACTGTATTGGCCAATGCCATCGACCTGAACCAGCTGCGTATGACCACCGGAGACCAACAAAGCGACGAACGGGAATTCGGGCGGTTTCGGCTCCAGCATCGGCGCCAGCAAGTGGCCTTCCATGTGGTGCACGCCGAGCGCCGGAATGCCCCAGGCAAACGCCAGTGCCTGAGCGCAGGAAGCGCCGACCAGCAATGCGCCAACCAGGCCAGGACCCGCGGTATAGGCGATTGCATCGATCTCGGTCGGTACGCAGTCAGCCTCGGCCAACACCTGACGGATCAAGGGCAGCATGCGTTTGACGTGGTCACGCGAGGCCAGCTCCGGCACCACGCCGCCATAAGCGCGGTGCAGGTCGATCTGGCTGAACAGTGCGTCGGCCAGCAGGCCGCGTTCGCTGTCATATAATGCGACGCCGGTTTCGTCGCAGGAGGTTTCTAATCCCAGTACTAGCATGGGTTTGCGCCTTGTTTAGGCTGAATTCGAAGGCGCGCATAATAGTCGCCGCGTGATGCCCCGACCAGCGGTTTTCGATCAGAGGCTTTGCATTCCGAGCGATGAGGGGTTAACATCCGCAACCCTTAAAAACCGACGTCTTCAAGTGCTCTTTTGCCGCGAGGATGTTGACCCCGGTAATGAATGAAGGTAGCTCTGGATGCCAGCCGTCAAAGTTAAAGAGAACGAACCCTTCGACGTAGCTCTGCGTCGTTTCAAGCGCTCCTGCGAAAAAGCCGGTGTACTGGCTGAAGTTCGTAGCCGCGAATTTTACGAGAAGCCAACTTCTGAGCGTAAGCGCAAAGCAGCAGCCGCTGTTAAGCGTCACGCCAAGAAAGTTCAGCGCGAACAGCGCCGCGCCGTTCGTCTGTACTAATACACAGACGTTCGTAGCAAGCTTCTTGCCTAAGCCCGGCTCTCAGCCGGGCTAATGGCATTTGCGTAAAACGCTTGATGCTTCACCGTCGAAGCCGCACACGCGACCAAGACGAATCTGCTTCACACGTCAGACCTGGCTCTTTTGCCAGCGGTGCACGTCTTTTCTGACGAGCCTTTCAAGGCTACTGACGAGCACACCCACTGATTCCTCTTACGACGATCAGCCCAAGGCACCTGCATGCGTGCCCGCTTTATTGAGCGATCCGAGGCCCTGAACCGGCCGTCAGCGGATTCAGCGCAACACTTTCAAATAGTCGACGACTGATGAGTACTAACGTCAGTGGATTTTCGGCAGATACACTTCCCGACAGCGATTACGCAGACGACACCGGTCGAGCCGCACATTTTGCGTGCTTCAAACAATGACCCGCGTCCGGCAGCCTTTCGCATCGGACTTATTACAGCGCAGACGACGAGAACGCCATGGCCGGGCTGATTCCCCAGAGCTTCATTGACGACCTGCTGAACCGCACCGACATCGTCGATGTGGTCAGTTCGCGCGTGCAATTGAAGAAGGCCGGCAAGAACTACACCGCCTGTTGCCCGTTTCACAAAGAGAAAACGCCGTCTTTCAGCGTCAGCCCCGACAAGCAGTTCTATTACTGTTTCGGCTGTGGCGCCGGCGGCAATGCCCTCGGCTTTCTCATGGATCACGACAACCTGGATTTCCCCCAGGCTGTCGAAGATCTGGCCAAAGCCGCCGGTATGGAAATCCCCCGCGAAGAAAGCGGCCGCGAGCGCAAGCCACGGCAGCCGACCGATTCGCCGCTGTATCCACTGCTCACCGCCGCCGCCGACTTTTACCGGCAGGCGCTCAAGAGCCATCCGGCACGCAAAGCTGCAGTGGATTACCTCAAGGGACGCGGCCTGACTGGCGAGATCGCCCGGGATTTCGGCCTCGGTTTCGCGCCGCCGGGCTGGGACAATCTGTTCAAGCACTTGAGCAGCGATACATTGCAGCAGAAGGCCATGATCGACGCAGGCCTGCTGATCGAGAACGCCGAAACCGGCAAACGCTATGACCGCTTCCGCGATCGCGTAATGTTCCCGATCCGCGACACCCGCGGGCGGATCATCGCTTTCGGCGGCCGCGTACTCGGCGACGACAAGCCGAAATACCTGAACTCACCGGAAACCCCGGTATTCCATAAAGGCCAGGAACTCTATGGCCTCTATGAAGCACGCAAGAACAACCGCAACCTCGACGAAATCATCGTCGTCGAAGGTTACATGGACGTCATCGCCCTCGCACAGCAGGGGCTGAAGAATGCCGTCGCGACGCTGGGCACCGCGACCAGCGAAGAACATTTGAAGCGCCTGTTCCGCGTCGTACCGAACGTGTTGTTCTGTTTCGACGGCGACCAGGCCGGCCGCAACGCCGCGTGGCGCGCCCTGGAAGCAACGCTTTCAAGCCTGCAAGACGGCCGCCGGGCGCGCTTTTTGTTTCTGCCCGAAGGCGAAGACCCGGATACCCTGGTGCGCGCCGAAGGCACTGACGCCTTCAAGGCCCGGATCAATCAGCACGCTCAGCCACTGGCGGATTATTTCTTCCAGCAATTGACCGAAGAAGCCGATCCGCGCTCGCTCGAAGGCAAGGCCCACATGGCCACCCTCGCCGCACCACTGATCGATAAAGTGCCGGGCGCCAACCTGCGTATTCTGATGCGTCAGCGCCTGACCGAAATTACCGGCCTGAGCAGCGAAACCGTCAGTCAGCTGGCACAAAGCGCACCGCAGGAAGCGCCTCCTGCCTACGATCCGGGCATCGATTACGATGCGATGCCGGACTACAGCGACTACCATCAGCCGCAGGCACAGGACATGTATGTGCCGCAGCAGGAGTGGACGCCGAAAAAGCCCGGTGCTGGCGGCAAGAAGTGGGACAAAAAGCCCTGGGACAAGAACGGCAAACGTGGCGGTGATCGCGATCAGCAGCGCCCGCGCACACCGATTGGCGTCGAGTCGCCAACCCTGACCGCCCTGCGCACACTGCTTCATCACCCGCAATTGGCCAAGCGCGTCGAAGATGCCGGGCACATTGCGGACGAGAATCAGACCAACGCCCAGTTACTTGTGGCCCTGCTCGAAGCTGTACAGAAGAATCCCAAGCTAAACTCATTTCAGTTGATCGCGCGATGGCACGGCACTGAACAGGGACGCTTGCTCAAGGCTTTGGCAGAAAAGGAGTGGCTGATTGACGGCGATAACCTTGAACAACAGTTTTTCGACACCATTACTAGCTTGTCAGCCCGCCAACGCGAGCGAAATCTGGAACAGTTGCTCAGGAAAGCGCGTCAAAGCGAACTGAGCGTTGAAGAGAAAAACCAACTGCGCGACCTACTAAGTCGCAATGTTTCCGCATCAAACCCGACCTCAACTGGCGCGTGAGGTCATAGCTCAGGTATAATCCTCGGCTTGTTTTTTGCCCGCCAAGACCTTCAGTGGATAGGGTGTTATGTCCGGAAAAGCGCAACAGCAGTCTCGTATTATTGAGTTGATCAAACTGGGTCGTGAGCAGAAGTATCTGACTTACGCCGAGGTCAACGACCACCTGCCCGAGGATATTTCAGATCCTGAGCAGGTGGAAGACATCATCCGCATGATTAACGACATGGGGATCCCCGTACACGAGAGTGCTCCGGATGCGGACGCCCTTATGTTGGCCGACGCCGATACCGACGAGGCCGCTGCGGAAGAAGCAGCCGCTGCGTTGGCAGCGGTGGAGACCGATATCGGTCGCACCACTGACCCTGTGCGCATGTACATGCGTGAAATGGGTACGGTCGAGCTTCTGACTCGTGAAGGCGAAATCGAAATCGCCAAGCGTATCGAAGAGGGCATCCGTGAAGTGATGAGCGCAATCGCGCACTTCCCTGGCACGGTTGACCACATTCTCTCCGAGTACACCCGCGTCACCACCGAAGGTGGTCGCCTGTCCGACGTTCTGAGCGGTTATATCGACCCGGACGACGGCATTGCGCCGCCTGCCGAAGTGCCGCCGCCTGTCGAAGCTAAAGTGGCGAAAGCCGACGACGACACCGACGACGATGAAGCCGAATCTTCCGATGACGAAGAAGAAGCCGAAAGCGGTCCGGATCCGGTCATCGCTGCCCAGCGTTTCGGCGCCGTGGCTGACCAGATGGAAATCACCCGCAAGGCCCTGAAAAAGCACGGTCGCAACAACAAGGCAGCGATTGCCGAGTTGCTCGCACTGGCCGAACTGTTCATGCCGATCAAACTGGTGCCGAAGCAATTCGAAGGCCTGGTCGAGCGTGTCCGCAGTGCCCTGGATCGTCTGCGTCAGCAAGAGCGCGCGATCATGCAACTGTGCGTACGTGATGCACGTATGCCACGCGCCGATTTCCTGCGTCAGTTCCCGAGCAACGAAGTCGACGAAAGCTGGTCCGACGCCCTGGCCAAAGGCAAGAGCAAATACGCCGAAGCCATTGGTCGCGTGCAACCGGACATCATTCGTTGCCAGCAGAAATTGATCGCGCTGGAAACCGAAACCGGTCTGACCATCGCAGAAATCAAGGACATCAACCGTCGCATGTCGATCGGTGAGGCCAAGGCCCGCCGCGCGAAGAAAGAGATGGTTGAAGCCAACTTGCGTCTGGTGATCTCGATCGCCAAGAAGTACACCAACCGTGGCCTGCAATTCCTCGATCTGATCCAGGAAGGCAACATCGGTCTGATGAAAGCGGTAGACAAGTTCGAATACCGTCGTGGTTACAAGTTCTCGACTTATGCCACCTGGTGGATCCGTCAGGCGATCACTCGCTCGATCGCCGACCAGGCCCGCACCATCCGTATTCCGGTGCACATGATCGAGACGATCAACAAGCTCAACCGCATTTCCCGGCAGATGTTGCAGGAAATGGGTCGCGAACCGACCCCGGAAGAGCTGGGCGAACGCATGGAAATGCCTGAGGACAAGATCCGTAAGGTATTGAAGATCGCTAAAGAGCCGATCTCCATGGAAACCCCGATCGGTGATGACGAAGACTCCCATCTGGGTGACTTCATCGAAGACTCGACCATGCAGTCGCCAATCGATGTCGCCACTGTCGAGAGCCTGAAAGAAGCGACTCGCGAAGTGCTGTCCGGCCTCACTGCCCGTGAAGCCAAAGTACTGCGCATGCGTTTCGGTATCGACATGAACACCGACCACACACTCGAAGAAGTGGGCAAACAGTTTGACGTAACGCGTGAGCGGATCCGTCAGATCGAAGCCAAGGCGCTGCGCAAGCTACGCCATCCGACGCGAAGCGAGCATCTGCGCTCCTTCCTCGACGAGTGATACCAGAACCCCCGGCCCAGGCCGGGGGTTTTGTTTATATGGCAGATTAAATCCCTCGCAACACCCCTCCCCCGCATACCCCGTCTACACTCGAAACAATCATCCCCGAGCCATAACGAGAGCGTTATGCCCAGATTGGCGTCCGTGCTTTTTTTGCTGTCACTGATGATCTGGACCGCAACGGCTGACGCGCTGACTCTGACCGATGAAGAACGTAGCTGGCTGGCGGCTCACCCGGACTTGCGCCTGGGTGTCGATGCGTCGTGGCCGCCCTTTGAGTTTCGCGACGATCAGAGCCGCTATCAGGGCCTGGCTGCCGACTATATCGACGTGATTCGCCAACGCTTGGCAATCAAATTGACGCCCATTGAACCGGTGAGCTGGACGGTGGTGCTCGAACAGGTCAAATCGGGCAAGATCGACCTCCTGCCCGGCATCATGTCCACCCCCGAGCGTCAGACCTACCTGTCGTTCACCCGCCCGTATCTTGATTTTCCGATCGTCATTCTCGCCCACATCGGCGGCGCGCAACCGCGCAAGCTCGACGACTTGTACGGCTTGAAGATCGCCGTGGTGGAAAACTACGCGCCCCACGAACTGCTGCGCACCCACCACCCCGATCTGAACCTGGTGGCCATGCCCAATGTCAGTTCGGCATTGCAGGCGTTGGCGACCGACGAAGTGGACGCCGTCGTCGGTGACCTCGCGTCCAGCGTCTGGAGTCTGCGCCAGCTCAAGCTCGACGGTCTGTACGTCAGCGGCGAAACCCCTTATCGCTACCAACTGGCGATGGCCGTCCCCCGCGCCAACAAGGTACTGGTGGGAATTCTCGACAAAGTCCTCGCTGACATGAGTCCTGATGAAATCAGTAGTATTCAGGAGCATTGGGTCGGCAACGTCCTTGATCATCGGACATTCTGGTCAGACCTGCTGATCTACGGTTTACCGGGTCTGTTGCTGTTGGTGACGATTCTCGCCGTGGTGATCCGCATCAACCGTCGCCTGAGTTCGGAAATCGCCCGACGTATCGACCTCGAACAGGAACTGCGCAGCAGCGAATACCACTATCGTGGCCTGGTCGAGAGCCTGTCGGCCATCGCTTGGGAAGCACGGATGAGCGACTTCACCTACAGCTATGTGTCGCCCCACGCCGAAGACCTGCTTGGCTATCCACAATCCCATTGGTTGATTCCCGGTTTCTGGCACAACATCATTCACCCGGCCGACCTGACCCGTACACAAAGTTACTGCAAAGAAGCGCTTCGCCAGGGTCGCGATCACATCGTCGACTATCGGGTGATAACCGCTGATGGCCGCTGCCTGTGGGTGCGCGACATCGTCAGCCTGATCGAGCATGGCCATGAGCCGGTGATGCGCGGCCTGATGATCGACATCAGCGAAATCAAGCGCACCGAAGAGGCGCTGCGACTCTCGGAGCAAAAGTTCGCCTCGGTGTTTCAGCAATGCCCGGACATTCTGGTGATTGCACGGCTGTCCGATGGCTGCCTGCTGGAGGTCAACGAAGCGTTTGAAGAACAGATCGGACTGAAAGCCGAAGAAGTGCTGGGCCAAACGGCGACCGAGCTGAATATCTGGGGGATTCCCGGCGTCGGTCCCGGACTGCTGCAGCGCCTGCAGGCAGGCAGCATTCGTAATCTGGAGATGCCGTTTCGCCGCAACAATGGCCAACTGTTTACCGGCCTGATTTCCGCCGAGCCGTTTGATCTGGACACTACACCCGCGCTTGTCGTCGTAGTACGAGACATTACCCAACTCAAGGAAACCCAACAGCAACTGCAAACCTCCGAAGAGAAATTTGCCAAAGCCTTCCATGCTTCGCCGGACGGTTTGCTGCTGTCACGCCAGAGCGACGGCCTGCTGCTGGAGGTCAACGAAGGATTCAGCCGTATCACCGGTTTCAATAGCGCCATGTCGGTGGATCGCTCGGCACTGGATCTGGGAATCTGGGTCAACCTCAACGAACGCAAACAGATGCTCGATCTGTTGCATCGCGACGGCTTCGTCCGTGACTTCACCTGCCATATCCGCCGCAGTGACGGGCAGATCCGCCTCTGTGAAGTATCTAGCCGTCCGCTGCCGATTGGCGAAGATGACTGCATGCTGACCATCGCCCGCGACATTACCGAGCGGCATCTGATGCAGGAAAAACTGCAGCAGGCCGCCACCGTGTTCGAAAGTACCGCTGAAGGCGTATTGATCACCGACACCCAACAACACATCAGTGCGGTCAATCGCGCTTTCACCGAAATCACCGGCTACAGCGAAAGCGAAGCGCTCGGGCATACACCGCGTCTGCTCGCCTCCGGCCTGCATGACAGCGCGTTCTACGCGGCAATGTGGCACCAGTTGACCGATGAAGGCCACTGGCAAGGCGAGATCTCCAACCGGCGCAAGAACGGCGAGCTGTACCCCAGCTGGCTGACCATCAGTGCTGTGCGCAATCGCGACAAGTTCATTACCCACTTTGTTGCGGTGTTTGCCGACATCTCCAGCCTCAAACATGCACAAGCCAAACTCGACTATCAGGCGCATCACGACCCGCTTACCGGCCTGCCGAACCGCACGCTGTTCGAAAACCGCTTGCTGATGGCACTGAACAGCCAGCAGGAAAACGGCAGTCAGGGCGCCGTGCTGTTTCTCGATCTCGACCGCTTCAAACACATCAATGACAGCCTCGGCCACCCGGTCGGCGATCTGCTGCTCAAGGGCATCGCCGTGCGCCTGAAGGAGCAATTGCGAGACATCGATACCGTGGCGCGTCTGGGCGGTGACGAATTCATCATTCTGTTACCCGGCCTGCAACAGGCCAGCGACGCCGATAACATCGCAACCAAACTGCTCAACTGCTTCGGTGCGCCATTCCAGGCCGGTGAACATGAATTCTTCATCAGTGCCAGCATCGGCACCAGCCTCTATCCTCGAGACGGTTGCGACGTCGCCACACTGGTGAAAAACGCCGACGCGGCGATGTACCGCTCCAAGGCCAAGGGCCGCAACCGCGTCGAGAGCTACACCCGCGACCTCACCGCCCAGGCCAGCGAGCGCATTGCGCTTGAGCATGAACTGCGTCGGGCCATTGAACGTGATGAACTGTTTCTCTACTACCAACCAAAAATCAGCCTCGACGATCATCGTCTGGTCGGTGCCGAAGCGCTGATCCGCTGGCGTCACCCGACCTTCGGCGACGTGCCACCAGAACACTTCATTCCGCTGGCCGAAGAGAACGGCATGATCCTGCAGATTGGTGACTGGGTGCTCGAGACGGCGTGCCGGCAAATGTTCGAATGGAGTCAGGTCTACGACAGCCTCGGCCCGCTGTCGGTGAACCTCGCCGGTGCGCAATTGCGTCAGCCGAATCTGCTCGGACGCATCGAACAGCTGCTCAACGACAACCGCCTGCAACCGGATTTACTGCAACTGGAAATTACCGAGAACTTCATCATGAGTCAGGCCGAAGAGGCGTTGGCGGTGTTACACCAGCTCAAACACCTCGGCGTTCAATTGGCGATTGATGACTTCGGCACCGGATATTCTTCGCTCAGTTACCTCAAACGGCTGCCGCTGGACATCCTCAAAATCGACCAGTCGTTTGTCCGCGGACTGCCCGATGACCCCCACGATGCGGCCATCGTCCGGGCGATCATCGCACTGGGCCGGAGCATGCAGTTCACGGTTATCGCTGAAGGTGTGGAAACCCAGGCACAACAACAATTTCTCGCCGCCGAAGGCTGTGAACAGATCCAGGGCTACATCGTCAGCCTGCCGCTGCCGCCGGAAGAATTCGCAGCAACGTTTCTTCGTGTAACCGTATCGGATTTTTCGGATAGCACAGCCGAGAAACCGTCGCTATAATCCGCGACCTACTGAGGGCCTATAGCTCAGTTGGTTAGAGCAGAGG
The DNA here is from genome assembly GCF_054668355.1 of Pseudomonas sp. S2_E02. Lineage (NCBI taxonomy): Bacteria > Pseudomonadati > Pseudomonadota > Gammaproteobacteria > Pseudomonadales > Pseudomonadaceae > Pseudomonas > Pseudomonas sp. S2_E02. The sequence goes on from NZ_CP162761.1 coordinate 3,867,599, forward strand.
ACTCATAATCCTTTGGTCCACGGTTCTTATGTGGTATGAATACCAGTGTGGTATTTGAAGCGTGGATTTGATAGCTTCATGATGTACTTTGGGCCTCTAGCTCATGTTGGTTAGAGCAGCGGACTTAGCAGATCAGTACCTAACCCCTTTGGGCATGGTACTGAGCGAATGGGTTGCCTTGGGGTAAGTTAACTCTGTCCCTTGGTAGAATCGCTCAAATTCGGGGAAGCCTCTGTTTCGACGTGGTAATCCCGAGCCAAGCCTCGCAAGAGGAAGGTGTAGAGACTGTACGGGCGAGCCGTAAAGGCAAGAGACAGTCCAGACCACAAACCCGAAAGGGGCAGTGAAAACTGTAGCTGGTACGCATAATCCGTTGGTGCCCGGTTCGACTCCGGGGAGGCCCACCAATCTTAAAGCCAGACCACTAGGTCTGGCTTTTTTCGTTTCTTGCAAACGAAAACGTCTTGCCCAGGGTGCCGACATCACCCTCCAAACCTCGAAACCCACTGACCAATCGCCTAGCTGTCTTCTGCTGATGATGGGAAGCCGAAAGCCCGAAGAAATCGCTTGCGAACAATTTTGTTGACACTTGAACCGTCCTTGCACAATGCTGAAAAAAAGGTGTGGCATTTGGAATACGGTGCAAATGAAGAACTTCATCCTGGTTGATGCCCCTCAGACAAGCGAAGCTCGCTACCTACTACTCCACATCAACCCGGACTTGCCCGACGAAGCACGAGAGCTCAAACCGTTCTCCCATTACACGCTATGGCTGGCACGTCAGGGTTACGCCCTCAACACCGCGAAGGTCTACGCCGAACACGTAGCCCGATTCGTTGACTATGTGTACGAGGCATCACAGACCCAATTCCCTGCAGATGTCGAGGTCACCATCGAGACCATCATCTACAGCTACCAGGCATTCCTGCTGTTCGGGAAGGGGGCTGCTAATCCAATAGCCAGCAGATTGGCCAGCAGCCTCGGGAAGGAGAGAATCACCAGCCACAACTCGCTCTCGCAGACAATCGAGTCGTCGATCCGCTGGTTCCTACAGGTCGCAGAGTCTAAAAATAAAGTCTCACCAGACCAGTTGTTTGGCGCGTTTTACACCAACCAAGCTGAGTATCGAAGCCAATACGAGATATCTGCGCAAAAGGCCAACTCATGGCTGGCCGGGGTCATCCGCGACTCACTAAACGCCGTGCTGCCTAAGCGGAAACGGGAGACGCTGTTCCCTCAAGCCAAGCGAAGGGACAGGAAAAACGACAAGCAGCCGTACAAAACCGTCGCATTCCCCATCGAACGATCTGTTGATCTGGTCAGACAGGCCAAACCAAACAAGGCCAAGACTTTCTATCGTGACATGACTATCTACGCCCTTCTCGGTGCAACGGGTGCTCGATCAAGTGAGGCCTTGCAGATTCGGATGTGTGATATTGAGAGTGACGACTTCGCTGTGTTCCTTAGAGATCCCTTTGCTCGAAAGACGCCAGGCCTCACTGAGGATGAGTACAAGCTTCTGGCATGGAAGGGGCGCGACACCGAGCTGACCTACATGATTGAGCCGTTTGCTCGGATTTTCTGGGAGAATCTTGAGAAGTACCTCACTCTGGAATACAACTCCAGCGTCGACCATGATTTCGTCTTTCAAAGCTCAGACGGAAGACCCTATTTTGCCAGTGACAGAAGCAGTCGTGACAAGACCTTCAAGAGCTATGCCAAGAAGGCTGGCATAGCGAATCTGACAGGGATTAGCATGCATTCTCTGAGGCACATGTATGGCACCTACACGCTTAACTACATGCCAGTTCCAGGCCAAGCGGCCACAGGTTTTCCTATCACATATGTGAAGATCCTAATGGGCCATTCTAGCGTCACATCGACGATGAAATATGCCAAGCACGATACGGACATCATCGACGCTTACTTGCAACACGCAAATCAATACGTAACGCAACGCGGAGAAGATTCAATGAAGACAATCCGCGAAGAATTCCACTCTCGACAACTTGAAATATTACGGAACGAAGCCGCTAGAATCGAAGGAAAGAAGCATGATTAACCTCACCAAAAACATTGTTTTCATACAAACCGGTGAGGTATTGGAGGCGTCAATTAAAGAAGCGATCACAAAAGCCAAAGAATGCGTCTGCAAGGATCTCTTCAATACCAACCATATACCTCCAAGCAAAATAACAAGCTCTTCTCGAAACGAATACTATAACGCATCTATTGTAAAGTTGTTCGATGAACATCTAAACGACTTGACCGCACCCACTTATGATGAAGCATGGGTGAACAGGATACTTGTTTGTTCAAAAAAAACGCCAGATATCGGAATTGCAAGGGAGGTGGTTCCTAAAACTTCCCATTACTGGCTTAACAAGTCATCACTGGAACGTCTTAGCAGAGACTGCCTTCTTATTCTGCATTTCCTCTGGCTGGGTCGGGCAATACTCCTTCCGGCAGACGTGAGAAAACCTATATCTAGCAACTCCGATGTAAGCGCAAATTATTATGAATTCGCCGCAAAATCTTACTCAGAAGTATTGGCATTGGTGAGCCTACCATTTATCGCTCACCTATCTGACAAAAGCATCCCCGACATTACTACCGTTATGAAGCCTGGCGCCGAGAAAAATTTTAAATGGTACGCATGGCGGATGATTCGGTGTACCGACTGGCATCAAATCGAAGATATTGATCCCGAAGAGGTTTCGGCTTTTTCTGATCATGTCGCTTTAGCACGAAAGGGTGATAGAGATTGGTTCCGATACCCAATATCTCCTGCCGCATTCTGGAGCTACATACAAAAACTGTACCCTGAAAGATGCCGCTCAGGTACTGCAATCGTCAAGAACGACATCAAAGCCAGCAAAAAAGCATTGACTTCAGGTGAATTCGCCTATCCAGACGAGCACAAAAGCAGTATTGATGCGTGGTTAAAATATCAAGATAAGTTTGTACAGTTGCAAAAAGCACGTGGGATGAAATCATACCATCATTATGATAAAACCTTTGCGACTCTTAATACATTCTTGTTTGACGTATATCCTGCGGCCACAGGAAACCTCCCTCCACCTCCAAAAGATCTCAATAGAAATCATATGGAGGGTGATGGTTATGAAGGTTTTTTCAGCTACCTGCGGACTGGCCGGTCGAACGCCACAGTTCAAACCATGCTTTACCACATAGAGGCCTTGTTTGATTATTTAGTTGTAAGTTCAAAAGCTGACAACAGCCTTACCGGCTTCGTTAATCCCATACTCGAAATTGACTACCCAGTAGTCAAAAGAAACTCCAGCTCAAATAAACCGGCCTTTAGCTCTGAGCACTTCCCCTACCTTCTTCAATACTGTTATGCAATCGAATCATTTTCGACCTTTCTCGCCGAAAAAGTTCATTTCGAACAGATAAATATATACGACAAAGAATACAGACCTGATTTCGAGACTCCCAACTGGAATCAAGCACACAAAGTCATTCAGACTGAGAACCATGGCTACGTGCCAGTTGTTTTTTACCGAAACCCACTATTTGACGCTTCACAACCAAAATCCGATATTAATCGTCCCATGAAATACGAGCGTCTGAACTTTCTGCCTAGGTTCGCCGTGCCAATCATGGAGCATGCCAGAGAGCGTGAAGGCAAATGGGTTTTCTACCCACAGCTAAACTATATTCGCCACAACATTGTCGCTCTTGAAACGGGCATTCGAAGCATTCACATTCGCTGGCTAGATAAGCGTACGTACGACACACACGTGGATCGCTCTCGCCCCCTACCGCCAATATGCAAGCTCCGTGTCAATACCGACAAGGTGAATGGTGCTTGGGATGCTACAGTCTCTAGTAGCGTGATATCGCTCCTGGATCGCCAGAAAGAAATGCTTAAATGGTTTAATGATCCATCCATAGATGAGCCTGTGTGGTATGACTATCATGAAGACAGTATCTTTGGAAAAATAATATCTATATTTCCACGAGGTGAAACACCAGGGGTGCTGACACCCGCTGTTTACGCAAAATATTTCAAGAGGTTAGTATATTCTTTTGACCTATTCTGCAGATTCCAACTTGGAATCAATACAACCAACTCCATGCCTGAAGCTTTAGGGGATTTTATTTCGCTTGAGACCCCTCAGGACTACTTAGCCGCAGTGAAACTCGAATCGGAGGCCTGTAAACTGATTGAGCACACTCCGCACTCCTGCCGCGTGTCAGTTGTATCTGAATATATAAGAGTTCTTCCGCCTCATATTATTGGCGCACACGTTACAGGACAGGCTACCGAAGCACACGTTATGTATTACGCCAAAGTCGATCCAGCTTACTTAAAAACGGTAGCTGAATATCAAAAAATGAGCGTAGAGCATGGGTGGAGCTTGGATCTTCCGGCTTTTTCCTCCATAAAGGCCGAAGATGTCGCCTCCAAGCTTCAGCAGGCATTTCGTCGTAACAAAGACCAAGCCTTGGTCGATTTCGGGGCAATCTCATTTGACCACGAAACCAAAGATGATGTTTTGTCTGGAGTTAAGACTGCTAAGCAGCGACCTATCGACTCGCTTTCGTTTATGCCAACTCACATATGCCCATTTGGCAATAACTGCCCTTCGGACATAGTGAGAGATTTGGGCGCCATACCAGGAGTGAGTACGCCATGTGGGGGTTGTTACTACTCAGTCAAGACCGTCGACCACTTGCCTAGGATCCACGGCCAGATCCGTGCGCTGACAGACGAGTGCAGCGAATTGGAGGCGTATATCGTCGAGGCTAAAAAGAATGGCGCATCTCCCGAGAGCCTTGTGCAGAAAGCAAATCGTCGAAAATTCCTAGCTGCGGAGATCATCTCTTGGAGCGTTACTGCCCACTGCCTTGAACAGATGTACAGCGAGATCAAAACGCGCGAGAGTTTCCTGGTAGAAAAGCCAGAACTCGTCTCGGAACATCTGGAGCGCCTAGAACTGAAGGAGCACTCCCTTTCCAACCTGATCGCCCGTACTGCCGAAGCCAAAACCCATGCAGAGTATTTCACCCCACAACTGAATCAGCAGATAAAGGTGGCGAGAAACAAGCTCTTGGCGTTCACCGGAGACTTCAATCGCATGCTGGAAGAAGCCCCTACTGGATTCACGTTGATCGATGAATTCAGGGGCCTGATTCGATCTACTTGTGAAGTGCTCGGCCTCTCGCTGCATGACTTGAGCGATGCAATGACCAAGCCCATGGCCTTGGATCGCCCTAATTCAATTCTTAGGCTAATTTCGAGCCCTGGGAGTGTCCCGGCATGAGCAAGGGTGCAAAACCTGGTCAGAACCGCTTTGCAGGCTCTCAGAAGAAGAGTCGCGACTACAGGATAAGCCGGATCAAGGATGAGGTCGTCCCGAGACTGAAAACGTTCGCAGGGAAAACTTCTTTTGCCGGCGTTACTCCTTTTTCTAGGTTTTGTGCAGAACTATACAACGCTGAACTCCCCGTGAACGAGAAGAAGATTGGTTACCGTACACTTGTCCAGAGCACTGATTATTGGGCGCTGATCGGCCCACTGTTCTACAAGCACTGGGACTCTTCCGGCAACATGGAATCCACGAAGGACAAGCTTGTTGGGAAGCTTGCTGTACAGCGGGCAGACCAGTTGCAATCTGAAGCGGACAGGCTTAGGAAGGAAAATGAAGCGCTTCGCTCAGCCCTCCGTAGTCATGGAGTCTCGGCAGTAGCCCTGCCAGACGCAAAAAATAGCGATCAAGGCTTCATGGCGAAATTTGATAAGACATGCCGCGTACTCCTGCAAGTGCTCAAAAAAAGCGATGGCATGTTCGATGTTGATATAAAGGCCGAGAAAATCACCTGCACGTTTGATGATCTCGAACCTGCTGAAGGGCTTGTTCCAAGAGACATTGCCGAACCCTTCGTCCTTTGGATGAAAGCCAAGGAAAGCAAAAATGGCGACCAGTGATCAAAAGCGCTCTCCGTACGACCGCTACAGGGACTACGTGCTGCAGCTTGAACAGGCTGGAAAAAAATTCCCTGTGAATCAGTTTGGCGCCGTCAACTTCAGCAAAATAGCTGATGAATGTGGTAATCGTAGGCAGTGGTTTTCAGAAAGCGCAAAGAAGGTCTTTTGCTCCCAGGGCCAGACCCTGGAACAGGTCATCGCGAAGGACATTCGCCGCATAGGCAGTGAGTTTTTTGCGGCCAAAGACCCTGAGTCTCTGGCGGTTGATATGGCGGATTCGAAAAGTCGCGAAGCGAACCGGTTGCGAGTAATGCTTGAGCAAAAGTCGAAGGAAAACGAACTGCTTCGCGAGCAAGTTGAGCGACTCTCTGCCGAGCTGCGGTTGCTTCGGACATCTGCACAAGAAATCAGTAGCCAGCAGGACTTGATGATCGACTCCGGGCGGTCATTCATCCTATGAGCAATCTGTCGAGCATAATCCAGGTGAGCTCGGTGAAGCCAGGCAGTTTTGGCGGTGCAGTCTTTTCCGGGCGCATCATTGGCCAAAACAAAATTTACACATGCAGAGCAAGCTATAAAGTCATCACCCGCATTCCTCAACCCGGTGAATGCTGGCAATTCAAAGGCTCGATCACAGGGCATGATCAGTACAGGGATTTCGTTCTGATCGAAAGCTGTCACATCGTAAACCTGCCCATAGCGGCATATGTGGAACGATTGCTGATAAAGCATCCTGCATTTCGCGGGCTGTCATTCGGCAAAGCGAAAGTCTCGAAACTGGTCAGGGCATTTGGCGCAGAAAACCTTGCTCAGGCATTGACTGCAGGCAGAGTCAGCCACCTGGCGGAACTGATTAATCCTGATCTCGCCCAAAAGGTCGTGGATGCCTGGAGGACACTGCAGGATGAGATTTCAACAATTGAATTTCTCATGGAGCACGACTTCGATCCTGGGCTCGCCAAAAGTATTCTCAAGGTTTGCCAGACGGATACGGTAGAGCGCCTAAAGCTTAATCCGTACAGCCTCATTGCGTTTCAAGGCATCCACCCGAACATGTGGAAAATAGTAGACGCAGCAGCAGCCAAGCTAGGCATACCTCGTGATGACCCACGCAGGCTGGCCGGCCTTGTGGAGAATTTGCTCTATGTGCGCTTGGATCAGGGCCATACCGCATACGAAATAGAAGAGCTAAAAGCCGCCCTGATTCAGAAGCTTCCATCCGCCAGACTGGTAGACCAAGCTATCGAATGCGCCCTACAAAGGCGTGCTGTATGCGTTAAGAAGCATCAAGGAACGACGCTTATCCAGCCACTGGGAGCGGCCCTTGTCGAAAGTAAACTAGAGCAGCGAGTAGCGACTCTACTGTCCGCTCAGGCCTCATTGCTTCACGGCTCTCCGCAGGAACTGGAGCAAGCGATTGAAGATCGCTGCGCACATAGCGAGAGCGCGTCTGGATACCCACTCACCCGAGACCAGAAAAATGCAGTGCTGATGGCGCTTACTAATCGCATCAGCACGCTGACTGGATTTGGCGGTACGGGCAAGACAACGGTGCTGAAAGCCATCGTTGATATAGCCTCTCAGCACCGCCCAGTGCATGTCTTAGCACTGAGTGGAAAAGCCAAGGAGCGCGCCAAGGAGTCTGTTGGCCGAGACACCTACACGATCCACAGCTTCTTAATCAAAATCAGCACCGCAAGCTCAGGGATCAGCACTGGAGGCGACCCTCTGGTAATCATTGATGAATCCAGCATGGTAGACATCGCCTTGATGCTGAAACTGCTGAATGCCTTCGCGAAGAAAGAACTGTCTCTCTTGCTCGTAGGCGATACTGGTCAGCTATCACCGGTAGGTTATGGAATCTTCTTCCATGCACTGGCCAAATCGAAGGCGATACCGTCGACCCACCTGATAAAGGTTCACAGGTCTATCCAGAACAGTCACCTTCAGAACATCGCCATGAAGATTAGATCTGGTCATCTGGATACCTTGCCATTCTGGAATGGCGAGCGCGATGGGGTTTATCTGATCCCCTGCACAAACACGCAGGACATGCTGACACACCTCGCGAAGATCAAGCAGATCATCCCTGACGCTCAGATCCTGACGCCACACATGTCTGATCGCATGCCGGATTCCGGGCACAAGATAAACAAACATCTGCAAAGCGCCCTCCAGCATACAGACGAGACGCAAGGCATCTGGATGGGCAAATACTGGCTGCGAGTTAACGACCCCGTCATCGTCACCCAGAATAGCTACGAACATAATTTGTTCAATGGCAACACCGGGATTATGACTGGCGTTACGTCAATCGATGGCCAGACTTCAGGTGTGTTTTTCTTCAATGGGTTCGAAGTGACCCTGTCCAGGATGGACTTGTTCGTGCTGGGAATGAAGCTTGCCTACGCCATATCCATTCATAAGGCGCAAGGCAGCGAGTACGAGACGTCGATCCTTTGCACTCTGAGTCAAAGCGAATTTGTGGAACGAAGCATGCTGTACACAGCCGTCTCCCGATCTAAGCGGCTGGCTTTGATCCTAAGCACGCAGAACATCATGCAGCAGGGAGTAGCTCGCCCAAACCGAAGCGACACCCTCTGTGTTGGCTTCTCGGTTTGAATACCAAACAGGTCGTTAGCCCTACAATATTGCGGGCAGGGCTTTCGCTTCAGGCGCCTTACCCTCCTTGTATGATCGCAGGATCCGCGCCCAATGCCTCAAGGTAGGAGAATGTCATTGAAGTTGCTCACAACGCTTTGGAGCGTCATCAGCCCCGACCGCCGCCCCGAGCGTGAGAAAGCGCGTGAACGCGAGTTCATCCGGGCGGCGAACTCCTTGAAGACCCTCAAGGTGACACCAGAGGGCGGAATGTCCATCGATCCCGAAGAGCTCCGAGATCAGATAATCGCCTCACGTGAGCAGTTGAAGCATTTTGCCCACAAACCAGGAGCGCCTAGCGGGTCATTCAACGTAGAAGAACGCGAAGCCAGTCCCGCTGCAGTGGCCCCAATGAGGGTCATGGACTGTATCGAGGTGGTGGCTTGGCGTCGGCTCCATAGTGGCGCCGCTGTGCGCTACGTGTGCCTCCAGTCTACGAGTACGGGGCGGTTCACTGTCGCTACAGCAAGCATGTTCACTGGAGCCATAGAGAGTCTCCCGACTTGGGCCGACGGCAATACCAACAGGCAAATCGCGAATGCCTTACAGCTCGGTGATCTCCGGTGGTACGCGACTTTGAGTGAGGCGATGGATGCTTGGGATGCAGAACTTTGATGACCCTGCGCTTTCAGTTGGGGCGTGCCCCCTGCGGGGAGTGGCTGTCGTGTACCGAGCCCTGGCGATGCCAAGGTCTCGGCCCTTCGGGCGTCCATCCCACACGCCTGCGCGCTTCGCTTGCCATACCTACCCTGCCTTCGATTCAAGCGGACACTCAGACTGATCTAGATCCGAAGCTCAATGGATTCCACCCCTTCGAAAGTTCAAGCTTAAAAAAAGCACGGCAGGCGTTCATCAAAGCAGTTGCGTCATTCAAGGCTCGGTGGTGCCTGGTTGTCGGCAGTCGCCGGTAGATTTCACTGGCAGCCTCCCTGCCCACAAAAACCTCCAAAGGCTTCAACTCGAAGGTGGGCACCAGTTCCGGTGCCTCGTAGAGGACATCGAGCCAAAAAACGTCTTGAGGTGAATCGCTGCAAAGCGCCTGCCCTGAAAACAGCTGATTCATATGTCTCGCCACAGCAACCGGGGCATCACCTCGCTGACGCAACTGATCCTGACATAGACCATGCATATCTTGTGCATCGAACGACCAGTGCGTCCAGTAACGAGCTGGCGTGATCAGCGAGCTGAAAGAGGTCTTACTCGATACGACAGCCACCTCGATGGGATAGCTATCCGGGGCTATCGCTGATGCCTCGAAATCGATAAAACACGAAGGCTGCTCCATCTTGCGGCTCGTGTATGGAGGGTGCGACTACACCAGGCTACAGGGGCTGTTTATGCATAGTGTTATTATCGCTCGGACTAGCCACTCTAGCCGCTAGCAGTCTGTGCATCACGGTGGTTCTGAAGATGCTGCATCTCAAGTTCCCATTCAGCTAGAAACTTCTCCCAGTCACACGCATATGCCCCTTCAGGAAGTCGCGTTGATCCGATACTGGCTTGCAGGAAACGCTCTCTCCAAGGCTCGGGGATTTCAAGTTCCAAGACTATATCGATGCCAGAGGGATGGCGTTTCACTGGGACAGAGTCGCGAACCATATTTAGGTCGAGTAGCTCAAGGGTGGACACTGTGCTGTTTTGTTCCAGGTCGCCGAGGTGATCCAGGATGGCTAGAGGTTCGGATGCGTTAGGATCACCCAGGTGGAGACTGGCGAGTGCCCATAGTGTTTTTCGCCTAGCTTTCTCAAGCTCGCGGAGTTCATCGTGGGTCATGCGGCCTCCTCCAAATTTCCATGAGGCAGGGAGTGTTTGTAGCTTGTCGCCCCAGGCGGAAGGGCTGTCGTGAGTCGAGACACGGCAGGCCACGTTTCGACCCTTTGGGCTGACATTCCGCATGCCTGGTGCCGCATGATAGCCACGCGTTTGGAGCCCGAGCCCCTTCCCGCCGATGGCTTAGCGCTCTCAATCCCGACTTGAATATCTCCAGGTTCTTCGTCATCGCCGCTTTTCAGCCTGATCGAGGTTGGCCTGAGATGTTATAGGGAGAAGCAAAACTCAAACGTCAGATACGAGGAGGCCCCGCATAGCGGGGCCATCACATAACCTAGTCTCTTCACCGCTTCTTGTAGCACGGGAGTGGAGGTTCCTAGGGCTGCACATTCATTTTATACGAAGAGCTATCGCTTTCGAAACCCCAGATTGGGATTTAAGTTAGAGAGCTTTCTGGCGTTTTCTGTGGGGGGAGTTGAAGCTTCCCACGCATTGGGAGCGGAGTACGGAAAGTAGAAGTAATAAAGAAGTAATCAGAAGCGTAGCGGGTGAAAAACTCAACCGCCAGAAAGGAGGAGGCCCCGTAGAACGGGGCCGTCACATAACCTAGTCTCTTCACCGCTTCGTGTAGCGCGGGAGTGGAGGTTCCTAGGGCAGCGGGGTTAGATTACCAGCATCGACATACACGTCAACCCCCAATTTCGGAAATGAAGGCTCAAATCCTGGCTTAGGAAGCGAAAAAATCACAGAAACCTTGGCCTGCATAAACTCCTTCTGAAGTCATTTCCGCTGGCCTGCGAAACCCGTGGCAAGCTCATGCGCCGGCCAGTTATGGCATTTTGCTTTCCGCCTGTGAGTCCTGCCTGTACCATCGCATCCGCATGTGAAAATTTATGGCGTTAAAGGGAGCTTGTGGGTAGATGGTCTGGCAAACGTTGGAGGCGAAGCTCTCCACTCCAAGAATGAGCCGCTACCTCAAAGGGCATCAGGGCAATCAGGATCACGCGGCTCAAGCCTACGTGCATAACATGCGGATTGCGGAGTCCCTGGTCTCGATTTTTCACGTGCTTGAAGTGGCATTGCGGAACGCCATTCAGCGCGAAATGGTGCGTGAGTACCAGCGCGAAGACTGGTTTGAAGAATTTGATGGCAGCACCAACGGTGACCTCGCCTCCAGCTATGAGAAGGTGGCAGACGCACGGACATCTCTGAAGAAACGAGGGGTGACTGCCAGTGCGGACGACATTACCGCCGAACTGAGCTTCGGCTTCTGGACATCGTTGTTTAACCGGAAAGCCTTTCCGGACGTATCGAAGCCCCTTATGCGGGTTTTTCACCACGCTCCCAAGAATTCCAAGAAAGCAGATGTCATCCGCAGCCGTCTGAACAATGCAAGGGATTTACGTAATCGATGCTTTCATCACGAGCCGCTTTTGTGGCAACCGATCTATTTTCTGCATCGTGACATTACGGAAATCGTGCAGTGGATCGACCCAGGTTTATGCACCTGGCTCAAAGCCAATGACCGATTGCCGGCTGCTGTGGCCGACTGGAATAACTGGAAGGAAGCCGCTAGGCGCGCAGCTGGACAGGCTAGTGCTGTAGAAACCGGGGAAGTGAGGCCAGAGGCCGTTGTAGTGGCTCAGTCAGCTCAGGTCGAAGTTGCGATGAGGGGCGATGAGAACACGACGGCAACCAAGCCAGAGAAGAAATCTCGGCACGATAAGCCAGTGGTGAAAATCTCCGTCAGAGTGAAAGCGGACGATCAACACAAGCCTGGTGCAAACCCAGCGCCGAAACGCGAGCCTGCCAGAATTCGCCAAGTGGAGATTCCACCGGCAGCTGAAACTGCAAGCGAGCAGCAGCCGCAGGCCACCGGGGGAGCTGGTGTTCGGCCAATATTGAGTCTTAATCGGAAGAAACCGGACTGAGTGATCAGCGCCAGTTTAACCCGACTGCCCCAGACGACTCGAATTAATACTCATCCCAATCGTCGTACTGCTCATCAGACTCGGGCTGGCCATCCTCACGCGTCAGATCATCGGTTATAAATCTCACTCGACAAACGTTATGCCTTACCAACGTGTCAGGCACGTACTCAATCGCAGGCGTCTGCGATGAGTTGGTGCTAAGCAAGTCATCTAGGTTCGTGAAAGCAGTTCGAGGCTCGAGTGAAGCCACCACCGCATGATTAAAAAGGGTCAGGTTAGTGCCTTTCCGCACTTGAGCGGATTCGAACAGTACACCGTCGAGCGGCGGGTCGAATTGTGTAGCTAGGAACTCTGCCATGACTTGGGTAGCCAGGTATTCGTGTTCCTGGTTCGGAAGCACAGGAACGGTAATTTTTGCGTGGAGCGTTTTCAAGAAAATGCGCCTACCCATTTGCTCTTCGTAGTTGGCTTCAAACGCACTCAACGGCCTCGCTTCGTAGGCTTCATCCAGTGCGATGAAATCCAGGACGCGAACGGGTCTTGTGAGTTTGAATTCGCCGCTTACGACTCGTCCTCCGACTGGCGGGCGAAGCTCGGCGACACAGGTCTTTCGGTCAAAAGCTCCATAAAAAGCGGCCAACCCTTTAGGGTTCATTCGGCCAGCACCTGCGGCCTCCTTGGGTGGAGGGCCGAGTTCTGCGGCAGGCTTACTAATGATCGAGTCGTACTCTGAAGCGGAATCACAGCGTCTAGCACGAAAGATCTGGTCATCGACAAGCTCTCTGACAACGGACATCGAGCCATCAGGGCTTTTGAAGGATGAAACTCCTCGAAACAGCCAGTCCAGAAAACCCTTGGCATGCTGACTAAAAAACCGATTTCCATGCTTCATTTCGTTCTGAAAATTCAGCCATCGAGCTTCTGCATCTCTTGGTCGAATCACTCTCCACTCATAGTTTTCATCATCGCTGTACCTCGCTTCGCCTCCTTGCATGATGTCGTAATGGGAGCCTTCGTTCAGGTCACAGAGCACACGCTCTACGACCGGGTCATCCTCATTCAAGCCAAGCAATTCTGCGACATGGAAGACAAGGGGATCCCCGGTCTGCTCGGTCTCAGAGCGCTTACCATTGTCATCGTACTGATTGTATATCGCTCCAGGGTGGCAATACTTCTGGAGGACATTGTCGACCATGTTGATCAGGTCTTCGAATGGGATAGCCTTACGCTTTTTTAGGCAGAACGAGCACTCAGCAGTCACGCCGGTTCGCCTGATCAATCTAATGAGATAGGCTTCGTTCAAGCATTGGTGGCAGATCAGGTCTTCGTCCATGGGGCTGTGCCTAGCAAAGTTCAGATGGGGGTGATTCTAAGTCGCGTCAGAGGCTGAGCCCGATGGAAACTTGCTGCGCCTCAGTCTTCCGTCTTCAGGGTGTGTCCTGGCAATCAGTAGCACAGGTGCACAGAGGCATGTCACATGGTGCAACCGCTCTTCGATTTTGACCTCAAACGCGTTTCTCGCCGGCACTACATAACTGGCAAGGCCGCAATCAATTTCCCTCACCCAGGGTGCACCACTGGTGGGTGGCACTTCCTGTCGTACTTTGACCGAGAGGCAGGGGTCGCCAAAGTATCGCTTGCAGGGATTCACTACCCAGATACCGATGCGTTCTTCGGTGATGCGGGCATCACTGACGTAACTGATCAGCTAGCTGATCGTAAATTTCGTGTTGAAGGACGGCGGCTCTACATGGCTGACCATTACAGGGCTGCTGCCGACATGATAGTGAAATGGGTACTGAGCGACTCCAAGCACTGCAACGTCGAGGTGGCTGAATGGTTTCCATCCCAAGCAGAACGACAGTTATTACTCGCGATGCTTTACTTGGCGAAACCCAAGCTGCTTGAACAGGGTAAGCTGAAAAAAATGGAAGCATGGCAAAGCTCGCAGTAGGTCGAAGACGCCGATTCGCCCAAGAAGGCAACGAGCGGGCCTACCACCTCTCGGTCTGAACTCAGGATTTTTATTCATATGATTCATAGGAACGCTGGCACCTTTCCCCTCCCCGAGACAGTAGAACGCATCGCAACCTTGATCCGGCGCATGATGGACTTTTGGAAGGGTGCTCATGGGTGGGCGCCAATTGAAGCCGCCGAGTTGTTGAACAAGTCCATGCTTGAATGGCAAAGCTCGCTAGCGGAACAGCTGAGTTCATGGTGCGGCACATTGAGCGATGGCCAGCTAATCCTAGCTTGGGCAAACCTTGGCGCGTTAGTTGAGGGGCAGATGAAGCTGCTGTTGTCGGTCTACTACAAAGACTATTTAGCAGATACCCAAGCTATCAAGAGCAGTAGAACCGGAAATACTCTCGATCCAGACGGGGTGAGCCTAGAACCACTGATCATCTTCTTCAAGCGAAAAATATGGTCGCCGGAAGAAGATTGGGAGCCATGGGTGCGTATGGTGCAGCGTCGAAGAAACGCGATCCATGCGTTTAAGGAAAACTCCATCGGAACCGAAGAAGAGCTACATGCTGCATTGGCTACGTTTCTCGAATTTGTGAGATTCATAAACGGTCGGCTGCCGTATCCCGACGGTTACTACGTTCCTAGGGAGCGCTAGGTCGATCAGATGAAAACCCGGTTATCGAGTCAGGTGGACGGCCCCGGTCACGGGCTTTTCGCATAAGGTTATTCAGCGGGTAGATAGTGCGGTGACACACCATTTCAGCTGGGATCAACTAACGATTGGTGATGCACCTCAGGTCTCCATTGTCACCAGGTATGAATCTCACTGCCAGTGCTCGCAAACCTTGACCAGCTCATCCACCACGTAACGAGCCTTTGGCCGCAGGTGAGAAACCTTCGGCCATACAGCATGAACATCTACCGGCTCGGGTTCGTAGTTTCCCAACACCTCCACCAACCTGCCTGCTTCGATGTCTTCTCTGAACAAACAACGAGGCATCTGGCACAGTCTCACACTGGCAACTGCAGCCAGGATCATCCCTTCGCCATCGCCAATCTGGTGCGTCACAGGAGGCGCGAAGCTTTTCTAGCAAGGTTAGCTGCATAAAGTGGAAGCTTGGCTAAGCTCGCAATAGGTAAATGACGTCAGGTTGGTCAGGAAGACAGCCGTTGCAATACGTGCCGAATGAGAGCAATGGATATGCGCAAGAAGTCCCAGTCATGGTTTGTCCCGCTCCTGATTCTTTTTGCCGTTCTGTGGGCAATGGGGAAGAAAGACACGCCTCCAGCCCCGGTACAGCCACACGCTCTTAGCTCGCCGAATACGCAAGCGTCGATTTCCCCGGCCTCACCGCCAACCCCGGCTCCTGCTTCCGCAACTGAGCACTTTGTGAGTGCTGATAATCTCAATGTCAGGGATCAACCAGGTGGAAAGGTCATCTCCAAACTGAAGCGCGGGGAAAAGGTTCAGGTCTTCGAAACTAGGAATGAATGGGCGCGCATCAGCATTGATGGTCAATCTTCGAAATGGCTTTCGTCCAAGAGTCTATGCAGTGGGCCTGGCTGCTACGTTGTTCCGAAGCCCAGACCGTCGGCCCAGCTTCCACTGCCCGCTCGCCAACAGACTCCAGCTTACGGTTCCTCGTGCCCCTGTTCCTCTGGAAACGTGTGTATAGGGCCTAGGGGTGGTCGATACTGCATTACCTCTGGCGGTAACAAACGGTACGGCGTTTGAGCGATTATCTGATGACGTCTTGCCGGGGATTACACTCTCGCAGGCGCTTTAGCCGGTAAACGAGCCGATCTCTTGACGAGGTTTCGTTGCAGACGGATATGTATTGGCTATAAATCCGTAGCCACCTGACTCAACAACCATGTGGTTCAACTTCATTTTTTGATTTTCCAGCTCAGGGCTAAACATGCACACCATACGGAAAGTGGTAATTCAGAATTTCAAAAAATTCAAAACGCTCACGCTCGATTTTGAGTCTGGGAAGAATGTGCTGATTGGCAACAATGAGGCAGGAAAAAGCAGCATTTTGCTCGCGCTAGACCTCGCGCTCGGCGGGAGTCGCAACCGCATTGAAGCTCTGGGTGCAGAAGCTCTGCTCAACAAGGATTCGGTTGACACTTTCCTTGCTGGGGAGAAGAGCCTGGAGAAACTACCTGAGCTGATAGTCGACGTGTTCCTAGAGGAAGGTGACGACGAAGGCCTATATGGAACCAACAACTCCCACCAGCGCCAGACTGACGGCGTGCGCATGATCCTTGCGGTTATGGCCGAGTATGGCGAAGCGGTGCAAGCCATCTTGGCTGATGATCAACCAAACTTCCCATTCGAATATTATGCGGTGCGGTTTGAAACGTTCGCCGGCAGGCCCTACGCAGCATTCAACCGCCCCATTAAGCACATGATGCTAGACGGTTCACGTATTGATGGC
Organism: Pseudomonas sp. S2_E02; assembly: GCF_054668355.1. NCBI lineage: Bacteria > Pseudomonadati > Pseudomonadota > Gammaproteobacteria > Pseudomonadales > Pseudomonadaceae > Pseudomonas > Pseudomonas sp. S2_E02. The sequence goes on from NZ_CP162761.1 coordinate 3,884,326, forward strand.
GATCACGCGTCTCGTGAATACACCCGAGCCGTTTACGCTTTCAATGCCCCCGTTGAAGACCGCTATAAACTTGAAAACCTGTACCGCCAAGGCAAGCAGGCTTTTACAGGACAACATCTCGCAGCGCTCAACGCTGACCTACCCGCGTATCAGTTTGACGTACGGAGTAGCGTCCGGTCGAACCTAGAAACTGATCTAATCATCACGGAAGACAATATTCCGCTTGAGAACCACGGCAAAGGAAGGCAGTGCTTCATCAAGACTGAATTTGCGCTGAGCAAGCACAAGCAAGGCGGCTTGGATGTAATGCTCTTGGAGGAGCCTGAGAACCACCTCAGCCATTCCTCCATGAAAGCACTCGTCGCCAAGCTAGCGGAAAACGAGAGCACCCAGCTTTTCATTGCAACCCACAGCAGCCATATCTGCTCAAGGCTTGATCTTCGGCATGCCCTTTTGATCGGCCCGAATGCAGCTGCTGGCTCACTTAAAGCCTTATCACCAGACACCGCAGAATTCTTCATGAAAGCCCCGGACAACAATGTCCTGGAGTTCGCGCTTTCGAAAAAGGTGGTATTGGTTGAAGGTGATGCTGAATTCATCCTGGTGGAAGAGTTCTATAAGCAATGTACAAATGGGCGTCTACCGCAAGTCGATGACGTTCACATAATCTCTATTGGCGGCACCAGCTTCAAAAGGTACATGGAGCTCGCTAACCTGCTCGGAATTCGAGTTGCAGCCATACGGGACAACGACAAGGACTATCAGAAAAACTGCGTAGAAAACTATGTCGATTTCGCTTCAGACAATGCCAAAGTTTTTGCCGACAAAGACAATGACCGCTCAACCTTCGAAATAGGGTTGCACAACGACAACGAGGAAACCTGCAAGACCGTCTTCGGCCCAGGACGAAAAACCCTCTCCCCCTTGGAATACATGCTGGCAAACAAGGCAGAAGCCGCGTTTGAGCTGCTCAAGGGAAAGCCCGGTGAGCTGACCGTTCCGGCCTACATCGCGGAGGCAATCCAATGGATAAACGAGTGATGTTCGCTGTGGCAGGGTCAGGGAAGACCACTTTGCTCGTGAAGCGTCTGAGCCTAGAAAAGCGCGCACTGATAATCACCTACACGGAGAACAACTATCGCCATTTGCGCGATAGCATCATCAAACGGTTTGGCCATGTGCCGAAAAACATCAACCTGCTGAGTTATTTCACGTTCCTTTATAGCTTCTGCTATCGCCCTCTGCTGCAGGTGCATATGCAGACGCGGGGAATCAGCTTTCGAGCTCCGCACGCCCGTACACTAAAGCTCAAACGGGACAATATGGCGTATTACGCCACTACAAGCGGCAGCGTTTACCACAATCGCCTCGCAAAGCTCCTAGAAACCGTTAATGCAATTCCTGACGTGATGGCGCGAATGGAGCGCTTTTACGATGAGTTTTATGTCGACGAAGTTCAAGATCTAGCAGGTCATGATTTCAACCTGCTAATGGCATTAGCGAAAGCCAAGGTTGAAATGCTATTTGTAGGTGACTTCTACCAGCATACGTTCGACACCAGTCGCGATGGAAACGTGAATAGCTCGCTACACGCTGACATCGGCAAATACGAAAAGCTTTTTCAAAAGGCGGGTGTGGCCGTGGACAAAGAGACATTGAGTCGAAGCTGGAGGTGTGGCATCACCGTATGTGATTTTATTCGTACACATCTGCACATTGATATGCAGTCCCAGCATACGTATGAAACCGAAATCATTCCTCTGGCCAATCAAGTGGATGCTGACGCCGTGCACGCGGACGCCAGCGTGGTGAAGCTGTTCTACCAGGAACATTATAAATACGGGTGTCTGTCTAACAACTGGGGTGCCAGTAAAGGTCTGGATCACTACAACGATGTATGCGTTGTGCTGGGTACTACTCACTGGAAGGTCTACGAAAAATCCTCGCTTGCCGAGCTCCCTCCACAGACAAAAAACAAACTCTATGTTGCCTTCTCACGGACACGCGGGAGGTTGTATCTGGCGCCCGAAAAACTTTTCAAACGATTCAAAACAGATTAGGTCGGAGCCATAGGTGGTGATCTCTGGCCTAAGACCTTGCCCGGCAAGCATGATCAGCATGAAGGGTAACTGCCTGGCATCACACCTAGCGTGATCAGTCGCCAGGCTTTCCCTGCTCCATCTCCCCAATCCAGCTGTATGTGCCGTTTAGCCAAACGAAGACGCTGTTGAGCACCTCGCGCAAGTGCCGGATGTTGATGTGCGTAACGTCTGGGAGATGGTCTTTACCACTGTTGGTCGTCGCATACCGAAACGCCATCGAGTCTGGGTCAACGTTGTCCAACTGGCGAATGAACTCGTGAACAGCAGTAGCATTGGCGTCAGAGCGCTCTAGGCCCAAGTCCTTGAGCAGATGACGCAACTCCGACCACAGAGGCATCAACGGATGCTTGTCGTAGTTCTTGGGCTCTTTGCCTGTCAGAGCGCGAGCACTCTTTAGCATCAGCTTGAACTGCAGCTCCAAGGAGTGGCGGTATAGAAAAAGCAAAGGATAAATGCCGCTATCCAATGGCACCTGACGATTCGCCATCGCCTCCACAAGTCCGTCAGCGGCATCTTTGTATGCAAAAGCATAGAGGTCGACACGAAAGTGAGACCAGTTCAGCATCGCGTTGTACTGCCAATCTTCACCCTGGATAAACAGCTGCTGGCCGGAGAAGTCTGCCGGCCACTGGATGGCCTCAAGCTCCGGGTCGAGCATCGGTGGCGATTCCTCATCCATGTCGTCTCCTCACGTTGGCCAGTCCATGGTTTAGAACATTACGAATCCGCGTTGGCTACCGGCAACTAATAAATGGCTTTTGCCTACCGATACGCAGCAATCCTGCCGAGGGCCAGCTCGAGCGTCCAAGCGAGGCTTCGTCCTGCTCACGACCTGACTGCCGACGAAACCGGTGTAGTCTGGGAGGCAGCTGAATCCAAGTGATTGGAGATGCCGCTGGTCGGGTTTTATCTGGGAGTTTACTTCATACCGTTGTCATAATGCCCCGCCATGAGTGCTCGCGGCTAAGGCCTGCATAAAGACTTGAGGATGACGTCGTGACCTACGAACCTACTCAGAAGGGCAATCCCCATCGCCTTACTGTTAAGCAGCACACATTCCCCAAAACAAGCATTGCCCGTTTCGCTGGGCAGAAAGGCAACGTTGAGCTGTTCCTCAAATCCCTAGACAGGGTCATCCAGGCGAAACCGTCTAATGAGATTTTCTGTGCTGAAAGGGCTTGGGATCAGCAGGCGGAATCGGGTTTCATGAAAAAGGTCGAAGACGACTTTCAGGATCTTGCTGGTCGGATTCTTGATGATGACCTGGTGTCGTTCAAAGAGGCCGACTTAACAGTCATCAATGAGTTCTATTGTCTGTGGAATATTCGCGCAATTCACAAGCAGGACAGGGTTGAGGATCAGTCCATTTACATGGAGAATTTTCTCGGACTGTCACGTGTGTACACCAAGGATGAGCAAGAGCAGCTGGAAAAAGAAGGCATCAGCACCATCCAAGGCGACTTCAAGATAGCCGGCAGATTCTTGGCTAGTCCGAGTATCAGGCTGCATGTAGCCCAAGCAGCGAAGGCTATGGGAAACTCAAACTGGAATATCCTGCGTGCCATGGAGGGGGAGTTCATCGTGCCGGACAATGCTAAGCGTATGTCAATGTTGCCCCTCAGTCCTACGGCATGCCTGTGGTACGGGCCTACTAAGCCTGTTGCCGCCGTTGAGCTGCTGCCCATTGGGGAGGTGGCGTGGATCAACGAAGCTGCTATTGAAGCCAGTACAGACTATTTCTTTGCTCGTGATCTTTCCCGGTGCCCTGTTGGTGCTGCATTCGGATAGGTTAGCCACGGCGGGATCGCATACAGACGCAAGGCACATCGATATTCCTGCTTCGGATTTCCCCCTGAGCAAGTTTCAGGACGTACTGAGCCGCGCCGGAGTGTCGTTTCATGATTGGTATTCCAGACGCTTCCAGCGCGACCACAGGATGTTTTCCGTTTTGAGCAAATACTTCGATCATTTGACCCAGCAGCTCCACAGCAAGATTCAGCAAGCAAAGGTCTACATCACCAAACACAACCCCACGACCGGCGCCTTGGCTGAAGCGGTGCTGCGAGAATTCCTCCAGGAGCACCTACCTCGCGGGGTAAGTGTTGAGGAGGGCTTCATCATCAGCCCCGATGGTTGGCTGTCAAAGCAGTGCGACATCATCATTTACGATTCGCACCGATTCGCGCCTTTTTACCGAGCGGGCCAGTTGGTCGTCGTCCCCACTGAGGCCGTGCTTGCGGTGATCGAGGTGAAAACCTCAATCAACAAGAAAGGCTTTAACGATGTGATCAGATATTTCCAATCATTCGAGGCTGTCAGCTGGAAGTTTCGCACCTACCTTTTCATGTTCAACGCGCCTACATTGGGTAGGATCAACGCATGGTTCCATTCCTATCCGCATCCAGGACATCACAAAGAATTCGACCATGACACTTATCAGGTGTTGCCGGATGAAATCATCGGTCTTGACTCCTCGTACCAACTGAGGAAGGAATACGTCATTCACGATAGGGACGGCGCAGGGTACATGTCGTATTTCTACCAGGATCAGCAAGGAACTGCGATCAGCGCTCTAGAGCTATTTTTCCTGTCGGTCAACGGTGTCGTTGAAGCCCATCTTCAAGCGCACACATCGAAGAAGCTGACGCCGAGAGAGCAGTATCATCCTCACCGGGCTTTGACCAGTATCTCAGCCATCGACCTGTTTCCGATGTGACCAAGCCGAGCGTAAATACCCTGAGCCTAAGCCACGTAGCAGGCGGTAATCTTGTGGCTAACCATCTACGTGCCACAGTCGCCCAACGGTGCTTGTCGGCAACCCCAGCTTCCGGGAAACCTCCATTTGGGTAAGCCCCGCCGCTCTCAGCTCGCGAATCGCCTTGAGCTTTTCTTCCGCAGTAATCTTTCTGGGTGGAGTGAGCTTTTGAGGTTCGCCAGGAAGCACCTCGTCTAAAACACCCAGCTTTTCCAATTCTGCGAGCGTGTCCTTCAAGGCCGCGCGTGCAGTCTTGCCATCATGGGCGGCAGCCACAAGCGTGAGAAACGACAGTGGTGTTACACCCAGTGCCTGAGCTAGATCGGCGCTAAGGTCGACGCTGGCTGACACCGTCGATGCCTCCAAGCGGCTGATGTGACCCTGATCGGTTTGGGTTTGGAGGTCTGCTTGCGATAAGCCCCGCCTAATTCTTAGCCACTGCAACGTTGCTGCGTATGCCTTGCGCAAAGACATCCAGGCAGTCCTCTTCAAAAAGAAGACGGTATGCCGGGTTTGATCGTTCCCACTCAAATGTATATAGTCATTGCCGTGGGAATTCTCGATTTGCCATGGGGTGGCTACCCCCCGTGACTCGCTCTGAATTCTTCTTATCGCCATGAGGATCATCAATTTATGGGAAATTATCCTGAGCACGAACTGCTGCAGGATGGCCAGGCTTCCTCAGCTGGTACGTCGCTGTCGCCTGCCGAGATAGAGGCATTAGTGGCTGAGCGCTTTCCCCGCAAGGTGTACTGCACAGTCGAAGATTGGCTCATCCTCCACGTGGACGAACCTGCTGAGTCGCTTGCCCGAGTTCGTGCAACAGGCCTTGAGCCGATGTTCATGTACTCGCATTGCGTCATCTACGACGGGCACGGACGGTTCCCACCTGGAGGGTGGGTGCGCTCGACCCTATGCAAATCATTCGATGGCGTTTGCCTGTTCGAGACGCGAAACACGATCTATGTGCTGGTGGGTCAGGGACGCGAGATGAAGGCCTCGCTGAAGACAATATTCGGCTTATGTTAATTGCAGGTGCGCTGAGCGGGCCTGATTCAAACGAGATACATGATGTTCAGGATTAGCATGCAAGACCAGGCTGGCCCGGTGGGAATGTTTGGGGACGGTCTCGCTCACTTTCACGCCGTGTCACGATCTCTCGCAACGCATTGGTATCACGTCAGTCTCAAGCGCCGGCACGATGAAAGATTCATGGCTTATGAGGAGATGGTCAGCGATGAGCCTCGCCTCGTGGAGCTACTGATCTCCCAAGACGAAAGCATGGTCATTCAGGAAGTCCAGGTAGTCACCCCAGCCTGGATGAACAAAGGTTCGAGCTGGAAAATGGAAAAGCTGACCTCCTTGTCCATGGGGTTCAATCAGGCAGAAGTGCCAATCTGTGTTCTGCAGGTCGAGAGTGGTGATGTGTACGTCAATACCCATCAACGCGACCTGGATGTCGATGCCTTGGTTGGGGTCAGGGTGCTATATCGGCGCCGCTCTGAGACCACTGACGTAGCCTCAGCGTCGGAGGCTGTGTAGCCATGGAAAACATCAATACTGTTGCAGTCGATTTACACGAAAAGCGCTACTCGGACTTAGACCTCCTTCGCATAGCCAAAGCAGTGAATCAAGACTACGACGGGCTGGTCACGGCCTACCTGGTGAATGTCCATATTCATGCGTGCAGTGCCGTTGGCGTGGTGTTCAGTCACATTTGCCCTGGGCCGTACCAACGATTTGCAGATGGTAGGCTGATTCGGACATCGGACATTCAGTCCGTTACGAAGGAAGGTAGGTTTTGGGTGATCAATACGGTCAACTCGAAGTACGTCATTGCGACGTTCAGGCGGGACGTCGGGCGCCGTAGCCTGCGTGAGTTCATGCGTATTGCGGGTGATAGGTATATGCCAACGCCTGATCGCCTCCAGTAGAGTCATGATAATTGTTGTTGGGCGGGCGTGCCCTCTTCGAGGGCCGGCTGTCGTGAACCAAGCCCCACTGTTGCGGGTCTTGGCCCTAACGGGCTTAAATTCTCACGCCTGCGGCCATCCTGCCGCCTCGTGGCGAACATGAAAACGCGCTCCAGACCCGGATGAACGAGTTCTCTGCCGAAAAACGGATGATGGCCCGTTACGCGGCAGGTCTCTACCCCTTAGTGGACAGCATCCTCATTGATACCGGTACTACGACTCTATTTTTTGCTCGGGAGCTGGCCAAGTTCAGCTGGATAACGGTGATTACGAACTCCCTCATGATTACCGAGAGCATGGGGGGAAGTGGCAACCGGGTATCCATGATCGGAGGAGAATACCGTCCTGAGTCGGCTCAGAACACGGGGGCTTTGGCAATGCAGCAGATCGCTCGTTTCAACGCCGAGCACGCTGTTGTGACCATCGGTGCGTTGAGTGCGGACGGCGCTTTCGACTTCTGAATAGAAGAGCCAGAGATCACCAGGGCAATGATCGCTCGCACGCGATACCTTACAGTCATCGCGGACTCTTCGAAGATGGGCAAGCGCGCTTTGTTTCAGGTTTTCGCTCTCGAGCGGATTGATCGATTGATCATCGATAGAAAGCCCGTAGGGGAGCTCGCCAAGCCGCTGGCTGAGGCACAGGTTGAGGTGCATGAAGTCCCGGCAGCTACTCGAATTGAATGGACATCTCGCTGAAACTGGAAATGATTACGGCAACGGCTCAACTCTGCCACCTGAGCTAATCATTCGCTCCCTTTGAGAGGCAGGAACAATGGCTCCCAGCAGTACCGATAAGATTCTGAGTGAGATCTGGCTCGGCATGGAAAATGAGAACTCCATGTTCGTATGCACTTCGTGCGTACAAGATGATTGGATCAGGAACCTCGCCACAGGACTTGTGAAACCTCGCACATGCAGCGGTTGCGGGAAGGTTGTCGAAGAGGCGCAGACGCCGGTCGAGATTGCCTCAATAATTCGAGGCCGCCTCCAGGAATACTTTATCGTCGACTATGGGCTCCATCCAGGCTACGAAATGAGCCTGCCAACAATCGTAGGCAAGGCGATCAGATGCGAGTCTGATGCTGTGTGCTCCGCGATAGCTGAGCTGCTGGTTGATCACGAAGTCGACGAGGATGAATTCTACTCCCCAGGGCAAGAGTACAGCCTGGCACCGAGCAAATTTGACTCTGAAGAGCACGAACGATGGTGGGCCGAAGGCGATTGGCACGCAGTTTCTTATGAGCTGACCCACGGTCAGCGATTCTTCAACGATAAAGCCAAAGTGTTTTTCAACTCGCTGATCCACGAAGCAATGGGATCGAGAAAGGATAAGCTTAGCGAGCTGCCGTCAGCGGTCAAAATGGTTCCAGCAGGCTCCTTGTTCTATCGTGCCCGTGTCGCGCAGAACTTGAGTGAGGTCATACGCTTTCAGGGTGATCCGGAAAAGGAATTAGGTGCGCCGCCGAGAGAGCGTGCTGCTAACAATCGGATGAGTGCAGCGGGAATTCCATTGATGTACGTCGCGGGAGACTCTCAGACCTGTATTGCCGAGGTGCGACCGTCAATTGGAGATCAGGTCGTCGTTGCAGAATTTGTATCCACAGAAAACCTTAAGTTCTTCGACTTCACGGCACTCAGGACTCTTGAGCATTCCCCTCTCAGCCTGTTCAGCCCAAGCTTCAGTAATAGAGCCGACAGAAGGCTGCTCCTGGGCTATCTGCATGATTTGATCGCACGGCCTGTTAGAGCAAGCGATACGGATTACGTAATGACCCAAGCGCTCGCTGAATGCATTCGCTACTCAGCCCATGGATTTGATGGAATCGCTTTTCGTTCTGTCCAGCGCAGTGATGGCGGAATCAACTACGTACTGTTCGACAAGACCACATCCGCTCAAATACGCCATCCTGATCAGATGCCAGAGTTCAGTCTGGGTACATCGCCGGAGAACGTTTCAGTTCACTTGGTGAAGGGTGTGACCTATCAGACCGAGGCGCTGCCCTAACACGGTACCGCTAGCGCTTTCTGAAGCGCTAGCGGGGGTGTGTTGGTCTGAGCCGCGAGCCGTTAGGATAGGTACCCAAAGGCGGCATAGCCAAGACCCAATAGCCTCTGGAAGCTTCGACCATTTAGGTTGGCAGAGAGGATTGGATTGTCAGGGAGAGGGTGGGTGCTATGCCCAGAAACGAAAACCCCGGCTCTAGGCCGGGGCGGGTGTTTCGTGGTCTTTGCAAAGAGTCGTAAGCTTTCGCTCATTGGAGCTCAGTGCCAACCTGTGACTCCAATCCTACGAGTGGTTGACACCCATGTCAACCACAATCTATATAGGCGCCTCGCCGAAAGGAAGCCGAGCATGCCGCACACCATCCAGTATAGACCCCAGTTGATCGACGAGCTCATTAGCTCCCACCGAATCGCCAGCTACAGCAAGGTATTTTCGACCAGCAATGATGCTGAGCTAGTGGGGGCCTACCTGTGGAACTCGCACGTTTGTTCTGCCCTTTATCCTCTCCTCAGCGCAGCAGAGGTTACCCTCAGAAACGCAATCGATGCAGCTCTGACTGCCGATCTTGGCAAGTTCTGGTGGAAGAAGGGAGTGCTGCAGTATAAGAGCTTCACTCCTGGCATTGCCCAAGGCCCTTACCCAGTGGAGCACCTGGCCAGGAATTTTTCCTCGGCCTTCAATGCGGCCCAGAAAGAGCGATCTAAACGCACTGGAAAGCCGTTCAAGGGCGTACCAGACCATCATGAAATCGTCTCCAAAACCGAGTTCTCGACCTGGGAGTTCATCCTGGAGAACGAGTACATGGGGAACAATCTAATTTGGCCAAAGAATCTTGGTCTGGTGTTCAGAGGGACGTGGCCTACTAGCGCTAACATGCTGCTTCTCTGCAAAGATCGCGTCTCACTTGTCCGGAACTTCCGTAATCGCGTGTTTCATCACGAGCCCGCTTGGAAGCGTTTCGGTGTCACTAATGAGCAGCAGGCGGTGACTCACCTGCACGAGAAAATCAGGAAGATCACTGAGCTGATTTCCTGGATTTCGCCAGAGAAAATCGACCTACTTGAGAAAAGCGGTGTGATCCGTACCGCCTATCGTGCCTGTTCTGTAGCTGAGATCGAGCGGTTCAAGTATCAGTGCAAGACCAACACGGTCAACAGCATGGTCAAGCTCATCAAGGTTGCGGAGGCCGCGAGCGCCGGCAACGAAGTGCTCCAAATCGCGGTTTATGGAAAGCGTAAACAGGTTTATGCCCTTCACCCAGTCTGAATGCTTGCGCTACCAGAGGATCATTTCAGCACTCTGGGATCAGTTGTTTCAGGTCTATAGGAAACGAGCGGGCGTGTTCATTGAGCGATGAGTGATAGCGCTTGTGCACAAAACTGCAAGCGGAGCGCGCCGGCCCAAGATGGGCCAGAGGCTTGCGGATGAAAGCCTGGAGGGCCAAACCCTGGCTAAGCCAGGGTTTGGTTTACGACAGCCATACCCCAAAGGGGGCAAGCCCACAGCGAATACAGCGAGATTAGCCATCAAGATGCGACATGCGTAGGCATTAGGCATGCCCGTGCGAAGAGGCAGCTCTGTTTACCAACCCAGAATTTCTTCGACTTGCTCGGTGAGCTCCGTCCGGTCGGTAACCTTACTCAGATCCTCGCTATGAAGTGCATTTTCGGCAGCGTGTAACTCTACAAGCTTCTCCTTGCCGTGCTTGTTCATAAGCTTTTCCAGGAAATACAGGACTTCGTAGCCTTCATCCTTGTCTACCTGTCGACGATCTTTAATGCCAGCATAAGGCGAATCGCCCTCATCTCGAGTCCAAGTGTAGGTATAGACATCGGTTTGAAGGTTCGATTTTGTCAGTGTTACAGCCATGTGAACTCCATTTGCGTGATGCAGCTGATGTGGAATTTAGCGCTCCGTGCGTTCCAAAGCCCCGCCTGATAGGCGAGCACGATGGTGCTTGGGCGAGCTAATCGTGCCTCAGCTTTGGCGTAGTGTCACGGGGTTGGTGGCTTCTTGCTAGCACGCTTCAGATTGCTGCTAGGAGTTGGTCTTGTGAGGTCGATTGGGGATGAGGTGAAACCGTGCCTGGCATCTTAAGGGTCAGAGTAGTGGGTCGCACGTCCCGGCTGACTTGCCTATGACCGGGGTATTTAAAGGTCGGTTCGTCGTCCGCGTGGAAAACTGATGTGGCATCAGCGCTAAAAGGCATCTCGAAGGCATAGGCGACTTGGTCTACGATACCTTCCGGCTCAAGCCACTTTCAGGTGCTAAAATAGTTGGCCCATAGATCATAACTTCAGAACCTTTCTTTTTTTGTTGGGCTGTATAGCTCAAGAAATACTCGTCCTGCCGGTAGTTGGCGTATATCTCTTTTATCTCGCTCACGTTGTCATACGAGACGATCCAAGGCTTGTCGATGTTGCCAAGCGCGTTAGCGATCTGTACGTGATCGTCGTGTACGTAGAAGTTTCGATACAAACCAGATCCCTTGATGTAATAGGGAGGATCGAGATAGGTGAGGGATTTCTTTGGAAGAGCTGGGATTATATTATTAATGAAGCCAAGAGCATCTTCATTGTAAATTTTGATTCGATTCTTGTACTTGCCGATTAGTTCTATACGCTTAATAAGTTCGGGCTTATTGAAGCGAACATCCAACTTCCACTTTCCTGCTTGCTCTTTCCCACCAATAACGCCGGCTTTCAAGATGCCCGAGCGATTAGTGCGATTTAGGAAGAAGGTGGCCATGGCAAGATCCACAACTGAACAATCTTCTGGATTATCAAGTATGGCCTTAAATCTATGCCAGTTTTCCATGGTGACAGGCGTGTCAACGATAGCCTTGCTGATATCATCTGTATGATGGACTACCGAATGCCAGAACGCGTAGATAGCCGGATCTAGGTCATTGATATGTATAACTGAGGCATACTCGTGAAACATGAGTTCCAGAGCAACACCAGCTCCGCCTGCATAGGGTTCTGCATAATGACCATCATGTAAGCCATTCACTTCAAACACTTGCTTTATGAAGTGAGCAAATTTTCCCTTGCCACCAGGGTAGCGTAGCGGTGTAGAAAATACCCTAGAAGCGCCCATGAATCTTATCCCAGCTCGTCAAGCTGTCCATGAGAACACATGCTAGGGCATTTTCCAATGCTTAGCGCCAGATGGCTTCAAGCATAGGCTGGTATTCTTCCGCAATATCCTTCAGCTCGGATGGTAGGGGGGCGCTATGAGTCCCGTGCACGAACAGGTTGAAGTGATCTACCGATCCTGGCTGGTCATAGGAGCTGGCACGCTTGAAAATGGCCTTTGCCGCTGGGGCCGCTATTTTCTTTTCGGCTTCCAGATGTTTAACCACCGACTGAACCTTCATGACCAACTTGTCACCGTTTCCTCCGCCGCGAAGTTCATTGTTAGTGTCCCAACGCAAAACTGTTTTACCTGCATCCTTCTGCATTCTCGCGTATTCATCGCAAGTTGTTTCAATAAACACGCGAAAAGTTATTGCAACTGCGTTAGGGCACTCATCAACTCGCAGGACTGCTCTAAGCTCGTTATATATTGCATTGATACGCGAGTTGGAAATCTTCAGCGACCAAGGGGTCAAATATTTCCTCGCTCGTGCTTGTGGTTTTGCGCGAATTCCCGGAGAAGCTGGAGGTTCAGGTTTTATATTTTCGGTGCCGTCCGGCTTGCCCGGCTTAGTCCCGCCCGATTGAGGGCCACTGGCTACACCTGGTCGAGTGCCGTTGCCACCACCTGGCTGCGCGTTAGTACCTTTTTCATCGCCAGAGTCACCGTTGCCGCCAGCGCTGTGACCGCCCACTGTGCCCCCACCATTCGTCGTGTCCGGCTGAGCCGGTCTGACCTTTACCTTTGCGGCTTCAGCCAAACTGTCGGGAAGTATTTCAGGTGGAATATGCCCAAGGGTAACTACTTGGTTCTCATACTTACGCACGTCGTTCACGTTGTATCCATGGGATACAAACATATCGAGCATGAACTCCAGAGCGGGCGCAATCTGATCGAGTGGCAGCTGTGGTGTCAGGGTTTTATTTTCGACTTTTAACCGGAAGGTATTCTGCCCGAGCGTAGACGAGAAGATCCGCGTAAGGGTCGTTACGTCGATCTCGAAGACGTCCAGAGCCGCCTTGTTCGTGAAGATGTGCTGGTTGTCAACGATCAGGTTTCTGATCTGGCGGCCAATAGATTCAATGCCAGTCTGGCGTGCTCGGCGCTCGTCTCGAATGTCACTGTCCCAGCCAACCCGTCCTGCCCCCCGATTCTCACCCGTATGCTTTAGCTCAATCCATACATCCCCGTCAGCGCGGGTAGGCACTACGCTGCATTGCAGGCTTTCAGGCACCCCATCCGTCAAATTATGATGGGCTTTCAGAAAGCCTTTATAGCCGCGATCTGCAGGACAAAGGTCGGGACGCTGAAGGAGCTTAAGGGCTGTGAGCCGGCGATTCCCTTCAAGGACTATAAAGTTGCCGTCTTCGTCCGGTGTTACAAGCTGCAGCTCTGTAGGGTCGAGACCGTTTTCAACAATATGTTCGGCCAGGCGAAGAATTTTCTTGGCCTCCTCCGGATTGGAGAGCATCAGCTTGATCGCTTCACGCTGATTCTGGGCGACATCGTTGCCGAATCGCACGTTCTCCTGGTCGAGCTTAATTTGATCCAGGGAGATAACGCGTATATCCCGCATCATTGCGTCAATTTTCATAAATTATCCATTCGGCGATTCGGTGCTGGCGCAATGATAATACAAAGCGCGGGCATAGGAGGGTCGCCGTTTCTTGGTCTAGCCGCCCTTTGTAGCTGGCGGCGACGCAGGAGCGGTGTACACCGATTTCCCCCTCCAAGTTGGTAACATTTAGCATTGAGATTAAAAGGAAAGGAGTAGAAAGGTGCGCCCAAATAATGCCAATTTCAGTGAAATTACGGTGCGATTTGGAAAACCCTGCAGCCTTCAATGAAGCGATGGCGCATGTCGCTCATCGCCGCTTCCGCCCGAAATTACCGTTGAGCAGACCGGCGACCACGAGCTCCGATGAGGCTTCAGGGATTTTCCGCAATGAGCTCGTCTGAGGTGAACGCTGCACGGTGATTTAGATGTTCCCTAGCACAACGCGAGGTGGGCGCATTGTGACGAGCCATCCAAATACAACACCAGAGTTGTATTTAATTAGCTATGGCCAAATGATCGTCAAACGGAAACAATCACCAGATTTCACGGGCATTTGACCGGGGATATGACCGGACGGACAGTACACGAACGGACACTTTACATACCACATAACGGTTCAAGTCCGTGTGGGCCCACCAAATTGAAAGCCGCGCTAAATGCGCGGCTTTTTCTTGGGCGATGGATTAGGGTTCGACGTCTTGGCGAGCGCAATGTACGAAGGGCATTGTTAGGAATACAACCGCAAGATCTGTAGGAATGTTCCCAAACTAGGTTTTCTCCCCTCTCCGCGCGTTGTTGACCGTTTCTCCAGACGAGTAATCTCCGGACGCCTCCGCCCGTCCAGGATCGATTTCATGCTCGTGAATGCTGCGCCACTGATAAAGGAAGCAGCCGACCAGCAAACCTGGATCGACCTCGCCTTACCCGATCTCTGAAGACAAAGAAAAGGGCAGCCATCTGGCTGCCCTTAATATTTGAATCCTGATATTTGCATCCTCAGGAAATGGGATGAAGAGGTCTCACCTTACACCGATGTTGCAGCATCGCTGAGGTACCTACGTCCACTAATGCCCTGCAAGGCAGCGGATTTCGCACTCTTGCTGGCATTCTTGATAAATAGGCCAACCAAGTCAAATCAAATATCCGATGTATTGTTTCAGCGCAACGATGGCATCGATTCTTGGGTGAACAATTCAAACATCGCCTGCAAGCGTGTTGCTGACAGTGTCTGTAACATGCGTACTCACCGCCCCCACACCCATGGAGCCGCCCCCTTGCCCGACACCCGCACGCCCGTGCTTGATGAAATCGACCGCCAGTTGATTGCCGCCCTGCAGATCAACGCCCGCGAAAGCGTGGCCATGCTCGCCCGGCAGTTGGGCATCGCGCGCACCACCGTGACTTCACGCTTGGCGCGGTTGGAAAAGGCCAAAGTGATTACCGGTTATGGCGTGCGCCTGGGTCAGCGCGTGGTCGATGGCGGGTTGCAGGCGTACGTCGGGATCAAGGTGCAGCCGCGTTCCGGAAAAGAGGTGTTGCGCCGCCTGAGTGCGATGGCGCAGGTGCAGCAGTTGTGTGCGGTGAGTGGCGAGTTTGATTATGTGGCGTGGTTGCGCACCGATTCGCCGGAGCAGCTGGACCAGTTGCTGGATCAGATCGGGAGTGTAGATGGGGTCGAGAAGACCACGACTTCGATCATCTTGAGCAGCAAGATTGATCGGGGGCAGCCGGTTTAAGGTCTTGATCGGGCTTCTCGGCTGGATTTCAGGGCCTCTTCGCGAGCAGGCCCCTCCTAAACTTTGGTCCATATGCAGTCTTTGATCGTCATATTGATCTGCTAACTGGCAAAACGACGACACTTTGCGTCTTATTAACGTGTTCTACGCTCCCTAGAATGGCAGGCATCTTTTCCTATACTCAGACGCGCATCCTGCGTCGGGTCGCCAGCAAGGTCAGCCATGAACAAGAACAATCGCCATCCTGCAGACGGTAAGAAACCAGTCACCATTTTCGGCCCGGACTTTCCGTTCGCGTTCGACGACTGGATCGAGCACCCGGCCGGTCTCGGCACTATTCCTGAACATCATCATGGCGCTGAAGTGGCGATCGTCGGCGCTGGCATCGCCGGCCTGGTAGCGGCTTACGAGCTGATGAAGCTCGGCCTGAAACCGGTGGTCTACGAGGCTTCGAAGCTCGGCGGGCGTCTGCGCTCGCAAGCGTTCAACGGCACTGACGGCATCGTCGCGGAACTGGGTGGCATGCGTTTTCCGGTGTCCTCCACCGCGTTCTATCACTACGTCGACAAGCTCGGCCTGGAAACCAAACCTTTCCCGAACCCGCTGACGCCGGCTTCCGGCAGCACCGTGATCGACCTGGAAGGCAAAACCCATTACGCACAAAAACTGGCGGATCTTCCTGCACTGTTTCAGGAAGTGGCTGACGCCTGGGCGGACGCACTGGAAGCCGGCTCGCAGTTTGCCGATATCCAGCAAGCCATCCGCGATCGCGATGTGCCGCGCCTGAAAGAACTTTGGAATACCCTGGTGCCGTTGTGGGACGACCGAACGTTCTACGACTTCGTCGCCACCTCCGAAGCCTTCGCCAAACTGTCGTTCCATCACCGCGAAGTGTTCGGGCAGGTCGGTTTCGGCACCGGCGGCTGGGATTCCGACTTCCCCAACTCGATGCTGGAAATCTTCCGCGTGGTGATGACCAACTGCGACGATCACCAGCACCTGGTGGTCGGTGGCGTCGAGCAAGTCCCACAAGGCATCTGGCGGCATGTGCCGGAGCGTTGCGTGCACTGGCCGGAAGGCACCAGCCTGAAATCCCTGCACCGTGGTGCGCCACGCTCGGGGGTGAAGAAAATCGCTCACGCGCCCGATGGCCGTTTCGCGGTCACCGACAATAATGGCGACACTCGCGAATACACCGCTGTGCTGACCACTTGCCAGAGCTGGCTGCTGACCACCCAGATCGAATGCGACGAAACCCTGTTCTCGCAGAAGATGTGGATGGCCCTCGACCGCACCCGCTATATGCAATCGTCGAAGACTTTCGTGATGGTCGACCGGCCATTCTGGAAAGACAAAGACCCGGAAACCGGCCGCGACCTGATGAGCATGACCCTCACCGATCGCCTGACCCGCGGCACTTATCTGTTCGACAACGGCGACGACAAACCGGGGGTGATCTGCCTGTCGTACTCGTGGATGAGCGACGCCTTGAAGATGCTTCCGCACCCGGTGGAAAAACGCGTTGAGCTGGCGTTGAACGCGCTGAAAAAGATCTACCCGAAAGTCGACATCGCCGCGCGCATCATCGGCGATCCGATCACCGTATCGTGGGAAGCCGATCCGTACTTTCTCGGTGCGTTCAAGGGCGCCCTGCCCGGCCACTATCGCTACAACCAGCGCATGTACGCGCACTTCATGCAGGACGAGATGCCCGCCGAGCAGCGCGGGATTTTCATCGCTGGCGACGATGTGTCGTGGACACCGGCGTGGGTTGAAGGCGCAGTGCAGACATCGCTCAACGCGGTGTGGGGGATCATGAAGCATTTCGGCGGTTCGACACATAAAGCGAACCCGGGCCCGGGTGATGTGTTCAAAGACATCGGCCCTATCGCCCTGCCCGAGTAAGAGGAATCCCTGATGCGTGTAGCCCTTTACCAATGTCCACCGCTGCCCCTGGACCCCGCCGCCAACCTGCAACGCCTGCATCAAGTGGCGATGGAGGCCAAAGGCGCCGATCTGCTGGTGCTGCCGGAGATGTTCATGACCGGCTACAACATTGGCGCCGAAGCGGTCAGCACCCTGGCCGAGGTCTACAACGGGGAATGGGCGCAGCAGATCGGCCGCATTGCCAAGTCGGCCGGTTTGGCGATTCTCTACGGTTACCCCGAGCGCACGGCGGACGGGCAGATCTACAACGCCGTGCAGTTGATAGACGCCAACGGTGAGCGCCTGTGCAATTACCGCAAGACGCACCTGTTCGGTGACCTTGATCGCTCGATGTTCAGCCCCGGCGAAGGCGATTTTCCGGTGGTTGAACTGAACGGCTGGAAACTCGGTTTCCTGATCTGCTACGACCTGGAATTCCCGGAAAACGCCCGACGCCTGGCCCTCGACGGCGCCGAGCTGATTCTGGTGCCGACGGCGAACATGATTCCGTTCGATTTTATCGCCGATGTCTCCGTACGCGCCCGCGCCTTCGAAAACCAATGCTACGTGGCCTACGCCAACTACTGCGGCCATGAAGGCGATATCCATTATTGCGGGCAAAGCAGCATCGCCGCGCCTGACGGCAGCCGTATTGCTCAGGCCGGTCTGGACGAAGCGTTGATCGTCGGCGAACTGGATCGGCAGTTGATGGTCGATTCCCGCGCGGCCAATCGCTACCTCAGCGACCGCCGCCCGGAGCTTTACGGCGCGCTGAACAAGCGCTAATCCGCTAGCATGGGCACTTCACTGTTCTGGAAGTGCCCATGCCTGCGCCGACTCACCCCCGCCCCCACACCGAAACCCTGGCCAACGGCTTGCGCGTGACCCTGCGTCATGCGCCAGGCCTCAAGCGCAGTGCCGCTGCCCTGCGAGTAGCTGCCGGTAGTCATGACGCGCCATTGGCGTGGCCGGGGCTGGCGCATTTCCTCGAGCATTTGCTGTTTCTCGGCACTGAGCGTTTTCCGGCGGACGAAGGGTTGATGGCCTACGTGCAGCGCCACGGTGGCCAAGTGAATGCCAGCACTCGCGAACGCACCACTGACTTTTTCTTTGAGCTGCCGACGCGCTCGTTCAGCGAGGGGTTGGAGCGTCTGTCAGACATGCTCGCCAAGCCGCGTATGAATCTGGACGATCAGCTGCGGGAACGAGAAGTGTTGCAGGCGGAATTTGTCGCCTGGTCGCAAGATCCTGCGGCTCAGCAGCAGTTTGCGTTGTATGAGGGTTTACCGGCAGAGCATCCGTTGCGCGGATTTCATGCGGGGAATCGGGACAGCCTGAAAGTGGAATTGCCAGCGTTTCAACAGGCGTTGAAGGATTTCCACCAGCAGTTCTATCGCACCGGACAAATGAGCTTGAGCCTGGTGGGGCCGCAGAGCCTTGAAGAGCTGCGTGCACTGGCCGCGCAGTTCGCAGCGGCTTTACCGGCTGGGGATAAAATGGTGCAGGCTGCTCCCCTGCAACTGGCGGTGAAAAGTTATCAACAGGCCGCTGAGCGACGCGCCAATCTGCTGTTTGCGTTCGATGATTTGCCGGAGTCTTCCGCCGAGGCAATGGCATTCCTCTGCCACTGGCTTAACAGTGCCAAGCCCGGTGGGTTGCTGGCGCATCTGCTGGAACAGAATCTGGCGGATGATCTGAAAGCCTCACCACTGTACTGCTTTGCCGGGCAAGCCTTGCTGCATCTGGCATTCATCGCACCAGCCGAATCGATGAACGTCATTAGCGAACGCGCAAAGGATTGGCTGAGCTTCTTCGCGCAACAGGATTGGACGCCGCTGCGGGCGGAATACATGGCCCTGGTTCAGCGCCAGCAACAAGTCAGCGGTGCGCTGCAACTGGCACGAGTCGACAGCGAGCGACAAGAGTGTGGGCTGTCCGACAGCGGCATCAGCGCCCTCAAACACCTGCTCCGTGAAATCGGTGTTGTGGATAACTTCAGCGCCCACTGGCGATTACCTGCTGCCAATCCATTTCTGCGCGCCAGCGAACCGCTCGCCAATGCGGGCCTGATTCGTGGCCAGACCAGCGCCCACCGTGGCCTTCGTACATTTGCTCAGGATCGCTCGCGCGGCCGTCGCGAACGCTCGCCGATGCAGTTCAGCCAGGTCTTGCCGGACAGCGGCGATGAAGGCGCGATTTATCTGCGTTGGCAGGTTGAGTCTGCCGCCAGCCCTGATCTGCACTCGAGATTGCAACGCAGTCTCCGGCAAACTCAGCAAGACGCGCGCGAGGCTGGAGTCGAGTTGTCTTTCAGCACCACAGGGCATCAATGGTTGCTCAAGCTCAATGGCCTGCAGGAGCCAATGCCCAGCGTCCTGGAGCATGCGCTGAAATGTCTGACGCAAGTTGACGCCGATTCGTTGCGTAGTGAGGCGGAAACGCCGCTGATCCCCATTCGCGAGTTGCTGAAAGCGCTGCCGGAACAGGCGCTGGAATCAGCTAAAACCAGCGACGACGCCCCACAGCTGTGGACAACTTCGCATTGGGACGGCCTCGCGTTGGGACTGAGCCAACAGACCCAGTCCGCCATGGGCCTGGCCCTGAGCCGGGTTCCCGGCATCCCGGACAACCATCTGGCAGCGCCGGCGGCAATCACCGCGCAAAAACACTGGCGCCATGTCGATACCGCCTCCAGCGAACACGCCGTGCTGTTGTTCTGCCCCGGCGCCAGCCGCGACATCGTCGAGGACGCCGCGTGGCGACTGTTGGCGCAGGTGTGCCAGACGCCGTTCTACCAGCGCCTGCGCGTCGAATTGCAATTGGGCTACGCGGTGTTCAGTGCGCTTCGCGAGATGAATGGCCAAACCGCCCTGCTGTTCGGCGTGCAATCTCCGAGCGCCAGACCTGCGGAGTTGCTCGAGCACATTCAACAGTTCCTCAAAGGTATGCCCGCGCTGATCGAACAACTTGATGAGGTCAGCCTCAACCAGCGGCGGCAAAACCTCGCGGATCAATTCGACGACGCCAATCTATCCAGCAAAGATGCTGCCGAGTTGCTCTGGCAGGCCAGACTCGCAGGCCACTCGTCGGATTATCTTGGGCAATTGCTCGCCGCCATTGGCCAACTCGATCGCCAGGCGTTGTTTAACGCAGCACAGCGCTTGATCAACGCCGAAGGCGGCTGGCTCTGTCTCGCCAGCGACCCCGCACCCGGTAACCCATGGCAAACGACAAACTGATCATTACCGAGGCTGCAAGGAGCTTTCTCGAATATTCACGGGCAAACCCGGTGAAATTTTGAGTAACATAGCCGCCTAACTATTTGGAACATCTTTGCGCTGCCGTGGACTATACCTATGGACAGCGCTATCCCACCCACCCTGAAGGAGACACCCATGTCCTGGACAAAACCTGCTTACACCGACCTGCGTATCGGCTTCGAAGTCACCATGTACTTCGCCAGCCGCTGAGTTCTGCTTACGTAGAATTGCAGTGCAACGCCTCGGCTCGCCGGGGCGTTTTATTTTCCGCGTAGAAATGATGGAGCGTTCATGTTCGTCCAGATTCTGGGTTCGGCCGCCGGTGGCGGTTTTCCGCAGTGGAACTGCAACTGCGTCAATTGCGCAGGCTTTCGCGACGGCAGCCTGAATGCCAAGGCCCGCACTCAATCGTCCATCGCGATTTCCGATGACGGCGTGAACTGGGTGCTGTGCAACGCCTCGCCGGACATCCGCGCGCAGCTGCAAAGCTTCGCCCCGATGCAACCGGGCCGCGCCCTGCGTGACACCGGCATCAGCGCGATCATCCTGATGGACAGCCAGATCGACCACACCACCGGCCTGCTCAGCCTGCGCGAAGGCTGCCCGCATCAGGTCTGGTGCACGGACATGGTTCACGAAGACCTCAGCACCGGTTTCCCGTTGTTCAAGATGCTTACCCACTGGAACGGCGGCTTGAACTGGAACCGCATCGAACTCGACCAGAGCTTCACCGTGGCGGCGTGCCCGAACCTGCGTTTCACCCCGCTGCCCCTGCGCAGCGCGGCGCCGCCGTACTCGCCGCATCGCTTTGATCCGCACCCGGGCGACAACATCGGTTTGATCGTTGAAGACCTGACCACCGGCGGCAAATTGTTCTACGCGCCGGGTCTGGGCAAAGTCGATGCGCCGTTGCTGGAGATCATGGCCGGCAGCGATTGCCTGCTGGTGGACGGCACGATGTGGGATGACGATGAAATGCAGCGCCGTGGCGTCGGCACCCGCACCGGTCGCGAGATGGGCCATCTGGCGCAGAACGGCCCTGGCGGCATGCTCGAAGTGCTGGAGCAGTTGCCTGAGCAGCGCAAAGTGCTTATCCACATCAACAACACCAACCCGATTCTCGACGAAGATTCGCCGGAGCGTGCCGAGTTGGCCCGGCGTAATGTTGAAGTGGCGTTCGATGGCATGAGTATTGTGCTGTAGCCACCGGCCTCTTCGCGAGCAAGCTCGCTCCCACATTGGATCTGTGGCGTTCACAAACCCTGTGGGAGCGAGCTTGCTCGCGAAAGCGTCCGAATAAACACCCAGGATTCCAACGGTTGTTCCCCGGAGAACCGCAATGACCGACACCCCGCTGTCCCCCGCCGAATTCGAAGCGGCCCTGCGCGCCAAAGGCGCCTACTACCACATACACCACCCCTACCACGTGGCGATGTACCAAGGCCGCGCCACCCGCGAACAGATTCAGGGCTGGGTCGCCAACCGCTTCTACTATCAGGTGAACATCCCCCTGAAGGACGCGGCGATCCTCGCGAACTGCCCCGATAGGGAAATCCGCCGCGAGTGGATTCAACGTCTGCTCGACCACGACGGCGCCCCAGGCGAAGACGGCGGCATCGAAGCCTGGCTGCGACTCGGTCAAGCGGTCGGCCTCGATCCGGATCAATTGCGCTCCCAGGAACTGGTACTGCCCGGCGTACGTTTCGCCGTCGATGCCTACGTCAACTTCGCCCGCAGGGCCAGTTGGCAGGAAGCCGCCAGCAGCTCGCTGACTGAACTGTTCGCGCCGCAGATCCATCAGTCGCGCCTCGACAGCTGGCCACAGCATTACCCGTGGATCGATCCGGCCGGTTACGAATACTTCCGCACCCGCCTCGGTCAGGCCCGGCGTGATGTCGAGCACGGTCTGGCGATCACGCTCGAGCACTACAAGACCCGCGAAGGCCAGGAACGCATGCTGGAAATTCTCCAGTTCAAACTCGACATTCTTTGGAGCATGCTCGATGCCATGAGCATGGCCTACGAACTGAACCGCCCGCCGTATCACAGCGTCACCGAACAACGCGTCTGGCATAAAGGAATCACCTTATGAGTTTCGACCGCAGCAAAGTCCCGACCTGGCGTCCCGGCTACCGCTTCCAGTACGAGCCGGCGCAGAAAGGTCACGTGCTGCTCTACCCCGAAGGCATGATCAAACTCAACGACAGCGCCGCGCTGATCGGCGGCTTGATCGACGGCGAACGCGACGTTGCGGCGATTATTGCCAAACTCGATGAGCAGTTCCCCGGCGTGCCCGAGCTCGGTGACGACATCGAGCAATTCATGGAGGTTGCCCGTGCGCAGCACTGGATCGAACTTGCCTGATCTGCCGCCCAAGCCTGAAGTCGGCCTGCCGCTGTGGCTGCTCGCCGAGCTGACCTACCGCTGCCCGCTGCAATGCCCGTACTGCTCCAATCCGCTGGATTTCGCCGAGCAGGGCAAAGAGCTGAGCACCGAACAGTGGATCAAAGTGTTCCGCGAAGCGCGGGAGATGGGCGCGGCGCAACTGGGCTTTTCCGGCGGCGAGCCGCTGGTGCGTCAGGATCTCGCCGAGCTGATTCATGAAGCGCGGCAGTTGGGTTTCTACACCAACCTGATCACCTCCGGCATCGGCCTGACCGAGCAGAAAATCAGCGACTTCAAAAAGGCTGGCCTGGATCACATCCAGATCAGTTTCCAGGCCAGCGACGAGCAAGTGAACAACCTGCTCGCCGGCTCGAAAAAGGCCTTCGCGCAAAAGCTGGAAATGGCCCGCGCAGTGAAGGCCCACGGCTATCCGATGGTGCTGAACTTCGTCACCCACCGGCACAACATCGACAAAATCGACCGCATCATCGAGCTGTGCATTGCACTTGAGGCCGACTTTGTCGAACTCGCCACCTGCCAGTTTTACGGTTGGGCGCAGCTCAATCGTGTCGGCCTGTTGCCGACCAAAGAGCAACTGGTCCGTGCCGAGCGCATCACCAACGAATACCGCGCGAAACTGGAAGCCGAAGGGCATCCGTGCAAGTTGATTTTCGTCACCCCGGATTACTACGAAGAACGCCCGAAAGCCTGCATGAACGGCTGGGGCAGTATTTTTCTGACGGTCACACCGGACGGCACCGCCCTGCCTTGTCATGGCGCCCGACAGCTGCCGGTGCAATTTCCCAATGTGCGCGATCACAGCATGCAACACATCTGGTACGACTCGTTCGGCTTCAACCGCTTCCGTGGTTACAACTGGATGCCCGAGCCGTGCCGTTCGTGCGAC
Source organism: Pseudomonas sp. S2_E02 (assembly GCF_054668355.1). Lineage (NCBI taxonomy): Bacteria > Pseudomonadati > Pseudomonadota > Gammaproteobacteria > Pseudomonadales > Pseudomonadaceae > Pseudomonas > Pseudomonas sp. S2_E02. The sequence continues at coordinate 3,908,073 of NZ_CP162761.1, forward strand.
GAGAAAGAAAAAGACTTCGGCGGCTGCCGCTGTCAGGCGTTCATGCTCACCGGTGATGCGAGCAATGCCGACCCGGTGTGCAGCAAGTCCGAACATCACGGCGTGATTCTCAAGGCCCGCGAAGAAGCCGAGACTGCCACTCAAACCATCGAACAACTGGCCTTCCGCAATGAACGAAACTCGCGCCTCATCGCCAAAGGCTGAGCCTTTCAGCGCCTCGCAAGCCGTCGCTGCCGGTATGGACTTTGCCGAACTGCAGCTCGGTGCCAACGGGCTGTTCTGGAATGAATATCGTCCTGAGGATGCCGCCTGCCGGATCTGGCATTGGCGCGATGGATTGGCGAAATGTCTGACGCCGAATGGTTTTAGCGTGCGCAGTCGGGTGTACGAATATGGCGGCGGTGCGTTTTGTCTGACACCCGATGGGGTGGCATTCGTTGCTGAGACGGATCAGCAGTTGTATCGCCAGACGCTGGGTGGTGAGCCAGAGGCGCTGACGTCGGGAGAGTGCCGTTACGGTGATCTCCATTTTGCCTTCGGCCAGGTGCTGGCGGTGGAAGAAGAGCGTGATCAGCATCGACTGGTGGCGATTGATCTGGCTGACAGCGCAAGACATTTGTTGGCTGAGGGCGCGGACTTTTATGCGGCACCAATTATCAGTGTGGATGGCCAGCGTTTGGCCTGGATCGAGTGGAGTCGGCCGCATCAGCCGTGGACGTCGACCCGGTTGATGGTGGCTGAGCGTTCGACCAATAGCGCTTTTGGTTCGCCGCGATGCGTTGCCGGCGCCGAGTTTGAAGAGTCCATCCAACAACCACGATTCGATGCCGACAATCGCCTTTATTGCCTGACCGATCGTGGTGGATTCTGGCAGCCGTGGGCTGAGACTTCCGACGGTTTGGAGCGATTACCTGCTGCGCAAGCCGATCACGCGCCAGCACCGTGGCAACTGGGCGGCTGCACTTGGTTGCCTGTTGAGAATGCGTTTTTGGCGAGCTGGAGCGAAGGTGGTTTTGGTCGCCTGACGCTCGGTGACGAAGATTTCACTGGTGACTACAGCCGCTTCCGTCATCTCGCTGTGGATGAGCGATTTATCTACTGCATCGCCGCCTCACCGATCAGTCCTTCGGCGGTCATCGCCGTTGATCGAACCACGCGAGAAGTGAACGTGCTGGTGGGTGGCGTAGCGCCCTTGCCTGCTGAGCGCATCAGCCGTCCGCAAACCCTGTGCTACCCAAGCGGTTCGGGCGAAGCGCATGGGTTCTTTTATCCGGCCATGAGCGGCGAGACAAACCCGCCGCTGGTGGTGTTCATCCACGGCGGCCCGACATCGGCCTGCTACCCGATGCTCGACCCGCGCATTCAATACTGGACGCAACGCGGCTTCGCCGTGGCCGATCTCAACTATCGCGGCAGCAGCGGGTATGGCCGCGAATATCGGCAGGCCTTGCATCTGAGCTGGGGTGAGGTGGATGTCGAGGATGCTTGTGCGGTGGTGAGTTATCTCGCCGGCCAGGATTTGATCGACGGTGATCGCGCATTCATTCGTGGCGGCAGCGCAGGTGGCTACACCACGTTATGTGCGCTGGCGTTCAAGCAAGTCTTCCGCGCTGGAGCGAGTTTGTACGGCGTCAGCGATCCGGTTGCATTGGCTCGGGCTACGCACAAATTTGAAGGTGATTATCTGGACTGGCTGATCGGCGATCCCGAGCAAGACGCCGAACGCTACGCCGCCCGCACGCCGTTGTTGCACGCAAACAATATCCGCGTACCGGTGATTTTCTTTCAGGGTGAGCTGGATGCCGTGGTCGTGCCACAACAGACCCGCGACATGGTCACGGCGCTGGAGCAGAACGACATCCCCGTCGAAGCGCATTACTACCCCGACGAACGCCACGGCTTCCGCCGCGCGGCCAATCAAGCGCATGCGCTGGAGCAGGAGTGGAAGTTCTATCGGCGGGTGATGGGATTGGCGGACTGATCACCGCGCCCCGTTCAAAACCGAATTGCCCCATTCGCGAGCAGGCTCGCTCCGACATTGGATCTGTGTTGTTCACAAATCCCCTGTGGGAGCGAGCCTGCTCGCGAAAGCTATCTATCAGGCGCAGCAGTACTCAACGCTTGGCGATGATGTACACCGCATGCACGATCCCCGGAATATACCCGCACAACGTCAGCAGAATGTTCAACCAGAACGCCCCGCCAAACCCGACCTGCAGAAACACACCCAGTGGCGGCAACAGAATGGCGATGATGATGCGAATGAAGTCCATGGGTCAGCTCCTGAATGGGGGTTGGCTCACATGAGCCATACAAGCTAATCGACCTGCGCCGTTCGTCAGGGTTCAGTGCAACTGCCATTTGATCGCCATCACCTCACAAAAAAACGCCCCACGCCAAAAGAATCAGGCGTGGGGCGTGCGTTATACCGCGAGACGGTTCTGGAAATCGGGTAGGAAAGTTCAGCTCAGACGGCAATCCCTTTACGGCATTGCAGTTGCGCGGTGCGCACTCGCGAGAACGCGCGGCCCAGGCGCAGGAGCATTTCGTCGATGTTGGTTTTGCTGACGGTAAGGGCCGGGGTGAAGCGCAAACAGTTGGCTTGCGGGGCGTTGAGCAGCAGGCCTTCGTGCAGGGCTGCATGGACCACAGCATCGGCGGAATCGTCCGACAGGGTCAGACCATAGAACAGGCCTTGGCCGCGCAATTCGCCGTGGTCGTAGCGGTGCGCCAATCGGGCCAGGCCTTCGCGCAGATGCTGGCCATTATCGTTGACCTGCTGCAGGAAGCTGCGGTCGTACACGCTGTCGAGCACCACGAGACCAGCCGCTGTCATCAGCGCATTGCCGTGATGCGTGCCGCCCAGTTCACCCGCGTCGAAACAACACGCCTTGCCTCGCGCCAGCAGCGCCGCCAAGGGCACACCGCCGCCAAGGCCTTTGCCGAGCACGACGATATCGGCGCGTACGCCATAGGACTGTTCGGCAAGCAAGGTGCCACAGCGACCGATGCCGGTTTGCACTTCATCGAGAATCAGCAGAATGCCCAGCTCTCGGCACAGACGTTCAACACCTTTTAGATAATGCCCGGTCGCCGGCACCACCCCCGCATCGCTCTGGATCGGTTCAAGCATGATCGCCACGGTTTGCGCATCGACCGCCGCGTGCAGGGCCGGCAAGTCGTTGAACGGCACCAGATCGAAACCCGGCAGCAACGGCGCGAAACGGTTGTGCAGGTTGCAGCTGTCGGAGGCAGAAATCGTCGCCAGACTGCGGCCATGGCAACCCTGCTTCGCGACAATGATTCGCGAGGCGCCGCCACGACGCAGTTGGCCCCACTTGCGCCCGAGTTTGATCGCCGCTTCACAGGCTTCGCTGCCGCTGTTGAGTAGATAGGCCTGATCGCTACCGGTGCTGGCGCACAGACGTTCGGCGAGGCTGAGCATGCCTCGATTGTGCAGATTGAAGCCGGGATTGATCAGTGCCTGCGCCTGACTGCTGATGGCTTTGACCAATGCCGAAGGACTGTGACCAAGACTGTTGGCGCCACCGGCCTGGGAAAAGTCGAGGTACGCACGATCGTTGCTGTCCCACAACCAGGAACCCTGACCACGAACGAACACCTGTTGCGGCCGTTCGACGCTGGGCATCAGGCGTTCGGTGCTCAGATTTTCGTTGAAATCAGAAGGATCAACCTCAAAGGCGAGGTCATCAAGACTCGGCGTCTGGCGCCGCAAACTGAACAGATTCATTGAAAAACACCGCGTTTAAGGTGTTTTGAACTGCCTATGCAAACACTGTCGAAGCGAACGCTATTCATCGCGCTTTCTGGCCCTGTAAGCCTTGTGAATGCGGTTAGACTAGGCTCACTGAGGCCTGCGGGCCATTTCGATTTACCAGCATTTTCGATAAGCATTACTTATGGATTTCAAACAACTGCGTTATTTCGTCGCGGTCTACGAAGAAGGCCATGTCGGTCGCGCCGCCGAACGCCTGTCGATCTCGCAACCGGCACTGTCGCAGCAGATCCGCCAGCTCGAACAGAACCTCGACGTTACCCTGTTCGAGCGCAGCAGCAAGCGTCTGCTGCCAACCCTCGCCGCGCACACGTTGTACAACCACGCCTTGCCGCTGCTCGACGGATTGCAGCGGGCGCGTGAGGCATTGGGCAACTTCAAGGGCCAGGCCTTGCGCACGCTGGCGATCGGCGTGCTGCAAACGGTTCACACCAGTCTCGTTCCGCAAATGCTTGAGCGGGTGCGCAAGGCACAGCCACATCTGGTGGTGCAGATCTATGAATTGACCGGACTTGAGATCGAGCGGCGGCTGCTCAACGGTTCTTTGGACATCGGCATCAGTTACCTGCCGCCGCGCCAACCCGGCCTGCACGGCGTGATGCTCTACGAAGATGAGCTGACGCTGGTCATCCCAGCGGATCATCCACTGCGTGAATTCAAGAAAGTTTCGATGCGCCAGGCGGCTGAACTGCCGATGTTGCTGCTGGGCGAAGAGTTTCAGATCCGCCAGATCTGGCAGGCGCAACTGACCGCTCTGGGGCGACGTCCACAGGTGCAGGCAGAGCTGAACAATATGGTGGGCATTCTCGACAGTCTGCCGCACACCAAACTGGCGACGGTGCTGCCGGGGCGTTCGCAAAAGGAGTACGACGATCAGGATCTGCTCTGGAAACCGCTGAGCGAACCGCGCGTACCGCTGAAAGTTGGGTTGGTCTGTCGCGATGTGCAGCGCCAGCAGGCACCTTTGGCGCTATTGCAGACATTGCTGGAGGAAGTGATGGAGCGTGAAGTGCGGCCAGAGAGAGATCCTCTGGTCTGAGCACTTTTCTTCAGGCAAAAGAAAACCCCGCCGAAGCGGGGCTTTGCAGACTGTTTCCCTGACATCCATTTCACTCCGCCACCCTGGCAGAATCCTACGTGTCCGTGTTGTTGCTTTGCGCTTCCTGCGCGACGTCCATGAAATGTAGATTAGCCGTGGATCCAATCTACGCATATGGGAGAACAGCAGCACGTCATGTAAGAGAATGCTTACATGACGTCATCGCGTCAGAATTGCGCCGCATCCAGCAGGAATAGCGACTCGCTACCGGCCTTCACCGACGCACTCAACGAGTGGATACGCGGCAGCAAACGGGCGAAGTAGAAGCGCGCGGTGCCCAGTTTGCTGGCATAGAAATCGTCTTGCGCTTCTTTGCCCAGCGAAGCTTTGGCCATCAGTGCCCACATGTAGGCGTACGCTGTGTATCCGAATGCTTGCAAATATTCGACCGAAGCCGCGCCGATTTCGTTCGGGTTGTTTTTCGCCCGATCCAGCAGCCACGAGGTCAGCTCGTCGAGAGTGTCGACGGCATCGTTCAGCGGCTTGGTGAATTCACCCAGATCGGCGCTGGCCGTCGCGGTGAAATGGCGAATCTCGTCAGCGAACAGCTTGTAGAAAGAGCCACCGCTGCCGACGATCTTGCGCCCGACCAGGTCCAGCGCCTGAATGCCGTTGGTGCCTTCATAGATCTGGGTGATGCGCACGTCACGTACCAGTTGCTCCTGACCCCACTCGCGGATGTAGCCGTGGCCGCCGAAAATCTGCTGGCCGTGCACGGTGGTTTCCAGACCCAGGTCGGTGAGGAATGCCTTGGCCACCGGCGTCAGCAACGCGACCAGATCTTCCGCACGTTTGCGGGTGGTGGCGTCTTCGCTGAACTTGGCGGTGTCGAGCTGCATCGCTACGTAGGTGGAGAACGCACGGCCGCCCTCGTTCGAGGCTTTCATGGTCAGCAACATGCGCCGTACGTCCGGGTGGACGATGATCGGGTCAGCGACTTTTTCTTTGTTCTGCGCGCCGGTTGGCGAACGGCTTTGCAGACGGTCGCGGGCGTATTCGACGGCGTTCTGATAGGAGCGCTCGCCGGTGGCCAGACCTTGGATGCCGACGCCCAAACGCTCGTAGTTCATCATGGTGAACATCGCGGCCAGGCCTTTGTTCGGCTCACCGACCAGATAGCCCACGGCTTCATCGAAGTTCATCACACAGGTCGCGGACGCCTGGATGCCCATTTTGTGTTCGATCGAACCGCAGTTCGCCGGGTTGCGCGCGCCGAGGCTGCCGTCGGCGTTGACCATGAACTTCGGCACGAGGAACAGCGAGATGCCCTTAGGACCGGCCGGGGCGTCCGGCAGCTTGGCCAGCACCAGGTGAATGATGTTTTCGGTGAGGTCGTGTTCGCCACCAGTGATGAAGATCTTGGTGCCGCTGACTTTGTAGGAGCCGTCGGCCTGAGGCTCGGCCTTGGTGCGAATAATCCCCAGGTCGGTGCCGGCGTGCGGCTCGGTCAGGCACATCGAGCCGGCCCAGACGCCAGCGTACATGTTCGGCAGGTACGCGGCTTTCAGCTCTTCGCTGGCGTGAGCGTTGATCGACAGGCAGGCGCCGGCGGTCAGCATCGGGTACAGACCGAAGGACAGGCTGGCGGAGTTGACCATTTCTTCGACTTGCGCCGACACGGCTTTGGGCATGCCCATGCCGCCGTATTGCGGATCGCCACCGACGCCAACCCAGCCGCCTTCAGCGTACGTCTGATAAGCCTGTGGGAAACCGGCCGGCGTGGTGACGGCACCGTCCTTCCAGTGGCAGCCTTCTTCGTCGGCAGCGCGGCTCAGAGGTGCGATGCTTTTGCTGGTGACTTTGCCGGCCTCTTCGAGAATGGCTTCAACGGTTTCGGCGTCGACGGTCTCGGCCAGGGCCGGCAGTTCGGCCCATAGTTTGGCGACTTCGAACACTTCATTGAGGACGAAGCGCATATCGCGCAGCGGCGCTTTGTAGTCAGCCATGGCAAACCTCGCAAGATCTAAACAGGTGATTCGTGGAATGATGTTTTCTGAGCCCGAGTGTACCTCAACAACTTTTGCGACACATAGGGTCAACCAGTGACTGATTTGTTATTTTTAGTCACCAAAAAACATCGTAGCCTTCGCCAGCGCCTACAGATAAAACTCGATCCTATGTAGGAGCTGCCGCAGGCTGCGATCTTTTGATCTTCCTTAAAGCGCAAACATTTCAGCCGGCAACTTCATCAAGCAATCACTCCCCGCCTCGATCGCCGCACGATGCGCCGCCGTACGCGGCAACAAGCGCTTGAAGTAAAACTCGCAGGTCGCCAATTTCCCGCGCAGGTAATCCCCCTCGCCCTCGCCCGCCTCCAGTTGCGCCTGCGCCACCAGGCCCATGCGCAACCACAGATAGCCAAGGATGATGTAACCGCTGTACATCAGGTAATCCACCGACGCCGCGCCCACTTCATCCGGGTTCTTCATCGCCGCCATGCCGACCTTCATCGTCAGGTCGCCCCACTGCTGGTTCAGCTCATTGAGCTGCGCAACGAAACCGCCCAGTTGCGGGTGTTCGACGTTGGCCGCGCAGAACTTGTGGACGATTTTGGTGAAGCCACGCAACAACTTGCCCTGACTGCCGAGCACCTTGCGCCCAAGCAGATCCAAGGCCTGAATGCCATTGGTGCCTTCGTAGATCGGCGCAATCCGACAGTCGCGAACCAACTGCTCCATGCCCCATTCGCGAATGAAACCGTGGCCGCCGAACACCTGCATGCCGTGGTTGGTCACCTCCAGGCCAGTGTCGGTCATGAAGGCCTTGCAGATTGGCGTGAGAAACGCCAACAAGTCTTCGGCCTCCTGACGCGCCTCGGCATCGCTGCCCAGATGCGCGACATCGAGCAACTGCGCGGTGAAGTAGGTCAGCGCCCGATTGCCTTCGTTAAAGGCTTTCATGGTCAGCAGCATGCGCCGCACGTCCGGGTGGACAATGATCGGGTCGGCAGTTTTATCCGGGGCTTTGGCGCCGGTCAGCGCGCGCATCTGCAAGCGGTCGTTGGCGTATTTGATCGCGCCCTGGAAGCTTGCTTCGCCCAGACACAAACCCTGCATGCCGGTGCCTAGCCGCGCGTGGTTCATCATGGTGAACATGCAGTTCAGGCCCTTGTTCGGCTCACCGATCAGATAGCCCTTGGCGCTATCGAAGTTCAGCACACAAGTGGCTGAAGCCTTGATGCCCATCTTGTGTTCGATCGAACCACAGGAAACACCGTTGCGCTCGCCCGCTTCACCCGCCGTATCCGGCAAGAACTTCGGCACGATAAACAGCGAAATCCCTTTGGTTCCGGCTGGAGCGTCGGGCAATTTGGCCAACACCAGATGGATGATGTTGTCGCTCATGTCGTGCTCGCCGGCAGAGATGAAAATCTTGCTGCCGGTGACCGCGTAACTACCATCAGCCTGAGGCACGGCGCGGGTCTTGATGATGCCCAGATCGGTGCCGCAGTGGGCTTCGGTCAGGCACATGGTGCCGGTCCATTGCCCGGCGGTGAGTTTGTTCAGGTAGGTGTCTTTCTGCTCGGCGCTGCCGTGGGCATGGATCGCCGACATCGCGCCGTGGGTCAGGCCCGGGTACATGCCCCAGGAAGTGTTGCTGGAGCCGACCATCTCGCTGATCACCAGCCCAAGCGAGCTCGGCAGGCCTTGGCCGCCGTAAGCCGGATCCGCCGCCAGACCGTGCCAGCCGCCTTCCACGTATTGTGCGAAGGCTTGCTTGAAGCCTGCAGGCGTTGTCACCACGCCGTTGTCGAAATGGCAGCCCTCTTCATCACCGCTGCGATTGAGCGGCGCCAGAACGTTCTCACAGAACTTCGCGCCCTCTTCGAGGATCGCGTTGATCATGTCCGGGCTGGCGTCGTGCGCGCCAAGGGCGGCGTAATTGCTGTGGAAGTCGAAGACGTGATCGATCAGAAAGCGCATGTCGCGCAGGGGGGCTTTGTACTCAGGCATGGTGGCTTCTCCGTCAGCAGATTGCTCCAACCTACTGCTGGCCACCACACCCCACAATCACTGTGCAGACGCTGAATGCGCCGTCATCACTCAACCTGCGGCCGTGTCCATGCGCACCGCGCCACGGCGGTTTTGTCCGTATGCCATCACGCAGTTACGCCCCGCGCCTTTTGCGGCATAGAGCGCCTCGTCGGCGGACTTCAGCACTTGTTCCGGGTTGCGCTGCTCCACTCGTTCGGCAACGCCGATGCTGACCGTCACCGAAACGCTGGAAGCACCAGAGCCGGCGCGGCGCTGACGACCTTGCTGATCATCCTGCGGGCGGTTTTCCTGATTGCGTAGTTGAATGTTGTAGGACGCAATCGACTCGCGGATCACCTCAAGGTGCGGCATGCATTCCTCAAGGGTTTTGCCTGCGAACACCAGGGCGAATTCCTCACCGCCATAGCGATACGCCCTACCGCCACCGCTGATTTTCGACAGCTTGCTGGCGACCAGACGCAGTACCTGGTCACCGACATCGTGACCGTGGGTGTCGTTGAATTTCTTGAAGTGATCGACGTCGCTCATCGCCAATACATAGTTGCGACCCAAGCGCTGCATGCGTTCGTTGAGCGCGCGGCGGCCCGGCAGACCGGTGAGTTCGTCGCGGAAGGCCATCTGATAAGCCTCGTGCGCAACCGCAGCGGCAATCATCAACATCACCTGGCTGCACATGATGTTCAGGGTGAACGGCAGGATGAAGGTTTTCGGCAGCATCCAGAACACGCCGAGCAGGCCAACCAATTGCGCCGCATGCAGTGGACGCGGATTGCGCCAGTACTGCCAGGCCAGTAGCAGGAACGCCGAGATGAACACTGGATACGAGAGCTGGATAAGACTCATCCACGCGCCGTGCAGCGCCGGCCAGCGAATTTCCGAGAGCCACATCAGCAATGCCTGGGGATAACTTTGCTCAAGCCCCAATGCCACGCTGCCAAAGGCCAGCAACACGGCGAAACGCGCGACCATGTCCTGGAACAGATGTGTACGTTCCTGCCATGCGGCGAACAAGCCGAACAACAACGGCAACAGCAGGCAGACGAGGTGGAAGACCACCGCAGCGTCTTCGCGGACCTTGCCGTTGTCGCGGTAATAGTCGGTCTGGGTGTCGAGCAGAAAGTAGGCGATGTACACCGTGAGCATCAGAAACAGCTCGCGCTGACGGCGATAAACCGCGCAATACGCGCCGCCCAGCAACAGCACCAACGTCGGCAACACATTGAACAGCGACGTGAAGAACACGCTGAGGTCTTTGACGTACGCAGCCGCCAACCCCGCTAGTAACAACAGCAGTGATGGCAGGAAATGACTGAAACGTACAGCGGAAGAACGCGGCAAGGGTAAAGCTCCGACCCGTCATAGCAAAGAGATGGCATTGTGCCTGCAATGCGTGCAGTTAAGCACACACAATGTGATCCAGATCACACGCAGTCTCTTTAACGGCAGAAAACCTGACTATCTGAGCGATTTGCCAAGTTTTTTGCCCGATTTGCCGTGCTGGCCACCATCACTGATGGCCAGACTTGAAAATATCCCTCACAGATCGTTGTAGAACGGCAACAACGGCCCCTCCGCCGAACTCCGGCCCTCGGCCCCGTATGGCTTGAGCGAGAACAAAGCGTCGGTCGCTTGCCGGGTGGTGACTTTCGGACTGGCCGGCCGCTGGGTCACGGCGTTTTCATCGCCGATCTCGCCCTGCGGAAGAACCAGCGACGGATGATCGAACGGCGCCCGCTCCCAGGCCACGCGCGGATCGGTCAGGCCGACTTCCATGAATTTCACCAGTGCGTCGATCTCATCCGGCGTCAGGTTGAGATTGGTCATGTCCGGATCGAGATTTGAGGTGTTGTGCTGATTCGCCGAAGGATGCTCGAAACCGCTGGTGTTGTTGGCGTCTTCGCCACGACGGTCGCCGCCACGGTTGTAGAACTCCATCACCTGTTTAAGCGTGGCGCGGCTGCCGTTGTGGAAGTACGGCCCGGTCAGCGCGATGTTGCGCAAGGTCGGCGTCTTGAAGGCGCCGTCGACCGAATCACGGAAGTTGACGTTGGGCTTGAGCGTGGCGTCGCACGGAATCGCTGCGCTCAGCGGCGCCTCGAAGGTGCAGACATCGACGTCCAGCGGATCGGGGATGCTGCCGCCTTGCAACAGCTTGTTGTACTGGCGGCTGAACGACCATGGGTTACCCCAGGCATCCGAGCCACCGAGCGCGAGGTCTTCAGAGGTCGGACGTACACCGGTGTTGTAGAAGCCGTTGTCGTAAAGGGTGATCAGGTTATCGGCCATGACCATGCGTTCGATGCGTTCACGCGGGTGCATCAGCAGGCGGCTGGCCGCGTTGGTCAGCTCCGCGCCGCCGTGGCAATTGACGCATTTGCCCTTGCCGAGGAACAGATTCATGCCCTGAACCTGCTGCGCGTTCATCGCGGCTGAATCGCCTTGCAGATAGGCATCAATCGGCGCCTGGTCAGAGATCAGGGTGGATTCGTACATCTGAATCGCCAACCCGAAGAACAGCGGGAAGTTGGCTTCCATCTGTGTATACGGTGCACCGCCCACCAGCACATTTTGTGTGGCGTTCCACAGGCGTGGCTGGAAGGCATTTTTGATCAATTCGCGATAAGTCGGACGCCGCGCGCCGGATACCGAAGCGAGCACGGAGTCGTTGGAAGAAATCCGCTGTTGCTTGAGCATCAACTGATCAAGCATGCGCCGGCCGATGTCGGCGAAAGTGCGGCCACCGCAGGACATTTCCACCCCGCTCCCGGGCGGACCAACTGCTTGCGACGCCGCAGAAGCATCGTTGAGCGCCAGCCGGACTTTGCTTGCCACGGTGCTGCGCTCGCTGGTCACGTAAATCGCCGCATCAGGGTCGCGATTGCCGAACGGCGAGAAGCCGTTAAACACGTTATTCGCCCGTCCGTCCCAAAAGTTGCGCACATTGAACGCTGCGTTGATCACCGACGGCGCGTTGCGCCCGGTGCTGCGGCGCACGTTGATGCCGCCGACCTGGAAGATGCCGTCAGGCTGCTGGGTGCATTTGTCGAAACGTGGCTGGTTGGGTTTGACGAAATTGGCGTCGAACACGCCTTGGGAGCCGATCACGTCGTCCGTCGAGTAAACAATCGGCGAGTTGCGCTCCAGTGGATTACTCAGCACATGGGTCGGGAAGTCGTTTTTCTTCAGTGTGTAGTTCGGCCCGCCCTTGCCGCCGGACAGCGTCGCGTAGGACGCCACATCGCCGGGAATATCCGACGCTACAAAGGGTTTGTTGAAGATCGAAGCGACGTTGGCATTGGTGTGCGCCTGGCCGGGGTTGAGCTGGTTGGTGATGCGGTGATCGACGCCGGCGTGGTAATGGCAGGACGCACACGCCGTGGCGCCGTCGCTGCCGACTTCCATGTCCCAGAACAGCGCTTTGCCCAGCAGGATTGCGGCGGACCGGTTGAGCACGTAGTCGGTCATCAGGTCGACTTTACGGCCACCCTCGGTTCCTGAAGGATCGGGCGGAACCATGCCTCGCAGTGATTGCAGGCTCGGCACTTCCGGCACCGGCGGATCCACTTCCAAAGGATCAGCCGCCATGGCGCCGCAGGCACTTAGCGTGAGGGTTAACCCGACAAGTCGACAGATGTTCATATGCTTCACCCTGACGTTGTTGTTATGAGTTCGCCGGGCGAGAGGCGTCGTGAAACAGCACAGGATTTCTCGTGAGCGCCGGTTAATCTGCGCAGTGCAATTAATTGGCCACCCTTCCGAGAAACATTTTGAATCAATAAACGCTGGGGCTGCGCGTTGTCAGCTCACCGTTTCTGCTGGGGAAACATCCCCGGTGTTGGGGGTAATCCAGCGCAAAAAAAACCGCCGCCCCCTAAGGAGCAGCGGTTTTTCAAAAGACCACGTTAAGGCTTAGTAGCCCAGTGCGAAGTCTTCTTCTTTCATGTCCATCAGGTTGTTGGCGCCCGACAGCATGGTGGCCACGTGGGTACGGGTGCGTGGCAGGATGCGCTGGAAGTAGAAGCGCGCGGTTTGCAGCTTGGCGGTGTAGAACGCCGCGTCGCCACTGCCTTCTGCCAGCTTCTCGGCTGCTACACGCGCCATGTCGGCCCAGAAGTAAGCCAGGCAGGCATAACCGGAGTACATCAGGTAATCCACGGAGGCCGCGCCGACTTCTTCGCGATCTTTCATGGCAGCCATACCGACCTTCATGGTCAGCTCGCCCCATTCCTTGTTGATTGCCGCCAACGGTGCGACGAACTCTGCAACGGCTTCGTTGCCTTCGTTGTTCTGGCAGAACTTGTGGACGATCTTGGTGAAGCCTTTCAGGGCCTCGCCTTGCGTCATCAGCACTTTACGGCCCAGCAGATCGAGTGCCTGGATACCGGTGGTGCCTTCGTACAGCATCGAAATGCGGCTGTCGCGAACGTTCTGCTCCATGCCCCACTCGGCGATGAAGCCGTGGCCGCCGTAGATCTGTACGCCGTGGTTGGCGGATTCAAAACCGACTTCGGTCATGAACGCCTTGGCGATCGGGGTCATGAAGGCCAGCAATGCGTCGGCTTTCTTTTTCTCTTCTTCATCGACGCCGTATTTGACGATGTCGACCTGTTTGGCGGTGAAGTACACCATCGCACGGTTGCCTTCGGCGAAAGCCTTCATGGTCAACAGCATGCGGCGTACGTCAGGGTGCACGATGATCGGGTCAGCGGCTTTGTCCGGCGCTTTCGGGCCAGTCAGGGAGCGCATTTGCAGACGGTCGCGAGCGTATTTCAGGCCGCCCTGGAAACCGATTTCGGCGTGGGCCAGACCTTGCAGCGCGGTACCCAGGCGAGCGGTGTTCATAAAGGTGAACATGCAGTTCAGGCCTTTGTTCGCCGGGCCGATCAGGTAACCGGTAGCGCCGTCGAAGTTCATCACGCAAGTGGCATTGCCGTGGATGCCCATCTTGTGTTCCAGCGAACCGCAACTCACTGCGTTGCGTGCACCGACGGTGCCATCAGCATTGGGCATGAACTTTGGAACGATGAACAGCGAGATGCCTTTGGTGCCGGCCGGTGCATCCGGCAGGCGGGCCAGTACGATGTGGACGATGTTGTCGGCCATGTCGTGTTCACCGGCCGAGATGAAGATCTTGGTGCCGGAGACTTTATAGGAGCCATCAGCCTGAGGTTCGGCCTTGGTGCGCAGCATGCCCAGGTCGGTGCCGCAGTGTGGTTCGGTCAGGCACATGGTGCCGGTCCATTCGCCGGAAACCAGTTTGGTCAGATAGGCTTCTTGCTGCTCAGGGGTGCCGTGCTCGGAGATGGTGTTCATCGCACCGTGCGACAGGCCTGGGTACATGCCCCACGACCAGTTGGCTTCGCCAACCATCTCGCTCACTGCCAGACCCAGCGACTCCGGCAAGCCTTGGCCGCCGTGCTCAACGTCGTGCGCCAGGCTTGGCCAGCCGCCTTCGACGAATTGCTTGTAAGCCTCTTTGAAGCCGGTCGGGGTTTTCACGCCGGACTCGCTCCAGGTGCAACCTTCGAGGTCGCCCACGCGGTTCAGCGGCGCCAGTACCTGCTCACAAAACTTGGCGCCTTCTTCGAGAATGGCGTCAACCATGTCTGGAGTTGCGTCTGCGCAAGCCGGAAGGCTCTGATAGTGCGCTTCGTAGCCGAGCAGTTCGTCACGAACGAAGCGAATATCACGCAAGGGGGCCTTGTAGTCAGGCATAGCGATAAACCTCTGCTGATGTAACCGGGAATGAACGACCGTGTTGATTTGTTGTGACGGTCAAACAGTTGTTTGAAACATACGTTTACGCCGAAATCTTGTCAAGCATCGATCTTTTGCCGTTCGTCATCGCATCTTTCAAACGCCGGACACAGCAAACCGCCATGCGCTCGATCGAGTCACGGGTGCTGAAAAAAGATTAGTTGAGGGAGAAGGACTTACAACGAAAAACGCCGCGACAAAGCGCGGCGTTCAGGGTGTAGATGGCGAAAAATCAGGCGAAGGTGTCGATGATCGTACCGAGCATTTCGTCGGAAGCTTTGGCGACTTTTACGCCCAGCTCCACCTGAAATTTGCCTTGGGCCATTTGCACCATGTCGCTGCCCAGGTCCATTTGCTGGCTGCGATCAACGCCACGCAGACGATCGACCTGCGCTTCCGAAGACTGGCTGGTGACCGAACGCTCAATGGTGTTGTTGGCAATCTGGCTGGCGGCCTGATCAACGCGGTTCTGCCCGCTCTGAATCGAGCTCAGACCTGCATAAAAAGCTGTGTTACCGGAGATTTCCATAACAGTTCTCATCCTTGGGAAGGATCAATGGCGCCATTGAACCAGAGGCGCCAGAAAAACACCCGTCAAAAACACTAATGGCACAGTGCCTGCCCATAGAGAAAAGCTTAGTCGAGCAGATCCAGTTGCAAATGATCCGCTAACGCTTCGGCACTCAAGCTCTTGAGTTTCGGCACGCGCCCAAGGCATGGCGCCGGAATTCGCTCGGCCAATGTGGCGAGGTTCTCCTCAAGCCGCGAAGTCTTCGGATCGATGATATTCGCCACCCACCCGGCCAATTGCAGCCCATCACGGGCAATCGCCTCGGCCGTCAGCAAGGCATGACTGATGCACCCCAGCCGCACACCCACCACCAGAATCACCGGCAGCTTCAACGCAATCGCCAGATCCGACAGATTGTCCTGATCCGCCAACGGCACCCGCCAGCCACCCGCGCCCTCGATCAAGGTGAAATCGGCGTTCATCGCCAGAATCTCGCGCATCGGCGCCAGCAACGATTGCACGGTCAACGCTACTCCGGCCTCACGCGCTGCCAGGTGTGGAGCGATCGCAGGCTCGAACGCCACGGGATTGACCTGTTGATATGTCAGCGGCAGCGAACATTCGGCCAACAGCGCCAACGCATCGGAATTGCGCAGCCCCTTCGGCGTGACTTCGCACCCTGAGGCCACCGGTTTGCCCGCCGCGGTACTCAAGCCTGCTGATCGCGCCGCATGCAGCAACCCGGCAGCCACGGTGGTCTTGCCGACATCAGTGTCCGTTCCGGTGATGAAATAGGCTGCGCTCATACGGGTTTCTCCAACACGGCGTAGACCACCTGATAAGTCGCCGGCAATCCCGACGCTTCACGGAATTGCTCGTAAGCTTCCACCAGCCCGAGAATCCGCGCCCGTCCGGTCAAACCACCGGGCCGTCCGGGATTCAGATTGTGCGCACCCAAGGCCTTCAATTCATGGGTCAGGCTGCGCACATCGGGGTAATGCAGCACGTGAGGCTGATTATCCAGGCTCAACGTACGCAAGCCACTGGCCGTACACAGTTGCTCATAACGGGTGAACTCGCGGAAGCGGTTGACGTGCACCATCCCGTCGACCTGCCGCCAGCTGTCGCGCAACTCGAACAACGTCCCTACACAAAGACTAGCAAACGCAAAAATCCCACCCGGTTTCAGTACGCGAAAGGCTTCGCTGAGCACCGCATCGAAATCCGCGCACCATTGCACCGCCAGGCTGGAAAAAACCAAGTCGCAAGTCGAGTCCTGCAACGGCAGACGCTCCGCATCGCCAGCAATGAAGTAATCAGCGCCGCCCAACGGCCGCGCGTGATCGAGCATGCCCTCGGCAATGTCCAGCGCCAGACCATGGCCCTCGGCAAAATGCGCGGCCAGTGCCCGGGTGAAATAACCGGTGCCACAGCCCAGATCCAGCCAGCGCGACGGTGAAAAATCCGCCGGCAAGCGTTGAAGCAATTGTGTACCAACATCACGTTGCAACTCGGCGACGCTGTCGTAACTGGCCGCAGCGCGGGAAAAAGAGGCCGCGACCTGACGTTTGTCAGGCAAGCCGCCGGGCAGCACAAGAGACAAATCAGTCATCACCGCACTCATGTAGAAAAGCCTGGATAGCGCCCGCCAGTCCGTGGGGGTCTTCCAGAAGAAAGGCATGGCTGGCCTGTTCGATCAGACCGATTTCGATATCCGGCAACAGGACGAACAACGCCCCCGCCGCTTCCGCCGGAACGAGAGCGTCCTGTCCGGCGAACAGATGAAATTGCGGGCCGCGAAATGCTTGCAGTGCTTCGCGGGTGTCCAGTTGCGCGAGCAATTCCAGGCCCGCCATCAACGCCGACGGCGCCGTGTGCGGTGCGCCGCCGAGCATCAACCGCGACAAGCCGCGCGCATCTTGTGCACCTTGAGCACAGAGCAGCGAAAAGCGTTTGAGGGTCAGCCGGGGATCGGCCTGGCAACCGGCGAGAAATGCATCGAAGGTCTCGCCCGGCATCGCGGTCGGCCACTGTTCATGGGCAACGAAGGAAGGATTGCTCGCCAGCGTCAGCAATCCGCAGCAACGCTCGCCACGGCGCGCCGCCAGTTCGGTCGCGAGCATGCCGCCCAGCGACCAGCCACCGAGCCAGACGTCTTGTGGAATGCGTTCATCGAGTTCATCGAGCCAGTCTTGCAGGTCACTGGAATCCAGCTCCGGCAGCGGCTCGATTTCCACTTTCAGATGCTCGTCGAGCCCTTGCAAAGCGGCGGCCAGAGGCTCCATCGGCGACACACCGAGGCCCCAGCCGGGCAACAGAATCAGGCGATTACGCATGGCTTGGCTCCGACGACAGTTGGGCAAAGCAATCGGCCAGCCCCTCTAACAATAGCTGCACCTGCGCCTCGCTGTGGGCGGCGGTCAGGGTCACGCGCAAGCGCGCGCTGCCGGCGGGCACGGTCGGAGGGCGGATGGCGGTAACCATCAGCCCGCGCTCGCGCAACATTTGCGAGAACCGCACCGCACGACCGGCATCGCCGATCATGATCGGCTGGATCGGCGTGAAGCTGTCCATCAACTCCAGGCCGATCTGCTCGGCGCCCTGGCGGAACTGGCGGATCAAGGTCTGCAGATGCTCACGGCGCCAGTGTTCAGTGCGCAGCAGCTCCAGACTTTTCAGGGTCGCGCAGGCCAGCGCCGGCGGTTGGCTGGTGGTGTAGATGTAGGGACGGGCGAACTGGATCAGGCTTTCGATCAACTCTTCATTGCCAGCAACAAATGCCCCTGCCGTGCCGAACGCTTTACCGAGGGTGCCAACCAGTACCGGCACATCTTCCTGGCTCAAACCGAAATGCTCGACGATGCCGCCGCCGCTCGCACCGAGCGGCCCGAACCCATGAGCGTCATCGACCATCAACCACGCGCCTTTGGCCTTGGCTTCACGAGCCAATGCCGGCAGGTCAGCGAGGTCGCCGTCCATGCTGAACACACCGTCGGTGACTACTAGCGTATTGCCGCTGGCTTTCTCAAGACGCTTGGCCAGGCTCACCGCGTCGTTGTGCAGATAACGATTGAAACGCGCGCCGGACAACAGACCCGCGTCCAGCAGCGAAGCGTGATTGAGGCGATCTTCCAGCACCGTATCGCCCTGCCCGACCAGCGCCGTGACCGCGCCGATATTAGCCATGTAGCCGGTGGTAAAGAGCAATGCACGCGGTCGACCGGTGAGATCGGCCAGCGCTTCTTCCAGAGCGTGGTGCGGGCCGCTGTGGCCAATCACCAGATGCGAGGCACCGCCACCGACGCCCCAGCGTTCAGCACCGGCGCGCCAGGCTTCGATCACTTGCGGATGATTGGCCAAGCCCAGGTAATCGTTGTTGCAGAACGCGAGCAATGGTTTGCCGTCGACCACCACTTCAGGCCCCTGCGGGGACTCAAGCAGCGGTCGCTGGCGATAGAGATTTTCGGCACGACGGGCAGCAAGGCGTGCGGCGAGATCGAAAGACATGCAGGCCTCGACTTTCAAGTGACACAGATCCCTTGTGGGAGCGAGCCTGCTCGCGAATAGGCCTTCACATCCAACATCAATGTCGACTGAGGCACCGCTTTCGCGAGCAAGCTCGCTCCCACAGGGGTTTTGCATTCCTTCAGAGGAATCCGCGCAGCTTTTTACACTGCGGCGTTGTAGAACTGCTCGCTGCTCTTCTGCTCCACCAGCGCCTGTTCGATTGCGGCCTGGTGAACCTCATCGGAATGTTCTTCACGTGCTTCCGGCTGAATGCCCAGACGCGCGAACAACTGCATGTCCTTGTCCGCCTGCGGGTTGGCGGTGGTCAGCAGTTTGTCGCCGTAGAAAATCGAGTTGGCGCCGGCAAAGAAAGCCAGGGCCTGCATCTGCTCATTCATCGCTTCGCGGCCGGCGGACAGGCGCACGTGGGATTGCGGCATGAGAATGCGCGCCACGGCGAGCATGCGGATGAAGTCGAACGGGTCGACGTCTTCAGCATTTTCCAGCGGCGTGCCGGCAACTTTCACCAACATGTTGATCGGCACCGATTCCGGATGCTCCGGCAGGTTGGCCCAACTGGATCAGCAGATTGGCGCGGTCATCCAGCGACTCGCCCATGCCGAGAATGCCGCCGGAGCAGATCTTCATCCCCGATTCACGCACATAGGCCAGCGTTTGCAGACGTTCGCTGTAAGTACGGGTGGTGATGATGCTGCCGTAGAACTCCGGCGACGTGTCGAGGTTGTGGTTGTAGTAATCGAGCCCGGCCTTGGCCAGTGCTTCGGTCTGATCCTGGTCGAGACGGCCAAGAGTCATGCAGGTTTCCAGGCCCATGGCCTTCACGCCTTCGACCATTTTCAGCACGTACGGCATGTCTTTCGCCGACGGATGTTTCCACGCCGCGCCCATGCAGAAACGTGTCGAACCGATAGCCTTGGCGCGTGCAGCCTCTTCGAGGACCTTCTGCACTTCCATCAGCTTTTCTTTTTCCAGGCCGGTGTTGTAGTGACCGGACTGCGGGCAGTACTTGCAGTCTTCCGGGCAGGCGCCGGTCTTGATCGACAGCAGTGTCGACACCTGAACGCGGTTGGCGTTGAAATGTGCGCGGTGCACCGTTTGCGCCTGGAACAGCAAGTCGTTGAATGGCTGTACGAAGAGTGCTTTGACTTCGGCCAGAGACCAGTCGTGACGCAGGGTGGCGGTGGTGCTCGCGCTCATGGGTAGTTCCTTGGTTATGCTTGGCTGGCGGCTGCGGGAACGGAATACCCACAGGCGCGACACGGATGTTCGGCATATTTAAGGAAGAGTCATGCGCTGTCAACCACGATACGAAGGACAGGTTTACATCTGTTTAAATAATACACAGACCTGCTTACTTTGCGATGAGCCGGCAGAAGCAGAAATGCCAATCTGCGCGGCCTGCGAAACGGATTTGCCCTGGCTCGGCGACCACTGCCAGACCTGCGCCTTGCCACTCTTCGCCGCCGGCCTTACCTGTGGCGAGTGCCTGCTAGAGCCGCCGGCGTTCGAACAGGTGGTGGTGCCGTGGCGCTACGGCTTCCCGGTCGACAGTTTGATTACGCGTTTTAAACACAACGCAAAATGGCCGTTTGGTCACCTGCTCGCCGACGTTCTCGGGCAATACCTGCAACATCGCTTCGATGAGGGGTTGCCGAGGCCTGATGTGTTGTTGCCGGTGCCGCTGGCGAACAAACGTCTGCGTCAACGCGGGTTCAACCAGGCTGCGATGCTGGCGCGGTGGTTGAGTCAGTCACTGGATCTGCCGTGCGAAGAACGGGTTCTGCGGCGAATCAAGGATACCGGTGCCCAGCAGGATCTCGACGCCAAGGCGCGTAAACATAATCTGCGCAATGCCTTCAGCCTCATGCCGGATGCGCGCATAAAAGACCGACATCTCGCGCTGGTTGACGACGTATTGACCACTGGCGCGACCGCACAGGCTCTCGCCCGGTTGCTGATGAACGCAGGCGCTGCGCGGGTTGATGTCTATTGCCTGGCCCGCACGCCAAAACCCGGAAACTGAAGCCAACGCAATGTTCATGTGGGAGCGAGCTTGCTCGCGAAGGGGCCAGCACATTCAAAATCAATGTTGACTGACAAGCCGCTTTCGCGAGCAAGCTCGCTCCCACAGGGTTCTGCGTCAAGCTTGACTCTCGCGTTGCGAGCGGCCAACTTCCTCCTCCACCGCCACAGCAAAAAAGCACCCATTCATGTCCATGCCTTCCCTGCTCTCCCAGCACATCGTCCGCCGTCCGCAGCGCATCGCCCTGCTGCAACATATCGCCGAACAGGGCTCGATCACCCGCGCGGCGAAAAGTGCTGGCCTGAGCTACAAAGCGGCATGGGACGCCATCGATGAGCTGAACAACCTCGCGCAGAAACCGCTGGTCGAGCGCGCCGTCGGTGGTAAGGGTGGCGGCGGTGCGAAACTCTCCAGCGAAGGCGAGCGCGTTTTGCGCCTGTACCAAAAACTGCAGGCCTTGCAGGCCCAGGTGCTGGAGGCAGCGGAAGACGCCAGTGATCTGGATCTGCTCGGTCGTTTGATGCTCAGAACCAGCGCGCGCAATCAGTTGCACGGCAAGGTCGTGGCGATCGAAGCGCAGGGCCGCAATGACCTGATCCGCCTCGAACTGGCCGAAGGCCTGTGCCTCGACGCGCAGATCACCCACGACAGCACCGTGCACCTGGAGCTGCAAGCCGGCACCGAAGTGGTGGCCCTGATCAAGGCCGGCTGGCTGGAATTGCTCAGCAATGAGCAGCCTGCAACGTTTGGTCACAATCTTCTCAACGGCACCATCGAAGCGATCCTCGACGCCGAGGATGGCCCGAGTGAAGTGCGCATTGCCCTGCCCAACGGCCATACCCTCTGTGCCCTGGCGGAACCGCTGGACCTGCGCACTCGCGGGCTGGGCGTCGCACAACCAGTGCAGGTGCAGTTTTCGCCGTCCAATGTGCTGCTCGGCACGCCGCTGTAATCAGGCGCTGCAACGAAAGCGTCATCGACGCTCATTAAGGTGGCTGCCAAAACCAAGCAGGGAGCCTGATGTGAGCCTATTAGAAGAAAACCAATCCACTGACCTGGAAAAAATGGTCGGCCTCAGCCGTCGCGGTTTCATCGGCGCCGGCGCGCTGTGCGGCGCGGCGATGTTCCTCGGCGGCAGCCTGTTGAGCCGCAGCGCGCTGGCCACTGGCGTCAGTGCCGGCAACAGCCGTCTGCTCGGTTTCGAGAGTATTCCGGCGGCAACCACCGACGTCATCACACTGCCCAAAGGCTACAAGTCTTCGGTGCTGATCAGTTGGGGCCAGCCCCTGCAAAAGAACGGCCCGGCCTTCGACCCGAGTGGCAACGGCACCGCTGCCGCACAGGAAGTGCAATTCGGCGACAACAACGACGGCATGAGCCTGTTCGCCTTCCCCGACGACCGCAATCGCGCGCTGATGGCGATCAACAACGAATACACCAACTACCGCTACCTCTATCCGCACGGCGGCATGCCGCAATCGGCCGAAGACGTGCGCAAGGCGCTGGCCTGCGAAGGCGTCTCGGTGATTGAAGTGCAACGCAAGAACGGTCAATGGCAGTTCGTTCAGGGTTCGCGCTACAACCGCCGCATTCACGGCAACTCACCGCTGCGCATCAGCGGCCCGGCTGCCGGTCACGACTTGATGAAAACGGCGGCCGACAAACACGGCAAGAAAGTCCTCGGCACCTTCCAGAACTGCGCCAACGGTAAAACCCCATGGGGCACTTACCTGACCTGCGAAGAAAACTTCACCGACTGTTTCGGCAGCAGCAATGCCCAGCAACAGTTCGACCCGGCGCAGAAGCGTTACGGTGTCTCGGTCGCCAGCCGCGAGATCAACTGGCACCCGTACGACCCGCGCTTCGACATGGCGAAAAACCCCAACGAACTCAACCGACACGGCTGGGTGGTCGAGATCGATCCGTTCGATCCGCAATCGACCCCGGTCAAGCGCACAGCGCTGGGCCGCTTCAAGCATGAAAACGCCGCACTGGCCGAGACCGACGACGGTCGCGCCGTGGTGTACATGGGCGACGACGAGCGTGGCGAGTTCATCTATAAATTCGTCAGCCGCGACCGCATCAACCATCGCAACGCCAAGGCCAACCGCGACATTCTCGATCACGGCACCCTGTACGTGGCCAAGTTCGATAATGGCGACAGCAACCCCGACCACCCGAAAGGCCAGGGCCAGTGGATCGAACTGACCCACGGCAAAAACGGCATCGACGCCAGCAGCGGTTTCGCCGATCAGGCCGAAGTGCTGATCCACGCGCGCCTCGCCGCCAGCGTGGTTGGCGCGACGCGCATGGACCGTCCGGAGTGGATCGTCGTCAGTCCGAAGGACGGTCAGGTCTATTGCACCCTGACCAACAACGCCAAGCGCGGCGAAGACGGGCAGCCGGTGGGCGGGCCGAACCCGCGCGAGAAAAACGTCTACGGGCAGATTCTGCGCTGGCGCACCGACCGTGAGGATCACGCCTCGAAGACGTTTGCCTGGGATCTGTTTGTGGTCGCTGGCAACCCGGGCGTACATGCCGGGACGCCGAAGGGTGGCTCGAAGAACATCACCCCGCAGAACATGTTCAACAGCCCGGATGGTTTGGGTTTCGACAAGGCTGGGCGTTTGTGGATTCTCACCGATGGTGACTCGAGCAATGCCGGGGATTTTGCCGGGATGGGCAATAACCAGATGCTCTGCGCCGATCCGAAGACCGGTGAAATTCGCCGGTTCATGGTCGGGCCGATTGGTTGTGAGGTGACGGGAATCAGCTTCTCGCCGGATCAGAAGACGTTGTTTGTCGGGATTCAGCATCCGGGTGAGAACGGCGGGTCGACCTTCCCCGAGCATCTGCCGAATGGCAAGCCGCGGTCTTCGGTGATGGCGATTACGCGTGAGGATGGCGGGATCGTCGGCGCCTGATACACCGCTTTCGCGAGCAGGCTCGCTCCCACAAGGGATCGCATTCCAAATGTGGGAGCTGGCTTGCCAGCGATGGTGTCAGCACAGACACCAACCAACTCCCCCGCTGCCATCTGCGCTACCATGCTGGGCCGGACGCGGCAGCCTGCTGCGCGCAGGAGTCAGCATGGCCCACCCGTTTGAAACCCTTACCCCCGACCTCGTGCTCGATGCCGTTGAAAGCATCGGCTTTCTCAGTGATGCGCGCATTCTGGCGCTCAACAGCTACGAAAACCGCGTCTATCAGGTCGGCATCGAAGACTCCGAGCCGCTGATCGCCAAGTTCTATCGCCCGCAGCGCTGGACCAACGAAGCCATTCTCGAAGAACACAAGTTCACCTTCGAACTGGCCGACGTCGAAATCCCCGTGGTGGCGCCGCTGATCCACAACGGCGAAACCCTGCACGAACATGCCGGTTTTCGCTTCACTCTGTTCCCGCGTCGCGGCGGTCGTGCGCCGGAGCCGGGCAACCTTGATCAGTTGTATCGCCTCGGCCAGTTGCTCGGGCGCATCCACGCGGTCGGCGCGACCAAGCCGTTCGAGCACCGTGAAGCCCTCGCCGTGCAGAACTTCGGCCACGCTTCGCTGAGCACCTTGCTCGAAGGCAACTTCATTCCGAAAAGCCTGCTGCCAGCATACGAGTCTGTCGCCCGCGACCTGCTCAAACGCGTGGAAGATGCCTACGCCAACACGCCGCACCAGAACATCCGCATGCACGGCGACTGCCACCCCGGCAACATGATGTGCCGCGACGAGATGTTCCACATCGTCGACCTCGACGACTGCCGCATGGGCTCGGCGGTGCAGGACATCTGGATGATGCTCGCCGGTGATCGTCAGGAATGCCTCGGACAACTGTCGGAATTGATGGACGGCTATAACGAGTTTCACGACTTCGATCCGCGCGAACTGGCGCTGATCGAACCGCTGCGCGCCTTGCGCCTGATGCACTACAGCGCCTGGCTGGCGCGGCGCTGGGATGACCCGGCGTTCCCGCACAGCTTTCCGTGGTTTGGCACCGAGCGTTATTGGGGTGATCAGGTGCTGGCGTTGCGTGAGCAACTGTCCGCGCTGAATGAAGAGCCACTGAAACTCTTCTGATCCACCAATATCCTTGTGGGAGCGAGCCTGCTCGCGAATACGGACTGACATTCAACAGTGATGTCGACTGAAACGACGCCTTCGCGAGCAGGCTCACTCCCACAATTGTCCGGTGTTCACAATTTCCCGACCATTGCGCTACGGCATTCGTAGACAAATCTCCTTACAATCCCTCCTTTGTTAGCTGCCTAAGCAAGGATTCTGCATGCAAGCCGCCAACCCGCGTCGCGGGTACATTCTGGGCCTGAGCGCCTACATCATCTGGGGCCTGTTCCCGATCTACTTCAAAGCCATCGCCGAAGTGCCGGCCGTTGAAATCATCATCCATCGAGTGTTGTGGTCGGCGCTGTTTGGTGCGTTGTTGCTGATGGTGTGGAAACATCCGGGCTGGTTGCGCGAACTGCTCGACAACCCTAAACGTTTGGCGATTCTGGCCTTGAGCGGCACGTTGATCGCGGCCAACTGGCTGACCTACGTGTGGTCGGTGAATAACGGGCGCATGCTGGAAGCGAGCCTCGGTTACTACATCAACCCGTTGGTAAACGTGCTGTTGGGCATGTTGATTCTCGGCGAACGCTTGCGCCGGATGCAGTGGCTCGCGGTCGGCCTGGCGGCGGTTGGTGTGGCGCAGCAGGTGTGGCAGGTCGGCAGTCTGCCGTGGGTATCGCTGGTGCTGGCGTTGACGTTCGGCTTCTACGGTCTGATCCGCAAACAGGCGCCGGTCAAGGCGTTACCGGGGCTGGTGGTGGAAACCTGGATGCTGGTACCGATCGCAATTGCCTGGTTGCTGTTCAATCAGACCGCGACCAGCGCCCAACCGGAGTTCTGGACCACCTCGCAAGCCTGGTGGCTGGTAGCGGCCGGCCCGGTGA
Organism: Pseudomonas sp. S2_E02; assembly: GCF_054668355.1. Lineage (NCBI taxonomy): Bacteria > Pseudomonadati > Pseudomonadota > Gammaproteobacteria > Pseudomonadales > Pseudomonadaceae > Pseudomonas > Pseudomonas sp. S2_E02. Next base: position 3,933,719 of record NZ_CP162761.1, read on the forward strand.
CATTGGTGCCGCTGGTGTGTTTCAACGCTGCCACGCGTCACTTGCCCTACACCACCATCGGCTTCCTGCAATACCTGGCGCCGACTTTGGTGCTGCTGCAAGCCGTGCTGCTGTTCGGTGAGCATCTATCGTCCAGCACATTGGTGGCGTTTATCTTCATCTGGGCCGGCCTGGCCGTTTACAGCGTCGACGCGGTGATCAGTTTACGCCGGCGCAGCTGATCAAAAAACGTACAAACCCTCACAGGCCATGGTTCTCGTGGCCTGCATCGTTCCTTCCCAAGGTTATCCACAGCGTGATCCCCGCCGTTTGTGTGCAAGTCACTGAATGTTGGCGGTTTTTTGATCAGTTCCGCGCAAGCCCCGGCCGGCTTGGCGCTGCGCCCGGTCTCTACAGGTTATCCACAGGCAGGTGCACGTTAAAACTGGATAACCCGGTCAGCGCTTAACTGTCTGTGCGTAACACCAGTTCGACCATCAGATCATCGGCCAGGGTTTCCAGCCGTGACTGCAATACATCCAGCGAAAGTGTCAGCGGTACCGCGAGAATCGCTTCGGCGTGGAACAGCGGTTCGCTGCTCATCGGTGCCGGACGCACTTCAGTCACCAGCCGCTCAAGGTTGACGCCCTGCTCGCTCAACAGCCGGGTGATGTCGCGAACAATGCCGGGCCGGTCATTGCCCACCAACTCCATGGCAATCGGCTTCCACGTGCAGGATTGCTCGATGCCACTCTCGGCAATCAATACGCGAATGCCATGCGTCGACAATGCTTGTAAGGCATCGACTAATTCGTCGTAAGCCTCTGCCGGCACCCCCACACGAAGAATCCCGGCGAACTGCCCGGCCATCCGCGACATGCGGCTTTCCAGCCAGTTACCGCCGTGTTCAGCAATGCATTGGGCGATGCGCTCGACCTGTCCGGGCTTGTCCGGGGCAAAAACGGTGAGTACGAGATGGTCCATGGCGTCGCCCTCTTGTCATGACTTTTGTTATAGAAGGGGAAGTATAGGCAAGGGTCGATTTTGCGTTGAGGCGACCGACGCTTTCGCGAGCAGGCTCGCTCCCACACAAACCGGTGCCATAGCAGCCAATTACTATTTATGTGTACAACTTTTTATATTTAGCTGGAACAATCCATCTGTTTTTTGAGAACATCCCGTTCCGCGATGTGACCGCAATGCGACATGAGGTCGCAGAACGACGTAATTAGTCTGATTTTCACAAGCGCAACTCATCATGTAGTATGCCGCAGCGCGCACTACATAACGCTGAATCGATGTCTGCCCAAAGCCTGTTCGCAACCCTGAAAGCCCCGTCAGCAAGGCCCCAAGCCGTTGATTGGTCCCAGCCCAGCCGCCAGAAATGGCATGTACTGGTCGGCAGGTTTGTGGTTTAAATGGCCTGAGGCTTCATTGTCAAATTGAAGAGCTGAAAAGCGAAATAGCTGAGCAGAGTGAGGCAAGCAATGACTGAACACGTTCAAGTCGGTGGCCTGCAGGTCGCCAAAGTCCTGTTCGACTTCGTGAACAACGAAGCCATTCCCGGTACCGGCCTCACCGCCGAAAAATTCTGGGAAGGTGCCGACAAGGTCATTCATGACCTGGCGCCGAAGAACAAAGCCCTACTCGCCAAACGCGATGACTTCCAGGCTCGCATTGATGCCTGGCACCAGGAACGCAACGGTCAGGCGCACGACGCCGTGGCCTATAAAGCCTTCCTGCAAGAAATCGGTTATCTGCTGCCAGAAGCGGCTGATTTCCAGGCAACGACGCAAAATGTCGATGATGAAATCGCCCGTACCGCCGGCCCGCAACTCGTGGTGCCGGTGATGAACGCCCGCTTCGCTCTCAATGCCTCGAACGCCCGCTGGGGTTCGCTGTATGACGCCCTCTACGGCACCGACGCGATCAGCGAAGACGGTGGCGCGGAAAAAGGCAAAGGCTACAACAAGGTGCGGGGCGACAAAGTCATCGCCTTCGCCCGTGCCTTCCTCGACGAAGCCGCACCATTGGCTGCTGGCTCCCACGTCGATTCGACCGCCTACAAAATCGCTGACGGCAAACTGCTGGTCACCCTCAAGGGCGGCAGCAACACCGGCCTGCGCGACGATGCACAACTGATCGGTTTCCAGGGCGACGCCAACGCGCCAATCGCCATTCTGCTGAAACACAACGGTCTGCACTTCGAAATCCAGGTCGACGCCAGCACCCCGGTTGGCCAGACCGACCCGGCCGGCGTCAAAGACATCCTGATGGAAGCGGCCCTGACCACCATCATGGACTGCGAAGACTCCGTGGCTGCCGTCGATGCCGACGACAAAGTGGTGATCTACCGTAACTGGCTCGGCCTGATGAAGGGCGATCTGTCGGAATCCGTTTCCAAGGGCGGTCAGACCTTCACCCGCACCATGAACCCGGATCGCACCTACACCGCGCCAAATGGCGGTGAAGTGACGTTGCACGGTCGTTCACTGCTGTTCGTGCGCAACGTTGGCCACTTGATGACCATCGACGCGATCCTCGACAAAGACGGCAACGAAGTTCCGGAAGGCATCCTCGACGGTTTGGTCACTTGCCTGGCGGCGATGCACAACCTCAACGGCAACACTTCGCGCCGCAACACCCGCACCGGTTCGGTCTACATCGTTAAACCGAAGATGCACGGCCCGGAAGAAGCAGCGTTCACCAACGAGCTGTTCGGTCGCATCGAAGACGTGTTGGGCCTTACGCGCAATACCCTGAAAGTCGGGATCATGGACGAGGAACGCCGCACCACGGTCAACCTCAAGGCCTGCATCAAGGCGGCCAGCGAGCGCGTGGTGTTCATCAACACTGGTTTCCTCGACCGCACCGGCGACGAAATCCACACCTCCATGGAAGCCGGCCCGGTGGTACGCAAGGCCGACATGAAGGCTGAGAAGTGGATCGGCGCTTACGAAAACTGGAACGTCGATATCGGTCTGAGCACCGGCCTGCAAGGTCGCGCGCAAATCGGTAAAGGCATGTGGGCGATGCCCGACCTGATGGCCGCGATGCTTGAGCAGAAAATCGCGCACCCTCTGGCCGGTGCCAACACCGCTTGGGTGCCGTCGCCGACTGCTGCTGCGCTGCATGCGCTGCACTACCACAAGGTCGACGTGTTCGCCCGTCAGGCCGAACTGGCCAAACGTGCTCGCGCCTCGGTAGACGACATCCTGACCATCCCGCTGGCGGTCAATCCGAACTGGACGCCAGAGCAGATCAAGAACGAACTGGACAACAATGCCCAGGGCATTCTTGGTTATGTGGTGCGCTGGATCGACCAGGGCGTGGGTTGCTCGAAAGTGCCGGACATCAATGACGTCGGCCTGATGGAAGACCGTGCCACGCTGCGTATCTCCAGCCAGCACATCGCCAACTGGCTGCGCCACGGTGTCGTCACCGAAGCGCAAGTGATGGAAAGCCTCAAGCGCATGGCGCCGGTAGTGGATCGTCAGAACGCCAACGACCCGCTGTACCGTCCGCTGGCACCGAACTTCGACAGCAACATCGCCTTCCAGGCGGCGGTCGAACTGGTGATCGAAGGCACCAAACAGCCGAACGGTTACACCGAGCCGGTGCTGCACCGTCGTCGTCGCGAGTTCAAGAAGGCCAACGGCCTGTAACTTGCGCTGAATGCCGGACATGAAAAAGCCCTGATCGAAAGATCAGGGCTTTTTTGTTTGTGCTGTGGATTGGATTTTTGTGGTGGGCTTGAGATCCATCCCCCTCACCCCAGCCCTCTCCCCCAAGGGGTAGAGGGGGAAAGGGGGCCGATCTTTGTGCTTTTCAAAATCTGAGCTCGGATCAGGAATTGCCAAAGGTTGAGGGAGAAGGGAGCCGATCTTTTTGCTTTTCAAAACCTGAGTTCGACTGAGGAATTTCAGGTCGGTGCACCTCGAATATTCACCTCGGTCAGTCCCCTCTCCCCCTGGGAGAGGGCTAGGGTGAGGGGCTTCTAAGGCTCGATACCCAATTCATGTTTCACCAACGCCAACAACTTGCCCGTATCAATCGGCTTGAGCAAAAAATCCACCACGCTCAGATGCATCGCCGCAATCGCATCTTTCACATCGGCATCGCCGGACACGATGATGATCGGCAGCGCCGCCCGCACCGATTCGCGCACCTGGCGAATCAGCTCAAGGCCACCGACATGGCCCATGCGCAGATCGGTAATCACCAGCCCGATCGACGGTTTTTCTTCGAGCATCTTCAGCGCCGTCTCACCACTGGCAGCGGTCATGCAACGAATGCCATCCAACGCGAGAATCTCCGACAACAGCTCCCGGGCGTCCTTGTCGTCATCGACGATCAGTACACGCTGCGGCGGCAAATCGGGTTCGAGCATTACAGCGCTGAGCGCTTCACGCTCGGCGTCGCTCAAAATATCGTGGTCGGACATGGCGTTCTCTACGTTTTCAAATCAATCACCTGGCACAGTCGTCAGACATCGCTAAGCAGAGCTTCAATGTGCACTTCGTCGGATTTTTTTCCAAGAGGCTGGCGGGCGAATTTCCGACTGTTTTTGTAGGGCACTTCCCAAATGTGCCCAACGGCAGCTCAAACCTAGACTTACGTCCAATGGGCACCCCGCCCGCAGGGGTCGACCATGGTCAGAACGATCCGACAACAACAATTCGAAAAAGACTGCGGTAATGGTTATGAGTAAAGCGGACGCCTTCACCCAGGCAGGGAAAACCGCGGTATTGCAGAACATTCAGGGCACCCTGCAATTCCTCCAGCGCTTCCCGCCCTTCAATCAGATGGAACACGCCCACCTGGCTTATCTGGTGGAACAATGCCAGCTGCGTTTCTACGGCCAGGGCGAGAGCATCATCAAACCTGCCGACGGCCCGGTTGAACACTTCTATATCGTCAAGCAAGGTCGGGTGGTCGGCGAACGTCAGCACATCACCAAGCCCGGCACCGAGACCACGTTTGAAATCACCACCGGCGAATGCTTTCCGCTGGCCGCGCTGCTCGGCGAACGCGCAACCCGCACCGAACACTTGGCCGGCGAAGACACCTTCTGCCTGCAACTGAACAAACTGGCGTTCATCAAGCTGTTCGCCCTCTCCAACGCCTTTCGCGATTTCGCCTTGCGCGGGGTAAGCAGTCTGCTCGATCAAGTCAATCAGCAAGTGCAGCAGAAAGCCGTGGAAACCCTTGGCACCCAGTATTCGCTGAACACCCGACTGGGCGAACTGGCGATGCGTCACCCGGTGACCTGCAGCCCCGACACGCCATTGCGTGAAGCGGTGAAGCTGATGCACGAGCAGCAGGTCGGCAGCATCGTTGCGGTAGATGCACACAAGGCGCCACTGGGCATTTTCACCCTGCGCGATCTGCGTCATGTCGTGGCTGCGGGCGTCGGTGATTTCAGCGAGGCCATCGAGCGCCACATGACGCCTTCGCCCTTTTATCTTTCGCCGGATCACAGTGCGTTCGATGCGGCGATTGCCATGACCGAACGGCACATCGCCCACGTCTGTCTGGTCAAGGATCAGCGTTTGTGTGGCGTGGTCTCCGAGCGCGATCTGTTTTCCCTGCAACGGGTCGACCTGGTGCACCTGGCCCGGACGATTCGCAGCGCCCAGCGCGTCGAACAACTGGTGAGCCTGCGCGGCGAGATCGGCCAACTGGTCGAACGCATGCTCGCCCACGGCGCATCCTCGACGCAGATCACCCACATCATCACCTTGCTAAACGATCACACCGTGTGCCGCGTGATCGAGCTGACCCTCGCGGAAAAAGGCGACCCCGGCGTGCCATTCAGTTGGTTGTGCTTCGGCAGCGAAGGCCGTCGCGAGCAGACGCTGCACACCGATCAGGACAACGGCATTCTGTTCGACGCCCGCGATGCTGCGCATGCAGCGGAGATTCGCGGCAAGCTGCTGCCGATTGCCCAGCAGATCAACCAGAGTCTGGCGCAGTGCGGTTTCACTCTGTGCAAGGGCAACATCATGGCCGGCAATCCCGAGCTGTGTCTGTCACGAGCAGAATGGGCGCGGCGCTTTGCGGCGTTCATTCGTGAAGCGACGCCGGAGAATCTGCTCGGTTCGAGTATTTACTTCGATCTGCGCGTGGTCTGGGGCGATGAAAAAGGCTGCGAACAATTGCGCCGCGGCATTCTCGATCAGGTCGGTGACAACCGTTTGTTCCAGCGCATGATGGCCGAGAACGCCCTGCGCAACCGTCCGCCGGTGGGGCGTTTCCGCGAGTTTGTGCTAGCGCGCAAGAATGGCGAAAAAGCCACGCTGGACCTCAAGGTGCAGGGGCTGACGCCGTTCGTGGATGGCGCACGCTTGCTCGCGCTGGCCAACGGTATCGACGCCAACAATACCCTTGAGCGCTTCCGTCAGTTGGTCGAGAAAGAAGTCATCGAGCGACTGGATGGCGCGGCGTATGAAGAGGCCTATCACTTCATTCAGCAAACGCGCATGCAACAGCATCAACTGCAGACGCGGGAGAACCTGCCCTATTCCAACCGCGTCGACCCGGACAGCCTCAATCACCTCGACCGGCGCATCCTGCGTGAATCCCTGCGCCAGGCCCAGCGTCTGCAGAGCAGCCTGATGTTGCGGTATCAGCTATGAGCCTGTTCTCGTGGCTGCGTCCGGCCAGCCCGGTATTGCCGGTGGAGTGGCAACAGCGTCTGGCGAAGCTGCCAGCGATCACCGAGCTGCGCGAATGCACGTTACGCGAACAACGCTGGGTAGTGCTGGATCTGGAGACCACCGGGCTGAATCTGAACAAGGACCGTGTGTTGTCGATTGGCGCGGTGGTGATCGAGGACGGCGCGATCGATTTCAGTCAGCAGTTCGAACGCACGCTGCAATGTCGCGAGCTGAAGCTCAGTCCCAGCGTGTTGATTCACGGGTTGGGGCCGAATGCGATTGCGGCGGGCAGTGAGCCGGTCGAGGCGTTGCTGGAACTCATGGAATTTATCGGCGACAGCCCGGTGCTGGCGTTTCATGCGCCGTTTGATCAGCACATGCTCGGGCGTGCGCTGAAGGAACATCTGGGGCACAAGTTGCAGCAGGTGTTCCTGGATGTCGCCGACATTGCACCGCTAGTGTGCCCGCAAGCGAACATTCGTGAGGCCGGGCTGGATGAGTGGATTGAGTGGTTCAAGCTTGAGGTGTTCGAGCGGCATAACGCGAGTGCCGATGCGCTGGCGACGGCGGAACTGGCGTTGATTCTGTTCAGCCGGGCGCGGGGGCAGCAGATTCATAGTCCGTTGAATTTGCAGCAGCGGCTGAGTCAGTGGAAGCGGCGGCAGCAGGCGCCTTCGTTCTGAAATTGAGTCAAGTCCAAGATCCATCGCCCTCACCCTAGCCCTCTCCCAGAGGGAGAGGGCTAGGGTGAGGGCCAGCCTTTAACGCCCACCTGACCAGTGGCCAATTGCTAACCATTCCCACCTCTGCCACAATCGCGAACAATTCGCGTTAGTTAATATTTCCCAATCGGTGATGTCCGGTGTCGTCAGTCCCAAGCCCTAACAGTGAGCTCGTCGGTGCGATGTATCGTGACCATCGCGGTTGGCTGCTGGCGTGGCTGCGGCGCAATGTGGCCTGCCCGCAACGTGCCGAAGACCTCAGTCAGGACACCTTCGTCCGCCTGCTCGGTCGCGACGACATGCTGACACCGCGCGAGCCACGCGCCTTTCTGGTGGCGATCGCCAAAGGCTTGCTGTTCGACTACTTCCGCCGTGCGGCGCTGGAACAGGCCTATCTCACCGAACTGATGCTGATCCCCGAAGGCGAACAACCGTCGGTGGAAGAACAGCAAATGATCCTCGAAGACCTCAAAGCCATCGACCGCTTGCTCGGCAAACTGTCGACCAAGGCCCGCGCCGCTTTCCTTTATAACCGCCTCGATGGCCTCAGCCATGCCGAGATCGCCGACAAGCTCGGCGTCTCGGTGCCGCGCGTGCGCCAGTATCTGGCCCAGGGGATTCGTCAGTGCTACATCGCGCTGTACGGAGAGCCGACGTGAGCCCGGCCAGTTCCAGACCGGTGCCGGCGCATGTGCTGGACGCGGCGATTGCCTGGCAACTGACCCTCGATTCGAGCAGCCCGCTGGAGCGCGAGGAATTCGCCAAATGGCATGCGGCCCATGAAGAACACGCCCGCGCGTGGCGGCAACTGGGCATGCTCGATCAGCGCTTCAGCGTGGCCAAAGGTCCGGCCCGCAGTGCCTTGCTGCAGTCACGCGAAGGCATTCGCCGCCGGGTGCGCAGACTGGGCAGTGGGCTGGCCAGCGTTGTGCTGCTGGTCGGTGTGGGGCTGTTCGCCAGCGAACGCTTTCTGCCGCTGGATTACTGGCTCGCCGATCAACGCACCGCGACCGGTGAGCAGCGCACTGTGCGTCTGGCTGACGGCACCGTGCTGAATCTGAACACCCACAGTGCGGTGGATGTGCGGTTCGATGAGAAGCGCCGGTTGATCGTCTTGCAGGAAGGCGAAATTCTTGTCGAAACCGGGCATGGCGATGCGCGCCCTTTTATCGTCGAAACCCGCGAAGGCAGCATGCGCGCGCTGGGTACGCGGTTCCTGGTCAAGCGTGAAGACCAAGGCACGCGCCTGAGTGTGTTGCAGTCGGCGGTCGCGGCGCGCCCGCAATCCAACCCTGAAGAGCAAATTCTCCATGAAGGCCAGCAAGTGCTGCTGCGCGGTGACGGGCTGGGCTCGATTGTCGCGCTCAATCCCGGCGCCGATGCCTGGACGCGCGGCATGCTGGTGGTCGATAACGCGCGGTTGGGCGATCTGGTGCACGAACTCGGGCGTTATCGTCGCGGGTATCTGGGCGTGGCGTCGGACGTGGCTGACCTGCGGATTACCGGTAGCTTCCCGCTGCATGACACCGATAAGGCCCTGAGCGCATTGCTGCCGACCCTGCCGGTGCAGATCGAGCGGCATACGCCGTATTGGGTCACAGTCGCTAAGGCCGAGCCCTCCTCCCCTTGACCTGATCGTTCCCACGCTCTGCGTGGGAATGCAGCTCGGGACGCTCTGCGTCCCTGCCGAAGCGGACGCAGAGCGTCCATTGAGGCATTCCCACGCGGAGCGTGGGAACGATCAAGCCCGCAGAAATGTGGCTGTTTCCAGTTAATCGAAATTATTTTCATCCTGCCCTATCACTTTCTGCTTTTCATCCGGCACACAGGCAATTGAGAAATATTTCCATTCAGGAGCCGCCGTATGTCCCGTTCGCTAGACACCTTGTTGCGCCCCGGTCTGCTGGCCGTCGCCATCGCGCTCAGCGCGCCGCTGATCAGCAGTCCGTTGCTCGCCGCTGAACAAGCGTCCAGCGTGCGCGCCTACAACCTGCCGGCGGCGCCACTGTCGACCACCCTGAACCAGATCGCCAGCCAGGGCGGCATTGCGCTGTCGCTGAATCCGTCGCTGGCGGCGGGCAAGACCTCGGCGCCGGTCAACGGCCAGTACGACGCGGCCGGTGCCTTGCGCGCGGCCCTGCGTGGCACCGGTCTGCAACTGGAACAAAGCAGCACCGGCACCTACACCCTTGTGGCGGTGCCTGAAGGGACGTTGGCCCTGCCGGAAACTTCCGTCATCGGTGTGGAAAACGTCGAAAGCGCCTGGGGCCCGGTCGACGGCTACACCGCCACCCGCACCGCCGCCGGCAGCAAGACCGACACCGCGCTGGTCGAAGCGCCGCGTTCGATCTCCGTCGCGACTCGCCAGCAAATGGACGACCGCAGCGTGCACAGCCTCGATGACGCCGTACGCTACATGCCGGGTATCACCGCCAGCAGCTACGGCAGCGACACCCGTGCCGACTGGTTGCGTGTGCGCGGTTTCGAACCGACCCAGTTCCTCGACGGCCTGCCGCTGCCAAAAGGCGTGTACGCCAACCCGAAACAGGAAACCTGGAACCTCGACCGCCTCGCCCTGCTGCGCGGCCCGGCCTCCTCGGTTTACGGCCAGACGCCACCGGGCGGCCTGCTGGATATGGTCAGCCGTCGCCCAAGTGCTGAAGCCAGCAGCGAAATCCAGTTGCAATACGGCAGCGACAACCACCGTCAGATCAACTTCGCCAGCACCGGCAAAATTGACGACGCTGGCCAGTTTCTCTATGGCCTCAGCGGTGTGGTGCGCGACAGCGGCACGCAGGTCGATCACGTCGACAACAAGCGCTACAACATCGCGCCGAGTCTGACCTGGAACATCGACGACGACACCAAGCTCACCCTGCTGAGCCAGTTCACCCGCGACGATACCGGCATCACCAGCCAGTTCCTGCCGGTGCAGGGCACCAAGATCAAATCGCCGTTCGGTGATATTTCCCACCACAAGAATCTGGGTGATCCGGACTGGGAATATTACGATCGCACCTACTACGCGCTGGGCTATGCCTTCGAACATCGTCTGAACGATGTCTGGCAGTTCAAGCAGAACCTGCGCTACACCAAGTCGGACCTGTCGTTCCAGTCGCTGACGCCGGGTTCCTACCCGTTCACCGAAGTGGATGATCAAGGCAACGTCGGGCGCACCAGCACCAGCGTCGAAGAAGACATCAGCCAGTTCGCCGTGGACAACAACTTCCAGGCCGACTTCGCCACTGGCGATATCCGCCACACTCTGTTGTTGGGTCTGGACCATCAGCGCAGCAACACCAACTACACCTCGATCTTCGGTGACGGCCTGACCACCAACGTGATCACGCCGATCTATGGTCAGCCGATCGTGCGTCCAGCGCGCTCCACCGCGTTTTACGATTACGACCAGAAGACCTACCAGACCGGCCTGTACATCCAGGATCAGATGGCCCTCGACCAGTGGCGCCTGACCCTCGGTGGCCGTGAAGACTGGGTGCACACCAGCACCCAGTTCATCAACAAGGGCGATGCCACCAACACCCAGCGCGACAAAGCGTTCAGCGGCAACGCTGCGCTCAGCTACGTCTTCGACAACGGTTTCGTGCCGTACCTGTCGTACGCCGAATCCTTCCAGCCGACCACAGGCGCCGACGCCACCTCGACCGGTTCGCTCAAACCGACCGAAGGCAAGCAGTGGGAACTGGGCATCAAGTACCAGCCACCGGGCAGCAAAACCCTGCTGACCGCTGCCGTATACGACCTCACTCAGAAGAACGTTTCGGTCAACACCTTCGTCAACAACGTGTCGATCACCAGCCAGACCGGCGAAGTGAAAGTCAAAGGCCTGGAGCTGGAAGCGGTTTCCGACGTCACCGACAACCTGAAAGTCATCGCTGCCTACACCCTGGCCAAATCGGAAGTACAAAATGGCGTCGACAAGGGCAATCGCCTGCAACTGATGCCGAACCAGCAAGCGTCGCTGTGGACTGACTACACCTGGCACGCCGGCGTGCTCGACGGCTTCGGCATTGGCGGTGGCGTGCGTTACACCGGCAACACCTACGGCGACAAGGCCAATTCCTGGCTGGGCAAGGCGGACGCCTACACCGTGTTCGACGCTTCGGTGCATTACGACCTCGGCCGCCTGGACAACAGCCTCAAAGGCGCGTCGCTGGCACTCAACGCGACCAACCTGTTCGACAAGGAATACATTTCCACCTGCGACAGCTTCTACTGCTACTACGGCGACACGCGCAGTGTCGTCGCCAGCGCCACTTACAAGTGGTAAGCGTCTGAGCTGAAACAGGCCCTGTGACCAGGCCGTCCTCCGTGGACGGCTTTGGTGTTTTTGAAGGTCATGAAATGAAAAGTAAAACAATTCGCCGCTGGTCGTTCATCCACACCTGGACCAGCCTGGTCTGCACCGTGTTTTTGCTGATGCTGGCACTGACCGGTTTGCCGTTGATCTTTCATCACGAGATCGAGCACCTGCTCGGCGACGCACCCGAAGTGCGCGAGATGCCGGCCGACACGCCTCGATTGAATCTGGCGCAACTGGTCGTGGCCGCCGAACAGCATCGCCCCGATGACGTCGTGCAGTACTTCGGCTTCGATGACGATGAGCCGAACGCCGTGCTGACCATCATGGCGAAAACCGCTGGCACCGAACCGAATTCCTCGCACACGTTCATGCTCGATGCGCGCACCGGGGAAGCGCTGGAAACGCCTTCGGCCAATGGCGGCTTGATGCTGTTCATCCTGCGCCTGCATGTCGACATGTTCGCCGGGCTGCCGGGCAAGTTGCTGCTGGCGTTCATGGGGCTGCTGTTTGTCGTGGCCATCGTATCCGGGACAGTGTTGTACCTGCCGTTCATGCGCCGCTTGAAGTTCGGCACCGTGCGTCAGGACAAATCCACCCGCCTGCGCTGGCTCGACCTGCACAACCTGATCGGTGTCGTCACCCTGACCTGGGCGCTGGTGGTGGGCGTGACCGGCGTGATCAGCGCGTGCGCCGACTTGTTGATCGCGGCCTGGCGCAACGATGCACTGAACACCTTGATCGCACCTTATCGCGATGCCCCGCCACTGACACATCTGGCACCGGCCACACGTTTGCTCGATATCGCTGGCGAAGTCGCGCCGGACATGCAGCCGGACTTCATTGCCTTCCCCGGCACACGCTTTTCCAGCGAACACCATTACTCGGTGTTCATGAAGGGCGGTACGCACCTGACCTCGCATCTGCTGACGCCGGTGCTGATCGATGCGACCACGCTGCAGGTCACCGCCGTGGCCGAACGGCCGTGGTACATGGACGCCATGGGCATGTCGCAGCCGCTGCACTTTGGTGACTATGGCGGCATGCCGATGAAAATCCTCTGGGCCACTCTGGATGTGCTGACGATCATTGTGCTCGGCAGTGGCGTGTATTTGTGGGTGGTGCGGCGCAGAGCGGCCAGGCCTGTGCTGGAAACGGCGGAGGCCTCTGCATGAAGCCGCGTCAGTCGAGTTTCTGGAAAGTGTTCAGCACGCCGATCGTGATTGCGTTGCTCAGTGCGGCGGGGTTGTTTGCGGCGCTGCTTGGGGATGGGATTTGGGATGCGTTGAGCTGGGTTGGGCTGGGTGTGCCGGCATTTCTGGCGATACGAGGTTTTCTGCCGCGAAGCTGAAAAACCTTTGTAGGAGTGAGCCTGCTCGCGATGGCTGCGAGTCAGTCAACATAGTTATTGAATGTTATTACGCTATCGCGAGCAGGCTCACTCCTACATTTGGTTCGGCGCAAGGCTTGAGCTCGTGCACTGACAGGCTATGCTGCTCCCTCATCGTTCTGATCGAGACCCTGCCAATGTCCGCCCCCAGCATGACCCTGTACCACAACACGCTCTCCCCGTTCGTGCGCAAAGTGATGGTGTTGCTGCACGAAACCGGCCAGCAGGATCGCGTCTCTTTGCAAGATTGCGTGCTCAGCCCGGTCAGCCCGAGCGCTGAGCTCAATGTCGACAACCCGCTGGGCAAGATCCCCGCCCTGCGCCTGGCCGATGGCAACGTCATCCATGACAGCCGTGTGATCCTCGAATACCTCGATCAACAACACGTCGGCAATCCGCTGATCCCGCGCGAAGGCGCGGCCCGCTGGCGGCGTCTGACCCTGGCCTCGATGGCCGACGGGATCATGGATGCGTCGGTGATGGTGCGTTATGAAATGGTCCTGCGCGCGCCGGAAAAGCATTGGGACGAATGGCTCGAGGCTCAGCGTGACAAGATCCGCCGCGCCCTCGCTGTGTTGGAGCGCGACGCGATTGCCGAGCTGACCAGCCATTTCGATGTGGCAGCGATCAGCGTGGCGTGTGCGCTGGGTTACCTCGACCTGCGCTTCCCGGACCTGGGCTGGCGTGATGCCAACCCGCAATTGGCCAACTGGTTCTTTGAAGTGAGTCAGCGACCTTCCATGATCGCCACGATGCCCAAGCCTTAAATCGGCGGCGCTTGTTCCGGCCTCTTCGCGAGCAGGCTCGCTCCCACAGTTGTATTGTGTTGTTCATGCCATGGATGCAACGACATAAATCCAATGTGGGAGCGAGCTTGCTCGCGAATGAACCACCTCGGTTCCGATGGTAGCGCTGCAAAAATCAGCGTCACCAAAACCTCCGCCTCTCGCTGATCTTCACGTAATCCCACCCGGCTCATTGCATCGCCCCCACATCAAACTCCAACGGCTTGCCCGGCTTCTGCCCAATCCCGTACCAATCCAGTTTGCGCGTTAGCACCATGAACACACCGAGCAGACCGAACAGCAACAACGAGCCCATCAACAACGCGTAATCCTCGGCACTCAGCAAGCCATAGAGCAGGCCATACAACGCCGCCAGCCCCGCCGAAAAGCTCAAACCGTGACGCACACTGCGTAGCACATGGCAGACATAAAACCCGATCAACACCACACAAGCACTGGCCGACAACAGATACGCCAGGGCGAAGCCGATGTGTTCCGACAACGACAGCAACAACAGATAAAAGAACGCCAGCGCCACACCGACCAACGCGTATTGCACCGGGTGCACGGCCAGACTCTTGAGCACTTCGAACAGGAAGAAACCAGCGAACGTCAGGACAATGAACAGCAGCGCATATTTGATCGCCCGGTCACTCTTCAGATATTGATCCACCGGATCGATAAAGCTCACACCGAAGCTGCGACCGTTGAACGCCTCGCAATCATTGCTGCTCACGCAACGGCTCATGGCGTCTTGCAGGTTGGTGGAGAAAAACGTGGTCTGCCAATCGGCGCTGAAACCTTGATCATTGATTTCACGTTTGCCCGGCAGGAAGTTGCCGACAAAGCTTGGATGCGGCCAGTTGGCGGTGAGGCTGACGCTGCTGCTCTTGCCCACCGGCAGCACCTGCAATGAACCGGTGCCTTGCAGACGCAGGTCGAAGCCGAAGCTCAGTTCCGTGGTTTTACTGGTGTCGAGCAACGGCAGCGTGACCCGCACACCTTCACCGAGCCAACCGACTTGCGTACCTGGAACGAAATTGAGGCGCTGTCCATCGAGCTCGAGTTTCAGCGCATTTTCGATACCGCGAATATCGCTGATACCGACCGCGAGAAACGGTGCATCGAACTGGTAGTCGCTGAAGTCTTCCTTGATGCCCAATTGCGCCGGCAATGAGAAATGGCCGTTGATACGGTTATCGGCGTGGAACAACCGCGCTTCATAAATGCCTCGTGCACGCAGTTCGGTTTGCACCTGGCCGTCGAGTTCGAAACGCTCCGGCAGGAAGTACAAACGACCGCGTTCTTCGCTCGGTTCGTCGTAACGCTGGTTGGTTTTATCGTTGGTTTTCCAGTTGTGAATCACTTTGCGATACGGCACCACCATCACCGGGCCGCTCAGTTGCTGGCTGTAGCTGGAGCTGCGGGCAATGTCTTCGAGCACACCGTCACGCAGCTGTTGGCGCTCGTCGATGACGCCGTCGATCATCAGCAGCGGGATCAATAACAGCAGGATCAGCAGAGCGATGGCGCCGAGCTTTATCGTCAGATTCTTGTTCATGGGACTCTCCCTGTTTGGATGGGCAGAGTCTGCTGAGTGGGTGTGGGGGTTTTGTGGGGGGAATGTGGAGATTGTGTGGAGACTTCACTGGCCCTATCGCGAGCAGGCTCACTCCTACATTTGGAATGCGCTCCCCTGTAGGAGTGAGCCTGCTCGCGATGGCCGCAACTCGGTATCAAGACAAACGCAATGTCACCTCAACACCGCTTTCAACATTACGAATCTGCATCGTCCCACCATGCAACTTGATCACTTCTTCAACGAAGTTAAGCCCCAACCCCGTGCTTTTGCGCCCACTGTCCGGGCGCGGCAATGAGTAAAAACGCTCGGTCAACCGCGGCAAAGCGTAATCGGGAATCGGCGCCGTCTCATTGAACAATCGACATTCGATTTGCTCGCCAACCCGCTCGGCACTGAACCGCAGCAGCCCCTCAACCGGGGTGAAATCCAGCGCATTCTCCAGCAAGTTGCCCAGCGCCTGACCCAACAGAAACGGCTCGCCAATCAACAGCAGATCCGCGGCAATCGTCTGTTCGATGCGCAACTGTTTGCCTTCAATTCGCGCTGCCTGCCCTTGCAGCAACTCATCGACCAACACGGCCAACGGCACGGCGACCCGCTCTTCAAGGCCCTGACGTTGTTCCACCTGCGCCAGATTGAGCAACCGTTCGATCAACTGCTGCATCCGCGCACTTTCGCTGTCGATGTTGCCGACAAACCGCAAACGCTGAACCGGCGCCATGTCGCCTTGCAGCAACTCCGCCGCACCGCGAATCGCCGCCAGCGGACTTTTCAGTTCATGGGTCAGCGTGTGCACATAACGCTCGACGTAGGCCTTGCCTTCCAGTTGCGTGCGCATCTGTTCCACGGCGGTAGCCAGTTGTTCCAGTTCACCACCACGGTAATGCGGCACTTCCACCCGCCGGCCTTCGCTCACCGCCTGGGCATAACCGGTCAGACGGTGCAGCGCACGGCTCAGCCACCACGACAACAAAGCACCAAACAGCAGACCGAGGCCGATCAACCCGGCGCCGTAAAACAGCAAGCGCCGCTCGGTGCGATCGACATAGGGCTGCAATGAGCTGTTGGGCTTGGCCACGGTGACTACGCCGATGATCTTGCCGTTATCGCGAATTGGCGCGCCGACGTGCATCACCGACGAGCTGGCGTCATCCGGATCACTGCGGCTCGAACGCGCACCGTACTCGCCACGCAGGGTCAGGTAGACATCGTTCCAGCGCGAGTAATTCTGACCGACCGCGACACCACTGGAATCGAGCACGACGATGCCTTTCGCGTCGGTGACGTAGATACGGTGGTTGACCTGATTTTTCGGCAAGCCCCAGATGGTCGCTTGCGGCTGGCGCTCGCCATAGGCGCGCAGCAACTCGGGCCAGCGGTTCTCGCTAAGGGTGCCGGC
Source organism: Pseudomonas sp. S2_E02 (assembly GCF_054668355.1). Classification (NCBI taxonomy): domain Bacteria; kingdom Pseudomonadati; phylum Pseudomonadota; class Gammaproteobacteria; order Pseudomonadales; family Pseudomonadaceae; genus Pseudomonas; species Pseudomonas sp. S2_E02. The sequence continues at coordinate 3,950,556 of NZ_CP162761.1, forward strand.
CTTGAAATCATCACGGAGGATTTCTGCCATCAGGTTGGCGGTATCGACCAGGGTTTCTTCGGTGGACTGCCGCACGCCGGGGCGGATTTCTTCCATCACCGTGTTGAGCACGAAATAACCGGTCAGGCCGACAAACAGCACATACACCAGAAAGATCCGCAGCCCCAGCGACATCAGCTGTGCCCCGGGCTGTAGCTGTAACCGAGGCCGCGATGGGTCTGGATCGGCTCGGCGTCGGCGCGCACCAGACGCAGTTTGGCGCGCACGCTTTTGATATGACTGTCGATGCTGCGCTCGTAGCCGGCGTCGGCAGCGACGCCCAGCGCATCGAGCAATTGCTCACGGCTGAATACCCGTTCGGGTTGTTCGAGCAGGCATTGCAACAGGCGGAATTCGTGGCGGGTCAGGCTTAACGTCTGGCCGCGATAGCTGATTTGTACGCGCTCGGGATCGATGCGAAACAGCGCCGAAGAGGCTTCAATCACTGGACGCGGCGCCATGCGTTTAAGGATGGCCTTCACTCGCGCCGCGACTTCACGCGGGCTGAACGGCTTGACCACGTAGTCGTCGGCGCCGATCTCCAGCCCGACCACGCGATCAATCTCGGCATCGCGGGCGCTGAGGAACAGCACCGGCACGTCGCTGAAGCGACGTAGCTGTTTGCAGGTCTCGAAGCCGCTGATGTCCGGCAGGCCGATGTCGAGGATGATCAGATCGGCAGGCGTCTGCCGCTGATGCTCCAGCGCCGCCGCGCCGAGGCTCAGCCACGTGGTGCCGAACCCCTCGCCTTGCAGGGCAAAAATCAGCGTATCGGCAATCGCCGCTTCGTCTTCGACAATCAGGATATGAGGCATGGCGTCCGAGCCCGTGGGTTAGGTGCGCGAACGGTGCCCCAAGCCTGACGTTACGTCAATGAGACCACTTGGCTCAGCAGTCCGGTTTATCCGCCGTGAAGCGCCGCGCCGGGTTAACCGCCGCGCCGAACTCGCGCAAGGCCTTGGCACCGATCAGCAGCGGATAATTGAAGTTGCTGCGATCGGTCAGGTTGACCTCGACGGTACGCTTGACGTTGCCCAGGCACAGCTCCAGATCGACCACCGGACGTTTGGCGACTTCGGTGCTTTCGCCCTCATCCTCTTCATCCGAGCGGCTCTTGATCTTGCTGATCCGCGCGACCTTGTGTTCGTAGACCTTGTTGCTGGCGTCCTTGGTGCCGAGGCGGAAACGCACCCATTCATCGCCATCGCGGGTAAAGGTTTCGATGTCCTTGGCCGACAGCGAAGCGGTCAGCGCGCCAGTGTCCATCTTGGCCTTGAGCACTTCACCGCCGATTTCCGGCAGCGCGATGTATTCATAGCGCCCGTACAGGGTCGGCTCGGCGGCCATGACCGGCAGGGCGACGAGGGCAAACAGTGCAAGGAGGGATTTCACGTAAGGGGCTTCCTTGAGAGGTTGGGCAACGGGATTTTAGACCGTTGCGCGCTTGATCGTTCCCACGCTCTGCGTGGGCATGCATCCAGTGACGCTCTGCGTCACAGGGACGCGGAGCGTCCCGGGCGGCGTTACCACGCAGAGCGTGGGAACGATCAGGTTAACGCGACTAAAGTGAAACATTCGTCACCACCGATTTGGCCTGCCGCGCGAAGCTGCTTATCATGACGCGCCCATCCGTTTGCAAAGAGTTGCTTATGCGCCGCCTGCTCACCGGCTGTTTCGTCACCCTGCTGCTGTTGCTCAACACCCTGATCCTGATCGGGCCGTTGCTGGTATTTGCTCTGCTCAAACTGATCGCACCAGGCCGCTGGCGCGATTACGCCTCGTGGGCGGTGATGTGGATCGCCGAGACCTGGGCCGAGATCGACAAGCTGATTTTCCGCCTGTGCATCCCCACTCAGTGGGACATTCGCGGTGGCGAAGACTTGCGCAGTGACACTTCGTATCTGGTGGTCAGTAACCACCAGTCGTGGGTCGACATTCCGGCGCTGATCCAGACCCTCAACCGCCGCACGCCGTTCTTCAAATTCTTCCTCAAGAAAGAACTGATCTGGGTGCCGTTTCTCGGACTGGCGTGGTGGGCGCTGGATTACCCCTTCATGAAACGCTACACCAAGGCATTTCTGGCAAAACATCCGGAGCTGGCCGGCAAGGATCTGGAAATCACCAAACAGGCCTGCGAGCTGTTCAAGCGTCAGCCAGTGACCGTGGTGAATTATCTGGAAGGCACCCGCTACACCGCCGCGAAAAGCGCACAGCAGCAATCACCGTTCAAGCACTTGCTCAAGCCCAAGGCTGGCGGCGTGGCATTTGTGTTGGCGGCGATGGGTGAACAACTGGATGCGATTCTCGACGTCACCGTGGTTTATCCACAGGCGAACATCCCGGGTTTCTGGGATTTGATCAGCGGCAACGTGCCGCGCGTGATCATCGATATCAAGACCCGCGAACTCGACCCGGCGCTGTGGCAGGGTGATTACGAGAATAATCCGGCGTTTCGTCAAACGGTCCAGAGCTGGGTCAACCAGCTCTGGAACGAGAAGGATCAGCGCATCGCCGAACTGCGCGGCGAACGCGGCTGAATCAGCTACCGGTGCCGGCGCCCCAGATGCTGCCGAGGCTTTGCAGCAGCGGGCCGCCGACGCCCTGATCACCCAAGTACTTGAGCAGCACCGGGGCAAACTGGCCGACCATGCCACTGTCCATGCCCAGCGCGCCGAAGGCATTGTTCAGGTCATTGGTGTCCTTGACGTTGCCCAGCGCGTTTTCGAGCCCGGCTGACTTGCCCGACGAGCCCAACAAGCCGCTCAGCGCCGCCAGGTTACCGCCACCGCCCGACAGCTTGTCGATGCCCGGTACTTCTTTGGCCAACTGTGAATAATCAGTGCTGCTCAACTGGTTCTTGGCCAGGCCAAGCATGGCGCTGGTGCCGCCGACGGCTTGTTGAGGGGTAACCCCCAGACCAGTGACGGCTTGCAGCAGACCGGCGGTTTCCGAGGTCGGCGCCGCGGCGGTGGCAGCATTGCCGCCCTGCATGCTCGAAGCCGCCTTGGTCACGTCGTCCAGACTGAAACCGGCGAACACCGGGCTGGCCGCAAGGGTCATCAGTGAAGCCAAGGCAATACCGCGTGAAATCTTCATTCAGACATCCTCTTGCGCTGTGAAAACCACCCGTTGAACGGGCAGTGAAACTGCCGGTTTGACCGGGTATCCGCCGGCATGTTCCGGCGCGGCGCATCCATTTTCGTCCGGCCTGCGTATATAAAACGTGAAATCCCGGACACCTTCGCGATGAATGGCACAACCGCTATCACTGAACTAGCCTGTGAACAGTCCGAGCCCAGCCCTCGTCGCTCTACCTTTGCCTGGAGAGTCGTCATTTCCATCGCCGACACCGATCAGTTGCGCCAGCTGTTGGCCCAGTGTGCACTGGGCGATCGTCGCGCCTTCGAAACGCTGTACCGCAGCGTCGGCCCGCGTCTGCATGGTGTCGCCCTGCGGTTTATGGGCCGCACCGATCTGGCCGAGGAAGTGCTGCAGGAAAGCTTCGTGCGCATCTGGAACAACGCCTCGCGCTACGAAGCGCATCTGTCGGCGCCGCTGACCTGGATGATCAACATCACCCGTAATCAGGCCATCGATCAGTTGCGCAAACATCGCGAAAGGCCACTGACTGATCTGGAACAGGACACACTGCCGGACGAAAGCCCCTCGGCTCACGAGCAACTGAACAGCGCCCGTGAGGCTCAGACGTTGAACCGCTGCCTGGAAACCCTGGAAAGCATGCAGCGCCAGTCAATCACCGTGGCCTACTTTCAAGGACTGTCGTGCACGGAACTCGCCGAACATCTCGCCACGCCACTGGGGACAGTCAAATCGTGGATTCGCCGTGGCATGGAACGCCTGCGCCGGTGCCTTGAATCATGAACTACCAGACCCCTGCCCTGCGCCGCGCCCTCGCTGCCGATTACGCCATCGGCCTGATGTCTGCACCTGCGCGGCGGCGCTTTGAACAGTTGCTACTGGATGACGCGGCATTAAGGGCTGAACTGGCGCAATGGCAGGAAAGCCTCGCCACTCTCACCGAAGCGCTGCCGGAACATCCGGTGCCCGACCGCGTGTGGCACGGCATCACCTCGCGCATCGAACCACAGGTTCTGCATGTGCCTGAAAAACGGCCATTCTGGAACTGGCTGCGACTCACCGCTGCGATCTGCTCCATTGCCGTGCTGGTGTTCCTCGGCTCGCTGTACAACCGCGACGACGCCCGCTACCGCGCCACCCTGCTGACCGCCGATGCGCAACCGGCGCTGAAGGTCGAAGCGCATGCGGATTATCTGCAAGTTGAGCCGCTGACGCTGGCGGCGGTTGATGCGGATCGTAGTCTGGAACTGTGGGCGATTCCGGCTGACGGCAAACCGATCTCGCTCGGGGTCATTCCGGCGGGGGGCAAAGGCAAGGTTGAGTTGAACGAGGCGCAGAAGGTGTTGATCGGCAAACCGATTGCGCTGGCGGTAAGTCTTGAGCCGAAAGGTGGTTCGCCGACCGGACAACCGACTGGGCCGGTGCTGTATCAAGGGACGTTGGCGACCCTTTGAAGCAAAGCCCCTCACCCTAGCCCTCTCCCAGAGGGAGAGGGGACTGACCGTGGTGTTCTCTCGAGTTTCATCGACCTGAATTACCGAGCCGAACTCGGGCCCGATAACAACGCAAATCTGCTCCCTTTCCCCCTCTCCCTTAGGGAGAGGGCTGGGCGGGCGGCGTTCCGATGAGGGTAGCTTTTTACCTTGGATTTCAACAAAAAACGACGAACCTGAGGCCGCCGTTTTGTATTGCGCTCAAGCATTACGCCGCACTAAACAACTTATGCGGATCAAATCACAAACTTCTTCGGCACACCCGTATCGAACTCGCCATACCTTCCAACGCCTGATCGAGGCTGACCTCCCCGCAAGACTTCAAATCCGCGAAACAACCCGAGGGCTGAGATCTTTTTAGGTCGTTAATTGCTTGTCGTGAAAATCAATATTTCAAAAAGAACTAGACACCTGTCAGATCTGACAGGTGTCTAGCGATCCGGGCTGGAATAGGCTGCTGGTGTGTCAATTGTTCGAAGACAGCGAGGTGCAATTAACGGTCATTCAACGGGAGATACAGTGATGGAGAAGCAATGCAGTCCGCGCGATCAACTGCTCGAATCAGATGTCCCGCCGATCATCTTTTGCATCAGCCCGGACGATCCGATCATCAAATACATCAAAGCGGGGCAGAAGGTTACTTATGACCTTGTGCGCGGGGATAACGGTCAGTACTACGCAGTGGACATAAAACTGGCCCTGGACAAGGGCCAAATCCAAACGCCCTAAAGTCTTCGCAGTTGTATAAATATTTAACCAATCAACGAAACAGGAAATACGGAAATGGCAAACAGAGAAAAGGGTAAAGTCAAATGGTTCAACGATGAAAAGGGATTTGGCTTTATTACTCCAGATAACGGTGGTGACGATCTTTTTGTTCACTTCAAGGCTATACAAGCTGACGGCTTCAAGTCTTTGAAAGAAGGACAGGAGGTTAGTTTCATCGCTGCAAAAGGACAGAAGGGAATGCAAGCTGAAGAAGTTCAGATCCTCTGATCCAAAATCGGAACACTTGTGCTCCCCTCAATGAAAACCGGCGCCTCATGGCGCCGATTTACATTGCCTTCGAAATGTTACGCTGCACTGAACAACTTATGCGGATCAATCACAAACTTCTTCGGCACGCCCGCATCGAACTCGCCGTAACCTTCCGGCGCCTGATCGAGGCTGATCACCTGCACGCCTACCACTTCAGCAATGTTGATGCGATCCCACATGATCGCCTGCATCAGTTGGCGGTTGTACTTCATCACTGGGGTCTGGCCGGTGTGGAAGCTGTGCGACTTGGCCCAGCCCAGGCCGAAGCGAATGCTCAGGCTGCCCATTTTCGCAGCGGCATCGACAGCACCCGGATCTTCGGTGACGTACAGGCCGGGGATACCGATCTTGCCGGCTACGCGCACCACACCCATCAGTGAGTTGAGCACGGTGGCCGGGGCCTCGGCTTTTACGCCGTCGTGGCCATGGCCGCGCGCTTCGAAACCGACGCAGTCCACTGCACAATCCACTTCCGGTTCGCCCAGCAGTGCGGCGATCTGTTCGTGCAGCGGCGTGTCCTTGGACAGGTCGACGATTTCAAAACCCTGCGCCTTGGCGTGGGCCAGGCGGATGGTGTTGACGTCGCCGACGATCACCACCGCCGCACCGAGCAGACGCGCGGAAGCGGCTGCGGCCAGACCGACCGGGCCGGCGCCGGCAATGTAAACGGTGCTGCCCGGGCCAACGCCGGCAGTGACGGCGCCGTGGTAACCGGTAGGGAGGATGTCGGAGAGGCAGGTCAGGTCGCGGATTTTCTCCATGGCCTTGTCGCGGTCCGGCAATTTCAGCAGGTTGAAGTCGGCGTATGGCACCAGCACGTATTCGGCCTGGCCACCGGTCCAGTCGCCCATGTCGACATAACCGTAAGCACCGCCAGCACGAGCGGGGTTGACGGTCAGGCACACGCCTGTGTGTTGCTCTTTGCAGGAACGGCAGCGCCCGCAAGCGACGTTGAACGGTACGGAGACCAAGTCACCGATTTTCAGGTTTTCGACGTCGGAGCCTTTTTCGATCACCTCGCCGGTGATCTCGTGCCCCAGCACCAGACCGGTTTGCGCCGTGGTACGGCCGCGCACCATGTGTTGGTCGGAGCCGCAGATGTTGGTGGAAACCACTTTGAGAATGACCCCGTGCTCGATCTTGCGACCGCGCGGGTCCTGCATTTTCGGATAGTCGATTTTCTGTACTTCGACCTTGCCAGCGCCGAGATACACCACACCACGATTGCCAGACATGCTTTCACCTCGCTGTTGTTTTTATGGAACCGCGTTGCCCAGGCAGGCAGCGCGTTAAGTGCTCGGGTACAGATGCTGTTTATGTGTTGCCTGTTATGGCCTCTTCGCGAGCAAGCTCGCTCCCACAGGGGTATGCGTTCCAATGTGGGAGCGAGCTTGCTCGCGAAAGCGATCTAAAGAACGACCGTGCGATTGGCGTTGAGGAAAACCCTTCTTTCGATGTGATATCCAACAGCACGGGCCAGTGTCAGGCCTTCAATATCGCGCCCCTTGGCAATCAGATCCTCAGGGTAATGACTGTGATCCACCGCCTCGACGCCTTGAGCAATGATCGGCCCTTCATCGAGGTCGTTATTGATGTAATGCGCCGTCGCGCCCACCAGTTTCACGCCCTTGTTGTAGGCCTGGTGATACGGCTTGGCGCCCTTGAAACCCGGCAGCAGCGAGTGATGAATGTTGATCGCCTTGCCATCGAGCTTGCGGCACAACTCCGGCGACAGCACCTGCATATAGCGGGCGAGGATCACCAGTTCAGCGCCGGACTCTTCGATCACCTGCCACACCTGACGTTCCTGCGACGGTTTGTCGTTGGGGTCGAGGGGGAAATGGTAGTAGGGAATCTGGTGCCAGTCAGCCAATGGCTTGAGATCCGGATGGTTGGACACCACCGCCGCCACATCCATCGACAACTGGCCGATGCGCTGGCGGTAGAGCAAGTCGTTGAGGCAGTGATCGGCCTTGGAGACCATGATCACCACTTTCGGCCGGTAGTTCGGCGCGGTCAATTCGAAGACCATGCCGAAGGCCTGACCACGTTCGGCTAAACCCGCGCGGAAGGATTGCTCGTCGAAACCGTCGGGTTGACGGAATTCCACGCGGATGAAGAAACGCCCGGAGAGGCGGTCATCGAACGAGTGGTGCTCGGTGACGTAGCAGCCCTGCTCGAACAGAAAACGCGTGACCGCGTCCACCGTGCCGAGGACGCTGGGGCAGTCGGCGGTCAGAATCCATGTGTCTGGGGCGCGGCTCATGGTGCGGTGACTCCTGTTCTTGTGCGGGGTGTCAGGTTTTCCCTCACCCTAGCCCTCTCCCAGAGGGAGAGGGGACTGACCGAGGTGTTGTTTCGAGCTACGCCGACCTGAAATATCGCGTCGAACTCAGGCTCGAAAAACACACAAATCTGCTCCCTTCCCCCTCTCCCCCTGGGGGAGAGGGCTGGGGTGAGGGGGTAGCTTTTGATCTTTCAGGCCTGAACGCTCAACCCGTACTCAGCCGAAGCATCCTGCAACCACAACCACCAGTAATCCGAGAAGCTGCGACGGATCAGCAATTCCCAGGTGTCTTCGGCCGTGTGGCGAATCATCAGTTGCGACTTGGCGAATACCGTGCCGACCGCTTTACCCACCGGGAAATTGTTCGGGTGCACGTCGTAGCTGGTGGACTTCATCAGCACCTGACGCACGTTCGGCCCGCTCAGTTCGAGCACTTGCTGGCCGCCGCTGACATTGACGATCGCGATGTGCAGATCGCCCAGGGCTTCACGCAGTTTCTGTTCGGCGGCGAATTCTTCACCGCTTGGCACGATCAGCAGCCACTCGTCCGGGCCCATCCATTGCAGGCTGGTTTCACCTTTGACGATCACGCTCAGAGCGCCGGGCAGTTCGATACCCAGGGCCTTGTGCACACCGGCGGCGAACGCAGCATCGTGGCCATCGCCACGAATGGTCAGGTGGCCGAGGAGTTTCTTTTCCCGCACGATCACGCCGGCGTTCTTGCGGCCCTTGCCGACCAGGCTGGCGAGGTCGGCATGGTGCAGCGACGACTCGGCCTTGGCGCCGGTGGTTGGGCGTTGTTGGTAAACATTGGCTGTGGTCATAAAGCACCTTCCTGAATTCTTGATCGTTCCCACGCTCTGCGTGGGAATGCCGCCATGGACGCTCTGCGTCCGCTCTTGGGACGCGGAGCGTCCCGGGATGCATTCCCACGCAGAGCGTGGGAACGATCAGTGTCAGATGTTCTGGCGATCACCCTTCGGATCGAAGAACACCGAAGAAACAATCTCCGCCTCGATCACGCTGCCATCGGCCAGCGGGGCAAACACCCGCTCACCCATGCGCTTCAGACCGCCCTTGACCACACCCATGGCAAACGAATAACCGAGGGAGTTGTGCGCGTAGCTGGACGTCACGTGGCCGACCATGGTCATCGGGATCGCCTGCTTGGTGTTGAACACCAGTTGCGCACCTTCCGGCAGCCACACGTTCGGATCGATCGGTTTCAAGCCGACCAACTGCTTACGCTGATCCTTCACGCAATCTTCACGGTTCATCCCACGCTGGCCGATCCACGAGAACGGTTTGGTGCGACCCACACACCAGCCCATATTCAAGTCGTCCGGGGTCATCGAGCCGTCCGTGTCCTGACCGACAATGATGAAGCCCTTCTCGGCACGCAGGACGTGCATGGTTTCAGTGCCGTACGGGGTCAGGTTGTACTGCTTGCCAGCCTCGACGATTTTCTCCAGCACGCCCATCGCATAGTCGGCCTGCACGTTGACTTCGTACGACAACTCACCGGTGAACGAAATGCGGAACACCCGCGCCGGCACACCGCCGACCAGACCTTCTTTCCAGGTCATGAACGGGAAGGCTTCGTTGCTCAGATCAATGTCGGTCACGGCGCTGAGCAGCTTGCGGCTGTTCGGCCCGGACAGGGTCATGGTCGCCCAGTGGTCAGTCACGGAGGTGAAGTAAACCTTCATGTCCGGCCATTCGGTCTGGTGGTACAGCTCCAGCCACTGCAGCACGCGCGCCGCGCCGCCGGTGGTGGTGGTCATGACGAAATGGTTGTCCGCCAGGCACGCCGTCACACCGTCGTCGAAGACCATGCCGTCTTCTTTGCACATCAAACCGTAGCGGGCCTTGCCCACGTCGAGTTTGGTCCAGGCGTTGGTGTACACGCGGTTGAGGAACTCGCGGGCATCCGGGCCTTGAATGTCGATCTTGCCGAGGGTCGAGGCGTCGAGCAGGCCGACGCTGTCGCGCACGGCTTTGCATTCGCGCTTCACGGCGGCATGCAGGTCTTCACCGTTTTTCGGGAAGTACCATGGACGCTTCCACTGACCGACGTCTTCAAACTCGGCACCGTTCTTCACATGCCAGGCATGCAGCGCGGTGTGACGAACCGGTTCGAAGATGTGCCCGCAATGACGACCGGCCACGGCGCCGAAAGTCACCGGCGTGTAGTTCGGACGGAACATGGTGGTGCCCATCTGCGGGATGGTCACGTTCAGCGAGCGGGCCGCGATGGCCAGACCGTTGACATTGCCGAGCTTGCCCTGATCAGTGCCGAAGCCCAGTGCGGTGTAGCGTTTAACGTGCTCGACCGACTCGAAACCTTCGCGGGTTGCCAGTTCGATGGCGGCGGCGGTCACGTCGTTTTGCAGGTCGACGAATTGCTTCGGCGCCCGTGCGGTGTTCTTTTCATGCGGCACTTGGAACAGCGCCAGCGTCGGCTCTTCGAGACGACTCAGGGCTTTTGGCAGCACGCCTTCGACGGTTTGGAAACCGGCTTCAGCGGCAGCGCGCACGCCACCTTCAAAACCGTCAGCCAGCGAATCGCCGAGACCGTACACGCCGTTGATGCCACCAACGCACACGCGCTTCTGCGGTGCTTCGCCCGGTACGAAACCGAGGATGTCTTCACGCCAGGTCGGCTTGCCACCGAGGTGCGAGGCCAAGTGAACGACCGGGCTGTAACCGCCGGAACTGGCGATCACATCGCAGTCGAGCCATTCGCCCGGGCTGGTCACGGCGTGCGCTTTGACATCGATCGCGGCAATACGAGCAGCGGTGACGCGCTTGCTGCCACGGGCTTCGATCACGGCGCTGCCGGTGAGGATGCGGATGCCTTTGGCGCGCGCTTCTTCTACCAGCGCACCACGCGGATTGCTGCGCGCATCGGCGATGGCCACCACTTGCAGACTGGCGTCGAGCCAATCCAGAGCAACGCGGTAGGCGTGATCGTTGTTGGTGCTGAGGACAAGCTTCTTGCCCGGTGCCACACCGTAGCGACGCACGTAAGTCGACACCGCACCGGCAAGCATGTTGCCCGGCACGTCGTTGTTGCCGTAAACCAGCGGACGTTCGCAAGCACCGGTCGCCAGCACGACACGCTTGGCGCGGACACGGTGAATACGCTGACGCACCTGACCGATTGGCGCACGGTCACCGAGGTGATCGGTGAGGCGTTCGTGAATGGTCAGAAAGTTGTGGTCGTGGTAACCGTTGACCGTGGCGCGCGGCAACAGCAGCACGTCCGGGGTGTTCTTCAGTTCAGTGATGACGCTGGCTACCCAGTCCATCGCCGGTTTGCCGTCGAGGCTTTCGCGGGAATCGAGCAGGCTGCCGCCGAACTCTTCCTGCTCATCGGCAAGAATCACTCGGGCACCGCTGCGCGCAGCGGCCAAGGCAGCGGCGAGACCGGCCGGGCCAGCGCCGACGATCAGCACGTCGCAGTGCTGGTTCATGTAGTCGTAGGTGTCCGGATCGTTCTCGGTCGGCGAACGGCCCAGACCGGCAGCCTTACGAATGTACTTCTCGTAGGTCATCCAGAACGATTGCGGGTACATAAAGGTTTTGTAGTAGAAACCCGGCGGCATCAGCTTGCCGCCGACCTTGCCGAGAATACCCATCATGTCGTTGTTGACGCTCGGCCAGCCGTTGGTGCTGGTCGCAACCAGACCTTGATACAGCGCCTGTTGCGTGGCGCGCACGTTGGGAATCTGCGTGGCTTCGGTAGCACCGATCTGCAGCACCGCGTTCGGCTCTTCGGCACCGGCGGCGAAGATCCCGCGAGGACGCGAATACTTGAAGCTGCGGCCAATGATGTCGACGCCGTTGGCGATCAGTGCGGCGGCCAGCGAGTCACCCTCGAAGCCTTTGTAGCTCTGACCGTTGAAGGTGAAGCTCAGCACTTTGTTGCGGTCGATCCGTCCACCGTTGGACAGGCGATTGGTCTGGCTCATACCTTCTCTCCCAGCGCCGTCGTGGCTGTTTTCGCCGAATCAGCCTTGTCGGTGAATTGCGGCTTGGTGCCGATCTTGTAGGTTTCGAGAATCTCGTAGGTCACGGTGTCGCGGGTGACGTTGAAGTACTGGCGGCAACCGGCAACGTGATCCCACAGTTCGTGGTGCAGACCGCGCGGGTTATCGCGGAAGAACATGTAGTCGCCCCACTCCTCGTCGGTGCACGCGCCAGGGTCGAGCGGGCGCGGAATGTGCGCCTGACCGGATGCGTGGAATTCCTCTTCGGAGCGCAGTTCGCCGCAGTGAGGACAGAAGATATGCAACATGGGGATTTCTCCTGTTAGTGGGCGACGGCAGCAGCGCCGTGTTCGTCGATGAGTGCGCCGTTGTGGAAACGGTCGATGGAAAACGGGGCGGCCAACGGGTGCATTTCACCCTTGGCCAGACTCGCAGCAAACACGTTGCCCGAGCCAGGTGTGGCCTTGAAGCCGCCGGTGCCCCAACCGCAGTTGAAGAACATGTTCGGGACCGGGGTTTTCGAAATGATCGGGCAAGCGTCCGGCGTGGTGTCGACGATGCCGCCCCACTGCCGGTTCATGCGTACCCGCGACAGCACCGGGAACATCTCGACGATGGCCTGGATGGTGTGCTCGATCACCGGATACGAACCGCGCTGGCCGTAGCCGTTGTAGCCGTCGATACCGGCGCCGATCACCAGATCGCCCTTGTCAGACTGGCTGATGTAACCGTGCACCGCGTTGGACATGATCACGCTGTCGATAATCGGCTTGATCGGCTCGGACACCAGCGCTTGCAGCGGGTGGGATTCGATCGGCAGACGGAAACCGGCGAGTTTGGCCATGTGCCCGGAGTTACCGGCCGTGACCACACCGACGCGCTTGGCGCCAATGAAACCCTTGTTGGTTTCGACACCGATGCACACGCCGTTTTCCTTGCGGAAGCCGATCACTTCGGTCTGCTGGATCAAGTCGACACCGAGGGCGTCAGCGGCACGGGCAAAGCCCCAGGCCACGGCATCGTGACGGGCAACGCCGCCGCGACGCTGAACAGTCGCGCCCAACACTGGGTAGCGAGTGTTTTTCGAGCAGTCGAGGTACGGAATCTCGTCAGCGACTTGCTTGGCGTTGAGCAGTTCGCCATCGACGCCATTGAGGCGGTTGGCGCTGACCCGACGCTCGGAATCACGGATGTCCTGCAGGGTGTGGCACAGGTTGTAGACGCCACGCTGGGAGAACATCACGTTGTAGTTGAGATCCTGCGACAGGCCTTCCCACAATTTCATCGCGTGTTCGTAGAGGTGCGCCGACTCGTCCCACAGGTAGTTGGACCGCACGATGGTGGTGTTGCGCGCGGTGTTACCGCCGCCCAGCCAGCCCTTCTCGACCACGGCGACGTTGGTGATGCCGTGTTCTTTGGCCAAGTAGTAAGCCGTCGCCAGACCGTGCCCGCCGCCGCCGACGATGACCACGTCGTAGACCTTCTTCGGCGTTGGCGTGCGCCACATGCGCTGCCAGTTTTCGTGGTGGCTGAGGGAGTGTTTGAAGAGGCCGAAGCCCGAATAGCGTTGCATAGTCATTTACTCCAGAACGCTCAGCGGTAAACCGGGAAGTCAGCGCACAGGGCCGACACTTGCTGGGCAACATTGGCCTCGACATCGGCATCGCCGAGGTTATCGAGGATGTCGCAGATCCAGCCGGCCAACACTTCGCACTGGGTCACCTTGAAGCCGCGAGTTGTGACGGCCGGGGTGCCGATGCGCAGGCCCGAGGTCACGAACGGCGATTGCGGGTCGTTCGGCACGGCGTTCTTGTTGACGGTGATGTGCGCGCGGCCGAGGGCGGCGTCGGCGTCTTTGCCGGTCAGGCCCTGACGGATCAGGCTGACCAGGAACAAGTGGTTGTCGGTGCCGCCGGACACTACATCGTAGCCACGCTTGATAAACACGCTGGCCATCGCCTGAGCGTTGTCGATCACCTGTTGCTGATACGCCTTGAAGCCTGGCTCCAGCGCTTCCTTGAAGCACACGGCTTTACCGGCGATGACGTGCATCAGCGGGCCGCCCTGGGCGCCGGGGAATACGGCGGCGTTGAGCTTCTTCTCGATCTCTTCGTTGGACTTGGCCAGGATCAAGCCGCCACGTGGACCGCGCAGGGTTTTGTGCGTGGTGGTGGTGACCACGTCGGCGTACGGCAGCGGGTTCGGGTACAAACCGGCGGCAACCAGACCGGCGACGTGGGCCATGTCGACAAACAGCAGCGCACCGACCTTGTCAGCGATCTGACGGAAGCGCGGGAAGTCGAGGGTCTTGGAGTACGCGGAGAACCCGGCGACGATCATCTTCGGCTTGCACTCGACGGCCAGACGCTCGACTTCGTCGTAATCGATCAGCCCGGTGTCGGTGTTGATGCCGTACTGCACGGCGTTGTAGAGCTTGCCCGAAGACGACACCTTGGCGCCGTGGGTCAGGTGCCCGCCGTGGGCCAGGCTCATGCCGAGGATGGTGTCGCCCGGCTGGATCAGCGCCAGGTACACGGCACTGTTGGCCGAAGAACCGGAGTGCGGCTGGACGTTGGCGTAATCGGCGCCGAACAGTTGCTTGGCGCGTTCGATGGCCAGCGCTTCGACTTTATCCACATGCTCGCAGCCACCGTAGTAGCGCTTGCCCGGATAACCTTCGGCGTATTTGTTGGTCAGGCCGCTGCCTTGCGCTTCCATCACGCGTTTGCTGGTGTAGTTCTCCGACGCGATCAGCTCGATGTGATCTTCCTGACGTTGCTCCTCGGCATTCATCGCCGCCAGCAGTGCATCGTCGTAACCCTGGATCTGGTCTTGCTTGCTGAACATCGCGTCTCTCCCAGCGGCATCTGTGCGCCATTCGTCTCGGTAAGGCACTGGCATTGAAGGCAGTGCCCTTTGATGCCGATGGTATGACCGGCGCAGACAGCTCAAATGCCTGCGCGCGCCACGCAAAGGTGCGTTTACGACATGGCTGGAAATGCCCTGACAGACACAGTCCTCAATATGACGAAGAACCCTGTGGGAGCGAGCTTGCTCGCGAAGAGGCCGTGTCAGTCAACATCAATGCTGGCTGACACACCGCTTTCGCGAGCAAGCTCGCTCCCACAGGGTTATGTAAAGAGTTGGCGGACGGCGAGTAGCAGGAGGAAATGCGCGGGATACAGGGCGTACGCCCAGCGCCGCATCGGCGGTGGCTGGAGATGTCGCACATGTCGCAACAGGAACAGCCCGAGCACTGGCGCAAACAGACAAATGGCAATCCCGAGGATGGCGACGCTACTGCCGAACCTCGCCGAGTCGTACAGGACTTGCCATTGGTTGGCCGCCAGACACACCAACCCCGGCAGCAGGCTGAAATACCACGGCCGGCGAAACACCAGCAGCAACGCCAGCGGCAACAGAATCCCGAACAAACCAAACATCAGTCGTTCCGGAAACATGGCGGCCAGCACCAGCGCAGCAACACCGAGCAATCGCGACATGATCGAGGGACCCTGCCACCCCCGCGCCACCAGCAAGCCCAACGCCAGCGTCGGCATCACGTTCAACGTATCGGGTTCAGGAATGTACAGCCGATAGGGAATCTCACTGACTGCACTGAACAGCATCAACCAGCCCAGATAGCGCCATTCCATCCTCCGCGCCCCGTCGCGCGCCAGATTCGCCGCCATCGCCAGACAAAACCACGGAAACGCTAGCCGCCCAGGCACATACAGCCAATCGGCGGAGAACCCGGCATATCGCAGGTGATCGAGCAACATGCACAGCAGCGCCAGCCACTTGAGCAGATCCAGTGCGCCGTCGCGTTTGCTCAGGTGCATAATCGTCCTACAAACTGGTAATTTCCTGAACGTGACATCCCGTGTGCTCCCCGGAAGATCTTCGGTAAAGTGCGCACCCTCATTGACCACGAGCCTTCACAAGAGTCTCGACCACGGAAGCCGGCCATGACCGACAAGAGCCAACAATTCGCCAGCGACAACTATTCCGGAATCTGCCCTGAAGCCTGGGCTGCGATGGAACAGGCCAACCACGGCCACCAGCGCGCGTATGGCGACGATGAATGGACCGCACGCGCGGCCGACCATTTCCGCCAATTGTTTGAAACCGACTGCGAAGTGTTCTTCGCCTTCAACGGCACCGCCGCCAACTCGCTGGCCCTGTCGTCGCTGTGCCAGAGTTACCACAGCGTGATCTGCTCGGAAACCGCCCACGTCGAAACCGACGAATGCGGCGCCCCGGAATTCTTCTCCAACGGCTCGAAACTGCTGATCGCTGGCACCGAAAACGGCAAGATCACCCCGCAATCGATCCGCGAAGTCGCGCTCAAGCGCCAGGACATTCACTACCCGAAACCGCGTGTGGTCACCCTGACCCAAGCCACTGAAGTCGGCAGCGTCTACACCCCGGAAGAAGTCCGCGCCATCAGCGCCACCTGCAAAGAGCTGGGTCTGCACCTGCACATGGACGGCGCGCGTTTCTCCAACGCCTGCGCGTTCCTCGGCTGCTCGCCGGCGGATCTGACCTGGAAGGCCGGTGTCGATGTGCTGTGCTTTGGCGGCACCAAGAACGGCATGGCCGTGGGTGAAGCGATCCTGTTCTTCAACCACAAACTGGCCGAAGACTTCGATTACCGCTGCAAACAGGCCGGGCAACTGGCGTCGAAAATGCGTTTCCTCTCGGCACCCTGGGTCGGCATTCTCGAAAACGGCGCCTGGCTGAAATACGCCCGCCACGCCAACCACTGCGCGCAATTGCTGGCCAAGCTGGTCAGCGACATTCCAGGCGTGGAACTGATGTTCCCGGTGCAGGCCAACGGCGTGTTCCTGCAACTGTCGGAACCGGCGATTGCCGCGCTGACCGCAAAAAACTGGCGCTTCTACACCTTCATCGGCAAGGGCGGCGCGCGCTTCATGTGCTCCTGGGACACCGAAGAAGAACGCGTCCGCGAACTGGCTCGCGACATCCGCGAAGTCATGTCCGCCTGACCTGACTCCCGCACACTGATCGTTCCCACGCTCCGCGTGGGAATGCCTCCCGGGACGCTCCGCGTTCCAGCCTCACCACTGTCGACATGCTTAACACCGCTATGACGCGGAGCGTCGACGGCTGCATTCCCACGCAGAGCGTGGGGACGATCTTCGATCGGGAATGATTTTTCCCACCGCAACACCAGACTTCTCTTCTAGCGAGAACATGCCACCCGACTCATCCTGATCGTTCCCACGCTCCGCGTGGTAACGCATCCCGGGACGCTCCGCGTTCCATCTCCAATGCACCGCAAGATTCAAGGAAGAATCCCATGGGCCGCAGCCGCTACACCCTTACCGAAACCGACAAGCCACATTTTCTGACCTGCACGGTCATGGAGTGGTTGCCGCTGTTTATCCGTCCCTACATCGTCGACCACCTGCTCAACTGCTGGCGTTATCAACAGACCCACCATGACTTGAAGCTGTACGGCTACGTGATTCTGGAAAACCATCTTCACTTCGTCGCCCAAGCACCCGACCTGAGCAAATGCCTCAGTCAGTTCAAGTCATTCACCGCTCGAAAGATTATTGATGATCTGCAAAGCAAAGGTGCAGACAAAGCCCTGCAACGTCTGCGCTTTAGCAAACGTGCGCACAAGCAAGACCGGGTTTACCAGTTGTGGCAAGAAGGCTCCCACGCAGAGATGGTTTATAGCGAATCGGTGATGCGCCAGAAGCTTGAATACATCCACAACAACCCAGTGAAACGCGGATATGTGGATTTGCCAGAACAATGGCGTTATTCGAGTGCCAGGAACTACGCGGGAATGCCGGGGCTGATCGAGGTTCAGTGCTGGTATTAAAATGGGACGCGGAGCGTCCCGGGCTGCATTCCCACGCAGAGCGTGGGAACGATCAACTCGCCCACTCAGCCCTCCTCGTTCGCACCTGAAGACTTGGTCTACATTGTCTGTCGAACCCTCCGCTCACATAACAATAAGCAGGAGCATCGGCATGTCGTTACAAGGCAAAACCCTGTTCATCACCGGCGCCAGCCGTGGCATTGGCCGCGAGATTGCGCTACGGGCCGCGAGGGACGGGGCCAATATCGTGATTGCGGCGAAGAGCGCCGAACCCCACGCCAAACTGCCCGGCACCATCCACAGCGTCGCCGCCGAAGTCGAAGCGGCGGGTGGCAAGGCTTTAGCCCTGCAAGTCGATGTGCGTGATGAAGACGCCGTACGCCAGGCACTGGCTCAGGCCAACGATCATTTCGGCGGCATCGATGCACTGGTGAACAACGCCGGGGCGATCAAACTCACCGGTGTGCAACACATCGAGCTCAAACGCTTCGACCTGATGCACCAGATCAACACCCGCGCCGTGCTGCTGTGCAGCCAGGCCGCCCTGCCCTATCTGAAAAAAACCTCGGGTCACATTCTCAACCTGTCGCCACCGCTAAATCTGGCAAGCAAGTGGTTTGCCCAGTTCAGCCCTTACACCGTGACCAAATACGGCATGAGCATGCTGACGATCGGGATGAGCGAGGAATTTGCCAGTTACGGGATCAGTGTCAATTCGTTGTGGCCGCAGACGATGATTGCGACGGCGGCGATTGAATTTCAGTTGGGTAATCGGGAGTCGTTCAAGCAGGCGCGAACGCCAGCGATCATGGCGGATGCGGCGCATGTGATTCTGGATAGCAGCGGGCGGCAGATTACCGGGCGGTTGTTGATTGATGAGGAGATTTTGCGGGAGAGCGGCGTTGGCGAATTTGAGCATTACCGGTTTGAACCGGGGAGTAATGCGGCGTTGATGACGGATTTGTTTATCGACTGAAAAGCCCCTCACCCTAGCCCTCTCCCAGAGGGAGAGGGGACTGACCGTGGTGTTTATCAGAGTTACGCCGACGTGAAATACCGAGCCGAACTCACATTTTGAAAAGCCCAAAAATCGGCTCCCTCTCCCTCGGGAGAGGGCTGGGGTGAGGGGCAAGCCGTGCGCAAAAATTCGAACCACTCAAAAATCGATTCGCACATCCCCTTTAGGCACACTGCAGCACGACAAGATAAACCCTTCAGCCTCGTCATCCTCGGTAATCCCGCCGTTGTGCTCCATCTCCACCTCGCCGCCCAGCTTCATCACCTTGCACGTGCCGCAAATCCCCATCCCGCACGCCTTCGGAATCATCAAGCCAAGCTTGGCCGCCGCCGCATGCACCGTCTCACCCGGTGCCACACGAATGCTCTTGCCAGACGAAGTGAATTCGACCTGATGCAGATCCGCTGCATCGATTTCCGGTGCATCCGCTGCCTGCTCCGCCTGCTCCACCGCATCGGCACGAGCTTCCGGTGGCGTAGCGCCGAAGGATTCCTCGTGATAACGCGACATGTCGTAACCTGCCACTTCCAGCAGGCGCTTGACCGCGTTCATGTACGGCGTCGGGCCGCAGCAGAACACTTCGCGCTCAAGGAAGTCCGGCACCATCAACTCAAGCATCTTGTGATTGAGGTAGCCGCGATACCCCGCCCACGGCTCGCCCAAGCCATGCTTCTCGCAAATCAGGTGCAGGCTGAAGTTGTCGATCCGCGACGCCATGTGTTCCAGCTCGCGGTGGTAAATGATGTCTTTCGGCGAGCGCGCGCTGTGGATAAAGGTCATGTCGACGTTGGCGTTGGTGTCGTAGAACCAGCGCGCCATCGACATGCACGGCGTGATCCCGACGCCGCCGCTCAGGTACAGGACTTTCGGGCTCGGGAAATCGATGGCATTGAACAGCCCAACCGGCCCGTGCACCGCCAGCTCTTGCCCCTCATGAAGTGTGTCGTGCAACCAGTTGGACACCTTGCCGCCCGGCACACGTTTGATCGTTACCGAAAAGCTGTACGGCACCGACGGCGAACTGGAGATCGTGTACGAACGCATGATCGGCTGGCCTTCGATTTCCAGCTCCAGGGTCACGAACTGCCCGGGTTTGAAGAAGAACAGGATCGGCTGGTCGGCCATAAAACAGAAGGTGCGCACGTCCCAGGTTTCCTGGATGACTTTGACGCAACGGACGATGTGTCGGCCATTGGCCCAGGTCTGGGTGGTGACCGGATTCAGGAAGCTGTTGGACATGCTGTTCTCCACGGCCGACTGTCGGCCTCATGTCGGCGATTCTGCGTATAGCGTGAACCGTCCGTTTACCTATCCGCGACATCGGCATACTTATCGCGACCAGCCCCCAACCACCGGGGGTTGCGCGTCGGGAACAGATTGCACCATGTCGCCCATGGATAAGGTTCGCGGCAGCGCCGGCCCCACACTCGCCCCAACACCAATACAGATTCTTTACACCTTGCGTAGCAACCGTTAGCAGCACACCTGATCAGCCACTTTTCGCCGGCCACGCAGATGGCCATGAGGATCACATCGATGGACGTCACCGCAAAAATCAGCCTGGGCGATCCGCTGGAACCCGCACGCAAGGCCACCGCACAAATGCTCCAGGAGCGCGAGCGGACGTTCTCGCTACCACAACCGTTCTATAGCGACGAGCGGCTGTTCGATATCGACATGCAGGAGATCTTCCAGAAAGAGTGGTTGATCGCCGGCATGACCTGCGAGATCCCGGCCAAGGGCAACTACCTGACCCTGCAGGTCGGCAAAAACCCGATCATCGTCATTCGTGGCGCCGAGGGCGTGGTGCACGCGTTCCATAACGTCTGCCGCCACCGTGGCTCGCGCCTGTGCACCAGCGAAAAAGGCAAGGTTGCCAAACTGGTCTGCCACTACCACCAGTGGACGTACGAGCTGGACGGTCGCCTGCTGTTCGCCGGCACCGAGATGGGCGCCGACTTCGACATGAAGCAGTACGGCCTCAAACCGGTGAACGTGAAGACTGCCGGCGGCTACATCTTCATCAGCCTGGCCGAGAACCCGCCGGCCATCGATGACTTCCTGTCGACGCTGAACCATTACATGGAACCGTACGACATGGAGAACACCAAGGTGGCGATCACCACCACCTTGATGGAAAAGGCCAACTGGAAACTGGTGTTGGAAAACAACCGCGAGTGCTACCACTGCAACGCGTCGCACCCGGAACTGCTGAAAACCCTGCTGGAATGGGACGACGTTACCGACCCGCGCGCCGATCAGGCGTTCAAGGATCACGTCGCCGCCTCCGCTGCTGCCTGGGAAGCCGAGAAGATTCCTTATGCCCACGCCAGCTTCGGCCTGCGCAACCGTATCGTGCGCATGCCGCTGCTCAAGGGCACCGTGTCGATGACCCTCGACGGCAAGCAGGGCTGCGCGAAACTGATGGGCCGCATCAAGAACCCGGATCTGGGTTCGATGCGCATCCTGCACCTGCCGCACTCGTGGAACCACTGCATGGGCGACCACATCATCGTTTTCACCGTGTGGCCGATCAGCGCGCAGGAAACCATGGTCACCACCAAGTGGATCGTGCACAAGGATGCCGTTGAAGGCGTCGATTACGACGTCGAGCGCATGCGCCAGGTGTGGGACGCGACCAACGATCAGGACCGTCGTCTGGCGGAAGAGAACCAGCGCGGGATCAACTCCACCGCCTACCAGCCCGGGCCTTACTCCAAGACTTATGAGTTTGGCGTGGTCAACTTCGTTGATTGGTACAGCGAGCGCTTGCTGAGCAACCTCGGCGCCGAGCCTGCGCCGTACCTAAAAGGTGTCCCGGTCCAGGGCTGATGTCTTCTGCTTGATCGTTCCCACGCTCTGCGTGGGAATGCCTCAACGGACGCTCCGCGTTCGGCCTTTGGGACGCAGAGCGTCCCGGGCTGCATTCCCACGCAGAGCGTGGGAACGATCAGTCAGTGTGATGACCACCTCACCGATCCATCCTCACCAATAAACTCCTCAAATATCTCCTCCCCCACCAACCTGATTTTTGCGTACCCGTTCAACACCCGCAGCGGATATGCCGGGTCCTTGGCATCCTGCGTCTCCGACCACAACACCCGCGAATGCCCGTCCAGTTCACTGGCATTGCCATAGGGAATGGCCCCGTGCCCGGCACAACGCGCATGCAAACCGCCCTGCTGCGCGTACACGATGCCGTTGTGTAGATGCCCCCAATACCAGTAATCCGGCTCACGCCCCAGCGCATCGCACACCGGTTGATACAGCGCGGTCTTGTTGTGCCCGGAAATATCGAAGCCCTGATGATGGCTGAGCACCATGAGCTTTTTGCGTTTTGGCAGGCCTTTCATCCACGCGATCTGCGGCTCGTTCAAAGTGCCGTCCATGTACAAATTCATCGCATCAGACGCGTACGCAGAATCCAGCCCTACCACCAGCCAGTCATCGTTGATCAAGGCGAAGTAACTGGTGCCCTGCTGCCCCGGAAAACGCTTGGCCAGTTCCTTGAAGTAGCCGTGGGCGCCGCTGTACATCTCGTGGTTGGAATTGAGGGTAAACGAGCCATGCGTACCCATCGGCCAACCGGCCATGTCGACGTCTTCCTGGGAATGACTGCCGGCGTAATACACATCGCCCAAATGAATGGTGAAATCGGCCTGGGCCAGTTGCATCTGATTGGCCACCGACACCGCCGGCGCATGACTGTCGAACGGCCCGGTGCCCCAGTCGCCGGCAATCGCCAGGGTCACGTCGCGATCCATTTGCACCACCGCCGGGTCAGTACCGAAGGTCGCGTGATGGCGCAGGTTTTCGATCCACTTCAGCAGCGCCTCGCTCCACAGCAAATCCAGCAGTTCCCACTTGCGACAGCCGAGCAGGCTGCCGTCCTTGAGCACCCGGGTCGCCAGTTGATCGGTGGACTGCGGCAACGGTGCGGCGTTGCCGATGCGCAGGATCGACAGACCGTGGGACAGCTCCCAGGGTACGCTCGGTTCGTCGTCCGGCAACTCGCCGTTCTTCAGCACGTACTGCGCCTGATCATGTCCGCGTTGCAGCAGCTTGATGATCGCCTGAAACTCCTGCGGCTCCAGCTCGCTGATGAGTTTCATCCAGGCCATTTCCATGCGCGTGAACAAGCCGTGAATGCGCACTTTGACCTTGTCGTACTCGTGTTCCCAATGACTGACCAGTGACATGGCGTAATCCTCTTTCCGTAAGGTTCACAGGGTTTTCATGAATTCGATCAAGGCACGCTTGTCGTCGTCCGACAGCGTCGTGCCGTACAGGTGACCGCTGTTGTGGTTGCCCTCCAGCCGCGTGTCGTATTTGAAGTCCGCCGAGGCTTTGGCCTGAGCGCCGCTGGTGACGAAACCGACGTTGACCGGGTCGTAAATATCCGAGCCGGTGATGAACACCTGCGGACGTTTTTCCGGCGGTTGCAGCAAGTCCCACAGGGTCGGCACCGAGCCGTTGTGCAGGTACGGTGCGCGCAACCAGACGCCGTCGGTGGGCGTATTGCTGTAGCTCTGGGTCTTGCGGTAGGCGCCGAAATCGAACGGCGGTTTTTTGAAGGTGTGGAACGCGGCGACCAGCCCCGTGGTGAACGAGTCGAGCCGGTGCGGATCAGTGCCGAGCTGATCGATGTTGGTCGTGACCTGCCCGGTATCGGCGCGCCCGAAGTCATGACAAGCCGCGCAGTTGGCCTCCCAGATCGGTTTGCCCTGGGCGACCTTGGCCTGATCCAGCGCCCACGGCCACGCCGGCGCCTTGTGCCCGAGCAGCCAGTTGGTCACGCGGTTGAAGCTCGGCGGCAACACCGATTCTGGCGTTGCGCCTACGGCCATCGCGGCGGCGTAGTTGCGTTCGTGGATCTTGTTGTTATTGCCGTCCCAGTGCAGGTACATCGATTCGCGTGGTTTCTGATTCCACACTTGCGGCAGGTCGACGGTGCCGATCGTCGAGTCATCCGGGAAGCCAAACACCACCATTTTCGTCGGGTTGAAGGTGTCGGTGCGCCCCGGGCCTTGTTGCGGACGCAGCTTCTGCCAGGCGTAGGCCTGTTTCTGCTTGAGCAATGCGCTTTTGGCCATCGGCATGATCAGGTAGCGGTTGTAGAGCTTCTCGAAGAAGCCCAACTGAAACTTGCTGTTGATCGCCGCCATCACCGCGTCGGTGGTGAATTTCGGATCGCTGGCGCAATCGTAAGCGAACCACTGGAAGGCTTGCAGTTGCAGGGTGTTGGCCGGCGCGCTGGGCACATTGACGGCGACGTCGCTGGCATTGGCGCGGTAGGAGCCGGTGTGGCACAGCGCGCAGTTCGGCTCTACCGTCGGGTAACCGATCTGCCGCTTGGCCATGCCGATCGGCAGGTCCTTGCCGTTTTCAAAGAGGAAGCCGAAAACCTCCCAGCCACCGGGTTTGGGCATTTTCTCCGGGCACATCTGCGGCAGCACGGCGAACAGGTAATACGGGATGCGCGCTTCGATGCCGAGGCCGATGGCAGCGTACTTGTAGTGGTCTTCGTCGGAGGCGTATTCCTGCTCCGGCACCACTCGCAGCATCTGATACCAAGTCTCGTAACCGATGAAACCGAGCACCGCGACGACAAACAGCGTGCCTACCTTGAAGGCGTGACTCTGCCATTGCCGCTGCCACGCCGCGCGCCACTCGCGCCAGCCATCGCAAAGCAATGCCCAAGGGCGATTCTCCGGCGCGGTGCCGAGGTAGAGCAGAATGCCGAGGATCAGAAAGAAGCTCAGATCGCCCATCAACATCGGCACGAATACCGAGCCTTGAGAGCTGGTGTTGATCAGGTAAATCCAGAAAATCACCGCGATCAATCGCGTCAGCACACACAACCAGGAATGCACCACGTAACGCGGCGCGTTGAAACCCGACGGCATGTAAAACACGCTGATGCCGACCAGCAGCATCCCGGCGTTCTCCAGCCATGGGTCAGAGAGTTGCGGCGGCAGCCCGACCACCGATGTCAGCAACCCCGGCGCGAACAGCGCAGGGAGGGCGAACACCATGTTTATCGCAATGCCGATCCAGATGAAGCGTTGAAACCAGCGGATGTAGCTGTCCATGTCATCCATTTCCTTGTGCAGACCCAAGAGGTGTAGCGCCTGACCTACCGCTTTCGCGAGCAAGCTCGCTCCCACATTGGAATGCGTGCCCCTGTGGGAGCGAGCTTGCTCGCGAAGCATTCGACTCGGTCAATAGTCAACCGAGGGCTGTTTTCTCCAGGTGTTCAAGGATGATCGGATAGACATCGACCACCGCGTTCTTGCCGAACATGCAGTCGATGTGGCCATAGCCCGGCACCACTTGCCGGCTATAGCGCTCCGGCCCATGCATTTCGCACAAACGCTGATAGGTCTTGAGGGTGCTTTCCGGCAGGTAACACTGGTTGTCGGCACCGCTGATGAAGCAGATCGGCATGGTCAGGCGATCAAAGTGCGGCATGTACACATCGTTGCCTTTGAAATCCACCAGGTGCCCTTTGCGCACGATCAGCGCCAGGTGCTCGAAGGTCTCGATATTCGACTCGCCGAACAACTCGTGCAGGTTGTCGTGCAGGGTTTCGTTGAGGGTGTCGTGGCGATACAGCGAGGCGTACATGAAGGTGATGCGGTGGCACACCGGGTTGGTGCAATAACCCTGCGCCTCGATCCGCGCGTAGCCGTTGAGGGCCTTGTCGTAGAGTTTGTTGAACCAGTTTTCCTTGCTGTCGGCGTAAGCGGTCATCGACTTGATGCCGATCGCATCGAGCATCCCCGGCAGGTGCAATCCGGCCTTCAGCCCTGTGGCAGTGGCAACTACGGTGTCAGCGGCAATCTGCGAGCAGACCACCGAACGCACACCCTGCAAACCGGCGAGCAACGACATGAAGAAGGTCGTTGCGCCGTAGCAATGCACCACGCACTGCACGTCCTTGGCCTGGGTCTGCTGCTGAATCTGCGCGATGGCAGCCTTGAAATCGTATTGGGCAATCTGGTCGCCGTTCCATTCCTTCTTGCTCGCCGGCAGCAAAATGCTCACGCGGAAATCAAGCAACCACACGTCGTAATCGTGTTTGCACAGATATTCCAGCAGGTTGGTCTGGATGGTGTCGGTGGAAAAGATATTCGAGCCGACGCCCAAACCATGCACCAGCATCACCGGGCCTTTGCTGCCGGCCTGGTAACGGGTCAGGCGCAGTTCGACGCCATCCTCGGTGGGAAAGAAATGCACCGCTGGCGTCGGCGCATCCAGCGGCCGTTTCAACCGTGGCGGCGCGTCGGGATTGAAGTAGATATCCCCGGCAAACACCCCGCCGTAACTTTCCCAGAGGATCCCGGCGAAGAACTTGCCGAACCGCGCCAAGCCTTCAATGCGCTCGCGCTCGTTGCGCGCATTGAGGACTTTCATGGTGGTCATCTGCTTGGCGAAATCGGTCGGATGGATGTGCATCACCCCGGAACCGATCACCTCACCGGTCTTGTCCGGCCCGCGATACAGCGTCACGTACAGCGTGCTGGTGTCATGCCAGATATTCAGCACGCCGTTGTCTTCCGGCACGGTTTTGAAGGCGCTGAAGAAATAGTCGTTACCGTCCTCGGCGGTTAGTTTCATGTCGTACTTCATGTGACGGGTATCGACCTGTTGCTCGAATTGTTCGAACAGGTTGAACACGCCGTTGCTCGCGGTCAGCGGCTGCGGTGACAGCGCTGGGGCGATGACAGTGCCAACGATGGTCGCCGCGTGCTCGGGTTCCTTGATCATGCGGTTGAGGTCGTTGGCGGTGATGGTCAGGGTGAAGTCGATCGGCGAATTGTCCGCCTCGCCGCGTTTGGCCGCTGCTTCGTAGACTTTCAGATCAGTGCTTTGCGCCGCGGTGAAGGCGCGAGAGAAATAGCCTTTCATGGTTTCGGTGAACTGCACGCCGAGGGTTGGCGGCGCCACCTGTTTGCGCGGCGCCGAAGGCAGCGTGTAGTCGATCTGCCAGCCACGGTCGGCGGCGAGCAAGCCCATGTTGCGCTCACTCACCGCGGAGATGGTCAGCAGCGGATTGACCGCCAGCGACGTCGGAATCACCGCGCCGTCAGTCACGTACAAATTAGCGTAAACATCCGTGCCGCTGGCACCGCTGAACACCTGCCCCTTGTGATTGACCACGCCTTGCGCCGCGTCTTCGCCCATTACGCAACCGCCCAACGGGTGCACCGAGACGATGCTGTGCTTGAGCAGTTTGGTCCAGATCGGATTCTCCACCCACACGCCACCCAGTGCCTTGGTGCTCTGCTGCAAACGCTCGTTGCCGAGCTTGAAGTTCTCCTGCTCGCCAACGCCCGGCCAGTCGATACGCAGTTGATCCTTGTTGTCGAGGACCATCCGCCCCTGGCCGCTGTCATGGCTCATGATCAGGTAAGTCTGCATGTTGTGCAGTGCACCGTAATACGGGCCGCGCAGAAAGCTTTCCGCTTCACGCGCCTTGTATTTCACCTTGCCGCTGAAGCTGTCATCCGTGGCCACGCCGATCATCTCGGCAAACCCGGCCATGGCCGGCACCATCGGCCGGCCGAGCGCGCCGGGGATCGAGCCCTCCTCGATGACCATGCGGCTGCGCCAGTCGCCTTCCGTGCGCATGTCGATCACCGAGGTGATGCACGGGCCGACCGGGTGCAGTTCCTTGGCCGGGTGCGCACCGAAACCGATGCCGTTGATGGTCTGCTCGCAGTTGTGGCCGAAGCCGAGGATGTCGCCGTTGCCGCTCATGTTCTCGCCGAGCTGGGCGGACATCACCACGCCTTTGTCGCGCGTGCGCAGAAGAATTTCCGTGGAGCCGAGGGTGCCGGCGGAGACCACGACGATGTCGGCCTTCACGAACAACGTCGGCGCGCTGAACATCTCCCGTCCGCTGTCGAGGTACTGGAAGTGCACGATCCAGCCTTCACCATCACGCTCCAGGTGCCGCACTTCGGCCTGGCAAAAAATCTCCGCGCCGTGATTCCAGGCGTCCGGCAGATAATTCATCAGCGTGGTGTTCTTGGCCTTGTTGTTACAGCCCGACACGCAGTCGCCGCACTGGTTGCACGGCAGTTGCTCGACGCCGACATGGTTGAGGTTGTTCGGCAGCTTGTCGAAGGTCACGTTGATCGGCGGCTTGTAGAAGTGCGCGCCTTGCTTGAGGTAATCCGCGGATTTCTTGTTGGCGTCGAGTTTGGGCAGGTTCGGCGCAGTGTTCGGGTAAGGATTGGGTTTGAGCATTTCCCGGGCGCGGGCATAACCGTCCTTGAGCAGCGTATCGCGGTGTTCACGCACCGCTTGCGGCCAGCGCGGATCATCGAATACGCCCGGCTCCGGTTCGAGGGCCACGTTGGCATTGATCAGCGACGTGCCGCCGAGGCCGCAACCGACCACGACGTTCTGCTGGGCATTCACATGTAAATCGAACAGCCCGGTGCGCGAGCCGATATGGCCATCCGGGTCATGCACCTGCAGTTCCTCGGTGGCGGCGATCATGGTGTTGGGGTATTCGCCGGGCTGGATTTCCCGACCGCGTTCGAGCAGGCACACACGTTTGCCGGCACGGGACAGGCGCGAGGCAGCAATGCCGCCGCCGTAGCCTGAACCAATGACAATCACATCGTAGTGTTCCTTGATCTCGCTGATGGGCGTTGCGATCCGTGTCATGAGGTGGTTCCTCTAATCAGGCAGATGGGGGCAACTCTGCGGTTGCCTGCAATCGATGGGCGGACGGGCACCTGGCCACCGGATCAAGTCCGGCGACAGCACAGCGGTCTGGCGGGTGGGGCGCGCTACAGGCGAGCGTGCTGATTGGCGGCGCGCCGTAGCGTGCGCTTGCGTGGCGAGGGCGGGGGGCGGTGCGGCTGACTATCCATCATGCGTTCTCCCAGAACCTGATGTGGATAAGTGACGGCTGTCCTTGTGCCATTGCAGTGAAGACAGCGCAGGAATCGAAGTCAAGGCAACGTCTTAGAACTGTATGAAATGTGATCAATTGCCGTTTGGACTATGCCGGACGGGGCTTGCGGGGTTTGACGAACAAGTTATCCACATAGCCACCCACAGCAAATGGGGGTAACTGTGGATGACTGGAAAAATAAACCGCTGATTTATCAAGAAAAATCGTGACTTATTCAGAAGAAGGGTTTGCGAGACGCATTGGTTGTTTTTTGATCACAAGCTTGAAAGCCACGTTTTTCATGGCTTTCAGAGGATGGCAAACACGTTATCCACAGAAGCACCAACAGAGATCGGGGGTAACTTTGCCTGTGCTGTGGAAAAGCGCCGAAGGCTGTGTGAAATCGAGGTTTGCGCGGGAGTTTTCCTTGGAAACAGATGAATTGACTATTTTTTGATCAAATCTTTGAAAGCCACGGTCTGTATGGGTCGCAGCGGATAGCGAACATCTTATCCACAGAAGCGCCAACAGAGATTGGGGGCAACTTGCTGAGTTATCCTGCCGAAAAAGCCCTGAAAATCCGTGACTTAGGCTGGTTGTTTTTTGATCGGAGGGCTGTAGGGCTTGATTGGCACGGGGTGCAGGGATGGGCGAACACGTTATCCACAGATCCGCCAACAGGGATTGTGGGTAAACCGCCTACCCTCATCGGAACGCCGCCCGCCCAGCCCTCTCCCGGAGGGAGAGAGAGCCGACCGAATCGCCTATTTGAACTCCATCGACCTGAACGAACATTGCGATCTCAGGCTTGGCCAAGCCAAGGTCACCGCGCAATCGCAGGTCGATGTAATTAGCCAATACCACTCGGTCGGTCGCCTCTCCCTCTGGGAGAGGGCTAGGGTGAGGGGCTTTTCAGCGGACAACGCCTTCTTCAATCAGCAACTTGAGGATCGCTTCAGCACCGGCCTGAGGGGTAACACCCTTGAGCACTTGCCCCCCGCCCCCACTGGCCTTGGCCGTCGCGGCTTTCATCCGGTCCGCACCGCTCTTGGCCTTGATCACCTTCAAGCGTTTCGGCCGTGGCTTGGCGGGTTGCAGGGTGGCAACCGACAACAACTCATCGTCCACAACTTCCACATCTTCAGCCTGCAAAACCCCGCGTCGCGCCGGTCCATAAGCACTCTGCCGAGGTTTCGGCGCGGCGTTATCCACAGTCGCCAGAAACGGCAGTTTCACTTTCAACCGACGCCGCTGCCCGCGCGGCAACGCTTGCAGCACCAGCGCCGAGCCGTCGTTGATCGACTCGACCTGCGCTAGGCCCACCACCAGCGGCCAGCCCAGACCTTCCGCCAGCAAGAACGGCAACATCCCCGAACCTTCGCCGGTTTCCGCCTGGCTGCCGGTCAGCACCACCTGCGCACCGGCATCACGCAGATACGCGGTCAGCGCCGGCAGCGCATCGGCACCAGCCGGTTGCTCCAGCACATGCATCTGCTCAAGACCCATGCCCAGATAGGCGCGCAACGCCGGCTCCGCAACGTCGCCGGCATGCAGCACTTGCAAGTTATCCCCAGCCAGTTGCAAACCCAGTTCCACGGCGCGCGCGTCCTGATCAGCGCGGCGTGGCCGCCCGGAAGTAGGGTGAGCGCCGATTGAAACCAGACTGATTACTTTCGTGTTCATAGCGTTTCCTTAAGCCGCATCGCGCTTGGCTTCGTTGCGGTAAGCCGCCACCGCCTCGATCAACGCCTGAAGAATCTCTGCGCTCTCGCCGATCACGGAGAGGTCGGCACGCTTGATCATGTCGCAACCCGGATCGAGGTTGATCGCCACCACCTTGTCGCAGGCACCAATGCCTTGCAGATGCTGGATCGCGCCAGAGATGCCCACAGCCACATAGACCCGCGCGGTAACCCAGGTGCCGGACGCGCCGACCTGGCGATCACGGGCCATGAAGCCATCGTCCACCGCCACCCGCGACGCGCCTTCGGTAGCGCCGAGTGCCGCCGCCGTTTCGTGGAACAGCGCCCAGTCCTTGACGCCGTTGCCGCCGGAGAAAATGAACTCCGCTTCGGCCATAGGAATTGCTGCCGGGTCGACCGCCACGGCGCCGAGATCTTCAATCCGCGACAGGCTGCGCGCTACTGTTGTGGATAACTCCACCGACAAGGCTTCATGACGGGTTTCGCTGACCGGTTCGGCGCATTCAGCGGCGGCCAGAATCAACCGTGCGAACGGACGGGCGAGGTCTTGCAGACCCGCACCGGCACGGCCGATGCATTCCTGATCCTTGACCTGCCAGACTCGCGTGGCCGGGCGCTCGCCCAGTGCAGCGGCAAAACGCCGGCCGAGTTCGCCGCCACCGCTGCGACTGTCTGGGAGCAGCCAGTGACGCGGGTTGAACTGGTTATCCACAGCGCGCAAACCTTGCACGCGTTGCTCCGGTGCATAACCACTAAAGGCTTCGCCTTCGAGCACCAGCAAACGATCGACGCCTGCTGTGGCGAAGGCGTTTTCCTTGTGCTCGCCAAAGACCACCGCCAGCACCGCGCCGTCATTGCCGGCGAGCTGATGAGCGAGGCCGAGCAAGTCGCGATCGTGGCTGCTCAGGCGGCCGCCGACCATTTCCGGCACCACACTGATATAGAACGCCGGGGCCGGCACCTGATGCAGCGGCAATTGCACTTCAACCGTGGCCGAACGTTTGACCGCCCCGCCCTGTTGCGCGCCGCTGCGATCGATCCGCTTGATGCCGTTGGGGCCGATAAAACCAATACCGTGCAGGTTCTTGCGGATGATGCCGTTGGGCCCCATCCAGCTGTGTTGCGCCGGTTGCATCGCCGCGTGCAGCGGATGCAGGCGGTTACGCGCAATCCATTCGGCGCGTGGGTCGCGGCGGATAATGTCGCTCATCAATGGGCCTCCGCAGGTTCACGTTTGGCCGGGGTGGCAGGCTTGTTCGGCGCGGCGTCTTCGAGCAACGCGTCGGCCACCAGTTCGGCGATGTCCTTGATCAGCGGACGCGGTTCGACCACGCCTTCGAGCATCGCCGTGCACTGTGGACAACCCACGGCCACCAGTTCGGCGCCGGTCTCGCGGATGTCTTCCATGCGCATATCAGGAATCCGTTGCTTACCCGGAATGTCGGTGATCGGCGCCCCGCCACCGCCGCCGCAGCAACGCGAGCGGAAGCCGGAACGTTGCATCTCTTTGACCTCGATGCCGAGGGCACGCAGCACTTCGCGCGGCGCTTCGTACTCGCCGTTGTAACGACCGAGGTAGCACGGGTCGTGATAGGTCACGCTGTTGCCTTTGTGCTGACCGAGGTTCAGCGCACCGGCCTGAATGATTTCCGCCATGTAGGTACTGTGGTGCTGCACCAGGTAGTTGCCGTCGAAGGCGCCATATTCGTTTTTCAGCACATGGAAACTGTGCGGATCGCAGGTGACGATGCGGTTGAAGCTGTATTTGGCCAAGGTCTGGATATTGCGTTTGGCGAGCAACTGGAAGGTCGCTTCATCGCCCAGACGACGGGCCACGTCACCGCTGTCACGTTCTTCCAGCCCCAATACGGCGAAGTCGATTTTTGCCGCTTTCAGTACTTTGACGAACGCGCGCAAAGTGCGCTGGTTGCGCATGTCGAAGGCACCGTCGCCGACCCAGAACAGCACGTCAGTGGATTTCTTCTCGCTGAGCAGATTGAGGTTCAAGTCCGCTGCCCAGTTCATCCGTCCGCCCGGGGCAAAACCGCCGGGGTTGTCGGTGGCAATGAGGTTTTCGAGGACTTCTGCGCCCTTGTTCGGGGTTGCGCCTTTTTCCAGGGTCAAATGGCGACGCATGTCGACGATGGCATCGACGTGCTCGATCATCATCGGGCACTCCTCGACGCAGGCACGGCAGGTGGTGCACGACCACAGGGTTTCGGCGTCGACCAGACCGTTGACGATGGGTTGATGGGGATCGCCGCTGTGCTCGCCAATTGGTTTGCCGGGATACGGACTGCCGGCGAACTTGGCATCGGTGCCGCCAGCGAGGCCGACGACCATGTCCTGAATCAGTTTTTTCGGGTTCAACGGCTGGCCGGCGGCGAAGGCCGGGCACGCCGCTTCGCACTTGCCGCACTGCACGCAGGCGTCAAAGCCGAGCAACTGGTTCCAGGTGAAATCCTTGGGTCTCTCAACACCCAACGGCGCTGACGGATCATTGAGATCCAACGGCTTCAAACCCGTGGAACGGCCGCCGCCAAAACGTTCGGCGCGACGGTGCCAGGCCAAGTGCAAGGCACCGGCAAAGGCGTGTTTCATCGGCCCGCCCCAGGTCATGCCGAAGAACAGTTCCGACACGCCCCACAACACGCCGATCCCGAGGATGACCGCGAGTATCCAGCCGCCAAAGTTCACCGGAAGAATTCCGGCCACTGGCAAGGTCAGCAGAAAGAACGACGCCGAGAACGCCAGCAGGCTTTTCGGCAGGCGCATCCACGGGCCTTTCGACAGCCGCGCCGGCGGGTTGCGCCGACGCAGATAAACGAAGATCGCACCGACGAACATCACCGCCGTCATCAGCAGCAAGGCATAACCGAGGATGCGATTGTGCAGGCCAAAACCATGCACCAGCAGCGCCAGCACAATCGACGCCACCGCACCGCCGGCCGTGGCCACGTGGGTGTTGGCGATGTATTTGTCCCGCGCCACGACATGGTGCAAGTCGACCATGTAGCGCTTGGGCATGGCGAACAGGCCGCCGATCAGATCGACCTTCGAGGCCCGGCCCCGACGCCACATCGCTACCCGTCGCAACGCACCAAGGACACCAAGGCCCAGGGCGGCGAACAACAGGATTGGAAGAAGGGTGTTCAACATAGGTGAAGCTCCCAAAGACCGCAGGGTCTTGCAGGTCGAGTTGCCTTACTCGGTCACTGTGGGAGCGAGCTTGCTCGCGAAGGCGGACTGACATTCAACATCGATGTCGACTGATCCACCGCTTTCGCGAGCAAGCTCGCTCCCACAGGGTTGTGTGCAAGCCTTTAGAAGTCTTTACACAGTCTGAGCGCGTCATAGATCGCGGCGTGGGTGTTGCGCTGCGCCACGCAGTCGCCGATGCGGAACAGCAAGTAGCCGTCGCCGGTGGTACTCAGCGAAGGTTGCGGCTGGATCGCGAACAACGCTTCAACGTCGATCTGGCCCTTGTTGCGCGAACCCTCTTTGAGCGCGTAGTAGATTTCTTCATCCGGACGCACGCCGTTCTCCACCACCACCTGATCGACCACCCGCTCCTCTTTGGCGCCGGTGTATTCGTTTTCCAGCACCGCGACCAGTTTGTCGCCTTCGCGGTAGACCTTCTCCAGCATCATGTCGCCGGTCATGATCACTTCTTTCGGGTACATGCTGCGGTAGTAGGTCGGGAACGACGTACCGCCGATGGCCACGCCCGGTTTGATGTCGTCGGTGACGATCTCGACCTGGCTGCCTTTGTCGGCGAGGAAGTCGGCAACCGACATCCCGGTGAACTCGCAAATGGTGTCGTAGACCAGCACGTTCTTGCCCGGCGCAACCTTGCCGTCGAGCACGTCCCAACTGCTGACCACCAAGCCTTCGGCGGCGCCCCAGTGTTCGTTCTGTTCCAGGTACGGATGCCCGCCGACCGCCAGCACCACCACGTCCGGACGCAAGTCCATGATGGTCTCGGCATCAGCCGCCGTGCCCAGACGCAGATCGACTTTCAGCCGCGCCAGTTCCAGCTGGAACCAGCGGGTAATACCGGCGATCTGGTCACGCTGCGGCGCTTTCGATGCGGTAGTGATCTGCCCGCCGATGAATTCCTTCTTCTCGAACAGGGTCACGTCGTGGCCTCGCTCGGCAGCAACACGTGCCGCTTCCATCCCGGCAGGGCCGGCACCGACGATCACCACTTTGCGTTTCGGCCCGGTGGATTTCTCGATGATGTGCGGCACGCCCATGTATTCGCGGGACGTCGCGGCATTCTGGATGCACAACACGTCGAGGCCTTGATACTGACGGTCGATGCAGTAGTTGGCGCCGACGCACTGTTTGATCTGATCGATCTGACCCATCTTGATCTTGGCGATCAGGTGCGGATCAGCGATGTGCGCACGGGTCATGCCGACCATGTCGACGTAACCGCCCTCAAGAATCCGTGTGGCCTGGTTCGGGTCCTTGATGTTCTGTGCGTGCAGCACCGGCACCTTGACCACTTCCTTGATTCCGGCGGCCAGATGCAGGAACGGCTCCGGTGGATAACTCATGTTCGGAATCACGTTGGCCAGGGTGTTGTGGGTGTCACAACCCGAGCCGACGACGCCGATGAAATCGAGCATGCCGGTGTCGTCGTAATACTTGGCGATCTGCTTCATGTCCTCGTGGGACAAGCCGTCCGGGTGGAACTCGTCACCGCACAGACGCATGCCCACGCAGAAGTCGTCACCGACCTCGGCGCGCACAGCCTTCAGCACTTCCAGACCGAACTTCATCCGGCCTTCGAAGGTGCCGCCCCATTCGTCGGTACGCTTGTTGACGCGCGGGCTCCAGAACTGGTCGATCATGTGCTGGTGCACCGCTGACAGCTCAACGCCGTCGAGACCACCGGCCTTGGCCCGGCGCGCCGCCTGGGCATAGTTGCCAATCACCCGCCAGATTTCTTCCGGCTCGATGGTTTTGCAGGTGGCGCGGTGTACCGGTTCACGGATGCCCGAGGGCGACATCAGCGTCGGCCAGTTGAAGCCGTCCCAGCGCGAGCGCCGGCCCATGTGGGTAATCTGAATCATGATCTTGGCGCCATGCTTGTGCATGGCGTCGGCCAGGTTCTGGAAATGCGGAATGATGCGGTCGGTGGACAAATTCACCGAGCTCCACCATTCCTGCGGGCTGTCGATGGCGACCACAGAGGAGCCGCCGCAAATCGCCAGGCCGATGCCGCCCTTGGCTTTCTCTTCATAGTATTTGACGTAGCGGTCGGTGGTCATGCCGCCGTCCGTTGCGTAGACCTCCGCGTGCGCGGTGCTGAGCACGCGGTTGCGGATGGTCAGTTTGCCGATCTGGATCGGCTGGAACATTGCTTCGAAAGCCATGGCGGGTTCCTCGACTTACAACGGCTTGACGGTGAACAGGCCGTCGTCGTGGCCTTCTTCGGAGCCACCGTAGACTTGCTCGGCGACGGTGCGAATCTTGCTGCCGCGAGCCTCAAGAATCTGATCCATGGCCCCGGCAAACCAACCGGTGAACATGTAATCGACTTTGCGCCCGACCTTGCCGTACACGTAGACGAATGCCGAGTGTTCGAGCTTGACGCTGGCGGTGCCTTTGTCGAGGTCGATGTCTTGGATCTTGAACAGACCCCAGCCGCGTTGCGACAAGCGCTTCATGTAGTGCTCGAACACCGCGACGCCTTCCAGGCCGTGGCATTCAGCTTCTTTCTCGCACCAGTGCCAGGCGGATTTGTAGCCGGCCTTATAGAGGATTTCGGCGTAGGCGTCGGCGCCCAAAACTTCTTCGATGCCCATGTGGTTATTCACGAAGAAGTGACGCGGTACGTAGAGCATCGGCAGGGCGTCGGAGGTCCAGACACCGGTTTCGCTGTCGACTTCGATTGGCAATTGCGGGGCGATCTTGGCCATGGAAACTTAACTCCAGAAAAATAGTGGATTCAGTGGTGACCGCTGCCCTCACCCCAGCCCTCTCCCACAGGAGAGGGGGCAGATCGGCGGCGGTCTTGAGTCAGCGTTACTCGCCCCAGACGTCTTTCAGGACGTTGACCCAGTTTTCGCCCATGATCTTGCGCACGACGCGCTCGGAATGGCCGCGCTTGAGCAGGGTTTCGGTCAGGTTCGGGAACTCGCCGACGGTGCGGATGCCCAGCGGGTTGATGATCTTGCCGAAGCTGGTCAGACGGCGGGCGTAGCCCTTGTCGTGGGTCAGGTATTCGAAGAAGTCCTGGCCGTGACCCTGGGTGAAGTCGGTGCCGATGCCGATGGCGTCTTCGCCGACGATGTTCATGGTGTATTCGATCGCTTCGGCGTAGTCGTCGATGGTCGAATCGATGCCCTTGGCGAGGAACGGCGCGAACATGGTTACGCCGACAAAACCGCCGTGGTCGGCAATGAACTTCAGTTCTGCATCGGACTTGTTGCGCGGGTGCTCTTTGAGACCCGACGGCAGGCAGTGGGAATAGCAGACCGGTTTTTTCGATTCGAGGATGACTTCTTCGGAAGTCTTCGAGCCGACATGGGACAGGTCGCACATGACGCCGACGCGGTTCATCTCGGCGACGATCTCGCGACCGAAACCCGACAGGCCGCCGTCACGCTCATAGCAACCGGTGCCGACCAAGTTCTGGGTGTTGTAGCACATCTGCACGATGCCGACGCCGAGCTGCTTGAACACTTCGACATAGCCGATCTGGTCTTCAAACGCGTGAGCATTCTGGAAGCCGAAGAGGATGCCGGTCTTGCCTTGCTCCTTGGCGCGACGGATGTCGGCGGTGGTGCGCACC
The DNA here is from genome assembly GCF_054668355.1 of Pseudomonas sp. S2_E02. Lineage (NCBI taxonomy): Bacteria > Pseudomonadati > Pseudomonadota > Gammaproteobacteria > Pseudomonadales > Pseudomonadaceae > Pseudomonas > Pseudomonas sp. S2_E02. The sequence continues at coordinate 3,987,800 of NZ_CP162761.1, forward strand.
GGCATCACCAGGTCGCCGTTTTCGCGGATCAGCTTCTGGCTGGCGGCAATATTGTTCACGGTCGCCTGAAAGCCTTCCCACACCGACACAGTGCAGTTGGCTGCCGTCAGACCGCCCTTGCGCATGTCTTCGAACAGCTCGCGGTTCCATTTGGCAATGATCAGACCGTCGATAACGATGCTGTCGGCGTGTAATTCGGCTGGGCTCATCAGGCGTCCCCTTATTGGCGATTCATGCGCCGAATCGTCTGCCGGCGCTTTGGGGCCAGCATATGCCTCGGTGCCGGGGCGACCGGGTGCAAAAACGACAGGGGAATTGCCGAAAGCGTCAATCCGCGACAAAGGGTCGCCAGACGCTCCGATCAGCTACCTGTTCAAGCCCGCCAGCTTGAGCCAGAATCTGGCCCATCTTGGAAACACCACTGGATTAGAGCGGCGACAACAATGAAATCGATCTTCTTGGCTTTGGCTTTGCTTGCGACCGGCGTGCACGCCGCTGAAGAGTCCGACAACAACCCGTGCGACGCCGTCGAAAACGACGTCCAGACCCTGGAATGCTCGACCTATAGCCGCACCACCGCCGAAGACCTGCTCAAGGACAACTACGCCAGCCTCAACGAACGCATGCAGACGGCGTATGGCAAGAACCCGACGCAATTGGCGGACATTACCGCCAAGATCAAGACGGCTCAGCAGCAGTGGTTGAAGACGCGGGACGCGGATTGTGCGGTGGAAGCGTTTCCGGCGACCGCTGGCAGCAAGGCCTTTACGATTGCGCAGAATGACTGCGTGGCGCGGATGAGTGATGAACGGTCGGAGTTTTTGGAGTCGATTGGGCAGGAGTGATCCTGACTTCTCGCAACATGCCGTCAAACTTGCGGATTGGTATTTGGGAGAAATATAAGAAAAGATTCTGAAATCTTATAAAAGACTTATATTTCTTCGTATATGAAGTTATCCACAGATATCCAAATCATCAACGATGCCGAGGGCAAGCCAGCCTTCGTCGTCATCCCTTACGCCCAGTACTTCGCGCAGAAAATGCAGCCCGATCTGATTCCCCATGAGGTCGTCAGTCGGATGGTCGATGGGGCAACACCGATCCGCGCCTGGCGCGAACACCTCAACCTGACTCAGGAAGAAGTCGCCAAACGCATGGGCATTTCGCAACCGGCGTTTGCTCAACAGGAAACGGTGTCCAAGCCACGAAAAGCAACTCGCGAAAAGATTGCGGCGGCCTTTGGAATCACCTCTGAGCAGCTTGAGCTCTAGCCGGTTATGGCGTGTTTGCCTGCCGCAATAGCCAGGCATTCACACCGCCACCCAGCACCCTCATCAATCCTGAAAAGGAGAACGAGGTTTCACATGATCGAGGATCAGACGTGGCGCCTCGTACTCATACCCCAAGTCAGTGATGTCGCTCACAGTCCGAGCAGACTGCGCAAACGGCTCAAGCACATCATCGTAGTTATGTCCTATCGGACCATTGATCAGAGGCGCGTAATGCGGCGCCCAACGTTCGTTGCTCTGGAGCATCAGCGACTGCCAGTCTGCCCACACTTTGTCGACAAAGCAGTGATGCAGGAAGAACACCGGATCATCTGGAGAGGTCATCGGCAACATATTGCCGCCCACCCAGAGGTGGACGCGATTATGCAGTTGTGAACCCGCAGTGGTTACCTGCGGATCACCGCGCTGGGTGATCCAGCCTTCCAGACGATTTCGGAAGCCACGCACAGTCGGGCCGGAATCATAAGGCGGGGTGTCGTAAAGACTTTCGCGCAAAGCCATTTGCAGATCTTCCGGGGTTGGCAATGAGTTTACAACCAGCCCGAACTGGCGCTTCAAACCAGGACCTGGCAAATCGTCATCCGGATAGGAGGGAACCGGCCATTTACCGTTTTGAACAGCAAACGGACCGGTTGCTACACGCCACTCATCGCTTTCAACACCATTACCGCCCATAAAATCCTCAGCCCACAGCGGAGAGTTGAGCGGATTGGCAGCATCTTCGGTCCAGTTCCAGTAAGGAATCGTGTTGGAGCGGTTAATCGCCTGAAGGTCATTTTCGAACTTCAGTAAAAATGCCCGGTGCCAGGGCAAGAACGAAGGCCCCCGATGAGCGCCATTGCGGTAGTTTGGATCGTTTGGTTCATGTGGCAAAACCGTGGGCTTCATGACTTGGTGATGCAGGTGTACATACTCATCGTATTGACCAGTCTTTTTGAGCTGGAGGCAGGCATCGACGAAGTTGTCTTTTTCGATTGGGGTCAGCGAGCGAATGTTCTTGCGCAGCTTCATGTCTTCAATCCTTTGAGCGAGGTTAGGTGTGGAAAGGGCGACAATCGTCCCAATCCCCCGACAACCAAGCTAGGCGCCAGTCGGAAGGGCGTCTACTGTCAGAAATTACAGGTCAACAACTATTTCAGACCAGCGGTACTGCTCCGCTGCGGCACCGACGCGAGGTGACTTGACCGCCCGACTGCGTCAACATGACCGCCATCCAATTCGCTCATAAGGTCACTCGCCCATGAACATCTGCGGCATCGAAATCAAAGGCAGCGAAGCGATCATCGCCGTGGCCGCTCTCGACGGTTCGAACCTGAGCCACGTTCCCCTCGCCACCAAGAAGATTGCCCTCGAAGACGATGACGAGGCGGCGAACGTGAAGCTGTTCGCGGCACAGGTGGCGTCGTTTGTGCGGGAGAATTCGGTTGACCGGATTGCGATCAAGAAGCGCAGCAAGAAGGGTGAGTTTGCCGGTGGCCCGACGACGTTCAAGATTGAGGGGATTTTGCAGTTGCTGGATGGTTGCGAGGTGACGTTGTTGTCGCCGCAGACGATCAATGCGCAGGCGAAGAAGCATAATTTCGAGCTGCCGGGGACGTTGAACAAGTATCAGCATGAGGCTTATAAAGCGGCGTGTTCGGCGTTAATGAAGAAGTAACCCGATTTCCGAAATCACAGTAAATCCATGTGGGAGCGAGCTTGCTCGCGAAGAGGGAGTGTCAGTCGACAGTTTTTTTGAATGCTCTACCGCATTCGCGAGCAAGCTCGCTCCCACAGGTTTATTTGCTGGTCTCAAGATCAGGCCTGGGCGGTACGGCGGTCTTCGCGGGGGCAGCGGGCGAATTTTGCGCGGTAGCTGCGGGTGAAGTAGGACGGTGATTCGAAGCCGCAGGCGATGCTGACTTCGAGCACGCTCATGTCGGTTTGGCGCAATAACTGCCGGGCTTTTTCCAGCCGTAACCTGAGATAGAAATTGCTCGGTGTATCGTTCAGATGCAGCCGAAACAAGCGCTCCAATTGCCTCCGCGTGACCTTGATCGATTCCGCCAGTTGCAGCGTGGTCAGCGGCGGTTCGCTGTGCTGCTCCATCTCGCCGATCACCTGCACCAATTTCTTGTTGTTGATGCCGTAACGCGTAGCGACTTCCATACGCTGGTGGTCTTTGCGCGGACGAATGCGCCCCAGCACAAACTGCTCGCTGACCTGAATCGCCAGTTGCGGGCCATGGGCCTGGGCGATCAGATCGAGCATTAAATCGATGGACGCCGTGCCGCCCGCCGAGGTGATGCGCCGGCGGTCGATCTCGAACAGCTCCTGGGTGACGCTGAGCGTTGGATAAGATTCCTTGAATGCGTCGATGGCTTCCCAGTGCAGGGTCAGGCGATGACCGTCGAGCAGACCTGCTTCAGCGAGGACAAAGCTGCCGGTGTCGATAGCACCGAGGGTCACGCCTTCGTTATCCAGTCGCCGCAACCAGTGTTCAAGGGTTGGCGTGGCGAACTTCAGCGGTTCAAACCCGGCCACCACCAGCAGCGTCGCGCCTTTCTTCAGCGGCTCCAGCGCCGCATCGGCGTTGACCGACATGCCATTGCTTGCCAGCACCGCCCCGCCGTCGGCGCTGAGCACATGCCAGCGGTACAGCTCGCCACGAAAGCGGTTGGCCACGCGCAGCGGTTCGATCGCCGAAATAAAGCCGATGGCGGAGAACCCCGGCATCAGCAGAAAGTAGAAATCCTGGGACATGGGCGCACTCGATTCGCGGGTAACGAGAGGGAGGGGAGCGTGGCTCGTTGATACGCCGATTGTCGTCAGCGTTCAAGCGCACAGGTCGCTACAGTGCAAATGCCAGTCGCCGCAGTGCGCTTTCATGGGCGTATAGCTGCGTAACTTGGCATCACCGGCGCATCAGACGCCGGAAACCACAATAAACCACCTGCCGAGGAACCCGACATGAAACGACTGATCAGCAGCTGTGTTCTTGCACTCAGCGGTACCGCTTTCTTGAGCGCCAGCGTCATGGCGGCCGAACCTGCGTCATGCCAGAACGTACGCATGGGCGTGGTCAACTGGACCGACGTGATCGCCACCAGTGCCATGACCCAGGTCCTGCTCGACGGCCTCGGCTACAACACCAAACAAACCAGCGCGTCCCAGCAAATCATCTTCGCCGGGATCCGCGATCAGCGCCTGGACCTGTTCCTCGGTTACTGGAACCCGCTGATGACCCAGACCATCACGCCGTTTGTCGACGCCAATCAGGTCAAAGTCCTCGAAGCGCCAAGCCTGAAAGATGCCCGTGCGACCCTCGCCGTGCCGACTTATCTGGCCGACAAGGGCCTGAAAACCTTCGCCGACATTGCCAAGTTCGAAAAAGAACTGGCCGGCAAGATCTACGGCATCGAGCCAGGCTCGGGCGCCAACACGCAGATCAAGGCAATGATCGCCAAGAACCAGTTCGGCCTCGGCAAGTTCCAGTTGGTCGAGTCGAGCGAGGCCGGCATGCTCGCCGCCGTCGACCGTGCTGTGCGCCGCAAAGAGGCCGTGGTCTTCTTTGGCTGGGCGCCGCACCCGATGAACGTCAACGTCAAGATGACTTATCTGACCGGCAGCGACGACGCCCTCGGCCCGAATGAAGGCATGGCCACCGTGTGGACAGTGACCGCGCCGAAATACGCCGAGCAGTGCCCGAACATTGGTCGCCTGCTGACCAACCTGACGTTCACCGCCGAGGACGAGAGCCGGATGATGCAGCCGCTGCTCGACCACAAGGACGCTTTCGAATCGGCCAAGCAATGGCTCAAGGATCACCCCGAAGACAAGCAGCGCTGGCTGGAAGGTGTGACCACGTTCGATGGCAAACCGGCGGCTGAAAACCTGCAACTGACCAGCAAATAACCGCCACCCTCACCCTAGCCCTCTCCCGTTGGGAGAGGGAACTGAACGACGCTTCGCAGCCCGGAAAAGGGTTGCGGACAGACCCATCACGCCTGAAGGAAACCGCACCATGAACCACGACGTCATCATCACCTGCGCACTCACCGGTGCTGGCGACACGACCGCCAAAAGCCCACACGTGCCGGTCACCCCGAAACAAATTGCTGCTGCTGCGGTGGAAGCGGCCAAGGCCGGCGCCACGGTTGTGCATTGCCATGTGCGCGATCCGCAGACCGGCAAGTTCAGCCGTGACGTGGCGCTGTACCGCGAAGTGATGGAGCGCATCCGCGAGGCCGACGTCGACATCATCGTCAACCTCACCGCCGGCATGGGCGGCGATCTGGAAATCGGCGCTGGCGAGAACCCGATGGAGTTTGGCCCGAATACCGATCTGGTCGGCCCGTTGACTCGTCTGGCTCACGTTGAAGCGCTGTTACCGGAAATCTGCACCCTCGATTGCGGCACGCTGAACTTCGGCGATGGCGACACCATTTACGTCTCCACACCGGCGCAACTGCGTGCCGGCGCCAAGCGCATTACCGAGCTGGGCGTGAAGGCCGAGCTGGAGATTTTCGACACCGGTCACCTGTGGTTCGCCAAGCAGATGATCAAGGAAGGCCTGCTCGATAACCCGTTATTCCAGCTGTGCCTGGGCATCCCGTGGGGCGCGCCGGCGGATACCACCACGATGAAAGCCATGGTCGACAACCTGCCCGCCGATGCGGTGTGGGCCGGGTTTGGCATTGGCCGCATGCAGATGCCAATGGCCGCACAAGCGGTGCTGCTCGGCGGCAACGTGCGGGTGGGGCTGGAAGACAACCTGTGGCTGGACAAAGGCGTGCTGGCGACCAACGGCCAACTGGTCGAACGCGCCACCGAAATCCTCAGCCGCCTCGGCGCCCGGGTGCTGACCCCGGCCGAGGGCCGCAAGAAAATGGGCCTGACCCAGCGCGGCTAACGAACTCACCTCAAAACCCTGTGGGAGCGAGCTTGCTCGCGAATGCGATGGATCTGCTGATGAAGATACTGCGGATGTACCGCCCCCTTCGCGAGCAAGCTCGCTCCCACAGTTGATCGCCGAACTATTCAGGAAATCACCATGAGCTTTATCACCGAAATCAAAACCTTCGCCGCGCTGGGCAGCGGTGTCATCGGCAGCGGCTGGGTATCCCGCGCCCTCGCCCATGGCCTGGATGTGATCGCCTGGGACCCGGCACCCGGTGCCGAAGCGGCACTGCGCAAACGCGTGGCCAACGCCTGGGGCGCGCTGGAAAAAAACGGTCTGGCACCGGGCGCTTCGCAGGATCGTCTGCGCTTCGTCGCGACCATCGAGGAGTGCGTGCGCGATGCCGATTTCATTCAGGAAAGCGCTCCGGAACGCCTGGAACTGAAACTCGATCTGCACAGCAAAATCAGCGCCGCGGCCAAGCCCAATGCGTTGATCGGTTCGAGTACCTCGGGCCTGCTGCCAAGTGAGTTCTACGAGAGCTCAACGCACCCTGAACGCTGCGTGGTCGGCCACCCGTTCAACCCGGTTTATCTGCTGCCGTTGGTCGAAGTCGTGGGTGGCAAGAACACCGCGCCCGAGGCCGTTCAGGCAGCGATGAAAGTCTACGAATCCCTCGGCATGCGTCCGCTGCACGTGCGCAAAGAAGTGCCGGGGTTTATCGCCGACCGCTTGCTCGAAGCGCTGTGGCGTGAGGCGCTGCACCTGGTCAACGATGGTGTCGCGACCACTGGCGAGATCGATGATGCGATCCGCTTTGGCGCCGGCCTGCGCTGGTCGTTCATGGGTACGTTCCTGACTTATACCTTGGCCGGGGGTGATGCCGGCATGCGCCACTTCATGTCGCAATTCGGCCCGGCGTTGCAGTTGCCGTGGACCTATCTGCCGGCGCCGGAACTGACTGACAAGTTGATTGATGATGTGGTTGATGGCACCAGTGATCAGCTTGGTCGTCACAGCATTTCGGCACTGGAGCGCTATCGTGATGATTGCTTGCTGGCGGTGCTTGAGGCGGTGAAGACCACAAAGGAAAAGCATGGGATGGCGTTCAGCGAGTAATGCGTTCGCGTCAGACCGCTGCCCTCACCCTAGCCCTCTCCCAGGGGTAGAGGGGACTGACCGAGTTGAATGTTCGAGCTACGCCGACCTGCACCGCCGAGCCGAACTCAGGACTTGAAACGCTTGAAGATCAGCACCCTTTCTCCTCTCCTCCATTGGGGAAAGGGGACTGACCGCGGTGTTTTTTTCGAGCTACGCCGACTTGATCTATCGAGCCGAACTCAAGTTTTGAAAGGCGCCCGATCTACTCCCTTCCCCCTCTCCCCCTGGGGGAGAGGGCTGGGGTGAGGGGGTAGCTTTTGATCTTGAAGACCACCTAACTGCCGGAACCCAAACCATGCCCCAGCTCACCACGCACCAAACCCGAATCATCCCCGACTGGGTCGACTACAACGGCCACCTGCGCGACGCCTTCTACCTGCTGATTTTCAGCTACGCCACCGACGCCCTGATGGATCGCCTCGGCATGGACAGCAACAACCGCGAAGCCAGCGGCCACTCGCTGTTCACCCTTGAACTGCACCTCAACTATCTGCACGAAGTGAAGCTCGACAGCGAAGTCGAAGTGCGTACGCAAATCATCGGTCACGACAGCAAACGCCTGCACCTCTATCACAGCCTGTACAAGGTCGGTGAGGAACAGGAACTGGCCGGCAACGAACAGATGCTGTTGCACGTCGATCTCGCCGGCCCGCGTTCGGCACCGTTCAGCGCGGACACCCTGAGCCGCCTGCAAAGCATCGTCGCCGAGCAGCAAGACTTGCCCGCTCCCGCTTACATCGGCCGCGTTATCGCACTGCCACCCGCCAGGTAATCCATCGATCACAAGGAGCCGCCATGCACACCGCTGCCGCTGTTGCCGATTTCCGTACTTATCCGTTGATCAGCGCGCTCGGTGGCGTGCAGACCCTGGCGGATCGCGTTGCCATTGAATGGGCTGACGGTCGTGTCAGCCCGTTTCACCACGTCTGGTTGCGGGATAACTGCCCGTGCCCGCAGTGCGTCTACAACGTCACCCGCGAGCAGGTGTTCGAGATTGTCGATGTCGCTGAAGACCTCAGGCCTGCCGCCGCCGATATCGATACCGACGGCTGCCTGCGCATCGACTGGCAGGACGGTCACCTCAGCCGTTTCGATCCCGGCTGGCTGCGCGCTCATGCCTATGACGATGAATCCCGCGCCGAACGCTTGGCCGGCAAACCTAAGTCTCATCTGTGGCGCAGCGATCTGCAGTTGCCAGTGTTCGAATACGCGGCATTGATGAACGACAACGCCGCCCTGCTGCAATGGCTGCTCGCCGTACGCGACATCGGCCTGACGCAAGTACGCGGCGTGCCCACCGAGTCCGGTTCACTGAAGCTCATCGCGCAACGCATTTCCTTCATTCGCGAGAGCAACTTCGGTGTGCTGTTCAACGTGCAATCCAAAGCCGATGCCGACAGCAATGCCTACACCGCTTTCAACCTGCCGTTGCACACCGATCTACCGACCCGCGAGCTGCAACCGGGGCTGCAATTTCTGCATTGCCTGGTGAATGACGCCGAGGGTGGCGAAAGTATTTTTGTCGACGGTTTTGCGATTGCCGATGCGTTGCGCAGTGAAGACCCTGCATCGTTTCAGGCGCTGTGTGAAATACCGGTGGAGTTTCGCAACAAGGATCGCCATAGCGACTATCGCTGCCTGGCGCCGATCATCGCTTTGGACGCCTTGGGACGCGTGGCGGAAATCCGCATGGCAAACTTTCTGCGCGGAGCGTTCGATACCTCGGTAGAGCAGATGCCACGGTTGTATCGGGCTTATCGGCGGTTTATTGCGATGACCCGTGAGCCACGGTTTCGGCTGATGCAGCGGCTTAATTCCGGTGAGCTGTGGTGCTTCGATAATCGCCGTACGTTGCACGCGCGTAATGCCTTCGATCCGGCGACCGGGGCGCGGCATTTTCAGGGCTGCTACGTCGACCGGGATGAGTTGTTGTCGCGGATTCTGGTGTTGCAGCGGTAGACCGCGTCATCGTTCTTCGCGAGCAGGCTCGCTCCCACATTTAATCGCATTCCCCTGAATGAACGCGGTCACCTGTGGGAGCGAGCTTGCTCGCGAAAGCGTCAGTCCAGACAACGCGTCACTAACTGAATCACAGACAAAAAAAGCCCCGATACCAGCCGTGACTGGATCGGGGCTCAAGCTACTGTTGAGGAGCTGCCAAGCGAGGGTGACCAAACCTTCGTGTTGCAAGCTGAGTTCAGTGTGCCCACTCCCTTGAGCGGCGAGTTAGCCGAAAACGACCTGTTCATAGCCGTCGCAGCCACTGCGACAAATCGCCCTTGCCGTGCTCCCGCATGGCTACCAGAATCGAGCCACGACCTCCGTTACCGAAGAAGGATGCGCGTCATGATGTATGCCGATTTGATCGATCAGGAAGATTTGTTGGGCCAGCTCAAGGCGTTGGGTATTCAAGTGCCCAGTGGCACTACTGCCGATAAGGCTTGCGAGTGCGCGGTGCGCGGTCTGGATAATGTTCGCGCGTTTGAACTGCGCAAAATGGTCAAGGACATGTACACCAGCGGCGCCAGTATCCAGCCTGCGGTGCGCCAGGCGATCGACAAACAATTACTGCCGGCATTGGCGGACTATCAGCAAAGCCATAGCGCCTGACGTTGCTCACCTGATCGTTCCCACGCTCTGCGTGGGAATGCCTCAACGGACGCTCCGCGTTCGGCCTTTTGGGACGCAGAGCGTCCCGGGCTGCGTTCCCACGCAGAGCGTGGGAACGATCCTCATCAGAGCCTTACGCTGGCAAACGTCGATTCATTGCGCGCCTGACTCAACGCCGACATCGGCCCCGACAGCGGCGACATCACGATGGCCTGCGGCAGCGGCAACATCGCCACTTGTTGAGTGGTGTTGGACCCTACGCGCTCGTCACGCGGCGGAATGCCGAAGTATTCGCGATAGCACTTGGAGAAGTGCGGCGTCGAGACGAAACCACACACGGACGCCACTTCGATGATCGACATCGGCGTCTGCTTGAGCAACTGCCGGGCGCGAATCAAACGCAGCTTCAAGTAGTAACGCGACGGCGAGCAGTGCAGGTATTTCTGGAACAGGCGCTCCAGCTGTCGACGCGACACGGCGACGTACACCGCCAGTTCATCGAGGTCGATCGGCTCTTCGAGGTTGGCTTCCATCAGCGCGACGATTTCCTGCAGCTTCGGCTGGTTGGTGCCGAGCATGTGCTTGAGCGGCACACGCTGGTGATCCTGTTCGTTGCGGATACGTTCGTAGACGAACATCTCCGAGATCGCGGCGGACAGTTCACGGCCGTGATCGCGACTGATCAGGTGCAGCATCATGTCCAGCGGCGCGGTACCGCCGGAGCTGGTGAAACGGTTACGGTCGAGGGTGAACAAACGGGTGCTCATGGCCACGCGCGGGAAAGCTTCCTGCATCGCCGCCAGACATTCCCAGTGCACGCTGCAATCGAAACCATCGAGCAACCCGGCGCAGGCCAAAGCCCAACTGCCGGTGCACACCGCGCCGAGACGCTTGGACTGACGCGCCTGGCTTTGCAGCCAGGAAACGTGTTCACGGGTAACAGTGCGTTGAATGCCGATGCCGCCGCAGACAATCACAGTGTCCAGTGGCGGGGCTTTGTGCATGGAGGCGTCTGGCGTGATTTGCAGACCGTCACTGGCCCACACCTGGCCGCCATCGACGGTGAGGGTACTCCAGCGATACAGCTCGCGACCGGACAATTGGTTGGCCATGCGCAGGGGTTCTACTGCGGACGCCAGAGAAATCAGCGTGAAATTGTCCAGCAGCAGAAAGCCGATGGATTGAGGCGCACGGTTCTGGGGTTGGGCCCCGGAGTTGAACGACGTCATCGCGGTATCTCCTCACACAAAGCGGGTGATGGCCTCAGGCGGAGGCTCTTGTTATTGCCAGCGTTCTCGCGTGGGAGACGGGCTTTGTTATGACAGAGCAATTGCCATGCCTAAAATTGGATGGCCGTTCAATAACTCCTGAAAACGACGTCGCGACGTGTCTATACGAGCCGTCCGACGAAAGGTGTTTCGAAGTGCCATCAGCGTTGCTGAGCGCCCTGCCCCCAAGGGTGTGAGCAAATCGGTAGCACTTGTGGGAACTGGCCTGCGCGCAGTTTGAGGGGAGTGTCACCGCAAGCACGGGTGACGGACGGTAGGGGGTGCTGAATGCATGTAACAGCTGGGAAAGACTCTTATCTGTTTGCGACGCGCTAAAAGGTGGCGTGATTTATTGTCTGTGTTCACTTGATGAGCAATTTTGACTGGTCTGGCCCCTTCGCGAGCAGGCTCACTCCTACATTTGGAATGCGTTCCCCTGTAGGAGCGAGCCTGCTCGCGATGGAGGCGACTCGGTCTCAGCACTCAACCGCACTGACCGCCAATCCACCACGCGATGTCTCTTTATATTTGTCATGCATATCAGCGCCGGTATCACGCATGGTGCGGATCACCCGATCCAGCGAGATAAAGTGCTGACCATCGCCACGCAATGCCATTTGCGCCGCGTTGATCGCCTTGACCGCGGCAATCGCATTACGCTCGATGCACGGCACCTGCACCAAGCCACCGACCGGATCGCAAGTCAGCCCAAGGTTGTGTTCAAGACCAATCTCCGCTGCGTTGCACAACTGCTCCGGCGTGGCACCAAGAATCTCCGCCAGCCCCGCCGCCGCCATCGCACACGCCGAACCGACTTCGCCCTGGCAACCCACTTCGGCGCCCGAGATCGAAGCATTCTTCTTGCACAGAATCCCCACCGCCGCTGCACCGAGGAAGTAATCGACCACGTTGGCGTCAGTCACCGCTTCACTGAACTTCATAAAGTAGTGCAACACCGCCGGAATGATGCCCGCCGCGCCATTGGTCGGCGCCGTGACCATGCGCCCGCCCGCCGCGTTTTCTTCATTAACCGCCAGAGCGAACAGGTTGACCCACTCCATCGCGCTCAGCGTCGAGCCGATCACATTGGGCTTGCCCAGTTCCTGCAGACTGCGATGCAACTTCGCCGCGCGCCGACGCACATTCAGTCCGCCGGGCAGAATGCCTTCGTGTTTCAGGCCCTGCTCGACGCAATCCTGCATCGCCCGCCACAGTTTCATCAGCCCGGCGCGGATCTCTTCTTCACTGCGCCAGACCTTTTCGTTGGCCATCATCAATTCGGCAACGCGCAGGTTGTTTTTCTTGCACAACTCCAACAGCTCAACCGCGCTGGAAAAGTCGTAGGGCAACTCAGTGCGATCCAGATCGACCACGCCGCTGGACGCCTGCGCTTGATCCACGACAAAACCGCCGCCCACCGAATAGTAGGTGTCGCGATGCAGTTCGCCGTGATCACCCTCGGCAACGATAGTCATGGCATTGGGGTGGAATGGCAGGTTCTCGTCGATCAGGCGCATGTCCCGTGCCCAGACAAACGGCACCGACAAGCGACCATCCAATAGCAGGGTGTGCGTTTCGCGCAGCGCCTGGATACGTGGGCCGATCTGCGACGGGTCGATTGCGTCCGGCCACTCGCCCATCAAACCCATGATCACCGCGTTGTCGCTGCCGTGGCCAATGCCCGTGGCCGACAGCGATCCGAACAATTGCACTTCTATACGACGCACCTGTTCCAACTGGTGCTTGTCCCGAAGCGACTCGACGAACAACGCCGCGGCGCGCATGGGCCCGACGGTGTGGGAACTGGAAGGGCCGATGCCGATTTTGAACAGGTCGAAAACGCTGATAGCCATTGCTGCAGAGCTCCTGAGGATGCCGGTCCGGGGCGTGAAGCGCCCGCTGGCGGAGCTGCTACGCTCAAGCTGCGATCCGCCGGAATGCCCGCATCATCAGGCTTTTGTCGGAGCGCACGGCGTCTGACACCGACGCACTCATGTCCACCAGCGCCGCGCCGTTTTCGCCCCGGTTTTTCGCCGTTTTTGTGCGGTTCAGATGGCCATTCGGGGCTGAAAAAAGCTGTAAACGACGTCACTGACACTGGATGCGACCATCCCTGTACTGGATACGACCCCCCCTGTAGGCGTCAGATTTTCACTGGTACATGATCGTTATGACTCGATTGCAAGGCGCCGTGGTAGAGCTGTCTCCAGAACGCCATCCAACCGCAACCTATAAGTGCGGTGGTCCACAGTCGGAACACTGCCAAAAAAAACACCAAGGAGTCCATCCATGAAAGGTTCCCCGTCGTTGTTGTTGGCCGCCATGCTGAGTCTGCCGTTACTGGCGCAAGCTGCAGAACCGGCACAGTGCAGTACCGTTAACTTCTCCGATGTCGGCTGGACCGACATCACCGCTACCACCGCTACCACCTCCGTTGTCCTCAACGCCCTCGGCTACAAGACCAAGACCACCATGATCTCCGTGCCCGTGACCTACAAGTCGCTGGCCGACGGCAAGAACATGGACGTGTTCCTCGGTAACTGGATGCCGACCATGGAAAACGACATCAAGGCCTACCGCGACGCCGGCACCGTAGAAACCGTGCGCACCAACCTCAAGGGCGCCAAGTACACCCTCGCCGTGCCGCAAGCCCTGTATGACAAAGGTCTGCATGACTTCGCCGACATCGCCAAATTCAAGAAAGAACTCGACGGCAAGATCTACGGCATCGAGCCTGGCAATGACGGCAACCGTCTGATCCAGAGCATGATCGACAAGGACGCTTTCGGCCTGAAAACCGCCGGTTTCAAAGTCGTCGAATCGTCGGAAGCGGGCATGCTCTCGCAGGTGGATCGCGCGCAAAAACGCGACACCGCCGTGGTCTTCCTCGGCTGGGCGCCACACCCGATGAACAAGCGCTTCAAGATTCAATACCTGACCGGTGGCGATGATTTCTTCGGCCCCGATTTCGGTGCTGCGACCGTAGCGACCAACACCCGCAAGGGTTACGCCGAGGAATGCAGCAACGTCGGTCAGTTGCTGAAGAACCTGGAGTTCACCGTCGACATGGAAAGCGAACTGATGGGCAACATCCTCGACGACAAGATGAAGCCTGACGCGGCCGCGAAGGCCTGGCTGAAAAAGAATCCACAAGTGCTCGATACCTGGCTCGCTGGCGTGACCACCATTGACGGTAAACCTGGCCTGGAGGCCGTGAAAGCCAAGCTTCAGTAATCGCTTATGCCGGGTGGGTTCGCCCGCCCGGGCTGTTTATTTCCTTGCATGCGGACGTTCACTACCATGCTGATTGATCAGAAAATACCTTTAGGCCAGTACATCGCGGGCTTCGTTGAATGGTTGACGCAACACGGCGCCAACACCTTCGACGCAATCGCCGTGACACTGGAAACGATGATCCACGGCGTGACGTTTGCGCTGACCTGGTTCAACCCACTGGTCTTGATTGGCCTGATCGCACTACTCGCTCACTTCATTCAGCGTAAATGGGGCCTGACTGCGTTCGTCATTGCCTCCTTCCTGCTGATCCTCAATCTGGGGTACTGGCAGGAGACCATGGAAACCCTCGCCCAGGTCATGTTCGCAACCCTGGTCTGCGTGGTCATCGGCGTGCCGTTGGGCATCGTCGCCGCGCACAAACCGATGTTCTACACGGTCATGCGTCCGGTACTCGATCTGATGCAGACCGTACCGACCTTCGTTTACCTCATTCCTACCCTGACCCTCTTCGGGCTGGGTGTGGTGCCAGGCCTGATCTCCACAGTGGTGTTCGCCATCGCTGCGCCGATCCGCCTGACCTACCTGGGCATCCGCGATGTCCCGCAAGAACTGATGGACGCCGGCAAGGCCTTCGGCTGCTCGCGTCGCCAACTGCTCTCACGGATCGAACTGCCGCACGCCATGCCGAGCATCGCGGCCGGCATCACCCAGTGCATCATGCTGTCGTTGTCGATGGTGGTGATCGCGGCACTGGTAGGCGCCGACGGACTCGGCAAACCGGTGGTCAACGCACTGAACACTGCTGATATCGCCCTGGGCTTCGAAGCGGGCCTGGCGATCGTACTGCTGGCGATCATGCTCGACCGTATCTGCAAACAACCCGACGCTAAAGCAGGGGGTGACGCATGAGCATAATTCGCTTCGAAGACGTCGACGTAATCTTCTCCAAAGACCCGCGCGAGGCGCTCAAGCTGCTGGATCAGGGCATGACCCGCAACGAGATCCTGAAGAAGACCGGACAGATCGTCGGCGTGGAAAAAGCCACGCTGGACATCAATAAAGGCGAGATCTGCGTGCTGATGGGCTTGTCCGGCTCGGGCAAGTCGAGCCTGCTGCGCTGCATCAACGGCCTCAACACCGTGAGCCGCGGCAAGCTGTTCGTCGAGCATGAAAACCGCCAAATCGACATCGCCTCCTGCACCCCGGCCGAACTGAAAATGATGCGCACCAAACGCATCGCCATGGTCTTTCAGAAGTTCGCCCTGATGCCTTGGCTAACGGTGCGCGAGAACATCAGTTTCGGTCTGGAAATGCAGGGTCGCCCGGAGAAGGAACGCAAGAAGCTCGTCGACGAGAAACTCGAACTGGTCGGCCTGACCCAATGGCGCAACAAGAAGCCCGACGAACTCTCCGGCGGCATGCAGCAGCGTGTCGGTCTGGCGCGGGCACTGGCGATGGACGCCGACATTCTATTGATGGACGAACCGTTCTCGGCCCTCGACCCGCTGATCCGTCAGGGCCTGCAGGATGAACTGCTGGAACTGCAACGCAAGCTGAGCAAGACCATCGTGTTCGTGAGCCACGACCTCGACGAGGCGCTCAAATTGGGTAGCCGCATCGCGATCATGAAAGACGGCCGGATCATCCAGTACAGCGTGCCGGAAGAGATCGTGCTGAACCCGGCGGACGACTACGTGCGCACTTTCGTTGCGCACACCAATCCGCTCAACGTACTTTGCGGCCGCAGCCTGATGCGCACCCTGGACAAGTGCAAACGCATCAATGGTTCGGTGTGCCTGGATCCGGGCGGCGATTCGTGGCTGGACCTGGCCGAAGGCAACACCATCAAAGGTGCGCGGCAGAATGGTTCGGTGCTGAACCTGCAGAACTGGGCACCAGGCCAAGCGGTGGAAGGCCTGGAGCGCAAGCCGACGCTGGTGGACTCTAATATCGGTATGCGCGATGCGTTGCAGATTCGTTATCAGACCGGCAACAAGCTGGTGCTGCACGATGACAATCATGTGGTGGGGATCTTGGGCGACAGTGAGTTGTATCACGCGTTGCTGGGCAAGAACCTCGGTTAAGGCGGGATAAAAAAAAGGGATCGCGGTGAGCGATCCCTGATCGTTCCCACGCTCTGCGTGGGAATGCAGCCCGGGACGCTCCGCGTCCCACAACAGCGGACGCAGAGCGTCCATTGAGACATTCCCACGCGGAGCATGGGAACGATCATGCAAAAGGGGCTCAATCGAGCCCCTTTTGTTTTAGCGGTTTAGCTATACACCCGGCCAAGGAGCTGCCGATGGCTTTCAAACTGATCGAGCACATCGCGTGTGATCTGATCCTGCGTGAAGCCCATCAGGTCGTAATCCTGGCTGCCGTTGTGCAGGTACACCTCGGCGCGGTAGTAACGCTGGCGCGCTTCATCGGATTGCGCCGATTCGGTCGGGGTCGCCAGATAGCCGTCCAGGCTGACTTCGTAGACGAAAGGGTTGCCCTCTTCCATCTCGACGCGCACGCCCATGCAACGCTTGGATTTACCCAGCAGCGTCTGCACTTCCAGACCCTGCGCACGCATCTGCGCAGCAGCATCTTCCAGCGCCGGGCTGACCTGCTTGTCCATGAAGCGTTGCACCACCGATTGGCTCGGTTGCAGATCCAGTTGCGTCAGACGCTCGCTGAAACCACGACGACCGCGCTCCGCCAGCTGCGCCTGCTCCTGTTCGATCTGCACGTCCTGACGCATGGCCTTGTGCAAGCCGAACATGAAGAACACCAGCACCACCGAGAACGGCAGACCGGCCAGCACCACCATGGTTTGCATGGCTTCGAAGTTACCGGCAAACAGCAGACCGATGGTCACCAGGGTGATCACCACCGACCAGAAGATCCGCAGCCAGTGCGGCGCATCTTCATCGACGTTACCGCCCTTGCAGGACAGATTCGCCATCATCACCGCGCCGGAGTCGGCCGGGGTCAGGAACAGCACGAAGCCAACAAAGATCGACACACCGATAACGACTTTCGACGCCGGGTAGTGCTCAAGCAATTGATAGATCGCCATCGACGGCTGTTCCAGCGCCGTCTTGCCGAGCTCCACCGCGCCATGGTTCATCACCAGGTCCAGTGCCGAGTTACCGAAGATCGACAGCCAGGCCAGGGTGAAGCCCAGCGGAATCAGCAGTACACCCGCCACCAGCTCACGCACGGTACGACCACGGGAAATACGCGCGATGAACATGCCTACGAATGGCGCCCAGGAAATCCACCACGCCCAGTAGAACAGGGTCCACAGGCCCATCCAGCGCTCGGACTTGGCGTTGTCGCCTTCGTACACATAAAGGTCGAAGGTTTTCAGCACGATGCCATTGAGGTAGTCGCCGATGTTCTGCACGAAGCCGTTGAGCAGGTGCAAAGTCGGGCCAAACAACAGCACGAAAATCAGCAGACCGCTGAACAGCACGATGTTCAGGTTGGACAGACGACGGATGCCGTTTTCCACGCCGGACACGGCTGCGATGGTCGCCACGGTGCTCATCACGATGATCACGATCAGCAGGTTGGTGTTGCTGTGTTCCATGCCGAACAGGTTTTCCAGGCCCGAGGACACTTGCAGCGAACCAATCCCCAGGTTGGTCACCAGACCCAGCAGGGTCACGAACATGCCGAAGCCGTCCACCGCGTGACCGGCCGCACCCTTGACCCAACGCTCGCCGACCAGCGGATACAGCGCCGAACGCAGGGCCAGCGGCTGGTTATGACGATAAGCAAAGTACGCCACGGCCAGACCGACCAGTGCGTAGATCGCCCAGCCGTGCAGACCCCAGTGCAGGAAGGTCAGCTGTACCGCCTGGCGCGCGGCCAAGTTGCTGGCCGAAGCGCCTTCCGGCGGGTTGAAGTAGTGATCCAGTGGCTCGGATGCGCCGAAGTACAACAGCGAAATACCGATACCCGACGAGAACAGCATCCCCGCCCAGGCGCCGTAACTGAAATCCGGGGTGTCGTCCTTGCTGCCCAGTTTGAGTTTGCCGTACGAAGAAAACGCCAGGCCCACCACAAACACCAGGTAGGCGGCGATGACCACCATGTAGTACCAGCCGAAGCTGCGCGACAACCAGGCCTGAGCGATACCCAACAGTCTGCCGGCCTCTTGCGGGGCGATAATCAGAATGGCGGTCAACAACAGAATCAGCGCGGTAGAGGTGTAAAACACCCAACCGTTGACCGTCACCTTCTCGGGCGGGGTCTTTATAAGCGAGGCAGAACTCATGGCACAAATGCTCCAGGCAGTGCGAGAGAAGAACACAAGGCAACACGGAACCCGACCAATCGGTTAGTTGGCAGCCGACCGGCGGGTGATATAAAGACACCCCGAAAAAAGCCCGAACCTGCCGAAATGGCGCTGCGAATCGCTTTCGTGGCCGAAGGTGGACGGACGGTCATCCGAAACCTGGCCCTGAGCGTCTTGCCCTTTCAACACGTCCATCGAATCGCGAACCGCGCCATGCCCCACGCAGGTTTCGAGCTTTTTCGGATGTCGGTTTTATCGCCACTTACACGTAGGAAAAAGCTGTAGGCAGCGACGATTTGTCGCAGATCTTATTCTTTGTTGATTGAACGTTCAATCAAAACAAAATAGACTGGCCCTCAATCCGATCGGCGTGATTCGCCGCTCGGAAGGCCTAAGGAGATGTGCAAGATGCCCAAGGTCGGTATGCAACCCATCCGCCGCCAACAACTGATCGAAGCCACATTGCAGGCGGTCGATCAGGTCGGAATGGGGGACGCCAGCATTGCGCTGATCGCCCGTTTGGCCGGTGTCTCGAATGGCATCATCAGTCATTACTTTCAGGACAAGAACGGCCTGATTGCCGCCACGATGCGGTATCTGATGACCGCCCTCAGCGAGAGCGTCACCGCGCGCCGGCAGGCGCTGGCAGATGACAGCCCACGGGCGCATCTGCAGGTGATCATCGAAGGCAACTTCGACGCCAGCCAGGTCAATGGCCCGGCAATGAAAACCTGGCTGGCCTTCTGGGCCACCAGCATGCACCAGCCGTCTTTGCACAGGTTGCAGCGGATCAACGATCACCGTCTGTATTCCAACCTGTGCTGTCAGTTCCGCCGTGTGCTGCCGCTCGAAGATGCGCGCAGCGCAGCGCGGGGGCTGGCAGCGTTGATTGACGGCTTGTGGTTGCGCGGCGCGCTGTCGGGAGACGCTTTCGACACGGCGCAGGCGCAACAGATCGCTTACGAATACATGGATTTCCAATTGGCCAAGAAGGTGAGCTAGAGCACACAGAAAACGCTCGGCCCCTGAACCGCCACCGCAGCCTCACCGCGGTGGTCAACGCCAACCACCAATGCACTTGCGAGGACACTATGGCCCGTTTCGAACTGCAAAAACTTTACATCGATGGCGCGTACTCCGACGCCGGCAGCGATGCCACCTTCGAAGCCATCAACCCGGCTAACGGTGAAGTCCTCGCACAGGTGCAACGTGCGACCAAGGAAGACGTCGAGCGTGCTGTGGTCAGCGCTGAAAAGGGCCAGAAAATCTGGGCCGCGATGACCGCCATGGAGCGTTCGCGCATCCTGCGTCGCGCCGTCGACATCCTGCGCGAGCGCAACGATGAACTGGCCGCGCTGGAAACCCTGGACACCGGTAAATCCTTCTCCGAAACCAAGTACGTCGACATCGTTACCGGTGCTGACGTGCTGGAATACTACGCAGGCCTGGTGCCAGCGATCGAAGGCGAGCAGATCCCGCTGCGCGACACTTCTTTCGTCTACACCCGTCGCGAGCCGCTGGGCGTTGTCGCCGGTATCGGCGCGTGGAACTACCCGATCCAAATCGCGCTGTGGAAATCCGCGCCAGCCTTGGCTGCCGGTAACGCGATGATCTTCAAGCCAAGCGAAGTGACCTCGCTGACCACCCTGAAACTGGCCGAGATCTACACCGAAGCCGGCGTTCCAAACGGTGTGTTCAACGTCCTGACCGGCAGCGGCCGTGAAGTCGGCACCTGGCTGACCGAGCACCCGCGCATCGAAAAAATCTCCTTCACCGGCGGCACCGACACCGGCAAGAAGGTTATGGCCAGCGCTTCGGCTTCGTCGCTGAAAGACGTGACCATGGAACTGGGCGGCAAGTCTCCGCTGATCATCTGCGACGACGCCGATCTCGATCGTGCTGCCGACACCGCGATGATGGCCAACTTCTACAGCTCCGGCCAGGTCTGCACCAACGGCACTCGCGTGTTCGTTCCGGCGCACCTGAAAGCCGCTTTCGAAGCCAAGATCGTTGAGCGCGTTGCACGCATCCGCGTCGGCAACCCGGAAGACGAAAACACCAACTTCGGCCCGCTGGTCAGCTTCGCGCACATGGAAAGCGTGTTGGGTTACATCGCCAAGGGTAAAGAACAAGGCGCCCGCGTCCTGTGCGGCGGCGACCGTCTGACCGACGGCGAATTCGCCAAAGGCGCGTTCGTGGCACCTACCGTGTTCACCGATTGCACCGACGACATGACCATCGTTCGCGAAGAAATCTTTGGCCCAGTGATGGCGATCCTCTCCTACGAGACCGAAGAAGAAGTGATCCGCCGCGCCAACGACACCGACTTCGGTTTGGCCGCCGGTATCGTCACCAAAGACCTGAACCGCGCACACCGCGTGATTCATCAACTGGAAGCCGGTATCTGCTGGATCAACGCCTGGGGCGAGTCCGACGCAAAAATGCCGGTCGGCGGTTACAAGCAGTCGGGTGTTGGCCGTGAGAACGGCATCAGCTCGCTGAACAACTTCACCCGCATCAAATCGGTACAGGTCGAGCTGGGCGATTACGTCTCGGTGTTCTAAGACCCGAGTCTTGTATTGCTCGTGAGGCCGTCTTCGCGAGCAGGCTCGCTCCCACATTGGAACAGTGTCTCCTATGGGAGTGAGCCCGCTCGCGATTCGAGTGCAAAGCACTCGTCAGGCCCGACCTGACCACATCTAAAGAGGGTGCATTCAATGTCCCAAGAATTCGATTACATCATCATCGGTGCCGGCTCGGCCGGTAACACCCTGGCGACCCGTCTGACTGAAGACGAAGGCGTCACCGTTCTGCTGCTCGAAGCTGGCGGTCCGGACTACCGTTTCGACTTCCGCACGCAAATGCCCGCTGCCCTGGCATTCCCGCTGCAAGGTCGTCGCTACAACTGGGCCTACGAAACCGATCCAGAGCCACACATGGACGGTCGCCGCATGGAATGCGGTCGCGGCAAAGGCCTCGGCGGTTCCTCGCTGATCAACGGCATGTGCTACATCCGTGGCAACGCGATGGACTACGACGGCTGGGCGAAACTGCCGGGCCTGGAAAACTGGTCGTACCTCGACTGCCTGCCGTACTTCCGCAAAGCGGAAACCCGCGACATCGGCCCGAACGACTACCACGGTGGCGAAGGCCCGGTCAGCGTGACCACGCCGAAGGCGGGCAACAACCCGCTGTTCCACGCCATGGTCGAAGCCGGTGTACAAGCCGGTTACCCGCGCACCGAAGACCTCAACGGTTACCAGCAGGAAGGCTTCGGCCCGATGGACCGCACCGTGACGCCGAACGGCCGTCGTGCATCCACCGCCCGTGGCTACCTCGACGTCGCCAAGAAGCGTTCGACCCTGACCATCGTCACCCACGCCCTGACCGACAAGATTCTGTTTGAAGGCAAACGTGCGGTCGGCGTGCGTTACCTGGTCGGCGACGCTGAAGAGCGCGTTGAAGCCAAAGCGCGCAAAGAAGTGCTGCTGTGCTCCGGCGCCATCGCTTCGCCGCAGATTCTGCAGCGTTCCGGTGTCGGCCCTGCCGAACTGCTGAAATCCCTAGACATCCCGGTCGTTCACGACCTGCCGGGCGTCGGTGAAAACCTGCAGGATCACCTTGAGCTGTACCTGCAATACGCTTGCACTCAGCCGGTTTCGCTGTACCCGTCGCTGCTCTGGTACAACCAGCCAGCCATCGGTGCCGAGTGGCTGTTCAACGGCACCGGCATCGGCGCCAGCAACCAGTTCGAAGCCGGCGGTTTCATCCGTTCGCGTCCGGAATTCGAATGGCCGAACATCCAGTACCACTTCCTGCCGGTAGCGATTAACTACAACGGCAGCAACGGTGTGAAAGAGCACGGTTTCCAGGCGCACATGGGTTCCATGCGTTCGCCAAGCCGTGGTCGTATCCAGGCCAAGTCGAAAGACCCGCGCCAGCACCCGAGCATCCTGTTCAACTACATGGCCACTGAGCAGGACTGGCAGGAATTCCGCGACGGCATCCGCCTGACCCGTGAAATCATGCAACAGCCGGCGCTGGACGCTTTCCGTGGCCGCGAAATCAGCCCGGGCATCGAAGTGCAAACCGATGAGCAGCTGGACAAGTTCATCCGCGAGCACGCCGAAACTGCGTTCCACCCGTCCTGCTCGTGCAAGATGGGCACCGACGAAATGGCTGTAGTGGATGGCGAAGGTCGCGTGCACGGCATGCAGAGCCTGCGTGTGGTCGATGCCTCGATCATGCCGATCATCACCACTGGCAACCTCAACGCGCCAACGATCATGATCGCCGAGAAAATCGCCGACAAGATCCGTGGCCGCCAGCCGCTGCCGCGTAGCACCGCGCCGTACTACGTCGCGGGCGATGCGCCGGTGAAGGGCAAGCCGATGCGTGATATCACCCCGGCTGCTCAGTAAGACGTAATACCGAGGCGCGGCCTTCGCGAGCAGGCTCGCTCCCACAGTAGATCTCCAGTGAACACAAAATTTGTGAACACCCGGAATCCAATGTGGGAGCGAGCTTGCTCGCGAAGGGGCCCTCACATTCAGCAAAAATTCCCCCGCTACACAGTAAATCCCCCTACACCCCCTCTTCACTTGATCCTACCCCCACGCAGGCCTACTCTAGACCTCGCGCAACCGTTTCACCCCCTCCCCGCCGCTGCTCTACCGCTTCCCCCTGACAAGGAGGTTCCCGAATGTTCGATTTCCACCCCCAGCTCAAGCAGCGCTTCGCTGCCTTGCGCACGGGCGCTGAGTTTTTTTCCCTGCGGTATGTACGCGAGTCCGGGCAATATCTGTCGGTGCGCAAGAATGTCGCCGAGCCGCCGAGCCTGAGACGCGACGAAGGCGCGATGCTCACCGTGCGCGTCAATGGCGTTGAGGCCTACGCGGCGACCAACGACCTCTCGCAACAAGGTCTGCAAGCCGCCCTCGAACGCGCCGAGCAGCAAGCCCGCCGCCTCAAACCGCACGCCTTGCTCGACCTGCGCGATCAGCCGGTGTCCAGCGATCGTGCTGATTACTTTTCACCCAATCTCGACCAAGCCTTCCCGTCCCTGAGCGAATGTTTTGAGCTGCTCGGCGCGGAATCCGCCTCGGTGCCAAAGGATGAGCGCCTGGTGAATTGGGAAGTGAGCATTGGCATTACCCACGTCGAACAGATCTACCTGAGCAGCGCCGGGGCTGAATTGCGCCAAGCGCAGCGCTTCGTCTATCCGGGCCTCGACGTCACCGCTTACGATGGCAACGACAGCCAGACCCGTAGCCTTGGCCGCGAGAATTTCGGCCAACAGGGCGGCGCTGATGTGATCAGCCGCTGCGGTTTGATCGGCGCCGGCCCGCAAGTCGCCGATCAGGCCCTGCAACTGCTGCTTGCGCCGAACACCCCGCAAGGCCCGCGCGATCTGCTGCTGATGCCCGATCAAATGATGCTGCAGATCCACGAATCCATCGGTCACCCGCTGGAACTCGACCGCATCCTCGGTGATGAACGCAATTACGCCGGCACCAGTTTCGTCAAAGCCAGCGACTTCGGCAGCCTGCAATACGGCTCGAAACTGCTCAACGTGACGTTCGACCCGGGCATTCCCGAAGAACTCGCCAGCTATGGCCACGATGACGATGGCAGCAAGGCCAGCAAACAATTCCTGATCCGCGATGGCCTGTTGTTGCGCCCGCTGGGCGGTGCGCTGTCGCAGTTCCGCGCCGGTCTCGATGGCGTTGCCAACAGCCGCGCCTGCGGCTGGAACCGCCCGCCGATAGACCGCATGGCCAACCTCAATATCGAACCGGGCGATCAGCCTCTGAACAAACTGATCGAAGGCATCGAGCACGGCATCCTGATGAGCACCAACCGCTCATGGTCGATCGACGATGCGCGCAACAAATTCCAGTTCGGTTGTGAATGGGGCCAGTTGATCGAAAACGGTGAACTGAAAGGTGTGGTGAAAAACCCGAACTACCGGGCGATTTCCGCGCACTTCTGGAAAAGCCTGCGCGCCGTCGGCGACGCCAACACCGTCAAGGTGCTGGGCACGCCGAACTGCGGCAAGGGCGAACCGAACCAGGTGATCCGCGTCGGCCACGCTTCGCCGGCCTGCGTATTCAGCAACGTTGATGTGTTTGGGGGAGACGCCTGATGAGCATTTCGAAGAGTCAGTCCGACGCCTTCAAGGTCATGGTCAATTGGCTGCGCGACAGCGTGCGCGAGCCGGAACAGTTCACCCTCAGCTATGCCGCAGAATCCTCGGCGTTCGTGCGTTTCAATCACGCCAAGGTGCGTCAGGCCGGGCAAGTGCAGCAGGCCAATATCGTCCTGAAACTGATCAACGACGGTCGCCACGCCGACCTGCAAGTCACCCTGTCCGGTGATCAGGAAGGCGATCTGCAACGCCTCGCCGAAGGCCTGCAACAACTGCGCGAAACCCTGCCGCTGCTGCCGCAGGATCCGTACCTGTTGCTCAACCACAACGGCTGGCAGAGCAAAAATGTGCAGGAGCATCCGCTGCCGGACACCGAACAGGTTGTCGATGAAATCTGCGCTGCCGCTGAAGGTCTGGATCTGGTGGGTTTCTATGCCGCCGGCCCGATCAGCCGTGGTTTCGCCAGTTCTTCAGGCGCATTTGGCTGGCATCAGGCCAACAGCTTCAACTTCGATTTCAGCCTGTTCCACCAGAACGGTGAAGCAGTGAAAGCCAGCTACGCCGGGCATGACTGGAGCAGCGAAGGCTTCGCCAAGCGCTTCGGCCAGGCCCGCGAGCAACTGGAATTTCTCGGCCGACCGCTGCGCACCTTGGCGCCGGGGCAGTACCGCGCGTATCTGGCACCGGCGGCGCTGGAAGAAATCATGGGCATGCTGAGCTGGGGCGGTTTCTCGGCGCAGTCGATCGCCAGTAAGAGCAGCCCGTTGCAAAAGCTGTATGTCGGCGATCAGGCGTTCAGTCCACTGCTGTCGCTGGATGAGAAAGTCAGCGAATCGCTGAGCCCGGCGTTTTCCGGCGAGGGTTATCCGCGCAGTGATTTGCGCCTGATCGTCGAAGGCAAGGCTGGCGATCAACTGGTCGGCTCGCGCAGTGCAGCGGAATATGGCCTGACCGCCAACGGCGCCGGCGGCGGGGAAATGCCGAGTGCGTTGAACATGGCGGCGGGCGATCTGGCGCAAGCAGAGATCCTCAAACAGTTGGGCACCGGGCTGTACATCAGCAACCTGTGGTACCTGAACTTCTCGGATCAACCGGCGGCGCGCATGACCGGCATGACTCGGTTTGCGACCTTCTGGGTCGAGAACGGCGAGATCCAGGCGCCGGTCAGCACCATGCGCTTCGACGACAGCGCTTACAGCCTGCTCGGTTCACAGCTGGAAGCGTTGACCGCCGAGCGTGAGTTGTTGCTTTCTGCGAGTACGTACAGCCAGCGCAATACCTCGTCGGCGTTGCTGCCGGGGGCACTGGTCAGCCGGCTGACCTTGACCCTGTAAACGCAAAACCTGTGGGAGCGAGCCTGCTCGCGAAAGCGGTAGATCAATCGACATCGATGTTGAATGAAATGGCCTCTTCGCGAGCAAGCTCGCTCCCACACTGACCGCGCTCGACAATGGATATGCATTAACTTCAACGACAAGAGGTTCCATGCCCAACCGCCCGCCTCTCGACGCCATCACCGCACGCTGGTTGCCGTGGGTCGTCGCCATTGCGTTCTTCATGCAGTCCCTCGACGGGACCATCCTCAACACCGCCCTGCCGGCCATGGCTCGGGACCTGGCCGAAGACCCGTTGCGCATGCAAGGCGTGATCATCGCCTACATGCTCACCGTGGCCTTGCTGATACCGGCCTCAGGCTGGATCGCCGACCGTTTCGGCACCAAGAAAATCTTCTTCGGCGCGATCTTGTTGTTCAGCTTCGGCTCGCTGCTCTGCGCCTTGTCGAGCAGTCTGAGCATGCTGGTCGGCGCCCGGGTGATTCAGGGCCTGGGCGGTGCGCTGATGCTACCGGTCGGGCGACTCGTCGTACTGCGCGCCTATCCGCGATCCGAACTGGTGCGGATCATGGGCTTCATCACCATCCCCGGCCTGCTCGGTCCGCTGATCGGCCCGACCATGGGCGGCTGGATGGTCGAGTACCTGACGTGGCACTGGATCTTCCTGATCAACCTGCCGGTCGGCGTGATCGGTTGCTACGCCGTGTGGAAATTCATTCCCGACCTGCGCGGCACCGAGCGCACGCGTTTCGATAGCCTGGGTTTCCTGCTGTTCGGCGCGGCGATGATCCTGATCACCATCGCCATGGAAGGCCTTGGCGAACTGCACTTGCCGCATCTGCGGGTGATGTTGCTGCTGTTCGCCGGTCTGGCGTGTCTGGCGGCGTACTGGTTGCGCGCCGGGCACATCGAAAACCCGCTGTTCGCGCCATCGCTGTTCAAGACCCGCACGTTTGCCGTCGGCATTCTCGGAAACCTGTTCGCCCGCCTGGGCAGCGGCGCATTGCCATTTCTGGTGCCGTTGCTGCTGCAAGTGGCGCTGGGCTATTCACCGTCGCAAGCGGGGATGAGCATGCTGCCACTGGCGGCGGCGGCGATGTTTGCCAAATGGATGGCGCGACCGCTGATTGAGCGGCTCGGTTATCGCATCGTGCTCACCGGCAACACCCTGGCACTGGGGATCATGCTGGCGAGCATGGGCCTGGTCAGCGAGCAGACGCCGTATTGGTTGTTGCTGTGCCTGCTGGCAGTGCTGGGCGCGATCAACTCGCTGCAATTTACGGCGATGAACACCGTGACGCTGATTGATCTCGACGATGCCAGCGCCAGCAGTGGCAACAGCTTGCTCTCGGTGGTGGCGCAGTTGTCATTGAGTCTGGGCGTTGCCTGCGCCGGCGCGTTGCTCGGCGGGTTTACCGCAGAGATCGGTAACGATGGCGTGGAGACCGTGCTCGGCGCGTTCCAGCTGACCTTCGTCACCGTCGGCATCATGGCCATGCTCGCTGCGACGATCTTCTCGCAACTGTCGAAGGAAGACGGCCGCCGCGCCAAACGTCCGGAAGAACACATCGAACATTAACCACTGTTCGTCCAGAACTTTCGAAGAAAGTGGCACGGGGCTGCTACACTGCGCGACATTTTGTTTTGCAGGCCAGTCCCGTGACCACCATCGCCACCGCTTTTAATACTCTGCCGCTGTCCGCCGCCATGCTGGCTAACCTCGAATCCCTCGGTTATGCCCAGATGACGCCGATCCAGGCGCAGAGCTTGCCGGTGATCCTCAAGGGGATGGACCTGATCGCTCAGGCCAAGACCGGCAGCGGCAAGACCGCCGCGTTCGGCATCGGCCTGCTCAACCCGATCAACCCGCGCTACTTCGGTTGCCAGGCACTGGTGATCTGCCCGACGCGCGAGCTGGCCGACCAGGTTGCCAAGGAAGTCCGTCGTCTGGCCCGTGCCGAAGACAACATCAAAGTCCTGACCCTGTGCGGCGGCGTGTCGTTCGGCCCGCAAATCGCTTCGCTGGAGCACGGCGCGCACATCATCGTCGGCACCCCGGGGCGTATTCAGCAGCACCTGCGCAAGGGTTCGCTGGTCCTCGACGGCCTGAACACTTTGATCCTCGACGAAGCCGACCGCATGCTCGACATGGGCTTCTACGACGCCATCGAAGACATCATCGTCAAAACCCCGGAGCGCCGTCAGACCCTGCTGTTCTCTGCGACTTACCCGGTGGGCATCAAGCAACTGGCGTCGAAGTTCATGCGTGATCCGCAAACGGTGAAAGCCGAAGCGTTCCACGATGACACGCAGATCGAGCAGCGTTTCTACGAGATTTCCCCGGAAGATCGTATGAGCGTGGTGACCAAAGTCCTGCACCACTTCCGTCCGGCGTCCTGCGTGGCGTTCTGCTTCACCAAGCAGCAAGTGCAGGAAACCGTCGATCACCTGACCGCCAAAGGCATTTCCGCCGTCGGCCTGCATGGCGATCTGGAACAGCGTGACCGCGATCAGGTGCTGGCGATGTTCGCCAACCGCAGTACGTCGGTACTGGTTGCCACCGACGTCGCCGCCCGTGGTCTGGACATCGATGCACTGGACATGGTGATCAACGTCGAACTGGCGCGCGATTCGGAAATCCACATTCACCGCGTTGGCCGTACCGGTCGTGCTGGCGAAAAAGGCATCGCGATCAGCCTGGTTGCTCCGGGCGAAGCGCACCGCGCGCAAGCCATCGAACAACTGCAGAAATCACCGCTGAACTGGGATCAGGTCGATAACCTCAAGTCCCAGGGCCTCGCCCCGCTGCAACCGCCGATGACCACCCTGTGCATCGGTGCTGGCCGTAAAGACAAAGTGCGTCCGGGCGACATTCTTGGCGCACTGACTGGCGATGCCGGCATTCCCGGTGCGCAGGTTGGCAAGATCGCGATCTTCGATTTCCAGGCCTATGTGGCTGTTGACCGCACTGTGGCCATGCAGGCCTTGCAGCGTCTGAACGACGGCAAGATCAAAGGCCGTTCGCTGCGCGTCCGCATCCTCTGACCTGATCGTTCCCACGCTCTGCGTGGGAATGCATCCCGTGACGCTCCGCGTCACATAACAACGGACGCAGAGCGTCCATGGCGGCGTTCCCACGCAGAGCGTGGGAACGATCATTGTGTGAGGACACCGTTTTGCGCTCTACCGAAGTCGTGATCATTGGCGCAGGCGCCGCTGGGTTGATGTGTGCACTGACCGCCGCCGGGCGTGGGCGTCAGGTGTTGCTGCTCGACCACGCGAACAAGGCCGGCAAGAAAATCCTGATGTCGGGCGGTGGCCGCTGCAATTTCACCAACATGTACACCGAGCCGAGCAATTTCCTCTCGCAGAACCCACACTTCTGCAAATCCGCGCTGGCGCGCTATACCCAGTGGGATTTCATCGGCATGGTCGGCAAACACGCCGTGCCGTACCACGAGAAGAAACTCGGCCAGTTGTTCTGCGATAACAAATCCAGCGACATCCTCGAAATGCTCCTGACCGAGTGCGATCAGGTCGGCGTCGAGTTGCATCTGGACACCTCGATCCAGACCATCGAGAAGGTCGAAAGCGGTTACCTGCTCGACACCACACTGGGCCAGATCCAGTGCCAGTCGCTGGTGATCGCCACCGGCGGTCTGTCGATCCCGACGCTGGGCGCCACCGGTTTCGGTTATCAAGTGGCCAAACAGTTCGGCCATGAACTGCTGCCGACCCGCGCCGGTCTGGTGCCGTTCACCATCACCGATCAACTCAAGGAACTGTGCACCGAGCTGTCCGGCACTTCGGTGGATTGTCTGGTCAGCTGCAACGATCAGAGCTTTCGCGAGAACATCCTCTTCACTCACCGTGGCCTCAGCGGCCCGGCGATTTTGCAGATTTCCTCGTTCTGGGAATCCGGCGACACGGTTGAGATCAACCTGCTGCCGGATCACGACGCGGCGAGCTGGTTGCAGCAGCAAGTGGCCGAGCGTCCGAACAGTGAATTGAAAACCCTGCTCGGTGAAATCTTCACCAAGAAGATGGCCAATCTGTTGGCGGATAACTGGTTCGTGTCCAAACCGATGAAGCAGTACACCCACGCGGAACTGGCGGAAATCGCCGACAAGCTCGGCAGCTGGAAAGTCGTGCCAGCGGGGACTGAGGGTTATCGCACGGCCGAAGTGACCCTCGGCGGTGTCGACACTCGCGAAGTCTCCTCCAAGACCATGGAATCGCTGAAAAGCCCCGGCCTGTATTTCATCGGTGAAGTCCTCGACGTCACTGGCCACTTGGGCGGTTTCAACTTCCAGTGGGCCTGGGCCTCGGGCTACGCCGCCGCGCAGTACGCTTAACTCAAGGCCAAATACAAAACCCTGTGGGAGTGAGCCTGCTCGCGATAGCGGTGAATCAGTCGATGAATGCATTGGCTGACACACCGCTATCGCGAGCAGGCTCACTCCTACAGTTGTTATGTGTGATGCAGTAAGGAACACTTTTTGCTGTCAGATGTGATCGGCGCCATTGCGTCGGCGTCATTACTGGCTCAATTTAGCGGCATCGCCTCGGAAGGCCCTCGCACTTCATGTCCTCGACCTCGTTTCGTCAGTCTTTGCGGCGCCTGTGGGCGCTGGATAAATTCAGCTACAGCGTGCGGGTGTTCATCGCCCTGACCGGCAGCATGGCGCTGTGTTGGTATCAGGATGAAATGGGCCTGCTGATCCCGTTGTTCCTGGGGATTATCGCCAGCGCCCTGGCCGAAACCGACGACAGTTGGCAGGGCCGCCTCAACGCCCTCGCCGTGACACTGGTGTGTTTCAGCATCGCCGCGCTGTCGGTCGAATTACTCTTCCCCTACCCCATCGTGTTTGCCATTGCTTTGGCGCTGGCCAGTTTCGGCCTGACCATGCTCGGTGCGCTCGGCGAGCGCTATGGCGCGATTGCTTCGGCGACGTTGATTCTGTCGGTCTACACGATGATCGGCGTTGATCAGCGCGGCGGTGCGGTCACCGATTTCTGGCACGAACCGATGCTGCTGGTCGCCGGTGCCGCGTGGTACGGCTTGCTCTCGGTGTTGTGGCAGGCGCTGTTTTCCAACCAGCCGGTGCAACAAAGTCTGGCGCGCTTGTTCCGTGAGCTGGGCTTTTACCTGAAGCTGAAATCTTCGCTGTTCGAGCCGATCCGGCAGATGGACGTCGAAGCCCGGCGGCTGGAACTGGCCCAGCAAAACGGTCGCGTGGTGGCGGCGCTGAACAGTGCCAAGGAAATCATCCTGCACCGCGTCGGCAATGGCCGCCCCGGCTCGAAAGTCAGCCGTTATCTGAAGCTGTACTTCCTCGCTCAGGACATCCACGAACGCGCGAGTTCTTCGCACTATCCGTACAACGCACTGGCCGAAGCGTTCTTCCACAGCGACGTGCTGTTCCGCTGCCAACGCCTGTTGCGCCAGCAAGGCAAGGCCTGCCGCGCTCTGGCCGAATCGATCCAGATGCGTCAGCCTTTTATTTATGACGCGAGTTTCGCCGAAGCGCTGGGCGACCTCGACGCCTCCCTTGAACACCTGCGCATCCAGAGCAATCCGGCCTGGCGCGGATTGCTGCGCTCACTGCGCGCCCTGGCGGCCAACCTCGGCACCCTCGACCGTTTGCTCAGCGACGCGAGCAACCCCGACGCCTTGGCCGATGCGACTGACAGCAGCCTGCTCGACCGCTCGCCGCGCAACCTCAAAGACGTCTGGGTGCGCCTGCGCACGCAACTGACGCCGACGTCTCTGCTGTTCCGGCATGCCCTGCGCCTGCCATTGGCGCTGAGTATCGGTTACGGCATGGTGCATTTGATTCACCCGTCGCAGGGTTACTGGATCATCCTCACCACGCTGTTCGTCTGCCAGCCGAACTACGGCGCGACGCGGCGCAAACTCGGTCAGCGGATTTTCGGCACCGCCATCGGCCTGACCGTGGCGTGGGCATTGTTCGATCTGTTCCCGAGTCCGTTGGTGCAGTCGTGCTTTGCCATCGCTGCCGGCGTGGTGTTCTTTACCAACCGCACCACCCGCTACACCCTGGCGACAGCGGCGATCACCATCATGGTGTTGTTCTGCTTCAACCAGGTCGGTGACGGTTACGGACTGTTCCTGCCACGGTTGTTCGATACCTTGCTCGGCAGCCTGATTGCCGGCCTGACGGTGTTCCTGTTCCTGCCGGACTGGCAGGGCCGACGCCTGAACAAAGTGCTGGCCAACACTCTGACCTGCAACAGCATCTACCTGCGCCAGATCATGCAGCAATACGCCGCCGGCAAGAGCGACGATCTCGCCTATCGGCTGGCCCGCCGCAACGCGCACAACGCCGATGCGGCGCTGTCGACAACGCTGGCGAACATGCTCATGGAGCCGGGGCATTTCCGTAAGGAAGCCGATGTCGGATTCCGCTTTCTGGTGCTGTCGCACACGTTGTTGAGTTATCTGTCAGGGCTGGGTGCACACCGCGAGACGCAGTTGCCGGCGGATGTGCGCGAGCATTTGATTGATGGCGCCGGGGTGAAACTGGCGACGAGTATTGATGAAATCGCCCAAGGGCTGGCCAACAAGCAGCCGGTGGCGATTCAGAGTGATGAAGAAGAAGCGCTGGCCAATGAGCTGGAGCAGATGGCCGATGAGATCGATGAGGGGCAGCGGTTGGTGCAGACGCAACTGGCGTTGATCTGCCGGCAGTTGGGGCCGTTGAGGACGTTGGCGGCACATCTGATCAAGGACACCAGTGAGGTAAGCGCTGGCTGACAAGACGCCTTCGCGAGCAGGCTCGCTCCCACATGTGTTCTGTGTCGTTCACAAATCCAATGTGGGAGCGAGCTTGCTCGCGAAGAGGCCATCAGCCACACAAAAAATTCTGGATCAGCCCTCACATGCCATGCTGCCTCAACAACTTGTCATAACTCCCATCCGCCCTCATCGCCGCAATCGCCTTATCAAACCCCGCGACAATCTGCTCATGCTGCGGATTCTTCAGGCTCACCAATATATGCAGGCTGTTCTCACTCAACGGCTTGGGTAAAAACTCCACCGAATTGCGCACCTTGGCGGATTCCCGCGCCAGGTAATACTTCGCCACATACTCATCTTCCAGCGTCAGCTTGACCCGATCCGCCGCGAGCATGCGCACGGCCATGGCGAAGTTATGCACAGGGACTTTCTGCAACGCCGTGTCGGCATCGAACGGCGCCGAATAGGCGTAGCCGCGCACCACCGCAATCGGATAGGTGTGCAGTTGCTGCAGATTGGAATAGTCGAGTGGCGTGTCTTTGCGCTTGAGAAAGCGGATGCGGTTGAGCAGGTATTCCCCGGAAAATTGCCCGAGCTTGGTCCGCTCGTCGTTGTACCAGGCGTTGACCAGCACATCGTAACGGCCCTCCCCCACGCCAAGCAGCGCCCGTGCCCACGGCACCTGCTCGTAACCGCTGGCGTAACCGGCTCTGGACAGCGCGGTGCTGACAATGTCGGTGGCCAGGCCGCCGTTGACCAGCGTGTCGTCGGTAAAGGGTGGCCAGATATCAAACACCAGCCGCAGCTTATCCGCTGCAGCGGTCTGAGCCAGCAAGAGCAATCCGATCAAAGCAAAGGCTCGATGCAAACGCGGCATGCTTGAAATCCTTAGCGGGCAAGTTGCCCAGCATGTTTTCAGCCAAAACCCCAAGGCCCCTTACCGGCAAAACCCAGGCCCTAACATTAGCTCATTGCAGCCAATGCACAGGGCTCTCCAGCAGATTACACAAAGTCACCGAGGCTGCGAGAAAGGAATGATGGCATTTTGACCTTTGTCACAGACTCTTACGCCATACAGACATCTTTGCCACAGGCGCTTAGTATCGGGCGACACGTTCAAGGAATCGGCAAATGACAATCGAATGGGTCTGCAAACATCACAGTGATCTGGGCAAGGAACAGCTATACGCGCTGCTGAAGCTGCGCTCTGACGTGTTCGTCGTCGAGCAGAAATGCGCCTATCCGGACCTCGATGGCCAGGATCTGGAAGGCGACACCTACCATCTGATGGGGTGGGAGGATGACCAGTTGATGGCGTACCTGCGCCTGCTGGATCCGGAATCCCAGGGGGGTGACGTGGTGATCGGCCGCGTGATTACCGCACCGCAAGGGCGCGGCAAAGGGCTGGGGCACGAAATGATGGAGCAAGCACTGAAACAGGCCGAGAAGCATTGGCCGCAGGTGCCGATCTATCTGTCGGCGCAGGCGCATTTGCAGGGGTATTACGGTCGGTACGGGTTTGTTGTGGCGGGTGAAGAGTATCTGGAGGATGACATTCCACACATTGGGATGCGTCGTTCCTGAAGAGCCCCTCACCCTAGCCCTCTCCCGGAGGGAGAGGGGACTGACCTTATTGTCTTGCGGCAGACATCGACCTGAAAAACCGAGTCGATTATGGATTCAGAGGAATTCGCTCAAGTCGGCGTACTTCTCCAATATCCCCCAATCGGCTCCCTCTCCCTCTGGGAGAGGGCTGGGGTGAGGGGCTTTTCAGGGATATCCCAGAACTGCCTTGATCTGCCGCAAATTACGCTCGATCCACCCACGATCAATCGCCCCCCACTCACGAATCCGATAGCGCCCGGCGTGATTACGCGCGCCCTCTTCCTGCTCAAATTCACAGACGATATCCAGATCCGCCAACGCGGCAATCGTGTCCTGCGCCGTGCGCCGGGGCATGCCGGTCACTTCGGTCAGCGTCGGCACACTCGGCGCCAGACGGCTGTCGATCAGGTACGCCACATACAAGCGGCGGTAGAAACTGCTTTTGGTCTTGCTGACGTCCATCCCCACCTTCCTGGTTGCGTACGGTTAAGCCTGCATATCGCGCCACGTCAGGTACACACGCAGATCAAACTCGACCTGGTGATACCCCGGCAGCATGTGCTCGCACAATTTATAGAACGCCTTGTTGTGATCCGACTCTTTGAAGTGCGCCAGTTCATGCACCACGATCATTTTCAGAAAGTCCGGCGCGGCGTCTTTGAACAACGAGGCGATACGAATCTCTTTCTTGGCCTTGAGCTTGCCGCCCTGCACCCGTGAAACCGTGGTGTGCAGACCCAGAGCGCGGTGGGTCAGGTCGAGGCGGTTGTCGAACAGCACCTTGTCGATGGCCGGGGCGTTGCGCAGGTACTCCTGCTTCAGGTCCAGCGCGTAGCTGTACAAAGCCTTGTCGCTCTGCACGTCGTGTCGCCCTGAATAGCGTTGATTCAGGTAATCACCCAGACGCCCTTCGGCAATCAGTTGGCGCACCTGATCCTGTAATTGCGCGGGATAGGCCTGGAGGTACTTCAACACAGTCATGGACGAGCGACACGGTTCGAAAAGGTGCGCCAGTGTAGCGAATTCAACCGGGCAGCGCGCTCCAGTCAAACGGTTCGGCGAAGCTGACCGCATCCTCGGCCATCAGCGGCCGCGCGACGAGGAAACCCTGCACGTATTCGCAGCCATGGGCTTGCAGCCATTGGTATTGCTCGATGGTTTCCACCCCCTCGGCAATCACCAGCAAACCGTATTGTTTGCACAGACTGATCACCGTACTGACCAGCGAGGCGTCGCGTTTGGAGTCCGGCAACCGCGCAATAAGATGGCGATCAAGCTTGAGGGTATCCAGCTCCAGATCACGCAGGTGCGCCAGCGAACACGGCCCGGAACCGAAGTCATCCAGCGCCACCCGCACGCCCAGATTGCGCAGCAACCGCAGTTGTTTGCGGGTTTCGTCGGGATTCTGCATCAGCGCTTCTTCGGTGACCTCGACCTCCAGTTGCCGAGGCTGCAAGGCATGTCGTTCCATCACCTGACGCAACTCGGTGACCAGATTCGGCAGGCTGAACTGGGTGTTGCTCAAACTCACACCGAGCACCAGATCTTCGGCAAACAGGGTTTCCCAGGCTTTGCGCTGACCGGCACCACGATGATAAATCCAGCTGCCGAGGCGGCTGATCAGCCGCGCCTCTTCCAGCAACGGCAAGAACAACCCCGGCGGCACATCGCCAACGCTCGGGTGCTGCCAGCGCAACAAGGCTTCGAAGCCACGAATCTGGCCCGTGTCGATGGCCACCTGCGGCTGATACACCAAGTTGAAATCGCGGTTCTCGATGGCGGCACGCACGCTCTCTTCGAGCATCAACCGCGAGCGCGCCCGGCCGTTCATTTCATGATCATAAAAGCGATATTGCTGACGTCCGGCGCGCTTGGCCTCGTACATGGCGATGTCGGAGGCACGCAGCAACCCGTCAAGGTCCGAGCCGCAGTCCGGGTAAGTGGCGATGCCGATGCTGGCGCCTAGAGCGATGTCCAACCCTTCAATCTGCTGACAGATCGACACCCGTTCGATGAGTTTTTCGGCAATCTTCGCCGCTTGCTCGGGAAACTCCAGATCCAGCAGCGCGGTAAATTCATCGCCGCCCATGCGCGCAAGAATGTCGAACGGCCGCAGACATGCCTTCAATTGCTCGGAGACCCAGCGCAACACCCGATCGCCGGCATCGTGGCCTAGCGAATCGTTGACCCGTTTGAAGCCGTCGAGGTCCAGATACAGCAACACCCAACTGCTGTCGCTGCGCTCGCCACGCAGCAGCAGGTTTTCAACGGTCTGGTAAAACCCGCGTCGGTTGAGCAACCCGGTCAGTGGATCGGTCACCGCTTGAAATTCCAGTTGCTGGTGCAAGTGCCGGACCACCGACATATCGAGCACGGTCACCACCATCGCATGCTGTTCGGCGGGCAACGCCGCACAGGACAGCGCCACCGGCACTTGCTGGCCGGGCGCGGTGCGCAGCAAGGCGTCGTGCAGCCTCAACGTCTCGCCACGCTTGTAGCTGGCATAAAACTCGGAATCGGCCCACAGCGGAATGTGCGGCTTCTGAAGAAAATCGAGAAACTCCTTACCTTCCAGCTCCTTCACCGGCGCATTCAACAACCGCGAAATCGCCGGATTGGCAAAGCGGATCAAACCGTCCTCGCCCACCACCAATATCCCTTCGGCAGCGTTATCCAGCACCGAAGCATTGAAGGCGCGCGCCAACTCCAGATCATGACTCAAGCGCTGCAACGCGCGGCGATTGCGCTGATGTTCCAGCAACGCCTGAACTTTGGGCTTGAGGATCTGCGGGTCGAACGGCTTGAACAGGTAATCCACCGCGCCACTGGCATAGCCTTTGATCACGGCGTCCTGGGATTGCTCGTTGGCAGTCAGAAAGATAATCGGCGTCAGGCGCGTGCGCTGGCTGCCACGCATCAATCGCGCAACTTCAAAGCCATCCATGCCCGGCATCTGCACATCCAGCAGCACCAGATCGACGTCGTGGGAGAGCAGAATATTGAGCGCTTCGAAACCGGAGGCTGCGGTGAGGACGTGCCAATCCTGGCGCTGCAGCAACGCGCGCATGCTGATCAGATTTTCAGGGTAATCATCAACGATCAAAAGGACAGAACTGCCTTCACCTGGCGGGGGTTGCGCGCATTCCATGCTGCTTCTCTTGTCGGGACTTTCGGTCGGTTTCCGATAAAAACCGCACACATACTGAGCCTTCACTCTAGTACTGGATCCAGGAAAGCAGAAGCTGTCATCAGGCCATCATTTAACCAAAGCGTGAGTTTGCCGACTAACGGTCACCGCTGAAGCCCCCGGAAACCGGCAGAGATGGCATTTCGACAGGATGTTGACGTCAATCATCTGCCAAACGGGCATTAACAAAAAATCCCTCTACGCTTATAAAGGCCGCCCGAAAAGGCGCGGGCTAGAGCTTCTGGCACCCGCGTTCAGGATGAAATGAGTGGAAGAACCGACATGATCGACCTCGCAACCTGGAACCTCAGCGTTCCCGTTGGCAGCCCGCCATACACCGTCGAAACCTCAAAACTGGTGAACGGCTTCAAAGATCAGTACTTCCATTCCGACACCGGCACCTTGTTCTTCTGGTCACCGGTTACCGGGTCAAAAACCGAAAACGCCATCTACCCGCGCACCGAACTGCGCGAAACCTACAGCAACGGCACCCTGCGCAACTGGTATTACCCGGATGCCGACAATTCATTGCGCGCGACCGTCACGGTGAACAAAGTGCCGAGCTCCGGCAAGATCGTCATCGGCCAGATTCATGCTTATGAAAGCCAGAAGCCGATGGTCAAACTTGAATATCAGTACAAGACAAAAACCGAGACCGGCAACCTGGTGATCAAGGTGCGCATGCATCCGGACGAGGATGAGAGTCGCGTCATCACGCTGGCGACCGGGATCAAACTGGATCGCGAATTCAACTACTTGATTCACCTGAGTCCTGGCGGTGCGTTGGGTGTGAGTGCGGCGGGGTATCAGTGGGACTCACAGATCAGTGCGACTTGGCGAAACAAGCCGTTGTACTTCAAGGCTGGGGTTTATGTGCAGGACAACACGGGGTACACCAGCGAAGGTGGCCAAGTGACCTTCTCCAAACTCGACATCGATCACGACAAATAACCCAATCCCGACGGTAGGAGGTGCCGAAGGCTCGGGCCGCGATCGGACGATCTTTTGATCTTGTTTTTGCTTCTAAAAAGACAAAATCAAAAGATCGTCCGATCGCGGCCCGAGCCTTCGGCAGCTCCTACCTTTAAACGGTGTTGTTTAGATCTGTCGGCGGTTACTTCCGGATGCCTACAACAGCTTGCGTCGTTGCCTACCACTACGCCAGAATCCGCCGGCTTGTGCGCCTGGCGGGCCATCGGTAACTTGATTCGCGTCACTGATTTCCAGTGATCGGGTTTAGTAGCCCGTGGTGTTTTTCAGTTTTGTGCAAAGCGCATCCGTCGGTGATTGCTGTCCGACTTGATGGTGGCTGTGTGCAGGGCGCTTCGGCGCGCCGGTCAATGCTGAATACTCCCCGGTCTACTAACCTGCGCACAGCTGCCACCCTTCTTTTAGTAGAGAAGACGAAGCGGCTCCATCAGGAGTTTTCAGCTAATGATCAAATCAACGCCACACCCGCCAGAAACAGATCTCGCATCCCCTTACGAATCCCTCGATTCAAAAAAACTCAACGACGCCGCCGAACGCGCCCTCGACCATTACCTAAAACCCTCCGCCTTCATCATGGCCAGCACGCATAAACCCGAACCCATGTACCTCGCCAACCCGAAGTACAACACCGAATCCCTACTGGCCAACGCCAGTGAAACCCTGGGTTCAGCCAGCGAAATGCTCAACAACTTCGCCGCCATGCTCGACACCTCACACCGCAAGACCGCGCTAGGCATCGCGCAAGTGGTCATGCTTGGAGAACTGGCGGTGAATCAGGCGCTGGATCACGTTGAACTGAAGGAATAACCGCCCATAAAAAAACCCGCTTCATGGCGGGTTTCTTAAGCCAAATGGATTAAATGTTCCGCATACGCAACATCGACATCAAAATGTGACGGTAGCGCAACATGGAATGACTCTCCTTTAATCACCCGTCTCGGTATTCAACTACGCGAAAAACGTATAAATCGTGGCCTGACGCAGGCGCAGCTTACCGATCTAGCGGGACGGACACGATACAAGCAAATAAAGGGGACAAAGACACAAAAAGGGGACGGAATCTTGATAAATAAATCTGCCCCTTTTTTGCACTTTCAGCGAGATCTTAATCAAACAAATCAGTCAAACTTTGACATTGTCTCTTTTTGCCACTTCCTTGTTTTATTAAAAACCAGAACCCTTATAGCGAAAAAATATTAAAACCTGTCATTTATTACAGGTTACCTGCAACAACTTCTCGCCTAGTCTCATCGACGTAATACGAGACAACCTATTTGACTTTAATACTGAATACACGGAAGGTAAATATCATGAAAAATTACAATGGCTTCGTATTTAACGCCGCCGGCGA
This sequence comes from Pseudomonas sp. S2_E02, assembly GCF_054668355.1. Classification (NCBI taxonomy): domain Bacteria; kingdom Pseudomonadati; phylum Pseudomonadota; class Gammaproteobacteria; order Pseudomonadales; family Pseudomonadaceae; genus Pseudomonas; species Pseudomonas sp. S2_E02. The sequence continues at coordinate 4,027,910 of NZ_CP162761.1, forward strand.
GGAACATGCCGCCACACTCAGATTTGACGATCCAGCCCAGCAAACTGGCAACATAAGTAACGGCTACATGGACTATTGCGGACTTGACTTCGTCGTCACTGGCACCTGCACGAAATCCACTTGGGCTTTTAAGCTTCAAGCGAAATCAGATGCCAAAAATAGAGATGAGCTAAACCATGGCCCAAGCACTCTCAATATTGATATGAAATCAACTGATGGAACCGACAGGAACTTGGAAGGTACGGTTACCGTTAAAGCAGGCGGGCCGTATGTAGGCCAATCCTTTGGAATCAGATTCACAAAAGGCTGACATCCTTTATTACCTATGAAACAGGGTGAATCAGTTAACCTTACATTCAGCTGACCCTTCAGATAACGCTGAGATTTCACCTCCAGCAAGATCGGCTTAATATCCGAAGCATTATGGATTGCTCTTACTTTTAGATAACTTCGTCAAGCGAAATAATCGTCCACAAAAAACCCGCCTCACGGCGGGTTTCTTTTAAAGAAGTCTAACGCTCAAGCTCAGTTAACCTTAGCGTTCAACTCACCCTTCAGATAACGCTGGAACATCGCTTCCAGAGAAATCGGTTTGATCTTCGAAGCATTACCCGCAGTACCGAAAGCTTCATAACGAGCGATACACACGTCACGCATCGCCGTCACGGTCGCGCCGAAGAATTTACGCGGGTCGAATTCGCTCGGGTTGGTGGCCATCAGGCGACGCATCGCACCGGTGGATGCCAGACGCAGGTCGGTGTCGATGTTGACCTTGCGCACGCCGTGCTTGATGCCTTCGACGATTTCTTCAACCGGTACGCCGTAGGTTTCTTTGATGTCGCCGCCGTACTGGTTGATGATCGCCAGCCACTCTTGTGGCACCGACGAGGAACCGTGCATCACCAGGTGGGTGTTCGGGATGCGTTTGTGGATTTCCTTGATGCGGTCGATCGCCAGAACGTCACCGGTAGGTGGCTTGGTGAACTTGTAGGCGCCGTGGCTGGTGCCGATGGCGATGGCCAGGGCATCGACTTGTGTGCGCTTGACGAAGTCAGCGGCTTCTTCCGGGTCGGTCAGCATTTGGCTGTGATCCAGAACGCCTTCAGCGCCGATGCCGTCTTCTTCACCGGCCATGCCGGTTTCCAGCGAACCCAGGCAGCCCAGCTCGCCTTCTACCGAAACGCCGCAGGCGTGAGCCATGGCTACGGTTTGTTGGGTAACGCGGACGTTGTAGTCGTAGTCGGTCGGGGTCTTGCCGTCTTCGCCCAGCGAGCCGTCCATCATCACCGAGCTGAAGCCCAGTTGAATCGAACGCTGGCAGACGTCAGGGCTGGTGCCGTGGTCCTGGTGCATGCACACCGGGATGTGCGGGAATTCTTCGATCGCGGCCAGGATCAGGTGACGCAGGAAAGGTGCGCCGGCGTATTTGCGAGCGCCGGCCGAAGCCTGAACGATCACCGGGGAGTCAGTCTTGTCAGCGGCTTCCATGATGGCGCGCATCTGCTCAAGGTTGTTGACGTTGAAGGCTGGAACGCCGTAGCCGAATTCGGCTGCGTGGTCCAACATCTGGCGCATGCTGATAAGTGCCATTGTGTGTGTCTCTCCCGGTTGAGGGTCGTTAATCGTGCCAGCCTGCCGGAGCGGCGGCGGCTATTCAAGTGATTGCAGATCGGGGGTTGAGGCCCGGTCTGGTGATTCGATAAAGCAAAATCCTGAGAGCTACACAGAACCCCTGTGGGAGCGAGCTTGCTCGCGAATGCGGCTTGGCATTCAGCATTGATGCAAGCTGATCCACCGCTTTCGCGAGCAAGCTCGCTCCCACAGTTGGATCTATTTCCACATTGGGCCTGCGGTGTTGCAATTACTGCGCTTTGCAGCCGCGGCCGATCAGGTCATTGGTGGCGACCCAGTACACCAGGCCTTCCTCACCCTTGACGTGAAACGCCAGCATGCCGTCGCTGTACAGCGTGCCCGAGGCGCCCGGTTCTTCTTTCAGGCGATAGACCTGATCACCGCCACCCAGTCGCACGTCGACTGCCTTCTGGCCGGCATCGGCGTAACGCCACAGCACTTTGGCCTGGCTGTCGCAGGTCCAGGTGGTCCAGTTGTCCGCCGGGGCAGACGACTGAAACAGGTTCAACTGCGCGCAACCGCCCAACAATGCCAACGCCGCGATGGCGATCAAGCCTTTCATCCGTGTTCCTCGACTGACGGCGCACGCCGCCAGCCCTGAGTTAAAGAGTCAGACCCGTCAAGGACAACCATGTTCCTTGGCCGGGGTTTGCGTCTCGTATTTGTCCAGGCCGTCCGGCCCCGAACGCTTGTTCAGCACCGGGTTGGTTTCGGCCTGCCAGTCGGCCTGATAACAGCCCTTCTGCGACTCGCTCGGCGCCGGCGTGGCTTCGGCCTTCGGGTTACTCCCGCAGGCCGCCAGCGTACCGGTCAGCAACAACAGTGCTAACGACTTGACCATGTAAACACTCCTTTGCCTGGCCAAACGGGCGGCCTCAGGCCTTGGCCCGGCTTTCCAGGACTTCTACGGCTGGCAGCACTTTGCCTTCGACGAATTCGAGGAACGCGCCACCACCGGTGGAAATGTAGGAGATTTGTTCAGCCACGCCATACTTATCAATGGCGGCCAGGGTGTCGCCACCGCCAGCGATGGAGAACGCCGAGCTTTCAGCGATGGCCTGGGCCAGCACTTTGGTGCCGTTGCCGAACTGGTCGAATTCAAACACGCCGACCGGGCCGTTCCACAGAATGGTTTTCGACGATTTCAGCAGTTCGGCGAAGTTGGCTGCGGTTTGCGGGCCGATGTCCAGAATCATGTCGTCTGCCGCGACGTCAGCAATCAGCTTGACGGTGGCTTCTGCGGTTTCAGCAAACTCTTTGGCAACCACTACGTCAACCGGCAGTGGCACGCTGACTTTGGCAGCGATGGCGCGTGCGGTGTCGAGCAGATCCGGTTCGTACAGCGACTTGCCAACCGGGTGACCGGCCGCCGCGAGGAAGGTGTTGGCGATGCCGCCGCCGACGATCAGTTGATCGCAGATCTGGCTCAGGCTGTTCAGCACGTCGAGTTTGGTCGACACCTTGGAGCCGGCAACAATGGCAGCCATTGGCTGAGCCGGTGCGCCAAGGGCTTTGCCCAGTGCATCCAGTTCAGCGGCCAACAGCGGACCTGCGGCAGCGACTTTGGCGAACTTGGCCACGCCATGGGTCGAACCCTCGGCACGGTGAGCGGTGCCGAAGGCGTCCATCACAAACACGTCGCACAGGGCGGCGTATTGCTGGGCCAGCTCGTCAGCGTTCTTTTTCTCGCCTTTGTTGAAGCGCACGTTTTCGAACAGCACAATGTCGCCGGCCTTGACGTCCACGCCGCCCAGGTAATCGGCCACCAGCGGCACTTCACGGCCCAGGGCCTTGCTCAGGTAGTCAGCGACAGGCTTGAGGCTGTTCTCGGCGGAGAACTCGCCTTCGGTCGGACGGCCAAGGTGCGAGCAGACCATCACGGCCGCGCCTTTTTCCAGGGCCAGCTTGATGGTCGGCAGCGAAGCCAGGATTCGCGCATCGCTGGTGACAACACCGTCCTTGACTGGGACGTTGAGGTCTTCGCGGATCAATACGCGCTTACCTTGCAGATCGAGGTCGGACATCTTCAACACGGTCATGGGTCGCACTTCCTACGGTTTTTTTGAAGTTGCTGTTTGCAGATAGTGTTCTGCTACGTCCAGCATTCGGTTGGCAAAACCCCATTCGTTGTCGAACCAGGCCAGGATGTTCACCAGCTTAGGGCCGGAAACACGGGTCTGACTGGCATCGACGATGGCCGAATGTGGGTCATGGTTGAAATCACAGCTAGCGTGCGGCAACTCGGTATAGGCGAGCAGACCTTTGAGCGGGCCGCTGGTGGCGGCTTCGCGAAGGATCCGGTTGACCTCATTGGCATCGGTCGCGGTGGCGGTCTGCATCGTGATGTCGAGGCAGGACACGTTGACCGTCGGCACGCGTACGGCTTTGGCCTGAATTCGCCCGGCAAGTTCCGGCAGCAGGCGCTCGATACCGCGCGCCAGACCAGTGGACACCGGGATCACCGACTGGAACGCCGAACGCGTGCGGCGCAGGTCTTCATGGTGATAGGCGTCGATCACCGGCTGATCGTTCATCGCCGAGTGAATCGTAGTGATCGACACGTAATCGAGGCCGATCGCCTTGTCGAGCAAGCGCAACAGCGGCACGCCGCAGTTGGTGGTGCAGGAGGCGTTGGACACCAGCAGTTCGTCGCCGGTCAGGCAGTCCTGATTGACGCCATAGACGATGGTGGCGTCGACATCCGCCTCGCTGGCCATTGGCTGCGAGAACAGCACACGCGGCGCACCAGCGTCGAGAAAGCGCTGGCCGTCTTCACGAGTGTTGTAGGCACCGGAACATTCGAGCACCAGATCGACGCCCAGTGACGCCCAATCGATGCCTTCGGGGGTGGCACTGCGCAGGACCTTCACGCAGTCGCCATTAATATGCAGACAATCGCCTTCTACTCGCACCTCGCCCGGAAAACGGCCGTGAGTGGAGTCGAAGCGTGTCAGGTATTCGATGCTGGCCATGTCCGCCAGATCGTTGATCGCGACAATTTCAAACCCGGCTTTCTCGCCTCGCTCAAACAACGCACGCAAGACGCAACGACCAATGCGGCCGTAGCCGTTGAGTGCAACTTTGAAGGGACGCGGTTGAGGCATGGGGTTCTCGATTACCGTGGTGAATCAGGCAGTGCGATGTTGCCCGAACCAACGCTTTCGCGAGCAAGCTCGCTCCCACAGGGAAATGCGTTCCAATGTGGGAGCGAGCTTGTTCGCGAAGGCGTCAGCTCAGACGACATCTTTTCTGGATCAGTCTTCCAGCAGCTCTTCAGCCTGACCCAGGATGTTTTCCAGGGTGAAGCCGAACTCTTCGAACAGTGCCGAAGCCGGAGCCGATTCGCCGTAAGTGGTCATGCCAATCACGCGACCTTCCAGACCCACGTACTTGAACCAGAAGTCGGCGTGTGCCGCTTCGATTGCAATACGTGCGCTGACCTGCAACGGCAGCACGGCTTGTTTGTAGCCAGCGTCCTGAGCATCGAAAACACTGGTGCACGGCATGGAGACCACACGCACCTTGCGACCTTGTTCGGTCAGCTTGTCGAACGCCTGAACAGCCAGACCGACTTCCGAACCGGTGGCGATCAGGATCAGCTCAGGCTCGCCTGCGCAGTCCTTCAGCACGTAACCGCCACGGCTGATGTCGGCAATCTGGCCGGCATCGCGTTCCTGGTGTTGCAGGTTCTGACGCGAGAAGATCAGCGCCGATGGGCCGTCCTTGCGTTCCAGCGCATTTTTCCAGGCCACTGCCGATTCAACGGCATCGGCTGGACGCCAGGTGTCGAGGTTCGGTGTGGTACGCAGGCTGGTCAGTTGCTCGATCGGCTGGTGCGTCGGGCCGTCTTCGCCCAGACCGATGGAGTCGTGGGTGTAGACGTGGATCACTTGCTTCTTCATCAGCGCGGACATGCGCACGGCGTTGCGGGCGTATTCCATGAACATCAGGAAGGTCGCGCCGTAAGGCACCAGGCCGCCGTGCAGGGTCACGCCGTTCATGATTGCGGTCATGCCGAATTCGCGCACGCCGTAGTACATGTAGTTGCCGCTGGCATCTTCAGCGCTGACGCCTTTGCAACCTTTCCACAGGGTCAGGTTGGAACCGGCCAGGTCAGCGGAGCCGCCGAGCAGTTCCGGCAGCAACGGGCCGAACGCGTTCAGGGTGTTCTGGCTGGCTTTACGGCTGGCGATGGTTTCGCCTTTGGCCGCAACTTCAGCGATGTAAGCCGAAGCTTTTTCGGAGAAATCGGCCGGCAGCTCACCGCTCAGACGACGCACCAGTTCGTTGGCTTCGGTCGGGAATGCAGCGGAGTAGGCAGCGAAACGCTGATCCCACTCGGCTTCGGCCGCGCGACCTTTTTCCTTGGCATCCCACTCGGCATAGATGTCGGCCGGGATTTCGAACGGGCCGTGGTTCCAGTTCAGCGCCTGACGGGTCAGCGCGATTTCCGCATCACCCAGTGGAGCGCCATGGCAGTCTTCTTTGCCCTGCTTGTTTGGCGAACCGAAACCGATGGTGGTCTTGCAGCAGATCAGGGTCGGCAGCGGGCTCTTGCGCGCGGTTTCGATGGCGGTCTTGATCTCTTCCGGGTCGTGACCGTCAACGTTGCGGATCACTTGCCAGTTGTAGGCTTCGAAACGCTTCGGCGTGTCATCGGTGAACCAGCCTTCGACTTCGCCGTCGATGGAGATGCCGTTGTCATCGTAGAAAGCGATCAGCTTGCCCAGACCCAGAGTGCCAGCCAAGGATGCGACTTCGTGGGAAATGCCTTCCATCATGCAGCCATCACCCAGGAACACGTAGGTGTGGTGGTCAACGATGTTGTGGTTTGGGCGGTTGAACTGCGCTGCCAGGACTTTTTCTGCCAGAGCGAAACCGACGGCGTTGGCCAGGCCCTGACCCAGCGGGCCGGTGGTGGTTTCAACGCCCGGGGTGTAACCGAATTCAGGGTGGCCCGGGGTGCGGCTGTGCAGTTGACGGAACTGCTTGAGGTCTTCGATCGACAGGTCGTAACCGGTCAGGTGCAGCAGCGAGTAGATCAACATCGAGCCATGGCCGTTGGACAGCACGAAGCGGTCACGGTCGGCGAACGATGGATTGCTCGGGTTGTGCTTGAGGTAGTCGCGCCAAAGCACTTCGGCGATATCTGCCATACCCATAGGGGCACCGGGATGGCCGCTGTTGGCTTTTTGCACGGCATCCATGCTGAGGGCACGAATGGCGTTGGCACGCTCACGACGGCTAGGCATCGCTGATCTCCTGGGTGTGAATAGATTGAAACGGAAAAAAGGAGGGCATTTTCCCTCACCGGAGCGCCTCGGGGCAATGACAGATAGTCATCCGGAGGCGTTTTTCCAATGGATAGCAGTGGTTTCGGTAGGTGAAACCTTTCCGCTGTTCGTTTGTAGAGTTAACCGTTTCGGGAGAAGTGCCATTTATCGAGCAATATCAAAACTTTTTGATATTGGCCTTGCGATGATTTGCCCCCCTCTCTAGACTGCCAGCCCTATGAACTTACGCGTGCCTTCCATTCGCCATGACGATTGCGACGAGCTGGCGGCCCTGTGCAAGGCCGGCGGCGATCCGCTGCGCCTGAATGTATTGCGCGCGCTGGCCAACGATTCGTTCGGCGTGCTGGAGCTGGCGCAGATTTTCGGCATTGGTCAGTCCGGTATGAGTCACCACCTCAAGGTGCTGGCCCAGGCTGATCTGGTGGCGACGCGCCGCGAAGGCAACGCGATCTTTTATCGCCGCGCCCTGCCCCACACCGAATTGCTCGGCGGCAAGCTGCACGCTGCATTGTTAGAAGAAGTCGACAACCTGGCACTGCCTGACGACGTGCAAGCGCGCATCGAACAGGTTCACGGCCAACGTGCCGCCGCCAGTCAGGACTTTTTCACCCGGGTGGCGGAAAAATTCCGTGCCCAGCAAGACTTGATCGCAGGCCTGCCGCAATACCGTGACAGCGTGCTGGCCCTGCTCGACAAACTGAACTTCGATGGTGCAGCCACGGCCATTGAAGTCGGCCCCGGCGATGGTGCTTTTTTGCCGGAACTGGCCCGTCGCTTCGGCACCGTAACCGCGCTGGACAACAGCCCGGCGATGCTCGAACTGGCGCGCCAGGTATGTGAACGTGAACAGCTGGCTAACGTCAGCCTGCAATTGGCCGATGCATTGAATGGCACAAGCCTTACGGCCGATTGCGTGGTGTTGAACATGGTGTTGCACCATTTCGCCGCGCCGGCCGACGCACTCAAGCATATGGCCAACCTGCTGCAACCGGGCGGTAGCCTGCTCGTGACAGAGTTATGTAGCCACAACCAGAGTTGGGCCAGGGAGGCCTGCGGTGATCTGTGGTTGGGGTTTGAACAGGACGATTTGGCCCGTTGGGCCACCGCTGCGGGACTCGTTCCCGGGGAAAGCCTCTATGTAGGCTTACGTAATGGTTTCCAGATCCAGGTCCGCCATTTTCAGCGACCGGCTGGCGACACTCACCATCGGTAAATTCAGGAAAACATCGAGATGAGCGAATACTCCCTCTTCACCTCCGAGTCCGTGTCCGAAGGACATCCGGACAAAATCGCCGACCAGATTTCCGATGCGGTGCTGGACGCCATTATTGCCCAGGACAAACACGCACGCGTTGCCGTGGAAACCCTGGTCAAGACCGGCGTGGCCATCGTTGCCGGTGAAGTGACCACCAGCGCCTGGGTCGACCTGGAGCAGATCGTTCGTGACGTCATCTGCGACATCGGCTACACCAGCTCCGAAGTCGGCTTCGACGGCGCGACGTGCGGCGTGATGAACATCATCGGCAAGCAGTCCCCAGACATCAACCAAGGTGTTGACCGTGCCAAGCCTGAAGATCAGGGCGCCGGCGACCAGGGCCTGATGTTCGGCTACGCCAGCAACGAAACCGACGTGCTGATGCCAGCGCCGATCACCTTCTCGCACCAGTTGGTGCAGCGCCAGGCCGAAGCCCGTAAATCGGGTCTGCTGCCTTGGCTGCGCCCGGACGCCAAGTCGCAAGTGACTTGCCGTTACGAAGGCGGCAAGGTTGTTGGTATCGACGCGGTTGTTCTGTCGACCCAGCACAACCCTGAAGTGTCGTACAAAGACCTGCGCGAAGGCGTGATGGAGCTGATCGTCAAGCACGTGCTGCCTGCCGAACTGCTGAGCAAAGACACCCAGTTTCACATCAACCCGACCGGCCAGTTCATCATTGGCGGCCCGGTAGGTGACTGCGGTCTGACCGGTCGCAAGATCATCGTCGACAGCTACGGCGGCATGGCCCGTCACGGCGGTGGCGCGTTCTCCGGTAAAGATCCATCGAAGGTTGACCGTTCGGCTGCCTACGCTGGCCGTTATGTGGCCAAGAACATCGTCGCGGCCGGCCTGGCCGAGCGTTGCGAGATTCAGGTTTCCTACGCGATCGGTGTGGCTCAGCCTACTTCGATCTCGCTGAACACCTTCGGCACCGGCAAGATCAGCGATGACAAGATCGTCAAACTGGTGCGTGAAGTGTTCGACCTGCGTCCATACGCAATCACCACTATGCTCGACCTGCTGCACCCGATGTACCAGGAAACTGCAGCGTACGGCCACTTCGGTCGCGCGTCAGAGACCAAGACCGTTGGCGAAGACACCTTCACCACGTTCACCTGGGAAAAAACCGACCGCGCCGACGCCCTGCGTTCTGCTGCTGGTCTGTAAGACTCCCTGGCGGTACAAAAAAGCCCCGCACGGTTCGCTCCGTGCGGGGCTTTTTCATGCCTGAAATACAGTTTTGAACTCGCCCCCCTGTGGGAGCGAGCTTGCTCGCGAAGGGGCCAGCCGAACCGACATCAATTTCCGGCCAGACACACCCCGCAAAACACCCCGTCTACCACGCTCCAGATTGTCTTCTAACCTTCAAGCATTCCCCCTGAGCAAGGACGCTCACCATGCTTGTCACGCTGCGCCTGCTGTTTGTTTTCCTCGTGGCCTGTACGGCCCTCAACGCCCACGCCGATTGCCCGAAATGGCCAGCTACTCAAGCAAAAAGCGAAATCACCGCCCTGCACAAACAGATCAACCAATGGGACGACGCCTATCACCGCGAAGGCCGCTCGCTGATTGCCGACGAACTCTACGATCAGTCACGTCTGCGCTTAAGTGAGTGGCAGCGCTGCTTCGATCTGCCACCCGCACCTGTGCCACTGCGCACCACCTCAGGTTCAATCACACACCCCATCGCCCATACCGGCCTGGATAAATTACACGAAGCAGCCGCCGTGGAAGCGTGGCTACGCGACCGCCGGAATGTCTGGGTACAACCCAAGATCGACGGCGTCGCGGTGACGCTGATTTACCGCGCAGGCGTTCTGCATCAGGCCATCAGTCGTGGTGACGGGATTCGGGGCCAGGACTGGACGCCATCAGTGCAAAAGATCGCCGCCATTCCGCAACGCCTGACGCAACCGCTGGACCTGCTGGTACAAGGCGAACTTTATTGGCGCTTGAACGAACACGTGCAAGCCAAATCCGGCAGCGTCAACGCTCGCGCCACCGTCGCCGGATTGATGGGGCGTAAATTCCTGAATACAGAACAAGCCGCCGGAATCGGATTCTTCGCCTGGGACTGGCCGCAAAGCCCCCTGGACTTGCCCAAGCGAATAACCGGATTGGCGACGCTGGGTTTCGCCACGACGGAACCTTACAGCCAACCGGTCAGCGAACTCGCAGAGGCGCAGAAATGGCGCGATCACTGGTATCGCTCACCCCTTCCCTTCGCAACCGACGGCGTGGTTCTGCGTCAGGGTCAGCGCCCACCCGCCGAACGCTGGCAGGCACGTGCTCCCTACTGGGCCATCGCTTGGAAATACCCATTCGCGCAGGTACTGGCCGAAGTCCGCAAGGTCAATTTCAAGATCGGGCGCACCGGGCGCATCACCCCGGTGATCGAGCTGAACCCGGTCAGGCTCGATGACCGAGAGATAAAACGGGTCAGCGCCAGTTCGCTAAAACGCTGGCAGGCACTGGATATTCGTCCTGGTGATCAGGTCGCCATCAGCCTCGCCGGCCTGACCATTCCCCGGCTCGACGGCGTCGTGCTGCGAACCGCCGAGCGGGCAGAGATCAACCTCCCCAACGCCGACGACTTCCATACCTTGAGTTGCTGGCAACCTACCCCTGGTTGCGAAAGCCAGTTTCTCGCCCGCTTGACCTGGCTCAGTGGCAAGCAGGGACTGGCGATGCAGCATGTCGGTCGCGGCACCTGGGAGAAACTTTTCGAAACAGGCCGCCTGAATAACCTGCTGGATTGGTTGACCCTTGATGAGCCGGAGCTTGCTAACATTGCCGGCTTTGGCGAACGCAGCAGCGCCCGCCTGATGCACAGTTTTCACAGCGCCCGCCAACGGCCCTTCGCTCAGTGGCTCAAGGCTTTGGGCTTGCCGCCAAGCGGTGAGGCACAACTCCCCGATTCATGGCAGGCGCTGGCACAACGAGACACCGAACAATGGCAGGCAGAACCCGGTATCGGCCCCGGTCGCGCAGCGCAATTGAGCGCCTTCTTCCGCGACCCGCAGGTGTTAGCCTTGAGCGATACCTTGCGGAACGCCGGAATCGACGGTTTCTGAGCACGCAATCCCGGTACCCCGGGAACCCAACCACCACCGAGGCGCTCCAACAGCGCAGTGCCGCCCCGACCCGATTGCCTTTGCACATGGAGCTTTTATGAAATTTCTCGCACCGCTCGCCATGCTGACCCTTTGTGGCGTGATGGCCGCCCCTGTCATGGCCGACGAAGACGCCCCGGGCCTGACCGGTTGCGCGGCCAAGAAGCAAGGCATCATGAACCAGATCGAACAGGCCAAGTCGCGCGGCAACGCTGATCAGCAGGCAGGCCTGGAAACTGCCCTGCGTGAGGTCACCGAACACTGCACCGACGCGGGCCTGAAGAAAGAACGCGAAAACAAGGTGCTCGACGCCAAGCACGAAGTGAGCAAGCGCCAGGCTGATCTCGACAAGGCGATGAAGAAAGGCGATCCAGAGAAGATCAACAAGCGCAAAGACAAACTCGCCGAATCGCGCAAAGAACTTCAGGACGCGCTGGACGAAATCGATAAGTAAAAATCAAAAGATCGCAGCCTGCGGCAGCTCCTTGATCAGGGCAGGAGCTGCCGCAGGCTGCGATCTTTTAAATATCAATGATCGCGAAACTGTTTATGACAAGCGCTGCAGGCATCTTCAACTTTCTGCACCGCAGGCCCGAGATTGCTGGCCTTGTACGGCTGCACCTGGCTGGCAATCACCAATTCACCGGTGGCGGCTTCAAGGTTGCGGGCCATTTCCTGAAAACGTGCCTGTTGTTTCCAGACATCGTCCTTGGCGCTGGTGTGATCTTCTTCGCGAACCTGCGGGAAGTGCTTCCACGGCTCATGGGACAACGCATCAAGCTTGACCGCGCCCTCGGCGAATTTCGGCCCGTCGAACGGAATGCGCCCACGCAACATGCCTCCCAGATCTTCACCGGTCTTGAGCATCTGTTTGAAGATCGCCTTGCGTTGGCCCAGTGGAGAATTCGGATCGACACCGCCACAGGCGGACAAGGTCAGACAGGCCAGCAATACAACAGAAATGCTTTTAAGAGTCATGGTGGCTTCAGGTCACGGAATTCGGCGGCCAGTATCCTCGCGTCACCGCCAAACACCAATAGCCCTATTAAAAATACGGGTTGCTCGAGCGCATGGAGCACTCGGTCAACCGGCACAGGAATTACTCCATGAACAGCCCTTTCAAGGCCTGGCGTCACCCGCTGATCGCATCCCTGCCTCTAGTGGCAATTCTCGCTGGCTGCACTGGCGGTGATAGCGCCAAACCAAAAACCCACGCACTGGCCACTTATTCCAGCGCCACCTGGGAAGCACTGCCGGCAGTATCCGATAGCGATCTGGTCGCCGGTTTCGGTTCGTGGCGTAGCGCCTGCACCCGACTCAAAGCTGATGCCGTATGGGGCTCCACCTGCGCCGCTGCGGCCAACGTGCCACAAAGTGCTGGCGAGATTCGCGCCTTCCTTAAGCAAAACCTCGACGTTTACGGCCTGCGCGCTGAAAACGACAACCCGAACGGTTTGATCACCGGTTACTACGAACCGGTCTACCCCGGCAGCCTGACGCCCACCGAAAGGGCCAATGTGCCGGTGTACGGCGTGCCCGAAGACATGATCATTGTCTCGCTGGACAGCATTTACCCGGAGCTGAAAGGCAAACGCCTGCGCGGCCGCCTCGAAGGTCGCGTGCTCAAGCCTTACGACGATGCCGCCACCATTGAATCCAAAGGTGTGAAAGCCCCGGTGGTTGCCTACCTGACCGACCCGATGAACCTGCAATTTCTACAGATCCAGGGCTCCGGGCGAATTCAGACCGAGGATGGCAAACAGTTGCGCATCGCCTACGCCGATCAGAACGGCCATCCGTATCGCCCAATCGGGCGCTGGCTGGTCGAGCAAGGCGAGCTGAAGAAAGAAGACGTGACCATGAGCGCGATCAGCAACTGGGCCAAGGCCAATCCTTCGCGCATTCCGGAACTGCTGGGCAGCAACCCGAGCTACGTGTTCTTCACGCGCAACCCGGACAGCAACGAAGGCCCGCGCGGTTCGCTGAACGTGCCGTTGACTGCCGGTTATAGCGCGGCAGTGGATCGCAAGGTGATTCCGTTGGGCAGCCTGCTGTGGCTGTCGACGACAAAACCGGATGGCACGGCACTGGTTCGCCCGGTGGCGGCACAGGATACCGGCGGCGCGATTGCCGGCGAGGTGCGTGCGGATCTGTTCTGGGGCACCGGTGATGCGGCCGGACAACTGGCCGGGGACATGAAACAGCAGGGGCAGATCTGGATGCTCTGGCCCAAAGGCGCAGCGCTGCCGCAAGTACCGCAGGTGGCTGATACAGAGAAGAAGTAACCCTTGGAATTTGCTGAGGTAATCAGATAGCTATCGCGAGCAGGCTCACTCCTACAGGGGAACGCATTCCAAAATGTAGGAGTGAGCCTGCTCGCGATGAGGCCATCAGCAACACCGATAATCAAACAGACACAAAGAAGAACGAAGCAATCAACCCCATCCCCACAAACCACACCAGCGAGCGCAGGATCGCCCAGTCCGCCAGGTAGCAAATGATGTAGAGCAGGCGACTGGTGATAAACAGCACCGCCAGCACATTGACCGTCACCAGCTCCGCCGTCCCCACCAGGTGCGCAACAATCACTGCCGCCGCAAATGCCGGCGTCACTTCAAAGCTGTTCATCTGCGCGGCATGGGCACGCCTCGCCACACCGTTGAGACTTTCGAGAAAGTCGCGCGGATCGTGGTTATCACTCAGCCGGTAGCCGCCCACGGCTTTCGCTACGCCAGTGCAGATATACGGCAGGAAAATCGCAATCAACACACACCACAGAGCCACCGTCATAACGCCGTCCTTTTTCGAGTTTTAGAGTTCGCGAGCGGTCAGAACTTCATTACCAGCATGCCGATCAGTACCAGCCCACAGGCTAAGAGCCGCGGCCGGCCAAAAGGTTCTTTGAGGTAACGCATACCGAACAGCACTACCAGAATCACGCTGATCTCGCGCAATGCCGCCGCCTCCGCAATCGAGCCCAATTGCATCGCCCACAGCACCAGAGCGTAGCTGGCCAATACGCAGAAGCCCACCGCCAACCCCAGCTTCCATTGCTCACGCCAGAACAACATGAACGCCGGACGCTTGGCGACCCACGCCAACAGCGGAAACGGCCAGGCGCTGAGCAGCGTGACCCAGACCAGATAATCCAAAGGATGGGACCAGCGCCGCAACGCCTGGCCATCAATGTAGGTGTAGCAGCCGATGCACAGGCCGATCAGCGCCACCACCGGCAGCATCGACCACGGCAAATGTTTGCCACCGCCACCCTGCCATAGCAGACAAACCATGCCGAACGGGATCAGCATGATGCCGAAGATTTGCTGCGTGGTGAGCACCTCTCCCGCGAAGATCAGGGTCAGCGCGAGCACCACCAAAGGCGATAATCCACGCATCAGCGGATATACCAGCCCGAGATCGCCGACCCGGTAGGCTTGAATCAGCAGATAGCGATACAGCAGCTCAAAGGCTGCCGAAGCGAGAATCCATGGCCAGATTTCCATGGGCGGCAAGCTCACGAATGGAAACGCGATGGCAACGACCAGCAGCGCCACGGTGTCCATGCACGCCACCACCAACAGTCGCTCGGCGCTGAACTTGATTAACGTATTCCACGTCGCATGCAACAGCGCCGCCATCAATACCAAAGCTGTCGCCAGCACGTTCCACTCCTTATTGTTGTTAGCGAGCCAATTAGTCAGATTATTGATTCGCGATGTGTCAGCAGCTGTTTATACTGCAAGCGACCACGCCGCACTCAGTTGCGCACAGAAAAATACCAATAATCCCTGCCTGCACCGCCCTCCATCGAGATCGGTCGTCGGCCTGCGTATGCCTGATCAAAGCGTCAAGACTATCGACAGAGACCTTGCGCATGCCACTCGCCTTGCTTGCACTCGCTGTTGCCGCGTTCGGCATCGGCACCACTGAATTCGTCATCATGGGCCTGCTGCCCGATGTCGCCCGGGACCTCTCCGTGAGCATTCCCCATGCGGGCCTGCTGATTACCGGCTACGCCCTGGGCGTGGTCTTCGGCGCCCCGATCCTGGCGATCGGCACCGCAAACATGCCGCGCAAAGCAACGTTGCTGGGCATGACGCTGATGTTCATCCTCGGCAACATCCTCTGCGCACTGGCGCCCAACTACGCGACGCTGATGGCCGCTCGTGTGGTCACAGCCCTCTGTCACGGCGCGTTCTTCGGCATTGGCTCGGTGGTTGCCGCCGGGCTGGTCGCACCGAACAAACGCGCGCAGGCGATTGCAATGATGTTCACCGGCCTGACCTTGGCCAACGTTCTCGGCGTGCCGCTGGGCACGGCGCTCGGGCAGTATGCCGGCTGGCGCTCGACGTTCTGGGCGGTGTCGGTGATTGGTGTGATTGCGGCGCTCGCGCAATGGTTGTGGCTGCCAAAACACATCCCCATGGACAAGGCCAATCTCGCCAGCGAATTCAAGGTACTGGGCAAGGTCAACGTGTTGCTGGCGCTGGGCATGAGTGTGCTCGCGTCGACCAGTCTGTTCAGTGTGTTCACTTACATTGCGCCGATCCTCCAGGACATCACCGGCGTCAGCCCGCATGGCGTGACGGTGATGTTGCTGTTGTTCGGCGTCGGTTTGACCGGTGGCAGCATGCTCGGCGGGCGTCTGGCTGATAGCCGTTTGTTGCCGTCGCTGGTCGGTGTGGCCTTGGCGGTGGTGGTGATTCTGGCGGCGTTCAGTCAGACCAGTCGCTCGGTGGTGCCAGCGGCAATCACGCTGGTGCTGTGGGGGATTTTCGCTTTTGCGCTGTGCCCGATTCTGCAACTGCTGATCATCGATCAGGCGCATGAAGCACCGAACCTGGGCTCGACGTTGAACCAGAGCGCATTCAACCTTGGCAACGCAGCGGGTGCGTGGATCGGCGGACTGGTGGTGGCCAGTGGCGCGGATCTGGCGGACTTGCCATGGACGGGTGCGCTGGTCGGTGTATTGACGGTGCTGACGGCGCTGTTTTTCATCTATCTGCAACGTCGCGAAGCGGCTGCGGTCAATGTGTCCGGCTAGCCCTCACCCTAACCCTCTCCCAGAGGGAGAGGGGACTGAATGGGGGATGCTTCAGAAGTACGCCGACCTGAACGCGCATTGCCGAATCCATAATCGACTCGGTTATTCAGGTCGATGCATGCCACAAGACAATAAGGTCGGCTCCCTCTCCCTCCGGGAGAGGGCTGGGGTGAGGGAAGCTTGTGCCCTCTGTCGCTCTCAGCCCATCAAACCCCTGCGCCCAAACATCGGGCGCGCTCCACTCACCCCTCATCCAAAGGACCCCGGATGCTTGAACTTGTCGCCGCTTTCATCTGCCTCACCACCCTCCTCACCTTCGTCAATTTCCGCTTCATCGGCCTGCCGCCGACCATCGGCGTGATGGTCACCGCGCTACTGTTCTCGCTGATCCTGCAAGGCCTGAGCGTGCTCGGTTACCCCGGTCTCGAAGAACGCGTGCAGCAACTGATTGGCCAGATCGACTTCGGCGATCTGCTGATGAACTGGATGCTCTCGTTCCTGCTGTTCGCCGGCGCCCTGCACGTCAACCTCAACGACCTGCGCAGCTACCGCTGGCCCATCGGTCTGTTGGCGACTTTCGGTGTGTTGATTGCCACCACGGTGATCGGCAGCCTCGCCTATTACATTTTCGCCCTGTTCGGCTGGCACGTGAGCTTCTTGTATTGCTTGCTGTTCGGCGCGTTGATTTCGCCGACCGACCCGATTGCGGTGCTCGGCGTGCTGCGTACCGCCAATGCCTCGAAACCGCTGAAAACCACCATCGTCGGCGAGTCGCTGTTCAACGACGGCACCGCTGTAGTGGTGTTCACCGTGTTACTGGGCATCGCCCAACTCGGCGAAACCCCGACCATCAGCGCCACCGCGATGCTGTTCGTGCACGAAGCGATTGGCGGCGTGCTGTTTGGCGGCCTGATCGGTTATCTGGTTTATCGAATGATCAAAAGCGTCGAGCAGCATCAAATCACCGTGATGCTGACGCTGGCGCTGGTCATTGGTGGTTCGGCGATGTCTACCGAGATTCACGTTTCCGCACCGATTGCGATGGTGGTCGCAGGTCTGATCATCGGTAACGTCGGGCGCAATCTGGCGATGAATGACATGACCCGTCGTTATCTCGACGGTTTCTGGGAATTGCTCGATGACATGCTCAACGCGCTGCTGTTCGCGCTGATCGGCATGGAGCTGTTGCTGCTGCCATTCAACTGGTTGCACATGGCCGCGGCAGGTTTGTTGGCGGTGGCGATTCTGCTGTCGCGCCTGCTCACCGTGGCCCCGGCGATTGTCCTGCTGCGCCGCTGGCGGACGGTGCCGGCCGGCACCATCCGGATTCTGACCTGGGGCGGTTTGCGCGGCGGTGTTTCGGTGGCACTGGCGCTGGCCCTGCCATTGGGCCCGGAGCGCGATCTGCTGCTGAGCATCACTTACATCGTGGTGCTGTCATCGATCCTGTTGCAGGGTCTGACCATCGGCAAACTGGTCAAGTACGCAACTCGCAACGAGCCCGTGACCATCAGCGAAGCCGCTCACCACTGATCATTTTTTGATCTCCTGCGGATCAGGTTTCCCGGCCTGATCCGCAGGCTCCTTAGGCGCACCGCTCTCGCTGCGAATCTGCGCATGGCTGATCAGCGCAAAGATAAAGCTGCCACCAATGATGTTCCCCGCCAACGTGGGACCTGCGAAGACCATCCAGAAATCGCTCCACGGCAACTCGCCGGCAAACACCAGATACGACACCTCCGCCGAACCCACCACGATGTGAGTGAAGTCACCGAGCGCCATCAGGTAGGTGATGAGGATGATGATCCACATCTTCGCGCTCTCCATGGACGGGATCATCCAGACCATGGTGGCGATCATCCAGCCGGAAACGATGCCCTTGGCGAACATCTGGCTGGCGTGGTTTTCCATCACCTTACGGCCGATTTCGAGGAAGGCATGGTCAGTCTTGGTGTCGAAGATCGGCAGTTCGAGCATCACGTACGCGACCAGAATCGTCCCGCACAGATTACCGACCAAAACCACTGTCCACAGGCGGATCAACCGGCCGAAGTTTTTCAGGGTCGGCTTGGTCATGACCGGCAATACGGCGGTCAAGGTGTTTTCGGTGAACAGTTGCTGGCGGGCGAGGATCACTGCGAGGAAGCCTGCGCAGTAGCCGAAACTGGCGATTACCTTGAACTCGTCACCTTCGGGCAGACGCGAATTGAGCAGGCCCATGCCCATCAATGACAGGCCCATGGTCAACCCCGCCGCCAACGCCGACCACCAGAGCGCGGCGATGCTGCGTTCCAGTTCCTGATCGCCTTGGGTGCGGATGATTTCATGCAGAACGGCCGCGCGGGGCGGCTGGCTTTTCTCGACTTCGTGTTGCTCATCGGCCGAGAGATCGGGGGTCTTGCCGTCGGTGGGGGTGGTCATGGCGTGGGAACCGTGGGGGGGGGGTGTTTACCTACGACCCCGGCGGTTCATGGCTGTTCAGTGGCCTGATCAATCTTCGGTGACAGGACAACCGCTTTCGCGAGCAAGCTCGCTCCCACAGGTACAGCGTGATCCTTGTGGGAGCGAGCTTGCTCGCGAAGAAAGCACCGCCGATGTTATTTGGTGACTAACTCATCTTCCTGGAACTGATCTTTCACATATTTGATTTCAGTGCGCCCGTGCGGAGCCGGCAAACCGTCTTCACCGAGGTTCACAAACACCATCTTCTCAACCGTCAGAATGCTCTTGCGGGTGATTTTGTTGCGCACTTCGCAGGTCAGGGTGATCGAGGTGCGACCAAACTCGGTGGCGGTGATGCCCAGTTCGATGATGTCGCCCTGGCGCGAGGCGCTGACGAAGTTGATTTCGGAAATGTACTTGGTCACCACGCGCTGATTGCCCAACTGGACGATCGCGTAAATCGCCGCTTCTTCGTCGATCCAGCGCAACAGGCTGCCACCGAACAGGGTGCCGTTGGGGTTAAGGTCTTCGGGTTTTACCCATTTGCGGGTGTGGAAATTCATCTTCACTCCTGAGTGTCTTGCCGAACGATGGACGGTATCTTGGCAGACTGAGCGGTCAGGCTCCATGCGGCTTCGACTATGGTCGTCATTAACGATCTTCATCTGGCCGACAGAAACCCTTTGGAAGATCAGTCTAGACGGCTATAATCGCCCCCGTTTCAAAACGGTAACGTTCACTTGCTACCGTTTTCCCGCCACCTGTCCGAGGGGCGCTGCAGCAGGTTCAACCTGTCAGGCTCGGATGGGGCGTTGACTGGCTCAGGCCGGACACTAAACGCACAACGGCGCCCATTCGCATACATTACGAATGGAGGCTCTTCATGAGCGCTGTTATCACGCCTGCAGATTTTAACGATTACAAAGTTGCCGACATGTCCCTGGCTGCCTGGGGCCGTCGCGAAACCATCATCGCCGAATCGGAAATGCCGGCCCTGATGGGTCTGCGTCGCAAGTACTCCGGCGAACAGCCGTTGAAAGGCGCCAAGATCCTCGGCTGCATCCACATGACCATTCAGACTGCCGTGCTGATCGAAACCCTGGTTGCCCTGGGTGCCGAAGTACGCTGGTCGTCCTGCAACATTTTCTCGACTCAGGATCAGGCTGCTGCCGCTATCGCTGCTGCCGGTATCCCGGTTTTCGCCTGGAAAGGCGAAACTGAAGAAGAGTACGAGTGGTGCCTGGAGCAGACCATCCTGAAGGATGGCCAGCCATGGGACGCCAACATGATCCTCGACGACGGCGGCGACCTGACTCAGCTGCTGCACGACAAGTACCCACAAGTACTGGATCGCGTTCACGGCGTGACCGAAGAAACCACCACCGGCGTACACCGTCTGCTGGACATGCTGGCCAAAGGCGAGCTGAAAATCCCGGCCATCAACGTCAACGACTCGGTGACCAAGTCCAAGAACGACAACAAGTACGGCTGCCGTCACAGCCTGAACGACGCGATCAAGCGTGGTACCGACCACCTGCTGTCCGGCAAGCAAGCGCTGGTCATCGGTTACGGTGACGTGGGCAAGGGTTCGGCTCAGTCGCTGCGTCAGGAAGGCATGATCGTTAAAGTCTCCGAAGTTGACCCGATCTGCGCCATGCAAGCATGCATGGACGGTTTCGAACTGGTTTCGCCGTTCATCGACGGTATCAACGACGGTTCCGAAACGAGCATCGACAAAGCGCTGCTGGGCAAGATCGACCTGATCGTGACCACCACCGGTAACGTCAATGTTTGCGACGCGAACATGCTCAAAGCCCTGAAGAAGCGCGCTGTTGTCTGCAACATCGGTCACTTCGACAACGAAATCGACACCGCTTTCATGCGCAAGAACTGGGCATGGGAAGAAGTGAAGCCACAGGTACACAAGATCCACCGTACCGGCCCGGGCGCGTTCGACGCGCAGAACGACGACTACCTGATCCTGCTGGCCGAAGGCCGCCTGGTGAACCTGGGCAACGCCACGGGTCACCCAAGCCGCATCATGGACGGTTCGTTCGCCAACCAGGTTCTGGCGCAGATCTTCCTGTTCGGCCAGAAGTACGCCGACCTGTCGCCAGCCCAGAAAGCCGAGCGCCTGACCGTTGAAGTACTGCCGAAGAAACTCGACGAAGAAGTGGCCCTGGAAATGGTTCGCGGCTTCGGCGGCGTGGTCACCCAACTGACCAAGCAACAGGCTGACTACATCGGCGTGACCGTCGAAGGCCCGTTCAAGCCGCACGCTTACCGCTACTAACAGGTGCTTGCTCGCTCTCCCTGTGGGAGCGAGCCTGCTCGCGAAGGCGGTTTATCATTCAGCATCCGTGTTGTCTGACCCGACGCTTTCGCGAGCAGGCTCGCTCCCACACGGGATTGCAGCGCCTCGAAGGTTCTTGTTTCCAAGGGTATGACCATGTCCCAAGACCGTCGCTACAGCTTCGAGTTCTTCCCGACCAAGACCGATGCTGGGCATGAAAAGCTGCTCAACGTTGCCCGTCAGTTGGCAACGTACAATCCCGATTTCTTCTCCTGCACCTATGGCGCTGGTGGTTCGACCCGTGATCGCACCCTCAACACCGTTCTGCAACTGGAAAGCGAAGTCAAAGTACCGGCCGCACCGCACCTGTCGTGCGTCGGCGACAGCAAGGACGACCTGCGCGGCCTGCTGAACGAGTACAAGGCTGCCGGCATCAAGCGTATCGTCGCGCTGCGTGGCGACCTGCCATCCGGCATGGGCATGACCAGCGGTGAGCTGCGTCACGCCAATGAACTGGTTGAATTCATTCGTGAAGAAACCGGTGATCATTTCCATATCGAAGTTGCCGCTTACCCGGAGATGCATCCGCAAGCACGCAACTACGAAGACGATCTGGCCAATTTCATCCGCAAGGCCCGTGCCGGCGCCGACAGCGCTATCACCCAGTACTTCTTCAACGCCGACAGCTACTTCTATTTCGTCGAGCGTTTGCAGGCGCAGGGTGTGGATCTGCCGATCGTTCCGGGGATCATGCCGATCACCAACTACAGCAAACTCGCGCGCTTCTCTGATGCCTGCGGTGCGGAAATCCCGCGCTGGATCCGCAAGCAACTGGAAGCCTACGGCGATGACACGCAAAGCATTCAGCGCTTTGGTGAGCAAGTCGTCAGCGAGATGTGCGAACGCCTGCTGCAAGGTGGCGCGCCGGGTCTGCACTTCTATTCCATGAACCAGGCTGAGCCTAGTCTGGCGATCTGGAATAACCTGAAGTTGCCGCGTTAAGCCTCATAGAAAGATCAAAAGATCGCAGTCTTCGGCAACTCCTACAGGGGTGTCGCAGCTGCGATTTTTTGCTTTTAAAGGCCCGAAACAGAGCTTGTGCAGGCACTTTCTGGCTCTTTCGCGTTTCTCGTCGTAATCTCAAGCCATGCCTTTGATCACGCAGTTATTCGCCGTGCTGGTTTTTGCTTGCCTGAGCTTCGCCGCTCGAGGCGAAAAGTTGCGTATTGTCACCGAGCCGTGGGCGCCCTATGTCTACGAAGAGAACGGTAAAAGCCTCGGGCTGGATTACGAAACCACGGCCATTGTCTTCAAACGTCTGGGCATCGAAGTCGAATGGCAGTTCTTGCCGTGGAAGCGCTGCCTGTCGATGCTTGAGACCGGTCAGGCCGATGGCGCGCTGGACATTTTTCACAGCGACGAGCGCGACGCCACCCTGCTTTACCCGAGCGAGCCGCTGTCGGACGTCGAGTTCGTCCTGTTCTACGCCAACGACCGGCCGCACCCGTTCAGCAAACTCGAAGAGCTCAAAGGCCTGACCATCGGCACCTCGCCGGGTTATCTGTACAGCCCCGATTTCAGCGAATCAACACTGTTTACCCGTGAACCGGCACCGACCCACGAAGCCAACTTCGGCAAACTGGTGCGCGGTCGCATCGACTTGCTGATCACCGATCGCCGTGTCGGTCAGCACTTGCTCGATGAGCTGGATATTCGCGATCAGATCACCGAAAACCCCACTGTCATTAGCCGCCAGAGCCAGTTTCTCGCGGTTAGACGCAATGCCGGCATGGATTTGCTGGTGCAGCGATTTGGCGCCGAGCTCAAGCGATTCAAGCGCGAACCGGCTTACGCTGAGCTGAGCGCACGCTACGGCGCGGCTCCCGCCATGGCTGCGCCGCTGGGCAATGCCACGGCCAGCGGCAAAACCGTTGAGCAGCAGGAAAGCAGCGCGCAGTGATTGCTCTGTTATACTCCGGCGTTCCCGCCAGGCTCACGCCCGGACGCCCGGAACCGTAACAGGCCTCTCGACCCGCTACAGCGCAGCTTTGCAGCCCGCGCGAGCGCTCCAGACGTGCCTTCGGAACCGCAGCAGGACCGGACGGGATTGCGTCCTCTTAAACGTGATTCGCGCCAGGCAAGACTCCCATTGGGCCAAGCCCTAACTAAAACAGGATTACTCATGTCCTTTGCTTCCCTCGGTCTCTCCGAGGCTTTAGTCCGCGCCATCGAAGATGCGGGCTATACCGAGCCTACTCCGGTGCAACAGCGGGCCATCCCCGCCGTGTTGCAAGGTCGCGACCTGATGGTTGCGGCACAGACAGGTACCGGTAAAACCGGCGGTTTCGCCCTTCCGATCCTGGAGCGGTTGTTCCCCAACGGTCACCCGGACAAATCCCAGCGTCATGGCCCGCGCCAACCGCGCGTACTGGTCCTGACCCCGACCCGCGAACTCGCGGCCCAGGTTCACGAGAGCTTCAAGATCTACGCCCGTGACCTGAAATTCGTCAGCGCCTGCATCTTCGGCGGCGTCGGCATGAACCCACAGGTTCAGGCCATGTCCCGTGGCGTCGACGTGCTCGTTGCCTGCCCGGGTCGCTTGCTCGACCTCTGCGGCCAGGGCAGCGTTGACCTGTCCCACGTGGAAATCCTCGTCCTCGACGAAGCCGACCGCATGCTCGACATGGGTTTCGTGCACGACGTGAAGAAAGTCCTCGCGCGCCTGCCGTCCAAGCGTCAGAACCTGCTGTTCTCGGCGACCTTCTCCAAAGACATCACCGACCTCGCCGGCAAGCTGCTGCACAACCCGGAACGCATCGAAGTGACGCCGCCGAACACCACGGTCGAGCGCATCGAACAACGCGTGTTCCGTCTGCCGGCCAGCCACAAGCGTGCGCTGCTGGCGCACCTGATCACCGCCGGCGCGTGGGAACAGGTGCTGGTGTTCACCCGCACCAAGCACGGCGCCAACCGTCTGGCCGAGTACCTGGACAAGCACGGCCTGCCGGCTGTAGCGATCCACGGTAACAAGAGCCAGAACGCGCGCACCAAAGCGCTGGCCGACTTCAAGGCGAACCAGGTGCGCATTCTGGTTGCGACCGACATCGCCGCACGCGGCCTGGACATCGATCAGTTGCCACACGTGGTCAACTTCGAACTGCCGAACGTCGATGAAGACTACGTGCACCGTATCGGCCGTACTGGCCGTGCCGGTCGTTCGGGCGAGGCGATCTCGCTGGTTGCCCCGGACGAAGAGAAACTGCTGAAAAGCATCGAACGCATGACCAAGCAGAAAATCGCCGACGGCGACCTGATGGGCTTCGATTCGAGCACCATTGAAGCCGAGAAGCCGGAAGTGCGTGAGCGTCCGGACGTGCGTAACCCACGCAATCCACGTGGCCCACGCGGCGACGGCCCGAATGGCAGCGGCGGTGGCGGCGGTCGTAAAGACAAAGGCAAAGACAAGGGCAAGGAAAAACCGGCCGGCGAACGTGGCGAGCGCCCTGCTCGTCAGCAGAAACCGCGCGAAGGCACTCCGAGCCGCGAACAGCGTCCGAGCCAACCGCCACGTGCGGCGGCTGATCGTGCACCGGACGAGTTCCTCGACGACGATATCGATAACTTCGGTAACCGCGTTGATTACGTACCAAAACCAGCCCCTGCCGGCGGCCGTGGCCGTCGTCCAGGCGCACCGGCTCAAGGTGCAGGCGCAGGTTCGGGCGCACCACGTGGCGGTCAGTCGCAGGGTCGTCAGAACGGTCCGCGCAACAGCAACGGTTCGAGCACCGGCACCCCGCCAGCCAAGCGTAACGGCCCGCGCAACGGCGCACCGCGTGATGGTCAGTCGGGTCGTCGCGACGAATCCTCCTCGTCCTCGCGCAATCGTCGTCCGGCCCGTGACGATCAGCCACGCAGCGAGCCAGCCGTACAGAACCCGCGCAGCAACGGCCCGAAGATCATGCACAAGGAATCGAAAGCCGACCGCTTCCCGACGCCTGAGCAGCTCGATCAACTGCCAAGCCGCCCGCGTGGCGAAAAACCAGCATTGCTGACCCGCAATCGCTGAGTTAACGCCGCCATATAAAATGCCCCGACTCGCAAGAGCCGGGGCATTTTTTTGCCGCCACGAATCCCCCTGAATCACCGCATATCCCCTGTGGGAGCGAGCCTGCTCGCGAAAGCGGTCATTCGCCAACATCATTGCTGACTGACCCGCCGCCTTCGCGAGCAGGCTCGCTCCCACAGGGGATGCGTGTGTGTCGTAGGCAATAAAAAACGCCCCCGATCTTTCGACCGGGGGCGTTTTTGTGTGGCGGGAGGAAAGTTATTTAACTTTCACGCCTTCCAGCGAGATGTCCAGATCCGCAGTTTGCGAGGTAGGACCTGGGCCCTTGATCCCGAAATCGTTCAGGTTGAGGGTGGTCTTGGCGTTGAAGCCAGCGCGTTCGCCGCCCCATGGATCCTTGCCTTCGCCGTTGAACGTAGCCTTGAAGGTCACAGGCTTGGTCACACCGTGCAGGGTCAGGTCGCCAGTCACATCAGCAGTCTTTTCACCGGTCGATTTAACGGCGGTGGAGACGAACTTGGCATCAGCAAACTTGCCAACATCCAGGAAGTCTTTGCTGGCGATGTGCTTGTCACGTTCAGCGTGGTTCGACCACAGGCTGGCGGTTTTCACATCAACGGAGATCTTGCTGGCTTCAGGCTTGGCCGAATCCCACGAGAATGTACCGTCGAAATCCTTGAAAGTACCGTGAATGAAGCTGTAGCCCAGGTGGCTGATTTTCCAGTCAACGAAGGCGTGCTGGCCTTCCTTGTCGATTTTGTAGTCCGCAGCCATGGCCTGACCAGCCGAGAGCAGTGCAGAACCGATTGCCAGAGCGGCCAGAGTCTTTTTCAACATGCTTTCTTTTCCTTTGAGTCGAGGTTGAATTTCAGGCTTTGCGACCGAGCATTCGCGTCAGGGTCGCATCACGATCGATAAAGTGGTGCTTCAATGCTGCCAACGCATGGAGGCCGGAAAAAATTACCAGTGCCCACGCGAGCCAGAGATGAATCACCCCAGCGGTATCTGCCTGATCCGGTAGCCCGGAAACCAGTGCAGGAACTTCAAACAGGCCAAACACCGGAATCCCGACACCGTCTGCGGTGGAAATCAGGTAACCGGCAAGCATCACAGCGAACAGCGCCAGATACAGAAACCCATGGCCGAACTTGGCGCCGATGCGGGTCATCCGGCTGTAGCTTTGCAGCGTCGGCGGCGGCGGGCTGATAAAGCGCCACAACACCCGCAACACCATCACACCCAGCAGCACCAGACCGATGCTCTTGTGCAGATCCGGCGCCTCTTTGCGCCAGCTGCTGTAGTAATCCAGCCCGACCATCCACAGGCCCAGCGCAAACAGCCCGAAGACCACCAGCGCCACGCCCCAGTGCATGAAGATGCTGACCCAACCATAGCGCGAAGAAGAGTTACGTAGCTGCATTGCCCAAATCCTGTGAGAACTGCGAACCAAGACTAGCGAGTTATCTATCGAATTAAAGCGGAAAATTTTGCTTTGAAATATCGAGAAATACGATCAAGAGTCTGAAAGTGGCGTGTTAAGGAAAGATTAAAGGCGATTCTACCGCGCAGCGCTCGGACCACGGGGCGCGATTCTCCTTCTGCTCCGGCGCGCCGCGGAGCAGGCAGTGATCACAAAAAATTCGCAGAAAAAGAAAATTAATTTAATAACTATGTATCGCTAGTTGGCCGCTTGCCCCTGATCAAATGATGACTCAATCATTCATTGAAAAGGTGAAAAACATGGCACTTCGTTATACCCCCTTTCAAGCAAGTGGCACTTCCGAGTTACCACCAAACCAGACAATGTCTCCGGGCCAATACCTGCAATCCGAGAACGGTCGATATCGGTTGTTATTGCAGAGCGATGGCAATCTGGTGATAAAAGAAGGTGAAGCAGTAGTCTGGATTGCCGACAACAATCAGCCTTACAGTGCAACTCTGCATCCAAAGAAGATGCGTGAACCACTACAATTTGTCGTCAGTAATAACGGATTTCTCTTCGACCCTTTCAGACGGCGACTATGGATTGCCGAAAGTACCCACAGCCTCGAAAAGTCGCTGTGGTACAACACTTACCTGACGATGCAGGACGATGGCAATCTGGTCATTTACGATCAGCGCAACGGCAACCTGCGTTGGGCTCGTTTCGGTTTTATCCCCGGGCGGATTCGAAAACCCAAGCAGCGCTGGCTCAGAAAGTTACCGAACGGCACCGAGTTCTATAAATGGGACTTTTAACAAGCCACCGCTCTTTTGATTGATTAGTTGGTGAAAACTGGCGGCGGCTGCAAGCAATCGGCACTGTAGGGATCAATCTTGCATTGATGCACAAGTTCTGCGTTATATCCACCTGGAAAGAAACGCCCATTGGCACAACCGGAAAGTGTCATCAACAGAAGTATTACCGTAAGTCTTTTCATCGAGCGCCTCCAATTTCTTCAAGCATAAAGTTGCAGCTAAGGCACCCGCTATCATTTCGTTCCGATTGTTTTGTGGGAAGTGTCCTGCGCAAAGGTAAGCCTTGAGACTGCACCGGGAAGGATCGAAGTGCGCGCTTCTGGCAAAAAAAAACGCGGCCCGTGTGGCCGCGTTTTTTTATTGAAGCAAAGGCCTACTGCGCCTTGGTCTCGGTCGTTGCCGCAGGCTTGGCCGCTGGCTTCTTCGCCGGATCAGCCTTCTGCGCTGCCGGTTTCGCCGCAGGCTTTTTCGCCTCGGTTTTAGCCGCTGGCTTCTTCACCGCTGGCTTGGCCGCCGCTTTCTTCGCCGGTGCAGCTTTCACTGGTGCCGCAGGCTTTGGCGCTTCCACCGGAGCTGGCGCAGGTGCCGGAGTCGGCGCAGGCGCTGGAGCGACCGGAGCTGGAGCCGGCTCTGGCGCCTTCACAGGCTCAGGCTTCTTCTCGTCATCCGAACCGCCAAACAGATTAGTGAAGAAGTTGCCCTTCTTCGCCGCCACGGCACCCGCCGCGCCTGCCGCTGCTGCAGCCGGCACTACTTTGGCTGGCTCGAACGATTTGCCTGCCGCCAGATCTTCAACCTGACTCGCCGCCCGCTGACCGGTGCGCAGCGCGCCTTCCAGGGTGCCCGGGTACAAGGTGTCGGTGTGTTCGCCGGCGAACGTCACGCGTTGCAGCGGACGTTCCCACAGACGCCAGAACTTGCTGATCTGCCCCGGGCCGTAAGCCAGGTAGGCGCCGCCCATCGACGGGTCGGTGCTGTAGCGACGGATTTCATAACCGGTGAACGAGCCACGAGCCTGTGGATAAAACGCGTGCAGACGAATTAGCACCTGATCGACCATTTGCTTGTCGCCAAACGCCTGCATCACACGAGCGTTGTCGCCGGACAGGTTGATCACCACGTTGGCGCCGCCCTTCAGGGCAGGTTCGATCCAAAGCATGCCGAGACCGGTGTTGCTGTAGATCTCGCCGGACATGCGCGCCTTGCTTTCCCACACCGGCGTCTTGAACTTCAGCATGATCTGGTCGCGCCAGCCGTAGTTGGTGCCCTTGATCGCAGCCAGATGCTGGGCATCCAGCGCCGGCGTCAGGGCAATCTTGTTCAGTGCACGCAGCGGCACGGCCAACACGACGTAGTCAGCCTGATAGCCAACACTGCCGACCTTGACGGTCACGCCGTCTTTGTCCTGAGTGATCGCGGACACCGGCGAGTTGGTCTTGATGGTTTTGATCTGTTTGACGAACGCCTGCGCCAGCACTTGGCTGCCGCCGACCAGACGCGAAGCGCGCAGGTCACGGTCGGAGATGCCGCGATACACGCGGTTCTGCTGAGCGAAATACAGCAGCGACAGACGCGAAGGCTCGTCGTAGTGGGTGCGGATGTCCTGGTTGATCAACTGACGTGCGGTGGCCGGCAGGTTCTGCTTGTCGAGCCAGCTCGACACGGTGATCTGGTCCAGCGCGTGCAGGGTGCTGGTTGCCGCCGGGTTTTGCGGGTCGTCGATCGAACGCGCCAGATCATCGAGGGCTTTCTGGTAGCGCTTCAAGGCATCGGCGGTGGCCGGCTGCTTGGTCGCCAGATCGGCGGCAGAGAAATACTCGCCGTCGATCAGGTAGCCCGGGGTCCGCACGAATTCCGGCGCCGGCGTGGTGCCCAGCTTGAATGTCGAAACGTACTTGTTCAGCACTGGCTGGGTCTTGTCGTTGCCGATCCACTCGCTGGTGGCCATACCCGAGCGACCACCCAGGCTCGGTTTGGCTTCCAGCAGGGTGACCTGCCAGCCTTTGTTTTGCAGCTCATAAGCGGCGGTCAGGCCCGACAGGCCACCGCCGATCACGATTGCAGTTTTATCCTTGGCCAGCGCTGTAACGCTGAACAGCCCCAACATCACCAGCGCACAGGCGCGCAGCCAACCGACAGACATTCAGCGAACTCCGGAAATACACGTAGGAAAAAGCAGTTTTGCGGGTCAGACGACCCAAAGAACCGCGAAGAATACGTTAGCCATCAAAACGCCGCCAGCGACGTCTATCGGCTCATACAAAGTAGCTCAATCGACACAATGGGTTGTCCCCGCGCGACGCATTGCATAGGCTTGCGCGATTGTTTGCCCGCGCCTGACGCGAGCCGCCTCGAGGAGACTGTAAATGGGCCTGAATAACCAGTGGATGCAACGCGACCTCGCGGTGTTGTGGCATCCCTGTACCCAGATGAAAGACCACGAACAGCTGCCGCTGATCCCGATCAAGCGCGGCGAAGGCGTCTGGCTCGAAGACTTCGAAGGCAAGCGCTACCTCGACGCCGTCAGCTCGTGGTGGGTCAACGTGTTCGGCCACGCCAACCCGCGCATCAACCAGCGCATCAAGGATCAGGTCGATCAGCTGGAACACGTGATTTTGGCCGGTTTCAGCCATCAACCGGTGATCGAGCTGTCCGAGCGTCTGGTGAAGATGACCCCGGAAGGCCTGAACCGGGTGTTCTATGCCGATAACGGTTCGTCCTGCATCGAAGTCGCGCTGAAGATGAGCTTTCATTACTGGCTCAATCGCGGCCAACCGAACAAGAAGCGCTTCGTCACCCTGACCAACAGCTACCACGGTGAAACCATGGCAGCGATGGCGGTCGGTGACGTGCCGCTGTTCACCGAAACCTACAAAGCGCTGTTGATGGACACCATCAAGGTGCCGAGCCCGGATTGCTACGGACGCCCCGAAGGCATGAGCTGGGAAGACCATTCGCGCAATATGTTCGCCGCCATGGAACAGACCTTGGCAGAAAATCATGACAGCGTCGCGGCAGTGATCGTCGAGCCGCTGATTCAGGGCGCCGGCGGCATGCGCATGTATCACCCGGTGTATCTGACGTTGCTGCGCGAGGCCTGCGACCGCTACGGCGTGCACCTGATTCTCGACGAAATCGCCGTCGGCTTTGGTCGCACCGGAACCATGTTTGCCTGTGAACAGGCCGGCATTCGCCCGGACTTTCTCTGCTTGTCGAAGGCGCTGACCGGCGGCTATCTGCCGCTGGCGGCGTGCCTGACCACCGATGAGGTCTACAGCGCGTTCTACGACGACTATCCAACCCTGCGCGCCTTCCTCCACTCGCACAGCTACACCGGCAACCCGCTGGCGTGCGCGGCGGCACTGGCAACGCTGGATATCTTCGAGCAGGACAACGTCATCGAGAACAACAAGGCGCTGGCTCAGCGCATGGCGTCGGCGACGGCGCATCTGGTCGATCACCCGAACGTCTCCGAAGTACGCCAGACCGGCATGGTCCTGGCCATCGAGATGGTCAAGGATAAAGCCACGAAAGAGGCCTACCCTTGGCAGGAACGTCGCGGTTTGAAAGTGTTCCAGCATGCACTGGAACGTGGCGCGTTGCTGCGCCCGCTCGGTAGCGTGGTGTATTTCCTGCCGCCGTACGTGATCACCCCGGAGCAGATCGACTTCCTCGCCGAAGTGGCCAGCGAAGGCATCGATATAGCGACGCGTGACAGCGTCAGCGTCGCCGTGCCAAAAGACTTCCACCCGGGGTTCCGCGATCCAGGCTGATTCAAAAAATTTGTGGCGCCTGAACTGCCGCTTTCGCGAGCAAGCTCGCTCCCACAGGGGAATGCATTCCAAATGTGGGAGCGAGCTTGCTCGCGAATGAAGTCGACACCGATCCACCTGATTCACATCTTTCCAGAGACCCGAAATGAGACTGTCCCGCTTCTTTATCGACGCCCCGCTGAGCACCGGCGAACACGAATTGCCGGAAGCCCAGGCGCATTACATCAGCCGCGTACTGCGCATGGCCGAGGGCGATGCGGTGCAGTTGTTCGACGGTTCCGGCCATGAATTTCGCGGCGCCCTGCTGGAAGTCGGCAAGAAGCGCGTGACCGTGCAGATCGATGAGCAATTCGCCGGCCAGGTCGAATCGCCGCTGCACATTCACCTCGGCCAGGGCCTGTCCCGTGGCGAGCGAATGGACTGGGCGATTCAGAAAGCCACCGAACTGGGCGTGAATGAAATCACCCCAATCTTCAGTGATCGCTGTGAAGTCCGCCTCAAGGACGAACGCGCCGACAAACGCCTGCTGCATTGGCGTCAGGTGGCGATCAGCGCGTGTGAGCAATGTGGACGCTCGCGGGTGCCGGTGATTCATCCGCCGGTGTTGTTGGCGGACTGGATCAAGCAGGCCGAAGCCGAGTTGAAACTGGTGCTGCACCCGGTGGCGGAGCCGTTGGTGAGTCATGCCAAACCGGCGACGCTGGCGTTCCTGATCGGGCCGGAAGGTGGTTTGACGGATGCCGAAGTCGAGCAGGCCAAGGGCAACGGTTTCCACGCCGCCCGCCTTGGACCGCGCGTATTGCGTACCGAGACGGCGCCGGTGGTTGCACTGGCGGTGGCCCAACAGCTTTGGGGTGACTTCTAAGCCTTTTTGCCGGACTGATCGTTCCCACGCTCTGCGTGGGAATGCAGCCCGGGACGCTCCGCGTCCCAAACAGCGTGACGCAGAGCGTCACAGTAGGCGTTACCACGCAGAGCGTGGGAACGATCAGTCAGCCGGGCTACAGGACATAAAACAGAATCGCGACAAAGTGCAGCAAACTCCCGGCAATCACGAACAAATGCCAGATCCCATGCGCATGCCGCAGCCGGTGATCCAAGGCAAAAAAGATAATCCCCACCGTATACAAAACCCCGCCCGACGCCAGCCAGGCAAACCCGGCCGTACCCAGCGCCGCAATCAAAGGCTTCACCGCCACCAACACAATCCAGCCCATCACCGCATAAATCACGATCGACAGAATCCGCGCCTCGGAGCGCGGTTTGATCTCTTGCAGGATGCCGATCAGCGCCAGCCCCCAGACAATCCCGAACAGCGTCCAGCCCCACGGCCCGCGCAGGGTGACCAGACAGAATGGCGTGTAGCTACCGGCAATCAGCAAATAGATCGAAAAGTGATCAACCTTCTTCATGATCGCTTTCTTGCGCCCGCGCACGCTGTGGTACACGGTCGAGGCGCTATAGAGAACCAGCAAGGTAAACGCGTAGATCGCCACACTGACAATCTTCCACGGGCTGCCGTCGAGGCTGGCGATCACCAGCATCCAGACGCCGCCGATAAACGCTGCCACTGCCCCAACCAAATGCGTCCAGGCGTTGAGTTTTTCTCCGTGATACATGTATCGCTCACCTCAATATTCGTTACCGCAGCGCGCAAGGCTCGGGCCTTGAGCGTAAAAGCGCAATGTTTCTGTTCAACGCGGACCTGCGCACGCCACGGTAATTGGGCACAATCGAAGCATTCCAAAAAGAGTCCGCGCCATGCTGATCGACGAAGAATTGACCCTGAAAAAACTCGAGGTGTTCCTCGCTTTCATGCGTACCGGCAACCTCGCCCGCGCCGCTGCCGAGTTGCAGACCAGCAACGTCAGCGTGCACCGCGCCATTCATTCGCTGGAAAGCGCCCTGCGCTGCCCGTTGTTCAAGCACGAAGGCCGTAACCTGACGCCGCTGGAAAGCGCTTACGTGCTCGAAGAACGGGCGCAGAAGCTGATCAACGACGTCGTCGAAAGCGTGCGCCTGACCCGCGAAGCCGCCGGGTTCTCCGCCGAACGCTTCAAACTCGGCTCGCTGTATTCGCTGACCGTGAAAACCGTACCGCAACTGATCATGGGCCTGAAAATCCGCCGCAGCGAACTCAACATCGACCTGATCCTCGGCTCGAACATCGACCTGCTCTACAAGCTGAAGAACATGGAAGTCGACGCGATTCTGGTGTCGCTGGACGACAGCATCAACGACCCGGATTGCGAGCAGATTGCGCTGTTTTCCGACGACATCTTCCTCGCCACACCGGCGGATTCAAAGTTTGCCCAGCGCAGTGAAGTGGATCTGGCGGAAGTCCGGGATGAAACTTTTATCACCTTGACCCAGGGTTTTGCCACGCATCAGGACGGTAACCGGGTATTCAAGCAGGCGGGGTTCGAGCCGAAGGTGGCGATGCAGGTGAATGACATCTTCACGCTGTTGAGCATGGTCAGTTCGGGAGTGGGTTATGCATTGCTGCCGGGGCGGATTGCGGCGGTGTATGAGAATCGGGTGAAGTTGATTCCGCTGCAGGAGAAGTACCGGTTGCAGCAGCACATTGGCGTGGTGTTTTTGAAGGCCAAGGAGAGGGATCCGAATTTGCTGGCGTTGCTGGCGGAGTGTCGGATGTATGCCAATCGACAGGCTGGGATTTAGAGCAAAATCAAGATCAAGAGCTACCCCCTCACCCCAGCCCTCTCCCCCAAGGGGGCGAGGGGGAAAGGGAGCAGATCTTCATGGGTTTCGGAACCTGAGTTCGACATAAGAATTTCAGATCGATGTATAACGCCAAAACAACTCGGTCAGTCCCCTCTCCCTACGGGCGGTCCGACGTTTCGGGAGGGCTAGGGTGAGGGCAGCTCTTAGCTGTTATCCCATCAACCCGCGCATCGCCAGAAACAACAGCGAAGGCCCAAGCAAACACCCAAGCGCCGTATAAAACGCCGCCGTCAGACACCCGTAAGGCACCAGCTTCGGATCCGTCGCCGCCAACCCGCCGGCCACACCGCTGGACGTGCCCATCAGCCCGCCAAAAATCACCGCGCTGCGTGGATTGTTCAGGCCAATCATCGGCGCCACGAACGGCGTCATCACCATCACCAGAATCGCCTTGATCAACCCCGCTGCAATCGACAACGCCATCACCTCGGAACTGGCACCAATCGCCGCGCCGGTCACCGGGCCGACAATGTAAGTCACCGCGCCGGCACCAATAGTGGTCAGGCTCACGGCATCGGTATAACCGAACGCCATCGCCACACCGACCCCGGCGACAAACGAAGTCCCCACCCCGACAAACAGCGCCAGCACTCCGACGAACCCGGCACGCTTGAGTTCATCGACACTCACGCCAAACGCCGTGGCCACAATCGCGAAATCGCGCAGCATCGCCCCACCGAGCAAGCCGATGCCCGACAGCAACGGAATATCCACCACGCCCTTCTGCCCACCGGTCAGTGCGCCGCCGACATACGACAGCACCAGCCCGAGCAGAATGGCGATGGCCGAGCCGTGCAAACGGCCCTTGGTGAAGGTGTTGGACATCCAGTAGGACACCCACATGGTCAGCCCGACAATCAGGAAACCGCTGATCAAACCGTAACCGGTGATCACTTTCATCATTGATTCGTACATGGCGCTTACCCCGCAGTCTTGGCTGGAGCGATCGGGGTCTGCTCCTTGTTGCCCATGCGCGTCAGCACGGGCACCAGGGCAAAAGCGATCACCACGGCAAGCGTCCCGGCGAGAATCGCCATTGGCCCGCCCTTGAGCGCGCCGTACACGTTCTGCTGCGCTGCCATCGCCACGACGATCGGAATGTAGATGGCGCTCCAGAACTCGACACCCTGCTCGGTCTTGCCCTTGAGCCAGCCGCTTTTGTTCAGATAACTGCCCAGGCCAATCAACAGCAGCATCGCAATGCCGACGCCGCCGACGTTGGCCGGCACGCCGATCAGCTTGCCGAGCAGTTCACCGACCCAGATACCCACCAGCGTACAAAAGGCGAGAAACGCCACACCGTAAATAATCATTGTTGTAGTCCTCAAAGTGCATCGTCGAATGTTGTTTTTGTTGTTCGAAGCTTGAGTCGGCGGTTTTAGAGTTGGCGGCCACCCTCCTCACGCAACAGCGCCTGCAAGGTGTCGAGACGCGCACTGTCGAAGGCCGTGACCGTGCCCTGCTCGAACACCCGGCGCGCCAGCCCGGTCAGCACCGCACCGGGCGGCAGTTCGATCTGTAAACGCACGCCGCGCTCGTAGGCGCTTTGTACGGTGCCGCGCCAATCCACTACGCGACACATGTTGAAGGCGAGGTCGTCGCGCAGCGCTTCGATTTTGGTCACAGGACGCGCGCGGCTGCCGCTCAGGTAAGCGATTTTCGGAGTTTTCAGTTCAACTTTGGCGAAGGCCTCGGCGAGGGTTTGTGCAGGTGCCTCCAGCAGCGGACAGTGCGACGGCACACTCACCGCCAGGCGTTTCGCCAGACCAGCGCCACGACTGCGCGCCAGTTCAGCCACCACTTGCATGGCCTCGTCACTACCGGCGATCACCACCTGGTTATCGGCATTGATGTTGGCCAGGTGCACCGGCGAATCTTCGCTGTGCACCTGTGCGAGCAGTGTTTCGACTGTGGATAATTGCAGGCCGATGATCGCGGTCATGCCGTAGCCCTGTGGATAAGCCTGTTGCATCAACTCACCGCGCAGGCTGACCAGATGCAGCGCATCGCTGAAGCTCAACGCTCCAGCGACCACCGCTGCCGGGTAAGCGCCGATGGACAAGCCGGCGACGTAATCCGCCGTGAGTCCGTCCTGCAATAACTGTCGTGAAGCCGCGACGCCGGCGATCAGCAGGCACAGCTGAACCGCCCTCGTCGTGCGCAATGCTTGAGCAGAATCGAGCAGCAAAACATCTTCGCCAAGTACATCACTGGCTTCGACCAAGGTTTCCCGAGGCAAGCGCTGAAACATGCCCGCCTGCTGCGCGCCCTGACCGGGGAACACCAGCAGACTGCTCACGCTGCCTGCTCCTGCGGATTCCACGGATCAATCACCAGGCAAGCCTGATGAGCATTCTTCAGCAGCACGCGTGCCGAACCGCTGGCCCATTCACGCAACGCCACCGCACCGAAAGGTGTCTGCAATTGCAGGTCGACCCGGCACACAGCTTGATCAAAAACCGCGACAAGTTTGCGTGCCTGATTACGCGTGATCAGTTGCGGCGTACGCAGAATCAGATCGAGATCACTGGCCGCGTGCATCGCGGTAAAACCGCTGGCCAATTCAAACCCGACACTGCCGCTGACACCCCAGACCCAACCGCAATCGTCGAGCATTGGCCGCAGTTGTTGGAGCGCGTGCATGACCGGCAGATCGCGCTCGCAGTCGACGTGACACAGCGCCTCCGGACTGACCCGACAGGCAATCGAATCGACGGCCATAAATGCCGCCCAGCGCTGCTCGCGCAACACACCGCGCACGCCGACCGCGACAAAACCCTCAGCACTCAACGCCCGTCGCACTACCACCGGTTGCCCGGCGGCTAATGACTCGACGGCCCACAGCGGCGCATCCGCCGGCAACTGCGCCGGGGTCATGCCCCAGAGCAGATCGTGGGCCAGAGGCGTGCTCACCACTGCGCCCTCAGCAGTTCGCGAACCTTGCTGGAGGCCGCACGATTCTTCGCGCCGAGGCGATTGCTCAGATCAGTGCTGACGACATCGCCGATGGCTTGCTTCAGGCACTCGTTAACTCTCGATAGATCCTCCGCCGTCGGCTGCTCAATCTGCTGCACCGACAGGGTTTCCCAGAGCAATCCGAGGCTGGCGTAGCTGTCGATGTCATAAGCCATCGGTGGCACACTGGCGGCCAGCGCTTCGAGCTCTTCAACACTGCGCAACGTCACCCGCGCCGCCGACGCCTTGCCCATCGCATGCACCATCACGCCCGGATCGCGCAGCGCAATCAAACGGTTGGCCTGATAACCATGAGCGAGAAACGCCCCGGACATTGCCTTACCGACCAGTAATGCAATCACCGGATGCCCGGCCAACCGCGCACGGGCATAACTGTCCGCCGCACCGGCCAGCGCCTGATGAATGCCGAGTGCTTCTTCGCGCCGACCATAAGCCTGGCTCGGCACATCGACGATGGCGATGATCGGGCGTTTCTGCGCTTTGTCACGATCAGCAGTGATCGCGTCATCCACAGCCTTGGCCAGACCCCAGCCTTCAAGCAAGCCGACTTCGCCATTGCGAGCACGCGGAAAGCGATTGTCCGGGTCAGCGACCACGGCGATAAATCGCCCAAGTTCACCATCGGCAACCCGCAGCGATGGCGGCAAACCCTCAACGGCTTTCGCCCCGGCGCTCAAGGCGTCGAACCAGCTCAAACCGCGCAGTGAATAACCGCTCATGAGCGCTCTCCTTGATACAGATCGCGAACCACCGACGGTTCGATTTGCGGGTCAGTGTTGAGGCTGCTCAGGCGTTGCAGAAACCATTCGGCGCGTTGCCTGCGTGGTTGTTTTGGCAAACCTTGCTGCAGCAATTCGCCGACCTGCTGACGAATCTTCGCCACATCATCGGCGACATAACGATCCACCAGACCAGTGTCGAAACGCTGCTCGCCACCGGTCAGGCTCCAAATGAACGGCCGGTCGCGGGAGTCGTATTCTTCGATCCCGGCTTCTTGCTCGATCACTTGCGGGCCGTTCAAACCGAGGCGTGCTTCCTGAGTCACCAGCAAATAGCTGCACAGCGCCGCCGCAATCGACATACCGCCAAAACAACCAACGCTGCCCGCCACGACCCCAACCACCGGTTGGTACTGCTGCAAATCGACAATCGCCGCATGAATATCAGCAATCGCCGCCAGCCCGAGATTGGCTTCCTGCAAGCGCACGCCACCGGTTTCCAGCAGCAACACCGCGCGGGTCGGAATGCCTTTGCGGTTGTCTTCAGCCGCCAGTTCCAGCGCGCCGGCAATCTTCGCCCCGCCGACTTCGCCAAGGCTGCCGCCCTGAAACGCGCCTTCAATTGCGGCAATGACCACTGGCAAACCGTCGAGGCTGCCCTTGGCGATCACCACGCCGTCATCGGCCTGCGGCACCACGCCCTGACGTTCAAGCCACGGCGACATCACCCGTTGAAACGGGTCGAGCAATTCACGAAAGCTGCCGGCATCGAGCAAGGCTTTCGCCCGTTGCCGCGCGCCGAGCTCGACGAAGCTGTGTTTGTTGAGCAACGCTGCGCTGTCAGTCATGGCCGATCTCCTCGAAACCTTGTTCCAGACGCAAACGCACCACCCCCGGCGTCGCGCCGAAATCGTGGATATCGATGGCCATCGCCGGCGGCGTGGTGCCGTCGAACATCCGCGCAAACAGGTGCTGCCAACGCAACTGCGCGCCGTTGACCGAGGTCTGCACATTGATTGTCAGTTTGCCGGCCAGACCCGGTTCGATCAGCACTTCCAGATCACCCGAGCCGACACAACCGACCAGCGCACGGCCGCGTGGCGGCTGCCCGGCGGGGAATTCAAACGATAGGGTTTCCATCAAAACGCTCCCTGAAGGATGCCGTCGCGCTCGATGCGATCGAGCAGCAGTGTGGCGGCGAGCAAGTCGGCGGCGCCACCGGGCGAGGCATTCAATGCGATGAGTTGTTGATCGAGATCGTGCAGGCGACGGCGACCGCTGAGGCTGGCGCTGCCACCGGCGTCGAGCACCGCTTGCGCGCCGGACTGCATGGCGTGCAGACCCTCTTCGCCGGCGCGGTAGAGCACGCAGGTGTCGGCGAGGTCAGTCATGATTGCGAGCAAGGCGTCGAGCCGGGCGTTCTGTTCGCCGTGGCCATTGGCGCGGCTGAGTTTGAGTTGCGGCAGACCGCGTTGCAGCACCGAAGGGAAGCCGAGTTGCGCTTCCTCACGAGCGCCGCGAGCGCCGTAACGCAGGGCGACTTGCGCGCCGTGGCTCAAGGGTTTTGGTGCGTGGCGATCGTCCAACAAGGCCAGGCGTGCGGCGCGCAAGGTCACGGCATTGGCGCTGGAAGATTGTGGTTCCAGCGCAGCGGCGGTCACCAATAATCCCAAGGCCCAGATCGCCCCACGATGCGTGTTCACGCCGTTGGTGGTGGTGAGCATCGCTTGCTCACCTTCACGGCCGATGCGGCCAATCGCTTCGCGCAACGCTGAATCGACTTCACCGATTGCAACCGCCGCTTCAGCCATCTCCTTGAACGCCGGCCACAACGACAGCGCCGAAGCGTGCATCAGGCCCAGGTGCAGATCGGTGTGCGCGCCATTGCCGCGACGGTCGACCAGTGCCGGTTTCGGCGACAGATCGGCTTCGTCGATCAGCGCGTCCACCGCCAGGTCGGCCAATCGATCAGCCAGGGACAGCGGTTTCGCTTGCAGGTTAAATGCGTGCATTACCAGCTCCTGAATTTGGCGGGCGGGTTGTACAGGCCGCCGGACCACTCGACCAGATCGGCCACGCTTTTTGCCGCGAGCAGTTCGCGGGTGGCGTCGGTGCGACGGATGCCGAGGTCTTCGGGCAAGGCGATCAGGCCTTCGCGGCGCATGCGTTCGGTGTCTTTCGGGTTGTGGCGCAGGCCGATCGCGGTGACGCCGGCGACCGCTGCGATCATCGCCTGACGCTCTTCCAGCGAGCGCGCCTTGTACAGGTAGGCGATGCCTTCTTCGGTGAGCAGGTGGGTGACGTCGTCGCCGTAGATCATGATCGGCGCCAGCGGCATGCCGCTTTTCTTCGCCACTTCCACGGCGTCGAGGGTTTCAACGAAGGTCGGTTTGCCGCCCTCCTGGAACGTCTCGACCATTTGCACCACGAGTTTCTTGCCGCGTTCGAGCATCGGTTGCTGCGCATCGTCATGACGCATATCGAGCCACGCCGGGGTGCCGTGACGCCGACCGCGCGGGTCGTGGCCCATGTTCGGCGCACCACCGAAACCGGCGAGGCGACCACGGGTCACGGTCGAGGAGTGGCCGTCGCCATCAACCTGCAACGTCGCGCCGATAAACAGATCCACCGCGTATTGCCCGGCGAGCTGGCAGAACATCCGGTTGGAACGCAGCGAGCCGTCGCGACCGGTGAAGAACACATCCGGGCGCGCGGCGATGTAGTTTTCCATACCCAGTTCGGTGCCGAAGCAATGCACGCTTTCGACCCAACCGCTCTCGATTGCCGGGATCAAAGTTGGGTGCGGGTTGAGCGTCCAGTTGCGACAGATCTTGCCTTTGAGGCCGAGGGATTCACCGTAGGTCGGCAGGATCAGCTCGATGGCGGCGGTGTTGAAACCGATGCCGTGGTTGAGCGACTGCACGTTGTGTTTTTCGTAGATGCCACGGATCGCCATCATCGCCATCAGCACGTGCACAGGCTTGATATGGCGTGGGTCGCGGGTGAACAGCGGTTCGATGTAGAACGGCTTGTCGGCCACCACCACGAAGTCGACCCATGAGGCGGGGATGTCGACGCGCGGCAGTTCGCTGACGTCGTCGACCAATTGGTTGACCTGGACGATGACGATGCCGTCGCTGAAGGCGGCCGGTTCGATCAGTGCCGGAGTGTCTTCGGTGCTCGGGCCGGTGTAGATGTTGCCGGCGCGGTCGGCCATGAACCCGGCCGAGAGCACGACGTTGGGGATCAGGTCCACCACCAGCCGGGCGTAGAGTTCGATGTAGGTGTGAATCGCGCCGATTTCCAGCAGGCCGTCTTCCAGCAACTGGCTGATGCGCAGGCTCTGGGTTCCGGCGAAGGAGAAATCAAGCTTGCGGGCGATGCCGCGTTCGAACAGGTCGAGGTGCTCGGAGCGACCGACGCTGGGCATGATCATGTGCAGGTCGTGGAGCTTTTCCGGGTCGGCTTTGGCCAGCGAGCGCGAAAGGAAATCCGCCTGCTTCTGGTTGTTACCCTCCAGCACCACACGGTCACCGGGGTGGATCAGCGCTTCGAGCGCGGCGACGATCTTGTCGGTGGGCAACACCACACCGTCGGCCAGCCCGCGCACCTTGTCGAGGCGGCGCTGCTTCTCATCGCGCCGCCGCGTCCAGCGCGAGTCGGGGGAAATTGTTGTTGTCATGCTCACTCCACGGGGTTCGCTGTCGTGGAGCTAAGGTAGGCGTGTGGGGTGGGGGCATCAATCAAGCGCGGTGGTGAATCATTACGCTCAGGGTAACGATCAAGAGCCGCCCTCACCCTAGCCCTCTCCCGGAGGGAGAGGGGACTGATTGGGGGATATTCGGGAATTGCGCCGACCTGGGAATGTTGCACTGAATCCGGAATTTACTAGGTTTACCAGATCCATAATCGACTCGGTTTTTCAGGTCGATGTACAACGCCAGACACCTCGGTCGGCCCCCTCTCCCTCCGGGAGAGGGCTGGGGTGAGGGTCGGCTTTTAAGTCACTCCGTCGGCACCAACCTATCCAACAAACGATTGACCGCCATCTCCGCCACCATCACCACCTGCGCAATACCCTGCACAGTCTTGCGGTGCGTACCTTCCACCATTGCCGCATGATTGTTGAGCATCACCGTGGCCGACCCGAGGGTTTCACTGGCGTCGGCCAGCAGGGATTCGGTGTCGGCATTCGGGTTGGCCATGTACAGCGTGTTCGGGGTGTAGGGCGTGGCCATCAGGTCGGCGTTGGTCGGACCGAGGTAATGGTCGAGGGCGCGCTCGGCGGCTTCGTGGAATTTCCTGGAGTCGGGGGATTCGTAGGGGGATGCCGGGTCGGTGACCGGCGGGTTTGGCGTTACTTTGAACATTTACCAGATCCTCATTCGGGCTAGCCACCGCTTCTCTACTAAAAGAAGTGGAGGCAGCTGTGCGCAGGTTAGTAGACCGGGGATCTGGGAAACCGGCGCGCCCGAAGGCGCCCTGCGCACAACCACCATAAAGTGCAGGTATGGAGTACCTGACTGTCTGATGAGCTATACGCCCCAAATATGGCGGGCTACTAAACCCGATCACTGGAAATCAGTGACGGAATCAAGTTACGCAGCATGCCAAAGGCGCACAAGCCGGCGGATTCTGGTGCATGCGTAGGCAGCGGCGCAAGGATTTGTAGGTTAGGGAGGCGTAACACAGAGTGTCTTTAAACAGCTGCGCTAAAGGGTGTTTATTGCGCACAAAGATTGAGGATTTTCCTGTCGGATTGAGGTGTAGCGACTGACGCTTTCGCGAGCAAGCTCGCTCCCACAGGAGATCTCCAGAGAACGCAGATTCTGTGTACGACAGAAACCCACTGTGGGAGCGAGCTTGCTCGCGAAGAGGCCAGCCGAAGCAGCGCAAGTTCTGGATCACCCCGCGGATGATCGTTCCCACGCTCTGCGTGGGAATGCCTCAACGGACGCTCTGCGTTCGGCTTTTTGGGACGCGGAGCGTCCCGGGCTGCATTCCCACGCGGAGCGTGGGAACGATCAGTGGGCTAGCCCAGCATCTACCAACAACTTCTCCAGCCCCAACAAATCCGGAACCTTCGCCACTTGCTCCCCGACCTGCACCGCCGCCTGCTCCAGCGCACACAACGGCACATCGACATAACTCAACTGGCTATCAAGCTTGTACGACCGCGGAATCCCCTGCACCAGCAGCGCAATGAATTTCAACTCCGGCAACCCGCCCAGCGCATTCAAAATCACGATCCGCGCGCGCTCGCCAATGACGATTTTCTGCCCGCACGCCGATTCAAAACTCAGCAACGGAATCTGCCGCTCACGCCACGTAACCTTGCCGAGATACCACGGCGGCGTATCCAGATCGAAGGCGCTGGCCTGGTAATCGATCAACTCAGCGACAGCAACGTTAGGCAGGATCAAATTGCGATCCGCCAACGGCAGCAGCAACCCGGTCAGTTGGCTGCTGCGCTGATTATGCCGGCGCTCATGCATGTTTCTTGCTCCATTGGGCAATGCTTTCAAGCAGCACCGACTCTTGATACGGCTTGCCGAGGTAGTCGTTGACGCCAATCGCCATGGCACGGTCGCGGTGTTTCTGGCCGGTGCGTGAGGTGATCATGATGATCGGCAAGTGTTGCAGGCGTTCGTCGTTGCGTACCTGGGTGGCGACTTCGAAGCCGTCCATGCGCGGCATTTCGATGTCGAGCAGCATCAGGTCGGGCATGTGTTCTTCGAGCAGCAGCATGGCGTCGACACCGTCCTTGGCCGTGAGCACGTTCATGCCGTGACGTTCGAGCAAACGGCTGGTGACCTTGCGTACGGTGACCGAGTCGTCGACCACCATCACCAGCAGCGGTTTCTGCGGTTCGCTGTCGATCTCCGGCAGCGTCGGTGTCTGCGCAACCCGCGCTTGCATTGCCCGAATCGGTGCGAGCAAATCGAGAATCAGCACCACCCGGCCATCGCCGAGAATCGTCGCCCCGGACACGCCCTGCACCGCCGCGAATTGCGCGCCAAGGCTCTTGACCACGATCTCGCGGGTGCCGGCCATGGTATCGACCAGCACCGCGATGCGCCGGTCGTTGTAGTGCACCAGCAGCACCGGCAACGGCAGGTTCTGGCCGAGCAGTTTTGGCCGTGGCGCGGTTTTCAGCAGTTCGCCGAGGTAGCACAGTTCATAGGTCTGGCCGCCGTAGTGGTAGCGCGGTGGATCCTGGCGGAAGTGCCCTTCCAGATCATTCGGCAACACGCGGACGATGCCTTCGATGGTGTTCAGCGGAATCGCATATTGATCCTCGCCACACTGCACCATCAATGCGCGGTTGACCGACACGGTGAATGGCAAACGAATACGGAAATGCACGCCCTGCCCCGGCACCGAGTCGATGCTCATGCTGCCGCCGAGTTGCCGCACTTCTTCATGCACCACGTCCATGCCGACGCCGCGTCCGGAAATCTGCGTGATCTTTTCCGCTGTGGAAAACCCCGGCTGAAGGATGAACTGCAACACGTCGCGGTCGCTGATCTCAGCTTCCGGCGCGAGCATGCCACGCTTGATCGCCTTGCGCCGCACCGCTTCCAGTGGCACCCCGGCACCGTCGTCGCGAATGTCGAAAACGATGTCGCCGCCCTCGCGGGACAGGTCCAGGCTTACCGTGCCCTGCGCCGGTTTGCCTGCCGCCAGCCGCACCTCGGCGGACTCCAGACCATGATCGACGGCATTGCGCAGCATGTGTTCCAACGGCGCGGCCATGCGTTCGAGTACGTTGCGATCCATCTCGCCTTCGGCGTTGCCGACGACAAACGCGACGTCTTTGTTCAGCTCTTCAGCGACCTGCCGGACGATGCGTTTCAAACGCGGCAACATGCGCTCGAACGGCACCATGC
Organism: Pseudomonas sp. S2_E02; assembly: GCF_054668355.1. Taxonomy (NCBI): domain Bacteria; kingdom Pseudomonadati; phylum Pseudomonadota; class Gammaproteobacteria; order Pseudomonadales; family Pseudomonadaceae; genus Pseudomonas; species Pseudomonas sp. S2_E02. The sequence goes on from NZ_CP162761.1 coordinate 4,072,390, forward strand.
GCGTGCGCATCAGGCCTTCCTGCAATTCGGTATTGATCCGCCCCTGTTGCTGCAACAGGTTCTCGGCGTCGTGGTTGCGGCGGTCGAGGGTTTCCTTGAGGTCGAGCAAGTCGGAGGCCGATTCGAACAGCGCGCGAGACAGTTGCTGCAACTGCGAATGGCGGTCCATTTCCAGCGGATCGAATTCTTCGTAGCCGAGGCGTTCGGCATCGACCTGCTGACGGCTGAGAATCCGCCCTTGGGTTTCGGTGTCGAGGCGGCGCAACTGATCGCGCATGCGTTCGATGGTGGTTTCCATCTCGTTCAGGGCGATCTGTGCGTCGTTGACCTGCTGCTCGATGCGACCACGGAAGATCGAGGTTTCCCCGGCCAGATTGACCAGCTCATCGAGCAGTTCGGCGGAGACTTTGACCATGTCCGCGCCAGCGTCAGCAGCCGGCGGCGCCGCGTCAGTCTTGACCGGAACGGGTAGCACTGGCGGCGTTTCTATCGTCACCGGATGGCTGAAATTCTGGATCGCGTTGATCAGCCGATCGGCCGGTGGACACGGTTGCCCGGCGCGCACGCCATCGAGCATTTGTGCCAGCCGATCATGGCCGCGCTGCACCAGCGCAAACAGCTCCGCCGACGGCTGCAAAGCGCCGCTGGAAAGACTTTCGTAAAGGTATTCCAGCTCATGGGCGAGGTCGCCGATCGGCCCGATCTCGACCATCCGCGCGCCACCCTTGAGGGTGTGCAGATCGCGCAGCAGGGTTTCCACTTCCTGGCGATTGCCCGGCTCGGCTTGCCAGCGCAGCAGCGCGGCGCCGGAGTTTTCGATGATGTCGAAACCTTCTTCGAGGAAGATTTCCAGCAGTTCGGGATCGTGGCCAGCGCTGTCGTGCTCGGTTGTTGCTGACGGCGCTTCGGCGACGCTGTGGCCCTGACGTACCTGACGAATCGTGTCGATCAGATCCTGCGCCGGGATCAGCGGCTGATGGCTTTGCAGTTGATCAAGCAACAATGCCAAACGCTCATGACTCTTGAGCAGCAAGCGCCCCAGGCTTTCGCTGTAGTGGTAGCGACGATCCACCAAGCCTTCGTAAAAGCTTTCCAGCTCCTGAGCCAGATCGCCAATGGCCTCGACTTCAGCCATCCGCGCGCCACCCTTGAGGGTGTGCAGATCGCGTTGCAGCGAGGACAGCGGTGCAGCGTTGTCCGGGTCGCTCAACCAGCGCTGCAAGGCTTGGCCCGAGCTATCGAGAATGTCGACCGCTTCTTCAAGGAAAATCTCGACGATCTCGTCATCGTGTTCAAGCGCCGTTGCCTTTTGCTGCAACTCAGCGGTGGCGCTGCCCAGATCACGGATGCTCAGGGTGCGGCTGCCATCGCTGCGAATCAGGCCCATGGACGATGGGTCGAGGCTCTGATCGAGCAGATCATGCAACGCCCGGATCCGCGCCGGTTGTGGCGTGACTTCCTGCCCGGCGGCCAGTTCGTCGAGCATGTTGATCAGCGCTTCGTGAGCGTTCTGCGCTTCGCGGAAAAACTGTTCACTGACCGCCAGGCTGCTTTCTTCCACCGCGCCATACAGGTCGAGCAAGGCTTCGCACAGCACATCCACCGGCAGCAGATCCGCCAAATGCGCGCCTTCGCCAAGGGTGGTCAGCTCATCCAGCAAGGCGCTGAGTTCCTGACGCTCGCCGGGGTGTTGTTGCCAGCGCTGCAACAGGCTTTCAGCGTCGAGCAGGATGTCCATGCCCTGAGCGAGGAAGTTGTTGATCAGTTGCGGATCACGCTTGATCCGCAGGCCGGTGTGCGGCGCATCGAGGATCGATTCCAGACGCTCGGCAAGCAGGGTTTCCGAGCGTTTGATCAGCGACTGTGCACCGACAATCGGCGCCAGCGGATCATGCCTGAGTTGACGCAGGCCGACGCGGAACAGACCCTCGGCTTCCAGCAGCAACTCCACTTCGTCGAGGTCCAGCGGCAACTGGTGCGCCTTGAACTCGCGGGCCAGTTGATCGAGCGGCGCAGCGAGTTCGGCAATCGGCAATACGCCAGCCATCGAGGCGCTGCCCTTGAGCGTGTGCAAGGCGCGCTGCAGTTCGTCGCTGGCCTGCAGCGGCACATGCTCGGCGGCCTGATCGAGAAAGCGGTTGAGGCTGGCGAGGTGGGTCTCGGCTTCTTTGCGGAAGATTTCCAGCAACAGCGGATCGAGCGCCGCGACATCGTCGACGTCTTCGGCGGCCAATGGCTCGTCACCTTTGGCCAAGGCGTGAGCACGGGCCGCGAGTTGATCGACATCGCCGCGCTGGCGCTGGTTACTAGTGGCGAATTCGCTGATCAACTCGGGCAGCAACAGCACGGTGTCGCTCAGCACTTGCTGCACCACCGAGCCCGGTTCGACACTTTGTTCGAGCACGCGGTTGAGCAGGTTTTCCACCGACCATGCCAGCTCACCGAGAATCAGCGCGCGGACCATGCGCCCGCTGCCCTTGAGCGTGTGGAAGGCGCGACGCAGTTCGGTCAGCGCATCGCGGTCCTGCGGATTGGCAATCCAGCGCGGCAGGTATTCGTGGAGGACTTCGAGGACCTCGTCGGTCTCTTCGAGGAACACTTCGCGCAGTTCATCGTCGACCGGTTCTTCATCGGCTGGCGGCGGCATCAGGCTGCCCGGCGTGATCAATGCCGGCGGGTTGAGCGCTGAAACCGGGCTGGCCAGAACGTCGGCCAGCGACTGCACGGTTTCCGGGTCATCAAGCGCTTGCATGTCCTGCATCACCAGCGCTTCGCTGGGGCTGAGCACGTCGTCGAGCACGGGCACATGCGGCTCATCTGGAAAGAAACCCAGACTCGCAAGGGACTTCTGCGCGACATCCAGCAACTGCTCGCTCGGCGCCTGCGGATCGTCGCTCAGACGTTCGAGGTAATACTCGAGGCTGCTGATGACATCGGCCAGATGATCCAGCTCTTCCCAACCCGGCTCGTGCGGATCAAGCAACAGATGTTCGCGGATAAAGCCGTTGCACGCCTCGACCAGACTTGCCGCGCGGTTCAACGGAATCATCGCCAGTGCCCCGCGCACCTGAGTCAGCAGCGCCGGCAACGGTTGCAGGTGCTGGCGATCCCAATCGGCGTCGATGTAGTCGACGATCATGTCCTTGGCCTGTTGCAGGCAGATGCGTGCTTCCTTGATGACGATCTGATGGATCTGCGTCAGGTCGGTGGTTGGCAGGCGCGTATCTTCCGGGCTTTCCGGCTCGACGGTGCCGACCATTCCGGCCAGCGTCGCTTCGACGTAGAGCAGCGCGCCGGCAACGTCCATCAGGATCGCGTCGTTCGGTTCGCGCTGGCCCTGAGCGAGGCTGAGCACCACGGCCAATTGATCAATGATCACTTTGCGCGGCTGGCCGAAACCGAGCACCGCGAGGGTGTCGGCGATCTGCCGCAGGGGTGCGAGCAGGTTTTCCAGATCCGAGGTGTGCTGGCGGTCGCTGCGCACGAACAGGTCGAGGCGCTCCTTGACCCGCACCAGTTCTTCACACAACGCCGCCAACACCGAGCGCATCGCATCGCGATCGGGGCCGGCCAGGCGCGCGCGTTCTTCGTCGACCATCGCGCTGTCGGGCAACGCGTCGTCCAGGGAGTAGCGATCTTTCATGGTCAGCATCTGCCCGGTGGGATGTTCGGCTTTGGCAATATAGAACAACAGGCTTTTCAGTAGCTCAGCCGGAGGCGGCTGATTGAGGCCGGACATACCTTGCTCGAGCAGACGCTTGAGCTCTTTGTCGGCATCCTTGAACAGGCTGCGCAGCGCCGGGCTGTTGGCGATGACGCCTGCGCGCATGCCCTCGACCAGCGCCGAGGCGACTTGCCACAGCGGACTCAGCGGCGAATCACCGCTCAGCGCTTCGAGGCGAGTGAATACTTTGGCCAGATAACCGAGGTGGGTCTGGTCATCCTGCTCGCGCAGCAAACCGACCAAAGCCATTTGCAGCATCTGGCGCAATTTGCGCAGCACGTTCGGCAGTTCTGCCGGCTCCAGCAGTGCCAGCGCTTCTGCGTTTAGCTGTGCCAGTTCGGGCAGTTGCGGGCTGAACAGGCTGGTTTCAGACAACAGGCTTTCGCCACGGGCGCTGCGCAGATCGTTGATCAGCGGCAGCACCACCAACGGCAAATCTCTCCGGGCGCTCTGCACGCGGTCGAGGTAGATCGGCAATTGCCCAAGGGCTTGCAGCAACAGGTGCAGGGCTTCGTCGCGATGGCTGACGCGCTCGTGCTGCAGGGCTTCGACCAGATGCTCCATTTCCTCGGCGAGCAAGGCTGCGCCGTAGAACTCGACCATCTGCAGACTGCCGTGGACCTGATGGATGTAATCCAGGCACTCCTCCAGTCCGGGAAAGGCCTGCGGATCATCGAGCACGGCTTCTATCGCCTGATGCGCCTGTTTCAGCGTTTCGGCAATTTCACCTTTGACCCATTCGAGGGCCACGTAGTCGTGCCGATCACCCATAACCACTCCACTCACGCTTTATCTGTCGCCGCCGGCAAGGTGAAGCCGGACACCGAACGTCGTAGCTGACTGGCCATTTTCGTCAAGTTGCCGATGCTCTCGGCGGTGGCCGTGGAGCCGGACGAGGTCTGCGAGGTGATCTGCTGGATCACGTTCATCGTCAGCGAGATCTGCCCGGCCGAAGTCGTCTGCTGCTGCGCTGCGTTGGAGATGCTTTGAATCAGCGCCGCAAGGGTCTTCGACACGCCTTCGATTTCTTCCAGGGCCACACCGGCATCCTGCGCCAGTCGTGCGCCGCGCACCACTTCGGTGGTGGTTTGCTCCATCGAGATGACCGCTTCGTTGGTGTCGGTCTGAATTGCCCGCACCAGGGTTTCGATCTGCCGGGTCGCGGCGGACGAGCGTTCAGCCAGTCGCTGCACTTCATCGGCGACCACGGCAAACCCGCGCCCGGCATCACCAGCCATCGACGCCTGAATCGCCGCATTGAGGGCGAGGATGTTGGTCTGGTCGGCAATGTCGTCGATCAGGCTGACGATGTCGCCGATTTCCTGCGACGACTCGCCCAGACGCTTGATGCGTTTGGCGGTGTCCTGAATCTGCTCGCGGATGTTGTCCATGCCGTGGATGGTGTTGTGCACCACCTCGTTGCCCTTGTTGGCGATCTCCACGGACCGCTCGGCTACCGCTGAAGACTCAGCGGCGTTGGCCGAAACCTGGTCGATGGATTCGGCCATGTCGCTGATCGCCGTCGAGGCTTCGGAAATCTGCTGAGCCTGATGCTCCGAGGCCTGGGCCAGGTGCATGGCGGTGGCCTGGGTTTCCTGCACGGCGGCGGCAACCTGGCCGGCGGTGAGGTTGATCGTCGCGACCAGATCGCGCAATTGGTCGACGGAGTAGTTGATCGAGTCGGCGATGGTGCCGGTGAAGTCTTCGGTCACCGAAGCGGTCACGGTGAGGTCGCCGTCAGCGAGGTCTTCGATTTCATCGAGCAGGCGCATGATCGCGTTCTGATTGCGCTCGTTCTTCTCGGCGGTTTCGCGCAACTGGCGATTGGTTTCGCGGACCATGACCATGCCGATGAGGATGATCGAGGCCAGCGCCAGCAAACCGAGGACGTAGCCGCCGATGGTGTCAGTGTTGCGCCCACCGGCAAGGTTCTCGAAGCGAGTGGCCAAGTGCGAGGCTTCGTCGAGCAGGGTTTGCGAGAGGCTGAAGATATTGCTCGCCGATTCACGAACCTTGAACAGCTCCGGCGAGGTTTCGAGGATTTCATCGACGGAGCCGGAGACAAACTGGAACAGCTCGGAGATTTCGCTCAAACGAGCACGGGCGTCGCGATCTTCGACCTGGCTGATTTTCAGCGTCGGGTTGCCTTGCAACATGCCATTGAGCACTTGGCCGAAACGCGTGGCGTCGCGGCCAAAGGCGTCGGCGGCTTGCTGCGAGTTTTCGTCGCCAGCGAGCACCGTGTTGACCGCGCCGAGAATGCGTTCGGCGAGCAGCGATTGGCGCTGGGCCATCGCCACTTGCGCGGCCGGGGCACCGCGCTGGAGGAGGATTTCGACGACTTTTTCGTATTCAATCTGCAACTGCGGCACGGTTTCGGCCAGCGTTGCGGCGACCTGATGCAGCGACAGCACGGTCTGTTCGCTGGAAAGAATCGCGTCGGTGTTTTTCAGAAGGCGCTCCCAGTCGAGCTGCACGGCGCGCATTTCCGGGCGCACAGTAGCCGGGGCGGGAGGCAGGCCGGTCGCCGGATCACCCTTCTTCAAGTAACCCCAGCGCTGGGCGAAATCGTTGCGCGCGTCGCTGAGCAATTTGAACGCGGCAGCCTTGCCGGCGGCGGCTTCGGTGGCGTTCTTGGCGATGCGTTGCGAGAGCACGCGCAGCTCACCGGCGTGGCCGATGTACTGTTTGTCGTAGTTCGCCTGGGTGTTGAGGTAAGCGAAGTTGGCGAACAGCAGCATGATGAACACGATCAGTGCGATGAACAGCACGATGATCTGCGAGCGACTGCGCGAGCCTTCCGCCGGCTTGCCTGTTTTTGCTTTTGTCATCGGTCCTCGCCCTTAACCCACACCTTTGAGGCCTGCTGCAATCCCTGCGGGAGCGAGCTTGCTCGCGAAAGCGCTGGGTCAGCCAATATTTATCTTGCCTGACACGCCCTCTTCGCGAGCAGGCTCGCTCCCACAGGGGACGGTGTTGAATCTGTTATATCGCGACGCTCATGAACACCGGGGATTTGGCCAATGCAAACAGGCTGAACACCCGCCAGTTCTGCTCGCGGCGGAAATAGCCTTTGACGAACTCGGCCTTGGAGCCCTGGCGTTTGCTGATCGACAGCGGTTCAAAGCTGTTCTGCTCAAAGTGCTGCAGGCCGATAACCTCATCGACCATCAGCCCGGCAAACACATCGCCATGCTCGACCACCAACACCCGCCGCTGTTTACGCAACGGCGACAGCTCATGCCCGAAGAAACCGCACAAATCCATGATCGGCAGCAGCCGCCCGCGCAGGTTAGCCACGCCTTTGACCCATGGTTTGACCCCGGGCAACTGGGTGAATCGCGGTTCATGCAGCACTTCGCTGACTTCACCCATCGGCGCCACATACCAATGCTCGCCAAGGCGAAAGCCGATGCCGCTCCAGCGATCCTGGCGCGCCGCTTGCGACGGCAGGTCCGCCGCCAGCAAGCGGCAGCGCTGGTCGATTTGCCAGAGCAGTTCGAACGCGGTCAGCGATTCGCTCATGGTTGCGCGATCAACCGGCCAAAACGTTGTTCAGCGTCTTGATCAGGGTGTCTTCGTCGACCGGTTTGGTCAGGTAATCCTTGGCGCCCTGACGGGTGCCCCAGACCTTGTCGGTTTCCTGATCCTTGGTGGTGATGATAATCACCGGGATATGTCCGGTTTCCGGGTCTTTGGTCAACTGACGGGTTGCCTGAAAACCATTGAGGCCGGGCATGACGATGTCCATCAATACCGCGTCAGGTTTTTCCTGACGGGCCAGGGCCACGCCGTCAGCGCCGTTTTCGGCCTTCAGCACTTCATGGCCGTGCTTTTCGAGCATGCCGGTGAGTTTGTACATTTCAGTCGGCGAATCATCAACGATCAGGATGCGTGCCATGGTTTTCCCCATTTTTCTTGTCGACGCGCGGCCCGCTGGCCGCGTGTCTCTGTACGTGTCTTACTGCGGCAAAACGGCGGCGAAGCCCGGAACATGGGCCTGGATCGCGTTGAGCAGTTCTTCCTTGCTGAAAGGCTTGGTCAAAAATTGATCAGAACCGACAATCCGCCCCTTGGCCTTGTCGAACAGCCCGTCGCGCGATGACAGCATGATCACCGGCGTGGCCTTGAATGCACTGTTGTTCTTGATTAAAGCGCAGGTCTGATAACCATCCAGACGCGGCATCATGATGTCGACAAAAATGATCCCGGGATGGTTGTCGGCGATCTTTGCCAACGCATCGAAACCGTCGATCGCCGTGATCACTTCGCAACCGACATTCTTCAACAATGTTTCGGCGGTGCGACGAATCGTTTTCGAGTCGTCGATCACCATGACCTTCAAGGCGCTGGACTGCTGTTCCATAAGAGGGCTCTACCGTCGCCTTTGCGAATCAAATTGTCCGTTTTGCGATGAGTAATGGCTGGAAACCCTTGATGTTCAAGGGCCAGCACCGCTTGGCAGTCTTTTTAGCACAGTCTCCAGATGCAATCTATCGACGGGTTTTTCCTTGACCGAAAACCCGCCCGGCGCCACTCTGGCGGCACTTTTTCAATACCGATCCGGTAGCCAATTTTCGAGGAAAACCCAATGAGCGTTCGCGTCGGGATTGTCATGGACCCTATCGCCAGCATCTCCTATAAAAAGGATAGCTCGCTGGCCATGCTGCTGGCCGCGCAGAAGCGTGGCTGGGAACTGTTCTATATGGAACAGCGCGACCTGTATCAGGGTGAAGGTCAGGCCCGGGCGCGCATGAAGCCGCTGAAAGTCTTCGCCAACCCGGAAAAATGGTTCGAACTGGACGCCGAGCAGGACAACCTGCTGAGCGATCTCGACGTGATCCTGATGCGCAAGGATCCACCGTTCGACATGGAGTTCGTTTACTCCACCTACCTGCTCGAACAGGCCGAAACCGCTGGCGTGCTGGTGGTGAACAAACCGCAGAGCCTGCGCGACTGCAATGAAAAACTGTTCGCCACGCTGTTCCCGCAGTGCACGCCGCCAACCATCGTCAGCCGCCGCGCCGACGTGCTGCGTGAGTTCGCCGCGAAACACGGCGACGTGATCCTCAAGCCGCTGGACGGCATGGGCGGTACTTCGATCTTCCGCCACCGTGCCGGTGATCCGAACCTGTCGGTGATTCTCGAAACCCTGACCGCCCTCGGTGGCCAGCAGATCATGGGCCAGGCTTACCTGCCGGCGATCAAGGACGGCGACAAACGCATTCTGATGATCGACGGCGAGCCGGTGGATTACTGCCTGGCGCGGATTCCGGCGCAGGGCGAAACCCGTGGCAACCTCGCGGCCGGTGGTCGTGGTGAGGCGCGCCCGCTGACTGAAAAGGATCGCTGGATCGCCGCCCAAGTCGGCCCGACCCTGCGTGAGAAAGGCCTGCTGTTCGTTGGCCTCGATGTGATCGGCGAAAACCTCACCGAAATCAACGTCACCAGCCCGACCTGCATCCGTGAAATCGACAATGCCTTCGGCACTGACATTGGCGGCATGTTGATGGATGCCATCGCCAAGAAGCTGCAAGCCGCCGGCAAAATGCCACAAGCTTGATGCACGTCACATGCAGTCTGTCGCTTGAAGCGTGAAGCCCAAGGCGTGAAACCAACATTGCGTTATCATGCGCAGCCTCTGAAAAACGCGATGTTGGTTTTCTTGTCATGACCCTCCCGTCCGATCTGCCCGCAGAACTCGCCCACCGTGGCGTGCGCCCGGCCGATCGCCTCGGATTTACCCTGTTTCTTGCGGCGCTGATCCATTTGGCGCTGCTGCTCGGCGTCGGCTTCACGATGGTCGAGCCCAAGCAAATCAGCAAAACCCTGGAAATCACCCTCGCCACCTTCAAGAGCGAAAAGAAGCCGGAGAAGGCTGACTTTCTCGCTCAACAGCATCAGGAAGGCAGCGGCACGCTGGACAAGAAGGCGATTCCGAAGACCACTGAGGTGGCGCCGTTCCAGGACAATCAGGTCAAGAAAGTCACCCCGCCACCGGCCGCCAAACCGCAAGTGCAGGAAGCCGCACCCAAAGCTGCGGTGACCACCGTCGCGCCGAAACCTAAAAAAGCGCCGACCAAGAAAGAAGAAGCCAAAACCGAAGTCAAACCGACAGTCGACGCGCCGGAGTTCGACAGCTCACAGCTGTCCAGCGACATCGCCAGCCTCGAAGCCGAACTGGCCAAGGAACAGCAGTTGTACGCCAAGCGCCCGCGTATTCACCGTTTGAGCGCGGCGTCGACCATGCGCGACAAGGGTGCCTGGTACAAGGATGACTGGCGCAAGAAGGTCGAGCGCATCGGCAACCTCAATTACCCCGAAGAAGCACGGCGCAAGCAGATCTACGGCAATTTGCGCCTGATGGTCTCGATCAACCGCGACGGCTCGCTGTATGAAGTGCTGGTGCTGGAATCGTCCGGCCAGCCGCTGCTGGATCAGGCGGCGCAGCGCATCGTCCGGTTGGCAGCACCGTTTGCGCCGTTTACCGGGGACTTGTCGGATATCGATCGTCTGGAAATCATTCGCACCTGGAAATTTGCCCAGGGCGACAAGCTCTCGAGCAACTGACACACCACAGAAACCTTGTGGGAGCGAGCTTGCTCGCGAAGAGGCCGGGACATGCACCATTGATATTGCCTGACCTGGCGCCTTCGCGAGCAAGCTCGCTCCCACATTTGATCTGCGTTGTTCTCTGATCCTCAGCTTGTCAGTTTGCCCCTTCGACGCCACACTAGCGCACATGAAAAACGTCAGCCCCAGCTACCTCAAGCATCAATTCCTGATCGCCATGCCACACATGGCCGACCCGAACTTTGCCCACACCTTGACCTACATCGTCGAGCACACGGCCAATGGCGCTATGGGGATTGTGGTCAACCGGCCGCAAGAGCTGAATCTGGCCGACATCCTTGAGCAATTACGTCCGGACATCGACCCGCCAGCACTCTGCCAGCATGTGCCGATCTTCATTGGCGGCCCGGTGCAGACCGATCGCGGTTTTGTTCTGCACCCGGCGGGCAAGACCTTCCAGGCCACCGCGCAATTGGACGGTGATCTGGCCCTCTCGACCTCGCAGGACGTGCTGTTCGCCATCGCTGACGGCGTCGGCCCGGCAAAAAGCCTGATTGCCCTCGGTTACGCCGGTTGGGAAGCCGGGCAACTGGAAGCCGAACTCGCCGACAACGCCTGGCTGAACTGCCCGTACGACGCCGACATCCTGTTCAACACCAGCAGCGAACTGCGTCTGGAAGCGGCGGCCCGGCACTTGGGGATCAACCTCAGCCTGCTGACCAGCCAGGCAGGTCACGCCTGATGGCCCTGCGCCTGATTCTCGGCTTCGACTACGGCACCAAACAGATCGGCGTCGCGGTCGGCCAGGTGATTACCGGCCAGGCTCGTGAGCTGTGCACCTTGAAGGCACAGAACGGCGTGCCGGACTGGAACCAGGTCGAAGCCCTTATAAAAGAATGGAAACCCGACGCCGTTGTTGTCGGACTGCCGCTGAACATGGACGGCACCCCGAGCGACATGTGCGTACGCGCGGAAAAGTTTGCCCGCCGCCTCAATGGCCGCTTCAATCTGCCCTTCTATACCCACGACGAACGCCTGACCACGTTTGAAGCCAAAGGCGAGCGACTGGCCCGTGGCGGTCAAAAAGGCAGTTACCGCGACAACCCGGTGGACGCCATCGCCGCCGCTCTGCTGTTGCAGGGCTGGCTCGATGAAAACACTGCTTTGTTTGAATCCTGACAAGCGCTTCGGCGCTTTTCTTTTGAGTGAAAAACCGAGTCGTGTCCAAGGACCCGATTCGCCCCCAACAAGGAGCAACCATGAGCCTGCCAAATCCCGCCGATCTGATCAGCCAGATGGCGACCCGCCTCAAGGCGCACCTTGCCCAGCGTGAAATCACTGAACCGCGTTACATCGGCATTCGCACCGGCGGCATCTGGGTCGCGCAGGCCTTGCTCAAGGAACTGGGCAGCGATGCGCCACTGGGCACGCTGGATGTGTCCTTTTACCGCGACGACTTCAGCCAGAACGGCCTGCACCCGCAAGTGCGCCCGTCCGCCCTGCCCTTCGAGATCGAAGGCCAGCATCTGGTGCTGATCGACGACGTATTGATGAGCGGCCGTACCATCCGCGCCGCCATGAACGAATTGTTCGACTACGGCCGCCCGGCCAGCGTGACCCTGGTCTGCCTGCTGGACCTCGACGCCGGCGAGCTGCCGATCCGCCCGAACGTGGTTGGCGCGACGCTGTCGCTGGCCGCACATGAACGGGTGAAGCTGTCCGGCCCCGAGCCGCTGACGCTAGAACTGCAAGACTTCAACCTTTAATCCGCCCTATTGAGAGTCCCCTTCGCGATGACGCCTCTAGATACCAAGCGCCCGCTGCAGCTCAATGATCAGGGCCAGCTGCGCCACTTCCTCTCGCTCGACGGCCTGCGCCGTGAGTTGCTGACGGAAATCCTCGACACCGCCGACTCGTTCCTCGAAGTCGGTGCCCGGGCGGTGAAGAAAGTCCCGTTGCTGCGCGGCAAGACCGTGTGCAACGTGTTCTTCGAAAACTCCACGCGCACCCGCACCACCTTCGAACTGGCGGCCCAGCGGCTGTCGGCGGACGTGATCACCCTGAACGTGTCGACCTCGTCGGCAAGCAAGGGCGAAACGCTGCTCGACACCCTGCGCAACCTCGAAGCCATGGCCGCCGACATGTTTGTCGTGCGCCACGGTGATTCCGGCGCCGCGCACTTCATCGCCGAGCATGTTTGCCCGCAAGTGGCGATCATCAACGGCGGCGACGGCCGTCACGCGCACCCGACGCAGGGCATGCTCGACATGCTCACCATCCGTCGGCACAAGGGCGGCTTCGAAAACCTCTCGGTGGCCATCGTCGGCGACATCCTGCACTCGCGGGTCGCACGTTCGAACATGCTCGCGCTGAAAACCCTCGGTTGCCCGGACATCCGCGTGATTGCGCCGAAGACCTTGCTGCCGATCGGCATCGAGCAATACGGCGTGAAGGTTTACACCGACATGACCGAAGGCCTGAAAGACGTCGACGTGGTGATCATGCTGCGCCTGCAGCGTGAGCGCATGACCGGCGGCCTGCTGCCGAGCGAAGGCGAATTCTACCGCCTGTTCGGCCTGACCACTGCGCGTCTGGCCGGGGCGAAACCGGATTGCATCGTCATGCACCCGGGGCCGATCAACCGGGGGGTGGAGATCGAGTCCGCAGTGGCCGACGGCCCGCACTCGGTGATCCTCAACCAGGTCACCTACGGCATCGCCATTCGTATGGCCGTGTTGTCCATGGCCATGAGCGGGCAAACCGCGCAGCGTCAATTCGAGCAGGAGAACGCCCAGTGAAGCTCAGCATTCTCGGCGCACGCGTCATCGACCCAAGCAGCGGCCTGGATCAAGTCACCGACATTCACGTTGAAGCCTGCAAGATCGTCGCCCTCGGCGCCGCTCCAGCGGGTTTCACGGCAGTGGAAACCATCGATGCCCAAGGCCTGGTTGCCGCTCCGGGCCTGGTCGACCTCAACGTTGCCCTGCGCGAGCCGGGTTACAGCCGTAAAGGCTCGATCATCAGCGAAACCCGCGCGGCCGCCGCCGGTGGCGTGACCAGCCTGTGCTGCCCGCCGAAAACCAAACCGGTGCTCGACACCTCCGCCGTGGCCGAGCTGATCCTCGATCGTGCCCGCGAGGCCGGCAACACCAAAGTCTTCCCGATTGGCGCCTTGAGCAAAGGTCTGGACGGCGAGCAACTGGCCGAACTGGTGGCGCTGCGCGACGCCGGTTGTGTGGCGTTCGGCAACGGTCTGGAGAGCTTCCGCAACACCCGCACCCTGTGCCGGGCGCTGGAATACGCGGCGACCTTCGATCTGACGGTGATCTTCAACTCGCAGGATCACGACTTGGCTGAAGGTGGCTTGGCTCACGAAGGCGCGGTGGCCAGTTTCCTCGGCTTACCGGGGATTCCGGAAACCGCTGAAACCGTGGCATTGGCCCGTGACCTGCTGCTGGTTGAGCAAACCGGCGTACGTGCGCACTTCAGCCAATTGACCAGCGCCCGCGGCGTAGCCCTGATCGCTCAGGCGCAGGCCCGTGGCTTGAAGGTGACGGCGGATGTCGCGCTGTATCAACTGATTCTGACTGATGAGGCGCTGATCGACTTCAGCAGCCTGTACCACGTGCAACCGCCGCTGCGTACGCGTGCTGACCGTGATGGCCTGCGTGAAGCGGTGAAGTCCGGTGTGGTCACGGCGATTTCCAGCCATCACCAGCCGCACGAACGCGACGCCAAACTGGCGCCATTCGGCGCGACCGAGCCGGGCATCAGCAGTGTTGAGTTGCTGTTGCCGCTGGCGATGACGCTGGTTGAGGATGGGTTACTGGATTTGCCGACCTTGCTGGCGCGTTTGAGCGCTGGCCCGGCTGAAGCGCTGCGTCTGCCGGCGGGCAAACTGGCAGTGGGTGGTGCGGCGGATATCGTGCTGTTCGATCCGCAGGCTTCGACGGTGGCCGGTGAGAACTGGTTGTCGAAGGGTGAGAACTGCCCGTTCATTGGGCACAGTCTGCCGGGTGTGGTTCGCTATACGCTGGTGGATGGGCGGATCAGTCACCAGGCTTGATACCGCGTCGCCCCATTCGCGAGCAGGCTCGCTCCCACATTGGATCTGTGAACGACACAAATCCCCTGTGGGAGCGAGCCTGCTCGCGAAGACTTACTGGAAGGCGCCTCTGCCCTCGGCGTTGCGTACGGACACCTGATCATTCAGCGTCCAGAAGTCATACAGCACCCCCAGAAAGAACAACCCGCCTGTCAGCAGATAGATCAGTCCGCTGATCCACTTGCCTTGGTACATCCGGTGCACGCCGAGTGCGCCAAGGAACGTCAGCAGAATCCACGCCACGTTGTACTCGATCGGCCCTGCGGTAAAACGCAGATCCGCCTCGCGATCCATCGCCGGGATCAGAAACAGGTCGATCAGCCAGCCAATACCCAGCAAACCGAAGGTGAAGAACCAGATCGTCCCGGTCACCGGTTTGCCGTAATAGAAGCGGTGAGCACCGGTAAAACCGAAAATCCACAGCAAATAGCCAATGATTTTGCTGTGCGTATCTTGCTGCTGAACAAATTGTTGATAGGGGTTCATGAAGACCTCGATTCACACGATAGATAAATATTCTTGAATTCTTTGTGACTTTTTTACAGGTAGCCGACGTACGGCAAATGTTACCGTTGCTACCGTCAAAGCCTTATAGCACCTGACTTCTGTCCGACAATTGCGTCCATTTGCCGCTTATTTGGTTCCGTTGGCCTCCAACTGAATCGACCAACGGACTCGGAATGAAAAAAAACTCTGTTATAAAGTTGCGCGCTATCACTAAAGAGCCACGCCTAATGCGACCATTTTTCAAGACATGGCTAACCATCTGCCTATTAATGCCACTGGCCGCCCACGCCACCAATCGTGAGCAACGTCTTCCTAACGTTAACGGCTTTACCCCTAAATCCCATGCTTCGGCTCCCTCGAGCAAAAGCAGCAAAAGCAAAACCACCACGCTGAGCAGCAAGAGCCACAGCAAGCTGGTGCCACCGATGGCGAGCAAGGAAAGCAGCAACGTACTGAGCCGTGCGGTGAACGTCCTCGGTACCCCTTATCGTTGGGGCGGCAGCAGCCCAAGTAAAGGCTTCGATTGCAGCGGTCTGGTGAAATACGCGTTCAACGACGCTACGTTCGACCTGCCACGCACCTCCAACGCCATGGCCAGCGGTCACGGCGAGAAAGTCGAGCGCAAGGATCTGAAGCCGGGCGACCTGATTTTCTTCAACATCAAGAGCCGTCGGGTCAACCATGTTGCCATTTACCTGGGCAACGATCGCTTCATCCACGCTCCGCGTCGTGGCAAAGCGGTGAGCATCGATACGTTGAACAAGCCGTATTGGCAGCAGCATTACGTGGTTGCCAAGCGTGTGTTGCCGAAAGAGCAAAACCAGATGCGCGTGGTTCAGCGCTAACACCATACCGATCGTTCCCATGCTCCGCGTGGGAATGCCTCAATGGACGCTCCGCGTCCGCTTCGGCAGGGACGCAGAGCGTCCCGGGCTGCATTCCCACGCAGAGCGTGGGAACGATCACTCCCTCAGAAATTATCCGGCGTGCGCGCCTTCTCCCGCGCATGTTCGCGGCTGATCAAGCCCTTGGTCACCAGTTCCTTCAGGCACATGTCCAGTGTCTGCATGCCCAACGACCCACCCGTCTGAATCGCCGAATACATTTGCGCGACCTTGTCCTCGCGGATCAGGTTACGGATCGCCGACGTCCCCAACATAATCTCGTGCGCCGCCACCCGCCCGCCGCCGATCTTCTTGATCAACGTCTGCGAGACCACCGCCAGCAGCGACTCGGAAAGCATCGAGCGCACCATCGACTTCTCGTCACCGGGGAACACGTCGACCACGCGGTCGATGGTTTTCGCCGCCGAGGTGGTGTGCAGCGTGCCGAACACCAAGTGCCCGGTTTCGGCTGCGGTCAGCGCCAGGCGAATGGTTTCCAGGTCACGCATCTCACCGACCAAAATTACATCCGGGTCTTCACGCAGTGCCGAGCGCAACGCAGTGGCGAAACTGCGGGTATCACGGTGGACTTCACGCTGATTGATCAGGCATTTGCGCGATTCGTGAACAAACTCGATCGGATCTTCGATAGTCAGGATGTGGTGATGCCGGTGGGTATTGAGGTAATCGATCATCGCCGCCAGCGTGGTCGATTTGCCGGAACCGGTCGGCCCGGTGACCAGCACCAGACCGCGCGGCGCATCGGTGATCTTGCGGAAGACGTCGCCCATGGCGAGGTCTTCCATGCTCAGCACTTTCGACGGAATCGTACGGAATACGGCGCCGGCGCCACGGTTCTGGTTAAAGGCGTTAACCCGGAAACGCGCCACACCCGGCACTTCGAAAGAAAAGTCGGTTTCCAGATGTTTCTCGAAGTCGACCCGCTGGGTGTCGTTCATGATGTCGTAGATCAGTTCGTGCACTTGCTTGTGATCCAGCGCCGGCAGATTGATCCGCCGCACGTCGCCATCGACGCGGATCATCGGCGGCAGACCGGCCGACAGGTGCAGGTCGGAAGCTCCCTGTTTGGCGCTGAAGGCCAGCAGTTCAGTGATATCCATAGCGCTCCTCAATTCCAGTAGAATGCCGCGAACCTTCCGACCGCTGGCGCCTCTTGATGTCCACGATAGCAGACAACATCCAACTGGTTAGTTCGCGCATCCAGGCAGCGGTAACAGCTGCAAACCGCGCTGAAAACAGCGTCCAGTTGCTCGCGGTCAGCAAGACCAAACCCGCCCAGGCCCTGCGCGAAGCATATGCCGCCGGCCTGCGCGACTTTGGCGAGAACTACCTGCAGGAAGCCCTGGGCAAACAGCTCGAACTGGCCGACCTGCCCTTGATCTGGCACTTCATCGGCCCCATTCAATCGAACAAGACTCGCGCCATCGCCGAGCATTTCGACTGGGTGCACTCCGTGGATCGCCTGAAAATCGCTCAACGCCTGTCCGAACAGCGCCCGGCCGAGTTGCCGCCGCTGAACATCTGCATTCAGGTCAACGTCAGCGGCGAGGCGAGCAAGTCCGGCTGCACCCCGGCCGACCTGCCGGCATTGGCCGCGGCCATCAACGCCTTGCCACGCTTGAAACTGCGCGGCTTGATGGCAATTCCCGAGCCGACCGAAGATCGCGCCGAGCAAGACGCGGCCTTCGCCGCCGTGCAGAAATTGCAGGCCAGCCTCGATCTGCCGCTCGACACACTGTCCATGGGCATGAGCCACGACCTCGAGTCGGCCATTGCCCAAGGCGCCACTTGGGTGCGTATCGGTACGGCCCTGTTTGGTGCCAGAGATTATTCCCAGTCTTGAACGATTCCAGATAAGGACCACACATGAGCAACACACGTATTGCGTTTATCGGTGCGGGCAACATGGCGGCCAGCCTGATCGGCGGCCTGCGCGCCAAGGGCCTGGAAGCCGCACAGATCCGCGCCAGCGACCCGGGTGAAGAAACCCGCGCCAAAGTCAGTGCCGAACACGGCATCGAAACTTTCGCCGACAACGCCCAGGCCATCGACGGCGTCGATGTGATTGTGCTGGCAGTCAAGCCACAGGCGATGAAAGCCGTGTGCGAGGCGATTCGCCCAAGCCTGAAACCGAATCAACTGGTGGTCTCCATTGCCGCTGGCATCACTTGCGCCAGCATGACCGCCTGGCTTGGCGAGCAGCCAATCGTGCGCTGCATGCCCAACACCCCGGCACTGCTGCGACAGGGCGTCAGCGGTTTGTACGCGACCAGCGAAGTGACCGCCGAGCAGCGTCAGCAAGCCGAAGAGCTGCTGTCCGCCGTCGGCATTGCCCTGTGGCTGAACGAAGAGCAGCAACTCGATGCGGTCACCGCCGTCTCCGGCTCCGGCCCGGCGTACTTCTTCCTGCTGATCGAAGCCATGACTGCTGCTGGCGTCAAACTCGGCTTGCCGAAGGACATCGCTGAACAACTGACTCTGCAGACCGCACTCGGCGCCGCACACATGGCCGTCTCCAGCGACGTTGACGCTGCTGAACTGCGCCGCCGTGTGACCTCGCCAAATGGCACTACGGAAGCTGCAATCAAATCATTCCAGGCCAATGGCTTCGAAGCCCTGGTCGAAACCGCACTCGGCGCCGCCGCGCACCGCTCGGCCGAAATGGCCGAACAACTGGGCAAATAAGGAGCCTTACATGATTGGATTGAACACCGCAGCGGTTTACGTGCTGCAAACCCTCGGCAGTCTGTACCTGCTGATCGTGCTGCTGCGCTTCGTCCTGCAACTGGTACGGGCGAACTTCTACAACCCGCTGTGCCAGTTCGTGGTCAAGGCGACCCAGCCGCTGCTCAAGCCACTGCGCCGGATCATTCCGAGCCTGTTTGGTCTGGACATGTCGTCGCTGGTGCTGGCGATTCTGGTGCAACTGGCGCTGATGGCGTTGACCCTGCTGCTGACTTACGGCACCACCGGCAACCCGCTGCAACTGTTTATCTGGTCGATCATCGGCGTGACCGCACTGTTCCTGAAGATCTTCTTCTTCGCCCTGATCATCAGCGTGATTCTGTCGTGGGTTGCGCCGGGCAGCCACAATCCCGGCGCTGAACTGGTCAACCAGATCTGCGAGCCGGCGCTGGCGCCGTTCCGCAAGTTCCTGCCGAATCTTGGCGGTCTGGACCTGTCGCCGATCTTCGCCTTCCTCGCGCTGAAACTGATCGACATGCTGGTGATCAACAATCTGGCGGCGATGACGATGATGCCGGAAATCCTGCGCTTGCTGATGTGAGCTGGTTCCGTTGGGACGGTGACGACTTGATCCTCGAGTGTCACCTGCAACCGGCAGCCCGCAGCGATGACTTCGCCGGGCTGCACGGTGATCGTTTGAAGATTCGCCTGACTGCGCCGCCGGTCGAGGGTAAGGCCAATGCTTATCTGATGGGCTTTCTAGCCAAGGCGTTTGGCGTTTCCAAGAGCCAGGTCAGTTTGCTCAGTGGTGAGCTGAACCGGCAGAAGCGGGTGAAGATCTGCTCGCCGAAGAAGTTGCCGGATTTGCCTGGGTTGGTTGGGCGCTTGTCTTGAGTTTCGCGGCGTCTGTACCCCTCACCCCAGCCCTCTCCCCCTGGAGAGGGAGCCGATCTATGGTGTTTTCAAAACTTGAGTTCGACTCCATAGCTCAGGTCGGCGTAGTTCAAAAGAACACCTCGGTCAGTCCCCTCTCCCTCCAGGAGAGGGAGCCGATTTTGGTGGTTTTCAAGGCCTGAGTTCGACTCGATAGATCAGGTCGGTGCAGCTCAAAAGAACACCTCGGTCAGTCCCCTCTCCCTCTGGGAGAGGGCTAGGGTGAGGGCTGCTTGCCGCTAACCCCCCCGGTCTTTAGACTTACGCCTCATTTCAACGAGAGCAGGGTCGATGCCAACTGCCTTTCCCCCCGATTCTGTTGGTCTGGTGACGCCGCAAACCGCGCACTTCAGCGATCCGCTGGCGCTGGCCTGTGGCCGTTCGCTGGCCGCCTATGACCTGATCTACGAAACCTACGGCACGCTGAACGCGCAGGCGAGCAACGCCGTGCTGATTTGCCATGCCTTGTCCGGCCATCACCACGCTGCCGGCTATCACAGCGTCGACGACCGCAAACCCGGTTGGTGGGACAGCTGCATCGGCCCGGGTAAACCGATCGACACCAACAAGTTCTTCGTGGTCAGCCTGAACAACCTCGGCGGCTGCAACGGCTCCACCGGCCCGAGCAGCATCAACCCGGAGACCGGCAAACCGTTCGGTGCCGATTTCCCGGTGCTCACCGTGGAAGACTGGGTGCACAGCCAGGCGCGGCTGGCCGACCTGCTCGGCATCGGCCAGTGGGCGGCGGTGATTGGCGGCAGCCTCGGCGGCATGCAGGCGCTGCAATGGACCATCACTTACCCGGATCGAGTGCGTCACTGCCTGGCCATCGCCTCGGCACCGAAGCTGTCGGCGCAGAACATCGCCTTCAACGAAGTTGCGCGTCAGGCGATCCTCACCGACCCGGAATTCCACGGCGGTTCGTTCCAGGAAGCAGGTGTAATCCCCAAGCGCGGGCTGATGCTGGCGCGGATGGTCGGGCACATCACCTACCTGTCCGACGATTCGATGGGCGAGAAATTCGGCCGTGGCCTGAAGAGCGAGAAGCTCAACTACGACTTCCACAGCGTCGAATTCCAGGTCGAAAGCTACCTGCGTTATCAGGGCGAAGAGTTCTCCGGACGCTTCGACGCCAACACCTATCTGTTGATGACCAAGGCGCTGGACTACTTCGATCCAGCGGCGAACTTCGACGATAACCTGGCGAAAACCTTTGAAAACGCCACGGCCAAGTTCTGCGTGATGTCGTTTACCACCGACTGGCGCTTCTCTCCGGCCCGTTCGCGGGAACTGGTGGATGCACTGATGGCGGCGCGCAAAGACGTCAGCTATCTGGAAATCGACGCACCGCAGGGCCACGACGCCTTCCTGATTCCGATCCCTCGCTACTTGCAGGCGTTCGGCAATTACATGAACCGCATCACGTTGTGAGAAAGCCATGAGAGCTGATCTGGAAATCATCCAGGAATGGATCCCCGCCGGCAGCCGCGTCCTCGACCTCGGTTGCGGTGACGGCGAGCTGCTGACCTGGCTGCGCGACAACAAGAACGTCACCGGTTATGGCCTGGAAAACGACGCTGACAACATTGCCCAGTGCGTGGCCAAGGGCATCAACGTCATCGAGCAGGATCTGGACAAGGGGCTGGGCAACTTCGCCAGCAACAGTTTCGACATCGTCGTCATGACCCAGGCCCTGCAAGCCGTGCACTACCCGGACAAGATCCTCGACGAAATGCTCCGGGTCGGTCGCCAATGCATCATCACCTTCCCGAATTTCGGTCACTGGCGCTGCCGCTGGTACCTGGCAAGCAAGGGGCGCATGCCGGTGTCGGAATTTCTGCCGTACACCTGGTACAACACACCGAACATTCACTTCTGCACCTTCGAAGACTTTGAAGAACTTTGCCGCGAACGTGATGCGAAGGTCATTGATCGGCTTGCCGTGGATCAACAGCACCGTCACGGGTGGGCAAGTAAGCTATGGCCTAATCTGTTAGGTGAGATCGGTATCTACCGCGTCAGCAGCCCGCAGCTTGCAGACCACAAAGTCGCGGTCTGAATCCCGTCATTTCGAGGAGCACGATCATGGGTCGTTTAGCGTTGTTGTTATTGACTGCCTGCCTGAGCGCCAGCGCCATGGCGGCCGACGTCATCAAGGGCGAGCGCCAGGAAACCTTTGGCGACGTCACGGTGCACTACAACACTTTCAACTCGACGTTTCTGACGCCGGACATCGCCAAGGCAGCGGAGCTGATCCGCAGCAAAAATCAGGGCGTGATCAATGTCTCGGTGATCAAGGACGGCAAACCACTGATCGCCAACGTCACCGGCATGGTCAAAGACCTGACCAGCCAGAGCGTGCCGCTGAATTTCCGCCAGATCACCGAACAGGGCGCGATCTATTACATCGCCCAGTACCCGGTGGAGCAGCAGGAAACCCGCACCTTTGAAATCAAGGTGCAGAACGGCGACAAGATCAACACCATCAATTTCAACCAAGAACTCTTTCCCGGCGAATGATGAACATCAAGCAGCTCGTACTGGCCAGCCATAACGCCGGCAAACTCAAAGAACTCCAGGCCATGCTCGGCGAATCGGTGCAACTGCGCTCGATTGGCGAGTGGAGCAAGGTCGAGCCGGAAGAAACCGGTCTGTCGTTCGTCGAGAACGCGATCCTCAAGGCGCGTAATGCCGCGCGCATTTCCGGGTTGCCGGCGCTGGCCGACGACTCCGGTCTGGCGGTGGATTTCCTTGGCGGTGCGCCGGGCATCTATTCGGCGCGTTATGCCGACGGCAAGGGCGATGCGGCGAACAATGCCAAATTGCTCGATGCACTGAAAGATGTGCCGGAAGCCGAGCGCGGTGCGCAGTTCGTCTGCGTGCTGGCATTGGTGCGTCACGCCGATGATCCGTTGCCGATCCTCTGCGAAGGCCTGTGGCACGGACGCATCCTGACGGCCGCCAGCGGCGAGCACGGTTTCGGTTATGACCCGCTGTTCTGGGTGCCGGAGCGTGATGTGTCCAGCGCCGAACTGAGTCCGGCCGACAAGAACCAGATCAGCCACCGCGCCCGTGCAATGGATCTGCTGCGCCAGCGTCTGGGCCTGAAATGACCCGTGACTCTTCTGCGCCGTCGCTGATTGTCGGCGGCGCCGCTTCTTCGCCTCGGGCACCGCTGCCAACGCTGCCGCCCCTGGCGCTGTACATCCACATCCCGTGGTGTGTGCGCAAATGTCCGTATTGCGACTTCAACTCGCACACTGCCAGCCCGGTGTTGCCGGAGCAGGAATACGTCGACGCGCTGCTGGCCGATCTCGATCAGGATCTGCACGCCGTGTACGGTCGTGAAATCAGTTCGATCTTCTTTGGTGGCGGCACGCCGAGCCTGTTCAGCGCCGAAGCCCTCGGGCGGCTGCTGGAAGGCGTCGAACAGCGGATTCCGTTTGCCCACGACATCGAAATCACTCTGGAAGCCAACCCCGGGACCTTCGAGCAAGAGAAGTTCGTCGCGTACCGCAAGCTGGGGATCAATCGCCTGTCGATCGGCATCCAGAGCTTCCAGCAGGAAAAGCTCAAGGCGCTAGGGCGGATTCACAACGGTGACGAAGCGGTACGCGCGGCCGGTATGGCGCGGCAGGCCGGGTTCGATAACTTCAACCTCGACTTGATGCACGGTTTGCCCGATCAGTCGCTGGACGATGCCCTCAGCGATCTGCGCCAGGCCATCGCGCTGAATCCAACGCACATTTCCTGGTATCAGCTGACGCTGGAGCCGAACACCGTGTTCTGGAACCAGCCGCCGGTGCTGCCGGAAGATGACACGCTGTGGGACATTCAAGAGGCCGGGCAAGCGCTGCTGGCGGAACACGGTTATGCGCAATACGAAGTGTCGGCTTATGCCCAGGCCGGTCGGCCAGCGCGGCACAACCTCAATTACTGGAGTTTCGGCGACTTCATCGGCATAGGCGCGGGAGCCCACGGCAAGCTGAGTCATCCGGACGGACGCATCGTGCGTACCTGGAAGACGCGTCTGCCGAAGGACTATCTCAATCCGGCAAAAAGCTTTCAGGCCGGCGAGAAAGCACTGACCAACGACGAGATGCCGTTCGAGTTTCTGATGAACGCTTTGCGCCTGACCGCAGGCGTCGAATCGCGCCTGTATCCTGAGCGCACCGGGCTGTCGCTGGAAAGCCTCGCTGAAGGCCGGGCAGCGGCAGAACAAAGCGGTCTGTTGCAGGTCGAACCGTCACGTCTGGCGGCCACCGAGCGCGGACAGCTGTTTCTCAACGACTTGCTGCAACAATTTCTGAACTGACTTCAGTCCCAAGGGAAAACGCATGGATTTGATACTCGACCTGCTCGCCACCGTCTCCCGCTGGAGCCGTAGCAACCTCTCGGAAATCGCCCTGGCGCTGGTCGGCTGCCTGCTGGTGCTGTTCGGCGCCGACTTCAAAGGCTGGGTTGAGCAACGCCTGGGCAGCATCGCCGGCGCCCTGCGCGTGCCATTGATGGCGCTGCTCTGCGTGATCGGCAGCGGTGCGGCGCTGATCTATGCAACGCCTTGGGTTATCAAGGGTTTGAGCCAGTTCAACAACTACAGCCTGGCGCCAGTCCTGCTGGTGGTGCTGGTGCTGATCGGCGTCGTCGCCGACCGCCGCTGATCTTTCAGCACACCCAAAACGACTGTAGGAGTGAGCCTGCTCGCGATTGCGGTCTGACATTCAACCTCTTCGGTGACTGTCAGCCCGCAATCGCGAGCAGGCTCACTCCTACATTTTTACCGCGTGATGCTTAGGACTGTTTTTCGAACTTCAGGTCCCACACGCCATGGCCCAGTCGTTCGCCGCGGCGTTCGAACTTGGTGATCGGGCGTTCGGCCGGGCGTGGTACGCACTTGCCGTCTTCGGCGAGGTTGCGGTAGCCCGGGGCGACGCTCATCACTTCCAGCATGTACTCGGCGTACGGTTCCCAGTCGGTGGCCATGTGCAGGATGCCGCCAACCTTCAACTTGCTGCGCACCAGTTCAGCGAACGAGGCCTGAACGATGCGACGCTTGTGGTGACGGCTCTTGTGCCACGGATCCGGGAAAAACAGCATCAGGCGATCGAGGCTGTTGTCGGCGATGCAACGGTTGAGCACTTCGATCGCGTCGCAATCGTAGACCCGCAGGTTGGTCAGGCCCTGAGTCAGCACGCCATTGAGCAGCGCGCCGACACCCGGACGGTGAACCTCAACGCCGATGAAATCCTGATCCGGCGCGGCCGCAGCCATTTCCAGTAGCGAGTGGCCCATGCCGAAACCGATCTCCAGCGAGCGCGGTGCCGAACGGCCGAACACTTGATCGTAATCCACCGGGGCGTCGGCCAGCGGCAGCACGTACAGCGGCGTGCCTTGATCCAGACCTTTCTGCTGGCCTTCGGTCATGCGCCCGGCGCGCATCACGAAACTCTTGATGCGGCGGTGTTGGCGCTCGTCGCCTTCTTCCGTCTGGATAGGCGTGTCGTTCGATTCAGTCATCAATGGCTCTTACTTGATCAGACCATCCAGCGGCGAGGAGGCGCTGGCATAGAGTTTTTTCGGCATACGGCCAGCGAGGTAGGCCAGACGGCCTGCAACGATGGCGTGTTTCATGGCTTCAGCCATCATCACCGGCTGCTGGGCGTGGGCGATGGCCGAGTTCATCAGCACCGCATCGCAACCCAGTTCCATGGCGATGGTCGCATCGGACGCAGTGCCGACACCGGCATCGACCAGCACAGGGATTTTGGCTTCTTCGAGGATGATCTGCAGGTTGTACGGGTTGCAGATCCCCAGACCGGAACCAATCAAACCGGCCAGCGGCATGACCGCGATGCAGCCGATTTCCGCCAGTTGGCGGGCGATGATCGGGTCATCGCTGGTGTACACCATCACGTCGAAGCCTTCCTTGACCAGCGTTTCTGCAGCCTTAAGGGTTTCGATGACGTTAGGGAACAGGGTCTTCTGGTCGGCCAGCACTTCCAGCTTCACCAGATTGTGGCCATCGAGCAGCTCACGGGCCAGGCGGCAGGTGCGCACGGCTTCGATGGCGTCGTAGCATCCAGCGGTGTTCGGCAGGAAGGTGTAGCGCTCCGGCGACAGCACGTCGAGCAGGTTCGGTTCGCCTTCGATCTGGCCCAGGTTGGTGCGGCGCACGGCGAAGGTGACGATCTCGGCACCCGAGGCTTCGATGGCCTGACGGGTTTCTTCCATGTCACGGTACTTGCCGGTACCGACCAGCAAACGCGACTGGTAAGTACGACCGGCCAGCACAAAAGGCTTGTCGCTACGAACGATGCTCATGGGGAATCCTCTTTAGGAGTGAGGGTCTTGCAGAATTCTGTGCCCTTGCAGACCTGGCGATCAGCCGCCGCCGATGGCGTGCACCACTTCGACGTTGTCACCATCATTGAGGGTGGTATCGGCATGCTGGCTGCGCGGGACGATATCCAGATTGAGTTCGACTGCCACTCGACGTCCGGTCAGTTCCAGACGAGTGATCAGGGCCGCAACGGTCTCGCCGTCGGGCAGTTCAAGGGATTCGCCGTTCAACTGAATGCGCATGCGTAACGCCGCCATCATTTTTAGGGGCTGGCATTCTAGCCCGATCATGACCTAAAGGTCAGCACCAAGCGTCAAGCGGTTGGTTGCAAGCGCCAGGCGGCGAGGCCCAGGCATAGCCAGCCAATCAGGAACGCCAGGCCACCAAATGGGGTGATGATGCCGAGCTTGCTGATGCCGGTCATGGTCAGCACATACAGACTGCCAGAGAACAACAGGATGCCAATGGTGAATGACACGCCGGCCCAAGTGACCAGTCGGCCCTGAATCTGCGTGGCCAACAGCGCCACACCAAACAGCGCCAAGGTGTGCACCAATTGATAGGTGACGCCGGTATGGAAGATCGCCAGATACTCGGGTGTCAGGCGGTTTTTCAGGCCATGGGCGGCGAATGCACCCAAGGCGACCCCGGTGAAACCGAAAAAAGCGGCCAGCATCAAAAAGCCACGCAGCATTGGGAACTCCAGTCAGACGCGATCGGCAGGGTCTGTATAATGGCCCGCTCCACCGGTTCGGCCAAGCCATCTCTATGCTGCGTACTATTTTCCGTCGTCTCACGAAGGCCCTGCTCTGGTTCGCGGGCGGCAGCATTTTGCTGGTGCTGGTGTTTCGCTTCGTGCCACCGCCGGGCACGGCGTTGATGGTCGAGCGCAAGGTCGAATCCTGGGTCGATGGCGAGCCGATTGACCTGCAACGCACGTGGAAGCCGTGGGACGAGATCTCCGATGACCTCAAAGTCGCGGTCATGGCCGGTGAGGATCAGAAGTTTCCCGAGCATTGGGGCTTTGATTTCAGTGCGATCCAGGCAGCGTTGGCCCACAACGAGCTTGGCGGGTCGATTCGCGGCGCCAGCACCTTGAGCCAGCAGGTGTCGAAAAACCTGTTTCTGTGGGCCGGCCGCAGCTATCTGCGTAAAGGCCTGGAGGCGTGGTTTACCGCGCTGATCGAGGTGTTCTGGCCCAAGCAGCGGATTCTTGAGGTGTATCTCAACAGCGTCGAGTGGGATGACGGGGTGTTTGGCGCCGAAGCCGCAGCCCGCCATCACTTTGGTGTGAGCGCGAAGTCGTTGTCGCGGCAGCAGGCGAGTTATCTGGCGGCTGTTCTGCCCAATCCGCGTGTCTGGAGTGCTAGCCATCCGACCGCTTATGTCTCGCGCCGGGCCGGGTGGATTCGTCAGCAGATGAGTCAGCTGGGTGGGGATAGTTATCTGTTGGGGCTCAACGATTCGCGCCGCGCACCTTGGTCTGAATAACGCTGAAGATCCCCTGTGGGAGCGAGCTTGCTCGCGAATGCGGTGGATCATTCAGCAGTGGCGGTGACTGACTCTCCGCTTTCGCGAGCAAGCTCGCTCCCACATGGATTTTGTGTGAAGCCTGAAATGAAAACGCCCCGATCATCGCTGATCGGGGCGTTTTTTATTGCCTACTCGCCGGTTATGCGGCGATCGACAACTTGAGCTTGTTCATCGCGCTCTTCTCGAGCTGACGGATCCGCTCGGCCGACACGTTGTACTTCTGCGCCAGGTCGTGCAGCGTGGCTTTCTCTTCGGCCAGCCAGCGCTGGTAAAGGATGTCGCGGCTACGTTCGTCCAGCACTTCCAGCGCTTCGTGCAGGTTGTGGTTGGAGTTGTCGCTCCAATCGGCATCTTCCAGTTGACGCGCCGGGTCGTACCGGTGGTCTTCCAGGTAGTTGGCCGGCGACTGGAAAGCGCTGTCGTCGTCGGCTTCAGCAGCCGGGTCGAAAGCCATGTCATGGCCGGTCAGGCGACTTTCCATTTCGCGCACTTCACGCGGCTCGACGCCGAGGCTTTCCGCCACACGGTGGACTTCCTCGTTGTTCAGCCACGCCAGACGTTTTTTCTGGCTGCGCAGGTTGAAGAACAGCTTGCGCTGGGCCTTGGTGGTCGCGACTTTCACAATGCGCCAGTTGCGCAGGATGAACTCGTGAATTTCCGCCTTGATCCAGTGCACGGCGAACGACACCAGACGCACGCCCATTTCCGGGTTGAAGCGCTTCACAGCCTTCATCAGGCCGACGTTACCTTCCTGGATCAGGTCAGCCTGAGCCAGACCGTAGCCGGAATAGCTACGGGCAATGTGTACGACAAAACGCAGGTGGGCGAGCACCATCTGCCGAGCCGCCCCCAAATCCTGCTCATAGTAGAGACTCTCGGCCAGTTCACGCTCCTGCTCCGGCGTCAGCAATGGAATGCTGTTGACGGTGTGCACGTAGGCTTCCAGGTTCGCACCCGGAACCAACGCATACGCAGGTTGCAAAGAATTGGTCATACGAAAAAACCTCCCACTTACATACTCGTGCCTCTCGGCACTGCGAAAAATTGACCGGGAATTCAAGTGCAAGTTCCCAAAAAAACCGCGAGGTCAATCACGCGCAAAAAAGATTCTACTTCGGCGCCAGCTCCCTGAGATGGCGTGCGACTGCAATCCATGCACCGATATAACCCAACAGCACCGCGCCAAGCAAGAGCGACAGACCGTCGGCAACTGGCACTCCGGCCAGCGCGAAATCACTGCCGTACAAGCCGGCCAGTCCAACCACCGCATCGTTCAGCCAGTTCAGGCCGAACGCCAATACACCCCAGGACAGTAGCCCCGCACCGAAGCCATACAACGCGCCCATATAAAGGAAAGGGCGACGCACATAACTGTCAGTGCCGCCGACGAGTTTAATCACTTCTATCTCGGTGCGGCGGTTTTCAATATGAAGACGAATGGTATTGCCTATCACCAAAAGTAATGCAGAAACCAGCAGCACCGTCAGACCGAAGACAAAACGATCGCCAAGCTTGAGGATCGCGGCCAAACGCTCGACCCAGACTAGATCAAGTTGCGCCTGTTGTACCTTGGGCAATTCGGAAAGTTTTTGTCTTAATGCTTCCAGCGTCGGCTTGTCGACCTCGTTCGGGGTGACCAGCACCACGCCCGGCAACGGGTTCTCCGGCAGCTCGCGCAGGGCTTCGCCCAACCCGGATTGCTGCTGAAACTCTTCCAGCGCCTGATCGCGGCCGACATATTCAGCATCCGCTACGCCGGGCATGCCTTTGATCTGCTCGCGCAACGACTCGCCCTGCTCCGGGCTGGCGTCGAGTTGCAGATACAGCGAAATCTGCGCCGCACGCTGCCACGAACCGCCAAGACGCTCGACGTTGTTGAGCAACAGGGACAAGCCCATTGGCAGACTCAGCGCGACCGCCATCACCATGCAGGTGAAGAAGCTGCCGATCGGCTGCTTGCCGAGACGACGCAGGCTGTCGAGCAGACTGGCGCGATGGCTTTCGACCCAGGCACGGAACAGCGTGGCGAAGTCCGGGCCATCGTCTTCGTCGTGTTTTTTCTTCTTCGGTGGCTGCGGATCGGCGGCTTTCGGGGCCACGCGTTCGGAAACCTTCGGACTGCGTGTGGCACTCATTCCCCGGCCTCCCCGTCGCCAATCAATCGGCCGCGTTGGAGGGTCAGCATGCGGTGACGCATGCGCGCGATCAGTGCCAGGTCGTGACTGGCGATCAGCACGCTGGTGCCCAGACGGTTGATGTCTTCGAATACGCCCATGATTTCCGCCGCCAGACGCGGGTCGAGGTTACCGGTCGGTTCGTCCGCCAGCAGCAAGGCCGGGCGGTGCACGATGGCGCGGGCGATGCCGACGCGCTGTTGCTGACCGGTGGACAGGTCGCCCGGGTACAGATCGGTTTTATCCGACAGCGCCACGCGCTCCAGCGCCGAGTCGACACGCTTGGCGATTTCGGCCTTGGACAAGCCAAGAATCTGCAGCGGCAAGGCGACGTTGTTGAACACCGTGCGATCGAACAGCAGTTGGTGATTCTGGAACACCACGCCGATCTGCCGACGCAGGAACGGAATCTGCGCGTTGCTGATGGTGCTCAGGTCTTGCCCGGCCAGCAGCAGTTTGCCGCTGGTCGGACGCTCCATCGCCAGCAACAGGCGCAACAACGTGGATTTACCGGCGCCGGAGTGGCCGGTGACAAACAAGAACTCGCCACGACGGACTCGAAAGCTCAGCTCATGCAAGCCGACGTGACCGTTCGGGTAGCGTTTACCGACCTGTTCGAAACGAATCATGAACGCTCCCGCTCGGCAAACAGTGCCTGGACAAAGGGTTCGGCTTCAAAGGTACGCAAATCGTCGATGCCTTCACCGACGCCGATGTAGCGGATCGGCAGGCCGAACTGCTTGGCGAGGGCGAAAATCACCCCGCCCTTGGCGGTACCGTCGAGCTTGGTCAGCGCCAGGCCGGTCAGTTCGACGGTCTGGTTGAATTGCTTGGCCTGGTTGATGGCGTTCTGGCCGGTGCCGGCGTCGAGCACCAGCAGCACTTCGTGCGGCGCGTCGGCGTCGAGCTTGCCGATCACCCGGCGAACTTTTTTCAGTTCTTCCATCAGGTTGTCTTTGGTGTGCAGGCGACCGGCGGTGTCGGCGATCAATACATCGATACCACGGGCCTTGGCGGCCTGCACGGCGTCGAAGATCACCGAAGCCGAGTCGGCGCCGGTGTGCTGGGCGATGACCGGGATCTTGTTGCGCTCGCCCCAGACTTGCAGCTGTTCCACGGCAGCGGCGCGGAAGGTGTCACCGGCGGCGAGCATGACTTTCTTGCCTTCCAGTTGCAGCTTCTTCGCCAGTTTGCCGATGGTGGTGGTTTTGCCGGCGCCGTTGACGCCCACCACCAGAATCACGAACGGCTTGTTCTGCGAAACGATTTTCAGCGGTTGTTCGACCGGCTTGAGCATCGCCGCCAGTTCGGCCTGCAGGGATTTGTACAGCGCGTCGGCGTCGGCCAGCTCTTTGCGGGCGACCTTCTGGGTCAGGCGCTGGATGATCTGCGTGGTGGCTTCGACGCCGACGTCGGCGGTGAGCAGACGGGTTTCGAGGTCATCGAGCAGATCGTCATCGATGGTTTTGCGGCCGAGGAACAGGCTGGCCATGCCCTCGCCGATGCTGGCGCTGGTTTTCGACAGGCCTTGCTTGAGGCGGGCGAAGAAACCGGCTTTGGCTTCTTCGGTGCGCGGGGCTTCGACTGGGGCCTCGGTAACCACTTCAACCGGCACAACTGGCGCAGCGACGACCGATACCGGTACAGGTGCAGGTGCAGGTGCAGGTGCAGGTGCAGGTGCAGGTGCAGGTGCAGGTGCAGGCTGTTGAACAACTGGCGCAACAAACACGGGCGCAACAGGCTCGACAACAACCGGCGCAGGCTCGACAACCGGCTCAACCACCGGCGCCGGAGCAACCTCTGGAACGAACGCAGCAGGCGCAGGAATCATCGGGGTGATATGCGGCGCAGCCTCTTCAACCAACGCCACCGGCTCTTCCGCCACCGGCAAGGTCAGCCACGGTTCAGCCGCAGGAGTCAGTGGTAGCTCAGCCGCCACAGGCGCTTCAGGCTCAGGCTCAACCGGTTGCAACACCGGCTCGGCAATCGGCAGCACAATCGGTGCCGGCTCTTCTTCTATGACTGGAGCCGGCGCAGGCGCTGGCTCAGGAGTCACCGGCGGCTGTTCGACGACGGGTTCCTGCGGTTTCTTACGCAGCCATCCGAACAGGCTTTTCTTCTCGCCAGCCGCAGCTGGGGTCTTCTTGTCGTCGTTGGAACCAAACATGGAGGACGGCTATCTCACGGTAGCGACGCGCCATAAGGGCGCCCCGGCAAATAAATATTCGATGCAGAACAGACTGTGTTTCATCCAGCTTGTTCACGCGCAACATTTTGTCGAGGCGCCAGCGGCACCTCAAAGAATCGTATAAACGAAGGACTAAACCGGCAAATTCGGCGAAAAAGCGAAGTTTAGTCGATAAACCGTAGCTTTCTGCCGCAAACCCATTCAGCCAGATCAGGTCTGAAAACCTGATAGGCGTGGTCGCCGGTAAAACGGATCAGTATCCTAGCACCCTCTCGCCCGCCGACGCTAAGACCAAGCGGGCAGCCCAACAGGTTAAAAAACGAATGAATGCTCTAGCCCGCCGCGCTGCAGGCCTGCTGCTCAGCACAGTCTGCCTGCCCCTTTCGGCCCTGGCGGCCGACCCGCAACCGACTCACGAATTCACCCTCGACAACGGCCTCAAGGTCGTCGTGCGCGAAGACCATCGCGCGCCGGTGGTGGTCTCGCAGGTCTGGTACAAGGTCGGCTCCAGCTACGAAACCCCGGGCCAGACCGGTCTGTCCCACGCGCTTGAGCACATGATGTTCAAGGGCAGTGAAAAAGTCGGTCCCGGCGAAGCCTCGCTGATCCTGCGTGACCTCGGCGCCGAAGAGAACGCCTTCACCAGCGACGATTTCACCGCTTATTACCAGGTGCTGGCCCGCGACCGTCTGGGTGTAGCATTCGAACTGGAAGCCGACCGCATGGCCAATCTGCGCCTGCCGGCCGACGAGTTCGCCAAGGAAATCGAAGTCATCAAGGAAGAGCGCCGTTTGCGCACCGATGACAAGCCGATGTCCAAGGCTTACGAGCGCTACAAGGCCATGGCCTACCCGGCCAGCGGTTACCACACGCCAACCATTGGCTGGATGGCCGACCTCGACCGGATGAAAGTCGAGGAGCTGCGCCACTGGTACCAATCCTGGTACGTGCCGAACAACGCCACGCTGGTCGTAGTCGGTGACGTTACTCCGGACGAAGTGAAAACCCTCGCCCAGCGCTATTTCGGCCCGATCGCCAAGCGCGACGTGCCGCCAGCGAAAAAACCGCTGGAGCTGGCCGAACCCGGCGAACGCCAGATCACCCTGCACGTGCAGACTCAGTTGCCTAGCTTGATGCTCGGTTTCAACGTGCCAAGCATTGCCACGGCTGAAGACAAACGCTCGGTCAACGCCTTGCGCCTGATCTCGGCGTTGCTCGACGGCGGTTACAGCGGGCGCATCCCGACGCAACTGGAGCGCGGCGAAGAGCTGGTCTCCGGCGGTTCGTCGAGCTACGACGCCTATACCCGTGGCGACAGTCTGTTCACCCTGTCGGCAACCCCGAACACCCAGAAGAAAAAGACTATCGCGCAAGCCGAGGCGGGCTTGTGGAAACTGCTGGAACAACTG
This sequence comes from Pseudomonas sp. S2_E02, assembly GCF_054668355.1. Classification (NCBI taxonomy): domain Bacteria; kingdom Pseudomonadati; phylum Pseudomonadota; class Gammaproteobacteria; order Pseudomonadales; family Pseudomonadaceae; genus Pseudomonas; species Pseudomonas sp. S2_E02. The sequence continues at coordinate 4,105,466 of NZ_CP162761.1, forward strand.
AAAACCACCGCACCGTCCGCTGAAGAACTGGAGCGCGTGCGAGCACAAGTGATTGCCGGTCTGGTCTTCGAACGTGATTCGATCACCAGTCAGGCCACCGCCATCGGTCAACTCGAGACCGTAGGTCTGTCGTGGAAACTGATGGACACCGAACTCGCCGATCTGGAAAGCGTGACCCCGCAAGACATCCAGAATGCCGCCAAGCTGTATTTCACCCGCGAACGTCTCAGCGTCGCCCACGTCCTGCCACTGGAGACGACTCATGAGTAAGCGCAAATCCCCACGCCTGCTGCTCGGCCTGATCGCCGTGGCGGTGATCGGCTCTGCCGCGCTCTACCTGTCGCCTGGCGCTGACAGCAATGCCAGCGAAGCCCTCGACAACGCCAAGACCAGCCAGAAGCTGCAATCACTGACCGAACTCGACGGCAAGGCCCCGGCCAGCCGCAAACTCGACGTGCAAACCTGGAACACCGCCGAAGGCGCCAAAGTATTGTTCGTCGAAGCCCATGAGCTGCCGATGTTCGACATGCGCCTGATCTTCGCCGCCGGCAGCAGCCAGGACGGCAGCGCGTCGGGTCTGGCGGTGCTGACCAACGCAATGCTCAACGAAGGTGTCGCCGGTAAAGACGTCGGCGCCATCGCGCAAGGCTTCGAAGGCCTCGGTGCGGATTTCGGCAACGGTGCTTTCAAGGACATGGCGCTGGCTTCGCTACGCAGCTTGAGTGCCACCGACAAGCGTGGACCGGCGCTGAAGCTGTTTGCGGAAGTGGTTGGCAAACCGACCTTCCCGGCCGATTCGTTCGCACGCATCAAGAACCAGCTGCTCGCCGGTTTCGAATACCAGAAACAGAACCCCGGCAAACTCGCCAGCCTTGAGCTGATGAAGCGCTTGTACGGCGATCACCCGTACGCGCATTCGAGTGACGGTAACCCGCAGAGCGTGCCGAAGATCACCCTCGCGCAGTTGCGTGAGTTCCACGCCAAGGCCTACGCCGCTGGCAACGTGGTGATCGCGCTGGTCGGCGACCTGTCGCGGGCGGACGCCGAAGCAATTGCCAATCAGGTCTCTTCTGCCCTGCCGAAAGGCCCGGCGCTGGCGAAGATCGCCCAGCCACAGGAACCGAAGGCCAGCACAGGCCATATCGAGTTCCCGTCGAAGCAGACCAATCTGATGATCGCGCAACTGGGTATCGACCGTGACGATCCGGATTACGCCGCGCTGTCGATGGGCAACCAGATCCTCGGTGGCGGCGGTTTCGGCACGCGCCTGATGAGTGAAGTGCGCGAGAAGCGCGGCCTGACCTACGGCGTGTACTCGGCGTTCAGCCCGATGCAGGTACGTGGCCCGTTCATGATCAACCTGCAAACCCGCGCGGAAATGAGCGAAGGCACCCTGAAACTGGTGCAGGACGTGCTTGCCGATTACCTGAAAACCGGGCCGACGCAGAAGGAACTCGACGACGCCAAACGCGAACTGGCCGGCAGTTTCCCGCTGTCCACCGCGAGCAATGCCGATATCGTCGGCCAACTCGGCGCGATGGGCTTCTATAATCTGCCGCTGAGCTATCTGGACGACTTCATGCGTCAGTCGCAAAGCCTGACCGTGGAACAAGTCCGCGACGCTCTGAACAAACACCTGAGCACGGACAAAATGGTCATCGTCACCGCTGGCCCGACCGTGCCGCAAAAGCCGTTACCGGCCCCATCTGATAAACCTGCCGAGCAACCGCTCGGGGTTCCGGAGCATTAATGGCGACTCGAGCACCCAAGAAACCTGCGCAAAACGTTCACAACGGTGTGAACCAGTTGCGCATCATTGGCGGCCAATGGCGCAGCCGCAAGCTGAGCTTCCCCGACGCACCGGGCCTGCGCCCGACGCCGGATCGCGTGCGTGAAACCTTGTTCAACTGGCTCGCACCGTACGTTGAAGGGGCCAAGGTGCTTGATCCGTTCGCCGGCAGTGGCGCGCTGTTTCTCGAAGCGCTGTCCCGTGGCGCGGCCATGGGTCAGGCACTGGATGCCAGCAACATTGCGGTGTCCAGCCTGAAAGAACACCTCGGCACCCTGCGCTGCACCAACGGCCAGGTGCAGACCGCCGACGCCCTGCGTTATCTGGAAACCCAGACCGCAACACCGTTCGACCTGGTATTCCTCGACCCGCCGTTCAACCAGAACCTGCTGCCTGCCGTCTGCACCTTGCTCGAAGAGCGCCAGTGGCTGGCGCCGGACTCGTGGATCTACACTGAAAGCGAAACGGCGCCATCGACGCTGGGCCTGCCGGGCAACTGGCGCCTGCATCGCGAACAGAAATCCGGCCGGGTTTATTACGCGTTGTGGCAACGTACGGCAGAGATCGCCGGTTAACCGACCGGTCTGAATAAGCGGCGCCCCTTCCAACAGGGTCGCCGCTCTGCATCGAGAACCATCGTGTCCGCCTCTTCAGAACGCTTCAACCCCGCCTTCGGCCTCGGCAATCCGCACCTGCAAACCTTGTGGGGGCCGCTGTGGCGCAAAACCGTACATATCGAGCGTGAACGCGAACGCCTGTGGCTTGAGGATGGCGACTTTCTCGATCTCGACTGGCACGGCCCGCACACCGCCGATGCACCACTGGTGCTGGTGTTACACGGTCTGACCGGGTCCTCCAATTCGCCTTATGTAGCGGGCATCCAGAAGTCACTGGCTGATCAAGGCTGGGCCAGTGTTGCGTTGAACTGGCGCGGCTGCTCTGGCGAACCGAATTTGCTGCCGCGCAGCTATCACTCCGGCGCCAGCGAAGACCTCGCCGAAACCATCAGACATCTGCGCGCCAAACGACCGCTGGCACCGCTGTATGCCGTCGGCTACTCCCTGGGCGGCAACGTGCTGCTTAAACACCTCGGGGAAACCGGCAGCGCCAGCGGCGTGCTCGGCGCCGTGGCGGTATCAGTGCCGTTTCGCCTCGACCAATGCGCCGACCGCATCGGCCAGGGATTTTCCAAGGTCTATCAGGCGCACTTCATGCGCGAGATGGTCGCCTATATCAAGAACAAGCAGCGGCAGTTTCAACACGACGGGCGTGAAGAAGGACTCGCCGCGCTGGCCGCCCTCGGCTCGCTGGAAAACATGCGCACCTTCTGGGATTTCGATGGCCGGGTAACCGCGCCGTTGCACGGGTTCGAGGATGCCGAGGATTACTATCGTCGCGCTTCTAGCCGCTATTTCCTCGGCGAGATCCGCACGCCGACCCTGATCATTCAGGCGGCGGACGATCCTTTCGTGTTCCCGCACAGTTTGCCGCAGGCCAATGAGCTATCGGCGTCAACCGTCTTCGAATTGCAGGCACGCGGTGGGCATGTCGGCTTTGTCGAAGGCTCGCTGCGTCAGCCCGGTTACTACCTGGAACGACGCATCCCGCAGTGGCTGGCTCGCGTGTCCGCATGAGCGATCAGGGCGAGTCGATCCGCTTCTGGCAAACCGCGCCGCTGGCCGGGGTCGAGTTGCTGTCGGCGCGCTACATCGAGCATCGCTTCGCCCCGCATGTGCATGACGGCTATGTGATCGGCATGATCATGGCCGGCGCCCAGCGTTATCGCTATCGCGGCGCCGAGCATCTGGCGGGCAGCGGCACGCTGGTGTTGATCAATCCGGACGAGCTGCACACCGGACACAAGGGCACCGAGGATGGCTGGCTGTATCGGGCGTTTTATCCCGATACCGCGCAAATCGTTTCGCTGCTGGATGAGCTGGAGCTGTCCACCAGCAACCTGCCGGCGTTCAGCGCCACGTTGTATCGCGATGCGGATCTGGTCAACGGCTTTGCGCAGTTGCACCGTCTGCTCGAAAGCCCGACCACCGCGCTGCAACAGCAGACGGTGTGGCGCGAGATGATGTTGCGGCTGTTGCAGCGCCATGCGGCAGTGCCCGTGCCCGGCCGAGCCGGCAAGGAACACCGCGCGGTGCTGTTGGGCAAAGAACTGCTGCGCGCGCAACTGGCGGCGCCGCCATCGCTGGAAGAGCTCGCGGCGGCGGTCAATCTGTCACCCTTCCATTTCGCCCGAGTATTCCGTCGCGCCACCGGCATGCCGCCGCACACCTGGCTGATGCAGCAGCGCATCGCCCAGGCCCGCGCACTCCTGCAACATGGCTGCCTGCCCGTGGAGGTCGCCACGCAATTGGGTTTTGCCGACCAGAGCCATTTGAGCCGACAGTTCAAACAGGCTTATGGTGTCGGGCCCGCCGCTTACCGCAGCGCCCGACAGCTTCCTTCAGACAACGAATAACCAATGTGGGAGCGAGCCTGCTCGCGAAAGCGGTTGTTCATTCAACATTAATGTCGACTGATCCGACACCTTCGCGAGCAGGCTCGCTCCCACAGATGTTGGTTATTCGCCGGTGGCGATACCGCGCGAAGGCTCGTTGATCCACTCACTCCACGATCCGGCATACAACGATCCCAACGGATAACCCGCCAGACACAAGGCAAACAGGTTGTGACACGCCGTCACGCCGGACCCGCAATACGCAACCAGATCCGCTGGCGAACGCTCACCGAGCTTCGCGGCAAAACGCTGCTTGAGTTGATCCGCCGGCAGGAATTGTCCATCGCTGCCGAGGTTGTCGGTGAACGCCGCGCATTGCGCACCGGGAATATGCCCGGCAACCGGATCAATCGGCTCGACCTCACCTTTGAAACGCGGCAAAGCCCGGGCATCGATCAACGTCAGCGCCGGTTGACCAAGGCGCTGTTGCAGTTGCTCGGCGCTGAGCAGCAGGCGGGTGTCCGGCTGGCCACTGAAATTGCCACGGGTAACCGTCGGCGCATCCAGGCTCAGCGGCAGCCCCGCCGCATGCCACGCCTTGAGCCCGCCATCGAGAATGAACACGCCATCGCGCTTGCCCAGCCACGCCAGCAACCACCACGCCCGTGCCGCGTAGGCACCGGGACCGTCGTCGTACAAAACCACGTCGCTGTCCTTGTTGATGCCCCACGCCTGCAGCCGCTCGATCAACGCCGCCGGCTCGGGCAACGGGTGACGGCCAGTCACGCCTTTGACCACTTTACCGCTGAGGTCACGCTCAAGGTCGGCAAAGCTCGCCCCGGCAATGTGCCCTTCGGCATAGCTGCGCTGACCGTAGTCCGGGTCTTCGAGGGCAAAACGACAATCGAGAATCACCAGTCCCGGCTGCACCTTGCGGGCGTCCAGTGCTTCGGGGCTGATCAGTTGCGCAATCGGCATAACGGGCTCCCTGAGGGATTTCAACAGAACGGTTTATTTCACGTCTTCGAGGGCCTGGGCCAGCGGCACGTAGAATTCCTCGAACAACGCATTGACCTCGTCACGCGCCTGCTCGGTGACAAACCCGGCTTCAAGCACCAGTACCTGATACACGCCACGTTTAATAGCTTGTTCACTGAGGTGGTTGGAGTTTTCGCGCGTGGTGCACAGGAAGCGCACCCAGGACGTCAGGATGATCCAGGCATTGAGGGTCAGGGATTCGATCTGCACGCGATCCATATCAAGGATCCCGGCGGAAACAAAACCTTCGTAGATCGCCGCGCCCTGAATCACGCAGCGCTGGGAAAAGCGCCGATAGCGGGCGGCCAGTTCCGGATCGCTGTCGAGCAGATGCTCCAGATCGCGGTGCAGAAAGCGGTAGCGCCACATCGCCGAGAGCAATTCCTTGAGATAGAAACGCTTGTCCTCGACCGTCGCCGCGCGCCCCTGCGGCGGACGCAGAAAGCTGTCCACGAGGCTTTCGTACTCACTGAACAACACGGCGATGATCGCCTGCTTGTTGGGGAAGTGGTAGTACAGGTTGCCCGGAGAAATCTCCATGTGGGCGGCAATATGATTGGTGCTGATGCTGCGCTCACCCTGCTGATTGAACAGCTCAAGGCTGTTCAGCACGATACGCTCGCTGGTTTTTATTCGTGGGGCCATGGCTTGAGCTTTAATTCAGAGTGCGTTGGGGAGCATCTTACGACCTAACCGGAAATGGATAAAACACTGCCGTGCAAGGAAGTCATTTGACTTTCTAGAGCATAGACTCTAAAAAGTTCATCACTACAATAAATCCGGAGCAGACCATGACTGCCGACGTTGCTTACCTGCAAACGCTGCAACAACCGCTGGCCGAACTGGACCGGTTGTTCGAGGCGCAGCGGGCTGCGTATGCCGCCAATCCGATGCCGCCCGCCGCCCAGCGCCAGCAATGGCTCAAGGCCCTGAGTGATTTGCTCAGCAACGAGCGTCAGGCCTTGATCGAGGCGATCAGCTCCGATTTCAGCCATCGCAGCGCCGACGAAACCTTGCTCGCCGAACTGATGCCGAGCCTGCACGGCATTCATTACGCCAACCGCCATCTCAAAGGCTGGATGAAAGCTTCGCGGCGCAAGGTCGGCATCGCGTTTCAGCCCGCTTCGGCAAAAGTGGTGTATCAACCATTGGGCGTGGTTGGCGTCATCGTGCCGTGGAACTACCCGTTGTATCTGGCCGTCGGCCCACTGGTCGGCGCCTTGGCGGCGGGTAACCGGGTGATGCTCAAACTCAGTGAATCAACCCCCGCCACCGGCCTATTGCTCAAGGAATTGCTGGCGCGGATCTTCCCCGAAGACCTGGTCTGCGTGGTGCTCGGTGAAGCCGACATCGGCGTGGCGTTCTCGCGCTTGCGCTTCGACCACTTGCTGTTTACCGGCGCCACCAGCATCGGCAAACACGTGATGCGCGCCGCCGCCGAAAACCTCACCCCGGTCACCCTGGAACTGGGCGGCAAGTCGCCGGCCATCGTCTCCCGCGATGTACCGCTCAAAGATGCCGCCGAGCGCATAGCCTTCGGTAAAACCCTCAACGCCGGCCAGACCTGCGTTGCCCCGGATTACGTGCTGGTGCCGGAAGACCGGGTCGGTGCTTTTGTCGAAGCCTATCGCCAGGCGGTGCAGGGTTTTTACCCGACACTCACCGACAATCCGGACTACACGGCGATCATCAACGAACGCCAACTGGCGCGGCTCAACGGTTATGTAAGCGACGCCACCAGCAAGGGAGCGCTGTTGATTCCGCTGTTCGAGCAGGGCCAGGGCCGACGCATGCCGCACAGTGTGCTGCTGAATGTCAGTGATGAGATGACGGTGATGCAGGACGAAATCTTCGGCCCGCTGCTGCCGATCGTGCCGTATCAGGACCTGGAGCAGGCATTTGCTTACATCAATCAGCGGCCACGTCCTCTGGCTCTTTACTACTTTGGCTACGACAAACGCGAACAGAACCGGGTGCTACACGAAACTCATTCCGGCGGTGTGTGCCTGAACGACACCTTGCTGCATGTGGCTCAGGACGATATGCCATTCGGTGGCATCGGCGCTTCGGGCATGGGCCACTACCACGGTCACGAAGGTTTCCTGACCTTCAGCAAAGCCAAGGGCGTGCTGATTAAACAGCGGTTCAACGCAGCCCGACTGATTTACCCACCCTACGGCACATCGATTCAGAAACTGATCCAGAAGCTGTTCATTCGCTAAACCTTTGTCATCGCCGGGTAATAAAAAAAATGCACCCAAGCCTGACCGAAACACCTGCACTGTCGCGCCGTGGCCTGCTGAAATTCAGCCTTGGCGCCACGGCGTTTCTCGCCACCGCCGGACTCGGCGCCAGCCTAAGTGGCTGTTCGTCGAGCGTCGCGGCCAACGGCTTTGTCTCGTTGCGCGACGGCGACCTGCTGTTTCTGCGCGCACTGATTCCGGTGATGCTCGACGGCGCCGTGGCAGCCGAGAAGATGCCGAGCGCGGTTGATGGCACGCTCAAGTCGCTGGACTACAGCCTTGATCACCTGTCGCCGGAAATGCTCAAGCTCACCCGGCAACTGTTCGACGTACTCGGCATGGCCGTGACGCGCGGGCCACTCACCGGGATCTGGGGCAGTTGGGAGAACGCCAGTGCCGAGGCCATGCGGCATTTCCTTGATCGCTGGGAAAACAGCTCATTGAATTTGTTGCGCATGGGGCATAGCTCGTTGCAGCAGATGGTGATGATGGCCTGGTATACCCGCGCAGAATCGTGGGCGCATTGCGGTTATCCAGGGCCGCCTAGCGTCTGAAACCGTGTCGCTCCCTTCGCGAGCAAGCTCGCTCCCACATTTGAAATGCATTCCCCTGTAGGAGTGAGCCTGCTCGCGATGAGGCCCGCCAGAACAACAAAAACAAGAGAACCTGATCGATGCCCGTACCCGACCCGTTCCGCGAAGGCCTCGCCCGAGGCTGGAAAACCTACAACGGCGCACAACTGAGCGACGATCTCAGCCTTGAAGCCGACGTGGCCATCATCGGCAGCGGCGCCGGTGGCGGCACCACGGCAGAAATCCTCAGCGCTGCCGGCTACAAAGTTCTGCTGATCGAAGAAGGCCCGCTGAAAACCAGTTCAGATTTCAAAATGCTCGAAGACAAGGCCTACAGCAGCCTTTATCAGGAAGGCATCGGGCGCATGAGCAAGGACGGCGCGATCACCATTCTTCAGGGCCGCGCGGTCGGCGGCACGACGCTGATCAACTGGACCTCGAGCTTTCGCACCCCGGAGCCGACCCTCGAGCACTGGGCCAAGGAACACAACGTCAAAGGTCACAGCCCTGCCGAGATGGCGCCGTGGTTCGAGAAAATGGAGCAGCGCCTCGGCGTCGCCCCGTGGAGGGTGCCACCCAATGCCAACAACGACGTGATCCGTAAAGGCTGCGAACAACTTGGCTATAGCTGGCACGTGATCCCACGTAACGTGCGCGGCTGCTGGAACCTCGGCTATTGCGGCATGGGCTGTCCGACCAATGCCAAACAATCGATGATGGTCACGACCATTCCGGCGACTCTGGAAAAGGGCGGCGAACTGCTTTATCTCGCCCGCGCGGAGAAGCTGCTGATCAACGGCGACAAGGTCACTGGCCTGCAATGCGTGGCGATGGACGAACGTTGCGTCACGCCGACCGGGCGCAAGATCACGGTCAAGGCGCGGCATTACGTGCTCGCCGGCGGCGGCATCAACAGCCCGGCGCTGCTGCTGCGTTCGGATGCTGCGGACCCACATAAAACCCTGGGAAAACGTACCTTCCTGCACCCGGTGAACATGTCCGCAGCGCGCTTCGACGAAGTCATCAACCCGTTTTACGGGGCGCCGCAGTCGATCTACTCCGACCATTTCCAGTGGAAGGACGGCACCAGCGGGCCGATGGCCTTCAAACTCGAAGTGCCGCCGTTGCATCCGGCCTTGGCTGCCACCCTGCTCGGCGGCTTTGGCGCAGAGAGCGCGCAACACATGGCGGACCTGCCGCACACCCACGCCATGCTGGCCTTGCTGCGTGACGGTTTTCACCCGGACAGCACGGGCGGCACCGTCGAGCTGCGTGGCGATGGTTCGCCGGTGCTCGACTATCAGGTGTCACCCTACGCCTGGGAAGGCTTGCGCCGGGCTTTTCACGTCATGGCCGAAATCCAGTTCGCCGGCGGCGCGAAAGCGGTGATGCCGATGCACGCCGACTCCCGTTACGTGAAAACCCTGGCCGAGGCCCGCACGTTGATCGATGGTTTGAGCCTTGAGCTGTACCGCACGCGTCTGGGCAGCGCGCACGTCATGGGCGGTTGCGCGATGGGCGAAGAGCCGAAAAGCGCAGTCACCGACAGTCTCGGCCGGCATCATCAACTGGCTAATCTGTCGATTCACGACGGCTCGCTGTTCCCTACCAGCATCGGCGCCAACCCGCAGCTATCGGTGTATGGCCTGACCGCGCAACTGGCGACTTCCCTCGCCGATCGGCTGAGAAACCCGTGAAAAAACCAATTAATTGCCTCGTCTATAGTGCTTTCTTACCCAACAGGCGACTTGGCCGACCGGGACGGCTGCGATACCATCCGACTCCCCAACGGACTCCCGCCAGGACGACGCGATGAACCGAGTGTTGTACCCAGGTACCTTCGACCCTATTACCAAGGGCCATGGCGATCTGGTCGAACGCGCCTCGCGCCTGTTCGACCACGTGATTATTGCAGTCGCTGCCAGCCCGAAGAAAAACCCGCTGTTCCCGCTGGAACAACGGGTCGAACTGGCTCGCGAAGTGACCAAACACCTGCCGAACGTGGAAGTGGTCGGTTTCTCGACACTGCTGGCGCATTTCGCCAAAGAGCAGAACGCTAACGTGTTCCTGCGCGGCCTGCGTGCGGTGTCGGACTTCGAATACGAATTCCAGCTGGCCAACATGAACCGTCAGTTGGCCCCGGATGTGGAGAGCCTGTTTCTCACGCCGTCCGAGCGTTATTCGTTCATTTCCTCGACGCTGGTGCGGGAAATTGCCGCGCTGGGCGGCGATATCAGCAAGTTCGTCCACCCGGCCGTGGCTGATGCGTTGACCCTGCGCTTCAAGAAGTAGGAGCTGCCGAAGGCTGTGATCTTTTGCTTTTAAAAGATTGCAGTCTCGTGCCCTTGATCGCAGCCGCGTGCACTGCGCTCGCCAATGCGGCACAATTGCGCGCATTGATTTATAGCGCCCGGGCCTGCCGCCCCGGCTGGAGTTAGCATGTCCCTGATCATCACCGACGATTGCATCAACTGCGACGTCTGCGAACCCGAGTGCCCGAACGCCGCCATCTCCCAAGGCGAAGAGATCTACGTGATCGACCCGAACCTGTGCACCCAGTGCGTCGGCCACTACGACGAACCACAATGCCAGCAGGTCTGCCCGGTGGATTGCATTCCGCTGGACGAAGCGCATCCGGAGACTGAAGAACAGTTGATGGAGAAATACCGCAAGATCACTGGCAAGGCTTGATCCGCCGGATTTGTAGCGCTCTTTCGGGCCTCTTCGCGAGCAAGCTCGCTCCCACATTTAAAATGCGTTCCAATGTGGGAGCGAGCTTGCTCGCGAAAGGGCCGTCAGCCACACAGGAAATCCCTGCTCAGCTTACTCGCGCTGCTCAAACCCCTCCCCGATACACCCCAGGCACCGCACAAAAGCGGCTTTAGCCGGATCAACTACCAGCGCCTGCCCGGCATCGCCCACCCCGCCGCCCAGTGCGGTGAACGGCAACGACACGACGAACGCCCCCGCACCGATGACCGTCGCCACCACCAATAAAGGTCGGGCAATCAGCAAGTCGCCGATCATCGCGTAGGCCGGTGGATTCTGGATGGTGTAGCGCGGGTCACCGCTGCCGTTTTCCGTGGCCTGAACCGCCAGACTGGAACACAGCAGCAGCGTAATAACGAGGGTTTGCAAGGATTTCATGGCACGATCCTTCGGGCTGAACAGTGAGACCACTCACTATAGACCGTAAGACTTTTTCAGCCTGTTGTCTCAGGTCTGGCAGCGCGGGCAGAACACACTGGCACGCTGGCCGAGCTTCACTTCACGCAAACCGGTACCGCAGACCTTGCAGTGTTCACCGCCACGGCCATAGACAAACAGTTCCTGCTGGAAATACCCCGGCTGACCGTCGCCGCCAATGAAATCGCGCAGCGTCGTACCTCCGCGCTCGATGGCAGCGGCCAGAATGCGTTTGATCTCTATCGCCAGCTTCAGATAGCGCCCCCGGGAAATGCCCCCGGCCTCGCGGCGCGGGTCAATCCCGGCGGCGAACAGCGCTTCGGTCGCGTAAATATTGCCGACCCCGACCACCACTGCGTTGTCCATGATGAACGGCTTGACCGCCATCGACCGCCCGCGTGATAGCTGAAACAAGCGCTCGCCGTCGAACAGATCGGTCAGTGGCTCAGGCCCCAAGCGAATCAGCAGTTCATGATTGAGCGGGTCGTTGCTCCACAACATCGCGCCGAACCGGCGCGGATCGGTGTAGCGCAGCGCCAGCCCTGACTCCAGCTCGATATCGACGTGTTCGTGCTTAAGCGCCGGCAATCCGGCTTCAACCAGACGCAAATTACCCGACATGCCCAAGTGGCTGATCAGCGTGCCGACTTCGGCGTTGATCAGCAGATACTTGGCGCGACGCTCGACCAGCACGATGCGCTGCCCCGACAGGCGCACATCGAGGTCTTCGGGGATCGGCCAGCGCAACCGCCGGTCACGCACGATCACCCGACTGACGCGCTGGCCTTCCAGGTGCGGGGCAATCCCGCGACGGGTGGTTTCGACTTCTGGCAGTTCAGGCATGGCGTTCTCGGATCAATGCGCGCCGAGGTCGCGGATTGTTTGTTTGAGAGTTTCGAAGTCGTAATCCGACAGTCCTACATAGTCGAGTACCAGCGGGCCGACGGCGTTCCATTCGGAATCTTCGGTCTGGTTGCCCAGCACACGGTATGACGCACAAATATGCTCGGCCATCTTCAGGATCGCCAGGAGGTTTTTCAGCTGACTGTTGCGCGACGATTCATCGCTGAAGATCGCCAGGGCGTTGTGGTGATTGGCGATCGCCGCACTGACATGCTCCGGCAGGCGCCACGACTTGGCGGTGTAGTAGCCGACCACCGCGTGGTTGGTGTTGAACTCGCTGTTCTCGGTGTCGACCACCCGACATTCGGCGCTGGCATTGGCGTAAGCCTTTTCCAGCACCGTCATGTAATTGGGAAACCGTTGCAGCATCAACGGCACGCCACAATCGTGGAACAGGCCCAAGGCGTATGCCTCGTCACCGGCCTGAGTGCCGATACGCTTGGCCAGCGTCAGGCAGGTCATCGCCACATCCTGGGCGGTGTCCCAGAAGCGGTTAAGGGTGACGATGGTGTCGTCGTTCATCTCGCCCTTGATCGACTGCGCGTTGATCAGGTTGATGATCGAGCGGCTACCCAGCAGGTTCACCGCGCGCTGAATCGAGGTGATTTTGTTGCTCAAGCCGTAATACGGCGAGTTGACGATCTTCAGCAACGAGCCGGACAGCCCGGGATCCTGGGCGATCAGCTTGGCGATCACCTCCAGGTCCGGGTCGGGCATGTACTGCTCCATTTGCAGATCCACCATGATCTGCGGTTGCGCAGGCACGCTGATGCCTTGCAGCGATTGTTGAATCTGTTCGGTGGTCAGCTCTTGGGACATAAGTACACACTCTGGGACAGGCGGCGATTCTAACCTCTAAAAACCGCACGACGACACACCAGTGGGCAATTGTCAGGAACTTTCATTCACGTCCAGGCTTCGGAATCTGTAATGCCCAACGGGTCACACCGGCCCATTGCGGCGGCAAACTCCCACAGACTCAGGAGCTTATCGATGGCCACTTCCCTCAACGGCAAACGCGTCGCCATTTTGGTAACAGACGGTTTCGAGCAGGTCGAACTGACCGGTCCCAAGCAGGCACTGGAGCAAGCGGGCGCGCAAGTCGACATCCTCTCCGCCGAGGCCGGCAAGGTCAAAGGCTGGAACCACGATAAACCAGCGGACGACTTCGAGGTCGACCAGACTTTCCAGAGCGCCAGCAGCGAGCAGTACGACGCGATCGTCCTGCCGGGCGGCGTGCAGAACTCCGACACCATCCGCATCGATCAGGATGCCCAGCACCTGGTCAAGACCGGCGCCTCTGCCGGCAAACCGATTGCGGTGATCTGCCATGGCGGATGGCTGCTGATTTCCGCCGGGCTGGTCAACGGCAAGACCATGACCAGTTACAAGACACTCAAGGATGACCTGGTGAATGCCGGGGCCAACTGGGTCGATAAAGAAGTGGTCAAGGATGGTCACCTGATCAGCAGCCGTCAGCCGGATGATATTCCGGCGTTCAGCAAGGAGCTGATCACCGCGCTGTCGGCGTAGTATTCGAGGCCGTCTCGCGAGCAAGCTCGCTCACACAGTAGATTCTGGATCGACACAAGGTCCCTGTGGGAGCGGGCCTGCTCGCGAAGAGGCCATCAGCGTTTCATCGCTCATCAAACCCGGCACAAGTCGCAACACGCTATACTCCCGCTCTTTTTTCCGGAGCGACGTCATGTCCCTGCCTAGCTTGCGCCTCAAAGCCAACGCCGACCGTCGCCTGCGCGCCGGTCACCTGTGGGTCTACAGCAACGAAATCGATGTAGCCGCCACCCCGCTTCACGGCTTCAATGCCGGCGACCAGGCCATCCTCGAAGCCGCTGGCGGCAAGCCTTTGGGCATCGTGGCGATGAGCCCGAACAACCTGATCTGCGCCCGCCTGCTGTCGCGCGATATTAAAGTTGCGCTGGACAAGTCGCTGCTGGTGCACCGTCTGAACGTGGCCCTGTCACTGCGCGAGCGCCTGTTCGACAAACCGTTCTACCGTCTGGTCTACGGTGACTCCGACCTGTTGCCAGGCCTGGTCGTTGACCGTTTCGGTGACATTCTTGTGGTGCAGATCGCCTCGGCGACCATGGAAGCGCACAAAGATGACGTGATCGCGGCCCTGACCCAAGTGCTCAAGCCAAGCGGCATCCTGTTCAAGAACGACTCCGCAGCCCGTGATGCCGAAGGCCTCAACCGCTACGTCGAAACCGTGTTCGGCCTGGTGCCGGAGTGGGTGGCGCTGGAAGAGAACGGTGTGAAATTCGAAGCCCCGGTCATTCAGGGGCAGAAAACCGGCTGGTTCTACGACCACCGCATGAACCGTGCACGCCTGGCCCCTTACGCCAAAGGCAAACGCGTCCTCGACCTCTATAGCTACATCGGTGGCTGGGGCGTGCAGGCTGCTGCGTTCGGCGCCAGCGAAGTGTTCTGCGTCGACGCCTCGGCTTTCGCCCTCGACGGTGTTGAGCGCAACGCTGCGCTGAACGGTTTCGCCGACAAGATGACCTGCATCGAAGGCGACGTCTTCGAGGCCTTGAAAGAGCTGAAAGCCAGCGAAGAGCGCTTCGACGTGATCGTGGCCGACCCGCCAGCGTTCATCAAACGCAAGAAAGACATGAAAAACGGCGAAGGCGCCTACCGTCGCCTGAACGAGCAAGCCATGCGCCTGCTCAACAAGGACGGCATCCTGGTCAGCGCGTCGTGCTCGATGCACCTGCCGGAAGATGACCTGCAGAACATCCTGCTGACCAGCGCCCGTCACCTGGATCGCAACATCCAGTTGCTCGAGCGTGGTGGCCAGGGTCCGGATCACCCGGTGCACCCTGCTATCGCCGAAACACGCTACATCAAGAGCATCACCTGCCGCCTGCTGCCCAACAGCTGATTTTTTGCGGATAACGGGGAGCCAGCAGGCTCCCCGTTTTGGTTTCTGGCATCGCCCTTCCCTTCGCTATCTTCCTGGACTTCCTACAATTATATTCCCGCAGACATGCAGGACATTTCCTTACGTCTTTTAATTACTGAAACTTGCCCTACAAGTTTATTTCCAGCTAAAGATTGCTCCGACAAAATTACTGGAAATTTCCTACCCAATATCCCCTTGCCAATAATCCATTACAAACTATTATGAAGTTGTCACCACGAGGTGACTTCAACTATCAATGAACAAGGAGTTCACATCATGAAAAGTATTTCTCTGGAAAGTAAAAAAATCGCAAACCTGGCTTTTCTGGTTGCCCCTAAAGCCCGCTAAGTAAGTCAGGACGCTGGGGAGTGCCGGCAACCCGGCGTCCTTTTGACTTCTTCCAGAGTGAAACGATCAACATGCACATCAATCCTTACTTGTTTATATTGCCGCGCCAGACCGGACAAGTTGTGTGGAATTATAAAAACCATACACAACACGAACTTGACCTGAACTATGCAACTCGCCTTGCGCAACTAATAAACAACCCTCAACTGTTCGACGCGCACAACATAATAGACACACAACTATTGAGCGCAGATATTCTTACCGTTTCAAAAATAGACAATCCGCCATGGGGCTGGGATGAGCTGTCGAAGATTTATCACATCGGCACACAAAATATTCCCTGCGAACATACCCCACAGAATATTCACGAGTGGTCCAGGCAATATCTGGCGCACTGCAACGAAGTACTGGCCACCCCACAGCCTGCAGCAGACCGCCCGACGCCAGCACCCGAGCAGCGTATCGCCCTGCCTGCGCCGGGCGCTTTGAATAACGACCGTCTGGGAAATGTTCTGCTCCAGCGCAAAACCTGCCGCTCCTACACAGGTGCAGCGATAACGCTGAAGGACGTCGGCACCCTGCTTTACCTTTCCCTCGGTTATCTCCATGAACGAGACAATGATCGCGACGACAGCATCGCCCAAGGACTAAGCGCACGGCGAAGCAGTCCTTCCGCGGGGGGCCTGAACGCTTGCGAAGGCTTCCTCCTGGTGCAGAACGTCGATGGCCTGGAACCGGGCATCTATGCCTATCATCCGGCCGACCACACCCTGAGCCGGATCAATCCGCTGCCTCAACCAGCGCTGGGCCAATTGCTCGGCGGTCAGCACTTCATCAACAACCTGCCGCTGGGGTTGTTCATCACCGCCCGTTTTGACCGGCTCTGGTGGAAGTACGAACACTCGCGGGCCTATCGCATGGCCTTCGTTGAAGCGGGCCACTTGTCGCAAACCTTTCAACTGGTCGCCACGGCACTGGGCCTCAACACCTGGCTGACCGGCGCATTTGCCGACCAGCAGGTCGAAGCACTGCTCAATCTCGAGGGCAGCGCTGAACAACCGCTGTTCTTTGTTGGCTGTGGACAAAGCGACGGGCAAGTGATGTGCCACGAAATGCGCGAGCTGTTGCGCGAGGGACAGGCATGACCCTGTCGATGGCCGACCCTGATCAAGCGCCGGTGTCCTGGGCGCTCAAATTCACCTTGGGAGACTGGGAAAGCCGGGCCTCGGTGCGCAGCAGTACCCATGACTATCAATTGCCCGACGATGTGCCGCTGCAACTGCAAACCCGCCACTGGTTCCCGCCGGCATTTCTGCCTTATCTGGCACATCCGGCCATCCAGGCGGCGGGGCGCGACGTACAGCATCGACTGGCAGCCAACCATCTGGTGCATTTTCTCGATTACACCACCTTGCTTGAACACCGCATCGTCAATCGTGCAGTAGAAGTCATCGTGCACCGGGAACTGCCCCTTTACGTGCCTCTGCCGATGAAGCACGCCGCGCTGCAGCTCTATACCGACGAGGGTTATCACGCGCTGTTCTCCAATCGTCTCGCCGAACAGATCGCCGCGTTTTACGGGTTCACCGGACGTCCGACGATTCCGAAGCGCATCAGCCGCCTCAACGCACTGATCGCCCGCACCCCGGAAAACAACCGGCCACTGGCATGGTTTCTGCTCGGTTTCGTCTCGGAAACCATCATTGCCCGCGAGCTGCTGGACGTCTGCCGCGACAGCCTGGTGTCCAGCGTCAACGACATGCTGCGCGACCACCTGACTGACGAAGCCCGCCACAGCCGCTACTTCAGCGAGGTGTTCCATTATTTCTGGCTGTCGATGAACAGCCGCCAGCGTGCGTTTGTGAGCCGGACACTGCTGGAGATCATCGGGATTTTTTTCGAGGCCGACGAACGCTGGCTGCAACAGAGCCTGCGAGGGGCAGGCATCGCCGACAGTGACGTGAAACAAATCGTCGGCGGCATGGCAACGGTGCAAGCCAACCGGGCCCGTGCACGATCAGGCGCCATCGCAACGCTGGACGCACTACGCAAGGCCGGTTTTTTCGCACTTCCCCATAACCAGAAACTTTTCGCCAAGGCAGGACTGATCGATGGATAAAGGACAATCCGTGGCAACCACCAGGCAGCGCCGCGCCGCTGTCAGCCTGTTGCTGGCCATGGTGCTGCTGGGTGTGTTTCCACTGGACGTGCTGCTGCCCTCCTTTCCGGCAATGGCGACGCACTTTCTCCGTTCACCGGCAGACATCGCACTGTCCATCAGCCTGTTCGCCGTGGGGATCGCGTTTGCCCAGCTTTTGATCGGCCCCCTCTCGGACGTGATCGGGCGCAAGGGCCTGTTACTCGCCGGCATGAGCGTATCGATGCTGGGTGCGTTCGGTTGCGTGCTGACCTCCGATTACACGCTATTCCTGATATTTCGGGTGATGCAGGCCTTGGGCTGTGGATGTTTCGTGCTGTCGCAGGCACTGGTGCAGGATCTGTTCGAAGGTGAAGAGCGCGACCGGTTACGGATCCTGATGGTCACGGCGACCGGGATATTCATTTCGGTATCGCCGCTGGCCGGGACTTTTCTCCAGGCGACACTTGGTTGGCGCGGCAGCTTCTGGATCTTTTGCGCACTGTCCGCCACGGTGCTGATCAAGGCCTGGCTGTTTTTACCGAGCAGCCGACCGGCCTCAGGTGGTTCGCCGACCGGCTTCATTCAATCCTACCGACGCGTGTTGGGGGACTTCGAGTTTGTCGGCTACTGGCTGATTTCAGCGTTCGCCTTCGCCTGCCACTTCTCGTTCATCGTGATTTCGCCGCTGATTTTCATGGACCAACTGCAACTCGCGCCTTACGACTTTTCGCTGATCCTGCTGGTTTACGGTGCGGCGTATGTTGTCGGCGGGATCATCGCCGCGGTACTCAATCGACGCATCACGCCGGTTCAGCAAATCTTCACCGGGCTGAGCCTGATACTGCTTTCGGGACTGGCAATGCTGTACCTGGCAGCCAATCATGTGTTGGCGCCGGCCACGGTGTTGATCCCGATGCTGATCTGCACCGCCGGCACCACCATTGCCCGCCCTGCCGCCACCTCTCGGGCCATGGGCCTGTTTCCTGAGAACGCCGGCACATCGGCCTCGGCGGGCAGTACGATTATCTTTATTTGTGGCGGCCTGATCAGCGCATTGATCAGCCTCAGTCCGGCCAATCTGCAATTGACGCTGGGCTACAGCTTTGTGCTGCTGAGCGCGATCGCGCTGGTGCTCAACAACCGGCTCAGCCGTCGCGCGAAAAACCTTGAAGGCAACGTCATGGCGCAGACCGGCGGTGATTAAACCCGCCGGTCGTCATCCCATACACGCCGTCGGCACTGGAACAACGCTTTGCGCCATTCCCTCCAGACGCCAGCGGTGTAGAATCGGCTGATTCATCGCCATTCATCCCCCGGCGGGTTTATGAGCTCAGGCTGAGACCAGCGGCGATCCCGCAACGTCATCGGCAACTTCACGGACACACGGCCATTTCTGAGTGTTCCAGACGTCAATAGAAGCTCACTCCCCTTTTGCACCTGATTAGTAAGTGATTAGCCGCCCGGAGTGCTCCATGCCAGATTACCGCTCGAAAACATCCACCCACGGCCGCAACATGGCCGGTGCCCGCGCACTGTGGCGCGCCACGGGGATGAAAGATGACGACTTCAAAAAGCCGATCATCGCCATTGCCAACTCGTTTACCCAGTTCGTACCGGGCCACGTGCACCTGAAGGACCTCGGTCAACTGGTCGCCCGTGAAATCGAACGCGCCGGTGGCGTGGCCAAGGAATTCAACACCATCGCCGTGGATGACGGCATCGCCATGGGCCACGACGGCATGCTGTATTCGCTGCCGAGTCGCGAAATCATCGCCGACTCCGTCGAGTACATGGTCAACGCCCACTGCGCCGACGCCATCGTCTGCATCTCCAACTGCGACAAGATCACCCCGGGCATGCTGATGGCTGCCCTGCGCCTGAACATTCCGGTGATTTTCGTTTCCGGCGGCCCGATGGAAGCCGGCAAGACCAAACTCGCTTCCCACGGCCTCGACCTTGTCGATGCCATGGTGATCGCCGCCGACGCCAGCGCTTCTGACGAGAAAGTCGCTGAGTACGAGCGCAGCGCCTGTCCGACCTGCGGTTCGTGCTCCGGCATGTTCACCGCCAACTCGATGAACTGCCTGACCGAAGCACTGGGTCTGGCATTGCCCGGCAATGGTTCGACCCTCGCCACCCACAGCGACCGCGAACAACTGTTCCTGCAGGCCGGCCGCACCATCGTCGAGCTGTGCAAACGCTACTACGGCGAGAACGATGAGTCGGTATTGCCGCGCAACATCGCCAACTTCAAGGCGTTCGAGAACGCGATGATGCTCGACATCGCCATGGGCGGTTCGACCAATACCATCCTGCACTTGCTCGCTGCCGCTCAGGAAGCCGAGATCGATTTCGACCTGCGCGACATCGATCGTCTCTCGCGCAGCGTCCCGCAACTGTGCAAAGTGGCGCCGAACATCCAGAAGTACCACATGGAAGACGTGCACCGCGCTGGCGGTATCTTCAGCATCCTCGGTTCGCTGGCCCGTGGTGGTCTGCTGCACACCGACCTGCCGACTGTGCACAGCCGCAGCATGGAAGAAGCCATCGCCAAGTGGGACATCACCCAGACCGACGATGAAGCGGTGCACCACTTCTTCAAGGCTGGTCCTGCCGGCATTCCGACGCAGACGGCGTTCAGCCAGTCGACCCGTTGGGAAACCCTCGATGACGACCGTGAAAACGGCTGCATCCGCAGTTTCGAACACGCCTATTCGCAAGAAGGTGGTTTGGCCGTGCTGTACGGCAACATCGCGCTCGATGGCTGCGTGGTGAAAACCGCCGGTGTTGACGAGTCGATCCACGTCTTCGAAGGCAACGCGAAGATCTTTGAAAGCCAGGACAGCGCCGTACGCGGCATCCTCGCTGACGAAGTGAAGGAAGGCGACATCGTCATCATTCGCTACGAAGGCCCGAAAGGCGGCCCGGGCATGCAGGAAATGCTCTACCCGACGTCGTACCTGAAATCCAAAGGTCTGGGCAAAGCCTGTGCGCTGCTCACCGACGGCCGTTTCTCCGGCGGCACGTCGGGTCTGTCCATCGGCCACGCTTCGCCAGAAGCAGCAGCCGGCGGCGCTATCGGTCTGGTGCAGGACGGCGACAAGGTGCTGATCGACATTCCGAACCGCTCGATCAACCTGTTGGTCAGCGACGAAGAACTGGCGGCACGCCGCGCCGAGCAGGACAAGAAAGGCTGGAAACCGGTCGAGGTGCGTCCACGCAAAGTGACCACCGCCCTCAAGGCCTACGCCCTGCTGGCGACCAGTGCCGACAAGGGTGCTGTGCGTAACAAAGCGATGCTCGACGGGCTGTAAGCCTCAGCTGTCGAAAAGAAAATGCCCCGCCAAGTGCGGGGCATTTTTTTGTCTGGCCGAAATCCCAAAGTCACTGCAGATCAAACTGTGTGCGAGCCTGCTCGCGAATGCGGTATGTCAGAAACGAAGAAGGTGACTGACACTACGCTTTCGCGAGCAGGCTCGCTCCCACATTGGATCGGTGTGGCTTACTGAATCTCCTCCGGTTTGACGATCACCCAGTTCTTGTCCGCTGTCACCGGCAAACCTTCCTTGGCCTGCGCCGCCGCGTGCTTGGCCATCATGCCGTTCAACTGCGTCATGTACTTGTCCTTGCGGTTGACCCACAAGTGAATCCCGCCCTTGGCCACATCGACATCGTGGAACAGCATGTAACCGTCGCTGGTCGGGGTATCGCCACCGACCAATACCGGTTTTTTCCATTCATCGATGTAGGTCAGAATCGCTGCGTGCTTGCCGGCCATCCACGTCGCCGGCGTCCACAGATACGGCGTCAGTTCGAGCCCAAGGTTGGCCTTCTCGTCATATTTGCCGGCGGTAATCTGCTTGCGTGCCGTGGTCAGTTCGTTGGTCTCGCGGTTCTTCAGCAGGGTGGTCACGCCGATGACGTTTTGCGGTTTGACGTTGTAGCCGTACTTCGGATCCGCCGCGACCATGCGCACCAGTTCTTCAGAGGCGGCGGTCATCACGTAGACCTCAATGCCGTTCTCCATCAGCTTGTTGTACAGCTCTTGCTGGCCGGTGAAGATCTTCGGCGGATTGACGTCGAGTTTCTTGACCACATCGCCTTCGTAGTAAGTCGCTGGCACCGGCTTGCCCGAAGCCATCAGCTCATCGACGTAGCCTTTGAGTTCCTTGAGGGTGAAACCGGAGAACACCTGCGCCACCCACGGGTAGCAGACCATGTCGTCGACTTCGCAGAGGCGGTAGTAGTAACTGAACAGGCTTTCCTTGTGGTCGGCGGTGTCCTTGAACGGCATCAGTTTCAGGGAAGGATCAAGCTTGTCGCGGGTGATCAGGCCCTTGTTTTCCATGAACGGCAACAAGGATTCTTCGAGGTCGTAGCGGTAACTGGTGTTGTCCATGTCGAACACCGCGTAGTTACCCTTGTTGGCGTTGGCGGCGATCATCGCGTCCAGCGCCTTGGCCTGATCGGCCGGCCAGTGTTTCAGGTCGGTGGCGAACGCCTGAGTGGCCAGGCCCATGCCCACAGCCAGTGCGACAGCCAGAAATTTCGGTGCGAACTTCATAAGCCTCTTCTCCCTGATTCAAAGAGATCGACGCTAACAAATATGTGTGACAGTCCTCGTCTGTCAGCGACCGCCCTCGTCCCTGTTTGCGCCAGATGCATTGCCGAGAGCGACACGGGCTTATTCCAAAAACGACGGACGCCCTAAGATTTCGGTATTAAATCATTGCAAATCAAGCTGTTAGGCTTGCCGGTTCGCAGCAGCCCCGGAAGGCTGTTGGCACAGTCTTTCCTGGAGATCTCATGAATCTACCGTTGATTCTCAACCTGCTGGTGTTCCTCGCCCTGCTCTTCGGTCTGGCGCAAACCCGCCACACCACGTGGAGCCTGGCGAAAAAAGTCCTGCTCGCACTGGTGCTCGGCGTGGCGTTCGGCGTAGCTCTGCACACCGTTTACGGTGCCGGCAACCCGGTGCTGAAAGCGTCGATCGGCTGGTTCGATCTGGTCGGCAACGGCTACGTGCAGTTGCTGCAAATGATCGTCATCCCGTTGGTGTTCGCCTCGATCCTCAGCGCCGTGGCACGCCTGCACAATGCTTCGTCGCTGGGCAAGATCAGCTTCCTGACCATCGGCACCCTGCTGTTCACCACTGCGATCGCGGCGCTGATCGGCATCGGCCTGACCAACCTGTTCGGCCTCACCGCTGAAGGTCTGGTCGCCGGCACCCAGGAAATGGCCCGTCTGCAAACCATTCAGACCGACTACGCCGGCAAGGTCGCCGATCTGAATGTGCCGCAACTGCTGCTGTCGTTCATCCCGCAAAACCCGTTTGCCGATCTGGCGCGGGCCAAGCCAACCTCGATCATCAGCGTGGTGATTTTCGCCGCGTTCCTCGGGGTCGCAGCGCTGCAACTGCTCAAGGATGACGTCGAGAAAGGTCAGAAAGTGATCAACGCCATCGACACCCTGCAAGCCTGGGTGATGCGCCTGGTGCGTCTGGTGATGAAACTGACCCCATACGGCGTGCTGGCGCTGATGACCAAAGTGGTCGCCGGTTCCAACCTGCAAGACATCATCAAACTCGGCAGTTTTGTGGTGGTGTCGTACCTCGGTCTGGGCCTGATGTTCGTCGTGCACGGTTTGCTGGTTTCGGCGGCGGGTATCAACCCGCTGCGCTTCTTCCGCAAGATCTGGCCGGTGCTGACGTTCGCGTTCACCAGCCGTTCCAGCGCCGCGAGCATTCCGCTGAGCATTGAAGCGCAGACCCGTCGTCTGGGCATTCCACAATCGGTGGCGAGTTTTGCTGCTTCGTTCGGTGCGACCATCGGCCAGAACGGTTGCGCGGGTCTGTACCCGGCGATGTTGGCGGTGATGGTTGCGCCGACCGTTGGCATCAACCCGCTGGATCCACTGTGGATCGCGACGCTGGTGGCGATTGTGACCTTGAGTTCGGCGGGTGTTGCCGGTGTGGGTGGCGGCGCGACGTTCGCGGCGCTGATCGTGCTGCCGGCGATGGGCTTGCCGGTGTCACTGGTGGCGTTGCTGATTTCGGTTGAGCCGCTGATCGACATGGGCCGCACGGCGTTGAACGTGAGTGGCTCGATTACCGCTGGGGCGATTACCAGTCAGGTGATGCAGCAGACTGATAAAGAATTGCTGGATGCGGATGAGCATGCGGAGCTGGCTCAGGCTTAAGCTCATCTTTGCCTGATCTGGCCTCTTCGCGAGCAGGCTCGCTCCCACATAGGAATGCGTTTCCCCTGTGGGAGCGAGCTTGCTCCGGGCGGCGTTCCGACGAAGCTCTTAGGCTTTCTCCCAAACCTCAAAGCTGTACGCAGGTTTGTCGCCCTCAGCCGGATTCGGCACATTCGAGACCAGTTTCCACTGCTCCAAATCAAACTCTGGAAACCACGCATCCCCTTCAGGGCTCAACGCCACGCGAGTCAGATACAGACGATCCGCCTGCGCCAGCCCTTGCGCGTACAACTGCGCGCCGCCAATCAGCATCAGCTCATCGACGCCCTGCTCCTTCGCCCATTCCTCGGCGCGAACCACAGCAGCTTCCAGCGACGGATAAACTTCCGCACCTTCGAGCACCAGATTGGCCTGACGGCTGACCACGATGTTCAAGCGCCCCGGCAATGGCCGGCCGAGCGAATCCCAGGTCTTGCGACCCATGATGATCGGCTTGCCCAAGGTGGTGGCCTTGAAGTATTTGAAGTCCCCCGGCAGGTGCCAGGGCATGCTGTTGTCGACGCCGATCACGCGGTTTTCACCGAGGGCTGCGATCAGGCTGAGAGGGAGTGATTTAGTCATGCCGGCGAGGATACCAGAGCCGTGCTTACCCCGATAAGCGCCACAGCGGTTATGCTCAGCGCTCATTTAAGCGACGGGACGCCGCGTGACTGAACTGACTCCACTGCAAAACCTCTGGCTGACCGAGACCGTGCGCCTGCGCGAAGAACACGCAGGCCCCTTGGAAGATCTGGAAGCCAACCGACTGGCGCGCACGGCCGGCGGCGATCTGCCGAGCCGCATTCAGCGCCGGGCTTTATGGCTGGCCGAGCGTGACGGGCTGACGGCTGCCCTCAAACACTGGCTGCAAGGCGCGCGTCTGGCGCTGGTGCTGATGGCGCTACTGGCCTGCGTCACTGGCGCAGGCATGGCATTTTCTGCGCTCGGCGACGGCACACGAGCGGTCAATATTTTCTGGGCGCTGGGCACCTTGCTCGGGGTCAATCTGATCCTCCTGCTGAGCTGGGCGCTGGGCCTGCTTTTCGCTGGCGAACACGGAGCAGCGCTCGGCCGCCTGTGGCTGTGGCTCAGCGAAAAATTTGCCCGGGACGCCAAGGCCGCGCAATTACCCCCCGCATTACTGGTCTTGCTGCAACGCCACAAACTCAATCGCTGGGCGATTGGCACGCTGGTCAATGGCCTGTGGCTGCTGATCATGTTCAGCGCGCTAAGCATGCTGATATTGATGATGGCCACTCGGCAATATGACTTCATCTGGGAAAGCACGCTGCTGGGCGCAGACTTCTTCGCGGCACTGACTGATGCGTTGACGGTGATTCCCCATGCGCTGGGCTGGAGTGCGCCGAGCGTGGACATGATTCGCGTGACGCTGGACACCGATTACAACCGCGTCCTGGTTCGCCAGATGTGGGCGATATGGCTGGTCGGCGCGGTGCTGATCTATGGCGTGCTACCCCGTCTGCTGCTGATGCTGTTCTGCCGTTGGCGCTGGAAGCGTGGTCGGGATCGCTTGCGTCTGGAGCTGAACCTGCCCGGCTACGCGCAGTTGCGTGAACGTCTGATGCCGACCAGCGAACGCCTCGGCGTCAACGATCCGGAGCCTGCGCAACTGCACCGCGTCGAAAGCAGCGTCGGCGGACTCGCCAGCGAAGGTGCCTTATTGGTCGCCATCGAACTCGATGAACAACGCCCATGGCCACCCGCGCTGCCAAAGAATGTCAGCAACGCCGGCATCCTCGACAGTCGCGAATCGCGCCATAAACTCCTCGAACAACTCAGCCGCTTCCCGCCGGCACGTCTGGCGATTGCCTGCGACCCACGGCGCTCGCCGGATCGCGGCAGCCTCGCCTTGATCGCTGAACTGGCGCGTAGCGCGGGCGAGACTCGCGTGTGGCTGCTGCAAGCGCCACCGGGCGAAGCACTGGATGCCGAGCGCCTCGGCGACTGGCACACCGCGCTGCAACAGCTGGATCTGCAGTTTGCCGATTGCGCACCGTTGAACTGGCTGGAGAGTGGCCATGACTGATGCCTGGAAAGCGCCACTGAAACTCGCGGTGGTCGGCCACACCAACGTCGGCAAAACCTCGCTGCTACGCACGCTGACCCGCGATGTCGGCTTCGGCGAAGTCTCCCATCGCCCGAGTACTACACGACATGTCGAGGGCGCGCGATTGTCAGTGGACGGCGAGCCGTTGCTCGATCTCTACGACACCCCGGGGCTGGAAGACGCCATCGCCCTGCTGGATTTTCTCGAGCGCCTCGAACGCCCCGGCGAACGCCTCGATGGTCCGGCAAGACTGGTGCGGTTTCTAGAAGGCAGCGAGGCGCGCCAGCGCTTTGAGCAGGAGGCGAAAGTGCTGCGGCAACTGCTCGCCTCCGACGCCGGTTTATATGTGATCGATGCGCGCGAACCGGTGTTGGCCAAGTACCGCGATGAACTGGAGGTGCTCGCCAGTTGCGGCAAACCGCTGCTGCCGGTGCTGAATTTCGTCAGCAGCGCCAACCATCGTGAGCCGGATTGGCGTGAAGCGTTGGCGCGGCTTGGATTGCATGCACTGGTGCGTTTCGACAGCGTGGCGCCGCCCGAGGATGGTGAACGGCGGCTCTATGAAAGCCTCGCGTTATTGCTGGAAAATGCCCGGCCGCAACTGGAGCGATTGATTGCCGATCAACAGGCTCAGCGCCTCGCGCGCCAGCAAAGTGCGGCGCGCTTGATTGCTGAATTGTTGATCGACTGCGCCGCGTGCCGGCGCAGTGTGGTCAGCGACGCTGAGCAGGAACAGCAGGCGATCAGTGAACTGCGCAAAGCTGTGCGCCAGCGTGAGCAGAAGTGTGTTGAGGCGTTGCTCAAGCTGTATGCGTTCCGCCCGCAAGATGCGGCGGCGAGTGATTTGCCGCTGCTGGATGGGCGCTGGGGCGATGACTTGTTCAATCCGGAAACCTTGAAGCAACTCGGCGTGCGCGTGGGTGGCGGCATTGCTGCCGGTGCGGCGGCGGGGGCTGGTGTGGATTTGCTGGTCGGCGGGATTACCCTTGGCGCGGCAGCGTTAGCGGGGGCAATTGCCGGTGGTGCGCTGCAGACGGCGCGCAGTTATGGCAGCCGCTTGCTCGGCAAGATCAAAGGCCAGCGCGAGCTGACGGTGGATGACGGGGTGTTGCGGCTGTTGGCGTTGCGCCAGCGGCAGTTGGTATTGGCGCTGGATCAGCGTGGGCATGCGGCGATGGATGCGGTTCAGGTGGCGACACCGCAGGACAAGACCTGGCGAGAGGGCAAGTTGCCGGAGGCATTGAGCAAGGCGCGGGCGCATCCGCAGTGGTCGTCGTTGAATCCGCAGGCGAAGTTGAATCAAGCGGAACGGCAGGAGCAGATTGAGGCGTTGGTGGGGAAGGTGCTTGAGCTGTAGACGCCGACCCTCACCCCAGCCCTCTCCCAGAGGGAGAGGGAGCTGACCGTGTCGTTCTTCCGTCATACGTCGACCTGAGATATCCAGTCGAACTCAGGTTTGAAAGGCATGAAAATCGGCTCCCTCTCCCTCCGGGAGAGGGCTGGGGTGAGGGCGACAATCACACAGTAGACAACAATCTCGCAGCCTTACGCTTCAAAACCCCAAGATCCATCACCGGCACCGCCATCTCCTTGGCCAGCTCATCCCACTGGCGCATCCGCAGACTGACCGCACACAACGGATCCCGCGCAAACGCATCCGCTTCAGCCTCGGTCATCACCCCGCCCTGATATTCCAGCGTCCGCCGACTCGCCTCACTCAAGCGTTCGTAATACCCCGGCTCACGCAACGTCAGATACCGCTTGGCCTGCACGTGATATTCCACCAGCCGCGCCATGCGCTCGCTGAACCCGGCCTCACGCAAATAATCCGCACCCAGCCGTTCATGGCTGACCACGCCAAAGCCGCCCATGTTCTCCGCGCCCTCGGCACACAAATGGCCGATGTCGTGGAAGAACGCCGCCAGCACTACTTCATCATCGAAGCCTTCGGCCATCGCCAGCTCAGCGGCCTGGGACATGTGCTCGATCTGCGACACCGGCTCGCCGATGTAATCGCTGGTGCCAAAACGCTCATATAGCGCGAATACCTTGGCGACGGTTTGCTCGTGACCCGTCATCAAATTTCCTCCAGCAACTGCGCAATGTTCTGCTCAGCCAACGCCGGGCCGACGCTCATGCCGACGCCGGTGTGCATCAGCGCCACACTTAGCCCCGCTGCCGGGCGCAGGAACGAGAACGGCCCCGGCCCCCGGGAACCATAGACGCCCTGCCAGCGCTCGACCACTTGCACCTTGCAGCCCAGCGTCTGCTCGGCCAGTTCGAGCATCCAGTCATCCACCTGCTCGGCGTTGAACGGTGAAGGGTCGCTGCCGTAATGGTGCGAGTCGCCGATGATCAGTTCGCCGTAAGGCGTCGGGCTGATCAGCAGGTGGATGCCGTTGTCGTGCAGGTGCGGTTGCTCACGGAGGATTTGCGCCTGCACCGCCGCCGCTTCCGGCAGATCGGCGAAGGCGCCGTAATGCACGCAACTGAGGCCGGTGAGCAAGGCGTGTTGCAGATTCAGTTCGGTCTGCGGTTTGGCGCGGAGCATTTGCAGGCGGCAGATTTGCGGGTCGAGTGCGGCGATCGGCTCGGCCAGCAGGGTCTGATAGTCGTGGCCGGAGCAGACGATAATCTGCTTCGCCGTAAAGCTGCCGACGGTGCTGTGCAGACGCACCGGTTCGACGTCGCGCACCAGCGTGGAGAAATGAAACGCCACACCAAGGTCGCGGCGCAGATAATCGATCAGTGCCGGAATCGCTTCGCGCGAATACAGCTGTTGATCGTCCATGCCGTGCAACGCGGCGCGGTGGTGGCTGAACTGACCGTGATACAGATCGCGCAAGGCAGCGCCGCGCAGCAACTGGATGTTGTAACCGTGTTCCACGGCGCGACCGTTGCAGAAGGCTTCGAGCAGATGTTCTTCGGCTTCAGTGCGGGCGAACAGATAGGAACCGTTGCGCTTGATTTGCAAACCGGCGAGCTGCGCCCAGTCACCCCAGATCTCGCGGCTGGCCTTGGCCAGTTCGAGCATGGTGCCCGGAGGCTGGCCAGTGACCAGCGCCTGGCCGAAGTTGCGCACCGAAGCGCCGAGGGGGGTGGCAGTGCGTTCGAAGACGGCGACCTTGAGACCGCGTTTGGCGGCGGCGTAGGCGTGGGACAGGCCCAGAATGCCGGCGCCGACGATCAGCAAGTCTTGTTGTTGTGTCATGAAGCTACCTCAATGATCGTTCCCACGCTCTGCGTGGGAATGCAGCCAAGGACGCTCTGCGTCCATAGTGACGCGGAGCGTCACGGGATTCATTCCCACGCGGAGCGTGGGAACGATCGGCACTACGAAGATTTACTTGGCAACCACTTTCTCGGACTTGCCGTCATAACGCTTGCGCCACTCGGTGAGGATCTCGTCGCGGTTCTTCGAGGCCCAGGCAAAGTCGTTCTTGATCAGGCGTTGCTCATAATCCGCCGGCAATTCGGTCTGCGGCTTGGCGATCCCTGGCTGCGCGAGGACAGCGAAGTTCTCCTTGTACAGATCCATCGCCTCAGCACTCGCTGAGAAGTCAGCCAGTTTCTTGGCTGCCTCTTCATGCGGCGTACCTTTGATCACCGCCGTCGCTTCGATCTCCCAACCCAGACCTTCCTTCGGCAGAATGATGTCCAGCGGCGCGCCCTGACGCTTGAGCTGTACTGCCGGGTATTCAAAGGAAATACCAATCGGGAATTCGCCCGCCGCTGCCAGTTTGCAAGGCTTGGAACCGGAGTGAACGTACTGGCCGATGTTCTGGTGCAGACCGTCCATATAGGCCCAGCCCTGCTTCTCGCCGAAGGTTTGCAGCCAGGCGCTGACGTCGAGGAAACCGGTGCCGGACGACGCCGGGTTGGGCATGACGATCTTGCCCTTGTACTCAGGTTTGGTCAGGTCCTGCCAGCTCACGGGCTTGCTCAGGCCCTGCTTCTCGGCCTCGACGGTGTTGAAGCAAATGGTCGCGGCCCAGACGTCCATGCCGACCCACGCTGGCGGGTTCGCGGCGTCGCGGTAGTTCGCGCCGATCTTGCCGAGGTCCTTTGGCGCGTAGCTCTGCAACATGCCTTGCTGATCGAGGATCGCCAGACTGGAAGCCGCGAGGCCCCACACCGCATCAGCCTGCGGACGGGCCTTCTCGGCGAGCAGCTTGGCGGTGATGATCCCGGTGGAATCACGCACCCACTTGATCTCGACGTCCGGGTTGGCCTTTTCGAAGGCTTCTTTGTAGGACTTCAATTGCTCGGCCTCGAGGGCGGTGTACACCGTCAACTCGGTTTTTGCCGCGAAGGCATTCAGGCTGAAAGTAGCGAGCACAGCAGCGGCCAGGGCCATAGGCTTGAACATGATCGTTTTCCTGTAATGAGTTGAACGGGGTTGGAATCAGTGACCGGGCGCGGTTTGCCGCCAGGCTTGAGAACGGCGCAGCAAGCCGCGCGAAGCCCACGCCAGCAGCAAGGACACGCCCGCCGAGGTGAACAGAATCAGGGTCGACATCGCCGCCGCGCCGCCGACGTTGCCGGCGTCATCCATGTTCAGCACCGCGACCGCCGCAAGGATGGTGTCGGGGCTGTAGAGGAAGATCGCAGCAGAAACCGTGGTCATCGCCGAGACGAACAGGTAGCGCACGATGTCGAGCAGCGCCGGCAGGCAGATCGGCACAGTGACACGCAGGTAGTGGCGGTACAGCGGCGCTTTGAGCGACAGCGCGGCGGCTTCGAACTCGGCATCGAGTTGGCGCAGCGCGGTGGTCGCGGTCATTTGTGCGGTGGTCAGGTAGTGCGCAATCGTGCAGACGATCAGCAGCGTCATCGTCCCGTAGAGCACATGCAGCGGATTACCCGTGAGGTTGAAGAAGAAGACGTAACCCAGACCGAGCACCAGCCCCGGCACCGCCATCGGCACGAAACTGAGCATGCGCAGGGCCAGGTTGAGTCCGCGTTGGCTGCGGGTTTTCTCCATCAGGTAAGCGCCGGTAAAGATCAGCACACTGCCGATCAGCGCCGTGCCCAACGCCATCTTCAGACTGTTGCTGTAGGCCAGCCAGCCACCGCCGGCGGTTTCGTTGAACTGATAGTGGTTGAGCGACAGCGACAGGTTGTACGGCCAGAACTTCACCAGCGAGGAAAACACCGCCATGCCGAACACCAGAATCAACGCGGCGCTGATCAGCACAACAATCGCCAGATAGCAGCCATCGCGCAGTTTCGACGGTGCCGGTTTGAACACCTGTGCACGCCCGCTCATGGAATCGCCGTGTCGCCGACGCAACCACGCATCGACGCCGAAGCTGAACAGCGCCGGCAGCAACAGCACCATGCCGATCAACGCGCCGCGACCGAATTGCTGTTGGCCGACCACGGCTTTGTAGGCTTCCAGCGCCAGCACTTGATAGTCGCCACCGACCACCACCGGCACACCGAAATCGGTGATGGTCAGGGTGAACACCAGACAGAACGCGGCAAACACCGCTTGGCGAGTGGCCGGCCAGGTGATGCTGCGGAAAGCCTTGGCGGGACTGGCGCCCATGCTCGACGCAGCATCAAACAGACGCGCATCGGCCAGCGACAGCGCCGAGAGCAAAATCATCAATGCATGCGGGAAGGTGTAAATCACCTCACCCAGCACAATTCCCCAGAACCCGTAGATGTTGTCCGAGAGCAGGCCGCGCAACATGCCCTGGTTGCCGAACAGATAGACCAGTGCAATGCCTGGCAGCATCGACGGCGCCATCAACGGCAGCAGGGAAATTCCGCGCCAGATGCCCTTCGCCGGAATCATTGTGCGTTGCAGCGCGTAGGCAAACAGGTAGGCCAGCGGTACGACGATGGCCGCGACGCTGAGGGAAACCTTCAGGCTGTTGCCGAGCAGCCAGTGGAAATTCTCGCTGCTCACCAGCTCCTTGGCCGCGAGCCAGCCACCGCCCTGCCCGGCTTCACTGCTGAAGCCGCGCCAGAAGATCGCCAGCAACGGCAGCAACACCGCGACGCCAAGCAACAGCAGCAAGAGAAGCTTGCCGCCGACGACAAAAATGCGGTCGCCAATCTCGGCTTTCGAAGACTGTCGCACCTGCTTGTGCGGTAGCGGCAGCGCGAGGTTGCTGTTCATCAGGCAAACACCTGCAGGCTGCGCGGCGGCAAGGCGACCATGATCTGCTGGGCGCCGAGACGCGGCATGGCTTCCGGCGCGAGTTCGGCGAGCAGTGCGTGGCCCGGCAACTGATCGAGTTCGAAGCTCATGCGGCAGCGGTTGCCGAGGAAGGTGATCTCGCGGACTTTGGCCGGGAACAGGTTTTCTTCGTGCACCGGCGGATTGACGTTGATCGCTTCCGGGCGGCAGAACAACCGGCCCGAGGCGCGCTGGATGCTGCCGTCGCTGAGGCGCAGGTTCATTCCGCCGACCTGCGCGTGAGTGTCGCTGCTGCGCTGAAACGGCAGCCAGTTGCCCTGACCAACGAACTCGGCCACGAACGGTGTGGCCGGGCGGTTGTAGATTTCCTGCGGCGTGGCGTACTGCTCGACGCGGCCGTTGTTCATCACGGCGATGCGGTCGGCCATCAGCATGGCTTCGTCCTGATTGTGCGTGACCATCAGCGTGGTGATGCCGAGGTTGCGTTGCAGCTGGCGCAGTTCGGTGCACAGATGCTCGCGGACGCGGGCGTCGAGGGCGGACATCGGTTCATCGAGCAACAACAGCGATGGTGCTGGTGCCAAGGCCCGAGCAAGAGCAACGCGCTGTTGCTGGCCGCCGGACAATTGGCCGGGGAATTTTTTCTCGCTGCCAGTGAGGCCGACCAGTTCGAGCATCTGCCCGACGCGACGGCGTACTTCATCACGACCGCTGCCAGCGAGGCCGTAGGCAATGTTCGCTTCGACGGTCAGATTGGGGAACAGCGCGTAGGACTGGAACAGAATCCCGTAGTCGCGGGCTTGTGGGGCAAGGTGCGAAACGTCGCGGTCGCCGAGGTACAGCTCGCCACTGTCCTGCTTCTCCAGACCGGCGATGCAGCGCAGCAACGTGGTCTTGCCGCAGCCCGACGGGCCGAGCAGGCACACCAGTTCACCGGCGGCGACGTCGAGGGAGACGTTATCCAGCGCAGTGAACGCGCCGAAGCGTTTCTGTACGCCGCGCACTTTCATCGGCGCACCGGGGTTGGTCAGGGCAGTTGCGATGGCAGGATTCATGGACAGACCTCATCAAGCAGATGGGGCCAATCCTAGAGTTGTAATGCGTCCGTCATGTGGCAGTGAGGCAAAAACTGGTGATAGTGGTATTCGGGGATTTTGGTTCACCAGAGATCGTTCCCACGCTCTGCGTGGGAATGCCTCATCGGACGCTCCGCGTTCGGCTGTTGGGACGCAGAGCGTCCCGGGCTGCATTCCCACGCGGAGCGTGGGAACGATCATTACGCGGGGGACATTTCCTGCGCCAACCCAAGAAACGCCGCCGGCAACCGCGCGCCCTTCCTCTCCTTCAGGCAATACAGATATTCAGGAATCTGCGGCGCATTCTCGATCGTCAACACGCGCAACTGCGGGTCATGCGGCACTTCCTGCCGGGCAATGATGCTGATGCCGATATTGCGCAACACCGCCTCACGGATCGACTCACGGCTGCCAATCTCCAGCAACGGACCGAAACTCACCCCGGCGCTGGCCAGCAACTCTTCAGTCAGCCGCCGCGTCGTTGACCCGGTTTCGCGCATCAACAAGGTATGCCCGGCCAGTGCGCTCAATGTCACATGATCATGGGCCGCCAGCGGATGGTTGCGATGCACCGCCAGTACCAGTGGATCAGTGCCGAGCACCCGGCGAATCAATCGCGCATCGTCGAGCAACTGTGACGAAGCGGCGACGTCCACTCGGTAATCCTCCAGCGCTTCGAGCACCTGCTGCGAGTTACCGATTTCCACCGACACTTCCACCTGCGGCAAGCGCTCGCGAAAGGTCTTCACCAGATCGAGGATGTAATACGGCGCCGTCGCGGCAATGCGCAAAGTACCCTGCACCTGACCGCTGTTGCGCAGAAAAAACTCGATGTCGGCCTCCTGCTGCAACAGCGTCTTGACCATCGGCAGCAACCGCGCACCTTCGTCGCTGACGCTCAGACGCCGGCCGCCACGGTAGAACAGCTCCACCGAATACTGGCTTTCCAGATTGCGGATCTGCGTGGTCACGGTCGGTTGGCTGAGGCCGAGTTTTTTCGCCGCCAGCGTGATGCTGCCCAGGCGGGCGACCATGTAAAACGCTTTCAGCTCGGCACTCAGCACAACCTTTCCTCATCTATTTGCGCAGCAGGCGCAAACCGTTGAACACCACCAACAGGCTCACGCCCATGTCGGCGAACACCGCCATCCACATGGTGGCGAGCCCGGCGAAGGTTACCCCAAGAAAGATAGCCTTGATCACCAGTGCCAACGCAATGTTCTGTTTCAGGATGCTTGCGGTATTGCGCGACAGGCTGATGAATGCCGGAATCTTGCGCAGATCGTCGTCCATCAGGGCGACATCGGCGGTTTCAATCGCGGTGTCGGTACCGGCCGCGGCCATGGCAAAACCAATCTCGGCGCGGGCCAGTGCCGGCGCGTCGTTGATGCCGTCGCCGACCATGCCGACTCGGCGGCCCTGTGCATAAAGCTCTTCGATGGCTTGCAGCTTGTCGGTCGGCAGCAAGTCGCCACGCGCTTCGTCGATCCCGACCTGTGCGGCAATCGCTTGGGCGGTGTGGACGTTGTCGCCGGTGAGCATCAGGGTTTTCACCCCGAGTTCATGCAATTGGCGGATCGCTTCGCGGCTGGTTTCCTTGACGGTGTCGGCCACAGCGAACAGTGCCAACGGGCCGGAGCTGTCGAGCAGCAACACCACGGATTTGCCCTGCTTCTCCAGCGCGAAGAGTTTTTCTTCCAGTGCTGGCGAGCACAGGCCGAGTTCTTCGACCAGACGATGGTTGCCCAAGTGGTAGGTCTGGCCGTTGATGTCGCCTTTGACGCCCCGCCCGCCCAGCGCTTCGAAGTTATCCACAACCAGCGCGGCGAAGTTTTTATCCACAGCGGCATTGGCGATGGCCAGCGACACCGGGTGATCGGAGCGACCGGCCAAGGCAGCGGCAATTGCCGGTGCGGTGGCATCGGCGATTGGATCGAGCGACAGGTAATCGGTCTGCACCGGTTTGCCGTGGGTGATCGTCCCGGTTTTATCCAGCGCCAGATAATCCAGTTTGAAACCGCCCTCCAGATACACGCCGCCCTTGACCAGAATGCCTTTGCGCGCAGCTGCCGCAAGGCCGCTGACAATGGTCACCGGGGTCGAAATCACCAATGCACATGGGCACGCGACCACCAGCAACACCAGCGCACGGTAGATCCAGTCAAACCACACAGCGCCCATGAACAGCGGCGGAATGATCGCCACGGCCAAGGCAAATACGAACACCACGGGCGTGTAGATTTTCGAGAACTGATCGACGAAGCGCTGGGTCGGCGCACGCGCGCCTTGGGCCTGCTCGACGGCGTGGATGATCCGCGCAAGAGTCGAGTTGTTCGCCGCTGCGGTCACCGCGTATTCCAGCGAACCGGCCTGGTTGATGGTGCCGGCGAAAACTTTGTCGCCGACAGTTTTCTCCACTGGCAGGCTCTCACCGGTGATCGGCGCCTGGTCGATGGTCGAACTGCCGCTGACCACTTCACCGTCCAGCGCGATGCGCTCGCCGGGTTTCACTCGCACGCGGGCGCCGAGCTCGACACTTTTCACGTTCTGCTCAATCCACGAACCGTCAGCCTGCAACACCGTGGCTTGCTCCGGCGTCATCTGCATCAGACCACTGATCGCGTTGCGCGCACGGTCCAGCGAGCGCGCTTCGATCAACTCGGCGACGGTGAACAGGAACATCACCATCGTCGCTTCCGGCCACTGGCCGATGAGGATGGCACCGGTGACGGCGATGCTCATTAGCGCGTTGATGTTGAGGTTGCGGTTCTTCAGGGCGATCCAGCCCTTTTTATAGGTGGTCAGGCCACCGCTGAGGATCGACACCAGCGCGATGATCGCCACCACCCAGGTGGGCGCGGCGTTGGTGAAGTGGATGACTTCGGCAGCGAGGGCGCCGACACCGGACAGCGCCAGCGGCCACCAGTGCTTTTTCACTGGCGCCGGGGCCGGTGCTTCGACGCCCGCCTCCAGCGGCTCGGCGTGCATGCCGAGGGATTTGATCGCCTCGGTGATCGGCTCGGTGCCCGGCAGGTTATGGGTCACGCCGAGTACGCGGTTGATCAGGTTGAATTCCAGTTGCTGCACGCCGGCGAGTTTGCCGAGCTTGTTCTGGATCAGCGTCTGCTCGGTCGGACAGTCCATCGCCTCGATGCGGAAACTGCTCAGTCGCGCATCCGCGCTGGTTTTCTCGCTCAGTTGTACCAACGCAGGCGCGGCGGCTTTCGACGAGCAGCAGGAATCTTCGTGCGCATGAACCGGTGCCGGCGCTGCAACTTTCGACCCACAGCAGGAATCGCCGCCGTGGGCATGTTTATGCACAGGCTGCAATTTATGACTGTGATCGTGGCCGTCGCCGGGCTTGTGGGTGTGCTGGGAATCGCTCATTGGTCGCGTCCATGAAGGTGCCTGTTGCCAAGTAAAGACCCTGTAGCCACTATAGGGTCAAGCACCCTTTTGGAGATTGTCGTCATGAAGATTGGAGAACTGGCCAAACTCACCGACTGCGCCGTGGAAACCATCCGCTACTACGAGCGCGAAAACCTGCTGCCGGAACCGGCTCGCAGCGACGGCAACTACCGCGTTTACACCCAGGCGCACGCCGAACGCCTGACCTTTATCCGCAACTGCCGCACCCTCGACATGACCCTCGAAGAAATCCGCAGCCTGCTGGCCATGCGTGATAGCCCGCAGGATCAGTGTGAAAGCGTGAATACGCTGATCGACGAGCATATCCAGCATGTGAAGGCGCGGATTGATGGCTTGTTGGCGTTGCAGACACAGTTGCTCGACCTGCGCCAACGTTGTGGCGAAGGGCCGGGGGCGGATCAATGCGGGATTTTGCAGCGGCTGGAAGTGAGTGGCGGGGTTGTCGCCACGGAAGTGGAACACTCCCATGTAGGCCGCAGCCACGGCCATTAAGACTCACGCAAAACCAAATGTGGGAGCGAGCCTGCTCGCGAAAGCGGTGTATCAGTCGACATCTCTATGACTGACACGCCCTCTTCGCGAGCAGGCTCGCTCCCACAGGGGTTTTATGCAACGGCTTAGACCGCCATTGGCGCGGTCATTGGCGCGTGGTGCTCATAGCCTTCCAGCGAGAAATCGCTCGGCTCGACCAGCTCCAGCCATTCCGGCTGATACACGCCAGTCTTGGCAAACTCCGGCACACGATCCGAAATTTTCAGCTTCGGCATGGCGAACGGCTCGCGCTTGAGCTGTTCGTTGAGCATGTCCAGATGGTTCTCGTAGACGTGCGCATCACCGATGAAATAGGTGAACCAGCGCGGCGTGTAGCCGGTCAGGCGACCGATCAGGCTCAGCAGCGCGGCGCCTTCGGTGAGGTTGAACGGCGTGCCCAGACCCAGATCGTTAGAACGGATGTAGAGGGTCAGGGAAATTTCCTTGGTCTCGACATTCGGGTGGAACTGGTACAGCAGATGGCACGGCGGCAGGGCCATTTCATCGAGCTGAGCGACGTTCCAGCCGTGGAACAGGATGCGGCGGCTGCCCGGATCGTTGATGATCGTGTCGACGCACTGACGCACCTGATCGATGGCTTTGTACAACACCACGTAGGCCTGGCCGTCTTCTTCGCCTTGAGCGATCTGCTTGTAGCCGTTGGCCAGGGTTTGTTCGATGGCGGCGCTGTTGCTCAGCGGGATCTGCTTGTACGCCGGCCATTTGCGCCATTGCACGCCGTAGATTTCGCCGAGGTCGTCGTCGCCCTGACGGAACGGGTTGGCCAGCCACTGCGCGTTTTCGTTGGCGTTCTGGTCCCAGACCTTGCAGCCCAGCGCACGGAATTCCGCGGCGTTGTTCACGCCACGCAAAAATCCGCACATCTCGCCGATGGCCGATTTGAAGGCCATTTTGCGCGTGGTGATCGCCGGAAAACCTTCCTGCAGATCGAAACGCAGCATCGCACCCGGGAAGCTGATGGTGTTGATACCGGTGCGGTTGGCTTGTTTGGTGCCGTTCTGAATGACGTGCGAGACCAGTTCGAGATATTGCTTCATGAGTTACCTGTGTCCTTTGAGCCCCGGCGTCGCGCGCCGGGGTTCGTAGTTTAAGCCGTCGGCGCGAGCGGTGCTGCCGGTGCGCGACGATAGGCCAGCCAGATCAGGAACAGCCCGCCGACGATCATCGGCACGCAGAGTACTTGGCCCATGGTCAGCCAGTTCCAGGCCAGATAGCCCAGTTGCGCATCCGGCACGCGGACGAACTCGACGATGAACCGGAAGATGCCGTAGAACAGCGCGAACATGCCCGAGACGGCCATGGTCGGACGCGGCTTGCGCGAGAAAATCCACAGGATCAGGAACAGCGCCACGCCCTCGAGCGCGAACTGATACAGCTGCGACGGGTGACGCGGCAGTTGCGCCGGATCGCTGAATGGCGGGAAGACCATGGCCCACGGCACGTCGGTCGCCTTACCCCACAACTCGGCGTTGATGAAGTTGCCGATACGCCCGGCGCCCAGGCCGATCGGCACCATTGGTGCGACGAAGTCCATCAACTGGAAGAACGACTTGCCGTTACGCTTGCCGAACCACAGGGCCGCGAGCATCACGCCAATGAACCCGCCGTGGAACGACATGCCGCCCTTCCACACTTCGAAAATCAGCGTCGGGTTGGCCAGGTAGGCACTCAGATCGTAGAACAGCACGTAACCCAGACGTCCGCCGACGATCACGCCCATCGACATCCAGAAGACCATGTCGGAGAGTTTCTCCTTGGTCCAGGTCGGGTCGAAACGGTTGAGCCGGCGCGACGCCAGCAGCCACGCACCGCCGATGCCGACGAGGTACATGAGACCGTACCAGTGGATTTTCAGCGGACCGATGGCCAGGGCCACCGGGTCGATCTGCGGGTAAGGCAGCATTGCGACTCCTCGTTAGAGTTGAAACCAAAATTCCCGGGCGACGCTGCCACCACAGGATTAAGCCAGGATTGCGAAGTGGTTAAAGCAAGAAGCTCAGACCCACGCTGAACAGCAAAGCGGCGAACAGCCGTTTCAGCAAGCGCGGCGACAACCGATGTGCCAAACGCGCGCCGATGCGGGCGAAAACCATGCTGGTCAGGGCGATGCCCAGCAGCGCCGGTAAATAAACAAAACCGAGACTATGCGGTGGCAACAACGGATCGTGCCACCCCAGAATCATGAAACTTAATGCACTGACCAGGGCGATCGGCAGACCGCAGGCCGATGAGGTTGCCACGGCTTGCTGCATCGGCACGCTGCGCCAGGTCAGGAACGGCACGGTCAGCGAACCGCCGCCCACGCCAAAAATCGCCGAGGCCCAACCGATCACACTGCCGGCCACGGTCAGACCGAGTTTACCCGGCACCGTTCGGCTGGCCTTGGGTTTGATGTCCAGCGCCAGTTGCACCGAGATGATCAAGGCGAAAACGCCGATGATCTTTTGCAGGTGCGGGCCAGAAATCGCTTCCGCAGTCAGCGCGCCGAAACCTGCACCGAGCAGGATGCCAACGGCCATCGACATGAAGATCGGCCAGCGCACTGCGCCTCGACGGTGATGCTCACGCACGGCGTTGACCGAGGTGAAGATGATCGTCGCCAGCGAAGTGCCGACCGCCAGATGCGTGAGGATCGACTGATCGAAGCCCTGCAAGGTGAAACTGAACACCAGCACCGGCACGATGATGATCCCGCCGCCAACCCCGAACAGCCCGGCCAGCACGCCCGCACAGGCGCCCAGCGCCAGATAGAGCAGAAATTCCATGACCGTCTCCCCAGACCGCATCCGCAAAACCGGAGCGGCATGGTAACGGATGCACACCCTTTGGCTCCACTGGCGATGGATGCACGGACGCCGGATGCGTAGAGTGAGCAAAAAACACACAAGGACCACCTTATGTGCCTGATTGTTTTCGCCTGGCGCCCGGGCCATGCCCAGCCGCTGATCGTCGCGGCCAACCGTGACGAGTTCTACGCCCGGCCAAGCCTGCCACTGGCGCCATGGCCAGAGGCGCCGCATGTGCATGCCGGACGTGATCTTGAGGCCGGCGGGAGTTGGCTGGGGATTGGCGCCAACGGGCGCTTTGCCGCGCTGACCAATATCCGCGATCCGCAGCAGGCGCCTGCGCGTAAGTCGCGGGGTGAGTTGGTGGCGCGGTTTCTGACCGGCGATGCGTCGATTGATGATTATTTGAGCGAAGTGGTCGGGCGTGCGGCGGAATATGCCGGGTTTAATCTGCTGCTCGGTAATAGTCATGAGCTGTGGCACTTCAATGCGCGGATGTCGGAGCCAGTAATGCTGGGATTGGGGGTTTACGGATTATCCAATGCCGGGCTGGATACGCCGTGGCCGAAGTTGCTCAAGGCCAAGGCAGCGTTAGGTGCAGTGCTGGATGATCCGACGCCTGCGCGGTTGTTGGGGTTGTTGAGTGATGCGCAGGTTGCGCCGTCGGCTGAGCTGCCGGATACAGGGGTGGGGTTGGCGACTGAGACTTTGTTGTCGAGTGTGTTTATTGCCAGTCAGAGTTATGGGACGCGGGCGAGTACGGCGTTGATCGTTCAGGCGGACGGGACTCGGCGGATGGTGGAGCGGAGTTTTGGGCCGTATGGCGGGCATCTTGGGGAAGTTGAGGTTTGTGTCTAAGAGCTGACCCTCACCCCAGCCCTCTCCCGGAGGGAGAGGGGGCCGATCGAGGTGTCTTGCGCCATACACCGACCTGAAAGACCGAGTCGATTATGGATTCGGCACAGCACTATCAGGTCGGGGCGCTTCGATTATGGATTCAGCACAGCCCTTTCAGGTCGGCGTAAGTCCGCAGCATCCCCGGATCAGTCCCCTCTCCCTCTGGGAGAGGGTTAGGCGGGGTAAAGACCGGGTACATCCTTTACGTTTGAGACCGGGGACATGGTTTACAGGTATCAATCATGGTCAGGAGGTGCTGACCATGCCCTGGAAACAAGAGTCCCCAATGGATCAACGAGTGAAGTTAATTAGCGATTGGCTCAGCGGCAGCTACACCAAAAGCCAATTAAGCCGGCGGTATGGCGTCAGTCGTCCAACCATCGACAAGTGGCTGGAACGGTATGCAGCGTTGGGCGTGGATGGCTTGAAAGAGCAGTCGCGTAAGCCGCTGAATTGCCCTCACCAAACTTCCGATGAAATCATCGCCAAGTTGCTGGCCAAGAAAAACGAACATCCCGATCGGGGACCCAAGCAGATCATTGGTCGCCTGCGCGATTCCGATCCGCATATCCAATGGCCGGCGGCGAGTACCGCCGGGGAGTGGTTGAAGAAAGCTGGTTTGGTGGTGGCGCGACGGCCCTATCCCCCGCGTCCCCGTGCTCCAACACATTTGCGTCCGGTCGACGCGCCCAACCAGACTTGGTGTGCTGATTACAAAGGGCAGTTCAAAATGCAGGACGGTAATTGGTGCTATCCGCTGACCATTACCGATCAGATGAGCCGCTTTTTATTCGTCTGTCGCGCTTTGCCCAGTACGCACGGAGCGCCGACGCGGGAAGGCTTCGAGTGGGCTTTTCGAGAATATGGGCTGCCGGATGTGATCCGCACTGATAATGGCGCTCCTTTTGCGTCGACAGGTCTGGCGCGACTTTCGAAGTTATCGGTTTGGTTCATCAGGCTCGGAATCCATGTCGAAACGATTACACCTGGCCGTCCCGACCAAAATGGTCGACATGAACGGATGCATCGAACGCTAAAGGCAGCAGTGCCACCGGCGGAAAACCTGGTGCGCCAGCAGCTGGCTTTTCAGGATTTCATCCAAGACTTCAACCACCACCGACCGCACACCGCGCTGGGCATGAAACCGCCGGCATCTGTCTATCGCCCGTCGATACGCGCTTATCCCGGTTACTTGCCTGCGCTTGAATACGGTTCCGATGTTGAAGTACGTAAGGTTCGGTCAAATGGGGAAATTAAATGGAAAGGACAGCTGATTTTTCTAGGAGAGGCTCTAATTGGAGAGGACATCGCGTTGAAGGAAGTGGCTGATGACGCTTGGGAACTGTACCTTTGCAGCCACTGTTTAGGCAGGCTTGAAAGAGGCGCCAAACGCGTTTCAAGCCTGTAAAGGTGTAAACGATGTCCCCGGTCTAATTTGTAAAGGATGTACCGGTCTCTACACGGGCGGCGTTCCGATGAGGGGCTTTTGATTCAGAGGGCCTTGACCACCGCCGGCGGATGCATCTTCGACAACCCAAGGTTCTTCAGCGCCAATTGCAGCGAGCTGTGGATAACTTGCGGGTTGTCGATAGTCATCAGCTCCGCCAGCAATTCCTGAGCCTTGCTCAGATTGACCTGACGCAGCATCCACTTCACTTTCGGCAAGTTGGTGGCGTTCATCGACAGGCTGTCGAAGCCCATCGCCATCAACAGCACTGCCGCCGCCGGATCACCGGCCATTTCGCCGCAGATACTCACCGGTTTGCCTTCGGCATGGGCATCGCGCACCACGGTCTGCAGGGCTTGCAGCACCGCCGGATGCAGGTAGTCGTAGAGATCGGCCACACGCGGGTTGTTACGGTCGACCGCCAGCAAATACTGGGTCAAGTCGTTGGAACCGACGGACAGGAAGTCGACCATCCGCGCCAGCTCCTTGGTCTGGTACACCGCTGCCGGGATCTCGATCATCACGCCGATCGGCGGCATCGGCACGTCGGTGCCTTCGTCGCGCACTTCGCCCCAGGCCCGGTGGATCAGGTGCAGGGCTTCTTCGAGTTCGTGGGTGCCGGAGATCATCGGCAGCAGAATCCGCAGGTTGTTCAGGCCTTCGCTGGCCTTGAGCATCGCGCGGGTCTGCACCAGGAAGATTTCCGGGTGGTCGAGGGTGACGCGAATGCCGCGCCAGCCGAGGAACGGGTTGTCTTCCTTGATCGGGAAGTACGACAGCGACTTGTCACCGCCGATGTCGAGGCTGCGCATGGTCACCGGTTGCGGGTGGAACGCGGCGAGCTGCTCGCGGTAGATCGCCAGTTGTTCCTTCTCGCTCGGGAAGCGCTGGTTGATCATGAACGGCACTTCGGTGCGGTACAGGCCGACACCTTCGGCGCCACGCTTCTGCGCCCGCGCCACATCGGCCAGCAGGCCGGTGTTGACCCACAGCGGCATGCGGTGG
This sequence comes from Pseudomonas sp. S2_E02, assembly GCF_054668355.1. Taxonomy (NCBI): domain Bacteria; kingdom Pseudomonadati; phylum Pseudomonadota; class Gammaproteobacteria; order Pseudomonadales; family Pseudomonadaceae; genus Pseudomonas; species Pseudomonas sp. S2_E02. The sequence goes on from NZ_CP162761.1 coordinate 4,148,708, forward strand.
CCATCGAGGGTCACGCACGGCAGGTCACGCAGGGTGTCGAGGCCCAGCGCCAGTTGTTTCTCTTCTTCGACGACTTCGGCGAACTGCTTGCGCAGCACTTCGCTCGGGTTGGTGTAAACCTCACCGCGTGTGCCGTCGACGATCATTTCGATGCCGTCGACCTTGGCGTACGGCAGGTCGACCAGCCCCATCACCGTCGGAATGCCCATCGCTCGGGCGAGGATCGCGACGTGCGAGTTACCCGAGCCGAGTACCGAGACCAGACCGACCAGTGTGCCTTCCGGAACCTCGCCGAGCATCGCCGGCGTCAGTTCTTCGCTGACCAGAATGGTTTTTTCCGGGTAGACCAGGTTCTGCTGGCGCTCTTCCTGCAAGTAGGCGAGTAGACGGCGACCAAGGTCTTTGACGTCCGAGGCACGCTCACGCAGGTAGGCGTCGTCCATCAACTCGAAACGGTTGACGTGCTCAGTGACCACCTGACGCAGCGCGCCCTGGGCCCACTGGCCGGTCTTGATCACGGTGGTGATTTCGCTGCCCAGCGAGGCATCGTCGAGCATCATCAGGTAGACGTCGAACAGTGCGCGTTCTTCCGGACGCAGTTGGGTCGCGAGTTTAGCGGACAACGCGCGCATGTCGGCACGCACGCCTTCGATGGCGGTCTTGAACAGCGCCAGTTCAGCGTCGATGTCGGTGATGGTCTTGTCGGGCACCACGTCGAGATCGGCCGGCGGCAGCATGACCACCGCGGTACCGACCGCCGCACCCGGCGAGCCCGGCACGCCGACGAACTTGGCTTCTTGAATACCCTTGCCCTGACGGCCCAGACCACGGATCGAACCGGTGGCCTCGGCATGGGCGATAACGCCTGCAAGCTGGGCGCTCATGGTCACGAGGAAGGCTTCTTCACCCTCGTCGAACTGGCGGCGTTCTTTTTGCTGGATGACCAACACGCCGACGACGCGGCGGTGGTGAATGATCGGTGCACCGAGGAACGAGGCGTAACGCTCTTCACCGGTTTCGGCGAAGTAGCGGTAGCGCGGGTGATCCGCAGCGTTTTCGAGGTTCAGGGGTTCTTCACGCGTGCCGACCAGACCGACCAGACCTTCGTTGGGTGCCATGCTGACCTTGCCGATCGAGCGCTTGTTCAAGCCCTCGGTGGCCATCAGGACGAAGCGGTTGGTCTCGGGATCAAGCAGGTAGACCGAGCAGACCTGGCTGCCCATGGCCTCTTTGACGCGCAACACAATAATCCCCAACGCCGCCTTGAGATCCTTGGCGGAGTTAACTTCCTGGACGATCTTGCGCAGCGTATTGAGCATGGCTCGGGGTCGAACTCCGTCGTCAGTCGCGCGCTAAAAGGCGCGGGGCAAGCTCTTTGAGGGCGCGGCGATACACCTCGCGCTTGAATGTCACCACCTGGCCCAACGGATACCAATAGCTGACCCAGCGCCAGCCATCGAACTCCGGTTTACCGGTCAAATCCATCCGCACCCGCTGCTCGTTGGAGATCAGGCGCAGGAGAAACCATTTCTGTTTCTGGCCGATGCACAGCGGTTGGCTGTGCGTACGCACCAGACGTTGCGGCAAACGATAGCGCAACCAGCCCCGGGTACAGGCCAGTATTTCAACATCTTCACGTTCCAGGCCAACTTCTTCGTTCAGCTCGCGGTACAAGGCGTCTTCCGGCGTCTCTTCAGGGTTGATTCCCCCTTGCGGAAACTGCCAGGCATCTTGATTGATACGGCGAGCCCATAGCACCTGGCCGGCGTCATTCGTCAGAATGATCCCGACATTGGGGCGGAAACCATCGGGGTCGATCACGGCAACAACCTCGCAAACGCATGTCGCCGCATTGTTCCACAAAGGTTGATAAGGCGGCAACGAGGCTTCCTACCTTATGTGCACTCTTGTGAAAAGACCGTATTCTTGTCGCCTTTTTACTGACTTTTCAGCGGGTAACTGCAATGCGCCTGGCTCTATTCGATTTGGACAACACCCTTCTGGGCGGCGACAGCGATCACGCCTGGGGCGACTATCTGTGTGAACGCGGCTTCCTCGACCCGATTGCGTACAAGGCGCGCAACGACGAGTTCTATCAGGATTACCTCGCCGGCAAACTGGATAACGCCGCGTACCTGAACTTCTGCCTGGAGATCCTCGGTCGCACCGAAATGGCCGTGCTTGAGCAATGGCACAACGATTACATGCGCGATTGCATCGAACCGATCGTGCTGCCGAAGGCACTGGACCTGCTGAAAAAACATCGTGATGCCGGCGACAAACTGGTGATCATCACCGCGACCAACCGCTTCGTGACGGCGCCGATTGCCGTGCGCCTGGGCGTTGAAACCCTGATTGCCACCGAATGCGAGATGGTTGATGGCCGCTACAGCGGGCGCAGCACCGACATTCCGTGCTTTCGCGAAGGCAAGGTCACGCGCCTGAACCGTTGGCTGGAGGAAACCGGGTATTCGCTGGATGACAGCTATTTTTATAGCGATTCGATGAATGACTTGCCGCTGCTGGAGCAGGTGGCGAATCCGGTCGCGGTGGATCCGGATCCGAATCTGCGTGCTGAAGCCGAGAAGCGTGGCTGGCCGGTGATTTCGCTGCGCGGCTGATTATGCCTTCGCGAGCAAGCTCGCTCCCACATTGGATCTGTGTCGTTCACAAATCCCCTGTGGGAGCGAGCCTGCTCGCGAATGGGGTCGACACGGTCTCAAGCCTTAAACAGGCTTGGCCCCCATCAACCCGGCAATGGCAAGAAACCCGACACCGCTGACAATCGCCAGGGCCAGATTGAATTTCCAGTTACCAACCCCCGTTGTCCACAGCCGATTAAGCCGCACCAACAACCACACTGCACTCAACGTGGCCACGGCATAAATCACGCTGGACCCCAGAATCCACAACTGCCCCAATGGCCAGCCGATCAGGTGCACCAGCCACCAGCCGGTGAAAGGCATGCTCAGCATACCGATCAGCATCAAACACCAGATAAACAGCCAGGGACGCTGCATCGTGCTGGCCGGCCCTTCGCTGCGATTACGCCAGGTCAGGGCGGCAAGCCCCAGCCCGCTCGCGAGTATGACCACGGTCGCCGCGACGTGAAGGACTTTCAGGGTGGTCAGGGTTTCCATGTAATTCTCTTCCTTGGGCCATGCCCATCAGCGTAGCCGCTCAGCCAAGAAACAGCTGATAGGCCGGGTTTTCGCTTTCATCCCAGTACGGGTAACCGATTTCCTCAAGCGCCGCCGGCACCAGATGACGTTCGTCGTGCGGTACTTGCAGACCGGCGACCACGCGACCATCGGCAGCGCCGTGGTTGCGGTAGTGGAACATCGAGATGTTCCAGCGCCCACCGAGCTTGTTGAGGAAATTGAACAGCGCGCCCGGACGCTCCGGGAACTCGAAGCGGAACACCACTTCATCAATCACGTGCGCCGCGTGGCCGCCGACCATGTGGCGGATGTGCAGTTTGGCCAGTTCGTTGTCGGTCAGGTCGAGTACCGGGAAACCCTGCTCGGTCAGGCTCGCCAGCAATGCACTGCGCGGATCGTTTTCCGGATGGGTCTGCACGCCAACGAAAATGTGCGCTTCGCTGCCGGTGTTGTAGCGGTAGTTGAATTCGGTGATCTGGCGCTTGCCGATCGCTTCGCAGAACGCCTTGAAGCTGCCGGCCTTCTCGGGGATGGTCACAGCGATTATCGCTTCGCGGCCTTCACCCAGCTCGGCGCGTTCGGCGACGTGGCGCAGGCGATCGAAGTTGACGTTGGCGCCGGAGTCGATGGCCACAAAGGTCTGGCCGCTGACGCCGCGCAACTCGACGTACTTCTTGATCCCGGCCACGCCCAATGCGCCGGCAGGTTCGGTGATCGAGCGGGTATCGTCGTAGATATCCTTGATAGCCGCACAGATCTCGTCAGTGCTGACTGTGATCACTTCATCGACGTAGTCCTTGCAGATGTCGAAGGTGTGCTGGCCAATCTGCGCCACCGCCACGCCGTCGGCGAAGATGCCCACGGTCGGCAATACGACGCGCTCACCGGCGGCCATTGCCGCTTGCAGGCAGTTGGAGTCGTCCGGCTCGACGCCGATGACTTTGATGTCCGGACGCAGGTATTTCACGTAGGCAGCGATGCCGGCGATCAGGCCGCCGCCGCCGACCGGAACGAAAATCGCGTCCAGTGGCTGCGGGTGCTGGCGCAGAATTTCCATCGCCACGGTGCCCTGCCCGGCAATGGTGTGCGGATCATCGTACGGGTGAATGTAGACGTAGCCTTTTTCATCGACCAGTTTCAGCGAGTACGCCAGAGCTTCCGGGAACGAGTCACCGTGCAGCACTACTTTGCCGCCACGCGAGCGCACGCCTTCGACTTTGATCTCGGGGGTGGTCTTGGGCATGACGATGGTGGCTTTGACGCCCAGCACTTTCGCCGCCAGGGCCAGACCTTGCGCATGGTTGCCCGCCGACGCAGTGACCACGCCACGGGCACGCTCTTCGTCAGTCAGCTGGGTGAGTTTGTTGTAGGCGCCGCGAATCTTGAACGAGAACACCGGCTGCAAGTCTTCACGCTTGAGCCAGATGTCATTGCCCAGCCGCTCGGAGAGCTGGCGAGCGTTCTGCAACGGGGTTTCTACGGCAACGTCATAAACGCGCGAGGTGAGGATCTTTTTGACGTACTGTTCGAGCATCGGAAAGCATCACTGAGCGGGTTGGGCAGGGCCAAGGAGTCTAACCCGGCTTTTGCCCGGACGACCACACGAATCCAGAGGTTTTAGCCTCGCTTGCGGCTATAATGCCGGCCTTTCCGTTCTCACCTTGCCCGCTTCCGGAGCCCGCATGACCCAGGATCAACTCAAACAGGCAGTGGCTCAGGCCGCCGTCGACTTCATCCTTCCGAAACTCGACGACAAGAGCATCGTCGGGGTCGGCACCGGCTCCACCGCCAACTGCTTCATCGACGCCCTGGCCCAGCACAAGGGCGCCTTCGATGGCGCGGTGGCCAGTTCCGAAGCTACCGCCGCGCGCCTCAAGGGCCACGGGATTCCGGTGTATGAGCTGAACACCGTCAGCGACCTGGAGTTCTACGTCGACGGCGCCGATGAAAGCGACGCGCACCTGAACCTGATCAAGGGCGGCGGCGCAGCGCTGACCCGCGAGAAGATCGTTGCCGCCGTGGCCAAGACCTTCATCTGCATCGCCGACGCCAGCAAACTGGTGCCGGTGCTGGGCGAGTTCCCGCTGCCGGTCGAAGTGATCCCGATGGCCCGCAGCCACGTCGCGCGTCAATTGGTGAAACTGGGCGGCGACCCGGTGTACCGCGAAGGCGTTTTGACCGATAACGGCAACATCATTCTGGATGTGTTCAACCTGCAGATCACCAACCCGGTGGAGCTGGAAGCGCAGATCAATGCGATCGTCGGCGTGGTCACCAACGGCTTGTTCGCGGCGCGTCCCGCGGACTTGCTGTTGCTGGGCACCAGTGAAGGTGTGAAAACCCTGAAGGCTGAGTAATCCCAGTCACCCACACATTTGTGGGCAAACGAAATCCCCCTGTAGGAGTGAGCCTGCTCGCGATAGCGGTCTGTCAGTTGATATTGTTGTCGACTGACAGACCGCTATCGCGAGCAGGCTCACTCCTACAATGGTTTTGGGGTGTTGGTTAGGGCTGTGCAGGTTTTTTGAAGACGTAGAACAGATTCGGCTCGCTCACCAGATACAACGTTCCGTCATCATCCATCGCAATGCCTTCCGCCTGCGGCACGGTTTTCTTCAAACCCTGCCGGCCGCCACTGATGGACATGGTGCTCAACGGCCGTCCGCCGACATCCAGCTCCAGAATCAACCGCGACTCATCCGACAGCGCCAGCAAATGCCCGCTGCGCTCGTCGTATTGCAAACTCGACAGATCGCGCACAAACATCCCAGCGTCACGCTTGGGGTCGTTGATCACATGCACCGCGTAGGACTTTTCCGGATTGAAGTGCGGAAAACCGTGCACTTCGTAGATGAGCATCGGATTACGCTCTTTCGCGACAAACAGACGCTTGCCCACCGAGTCATACGCCAGGCCTTCAAAACCTTTGTTGCTGGCCATATGCACGCCGAGGGTCATCTGCTCGGCGTCCGCCGCGTCGAGGAATGTGGTGCCTGCCTCCAAGTGAATCTTGATCAGTCGCTGCTGACGCTCATCAGTGATCACGTAGGTGTCGGCGCTGATGTACTCGACGGCTTCGGGATCGCCAAAACCAATCAGGGCAATGCGCCGCAGTATCTTGCCTTCAAGCGACAGTTCGACCAGCTCGGAATTCTTGTTGGTCACGGTGAACAGACTTTTGCGCACCGGATCGAAGGTCAGCGCCGAAACATCGTCGTCCAGCCCGTCAATCACCCGCGCCTCAATCTCCACGCGATACTGATCCAGCCCAATCGACTCGCTACTCTGCGGTTGCCACAGGGTGTGCAAGTTAAACCAGGCGCGCTCGAACAGGCGCATGTATTGACCGATCGCAATCAACGCGATCAGGGCAATCACCGACAGGAAGATAATCAGAGGCTTGGGGCGGGCAAGTCGACGCATGTGGATGGCTCGGGATCAAAACAGGCGGATGAAATATCACGCCCGTCTGAACTGAAGCTTAATGGCCACTTGCCTCAAACCACAAGCCAACCCCTGTAGGAGCTGCCGAAGGCTGCTATTTCTGTTTTTCGAAGCGATAGAACAAGTTGGGCTCGCTGACCATGTACAGCGTACCTGCCTCGTCCATGGTCACGCCTTCGGCGCGGGGAATGGTGTTTTTCAGGCCATTGAAGCCGCCAAGCAGGGTCATGAAGCTGACCTGTTCGCCCTTCTCGTCCAGTTCCAGCAGCAGATGCGAGTCGGCGGACAGCACCAGCGTGTGCTGAGTGCGCGGGTCAATCGCCAAGGCCGAGAGGTTGCGAATATCCAGTTCATCACTGGCAAGTTTCTGCTTGTCGCCCTTGAGGGTCTGGCTGCCGTCGCTCTTCCAGGTGAACAGCGCCGGTGGCCGCTCCTCACCGAGCAGCAATTGCTGGTTGTGGGAATCCCAGGTAATGGCTTCGAAGGCTTTGTTCTGGTCTTTCGACGGGCCGAGGTCGTATTTCGGGAAGTCGGCGATATTCAGCTCGCGAGTATCGGCATCGACTTTGACGATCGACAGCATGTGCTGACGCTCGTCGACGATGGCCATCAAGCCGTTTTCCATCATCGTAAGGCCTTCCGGATTGCTCCAGCCCACCAGCGGCATTTTGCGCAGTACATCGCCCTGTAACGTCAGTTCAGCGAGAAACGGGTTCTTGCCCATCACCGAGAACAGCGTTTTGGTCTGCGGGTTGTAAGCCAGATCCGAAGCCTCGTCCTTCTCCATACCCTTCAGCGGTTTGGCATCGATGACCACCCGATAGTCCGGCAGCCAGATGCTTTCCTTCTGCTCGGCCTGGCTTTCAAAGCGCTCCTGCAGCCAAAGCACACCGCGATCATCCCAATGCATGGCAAACGCCAAGGCATATGCCGCGGCAAGCACCAGCAACAGCCAGACATACCAGCGCAGGGCGAAACGTGAACGGCGGGTGGGTTTGAGCTGAGTTTGAGATGACATCGAGGGACGCGTTCCGAAAATTCAGGCTATGGGTAATAGCACAAAGAGGCCGGCTCAGACGCCAGAATGAGAGGAATTATCCGTACAGGATGTGAAAAAAACGGCAAATGGCGGGATTGCCGTGTGTTGCCAGCGATCTTCAGGGCAGCACAAAACAATGTGGGAGCGAGCTTGCTTGCGAAGGCAGAGTGTCAGTCGACATCTTTGTTGACTGACAAAATGCTTTCGCGAGCAAGCTCGCTCCCACAGGGGATTTGCAGTGTGGCGGTTAGCGCACGCTGCTGTTGAAGCTGCTCGCGCCGACCAGTTCGAGAACGATGTCATCGCCAACGTTCAGCGGGCCAACGCCCACTGGCGTGCCGGTGAGGATCACGTCACCGGCCTGCAGCGAGAAGCAGCCGGCCATGTGCTGGATCATCGGCACGATCGGGTTGAGCATCGCGCTGCTGTTGCCGTCCTGGCGCACTTCGCCGTTGATGGTCAGGCGAATGCCGATGTCGGTCAGGTCAGCGAAGGTGCTGCCAACCACGAACGGGGCGATCACCGCTGCGCCGTCAAACGACTTGGCGATTTCCCACGGCAGGCCCTTGGCTTTCAGCTCGGCCTGTTTGTCGCGCAGGGTCAGATCCAGTGCCGGGGCAAAACCAGAGATGGCGTCGAGCACTTCTTCACGGCTCGGCTTGGTCGACAACGGCTTGCCGATCAACACGGCGATTTCCGCTTCGTAGTGCACTGAACCGCGCTCGGTCGGAATGCTGAAACCGCCTTCCAGCGGCACCACGCAACTGCCCGGTTTGATGAACAGCAACGGCTCGGTAGGCACCGGATTGTCCAGTTCCTTGGCGTGTTCGGCGTAATTGCGGCCAATGCACACGACTTTCCCGATCGGGAAGTGAATGCGCGTACCGTCGACGTACTGGTGCTGATAGCTCATTTACCGACTCCTGCCTTCATTGATTCATCAAAGATTGTCGATCAAACCGCAAAAATCTTGCCCGGGTTCATGATGCCGTTCGGGTCGAACACCGCTTTCACCGCTTTCATGTACTCGATCTCAACCGGCGAGCGGCTGTAGGTCAAGTAATCGCGTTTGGTCATGCCCACGCCGTGCTCGGCGGAGATCGAACCGTTGTACTTCTCGACGGTTTCGAACACCCACTTGTTGACGGTCGCGCATTTGGCGAAGAACTCGTCCTTGCTCAGGTTATCCGGCTTGAGAATGTTCAAGTGCAGGTTGCCGTCGCCGATGTGGCCGAACCAGACGATCTCGAAGTCCGGATAGTGTTCGCCGACGATCGCGTCGATTTCCTTCAGGAACGCCGGCACTTTCGACACGGTGACCGAGATGTCGTTCTTGTACGGCGTCCAGTGCGAGATGGTTTCGGAGATGTACTCGCGCAGCTTCCACAGGTTCTGCAGCTGGGTTTCACTCTGGCTCATCACGCCGTCGAGCACCCAGCCCTGTTCGACGCAGTGCTCGAAGGTTTCCAGTGCGCTGTTGGCCACTTCTTCAGTAGTCGCTTCAAACTCCAGCAACGCATAGAACGGGCAGTCGGTTTCGAATGGCGCCGGTACGTCGCCACGGCCCATGACCTTGGCCAGAGCCTTATCGGAGAAGAATTCGAACGCGGTCAGGTCGAGCTTGCCCTGGAAGGCGTGCAGCACCGGCATGATCGAGTCGAAATCGGCGGTGCCGAGAACCATCGCGGTGAGGTTTTTCGGCGCACGATCGAGGCGCATGGTCGCTTCGACGACGAAACCGAGCGTGCCTTCAGCGCCAATGAACAGCTGACGCAGGTCGTAACCGGTGGCGTTCTTGATCAGGTCTTTGTTCAGTTCCAGCACATCACCCTTGCCGGTGACGACTTTCATGCCGGCCACCCAGTTGCGGGTCATGCCGTAGCGAATCACCTTGATTCCGCCGGCATTGGTGCCGATATTGCCGCCAATCTGACTGGAACCTGCCGAGGCGAAGTCGACCGGGTAGTACAAGCCTTTTTCTTCGGCAACGTTCTGCAAATGCTCGGTGACCACACCCGGCTGACACACGGCAGTGCGGTCGGTGAGGTTAACGTCGAGAATCTGATTCATGTAGTCGAAGGAGACGACCACTTCGCCGTTGGCCGCCACCGCAGCGGCGGAAAGCCCGGTGCGCCCGCCCGACGGCACCAGCGCAATCTTGTGGGTGTTGGCCCAACGCACCACGGCCTGCACTTGCTCGATGGTCTTGGGAAACACGATGGCGCTTGGCGCCGGGGCGAAGTGCTTGGTCCAATCCTTGCCGTACGCATTCAGGGAGTCGGCGTCGGTCAGGACCTTGCCAGGCTCGACCAGGGTCTTCAGTTCATCAATCAGGGCAGGATTGGTCATCGACAGAACTCTCGAACAATTCATGGTCATCCTGAGAACGCTTCACGTCGCAGGAATGAGTGTTTAGCGGGGAGGCTATGCTAGCATACCGACCCCGCAGGCCAGTGCCCAAGGCCAGTTCTGCGGTAACGGCTTTCCTGCCGTTTGGGTCAGCTCCAGGCTGCTCCCCTCCCTGCCATTTTTCTCCGGGATACAGGTTTACGCAGATGAGCAAGACTTCTCTCGATAAGAGCAAGATCAAGTTCCTTCTTCTCGAAGGCGTCCACCAATCGGCTGTCGACGTCCTCAAGGCGGCGGGCTACACCAGCATCGAATACCTGACAGGTTCCTTGCCGGAAGCCCAGCTCAAGGAAAAGATCGCTGACGCTCACTTCATCGGCATTCGTTCGCGCACCCAACTGACCGAAGAGATCTTCGATCACGCGAAGAAGCTGGTAGCGGTCGGCTGTTTCTGCATCGGCACCAACCAGGTTGACCTGAGTGCTGCCCGCGAGCGCGGTATCGCCGTGTTCAACGCGCCGTACTCCAACACTCGCTCCGTCGCCGAGCTGGTGCTGGCCGAAGCGATCCTGCTGCTGCGCGGCATCCCTGAGAAAAACGCTTCCTGCCACCGTGGCGGCTGGATCAAATCCGCAGCCAACTCCTTCGAGATCCGTGGCAAGAAACTCGGCATCGTCGGCTACGGCTCGATCGGTACGCAGTTGTCGGTTCTGGCTGAAGGTCTGGGCATGCAGGTGTACTTCTATGACACCGTGACCAAGCTGCCACTGGGCAACGCGACTCAAATCGGTAGCCTGACCGAACTGCTGGGCATGTCCGACATCGTCACCCTGCACGTTCCGGAAACCGCTGCGACCCAGTGGATGATCGGCGAGAAGGAAATCCGCGCCATCAAGAAGGGCGGCATCCTGATCAACGCCGCGCGCGGCACCGTGGTCGAACTGGACGCCCTGGCGGACGCGATCAAGGACAAGCACCTGATCGGCGCGGCCATCGACGTATTCCCGGTGGAGCCTCGTTCCAACGACGAAGAGTTCGAAAGCCCGCTGCGTGGCCTCGACAACGTGATCCTGACCCCGCACATCGGTGGCTCGACCGCCGAAGCACAAGCCAACATCGGTCTGGAAGTGGCAGAAAAACTGGTCAAGTACAGCGACAACGGTACCTCCGTTTCGTCGGTGAACTTCCCGGAAGTGGCCCTGCCGGCTCACCCTGGCAAGCACCGCCTGCTGCACATCCACGAGAACATCCCGGGTGTGATGAGCGAGATCAACAAGGTCTTCGCCGAAAACGGCATCAACATCTCCGGTCAGTTCCTGCAGACCAACGAGAAAGTCGGTTACGTGGTAATCGACGTCGACGCCGAGTACTCGGATCTGGCGCAAGAGAAGCTGCAGCACATCAACGGCACTATCCGTAGCCGCGTGTTGTTCTGATCAAGCGTTGAGCGACAAAAAAGGGAGCCTTCGGGCTCCCTTTTTCATTCACGCCGAAACGTTATTCGACGTTGACGGTGATTTTCTTCGAGACGATGGGTGGATCGAACGGCATGTGGCCGCTGTCGCCCAGTTCAAGCTGCAGAGTGTGCTTGCCCGGCGCCAACTTGACGTCAGCCTGAGTCTGCGCTTTACCGAAGTGCATGTGGTTGGCGTCATTCGGAATCGGTGCGCCAGCGGCCGGCAGCTTGTCGACGTCGATCAGCAGGTGATGGTGACCGGTGTTCTTGGTGACGTCACCGGCCGGTGCCAGCGCGACGTCCTTGGTACCGAATTTGACGGTGAAGGTCTGCGAAACCGTGGCCCCGTCTTCGGGAGAAACGATGAACACTTCGGCACCTTTGGGGGCCGGTGTGGCGGCACTGGCCAGCACCGAAACGCCCATCAGCACACCCGCCAGCGCTGCACGTGACATAAAGCTTTTCATTTTCTTCTCCAGTTTTTCCGTAAAATCCGCAGGGTCATGACAACTTCATGACCATTCGTTGTCGAAGGCACTCGACAACCATAGCAAAGCGAGCCTCACTCAGAGCGTCGCGATAATGATTTCAAAGGAGTGACCATGCGCTTTCTGCCTGGCCTGATCTGCCTGCTACCCCTTCTGAGCCCTTTGGCTCACGCCGAACTGATTGATGACGTCAATGACCGTGGCGAGCTGCGCATTGCCCTTGAGGCTAATACACCGCCCTTCAATTTCAAGGATGGCGACACACTCACGGGGTTCGAGGTCGAGCTTGGGCAACTGCTGGCCAACGAGCTGGATGTGCGCGCCGACTTCATCGTCACTGACGAAGCCGACCTGCTCCAGGGCGTTGAAAGCGGCAAGTACGACGTTGCGCTCAACCACATAGCACTGACACCCGAACTCAAGGATCGTTTCGACTTCAGCGAGCCGTACGGCAAGGTCGATTCGCAGCTGCTGGCGAAGAAGGATGAGCAGCCACGGCCGATGGTGCTGGTGCAGGCGCTTACGGAAGAGAAGCCGAAAGCGGCAGCGCCGGTGGATTTGGCGATTCCGTTCCAGAAGGGTAATCCGGCGTTTCAGGCCAGCCTTGCGAGCGCGATGGAGCGGATCAAGGCGGATGGACGTTTGGCAGCGCTGACTGAGAAGTGGTTGAAACCTTAAAGCCCCTCACCCTGGCCCTCTCCCAGAAAGAGAGGGGACTGATTGGGGGATGCTTTAGAGGTACGCCGACCTGGGATTGCTATACCGAATCCGAAATCGACTGGTCATGGCTTTGTCGAAGCCATAATCGATCAGTCATGGCTGTGTCGAATCCATAGTCGATAAGGTCTTTCAGGTCGATGAATAACGCCAGACACTTCGGTCGGCCCCCTCTCCCTCGGGGAGAGGGCTGGGGTGAGGGCAACGATTTAGGATCAATCCAAAGCAGCCAGAGCCACCGCCGCTAGCGGCAGTTCAACTTCACTGAAGACCTGCACACCATGACGCTTGAGCAATGCTGCCGTCACGCCTTCGCCACTGACCTTCACGCCACTGAACGTCCCGTCGTAAGTCAGCAAATTCCCGCAAGAAGGACTATTGGCCTTGAGCACCGCCACCCGAATGCCATGCTTCTGAACTAACGCCAGCGCCTGCCACGCGCCATCCAGAAACTGCGCACTGACATCCTCGCCTTCGGTGGTCATGACCGAGGCAATGCCATCCAGCACTTCACCACCCTGCCCGCCCGGAATCTCCGCCGCCGCCCGTGGCGTCGGCAATCCGCCAGCGACCTCCGGACACAGCGGCACCACCCGCCCTTCAGCGATCCACTGTTCGAGCAGATCGAACGGCCCGCTCGCGCCACCGTCGTAACGCACGCGATGGCCCAACAGGCAGCGGCTGACCAGAATCTTTTCCATCTCAGAACGGCTCGTTGCCACGGCGGCGGAACCAGCCGGTCAGCGACAGGCGCTCGCGGTTCGCCGGCAGCACTTCATGAGGCACTTCACCGGAAAGGAACACCACCAGGCAACCGCCGGTAGGCTGCACGTCGTGCACGCGCTCATCGCTCAGGTACATTCGCAATTGACCGCCATCCTCCGGCAACCAGGCATCATTGAGGTAGACCACCACTGACACCATGCGTTTGTCATCGTCGCGAAAACGGTCGACATGCCTGCGATAGAACGCGCCCGGCGGATACAGCGCGAAATGGCATTCAAAATCCTCAAGCCCGAGAAACAGGCCACGGTTAAGCGCCTCACGCAGGCTTTCCATCAAGTTCAGATAACGGTCGCTGGCCTCGGCCTGGCCGGGGTCGATCCACTGAATGTGGTCGCCCCGAATCCCTTCGCGGATCTCTGAAAACGGCCCGCGACCGACAGCCGCCGGCGCCAGCTCACCCTCGGCCTCACGTTTACGGCACTCGGCCGCCAGCTCGCGGGTCAAACCGGCGGGCAGGAATATGTTCTGCTGCGACCAGCCGTGTTCGGCCAGGTCATCGACAATGCGTAACAGCAGTGGGTGTTCAGAGGATATTTGCATGGCGCGCATAGTATGTCGGCGGCAAGAAATCCGACAGAGCCACGCGGCGGCTTGCTACGAATTCTCGACAAGTACCGGCACCGCACGGAGAATAGTCCGCTGCTGACAGGAGTCCCTATGCGCCGTTTGCTTTTTTCACTGTTGATGTTCTGCGTTTTGCCCGCTTGGGCGGACGGCCACGATCAGTTGTACAAGGTCGCCGGCTGGCCAGATCAACGTGCGCATTTCAATGACGCCCTGACTGCTGCGCAGCAGCGCTACCAGAACAGCCTGCCGCCCGCCGTGTTTCAGGCACTGGTGAACAACAGCAACCAGCGCTTCGCCCCGCAAGCTGTGGATCAACGCGCCGAGGCGCAACTGCGGCAGAAGCTTGCCGACCCGAAACCGGCCCTGACTTTCTTTCAATCGCCGCTGGGCAAGAAAATTGTCGCGGCTGAATTGCTCGCCACCCGTCGCGATCAACTGGCGAAAAATGCCAAGGGCTTGCCGAAGATGCAGGCCAGCGACAGCCGTCTGCTGATCATTGGCCACCTCGCTCAGGCCTTGCCGGCGCGTGAGGCCGGCGCCGAAGTGAGCCTGGCGATTGCCGGCGTGGCGGCGGACAGTTTGAGTTCGATGATCCCGGGATTGCTCGGTGGCGGTCAGGCGCAGGGCATGCTCAATGGTCAGCGCCAGCGTTTGATGGATCAGATTGGCGCGGACATCAACAACACGCTGCTCTACGTGTATCGCGACTTGTCGGATGAAGAGCTGGAGGAGTTTGCGACATTTGCCGAATCGACTGAGGGCAAGGCTTATTACCAGGCAGCGTTGGCGGCGATTCGCGCGGGGTTGGCGGTCGGGCAATGATCCTTGCTGCCTGACAAACCGCCTTCGCGAGCAAGCTCACTCCCACATTGGATCTTCAGCGGACACAAAATTTGTGAGCATCCCGCCCCCCCTGTGGGAGCGAGCTTGCTCGCGAAGAGGCCCTCACAGGCGCTAAAGATTCCGGCCCCTGATGCGCTTGCTCAGAAACTCGAAATACTCTTCCCGCATCTCCGCCGTTTCATTCGCCAGATGATGCCGCGCCTCGGCCAGCAACAGGATCTGCGGTCGATCGAACTTCCACTTCATCACCTGCAAATTGTGTTGCCAGTCCACCGTCATGTCCGCCTGTCCCTGAATGATCAGCGGCCGTCGCGGACTTTTTTTCGCGTGCTCGACGCGGATGATCCAGCGTGACAGCGCGCCCACCCATTTGGTCGGCAAGCGCCGTGGCTGCAACGGATCGGCCTGGAGAAACGGCAGGAAATCCGGGTCATTGGAATTCTCGCTAAAGCGTCGCGTGACACCCCGAACGAAAGGCCGGAGCAGGTAATAACTAAATTGCGACCAGCCCCATGCCCTTGGACGCACCAGCGGCGCCAGCAAAATCACCTGGCCTTGCGCCGGGCTGTTTTCGCCATGGTTGAGCAGGTGATCAACCACAATCGCCCCGCCGGTGCTTTGCCCGCACAAGTGCCACGGCTGCGGCAACGCGATCGACTGCGCCTCGGCGAACAACGCTTGCAGGACGTCCTGGTATTCAGAGAAATCGCGGATGCTCGCACGCGGCCCGCTCGACAGACCATGCCCCGGCAAATCACACGCGATTACCGCAAAGTCTTGATCCAGCGCCCACTCGATCACATGCCGATACAGCCCGGTGTGATCGTAGTAACCGTGCAGCAGAAACAGCGTCGCCTTGACCTTCTCCGGCCACCAGCAATGGCTGACCACTTCATAGCCATCGACCTCGAAACGGCCCATGCCACGCCAGACATCGCGATGGGGAAAGTCGGTCTGGTAGAAGCGCTGGTAAGCCTTGGCCTCGTCCGACAACGGCTGCCACTCGGCCAAAGGCTTGAGGCTGGCGCGGATTTGATCGGGGTCGAAAGTGGCAGGCATGCGGGAATTCCAAAGCGGTAAACAGACTTTATCGGCCTGCGATATTCATCTGTCGGAGCAAGCATGGCAAGCTAGCCCACCTCTTCTGGAACGAAAACCATGCGTTCGCCCTACCGCACCGCACTGTTTGCCAGCCTGCTCGCGCTGATTTGCGCCGGGGTACTGTGGGCGGCGTACGACTGGTTTCAGGGGCGTTATCTGCGCGCGTTCAGCGAACACACGGCGGTATTTTCCGGTGATCCGCTGCGCCTGCCGGACAACCTCGCCGGTCCCGGCAAGATTCGCCTGGTACATTTCTGGGACCCGGCCTGCCCGTGCAACGTCGGCAATCAACAGCACCTGACCGAGATGGTCGAGCGGTTTGGCGGCAAAGGCGTGGAGTTCTTCGCCGTGCAGAAAACCGGCAGCCACGGTCAGTTGCCCACGACCCTCAGCAGTCTGAAAACCATCACGATATTGCCCGGCTCCGAACAGGTTCCGGCCAGCCCGGCCGTGGCGATCTGGGACCGCAGCGGTAAGCTGGCGTACTTCGGCCCCTACAGCGAAGGCCTGACCTGCAATTCCAGCAACAGCTTTATCGAACCGATTTTGAATGCCCTGACGGAGGATCGCCCGGTCAATGCCACGCACACCCTGGCGGTCGGTTGTTATTGCCCGTGGCCGGTGGAAACGCCGTAAGGCATTCCGGACTTTTCAAGGACAGCGCTGCACGGCACAGAAGGTCTGTGCTAATTGTTTGCAGCCCGACGGGCGGCAATCCCGCTTGCACAAGGAGTCACCATGAAGCGCGTGTTCACCGTACTTGGCTTGCTCATCGTTGTTCTGCTTGCCGGCGTCGGCTGGTATGTCTACAGCAAACAACCCACACGCCAGGGCCAGGTTGAACTGCGCAACCTGCAAGGTTCGGTGACCGTGCGCTACGACGAGCGCGGCGTGCCACACCTGCGCGCCGAGAACGAAACCGACCTCTACCGCGCCCTCGGCTACGTGCATGCCCAGGATCGCCTGTTCCAGATGGAAGCCATGCGCCGCCTCGCTCGAGGCGAACTGGCCGAAGTACTCGGGCCGAAACTGCTCGACACCGACAAACTGTTCCGCAGCCTGCGCATCCGTGAACGCGCGGCCAGTTACGTCGCCAGTCTCGATAAACAGTCACCGGCGTGGAAGGGCCTGCAAGCCTATCTGGATGGCATTAACCAATATCAGGACACCCACGCCGCACCGATCGAGTTTGACGTGCTGGGCATCCCCAAACGACCGTTCACCGCGGAAGACAGCATCAGCGTCGCCGGCTATATGGCCTACAGCTTTGCGGCGGCGTTTCGCACCGAGCCGTTGCTGACCTATGTGCGCGATCAACTCGGCGCTGATTACCTCAAGGTCTTCGATCTCGACTGGCAACCCAATGGTGTGCTGGCCAACGGTCACGCCAAACCTGCGCCGGTCCTCGCCGCCGGCGACTGGAAAGACCTCAACGCCCTCGCCCGCCTCAGCGAACAAGCGCTGATCGACCATGGCCTGCCGCAGTTCGAAGGTAGCAACGCCTGGGTCATCGCCGGCAGCCGCAGCCAGAGTGGCAAACCTCTGCTGGCGGGTGATCCGCACATTCGCTTCTCGGTGCCGTCGGTGTGGTACGAGGCGCAATTGTCGGCGCCGGGCTTCGAGCTGTACGGCCATCATCAGGCGCTGGTGCCGTTCGCGTTTCTGGGACACAACCTGGATTTCGGCTGGAGCCTGACCATGTTCCAGAACGACGATCTGGATCTGATCGCCGAGAAGGTCAACCCGGACAACCCGAATCAGGTCTGGTATCGCGGCCAGTGGACCGACATGGTCGTCACGCAGCAGCAGATCAATGTGAAAGGCCAGACGCCGGTCAACCTCACCTTGCGCCAATCGCCCCACGGCCCGATCGTCAACGATGCGCTGGGGACTGCTGCCGGGAAAACGCCGATTGCCATGTGGTGGGCCTTCCTCGAAACGCCGAACCCGATCCTCGAAGGCTTCTACCAGCTCAACCGCGCCGACACGCTGGCCAAGGCCCGCGCCGCAGCGGCGAAAGTGCAGGCGCCGGGGCTGAACCTCGTCTACGCCAACGCCAAAGGCGATATCGCCTGGTGGGCTTCAGCGCTGCTGCCCAAGCGTCCGGCCGGGGTGCGGCCGGAATTCATTCTCGACGGCAGCAGCAATCAGGCGGACAAGGACGGCTTCTACCCGTTCAGCGCCAACCCGCAAGAAGAGAACCCGGCGCGCGGTTATATCGTCTCGGCCAACTTCCAACCCGTCTCGCCGACGGGCATGGAGATTCCTGGTTACTACAACCTCGCCGATCGCGGCCAGCAACTGAATCGTCAGCTCAGCGACAAGAGCGTGAAGTGGACCAACGAAGCCAACCAGAAACTGCAACTGGGCACTGCGACCGGTTATGGCCCACGTTTGCTCGCGCCGTTGCTGCCGGTGCTGCGTGAGGTAGTGAGCGATCCGGCACAGCTGAAACTGGTCGAGCAACTGGCGCAATGGCCGGGCGACTATCCGCTGGACTCGGTCAGTGCGACGCTGTTCAACCAGTTCCTCTACGACTTGGCCGATGCGGCAATGCGGGATGAGTTGGGCAATGACTTCTTCGACACCTTGCTGTCGACGCGGGTGATCGATGCGGCGTTGCCGAAGCTGGCGGCGAACGCCGATTCACCGTGGTGGGATAACCGCAACACGGCGAACAAGGAGACCCGTGCCGATGTCGTGCGCGCGGCGTGGGCGGCGAGCATGCAGCACCTGAAGCTGACCCTCGGCGACAATTCGGCCGAGTGGAAATGGGGCGCGGCGCACACGCTGACCCACGGCCATCCGTTGGGGCAACAGAAACCGCTGGAGCGGATTTTCAATGTCGGGCCGTTTGCCGCGCCGGGCAGTCATGAGGTGCCGAACAACCTCTCGGCGAGGATCGGCCCGGCGCCGTGGCCGGTGACTTATGGGCCGTCGACGCGGCGGTTGGTGGATTTCGCTGACCCGGCGCACGGCTTGACGATCAACCCGGTCGGTCAGAGTGGTGTGCCGTTTGACAGTCACTATGACGATCAGGCTGAGGCGTATGTTGACGGGATGTATGTGCAGGCGCATTTCAATGCCGAAGAGGTGACAGCGAATACGCGCAGTACCTTGAAGTTGTTGCCGGCGCGGGCAGCGCCTTAAAAGCCCCTCACCCTAACCCTCTCCCGGGGGGAGAGGGGACTGACCGAGGTGTCTTTTGTCATACATCGACCTGAAAGAACGGTGTCGATTATGGATTCACAACCGCTCACTCAGGTCGGCGTATCTCCTCAACATCCCCCAATCGGCGCCCTCTCCCTATGGGCGGTCCGACGTTTCGGGAGGGCTGGGGTGAGGGTAAGGCTCAAACCATTACCGCAAAATTCAGCCGAAACTGCTGCGGCGTAACCCCCAACCGCCGGTTGAACACCCCGCGCATATGCTGCGCATCCCGAAACCCGCACTGATAGGCCACCGTCTTCAACGGCGCCGCCGTGCTTTCCAGCATCACCCGCGCCGCATCCACCCGCGCCCGCTCGACGAACTCCGCCGGGGTGACTTTGGCTTCCCGGGCAAACACCCGCGAGAAATTGCGCGCACTCATGTTCGCCGCATTGGCCAGATCGGCAATCGTCAGATCGCCCGTGAGATTGGCCAGCACATACAACTGCACCATCGCCACCGCCGAGGTCGGCTCCGCGTGCGGTGTGAGGAATGGGCTGAATTGTGACTGCCCACCGGAACGCTGGGTGAACACCACCAGCCGCTTGGCCACGCTCAACGCCACTTCGGCACCGTGATCACGGGCCAGCAGGTACAGCGACAGGTCAATCCCCGCCGTGACCCCGGCCGAGGTGTAGAGCGTGCCGTCCTCGACATACAAGCGATCGGCCTCAACCTGCGTTGTCGGACACAACTGCGCCAACGCCTCGGCATCGTTCCAGTGGGTGGTGACGGTGCGCGCCTCCAGCAATCCGGCCCGCGCCAGCATAAACGCGCCGTTGCAGATCGAGCCGAAACGCTGCGCCCGTGCGCAGGCCCCGCGCAGCCAACCGTCGAACGTCGCGCCGAAATCCATGAAGGGCAGTTGCGGCCCACCGGCGACCAGCAGCAGGTCGTAGGCGTCGAGTGCTTCGCTGAAATGCCGATGAGCATTCAGGGTCAAACCGTTGGAACAGGCCATCGGCCCGTGCTCGACGCCGATTACTTCGAGCCGATAGTGATCCTCGGGCGCCAGGAAGCGATTAGCCTCGGCGAACACATCCATCGGGCCGCTGACGTCCAGCGACTGCACGCCGGGGAACACGACGATGGCGACGGTTTTGGTCATGGCGGAAAGCTCCTTTGGGTCTGACCCGAGTTGGCACGATTTGCAGGTGGATTGGCAAGGATCGCAGCCATGCATCGATTGTCCGCTTCCAGCGCCGGGAACAGACTTTCCCCATCAGCGCCACAACGGCGTTTCAGTGTGGAAACTTGCCATGACCACAACCATCGCCGGCATCAAAATCCCTGACAGCGCCCTCGCCCGGGCCACCACCGAATACATCCGCGACATCGAATCCGACCTGCTCTACCACCACTCGCGCCGGGTCTTTCTGTTCGGCGCGTTGAGCGGCGAGCGCCAGCAACTGGCCTACAACCCGGAGCTGCTGTACGTCGGCGCAATGTTCCATGACCTCGGTCTGGTCGAAGGTCACCGCAGTGATGATGAGCGCTTCGAAGTGGACGGTGCCAACGCAGCGGCGGCTTTTCTCAAACCGTACGGGTTGAGCGATGACGACATCGAGCAGGTCTGGCTGTCGATTGCCCTGCACACCACGCCGGGCGTGCCCAAGCATCTGCGCCCGACCGTAGCGCTGGTCACCGCTGGTGTGGAAATGGACGTGCTGGGGATGGATTACGCGGCGTTCAGCACTGTGCAGCGCGAAGCGGTGGTGCATGCGCACCCGCGCGGGGAAGGCTTCAAGGAGTGCATCATCTGCGCGTTTGCCGATGGCTTGCGCCATCGTCCGCAGACGACGTTTGGCAATGTGAAGACTGATGTGCTGAAGGATCAGCAGCCGGGGTTCAAGCCGATGAACTTTGTTGAAGTCATCCGCCAATCTCCCTGGATTTGAATATCACCAGAAACAACTGAGGGAGCGAGCTTGCTCGCGAATGCGGTGGGTCAGCCAACATTTCAGTGCCTGACACGCCCTCTTCGCGAGCAAGCTCGCTCCCACAGGGACTGGGGTTGATCACAGATTTGTGATCAACCCCATTTGGCTTACGCCGCTTCCGGCGCCGGGGCGCGACGCACGTCCGGCTGCTTCCACGAATCGGCTGCGCTTTCTTCGATGGCTTGCTGGATGGCTTTCTTGCGCGCTTCTTCGGCACGGCGGCTGAAGAACCAGACCATGAAGGTCACGATCGACACCGCCAGCAGAATCAGACTGGCAACGGCATTGATCTCGGGTTTCACACCCAGACGTACCGCCGAGAACACCTCCATCGGCAGGGTCGTCGACCCCGGACCAGAGACGAAGCTCGCCAGCACCAGGTCATCCAGCGACAGCGCGAACGACATCATGCCGCCCGCCGCCAGCGACGGCGCGATCATCGGGATGGTGATCAGGAAGAACACCTTCCACGGCCGTGCACCGAGGTCCATGGCCGCTTCTTCGATCGACAGGTCCAGCTCACGCAGACGCGCCGACACCACCACCGCCACATACGCCGCACAGAATGTGGTGTGGGCGATCCAGATGGTGACGATGCCACGTTCCTGCGGCCAGCCGATCATCTGCGCCATGGCCACGAACAGCAGCAACAGCGACAGACCGGTGATCACTTCCGGCATCACCAACGGCGCTGTGACCAGACCGCCGAACAGCGTGCGGCCCTTGAAGCGGGTGATACGGGTCAGCACGAACGCTGCCAGCGTACCCAGCGCCACCGCAGCGACCGCGGTGTAGCAGGCGATTTCCAGCGAGCGCAACACCGAGCCCATGAGTTGCGTGTTGTCGAGCAAACCGACGTACCACTTGATCGACCAGCCGCCCCACACCGTCACCAGTTTCGAGGCGTTGAACGAGTAGATCACCAGGATCAGCATCGGCAGGTAGATGAACAGCAAACCCAGAACCAGCATCAGGCTGGAGAAACGGAAGCGCTTCATTCTTTACCCTCCATTTCCTTGGCCTGACTGCGGTTGAACAGAATGATCGGCACAATCAGGATCGCCAGCATCACCACCGCCAGCGCGGACGCTACCGGCCAGTCACGGTTGTTGAAGAACTCTTGCCACAGCACCTTGCCGATCATCAGGGTTTCCGGACCGCCAAGCAGTTCCGGGATCACGAACTCACCGACCACCGGGATGAACACCAGCATGCAGCCGGCAATGATGCCGTTCTTGGACAGCGGAATAGTGATCTTCCAGAAGCTGTTGAAAGTACTCGAGCCGAGGTCCGATGCCGCTTCGAGCAGACTGTTGTCGTGCTTCACCAGGTTGGCGTACAGCGGCAGGATCATGAACGGCAGGTACGAATAAACAACACCGATGTACACCGCGAGGTTGGTGTTGAGGATTTGCAGCGGCTCGTCGATGAACCCCATGCTCATCAGAAAACCGTTGAGCAAACCGTTGTTGCTGAGGATGCCCATCCACGCGTAAACGCGGATCAGGATCGCGGTCCAGGTCGGCATCATGATCAGCAATACCAACACCGTTTGCATTTCTTTACGGGCGGTGGCGATGGCGTAGGCCATCGGGTAGCCGATCAGCAGGCAGAGGACGGTGCTGATGAACGCCATCTTCAACGAGCCGAGGTAAGCGGCGATGTACAACTCGTCGCCCGCCAGCATCGCGTAGTTGCCCAGGTTCAGCAGCAGTTGCAGCTTCTGCTCGGCGTACGTGTAGATCTCGGTGTACGGCGGAATGGCCACGTCGGCTTCGGCGAAACTGATCTTCAGGACGATGAAGAACGGCAGCATGAAGAACAGAAACAGCCAGATGAACGGAACCCCGATGACCAGTTGCCGGCCATTGGGGATTATTCGGTTGATGCGACGTTTGAATTTGCGCATGTTCATGAGCGAAGTACCACGCCGCTGTCGTCTTCCCACCACACGTAGACCTGATCACCCCAGGTCGGACGCGCGCCGCGACGTTCAGCGTTGGCCACAAACGACTGCACCAGTTTGCCGCTCGGCAATTCAACGTAGAACACCGAGTGCCCGCCGAGGTAGGCGATGTCGTGCACCTTGCCGCTGGACCAGTTGTACTCGCAGGTCGGCTGGTCGGCGGTGACCAGCAGCTTCTCCGGGCGGATCGCGTAGGTCACGGACTTGTCCTGCACCGAGGTGCTGATGCCGTGGCCGACGTAGATCTGCCGATCGAGATCCTTACAGGTGATGGTCGCGTGGCCTTCGGCGTCGTCGATCACTTCACCTTCGAAGATGTTGACGTTACCGATAAATTCGCAGACCAGACGGCTGGTCGGGGTTTCGTAGATGTCGATCGGGCTGCCGATCTGGGCGATCCAGCCCAGGTGCATGATCGCGATGCGCTCGGCCATGGTCATGGCCTCTTCCTGGTCGTGGGTCACCATCACGCAGGTCACGCCGACGCGCTCGATGATTTCCACCAGTTCCAGCTGCATCTGCGAACGCAGTTTCTTGTCCAATGCGCCCATCGGCTCATCGAGCAACAGCAACTTCGGTCGCTTGGCCAGCGAACGTGCCAGCGCCACACGCTGACGCTGACCGCCCGACAACTGATGCGGCTTGCGCTTGGCGTACTGGCTCATCTGCACCAGCTTGAGCATCTCGGCCACACGGGCATCGACCTCGGCCTTGGGAATCTTGTCCTGCTGCAGGCCGAAGGCGATGTTCTGCGCCACGGTCATGTGCGGGAACAAGGCGTACGACTGGAACATCATGTTGATCGGACGTTCGTACGGCGGCATGTCGGTGATGTCGACGCCGTCGAGGAAAATCCGCCCCTCCGTGGGCCGTTCGAACCCTGCCAGCATCCGCAGCAGAGTGGATTTGCCCGATCCCGAACCGCCGAGCAAGGCGAAGATCTCGCCCTTCTTGATTTCCAGGGACACATCGTCCACGGCAATCGTCTCGTCGAACTTCTTCGTGACCCGGTCGATTTTGACCAACACCTGTTTCGGTGTCTGGTCGCCCTCGAGGGCTTTCTTATAGGCGCCGGAGGCAACTGCCATTTACGAAACTCCCAGAAAAAAACAATGCAGTTCGCCCAATGCAGACGAACCCAGGATAGTTTGTGCCTTACTTGCCCGACTTGACCTTGGTCCAGCTGCGGGTCATCAAACGTTGAATATTGGGCGGCAACTCGGTCGACACGTAGGTCTTGTCGAGTACTGCTTGCGGTGGATAAACCGCTTCATCGGTGCGAATGGACTGTTCCATCAGCTTGTCCGAGCCCGGGTTGGGGTTGGCGTAACCGACGTAATCACTGGCCTGGGCAATCACCTCAGGTTTCAGCAAATAGTTGATGAAGGCGTGGGCCTCTTTGACGTTGGACGAATCCTTCGGAATCGCCAGCATGTCGAACCACAGCGCGCCGCCTTCTTTCGGGATCGAGTACGCGATGTTCACGCCCTTCTTGGCTTCCTCGGCGCGGTGCTTGGCCTGGAAGATGTCTCCGGAGAAACCGATGGCCACGCAGATATCGCCGTTGGCCAAGTCGCCGATGTACTTGGACGAGTGGAAATAGGTCACGTACGGACGCACGGCGAGCAGTTTGGCCGTGGCCTTTTCGTAATCCTTGGTGTTGGTGCTGTTGGCGTTCAGGCCCATGTAGTTGAGCACGGTCGGCATCATTTCATCCGCCGAATCGAGGAACGCGACGCCGCAGCTGTGCAGCTTCTTGATGTTCTCGGGTTCGAACAGCACGCTCCAGGAATCGATCTTGTCGATACCGAGCACTGCCTTGACCTTGTCGACGTTGTAACCGATGCCGTTGGTGCCCCACAGGTACGGCACGGCGTACAGGTTGCCCGGATCGTTTTGCTCCAGACGCTTGAGCAGCACCGGGTCGAGGTTGGCATAGTTGGGCAGCTGCGACTTGTCGAGTTTCTGGAACGCGCCAGCCTTGATCTGCTTGCCAAGGAAGTGGTTCGACGGCACGACCACGTCGTAACCGGTACGCCCGGCCAGCAGCTTGCCTTCCAGGGTTTCGTTGGAGTCAAAGACGTCGTAGACCGGTTTGATCCCGGTTTCTTTCTGGAAATCGGCCAGCGTGGTCTCGCCGATGTAATCGGACCAGTTATAAATATGTACCGTACCGGCGGCCTGGGCTCCGACGGCGATCGTCAGGCCGGCAGTGGCCAGCAGGGCTTTGCGCAAAGAAGAAAAAATAGGCAAGTGGAGGTCCTCTAAATTAGTTGGGCCCAAGTTGCCCCGCACTGCATGACAGCCATGGCTGCCCGGCAACAAAACCGGCGCGCAACTTACCCTCGAAAAACCGTTCCTGCAAAACTTCCTGTCATTTAATTGATCCGCTGGCCGCCCTCGCGGGGACGACGGCCAGCGGTTGCTGCTTCAAACCGGCTTATTTACCGGATTTGATCTTGGTCCAGCTGCGGGTCATTTCACGCTGGGTCGCTGCCGGCAAGTCGGCGATCGCATACAACTTGGCCTGCACGTCGGCTGGCGGGTAGATGCCTGGATCGCTGGTGATGTCTTTTTCCACCAGTGCGGTTGCAGCGGCGTTACCGTTCGGGAAACGTACGGCGTTGGTGATGCCGGCCATGACTTCAGGCTTCTGCAGGAAGGTCATGAACTTGTAGGCGCCTTCAACGTTTTCGGCATCTTTAGGGATGGCGACCATGTCGAAGAAGCTGCCCGCGCCTTCTTTCGGAATGGCGTAGCTGACTTTCACCTTGTCACCGGCCTCGGCGGCACGCGACTTGGCCTGCTGCACGTCACCCGAGTAGCCGACCGCTACGCAGATGTTGCCGTTGGCCAGGTCCGAGATGTACTTGGAGGAGTGGAAGTAGGTGATCGAAGGACGAATCTTGAGGAACAGTTCCTCGGCTTTCTTGATGTCTTCTTTCTTCTGGCTGTCGGTTGGCAGGCCCAGGTAGTGCAGCGCGACCGGGAGCATTTCGGTCGGCGAATCGAGGAAGCTCACGCCGCAGCCCTTGAGTTTGGCGATGTTCTCCGGCTTGAGCAGCACGTCCCACGAATCGATGGTGTCGACGCCCAGCGCAGCCTTGACCTTCTCCGCGTTGTAACCGATGCCGATCGAGCCCCACATGTACGGGAAGGCGTGCTTGTTGCCCGGGTCGCTGACCGACACGGCCTTGAGCAGGTCCTGGTTGAGGTTCTTCCAGTTAGGCAGCTTGGACTGGTCCAGCTCTTGGTAAACGCCAGCCTTGATCTGCTTGGCCAGGAAGTTGTTCGACGGTACGACCACGTCATAGCCGGACTTGCCCGCGAGCAGTTTGGCTTCCAGGGTTTCGTTACTGTCGAATACGTCGTAGACCACCTTGATCCCCGACTCTTTCTCGAAGTTGGCGATGGTGTCCGGCGCGATGTAATCGGACCAGTTATAGACGTGCAGTACTTTGTCGTCCGCTTGAACCGCACCCGCCATCATGCCCGCCACGGACAGCGCGAGAAGTGTCTTGCCAGCAAGCTTTTTACCTAATGCCTTCATGCGTCATGCTCCAAATTTTTCTTTTTTGAACCACTTTGTTCAGCGGCCGAACCCGGACAACTGGAACCGCGGTTAGTCTGGCAAGATCCGAGGCGGTCTTTCAAGAAAAGACCGGCCTTTCTGACAGCTTTGAGCGAGAGCGCCGCAGCTCCCCCGCTCAGAGCCTAGCACTTAGCCTTGCAACGCACTGAGGGTCAGGTCCAGACACTTGCGTGCCTTGGTCACCAGCTCATCGATCTCGGCTTTGCTGATCACCAGCGGCGGCGCGATGATCATGGTGTCGCCCACAGCGCGCATGATCAGGCCATTGTCGAAGCAGAACTGGCGGCAGATCATGCCGACGCCCTTGCCTTCATAACGCTTGCGCGTGGCCTTGTCCTGCACCAGCTCGATCGCGCCCAACAGACCAACCCCGCGAACTTCACCCACCAACGGGTGATCGCTCAGTTCCCGCAGACGTTTCTGCAAATACGGTGCCGTTTCGTTGCGGGCGTTCTCGATAATTTTTTCGTCGCGCAGAATGCGGATGTTTTCCAGGCCCACCGCTGCTGCCACCGGGTGACCGGAGTAAGTAAAGCCGTGGTTGAAATCGCCGCCTTCGTTGAGCACCGCCACAACGGAGTCGCGAACGATCAGGCCACCCATCGGGATGTAGCCGGAAGTCAGGCCTTTGGCGATGGTCATCATGTCGGGCGCAAGGTCGTAGAAATCGCTACCGAACCACTCACCGGTACGGCCGAAACCACAAATCACTTCGTCGGCGACGAAGAGGATGTCGTACTTGGCGAGGATTTCCTTGATGCGCGGCCAGTAGCTGTCTGGCGGAATGATCACGCCGCCGGCGCCCTGGATCGGCTCGGCAATAAAGGCACCGACGTTGTCGACGCCGACTTCGAGAATCTTCTCTTCCAGCTGGTTGGCCGCCCAGATACCGAACTCTTCCGGGGACATGTCGCCACCCTCAGCGAACCAGTACGGCTGCGCGATATGAACGATGCCCGGGATCGGCAAGTCGCCTTGTTCGTGCATATACGTCATGCCACCGAGGCTCGCGCCGGCTACGGTCGAACCGTGATAACCGTTCTTGCGGCTGATGATGACTTTCTTGTTCGGCTGGCCTTTGATCGCCCAGTAGTGGCGAACCATACGCAGCATGGTGTCGTTGCCTTCGGAGCCAGAGCCGGTGAAGAACACGTGGTTCATGCCTTCCGGTGCCACGTCGGCAATCGCCTTGGCCAGTTCCAGTGCCGGCGGGTGCGCGGTCTGGAAGAACAGGTTGTAGTACGGCAGTTCGCGCATTTGTTTGGCGGCCGCATCGGCCAGCTCATCACGACCATAACCGATAGCCACGCACCACAGACCAGCCATGCCGTCGAGAATCTTGTTGCCTTCGCTGTCCCACAGGTAAACGCCCTTGGCGTTGGTAATGATCCGCGGGCCCTTCTCTTTCAGTTGCTTGAAGTCGCTGAACGGGGCCAGGTGGTGATCATTGCTGAGTGCTTGCCACTCGCGGGTTTGCGGGTTGTTGCTGGTCATGCCAATTCTCCTTGTTATCGGTGAAGGCGCGGCTGCTGCCAGCCGCGCCCGGCGTATCAGACGGCGAAGAGCAGGTACTCACGCTCCCAGGAACTGATCACGCGCTTGAAGTTTTCATGCTCGGCCCGTTTTACCGCGACGTAGCCAGTGATGAAGGTTTTGCCCAGGTACTTCTCGATGGTCGCGCTGTTTTCCATACGTTCCAGTGCGTCTTCGATGGTCAGTGGCAGGCGCAGGTTGCGGCGCTCATAACCACGGCCCACCACCGGCGCGCTCGGGTTCAGGCCTTCGATCATGCCGATGTAGCCGCAGAGCAGGCTCGCGGCAATCGCCAGGTACGGGTTGGCGTCGGCGCCCGGCAAGCGGTTTTCCACACGGCGGTTCTGCGGGCCGGCATCGGGTACGCGCAGGCCCACGGTGCGGTTCTCTTCGCCCCACTCCACGTTCACCGGTGCCGAGGTATCCGGCAGGAAGCGGCGGAACGAGTTGACGTTGGGTGCGAACAGCGGCAGCAATTCCGGGATCAATTTCTGCAGGCCACCGATGTGGTGCAGGAACAACTGGCTCATGGTTCCGTCTTCATTGGAGAAGACGTTTTTGCCGGTTTCGATGTCGATGATGCTCTGGTGCAAATGCATCGCGCTGCCCGGCTCGCCGGTCATTGGCTTGGCCATGAAAGTCGCGGCCACGTCGTGCTTGAGTGCTGCTTCACGCATGGTGCGCTTGAACACCAGAATCTGGTCGGCCAGCGACAGTGCGTCACCGTGACGGAAGTTGATTTCCATCTGCGCCGTGCCGTCTTCGTGGATCAGCGTGTCGAGGTCCAGCTCCTGCAGTTCGCACCAGTCGTAGACATCTTCGAACAGCGGATCGAATTCGTTCGCCGCTTCAATGGAGAACGACTGACGACCGATTTCCGGACGGCCCGAACGGCCAATCGGAGGCTGCAACGGATAGTCAGGGTCGTCGCTGCGCTTGGTCAGGTAGAACTCCATTTCCGGCGCGACGATCGGCTGCCAGCCCTTGTCGGCATAGAGTTTGAGGACTTTCTTGAGGACGTTGCGCGGCGACAGCTCGATCGGGTTGCCCTGCTTGTCGTAAGTGTCGTGGATTACCTGGGCGGTCGGCTCGATGGCCCACGGCACCAGGTACACGGCGTTCTGGTCGGGGCGGCAGATCATGTCGATGTCGGCCGGGTCGAGCAGTTCGTAATAGATGTCGTCTTCGACGTAGTCGCCGGTCACGGTCTGCAACAGCACGCTTTCTGGCAGGCGCATGCCTTTTTCGGCGATGAACTTGTTGGTCGGCGAGATCTTGCCCCGGGTGATACCGGTCAAGTCGGCGATCATGCATTCGACTTCTGTGATCTTGTGGTCTTTCAACCAATCGGTGAGCTGGTCGAGGTTGTTACTCATAAATGCCTCTGGGCTGAGTCTCCTGACAGGATGTCAGGCAAAGTTTGACGCTTTGAGCGTCGCGTTAAAGGGGCTTGCTCGCGCAGTACCGGCTTACGCCTGGCACCGCGCATAGACAATGAAAGAGGAGCTTACCTGCCCTTTACGCTGGCGTTGCATTTCCTGTGCACAGACGAGGCGTGCAGAATCATGAGCACGGCTGGGCACGCGACACAGGCTTTGGAAGTGAAAGCGATCTATATTGGAAGGGGACGCCATAAACAGGATGCTGTCCCGTACGTCCAGAATATCGGACGCTTGCGCTTGAGCGACCATGGACGGGAACATCGTCGGCAACGATTCAGCCATGCTGGCTGCGCTACGGACGGATTTTTCGCCACTGATGTGATGAGCATGCAGACCGGACTGTTGCGAGCAGTCGGTGATGCCGATTAACGGCAGGCGAGACATGAAGCACCCCGGTATTATTGCTGTTATGGGTTTGATCGGAGCTTAGCCTTGTTCATTTTTTTACACAACACCCCCGTAAAAAATACAACACGGCCTGCTCAAGCCCGCGGGTGGCAAGCTTCCTCATGACAAAAAACTGCCCAAAAATGCCCCATAAATGCCCTCACAGCGCTTTTTTAGGGCAAAAAAGGCCTCGCTTGACTTCGGCAGGCCGTTCGGGTTGACTGAAACCAGAAAAGATCAATGATTGATATTTTTAACAACAAAGGTGTTGCATCATGTCGGTACCCCCGCGTGCCGTTCAGCTTAACGAAGCGAACGCGTTCCTTAAGGAACATCCTGAGGTTCTGTACGTTGACCTTCTGATTGCGGATATGAATGGTGTGGTGCGCGGCAAGCGCATTGAACGCACCAGCCTCCACAAGGTTTACGAGAAAGGCATCAACCTGCCGGCCTCTCTATTTGCTCTGGATATCAACGGTTCCACGGTGGAAAGCACCGGCCTGGGCCTGGACATCGGCGACGCCGATCGTATCTGCTATCCAATCCCCGATACCCTGTGCAACGAGCCATGGCAGAAGCGCCCGACTGCGCAACTGTTGATGACCATGCACGAACTCGAAGGCGACCCGTTCTTCGCCGATCCGCGCGAAGTGCTCCGTCAAGTTGTTGCAAAGTTTGACGAGCTGGGCCTGACCATTTGCGCCGCATTTGAACTCGAGTTCTACCTGATCGACCAGGAAAACGTGAACGGCCGTCCTCAGCCGCCACGCTCGCCGATCTCCGGCAAACGTCCGCACTCGACGCAGGTCTACCTGATCGACGACCTCGACGAATACGTTGACTGCCTCCAGGACATTCTGGAAGGCGCCAAAGAGCAAGGCATTCCGGCCGACGCCATCGTCAAGGAAAGTGCCCCGGCGCAGTTCGAAGTGAACCTGCACCACGTAGCCGACCCGATCAAGGCCTGCGACTACGCGGTCCTGCTCAAGCGCCTGATCAAGAACATCGCGTACGACCATGAAATGGACACCACCTTCATGGCCAAGCCGTATCCGGGCCAGGCAGGTAACGGTCTGCACGTACACATCTCGATTCTGGATAAAGAAGGCAAAAACATTTTTGCCAGCGAGGATCCCGAGCAGAACGCCGCGCTGCGTCACGCGATCGGCGGTGTGCTCGAGACCCTGCCCGCGCAGATGGCGTTCCTCTGCCCGAACGTCAACTCCTACCGTCGTTTCGGCGCACAGTTCTACGTGCCGAACTCGCCGTGCTGGGGTCTGGACAACCGCACCGTGGCGATTCGCGTACCGACCGGCTCTGCCGATGCCGTGCGTATCGAACACCGCGTGGCCGGTGCCGACGCCAACCCGTACCTGCTGATGGCTTCGGTACTGGCCGGCGTGCATCATGGTCTGACCAACAAGATCGAGCCAGGCGCGCCAGTCGAAGGCAACAGCTACGAGCAGAACGAGCAAAGCCTGCCGAACAACTTGCGCGATGCCCTGCGTGAGCTGGACGACAGCGAGGTGATGGCCAAGTACATCGATCCGAAATACATCGATATTTTCGTCGCCTGCAAGGAAAGCGAGCTGGAGGAGTTCGAACACTCCATCTCCGACCTTGAGTACAACTGGTATCTGCATACCGTGTAAGCGGTTGTAGCGCCAAACAGAACGCCGTCGGCTCTTGCAGCCGGCGGCGTTTTTTTATGTCCGGACTCAGATCCCAAGGGTGGGGGTGAATGGCCGCCTGCGGCGGTTCGCGAGCAAGCTCGCTCCCACAGAGATCTTCAGTGAACATGGGTTGTGTGTACACAGGAGATCCCCTGTGGGAGCGAGCTTGCTCCGGGCGGCGCTCCGACGAAAGCGGCCGACAAGACAACACACAAGCCGGCTCGTACAATGCCCGCTGCCCCGCAGGAGACTCCCATGACGCGACCCGCCCCCGTCCGCAAACCCCGTGCCCGCAGTCAGGCGCGCATCGATTCGATACTCGACGCCGCGCGTACATTGCTGGCCGCCGAGGGTGTGGCGAGTCTGTCGATCTACAGCGTCGCCGAGCGCGCGCAGATTCCGCCCTCCTCCGTGTACCACTTCTTCGCCAGCGTCCCGGCGTTGCTTGAGGCACTGACGGCGGATGTGCACGCTGCATTTCGTGCCTGCCTGCAAGCGCCGATCGATCACGAAGCTTTGCGCGACTGGCGCGATCTGTCGCGGTTGGTTGAGCAACGGATGCTGGAGATCTACGATGAAGACGCGGCGGCGCGGCAGTTGATCCTTGCTCAGCATGGTCTGACCGAAGTCACTCAGGCTGACCGTCAGCACGACATCGAACTGGGCGACCTGATGCACAAGCTGTTCGATCATCACTTCGAGCTGCCGAGGCTGCCGGAAGATGTCGATGTGTTCGCCCTGGCGATGGAGTTGGGTGATCGGGTATATGCGCGTTCGGTGCAGCAGCATGGGCAGATCACGCCGCGCATGGCCGAGGAAGGCATGCGCGTGTTTGATGCCTATATCGGCCTGTATCTGCCGCCGTATCTACCCAAAAGATCTCTAGTGCTCTGACTGGCCCTTTCGCGAGCAAGCTCGCTCCCACAGTGATTTGTAGTGAATACAACATCTGTGGGCAACACCGAACCTGTGGGAGCGAGCCTGCTCGCGAAGGCCGCACCGCAGTTTTCAGATCAGGCACAAAAAACCCCGAAGGGCTCACGCTCTCCGGGGTTGTTTTTTACTCACCGACTTACAGCTTGGCGATCGACACCTCGGTGGATTTCACAAAGGCGATCACTTCGCTGCCGACCACCAGTTCCAACTCCTTGACCGAGCGGGTGGTGATCACCGAAGTGACGATGCCCGAAGCGGTCTGCACGTCGATTTCCGACAGCACGTCGCCGAGGACGATTTCCTTGATCGAGCCTTTGAACTGGTTACGGACGTTGATGGCTTTGATAGTCATGGCAATGATTCCTGTCGTTTGCTTGAGTTATTGAGCCCAACGCAGTTGCGTAGGCAGTGGTGAAACAGGTTCCGGCGCCGGCGGTTCGCCGGGCAGGGAGAGAACACGGTTAAGCACTTCGGTTTCCAGCGCCGCCAGTCGGTGCGAACCACGCACTCGCGGCCGCGGCAGTTCGACATGCAGATCGAGGCCGACTTCGCCGTCCTCGATCAGAATCACCCGGTCGGCAATCGCCACCGCTTCGCTGACGTCGTGAGTCACCAGCAGCATGGTGAAGCCGTGTTGTTGCCAAAGACGTTCGATCAGTTGCTGCATTTCAATGCGGGTCAGTGCGTCCAGTGCGCCGAGCGGTTCGTCGAGCAGCAGCAGACGCGGTTGATGGATCAGCGCCCGCGCCAGTGCAACCCGCTGCTTCTGTCCGCCAGATAACGCCGCCGGCCACTCATTGGCACGATCCGCCAGACCGACTGCTTCCAGCGCATCCAGTGCTTGCTGACGCCAGTTGCCCTTGAGCCCAAGGCCAACGTTGTCGATGATCTTTTTCCACGGCAGCAGACGTGCTTCCTGGAACATCAATCGGGTGTCTTCCCGCGCATCGCTGAGCGGCGCAGAACCGGCGAGCAAATCGCCGCCAGTCGGTTGATCGAGCCCAGCGAGCAAACGCAGCAAGGTACTTTTGCCACAGCCACTGCGCCCGACCACGGCGACAAACTGCCCCGCCGGAATGTGCAGATCAATGTCACGCAGCACCTGCCGCGCGCCGAAGGTTTTCTGCAGGTTGCGCACTGCCAGCGGAATCCCGCGCAGCAGGCGTGGAGGTTGTTGAGCGGTCATGCTGCACCTCCTTTGGCAACCTGATAGGCCGGGTGCCAGCGCAACCACACACGTTCAAGTCCACGTGCCGCAAGGTCAGCGAGTTTGCCGAGCACCGCGTAAAGCAGGATCGCCAGCACCACCACGTCGGTCTGCAAGAACTCGCGAGCATTCATCGCCAGATAGCCGATGCCCGAGCTGGCGGAAATGGTTTCGGCGACGATCAGCGTCAGCCACATAAAGCCCAGCGCGAAGCGCACGCCGACCAGAATCGAAGGCAGCGCACCCGGCAGAATCACCTGCCAGAACAGGCTGAAACCGCTCAGGCCATAGCTGCGCGCCATCTCCACCAGCGCCGGATCGACGTTGCGGATGCCGTGATAGGTATTCAGGTAAATCGGGAACAACGTGCCCAGCGCCACCAGAAAAATCTTCGCCGACTCGTCGATGCCGAACCACAGGATCACCAGCGGAATCAGCGCCAGATGCGGCACGTTGCGGATCATCTGCACCGAACTGTCGAGCAGGCGTTCGCCCCACTTCGACAGACCGGTGATAAAGCCCAGGACCAGACCGATGCTGCCGCCGATGGTGAAACCGAGGGCTGCACGCCAGCCACTGATGGCCAGGTGCGTCCAGATCTCGCCGCTGCGCACCAGGCTCACGCCGGCCTCGATCACCGCCACCGGTGCCGGCAGAATCCGTGTCGACAACCAACCCGCCGACACCGACAACTGCCACACCGCTAGCAACAACACCGGCAACGCCCAGGGCGCGAGGCTGTGGATGATTTTCTTCATGGCGCGCCTCAGCTCTGCGACGCGGCTTTGGGAAGAATGTCGTTGGCGACCATCTCGCCGAACGGGCTGACATAACCGGCGCTTTTCGGCAGTTCCGGGCGCTCGATGTCGAGGTGCGGGAACAGCAGTTCAGCGACGCGGTACGACTCTTCGAGGTGTGGATAACCGGAGAAGATAAAGGTGTCGATGCCCAGATCGGCGTATTCCTTCACGCGCGCGGCCACGGTCGGGCCATCGCCGACCAGCGCCGTACCGGCACCACCACGCACCAGACCGACGCCGGCCCACAGATTCGGGCTGACTTCGAGGTTGTCGCGACTGCCGCCGTGCAGGGCGGCCATGCGTTGCTGGCCGACCGAATCGAACCGCGCCAGCGAAGCCTGAGCACGAGCGATGGTGTCGTCGTCCAGGTGCGAGATCAGCCGATCCGCCGCTTGCCACGCTTCAGCGTTGGTTTCACGGACGATCACATGCAGACGAATGCCGAAGCGCACGGTGCGGCCGAGCTTGGCGGCTTTGGCGCGCACCTGTTCGATCTTCTCCGCAACCGCTGCGGGCGGCTCGCCCCAGGTCAAAACCATTTCCACTTGTTCTGCAGCCAGATCCTGCGCCGCTTCCGAAGAACCACCGAAGTACAGCGGCGGACGCGGTTGCTGGATCGGCGGATAGAGCAACTTCGCGCCTTTCACGCTGATGTGCTGACCGTCGTAATCGACGGTTTCGCCTTCCAGCACACGACGCCAGATGCGGGTGAATTCCACCGAAGCCTGATAGCGTTCTTCGTGGCTGAGGAACAGACCGTCGCCGGCCAATTCTTCCGGGTCACCGCCGGTGACCAGATTGAACAGCGCACGGCCGCCGGACAGGCGATCAAGGGTCGCAGCCTGTCGCGCCGCGACCGTCGGGGAAATGATCCCGGGGCGCAGAGCCACGAGGAATTTCAGGCGCTGGGTCACCGGGATCAGCGACGCTGCCACCAGCCATGAGTCTTCGCAAGAACGGCCGGTAGGAATCAGCACACCGCCGAATCCCAGACGATCCGCCGCTTGCGCGACCTGTTGCAGATAACCGTGGTCGACGGCGCGAGCGCCTTCGGCGGTGCCAAGGTAATGGCCGTCGCCGTGGGTAGGCAGGAACCAGAAGATATTGAGGCTCATGGAGTGGTCTCCTTAGGAATTCGAATTACTGCGCTTTAGCCACAGCGGCCGGTGGTGTCCAGATCACATCCTTGATGCTCAGCGGCTTGGGAATCAGCTTGAGCTGGAAGAACGTGTCAGCGATTTTCTGCTGCGCGGCGACCACTTCCGGGGTCAGGAACAGCGCGCCGTAGCCCTGGCGTTTCACCGAGGTCAGGGTGATGTCCGCCGGCAGACCGAGCAGTGGCGCAACTTGTTGGGTGACGTCTTCAGGGTTGGCTTTTGACCATTCGCCGACCGCGCGCACTTCCTCAACGAGGGTTTTGATCACCTGAGGATTTTTCTCGGCGTAAGGCTTGGTCGCGAGGTAGAACTGGTGGTTGTCGACGATGCCTTTGCCGTCGCGCAGGGTGTGCGCTTGCAGCTGTTTCTCGGCGGCAGCCTGGTACGGATCCCAGATGACCCAGGCGTCGACGCTGCCACGTTCGAACGCGGCGCGGGCATCGGCTGGCGGCAGGAATACGGTTTGAATATCGGTGTATTTGAGGCCGGCGTCTTCCAGTGCACGCACCAGCAGGTAGTGGACGTTGGAGCCTTTGTTCAGTGCGACCTTCTTGCCCTTGAGATCGGCCACCGATTTGATCGGCGAGTCTTTCGGCACAAGGATCGCTTCGCTGTTCGGCGCTGGCGGTTCGTAGGCAACGTAAAGCAGATCGGCGCCGGCCGCCTGAGCGAACACCGGTGGAGTTTCGCCGGTGACACCGAAGTCGATCGAGCCGACGTTCAGGCCTTCCAGCAGTTGCGGGCCGCCGGGGAATTCAGTCCATTGCACGTCGACGCCTTGGGCGGCCAGACGTTTTTCCAAAGTGCCCTTGGCTTTGAGCAGCACCAGCGTGCCGTATTTCTGATAACCGATCCGAAGGGTCTCGGCTTGAGCTTGAGTGATGGCGCCGAAGGTGACAGCCGCAGCAAACAGAGCGACCAGACCACGACGCAAAAATACAGTGCGCATAGCGCTCTCCTTTTTGCTGTTGGGTTTTGGCTGCACCTGCTTGGCCGTTAGCGGCTGAGTAAGGTGAGTGGAGCAAATTCGGGTGTGGCTTTTAAATGCTCCAGCGAGCACTCAACAAACGTTCGTTCAACAGGCCCGGTTCCAGCGGTTTCGGTCGGCGCGCCATGGCGCCGACAAACTGATCCAGCGCTTCATGCAGTCGCTGCTCCAGCGCCGGTGCCAGTTGTGCTGCGGCACTGCCTTCGCCGTAAGCGATCTGGCTGTCCTCGGCGAAAATCCCCTGGAGCATTTCCTGGGCTTTCAGCGCGGACAACACAGGCTTGAGCGCGTAATCGACCACCAGCATGTGGGCGATGCTGCCGCCGGTGGCCATTGGCAAAACAATCTTGTGGTTCAGGGCACGCTCCGGGAGCAGATCCAGCAACGTCTTCAACGCGCCGGAAAACGAAGCCTTGTACACCGGCGTGGCGATCAACAGGCCGTCGGCGTTTTCGATCTGTTGCAGCAGGTCGAGCACCTTCGGGCTGTCGAAGCGGGCGTGAAGCAAATCTTCGGCCGGGAAGTCCCGCACCTGATAACTCACCACTTCCACCCCTTGCGCCTGCAACCAACGTTGCGAGCGTTCCAGCAGCACCCCGGAACGGGAGCGCAGGCTGGGACTGCCACCGAGTGAGACGACCAGCATTGAGACAATTCCTTAAGCGTTTCAGGCGATTCGCGGGTTGCGATCTCGCTTCGATGGGAATGACCTTACCAGCTGATTTATATATCCATAAATCATATTTATTCATTTGGTTATGCGTTTTGGAGATATACGATGAGCTTTGTTTCGGGCGAAAAAAAAGGCCGTCGAAACGGCCTGAAATCCCCTGCTTAGTAGCAACCACTGATCATTCCCACGCTCTGCGTGGGAATGAATCCATGGACGCTCCGCGTCCACTGTGACGCGGAGCGTCACGGGCGGCATTCCCACGCGGACGGTTCGACGTGGGAACGATCTGCCCGGTGATATCACTTATTCGGCTGTGGCGTCAGGCGCAGGTACGGCTTCACCGCGCGATAGCCCTTCGGAAAGCGCTGCTTGATCTCTTCCTCATCCTTAAGCGACGGCACGATCACCACCTCCTCACCGTCCTGCCAGTTGGCCGGCGTAGCCACCTTGTAGTTGTCGGTGAGCTGCAGCGAATCGATCACCCGAAGAATCTCGTGGAAGTTGCGCCCGGTGCTCGCCGGGTAGGTGATGGTCAAACGAATCTTCTTGTTCGGATCGATCACGAACAGCGAGCGCACGGTCAGCGTGTCGTTGGCGTTCGGGTGGATCAGGTCATACAGATCCGAGACCTTGCGATCGGCGTCCGCCAGGATCGGAAAGTTGACCACAGTGTTCTGGGTTTCGTTGATGTCTTCGATCCACTTGTGGTGCGAATCCACCGGGTCGACCGACAGCGCGATGGCTTTGACGCCGCGTTTGCTGAACTCATCCTTGAGCTTGGCGGTGAAGCCCAGCTCAGTGGTGCACACCGGAGTGAAGTCCGCCGGGTGGGAGAACAGCACGCCCCAGCTATCGCCCAGCCATTCGTGAAAACGAATCTTGCCGGCGCTGGAATCCTGTTCGAAATCGGGGGCGATGTCGCCGAGTCTGAGGCTCATGGTGCTGCTCCTGATGAGTTGTTCGAGACCTCAACTGTAGCCCGGGATTTGCCATCGTTAAAAAGAATAAATAACTAGATATCTAGATCATTATTGAATATTAAATATCTGTTCACTGGACGCTGGCAGGCATCCCGACGACCATCGGTCGCAAGGTTCGAGAAGGCCTTGAGTTGCTTTAAAGAGGGAAGTTTCGGGGATGGCTTACGGGGGTGAGCCTGACTCGAAAACGCAAAAGCCCCGTCCGGCGCAATGCCGGACGGGGCTTTTTTACATCAGCGAATCGAGGCGCGCTATTACAGCAGCGGGATCGAGTAGCTGACGATCAGGCGGTTTTCATCCTGGTCACGCTGACCTGGGATGTCGTTGCGCCACATGGCGTTTTTCCACATCACGCCAACGTTTTTCAGCGGGCCTTCCGGTACGACATAACCGATGGTCAGGTCGCGTTCCCACTCGGAACGGCCGGTGGCATTGACGCTGGTTTGAGGAACAGTGCTGCCGACTTTACCAGTGGTGTCGATGTTATCGCCACGCAGGTAAACCACACCGGCGGTCAGGCCAGGTACGCCAACTTTGGCGAAGTCGTACGAGTAGCGAGCTTGCCAGGTACGCTCGCCAGCGCGGGCGAATTTGGCAATCTGCATGTCGGTAGTGATGTAAGCCGACGAGCCGTCACCCTGGTTCAGCCAAGGGAAGTCGCTGTTGCCGTTGCTGACCTGATAACCGCCACCGAAGGTGTGACCTTCAACGGTGTACAGGAACAAGCCGCTGTACAGGTTGTTGTCGACTTTACCTTTGGTGATGCCGGTGCCGTAGTCACCGGTGGTGTAATAGGCAGGGTCGTTACCGTTGGCGCCATCGTCACGGCTGTTGAAGTAACGGAAGTCAGACTTCAACACACCCGGGCCGATTGCCCAGTTGTGCACCAGACCGAGGAAGTGCTGCTTGTAGTAATCCTGCAAGTTGCCGTAGTAGTACTGGGCAGTCAGGTCTTTGGTGATTTTGTAGTCACCACCACCGTAGATGAACTTGTTGCTGTCACGACCGGCAGCGGTGTGAGCGTTGGAGCCAGCAATCGACAACTCTTCGTTGTTGCTGGAGTTACGGCCCTTGGCGTGCTCGATTTGACCAGCAACCAGCGTCAGATCCTTGATCTCATTGGAAGTGATCTGGCCACCCTGGAAGGTTTGCGGCAGAAGACGACCGTCGTTGGTCACGATAACCGGCAGTTTCGGCTGCAGACTGCCGAGCTTCAGTTCGGTCTGGGAGATCTTGGCTTTGGCAGTCAGACCCAGGCTGGAGTAGTTGTCGACCGCTTCACCGTTGGACTTGCTCGGGAATACAGTGCCGCCATAGGAAGTCGACGTGGCACCGTTGGTGCCGCCACCCGAATCCAGACGCACGCCCACCAGGCCGATGGCGTCGATACCGAAGCCTACGGTGCCTTGGGTGTAACCGGAGATGAAACGCAGATCGAAGCCTTGGCCCCATTCTTCTTGCTTGTTCTGAGCCTTGGCAGCTTTGGTATCGCCATCACGGTTATCAGTGTTGATGTAGAAGTTACGCAGCCCCAAAGTAGCTTTGCTGTCTTCGATGAAACCGGCGGCGCCTGCCTGCTGCGCCATAACCCCTACGGCCACAGCCAGGGCCAAGGTGGACTTGTTCATGTATCGCTCCTCTCGTTTCTAATTTTTTTGCTTTTTTTACTGTCGGTTCCGGATCTATTGCCCGAAATCCTCAACGCTTGATCGCGACGGACCATCTCCCCCGGTCAAAGCCGCGAAAGGATACCCCGGCATAGTCCTTAAAAGAATTGTTTCACTCTTTTTCAGAGCGTCGAGGCATATATATAGGCAGCGCAGACTGGAGGTATCGGCTTCAACACCGATTCCTGAACCCTGCAGATTGTCGAGGGACAAAAATGCCAAAACACCGCAGCGTATTTTGAACGCCGCACGGGTCTACTTTAGGCCTTCGCCGAAGAACATAAAAAGAATAAAAATCGCCATTAGACTTATATTTTGGAATATAGAAAAATGCGCAAAAAAAACCTTGCCGAGGGGCAAGGTTTTTTTCAGGACTTGTTACAGGAAGCTGTAGGTGTAGTTGAAGATCAGGCGGGTCTGGTCCTGATCGGCAATATTGATTTCGCTGCCGCGATAAACACCATTGCGCAGTGTCACACCAAAACCTTTGAGAGCACCCTGTTGAATGGTGTAGTCGATACGCATGTCCCGTTCCCACTCGGACATATCGCTGCCGGTGCCATTCGTTGCCTTGATGTTGTCGCCATGCAGGTAAGCGATCGAGGCTTTGAGGCCAGGTACACCCAGGCCTGCGAAGTCATAGGAGTACTGACCGAAGGTGGTGTTTTCACCGGCACGAACGAAACCGTTGATCATGGAGTCGGTGAACAGATAGAAACTGGCGCCACCGGCACCTTCAGGGCGACCGTTGCCATCGACCACGTTGCCTTGGTTCAGGTAGACGAAGCCACCGTCATCGTTGACACGTTGATGGCCAAGCAAGAAGGCGTTGCCACCCAAGGTGTAAGTGAACATGGCGCTCCAGGTCTTGTTATCGACCTCGCCCGGGTTCTTGGCATAACCACCGTTGTTATTGAAGCGGTAGCCTGCGTCCCCGTTCTTGCCATCGGAGCTGCTGTCGAAATAGCGGATGTCCGTCTTGAACGACTGGTTGGTGCCGATCGGAAGCACGTGTATCAGACCAAAGAAGTTCTGCTTGTAATAATCCTGCAGGTTCGAATGGTAGTACTGCAGGGTCAGGTCTTTGGTGACCTTCCAGTCAGCACCGGCATAGCGGAACTGGTTGCTGTCCTGCGTACCACCGGCCACAGCTAGGCCGGTGCTGTTTGTCGAGGCGCGACCCACAGCGTGCTCGAGCTGACCAGCATTGAAGGTAACGTTGTCGATTTCCTTGGAGGTGATCGTGCCACCCTCGAAGGTTTGAGGCAGCAGACGGCTATCGTTCGCAACCAGAATCGGCAAGCTAGGTTGCAGAGCGCCACCCAGGTGAGCTTCGGTCTTGGACAGACGTGCCTTCACGTTGCCCGCTACGCGGCTCCAGGACTGCGTTGCTGAACCGTCGGAGTCACTTGGGCTGAACGAGTTATTGTCTGGGTGGTGCCCACGGCCACCATCCAGGTGAATGCCGCTGAGCGCCTGCACATCAAGACCAAAACCGACCGTGCCTTGAGTGAAACCGGACAGGTAATCAAACTTGAAGCCCTGCGCGGCTTCTCGCTGATCTGCGCCGCCATCACGGTTGTCGTTGTTGAAATACATGGTGCGGGAACTGATAGAAGCCTTGCTGTCTTCGATGAAACCCGCGGCACCTGCCTGCTGCGCCAATACCCCAAAGGCCACAGCCACGGCCAAGGTGGACTTATTCATTGTTAAGCTCCTCTCGTTTCTAATTCTTGTTGACCTGGCCCGGATCGATGCCCGGGTTCCAAAGGTTAGCGATTAGCGCCAGAGCGTGACCCACAAGTCAATCGTAACTTTGTGTGTCTACGACCATAGTCTAATCAGCGGTTTTTTGGTCCATGCAGATTCATGAGTTCGTCATGAATCTGAAAAGAATGGATGCCTTCTTTTCTAATACCCTTTAGGAATTTAACGCCCGTGTTTGCACGCCCTGGTGCTCCCCACAACAACGCGCCGATTAATTCCTGAAGAGTATTAAGCTGCCCTGTTTAGCGAGTTTGCCCTGAAGCAATCCTGTAACAGTTTCATCACCCCAGCAGCTAACCCAGCGCACTATCCGGATCAATTGTTACAGTTTATGTGTCGGCAGAAATTTTTCACGCACGGCGCAGCCGTCGTCCTTGCCGGAATGAACCAAGTCATTTCAGCCGGGGATTTCAGCGGAGGGGAATCAGTAGGAGAGGTTCAGCTTGGAATGCACAACAGGTGCAGCAATGTGAGGACCTCGCAGCCGGCCCCCACTCGCCACACCCTGATGAATCAAAGGGTCTTTTCGAAGATCTTCGAATTACGCTGAAAGTTGTACAGCGAAGCCCGCGCCGCTGGCAGGCGTTCAACGCTGCTCGGCTCGAACCCACGCTCACGGAACCAGTGCGCGGTGCGCGTGGTGAGGACGAACAAGGTCTTCAACCCCTGCGCCCGCGCGCGGGTTTCGATGCGCTCCAGCAGTTCATCACCGCGACCGCCATGGCGGTACTCCGGGTTCACCGCTAGGCACGCCAGCTCACCGGCATCGGAATCGGCAATCTGATACAGCGCCGCGCAGGCGATGATCATGCCTTCACGCTCGACCACGCTGAACTGCTCGATCTCACGCTCCAGCACTTCGCGCGAACGACGCACCAGAATCCCCTGCTCTTCCAGCGGACTGATCAAGTCGAGCAAACCGCCGACGTCTTCAATCGCGGCCTCACGCACCAGTTCGAATTGCTCTTGCGCAACCAGCGTACCGCCACCGTCACGGGTGAACAGCTCGGTCAGCAGCGCGCCGTCTTCGGCGTAACTGACGATATGGCTGCGCGCCACGCCGCCACGGCAAGCCTCGGCAGCGGCATCAAGCAGTTCCGCCTGATAATTGCTGCTGCCCAGACGCTGTAAATGCGCCGGCACTTGCTGTGGACGCAACTCACGCACCAGTTTGCCGTTCTCGTCGATCAAACCGAGATCAGCCCCGAACAGCAGCAGCTTGTCCGCGCCCAGGTCGATAGCGGCGCGGGTGGCGACGTCTTCGCAGGCGAGGTTGAAGATTTCACCGGTCGGCGAGTAGCCCAACGGCGACAGCAACACGATCGAACGCTCGTCGAGCAGGCGATTGATGCCCTTGCGGTCGACCCGGCGCACTTCGCCGGTGTGGTGATAGTCGACGCCTTCCAGCACACCGATCGGCCGCGCGGTAACGAGGTTGCCGCTGGCCACGCGCAGACGCGAGCCCTGCATCGGCGACGAAGCCATGTCCATCGACAGCCGTGCTTCGATGGCGATGCGCAATTGGCCGACCGCGTCGATCACACATTCCAGGGTTGCGGCGTCGGTGATGCGCATGCCGTGGTGGTAATGCGGGGTCAGGCCACGGGCGGCAAGGCGGGTTTCAATCTGCGGGCGCGAACCGTGCACCAGCACCAGGCGCACGCCGAGGCTGTGCAGCAGGACGATGTCGTGGACGATGTTGCCGAAATTAGGATGCTCCACGCCGTCGCCAGGCAGCATGACGACGAAGGTGCAGTCGCGGTGGGCATTGATGTAAGGAGACGCGTGACGAAGCCAATTGACGTATTCGGGCATGAACCTGGGCCTGTAATAAATAGCAGCCGAAAAAGGGGCGAAACGGAAAACGCACAGCG
Organism: Pseudomonas sp. S2_E02; assembly: GCF_054668355.1. Classification (NCBI taxonomy): domain Bacteria; kingdom Pseudomonadati; phylum Pseudomonadota; class Gammaproteobacteria; order Pseudomonadales; family Pseudomonadaceae; genus Pseudomonas; species Pseudomonas sp. S2_E02. Next base: position 4,192,451 of record NZ_CP162761.1, read on the forward strand.
GGCTGATGGTTATCGTCGGAACAGGCTTGGCGACACGCGCGCTCTCCTCATGAATACGGGTTGGGTTGCTGGCAATTTACAGCGTTTGATCGGGCAAAACATAGATCCCTTGTAGGAGTGAGCCTGCTCGCGAAAGCGGTGTATCAGATACATCAATGTCGACTGACCCGACGCCTTCGCGAGCAAGCTCGCTCCCACATGGACAGTGTTCAATTCATAGAACTTTGTCCGGGGTCAGGCAGTAATGTTCAATCAGTTGCCGTAATAGATGCACGGTAGGCTGCAAACGTGACATTTCAAGGTACTCGCCGGGCTGATGCGCACAGGCAATGTCACCGGGGCCGAGCACGATGGTTTCGCAACCAAGGCGCTGAAGATAAGGCGCTTCGGTGCCAAACGCTACTGCTTCGGCGCTGTGGCCGGTGAGCTTTTCAGCAATGCGCACCAGTTCAGCGTCTTCGGCCTGCTCGAACGACGGCACTTCCGGAAACAAAGGTCTGTAGTCGATCTTCACCTGGTGGCGTTCGGCGACCGGGTTGAGCTTGCGCAGAATCTCCGCGCGCAGGACTTTCGGGTCCATACCCGGCAATGGCCGCAGGTCGAATTCCAGCGAACACTGGCCGCAGATACGGTTGGGATTATCGCCGCCATGGATGCAGCCGAAGTTCATCGTCGGTTGCGGCACGCTGAACTGCGGATTATTGAATTCGCGCTGCCACAGCAGGCGCAGGCCGCGCAGTTCGCCGATCGCATCGTGCATCGCTTCGAGGGCGCTGTGGCCCAGGCGCGGATCCGACGAATGGCCACTCTGCCCGAGAATGTCGATGCGCTCCATCATGATGCCTTTGTGCATGCGGATCGGTTTGAGCCCGGTCGGCTCGCCGATCACCGCCGCACGACCCAGCGGACGCCCGGCCTCGGCCAGTGCGCGGGCGCCGGACATCGAGCTTTCTTCATCGCAGGTGGCGAGGATCAGCAGCGGCTGCTTGAACGGCTGATCGAGCAGCGGCTGCACGGCTTCGATTATCAGCGCGAAGAACCCTTTCATGTCGCAACTGCCCAAGCCAACCCAGCGGCCATCAACTTCGGTAAGTTTCAGCGGGTCGGTCTGCCACAACGCATCGTCGTACGGCACCGTGTCGCTGTGCCCGGCCAGCACCAGCCCGCCGGGGCCGCTGCCGAAACTGGCGAGCAGGTTGAATTTGCCGGGGCTGACCTGCTGGATATCGCAATTGAAACCCAGGTCGCCCAGCCAGCCGGCGAGCAAATCGATCACCGCGCGGTTGGATTGGTCGAGGTTCGGTTGGGTACAGCTGACCGATGGCGCGGCGATCAGCGCAGCGAACTGGTCTTGCATGGACGGCAAAGGCATCGCTGACTCCAACTCCCGATTTGAAGTCCATCATAGAACCATCCGGCGTCAGGAATAAACCGCCGCAGGGCGTAGGACGAATCAGTCCTGTACACTGCACGGCCTTGGCAGCCACATATTCCCCGGCTGCGCTCCCGATCCTGGATTTTCCGGCCATGCAGAAAGAAACCGAAATCAAACTCCGCGTCAGCCGCGAAACCCTCGCTGCGCTGCGCGAGCACCCGTTACTGAAAAAACGCAACAAAAGTGGCTGGGAACGCCGTGAGTTGATGAACCAGTACTTCGACACCCCTGAGCGCGATCTGGCCCAGGCCAAAGTCGCCCTGCGCCTGCGCAAGGACGGTGACGAAGTCATTCAAACCCTCAAGACCCGTGGCCAAAGCGTTGCTGGTCTGTCCGAACGCAATGAATACGACTGGAAGTTGCCGAAAGCCAAGCTCGACGTGAAGAAACTCGACGGCGAATGCTGGCCCGAGTCGCTGGCCGAGCTGGACAAGAAAACCCTCAAGCCGATCTTCACCACCGACTTCGTCCGCGAGCGCGCCGAAATCGCCTGGGGCCGTGGCAAGAGCAAAGTGGTCATCGAAGCCGCGCTGGATCTCGGTCACGTTGTGGTAGGCAAGCAGAAAGAAGAAATCTGCGAGCTGGAACTGGAGCTGCGCGAAGGCGAGCCTGCCGCGCTGCTGGAACTGGCCGCCGAACTGGCTGAAACCCTGGCGTTGATGCCGTGTGACATCAGCAAGGCTGAGCGCGGCTATCGTCTGTACGACGCCAACAGCTATTCGCTGAGCCTGCCGGCGCCGGAGCTGACCCCGGAAACCCAACTCGACGACGCCTTCGCCGCGCTGAGCTGGCATTTGCTCGGCAGCAGCCAGCGTCTGGCCGAACAGTACCGTTTCAACGGCCACTGGCGCCTGTTGCTCGACTGGGTCGAGAACCTCGCGGAAATGCGCGCCCTGCTCAGCAGCCTCGGCCAGGCCGCGCCGCGTCAGTCGACTCACGATTTGCGCGTCGCGCTTGATGCATTGCTGGAAGACTGGCGTCCGCTGGTACAGGCCGGCATCGAAGATGAAGACGTACGCAAGGCTGCGCCGGAGCAGTTCCTCGAAGAACTGGAAGATCCGCGCTGGGGTCTGTTCTCGCTGAGCACGTCACGCTGGTTGCTGGCCCGTACCTGGACCGCCGACCGCAACGTTCGCGGCAATCGTCAGGGCGGTGCGCAGTTGCATAGCTGGTTGCCGCGCCTGTTGGGCGAAGAAGCTACGGCCCTGCAATTACAGCGCTATCAGCAGCAGCCGGAAGATCTGGCTGAACAACTGCCGCGTATCGAGCGCATTCAGGTCTGGCTGCACCACGCGCGCAACGTGCTGGAAATCCCGGAAATGGATCGTCTGTACGGCGAGCTGAACAAATTGGCGCAACTGGCCAACGAGCCGACAATCACTGACGAACTGCTCGACGCGCGCAAGCAACAGGCGATTGCGGTTTACCAGAATCGCGCGTGGAAAATGCTCCTGCGTATGTAACACCGCTTTCGCGAGCAGGCTCGCTCCCACTTTGGAATGCAATTCCCTGTGGGAGCGAGCCTGCTCGCGAAGAGGCCAGCCGCCTTACTTCAAACCGGCAAGCTTGTGGTGGACTTGATCTCCGACAACGCCACAATCGAATTCACTTCCTGAATCCCCGGCACCAGCGACAGCTTCTCGAAAAAGAATCGCTCATACGCCTCGATGTCCGCCGCAACAATCCGCAGTAAAAAATCCACCGCCCCCATCAGCACATAGCACTCCAGCACTTCCGGAAAGCCGCGAATCGCTTCGGTGAACTCGGTGAAGTTCGAACGCCCGTGGGCGTTGAGTTTGATCTCGGCAAAGATCTGCGTATTCAGGCCAATCTTCTTGCGATCAAGCAAGGTCACCTGGCCACGAATGATGCCCTCCTCCTTCATCCGCTGAATCCGCCGCCAGCACGGCGATTGCGACAGGCCGACCTGCTCGGCGATCTGCGCGCTCGACAGCGAGGCGTCCTCTTGCAGGAGGGCGAGAATCTTGCGGTCGTAGCTGTCCAGCTCATTGTGCATAGAAAAACCTCTAATCGAACATTTTGCGAATTGATCATTTCGATCAATCGTCAATAACGACGATCATAGCCAAGAAATACCCGGCGTCGAATGTAAAAATTCCTCCAGAGATTTTGGAGACTCGCCATGCCACACCTCGAAGCCGTAACCACCTCGCCTACCCGCGCCGACGTCTGGAACGTCAGCAACGCCCATTGCCTGGCGCAGTATCAGATCCTCGCCGAGGCCGAGCCGGATCTGCTGGTGCGGGTGCTCAACCTGTTCGCACTGCAGTTCCTCACGCCCGAGCAGGTCAATGTGCAGCGCATGGATGATCTGCTGTCGATCGACCTGGTCATGGGCGGTCTCAGTTGGCATCGCGCGCAAGTGATCGCGGAAAAACTTCGTAACCTGATCAGCGTCTGCTCGGTCAATCTGCAAAACGCCGACAGTGCTTGGGATGCCCCCGCGCAAGCCGCTGGCTGACAAATCCGGCAACGGCTTCATCGGGTAGTGGCCCAACGGTCTGCGGGGCCGCGACTATCCTTTTGCGCACTGTCGCTCAAAAGGAAGCCCGCATGTCCGTTCAACTTGCCACTCAGGACCGCTGGCTGGAACTCAACGAGGTGCTGCGTGAACTGGTCGCCCAAGGCTTTATCGGCCAGGACGCGGCCGAGCAGGCGCTGAATGCCCGTCGTCGCCACGCCGTCCATGGCCAGATGCATCCACTGGAATTCATCGCCAGCCAGCAACTGGACGACCTCAGCCGTCCGGGCAAACACCTCGACCTGGAAAGCCTGACCCTGTGGCTGGCGCAACAGGCCGGCCAACCGTACTTGCGTATTGACCCGTTGAAGATCAACGTCGCCGCGATCACGCCGTTGATGTCCTATGCCTTTGCGCAACGGCACAAGATTCTCGCCGTGGCGGTCGACCGCGATTCGGTGACAGTGGCCAGCGCCCAGCCTTATGTCACCGGCTGGGAGGCCGATCTCACCCACGTATTGAAACTGCCGATCAAACGGGTGGTGGCCAACCCGGCGGATATCCAGCGCTTCAGCGTCGAGTTCTTCCGCTTGGCCAAATCGGTCAGCGGTGCCAGCAATGCCGATCAGCAGAGCGGTAACCTTGGCAACTTCGAACAACTGCTCAACCTCGGCGCCAGCGATCAGGAGCCGGATGCCAACGATGCGCACATCGTCAACATCGTCGACTGGCTGTTCCAGTACGCCTTCCAGCAGCGCGCCAGCGATATCCACATCGAGCCTCGGCGTGAACAAGGCACGGTGCGCTTTCGCATCGACGGCGTGCTGCACAACGTCTATCAATTCCCGCCGCAGGTGACCATGGCAATTGTCAGTCGCCTGAAAAGCCTCGGGCGGATGAACGTCGCCGAGAAGCGCAAACCCCAAGACGGCCGGGTCAAGACCAAGACCCCGGACGGCGGTGAAGTGGAGCTGCGCCTTTCGACGCTGCCCACCGCGTTCGGCGAAAAAATGGTCATGCGGATTTTCGACCCGGAAGTGCTGCTCAAGGATTTCGACCAGTTGGGTTTCAGTGCCGACGATTTGCGCCGCTGGCAAGACATGACCCGCCAGCCCAACGGCATCATTCTGGTCACCGGGCCGACCGGCTCGGGCAAGACCACCACGCTGTATACCACGCTGAAAAAACTGGCGACGCCGGAGGTCAACCTCTGCACCATCGAAGACCCGATCGAGATGGTCGAGCCGGCGTTCAACCAGATGCAGGTGCAGCACAACATCGACCTGAGTTTCGCCGCCGGGGTGCGCGCGCTGATGCGGCAAGACCCGGACATCATCATGATCGGCGAGATCCGTGACCTGGAAACCGCTGAAATGGCGATTCAGGCGGCGCTCACCGGGCACCTGGTCTTGTCGACGCTGCACACCAACGACGCCCCCAGCGCGATCAGCCGTTTGCTCGAACTCGGCGTGCCGCATTACCTGATCAAGGCCACCGTGCTAGGTGTCATGGCCCAGCGCCTGGTGCGCACCTTGTGCCCGCATTGCAAAGCACCGCTGACGTTGGAGGAGGAAGACTGGCAAACCCTGACCCGCCCGTGGCAAGCGCCGCTACCGGGCAACGCACAACGCGCCATCGGTTGCGTGGAATGCCGCGATACCGGCTATCGCGGCCGCGCCGGGGTCTACGAAATCATGCAACTGAGCGACAGCCTCAAGGCGTTCATCACCCCGGACGCCGACCTCACGGCGATTCGTCGGCAGGCGTTCAAGGAAGGCATGCGCAGTTTGCGTCTGTCCGGGGCACAGAAAGTCGCAGCAGGGCTGACGACGGTGGAAGAAGTGCTGCGGGTGACGCCGCAGAGCGAGCAGAAATAAGCCGCCACGGAACCGGATCAGGGAATGGCGATCCAAGGCCCTAGTTAACCCCCTGGAGTCATCTCATCATGCGTCTCAAACTTGCTGTCGCCTCTCTGGCCTTGCTGTCCCTTCCCGTTGGTTCGGCCATGGCGGACAGCTTTTGGCGTAACGTCATCTCGTCCGGTGCCACTACCGGTTCGACCTACCTGACCTTCAAGGATCACAAGCTGATCATCGCCGCACAGGACGATGCCGGCAGCTTCGTTGCCAGTGATGGCGGCATTCGCGGACCGTATCTGGAAGCGGCGATGCAGAAAGTCCGCGCCGACAATCCGGGCCTGCAGGCGACCGATATGGAATTGGCGAATGCGATCCTGGCGAAGAACGCCGTGGCTTCCGAGTAAGCCATCCGCCAACAAAAATGCCGCTCAATCGAGCGGCATTTTTTTGCCTGTCTTCTGAGCCCAACACTAAACCCTGTGGGAGCGAGCTTGCTCGCGAAGGCAATTTCACATCCGAAATATGCGGCGACTGACACGCCGTCTTCGCGAGCAAGCTCGCTCCCACAAGGACCGCATACAGTCTGAATGTCAGCGGTAATCATCCACCGGGACGCAGGCACAGAACAGGTTGCGATCGCCGTAAACGTTATCCACCCGATTCACCGCCGGCCAATACTTGTGCGCTTTGGTGTGCGCATCCGGGGTAATGCCCTGCTCGATGCTGTAGGGCCGCTCCCAAACCCCGGTGACATCCGCCAGGGTATGCGGCGCTCGTTTCAACGGGTTGTCCTCGGCCGGCCAGTTGCCGTTTTGCACTTCGGTGATTTCTGCACGAATGCTCAGCATCGCACCGATAAAACGATCCAGTTCAGCCTTGGATTCACTCTCGGTCGGCTCGACCATCAACGTGCCCGGCACCGGGAAGGACATGGTCGGCGCATGGAAGCCGTAATCCATCAGGCGCTTGGCGACGTCTTCTTCGCTGATACCGGTCAGCGCCTTCAAGGGCCGCAGGTCGAGAATGCATTCGTGAGCGACCCGCCCGTTGCGCCCGGTGTATAACACCGGGAATGCGCCGGATAAATGCTGCGCCAGATAGTTCGCCGCCAGAATCGCCACCTCGCTGGCATCCGCCAATTGCGGGCCCATCATGGCGATGTACATCCAGCTGATCGGCAGAATGCTCGCGCTGCCCCAGGGCGCCGCGCTGACCGCGCCGTTCTGCGCCAGCGGCCCTTCAATTGGCACCACCGGGTGATTGGCGACAAACGGTGCCAGATGCGCGCGAATGCCGATCGGCCCCATGCCCGGCCCACCGCCGCCGTGAGGGATGCAGAAGGTCTTGTGCAAATTCATGTGCGACACGTCGGCGCCGATGTCCGCCGGCCGCGCCAGCCCGACCTGCGCATTGAGGTTGGCGCCGTCCATGTAGACCTGACCGCCGTACTTGTGGATAACCTCGCAGATCTCGCTGATGCCCTCCTCGTACACACCGTGGGTCGACGGATAGGTCGCCATCAGGCACGACAACTTATCCCCAGCCTCGGCGGCTTTCGCTTGCAGATCCTCCAGATCGACGTTGCCCGCCTCGTCGCACTCGACGATCACTACGCGCATCCCGGCCATTTGCGCCGAGGCCGGGTTGGTGCCATGGGCCGAGGACGGAATCAGGCAGATCTCCCGCGCCCCCTGCTGACGGCTTTCGTGGTATTTGCGGATCGCTAGTAACCCGGCGTACTCGCCCTGAGCGCCGGAGTTGGGCTGCATGCAGATCGCATCGAACCCGGTGATTGCGCACAGCCAGCGCTCCAACTCCTCGATCATCAGCGTATAACCGACCGCCTGCTCACGCGGCACGAACGGATGCAGGTTGGCGAATTGCGGCCAGGTGATCGGAATCATTTCGCTGGTGGCGTTGAGTTTCATGGTGCAGGAGCCCAGCGGGATCATCGACTGATTGAGCGCCAGATCCTTGTTTTCCAGTTGTTTGAGATAGCGCAGCATCTCGGTTTCGCTGTGATGGGCGTTGAACACCGGGTGGCGCAAGTACGGTGTGTTGCGCTGTAGGTTGTCGGGGATGCCCGAACTCAGGGCTTCAGCGTCAAGTTCATCGACGTTCAACCCATGATCGGCGCCAAGCAGGACATCGAACAGCTTGGCCACGGTACTTTCATCGCAGGTCTCATCGAGACTCAGCCCGACCCGACCGCGCCCGAGAATCCGCAGATTGATCTGTGCGGCTTGAGCGCTTTCGATGATCGCCGTTTGCGCACCGCCGACGTCCAGCGTCAGTGTGTCGAAGAACTGCGCATTGACCCGACTGATTCCTTTGCGCTCAAGCCCTGCGGCCAGAATGCAGGTCAGCCGATGCACGCGCTGGGCGATGTGTTTCAGGCCTTCCGGCCCGTGATAAACCGCGTAGAAACTGGCGATGTTGGCCAGCAACACCTGAGCCGTGCAGATGTTCGAGTTGGCCTTCTCGCGGCGGATATGTTGTTCGCGGGTTTGCAGCGCCATGCGCAATGCGACGTTACCCCGAGCGTCCTTCGACACGCCGATGATCCGCCCGGGAATCGCCCGTTTGTATTCCTCGCGACTGGCAAAGAACGCCGCGTGCGGGCCGCCATAACCCATCGGCACACCGAATCGCTGGGAGGAACCGAACACTACATCGGCGCCCAACTCACCCGGCGGCGTCAGCAACAGCAAACTCAGCAGGTCCGTGGCGACGCAGGCCAGCGCTTGCTGCGCATGCAAATGGTCGATCAGCGGGCGCAGGTCACGCACCTCGCCATGGGTGTCGGGATATTGCAGCAGCGCACCGAACACTTGGTGCTGTTTGAGATTATCCACAGCATCGACGATCAATTCGAAGCCGAAACCTTCGGCGCGGGTCTGCACCACCGAAATGGTTTGTGGATGACAGTTCTCATCAATGAAGAACAGATTGCTCTTCGATTTGGCTACGCGTTTGGCCAACGCCATGGCTTCCGCCGCCGCCGTGGCCTCATCGAGCAAAGACGCGTTGGCCAGTTCCAGACCGGTGAGGTCGATGGTCAGTTGCTGGAAATTCAGCAACGCTTCGAGCCGGCCCTGGGCGATTTCCGGTTGATACGGCGTGTACGCGGTGTACCAGCCGGGATTTTCCAGGACGTTGCGCAAGATGACCGTGGGCGTGAGGGTGCCGTGATAGCCCATGCCGATGAGGCTGGTCCAGACCTGATTCTGCTCGGCGTAACCGCGCAGTCTGGCCAGCGCCGCTTGTTCGTCGAGGGCCGGCGGCAGATCCAGTGCGCGGTTAAGGCGGATGGCCGGCGGTACAGTCTGTTCGATCAGTTCGACCCGGCTGCCGAGGCCGAGGCTGTCGAGCATCGCCTGTTGTTCGGCAGCATCGGGGCCGAGGTGACGGCGCAAAAAAGCGTCGGGGTCGCGTAACTGGCTCAGGGACGGCAACTGGGACATGACGGGCTCTCTCTTGGCTGGCGCTCGGCGTCAATGCAACACGGTCAAACCAGCATAGCAGTCGATATCGTCGCGCACGGCTTGGCGGCCGAGGGCGTTCCGGGCCATGCTGTGGCGCCTGCGTCAGGCGTTCAACTCGCGGATGATCAAAGCCTCATGAGCACACTGCCGTTTCTGCCGTTTTCCAAACCTGTCATCGACGAAGCGACGATTGCCGCTGTGGGCGAAGTCTTGCGTTCCGGCTGGATCACCAGCGGGCCGAAGGTTCAGGCCTTCGAAGCACAGTTGTCGGAATATTTTGGCGGGCGCCCGGTGCGCACCTTCAATTCCGGCACCTGCACCATGGAAATCGCCTTGCGCATCGCCGGCATCGGGCCCGGAGACGAAGTGATTACCACGCCGATTTCCTGGGTGGCCACAGCCAACGTGATCCTTGAAGTCGGCGCCACACCCGTGTTTGCCGACATCGATCCGCAGACCCGCAATATCGACCTGGACCAACTGGAAGCGGCCATTACCCCACGCACCAAAGCAGTGATTCCGGTGTACCTCGCCGGTCTGCCCGTAGACATGGATCGCCTGTACGCCATCGCGCGCAAACACAATCTGCGCATCGTCGAAGACGCCGCCCAGGCGCTGGGCTCGAGCTGGAACGGCCAGCGCATCGGCGCCACCGGTGACTTCGTGTCGTTCAGTTTTCAGGCGAACAAGAACGTCACCTGCGCCGAGGGGGGGTTGTCTGGTGCTGAACACACCTGAGGAAGCGCGGCTAGCGGAGAAGTACCGCTTGCAGGGCGTAACCCGCAACGGTTTCGATGGCCTGGACGTCGATGTCCTGGGCGGCAAGTTCAACATGACCGATGTCGCTGCCACGATCGGTCTGGGCCAGTTTGCTCATATCGAAGCGCTGACGGCGCATCGGCGTGAACTGGCGCGGCATTATTTCCAGTGCTTTGGCGCTGACTTTGAAGCGACCTATGGCGCCCAACTGCCGCTGGCGGATTTCACCAACAGCAACTGGCACCTGTTCCAACTGGTACTGCCGGAGCGCAAGGACGGCTTGCCTGCGCGGGCGACGTTCATGGAGCAGATGCAGGCGCATGGTATCGGGATCGGCTATCACTATCCGCCGATCCACTTGCTGAGTCTGTACCGCGAGCGCGGTTTCAACGAGGGGATGTTGCCGGTGGCCGAGCGTGTCGGGCGGCTGATCGTGTCGCTGCCGATGTTTACCGCGATGAGCAAGGAGGATGTCGAGCGCTCGGTCGCTGCGGTGAAAGCGGTGTTGCACAACGCCTGACAGACACCCATAAAAAAGCCCCGACAAGTCGGGGCTTTGCGGTGTAGCCGGGCAATTACTCGCCGATGGCAGCCTTGTAAGCGCCGGCATCCAGCAGTTTGTCCAGCTCAGCCTTATCGCTTGGCTTGAGCTTGAAGATCCATGCGCCGTACGGATCGGAGTTCAGCAGCTCTGGCGAACCGCCCAGCTCTTCGTTGATCGCGATGACTTCACCGCTGATCGGCGAGTAGATGTCGGAAGCAGCTTTCACCGATTCAACGACGCCAGCCTGATCTTCAGCGGCGAACACCTTGCCTACTTCGGTCAGCTCAACGAACACCACATCGCCCAGCGCTTCCTGCGCGTGATCGCTGATGCCCACGGTGACGGTGCCGTCGGCTTCCAGACGTGCCCATTCATGACTTTCGGCAAAACGCAGTTCAGCGGGAATATTGCTCATCTTCGGTGTCCTCTGGAATTGGGTCAGCGGTCATGCCCGCCGGAAAAAGGTTAGATCAAAGTTTTGCCATGGCGTACGAAGGTCGGTTTGACCACCCGTACCGGGTACCACTTGCCACGGATTTCCACTTCGGCGCGGTCGGCAGTTGCCATCGGAACACGCGCCAAGGCAATCGATTTGCTCAGCGTAGGAGAGAAACTACCACTGGTGATCTCCCCTTCGCCAACATCGGCGATGCGAACCACTTGATGAGCGCGCAAAACACCACGTTCTTCCAGGACCAGACCAACCAGTTTGTGCGCAATGCCGGCAGCTTTTTCCGCCTCCAGCGCAGCACGGCCGATGAATTGGCGGGTGGCCGGTTCCCAGGCAATGCTCCAGGCCATGTTCGAGGCCAGTGGCGAAACGTCTTGGTGAATGTCCTGACCGTAGAGATTCATCCCGGCTTCAACCCGCAGGGTATCGCGGGCACCGAGGCCGATCGGGGAAATGCCGGCACCGACCAGATCGTTGAAGAACCCAGGCGCCTGATTGGCCGGCAGGCAGATTTCCAGGCCATCTTCACCGGTATAACCGGTACGCGCGATGAACCAGTCACCGTCGGTATAGCCTTCGAAGGGTTTGAGGTGCTGGATCAGCGTGGCGCGCGACTGGGTCACCAGTTCGGCAATCTTGTGCCGGGCCTGTGGGCCTTGGATGGCGAGCATCGCCAGCTCGGAGCGCTCGTGCAGCTGCACGTCGTAATCGCCGCGCTGCGCGTTCATCCAGGCCAGATCCTGATCGCGGGTCGAAGCGTTGAACACCAGTCGATAAGCGTCGTCGAGGCGGTAGACGATCATGTCATCGACGATGCCGCCACGCTCGTTGAGCATAGTGCTGTACAACGCACGGCCGGGGCGGTGCAGGCGGTCGACATCATTGGCCAGCAAATGCTGCAGCCAGGCCTTGGCCTGGGTGCCGGTGACATCGATCACGGTCATGTGGGAAACATCGAACACCCCGCAATCGCGGCGCACTTCGTGGTGCTCCTCGACCTGCGAGCCGTAATGCAGTGGCATGTCCCAACCGCCAAAATCGACCATCTTCGCGCCGAGGGCGAGATGCAGGTCATACAGAGGCGTACGCTGTCCCATGGGTTTCTCCTTCCGGGCGTGGCGAAGGTGCGGACAGCCGCTGTACGGGGTGAAAGCCGCGAAATAGAAGGCTTTCAGCCGATTTCAGCGAACGGGTCTGTCAGACGAACCGCACCGAATGCCGCGCATTGTAGCCGCATGATTCAGGACTGACGACTAAGTGTTTCGGTGCGCCGAGCGGCGGATCAGTCCGATGACCGGCAATAGACCGACCAGAACCAGGGTCAGCGCTGGCAAAGACGCCCTCGCCCATTCACCTTCACTGGTCATTTCAAAGATCCGCACCGCCAGCGTGTCCCAGCCAAACGGGCGCATCAGCAGGGTTGCGGGCATTTCCTTGAGCACATCGACGAACACCAGCAGCGCCGCGCTCAGCGCGCCGGGCAGCAACAGCGGCAGATACACTTTGAAAAACAGTCGCGGCCCACTGACACCCAGGCTACGTGCTGCTTCGGGCAAAGAGGGCCGTATACGCGCCAGACTGCTTTCCAGCGGCCCGTACGCCACCGCAATAAAACGCACCAGATAGGCCATCAGCAACGCCGCCAGACTGCCAAGCAGCAGCGGTTTGCCCGCGCCACCGAGCCAACCGGAGAGCGGAATCACCAGCTCGCGATCCAGATAACTGAACGCCAGCATGATCGACACCGCCAGCACCGAACCCGGCAAGGCGTAACCGAGATTGGCCAGACCAACGCCGGAGTTGATCGCGGGCGTCGGCGCCAGTCGCCGAGCGAAGGCCAGCAGCAACGCGACGCTTACGGTAATCAGCGCCGCCATGCCGCCCAGATACAAGGTGTGCAGGATCAGCCCGGCGTAGCGCTCGTCCAGATCGAAACGGCCGCGCTGCCAGAACCAGACGATCAGTTGCAGCAGCGGAATGACGAAGGCGCAGGCGAACACCAGTGCGCACCAGCTCATCGCCGCGAACGCCTTGAGCCCGCGCAAGTGATACAGGGCTTTCACCCGTGGCCGCTCGTTGCCCGCCCGATTGGCGCCACGCGCGCGACGTTCGCCGTAGAGCACCAGCATCACCACCAGCAGCAACAGACTGGCCAGCTGCGCCGCACTCGACAGGCTGAAGAAGCCGTACCAGGTCTTGTAGATGGCGGTGGTGAAGGTGTCGAAGTTGAACACCGAGACCGCGCCGAAATCCGCCAGGGTTTCCATCAGCGCCAATGCCACGCCGGCGCCAATGGCCGGACGCGCCATCGGCAACGCCACACGCCAGAACGCTTGCCACGGCGATTGGCCAAGCACCCGCGCCGCTTCCATCAGGCCTTTGCCCTGAGCGAGGAATGCGGTGCGCGCCAACAAATAAACGTAGGGATAGAAGACCAGCACCAGCACGATGATCACCCCGCCGGTGGAGCGCACGCGCGGCAGCCGCAGGCCGCTGCCGAACCATTCGCGCAGCAGGGTCTGCACAGGGCCGGCGAAATCGAGCAGGCCGACGAAAACGAAGGCCAGCACATAGGCGGGAATGGCGAAAGGCAGCATCAGCGCCCAGTCGAGCCAGCGCCGGCCGGGGAATTCGCAGAGGCTGGTGAGCCAGGCGAGGCTAACACCCAGCAGCGTCACACCGACACCGACGCCAACGACCAGCGTCAGGGTATTGCCGAGCAGGCGCGGCATCTGGGTTTGCCACAGGTGCGACCAGATCTGTTGATCGATGGTCTGCCAGGAGAGCAGCAGAACGCTCAGGGGCAACAGCACCAGCGCGGCGATGGCGAAGACGATGGGATACCAGCGGCGTTGGGCGGGGTGGGCCAAGGAAACAGTCTCGTTCAAATGATTGTGCCCACGCTCTGCGTGGGCACACATCCTGTGACGCTCTGCGTCACGCTGTCGGCGGCACGACGCAGAGCGTCGATGGATGCATTCCCACGCAGAGCGTGGGAACGATCACAAGTCTATCGAAAAAGCCTCAATTCCAACCCGCCCGATCCATCATCCGGATCGCTTCAGCCTGACGCTTGCCCGCCACTTCCACCGGCAAGGTGTCAGCGACAAACTTGCCCCACGCCGCCACTTCTTCCGAAGGCGCCACCGCCGGGTTGGCCGGAAACTCCTGGTTCACGTCTGCGAAAATCTTCTGCGCCTCGGGCGTGGTCATCCATTCAACCAAAGCTTTGGCCGCTTCCGGGTGCGGCGCGTACTGGGTCAGGCCAATGCCCGACAGGTTCACGTGCACGCCACGATCGGCCTGATTCGGCCAGAACAGCTTCACCGGCAGTTCCGGCTTCTGCTTGTGCAGGCGGCCATAGTAGTAAGTGTTGACGATGCCGACATCACATTGCCCGGCGTTGATCGCTTCGAGCACCGCGACATCATCGGAGAACACGTCGGTGGAGAGGTTGTTGACCCAGCCCTTGAGGATCTTTTCAGTTTTCTCGGCGCCATGGACTTCGATCATGGTCGCGGTCAGCGACTGGTTGTAGACCTTCTTCGCCGTACGCAGGCACAGGCGCCCTTCCCAGTTCTTGTCGGCCAGTGCTTCGTAGGTGGTCAGCTCGCCCGGCTTCACCCGTTCGGTGGAGTAGGCGATGGTCCGCGCGCGCAGGCTCAGGCCGGTCCAGGCGTGAGTGGACGAGCGATATTGCAGTGGAATGTTGGCGTCGATGGTTTTCGAGGTGAACGGCTGGAGGATGCCCATCTGCTCGGCCTGCCAGAGGTTGCCGGCGTCAACGGTGAGCAGCAGGTCGGCGGTGGCGTTCTCACCTTCGGCCTTGATGCGCTGCATCAGCGGCGCTTCCTTGTCGGTGATGAACTTGATCTTCACCCCGGTCTTGGCGGTGTAGGCATCGAAGACCGGTTTGATCAGCTCATCGATGCGCGACGAGTAAACCACCACCTCATCAGCGGCCTGGGCCGTTGTGCTGCCGATCAGGGTCAGGGCCAGTGCGGTCAGAAGACGCTTGGGTGCCAACATGGGAGTGGTCTCTCGGTCGGAAAATGTGGGCCAAATGATAAGGACTCACATTTACCACCTCAATCGAACTCTTTTTGAAGGAGTTACCAGATGTTGCACAGTTTGAAATTTGTGGTGTCGGTTCTGACGCCTTCGCGAGCAAGCTCGCTCCCACATTGGAATGCATTTCAAATGTGGGAGCGAGCCTGCTCGCGAAGAGGCCATCAGCCTCAATGGAGAGGTCAGGGTTTGGCGAGGGCCGGAAGATCCCCGGTCAACCCGAGGGCTTCACGCACAAACAGCGCCTTCGCCTCCGGCATCTGCTCCACCAGTTTCAACCCGGCATTGCGCAGCCACCTGACCGGCAACGGATCAGCCTGAAACAACCGCTCAAACCCTTCCATCGCCGCCATCAGCGCCAGGTTGTGCGGCATGCGCCGGCGCTCGTAACGGCTCAGCACCTTCACCTCCGCCAAGCACTCGCCACGCTCGGCCGCCTGCAACAGCACTTCGGCCAACACCGCCGCATCGAGGAAACCGAGGTTCACACCCTGCCCCGCCAACGGGTGAATGGTGTGCGCCGCATCGCCGATCAGCGCCAGCCCTTCGGCCACATAGCGCTTGGCATGGCGCTGACGCAGCGGCACGCACAGTCGCGGATCGGCACTGACGACTGCGCCGAGGCGACCTTCAAAGGCGCGCTCCAGCTCTCGGCAGAACGCCGCTTCATCCAGCGCCATCAAGCGCTCGGCTTCGCTCGGCGTGGTCGACCAGACGATCGAACACCAATCCTGCTGCCCGTCACGCTCAAGCGGCAGAAACGCCAAAGGCCCGTGATCGGTAAAGCGCTGCCACGCGGTCATCTGGTGCGACTTGCTGCTGCGCACGCTGGTGACGATGGCGTGGTGCATGTAATCCCACTCGCGCGTGGCCATCCCGGTGAGGCGGCGAACGGCCGAGTTGGCACCGTCAGCGGCGATCACCAATGGCGCGCGCAACTGACGACCGTCAGCCAGCGTCAGCAACCAGTCATCGCCCGAGCGGCGCATCTGTTCCAGCCGCGCATTAGCGAGCATGCCCAGATCGCAATCGTGCAAACGGTCGAGCAAGGCGTCCTGCACCACACGGTTTTCGACGATATGACCCAGCACCTCGGCGTGCACACTGCTCGCCGAGAAATGGATCTGTCCGGTGCCGCTGCCGTCCCAGACATGCATGTCGGTGTACGGGCTGCTGCGGCGCTTGGCGATCCCTTCCCACACGCCGAGGCGTTCGAGGATGCGTTGGCTGGCTGCCGACAGCGCGCTCACACGCGGTTCAAATGCCGCGTCGGCATCGAACGGCTTGACGCTCAGCGGGCTGCCATCGAGCAGCAGGACTTCCAGCCCGCTGTCCTGCAACGCCAACGCCAGGGCGCTGCCGACCATTCCGGCTCCGACAATCAGCAGATCTGCGCGCATTTCCATGCTTTAAGCCTGTCTCGCTTGCGGCTTGAGCCGCACGTAAAGGGTTTTACCGACCCGCGCCACCAGATTGCCGACGCCGTCATGAATGTCGACCTGCAACTGCGGCAGGTATTTCTCGCCATTGGCGGTTTGCCGGCGAATCTCGGCGAGCAAGGTCTCGTCGATATTGAAGCGGGCGAACACCGGGCCTTTGCCCGGCGCAATGAAATCGATATCGGCAGCCTTGTCCCAGACAATGTACTTCGAGCCGAGGTTTTCCATGAGCATCAGCATGAAGAACGGGTCGACCATCGAATACAGACTGCCGCCAAACTGAGTGCCGACGTAGTTGCGGTTGTACCAGCCAAGGCCCATCGACACCTGAACGTCGCGGAAATCATCGCTGATATGCCGAACCCGTACACCGGCGCCAAGATACGGCGGGTAGAACGTCATCACCCAGCGCATCAACCGCGCCTTGCCGAATTTAGCGGTCAACCACTTAAGCATCCGGTCGCGTTCCCAGACCCATGGCCTGACGGGCAAACCAGCGCTTGGCCGGCGGCAACAGATCGAGACCGAGCAGGCCGATGTTACGCCCCAGCGAAACCAATGGCTGCGTGCTGCCGAACAGCCGTGTGACCTGATCGGAAAAGCCGACGGTTAGGTCCTGATCCAGACGCTGACGCTCGCGATAAGCCTGCAATGTGGCGAAGTCGCCCAGCGGCTTTTCACTGGACAACAACGCGGCGGCCAAGGCATCGGCATCACGCAGTGACAAGTTGAAACCCTGCCCGGCAATCGGGTGCAGGCTGTGCGCCGCGTTGCCGAGTACAGCCAGATGCGAGCGCACCTGCTCTTCGGCCTCGACCAACGTCAGCGGATACAAATGCCGTGCGCCAACCTGTTTCAACGTGCCGAGGCGATAACCGAATACGCCCTGCAATTCGCTGAGGAAATCACGCTCGCTCAAATCGGCCAGACGCTGCGCGTCCATGCCCAAACGGGTCCAGACCAGAGCACAGCGGTTTTCCGGCAGCGGCAGCAAGGCCATCGGCCCTTCGTCGGTGAAACGCTCAAAGGCCATGCCGTTGTGCGCTTCGCTCGGGGTGATGTTGGCGATCAGTGCGCTCTGGTTGTACGGACGCTTGCGCACGTTAATGCCTAGCTGCTCGCGCAGACCGGAGCGACCGCCATCGGCGAGCACCGCGAGGTCGCATTCAAGGGTGGTTTCATCATTGAGGGTCAGGCGATAGCCATCGGGCAGCGGTTCCATGCGTGTGACCTCCGCCGGGCAACGCCAACTGATCACGTCTTTGTCGATGTGCTGCCACAGGCACTGGCCGAGCCAGGCATTTTCCACCACGTAACCGAGCGCTGGTACGCCCTCTTCCATCGCCGAAAGACGCGCGGTGGAGAAGCGGCCACGGTCAGAAACATGAATCTGTTTGATCGGCTCGGCGCGACGGGAGATTTCCTGCCACACGCCCAGCCGTTGATAAATCTGCCGCGAGCCGAAGGACAGCGCCGACGAACGTGCGTCGTAACTCGGCTGCCAGCTGTCGCCTGGTGCAAACGGTTCGATCAGGACGATCTTCCAGCCACGCGCCTTGGCCCCGGCCTGCAAGGCCAACGCCAGACTGGCGCCGACCAGACCGCCACCGATGATTGCCAGATTGACTCGACTCATGCCGCGTGGGTCCTTGCTTGCGCCATCAGCGCTTCGATTTCAGCGACGGTTTTCGGCACGCCGCTGGTGAGGATTTCACAACCTGTTTTGGTCACGACCACGTCGTCCTCGATACGTACACCAATGCCGCGCCATTTTTTCGCGACGTTCTGATTGTCCGGGGCGATGTAGATGCCCGGCTCTACGGTCAGCGCCATGCCGACCTCGAGCACTCGCCATTCGCCGCCGACCTTGTACTCACCAACGTCATGCACATCCATGCCCAGCCAGTGACCGGCGCGGTGCATGTAAAAGGCTTTATAGGCTTCGCTGGCGATCAACTCGTCGACCTCACCATGCAGCAATCCCAGTTTCACCAACCCCGTGGTGATAACGCGAACCGTGGCTTCGTGCGCCTGATTCCAGTGCTTGTTCGGGGCGATTTCGGCGAACGCGGCTTCCTGCGAGGCCAGCACCAACTCATAGATCGCTTTCTGCTCGGGCGAAAACTTGCCGTTGACCGGCCAGGTGCGGGTGATGTCGCTGGCGTAGCAGTCAATCTCGCAACCGGCATCGATCAACACCAGGTCGCCGTCCTTGAGCAGCGCGTCATTCTGCTGGTAATGCAGGATGCAGCTGTTACGCCCGGCGGCGACGATCGAGCCGTAGGCCGGCATCTTCGCCCCGCCCTTGCGGAACTCGTAGTCGAGTTCGGCTTCGAGGCTGTACTCGTAGAGCCCGGCCCGACTGGCCTGCATCGCACGGATGTGGGCTTGCGCCGAGATCCGTGCGGCTTCGCGCATCACCTTCACTTCTGCCGCCGATTTATACAGACGCATGTCGTGCAGCAGATGATCCAGGGCAACGAATTCGTTCGGCGGCTGGGCGCCGAGGTGCGCCTTGGAGCGGATCACATTGATCCAGTCCATCAGGTGACGGTCGAATTCAGGGTTGCTGCCCATCGCCGAATACACCCGGTCGCGGCCTTCGATCAGGCCCGGGAGGATGTCGTCGATGTCAGTAATAGGGAAAGCGTCATCGGCACCGAAGTCGCGGATCGCGCCCTCTTGCCCGGCGCGCAAACCGTCCCACAATTCGCGTTCGGCGTTGCGCTCACGGCAGAACAGCACGTATTCGCCATGCTCACGGCCGGGCATCAAAACGATGACAGCCTGCGGCTCGGGAAAACCGCTGAGGTACTGGAAATCGCTGTCCTGACGGTAGACGTGCTCGACGTCGCGGTTGCGAATGGCGACCGCGGCGGCGGGCAGGATCGCGATGCTGTTGGGTTCCATCTGCGCCATCAGGGCCTTGCGGCGACGGCTGTATTCCGCTTTCGGGATATGGATCATGGGCAGATGGCTTTCCCTGGCACGCGATTAATGCAGCGACGGCTTGGCGGCTGGCGGCACGTCGGCTTTCTTGGTTTCCGAGAACAGCAGCAGCGGCGCGACGCGCAGATACTCCATGACTTCCATGTAGTCGGTTTCGCCGTCTTCGGATTCTTCGAGAGCATCCTGCACTTGGGAAATGGCGGCCAGATCCTGCAGCACTTCGGTGGCTTCAGTGCTGAGCATGCTGCTGTCGCGGCAGTTCAGGCCGAAACCGCTGAGGAAGCCCTGGCACCATTGGCCCAGTGCAGCGGCGCGGTCAGCCAGCGGTGCGTCATCGGTCGGCAGCAGCAGAACGACAGTGACGTCGTCGCCGGTCAGCTCGCCTTTGACCATCTCTTGCAGGCCGATCAAGGCGTTGCGGACATTGTCCTGCGGTTCGCTTTCGAGCAACTCGGCAGCATCGATCAGCCACTCTTCGGCATTGAAGCCGGCACCGGCGCAACTACGGCCAAGCAGCAGGCCATGCAGTTCGGCAGGCGAGACGTTGTGGCCGTTGGAAGTCAGCAGGGTGGCAAAGGCTTGGTACGGGGAATTCGCATTGGTCATGGGCAGCTAGGCGCCAGACGGCGCTATGTCTAGAATGAAGGCCTTGTATCCTACATCGACAGACTCGCCAAGACTATTAAAGGCTGTCCGCCAGCTACCTCCCATCAGACGAACACGTGGACACAATGGAAGACACCGACCTGCAAGCGCTGATGGCCAGACTCGAACTGTTGATTGGCCGAGTCGAGCAACTAAAGAGTCAAAATGCACTCTTACTAGCTCAGGAAAAGACCTGGCGCGAGGAACGCGCTCACCTCATTGAAAAAAACGAAATCGCCCGGCGTAAGGTCGAATCGATGATTTCGCGCCTCAAGGCCCTGGAGCAAGACTCATGAGTTCAAGCAATAGCGTCACCGTGCAGATCCTCGATAAAGAATATTCGATCATCTGCCCGCAGGAAGAACGCAGCAATCTGGTCAGTGCCGCGCGCTATCTGGATGGCAAGATGCGTGAGATCCGCAGCAGCGGCAAAGTCATCGGTGCCGACCGTATCGCCGTGATGGCCGCGCTGAACATCACCCACGACCTCTTGCACAAAGAAGAGCGTCCGGACATCCAGGCCAGCGGTTCGACCCGTGAACAGGTACGTGACTTGCTCGATCGTGTCGATCTTGTCCTCGCCGACGATCAGAACACCAGCAAGGGCTGATTCAACTGGCCGCTTGCGGTATACTCGCGGCACTCCCTGGGGTGCTTGCCAGTTGACGATGTCCCTGAGCCGATTCGCACTACCCTGGAAGTTGCACGTTGGGCTGGTGTGCATGTCCGCTAGACGGAAAGCCTTAAAGTCTACTGCATCTTCCACCTTGAACTTTCGGGTTCAAGGGCTAAGTTGACAGCGGTTCATCCGGGGAGCCTGATTCGAATCCGATGTCGGTGAAAACCGCCATCGGATTTTTTATGCGTACGTTTTCGTCCAACCTGCCGAAGCCGAACCATGACCGAACCCGCGCTGCTGCCCCGCCCGCAACTCCGCCGCCTGCTGCGCAAGGCGCGCCGTGCGCTGACCAAGAGCGAACAACGCCAGGCTGCCAAGGGCCTGTACCGGCAACTGGCACAAGACCCGCACTTTCGCCGGGCCAGACATATCTCTTTGTATTTGCCCACCGATGGTGAAATCGATCCGCGCCTTCTGCTGCGCGAAGCCCAACGTCGGGGTAAATCGACTTATCTGCCGGTGCTCAGCGCCTGGCCACGCACCAAGATGGTTTTCCAACGCATTCGTCCCGGCGAGAAACTTAAACCCAATCGCTTCCGCATTCTCGAGCCGCGAGCCAATCTGGCACAGCAACGCAAGGTCTGGACACTGGATCTGGTGTTATTGCCGTTGGTAGGGTTTGACGATGTCGGCGGGCGACTCGGGATGGGCGGCGGTTTCTATGATCGCAGCCTGGCGTATCTGGCTCGGCGAAAAAGCTGGCGCAAGCCGACGCTGCTGGGCCTGGCCCATGAATGTCAGAAGGTCGAACGCTTGGCGCAGGCAAGCTGGGATGTACCGTTACAAGGCACGGTCAGCGACAAGGCTTGGTATTTCGCGGGATAGGACGCCGCGCAGATCAGCGGCGTCGAGAAAGCCGTTTCAGCGCTTGAAGGCTGTCGACTGTTGCACCTGTTGCGCGACTTCAATCGGCGCGTCGGCCTTGTTCGACCACAAGCTCTGCGCATAACCAGTGGTCACGACGCCCAAGCCAAACAAAATTACCAAAGTCCATAGTAGATCCGGTTTGCGTTTCATCGATTGCCCCCCTCAAGGCACATCATCACGATGACAGCAGCGGTTTCCGTTCGTAGGCCGTGCAGCAGCGTCAAGCTTTAAAGGCCGGCATTTTGCGACAACGTGAACCTGCGCGCAAACGCTGACGTCAACCGACTGTCGGTTTGTCATAAAATTGCCCGACAACCTGCCCAATGACCGTTTCAGGAGCAAAAACCATGGCCTATTGGCTGATGAAGTCCGAGCCCGACGAACTCTCTATCAAAGGTCTGGAAAAGCTCGGCACAGCGCGCTGGGACGGAGTTCGCAACTATCAGGCGCGTAACTTCCTGCGCTCGATGGCCGTGGGTGACGAGTTCTTTTTCTACCATTCCAGCTGCCCGGAGCCGGGGATTGCCGGTATCGGGAAAATTATTCAGGCGGCGTACCCGGATCCCACCGCACTGGAGCCGGAAAGCCACTACTTCGACCCGAAGGCTACTCCAGAGAAGAATGCCTGGAGTGCGATTGATGTTGCGCACGTCGAGACGTTTGCCCGGGTATTGAAGCTGGATTATCTGAAGCAGCAGACCGCGCTGGCCGAGATGCCGTTGGTGCAGAAGGGCTCGCGGTTGTCGGTCATGCCCGTGACGGCCGAACAGTGGGCCGCCGTGCTCGGCTTGCGCTGAGAACTGCCCGGTCACGGTTATTAGCCGAAAAAGGGGCTAGGCTTGGCGCTCGGTTGACTGACATCAAGCGACTGGAACGCTTGAGCAGTCAGACTGCACGCCACAGCCGCAGGATGCCCCCATGTCGACGCACAGCCGCTCTTCACTTTTATACGCCGGGTCGCTTCTGGTGTTACTCGCCGCCGCCGGCGGGCTCGGTTACTGGATGTCGATCAGCAGCCGTCTGGTCGAAGGGCTGTCGATGGGCAACGGGCGGCTGGAAGCCACCGAAGTGCAGATCGCCAGCAAGACACCCGGACGCCTGGCCGAGGTGCTGGTCGATGAAGGCGACAAGGTCAACAAGGGCCAACTGCTCGCGCGCATGGATACCCGAACCCTCGAAGCCCAGCGCACTCAAGCCGAAGCCGAAGTCTTGCGCGCCCGGGAAAACCTCAACGCCGCCGAGGCCAATGTGCAATTGCGCCAGAGTGAATTGCTACTGGCCCAGCAGGAACTGGGGCGTTCGCAATCGCTGTTCAAGCACGGTTTCGTCAGCGCCCAGGTTATCGATCAATTGCAGTCGCGTATCGGCACCGGCAATGCTGCCGTGACGGCGGCCCGCGCCCAAGTGTCGGCGGTCGCTGCAGCGATCGGCGCGGCGCAGGCACAGGTCGCTCAACTGACCAGCGAAATCGACGACAGCAGCCTGCGCGCGCCGATTGATGGGGTGATCCAGTTGCGCATGGCCGAACCCGGCGAAGTGCTGGGGGCCGGTGGCCGCGTCCTGCTGTTGATTGATCCCAACGATCAGTACATGAACCTCTACCTGTCTGCCTCGGTGGCCGGGCGTCTGGCCGTAGGCGATGAAGCCCGGGTGCTGCTCGATGCCCTGCCCGACAAACCCTTGCCGGCGAAGATCAGTTTCGTCGCCGGCAAATCGCAGTTCACCCCCAAAGAGGTCGAGACCCGTGACGAGCGGCAAAAACTGGTGTTCCGCGTCAAGCTGCGCCTGATCCAACCCAGCGCCGTGCCGCAAGCCAAGCCCGGCATGCCCGGCGCCGGTTATGTGCGCATCGCGCCGATTGCCTGGCCGGCCAATTTGCAATGAATAGCCTCGCGGTTCAGGCGAACGCGATCGCGCACCGTTACGGCAAACAGCAAGCGCTGAGCGCTATCACCTTCAGCCTGCCCGCCGGCACCCGTTGCGGGCTGATCGGCCCCGATGGTGCGGGCAAGTCCAGCCTGCTCGGGCTGATCGCCGGCGTGAAGGCCTTGCAGCAAGGGCAACTGGACGTCCTCGGCGGGCAAATCCAGCAGCGCCGCCACCGCGACACGCTGTATGCGCGCATCGCCTTCATGCCCCAGGGATTGGGCGGCAACCTCTATCCCGAGCTGTCGATCCGCGAAAACATCCAGTTCTTTGCCACGCTGTTCGGCCTGTCGAAAGCCGACAGCGAGCAACGCATGCACAATCTGCTGCTCGCCACCGACCTGCTGAAGTTCGCCGAGCGCCCCGCCGGCAAGTTGTCCGGCGGCATGAAACAGAAGCTGGGCCTGTGCTGCGCGCTGATCCATGAACCGGATCTGTTGATTCTCGATGAGCCGACCACCGGCGTCGACCCGCTCTCACGCCGACGCTTCTGGGAGCTGATCGACGATGTACGGCGCGAGCGCCCGCAACTGACCCTGCTGGTTGCCACCGCGTATATGGAAGAAGCCGAACAGTTCGAGCATTGCCTGATGCTCGACAACGGCCAATTGATTGCCACCGGTCTGAGCCGCGAGTTGGCAGCCGTCACCCCCAGCGGCAAACTCGATGAAGCCTTCACACACTTCCAGGGCGACAGTCATCACGACGCTCAGCCGTTGGTCATTCCGCCGCGTACTGGCGGTACCACAGACATTGCCATCGAAGCCCACGACCTGACGCTGCGCTTCGGCGACTTCACTGCGGTGGATCACGTCAGCTTCGCCATCGGTCGCGGCGAGATTTTCGGTTTTCTCGGCTCCAACGGCTGCGGCAAGACCACAACCATGAAAGTCCTGACCGGGCTGATGCCGGCCAGCGAAGGCAGCGCGACACTGCTGGGCAATCCGGTGGACGCCAAGGATCTGGCCACGCGCAAGCGGGTCGGCTTCATGTCCCAGAGCTTTTCGCTGTATGGCGAACTCAGCGTGCGGCAGAACCTTGAGCTGCACGCCCGTCTGTTCGACTTGCCCAAGGCCGAAAGCGCGCAACGCATCGACGCATTGATTCAGCGCTTCAACCTGCTCAGCGTCGCCGATCAGCCGTCCGGTGCCCTGCCTCTCGGGCTGCGTCAACGCCTATCGCTGGCGGTCGCGGTGTTGCATCGTCCGGAAGTGCTGATCCTCGATGAGCCGACCTCCGGCGTCGACCCGGCAGCCCGTGATGACTTCTGGCGACTGCTGATCGAACTGTCCCGCGAGCAAGGCGTGACGATTTTTCTCTCCACCCACTTCATGAACGAAGCCCAGCGCTGCGACCGCATTTCGCTGATGCACGCCGGCAGAGTCCTCGCTTGCGACACCCCGGCAGCGCTGCAGCGTCAGTTTGCCGGAGAGACGCTGGAAGCCGCTTTCGTGACGTGTCTGGAACAGGCCCAAGGCAATACCCCATCGCCTCCCGCGAGTGAATCGCCGACAGCGCCTTCAGCGCCAGCCGCCGCGCCGCCAGACCAGCAACGCGGTTTCAGCCTCGGTCGCCTGCTGGCCGTGGCCAGTCGCGAAGGCAAGGAGCTGCTGCGCGACAAAGTGCGCATGGCTTTTGCGCTGGCGGGGGCGATTTTCATGATGGTGATTTTCGGCTACGGAATTTCCCTCGACGTAGAGAACCTCGCGTTCGCCGTTTACGATCAGGATCAAACCCCGCAGAGCCGAACCTATCTGGAAGCCTTTCGCGGCTCGCGCTACTTCGATGAGCGGCCGGCCATCCACGACGCTCAAGAGCTGCACCGCCGCCTGCAACGCTCGGAAATCAAACTGGCGCTGGAAATCCCGCCCGGCTTTGGCCGCGACCTGTACGCCGGACGCCAGCCTGCGGTGGCGGCGTGGCTGGACGGCGGCATGCCGTTTCGCGCCGAGACCAGCCGCAATTATGTCGAAGCCGTGCACCTGGCCAACCTGCAGCAGTTGGCCGAACAGAGCAGCCCCGCCATCAGCCACCAAGCGGGTGCCAGCCTGGAAACGCGCTTTCGCTACAACCAGGATGTGGTCAGCGTCAACGCTATTGGCCCCGGGGTCATGGCGCTGATTCTGGCGTTCATTCCGGCGATGCTCACCGCACTCGGCATCGTGCGCGAAAAAGAACTCGGCTCGATCACCAACTTCTACGCCACGCCCCTGACCCGCCTGGAGTTTCTGCTGGGCAAACAGGCGCCATACCTGCTGGTCAGTCTGGTCAATCTCGCGCTGCTGGTGGCGATGAACCGCTGGCTGTTTGGCGTGCCGTTCAAGGGCAGCCTGCTGACGCTGGCGTTTGGCGGCCTGCTGTATGTGCTGGCGACCACCAGCATGGGCCTGCTGATCTCGGCGTTCACCCGCACGCAAATCGCCGCGATCCTCGGCACCATGATCATTACCAGCCTGCCGACCATCCAGTTCTCCGGACTGATCGTGCCGCGTTCTTCACTGGAAGGAGCGGCTGCGGTGATGGGCATGCTGTTTCCGGCAGGACACTTTCTCGACATTGCCGTGGGGACGTTCACCAAAGCGCTGGACCTGCGGCAGCTGTGGCCGCAGTGCCTGGCGCTGTTCGGGTTCTTTGTCGGGTTCACCGGGCTGAGCCTGATCATGCTGAAAAAGCAGGAGGCCTGATGCACAAGTTCGCGCACATCCTGCGCCTGGGGCTCAAGGAACTGACCAGCCTGCGCCACGACAGCGTGTTGCTGCTGTTCCTGTTCTACGCCTTCACCGTGGCGATCTACATGCCTGCCGCCGGCTCGGTGATCGGCGTGCACAACGCCAGCGTGGCGATCGTCGACGAAGACCACAGCGCCCTCTCGCGCCAGTTGGCCCAGGCCCTGCAACCGCCGGAATTCCAGACGCCAGTGTTGCTCCCCTACCCGCAACTGGACCAGGTCATGGACAGCGGCCAGTACACTTTCGTGATCAACATTCCGGCGGGGTTTCAAACCGATCTACTGGCGGCGCGGCAACCGGCCATTCAGGTCAACGTCGATGCCACCGCGATGAGCCAGGCGTTCATGGGCGCTGGCTACATCAGCCGGATTTTCCAGCGCGAGCTACAGGCCTTTGGCGACCAGGACGATGCCGCGAGCAAAACGCCGATTCAACTGACCACCCGCGCGCTGTTCAACACCAACCTGGAGGGTGGCTGGTTTCTGGCGGTGATTCAGATCGTCAACAACATCACTATTCTGGCAATCATCCTCACGGGCACGGCGCTACTGCGCGAACGCGAACACGGCACGCTTGACCATTTGCTGGTGCTGCCGCTGACGGCGCTGGAAATCATGCTGGCGAAAATCTGGAGCAACCTGCTGGTGGTGGTGCTGTGCACCTGGCTGTCGCTGGAGGTGGTGGTCAAAGGCGCACTCGGCGTGCCGCTGTCGGGCTCGATGAGCCTGTTTTTGCTGGTGACTGCGGTTTACCTGTTTGCCAGTACCGCGTTGGGGATCTTTCTGGCGACACTCGCACGTTCGACGCCGCAGTTCGGCTTACTGGCGATTCCGGTGATCATCCCGATGTTGCTGCTGTCGGGTGGCAGCACGCCACTGGACAGCATGCCGCAATGGCTGCAGTGGGTCATGCAGGGCTCGCCGTCCACGCACTTTGTCAGCCTCAGCGCCGCGATTCTGTTTCGCGACGCCGGGCTGAGCGTGGTCTGGCCGGACTTGCTGGCGCTGACGGCCATCGGCCTGCTGTTCTTCGTCATTGCGCTGGCGCGCTTTCGCAAAAGCCTGGCGTCCTGAACAGCAGCCAACGCACTTACTGAATGATCAGGTTGTTGAACAACAGATCCTCAACCACCGGCTTGCCGGTCTCGTCATTCATCACTTGCTGGGTCTGCTTCAACGCTTCCTGACGCAGCTTCTCTTTACCCTCGATGCTGCCCATCCCCTCGGTGGTCTGCTGGGTGAACAGTGCCACCAGCTGATTACGGATCAGCGGCTCGTTGGCCTTGACCAGTTTGGTCGCCTCCTCACCGGTCACGCGCAATGCCACATCGGCCTTGTAAACCTTGAGCTTCGGCGTGCCGTCCAGCCCGTAGTTGCCCACGAACGGCGGGCTCAGGGTGATGTAGTTGACCTTCGGCGCCTCGCCTTCTTTGGCTTCTTCGGCCAGCGCTGCCACAGGCAGAGACAGGGCCAGCAACAACATGATCCACGCTTTCACAATTCGCTCCTTATCCGGTTTGCGGCCTAGCATAACGACCCGCCACGCAAGCACAAGCTTATGGCTGACTATCAGGGCCGGGCATGCTCGTTGACCCGTTGACTGACACACCTACACTTATCGGCCATCACTCCCAAAGGAATAGCCCTGATGAAAGCCGTGCTGTGCAAAGCCTTCGGCCCTGCCGAATCGCTGGTGCTGGAAGACGTCGCCAGCCCTGTCGCGAAGAAGAACGAAATCCTCCTGGAGGTGCACGCCGCCGGGGTCAACTTCCCGGACACGCTGATCATCGAGGGCAAGTACCAGTTCAAGCCGCCCTTCCCGTTCTCGCCGGGTGGTGAAGCGGCTGGCGTGGTCACGGAGGTCGGGGAAAAGGTCAGCCACCTCAAGGTCGGTGACCGAGTCATGGCGCTGACCGGTTGGGGCAGCTTCGCTGAACAGGTCGCGGTGCCGGGCTACAACGTCCTGCCGATTCCGCCGTCGATGGATTTCAACACCGCCGCCGCGTTCAGCATGACTTACGGCACCTCGATGCACGCCCTCAAGCAACGCGCCAACCTGCAAGCGGGGGAAACCCTGCTGGTACTCGGTGCGTCCGGCGGCGTCGGTTTGGCGGCGGTGGAAATCGGTAAAGCCATGGGCGCCCGCGTCATTGCTGCCGCCAGCAGCGCGGAGAAGCTCGCCGTGGCCAAGGCTGCCGGCGCCGATGAGCTGATCAACTACAGCGAAACCAGCCTCAAGGACGAAATCAAACGCCTCACCGACGGCCAGGGCGCCGACGTGATCTACGACCCGGTCGGCGGTGATCTGTTCGACCAAGCCATCCGCGCCATCGCCTGGAATGGCCGTCTGCTGGTCGTCGGTTTCGCCAGCGGGCGCATCCCGGAGCTGCCGGTCAACCTTGCCCTGCTCAAGGGCGCGGCGGTGCTCGGCGTCTTCTGGGGCTCCTTCGCCCAGCGCCAGCCGCAGGACAACGCGGCGAACTTCCAGCAGTTATTCGGCTGGTTCGCCGAGGGCAAGTTGAAACCGCTGGTGTCGCAGGTCTATCCGCTGAGCAATGCGGCGCAGGCGATCAATGATCTTGGCCAGCGCAAGGCTGTCGGGAAGGTTGTGGTGAAGGTTCGCTGAGACTCTTCAACGACCGGGCGACGCCGCAATGTCGCCCGGCATCAGATGTTCCTGAACCTTTTCGCTCTGTGACCCAACCAGCTTTCCCTTGTCATCGAAGCGCAGAACGATCAGCCAGTCGTAAACATCCACCGGCCATTTCGGCTGGCCGATCAGTGCCGGACCATCGCCGCCGAAAGCGGCAATCAGTTTATTGATGTGGCCGTGATGCCAAGCGATCAGCACTGTTTTCGCCTGATTGTTCTTGCGCAGCAGGCTGACCAGTTTGTCGACGTCGTTATTGGCGTAGGGCTGCTCGATGGGCAATTGCAGGCGCTGGGACAGTGGAATCAGTGTCTGACGCGGTCGGATGCTTTCCGGGCTGTCGGCGGTAGCGATCAGACGCTGGGGCGTGAGTGTCTGGTCGTCCAGTTGCAACGAGGTGAAATAGTCCGCGTAGGCAGCGGCGCGCTGTTCGCCCCGGGCATTGAGTTCACGGCCGACTTCAGGCTTTTCCGCATGACGGACGATCAATACGGTGACATTGCGCAGGCCTGGCGCTGCAGAACCCTGTGCGAAGCTCAACACCAGTACTGAAGCAGTCACCGCAGCAACCATCAACAGTCTGGGCAATAGCCTGCGAACTTTCGGGGTCATCGTTTATCTCGCGAAATCAGTCGATCTGTAAATCGCGAGTCTAAGTCACAACGTCCCGAGCGCGACGAAAACGCCCTGTTCTTACAGCTGAGCGACAGGTTCGTAAAGGAACGCGCGACTTCCAACATTTTCCGCTATTTGCTCGATGCGAACCGGTGCTATTTTCGGTAACGAAACTGTAACATTCGCATCCGCAGTCAAAACAAGAAATCTGGAGCTCTTGAATGTTTGCTTTCTTTCGTCCTGCCGCACATCAGGCTCCATTGCCTGAAGAAAAAATAGACAGCACGTACCGACGCCTGCGCTGGCAGATCTTCGCCGGTATTTTCTTTGGCTACGCCGGTTATTACCTGCTGCGCAAAAACTTCTCGCTGGCCATGCCGTACCTGATCGACGAGGGCTACAGCCGTGGTGATCTGGGTCTGGCGATGTCGGCGATCGCCATTGCCTATGGCCTGTCGAAATTCCTCATGGGCCTGGTGTCCGACCGTTCCAATCCGCGCTACTTCCTGCCGTTCGGTCTGCTGGTCTCGGCCGGGGTGATGTTCATTTTCGGTTTCGCGCCTTGGGCAACGTCCAGCGTGACCATGATGTTCATCCTGCTGTTCATCAACGGCTGGGCCCAGGGCATGGGCTGGCCGCCAAGTGGCCGGACCATGGTGCACTGGTGGTCGCAGAAGGAACGTGGCGGCGTGGTGTCGGTGTGGAACGTGGCGCATAACGTTGGCGGCGGCCTGATCGGCCCGCTGTTCCTGCTCGGCATGGGCTTGTTCAACGACTGGCACGCGGCGTTTTACGTGCCAGCAGCCGTGGCGCTGGGCGTGGCGGTATTTGCCTTCATCACCATGCGCGACACTCCGCAATCAGTCGGCCTGCCGCCCATCGAGAAGTACAAGAACGATTACCCGGAAGGCTACGACGCCAGCCACGAAGACGAATTCAGTGCCAAGGAAATCTTCGTCAAATACGTGCTGCGCAACAAAATGCTCTGGTACATCGCCATGGCTAACGTCTTCGTTTACCTGCTGCGCTACGGCGTACTGGACTGGGCGCCGACCTATCTCAAGGAAGCCAAGGGTTTCACCGTCGATAAAACTTCGTGGGCTTACTTCTTCTACGAGTGGGCGGGCATTCCCGGCACGCTGCTGTGCGGCTGGATGTCGGACAAGATCTTCCGTGGCAACCGTGGCCTGACCGGTATGGTGTTCATGGCGCTGGTGACCGTGGCGACCCTCGTTTACTGGCTGAACCCGGCCGGCAACCCGACCGTCGACATGATCGCGCTGTTTTCGATCGGCTTCCTGATCTACGGCCCGGTGATGTTGATCGGTCTGCAGGCGCTGGAACTGGCGCCGAAGAAAGCCGCCGGCACGGCTGCGGGTTTCACCGGCCTGTTCGGCTATCTGGGTGGTTCGGTCGCAGCCAGTGCAGCGATGGGCTACACCGTTGACCACTTCGGCTGGGACGGTGGTTTTGTGCTGCTGGTGGGCGCTTGCCTGCTGTCGATGGCGTTCCTGGCCCCGACGCTTTGGCACAAGCAAATCGCCAGTCAGAGCCGTGAAGCAGTCGCTTGATCGCTTTGTGATTTACAGCGCTTGAGCCGCGCCTCCAGATTACGGTCTGGCATGGCGTGGCTGCGCAGGGCGTGGGCGGTCTGCTCGACATAATCGCGAGTAGTGCCGTAACGCCCGCAAGCGCTTGCGAACACCTGGCTCAGCACGTGATCCGGCAAGTTGCCGGCATAGCTGGGCAGGTGTCGCTCCAATACGAATCCCAGGGCCTGCACCTGAGTGCCATCTTCGAGCCGGCAGTTGAGCCAGTGTGGCCGGTAGGACGGCACCGGCATCTCGCGTTTCCACAAGGCGTACAGCGCCGCGTCGAGATTATCTTCCGGCAAGCGATAGGCGAAGCCACTGCACGAACCGCCGCGATCCAGACCAAACACCAGACCGGGCATTTCCGGCGTGCCGCGATGCTCGTGCGACCACAGGTACAAACCGCGATGGTAACCATGCACGCGGCCGCGCACCCGCTCCACCGCCGAGCATTCAGGCCGCCAGATCAGTGAGCCATACGCGAACAGCCACACCGGCCCGCCCTTGTGGCGCGCCATGGTTGACTGCATGGAAGCGAGAAGTTGTTCGTGCGTCAGCTGCGGCCCAAGATCGAGCCGCGGAGGGTAATTCAAATTCAGAAAAGCGTTTTCAATGGCGCTCATGGCGAATAGCGTTCAGCTCCCCGCGGGTGAAGAATTACTTAATAGAACGCACCGCTGTAACAATAAGGCACATATGTTTTAAGGCAATTTGAGTGCCATGGCACAGTTCTTAATTGATTGCCTGATTGCTATATAACCTAGCGGCATTTATGCAATTACATAAATACCGATCGGCTATATAGCGAGTTATAACGAATCAGGAGCGGGGGGCGTAAGCGAACACGTCGGCGCGCATTTGATGAGCGTCCATACCCGCTTCAACCAGAGCGTCCAGCGTGCCGTAGACCATGGCCGGCGAGCCGCTGGCGTAGACGTGCAGCGGTTTCAGATCCGGGAAATCTTCACAGACTGCCTCGTGCAGCATGCCGCAGCGCCCTTCCCAACCGCATTGATCGCTGACGACTTTATGCAGGAACAGATTGGGTAATTTCAGCCACTCGTCCCAATGTTCGATCTCATAGAAATCTTCCGGACGGCGCACGCCCCAGTACAGATGCACCGGGTGTTTGAAGCCTTTGGCGCGGCAGTGTTCGATCAGGGCGTGAATCTGGCCCATGCCGGTGCCGGCGGCAACCAACACCAGCGGCCCGTCGGGCAGCTCGGCCAGATGCGTATCGCCGAACGGCAACTCGACCCGCACCATCGCATTGCGTTGCAGCTGTTCGATCAGGCTCAGTGCACTGGCTTCGCGCGCCAGCACATGGATTTCCAGATCACGCCCGCCGTGGGGTGCCGAGGCCATGGAGAACGCCGACTTCTCGCCGTTCTCGCGCTCGATCATCAAATATTGCCCGGCGTGATAACGCGGTGGCTTGCCCGCCGGAGCGCGTAGCCGCACACGCCAGGTGTCGCCGCCGACGTCCCGGCACTCGATGACCTGACACGACAGGCTGCGCACCGGCAGTTCTCCCAGCGCGAGCACGCCATCCCACAGCAGGATGCAGTCTTCCAGCGGCTCGGCTATGCAAGTGTAGAACTCGCCGTGGTCGTGCACTTTGCCATCCTGCGCGACGCGGCCTTCAACCAGCAACGCCGCACACACATGACAATTACCGTTGCGGCAGCTTTGCGGGCATTCGTAGCCCAGACGCCGCGCGCCGTCGAGAATCCGCTCACCGGGCTGTATCTCAAGCACTGCTCCGGAGGGCTGCAGGGTTACACGCATCAATCTATTCCTAACTGATTCCAGATGGCATCGATCCGTTGGGTGACGGCGTCGTCCTTGACGATCACACGACCCCACTCGCGAGTGGTTTCGCCCGGCCACTTGTGGGTGGCATCGAGGCCCATTTTCGAACCTAACCCTGAGATCGGCGAGGCGAAGTCGAGGTAGTCGATCGGCGTGTTATCGATCATCACCGTGTCGCGCTTGGGGTCCATGCGCGTAGTGATGGCCCAGATCACGTCGTTCCAGTCACGGGCGTTGATATCGTCGTCAGTGACGATAACGAACTTGGTGTACATAAACTGTCGCAAAAACGACCAGACACCGAGCATCACGCGCTTGGCGTGCCCCGGATACGACTTCTTCATGGTCACGATGGCCATGCGATACGAGCAGCCTTCCGGCGGCAGGTAGAAGTCGGTGATTTCCGGGAACTGCTTCTGCAGGATCGGCACGAACACTTCATTCAGCGCCACACCGAGGATCGCCGGCTCATCCGGCGGACGGCCGGTGTAGGTACTGTGGTAGATCGGTTTGATCCGGTGGGTGATGCGCTCGACGGTGAACACCGGGAAGCTGTCGACTTCGTTGTAGTAACCGGTGTGGTCGCCGTAAGGACCTTCGTCAGCCATCTCGCCCGGGTGAATTACGCCTTCGAGGATGATTTCGGCGGTGGCCGGCACTTGCAGGTCGTTGCCACGGCACTTGACCAGTTCGGTGCGATTACCGCGCAACAGACCGGCGAAAGCGTATTCGGAGAGGCTGTCCGGCACTGGCGTCACCGCGCCGAGAATGGTCGCCGGATCCGCACCCAGGGCGACGGACACCGGGAACGGCTGGCCCGGATGCTTCTCGCACCACTCGCGGAAGTCGAGAGCGCCGCCACGGTGGCTGAGCCAACGCATGATCACCTTGTTGCGGCCGATCACTTGCTGACGATAGATGCCGAGGTTCTGACGATCCTTGTTCGGGCCTTTGGTGACGGTCAGACCCCAGGTGATCAGCGGGCCGACGTCGCCGGGCCAGCAGGTCTGCACCGGCAGCATCGCGAGGTCGACGTCGTCGCCTTCGATGACCACTTCCTGGCACACCGCGTCTTTGACGACTTTCGGCGCCATCGAGATGATCTTGCGGAAGATCGGCAGTTTCGACCATGCGTCTTTCAAGCCCTTCGGTGGCTCCGGCTCCTTGAGGAACGCCAGCAGCTTGCCGATTTCGCGCAGCTCGCTGACCGATTCGGCGCCCATGCCCATCGCCACCCGTTCAGGCGTGCCGAACAGGTTGCCGAGCACCGGGATGTCGTAGCCGGTGGGTTTCTCGAACAGCAACGCCGGGCCCTTGGCCCGCAGCGTGCGATCGCACACCTCGGTCATTTCCAGCACCGGCGAGACGGGAATCTGGATGCGTTTCAACTCTCCGCGCTGCTCAAGCTGCTGCACGAAATCCCGAAGATCCTTGAATTTCATTGACGATGGCACCCTCAAAATAGGCGTACATCCTACCTGCTCTGACGGGCAAACAGCAGCCCGTCAGCGCCCGGGATCGCTCAATTGTGGCTAGTACCCAGCAGCAATGGTGCAAACAACGGGCTCAGTCTGGCACTGCCCACGTCCGAAAGATGATCGGCATCCTTGTATTGCGAGTGGCCATCGACATCAATGGCGCACAAGCCGTCCTTGCACATCAGCGAGGTCGGGTCGATAACATGCACGCCGGGATCCGCCGCACTCATCGAGCCGAACAGCTCGGTGAAAAACCGCTGGCGCGCCAGATGCTCGTTGAGCGGGCGACCGAGCCCTTGCGCCGAGCGCCCGATGCGCGCGAGGCTGGTCAGGCGGTCGATGTAGCTCTTGTGCTGCAGCGGCACTTCCTTGAACAGCCAGACTTGCACACCAGCCGCGCGCAGCTCAGCCACTTGCGCCTTGAGCCCGGCAGCCAGACGCTGTTCGGCTTGCGCCGGACTGTCCTTGCGCTCAAGCAGAAACTGTCTGTCGCCGTCGCCGTCTTCGCGACCATAAATGTACAGGCTCCAGTTCGCCGCCAGTACGACATCCTTGATACCTCGACTGAGCACCAGCGCCATGTTGCGTTTGTTGAAGTCCTGGCATTGAGGGCGCAGGCGGTCTTCGACAATCGGCGGGCAGGCCGTCAGGCTGTACAACCAGACCGGCTGCGCGTCGCGACCGAGAGTGCCGGCGATGGCCGGCAACAGTGCCGCCGTGTGACTGTCGCCCCAGAACATCTTGGTCGGAGCGACCTGTTCATCGCCGCCCAACCGACAGGCCTTGTCCAGCGTTTTGTCCGTGCTCAGCTGCATGCAATCCGCTTGCCCGGCCTTCCACTCCCGCGATTGCGCGTATTCCAGCGCCTTGCCGGTCAGACGCTGTGGCACACCGTCTGACGAGTTAATCACCGAGCCGGTAATCGCCAGCACGGTGATCGACAGCAAACCACCGACCAACATGGAATTCCGCTTGGCGAACACTCGTTTCTCACGAAAGGGCAGCTCGATATAACGCAGGCTCAACCACGCCAGGGCCAACGCCAGCGCCATCCAGCCAAGCGCCTCCAGCGGCTGGATGCCGTCGATGGAAATTGCATTGGCATACACATAAACCGGCCAGTGCCACAGATACAGGGAGTAGGACAGCAGGCCGACCCACACCAGAACGCGGACACTCAACAGACGGCTGGCCCACGTCGCACCTTGCGCGCCCGACCAGATCAACGCGGTAGTGCCCAATACCGGCAGCAATGCCGCCCAGCCCGGGAACACCGTGGACTTGTCAAAGGTGAATATCGCCAGCAGCACCGCCGCCAGTCCGGCCAGGCCCACCGACTGGCGCAGCCACGGCCGTGCGACGTGTTTCGACGCGGGCAGCACCGCCAGCATTGCTCCGCAGAGCAGCTCCCAGGCGCGGGTCGGCAGCGCGAAGAAGGCGAATTCAGGCCGGCGTTCGATATAAATGAGGTTCAGGCCAAACGACACCAACAGGACCGCGAACAGCATCCAGCGCCAATGACGGACATACCGCATCAGCAACACCATCATCAACGGGAAGAAGATGTAGTACTGCTCCTCCACCGCCAGCGACCAGGTATGCAGCAGCGGTTTGAGCTCCGACGCCGGCGCAAAGTAGCCGTCTTCACGCATGAACAGAATGTTGGAAATGAACAGCGACTGGTAACGAATCGTCCGCCCGAGTTCAGCCAGGTCTTTGGCCGTCAGCAACAGCCAGCCTAATGCCAGCGTCACGATAACCACGACGGTCAATGCCGGCAGGATACGCCGGGCACGACGGCCCCAGAAGTCCAGAAAACTGAAACGCTGAGCGCTGATTTCGCGGAACAGAATCGAGGTGATCAGGAAGCCGGAAATGACGAAGAACACATCAACGCCGACAAAACCACCGCTGAATGTAGTGAATCCGAAATGAAACAGTACGACGGGAATAACCGCCAGTGCCCGTAATCCGTCGATATCACGGCGATTGCCAAACGTGTGCATGAAAAAACCTTACCTGTTCTGGATACAAAATCCCTTGAAGGCGCGAAGTTATCAGCCGCGCAAACTTCAATCCAGATACAAATAATTCAAGGCAAAAAAAAGCGCCCTTTCGGACGCTTTTTTCAAACGGCTTGCGTATTACTTGCGCTTCATCGACAAGAAGAACTCGTCGTTGGTCTTGGTCGTTTTCAGTTTGTCGACCAGGAACTCGATGGCAGCCACTTCGTCCATCGGGTGGAGCAGCTTGCGCAGGATCCACATACGCTGCAGTTCGTCGTCGGCAGTCAGCAACTCTTCGCGGCGGGTGCCGGAGCGGTTGATGTTGATGGCCGGGAACACGCGCTTCTCGGCGATCTTGCGATCCAGAGGCAGTTCCATGTTGCCGGTACCCTTGAACTCTTCGTAGATCACTTCGTCCATCTTCGAGCCGGTTTCAACCAGCGCGGTGGCGATAATGGTCAGCGAGCCGCCTTCTTCGATGTTACGCGCGGCACCGAAGAAACGCTTTGGCTTCTCGAGGGCGTGGGCATCGACACCACCGGTCAATACCTTGCCGGAGCTCGGGATCACGGTGTTGTAGGCACGGGCCAGACGGGTGATGGAGTCGAGCAGGATCACCACGTCTTTCTTGTGTTCAACAAGGCGCTTGGCCTTCTCGATCACCATTTCAGCAACCTGCACGTGACGGGTCGGCGGCTCGTCGAAGGTCGAGGCAACCACTTCGCCACGCACGGTGCGCTGCATTTCGGTTACTTCTTCCGGACGTTCGTCGATCAGCAGCACGATCAGGTGAACTTCAGGGTTGTTACGGGCGATGTTCGCGGCGATGTTCTGCAGCATGATCGTTTTACCGGCTTTCGGCGGTGCAACGATCAGACCACGCTGGCCTTTGCCGATCGGGGCGCACAGGTCGATGACACGACCGGTCAAGTCTTCGGTGGAGCCGTTACCGGCTTCCATCTTCATGCGCACGGTCGGGAACAGCGGAGTCAGGTTCTCGAAGAGAATCTTGTTTTTCGCGTTCTCGGGACGATCGAAGTTGATCGTGTCGACCTTGAGCAGGGCGAAATACCGCTCGCCTTCCTTCGGAGGGCGGATCTTGCCAACGATGGTGTCACCGGTGCGCAAGTTGAAACGGCGGATCTGGCTTGGCGAGACGTAGATATCGTCCGGGCCGGCCAGGTAGGAAGCGTCAGCGGAGCGCAGGAAGCCGAAGCCGTCCTGGAGAATCTCCAGCACGCCATCACCGGAGATTTCCTCGCCGCTTTTCGCGTGCTTTTTCAGCAGGGAGAAAATCACGTCCTGCTTGCGCGAACGGGCCATATTTTCTATGCCCATCTGTTCGGCCAATTCGAGCAGTTCGGTAATCGGCTTTTGCTTGAGTTCAGTCAGATTCATATAGGAATGACGTAATCATTTATGGAGGGGGGGAAATTAAGCTTTTGGCTTAATGAGGCCGCGCCGCGGAGAAGGCGACAGGATCGCGAACTAATTCGAAAAGGAGTGCGTCGGCGACGGCTAGCAGGGGGCAATGGAGAAACCAGTGCGGGGCCGAATGTACCACCTGAGTTTCGGAGCGTCTAGCCCTGAATACGCAAAAAGCCCCGCTAATTTGCGGGGCTTTTTTTCAGGCACTTTACAGCGACGCTTAGATGTTGGCGTCGAGGAAAGCCGCCAGTTGCGACTTCGACAGGGCGCCGACTTTGGTCGCTTCAACGTTGCCGTTCTTGAACAGCATCAGCGTCGGGATACCACGCACGCCGTGCTTGGCCGGGGTTTCCTGGTTTTCGTCGATGTTCAGTTTGGCAACGGTCAGCTTGCCTTTGTAAGTCTCGGCAATCTCGTCCAGAACCGGAGCGATCATTTTGCAAGGACCGCACCATTCAGCCCAGTAATCGACCAGGACAGCGCCTTCGGCCTTGAGTACGTCGGCTTCGAAGCTAGCGTCGCTAACGTGTTTGATAAGATCGCTGCTCATGGAATTCTCCAGGTTGTAAGCAAAAAAACGTGGCCCATCATAGCCGCCCTTCCCCTGTTCAGGAAGCCGCAGTTGATTGAGTCTTGCTATGGCACTCGATGAGTTTGGGTATAGCTCAAGTCACGTCGTGGCGGGGGCAATGAAAGCAATTCCGGTACGCAGGGCGGCGTTGCGCACGTGTTCCTGCATGGCTTTTTGTGCCGCGCCCGACGCCCGGCGCGCGAGGGCGCGGAGGATCTTGCGGTGTTCCTGCCAGGTTTCCATGGCGCGTTCGGCACGGATGAACGGTAGTTTCTGGCTCTCCAGGAACATCTCGGCGCTGGCGGTAAGGATGCTCAGCATCGCCTGATTGCCGCTGGCCAAGAGGATTCGGCGGTGGAATTCGAAGTCGAGTTTCGCCGCCGCTTCAAAGTCACCGACCTTCAATTGGTCACGCATGGCCGCAACGTTGTCTTCGAGCGCATCCAGATCGAACGTGCTTAACGTGACCGCCGCCAGCCCTGCGGCGAAGCCTTCCAGCGCATAGCGCAATTGAAAGATGTCCAGCGGTGACGCTTGCGCCGCAAATGGCCAGCCCGGTGCCTGCGCACCACGCGGCAACTCTACGGGCGACTGCACGAACACGCCTTTGCCCGGCTGAATACTGACCACGCCCAGCGCACTCAGCGACGACAGCGCCTCACGCAACGATGCCCGGCTAACGCCCAGTTGTAGCGCCAGGTCCCGTTGCGACGGCAACGCATCGCCCGCACCGAAACCCTGCTCAGTGATCAGTTTGCGGATCGCTTGCAGCGCCACTTCGGGTACCGCACGGGAAATCGAGTTCATGGTTTTTCAGACGCGCCAGGCCAATGTGCGGCTAGTTGTAAAGCTATTCGCCGAGTCCGGCAAGTCGTGCCCCAGCAGGGTTCGGCAAACCACACCGGTGCGCCATGGCAGTGCGAAAAACAACCTGACTGTTCAGACCAGTAAGACCGAGCAAAGTCGCTGAAACTGCGGTCTGCGGGGGCGAAAACCACGTATTGGCACGGCCCATGCTCTGTCCGATCGCAGAAATCACTTCTCGCCGATCCGGAGATTGTCCATGACCAAGCGTTACAGCGCCCTCCTCGCCGCTCTGTTTTCCTCTCTGTTGCTCAGCCAGGCTCCCGCGCACGCCGACGGTCTCGACGACGTGGTCAAACGCGGCACGCTGAAAGTCGCCGTGCCCCAGGACTTCCCGCCATTCGGCTCGGTCGGCCCGGACATGAAGCCTCGCGGCCTGGACATCGACACGGCGAAACTGCTGGCCGATCAACTCAAGGTCAAACTCGAACTGACCCCGGTGAATAGCACCAACCGCATCCCGTTCCTGACCACCGGCAAAGTCGATCTGGTGATCTCCAGCCTCGGCAAAAACCCTGAGCGCGAAAAAGTCATCGACTTCTCCCGTGCTTATGCGCCGTTCTACCTCGCCGTGTTCGGCCCGTCAGATGCAGCCATCGCCAGCCTCGACGACCTCAAGGGCAAGACCATCAGCGTCACCCGTGGCGCCATCGAAGACATCGAACTGAGCAAAGTCGCCCCCGAAGGCGTGACCATCAAGCGCTTCGAAGATAACAACTCGACCATCGCCGCCTACCTCGCCGGCCAGGTTGATCTGATCGCCAGCGGCAACGTGGTCATGGTCGCCATCAGCGAAAAGAACCCGAAACGCGTGCCGGCGCTGAAAGTGAAACTGAAGGATTCGCCGGTCTACGTTGGCGTGAACAAGAACGAAGCGGCGCTGCTGGCCAAGGTCAACGACATCCTGACCACCGCCAAGGCTGACGGCGCACTGGAAAAGAATTCGCAGACCTGGCTGAAAGAGCCGCTGCCGGCCGATCTCTGATCGACTGCGCGGGAGACCTTCATGGCTTATCAGTTCGATTTCATGCCGGTAGTGGAAAACACCGACCTGTTGCTGCGCGGGGCGCTGTTCACCCTTGAGCTAACGGCCATCGGTGCGCTGCTCGGGGTCGGTGTCGGAGTTGTCGGGGCTTTGGTGCGGGCGTGGAACATCCGCCCGTTCTCGGCAATCTTCGGCGTCTACGTCGAGTTGATCCGCAACACGCCGTTTCTGGTGCAGTTGTTCTTTATCTTCTTCGGCCTGCCGTCGCTGGGCGTGCAGATTTCCGAGTGGCAAGCGGCGGTGCTGGCGATGGTGATCAACCTCGGTGCTTATTCGACGGAAATTATTCGCGCCGGCATTCAGGCAATCCCGCGCGGACAGCTGGAAGCCGCTGCGGCGCTGGCGATGACGCGCTTCGAGGCGTTCCGCCACGTGGTGCTGCTGCCGGCATTGGGCAAGGTCTGGCCGGCGCTGAGCAGCCAGATCATCATCGTCATGCTCGGTTCAGCGGTGTGTTCGCAGATCGCTACCGAAGAGCTGAGCTTTGCCGCCAACTTCATTCAGTCGCGCAACTTCCGCGCCTTTGAAACCTATGCGCTGACCACGCTGATCTACCTGTGCATGGCGCTGCTGATTCGCCAGTTGCTGAACTGGATTGGCCGACGCTATATCAGTCGAAGCGGGAGCCGCGTATGAGCGATTTCACCTTTTGGGACATCCTGCGCAACCTGCTCACCGGCCTGCAATGGACACTGGCGTTGTCGCTGGTGGCGTTCATTGGCGGCGGGATCGTCGGGCTGCTGATCCTGGTCATGCGCATCTCGAAAAACTCTGTGCCGAGCAGCATCGCCCGCACCTGGATCGAGCTGTTTCAGGGCACGCCGCTGTTGATGCAGTTGTTTCTGGTGTTTTTCGGCGTGGCGCTGGCCGGGATCGAAATCTCGCCGTGGATGGCCGCAGCGATTGCCCTGACCTTGTTTACCAGCGCTTATCTGGCGGAGATCTGGCGCGGCTGCGTCGAGTCGATCCCCCATGGCCAGTGGGAAGCCTCGGCGAGTCTGGCGCTGAATCCGCTGGAACAGCTGCGCTACGTGATCCTGCCGCAAGCACTGCGCATCGCTGTGGCGCCGACCGTGGGTTTCTCGGTGCAAGTGGTCAAAGGCACCGCGGTGACCTCGATCATCGGTTTCACCGAGCTGACCAAGACCGGCGGCATGCTCGCCAATGCCACGTTTGAACCGTTCATGGTCTACGGCCTCGTCGCCCTCGGCTACTTCCTGCTCTGCTACCCCTTGTCCCTCAGTGCGCGCTACCTGGAAAGGAGACTGCATGCCTCTGCTTAGAATTTCCGCCCTGCATAAATACTACGGCGATCACCATGTGCTTAAAGGCATTGACCTCAGTGTCGAGGAAGGCCAGGTGGTGGCGATCATCGGCCGCAGCGGCTCGGGCAAATCCACCCTGCTGCGCACCCTCAATGGGCTGGAGTCGATCAATGACGGCGTGATCGAAGTCGACGGCGAATACCTCGACGCCGCCCG
Source organism: Pseudomonas sp. S2_E02 (assembly GCF_054668355.1). Taxonomy (NCBI): domain Bacteria; kingdom Pseudomonadati; phylum Pseudomonadota; class Gammaproteobacteria; order Pseudomonadales; family Pseudomonadaceae; genus Pseudomonas; species Pseudomonas sp. S2_E02. The sequence goes on from NZ_CP162761.1 coordinate 4,234,309, forward strand.
CGCCGATCTGCGCAGCCTGCGGCAGAAAGTCGGCATGGTCTTTCAGCAGTTCAATCTGTTCCCGCACCTGACCGTGGGCGAAAACGTCATGCTCGCACCGCAAGTAGTGCAGAAAGTGCCGAAAGCCAAAGCGGCTGAGCTGGCCCGGGAAATGCTGGAACGCGTGGGCCTTGGGGAAAAATTCGATGCCTTCCCGGATCGGTTGTCTGGGGGCCAGCAACAGCGGGTAGCGATTGCCCGGGCGCTGGCGATGTCGCCGAAAGTGTTGTTGTGCGATGAAATCACCTCGGCGCTCGACCCGGAACTGGTCAATGAAGTGCTCAGCGTGGTGCGGCAACTGGCCAAGGAAGGCATGACGCTGATCATGGTCACCCACGAAATGCGCTTCGCCCGCGAGGTCGGGGATAAATTGGTGTTCATGCACCATGGCAAAGTCCATGAGGTGGGGGATCCGAAGGTGTTGTTTGCCAATCCGCAGACGGCAGAGCTGGCGAACTTTATTGGCACGGTGGAAGCGACAGCCTGAATCTGCCTCATCCTGATCGTTCCCACGCTCCGCGTGGGAATACAGCCAGGGACGCTCCGCGTCCCAAAAGCGGACGCAGAGCGTCCGGTGAGGCATTCCCACGCAGAGCGTGGGAACGATCAGGTTCGGGGTGCGCGCTCCGGCGGTTTGAACCGTGCGCGTTGGCGCCAGCGTTTGATCGTGGCACGATGACGGGGTTATCGACCGAGACCCCCTGACCATGCCGCAATCCCAAGCCAAGAATCTGTCCCTGATCGCCGCAATCGACCTGGGCTCGAACAGCTTTCACATGGTCGTGGCCAAGGCCCAGAACGGTGAGATCCGCATTCTCGAACGCCTCGGGGAGAAGGTTCAGCTCGCCGCCGGCATCGACGATGAGCGCCATCTCAACGAAGAATCGATGCAACGAGGCCTCGATTGCCTCAAGCGTTTCGCCCAACTGATCAACGGTATGCCGCTGGGCGCCGTGCGCATCGTCGGCACCAACGCCTTGCGTGAAGCGCGCAACCGCCTCGAATTCATCCACCGCGCCGAAGAAATCCTCGGTCATCCGGTGGAAGTCATTTCCGGCCGTGAAGAAGCGCGCCTGATTTATCTGGGCGTGTCGCACACCCTCGCCGACACCCCGGGCAAACGTCTGGTCGCCGATATCGGCGGCGGCAGTACCGAATTCATCATTGGCCAGCGCTTTGAGCCATTGTTGCGCGAAAGCCTGCAAATGGGCTGTGTCAGCTTCACTCAGCGCTACTTCAAGGACGGCAAGATCACCCCGGCCCGCTACGCCCAGGCGTATACCGCGGCGCGGCTGGAGATCATGAGCATCGAACACGCCCTGCATCGCCTGACCTGGGATGAAGCCATCGGCTCCTCGGGCACCATCCGTGCCATCGGCCTGGCGCTGAAGGCCGGCGGTCACGGCACTGGCGAAGTGAATGCCGAAGGCCTGGCGTGGCTCAAGCGCCGCCTGTTCAAGCTCGGTGACGTCGACAAGATCGATTTCGAAGGCATCAAGCCTGATCGCCGGACAATCTTCCCGGCGGGTCTGGCGATTCTCGAAGCGATTTTCGACGCCCTCGAACTGCAACGCATGGACCACTGCGACGGCGCACTGCGTGAAGGCGTGCTCTACGACCTGCTCGGCCGTCATCATCATGAAGACGTGCGCGAGCGCACCCTGACCTCGTTGATGGAGCGCTATCACGTTGATCTGGAGCAAGCCGCACGGGTTGAGCGCAAAGCCTTGCACGCGTTTGACCAGGTTGCGGTGGACTGGGAGCTGGATGACGGCATCTGGCGCGAACTCCTCGGCTGGGCGGCGAAAGTGCACGAAGTCGGCCTCGACATCGCTCACTATCACTACCACAAGCACGGCGCCTACCTGATCGAGCACTCGGACCTCGCCGGGTTCTCCCGTGAAGACCAACAGATGCTCGCGCTATTGGTGCGCGGCCATCGCCGCAACATTCCCAAGGACAAGTTTGCCGATTTCGGCGACGACGGTGACAAGCTGATTCGCCTCTGTGTGCTGCTGCGTTTTGCAATCCTGTTCCACCACATTCGTGGCACCCAGGCGATGCCGCAGGTGGTGTTGCATGCCAAGGGCAACACCCTCGATGTGGAGTTTCCGGAGAATTGGCTGGATGAGAATCAGCTGACTCAGGCGGATTTCGGGCTTGAGGCGGATTGGCTGACGCGGGTGGGGATTGTGCTCACTGTTCACTGATACCCAGCAAATTTGTGGATAACAGGTACAAAAAAGGCGATCCGCAGGGATCGCCTTTTTATTGGGTTCGGCTTGAAATTGGAGTTGGGCCTTCCCCTCACCCCAGCCCTCTCCCGAGGGAGAGGGAGCCGATTTGTGGGCTTTTCAAATCCTGAGTTCGACTCGATTTCTCAGGTCGGTTATAGCGTAAGACACCTCGGTCAGTCCCCTCTCCCTCTGGGAGAGGGTTAGGCGGGCGGCGTTCCGATGAGGGGCTTTTGACCTTCAAGGCCTCAACTGCTCACCGGCAAGATCGGGCTACCCAGCCGCTCCAGCAACGTCGCCTGCGCACTCCTCGGGTTCTGGTTGCCGGTCGGCGTGTTGCGAATATAACGACCATCCGACTGCAAACTCCAGCTATGCGTATTGTCAGTCAAATACAGCTCCAGCTCTTTCTTCACCCGGGTCAGCAGCTTCTTGCCTTCTACCGGGAAGCAAGTCTCGACGCGCTTGTCGAGGTTGCGCTCCATCCAGTCGGCGCTGGAGAGGAACATCTGCTCGTCGCCGCCATTGAGGAAGTAGAACACGCGGGTGTGTTCCAGGAAGCGGCCGATGATCGAGCGCACATGGATGTTGTGCGAAACACCGGCGATGCCAGGACGCAGGCAGCACATGCCGCGCACCACCAGATCGATGCGCACGCCGGACTGGCTGGCCTTGTACAGCGCGCGGATGATCTTCGGATCGGTCAGCGAGTTGAACTTGGCGATGATGTGCGCCGGTTTGCCGTCGAGCGCAAATTGCGTCTCGCGGGTGATCATGTCGAGCATGCCCTTCTTCAGGGTGAACGGCGCATGCAGCAGCTTCTTCATGCGCAGGGTTTTACCCATGCCGATCAACTGGCTGAACAGTTTGCCGACGTCTTCGCACAAGGCATCGTCGGAGGTCAGCAGGCTGTAGTCGGTGTAGAGCTTGGCGTTACCGGCGTGGTAGTTACCGGTGCCGAGATGCGCGTAGCGGACGATCTCGCCGGCCTCGCGACGCAGGATCAGCATCATCTTGGCGTGGGTCTTGAAGCCGACCACGCCGTAGATCACCACCGCACCGGCCGCTTGCAGACGGCTGGCCAGTTGCAGGTTGGACTCTTCATCGAACCGTGCACGCAGCTCGATGACTGCCGTCACTTCCTTGCCGTTACGCGCGGCATCCACCAGCGCATCGACGATCTCGGAGTTGGCGCCGGAGCGGTACAGCGTCTGGCGCACAGCGAGTACATGCGGGTCTTTCGCCGCCTGACGCAGGAGGTCGACCACCGGGGTGAACGACTCGAACGGGTGCAGCAGCAGGATGTCCTGCTTGCTGACCACGCTGAAAATGTTTTCGCTGTTCTGCAGCAGTTTCGGGATCTGCGGGGTGAACGGCGTGTATTGCAGCTCCGGATGACTGTCCAGACCGGTGATGCTGAACAGCCGCGTCAGGTTGACCGGGCCGTTGACCTGATACAGCTCGCTCTCGCTCAGGTTGAACTGCTTGAGCAAGTAATCCGAGAGGTGTTTCGGGCAGGTGTCAGCGACTTCCAGACGCACCGCATCGCCGTAACGACGCGAGAACAACTCGCCACGCAGGGCGCGGGCCAGGTCTTCGACGTCTTCGGAGTCGAGCGCGAGGTCAGCGTTTCGGGTCAGGCGGAACTGATAGCAGCCTTTTACCTTCATGCCCTGGAACAGGTCATCGGCATGGGCGTGGATCATCGACGACAGGAACACATAGTTGTCGCCGGGACCGCCGACCTCTTCCGGCACCTTGATGATCCGTGGCAGCAGACGCGGTGCCGGGATGATCGCCAGACCGGAATCGCGACCGAAGGCGTCGATGCCTTCCAGTTCGACGATGAAGTTCAGGCTCTTGTTCACCAGCAACGGGAACGGGTGCGTCGGGTCGAGGCCGATCGGGGTGATGATCGGTGCGATCTCGTCGCGGAAATAACGGCGCACCCAGGTTTTGATCTTGACCGTCCAGTGGCGGCGACGGATGAAGCGCACCTGATGCTTTTCCAGCTCCGGCAACAGAATGTCGTTGAGGATCGCGTACTGGCGGTCAACGTGACCGTGGACCAGCTCGCTGATCCGCGCCAGCGCCTGATGCGGCTGCAAGCCGTCAGCACCGGCCTGTTCACGGGCGAAGGTAATCTGCTTCTTCAGGCCGGCGACGCGAATTTCAAAGAATTCGTCAAGGTTGCTGGAAAAGATCAGCAGGAACTTCAGGCGTTCCAGCAACGGATAGGACTCGTCCAGCGCCTGTTCCAGCACGCGGATGTTGAATTGCAGTTGCGAAAGCTCACGGTGGATGTACAGGCTGCTGTCATCAAGGCCCGGTATCGCAATCACTGGCGCCGCCGCGACAGGTTCGGTGACTGGCGCGGGTGGCGCAGGCTCCAGCTCAGGCGGGGTCTCGGTGATTTGCTCGACCACCGGTTGAGCTTCTTTTACTGCAACTTCCGTGAGTCCTTCGGTATTCATTGAATGTTCCTGGGAGGGCTATTTCTGCTCTCGTAACAATTGAGCGGCGCGGACAGCAAAGTAAGTCAGGATGCCATCAGCGCCGGCACGTTTAAAGGCGGTCAGTGATTCGAGAATCACCGCCTCGCTCAACCAGCCATTCTGGATCGCCGCCATGTGCATGGCGTATTCGCCGCTAACCTGATAGACGAAGGTCGGCACTTTGAAGGCATCTTTTACCCGGAAAAGAATGTCCAGATACGGCATGCCGGGTTTGACCATGACCATGTCCGCGCCTTCAGACAAGTCGGCGCCGACTTCGTGCAGCGCTTCGTCGCTGTTGGCCGGGTCCATCTGATACGAGGCCTTGTTGGCCTTGCCTAGGTTCGACGCCGAACCGACTGCATCGCGGAACGGGCCGTAATAGGCGCTGGCGTACTTGGCCGAATAAGCCATGATCCGCACGTTGACGTGGCCGGCGATTTCCAGCGCTTCGCGGATCGCCTGAATGCGACCGTCCATCATGTCCGACGGCGCCACCACCTGCGCGCCGGCTTCAGCATGGGACAACGCCTGACGAACCAGCGCGTCGACGGTAATGTCGTTCTGTACGTAGCCTTCTTCGTCGAGAATGCCGTCCTGGCCGTGGGTGGTGAACGGATCGAGCGCGACGTCGGTGATCACACCCAGCTCCGGGAAACGCTCACGCAGGGCGCGGGTGGCGCGCTGGGCGATGCCTTGAGGATTCCAGGCTTCGGCGGCGTCGAGGGATTTAAGCTCAGGAGGGGTGACCGGGAACAGCGCCAGCGCCGGAATCCCCAGCTCGACCCACTTGTCCGCTTCTTCGAGCAGCAAATCGATCGTCAGCCGCTCTACCCCGGGCATCGAGGCCACGGCTTCGCGGCGGTTTTCACCGTCGAGCACGAACACCGGCAGGATCAGGTCATCGACTGTCAGCACATTTTCCCGCACCAGCCGCCGCGAAAAATCATCACGACGATTGCGCCGCAGGCGCGTGGCAGGGAACAGACGATTGGCGGGGGTAAAGCTCACGGCAGACTCCTGAGCCCGCGCAAACGGGCGAGCGTGACAGTTATAGACGGCCATTATGACGAACAGATGACAGTTGTGTGAGACCTGTGACAGGTAGCCGCATTCCATTCTCAGTGTAGGAATTGTTCACGTCGAGACACATTTGGACACTTTCATGAATGTGTCCGAAGGGTTAGGCTGCGCGTTCATTTCGCCAGCACCCAGACAATGCTCCAACAATTTCTGCATGACTTTGGCTACTTTGCCTTGTTCCTCGGCACGTTCTTCGAAGGCGAAACCATTCTGGTGCTCGCGGGCTTCCTCGCGTTCCGTGGATACATGGACATCAACCTGGTGGTGGTTGTGGCGTTCTGCGGCAGCTATGCCGGCGATCAGTTGTGGTACTTCCTCGGCCGCAAGCACGGGCGCAAATTGCTGGCGCGCAAACCGCGCTGGCAGATGATGGGTGACCGCGCGCTGGAGCACATCCGCAAGCATCCCGACATCTGGGTGCTGAGCTTCCGCTTCGTCTATGGCTTGCGCACGGTGATGCCGGTGGCGATCGGTTTGTCGGGTTATCCGCCGGGACGTTATCTGCTGCTCAACGGCATCGGTGCGGCGATCTGGGCGACCGCACTGGCTGCCGCCGCTTATCACTTCGGTGCGGTACTGGAAGGCATGCTCGGCAGCATCAAGAAGTACGAGTTGTGGGTACTCGGTGCGCTGCTGATTCTTGGCGTCGGCCTGTGGCTGCGCCGCCGCTTCAAGAATGCGCGGCTGGCCAAACAGGTTTATGCGGACGAGCAAGCCGCGAAAGCTGCACTGCTGAATCAAGACGAAGCGTCCAAGGCTGCCGAACCGAAGACGCCAGCCGAGTAACTCGCTGGCGACTTGCTACAGCCCGCCAGCACTGAGCGGGCTGGCCGACCCTTTCAGTCAGACGGATCACTTTTATCCTCGCTACTCTGGGGCATTCAAGTTCGCCAGTGGCGTAGTCACGCCAAAAATCTCCCGCTCGTTACGCCGCAGGCAACCGCAAATAATGAACACCCCGCCGTCGTTGCGATCCATGTAGAAAGCGCTCCATACAGGTGCAGCCGCCACTTGGGCCTATGGCAACGCGCGACAATTTAGTGGACATTTAGCGCCATGAATCTGGAGAGAAACCCATGAGCAAAAAAGTTGCAGTGATCCTGTCCGGCAGTGGCGTATACGACGGCGCCGAAATCCATGAAAGCGTCATCACCCTGCTCCGTCTCGACCAACGCGGTGCGCAGGTGCAGTGCTTCGCACCGAACATCGCGCAATTGCACGTGATCAATCACCTGACCGGCGAAGAAATGCCCGAGTCGCGGAACGTTCTGGTGGAATCGGCGCGCATTGCTCGCGGCAACATCAAAGACATCCGCGAAGCCGACGTCGATGACTTCGATGCGCTGATCGTGCCGGGCGGTTTCGGGGCGGCGAAGAACCTGTCGAACTTCGCTGTTGAAGGCGCTGGCTGCAGCGTGCAGCCGGAAGTACTGGCGCTGGCCGAGGCATTTGCCGAAGCGGGCAAACCGGTCGGTCTGATGTGCATCTCGCCGGCACTGGCGGCGAAGATCTACGGCCCGGGCGTAACCTGCACCATCGGCAACGACGCCGACACCGCCACGGCGATGAACAAGATGGGCGCCACCCACGAAGACTGTGCGGTGACGGAAATCATCGAAGACAAGGCGCGCAAACTGGTGACGACCCCGGCTTACATGCTGGCGCAGAACATCAGTGAAGCGGCGTCGGGGATTAACAAACTGGTCGATCGCGTGCTCGAGCTGACCCACGAAAACGACGCCTGATTCCCAGCAGTACACAAATCCCAATGTGGGAGCGAGCTTGCTCGCGAAAGCGGTGTGTCATTCAACACAGCGTTGCCTGACCTGGCGCCTTCGCGAGCAAGCTCGCTCCCACAGGTTTTGTGTACCGCTCAAGACTGGCGCGTCAGTCGGGTGAGGATCCGATCCAGCGCATTGGCGAACGCCTGCTTCTCGCGATCGCCAAACGGCGCCGGTCCGCCGCTCATCTGGCCTTGTTCGAGCAGATCAGTGAACAGGTTACGCACGGCCAACCGCTCGCCCATGTTCTGTGCATCGAACTCCTTGCCGCGCGGATCGAGCGCCGCGACGCCCTTCTTCACCAAACGATCAGCCAACGGGATATCGCTGCAAATCACCAGCTCACCGGGCACTGCGTGTTCGACCAGATAATCGTCTGCCGCATCCGGACCACTCGGCACCACGATCAGTTTGACGATGGCCAGCCCCGGCTTGATCTGCGGCTGCCCGGCCACCAGCACCACTTCGAACTGGCGCTTGAGGGCGAACTTCACCACCAGATCCTTCGCCGCCCTCGGGCAGGCGTCGGCATCGATCCATACACGCATTTTTCTAACCTCCAAAAACAACTCGCGAGCAAGTCGAATCGTCGCTCCGTCACTCCCACAGGTTACGCGTAAACCCTGTGGGAGCGAGCCTGCTCGCGAATGTGAGCGCAGCGAATGCTGTCAGGCGACTACCCGCCGCTTCTCCGCCACCCAACTACGCCCATACAACACAACAATCGCCAGAATCGCCACCGCCTGCGCAGTCAGCGAATAGGCATCGGCATGAATCCCCAGCCAATCGAATTCAAAGAACGCCACCGGCCGCGTGCCGAAGATCCCGGCTTCCTGCAACGCCTTCACGCCATGCCCGGCAAACACCACCGACAACGCGCAGAGCAGCGCCGCGTTGATGCTGAAGAACAGCGTCAGAGGCAGCTTCGCCGAACCGCGCAGAATCACCCACGCCAGACCGACCAGCAGCACCAGTGCGGTCGCACCGCCGGCGAGTACCGCGTCATGCCCGGCCGGGCCGGCCTGCAACCACAGGGTTTCGTAGAACAGGATCACTTCGAACAGCTCGCGGTACACCGAGAAGAACGCGAGGATCGCGAAGCCGAAACGCCCGCCGCCGCCAACCAGGCTGCTCTTGATGTAATCCTGCCAAGCTGCGGCATGGCGACGGTCGTGCATCCACACGCCCAGCCACAAGACCATGACACTGGCGAACAGCGCCGTCGCGCCTTCGAGCAGTTCACGCTGCGAACCACTGACGTCGATCACATACGCCGCCAGCGCCCAGGTGCCGAGGCCGGCCAGCAACGCCAGGCCCCAACCGACGTTGACGCTGCGCACCGCCGATTGCTGGCCGGTATTGCGCAGGAACGCGAGGATCGCCGCCAGCACCAGAATCGCTTCCAGGCCTTCTCGCAGCAGAATCAGCAGACCGGAGATGTAGCTCAGCGACCAGCTCAAGCCATCACTGCCGAGCAACCCGGCGGACTCCTTCAGCTTGGCCTTGGCGGCGTCCAGGCGCTGCTCGGCCTGCTCGACCGGCAAGCCGTCCTGCAACGATTGACGGTAAGCCATCAGGGTTTTTTCGGTGTCCTTGCGCACATTGGCGTCGACGTTATCCAGCGAGCTTTCGACCAGCTCGAAGCCTTCCAGATAGGCCGCGACCGACAGGTCGTAGGCCTGATCGTGTTCACCGGCGCGGTAGGCGGCAAGGCTCTTGTCCAGCGTTGCGGCGGTGTAGTCGAGCAACTGCGCCGGGCCACGCTTGACCTGCGGCGGCTGCGCGCGTTGCGCACGGAACGTCGCCGCCGCTTGCTGGCCTTCGGCAGCCTGCACTTCGGCCGGGGTCTGACGCGCCAGATCGGCGATGTTGTAGGTTTTCTCCGCTTTGGCCGCCGCCGGATCAGCGCTGAACCCGGCAATGTAGGTCGCCAGATCCCAACGCTGCCGGTCATCGAGCTGATCGGCAAACGCCGGCATGTCGGTGCCTTCGACGCCTTGGCCGAGGGTGTTGTAGATCGCGTACAGACTCAGGTGATCAAGACGCGCCGCATCACGCAGATTGGCCGGTGCCGGGGTCATGCCGAGGCCCGCCGGGCCGTCACCGGCGCCACTATCGCCGTGGCACACCGAGCAATTCTGCGCATAGAGCGGCGCACCCCGGGAGGGGTCAGGGGTGATGATCGGCGCTTGGCTGACCTCATATGCCACCGCCAGTTGCGCGCCCAGTTGCCGTGCCTGTCGGGCCACTTCGGCGCCATCCTGCCTGGCAGTGATTGCCGCGTGCAAAGCGCTGACACCCTGCTCCAGCGCAACCTTTTCAGGCTTGGCCGGCATGCCGGCGATCAAGCCTTGCAGCGCCCGCGTGAACTCCAGTTGCTCGCGGTATTCGGAATCATCGACAACCTTGCCCGCCGCTACCGTCGGCGGGTAGTCGGCGCTGATGTAATCGAGCAGGTGCAGCGCTTGCGGCGCGCCTTCCACGGTATCGGCCAGCAGATTAAAGCTGCTCAGGGCAAACAACGGGAACACCAGCCAGGCCAGAAAACGGGACGAGGCAGTCATGAATGAGTCTCAAATGGAAATGCGAAGTTACATATTGTTCACTTCGAACGCGTTTCCCTCAAGCTTTGTCGACGTAACGCCACACAAGACGCGAGCCATCGGCCTGCAAAAACGCCAGATCACTTAGCCACTATTGCACCCTATACTGCGCGACCTGTCGCATTTCCCGCTCAAGGATGAACCCCTTTCATGCGCCACCGCTTGCACTTGCCCCTGTTGATCGCCGCCGTTGTGCAACTGAGCGGCTGCGGTGCATATCGCAACTACGATCTGGAACTGCAACAGACCACCGACCCGTTCAAGGCCGGCAACATCAACAGCGCCCTGGCCGTGATCGAAGCGAACAATCCGGCCGTGGAAAAAGACCTGCTCTACTATTTCGAAAAGGGCGCCGTACTGAGTGCGGGCGGCGAGTTTGCGCAGAGCCAGACAACCTGGCGCAGCGCCGAGCAGATGATCATCGAGCGCCAGGACACGATCCAGACCACCGGCGACAAGCTGCTCGCCGCCATGGGCGATCACTGGGGCAGCATCATCAATGACAAGCTGCGCCGCTACGATGGCTACGACTACGAAAAAGTCATGCTGACCACGCAAATGGCCCTCAACCAACTGGCCATGAATGATTTTGACGGCGCCCGTGCCGACATCAAGAAAACCCACGAGCGCGAAGCGCTTATAGCCCGACAGCGGGAGCTGGAATACGAGCGTGTCGAAGCAGCGGCCAAGGCCCAGGGCGCGCGCGTGCATTACAAGGACCTGCAGGGTTACCCCGTGGTGATGCTCGAATCGCCTGCGGTGATTGCGCTGAAAAACGGCTACCAAAGTGCATTCAGTCACTATCTCGCCGGCTTCACCTACGAAGCGCTGGGCGAGAAAGATCTGGCAGCGCCCGGCTATCGTCAGGCAATTGAACTGCGTCCGGATATGGCGTTTTTCCAACAGGCACTGCGCGACCTCGACAGCCCTGGTCTGAAGGCAGACGAAAGCGATGTACTGATCATCGTACAGAGCGGCCTGGCGCCGGCCCGCAGCTCCGTGCGCGTGCCCTACCCGGTGAAGCTCGCGGACGGTCAGGTCATCGTCGCCAATATCTCGTTCCCCGTAATGGTGCCCGACATCTCGACGCCTTCATTCAACCAACTGAGCATCGATGGTCGTCAAAAAAAGCTGATTGCGGTCAACAGCATTGCCGACATGTCCTTGCGCACCCTGCGTGACGACATGCCGGGCATTATCCAGCGCACAACCTATCGGGCATTTCTGGCAGCAGATGTTCAGGCCAGGGACAATCGACGCGATCCGAGCAAAGCCTCCTACGTCACCCACTGGGATGCTTTCGAGCATGCCGACACGCGCACTTGGCGCACCTTGCCCAACCTCACCCAAGTCGTGCGCCTGCGCTTGAAAAAAGGTGAGCACCTGATCAGCCTGCCCAACGCTCCCGGTGCTGCGCCCATGAAAATCCGCATCGACCAGAGCCGCCAGGTCATCGGCCTGCGTGCTTTGGGTGAGCGAGTGTTTGCCAATGGCAGCGCGTTCCAGCCCAGCGGAGCGCCGAGCGGCAGTGTGGTATCCGACCTGAAATAAATAATGGCACCAAACTAACAAGTGCAATTAAAAAGATATTACATAGCCACCACTGCCCGCCTATAATGCCGCGCCCTCGCTATCGCGAAACGGCATTAAAGCTCCTCAGGTTATGAGGAATTGGCAGGAGGCCAGCGCCACTGTCGATGGGTCACACCAGCCCGACCAGCATTCGCGGCTGTATTACTCCAGGGAAGAAGTACCCCCATGGCATTCCGCGCTCCCACTCTGATTGCGCTCAGCGCCGTCACTCTGCTGTCCGGCTGTTCGGCGTTTCGCAACTACGACTCCGAACTGGCCCAGACCAATCAGCAACTGGCCACCGGCAATGTTGACGCCGCGCTGACTCTGCTGGAAAAGAACAACACCGGCCCGGACAAAGACCTGCTCTATTACTTCGAGAAAGGTGAATTGCTGCGCGCCAAGGGCGACCTGTCCGGCAGCCAGAACGCCTGGACCAGCGCTGATCAGGTGGTGGGCAAGTGGGAAGACTCGGTCAAGCTCGACACCGACAAATATCTGGCCCAGTTCGGCAGCTTCCTGGTCAACGACAAGGTGCGTCGCTACGAAGGCTACGACTACGAAAAAGTCATGCTGACCACGCAGATGGCCCTGAACCTGCTGGCGGTCAACGACTTCGACGGCGCGCGCACCGCGATCAAAAAGACTCACGAACGTGAAGCGGTGATCGCCGAGCTGCGCGACAAGGAATACCTCAAGAGCGAAGAAGAGGCCGAGAAAGAAGGCATCAAGACCCAGTACAAAGACCTGCAGGGTTATCCGGTCGCCAGCCTCGACGCACCGGAAGTGGTCGGTCTGAAGAACAGCTACCAGAGTGCTTTCAGCCATTACCTGTCCGGTTTCGTCTACGAAGCCCTGGGCGAAAAAGGCCTCGCGGCGCCGGGTTACCGCAAGGCTGCCGAACTGCGTCCGAACACGCCGTTGCTGGAGCAGGCACTGGTCAACCTCGACAAGCCGAGCAAGTCTGACGACAGCGATATTCTGATCGTCGTGCAAAGCGGTCTGGCGCCAGCTCGCGACTCGATCCGCGTGCCGCTGCCATTGCCGATCTCCAACAACGTGGTGATCACCCCACTGTCGTTCCCGATCATCAAGCCGGACACCTCCACCGCGCCGTTCGCGCAGATCGGTGTCGATGGCCAGCAGGTCGATCTGACCGCTCTGAACAGCACCACCGCCATGTCCCGCCGCGCCCTGCGTGACGATATGCCGGGGATCATCCTGCGCACCACCGTGCGGGCGATCACCAAAGGCGTGGCGCAGAAGAAGATCAACGAAACCAATCCACTGGCCGGTCTGGCCGTCGGCATCTCTTCAGCTGTGCTTGAAGGTGCCGATACCCGTACGTGGCGCACTCTGCCGGACAATACTCAAGTGGTGCGTCTGCGCTTGAAGAAAGGCGAGCATCAGGTCAGTCTGCCGAGCGCCGTCGGCGGTTCGGTGGTCAAGGTCACCGTCGATCAGCGTTATCAGGTGATCACCCTGCGCGCCGTGGGCAACCAGGTGTTCGCCGGTGGCCTCGCCGCCCACGTCATCCCGAGCGCCAGCGCGACCAACGTCGCCAGCCTCAAACAACCTTAAGAACGGAGTCTTTGCATGCGCTTCAAACTCATCGCCGTCGCCGCCCTCGCCTTGCTGGCGAGCGGCTGCGCTACCCCGCCACCGCCAGAGCCGGGCAGCGCCGCGAGCAAAGTCGTGGCCATGGGCCCGCAGAAACACATCGTCGTCGGCGCCATGCGCGTCGCTCGCGAAAACGGCTTCATGACGGTCAACGTGCAGTTGAGCAACACCCTCAACAGCAACAAGATTTTCTACTACCGCTTCGCCTGGCTCGGCGCGGAAGGTTTCCCGATTGCCGAAGAAGAAGTGTGGAAAAGCCAAATGATGTACGGCGCCCAGACCAGCTTCATTCAAGGCATCGCCCCGACCCCGAAAGCCGTGGACTTCCGTCTGGAAATCAAGACGCCGTAAGCCTGTCACCCTATTTCTGTTTTAGAGAGCATTCCCATGTTTGCACGCTTTTCCTGCATCGCTGTTATCGCCCTGCTGGCCTCCGGTTGCGCCAACACTTCGCCGACCCTGGGCAGCAAGAACATCAGCTACGGCGACACCAAAGCGGTTGAAACCGTGACCAACGAATTCGGTTCGACCGACCTGCAAATGATCGCCGAGTCGATGACCCGCTCGCTGGCCCAGTCCGGCATTCTGCAGGGCCGCCCGGTGGTTCAGGTCTACGACGTGAAGAACAAGACCAGCGAATACATCGACACCCGCGAAATCACCACCAGCATCAAGACTCAGCTGATGAAAACCGGCGTGGCCCGCTTCGCCAGCGACAACAACGCCATGCAGAGCCAGGTTGACCAGCTCAAGCTGCAAAACCAGAGCGGCCTGTACAAGAAGAGCACCGTGGCCAAGACTGGCAACATGGTTGCCGCCAAGTACCGCATCGAAGGTTCGATCAGCTCGATCGTCAAACGCAGCAGCGACTATAAGGACGTCTTCTACAAATTCAGCCTGCAACTGATCGACGTTGAAAGCGGTCTGGCCGAGTGGATGGACGAAAAAGAGATCCGCAAAACCACGGAGCGTTAATTGATGCGCGCATGGATTGGCATGATGGCCCTGGCTTGCGCGTTCAGCGTGCAAGCGGCCCCGAAAGTCGCGGTGACGGATCTGGCTTACCAGGAACGTGTGGAGCAATACATCCACATCGTTTCGGCCCAGAGCAATCATCGCGAGGGTTACTACAGCTCCAGCGGCTCGTCGAGCTACAACGAGATCGAAGCGAGCACCAGCTACATCGAGCAAGGCGAGTTGCGCAAATTCACCGGCGACATCAAGGGTGAAATTTTGCGCACCGGTATGTTCCAGCTGGTGCAGGGCACGCCGTACACCGCGTCGTCCAAGGGTGACGTCTACGACGTGATCAAGCGCATCAAGGCCGGCAACTTCAAAGGCGCCGACTATGTGCTGTTCGGTACCGTGTCCGATATCGACTTCACTCAGGACATCAACGAGCTGGCGAATACCGACAGCTATTCGGCGGTGCTGGGCCTGACATTGGTGGCGGACTTCAGCCTGATCAACACCAAGACCTTCGAGATCACCTCGGCCTTCACGGCGATGGGCGAAGCGCAGGACACCAAACTGGTGAACCACCGCGACATCAAGATCTCGCTGAACCGCCCACGGGTGGTGCGCGACGTGTCCAAGGCGCTGGGTGAAGACGTGGCCGGGCAACTGAGCATGCAGCTTGGTGGCGGCGGTTACGAGCAGCCGCGTGAGGCGCCGCAGCGCAACAATTTGCCGCGTGATACTGCGCCGGTGATCTTGCGCTGATGACTGGCGCCTGATCGTCCCCATGCTCGACGTGGGAATGCATCCCGGGACGCTCTGCGTCCCAGCACAAAAAAGGCGACCCGCAAAGGTCGCCTTTTTTTGTGCTGGCGAGGTTTACGCCGCCGCTTTACGCAACGTCGCCATAAACGCCGCCGCACCGATGAACAGCCCGGCAAACGTGCGGTTCATGCGCTTCTGCTGTTGCGGGGTGCGCAACAGACGCAGCACCTTCGACGCCAGACCGGTGTAGCCCGCCATGACAATCAGGTCGACGAAGATCATCGTCACACCAATTACCACATACTGAATCAGCAACGGCGCATGCGGGTTGATGAACTGCGGCAGGACCGCGAGCATGAACACCAAAGCCTTGGGGTTGCTGATGTTCACCAGAAAGCCGCGGAACACCAGCGCCAGCGGCTTGCCGATCGGTCGTACCGTCGCGTCGTCGCTCATGTCCATGGGCAGCGCACGCCATTGCTTGATGGCCAGGTACACCAGATAAGCCACACCGAACCATTTAATCGCGTGGAAGGCGGTGGCCGAAGCGGTCAGGATCGCGCCAACACCGGCGCCGACAATCGCGATCTGCACCGCCAGGCCAATCTGCAGGCCGAGGGCGTTCCAGTAACCGCGCCAGAAACCGTATTGCAGACCGCTGGACATCGACGCAATGGCGCCAGCACCCGGGGACAGACTGATCACCCAGCAGGCGGCAAAAAATGCCAGCCATGTTTGAAGCTCCATCGCACACCTCGCATCTGAATTGTGACAGACGCTCAAGCTAATGCGGATTGGGCCTAAAAGCAAAAGATCGCAGCCTCCGGCAGCTCCTACTTTGGAATGCGACCCCTGTAGGAGCTGCCGAAGGCTCGGGCCGCGATCGGACGATCTTTTGATCTTGCTGTAAGACTTACTTCTCGAACCCGCTGGAAGGGAATACATCCGTCCCGCGCCAACGTCGCACCGAGCGCTGGAAAAACAAGCTGTTCGGCACCTGCACCATCGCGCTGCCAGTCCCAAGCTCTTCCGCCTCGATCAACGTGGTGTAAAGCAGATTGATCGCCACCACCCGGCCCTTGACGCCAGGCTTGTCCGTGGTGTCCACCAGCTCAACGATATCGCCCAGCCGGAACGGCCCAACCGTGAAGATCAGAATCGCGCAGAGCAGATTCGACAGCACACTCCACATCGCGAAGAACGCCACCGCCGCCACGGCGACGAACCCTGACAGCGCCGTCCACAGCACCGTGGCCGAGACACCGAGGCGTTCCAGAACAAAGATCAGCGCACTGCCCATGATCAGCCAGCGCAACACGCCGCGCAGTGGCATCAGCAATTGCGGCGGGAACGGATAGCGCTCGCCCAACCGGGTCAGGCCTTTGGCGACGAAGCGCTGAGTGAGGTAACCGGCCAGCAGGATCAGCAGAATCTGCACCGCGAACCAGATCGGCTCGACCCACTCCGCCGGCAGCGGCAGCTTGAACGCTTCCATCAGGACAGCGCCTCCAGCTCCGCCTGCATGCTTTCCAATACCTCGAGAGCTTCCATCCACGCCTCTTCCAGCTCGCCTTCACGAACCTTCAGCTTGGCCTGTTCAGCGAGCAGATCACGCAATTCGTTCTTGCGTGCCGGCTCGTAGATGTCGCTGTCGCCGAGGCTGGCGTCGACCTTGGCCAGTTTCTCGTGAAGCTTGCCCAGCTCGGCTTCGAGCTTGTCAGCTTCACGCTTGTGCGGGGCCAGTTGCTGACGCAACGCAGCAGCAGCCTGACGCTGGGCCTTTTTGTCGGTCTTGTCCGGATTCACCGGGGTGTTACTGACCGGCGCGTTACGCTGGCGGTACTCCACCAGCCAGCGCGCGTAGTCTTCGAGGTCGCCATCGAACTCTTCGACCTTGCCATCAGCGACCAGGTAGAAGTTGTCGGTGGTGCTCTTGAGCAAGTGACGATCGTGAGACACCACCAGCACCGCGCCGCTGAATTCCTGCAGCGCCATGGTCAGCGCCAGGCGCATTTCCAGGTCGAGGTGGTTGGTCGGTTCGTCGAGCAGCAACAGGTTCGGGCGCTCCCAGGCGATCAACGCCAGGGCCAGACGCGCTTTTTCACCACCGGAGAAATTCAGTACCGGCTCATCAATGCGCGCGCCACGGAAGTCGAAACCGCCGAGGAAGTCACGCAGTGTCTGCTCGCGCTCGGTCGGCGCCAGACGCTGCAAGTGCAATAACGGGCTGGCCTTGGAATCCAGCGAGTCGAGCTGATGCTGGGCGAAGTAGCCAACCACGGTGTTCTCGCCACGGGTCAGCCGCCCGCCCAGCGGTGACAGTTCACCGGCGAGGTTTTTGATCAGCGTCGACTTACCTGCGCCGTTCGGGCCGAGCAGGCCGATCCGCGCGCCCGGGGTCAGTTGCAGCTTGACCTTCTCCAGGATGGTTTTGTCGCCATAGCCCAGACGCGCATCCGACAGGTCGATCAGCGGGCTGGAGATCTTGGTCGACTCGCGGAAGACGAAGTCGAATGGCGAATCGACGTGGGCCGCCGATAGCTCTTCCATCCGTTCCAGTGCCTTGATCCGGCTCTGTGCCTGACGGGCCTTGGTCGCCTGGGCCTTGAAACGGGCGATGTAGCTTTCCATGTGCGCACGTTGCGCCTGCTGCTTCTCGTAGGCCTGTTGCTGCTGGGCCAGACGCTCGGCACGGGCGCGTTCGAACGCGGTATAGCCGCCGCGATACAGGGTGATTTTGCGCTGATCGACGTGGGCCACGTGATCGACGACTTCATCGAGGAAATCACGGTCGTGGGAGATCAGCAGCAAGGTGCCCGGGTAGCTTTTCAGCCACTCTTCGAGCCAGATGATCGCATCAAGGTCCAAGTGGTTGGTCGGTTCATCGAGCAACAACAGGTCGGACGGGCACATCAATGCCTGCGCCAGATTCAGACGCATCCGCCAGCCACCGGAGAAATCTCCTACCTGGCGATCCATCTGCTCGTTGGTGAAGCCGAGACCGGCGAGCAATTTGCGCGCCCGCGCGTCGGCGGTGTAGCCGTCGGCGCTGTCGAGTTCCGAGTGCAGGCGGGCCTGAGCGGCACCGTCGTGCGCCGCTTCGGCGGCGGCGAGGTCACGTTGCACCTCGCGTAGACGCAAATCGCCATCGAGCACATAGTCGACGGCAAGACGCTCAAGGGTCTCGATCTCCTGGCGCATGTGGGCGATGCGCCAGTCAGCCGGCAGGAAGCAATCACCCGAGTCGGGGTGCAGTTCGCCCCGAATCAAGGCGAACAGGCTCGATTTGCCGGCGCCGTTGGCACCGATGAGGCCGGCTTTGTGGCCGGCGTGCAGGGTCAGCTCGGCGTCTTCTAGCAGACGTTGCGGGCCACGCTGTAAAGTCAGGTTCTGAAGTCGGATCATAATGGCGGCGGAGTCTACCAGCTTCGCTCACAACTGGCGCGAGTAGCACGATGTCCTCTGACCTGTGGAGCTTTTCCCTTGCCACCTACGCCCGCCCGGGCGTGGAAGATGCCTGCCTGCGACTGCAAACGGCGGGCGCCAATGTGTGCCTGCTGCTGTGCGGTTTATGGCTCGAACAACGCGGGGTGATCTGTGATGAACAACGTGTAAGCCAGCTTCAGACGCTGACCGAGCCTTGGGATACCGAGGTGGTACAGCCGCTGCGCTCACTGCGGATGCAATGGAAAGCACGGGCCGTTGATGATGCGGTGCTGAAAGGCATGCGCGAGCAGATCAAATCACTGGAGCTTGAGGCTGAGCGAGCGTTGCTGTCACGGCTTGAAGGGGCGGCGCAGGAATGGCCGCTAAACGATGCAGGCTCGAAGACCTGGCTTGAAGGATTGGCCGGCATGGCGGCCAGCCCGAACCGCGACGCGCTGCAAGTGCTGCGCGTCGCGGCAACCGGCACTTAGGAAGCGCTGGTCGGGTTGTTGCTGACGCTCGACGCAGCGGCTGGCGATGGCGCAGTCGAAGGAGTCGAGGTGGTGGCGGCTGGAGCAGCGGCGGCTGGCGTGGCCGGAGTGGCTGGCACGGCAGGCTTGGCAGCTGGAGTGGTAGCCGGTTTGGCGGCAGCTGGTTTGGCAGCGGCAGGCTTTTTCACGGCCGGTTTGGCAGTTGGTTTGGTGGCCGGTTTTGCAGCAGCAGGCTTGGCAGCAGTGGTCGCTGGTTTAGCAGCGGCGGCTGGCTTGGCGGCGGCTTTCACTGCTGGTTTTGCCGCCGGCTTGGCGGCAGGTTTTGCCGCGGGTTTTACAGCGGGTTTAGCGGCAGCCGGTTTGGCGGCTGGCTTGGCAGCGGCGGTTTTGGCAGCAGGTTTTGCGGCTGGTTTCGCCACAGCTTTCGCCGCAGGTTTAGCGGCCGGTTTGGCAGCTGCAGCTTTCGCGGGAGCAGCTTTGCTCGCGGCTGGTTTTGCAGCCGGTTTGGCGGCGGCCGTTCTAGCGGCTGGCTTGGCAACAGCTGGTTTTGCAGCAGTGGTTTTAGCCGCCGGTTTGGCAGCGCTCGCGGCAGCCGGTTTTTTCGCCGCAGGTTTGGCCGCGGTTTTGGCAGCTGGCTTGGCCGCCGCTTTCACCGGTGCCTTGGCAGCAGGTTTGGCCGCCGGTTTTGCAGCAGGTTTAGCCGCTGCGGTTTTCGCTGCAGGCTTGGCTGCAGCCGGTTTGGCAGCCGCTTTCTTCGCCGGTGCCGCTGCCGGTTTGGCGGCGCGGGTGGACAGTACTTTGCCCACGGCTTCTTGAACGCGACCCACACCCTGGGCCAGTTTCAGGCTTTCCTGGGCATCGCGCTTGAGTTGCAGAATGTAGCTGCGAGTGTCGGACTGACGATCCTTCAAGGCATCGAGCAGGTCTTCCAGTTCTTTCACTGCGGCCTTGGCTTTGTTCTGTGCCTTGGCTTTACCGGCAGTGGCTGCGTCCTGCAATTTGGTGCGGGATTTGTGCAGTTTTTCTTGCGCCTTGCCGCGTTGCTTTTCCAGTTTGGCGAGCAGTTTTTCAGCATCAGCCAAGGCTTGGGAGCAAGCGTTTTCCAGATGCTCGAGCAGGCTGCCCGAGAGTTGTTGGAGTAAGTGCAACGGAGTATTTACAGGCTTCTTGGTGGCCGACATGGTTTACCTCCTGGCTGACGTGAGTGCGGCTCATACTAGACCTCTGCAGTTACCGCCGCTAGGGCATCTTGACAGTATCGATTGCGTTGCGTTGCACCGAATCGAAAATGTTCTGCGCGAAGTCAAAAGCAGTTCACCGTTGCAGACGTTCGCGCTGGCATAATCCACCGCATCTCAGGACGGAGTGTGCCCATGTCGCGCTACTTTTTTTATCCCTCTGCATGGTTTTTTCGGCCGTTCACGCTGACGAAAAAGACACCGCGAACGATGCTCACGATCTGGCCTACAGCCTCGGTGCCAGCCTCGGTGAACGGCTGCGTCAGGAAGTCCCGCAACTGCAGATTCAGGCGCTGGTCGATGGCTTGCAGCAAGCCTACCAAGGCAAGCCGCTGGCTCTGAGCGAAGCACGCATCGAGCAGATTCTGGCCGATCATGAAGCGCAAAACGCCGAGCACTCTGCACAGCCTTCAAGTGATGCCGCGATGGAAAACGAGCAACGTTTTCTTACCGCTGAAAAAGCCAAACCGGGCGTGAAGGAACTGGCCGACGGCATCCTGCTCACCGAACTGACTCCCGGCACAGGAGCCAAGGCCGGCCCCGATGGAAAAGTGCAGGTGCTGTACGTCGGACGATTGCCGGATGGCACCGTGTTCGATCAGAACACTCAGCCGCAATGGTTCAACCTCGACAGCGTGATTGCCGGCTGGCGCACCGCGTTGCAGAACATGCCGGTAGGCGCGAAATGGCGCCTGGTGATTCCATCGGATCAGGCCTATGGCGCTGACGGTGCCGGTGACCTGATTGCGCCGTTCACACCGCTGGTGTTTGAAGTGGAATTGCGTGGAGCGACGAGTTGATCGGGCAATAAAAAACGGTGCGCTTTCGGGCGCACCGTTTTTTTTGATCAGGGTTCGGGATCAGGCCTGAACCGGATCTTCTTCCTTGTGTGCTGTGTGCAGCACTTCAATCAGGCAGTCTTCAAGTTCGAAGCGTTCGTGGAGCAGGCCACCTAGCTCTTTGAACTTCTCTGCAACGCATTTACCTTCATCGCACAGGTCGTTGAAGGCTAGAAGCTTCTCGGTGATGACATCGATGCGCGGATAGATCGTCTCGGCGAGTTCAAGACCACGCGTATCACCGAACGCCTTGGCTTCGCCAGTCAGCTGTTCGTAGATTTCGAAGTGCCCAGCCGAGACGTAATCGACCAACACGCCGCAGAACTCCTGCAAGGGCTTGCGGCTCTCGGACAGCGAATCAGGCTCTGCGCCGAGCTTGTCGTAGGCACCGATCAGATCTTCACGCTCTTGCAACCAGCGGTCGATCAGCAGATGAACCCCACCCCAACGTTCCTGAGCATTCTGACAACTTTCGAGCATGGCGATCTCTCTTCCCTTGTGGGTCATGCTGCTCTACACCCGCGCCCCTCTTTTGATTCTGGCTTGGGGGTCGGCCGGGCAGAGCGTCATCGAGCAACATAAATCCAATGACACGTGCGGGCCAGATTATGCCCGCACGCCTATGGCTTCAAGGTACGCAGGAGATAAAGTTCATACAAGTGTTTAATCCCGCAACAGCACCGGGTGCGACGCTTGGCCGCTGAGCGGGCGTTGCAGAGCACTCCATACCAGCCGCAACAATTGATACACCGCCAGAATCGATACCGCGACAAAGAACAGCAGGCTCCACTCCGGGATACTCAGGTCGAACAGCGTCCAGGAAATTTCCGCACAATCGGTACCGCCGCTAAACATTGTTTGCAGGGCACAGATCCATGGCAGACCACTGAACAAGGCCTCGGGAGCAGGCGAGCAATTGAGCAGGTGCAGCATCGGATCGCTCTGTATCAGTACCTGCCGCCAGGCCGCCGTGGTCCCACCCAGGCTGGCGCCCAGGGTCAACAGCCAGTAGAACCACAAACCGACACGTTTGGGACCGTGCACCGCCGCCAGACCACTGACTACGCACAGCAGCGTGAGGAACAGGCGCTGCACCAGACACAGGCTGCACGGCGTCAGGCCGACTGCATATTCAAGATAATAGGAAGCTCCCAGAGCAAAGGCCCCCGCAGTGAAAGCCATGAAGAACAAGGAGCGTGAGCAGGCCAACGACATGGCTTTTCCGTAACAGTAGAGACAGACGGTTACGGTAGAGGAAAGCGTGTCAGCCTTTCAAGGCGAGGCCCTGCCGACAGTTCACCAGAGGTGTAGGGAAAACCCGACAGGATCGAGAGGAATTGGTGTAGACCGCTGTAGGAATTTGCCTCAAGCGCTCAACGAAGTGGAAAATTCAGCCACAAAAGGTAAGCGAGGGAGCGAACTCCCTCGCCACTTCAGACATGGGCCGGAACCGGCAACGGCGCGGCCAGCAGGCGCTCGTCCAGCAGACCAAGGCCTTCCTGGAACAACTGATTGCTGCGCTCGGTATCGCCCAACTGGGCGAGCAGGCGCGCCAGCTCCGCACAGGCCTCGGGATTGCGCTGCACACGCAGACTGCTTTCCAGGTAATCCCGTGCCTTGCCCCACAGACTGGTTTGCAGACACAGTCGGCCGAGGGTCAACAGCAGGCTCGGATCGTTCGGATGCTCCTTCAGCCAGCCTTCGGCGGTTTGCAACTGGCGGGCCGGATCGCTGCCGCGCACCAGCCCGTAGAGACGGGCCAGATGGCTGTCGTACTTGCGTTTGAGGGCAGTGCGCAGCACCTCCTCCGCTTCGACCTGAGCGCCCAACTGCCGCAACTGTTCGGCGTACGCCAACACCAGCGGCGGCTCCTGCCGTTGCGCCGAAGTGAGCTGTTCCCAGGCGCGCGTGAGCGACTGCAAACCCACGCTGCCATCCTCTTCCCGTTGCGCAGCCAGCGAGAGGTTTTCACCCCAGGCGCGGCGCTCGAGTTCAGCCAGTTCGGCGCGCGGCAGGACTTTGTCCTTGCGCAATTCCGGCAGCAAACGAATCACCGCCGACCATTCGCCGCGCTGCTGATACAAGCGCTGCAACTGCCGCAACGTCTGCGCATTGTGTGGATGGCGATCGTGCATCGCTTGCAGCGTCACCAAGGCACCGTCGGTGTCGCCACGGTCAGTCTGCAACTGCGCATGACTCAAAGCGATGGCCAGCTCCGCCTGGGGCTGACGTTCAAGCGCGCGCTCCAGCAAACGATCGCACTCTTCGAAAAGACCTTGCTCGTTGGCTGCGCGGGCAGCACCGAGGTAGTACAGCAATGGCTGGCGCTCGGCTTCAGCCGCTCGAGACAGGTGACGCTGAGCGCTGGCCCAGCGACCTTCGGCCAGATCCAGTTGACCGTGCTCGATCGCCACCTGCACGCGCCGACTGCGGTTGCGGCGCGACCATGGGTTGACCACGCCACTGGAGGCCATGACCAATTCGACCAGTGCCTTGATCCCCCAGATCAGCAGCCACAGCACCGCGATGACCGCCAGCGTCGCCCACAGGCTGGACTCGTAGCGGAAGCTTTTGTAGGCCACCAGCACGTAACCGGAATGCTCGGCAATCGCCAGACCCAGCGCCGCTGTCGCCGCGATCACCAGAAACACGATCACATACAGGCGTTTCATGGCGTGGTCTCCTGCGCGGTGTTGGCGGCAGGCTTGGCGAAGGGTTTCACCGACTCTTCGGCGTTAACGTTGCGCCGTTCAAGGTAGGCTTGCACCGCACTCAGCGTGCCGGCCAGATCCGGCGTGGTGACCGTGACCGGTTCCTTGCTCAACTCACCGACCTGCTCGAGCATCACTTTGCTTTGCGGATTGTCCGGGTTGAAATTGCCCTTGAGCACATCGCGCGCTTCGGCCAGCGCCTGGGTATAGACCGGCGCCTGACCGTTGAGGGCTGCCCACTGCGCCTGCTCAAGCGCAAGGCTCAGGGCCAGGCGCACCTGACTCAGGCTCTGCCCGGCCAGCAGCGGCCGCACATTCTTGTCGGCATTGAAATCGATACGGATATAGCGCGAGACCTGGTCCCACCACTGCGCCCAACGACTGGCGCCGTCACCGTCAGCGGTCAGGCCCAGCAGCGATTCGCCACGATCCTTGTACTCCGGCGCAAGCTCGGTGAGGTCGATGACTTGATCACGCAGCGCGCCGAGACGCAGGAACAGACCGGTGCGATCCGGTTGCGAAGTACTGCGCAGCGCCACCAGGGTTTTCGCCACTTGCTCGCGGGCGGCGAAAGAGCCTGGATCGTTTTGCTCACGGAGAATTTCGTCAGCGCCCTGGACCAGCGCCTGAGCGCTGCTGATGTCCTGTAAAGCCGACAAACGCAGGCTGGCCAAGCGCAGCAAATGCTCGGCCTCGGCCAGACGCCAGTCCTTGCGACTGGCGCCCAGCACCGTTTCCAGACGTTGATTGAGGCGCTGTTGATCACCTTGAAGCTGGGTCACCAGACGCTGGCGCTCGGCAAGTTCGTCGGCATCCGGCAGCTGCGCGAGGCGCTCGGTCAGACGCTGTTCATTGAGCTTCAGGCTCTGCGCCTGATCGTTCAATGCCTGCACTTCACCGGACTGCTGTTGAGTGTTGGTCTGCAGGTGACGAACCTGCCAGACACCCCAGCCGCCGATCGCAACACCGGCAGCACCGAGCAACAAAGCGACGATGGCCAGTCCATTGCCTCGGCGCGGCTCTGTGGCCGGCGGTGGAGTTTCAACCTGGGGTTCAATCACAGGCTGGACGTCATCTTTTGGCAAGGCTGTTTCGCTCACGTATCCATCCTTTGCATTAGAAAACGGGTTCGGGATACTCCCGCAACGCCGTCAGCAAAGCCGCGGCGCTCGCGCCGCGGCAATCCACAACTGTTTGAGCCCCGGCGGCACGTGCCAGCTCGGCGACCCTTGGGCTTGGTACAAACAACGGCAACGGCGCGATGGCCGGCCAGGTATCACCGGCCATTCGGCGCAGGTGCTCGAAACCCTGTCCACTGCTGACCACCAGCCCGTTCAAGCGTTCCGCTTCGATCCGCCGTGGCAGCTCATCCAGGGCATAGGCTGGCAGGTCGCGTCGATACAATTCCAGATACTCGACACTAGCACCTAGCTCACGCAAGCGCTCGGCGAGCAGTTCACGCCCACCCTCCCCGCGCAAGATCAACACCTGCGCGCCGGGCTGGCTGACCGCCTCACGCAGACGCGGCAATTGCAGCAAGGCTTCGCTGTCATCGCCGGCGGCCGGGAAGTTCGCGTCCAGACCGTGATCCAGCAAAATCTGCGCAGTCGCCGCGCCGACACTGAACCACGGCATCGTCAGCGCAGATGCACCTTCGAGCAGATCCAGCGCAATACGCGCCGCCGGTTTGCTGACGACAATCACTGCACTGCAACTTGGCAACTGCGTAATCGCCTGACGAATTTTCTCAGAGACTGGCAGCGGGACAATGTCCAGAAGCGGCAAACAGCTACTGAAAACGCCCTGCCCGGCCAACGTCTGCGCCAGCGCCGCACAGTCTTCCGCGGGGCGCGTCAGCAGCAGGCGCCAACCGGTCACTCGTGACCTGCCTCGCCGTAGACCGCTTTGAGAATGTCGTCGGCACCCTGGCTGAGCAGGTCTTCGGCGACCTTCACACCCAGTGCTTCGGCATCGGCCCGTGGCGCGCGCGCTTGGGCGCTGAGCAGCTTGCCGCCACTTGGCTCACCGACCAGACCACGCAACCACAATTGCTCGCCTTCGAGCACGGCATAGCAGGCGATCGGCACTTGGCAGCCGCCATTCAAATGTTTGTTGAGGGCACGCTCGGCGGTGACGCGCGACGAGGTGTCGGCGTGATGCAGCGGTGCGAGCAAGGCGTGGATTTCGGTGTCGGCGCTGCGGCATTCGATGCCGACTGCACCTTGGCCACCGGCAGGCAGGCTGTCATCAACACTGATCGCCGAAGTGATGCGATCTTCGAAGCCGAGGCGGATCAGGCCGGCGGCGGCGAGGATGATCGCGTCGTATTCACCGGCATCGAGTTTGGCCAGGCGAGTGTTGACGTTGCCGCGCAGAAAGCGGATCTGCAGATCCGGACGACGGGTGAGCAACTGTGCCTGCCGACGCAGACTCGACGTGCCGACAATGCTGCCGGCAGGCAATGCTTCCAGGCTGGCATACGTATTGGAAACGAAGGCATCACGCGGATCTTCACGCTCGCAGATGCAGAACAGGCCGAGGCCTTCCGGGAAGTCCATCGGCACATCTTTCATCGAGTGGACGGCGATGTCTGCTTGGTTTTCCAGCAGCGCAGTTTCCAGTTCCTTGACGAACAGGCCCTTGCCACCGATTTTCGACAGTGGCGAATCGAGCAGTTTGTCGCCGCGACTGACCATGGGCACCAGCGTCACCAGCAGGCCCGGGTGGGCCGCTTCAAGACGTGCTTTGACGTATTCGGCCTGCCAGAGGGCAAGCGCACTTTTACGGGTGGCGATGCGGATTTCGCGAGAGGACATGGATCAATCCGTACTGAATAGATACGGCGGATAATAACAGCTCAGCCAAATCCACTTTGACTTGAATCAGAGTCGGCGCGGCCTCCCTGGCCCGCAGTGCCTGGTAAAAAGGAGCTGGAGCTGTCCGGAATGACCGGGTTACAGGCCCTGCATCATCTTGCGCACACCGGCCACGTGCCGACGACTGACGATCAGCGCGTCACCATTTAGACCCTTGAGAAACAGCTGGAAATGCCCCAGCGGCGTACGCTGCAGACGTTCGATGCGGTCGCGGGCGACCAGCGCGTTGCGATGGATACGCACAAAGCGCTCGCCGAATTCGTCTTCGAGGGCCTTGAGCGGCTCGTCCAGCAACACTTCACCGGCCTCGTGGCGCAGGGTCACGTACTTGTGGTCGGCGATAAAGTAGACCACCTGATCCAGCGGGATCAGTTCGATGCCTTTGCGGGTTCGGGCGCTGATATGGCTGCGCGGGCCGTTGCCGCTTTCAGCAGCAGGACGGGTCAGGGCCGAGAGTTGCGCCCGATTGGGACGTTCAGCCCGTTTCAGGGCGTCATGCAGATGTTCGGTTCGCACGGGTTTCACCACATAGCCCACGGCGCTGGCCTGCAGGGCTTCCACGGCAAATTCATCGGGGCTGGTGCAAAACACCACGGCCGGCGGCGTTTCACGTTCGCACAAACGGGCAGCGACCTGCAGGCCATCGAGACCCGGCATGCGGATATCGAGCAGCACGATATCCGGCTTGTGGCTGTCGATCAGTGCCAACGCCTCTTCGCCATTCGTGGCGCCGGGCTCCAGAACTGTATAACCCTCGAGCTCGCTCACCATTCGGCTGAGGCGCTCGCGAGCCAGTGGTTCGTCATCAACGATCAGGACATTCATATTGCGCTGGATTCCTGCGTGAGTCTCGCACAAGGATAGCGTAGACAGGTGAAGTGACGTCCGTCACCGCGATCCACGCTAAGACTAGCCCGAGCGCCAAAAAGTGCCGTACGTCGGCCAGCAATATTTGCCAGTGTCCGGGTCGTACTGCTCAAAGCCCGCTGTTTCCTGCGTTTCTCACGGGGTTTGCCGAAGGACAAAACACCCACCCCCTCTTCTTATAGTCGCCGGCCAGACCTTTGCGCGATCCAGAGCCGCGTCGACCCTTATGTCCAACTGTAGACGCTCGCCGGGCCGATATTGCTCAATCGAAAAATATCCTTGTGCAAATCCCCCGGCACCAGCGGCCACTATGGCTGACGCAATGAGAAAAAAACGTATCGACCAGTGTCAGCGACAGGATTGGCAACCCTGTTATTATCCGCGCCAGCGTTTCACGCCTTCTTTCTTCAAGCCGATACGAGCGAATTCATGAGCACTGACAAGACCAATCAGTCCTGGGGCGGCCGCTTCAGTGAACCCGTCGACGCCTTCGTCGCCCGCTTCACCGCCTCCGTCACTTTCGACCAGCGCCTGTATCGCCACGACATCATGGGCTCGATCGCCCACGCCACCATGCTGGCCAAGGTCGGCGTGCTGACCGATGCCGAGCGCGACAGCATCATCGACGGCCTGAAGACCATTCAGGGCGAAATCGAGGCCGGCCAGTTCGACTGGCGTGTCGACCTCGAAGACGTGCACATGAACATCGAAGCACGCCTGACCGACCGCATCGGCGTCACCGGTAAAAAGCTGCACACCGGGCGTAGCCGTAACGACCAGGTCGCCACCGACATCCGCCTGTGGCTGCGTGACGAAATCGACCTGATCCTCGCCGAGATCACCCGCCTGCAGAAAGGCCTGCTGGAGCAAGCCGAGCGCGAAGCCGCGAGCATCATGCCGGGCTTCACCCACCTGCAGACCGCGCAGCCAGTGACCTTCGGGCACCACATGCTGGCCTGGTTCGAAATGCTCAGCCGCGACTACGAGCGTCTGGTCGACTGCCGCAAGCGCACCAACCGCATGCCGCTGGGCAGCGCCGCGCTGGCCGGCACCACCTACCCGATCGACCGCGAATACACCGCGCAATTGCTGGGTTTCGACGCCGTCGGCGGCAACTCGCTGGATAACGTTTCCGATCGCGACTTCGCCATCGAATTCTGCTCGGCCGCGAGCATCGCGATGATGCACTTGTCGCGCTTCTCCGAAGAGCTGGTGCTGTGGACCAGCGCGCAGTTCCAGTTCATTGATCTGCCGGACCGCTTCTGCACCGGCAGTTCGATCATGCCGCAAAAGAAAAACCCTGACGTACCGGAGCTGGTACGTGGCAAGACCGGCCGTGTGTTCGGTGCACTGATGGGTCTGCTGACCCTGATGAAAGGCCAGCCGCTGGCCTACAACAAGGACAACCAGGAAGACAAAGAGCCGCTGTTCGACGCCGCCGACACCCTGCGTGATTCGCTGCGTGCCTTTGCCGACATGATCCCGGCGATCAAGCCCAAGCACGCGATCATGCGTGAAGCGGCGCTGCGCGGTTTCTCCACCGCGACCGACCTGGCAGATTATCTGGTGCGCCGTGGTCTGCCGTTCCGTGATTGCCACGAAATCGTCGGTCACGCGGTGAAGTACGGCGTCGACACTGGCAAGGATCTGGCCGAGATGAGCCTGGAAGAACTGCGTCAGTTCAGCGATCAGATCGAGCAGGACGTGTTTGCCGTGCTGACCCTGGAAGGCTCGGTGAATGCTCGTGACCATATCGGCGGCACTGCCCCGGCGCAGGTCAAGGCAGCGGTGGTGCGCGGTCAGGCGCTGATCGCTAGCCGCTAAAAGCCAAAAGCTTCGCGAGCAGGCTCGCTCCCACAGGGGATTTTTGTCGGCCACAAATTTTGTGTTCAACAAAAATCCAAATGTGGGAGCGAGCCTGCTCGCGAAGGCTTCCTTCAGAGCGCTATAAAACTCATTTCTTGGCAGCGATCATCGCCAAAAACGCCGGCATCGCAGCTTCCTTGTCTGCCGCGATCTTCTGCACATGCGGATTCTGCTCCAACCGCTCCAGCAGCGCCTTCGCCTGTGGCATCTCCGCCAGCAGATCAATCCCGAACAGCTTCTGCCCGACCGCACAGGCCAGCGGCACGCTGTAGAGGAAATACAAATCGGCAATGCTCAGACTGGCGCCCGCCACGTACGGAGAAAATTTTCCGTGTCGTCCCAGCGCGGCGAAACCCAGCTGCAATTCAGTCTTGGTCTTTTCCTTGATCGCCTCCGGCAGGGTCATGCCGAAGAACGCCTCGCCGTAACAAGCGCGCCCCGGCAACTCGATGTACAGCTCGATTTCCTTGGCAATCGCCAGTACCTGCGCGCGCTGGAACGGATCGCTCGGCAGCAGTGGTGTGCCTTTCTGGGTCTGTTCGAGGTATTCGAGGATGATTGCGGTTTCGTTGATAAAACCAGCGTCTACACCCAGCACCGGCACTTTGCCGCGCGGGCTGATGGCCAGAGACTCCGGTGTCTGCGTCGGGTAGAACGTGACCTCTTCGAACGGCAGGCCTTTTTCCAGCAGTGCCAGTTTGACCATGTTGTAGTAGTTGCTGACTGAGAATCCGTAGAGCTTGAACATCACATAGCCTCCAGGCCGTGCGGGGTGGGCAGTGCCTGTTTATAGATCGCTCAAGCCTTTCCCGCCAGCAGCATCACACCGCTGAATGCGGGTAAACTGGCGCCTTTCCATGAAGGAGCCTGCCATGAGCGAGCCGACAGACATCGAGATTGAAGACGAAGAAGAGTTCACCGAGGCTACCTTGATCGAAGCCATCGAGAACCAGATTGAAAACGACAACCCGCCAGCGGCCAAAGCGACCTTCAACAAGCTGACCCTAGTGGGTGTCGAGCGCGAAGAAATCCTCAATCTGATGGCTCACGTGCTGGCTTACGA
The DNA here is from genome assembly GCF_054668355.1 of Pseudomonas sp. S2_E02. Lineage (NCBI taxonomy): Bacteria > Pseudomonadati > Pseudomonadota > Gammaproteobacteria > Pseudomonadales > Pseudomonadaceae > Pseudomonas > Pseudomonas sp. S2_E02. The sequence goes on from NZ_CP162761.1 coordinate 4,264,835, forward strand.
AATCGACGCGATGCTCGATGAAGACCGTGCATTCAATACCGAATGGTACGAAGCGGCGCTGCGCGCTTTGCCAGAGTTGCCACCCGAAAAGCAGTAAGCCCCGATCCTGTAGGAGTGAGCCTGCTCGCGATAGCGTTCTGTCAGTGAAAAAGATGCTGACAGGCACCCCGCTATCGCGAGCAGGCTCACTCCTACAATGTTTGTAACGTATCCATCCAGCCAACTCCCGCCTCCCGACTACACTGCAATCCGCCTCAAGACAAAATCCCTGATCTGAGCACTGGACATGCCGCAAAAGCGGGTTCACCTTAGGGACGCTGTCGTCCAATTCCTAGAAAGTCTGGAGTCCTTATGTCGCTTACCCCTGAGTTGGTTGCCGAACTGGAAGTCCTCGCACTCTTCAACCTGGACAGTTCCCAGGAAGGTCTGAAAATTCATCAGACCGCTGCCCCGAAACACATTGCTGCCGCCAAACGCCTCTTTGAAAAAGAACTGACCGACCAGCCCGATGGCGGGTATCTGACCAGCCTCGGTCGCGACGCCGCACAAAATGTGCAAACCGTGCTGACCATTCTGAGAGAGCAAGAAACCGCCTGATTCCCCCTGACTTTGCCCACGGGAACTCCTGCCACGGGATTTCCGCGGGCCTGCCCGGTCATCCGCGATAGAAATCTGACGTCAAAAAACAAATTCAGCTTAAAAGTCCCGCTGCGCAAAGGCTAAACTGCCTCCCATTCCGAGACCCTCTTCGTCCGAGCTTGCGAGCCGGTTTGAGCTGACATGACGCGCACCCACGAAATCCGCCCTGACCTGGACGAAGGCATCGACCGCAAGGTACTCAGCCAGCTACGCGCGCGCTTTCTCAAACTCAATGAAGGCCGCCTCGGCCGCGCCCTTGAAGGGCTGTCGACACGCCAGCAAAGTGTGTTGACGCTATTGCCGCTGTTCTTTCATGTTAATCACCCGCTGCTGCCGGGATACGTATCGGGCAGCACGCCGGCCGGCCTGTCGAATTACGAGCCCGACGCCAACGTGCTGACCGACGCACAGCGTCTGACTCGTTCGTTTTCGTACAAACCGCGTCACGGCAGCAATCCGCCGCGACCGATTCACGGCCTGTTCCTGATGGGCAGCCTTGGCACGCTGGCACAGGCCGATCAGAGTGACATGGACGTGTGGGTCTGCCACGCGCCGGACTTGAACGAAAGCGAGCTCGCCGAACTGCGCAAAAAATGCCAGCTGCTGGAAGCCTGGGCCGCGAGTCAGGGCGCCGAAGCGCATTTTTTCCTGATCGACCCGGAGCGCTTCGTCAAAGGCGAACGCGACACCCAGCTCAGCTCGGAAAACTGCGGCAGCACTCAGCACTATCTGCTGCTGGACGAGTTTTACCGCACCGCGATCTGGCTGGCCGGGCGCACACCCATTTGGTGGCTGGTGCCGGTTTACGAAGAAACCGCGTACAACCTTTACACCCACACCCTGCTGTCCAAGCGTTTTATCCGGGCCGACGAGACCCTCGACCTCGGTCATCTGGCGCGGATTCCGCCGGGCGAATTCATCGGTGCCGGATTGTGGCAGTTGTTCAAGGGCATCGAGTCACCCTACAAATCGGTGCTCAAGCTGCTGCTGACCGAGGTCTACGCCAGCGAACACCCGCAAGTGCAATGTCTGAGCCTGCGCTTCAAAAAAGCCGTGTTCGCCAACCAGCTGGATCTGGATGAACTGGACCCGTACATGGTCGTGTACCGGCGTATCGAGGAATACCTCACCGCGCGCAACGAGCCGGAGCGGCTGGAACTGGTGCGCCGCGCGCTGTACCTGAAGGTCAACCGCAAGCTCACTGGCAACAGCCGCACCCAGAGCTGGCAACGCACGTTGCTGGAACGACTGGCCAGCGAATGGCATTGGGATCAGCGACAACTGACGCTGCTCGACAGCCGCAGCCAGTGGAAAGTCCGCCAGGTCAGCGCCGAACGCCGCGCGCTGGTCAATGAGCTGAACTACAGCTATCGCTTCCTGACCCAGTTCGCCCGCACAGAACAAACCGTCAGCCTGATCAATAAACGCGATCTCAATGTGCTGGGGCGCCGGCTCTACGCGGCCTTCGAACGCAAGGCCGACAAGGTCGAATTCATCAACCCCGGCATCGCCCCGGATCTGGCCGAAGACACCCTGACCCTGGTGCAATCACGCAATAAAAAGGAACCGGGACAAACCCAGTGGGGCCTGTATAACGGCAGCCTCACGGCACTTGAGTGGGAACATTTTGCGCCAATCAAGCGCAGCCGCGAGTTACTGGAGCTGTTGACCTGGTGCCACCGCAACGGCGTGATCGACAGCAGCACCCGCCTGGCCCTGCATCCCGGTACCAGCGACCTGAGCGAGTTCGAGCTGTTCAACCTGCTCGGCAGCCTGCAACAGTGCATCGCCCTGCCCTTGCCCACCGTCGCGGAAGAACCGTTGCTGCGTGCAGCGGTGCCAAGCGAAGTGCTGATTCTGGTCAACGTCGGCGTCGACCCGCTCAAGCATCACCGCGACCTGAATATCCTGATGACCACCGAGCGCACCGACTCGCTGAGTTACGCCGGGGTGCGCGAAAACCTCGTGCTGACCCTGGATCAGGTCACGCTCAATAGCTGGAACGAAGTACTGGTCAACCGCTTCGACGGCCCGCATGCCCTGCTCGACTGCCTACGCGATTACCTCAACAACCTGCCGCGCGGGCCGTTGCAGCCGTCATTGAAGGTGCGCTGCTTCTGCCACAACCGCGCGCAGTTCATTGCCCGTCGCGTTGAAGAAATCATCGACACCGCGCAGAACCTGTTGCTCAGCGAGTTGAACCATCGCTACCTGATTCAGGTGCAGCAGCATTATCACGTGCTGGAATTGGTGCCGGGTCAGGTCAACCATGTGGCGCTTGCCACCCTGCCGGCCCTGCTCGACTACCTTGGCGAAGAACAGCCGCGCTACAGTCCGCTGCACCTGGATCCCATGGCACTGGAAGATAACGACCTTGCGCTGATCCTGCCGATGGGTCAGCCGGAGTGCATTCAAGTGTTCTATCGGATCACCGAGCAGCAGGCCGAGCTGTACGTGCTGGATGAGTTCAACGCGCTGTGGCAGCAACATGTGCCTTATCACGACGAGCAGAGTCTGCTGGTGCCGTTGCAACGCTTCCTGCAATCTATTCTGTTCCGCCGCGAAGCCGTGCTGCCGATGGACGCCGGTCCCGACGGCCGTCTCGAAACTTTGTATTACCAGTTATTGCCTTCAGGTCCGGGACGTGCGCGCCGGGTCGAAGCGCGGTCGGCACCACAGACGCCAGTGAACAAGCCGTTCTACGACGTACAGGCGATCGTCGGCAAAGCCGCACCGGGCGAAGTGCAGGTCACGCTGTATTGCAATCAACGGGAATTCAGCGAACTGGAACATGGCGACCAGCTGTTCAGCGTGGTCGCCCGGGAGATCGTCGAGCAGCGCCGCGAGAGCGAACGCTATCGCTGCTACATCACCGACCTCGACCTTTCCGGCCTGCTCGGTGACGGGCAGAGTTCAAGCAATCTGTATCTGCGCTACAAGGCTGACCTGGAGCGCGCTCTGAACGAGGCACTCGAACAGGTCTGAGGCGGGCTTACTCGCGGAATTCACCGCCGTTGGCCGGCTGCGATTCGACTTCAAGCAAGGTCAGTTTGAGGGTCTTGCCACCCGGAGCCGGCCAGTCGATGTGCTGACCGACCTTGAGGCCCAGCAGTGCGCTGCCGACTGGCGCCAGAATCGAGATCTTGCCTTCATCGGCGTTGGCGTCCTTCGGATAGACCAGCGTCAGGTGGTAATCCTTGCCACTGCCTTCTTCGCGGCAATGCACACGGGAATTCATCGTCACGACATCGGCGGGCACTTCATCGTGACCGACCACGGTGTCGGCGCGGTCCAGTTCGGTTTGCAGCGCGATGACGCCCGGCAGCGTGTCATCCAGGCTGTCGATCAGGCGCTCCAGACGTTGCACGTCCAGACGGGTAAGGGTGATGGAAGGTGCGGTCATGATCCGGGCAGACTCCTTTCTTCTGCACACAAAAAAAGCAAAACCCCGCCAAAAAAGACGGGGTTTTCACCAGGCCTCGATGGGTTGAGGCGTGTTCGGACACTATCACAGCTCAAAAAATATACAAGTCACGCCCCGCCGCACTGTTTGCGCTGCGACGCCTGCGCGCAAATCACACGTCGCCGGTCATCATCTGCCGAGCGCCATTCGCGAATGTCTTCGACATGGCGGAAGCAGCCGAGGCAGACCTTCTGCTCATCCAATCGGCACACACCGCTGCACGGCGAGGGCACGGCCGGGCTGATGTTGCTGTACAGCGGCTTCGGTGGACGAACGGGAGCGGTGTCAGTCACGGAATCACAGACCTTCGAAGTCGAATTCAGCGCCAGCCTGCTGCTTGACGATGCGCTCGAGCATTTCGCCCAGTTGCTCTTCGCTCTTGTCGCACATCCAGCGCTCGCTTTCTTCGTCGTAGTCGAAGTGGAAACCACCGGACACCGCCGCCAGCCACAGCTGACGCAGCGGCTCCTGGCGGCTGAAGATCAGCTGCGAGCCGTTTTCGAACTTGACGGTCAGCACACCGGCCGAACTTTCCAGATCGATGTCCAGGTCGCTCTCTTCAAAGATGTCTTCCAGTTTTTCCTGGGTTTCATCGACCAGATCGTGGAAACGGGCTTCGGACAAACTCATTGCGGCAACCTCAAAAAATGTCTGATCAGGCACAAGCGCCGAAAGATACGGACGCTGCTGGCCGATTGCAAAGATTAACGACCAAGCACCGGTCAGGGCATCGAACACCCAACCCTGTGGGAGCGAGCCTGCTCGCGAATGGCCGGCACATTCAACATTATTGTTGCCTGACACACCGCCATCGCGAGCAGGCTCGCTCCCTCAGGGTTACCAGTGCTCACGGACAAGCCCCGCCGGACGGGAACCCCCTCGCATAGGCAAGCTGCCGGGTGGCCGGTATACTCCGGCGCAATTAACGCATTTTTCAAGGATTTCGCCATGAAGCGCCTGATCTCTTCCCTTGCTGCGCTCGTCGCGGTTGCCTGCCTCGTTTCGGCCTGTGGTCAAAAAGGCCCGCTGTACCTGCCGGATGACGATCAGGACCCGGCCGAGCAAGCCCAGTCTTCGCAGAAGCAGCCGTCCAAAGCACACAAGCACGACGTTTACCAATAAGGGATCGCCATGGACGCTTTTAACTACCGTGGCGGGGAGCTGTTCGCGGAAGGTGTGGCGCTGTCCGCCATCGCCGATCGCTTCGGCACGCCCACCTACGTCTACTCCCGCGCGCACATCGAAGCCCAGTATCTGGCCTATGCCGATGCGTTGGCCGGCATGCCGCACCTGGTGTGCTTTGCGGTCAAAGCCAACTCCAACCTCGGCGTGCTGAATGTCCTGGCCCGTCTCGGTGCCGGTTTCGACATCGTTTCCCGTGGTGAGCTGGAGCGAGTGCTGGCCGCTGGCGGCAGCCCTGACAAGATCGTCTTCTCCGGTGTCGGCAAGACCCGTGACGACATGCGTCGCGCCCTCGAAGTCGGCGTGCACTGCTTCAACGTCGAATCCACCGACGAGCTGGAGCGCCTGCAAGTGGTCGCCGCCGAGCTGGGCGTTCGCGCCCCGGTATCGCTGCGGGTGAACCCGGACGTCGATGCCGGCACCCACCCTTACATTTCTACCGGTCTCAAAGAGAACAAGTTCGGCATCGCCATCGCCGACGCCGAAGACGTGTACGTGCGCGCCGCGCATCTGCCGAACCTGGAAGTGGTCGGTGTCGACTGCCACATCGGCTCGCAACTGACCACCCTGCCACCGTTCCTTGATGCGCTCGATCGCTTGCTGGATCTGGTCGATCGTCTCGGCGACTGCGGCATTCACCTGCGCCACATCGATCTCGGTGGTGGTTTGGGCGTGCGCTATCGCGATGAAGAGCCTCCATTGGCTGCCGACTACATCAAGGCTGTGCGCGAGCGCTTGAACGGACGTGACCTGGCGCTGGTGTTCGAGCCGGGCCGTTTCATCGTCGCCAATGCCGGCGTGCTGCTGACGCAGGTCGAGTACCTCAAGCACACCGAACATAAAGACTTCGCCATCGTCGACGCGGCGATGAACGACCTGATCCGCCCGGCGCTGTATCAGGCGTGGATGGACGTCACTGCGGTCAAACCGCGTGACACCGCTGCGCGCAAATACGACATCGTCGGCCCGATCTGCGAAACCGGTGACTTCCTCGCCAAGGACCGTGAATTGGCCCTGGCCGAAGGCGATCTGCTGGCCGTGCATTCGGCCGGTGCCTACGGTTTTGTGATGAGTTCCAACTACAACACCCGCGGCCGTGCTGCCGAAGTGTTGGTAGACGGTGATCAGGTTTTTGAAGTGCGCCGCCGCGAAACCGTGGCCGAGCTGTTTGCCGGCGAAAGCCTGCTGCCGGAGTAACCCATGCTGCTGCGTTTTACCAAAATGCACGGCTTGGGTAATGACTTCATGGTTCTCGACCTGGTCAGCCAGCACGCGCATATTCAGCCAAAGCACGCCAAGCAGTGGGGCGACCGCCACACCGGCATCGGTTTCGACCAGTTGCTGATCGTTGAGGCACCGAGCAATCCGGACGTGGATTTCCGTTACCGGATCTTCAATTCCGATGGCTCGGAAGTCGAGCAGTGCGGCAACGGTGCGCGCTGCTTTGCACGCTTCGTGCTCGACAAGCGTCTGACCGCCAAACGGCAGATTCGCGTCGAGACCAAGGGCGGCATCATCGAACTGGACGTGCGTAACGACGGCCAGATCGGCGTGAACATGGGCGCCCCGCGTCTGGTGCCAGCGGACATTCCGTTCGAAGCGCCGGCGCAGGCCAGCAGCTATCAACTGGAAGTCGACGGCACCACGGTCGAATTGGCCGCCGTGTCGATGGGCAACCCGCACGCCGTGTTGCGCGTGCAGGACATCAACAATGCACCGGTGCATGAACTGGGGCCGAAAATCGAACACCACCCGCGCTTCCCGGCGCGGGTCAATGTCGGCTTTCTCCAGGTCATCGACCGCAACCGCGCGCAACTGCGCGTGTGGGAACGTGGCGCCGGGGAAACCCAGGCCTGCGGCACCGGCGCGTGTGCAGCGGCTGTCGCTGCGATCAGCCAGGGGTGGATGGATTCGCCGCTATTGATCGACCTGCCCGGCGGGCGCCTGTCCATTGAATGGGCTGGCCCTGGCCAACCGGTTCTGATGACCGGTCCGGCAGTGCGTGTATACGAAGGACAAGTACGTCTTTGAGTGAGCAGAAACCATGACCGATAAGCCTCAGGTACCCGCCCGACAGTCCGACGAATCAGCGTCCGAGAGCCTGGAGGCGGCAGCGGTTGCCGCATACCTGGAGGCGCATCCGGACTTCTTCGTCGAGCACGAAGAACTGCTGCCCGCCCTGCGCATTCCTCACCAGCGTGGCGATACCGTTTCGCTGGTCGAGCGGCAGATGACCATTCTGCGCGACCGCAACATCGAGATGCGCCATCGCCTCTCGCAATTGATGGACGTCGCCCGCGACAACGATCGACTGTTCGACAAGACCCGCCGTCTCATACTGTCCCTGATGGACGCCGCTAGCCTCGAAGACGTGGTGATCAGCGTCGAAGACAGCCTGCGCCAGGATTTTCAGGTGCCCTTTGTCAGCCTGATTCTGCTCGGTGACAACCCGGCACCGGTCGGTCGCTGGGTCACTCACGCCGACGCACAAGTCGCCATCGGTGGCTTGCTCACCGAAGGCAAAAGCGTCAGCGGCAGCCTGCGTGAGCATGAGCTGGATTTTCTTTTCGGCGAAGAACAGCGCAAACAGATCGGCTCCACCGCCGTGGTTGCGGTCAGTCATCAAGGCATCCACGGCATTCTGGCGATCGCCAGCCGTGATCCGCAGCACTACAAGAGTTCGGTCGGTACGCTGTTCCTCAGCTATATCGCCGAAGTCATGGGCCGTGTGCTGCCACGGGTCAATAGCTCCCTGCGCTCGGTACGCTGAGCATGGAACGGCAACTGGACGCTTACTGCGAACACCTGCGCAGTGAGCGACAGGTGTCGCCGCACACGCTCTCGGCCTATCGCCGCGACCTCGATAAAGTCCTTGGCTGGTGCGTCAAACAGAACATCGGCAGCTGGGCGGCGCTAGACATTCAGCGCCTGCGAAGCCTGATCGCCCGTCTGCATGCGCAGGGCCAATCCTCGCGCAGTCTCGCGCGGCTGCTCTCGGCAGTACGCGGGCTCTATCACTATCTGAATCGCGAAGGTCTTTGCGACCACGATCCGGCGACCGGTCTGGCGCCGCCGAAGGGCGAACGTCGCCTGCCGAAAACCCTCGATACTGATCGCGCACTGCAACTGCTTGAAGGGGCGGTCGAGGATGATTTTCTTGCGCGGCGCGATCAGGCGATTCTTGAGTTGTTCTATTCTTCCGGCCTGCGCCTTTCCGAACTGACCGGACTCAATCTCGATCAACTCGACCTCGCCGATGGCATGGTTCAAGTCCTCGGCAAGGGCAGTAAGACCCGGCTGCTGCCGGTGGGCAAAAAGGCCCGCGAAGCCCTCGAACAATGGCTGCCTCTGCGGGCCATGACCAACCCCGCAGACGACGCCGTGTTCGTCAGCCAGCAAGGTCGGCGCCTCGGTCCACGGGCGATTCAGGTGCGAGTGAAACTGGCCGGCGAACGCGAACTGGGGCAGAACTTGCACCCGCACATGCTGCGCCACTCCTTCGCCAGCCACCTGCTCGAATCCTCGCAGGATCTGCGCGCGGTGCAGGAATTGCTCGGCCACTCGGACATCAAGACCACGCAGATCTACACCCACCTGGACTTCCAGCACCTGGCGGCGGTCTACGACAGTGCCCACCCACGGGCTAAACGCATGAAAGGCGATGATTCATGAGCATCCAGTTGATCACCTTCGACCTCGACGACACCTTGTGGGACACCGCTCCGGTGATCGTCAGCGCCGAAGCGATATTGCGCGAATGGCTGAGCGAACATGCGCCGAATCTGGGTGCGGTGCCGGTGGAGCATTTGTGGGGGATTCGTGAGCGGGTGCTGGCCAATGAGCCGGGGCTGAAACATCGCATCAGCGCGCTGCGCCGGCGGGTGTTGTTCCATGCACTGGAAGAAGCCGGGTACGCCCATGACGAGGCGTCGGCGCTGGCGGACAAGAGTTTTGAAGTGTTTCTGCATGCTCGGCATCAGATCGAAGTGTTCCCTGAAGTCGAACCAGTACTGGAGATTCTCGCCAATCACTATGCGCTTGGCGTGGTCACCAATGGCAATGCTGATGTGCGTCGATTGGGCCTGGCGGACTACTTCAAGTTTGCGTTGTGCGCGGAAGATATCGGCATCGCCAAACCGGATGCTCGGTTGTTTCATGAAGCTTTGCAGCGCGGTGGTGCTACAGCCGAAACAGCCGTGCATATTGGCGATCACCCGGGCGATGACATCGCTGGAGCACAACAGGCGGGGTTGCGGGCAATCTGGTTTAACCCGGCGGGGAAGGTCTGGGAAGCGGATCGTCTGCCGGATGCCGAGATTCGCAGCCTGAGTGATTTGCCAGCCGTACTCGCACGCTGGAATGCCACCTCGAAATAATCCACAAACCCTGTGGGAGCGAGCTTGCTCGCGAAAGCGTCAGGTCAGTCACTGCAATGCTGTAAGACCTACCGCATTCGCGAGCAAGCTCGCTCCCACAAGGGAACTGCATTCACTTCAGCTCATTTATTCCAGGCATGAAAAAGCCCGCAGCGACGGCGGGCCTTTTCAGCAAGCCAGCGGCACGCCTCAGATAGGGCGGCTGCCGTACTTGTTGTCCGGCTTCTTGGGCGGATCGGCGACCACATTGGCCTCCACTTCCTGCACTTTTCCGCCACGCGACAGGAACTCTTCCATGGCCTTGGCCAGGGCGTCGCGTTCCTTGTTCTTGGCTTCAATGCTCGGCAATTCATCTACCGACACCGCGGCCTTGGCTTTGCCTTTGGCAGCCGGGGCCGGCGTATCGTCGCCACCATCGTCTTCAGCAACGTCTTCCGCTGCTGCTTCCAGACCTTCCTCGGCCTCGTCTTCGTCGCCTACTTCGAGGTCGTCGTTTTCCAGATCATCGTCGCTCATGTTCTACCTCATGACTTGCGAAAAGCAGATTAGTTATAGACCAGCTTTGGCAACTGTCGAAAGTCGCCGTTAAAAAATCAGTAACCATTGGTGACCAACGGTTTACGCCCCTTCACCGTGCAAGGTGGCGAGGACTTTTCGGGCACCGCCATGATCACGGTGCTCGCCCAGATAAACGCCTTGCCAGGTTCCCAGTGCCAGGCGACCTGCCGAAACCGGCAGACTGATCTGGCAGCCAAGCACGCTGGCCTTGAAGTGCGCCGGGAGGTCGTCCAGGCCTTCGTCGTTATGCTCATAGCCGTCTGTTCCTTGTGGGATCAGACGATTGAAAAATCGTTCGAAGTCGCGACGTACCGCCGGATCGGCGTTCTCGTTGATGGTCAACGACGCCGAGGTATGCTGCAGCCACAAATGCAACAGACCGACCCGGCACTCCCTGAGTTCAGGCAGCCCTTTGATCAACTCGTCCGTCACCAGATGAAAGCCCCGGGGCCGTGCCCGCAGGGTTATCAGAGTCTGTTGCCACATACAGTTCTCCGCACGTTCGGGGCGCATTCTAGCGCGCTCTGGGAAAAAACAAAGGCCCTAATATTCCTGCAATGATGTAAGCCATTGGCCGTAGAAAAACGCTCGTCGTAAACACGACCAAAGCCGTACGAAAAATCCTTTCAGCTGCTCTCTTTGCGACAAATTCCAGACAAAAAAATGCCCGGCGAACCGGGCAAGTTTTTTGCTGCGCGTACTTACAGGTTGTAGCCGCGTTCGTTGTGCTGTGCCAGATCGAGGCCGACCGATTCTTCTTCCTCGGTCACACGCAGACCCATCACAGCGTCCAGCACCTTGAGGATGATGAAGGTGACGATCGCGGTGTAGATCACCGTGAAGCCGACGCCTTTGCACTGAATCCACACTTGCGCGGCGATGTCGGTCACGGTGCCGAAACCACCCAGCGACGGAGCAGCGAATACGCCGGTGAGGATCGCGCCGAGGATACCGCCGATACCGTGTACGCCGAACGCGTCCAGGGAATCGTCATAACCGAGTTTGCGTTTAAGGGTGGTGGCGCAGAAGAAGCACACCACGCCTGCGGCCAGACCAATCACCAGTGCGCCCATCGGGCCCACGGTGCCGGCCGCCGGAGTAATCGCTACCAGACCGGCAACCACACCCGATGCGATACCCAGTGCGCTTGGCTTGCCGTGGGTGACCCACTCGGCAAACATCCAGCCCAGCGCGGCAGCAGCGGTAGCAATCTGAGTGACCAGCATAGCCATACCGGCAGTGCCGTTGGCCGCCGCAGCGGAACCGGCGTTGAAGCCGAACCAGCCGACCCACAGCATCGCCGCGCCCATCAGGGTGTAACCGAGGTTGTGCGGAGCCATCGGCGTGGTCGGGAAGCCTTTGCGCTTGCCCAATACCAGGCAGGCAATCAGACCAGCCACACCGGCGTTGATGTGCACCACGGTGCCGCCCGCGAAGTCGAGTACGCCCCAGTCCCACATCAGGCCGCCGTTGCCGGACCAGACCATGTGCGCGATCGGTGCATAAACCAGGGTGAACCAGACGCCCATGAAGATCAGCATCGCGGAGAACTTCATCCGCTCGGCGAACGCACCGACGATCAGCGCCGGGGTGATGATCGCGAAGGTCATCTGGAAGGTGATGAACACCGCCTCAGGGAACAGCGCCGCTGGGCCGGTCAGGCTCGACGGCGTGACACCGGCGAGGAACGCCTTGCCCATGCCGCCGAAGAACGAGTTGAAGTTGACGACGCCCTGCTCCATGCCGGTGGTGTCGAACGCAATGCTGTAGCCATAAATGACCCACAGGATGCTGATCAGACCGGTAATGGCGAAGCACTGCATCATCACGGAAAGAATGTTTTTCGAGCGAACCATGCCGCCGTAGAACAGCGCCAGGCCCGGGATGGTCATGAACAGCACGAGGGCTGTCGAGGTGAGCATCCAGGCAGTGTCGCCGGAATTGAGGACCGGGGCCGCCACTTCGTCTGCCGCCATTGCAAGGCTTGGCATTACGATGGACAACAGGGCTCCTAGCCCTGCGAATTTACGCAGAGTCATATTGTTTTCTCCTGGGGCGTTGGGGTTTGTGGCGGCGCTTAGATCGCGTCGGTATCGGTTTCGCCGGTACGGATGCGAATCGCCTGTTCCAGATTGACCACGAAGATCTTGCCGTCACCGATCTTGCCGGTGTTGGCCGCTTTGGTTATCGCCTCGATAACCCGATCCAGATCCTTGTCGTCGATGGCCACGTCGATTTTCACCTTGGGCAGAAAATCGACCACATATTCCGCGCCGCGATACAGCTCGGTGTGACCCTTCTGCCGGCCGAAGCCTTTGACTTCAGTAACGGTAATGCCCTGCACGCCGATTTCGGACAGCGACTCGCGCACGTCGTCCAACTTGAACGGCTTGATGATGGCAGTGACTAGCTTCATGAAACTCTCTCCCGAATTGGTGGACTTGCCCCAGGAAAACAAACCCGACTCAAGTCTAAGCGCAGTGCCTGGCTTTGTAACGCATCGTCGGCCTTACCTGCCCGACTGACGCCAGCTAACCGCTGCCGACGAAACTCCCCGCTCCGTCTGCCGCACTGCATTCGTCACAGCGACTGCATCAGTGCATGGGTCACTACCGACTAAGCAGAAAGCTTGCCATCTCGCCAAATTCCCCTGATTTCAATCCCTTGGCCGCTGCCACAGGCGTTAGCGCGAAAAAGGCCCGACGGTTACGCACAACAACGGTGCGTCGCCGCCCGCCCTCTTGCGCGAAAAGCGTGCATCCATGCCTACATCAGTGACTATAGACACTGCGTGATACACTGCCCGCCACTGTTTACAGGACACATTCCATGCTCGCGCCCAAAGACTTCCTCGACGCCCTGAGCGGCACCGCCTCCCGCCTGTTCAACGGCGACACCCCGCTGCCGAAAGCCGAAATCGAAAGCCAGTTCAAGATGCTGCTGCAGAGTGCCTTCAGCAAACTCGACCTGGTCAGCCGTGAAGAGTTTGATAGTCAGATGGTTGTGTTGGCGCGTACTCGCGCACGCCTTGAGAGCCTTGAAGCCAAGGTTGCCGAGATGGAAGCGAAGCTGACGCCGCCCGCGGAATAATCCGCGCCCCCTGTAGGAGCTGCCGAAGGCTGCGATCTTTTGATCTCCAGCCCTTCAACCATCCCGGCAACGTCCTACAACCTGAATGACCGCCGTCCGATTGCGCCGAAAAGCCCAGGTTTCTAAGCTCACCCGATGCTGAATGTTCAGCAGCGGGTTTGGCGACCCGAACAGCTTAAGGCGCACGACAACCATGATGGCGGCTACATTTACCGCCACATCGTTTCATGGCGGTTGTGCGTGGGAGACCTTCGGGTCTGCCGGGTTCCTTTTGCTCCGGTTCGCCAACCCGCGTACAACTGCCACCCAATCGTTTGGCGACGATTGAGGGCAGCCCCTTAAGCAAGAGGAACTGCTCAATGAATCAAGAAGAGACTTATCTGACCCCGCACATCTTTACCCGCCACAAACTCCCCCTCCACGCCCTCCTCATCCAGAACCAACCCTGGTTCTGCGCCCGAGACCTGAGTCGCCTGCTACACATCTACCTCAACGAACGCATGCTGCGAAAACTCGACCCCGACCAATACCAGACCCGCAAAACCCTGATCCACAATCAAATCGAAAACACCCTGCTGATCAGCGAATCCGGCATCTACGCCCTCCTCGTCTACCACTACTGCCCCGAATACCGAGCGCTACGCGAATGGCTCACCCACCAGGTCATCCCCACCCTGCGCGACGCCCAACACCCCACCACAAGCGAACGCCCACACCTGAGCCTGCTCAGTTGGCCGGACATGTCTTTGAGTTTGTTGCACTGGAATAACCAGCCGTGGATACGGCTGCAGGATGTGCCGTTGATGGTGGTGGAACGGGAACAGACCAAGCGCCCAATGACGGGGCCATGGTGGAAAAGGGCTTCGCGGATGCTGCAATCGCTATAAACCCGCATGCCGGAGCTGGACCCTGCGCAAATCGTAAGTCGATTGCAGATTCATCCAGAACTCAGGCGTAGTGTTGAGATGAGAGGCAAGGCTGATTGCCAGATCGGCGCAGATCCTGAGCTGGCATTTCACAAGCTTTTCGATCTCACTTTCGGGCCATTTCGTGGGCATGGCCAGATCCATGACAGTCATGCCCAACGGCTCCATGAATTCCTTACTCAGAACCTCGCCCGGATGAATCGGGCGCATACCATTGCGGTCCATTGTTCGCCTCCAGAGACTGCGTTGAGTGGCCAAACTGGAGCATCCGACTCCGCGATACAAGACCGTCGAAACCCTTTCGCCGACGTCCTACAACTATTAGGGCATTGCCCTACAAACATCAGAGTCTGCGCCCAGTTACGCAGCCCTTACGCATGTCATTACATTGGCAAACGAAATACGCCCATCAAAATGGAGGTATCTGTGAAGGATAAGAAGAGGAAGGAAAAGCTATTTCAGATTGTTGATTTGCACCTCGAAGCACTCCGTTTGGCTGGGGATATGTCAGCCAACCAACGGCGATTTATTGAAGTTGCTGTTACATGTGGGCCAGCGCTTGAGCCAAGCGGCGCGCTGGCCGGTAGAAGGTCCTGAGTGAAAAATAAAAAAGGCGTCCATAGGACGCCTTTTTTTGTTCGGAGGAATAGTCGCAGCGATTCTTTAGCTCCTGGCTTTACGGCCTTGGGTTCAGAATCCGACAGGCTAGCCCGTCGTCACTACTTCAGAGAAACCAGCTTTCTCTGCTGCCAAAAATGCGGGGGAGCTTTTGCTGGTGCCCAGTCCCGACGAATGCGCAGTTGCAGTCCTCGAACGTGAGGATCCTTCAGTACCGCTCAGGAGTCAAAGCTCATTTACGATCGAGAGCAGCGCAAAACCCTCATCCATGCCGGTATAAGGTATTGCCTCTCCGCCCTCTCACAATCTGAACTGGCCATCTCCAACGTCCTTCACTAACGCAAGCACAGTCCTACGAGGACCGTCCCCTACGTCTGATTACGTAAGCATCAATGCCTTCGATATCGTCTGCAAATTGATCCCACAGAACAAGACGATGCGAAGAAAAGGCAAAGGTACCGAACTTCGAAATCAGACACTCAAATCTGAATCCCGAAAACTCGCACATCAAACAATGTCCATGGACCCAGAAGCCCTGGCAGCTGGAGTTGATGCTCTATCACTCAGGATCGATCCGATTACTCCAGTAGCAATCAACGCATTCCACCAGTGGACCGGCCCCGTTGGGTATCCATGGGACGCTGTTTTGGACTGGAAGACCAAAGATGCAAAAGGGCTGGACTTGGCGTTCTGGTACGAAGAAGAACTGTGCGGACTGTGCTACGCAACGCCGCGAAGAAGCACGATCTGCATGAAAATCGTCCTTTTGCAGGGACACACCTGCAAGACGAATACCTTGCGGGGCTGGATCGCTCCGATGGCATTGCTGACAACAGAGTTCTACGCCCGGAAGCTGGGGTGCACACAAATCGAAGTACAAGAGCCAGATTCAGGTGCCATCCCTTACTATCAAACGCTGGGATTTTATTTTGATACAACCGGTCGCCTTGTCTTTCCATTGGACGACCAATAAGATCGAATCAAGCATCCCGGCACGTGAGGTGTTTATGAAGCAGAAGAAGCAGAAAACCCAACCGGCACGGGTTTCCAAACCGGGTACCGAGGAACTCGGTTTGCCGGACAGAGTTTCAGCCAGTCAGCGGCATTTTCTGAAAGTGGCCGCGACCTATGGCAAGGAAATGGAGCCCGATGGTTGGCTCGCCGGTGGTGGAACCTGAGTACCGCAAAAATGACCGCCAAACAGGCGGTTTTTTTATGCCTGAGGATTAGTGCCTTCAGCAACATCCAGTGAAAGTTCGCCCTTAAAACTGTCCGACCAACGCCCTCTCCCCAGACTACCCTTCAAAAACCCGCAGGAAGCGGCCCCCGATTCAGCTCAAGGAACGACCATGTCCCTCTCCATCGTCCACAGTCGCGCCCAGATTGGCGTGGAAGCCCCCGCTGTCACCGTCGAAGTCCATCTGGCCAACGGTCTGCCGTCGCTGACCATGGTCGGCCTGCCCGAGGCGGCGGTGAAGGAGAGCAAGGACCGGGTGCGCAGCGCGATCATCAATTCCGGGCTGCAGTTTCCGGCGCGGCGGATCACTTTGAATCTGGCGCCGGCGGATCTGCCCAAGGATGGCGGGCGGTTTGATCTGGCGATTGCCTTGGGGATTCTGTCGGCGAGTGTGCAGGTGCCGTGTCTGACGCTGGACGATGTGGAATGTCTGGGAGAGTTGGCATTGTCCGGCGCAGTAAGGGCGGTGCGCGGGGTTTTGCCGGCAGCATTGGCGGCGCGCAAGGCGGGGCGTGCGCTGGTGGTGCCGCGGGCGAATGCCGAAGAGGCCTGCCTGGCCTCGGGGTTGAAAGTGTTTGCGGTGGATCATTTACTGGAGGCGGTGGCGCATTTCAATGGGCATACGCCGGTTGAACCTTATGTCTC
Source organism: Pseudomonas sp. S2_E02 (assembly GCF_054668355.1). Taxonomy (NCBI): domain Bacteria; kingdom Pseudomonadati; phylum Pseudomonadota; class Gammaproteobacteria; order Pseudomonadales; family Pseudomonadaceae; genus Pseudomonas; species Pseudomonas sp. S2_E02. The sequence continues at coordinate 4,281,569 of NZ_CP162761.1, forward strand.
CGACGGGCTGATGCATGCCAGCAAGCCTTATCCCGACTTGAATGAAGTACAGGGGCAAGTGGCAGCGAAACGAGCGTTGCTGATTGCTGCTGCTGGTGCCCATAACTTGCTGTTCAGCGGGCCGCCGGGGACGGGTAAGACATTGTTGGCGAGTCGCCTGCCGGGGCTGTTGCCGCCGCTGGCCGAAAGTGAGGCACTTGAAGTGGCGGCGATTCAGTCCGTCGCCAGTGGCGCACCGCTGACCCATTGGCCGCAGCGTCCCTTCCGTCAACCGCACCACTCGGCATCCGGGCCGGCACTGGTCGGCGGCAGTTCGAAACCGCAACCCGGTGAGATTACCCTCGCCCACCATGGCGTGCTGTTTCTCGATGAGCTTCCGGAGTTTGATCGCAAGGTCTTGGAGGTTTTACGCGAGCCTTTGGAGTCGGGTCATATTGTGATTTCCCGAGCCAAGGATCGCGTACGTTTTCCCGCGCGCTTCCAATTGGTGGCGGCGATGAACCCGTGCCCCTGTGGATATCTTGGCGAGCCGAGCGGCAAGTGCTCGTGCACACCGGACATGGTGCAGCGCTATCGCAACAAGCTTTCGGGGCCGTTGTTGGATCGGATTGATCTGCACCTGACGGTGGCGCGGGAAGCGACGGCGTTGAACCCGCAGGTAAAGCCGGGAGAAGACAGCGCCAGCGCCGCAGCGTTGGTGGCCGAGGCGCGAGAACGGCAGCAAAAGCGTCAAGGCTGCGCCAATGCGTTTCTCGATCTGCCGGGATTGAAGCGACACTGCAAGTTATCCACAGTCGACGAAGCCTGGTTGGAGTCGGCCTGTGAGCGTTTAACGCTATCGCTGCGTTCCGCGCACCGGCTTCTCAAGGTCGCCCGCACGCTGGCAGACCTTGAGCAAGTCGATGCAATCAAGCGTGAGCACTTGGCCGAGGCGCTGCAATATCGGCCGGCGACACCTTAATGCTCGGTCAGATCCACCAGCGGCGTCTGCCGCACTTCAGTTTCGCGCCCAGACTGAATCTCGCTCACACGCTTCAAGGCGTTATCCACAGCACCTTTGTCCGCGAGCAGACTGTAGCTGATCTGGAACTGTTTTTGTTCTTTGGGCGCGATGGTCGGCACCAGATTCAGCGGACGCTGATAGCGACGGTTGTAGGAAAAACTGGTTCCCGGCTCCAGCCCGGTGACATAGCCCTGGCCTTGAGTGTCAGTGTTTTTCCACAGGGAGAACACCGGCAACTGCTGGGTATTGAAGCCAACGGAAACACCGAGGCTGCCCGCTTTGTTATGCAGAACAGTCAGGGTTTCGCCTTTGGCGTCGGCGTAAGGCACGACGTTGTAGACGGTTTCGTCATAGTCCTTGGTCGGCGCGCGATAGGTCTGCCAGTCCGCAAGATCACCCTTGGCCTTGTCGTTGAAAGGCGAGACCTGTTTTACCGGTGCAGCAAAACGGGCGCCTTGCTCGAGAAACGGCGTACTGAAGTTGCTGTGATACAGCGCCTGGTATTCCTTCGGATAATCACCGTTGTTGGTCAGCGTGTCATTGAGGGCGAAACGCGCAGTGCCGGGTTCGGTGACCAGCTCGGTGACGACCGAGAAATCGACTTTCTTGAACGCCTGCTCCTTCAGCTCGCCGCGCAGGCTGATGGCGTAGGGCGGCTTTTCATCGATGTGCAGGGTGACGGCGCTGGCCGGGATGTTGGCGGCGCGGCCGTGCAAGGTCAGCAGTTCGCCATTGTCGATGCCGGGATGGCCGACCCATTCGTAACCGCAGCGGGCGACCAGTTCATTGAAGCCCTCCAGCCAACCCAGCCCACCACGCCCGTTGAGCTCGATAAAGGCCGGGTTGACCACGTCCTTGACCGGCGAATCCCAACCCATCCGCACGTCGCCGACAGAAGCCTGCAAGACGTTCATGCCTCGGGTGGGCACCACCGAGAGTTTCATTGTGCCGTTATCGATATCAACAATGCTGACGCCTTCCTGCCGCCCACCGTGCAAGGTACGCAGGCTCACGGAGAAGGGTTTGGCGGTTTTCACGCCGAGCTGCTCACTGGTGATGGTCCAGTTTTGCGCGGGCTTGTTGGTATCGAGAAGGACGTAATCCCAAGCCATGGCGTGGGAAGCAGCAGAGAATGCGCCGAGGGCGACGGCGAGTTTGAGCGGGGTCATGGCAGCAGCCTTTATTGGAGTTGTGCCATTTTTATAGCGCTGCGGAAACGTTTCAGCAAGTGTAGCGGAGCTTGCGATCGTGTGATTTATCAAGAATTGGCATGGATGCATTCGCGAGCAAGCTCGCTCCCACAAGGTTTTCGGGTGTTCACACAATTTGTGAGCTACCCCGGAAAATGTGGGAGCGAGCTTGCTCGCGAAAGCTATATCAAGGCTGTATCAACGGAAGCGATCAACCTCGGAACGCAAATCCGCCGCCAGTTTCTCCAGCTCTTTAGCCGTCACCGCCAGGTTCGACACAACCTCACGCTGCTCACTGTTGGCCAGCGCAATGCTCTGCAAATTGCTGCTCAACAACGTCGCGGTGCTGCTCTGCTCCTGAGTGGCCGTGGTAATCGCGGCAAACTGCTGTCCCGCCGAACGGCTCTGTTCATCGATTCGCGCCAGCGCCGACGCCACGTTGGCGTTGCGCGACAAGCCTTCCTGCATCAGCACATTGCCCTGCTCCATGGTGCTGATCGCGTTGCCGGTTTCCTGCTGGATGCTGTGGATCATGCTGGAAATTTCATCAGTCGCCTGACGAGTACGCGAGGCCAGGCTGCGCACCTCATCGGCCACCACAGCAAAGCCACGACCCTGCTCACCGGCACGGGCAGCTTCGATTGCTGCGTTAAGTGCCAGAAGGTTGGTCTGCTCGGCGATCGAGGTGATCACACCCACGATGCCGCCGATCTCCTGCGAGCGCTGGCCAAGGGTGTTGATCACCGTCGCAGTGCTATTCAGGGCGCCAGCGATTTGCTCCAGCGAGGACGACGCTTCTTCCATCGAGCTGCGGCCAATCTGCGTTTGCTGGGCATTTTCCTGCGCCAGACGCTGGGTCGCGCCCATGTTGTCGGCGATGTTCAACGACGTCGCACTGAACTCTTCCACCGCGCCGGCCATGCTGGTGATTTCGCCAGATTGTTGCTCCATGCCTTCATACGCACCACCGGACAAACCGGACAGGGCCTGGGCACGGCTATTGACCTCTTCCGAAGAGCGGCGGATGTGCTCGACCATGGTCGACAGCGCCTGGCTCATCTGGTTGAACGCGCGCGACAACTGACCGATTTCATCGTTGCTCGATACGTTCAGGCGAACGCTCAGATCACCGGCGCCCAAGGCCTCGGCCTGACGCACCAGATCCCCCAGAGGCGCCAGTTTGCTGCGCAGCAGCCAGACCACAGATCCGACCGCCAGCAGCATCGCCAACAGACTGCCAATGGCCAGTTGCGTACCCACGCTCCAGGTCACCGCGCGGATCTCGGCTTTCGGCATGCTCGCCACGACCGACCATGGCCCGCCATCGAACGGCACGGCAATGCTGTAGAAATCTTCCGAGGTGTCGCTCCAGAACTCACCCTTGCCCGGCTTTGCAGCCAAACCTTTGATCACCGGAACGGCTTGGTCCAGCGCCTGCACCCCCGCCGGCGCGACCAGCCATTTGTTTTGCTCGTCGAGCAACGCCAGCGAACCGCTCTGGCCAATGCGGAAGCGCTTGAGGTTATCGAACTGGATGTTCTGCGCGTCGGTGTAATCGAAGCCGACGAACAGCACCGCAATCACCTTGCCGCTGCCATCGCGCACCGGGGTGTATTGGGTCATGTAGGAGCGATCGAACAGCAAGGCGCGACCGACGTAACCCTGCCCCGCCATCAACTTCGCGTAGGCCGGGTGCGCGTGATCGAGCAAGGTGCCGATGGCACGGGTGCCATCCTGTTTGGTCAGCGAAGTGCTGACGCGGATGAAGTCTTCGCCGCTGCGCACGAACAGTGTGGCGACGCCGGCGGTCATCTGCTTGAACTCGTCGACTTCCTTGAAGTTGTTGTTCAGCACTTCGCTGCCCAGATGCAGACCCGGGGTCTGGGTGCCGGCAACATTCACCGGCTCACTCGGGTGAATGCTCAGACCTGCGCTAAAGCGCTTCTCGAACAGCCCGCTCAGGCGCTGGGTGCTTTCACGCAGCGTGCCGTGGAAGGTGCTCAGTTGGTCGGCCAGCAGCCGCGCCTCACTGGCCAGATGCTCTTCACGAGTGGCGAGGTTGGCGGAGTCCAGCGAACGCAAGGCGAACACCGTACTGCCACTGATAACTATCGCCAGTATTACAGCGAGCGCGAGGCCCAGCTGCGAGGCGATCCGAGCGCGAGGTTGAGACATGGACAGCTCCTGGCCGAGCCACGGGATCCTCCTTGATCTCGACTCGGAAATTTTTCTGGTTGTGGGGGTGAATCGTGGATACCGGCACGACGGTTCCACAAGCACGTATTCGGCGGTGGATCCAAATACTTGAGCGGAAAACAAGGTTATGGCACAAGGCCGGCATTGTGGCGGCTCTAACGTTTCAGCTCAAGCGCACGACCGCCGGCAACTCCATGGCGCGGACTTCGCTTTGCAGAAAGTCGCTGAGACGGCGCAAACGTTCACCTCCCGGGCGGGTCTTTGGCCACACAAGGTAGTAATTCAAGCCGCTGGCGACCGCGGTTGGCCACGGCAGGCTCAGCCTTCCCTGCGCCACATCTTCGGCGACCATTAACAGGTCGCCCATCGACACACCGTACCCGCGCGCCGCCGCGATCATGCCCAATTCGAGGGTATCGAACACTTGCCCACCCTTGAGTGACACCTGATCGGACAGCCCCATGTGTTCCAGCCAACTGCGCCAATCGCGACGGTCCGGTGTCGGGTGAAGTAATTCGGTGCAAGCCAGTCGAGCCAGATCCCACGGCTGATCATTCAGCAGGTTCGGCGCCCCCACCGGAATCAGCTCTTCGGGAAACAATAAACTCGCCTCCCAATCCGGCGGAAAATGCCCGTCACTCAACAAAACAGCGCAGTCGAAAGGCTCATCGTTGAAATCCACCGAATCGACGTCCATCCACGCACTGGTCAGTTGCACTTCGTTGCCAGGCTGCAAATGGCGGAAGCGACTCAGGCGCGCGAGCAACCAGCGCATGGTCAGGGTCGAGGGCGCTTTCATGCGCAAAATGTCGTCCTCGGCACGCAAGGTATTGCAGGCCCGCTCCAGCGCACTGAAGCCTTCGCGGATCCCGGGCAGCAGCAACCGCGCCGCTTCGGTCAGTTGCAGATTGCGCCCGCTGCGATGAAACAGCCGACAGGCGAAGTGATCTTCGAGGGTCCGAATATGCCGACTTACCGCACTCTGGGTGATCGACAATTCCTCGGCAGCCCGGGTGAACGAACTATGTCGCGCCGCCGCTTCAAATGCGCGCAGGGCATACAAGGGAGGAAGACGACGAGACATGCAGAAAGCTCCGATAGCGGGATAAAGCCAATCTTAAACCGTTTACCTAGGATGAGTTTTAATCATGCCACCCATCCTTTTTATCCCTTTGTGCAAAGCCCGCCAAGCGCCGAGAATCGACGGTCTCCTGTTCCCTCTGAAATTGAGTGGTGATGACCATGCAGCATCCTGTGCGTACCGAACTCTGGGCCATTCTGCGGCTGGCAGGGCCGTTGATTGCTTCACAGTTGGCGCACATGTTGATGGTGCTGACTGACACGTTGATGATGGCGCGCCTGAGTCCTGAAGCGCTCGCGGGCGGCGGTCTCGGTGCGGCGACTTACTCGTTCGTGTCGATTTTCTGCATCGGCGTGATTGCAGCGGTCGGCACATTGGTGGCGATTCGCAAGGGCGCCGGCGACATCATTGGCGCTGCGCGTCTGACCCAGGCCGGGTTGTGGCTGGCGTGGCTGATGGCGCTGGGCGCCGGGTTGCTGCTGTGGAACCTGAAACCGGTGTTGCTGCTGTTCGGCCAGACCGAAACCAACGTCAACGCGGCCGGGCAATTCCTGATTGCCCTGCCCTTCGCCCTGCCCGGCTACCTCAGTTTCATGGCCCTGCGCGGTTTCACCAGTGCAATCGGCCGGGCGACACCGGTGATGGTCATCAGCCTGGCCGGCACGGTGGCGAATTTCCTGCTCAATTACGCGCTGATCACCGGCATGTTCGGTCTGCCGAAAATGGGCCTGACGGGCATCGGCCTGGTCACAGCGATTGTCGCCAATTGCATGGCGTTGGCGCTGGCCTGGCATATTCGCCGGCATCCGGCCTATGACGCTTATCCATTGCGCGAAGGCTTGTCGCGACCCAACCGACAGTACCTGAAAGAGCTGTGGCGCCTCGGCCTGCCAATCGGCGGCACCTACGCGGTGGAAGTCGGTTTGTTCGCCTTCGCGGCGCTGTGCATGGGCACCATGGGCAGCACGCAATTGGGCGCGCACCAGATTGCCCTGCAAATTGTCTCGGTGGCATTCATGGTGCCGGCGGGGATGTCGTACGCGATCACCATGCGCGTCGGCCAGCATTACGGCGCCGGGCAACTGAGTGATGCGCGGATGTCCGGACGGGTCGGGATCGTCTTCGGCGCCGTGGTGATGCTGGGTTTCGCCATGGTGTTCTGGCTGTTGCCGAACCAGTTGGTCGGGTTGTTCCTCGATCACAATGATCCGGCGTTTGCCGAGGTGATTCGCCTGGCGGTGAGCCTGCTGGCAGTGGCGGCGTGGTTCGAGCTGTTCGACGGCACGCAGACGATTGCCATGGGCTGCATTCGTGGCCTCAAGGATGCAAAGACCACGTTTCTGGTCGGGCTCGCTTGCTATTGGCTGATTGGCGCACCGGCGGCATGGTGGATGGCGTTCCATTTGAACTGGGGGCCGACGGGTGTCTGGTGGGGATTGGCGCTGGGCCTGGCGTGTGCGGCGGTGAGTTTGACGCTGGCGTTTGAATGGAAGATGAAGCGGATGATTCGGCTGGAGCCGCAATCTCGGGGCTTCAACATCCCTCAACCTGAATGAAGTTCCCCTGTGGGAGCGAGCTTGCTCGCGAAAGCGGTGTACCTGACACATGTGTATTGAATGTGTCGCAGCCTTCGCGAGCAAGCTCGCTCCCACAGGGTTATGCGTTCAGCTCACGATTTCGAGGGCTGACTGTTGGCTTGAGCCGAAGGTTAGATATTCAACCAACTCCGCCAACGGCAACGGCCGGCTGATCAGATAACCCTGCACCTGATCGCAACCAAACCCGCGCAACAGTTCTAGCTGTTCAGGGGTTTCCACCCCCTCCGCCACCACTTCCAGATGCAGGTTGTGCGCGAGATTGATCATCGCGTGCACCAGTTTGCGGTTCTCTTCGCGCTGCTCCATGCCGCCGACAAAGCTTTTGTCGATCTTCAACAAGGTGATCGGCAGGCTGTTGAGGTGCACGAACGACGAGAACCCGGTGCCAAAGTCATCCAGCGAGAAGCGCACACCGAGACGGCCGAGAGCGTCCATGGTCTGCTTGACCAGATCGCTACGGCGCATCACGGCGGTTTCAGTCAGTTCGAATTCCAGCCACTGGGCCTCAACGCCACGCTCGGCAATCAACCGGCTCAGCGTCGGCAACAACTGACTGTCTTGAAACTGGCGGAACGACAGGTTGATCGCCATGTGCAGCGCCGGCAGTCCGCGCTCGCGCAACGCCTGCATGTCACGCAAGGCCCGGGAAATCACCCAGTAACCCAGCGGCACAATCAAACCGCTCTGCTCGGCCAAAGGGACAAATTCACTCGGCGGCAGCAAACCGCGCTCGCCATGACGCCAGCGCACCAACGCTTCGAGGCCGACAATCTGGCCATCCTCAAGATTCAGGCGTGGCTGGTAATGCAATTCCAGCTCATCGCGACGCAACGCTCGGCGTAGCTCGCTTTCGAGGTCGGCCATGCTCCGCGCATTGCGGTTGATCCGTTCGTTGAAGATATGGAAGGTGCAGCCCTGGGTGCTCTTGGCCTGCTGCATGGCGATGTGGGCGTGCCACATCAGCGGATCAGCGCCGCCCTGCGCACGGGCGTGGGCGATGCCGAGACTGGAGCCGATCAGCAGGCTTTCGCCATCGACCCAATACGGTTCGGCGAGCGCTTCGGTGATGCGTTCGGCCATCCACTCGGCGCGCTGCGGTGCACGGCGGGTGTCGATCAGCAGGGCAAACTCATCGCTGCCCAGACGCGCCAATTGATCACCGGCTTCGAGCTGACTTTTCAGCCGTGCGACCACTTGCAGGATCAAGCGATCGCCCGCCTGATGGCCAAGCGCATCGTTGGCGTGGCGGAAGTTGTCGAGATCGAGATGCCCGAGGGCCAGGCCGCGACCGTCGTTTTCCGCGAGGCGCGCAGCAAGCAAGGTCTGGAAACCCTGACGGTTGGCGATGCCGGTCAGCGGATCCTGCTCGGCGAGGCGTTGCAGGGTGTTTTCGAGAACGCCGCGTTCGCGCACATGGCGCAGGCAGCGGCGCAGCATGCCGGCGTCGAGGGCGTCGAACACCAGCCAGTCACTGACGCCAACCGGCGCGGTGTCCGGTTCATGTTCCAGCAGCAAGACCGTCGGCAGGCTGCAACGGCCCGGTGCCGGTTGCAATGCCGGAAGGGTCAACAACACCGCATGGCGGTTGTCTTCGAACAAACTGCTGACCGAATCCCAGCTCGGCGCGCTGATCAGCACCGCCGCGCTCCCCATCGGAGCCAGACACTCACGCAATAACGCTGTCCACGCTGGCTCTTCGGCCAGTAGCAGCAAACGCAAGGGTTCGACAGGCGTAGACAAGCTAGCTCCCTAGACTCTGCAATGATGTGGGCGGGGCATTATGCCGTTGCGCCGTTCAATGACCAAATGACAACGGTTATCAAAACGTTATTTTGTGTCACGAATGAGAACATTAGCCGCAAAATCACCGCGCATCCTCCGCGAAAGTAACAAAACCGGCAAATTTGAATCGCGTGGTACGTCACAAGTCGGAGAGAGCAGCACAAATCGCTGAGCCTGTTAAAATGCCGGCCCATTTCGTCAACGACTCCCGAATTTTCGTATGTCCCGACTCAATCCCCGGCAGCAAGAAGCCGTGAACTACGTCGGCGGCCCTCTATTGGTGCTCGCCGGTGCTGGCTCCGGCAAAACCAGCGTGATCACGCGCAAAATCGCGCACCTGATCCAGAACTGCGGCATCCGTGCCCAGTACATCGTCGCCATGACCTTTACCAACAAGGCCGCGCGCGAGATGAAAGAGCGGGTCGGCACTCTGCTGCGGGCCGGCGAAGGTCGCGGCCTGACCGTCTGCACGTTCCACAACCTCGGTCTGAACATCATCCGCAAGGAACACGTGCGGCTGGGCTACAAACCCGGTTTCTCGATCTTTGACGAGACCGATGTAAAAGCGCTGATGACCGACATCATGCAGAAGGAATACGCGGGGGACGACGGCGTCGACGAGATCAAGAACATGATCGGCGCCTGGAAAAACGACCTGATCCTGCCGCCTCAGGCGCTGGAGAACGCGCGCAATCCCAAGGAACAGACCGCCGCCATCGTCTACACCCACTACCAGCGCACGCTGAAAGCGTTCAACGCGGTGGACTTCGACGACCTGATCCTGCTGCCGGTAAAACTCTTCGAAGAACATGCCGACATCCTCGAAAAGTGGCAGAACAAGGTCCGTTACCTGTTGGTCGACGAATACCAGGACACCAACGCCAGCCAATACCTGCTGGTAAAAATGCTCATCGGCAAGCGCAACCAGTTCACCGTGGTCGGCGACGACGACCAGTCGATCTACGCCTGGCGCGGTGCGCGGCCGGAAAACCTGATGCTGCTCAAGGACGACTATCCGTCCTTGAAAGTGGTGATGCTCGAGCAGAACTACCGCTCCACCAGCCGCATCCTGCGCTGCGCCAACGTGCTCATCTCGAACAACCCGCACGAATTCGAAAAGCAGCTGTGGAGCGAGATGGGCCACGGCGACGAGATCCGCGTGATCCGCTGCCGCAACGAGGACGCCGAAGCCGAGCGCGTGGCCATGGAAATTCTCAGCCTGCACTTGCGCACCGACCGTCCGTACAGCGATTTCGCCATCCTTTATCGCGGCAACTACCAGGCCAAGCTGATCGAACTGAAGCTGCAGCACCACCAGGTGCCGTATCGCCTGAGCGGCGGCAACAGCTTCTTCGGCCGCCAGGAAGTGAAGGACCTGATGGCCTACTTCCGCCTGATCGTCAACCCGGATGACGACAACGCCTTCCTGCGGGTGATCAACGTACCGCGCCGCGAAATCGGCTCGACCACCCTGGAAAAACTCGGCAACTACGCCACCGAACGCAAAATCTCGATGTACGCCGCCACCGACGAAATCGGTCTGGGCGAGCATCTGGACAGCCGCTTCACCGATCGCCTGTCGCGCTTCAAGCGCTTCATGGACAAGGTCCGTGAGCAATGCGCCGGCGAGGATCCGATCTCGGCGCTGCGCAGCATGGTCATGGACATCGACTATGAGAACTGGCTGCGCACCAACAGCTCCAGCGACAAGGCGGCCGATTACCGGATGAGCAACGTCTGGTTCCTGATCGAGGCGTTGAAAAACACCCTTGAAAAGGACGAAGAAGGCGAAATGACCGTCGAGGATGCCATCGGCAAACTGGTCCTGCGCGACATGCTCGAACGTCAGCAGGAAGAGGAGGATGGCGCCGAAGGCGTGCAGATGATGACGCTGCATGCGTCCAAGGGTCTGGAATTCCCTTACGTGTTCATCATGGGCATGGAAGAGGAAATCCTCCCGCACCGCTCCAGCATCGAAGCCGACACCATCGAAGAGGAACGCCGCCTGGCCTACGTGGGCATCACCCGCGCGCGTCAGACCCTGGCCTTCACCTTCGCCGCCAAGCGCAAGCAGTACGGCGAGATCATCGACTGCGCGCCCAGCCGCTTCCTCGATGAGCTGCCGCCGGACGATCTGGCGTGGGAAGGCAACGACGACACACCGACCGAAGTCAAAGCCGTGCGCGGCAACAACGCATTGGCCGATATACGCGCGATGTTAAAGCGCTAGAATTGACCACTTTTTTTACTAGACCTTCGGCGCACAAAGCGCCAAAAGAGGACAGCTTCATGGAAGCATTGCACCAGAAAATCCGCGAACAAGGCATTGTGCTTTCCGACCAGGTCCTGAAGGTCGACGCCTTCCTGAACCACCAGATCGACCCGGCCCTGATGAAGCTGATCGGCGACGAATTCGCCTCGCTGTTCAAGGACTCGGGCATCACCAAGATCGTCACCATCGAGGCCTCAGGGATAGCCCCTGCGATCATGACCGGTCTGAACCTCGGCGTGCCGGTGATCTTCGCCCGCAAGCAACAGTCCCTGACCCTGACGGAAAACCTGCTGTCGGCGACCGTTTACTCGTTCACCAAGAAGACCGAAAGCACCGTGGCCATCTCCCCGCGCCACCTGACCAGCAGCGACCGCGTGCTGATCATCGACGACTTCCTGGCCAACGGTAAGGCGTCTCAAGCGCTGATCTCGATCATCAAGCAAGCCGGCGCGACCGTTGCCGGTCTGGGCATCGTGATCGAGAAGTCGTTCCAGGGCGGCCGCGCCGAGCTGGACTCGCAAGGCTACCGCGTTGAATCGCTGGCTCGGGTGAAATCGCTGAAAGATGGCGTGGTCACCTTCATCGAATAACCGCTGAAAGCCGCAAGCTCACCGCAATACCTGGCGGAGCGAGCTTGCTCGCGAAGGCGTCAGATCAGTCCCCTCTTCAGTGACTGACTAACCGCTTTTCGCGAGCAAGCTCGCTCCCACAGGTTTTTTGTCGCTTGTTACTGCGCGGTGGCTTTGAGGCCGGTGAGCAGCAGGCGTTGGAAGAGGTCTTCTTTCAGGCCTTCCGGGTTTGTCAGCTGCATGCGTTGAAGATGCTCGGGATACAGCGAAGCCTCCGGCGCATCGAGGGCCGCCTTGCCGAGTTCGAGGATTTCGGTGAGTTTGAATTTGCTCTTCAGCCAGTTCAGCGCCCGCAATAAATCCCGTTCGATCGCAGTGAAATCACAACCCAGCGGATACTCCGGAAACAGGTTCGGATGCCGGGCGGCGATCGCTTGCAGACGCTGCGGTGTGTTGTCGGCAAAGCGCGGATCAAGGCGAAAATCCTTTGGCAATTTGCCGACTTTTTGCGCTTGCTCAATCAGGCCCTGCTGGAAGCGGGAATCGCTGATATTCAGCAATGACTCGATCACCACCGCATCGGACTTGCCGCGCAGATCAGCGATGCCGTACTCGGTCACGACGATATCGCGCAAATGCCGTGGGATCGTGCAGTGGCCGTATTCCCAGACGATGTTGGAACTGACATCACCACCCGATTCACGCCAGCTACGCAGGATCAGAATCGATCGGGCATCGTGCAGTGCGTGGCCCTGCGCGACGAAGTTGTACTGCCCGCCGACACCGCTGAGCACGCGCCCGTCTTCCAGTTGATCCGCGACGCCCGCGCCCAACAACGTCATGGTGAACACGGTGTTGATGAAGCGCGCATCAAGTCGCTGCAGGCGCTTGAGTTCTTCCTGCCCGTACAGCTCGTTGATGTAGCTGATGCGGGTCATGTTGAATTCGAGGCGTTTGTTTTGCGGCAACTCGCGCAGGCGCTCGTAGAAGCTGCGCGGTCCGAGGAAGAAACCGCCATGCACCGAAATCCCGTCAGTCTGCGCGGCCTCGTCGAGTGTGCCGGCGTTGGCCTGTTCCTGCGTTGGCACATCCGGGTAGACCTTGCGCCGGATGATCCCGGCATCCGCCAGCACTAGCAGACCGTTGACGAACATTTCACTGCAGCCGTAAAGGCCCTTGGCGAACGGGCCGGTGCCGCCTTCGCGGTCGATCAATTGCGCCCACTGGCTGAGGTTGATGTCATTGAGTAACGCCGTGTATCCGGCGTTATCCGCCTGACGTGCGAGCAGTGCGGCGGTCAGCGCATCGCCCATCGAGCCGATGCCGATCTGCAATGTACCGCCGTCGCGCACCAGCGTGCTGGCGTGCAAGCCAATGAAATGATCCTGAAAGCCCACCGGCATGTTCGGCGTGGAAAACAGCGTGCTGCTGTCCTTCGCGTCGATCAGCAGGTCGAAGGTGTCGATATCGACTTCGGCATCACCGGGCATGTACGGCAGATCGGTGTGCACCTGACCGACCAGCAAAATGGTCTCCCCGGCGTGGCGGCGCTTGGCGATCATCGGCAACAGGTCGAGGGTGATGTCCGGGTTGCAGCTCAGGCTCAGACGATCCGGGTGTTCGCTGCTACTGGCGAGCAATTGCGCTACCAGATTCAGCCCGGCGGCGTTGATGTCGCGCGCGGCGTGGCTGTAGTTGCTGCTGACGTAATTCTGCTGGGCCGGCGCGCTGTTGAGCAGGCTGCCGGGCTGCATGAAAAACTGCTCGATGCGGATGTTGGCGGGCAGGCTGTCGCGGTGCAGGTCGCCAAGGAAATCGAACTCCGGGTAGTCACCGAAGACGCGTTCGACGAAGGGTTCGATAAAGCGCTTCTGCAAACCATCGCCCAGGTTCGGCCGGCCGAGGCACAGCGCGGTGTAGATCGTCAGTTGCCGCTCGGGCAGGCCTTTGATCCGCCGGTACAGCGCGTTGACGAAGTGATTGGGCTTGCCCAACCCCAGCGGCATGCCCATGTGGATATGCGCCGGCAACCGCGCCAGCACGTCGTCCACTGCCTGTTCGATCGAACACAACTGCACCATCTGAAGCCTCCTGCCCGTTCCGTGAATAGGGGTAGACCGAGCTTGCCTTGAGTTTGCTGCAAAGGACAGCCCAAAAGTCCTGGACGATTGTCGGCCACAGGAGTTTTTTATGGCTGGAGATCGCTTGCCCTCACCCTAGCCCTCTCCCAGAGGTAGAGGGGACAGATTGGGGGATATTGGGGAGGTATGCCGACGTGAAAGTGATGTGCTGAATCCATAATCGCTAAGGTCTCTCAGGTCGATGGATAGCGAAAGACACCTCGGTCGGCCCCCTCTCCCTCAGGGAGAGGGCTGGGCGGGCGGCGTTCCGATGAGGCTACTGAATCGCAGGCACAAAAAAACCGTCCGAAGACGGTTTTTTTCGCCAGAGACGCGGCTTATTTCAGGCCAGACATCTTCTGGATCGCGCCCTTCAACTCATCATCCGAGCAATCGGCACAGGTGCCTTTCGGCGGCATCGAATTGATACCGGTGATGGCTTTGGCGAGGATGCCATCAAGACCGCCCTGATGATCAGCACGCTCTTTCCACGCTGCGGTGTCACCGATCTTCGGCGCGCCCAACAACCCGGTACCGTGGCAAGCGTTGCAGTGCTTGGCAATCACTTCATCCGGGGTTTTCGCCCCGCCACCGCCGCCTGCGGAAGCGGCAACTTCCATCCCCTTGCATTCCTTGCCTTGCACACACACCTGGCCAACAGGCTCGAGGCGTTTGGCAATGTCGTCATTCGTCGCAGCTTGAGCGCTGACAGCCCAGAGGGCCAGTACGGTTGCTGGTGCAGCCAGCATTTTCATAATTAGGTTCACGCGTTCACCCTCAATGGTGGCTATTCACGCCTGCGGCCACGGTTCGCAGGCGGGCGGAAGTATAGCGGGTAGCCCGCCACACTGAAACAACCCCATAGTCGAAGGGGTTATACCGCACGGTAGAAAAACTCTCCGGATGCCTTTGCCATCATGGCTTGACACCTCTTTGTTAAAAATTCGCCGGCGTGGCTGCGCTGATTAGTCGCGCAGGCGCGTCGAACGGATTACGAAAACGGTGCGGCTTGGTACTTTCAAAGTAGTAGCTGTCGCCGGCTTCGAGAATAAAAGTTTCCAGACCCACCACCAGCTCCAGACGACCTTCCACCAGAATCCCGGTTTCTTCGCCTTCATGGGTGAGCATTTCTTCGCCGGTGTCGGCGCCCGGCGGGTAGATTTCATTGAGGAAGGCGATGGCGCGGCTGGGGTGCGCACGGCCGACCAGTTTCATGGTCACGGCGCCGTCGGAAATGTCGATCAGCTCGTTGGCCTTGTAGACGATCTGGGTCGGGACTTCCTGCAGGATTTCTTCGGAAAAGAACTCGACCATCGACATGGGAATCCCGCCCAGTACCTTCCTCAGCGAACTGATCGAAGGGCTGACGCTGTTCTTTTCGATCATCGAAATGGTGCTGTTGGTGACGCCCGCGCGTTTGGCGAGTTCACGCTGGGAAAGCCCTTTGAGCTTGCGGATCGATTGCAGTCGTTCACCGACGTCCAAGGCGGGAGCCTCCTGATGTTGTAAGAATATTGAGCGTTATCATGGCGACAGCGTTCAGTATTTACAACACTTGGCCCCCGCAGCGGCGTCAACCCTCGGAATAGAGCCTTGGCACCCGACGCAGGTTGCAGAAGATCTGGTACGGAATGGTGTCCGCCCACTGCGCCACTTCGCTGGCGAGGATGTTTTTACCCCACAGCTCAACGCTCGAACCGAGGCCAGCTTCAGGCACATCGGTGAGGTCGATGCAGAGCATGTCCATCGACACGCGACCGAGAATCCGACTGCGTTTACCCGCCACCAGTACCGGCGTGCCGGTCGGCGCCTGACGCGGGTAGCCATCGGCATAACCCATCGCCACCACGCCGACGCGCATCGGCTTGTCGGTGATGAATTTGGCACCGTAGCCGATCGGCTCACCGGCGGGCAGTTCACGGACGCAGATGACTTTCGACTCCAGGGTCATCACCGGTTGCAGGCGATCAGCCACGGCGTTGGCCTCCTCGAACGGGGTCGCGCCGTAGAGCATGATGCCCGGACGTACCCAGTCGCTGTGAATCTGCGGCCAACCGAGCACGGCCGGCGAGTTACGCAGGCTGACTTCCGCCGCCAGGCCCTGACGCGCCGCTTCAAACACCGCGACTTGCTCGGTGCTGCTCTGCGCGTGCAGCTCATCGGCGCGGGCGAAGTGGCTCATCAACACGATCTTCGCCACTTTGCCGCTGGCCAGCAGACGCTGATAGGCCGCCGGATAGTCCTTCGGATGCAGACCAACGCGATGCATGCCCGAATCGAGCTTCAGCCACACGGTGATCGGCTTGCTCAGTGTCGCCTGCTCGATCGCTTCGAGCTGCCACAGCGAATGCACCACGGTCCAGAAATCATGCTCGACAATCAGCGCCAGCTCATCGGCTTCGAAGATGCCTTCGAGCAACAACACCGGGGCCTTGATGCCGGCCGCGCGCAACTCCAGCGCTTCTTCGATGCAGGCGACGGCAAAACCGTCGGCCTCGGTTTCCAGTACCTGGGCGCAACGCACCGCGCCATGGCCGTAGGCGTCCGCCTTGATCACCGCAAGCGCCTTGGCGCCAGTGACTTCGCGGGCAATTCGGTAGTTGTGGCGCAGGGCTTCTAGGTCAATCAGGGCACGGGCAGGACGCATGGCGGCAGACTTCTAGGCGGTCATGGGAAGAAAAACCGGCGCCGACTGACGACGTGAACCGCCAACAGCGCCGGGAGAGGGATCTTTACAACGGTTACGGCAGCGCGGCGACGATGGAAATTTCCACCAGAATGCTCGGTTTGGCCATTTTTGCTTCGACGGTGGCACGGGCCGGGGCGGCGCCTTTGGGCAGCCACTGGTCCCACACCGAGTTCATCCCGGCAAAGTGGGCTTCGATGTCGTTCAGGTAGATCGTCGCCGACAGCAGATGCTGTTTGTCGGTGCCGGCCAGATCGAGCAAGCGCTCGATATTGGCCAGTACCTCGCGAGTCTGCTGTTCAATCCCGGCGTCGAAGTCGTCGCCGACCTGCCCGGCCAGATACACGGTGCCATTGTGGCTGACGATCTGACTCATGCGCTCATTGGTGAGCTGGCGCTGGATTGACATGTTTTGCGGACTCCTGGGTCTTGTTGCCGTAACGGGAAATATCGAGGCCTTCGGCGCTGATCTGTGGCTTTTTCTTCGCCATCAGGTCGGCCAGCAAACGACCGGAACCGCACGCCATGGTCCAACCGAGCGTGCCGTGACCGGTGTTGAGGAACAGGTTCTTGAACGGCGTGGCGCCAACGATCGGCGTGCCGTCCGGGGTGGTCGGACGCAGGCCGGTCCAGAAGCTCGCCTCGGACAGATTACCGCCCTGAGGATAAAGGTCGTTGACGATCATCTCCAGGGTTTCACGGCGACGCGGGTTCAGCGACAGGTCAAAACCGGCGATCTCGGCCATGCCACCAACACGGATGCGGTTGTCGAAACGGGTGATCGCGACCTTGTAGGTCTCGTCGAGAATAGTCGACGTCGGGGCCATTGCCGGGTTGGTGATCGGCACGGTCAACGAGTAACCCTTGAGCGGATACACCGGCGCCTTGATGCCCAGCGGTTTGAGCAGTTGCGGCGAGTAGCTGCCGAGCGCCAGTACGTAGCGGTCAGCGGTTTCCAGCTTGCCGTCGATCCACACACCGTTGATGCGATCACCGGCGTAGTCGAGTTTCTGGATGTCCTGACCGAAACGGAATTCGACACCCAGCTTCACCGCCATTTCGGCGAGACGTGTGGTGAACATCTGGCAGTCGCCAGTCTGGTCGTTCGGCAAGCGCAGGGCACCGGCGAGAATGTCGGTGACGCCCGCCAGGGCCGGTTCGACGCGGGCAATGCCGGCGCGGTCGAGGACTTCAAACGGCACGCCGGATTCTTTCAGCACAGCGATGTCTTTGGCGGCGCCATCAAGCTGTGCCTGAGTGCGGAACAATTGAGTCGTGCCGAGGCTGCGGCCTTCGTAGGCGATGCCGGTTTCCGCACGCAGTTCATCGAGGCAGTCGCGGCTGTACTCGGACAGACGCACCATGCGCTCCTTGTTCACCGCGTAACGGCTGGCGGTGCAGTTGCGCAGCATCTGCGCCATCCACAGGTACTGGTCGATGTCGGCGGTGGCCTTGATCGCGAGAGGGGCGTGGCGTTGCAGCAGCCACTTGATCGCCTTCAGCGGCACGCCCGGCGCGGCCCACGGCGAGGCGTAGCCCGGCGAGACCTGGCCGGCGTTGGCGAAACTGGTCTCCATGGCCGCGGCTGGCTGCCGGTCGACCACCACCACTTCAAACCCGGCACGGGCCAGATAGTAAGCACTGGCGGTACCGATGACGCCGCTACCCAAGACCATTACGCGCATTTTTGTATCCCTCATCGCGGCAGGGCCGCGTACGTCTGTTGTTAGAGCAATGATGGGCGCAGTGTAAAAAAGAAATGCCAGTGCTTTTCACTATATAAGCGCCTATATTTGGCGACAATTCTCGGCAAAAACCCTTTTCACGGAGGCGCATCCCCTATGCGTACCAACACTCAGACCAAACGTGAGCTGGACAAGATCGACCGCAACATCTTGCGGATCCTGCAGGCGGACGGGCGGATTTCCTTTACCGAACTTGGGGAAAAGGTCGGCCTCTCCACCACGCCCTGCACCGAACGAGTACGGCGTCTGGAGCGTGAAGGGATCATCATGGGCTACAACGCCCGGCTGAATCCGCAGCATTTGAAGGGTAGCTTGCTGGTGTTCGTCGAGATCAGCCTCGACTACAAATCCGGCGACACTTTCGAGGAGTTCCGACGCGCGGTGCTGAAGTTGCCGCACGTGCTGGAGTGTCATCTGGTGTCGGGGGATTTCGACTATCTAGTGAAAGCGCGGATTTCCGAGATGGCGTCTTACCGCAAGCTGCTCGGCGACATTCTGCTGAAGCTGCCGCATGTGCGTGAGTCGAAGAGCTATATCGTGATGGAAGAGGTGAAGGAGAGCTTGAGCTTACCTATTCCGGATTGAAGATCGCTGGCGCTCCATTCGCGAGCAGGCTCGCTCCCACAGGGAAATGCATTCCAAATGTGCGAGCGAGCCTGCTCGCGATGGCGTCGACTCGGTTCCGAGTGAACGCGTTAAACCAACACCTGCCGATTCGCCGCCATGTACTCGAATATCTGCTTCTCCACTCTCGGATGAATCAACTCCACCGGGCGCCGCTCATTCGGGCAAGGCAAGGTCTTGGTCGTGCCGAACAAACGGCAAATCAACGGCCGTTCTTCATACACCGTGCAGCCGTTCGGCCCCAGGTGCACACAGTTCAGCTCTTCCATCGCCGCATCCTGCTCGGCGCGGGTCTTGCGCGGCAGGCGCGCCATTTCTTCGGGCGAGGTGGTTACCGGACCGCAGCAATCGTGACAGCCGGGCACGCACTCGAACGAGGGTATCTGCTGGCGCAAGGTGCGGATTTTCTGGCTGTTGCAGCTCATTGCAGCGCTGACCGAGGAGGAATTTGCGGCAATTGTGCCGCAAAAGCCGCGATCCAGACACCGCAGGCCGACCAATGTTGCCCACGTTCGGGCGTGCGGCTTATGCTCCGTCAAATTTTCTCGACACTTAGCCGTTGGATGACGCCCATGACTGCCCGCGCCTTTACCTCCGCGAGCCAACCCCACGTTGCCTCTTACTACGCCGCCAGCAGCCTGCCGCAGCCCGATCACCCGGTGTTGCAAGGTGACGTGCTGGCCGACGTCTGTGTGGTCGGCGGCGGCTTTTCCGGATTGAACACGGCGCTGGAACTGGCCGAACGCGGCCTCAGCGTGGTGTTGCTGGAAGCGCACAAGATCGGTTGGGGCGCCAGCGGTCGCAACGGCGGGCAGCTGATTCGCGGGGTCGGTCATGGTCTCGATCAGTTCACCAACGTCATCGGTGCCGACGGCGTGCGCGAGATGAAACTGATGGGCCTGGAAGCAGTGGCAATCGTTCGCCAGCGCGTCGAGCGTTTTCAGATTGCCTGCGACCTGACCTGGGGCTATTGCGACCTCGCCAACAAACCGTCCGACCTCGAAGGCTTTGCCGAAGACGCCGAAGAACTGCGTGGCCTTGGCTATCGCTACGAAACCCGCTTGCTACAAGCCCACGACATGCACACGGTGGTCGGTTCCAAACGCTATGTCGGCGGCTTGATCGACATGGGCTCCGGGCATCTGCATCCGCTGAACCTGGCCTTGGGCGAAGCAGCAGCAGCGCAGCAACTGGGCGTGAAGCTGTTCGAACATTCGGCAGTAACCCGTATCGACTACGGCCCTGAAGTGAAGGTGCATACAGCGCAAGGCTCAGTGCGCGCGAAGACGTTGGTGCTGGGCTGCAATGCCTATCTCAACGATCTGAACCCGCAACTCAGCGGCAAAGTCCTGCCCGCCGGCAGCTACATCATCGCCACCGAGCCGTTAAGCGAAGCGCAGGCGCACAACCTGCTGCCGCAGAACATGGCGGTCTGCGACCAGCGTGTGGCGCTGGATTACTACCGGCTCTCGGCGGATCGCCGCCTGCTGTTCGGCGGTGCCTGCCATTACTCGGGACGCGACCCGAAAGACATCGCGGCGTATATGCAGCCGAAGATGCTTGAGGTATTCCCGCAACTGGCGGGTGTGAAGATCGATTATCAGTGGGGCGGCATGATCGGCATCGGCGCCAATCGCTTGCCGCAGATCGGCCGCCTCGCGGATCAGCCGAATGTGTATTACGCCCAGGCGTACTCAGGGCACGGCGTGAATGCCACGCACCTGGCGGGCAAATTGCTCGCCGAAGCAATCAGCGGGCAGCACAGCGGTGGCTTTGACCTGTTTGCCAAGGTGCCGCACATCACCTTCCCGGGCGGCAAGCATTTGCGTTCGCCGTTGTTGGCGTTGGGGATGTTGTGGCATCGGATGAAAGAGTTGGTCTGATGGTTTTGCAGTGATCTTGAGGCCGCTTTCGCGAGCAGGCTCGCTCCCACAGGGGATATGCGGTGGATGGGAATTTTGTATCCACTGAAGATCAATGTGGGAGCGAGCTTGCTCGCGAATGGATCGAAAGAACAATACAGATCTCAGATCCGCCAGAAAGGCTTCAACCCCTCCTCCTGCGCTTGCTCACGCGTCAGCCCGATGTCCTTGAGCTGATCCGCCGTCAGTGCCAGCAACGCCTTGCGCGTGTGCAGACGATGCCACAACAGACTCCAGCGACTCAGGCCGGACGGCGCATTGCGCATGATCTCATTGCGCGCACTGTCCTTCTGCCCTGCCGCCAGTTCCTGACCGTGTAACGTCAACCGCACATCGCTCAAGCCGTTCATTTTCAATGCTCCTGTTTACTTGGGTAGCCAGAGATTCCATGATGCGCGGGCGAGCAAAACCATTACAGATTCAAAGACACTGTATTAACTCCATACAGATTTGCCGCTTTGTCGACTGAATTGTCGATTTTTGCGAGATCTGTACTGATTTATCGAATCACCGCACCGAGGCTGCGCCATGACCCTTTATGTAAACCTCGCCGAATTGCTCGGCACGCGCATCGAAAACGGCTTCTATCGCCCAGGTGACCGGCTGCCATCGGTGCGCGCCTTGAGCGTCGAACACGGGGTCAGTCTGAGCACGGTGCAACAGGCCTATCGCGTGCTCGAAGACAGCGGCCTGGCCACGCCGAAACCCAAGTCCGGCTACTTTGTGCCGGTCGGCCGCGAACTGCCGGAGCTGCCCGCCGTCGGCCGTCCGGCGCAGCGCCCGGTGGAGATTTCGCAGTGGGATCAAGTGCTGGAGTTGATTCGCGCGGTGCCGCGCAAGGATGTCGTGCAACTGGGTCGTGGCATGCCGGACATCAGCTCGCCGACGATGAAGCCTTTGCTGCGTGGGCTGGCGCGGATCAGCCGCCGTCAGGACATGCCCGGTCTGTATTACGACAACATCCACGGCACTCTCGAACTGCGCGAACAGATCGCTCGACTGATGCTCGACTCCGGCTGCCAGTTGAGCGCCAGCGATCTGGTGATCACCACCGGTTGCCACGAAGCGCTGTCTACCAGCATCCACGCGATCTGCGAACCGGGCGATATTGTCGCGGTGGACTCGCCAAGCTTTCATGGCGCCATGCAGACCCTCAAAGGCCTGGGTATGAAAGCCCTGGAAATTCCCACCGACCCGCTCACCGGGATCAGCCTCGAAGCGCTGGAACTGGCACTGGAACAATGGCCGATCAAGGTCATCCAGCTCACGCCCAACTGCAATAACCCGCTCGGCTACATCATGCCGGAGTCGCGCAAACGCGCCCTCCTCAACCTCGCGCAGCGCTTCGACGTAGCGATCATCGAGGACGATGTGTATGGCGAACTGTCCTACACCTACCCGCGCCCTCGCACGATCAAATCCTTCGACGAAGACGGCCGTGTGCTGTTGTGCAGTTCGTTTTCCAAGACCCTGGCGCCGGGGCTGCGCATTGGCTGGGTCGCGCCGGGTCGATACCTTGAACGGGTGTTGCACATGAAATACATCAGCACCGGCTCGACCGCGCCGCAGCCGCAGATCGCTATTGCCGAATTTCTCAAGGCTGGCCATTTCGAACCGCATTTGCGGCGCATGCGCACGCAATACCAACGCAGCCGCGACCTGATGATCGATTGGGTGACCCGCTATTTCCCGGCAGGTACCCGCGCCAGCCGGCCGCAAGGCAGCTTCATGTTGTGGGTCGAGTTGCCGGAAGGTTTCGACACCTTGAAACTGAATCGTGAGTTGCACGACCAAGGTGTACAGATTGCCGTCGGCAGTATCTTTTCCGCCTCAGGCAAGTACCGCAATTGCCTGCGGATGAACTACGCTGCCAAACCGACAGCGCAGATCGAAGAGGCGGTGCGCAAGGTCGGCGAGACCGCTGTCAGATTGCTGGCGGAAGCCGACTGACCTTTTTCCAGAGAACCGCGTCCATATGCCGAACCTTGCCGCCAACCGGAATGATCCTACGTGAGCTTCAGACAGCCCCTACTCGCTTTGCTGTTACTCGCCTCGTTCCTGAGCGGCTGTGCCAGTCTCGATGTCCCGCGCGAGCCAAGTCAGGCGTTGCCGGCCGCTGATTCCAGCTTCGGTCGTTCGATTCAGGCGCAAGCGGCGCCCTACCAGGGCCGCTCAGGTTTTCGCCTGCTGTCCAACAGCAGCGAGGCGTTCACCGCCCGCGCCGAACTGATCCGCAACGCCCAGACCAGCCTTGATCTGCAGTACTACATCGTCCATGACGGCATCAGCACGCGAATGCTGGTGGAGGAACTGCTCAAGGCTGCCGATCGCGGCGTGCGCGTGCGCATTCTGCTCGACGACACCACCAGCGACGGTCTGGACCAGATCATCGCCACGCTGGCGGCGCATCCGCAGATCCAGATCCGCCTGTTCAACCCGCTGCATCTGGGCCGCAGCACCGGCGTCACCCGCGCGGCGGGCCGCTTGTTCAACCTGTCGCTGCAACACCGGCGCATGCACAACAAGCTGTGGCTGGCGGACAACAGTGTGGCCATCGTCGGCGGGCGCAATCTCGGTGACGAATATTTCGACGCCGAGCCAAACCTGAATTTCACCGACATCGACATGCTCAGTGTCGGGCCGGTGGCCGAGCAGCTCGGGCACAGTTTCGACCAGTACTGGAACAGCGCCCTGAGCAAACCGATCGACGAATTTCTCTCCAGCCGACCTACCGCCAAGGACCTGCAGAACACCCGCACACGTCTGGAAGAATCGCTGGAGGAAACCCGCAAACAGAATCACGCGCTGTACCAGCAGTTGATGACATTCAAGACTGCGCCGCGCATGGATATCTGGCGCAAAGAGCTGATCTGGGCATGGAATCAGGCGCTGTGGGACGCGCCGAGCAAGGTGCTGGCCAAGGCTGAACCGGATCCGCAATTGCTGCTGACCACGCAGTTGGGCCCGGAGTTGAAAAACGTCAGCAAAGAACTGGTGATGATCTCGGCCTATTTCGTTCCGGGCCAGCCGGGACTGGTCTACCTGACCGGTCGTGCCGATGCCGGCGTCTCGGTAAGCCTTCTGACCAACTCGCTGGAAGCCACCGATGTGCCAGCGGTGCACGGCGGCTATGCGCCGTATCGCAAAGCGTTGCTGGAGCATGGCGTGAAACTGTATGAACTGCGCCGTCAGCCTGGGGATAACTACGGCAGTGGCCCGCATGTGTTTTACAGCAAATCGTTTCGCGGCTCTGATTCAAGCTTGCACAGCAAAGCGATGATCTTTGATCGGCAGAAGTCGTTTATCGGCTCGTTCAACTTCGACCCGCGCTCGGTGTTGTGGAACACCGAGGTCGGGGTCTTGGTCGACAGTCCGGAGTTGGCCGAGCATGTGCGTGAGCTGGCCTTGCAGGGGATGGCGCCGGCGCTGAGTTACCAAGCGAAATTGCAGGATGGCCAGATCATTTGGGTGACCGAAGACAACGGCCAGCTGCACACGCTGACCAAGGAACCGGGGAGCTGGTGGCGGCGCTTCAACGCATGGTTCAGCACCACTGTCGGCCTTGAGCGGATGCTTTAAAAAGCAAAGATCGCAGCCTGCGGCAGCTCCTACAGTTGAAATGCATTCCCCCTGCAAGAGCTGCCGCAGGCTGCGATCTTTTGACCTTAAGCCGTTTGCACCGTACCGAATGCACCTTGCCGCATCAGCAGAATCACCAGTCCAAACGCCCCAACCGCCATCAGCAGCGGCAACGCATGTCCGCTGATCCACTGACTGCCCGCCCCCGCCATCAGAGGCCCGATCAGACAGCCAACCCCCCACAGCTGCGCAATATGTGCATTGGCCCGCACCAGTGCATCGTCACGATAACGCTCGCCAATCAGGATCAGTGACAGGGTAAACAGCCCGCCGGCGCTGGCACCGAACAGCACCCACAGCGGCCAGATCAACAGCGTGTCGATCAACATTGGAATCGCCAGGCTCGACAGCATCAGGATCACTGCGCACCCAGTGAACAGGGTGCGCCGCGACAGATAATCGGCCAGCGCACCAATCGGCAGTTGCAGCAGCGCATCGCCCACCACCACCGTGCTGACCATCGCCAGCGCGATCTCGGCAGTGAAGCCCTGTTGCAGGCAATACACCGGCAGTAACGTCAGGATCATCGCCTCGAATGCGGCGAACAACGACACCGCCCAGGCAATCGCCGGCAACTCACGGGCGAAGCCCCACAATTCCTTGAACGTTACGCTGCTGGCTCCACTGCTCGGCGCACCGCTGCGGCCCAGCAAAAGCAATGGCGACAGCAACAGCAAAGCGACACCGACCCAGAAACCATAATCATGCTCGGTGCCCAGCGCGCCCAACAGCAACGGACCCGACAGTTGGCTCAACGCATAACTGCTGCCATACAGCGCCACCAGCCGCCCGCGCCAGTTCTCGACCACCAGTTGATTGATCCAGCTCTCGCCGAGGATGAACACGATGGTCAGGATCACCCCGATCATCAGCCGTAGCACCAGCCAGATCGGGTAGCTCGGCAGCAACGCCAACAGACCGATCGACAGCGCACCGGCCCACAGGCACAGGCGCATCAGGTTCGCCGTGCCGAAACGTGCCGCCAGATGGCTGGAAATCTTCGCGCCCAACAACACGCCAATCGCCGGCATCGCCGCCATCACGCCGATGGCAAAGGAGCCGTAGCCCCAACCTTCGAGGCGCAACGACACCAACGGCATGCTGACCCCCAGGGCCAGGCCGACACTCAAGACAGACGCCAACACGGCGAAATACGTCGCCCACCGCATGTTCCACGCTCCTGTGGATTATTTTTATGTGCACCACAAAACCAATGTGGGAGCGAGCTTGCTCGCGAATACGGTTTCACATTCAGCAGATCTGCTGACTGATACACCGCTTTCGCGAGCAGGCTCGCTCCCACAGGGATCTGCCTCGTCTGGAGGATCTGCTCTTGCGAACAGACCCTCCTAACGGCTTACAGCTTGATCCACGTCGCTTTCAGCTCGGTGTACTTGTCGAACGCGTGCAGCGATTTGTCGCGACCGTTACCCGACTGCTTGAAGCCGCCGAACGGTGCGGTCATATCACCACCATCGTACTGGTTAACCCAGACACTGCCTGCGCGCAGTGCCTTGGCGGTCAGATGCGCCTTGGAGATGTCCTGGGTCCATACCGCAGCGGCCAGGCCATACGGCGTGTCGTTGGCGATCTGGATCGCTTCTTCAGCCGTATCGAAAGCGATGACCGACAGCACCGGGCCGAAGATCTCTTCCTGAGCGATCTTCATCGCGTTGCTCACGCCATCGAAGATCGTTGGCTCAACATAAGTGCCGCCGGTTTCCTGAAGAATGCGCTTGCCGCCGGCGACCAGTTTGGCGCCATCGGTGTGACCGGATTCGATGTACGACAGCACGGTGTTCATCTGCTGAGTGTCGACCAGCGCACCGACGTTGGTCGCCGGATCCAGCGGATTGCCCGGCTTCCAGGTTTTCAGCGCCTCGATCACCATCGGCAGGAATGTGTCCTTGATCGAACGCTCGACCAGCAGACGCGAACCGGCGGTGCAGACTTCGCCCTGGTTGAAGGCGATGGCGCTGGCAGCGGATTCGGCAGC
Source organism: Pseudomonas sp. S2_E02 (assembly GCF_054668355.1). Classification (NCBI taxonomy): domain Bacteria; kingdom Pseudomonadati; phylum Pseudomonadota; class Gammaproteobacteria; order Pseudomonadales; family Pseudomonadaceae; genus Pseudomonas; species Pseudomonas sp. S2_E02. Next base: position 4,307,992 of record NZ_CP162761.1, read on the forward strand.
GGCTTGCAGATCCGGCGCATCGGCAAAGACGATGTTCGGGCTCTTGCCGCCGGCTTCCAGCCAGACGCGTTTCATGTTCGATTCGCCGGAGTAGATCATCAGTTGCTTGGCGATTTTGGTCGAACCGGTGAACACCAGCGTATCGACATCGTTGTGCAGGGCCAGCGCCTTGCCGACGGTGTGACCGTAGCCCGGCAGCACGTTGAGCACGCCTTTCGGAATACCGGCCTCAACAGCCAGCGCAGCGATACGGATGGCGGTCAGTGGGGATTTTTCCGAAGGCTTGAGGATTACCGAGTTACCGGTCGACAGCGCCGGGCCGAGTTTCCAGCAGGCCATCATCAGCGGGAAGTTCCACGGCACGATGGCACCGACGACACCCACTGGCTCGCGGGTCACCAGGCCCAGTTGGTCGTGCGGCGTGGCCGCCACTTCGTCGTAGATCTTGTCGATCGCCTCACCGCTCCAGCTCAGCGCCTGCGCCGCGCCTGGAACGTCGATGTACAGCGAATCACTGATCGGTTTGCCCATGTCGAGGGTTTCGAGCAGGGCAAGTTCTTCAGCGTGCTGCTTTAGCAGGCCGGCAAAACGAATCATGGTGGCTTTGCGTTTGGTCGGTGCCAGACGCGACCAGACGCCGGAGTTGAAGGTGGCGCGGGCGTTTTCCACGGCGCGCTGGGCGTCGGCGGCGTCACAGCTGGCGATCTTGCCGAGCAGACGGCCATCGACCGGGCTGATGCACTCGAAGGTCTCGCCGGAGACGGCGTCGGTGTATTCGCCATTGAGGTAGGCGCGGCCCTCGATTTTCAGGTCGCGGGCGCGTTGTTCCCAGTCGGCACGAGTCAGGGTGGTCATTTAAGTGTCCTCCTCTTGTTGAATACGAGCGCCGCACGATCGTCGCCAGCGTCCTCAAAAATTCTGCCCGGCCAGCCTGCATTTCGGCCCAAGGCACCCGCCACCCTAAACCAGCGACCGGGGTTGTTTCAATATATTTGACATAAGGCAGTCATACGGCCTTGCGGTGTTGATTTTAATCAACATAGACTTTGACCCTTTCCAGCCAATCGCGCCGTATTCACGGGGGATAACAACAATGAACATCCAGAACGTCGTCGACATCAGCCTGACCAGCAGCGAAGCCGAACGCTATCGCCCGGACCCGGCGAAAGTACTGAAGGGTGATCCTGAGCAAGCGGTGTTTCATCAATACGACAGCCCGTGTGGGCAGATGGGCGTTGGCGTGTGGGAAGGTGCGGTGGGTCAGTGGACGGTGAATTACACCGAGCATGAATACTGCGAGATTTTACAGGGCGTGTCGGTGCTGCGTGACGGCGAGGGCAATGCCAAGACCTTGCGCGTTGGCGACCGGTTTGTGATTCCGGCAGGGTTTCGGGGCACTTGGGAAGTGCTGGAGGCTTGCCGCAAGATCTATGTGATCTTTGAACAGAAGGCTTGAGGATTTTCGCTGATTTCGCCTACCTCTTCGCGAGCAGGCAGCACGAAAAACCGAAAAAACAAAAAAAGGCCCGTATCGCGAGATACGGGCCTTTTTATCAGAGGCACCTTCTGCGGGAACCTCGCTCCGCGTGAAAAAATCTCACCCGATATACATATGTACCGCACAAGGACAATGCGTGAAGCACAGCATGGGCGTCCCTAAGGACATTTTCTAATTTCAAGGATTAACCCATGACTGACAATGATGCCGCCCAGCCACTCAAGTTTCTGGTCGGAAGTTCGCTCAACGAACGACTAATGGAATTCATCCGCGGAGCTAACGCGTGCAAAGGCTTCCCGTTCGATTTCTCGATTCCGGAAAACAAAGAAATTAACGTCGTAGTCGATGATCAGGGGACCATTCAAGACCTGGTTTTATCTGACACTTCCGACTAATCAGCGTAACGCCGAAAAGGTCCGCGTCGAAAGACACGGATCTTTTTTTCATCCGCTGGAACGGCTCAGCAGGCATGGCAATTCATGCCAACAAAAAAGGCCCGTATCGTGAGATACGGGCCTTTTTTGTAAGTCGGGAAAAATCAATTACTTGATTTTGCCTTCCTTGTAGATCACGTGCTTGCGAACAACCGGATCATATTTCTTGATCTCGATTTTGTCCGGGGTAGTACGCTTGTTCTTGTCGGTAGTGTAGAAGTGACCAGTACCGGCGCTCGAGATCAAACGAATCAATTCACGCATGATTAGCTCCCTTAAATCTTGCCATCGCGGCGAAGTTCGGCGAGCACGACAGTGATGCCACGCTTGTCGATGATACGCATGCCTTTGGCAGATACGCGCAGACGCACAAAACGTTTCTCTTCTTCAACCCAGAAGCGGTGATGCTGCAGGTTCGGCAGGAAACGACGACGGGTTTTGTTGTTTGCGTGGGAAATGTTATTCCCAGTCACCGGACCCTTACCGGTAACTTGACATACTCTCGACATGCCTCAGCCCTCTAAAACCACATGCCCAACCCGGCATGGGTTGGCCGCTTAATCTCTCAGTCATTTGGCGCCAGGCGCCGCGTTTCTTTAGAGGTCTTACCGGCTACACCTACAGTGAAGGAACCGGGCCCCTAGAAAAGAGCGCTGCTTTATACCAGAAAGACTTCGGAGCAACAACATTCGGTGTGCAAACAATCCACAAAAAGGCGCTTTTTCAGCCTGCGAACGCCTTGGATAAAGGCTGGCATCGATTTTTACCACTCGTCGCAGAAAATCGTCCCTACGGGCGATTCAGACTTTTTACCGCGCACCGCGGTCTGAAAAACCGCCATCACTGTGCCCCGAAAATGCAAAAAGGGGATAGTCATTTGTAATCCAGACCTCTAGGGTAGGCCTTTTCCAGACTGCACTTGCAGATGGGCCTTCGATCTGTAAAAGGAAACCGACCATGCGCCTCGCTGCCCTACCCCTGTTGCTCGCCCCGCTCCTGCTGAGCCCCCTGGCCCAGGCCGCCGCGCTGAGCGTCTGCACCGAGGCCAGCCCTGAGGGTTTCGACGTGGTGCAGTACAACTCGCTGACCACCACCAACGCCTCGGCCGACGTGCTGATGAACCGTCTGGTTGAATTCGACACCGCCAGCGGCAAAGTCGTGCCGAGCCTGGCCGACAGCTGGGAAGTCAGCACCGATGGCCTGACGTATGTCTTCAAGCTACACCCGCAGGTGAAGTTTCATACGACTGACTACTTCAAGCCGAGCCGTGAGCTGACCGCAGAAGACGTCAAATTCAGCTTCGACCGCATGCTCGACCCTGCCAACCCGTGGCACAAAGTCGCCCAGAGCGGCTTCCCCCATGCGCAATCGATGCAGTTGCCAGCGCTGATCAAGAAGATCGACGCGCTCGATCCGCTGACCGTGCGTTTCACCCTTGATCACCCGGACTCGACCTTCCTGGCGACGCTGAGCATGGGCTTCGCCTCGATCTACTCCGCCGAATACGCCGACAAATTGATGAAGGCCAACGCCACGGACAAGCTCAACAGCCAGCCGATCGGTACCGGCCCGTTTGTGTTCAACCGCTTCCAGAAAGACGCGGCGATTCGCTACAAGGCCAACCCGGATTACTTCGGCGGCAAGCCTTCGGTAGACCCGTTGATCTTCGCCATCACCCCGGACGCCAACGTGCGCCTGCAAAAGCTACGACGCAACGAATGCCAGATCGCCCTGTCGCCAAAACCGTTGGACGTACAGGCCGCGCTGAAAGAGCCGACACTAAAAGTCGAAAAGACTGACGCGTTCATGACCGCTTTCGTTGGCATCAACAGCCAGCATCCGCCGCTGGACAAGCCAGAGGTGCGTCAGGCCATCAACCTCGCCTTCGACAAGGCCAACTACATCAAGGCGGTGTTCGAAGACACCGCCGAAGCGGCCAATGGCCCTTACCCACCGAACACCTGGAGTTATGCGAAGAACCTGCCGGGTTACCCACATGACGTGGCCAAAGCCAAGGCGCTGATGGTCAAGGCCGGTTTGAAAGACGGCTTCCAGACCACCATCTGGACGCGTCCTTCGGGCAGCCTGCTCAACCCGAACCCAAGCCTCGGTGCACAGTTGTTGCAATCGGATCTGGCGGAAATCGGTATTCAGGCGGAAATCCGCGTGATCGAGTGGGGCGAACTGATTCGCCGCGCCAAGGCGGGCGAGCATGACCTGCTGTTCATGGGCTGGGCCGGCGACAACGGCGACCCGGACAATTTCCTGACGCCGCAGTTTTCCTGCGCCGCGGTCAAATCGGGCACCAACTTCGCACGCTACTGCAACGCCGATCTGGACAAGCTGATCAGCGCCGGCAAGACCACCAGCGAACAAGGCGTACGCACCAAGCTCTATGAGCAGGCGCAGACGCAGATTCAGCAGCAGGCGTTGTGGCTGCCGCTGGCGCATCCGACCGCGTATGCGCTGACACGTAAGGACGTGCAGGGTTACTCGGTAAGCCCGTTCGGCCGACAGGACTATTCCAAGGTCAACCTGAAATAACCTGCCCTGCACATCACCTGTAGGAGTGAGCCTGCTCGCGATGGCGTCATTTCAGTCAACCCATTCGGTGACTGGAAAATTGCTATCGCGAGCAGGCTCACTCCTACAGGGGTTTAGCGTTTGTCCCTGAGAGTTACATCCAGCCACACTCCGCCATCGACAACGGCTCACCATCACCAACGATGAAGTGATCGAGTACCCGCACGTCAATCAACTCCAGTGCCTTTTGCAGGCGTTTGGTCAGCAGCCGATCTGCCTGACTGGGGTCAGTGTTCCCCGATGGATGGTTGTGGCACAGGATCAACGCAGCGGCGTTATTGGCCAAACATCGCTTCACAACCTCGCGTGGATGCACGCTGGTGTTGTCGATTGAGCCGCGAAACAGTATCTCGAAATTCAGTACTTGATGTTTGGAGTCGAGAAACAGGCAACCAAACACCTCATGCGGTTCGTGACGAAGCATCGATTTCAGATAATCGCGAACGACCTGAGGGTTTTCCAAGGCTGGTTTCTGCCGTGATTTCTCAGCCAGATGCCGCCTGTTCATTTCCTGAGCAGCTTGCAGTTGCGCAAACTTCGCCGGCCCGAGCCCCAATTGTTTGCTGAATTCGTCCTGATCGGCCTCAAGCAGCAAACGCAGGCTGCCGAATTGAGTCAACAGATTGCGCGCCAGATCCACAGCACTTAGTCCGGGCAATCCGGTGCGCAGAAAAATCGCCAGCAACTCAGCGTCTGAAAGGCTCGCTGCCCCGTGTTCCAACAACCTTTCCCGCGGACGTTCCGCCGCAGGCCAATCGCGAATACTCATAGCACTTCCCTGTCTGTGGGCGCCGCTGTTCCGTAGCGGTCGCTGTGATATCGTAGCCCATCTTTTTTGCGGGCGAATTCACCCTGGGGAGGGGGTTTCGCCACGTATGTCACCCACGAAATGAAAGGCAGACCTATGCAGCGGCTGTATCGGAAACGCATCGTGCTCGGCGTCGGCGGCGGCATCGCGGCCTACAAGAGCGCCGATCTGGTTCGTCGCCTGATCGATCAGGGTGCCGAAGTACGCGTGGTCATGACCCATGGCGGCGCCGAGTTCATCACCCCGCTGACCATGCAAGCGCTGTCCGGCCACCCGGTCCACCTCGACTTGCTCGACCCGGCTGCCGAAGCCGCGATGGGCCACATCGAGCTGGCGAAATGGGCCGATCTGGTACTGATCGCCCCGGCCACTGCCGACCTGATCGCCCGCCTGGCCCAAGGCATCGCCAACGATTTGCTGACCACCCTGGTGCTGGCCACCGACGCCGTTGTGGCAGTCGCGCCGGCAATGAATCAGGCGATGTGGCGTGATCCGGCGACCCAGGCCAACCTGCAACTCCTGGAAAGCCGTGGCCTGAAGACCTTCGGCCCGGCCTCGGGTAGCCAGGCCTGCGGCGACGTCGGCATGGGCCGCATGATGGAGGCCACCGACCTCGCACAATGCGCGGCGGACTGTTTCCAGCGCCAGGCGCTGACCGGCAAACACGTCGTCATCACCGCCGGCCCGACTCAGGAAAACATCGACCCGGTTCGCTACATCACCAACCACAGCTCCGGCAAAATGGGCTTCGCACTCGCTGAAGCCGCAGTTGAGGCCGGCGCCCGCGTCACGCTGATCAGCGGCCCGGTGCACCTGCCGACGCCGGATCGCGTCACGCGTATCGACGTGGTCAGCGCCCGCGACATGCTCGCGGCCTGTGAGTCGGCGATCCCGTGTGACGTGTTCATCGCCTCGGCGGCCGTTGCGGACTACCGCCCGGAAGTCGTCGCCCCGCAAAAACTCAAGAAAGATCCTACGAGCGGTGACGGCTTCGTCCTGCAAATGGTGCGTAACCCGGACATCCTGGCCACCATCGCGACCCGTCCCGACCGTCCGTTCAGTGTCGGTTTCGCCGCCGAGACCGAACACCTGCTCGACTACGCTGCACGCAAGCTGAAGGACAAGAATCTCGATTTGATCGTCGCCAACGACGTCGCCAACCCGAGCATCGGTTTCAACAGCGAAGAAAACGCCTGCAGCGTGATTGACCGTGCGCTGCACGCCACGGTTTTCGCCCAGACCAGCAAGAGCAAGATCGCTCGCCAACTGGTCACCTTTATCGCCGAACGTCTGAACCAGGTTTAATTTACATGCACGCTTTGCAAGCCAAGATCCTCGACCCACGCATCGGTACCGATTTCCCGCTGCCGCAATACGCCACCCCGGGTTCCGCCGGCCTCGACCTGCGCGCCATGCTGGATCAGGACATCGTGATCAAGCCGGGTGAAACCGTGCTGATCCCCACCGGTCTGTCGGTTTACATCGGCGACCCGAACCTCGCCGCGCTGATCCTGCCGCGCTCGGGCATGGGCCATAAGCACGGCATCGTGCTGGGCAACCTCGTCGGTTTGATCGACTCCGATTACCAGGGCCCGTTGATGGTGTCCTGCTGGAACCGTGGCCAGACCGATTTCACCATGACCGTCGGCGAACGTCTGGCGCAACTGGTGCTGGTACCGGTGGTACAGGCGCATTTCGAAATGGTTGAAGAGTTCGTCGAAACCGAACGCGGCACCGGCGGGTTTGGCCACACCGGCACCAAGTAACCGGAGTCATCTTCTGTAAGAGCTGCCGCAGGCTGCGATCTTTTGATTTTTAAGATCAAGATCAATAGATCGCAGCCTGCGGCAGCTCCTACAGGGGGAAGTTTCAGCAGATCAGCTGAAAGGTTTAACACCGAAAATCAAGGTTTTGCCGGCCGAAAGCCACGCCCGCCGAGGCGTCATGGCCCTTTCATACCACGAACTCTCCGTGGAAAACGCCGTCATACCCTTCAGTTTGAGCCTGCCGTCGAACGATTCGTCGGTCTGTCCCGCCACTTTCGAGATGGAGCATTTCCGTAGATGAGCACCCCAGCCAAGATCGCCCCGAAGCTGCCCGACAGCATTTTCCGCGCCTATGACATTCGCGGCACCGTGCCGGAATTCCTCAATGCCGAAACCGCTTACTGGATCGGCCGCGCCATCGGTTCGCAGAGCCTGGCCCAAGGTGAACCGAACGTTTCCGTCGGTCGCGACGGCCGCCTGTCCGGCCCGGAGCTGGTTGCAGAACTGATTCGCGGCATCGCCGAAAGCGGCTGCCACGTCAGCGATGTCGGCCTGGTGCCAACGCCCGCGCTGTACTACGCCGCCAACGTCCTGGCCGGCAAATCCGGGGTGATGCTCACCGGCAGCCACAACCCGTCGAACTACAACGGTTTCAAGATCGTCATCGCCGGCGACACCCTCGCCAACGAACAGATCCAGGCCCTGCACGAGCGCCTCAAGAGCAACAACTTGAGCAGCGGCACCGGCAGTGTCACTCAGGTCGAGATCCTCGACCGCTACAACACCGAAATCGTCCAGGACATCAAACTGGCACGGCGCATGAAGGTCGTGGTCGACTGCGGCAACGGCGCGGCCGGTGTGATCGCCCCACAACTGATCGAAGCGCTGAATTGCGAAGTCATCCCGCTGTTCTGCGAGGTCGATGGCAACTTCCCCAACCACCACCCGGATCCGGGCAAGCCTGAGAACCTCGTCGACCTGATCGCCAAGGTCAAGGAAACCAACGCCGATATCGGCCTGGCTTTCGACGGCGACGGCGACCGCGTCGGTGTAGTGACCAACACCGGCAGCATCGTTTATCCCGACCGCCTGCTGATGCTGTTCGCCCGTGATGTGGTCGCGCGCAACCCGGACGCGGAAATCATCTTCGACGTCAAATGCACCCGTCGCCTGGTGCCGCTGATCAAGGAATACGGTGGTCGTCCGCTAATGTGGAAGACCGGTCATTCGTTGATCAAAAAGAAAATGAAACAATCCGGAGCGCTATTGGCCGGGGAAATGAGCGGGCACATCTTCTTCAAGGAGCGCTGGTTCGGTTTCGACGACGGTATCTACAGCGCCGCACGGCTGCTGGAGATCCTCAGCAAGGAAAAATCCACCGCGGAAGAGCTGTTTGCGACGTTCCCGAACGATATTTCTACGCCGGAAATCAATATCCATGTGACCGAAGAGAGCAAATTCAGCATCATTGATGCACTGCACGACGCACAGTGGGGCGCAGGCGCTGACCTGACCACCATCGACGGCGTGCGAGTCGATTACGCCAAAGGCTGGGGCCTGGTGCGCGCGTCCAACACCACACCGGTGCTGGTGCTGCGCTTCGAGGCCGATGACGAGGCTGAATTGCAACGCATCAAGGATGTGTTCCACGCCCAACTGAAACGCGTTGCACCTGATCTCCAACTACCGTTCTGATCCACCCGGAGCCCTGAATGACCCTCGAACGCGAAGCCGCCGCCCATACCGCCCAGGTCCTGTCCGAAGCGTTGCCTTACATCCGACGTTATGTCGGCAAGACCCTGGTGATCAAATACGGCGGCAACGCGATGGAAAGCGAGGAGCTGAAAACCGGCTTTGCGCGCGACATCGTCTTGATGAAAGCCGTGGGCATCAACCCGGTCGTGGTTCACGGTGGCGGCCCGCAGATCGGCGATCTGCTCAAGCGTCTGTCGATCGAAAGCCACTTCGTCGATGGTATGCGCGTCACCGACGCCGCGACCATGGATGTGGTGGAAATGGTCCTTGGCGGCCAGGTCAACAAAAGCATCGTCAACCTGATCAACCGTCACGGCGGCAGCGCCATCGGCCTGACCGGTAAAGACGCCGGGCTGATTCGTGCGAAGAAGCTCACCGTCACCCGTCAGACGCCGGAGATGACTCAACCGGAAATCATCGACATCGGTCAGGTCGGCGAAGTGGTCGGGATCAATACCGAACTGCTGAACCTGCTGGTCAAAGGCAACTTCATCCCGGTGATCGCGCCGATCGGCGTGGGTGAGAACGGCGAGTCGTACAACATCAACGCGGATCTGGTGGCCGGTAAAGTCGCCGAGGCACTGAAAGCCGAGAAGCTGATGTTGCTGACCAATATTGCCGGCCTGATGGACAAGTCGGGCACCGTGTTGACCGGCCTGAGCACGCAGCAGGTCGACGACCTGATCGCCGACGGCACTATCTACGGCGGTATGCTGCCGAAGATTCGTTGCGCACTGGAAGCGGTTCAGGGCGGCGTGGGCAGCTCGCTGATCATCGACGGTCGCGTGCCGAACGCGATCCTGCTGGAAATCTTCACCGACACCGGTGTGGGCACGCTGATCAGCAATCGCAAGCGCCCATAAGCGCTGACGTAAACCAAAGACCCCGCTCAGCCTGGCTGAGCGGGGTCTTTTTTTGCACCACATTCCCTGTGAGAGCGAGCCTGCTCGCGAAAGCGGTCTCTGCATCACATCAATGTTAAATGTGAAGCCCTCTTCGCGAGCAGGCTCGCTCCCACAGTGCTCTGCGGTTAAACGCCGAACTGGGCGCGATAGGCTTCCACGGCGGGCAGGTGTTGCTTGAGCTGCGGATCATCGGCAAGGAATTCCAGCACCTGATTCAGCGAAACAATGCTGATCACCGGGATACCGAAATCACGCTCGACTTCTTGAATGGCCGACAATTCACCGTTGCCACGTTCCTGACGGTTCAGCGCAATCAGCACGCCCGCAGCCTTGGCACCGTCCTGGGAAGCGATGATCTGCATCACTTCGCGGATTGCTGTACCCGCCGTGATTACGTCATCAATGATCAGCACATCGCCAGTCAGCGGCGCGCCGACCAGGCTGCCGCCTTCGCCGTGGGCCTTGGCTTCCTTGCGGTTGAAGCACCACGGCAGATCACGGTCGTGGTGCTCGGCCAGTGCCACAGCGGTGGTTGCCGCCAACGGGATGCCTTTGTAGGCCGGGCCGAACAGAACGTCGAAGGGAATGCCGCTCTCAGCGATGGCTGCCGCGTAGAAACGCCCCAGCTGCGCCAGGGCCGAACCCGAGTTGAACAGGCCGGCATTGAAGAAGTAAGGACTGGTGCGCCCGGACTTCAGGGTGAACTCACCGAAGCGCAAAACGCCGCGATCGATGGCAAAACGAATGAAATCGCGCTGATACGCTTGCATGAAAAAAACCCCAAATACCACGGATTTAGCTAATTAGCTTGACGCCGTGTATCATACACGCACGCGATTTTTGGGGCCATTTATGCGGATCATCAGTGTGAACGTCAATGGTATTCAGGCTGCAGTCGAGCGTGGTTTGCTCAGTTGGCTGCAAGCACAGAATGCCGACGTCATCTGCCTGCAGGACACCCGTGCCTCCGCCTTTGAACTGGATGACCCAGCCTTCCAACTGGATGGCTACTTCCTTTATGCCTGCGATGCTGAAGTCCCTGCCCAAGGCGGCGTGGCTTTGTATTCGCGGTTGCAACCGAAGGCTGTCATCAGCGGTCTCGGTTTCGAGACGGCCGACCGCTACGGGCGCTACCTGCAAGCAGATTTCGACAAAGTCAGTATTGCCACCTTGCTGCTTCCTTCGGGGATGAACGGCGATGAGGACTTGAACCAGAAGTTCAAGCTCATGGACGACTTCGGCAAGTACCTGGACAAACAGCGGCGCAAACGTCGCGAGTACATTTATTGTGGCTCGCTGTACGTGGCGCAGCAGAAGCTCGACATCAAGAACTGGCGCGACAGCCAACAATCCCCGGGCTTCCTGGCGCCAGAACGCGCCTGGATGGACGAGATTGTTGGCAACATGGGCTACGTCGATGCCCTGCGCGAAGTCAGCCGCGAAGGCGACCAGTACAGCTGGTGGCCGGACAACGAACAGGCTGAGATGCTCAATCTGGGCTGGCGTTTCGATTACCAGATCCTGACCCCGGGCCTGCGGCGCTTCGTGCGCAGTGCTCGCCTGCCGCGTCAGCCACGGTTCTCGCAGCACGCACCGCTGATCGTCGACTACGACTGGACGCTGACCATCTAAGCGTAGTTTCGCAGTTAAAAATGCCCGTATCGCAAGATACGGGCATTTTTTGTGCCTCACAGTGCAGCAGATTCGAACTCAGACTGCCGCGAAGAACGGTAAGGCCAGATACAGCTTGATCACGATGACATTGATAATGTCGATGAAGAACGCTCCAACCATCGGCACCACCAGAAACGCGATCTGCGAGGGGCCATAGCGCTGCGTCACGGCCTGCATGTTGGCAATGGCAGTCGGCGTGGCACCCAGGCCAAAACCGCAGTGCCCTGCCGCCAGCACGGCCGCGTCGTAGTTGCGCCCCATCATCCGGAATGTCACGAAAATCGCGAACAACGCCATGACCAGCGCCTGCACTGCCAGGATGATGAAGATGGGCAGCGCCAATGCTGCCAGATCCCACAGTTTGAGCGACATCAGGGCAATCGCCAGAAACAGCGACAAGCTGACATTGCCCAGCACCGACACCTCACGCTCGAACACCTGATACAGACCCAACGCCGAAAGCCCGTTGCGCAAGACCACGCCAACAAACAGAACACAAACGAACGTCGGCAACTCGAATGCGGTGCCCTGCAGCAGGCCGTTCAACAGATTGCCCGCCAGCAAACTGACCGCGATCAGGGCGAGTGTTTCTATAAACGAAAACGGGGTAATCGAGCGTTCTTTGTTTGGTTGCTCGAAGCCTTTCGGCAACCGCAGCGGCGCATCCGGACTCTGACAACCGGGCACCTGCACTCGCTTGATGAGCAAGCGCGCGACTGGTCCGCCGATCAAACCACCCAGCACCAGGCCAAACGTCGCGGAAGCCATCGCCAGCTCCGACGCAGATGCCAGACCGTATTTCTCACTGAATACCGTACCCCACGCAGCCCCAGTGCCGTGACCGCCCGCCAAGGTGATCGATCCGGTCAGCAGTCCCATCAATGGATCGAGCCCGAGCATTGTTGCCAGCCCGATCCCCATCGCATTCTGCACTACCAACAATCCGGTGACTGCCAATAGAAATATCCCGACAACGCGCCCGCCTTTCTTCAAGCTGGCAAAGTCTGCACTTAGACCAATGGTGGCAAAAAAGGCCAGCATCAAAGGTGTCTGCAGCGAAGTATCGAAACGAATTTCAATATTGAGCGTTCGCAGCAGCAACAAGATCAAGGCAACTACCAGGCCACCCGCGACAGGTTCGGGAATGTTGTAACTGCGCATGAAACCAACACGCATAACGAGCCCGCGTCCTAGCAGAAGGACTAAGGAGGCGGCCACAAGTGTTCCGTAAAAATCGAGCTGAATCATTGGGATTATTCTTGGCTATATATTCAGAGGCGAGCTGTTTACCTGCACGCGCCTCATGAACCGGCTGATTGTCTCAACACTGATTACTCGGAAATTCAATAGCCTTCGATGGCTTGAATATATCTTAATATTTCAGGAGAAATATTATCCGAGCAACTTTAACAATCGTCGCCTTTGATTCCAAGGCCATGAATCCTAACTAAGCCGATGCAGTTGTGACTAAAAGTGTATATACAGAAAGAGTATCGACCGATCATCGCGATCAGATCATTCCTACCCATAATAACGATTAATTTTGTTGCATTAATAAAATGCCCTGACAGGTCAGGGCATTTGTTTTAAAACTTTTCGAGCGCCTTATTTGATCAGCCGCCAGGTAAACGGATATCGGTAAGGAAAACCTTCATTGGCCTTCACACCGGCGATGATGGTCAATACCAGCGCACCAATGGCCAGTATCCCCAACAGGAAGAACCCGATGATCAGCACCATCAGCAGGAAACAGATCAACGAGGCGATGGCGACGGTGATCTGAAAATTCAGCGCCTCCTTGCCTTGAGCGTCGATGAACGGGTCCGTTTCGCGCTTCATCTGCCAGAGGATCAACGGCCCGATCAGATTGCCGAACGGGATCCAGATCCCCAGCAAGGCGGACAAGTGACAAAACATCGCCCACTGGCGAACCTCCTGGCTCGGTTTGGGCAGCAACTCTTGTTCGTCACTCATCGCGTCCTCCTTGCGGTTATGAACCTGCTCAGTCGGCCAGTGCAGCCTTTTGCAGTTCGAAGATTTCGTTCATGCCTTGCTTGGCCAGTTCCAGCATGGCATTCAAGTCTTCAGGCTGGAACGGCGCGCCTTCAGCCGTACCCTGCACCTCGATGAAACCACCGGTGCTGGTCATCACCACGTTGAGGTCAGTCTCGGCGGCGGAATCTTCAAGATAGTCCAGATCCAGCACGGCCTCGCCCTGATACATGCCAACCGACACGGCACCGATCATCTGCTTGAGCGGATCGCCACCCTTCAGGCCGCCACGCTTCTTGATTACTTTCAGTGCATCAACCAGTGCAACCATGGCGCCGGTGATCGAAGCCGTGCGAGTACCACCGTCGGCCTGAATCACGTCGCAGTCAACGTACAGGGTCACATCGCCCAGCTTGGACATGTCCAGCGCAGCGCGCAGGGAACGGCCGATCAGGCGCTGGATTTCCAGGGTGCGACCGCCCTGCTTGCCACGACTCGCTTCACGCTGGTTACGCTCGCCAGTGGCGCGCGGCAGCATGCCGTATTCGGCGGTCAACCAACCCTGGCCCTGGCCTTTGAGGAAGCGCGGCACGCCGTTTTCGACGCTGACGGTGCAGATGACTTTGGTATCACCGAATTCGACCAGTACGGATCCCTCGGCGTGTTTGGTGTAGTTGCGGGTAATGCGGATCGAGCGGAGCTGATCGGCAGCGCGACCACTTGGACGTTTCATAGGGAATACCTGTACTGGGGACGGAAAACTGCCGAGCATTATAGAGCGCTGCACCGCGCGTGGGCACTCGTTAAAAATCCAGCCCGACGATCGAAGGCCCTGAAACACCCGTTACCGACGGGATGCAGCCCTTTGTCACACCGTGTGTTTGGGCGCATTCGCCGCACTGCGCTACAATCCTGCGCCTTTGCTGCCAGTCGGCTTAAATTCATACATATCGCGCCTGCGGAACACAGGTTTCGCGCCGATCTGCATTTGCGAGGTCACCGCCATGGTGCACAGCATGACCGCCTTCGCCCGCGTCGAAAAAGCCGGCGCACAGGGCACCCTGAGCTGGGAACTGCGCTCGGTGAACAGCCGCTATCTGGAACCGCACCTGCGCCTGCCGGAGTCGTTTCGCGACCTCGAAGGCGCGGTGCGTGAAGCGCTGCGTCAGGGCCTGTCGCGGGGCAAACTGGAATGCACCCTGCGTTTCACCGAAGAAAGCACCGGCAAAACCCTGCAAGTCGATCGCGAGCGCGCCGCGCAGCTGGTCGCAGCGGCTGAGACCGTGGCTGGCCTGATCAAGAACCCTGCCGCACTCAACCCGCTGGAAGTGCTGGCCTGGCCCGGCGTACTGGTGGGCGATGCGAGCGACCCGCAGGCGCTGAATGCCGACGCACTGGCGCTGTTCAATCAAGGCCTGAAAGAGTTGAAGGCCGGCCGCGAGCGCGAAGGCGCGGAGCTGGCACGCCTGATCAACGAGCGCCTGACCTCCATTGAAGAAGACGTGGTGACCCTGCGTGAACTGGTGCCGCAGATGCTCGCGACCCAGCGTCAGAAAGTCCTCGATCGCTTCGCTGACATGAAGGCCGAGCTGGATCCGCAGCGTCTCGAACAGGAAATGGTCATCCTCGCGCAAAAGAGCGACGTGGCCGAAGAACTGGATCGCCTGAGCACCCACATCATCGAAGTTCGCCGGGTGCTCAAGTCCGGCGGTGCCGCTGGTCGGCGCCTGGACTTCCTGATGCAGGAACTCAACCGCGAAGCCAACACACTGGGCTCCAAGGCCTTCGACCCGCGCAGCACCCAAGCCGCCGTCAACCTCAAGGTGTTGATCGAGCAGATGCGCGAACAAGTGCAGAATATTGAGTAAGGCTACCCCGACATGACCCACAGCACCGGCACCCTGTACATCATTTCCGCGCCATCGGGCGCGGGCAAGAGCAGTCTGGTCAAGGCCTTGACCGATGCCATACCGGAAATTCGCGTTTCGGTTTCCCACACCACCCGCGCCATGCGTCCGGGTGAAGTGGACGGCGTGAACTATCACTTCGTGACCCGCGAAGAGTTCGTGAAGATGGGCGAGCATGGCGACTTCCTCGAACGCGCCGAAGTCTTCGGCAACTTCTACGGCACCTCGCAAAGCCGCCTGCAGCAGACGCTGGACGAAGGTCACGACCTGATTCTGGAAATCGACTGGCAAGGCGCCGAGCAAGTACGCAAGCTGATGCCGCAAGCACGCTCGATCTTTATCCTGCCGCCCTCACTTCAGGCCCTGCACCAACGCCTGACCAATCGCGGTCAGGACAGCGACGAGATCATTGACGGGCGGATGCGCGAAGCGGTCAGCGAGATGAGTCACTATGTCGAATACGACTACCTGATCATCAACGACGATTTTGCTCACGCACTGGACGATCTGAAGGCGATTTTCCGCGCCAATCAACTCCAGCAGAAACGCCAGCAAGTACGTTTCGGCAAATTGCTGGCCGAATTGCTCGGATAATCAGCACTTCCCAAAACAGCTGCAAGCGCTTTACATTGGTGCTTGCAGCGCGTTGAAGGGCTTGGTCAAAAAATCAGCGCTTCCCTAATCGCTGGTGTTTTTTTAAACTGTTGAGTCCGCTCGCCCAACCGGGCAGCGCGCATATTGCATTCGCTCCGAGGAATACCATGGCCCGCGTAACCGTTGAAGACTGCCTAGAACACGTGGAAAACCGCTTTGAGCTGGTCATGCTCTCTACCAAGCGTGCCCGTCAACTGGCCACCGGCGGCAAAGAGCCACTGGTTCAGTGGGAAAACGACAAGCCGACCGTTGTCGCCCTGCGTGAAATCGCTGAAGGCCTGATGAGCTACGAGTTCATCGCCAACGCTGAGATCGTCGAAGACGAACCGCTGTTTGCAGCGTTCGAGGACGAGTCCAACGAGGCCGTCTAAGCCTATGCCTGGTCGACGTAGCACGGCGCGGGATCACAGCTTACGGCAGGAATCATCATGCCGAGCATAGACGCCCTCGCCGATCGCTTATCGACCTACCTCGGCAACGACCAGGTCAACCTGGTCCGCCGAGCGTATTTCTACGCCGAACAAGCCCATGACGGTCAACGCCGTCGTAGCGGCGAGGCGTACGTCACGCATCCTCTTGCCGTGGCCAATATTCTTGCCGACATGCACATGGACCATCAGAGCCTGATGGCGGCGATGCTGCATGACGTGATCGAAGACACCGGTATCGCCAAAGAAGCGCTGCAAGCGCAGTTCGGTGAAACCGTGGCCGAACTGGTCGACGGGGTCAGCAAACTGACCCAGATGAATTTCGAGACCAAGGCCGAAGCCCAAGCCGAAAACTTCCAGAAAATGGCCATGGCCATGGCACGCGACATTCGCGTGATCCTGGTCAAACTCGCCGACCGCCTGCACAACATGCGCACGCTGGAAGTGCTGTCCGGCGAAAAGCGCCGACGCATCGCCAAGGAAACCCTGGAAATCTACGCGCCCATCGCCAACCGGCTGGGCATGCATGCCATTCGTATCGAATTTGAAGACCTTGGCTTCAAGGCCATGCACCCGATGCGTTCCGCGCGGATCTACCAAGCGGTCAAACGCGCCCGGGGCAACCGCAAGGAAATCGTCAACAAAATCGAAGAATCCCTTGGCCATTGCCTCGCCATCGACGGCATCCAGGGCGAAGTCAGCGGTCGGCAGAAACACCTCTACGGCATCTACAAGAAAATGCGCGGCAAGCGTCGGGCCTTCAACGAGATCATGGACGTCTACGCGTTCCGGATCATCGTCGACAAGGTCGATACCTGCTACCGCGTGCTGGGTGCTGTACATAATTTGTACAAACCGTTGCCAGGGCGCTTCAAGGATTACATCGCGATTCCCAAGGCGAACGGCTATCAGTCGCTGCACACCACGCTGTTCGGCATGCACGGCGTACCGATCGAAATCCAGATCCGCACCCGCGAAATGGAAGAGATGGCCAACAACGGCATCGCCGCCCATTGGCTGTACAAGTCCAGCGGTGACGAACAGCCGAAAGGCACTCACGCCCGCGCCCGCCAGTGGGTCAAAGGCGTGCTGGAGATGCAGCAACGCGCCGGCAACTCGCTGGAATTCATCGAGAGTGTGAAGATCGACCTGTTCCCGGACGAGGTCTACGTGTTCACACCCAAAGGCCGGATCATGGAGCTGCCGAAAGGCTCCACGGCGGTCGACTTTGCCTACGCGGTACACACCGACGTCGGCAACAGCTGCATTGCCTGCCGGATCAACCGTCGACTCGCACCGCTGTCCGAACCGCTGCAAAGCGGCTCCACGGTCGAAATCGTCAGCGCTCCGGGCGCACGACCGAATCCGGCATGGCTTAATTTCGTGGTCACCGGCAAGGCGCGCACGCACATCCGTCATGCGCTGAAACTGCAACGTCGCTCGGAGTCCATCAGCCTCGGCGAACGCTTGCTGAACAAAGTGCTCAACGGTTTCGACAGCGCGCTGGAAAAGATCCCGGCCGAACGCGTCAAAGCCATGCTCACCGAGTACCGCCTCGAACTGATCGAAGACCTGCTCGAAGACATTGGCCTGGGTAACCGCATGGCCTACGTGGTCGCCCGCCGCCTGCTTGGCGAAGGCGAGCAGCTGCCAAGCCCGGAAGGCCCGCTGGCGATTCGCGGTACCGAAGGTCTGGTGCTGAGCTACGCCAAGTGCTGCACGCCGATCCCGGGCGACCCGATTGTCGGGCACCTGTCGGCGGGCAAAGGCATGGTCGTGCACCTGGACAACTGCCGTAACATCAGCGAAATCAGGCACAACCCGGAAAAATGCATCCAGCTCTCGTGGGCCAAGGATGTCACCGGCGAATTCAACGTCGAACTGCGCGTCGAGCTGGAACACCAGCGCGGCCTGATCGCCCTGCTGGCCAGCAGCGTCAACGCAGCCGACGGCAATATCGAGAAAATCAGCATGGACGAGCGCGATGGTCGCATCAGCGTGGTCCAGTTGGTGGTCAGCGTCCACGACCGTGTGCACCTGGCCCGCGTGATCAAGAAGCTGCGCGCCTTGACCGGGGTGATCCGCATCACCCGCATGCGTGCATAACCTGCCTATTACAAGGAGTCATATATGACCAAAACCGTAATCACCAGCGACAAGGCCCCGGCCGCCATCGGTACTTACTCCCAGGCGATCAAGGCAGGCAACACCGTTTACATGTCGGGTCAGATTCCTCTGGACCCAAAAACCATGGAACTGGTTGAAGGCTTCGAAGCCCAGACCGTCCAGGTATTCGAGAACCTCAAAGCCGTGGCTGAAGCCGCTGGCGGTTCGTTCAAGGACATCGTCAAACTGAACATCTTCCTCACCGACCTGAGCCACTTCGCCAAGGTCAACGAGATCATGGGCAAGTACTTCGACCAGCCATATCCGGCTCGCGCCGCCATCGGCGTGGCTGCCCTGCCAAAGGGTTCGCAGGTTGAAATGGATGCCATTCTGGTCATCGAGTGATGCGCACGGCGCGGCCTTCAAACGCCGCGCCGACTGCTCAGCAAGAAAAGGTTTTGAAAGGATTCCACCATGCGCAAAGCGCTAGCTCTCCTGCTGCTCGCCATTTTCCTCGGCGGCTGCGCCAGCAACCCTGCCGACCGTGACATCAGCGGCACCTGGATCAACCAGGTGGCGATCGATGCCGCAGCCAAGGGCGGCCCCCTGCGCGAAGCGCTTCAGGCTTACGGCCCGAACCTTGAGTGGGACGTCAACACCAAGGCCGGTCAGGCCCGCTACACCAACGGCTTTGAGAACGTCGAAGGACGGCTGCTGGGTGAGAAATCCGGCGCCTGGAAAGTCGACTTCTATGGCAGCTCCGCCAGCGAGCTGAAACGCGACGGCGGGCAACTGCAGCAAGCCGCCAGCGAGAACGAACCCGAGCAGGTGTTCGACCGCGCACAGATTCCGGTGCCGGAAGGCGCACCGATTGGCGCCAGTTTCGAGCGCGCGCTGTATTCCGCCTACATGGGCGGCAACTGGACAATCGCCAGCGGTCAGGGCGAAGGCGGCACCGTGCAGTTTCAGGCTGACGGCCAGGTCTCCGGGCTGCCAGGAGCCGACCGTTATGCCTTGTGCCTGGCAGGTGATTGCGCTTCGATGAGCAGCACCAACGACAACATGTGGTTGCAGCTCAACGGTCAGGGCAATGCCTACATCTTTGCGCGCAAGGGCAAGGAACTGGAGATTTTCCAGGCAGTGAACACCGCGCTGGCGGATGAAATGCCGCAATACACGCCGGGCGAGCGTAAGTGGTTGCTGGAGAAGCAGTAATCCGGACCACAATCCGCTGAGATCCCCTGTAGGAGTGAGCCTGCTCGCGATAGCGGTGTAACAGTCAGCATAAGTGTTGAATGTTAGACCGCTATCGCGAGCAGGCTCACTCCTACAGTTGTTTTGGGGTGTCAGGAAGTCAGCACTTACCTTCGAGGATCGCGGCATAGCCCTCGCGGTAACTTGGGTACGCTGGCGTCCAGCCCAACGCTTTCGCCCGGGCATTGCTGCATCGCTTGCTGCCCGTGCGCCGAACGCTGGCGTCTTCCGCCCATTCGGTAACGCCCAGATATTCACGCAACCAGCCCACCACTTCGGCCAACGGTGCCGGTGCATCGTCCACGCCGATGTAGAAATCCTCCAGCTTCACGCCCTGCCGATCCTTCTCCAGCAGAAACGCCAGCAATCCCGCCGCGTCGTCAGCGTGAATCCGGTTGCCATACAGCGGCGGCTCCACCGCGACGCGATAACCGCGACGCACCTGAGTCAGCAGCCATTCGCGACCCGGGCCGTAAATCCCGGTCAGGCGCAGGATGCTCGCAGGGATTCCACTGTTTAGAGCCACCTGCTCTGCTTCGAGCATCAGTCGCCCGGAATAACCCGCAGCGACCGTCGCGGATGCCTCGTCAACCCACTCGCCATCCTGCTGACCGTAGACACTGCTGCTGGATACGAACAGCAGCCGCTCAGGCACTTGCCCGTAATCGTCCAGCCAGCTCAGGACATTCTGCAAACCCTGCACATAAGCCGCGCGATAACCGGCCTCATCGTGATCAGTCGCTGCAGCGCAATACACCAGATAGTCCACGGCACCCACCGGCCAGGTCGCCGGGCAGTCTTCGTTGAACAGGTCGCCGGCAACGCCGATCACCCCAGCAGGCAGCTTCGAAACATCCCGGCGCAGGCCGTGAACTTCCCAACCAGCCGCCAGCAATTGCCTGGCCAGACGACTGCCGACATCACCACAACCGGCAATCAAAACAGAAGGCGCGGACATCAAAAAACTCCTATCGGAAAGACACAGACTAGCGCTGGCAAAGGACGGGCGGCTAGCAATGAAGGAAAAAAAGATACTCTATTACTTTTGTTAACAAGAATTACTTGCAATAATGCACCTCACTTTTGTTCTCGGCCTCACGAGGCCTGGAAGAGCATCAACGTTTTTCTATCTCAGGTCCGGCCAGCATGACACGCAATCAAATCCCCGCTTCGCCAACCAATCGACCTCGCGCCTGGAGCGCGCTGGCGGCTCTGCTGCTCAGCATGATGCTGGCACCGACCGCCGCGTTCGCCGACGCACAAGCGCCAGCAGCCCCGGCCGCGACCGAACAGCACGCACCGGCCGCCAACGCGCCTGCCGCTGCTCCCGCTGCCACTGATCCAGTGCAAGCGGTAGACGCTGCCGACCTACCTGAAGTTCTCGAAGCGGACAACAGCCTGGGCATGGCCCACGACCTGTCGCCGTGGGGCATGTACCAGAACGCCGACATCATCGTGAAAATCGTGATGATCGGTCTGGCCATCGCTTCGATCATCACCTGGACCATCTGGATCGCCAAAGGCTTCGAGCTGATGGGCGCCAAACGTCGTCTGCGTGGCGAAATCGCCGCTCTGAAAAAAGCCACCACCCTTAAAGAAGCCAGCGCCACCGCCGGCAAGGAAGGCACCCTCGCCAACCTGTTGGTGCACGACGCCCTCGAAGAGATGCGCTTGTCGGTCAACAGCCGCGAGAAAGAAGGCATCAAGGAACGCGTGAGCTTCCGTCTCGAGCGTCTGGTAGCGGCCTGCGGTCGCAACATGAGCAGCGGCACCGGCGTCCTCGCCACCATCGGTTCCACCGCGCCGTTCGTCGGCCTGTTCGGTACCGTGTGGGGCATCATGAACTCCTTCATCGGCATCGCCAAAACCCAGACCACCAACCTTGCCGTTGTGGCTCCAGGCATCGCCGAAGCACTGCTGGCCACCGCACTGGGTCTGGTTGCAGCGATCCCAGCCGTTGTGATCTACAACGTTTTTGCCCGTTCCATCGCCGGTTACAAGGCGCAGGTTTCCGACGCGTCGGCAGAAGTTCTGCTGCTGGTCAGCCGTGACCTCGATCACCAGCCTGAGCGCAGCTCGCAGCCGCACATGGTCAAAGTGGGGTAATCGGCCATGGGCCTGCATTTGAAAGAAGGCGCAGACGACGATCTGGCCGAGAACCACGAAATCAACGTCACGCCGTTCATCGACGTGATGCTGGTGCTGTTGATCATCTTCATGGTGGCCGCTCCGTTGGCCACCGTGGACATCAAAGTCGACCTGCCGGCCTCGACCGCCAAACCGGCGCCGCGGCCAGAGAAACCGGTGTTCCTCAGCGTCAAAGCTGACCAGCGCCTGTACATCGGCGACGACGAAGTGAAAGCCGAAACCCTTGGCGCCGTGCTCGACGCCAAGACTCAGGGCAAGAAAGACACCACTATCTTCTTCCAGGCTGATAAAGGCGTGGATTACGGCGACCTGATGAGCGTGATGGACAAGCTACGCTCCGCCGGTTACCTGAAGGTCGGCCTGGTCGGACTTGAGACGGCAGCCAAGAAATGATCACGACGCGCCATAAGCTGACGCGTTACAGCGGTAGCCTGGCCGTGGTGCTGGGCGTGCATGCGCTGGCCATCGCGCTGGCACTGAACTGGACCGCCCGCCCGCCCATCGAATTGCCCCCACAGGCAATGATGGTCGAGCTGGCCCCGGTTCCAGCCCCGCCACCGCCTGCTCCGCCGAAAGTCGTCACACCGCCGCAGCCACCGGCTCCGGTTGAAGAGTTGCCGATTCCGAAGTTGGCCGAAGCACCGAAAGCTGAAATCGCGGTGCAGAAGCCCAAGCCGAAGCCAAAGCCTAAACCGCCGAAGCCGGTCGAGAAGAAGCTGCCTGATCCACCGAAGGAAAAACCTTCCGAGGAGAAACCGGCCGATACACCACCGACCCCGGCACCGACGGAGAAATCCGCTGCACCGGCGCCCGGCCCGTCGCCGGCACAGTTGGCAGCCAAGGCCAGCTGGCAAGGCACTCTGCTTGCGCATTTGGCCAAGTACAAGAAGTACCCGCAAAGTGCACAGGCACGGGGCAAGGAAGGCTTGAACCGCCTGCGTTTTGTAGTCGATGCCGAAGGCAACGTGTTGTCGTTTGAACTGGTGGGCCGCTCAGGCAACGCCGATCTGGACCGGGCCACCCTGGAAATGATCCGCCGCGCACAACCGCTGCCCAAGCCACCGGCCGACATGTTGACCAACGGCTCGATCGAAATTGTTGCGCCGTTTGTTTACTCCCTCGAACGCCGCCGCTAAGCAACACCGCAATACCCTGTGGGAGCGAGCCTGCTCGCGAAGAGGTCGTGTCAGTCAGCACATGCTTGTCTGACCCACCGCTTTCGCGAGCAGGCTCGCTCCCACATGGGTTATGAGTCGACCGTTAAATCGAGAGAAAGGCACCGAAGGTGCCTTTTGCATATCTTGCAACGGCAAACCGACATTGCCCGGTGTCGCATTCCACACTCAGTCTGATAACGTGCGTCTATCGATTGCAGCCGGTATGCTTGGCCCGCATCTTCATGGACGCTTGCTATGACCCTCACAGAATTACGCTACATCGTTACCCTCGCCCAAGAGCAGCATTTCGGCCACGCCGCCGAACGTTGCCACGTCAGCCAGCCGACCCTGTCGGTGGGCGTGAAAAAGCTTGAAGACGAACTCGGTGTGCTGATTTTCGAGCGCAGCAAAAGCGCCGTGCGCCTGACCCCGGTCGGCGAAGGCATCGTCGCCCAGGCGCAGAAAGTCCTCGAGCAAGCGCAAGGCATCCGCGAACTGGCCCAGGCCGGCAAGAACCAGCTGACCGCACCGCTGAAAGTCGGCGCGATCTACACCGTCGGCCCGTACCTGTTCCCGCACCTGATTCCGCAACTGCACCGGGTCGCCCCGCAGATGCCGTTGTACATCGAAGAAAACTTCACCCACGTGCTGCGCGACAAACTGCGCAACGGCGAGCTCGACGCGATCATCATCGCCCTGCCGTTCAACGAAGCCGACGTGCTGACCCTGCCGCTCTACGACGAGCCGTTCTACGTCCTGATGCCGGCGCAGCACCCGTGGACGCAAAAAGAAACCATCGACGCCGGCCTGCTCAACGACAAGAGTCTGCTGCTGCTCGGCGAAGGCCACTGCTTCCGCGACCAAGTGCTGGAAGCCTGCCCGACCCTGACCAAGGGCAACGATGGCGCCAAGCACACCACGGTTGAATCCAGCTCGCTGGAAACCATCCGCCACATGGTCGCGTCCGGTCTGGGCATCTCGATCCTGCCGTTGTCGGCGGTCGACAGCCATCACTACGCCCCGGGCGTGATCGAAGTGCGCCCACTGTCGCCGCCGGTGCCGTTCCGCACCGTGGCCATTGCCTGGCGCGCGAGCTTCCCACGGCCAAAAGCCATCGAGATCCTCGCCGACTCCATTCGCCTGTGTTCGGTGGCCAAGCCAGCGGCACCGGTTACAGCCGGTTAAGCGAGCGTCATGACGGAGCTGTCGCAAGTGTCGGTGACGGCACTCAAGGGTGTCGGCGAAGCCATGGCCGAGAAATTGGCCAAGGTCGGTCTGGAGAATCTTCAGGACGTGCTGTTTCACCTGCCGCTGCGTTATCAGGATCGCACCCGCGTGGTGCCGATCGGAGCTCTGCGGCCGGGGCAGGACGCCGTGGTCGAAGGCACCGTCAGCGGCGCCGATGTGGTCATGGGCCGACGCCGCAGCCTGGTCGTACGCCTGCAGGACGGCACTGGCGGACTCAGCCTGCGCTTCTACCATTTCAGCAACGCACAGAAAGAAGGCCTCAAGCGCGGCACGCGGGTTCGCTGCTACGGCGAAGCCCGGCCCGGTGCGTCC
Source organism: Pseudomonas sp. S2_E02 (assembly GCF_054668355.1). Classification (NCBI taxonomy): domain Bacteria; kingdom Pseudomonadati; phylum Pseudomonadota; class Gammaproteobacteria; order Pseudomonadales; family Pseudomonadaceae; genus Pseudomonas; species Pseudomonas sp. S2_E02. Next base: position 4,332,621 of record NZ_CP162761.1, read on the forward strand.
GGCCTGGAAATCTACCACCCGGAATATCGCGCCATTACCGGTGACGAACCGCCGCCCGTGGATGAAACCCTGACCCCGGTCTATCCGCTCACCGAAGGCCTGACCCAAGCACGTCTGCGTCAGTTGTGCATGCAAACGCTGACCATGCTCAAGCCAGACACCCTGCCCGACTGGTTGCCGACCGAGCTGGCGCGCGACTATCAACTGGCGCCGCTGGCCGATGCGATCCGCTACCTGCACAACCCGCCCGCCGATGCCGACGTCGACGAACTCGCCCTCGGTCATCACTGGGCGCAACATCGCCTCGCTTTCGAAGAACTGCTGACCCATCAACTGTCGCAACAGCGTCTGCGCGAAAGCATGCGTTCCCTGCGCGCGCCCGCGATGCCGAAAGCCAAAAAGCTGCCGCCGAAATACCTGGCCAACCTCGGCTTCAACCCGACCGGCGCGCAACAGCGTGTCGGCAACGAAATCGCCTACGACCTCAGCCAGCACGAACCGATGCTGCGGCTGATTCAGGGCGACGTCGGCGCGGGCAAAACCGTGGTCGCCGCCCTTGCGGCACTGCAAGCGCTGGAGGCCGGTTATCAAGTCGCGCTGATGGCGCCAACCGAGATCCTCGCCGAACAGCACTTCATCACCTTCAAGCGCTGGCTCGAACCGCTGGGCATAGACGTCGCTTGGCTGGCCGGCAAGCTCAAGGGCAAGAACCGCGTCGCCGCGCTGGAGCAGATCGCCAGCGGCACGCCGATGGTGGTCGGTACCCACGCGCTGTTCCAGGACGAAGTGCAGTTCAAGAACCTCGCGCTGGTGATCATCGACGAACAGCATCGCTTCGGCGTGCAGCAACGTCTGGCGCTGCGACAGAAAGGCGTCGGTGGGCGCATGTGCCCGCACCAACTGATCATGACTGCCACGCCGATTCCGCGGACGCTGGCGATGAGTGCCTACGCCGACCTCGACACCTCGATCCTCGACGAACTGCCGCCCGGGCGCACCCCGGTCAACACCGTGCTGGTCACCGACACCCGCCGCGTCGAAGTCATCGAACGCGTGCGCGGTGCCTGCGCCGAAGGCCGTCAGGCCTATTGGGTATGCACGCTGATTGAAGAATCCGAAGAGCTGACCTGTCAGGCCGCCGAAACCACGTTTGAAGACCTCACTCTTGCCCTCGGCGAACTGAAAGTCGGGCTGATTCACGGGCGTATGAAGCCCGTCGAGAAGGCCGCCGTCATGGCCGAGTTCAAGGCCGGCAACCTGCAACTGCTGGTCGCCACCACAGTGATCGAAGTTGGCGTCGACGTACCCAACGCCAGCCTGATGATCATCGAAAACCCCGAGCGCCTCGGTCTCGCGCAACTGCACCAATTGCGCGGGCGCGTTGGCCGGGGCAGCGCGGCCAGCCATTGCGTACTGCTCTACCATCCGCCGCTGTCGCAGATCGGGCGCCAGCGTCTGGGCATCATGCGCGAGACCAACGACGGCTTCGTCATCGCCGAAAAAGACCTCGAACTGCGCGGTCCCGGGGAAATGCTCGGCACCCGCCAGACCGGCCTGCTGCAATTCAAGGTCGCCGACCTGATGCGCGACGCCGACCTGCTGCCCGCCGTCCGCGACGCCGCGCAAGCCTTGCTGGAACGCTGGCCAACCCACGTCAGCCCATTACTCGATCGCTGGCTGCGCCACGGGCAGCAATACGGCCAAGTGTGAGCACCGTCGCAGTTTCTGACAGATCGTTCTGATCAAGCTGGTTATACTCCTGCCATTGTTTCAAAAACGGATACAGACCATGACCGAAGCCGCTCTCGCCCCCGAATCCCCGCACGCGCCGTCTGTCATTCGGCTGCTGCTAGGCAAGCTGGGCATCGCCTACGAAGAAGTGCTCGACCATCACGGCCTCAATGCATCGCGCAAGGTACAAGCCGTGTTGCTGGACGACGCCGTCGGCGCGCTGATGGTGCTGTTTCCGCAGAGCCAATTGCTCGACCTCAATCGCCTCGCCGAACTGACGGGCCGGCGCCTCACCGCTGTGTCGACCGAGCGCTTGGAAAAGATGCTCGGCAAACACAGCCTGAGCCTGTTGCCGGGCCTGCCGGCGCTGACCAGTTCGCCATGCCTCTACGAAGAAAGCCTCCTGCGCGAACCGAAGTTGCTGATCAACTCCGGTGAGCCGGGCCTGCTGCTGGAAATCGCCAGCGAAGACTTCAAGACCATGCTGACCAAGGCCAGCGCCGCCAACTTCGGCGAAGCGCTGAGCAGCATCCGTCCGAACCTCGACCGCCCGGACGATGACCGCGAGGAAATCACCCAGGCCGTGCAAGCGTTCACCGCGCGGCGCATTCAGCAACGTCTGGAAGCGACCATCGAGATTCCGCCGCTGGCCGAAACCGCACAAAAAATCATCAAACTGCGCGTCGACCCCAACGCCACCATCGACGACATCACCGGCGTGGTTGAAACCGACCCGGCGCTGGCCGCGCAAGTGGTGAGCTGGGCGGCGTCGCCGTACTACGCCTCGCCGGGCAAGATTCGTTCGGTGGAAGACGCGATCGTCCGCGTGCTCGGCTTCGATCTGGTGATCAACCTTGCGCTGGGCCTGGCCCTCGGCAAGACCCTGAGCCTGCCCAAAGACCACCCGCAACACACCACGCCGTACTGGCAGCAGTCGATCTACACCGCCGCCGTCATCGAAGGCCTGACCCGCGCCATGCCGCGCGCCCAGCGCCCGGAAGCCGGCCTGACGTATCTGGCCGGTCTGCTGCACAACTTCGGTTACCTGCTGCTGGCCCACGTCTTTCCGCCGCACTTCTCGCTGATCTGCCGCCACCTGGAGGTCAACCCGCACCTGTGCCACAGCTACATCGAGCAACACCTGCTCGGTATCAGCCGTGAACAGATCGGCTCGTGGCTGATGCGCTACTGGGACATGCCCGATGAACTGGCCACCGCCCTGCGCTTCCAGCACGACCCAAGCTACGACGGCGCTTATGCTGAATACCCGAACCTCGTTTGCCTGGCTGTGCGCCTGCTGCGCAGCCGTGGGATTGGCTCCGGCCCGGATGAAGACATTCCGGATGCCCTGCTCGAACGCGTTGGTCTGACCCGCGACAAAGCCAACGACGTGGTCAGCAAAGTGCTTGAGGCCGAGGTGTTATTGCGCGAACTGGCCTCGCAGTTCAGCCAGGCCTGAATGCAAAGCGGGCAAGCGACCTCCAGTTGGAGCGACGCTTGCCCGCGATGGGCCAACCTGCGGCTTAAGCCGACTTGTCCAGGTAACGGATCACCCAGCCTTTATCGTACCCAGAGTCGGTGAAATACACTCCGCCCACCACGATGCGCCCATCGTCCATTACCGCCATGCCGTGGGGGTATTCGAAACCCGCGCTTTCATTGAAAACGGTAAATCCTGTACCAAAGAAAGAGGAGTCTGGAGAACCATCCGCCAGAAAGCGTGCGGTGACCGCGCTGAGATTCTCATCAAGCGCGCCAGTGCCACTGTTACCGCAAACGATGACTGAACCGTCCGTACGCGGCACACAATGCAACCATCTGACGCCTTGGGACACAGGTGACGAAATCAGTGGTTGACCATCATTGAACACCCGATTGTAGGAGCCGCTGAGATTGAGCACCGCAATCAAGCCCTGAGAGACGCCCTCCACCGCCGCACCGCCGGCCACAACAATCTTGTCGTCGACGATTGCCGCAACGTCCAGGCTTATCCATTGATCGTGGGGCACGTCCACCGCGCCTTTGATTCCAAAACCTGTGTCAACCTTACCCGTAGCGTCGAAACGAGTAACGAAGGCGCCATGCGCACTCACCGCAAAGTAATTGCCGCAGATCACCACGGCGCCGTCAGCCTGGGTCGCGGCCGCTTGCGCAACGATGTCAGAAGGCGAAATCTCTGCAAGCTCTAAGAACGCAAAGCCCGTGCCGTTGAAGGTCGTATCGGGTGAGCCATTCGGCTCGAACCTCAGAACGATACCTTTTGTCCGGCGGGAAGCATCCTCAACGTTACTGACCACGACGATTTTTTCGTCCATTTGTTGAGCGACCATCCCTGCCGCGCCATTCCCTGCGGCACCGCTGGCAGACGCTTGCACCACCCCGGTATATCCGCCGCCGCCCATCTTCGCGTAGGGAAGATAGAGCACACCTTGTTCCCCGAAAGACGTCTGCAGTTGCCCGTCCTCGCGCTGTCTGACCAGCACCAGGCCCGTCGAGTTATTCGCGCCCTCTTCCGTGTACTGAGCACGAACCAGCCAGCCGCCATCGCTCAGCGGTGTAAACCCGAGGATCCGGCTCATGTAAAAATTTTCTTTCAGCCTGATCTCGACGGAGCCGGAGCCTTCTCCACCGAAAGCTGAGTCGAGAGCACCGTCTTCAAGCAGACGAACGACCTGCGTAGGTGCACCGGGCGTTGAAAGGCGAACGGCAACCAGCAATTTGTTTTGCGGCAGCGCCAGCAGCGCCCTGACGTCATATCCCGAGAATCCGGGGAATGGAAATCTGAGGATGCCACCGTCGCCGAAGGTCGGATCGTTATTCAAGGATGGCGTGCCCGCCACATAGCGCACGAAACGCCCAGGGACGTTGGGAAGATCAGAATGGACGGAGAGTTCGATGCACACCACGATCCGGCTGTCCCCCATGACGGCCAAACCTCGCGCAAAGGCTTCCCCTGCGCTGTCTTCAAACAGCGCATGCCCCGTACCGTTGAAAGCCGTATCCGGTTTTCCATCAGCAAGGAAACGCGCCGTTACCATGGCTGATTCACCCTGACCGACAACAGCGATCGAACCACCCACCTGCGAGGTATGCGTCCACGCCAACCCTTTTAGTAACGGCGAAAACAGCGGCTTGCCACCATTGAACACAAGGTTGGCCGCGCCGCTGGTCGTGAATGCAGCGATCAACCCACCGTCGAGACCACCACGCTGGGCTTGGCCCGCGACGATAATCCTGCCATCGCCTTCACGTACCGAAATCGATTGCAGAAAACTCTCGCCTTCATCATCGGGCATCAACACGGCCACACCGTTGTTGAATTGACTGTCCGGCGCGCCACTGGCGTCCAGACGCGTCAGAAAAACTCCACGACCTCCCGATCCGTCCTGGTATGAACCGCAGACCAGCACCTTGCCATCGGCTTGAATGGCGATGCCGTAGACGTTATTCGATGTGGCGACATCCACAACCACATAGCCCGAACCGTTGAATGATTGATCGAGTGAGCCATCCGCTAGCAGACGAATCACAACACCCGCTGGCAGTGGTGCATCATCAAAAAACACTAAATGGAGCAGGACGATTTTGCCATCCACCTGCCGGGCCGTTGATCGTGATGGGACGCGGGCAGTCTGTAAGGATCCGGTGTTCGGGTGACTTGCCTCACGCGGCACGCTAGCGGGATGGGGGTTGCCGTAATGGGAGATAAACCGCATGCCGTTGGTGCCGAACGCGTCGTTCAGTTCACCGGTATTTTTCAGGCGGACCAGTGCAAGGCCAACGTCATTGGAGGTAGTCGAGGAATATTGAAGGTGTATCAGCCAACCATCATCCTCAAGCGCATCGAGACCGGATACATAGCTGATCCGAGCCCCTTCCAGCGCTATTTCAAAAAAACCTCTGCGCGCCGGACCGAAGGTTTCGTCCAGCGAACCGTCGTCATTCAGCCTCGCAATGGCAACCGGGGCATTCGCTCCCGTTAAAGGTATCGCAACGAGTAATTTTGCATCGGGGAGCGCCAGGACCGCCGCCGCTTCGTCGCCCGCGATACCAGGTATCGGTAAGGTCAGCACGCCATCCTGAGCAAATGTCGGATCGAGAGACCTAGGGATCGAAATACTGTGTGTCTGCGTCATGAGCTTGCTCCATCAAGTCAGTTAAGTCCCTTAATGCCGGAACTGGAACTTGAGTAGAACATCGCGACTGTGCACGAAACACCTGATAGAAATGACAGTCCGGCAGTCTTTGCGAGCCACAATGATGGCCTTACAAGACAAGCGCACCGTTATTCAGTGCGCGTGCATGGGTTTGTTCTAGCCAGCGACTTCCTAAGCTTTAGCCTTCGCCTTTCTTGGTTTCAAATACTTCATCAACCCTTGAAACCACATCACTAGCGCAGGGTTGCCCTTAAGCTGGATCGACTTGTCCTGAATGCCCTGCATAAACGCCAACTGCTTGTTCTTCGCCTGCATCGTCGCAAAGCCATAACCGGCATCTTTAAACGCAATCGCAAACGCCGGCTCTGCGACCACGCCAGACTTGCTGGTGATGCGCTGATCCTTGACCACGAAATGCCGCGCCACTTTCCCGTCCAGCGTCTGTAGCTGAAATACCAGATCCTTGTCACTCAACTGCTGCTGGAACGCAGGATTTGTCCGGCTGGCCTTACCCATCAACAAACCCATCATCCACAGAAGAAAACGAAATTTCATGCGCACAGCCTCAAAAGGAAAATGAACGGCCGGGGCAGTGTAAGGGATTCGGACGATAACGCCAGTATCTGACTCTGTTGGAGGATGATGCAGTCCAATTCCCGCACGATGACCGCCAAGTCACGATTCCGCAGGCAACGTCCTACACCTGTTGAAACACATCCCTGTAGGAGCTGGCGAAGCCTGCGATCTTTTGATCTTCCGGCCCGCGAACCTATGGGAAATTTCCTGCAAAGTGCGGTGCTGTCCATGAACTAGGCGAGTTGGTGCGGTGGGGATAGGCTCTGTGGGTCGCCGCAAAATCGGTGATACGGACGTGCAAGTCCAGACTCGTCATGCATTCAGTTATGGCTATTCGCCGAGTGTTTTCCTATGCTCGCGAACTGTTATGGCGGCTGTGTATGGGAGGCCTTCGGGTCTGCCGGTTCCGAGTCCGGTCTTGCACACCTATACACAGCTGCCACCCTTTCGAAGCAAGCGAAACGGTGTTGGCTCCATAACTCGGAAAATACCTATGATCAAACCAACACCCAATCCCCCAGAATCTCCAGACGTTTCGCCCTACGAAACCCTGGAATCAAAGAAATTCCACGAAGCCGCCGAACGCGCCCTCGACCACCATTTCAAACCAGCCGTCGAACCACATCCCAAACGTGAAAACGGCCTCTTCAAACTCTCCCCCGGCACCGACGCCGAAGCCCTCATGGCCAACGCCTCCGAAGATCTCCTGTCCATCAGCGTCATCGCCTGCGACCTCGCCGACGACCTCCACGGCTCCCGACGCTCGGTTGCACTGGCCCTGAGCAGAATGGCGGACGGCGTGAGATTGATGGTGGAAGGGACGCTCGACCAGATTGAAGTGCGAAGCGTGGCGGCCAAGTCGTAGCGAGATTTGCGGATGAAAAAAGGGGACGTTAAGTCCCCTTTCTGCAACTGTCTGTAAAAACCCAGACGAAAAAAAGCTGCCAATCACGGCAGCTTTTTTGAGAATCCGGAACCTTCAGCCAGCTAGGCGACCGACAGGCTCGAAATCACTGCCATTGGACAGAGCAACATCCAGAAAGCGGCTGCGCTTATCGGAACGCTTGGCCAAAACTTCACGAGCTTCAGCCTGGAGCCGGGCAGCCATCATAGGCTTAGGTTCATGTTTGGACTTTTTCATGGAAACCTCTCGGGTCTCGAAATTTGACTGGATCGCCCTGTCTGGCGGCGCCACCCGCCCCTTTGATTCTTGGGCATGGATAATCAATGGCAATTTTGAAGGTCGAGAGAGTAGCGATATTTGAAAGCTCTTGAATAGCCGCCGGAAACACCCCGACATTGATTATCTGATCGAAGAAAACCGCAGATTCTATCCCTGTCGCTGACTCATCACGCATCGGCGAGACGGGATTGACTACCAATAAAGGGAGGTTAAGTCCCCTTTCTGATCCTCAACAACAACGACTAACGAAAGTCCTCTGCGCTTTTCTGGCGTGTTTCCAACCCCCGGAGCGCTGCGCGGTTTATGTAGGAATGCTCCCCTGCGCCGCAACGCTGCCGGAACACCACCTTGTCGTCCTTGAGCACCGTCAGGAAACTAACGAAAGCCTGGTTAGTGAGATAGGTATAAGCACCGCTTTTAAACTTGATGATGTTCAGGTCCACGCTGCCTTCCGACGCATTCACAACATAGAATTTCCCCTTGGGCGGCAAAGCCGTCTTCGGATAGACCATTTCTATTTTTCCCGGAACACCATATCGGTACTGAACAGAACCGGCCGTGGGTTTGCTGTTCCCTTGCGCACAAATGGAAACCGACTTGCCACCCTGCAACGGGCAACTGAAGTAAATATCTTCATCATCCGAACACAACGTTCCATTCCGCCCGCCCTGCAATGTCGCTGTTTCTTGCGAAACGCGTTCAGGTATTTGAGTGACGTCGGCGCAATTGGACAAACAAACCAGCTTTGAAAGATCCGGAACATCGCTTTCAGTGAACAGATACGTCGCTGAACCATCACGGTTGCGGGCGTGATAAACGGGAACACTGACGGCCAGCCCTTTGGCCGACACCGGCACCTTGGTATCCCCGCCCGAGACGACCCAGCCTTCGGCCTCCCCACACAACTCCTCCAAAGCGACTTCATTGAACGGATCTTTCGTGGGCACGGCGAACGGCTTGGTATCACCTCGGCAGTCGTAGCCATGCCAATAGGGCCCGGTGTTCATATCAATGTCGATCGAGAAAACATAAGCGCCGTCGAGCACCACTTTTCCGCTGTCGTAGGTGAATACCAGCCAGCGACGCGACTTCGCCTGTGAGGAGTTTTCCTCCTCCAGGATGTAGCGCTCGCCATCTCGATACAGCCAGAAAACACTCATCGCTCCGGCCGATACCGGCCTTTCGGAGAGACGTTGCCCGGATTTAGCGTCCACCAGGAAATCGTCTTTCAGCGCCAGCGCACAGTCGCTGTCGGCGGCCATGCAAGACTCGAGTGACGGGAACATCGGCCCTGCCCCCACAGAGAAAGAACACAGCAATAACGCGATCAAGCCTAATCTTTTCAACTTGCCACCTGTTTCAAAGCGAGTAATCCATCACTTCTTCAAGCCACCAGCATTGCCCACGAACAAACCGATACTCGAATACATAATCGGTGTCCGGTTTCTGCAGGATGGCGACGGCGTGAGCATCCTGCTCTTCCTTGACGGTCAACGTCAGGCCCTGGGCCTCTCGCTTCGCCAGATCCGGGATTATTGGGAACTTGAGCTGATCACCGCTGAGGCTGTTTTTTTGCATCTCGGGCTCGGGGTCGCCGGCCACGGTCGTGACCATTTTCAGCGGCTGTAGGACGAAGGCTTTCTGCAACTCCGCGCGTTCAGAGAAGGCTGAGAGGAATGTTGAAAAGTCGGGCGAGGGACACACTTCAGCGTCGATCTTTAACGCTTTCTGGCGGATCTCCTGTTGCAGTTTCGAATCGGCAATGATTTTTGCATCAAGGCCTGCCAGACGCTTTTTGATACTCGTTGCATCCTTGTAGGCACACACAACATCTACGCTGTTTTCAAGGTCTCGGCCGTCTCGGCAATCCTGCAATTCGGGGTCTGGTGGATCACCGCGAAAAAACCGCAACGACAACTGTTCGCCCTGCTTGATGAGTGGCAATTCCAGCGTCCAATAGGTGTAGCCTTCGAAACCATCGTTTGACTCTTTTTGCCTCATGAGCACGTAAAGGGACTTCCCCGCTCGCTCAGGGAATTTGCGTTCGAAAAAAAACACCGATGCGACTTCATCACCCACGAGCGGCGCCACAAACGAGAGCTCTGGCCTCGTGGCACTCATTGTCGTGTAGAAAACCTCCCCACCGGGAACGTAGGCACCTGTCGTCTGACCTTTGAGTGTGTTCTTCAAGAACAACACGGTGATCTTCTGCCCGCCCACCGTTGCCACCACCGGCGGATGCATTTGCTTGATGGTTTGCAGGTCATCCGCCGTTGCCGTTTGCGCGGTAAAACCGATGATCGATGCGAGCAAGCACACACAACTTGAAAACCTGTTCACTTCCATTACTTCCTTGTCGATCGACGAATTGATCAATCTTCAATAACTAGCGCGAGGGCATCACGATGACTCAGGTTCGCCACATTTCAGCGCTTTTATTTGCTCGTTCTTGATCGGAATCACACAGGCGCGACGCTTCTCACCGGGCGCGCGAAGCTCCGTAGTGCTTAACGTCAGGTGCAGACCGTCATCTGTAAATACAGGGGCCTCGAATCCAGCATCGGCGTAACCGGACTGGAATGACTTGCCGTCAAAACTGCAGAACCGCGTCAATGACAACACTCGCCATCCACCGTCAGGCGCGAGAATTTGGACCGTCAAGCATGGGTTGTCGAACGAGTAGAGATAGCGCGCGACTACATCCTGGTAACGCTTCGCGCCGGATCTGGACACCTTATTCATATCAACCACATCACCCGAGTCATCTGCCACGATCCTGTCCAGATATGCAGCGCGTTCCAGGCTCATTCTGATGATGCAGCTATCGACGGTTGTAGAGTGAAGCGCCGTATCAGGGTCGATATCCGTGGCTTCGAGCGGGCATGTGGTATCGCGCAACTTGATCCACGCACGCTGTGACTCTCTGGCGATGGCCATGAAAGCCTTGCCCTGTTCAGGGTCGCGTTTTTGCTGAACCTCAAACCTTGCCATCAGCTTTTTGTAGCTGGCATTGAGGTTGGCGTCGGCCCGCTTAAGTTCGGCCGCCACGCATTGATTAAATTCCAAGCTAGAGGTAATGACTTCGCATTCGTCCTCGGCGTGCGCATATAACGCGCATAGCATCCCAAGAGGTAACGCGATAAAGCGGACAATCCTGTTCAATTTTTCATTCCTTGATGTGCAGTTCGCTCAATGACTCGTTGCGGAACTTTCTGCGCCTTGCCGTCGGCGCTCATCGCGTCGCGGTACTGACTGTAATAGCGTTGCGCTTCGTCTGTACGATCGAGGCGCCAGAGTGAATCGGCGATGTTCAACATCAGCACCGTGCGTTTACCAACGGCCTCAACGCCGCGATAAAACTTCAGCGCCAACTCATCTCTACCGCCCTCGGCCAAATAGAAGGCCAAGTCGTTAAAAGCTTGAACATTGCGCGCTGGTGGGTGACAAGCCATATAGGACTCTGGACTTATAGTGCGAAGATTGAATGCGAGTTCTTCCACGCGAGATTGCGGCATCTCAATATTTGAGACCTGCTTCAATAAGTCCTTTGGAGACGGCGTCTGCATTACGAGATCAGGCGCATCCTCTTCCCCGGAAGTCCACCGATTGCCCTCCCACTTGCCGTAGCAAAACCTGGCTGCGTGCTGACTGAGCACGCAACCGGTCTCCATTGAAATGACCCCGCAACCAGTTTCCTCTGTCGGGATTTCTTCACCCTCCTGGCCAATGACAACGCCATACAGAGTCTGAAGGAGGAGCAATGTTTTCTTGTCGGGACTTAACCAAGCCTCATGCGTTTCAGTACCCACCGCGGGTACATAGAGGGGAAACGTTTTTCCATTGGCGGTAAACGAGGCAACCGCCGCCTCCGCAGCAGGCCTGCCCCATGTCTTGTCCTTCAGCGTCACTAAGTGCCCGCCAACCCCCACGATCTGAATATTTTCAGACAAGGCATTGGCTGAAGCTGACAGGCTCATGACAATCATCAACCACTTAAGACCGCCCGCGAGAAGACGGTTCATCCACTCACTCCTCATCCATCGGCGACGATTCCACGTCGGTCATGCTCAGCAGCCGGAATTCGTTGCTCACAAACTCGTAGTAACGATCCCGGTTGCCGCTCTCCAAAGCATTCCCCTGCGCATCTTCTTCGCCGTCGAGCGTGATGCCGGACACCATGATCATGCGGCTCTCGGGATGGTAAACCATGCCGAACGTACTGCCGTCATAAGCATTGGGCAGCCCGCCAACGACTTCCCCAGTTTGAGCGTCCAGCACTTCGCCGCAAATGGCGCTGCCGCCACAACCGAGACTGTGCAGGATGTAATGGCCGGCGAAGTTGACCTTGCCTTTCAGGGCTTGCACCCTTGCCTGATCCATCATTGGGCTGCTGTTTTCTTGCGGCACCAGCTTATGGTTGGGGCCGGTGAAAACTGGCGTGACGGTGTAATCCTTGAAGGTTGGATCGGCAGCGAATGCCATGGACGCGGCAGCCAATATCAAGCTGCCGAGAAGAACCGAAAATCCTTTCACGCTGTAGCTCCATCGACGCAAGTCATTGTGGGTGTGTTCATTCGAAGGCAATGCCGCGCACCGCTTTCTTGATTTGCTCGAACCCTTCGTTGCTGATCGCCAATGGGGTGGATGAACCCGATTCCGCCGAGCCGATCAGCACGTCTTTGCCCCTCAGCAGGCAAAAAGCGATGCGGGTAATGTGCCGTCGTGACTTGTCGTGGAAACCGAAGATGAAACCCGAAGAGTTCTCCCCACCCCATTGTTCGAAGGTGTAGGTGTTCGCACGACCCGCCAGAGAGTTTGGTACCCAGCCCTGATCGGTACGAGTCGCCGGACACCTGCGATCGTTGTCGTCACGCAGGACTTGCACCGCAAACGCATCGTCTACCGGGGGTTTCCAGTCGGTGAGAAGCGAAAAGTACTCCGAGTTTTCACACATCAAACCAAACCACGGCTGGCTCAGGTCACCGTGTTTCTCGAAGTGCCAGTCGGCACCACTCAACGTCTGCGCTTGCCACAAGCTGGGGGCGCTGGACGGTTTGGGCAGTTGTTTGGCTGCGATAAATACCGAATAGAAATCGTCGAACTTCAGCCATTGGTTCTGCAGCAGCGGCATGGAGAACCGACACGGACCCATGTCTACAACTGCCTCGGTCGGGCCTTGCGCAACCGGCGACTGGCCGGGTTCGTTACCGACCAATACAGGACCTGCGGCAGTCACATAATCCACCTGTAAAAACGCGAACAGACCAAAGATCAATTCGCGGAGGCATCGTAGTTTCACTTCGCATCCTTCGAATTGATCAATTCCAAATCCCCATCCCGATACAACACCTCACACCCCACCCACGCCGGATCAACCTGCGGCATCACCGCCGACGGCTTGCGCAATTCCCGCAGCAACGTCGAGCCATGCGACAACCGCCCACCCATTCGCGCAATCACCGCCCGCGCCGCTTGATAGTGCGCATGCCGCCCCGGATCAAGGGTGTCTTCGAGCAGGATGTCGGCGCCGAGGATGCCTTGCACCTGCCCCGGATAAATCATGAACCCGGTGGCCTGCTCCGCACCTTCGCGACCGTCCTGCCAAAAGCTGCCATCGCGGGTGCGCACATCGGGGTGCAGTGCAAACCAGTACTCGCGATCCGCCAGCGGCATGGCGTGATGCAGACGGAAGAAGATGCGCATGAGGTTGTCGCGGTACCACTCGCGCACTTGCAGGTAGTAACCGCGCAGGCCCGGTAGGCCGGTCGAATGCGCTAGGCGGATCAGCCCTGACCATTGCGGGAATGCTTGTAACGGCAGCTCAGTCGCCATAGGTCGAGGCGTAGCGGGATCGGTTTCCCACGGCAATCGATGCGGGCTGTTTTCAAGGTTGTCGTAAGCGGTCGGCGGGCGACCCAGCCAATCACCGCCACTGCTGGCCAGCGCCGTGGCAATGCACAGATTGCCTTGCACCACGAACACGTAAAACCGGGTGAACCAGTCCGCCAATTGCTGACCATCGGCAGCTTGGGCGACGAGTTCGGCCAGCTCCCGATCAAAGCGCTGCAAACCATTTTCAAGGTTCAGCAAATGGCTGCGGGCCCTGCATTGCATACGCAAAAACAGCGGCAACGAACGCAGCATCTTCAGCGGTTGCCACGGCAGATGCGGCGTCGCACCACCAACTTCACCGGCGTAGTTGCTGGCGCTGATGCCCCAGTCGGCCAGCCGGGCGAGAAACAGATCATTGTTGATATAGGACGCGCCGCCGAACACTGCGGTGAACGGCTCGTTGTCCTGCAACACCCGCGCATCCCAACGCGCCATGATCGCAGGGATACTCGCTGCCGCGCGGCGCTGGGCGTATTCCACCAGCACGCTCGGTTGCGGCGGCAGGATCTCGGCGATGTTGGCGGCGGTCAGGTGGCGGCGCCAGCCGTAGTCGCTGATCGGCCGGTATTGCAGCAGCCACAGTTGCGCACCGTCCCAGGCCCATTCGACGTCGCCGGGCACGTAGTGGAACACGCGCAGCACGTCTTGCAGAAAGCGCCAGAGCAGGTCTTCGGTCAAACCGTGGGACGGCGTGAACATGCCGCTGCGCCAGGCATCGCCGAGCCGCGAAAGCGTTGCCCGCGATGGGCTGACGTGACCGTCGGCGAGCGATTCGAGATGGCCTTCAACCCATTCCAGTTCTACCGAGAGATGTCGCACGAACGCGATCCCGGAAACGACCGGGGTGATGAAGCGTTGCACCACCACTTCCTCGACGCCTTCGGCCGTGAGTTCGGCGATGCGTTTCGGCACATTGGCGGTCGGTTCGCGCAGATAGGTGGTGCTCAAACCGGCATTCGCCGAGTCGGCCTGATCTTCACCGTAACTGGAGGAGCGCACCGCCCAGGTCACATCAGGTTGGGCGGCGAGAAATGCCGGCAGACGCGGATCGGTGTAATCGTTGAGGGTCAGCGCTGCCGGTACCGTTTGCCGCGCCAGTTCAGCCAGACGCAAACGCCCGCCCTTGGTGTGCGCAACAAACCCGCGCTCGCCCGACTCCAGCCACTGCGCGAACTGCGCGGGCGAGTCGATCCACGGGTAATGACCCCAACCGGGTTTCAGGCTGATGGTCAGATCAGCGCGGGCGAGAATCGCCGACCACGCTGCCGCTTGCTCGATGCCGAGTACAGCGTCCTGATCGCCCCAAACCAGCTCGACCGGATCGGTGATCCACTCCAGCAGTGGCAACGCGGTATCGGCGCGAATCAGATCCCAATGCGGTACAAACGCACGGCAGCGCGCATAGCCGGCGCCCATGCGCTGGTACTGCGCGGGCGTCCAGGTCTGGTTGGAGAACTTGCGGGCGAACAACTTGGGCTTGTTCGACAGCAGCCAGTGGATGGTCTTGCGGATCGGCAGCGGTGACATCAGCGCCGGCAATCGACGCTGCCACAAAAATGCCCCAACCGGCGCCAACAGAACACTGCGCGAAAAGTGCCCGGGCCGACGTTGCAACGCGTGCAGCACCAGCAACGCATTGACCCCGACCGCCATGATCGCGCTGCCCTGCTGTGTCATCGCCAGCAAGGTCTGCGCGTAGTCCGCCAGATCCTCGCAAGGCGGCTGCGGGTTGGCGCCAAAGCCCGGCAACTCCATCGGCACGACTTCGTAACGCTGGAAGTGCGGCAGCGCGTCGTCCCACCAATCAGCGGCGCTGCCGTTGCCGGCCAGTAGGTACATCAACGGCTTGCTCATGAGCGATCCTCAGGTCAGATCGCGCAGAGCGGCGTCGAGAGTTGGATAGCGGAATGTGTAACCGGCCTCGGTCAAACGCTGCGGCACCACGCGCTGACCATCGAAAAACAGCTGCGCCATCTCCCCCGCCATTGCACGCACTGGCGCGGCGGGAATGTGCAACCACACCGGACGCTTGAGGACCTTGCCGGCCTGCTCGGCGAACGCTGCCTGACTGACCGTTTCGGGCGCGACCATGTTGTAGGCGCCGCGCAGAGTGTCGTCGTTGAACGCCCGCGCGATCACCTGAAGCACATCGTCGCGATGCACCCAGCTCATGATCTGCCGACCATCACCCATGCGCCCGCCGAAACCCAGACGGAACGGCAGCAGCAACGGCGTCAACGCACCGCCGGGACCGAACACTACGCCTAGGCGCAGCACCACCTGACGCACGCCAAACTCCGTGGCCGGTTGCGCGGCGGCTTCCCAGCGCGCACAGAGTTCGGCCATGAAACCGTCGCCCTTGCTGGCGTGTTCGTCGAGGCTTTCGCTGGCATCGCGCACGCCGTAGAAGCCGATGGCCGAGGCTTGAATCCATAGCGCTGGTTTGTGCTGGGTGTTCTTCAGCCAGGTCATCAGCGCTTCGGTGGTGCCGACTCGGCTGGCGAGCAGTTGCGCCTGACGCTTGGGAGTCCAGCGTGGGCCGGCGACTGGTGCGCCTGCGAGATTGATCACTACGTCGAAGGAATTGTCGTGGCTGAGTTCGCTGAGCGAATGCACGCAGCGGACGCGGCCGTTGAATAGATTGGCCGCGCTCAACGGATCGCGCGTCAGTACGCTGACCGAGTGGCCGGCGTCGAGCAGTTGGTTGACCAAGGCTTCACCGATAAACCCGGTGCCGCCGGTGATCAGCACGCGTTTGAAAGCGCCACCGGCAAACGGGTTGGATTGGCTCGGTGCCTTTACTGAAGGGGATTTTCGGCGGTCATGCCGATACAACCAGAACAGCGGCGGCAACAACACCAGCAACGCAAAACCGTCGAGCCACAGGTGCGACCAGACCTGTTGTTGCGCTGAGAGCCACATGTCCTGCGGCGCCCATAACAGGATGCCGGCGCTCAACCAGCCCCAGACTGCCGGGGCTTTCAAGCGATTGCCCAAGTGCACCAACGCGAGCATGTACAGCGAATAACTTTGCAGCGTCGCGCCGAACAGCGCGAGCCACCAGACTTGTTGTTCGTGGCCGGCGGCGGGCACCGGGTCGGTGCCCCAGAATGCGAGTTCGAGAACTTGCAGATAGCCGTCGAGTAAACCGGAATGCCCGGCCCAGGTCAGGGTGAGTCCGGCGAGGATGTGCACGATTGCGGCTGCGTATAGCCAGAGCACTAACGCGGGGCGAAGCGAGGTCGAGGGGGCTGGCATTCCATGTCCTGAGCGCATTCCTTGGGGGTGGGGAGTTTAAAGGAAAATCGCGGTCGTCAGATGCTCAAGTATTAAACGTTTAAGCGCTGCGGATTCTGGCTCAGCGCATATGAAAACGCGTTAGCCATGATGGCGGAACGCGTTTAATCACATCGAGGTGAAAAGGCGTCGGGCGCTGTAAACGCCCTTCTTCACTTAACCGCACTAAAAGCAGCTGCTGGCCACTATCGGTTCGGCCACTTCGGACTGAAGTCGCTTAATCGCATTGATGCCCGAGTCGTTACCTTTGTCGGCAGCAAGCTGATAACAGGCCAAGGCGCGAGGAGTATCTTTCTTTCCTAGATCGCCGCTTTTCCAATAATCGCCTAACGAAACGAATGCATGCGTTGATCCCATGGTGGTAGCACGAATCAACTCTTTTTCAACGTCCAGCGGGCGCTGGCAGGGTCCTGAACCGGCCAATTCATTGCCAAAACAATAGAAGCCAGCCAACGACTCAGCACCGCTCGGTGAATCAACGGCTGCTGCTTTGAAAAGAGCCTCAACTTTGCCGTATTCCAATTGCGGGGCCATACCCGACAGACTCAGCCCGGCCGCAGCCGAACTAGATATAGGATCACCTGAAGCGGCCGCGCACAGGTAATTTTCCAAAGTCGCCTCAAAAAGTTCTCCTGTCAGTCGGTATTGCTCAAGGCCGCCCAAGCCAGCAAATCCTTGTCCGCGCTGCCAACAGAAATTCTCCGCACGACTCATTTTCCGCGTACTGGCTACAGAAAGCTCTTTATCAGGAATCGACCAGTCCTCAACCCCATCAAGCGTCCAGCAGGACTTCCGCGAAAAGTTGAAAATCTTGATATTGCTGTTGCCAGCGCGTTTATCCACAACGTTAACGTGGCGGTCATCCACCTTCTCGATCTCTATTCCTTCCACTTTCCCATCGGGCACGGCCACCATTAAGGGAAACGCCATATCGCGTCCCACCTCCGCAGTAACGTAGGTCACAATCCGCCCTATATCCGACGTCCCCTTTAATACCAGCAGCTTCACGGCCTGCGCAGTTAGTCGCTTCTGCGATTCGGCATTAGCGGAGAATGCTGGAAGAAACTGTGCAAAGTCTTGCGTAGGGCACGAGCCACGTCCAATTGTCGGGCCACTCCCGGTATCGGACGCGATATTGTCCAAAAACACTGAACGGTCACGACTCATACTGGCGATGCAATTGTTCACCGCTGCCACATGCGCCGAAGAGCCCGGTTCCGTCTCCAACGCATCGACCTGGCAATCGGTATCGCGCAGTTTGATCCAGGCGCGCTGAGCCTCCTGAACCGTTGCCTTTTGGCTCGCCGCAAGAATTGGATCGGTCTGATATCCACCTTCGAGCCGAACCATCAATTCTTGATAACTGGTATTCAACTGCGCATCTGCAGCAGCCTTGGCACTCACAGAACATCTTTCCCTCTGAGAGTTCGTAGTGATATCGACACATGCATCTTGAGCAAATGCATGTCCCCCCAACAGAGATAAACCACCAATCAGCACGGCGGGAAGCACCGGAATAAGATATTTACTCAAGGCAAATTCCAACAATATTTTGCGAAAGTGTATTTTCAAGTCGTGCTTATTCTTCAAGGGAGATAGCCATTTTCAGAGTAGATCCATTCAGATAAACGACTGCTTCGCGCCCATTAATATCGACAGGGGTAGGATTCTGGATCATTCCTTCATCACTAGCCTTCGCAATTTTTGTTAACGTCTTATCCGCAACATTGGCACGCCAAATAGTTTCATCACCATTCTTGAAATAAAACGTCGGCCGTGACTTGCTCCAAATCGGAGCATATATATTCCAACCAGCCTCGGGCCGACCAGCCTGCGCTATCGTTTCATACCCTGAGGTGTGCGAGTAGTACGCTTGCAATTTTCCATAATCACCCCCCCAACCGAATGTCAAACCACTAACAGCATTTTCATCAGTATTTGGCCACTGCTGGAACAGCAAACTGCTTTCCAATGGCGGAGATTTTGAACCGAGCTTATAAACCATCCCCCGCAGCTGATTCTTAGAGAGCTGCTGTCGATAGAAAAACGCCCCATCGAAGATTCCCGCGAATCTTTTCCCTTCGTCGTTTGAACCCAAACTCAAAGCACCATCAAAACCGATATCTTTCGCAATCGTGTGCAATACCGGCCTGTCGTTGCGATCAACGTACTCATATAGATTACCCCGGTACGCAATCATCGCCGCATCAAAATGCCCTTCAAACACGATGACATGCAACATGCCTGAAATTGTTTCAGCAGAGATCAAAAATCGCTCGACAGTCCCTTTTTCATTGGGAAGCCATGCTAAATCAATGACCTTCCATGAACGTTCAAACTGTGTGTAGGGTTTATCACCCAACATTAACTTAATATCTTTCTGAGTTGGCCTAGGCGCAATTGGAACCGGCGACAGAAAGCGTATCTGCCGAACATAAGAGTCCTCTAAGCACTCCACTGACTCACAAGAATTACGCTCTGACTCCAGCCAATCACTTTCGATTATTTGTAAAGCTCGCCGATTTTTTATCGGTTTGAAGACCTCACTGAGCTTTTCGTCCATTGCGGACAAAGAAGGAGAACTACAAATTTTCCTTTCTACGTCCGTCGAAGCTTTGCCACAGTCGAAACTCGCAGAAAGTGCGACCGAACTGAATAGCAAAAAGGTTAACGACAAACAGCAGGAGAGCGAATATAAATTTTTCATTGAATCAGACATAAAAAATTTTCCCACCATCGAAACGGATACGTTTACGCTCCGCCTCAAAATCAAATAATTTTGCGCGACAAATAATCCGTCCCCTCTCACACGTAAAGGAAATAGCGCAAAAAAGAGAAGAAAAGTTTGTTCATGCTCATCCAAGTAGACGCTTTCGCGCCAATGCACTGGCTTGTCCGTTTCAACGTCTGTTCTTGTCCGGTGCCAAAGCCAATTGGCGAGCACGCTCTATCGTCGCGCGAATCAGGCAGGCATCGGACCACTCACCGAAAACTGATTTATGCAATTTCGGGTCGGCCTGGCACTCCGCATCTCGAAATTTCATCCAGGCTCTTTGAGTTTCCCTCAGTGCTTTCTGACCGCTTTCGTCCAGCCGGCTCATTCGATCCCGATATACAGAGTTCAACAATGCATCCGCGTCAGGAACCATCAGATCAAGAACACCATTTCCCGAGGGAAACCACTCAACGTCCGCCAATGCCTGTTCGCTTTCATTGTTCCAATTGTAGAGGCCGTTTTCTTCGATCTTCAGTGTGGCGGATCGCTGATGGTGATTCGTCGGATCGCTCTCGCTGACCTCCGAGCGATAAACAATTTCCAAATAGATAGGGTCGGTTGTGCGCTGAGGATCATTCAATAGCGTTTGCCGAACAATGGCCCGTTGCTTTTCGCTCTCAGTGATCTCTATCGAAAAGCACGGATCCGGCCCAGGACGTTCTGCGGACGCCTTCCTCTCCAGGCATTGATTACGAACCGCCATGGAAGGGGTATCCGAACCGCCACCCACATCAACGACTCTGACAAGCAACCGGACTTCCGGGTCTTTGGAAAAGTCGGCCTGAAGGATGGTGGCAATCATCGTGCCCTCAGCCATGACCACAGGCGACAGTATTGAAAGTAAAAAAATGAGGCTGAATCTGAAAAACTGCATTCCTTGGCGTCCGTAAAAAAATCAGTGATCCGTTCAATTCTGAACGGGCCTGCGACAGAAGATAGAGTCAGAACCGACAAGCGGGCCAGATCTATTTAAGTTCTCAACCAAATTCAAAGCGGTCGAGCGCAACAAATAAATCCGTCCCCTTTGATTCCGGCGTGTTATTTAGCTAAAGGAAAGAAAAATGGGACAGACCACTGATAGACCACTTTTTTCTCAACGCCGGATCTATTCGATAGTCAGATTCAAGCCGCGTCATCAGATGCTTGTAACTGACATTCAACTGCGCATTGGCAGCCTTCTTCGCCGCCTCCGAGCAGGGCACCATTTCCAGGCTTGAGGTGACATGGCTGCAGTCATCCTGCGCATAGGCCGCTGAAACCGGCAGCAGCGCGGCCAGCAGGGTTAAAACAAAACGGTTCATGATGTTCATCTTTGAGTCATTCAGGCTTTGCGCTTGGCGAGCCGGGGCCAAACCACGTTCGAGCATAATAAAGCGTGGCCTACCCTATTAAACGCAAAACATTGGCAGCCATCACTATTTAGCGCCATTTATTTTCTTGATATAAGACTTGATCAACCCTGCATTTACATAAGGAAAATGTTGCTCCTCACCTTCTTGATACCCTTCTATCCCACTCAAATTTTTATCAAACCGGATAAGCTTATTCACAACCAATTTATTGTCCGCGCTTTTTTCATACGCATAAACTTGATAAAGCGTTCCGTACGTCCCAATACCCCTGCTCGTGATTTCCCATGAAACCAAAACAAGCACGTTTTTCTTACCCTTCACCGGATAAAAGAAAATAGACTCGATTTTTGGATCTGAGCCAGCCACATCGTATTTATCGACAAGACTTCTATTTTTTTTATTGTCGACTCCAACAACATCCAGAACCAAAGAAACAGGGAACTCCTCGCTAGTCGTCTGCAGGAATGATAATTCGCCTCTGCTTACGACGTCAGTTTTAAACGGCCCCTGAATCACCTGCCCCTGCAAATAATCAGAATCCTGCGCACTGCTGGAATTTGCTAGAAGAAAAACAAAAGCAAACATGAAAAAACGGAGCATAGCCAATGACCTCTTAATTAATATTCATGAGTGCAGCAAGTGCTTGAAATCTAGTGTTCCTGTCCGCGTATCCGTTTTGGCCGCCATTCACCATTTGTGTTACGTCGGCCACACTTCCTGTCTTGGCGACCTCGCACAACTTAGTGCCTCCCTGACCAGTTTTCGTGAACCAGAATACGAACGCAGACTCAACACCGTATTCGGTCGACGAAACCAGAAGATCCGGGTTTGCCACAAAATCCTGAATATCCGACGGGTTGCGTTGATTATGTACGTTAGTAAACCGTTGATATTCCGATTTCCCCGTCACCTGCAACATTCCGCGGCCGCGGTATCGATAGCCATCTCGACTAGCCTCATTGCCATTACCCATTCGATCGGCGTAGACGTAACTGGCAAGATTTTCAGCATTCAGCGCGTAATGACTTGTCTCTGTCCAAAGTTTGCTTCTCAACACACCAAAATCACAGCTATCCGTCTGCTCATTATAGCCATTCACTTTATTATGGTATCTGCATCCATAAGTTTTTTTCATTTGCCGCGCGCTGAACCTCAAACCTTCTTCGACAACTCTGAGTTGACTTTCATGACCAACTTGAGACAGAAAATGCGCAATAGCCTTTGGTTGTTCAAGCTTATACGCCAAAGCATATTTATTGAGATAGGGTAAAATATTGGCGTGATGCGCCTCCTCTCCTGCTGGATTGGCAGCCCGAAGCATCTCTAAGGTAATAAGATCACGTGGAGCAGTAAAACTACCGATAAGCGCAATCGGATGAATATGGCGAACATTAGTATCACTGGTAATTCCATGCTGCCCGACAAGCTTGTCCCACCAGCTCAACTTTTTAATTCTTGCTTTTTCTTCAATCCATTCATTATGTGGCTCTGATTCACTATGGCCCATCAATTCATCCAGAGAATCCCATTTTTCTTGTTTGAATTGCCACTCGTTTTCATAGCGTGTAACCATCTGAGAAATCGGCTGTGCGAACCATGGTTTACTCAAAGCCTCTTTTACTTCTGAAGGCGTGAGCTTTTTATCACCGTTTCTGTCTAGTATTTTGTAAAGCTTTTGCTTTGTAGAACCTTCTTCGGCGTTACCGATATTAGGCTGGTAGTTAGCTTGTTCTTCCTCACTAAGGCCTTCCTGTGCATGAAGAAATGCGGCCAAATGATCCACGTTACTCCCAGCTTCATCTATAAAGCTGAAACCTTCCCACTCAAAGGGAGAATGGCGTGACAACGCAGTGTCCGGCTCTGCAAACCACCCGCTAATTTCATTCCCCTCTGCATCACCAAGCAATCCGTCCAGACGCCACCAAAGCGTGTAGGTGGTGGTTCCCCCCATAACAACAGGAACTTTGATCTTTTTTTCCGCTGGTAGCGCGTCCAACACTCCAACTGGGACAAAGAAGTCATATCCAACTTTTTTGTGGGGATCCGTCACCTTCGGAGGATTTGTTGCGCTCATTCCTTGCGTGTGAGTGACCAACACGCTGTCTTTTGGAATTTTTACGAGCGTTTTTCCAGCCGCAGGCAACCCCGCAGCTTTTTCTTTACTCAGTTCGGTAAATGCCTTTACGTCTTCGCAGCTAAACACCTCGACGTGCAATAAATTCTTCGGGGCCGAATCCGAATGGTTTTGATATTTGCCCACATGGCCGATCAGACTCCCCGCCGTAATCGGGAATGGAGTTGTCAGGATATGCACAGCGTCCTTTTCGGCAGGCTCACTTTTGGCTTCAAGTTGCCCCTCCCAGACATAACCGAGCACTTCAGCAGGAGCCAACGGTGGAACAGCATTCCCGCTGACAATTTCCAACAGTTTCTGGTATTTGCCACGCGTCCCGTCACTCCCGATCCTGACTTGCGTGCCGTGGGGCAAAACTGCTTTTGCAGCGCCTGACTGGCTCGCAGTAGCGCGAACAACGAGACCTTTCTGAGGTGGATTCATCGGGTCTTTTGCAGCGGTACCAATGACGTAAGTGTTGGGTGTCGAGCCGGCTGTCATTTCTCTCTTGAATACCCAGCCTGTTCCGGGCTGGAGGTCGGTATTAGCGGGCGTGACGCTGACCACCTTAAGCCAGCCGTTTTCTTCTTCACCCGTCTCGACGACCGTACCGCGGCTCAAAACCGTTAACACGGTTGCGTACCCTGACTTGCCACGCGGTTCCTGACGAACACGCAAACCGAGGATTTCGTCGTCAGCCGACGCTTTGACTTGCAACGTACCCCCACCCCAAAAGGGTGGTCGCGACAATGCTGGCGTTTCTTCGTAGTTCTTCCACTGCAACAAATGCATGTAAAGACTGAAAAAATTCAGGCTTGGACCAGCCGCTGGCGGTGAAGCGGGCGATCCAGCAGGAGCTGGGGGTGCTGGTTGCACCGGCGCTTCCAATCGGTGTTTAACCAATACAAAACCGGTCGAAAATTCAGCCTCAGCCGTACCATAAGCGGATTTCGGGTACGTGCTGTCAATGCGATAAGCGATTACTTCACCGTCAGCGATGCATTTAACTTCCGCCAAGTCAGTTACCAAACCCGAGGCTTCATCGAAATGAACACCACCATGCCAAAGGCCATTGGCCCCCAATGGATAGAACCCATCTTTGGCATTGGCTAAAGCCTTATAAAACTGCTGCGGATCCGTCGCTCCTGCCGCCCCTACTTTTAAGGGATACGACCATTTTTCTACTTTCTTGGTTGTCTCTGTCATTACCAATTACCTGAATTCTGATCCCTGGTGGCTTGGATTGCCGTCGATGTCTTAACCGGAAAAATTGAGCATGCGTTTCGGTTTGCGTTTGATCTTTTCCTCAGACGCATTCAACAACGCCTGATCCATCAAACTCCCCGCCTTATCCTTATCCGCCGCCCCTGGTAGCACCGGCGGTTTAATCCCGATCCCCGTGCCGGAACCAGCCGACCCACCGGCATTGATCTTGATCACCGGCCCAACAACCGTAACCCCACCGCCATCCAGCTTGATAAAGCTCCCACCCCCAAGAATGGTCAGCTCCGTCCCCGCCTCGATAACAATCTTGTCCCCAGCCTTAAGGTGAATCTCTTTCCCCACGCTGGTGAGCTGCGCAGTCCCCAACTTCACATGCTGGTTCTGCCCAATTGTCAGGTGATCATCCAGCTTCGCTTCAACCTTGCGGTCGGAGATCGTGGTGCGGTGCTCCTCGGCCTTCAGCTCGGTGTAGGTGTTCTTAACCACCGTGTCATGGCGTTCATTCCCGACCCGAATCTTCTGGTCATGCTCGACGTTCTCATCCCAATCGCGCTGGGCATGGATGTAGATCTGCTCCGCACCTTTCTTGTCTTCGATGCGCAGTTCGTTATACCCACCGCCACCCGGTGAGCTAAGGGTTTTGAACACACTGCGAGTCTTGTTCGCCGGCAGTGCATACGGCACCGGGTTTTCCTTGTGGTACAGGCAGCCGGTGACGAGCGGTTGGTCGGGGTCGCCTTCGAGGAAGGTGACGAGGACTTCCATGCCGATGCGCGGGATGCTGATGGCGCCGTAGCGGTCGCCGGCCCAGGAGCTGGAGACGCGTAGCCAGCAGCTGGTTTTGTCGTCGGCCAGGCCTTCGCGGTCCCAGTGGAACTGGACTTTGATGCGGCCGTATTGGTCGCAGTGGATTTCTTCGCCTTTGGGGCCGGTGACCATGGCGGTCTGGCTGCCGAGGACGCGCGGTTTCGGGTGTTCGAGGGCCGGGCGGTAGAACACGTCCCACGGGGTGGCGAGGAAGGTGTTGCGGTAGCCTTGGTGGAAGTCGTCTTTGTTGTCGGTGGTGTCGCTGGTCACGCCTTCTTCGAGGACTTGCGGCTGTTTGCCTTCGTGGAAGATTTCGGTGAGCAGCCACAGGTCGTTCCACTCGCTGCGCGGGTGGTCGGACATGGCCATGAAGTGGCCGCTGACCAGTTTGGTCTGGTCGCCGCGACCTTCGGCCTGACGGTAGTCGGCGCGGTGGCGTTCGAGGGCGCGCTGGCTGAGGAACTTGCCACGGGCGCGGTCGATGAAGCGGCCGGGGTAATCGTAGTCTTCCAGATCCGGCTCAGTGCTCTCGCCTTCGGGTTTGTACGCGGCTTCCATTTGCAGGCGCGGTTTTTCGAAGTCGTAGTCGCGGCGCGTGGTGCGGCTGGTGCGGGTTTCCAGGCGCAGCTTGAAGCCTTTGATCACCGGTTCTTCGGCGACCATGCCGCTGCCTTGCACGTAGGCGGTGGGCTGGCCGAGTTTCTGGAACACGGTCTGGTCGTCGCCGAACACCAGCAGGTGACCCTTGTCGCTGTGCTGGAAGTGGTAGTGAATGCCTTCCTCTTCGCACAGGCGCTGGACGAAGTGCAGGTCGGTTTCGTCGTATTGCACGCAGTAGTCGCGATCCGGGCACGGCTGGCTGAGCTGGAAGCTGTAGGCGTTGCCCTTGATGCCGTGTTCTTCGAGGATCAGCGCGATGATTTTCGGCGCCGACATCTGCTGGTAGATGCGCTGGTTGGTGCGGTGATGCAGGTATTGCAGTTGCGGCACCATCGACACTTTATAGCGGGTCAGGCGCTTGCCGGCATCGCCTTGGGCGACGCGGTAGATCTGCCCGTGGATGCCCGAGCCTTGTGGATCGAATGCCAGAAACGCTTGCTTGTGCAGCAGTTGTTCGAGGTCCAGATCCGGGTTTTCGCTGACCAGTTCGAGGTCGAAACG
Organism: Pseudomonas sp. S2_E02; assembly: GCF_054668355.1. NCBI lineage: Bacteria > Pseudomonadati > Pseudomonadota > Gammaproteobacteria > Pseudomonadales > Pseudomonadaceae > Pseudomonas > Pseudomonas sp. S2_E02. The sequence goes on from NZ_CP162761.1 coordinate 4,358,890, forward strand.
AAACGGCTGGCTGATGCCTTCGGTGCCGGTGAACGACAGCACTTGCAGGTCGCCGACGTAGTCTTCGACCTTGAGGCTGAAGTGGGTTTCGTTAGCTGGGTTGAACATAAAGTGCTCCCTGTTCGAATGTCATCCGTTACGCCCGAAGTCGCAGACGTTGCAGCCAGGACGAAGTGGCGCCCAAGGCGTCACGCAATTGTTGGGCAGTGATGGTGCGTTCTGCCGGGTTGAAGCTCAGCGCTGTTCGCAGCGCTGGCCAGCCATGTTTCGGTAAGTTCGCCGGGGCGTGCAGTTCGCGCTCCAGATGCTCGTCGCGGGCCTGGGTCGAGGGCAAGCGGCGGAACGGGTGTTTGCCGCCCGCCAGTTCATAGATCACGCAGGCTACGCCGTACACGTCCGCGCTGGCCGACAACGGTTGGCCCTCAAGCAGTTCGGGGGCGGCGTAGCCTGGGGTCCAGGCGTTGAAGCGTTCGCGGCTCAGGTGTGGCAGGCCGGGCAAGATGCCCTCCTCTGCCTGACCGAGGCCGAAGTCGAACAGGCGCAGGCCGTCTTCGCTGAGCATGACGTTGCTCGGTTTCAGGTCACCGTGCAGCACGCCGCGACCGTGGGCGTAGGCCAGCGTGTCGAGCAGCGGCAGGATGATGTCGCGCAGCTCTTGCCACGGCAGGCCGAGGGGCCGCTCGCAGAGCAATTTGTCCAGGGTCAGGCCACGCATGTATTCCATGGTGATGAAGGCCCGCTGGCAGTCGGTGTCGACTTCAAAGGTATGTGCACGCACGACGTTGTCGTGGCGCAGGCGTCGGGTCAGGGCGAACTCGCTGTAGAGCAAGGCACTGGCGTCCGGCGATTCGGCAAATTCTTCGCTGAGGATTTTCAGCGCAATGTAAGGATCGGGATCACCGAACTGTTCGTGCAGCAGATCCCGCGCCCGGTAAACGGCGCCCATGCCACCGGCCCCGAGCAGACGCTCGAGGTGGTAGCGACCGGCGAGTATGTCCGGCAGTGCACCGATGCTGGCCTTGGTCGGCGCCAGCAAAGGCTCTGCCTTGTTTTCCTTGGCGAAGGCGAAGTAGGTCAGGTTGTTGGCCTGTTCTTCGCTCATCAGCAAGTCGTCGACTGAGGATTCGATTTCAGTCATTGGCGGATCACCACGGCTGTCAGGTTGTCGCGCGCGGCGCCACGCAGGGCGCCGTCGAACAAACGTTCCAGCGCCACGTGCGGCGCGCTGAGGCTGAGGGCGTTGCCAAGGGCATCGCTGCTCAGGCCCTGATACAAACCATCGCTGCAGAGCAAAAACGCATCACCCGGATAGACCTCGAGTTCGAGGACATCCAGGGTCAGTTGTTCGGCGGCGCCGACGGCTCGGGTCAAGGCCTGAGCCGCTGGGTGCGCTGCCGCTTGTTCGACGCTCATCTGTTGCTCGTCGATCAATTGTTGTTGCAGCGAATGATCCTTGGACAGCTGATACAACCGCTGCCCGCGCCACATGTAGCAACGGCTGTCGCCGGCCCAAATGCAGGCTGCGCGATTGCCTTCCACCAACAGCGCCACGACGGTGCTGCCCATGATGCTGTCGTGGCGTCCGGCAGTGACCGTCAACTCCTGCCCCAAGCGCCGGTTCAGCCAGTGCAGGCACTGGCGAATGGCTTTGAGGCGTTCGTCGAAGTCCTCGTGTTGCGGCAGTTCAGCCAGGCTGGCGACGATCAACTGGCTGGCGATGTCGCCACCCTGATGACCGCCCATGCCGTCCGCGACCACCCACAGCCCCTGCTGTGGCGAGTCGAGGAAGGCATCTTCGTTGCGCGCCCGCACCTTGCCCGGGTCGGTACGCGCCGCGCTGCGCCAGGCACTGGCCACCAGCATCAGAGCTGCACCGGCATACGGAAGGTGCGCAGTACGCCCATGTCGAACGGGTTCGGCGTGCGCTGGCTGGTCAGCAGGTAGTTGGCGCGCAGGCCACCTACATCGGCTTTCAGCACCAGCACATCGCGACCGGTCAGGTACTCGGTCTGCATCAGGTCGAACAGACGGAACAGCGACCATGGGCCGGAGTTCTTCTCGATGCCGATCGGGCGACCGGCCATTTTGTCCATGACCAGACTGGTGCGACCGTCTTCAGCATCGGTCGGCCATTTGAACGACATTGGCAGGATCGGACCGTGGCGGTATTCCATGGTTTTGTCGCCGAACTTGAACTCGGAACGGCTGACCGCCGGGTCGAGGGTGTACGGCTCCAGTTTGAACTGCACGGTCGGCTCGGCCGGGTTGATCGAGAAGAAGCTCTGACGAATCGTCAGTGCCGCCGCCATCTGGTCGAGATACATCTTCGATACCGGCAGGCTGTGACCATCGACACTGCGCATGCGGTAGTTGCCCGGATCGCCGCTGACGAACGGACGCAGGTAGCTGTCGAAGAAACGGTCGACGGTGCCTTGAGCGCGGAAGAACTCGCGGAAATCGCTGATCGCCACGTCGCTGGTGCTGCTGGCGCTGAACGGATAACGCTTGCTGATGGTTTTGCCATACACGCTGTACAGCTCGTTCTGATAACGGCCGTTCAGGTATTGGTAAGCATCGTTGAGCACCAGACGCCACGAGTCTTCGGCCAGCACGTTGAACCACACGCTGAGCGGACGCGGCAGACGGCTGGAAGCATTGCGCAGGTTGGTCAGCGCATCACGCTGGCCGCTCATGCGGGTTTTCGCCATTTCGAACGCGGCTTGTTCCGGTGTGCTGGAACGGGCCAGACCGGCCAGTTGCAGTTGCAGGTCGTTGAGCGCGCTCAGCGCAGGCGTCAGGTCCGCCGCCGGGCCGTTGTTGTCATCGAGCAAACGATGCAGCGGTTCGAAGCGGCGTTGCAGCGACTTCTTCGCGGTGTCCGGCAGGGTCTTCGCCACGTTCAGGGCCGAAGCCTTGTCCGCGACAGCCGAGGCCAGTTTACCGACTTTACCCAGTTTGCCTTTCTGCCCGGCCAGTGCATCAGCAGCGTCGCCAGCTTCTTCGACAGGATCTGCAGCGGCCTGGAAGCGCGTGTTCTCACGCACTTCAGTGAGCAATGCCAGCACCGGCGAGTTGGCCGAAGTCAGGCCCGCCAGTTGTTCGGCGCCTTCACCGGCGTCGCTGATTGGCGGCAGGGCAACCTGGCCAACGGCTTCGCTCCAGTAATTGGCGTAGTCGCGGAAATACAACTGCTCCAGCTCGACCATCAGACGACGCAAGTCCATGTCGCTGATGCCGGCGCCTTCACCCAGCACCCAGTTGTCACGCAGGATGTCGGTGACCAGCGCCGAACCCTGTACCGAGAAGTACTGCTGATAACCGGTTTGCGTGTAGAAACCCGGGATCACGTATTCGGTGCCGATAAACAGCGAGCCTTGTGGGCCGAGGTGTTGGCTGAAACGATAGTCCGGCAGGTTGCGCGCCTGCTCGCGGAGCATGCGGTAAACCACGGTGGCCAGCGATTCGCTGCGCAATACCTGACGCGCCTGAGTGACCAATTGGTCGTTCAGCGGGTAGATAAACGGCTGTTTCAGCAGGCGATCGAGGTGCGCACTCAAACCGTTCTGTACGGCGGTGTTGCCGGTATAGCGCGTCGACCAGTCAGTAGCGACCCAGTCCTTGAGCCACGCGGCATCGCGACGATCCTTCATGTTCAACATCAGGTACGCGCGCAGGCTGTTGAGCAGGCGGTCGCGGTCCTTCATGTTGGCGCGGATCTGCCCTTCGAGCATGGTCGCCACCCGTGGCAGCAGTTGCTTTTCAAGCTCGCGCTCGTAAGCCTCTTTGACCACTGGATTGACGTCTTCACCTTGATACAGCCCGCCACGTTCGTGATACGAAACGTCGCCCTTTTTCGGAAAGACCTGGGTTGCGGCGTAGCTGGTGTCGAGGGTTTTCAGCACGCCCATGGCGTCATCACGCGGCGACAAAGCCGTGCGCTGCTGCGTCCAGTTCTGCGCCAGATTGCGCAGGTTTTCCAGGCGCTCGTAGTTGGCCGAGAAACCACCGGCCCAGAGCATGCCGAACAGCGCCAGCGAAGCGAGTGCGCCGACGTACAACGCACGCTGGCCCCAATGGATGCGGCTGCGTTCGCGCTTGTCCAGACCGGCCAGATCGGCTTCGGGGAAAATCACTTGGCTGAACAGGTGATGGATAAACCGCGAACGGCCGCTGCGCAGGGTCGGCAGCACGCCGGCGCTCATGCCGAGACTGGCGCCGATGCCGGCGGTGGTGGCATCCATCTCTTGGGTCAGGTGCGGCGCGCTGGTCAGGTAGAAACCGCGCAGTTGCGTGGCACGCTGATAACGGTTGCCGGTGAACGCCATGTCGACGAACAGGCACAGGCGCTCGCCGATCTGCCCCAGTTGATGCGGGAAGTCGAGGATGCGACCACGGCGCTGAGTGTCGCGCTCGGAGTGCATGCGCATGATCACTTGGCTGTTGAGGCGACGCAGCAGTTCTTCGAACTCGTTGCGCAGCACAGCGACGTCGGTGCCGACCTGATCCTTGCGGAAACTGGTGCCGAGCACTTGATCGCTTTCTTCGCGAGTCAGTTGATCGAAGAACTCGTCGAAGCCGAGCAGCTTGTCAGCCTTGCTCAGGACCAGGTACACCGGCACGTCGACGTGCAGTTTCTGATGCACGTCTTGCAGACGGCCGCGAACCTGGCGTGCGAGGGTATCGATGTCCTGCTCACTGCCGCCAAGCAGGGTTTCCACCGGAATGGTCACCAGCACGCCGTTCAACGGACGCCCGCGACGGCGCTTGCGCAGCAGTTCCAGCAAGGTGGTCCAGGCGCTGCCGTCGACTTCCGCGTCAGGCTGGGTCATGTAGCGCCCGGCGGTGTCGATCAGCACACCGTGGTCGGCGAAGTACCAGTCGCAATGACGGGTGCCGAGGGTGTCGCGGGTCAGCTTGCGGTCGATCTTGTTGATCGGGAACTCCAGACCGGAAAAGTCCAGCAGGCTGGTCTTGCCGGAAGCCTGCGGACCGATCAGCAGGTACCACGGCAAGTCACTGCGCCAGCGCTCGCTGCGGCCGCGATACAGGCTGGAAGTCTTCAGGGTTTTCAGCGCGTCTTTGAAACGTGCCTTCAACTCCTTCTGTTCTTCGTCGATCAGCTCCTCGCGGCGAATGCGGTCCTGGCCGTCCTCGCTTTCTTCCTCGGCTTTCTTGCGAATACCCGCGCGCCAGCTGACGAAGACCATGGTCAGGCCCCAGATCAGAAACAGCACAGCGATGGTCAGCAAGCGAGAGGTCGAGCTCTCCCAGAACTTGTAGTCATCAACCGCCAACAACGGGCCGACGAACCACACCAGCAGCGCCACGAACAGCACCAGCAGCAAGGTCCAGACCCAGGTCTGGCGCAGGAAGGCGCCGACTTTCTTGAAAAACTTTTTCATCACACGTCCCTGTTTACGGCTGCGACTGCGGTTGCACCGCGGCCGGATCAAGCGGCTGATAAGGTTGCAGAACGGTGTCGCGCTGCTCGCCCAAGACCCAGGCGAAGCCCGAATACATCACCACCAGGCAGACCAAAGTGAACAACACCACCATCCACGCCGGCACGATGCGCACCAGGTTGCGGCGCTGATCGTTCAAGCCTTCCCAGTGCGGCGACAACTCGCGCGGCACGTCGCCACGCAACTGACGAATCTGCCGGTACAGAGCATCGCGGATGCCTTCAAGTTCGAGCATGCCGCGTGCTTGCACGCGGTACTTGCCTTCGAAACCGAGGGACAGGCACAGGTACATCAGCTCGAGCATTGGCAAGTGCTTGACCGGGTTTTTCGACAGGCGATCGAGCAACTGGAAGAACTTCTCGCCACCGAAGGTTTCGTTGTGGAAGCTGCTCAGCAGGCTCATCTGCGACCATTCGCTTTCGTTGCCCCACGGTGTGGTCACGACAGCTTCGTCGACCACGGTGCAGAGCACGTAACGCGCGGCCATCACCTGGCTGCTCTCGGCGCCGTTGTGCAGGGCGCGTACTTCAAACAATTTCAGCCCGGCAGTCAGACGCTCGTTGAGTGCGTACAAGTCTTCGCGGGTTTCGCTGTGCTTGAGGCGCACCACTTCCGAAAGCAGCTCGGACGAAGCAGCGACCAGCGAATTGAGGCTGATGTTGAACGCTTCTGCCGGGCGCAGGCGCGCGGCGTAGATCATGCGTTCTTCCAGTTGCTCGAAACGCGGCGGCGCGGCGAAGTCGGTCAGCGGACTCGATGCCGGTCCGTGGCCCTGACGATCGAGCAGGACGGTTTTGTCGTCCTGGTTGTAATCCGTTTCCTTGATCATGTCGGTCAGTTCCTGATGGCCCAGAATTTCAGTTCAAGCTCGGCGAATTCGCCGGACACGTGGAACGCGAAACCGCCGGAGCGCTCGAGTTGTGCCAGGTCTTCGGAACTGAGTTCGAGGATGAAATAGGTTTTGTTCGAGTGGAACGCGATCTGCCGCGGGGCCACCGGCAACGGTTTGACCTTGATCCCCGGCAAGTGCAGGTTGACCAGTTGGCGGATACGCTCCACCGGGCCGACCTTGAGGTGCGCCGGCAAACGGTGGCGCAGTTCTTCGGAGTCGCAGTTGGCACTCGCTGCCAGCACGAACGACGCCGAGCCGAGCAGTTTGTGGTCGTGCAACGGCGAGACGATGATGCCGTACTGACGTGCTTGCAGGATCAGTTCGATGGCGTGCTGCTCGAGCACCATCGACAGCACCTGGCGAATCGCTTCCATCAGTTTGCGGAAGCTCCCACCCTGATCGGCGTGGGAGTAGCGGCTGTCCAGGCGCGGGCGTTTGCTCTCGCCGGAAAAGGTCGCCAGATCGCCGAGCATGGTCAGCAGCGTGCGGTACAACTCTTCCGGGTGCACTTGCTCCAGGCCGAGGTAGTGGCGCAGCAGCAGTTCGGTGCGGTTGATCAGTTGCAGCATCATGAAGTCACCGACCTCAGCACCGCCGACCTTGCCGTTGGAGCGAATCCGCTCGGCAATCGTGTCGCCACGGTGGTTCAGCATGCTGATGACTTCTTTCAGGCACGACAGCAGGTAGCTGGAGGCGTGGGCCTGAATGTAGGTCGGCACGAAATCCGGGTCGAGGCTGATCACGCCGTCCGGCGTGGTGTCGAGCACGTCGCAGATCTTCAGCTTGACGTAGGCCTGATCGCTCTGCTGCTCGCCGAGCAACAGTTTGAAGTCCGGGCGACCGCAGCTGACCTGGCTGGCGGAATCGTCGCCGGCGTTGGAGTCGGCCACTTCGGCGTCGTACGCGGTGTAACGCGCAAGCACGTCGGATTGCTCCGGACGGCGCGACTCGATGTGGTTACCGGTGACCAGCGGCAGCGCCAGGTAGATCGGCGTGTTGCCGGTGTTCGGCGGTACGTCAAGCGCCAGCGGCTCGGTGTTGCCACCGAGTTCGAACAGGCTGCCGTCCGGCAGAATCCCCGAGGCTTCACTGATCACCAGTTTGCCCATGTTGAGGAACTGCAGGTCGATCTCCAGATTGAGGAAACCCCAGGTGTAGCCACCCAGCAATTGGGTGCGGGTTTTCATCTGGTGATCGTAATAACGATCGTTGTGCTGGAAGTGCTGCGGCCGCAGCAGCATGCCTTCCTGCCAAATGACTTTATGGGTATTCATGATCAGTCATCCGCCTTGGCGAGCACTTGATTGGTGTTACGGATGCCGGTCTGGTCCAGAGTCAGATCGACTTCGGTGACTTCCAGCGGAGTGATCTGAACGGTGTGGCGCCATTGGGTGTCCGGCAAGTCGCGGTAAGCGGCGAGAACGCCCACATAAAGGCTGCCCTCTTCCACCTTGAGCTTCATCTCCACAGTTTCACCCGGGCGCAATTCGAGTTCTTCGCTGGCCACCAGATCCGGGTTGAGGGATTCCTTGGCGCGTTCGTACAGGCTGAAGAAGTCAGCGTTCTCGAAGGTCACCGGGTGCTTGAGTTCGAACAGGCGCACGACGATCGGCGACGGCCGACCGTTGAGGTCCGGGTTGAGCTGATCGCTGCCGGTCAGCTTCAGGTTGATCTTGGTCACTTTCGAGTACGGCGACAGCGACGAGCAACCGGCGAGCAGCACCAGCACGGTGAGCGCAGTCAGCGTCTTGAAAAAAGCGGTAGAGCGGCGAGACATGCGCATCATCCTTGGTGGTCGGTGTGGAGGGTGGAGATCAGGCGGATCTGTTCTTCGTAAGCCTGGGCAAAGTCGCGGGCCAGCAGGCGCTCGCTCCAGTCATCGTCCTGACGCAGCGCCTGGTGATAGCGGCCGAACGCTCTCCAGCGCCCGCCCGATGTCGCGATCAACGGCTTGTTGTCGCGCTCGAAACGCAGGGTCAGTTGCTCCGGCGAGAAGTGCTCCAGCGTGCCGCGTACGGCGGCGCGGCTGGCGGTCAGCAGTGCAACTTGATGCGCCTGCAGATCGCGGAACGCACGGGAGATCGCTTGCTCGGCCGGCAGATGGCCGGGCTTGCTTGGCTGCAACAGAATCTGCAGGGCTTCGCTCGGATCGACGGCGAATTTCAGCGGATTCTTGTTGGTGCCTTGCACGGTGGTCTGGGCCAGACGCAATTCGTTTTTCAGCTCCGAGCGGGTGCGCAGGCTCTGCTGCAATCCGCCGATGCTTTGGCGCAGCAAGCGCGCCGCGTTCAACGCCAGGGCTTCGCGTTCGTCGTGGCTGAGACCTTTGACGTCGACACCCAGCGCCGCACCGAAATGATCCCAGAAACCTTCGCTCTGGCGCTCGACGGCTTTCGGTGCTGGAGCGGGCTCAGGTTCGACCGGAGCGGCAATCAGCTCCGGCACCATCAGGCTTTCCATGTCGATACGTGCGTAGTCGGCACGCTGACGGGAATCCTCAGGCTTGGTGTTCGGCGCCAGCAGTTCGTCGATTTCCGAGTACACACGCTCTTGCTGCTCGAGAGCATTGAGCGGGTCGAGATCGAGGAAGGCATCATCGGGAATGATGCTGCCAGCGGCGCGTGGGCGGCCGACTTCGCCATCGAAGGTCGCCGGGTCACGGACCAGGCGCGCGCGAATCTCGAAGTCACCCAGCACGTAGGTGCTGCCGTGCTCGATGCGCACTGGTTCGCCTTTGTGCAGACGCGCGCCGCTCTCGCCGTCCTGGACACCGTTGCTGCTGGTGTCGGTGAGGAAGAACGTGCCCTCGCGATAGCTGACAATCGCGTGGTGATTGGACAGGTGACGCTTGCGGTCAGGGATGATCCAGTCGCAGTCCTCGCCCCGCCCGATCACGCCGCCGGCCTGTTTAAAGGTCTTCTGGCACAACTCGGTGGGCACGAACTGCTTGGTGTTCAGCATTTCGAAAACCAATTCCATGTTTGATGCTCCTTGCGGTCACTTGCCGCGATTGACCGCTTGCGGATCACCCAACGGGCGATAGTCGTTGTCGTTGAATTTGTAGTTGCCGCTACAGCCGCCAAGGCCGCATAGAACGACGAGGGTCAGCAGGACAGCGTGCCAGTGACGAACAGACATCAGAGGGTCTCCAGGTGTAGACAAAGCACAAAGCGCCGACCCTTGCGGGCGGCGCTGAAATTGGTTTTTGTGGGGATTTCGATGACGTTTTGCCTACCCATCGAAATCTCCCAGATTGATGTTCAGACGGCCGAGCCGATACAGCAGCGTGCGTCGCGGCAAGCCCAGTTCGCGGGCGGCGAGGGTCTGGTTGCCGTCGTTTTTGCGCAGGCAGTCGAGCAATAACGTGCGTTCGACCTGCTCCAGACGTTCGCGCAAATTCAGGTGGCTGTTGTCTTCCGGCATTGCCTCCATGCGCAGGGAGAAATGCTCGGCGAGCAACTCGCCGCCCTCGCACAACAGCACCGCACGCTCGACCAAGGCCTTGAGTTCACGCACGTTGCCGGGGAAGTTGTAGCCGGACAGGTGTTCCAGCGCCGCACTCGACCAACGCACCGGATCGCGTTGCAAATAAGTGCAGGTCTTCTCGGCAAAGTGCTGGGCCAGTTCGAGGATGTCGCCTTCGCGCTGACGCAGCGCCGGCAGCTCGATCGGGAATTGCGCGAGGCGGTAGTACAAGTCCTCGCGGAATTTGCCCTCGCTGACCAGCGTCGACAGATCGCGGTGCGTTGCGGCGATGATGCGTACATCGATTTTGTGCGTGTCGTTGGAGCCCAGCGGACGGATCTCGCCTTCCTGCAACACGCGCAAGATCTTCGCCTGCAACGACAACGGCATGTCGCCGATCTCGTCGAGCAACAACGTGCCGCCATTGGCCGCATCGAACAGCCCGGCGCGGTCGCGATCGGCGCCGGTGAACGCGCCTTTGCGATAGCCGAACAGTTCGCTTTCCAGCAGATTTTCCGGAACCGCCGCGCAGTTCTGCACGATGAACGCCTGAGAACGGCGCGGGCCGCAATCGTGAATCGCCCGCGCCACGACTTCCTTGCCGGTGCCGGTTTCGCCGCGCAACAACACGGTGTACGGACTGTGCAGGACTTTGCTGATCAGCGAATGGGTCTGGCGCATCGCCGCGCTTTTACCGATCAGGCCATAACCACTGATGCTCGGCACGCTGCGCGCCACCGTGGCCGATTCCGCCAGTGGCTGGCGCAGGCGTTGCAGCAAATGCAACTGGCCCAGCACGAACGAGCCGAGCTGGCCGAGAGAATCAGCGAAGCCTTGCAGGTGGGTACGACGACGGCTGGCGCACAGCAGCAAGCCTTCGACCGCTTTGTGCTGATTGACCAGCGGCACGCACAGCAGCGACTGCCACGGCGAGTTCGCCGCCGGCAGAAAACTGGTTTCGTGCAGGCTGCCGCTCAAGTCGTCGAGGCACACCACGCGGTTCTGGCACAGGGCGAATTGCAGCAGTTGTTCACCGTTGTAATCCGCCGGCAGGCTCGCGGCTTCACGCGGTTGCAGGGCGCCATCGAGGCATTCAGCGTTCATTCCCAGGCACGTGTGGGTGGCGTCGAGCAGATACAGCTGCGTCAATTCGCAGCCGCTCAGCTCGGCCAGACCGCGCACGAAGTCACCCAGCAACGCAGCACCGTCCGCCGCGCGCGACAGACTGGCGAACTGCGCCAGCAACGCTTCGGCATAGACCAGTGGCTGCGGCACCTGAGTGAACATCACACCCACCTCAGGCGAACTCGCACGTCACGCTGGACTCGCCGTCGAGCGTGGCATGCACACGCTTGAGGCTTTCACCGGTAGCCATGGCATCGAGCAAGCGGTCAGCCACCAGCGGCAGCACGTGCTGATCGAGCAGATGGTCGATCAGGCGCGCACCGCTGTCGCTTTGCGTGCAACGCTCGGACAGGTGATCGACAAGGTTCTGGCACCAGCTGAAATCCAGCTGACGGCGATTCAGGCGCTCGCCGAGACGACCGAGTTTGATCTCGATCAGCTCGCGCAGCACCGGGCCGCCGACCGGGTAGTACGGCACCACTTTCATACGCGCCAGCAGCGCCGGTTTGAAGTGCTTGCTGAGTACCGGGCGAATGGTTTCTTCGAGCACTTCGGCGGTTGGCCGCGCGCCGTTTTCACAGAGGTCGCTGATGCGGTCGCTGCCGAGGTTCGAGGTCATCAGGATCAACGTGTTGCGGAAGTCGATCTCGCGACCTTCGCCGTCGTTGGCCACGCCTTTGTCGAAGATTTGGTAGAACAGGTTGAGCACGTCCGGATCAGCCTTCTCGACTTCATCGAGCAGCACTACCGAGTACGGCTTTTGGCGCACGGCTTCGGTGAGCATGCCGCCCTCGCCATAACCGACGTAGCCTGGTGGCGCGCCGATCAGGCGGGAAACGGTGTGCTTCTCCTGGAATTCGGACATGTTGATGGTGGTGATGAAACGATCACCGCCGTACAGCAAGTCAGCGAGGGCCAGTGCGGTTTCGGTTTTACCGACGCCGCTTGGGCCGACCAGCAGGAACACGCCCACTGGTGCGTCAGGTTTGTTCAGACCGGCAGCGGTGGCGCGCATCGAGCGATCCAGGGCGTGCACGGCTTGTTCCTGACCACGGATGCGCGTGCGCAGGTCGGTGGCGAAACTGGCGACTTTGGCGTTGTGTTCGCGAGCCAGTTGCGCCAATGGCACGCCGGTCCAGGCGCTGATCACTTCGGCGACCAGGCGGGGGCACACTTCGAAGCTGACCAGACGCTCCTTGACCTGTGCGGCGGTCAAGGCGCTGTGGGTTTCGTTGAGCTGGGCTTCCAGCGCTTCGACGCTTTGGCCTTCTTCAACTTCAGCGGCGATGGTTTCGATCACCGTGCCTTCAGCGTCTTCTTCAACGTTGACGGTCGGCTCGACGGCGGCGGCTTCGCGGGCCTTGGCCAGTTGCTGACGCAGTTCCAGCAGGCGCTCGGCCAGTTGTTTCTGTTCAGTCCACAGGGTTTCCAGCGCGACCATTTCGTCTTCGGCTTCGTCGAGACGAGCTTCCAGTGCATCCAGCGCTTCGTAGTCGATCAGCAGACCGGCCTCGGCATCGCGGCGCAGGGCCTGACGCTGACGGCCACCTTCAGCCAGTTCGCCACGCAGGCGCTCAAGGCTTTCCGGGGCAGCGGCGAGGCTGATGCGCACGCGGGCGCAAGCGGTGTCGAGAACGTCGACCGCTTTGTCCGGCAGCTGCCGACCGGCCAGATAACGTGCGGACAGTTCAGCCGCCGAGACCACCGCGTCATCACGCAGATAGATGCCGTGGCTCTTCTCGTAAACCTGGGCCAGACCACGGAGGATGGTCACCGCTTCGCTGACAGTCGGTTCGTGCAGTTGCACCGGTTGGAAACGACGGGCCAGCGCCGGGTCTTTCTCGAAGTATTTCTTGTACTCGGCCCAGGTGGTCGCGGCGATGGTACGCAGTTCGCCACGGGCGAGTGCCGGTTTCAGCAGGTTGGCCGCATCGGAACCGCCAGCGTTGCCGCCCGCGCCGATGAGGGTGTGGGCTTCGTCGATGAACAGAATGATCGGTTTCGGCGAAGCTTTGACTTCGTCGATCACGCCTTTAAGACGACGCTCGAACTCACCTTTGACGCTGGCGCCAGCCTGCAGCAGGCCCATGTCCAGCGACAGCAGTTCAACGCCTTTGAGCACTTGCGGCACTTCACCGGCGGCGATGCGCGAAGCCAATCCTTCGACGATGGCGGTCTTGCCGACACCGGCCTCACCGACGACGATCGGGTTGTTCTTGCGGCGACGGGCGAGGATGTCGACCATCTGCCGGATCGCGCCGTCACGGCACAGCACCGGGTCGAGTTTGCCGTCGCGGGCCTGTTGGGTCAGGTTGTGGGTGAAGCGCTGCAACAGCGATTCGCCCTGCGCCGCTGGTTTGCCATTGGCCGCTGGTTGCTCCTGTTGCGACAGGGCAAATTCCTTCAAGCGATCAATGTTCAGCTTGGCGAGCAGCGGCTGATAACGGCTGCCGGCGTAGCGCATCGGATTGCGCAGCAGCGCGAGGATCAGCGCCGCGTCTTCGACTTGGGTCTGGCCCAGTTCGAGGTTGGCCACCAGCAGCGCGTCTTGCAGCCACTGCACCAGTTCCGGGGCGAACACCGGATTGCGCGATGCACTGTGCTCGACGCGCGATTGCAGCGCAGCGCTCAGTTCACCGGCGTCGACATCGGCATCTTGCAACGCGCGTGCGAGCAAGCCGTTCGGGCGCTCGAGCAGGCCAAGCATCAAATCTTCGACGAGGATCTTGCTGCCGCCACGGGCCACGCAACGCTCGGCGGAACGTTCCAGATCACGACGGGTTTCGGCGTCCAGCGCCTGGATGAGTTGTTGCAGGTCTACGTTGATCATGGCTCACGTCCTTAATGAATTTTGCTGCCCAGGGTTACCACGCCGTCCGCTTTTTCGCGGCCCAGCCAACTGGTCCAACCGAGGCGACAGGCGTTCTGCTCACCGATGCGCAGTTCGCGGATTTCTTCCTGGCGCAACACCAGGCGGATGTCGTAATCGAGCGGGTCACGCAAGGTGAACCGCACCAGCGCGCAGAGCGGCTGGTAACCGAAACCGATCGGCAGGAATTCATGGAATCGCTGCCAGTCGAGTTCGGTGATGTGAATGCGGAATTTGCCGCTGCGGTCGCGCACGTGTTCGCCGAGCACGAGGTCTTCACCGAGCAGGCTGTTGGCGCGGCCCAAACGATTGCGCTGCTCTTCGAGGATCTCCACGCGACGCTCGATGCACTGCTCGATGACCAGGTCTTCGTGCTTGAAGTAGTAACGCAGTACGGCTTCGATCAACGCCGCCGAGTGCGCCCGCAAGCTGAGCAGGCCGAGGTACGGCAGCAGGCGTTTCCAGTTGAGTTCCTTGGCCTTGCGGATCTCTTCGCCACCGAGGCCGATCAGGGCAAACAGCTGCGAAGAGAACGGGTCGATCGCGCCGCTCTGGAAGCTCGCGCGATAGCGATACTTGCGCCAGATCGGCAGCATCAGCCGTTGCAGGCGATGGTGAAAGAGGTCGAGGAAGTTGCGTGTCGGGTTACCGTCCTCGCTGTCGCCCAGGGCTTGTTCACCGTAGAACGCCGGCAGCGGCGAGCCAGAACCGACCAGGCCGATCAGGTTGAAACGCATGCGCGCGCGCATCTGCCCGTGCTCTTCGAAGAACTCGACGCGATCGACGTCGCTGCGCGGAAAGCCCAGGCTCGGGTTGGCCTGAAACTCCACGTGGTCGTACAGATCGTCTTCGCTCAGGTGCGGGTGTGCCTCGCGCAGCCGGTCGATCACCAGCAGCACGGCCTGAAACAGCGAGTACTCGCGTATTACCTTGGTCAGCCCGCTTAAAGCAGGGGCTGCAGGCCCATACGTGGTGTCCATTGGTACACCTCTCCCTGTGTGCTTTTTACGCGCAGTTCATGGAATGAATTGAGACTGGCGTAAAGCGCGAAAAACTCGTTAAGAACCGAAGCGAAGACGAACAGGTCGCCTTCGCCGATGTACCCTTCCGGGTCGATGGTCAGTTCGGTGCGCAAACCGCGCACCGGCAACCCACGGTGCAAGCGGTCGACGTGGTGATGCTTGATGTGCTTGAGGCCGCCGAGCAGGCGTTTGCTGACCTTCTCCGCGTGCTGGTCGTAGTAGCGCGGCAAGTCGTAGGTTTCGAGAATCACCTTCAACGCATTGACGTCGGCCAGCGACAGATAGTTAAGCGACATGTTGCTGATCAGCTTCCACAGGAAGTCACGGTTCAGCGGTGGCGCGAAGCTGGAAGTGGCCGGGGTAATGTTGCGGAAGCTCAAGAACTCCGGCGTCTCTTCACTGGCCATGCAGATGTCGCCGAGCTTGAGCTTGCGCGGCAGGTTCTGGTTGGTGCACATCAGCTCGATCGACAGGGTTTCGTGGGCTTCGGTATGGCGAATACCGAAGCTCAGGTAGGTGTCGAGGCCGTCGTGCAGCAAGGACGAACGCTGGCGGATGCTGTAATGCGGACGGCTGTTGGGCACGTCGAAACTCGGGTCGTGCTCGAAGGATTCGAACGGCACGTACTCCTGATAACCGAGGCCGCCGGGCTTCCAGCCGGTCACGGTTTCCACCGAGAACACACCGCAGTTTTCCAGATCGTATTCCGCCGGCAGCAATAGGTATTCATCCTGTTTGCCGTCGAGGCGAATCGGCAGCGCGTCGTGGGCGAACAGGTTGGCAATCGGCGTGCAGAACAGCTTGACGTTATCCAGGGTCGGCCGCATGCGCATGATGCCGCTCTTGCGAATATCGAAGCGCAATTCGAGGCCGCGCATCTGCTTGAGGGTGTCCTCCGGCAGCGCGTTGATGATGTCCAGACCATTCACATCGACGAACAGGAACTTGTCCTGGAAGGCGAAGTATTCCTGCAGGTAGCGATAGCCGCGGAAGGTGTTCAGCGGATACGGGATCAACGCCTCTTCTTCGGCAAAGCCCACCGGTTTGACCCGATCACCGGGAATCTTGAACGCCATTGGCTTGCCGCTGACGCCATCAATCGGTTTGCCGGCACCGTCGAGCGGGATCAGTTCGATGCCTTCGAGGTTGCGCAACAGGCTCAGGTAGAGCATCTGGCTGATGTAGCGCTCGCCGGCAAAGTGCAGACGCAGTTTGCTCAGTTCCAGCTCACCGAGGTGACCGTCGGCACTCATTTCCAGACGCAGGCTGAGCAGCGAGCCGTCACCCTTCACCGAGTAATTCAGCGCGGCCAGATCCAGCGGCAGCACGTCAGTCGGGTAACAAGTACGGAAGCGGCAACGCACGTCTTCGATCGGCTTGCTTTCAATCGGCGTATCGCGCTCGACGCGCAACGCCGGCCCGGAACGCTTGAGCGGATCGAACTGCAAAATGCTGAACGCCGGCAGCGGGCGCATGTAGTTCGGCCAGAGCAATTGCATCAGCGAATGGCTGAGTTCCGGCAGCTCGTCATCGAGCTTCTGGCGCAGACGCCCAGTCAGAAACGCAAAGCCTTCGAGCAACCGCTCCACGTCCGGATCCCGCCCGGCCTGGCCCAGATACGGCGCCAACGCCGGACTACGCTCGGCGAAACGGCGACCGAGTTGGCGCAGTGCGGTGAGTTCGCTTTGGTAGTAGTGGTTAAAGGACATGTATGGCTGCCTGGGTATTTATTCGTTTGATTTGCAAACTGAAAGCGACTGAGAGCGCAAATATGGGAAAACAAAAAAAATCATTTCGTACTCCGAGCTAGCAAGAACCGTTCAAACTTACCAGCCACCCATATCGCCAGAGCAGTGAGCCCACCTGTAAGAATGCTATAGGCGACCGCTCGAACGGGATAAAGCGGCAACAAGTAAAGCAATATCATCGAAACCATTAAAACAACAATACTAAACTTAAAAAATAGTCTTGGAATTATAGCAACCAATAAATTAGCAAAAACAAATAGGTAAAAAATCATATACATGGCAATCCCAATGGAAGCGCCACGAGACGTCAAACCACCAAATGAAACTTTATACAGAGAGACCCCGCAATAATTAACAACAACATAAACGACGCAGGCAAAAAAGTGCACGAGCAAGCCCGCTGCTATCCTCGTCATCATCTCTTCCACTCTCCATACTTATCTACAGAGCCCTGAGTGATGGAGCTTCTCAATTTCTGATCGGAAACGCCGAGGTAAACTGTGCTGGTCACCACTTTTTCGCGATAGCCCATTCGCCCAGCAAATACTCTTATAGTTTCAGTGCGTAGCTCAAAATTTTCAGAGGCCCACAAAGCACCGCGCAGCACCATGTAGTTATCGTATTCGTTGGTTTTGTCCTCCTTCGGAAATATAGGGATACCATCACCATACGTCATACCGGTTTCAACGGTTTTCTTGATAGCCGTTTCCGAAGACTTGGTTTCTTCCAAATATAAACGGTAGGTATCGGTCGAGAACGGTATTTGTCCAACACCGTCAGTCCAATAGGGCTCGCCCTCGATCATCACCATTATAAATCCGGCGCCGCCCTCTGAACTATTTTTCCAATCACCGGGCATTCTGGGAGCGAAGCTAATTGACATTCTGTCAACAATTGCAAACTTTATAATTTCTGCCCAGGTAAATTGTTTATAAGCATTGTATGCGTCCGTGCCGGCAGTTTTAGACTCGGGATTCACCCATACCTTTTCCCGGTAGTTATCAGCTAGAGGCTCAAACCATTGGATGGCTTCCGCATAGAGCTTTTCAGCCGTCATGATTCTGAACTGAACATCTGATGCATTCGGTTTTACAGCAAAAAGAGGCACGCCATTGCCTCTGGTTATCAGCCAAACATTTGGCAAAGGAAGCTTTTTCGGTTCTTTATCTTCACTCGGCGTAGTTTCGGCTTTAATTTTCAGCTCCGTTTTTCCATCGGAGGTCTCGAAAACATGTGCGATGCCGTCGATAACAATAGAGGTTTCCACGCGATTACTCCGCCGACACGTAGATGGTAACCATCTCGCCTTGTTTACCAGTGGAGAAACACCCCGTGCCCCCAGCTGCCGACGAACATCCCGCTTTTTCTAATCCACTCTCAGAAACCATTCTGTAATTCAAGTTCGCGATTGGTTGTCCGTCCGCTGCATGAAAGGAAAAAACTCGGTTGAAGATCCCAGGAATAACAACGGGCTCCGGCGGCACAAACGGCGCCGGCGAATGCGAATGCGAATTCCCGATAATCACCGTCCCGGATCCAGCCGTAACCTTGTTGCCATGCGTACCCACCGAATCAACCGTCGCGGCAGGTTTGCCGTTGATCAACACAGTGGTCGCCAAACCTCCCGACATCGCACCACCACACGCCGAGGCATCGCCCTGGCGGGCGGCCGCGAGGCCGTCGAAGAACACGTCGCCGGAACCGGCGGCGATCGGATTGGTGCCGTGACCGGGGAGCGAGCAAGCGGTGGGGTCGGATACACGTGCCGCGGGTTTGCCAGACATCGGGGTTCTCCTTAGTTGACCTTGGCTTGATGACTATTCATTTCTTGAGCACACGCCGGAATATTCCAGCCCTCATAACCCGTCGCTGTCGGGTAGATCGCGTGACCGTATACCCACTGCGAGCGTTCATCGGTGGTGAACTCGTTCTGCCAGAGCAGCCATTCGGACGACTTCAGCAACGTGCCGTCTTTTGCATAAACGCGGAAAAAGGCTTCGCTGGCGAATAGCTTGAAAAGCTTTCCCGGTATGCCGAAGGCTGAGTACTGCGGAATGTAGGAACGGATGGAGCACGTACCATTGCCGTTCCAGACAATCGAGTACTCGTGAGCCAGCCGTGCTGCCGTCGTTTTCACGTAACAGGCAATTGAAATCAGGACAGTGGCCGTCAGGGCTAGAAACAGCAAAGCGCTACGCCCCAACTTTGCCAAAAGACCTAAATTCACGGCGCTCCCTCGCATGGTCCTAATTCACCTTCACTTGTCCGCTGCCATCCAGGCGCGCGGAAAAACTGACCTGACGCTTGAACCCTTCAACTTCCAGCAGGCCTTCGATGCTGAAGGCGAGGCGCAGTTGATCGTGGTCACGCGGCAGGGAAATGACACGCACGTTGCTCAGGCGCGGCTCGTAGGCTTCGATGAAGTTTTCGATGGCCAGACGGGCCTGACTCAGGGAGTCGTGCAGGCTCAGACGCATGTCATTGAGATCGGGCAACCCGTAGTCGGACAGCGTTTGCACGCTGCCGGCCCGGGTGCTGAGCATTTTGGCCAGATGGGCAGCCACTGACGCCATGGCACAAGCCTCAAGGCTGTTGCCCTTGCGTAGTTGCGCGTCGCCATTGAGGCGTTCGAACAGGCTGCCGTATCCGTCCATGAGTCGCTCTTACTCTTTGTCCAGCTTGCCAACCAGCGACAGGGTGAAATCGGCACCCATGTACTTGAAGTGCGGACGCACGTTCAAGCTCACGCGGTACCAGCCCGGCTCGCCTTCAACGTCGCTGACGATCACTTGCGCAGCGCGCAGCGGACGACGGCCACGCACTTCGGCGCTCGGGTTTTCCTGGTCGGCAACGTACTGACGGATCCACTTGTTCAGTTCCAGCTCGAGGTCGGTACGCTCTTTCCACGAACCGAGTTGCTCGCGCTGCAGCACTTTCAAGTAGTGAGCCAGGCGGTTGACGATCATCATGTACGGCAGTTGGGTGCCGAGCTTGTAGTTCAGCTCTGCGGCCTTGCCTTCTGCGCTGATGCCGAAGAACTTCGGCTTCTGCACCGAGCTGGCGGAGAAGAACGCCGCGTTGTCGGAGCCTTTACGCATGGTCAGGGAGATGAAGCCTTCCTCGGCCAGTTCGTATTCACGACGGTCGGAAACCAGAACCTCAGTAGGGATCTTGGTTTCGATTTCGCCCATGCTTTCGAAATGGTGCAACGGCAGGTCTTCAACTGCGCCGCCGCTCTGCGGGCCGATGATGTTCGGGCACCAGCGGAATTTGGCGAAGCTGTCGGTCAGCTTGGTGCCGAACGCGTAAGCGGTGTTGCCCCACAGGTAGTGCTCGTGGCTGTTGGCAACGGTTTCCTTGTACACGAACGATTTGACCGGGTTTTCTTCCGGATCGTACGGGTTACGCAGCAGGAAACGCGGCACGGTCAGGCCAACATAACGGGAGTCTTCCGAGGTACGGAAGCTCTGCCATTTGGCGAATTGCGGGCCTTCGAAGTGGTCTTTCAGATCTTTCAGATCCGGCAGGCCGGTGAAGCTTTCCAGACCGAAGAATTTCGGGCCGGCGGCAGCGATGAACGGTGCGTGCGACATGCACGAAACGCTGGCCACGTATTGCATCAGCTTCACGTCTGGCGAGCTTGGCGACATGTAGTAGTTGGCGATGATCGCGCCCACCGGCTGACCACCGAACTGGCCGTATTCAGCGGTGTAGATGTGCTTGTACAGGCCCGACTGCATGACTTCCGGCGAATCTTCGAAATCGTCCAGCAGGTCTTCTTTCGAGACGTTGAGGATTTCGATCTTGATGTTTTCGCGGAAGTTGGTGCGGTCGACCAGCAACTGCAGGCCACGCCACGACGATTCCAGCGCCTGGAAGTCCGGGTGGTGCAGGATCTCGTCCATCTGACGGCTGAGCTTGGCATCGATCTCGGCGATCATGCGGTCAACCATGGCCTTCTTGACCGGCTCACCGTTGTTCTGCGGCTTGAGCAGTTCTTCGATGAAGGCCGACACACCGCGCTTGGCGATGTCGTAGGCTTCGTCGTCCGGAGTCAGACGGGTTTCGGCGATGATGCTGTCGAGAATGCTGTATTCGCCGCTGGCGGCGCTCTTCTCTTGTGCTGCGCTAGTGCTCATTGTGTTGGCTTCCTTGGCTGGAGTCTCAGGCGTCCGGGGCTGCGGCGTTCAGGCCCAGCTCACCGAGTACGCGACCGCGGGATTCGTCGTCGGCGAGCACGCCTTCGATCGCTTTACGGAACGCAGGTGCGTTACCCAGCGGGCCTTTGAGGGCCACCAGCGCATCGCGCAGTTCCATCAGTTTTTTCAGCTCAGGCACTTGCTCGACCAGGCTGGCCGGGTTGAAGTCCTTCATCGAATTGACGCGCAGTTGCACAGCCAGCTCGTCGGCCTCGCCATCTTCCTGCAGACGGTTCGGCACGCTCAGCGTCAGACCCAGCTCTTGCTTGGCCAACACTTCGTCGAAGGTCATCTTGTCGATGCTGATCGGCTTGCGATCTTCGATTTTGCGATCGTCCTTGCGGTGGGTGTAGTCACCGATTGCCAGCAGCTTCAGCGGCAGTTCAATCTCTTCCTGAGCACCGCCGGTGGCGGGTTTGAAGGTGACGTTGATGCGTTCCTTGGGGGCTACCGAGCCTTCTTTGGCCATGGCTTTTCTCCTTGCGGTTGTGGCCCTGGGGCCTATTCGAGTACCACTTCGAGGTCGAGGTGGCACAGCCTGCGATAAATCTCTTCCTTGCGTTCACGTACGGCATGGTTCTGCGGCAACAACTCGCAGCAACTGTGCAGCAGGTGCAGCACTTCCAATGCAAGATCGGGCTCCCAGGCGTGCAGGCCTGAGTCCTGTAATGTCTGATCGAGGGTTTCCAGCTGGTTCTTGGCCAGTTCGTATTTCTTGGCCATGAAGCACAGGCGCGCGAGGGCGAACTGCCAGAAGAAGCGTTCGCGGCCGCCGTGGGCGGATTGCAAACCCTGTTTGAGCGTCTGCACGGCAGGCTTCAAGCCTTCCTTGCGCAGCAGCGGCAGGACTTCCTCAAGGGCCTTTTCCCAGGCCGGCTGGGTTTCGACGTTTTCGCTTTCGACCTTGCGCGGCGCGCTGGCGCTTTGCAGGTGCGGCATGACGTTGGCGGCGATCCACGCCCGGGTGGACGGATCGGCAAACGGCGCGCCGTCATGGAAGCGCAACTCGACAATGCCGGGCAGCCGTTGAACCAAAAGCGCGAAGTGGATCTCCACTTCGCGCATTGCCAATTCGGCGTTGAGGTTCTGGAGACACTCCCAGACCATCCTCTGGCCATCGAACCAGAACGGCGCCTTCGCCAGGCTCGCCTCCAGTTCCACCAGCAGGTCAGCGTATTTGCCCTGATCGAAACGGTCCTGATAGAGCTTGAGCTTTTCCAGCGGCAAACCGCGCAGCACGGTGATCTGCTCGGCGTTGCGCTCCGGCACCGCGTCGATGGTCATCCACAGCAGCGTGCGATTGAGGCGCAGGGCGCGCAGGTCGGTGGCTTTCTGCTTGAGCCACCAGGCGCACAACGGACGGGCGCTTTCCTGTTGGGCGCGCAGGGCTTTGTGCGCCTCGCGCTCGTTGTCGATCGGTGCGCCGGGAGTGAGCAACTGGCTGGCAGCCTGCTTGACCTGCGCCACCGCCGCACCGACCACACCGGGGGCTGGCTGATTGTCGGCCGCGCGCTGGATCATGGTTTTCAGGCGACGGGAGATCGGCAGCAACAGCGGCGAGTCATCGCCCAGGTGCTCAGCACACGCCGCTTCGAGACCGGACAGGTGCTCGGAGAGCTGCCGGAACATCGGCAACTGCTCTTTGATCGCAATGTTTTCGGTGATGACCTGCTCGAGACGCGGCACCAGCCAGCCGATCGCGGCGGCACGGGTGCGGGGTTTGAGCGGGTGAACGTCAGCCCAGTTGTTTTCCGACAGATGGTGCAGCAGACCGAGGCCGGCCAGCAGCCCGGGGAAGGATTCGCGCTGGTACAGCGACCAGGTCAGCCAGGCGCCGACACGTAAATCCTTGGATTGGGTACGCAGCAGGTTTTCGCTGTTTTCGCGAATTTTCAGCCAGTCGATCTGCCCGCTTTCGTGCATCGACGAGGCTTTGGCCAGCTCACTTTCCAAGGCCTCGAATTCGCTCGAAAAACGAACGTCTTCGCCCGCGAAATTCTCTTTGGAAACAGAGACTTTAGCGAGTTCGAGGTAATGGGCGGAAAGTTTGCTTGAGTAGGACATCCATGGCCTTTATTAAGGATTACAGTCAGGCGCCTATTGGAGTTACCGCGGCGCGGGACAGTATCGAAGAGCGGTGAAGCGACTCATCCAATTGAGATGTGCTCTTTCAAGTGGGCGCATCGTAATCACTATGATGGCCACTAGCAAGCATCTGATTAAACAACAAGACGAACTGTTCTTTGTTTGTTGTAGGAGGTTTCCCTATATTCAGTCAGGGAATCCCCGATGCCGTCTTCATATATACGCAGCTGCACGAAACACCTGAAAACCCTGATTTAGAGCGATCGTTCCAATCTGCGGTGATCACCGAAGACCGGGGCCGACGACAATGGCGCGGAGCATGACGGGTTTTGAAAAAAACGGATGTAGGATGATTCCGAAAGATTTCAGTGTTGTTTCAACAATCCACAGCGAGACAACCAACAATGGCAAAAGTGCCATCAATATGATGGCTTTTATATATAGGGTATTGATTTAAGTGTGAGGCAGATCGATAGCCAACCAATGCAATTGATTACGTGGCTTTATTATTGCTGCAGGGCATAACAAATAGGCAGGCATAAAAAATGGGCACCCGACCGCAATCGGTGTGCCCATTTTTTCAGCGGTTCTCCCCGTTATTCGAGGAGTTCGCCGCAATTAAGGATTTACGCTGTCTTTCAACGATTTGCCTGGCTTGAACGCAACAGTGTTGCTGGCCTTGATTTTAACCGGTTCGCCGGTCTGCGGGTTTTTGCCGGTGCGGGCGCCACGGTGGCGTTGCAGGAAGGTGCCGAAGCCGACCAGCGTCACGCTGTCCTTGCGGTGCAGAGCGCCGGTGATTTCTTCGAGAACGGCGTTGAGTACGCGGTTGGCCTGTTCTTTGGTCAGATCTGCTTTTTCAGCGATTGCAGCGGCGAGTTCTGGTTTACGCATTAGTGAAGCCCCTTTGACGGTTTTTTGTTGTTATGTCCGTGCTGTTCTCGTTGGAACAGCGCCCAAGGCGCCGCAGGCTCTACTCTGCGGCAGACGGGAGTGAGAATGGCACGCGGATACCGGCGGCGCCAGTCTCCACGCGACCTTTGTAGGGGCAAAAGCGGGGTGATTCCGACAGAACGACCGGTATTTACGCCAGCAGCGCCGGAAGCTGTTTGTTCAGGGCGAGTTTTTCCATCACCGCTGCACCCGTCAGCGCATAACCGAGCAACTGCCCATCGGCACCGTGGCACAGCGCCTTGATGTCGGCGCCCTGACCTTCGACGGTCCAGACACCTTCGCTACCCCGTGGTGGTGGCGAAACCACCAGCGGGCACACCGGGGTTTTTACGGTGATCGGCATCGGGCCGTAGCTCACGGCAGTAGGGTTTCCAGCGAGGGTTTGCGCCAGCGCGCGCGCGCAACTCATCAGGGGCATCACGTACAGCAGATTCAATCCGTCGACCTCGGCGCAGTCGCCCAGGGCGTAAATATTAGCGTGGGAGGTTTTCAGGTGCCGGTCGACCACGACGCCGCGATTGACCTGCACGCCGGCAGCCGCCGCCAGATCGATACGCGGGCGCAGGCCGATGGCCGAAACCACCACGTCGCAAGGAATGACCTGGCCGTCGGACAGGTGCGCTTCCAGGCCGTCGGCGACTTTTTGCAGGCGGGTCAGTACCGGGCCGAGGTGGAATTTCGCACCAAGGCTTTCCAGCCCGGCCTGCACCGCCGCCGCAGCGGCCGGGTGCAGCAGCATCGGCATGACTTGTTCGCACGGCGCCACCAGTTGCACTTCGTAGCCGCCAACTATCAGGTCGTTGGCAAACTCACAGCCGATCAGTCCAGCGCCGAGCAATAGCACCCGACGCTTGCCCGCCGCAGCGGCGCGGAAGCGCGCATAGTCTTCGAGATCATTGATCGGGAACACCAGATCGCTGCCATCGCCTTCAATCGGCACACGCACGGTTTCCGCGCCCCAGGCGAGAATCAGGTCGCGATAGCTGACCGCCTCCTCGCCAATCCACAGGCGCTTGTGGCCAGCGTCGATGCCGCTGATGCGCGTGTGCGTGCGCACTTCGGCCTTCAACTGCTCGGCCATGGTGCCCGGCTCGGCCATGCTCAGGCCGTCCGCGTCCTTGTTCTTGCCGAAACCGGTGGAGAGCATCGGCTTGGAGTAAGAGCGACCGTCATCAGCAGTGATCAGCAACAGCGGGGTTTCGCTGTCGAGCTTGCGAAACTCGCGGGCCAGGTTGTAGCCCGCCAGGCCAGTGCCAACGATGACGACAGGTGCGCTCATGCCTTACTCCTTTGTTTTTCTTGCTTAGTTGATTTCGATCATTTCGAAGTCCGTCTTGCCGACGCCGCAGTCCGGGCACAGCCAGTCTGCCGGTACATCCTGCCAAGCGGTGCCCGGCGCAATGCCGTCATCCGGCCAACCCTCGGCTTCGTTGTAGATCAGGCCACAGACGATGCATTGCCACTTTTTCATTCAGGTACTTCCTCAGGGTTCAGGCGTGGTGCCGGCGCGGACGGTCGATGGGTGTTGCGCTGCCATCCGGCTCAGGGCGTTTTGTACTGATGGAGCCGGGCAGATGCAAGCCTGTTCGGCGCAACGGCGACCCGGATCAATCAATCTCGCAGCTCGCCATGGTAAGCTCGCCGCCTCATTTGCGGCCAATAATGACTCATTGTGCGACATTCAAATGCCTGCCCGGCCCCGCTCTGGCTGACCCAAAGCCAACTGACGCCCCTCCCCGATTCGGTGACCCTCGACTGGCTGTTCGACGAAGGCTCCCTCACCCGCCGACTGACCCGGCTGTCCCATGATGGCTTCAGCGTCACGCCGTTGTTCGAAGGCTGGGACACTCTGCGCGCCGACGAATGCGCGGCGCTGGAGTTGGCCGAAGGCAGCGAAGGCTGGGTGCGCGAGGTGTATTTGCGCGGTCACGGCGAGGCTTGGGTGTTTGCCCGCAGCGTCGCTTCGCGCGCCGCCTTGCAAGGCGACGGCTTGCATATGGATGAACTGGGTAGCCGTTCGCTGGGCGAATTGCTGTTTTGCGATCAGGCGTTCCAGCGTCGCGCCCTCGAAGTTTGTCACTACCCTGAACAATGGTTGCCGCCAGACGTGAAGGCGCCTGAGCTGTGGGGTCGGCGTTCGCGTTTCGACCGTGGCGCGCTGAGCGTCCTGGTCGCAGAAATCTTCCTGCCGAGCCTGTGGCGGGCCGCCCGCGCCCATCCGGAGAACTGCTGATGTATCAGAGCCTGCTCAAGTCGCTGAACCGCTTGAACCCGCGCGCGTGGGACTTCATTCAGTTGACCCGGATGGACAAGCCGATCGGCATTTATCTGCTGCTGTGGCCAACCCTTTGGGCCCTGTGGATTGCCGGCAAAGGCTCGCCGTCGCTGGCCAACGTGGTGATTTTCGTCCTCGGCGTGGTACTGACCCGCGCCGGCGGTTGCGTGATCAACGACTGGGCCGACCGCAAGGTCGACGGCCACGTCAAACGCACCGCGCAACGACCGCTGGCCAGCGGCAAGATCAGTTCGAAAGAGGCGCTGGTGTTCTTTGCGCTGTTGATGGGAGTGAGTTTTCTGCTGGTGCTGTGCACCAATGCGCCGACGATCTGGCTGTCGCTGGGCGGCCTGGCGTTGGCGTTCACATATCCGTTCATGAAGCGCTACACCTATTACCCGCAAGTGGTGCTGGGCGCGGCGTTTTCGTGGGGCATGCCGATGGCGTTCACGGCCGAGACCGGTGAACTGCCGGCGGCAGCGTGGCTGCTGTGGATCGCCAACCTGCTGTGGACAGTGGGTTACGACACCTATTACGCAATGACCGATCGGGATGACGATTTGAAGATTGGCGTGAAATCCACGGCGATTCTGTTTGGCGAGGCGGACCGGGTGATCATCCTGAGCTTGCAGGGACTGTCGCTGGGCTGCTTGTTGCTGGCGGGGTCGAAGTTCGAGCTGGGGGTATGGTTCCATCTTGGCTTGCTGATGGCTGCCGGGTGTTATGCGTGGGAGTTCTGGTACACCCGCGATCGCGACCGCATGCGTTGTTTCAAGGCGTTCTTGCATAACCATTGGGCCGGGTTGGCGATTTTCGTCGGGATCGTGCTGGATTACGCATTGCGCTAAACGCAAATCAATGCAGCAGTGAGCCTGCTCGCGATAGCGGTGTATCAGCTAGCGAAAATGCCGACTGATACACCGCTATCGCGAGCAGGCTCACTCCTACAGGGTGGCCAGATTATTTCTGCGATTCGTGGACGACGTGCCAGACGTCTTTCATACCATCGCCCTTCATTTCTCCAGGCTTCTCGTCCTTCATGAAGGTGTACAGCGGTTTGCCGTCATAGGCGTACTGCATCATGCCGTCATCGCGCTTGATGACGGTCCATTTGCCTTCAGCCTTGGCTCCCGCCGGCGCCATCATCGGCGGCCAGTTCTTCGCGCAATCGCCGTTGCACATCGATTTACCGCCATCGTCCTTGTCGAACGTATAAACGGTCATGCCTTTGTGATCGACCATCATGCCGTCCTTCATCATGGCCGGCTCGGCGGCCATGGCAAATCCAGGCAGCGTCAGGGCAGCAGCCATCAGCAGGGCTTTCAAAGAAACAGTCATTTGAGTCATGGAAACCTTCTTTTGTGGTTGTCAGGATTCGGACTTAGAGCTTAGTTGAGGATTTGCACAATCGCCGCCGGACTAAAATACTGTCACACGACTGCAATAATTCCGTTATCTAATGCGGCGCAAGACAGTTAAATGACAAGAGGATTAAGGCATGGTTGGCAGGAGCATTCTGATCGTCGACGACGAAGCGCCCATTCGCGAAATGATCGCCGTTGCGTTGGAAATGGCCGGCTATGACTGCCTCGAGGCCGAGAACTCGCAGCAGGCCCACGCCATCATCGTCGACCGCAAGCCGGACCTGATCCTGCTCGACTGGATGCTGCCCGGCACCTCCGGCATCGAACTGGCCCGTCGTCTGAAGCGTGACGAGCTGACCGGGGACATCCCGATCATCATGCTCACCGCCAAGGGCGAAGAGGACAACAAGATCCAGGGTCTGGAAGTCGGCGCCGACGACTACATCACCAAACCGTTTTCCCCGCGCGAACTGGTCGCCCGCCTCAAAGCCGTGCTGCGCCGCGCCGGCCCGACCGACGGCGAAGCGCCGATCGAAGTCGGCGGCCTGCTGCTCGATCCGATCAGCCACCGCGTGACCATCGACGGCAAACCCGCCGAAATGGGCCCGACCGAATACCGTCTGCTGCAATTCTTCATGACCCACCAGGAACGCGCCTACACCCGTGGCCAGTTGCTGGATCAGGTCTGGGGCGGCAACGTCTACGTTGAAGAACGCACCGTCGACGTGCACATCCGGCGCCTGCGCAAGGCCCTCGGCGACGCTTACGAAAATCTGGTACAAACCGTGCGCGGCACCGGCTACCGGTTTTCCACCAAGGCCTGATCCGACCGCCAGACTCGCAGACAAGGACCGTATTTTCCGTGAATCAAAACTGGCATGGCACCCTGATTCGCCACATGCTGCTGTTGGTCACCGCCTGTCTGGTGATCGGCCTGATCACCGGCTATTACGGCTGGAGCCTTGCGGCGGGTCTGGGGATTTATCTGGCCTGGACACTCAAGCAATTGCTGCGTCTGCACGAGTGGCTGCGCCAGCACCAACCCGACGAAGCACCGCCCGATGGCTATGGCCTGTGGGGTGAAGTGTTCGACAGCATCTACCACCTGCAACGCCGCGACCAACGCGTGCGCGGGCGTCTGCAAGCGGTGATCGACCGGGTGCAGGAATCCACCGCCGCGCTGAAAGACGCGGTGATCATGCTCGACAGCGACGGCAATCTGGAATGGTGGAACCGCGCCGCCGAAACCTTGCTTGGCCTCAAGACCCCCCAGGACAGCGGCCAACCGGTGACCAACCTGGTGCGCCATCCGCGTTTCAAGGAGTACTTCGAGCAGGAGAGCTACGCCGAGCCGCTGGAAATCCCCTCGCCGACCAACGATCGCGTGCGTATTCAGCTGTACCTGACCCGCTACGGCAACAACGAACACTTGATGCTGGTGCGCGACGTCACGCGCATCCATCAGCTGGAACAGATGCGCAAAGATTTCATTGCCAACGTCTCCCACGAGTTGCGCACGCCGCTGACGGTGATCTGCGGCTACCTGGAAACCCTGCTCGACAACGTCGAGGAAGTGAATCCGCGCTGGAGTCGCGCGCTGCAGCAGATGCAACAACAGGGCGGGCGCATGCAGACGCTGCTCAACGATTTGTTGTTGCTGGCGAAACTCGAAGCCACCGATTACCCGTCGGACAATCATCCGGTGCAGATCGACACCCTGCTGCAATCGATCAAGAGCGATGCCCAGCAATTGTCGGGCGCGAAGAACCAGCGCATCAGCCTCGAAGCCGATGCCGGCCTGTTGCTCAAGGGCAGCGAGGCGGAGTTGCGCAGTGCGTTTTCCAATCTGGTGTTCAACGCGGTGAAGTACACCCCGGCCGAGGGCAACATCCGCATTCGCTGGTGGGGTGACGATCAAGGCGCACACCTGAGCGTGCAGGATTCCGGCATCGGCATCGACAGCAAACACCTGCCGCGCCTGACCGAGCGTTTCTACCGCGTCGACTCCAGCCGCAACTCCAACACCGGCGGCACCGGGCTGGGTCTGGCCATCGTCAAACACGTGTTACTGCGCCACCGCGCACGCATGGAAATCAGCAGCGTGCCCGGTCACGGCAGCACGTTCACCTGCCATTTCGCCCCGGCTCAGGTGGCTCAGGCGCGGGCCATCAGCGCCGCCGAGTAAGACCGACCGGCACTCGCCACTAGGCAATCGCCATGTCAGCCGCTACATTGGCTGACTTGTGCCTGCCTTTCAGGCGCGACTTTTCTCTCTCTTGAATCACACGGAACCCGCAAAACTCCATCATGGACCCTTCCCCTGGCTTGTCCCTCGCTACAATTTTCGCCGATTTCGGCATGATCCTTTTTGCTCTGATCCTGGTTTTGCTCAACGGCTTTTTCGTTGCGGCGGAATTTGCCATGGTCAAACTGCGCTCGACCCGGGTCGAGGCCATCGCCGATCAGAACGGCTGGCGCGGGCACATCCTGCGCACCGTGCACAGTCAGCTCGATGCATACCTCTCGGCCTGTCAGCTCGGTATCACGCTCGCCTCCCTTGGCCTTGGCTGGGTCGGTGAGCCGGCGTTCGCACACATCCTCGAACCGCTGCTGAGCGCGGTCGGCGTGCAGTCGCCGGAGATCGTCAAAGGTGTTTCGTTCTTCACCGCGTTCTTCATCATTTCGTACTTGCACATCGTGGTTGGTGAGCTGGCCCCGAAATCCTGGGCGATCCGCAAACCCGAGTTGCTGTCGCTATGGACGGCGGTGCCGCTGTACCTGTTCTACTGGGCGATGTACCCGGCGATTTACCTGCTCAACGCCAGCGCCAACGCGATTCTGCGTATCGCAGGGCAAGGCGAACCCGGTCCGCACCATGAACACCATTACAGCCGCGAAGAACTGAAACTGATCCTGCACTCCAGCCGTGGCCAGGATCCGAGCGATCAGGGCATGCGCGTTCTGGCCTCGGCGGTGGAAATGGGCGAGCTGGAAGTGGTCGACTGGGCCAACTCCCGCGAAGACCTGATCACCCTCGAATTCAACGCGCCGCTGAAAGAAATCCTCGCGATGTTCCGTCGCCACAAGTTCAGCCGTTATCCGGTGTACGACAGCGAGCGCCAGGAGTTCGTCGGCCTGCTGCACATCAAGGATCTGCTGCTGGAACTGGCGGCGCTGGACCACATTCCCGAGTCGTTCAACCTGGCTGAGCTGACCCGTCCCCTCGAGCGCGTGTCGCGCCATATGCCGCTGTCGCAGCTGCTGGAGCAGTTCCGCAAGGGCGGCTCGCACTTCGCCGTGGTCGAGGAGGCTGACGGCAACATCATCGGCTACCTGACCATGGAAGACGTGCTGGAAGTGCTGGTCGGTGACATTCAGGACGAACACCGCAAGGCTGAGCGCGGGATCCTCGCCTATCAGCCGGGCAAGCTCTTGGTGCGTGGCGACACGCCGCTGTTCAAGGTGGAACGCCTGCTGGGCATCGACCTCGACCACATCGAAGCCGAGACCCTCGCCGGGCTGGTCTACGAAACCCTGAAACGGGTGCCGGAAGAGGAAGAAGTGCTGGAAGTCGAAGGCCTGCGGATCATCATCAAGAAGATGAAAGGGCCGAAGATTGTGCTGGCGAAGGTGTTGATGCTGGATTGAGTGCAATGCGGGAAACCGCGTTGCCTGCTAAAAGATCGCAGCCTGCGGCAGCTCCTACAGGATCGCATTCCTGTGTAGGAGCTGCCGCAGGCTGCGATCTTTTTTGCTTTATTGCTTGCCCAACGCAAAGTTGGGCAACGCCCCCAGCGGCTGGATGAACTGATACGGAATCGACACCAGCCCCTCGCCGGTATTGCGCTGCACCACAAAGTGCAGGTGCGGGCCGCTGCTGTTGCCGGTATTGCCCGACAGGGCCAGCGGACTGCCCACCGCCACCCGTTGCCCTTCGCGCACGCTCACCGAACCTTGCTTGAGGTGCAGGTACACGCCCATGGTGCCGTCGTCATGCAGTACCCGCACGAAATTGCCGGACGCATCCGAACCGCGCCCGCTCTGGGAATTCTCGGTCTTCACCACCACCCCGGCCCGCGCGGCAATGATCGGCGTGCCTACCGGCATGGCGATGTCCATCGCATAGCGATTCTTCGGCCCATAGTGACTGTACTGACCGTTGGCGCCCTGACTCAGACGAAACGGCCCGCCACGCCACGGCAGCGGATAGCGATAGCCCTGCGCGATACCAGTGGGGTCACCGAGGGAATAGTAGAACTGCGGCGTATACACTAGCGGCTGCTTGCCGGATATCGCCGTCAGCAACGCCAACCGCGTGTTGCTGCGCGCCGGCAAAACCCGGTGGATGGTTTGCGCCGGCGCACCGCGGACATTGCTCAGCCCGGTGAATGCCAAGGCAATTTTGACCGGCGCATACAAATCGTTGCGCACGAAGACCACGTCTGTGCCCTTCTGCTTCTTGATATCGAGGTAAACCTGCCGTTCCAGGCGCTCGACCATGCGGTCCTGAAACACGAACACCTGCGAGCCTTTGCTCGGCCGGTCGCTGTACGACACCACACCGTTGGCATCAGTGGATTTGTAGATGGTCATGGCCACAGCCGAAGTGGATGCCATGAAAAGACCATAGAAAAACAGCAGGCGCGCGAGCATGGGCAAGAGTCTGTCGAAGTAAGGCCTGTGAATGAGCCTAGCAGGTGAAGCAGACCAGGCTAGTCGACAGATGTTTCAAATTAGGCAGCCTAGAAAATGTAAGTCGTAAGGGATGGCCCCTTCGCGAGCAGGCTCGCTCCCACATTTGGAATGCATTCCAGGGTGGGAGCGAGCCTGCTCGCGAAGGCGATGTGTCAGGCGACGAAGATCACGCGCCCGGAACGAAGTGCTTCTGCGCCGTACCGCGGGCGATCAGGCGGGAGATGTAGTCGAGTTTCTGCGCGTCCTGGTCGACGAAACGGAAGGTCAGTTGCAGCCAGTCGCTGTCGGGTTTCTGCTCATGCGCAACGATGGCGTGCAGGTAACCATTGAGACGGGCGATTTCGGCGTTGTCGCCCTGCTCCAGGTCGAGTACGGCGCTGTCGAGGATCTGCGGCAGGGTCTCGGTGCGTTTCACCACCAGCAACGCTTCCTTGATGCTCAGGGCCTTGATCACGCATTGCTGGGTGCCGCTTGGCAGGCGCAATTGGCCCTGACCGCGACCACCGACCGGCGCTTTCGACGTGGCGGGAGCCTGAACCGGTGGGCTGTTGAGCAGACCGCGCGATGGAGCAGCAGCGGGCGCTGGTGCAGCGACGGCAGGTTTGGCGAACGGATTGACCGCCGCCGCAGCCGGAGCACCACCGACCACGGCAGGCTTGCCGCCAGTCAAGGCGCTCAGGGAATCGTTGCCGAACGCCGAGTTCATCTTGGTCGGCGCGCTGTTCATCAGGGTGTCGAGCTTGCCGACCTTGTTCAGCGCCTGTTTGACCTTGGTCAGCAGTTGCTCGTTGGTGAACGGCTTGCTGACGTAGCCGGAAACGCCGGCCTGAATCGCCTGCACGACGTTTTCCTTGTCGCCACGGCTGGTGACCATGACGAACGGCATGGTCTTGAGGTTGTCTTGCTCGCGGCACCAGGTCAGCAGCTCGAGACCGGACATTTCCGGCATTTCCCAGTCGCACAGAACCAGGTCGAACGCTTCCCTGGCCAGCATGGCCTGAGCCTTTTTGCCGTTGACGGCGTCCTCGGTGCGGATCCCCGGGAAGTAATTACGCAGGCACTTTTTCACCAGGTCACGAATGAACGAAGCATCGTCCACGACCAACACACTGATCTTGCTCATCCAACACCCCTATTAAAATCCCGGCAAGCATAACGCTGGCTGATGGCACATTGCCAAAACTCTTCAGTCACGCCGGGACTTTTCGTTCGCGGGTGCTGCTTTTTAATTCGGTTCTGCCCATGAAAAGCACAAACAAAAACGCCCGGCCAAAGGGCCGGGCGCTTTTCTCAGGCAATCTTACTTATCGTCAGCATCGCCCGGAACATTAGCGGTTTCGCCGCTTGTGCCTTCAACTTCTTCTTTCATGCGTTTGAGGCCCATGTGGCGCACGTCGGTGCCGCGCACCAGGTAAATGACCAATTCGGAGATGTTGCGTGCGTGGTCGCCGATGCGTTCCAGCGAACGCAGCACCCAGATAATGCTCAAGACCCGCGAGATAGAGCGCGGGTCTTCCATCATGTAGGTCGCCAGCTCACGCAGGGCGGTCTTGTATTCGCGGTCGATGATCTTGTCGTACTGCGCCACCGACAACGCCAGATCGGCGTCGAAACGGGCGAACGCGTCCAGCGCATCGCGAACCATGTTGCGCACCTGGTCGCCGATATGGCGAACCTCGACGTAACCGCGTGGCGCTTCACCTTCTTCGCACAATTGAATCGCACGGCGAGCAATCTTGGTCGCTTCGTCACCGATGCGCTCCAGGTCGATCACCGACTTGGAAATGCTGATGATCAGACGCAGATCGGAGGCCGCCGGTTGACGGCGGGCGAGAATGCGCAGGCATTCTTCGTCGATGTTGCGTTCCATCTGGTTGATCTGGTCATCGATCTCGCGCACTTGCTGAGCGAGACCGGAGTCGGCTTCGATCAGTGCGGTGACCGCGTCGTTGACCTGCTTCTCGACCAGCCCGCCCATGGCCAGGAGGTGGCTGCGCACTTCCTCGAGCTCAGCGTTGAACTGCGCGGAGATGTGGTGGGTAAGGCCTTCTTTACTAATCATGTTGGCGTCCTTGGAGCGTCCGGTAAGGTGCGGCGGGCCGCAGCGTCAATTCTGTGAATAACCCGCAACTGTCAGCCATAACGACCGGTGATGTAGTCTTCGGTCTGCTTCTTCGCCGGATTGGTGAACAGGGTATCGGTGTCGCCAAATTCCACCAGTTTGCCCATGTACATGAACGCCGTGTAGTCGGACACCCGCGCGGCCTGTTGCATGTTGTGCGTAACGATAACGATAGTGAACTTGGACTTCAGCTCGTAGATCAGCTCTTCGACTTTCAGCGTCGAGATCGGGTCAAGGGCCGAGCACGGTTCGTCGAGCAGCAGCACTTCCGGCTCAACCGCGATGGTACGGGCGATGACCAGACGCTGTTGCTGACCACCGGACAGGCCGAGTGCCGATTCATGCAGACGATCTTTGACTTCGTCCCACAGTGCCGCGCCTTTCAACGCCCACTCGACCGCTTCGTCGAGGACGCGCTTCTTGTTGATGCCCTGGATGCGCAGACCGTAAACGACGTTTTCGTAGATGGTCTTCGGGAACGGGTTGGGCTTCTGGAACACCATGCCGACGCGACGACGCAGCTCCGCAACGTCTTCGCCCTTGCGATAGATGTTATTGCCGTAGAGGTTGATCGCGCCTTCTACGCGGCAGCCGTCAACCAGGTCGTTCATGCGGTTGAAGGTGCGCAGCAGCGTGGATTTACCGCAGCCGGACGGGCCGATGAACGCGGTCACGCGCTGCTTCGGGATGTTCATGCTGACGTCGAACAGTGCTTGTTTCTCACCGTAGTACAGGCTCAGGCCCGGTACTTCGATGGCCACGGTTTCCTGCGCCAGATTCAGGCTCTGCTTGTCGCGACCCAGGGCAGACATGTTGATGCCGTGGGTATGTGTTTCGTGCTGCATGGGAGGCTCCCTGTGCTAACAAATTCGGTTCGGAACACTGCTCGGTGCAGCTTCCATCAATATTGCGGCGGTCGCGATTCAATGTGGGAGCGAGCTTGCTCGCGAAGGGGCCCTCACGGCCGCCAAAAGCTTCGCGAGCAAGCTCGCTCCCACAGGGTTCGCGTCGTCCTTAGCTATCCAGTGCTTTGTATTTTTCGCGCAGGTGGTTGCGGATATACACCGCCGACAGGTTCAACGTCGCGATCACCAGTACCAGCAACAGCGCCGTGGCATACACCAGCGGACGCGCCGCTTCGACGTTCGGGCTCTGGAAGCCGACGTCATAGATGTGGAAGCCCAAGTGCATGATCTTCTGATCCAGGTGCAGGTACGGGTAGTTACCGTCCACCGGCAGCGACGGCGCCAGTTTCACCACACCCACCAGCATCAGCGGCGCCACTTCACCGGCGGCGCGGGCCACGGCGAGGATCATGCCGGTCATCATTGCCGGGCTGGCCATCGGGATGACGATCTTCCACAAGGTTTCAGCCTTGGTCGCGCCGAGGGCCAACGAGCCTTCACGCACGGTACGCGGAATACGTGCCAGACCTTCTTCAGTCGCGACGATCACCACCGGCACCGCCAGCAGCGCCAGGGTCAGCGAGGCCCAGAGCAGACCCGGTGTACCGAAGGTCGGCGCCGGCAGTGCTTCGGGGAAGAACAAACGGTCGACCGAACCACCGAGTACGTAAACGAAGAAGCCCAGACCGAACACGCCGTAAACGATCGCCGGAACACCGGCGAGGTTGTTCACCGCGATACGGATGATCCGCGTCAGGGTGTTCTGCTTGGCGTATTCACGCAGGTACACCGCCGCCAGCACACCAAACGGGGTGACGATCATCGCCATGATCAGGGTCATCATCACGGTGCCGAAGATCGCCGGGAAGATCCCGCCTTCGGTGTTCGCTTCACGCGGGTCGTCCGAGAGGAATTCCCAGATCTTGCTGAAGTAGAAACCGAGCTTGGTGAAGGTGCTCATCGCGTTCGGCTGGTAAGCGTGAACCACTTTGCCCAGGCCGATTTCAATCTCTTTGCCGTTGGCGTCACGTGCGGTCAAGGCATCACGGTTGAACTGCGCATGCAGATCGGCCAGACGTGCTTCGATGTCCTGATAACGCGCATTCAGCTCGGCACGCTCGGACTCCATGTCCGCCTGCGCGGTGGCGTCGAGCTTGCCTTCCAGTTCCAGTTTTCGACCGTGCAGACGGATGCGTTCGAGCCCTGCGTTGATTGCACCGATGTCGGTCTTTTCCAACGACTTCAGTTGCGCCGCCAGACCGTTCACACGGTTGATCCGCGCTTGCAACTCTGGCCATGCCGCCTCGCCTTCGGCGATGACTTTGCCGTCCTGTTTGACGTTGACCAGGTAGCCGTAGAAGTTGCCCCACTCGCGACGTTCGATCGCCATCAACTCGGGAGGCGTCGTCTGGTTGGTCAGCCACTCGCCGACGATCCAGGTAAAGTCGTTGCCGTTCAGGTCACGGTTGCCGACCTTGATCAGCTCACGGGTCATGAATTCCGGACCTGC
Organism: Pseudomonas sp. S2_E02; assembly: GCF_054668355.1. Lineage (NCBI taxonomy): Bacteria > Pseudomonadati > Pseudomonadota > Gammaproteobacteria > Pseudomonadales > Pseudomonadaceae > Pseudomonas > Pseudomonas sp. S2_E02. The sequence goes on from NZ_CP162761.1 coordinate 4,395,582, forward strand.
ATCAGGCACCGGCAAACCGGCGCTCTTCAGACGGGCACGGGGCACTTCTTCTTTCTGCACCACTTCACCGACGACCAGGTGATTGGCCTGACCCGGTACGTCGTAATTGGCGTGGACCAGGTCCGCCGGCCAAAAGTGACCCAGACCGCGCACGGCAATCACCGCCAGCAGGCCAATGGTCATGATGACCGCGATGGACACCGCGCCACCGCTGATCCAGACGCCCGGGGCGCCGCTCTTGAACCATCCTTTCAGGGAGTTCTGTTTCACAGACTTCTACCTTTGCTTAAAGCGACGAGTATTTCTTGCGCAGACGCTGACGAATCAGTTCTGCCAGGGTGTTCATGACGAAGGTGAACAACAGCAGCACCAGCGCCGAGAGGAACAGCACGCGGTAGTGGCTGCCGCCGACTTCCGACTCGGGCATTTCCACCGCGACGTTGGCGGCCAGGGTGCGCAGGCCTTCGAACAGGTTCATTTCCATGACCGGGGTGTTACCGGTGGCCATCAACACGATCATGGTTTCGCCGACCGCACGGCCCATGCCGATCATCAGCGCCGAGAAGATCCCCGGGCTGGCAGTCAGGATCACCACGCGGGTCATGGTCTGCCACGGCGTGGCACCCAGCGCCAGCGAGCCGAGGGTCAGGCCGCGCGGCACACTGAACACGGCGTCTTCAGCGATCGAGTAAATGTTCGGAATCACCGCGAAACCCATGGCCAGACCGACCACCAGAGCGTTGCGCTGGTCGTAGGTGATGCCCAGGTCGTGGGAGATCCACATGCGCATGTCACCGGCGAAGAACCAGTTTTCCATGAACGGGCTCATGTACAGCGACAACCAACCCACAAACAGGATCACCGGAATCAGCAGCGCACTTTCCCAACCGTCCGGGACTTTCAGGCGGATCGATTCAGGCAGGCGGCTGAAGGTGAAACCGGCGACCAGAATGCCGATAGGCAGCAACATCAACAGGCTGAAGATGCCCGGCAGATGCCCTTCGACATATGGCGCGAGGAACAGCCCGGCGAAGAAACCGAGGATCACCGTCGGCATCGCTTCCATCAGCTCGATCACCGGTTTGACCTTGCGGCGCATGCCCGGGGCCATGAAGTACGCGGTGTAGATCGCAGCGGCAACGGCCAGTGGAGCAGCGAGCAGCATGGCGTAGAACGCAGCTTTCAGAGTGCCGAAGGTCAGTGGCGACAGACTCAGTTTCGGTTCGAAATCGGTGTTGGCCGCGGTCGATTGCCAGACGTATTTAGGCTCGTCGTAGTTCTCGTACCAGACCTTGCTCCACAGCGCGCTCCAGGAAACTTCCGGGTGCGGGTTGTCGAGCAGTAATGGTTGCAGCTTGCCGCCGGCTTCGACGATCACGCGGTTGGCACGCGGCGACAGACCGAACAGGCCTTGACCTTCTACCACTTGATCGACCAGCAAGGTGCGATGCGCGGTGCTGTGGAACACGCCAAGCTTGCCGCTAGCATCCAGAGCAAGGAAGCCCTTGCGACGCTCTTCGGCAGTGATTTCAACGATCGGCGTGGTGCCCATCTGGAAAGTTCGAATCTGCTTCAGGCGCAGCTCACCATCGGTGTCACGGGCCATGAACCACTGGGCCAGACCACCCTTGGAGTCGCCGACGATCAGCGAGATACCACCGACCAGTTGCGTGGTCGCAGTGACTTCGGCGTCAGCGTTTTCCAGCAGTTTGTAGCGACCGTTGAGGCTCTTGTCGCGCAGGCTGAACACATCGGCCTGAGCGCGACCGTTGACCACGTACAGCCACTGCTGGCGCGGGTCGACGAAGATGTTTTTCACCGGCTCAGTCATTTGCGGCAGATCGATACGCTTCTGCTCGTTGGTGACTTCGCCAGTCATCATGTTTTCTTCGCTGGTCAGCGACAGCACGTTGAGTTGCGAACCGGTCGAACCGACCAGCATCAACGTCGTGTCGGTGGCGTTCAGGCTGACATGCTCCAGCGCGCCGCCGGCTTCGTTCAGCGCGATCGGCGTCTCGCCGTACGGATACTCGATGGCCGGGCTGATGGTTTTCTTGCCATCGGGGTAGCTGACTTTATAGGTGTGACGGAACACCAGCGCCTGACCGTTGGACAGACCCACGGCCACCAGCGGATGGCCCGGCTGATCTTCACCAATAGAAGTCACGGTTGCGCCGGCTGGCACTGGCAGATCGACGCGCTTCAGTTCAGCGCCACTGTCGATGTCAAAAAACAATGCCTGGCCCTTGTCGGAAACGCGCATGGCCACCTGATTCTGCTCTTCGAGCGAAATCATCAGCGGCTTGCCGGCGTCCTGCATCCAGGCTGGGGTGATCGAGTCTTTCGCAGTCAGGTCGGCACCCTGGAACAGCGGCGCCACCACGTAGGCGAGGAAGAAGAAGATCAGGGTGATGGCTGCCAGCACCGCGAGACCGCCAACGAGGACGTACCAGCGGGTGAAGCGATCCTTGAGCGCGCGAATGCGGCGCTTGCGTTGCAGCTCAGGCGTATTGAAATCAATGCGCTTGGGAGGATTAGTAGTCATGTGGGAATTGGCCAGATCATTCATGCGCTCACCCTAGCGATCCTGTATGACAGAAAGATGACAATGCAGTGACGCAGCAAATCCACCGCCAGCGGGACTGGCAGGGGATCAAAAATTTGAGGTGTGTAAAAGGCCGGTCTGCGCGCAGATCCGGCCTTTTACATGAGTCCGGTGGGGTTCACTCTGGACTCAATTTGTTACTTTTTTGCGACTTCAGCGCCGCCTTCCTGCAGACCCAGGTCAGCCAGTGCTTTTGCAGCAACCTTGGCTGGCAGTGGGATGTAGCCGTCTTTCACTACCACTTCCTGGCCCTGCTTCGACAGCACCAGTTTCACGAACTCAGCTTCCAGCGGAGCCAAAGGCTTGTTCGGGGCTTTGTTGACGTACACGTAGAGGAAACGCGACAGCGGGTACTTGCCGTTCAGGGCGTTTTCTTCGCTGTCTTCGATGAACTCGGTGCTGCCCTTCTTCGACAGAGCAACGGTCTTCACGCTAGCGGTCTTGTAGCCGATGCCCGAGTAACCGATGCCGTTCAGCGAGGAGCTGATCGACTGCACAACCGACGCCGAACCTGGTTGTTCGTTGACGTTTGGTTTGTAGTCGCCTTTGCACAGGGCTTCTTCTTTGAAGTAGCCGTAGGTGCCGGATACCGAGTTACGGCCGAACAGTTGCACTGGCTTGTTGGCCAGGTCGCCGGTCACGCCCAGGTCGCCCCAGGTTTTCACGTCGGTTTTGGCGCCGCACAGGCGGGTGGACGAGAAGATCGCGTCAACCTGTTCCATGGTCAGGTGCTGGATCGGGTTGTCCTTGTGCACGAACACTGCCAGGGCATCCACGGCAACCGGAATAGCGGTTGGCTTGTAGCCATACTTCTGCTCGAAGGCCGCCAGTTCTGTGTCCTTCATCTTGCGGCTCATCGGGCCCAGGTTGGAGGTGCCTTCAGTCAGCGCAGGTGGCGCAGTGGCGGAGCCAGCGGCCTGAATCTGGATGTTTACGTTCGGGTATTCTTTTTTGTAGTTCTCAGCCCAGAGGGTCATGAGGTTGGCCAGGGTATCGGAACCGACGCTGGACAGGTTGCCCGACACACCAGTGGTCTTGGTGTAGCTCGGGATAGCAGGGTCAACAGCGGCGAACGCGTTGGCAGTCGCAACGCCAGCAGCGACAAAAGTCATTGCCGCCATCAAACGCTTCAGTTTCATGCCTTACTCCTAGCAGATAGGGTGTGTTAAGTCGGGGCCAAGTATCAGCAGGCCGTGTGAACACTCTATGGCTGAAATATGACAATTGGATGAAAGGCCAGCATGGGCCTCGTCTTAAAAAAGGAAACTCTCGTCAGGTTGACAAATCACTAGCAGAAGATAGCCTTGTCAACCACGAGAGGACACCATGATAAACGACCGAATTCGCCGCGCACGCCTGCAACGAGGACTAACCCTTGATGCTCTGGCCATCCAGCTCGGCGACATAACCAAACAAGCATTGAGCAAATATGAGAAGGGGTTGAGCACCCCTAACTCCACTCGCCTGCTGCAATTAGCTAAAGCACTGCAGGTCAATCCTGAGTACTTTTTCCGTGCAGAAGCGGTCCCGTTGGCGCCTCTGGAATTTCGTAAGCTGGCCAGGATGCCTAAATATCGCCAAGCCCAAGTAGAAGAAAAAATTCGAGAGCACCTCGAGCGATACATCGCCCTAGAGGAATGTTTCGATCCCGCAGACATCCACACTCCTGTCACTCCCGCGCAAATGATTGCAGTTTCCTCTCTTGAAGAAGCCGAGCTAGCAGCTGAGGAGCTTCGCCAATTCTGGGGAATCGGCACTGACCCCATTGCCAACCTCACCGAACAGCTAGAAGAGCACAGCATCAAGGTTGCAATGCTCAATGGCCCAGACGATTTCGATGGCGCCTGCGCTACCACCGGCGACGGCGAGCATGTCCTAATTGCGTTGAATGCTGATCGCCCAGGCGAACGAATCAGGTTTACTGCCGCCCATGAGCTCGGTCATTGGGTCATGGCATTACCAGAGGAGATGCCTGAAAAGGATAAAGAGAACTGCTGCCACCGTTTCGCGGGGGCATTTCTGTATCCCGCCAAAAGCGTTACTAGCGATTTCGGCAGCCATCCTCGCACTAGGGTTCATCCACAGGAACTACTGATTGCGAAGCGGCAATACGGTATATCGATGCACGCAGCCCTGAGGCGACTGAAGGATCTGAAGCTACTCAGCGAAGGTGGTTATAAATCCCTCACTATCCAATTCAGTGCCAAAGGTTGGCGAAAGTCAGAACCTGAACCGATGCCGTGCAAACCGCCGCAAAGGTTTGAGTCATTAGCATTTTGGGCGCTGGCGGAGGGGCTGATCACCAAATCTCGGGCTGCCGAACTCTTGCGAAGGCCAGTAAAAACCTTGGACCCGAGTTTCTTGGGCTCACTGGAGAGTGCATGAGTCTTATCTACATCAGTGATACGAATATCTGGATCGATTTCAGAAATGCCGGATTACTGGAGCAGATGTTTAGATTGCCTTTCACTTTGTGCTGCACTGACTTCGTGATGCAGGAACTTGAAGACTTCCCCCACGACGAATTGCTCGACCAAGGTCTGATTATCGAGTCGCTTGATGAAGCCAGTGTAATGCGTTTATACGGCTTGCGAGTCGAGCACAACAACAGCTCGCTGGCTGATGTTTCCTGTTACCTTCTGGCACAGGAAACACGCCGCCCTTTACTAACTGGAGATGGTAGGTTGAGGCGCCAGGCACAACGAGACGGGCTCTAGGTACACGGCGCTTTGTGGCTATTAGACTTAATGGTTGAACACCAAGTAATCGAAGAGCCGCATGCTGCGGTCGCCTTAGCTCACATGCTTGAGCATGGAGCTCGACTCCCAACAAGCGAGTGTGAAACAAGGCTCTTGCGCTGGCGAGAGCCCTAGATAGCTGAACTTGGATCAACGCCCTTTCTTCCAGAGCCAGGCCCCGACCAGAATCCCCATCGCGCACAGCACCGCCACATAGTAGGCAGGCCCCATCGCGCTTTCTTTCAGCAGCAGGCTGACCACCATCGGCGTCAACCCGCCGAAGATCGCGTAAGCCACGTTGTACGAGAACGACAATCCACTAAAGCGCACCACCGGCGGGAACGCCTTGACCATCACGTACGGCACCGCACCAATGGTGCCAACCAGAAAACCGGTCAGCGCATACAGCGGGAACAGCCAGTTCGGGTGATCGGCGAGGCTGTGATAGAAGGTCCATGAGCTGATCAGCAAACCCAGGCAACCGAAGACGAATACCCGGCCGGCCCCAAAGCGATCCGCCAGTGCGCCGGAAATGATGCAGCCGATGCTCAGGAACACAATCGCCAGACTGTTCGATTGCAACGACTCGGTCGGCGAGAAGTGATAGACCGTTTGCAGCACGGTCGGGGTCATCAGGATCACCACAACGATCCCGGCCGACAGCAACCAGGTCAGCAGCATCGAGATCGCAATCGCCCCGCGATGATCACGCAGCACTGCCCGTAGAGGCACTTCTTCAGCCAAGGCTTTACGCAGTTGCAGCTCGGCGAATACCGGGGTTTCGTGCAGCCAGCGGCGCAAGTAAACCGAGAACAGGCCGAACACACCGCCCAGCAGGAATGGAATACGCCAGGCGTAATCGGATACTTCCGCCGGCGTATAAATGCTGTTGATCGCGGTGGCGACCAGCGAGCCGAGCAAAATGCCGGCGGTCAGGCCGCTGGTGAGGGTGCCGCAGGCGTAACCCATGTGCTTTTGCGGTACGTGTTCGGAAACGAAGACCCACGCGCCCGGCACTTCACCGCCAATCGCCGCGCCCTGAATGACCCGCATTAATAGAAGAAGGATCGGCGCCCACAGGCCGATCTGCGCGTAGGTTGGCAGCAGACCCATGATCAGGGTCGGCACGGCCATCATGAAAATGCTCAGGGTGAACATCTTCTTGCGCCCCAGCAGGTCGCCGAAGTGCGCCATGACGATGCCGCCCAGCGGTCGCGCCAGATAGCCGGCGGCGAAAATGCCGAAGGTCTGCATCAGGCGCAGCCACTCGGGCATGTCGGCGGGGAAGAACAGCTTGCCGACCACGGTGGCGAAGAAAACGAAGATGATGAAATCGTAGAACTCCAGCGCGCCACCGAGGGCGGACAGCGACAGAGTCTTGTAGTCATTGCGGGTTAACGGTCGTGCGGGTTGCTCGGGCTGCGCGAGGCTCGAAGGCGCTGTGGTCATGGCAAGGGCTTCTCTTATAGTCGGATCTGCCGCCACAACAACGCTGGCGGTGGCTTGGGCAGGTTCGGCACCATAGCAAATTGTTCGAAAAAGCACATAGAGGTGCGTATTTGACGGTCGAAATGAGAACCGGATGGTCGTCGCGGAGTCTACCGACCGATATACTCGCAACCTGCTCCGGTTTGTAGGGGGTTGCTGTGCGAAAACGTCGTTGGCCCGGCCTTTGCTCGGGATTAGCCGGTTTCGCAGAGTTTCTCCTTAGGCGCCTGATGGAAAACGTGACGAACGTAGTATGTTCGGTGCTGAATCGTTTTTCCCGAAGACGGCTACCACCAGCAATACCAACGAAGAGTCACGGGTCAGAGGCACCCCCGGCATGATAGAGCTCGAACAAGAAGATCCGATCCCGCAAGGCGACCTGGCCCTGCAAATCACCGCACTCCCACGCGAAACCAACGGCTTTGGCGATATTTTCGGCGGCTGGCTGGTGGCACAGATGGATTTGGCCGGCACCGCAATGGCCAGCCGTGTCGCTGGCGGACGCGTCGCCACCGTCGCCATCGACCGCATGGCGTTTCTCGTGCCTGTGGCTGTCGGCGCGCAATTGTCCTTTTATACCCAGACCCTGGAAATCGGCCGCAGCTCGATCCAGATGATGGTCGAAGTGTGGAGCGACGACCCGTTGTCCAGCGAGTGGCGTAAAGTCACCGAAGCGGTCTTCGTCTTCGTCGCCATCGACGGCAGCGGTCGCACTCGCTCGGTTCCACCACGCGCGCGTTAAACATCGTCGCCGTTTTACGGTCGATAGTTGTCCTTGTTACTGATCGAGAGCTGTCCCATGAACACGCCCAACGTTGAAGCAGTGAAACTGGATGAACTGAACTGCTGGCGTATCCGCCACGGTCAGGCCGAAGTGCTGGTGGCCCAGCAAGGCGCGCACATCCTCAGTTATCAGATCGATGGCCAGCCGCCGATCATCTGGCTCAACGACAAGGCCGAGTTCAAGACCGGCAAAAGCATCCGCGCCGGTGTACCGGTGTGCTGGCCGTGGTTCGGCAAGTTCGAGCGTAACCCGCAGAGCGTGCAGGCCATGTTTACCGGTGAGCAACCGGCACCCGCGCACGGTCTGGTGCGGGCGATGGATTGGGAGCTGGGCGGCATCGAATCGGAGGCTGACGGCGTCAAGGTCGAATTCAAGCTGCCCTACCCCGAAGGTGGCCTGCCGGGCTGGCCACATCAGGTCGATCTGACCCTGACCCTGCATTTGTCCGAGCAACTGAGTTTCAGCCTGACCAGCCATAACCGTGGCAGTGACAGCGTCAGCCTGAGCCAGGCGCTGCACACTTACTTCGCGGTCAGTGACGTGCGCAATGTGCATGTCGATGGCGTGGATGGTTTGAATTACATCGAGACGCTGGATGACTGGAAAACCACCAGTCAGCAAGGTGCTCTGCATTTTGCCGGAGAGACCGACCGCATCTACCTCGATGCTCCGCCACAGCTGAGCATTGTCGATCCAACGTGGGAACGACGCATTGTGCTGACGGCTACCGGTTCGCGCACGGCGGTGATCTGGAACCCGTGGATCGACCGTGCCGCCGCGCTGGCCGACATGGATAACGATGGCTGGCAGCGCATGCTGTGCATCGAGACGGCGAATGTGATGGATGACGTGGTTACGCTGGCACCGGGTGCGAGCCATACCATGGGTGTTAGCGTCGGCAGCCAACCGCTTTAAGACGCGCCGCAATACGAAATGTGGGAGCGAGCTTGCTCGCGAAGGCGTTGTATCAGTCAACATTCAAATGTCTGACACACCGCTTTCGCGAGCAGTCTCGCTCCCACAATTGTTTTGTATAGGTCCTACAGATCAGATTCCTGCACCACCCGCACCTTGTCCGCTTCCAGCGCATACGCCGCATCGGCCAGATCATTGCTGACCTTCTCGACCTTCAGCGTGCCGGTCACCCACAGCGGCGTGTAGATATCGTCCAGCTTCAAGCCTTTCGGATAACGCACCAGCACCAGTTGATTCGGTGGCGGTGGCGGCACATGGATGCACGCGCCCGGGTACGGCACGAGGAAGAACAGCGTGCTGCGACCCTTGGCGTCGGATTCCAGCGGCACCGGATAACCACCGATGCGGATGTGCTTGTCGTTCATCGACGCCACGGTTTTGGTCGAATACATCACTGCCGGCAGACCTTTGGCCTGCTTCATCCCGCCCTTCTCGGTGAAGGTGCCGGTGGCTTCCGGGGAGTTGTGGTCGATTTCTGGCATGGCCTCGAGGGCCTTTTGGTCCGACTTGGGCATCAGTTCGAGCCAGTCGGTTTCCGGCAGTTCGCCGGCGTGGGCCAAACCGCTACCCAGGAAAAGGAGAGTCAACAAAAGACGGCGCATGAAGGTGCTCGGTATAGAAAGGAAAGAACAGTAAATCGCCGAGCATTCTAGCCCTCCCGGCCACTTTGGCAGAGAGGGCTTTGTCGCTTTGGATCAGTTCTTTTTGATCAGGCCGTAGATCACCAGCAACACGATCGCGCCGACCAGTGCGCCGATGAAGCCTGCGCCCTGACCTGCCTGATAGATGCCCAAGGCCTGGCCGCCGTAGGTGGCTGCCAGCGAACCGCCGATACCGAGCAGGATGGTCATGATCCAGCCCATGCTGTCATCGCCCGGTTTCAGGAACCGCGCCAGCAGGCCGACGATCAAGCCGATAAAGATGGTTCCGATAATTCCCATGGCATTTCCCTCTGAATAGTAGATATGCGAAGCCTAGTCAGACTTTAGCATCCTGCCATCAGAGAACGGCGGCACCTGAATGGTTCCGCCGCTGGCACATGAAACTGTCGTTACTCAGCGATCAACGCTTCGACCTTGACGATCTGCGCCTGCAGCGTGGCCATGTCGGCGCAGCGCAGGTTGGCGTGACCGACCTTGCGCCCGGCCTTGAAGGCCTTGCCGTAGTGATGCAGATGGCAGTCTTCGATAGCGATGACTTTCTCAACCGGCGGTACAACACCGATGAAGTTAAGCATCGCGCTCTCGCCGACTTTGGCCGTCGAGCCCAGCGGCAGGCCGGCAACGGCGCGCAGATGGTTTTCGAACTGGCTGCACTCGGCGCCTTCGGTGGTCCAGTGCCCGGAGTTGTGCACGCGCGGGGCGATTTCGTTGGCCTTGAGGCCACCGTCGACTTCAAAGAACTCGAACGCCATGACGCCGACGTAGTCGAGTTGCTTGAGCACGCGGCTCGAGTAGTCTTCGGCCAGCGCCTGCAACGGGTGATCGGTACTGGCCACCGACAGCTTGAGGATGCCGCTGTCGTGGGTGTTGTGCACCAGAGGATAGAACTTCGTTTCACCATCGCGGGCACGCACGGCGATCAGCGAGACTTCACCGGTGAACGGCACGAAGCCTTCCAGCAGGCAGGCAACGCTGCCCAGCTCGGCGAAAGTGCCGACCACGTCTTCCGGCTTGCGCAGGACTTTCTGGCCCTTGCCGTCATAACCCAGGGTGCGGGTTTTCAGCACGGCCGGCAGACCGATCGAAGCCACCGCAGCGTCCAGATCGGCTTGCGACTGAATGTCAGCGAAAGCCGGAGTCGGGATGCCCAGGTCCTTGAACATGCTCTTTTCGAACCAGCGGTCGCGAGCGATGCGCAGGGCTTCGGCACTCGGGTAGACCGGGACGAATTGCGACAGGAATGCCACGGTTTCGGCCGGGACGCTTTCGAACTCGAAGGTCACCAGATCGACTTCATCGGCGAGTTGGCGCAGATGATCCTGATCGCCGTAATCGGCCCGCAGGTGTTCGCCCAGCGCAGCGGCGCAAGCGTCCGGCGCAGGGTCGAGAAAAGCGAAGTTCATGCCCAGCGGCGTACCCGCCAGAGCCAACATGCGACCCAACTGGCCGCCACCGATTACACCGATCTTCATCTCAACAACCTCAGGCAATACGTGGGTCTGGATTGTCCAGGACGCTGTCTGTCTGCTCGGCACGGAAGGTTTTCAGTACCGCGTGGAACTGCGGATGCTTGGCGCCGAGGATGCTCGCCGAGAGCAGGGCAGCGTTGATCGCGCCGGCCTTGCCGATGGCCAGGGTGGCGACCGGAACGCCCGCTGGCATCTGCACGATCGACAGCAGCGAGTCGACGCCAGAGAGCATGGCCGACTGCACCGGCACACCCAGCACCGGCAGGTGGGTCTTGGCCGCACACATGCCTGGCAGGTGGGCCGCGCCACCGGCTCCGGCGATGATCACCTCGATGCCACGACCTTCAGCCTCTTCGGCGTACTGGAACAGCAGATCCGGGGTGCGGTGGGCAGAGACCACTTTGACCTCGTACGGGATGCCGAGCTTTTCCAGCATATCGGCGGTGTGGCTAAGGGTGGACCAATCGGACTTGGAGCCCATGATCACGCCAACCAGTGCACTCATCGTCGCGCCTCTTCTCTCTGGAGCGCCCGCAGGCGCGTCATAAAACAACAAGCCACGCAGGTTGCGTGGCTTGATTGTACGAAAAATGGCCGGACGTGCCGGCCGAAGGCCGCGCAGTATACCGCAAAGAAAGCAATAAACAGCCCCCCGCACGACCATCTGTCATCTGCCGCAAATGCCCGGTTTTATTGACTTGAAGGTCAGCGACAGAACACCGCAAATCCCCTGTAGGAGTGAGCCTGCTCGCGATGGCGGTGTATCAGTCACATCATCGTTGAATGTGCAGACGCTATCGCGAGCAGGCTCACTCCTACAAGGGGGCCGCGTAGGCTCAGGAAGCTTGGGCGGCGCCGCCTTCTAGCTTGCGCCACAGCAGGCGTACGTTGGCTTTGCGTACCAAGGCGCAGCGGTAGAGGCGAATTTCCAGCGGCACATGCCATTGCGGGCCGCCGCAGACCACCAGCTCGCCACGAGCCAGCTCAGCACGCACGCTCAATTGCGGTACCCAGGCGATACCCAGGCCTTCCAGTGCCATGCTTTTCAGACTGTCAGCCATCGCCGTTTCGTAAATAGTGGTGAAACGCAGCTGACGCTGACGCAGCAAACCATTCACCGAACGCCCGAGAAACGCACCGGCGCTATACGCCAGCAACGGCACGCTCGCATCACCTTCGAGATCGAACAGGGGCTTGCCCTCGGCATCCGCCGCACACACAGGGAGCATTTCCGTCTGGCCCAAATGCAATGAAGGGAAAATCTCCGGGTCCATCTGCATTGCCGCATCCGGATCGTAGAACGCCAGCATCAAATCACAGCCACCTTCGCGCAACGCATGCACCGCATCGCCGACGTTGGTTGCAACCAATCGGGTGGCGATGTTCAACCCTTCATTACGCAGCTGCGCGATCCAGCGCGGGAAGAAACCCAGCGCCAAGGAGTGAGCGGCAGCGACCTGCATCACTTCGCCCTGCCCGCCTTCCAGATGATGCAGATGGCGCAGCACTTCACCGAGCTGCTCGACCACGGTGCGCGCGGTCACCAGAAACAACTGCCCCGCTGCCGTCAGTTCGATCGGCGTGCGCGAGCGGTTGACCAGAGTCAGCCCCAGCGCAGCCTCCAGACTGCGAATCCGTCGGCTGAACGCCGGCTGGGTCACGAAGCGCCGTTCGGCCGCCTGCGAAAAGCTGCGGGTGGCGGCCAGAGCACTGAAGTCCTCGAGCCATTTGCTTTCCAGATTCATCACGTCCTCCAGGACACGCACCAAAACAGGTCACACGTCTGCCGCGCACGCGGCGTCACACGGGCATTATGCCGAATGTGCATAGGGCAGTGCTGAACAGCATTGGCCCAAAATTTCCCACAAGCCTAGCATTCGCAGCGTTCCGGCACAGACCGGGTCCATATCGAGATGATTTCTATCATGTCCTCCGCTGCATCTTTCCGCACAGAAAACGACCTGCTTGGCGCCCTCGAAGTACCGGCTCAAGCGTATTACGGCATCCAGACCCTGCGAGCGGTGAACAACTTCCGTCTCTCCGGCGTTCCGATTTCGCATTACCCGAAACTGGTTGTCGGCCTGGCGATGGTCAAACAGGCCGCCGCTGACGCCAACCGCGAGTTGGGTCACCTGAGCGAAGCCAAGCACGCTGCCATCAGCGAAGCCTGTGCCCGATTGATCCGCGGTGATTTCCACGAAGAGTTCGTGGTCGACATGATTCAAGGTGGCGCCGGTACTTCCACCAACATGAACGCCAACGAAGTGATCGCCAACATTGCTCTGGAAGCAATGGGTCACCAGAAAGGCGAGTACCAGTACCTGCACCCGAACGACGACGTCAACATGGCGCAGTCGACCAACGACGCCTACCCAACGGCGATCCGCCTGGGTCTGCTGCTCGGTCACGACACCCTGCTGGCCAGCCTCGACAGCCTGATTCAGGCGTTCGCGGCCAAGGGCAAAGAATTCGATCACGTCCTGAAAATGGGCCGTACCCAGCTGCAAGATGCCGTGCCGATGACCCTCGGCCAGGAATTCCGCGCGTTCGCCACCACCATGGGCGAAGACCTGGCGCGTCTGAAGTCGCTGGCCCCGGAACTGCTGACTGAAGTGAACCTGGGCGGCACCGCGATCGGTACCGGCATCAACGCCGACCCGCGTTATCAAGCGCTGGCTGTACAGCGTCTGGCCCTGATCAGCGGTCAACCGGTAGTGCCGGCGGCCGACCTGATCGAAGCGACTTCCGACATGGGCGCCTTCGTGCTGTTCTCCGGCATGCTCAAGCGCACCGCGGTCAAACTGTCGAAGATCTGCAACGACCTGCGCCTGCTGTCCAGCGGCCCACGCACCGGCATCAACGAAATCAACCTGCCAGCGCGTCAGCCAGGCAGCTCGATCATGCCCGGCAAGGTCAACCCGGTAATCCCGGAAGCCGTGAATCAGGTGGCGTTCCAGGTCATCGGTAACGACCTTGCGCTGACCATGGCAGCCGAAGGCGGCCAACTGCAGTTGAACGTGATGGAGCCACTGATCGCCTTCAAGATCTTCGACTCGATCCGCCTGCTGCAACGCGCCATGGACATGCTGCGCGAGCACTGCATCGTCGGCATCACCGCCAACGAAGCGCGCTGCCGCGAACTGGTCGAGCACTCGATCGGTCTGGTCACCGCACTGAACCCGTACATCGGCTACAAAAACGCCACCCGTATTGCCGGCCTCGCCCTTGAAAGCGGCCGCGGCGTACTGGAACTGGTGCGCGAAGAAGGTCTGCTCGACGAAGCCATGCTCGCCGACATTCTGCGCCCGGAAAACATGATTGCTCCGCGTCTGGTTCCGCTTAAAGCCTGAGCCGACACGTAGTTTGTAGCACCGCTCACCAGGTCGAGGGACTAGACACCTCTCACCTTTTGAGGGCTTGGGGATTTGTCCCCAAGCCCTTTTTTTTAACTTTCTGACCCTGAGACCCGTATGTCTGGGGACTGAACAATGGGGGAGTCCGCTCCCACAAAAAAGCAGTTCCCACACAAGCCCGGCGCCGGTAACGCCGGGTGTTTCACAGCTTCGTTTCGTCGCTTGCACCACAACCGTGCAGACGGGCGCCGCACTGATCGGTATAGTGCCGCCCCTCTTCGCGTGAGCGGTCGTCGGTAACGAGGCCACAACCCATGCGAAACCCGAACTAATAACAAACCCGCGAAATGGATCCGGGACGAAACCATCGCCTCACCTGTCGTGCCGTGCGCACACCGGTGTAACACGATATTTCTACCATCCAGCATTTGCTCACACAAAAAACAGCGAGGAAAAATCCATGCTCGAAGTCATCAACGACTTCCTCTCAGGGAAAGTACTGATCGTGCTCATTGTCGGGCTCGGTAGCTACTTCACGATTCGCTCGCGTTTCGTTCAATTGCGGCACTTCTTCCACATGTTCGCGGTGTTCCGCGACAGCCTCAAAGGCAGCGCCGGGCAACTCAGCTCGTTCCAGGCCCTGATGCTCAGCCTTGCCGGCCGTGTCGGTGCAGGCAACATCGCCGGTGTCGGCATCGCCGTGACCCTGGGCGGTCCAGGTGCGGTCTTCTGGATGTGGGTGACCGCACTGGTCGGCATGTCCAGCAGCTTCTTCGAATGCACCCTGGCCCAAGTCTACAAGCGCGCCGATGGCGACGGCCTGTACCGTGGCGGTCCGGCTTACTACATCCAGCACGGCCTGAAACTCAAAGGCATGGCGGTGGTGTTCTCGGTCCTGCTGCTGGTCACCTACGGCTTTGCCTTCATTGGCCTGCAGTCCTACACCGTGACTCACTCGCTGCAGAACGCCTTTGAATTCAACCCACAACACACCGGTATCGTCCTGGCAGTGTTGCTGGCCATCACCTTCATCGGCGGCATCAAGCGCATCGCCTCGGTGTCCGACCTGCTGGTACCGATCAAGACCCTCGCCTATATCGGCGTGACCCTGTACGTGATCGGTACTCAGATCGAACACGTACCAGCCATGCTGGAAACCATCTTCAAGAGCGCCTTCGGCCTCGACCCGGCCTTTGGTGGCCTGCTCGGCAGCGCCATTGTCATGGGCGTGAAGCGTGGCGTGTTCGCCAACGAAGCAGGCCTGGGCAGTGCGCCGAACGTCGCCGCCGTGGCTGCCGTGAAGCACCCGGGTGCCCAGGGCGTGGTTCAGGCCTTCAGCGTGTTCCTCGACACCTTCGTGATTTGCACCTGCACCGCGCTGCTGATTCTGCTGTCGGGCTTCTACACCCCGGGCTTCGAAGGTGACGGCATCGTCCTGACCCAGAACTCGCTGGCCGCTGTGGTCGGTGACTGGGGTCGCATGTTCGTCAGCGTCGCGCTGTCGCTGTTCGTCTTCACTTGCATCCTCTACAACTACTACCTGGGCGAAAACAGCCTGCAGTTCCTCACCCGCAACCGCGCCGCGCTGATGATTTTCCGCGGCC
Source organism: Pseudomonas sp. S2_E02 (assembly GCF_054668355.1). Taxonomy (NCBI): domain Bacteria; kingdom Pseudomonadati; phylum Pseudomonadota; class Gammaproteobacteria; order Pseudomonadales; family Pseudomonadaceae; genus Pseudomonas; species Pseudomonas sp. S2_E02. Next base: position 4,411,260 of record NZ_CP162761.1, read on the forward strand.
TGGTGCTGGCGCTGGTGGTATGGGGTTCGATGCAGGACCTGTCGACCGTGTTCGCCTTCGCTGACATCACCATGACCTGCCTGGCCTTCGTCAACCTGATGGCCCTGGCCATGCTGTTCAAGGTCGGCATGCGAGTCATGCGCGACTACGACGAGCAGCGCCGCGCCGGCGTTAAACAGCCCGTTTTCGACTCCAGCAAATTTACCGATCTGGATCTCGACCTGCAGGCCTGGCCGACCAACCCGTCTGCCGCTGCCGGCAAGACCGAAGCCGAGCCGCAAGGCGTGCCTGCAGCGCAACGCTGACAGGTGAATGACGGGCGCATCCCCTGCGCTCGTCAGTTATTGTGATGCAATAACTTGTAGGAGCGAGCCTGCTCGCGATAGCTGTCTTTCAGCCAACACCAATGTTGAATGATGAACCGCTATCGCGAGCAGGCTCACTCCTACAATGTCATCTCTTGTGGAGACCCTCAGATGATTGCCAATTCCTACCCAGCCGCCCAACACGTCATGGTGCTCTACACCGGTGGCACCATCGGCATGCAGGCCAGCGCCAACGGTCTGGCCCCGGCATCCGGTTTCGAAGCGCGGATGCGCGACTACCTGCACAGTCAGCCTGAGCTCGTTGTGCCGCAGTGGCGTTTCCGGGAAATGTCGCCGCTGATCGACAGCGCCAACATGACCCCGGCCTATTGGCAGCAACTGCGTGAAGCGGTGGTCGATGCCGTGGATGTGCAAGGCTGCGACAGCGTACTGATCCTGCACGGCACCGACACCCTGGCTTACAGTGCGGCGGCGATGAGCTTCCAGTTACTGGGGCTGAATGCTCGCGTGTGTTTCACCGGCTCCATGCTGCCGGCCGGTGTTACCGACAGCGATGCCTGGGAAAACCTCGGCGGCGCACTGGTCGCCCTCGGCGAAGGCCTGACGCCCGGTGTGCATCTGTACTTCCACGGTGAGCTACTGGCGCCAACCCGTTGCGCGAAGGTGCGCAGCTTCGGCCGTCATCCGTTCAAACGACTTGAGCGGCAGGGCGGCGGCGTGAAAGCGCCTTCGATTCCAGCGTCGTTGAACTACAACCAGCCGAAGCAACTGGCCAAGGTTGCCGTGCTGCCACTGTTCCCCGGCATCAGCGCCGAAGTCCTCGATGGTCTGCTCGCCAGCGGCATTCAGGGTCTGGTGCTGGAGTGCTACGGCAGCGGTACAGGGCCGAGCGACAACCCTGAGTTTCTGGCAAGCCTTGGCCGTGCGCGGGATAACGGTGTGGTGGTGGTTGCCGTGACGCAATGCCATGAAGGCGGCGTTGAGCTGGATGTTTACGAGGCTGGCAGTCGATTGCGCGGTGTAGGCGTGTTGTCCGGTGGTGGCATGACTCGTGAGGCGGCGTTCGGCAAGTTGCATGGCCTGCTCGGTGCTGGGCTTGAAACTCAAGAAGTGCGCCGACTGATCGAACTGGATCTGTGTGGTGAGCTGCTCTGAGCATAACTCTGGATCGGCCCTCACCCTAGCCCTCTCCCGGAGGGAGAGGGAACTGACCGAGTTGTTTTTCGCTGTCCGTCGACCTGATAAACCGTGTCGATCGTGGATTCGGCAGAGATGTATCACGTCGATGGATCTCGCCAATATCCCCCAATCGGCCCCCTCTACCTTTGGGAGAGGGTTGGGGTGAGGGGCTGCTGCGGCATGCAACTTGCTGCATTCCAGCCATCCTCAGGCTGGAAGATCTTATGCTCCACTCCCACCTCACCACCCTCAACGCCGTCTCGCTAATCCTCAACACCTTCAAAGCCGAAGGCCTGTCGAGCGAAGCGTTGCTGGCCGGCAGCGGCATCAGTGCGGCGGATCTCAGCCGGGCCGACACGCGCATCACCACCAATCAGGAGATGCAGGTTTGCGCCAATGCGGTCGCGCTTAAGCACGACATCGGTCTGGAACTGGGCCGGCGCATGCACGTTTCCTGCTACGGCATCCTTGGCTATGCCTTGCTGACCTGTGCCACCTTCGGTGACGCTTTGCGTCTGGCGATCCGTTATCCGGCGCTGTTGGGAACACTTTTCGAACTGAGTCTGGAGGACGATGGCGAACGCGTCTGGTTCGTCGCTGCCGATTATCGCGAGAGCCCGGCGATGGCGGTGTTCAATGCCGAGTTCTGCCTGGTGTCGCTGAAAGTCATTTGTGATGACCTGCTCGGGCATCCGCTACCCTTGCTCGCCACGCGCTTCGAACACGCCGCACCGGATTACCGTGACAGTTATGCCGAGCACTTCGACAGCCCGCTGCACTTCGCCGCCAAGGACAACGCCTTCGCCTTCGACCGTCACTGGCTCGATCAACCGCTGCCGCTGGCCGATGCCATCACCCATCAAGCCATGGCCGAACGCTGCCGCAAGCAGAACCTTGAGTTCACCGGACGCCAAGCGTGGCTCGGGCGCATCCGCCAGTTGCTCAGCGCCCAACTGAACGCCGCGCCGGGGCTGGAAGGTCTGGCGCAACAGATGAAGTGCTCGCCACGCACTCTGCGCCGGCATCTCAAGGACATGGGCTGCAGCTATCAGGAATTGCTCGATGAACTGCGCTTCGAGCGAGCCAAGCAGATGTTGTGTGAGGATCAGTTGCCGATCTACCGCATCGCCGAGACCCTTGGCTTCAGTGAGACTGCGAGCTTTCGTCATGCCTTCGTGCGCTGGAGCGGCGTGGCGCCGAGCCAATTCCGGGCCTGAGGGGGCGAATTTCGGTCAGTGTTTTTGGCCATATCCATCCCCTTTTGGCCTTTCCTGCCGTTCTCCGATTCACCTTGCGCCGCAACACTGGGAGCAACCGAATCAGCCCTGCGGAGACCAACAAATGCTGACGATCTACTCGGACGATCACCACCTGCACCATGGCCGCTGCGAACTCATCGATGGCCAACTGAAGCCGTGCTTCGAGATGCCGTCGCGCGCCGACCATGTGCTGCAGCGCGTTAAAAACCAGAAGCTCGGCTCGGTCGAAGCGCCGAAGGATTTCGGTCTGGAGCCGATCGCCCGCATCCACAGCCGTGACTACCTCGACTTTTTCAAAGGCGCGTGGGCGCGCTGGACTGAATTCAATACCGACGGCGATCTGCTGCCCTACACCTGGCCGGCGCGCACTCTGCGTGCAATCAAACCGACCAGCCTGCACGGCCAGCTCGGTTATTACAGCTTCGATGGCGGCGCACCGATCACCGCCGGCACCTGGCAAGCGGCGTACAGCGCGGCGCAAGTGGCCCTGACCGCACAAGCGGAAATTCAGCGCGGCGCGCGCGCGGCCTTCGCCTTGTGCCGGCCACCGGGACACCACGCCGCCAGCGATTTGATGGGCGGTTATTGCTACCTCAACAACGCCGCCATCGCCGCACAAGCCTTTCTCGATCAGGGCCACAGGAAAGTCGCGATCCTCGACGTCGATTACCATCACGGCAACGGTACGCAGTCGATTTTCTATGAGCGCAGCGACGTGCTGTTCACCTCGATCCACGGCCACCCGGAAGCAGAATTTCCGTTTTTCCTCGGCTACGACGATGAGCGTGGCGAAGGCGCTGGGGAAGGCTTCAACTTCAACTATCCGCTAGCCGCCGGCTCCGGCTGGGACGTGTGGAGTGCGGCGCTGGATCAGGCCTGCGATGAGATCGATCGCTACGGCGCCGACATCATTGTCGTATCGCTCGGCGTCGACACCTTCAAGGATGACCCGATTTCGCAGTTCAAACTCGACAGCCCCGATTACCTGGCGATGGGCAAGCGCATCGCTGCACTCGGCAAACCGACATTGTTCGTCATGGAGGGCGGTTACGCTGTGGAGGAAATCGGCATCAACGCGGTGAACGTACTGGAAGGCTTCGAACGATAACCGGATTCCCGTCGCAATCGTAAACATCAGACCCGCCCAGGCGGGTCTTTTTTTGCCCGCAATATGTATGTACCGCACGTGCGCCGCCGCTCGCCGCTACCTTGCCCGGAACCGCCGCCCTTGGGCGCGCCCATCAGAGCAGGAGTTGCCCATGCCCGAAATCCCCTCGCCCAGCGCCGTCGATGTCGTGACTCAACTGGTGACCGGCCCTTCACTGCGAGAAGTTGCGTCGAAAACGCTGCGCCCCGCGCTCAGGACGCTGTATCCCGACCTCGATCTCGACCCGCAGCTGGCCATGGTCGTAAGACCGACCTGGGTCATTGAAGATGATCGGGTCGTCCCCGGTCGCCACCTGATCGAATCGCTGACCGACACCCTGGTACGCCTGGGCCTCTCCGGCACGACTGTGGCGTATCTCGACGGTGAGCATTATCTGACCTTGCAGCCCGACCTGCCGTCCGCCATCCAGCTGCCGGTGAAAATCAGCGCGATCGGTAAGCTGCTCAATGAGCTGGCACCGTTGCTGTTCATCGCCTACAAGGAACACCAGGTCAATTACTGGGATGATTTCACCTACCCAGGGCAGCCGCGCTGGCAGCAGATGTCACAGGCCCTGCGCAATTTGTGGAAGGTCGACGCGAACCCTGGCTGGGATGCCGACCAGCGAGCCATGGCCGAAGCGCTTTATAAATACCCGGACAAACACCAGCGACTGCCCACCGACAAATACAAGACCCGCGCCTGCCTGATTGATCTTGACCGTGGCGAGGGTGACGAGCAGAAGCATGTGACCCTGCTCGATACCGCGGTACTGATCGGCACCGATGACAAGCGCACCTTGATCATGACCCACTCGGTGCTGCAGGGCTTCGAGAGTTTTCAATCGCTGGAAAAACTCGGCGAAGCCCTGCCGCGTCGTTATTGGCAAGGTGCCTCCGGTGCCGGGTTGAAATGGCGACTGGTCGAACCACAGGGCCATTTCTTCGACTATCAAGCCTGCACACTGGTCGCCCTGGAAGCCGAGGCGCTGGGCGCGATCAATTATTTTCAGGGTTCGAGTTCCAGCGAGCTATATCCGCACACCGGGACTGTCGGCAATCCGCGAGAGCCGACACCGCGCCTCAAACCTCATATCGCTCGCCTGCGTCCGATGCTGCCAGAATGGCTCGACAGCGCCTCTCCCGCCGATCAAACCCGTTACAGCCGGCATCTGCTGGATCTGACGATGGTGCAGCACACGAACAAGGGAAAATCATTTCAAAGCGAAGTCATCAGCCTGCAAGCGTTCACCCGTGATGCCCTGAAACAACAGATAGCCAAAGATCATCCGCAAGCCGGCGAGGTGAGGATCGATGACATCGAGATCAGCATCACCAGCCTGGTGGTCTGGGGCACATTTGTCTTTCCGGGTAACACGCAGACCAAGACGCTGTCGCTCATTGAACTCGCGCTGCAGAACCTCGCGGGGCAGCCAGCCGGCAACAAAACCGTACGTTACAAGGATGGCGGCGTGTTGCCTGAGTGGATGACCGCAAGCTACCTGCAACAACTGGTCAGCAGCGTCGATATCGGCCAGACCTACCCGGCGTACCTGCAAAACCTGCTGATTGACAACAATGAGCAGGCGTCGGCAGTGCAAGCACTTTATGCCAGCCAGTTGCCCATCGAGCTGCCGCTGCTGGCGTTACAGCACAAAATACAGGGCAAGACCGGCATCACTGAACAGGGTTACCGCTATGTGGTTGCCGCGCTGGCAAACACCGGCGATGAGCGTCATGTCGATCGCGATGAAATCGTCATTCGCCCGCTGGGGTTCGTGGCCCATCGCAGTCGATCACAGGCCGACATCGTCAACAACATGTTCGTCATCGGCCCGCGCGAGGCGGACAAAGGGCCGTGCCTGCTTTATCGACCACTGTTCGAAACGGCACTGATGCAATTTCCCTCACACGCCAACCTGTTTTACGAGATCCAGCACTCACAGGAGCTGCGCGAATCGGTCCTGGCCTGGTTGCCGGACGATGTGCGCTTCAAGTACAGCCAGTTCGTCTTCACCGCCCGATTGCCTTCAGTCTGGACTATCCCGCAATTGCTGGTGAACCCCTTCACCGCCCTCGACATGTCCGGCCCCGTTGCGCTGGCGACCGCAACGATTGAACACGATGTACTGGCGACCCTGCATAACAGCAACGTGCAGGCTGTCATCACCCAGGCCGATCGGCAATCGGTCTCTGATGCAGAAGCACGCTGGGCAACGCTCAAACACGGCGGTTGGATGCTGTTCAACGCGGCGTTGCCATTCCTCGGGCGCAGCGTCGGCACGGCAGCGTGGATCTGGCAGATCATGGACGACCTGCAAGAGATCAGCGACGAGGCCAATGAGCAATCCGGCAAGCTTGCCTGGACAGCCCTCACCGACATTCTCCTGGCCTTGGGCATGGTGCTCGCCCATCGCGCAGCGGTCGGCGACAAGCCATTCAGCGAGTCGATCTCGCAGGAAGAACCCACCGCCACCGTCACCACCGAACTCGTCGTCAGCAAACCGTTGCAGTTGCCGGACGTCTCCAGCACTGCACTGCCCATTGCGCATGAGATGGTGGTCAACCCCTTCACGGCGCTGAAACGATCCCCGGTCGCACTCGCAGCGCTGCTCGACAGTTTTCAGATCGCCAAACCCAAAGGCATCGGCGATGCCGCCACCGAGGGCACACACAGGCATCTTTATCCCCGCCAACAACAGTGGTTCGCTCCCGTAGGCCAGCGCTGGTTCGAAGTCATGCTCAATGAGCACGCCGAGGTGCAGATCATCGACTCGCGCCAGCAACCGCCACGCAACGGGCCGCAACTGACCCGCACGGCCAACGGCCAATGGGTGGTCGACCTTCGCTTGCGCCTGCGAGGCGGCGGACTCGACAGCGCACTTGAGGCCGTTCAGGACGTGAGCAAAATGGACGCCAGGCAACTGACTGCCGAAATCAGTGCGTTCGACGTAACGATGAAAGCCAAGCAGATTCAGCGTGATGCTGACCACAAAGCCTTCAACGATGCGGTCGGGCAAGCACGAGGACCGGCACGCGAGCACTATCTGGCAACGCTAGACGCACAGCTCAAGGCGTACGGCGCGAATATTGAACAGATCAAGGCGTTGAATCAGAAAGAGCCGATTCCGAACTACCGGACCGTCATGATTGAGCGCCTGCAAATGCAGCTGTTTCTCGGGCAGGAATGGCTCGACCTGCATTCCGCCGTATTTCAGACTGACCTGAAGGCCATGCAGACAATGCTTGCCGATGAAGCCGGATTCATCGCGCAGGCGTTTGTTCAGACCTTTGAAAGAATGACCCTCCAGACCCAGGCCATCATTGAAAAAACAGAGTTGGCCAATAGCCGTTTTGACGAACTGATGTTGTTGGGAAAAGATGCCGTCAAAATTATTCCAACCTATCGCAAGGCATTGCCGAAATATGATCTGAACGACCTCAAGCTTTTGCAGATCAGTCTTGGCCAGGAAATTTGCATCAAGGCCGGTACGACAGCGGACGCCGCCAATGCCTATCAGGCACTCGCCAGTCTCATCGAAGACGCCGCGTTGAGTATCCAGAGCACGCTGAATCTGACCGAGGATGAAAGCCTCGACAACCTGCGCGAACGCATCGATGTCCTGAGCAATGTGGCCGAACAGTTTTCCGCCATCGATCAGCGCTTTGGTGATCTGCTCATCGACTACCCCGAACACATCAACACTGAGCGACTGCAGCATGTGCGTAAACGGGTAAACGGGTTCAGGGCGCGCACGGATGTAAAACTGGCCGAGTTGCTGCACTTCAAGCACTTGCTGGGACCGACACCGGGGCCTTCGAAGGCGAGATCATCAACGCGCCAGATCATCAAAACCCAATCCAGAGGCACGGTAGTCGGCAATCGAAAAAAACGCATCAAGGGGCAAAAATCCGACCAGGTGGAAGTACGAACCACCCTGACGGGTGTCATCGCCACATTCCAGGAAGAATCGCCCGGTGTCTGGGTAGAACAGCGCACGGCAAAGACCCGCCAACCCAAGGCCCATTCATCCGTGAGTGCCAGCAGCCGTGCAGGCCAGGCGCTGATCGACGGCCTGGCTGCATTCCACCAACGTATCGAGGCTCAACTCAAACGAGGGCGGCGGATACCTGTCGAGGTCGAGGAGGAATACCACAAGCATGCCGCTGTCTTGCGCGAAGCCAATGCGGCGATTGATGAAGCATTGACCGCCAGTAATCTGACCGCAGACTTCAAAAAGCCGACCGAAGAAATCAGCCACAAGCTTGACGAGGCCGCTAATGCCCTTGACGAAAAAGGCACCAGCATTCGCATCGGACTGGTCAAACAACAACCGCCGACTGCGGCGGGGGTGCAGTGGCTCAAAGACAAGGGTGAAGTGACGATTTCCAAAACCATTACCCGTCGCCGGCTCAAAGGCCACTCAAGGGGTTTTCTCGACGAATACGAAGTACGCGATGCCCACACCGGCAAGGTGCTGTGTTACGCACACTTCCACTACAGCAGTGTCGACGCTCCCGTCACTTCGTTTACCGCCGGGCATATGAAAACAGTCGCGCAACGACACATCGGCGGTTCCCACGAGCCGAGCGATCCCACCAGTTCGCAGCTCCTCGAAATCCATCGCAGCGAGATTTCACGACAGTCAGCCGAGCATCTGTTCTTCACGCCTGCCAAACCTGCCGCAAGCGCTTCAGTGCCGCTGTAATGTCAGGTTCAGGGACGGCGGCAAAGCCCAGGACCAGCCCGGCACGCTGGTCCAGCGGTGTAGTGGAGTCCGGCAGCCAGTAACTGCTCAAGCCGTTGATCTCCACGTCAACGCCTGCTGCCTGCGCAATCAACTGCTGCTCGCGTTCGATGCTTGTTACGGCCACGGTCAGGTGCAGCCCGGCGGAAACGGCGGGCAAATCTCCAACACCGGCAATGGCGGTCGGCCAACCGTGGAGCAAGGTATTGCGACGGCTCAGGGCGGCGCGGCGCATGCGCCGGATATGCCGCTGGAAATGCCCGGCCGCCATGAACTCGGCCATCACCGCTTGGGTACTGACCTCGGAATGGCGGACATCCACCGCGCGGCGTTGCGAGAAGGCATCGACCAGCGCCGGCGGCAGCACCAGATAACCGAGGCGCAATGCCGGAAAGGCAACCTTGCCGAAAGTACCGACATACAGCACTCGCCCCTGTCGATCGAGTGCCGCCAACGGCGCCAGCGGCGCACCGGTGTAGCGGTATTCGCCATCGTAGTCGTCCTCGACGATCCAGCCTTGGTTGCGCTCGGCCCAGGCGAGCAGTTCGAGGCGCCGCGCAAGACTCATCACCACGCCTGTCGGGTACTGATGAGAGGGCGTGACATACGCTACCCGACAGTCCCCGGTGGCCGACAACGCCGAGCAGTCCATGCCCTCCTCGTCCACGGCAATACCCTGCAAACGACCTCCTGCCACCGCGAACGCATGACCGGCCGCGCGGTAACCCGGATTCTCGATCGCCACACCGTCGCCCGGCTCCACCAGCAGCTGTGCACAAAGACTAATGCCTTGCTGTGCGCCGCTGGTGATCACAATTTGCTCAGGCGAGCACTGCATGCCGCGCGAACTGCGCAAATAGGCAGCGATCATTGCACGCAGGCGCGCATCGCCGGACGGATCGCCATAGCACAGTTGCTCCAGATCCGGTTTGCGCCAGAAAGCCGCATTCAGCTTGGCCCACACCTCGAACGGGAACAGATCAAACGCCGGTACACCGACCCGAAATGCTCGTGGCGGACCACTCGGTGGCCGGGCCAAATGGTTCTTTTCGATGCGCGAAAAACTATCGCTGTGGATAACTTTACTGGATGAAATTACAGGTAAATCCAGCCAGTTTGTGGATAAGGCTGTGGGTAAGCCTGTTGAAAACCCTGTGGATACTTTTGTGGATAATTTTTTCGCAGGGCTCGCTACCGGCATCAATTGTGCGACGTAGGTGCCATCGCCTACCCGCCCTTCGATAAAGCCTTCGGCATACAGTTGATCGTAGGCGCGCACCACGCTGTTGCGGGAAATCCCCAACGCCGCCGCCAGATCGCGACTGGCCGGCAACCGCGTGCCGCTCGCCAGTCGCCCGTCCAGTACCCGCAGGCGCAACGCCTGATACAGCTGACGACTCAAACCCTGGCGGCGATCAAGCTCGATCCCGGCAGGGTTGAACGGCATGGATAACAGCGGCGAATCGGGCATGGCAATGGACCTATGAAATTGGTCATCAATGGCTCTTACAACAGACCAATAGCCTGCCTAGGATGCTGGCATTCGCCAAGGAAAATCTGCCCATGTACACGCCACGCGCCTTTGCCATCGAAGAATTGTCCCAACTGCACGAACTGATTCTCGCCACCCGCCTCGCCATTCTGGTGAGCCATGGCGAAAGCGGCTTGCAGGCCAGCCATGTGCCGGTACTACTGCATTGCGAACAGGGCGAGTACGGCACGCTCTACGGGCACCTGGCCCGCGCCAACCCACAGTGGAAAGACCTGCGTGACGGCGCCGAAGCCATGCTGATCTTCGCCGGCGCCGATGCCTACGTCAGCCCGGGCTTTTACCCGAGCAAGGCCGAACACGGCAAAGTCGTGCCGACCTGGAACTACATCGCCGTGCACGCTTATGGCCACGCCGAAACCTTCAGCGATGGCGGACGCCTGCTCGACATCGTCAGCACCCTCACCGACCGTCATGAAGCCGGCCGCACGCAACCGTGGTCGGTCGCCGACGCGCCTGCCGATTACATCGACGGCATGCTCAAAGCGATTGTCGGCTTCGCCATTCCCATCGACCGCCTCGAAGGCAAACGCAAGCTCAGCCAGAACCGCAGCGCCGAAGACATTGCCGGCGTGCGCGAAGGCCTGGCCGCCAGCCCGGACATCAATGATCAAACCCTCGCCCGATTGATGCGCTAAGGAAATCCCCCATGAGTCAGATCGACATTCGCCCGGTCAGCGCCGACGACCACGCCGCCTGGCTGCCGCTATGGCAGGCCTACCTGCGTTTCTACAACACCGAACTGCCGGACGCTGTGACGCACAGCACCTGGCAGCGCTTTCTCGACCCGAACGAACCGACCCACGCCGCCCTCGCCTGGGCTGGCGGTAAAGCGGTAGGCATGGTGCATTACATCTATCATCGTTCGAACTGGAGCATCGAAAACTCCTGCTACCTGCAGGACTTGCTGGTGATCCCGGAGACCCGGGGCACCGGCGTCGGCCGCCAGTTGATCGAACACGTCTACGCCACCGCCAAGGCTGACGGCTGCTGCAAGGTTCATTGGTTGACCCACGAAACCAACGCCACCGCGATCCAGCTCTACGAGCGTATCGCCGAACGCCCGGGCTTCATCCAGTTTCGCCAAGCCCTTTAAGGAGACGCACGCATGATCGCTTCACCCGCTGACTGGAAAGGCGTCCCCGCCCCCACCGCCACCTTGCTTGAAGGGCGTTTTATCCGTCTGGAAAGACTCGACCCGGCGCGCCACGGTGACCAACTGTTCGCCGCACTCGAAGGCCCCGGTGCCGACCCGAAACTCTGGGATTATTTGCCCTACGGCCCGTTCCCGGAACGCAGCGTTTTCGACGCTTGGCTGAACAACCACGCGGCCGCCAGCGACCCGTATTTCTTCAGCGTCGTCGATCGCGCCAGCGGTCAGGTACAAGGCATCCTTAGCCTGATGTCGATTGTCCCGGCCCAGGGCCGTATCGAAATCGGCCACGTCACCTTCGGCGCGCCGATGCAGCGCTCGCCGAGAAGCACCGAAGCGGTGTACCTGTTGGCCAAATATTCCTTCGACCTCGGCTACCGCCGCCTCGAATGGAAATGCAATAACGGCAACGCCCGCTCCAAATACGCCGCCGAACGTCTGGGTTTCAGCTTCGAAGGCGTGTTCCGCCAGCACATGGTGGTCAAGGGCCAGAATCGTGATACCGCGTGGTACTCGATTCTGGATGGCGAGTGGCCGGCAATTGCGGCAGGTTTCGAGCGGTGGCTGTCGGATGAAAATCAGACGCCCAACGGGCAGGTGAAAGGTTTGGTCGAGTGCCGTTCCTGATTATCTGAAAAGCAAAAGATCGCAGCCTGCGGCAGCTCCTACACGGTGAATTTAAATCCCATGCAGGAGTGGCCGCAGGCTGCGATCTTTTGATCTGCGGTTACACCAGCTTTTGCGCCAGCACCGCAATGTGCTCCGGCCCGATCCCGCAGCAACCGCCCAAATGGCTCGCACCGCGCTGCTGCCAGTCAATCGCCCAGTGCAAGTAACCCGGCGGATCCAGGTCATCGCGCAGCGGATCAAGTCCGTCATTGGCCGTAGCTTCTTTTGGCTGCGGCGGAAACGCATTGGCGTAGGCACCAAGGTGAATTTTCGCCCCCAGACGCTCGAAGGTGTCACGCGCGGCATCAATCGCGGCACCGATCACTTCCGGCTGACTGCAATTGAACAACAACGTCTCGACGCCCAACTCAGCCGCCACCGCAGCCGCCTCGGCGACTGGCTCACCAGAGCGCAGGCGCGGCACTTCATCGGTGTCTTCGTCCTTCAAGGTGAACGACAACCAGAACGGTTTGCCATCCTTCGGCAACCCGGCGTGAATGGCACGCGCCTCGATGATCGAGCTCTGGGTTTCCGCCAGCCACAGATCAACGTGCGGGGCCAGACCATTGACCAACGGCGCCAGCAACTCGGTCACTCGTGCGGCCTCGAACAGATCCGGACGATATGAGCCGAACAGCGGCGGCAATGAGCCGGCCACCCGCACGGATTTCCCCGAGGCCTGCACCGCACGTCGCGCCAGCTCACCGGCCAACGCGGCCAGCGCCTGCCCTTCTGCGGCGAAACGCTCTTCGCCAATATGGAACGGCACCACGGCATAACTGTTGGTGGTAATCACATTGGCGCCACTGGCGATATAAGCGGCATGCACCCCCTCAACCGCTTGCGGCGCCTCGCTCAACGCCAGCGCCGACCACTCCGGCTGACGAAATGGCGCCCCGGCGCGCTGCAACTCACGGCCCATGCCGCCATCGAGAATAATCGTGCTTCCTGCGCCCATATGCTTTTCACTCATATGCTTATGAAAATAACTCACTATCAGAGTCGTTCTTATAACTATTTAATACGCACCATTCCGTTAAAAACAACCTCTTTTTTACCCAGGGATCGACTGTGAAATTTAAACCGCTACTGGCCCTGGGCCTGACGATTCTGGCCGCTTCCACTCAAGCCTTTGCTGGCGCCACGCTGGATCGTATCGAGCAGAAAAAAGAACTGGTCGGCGTGCTGATGGAAAGCTATCCACCGTTCTCGTTTCTCAATGACCAGAATCAGCTTGATGGCTTCGATGTGGACGTCGCTAAGGCCGTGGCTGACAAGTTGGGCGTGAAGTTGCGACTGGAAACACCGTCCTGGGACGTCATTGCCGCCGGCCGCTGGAGCGGGCGTTACGATATCTGCATCTGCTCGATGACACCGAGCAAGGCCCGCGCCGAAGTGTTCGATTTCCCGGTCGAGTACTACGCCTCGCCCGCAGTGATCGTAGTCAACGCCAAGGATGATCGGATTCACGCTGCCAAGGATCTGAGTGGCAAAAAAGTCGGCCTCACCAGCGCGTCCAGTTACGAAAGTTATCTGAACAAGAACCTGGTCATCGAAGGTGCCGAAGACAAGCAGTTGCAGTACCCGTTCGAAGATGTGCAGATCGCGCCGTACGACACCGACAACGTTGCCTTCCAGGATTTGGGCCTGGGCGCCGGCGTGCGTCTGGATGCAATCCTCACCAACCTCGTCACCGCGCAGCCACGCCTGAACGAAGACAAACGCTTCAAACTGGCCGGCGCGCCGCTGTATTCGGAACCGAACTCGGTGGCCATCGAAAAAGGTGACGCGCAATGGGATGCCAAAGTGCGCGAGGTGTTCGCGCAACTGAAACAGGACGGCACCCTGAGCAAGCTGTCGCAAAAATGGATCGGTGCTGATATCAGCCAATGACTTCTTTCCCGACACCGCCACAGCCACCACAACCGGTGGCTGAATCACGCCTGCAACGCCTGTTCGGTTTTCGTACGCGGCTGTACCTGACATGGGCGGCGCTGTTCTGCCTGTTCGCCGGGTTCTTCCTGAGCTTCGACCTGAAGTTCTCGATCATCCTCGACAAACTGCCCAACCTGGTCGGTTTGCACCTGGCGCCCAACGGCTTTCTGCAAGGCGCGGCGCTGACGCTTTTCCTGTGTATGTGCTCGATTGTCGCCTCGTCCCTGCTGGGCTTCATCACGGCATTGGCGCGCCTGTCGAAAAGCGCCGTGGCGTTCGGTATCGCCAGCTTCTACACCTCGTTCTTTCGCGGCACGCCACTGCTCATTCAGATCCTGTTGATCTACCTCGGCTTGCCACAACTGGGCATCGTGCCTGGCGCCATTGTCGCGGGCATCATTGCCCTGTCGTTGAACTACGGCGCCTATCTCAGCGAAATCTTCCGCGCCGGCATCCTCGGGGTCGACCACGGCCAGCGTGAAGCTTCGCTGGCATTGGGGATGCGCGAGACGGTGATTTTCTGGCGCATCACCCTGCCGCAAGCCATGCGCACGATCATCCCGCCCACCACCAACCAGTTCATCTCGATGCTCAAGGACTCGTCGCTGATCTCGGTGATGGGGGTCTGGGAAGTGATGTTTCTCGCCCAGTCATACGGGCGCTCAAGCTACCGCTATATCGAAATGTTGACGACGGCGGCGATCATTTACTGGCTGATGTCGATTGGCCTGGAGTTGATTCAGGCACGCATGGAGCGGCATTACGGCAAGGCTTACGTGCGTCGCGATCAGTGACTCATCACCTCAAAGACATCATTCTGTAAAAACCCTTCGCTATACAGGACGGCCCGCTTATAACAAAAAGGCCGTCCGACCATGCCGTTCCCGCCCCAGCGTCTGTCTCTCGCCATTGCCCTGTTGATCACCGCCACGGCAGCCCACGGCAAAACCGTGCAGATCGACACCGCCACCACGGCAGCGCAAACGCTGGGAGGCAGCGATACGCTGACGATTTCCGCACCGGGCAGCATCACCAACAGCGGCAAGGCCGTGAGCCTGAAAGACAAGACCAGTGGTGCGGGTGTGGTGATCGATAACGCCGGCAAAATCGTGTCCAGCGGTGGCCGGGCCATCGACAGCAGCGGCGACCTGACCCAGGCGCGCAACTACACGATCTACAACCGCAGCGGCGGGCAGATTCTCGGCGCCAACGACGCCTTGCGCATCGACAGCAACTTCGTCAGCGGCAGCCTGTTGATCGACAACAGCGGCGTGATTCGCTCCACTACCGGCCAAGGCCTGGATCTGGATGCGCTGCGCAGCGACGGGGTGAAAACCACCATCATCAACCGCGCCGACGGGCTGATTCGCGGCGACGCAAGCGACGGCATGAAGACCGGGGCCAACGCGACTATTACCAACTACGGCGAGATTTCCACCGGCGATTCGCACAATGCCGACGAGAAATTCGACGGCATCGATATCGATTCCGCAGGCGGTGTCAGCGTGACCAACTACGGGGTGATTTCCGGCGGCCGGCACGGCATCACCACCGACCTCGGCGCGACGCTGATCAACTACGGGCAGATCACCGGCCGCAATGGTTCCGGGTTCGGTTCCGACGGCGATGGCACGGTGATTAACCACGGCACCATCACTGGCGCTTACTCAGGCTTGCAAGCGAACGGTGACGGCGATGGCGTGGACATCGACAAGATCGCCCACATCGAAAACTACGGGACCATTCAGGGCGTCGGTGCAGGTGGTGTCGACAAGGGCGGTTTCGCCAACGGCAGCGAAGGTATTGCCCTCGGTGGTGGCTACATACTCAACGCCAGCAACGCGTTGATCAGCGGTGCCGACAGCGCCATCCTGGTGGACGATGGCAGCGGCGGTTTGGGGCTGGCGGCGACCACCCTGGAAAACTTCGGCACCATCCAAGGCCTCAACGGTTTTGGCGTGAAGTTCGTCGGTGAGTTCGCCGACAACGTCATCAACGGCGGCACGATCAGCGGCAGCAATGGCCTGGCGCTGGATCTGGGCAGCGGCAACGACAGCCTGACCTTGCGCAATGGCAGTCGCTTTGTCGGCGTGGTGGATGGCGGCAGCGGTTACGACCGCGTGGTGATGGAGGACGCGGCCGGTGGCAGCTTCGGCGCCAGTCGCAACTTCGAATGGCTGGAGGTCAAGCAAGGCGCGTGGACGCTGTCCGGCAGTGGCGATTTCAGCGACGGCGGCGCGGTGCGCAACGGCGCCACCCTGATCAACCAAGGCAGCATCACTGGCAACCTGACCGTCGACGCTGGCGGTGTGTATGCCGGTGGCGGTTCGGTGGGCAATCTCAACGTCAACGGCACGCTACGCACGGACATCGGACTCGGCCGCGCCACCATCGTTCACGACTTGAACATGGGCAGCGCCGGCACCCTCGCCTACGGCGTCAATGCCGACGGCAGCAGCGCGCCGGTACAGGTCGGCGGCATCGCCAACCTCAACGGTGCAACGCTCGCCGTCAATCCCGGCAGCGGCACCTATCCCTGGCAGAGCCACTACACCGTACTGCAAGCGGCGCAGGTCAACGGCACCTTCGGCAAGGTCAGCAGCGACTACGCATTCCTGACGCCGACTCTCGCCTACACACCCACGCAAGTCGATCTGACCTACACCCGCAATGATGTGGCGTTCAATGAGTTCGCCACGACTGGCAACGGCACAAACGCCGCCAACAGCCTCGCCTCAATCGGCAAAGGCAACGCCTTGTACAACGCCTTGCTCAATACCAGCCAAAGCAGCGCCGGCGCGGCGATCGAGCAACTGGCCGGTGCCAGCAATGCCAACCTGACCAGCGCCACCCTCGGCGCCAGCAGTCAGGTCGGCAGCAGCATGCTCTCGGCGATGCAGCAAATGGGCGCCAGCCCGGGACTGATGGTCGGTCTCGATCAGCGCGACACCCCCGTGCTGGCAGCCAATGGCGTGCCGTCCGAAGCACGCAACCTGAATGACCCGAACGCTCGCGGGCGGCTCTGGCTGCAAGGCATCGGCGGCTACGGCAAGCTCGATGGCGAACATGGCAGCAGTGGTCTGGAACAACGCACCAAGGGCAGCGTGCTGGGTGCCGACTGGTCGCTGAATGCAGCATGGCGGCTGGGCGTACTCGGTGGCTATTCGAAAACCGATCTGGACGCGACCGGCGTCGACGGCAACGTCGAGAGCTGGCACGCCGGCGTCTACGCGCTGCACCAGAACGGCCCGATCGCTTTGCGCCTCGGCGCGGCGTACAGCGGCCATCAGGGCGAAAGCAAACGCACCATCGCCTTCAATGGTTTCAGCGACCGCCCGAAAGGCGACTACGACGCCGATTGCCAGCAAGCCTTCGCCGAACTCGGCTATGCCATGGGCAGCGGCCGCCTCAGCGCCGAACCATTCGCCAGCCTCGGTTATCAGCGCTACCACCGCGACAGCTATAAGGAAAAAGGTGGCGCCGCCGCACTGCAAGTCGACAGCCAGACCCAGGACAACTTCAGCAGCACCTTCGGCCTGCGCCTAGCGCACCTGAGCAGCCTGGACAACGGCATGAGCGTGACCCCGCGCATGGCCGCTGGCTGGAAACACACCTATGGCGATGTCAGCAGCTCGACTCGTCAGGCGTTTGTGACTGGCGGCACGGCGTTCAGTGTCGATGGCAGCTCGCTGGATCGCGACAGCCTGGTGCTGGAGGCCGGTCTGGATGTGGGGATCTCGGCGCGGCACACGCTGGGTGTGGGATACAGCGGTGAGATCGGCAGCAACAGCCGCAATCACGGTTTGATCGGGCAGTGGCAGATGAGCTTTTGAGGGTTGAACAGCCGGCGGGGTCTTGAATGGTTGTAGGAAAAGGGAACGCTGCAACCGAGTAAAAATCCTGGTTGCGGATCTCGCGGTCATTTTCTACAAAACGATGCGATGTCGCCTGCAAGCCTGCGGGAAGCAGCCGACATCGGATTTTTTGGGGCATCAATAGAGTTGGGTCTCCTGCTAACCGAGGCTCGACTCAATGACCATTCGACACACGTTCAAACCAAAACATCTGGCTTTGGCCATTTCGCTGGCGCTGGGTTGCGTAGCGGTTGCCAACGCTCAGCAACCCTCTGAAGTCGCTGATTCAACCGCAGTAGCGGATGTCACTGAATTGTCCGAAACCAGCCCTAAAAAAATGGCGCTTGAACGACTGAAGGGATTTCTCACCGACCCAAGTACGGTGCCCATCGCTTTTAAAACCCCTGAAGAAACGTTTAAAGGTACCGCTGTAAACGATCTGATCACGCTCACGGACGGCGCAAGCTTTACCGGCCTGCTGGATGGTGGCGGGGGAGATAACGTCCTGTTCCTGGATGCAGCGGCAGGCGGCGAGCTGAAAGACACACGTAATTTCAACGGCCTGTTCCTCAGCCGGGGCGATTGGGCGCTGAGTTCCAAGGGAGACTTCAAGGAGGGCGTGCTGGTCAACAGCGGTACCACGTTGACCAACCTGGGGAGCATTAAGGGCGACGTGTATGTCGAGAGCGGTGGCAGCTTTGCCGGTAAAGGTGTGGTGGGAAGCCTGGAGGTCGCCGGCCTGCTCACCGTCAATGAGGTGCTAGGCAGCCCGCGCGTGAAAGGCGACTTGCGCTTGTCCCCGACCGCCGAACTGGCTTACGAGGTCACCCCCGGTGGCAGTCAAACGATCAAGGTTGATGGCACCGCCAAGCTGGAAGGCGCCACCCTGAAAGTCGTTGCGGGTCCGGGAGAATATCCGCAAAGCAGACAGTACAAAATCCTCGAAGCGGGCAAGGTAGAAGGCGAATTCGGTACGGTCGTTAGCGACCTCGCCTTCATGACAGCCACTGCGCAATACAACAAAAAGTCCGTCGGGCTGACTTACGCCCGTAACGGTAAGCCGCTTTCGAGCGCTGCCACGACAGCCAACACTCGTGCCGCTGCCGAGGCCATTGTCGATCCAACAGCACCTCCGCCATCAGTGACAACAACGCCATTGACGGCGTCTGCACCAGCTCCAATTTCTGTTCCTGTCCCGACTTCAGCGCCGACTCCCACTGCAGAGTCCGTCCCATCGCCAATGCCGGACGAACCTCTTACTGCGCAAGTTAACGAGACCGCCGAACCGCCCGCACCTGCGCCTATAAAACCTGCAAACGCAGCAGTCGCCGCGCTTCTGACCAGCGACAAAACCACCGCACCGGTCGCCCTCGAACAACTCGCCGCCGGCAGCAATGCAAACCTCGCCAAAGCCACGCTGAGCAGCATCACTCCCGTAAGCGCGAGCATGCTTTCGGCCATGCAGCAACTGAACAGCCGTTACGGTTCTGCCTACAGTTCCGGCAACTCGCCGCGTCAGGCCGCCGGCGCTGCCGATTCCGGGCGCGTGTGGATTCAGGCGCTTGGCCATGGTGGCAAAGTCGACCGCAACTTCGACAGCACCCTCAAACACGCTACCCAAGGCCTGGTCATGGGCGCCGACTGGCGGCTCAACGAGCAATGGCATGTCGGCCTGGTCGGCGGTAAATCGCAGACCAGACTCGATGCCCGGCAATACGATGGCGACCTCGACAGCTGGCACCTCGGTGCCTACGCCGCACGTCAGGACGGCCCCTTCTCGCTGCGTCTCGGGGCGACCTACGCCAGTCATGACGGCGCCAGTAAACGTCGCGTGGCCTTCAACGGCTTCAGCGATCGCCTCAAGGGCAACTATGACGCCAACACCCAACAAGCCTTTGCCGAACTGGCGGTCAACATCGGCCGGCACAACGCGACGCTCGAACCGTTCGCCAGCGTCGGCTATCAGCGCTATCAACGCGACAGCTACCGCGAAAACGGCGGGGATGCGGCGCTGAAAGTCTTCGGACAAACCCGCGACAACCTCAGCAGTACCTTTGGCCTGCGCACGGCGAAAATCAATCGGCTGGACAACGGCATGACGCTGACACCGCGATTCAGTGCCGGCTGGAAACACACCTTTGGCGAGATCGAAAGCGACACCCGCCAGCAACTGGTCAAGGGTGGCAAACGCTTTGAAATTGCCGGTGCCGCGCTGGATCGCAACAGCCTGTCGGTGGATGCCGGCCTCGATCTCGGGCTGTCTGCCAATCACACGGTCGGTGTGGGTCTCACGGGTGAAATGGCCACTGACAGCCGCACTCATGGCGTAATGGGCCAATGGCGCATGGCGTTCTGACGGATTGAACATCGTCACTGTGGGAGCGAGCCTGCTCGCGAATGCGATCGGTCAGTTGAATAAATATCGACTGACACTCCTCTTCGCGAGCAGGCTCGCTCCCACATAGGCCTCATGTGATGCAGACAAATTCCGGATGAAAAAAAAGGGGAGCACATGCCCCCCCGAGGTTTAAAACGTTGGATCGCGGCCGTTATCTCAGCCTTCGATCTCGATCAGAATTTCACCCGGATTGACCCGATCACCCTTGGCCACATGAATGGCGGTTACCTTGCCGGCAATCGCTGCCTGGACTTCGGTTTCCATCTTCATCGCTTCGGTGATCAGCACAGCCTGGCCGGCCTTGACGGTATCGCCCTCCTTGACCAGCACATCAACGATGTTGCCCGGCATGGTGGTGCTGACGTGGCCCGGTGCAGAGGCTTGCTTACGCTTGCTGCTGCCACCGCCGACGAATTCGTTGAGCGGTTCGAACACCACTTCTTCCGGCATGCCGTCGATGGACAGGTAGAAGTGACGCTTGCCTTCAGCTTTGACGCCGACACCGGTGATGTCGACGCGGTAAGTTTCGCCGTGAACGTCGATGACGAACTCGGTCGGCACGCCTTCGCCGCCCGCCTTGGTCACACCGCCCGCTTCCGGAATCGGCAGCAGTACTTCAGGGGTCAGGGTGCCGGCAGCACGCTCTTCGAGGAACTTGCGGCCGATGTCCGGGAACATCGCAAAGGTCAGCACGTCTTCTTCGGACTTGGCCAAGGCGCCGATATCAGCACGCAACTTGGTCATTTCCGGCTTGAGCAGATCGGCCGGACGCACGTCGATGACTTCTTCGCTGCCGATCGCCTGGCGACGCAGCTTCTCGTCGACCACGCCCGGCGCTTTGCCGTAACCGCCCTGCAGGTACAGCTTCACTTCGTTGGTGATGGTCTTGTAGCGCTCGCCGGCCAGCACGTTGAAGAACGCCTGGGTGCCGACGATTTGCGAAGTCGGGGTCACCAGTGGCGGGAAGCCGAGGTCCTCGCGCACGCGTGGGATTTCCGCCAGCACTTCGGCCATGCGGTTTAGGGCGCCCTGCTCTTTCAACTGGTTGGCGAGGTTGGAGATCATCCCGCCCGGCACCTGGTTGACTTGCACGCGGGTGTCGACGGCGGTGAATTCGCTTTCGAACTGGTGGTATTTTTTGCGCACGGCGTAGAAGTACAGACCGATCTCTTGCAGCAGTTCGAGGTTCAGACCGGTGTCGTACTCGGTGCCCTTGAGCGCTGCAACCATCGACTCGGTGCCCGGGTGGCTGGTGCCCGAAGCGAAGCTGGAGATCGCGGTGTCGATATGATCGGCGCCGTTTTCGATCGCCTTGAGCTGGCACATGGTCGCCAGACCGGCCGTGTCGTGGGAGTGGATGAACACCGGCAGCGATTGCTCGGCTTTCAACGCGCGAACCAGTTCGCCAGTGGCGTACGGAGTCAGCAGGCCGGCCATGTCCTTGATCGCCACCGAGTCGCAACCCATGGCTTCCATCTGCTTGGCCTGCGTGACGAACGCATCGATGGTGTGCACCGGGCTGGTGGTGTAAGCGATGGTGCCTTGCGCATGTTTGCCGGCAGCCTTCACCGCCTCGATCGCCACGCGCAGGTTACGCACGTCGTTCATCGCATCGAAGATGCGGAACACGTCGATGCCGTTGACCGCAGCTTTGGCGACGAAGGCTTTGACCACGTCGTCGCTGTAGTGGCGGTAGCCCAGCAGGTTCTGCCCGCGCAGAAGCATTTGCAGGCGCGTGTTAGGCAGCGCCGCGCGCAGTTGGCGCAGACGCTCCCACGGGTCTTCTTTCAGGAAGCGTACGCAGGCGTCGAACGTCGCGCCGCCCCAGCACTCCAGCGACCAGTAGCCGACTTTGTCGAGCTTGTCGCAGATCGGCAGCATATCTTCGGTGCGCATGCGGGTGGCGAGCAGCGATTGGTGAGCGTCGCGCAGGATGGTATCGGTGACAAAGATCTTCTTGGACATTGTTGTATTCCTCACAGGCCTGCGTGGGCGGCGATGGCGGCGGCGATGGCCAGGGCCAGCTCTTCGGGTTTGCGCTTGATCGAGTAGTTGGTCAGTTCAGGGTGGCTTTCAACGAAGCTGGTATTGAACTGGCCGCTACGGAATTCCGGGTTGCGCAGGATTTCCTGGTAGTACGCGGCGGTGGTCTTCACACCTTGCAGACGCATGTCGTCGAGGGCGCGCAGGCCACGGTCCATCGCCTCTTCCCAGGTCAGCGCCCAGACCACAAGCTTCAGGCACATCGAATCGTAGAACGGCGGAATGGTGTAGCCGGTATAGATCGCTGTGTCGGTGCGCACACCCGGTCCGCCGGGGGCGTAATAACGGGTGATCTTGCCGAAGCTCGGCAGAAAGTTGTTCTTCGGGTCTTCGGCGTTGATGCGGAACTGCAACGCGAAACCCCGGTGCTGAATGTCTTCCTGCTTCACCGACAACGGCAGGCCGGAGGCGATGCGAATCTGTTCGCGGACGATGTCGATCCCGGTGATTTCTTCGGTGATGGTGTGCTCCACCTGCACCCGGGTGTTCATCTCCATGAAGTACACCTCACCCTCGGCGAGCAGGAACTCCACGGTACCGGCGTTCTCGTAACCGACCGCCTTGGCCGCTCGCACCGACAGGTCGCCGATGTAGGCGCGCTGTTCCGGGGTCAGTTGCGGACTCGGGGCGATTTCGATGAGTTTCTGGTTGCGGCGCTGGATCGAGCAATCACGCTCGAACAGGTGCACGACATTGCCGAAGCTGTCGCCGAGAATCTGCGCTTCGATGTGCTTGGGGTTAACGATGCATTTTTCCAGAAACACTTCGGCCGAACCGAAGGCCTTGGTCGCTTCGGAAATCACCCGAGGGAAATTCTGTTCGAGTTCTTCGCGGCTGTTGCAGCGACGGATACCGCGACCGCCACCACCGGAAGTGGCTTTGAGCATCACCGGGTAACCGATGCGGTCGCCCTCGGCCAAGGCTTCTTCGATGTCGGCGACGTTACCTTCGGTGCCAGGCGTCACCGGCACACCGGCCTTGATCATGCTGCGCCGGGCTTCGGTCTTGTCGCCCATGCGGCGAATGACTTCCGCCGACGGGCCAATGAATTTGATGCCGCGCTCGGCGCAGATGTCTGCCAGCTCGGCATTTTCCGAAAGGAAACCGTAACCGGGGTGCAACGCATCGCAGCCGGTTTCAACCGCCAGGTTCACCAGCTTGCGCGGGTTCAGGTAACCCGCCAGTGGCTCGGCACCGATGCTGTGGGCCTCGTCCGCGCGTTTCACATGCAGCGCATGGCGGTCGGCGTCGGAAAAAATCGCAACCGAGCGAATGCCCATTTCGGCGCAGGCTCGCACGATTCGTACGGCAATCTCACCACGGTTGGCGATCAGGATCTTTGTTATCACTTGGAGGTTCCCTTGAGCCGGTGGCACCACGACCTGCTAGACCCAGGTCGACGCGTGACCAAATGTTTCAATTCAGTCGCAGGTCCACACTAGCGCTCATGAGGGATTAACAAAAATGAATAAAAATTGGGTTAGCCATAAGCAAAGACTTATAGTTGAACGATCAGCCTGCCATCAGAGCCTATAAGAAATGCGTAAGTCATTGATGCGTATGACATTGCGTCAGTTGCAAATCTTCAACGAAGTGTGTGATTTACGCTCTTACAGCCGCGCAGCAGAGGAAATGTCGCTCACGCAACCGGCCGTCAGCCTACAGATTCGTCAGCTCGAAGAGCTGATCGGCCAGCCATTATTCGATTATGTCGGCAAAAAACTCTACATGACCGAGGCCGCCGAAGCACTTCAGCGCGCCAGCCGGGACATCTTCGGTCGTCTGGAAAACCTCGATATGCAGCTGTCCGACATGCAGGGTTCGCTGCAGGGCCAATTGAAGCTGGCGGTGGAATCCAGCGCCAAATACTTCGTGCCGCACCTGTTCGCCGCGTTCAAGCGTCAGCACCCGGAAGTGAATCTGCAACTGACCGTGGTCAACCGTGGCCAGGTGATTCGCAGGCTGTCCGACAACCGCGACGATCTGGTGATCATGTCGATGGTGCCGCAGGACATGGGTCTGGAATTCCTGCCGTTCCTCAACAACCCGATTGTTGCCGTGGCGCGCCCGGATCACCCGCTGGCACACATGGGTCCGCTGCGGTTACAGGATCTGGAACCCTACACGCTGCTGATCCGCGAGCCCGGCTCGGGCACACGATTGGCCTGCGAAGAGTACTTCAAAGAGAAACGCGTGCACTTCACCCAGACTCAGGAAGTGGCCTCGGCCGAAGCTCAGCGTGAATGTGTGCAGGCGGGTCTGGGCCTGGCGCTGTTGACGCGCCACGCCCTGAACCTGGAGCTGGCGACCGGCGGCCTCGTCGAGTTGCCGGTCGAGGAATTGCCGCTATTCCGTAGCTGGTGTCTGGTGCAAGCCAAGGCCAAACGCTTGTCACCGGTGGCACACGCCTTTCTGGCGTTTATCCGCAGCGAACGGGTGCAGATCAGCGCGCTGGTTGAGCGCTTCGACGGGAAGCTGCGGGTGCTGCCTGCCAATGGTTGATCTCGGGAAAATCGCCGATTTCGGCTTGTAGCTGGCGAAGTTCGAAGCGATCTTCGATAGCGCGGCGAAACTCCATGCGGCGCTGGTCTTCCTGCTGACGACGGGTTTTCGCGGCGCTGTTGCGTTCTTCGTAGGGCTGAGCCATTTCGAGTCTCCCAAGGCGATTACGGGAGTTTCACCATAGGCGGGAGGGATGACGGTTTGGCTGCGTGTGGATGACAGTGCGATGAAACTTGCGCAGGGTTGTGGTGTTTTTGAGGACCCCTTCGCGAGCAGGCTCGCTCCCACATTTGATCTCGGTATGACACAGAATCTGTGTTCACAGGAAATCCCCTGTGGGAGCGAGCCTGCTCGCGATTAAGGTCGGAACGACCTTAGATAACTTCAGTCATCCAGCGCTTTCACGGCTTTCGGCGACAAGCGCAAGCTGCGCAGACTGCGCTTCACGCTCTTCAGGTGATTGACCAGACTCGGCCCACGCGCCATCGCCACGCCCATCGCCAGCACGTCAATCACTACCAGGTGAGCAATACGCGAAGTCAGCGGCGTATAGATTTCGGTGTCTTCGTGCACATCGATTGCCAGATTGACGGTCGACAATTCGGCCAACGGCGTCTGGCTAGGGCACAGAGTAATCAGCGAAGCGCCGCTCTCACGCACCAGATTGGCGGTAATCAGCAGATCCTTGGAACGCCCGGACTGCGAAATACAGATCGCCACATCGGTCGGTTTCAACGTCACCGCCGACATCGCCTGCATGTGCGGATCGGAATACGCCGCTGCAGTCAGCAGCAAACGGAAGAACTTGTGCTGCGCATCCGCCGCCACTGCACCCGAGGCGCCGAAGCCATAGAACTCGACCCGCTGCGCCTGCGACATCAGTGTCACCGCACGCTGCAACTCAACCGGATCGAGCTTCTCGCGAACCTCCATCAAGGTGTGCAACGTGGTGTCGAAGATCTTCAGGCTGTAGTCGGCGACCGAGTCGTCTTCATGGATCGCGAACTGGCCGAAGCTGGCACCGGCCGCGAGGCTTTGCGCTAACTTCAGTTTGAGATCCTGAAAACCGGAGCAACCAATGGCGCGACAGAAGCGCACGATGGTCGGCTCGCTGATGCCAACGCTGTGGGCCAGGTCGGCCATGGAACTGTGCATCACCGCCGCAGGGTCAAGCAGCACGTGGTCGGCGACCTTGAGCTCCGACTTGCGTAACAGGTGACGTGACTGGGCGATGTGTTGCAGCAGATTCAAGGGGCTGGACTCTTCTTATGGGCAAGGATGTAGCACGCTTGTAGTTATACTACATGAATTGGCTTTTTGCCTGCTCAATGCGTAACTCCATGTCCCCATATCAGGCGCGATGGGATGCATGTAGCCCTTAAAACGGTTTTTCCTGTTCGCGCAAAAGCCCGGCCAGACCGCTCGCCTCCACCGGCCGGCTGATCAGGTAACCCTGCACTTCATCGCAACGCTCGGCGCGTAAAAATTCCAGCTGCTCCTGGCGCTCGACACCTTCGGCGACCACTTTCAGTGACAGCCCATGGGCCATGGCAATGATCGCGCGAGTGATCGCCGCATCTTCACTGCCCTCCCCCAAACCGCGAATGAATGCCTGATCGATCTTCACGTAATCCACCGGAATGCGCTTGAGGTAACTCAGCGACGAATACCCGGTGCCGAAATCATCTATGGCCAGTTTCACCCCCAGATCACGCAGTTGCTGGAACGTTGCGATGATGTGTTCGACGCTATCGAGCAACTGGCTCTCGGTCAGTTCCAGTTCGAGGTAGTGCGGCGCCAGGCCAGTTTCCTCCAGTACCTGCCGCACCAGACTGACCAGTTTGCCCTGACGCAGTTGATGCACCGACAGGTTGACCGAAACACGAATCGGCTCCAGCCCCTGACGCTGCCATTCGCAGGCCTGCCAGCACGCCTGACGCAGGACGAATTCGCCGATCGGCCCGATCAGACCGGTTTCCTCGGCCAGCCCGATGAAGTCCCCCGGCGGCACCTGGCCCATGGTTGGATGATCCCAGCGCACCAGTGCCTCTGCCGCATTCAAACGCCCGGTTTGCAGGCACAGCTTCGGTTGATAGAACACTTTCAGCTGCTTGTCTTCGATGGCCTTGCGCAGATGGTTTTCCAGCTGCAAGCGCTCAAGGGTGCTGGCCTGCAGGCTGTCGGTGTAGAACTGGAAGTTGTTCCCGCCCAGATGCTTGGCATGTTGCATGGCCATGTTCGACTGGCTGACCAGTGCGGAGATTTCCCGAGCGTTGTCCGGCAGCATGCTGATGCCCATCGAGGCGCTGACCACCAGCTCATGCCCTTCGACCGTCAGTGGCAGGCGCAACTTGCTCGACAGGCGCGTGGCGACCCGGGCCAGACTTGAGAGATTGCCGTAGGCATCGAACAGTACGGCGAACTCGTCACCGGACAAGCGGGCGATGGTGTCCGCTTCCGGCAAGGCGTTGACCAGCCGGCGCGCCATTTTCTGCAGTAACTGATCGGCAATCTCATGGCCGAGACTGTCGTTGAGCAATTTGAAGCGATCCAGATTGATGTGCAGCAACGCCAGGCTGCGCCGGCCCTGACGCGAGCGCTGATGCGCTTCATGCAAACGCTCGCGGAACAGCGAGCGGTTGGCCAACCCGGTGAGCTCGTCGTAATGGGTCAGATAGCGCATGCGCTCTTCGGATTCGCGGCGTGCTGACAGATCGGCGAAGAAGCCGACGATATGGCTGACATTTCCCCGACCATCACGCACTGCATTCAGTTGCAGCCACTGCGGATACAGCTCGCCATTCTTGCGCGTCTCCACCAGTTCGCCCTGCCAACTGCCGTGCTGCTCCAAGGCATGACGTATCGCCACGTAATGACGGCGGGCGTCGCGGCTGCACGGCAGCTCGACGACGTTGCGCCCGAGCATGTCCTCGATGTCGTAACCGGTAACCCGGCTGAACGCCTGATTGATCGCGATCAGCGCATAGTTCGGGTCGAGAATCACGATGCCTTCACTGGCCGCTTCGAATACGGTCGCCGCCAGGCGCTGCTGCTCTTCGAGGCTTTTGCTGGCGCTGATGTCGCGGCGGGTGCCGACCATGCGGATCACCCGGCCGCTGTCGCTGCGCTCTACGGCGCGGCCTCGGTCTTCGATCCACACCCAATGGCCATCGCCGTGACGTACGCGGTATTCGATCTGATAGTCCTCGGTGCGCCCCTTCAAGTGCTCGATCAATGCGTACTTCAGCGTCGGCACATCGTCTGGATGCAGACGTGGCTTGAGGTCGCGCAAAAGTGCCGTGACGTATTCCGGAGCGAGGCCGAACAGTTCCTGAATCTGCGTGTGGTGGACCTCATCGGTTTGCAGGTTCCAGTCCCACAGCCCCAGCTCACTGGCCTTCAGCGCCAGCGCCAGCCGCGCTTCGCTTTTGCTCAGGGCCTGAGTGGCCGCGTCCAGTTCAAGGCTGCGCTGGGCCACGCGGTCTTCGAGTTCGACCTGCGCTTCACGCAACTTGCCCTCGGCGCAGCGGCGCTGATCGATTTCTTTGGCCAGTTCCTGATTGAGCTGTTCGCTGCGCGCCTGCGTCTGTTGCAGGTGTTCGATCAAGCGCTGATTCTGGAAGCGCCGCAGCAAGCCCCGATCAATCAGCCGATTGACTTGCCACGCGACCACGCTCAGCGAGCCGAGCAGGATCAGACCGAGCCAGCCCCAACCGCGCGCCTGCTCGTCACCGCCCCAGAACAGATAACCGATCGCCGGCAACAGGCAGGGCAAGGTAAATGACAGAAACGCTGGCAGGCTCACCGCGTAGGCGACGCTGGCCGAGAGGGTTGCGGCGCCGATCAGGCCGAACACCCAGGCCTGTTGTATGAAGTTGTCGGCGGGCACCAGGGCGATGCCGGCACCGGCCAGGGTCAGACCGGTCATGGTCGAGCCGAGCAGAAACATCCGCCGCCAGATCGGTTGCGCCTGACGATCAGGGATCGCCGAATCGAACGCCGCCACCTGAATCACCCGCAACGCCACCAGCGACAGCAACCACACCAGCCAGACGCTGACCACGAAATAGCGCTGCGGGCTCCAGAGCAAAGCGGCGCAGACCAGACCATTGATCAACATGAACAACGTGGGCAACAACGAGCCCTGATACAGCAGACGCGTGCGCTCGACCGCCATCTCGACGGCATAGTGCTTGCGGATAACCCGGGGATCCACGGAGGGGCCCGACAGTTCGGAGCTGAGGGTCATGGGCAACGTTCTTGTTCTTATAAGGAGGGCGTGCGCCCGAAACGTGGACGGAGCATACACAAGCCGATCCCGTTGCCAAACTGCTCCACATCATAATTTCAGCGAAACTTTTCCGTCCTTTGCCACCGGCCAAACCCTTGGAGCGCGGCGGGCCGATGCCTGTAGCCAGTGACCGACCGGTCGTCATCGACGGGAGTTTCATCGGCTAATGCAAAGCTCGGTTTGCCCGGGCCTGCGGCGCACCCTAGAATGCCCCGATGCGCGATGATCTCTCCCTTCTGCTGAACTCCCTCAACGATGCCCAACGCCAGGCCGTAGCAGCCCCCGTTGGCCGTCAGTTGGTCCTGGCCGGTGCTGGCTCCGGTAAAACCCGAGTGCTGGTGCACCGTATCGCCTGGTTGATCCAGGTCGAAAACGCCTCGCCCCACTCCATTCTGTCGGTGACCTTCACCAACAAGGCCGCTGCCGAGATGCGTCACCGCATCGAGCAGTTGCTGGGGATCAACCCGGCCGGCATGTGGGTCGGCACCTTCCACGGCCTGGCGCACCGCTTGCTGCGGGCGCACTGGCAGGAAGCAGGCCTGAGCCAGACTTTCCAGATTCTCGACAGCGATGACCAGCAACGACTGGTCAAACGGGTGATCCGCGAACTCGGCCTCGACGAGCAACGCTGGCCGGCGCGTCAGGCGCAGTGGTTCATCAATGGCCAGAAAGACGAAGGCCTGCGTCCGCAACACATTCAGGCCAGCGGCGATTTGTACCTGGCGACCATGCGCGGCATCTATGAGGCCTATGAGGCGGCGTGTCAGCGTGCCGGCGTCATCGATTTCTCCGAACTGCTGCTGCGTGCCCTCGACCTGTGGCGCGATCACCCGGGCCTGTTGGCGCATTATCAAAAGCGCTTTCGGCACATTCTGGTGGACGAGTTCCAGGATACCAACGCCGTGCAGTACGCCTGGTTGCGCCTGCTTGGCAAAGGCGGCGACAGCCTGATGGTGGTCGGCGACGACGACCAGTCGATCTACGGCTGGCGCGGCGCGAAAATCGAGAACATTCATCAGTATTCTTCCGACTTCGCGGATTCGGTGACCATTCGTCTGGAGCAGAACTACCGCTCCACCGCCGGCATCCTCAAGGCCGCCAACGCCTTGATCGCCAACAATACCGGGCGTCTGGGCAAAGAGCTGTGGACCGACGGCGGCGACGGCGAAGCGATCAATCTGTACGCTGCGTTCAATGAACACGACGAGGCACGCTACGTTGTCGAAACCATCGAAAGCGCGCTGAAAACCGGCTTGGCCCGCAGCGATATCGCGATTCTGTACCGCTCCAACGCACAATCGCGCGTTCTCGAAGAAGCCTTGCTGCGTGAGCGCATTCCCTACCGCATTTATGGTGGCCAGCGCTTCTTCGAACGTGCCGAAATCAAGAACGCCATGGCTTACCTGCGTTTGCTCGAAGGTCGCGGCAACGATGCGGCGCTGGAACGGGTGATCAACGTGCCGGCCCGAGGCATTGGCGAAAAAACCGTCGAAGCCATCCGCGATCACGCACGCCACAGCGATGTGTCGATGTGGGAAGCGATGCGCCAACTGGTCGCCAACAAAGGCCTGACCGGTCGAGCAGCCGGTGCGCTGGGTGCGTTTATCGAGCTGATCGAAAACCTCGCCGCCAAGTGCATGGAAATGCCGCTGCACCTGATGACGCAAACCGTCATCGAGCAATCCGGGCTGATCGCCTATCACGAAGCGGAAAAAGGCGAGAAAGGCCAGGCCCGGGTAGAAAACCTTGAGGAACTGGTCAGCGCCGCGCGCAACTTCGAGAACACCGAAGAGGATGAAGAACTGACGCCGCTGGCGGCGTTCCTCGGCCATGCTTCGCTGGAAGCCGGGGACACTCAGGCTGACGAACACGAAGACAGCATTCAGTTGATGACCCTGCACAGCGCCAAAGGCCTGGAATTCCCTTACGTGTTCCTCGTGGGCATGGAAGAAGGCCTGTTCCCGCACAAGATGAGCCTGGAAGAACCGGGGCGTCTCGAAGAAGAGCGGCGTCTGGCTTACGTGGGCATTACCCGGGCAATGCAGAATCTGGTGATGACCTATGCTGAAACCCGACGCCTGTACGGCAGCGAGACCTACAACAAGGTTTCGCGCTTTGTGCGCGAAGTACCGAAAGGCCTGATTCAGGAAGTGCGCTTGTCGAACAGCGTCAGCCGACCGTTCGGCGGCAATCAGTCGATGAGCGGCAGCAATCTGTTCAGCGGCAGCGAGATTCCGGAAACGGGTTTCAGCCTCGGTCAGGCGGTACGCCATTCGATCTTTGGTGACGGCGTGATCCTCAACTTCGAAGGCGCCGGCGCCCAGGCACGGGTGCAGGTGAATTTCAGCGAAGGCAGCAAATGGCTGATGCTCGGTTACGCCAAGCTGGAAGCGATCTGACGCCGATTTCGCTTTTCTGTGGGAGCGAGCCTGCTCGCGAATGAAATCACCGCGGTTGATCTGATAAACCGTGGTGCGGCATTCGCGAGCAAGCTCGCTCCCACAGGATCTGGGTCGGCAGGTTGATCAAAGGACATTTCCATGGGCTCAGGCTTCTTTTCTTCTTGGACATTCTGGGCCCTGCTCTCGGCGACTTTCGCCGCATTGACGGCGATCTTCGCCAAAGTCGGCATCGAAAACGTCAATTCCGACTTCGCCACCCTGCTGCGCACCATCGTGGTACTCGTCAGCCTGGCCTTGATTTTGTACGCGACGGGCCAATATCAATCTTTGGGATCGATCTCTGCGAAGAGTTATCTGTTCCTGCTGCTGTCTGGCCTGGGAACCGGTGCGTCGTGGCTGTGCTATTTCCGCGCGCTCAAAGTCGGTCCGGCCTCGCTGGTCGCGCCAGTGGACAAACTCAGCGTGGTGCTGGTGGCAGTGCTCGGCGTGATCCTGCTGGGCGAGAAACTCGACCTGCGCCAATGGGGCGGCATCGGCCTGATCACCGCAGGTGTGGTGATGCTCGCTTTTCGTCGCTAAAC
The DNA here is from genome assembly GCF_054668355.1 of Pseudomonas sp. S2_E02. Classification (NCBI taxonomy): domain Bacteria; kingdom Pseudomonadati; phylum Pseudomonadota; class Gammaproteobacteria; order Pseudomonadales; family Pseudomonadaceae; genus Pseudomonas; species Pseudomonas sp. S2_E02. The sequence continues at coordinate 4,443,295 of NZ_CP162761.1, forward strand.
GAGCTTTCTCACTGAACCCGTCCCGATTTCCTACAACCAAAAGTACATGGCCTTATTGTCCCGACCGAGCTGAACGTAACCTGTCAGGCAAAAGCCCGAAACACTCTCTCACTAGCCAGTAACACTTCAGCTGTGCAACATGGCGCGCGTGTCTCCACAAACGGGAATTCCCTTTATGAAACGTTTTCTTAGCATCGCCATGGCGTTGTGCATCGGCCTGACGATGAGCCTCGACGCCAACGCCAAGCGCTTTGGTGGTGGCAAAAGCGCCGGCGCTGCGCCGACGCACCAGACCAGCCAGATGGCTCCTTCTTCTCCAGGTGTCGGCGGCGCTGCGGCGACCGCAGGTGCTGCCGGTGCCGCAGGCGCTGCCGCCAAGGCCGGCGGTGCTTCGAAATGGCTCGGCCCTCTGGCCGGTATCGCCGCCGGTGGCCTGCTCGCGTCCATGTTCATGGGCGGCGGCTTCCAGGGCATGCAGATCTTCGACATCCTGATCATGGCCGTGATCGCGTTCGTGATCTTCCGCTTCATCGCCGCGCGTCGACGCAAGCAGCAGGAGCAGTTCGCTCCGGCCGGCGCGCCGATGCAGCGTGAAGTGTTCGAGCAGAAGCCTGCCGCCATGGGTTCGATCTTCGGTGGTTCGGCCGCACCCGCCGCCGCTCGTCCTGTGATCAACGCGCCAGCCTGGTTCAATGAGCATAACTTCCTTGAAGCTGCCCGCAGCCACTTCCAGGCGCTGCAGCAGCACTGGGACGCCAACGAGATGGACAAGATCGCCGAGTTCGTGACCCCGCAAATGCTCGAGTTCCTCAAGCGTGAGCGTGCGGATCTGGGCGATGCGTTCCAGTCGACCTACATCGACAACCTCCAGGTTCAACTGGATGGTGTGGATGACCGCGCCGACAAGACCATCGCCACCCTGACCTTCAGCGGTGTGTCGAAGACCTCGCGTTTCGACCAGGGCGAAGTGTTCAGCGAAAGCTGGAACATGGAACGTCCGCAGGGCGAGAACCAGCCTTGGCTGGTTGCCGGTATCCGCCAGAACGGCTGATCCCTTCCAGGCGTCACTTGCCGTAATAAAAAACCCCAGCCTCGGCTGGGGTTTTCTATTTCGCGGTTGCATCTATAGCGAGCTACTGTATAAACCGGCCCATATAAACCGCGCCATTCAAGCAAGAGGATCCCGGACGTGGAAGAAATCATCGAACAACTGCGTGAAGCCAACGAACCCGTGCCGGTTCCATTGGAGTTGCCTGACGAAGATCTGCTGGTCGAAATCGAAGAACAGCTGTTCATCGACATTCCGTTTGTCTTCAGAGAGTTTTTGCTGACCGTCAGCGATGTGGTGTACGGCAGCCTCGAGCCGGTGACCGTTACCGATCCACAATCCCACACCTACTTGCCGGATGTTGCCGCCAATGCCTGGGATGCCGGTGTTGATCGCAGCCTGATTCCAATCTGTCAGGACGGCGATGACTACTACTGTGTCGAAGAGGATGGCACGGTGGTGTTGTGGCAGGCCGAAGAAGAGTTGATTGCCGAGGAAACCTGGGAATCGGTATGGCACTGGGCGCGGGACGTCTGGCTGGAAAGCTGATCGGCCAGCCGCCCCGTATGATCAATGCCCCGACGACTCCTTATGGTTGTCGAGGGTTTCCAGCAGCGCCACTTGCATCCGCGTGTGCACGCGGATGAACCAGCGCCAGAGCAGCGCCGCCACGGCCGCCGCCACCACAGCGATCAGTACCAGCAACTTGTTGGTCGGCAAGATACTGGCCGACAAGGCTGCCAGCAGCAGGAAAATCACCAGCAGCGAGAGAATCGGGATCACTTCGGAGATCACCCGGCGCACTCGCTGTGTGTGACGCCCGGCCATCTCGGGCTTCACACCCATCTCCGCCAGCAGCATCGACAACGCCTTGAGCTTGCGATAAGCGGCGATCAGGAACGGCAACGACACCAACAATGCCCCGCCCCAGATCAACGCCTTCTGCCAGCTCGGATCGCTGATCCAGTCTTGCAGCCACAGCGAGATGCGTTCAGCGAAATACGCGCCGGCGAAGAAGATCGCAATCACCAGCGCCAGGTTGACGCCGACTTGCAGCAAGATCTTGCGAATGATTGACGCCAGCATCGCACCCTCGCCTTGCGGCTGAATGCTGCGCAGCCATTCGCCATACATGCCCAGCACGCGGCCGAGAGGCTTGGGCACAGCCGCGGACAACTTGATCGACAGCGGATCAGCCGCGCGGATCAGATACGGCGTCAGCAAAGTGGTAATCACCGACACCGCCACGGCGACCGGGTAGAGGAAGTTACTGGTCACCTGCAACGTCATCCCGAGAGCGGCGATGATGAAGGAAAATTCACCAATCTGTGACAGCCCCATCCCCACGCGCAGTGAGGTACGTCCGTCATTGCCGGCGATAAACGCTCCGAGACCGCAGGACAACATCTTGCCGAGTACAACGGCTACGGTGATCACCGCAATCGGCCACGCGTATTCGAGCAGAATCATCGGATCGAGCATCAGCCCGATAGCGACAAAGAAGATCGCGCTGAACAGGTCGCGAACCGGCTCGATCAGACGCTCGATTTTTAGCAGTTGTCGCGACTCGGCCATGATCGCGCCGATCAGGAACGCGCCAAGTACCATGCTGTATTCGAGTTTGACTACCAGCAGACAGAAGCCGAAACACAGGCCGAGCACGGTGATCAGCAGCATCTCGTTGCTTTCGAATTTGGCCACATAGGCCAGCAATCGCGGCACCAGCAGAATGCCGATGACCAGCGCGACGATCATGAACAGCGACAGTTTGCCAACCGTGGAAAACACTTCTCCGGAACTGACCGTGCCGCTGACGGCGATGCTTGAAAGCAGTGCGATGATGCCGATGCCGAGGATGTCTTCGACGATCAGCACGCCGAAGATCAACTGCGCAAAGCGCTCGTTTTTCATCTTCAGATCATTGAGGGCCTTGACGATGATGGTGGTCGAGGAGATCGCAAGAATCGCGCCGAGGAACAGCGAGTCCATGGTGTTCCAGTCGAACCAGCGGCCGATTTCATAGCCGATCCAGATCATCAGGACAATCTCGAGGAACGCCGCAATAAACGCCGTGGCGCCGACCTTGAACAGCTTGCGCAGGCTGAACTCCAGGCCGAGGCAGAACATCAGGAAAATCACCCCCAGCTCGGCGAGGGTCTTGATGGTGTCTTCGTCGTGGATCAGGCCGAACGGCGGGGTGTGCGGGCCGATGATGAAGCCGGCGACGATATAGCCGAGCACCACCGGCTGTTTGAAGCGATGAAACAACACGGTCACCACACCTGCGACCAACATGATCACTGCCAGATCCTGAATAAAGCTGATGGCATGCATGGTGTGGGCTCCTTGAATGACGAGGCCCGCCAGCAGACGTCAGAAAGGTCTGGGCGAGCGTAGTAAAAGTCCGCTTTTCGTGTGGGAATTGCCTTTGTAAGGGTCTTTTGCAGGTTAACACCGCGACTTGCGGCTGGAAGGCGGTGCAATATATGGAAACAGATCGATTCCGGCGTGACGGCGGCCAGTCGCCCGGCGTCCCGATAACGGTGCTTTTGAAAAGCGACCAGGCACCCGCAGAGGTGCTTCCAGCAATCAGCCTTGATCCGTGAGAACGTTATGGAACCCGGAAACGCCCAGCTGTCGATGACGGTACTGATGACCCCCGACATGGCCAACTTCTCTGGCAATGTCCACGGTGGCACCCTGCTCAAATACCTCGACGAAGTGGCCTACGCCTGCGCGAGCCGTTATGCCGGTCGCTACGTGGTGACGCTGTCGGTGGATCAGGTGATTTTTCGCGAGCCGATCCATGTCGGCGAACTGGTGACCTTCCTCGCGTCGGTCAACTACACCGGCAACACCTCAATGGAAGTCGGTATCAAAGTCGTTACCGAGAACATCCGCGAGCGCTCGGTGCGCCACACCAACAGCTGCTTCTTCACCATGGTCGCGGTGGATGACCAGCGTAAGCCGGCCGCCGTGCCGCCGCTGCAACCGCAGAACAGTGAAGACAAACGTCGTTACATGCAGGCGCAGCAGCGTCGGCAGATTCGTCAGGAGCTGGAAAAGCGCTATCAGGAGATCAAGGGCGACGCCTGATCAGTCTTTGAACTGATGCTGTCTGAGCTATAGCCTTCGCGAGCAAGCTCGCTCCCACACTGGACCTGTGGCGTACACAAAACCAAATGTGGGAGCGAGCTTGCTCGCGAATGGGGGCAGCGCGGTCTTACAAACTGATCGCCGTCGCCTCGAACTTCACCCGCGGATGCGCAATGCGATCCTGCGCCCGCACCAGCTGCAGCTCATAGCTGGCGCAGGCTTGAGTTTCCAGCAGCACCTCATGCACCGCCGCCGCAGTGAATTCGAACGCCGCCACCAGACTATCACCCAGCAGCACCCGCGCCAGAAACAAGCCGGACGTCAGATCGCCCACACCCACCGGCTGACGCGGGAACGCCAGCAACGGACGGCGCAGATGCCAGCTGCCTTCAACCGTCACCAGTAACATTTCAAAGCCATCGGCCGGTTTGCCCGGATAATCCAGATGCTTGACCAGTACTGCTTTCGGCCCGCGCGCCAGCAAGGCCCGCGCCATTGCCAGACAATCGAACAGCGACTGCGGCTTGCGCCCGGAGAAGCTGTCCAGCTCCAACTGGTTTGGACACATGATGTCCGCTACGGCCGCCGCCTCTTCCAGCAGGAAATCGCTGACCTCGGTCGGCACGCTGCAGCCCTTCTCCGGATGGCCCATCACCGGATCGCACAGATACAGCGCCTTCGGATTGACCGATTTGATGCGCTCGACGCCGCTGAGAATCGCCCGGCCCTGCGCCGCGCTGCCGAGGTAACCGGACAGCACCGCATCGCAATTGCCCAGCTCGCCAATCGCAGCAATCCCTTCGACCAGCTCGGGAATCTGTTGCGGTGCCAGCACTTCACCAGCCCACTGACCGTACTGGGTGTGGTTGGAAAACTGCACGGTGTTGAGCGGCCAGACATTAACCCCGACCCGCTGCATCGGAAAAACCGCGGCGCTGTTGCCGGCGTGGCCGAACACCACATGGGACTGAATGGCGAGCAGATGAGGCGTACGTTTCATTCGGGTCATTCCGTAAAACGATTGAAATTCAAGCCGCGCAGTATGCGACGAAACGCAGCCTGTACGACAGACCAGCGACGCAGTTAAGCTGACGCTATCTTTTGGAGTTCGATGTTGATGCTGACCCTGGAAAACATCTTCGTGCTGATACTGTTCGCCGCTGCCGGCGCGTGGTTATGGCACAACCACGGCTTGCGCGAGCGCGCGCTGGAGCGGGTCAAACAGCATTGCCTGAACTTACGGGTCGAGTTGCTCGACGGCAACGTTGCCCTGAAGAGGATCGGTTTCATCAAGGACGCCAACGGTCGCCGACGACTGGCGCGGGTGTACAACTTTGAATTCACCGTGACCGGCGAAACCCGGCATAACGGCACCATCACCCAGTTTGGCGCGCACAGTGCGCAGATCGAACTGGCGCCCTACCCGGCACCGTTCGACGACACGCCGCCAGTAGTGGAAGTGCACAAGCCGCGGGCGGAAGTGATCGAGTTGAGCCAGTGGCGGCAAGAACATACGAAGTGGAAACCGTAAAAATCGCAGCCTTCGGCAGCTTCTAAAGGGTGCACAAAAATCCCATGTAGGAGCTGCCGAAGGCTGCGATCTTTTGATCTAACCCTCCCGACACCCCAATAGCTCCCGCTGCAACACTTCAACACTCTGTGCCTCAGCGAAGATCAGCTCGAGTCGCGAATCTTTTCGCCATTCGCTGGCTTGCCAGATCAGTTCGGCATTATTCAGAGCATTAGCCGACACCCAACCCTCCGAGCTGTGGATAACCAGTTTCGCCCGCTGCCAATTGAGGCTGGCTAGCCAGTCAGCAATGTGCCGCTTGTCGAACGTCTGTCCCGGATGCCAACGCCAACCAATACTCCAGCCTCCCTCCTGCGCCTGACTCAGGCAAATCGGCAGCGTCGGATCAGTCCAGACGGCCGGCATTTGTCCTAATCCCTTGGGTACGGCCAAATTATCCACACCGTTGACCGCTTTTGCGGCTAGGCCCGGCAGTTCGCCCAGGCTTAGTTGCGCCTCTTGAGTCCAGACCAACGGCACTGCCGGCAACTGACTGGCGATTTTTTCTCTGGCCCTGTCATCAAGGTTTTCAGCCTTGTTCAACAACAGCAGGCCAGCGGCTTTTAAGGCTTCTTGTTGCGCTACCGGCAAGGCTTTCCCTGCCTGCAGCGCTTGAGCATCCAGCACCAGCACACACGGCTGCACCGCCAGCACACCTCGCCACGGCGCCTCATTCAACTGGCTAATCAGCTGCGCCGGATGCCCCAACCCGGACGGTTCGATAAACAACCGATCCGGCTTCGCCTTGCGCAACAACCGCCCCAGGCCAATCTGAAACGGCGCGCCGTTGACGCAACACAGGCAGCCGCCGGCCACTTCGCCCAGTGCGATACCCTCGGCGTCACTCGTCAACAGGGCGGCGTCGAGGCCGATCTGGCCGAACTCGTTGATCAATACCGCCCAACGTTCGCCTTCTGGACGCTGGGCCATGAGTTGGCGAATCAGGCTGGTTTTGCCGGCGCCCAAAGGGCCAGCAATGACATGGGTAGGAATGTTCTGCAACATGGCCGGGAGCTTTCTTGGGAGATTCAAAGATGCGTTGGAGGGGATGGTCGTTGCTGTTGGCGCTGCTGTCGAGTGAAGCATGGGCCCAGGCCTGCGTGGTGCACAGTCAGGGCGAGCGGCTCGACGTCAAAGTCTGTCAGCAGAACCGCAATATCCCGGAGAAACTGTTCAACGACGGTTTCTGCCAGCCGACGCTGGCCGGGCAGAAAGTCAAAGTGCAGTACGTCGACCAGTGCCCGAGCGGTGCATTTGGCGTATGCAGCAACGCACAAGTCGCCAATCTGCCCTATCGCCAGGATATCCACTATTACGGCGTGGCCACGGATGCGGCGTATCTGCAACCGTACTGCGAAGGCCTGAGCCAGGGTAAGTGGCTCAAGCCTTGAGGCGTCAGCCGAGCCAGTCGAGGGTCAGTATCAGACGGCGCTGCCCCGCGTCCGGGTGTGGCGAGCGGTGGATCAGGCCAAAGCCTTCATTGCCGTGCCATTTCTCGCCTTTCAACAGCGCCACGTCGCCGCTGTTGAGTTGCTGGATTTGCACGTGGGGCTCGGCGTTGGCCTGCCCCAGCTGACGGCGATCCATCGCACCTTCCTTGAGCCATTGGCTGCCAACACCCGCATAAGTCGTGATCAGTCGCACCGGCACGTGATCGACATGGAAGCGTGGACACATGGCTTTATCCAATACCCGCAGGCGCAGGCCCACGCGCTTTGCCCCCAGTAAGCAGGCAAATGCGCTGACCAGCCATTTCAGGTCGGCGATAAAGCCCTCGTAGCCTTCCAGATCACGGAAGCCTGATGCCACATCGGTGAGATCAGGCTCGGCGTCCTCATCCGGCAACTCAAGGCACAACGATTCCGCCAAGGGCTCATTGAGCGACAGCAGCAGGTGAGCGAACTCGCTGATGTGCAACGGCAGTTGGCGTTGCCAGACGGCGAGGTTGGTGTCGTCTTCGAGGATTCGCGTCAACGCTTTCGGTGTCGGACCTTGATGCTGATGGCGCGTACGGTTCTGCAGCAGCTTTAGCGCGAGCATCAGGCAGCCTCTTCGTGCCAAGGGCCGAACGGATCGGGCAACAATTGCCAGCCTTCGACACCGAGCGCCATTTCTTCATCGTTGAGCAGGCAGGCATCCAGTTCGGCTGAGAGCTGTAGGAAATCAATATTTTGACCGATAAACACCAGCTCCTGGCGGCAGTCTCCTACGCTCGACAGCCAGTTTTCCATGATGGCAGCGGTGCTTTCCTGATCTTGTGGCCACTGCTCCTTTGGCACGAAACGCCACCAGCGCCCGGCAAAACCGTGGCGCATCAAACCACCGGCTTGCGACCAACTGCCGGCGTCGGTGGGTTTGCTCGCGAGCCAGAAGAAGCCTTTGGAGCGCAGCAATTTCCCGTTCAGCCAAGGACGATCGATAAAGCTGAAAAACCGTTGCGGGTGAAAGGGTCGGCGGGCGCGATAGGCTGTGGAGGCGATGCCGTACTCATCGGTTTCCGGCACGTGTTCGCCGCGTAATTCCTGCAACCAACCCGGTGCCTGTGCGGCTCTCTCGAAGTCGAAACGCCCGGTGTTGAGGATTTTCTCCAGCGGCACCTCACCCATCACCATCGGGATGATTTCCGCTTGGGCGTTGAGACGCTGGAGGATCGCGATCAACTCCTCACGCTCGCACTGGCTGATCAAGTCGATCTTGCTGATCAACAACACGTCGGCGAACTCGATCTGTTCGATCAACAGATCGGTGATGGAGCGTTCGTCTTCTTCGCCAAGGATCTCGCCACGGGACGCGAGGCTTTCCGCTGCCTGGTAGTCCGGCAGGAAGTTCACACCGTCGACTACAGTGACCATGGTGTCCAGACGCGCGATGTCGGAGAGACTCTGGCCGTGCTCATCGCGGAAGGTAAACGTCTCTGCCACGGGCAGTGGCTCGGAAATCCCGGTGGACTCGATCAGCAGGTAATCGAAGCGATTTTCACGGGCCAGCTTGCTGACTTCTTCCAGCAGGTCTTCGCGTAACGTACAGCAGATGCAGCCGTTACTCATTTCGACTATTTTTTCTTCGGCGCGGTTCAGGCTGACATCACGCTGGACTTCGCTGCCATCAATGTTGATCTCGCTCATATCATTAACGATAACAGCCACGCGCAACCCCTCTCGATTACGTAGTACGTAATTCAAAAGTGTACTTTTTCCGGCGCCGAGAAATCCTGAAAGTACGGTGACGGGCAATTCTGCTGACATTGGATAATCCTCTTCAGAAGGCAGCCAATTGGCGCTTTTACTGGCGCATGGCGTTTTTGCGCTTCCCACGGGTGGATTACGTAGAAAACCAACGCCTTGAAATCGGGCTGCCCAGGCTTAATTCGAATCAATGTTATATTATAACAATAAAAAGAAACCAGCCTTCTCTTGTCTTGATCGACAAACAACAGGAAGCTTCGCCAATCCCGCACCCGGAAATCGCCATGAGAAATGCGCTGAAATGCTCGATGTTGAGCCTTGGGTTGTTGCTGGGCGGCAATGCCTGCGGGCAATTGCCGGCACTCGCCAGCTGCACACGCAGCGCCAACCTGCTGGCTTGTGTCGACGCCGATGGCAACGCTTATAGCGTCAATACCGTAGGCAACACCCTTTATCTGCGCGGTTTTGAGAAGAATGGCCAACGTTATTGGGCGCAGACCAACAGCCGTTTCGGGCAATTGACGTTTTTCACCGGGATCGCCTCTGACGGCGAAGCCTGGGTTGGTTACACCCGACGTGTCGGCTGGACGACCATCAATCGTTTCTCCAGCTCGGGCGGCAGCAGCGCAAAATTCACCTGCAGCCGCATTACCGGCTGTTAAACCTGGGTGTTTTTCTGCGCCTGCTGCCAGGCAAGGTAGCTGTCGATGGGCGGATTCTTTGCAAAATAACGCTGCAATCCTTCAAACAAACCGTTGGCCACGGCCTGCTGATGTCGCGCAGTAACCAGCCGTTGACTGTCTCGCGCATTGGAAATGAAGCCTGTCTCCACCAGAATTGAAGGTACGTCTGGCGATTTCAGGACCGCGAATCCTGCCTGCTCCACACGCTTCTGATGCAGCGTAGTGATGCCGGCCAGACTGCCAAGTACCGTGCTGCCCAACTGCAGACTGGCAGCGATCGTCGCGTTCATCGACATGTCGAGAATCACCCCCGCCAGCATCGGATCCTTATCTTTCAGGTTGAGCAGACTGGTGGCGCCGAGCAGATCCGCACCGTTCTCCCGCTGCGCCATGAAGCGCGCCGTCGCCGATGTCGCACCGCCCTCAGACAGGCAATAGACCGACGCGCCGGAAGCAGTCAGACGCGGCGCTGCATCGGCATGCACTGAGATAAACATGTCCGCCTTATGCTGACGCGCGATCTCCACGCGTTTGCGCAACGGCACGAAAAAGTCGTCATTGCGCACCAGTTTTACATTGAAGCCCCTCTCTTTTTTCAGGCGTTTGGCGAGCAGTTGCGCAATGGCAAGCACCACATCCTTTTCCCTTTCGCCCTTGGCACCGACAGCACCGGGATCCTTTCCGCCGTGCCCAGGGTCAACGACAACAATGATGTCGCGTCTGGGATGCGCTTTCAGCGCAGGTGTTTCACGTGGAACCATTGGCGTATTTGGCGTTGATTTGGCGCTAACCAGATCCAGAACCAAGCGATGGCCCTGGCCGTCCTGCGGCGCCAAAAGGAAGCTGTTCAACAGCACCCGATTGCTCAGATCCAGAACAATCCGCGTGTCACCGTGACCAAAAGGCCCGGAGCGAATCGAACGAATCACCGTTCCATTTAGCGCGAGCTGACGGAAATCTGCGCCTACGCTCGCACTGGACACATCAATTATCAGACGTTCCGGGGCCGTTAGCGTGAAGGTTTTATAGCGCACCGGGCCGCTTAGATCGAACACCAATCGTAGCTTTTCATCCGAGCGCCATAGGCGCGCATTACGAATTTGCGTAGCTGAAACACTGAAAGGGAGAGCGAGGGCCGCGCTGGCCAGGATCAGATTAAGCAAGTGGCGTCTGTGCATATGAAAGCCTGTTCATGAAAAAGGCATCGTGATTTGAATTGTTATAATGTAACATTCAATTCAATCAACACGACGGTCCCGAACATGAATTCGATGACACTTCCGGATATCGCCGCGCAGGCCGCACGCCAAACTTTGCCACTCGAATGGGTGGGCATGCGCGGCATTGCGTTACCTGTTTTGTTAGAGGGTCAGCGCTTGAGCGCCAAGGCTGATGCGGGTGTCAGTCTTGATGATGGCGAGGCGCGTGGCATTCACATGTCGCGGCTGTATCTGGCCTTGGAAGCACTCGAACAGAAGAACCTGTCCCCAGCGTTACTGCATCAGGTGCTCAAGGATTTCCTGCAAAGCCACGAAGGTCTATCCACCCGCGCCTACCTGAATATCCACACCGATTTGCTGCTAAAGAGGTCAGCGCTGATCAGCCCATTGGCCGGCTGGAAGTCTTATCCCGCGAGCATTTTCGCCAGCCTGATAAATGAAGTGTTCCACGTGGAACTCAAAATCGAAGTGCCCTACTCCTCAACTTGCCCTTGCTCAGCAGCCTTGGCGCGACAGTTGATCCAGCAGAAATTCATCGCCGACTTCGCCAACAAAGCTCTACAACACGCCGACGTTCTGGCATGGCTTGGCTCGACCCAAGGCATCCTTGCCACGCCTCACAGCCAACGCAGCACAGCACAATTGCACCTTCACCTCGACGACTTCATTGATGAGTTTCCTCTTAGCGTGATCATCAATGACGCTGAAGCTGCCCTCGGCACCGCCGTACAAACCGCCGTGAAACGCGCAGACGAACAAGCCTTCGCCCTCGCCAACGGGCAGAACCTGATGTTCTGCGAAGACGCGGCACGCCGTCTGAATCTGGCCCTGCGACGTACTCCCGGTATCAGCGCATTTCAATTGCGAGTGATCCACGCCGAAAGTCTGCACGCTCACGACGCCGTCGCCGAAAGCCATTGGCAGCGTGAGCAAGCATGATCCGCTGCCAATCCCTGAGTTGGGGTGCACCCGGCCAACCACTGACCGTGCCCCTGGACCTTGAACTCGACAGCGGCAGCCTGACGGCGATCATCGGTGCCAACGGCTGTGGCAAAAGCAGCCTGCTGAAAGTTATCGCCGGGCTACAAAAGCCATTGGCAGGCAATGTCGGGCTGAGTGTCCCACGTCAAAGCGGGTTGTCCTTTCTGCCCCAGCAACAGCATCTGGATCGCCAATTCCCCATCAGCCTTGAAGATCTGGTCGCCGCCGGTTTCTGGGGACGCAGGCTCTCGACTCAACTACGAAGCCAGCGCCTGAAAGACGCACTGGCGAACTGGCACCTGAGCGGACTTGAGCAACGCCCACTCATGGCCCTGTCCGGTGGCGAACTGCAACGCGCCCTGCTCGCGAGACTGAGCCTGACCGACGCGCCCGTGCTGCTGCTCGACGAGCCCCACGCCGCACTCGATGAACTCGGTCAGCAGTTGCTCTGGCAGCACATCCACGGCTGGCACGGCGAAGGTCGGACACTGGTCGTCGTGTGTCACGACCTCGCCGCCGTACGCCAACACATCCCGAAAACGTTGCTGATCAAAAACCGCGACTGCGTGTTTGGTGCAAGCGCAGAACTCATTCAGCAAACACCTCACACACAGGTGGCCTGATGCTCACCGTCGCCCACCTCTGGCAACCATTTAATGAGTTCGTGTTCATGCGCCGTGCCCTGCTCGGCGGATTGGTATTGGCGTGCAGCACCGCCCCCCTCGGCGTGTTCTTGATCCTGCGACGGATGAGCCTGATCGGTGACGCCGTGGCCCACGGTATCCTTCCCGGCGCGGCACTGGGTTTCTGGTTTGCCGGACTGAGCCTGCCCGCGTTAACGCTGGGAGGCTTGGGCGCCGGTTTGAGCATGGCTGGCCTCGCCGCCTGGATCACCCGTCGCACGGGCCTGCGCGAAGACGCCAGTCTCGCTGCGATCTATCCGATCTCGCTGGCCAGTGGCGTACTCATCCTCGGCATCGCCGGCAAACGCCTCGACCTGTTGCACTTGCTGTTCGGCTCAGCACTGGCCGTCGATGGTCCGACCCTCATCGGCATGTTGTGGGTTTCGGGATTCAGCCTGATCGCCATGGCGCTGATCTACAAACCGCTGCTGCTCGACACCCTCGATCCGTTGTTCTTGAGAACCGTCAGCCGCCTCGGCCCACTCGCCCATGGCGTGTTCCTGACGCTGGTCGTACTCAATCTGGTGATCGGTTTCCAGGCCATCGGCGCGCTGATGGTGGTCGGCCTGATGATGCTTCCCGCTGCGGCTTCGCGATTCTGGAGCCGCCGGCTGCCGACCCTGATTGCCATCGCGGCCGTCATCGGTTGCCTCTCGGTCTGGTTCGGCTTGCTGCTGTCGTTCTACTACTCGTTGCCGAGCGGCCCGGCCATCGTGCTGATCGCCGGTCTTGGCTATCTGTTGTCCGTGGTGTTCGGGCCGGTGCACGGTCTGTTGCGCCGCCCGCCTTTGCTCACATCCCAATGAGGTGTTTCCCGATGCGCGCTCTACTCGTGCTGTTCAGCCTGATGCTGTCGATGTCATTGTCGGCGGCAGAAAAACTGCCTGTGGTCACTAGTTTCAGCATTCTCGCCGACATGGTTCATCAAGTCGGTGGTGAGCATATCCAGATCACCAATATGGTCGGCCCGGACACCGATGCGCACACTTACGAGCCGACACCGGATGATGCGAAAGCGCTGCTCAGCGCCAAACTGATCATCAAGAACGGTCTTGGTTTCGAGCCGTGGCTGGATCGCCTCGTGACCAGCACCGAGACCAAAGCCACGGTCATCAGTGCCAGTCACGGCGTGATTCCACGCTCGCTGGATGAAGACGGCGAAACCGTTCCCGACCCGCATGCCTGGCACAATCTGGCAAACGCCGAGTTGTACGTCGCCAATATCACCAAAGCACTGATCGCTGCGGATCCCGCGAACAAGGCCGACTACGAACGCAACAGCAAAACCTACCTGAAGCAGATCTACGCCCTGCTCGCCGAAGCCAAAGCCAAACTCGGTGCGCTGCCACCGGGCAACCGCAAGATCGTTACCAGCCATGATGCTTTTGGTTATCTCGGTCAGGCCTACGGTATCGACTTCATGGCACCGCAAGGCCTGTCCACCGAACGCGACCCCTCGGCTGCCGAAGTCGCCGCGCTGATCACCCAGATTCGCCAGGCCCACGTCAAAGCGGTGTTCATGGAAAACATCAAGGACGCACGCCTGCTCAAACAGATCGCTGACGAAAGCGGCGCGCACATTGGCGGCACGCTGTACTCGGATGCCCTCGCTGCCAGCGGTCCCGCCAGTACCTTCACCGGTCTGTTCGAATACAACCTCAACACTCTTTACGACGCACTGAGCCAACCATGATCCGCAAGAATCCTTCAGGTGATCTGCCCCACATTGCCGAGTCGGCCTACGTCGATAAAACCGCGATCATCTGCGGCAAAGTGGTGATCGGGGAGAACGTCTTCGTTGGCCCCTATGCAGTCATTCGCGCCGACGAAGTGGACACCTCAGGCGAGATGGAGCCGATCATCATCGGCGCCAATTCGAATATCCAGGACGGCGTGGTCATCCATTCCAAATCCGGCGCGGCAGTGACCATCGGTGAGTACAGTTCCATCGCCCACCGCTCGATCGTGCACGGCCCCTGCGTCGTCGGCGATCGAGTGTTCATCGGTTTCAACAGCGTCCTGTTCAACTGCGTCGTCGGCAACGGTTGTGTGGTGCGGCACAACTCGGTGGTCGACGGTCGGGATTTGCCGGACGCCTTCTATGTGCCCTCGACGACTCGCATCGGCCCGAACACCGACCTCTCGCAATTTCCACCGGTGAGCATCAGCGCCTCGGAGTTTTCCGAAGACGTGGCGCGCACCAACGTCGACCTGGTGCGCGGCTACAAAGCCTTGCAGAACGAGTTCTGAACCATGAGCAGCGTGCTGATTCGCAACGCAAGGCTGGTCAACGAAGGACGCGAGTTCGACGGCGATCTGTTGGTCAGCAATGGGCGCATCGTCAAGATTGCCCGCAGCATCGAAGGCGAAAACGCCAAGGTGGAAATCGACGCGAAGGGCCAATGGCTGCTGCCGGGGATGATCGACGACCAAGTGCATTTTCGTGAGCCTGGTGCGCCAGCCAAGGGCAGCATTCATACCGAGTCGCGGGCGGCGGTCGCCGGTGGCATCACCAGTTTTATGGACATGCCGAATACAAACCCGGCCACTCTCACCCTCGAAGCGTTGGCGGATAAAAAGCGCCGGGCTGCGATCAACTCCGTGGCCAACTACGGGTTTCACTTTGGCGTGAGCCAGGACAACCTCGATACAGTGGCGGCGCTCAATCCGTGTGAAGTCGCCGGGGTGAAAGTGTTCATGGGCGCATCGACCGGCAACATGCTGGTGGACGATCCGAAGATCCTCGAGCGACTGTTCGCCGAGGTGCCGACGATCCTCTTGGCTCACTGCGAGCACACGCCCAGCATCAACGCCAATGCCGCCAACTTGCATGAGCTGTTCGGTGATCGTTTGCCCCCGGCTGCCCATGCGTTGATCCGTAATGCCGTGACCTGTTATCGCTCTTCTTCAATGGCGGTTGATCTGGCGAAACGTCACGGCACGCGCCTGCATGTTTTGCACCTGACCACGGCGCGTGAAGTGGCGTTGTTCGAGGACAAACCGCTGGCGCAAAAACACATCACGGCGGAAGTTTGCCTGCACCATTTGCTGTTTGATGATCGCGACTATCCCCACCTCGGCAACCTGATCAAATGCAATCCGGCGATCAAAACCCAATCCGATCGCGATGCACTACGCGCGGCACTGAACAGCAATCGACTCGATGTGATCGGCAGTGACCATGCACCGCATACCTGGGCTGAAAAACAGCGACCTTATGCGCAGGCACCTGCGGGTTTACCATTGGTGCAGCACGCTTTACCGGCACTGCTGGAGTTAGTGGCGGACGATGTGCTGCCAATCACTACGCTGGTGGCGAAGACCAGCCACAGAGTCGCGGATCTTTTTGCGATTCCCGATCGTGGGTATCTACGTGAGGGCTACTGGGCGGATCTGGTGCTGGTTGAGGCGCAGACGCTGGAGGTCGATCGGCAACCCATTCTGTCGCAGTGCGGATGGACGCCGTTTGCCGGGCGCAGCTTTCGGCATCGGGTGAATGCGACGATGGTGTCGGGGCAGATTGCCTGGCGGGAGGGTCGGGTGAACGAGGGATGTCGGGGGCTGGCGCTGAGGTTTATGCGCTGAATACGAAGACGCTTTCGCGAGCAGGCTCCCACATTAGACTGCATTTCAAAGGTGGGAGCGACGGTACGACGATTCGACCTGCTCGCGAAGCTTTTAAGCTCTTGGCTTCACAGCGCCGCAGTCCTGACCCAACCAAACCGCGCGAGTCTCCAGACTGCCCTTCTGATTGATCCCGATCGCATTGAACGTGCCGTTGGCCACGGTGGTGAATTCACGATCACTGAGGAACGTCGCCACCCCGGTACCCTGCGCTTTCGGGCAACTGAAACGGAATTTCCACTGGTTGCCCGTGCGGTCGGTAATCTGCTGTTTGCAGCCCGATTGCGGGTCGGCCAATGGAATATCGTTGGTCGCCACCTGCTCCGGCGTCAGACAGGCACGAATGCCCTTGCCGCCGATATTGATCCCGTTCTTCTCCAGCGCAGCACGCTGTTGCGGGGTCATCTGGCCTTGCAACTGGCCGAGGATCGATTGCACATCCATCGGCTGGTCATCGACCTTGACGTTGCTCGATGTCATTTCCCACAGCCCCGGCTGCAGCATCTGCGCCTGCGCAACCACCGGCAATGCCAAACCCAGGCCCAGCGCCAAACCCAGCAGACGAACGTTCATCGAAAAACTCCTGATCAGTAGTGGCCGTTAGACGTCGGCCGATTGCTTCGGTTCATGCCCCAATTAAATAGCGACATTCGCGGCAGAACATGGTCTGTTAAGCATTGAATCTTCCGGAGCAAGGCTGCCCCATGGATTATTTTGGACCGCACATTTTCGGTTATCTGATCGCCCTGATACACACCCTCGGTCTGATCGCCGCAATTCACGCGGTGCTCACCGTGCGCACGGCTCAAGGCTCGATCGCCTGGGCATTGTCGCTGATCTTCATTCCCTATCTCACGCTAATTCCGTACCTGGT
Organism: Pseudomonas sp. S2_E02; assembly: GCF_054668355.1. Taxonomy (NCBI): domain Bacteria; kingdom Pseudomonadati; phylum Pseudomonadota; class Gammaproteobacteria; order Pseudomonadales; family Pseudomonadaceae; genus Pseudomonas; species Pseudomonas sp. S2_E02. The sequence continues at coordinate 4,460,259 of NZ_CP162761.1, forward strand.
GTTCGGGCGCAGCACCTTTGATGGTTACATCCAGGCACGACGCCAGGCCAACGAACAGATGCGTCAGGCCATCTCCGAGTTGAACTGGCGTCCGTGGGTGGAAGAAGCCCTGACCGCGCGTGCCTCGAATGCCTACGCTTCGTTACGCGCAATGCCCAAACTCGGACGCATGCCGTGTCTGGCGAATAACGAAGTGCAATTACTGGTCAACGGTGCAGCCACGTTCGAGGCGATTTTCCACGCCATCGATCAAGCCAGAGAAGCCGTGCTGATTCAGTTTTTCATCATCCACGATGATAGGCTCGGTCAGGGTTTGCGTGATCTGCTACTGAAGAAGGCCGCTGAAGGCGTATCCATCCATCTGCTTTACGACCGCATCGGCAGCCATGCCCTGCCCCACAGCTATGTGCAGACGTTGCGTGATGGCGGCGTCGAGGTCAAAGCCTTCGCCACACGCAGTGGCTGGCTCAATCGCTTTCAGGTCAACTTCCGTAATCACCGCAAGATCGTCGTGGTCGATGGAGTGGTCGGGTTTGTCGGCGGACATAACGTTGGCGATGAATACATGGGTGAAAAACCACCGCTGGCACCCTGGCGCGATACGCATGTGAAGGTACGTGGCCCGGTGGTCGCCTGCATGCAGGAATCCTTTGCCGAAGACTGGTTCTGGGCTGCGCGCGCACTGCCGCCACTGATCCTGCCTGACGAGTACCCGGATGACGGCGTGCTCTGCCAATTGCTCGCCAGCGGCCCGGCGGATGCCTACGAAACCTGCTCGTTGTTCTTTGTCGAAGCGATCCACGCGGCGACCGAACGGGTGTGGATCACCAGCCCGTATTTCATTCCGGACGAAGCCGTATTCGCCGCACTGAGGCTGGCCGTATTGCGTGGCGTCGACGTGCGATTGCTGCTGCCGTCGCGTCCCGATCACCGCATCGTTTACGCCGCGTCCAGTCTCTACGCCTTTGAAGCCGTGCGCGCCGGCGTACGGGTATTCCGCTACGAACCCGGTTTCCTGCATCAGAAAGTGGTGTTGATCGACAGCGAGATCAGCGCGATCGGCAGCGCCAATCTGGACAACCGTTCGTTCCGGCTGAATTTCGAAGTGATGCTGCTGACCGTCGACAGTGACTTCGCCGCCAGCGTGGAGAACATGCTCAGCGCCGATTTCGCGCAAGCCTACGAGGTCGCCAAAGAAGAAAGCCGGGAGATCCACCGCCTGCAACAGGTCGGCATGCGGATCGCCCGGCTTATTTCACCGATTCTATGAAAGCCCTCACCGGTAAGAAAAGGACTGCTTAGCGGTTAAGGGTTGTAGATATCGTCGCGCGTCCACGGCAGTTCATGGCTGCCATCCGCATGCGCCTTCACCGCGAGGATCTGGTGCAGATTGATCCAGCCGCGCGCAAACGCATAAGCGCAGCCGGCCAGGTACAGACGCCAGATACGCAGCGCTTGATCCGGCACCAGTTTGCCAGCGGCTTCCAGGTTGTCCTCCAGCCGCTCACTCCAGTGGTCCAGCGTGCGCGCGTAGTGCAGGCGCAGGCTTTCGACGTCGACAATCTCCAGACCGGCTTCGCTGATCTCGGCCGATATCATCGCCAGGTGCGGTAATTCGCCGTTGGGGAAGACGTATTTCTCAATGAAATCCCCGGCACCACGTCCCACCGGGCGGCCGTCGGTGTGCTTGGCGGTGATGCCATGGTTCATCACCAGACCGCCCTCCTTCACCGCGCCAAACAGGGTTTTGCAGTACTCGGCCAGGTTGGCATGGCCAACGTGTTCGAACATGCCGACGCTGACTACCTTGTCGAAACGCCCGTCCTGAGGCAGGTCGCGATAGTCGAGCAATTGCAGTTCGACCTGGTCCTCCAGGCCTTCGGCTTTGACCCGTTCGCGGGCCAGTTCCAGTTGTTCCTTGCTCAGGGTGATGCCGAACACTTTCGCCCCGAACTCCCGCGCGGCATACCTGGCCAGCCCACCCCAGCCGCAACCGACATCCAGCAGATAGTCACCCGGCTGCAAACGCAGCTTGCGGCAAAGGTGGCGGAATTTGGCTTGTTGCGCCTGCTCGAGGGATTCGCTGCCGGTTTCGAAATACGCGCAGGAGTAGGCCATATCGCTGTCCAGCCAGAGCTGGTAGAACGCATTCGACAGGTCGTAATGGTAGGAAATGGCTTTGGCGTCGGTTTCCTTGTCGTGCAAGGTACGCACTGGCTGACTGTCGTCATCTTCGCCGAGCAACGCGTTGCTCAATTCGTCGCAGACCCGGATGACCTCGCTGATCGAGCCCTCCAGTTCCAGCTTGCCTTCAACGAATGCCGCTCCGAGCGTGTCGAGGCTTGGATGGGTAAACTGGGTGACCATCGTCGGGTCCTTGACCACGATGGTGACGCTGGGCGCCGGCCCCAGATTGAACTCATGGCCATCCCAGAGTCGCAGGCGCAGCGGAAGCTGCAGATTCTGTAAGGCCGGTGGAAGTTGCGCGAGCATGGAAAATCCCCCTTGTTTCAGACGTCAGATCTGAGGGTAGACCATCCCGAAAAAATAGCAGGCTATCGATTTGATTAACCTTGTCTATCGTTGCAGACGCTCCAGCAAACCATCCTGTATCCACTGTTTCAACCAGGTAACCGCTTGAAGTGGCGCGCCCTCACCATAAGTGACTGCTAACTCGGCGCACAGTTCGGCGAAATTCCAGCCACCGTTGAGTATGCCCATGAGAGCTGTGGCTTCGGCTGAATCCAGGCTGCGGTAACTGCAGATCAACTGGTTTCGCCAGATCAGACAGATCTGTGGGATTTCGAGCGGCGCGCTTTCAGGGAATTGCGCTTCTTCCTTTACCGAGCGCCATAAAGATAGGCTGTTGAAACGGCACTCCAGCCGTTGCATGGACGGCACCGCTCTGACGCGTAATTCGGGCCACTCCTCCGGAGCCAAAGCCGCCATGGCCTCAATTGTCAGCGGCTCAGCGGCAGGTGCATCGAAAGCCAGGGTGAAGGCCCATTCGAGCGCAATCAGCTCGGCCAGCGGCGCGCTCTGTTCCGGCACCAGATGCTCGCGGACGAAGCCTTCGAAGCCTTTACCCAACCAGCGCAGGCTGAAGTGCGCAGACGGATACCGATAGATGTAAGCCATTGCGAGGCGGTCGAATTCCTCATCGCCCAGCCAGTGCAGGCTCGTGGGAAAGTCATTGCGCAACACGTCCAGCAAACGCGCCTTGTAAGCATTGTGGTAGATCGCCAGTCCCGTGCCGACATCCAGTGTCGGGCCACCGATCAGGCTCTCGCTCAACGTCGGATTCGCGTTGGGGTCTTCTTCGAGCAGAAACGCTTCAAACGCCAGTTGCCAGTCTTTCAGGAGCATGGTTGCCTCCGCGCAAGAACCTTGTTCCCGAGCTGACGGGCCGTTTGTAGTTCATCAAGCAGCGCTTCGAAGGGCGGAAAATGATCGTCGCGTTCCAGCAACGTGGCCACCGGGCCGAAATGTTCGAGTGTGCGTTGATAGAGCGCCCAGACCGGATCGCTCACCGGATGGTCGTGGGTGTCGATCACGTAATCGCCGTAATCGCTGTGCCCCGCCAGATGCAGTTGGCGGACTTTATCAACGGGCAGGCTGCTGATGAAGTCCCATGGATCGAAGCCATGATTACGTGAACTGACGTAGACATTGTTCACATCCAGCAGTAATTCGCAGCCGCTCACATGGCTGAGCAAAGCAAGAAACTCCCACTCGGTGAATTCGTCAGAGGCGCCGCGCACGTAACTGGAGACGTTTTCCAGCACCAACGGGCGCTGCAGAATGTCCTGAACCTGCATCACCCGAGCAGCAATGTGGACCAGGCTTTCTTCGGTGTAAGGCAACGGCAGCAAATCGTGTAGCTGATGGGCATTGCCGCGGCTCCAGCACAGGTGATCAGAAATCCATGCCGGTCGGACGCGTTCGGCCAATTGTTTGAGTTGTTTGAGGTAGTCAGGATCGAGGGCATGCGGCCCGCCGATGGACAACGATACGCCGTGCATCACCAACGGATAGCGTTCGGCGAAGGCATCGAGGTAATACAGAGCCTTGCCGCCCTGCACCATGAAGTTTTCCGAGACCACCTCGAACCAGTCGACATCCGGCGACTGCTCAAGGATCTGTTGATAATAAGCACTGCGTAAACCCAGGCCATAACCCAGAAAAGGAAAAGAGGCGGACATGTGCGGACTCCTGATAAAAAGTGGCCGCAGTGGCGCAAACCACTGCGGCAACACTTGCCGGTCAGTTATTCGCCGACCTTGCCACCGGCTTTTTCGCACGCCGCCTGAGTCATTGCCTTGAAGCCCTGGCCTTTGCAGGCGCCCATGCCTTTACAGGCGTGGTCTTTGGTTTTGCAGTCGTTCTGGCCTTTGCAAGCGGTCACGCCGTAGCAGTGAACGTTGGCATCGGCGGCCATCGCGTTGGAGGCAACACCGGCAAACATTGTGGCGGCAGCCAAAGCGAGAGCGGCACCAGCAGCAGCGGTCTTGATGGTCATTTTTCTTATCCTCGGTAATCGTCAGGGGTGTCGGCTGGAAGGTTGTTCAGTCCCGACATAGCACTAGAGAGAGCGGCCCCGACGGCGTTACAGAGGATCGAAAAATAATTTCAAAGATCGTTCTTGAGCTTGAGCAACGGCTCCTGAAAGCGCAGCAAGCGCCCGGCATTCCCGAGGACCAGCAACGTGCTGAGGTTGTGCAGCAGCGCGGCGATCATCGCCCCGGCGGCACCCAGCCAACCGAAAGCGGCAAACACGACAATGGCCAGCGTCCAGCCCAGGCCGATGATCACATTGACCTGCAACGTCCTGCGGCACTGGCGGCTAAGCCGCACACATGTACCGAGACGGCGCAGGTCACTGCCGATCAACACGATGTCGGCTGAGGCCAGCGCGATGTCCGCTCCGCCCGCGCCCATCGCTACACCGACCACGCCCGCCTTCAGTGCGAGGGAATCGTTGATACCGTCACCGACTACCATCGGCCGGAAACCATTGTTGATTTCCTTGAGTACGTGATTGAGTTTGTCCTCGGGCAGGGCTTGGGCTTGCACCTCATGCAAGCCGACCTCGCTGGCCAGCGATTGCGCCACGCTTTGGCGATCGCCGGTCAGCAGCAATTGCCGGCCAAGACCCAACTCGCGCAATTCGTCGAGGGCAAAACGCGCTTCCGGTTTAACCGTGTCGGCAAGCAACAACCAAGCGAGGAATGCACCGTTCAATGCCAACCCGGCAATCGGACCGTCGTGATCGGGAACCGTCGTCGTGGTGATGCCCAGTTGCGCGAACAACTCCGGTCGGCCCAACGCGGCTTCGCCTTGCGCGGTCATGGCCACCACGCCGAGGCCCTGACGTTCGTGGATATCACTGAGTGCCAAACATTCTTCCTGACTGACCAACCCTGCGAGCGCACGACTGACCGGATGACTGCTTGCCGCGCCAAGGCTGGCGGCAAGCGCGATGATCACGGACGAATCTGCACACGGATTATTGATCGACTGCAGGCGCAGGGTGCCGAAAGTCAGGGTGCCGGTCTTGTCGACCACCAGCGAAGTCAGGTCGGCCAGTTCTTCAAGGAACGCCGAACTGCGGATCAGTATGCCGTGACGTGCGGCCACCGCCACACCCGCAATCGCCGTGGCCGGAGCCGACAGCACCAACGCACACGGACAAGCGGCGACCAATACCGCAAGCATCGCTTGCGCATCGTGAGTGATAAACCAGGTCACTGCCGCCAGCAGCAAGACCAGCACCATATAGCTGCCAGCGTAACGTTCGAGCAACCGGGTGATTGGCGGTTTCGAGCGCTCGGCGTTCTGCATCAACGCAATGACCTTGCCCAGCGTCGACTCGCCACCGGTGCGCGTCACTTCAATACGCAACAGACCGTCGAGGTTGATCGCACCGCCGAACACCGACATGCCGACACCCGCCTCGACCGGCACCGATTCACCGGTAATCGATGCAGTGTCGAGACTGGCCTGACCGGATAACACTCGACCATCTGCGGGAATCCGATCACCGGCGCGCACTTCAACGGTGTCGCCGGCTTTCAACGTGCCGTTGTCCACTTCGATGATCGAGCCATCCACTTGCACCTTGCGCGCATGGCTGCGCGTCAGTTGGCCAAGGGCATGGATCGCCTCTTGCGAGCCGATGACGCTGCGCTCCTCCAGCACATGGCCGAAGATCATGATGATCGGCAGCAACGCCGCTGTCAGCAAGTCACCAGTCGCCCATGCACCGAGCATAGCCAGGGCAATCAGTTGATCGGTGATGCCGTGCAAGCTCGGATAGCGCAGGCTGTACCACGCCGAGCGCATTACCGGCACGCCAACCAATAAAGATGCAAACCCAAGCAGCAACTGACTGACACCGGTTTGCTCGGGCATCTGCCAGCGCCAGATCAGACCCAGACCAAGCAGGCCCAGCGCAAGCATGGCCAAGGTCAGTTGCCGTGCAGCACGGCGTTGTTCTGCCGAAGACAACAGGCTCGGTGCGGCGGTGGTCGCAGTCATTTACTGGCTCCCTGAATGATCAGACGGGAATCGTCTTTCGGGTCGACCGTGGTCACCGATCCGGCCTGGCCGAGTATTTTCGGCATGCGCTCGCGGTACAGGCGCAGGAGCATTTGCGGGTCGGTAGTGTTGGCCAGACTCAACACCGTGGCTGTGTCGGCTGAGGCTTTGGCCAAGCGCTCACCAGCCTGCGCGTGAGCGACTTGTAGCGTGCGGTCGGCCTGTTCATTGGCGGTCTGGGTGAGTTTTTCGGCGTCGGTGCGTGCATTGGCCACAGCTTTGTCGGCCTGCTGACTAGCGGTCAATACCGCGTTGAAAGCACTGACCGCCGGATCGGGCAGACTCGATTGCACATCCACCCGCGCCACTTCGATGCCGATGCCCTGCCCGCCTGCCTTCAACTCGGCCAAGCGTTTGTTGATGCCTTGCACCAGATCGCCACGCAGTTTTTCCCGACGTTCCGCAGCTTGATTGTCGGCGCCGATCAACTCCGGTCGAGCGACCAGAATGGTGTCCAGATCGCGTGCGGCCGTCAGCGCGACCGCGCTGCGCGTCACCAGACGATCCAGCGCCGGCAAGACATGCTCGCCCTGCAACACGAAGTCGTAAGGGTCAGTGACTTTGTAGAACACCCGCACATCCAGTTGCACCACGCCGGCATCACCGGTCAATAAATAACCGGATCCGGCCAGCGCATCACTCAGGGGGGTGGCAAAGGAAGCGACCCGATCGGCCTTCAGCGCCTCATCACTGCGCAACAGATTCTCGACGCGACGCTCGATCACCCGATCGGCTGCCGGCAGCAAAATCACCTGTTCGAATGGCTGCGGCCAAGCCAATAGCAGACCGGCATTCTGGATGCGATCCAGCGCGCCGAAATGCAAAACCACTGCGCGATTTTGCGGATCGATTTGCCGCACATTGGAAAACACCCAAACTAACGCCGCCAGGATCGTCACCGCGTACAAGGCAAAAAACGCCAAGCGCCCAGCTTGAATCCACGGACTGTTCAGCGAATGTGTTCCACGTGGAACTTCGTCATTCATGGCTGCGATCCGGTTTTGCTGTCGAGTGTCGGCGGGCCGTCGACCAATACTCGAAATGGGGCGGCGTCTGTACGCAGAATCAGTTTGGTGTCCGGCGTAACGATGGTGCCGAGGGTGTCCAGCGAGCGCAGCAAATTGTAGAGCTGCGGTGAGCTGGCGTAAGCACGGCCATAAATCTGCGCCGCTTCGACACGAGACTGCGCTTCGTTCTCTGCCGCTTTTACCGTCGCGTCAGCCTGCACAATTCGCGCATCGCGCTCAGCTGCGGAACGGATTTGCGCGGCCTCACGTTTGCCGATGGCCGTGCGTTCAGTGGCGATTGTTTCACGCTCGGCGCGCATGCGATCGACCGTGGCAGTGAGCGTCACCGACGGCAAGGTCAAACGCTCGATGCCGACTTGCACAACCCGCACGCCATACGTCGCGAGCAATTGCTGATCGATCTGCTGGCGCAACTGCGCTTCGAAATCGGCGATACGCACCTGACTGGCATCGGTGTTCACCAGATTCGCCAGATCAAAACTGCTCGCGGTGGTTTCCAGCGCCGAGCCGACAAAGGTCCGAATCTGCCGCGCCGCTTCGTCCGGCTGATTCTGCACCGCACGCATGAAACGCTGCACATTGTCCGCATCGCCCTGCACCTGCCACGCGACGTAGGCCTGCACAATGATGCGCAAGCCGTCACGGGTGCCGACATCCTGCAAGCCACTGGACGTCGTGCGCAAACGCAAGTCGACCGGAATCGCCGCCTCGAACGGTGCTGGCCAACGCCAGCTCAAACCCGGATCAAGCAACACCCGCGCAGGGCTACCAAAACGCGTGATGACCGTGGCCTCGCCCGAGCGCACTTGCACCAGGCTTGCCGCCGCGATGGCGAACGCCACCAGCAATAGGGCCCAACTCATGCGTCGCCACGGGAAAGGCCCTGCCTCTTCCGGCGCACCGTGGTGATGGTGATGATGCCCATGATGATGGTGATGTCCGCCGTTGCCATGATCGTGGCCGCTGTGATCATGCGGTTCGTGAGTATGCGACTGGCTCAATGGGCGACTCCTGGTTGAGCGGTGGTACGCGCGGGCGTCGGGTCAGCCGGCAGCGTGAAGGTCCGCAAGTCGATGGTCGGCGCATTGCTGCTGCCCCCGAGACGATGGTCGAGTACCAGCAACTTGGCCTTGCTCAGCCCTTGGCTGAGCTGACCGAGGTATTGCTCCAGCACGAAAGCCTGGCCGGCACTGGCGTAAGCTTTTTGCTCGGCGCTGAATTTCAGATCCGCCGCCTGCGCAGTAGCATTGATTTCCCGAGCATTGGCGCTGGCCTGATCGTGAGCCAGGCTGGCCTGCAATTGCGCCTGATTACTCGCCTCGGCCGCCGCGCCACGCTCGCGGGAGATCAATGCCTGCGCGCCGATCTGCGCGGCTTGCACGCTGTGATAGGCATTGGCAGCACCGGCCGGCGGGTGAATGGCTTCGACGACCGTGGCGAGAATCTCCACGCCACTGTTGAGTGTTTGCAGATCACGCTGCACCGCGCGACCAATCTCATCGCCCAGCCCTACCCGGTCTTGACCAAGTAAGCCGTCCAGCGTGCGCGAGGCAAAGTCGTGCACCAGAATCCGGCTGGCGGTGCTGCGAATCAGCGTTGGCACATCGGCGCTGTTATACGTCGCCGCCAGCGCGGCCTGATCGCTGAGGCCGATGCGATAGACGAAGCGCACGTCCATGTTGACGATCTGAAAGCTCTGCTGATCGCCACGGCTGCTGGCGATCACTTGCGATTTGTCGTTGACGTGGCTGGCGTCCCACAAACGGTTGGCGGTCATCGGTGCCGGACCCTCAGCAGGGTCGGCTTGCAGCGGGACCGGGTTGTCGCCGACGCTGGTGGCCAGTTCATGCACCACGCCGTTTTCGATGATCCGCACCCGCCCCAGCGGCCAGGGTAAGCCGCTGTGCAACCCCGGGCCGAATACCTGCACCGGTTTGCCGAAGCGCTCATAAATACCGCGTCCCTGTAGCGGAATTTCATGGATCCCGGTGAGCAACCAACCCACTGCGGCTACTAGCACCAGCACCGGTAGAAAAGCACGGCGCATGTAGCTGAACGCCCAGATCTGGCGCAGATCAATGCCAAAACGGTTGTGCAATTCATGCTGCAACGCGAGTAAAGGTTGTGGCGGCCAGCGCAACATATCGGCGACAAAACTGCGCGCCAGCAGCCGCGGCTCAAGCTGCTCGCGACGAGGACTGAACACTGACAGAACGGCGCGCAATAACAACTCGATCGCGACCAATCCCGGCAAGATACCGATCAGGACAGCGACGCGAACTGGCCACACCGCATTCTCGCCAGCGAACAACAAACACAGTGCGCCTAGCACCAGGCTGATGATCGCCACACGCGTCAGTTGCGCGAGTGAAACCGCTTCGGGCCATTGCGCCGGGTTTTCCTGGGCCAGTTGCCGCTCCAGCACCAGCAGACCGAACGCCAGCAACAATGCCAACGCCGCGCCCACCGTTGCCGATAAACCCACCGCAGCGGCGGGCAACGTCAGGTTCCACACCTGCTCGATGCTCAGCACCGCCAGCAGCGCCCAGCCACCCAACCACAGCGTCGCCGCACCGATCTGGCCAAGCAGATGCAAACTGCGCTCACTCAACCGGTCCAGCAGCCGCTCATACCACCCCTGCGGCGGAGATTGTTCCTCCCCAGCAAGCGGCGCCAGCACCACAGGATTGATCACCCGTGCGCGCCACTGTGTCACCCACCACGCCGATTGCAGCCCGGCAACCAGCACCAGCAGCGCGGCGCTCTGATTGACCAGCAGCGGCAGCCACAATGATTGCGCGGCAAACAGCCCGACAAAGAACGCCAGCACCCATCCTGCCCCGGCCAATCCGCCGAAGCCGATCGCCCAGCGGCGCAGACGCCGGCTCTGCACGGCCGCCTGTTGAAAGCGCGGCAGTCCGGTCACGTGCGTGCCATCCACCTCCAGATCGACTTGCATATCACCCCAATTCATTAGCCCACACTGCATATCGTTACGATATAACGAAAAGCGTGAAATATTCGTACACAATTACTCTTATTCAAAGATGCCCAACCTGTCGCTTGGCTGAAGCCTTGACCGAAATGTCCGCAAACGCACATATTACGTTCGTAATTTTTATCCAAAACTACCGTTAGCGATCTGCATCCATCCATCAGGAGCAAGCACATGAGCAACTATGACGTAGTGATTCTGGGCGGCGGCCCGGGTGGTTATAACGCGGCGATCCGCGCCGGCCAGTTGGGGCTCAAGGCCGCTTGCGTCGAAGGCCGGGCAACCCTCGGCGGCACCTGCCTGAACGTTGGTTGCATGCCGTCCAAAGCCTTGCTGCATGCATCAGAGCTTTACGATGCGGCGATGGGTGCGGAATTCGCCAACCTCGGCATCGAGGTCAAACCGACGCTAAACCTTGTGCAAATGATGAAACAGAAAGACGAAAGCGTGGCCGGCCTGACCAAAGGCATCGAATTTCTGTTTCGCAAGAACAAGGTCGACTGGATCAAGGGCTGGGGCCATATCGACGGCCCCGGCAAGGTCACGGTGACCGACGATCAGGGCGGCAAAGTCGAACTGACCGCCAAGGACATCATCATCGCCACCGGTTCCGAGCCCACTCCCCTGCCCGGTGTCGAGATCGACAACAAACGTATCCTTGATTCGACCGGCGCGCTTTCCCTGAGTGAAGTGCCCAAACACCTGGTGGTGATCGGGGCCGGTGTGATCGGTCTGGAGTTGGGCTCGGTGTGGCGGCGGCTCGGCGCGCAGGTCACCGTGGTCGAATACCTCGACCGCATCTGCCCGGGCGTCGATGGCGAGGCCGGCAAAACCCTGCAACGCTCGCTGAGCAAACAGGGCATCGCATTCAAGTTGAGTTCGAAAGTCACCAGCGCCACCGCTTCCGCCAACGGTGTGCAACTCAGCGTCGAGCCGGCCGCTGGCGGCACTGCCGAGTTGCTGGAAGCCGATTACGTGCTGGTCGCTATCGGTCGTCGCCCGTACACCCAGGGCCTCGGTCTGGAGAACGTCGGCCTGAGCACCGACAAACGCGGCATGCTCGCCAACAAACAGCATCGCACCGAAGCGGCAGGGGTCTGGGTGATCGGCGATGTGACCTCCGGGCCGATGCTCGCGCACAAGGCTGAAGACGAAGCGATGGCTTGCGTCGAGCAGATCCATGGCAAGGCCGGCGAGGTCAATTACGACCTGATCCCCAACGTGATCTACACCAAACCGGAACTGGCCAGCGTCGGCAAGACCGAAGAACAGCTCAAGGCTGAAGGACGCGCCTACAAGGTCGGCAAATTCCCGTTCACCGCCAACAGCCGGGCGAAGATCAACCACGAAACCGAGGGGTTTGCCAAAGTCATCGCCGACGAGCGCACTGATGAAGTCCTCGGCGTACACCTGGTCGGTCCGAGCGTGAGTGAAATGATTGGCGAGTTTTGCGTGGCGATGGAGTTCAGTGCTTCGGCTGAGGACATTGCGTTGACGTGCCATCCGCATCCAACGCGGTCAGAGGCGTTGCGCCAGGCGGCGATGAATGTCGAGGGGATGGCGACGCAGATGTAAGCAAAAAAGTATGTGGTGACTGGGCGTCTGCTATCGCGAGCAGGCTCACTCCTACAGTTGATCGCGTTTGTTCAGAAGCACCGCGATCAATGTGGGAGCGAGCCTGCTCGCGATTGGGGACAACTCGGTCTCAGGCAGGAAGATGCCCCAGCGGCAACGCCCCCGGCGTCTTCACCGTGTGAATCGCAAAGTTGCTGCGGATGTCACTCACCCCCGGCAGTTTCAACAGGCAGCCGCTGAGAAAAAGGTCATACGCACGCAAATCCGGCACCACCACTTGCAGCAAAAAATCCGACTCCCCCGACACCAGAAATGCTGAAATCACTTCCGGCAATGCCGTCACTGCGGTGTAAAACGCCTCGGCCTGTGCATCGTTGTGGCGCTCGACCTTGACCCCGACAAACACCGTCAGTCCCAGCCCGACTTCATCGCGATCGAGATTGGCCTGATAACCGCGAATCACCCCGGCCTCCTCGAGCATCCGCACCCGGCGCAGACACGGTGAGGCCGACAAGCCGATTTCGTCCGCCAGCTCGACATTGCTCAAGCGTCCGTTGCGTTGCAGTGCCGCGAGAATCTTGCGGTCGAAGGCGTCGAGTTTCATGGTTGGCAGATCCTGATAGTCGGGGCGTTGAAAACCAGCAGATTATGCCAAAGCAGCAGGCTTTTGAAGCGGACTACGCAAGCACCTGCCTCACCTTTCGGGCCTAGACTTGGCGCACCGAATCGACAACGAAAGGGCTGCAACATGGCGAGTCTCTGGCTGTTCTTCCTGGCATTGGCGGTGGTCTATCTGTTGCCCGGCCCGGACATGATCCTGCTGCTGCAAACCGGCGCTCGGCAGGGACGCGGCGCGGCGCTGGCCACCGCTGTCGGTCTGGGCATCGCCCGTGGTTGTCACGTGGCCCTTGCGGCGTTGGGGCTGGCGGCGCTGTTCAAAGCGGCGCCGTGGACATTCGAGGTGGTGCGATTGGCGGGGGCAGCATATCTGCTGTGGATCGGCATTCAATGCCTGCGCAGCACCCTGCTGCCGAACCTGAATACCGGTGAAGCTGTCGACGCGCACGGGCAATGGCGCGAAGCCGTCCGACGCGGTTTGCTGACCAACCTGCTCAACCCCAAAGCGCTGCTGTTCTGCTCGGTGTTGCTGCCGCAGTTCATCGTCAATGACGGCGTGGCGGTGCTAAGCCAGTTCGCCGTGCTGGGCATGCTGCTTGTCGGTATCGGCCTGCTGTTCGACAGCGCCTACGCCCTCACCGGCGCCGCGCTGGGTCGTTGGCTGCAACACAGTCCAACGGCCCAACGCGTACAACAATGGTTGTTCGGCAGCTTGCTGATCGGTTTCGCCGTGCGCCTGACCTTCGTCCAGCAAGCTTAGCCTTTACGGACCTTGCGCTGGCGACGGCTGATCAACAGCAACGCAGCACCGGCGACCAGCACAACCGCGCCGATCTGCACCGGCCACTTGTACGGCCGCAGCGATGAACGCACGGCATCCGTGACCTGGGTGACGTAACGCTTGTCGGCGTTTTCGAAATCCGGGTACGGGCACTGATTGCCGAAATCCACCGCCCACGGGACAAACGGACCTTCCTTGATGTAACGCTGATACAGCGCGCTCTGATCTTCCAGGCTACTGTTCCAGCCAGCGGCGTTGCACAGCACTGCGGCAAACGCCTGACTGGTGTGCGGCAGGTTGTCAGCGGCGCGCCCGGCCAGCGCGGTGGCGACGAAACGGTAGTGATAGCGCTGATCCGGTTTCGCTTCGCTGGCGACCTGACGTTGCACTTCGGCTTCGCTCACCAGCGGACCGACTTTCAGCTCGGTACTTTCCAGGCTGTAGTTGCCACCGAACGTGGCGTAGTCCGGCGCCATCTCGTAACCGAGAATATCCATGCCCCACTCGCGGGCTGTCCACGCCGCGTTGTACAAGGCACTGGCGCGCTTGGTCGGCCACCACGCGGCATCAGCCTTCAGCCGTTGTTCGCCGTAGAGTCGGGCCTTGTTTTGCAGGTCGGAATTGTCGAAATAAGCCACCGCGTCGGCGTAATGCCCTTCACGCAGCAAGCGTCTACCGAGCAGATTGCGCAGGCTGGCGGCGACCGGCAGCGGCACGTAGTTGTCACGCTCCTGCTGGGTCAACGCCGGCGGCGCCGGGACGTTGTCGTCGACGTATTTTTTCAATTCCTCGACCGTCAGCACGCGTTCGGCCACGGTCGCAGCGTCGAACCAATAGGTGCTGTTGCTGCGATACAACTGCACGAAGGCTTGCAGGTATTCGCCGCGCTGCAAGGCGAGAATCGCGCTTTCGCCCTCGACCCGGCACTTCGGCTGAACGGCTTCATACGCCCAGTCCGGGGTGCGCCGGTAACCCCAGTCTTCGCTCTGCGGGAAGGCCTGCGCGGCTTTCGAATAGGCGGCGGCCGCGGCATTTTTATCGCCGTCACGCACCGCCAGTTTCGCCCGTAGCCACCACGCCAATCCGCCGTCGCCGGCGTTCTCGAGAAAAGCCTTGGCCCCAGCGTAATCACCCTGTTGATAACTCATTGCCGCCAGACGATCAGCGTTGTCGAGGCTGCCACGGGTGCTGTTTTGCAGCAGCTTGACCAGTTTCTTCTCGTTCGGCGGCTCATCGCCAAACGACCAGCCTTGGCGGCTGACCAGCGATGCCGTGACCATTTGCTGCACGGCTTTGTGTTGCAGCAGCTCGGCCAGTTCGGCCTCGGGCAACTCCGCCAGTTCATTCATCAATTGCTTGAGCGAGGTGTAACCCACGGCCGAACCGTGCAGATTCTGTGCTTCATACAATTCGATGGCGCCGCTCCAGTCGCCTGCCGAGCGCAACACCCGCGCCTCTTCACCGAGGCTGGCAACACCCAACTCCAGCGGATCGCTGAAACCGTCGATGCTCAGTTGCCGGGCCTGGCGGAACGCATCACGCGATTGTTCCAGCGCCTCGACCCCATCCCCTCCTTCGCTGCTCATCGCAAACCAGGTACGGCCCAGCGAATACGCCGCCCACGTGCTGCGCAACGGACGCTGATCTGCCGGCAGCGCCAGCAGCTTGTTGAAATACGCGACCGCGAGTTGATGATCGCCTGTGGCAAACGCCACCGCACCGGCCACATACAAACGGATTTCCGTCGGCAGACTGGCGCCCTGCACCTCGACCTGACGCGCATCGGTCAAGCCACGCAGTTGTTTGACCAACGCTTGCTGCTCGGCGCTCAGTCCGGCCTGCTCGGCCTTCTCCCGTGCCTCGGCGGCCGCGTTTTCCTCGCCGTACATATCGTTCGGATTGTGCGTTGCCGCGGTGACATTCTTCAGCCCGGCGATGGCTTTGCCGAGGCGACTGAGTTCGAAGTTGAAGTTGCCCTCAGGCAGATCCGCGAGGGTTTGCCCGCGATTGTCGAGCAGGCGCATGGGGAAATCCGGTCCGCAGGCCAGCGCCGAACCCAGCGGCAGGCAGAGGCTCAGGCAGAGCAGATGGCGGGGCCAGTTACGGGTCAACATGCGAACCTCCTTGATCAATATTGGCGCAGCGCGCCCAACCGATGGCGCGCTGCCCGCCCGCCGGCAAACGGCCGTCGCGCAGGCGGGTGAAGGTAAGCAGATCCGGGGCTAGTTGCAACGAGTAACCGGCGAGCGCATCGGCGCCTTCACAGCTTTGCGCCTTCAAGGTGATTTGCGCAGGCCAGGCACTGTCGAGGTTACCGGGGTTTTCGAGTTTGATGTCGTAGAGACCGTCGTGTTCGCTGAACGTCACGCCGAGCTGGCTGACGAGTTGATCACCCCGGGCCACCGCGCGCAGGGTGGTCAGGCTCCAGGCGCGGCGATCATTGGCCAGCGGCAAGCGAAACCAGATCAGCCCGGCCAGATGCGCCGGCGGGTCTTCGCGCAGGGTCTTGCCGAGTTGGCTCAACTGCAGCGGATCGGCGAGCAACTCCTGACGCTCACCGCCGCGCTCAAGTTGCACCTCGCTTTCCACCACCGGCGCCCCGCCGTCATCCGGCAACAGCGCGACACCGTAAGCCGGCAGCGCGAGATAAAAAGGTTTGTCGGTAATCCGTGCCCAGGCCTTGGCCCACTTCAACGCCTGATCAGGATCGAACAAACCCCGGCGTGGATCGCTGACGGCATGCACTTGCAGCACGCTGCTGTCGACGGTTTGCAGAAGTTCGGGCAATTGCACACTGCCGAGCCAGGCCGGTAGTGCCGTGATGCTCAAGGGCAGATTCGTCGGTAAGGCCGAGCGCAGATGTCTGAGAAATTCAGCATACGCCGGCAACCGCGCATTGCCCGCGTCGTGGTCGATTTCGACACCGCTCAGCGTCAGCCCTTGCGCCTGCCAATCGGCAAGCACCTGCAGAATCTGCGCGGTGACCTGATCCTGATCCAGCGACATGAGCTGGCCGTCGAGACGAATCACCGCAATCAACGGACGACCCTCGGCTTTCAGTAAGTGCGCATCGATCCGCGCCCGACTCCATCCCGCGTTCGGAAAGGCCTGCAGCGCCAGCACGCGCAGCGTCGAGAAGTCTTGGCGGCTGTCACGCAACGCCGTCTCATGGGCCGGCGTCCATTGCCGTTGCCAGATGTAGAGTTGTTGGTCGAGGGCTGGCGCATCCTGCTGCTCGCAAGCACAAAGCACCATCAAAGCAAACAGACCGACAATAAACCGCATACCTTCCAGATCCCTGACACCTCAAGGCTGCAAGGTTACACAAATCGATCAGAACGTGGCTTCAGTAGACGCAACGGATTTTCGCGACGTCCCGAGACGTTGTATCAGTGCGGTACCGCGAAGTCGCATAGGCATTTCAATGAAGCGATAATTCAGTTCGCTGATCAATACAATCAGGCCCCCTGCAAGCAACAGGGTAACGATCGGGTGTCCCGCCGGACTCGGCAGGCCTGCACTCTGCAAACGGAAAGTGACCTCGCGTACCAGTAAATACACCGGAATGTGGATCAGGTAGATCCCGTAGGAACGGTTGCCTACCCACGCCATCACTCGCTGCAAGCGCCCGGTCGGCAACAGATAGTCTCTGTTGTACGAGGCGATCCATACCAGCACGGCGCTGAGAATGGCGATGGCACCGATGCGATAGGGCGCCATGGTAAAGCGTTCGGCGCCCAGGAAAGCCATCAGCAACCCGACAATGACCAGCACCGAAATCCCGGTCCACGGACGGCGCAGAAACGTAGGCTGCCAGCGTTGATAACCCGGTTGAACGCTCCACATTGCCAACAAAACGCCAAGGGCGAGCGCGTCGGTTCGTATGGTCATCAACAGCGTTGTCCGCACCGTGAACAGTTGCACCGCAACCAGCGCCAGCAAGACCCACACCAGGTGCTTGCGACAGAGCAGGATCAGCAACGGAAACAGCAGATAGAACTGTTCCTCCAGCGCCAGGCTCCAGTAGACGAAACTGCTGCCGTACTCGTAATGAAAAATCGCATCAGCAAAGCGGAAATTGGCGTATTGAAATACCCCCGCAAGCGTGGCCTGCACGTTGGCTTGCACCGTGCCGAACGCCCCGGAGCGGTTGAAAAAAACGCACAGCAGCAGTATCAGTGCCAGCCACAACCAGGCCGATGGCAGCAGGCGAAAGGCTCGCCGCAACCAGAAGTTACGCGTTTGCTCCCAGTACTCCTGACGATTGCTGCAACTGCGCAGCGCAGGAATCAGACTGCGGGCGATGACAAATCCGGAAATCGCAAAAAAAGATCCACCCCCCACCACAGTCCAAACCAGGCACGACTGGATTCGAGCAGCGGCACGGGGTCTCTGAACAGAGCTGGCAAGTGATGAAACAACACACCAAGCACTGCAATGGCGCGCAGCACCTCGATGTCCATGATTCGCTTACTGCCCATCCGGCTCCCCCGCATCGAGTGGTTTACGGGCAATGATCACCTGGCTCTTGGGCATGAACTGGTCGAGTACCTGTTTGATCGCAAGCCCGTCGGGCCGGTCAAGCATCTCTTCCCAGGTCCTCGCCCACCCGCCCATCAAATGCGGGAACGGTGCATGAATGCGATCGCGCACCGCACCGCCCGGATCCTTGCCGGCAGCCTTTTCGCTGGCCCAGAAAAAAATCATCCCCATCACCCAGAAGAACCCGGTGGCTTGCCGATGTTCGATGACCAATCCGACATCCTCGACCATCGCCTCGAAGCGCTCCGGGGTGAAAATCTGTACATGATTGGGAGACTGGTAATAACTCGCGGGGGCGATACCTTTCTGCAGATGCTCGCCAACCGGTGCCGGCACGCTGAGCAGATACAACGCACCGGGCCGCCCCATACGCGCCAGTTCGGCCATGAACGGCTCGGGCTCGTCGACGTGCTCCAACACCTCCATACACACCACTCGGCTCGCGCAACCGTCCGCCAGAGGCAAGGGCAAGCTGTTACTGACCAGCCCCAGACTCGGCCTGGAACTCTTGGCTTCAACCTGACGCGCCAGCTCGCTCACTTTGTCGTGCTCACTGTCGGTGAAGATCACCGATGCGCCCTGGCGTACCGCAAACAACGTCGCGGCCCCCTCGCCACAACCGACGTCGAGCAAGGTGTCGTCAGGCGTTATGGCAAAGCCCTTGAGCAATTCGCCGCTGTCATTGAGAAACCAGCCGTCCAGAACCGCATCACGCAAACCGACGTCGCGCGGCGACCAGGTGAACAAAGGTTCCGGTTCGGATTCAGGTGTCGGATCAACCACGGGTTCGTCGACGGGTTCAACGGCTTGCGGCGCTTGCGGTTCGGCTAAAAATCGCTGGAACAATCGACGTATCATGCTCCGGCAGCCTCCATGGCAAGTTCAGCGCGGCGCTCGAACAGTTGCGCAAAAAATGCCTGCAAGCGCTGTTCAGCCACAGCCTGACTGCAAAACCCTCGCAGACTCTCCACGGCTTGCGCCGACAGGTGCGCGTAACGCTGCGGATCGTTTTTGGCCACCGCGTAGCTGGCTCGGTAGGCCGCGCAAATCGACGCCCAATTGGCCGCGTAGCGCAGGGTCCGGTAGGCCGAGCGCGGATCGTGCGGCCAGGCCGTAAACTCCTCGGTCGCCTCGATCAGGAACGCGTTATCGGCGTTCAGATAATCGATCATCGCCGTCGTGCACGGCGCCACGGCCGGCTTGCCGCAAGACATGAATTCCATCAGCGGCAGGCACTGGCCTTCGCCGTAGGACGTATTGACCACGTAGCGCGTCGCCTGCACCAGCCGCTCGTAATCCGCGTCCGCCAGATAGCCATAGACCAATACGACGCGGCAGCGATAAGGCTGGTTTTTGTACAGATGATGAAGGATGTCGGTGAGTGCTTCTTCGGCATCGTGGTGAGTGAGTTTGAGCACCAGTGTCGCGTCATCAGTCTCACGGAACGTCGCGCAGAATGCGCTGATCATGTCCTCCCAGTTCTTGCGGCCATCGCGCGGGTTGAACACCGAGGTGTAGACCACGCCTTCAAGCAACAACGTCTGCTCGGTGACAGGCGCCAGGAAATCGATGCCCGGGCCACTGCGCAAATGCACCGGGCCGAAGGCATCCAGATCGACTTCGCGACTGTCGACCACCAGCCCTCTGATCGTCAGTCGTACCGAATCGACCACAGGTTGCCCCTGCAACTGAACGCCACGCGCGGCGAATCGATCCCAGACCGGGGCGGGTACGGCAACAATCGGGTAACCGACGCTCATCGCTTCGCGCACCGCATCGACCGTGTAACTGGAATGGGTGATCGCCGCACCGCAGGCGTTGAGTACCGTACGCCAGTCGTTCAACGGATCGCCGGCAAACGGCTCGTTGGGGATGGTGCTGAATTCCCAGGCGAATACCGGCAACGTCGGGCAGGCCAGATGCACCGGGGTGCGGTGCGGAGGCGAGAACGACAGAAATACACAAGGCTCGCCTCGGGACTGGCAATCTGCATACAGCGCATCGACTTCAGTGTTCGGGTCCAGGACCTCGATCACCCGCCCGAGCCGCTCCAGCACCGGTCGATACTCCTTGAGTACGAAGTAATAGCTGTACTCGGAACGCCCGAGGTTGCGGCTGATGGTGTGCTGGTTGGTTTCCGAATGGATGATGATCAGCATGAGGCGTTATCCGTAATCGGGGCAACGTTGTCGACCGGTGATGCCAGCCCGAAAAAATCGGCGACACGCTTTTGCAACGCCGGTTGCGCGCAGTAATCGTGCATGCGTTCGATCGCCTGCAGCGACATGCGCTGATACTCCTGGGGTTGTGTCTTGGCCATCCGGTAACTGTTTTCGTAGGCCTTCTTCAATGACCCCCAGTCCGGCCGATGCCGTTGTGCGCGAAACAGCATTCGCGGGTCATGGGGCCATGTGCACGCCTCTACGCTGGAGCCGACCACGAACGCCACAGACTCATCGATATAATCCTGCATCGCCGAGTGATCGGGAGCGATCACCGGTTTGCCGCACGCCATGAACTCCATCAGCGGCAAGCACAAGCCTTCGCAGTGCGAAGCGTTGACGTAAAAACTCGCCGCTTGGTACAGCCGCGCGTATTCAGCATCATCCAGATAGCCCTGAATCATCACGACACGGCAGGAGAACGGCGCCAGTTGCGCCAGCGGTGTCATCAGGTGCGCGTACACCGCCGCCAGATCACTCTGGGTAAATTTCATCACCAGTGTGGCGTCGGGGGTGTCGCGAAATGCCGCGCAAAAAGCAGTCAGGATCTGTAGCCAGTTCTTGCGCCCGTCCTCGGGGCGGAACACCGTCACATAGATCACGCCGTCCACGCGGGTTTGAACCGCTAATGAACTGTCCGGCATATCCCGGGGCGGCGGTTGGACTGCTACCGGTAAAGGCTGTGGGCCTGCGATGTTTGGCAGACGTTTGCCGAGCCAGTCATGCAAAGTCTCTGGAACCAGATCGCGAATCCCTTCCCAGTACCAGTTCTGCAGAAACCTCACGCGTGGCACTGGCGGTTTCTGCTCGTGGCCCAGATTCAGCAACCACAACCGCAGGAAATGCCGGGCAATGACAAAGCGCCGCTTCAAGGTCAGCGGTGGTGGACGCAAGGCCTCCAGCTGTGCCTCGATTTCGGCCAGCTCTTCGGGGGGCAGCGGCTCGGGCAGCAGATTATCCGGATGCAGGTTCATCTGGCGAGAATCAAAGATGCAACCTTTGACCGTCAATGTCGTACCCGCATTGACCGGCGCGCTGACGTGTTGCTCACGAATCGCTGCAAAGTGCTCCCACAGCGGGGCTGGCAAGACCAACACCGGAAAGTCTTCGCCCATGGTGCGCTGGATCGCTCGGGCGGTGTAGCTGGACAGTGTGATCACGCGGCCATGTTTGGCCAGCATGCGCGTCCAGTCCTGGCGTGGATCGTTGCCCCACTGCTCGTTGGGGATGGAGTCGTACTCCCACGTCACAACACAAACGGTCGGGCATTGGAGATCGGTCAGGGTTTTCTGCGGCCGGGTGAACGAGAGGAAAACACTCTCCTGGCCAGCGGCGAGCAACTGTCGGTAGAGCGGATCTACCTCTGTCACAGCACTGACCACGTGCACTCGCCCGAGCGTTTCGAGCAACGGCACATAGGCCTTCAGCACAAAGTAGTGACTGGCATCGGGATGCCCAAGATTCTGGCTGATTGAACTGTCGTTGATGTCCGAATAAAGAATGAAATTCATGGCATTCCACAATGAAACTGCCATCCCGGCAGCCTCACACTATGACGGCAAAGCGTTGGATCGGATCAATATCCGTCCTCCGTCTTCGGTCCCGTCTTGTTCTTGTTTTAGTGGTCAGTTTCACCTTTTTTCACGACGATGCCGACGAGCCCGGCCAATCGTGACAAGGCGCATTCTAAACACATCCGCGAAGGGTTCGTGAACCGCCCGGCGAGAATAAACCGGACTACGCTAACGAGAACTGACCGGTCACGGTTTGGCCTGTTGAAATTGCCGAGCATTTGGCACAGATTGGCAACAAACAACTACAACAACTGACTTCGCCTTTCTTAAAAGCAGTTTTTCTACTGTTCTGACAGACCTTCCTTCAAAGCCTGTGGGAAAGTGGCGCAAGTTCAAGACCAAGGGGTCGCTGTTTGAAAAAGCGTCTGTTCGTCACGGGTCTCAGTGGATTCGTGGGACACCATATTCAGTCGCGTCTGGCATTGCCGGATTCGTCGTGGGAGCTGCTGCCTGCCGCTTTGCCTTACGACCTCACCGATGCGAGCAGCCTCACCGATCTGTGGCCGCAGCTGCCTGATGCAGTCATTCATCTGGCCGGGCAGACTTTCGTCCCCGAAGCTTTCCGCGATCCGGCACGCACACTCGAGATCAATCTGCTCGGTACGCTCAATCTGCTGCAAGCCCTCAAGACACGCGGCTTTGCCGGCACTTTCCTGTATGTCAGCTCCGGTGACGTTTACGGCCAGGTTGGCGAAAGCGATCTGCCCATCACCGAACAACAGGCGCCCTGCCCGCGCAATCCTTACGCAGTGAGCAAGCTCTCGGCCGAATTTCTCAGCCTCCAATGGGGCCTGAGTGAAGGCTGGCCGGTGTTGGTGGCGCGTCCGTTCAACCACATCGGCAGCGGCCAGAAAGACAGCTTTGTCATCGCCAGTGCCGCCCGCCAGATAAGTCGCATCAAACAGGGCCGTCAAGCACCGCAACTTGAAGTCGGCGATATCGACGTGACGCGAGATTTTCTTGATGTCGGCGATGTGATCTCGGCCTATCTCGCGCTGCTGGAAAAAGGCACACCCGGCCAGGTCTACAACATCTGCTCGGGTCGTGAGCAAAGCATCCGCAGCCTGATCGAGCAACTCGGCGACCTGGCCGAAGTGGAGATGCAACTGGTGCAAGACCCCGCGCGCATACGCCGCGCCGATCAGCGTCGCGTTTGCGGCAGCCACGCAAAACTGGCCAAAGCCACCGGATGGTCGCCAGCCATCACCACACAACAATCCCTGCGGACGGTCCTGTCCGACTGGGAGACGCGAGTACGACAAGAATGACAAAAAGTGCACTCATCACAGGGATCACCGGCCAGGACGGCGCGTATCTGGCCAAGTTGCTGCTCGACAAGGGCTACAAGGTTCACGGCCTCGTTGCACGACGCAGCAGCGACTCGCGCTGGCGTCTGCGCGAAATGGGCGTCGAAGCCGACATCGTCTATTTGGACGGTGACATGGCCGATGCCTGTTCGGTACAGCGAGCAGTCATTCAATCAGCGCCGGACGAGGTCTATAACCTCGCCGCGCAGAGCTTTGTCGCCGCGTCGTGGAGTCAACCGGTGACCACCGGCATCGTCGATGGCCTAGGCGTTACCCACCTGCTCGAAGCGATCCGCCAGTTCAGCCCGCACACCCGGTTCTATCAAGCCTCGACCAGCGAAATGTTCGGTCTGATCCAGGCCGAGCAACAGGATGAAAACACGCCGTTCTATCCGCGCAGCCCTTACGGAGTGGCCAAACTCTACGGTCACTGGATCACCGTCAACTACCGCGAAAGTTTCAACCTGCACGCCAACAGCGGCATCCTCTTCAACCACGAATCGCCGCTGCGCGGCATCGAGTTCGTCACACGCAAGGTCACCGATGCCGCCGCACGCATCAAGCAAGGCAAACAGCAGGAGCTGGCCCTGGGCAACATCGATGCGAAACGCGATTGGGGGTTTGCCGGTGATTACGTCGAAGCCATGTGGCTGATGCTGCAACAGGACAAACCTGACGACTTCGTGGTGGCCACCGGTGTCACCACCACCGTGCGGGAAATGTGCCGCATCGCCTTCGATCACGTCGGCCTCAACTACCGCGATTACGTGAAGATCGACCCGGCGTTCTTCCGCCCCGCCGAAGTTGAAGTGCTGCTCGGCAATCCGGCCAAGGCTCAGCGCGTGCTGGGCTGGAAGCCGAAAACAGACCTGGATACCTTGATCCGCATGATGATGGATGCGGACATGAAACGCGTCGCCAAGGAGTAGGCCATGCTGATTCCCGTGATTTTGTCCGGCGGTGCCGGCACCCGTTTGTGGCCGGTGTCCCGCGAGGGCCATCCGAAACCGTTCATGAATTTGCCCGACGGCCAGTCGCTGTTGGGCAAGACCTACCGGCGTGCGGCAGCGTTGCTCGACGGCTGGGGCGATATTGTCACGGTGACCAACCGCGAGTACTACTTCCAGAGCAAGGATCACTATTGCGCCGCCCATGTCTCGCGTCATCGCGGGCATTTCCTGCTGGAGCCGACCGGGCGCAACACCGCGCCGGCCATTGCTGCTGCCGCGTTGTCGCTGCAAGCACTGCACGGTGACGACGCGATCATGGTGGTGATGCCCGCCGATCATTTGATCGTCAATCAGGACGCGCTGAAGACGGCTGTCGAGCACGCGGTCAATCTGGCCAAAGACGGTTATCTGGTGACCTTCGGTGTGACGCCGACCGCCCCGGAAACCGGCTTCGGCTACATCGAAACCGGTGCCCCGCTGGATGCCAAAGGCGCGGCGAAAGTGCAGCGTTTCGTCGAGAAACCCGACCTGCAAACCGCGACCCATTACCTGGAAAGCGGCAACTTCCTGTGGAACTCGGGAATGTTCTGCTTCACCACTGCCAGCGTGATTGCCGAACTGCAATTACATGCGCCTGAACTGCTGGAGCAGACCCGCGTCTGTATGGCCGCCAGTGCGCCGATCGAAACCGTCGGCTGCCTGCAACAGGAGCTTTCACCGGCGCTGTTTGCTGAAATCACCGACATTTCCATCGATTACGCACTGATGGAGCGCTCGGAAAAAGTGGTGGTCGTGCCCGCCGGTTTCGACTGGAGCGACATCGGTTCGTGGGGCGCCGTCGCGGCCCTGGTACCGGCCGACGCCGACAACAACCGCGCCAGCGGTGAAGCGATCTTTATCGACAGCCATAACAACTTTGTCCAGAGCGATGGCCGGCTGGTAGCAACAGTGGGTGTGGATAACCTGATCGTGGTCGATACTGCTGACGCCGTGCTGGTAGCCCACGCCGACCGTGCGCAGGATGTGCGCCGCGTGGCCAAGCAACTCAAGGACAAATCCCACGAAGCCTATCGCCTGCATCGCACCGTCAGCCGTCCGTGGGGCACCTACACCGTGCTCGAGGAAGGCCCGCGATTCAAGATCAAACGCATCGTGGTCAAGCCTGGCGGCAAGTTGTCGCTGCAAATGCACCATCACCGCAATGAACACTGGGTAGTGGTCGAAGGCATGGCCAAGGTCACCAACAATGGCAGCGGTACGACGCTGGTAGCCAAGAACGAATCGACCTTCATCGCCGCCGGCCACAAGCATCGCCTGGAAAACCCCGGGGTGATCGATCTGGTGATCATCGAGGTGCAAAGCGGTGAATACCTGGGAGAGGACGATATCGTCCGCTTCGAAGACCAGTACGGCAGGACGGTTTAGATGCTGCTTTCCCTGTTCCGCTCGCTGCATGAATACCGGGGTTTCATCCTCGGCAGCGTACAACGAGAGTTTCAAGCGCGTTATCGCAATTCGCTGTTCGGCGCCCTGTGGCCGATCTTCAATCCACTGTCGATGATCATCGTGTACACCGTGATCTTTTCTCACATCATGCGCGCCCGCTTGCCCGGTGTGGATGACGGCATGGCCTACAGCATTTACCTGTGCGCCGGCCTGCTGACGTGGGGGCTGTTTTCGGAAATCACCCTGCGCAGCCAGAACATGTTTCTGGACAACGCCAACCTGCTGAAGAAAATAAGTTTCCCGAGGGTCTGCCTGCCGGTGATCGTGTTGATCAATGCCGGGATAAATTTCGCCATCATCATCGGCTTGTTTCTCGGTTTCCTGCTCGTCACCGGACGCTGGCCGGGCATGGCCCTGATGGCGCTGGTGCCGCTGGTGGCCCTGCAAATGATGCTCTGCGCCGGACTCGGTATGGTGCTGGGCGTACTCAATGTGTTCTTCCGTGATGTCGGGCAGCTCTTCGGTATCTGTCTGCAATTCTGGTTCTGGCTGACGCCGATCGTCTATCCCATCTCCATCTTGCCGGAGTGGTTGCAGAGCCTGCTGCAATACAACCCGCTGACCAACCTGATCGCCAGTTACCAGAATCTGTTCCTCTACGGCCAATGGCCACTCTGGAGCTCACTGCTGCCGACATTCGTGATCGGCGCAGTGTTCTGCGCCATCGGCCTGCGCCTGTTCCGTCAACGGGTTGGTGAAATGGTGGATGAACTCTGATGGGACATATCCGTGTCACCGGGCTGGGCAAAGCCTATAAGCAATACCCCAGCCGCTGGAGTCGCCTAGCTGAATGGCTGATTCCTTTTTCAGCACTGCGTCACCGCCAGCATTGGGTACTCAAGGACCTGACATTCGAGATCCCGGCCGGCCAGGCCGTGGGCATCGTCGGGGCCAATGGCGCGGGCAAGAGTACGCTCCTGAAGATGATTACCGGCACCAGCCGACAGACTTGCGGCACCATTGAGCTATCGGGTCGGGTCGCCGCATTGCTGGAACTGGGCATGGGCTTTCACCCGGACTTCACTGGCCGGCAAAACGCCGTGATGGCCGGGCAACTGCTCGGTATGCAACTGGAGGAAATCAATGCATTGATGCCGCAGATCGAGCGCTTTGCTGAAATCGGCGAGGCGATTGATCATCCGGTGCGCACCTACTCCAGTGGCATGCAGATGCGGCTGGCATTCAGCGTCGCCACCGCGCGCCGCCCCGATATTCTGATCGTCGACGAAGCGTTGTCCGTGGGCGATGCCTATTTCCAGCATAAAAGCTTCGAACGCATCCGCGGCTTCCGCGCGGCCGGCACCACCCTGCTGATCGTGTCCCATGACCGTTCGGCGATTCAATCGATCTGCGATTCGGCGATACTGCTAGAGGGTGGCCGCATGGCCATGCACGACACGCCCGAAACGGTGATGGATTACTACAACGCCTTGCTCGCTGAACGTGAAGGCCAGACCGTACGTCAGGAAATACTCAGCGACGGCCAGGTGCAAACGGTGTCGGGCACTGGCGAAGCCGGCATTCTGCGGGTGCGCCTGCTGGACGAGTCCGAACGCTCGATCGAAGCCGCCGAAGTCGGTCAGCCAGTGGTACTGGCGGTTGACGTCGAAGTGCGTCAGGACATCGAACGGCTGGTATTGGGGTTCATGATCAAGGATCGCCTCGGCCAGCCCATGTACGGCATCAACACTCATCGCCAGCATCAGGCACTGGAAAACCTGCGGGCCGGCGAGCGCATCAGCTATCGCTTTGCGTTTGTCATGGGGCTGGGCAAAGGCAACTACTCCGTGGCCCTGAGCCTGTCGCGGCTGGACTCGCACCTGGATCGAAATTACGAGTGGCGTGATCTCGGTCTGGTGTTTCATGTCATCAACAATCGACGAGAAGATTTCGTCGGTTGCGCATGGCTCAACGCGCAGACCACGATCAGCCGTGACACCGAAGTCAGCCATGTCGAGCGCACACCATGACCCGCTTGCTGGTGGAGTGCACCCATGTATTCAAAAACCCGACGGTCAACTCGGGGATTCAGCGTGTGGTGCGCAACGTCATCAAGCAACTGCCTGCCAGCGCCGCAGGCGTCGAGTGCATGCCAGTGGTGGTGCTCAATGGCGAACTTTATCGCGTCCTGCAATTGGCAGCGTGCGATACGCCTTTTTTCAACGCGCTGGAAACCTTCGGTGGACGCCTGGAGCGCCTCGCCCATCGCGTCTGGCAATGGCACCAGCGGCGTGACGCCCAATGCACCTCGAAGCTGGCGCGACGAATTTTGTATGTCGGATACCGGCTCACCATCTTCGGCGCATTCGGCCTGCCGATCCGCCTGATCCGAAGAATCAACCGCAGGCAATTGCTCAAGCGTTGTTCACCACTGCAACATCAGCCGGGCGATCAATTGATGCTGCTGGATTCATCCTGGCACTCGGATTTTTTTGCCCACGTCGAGCGACTGAAACGCGACGGCGTCGGCATGATTGCGGTGATCTACGACCTGATCCCGCTGACTCACCCACAGTTTTACGATACGCGTCTGGTCGAGGTCTTCAGCGAATGGTTCGACTGGATCACCCGCACAGCGGATGGCTACATGGCGATTTCCGCCACGGTGCGCGATCAAGTGCATGAAGAGATGCAGCGCAGAATCGGTGCCGAGCAGTCCAATAAGCGCTGGTTCGATTTCTTTCACTTGGGTTCCGAACTGGATCTGCACAACGACCAAGCCACGGTTGATCCACGCCTAAGACAATTGTTCACGACAACAGACCCGGTTTACCTGATGGTCAGCACCATCGAGCCGCGCAAGAATCATGCGTATCTGCTCGATGCCTTCGAGCGCGCCTGGGCCACAGGCTCGACGGCCCGGCTGTGCATCGCCGGGCGGGTCGGCTGGAAATGCGACACCCTCCTCGCCCGGGTGCGCAATCATCCCGAGCTGAACCAGCGTCTTTTCATGTTCAACGACCTCAGTGACACCAGCCTTGAACACGCCTACGCCCACGCCAGTGCGCTGGTGTTTCCCTCGTTCGTCGAAGGCTTTGGTCTGCCCCTGGTGGAAGCCATGCAGCGTGGCTTGCCGGCGATGGGCAGTGATATCGCGGTGTTCCGTGAAATCGGCGGCGGGTTCATGGCGTACTTTGATCTGCAGGATCCGCAAAGCCTTGCCGACCTGATCAACCAATTCCAGCGCAGCGGCCAGTTCCCCGCTGCACGCGATGTCGCGGACTGGCAGTGGATCGGCTGGCGCGAAGCCAGTCTGCAACTGGCCGAACGCAGCGTGCGTAACGTTCTGCAAGCGCCGGCGGCGCCAGCGAGGCTGCATGCGCATTGCCCTTAACGCACGAATTCTCCAGGCGCCACGTACCGGCATCGGCCACTACGTCGCCGAACTGGTCAACGCCTTGCGCAGCGAGCCTGATATGGATGTGACGTTATTCCATGGCTGGGGCTGGAGTTCGGCGCTGCCGGAAGCGGCCATGCCCGGTTACTCGCGTCTGACGCCCCTGCTGCGGCAAATCCCCGGTGCCTATCAGGCGCGCCGCTGGCTGGAGCAGAAACGCTTCGATCAGGGGCGCGCGCAAGGTATCGACCTCTATCACGAGCCAAGTCTGTGGCCGCTGGCCTTCGACGGCCCGACCGTAATCACCCTGCACGACCTGACACACCTGCATTTCCCCGAGACCCAGCCCCCGGCACGGCTCAAGGAAATCGAGCGTCGCTTGGCTCAGGGTGTGCAACAGGCGCAGGTGATTCTCACCGACTCGCAAGCCATTGCTGAGGAAGCTCAAGCTTATTTCGGCCTGCCTGCCGAGCGTTTTGTGGTGGCGCCACTGGGCGTCGCCGAGCGCTTTCATCCACGCGAGGCGAGCACCATTGACGCGGTGCTCAAGGCGCACGCGGTCGAGGCGCGGGAATATTTCCTGAGTGTGGGCACGCTGGAGCCGCGCAAGAATCTTGGCCTGGCCCTACGTGCCCATGCCCTGTTGCCGGAGGCTGTGCGCCAGCGCTTTCCGCTGTTGATCGTCGGTATGGCCGGGTGGGAGCGCGAACAGTTCAGCGACCCCTTGCGTCAGGCACTGGCCAGCGGGCACGTGTGCCTGCTCGGTTATCTGCCCGATGAACAGGTGGCGCAACTGCTGGCCGGCGCCCGGGCGCTGATTTTTCCATCACTGTATGAAGGTTTTGGTCTGCCGGTATTGGAGGCCATGGCCAGCGGCACACCGGTGGTGCTCACGCGTTCTTCAGCGATGCCGGAAGTCGCGGGCGCGGCGGGCAACTATATTGAAGCTGACGATGCAGAAGGCCTGCGTGACGCGCTGAGCCGACTGATCGACGATCAAGCGCATTGGCAGGCATGCCAAGAAGCCGGGTTGCAGCAGTCGCAGCTTTTTTCCTGGGAGCGTTGTGCACAGGCCACGGCCGGTGCCTACCGCCAGGCCATGGGAGGTTGAATGCGGGTTCTTCATTTTTTCAAGACATACCTGCCTGACTCGGTCGGCGGCATTGAGCAAGTGATCTTCCAACTGTGCGAGAGCGGCGCCCAACACGGCATCGACGGCCAGGTGCTGACGCTCAGCGCCGACCCCAATCCACCTGTGGTGCAACTCGGTCAGCACGAAGTGCACCGCGCCAAACTGGATATTCAATTCGCCTCCACCGGTTTTTCCTGGAGCGTGTTCAAACAGTTTCGCGAAATGGCGGCCGAGGCCGATGTAGTCAACTACCACTTCCCGTGGCCGTTCATGGACCTGGTGCATTTCGCCAGCGCGACGAATAAACCGAGCGTGGTGACGTACCACTCGGACATCATTCGCCAAAAGCACCTGCTCAAACTCTATCGCCCGTTGATGAATCGCTTCCTCGCCAGCGCCGACCGCATCGTTGCCGCTTCACCGAACTACCTGCACACCAGCGATGTGCTGCAGCAGTTCCAGGACAAGACCCGAGTGATTCCCTACGGTTTGAACAAGGCCGGTTATCCACAGCCTGATGCCGAACGAATGAATCGCTGGCGCCAGCAGGTTGGGGACAAGTTTTTTCTGTTTGTCGGCGTGATGCGTTACTACAAAGGCCTGCACATCCTGCTTGAGGCCCTGAAAGACGTGGACTATCCCGTGGTCATTGTCGGCGCCGGGCCTCTGGAACTGGAACTGCACGCTCAGGCTCGGGCGCTGGGCCTGCGCAACATTCATTTCCTCGGGCGCCTGGGTGACGAAGACAAAGTCGCACTGCTGCAACTGAGCTACGCCATCGTCTTCCCTTCGCACCTGCGCTCGGAAGCGTTCGGCATTTCTTTGCTGGAAGGCGCGATGTACGGCAAGCCGATGATCTCCAGCGAGATCGGCACTGGCACCAGCTACATCAATATTCACAACGAAACCGGGCTGGTGGTGCCTCCGAGTCATCCACAGGCGTTTCGCGAGGCGATGCGCACACTGTGGGAAGACCCGGTGCGTGCCGCCGCGATGGGGGTGAAAGCCGAAGCGCGTTACCGGCAGTTATTCACAGCCGATGACATGGGCCGCAAGTGGACAGAGCTGTATCAGGAATTGCTGGAAGAGAAATCCCTGTCTTACGCTTAATGCTATTCAACACAGATTCATTGTAGGAGTGAGCCTGCTCGCGATAGCGGTCTGTCAGCAACAATGATGTTGATAGACCCGACGCGATCGCGAGCAGGCTCACTCCTACAGGGTCAGGTTACAGATCCAGTACCAGCGGCTGCGTGCTTTGCGCCGGGACCGCGCAGCAAATCAGCACATGCCCCGCTTCCGGAATATCCGCCGGCACCTGTGGATAATTCACCGCACCACTGACCAGCCGGGTCTTGCAGGTACCGCACGACCCACCACGGCAACTGAACTCCGGGCGTAGTCCGCGACTTTCTGCCAGTTCCAGCAAACTGCCGCCATCGGGTTGCCAACGTGCCTCTTTCGCCGAGCGCTCAAACACCACCGGCACCGAAGTGGTCGCTGCGGGCGGTTGCTCGATCACGATCGCATCCGGATCGGCCTGACGTTTCAGGGTCGACGGGCCAAAGGTTTCCGCGTGAATCTGCGCGTCGCGCACATCCAGTTCGCGCAGGGTGTCGTACAACCCTTGGGTAAAACCACCAGGGCCGCAGAGCACAAAGTCGAGCTGATCGAAATCCTCGGCCTCCAGCAGGTTCCTCAGCACCGCGCCGTCGATGCGCCCATGCACATCGAAATCCTCACCCTCTTGCAGATCGGCTTCCGGCTGGCTGAGCAGACGCAGCACTCGTACAGAATCGCCTGCGGTTTCGAGCAAACGATCCAGCTCCTTTCGAAATGGCTGATCCGCCAGACTGCGCGAACTCTGCAGCAACAACGTCGGACGAATCCCCCGCGTGCGCAAGCCCTGGTACACAACCTCGCGCAGCATCGACAGCAACGGCGTGATGCCGACCCCGGCAGCCAGCAGCACCAACGGTCGCTGTTCCAGCGGCGCCACGGTGAAATGTCCCTGCGGCGCCCGCGCCTCGAGCACATCACCAACGCGAATCTGCTCATGCAGGTGCGAGGAAATCAGCCCTTCGCGCTTCACGCTGATCCGGTAGAAACCATCCGATGGCGCACTCGAAAGACTGTAGGTGCGGATATGCACCTCACCGTCGAGGGTAAAACGCAGCGGCAGATGCTGGCCGGCGAGAAACACCGGCAAACCGGCGCCGTCGGTCGGCTCCAGATAGATCGAGCGGATGTGGCGGCTCTCCGCTTCGATCTTCGCCACGCGCAGCGGCCGCCATTGATTACCCAGTGCCTGCGCCTGCAAACGGGCGTCGGCTTCGGCCCAATTACCGGTCAGCAGGCTGGTCGGCGACATGCCTTCGAAGCGCCAGCGCAACGCCAGAGCTGCCGGACGCCGCACCAGTTTTTCCACCTCAAATGTCCACAGCCGTTCCGCACCTTGAAAGGCCTCGATCTGCGGGTCATCGAGAAGGATCTCGGTACGCCCGCTGAGTTGCAGCAGATCACCTGTGGAAAAGTCGATGAACAGCAAGCCGGCCTTGGGATTGAGCAGCAGATTGCCGAGGGTGTTGAAATGCAGGTTGCCGGCAAAGTCAGGGATGGTCAGACGATTGCCTTCCACCCGTACGAAACCGGCCTGGCCACCCCGGTGAGAAACATCCACCGCACGCTGGCCGTCGACATCGACATAACTGGCGACAAAAAACGTATCAGCGCCAGCGATCAGCGCTATGGCTGCATCATCGAGGCCGCTCAGATGCTCAGCCGGGCGTGTCTGCGGATCTGTCAGCGGCACCCGCTGAAACTGCCGCAGTTGAATGTACTGCGGGCAGTTGCCGAAGGCCTGATCCACGCTGACGTCAAAACCATCAGCGCTTAGATTGCCGACATGGCCGTTGAGCCGATTGCGCCGGCGGGTGTGCAATTCGATGCCGAGCAAACCGATCGGCTCGCCATTGCGCAGTTGCGCCGGGTCATCGGCAGCAGGCTGGCTGGCGAAATGCAAATGCTCGGGATCCGGCGACCGGGCAAACCCCGGCGCACCTTCGAGCACACTGGCCCACGGCATCCCCTGCGCATCGACTGCGCCGTACAGCATGAAGGGCAGTTGCTGATAGAACTCACGGTGCTGATCCGGCATCCAGGTGCGAATCACCTTACGCCCGAATGCTTCCATACGATCGGCAACGCCGACATGGGCCTGCAATTGCTGTTCGCCAGCGTGCCACGGTGAACGTTCCATCACGACCTCTCCCCTGCACCGTCGGCGCAGTGTCGATTGCGAAAATCAGGCAATGGTTTGCAGACCGGCAACCGTACGCGGCATGCCGACGAAACCAGGCAAGGCTTCAACCCGCGCCAGCCAGGCGCGGACGTTGCCGTAGTCGTCCAGCGACACGTTGCCTTCCGGTGCGTGGGCGATGTAACTGTAGGCAGAAACGTCGGCAATGGTCGGTTCGTCGCCGGTCAGGTACGCAGTTTTGCCCAACTCGATGTCCATCACCTTGAGCAGGTTGTGCGCCCGAGTGATTGCCTCGTCCGCATTCAGTTGTGCGCCAAACACCGTGACCAGTCGCGCTGCAGCAGGCCCGAAAGCGATAGGTCCGGCTGCGGCCGACAACCAGCGCTGCACACGTGCGGCGCCGACAGGATCCGTTGGCAACCAACGGCCGTTGCCGTATTTCTGCGCCAGGTACACCAGAATCGCGTTGGAGTCGGCCAGCACCACGCCGCCGTCATCAATCGCCGGTACTTGGCCAAAACTGTTGATCGCCAGATACGCCGGCTGCTTGTGCTCACCCTTGGCCAGATCGACGAAAACCAGCTCGGTCGGCAGTTGCAGCAGGGACAACATCAGCTCGACACGGTGGGCGTGGCCGGAACGTGGAAAGTTGTAGAGTTTGATCGCTTGCATGGTCGACTCCGCTGAACAGGGGCGCCACTGCGGGAATGAGAGCGCCGATGGAGGCCATCTTGCGCTGATCGCAAAAACAACAGAATAACCAGTAACTGCAATCGATTATTTCATTGGGTGCAATAACGCAGCGCCTTTCAAAGCAGGATGTTCGCGCAAAGCGTTGGCGGTGAAATCGACAAAACTGCGAATCCGCGCCGGCGCCTTGCGCCCGCCCTGATAAACCACATGGATCGGCAATGTCGGCAGTTCAAATTCAGCGAGGACGATTTCCAGCTCACCGGTCGCGATTTTGCTGGCAACTTGATAAGACAGCACCCGAGTCAAGCCCAGCCCCATGCAGGCTGCGGTAATCGCTGCCTGATTGGCGGTCACGATCAGACGCGGCTCAGGACGCACGCTAAGCGGTTCGCCCGCGTCGAGAAACGGCCAACTGCGTTGCTGGCCAATCGCTGAAGTCGCCACCACTGGCGCGCCCGCCAACGCGTGGGGATGAGCCGGTCGGCCATATTTGGCAAAGTAGTCCGGCGAGCCGCAAATGACCCTACGCACCTCACCCACGCGAACAGCATGCTGACTGCTGTCCGGCAGATCACCGATACGCACCGCCACATCGATGCCCTCCTCGACCATGTTGACGATCCGATCGACCAGTACCGCATTGATCGTGACATCCGGATACTGCGCCAGATAACGCGCCATCAGCGGCGTCACAAACAAATCACCGAACAACACCGGCGCTGTGACCGTCAGTTGCCCACGCGGCTCGGCATGACTGCCCGCTGCCGAATCCTCGGCTTCCTGCACCTCAGCGAGAATCCTCCGGCAATCCTCCAGATAACGCTGCCCGGCTTCGCTCAAATGCACACTGCGCGTAGTACGAATCAGCAACTGCGTGCCGATGCGCAACTCCAGCGCCGCCACCGCACGCGTGACGCTGGCCGCTGACAAACCCAGACGCCGCGCGGCAGAGGAGAAGCCTTGCTCCTGAGCGACGGTGGTGAAGATGTGCATTTCCTGGAAGCGATCCATGGTGCCTCTCGAGTCAGATACAAAAATCGCAGCCGAAGCTGCGATTTTTTTTGTGCGTAGGTCAGCTGTGGATAACTTATTCCACCGTCACCGACTTCGCCAGGTTACGCGGCTGATCGACGTCCGTGCCCTTGAGCACCGCCACGTAGTACGACAGCAACTGCAGCGGAACCGTGTAAAGGATCGGTGAGAGGATGTCGTGGATGTGCGGCATCTGCACCACGTGGGTGCCTTCGCCGTTGGTCATCCCGGCTTTTTCATCGGCGAACACGATCAGTTCACCGCCACGGGCGCGGACTTCCTGCAGGTTGGATTTAAGCTTTTCCAGCAGTTCGTTGTTCGGCGCCACAGTGACCACCGGCATATCGTTATCCACAAGCGCCAGCGGGCCGTGTTTCAGCTCGCCGGCCGGGTAGGCTTCGGCGTGGATGTAGGAGATTTCCTTGAGTTTCAAGGCGCCTTCCATTGCTACCGGGAATTGCGCACCACGACCGAGAAATAGCGTGTGGTTCTTCTCGGCGAACAGCTCGGCGATTTTTTCCACGGTGCTGTCCATGGCCAATGCTTCACCGAGACGGGTTGGCAGACGACGCAGTTCCTCGACCAGATGCGCTTCAACGCCCTCGGCTAACGTGCCGCGTACTTGACCCAGCGACAGAGTCAGCAGCAACAGGCCGACTAATTGCGTGGTGAAGGCTTTGGTCGAGGCGACGCCGATTTCGCGCCCGGCCTGGGTCAGCAGGGTCAGGTCGGATTCGCGCACCAGTGAGCTGATGCCGACGTTGCAGATCGCCAGGCTGGCGAGGAAGCCCAGTTCCTTGGCATTGCGCAGCGCCGCCAGGGTGTCGGCGGTTTCGCCGGACTGCGAGATGGTCACGAACAGCGTGTCCGGCTGCACCACGACTTTGCGGTAACGGAATTCACTGGCCACTTCGACCTGGCACGGGATACCGGCCAGTTCTTCGAGCCAGTAACGCGCGACCATACCAGCGTGATAACTGGTACCACAGGCGACGATCTGCACGTTGCGCACTTTGGCGAACAGCTCGGCCGCTTGTGGGCCGAATGCTTGCACCAGCACCTGATCATTGCTCAGGCGACCTTCGAGGGTGCGTTGTACAACGGCCGGTTGCTCGTGGATTTCCTTGAGCATGTAGTGGCGATATTCGCCCTTGTCGGCGGCTTCGGCACCGTCGCTGTACTGCACGGTCTGGCGCTCGACGGCATTGCCGTTGACGTCCCAGATCTGCACGTTATCGCGGCGAATTTCGGCGATATCGCCTTCTTCCAGGTACATGAAGCGGTCGGTGACCTGGCGCAGCGCCAACTGGTCAGACGCGAGGAAGTTCTCGCCCAGACCCAGACCAATCACCAATGGACTGCCACTGCGCGCGGCGACCAGACGATCCGGCTGCTTGGCATTGATCACGGCCAGGCCGTATGCACCGTGCAGTTCCTTGACCGTCGCTTTAAGCGCAACGCTCAGGTCTGGCTGGTCCTTGAGCTTGTGGTTGAGCAGGTGGGCAATGACTTCGGTGTCGGTGTCCGAAGTAAACACGTAACCCAGCGCTTTCAGTTGTTCACGCAGGGCTTCGTGGTTTTCGATGATGCCGTTGTGCACCACCGCGATGTCGCCGGAGAAATGCGGGTGCGCGTTACGCTCGCAAGGAGCGCCGTGGGTGGCCCAACGGGTGTGAGCAATGCCGAGACGGCCCACCAGTGGGTGTTCGGCCAGCGCCGCTTCGAGTTCACTGACCTTGCCCGGGCGACGCATGCGCTCGAGGGTTTCGTCGTTGGTGAAGACCGCGACACCGGCGCTGTCATAGCCACGGTATTCAAGGCGCTTGAGGCCTTCGAGCAGGATGGCGGTGATATTACGTTCAGCAACTGCGCCGACAATTCCACACATGCTTATTTCTCCTGACTGACAGCCGCGCAAATCACGGTGATACCGCGGGCCTGTATCTGATCGCGCGCTTCGATAGGCAGGCGATCATCGGTAATGAGGGTATGGACGCTGCTCCACGGCAGTTCCAGATTGGGGATCTTGCGACCGATCTTGTCGGCCTCGACCATGACGATGACTTCTCGCGCCACCTCGGCCATGACCCGGCTCAGTCCCAGCAATTCATTGAAAGTCGTCGTGCCGCGCACCAGATCGATACCGTCGGCGCCAATGAACAACTGGTCGAAGTCGTAAGAGCGTAGTACCTGCTCGGCGACCTGGCCCTGAAAGGATTCCGAATGCGGATCCCAGGTGCCGCCGGTCATCAACAGCACCGGTTCGTGCTCAAGTTCACTCAGGGCGTTGGCGACGTGCAGGGAATTGGTCATCACCACCAAACCCGGCTGCTGGCCAAGTTCGGGGATCATCGCGGCGGTGGTGCTGCCGCTGTCGATGATGATCCGCGCGTGTTCGCGGATGCGTTTCACCGCCGCGCGGGCGATGGCCTGTTTGTACTTGGAAACGCTCTGCGCGGTTTCCGCGACCAGTTCCTGCGGCATGGTGATCGCCCCACCGTAGCGGCGCAGCAACAGACCGTGGCTTTCCAGGGCGGCGAGATCCTTGCGGATCGTAACTTCCGAGGTTTCGAAGCGCTTGGCCAGTTCATCCACACTGACTTCGCCCTGCTCGTTGAGCAAGGCGAGGATGTTGTGACGGCGTTGCGGCGTGTTGCGTTTCGACATGGCGACTTAAGTTTCGTTTCGAAAGATAACGGAAGCAATCAAAACCTATCGGCTCTAAATCGTCAAGCGGCAGCAAGGCTTTTTTGAAAACGACACAAACAAAAATGTGGGAGCGAGCTTGCTCGCGAAGGCATCGTGTCAGTCAACATCAATGTTGAATGATCTACGGCCTTCGCGAGCAAGCTCGCTCCCACATTGGATTTTCGTCGCTAAAAAGAAACTGTGGATAACTCAGCTCTTCTTGATCTTCTCCGGCCGCTTCCAGCCGTCGATATTTCTCTGCCGCGCTCGGCCCACGGCCAACTGCGCGTTATCCACATTCTGCGTAATCGTCGAGCCGGCCGCCGTGGTTGCACCATCGGAGATATCCACAGGCGCGACCAGCGAATTATTGGAACCGATGAACACATCTGCACCCAGCACGGTTCTCCACTTGTTGGCGCCATCGTAGTTGCAAGTGATGGTGCCGGCGCCGATGTTGGTACGCGCACCGATCTCGGCATCACCCAGATAAGTCAGGTGTCCCGCCTTGGCGCCTTCGCCCATGCGGGCATTTTTCAGCTCAACGAAGTTACCCACATGCGCGCGTGCTTCAAGCACGGTGCCTGGACGCAGACGCGCGAACGGGCCGGCGTCACTGCCCTCGCCCAGTACGGCACCTTCGATATGACTGTTGGCTTTGATGACCACGCCTTTGCGCAGGGTGCTGTCCTTGATCACGCAGTTCGGGCCGATCACCACGTCATCTTCGATGACCACATTGCCTTCGAGGATCACGTTGATGTCGATCAGCACATCGCGACCGACGGTCACTTCACCACGCACGTCAAAGCGCGCCGGATCACGCAAAGTGACGCCTTGCGCCATCAACCGACGACCAGCGCGCAACTGGTAATGACGCTCCAGCTCAGACAGCTGCTTGCGGTCATTGGCGCCCTGCACTTCCATCGGGTCGTGTGGTTGCTCGGTGGCGACCACCAGACCATCATTGACAGCCATCTCGATCACGTCGGTCAGGTAGTACTCGCCTTGAGCGTTGTTGTTCGACAGACGGCTCATCCAGTCAGCCAGACGATTGGCCGGGACAGCAAGAATGCCGGTGTTGCCTTCAGTAATTGCGCGTTGCGCTTCGCTGGCATCTTTGTGCTCAACGATCGCGGCCACCTTACCGTCGGCATCGCGCACGATGCGGCCGTAACCGGTCGGGTCATCCAGCTCGACGGTGAGCAAGCCCATCTGTCCAGGCACGACATGCTTGAGCAGACGCTGCAGGGTTTCGACTTCGATCAGCGGCACGTCCCCGTAGAGGATCAGCACGGTGTCGGCAGTAATGAACGGCACCGCTTGAGCGGTGGCGTGGCCGGTGCCGAGTTGCTTGTCCTGCAGGACGAAATTCAGATCGTCGGCAGCCAGTCGCTCGCGCACCACGTCGGCACCATGACCAATCACCACATGAATGCGTTGTGGATCGAGTTGCCGAGCGCTGTGGATAACATGACCCAGCATGGAGTTGCCGGCAATCGGGTGCAGCACCTTCGGCAGGGCCGAGCGCATACGGGTGCCTTGACCGGCCGCGAGGATAACGATTTCAAGAGACATGACTGGCTACCAATCCTGGGTGGTCAGCAACTGCGACCGGGTTGTAAAAATCGGAAAAGAAAAAGGGTAGCCGAGGCTACCCTTTTTTATCAATCGCACAACAAGCGGCTGACGGATTAACCGCCAAACTTCTTGCGGATCTGCTGGACGGTGCGCAGCTGAGCTGCAGCCTCGGCCAGTCGCGCGGACGCAGCTCCGTAGTCGAACTCGGCGCCACGTTCATGCAATGCCTTCTCGGCAGCCTGAACGGCTTGCTGAGCGGAGGCTTCATCCAGGTCGGCAGCACGTTGCACGGTATCGGCAAGTACCTTGACCATGTTCGGCTGAACCTCGAGGAAACCACCGGAGATGTAGAACACCTCGGCTTCCCCGCCTTGCTTGATCAGGCGGATCGGACCTGGCTTCAGATTAGTGATCAGCGGCGCGTGACCCAGAGCGATACCAAGATCACCCAGTGCACCGTGCGCAATCACCATCTCGACCAGGCCGGAAAAGATTTCCCCTTCCGCGCTGACGATATCGCAATGGACTGTCATAGCCATCTGATTGCCTCAACCTAAATTAGCGCCCGTTGCCGGGCGCCGGGATTACAGTTTCTTGGCTTTCTCGATCGCTTCTTCGATGCCGCCAACCATGTAGAACGCTTGTTCTGGCAGGTGGTCGTAGTCACCGTTGAGGATGCCTTTGAAGCCAGCAATGGTGTCTTTCAGGGAAACGTATTTACCCGAAGCACCGGTGAAGACTTCAGCCACGAAGAACGGCTGCGACAAGAAGCGCTGGATCTTACGAGCACGGTTTACCAACTGCTTGTCGGCTTCCGACAGCTCGTCCATACCCAGGATCGCGATGATGTCCTTCAGCTCTTTGTAACGTTGCAGAACGTACTGAACGCCGCGAGCGGTGTCGTAGTGGTCCTGGCCGATTACGTTCGGGTCCAGCTGGCGCGAAGTCGAATCCAGTGGATCTACCGCTGGGTAGATACCCAGGGAAGCGATGTCACGGGACAGAACGACGGTGGCGTCCAAGTGGGCGAAGGTGGTCGCTGGCGACGGGTCGGTCAAGTCATCCGCAGGTACGTATACCGCTTGGATCGAAGTGATCGAACCTTCCTTGGTCGAAGTGATACGTTCTTGCAGAACGCCCATCTCTTCAGCCAGGGTCGGCTGGTAACCTACTGCCGAAGGCATACGGCCCAGCAGTGCGGATACTTCAGTACCGGCCAGGGTGTAACGATAGATGTTGTCGACGAACAGCAGAACGTCGTTACCTTCGTCACGGAACTTCTCGGCCATGGTCAGGCCGGTCAGTGCTACGCGCAGACGGTTACCCGGCGGCTCGTTCATCTGACCGTAAACCAGTGCCACTTTGTCCAGAACGTTGGAGTCCTTCATCTCGTGGTAGAAGTCGTTACCCTCACGAGTACGCTCACCCACACCGGCGAACACGGAATAACCGCTGTGCTCGATGGCGATGTTACGGATCAGTTCCATCATGTTTACGGTTTTGCCTACACCGGCACCACCGAACAGACCGACTTTACCGCCTTTGGCAAACGGGCAAACCAGGTCGATAACCTTGATGCCGGTTTCCAGCAGGTCGTTGCCGCCTGCCTGTTCAGCGAACGAAGGCGCTGGACGGTGAATGCCCCAACGCTCTTCGGTGTCGATCGGGCCAGCTTCGTCGATCGGGTTACCGAGGACGTCCATGATCCGGCCCAGGGTCGCTTTACCGACCGGTACGGAGATGGCTGCGCCAGAGTCGGTAACTTCCAGACCGCGCTTCAAGCCCTCGGTGGAACCCATCGCAATGGTGCGAACCACGCCGTCGCCCAGCTGTTGCTGAACTTCCAGAGTGGTTTCAGCCGCGCTCACTACTTTCAGCGCGTTGTAGATGCTCGGTACGCTGTCGCGTGGAAATTCCACGTCGATAACGGCGCCGATGATTTGAACGATACGTCCGCTACTCATAGCTGGATCCTCTGAATATTTGAACCGTTAAACCGCGGCAGCGCCGCCGACGATTTCCGAGATCTCTTGGGTGATCGCAGCCTGACGCGCCTTGTTGTAGATCAGCTGCAAATCGCTGATCAAATCACCGGCGTTGTCGGTAGCGTTCTTCATCGCGATCATCCGCGCAGCTTGTTCAGCCGCGTTGTTCTCGACCACCGCCTGGTAGACCTGCGACTCAACGTAGCGGACCATCAAGCCGTCAAGCAGCTCTTTGGCATCCGGTTCGTAGAGATAGTCCCAGTGGTGCTTGAGATCCTGATCCGGGGTGGCCACCAGTGGAATCAACTGCTCCACGGTAGGCTGTTGCGTCATGGTGTTGATGAACTTGTTGGACACCACGGACAGGCGGTCAATACGGCCGTCCAGGTAGGCATCCAGCATCACCTTGACGCTGCCGATCAGATCATTGATCGACGGCTCTTCACCCAAGTGGCTGATAGCTGCAACGACGTTACCGCCGAAGTTGCGGAAAAAGGCCGCACCCTTGCTACCAACAACACACAGATCAATCTCGACGCCGTTTTCGCGGTTTACCGCCATGTCCTTGACCAGGGCCTTGAACAGGTTGGTATTCAAGCCGCCGCACAGACCACGGTCACTGCTCACCACAACATAACCGACACGCTTGATAGCGCGGTCGATCATGAACGGGTGGCGGTATTCCGGGTTGGCGTTGGCCAGATGCCCAATAACCTGGCGGATACGCTCCGCATAAGGACGGCTAGCAGCCATGCGCATTTGTGCCTTGCGCATTTTGCTGACCGCCACTTTTTCCATGGCGCTGGTAATCTTTTGCGTGCTTTTGATGCTCGCAATCTTACTGCGAATCTCTTTTGCGCCTGCCATGTAACACCTATCAGGTTAGCAAGCGGGAGCCTCGCGGCTCCCGCTGCGGCTTACCAGGTTTGGGTGGCCTTGAACTTCTCGATACCGGCTTTCATGCCAGCGTCGATTTCGTCATTGAAGTCACCTTTAACGTTGATCTTGGCCATCAAATCGGCGTGATCGCGGTTGAAGAAAGCAATCAGCGCTTGTTCGAAGCTGCCGATCTTGGCGATTTCAATGTCAGTCAGGAACCCACGCTCAGCGGCATACAGCGACAGCGCCATGTCAGCGATCGACATTGGTGCGTATTGCTTCTGCTTCATCAGCTCGGTAACGCGCTGACCATGCTCAAGTTGCTTACGGGTCGCTTCGTCCAGGTCAGAAGCGAACTGGGCGAATGCCGCCAGTTCACGGTACTGAGCCAGAGCGGTACGGATACCACCGGAGAGCTTCTTGATGATCTTGGTCTGAGCGGCACCACCCACACGGGATACCGAAACACCGGCGTTCACTGCAGGGCGGATGCCCGAGTTGAACATGGCCGATTCCAGGAAGATCTGACCGTCGGTGATGGAAATCACGTTGGTCGGAACGAACGCGGAAACGTCGCCAGCCTGGGTTTCGATGATCGGCAGTGCGGTCAGGGAACCGGTTTTGCCGGTCACTGCGCCGTTGGTGAACTTCTCTACGTATTCTTCCGAAACGCGGGATGCGCGCTCCAGCAGACGGGAGTGGAGATAGAACACGTCGCCTGGGTATGCTTCACGGCCTGGTGGACGGCGCAGCAGCAGGGAAATCTGGCGGTAAGCCACTGCTTGCTTGGACAGATCGTCATAAACGATCAGCGCGTCTTCACCGCGGTCGCGGAAGAATTCACCCATGGTGCAACCGGAGTACGGTGCCAGGAATTGCAGCGCAGGAGATTCCGAAGCACTGGCAGCCACGATGATCGTGTTGGCCAGGGCGCCGTTTTCTTCCAGCTTGCGAACCACGTTGGCGATGGTCGATTGCTTCTGACCGATAGCTACGTAGACGCAGAAAATGCCGCTGTCTTTCTGGTTGATGATCGCGTCGATCGCCAGAGCGGTTTTACCGATCTGACGGTCACCGATGATCAGCTCACGCTGGCCACGGCCGACAGGGATCATGGCATCGACAGCCTTGTAGCCAGTCTGTACAGGCTGGTCTACCGACTTACGCCAGATCACGCCCGGTGCAACTTTCTCGACCGCGTCGGTCTCGGTGTTGCCCAGTGGACCTTTGCCGTCAACAGGGTTACCCAGTGCGTCGACTACGCGACCCAGCAGTTCCTTACCAACCGGAACTTCGAGGATGCGGCCAGTGCACTTGGCGCTCATGCCTTCAGCCAGAGACTGGTAAGCGCCCAGTACAACGGCACCTACGGAGTCTTGCTCCAGGTTGAGGGCCATACCGTAGACGCCGCCCGGAAACTCGATCATCTCGCCGTACATAACGTCGGCCA
The DNA here is from genome assembly GCF_054668355.1 of Pseudomonas sp. S2_E02. Lineage (NCBI taxonomy): Bacteria > Pseudomonadati > Pseudomonadota > Gammaproteobacteria > Pseudomonadales > Pseudomonadaceae > Pseudomonas > Pseudomonas sp. S2_E02. The sequence continues at coordinate 4,503,990 of NZ_CP162761.1, forward strand.
GACCGTGAATCCGCACGATGCCGTCAGATACGCTGACGACAGTGCCTTCGTTACGGGCTTGGGAGGTCACATCGAGCTTGTCGATGCGGCCCTTGATAATTTCACTTATTTCGGAAGGATTGAGTTGCTGCATTGCTCTGCTGCCCCTTCAAACTCAAGATTTCAATGCTTCGGCAAGTTTCGCGATTTTGCCGCGAATCGAGCCATCGATAACCAGGTCGCCGGCGCGGATAACGACACCACCTATTAGGGCAGCATCCTCCGCAACTTGCAGGCGCACTTCCCGGTTGAGTCGTGCACTGAGAACCTTGGCGAGTTTGTCTTGCTGTTCTTGGTTCAATGCAAAAGCACTGGTCACTTCAACGTCTACCGACTTCTCTTGTTCGGCCTTGTACAGGTCGAAAAGAGCGGCTATCTCCGGCAGAAGCGGGAGACGGTCGTTTTCGGCAACGACATTGATGAAGTTCTGTGCCTTGGCATCAAACTTGTCGCCGCACACGTCAATAAACGTGGCGGCCTTTTCTGCGCTCGTCAGTCGCGGGGCCTTGAGCACGCGCTGCATGGTGTCGTCTTGCGACACCGCTGCAGCCAGGCCGAGCATGGCTGACCAATTGGCCAGTTGCTGGTGGGCCTGAGCGTGCTCGAAGGCCGCCTTAGCGTAAGGTCGGGCCAACGTGGTCAGTTCTGCCATGATCGCCCTCGCTTAGATTTCAGCAGCCAGTTGGTTAACCAGCTCTGCGTGCGCGTTTTGATCGATTGTGGCACCCAGGATCTTCTCGGCGCCGCCGACAGCCAGCAAACCCACTTGGGCGCGCAGCTTGTCTTTGACACTGTTCAGTTCCTGTTCGATCTCGGCTTGAGCCTGAACCTTCACACGGTCAGCGTCGACACGGGCCTTTTCAACGGCCTCTTCGACAATCTGGTTACCGCGTTTCTTGGCTTGCTCGATGATTTCAGCTGCCTGAGCTTTCGCTTCGCGCAGTTGCTGACCCGCTTTTTCTTGGGCCAACTCCAGGTCGCGAGCTGCACGGCTGGCAGCGTCCAGACCATCAGCGATCTTCTTTTGACGTTCGTGCAGAGCAGCGATGACCGGAGGCCATACATACTTCATGCAGAACAGTACAAAAATCAGGAACGCAACGGACTGGCCAATCAGGGTCGCATTAATGTTCACGCCAACACCTCGCAGTTACGTTGTCCATCACATCAAATTACTCGGAAGAATCCGGGTAATTAGCCAGCGATCTGACCAACGAACGGGTTCGCAAAGGTGAAGAACAGAGCGATACCAACACCGATCATGGTTACGGCGTCGAGCAGACCGGCAACGATGAACATTTTAACTTGCAGCATTGGAACCATTTCTGGCTGACGCGCTGCGCCTTCCAGGAACTTGCCGCCCAGCAGGCCGAAACCAATTGCGGTACCCAGTGCGCCCAGGCCGATCAACAGTGCAACAGCGATAGCGGTTAGACCAACTACAGTTTCCATCTTTCCTCCCGACTTTTACGTCGTATGGTTTAGGTTTTTTAGATTAAAGCGGTAAAACAAATCGTTTCAGGTGCCCTGTGAAGAGCCCCTTCCCGTTTGACCGGGAAGGACATCAGACTAGTCGAGACTGGCCTTAATGGTTTTCTTCGTGCGCCATCGACAGGTAGACGATGGTCAGCATCATGAAGATGAACGCCTGCAGCGTGATGATCAGGATGTGGAACACAGCCCACGCCCACTGCAGAACAACGCCCAGGCCGCTCAGCCAGAGCAGGCCGCTGCCGAACATCACAGCGATCAGAATGAACACCAGCTCGCCGGCATACATGTTGCCGAACAGACGCAGAGCCAGAGAGATCGGCTTGGCGATCAGGGTCACGAATTCCAGCAGGAAGTTCACCGGGATCAGCAGGGCTTGAACGAAGATGTTCTTGCTGCCGAACGGGTGCAGGGTCAGTTCGCCGATGAAGCCGCCGAAGCCCTTGACCTTGATGCTATAGAAAATGATCAATGCGAAAACCGAGAACGCCATGCCCAGAGTCGCGTTCGGGTCGGTAGTCGACACGGCGCGGAACGGGATGTGGTGGTCGCCGGTGATCAGGATGGCCAGCTGAGGAATCCAGTCGACCGGTACCAGGTCGACGGCGTTCATCAGGAACACCCAGACGAAGATGGTCAGTGCCAGCGGTGCAATCACCGGGCTACGGCCATGGAAGCTGTCTTTCACGCTGCCATCGACGAATTCGACCAATACTTCAACGAAGTTCTGCAAAGCACCCGGCTGACCCGAAGTCGCTTTCTTTGCCGCCATGCGGAAAAGAAGTACGAAGATCAGACCCAACGCGACCGACCAGCCGAGGGTATCGACGTGGAAAGCCCAGAAGCCCATTTCTTTGGCTTCTGCTGCGGTATGGGCAAAGCCCCAGCCGCCGTTAGGTAGCTGACCGAAGGTCAGGTTCTGCAAGTGGTGCTGGATATAGCCCGAAGCGGTTGTTTCTGCCATGGTTGCCTCAAACGCCCTAAGGTCTCGAAAGTCTTGTTCTCATCAGCAGGGGAGCGAACCAGCTGACCGACTGAGTCAGCACGAACGCGCCGAATACAGCTATCGGCGCCAGTGGCTTCACACCTGCAAACACCAGTGCAAAGAGCACTGCCGTCAAAATCAGTTTGCCTGCCTCGCCGGCATAAAAAGACCGGACGATGGACTGGGCTGCTCGGGCGCCGGAAAACCGAAATGCCTTGTGAGCGAAATAAACATTGGGCAGCAAGGCTATCAGGCCTCCGCAAAGTCCCGAGTATCCGGCAACGACTCCGTGCCATTGCCAGAGCGCCAAAGCGGCAATGAGCAAAATGACAAATTGAGCCATTAACACCGGAAAAACCGCCAGGCGATGGAACGGCAGGCGGTTTGGCTTGCGGGTTTCCATCACGTTTGCTCTCCAATGGTCGGCTGCCAGAATTCAATAACTTGGCATAATTTGTGCCGACAAAATGCGCGCAGAGTATAGGGGCGGTTCTGCCCCTATTCAACTGTCAGGTAGTGATTTCCGACTGCGCGCTACATGAGGAAATGTTTCAGCGGATGTGTGCGAGCACACCTTGAAGCTCATCGAGAGAGTTGTAACCGATCACCAACTGGCCCTTTCCCTTCTTCCCATGGCGAATCTGCACCGCAGAGCCTAGGCGCTCGGCCAGACGCTGTTCGAGGCGGGCGATATCCGGGTCGGGTTTGGTTGCTTCCACAGGCTCCGGTTTGCCACTCAACCACTGGCGAACCAGTGCCTCAGTTTGGCGCACGGTGAGACCGCGTGCGACAACATGTCGCGCCCCTTCCACCTGCTGATTGTCCGGCAGACCGAGCAAAGCACGGGCATGCCCCATTTCCAGGTCGCCATGGGACAGCATGGTCTTGATGACTTCCGGTAGTGCAATAAGCCGCAACAGGTTAGCCACAGTGACGCGGGACTTACCCACAGCCTCGGCGACCTGCTGCTGCGTCAGCTGGAATTCCTGCTGCAAACGCTGCAGGGCCACCGCTTCTTCGATCGGGTTGAGGTCTTCGCGCTGGATGTTCTCGATCAGCGCAATGGCGATTGCGGTTTCATCCGGCACATCGCGGACCATCGCCGGGATGGTTTCCTGCCCGGCTTGCTGACTCGCGCGCCAGCGACGTTCACCAGCGATGATCTCAAAGCGGCCACCGCCAATCGGGCGCACCACGATCGGCTGCATGACGCCTTGCGCCTTGATCGACGCTGCCAGTTCTTCCAGCGCCTGCGGATCCATGTCGCGGCGCGGCTGGTATTTGCCGCGCTGCAGCAGATCCAACGGCAAGTGCTGCAGTTCGCGGGTGTCAGCTTGCGCCGCTTGTTCTTCCAGCGCGCTGACGGTCGGACCACTCAGCAGTGCATCCAGTCCACGTCCGAGACCTCGTTTCTTGACGGCCATGGGGATTCCTTAAGTTGCCTGAGCGGCGGCGATGCGTGAGTTTTTGCGCTGACGGCGAACCATCTCGCCGGCCAGGGCCAGATAAGCCAGGGCGCCGCGCGATTGCTTGTCGTAGGCCAGCGCCGGCATGCCGTAGCTCGGCGCTTCGGCCAGGCGGATGTTGCGCGGGATCACCGTGTCGTACAGCTGATCGCCGAAGTGCTCCTTGAGCTGCGCCGAAACGTCGTTCATCAGGCTCAGGCGCGGGTCATACATGGTCCGCAGCAACCCTTCGACTTTCAGGTTCGGATTCAGCAGTTCAGCGATGCGCTTGATGTTATCCACAAGGTCGCTGAGACCTTCGAGCGCAAAGTACTCGCACTGCATGGGGATAATGACCCCGTCAGCAGCAACCAAGGCGTTCAGCGTAAGCATCGACAGCGACGGCGGGCAGTCGATCAGAATGTAATCGTAGTTTTCGCGGATTGGCGCCAGCGCGCTGCGCAGACGGCTTTCCTTCATCTGCATTTCCAGCAGCACGACTTCGGCCGCCGTCAGATCGCGGTTGGCCGGCAGCAGTTGGTAACCGCCATGTTCGGAATAGTGCATGGCCTGAGCCAGATCACATTCGCCGATCAGCAGGTCGTAGACCGAGTTTTCCAGGCCGTGTTTATCCACACCGCTACCCATGGTGGCGTTGCCCTGTGGATCGAGATCGATCAACAGCACCCGGCGCTTGGTCGCGACCAGGGATGCTGCGAGGTTGATGCAGGTGGTGGTCTTGCCCACACCACCCTTTTGGTTCGCTATCGCGAATACCTTAGCCATTCTTGCTTGTGTTCCCAATCATGCCGTGCGGCGCAGTATCAGCAGATGGCGTTGGCCTTGGCAACCGGGTACGGCCAGGGCGTGTTCGCTATCGAGTTTGAAGTCTGCCGGCAATGCTACCAGCTCATCGGCCGGATGAACGCCCTTCATTGCCAGCCAGCGTGTATCGGCGTCGCCTAAGTGGCGAGTCCAGTTGGTGAAGTTTTCCATGCTGCTGAACGCCCGGGAAATGATCCCGTTGAACGGCTGCGCAGGCTGGAACGCTTCGACACGACTGTGGATAACTTGCAGGTTATCCAGTTTGAGTTCGAGTTTGACCTGGGTCAGAAAGCGGGTTTTCTTGCCGTTGCTGTCCAGACAAGTCACTTGCGAGTCCGGATACAGGATCGCCAACGGGATTCCCGGCATGCCGCCGCCGCTACCGACGTCGAGCCAACGGCCGTTTTCGATGAACGACATCACGCTCAGGCTATCGAGCAGGTGACGCGAAACCATTTCGTCCGGATCACGCACCGCAGTCAGGTTGTAGGCCTGGTTCCATTTGATCAACAGGGCCAGATAACCCAGCAGCAATTCATGCTGGGCTTCAGTGAGGTTGACACCGAGCTCGCGGGCTCCTGTGGATAACTCTTCGGCGTGTTGCGAAGTGACCTTAGAACTCAAGCGCTTTGCTCCAACTGACGGCCCGCGCCGCGTTTTTTCAAATGAATCATCAACAGCGAAATCGCTGCCGGGGTCACACCCGGGATCCGCGAAGCCTGGCCCAGCGTCTCTGGTCGAGTCGCGCCGAGCTTGCTCTGGATCTCCTTGGAGAGACCGGAAATGTTGGTGTAATCGATATCCACAGGCAATTTCGTGTCTTCACTGGCGCGCAGACGGGCGATTTCGTCCTGTTGACGGTCGATGTAACCGGCGTATTTGGTCTTGATCTCAACCTGTTCGGCGACCTGTGGATCTTCGGCGCCATTGCCGGTCACTTCGACCAGACCAGCGTAGTCGATTTCCGGACGACTCAAGAGGTTGAGCAAGTTGTATTCGTGGGTCAGCGGCGTGCCGAATTTTTCCGCGATCGCATCGCCCTGCTGCGTATTCGGGCGAACCCAAGTGCTTTTCAGGCGCTGTTCTTCGAGTTCGATGCTTTCGCGTTTCTTGCAGAAGGCTGCCCAACGTGCGTCATCGACCAATCCGAGCTCGCGACCTTTTTCGGTCAAACGCAGGTCGGCGTTGTCCTCGCGCAGTATCAGGCGGTACTCGGCACGGGAAGTGAACATGCGGTACGGCTCTTGGGTACCGAGGGTGATCAGGTCGTCGACCAACACACCGATGTACGCTTCATCGCGACGCGGACACCAGGCTTCTTTGCCCTTGGCGCGCAGTGCCGCGTTGGCCCCGGCCAGCAAACCCTGGGCGCCAGCTTCTTCGTAACCGGTGGTGCCGTTGATTTGTCCGGCAAAGAACAGACCGCCGATGACCTTGGTTTCGAGGCTGTACTTCAGGTCGCGCGGATCGAAGTAGTCGTACTCGATCGCATAACCCGGACGCACGATGTGCGCGTTTTCCATGCCGCGAATCGATTGCACGATCTGCAATTGCACATCGAAAGGCAAGCTTGTGGATATTCCGTTCGGGTACAGCTCATGGGTGGTCAAACCTTCCGGTTCGATAAACACCTGATGGCTTTCCTTGTCGGCAAAGCGGTGGATCTTGTCTTCGATCGACGGGCAGTAGCGCGGGCCAATGCCTTCGATCTCACCGGCAGCGGAATACATCGGCGAACGGTCGAGGTTCGCCGCGATGATTTCGTGGGTGCGGGCGTTGGTGTGAGTAATCCAGCAACTGACCTGACGTGGATGCTGTTCTTTGTTACCCATGAACGACATCACCGGGATCGGCGTATCGCCTGGTTGCTCGGTCATTACCGAGAAATCCACAGACTTGCCGTCGATACGCGGCGGTGTGCCGGTTTTCAGGCGACCGACACGCAGCGGCAGTTCACGCAGACGGTGAGCCAGTGCGATGGACGGCGGATCACCGGCACGACCGCCGGAAAAATTCTGCAAACCGATGTGGATAAGTCCGCCGAGGAACGTACCGGTGGTCAACACCACAGAATCGGCGAGAAAACGCAGACCCATTTGCGTGACAACACCACGGACTTGTTCCTGCTCGACGATCAGGTCGTCAGCAGCTTGTTGAAATATCCACAGGTTCGGCTGGTTTTCCAGAATTTCGCGGACAGCGGCTTTGTACAGAATCCGGTCAGCTTGCGCACGGGTCGCCCGTACGGCCGGGCCTTTGCGGCTGTTCAACACGCGAAACTGAATGCCACCCAAATCGGTAGCGGTGGCCATCGCGCCGCCGAGGGCATCGATTTCCTTGACCAGATGGCTTTTGCCAATGCCACCGATGGCCGGGTTGCAACTCATGGCACCGAGGGTTTCCACGTTATGCGTCAGCAACAGGGTTTTTGCCCCCATACGTGCTGAGGCCAGTGCTGCCTCGGTACCGGCATGACCGCCGCCGATGACGATCACTTCAAAACGGGAAGGGAAATCCACCACGCACCTCGTGCCTGCTTAAGTAGGTAATTCAGGAATAGTTTGAGATCAGGTTTCTGAACCTGGTCGACAAGTATAGGGACTTCGCCCTTCCTAAAGAACCCTTTGCACAAAATTTAACCAGCTGTGGAGAACTCGAGGTTAAAAGAATAAAAAAGAGAGAAATTTATAAAACCTTTGTTTTTATGTTTATTTCTACTGAGGCCATTTTCTGTGGATAGATTGATGCAGGCCTTTATATACAATATGTACAGAGATTCAAAACCCTGTGACCATGTGCCAATGAGGGCCTTGGATAACCGGTTTAAGCCTGTGGATTAAAGGGTTGGTTATCCACAGAGGGGGTTATGTCCAGTTTTCAGGCCCTGTTATCAACTGCCCTTAGTGGCAGTTATTCACAGGGCTTAATCCACAGAAATACGGTGAATGAAGAAATAACAGGCACGAGAAATCCGCTCAGGGAGACGAAATCTGCCCGGCACTGGAGAAAGGTTTGAGAAAGAGGAGGCGCAGACAGGTCGCGAATGGACCTGTCTGTGGAAAGCGGAGGGTTTATTTACCGATACAGAAGCTGGAAAAGATCCGTCCCAGCAGATCATCAGAGCTGAATGCCCCGGTGATTTCCCCTAGAGAGTGCTGAGCCTGACGCAGGTCTTCGGCCAGCAACTCGCCCGCACCCGCCAGAGTCAGTTGCGCACGACCGTGTTCAAGGGCTGCACTGGCATGGCGCAACGCTTCCAGATGGCGACGACGAGCACTGAAGCTGCTTTCCGAAGTCTGCTCGTAGCCCATACAGGCCTTGAGGTGATCACGCAGGAGTTCCAGGCCATCACCTGCAGATTTGGCGCTCAGACTGATCGTCACGTGGCTATCTTCACTGACTTCCAGGGAAATGGATTCACCAGTCAGGTCTGCTTTGTTACGGATCAACGTAACCTTGGCCGGATCCGGGCGGGTTTCGAGGAATTCAGGCCACAAGGCAAACGGATCCAGTGCTTCCGGAGCGGTTGCATCGACCACCAGCAGGACGCGATCCGCTTCGCCGATGGCTTTCAATGCGCGTTCAACGCCAATCTTTTCCACCTGGTCTTCGGTATCACGCAAACCTGCGGTATCCACTACGTGCAACGGCATACCGTCGATGTGGATATGTTCACGCAAAATATCGCGGGTGGTGCCGGCAATCTCGGTGACGATCGCCGCTTCGCGACCGGCTAACGCATTCAACAGGCTGGACTTGCCGGCATTCGGACGACCGGCAATCACCACGGTCATGCCATCGCGCAACAACGCGCCCTGCCCGGCTTCGCGCAATACTGTGGATAATTCATCACGGACTGTGTCGAGCATGCTCAGCACATGGCCATCGGCGAGGAAGTCGATTTCTTCTTCCGGGAAGTCGATGGCGGCTTCGACGTAGATGCGCAGGCCGATCAGTTGTTCGGTCAAGTTATGCACACGCTGGGAAAACGCGCCTTGCAAAGAACGCAGGGCATTGCGCGCCGCCTGTGCAGAACTCGCCTCAATCAAATCGGCAATCGCCTCGGCCTGGGCCAGGTCGAGTTTGTCATTGAGGAACGCGCGTTCGCTGAACTCACCCGGACGCGCCAGACGGCAGCCCAGTTCCAGGCAGCGTTTGAGCAGCATGTCCAGAACGATCGGCCCACCGTGGCCCTGCAATTCCAGAACGTCTTCGCCGGTGAACGAGTTTGGCCCCGGGAAATATAGAGCCAGACCTTCATCGAGCACTTGCTGGTCATCACTGAAAAATGGCCCGTAATGGGCGTAACGCGGTTTCAGCTCGCGGCCGCTTATAGCTTTGGCTGCAACGCTGGCCAGCGGCCCGGAAATACGAACAATGCCCACACCGCCGCGACCCTGAGCGGTGGCGACGGCGGCGATGGTTTCACGAGGTGTGCTCATAAACCGGAATCCAGACAAAAGTGGCAGATAGCAAAACGCCCCACTAGGGGGCGTTTTGAGTGGTTATCCACAGTGTAAATCAAGCGGCTGCTTTGGTAGCCCGTTCGATCTTACGTGTGATGTACCACTGTTGGGTTATGGACAGGCAGTTGTTCACAACCCAGTACAGCACCAAACCTGCAGGGAACCACAGGAAGAAGAAGGTGAAGATGATTGGCATCATTTTCATGACCTTCGCCTGCATCGGATCCGGCGGAGTCGGGTTCAGCTGCTGCTGGATGAACATGGTTGCGCCCATGATGATCGGCAGAATGAAGAACGGATCCTTGATCGACAGGTCAGTGATCCACAGCATGAACGGCGCCTGGCGCATCTCTACGCTTTCCAGCAGAACCCAGTACAGCGAAAGGAAAACCGGCATCTGCACGAGGATCGGCAAGCAGCCGCCCAGCGGATTGATCTTCTCTTTCTTGTACAGCTCCATCATGGCTTGCGACATTTTCTGCCGGTCATCGCCATGTTGCTCTTTCAATGCAGCCAGTTTCGGTGCAACGGCACGCATGCGCGCCATCGATTTGTAGCTGGCAGCCGACAGAGGGAAGAAAAGACCCTTGATCAGCATGGTCAGGAAGATGATCGACCAGCCCCAGTTACCAACGATCGCGTGGATGTGTTGCAGCAGCCAGAAGATTGGCTGGGCAATGAACCACAGAATGCCGTAGTCGACGGTCAGTTCCAGACCTGGGGACAACTCTTTCAGTACAGCCTGGCTTTTCGGACCGGCGTACAGCACAGCGCTGGTTTCAACTTTGGCACCCGGAGCAGCGGTCAGTGTAGGACCGGTGTAACCGATGATGTAGTTGCCTTTGCTGTCTTTACGGGTCTGGACGATGTTGTTTTCGCCCTTGGCCGGAATCCACGCGGTCACAAAGTAGTGTTGCAGCCAGGCTACCCAACCACCGGTGACGGTTTCTTTCAGCTGTGCCTTGTCCATGTCCTTCATGGACACTTTCTTGTACGGCTCCGAACTTGTCCACAGGGCAGCGCCCAGGTAGGTCGCGGTGCCAGTAGCAGTAGTGGACGAAGGGTCAGCGCTGTTATCACGCTTCAACTGAGCAAACATTGCGCCGTTCCAAGGCTGAGCGCTCTGGTTATCCACAATGTAGGAAACGGCTACGTCATACAGGCCGCGTTTCAGGGTGAAACGCTTGATGTAGTTGACGCCGTCCTTGCTGAATTTCAGGTCGACGACCAGTTGGTCCTGACCGTCAGCCAGTTGATAAGTCTTCTTCTCCGAAGAGTAGACCGGACGACCGGCCGGATTTGCATCCGGGCCATTGGTGCCGATCAGGCCGCTTTGTGCCAGATAAACACGTTCGCCGCCGTTATCGAACAGCTGGAACGGCACATCAGGACGATCCTGACGACGTGGATACAAAGGCAAGGTCAGTTGAGCAACATCACCACCTTGTGGATCGATCGCCAGATCGAGCACGTCGGTTTTGATCTGGATCAGATCCTTGCTGGCGGCTACCGGTGTTTCGGCAGGTGCGCTGGTATCGCTAGCGGCGCGCGGAATATCGTCACTGGCGGCAGCATTATTGCCAGTGGCGGTGTCCGGCAAACCGGATGTAGTCGTACTGGAAGCAACATTCTGAGTCGGCAGGGCAGCCTGACCATAGTCCTGGTTCCATTTAAGGACCATAACGTAGGCCACGATTGCCAGGGCGACGATCAGGATCGTGCGTTTGATATCCATGATTACTCGGCCATCGAAGAAGAACGGGAGGTAGGGATAGGTGGAACCGGGTCATAACCACCGGGATTCCACGGATGACAGCGACCTAAACGACGAAAGGTCAGCCAGCCACCGCGCAGAAGGCCATGATTTTCGATGGCTTCATACGCGTAGCAGGAACAACTGGGGTAGAAACGACAGTGACTGGCCATCAAAGGACTAATGGCATAGCGATAAAACTGGATCGGAACGAGGGCCAGTTTACGCATCTGGACTGTCTACCCCTACAGTTTCGGTTTTGACTTCTGGAACTGGCTTGCTGCGTGCCAGACGCTTCCAGAGCTTGCCGAAATGCTGAATCAATTCGGGGTTTTCTACATCGCCCAGACCTTTGCGCGCGACGATAACGATGTCCCAGCCGACCAGTGAATCCTGGTGCAGACGGAACGATTCGCGCATCAAACGTTTGAGGCGATTGCGCTCAACGGAGAGCTTTACGCTCTTTTTCCCGATAACCAGCCCGAGACGGGGGTGATCAAGATCGTTGTTGCGTGCAAGGAGCAGGAGATTTTTCCCCGGAACCTTGCCGGTAGGGGAGTCAAAGACTGCCTTGAAATGCCGGGGAGTAAGCAGACGCTTTTCCCGACTGAAGTCCTGACTCACCTCCAGTACCGGATTATCAAACTGCCAGACGCGCACTGACCTTTGGCGCGGCGACGCGACAGGACAGCACGGCCGTTCTTGGTAGCCATGCGAGCACGGAAACCGTGGGTACGGGCGCGTTTGATGGTGCTTGGTTGGAAAGTACGTTTCATGTCGTGTTACCTGGTTCGTCCACAACGGGCCGGAATGGCCCCCGTTTTAAGAGACCGGGGATTCTAGAGAAAGCAAGCCTTCAGGTCAATTTCCAACCAGCGTTTCCTTATAAATAGATCTCAGGGCTGTCTCTGGCTGAAAGCCTGTCTGCCAAACATAAAAATAAAGAAGGGAATTATTTAAAGCTTTTCTGTAAAGCTTATAAAAGCTAGGAATGCCTCCTTCTGTGGATAAGTGCTATCAGCCCTTATTTCGCCTGATGTACAGAGAATGACAACTACAGTGGAAAACCGTGTTGAGCCTGTGCTGCACTATCGGATAACCTGTGTGTGGAAAGGCCTGTTATCCACAGGCAGGTTATCCACCGAGTTCAGCCCCCAGTTGTCCAGTGCCCTTAGAGGCGGTTATCCACAGAGCTTATTCACGCACCGTTGGTCGCTTTTTCATCGGTTAACACATTGATAAATCATGGTCACCGGGCAACCTGCATGTGGATAAGTGGACGGCTCGCCGCTACAATGGCCGCTTGTTTTTGCCTCACCGGCTTTCAACTTAGGGGATATCCGTGTCAGTGGAACTTTGGCAGCAGTGCGTGGAGCTTTTGCGCGAGGAGCTGCCTGCCCAACAATTCAACACCTGGATCCGTCCACTACAGGTCGAAGCCGAAGGCGACGAGTTGCGCGTCTACGCACCGAACCGTTTTGTGCTGGACTGGGTCAACGAAAAGTACCTGGGCCGCGTCCTTGAACTGCTGGATGAGCATGGCAACGGCACGGCGCCGGCGCTCTCCTTATTAATAGGCAGCAAGCGCAGCTCGGCACCGCGTGCCGCACCGAATGCACCGCTGGCCGCCGCTCAGGTTTCCCAGGCTCAGGTCAATGCCGCACCTGCGAACGTGCAGGCACCGACGCAGACGCCCGCACCGACGGCCAAGCGCTCGACGCAGAAAAGCCCTGAAGTCAGCGATGAACCGTCTCGCGACAGTTTCGATCCGATGTCCGGTGCCGCTTCGCAGCAAGCCCCGGTTCGCGCCGAACAGCGCACCGTGCAGGTCGAAGGTGCGCTCAAGCACACCAGCTACCTGAACCGCACCTTCACCTTCGAAAACTTCGTCGAAGGTAAATCCAACCAGCTCGCCCGCGCGGCGGCCTGGCAAGTGGCGGACAACCCCAAGCACGGTTACAACCCGCTGTTCCTTTATGGTGGCGTCGGCCTGGGTAAAACCCACTTGATGCACGCGGTGGGTAACCATCTATTAAAGAAGAACCCGAATGCCAAGGTCGTTTACCTGCATTCCGAGCGTTTCGTGGCCGACATGGTCAAGGCACTGCAACTGAACGCGATCAACGAGTTCAAGCGTTTCTACCGTTCGGTGGATGCCTTGCTGATCGACGACATTCAGTTCTTCGCCCGCAAAGAGCGCTCGCAGGAAGAGTTTTTCCACACCTTCAACGCCCTGCTTGAAGGTGGCCAGCAGGTCATTCTCACCAGTGACCGCTACCCGAAAGAAATCGAAGGCCTTGAAGAACGCCTCAAATCCCGCTTCGGCTGGGGCCTGACGGTTGCCGTCGAGCCGCCGGAACTGGAAACCCGCGTGGCGATCTTGATGAAGAAGGCCGACCAGGCCAAAGTCGAGTTACCGCATGACGCCGCGTTCTTCATCGCCCAGCGCATTCGCTCCAACGTCCGTGAGCTGGAAGGTGCGCTGAAACGCGTGATCGCCCACTCGCACTTCATGGGCCGCGACATCACCATCGAGCTGATTCGCGAATCCCTGAAAGACCTGTTGGCGTTGCAGGACAAACTGGTCTCTGTGGATAACATTCAGCGCACCGTCGCCGAGTACTACAAGATCAAGATCTCGGATCTGCTGTCCAAGCGCCGTTCGCGCTCGGTGGCTCGTCCGCGTCAGGTCGCCATGGCCTTGTCCAAGGAACTGACCAACCACAGCCTGCCGGAAATCGGCGATGTGTTCGGCGGCCGCGACCACACCACGGTGTTGCACGCCTGTCGAAAGATCAACGAACTTAAGGAATCCGACGCGGACATCCGCGAGGACTACAAGAACCTGCTGCGTACACTGACCACTTGATGAACACCAGCGCAGCTTATTAAGGCAAGGGACTAGACCATGCATTTCACCATTCAACGCGAAGCCCTGTTGAAACCCCTGCAACTGGTCGCAGGCGTCGTCGAGCGCCGACAGACCTTGCCGGTACTCTCCAACGTGCTGCTGGTTGTCGAAGGCCAGCAACTGTCGCTGACCGGTACCGACCTCGAGGTCGAGCTGGTCGGTCGTGTGCAACTTGAAGAGCCGGCTGAAACAGGTTCCATCACCGTGCCTGCGCGCAAGCTGATGGATATCTGCAAAAGCCTGCCCAACGACGCGCTGATCGACATCAAGGTCGACGAGCAGAAGCTGGTGGTGAAGGCTGGCCGTAGCCGCTTCACCCTGTCGACTCTGCCGGCCAACGATTTCCCGACCGTTGAAGAAGGTCCGGGCTCGCTGACTTGCAGTCTTGAACAAAGCAAACTGCGTCGCCTGATCGAACGCACAAGCTTCGCCATGGCCCAGCAGGACGTGCGTTATTACCTCAATGGCATGCTGCTGGAAGTGTCCGAAGGCATCATCCGCGCTGTGGCCACCGACGGTCACCGTCTGGCCATGTGCTCGATGAAGGCCGATATCGGCCAGCCAGATCGCCATCAGGTGATCGTGCCGCGCAAAGGTATTCTGGAACTGGCGCGTCTGCTCACCGAGCCGGACGGCAATGTCAGCATCGTGCTGGGTCAACATCACATCCGCGCCACCACCGGCGAATTCACCTTCACCTCGAAACTGGTTGACGGCAAGTTCCCGGACTACGAGCGCGTTCTGCCAAAGGGCGGCGACAAGCTGGTATTGGGCGATCGCCAGGCCTTGCGTGAAGCGTTCAGCCGTACCGCGATTCTGTCCAACGAGAAGTACCGTGGTATCCGTCTGCAACTGGCCAGCGGTCAGTTGAAGATCCAGGCCAACAACCCGGAGCAGGAAGAAGCGGAAGAGGAAGTGGGCGTTGAATACAACGGCGGCTCTCTGGAAATCGGCTTCAACGTGAGCTATTTGCTCGACGTGCTGGGCGTGATGACCACCGAGCAGGTTCGTCTGATCCTGTCCGACTCCAACAGCAGTGCATTGGTGCAAGAGTCCGACAACGACGATTCGGCTTACGTTGTCATGCCGATGCGTCTGTAATCAGCTGACCCTGGATGTCCTTAAGTCGTGTTTCGGTCACCGCGGTGCGCAATCTGCACCCGGTGACCTTCTCCCCCTCCCCCCGCATCAACATTCTTTACGGCGCCAACGGCAGCGGCAAAACCAGTGTTCTGGAAGCCATTCATCTGCTGGGGCTTGCCCGTTCGTTTCGTAGCACGCGGCTGTTGCCGGTCATTCAGTACGAGCAACTCGCCTGCACCGTGTTCGGTCAGGTCGAATTGGCTGAGGGTGGGCACAGTGCGTTGGGGATCTCGCGCGATCGTCAGGGCGAGTTCCAGATCCGCATCGACGGCCAGAACGCCCGCAGTGCTGCGCAGCTGGCGGAGATCCTGCCGCTGCAGTTGATCAACCCCGACAGCTTCCGCTTGCTTGAAGGTGCGCCGAAGATTCGTCGACAGTTTCTCGACTGGGGCGTGTTCCACGTCGAGCCGCGCTTTATGGCCACCTGGCAGCGGTTGCAGAAGGCCCTGCGCCAGAGAAACTCTTGGCTGCGACATGGTACACTTGACGCCGTTTCGCAAGCGGTTTGGGACAGGGAACTGTGCCAGGCCAGCGCTGAAATCGATGAATACCGCCGCGCCTACATCAAAGCCTTGAAACCAGTCTTTGAACAAACCTTGAGCGAACTGGTTGAGCTTGAAGGTTTGACGCTCAGCTATTACCGAGGCTGGGACAAAGACCGGGAATTGAGCGCCGTACTGGCTGGATCCGTGCAACGGGATCAGCAAATGGGTCATACCCAGGCCGGACCGCAACGGGCTGATTTGCGTCTTAGATTGGGCGCTCACAACGCCGCGGACATATTGTCCCGGGGTCAGCAGAAGTTAGTGGTCTGTGCACTACGGATTGCCCAAGGGCATTTGGTCAGCCAGGCCCGTCGCGGTCAGTGTATTTATCTGGTGGATGACTTGCCGTCCGAGCTGGACGAGGGACATCGTCGCGCGCTGTGCCGTTTGCTGGAAGACTTACGCTGCCAGGTGTTCATCACCTGTGTAGATCACGAATTATTGAGGGAAGGCTGGCAGACGGAAACGCCAGTCGCTCTGTTCCACGTGGAACAGGGCCGTATCACCCAGACCCACGACCATCGGGAGTGAAGGCATTGAGCGAAGAAAATACGTACGACTCAACGAGCATTAAAGTGCTGAAAGGCCTGGATGCCGTACGCAAACGTCCCGGTATGTACATTGGTGACACCGACGATGGCAGCGGTCTGCACCACATGGTGTTCGAGGTGGTCGACAACTCGATCGACGAAGCCCTCGCCGGCCACTGCGACGACATCAGCATCATTATCCACCCGGATGAGTCCATCACCGTTAAAGACAACGGCCGTGGCATCCCGGTAGACGTACACAAAGAGGAAGGCGTTTCCGCCGCCGAGGTCATCATGACCGTCCTCCACGCTGGCGGTAAGTTCGACGATAACTCCTACAAGGTCTCCGGCGGTCTGCACGGTGTAGGTGTGTCGGTAGTGAACGCACTGTCCGAAGAGCTGGTTCTGACTGTTCGCCGCAGCGGCAAGATCTGGGAACAGACCTACGTCCACGGCGTACCTCAGGCACCGATGGCCATCGTTGGCGACAGCGAAACCACCGGCACCCAGATCCACTTCAAGGCTTCCAGCGAAACCTTCAAGAACATTCACTTCAGCTGGGACATCCTGGCCAAGCGCATTCGTGAACTGTCCTTCCTCAACTCCGGTGTCGGCATCGTCCTCAAGGATGAGCGCAGCGGCAAGGAAGAGCTGTTCAAGTACGAAGGCGGCCTGCGTGCGTTCGTTGAATACCTGAACACCAACAAGACTGCGGTCAACCAGGTGTTCCACTTCAACATCCAGCGTGAAGACGGCATCGGCGTGGAAATCGCCCTGCAGTGGAACGACAGCTTCAACGAGAACCTGTTGTGCTTCACCAACAACATTCCGCAGCGCGACGGCGGTACCCACCTGGTGGGTTTCCGTTCGGCCCTGACGCGTAACCTGAACAACTACATCGAGCAGGAAGGTCTGGCGAAGAAGCACAAAGTCGCCACCACCGGCGACGATGCCCGTGAAGGCCTGACCGCGATCATTTCGGTGAAAGTGCCGGATCCGAAGTTCAGCTCGCAGACCAAAGACAAGCTGGTCTCTTCCGAAGTGAAGACTGCGGTCGAGCAGGAGATGGGCAAGTACTTCTCCGACTTCCTCCTGGAAAACCCGAACGAAGCCAAGCTGGTCGTCGGCAAGATGATCGACGCCGCCCGTGCCCGTGAAGCGGCGCGCAAGGCCCGTGAGATGACCCGCCGCAAAGGCGCGCTGGACATCGCCGGTCTGCCGGGCAAGCTCGCTGACTGCCAGGAAAAAGACCCGGCGCTGTCCGAACTGTACCTCGTGGAAGGTGACTCCGCGGGCGGCTCTGCCAAGCAGGGACGTAACCGCAAGACCCAGGCGATCCTGCCGTTGAAGGGCAAGATCCTCAACGTCGAGAAAGCGCGTTTTGACAAGATGATCTCTTCCCAGGAAGTGGGCACCTTGATCACCGCGCTGGGCTGCGGCATCGGTCGCGACGAATACAACATCGACAAGCTGCGTTATCACAACATCATCATCATGACCGATGCTGACGTCGACGGTTCGCACATCCGTACCCTGCTGCTGACCTTCTTCTTCCGTCAGTTGCCGGAGCTGATCGAGCGCGGCTACATCTACATCGCCCAGCCGCCGCTGTACAAGGTCAAGAAAGGCAAGCAAGAGCAATACATCAAAGACGACGACGCCATGGAAGAGTACATGACGCAGTCGGCTCTGGAAGATGCGAGCCTGCACCTGAACGAAGAAGCCCCGGGCATTTCCGGTGAAGCACTCGAGCGTCTGGTAAACGACTTCCGCATGGTGATGAAGACCCTCAAGCGTCTTTCGCGCCTGTACCCGCAAGAGCTGACCGAGCACTTCATCTACCTGCCGGCCGTGAGCCTGGAAATGCTTGGCGACCACGCCAAGATGCAGGACTGGCTGGCCCAGTACGAAGTCCGTCTGCGCACCGTCGAGAAGTCCGGCCTGGTCTACAAGGCCAGCCTGCGTGAAGACCGTGAGCGTGGCGTGTGGCTGCCGGAGGTCGAACTGATCTCCCACGGCCTGTCGAACTACGTCACTTTCAACCGCGACTTCTTCGGCAGCAACGACTACAAAACCGTCGTCACCCTCGGCGCTCAACTGAGCACCCTGCTCGACGACGGCGCGTACATCCAGCGTGGCGAGCGCAAGAAGGCAGTCACCGAGTTCAAGGAAGCCCTCGACTGGCTGATGGCTGAAAGCACCAAGCGCCACACCATTCAGCGATACAAAGGTCTGGGCGAAATGAACCCGGATCAGCTGTGGGAAACCACCATGGACCCAAGCGTGCGCCGCATGCTGAAAGTCACCATCGAAGACGCCATTGGCGCAGACCAGATCTTCAACACCCTGATGGGTGATGCGGTCGAACCTCGCCGTGACTTCATCGAGAGCAATGCGTTGGCGGTTTCGAACCTGGATTTCTGATCCATATCAGCTGCAACGAAAAAGGCCAACGCATTGCGTTGGCCTTTTTTTATTTTCCCGGTTTGCCACTGTCAACCATTCCGAGCATGTGCTCGGAATGGTCTACTCGACCGCAGATGCGACACTTTCTAAACGATACCCATACCCATAAATCGTCAGTAACTGCCACCCTCGATCCGCCGTCAGCCCGAGCTTGTTCCGCAACCGGTAGATATGCGTATCCAACGGTCGCGACGACGCCATCTCTTCATGCGGCCAAAACCGCTCATATAGATAGTCCCGCGACAACGGCCGGCCCAGATTGCTGAACAGACACCGCGCCAGCCGATATTCACGCTCGGTCATGACGATCGGCTTTCCCTCCCGGGTAACGGTCAGCTCTGCATCATCAAACGTCAGGTCATTGAAGCTCAGCACTTCGGTCGCCGTGCTGCGTGGCTGGCTATGCCGACGTAGTACTGCGGCGACTCGGGCTTTCAGTTCATTGGGGCGGAACGGTTTACTTACATAATCGTCGGCCCCGGCATTCAACGCCTGGACGATATCGCTCTCGCCATCACGACTGGTGAGCATGATCGCCGCCGGCGGTGCTTCCATGTGTTCGCGAGTCCAGCGCAGCAGGGCCAAGCCGGTCAGGTCTGGCAGTTGCCAGTCGAGGATCAGCAGGTCGAAGGTTTCCCGGCGCAACTGGCGCAGCAAGTCTTCGCCACGCTCGAAGCTGTGCAGCGACCATGGCTGATCGCCAGCATCGGCCATTTGCTGCAGGGTTTGCTCGACCCGGCGCAGTTCGGCGGGTTCGTCGTCCAGAATCGCAACGCGCATTCGCGGTTATTCCTTGTTGCTGGGGCAGTTGGCGGACAACCATAGTCGCTCGGCCCAAGCTGTGAAAGTAAGCGGCCCGCCGTTGGTCGACGTCCGCTATGATTCTTCGGGTCTACGTCTCAGACCTGTGGCCCATGAAACCATTCACACTGCCCTGCCCTTTTTCCCCATGAACAATCAGCGTCGGCGTGAAAGCCGTGAACCGAGCCAGGTGCAGCGATTGTTTCGACAGTTGGTGCGCGAATGGTTGTGGATAAGTCTAGTGCTGTTGCCGCTGACTGCGCTGCTGTCTTATCGCGCGCAGATTAACCTGCACGATGCGTCTGCCGCCAAAGGCGCCCTGTTGTCGGTCGCCTTGGTGGCCGGCAGTCTTGGCCTGCTGTTGTGGCGACCGCGCTGGGCGCTCTGGGTCACGTTGATCAGCATGGCGTGCGCGTTGCTGACCAGTGCAGGTTTAGCGGAAACGCGCCGCTGGTGGTCGCCGACACCGGCGGTGCTGGGGATGTTATTCGGCTATTTGATCTGGAACTGGCGACGCCTGAGCGTAGTGCTGACTTATTTCGGCTGGGAGCTGGCACGACTGGACAGCGAGCCGAAGGTATTCCCCGAACGCCGTCGCGCGCAATTCACCGGGGCTGATCGCTTGCAGGGCCAGATCATGGCGCTGGAACAGGCTATGAGTCGCACCCGTGATACCCGGCGCTTTATTGCCGACGGTCTGGAATACTTGCCCGTCGCCACGCTGATCAGCGATCCCAAAGGCCAGATCCTGCTGGGCAATCGCAAGGCTCGCCAGCTATTCGATCACAATCTGGTGGGGGACGACGTCCTCGATCAACTGGCCAGCCTCGGTTACCCGGAGTTGTCCACAGAGTTGCGCCCGTCACTGTCGGCCATTCCGCTGTTGGAGTTTCGCGATCACAAGGAACGCAGCCTGCGCCTGGAGCGTGCCGCCCTGCTGCCGGTGGACGGAGACACGCCGATTGGTTGGCTGCTCAGCCTCACCGATCTCAGCGCCGAACGTGCCGCCGAGGAACAACGCGGGGTATTACTGCGCTTTCTTTCCCACGACTTGCGTGCCCCGCATTCGGCGATCCTCGCCCTGCTCGATGTTCACCGCCATCAGGCCGGGGCGGACTCGCCGTTATTCGAACAGATTGAGCGGCAGGTGCGTCGCGCGCTGGATCTCACCGATGGTTTCGTCTTGCTGGCGCGGGCCGAGTCCGAAGCCTATCAGTTCCAGCCGAGCCTGTTCGCTATGTTGGTGCTGGACGTGCTGGATCAGGCGTTGCCCATCGCCCAGCAGAAACGCATCGAACTGCTGCACGACATGGATGAGCAATCCCAGGAGCGCCTGATCATGGCTGACCAGGGATTACTGACGCGTGCGCTGTTCAACCTGCTGGAGAATGCGATCAAGTACAGCCCGGCAGATACCACGATTGAACTACGAGTCAGTTGCCAAGGAGAGTGGCTACGGTGCGAACTGACCGATCAAGGCAAAGGCATCGCCGAACAAGAGTTGCCTGATCTGTTCAGTCAGTACCGACGCTTTTCCTCCGCACAAGGCATCGACGGCGTTGGCCTGGGCTTGTCGATGGTCAAAGCGGTGGTTGATCACCACGGAGGCAAAATCTCGTGCCACAGCATGGTCGATCAAGGCACCACATTTCTGTTCGAATTACCACTGATCGCCGAGTGAACAGGCACAAAAAAACCGGCTATATAAGCCGGTCTTTTTACATCCGAAAAAAACTTATGCACGTTTTACGGTGTTTTATGAGCTTGAGAAATATATAAGTAAATCAATTACTTAATTTCAATATTCAGGCTTTTTCAACAAAACCGTACACAGGTTATCCACAAAATCTCAGACAGCGATCTGATCGCTTGCAGCCGGTGCTTGCGGTGCCGGTGGCAGCGAACCCATTTCCCGTTGAGTCTTCTCGTTCCACGCTTGTACGCGGTCGTTCAGATCAGCAATGGCGCGAGGCCCTGTGCCTTCGGCATACATCGGCTCACCGATGACCACGGTGATCACCCCGGACTTCTTGCCCCAGCCGATTTTCGGCCAGAATTTGCCGGCATTGTGTGCAATCGGCAGGACCGGAAGCGCCGCATTTACCGCCAAAGCGCTACCACTGCGGGAGAACTTGCCGACAGTGCCAAACGGCACGCGTGTGCCTTCAGGAAAGATCAGCACCCAAACGTTGTCCTTGAGCAGCTCGTCACCTTTGGCGGCGACTTGTTTCAGTGCAGCTTTCGGGTTGTCACGGTCAATCGCGATTGGCCGCAGCATGGCCATGGCCCAGCCAAAGAACGGTACATAAAGCAGCTCGCGCTTGAGCACCTGGCTCAACGGCGAAAAATAAGCGGAGAGAAAGAACGTCTCCCAAGTGCTCTGGTGGTTCGACTGAATCACGCAGGGCCGGTCAGGTACGTTTTCCGCGCCCTTGATTTCGTAACGGATACCGAGAAACACCTTGGTCAACCACAAGGCGCAACGGCACCAGTACACGTTGATAAAACGATAACGCGCCTTGAACGGCAGAAACGGCGCGATGAAAAAACTCAAACTGCACCACAGCAGGGAGGTGGTGCCCAGCAGCAGGTAAAAGAGAAAAATCCTGATGGCCCGCAGTATCGACATAGTGACGTTTACCGTGACGGGGCAATGCCCGAATGTTCAAGCGCACTCCCGATCAATCCCTGGTCAGGAACTTCAGAAGTACTCTAGTTGTGGATAAGTTCTGCGGCAATCGCCGCCAGATCGTCAAAAATCAGAGTGCCAACCGGCAGGGTTTTGCCCTGAGTCTTTGCGCCCTTTCCGGTCTTTACCAAAACTGGCTGTGAATCGACGGCTTTGGCAGCTTCCAGGTCACCAAGGCTGTCGCCGACGAACCAGACATTGGCCAGCGTCACGCTGTAATGCGCCGCGATGGTTTTCAGCATCCCCGGTTTCGGCTTGCGGCAATCGCAGCCTTCGTCCGGCCCATGCGGGCAATACACGATCAGCCCGACTTCACCGCCCTGCTCCGCCACGAGCGTACGCAGTCGCGCGTGCATGGCATCGAGGGTGGCGAGGTCGTAGTAGCCGCGAGCAATGCCCGACTGGTTGGTGGCGACCGCCACCGTCCAGCCGGCCTTGCTCAACTGCGCAATCGCCTCGATCGAGCCGGGCAGCGGAATCCACTCCGCCACTGACTTGATGTAAGCGTCGGAGTCGTAATTGATCACTCCGTCCCGATCGAGAATCAGCAGTTTCAACAGCAATCCCTCAACCCAGCAGCGAAATGTCGGCAACACCGAGGAACAGACCACGCAGACGCGCCAGCAGCGCGTAACGGTTGGCTCGCACATTGGCGTCGTCGGCATTGACCATCACCGCGTCGAAGAACGCATCGACTGGCTCACGCAATGCTGCCAGGCGTGCCAGCGATTCGTTGTACTGACGCGCTGCCGCCATTGGCTGCACCGCTTGATCCGCTTGCTGGATCGCCGAGTACAGCGAGAACTCGTTGGCGTTGTCGAAGTACTTGGCTTGCACCTCGGTCGGTACCGCGCCTTCGAGTTTGCTCAACAGGTTCGACACACGCTTGTTCACCGCCGCCAGCGCTGCCGCTTCCGGCAGTTTGCGGAAGGCTTGCACTGCTTGCACACGCTGGTCGAAGTCCAGCGCCGAACCCGGCTTCAGGGCTCGCACCGACAGGTAAGTGGCAACATCGACGCCTTCGTCTTCGTAACGTGCACGCAGACGATCGAAGATGAACTCCAGCACGGCTTCGTTGAGGCCGGCAGCCTTGACCTTGGCGCCGAACGCAGTCACGGCGAAAGCCACGGCGTCGTTCAGGTCGAGGTCGAGTTTTTTCTCGATCAGGATGCGCAGCACACCGAGGGCCGCACGGCGCAGGGCATACGGGTCTTTGCTGCCGGTTGGCAGCATGCCGATACCGAAGATACCGACCAGAGTGTCGAGCTTGTCAGCGATCGCGACGGCCGCACCGGTCAGGGTGGCAGGCAGTTCCGCACCGGCACCGCGTGGCATGTACTGCTCGTTGAGCGCCAGCGCGACGTCTTCCGGCTCGCCGTCATTGAGGGCGTAGTAGTAACCAGCGACACCTTGCATCTCCGGGAATTCGCCGACCATTTCGGTGGCCAGGTCACACTTCGACAGCAGACCTGCGCGCGCAGCCCACGAGGCGTTACCACCGATGCGCGCGGCGATGTACGCAGCCAGTTTGGAAACGCGCTCGGCCTTGTCGTAGACGCTGCCGAGTTTTTCCTGGAACACCACGTTCTTCAGGCGATCATTGAAAGCTTCGAGCTTCTGCTTCTTGTCTTGCTTGAAGAAGAACTCGGCGTCGGTCAGACGTGGGCGAACCACTTTCTCGTTACCGGCGATGATCTGCTGCGGGTCTTTGCTTTCGATGTTGGCCACAGTGATGAAACGTGGCAGCAACTTGCCGTCGGCATCCAGCAGGCAGAAGTACTTCTGGTTGTCCTGCATGGTGGTGATCAGGGCTTCTTGCGGCACGTCGAGGAAACGCTCCTCGAACGAGCACACCAGCGGCACCGGCCATTCAACCAGCGCGGTCACTTCGTCGAGCAGTGCCGGCGGAACGATTGCCGTGCCTTCCTGACGGGTGGCCAGCTCTTCGGTGCGCTTGCTGATGATCTCGCGACGCTCGTTGGCGTCGGCCAATACATAAGCGGCACGCAGGTCGGCGAGGTAGCTCGACGGCGAACCGATGCGCACGCTTTCCGGGTGATGGAAGCGGTGACCACGGGAATCACGGCCAGCCTTCTGCGCGAGGATGGTGCAGTCGATGACCTGGTCACCGAGCAGCATCACCAGCCATTGGGTCGGACGCACGAACTCTTCCTTGCGCGCACCCCAACGCATGCGTTTCGGGATCGGCAGGTCGTTCAGCGAGTCTTCGACGATGGTCGGCAGCAGGCTCGCGGTCGGCTTGCCGGCGATGCTCTGGCTGTAACGCAGTTTCGGGCCGCTCTGATCGATTTCGCTCAGATCGACGCCGCACTTCTTGGCGAAGCCCAGTGCTGCTTGCGTTGGATTGCCGTCAGCGTCGAACGCCGCCTGACGTGGCGGGCCGTCGAGGTTGATGCTGCGATCCGGTTGCTGGGTAGCCAGCGCGGTGATCAGCACAGCCAGACGACGCGGTGCGGCGTAGACAGTTTTAGTTTCGTAGCTCAGGCCAGCGGCTTGCAGGCCCTTGTCGATACCGGCGAGGAACGCTTCAGCCAGGGTGTTCAGGGCTTTCGGTGGCAGTTCTTCGGTGCCCAGTTCAACCAGAAAATCTTGCGCACTCATTGTGCTGCCTCCAGCTTGGCCAGTACTTCGTCACGCAGGTCCGGGGTCGCCATCGGGAAGCCCAGCTTGGCGCGCGCCAGCAGGTAGGCTTGCGCAACGGAACGCGCCAGGGTGCGTACGCGCAGAATGTATTGCTGACGCGCGGTCACCGAGATCGCCCGGCGCGCATCCAGCAGGTTGAAGGTGTGCGACGCCTTCAACACCATTTCATAGCTCGGCAACGGCAGCGGCTGGTCGAGTTCGATCAGGCGCTTGGCTTCGCTTTCATAGAAGTCGAACAGTTCGAACAGCTTGTCGACGTTGGCGTGTTCAAAGTTATAAGTGGACTGCTCCACTTCGTTCTGGTGGAACACGTCGCCGTAGGTCACCTTGCCAAACGGACCGTCAGCCCAGACCAGGTCGTAGACCGAGTCCACGCCTTGCAGGTACATGGCCAGACGCTCGAGACCGTAAGTGATCTCGCCGGTCACCGGGTAGCACTCGATGCCGCCCGCCTGCTGGAAGTAAGTGAACTGAGTCACTTCCATGCCGTTGAGCCAGACTTCCCAGCCCAGACCCCAGGCGCCGAGAGTCGGCGATTCCCAGTTGTCTTCGACGAAGCGAATGTCGTGGACCAGCGGGTCCAGGCCGACATGCTTGAGCGAGCCCAGGTACAGTTCCTGGAAGTTATCCGGGTTCGGCTTCAGGACGACCTGGAACTGATAGTAGTGCTGCAGACGGTTCGGGTTTTCGCCGTAACGGCCGTCAGTCGGACGGCGGCTTGGCTGCACGTAGGCGGCGTTCCAGGTTTCCGGGCCGATGGCGCGGAGGAAGGTCGCGGTGTGGAAAGTGCCGGCGCCTACTTCCATATCGTAGGGCTGAAGTACCACGCAACCTTGCTCGGCCCAGTATTGCTGGAGCGCGAGGATCAAGTCTTGGAAGGTACGCACGGCTGGCGTAGGCTGGCTCACGAAATTCACCTGTTTCTTGGGCTGCGATTTAAAGAGCGGGAGTATACCCGATTCAGTCGCACCTCCACCCCCTGGAGCCTTATGCCACGCTGCTTTTGGTGTACCGAAGATCCGCTGTACATGGCTTATCACGATCAGGAGTGGGGCACGCCGCTACGCGATGCGCAGGGTTTGTTCGAGTTGCTTTTGCTCGAAGGGTTCCAGGCCGGGCTGTCCTGGATCACCGTGTTGCGCAAGCGCGAGCGTTATCGCGAGGTGTTGTTCGGCTTCGACGTACAGCGCGTGGCGCAGATGAGCGACGCTGAAATCGACGAATTGATGCTCGATCCTGGGATCATCCGAAACCGCCTGAAACTCAACGCCGCCCGGCGTAATGCCCAGGCCTGGCTGGCGCTGGAGGACCCGGTGGCGTTCCTCTGGTCGTTCGTCGGTGACCAACCGATCATCAATCATTTCAAGGATCGCAGCGAAGTCCCGGCGATCACCCCCGAAGCGCTGGCGATGAGCAAAGCCTTGAAAAAGGCCGGATTCACGTTCGTCGGCCCGACCATTTGCTACGCACTGATGCAGGCCTCGGGCATGGTCATGGACCACACTCAGGACTGCGACCGCTACGCGCAGCTCGTCAACGCCGGTTAGAATGGCCGCCTCGCGCACCGCACAAGATCAGGAGTGACCTGTGGAAAAGTTTAAAGGCGCCTTGCTGGTAGGCGCTCTGCGGCTGTTTGCCCTGCTGCCATGGCGGGCCGTGCAGGCCGTAGGTTCGGCGATTGGCTGGATCATGTGGAAAACCCCCAACCGTTCCCGCGAAGTGGTGCGGATCAACCTTGCGAAATGTTTTCCACAGATGGATGCCGCCGAACGTGAACGTCTGGTCGGCCAAAGCCTGAAAGACATCGGCAAGTCGCTGACCGAAAGCGCCTGCGCGTGGATCTGGCCGGCGCAGCGCTCGATCGATCTGGTGCGCGAAGTCGAAGGTCTCGACATCCTCAAGAATGCCTTGGCCTCGGGCAAAGGCGTGGTCGGCATCACCAGCCATTTAGGCAATTGGGAAGTGCTCAATCACTTCTATTGCAGCCAGTGCAAACCGATCATTTTCTACCGTCCGCCGAAGCTCAAAGCTGTGGACGAATTGCTGCGCAAACAGCGCGTGCAATTGGGCAACAAAGTCGCTGCTTCCACCAAGGAAGGCATCCTCAGTGTGATCAAGGAAGTGCGCAAAGGTGGTGCAGTGGGCATTCCTGCTGACCCGGAACCGGCCGAATCCGCCGGGATCTTCGTGCCGTTCTTCGCCACTCAAGCGCTGACCAGCAAATTCGTGCCGAACATGCTCGCCGGTGGCAAAGCCGTCGGTGTGTTCCTGCATGCGCTGCGCCTGCCCGACGGTTCCGGCTACAAAGTGATCCTCGAAGCTGCGCCAGAAGCCATGTACAGCACCGATACCGCCGAATCCTGCGCCGCGATGAGTAAAGTCGTCGAGCGTTACGTCGCCGCGTACCCGAGCCAGTACATGTGGAGCATGAAGCGCTTCAAGAAGCGTCCGCCGGGCGAAGAGCGCTGGTACTGAGCTGATTGGCATGATCTGTGGATAACCTCACTGGCGAGGTTATCCACAACCGTTCATCAAAGGGCGCAACAAGATGTCCGAACAACGCAAATCCTTCCGCATCAAGATTACCCACGACAGCTTTGGCGAATGCCTCGGGCAGACGCGCAACCTCTCGCCTACCGGGGTGTTTGTGCAGCATCCGGTTTTGGCTACTTTGCCCAAAGGCGCAGTGGTTTACGGCGAGGTGCAGGGTTTACCCACAGGCGCGCCGCGGGTGCGGATGGAAGTGGTGACGGTAGATGCCGACGGGATCGGTCTTCGCTACCTTTGACTTATAGCGCCTGACGATCAAGCTTCTTCAGAAACACCATCATTTCCTTCTCGGCCTGCTTGTCGCCATGGGCGCGGGCCGCTTCCAGACCTTGTTCCCACGCCTGACGTGCGGCGGCGTGATCGCCCAGCGCCAGATGCGCCTTGCCTAACAGTTTCCATGCCGCCGAATACTTTGGATCAAAACCAACACATCGCTGGAAGTGCTCGGCGGCCTTGGCGTTTTCACCCAGATCCAGATAACCCTTGCCCAGGCCGAAGCGCAGCAGGGAGTTATCCACACCCTTGGCGAGCATTTTTTCCAGGGATTCGAGCATCGGTGGATTCCTTTCTTGGGACTGTCAGGCGTTGATGGGGCTTAGTGAGACCGCCTTCGCGAGCAGGCTCGCTCCCACAGGGGAAACGCATTCCAGATGTGGGAGCGAGCCTGCTCGCGAAGGCGCCAGTGCCGTCAGCGCAAACCTCAAAAGAAGCTCAACCCCACATGAAACAGCTTCTCCACATCGCGAATATGCTTTTTATCCACAAGGAACAGGATCACATGGTCGCCCGCTTCGATTACCGTGTCGTCGTGGGCGATGATCACTTGCTCGTTGCGAATGACCGCGCCAATGGTGGTGCCGGGCGGCAGGCCAATCTTCTCGATGGGCTTGCCGATGACCTTGCTCGACTTCGCATCACCGTGGGCAATCGCCTCGATGGCTTCTGCCGCACCGCGGCGCAGTGAGTGCACGCTGACGATATCGCCACGACGCACGTGCGCCAGCAAGGTGCCGATGGTTGCCAGTTGCGGGCTGATGGCGATGTCGATATCGCCGCCCTGAATCAGATCGACGTAGGCCGGGTTGTTGATGATCGTCATGACCTTCTTCGCCCCCAGCCGTTTGGCCAGCAGCGACGACATGATGTTGGCTTCGTCATCGTTGGTGAGGGCGAGGAAGATATCGGCGTCGGCAATGTTCTCCTCCATCAGTAAATCACGATCTGATGCACTGCCCTGCAGCACCACGGTGCTGTCGAGGGTGTCGGAGAGATAACGGCAACGCGCCGGATTCATCTCGATGATCTTCACCTGATAACGGCTTTCGATGGCCTCGGCCAGACGTTCACCGATCTGCCCGCCACCGGCAATGACGATGCGTTTGTAGGTTTCGTCGAGGCGGCGCATTTCGCTCATCACCGCGCGAATATTCTCACGGGCGGCGATGAAAAAGACTTCGTCATCCGCCTCGATCACCGTATCGCCCTGGGGCAGGATCGGCCGGTCACGGCGGAAAATTGCGGCGACGCGAGTCTCGACATTCGGCATGTGCTCACGCAACTGCCGCAGTTGCTGACCCACCAGCGGCCCGCCGTAATAGGCGCGCACCGCTACCAGTTGCGCTGCACCCTCGGCGAAGTCGATCACCTGCAACGCGCCCGGATGCTGGATCAGGCGCTTGATGTAGTTGGTCACCACCTGCTCGGGGCTGATCAGCACGTCGACCGGAATCGCTTCGTTCTGGAACAGTTGCTCCTCGCGATTGAGGTAGGACGCTTCGCGCACCCGGGCGATTTTGGTCGGGGTGTGGAACAGCGTGTGGGCGACCTGGCAGGCGACCATGTTGGTTTCGTCGCTGTTGGTCACCGCCACCAGCATGTCCGCGTCGTCGGCGCCGGCCTGACGCAGCACCGACGGCAGCGAGCCCCGGCCCTGCACGGTGCGGATGTCGAGGCGGTCGCCGAGGTCGCGCAGGCGCTCACCGTCGGTGTCGACTACCGTAATATCGTTGGCCTCGCTGGCCAGATGTTCTGCCAGCGAACCGCCGACCTGTCCTGCACCGAGGATGATGATTTTCATCCAGTCACTCCGTTAAATCCGTTTAGCTGCGTGCGGCAGCAATCTTGATCAGCTTGGCGTAGTAGAACCCGTCATGCCCACCTTGCTGGGCCAGCAGTTGGCGACCATGGGGCTGTTTGATTCCGGCCGACGTGGCCAGATCCAGTTCACGGGCGCCTGGGGTACGCTCAAGGAACGCAGCGATGACTTCGGTATTCTCGGTCGGCAGCGTCGAGCAGGTGGCGTACAGCAGGATGCCGCCGACTTCGAGGGTTTTCCACATCGCGTCGAGCAGTTCGCCTTGCAGTTGCGCGAGGGCGACGATGTCGTCCGGCTGACGGGTCAGCTTGATGTCCGGATGGCGGCGGATCACGCCGGTCGCCGAGCACGGCGCGTCTAGCAGAATGCGCTGGAACGGTTTGCCGTCCCACCACTTTTCGGTATCGCGACCGTCGGCGGCGATCAGTTCGGCGTTCAGACCAAGGCGTTCAAGGTTCTCCTTGACCCGCACCAGACGCTTGGCTTCCAGATCCACCGCCACTACTCCGGCCAGCGCCGGTTCGGCTTCGAGGATGTGGCAAGTCTTGCCGCCCGGCGCGCAGCAGGCGTCGAGCACGCGTTGCCCCGGCGCCAGATCGAGCAGATCGGCGGCCAGTTGCGCCGCTTCGTCCTGCACGCTGATCCAGCCTTCGGCGAAACCTGGCAGGCTGCGCACGTCGGCAGCGGCTTCGAGAATGATGCCGTCGCAACTGTACACACATGGCGTCGCGGCAATCCCGGCCTCCGTCAGCAAGCCGAGATAGGCGTCGCGGCTGTGGTGACGGCGGTTGACCCGCAGGATCATCGGCGGATGCGCATTGTTCGCCTCGCAAATCGCTTCCCACTGCTCCGGCCAGAAGGCCTTCAGGGATTTTTGCAGCCAGCGCGGGTGAGCGGTACGCACCA
Source organism: Pseudomonas sp. S2_E02 (assembly GCF_054668355.1). Taxonomy (NCBI): domain Bacteria; kingdom Pseudomonadati; phylum Pseudomonadota; class Gammaproteobacteria; order Pseudomonadales; family Pseudomonadaceae; genus Pseudomonas; species Pseudomonas sp. S2_E02. Next base: position 4,534,294 of record NZ_CP162761.1, read on the forward strand.
CTGGGTCACGTTCCAGCTCGGCGAAAATCGTTTCGCTTTCGCGCTGGGCGTTACGCAGCACCGCGTTGAGCAGGCCTTTGGCCCACGGCTTCTTCAGCTTGTCGGCGCAACCGACGGTTTCGCCGATGGCGGCATGGGCCGGCACGCGGGTGTAGAGCAATTGGTAGAGACCGACCAGCAGCAGCGCTTCGACATCGGCGTCGGCAGCCTTGAACGGTTTCTGCAGCAGCTTCTCGGCGAGTGCCGACAGGCGTGGCTGCCAGCGCGCAGTGCCGAAGGCCAGATCCTGAGTGAAGCCGCGATCACGATCCTCGACCTTGTCCAGTTGCGTCGGCAGGGAGCTGTTCAACGAGGCTTTGCCGCTGAGCACGGCGGCGAGTGCCTTGGCGGCGGCCAGACGCGGGTTCATTGCGCGTCCACCGCTGCGCCGAGCACGGTGCCGACAGAGAATTTCTCTCGACGGCTGTTGAACAGGTCGCTGAAGTTCAGCGCCTTGCCACCCGGCAATTGCAGGCGGGTCAGGCACAGCGCCTGCTCGCCGCAAGCGACGACCAAACCGTCCTTGCTGGCGCTGAGGATTTCACCCGGCGCGCCTTTACCTTCGGCGAGTGTCGCCGCCAGTACTTTCAGCGCTTCACCGTTGAGGGTGCTGTGGGTGATCGGCCATGGGTTGAAGGCGCGCACCAGGCGTTCCAGCTCAACGGCCGGACGGCTCCAGTCGATGCGTGCTTCGTCTTTGTTCAGCTTGTGCGCGTAAGTGGCGAGCTCATCGTTCTGCACTTCGCCTTCCAGCGTGCCTGCAGCCAGACCGGCAATCGCCTGGACCACGGCGGGCGGGCCCATTTCGGCGAGGCGGTCGTGCAGCGTGCCGCCGGTGTCTTCGCCGGTGATCGGCGTGACGACCTTGAGCAGCATCGGTCCGGTGTCGAGGCCCGCTTCCATGCGCATCACGGTCACGCCGCTTTCCGCGTCACCGTGTTCGACGGCGCGCTGAATCGGCGCCGCACCGCGCCAGCGTGGCAGCAAGGAGGCGTGGCTGTTGATGCAGCCCAGACGCGGGATATCCAGCACCACTTGCGGCAGGATCAGGCCGTAGGCGACCACTACCAGCAAGTCCGGCTTCAGTGCGGCCAGTTCTGCCTGAGCGTCAGCGTTGCGCAAGGTCGGTGGCTGCAACACCTGGATATGGTTTTCCAGGGCGAGCTGTTTGACCGGGCTTGGCATCAGTTTTTGCCCGCGACCGGCCGGACGATCCGGTTGGGTGTAGACCGCAACGATCTCGTAAGGGCTGTTCAGCAGGGCCTTGAGGTGTTCGGCGGCGAATTCCGGGGTGCCGGCAAAAACGATGCGCAGTGGCTCAGTCATGAAGGGCGTCTCATAAAAGAAAAAGGCTTGCCGCAGCAAGCCTTTGAAGAGGGGCATCAAGCGTTCTGGCGGTGCTGCTTTTCCAGTTTCTTCTTGATCCGGTCGCGTTTGAGCGTGGACAGGTAATCGACGAACAATTTGCCGTTGAGGTGGTCGCATTCGTGCTGGATGCAGACCGCGAGCAGGCCTTCGGCGATCAGCTCATAGGGCTTGCCGTCGCGGTCCAGCGCCTTGATCTTGACCTTTTGCGGGCGGTCGACGTTTTCGTAGAAACCCGGTACCGACAGGCAACCTTCCTGGTATTGGTCCATTTCGTCGGTCAGCGATTCGAACTCGGGGTTGATGAACACCCGCGGTTCGGTGCGGTCTTCGGAAAGGTCCATCACGACGATACGTTTGTGCACGTTGACCTGGGTCGCGGCAAGGCCGATGCCCGGCGCTTCATACATTGTTTCAAACATGTCATCGACCAACTGACGCACTTCGTCGTCCACTACAGCCACAGGCTTGGCGATAGTGCGCAGACGCGGGTCCGGGAATTCGAGGATGTTTAAAATGGCCATAGGCTTTGATTGCTGCACACGTTGAGTAAAGTCGGGCGATGGCCTGGCAGGTCCGAAGATGCAGGCTACCGTTGTGAAGCGTAGCTTGTGCATTTTGCACAAGCGAGCCACGGGGGCTCTGACGGTTCACGCGAATGCACATGATAAAGGGATTCACTGCATGAGGAAAACACTACTCGCCCTGCTGCTGTTGGCTTCGGCCGGCGTGGCGCAAGGGCAAGTGCAACTCAGGGATGGTTTTCCACAGCAATACACGGTGGTTTCGGGGGATACGCTCTGGGACATTTCCGGCAAATACCTGCGCGAGCCCTGGCAGTGGCCACAACTGTGGCGGGCCAATCCGCAAATCGAAAACCCCAACCTGATCTATCCCGGCGACACGCTGACGCTCAGTTATGTCGATGGCCAGCCACGTCTGACCCTTAATCGCGGCGAGTCGCGCGGCACCATCAAGCTCTCGCCACGCATTCGCACCAGCCCGGTGGCCGAGGCTATTCCGAGCATTCCGCTGAAATCCATCAACAGCTTTTTGCTGAGCAACCGCATCGTCGACAAGGTCGAGGACTTCGACAAGGCGCCGTACATCGTTGCCGGCGATGCCGAACGCGTGCTCAGCGGTACCGGTGACCGGATCTTCGCGCGCGGCCATTTCGACCCGGATCAACCGGTCTACGGCATCTTCCGTCAGGGCAAGGTCTACACCGATCCACAGACCAAGGAGTTCCTGGGAATCAACGCCGACGACATCGGCGGCGGCGAAATCGTCGCCACTGAAGGCGACGTCGCCACCCTCGCCCTGCAACGCACCACCCAGGAAGTGCGCCTTGGCGACCGTTTGTTCAGCGGCGAAGAGCGCTCGATCAACTCGACCTTCATGCCCAGCGCGCCAACGACCAGCATCAACGGCGTGATCATCGATGTGCCGCGCGGTGTCACCCAGATCGGCGTGATGGACGTGGTCACCCTGAACAAGGGCAAGCGCGACGGTCTGGCCGAAGGCAACGTGCTGGTGGTAATGAAAACCGGTGAAACCGTGCGCGACCGCATCACTGGCCAGCCGCTGAAAATTCCCGATGAACGCGCCGGGTTGCTGATGGTGTTCCGCACCTACGACAAACTCAGCTACGGCCTCGTCCTCAACGCATCGCGCTCGCTCGCGGTGCTCGACAAGGTGCGCAATCCGTAAGCGTGCTTCACAAGTTACCAACAGAGTTATCCACAGCTTGTTCCGAATGGTTCGGGGCTTATAACGATCAAGGATGATCCATCATGTTGCCTGTCTGTACGCCGGTTTCCCCGGCGGAACTGGAAGCGCGTCTGCGCCTGCACCGCTTGCCGGATGTTGGCCCGAAGCGTTTTGCCAAGTTGCTCGAAGCCTTCGGCTCGGCCTCCAAAGCCATCAGCGCGCCGGCCAGCGCCTGGCGTTCTCTCGGTTTGCCGGCGGCGTGCGCCGAAGCGCGGCGCTGCCCCGAAGTTCGCGACGGCGCCAGCCATGCAATGCGCTGGCTAGAGCGTCCGGATCAGCATTTGCTGATGTGGGACCAACCCGATTACCCCGCATTGCTGGCGCAGATTCCCGACCCGCCGCCAATGTTGTTCGTGGCCGGTGATCCGCAGATTCTGGAAAAACCGCAACTGGCGATGGTGGGCAGTCGCCGGGCATCGCGTCCGGGCATGGACACCGCAGCGGCATTTTCCCGCAGTCTCGCCGGGGCCGGTTTTGTCATCACCAGCGGCCTGGCGCTAGGCATCGATGCCGCTGCGCATCAGGCCGCGCTGGATGTTGGCGGGTTGACGGTCGGTGTCCTCGGCACGGGGCTGGAAAATTTTTATCCACAGCGCAACCGCCGCCTGGCTGACGCGATGATTGCGTGCGGCAGCGCAGTGCTTTCCGAGTTTCCGCTGGATGCCGGGCCAACGGCGAGCAACTTCCCGCGACGTAACCGCATCATCAGCGGTTTGTCCCTCGGCGTGCTGGTGGTCGAGGCCAGCGTCGCCAGCGGTTCGCTGATCACCGCACGGCTGGCGGCGGAACAGGGACGCGAGGTTTACGCGATTCCCGGTTCGATCCATCACCCCGGCGCTCGCGGTTGCCATCAGCTGATCCGCGATGGCGCGGTGCTGGTGGAAACCATTGAGCACATCCTCGAAGCCTTGCGTGGTTGGCAGCATCTGCCGCTATCCACTGACACGGCGAAAGCCGATCACCCGTTGCTCATCCTGCTCCATGCTGCCCCGCACACCAGCGAAGGCTTGGCTGACAGCAGCGGCTGGACGTTGCCCAAAGTGCTGGCGGCACTCACCGAACTGGAAATGGATGGCCGTGCAGTGTGCGAAAACGGTCGCTGGTTGGCCAGGACACGCTAGGTTTTACAAGGAAGATCGGTAAACTGCGCGAAACCTGTTTGCGGAGAGTTTTTTCATGGTTAACAGTTGGCGTGTGCAACAAGCCGCACGAGAGATTCGCGCCGGGGCGGTGATTGCCTATCCAACCGAAGCCGTCTGGGGGCTGGGTTGCGACCCATGGAACGAAGAGGCCGTGGATCGGTTGCTGGCGATCAAGAATCGTTCGGTGGTCAAAGGCCTGATTCTGGTTGCCGACAACATTCGCCAGTTCGACTTTCTGTTCGAAGACTTCCCGCAAGAATGGATCGACCGCATGGCCAGCACCTGGCCGGGGCCGAACACCTGGCTGGTGCCGCATCAGGGCTTGCTCCCGGAATGGGTGACCGGCATGCACGACACCGTCGCACTGCGGGTCAGTGATCATCCGCAAGTACGCGATCTGTGCTCGATGGTCGGGCCCTTGATTTCGACCTCAGCCAACCCGCAGGGACGCCCGGCGGCGCGCACGCGATTGCGTGTCGAGCAGTATTTCCGTGGGCAGATCGATCTGATACTGGGCGGGCAACTGGGTGGGCGCAAGAACCCCAGCGTGATTCGTGATCTGGCGACCGGCAAAGTCATTCGTCCCGACTGATTGAGCCTCGAACATTTGTAACGTGGGTACTCCTCGCCTTGATGGCGAGGAGTACTACACGTGCCTGCGAATTATCCTGCAATGATGCTGATTGCTGCGTCGGAAAAATCATCAACTATCTGAATCAACTGAATTTTCCCACCTGATTATCAGACCGCGTTTCGTGGCGGTATCGCCAAAAGCAACCATCCTTTCCCTGCACTCGAAACACTTCGATAAGTTAAGGTCTGCGGAGAAAGAATGGACACTACGGATTTGCAACTCACGGATTACCTGCAGGCGCTCCAGGTGACGTTAAACAGTCATCAGGAGGGTTGCCGTATCGTGATGCTTGAAGCGGGGTCGGATACCCAGGTGTTCGATCGGTTTATCGATCGGCAATTTCGGCTTCGGCTGCAGCATTACATGCTGACGTCCAGGGCGCGGATGCTCGAAACCCGACTGGCGACACGGTCGCGCAGTACCCACTTTCTGCTGTATCGGCACGAGCAACTGCTGGCGGTATTGAGGGCCACTCCGGCGCCGTTCGAGTGGGCATCACTGGCGCAGCAACATGTTTCGCCCACGGTGGCGTTGTCACGCCATGTCGAACTCAGTCGCTTGATCTCGTACGCGCCCAGCCAACAGCCCATTGCCGTCGACAGTCTGCTGGCGGCCGCTGCCGAGTGGGCCATAAAACAGGGCTATCTAGGTGTCACCGCGTTGTGCAGGGCATCGCAGCTGCGCCTGTACCAGCGTTTCGGTCTGATGCCGGTCGCCTCCAATCCCTTGCATATCGAACAGCGCGCACGCGGGGATTACTGGGTGTTGTCAGCCGAGTGGCGGCAAATCCTCGCCGCGTTGCAACAGCCTGATTCCGCGACTGTCGGTCATTGGGCGCCAAGACCGTTGGCGGCTCATCCACCGCAGTACTGAACACGCTCGAAGCGTCCTGTCAGTCATGGTTCTGAAACCCTGACTGGCAGGACGCCGGGAGGTATCAAGGCAGCAGGATGGTGGAACCGGTAGTGCGCCGCGCCGACAGCTCGGTTTGCGCCTTCGCCGCATCAGCCAGTGGATAACGCTGGCTGACGTCCACCTTCAACTTGCCGCTGATGATCATCTCGAACAGCTCATCGGCCATTCGCTGCAGGTTTTCGGCGTTGTTGGCATAAGTCGCCAGCGTCGGCCGGGTCACGTACAGCGAACCCTTGGCGGAGAGAATACCCAGATTCACGCCGTCCACCGCGCCGGAAGCATTACCGAAGCTCACGACCAGGCCACGCGGCGACACGCTGTCGAGGGACGTCAGCCAGGTGTCCTTGCCAACACCGTCATAGACCACCGGGACTTTCTTGCCATCGGTCAATTCCAGCACGCGCTGGGCAACGTTTTCGTGGCTGTAATCGATCGTCGCCCAGGCGCCATTGGCCTTGGCCAGTTCGGCTTTCTCTTTGGAGCTGACGGTGCCAATCAGCTTCACGCCTAACGCTTTGGCCCATTGGCAGGCCAGTGAACCGACACCGCCGGCCGCCGCGTGGAACAGAATGGTTTCGCCAACCTTGAGTTCATAGGTTTGGCGCAGCAGGTATTGCACGGTCAGGCCTTTGAGCATTACACCGGCAGCCGTTTCGAAACTGATTTCGTCGGGCAGATGCACCAGATTGTCCTGGGGCAGCACATGCAATTCGCTGTAGGCCCCCAACGGGCCGCTGCCATAGGCCACGCGATCACCGACCTTGAACCGGGTGACGTCGCTGCCCACGGCATCGACGATCCCCGCACCTTCAGCACCCAGGCCGGACGGCAAGGCGGGCGGTGCGTACAGACCGCTGCGGTAATAGGTGTCGATGAAGTTCAGGCCGATCGCCTTGTTCGCCACGCGGACTTGATTGGGGCCGGGCGCGGCAGGTTGGTAATCAACATATTCGAGCACTTCGGGGCCGCCGTGGGCGCGGAACTGGATACGCTTTGCCATCTGCCTGCTCTCCTTGGGTCTTTTGTGAGCCCCCTATCCAACTCCCATGCTTGATCTTCGTCAACTGCGGCGGGCTATTGTGCGGTGGTATGCTACGCGCCCATTTGCGTCGCCCGTCTGCCGGGGCGCCGCCCGATTCAAGGTGAAGCCATGACGACCCGCACCGACGCCGTAAAGGCCTATCTGCTCGACCTGCAAGACCGCATCTGCGCGGCTCTCGAAACCGAAGACGGCGGCACGCGCTTCGTCGAAGACGCCTGGACCCGGCCCGCCGGCGGTGGCGGTCGTACTCGCGTGATCGAGAACGGCACGGTAATCGAAAAGGGCGGTGTCAACTTTTCCCACGTCTTCGGCAGTGGTCTGCCACCGTCGGCCAGCGCCCATCGCCCGGAATTGGCTGGCCGCGGTTTCGAAGCCCTTGGCGTGTCGCTGGTGATCCACCCGCACAACCCGCATGTGCCGACGTCCCACGCCAACGTGCGCTTTTTCATCGCCGAGAAGGAGGGTGAAGAGCCGGTCTGGTGGTTCGGCGGCGGCTTTGACCTGACCCCGTATTACGGCAATGAAGAAGATTGCGTTCACTGGCACCGCGTTGCCGAGCAGGCTTGCGCACCGTTTGGCCCGGACGTCTACCCGCGCTACAAGGCCTGGTGTGACACCTACTTCCACATCAAGCATCGCCACGAACCGCGCGGCATTGGCGGTTTGTTCTTCGATGACCTGAACGAGTGGGACTTCGATACCAGCTTCGCTTTTATGCGGGCCATCGGCGACGCCTACATCGATGCTTATCTGCCGATCGTGCAGCGCCGCAAAAACGATGCGTTTACCGCTCAGCAGCGTGAATTCCAGGAATTCCGCCGTGGCCGTTACGTCGAGTTCAACCTGGTGTATGACCGTGGCACCTTGTTCGGTCTGCAATCGGGCGGGCGTACCGAGTCGATCCTGATGTCGTTGCCGCCGCAAGTGCGCTGGGGCTATGACTGGAAAGCCGAGCCTGGCAGCGAAGAAGCACGCCTGACCGAGTACTTCCTGCAAGACCGCGACTGGCTGGCCGAGGCCTGAGGACATCTGATGGATCGTTACGTCGTTTTCGGCAACCCGATCGGCCACAGCAAATCGCCGATGATTCACAAGCTGTTCGCCGAGCAGACCGGCCAGCACCTCGACTACAGCACCTTGCTGGCGCCGCTTGAAGATTTCGCCAACTGCGCCACGGCGTTTTTCCAGGAAGGTCGCGGCGCCAACGTCACCGTGCCGTTCAAGGAAGACGCCTATCGTCTGGCCAATAGCCTGACCGCTCGCGCACAACGGGCCGGTGCGGTGAACACCTTGAGCAAACTGGCCGACGGCTCACTGCTCGGTGATAACACTGACGGCGCCGGACTGGTGCGCGATCTGACGGTGAACGCCGGGTTCAGCCTGACCGGCAAACGCATTCTGCTGCTCGGTGCCGGTGGTGCGGTGCGCGGTGCGCTGGAACCGTTGCTGGCGGAACAACCGGCCTCGGTGATCATCGCCAATCGTACGGTGGACAAGGCTGAGTTGCTGGCGGAGTTGTTCTGCGACCTCGGGCCGGTCTCGGCCAGTGGTTTCGACTGGTTGCGCGAGCCGGTGGACGTGATCATCAATGCCACATCGGCCAGCCTCACTGGTGACGTGCCGCCGATTGCACCGAGCCTGATCGAGCCAGGCAAGACCCTGTGCTACGACATGATGTACGGCAAAGAGCCGACGGCGTTTTGCCGCTGGGCCCGTGAACATGGCGCGGCGGTGGCGATGGATGGCTTGGGGATGTTGGCGGAGCAGGCGGCTGAGGCGTTTTTCCTGTGGCGTGGTGTGCGCCCTGATACCGCACCGGTACTCGCCGAGTTGCGTCGACAATTAACCCTCTAAAAGCTTCGCGAGCAAGCTCGCTCCCACAGTGGAATGCGATCAAATGTGGGAGCGAGCTTGCTCGCGAATGGCCTCATCACCGATTCTGGATCAGTCTTCAAACCGGATCGGACATTTCTCCGGCCCTTCCAGCTTCCGCAACTCCTCCACCACCTGCGGCCGCGCCCGGCGCAAGGTCAGGCTGCGATCCTGGCTAAGCAAGCGTCGCGCCTCCTGATGCAGCATTTCCACCCCCGAATAGTCGATGAAGTTGATCTGCTGCGCCTCGATCACCACCCGCGCGCCATGCATACGTTGCAGGCGTACTTGCAGGTAATGGCTGGCGCCGAAAAAGATCGATCCGCCGACACGCAACACATCGTCTTCGCCGTCGCGCCAGTGCTGCACGCGCGGTTGCGAAGTGCGCTTGAGGTAGAAGAACAGCGAGGCCAGCACACCGGCATAAATCGCCGTCTGCAATTCCAGTAGCAAAGTCGCGAGGCAGGTCAGCGCCATGACCACAAACTCGGCGCGGCTGACACGCAGCAATGCGCGAATGCCTCGGTGGTCGACCAGCCCCCAGGCAATCAACAGAATGCTCCCGGCCATCGCCGGGATCGGAATGTGCGCGATCAGCCCCGCACCAAAAATTGCGAACAACGCCACCCAGATTGCCGAAAACACTCCGGCCAGCGGCGAGCAAGCGCCTGCCTCGTAACTGAGGCCAGAGCGGGTGAACGACCCGGCCGACAGCGACCCGGAAAAGAACGCCCCGAGAATATTCGACAAGCCCTGTGCACGGACTTCCTGATTGGCATCAAGCAATTGCTGCGACCGCGCCGAAATCGAGCGCGCAATCGACAGACTGGTAACCAGGCCGAGCATGCCCACCGCCACAGCACTTGGCAGCAATCGCAGGATCAAATCCAGATCCAGCGGCAATCCACTGAACGGCGGCAAACGCCCGACAAACGCGCTGACCAGATGCACATGGCCGAACACGCCCGGCCACAACCACACCAGCAAACTGGCCAGCACCAGTGTGATCAACAGCGTCGGCCAGCGCGGCAACAGGTGTTTGAGCAGCAGACCGACGACCACCGTGGCCAAACCCAACACCAGCGAAGGTTTATCCACAGCCCGCAGGTGTTGCAGCAAATCCATCAAACTGGCCAGCGCCGTGGCTTTTGCCGGCAACTCCAGGCCCAGCAGGTTTGGCAATTGCCCGATAGCAATCACCACCGCCGCGCCAAGGGTGAACCCCAGCACCACCGAATGCGAGACGAAATTCACCAGCGCGCCAAAGCGCAGCAAACCGAGCAGCCACTGGAATATCCCCGCAAGCAAGGTCAGCAGCAGGATCAGGGTGATGTAGTCCTGCGAGGCTGGAACCGCTAAAGGGCTGACACTGGCAAACAGCACAATCGAAATCGCTGCCGTCGGACCGCAGATCAAATGCCACGACGAACCCCACAGGCAGGCGATCAGCACCGGAATGATTGCGGCGTAGAGGCCGTACTCGGGTGGCAGACCGGCGATCAACGCGTAGGCAATCGACTGGGGGAGCGCAAGAATCGCCCCGCTGAGGCCGACGATCAGATCCCGTCCGACGCTGGCGCGGGTTTGTCGCGGCAACCAGGTGAGGAAGGGGAAGAGAGAGTGGCGGCTGGGGAAGGCCATGGGTCCTCGCGGTTGGGTTTTGTTCAAGGTTATCAGGGTGCCAGGGGAAAGGCCCCTCACCCTAACCCTCTCCCAAGGGAGAGGGGACTGACCGTGGTGTTTATTCAAGATTCACCGACCTGCGATTTCAGAGTTGAACGCAAGTTTTGAATCCAACAGATATCGGCTCCCTTTCCCCCTCGCCCCTCTGGGGAGAGGGCTGGGGTGAGGGGGCAAAAATCTCGAGCCGAGCACAATTCCAGCCACCCCACGATCAAAGCTTCGCTTTCACCGCCGCCAACGCATCCTTCCCGTCAGACGTCTTGACGCCATCCAGCCACTTATCCAACACCGCCGGATTTGCCTTGATCCAAGCCTTCGCCGCCTCGGCATTGCTGACCTTTTTGTTCACCACCTCAGCCATGATGCTGTTCTCCATCTCCTGCGTGAACGACAGATTGGTCAGCAATTTACCCACATTCGGACACGCCTCGGCGTAGCCCTTGCGCGTTAACGTAAACACGCTGCCGGTGTCGCCAAAGTACTTCTCGCCACCCTTGAGGTAATGCATCTTCAACTGCACGTTCATCGGGTGCGGCGTCCAGCCGAGGAAGGTGACGAATTTCTGTTTCTTCACCGCCCGCGACACTTCAGCCAGCATCGCCTGTTCGCTGGATTCGATCAGCTTCCACTGGCCCATGTCGAAGTCGTTCTTCTTGATGATTTCCTGCAGCGAGATATTCGCCGGCGCACCCGAACCGATGCCGTAGATCTTACGATCGAACTTGTCCGCGTATTTGTTCAGGTCGGCAAAGTTATGCACACCCGCGTCCCACACGTAGTCCGGCACGGCGAGGGTGAATTCGGTGCCGTCGAGGTTCTTCGCCAGTTGCGTGACGTCACCGGTGGCGACGAACTTGTCGTAGAAGCCCTGCTGCGCCGGCATCCAGTTGCCGAGAAACACGTCCACCTGGCCGTCCTTCAAACCACCGAAGGTGATCGGCACCGCGAGGGTGTCGACCTTGGCCTTGTAGCCCATGCCGTCCAGCAGAAACCCGGTGATGGCGTTGGTCGCGGCGATGTCGCTCCAGCCCGGATCGGCCATTTTCACGGTGTCGCAGCTTTGCTCAGCGAAGGCCGAGGCGCTGCTCAGCGCGAGCAGGCCGATCGTCACTACTGTGGATAACTTACGCATGGACTTCCCCTTAACATTATTGGTTTTGGCAGGGTTGTGGATAACGTGCTTTGCGTTCCAGATCGTCGAGGTCGATGTGGTTGCGCATGTATTGCTGACTGGCGTCCACCAGTGGCTGGTGATCCCAGCTCTTCAGCTTGCCGAGGGTCAACGCGTCGGCGACAAATCGGCGGCGGCGCTGGCTCGCGAGGACCTCCCGGTGAATCGACTGAATGTCCCATTTGGCCCGTGCTTCGGCGAGAAAATCGTCGAACAGCGGGCGATGTTGCGGCGATTGGCTGAGTTCTTCCAGTTCATGCGGATCGTTATCTACGTCGAAGAGTAGGCAAGGGTCGCTTTCACTGTAGATAAATTTGTAGGCGCCGCGACGGATCATCATCAGCGGGCTGATGGTGCCTTCGGCCATGTATTCGCCGAACACTTCGTCATGACCGCCCTGCCCTCGCAGGTGCGAAACCAGTGAGCGGCCATCCAGTGGCAGGCCCGGTTCCAGCGTGCCGCCGGCCAATTCGACGAAGGTTGGCAACAGGTCTGCGGTCGATACGGCAGCGCTGACACGCCCGGCATCGAACTGGCCTGGAGCACTTATCAACAGGGGGACGCGGGCCGCCATTTCGTACCAGTGCATTTTGTACCAAAGGCCCTTTTCGCCGAGCATGTCGCCGTGGTCACCGGAGAAGACAATAATTGTGTCTTCGATCAGCCCGGTTTCTTCGAGGGTTTCCAGAAGTTTGCCGACGTTGGCGTCGATATAGCTGCATGCACCGAAATATGCCCGGCGTGCATCGCGAATCTTATCCACAGGCAGTGGCTTATCCCACAGGTCATAAACCTTGAGCAGCCGCTGTGAGTGCGGATCGAGTTCGTGTTGATCCGGGGTTGTAGGCAACGGGATATCGGCATCGTCGTACAAATCCCAGAACGCCTTGGGAATGGTGTACGGGTCGTGTGGGTGAGTCATCGATACTGTCAGGCAGAACGGCTGATCGCCGTCCTCGCGGATGTGATCGAACAGATATTGCTGCGCCTTGAACACCACCTCTTCATCGAAATCCAGTTGATTGGTGCGCACACATGGCCCGGCCTGCAGCACCGAAGACATGTTGTGGTACCAGCTCGGCCGTACATCCGGCTCATCCCAGTTCACGGCCCAACCGTAATCGGCCGGGTAGATATCACTGGTCAGGCGTTCTTCATAACCGTGCAACTGGTCCGGACCGCAGAAGTGCATCTTGCCGGATAGCGCGGTGCGGTAGCCGAGGCGGCGCAAGTAATGGGCATAAGTCGGCACATCGGCAGGGAAATCGGCGGCGTTGTCGTAGGCGCCGATCTTGCTCGGCAACTGGCCGCTGACCAGGGTGAACCGCGATGGCGCGCACAACGGGCTGTTGCAGTAAGCGGCATCGAACACCACGCCTTGGGCGGCGAGGCGGGAAAGATTCGGCAGTTTGATCGGCGATGGGCCGTAGAACGGCAACATTGGCGCGGCCATCTGATCGGCCATGATGAAAAGAATATTCTTGCGCTTCATGTGATCGCGGCATTCCATAGTAAATATTTATGCGACATTGCTGCGATCGAGCATGGAGTCCATGCTTTATCCGGTAAAGCCCGCGCCGGACAATGACTAGGATAAGCACAGATTATGTATGAAGCCTTGGGTGATCTGTCCCTCGACCTGTTGCGCGCCTTTGAGGCGGCCGCTCGCCAGCGCAGCTTTACCGCAGCGGCGGTAGAGCTTGGCACCACGCAACCAGCGATCAGTCAGCAGATCAAACGGCTGGAAGAACAACTCGGTACGCGACTATTTGATCGCATTTACCGTGGGATCGAGCTGACCGAAGTCGGCGCGATACTGTTTGAGCAAGTTACTCTCGGTTTACAGAATATCGATGCAGGATTGAGCGCGATCAGCGCACAGCAACAACATGAAGTCCTGCAAGTTGCCACTGACTTTGCCTTCGCTGCTTATTGGCTGATGCCGCGCCTGCACCGCTTTCATGAAGCTAACCCGCAGGTCGACGTCAGCCTGGTGACCAGCGAACGCAACCACAACATGCTGCGCACCGATATCGACGTGGCGATCCTGTTCGGTGATGGTCGTTTCAAGCAGGGCGAAAGCCATTGGTTGTTCAGCGAAGAAGTATTCCCGGTGTGCAGCCCGCAATTGCTCAAGGATCGCGCCCTGCCCTTGCCTGCTCACGCACTGCTGGAGTTCCCGTTGCTGCACCTGCGTGGGGAAAACAGCAGCAACTGGTTTGACTGGAGTGGTCTGTTCCGTGAACTCGGTATCAATACGCCGCCGGCGCCGGGGCAATTGCGCTTCGACAATTACACGTTGTTGATTCAAGCGGCGATTGGCGGTCAAGGCGTAGCGATTGGCTGGCGGCACCTTGTGGATAACTTGCTGAGTCAGGGTTTGCTGTGCCGCCCCATCGCCGAAACGACCTTGTCGCGCCTCGGTTATTACGTGGTGCTGCCCCAGCGCAAACGTCGGGGCGCGTTGATTCAACAGTTTGTCGATTGGTTAATGGCGGAACAGGCGAGCAGCGCGCAATCCCTCAACGGTTTGACGTTGCCGTCGATCGCGGTTTGAAGATCTTTTACGAATCTGAAGCCGCAACGAAATTCACATGCTGCCCTATATGCAAATTCAGCCGTAGCTCATCGGCAATCCCCACCGCCACGCGGTTCAGCCGCTCCAATGGCTCGGCCAGACCCGGTTCGAGATTGCCGCCGACCTGGCTGAAATGCTCAATGGTCAGCCCGGCCACGCCGTGTGGCGCATTGACCAGTGTCCAGTGCAGCGGGCTGCTTTGCACGGCTTCGCGAATTTCTTCGGCAGCATGGCGTTGCAGGCGATCATCGACGTCCGGCTCATCGAGTACGGCAAAATCCCCCACCAGAAACAGCCGCGAAACGTTGGCGGCTTGCAGTCCATCGACCAATGCATCGACGGCCAGCACCTGCTCGACGGGGCCGAGTACGACAGAGCGCTCAACGTGATCGCTGCTGAATGGCAAACCTGGCGCATCCAATAAGCAGATGACCACCGAACTGCCGGCCACACTTTGATTGACCCTCTCGGAGTCGAACAGATCGCCGCTCTTGGTGCGTAGTCCGGGACGCGGCGCAAGTGCGGTCAGATCGTCGAGAATGGCGATGACTTCATGCTGACGACGCAGCAACTCAGCCATCAACGCGCTGCCCAGGCTACTCATGGCACCATAGAGCACCACTTTTACCGCCGGGGTTTCGGCATTTTTCATGGCTGATCCCTTTTCTTATCCCTTGTATGACGTGTGACATACGGGCAACGCCGAGGGTTCGAACCGATTTCCGAGGGCTTCAGATGCAAGCGATCAAGGGCTACCACGCCCACGTCTATTTCGACGCCAGCACCATTGAACAGGCACGGGCCTTGTGCGAGCAGGCCGCGCAGTTATTTGCAGTGAAAATGGGCCGCGTTCACGAACGTCCGGTCGGTCCGCATCCGGACTGGAGCTGCCAGTTGGCCTTCGGCCCCGAGTTGATCAGCGATGTGCTGCCGTGGCTGGTGTTGAACCGCAAAGGTCTGGTGGTGTTTCTGCACCCGGACACCGGCGATGACCTGCTCGACCACACCGAACACGCAATCTGGATGGGCGCGATGCGGTCGCTGGATCTGTCTGTTTTCTGATCAGATCGTTTCTTCGGCTTCGCCCGGCAGATGCTCGTCCAGGTGCAGCCAGGGCAATTGGCTGTCGGTCCAGATGTGTCGTTCGGCGGGCGCCAGCTCGGGTTGATCGAGGGTGGCGATGGTCACGTCGATACTCTGTGGGCTGAGCAACGTCACCAACGCCAGTTGCGCGCCGCACTGTGGGCAAAAGAACCGCGTACAACTGGCAGACGAGTCGTAACGCGACGGCGTACCGACCAGCCATTGGAAACTGGAGGCTGGCACCGTGATCCACGTCGTGACGATGCCGCCGCTGACCTTGCGGCAAATCGAACAATGGCAATGGGCTATGTCCTGCAACGCCCCGCTGAACTGATAACGAATGTGTCCGCAGTGGCAGCCTCCGCTGTGCGATTGGCTCATCTCGAAAGCTCCCCTTCCCGTGTTTATTGACTCTAGATCGCATCCGACGGCCGGTTGACCGTTCATTCAAAGCTTTCTGCAGCGAAAGGTAGCTGAAAGCTTGCCCGATTAGGATCGCCTCACTTCCGGCAACAGACCGGTTGGCCAATGCGTGTGATACCTCGCACTAAAGGCCCAATTAACAACAACAATGGTGATTCTGATGTCCTCTGTAGCCCGCCTTTACGCTGTCACTCCGCCCGTACGTCTCGTGCTTCCCGTTCTGCGCTGATCGGCCCGATCTGCTCATTTAACTAGCCGCGCTACGCCTGGAGTATTCCCATGCTGACTTTCCTTGGCTTCGCCATGGTCATCACGTTCATGTTCCTGATCATGACCAAGCGCCTGTCCGCGCTGATCGCTCTGATCATCATCCCGATCGTCTTCGCCCTGTTCGGCGGCTTTGCACCGAAGATCGGCCCGATGATGCTCGAAGGCATCACCAAGCTCGCGCCGACTGGCGTGATGCTGATGTTCGCCATTCTCTATTTCGCCCTGATGATCGACTCCGGCCTGTTCGACCCGGCCGTGCGCAAGATCCTCAAACTGGTCAAGGGCGACCCGCTGAAGGTTTCGGTCGGCACCGCCGTACTGGCGCTCGTCGTTTCCCTCGATGGTGACGGCGCGACCACTTACATGATCTGCGTGGCCGCCATGCTGCCGCTGTACAGCCGCATCGGCATGAGCCCGCGGATCATGGCCGGTCTGATCATTCTCGCCGGCGGCGTGATGAACATGACTCCATGGGGTGGCCCGACTGCCCGCGCCGCGAGTGCGCTGCACGTTGACCCGTCGGACATCTTCGTACCGATGATCCCGGCGATGGCCGCGGGTGTGGTCGCGATTCTGGTTATCGCTTATTTCTACGGCAAACGTGAACGTGCGCGTCTGGGTGAGCTGCATCTGGTTGGCGATGATATCGATCACAGCGAAATCAGCGTGTCGCAGTTCCCGGATGCCCGCCGTCCAAAACTGATCTGGTTCAACGGCGCCCTGACCTTCGGCCTGATGTGCACCCTGATCGCTGGCCTGCTGCCGCTGCCGGTTCTATTCATGGTCGCGTTCAGTATTGCCATGATCGTCAACTACCCTTGCCTGCAGATGCAGAAGGATCGCGTTGCGGCTCACGCCGGTAGCGTGCTGGCAGTGGTCGGGCTGATCTTTGCGGCGGGTATCTTCACCGGTATCCTGAGCGGCACCGGCATGGTCGATGCGATGTCGAAGAGCCTGTTGGCGGTGATTCCGGATTTCCTCGGCCCTTACCTGGCCGTGATCACGGCGCTGGTGAGCATGCCGTTCACCTTCTTCATGTCCAACGATGCGTTCTACTATGGCGTGTTGCCGGTGTTGGCCGAAGCCGCCAGCCACTACGGGATCACCGCAGTGGAAATGGCCCGTGCCTCGATCGTCGGTCAGCCCGTCCACTTGCTGAGCCCGTTGGTGCCATCGACCTATCTGTTGGTGGCCCTGGCCGGTATTGATTTTGGTGACCACCAGCGTTTCACCCTGAAATGGGCGATCCTGGTATGTATCTGCATTCTGATTGCTGCACTGCTGTTGGGGACTTTCCCGGTGTTCAGCACTCTATAAGCCCACGACTCACCGTTTCGGGTCCTGGCTTCGCGGTTTGAAGCCCGGGCCTTTTTCGGTTTAACACTCGCTCAAAGGAATACACATGGATTGGCTGACCAACCCCGAAATCTGGGTTGCCTTCTTTACCCTGACCGCCCTGGAAATCGTTCTGGGCATCGATAACATCATCATGATTTCGATCCTGGTCAGCCGCATGCCCAAACACATGCAACAGCGCACCCGGATCTTCGGTCTTGGCCTGGCCATGATCACCCGCATCCTGTTGCTGCTGTCGATCACCTGGGTCATGCGCCTCACCGCCGACCTGTTCGAAGTGTTCGGCCAAGGCATTTCCGGCCGTGACCTGATCCTGTTCTTCGGTGGTCTGTTCCTGCTGTGGAAGAGCTCGCAAGAGATGTACCACGCGCTGGAAGGCGAAGACGAAAGCGACGAAACCCCGGGCGGCAAGGGTGGCAACTTCCTCTACACCATCATCCAGATCGCGATCATCGACATCGTCTTCTCGCTGGATTCGGTGATCACGGCGGTGGGCATGGTGTCCCACGTGCCGGTGATGGTCGCGGCGATCGTCGTGGCGGTGCTGGTGATGATGCTGGCCTCGGGCAAGATCAGCGAGTTCATCGACAAACACCCGTCGCTGAAGATGCTGGCGCTGTCGTTCCTGCTGGTGGTCGGCACCGTGCTGATTGCCGAGTCGTTCGACGTGCATGTGCCGAAGGGCTACGTCTACTTCGCCATGGCGTTCTCGCTGGCCGTGGAAGCGATCAACATCAAGCTGCGCGGCGCAATGGCCAAGAAAAAACAGCAGCAAGACCCGGTGAAACTGCGCAAGGACATCCCGGGCCAGTAACCCGGTAATCCAGACGCAAGCAGTACCCCCTGTGGGAGCGAGCCTGCTCGCGAAGACGGAGTGTCAATCGACAAAAATGTTGGCTGATCCACCGCTTTCGCGAGCAGGCTCGCTCCCACATTTGTTTTGGATAACACAGGGGGAACGTGTCGGATTCAGGTGGGTGAATGAACCCGTTTTCATGACACTTTTGTTTCAATCGACACTTTAGCTGTGCAATGCTGGCGCCCAGACCGTTAGCCAACTACAGCTTAAGTATCAAAAACGTAGAAACCGCGCGGTACCGTCAACTTGCCTCTCTGAGGCACTGCTACTACAGGGGGTCTGCATGCTCACCCTGCTCAATCTGCTTTCCGCCGTCGCCCTGCTGATCTGGGGCACGCACATCGTTCGAACCGGCATCCTGCGGGTGTACGGCACCAATCTGCGCCATGTGATTGGCCAGAACATGTCCAAGCGCTGGCTGGCCTTTGTCGCCGGCATCGTCGTTACCGCGATGGTGCAGAGCAGCAATGCCACGGCCATGCTCGTGACCTCTTTCGTCGGCCAGGGCCTGATGGCGCTGACCCCGGCGCTGGCGACCATGCTCGGCGCCGACGTCGGTACCGCGCTGATGGCGCGGGTGCTGACGTTTGACTTGTCGTGGCTGTCGCCGCTGCTGATTTTCCTCGGGGTGATTTTCTTTCTGTCGCGCAAACAGACGCGGCTCGGGCAGATGGGCCGGGTCTGCATCGGTCTGGGGCTGATCATTCTCGCGCTGCAATTGATCGTCGAGGCCGCCGCACCGATCACCCACGCGCAAGGGGTCAAGGTGATCTTCGCCTCGCTGACCGGCGATATCCTTCTCGACGCCTTGGTCGGCGCGTTGTTCGCGATGATTTCCTACTCGAGCCTCGCCGCCGTGTTGCTCACCGCGACACTGGCCGGCGCCAGTGTGATCAGTCTGCCGGTGGCGATCGGCCTGGTGATCGGCGCCAATATTGGCAGCGGCATTCTTGCGTTCATGAGCACCAGCATGCAGAACGCGGCCGGGCGGCAAGTGGCGCTGGGCAGTCTGCTGTACAAACTGATCGGCTTGCTGCTGATCATTCCGGTACTCGATCCGTTGGTGCACTGGATCGACAGCCTCGATTTCAGCCCGCAGGAAATGGTCATCGGCTTCCACCTGCTCTACAACACCGCGCGCTGCCTGATTCTTCTACCAAGCGTCGGGCCGATGGCACGCCTGTGTGCTTGGCTGCTGCCGGAGCGGCCGGAGGTCAACGGCACCGCCAAACCGCGCCATCTCGACGCGACCGCGCTGGTCACACCGAGCCTGGCGTTGGCCAACGCCGCGCGGGAAACCCTGCGCATGGGCGATCTGCTCGACAACATGCTCGACGCGACCCTCGATGTGCTGCGCGGCAAGCAGACCGCCGTCACCCAGGAAATGCGCCGATTGACCGACGACGTCGAAGCGCTGTACAGCGCAATCAAACTGTACCTGGCGCAGATGCCCCGCGAAGACCTCGGCGAGCAGGACAGTCGGCGCTGGGCCGAAATCATCGAGCTGGCGATCAATCTGAAACTGGCCGCCGACCTGATCGAACGCATGCTGCGCAAGATCCAGCAGCAGAAAACCTCGCAGCGGCGCTCGTTTTCCGAAGAGGGTCTGGAGGACCTGGCCGGGCTGCAGCAGCAACTGATCGCCAATTTGCGTTTGGGCCTGTCGGTGTTTCTCAGCGGCGACCGCGAAAGTGCCCGGCAATTGCTCCGCGAGAAACGCCGCTTTCGCGCGCAGGAACGTCGTCTGGCCCACGCGCATGTCAGCCGTTTGCAACGCAAGATCGTGCAGAGTATTGAAACCAGCTCGCTGCACCTGGAGTTGATTGCCGACATGAAACGCTTGAATTCGCTGTTTTGCGGCAGTGCGTATGTGGTGCTGGAAACGGCGGATACCGGGGCGCTGGCGGCGGATGATATTGCCGACATTACGCATTCGCCTTGAACGACTGGGGCTGGGTTTAGTCAGTTACATTGATTCAGCCTTCAGGCCGCTATCGCGAGCAGGCTCACTCCTACAGGGGGGACGCATTCCAAATGCAGGAGTGAGCCTGCTCGCGATGGGGCCCTGACTGACGACACGGATCTCCAAATCAGCCGTACGGAAGCCTGTTATGCGTTGCCTGTTGTTCGCCTGTCTGTTGCTCGGTTCCCTGCCCGCCTTCGCCCTGGATCGTTTTCAGGTTGAAGGCTATGCGCTGCCCAACGGTTTGCAGCTAATGCTCAAGCCCGGCACCGAACGGGGGCACGTGGCGATCCGGCTGGTGGTCGGCGTCGGCCTTGATGATTTCGAGTGCGATGACAAGGAGCTGCCGCACCTGCTCGAACACCTGCTGTTCAGTGGCATCGACGCCACCGGCGAAGGTGGTCTGGAGGAGCGCATGCAAGCGCTGGGCGGTGACTGGAATGCCTTCACCAGCAACGCCGACACCACCTTCGTCATCGAAGCTCCGGCGAAAAACCAGCGCAAGGTACTCGACCTGCTGCTCGCTCTGCTCACGCAAACGCGTATCGACGACAACGCGATCAACGCCGCCAAACGTGTGGTCGAGCGCGAGGACGGCGGCCATTACACACGCCTGCAACGCTTTCTCGATCGTCAGGACCTCGGCCACACCGCGAGCAATCAGCTCGCTGTTGAACTGGGCCTCAAATGCCCGCAACGCGCCGAGGTCGGCCATCTGACTCAGGAGCAACTGGAGAAGGTGCGCAAGGCCTGGTACGCGCCGAACAACATGACGCTGATTGTCGTCGGCGAACTCGACAAACTGCTGCCGGCGTATCTGGAACGCACTTGGGGCGCGCTCGAAGCGGTCGAGCCAAGCGAACACCGCCCACTGCCGGATATCCGCACCAGCGCCGCCCACGAGCGCACGCTCACCCGTGGCTTTATCGGCGACAGCGCCAAATTGCACTGGCTGGTGCCGGAACCGGTGCTGGACGATCAGTACGACCAGACGTTCGATATCCTCAAGGATTATCTCGACTGGGCGCTGTACCGGCAGATTCGTCTCAACCACGGTTTATCCTATGGGCCGTGGGCCGAGCGTGAGGTGTTTGGCGGCGTCGGTTTCATGAGCCTGAATGCCGATCTGGATCGTGATGACGTCGACGAAGCCATTCAGGTGCTGGAGGACCTCAAGGCTGATCTGCTGAAAAACGGCCTAGACCCGGATACTTTCGCGCGGATCAAGCAGGCCTCGATCGCCCATCAGGCGTGGGCGGTGCAAGGCAACAGTGCGCTGGCGGATTATTACTGGAGCGCCCTCGGTGATTACCAGGACGGTCGTTTTGCCAACCCGGCGCGGGAGCTGCAAGGGGTGACGCTGGAAGCGGCGAACAAGGCCATGCGTGAGTTGCTGTTGCAACCGGGGTATCTGCGGATCGAGAAGCCGTTGATCAGTGATGATCAGGTTTTGTGGTTGAGTGCGGGTGGCTTGGGTCTGGTGTTGTTGATCCTGATCGGCTGGCGTTTGCATCACCGCCGAAAACCCGCCGAACACTGACCCTGTGGGAGCGAGCTTGCTCGCGAAAGCGGTGTGTCATTCAACAAATGTGGTGACTGACCCGCCGCCTTCGCGAGCAAGCTCGCTCCCACAGGGTGAGGTGTTGGATTTACTGACCGGCAGCCTCGCCACAGCGCACGGCGGGCGCTACTCTGTCGAGGTTTTTTCCCCTCAAGTTGTGAACCGCCCAAATGCCAAAAATACAGCTCCTGATCCAGCGCATTCTCGAACTGATGAAGCGTTATCCCGGGGTCATTGCGCTTGGCGGGTTCATCTCCGGGGTCGGCAGTTTCATCATGGTCGATCGTCAGCAGGGCCTGGCGAGCTGGATCACCGTGATCATGCTGCTCAGCTGGATCTGGCTGATGCTGGAAAACACCCTCACCGGCCTCTTCACCCGCGTGTTCAAACGCGAGATTCCCCAGCCGCTGCTGCGTTATGCGACGCAGATGATCCATCAGGAAAGCCTGTTTTTCGTCTTGCCGTTTTTCTTCATCACCACGACCTGGAACAGCGGCCAGTTGTTTTTCACCGGGCTACTCAGCGTCGCCGCACTGATTTCCATCGTCGATCCGCTTTATTACAAATGGCTGGCGCCACGGCGCTGGGCGTTTCTCGCGCTGCACACGCTGACCCTGTTCGCCGCCCTGCTCACCGCGTTGCCGGTGATCATGCACCTGACCACCGCGCAAAGCTTCAAATGGGCGCTGGGCATTGCCGTGTTGTTGTCGTTCCCGAGCCTGGCGTCGATCTTCCCGATCCGCACGGTGCGCAATGCTTTGGCAATCCTGTGCATCACGGTCGGCATCGGTGGCGTGGGTTGGGCGCTGCGTTCGTGGGTGCCACCGGCGACGCTGTGGATGACCGACGTGGCGATCAGCACGCAAATGCAGGACCGCACCCCCGGCGCCAGCCTCGACACGGTCAGTGCCGAGCAGATTCGTGGCGATGGCCTCTATGCCTACACCGCAATCAACGCGCCGCGCGGGCTCGATGAGCGGATCTATCACGTCTGGCAATTCAACGGCAAAGAGGTCGACCGCATCGCCCTCGACATCCATGGCGGGCGCAAGGAAGGCTACCGGGCGTGGACGCACAAGCAGAACTTCCCCGGCAACCCGGCGGGCAAGTGGCAGGTGCGGGTGTTGACCGAGGATGGCCAGGTGATCGGCGTGTTGCGTTTCGAAGTCACGGACAGCACAGCGATCAAAGAAAAGTAATCCGGTTCGTGCTATTACGTTAGTTCGCATAAAGGCCGAACAAGCACGGAGCTTATGACCAGCAGCTCGATCAGCGGTAATGCTCAACTGGACACGTCGATAACCCCTGCCCGCCTGCGGGTCACGGGGGACTGGACGCTTGCCCATTACGCCGAGCTCAAGCAACTGAGCGAAAAGCTCCACGGTCAGTACGATGCCAACACCCCGATCGACCTCAACAGCCTCGGCGCCCTCGACACCGCTGGCGCTTCGTTGCTGGTCGAACTGCTCGGCTCCGAACGCCTGGGCAAATCCGCCGAACACCCCGATTGCACCCTGACCTCCGCCGACCGCGCGCTGCTGCAAACCGTGTACTGCTCGATGACCGATTTCTGCGTGCCAATCAAAGAGCCGGAAATCAGCGTCAGTGTGCAACTGCTGACGCGCATTGGTCGGGCCGTCGACACGGTCTGGCAAGACACCCTGCAACTGCTCGGCTTCGTCGGCCTGATTCTGGAAACCATCGCTCGCAACTTGTTCCGACCCAAGCGCTGGCGCATCACGCCGATGATCGCGCACATCGAGCAGACTGGCCTCGACGCCGCGCCGATTGTGGCGTTGCTGACTTTTCTGGTGGGTGCGGTGGTGGCGTTTCTTGGCGCGACGGTGCTGGCCAGTTTCGGTGCGACAATCTTTACTGTGGACCTGGTGGGCTTCTCGTTCCTGCGCGAATTCGGTGTGCTGCTCACGGCGATCCTCATGGCCGGGCGCACTGCCAGTGCCTTCACTGCGCAGATCGGTTCGATGAAGGCCAACGAGGAAATCGACGCAATCCGCACCCTCGGCCTTGATCCGATGGAGCTGCTGGTGGTGCCGCGGGTATTGGCGATGCTGGTGGCGCTGCCGATGCTGACGTTTCTCGCCATGCTTTGCGGGATCATCGGTGGCGGCGTGGTCTGTGCGGTGTCGCTGGATATTTCGCCGGCGATGTTTCTGTCGTTGCTGCAATCGGACATCGGCATCCAGCATTTTCTGGTGGGCCTGGTCAAAGCCCCGATCTTCGCTTTCCTGATTGCCGCGATTGGTTGTCTGGAAGGTTTCAAGGTCAGTGGCAGCGCCGAGTCGGTTGGCGCGCACACCACGTCTGCCGTGGTGCAATCGATTTTCGTGGTGATCGTGCTCGACGCGGTGGCCGCGCTGTTCTTCATGGAGATGGGCTGGTGAGTCGTCTACCCCGCGCGCCCTCGGAGGCGGTGATCGAAGTCCGTGGCCTGTGCAATCGCTTTGGCAGCCAGAGCGTGCACGAGAACCTCGATCTGGATTTGTACAAAGGCGAGATTCTCGCCGTGGTCGGCGGCTCCGGCAGCGGCAAATCGGTGTTGCTGCGCAGCATCGTCGGCCTGCGCCGGCCTAGCGAAGGCATCGTCAAAGTGTTCGGCAAGAACCTGCCGAGCCTGTCCGAGCATGAGCGTTCGCTGGTCGAACGCCGTTTTGGCGTGCTGTTTCAGAAAGGCGCGCTGTTCTCCTCGCTGACCGTTACTGAGAACGTCGCCCTGCCCCTTATCGAACACGCCGGCCTCAGCCGCAACGACGCCGAGCACTTGGCTGCGGTGAAGCTGGCGCTGGCCGGGTTGCCGCTGTCGGCGGCGGACAAATACCCGGCATCGCTGTCCGGCGGCATGATCAAACGCGCTGCTCTGGCCCGGGCTCTGGCGCTGGACCCGGACATCCTGTTTCTCGACGAACCCACCGCTGGCCTTGATCCGATTGGCGCGGCGCAATTCGATCAATTGATCCTGACCTTGCGCGATGCGCTCGGCCTCAGCGTGTTTCTGGTGACCCACGACCTCGACACGCTCTACACCATCACTGACCGCGTGGCGGTGCTGGCGCAGAAGAAGGTGCTAGTGGCAGGTCCCATCGACGTTGTCTCGGAAACCGACGACGCGTGGATTCACGAATACTTCCACGGCCCGCGCGGCCGCTCGGCGCTGGACGCCGCCAAATTGCTCAACGAGGTCTGACATGGAAACCCGAGCGCATCATGTGTTGATCGGCCTGTTCACCGTGATTGTGGTGGCAGGCGCCCTGCTCTTCGGCCTGTGGCTGGCCAAGTCCAGCGTCGACACCGAGTTCAAGGATTACGAAATTGTCTTCAGTGAGGCGGTCAGTGGCTTGTCCAAAGGCAGCCCGGTGCAGTACAGCGGGATCAAGGTCGGCGATGTGATCAACCTGCGCCTTGATCCGAAGGACCCACGGCGGGTGCTGGCGCGGATTCGTCTGGCCGGTGACACCCCGGTCAAGGAAGACACCCAGGCCAAACTGGCGCTGGCCGGGATCACCGGTACGTCGATTATCCAGCTCAGCGGCGGTACGCCCGAGAGCCCGAAGCTACGTGGACATGACGGCAATTTGCCGACCATCGTCGCTTCGCCCTCGCCTATTTCGCGGCTGCTCAATGACAGCAATGATTTGATGAGCGGCATCACCGCGCTGCTGCAAAACGCCAACCAGATGTTCTCTGCCGACAACGTCGAGCGTGTGAGCAAAACCCTCGCCCATCTGGAGCAGACCACCGGCACCATCAACGATCAGCGCGGTGACATCAAGCAAGCCATGCAGCAACTGGCGAGCGTTGGCAAACAGGCCGGCAGCATGCTCGAACAGACCTCGTTATTGATGCGCAATGCCAACGGCTTGATCAACGATCAGGGCAAGCAGGCATTGGGCAGTGCCGAACAAGCCATGAAGTCGCTGGAGCAAAGTACCGCGACGATCAGCACCCTGCTGAACAAAAACGAAAACTCCCTCGACAACGGCATGCAGGGCCTCAACGGCCTGGCCCCGGCGATTCGCGAACTGCGCGAGACGCTGACCTCGCTGCGCGCCATCTCCCAACGCCTTGAGGCCAACCCCAGCGGCTACCTGCTGGGCCGTGACAAGAACAAGGAATTCACGCCATGAAGCTGACTCGACTTGCCCTTCTCGCCGGCTTCACGCTGATCAGCGCCTGTTCGATTCTGCCCCAGTCGGAGCCGTCGGATGTCTATCGCCTGCCGGCCGCACAGGCGCCCGCCTCGGCCAGTTCGGCGGCGACTCAGTCTTGGTCGTTGCGGCTGAACAAGTTGCAGGCCAGTGAGGCGTTGAACCGGCCGACGATTGCGGTGATTCCGCAGGGCGACGTGATCAGCAGTTACAAGGGCTCGCGCTGGAGTGATCCGGCGCCGGTGCTGGTGCGTAATCGCTTGCTCGATGGGTTTCAGCGTGATGGTCGGGTGACGTTGCTTAGTACCGATGACAGCAACTTTGCGGCGGATCTGGAATTGGGCGGAAGTTTGCAGGCGTTTCAGACCGAATACCAAGGCTCACAGGCCAGCGTTGTGGTGCGCGTCGATGCGTTGCTGGTGCGCGGTTATGACCAGCGCATTCTCGCCAGTCACCGCTTTGAAGAGCGCCAGCCGTTGAGCGATGTGCAGGTGCCGGCGGTGGTGGCCGGGTTTGGCCAGGCCAGTGATCGCCTGACCGCGAAAGTCGTCGCTTGGGCTGTCGACCAAGGCCAGAAACTCGCCCCCCCAAAACCTTAAGCCCGACACACAACCCCTGTAGGAGTGAGCCTGCTCGCGATAGCGGTTTATCAATCGCCATCATCGGTGACTGATACACCGCTATCGCGAGCAGGCTCACTCCTACAGTCTGGATTTTTGTTCAGCCGAAGAACCAGTAGCAGACGGCAATGGCGCCAATCACACCAGCGAACTCCGCCAGCAACGCACACCCCACCGCATGCCTCGCGCGTTGAATCCCCACCGCGCCGAAATACACTGCCAGCACATAGAACGTCGTCTCGGTACTACCCTGCACCGTCGCCGCGACCAGCGCCGGGAAGCTGTCGACGCCCGAGGTCTTCATCGTCTCGATCAGCATGGCCCGCGCTGCGCTGCCGGAGAACGGCTTGACCATCGCCGTCGGCAACGCATCGACAAACCGCGTGTCCCAACCCGCCCACTCGACCAGATGACGAATGCCGTCCAGACCGAAGTCCAGCGCCCCGGACGCACGCAGTACGCCGACCGCGCAGAGCATCGCCACCAGATACGGCAGCAGGTTCTTCGCGACGTCGAAGCCTTCCTTCGCGCCTTCAACGAACGCCTCGTAAACCTTCACTTTCCTCAACGCGCCGATGATCAGAAACAGCATGATCAACCCGAACAGCGTGAGATTGCCGAGGATCGACGACAATCCCGCCAAAGCCGTCGCTGAAAGGGTGCCGAGCAACGCCATGAAGCCACCCAACAACAGCGCACCCGGTACCAGATAGGCCAGCACCACCGGATCCCAGATCCGCAGGCGCTGCATGAACGCCACCGAGAGGAAGCCGACGATCGTCGAACAACTGGTCGCCAGCAGGATCGGCAGGAACACCAGCGTCGGATCTGGCGCGCCTTGCTGGGCGCGGTACATGAAGATCGTCACCGGCAGCAGGGTCAGGGAGGAGGCGTTGAGCACCAGGAAGAGGATTTGCGCGTTACTGGCGATGGTGGCGCTGGGATTGAGCTCTTGCAGCGCCTTCATGGCTTTCAGGCCGATGGGCGTCGCGGCATTGTCGAGGCCCAAGCCGTTGGCGGCGAAGTTCAGGGTGATCAGGCCAAGGGCAGGGTGACCGGGTGGGACTTCCGGCATCAACCTTAGAAACAGCGGGCCGAGGACCTTGGCCAACCATTCGACAATGCCGGCCTTCTCGGCAATGCGCAGAAAGCCCAGCCACAGGGTGAGGGTGCCGAACAGCAGCACCATGACTTCGACCGAGAGCTTGGCCATGGCGAAAATGCTTTCCACCATCGCCGCGAAGATCCCGGCGTTACCGCCGATCAGCCACTGCGCCAGCGCCGATACGGCTGCCACGATGAAGAAGCCAAGCCACAGGCCATTAAGCATCAGTCAAATCCCCCGAAGAATGCCGCGAATGATAGCGGGGTCACCAGAAACGACAAACCCCGGATTTCTCCGGGGTTCGTTGGTAAGCCTTGCATCAATCACTGTGGGAGCGAGCTTGCTCGCGAAGGCGGTGTGTCAATCAACATAATGGTTGAATGTGCCGGCCTCTTCGCGAGCAAGCTCGCTCCCACAGGGTTTTGCGTTACGGCTTGGAGATTTCGCCCGCTGGCAGTTTTTCCTTGCTGCGCCAGTGTGGCAGGGAGTTCCAGTAGCGCTGGCCCTTGGCATCGTCGTACATGCCTTCCCAGCGTGCGATAACCAGTACCGCGAGGGCATTGCCGATCACGTTCAGAGCGGTACGCGCCATGTCCATGATGCGGTCGACACCGGCGATGAACGCCAAGCCTTCCAGCGGAATGCCGACGCTGCCCAGAGTGGCCAGCAGCACCACGAAGGACACGCCCGGTACACCGGCGATGCCTTTGGAGGTGACCATCAGGGTCAGGACCAGCAGCAGCTGCTGGCTGATCGACAGGTCGATGCCATACAGCTGGGCAATAAAGATGGCGGCGATCGACTGGTACAGGGTCGAACCGTCGAGGTTGAACGAATAACCGGTCGGGACCACGAAGCTGCAGATGGCTTTCGGTGCGCCGTAGGCTTCCATCTTCTCGATCACGCGTGGCAGCACGGTTTCCGAAGACGCGGTGGAGTAGGCCAGCACCAGCTCATCCTTGAAGATGCGCATCAGCTTGATCACAGAGAAACCGAACAGCTTGGCGATCAGGCCCAGCACCACGAAGGCAAAGAAGGCGATGGCGACGTAAACCAGGATCACCAGTTTCGCCAGCGGCAGCAGCGAGGCGAAACCGAAGTTGGCCACGGTCACCGCGATCAGTGCGAACACGCCGATCGGGGCGTAGTTCATGATCATGTGGGTGACTTTGAACATGCTTTCCGAGACGCCCTGGAACATCTTCACCAGCGGCTCGCGCAGGTCCGACTGCAGGCTCGACAGACCGAGACCGAACAGCACGGAGAAGAAGATGATCGGCAGCATTTCGCCGCGGGCCATGGCCGCGAAGATGTTCGACGGGATCAGGTTGAGGATGGTCTCGATGAACGCGTGTTCATGCTGCACTTCGGCGGCGGTCGCCTGGTACTTCGAGATGTCGACCGTACCCAGGGTGCTCATGTCGATGCCGGTGCCCGGGTGGAACAGGTTGGCCAGCAGCAGGCCGACAACGATGGCGATGGTGGTGACGATTTCGAAATAGATGATCGTCTTCAGGCCGATCCGCCCGAGTTTCTTGGCGTCGCCCACGCCGGCGATGCCGACGATCAGGGAAGAGATGACGATCGGGATCACGATCATCTTGATCAGACGGATAAAGATATCGCCTGCCGGTTGCAGGACGTTGCTGATCCACCAGGCCTTCTCGGCACTGAAGTGATTGAGCAACGCACCAATTGCAATCCCTAGAACAAGACCGATGAGGATCTGCCAGGCGAGGCTGATTTTTGCCTTCTTCATTATCTTTACCCTTACTTGCGTTTGACTCAGGCACATGCAGGAACTGGAACGCTCTTTAGCGGAAAAGTCTGTGCATCTGCCTCCGTATAAGGTGCCCCGAAGCGCGTAGTTACGGCTCTTCGGCAGGCGAAAAAAGGCGCAACTATTCCGATGCAAGGTTGCGCCGTCTAATGCCGTAAACGCCTACCCTATGCCGAATCGGCATGAGCTTTTTTAAATGAAACTGGCGTCCCAACCGGTTCGATTGTGACATTTCGGCCGGCATAAGTGCCGTGAACCGGTCATCACAGCCTAGGTTGGTTATTTTTTGAACGAGAAAAATCGACGAAATAATTAGGAAAAAGCCTACGCAGGAAGACTAGAAGTCCTACTGTTTAAGCGGTCTCTTTGTCGATATACGGTCGCCATGAAACACCGCGTAATGTTTTCGCGCGCAGTGTCAGCGATAAAAAGGATGAGCTGGACGCTCTGGATCAATGTTTTGCGTGTTGGAAAGCTCAGCGCAAGTCCGTCGAGCCACTACGGGTCGGCGAACTTGCGGCGCAGCTTTTACCCTGACCCGGCCCTTGCGCAGGCACTCCCTGTCCCCGTAGGTCACTCCGACCCTGCAACAGTCAGAACGTCCCGGCCCCTTGGTCATGCGCCTGCCTTCCTCAGGTGGGCGCAATGGAAGGCAGCAGGGCTGCTGCCTTCATGTTCAAATCAGTACCACTTCGGATCTTTCTTCAGGGTTTCCATCAAAAGATCCTGCATGCCTTGATCGGGTTTGCCGAGGAAGCGATAGGTCGCATGTCGCGTCGGCGACTTGTCGGCCGGCAGTCCTTCGGGCACATCAACGAGCATGGCGTAAGCGTCTTTCTTGTCGAAACTGAAGGCGACGATCAAACGGTGGTTGAGGCACTTGTCTGCGGATTCGCAGAGGGGGCCGACCAGATACTTGTCGCCATCTTCAGTCACGGCATTCATCTGCTGGTCAGGCGTGCCGGACAGGTTCATCACCCATTCCGGCAGGCGTTCTTCCTTCTTCACCACGCCTTCCCAGGTTTCGCGATACTGCGGGTCGGAACTCAACAGTTCGTTGACCCGCGTCTGGCCGTCATTGGCCGCCATCGCCATGGCACTACCGCCCAGAAGCAGGGCGGCTGCCAGTGTCTTTAACACAGTCATCGTTAACCTCGGCCGCGACGGCCAAAGAAGAAGGAAGCGATGAACATCACCAGGAACACGACAAAGAGAATCTTGGCGATACCCGTGGCGGTGCCCGCGATACCACCGAAGCCCAGTACTGCAGCGATGATGGCAATGATCAAGAATGTAATTGCCCAGCTCAACATGGTGATTCTCCTTACTTCTCTATTTAGGGGTGTTACGTGTTCTGGCGCTGTGCGCCCGAATTCATGTGTTCTTTAGAAAACCCAACGCTCTTCACGTGGCAGTTGATCCAGCGGCTGCGCCTGATCGACATCCATCATGCGCATCGAGGCGCTCTCGGCCTGGCTGCTGCTGACGGCGCTGAAGTGCGTTTGCGTGTTGTGCTGGATCGAAATCAGCGGCTCAACCTGCTGGCTGTTTTCCCAGCGCAGGTATTGCTGACAGGCGATCAGGGTGATCAACAGCGCCAGTACGCCAAACAGACCTTGCTGAATATGCAGTGGCGAGATACGCACTTGGGCGGCACGTTGGCGAGTCATCCTGGGTTCCTCACTCTTATTCGGTTGGGGCAGTTCATTTCTGCCCGGGCTGAATGAGGTATTGCAGCCTGCATGCCAGTTTTTTAACTGAAAAATATTCAATAAAATCAATTAGTTATGATCTTAGTAAAAAACGTTCGCGACGCATCCTGCACGATGGGTCATCTGGGATCGTGCGCAATGCACGATTTTTTCGTAGGAGATTTCATTCTTATGGAATTGAGAGCAGGGCGCAGATGTCAGAAAAGTACGCAGGGAATGCCCTGCAAATCGGCATTTGTTTAAAAAACCAACAAAATCAACGTATTGGCCGTAAAGGCAGGAGAGAGCTACCCTCCTATGGCTGGCATCGTTCAGAATCAACCATGCAACTTGCCCGATTTTTCCGGGACTAACCCAAGACCAATCACTATGGAGCGTAGGAAAAATGGAATCTGCCACTGAGCATCAAGGCCGCATTCTGCTGGTGGACGACGAATCCGCCATCCTGCGTACTTTCCGTTATTGCCTCGAAGATGAAGGCTATACGGTTGCCACAGCCAACAGCGCGGCTCAGGCCGACGCCTTGCTGCAACGCCAGGTCTTCGACCTGTGCTTCCTTGATTTACGTCTGGGTGAAGACAACGGCCTCGACGTACTGGCGCAGATGCGCATTCAGGCACCATGGATGCGAGTGGTGATTGTCACCGCGCATTCGGCTGTCGATACCGCCGTCGACGCGATCCAGGCCGGCGCCGCCGACTATCTGGTCAAACCGTGCAGCCCGGATCAGCTGCGTCTGGCCACCGCCAAGCAACTGGAAGTGCGCCAACTGTCGGCGCGCCTCGAAGCCCTCGAAGGCGAGATCCGCAAACCGAAGGACGGTCTTGATTCCCACAGCCCGGCAATGAAAGTCGTACTGGAAACTGCACGTCAGGTCGCCGGCACCGACGCCAACATTCTGATCCTCGGCGAGTCCGGCACCGGTAAAGGTGAGCTGGCCCGAGCGATTCACGGCTGGAGCAAGCGCGAGAAAAAATCCTGCGTGACCATCAACTGCCCGTCGTTGACCGCTGAACTGATGGAAAGCGAGCTGTTTGGCCACAGTCGAGGCGCATTTACCGGTGCCAGCGAAAGTACACTGGGCCGAGTCAATCAGGCCGACGGCGGTACGCTGTTTCTCGACGAGATCGGCGATTTTCCGCTGACATTGCAACCAAAATTGCTGCGTTTCATTCAGGACAAGGAATATGAGCGGGTAGGGGATCCGGTGACTCGTCGCGCGGATGTGCGCATCCTCGCCGCAACCAACCTCAATCTGGAAGACATGGTCCGTGACGGCCGATTCCGTGAAGACCTGCTCTATCGCCTCAACGTCATTACTCTGCACCTGCCGCCTCTGCGCGAGCGTGCCGAGGACATCCTGACGTTGGCCGACCGCTTCCTCGCGCGCTTCGTCAAAGAGTATGCGCGTCCGGCACGCGGCTTCAGCGACGAGGCTCGCGAGGCACTGCTCGGCTATCGCTGGCCGGGCAACATTCGTGAGCTGCGCAATGTGGTCGAACGGGCGAGCATCATCTGCCCGCAGGAACGCGTGGAGATCAGCCACCTGGGCATGGCCGAACAACCGGCCAACAACGCGCCACGAGTCGGTGCCGCGTTGAGTCTCGACGAGTTGGAGAAGGCCCACATCGGCGCCGTCCTCGCCACCGCCGGCACCTTGGACCAGGCGGCGAAAACGCTCGGCATCGATGCCTCGACCCTGTATCGCAAGCGCAAGCAGTACAACCTGTGAGCGCCCGTCGATGAAATTGGCGATGAAGTTGCGGACCCGTTTGTTCTTGAGCATTTCCGCGCTCATCACCGTGGCCTTGCTCGGGCTGTTGCTCGGGCTGGTCAGCGTGATGCAAATGGCTGGCTCGCAGGAAACGACGCTGCGTAACAACTTCGTCACTCTCGATCTGGGCCTCAAGCTGCGACAAACCCTGGGTGATCAACTGGTCCTCATGCTCGCCGAAAAACCCGATGCGGTCGCGTTCGAGGCGTCGAAGCAGCAGTATCTCAAGTTGCTTGATGACGGTATCGCCCAAGAGCACATTGGCGATGGCCGCCAGTATGGTTTCAGTCAGGCCAAGGCTGATTACCTGAGTTTTCTTCAGGCCTTTGATGTGTCCCGTGATCCGGCGACTGCGTTGAGCAGCAACGCCAACCTCAGAGAGCGCTTCAACACGCTGCGTAACGGTTTGATCACTGAACACAAGCATGCACTGGACAACATCAACGCGGTTCAGCATCAAGCGCGCGACCGGGCATTGTTGATCGCCGGTCTGTTGGGTTTTGTCGGGCTGGCGGTGTTGATCATCGGCTTCATCACGGCCCACGGGATTGCCCGGCGTTTCGGCGCGCCGATCGAGGCGCTGGCGCAGGCGGCGGACAATATCGGCCAAGGCAATTTTGAAGTGACCCTGCCGATTTCCTCGGCGATGGAAATGAACCTGCTGACCAAGCGTTTCGGCCTGATGGCTGAGGCCCTGCGGGAACATCAGGCGACCAACGTCGACGAATTGTTCGCCGGTCAGCAGCGGCTGCAAGCGGTGCTCGACAGTATCGACGACGGCTTGCTGATGATCGACCGCGAGGGGCATCTGGAACACCTCAATCCGGTGGCTCAGCGCCAGTTGGGTTGGGACGATGATCGCCTCGGCCAAGGCTTGGGCACCGCGCTGGAGCGGCCGGAGCTGGATGCGCAGTTGCAACTGGTGTTGCGCGGTGGCTCGCTTGAGCGCGCACCGGAAGACCTGAGCATCGAGGTCGACGGCGAATCTCGTTTGCTGACCTACAGCCTGACGCCGGTCAGCCACACGCAGGGGCATATCCTTGGCGCGGTGATGGTCTTGCATGACGTGACCGAGCAACGCGCCTTCGAGCGGGTGCGCAGCGAATTCGTGTTGCGCGCTTCCCATGAGCTGCGCACGCCGGTCACCGGCATGCACATGGCCTTCGGGCTGTTCCGCGAACGAGCGAAGTACGCCCCGGAATCGCGCGAAGCCGATTTGCTCGACACCGTGAACGAAGAGATGCAGCGCTTGATGCAGTTGATAAACGACTTGCTCAACTTCTCGCGTTATCAGAACGGCCTGCAGAAACTAACGCTGGCACCATGCTCCATCGAGGATTTGCTGGAGCAGGCGCAACTGCGCTTTGCCGATTCGGCGGCGGCCAAGGGCATCGCCCTGCATGTCGAAGTGCAGGGACCGTTGCCACGTTTGCAGGCCGATCAGGCACAGCTCGATCGTGTGCTGGATAACCTGATCGACAACGCCTTGCGCCATACCGCCCGCGACGGTCAGATCCGCTTGCAGGCACGTCGGCATGGCGAGCGGCTGATTATCAGCGTCGAAGACAACGGCGAAGGCATTGCCTACGGCCAGCAGGGGCGGATCTTCGAACCTTTCGTGCAGGTAGGGCGCAAGAAGGGCGGTGCCGGTTTGGGCCTGGCGTTGTGTAAGGAAATCGTCCAGTTGCATGGTGGTCGTATGGGCGTTTACTCACGGCCGGGGCAGGGTACGCAGTTTTATATGGCGCTCGCTGTCTAGGCTTCGTCATCCATGCGTCGACCGGCAAGGCGCCGGCCACGGGTGATCAGTTCGATGAATTGCACCGCGCTCAGCGCATGGGCGAACAACCAGCCCTGACCGAATTTCACCCCTTCACTGCTGAGCAATTGCGCTTGGGATTCGAGCTCGATGCCTTCGGCAATCACCTTCAAATCCAGCGCCTGGGCCATGTGAATGATGTGCGGGGCGACGCCGCTGCTGGCCGCGTCATGGCCCAGTGCATCAATGAATGCTTTGTCGATCTTCAAGCAGTCCACTGGCAAGGTTTGCAAGTAGGCGAGGCTGCAATAGCCGGTGCCGAAATCGTCGATCAGCACCTGATGGCCAACATCGCGCAGCGCTTGCAGGTTTTCCCGTGCCACCACCACATCAATCAAGCCACGTTCGGTGACCTCGAAGGCAATCTGCCGCGCCGCCACGCGATGCAGGGTGAGCAGCCGCGCCATGACCTGGCCGATGCGCGGCACCATCACGTCGCAGGCTGCCAGGTTGACCGAGATGTATAGCTGCGGATTGGCGCGCAGCAACTGGCCCAGTTGCTCCAGCAGGCGCTGCAGGACGAAGTCGGTCATCTGCCGGATCTGCCCGGTGTTTTCTGCCATGGGGATGAACAGGTCAGGGCTGGTCAGCGTACCGTCGGGGCGGCGCCAGCGCAGCAGGGCCTCGGCACCGACGCAGTTGCGGCTATCGAGGTCGAAGATCGGTTGATAGAGCACCTGCAGTTCGCCACGGCGGATCGCACCGTGTAGTTCGGCATCCAGAGACTGACGCTGGCGCACCAGTAAGAACACGAAAAATCCGACAAAGGCGCCGAGCAGCAGACACGCCGGGATGATCCACCACCAGACAGCCGGAATGTGCATGCCGGTTCTGGGTGTGATCAGGACCAACTGATATTCCGGATTATCCGTGGGCATGCGGTAGATCAGCCGGGTTTGCGTAACTTGCAGGGCATCGCGACTTTTCGGTGGCCAGTGTTCCGTGGGTGGCCAGGCTTGCGCCGTGCCAAGCACCGGGATAGCACGGGTGCCATGATCGAGCACCACCAGCAGGCTGCTGCCGGGGGACAAATCGACCATGTCGGTCAGATGCCCGCGCGAGGTGGCCACGCGGAAATTGCCGCGCCCCAGCATCAGCGCTGCGCGATTTTCATCAGGTTCGGTGGTGGTGTTCAGCCAATAGCTGTAGGTCGGGCCTTTGATGTCTGGCGCGCGGACCACTGACAAACCTTCCTGGCGCGGACGGTTGGAGCAGATCCGCGAGGCGTCCATGTAAGCCGCTTCATAGACGAAGCGATAGTTGAAGGTGACTTGCTGCAGGGTGGCGATCATTTCATCGTCACAACTGCGCAAGGGCTGCGCTTCCAGATCATCGAGACTTTCACGCAACTGGCCAAACAATTGTTCGAGGCGGGCCAGAAAACGTTCGCCTTGTGCGTTCATTTGTTGGCTTTCGTTTTGCTCGACCTGACGCATCGCCACGAACATACCGCCGGCGATCAGCAGGCTGGCACTGAGGACAGCCGCGATCATCGCCAAAAACCAGGGGCGATAAAACCAGCTACGCAGCGTCTCTCGGGTAGCAACCATCATGGAATATCCGAAGAATTACCAATGAGTTATAGCTGCTGATTGCAATTTCGCCCTGACCGTCGGGCGGGCGTCATTATTTTGTCTGATTGAGTACCAGCAACAACGCTGCCGTTTGTGCATCCGGCGTGCCGTCGAAGCGCGAAGGGCGGAAGTGCATCTGGAAGGCTGCGAGGACGTGGCGTGTGGCAACGTCCAGCTCACCGGTCTGCGGTGTGTCATAACCCAAGTGCGCCAACTGTGCCTGGAACCAGCTGATGCTCGGCAGTTCGCTGCTGTTGAACAGCATTTGCTGGCGCGCTACTGCCTGTTCGTTCGGCCATACGCCCAAGCCTTCGGCGGCGAGACGTTTCCACGGGAACAATGGGCCCGGATCGAGTTTGCGCAGTGGCGCGATGTCGCTATGGCCGATGATGTGGCGCGGGCTGATGCCGTTGCGCTTGCTGATGTCCTTGAGCAGGACGATCAACGATTGAATCTGCGCTTCGCTGTACGGATACCACAGACGGCCGGTCGGGGTGTCCTTGAAGCCCGGATTGACGATTTCGATACCGATCGAGCTTGAGTTAAGCCAGGTACGGCCCTGCCATTGGCTTTCGCCGGCGTGCCAGGCGCGCTGGTTTTCCTCCATCAGCTTGTAGATGGTGCCGCTCTTGTCGTCGCCGATCAGGTAATGGCTGCTGACTTCGCCATGGGTCAGCAGTTGCAGCGAGCGTTC
The DNA here is from genome assembly GCF_054668355.1 of Pseudomonas sp. S2_E02. NCBI lineage: Bacteria > Pseudomonadati > Pseudomonadota > Gammaproteobacteria > Pseudomonadales > Pseudomonadaceae > Pseudomonas > Pseudomonas sp. S2_E02. Next base: position 4,571,261 of record NZ_CP162761.1, read on the forward strand.
CAGCGACGCCGAGGTGTAGTGGACGATCACGAATTGGATACGGCTGTCGTAATTGGCTGAAGGATGGCTGGTGTCGTAACGCGGGGCGCTGGCACAACCGGCCAGAACGAGCAGCGACGCGAGGAGGGCAAAGAATTTCATGGCAGAGGACAATACACGCAAGACAGTAATGCAACAGTGTAACGTACTGCCTCGCGTCTCAACGGTCAGTGGGCGGATTTAAACAAAATGGAACAATTTGCTCAGCCCAGCTCGACCCTGTTGCGCCCCGCATTTTTCGCCCGGTACAACGCCTGATCGGCTCTTTTCAATACAAGATCGCTGTGTTCTCCGGCACGGAATGTCGCCAGTCCCATGGAGAGGGTGATGGTCACTCGTTCACCCTTGAAGTGGAACGGGCAGGCTTCGATAGCGGCGCGCAGGGTTTCCAGCAGTTTTGCGCCGACCGCTGGCGGCGTCGCCGGCATCAACAAAACGAACTCCTCACCGCCGAAGCGGGCGATGAAATCGCCGCCGCGCAGACGTTTGCGCAGTACGGTGGCGATGATTTTCAGCACCTTGTCGCCGGCCAGATGGCCGTAGTTGTCATTGATCCGCTTGAAATGATCGAGGTCGAGCATGGCCAGGCTCAGCGTGTTGCCGTGCTGTTGCCACTGCTTGATTTCATGCTCAAGGCGTTCGCTCCACGCGGCGCGGTTCGGCAGGCCGGTGAGCGGGTCGATCAGTGCTTTCTGCCGCTGTACTTCAAGATGCTCGCGGAAACCCTGGGCTTCCTGCTCCATATGCGCCACGCGTTCGGACAGGCTTTTCAGCCGCGTGGCGACTTCCTGCTCACGGGCGTCGCGCTGCTTCTGGTGCTGGTCCATGGTGCCGAGCAGGCCTTCAAGATGGTTTTCCAGCACGTGCTTGAGGTCTTCCAGATCCGCAGCTTCCTGCACGCTGGTCTGCAGGCCGTCGACTTGCTCACGGATCTGCGTGTCCATGGCTTTCGCCGCCGAGCTGTTGTCGGCATGGCCCTCGCTGGCGGCTTGCAGATTGCTCTGAAACGCTTCGAGGCGTTCATTGAGTTGTTGCAGATAGGCTTCGAATTCGTGCTGGCCGCTATCGGTGATCGCCAGCATCAACGTTGCAAGATCGTCGAGAATCGGGATCAGTTCGTACCAGTTCAAACCGTGTTTTAGCCGCTCACGCATGGCTTCGGCTTGCGGGCGGTGGCGTTCCGGCAGAGTCAGGTCGTCGAGCAGCCCGATCAGGGTATCTTCGATGTGCTTGGCCACGGAACTGTAAGAAGGCTCCGGGGTGTCCGGCAGGGCGAACAGGATGTCGTGCTCGGGCTGTTCCGGGTCGATGGCGGCCAGCGCCTGAGCAATCGGTTCGGGCAGGGGCAGGCTGTCGATGATCGGTGGTGATGGGTCACCGGGGTGGATCAGTTCATCAGGATTGACCGCCTCAGCGGTGATCGGTGCTTGAGCCGGCGCTGAAGCCGGGGCGAAAACAGGTTCGGGCTCGAAGCGCTCTGCCTCCGGTTCGAGCGGTTCACTGATAACTTCGCTGACGACCGTTGGCGGCACGAAGGCCACTACATTTGCCGGTTCCAACGGGGTTGGAGCGGCTGGCGTGGGTGGTTCGACAACAGGTGCAAGTGCTTCGCTGGCAGGCGCTGCCGGTGCCGGCTCAGCCGCCGCGACAGGCGCGAGCTGTGCGGTTTCCGCTGTGGGTGACGGTGCAGCCAGCGGTTGCTCTGGCGGCGAGGCTGGAGCCTGCGCGGGGGATTGTGTCGCTAGCGCTTCTTCGCTGTCACGGCTACCAAACAAACGCTGCAACAATCCTGGGCGCCCCGGTTCGGCTGGCGTTTCCAGCTGACTCAAAGCCTTGCCCTGCAAGCCGCTGAGTTCACTCAGCAACAGGGGCATTTCCCGCGCCGAACCGACGCGGCTATCCAGTTGTTTGGCGAATTTCTTCAGTGGCTGAGCGACTTCACGCGGCAACGGCAAAGCCTGCAACTGAGTGACCAGCGATGTCAGCGCGGTACTGACTTGATCGATGCGGGTTTCGCGGCGCTGCTCGGAATCGAGCACGGCTTTTTCCAAGCGCGGCAACAGGGCGGCGAGGCCGGCGTCCATATCGTCGGTGCGCACCACGTCGCGCATCTCTTTCATGCACTGATCGACGACTTTATCGGTGCCTTCAGCCGCTAGTGTGCTGCGCACCAGACCGCGCCGCAGCAAGTCGAGCCTGGCGGCCCAGCGCCGTTCAAGCTTGTCTTGCTGTTCGATGCTTTTGAGGTACTTCTCTTTCCAGCGCTGGGCGTCGTCGCTCATTCAGGGGTTCCGCGAGGGGCAGGACTCAACGCGGGCAATGCATCGGCCGTGAGCGAACCCGGCAGACGAATCTCTACCGCGACCGGCAGGTGATCGGAAATCGGTTGTGCCAGCACTTCGACCTTTTCCAGCGTCAGGGTCGGGCTGAGCAAAATATGATCAAGGCAACGCTGAGGACGCCAGCTGGGGAATGTCGCTTCCACCTGCGGGGCCAGCAGGCCGAGATCGCGTAACGGAGAATGTTGCAGCAGATCGCTGGCATGGGTGTTCATGTCGCCCATCAATACCTGGTGTTTGTAGCCACCGATCAGCTCACGAATATAGGCCAGTTGCAGGCTGCGGGTTCGCGCGCCAAGGGCCAGATGCATCATCACCACCACTAACGCCTCCGGACCTTCGCCGAAGCGCAGCAGAATCGCGCCGCGACCTTTCGGACCGGGCAGCGGGTGATCCTCGATCGCCCACGGTTTCAGGCGACTGAGCACGCCATTGCTGTGCTGGGCCAGTCGACCGAGGTTGCGATTGAGTTGTTGATACCAATAAGGGAAGGCGCCGAGCTGCGCCAGATGTTCGACCTGATTGACGTAGCCCGAACGCAGGCTGCCGCCATCGGCTTCCTGCAGCGCGACCAGATCGAAGTCGCCGAGCAGGTCGCCGATCTTTTGCAGATTGCCTGAGCGGCCGTTGTGCGGCAGCAGGTGCTGCCAGCTACGGGTCAGGTAATGCCGATAACGCTCGGTGCTGATGCCCACCTGGATATTGAAACTGAGCAAACGCAGACGCTGGTCTGCGGGCAGGCCCGTGGACTCCAGGTGATGCTCGTTGACCTGCGGATCATGCAGGCCAACGATGCGTTCAGACTTCCAGCGGCGCATGGCGGTTGCCGCGCTTAGTTGGCAGCAGCCTTGGTTGCCGCTCGCTCTTTGGCAACCAGTTGGTCAGCCAGTTTCAGCGCCTGCTCTGCACCACCGGCAGAGCCGATGTCAAAGCGGTACTTGCCGTTGACGATCATGGTTGGCACGCCAGTGATTTCGTACTTCTTGGCCAGTTCACGGGCCTTGACGATCTGGCCTTTGATGGCGAACGAGTCGAAGGTGGCGAGGAACTTGTCCTTGTCCACGCCTTGAGTGGCGAGGAAGTCAGCCATGTCGTTCTTGTCGGTCAGCTTCTTGTGTTCTTTCTGGATTGCGTTGAACACGGCGTTGTGAACCTTGTGCTCGACACCCATCGCTTCCAGGGTCAGGAACATCTGGCCGTGAGCGTCCCACGGGCCGCCGAACATCGCCGGGATACGCACGAAGTTGACGTCGGATGGCAGTTTTTCAACCCACGGGTTGATCACCGGTTCAAACGCGTAGCAGTGCGGGCAGCCGTACCAGAACAGCTCGACCACTTCGATCTTGCCAGGCTCTGCAACCGGTACCGGGTTGGCCAGTTCCACGTAAGGGGCGGCTGGGGCTTCGGCGGCTTGAGCGGTCACGCCGAACAGGCTGGCAGCGACGAGGGCGGCGCTGATGATCAGATTACGCATGCTTTACTCCTGGACAATTTGGGTCGCCTCGCGCGACCTGTTTTCAGACAGATCCTGGCGGGCATGAGTTCTGTAGTGTAACGGCAGCGGCCACAAAAAAGGGCGGCCAAAGCCACCCTTTTTATACTTGCTGCGACGGATTAATCGAGCGTTAACGTTGCACGAGATCTATCGCTGCCAAATGCTCTTAGTGCAGACCTTGAATGTAGCTGGAGACCGCAGCAATATCTTCGTCGCTCAGGCGCTTGGCGATGGTCTGCATGGTCATGGTGTCGCCGTCGTTGGTGCGGCCACCTTCTTCCTTGCGGAAATCGGTCAGCTGCTTGGCGATGTATTGAGCGTGTTGGCCACCCAGGTGCGGGAACCCGGCGGCGGCGTTGCCAGCGCCATTCGGCGAATGGCAGCCAGTGCAGGCTGGCAGGCCCTTGGCCAGGTTGCCGCCACGGAACAGGTCCTCACCGCGAGCGACGATCTTCGGATCGGCGGCGCCGACGCTGCCTTTCTGGCTGGCGAAGTAGGCGGCGATGTCGGCCAGGTCCTGATCGCTCAGGTTGGTCAGCAAGCCGGTCATTTCCAGAACGGTGCGTTTGCCCGACTTGATGTCGTGCAGTTGCTTGGTCAGGTAGCGTTCACCTTGACCGGCCAGTTTCGGAAAGTTTGGCGCCATGCTGTTCCCGTCCGGGCCATGACAGGCTCCGCATACGGCGGCTTTTGCCTGGCCTGCTGCGGCATCACCGGCAGCATGGGCGAAGCCTGAGATTCCCACGGTCAACAGCAGACTCACGATCAATTTGTTCATCAGCTAATCCAACTACGGCTAAGGGTTAAGTTATGGACCGGGTTTACTCGCTCATCCACAGGATGATGGCTTGGTAATCCTCGGCACTGCAGTCCATGCACAAACCACGCGGCGGCATCGCCTTGAAACCCTGGGTCACGTGTTGCACCAGCGTCTCCATACCTTTCGCCAACCTCGGCGTCCAAGCTTCCTGATCGCCTCTTTCGGGCGCCATGGGTAGTTGGCCGGAATGACAGGCACCACAAACACGGTTGTACACAGCTTCCGGATCCTGTGTAGCCTGTGCGCTGTAAAGCGGCATCAAGACTCCGGCAGCCAGCAGCCATTTCGTCATAAAACGACCTTTTCAGGGTTGAGAGCGTTCTGCGTTCTAATGCGCAATCAAGGTCTGTCGCTCTCGTGAACTTCATCCTACGCTGGGACAAAGCACACACAAAATCTGCGGCATTATATACTGGCGTCACTGAAACGGAAGCGACACCGCGTTCCGCGCCCAATCCCGGCGCCGCCCACATCGGAAATCCCATGCAACTCAAGAATCCCATCCTCGGCCTGTGCCAACAGTCCACGTTCATGCTCAGTGCCGCCAAAGTCGATCAATGCCCTGACGACGAAGGCTTCGAAGTAGCGTTCGCCGGTCGTTCCAACGCCGGCAAATCCAGCGCGCTGAACACTTTGACTCACGCCAGCCTGGCGCGTACCTCGAAAACCCCGGGTCGCACACAGCTGTTGAACTTCTTCAAGCTAGACGAAGATCGCCGTCTGGTCGACCTGCCGGGCTACGGTTACGCAAAAGTACCGATCCCGCTTAAGATGCACTGGCAGCGTCACCTTGAGGCTTACCTCGGTGGCCGCGAGAGTTTGAAGGGTTTGATTCTGATGATGGACATCCGTCATCCAATGACCGACTTCGACCTGCTGATGCTCGACTGGGCCGTTGCGGCCGGCATGCCGATGCACATCCTGCTGACCAAGGCCGACAAACTGACCTACGGCGCAGCCAAGAACACCCTGCTCAAAGTGCAGTCGGAAATCCGCAAGGGTTGGGGCGACCTGGTCACCATCCAGCTGTTCTCCGCGCCAAAACGCATGGGCCTGGAAGAGGCCTACACTGTACTGGCCGGCTGGATGGAACTGGCAGACAAAAGCGCCGAGGCGGCAGCCGAGTAAGTCGGGATTGGGAAAAATTGGTTGTAGTGTGGTCAGGCAAGGCAAAGGTGATGCTCAAAAGCGGAGTTTAGGGACCTAAATGAGCATTTTGAGTAGCGCCTTTAACGCAGCATGGCCGCGCTACAGCCGATTTTTGGGCAAAAAAAAGCCCCGGATTTCATTGGGGAGGGAGAAATTCCGGGGTTTAAGTTCCGAACCGCTAGGGCGGGGTTCAGATATCTGCCAACACTTAACACAACATAGGAGCATCGAAGGGCTTCACCAGCCATTCAGTAACTCTGAGTGGTGTCCTTCCAGATTAGTTCAGATTTTTTTCAAAAAGCTTTGGAATAATCCCAAGCGCTTTTCGAAATAAGCAGGTTTTACTGGCGTTGCCGCGACAAAAGGTCGCGGCAAACCGTGTTCAAAAGCCTCAGTGAGCCTCATCCCAATTGTTGCCCACACCCACTTCGACCAGCAGCGGGACATCCAGTTTCGCCGCCTCGCTCATGTGCACGCGAATCTCGGCACTGACTTGTTCGACCAGATCCTCACGAACCTCCAGCACCAGTTCATCGTGCACCTGCAGGATGACTTTGGCGTCCAGCCCGGATGTCGCCAGCCAGTTATCCACCGCCACCATGGCTTTCTTGATGATGTCGGCAGCCGTGCCCTGCATCGGCGCGTTGATCGCTGTGCGCTCGGCAGCGGCGCGTTCCTGCGGCTTGTTCGAGTTGATCTCCGGCAGGTACAGACGACGACCGAAAAACGTCTCGACATAACCCTGATCCGCTGCCTGCGCGCGGGTGCGATCCATGTATTCGCGAACCCCCGGATAACGGGCGAAGTAGGTATCGATGTAAGCCTTGGCGGTCTTGGTATCGACGCCGATGTCCTTGCCGAGTTTTTGTGCGCCCATGCCGTAGATCAGGCCAAAGTTGATCGCCTTGGCGCCACGGCGCTGGGCGGAGGTCACTTCGTTGAGTTCGACCTTGAACACTTCGGCAGCGGTGGCGGTGTGCACGTCCAGATTGTTGCGGAAGGCGTTCATCAAGCCTTCGTCCTTGGACAGGTGCGCCATGATCCGCAGCTCGATCTGCGAATAGTCCGCCGCCAGCAGTTTGTAGCCTTTTGGCGCGACGAACGCCTGACGGATGCGTCGGCCTTCGGCGGTGCGCACCGGGATGTTCTGCAGGTTTGGATCGCTGGAGGACAAACGTCCGGTCGATGCCACAGCCTGGTGATACGAGGTGTGGACACGCCCGGTGCGCGGATTGATCTGCTCCGGCAGACGATCGGTGTAAGTGCTTTTCAGCTTGCTCATCGAACGGTGCTCCATCAGCACCTTCGGCAAGCGGTGATCGTCTTCAGCGAGCTTCGCCAGCACTTCTTCAGCGGTGGACGGTTGGCCCTTGGCGGTCTTCTTCAATACTGGCAGGCCGAGTTTCTCGTAGAGAATCACGCCCAACTGCTTCGGCGAGCCAAGATTGAATTCTTCCCCGGCGATCTCGAAGGCTTCGCGCTCCAGCGCGACCATTTTGTTGCCCAGTTCGATGCTCTGAATGCCGAGCAACTCAGCGTCAACGAACGCGCCTTGGCGCTCGATGCGGGCGAGAACGGGCACCAGCGGAATCTCGATATCGGTCAAAACGCTGGCCAGACTCGGGATCGCGCTGAGTTTTTCGAACAGCGTCTGGTGCAGGCGCAGGGTGATATCAGCGTCTTCAGCGGCGTACGGCCCGGCCTGTTCCAGGGCGATCTGGTCGAAGGTCAGCTGCTTGGCGCCTTTGCCGGCGATGTCCTGGAAGCTCACCGTGGTGTGGTCCAGGTACTTCTGCGCGAGGCTGTCCATGTCGTGGCGGGTGGCGGTGGAGTTGAGCACGTAGGACTCAAGCATCGTGTCGAAGGCGATGCCGCGCACGTTGATGCCTTGGCTCTGATCGCCGCCGATGGCGCAGTTGGCCAGGATGTTCATGTCGAACTTGGCGTGCTGGCCGACCTTGAGCTTGTTCGGGTCTTCCAGAATCGGCTTGAGTGCGCGCAGCACGGTGTCGCGATCCAGCTGTTCCGGCACGCCGATGTAGGAGTGGGTCAGCGGAATGTAAGCGGCTTCGTTGGCCTGCACGGCGAACGACAGGCCGACCAGTTGCGCCTGCTGCGCGTCGATGCCGGTGGTTTCGGTGTCGAAGGCGAACAGCTTGGCGTTGTTGAGTTTTTCCAGCCAGACGTCGAAGCGCGCCTGATCAAGGATGGTTTCGTACGCAGCTTCGGCGGGAGCGGCAGGCGCTTCTTCCGCTGGTGCGCTGAACAGATCGCCGGCCAGCGCAGGTTCGCTGGCTGCGCTCAGTTCCAGACGTTTGGCGTCGCGATCGAGATCGTTGATCCAGCTTTTGAATTCCAGCAGCGAGTACAGTTCGTAGAGCTTGGCCGGGTCTTCGGCGCCCATCTGCAGATCGTCGAGTTCGACGTCCAGCGGCACATCGACCTTGATGGTCGCCAGTTGATAGGAGAGGAACGCCATCTCCTTGTGCTCTTCGAGCTTGGCCGGCAGGGTTTTCGCGCCGCGAATCGGCAGGGTCGGGACGATGTCGAGATTGGCGTACAGCTCGGTGAGGCCGCCGTTGACGCCGACCAACAGGCCGGACGCAGTCTTCGGGCCGATGCCGGGAACGCCCGGAATGTTGTCGGACGAATCGCCCATCAGCGCCAGATAATCGATGATCTGCTCCGGAGCGACGCCGAATTTCTCCTTAACGCCCTCCACGTCCATCGAGCTACCGGACATGGTGTTGACCAAAGTAATGTGGCCATCGACCAGTTGCGCCATGTCCTTGTCGCCGGTGGAGATGATCACCGGGCGATCCGCCGCCGCGCTGCTGCGCGCCAGGGTGCCGATCACGTCGTCAGCCTCGACGCCTTCCACGCACAGCAGCGGGAAACCGAGGGCGATCACGCTCTGGTGCAGCGGCTCGATCTGCACGCGCATGTCGTCGGGCATGCTTGGGCGGTTGGCTTTGTATTCGGCGTACATTTCATCGCGAAATGTCCCGCCCTTGGCGTCGAACACCACGGCGAACGGGCTGTCCGGGTACTGCTTGCGCAGACTCTTGAGCATGTTCAGCACGCCTTTGACCGCACCGGTCGGCAGGCCTTTGGAGGTGGTCAGTGGTGGCAGCGCGTGAAACGCGCGGTACAGGTAAGACGAACCGTCCACCAGGACGAGGGGGGCTTGGCTCATGAGCAGGATCAACCTTTTCGGCGGGTCCGGCGCTAGAATAGCGGGACCGTTGACGACAAAGGGACAAGGTTATCATGCGTACGTTAAATCGCTTGCTGCTGGTCGGTCTGATTGCTGCCTCACCGTTGGCCGCGATGGCGGCGGATGATGCGCCGTCAAAGGAGCCGGAAGTTACCATTAACACGCACACGGAAGGCGACAAGGTTATCCAGGAATACAGTCGCAGTGGTTTCGTCTATGCGATCAAGGTCACGCCGAAGGGTGGCAAACCGTATTTCCTGGTGCGCGCCGATGGTACTGACGCGAACTACATTCGCTCCGACCAGCCGGATATGCTGATTCCGTCGTGGGAAATCTTTACCTGGAAGTAAGTTTCCCGACTTTTAATCGGCGTCGCCTGACCGCGACGCCTGAACTGAGCAGTTTTTGACCATGTCTGTGTTCACTCCCCTGGCTCGGCCCGAGCTGGAAACCTTTCTCGCCCCTTACGGGCTTGGCCGTCTGCTTGATTTCCAGGGGATCGCCGCCGGCAGCGAAAACACCAATTTCTTTATCAGCCTGGAGCAGGGCGAATTCGTCCTGACTCTGGTCGAGCGCGGCCCGGTGCAGGAGATGCCGTTTTTCATCGATCTGCTCGATGTGCTCCACGAAGCCGATCTGCCGGTGCCGTACGCGCTGCGCACCACTGACGGCGTGGCATTGCGTGAGCTGAAGGGCAAACCGGCGCTGCTGCAACCGCGGCTGTCCGGCAAGCACATCAAAGTCGCCAATGCTCAGCATTGCGCGCAGGTCGGCGAGTTGCAGGCGCATCTGCATCTGGCGACCCAGGGCGAGCGCATGATCAAGCGCAAGACTGATCGTGGCCTCGACTGGATGCTGGAGGAGGGCAACGAGTTGCTCTCGCACCTGAGCGATGAGCCGCGTGCCTTGCTGCAAAAGGCGCTGGATGAAATCACCGAGCGCAAAGAGAAGATTCTCGCGCTGCCTCGGGCCAACATTCATGCCGACCTGTTTCGCGATAACGCGATGTTCGAAGGTACGCACCTGACCGGGCTGATCGACTTCTACAACGCCTGCTCGGGGCCGATGCTGTATGACGTGGCGATTGCGTTGAACGACTGGTGTTCGGACGAGGACGGTCTGATCGATGGGCCGCGAGCCCGCGCATTCCTTGGTGCCTATGCGGCGCTGCGACCGTTTACGGCGGCGGAGGCCGAGTTGTGGCCGACCATGCTGCGCGTGGCCTGCGTGCGGTTCTGGCTGTCGCGGTTGATCGCGGCGGAGCAGTTTGCCGGGCAGGATGTGTTGATACACGATCCCAAGGAGTTTGAGCAGCGCTTGGCGCAGCGGCAGCAGGTTCACACACCGTTACCTTTCGCCCTTTAAAAGCATCGCGAGCAGGCTCACTCCTACAGGGGTTAGGTGATCTCTTGTAGGAGTGAGCCTGCTCGCGATTGAGGCGAAGCCGAATCAGCCTTAAAGCGATTCCAGGCAGCCCGCCATATCGTTACCCAACTTCTCCAACACCTGCTCATACCCCTGAGCCGTCGCCGGGGTGTACCCGCCCAGCGCATCCAGTTCCGCCAGTTTCACCGGCAAACCCGCCACCAGCGTCTCCGCCAGACGCGGCCGCAACGGCGGCTCGCTGAACACACACGTCTTGCCGACTTCCTGCAAGCGCTTGCGCATCGCCGCGACATGTTGCGCGCCCGGCTGCACTTCGGCGGCCACGCTGAACACGCCGGCATGCTTCAGGCCGTAAGCCTCTTCAAAGTAATCAAACGCCTCGTGAAAGACGAAGTACGGCTTGCCTCCAACGCTGGCCAGACGCTTCTTCAAACGCTGATCCAATGCGTCCAGACGCTCATCAAACGCCTTGGCATTGCTCTGATAACGCTCAGCATTCGCCGGATCAACGGCGCTGAGGTCAGCGGCCATCTTGTCGGCAATCACCCGCGCATTGACCGGCGACAACCACAAATGCGCATCGAGCGTGCCAGGACGGTGATCGTGATCATGCTCGTCAGCCTCTTCGGCGTGGGAGTGGCTGTCCTCAGCGAAACGCCGCAGTTTCATTCCTGGCAGATCCTGCACCGCGACGCTCGGCAGCGTCCGACCGTTCAACACGCGCGGCAGAAAGCCTTCCATGTCCGGGCCGATCCAGTAGAGCAGATCCACCGATTGCACCTTCCGTACGTCGGATGGCCGCAGGGCGTAATTGTGTGGCGAAGCACCCGGCGGCAGCAGCACTTCGGGAATCGCTACGCCGTCCTGCACGGCCGCTGCAATCAGCTGCAACGGTTTGATGCTGGTGAGGACTTTGACCTCGGCCTGAGCCGAACCGATCAGCAGAAAACTGGCGACAAAAGCCACAAAAACAGAAAAAAGTCGGGACACGATGACCACTCAAGGAGGCGAGAACGGGTAACATAATAACGTCTCTATCAAAACTCGTCGCCGCCCATGCCTATTACACCGATTGCCAGCCGTCCCCACGACCACTCTCATTGCGTGCACAGCGCTTTGTCCGAGGCCGATACCTTGTGCGCCCAGAAAGGCTTGCGCCTGACCGCGTTGCGCCGCCGGGTGCTGGAATTGGTGTGGCAGAGCCACAAACCGCTGGGCGCCTACGACATTCTTGCCGTGCTGAGCGAGCAGGACGGCCGCCGCGCCGCGCCGCCGACCGTGTACCGCGCGCTGGATTTCCTTCTGGAAAACGGCCTGGTGCACCGCATCTCCTCGCTCAACGCCTTCGTTGGCTGCGTACACCCGGAACACGCGCATCAGGGCCAATTCCTGATCTGCCGCGATTGCCACGCCGCCATCGAACTTGAGCAAAAAGTGATCAGCGACGCGATCATCAACAGCGCCAAAGACGTTGGTTTCATCGTCGAAGCGCAGACCGTCGAAGTCGTCGGCCTGTGTTCCGGTTGCCAGGGGGCTTGATGAGCAATGCGCTGATCCGTCTGGAGCAGGTCGCCGTCACGTTTGCCGGGCAGGCTGTGCTGGACAACATCGAGCTGAGCGTCGAGCCGGGGCAGATCGTCACCCTGATCGGCCCCAATGGCGCCGGCAAGACCACGCTGGTGCGCGCCGTGCTCGGCTTGCTCAAGCCGGACAGCGGCAGTGTCTGGCGCAAGCCGAAGCTGCGCGTCGGTTACATGCCGCAAAAACTCCACGTCGATCCGACCTTGCCGTTGTCGGTGCTGCGCTTTCTGCGCCTGGTTCCGGGCGTTGACCGCCCGCGTGCGCTGGCTGCGCTGAAAGAAGTCGGCGCCGAACACGTCATCGATAGCCCGGTGCAAAGCGTTTCCGGCGGCGAAATGCAGCGCGTGCTGCTCGCTCGCGCGTTGTTGCGCGAGCCGGAATTGCTGGTGCTCGATGAACCGGTGCAAGGTGTCGACGTCGCCGGCCAAGCGGAGTTGTACAGCCTGATCACCCGTCTGCGCGATCGTCATGGTTGCGGCGTGTTGATGGTGTCCCACGATTTGCATCTGGTGATGAGCACCACCGACCAAGTGGTCTGCCTCAACCGTCATGTCTGCTGTTCCGGGCATCCCGAGCAGGTCAGCGGCGATCCTGCGTTCGTCGAGCTGTTCGGCAAGAACGCGCAGAGCCTGGCGGTTTATCACCACCATCACGACCACGCTCACGACCTGCACGGTTCGGTGGTCAAAGGGCCGGTTATTGGCCAACCTCACGTTCACGGAGACAACTGCAAGCATGGCTGATTTTCTGTTGTATGCCCTGCTTGCAGGTCTGGCGCTGGCGATCGTTGCAGGTCCGCTGGGTTCGTTTGTGGTCTGGCGGCGCATGGCGTATTTCGGCGACACCTTGTCCCACGCCGCGTTGCTGGGTGTGGCGCTGGGCTTTCTGCTGGATGTCAGCCCGACCGTTGCGGTGACCGTAGGCTGTCTGTTGCTGGCGGTGCTGCTGGTCACATTGCAACAGCGTCAACCGCTGGCGTCCGACACGTTGTTGGGAATTCTCGCACCGAGCACGCTCTCTCTCGGCCTGGTGGTACTAAGCTTCATGCATGAAGTGCGGATCGACCTGATGGCCTATCTGTTTGGCGACCTGCTGGCGATCAGCCCGACCGATCTGGCGTGGATCCTCGGTGGCAGCGCGGCGGTACTGGCATTGCTGGTGACACTGTGGCGGCCATTGCTGGCGATCACAGTGCACGAAGAGCTGGCCAAGGTTGAAGGTCTGCCGGTGGCGGGCCTGCGCATGGCGCTGATGCTGTTGATCGCGGTGGTGATTGCGGTGGCGATGAAAATCGTCGGAGTGTTGCTGATTACTTCACTGTTGATCATCCCGGCGGCTGCGGCACAGCGTCACGCCCGCTCGCCGGAGCAGATGGCACTGGGCGCAAGCCTGCTGGGCATGCTCGCCGTGTGTGGCGGGCTGGCGCTGTCGTGGTTCAAAGACACCCCGGCGGGGCCGTCTATCGTTGTGACGGCGGCCGCACTGTTTCTGTTGAGTTTTGTTCTGCCCCGTCGTGGGGTGTAGACTTGGCCGCTTTTTGCGCAAATAGAGAGTCGCAGGAATGAAGCCGTTCGCCTCCCGTTATCTGCTCCTTGTCGCATTTTCAGTGCTACTGGGCGCCTGCCAAAGCACGCCGCCGGTGGCCGAAGTCCCCGATGCGCGAGCTGCGGCGATCGCACAGCTGGAGCAAAGCCTGGCCAGCAGCGAGCTGGCCACTGCCGAAGATCAGTTGGCCGCTTTGCAGAAAGAAACCCCCAACGATCAATCCCTTGAGCAATACCAGCGGCAATTGGCCGAAGCGTATCTGCGTCGCAGCCAGATAGTGCTGCAGAAGGGCGATGTGAATGCTGCCGCTACGGCGTTAAGTCGTGCCCGCGCTTTGATGCCGAAAGCGCCGGCGCTGACCGGTGGCGTCAACGGTGCCATTACTGAAGCGCGTAAGGCTGAGCTGGAAAAGGCTGAGGCTGCATTGCTGGCCGCCGAGGCCAAGCCGAAAGCCAAAGTGATTGATCCGACTGCCGAGAGCACCACGGTTGCGCTGAACATCACCGATAGCCGCAAACTTCGTCGGCAACTCGACGCGATCGCCGCTGATGTAGTGAATTACGAGTGTGGGGTGACCATTCAGGCGCCGCGTACCGATGACTATCCGTGGCTGGCGACTCTGCTGACCAAGCGGGTGAAGAAGTTGAAGCCGGATTTTGATCTGAAGATTGAGAAGCAGACCGTGCGTACCGTGCCTGCACAAATGGTCTTGAGTCCGCGTAAACCCTAAAAAGCTTCGCGAGCAGGCTCGCTCCCACACTGGGTTTGTGAACGACACAAAACCAGGGTGGGAGCGAGCTTGCTCGCGAAAGCGTCCTTTCAGCCAACGAAGATCTTAAGCCGGAATGGCCTTCGCCTTAGGCTCCCGATCCCAAACCCGATGCTTCCCGATCGCTGCAAAGAACGGCTTGGTCAACGCCGGCACATCCTTGCCCTGCAGCAATCCAGCATCAGCCTCCAGCTTCAGCAAATCCTGCAACTGCTTGGCCTCGCCGTGTAGAGCAATCGCCTTCAGATGCTTGTACGCCTCCAGCAGGTAATGCAACGCCACGCCATCGCCGCTCAACGCCTTCACCGACGCCGCGCCACCCGGTACGAACACCGCATCGAAGATCACCGACGGCATGCCTTCCATCGACGCATCCACCGCCAGGGTTTTGCCGTCAGCGGTCTTCACCGGTGCTGAAGTTGGGCCGAGCAACTTGGCGTGCGCACCCTCAGCGGCCAATGCCTTCTTCATTGCATCAATCGCCGCACCATCGACGCCGTTAGCCGCAAGAATTGCAACTTTTCGCGTCTTGATGTTTTCTGGCAGCAAATTAGCCTGACTCAATGACGGCGAGTGATCGAAAGACACCTTGCGCGCATCCACTGTGCCTTTGGCAGGCGCCGGCAAGCCCAGATTAGCCGCCACACGCTTGGCCAGTTCCAGATCGATGTTGGCCAGAATCTCGTTCACCTCCCGCGCACGGATAAATTCACGCTCAACCTTGCCCAGCTCGAAGCTGTAAGCGGCAATGATGTGCTCCTTCTCGTGATCGCTCATGCTGTTGAAAAATAGCGTCGCTTGGGAGAAGTGATCGCTGAACGACTCGCTGCGCTGGCGGATCTTGTTCGCATCAATGCGTTCTGGATAGCTCTCGAAGCCACCGTCCTGTGCGGCCGGCGGGGTTTCTTTCGGCCAGCCACCATCAATCGAGTTCGGTTCATAAGAGGCGCGACCCTTGTCGATCACCGTGCGGTGCTGCGCATCACGCTGGCCATTGTGGAACGGTGCCACCGGCCGGTTGATCGGCAACTCGTGAAAATTCGGCCCACCGAGTCGGCTGATTTGCGTGTCGGTGTAGGAAAACAGCCGACCTTGCAGCAGCGGGTCATTGGAGAAGTCGATACCGGGCACGATGTGGCCAGGGCAGAACGCGACCTGCTCGGTCTCGGCAAAGAAGTTGTCGGGGTTGCGGTTCAGGGTCATTTTGCCGAGCGGCGTGATCGGCACGATTTCTTCGGGGATCAGCTTGGTCGGGTCGAGGATGTCGAAATCGAAGTCGTGCTCGTTTTCCTCCTCGATGATCTGTACGCCGAGTTCCCATTCCGGGTAATCGCCCATCTCGATCGCTTCCCACAGATCGCGACGGTGGTAGTCAGTGTCCTTACCGGCAAGCTTCTGCGCCTCGTCCCACACCAGCGAACAAGTGCCGGCGGTAGGGCGCCAGTGGAATTTGACGAAGCGCGATTTGCCCTCGGCATTGATCAGGCGGAACGTGTGCACGCCGAAGCCCTGCATGCTGCGCAGGCTTTTCGGGATCGCCCGGTCAGACATCGCCCAGATGACCATGTGCGCCGATTCCGGGACCAGCGAAACGAAGTCCCAGAAGGTGTCGTGAGCCGAGCCGCCGGTAGGGATTTCGTTGTGCGGCTCGGGTTTCACCGCGTGGACGAAGTCGGGAAACTTGATCGCGTCCTGAATGAAAAACACCGGCATGTTGTTGCCGACCAGGTCGAAGTTGCCTTCATCGGTAAAGAACTTCACCGCGAAACCGCGTACGTCACGCACGGTGTCGCCGGAACCGCGTGGGCCCTGAACCGTGGAAAAGCGCACGAACACCGGGGTCTTTTTCCCCGGATCCTGTAGGAACCCGGCCTTGGTCAGCGTCGAATGGTTCTCGTAGGCCTGAAAGAAACCATGCGCCCCGGTGCCGCGTGCGTGGACGATGCGTTCCGGGATCCGCTCATGGTCAAAATGCGTGATCTTTTCCCGCATGATGAAGTCTTCAAGCAGCGACGGCCCACGCGGGCCGGCCTTGAGGGTGTTCTGGTTGTCGGCAATCTTCACACCCTGGTTGGTGCGCAGCGCCTGGCCAGTGGCGTCGGAGCGGAATTTCTCCAGGCTGTCGAGTTTGGCGTTGGTGTTGGCGCGATCCGGGGCATCGGTTCCGGCCATCTGGCTTTTATCGGTCGTAGGCTTCTTGCTCATCAGTCGTAAACTCCTCGGTTGACCCCGATGCTGGCCGGGGACTCTTGAGTGGTTCCCGGGCACGGCACCCAGGGTTTTCAAGTCGCTTACTTAGTGACTGATGAGGCGTTGGGGGCGTTCCTTTTTTATGACCTTTGATCTTGTTATTGCCAAATCGAAGGTTAATTGCGAAATAAATGCTAAGAACCTCTATACGGACAGGCTAAAATGCGCGCCCGGCTAACCGCTGATCCTTTTCTAACGCGCCCCACAAGGTTCGCTACGTGATCGAGTTTCAAAACGTCCACAAGACTTACCGCGTCGCCGGTAAGGACATTCCCGCGCTGCATCCGACCAGTCTCTCCATCGAGAACGGGCAGGTGTTCGGCCTGATCGGCCATTCCGGCGCGGGCAAAAGTACCCTGCTGCGCCTGATCAATCGCCTGGAAGACTCCAGTGGCGGCAAGATCATCGTCGACGGCGAAGAAGTCACCGCACTGGACGCAAACGGCCTGCGCCATTTCCGTCAGCAAGTCGGGATGATCTTTCAGCACTTCAACCTGCTTGCCTCCAAGACCGTGGCCGACAACGTTGCGTTGCCGCTGACCCTGGCCGGCGAACTGTCGGGCGGCGAGATTGACAAGCGTGTTGCCGAATTGCTGGCTCGGGTCGGTCTGTCCGACCACGCCAAGAAGTACCCGGCGCAATTGTCCGGTGGCCAGAAGCAGCGCGTCGGCATCGCCCGCGCCCTGGCAACCAAGCCGAAGATTCTGCTGTGCGACGAGGCCACCAGTGCCCTCGACCCGCAGACCACCGCTTCGGTCCTGCAATTGCTGGCCGAGATCAACCGCGAACTGAAACTGACCATCGTCCTGATCACCCACGAGATGGATGTGATCCGTCGCGTTTGCGATCAAGTGGCCGTAATGGACGCTGGTGTGATCGTCGAGCAAGGTTCGGTCGCCGATGTGTTCCTGCATCCAAAACACCCGACCACCAAGCGTTTTGTGCAGGAAAGCGAGCAGATCGACGAAAGCGAACAGCGTGATGACTTCGCTCACGTGCCGGGCCGCATTGTGCGTCTGACCTTCCAGGGCGAAGCGACCTACGCGCCGCTGCTCGGTACCGTCGCCCGGGAAACCGGCGTCGACTACAGCATCCTCGCCGGTCGCATCGACCGCATCAAAGACATTCCGTACGGGCAATTGACCCTCGCCGTCACCGGTGGCGACATGGAAGCGGCGTTTGCCCGCTTCACCGCCGCTGACGTTCACATGGAGGTATTGCGCTAATGGAAGACCTGATCAGTTTCTTCACCAATATCGACTGGTACGAAATCTGGCTGGCCACCGGCGACACGATGCTGATGCTCGGTGGTTCGCTGCTGTTCACCGTATTACTCGGCCTACCGCTGGGCGTGTTGCTGTTTCTGTGCAGCCCGCGTCAATTGCTGGAAAACCGTGGCCTCTACGCATTCATGTCGCTGGCGGTGAACATCCTGCGTTCGCTGCCGTTCATCATTCTGTTGATCGTGATGATCCCGTTCACCGTGCTGATCACCGGCACGTCGCTGGGCGTGGCCGGTGCGATTCCGCCATTGGTAGTCGGTGCGACACCGTTCTTCGCGCGTCTGGTGGAAACCGCGCTGCGTGAAGTCGATCGCGGCATCATCGAAGCGACCCAGTCGATGGGCGCGACCACGCGGCAGATCATCATGAACGCTTTGCTGCCGGAAGCCCGCCCGGGCATCTTCGCGGCGATTACGGTGACGGCGATTACACTGGTGTCCTACACGGCGATGGCCGGTGTGGTCGGCGCCGGTGGTCTGGGTGACCTGGCGATCCGTTTCGGTTACCAGCGTTTCCAGACTGACGTGATGATCGTCACCGTGGTGTTGCTGTTGATTCTGGTGCAAGTGCTGCAGATGGTCGGTGATCGACTGGTTGTGCATTTCTCGCGCAAATAACCGGTTTTGTAATCAAGAGATGAGCCGGCCATTCGCTGGCAGGCGCCAGACGGGCGCCTCATAAGGAGTTAGCTGAATGAAAAAACTGATCGCTGCTTTCGCTGCCGTTGCAGCATTCTCGGCCCACGCCGAAACCCTGACCGTTGCCGCCACCCCGGTGCCGCACGCGGAAATCCTTGAGTTCGTGAAGCCGGCGTTGGCCAAAGAAGGCGTGGAGCTGAAGGTCAAGGTCTTCACCGACTACATTCAGCCGAACGTACAGGTCGCGGAAAAGCGTCTGGACGCCAACTTCTTCCAGCACCAGCCGTACCTCGATGAGTTCAACAAGGCCAAGGGCACTAGTCTGGTTGCCGTGACCGGTGTGCACCTGGAGCCGCTGGGCGCCTACTCGAGCAAGCTCAAGGATCTGAAGGATCTGCCAAGCGGTGCCAACGTGGTGATTCCGAACGACGCCACCAACGGCGGCCGTGCCCTGTTGCTGCTGGCCAAGGCTGGCGTGATCACGTTGAAAGATCCGACCAACATCCTGTCGACCGTCAAAGACATCGCGACAAACCCGAAAGACCTGAAAATCCGTGAACTGGAAGCCGCGACCATCCCGCGTGTGCTCACCCAGGTCGATCTGGCGCTGATCAACACCAACTACGCGCTGGAAGCCAAGCTCGATCCGTCCAAGGATGCGCTGGTAATCGAAGGCAACGACTCGCCGTACGTGAACATCCTCGTGTCCCGCGCGGACAACAAAGACAGCGACGCGATGCAGAAACTCGCTGCTGCGCTGCACAGCCCGGAAGTGAAGAAATTCATTACCGAGAAGTACAAAGGCGCAGTATTGCCGGCGTTCTGATTGGGTTGTTGCAACGAAAAAGGGGACGCCATGTGCGTCCCCTTTTTTGTCTCTGGTGTTTGGCTTTGGACCTGCTGTGACGCAGCCCCTCACCCCAGCCCTCTCCCGAGGGAGAGGGGGCCGATCTTTAAGCTTTTCGAGCCTGAGTTCGACTCATAATTGCAGGTCGGCGCAACTCGAACAAACACCTCGGTCAGTTCCCTCTCCCTCTGGGCGGTCCGACGTTTCGTGAGGGCTAGGGTGAGGGGCTTTTCGCTCTTCAGCTTTTATTTGCGGTTAAGCATGACCGGCAGTTGCGCAACCAGTTTGGCATTGTTCAGCGGCGCTCGGATAAACCCCCGCTGCGTCCCGTCCGGCCCGATCACCGCAAGATTGCCGCTATGGTCAACGGTGTAATTCGGCTTGCTCGTATCCGCCGGAATAAAAGGAATACTCACCGCGTTCGCCACCTTCTGCAGCTCTTCAATCGAAGTCGGTGTCAGGCCAATGAACTGCGGATCAAAATAGCCCAGGTACTGCTTTAACTGCTTCGGGTTATCGCGGTTCGGGTCAACGCTGACCAGCACGATCTGCAACTTGTCCACAGCGTCTTTCGGCAGTTCACTCTTAATCTGCCGCAGCTGCGCCAACGTAGTCGGGCAGATGTCCGGGCAGAAGGTGTAGCCGAAGAACAGCAGGCTCCACTTGCCTTTCAACTCGTTGATCGCCACCGGTTTACCGTCCTGATCGGTCATCGTCACATCCGGCAGATTGCGGCTCTGCGGCAGCAGGATAATGCCGGCGTCGATCAGCGCAGTCGGGTCGCCCTGGCCCTTGCCGCTCAGCACTTTGTTGACGGTAAGTCCCAGGATCAGCGCGATCACGGCGACGAGGATGAAGACGGTTTTCTGGGTTCGAGTCATAGGTTCAACAGTAAGTAGTGGTCTACGAGCAGGGCGATGAACAACAGGAACAAGTACCAAATAGAGTACTTGAAGGTGTTGATCGCCGCGTGCGGCCGAGTGCCACGGTACAGCACCACGGCCCATTGCAGAAACCTCGCGCCCAAGCAGAGCGCGCAAATCAGGTAGAGCATGCCGCTCATGTGAATCACGTACGGCAGCAGACTCACCGCCAGCAGCGCGAAGGTGTAGAGCAGAATGTGCACCTTGGTGTAGTGCTCGCCGTGGGTGACTGGCAGCATCGGGATGTCGGCCTTGGCGTATTCCTCCTTGCGATGAATCGCCAGCGCCCAGAAGTGCGGTGGGGTCCAGGCGAAGATGATCAGCACCAGCAACAACGGTTCGGCGCTGACGTGGCCGGTGGCTGCGGTCCAGCCCAGTAATGGCGGGGCAGCACCGGCGAGGCCACCGATGACGATGTTCTGCGGCGTCGCGCGTTTGAGGAAGCCGGTGTAAATCACTGCATAACCAAGAAGCGAAGCCAAGGTCAGCCAAGCGGTCAGCGGATTGGTGAAAGTCAGCAACAACGCCTGACCGAGCAACGCCAGCACCAAGGCAAACGTCAGTGCCGCCGCCGGTGAAACCCGGCCCTCGGCTAGCGGCCGTTTATGCGTACGCGCCATCACCGCATCGATGCGCCGATCCACCACATGGTTGACCGCCGCCGCACCACCGGCACACAGGGCAATCCCCAGATTGCCGAACACCAGCACCGTCCACGGCACCCCGGCACGGGTCGCGAGGAACATGCCAACCAGCGAGGTGATCAGCATCAGCACCACGACTTTCGGTTTGGTCAGCTCCAGATAATCACGCCAGATCGCCTGATGCGGGCGCTCGCCAATCAGAATCGCCACGGCGTTTCTCCTTTTATGGTGATGGGCGCGGCCGTGTGTTTGCGCGGGCTCAGGCGCCAGCGCGCGAGCACCGGTTGTTTGACCCGGACCAGGCTGGTGCGCGCGTGGTAATTGACCAGCACCATGGTCAGCAACAGCGCCGCGCCGCCAGCGTTATGCGCGACAGCCACCGGCAGCGGAAGATGGAACAGCACGTTGCTGATGCCGAGGGTGATCTGCGCTGCGAGGGCAATAAGCACCAGCCCGGCCAGCCGCGTCATGCCAACCACTTTCAATTGCCAGGCGAGGCCGAGCAGCACCAGCGTCACCAGCAGCGCGCCGATACGATGAGTCAGGTGAATCGCCGTGCGTGCATCGCTGTCGAGTTGTCCGCCGAGATAATTCGGGCCGATGTGTTGAGTCAGGTGAAAACCGTTGGCGAAATCCGCTGGCGGCAGCCATTGCCCGTGGCAGGTTGGGAAATCGATGCAGGCCACCGCCGCGTAGTTGGAACTGACCCAGCCACCCAGCGCGATCTGGCCAATCACCAACAACAATCCCGCTGTCGCCCAATACTGCAAACGCTTGGGCACGGTCAGTGCCGGCAGCACGCCGGACAGTCGTAAGGTCAGCAAAAACAGCAAACTCAACGTCGCAAAACCGCCGAGCAAATGCCCGGTGACCACTTGCGGCCAGAGTTTGAGCGTCACCGTCCACATGCCGAACGCCGCTTGCGCGAACACCACCGCGAGCAGAAACAGCGGCAGCTTCAACGGCTGCCCCGGATGACGTCGATTGACCCACGCGCGCCCGGCCAGAATCGAAATGAGCAGGCCGAGGGTGCCGGCGAAGTAGCGGTGGATCATCTCGTTCCAGCCCTTGTGCGCCTCCACCGGTGAGTCGGGGTAATGCAGTTCGGCATGGGCCAGTTGCGCTTCGCTTTTCGGCACGCTGATAAACCCGTAGCAACCCGGCCAGTCCGGACAGCCAAGGCCGGCGTGGGTCAGGCGCGTATAGGCGCCGAGCAGCACCACAATCAGCGCCAGCAGGGTGGCAAACAGCGCGAGGCGAAATCCAGGTTTGGCCATGACGATGCCCTTATCCGATGTTCGACAGTTTCAGCAGGTGACGCAGGTCGTTGAGCAGATCCTTGCCTTTCACATTCGGCTCGTAACGCAGTACGAGATTGCCGTGGGGGTCGATGATCCACAGCTGCGGCGTGGCTTTGTCGCCCGTGGTTTTACTGAACGATGTAGCGTCCAGCGGATAGCGTTGCAGCTGTGGATATTCGCGGTTGAGCTTGGCCTCGTAATCGGCGCTCACCGGTTGCGCCATGGCGAGAGCGTGGCTGGCGCGGCCGGCATCGCGACCGAGGCCGATCTGGATCTGCCGCGCCAGATACACCAGTTGCTGGCAATCCACCGCGCAATCCTTCGGCGCGGTGACCAGCATCTGCCAGCGCTCCTCGTCGGCCTGCACGCCGAGGTCGGCGCGGGTCTGGCCGTTGCCGATCAGTTCGCCGTGATAGCTGCGACCCTCCGGCACCCAGAACTGCAATTTGTACATGCCGGTGGCGAGCACCATCGGGCCGATCACGCCGAGCAATATCAGCAGCAACTGAATGCGCCCGCGACGACGGGTGGCGGCAGGTTTCGCCTCAGACATGCTGGGTGGATTCATGGCCGTTCCCATGGTGTTTCTCCTTTGCGTTGTGCAAGCCCAAATAGACGTAGAGGCCGAGCAGGGCGGTGGCCATGGCGAACCACTGCACGGCGTAACCGAGGTGTTTTTCCGGGCCCATGGCGACCACCGGCCAATCGGCCTCGTAGCTGGCCGGGCCGGGTTCGGCGCGTAACTCGTAGGTAAAGCCGTCGCGCTCAAGGGTTTTCCACAGCTTGGCGGGTTCGACGGCAGTGATGGTTTGCGGCCAGGTGTTGCTGACCGGATCGGCATGAAGTTGAAAAGTGGCGCCGGGGGCGACGTAGACCCAGGCATCGACATTCAAGGCTTCGGAAGGCGTGGTGAATTGCGGCGGCACGCGGCGGTCCGGCCACGGCAGCCAGCCGCGATTAACCAGCAGCCACAGGCCTGTGCGTTGATCCTGAAACGGTTGCACCAGCTCGACGCCGACCTTGCCGTTACGCTGACGGTTATCCAGCAGCAAGCTGTGCGCGGCATCGAACTGGCCGTGCAGATGCACGCGGCGATAAGCCGGATCAGCGCTATTGAGCAGTTCGCTGCTGGCCATCGGTTCGGCCGCGCGGCGTTCGGCGTAGCTGGTGAGCAGAGCGGTTTTCTCGGCACCCCGGCTCAATTGCCAGAAGCCTAGCGAAACCAGCAACGGCAGCAACAACGCCACCACCACGGTCGGTATCACGCCCGGGCGAAAGCGCTTCATGGCTGCGCCACAAAGTCAGTCGTTGCGATCGCTATACTCAACTGCATCGCCTGTCCCCCGGAGTTCTTCCCATGCTCAAAACAGCCATCGTCCTGATGCTGATTGCCACGGTGATCAGCCTGTTCAGCGGCCTGTTTTTCCTGGTCAAGGACGACAGCAGCTCGAATCGCCTGGTCATCGCCTTGAGTGTTCGGGTGGCATTGGCCGCCACCACCGTCGGCTTGATCGCCTGGGGCTTTTACAGCGGCCAATTGGTGTCGCATGCGCCTTGGTAGTGGTGATCCTCAGAGTACGTAGACGAAGATAAACAGACCGATCCAGACCACGTCGACGAAGTGCCAATACCAGCTCGCCGCTTCGAAGCCGAACTGGTGCTCGTTGTCGAAGTGGCCCTTCATGATGCGCATCAGCATCACAAACAGAATGATCGTGCCGATGGTCACGTGGGCGCCGTGGAAACCGGTGAGCATGAAGAACGTCGCGCCATAAATACCGGAACCGAGGGTCAGGCCCAGTTCGTGGTAGGCGTGCATGTATTCCTCAGCCTGGAAGCCGAGAAACGCGCAGCCCAGCAGCACGGTGATCGCCAGCCAGATTTTCAGTGCGCCGCGATGGCCCTTTTTCAGCGCATGGTGGGCGATGGTGATGGTCACGCTGGAGCTGACCAGCAGAATTGTGTTGATCAGCGGCAGGCCCCACGGGCTGATGACTTCTTTTGGCGGCGGGAACAGTTTCGGATCCGGCGTGTGCAGCAACGGCCAGGTGAACTGGAAGTTCGGCCAGAGCATGTGCGCGATGCCTTTGGTGCCCTCACCGCCGAGCGCCGGTCCGGAGACGTGCCGCACGTAAAACAGCGCACCGAAGAAGGCGACGAAGAACATCACTTCGGAGAAGATGAACCAACTCATGCCCCAGCGGAACGAGCGATCGAGCTGCGGGCTATAAAGCCCCGCGCGGCTTTCCTTGATCACCGCCCCGAACCAGCCGAACAGCATGTACGCCAGCAACAGGCCACCGACGAAAAAGATGTACGGGCCGTGGGATTCCGGGCGCGCTGCCTTCAGATCGTTGAACCAGGTGGCGAGGCCGTACACGGTGATGGCCATGCCGAATGTCGCGATGATCGGCCATTTGCTTTGCGGCGGAACGTAATAATGCTCATGAGTTGCCATTTATTGTTCTCCTTATCGGGCACGCTCAACCGCCAGTGTTTACAGCCACCGGCGGATGTCGGGCGGTGATATCGAACAGCGTGTAGGACAGCGTCAGGTGCTTCACATCCTTGGGCATGTCGCGGTCAACAATGAAGCGCACCGGCATCTCGATCTGTTGACCGGGCTGCAGCACCTGCTGGGTAAAGCAAAAGCATTCGGTCTTGTGGAAGTATGCCGCGGCGTTGCTCGGCGCGATGCTCGGCACGGCTTGCGCACTCATCGGTTTGTCGGTGGGGTTGCGCGCGATGAAGATCATCTCGTTGACCGCGCCGGGGTTGGCGGTGAGTTCGTCATGCTTGGGGTAAAAGTCCCACGGCATGTCGACGTTGTTGGTCGACAGAAACTGCACACGCACCTGGCGCGAAGTGTCGACCACCTGCTCACCCTCGTACTGCCCGGCGGTCTTGCCGTTGATGCCGAAGGCTTTGCACATCACGTCGTAGATCGGCACCAAGGCAAAACCGAAGACAAACATCGCCACCACCACGCCGAGCAGGCGGGTGACGAGTTTTTTCATCGAGATCGAATCAGCCATGGTTCATGCCTCCCCACCAAACCCTGTAGGAGTGAGCCTGCTCGCGATGGGTGCACCGCGGTGTGCCCGACACACCGCCATCGCGAGCAGGCTCACTCCTACAAAAGCCAAGCGTTTCATTTCACTTCCGGCGGTGTGGTGAAGGTGTGATACGGCGCCGGTGACGGCACGCTCCACTCCAGACCTTCCGCACCATCCCACGGTTTGGCCGGTGCTGGCGGGCCGCCGCGAATGGTCTTGATGACGATGAACAGGAAGAAAATCTGCGTCGCACCGAACATGAACGCGCCAATCGACGAGACCATGTTGAAGTCGGCGAATTGCAGGTTGTAGTCCGGAATCCGCCGCGGCATTCCCGCAAGACCGACGAAGTGCATCGGGAAAAAGGTCAGGTTCATGCCGACGAACGACAGCCAGAAATGCAGCTTGCCGAGGGTTTCGTCGTACATGTGGCCGGTCCATTTCGGCAGCCAGTAATAGGTCGACGCGAAGATCCCGAAGATCGCCCCCGGCACCAGCACGTAGTGGAAGTGCGCGACCACAAAGTAGGTGTCCTGGTACTGGAAGTCCGCCGGGGCGATGGCCAGCATCAGTCCGGAGAAACCGCCGATGGAGAACAGGATCACGAACGCCACGGCAAACAGCATCGGCGTTTCGAAGGTCAGCGAGCCTTGCCACATGGTGCTGGCCCAGTTGAACACCTTCACCCCGGTCGGCACCGCGATCAACAGCGTGGCGTACATGAAGAACAGCTCGCCCACCAGCGGAATGCCGACCACGAACATGTGGTGCGCCCAGACAATGAACGACAGGAAGGCGATGCTCGCCGTCGCGTAGACCATCGAGGTGTAGCCGAACAGCGGCTTGCGCGAGAAGGTCGGGATGATCGAGCTGACGGCGCCGAAGGCCGGCAGGATCATGATGTACACCTCGGGATGGCCGAAGAACCAGAACACATGCTGGAACAGCACCGGGTCACCGCCACCGGCAGCGCTGAAGAAGCTGGTGCCGAAGTGGATGTCCATCAGCATCATCGTCACGCACCCGGCCAGCACCGGCATCACCGCGATCAGCAGGAACGCGGTGATCAGCCAGGTCCAGACGAACAGCGGCATTTTCATCAGCGTCATGCCGGGTGCGCGCAGATTGAGGATGGTGGCGATCACGTTGATCGCGCCCATGATCGAACTGATGCCCATCAAGTGGATGGCGAAGATGAAGAAGGTCACGCTTTCCGGTGCATACGTCGTCGACAGCGGCGCATAGAACGTCCAGCCGAAGTTCGGCCCGCCGCCGGGGGTGAATAGCGTCGACACCAAGATCAGGAACGCCGCCGGCAACAGCCAGAAGCTGAAGTTGTTCATCCGGGGCAAGGCCATGTCCGGCGCGCCGATCATCAACGGGATCATCCAGTTGGCGAGGCCGACAAACGCCGGCATCACCGCACCGAAGACCATCACCAGACCGTGCATGGTGGTCATCTGGTTGAAGAACGCCGGCTCGACGATCTGCAAGCCGGGCTGGAACAGTTCGGCGCGAATCACCATCGCGAACGTGCCGCCGAGCAGAAACATGGAGAACGCAAACCACAGGTACAGCGTGCCGATGTCCTTGTGGTTGGTGGTCAGCACCCAGCGCATCAGGCCTTTGGCGGGGCCGTGGGCGTGGTCGGCATGACCGTGGTCATCGATGACAGCGCTCATGGCCGGTCTCCTTTACGTGAGTGGATGAGGCAGGCCGGGGCGCTCTGCCCCGACCGGTTCACGAGGTACGCGATAGACCGGCTCATTTGCTTTCCGCCTGTTTCAGCTCCAGCACTTCTTTTGGCGTGACCATGTCGCCCTTGTTGTTGCCCCAGGCGTTACGTTCGTAGGTCACGACCGCTGCGATATCGACTTCCGACAACTGCTTGCCGAACGCCGCCATGGCGGTGCCGGGCTTGCCGTGGAAGACAATGCTCAAGTGGCCTTCTTTCGGTCCGGTGGCGATTTTCGAGCCTTTGAGCGCCGGGAACATCGGCGGCAGGCCCTGACCTTCGGCCTGGTGACAGGCGACGCAGGTGGTGTGATAGATCTTGTCGCCGCGTTCCTTGAGTTCGTCGAGGGTCCATTCCTTGCTGGTCAGCTCTTTGAGCTGCGCAGCCTCGGCTTTGCGGTCGGCGAGCCATTTGTCGTAGTCGGCCTTCTCTTTGACCTCGACCACGATCGGCATGAAGCCGTGATCCTTGCCGCACAATTCGGCGCACTGGCCACGGTAGATGCCGGGCTTGTCGATGCGCGTCCACGCCTCGTTGACGAATCCCGGGATCGCATCGCGTTTCACCGCGAAGGCCGGCACCCACCAGGAGTGAATGACGTCGGCGGAAGTCACGAGGAAGCGCACTTTGGCGCCGGTCGGCAGCACCAACGGCTTGTCGACCTCGAGCAAGTAATGCTCGCCCTTGGTTTCCTTGTTGTGGATCTGTTCGGCGGGAGTGGCCAGGTTGCTGAAAAACTCGACGTCCTGGCCCAGGTATTTGTAGTGCCACTTCCACTGATAACCGGTGATCTGGATATCGATATCCGGCTCACTGGTGTCGTACATCTTGATCAGGGTGGCGGTCGCCGGTACGGCCATCGCCACCAGAATCAGGAACGGTACGACGGTCCAGAGAATTTCGACGGTAGTGCTTTCGTGGAATTTTGCGGCGACCTGCCCGGTAGAACGGCGGTGCACCATCATCGACCAGAACATGGCGCCGAAGACGATGATCCCGATCACCACACAGATCCAGAAAATGGTCATGTGCAGGTCGAATACTGCGTGACTGATTTCAGTCGCTCCAGGCGCCATATTTACAGTCCAGGCAGCGTGTGCCGGACTGAAAATCGACCACAACAGGAGGCCCATCCAGACGTGTGGATGTCGCATCATTGCGGGTTCCCCTTATCGTTCTTGTTATCCCGCCGGCTTTCGCCTGCGGCAAGGGAGCGGCTGCATCAGACTACGAACTTGAATCGCCGGGCCTTGCTGCGGGTGCAGTCGGGCGTCATCAGCTAACTCCATTCAATGGCGAGTATAGACAGCGACGGGAAATTGCAATGTGCGCACGTAAATGAACTGAAACAGCTGGCACTTGCGTTCAAGGGCACGAATGGAGAAGGATGCAGACGAGTGGTGGCAAACCGATATAACGCAGGTGCATCAAGGATGAAATAATTATGACAAATGCGTCTTAGCATTTTTCGTAAGCCAGCTAAGTTATGTCTTCCCTATTTCGTTGCCTTGTTTCCTGGAGTTTTCATGAACACCGCCGCATTGCGCGAGCAGATCCAAAAAGCCCAACAACACGAAAAAGAAACCGGCCTGCTGACCCGTCAGCTGGAAAGCAAGCTGCCTCATTTACACCCGGCGATCCAATTGCCGGAAGCCGACGCCAACGGTGTGCTGACGCGTTTTGTCGCCGCATACATTGATGAAGTGCCAGACCTGCTGGATGCAGCCAATGAAGTTGCCAGGGAAGCGGGAATCGAATCGCAGATCAAACCGGTGCTGAAAATCGCCGAGCAGTATTTCCTCCAGCCGCCAGCCATCATGGCCGGGCACGTTGGCCTGGACAGCCTGCTCGACGAAGCCTATCTGGCGCACCGTTTTGTCGAAGAGGTCAACGACCTGTACATCAAGCATTTCGGCCAGCCACTGATCCCCTTGGACATGACGGTCGCTAACTTGATTGCTCACCAATTGATCGGTGAGGAATTTGCCAACCAACTGGACGAAGCGGTGCATCACGCCATCGACGAGATGCTCAACGACGAGAGTTTTGCCCTGGAATCGGTAGAAGCCTACCGCGGTAAACTCAGCAGCCCGGACACCGGCGCCGCGTGGAAACGCTGGCCGTGCATGGGCCGCCGACTGGGTGTAGGCCTGGAACTGGACCAGCCTGCCGCGTAATCCTCATACGCCATAGATCCAATGTGGGAGCGAGCCTGCTCGCGAATGCGGTCGATCATTCAACATCTCTGTTGGCTGATACATCGCTTTCGCGAGCAGGCTCGCTCCCACAGGGTTTGTATGCACAACGGGTTTTTTAGCCGGCCGCACCGATACCGGTGGTGGTTCGAATCCGTCCCTCAAGCCTGCGCTTCAACCCGCGCGACTCAATCAACAGCTTCGAACCCTTCGCCGCATTCGCCCGGCCCCACTCCTCCAGCAACTCCAGACACGAATGGTCGATGTAGCTCAGGTTATTGAGCGGCACATGCACCGTGGTGCCTTGCGGAATACTGCCCAGCACTTGCGTCAACGCCGGCACTTTGAGGAATGTCGCCGCGCCGACCAGACGCAACTCCATCTCGCCGTCCTGCGGCAGATCGATCAGGCTGATCTTCAATCGCGAAGCCTTGAACGCCAGTTTCAACATCGTCAGACCGAAACCGATCAACACCCCGGTCAACAGGTCAGTGAAGATGATCGCCAGCGCCGTCGCCGCATAGGTGAACATCGGCATCCGCCCATAACGACCCAGACCTCGAAACGCTTTGAGATCGACCAGTTTGAACCCGGTGTACACCAGCACACCCGCCAGACTCGCCACCGGAATGCTTTGCAGCACACTCGACAGCAACAGCACGAACGCCAGCAGCCACAGACCATGGAAGATCGTCGAGTAACGCGTGGTTGCGCCGGCCTGGACGTTGGCCGAACTGCGCACGATCACCCCGGTCATCGGCAGCGCGCCGAGCAGACCGCAGAGCATGTTGCCGACACCTTGCGCCGACAGCTCACGGTCGAAGTCCGAACGCACGCCGCTGTGCATGCGATCCACCGCAGCGGCGGACAACAAGGTTTCGGCGCTGGCGATAAACGCCACGGCGAACGCGGCGATCAGCAGCGTAGGATCGGCCAGGCTGAGCAGGTCCGCCGGTTTCAGCCAGTCAATGGCTTCGGCCAGATTCGCCGGTACTTCAACACGTTTGACCTGCAACGCCAGCAGCAGACTGGCAGCTGTCGCCAGACCCACGCCGAGCAACGCACCCGGAACGAAGCGCAACGAATGTGGGCGAAATTTTTCCCACAACCACATCACCGCAATCGTCGACAGCCCCAACAGCCCGGCCTGCCAGCCGAACGACGGCAAGGCCTGCGCCACAGCCGCCGGGAACGCCGTGAGGTTATCCAGGCCAGAGGGCTTCGGTGACGCATCAAGCATCACATGCACCTGCGACAGCACGATCAACACGCCAATCCCCGCCAGCATCCCGTACACCACCGCTGGCGCCGTGACCCGAAACCAGCAACCGAGCTTCAAGCGCCCGGCCACCAGTTGCAGGAAACCGGCGAGCAGCAGAATCGGCCCCAGCATTTCAATGCCGTGCTGGCGCACCAGTTCAAACACCAACACCGCCAGACCCGCCGCCGGCCCGCTGACCTGCAACGGCGAACCCGCCAGCCAGCCAACCACCAGACCGCCGATGATCCCGGTGATCAGACCTTTGGCCGGTGGCAACCCTGACGCAATCGCGATACCCATGCACAGCGGCAACGCGACCAGAAACACAACCACTGAAGCGAGCAACTCCCGTGGCAACACCGCTTTCAATTGAGCCGCACGCATGGCGATTCTCCCGAAGTTTTCTTCAGGCATGGCTTCGCCGAACCGCTGAAACAGCGGCCGGCGTCAAACCACACAGATGTTTAGGAAGATTTAGAAGCGCGCTTTGGGCGTCGCCACCGGAATCGGATGGCTACCATCGAGCGGCAGGAAACGTCCCTGATCCGCGTCGTAAGCTTTGATTTCGCTGGTTTCGATGTTGTAGACCCAGCCATGGATGAACAGATGACCGTTCGCCATGCGCGAGGCTACCGAAGGATGGGTACGCAAGTGCTGCAATTGGGCGATGACGTTTTCCTCGGTGAGGATCGGCATGCTTTCTTTTTCGTCGGCGCAGTGACAGTTGTCGTGCACCATGGTTTTCGCGACTTCAGCGTGGCGCAGCCAGGCTTTGACCGTCGGCATTTTTTCCAGGCTGTCCGGATTGAGCACCGCACGCATGGCGCCGCAATCGGAGTGGCCGCAGATGATGATGTGCTGCACGCCCAGCGCCAGCACCGCGTATTCGATCGCGGTGGATACGCCGCCGTTCATCTGGCCGTAAGGCGGGACAACGTTGCCGACGTTACGGGTCACGAACAGATCGCCCGGCGAGCTCTGGGTGATCAGTTCAGGGACGATGCGCGAGTCGGCGCAGGTGATGAACATCGCCTTTGGCGCCTGGGCCGTGGCGAGTTTCTTGAAGAGTTCTTCCTGCTGGGGAAAGACCTCATGATGAAAATGCAAAAAGCCGTCTACGATCTGTCGCAGCGCTGCATCGGCGGATTCCGCTTCAGGGGTTTGCGCCGACGCAGCCAACGGCTGTTTATCCTTGTCACTCATGATTCATCCTCTTTGGCGGATTAGGGGAGTCGTTCCCATGTATTCCGGTATGAAGCCAGTGGCTGTTTAAAACATCCGGGTCATCCCGACCCGTCAGTCACTCGATGAACAAGGTAGCCGCCGAAACTTAACTCAAACTTAATCAAACGCTCTAGCACGTGTGTTCCAGGTCACAAAAAACGTGACTGAGTGATTTCGGCGGAAGGATTCCAACCCCTCAACCATAGGCTAATTGTCGCTAAATCAACGACATCTGGCGACCCGGCGGACAGAAGGCAGTGCAATCGAGGTTGTAGCTTTCGCGGTGATTAATGCCCAGACGCTTGATGGCTTTGGCAAATCGTTGCGCGAGCAGGTCGGCGAACACTCCTTCGCCGCGCATGCGCGCGCCGAAACGGCTGTCGTAGAGCTCGCCGCCACGGCTCTGGCGGATCAGGCTCAGCACATGCGCGGCGCGTTGCGGATAGTGCGCCTGAAGCCATTCTTCGAACAGCGGCGCCACTTCCAGCGGCAAGCGCAGCATCATATAGGCAGCGCTTTGTGCTCCGGCCGCGTGGGCTTCGTTAAGCAGGTTTTCGATCTCGCTGTCGTTGATCATCGGAATCATCGGCGAACACAGCACGCCGACCGGTATGCCTGCTTCGCGCATGACCCGAATGGCGCGCAATCGCGCTTTGGGTGCAGCAGCGCGCGGTTCGAGGATGCGTTTGAGCTCGTCATCGAGCGTGGTCAGGCTGATCATCACCGCGACCAGGCGTTGCTCGGCCAACTCAGTCAGCAGGTCGAGATCGCGCAGAATCAGCGAGCCTTTGGTGACGATGGTCACCGGGTGCCGGTAACGCAGCAGCACTTCGAGGGTCTGCCGGGTGATTTTGTGTTCGCGCTCGATCGGCTGATACGGATCGGTGTTGGAGCCCAGATTGATCGGCGCACATTGATAGCCTTTTTTCCCGAGCTGTTCTTCCAGCACTTGGGCGGCGTTGGTCTTGGCGATCAGTCTGGTTTCGAAGTCCAGCCCTGGCGACATGTCCCAGTAAGCGTGGCTGGGCCGTGCGTAGCAATAGATGCAGCCATGCTCGCAGCCACGGTAGGGATTGATCGAGCGGTCGAAGGGCAGATCCGGAGAGGTATTGCGGGTAATGATGGTTTTCGCGGTTTCGATCATCACCTCGGTGCCTTGGGTCAGCGGCACCTCCTGATACCAGCCGTCATCCTCGGCCACCGAACGGTTCGGCGCGAAGCGGTTGTGCGGGTTGCTGGCGGTGCCGCGACCGCGCTGGGGGAGAGGGTTGATCATTGGGCAGGCTCCAGATCTGTATATGCATACAGTACATGAGCAAGCCCGCTGTGATCCAGTACCGTTCAGCGATGGGATACTTGTTGAGTTCCAAAATTTATATATAGGTGCAGAGCCGAAGTACAACCCGAGATACATATGTTCGATTGTCGCGACAAGTTATCAAAGATAGCCTTGGCTACTCCGAGTGGCACTTGTCCGATAACTAAATTAAAAGGATTTAATTCATGTCTTACCTCAATCAACGCGGTGTCTTTGTGCAAATGATGCAACCCAATGCATCGGAACCCAACACCATTGTTTCGATGCAACTGGCACGAAAGGAACTGGGCTGGAACGCCGAACAGGAACTGCCTACCGAGGCGCTGGTCGACTCGATCTACGTAGTGGCGGTGTCCAGCGACCGTGGCAAAACGTTCACTGTTCGCACCAACAAGAAAGATGTGGACGGTGATGGCGATATTGATAACGACGACAAAGCGAAGTTGATTGCACTGGCCAAGGCTTATGTAAGTATCGTTAATCCGTAATTGAAAATGTAAGAATCTCACAGCAAATAAAAATAAAGCCCTGCATGACGACTCATGCAGGGCTTTATTGTTTTAGAAGAAGAGACGGTAAATGGCAGGTGGCCGGTAAAGGACTGGCTGGGCATACACCCTGTCAGCTTTGACAGTAGACCGGAATTCTCGCCAAACCTAATCTCAAGCACGCAATCAATCTGCAGGGTTTCATCCATGGCTATCAGAATACTGCTGGAAATCGCGGATATGGATCGGGATGCAAGTCCGGAAATCGCTTTTTATCACTACAGCGAGGACGCGACCGAAATGATGGATTACGACTATGCGCTTTTTGCTTCGTCGTCGCAGGCCAATGGTCGTTATGACCTGATCTCCGAAGACGCCGTCGATACTGACGGCGATGGCGACATCGACAAATACGACGAGAAGCTTTATCTGCAGCTGGCCGATGCATTTGCGCAGTTTAAAGGCTTTCAGCCCAAGCGTTGATCGGCCGCTGACACCGCACGAAAAGTCGAACCGTGCCAACGGCGTATCAATCACATCCGTCAGTTATGCGTAGTGACTTGCCCCAAATCATCCCCGGAAGTCGTTTGCATATCGTTCTTGCGTAGATTGGCTACATCTTCAGCGTCAACTGGCGCGCCTTTGTTGCCCCAACTGCCACGAATGAAACTCACCACATCCGCCACTTCCTGGTCCGACAGGCGCCAGGCAAAGCCCGGCATGGTGAACGTCGACGGTGCCGTGTGCGTCGCCGGCAACGTACCGCCCCTGAGCACGATGTGAATCAACGAAGTCGGGTCTGCCGATTGCAGCACCGGATTGCCCGCCAGCGCCGGGAACACCCGGGTGTAGCCGTGACCATCGGTGCGGTGGCACGCCGCGCAGTTGTCGATGTACACCGCAGCTCCGCGCTGACTGTCGTCACCGTTCCACAAGGCTTTGGCGGCTTTTTCATCGTACTGATGCGGTTGATCGTTCGGATCAGTGGCCGGCAGTGATTTGAGGTAGCGGGCAATCGCCGTCAGGTCGGCATCGGTCATGTATTGCATGCTGTGGGTGACCACGTCGCTCATGCCGCCGAACACGGCGCTGCGGTCGCTGCGCCCGGTCTTGAGGAACTGCACCAGTTGTTCCTCGTTCCAGCTGCCGAGGCCATCCTTGTGATCGCCGCGCAGACTCTTGGCGATCCAGCCTTCCAGCGGCGCACTGCCGGCGAGAAAGGTTGTGCCGTCAGCCGCACTCAGGGATTTTTCCTGCATGGTCAGCGCGCGTGGCGTATGGCAGGCACCGCAATGGCCGAGGCCTTCGACCAGATACGCGCCACGGCTGATGACGGCGTCGTCACCGACTGCCTTGTAGTCCTCGACCTTCGGCGCAAACATCCAGCGCCAGCCCATCAACGGCCAACGCATGCTCAACGGCCACGGAATGTCGCTGGCCTTGTTTTCCTGCGCCACCGGTTCTACGCCGTGCATGAAGTACGCGTACAACGCTTGCATGTCGGTTTCGCTGACACGCGCGTAGGACGGATACGGCATCGCCGGGTACAACGTACTGCCGTTTTTGGCGACGCCATGGCGTACGGCCTGATCGAAGTCTTCGAAGCTGTATTCACCGACGCCGGTTTTGTCCGGGGTGATGTTGGTCGAGTAAATCGTGCCGATCGGGGTTTCCATCGGCAGGCCACCGGCGAACGGTTTGCCGCCCTTGGCAGTGTGGCAGGCCACACAGTCACCGGCGCGGGCAAGGTATTCGCCCTGTTTGATCAAACTTTGATCAACTTCAGCCGCA
Source organism: Pseudomonas sp. S2_E02 (assembly GCF_054668355.1). NCBI lineage: Bacteria > Pseudomonadati > Pseudomonadota > Gammaproteobacteria > Pseudomonadales > Pseudomonadaceae > Pseudomonas > Pseudomonas sp. S2_E02. Next base: position 4,606,555 of record NZ_CP162761.1, read on the forward strand.
TGGATTGCGGCACTGCCGAGCAGCGCCAGAGTCGCGATAACGAGATTTTTCATGGTCATCGCTCCTTAAGCCTGAACCAGCGGGCCGGGGTTTTTCAGGTATTGCTCGCGGATCGCCTTCGCCGACCAATAGGTCAGCGCAGCAACCAGCCCGGTCGGGTTGTAACCGAGGCCCTGCGGGAAGGCCGAGGCGCCCGGGACGAAGACGTTGTGCACGTCCCAGCTCTGCAAGTAGCGGTTCAGCGCGCTCTTCTTCGGATCGGTGCCCATGATCGCGCCACCATTGAGGTGGGTGGTCTGGTACGACGCCGTATTGAAGTGGTCGCCGACTTTCTTGCCGATCACCGCGATGGCTTTCGGGCCCATCGCTTCGGCGACCTTGCCCATTTTCTCGACCATGAAGCGGTTCATCTTTATGTCGTTTTCCTGCCAGTCGAAGGTCATCCGCAGCAGCGGCAAGCCGTAGGCGTCGCGGTACACCGGATCGAGATCGAGGTAGTTGCCACGGTAGGACTGATGCGCGCCGTGGGCGTCCATCGACACCTGGTGGGTGTAGTAATCGGCGGTCGCGCGTTTCCAGGCACTGCCCCACGCAGGTGTGCCCGGCGGGTTCGAAGTGCCGGCAATCGGCCGGCTGCCGGCCTGGTTGACCCACATCGGCGAGCCACCGACGAAGCCGTGCGGGCCGTGGTCGAAGTTGTCGGCGTTGAAATCGTCCAGCGCCACGCCGTTGCCGCCGGCGCCGATGAAGTTGTTGGTGTGGGTGTCCTTGTCGAAGAACGCCTTGATGGTCGCCATGTTCTGGTAGGCGAAGTTACGCCCGACCACGCCTTCGCCGCTGATCGGGTCGTATGGCTTGCCGATCCCGGACAGCAGCATCAGACGCACGTTGTGCAACTGGAACGCGCCGAGGATCACCAGATCCGCCGGTTGCTCGATCTCGCGGCCCTGACCGTCGATGTAGGTCACGCCGGTGGCTTTGGATTTGCTGCTGTCGAGATTGACCCGCAACACATGCGAGTTAGGCCGCAGCTCGAAATTCGGCAGCGGCTTGAGCGCCGGCAGAATGTTCACGTTCGGCGAGGCCTTGGAATACATGTAGCAAACGTAACCACTGCAGAAACCGCAGAAGTTGCACGGGCCCATCTGTGCGCCGTAAGGGTTGGTGTAAGGCCCCGAGGTGTTTGCCGAAGGCAAGTTGTAGGGCTTGTAACCGACTTCAGTCGCTGCTTTGCCGAACAGCTGTGCGGAGACTGTGTTTTTCTGCGCTTCCAGCGGGAACGGATTGGAGCGATCCGGCGCGTACGGGTTGCCGCCCTTGCCCTGACCGACCAATTGGCCTTTCACCGTCCAGGCCTGGCCCGAGGTGCCGAAGATTTTTTCGGCGAAATCGAAGAACGGCTCTAGTTCTTCATAGCTGACGCCGAAGTCCTGGATGGTCATGTCCTTGGGGATAAAGCTTTTGCCGTAGCGCTCTTCGTAGTGGCTGCGCATGCGCAACTCGATCGGATCGACCCGGAAGTGCACGCCCGACCAGTGCAGTCCGGCGCCGCCAACACCATTGCCCGGCAGAAACGCGCCCAACTGGCGGTTCGGCAGGGCGATGTCGTTGACGCTGTGGCGAATGGTGACGGTTTCCTTGGAGATGTCCTGAAAGAGTTTTTTGCGCACGCTGTAGGTGAGTTCGTCGATCACCTGCGGATAGTTGCCGTCCGGGTAGGTGTCCTGCATCGGCCCGCGCTCCAGCGCCAGCACGTTGAGACCCGCTTCGGTCAGCTCCTTGGCCATGATCGCGCCGGTCCAGCCGAAGCCCACGATCACTGCGTCAACCTTCTTCATTACCGCTGCCATGCTTACGCCCTCTCGCCGCGAATCGAAACTGCCGGGAAGGGGTATTGCTCGTTACGTTCCACCCAATCCATGAAATCGGCGCGGGCGCCGGGGAAGCCGATCATGGTCCAGCCGACCATGCCTTTGTTGCCACCGTGGATCGGGTCGCAGAAGAACCCTTCCTTGGTGTTTTGCAGCAGCAGATTGAAGAAAATCTTTGCCGGAACCGCATCGAATTGCGGCTTGCCAGCTTCGAGTTGCTTGAGCAAATCGTCTCGGGTAGCGCTGTCTTGCTCGGCAAATACTTTACCGTTGAGGGATTTTGCCCACTGATCCGTGGCGGCGATGCCGAGTCGATAGATCTCTTTGGGCACCAGTTTGCTCTGCCAACCCATTTCCGGAGCGGCGTCGGCATTGAACGGGCCTTGCATGTACCAAAGTGCACCGGCGGCGTACGGCGTGTTCATCTGGCGGTCGATGTATTCCGGGACACCGGCTTCTAGCGCACCCGGACCTTGGGCATCGTTGGGGATCAGCTGTGCGACGGCGGCATTGATGAACGCCCATTCTTCGGCGGTGAAATAGCTCGGCTGATACACGCTGGCATCAGTGCGAACCGGTTGCGGCGCGGGCGCAGCTGGTTTGGCTTCAGGCGCTGCTTGCAAGACGCTGCTGCCCAGACCGGTGCCAGCCAGGGTGACCACCGGTATCAGGGTCAGGGATTTGCGTAAGAACTCACGCCGCGGGTTGTCTCGACTTTCATCAGACATGGGGTGCACCTCATCAGGCATTAGGGGACAGCCGCTTCTGCGAACGGCTTGAGGATTTTTCGTCGCGACGTGACGGTATGACCCGGAAAATGGGGACGCGTCTGCAACATCGTGTGACAAATGGTAGCAGGCTAAGCTTCGGGATGAATCGATTCAGTGGAAAAAAACAGCGGTTTTCCGCATGCCAGTGCATGAAACCGTGCGGATTCACGATTCTTTGACAAGCGCCTCACAGGGCTTTGACCGCTCAACATCGAAGCTGCAGTTCCTCTCACCGATGAACCCCGACACGGTTACCCCAGCATGTCCCGAGTGCGTTTTTTTTCCGCTTTGTGCTTATCGCTATTGGTGCTGTTGCCCTGGATGCCTGCCCAGGCTGCGGCAACTGCGACAGTTCGTCCTGCTGATTGGGCGCAACCGGTCGAAGTGCAATACAACCTGTTCCAGATGTCGCCGACGCTCTATCGCAGCGCCTTGCCCGATGGCGGTGCGGTGCCGTTGCTGAAGAATCTGAAAGTCGCCACGGTGATCAACTTCCTTCCGGAAGCGGACAATAACTGGTTGTCAGAGCCGGGCATCAATCAGGTGCAATTGCCTTACCGCACCAATCATGTCGATGACGCCGATGTGCTCAAGACTCTGCGCGCGATTCAGTCCGCCGAAGCCAACGGTCCGGTGTTGATGCATTGCAAACACGGTTCTGACCGCACCGGCCTGATGGCGGCGATGTACCGGATCGTGGTGCAAGGCTGGAGCAAGGAAGATGCGCTGAATGAAATGACTCAGGGCGGATTTGGAGAAAGCGGTCATTTCAAGGATGGCGTGCGTTATGTGATGCAGGCCGATGTCGACAAGCTGCGCACCGCTCTGGCCAATGGTGATTGCAGCACCAGTGCGTTTGCCACCTGCTCGATGAAGAGCTGGTTTCAGTCAGTCAATCTGAAGTAATCCGCTACCTTCCACGACATTGCATCGTGGAAGGTTTTCAAGCTGCAGCTCAGTCTTCGGATTTCTTCTTGAGCTTCGGATTCGGGAAGAACTGTACTGCCTGCACCGTCTTGTCCGGCGCAGGTTTGTTCAGCGCGCTGGTGTTGACCCGCGTGCCCAGTTCTTTCGGTACCGACAGCCCTTGCTCGTTTAGCGTATCCGAGTAACCGCAGGCCACACATTCGCGGTGCGGCACGCCGTCCTCGTTCCACATCATCAACTTGTCCGGCTCGCTACACGCGGGGCAGACCGCCCCGGCGATAAAGCGTTTCTTGGTAATCACAGGTGCCTCACTCATGCTGCCGCGTCCTCACTCAGGCCGCTGTGGCGCAAGAGTGCGTCAATCGATGGCTCACGGCCACGGAAGTCGACGAACAGCACCATCGGCGCCTGCGAACCGCCGCGCGCGAGAATCGCTTCACGGAAGGCCCGACCGGTTTCAGCGTTGAGCACGCCGTCCTCTTCAAACTTGGAGAAGGCATCCGCCGACAGCACTTCAGCCCACTTGTAGCTGTAGTAACCCGCCGCGTAACCGCCGGCAAAGATGTGCGCGAAGCTGTTCGGGAAACGGTTATAGGCCGGTGGACGCATCACCGACACCTCGTCACGCACGCCTTCGAGCACTTGCAGCACGCTGCGGCCGTCGCCGTGGGTGGCGTGCAGTTCGAAGTCGAACAGCGAGAACTCCAACTGACGGACCATCATCAGGCCGGACTGGAAATTCTTCGCCGCGAGCATTTTTTCCAGCAGGTCCTGGGGCAGCGGCTCGCCGCTTTCGTAGTGACCGGAAATCAGTGCGAGGCCTTCCGGCTCCCAGCACCAGTTTTCCATGAACTGGCTCGGCAGCTCGACCGCGTCCCATGCCACACCGTTGATCCCGGAAACGCCGGCGTGATCAACGCGGGTCAGCAGGTGATGCAGGCCATGACCGAATTCGTGGAACAGCGTGGTCACTTCATCGTGGGTCAGCAGCGCAGGCTTGCCGCTGTCGGCCGGGGTGAAGTTGCACACCAGATTGGCCACCGGGCTTTGCAGCACGCCGTCGACGGTGCGGCGACGGTCGCGGGCGCCATCCATCCAGGCACCGCCACGCTTGTTGGCGCGGGCGTAGAGATCGAAGAAAAAGCGGCCGACGTGCTGGCCGTTTTCCTTGATTTCGAACAGGCGCACGTCCGGATGCCAGGTGTCGAAACCTTTCTGTTCAGCGATTTCGATGCCGTACAGACGCTGCACGATGGCGAACAGACCGCCCAGCACTTTGTCGATCGGGAAGTAGGCGCGCAGGGTTTCCTGAGCAACGCTGTAGCGTTGTTCACGCAGCTTTTCACCGTAGAAACCGCTGTCCCAGCTTTGCAGGTCGGCGCAGCCCTGTTCGGCGGCGTAGGCGCGCAGCTGTTGCAGATCCTGCGCAGCGAACGGCTTGCTGCGCTTGGCCAGATCGCGCAGGAAGCTCAGCACCTGATCGCTGGATTCAGCCATTTTGGTGGCCAGGCTCAGCTCGGAGAAACTGGCGAAGCCCAACAGTTTGGCCAGTTCCTGACGCAGGTCGAGGATCTCTTCCATCACCGGGCCGTTGTCGTTCTGACCGGCGTTCGGACCTTGGTCCGAGGCGCGGGTGCAGTAAGCGGCATAGACTTCTTCGCGCAGCGCGCGGTCTTGCGCGTAGGTCATCACCGCGTAGTAGCTCGGGAATTCCAGGGTGATCAGCCAGCCGTCGAGGCCTTTGGCCTGTGCGGCAGCAGCCATTTGCGCCTTGGCTGAATCGGTCAGGCCGGCGAGGGCGGCTTCGTCGGTGACGTGCTTGGTCCACGCCTGAGTGGCGTCGAGCAGTTGATTGGAGAAACGGCTGCCCAGCTCGGACAGTTTGCTCTGCACTTCGGCGTAGCGTTTCTGTTCGGCTTCCGGCAGATCGATACCCGACAGACGGAAATCACGCAGGGCGTGTTCCAGAATAGTCTTTTGCGCCACGTCGAAACCGGCGGCTTCCGGGCTGTTGGCCAGCGCTTCATAAGCCTGGAACAGCTCGCGGTTCTGGCCCATCTCGGTGGAGTAGGCGCTCAAAGCCGGCAGGCATGACTCGTAGGCTTCACGCAATTCGGCGCTGTTGCACACGGCATTGAGGTGGCTGACCGGGCTCCAGGCAGCGCCGAGGCGGTCATTGAGTTCGTCCATCGCCAGTACCAGACCGGCCCAAGTCGGGTTCTGAACCTGAGTCTTGAGGATTTCGGCAATGGCGGCGCGGTTGTCGGCCAGGATCGTTTCGATGGCGGGCAGGACGTGTTCGGCACGGATCGTGGAGAACGGCGGCAGGTCGTAGGACTGCAGAAGAGGGTTGTTCACGCTCACGGTTGGCACCTTGGCTGGGGAAACATTGCCCCATCTTAATTACAATCGGCATTCACCGCAGCTATCGGCGACAGAGAGAGAAATTATCGTGTCCGTTCGCAAGTACCAGAATCACACCCCGCACTTGAACAAAGGCGCGTTTGTCGACGGCTCGGCGGTGGTTATCGGCGACGTCGAAATCGGCGAAGACAGCTCTGTCTGGCCGCTGACCGTGATCCGTGGCGACATGCACCGTATCCGTATCGGTGCGCGCACCAGCGTGCAGGACGGCTGCGTGTTGCACATCACCCACGCCGGCCCGTTCAACCCCGACGGCTTCCCGCTGCTGATCGGCGATGACGTCACCATCGCCCACAAAGTCATGCTGCACGGCTGTACCGTCGGCAGCCGCGTGTTGATCGGCATGGGCTGCATCGTCATGGACGGCGCGGTGGTCGAGGACGACGTGATCATCGGCGCCGGCAGCCTGGTGCCTCCGGGCAAGCGTCTGCAAAGTGGCTTCCTCTATGTGGGTAGCCCGGTGAAACAGGTGCGAGAACTCACCGACAAGGAAAAAGCTTTCTTCACCTACAGCGCGGCGAACTACGTGAAACTCAAGGACCTGCATCTGGCCGAAGGCTACGACCAGCTCTGAATCGCCTTACACCTGCTCAGGATTTCTCATGCATTACCAGACCGTACTGTTCGACCTTGATGGCACCCTGACCGACCCGCGTGAGGGCATCACCCGTTCCATCCAGTTCGCCCTCGCCAAGCTCGGCATCGATGAGCCGGATCTGACCAAGCTGGAACACTTCATCGGCCCGCCGTTATTGCAGGCGTTCATGCAGTTTTACGGATTCGATGAGGCCAAGGCATGGCAGGCGGTGAATTTCTATCGCGAGCGCTTCAAAGTGACGGGCCTGTACGAGAACCGTGTGTTCGATGGTGTCACGCCGTTGCTGGAAACCCTCAGTGGCCAAGGCCGGCAGCTGTATATCGCCACTTCGAAGCCGTGGGAATTTGCCCGCGAGATCGCCCGGCATTTTGATTTTGCCCGGCACTTCAAGGTGATCTACGGCAGTGAGCTGGATGGCACGCGGACCAACAAGGTTGAGTTGATTGCGCATCTGATCGAGGAAGAAGGGCTGGATCCTGCGGATACGCTGATGATCGGTGACCGTAAGCATGACTTGATCGGGGCGCGCAGCAATGGGCTGGATGCGGCGGCGGTCGGTTATGGGTTTGGCAGTTTTGAAGAGTTGAGTGCCGAGGCGCCGGCTTATCATTTTGAAACGCTGGACGAGTTGCATCAGGCGTTTCTGCAGCGCTGATTAGATTGCTATCGCGAGCAGGCTCACTCCTGCATGTGGAACGCATTCCCCTGTAGGAGTGAGCCTGCTCGCGATGACGCCCTTTCAGCCACCTCAGACTTCCGGATATGCCAACGCTTTCAGTGCCGCCTTGCGCTCAGCGGCCGGCAGCCCACCCAACCGCTCTACCTCAGCATAAAACTTCAGCCAATCTCCCCCGACCTTTTTGAATAGTGTCGAAAACGCGGGGACCCACTGGTCATAAAGCCCAAACGGCAACAACCGCGCATTGTTCAGCGGCGCATTCACCCAAGCGTCATAACGCTTGTCCCCGGACCACTGACTGTCCCTCATCAGCCGATAATCCCGGCGAAACTGCTCGAACTCGGCCGCTTTTCGCTCGCGCATTTGCTCAACCGGCATTGACTGCACGTAAAGCTTCTCCAGCCGTGAACGGGTATCGAGGACCAATTCAATAAACTGATCGCGCTGCTTCAGCCGTGAATCGGTATCCGCCGGCAACCCGCGAAACGCCCGCCACTGCCGCGTGCCTTCCTGCTCGACAAACGTGGCAAAGGACTCGTTGAACTCGGTGTCGTCCTTCACATAGAAACGCTGGTGCGCCAGCTCATGAAAGATCAGCGTGGCCAGGCGCTCATCACCCCAGCCCATCATTGAATTGAGGATCGGGTCGTTGAACCAGCCGAGCGTCGAGTAGGCCTCGACACCGCCAATCGACACGTCCATACCCTGCAAGCGCTGGATCGCTGCCTCGCCGCGCGCGGCGCTCTGGCTGTAATAACCGCGATAGGCCACGCAGCCGGCAATCGGGAAACAATGGTTCTGCGGTGTCAGGGAGAACTCTTGAGTGGCGAACACATTCCACACCACGTACGGGCGATGGATGTCGGCGTACAGGCGATAGCTCTGGTTATCCGGCAAATGCAGATGTTCACTCGCAAAGGCGCGGGCCTTTTGCGCTTGCGCCAGGTGTTCGCGCAGTGTCGCGTCGCGGCTCGAATCGTTGATCACCTTTTCCACAGGCTCGCGCGCCCGCAGCAATTGCAGTTGGCCGCTGGCCAACTGCGTGTAATAGCTGACGCTGGCGCAACCGTTGAGCAACAAAAACAACACACCCGGAAACAAAATCCGAAAAACGCGATCAAGTAACCCAAGGCTTGGAAACGGCCTGCTCAAAATAAGAAATCCCCCGGAGAGTCTGCCCGCAAGACTATCCCGCCTTAAGGAGCACCGCTATGCGCATGTTGATGCTGTCAGGAGGCCTGCTGACGCTGGCCGGTTGTGCCGGATTCGGAATGCCCGATCCTGACCCTTCGCAAGCCTGGATCGATCTGGATGCCCGGCAGCAGGACACGGCGCTGCAAGCGCTGCAGGTCGATACCCAAGCGACTGCCGACAAACGCTACTTCGAAGTACAGCCCGGCAGCCATGAGTTGAAGGTGCGTTATCAATTTCCGGTCGAGGCGACCAACATCGGTCCCGACGCTGAGCCGCTGTGGCGCGATTGCCAGTTGAGCGTGAAATTCAAGGACTTCAACGCCGGCCAGCGTTATCAGTTGCAGGCCGGCAGTATTGGTTTCCGGCCTTGGGCCAAGCTCTATGACGAGCAGCGCAAAGTGGTAGGCCAAGGCACGCCGGCAGGCTGTCAGCGCACCTGAACGGCGCTATGCTGAGTATTCAGATCAGTGGATATTCGTCATGCGCCAGTTGCTGTTGTTGCTCGTTGCCAGTCTTGTGGCCGGTTGTCAGACGCCATTGCCCCCGGTCGATCCGCAGATGGCCTGGGTCGATTTTTCGACGCCGACACCCGGCGGTAAAGTGCTCATGGCCGAGCGCCTCGACAAACAGCGACTGAATGACGGGCGCTACTTTCAGGTCACGCCGGGCAGCCACGAATTGCGCGTGCGGTTTGATTTCGAAGTGTTTGGTGGTGGCGGCAGTTTGATGAACGGCCCGGTAGAGCGGTTGTGTTACCTGTACATCCGCTACGACCATTTCGAGGCCGGGCAGCGTTATGTGCTGGAAGGGCGTTCGCTGGGGTTCACACCGAGCGCCCGGCTGTATAACGCCAAGCGAGAAATCGTCGCCGAGGATTACGACTACAACTGCATTATCTAGTCAGGTTCAGCGATCGTTCTTCTGATAAATGATCGCTTTGGTGCCGTTGTCGCAGGTGCCGACGACCATCGCCACATCGTGTTTGTCGGCCTCTTCCTTGCTGACGATTTCCAGCGTGTAAGACGGCACGGCGTTGGCCTGAATTTTTACTTCGATTTCGTTCTTCAGTTCTTCGCAATCTTTGGGTGCTGCAATGACAGAAGTGGCCAGTGCACTGCAGAGGATCGCCAAGCCAATACGTTTCATGAGTGAAGCTCCCTGAGGCAGCGCGCACGGGTGTGCGCTGAAGCTGCTGTCATTTATTCGACCATATTTTTACAGCGAGGGTTCTGACTTCGCTCACAACTTGTGTTTTTGGTTTCAAACCTGTGTCGATCTCGAGATCGCCTTCGCGAGCAAGCTCGCTCCCACAATGTTCCGGTTTAGTCAGAACCAATGTGGGAGCGAGCTTGCTCGCGAAGGCGTCGGTAAAGCCAGCGCCTGTTTCGAAGCTTAAGAAATCAGCGAAGCCTCAAGCGTAATCTTCGCATTCAGCACTTTCGAGACCGGGCACCCTTCCTTGGCCTTGTTGCTCAGCTCTTCAAACTGCTCCTGCGTCGCTCCAGGGATTTTCGCCTTGAGGATCAGCTTCACCGCAGTGATCGCGAACCCGCCATCCACCTGATCCAGGGTCACTTCAGCCTGAGTATCAATGCTGTCAGCCTTCAGGCCCGCATCGCCGAGAATCATCGAAAACGCCATGGAAAAACAACCGGCATGCGCGGCGCCGATCAGCTCTTCCGGGTTAGTGCCCTTACCGCCCTCAAAGCGCGCCTTGAAGCCGTAAGGGGCTTCTCTGAGGACACCGGTTTCGGTGGAGATCGAGCCGATACCGGTTTTCAGATCGCCTGCCCAATGTGCGGATGCTTTCTTCACGATAGCCATGTCTGCCTCCTCAAGATCTGACGCGGAAACGCCGCGTCGTCGTGGTTTTTGCTTGCAAGGCTTCTGAGGATAGACGCCGCAGCAAAGTTCAGCCCGGCTGAATCGTTGACTTTTTTAGTAGGAAATTTCATCACTGCTATTGAAACTCGGGTATATGCCCTCATTGCACAAAACACGCTTATGGATTCGGCAGGTTTTCGTTTGCAAGAAGAACCTGCCTCCTCACTCGGAGACGCAGGTTTATGAAGCAACTGTCCGACGTAAAATTTTCCACCCTCGATCTGGTACCGGTGCGCGAAAACGGCAGCCCGGCGCAATCGCTGCGCAACTCGCTGGATCTGGCGCAGCACGTCGAGAAATTCGGCTATACGCGGTTCTGGGTGGCCGAACACCACAACATGGACGGTATCGCCAGCTCCGCGACGTCTGTATTACTCGGTTATCTGGCTGGCGGTACGTCGACCATTCGTGTTGGCTCTGGCGGCGTAATGCTGCCCAACCATGCGCCGCTGGTGATCGCCGAGCAGTTCGGCACGCTGGAAAGCCTGTATCCGGGCCGGATCGACCTCGGCCTGGGCCGTGCGCCCGGTTCCGATCAGATGACTGCCCGCGCCTTGCGCCGCGAGCGCTCCGGCAGCGCTGACGATTTCCCCGAAGACGTTGCCGAACTGGTGCGCTACCTCGGTCCGCGTACCCCGGACCAGCGCGTGATCGCGATGCCTGGCACCGGCACCAATGTGCCGATCTGGCTGCTCGGTTCCAGTCTGTTCAGCGCGCAATTAGCCGGTGAGCGCGGTTTGCCGTATGCCTTCGCCTCGCATTTCGCTCCGCGCTTCATGCACGAGGCGATTCGCGTCTATCGCAATCACTTCAAGCCGTCGGCAGTGCTCGACAAGCCGTACGTGATGCTCGGCGTACCGCTGGTGGCGGCGGATACCGATGAACAAGCCGATTATCTGGCGACGTCGGTGTATCAGCGCATTCTGGCGTTGATGCGTGGGCAGAGCCTGGTGCAGCGTCCGCCGGTGAAAACCATGGACGGGCTGTGGCTACCGCATGAGCGTGAGGCGGTGGGGGATTTCCTGGGGCTGGCGATGGTGGGGAGTCCGCAGAAGATCCGCGCCAAGCTTGAGGTGTTGGTTGAGCAGACGCAGGCGGATGAGCTGATTTTCACCAGTGATCTGTATGAACACGCTGATCGGGTGCACTCGTACGAACTGCTCGCGCAGGTCATGAAGGGCTGAAAAGCCGAAAGGCACCCTCACCCTAGCCCTCTCCCAGGGGGAGAGGGGACTGATTGAGGTCTTCTTGCGCTCGACATCGACCTGAAAAATCGAGTCGAACTCAGGATCTGAACAACCCCCGATCCGCTCCCTTTCCCCCTCGCCCCCCTGGGGGAGAGGGCTGGGGTGAGGGGGATCAATCTCAAACACACCACAAATCTTTCAGACACAAAAAAGCCGACGCCTTCACGTCGGCTTTTTGTATTTCAGGCGCGATCAGCTCACTTCTTGTAGACGATTTCCTTCGAGCCACCTTCGCATTTGCCAACGACTTTGCCACCAGCGGCAGCGCCCTTATCAACAATCTCCAGCGAATACCCGGAAACGCCCTTGGCATCCAGCTTCGCCGCAATCTCGCTTTTCAGCTCTTCACAAGGCTTACCGGCAGCAAACGCACCACCCGCAAGGCTCAACAAACCTACTGCCAACATGAACTTCTTCATCGGTCGCACTCCCTGGTCGGATTAAAAGAGGCGGGCATCGAGCGTTCACCCGATGCAGCCACCCTGTAGCGCTTTGCCATTCCTATGGCACTCGGCCAGCGCGCAAGTTCAGAAGACTAGACCAAACTCAGCTGCTGGCAATGCGGAAGCCGACTTTCAGCGTCACCTGAAAGTGCGCTGCCTTGCCGTCCTTGATGTGGCCACGGGTGTCGACCACTTCAAACCACTCAAGATGCTTGATGCTCTTGTTGGCTTCGGCCAGCGCGTTGTTGATGGCGTCTTCGATGCTGCTGGTGGACGAACCGACCAGCTCGACTTTCTTGTACGTGTGATGGTCACTCATAACGATCTCCTTGGCGTGTGGAATTGAGACTAGCAGTGAATCTGCACTGTTGATTTCGGCGGCACCGCGCAGGCGAAGTTCAGATTTTCTGCACTTTCTCAAACCGCTGAAGTCCCAACCAACACACGCCACTCATCACCAATGCAGGAGAGCCACCATGGCCAACACCTCTTTACGTAAAGCCTCGTTGCAAAGCATGGAAGCCGAGATCGAGAGTCTGCTCAAATCGTTGGAAAGCTTGAAAGACGACGCTTCGGACGAGTCGCGCAAGACCCTCAAGGCGCTGAAAAGCAATGCCGAAAGTGCGCTGAAGCACTCGCGCCACCTGCTCAGCGATGCCTACGAAGAAGTCAAAGTGAAAACCCGCGAAACCGGGATCGCCACCCGTGATTACGCTCAGGAACATCCATGGACGACGGCCGGTGTGGCCGTCGGTGCGATCGGTCTGCTGGCGGCTTACTTGCTGTTCAAGCGCGGCGAGTGATCCGTCTGGCGCAGTTCGTTCTTGAGCCATTGCGCCAGTTGCCGGGCGCGCCCGTCTGCGGCGCGCTTGGGTAGCCACAACGCCAGTTGCGCCGGGGTTTCACAGAAACCCCATGGCGCAACCAGGCGACCGGCCTTCAAATCTTCCGTCACCAGCGGCTCCGGCGCGATGGCTACGCCGAGACCCGCGACCGCTGCTTCCAGCAAATAATACAAATGCTCAAAACCTTGCCCGAGCTTCATTGCTTTTGCGTCGAGTGCGTTCTGCTGCGCCCAACTCGGCCAGGCTTGCGGGCGCGAAGTGGTGTGCAGCAACGGTTCGTTTAGCAGGGCCGAGGCTGGCGCGGTTTGCAGACGTTGATAACCACTGAACAGCGGACTCATGACCGGGCCGATGCGTTCTGCGGCCAGTTCATAGACCTGCATGTCCGCCGGCCACGGTGGTTCGGCGAACAGCAGCAAAGCATCCAGCCCCGGGCGTCGTGGATCGAGATCGCCTTCGCCCGCCGACAGGTGCAGCCGCAAATCCGGCAGATCTGCATTCAACCGGCCCAGACGCGGAATGAACCAGCGCGCCAACAAGCTTCCGGAGCAGCCGAGTACAAACGGGGCATCGGCCGTAATTTGGGTGAGCTCGGCACAAACACTGCGCAAGCGATCAAACGCCTCGCCACTGGCATCGCGTAACCGCATGCCGGCATCTGTGAGTTTCAAGCCGCGCCCATCTTTGACGAACAGACTGGCGCCAAGGTGCTCTTCCAGCACCTTGAGCTGACGGCTGACCGCGCCATGGGTGACGTGCAGCTGTTCGGCAGCCTGACTGACGCTGTTCAGCCGGGCGGTGGCTTCGAACGCACGCAAGGCGTTCAGCGGGGGAAGGTCTTGGCTCATGGTATCTGTGAGTTTTCCTGACAGGTTGTGGCGATCTTATCGGTTTTCAGCATAGAAGGTCAGGGGTAGAGTGGTCGTCATTGTCTTCTCACCCGAATTCACCTGGAGCGACTCATGACCCAGACTTCGAACACCTCTGATCTGCGTAACGGCCCTGACGCCAACGGCCTGTTCGGTTCGTTCGGTGGCCGCTACGTGGCGGAAACGCTGATGCCGTTGATCCTCGACCTGGCCCGCGAATACGAAGCGGCCAAGGAAGATCCGGCGTTCAAAGAAGAATTGGCCTACTTCCAGCGTGACTACGTCGGGCGTCCGAGCCCGCTGTATTTCGCCGAACGCCTGACCGAGTTCTGCGGCGGCGCGAAGATTTACCTCAAGCGTGAAGAGCTGAACCACACCGGCGCGCACAAGATCAACAACTGCATCGGCCAGATCCTGCTGGCACGGCGCATGGGCAAGAAACGCATCATCGCCGAGACCGGCGCCGGCATGCACGGCGTGGCCACGGCCACCGTCGCCGCACGTTTCGGTCTGGACTGCGTGATCTACATGGGCACCACTGACATCGAACGTCAGCAGGCCAACGTCTTCCGCATGAAGCTGTTGGGCGCTGAAGTAATTCCGGTGGTGGCCGGCACCGGCACCCTTAAAGACGCGATGAACGAAGCCCTGCGTGACTGGGTGACCAACGTCGACAACACGTTCTACCTGATCGGCACCGTGGCCGGCCCGCACCCTTATCCTGCAATGGTTCGCGACTTTCAGGCCGTCATCGGCAAGGAAACCCGTGATCAGTTGCAGGCTCAGGAAGGTCGTCTGCCGGACAGCCTGGTGGCGTGCATCGGTGGCGGTTCCAACGCGATGGGCCTGTTCCACCCGTTCCTCGACGACAAGAGCGTTGAAATCATCGGTGTTGAAGCCGCCGGTTACGGCATTGAAACCGGCAAGCATGCGGCGAGCCTGAATGGCGGCGTTCCGGGTGTGTTGCACGGCAACCGTACCTTCCTGCTGCAGGACGACGACGGCCAGATCATCGACGCTCACTCGATTTCCGCCGGCCTCGATTACCCAGGCATTGGTCCTGAACACGCGTGGTTGCATGACATCGGCCGCGTTCAGTACACCTCGGTGACCGACGACGAAGCGCTGGATGCGTTCCACAAATGCTGCCGCCTGGAAGGGATCATTCCTGCCCTGGAAAGCGCCCACGCCTTGGCTGAAGTGTTCAAGCGCGCACCGAACTTGCCGAAGGATCACCTGATGGTGGTCAACCTTTCCGGCCGTGGTGACAAAGACATGCAGACCGTCATGCACCATATGGAACAGTCTAAGCAGGAGAAACACTGATGAGCCGCCTGCAAACCCGTTTTGCCGATCTCAAAGAACAGAACCGCGCTGCGCTGGTGACCTTCGTCACCGCCGGTGACCCGGACTACGACACCTCGCTGGCGATCCTCAAAGGCTTGCCGGGTGCTGGCGCCGACGTGATCGAGCTGGGCATGCCGTTCACCGACCCGATGGCCGACGGCCCGGCGATTCAACTGGCGAACATCCGTGCCTTGGGCGCCAAGCAGAACCTGATGAAAACCCTGCAAATGGTTCGCGAGTTCCGTGAAGGCAACAGTGATACGCCGCTGGTGCTGATGGGCTACTTCAACCCGATCCACATGTATGGCGTTGAGCGCTTCATCGCCGATGCGAAAGAGGCTGGCGTCGATGGCCTGATCGTGGTCGACATGCCGCCTGAGCACAACGCCGAGCTGTGCGACCCGGCGCAGGCTGCGGGTCTGGACTTCATCCGCCTGACCACGCCGACCACCGACGATGCGCGTCTGCCGAAGGTGCTTAATGGCAGTTCCGGTTTCGTTTACTACGTGTCGGTCGCCGGTGTGACCGGTGCCGGCGCGGCGACGCTGGAGCACGTTGAAGAGGCGGTGACCCGTCTGCGTCGCCATACCGATCTGCCGATCAGCATCGGTTTCGGCATCCGCACGCCGGAGCAAGCGGCGTCCATCGCGCGTCTGGCCGACGGTGTGGTGGTGGGTTCGGCGTTGATCGATCACATCGCCAACGCGACCACACCCGACCAGGCCATCGACGGCGTGCTGAGCCTGTGCTCGGCTCTCTCCGAAGGCGTGCGTAAGGCCCGCGTCAGCTGAAGGTAAAGTTCCTGATACAGAGGAATTAGCGCCTCGCGGCACAGACTAATCCAGCAAGACCGAGGGATTCAGAACCACGTTCTGAATCCCTTTTTGCTGTTTGTGCCGTGAGGAAAGACCCGATGAAAATGCCGAAACGTCTGATGGCCGGACTGGGCGTGCTGATGATCAGCGTGACACCGCTGCTGGCCAGCGCCGATCCGCGCGATGATCATGACCACGGCGGCCCACAGCAGGGCCAATACAACAACCATGGTAATGATCATCGTGGCTCGCCAAACGATCACCGTGGCGGCCCGCCGCCGTACGACTTCGGCCCGGTGCGCCAGACCATTCGTGACAATCATGGCTACTTCGTGCGCGGCGCACCGCCGCCTCCGGGGATTCATCTGGAGCGTGGCCGGCCGTTGCCGCACGGCTATTACGGCGAGCGTCTGGATAGTCGGGCGTTAGGTCGTCTGCCGGTGTACCCGGGTTACGAATGGCGCCGGGCGGGGGTGATATCGTGCTGATCGCGGTGGGCACCGGGATCGTCTACGAAATTCTCGATGGCGTTTTGTATTGATCTGCAGGCAATAAAAAAGACCGCAGCCATTGGCTGCGGTCTTTTTTTCAGGGCAGCTCCAGTCCGCCGGAGGCCTTGTGCAGTTTGCGCAGATGCGCGCCGATCTGCTTCACGTTCTCCTCACTGGCCGCAATTTCGGCGGCCCGCTTCGGCTCCAGCAACTTACGCACTTCTGCATCCAGATCTCCGGACAGTGCCAACAGCTTCTTCTGCCGCTGACTGCTCTCCGCTTCGAGTCGACTGAACTCGGTCGGCTGCGGCAATCCGTAACCCTTGGAATCGAGCAATTCCGCCGGACGACTGAGGAACCCGCTGTTGGCGAGGATTTCCTGCAAGGTCGCGTTGGCCTTGTCCATGCCGCCGTTTTCCAGCTCCCGCGCGCCGAGGTAGCGTTGCTTGACCTCATCCTGAGCCAGCAACAACTGGCGTCGATAACTCGCCTGCTCCAACAGCAGCAGGGCGGCGCTGGTACGCAAGTCGGCGCGTTCGAACCACTCACGGCGTTCTTCGGCTGTCAGCGAAAGCCATTCCTCGACGGTGTTCTGTTTGATCGGCAATTGCTTCTTCAGCACATCGAACATGGCCTGATAGCGATCGCGGAACGAGTCGAAGCGGTAACCCAGGCGCAGGGCTTCTTTCGGATCATCCAGCACACTGGTGTCCGCCAGACCACGGCCCTTCATCACTTCCAGCAAACCGTTGGGCATGATGCTGTCCAGACCCACGAACTGGTTGTTGTTACTGCCGCTGCGCAACAGCTTCAGGCCTTCTACCGCGCAGTTGTTGGAGAGGAAGAAGTAGTTGCCGTCGTAGCTCCAGTGCATTTCGGCGGCGTGTTCGACCACGCCTTCGATCTCGTCCCGTGACAGGTTCAGCGGCACGGAAGCAAGGCTGCGCAGTTCGGTCTTGGTGTATTCGTCGATGACCTGCGCGAGCGGCAGCACGAACAGGCGCGACGGGTATTTGCCGACCAGTCCGTCCCAGCTCGACAGCTGTACATCACCGACAAAGGCGCGGTAGGACAACACCAGATGCTGATCGAGGTCGAGCCGGCAATCCGGCCCGCGCGGGCGACCCGGTGCACAGATCACCAGGCGCAACATGCTGTGGCCCCAGCGGCTGACCCAGTTCTGATTGGCCTCGGCCAGTAGATAGTCGACGGCGTAGACCCGCTCGGGATCGACCTGCCCCAAGGGTTGCTTGGCGAAGTCGTTGCCGGCATTGAGGAAGGAGAAGGTCTTGCTGCAGGTGTCCTTGGCCGACGGTGTCCAGCCGAAGTGCTGCTGGTAATAGCGATACAACGCCGGGCGACGGCAGGCATAGCTCGGGTCGAGGAGGAAATACTCCATGTTGACCGCGACAAACTCCTTCGGGCTGGAGATTTCGTACAGGTCCGGGCTGCGCGCGATCTGGCGGTTGTGTTGTTCGCGCTCACCCCGACGGCCGACGTATTGCTGCCAACCGGCGAGATCGAGCAGGCGTGGGTCATCGCTGAGGGTGAAACGCCGCCCGTTCTGCCCGCGACACTCATCGGGAATGCCGATCAGCCCGGCGCTGTTGAAGCGGCGGGTGCAGCGCTGGATTAGCGTGCGCTCGGCGTCCGGCCACAAGCGCGCGCGATCGTAAATGTGGGTAATTTCGTGCAACACCGTGGCGAGCAATTCCTGGCGCACAGTGCCGTGGGGGCGATTGGTTTTTTCTTTGGCTGCACTGCCGTCAGTGAGGCTGGCCAGCAGTTTGCGATTCAGATCGAGTTCGGCAACGAGCGTGGCCTGGCCGTAAGCGTTGGCGGGCATGTCGTCGGTCCAGCCGACATCGATGCGCCGATCCAGCCGCTCGATAAAGCTCGGCGGCAGCTTTTGCATCGCCTCATCGATCAGCGCCTGGCTGGCCTGTTGTTGGGCGGGGCTCAGACCGTCGGTCTTGAGCCGCAATTGCAGGCCGGCGTGGGCGCTGTTGCCAAGCAGCAACAACGCCCCGGCCAGCAGCCAGGTGCCGAGTGACTTCACAGTGCGAGGATGGCTTCGGCGAGAACCTGATCGCTGGCGTCGCGCGCTTCCGGCACACGGGTGCGCAGGGTGTTGAGCGCGGCTTCCAGATGCGCGCCACGGATATCACCGTTAGTGGCGACGAAACTGGCGGCATCATCGTGTGCTTCGCGGATGATTTTCGAATCGCGGATCGACGTGGTGGTGTCGGAAGTGAAATCGATAGTGCGCTGGGAGGCACGAACGATGATGTTACTGGTGGCTACCAGGGTGTGCGCCTGGGCCACGTCGGCCAACAAAAACAGGCCAAGGGCGGCAGCAATCAGCGGGCTACGCATGGAACGACTCCGGAAGGGCAAGGATAACAGGGGTACAGGATAACTATTGGACGAGAATTGCCTCTGCCAGTTCAAGGTCGCTGACATGAAGTTTCGGCCGGGTTTTGCGCAGGTAATGCAGCGCGGATTCCAGTCGAGCACCACGCCATTCACCGTCACTGGCAACAAAAGCTGCGGCATCATCGTGGGCCGCGAGCAGCAGTTTACGGTCGAATGGGGCGGAAGACACCATGCTGGTGGCGTAACCACTGACGACGGTGCCTTGCGTCGACGCATTGAAAGCATCAAAGGCATCGACCGATGTCGCCCAGCAGGCGGTGAACAATACGGAGGGAATCAGTAGATTTGGAAGAAAGCGCATCGGACTCGGTAATTTTTGGTGAGCCCAAAGGCTAGCGCAATGCCCGGGCCAGAGCCAGCGCCGAAACATCGGGACACGACCGGCGTGTCCCGAACGGTGTCACGCGCTTAGATCGTCAGGATGGCTTGAGCCAACTGTGCGTCGGTAGCTTGTAGCTGTGGGGCCTGATGACGGATGTGATCCAGCGCGCTTTCCAGTTTCACACCACGGATTTCGCCTTCGCTGGCCACGAAGCTGGCAGCGTCGTCACGGGCGGCGAGGACGATTTTGTCATCACGGAACGACGAGGAAACGTCGGAGGTGGCGTCGGACGAGGATTTCAGTGCACCGACAACAGCGTCGGTGGTCACGATGAAGCTGGTGGCGCTGGCGTTGGCAGCCACGGCCAGCAGGGCGGCAGCACTGATCAGACGAAGACGGGACATGGTGTAACTCCTATGGATAAACCGTATTGAGAGGTGGCTCGGGATCTGAGGAGTCAGACGCCAGTGACACAGCATTCGCCACGTTCTGCGTGGATATTAGGCTTGCTTTGCGAGGTTCGCACAGTGGGCAAAATGCTAGCGCCAGAACGGTTTATGCAGTTCACTCAGTCGATCAGCATGGCTGAGGCCAAGATCGGCGAGATCCCGACCGTCGAGTTGAGAGAGCAGGCGCCTTGTTCTGGCGCGCTCCAGGCTGTCCAGAAGCCCGCGAATCAGGCGACGCAGAGCATTGGGGCGAGTGTAGGAATGGCTGAAGTTTCTTGAAACATCCCGTAAGTCATTCATGACGTATTCCTTATTACCGGTGAAGGCGGAAGGTCATGTTGAGCCTGTGACAGAGGAAGAGGCAGATACAGCAGAAGCAAATTGTACTGGTCCAGGTGGTGATTATAATGAACTGTACCTGTCAGCGATAAAGCTAGCTGTATAGGGATTTAAAACTCCCCAAAACGACGAAACCCGTCGTGGTTTCCCACGACGGGTTTCGTTTGTTCAATTCGGGTTGCTGGCGGTGGGTCTAATGACCAGAGCCAGCGACGCTACTTAGCGCCAGAACGGCTTGCTCAGCTCTTCGTAGCGTTGTGCTTCGCTGATACCGGCGTCAGCCAGCAAACGCGAATCCAGGCGAGCCAGTTGATGGCGGCTGGAGATGCGGCGCTGCCACAACATCAGGTTGGCGATAACGCGCAGAGGCAGGGAAGCCTGGGTGTTTACAGCTTTGTCTTCGAAGAACAGTTCGGAACTGAGTGTACGTTCCATGGTTGACATCCTTCCGCTTGTGGCGGGATCAGGTAGTGGTTTGACTGGTGCCCATGATCCTCTCGTTTGCCAAGTCTCTCTAGATACAGTTCAACTGTATTGTGAGTGACCAGTTAACTGTTTATAGGGGGTGTACGGGTCAAAAACGAGCAAACTGTACCTGTCCGCACTTAAGTGGTGCGTTTTTGCTCGATTCGAGGAAAAAGGTAGGCAAAAGCTGTAGGAAAGGACCGGTACAGCGGTACAGTTTTTGTCAGCTTTGAAGATTGCAACAATCCGCTGACGCAAACTGTGTTTGCGCCAACGGTTATCTGAGTGAATTACACCGCAAGCATGCGCCCGGTTTCTTCCAGGTTGATATGCCAGCTCAACGCTTCACGCAGAATGTGTGGGGTATGGCCACCGATTGCACAGGCCTTCGTGAAGTAATCATCCAGCGCTTGACGGAAGTCCGGGTGCACACAGTTATCGATGATCACACGTGCACGTTCCCGCGGCGCCAAGCCGCGTAAATCGGCCAGACCCACTTCGGTCACCAGAATGTCGACATCGTGCTCTGTGTGGTCGACGTGGCTGACCATCGGCACCACGCTGGAAATCGCCCCGCCCTTGGCGATCGACTTGGTCACGAACACCGCCAGATGCGCGTTACGCGCGAAGTCGCCGGAACCGCCGATGCCGTTCATCATCCGCGTGCCGCAAACGTGGGTGGAGTTGACGTTGCCGTAAATGTCGAACTCCAGCGCCGTGTTGATCCCGATGATGCCTAGGCGGCGCACCACTTCCGGGTGGTTGGAGATCTCCTGCGGACGTAGTACCAGTTTGTCCTTGTACTTCTCCAGGTTACCGAACACGTCGCTGTTGCGGCGCTCCGACAGGGTGATCGAGCTGCCCGAAGCGAAGCTCAGCTTGCCGGCGTCGATCAGGTCGAAGGTCGAATCCTGTAGTACTTCGGAGTACATGGTCAGGTCTTCAAACGGCGAATCGATCAGACCGAACATCACCGCGTTGGCAATGTTGCCGATCCCTGCCTGCAACGGGCCGAGCTTGTTGGTCATGCGCCCGGCGTCGACTTCCTGCTTGAAGAAGGTGATCAGGTGATCGGCAATGGCGTTGGTGTCGACGTCCGGCGACGACACGGTAGACGGCGAGTCCGCCTGCTGGGTGATCACGATGGCGACGATTTTTTCCGGCGGAATCGGAATCGCCGTGCTGCCGATGCGGTCGTCGACTTTTACCAGCGGGATCGGCGTGCGCGTCGGGCGATAGGTCGGGATATAGATGTCATGCAGGCCTTCGAGGTTGGCGTTGTGCGCCAGGTTGATCTCGACAATCACCTGTTTGGCGAAAATTGCGAAGCTCGCCGAGTTGCCCACCGAGGTGGTCGGCACGATGTGGCCTTGCTCGGTGATGGCCACAGCTTCGATGACCGCGATGTCCGGCAGCTTCAGTTGCTGGTTGCGTAGCTGCTCGACGGTTTCCGACAGGTGCTGATCAATGAACATTACCTGGCCGGCATTGATTGCCTTGCGCAAGGTGCTGTCGACCTGGAACGGCATCCGCCGCGACAGCACGCCGGCTTCGGTCAGTTGCTTGTCGAGGTCGTTGCCCAGGCTGGCGCCGGTCATCAGGCTGATCTTCAGCGGCGTGACCTTGGCGCGCTCGGCCAGTGCATGAGGGACGGCTTTGGCTTCGCCAGCACGAGTAAATCCGCTCATGCCGACGGTCATGCCGTCCTCAATCAAAGCGGCTGCGTCGGCGGCGCTCATCACTTTATCCAACAACGAAGGCAGGCGAATACGGTCACGGTACATGGATTATTATCTCGGGAAGCGAGTAGCAGGATGCGCAGTCTAGTGAATTTGACGAGCGCCTGTCCCGCTACCAAGGTCGCAAACGAGGCGTCTATTTAGCGGGTTTGAAGTAAAACACCGTTACTGGATCTGCAACAACGCGGCAAATTGTCCGACTGTTTGCGCAAACAAAAACGCCCCGACAAGTCGGGGCGTTCGGTATTGCAGCGGGGAATTACTCGACCGCTTTGACCATGTCTTCGATGACTTTCTTCGCGTCGCCGAAGACCATCATGGTTTTGTCCAGATAGAACAGCTCGTTGTCCAGGCCGGCATAGCCGCTGGCCATCGAGCGCTTGTTGACGATGATGGTCTTGGCTTTGAACGCTTCGAGAATCGGCATGCCGGCAATCGGCGATTTCGGATCGTTCTTTGCGGCCGGGTTAACCACGTCGTTCGCGCCGAGCACCAGCACCACATCGGCCTGACCGAACTCGGAGTTGATGTCCTCCATCTCGAACACCTGGTCGTAAGGCACTTCGGCCTCGGCGAGCAGAACGTTCATGTGCCCCGGCATACGGCCCGCTACGGGGTGGATCGCGTACTTCACGGTCACGCCACGGTGGGTCAGCTTCTCGGTCAGCTCTTTCAGCGCATGTTGCGCACGTGCCACTGCCAGACCGTAGCCCGGGACGATGATCACGGTGTCGGCGTTGGTCAGCAGGAAGGTCGCGTCGTCAGCCGAACCGGATTTCACCGGACGTGCTTCCTTCGCACCGGCAGGACCTGCGTCGGCCGTGTTGCCGAAACCGCCGAGCAGTACATTAAAGAAGGAACGGTTCATCGCCTTGCACATGATGTACGACAGGATCGCACCGCTCGAACCCACCAGGGAACCGGCAATGATCAGCATCGAGTTGTTCAGCGAGAAGCCGATACCCGCCGCCGCCCAGCCCGAGTAGCTGTTGAGCATCGACACCACGACCGGCATGTCGGCGCCGCCAATCGGGATGATGATCAGCACGCCCATCACAAACGCCAGCGCCAGCATCAGCGCGAACGCAGTGAGGTTACCGGTGAACATGAAGGTCAGGCCCAGTGCCAGCGTCGCCAGGCCCAGCACGGCGTTCAGCTTGTGCTGACCAACGAACTGTACCGGGGCGCCCTGGAACAGACGGAACTTGTATTTGCCCGACAGCTTGCCGAACGCAATCACCGAACCGGAGAAGGTGATCGCACCGATCGCAGCGCCGAGGAACAGCTCCAGACGGTTGCCCGCCGGAATCGAGTCGCCCAGTTGCTTGACGATGCCCAGCGATTGCGGCTCCACCACAGCGGCGATGGCAATGAACACTGCCGCAAGGCCGATCATGCTGTGCATGAAGGCGACCAGTTCCGGCATCTTGGTCATTTCAACGCGCTTGGCCATGATCGAACCGGCGGTGCCGCCGACCAGCAGGCCAACGATCACGTAACCGATGCCAGCCGTGGCCAGCTCAGCACCCAACTTATAGATAAGGCCGACGGTGGTCAGGATGGCCAACGCCATGCCGAGCATGCCGAACAGGTTGCCGCGCCGCGAGGTAGTCGGGTGCGACAAGCCTTTGAGGGCCTGGATAAAGCAGATCGACGCGATCAGGTAGAGCGTCGTGACAAGATTCATGCTCATTACTTCGGCGCCTCTTCTTTTACTTTCGGGGCTTTCTTCTTGAACATCTCAAGCATGCGGCGGGTCACCAGGAAGCCACCGAACACGTTGACCGCAGCCAGCGCCACAGCAAGGGTGCCCATGGTTTTGCCCAGCGGCGTGACGGTCAGCGCAGCGGCAAGCATGGCGCCGACGATCACAATCGCCGAGATGGCGTTGGTTACCGCCATCAAAGGTGTGTGCAGCGCAGGTGTAACGTTCCAGACCACGTGGTAACCGACATAAATCGCCAGCACGAAGATGATCAGGTTGTAGATACCGGGGGAGATAAGCTCTTCCATCGTCTGAATCCCTGCTTAGGCGTTTTTGCGGATGACTTGGCCGTCGCGGCACATCAGGCACGCGGCGACGATGTCGTCTTCGAGGTTGACGTCGAACTGGCCTTCTTTGGTGAAGACCAGCTTGAGGAAGTCCAGCAGGTTGCGCGCATACAGTGCCGAGGCGTCTGCAGCGACTTCACCGGCCAGATTGGTCGGGCCGCAAATGGTCACGCCATTCTCGACCACGACTTGATCAGCCACGGTCAGCGGGCAGTTGCCGCCCTGAGCAGCGGCGAGGTCGATGACCACCGAGCCCGGTTTCATCTGCGCTACGGTCTCCGCGCTCAACAGCGTCGGTGCCTTTCGGCCCGGAATCAGCGCGGTGGTGATGACGATGTCAGCTTGCTTGGCGCGCTCGTGCACGGCCTGCGCCTGACGCTGCATCCAGCTCGCCGGCATTGGTCGCGCGTAACCGCCGACACCGACGGCGCATTCACGCTCTTCATCGGTCTCGTAAGGTACGTCGACGAACTTGGCGCCGAGTGATTCGATCTGCTCTTTTACCGCCGGACGCACGTCGGACGCTTCGATCACCGCACCCAGACGCTTCGCCGTAGCAATCGCCTGCAACCCGGCCACACCGGCGCCGAGAATCAGCACGCGCGCCGCTTTCACGGTGCCCGCAGCGGTCATCAGCATCGGCATGAAGCGCGGATAGTAATGAGCGGCCAGCAACACAGCCTTATAGCCGGCAATGTTCGCCTGCGACGACAACACATCGAGACTCTGCGCGCGCGAGGTGCGCGGCGCCGCTTCGAGGGCGAACGCGGTAATGCCGCACTCGGCCATCTTTGCGATGGTTTCGTTGTTGAACGGATTGAGCATGCCGACCAACACCGTACCGCGCTTGATCAGCGTCAGTTCGGCATCGCTTGGCGCGACCACTTTGAGAATCAGCTCGGCGCCAAACGCGTCATTGGCACTGCCAATGGTTGCGCCTGCCGCTTCATAGGCACTGTCGACAACGCTGGCTTTAACGCCGGCGCCGGTTTGCACAGTGACCTTATGACCTTGGCTGATCAGCTTTTTAATGGTTTCCGGGGTTGCAGCAACCCGTGTTTCACCGGTCTGGGTTTCGAGAGGAACACCAATGTGCACGTCAAATCTCCTGCGTGATCTTATTGAGTAAACCCATGCACTACGGATGGTGCGACTGGGGCGGCCGATCAGCACGATCCCGCCAAATCAGGGCGGGGCGCGGCATTTTGCAGGCGAACTTTATGCCCTTCAAGGGATTATGACGGGTGACGGAAAATTAACTACAAGTCATCCCGTGACCGAATGTCGCAGATGGCCAGCCGAATCCCTTGCAGGCCGTGCCTTGTAAGGATTCTGGCCGAATATGGAAAAATTTCTCATCGGTGACGTGAATAGGCACTAATGCGTCGCTGATGAAGGCTCAAAGCCACGTCTTCAGCCGCTTGTGGGACGTCTGTACGACTTTCGGATACAGTCTGTTGAATTGCGACAAATACTTATATCTGTAGGGCTTTTGTTTTCCTGACTACGGGGTTAGGTAACGTTGTAAGCCTTTACCCTTCTAGGCTGTAGCTCTGTGCCTGAGTTACCAGCCAGTCACGAAATGCCTTTAATGACGCTGATTCGATCTTTCGCTCAGGAATCATCAGGTAGTAGGCCTTGATGCTGGAAAGCGCCTGCGGGTTTGCAATCACCAGGCGTTTCTCGGCCAGCTCACGCTGAATCAGGAACGGTGGAATCAGCGCGATCCCCATGTCGTGCATGGCCGCTTGGGCGAGCATGGAGAATAGCTCGTAGCGCGGGCCTGTCATGTCGCGCGGGATATTCAGCTGTTGCGAGTTGAACCACTGGCGCCAGGCGTAAGGTCGGGTAGTCTGCTGCAGCAGCGGCAGTTCGGCGATGGCTGCGGCTGTCAGAAGCGTCTTGTTGCCGAGTAGGGCCGGGCTGCACACCGGCATCGGATTCTCGCCCATCAGCCTGTGGGATTCGGTACCGGACCAATCGGCATCACCGAAGTAGATCGCCGCATCGAATTCGGTATCGGCAAACAGAAAGGGCCGGGTGCGGTTGGTCAGGTTGACCGTGACTTCCGGATGCTTGTGCTGGAAATCCTTCAGACGTGGCAGCAGCCATTGCGTGCCAAAGGTCGGCACCACCGCCAGTTCGATTACGTTGGTGCCTTGCTGGCCCATCACGGACAGCGTGTCGCGTTCGACTGCATCTAGTTGCGTCGCGACTCGGCGGCTGTAGGAAAGCCCCGCCTCGGTCAGCTTCACCCCGCGCCGCGAGCGTCGGAATAGTTCCACACTGAGGAACTCCTCAAGGCTGGCTATTTGTCGGCAAATGGCGCCTTGAGTCAGGGAAAGTTCTTCGGCAGCGCGGGTAAAGCTCTCGTGGCGCGCGGCAGCTTCGAAACTGATCAGGGCGGTGGTGCTGGGGATCTTCCTGCGCATGTACGTCAACCTCACTAATGCGCCGCATAAAAGGCATTCCGCGACGTTTCGGAGTGAGAAATTAGCACAACAGAATGCGAAATCCTCGTTTGCCGCGACGGCGAACCGCGCCTAGGATCAATGCCACGTTAATTCACCGATTTGCGAGGACAGACTCATGGGCGGTAAAGCTAGCTTCAACTGGATTGATCCCCTGCTGCTGGATCAACAGCTCACTGAAGAAGAGCGCATGATCCGCGACACCGCCGAGCAGTTTGCTCAACAGAGCCTCGCGCCGCGTGTTCTTGAAGCCTTCCGTCATGAGAAAACCGACCCGGCGATCTTCCGCGAGATGGGCGAAGTCGGTCTGTTGGGCGCGACCATCCCTGAACAGTACGGCGGCAGCGGTCTGAACTATGTCAGCTACGGTCTGATTGCTCGTGAAGTCGAGCGTGTCGACTCAGGCTACCGCTCGATGATGAGCGTGCAGTCGTCGCTGGTGATGGTGCCGATCAACGAATTCGGTACTGAAGCGCAAAAGCAGAAGTACCTGCCGAAGCTGGCTTCCGGCGAATGGATCGGCTGCTTCGGTCTGACCGAACCCAACCACGGTTCCGACCCTGGCGCGATGATCACTCGTGCACGTAAGGTCGACGGCGGCTACAGCCTGACCGGCGCGAAAATGTGGATCACCAACAGCCCGATCGCCGATGTGTTCGTGGTCTGGGCCAAAGACGATGCCGGTGACATTCGTGGCTTCGTCCTGGAAAAAGGCTGGAAAGGCCTTAGTGCTCCGGCGATTCACGGCAAGGTCGGCCTGCGTGCGTCGATCACTGGTGAAATCGTTATGGATAACGTGTTTGTGCCGGAAGAAAACATCTTCCCGGACGTGCGTGGCCTGAAAGGTCCGTTCACCTGCCTCAACTCGGCGCGTTACGGCATTTCTTGGGGCGCGCTTGGCGCTGCCGAGTTCTGCTGGCACACCGCTCGTCAGTACACCCTCGATCGCCAGCAGTTTGGTCGCCCATTGGCTGCCACTCAGTTGATCCAGAAAAAACTGGCAGACATGCAGACCGAAATCACCTTGGCCCTGCAAGGCTGCCTGCGGTTGGGGCGTATGAAAGATGAAGGCACTGCTGCGGTCGAGATCACTTCGATCATGAAACGCAACTCGTGCGGCAAGTCCCTGGATATCGCCCGTATGGCTCGCGACATGTTGGGTGGTAACGGCATCTCCGACGAATTCGGCGTGGCCCGTCATCTGGTCAACCTGGAAGTGGTGAATACCTATGAAGGGACTCACGACGTTCACGCGCTGATCCTCGGGCGTGCGCAAACCGGTCTGCAGGCGTTCTATTAACAGGAGAGCGACCATGGGCGCGCTGTCGCATCTGCGGGTACTGGATTTATCGCGAGTATTGGCCGGACCGTGGGCCGGGCAGATCCTCGCCGACCTTGGCGCCGAAGTGATCAAGGTCGAGCGCCCGGGCAATGGCGATGATACGCGCGCCTGGGGGCCGCCCTTCCTTAAAGACGCTTATGGCGAGAATACGTCGGAGGCGGCTTATTACCTGTCGGCCAACCGCAACAAGCAATCGGTAACCATCGATTTCACGCGGCCCGAGGGTCAGAAGCTGGTGCGCGAGCTAGCGGCGAAGTCGGACATCCTCATTGAGAATTTCAAGGTCGGTGGTCTGGCGGCGTATGGGCTGGACTACGAATCGCTGAAAGCGATCAATCCGGACCTGATCTATTGCTCGATTACCGGATTCGGCCAGACCGGGCCGTATGCCAAGCGCGCCGGCTATGACTTCATGATTCAGGGGCTGGGTGGGCTGATGAGTCTGACCGGACGTCCTGAGGGTGATGAGGGTGCCGGTCCGGTGAA
Source organism: Pseudomonas sp. S2_E02 (assembly GCF_054668355.1). Classification (NCBI taxonomy): domain Bacteria; kingdom Pseudomonadati; phylum Pseudomonadota; class Gammaproteobacteria; order Pseudomonadales; family Pseudomonadaceae; genus Pseudomonas; species Pseudomonas sp. S2_E02. Next base: position 4,635,060 of record NZ_CP162761.1, read on the forward strand.
AGTTGGTGTGGCGCTGACGGATATTCTCACCGGTCTGTATTCGACGGTAGCCATTCTGGCTGCGCTGGCTCATCGCGATCACGACGGTGGCGGGCAGCAAATCGACATGGCATTGCTGGATGTCCAGGTGGCGTGTCTGGCTAACCAGGCGATGAACTACCTGACAACGGGCAACGCACCGAAGCGCTTGGGCAATGCGCATCCGAACATCGTGCCTTATCAGGATTTTCCTACGGCCGATGGTGATTTCATCCTCACCGTGGGTAATGACGGGCAGTTCCGCAAGTTTGCCGAAGTGGCGGGGCAGCCGCAGTGGGCGGATGATCCGCGTTTCACGACCAATAAGTTGCGGGTGGCGAATCGCGCGGAGCTGATTCCTTTGATTCGTCAGGCAACCGTGTTCAAGACGACTGCCGAGTGGGTTGCTCAGCTGGAGCAGGCGGGCGTGCCGTGCGGGCCAATCAATGATTTGTCGCAAGTGTTTGAGGACCCTCAGGTCAAGGCGCGTGGTTTGGCGATAGAGATGCCGCATGCGTTGGCGGGTATGGTGCCTCAGGTAGCCAGCCCCATTCGTTTGTCGCAGACGCCGGTTGAGTATCGTCGGGCGCCTCCCTTGTTGGGTGAGCATACGCTGGATGTTTTGCAGCGGGTGCTTGGGATGGGGTCGGGTGCGGTGGCTGATTTGAAAGCCGCTGGAGTGCTGTAGACATTCCTTCTATATAGAAGCGCGGCGTTTGCTTCCTATATAGAGAAGCGGTTGACTGTTTTTCAACCAATCTGCAAGTGATTGAAAGAAAAGTGAAATTAACGGTTGACGGCAGATTCAGGATGTCTATAATTCGCCCCACTTCCGGCGCAGTCGAAACGGAAAACTCCTTGAGATTCAATGAGTTATGTAGGTTTCGGCGGCAGGTTGCTTCAGTTCATCGAAGCCAGAAGGAAGTTGAAAAAGAGGTGTTGACAGCAGCGTGTAACGCTGTAGAATTCGCCTCCCGCTGACGAGAGATCGGAAGCGCAAGTGGTTGAAGTTGTTGAAGAATTCTTCGAAAACTTCTGAAAATAATCACTTGACAGCAAATGAGGCTGCTGTAGAATGCGCGCCTCGGTTGAGACGAAAGATCTTAACCAACCGCTCTTTAACAACTGAATCAAGCAATTCGTGTGGGTGCTTGTGGAGTCAGACTGATAGTCAACAAGATTATCAGCATCACAAGTTACTCCGCGAGAGATCAAAGATGTAACCAACGATTGCTGAGCCAAGTTTAGGGTTTCTTAAAAACCCAAAGATGTTTGAACTGAAGAGTTTGATCATGGCTCAGATTGAACGCTGGCGGCAGGCCTAACACATGCAAGTCGAGCGGATGAGAGGAGCTTGCTCCTGGATTCAGCGGCGGACGGGTGAGTAATGCCTAGGAATCTGCCTGGTAGTGGGGGACAACGTTTCGAAAGGAACGCTAATACCGCATACGTCCTACGGGAGAAAGCAGGGGACCTTCGGGCCTTGCGCTATCAGATGAGCCTAGGTCGGATTAGCTAGTTGGTGAGGTAATGGCTCACCAAGGCGACGATCCGTAACTGGTCTGAGAGGATGATCAGTCACACTGGAACTGAGACACGGTCCAGACTCCTACGGGAGGCAGCAGTGGGGAATATTGGACAATGGGCGAAAGCCTGATCCAGCCATGCCGCGTGTGTGAAGAAGGTCTTCGGATTGTAAAGCACTTTAAGTTGGGAGGAAGGGCAGTAACTTAATACGTTGCTGTTTTGACGTTACCGACAGAATAAGCACCGGCTAACTCTGTGCCAGCAGCCGCGGTAATACAGAGGGTGCAAGCGTTAATCGGAATTACTGGGCGTAAAGCGCGCGTAGGTGGTTCGTTAAGTTGGATGTGAAATCCCCGGGCTCAACCTGGGAACTGCATTCAAAACTGTCGAGCTAGAGTATGGTAGAGGGTGGTGGAATTTCCTGTGTAGCGGTGAAATGCGTAGATATAGGAAGGAACACCAGTGGCGAAGGCGACCACCTGGACTGATACTGACACTGAGGTGCGAAAGCGTGGGGAGCAAACAGGATTAGATACCCTGGTAGTCCACGCCGTAAACGATGTCAACTAGCCGTTGGGAGCCTTGAGCTCTTAGTGGCGCAGCTAACGCATTAAGTTGACCGCCTGGGGAGTACGGCCGCAAGGTTAAAACTCAAATGAATTGACGGGGGCCCGCACAAGCGGTGGAGCATGTGGTTTAATTCGAAGCAACGCGAAGAACCTTACCAGGCCTTGACATCCAATGAACTTTCCAGAGATGGATTGGTGCCTTCGGGAACATTGAGACAGGTGCTGCATGGCTGTCGTCAGCTCGTGTCGTGAGATGTTGGGTTAAGTCCCGTAACGAGCGCAACCCTTGTCCTTAGTTACCAGCACGTTATGGTGGGCACTCTAAGGAGACTGCCGGTGACAAACCGGAGGAAGGTGGGGATGACGTCAAGTCATCATGGCCCTTACGGCCTGGGCTACACACGTGCTACAATGGTCGGTACAAAGGGTTGCCAAGCCGCGAGGTGGAGCTAATCCCATAAAACCGATCGTAGTCCGGATCGCAGTCTGCAACTCGACTGCGTGAAGTCGGAATCGCTAGTAATCGTGAATCAGAATGTCACGGTGAATACGTTCCCGGGCCTTGTACACACCGCCCGTCACACCATGGGAGTGGGTTGCACCAGAAGTAGCTAGTCTAACCTTCGGGAGGACGGTTACCACGGTGTGATTCATGACTGGGGTGAAGTCGTAACAAGGTAGCCGTAGGGGAACCTGCGGCTGGATCACCTCCTTAATCGACGACATCAGCTGCTCCATAAGTTCCCACACGAATTGCTTGATTCATTGAAGAAGACGAAAGAAGCAGCCCGAAATTGGGTCTGTAGCTCAGTTGGTTAGAGCGCACCCCTGATAAGGGTGAGGTCGGCAGTTCGAATCTGCCCAGACCCACCAATTTTGTGTGGGAAACGCCTGTAGAAATACGGGGCCATAGCTCAGCTGGGAGAGCGCCTGCCTTGCACGCAGGAGGTCAACGGTTCGATCCCGTTTGGCTCCACCACTACTGCTTCTCTTGTGTAAAGCTTAGAAATGAGCATTCCATCATGATGATGGTGAATGTTGATTTCTAGTCTTTGACTAGTTCGTTCTTTAAAAATTTGGGTATGTGATAGAAAGATAGACTGAACGTTACTTTCACTGGTAACGGATCAGGCTAAGGTAAAATTTGTGAGTTCTCTTAATTGAGAAATTCGAATTTTCGGCGAATGTCGTCTTCACAGTATAACCAGATTGCTTGGGGTTATATGGTCAAGTGAAGAAGCGCATACGGTGGATGCCTTGGCAGTCAGAGGCGATGAAAGACGTGGTAGCCTGCGAAAAGCTTCGGGGAGTCGGCAAACAGACTTTGATCCGGAGATGTCTGAATGGGGGAACCCAGCCATCATAAGATGGTTATCTTGTACTGAATACATAGGTGCAAGAGGCGAACCAGGGGAACTGAAACATCTAAGTACCCTGAGGAAAAGAAATCAACCGAGATTCCCTTAGTAGTGGCGAGCGAACGGGGACTAGCCCTTAAGTGGCTTTGAGATTAGCGGAACGCTCTGGAAAGTGCGGCCATAGTGGGTGATAGCCCTGTACGCGAAAATCTCTTAGTCATGAAATCGAGTAGGACGGAGCACGAGAAACTTTGTCTGAATATGGGGGGACCATCCTCCAAGGCTAAATACTACTGACTGACCGATAGTGAACTAGTACCGTGAGGGAAAGGCGAAAAGAACCCCGGAGAGGGGAGTGAAATAGATCCTGAAACCGTATGCGTACAAGCAGTGGGAGCAGACTTTGTTCTGTGACTGCGTACCTTTTGTATAATGGGTCAGCGACTTATTTTCAGTGGCGAGCTTAACCGAATAGGGGAGGCGTAGCGAAAGCGAGTCTTAATAGGGCGTCTAGTCGCTGGGAATAGACCCGAAACCGGGCGATCTATCCATGGGCAGGTTGAAGGTTGGGTAACACTAACTGGAGGACCGAACCGACTACCGTTGAAAAGTTAGCGGATGACCTGTGGATCGGAGTGAAAGGCTAATCAAGCTCGGAGATAGCTGGTTCTCCTCGAAAGCTATTTAGGTAGCGCCTCATGTATCACTGTAGGGGGTAGAGCACTGTTTCGGCTAGGGGGTCATCCCGACTTACCAAACCGATGCAAACTCCGAATACCTACAAGTGCCGAGCATGGGAGACACACGGCGGGTGCTAACGTCCGTCGTGAAAAGGGAAACAACCCAGACCGTCAGCTAAGGTCCCAAAGTTATGGTTAAGTGGGAAACGATGTGGGAAGGCTTAGACAGCTAGGAGGTTGGCTTAGAAGCAGCCACCCTTTAAAGAAAGCGTAATAGCTCACTAGTCGAGTCGGCCTGCGCGGAAGATGTAACGGGGCTCAAACCATACACCGAAGCTACGGGTATCATCTTCGGATGATGCGGTAGAGGAGCGTTCTGTAAGCCTGTGAAGGTGAGTTGAGAAGCTTGCTGGAGGTATCAGAAGTGCGAATGCTGACATGAGTAACGACAATGGGTGTGAAAAACACCCACGCCGAAAGACCAAGGTTTCCTGCGCAACGTTAATCGACGCAGGGTTAGTCGGTCCCTAAGGCGAGGCTGAAAAGCGTAGTCGATGGAAAACAGGTTAATATTCCTGTACTTCTGGTTATTGCGATGGAGGGACGGAGAAGGCTAGGCCAGCTTGGCGTTGGTTGTCCAAGTTTAAGGTGGTAGGCTGAGATCTTAGGTAAATCCGGGATCTTAAGGCCGAGAGCTGATGACGAGTGTTCTTTTAGAACACGAAGTGGTTGATGCCATGCTTCCAAGAAAAGCTTCTAAGCTTCAGGTAACCAGGAACCGTACCCCAAACCGACACAGGTGGTTGGGTAGAGAATACCAAGGCGCTTGAGAGAACTCGGGTGAAGGAACTAGGCAAAATGGCACCGTAACTTCGGGAGAAGGTGCGCCGGTGAGGGTGAAGGACTTGCTCCGTAAGCTCATGCCGGTCGAAGATACCAGGCCGCTGCGACTGTTTATTAAAAACACAGCACTCTGCAAACACGAAAGTGGACGTATAGGGTGTGACGCCTGCCCGGTGCCGGAAGGTTAATTGATGGGGTTAGCTAACGCGAAGCTCTTGATCGAAGCCCCGGTAAACGGCGGCCGTAACTATAACGGTCCTAAGGTAGCGAAATTCCTTGTCGGGTAAGTTCCGACCTGCACGAATGGCGTAACGATGGCGGCGCTGTCTCCACCCGAGACTCAGTGAAATTGAAATCGCTGTGAAGATGCAGTGTATCCGCGGCTAGACGGAAAGACCCCGTGAACCTTTACTATAGCTTTGCACTGGACTTTGAATTTGCTTGTGTAGGATAGGTGGGAGGCTTTGAAGCGTGGACGCCAGTTCGCGTGGAGCCATCCTTGAAATACCACCCTGGCAACTTTGAGGTTCTAACTCAGGTCCGTTATCCGGATCGAGGACAGTGTATGGTGGGTAGTTTGACTGGGGCGGTCTCCTCCTAAAGAGTAACGGAGGAGTACGAAGGTGCGCTCAGACCGGTCGGAAATCGGTCGTAGAGTATAAAGGCAAAAGCGCGCTTGACTGCGAGACAGACACGTCGAGCAGGTACGAAAGTAGGTCTTAGTGATCCGGTGGTTCTGTATGGAAGGGCCATCGCTCAACGGATAAAAGGTACTCCGGGGATAACAGGCTGATACCGCCCAAGAGTTCATATCGACGGCGGTGTTTGGCACCTCGATGTCGGCTCATCACATCCTGGGGCTGAAGCCGGTCCCAAGGGTATGGCTGTTCGCCATTTAAAGTGGTACGCGAGCTGGGTTTAGAACGTCGTGAGACAGTTCGGTCCCTATCTGCCGTGGACGTTTGAGATTTGAGAGGGGCTGCTCCTAGTACGAGAGGACCGGAGTGGACGAACCTCTGGTGTTCCGGTTGTCACGCCAGTGGCATTGCCGGGTAGCTATGTTCGGGAAAGATAACCGCTGAAAGCATCTAAGCGGGAAACTTGCCTCAAGATGAGATCTCACTGGAACCTTGAGTTCCCTGAAGGGCCGTCGAAGACTACGACGTTGATAGGTTGGGTGTGTAAGCGCTGTGAGGCGTTGAGCTAACCAATACTAATTGCCCGTGAGGCTTGACCATATAACACCCAAGCAATTTGCGTCGAAGAGACCAGATTGCGGTGTGTGAAGACGAAACGAACCGAAAGTTCGATGTTCACAAACACCGAAAGCTGTCACATACCCAATTTGCTGAAGCGAGGCCACAAGGTCACGAGTCAGTACCCGAATTTCTTGACGACCATAGAGCGTTGGAACCACCTGATCCCATCCCGAACTCAGCAGTGAAACGATGCATCGCCGATGGTAGTGTGGGGTTTCCCCATGTGAGAGTAGGTCATCGTCAAGATTAAATTCCGAAACCCCAATTGCGAAAGCAGTTGGGGTTTTGTTTTAGTAGAAGTAACTGTTTTTGCTGGCTTGTTACCGTGTTGACGGGCCAGATACAGAATTTCTTGACGACCATAGAGCGTTGGAACCACCTGATCCCATCCCGAACTCAGAAGTGAAACGATGCATCGCCGATGGTAGTGTGGGGTTTCCCCATGTGAGAGTAGGTCATCGTCAAGATTGAATTCCGAAACCCCTGTCTGCTAACGCGGACGGGGGGTTTTGTCATTTCAGGATCAGATAAAGAAACGACAAAGCCAGCCCCTGAGACATCAGGGGCTGGCTTTTTTATGCACAGGAAAAGGGTTGCAGGATTTGAAACTGCCGCCGGAACGTTGCTCCGGAAACACCGTGGCGAACGCTCTGGCACGCCGTTGGGCGGGAATCTGGCAGAAATACCATCCATTTCCTGTATGGCCCTAAGATTTCTCCGACACGTGCCGACAGACTGGTGAGACATGCGTGCACCAAAGTAGAGCGGCTAGTAGAACGCTGCCTGCACTGTACATGGAATGTTGCATCCGGAACGCATCCCCACTTTTGGCATAAGAAGTCCCATGAAATGAATCTCAAGTTCAGCCATAAAATCCTGTTGGCCGCCTCGGGCGTCGTGGTCCTGGCGTTCGCGCTGTTCACCCTCTACAACGACTATCTGCAGCGAAACACCATTCGCCAGAACCTCCAGTCTTCCGTGCAGCAGGCCGGTGATCTGACCGCCAGCAGCGTGCAGAACTGGATGAGCGGGCGGATCCTGGTGCTGGAAAACCTCGCGCAGAACGTTGCCCATCAGGGTAAGGACGCGGACTACCCGGGCCTGGTCGATCAACCGGCCTTCACCTCGAACTTCCAGTTCACCTACGTCGGTCAAGCCAGCGGTGTGTTCACCCAGCGTCCTGACGCGAAGATGCCGGACGGCTATGACCCGCGTCAGCGCCCTTGGTACAAGCAGGCCGTGGTAGCTGACAAAACCATGCTGACGCCGCCGTACATGGCTGCTGTCGGCGGACTGGTGGTGACCATCGCCATGCCGGTGAAAAAGAACGGTGAACTGCTCGGCGTCGTCGGGGGTGACCTGAGCCTGGAAACCCTGGTGAAGATCATCAACTCGGTGGACTTCGGTGGCCTCGGCCATGCATTCCTGGTTAGCGCCGACGGTCAGGTGATCGTTAGCCCGGACAAGGATCAGGTCATGAAAAACCTGAAAGACATCTACCCAAACACCAGCGTACGCATCGAGAAGGGCAACCAGAACGTGGTGCTCAACGGTCAGGAACGTATTCTGTCGTTTACCCCGGTCAGCGATCTGCCGAATGCGCAGTGGTACATCGGTCTGTCGATCGACCGCGACAAGGCCTACGCAGCACTCAGCCAATTCCGCACCTCGGCACTGATTGCGATGTTCGTGGCCGTGGCGGCCATTGCCTTGCTGCTGAGCCTGTTGATCAATGTGTTGATGCGTCCGCTGACCACCATGGGCCAGTGCGATGCAGGATATCGCTCAGGGCGAAGGCGACCTGACCCGCCGCCTGGTGGTCGAGAGCAAAGACGAGTTCGGTGAATTGGGCAGCGCGTTCAACCAGTTCGTTGAGCGTATTCACGCGTCGATTTCCGAAGTGTCTTCCGCCACCCGTCATGTGCATGACTTGTCGCAACGGGTGATGGCATCGTCCAACGCCTCGATCGTCGGTTCTGACGAGCAAAGCGCGCGCACCAACAGCGTCGCTGCGGCGATCAACGAACTGGGTGCCGCCACGCAGGAAATTGCGCGCAACGCCGCCGACGCTTCGCAGCACGCCAGCGGCGCCAGCGAGCAGGCCGATGACGGGCGTCAGGTGGTCGAGCAGACGATTCAAGCGATGACCGAGTTGTCGCAGAAGATCAGCCTGTCGTGCACGCAGATCGAAACCCTGAACGCCAGCACCGACAACATCGGCCACATCCTCGACGTGATCAAAGGGATTTCGCAACAGACCAACCTGTTGGCACTTAACGCCGCGATCGAAGCGGCGCGTGCCGGTGAAGCCGGACGTGGTTTTGCCGTGGTGGCGGACGAGGTGCGAAACCTTGCCCATCGCACCCAGGAGTCGGCGGAAGAGATCCACAAAATGATCACGTCGTTGCAGATTGGTTCGCGGGAAGCGGTGACCACGATGAACGCCAGTCAGGTGTCCAGCGAGCAGAGCGTGGAAGTGGCCAATCAGGCCGGTTTGCGTCTGGTCAGCGTGACTCAGCGCATCGGTGAAATCGACGGCATGAACCAATCTGTAGCCGCGGCCACTGAAGAGCAGACCGCGGTTGTGGAAACCCTCAACGTCGACGTTAACCAGATCAACCTGCTGAATCAGCAGAGCGTGGCTAACCTCAACGAGACGTTGAAGGATTGTGATGCGTTGTCGCAGCAGGCTAACCGTCTGAAGCAATTGGTCGACAGCTTCAAGATCTGATTATTCAGATTGGAGACCGCGTTATCGTTCTTCGCGAGCAAGCTCGCTCCCACAGATTGACCGCATTCCTACAGAAGGAATGCAATCAAAATGTGGGAGCGAGCCTGCTCGCGAAAGCGGTCTGACATTCACCGCAAAGCCGAAGCCTTAAACAAACAGCTTCAGCACATTCCCCATCGCATCATCCGCAAACCCCTGCACAAAATCCTTGAACCCTGGCAGTGCCTCTTCACCGCCCGCAGCCGGCTCGGCAATGATCGTCCACGTCGCCCGAGACTTACCCGCGCCCAGCGATTCGACATTCATCGCCGCCCACAGATTCGCCACCCCCAACGTGTTGTAAATCGTCGTCCAGGTCATGCTCCGCGCGTGCTCATCGCGGGAGTTGAGTTGCTCGACTACCACGTTGCCATCCTTGAAGCATTTCTTGCGCAGCGAGGACACGCCCTCGCCGATTGTTTCGATGTGCGACAGCGCCGGAATGAAACGGTCGAATCCGCCGAAATCGCCGACCACCGCCCAGACCTGCGCCGCGTCTGCCGGCACTTCTACCGAAGACACTACGTGGCAGCCATGCGGGTTTTTGATCAGGGTATCGGGTTGCAAAGTGCTCATGGTGTTGCTCCTTTTGTTGGATCAGATGAAGTTGATTTCTTTCAGGTAATCGCAGCCACGACGCAGCAGCGCCGGGGATTTCTGCGGGTAGTGCGCGCCCATCAGATGCACGCCGGCCTCAGCGTTGGCATGACCAATCAGGGAGATGTCGCCGATGTCTTCTTCGAAGCCGTTGAGGTAGAAACCGAGCACGCCGAACAGCGCGTTGTCGGCATCGACGCGGTTTAGTTGCTGCTGCCAGTCGGCGACGCTGACCAGCGCGAACTCGCTGCCGGTTTCGCGGAACGAAGTGACGTAGGCGTCCCAGCTCAAAGGCTCGGGGTTATGCAGGTTGAACACCGCGCGGTCGGACGAATAACGGCTGGCGTGGAAAGCAATGAAGCGGGCGAGAAAGTCCACCGGCATCAGGTCAAAATTCAGCGCGAAGGCCGGTACCTGGCCGAGCTGAATCGAGCCTTTGAGCATCAGCATCAAACGGTTTTTGTGCGGCTGACAAACGCCGCTCAAGCTGTTGAAACTAATGTTGCCAGGGCGATACAGATTGACCCGTACACCGCGTTCCCGCGCCCGTTCGAGGATGCGTTCGCCGACCCATTTCGACAGGTTGTAGCCGTTGCGAATATAGATCGGTGGGGTCGTGGCGGCTGGCAGTTCCAGCACCCGTCCAGCATCGTCCACCGTGCTGGAAGCCGACAGCGTCGAGACGAAGTTGAAAACCTTTTTGCTCTGCCCTTCGCACAAGCGCAGCAGGGCGAAAATCGGTTCGACGTTGTCCGCCGCCAGCGACTCGTAATCGAGTACGTGATTGACGTTAGCGGCGTTGTGCACCAGTGCGCCGAACTCGCGATCCAGGCGCTGATAGTCGTCGTCATTCAGGCCCAACTGCGGACGCGTAATATCCGCCGCGTAAACCCGCACACGACTCAGATCCAGATGCTCCAGGCGGTTTTCACGCAGTGACTCGGCAAAGCGTTGCGCCGCCGTTTTACCGCCGCCGTCGCGCACCAGACACGCTACTTCGGTGGCACCCCAACCGAGCAGCGCCTCGACGATGTGCACGCCGACAAAGCTATTGGCGCCGGTGACGATGACTTTATGCACATCACCCATGCGGCTGATCGGCAGTGGCTCGATTTCCAGTGCACGCTCGGCGTCGGCCGTGGCCTGGGCGCTGAGTACGGCGCTGTCATCGGTGCCGCGTACCAGCGTTGCCAGTTTGATGATGGTCGGCAGTTCGATGAAGCGATTGATCGAAATGCTACGCCCGAACTCCTCACGCAAACGCAGCAACATGCGCGAGAGCAGAATCGAGTGGCCACCGAGATTGAAGAAGCTTTCGTCGGTGGAAATGTCGCTGCTCGGCAGCTCCAGCAACTCCGCCCAGATCTCCAGCAACAGCGCTTCATCGGCATTCACCGGCAGGCATTTCGGCGCGTTGCCCTGCACGCTCACTGGCAGTTCCAGCAGTGCTTTGCGATCGACTTTGCCGTTGCTGGCGAACGGCATGCTCGCCAGCTCGGTCCACGCCACCGGTTGCATGTAGTCCGGCAAAAACTGTCTGGCGTGGGCTTTCAGCGCGTCGCGTGCGGTGTCCGATTGCGCTTGTGCGAGGAACGCGAGAATGCGCCGCTGACTGTCGATCACCACCGCCATTTGCCGGTACAACTGGCTCTCGCGCAGGCAGCGCTCGATCTCTTCCGGCTCGACCCGGAAGCCACGGATTTTTACCTGATTGTCGCGCCGCCCGCACAGTTCGATACCGTGCTCGCCCCACCTGGCCATGTCGCCGCTGCGGTAGGCGCGCAGCGTTTGGCCGTCCGGTAATTGCAGGGTCAGATAACGCTCGGCGGTCTGCTGCGGATTGTTCAGATAACCGAGGCAAACACCGGGGCCGACGATGAACAATTCGCCGACGGTGTGCTCCGCCACTGGTTGCAAATCGTCATCGAGAATCAGCACTTGGCTGTTGGCGATTGGTGCCCCGAGGGTACGGTTACTGTCGCCCGGTTTGAGCTGGCGCGCGGTGATCAGTACGGTGGCTTCGGTCGGGCCGTAAAGGTTGTGCAGTGTGCCTTGGCGGGTGAGTTGCTCAATGACAAACGGCTCGCAGACATCGCCGCCGGTCATCACTTGCACGCCTTCCAGTTGCTCCAGCGGCAGGATGCTCAACAGCGCCGGTGGCAGGAATGCGTGGGTCAGGTGTCGGCGGCGGATCAACGCGACCAGTTGCAATGGATCTCGTCGTTGCGTGTCGTCCGGCACCACCAGTTCGGCACCTTCCAGCAGGGTCGGGAAGATGTCGATCAGTGACGAATCGAAGCTCAGCGACGAGAACTGCAAGACCCGACTCTCGGCTCGCAATTGCACGTAATCGGCGTACCACGCGGTGAAGTGCGCGAGATTGGCCTGACTGAGTAACACGCCTTTCGGATGCCCGGTGGTGCCCGAGGTGTAGAGCGCCATGCACGGTGCATCAAGTTCGGGGCGGCGGCGCATCAGCGGTTGACTGAGATCTGCCTCTGAGCTGTCGATGCGGCTGACGTCCAGCCCCGCCATGGATGCGCTGAGCGAATGCTCGCCATCATGCAGCAACAGCAGCGCGCCAGCGTTTTGCAGAATGTATTGCTGACGCTGTAACGGATGACTCGGTTCCAGCGGCAGATACACCGCGCCGCTGCCGAGGATCGCTAGAATCGAGGCAAACAATGCCGGGCTTTTTGGCAGGCAGATGCCGACCACCCACGGTTTTGGCTGTTGCTCGAGCAAGGGCAGCAAGCGCTGTTGAATCGCACGGCTGTGAGCGTGCAGTTGGCGATAGCTGATCGACTGTTCGGCGATGTGCAGCGCCGGGCGTTCAGCGTGGTGGATCAAGCTTCGTTGCAGGCGCTCGATCACCGGGATCTGCGCCTCTTCCAGCAATGCGGGATTGGCCGTGTCGTTGCGGCGATGGACGTAAGCCAGGCTGTCGAGGAACAGCAGGTTTTCCATTCTCTCGAAATCCGGCGCAGTCACTGACGCGGCCAGCTGCAGATAGTCAGCATCACGGGAGAAGCGGCTGACCAGCAACGCCACTTCATCGACCACCTGCGTCAGCACCCGTTGCCGCAGCGCCTGCCCATTGCCGGACGGCTCATCGCCAATCGGTACGCGGCTGATCAGTGACGAGCCAAGGAAACACAGCAAATCGAGTGTCGGCAAACCGGCAGGGCTCTGCACGCCGACACCCAAACGCAGATGCAGGTGCGGGATCGAGCAGAAATCGCCGGCGCCGATAAAACCATCGTCGATGATCAGATCCACCGTCGATGCACCGGCAGCGCTGCGCTGCAAGGAGTGACCGTGTTGTTCCAGTTCCTGCGCCAGGTCGGTCATCGCCTGGCTGGTGCCAATCAGCAAAATGTCGAGACGTTTCATATCGGCCTCCTCATCAAACCAGATAGTCGCGCAGCGCGTGCTGCACGCAGGGCGCATCGAGCAGCGAGCTGTTGTGGAAGAACTTGACGATGTTGCCCACCAGCGGGTGATGGCGATTGATCGGGAATGCCAGCCCGGCCATCTCGTCCCTGAGCGAACGGCGCGTAGTCTCGCTGACCGGCAGTGCGTCGATCAGGCGCAGGTCGAAGGCTTTCTGGATGTCGTTGGTCAGGTAATGGCCGATGAACACCGGCAGAATCTGCGCGATGGTTTCGCGATCCGCCGCGTTGGCGGTGTGCCAATAGATGCGCACCATCCGCGCCCAGAAACTCGAATGGCGACCTTCATCGAGCAAGTGATCGGCCATCAGGCCTTTGATCGACGGCTTGACCGTGTCGTCGCGTGCGAACGCCGCGACATCACCGGTCACGGTGTTTTCGGCGATGGCCACGCAGATCAATTCGACCGCGCTGCGCAGGTGCTCTGGAGCCAGCGCTACTGCCGCAGGAATCGCCCGGCTCAGTTCGATTTCATCGGGGAGCTGAATCGGTTCGATGCCGGTCATCGCCACGGTTTGCTGCATAAAATCCATCGCCACGAGGGCGTGGTAATCCTCGTCCACCACCACGGTCATCGCGTCGTAACGACAGGCAAACGGGAAGGCCACGGCGAAGCGATTCTTGGCGATGCTGCGCGCGGTCTTGTCGACGATCTCGGTCTCGAAAATCACCACGTCGTTGATGAATTTGTACAGCGTCTGCACCAAGGCGAAATCACGCTGTTGCGGGCACTCGCGCAGGAAGGTTTCGCTGAGCACCAGCGGTTGACGGCTGAGCGGGTAGATCAGCCGTTCGTCGTCTTCGAGTACGCGTCGCGGGCGGGTGCGGATGGTCGCGCGATTCTCCCAGGCGTCGGCAAAGGATTGATAGTCAGCAGCGTTCATTGGGTCACCTCTGCCAACGGCTCGCGCATGCTTACGCGCAGGCCGTCCCACAAGGCGATACGGCTTTCCACGGCGGCAATGGCGCTGGCGTAGACCTCGGCTTCACGTTGCGGGTCGCCGTTGACCAGGCGCTCGAGCAGGTGTTCGGCCGCCGGGCCGTGGTCTTCGGAGTCGACCTCGATGTGCCGTTCCAGGTAATAGCGAAAGGTCGGCGCCTGTTCGATACCGATGCCCCAGTCGTCAAGAATGCGCTGGAACATGGTCGGGATCACGCTCTCGCGACCATGCAGAAACGCCGCCGCCACGCTGTGTCCCGGTGCATGCAGGGCGGTGCGCAAGGTGTCGCGGACAAACTGCGCGGCGGCCGGATCAACCTCGACGCTTTGCAGCGCGACGTCATAGCTCACGCCTTCCTGTTGCAGGGCGACAAAGCGCTCCACGGCTTGGGTACTCGCGCCGATTTCGCGCATTGCGTCCAGGTACAGCTCAAAATGGCTGTAATGCCCTTCGGCCAGGCGATTATCCGACTCTTCGCCGAGAACGATCTCGTTGATCAGTCGGGCGGCGAGAGGATCGCGCGGCGGCAACCACGGTAGTCGGGTGCAGGTCAGCTCCTGCTGCAGGCGTTTGGTCAGCGACATGAAGTCCCACACGGCAAATACATGGGTTTCCATGAAGCGACGCAACACCGATAACGACGTGATCTCGGCAAAGATCGGGTGAATGCTAAGTTCGGCTTTCTTCAGGGCGAGTTGGTGCTTAGTGGGCATCATGATGTCCTTTATCGTTGATATTAAATGGAACTGCTCTGCAACTGCGCAATCAATGAAACTACGACTTACTTGTTTCCTGTCGACGGACGACAGCCTTCCTTCCTGATAGGTAAGTGCGGATCGATATACCTTTGACATGGCTTCATGTCTGCCCATCAAGCGCTGCTGCTGTACCGCAGGCATTGGGCTGCTGCCGAAGTGAAGGGTGAAGTTCAAACTTGGCGAAGAAAAACTAATACACCGACAAAGTGTTTAACAAGTATATTTTTAATTATTTTAAGTTTGCTGTTTTTTGAAGTTGAGTTGTTCCAATAAAACTTTCAGGTAAAGTTTTATTTGGGCGTAGTTGCTCCTTTCGGCGAATAACGGCCAAAATTGCTCAAGAAGAGTGAATGCCTCACTCGAAGCAACTTTCCAGTAATAAGAATTGAATGATTTAAAAGGGGCGGAAGTTGGCCGTGACCCCGCGCCATGACTTCCTTTTTCCCGTGGCAAGGCTCCTTCCGTAGGTTCCTGGTGCGGGGACTGCGCCGGCAGGGCGGCGCGTCGCCCGTTCTTTATGGGGTGGCGGCTCAAGAGTGCGGGTAAATTTGCGCCACGGCTATGACCGATTCATCAGCGGCAACGTGCAAATATCGGACTGAACGGCGCAAGGAGGTTAGAGCGGACATGTGGATCCGCCCAGCAGAGGGCTGGCGGATCGCTTGGGGATTTGTAAGCGGGTGATTCGCGGGGCAGTGCGCGCTCAGCGCGCAGCTTGGCGGTTTTGCGCGGCAGGGGTAGCGAGATAACGGGTAATCACTTCGACACCGCGATTGAGGTGCTGCTCGAGGAGTTTGATCGACAGCTCAGTGTCGCGATCCTGCACGGCTTGCAACATCGCCCGGTGATCGTCCTGGGACAATTTGCCCAGGCCCATGGCCTCAAGGTTGAAGCGCAGAAAACGCTCTTCTTCGTTGAGCCCGTCTTCAACCAGTCGCAGTAAGCGTTGGTTGGGCGCCTTGCTGTACAGGGCCATGTGGAACAAACGGTTGAGCCGGCCGATTTCCGTGTAGTCGTGTTGCGCCTCAAGCTCTTCGATGTACCCGGCTGCGCGTGCGTGGTCGGCAGCGGTCAGCAGCGGAATCGATTGCCGCATGGCTTCGGATTCGAGCAGGATGCGCAACTCGTAGGTTTCGGTCGCGTCACCCTGAATCAATGGCGCAACCACTGCACCTTTATGCGTAGTAACGCTCAGCAGTTCTTGGGCTTCGAGCTGGCGCAACGCTTCGCGCACCGGCATGCGGCTGACACCGAAAAGGTCGGCCAGATCCTGCTGGCGCAGCGCCGTGCCACAGGGCAGACGACCGTCGAGGATTGCCGAGCGCAGGGTTTCTTCGATCACCGAACGGGCCAGATGAGCAGGAATCGGTCCATCGACTTTAATGCTGTGCAACGGTTTGGGCTTCTGTGTCACGACTACGCACCCTGTATGTCGGCCTGGTTTGGATCCAAATGACACTAGTGATTGCTCTACGGGTTGTCAAACCTTGTAAAACATCGCTGTGCCAACTGAAGTTTAGCGTGCCGAGTATGATCTCATGGTGCCATTGTTTTTTGTCGGGCTAAGCTTCACCATCAAACGCTTTCCTTCCTGCCCCCTGGAAACCTGCTGTGGCGGTACGTTTCGCGATCCCCCGGACTCTGCGCTGGCTAGGCTGCGCACTGCTGCTGGCCGGCGTCATGCTGGGCGGTCTGCATGCCGATTGGGATTTTTCCACGATCAGCCGCAAAGCCACGGCACTCTACGGGCCGCTGGGTGCCGGGCAGCAGCGCATTGATGCCTGGCAGAATCTGTTGGCCACGCAGAAACAAGTCAGCGAGATGGAAAAGCTCAAAGTGGTGAACCTGTTCTTCAACAAACAGGTGCGCTACGTCGAGGACATCGATCTGTGGCACGAGGTCGATTACTGGGAAACGCCGATCGAGGCGCTGTGGAAGGGCGCCGGCGACTGCGAAGACTATGCGATCGCCAAGTATTTCAGCTTGCGTCATCTTGGGGTTTCCAGTGACAAGCTGCGTATCACCTACGTCAAGGCGTTGCGTCAGAACCGCGCGCACATGGTCCTGACTTACTATGCCACCCCCGATGCCATGCCGCTGGTGCTCGACAGCCTGATCGATCCGATCCAGCCGGCGTCGCAGCGAACCGATTTGCTGCCGGTCTACTCTTTTAATGCTGAAGGGTTGTACCTGCCGGGCGCCAAGGGCAACAAGAAGGTCGGTGACACCAAACGCCTGTCACGCTGGCAGGATGTGTTGAAGAAAATGCAGGCCGAAGGTTTCCCGGTCGAAACGACTAACTAGGAGCATGCGCTCAGATGTCTTTGTTCAAACAGCTGTTGATCGCTATCTGTCTGTTCCTGGTGGTCGCCTTCACCGGCAGCTTCATGGTCAGTCTGGAAAGCTCGCGCACCCAGTACGTCAACCAGTTGCGTTCCCACGCCCAGGACGCCGCGACGGCGCTGGCGTTGTCGCTGACGCCGAATATCGACGATCCGGCCATGGTCGAGTTGCTGGTCAGCTCGATTTTCGACAGCGGTTATTACGCGAGCATCCGCGTGGTCGATCTGAAGACTGACCAGACGATTGTTGAGCGCAACGGCATTCCGGCCGTCACCAATGTGCCGGACTGGTTCGTCAAGCTGATCGGCCTGGAGCCGGCCGGTGGCGACGCGCTGGTCAGCCGTGGCTGGGAGCAGGCGGCGCGAGTCGAGGTGGTCAGCCATCCGATGTTTGCTGTGGCCAAATTGTGGCAGAGCGCGTTGGGCAGCCTTGGCTGGCTGCTGATCTGCGGGGCGATCAGTGCCGTGCTCGGCGCGCTGCTGCTGCGCCGGCAGTTGAAGCCGCTGGATTACATGGTCAAGCAGTCCCACGCCATCGCCCGTCGCGAATTCCTCAGCCTGCCGGAACTGCCGCGCACACCTGAGTTGCGCCGTGTGGTGCAGGCGATGAACCAGATGGTCGAGAAGCTCAAGGCGCTGTTTCAGGAGCAGGCCGAGCGCAGTGAAAAGCTGCGCGCCGAGTCCTATCAGGACAATCTCACGGGGCTTGCCAACCGGCGCTATTTCGAAATGCAGTTGCACAACCGGGTGAGCAACCCGGAGCAGGCCAGTTCCGGTTATCTGCTGCTGTTGCGGGTCAAGGATCTGGCGGGGCTCAATCAGCGTCTCGGTGGCCAGCGCACCGATGAACTGCTGAAAGCAGTTGGCGAGCAACTGTCCCGCGAATGCGCCAAATACCCGGAAACCCAAAACCTCGTCACCCGCATTCGTGGCGGAGAGTTTGCCGTGCTGGCGCCGGGGCTGGTTCGTGAGGAAGCGCTGCAACTGGCGCAGAACCTCGACAGCGCTTTGAGCAGTCTGCACGCCACCGGGGCGACCGATGTGGCTGCCGTGGCGTCGATCGGCCTGGCGCCGTTCACCCACGGTGATTCACCGCAACAAGTACTGACGCTCGGCGATCAGGCGCTGGCGCAAGCTGAAGGTCAGGGCGAGCAGAATTGGGCGTGCATCGATCAGAGCCTGACGGCGGATGTCGGCGACGATCACCATGCCTGGCATCGCTTGCTCGATCAGGCCTTGAGTCAGCAGCGTTTCGAGCTGTATTTCCAGCCGGTGGTCGCCGCCGCAGACACGCAGCTGGTGCTGCATTACAAAGTGCTCTCGCGCCTGCTCGATGATCAGGGCCAGACCATCCCGGCCGGGCGCTTCCTGCCGTGGCTGGAACGCTTCGGCTGGACTGCACGGCTTGACCGCCTGATGCTCGAACGCGTGCTGGAGCAAATGAAAGAGCACGAAGATTCGCTGGCGCTGAATTTGTCCTCGGCGACTCTGGCTGACCCGCAGGCGTTGAACAAAGTCTTCGAGATTCTGCGTGCGCATTCCAACTTGGGCGAGCGTTTGACCCTGGAAATCGGCGAGGAGCAATTGCCCGAACAAGCGGTGCTGGAGCAGTTGACCCGGCGCCTGCGCGAACTCGGTTTCTCTCTGAGCCTGCAACGCTTTGGTGGGCGCTTCAGCATGATCGGCAACCTGGCGCGGCTGGGGCTGGCGTACTTGAAGATCGATGGCAGTTACATTCGTGCGATTGATCAGGAGAGTGACAAGCGTCTGTTTATCGAGGCGATTCAGCGTGCGGCGCACAGCATTGATCTGCCGCTGATTGCCGAGCGGGTCGAGACGGAAGGGGAGTTGTCGGTGATTCGCGAGATGGGCTTGTATGGGGTTCAGGGGCGGTTGTTTGGTGAGCCTCGGCCTTGGCGGTGAGATTGCAAAAGCCACCCTCACCCTAGCCCTCTCCCAGAGGGAGAGGGGACTGATCGTGGGATATTGATGTAATACGCCGACGTGAAAGAGCTCCGCTGAATCCATAAACGACTCGATTTCTCAGGTCGATGTATGGCGCCAGACACCTCGGTCAGCCCCTCTCCCTCACGGGGACTGATTGGGGGATATTCGGGAAGTACGCCGACGTGAAAGATGTCCGCTGAATCCATAATCGACTCGAATTCTCAGGTCGATGTATGGCGCCAGACACCTCGGTCGGCCCCTCTCCCTCACGGGGACTGATTGGGGGATGTTCGGGAAGTACGCTGACGTGAACGATTTTCGCTGAATCCATAATCGACTCGATTTCTCGGGTCGATGTATGGCGCCAGACACCTCGGTCGGCCCCTCTCCCTCACGGGGACTGATTGGGGGATGTTCGGGAAGTACGCTGACGTGAACGATTTGCGCTGAATCCATAATCGACTCGATTTCTCAGGTCGATGTATGGCGCCAGACACCTCGGTCAGCTCCCTCTCCCACCGGGAGAGGGCTGGGGTGAGGGTAGGCTTTTGATACTGGGTGGATCAGATCAACCCGCCCTCATCCTCATCGATCAACTGGCTCAACCCGCCCAACGCCTCACGCGCCTGGGTCCGGTCCATCAGTTTGGCCTGGGCCGCCGGCGGCAGGTCGGTGACGCGGATCACGCCCTTCTGGGTCAGCACCTGAATCAGGTCGTCGAGTACCCGAATCATTTCGAAGTCGCTCTGCTTGAGCTGCTTCAGGCTGGTTTCCACCACTTCATTGGCGAACCAGGCCTGGATTTCATGGCTGTCGGCCGGCAGCGTTTCCGTGGCCTCGGCGTAGGCCGCGGCTTCCACGCGAATCAACAGACCTTGCGCATCGCGTTGCACGTAAAACATTGAGCATCCCTCAGAAATGAACCAGCGTCATGCTGTCAGCAGCATAGCCAACTGTGCGCGAGTATGCGGTGCGGCGACGCGATCGTCACCGGTCCGGTCAGCACAAACGTGACGGCCGCCCCATCGGGGCGGCCGTTTTGTTCACGATCAGCTGTTGTTGTGGTCGACCTTGATGGTCGGGTCGCTGCCGGCAATCAGGTTGTGAATGTTGGCGCTCGACCAGTTGTTGCCTTCCAGTTTGATCGTCACGTCCGGGGTTGCCGCCGCAGCGTCGCCGGAGTTGAACTTGCCCGCCGAGCTGACTTGCAGCGACGACGTGCCGTCGACCGTAGTGATCTTCAGGAAGTTGTCGATGGTGCTGCCGGTCTCGCCCTGCAACAGATCACGCAAGTCGATGCGGTCACCTTCGCTGGCGTTGAAATCCTTGATCACGTCGTTGCCGGTGTCGCCCGCCTTCCAGACGAAGGTGTCGGCACCCGAACCACCGATGAGAATGTCATTACCCTGACCGCCGATCAGCGTGTCGTTGCCGGTGCCGCCGAGCAGGATGTCATTGCCTTTGCCGCCATCGAGCAGGTCGTTGCCGCCCGAGCCGAACAGGATGTCATTGCCCGCGCCGCCCAGCAGTGTGTCGTTGCCGTCATGCGCACCGGAGACATCGAACGCCTGATAGTGCTCGGTGATGTACTGGTGCACGTTGCTGGTGGTGACTTTGCTGACATCGCCCCCGGTTTCCTTGGCAACGAACGCCTGCATCGCCTGATAACCTTCGCCGGCAATGCCGTTGAAGCTGACCAGATCGCCGAACAGGATGTCGTTGCCGTCGCCACCGCTGACGGTGTCGTTGCCCGGCAGCGTCGCTTCTGTGTGGCCGATGATCGAGTTGGCCAGATCCTTCGGATCGATGTTGGTCTGCGGCGTTTTATCCGAATCGTACGGCTTCAGATCGTTGAGGCTGACGCCGCTGTTGAGGCCGATGGCTTCGACGTTCGACAGGCCGCTGAGCAAGGTGAAGCTGCTGTTGGAGTTGGTAGTGGTGTAGTAATCGGTGCTGCTACCGCTGCCCGCCAGGCCGGAGAACTCATAGGTGCCGTCGCCCTGGGCGTGCAGCGTACCGAAGTTCTGATACGACCAATTGCCGCCCGATTTGGTCCAGACCGTCACCGAGCCGTTCGCGCTGATATCAATCTGGTGCGAGCTGTCCGGGTACAGGCTGACCGCTGTCCCCAACTTATAGTTGGTGGTGGTTATCAGGCTATCGAGGGTTTTGTTGCCGTACAGGTACGGGTTGGTCGACTCGCCGGTCTGGTAGTAGGTCGGCTGGCCGTCGGTGATGAAGTACGTGAGGTTTTTCGCCCCGGTGTTGGCCACGGCTTCCGCGCTCTGGAAGAAGTTGGCCGTGGTCTTGAACACGTCTTCATAGTTGGTGCCGCCGCCGGACGCCATCGAGTCCAGTACCGCTTTGAGCTTGGTCAGCGCGTTCGGGTCATTGAGGTTCACCGACACCGACTTGTTGACCTGGGTATCGAAGTCCACCAGGAAGATGTTCACCGTACCTGAGTTGCTGCCGCCCAGGCTCTGCTTGAGGGTGTTGAACACCGATGTCAGCGAGTCTTTGGCCGCGTTGAGCGACGACGCGGTCATGCTGCCAGAGCTGTCGACCATGAACGCGATGTTGTAGTTGGTGCCCGGCACCACGGTCAGACCACCGATGTCGGCGACCATGATGTCGTTGCCATCGGTGCCGCTGAAGGTGTCGTCACCCGAAGTCGCGACAATGGCGTTGTAGACCGCCGGCACCACGGTGACCGGAATGGTCGCGGTGCTGCTGGCCGAGCCGCCGACCATCTCGGTGGAGGTCGAGGTCACGGTCAGGTTGAACTGGCCGTTGTAGTACGGCGGCGGGGTCACGGTCAGGCTGCCGAGGTTCCAGCCGGTGACGTTGGCGTCGCCGCTGCTGGCGGTGACGGTGAAGGTATGGCCCGCGCCATCGCTGAGCACCGAGCCGACTGGCGCGCCGCTGATCTTCACGCTCAGGGTTTCCGAGCCGTCGGTGTCAGTCAGTGCGGTGGTGATTGCCGACAGTTTCACCGTGGTGCCTTCGGCGCCGGTGTTGAGTTTATAGCCGTCGTAATAGCCTTCGCCGTTGCTGCCGTGCAGATCGGAGACGGTCACGCCCGAATTCACCAGATCCTGCACGCCGGTGTAGATCGGTACGCCAGCGCTGCTCAGGTCGATCGGCGTGCTGCCGTTGACCGACAGGTTGACGTCGTAGCTGCCCGGGCCGCTCTGATTGTGGTGGTAGATATCCAGTGTGTAGTAGCCGCTGGTGGTCGGGGTGAACGAACCGCTGATCGCACCGCCCGCGCCCCAGGTACCCGAAGCCACGCTCTTGCCGCCAATGGTGATCAGCAGGCTGTCGTCGGCAACACCACTGAAGGAATAGGTTTTGCCGGCTTCCAGGTAGATCAGGCCCGAAGTTTTCGAAGCGGTGCCGGCGGCCACACTGCCGTCCGACTGCACGTTAGTCACGTTGCCGCTGCTGTTCGGGGTGCCGGCACCGTCGATCACGTTTTTCAGGGTGGTCGAGTTCGCACCGCTACCGTCGGTACCCAGACCTGACAGACCGGTCCAGACTTCTTTGATCAAACCGGT
Organism: Pseudomonas sp. S2_E02; assembly: GCF_054668355.1. NCBI lineage: Bacteria > Pseudomonadati > Pseudomonadota > Gammaproteobacteria > Pseudomonadales > Pseudomonadaceae > Pseudomonas > Pseudomonas sp. S2_E02. Next base: position 4,657,678 of record NZ_CP162761.1, read on the forward strand.
CGACTTCACGCTGTTGTCGGCCACGCTCACGGTCGGCGCATCCGCTACCGGGGTGATGTCGATCTTCACGGTGCCGGTGTTGCCCAGCAGTTGACCGTCGGTTGGCTGGAACTTGATCTGCGCGTAGTCCGCCTGATTGTTGCCCAGGCCGCTGCCGCCGTAACCGTTGACGCCCGACTCGTTGGCATCCGGCAGGAAGCGCAGCTTGCCCGCGTCGATGTCAGCCTTGCTGAAGGTCTGGTTGTTGGCGACGTCCTTCCAGGTCGAGCCGTCCAGGTACTGCAGTTTGCCTTCGCCCGGCAGTTGGGTAATTTTGATGCCGAGGCTGTTGGCCGGGCTGTCGACGTCAGTTACGCCGAAAGTCGACCAGCCGAGTACCAGCGGCGTGTCTTCGGTGCCGGTGACATTGCTCGGTGCAGCAACCGGAGCGTCGTTGACCGCCACCACGTTGACCGTGGTGGTCGCGGTGTTGGAGTAATTGCCGCCATCGGTCACGGTCACGGTGATGATCCGCGGCACGGTGCTCGGGTTTTCACTGCTATTGGTGAAGCTGATGTTCTTGATGGCCTGCATGTAATCAGCCAGCGTCGCGTTGCCCGACAAGGTCAGGGTCACGGTGCCGTTGGTGCTGTTGGCATTGATGGTGATGCCGTTGACGCTGTTGCCCAGGTTCAGCGCATCGCCGTCCTGACGGTTGGTCAGGACTACAGTGGCGCCGGTGAGCATGGTGCTGTCCGGGTCGGTGATGCTGATATCGGTGTCGGCAATCGACACACCAGCGCCCGGGGTGTTTTCGGTGAAGGTCACCTTGTAGTCGGCACCGGTGGCGCCGCTGGAGTTGTTGGCATCCAGGTCGATGACCGGCGGTGCGTCGTTGTCGATGATCGACGTGCTGACGCTGCCATTGGTGCTGCTGACCGCGAGGTTCTCGAAGTTGCCGCCAGTGGCCGAATCGATCTTGACCACGAAGTTCTCGGTGCCTTCGGTGATCTTGTCATCGATGGTCGCGACGTTGAACTGCGCGCTGCTCGCACCGGCCGGGATCTTCACGGTGTACACGCCGGTGAAGTCCGAACCGTCGGCGGCGGTGCCGCTGTAGACGATTTTCAGGGTCACTTCGGTTTGCGCCGGGTGGTTCAGGCTGACCGTGTAGCTGGCGGTCTGGCCTTCGGTCACCGAGCTGCTGCCAGTGATGCTGACCGTGGTGGTATCGACCGTGTCGGTGACGTTGGTCACGGCTGGCGTGTTGCTGGTCACCAGATTTTCGAAGCTGCCGCCGCTGGTGCCGGTGATGGTCGCCTGCACGGTGCCGGCGTCTTTGTAGACGTCATCGGCCGGAGCCGGAACGGTCACGGTGCCAGTGGTTTTGCCGGCGTCGATGGTGATCACCGAACCGTTGCTGAGGGTCACGGTGACTGGCGAGCCAGCGGCGTTGGTCAGGGTCGCGGTGTAGGTGATCTGGCCACCTTCGGCCACGGTGCCGGTCGCGGACAGCGACAGGTTGGTGGTGTCGACGGTGTCAGTGACGGTAGTCGAAACCGGAGTCTTGTCGGCGACCAGGTTCTCGTAGTTGCCGCCCGTGACGTTGGTGATCGAGTTGGTCAGCGGTGCGTGACCAGTCAGTGCGTCGTTTGGCGCGGTAGTGGTCGCGGTGCCAGTGGTCTGGCCGACGCCGATGGTAATGGTCTGACCGTTGGCCAGCGTTACAACCACAGGCGAACCGGTCACCGGAGCACCGACGGTCGCGGTGTAGACGACGTTGCCGCCCTCTGCCGCTGTGCTGGTAGCTGTCAGTTTCACAGTGGTGGTGTCGATGGTGTCGGTGACGCTGGTGATTGCCGGCGTGGTACTTGGCACGAGGTTTTCGAAGTTGCCACCGGTGGCGGTGCTGATGGTCGCCTGCACGGTGCCGGCATCTTTGTAGACGTCGTCAGCCGGGGCTGGAACGGTCACGGTGCCGGTGGTTTTACCGGCGTCGATGGTGATCACGGCGCCGTTGCTCAGCGTCACGGTCACTGGCGAGCCAGCGGCGTTGGTCAGGGTCGCGGTGTAAACAATCGAACCGCCTTCAGCGACCGAATTGGTAGCACTGAGCGACAGATTGGTCGTGTCGACAGTGTCGGTCACGTTGGTGCTGACTGGCGTCTTGTCGGCCACGAGATTTTCGTAGTTTCCGCCGGTCACGTTGGTGATCGAGTTGGTCAGTGGCGCATGACCGGTCAATGCATCGTTTGGCGCTGCGGTGGTCGCGGTGCCGGTGGTCTGTCCCACGCCGATGGTAATCGTCTGACCGTTGGCCAGGGTCACCACAACTGGCGAACCAGTGACCGGAGCACCAACAGTGGCGGTGTACGTGACGTTGCCACCCTCAGCTGTCGACTCTGTTGCTGTCAGTTTGACAGTGGTGGTGTCGATCGTGTCGGTAACGCTGGTCACGGCCGGCGTAGTGCTAGGCACCAGATTTTCGAAGTTGCCACCGGTGGCGGTGCTGATGGTCGCCTGCACGGTGCCCGCATCTTTGTAGACGTCGTCGGCCGGGGCTGGAACGGTCACGGTGCCAGTGGTTTTGCCGGCGTCGATGGTGATCACTGCGCCGTTCGACAGCGTCACGGTCACTGGCGAGCCAGCAGCGTTGGTCAGCGTTGCGGTGTAAACAATCGAACCACCCTCGGCCACGGTACCGGTCGCGCTCAGCGACAGGTTGGTGGTGTCGACGGTATCGGTCACGTTGGTGCTGACTGGCGTCTTGTCGGCCACGAGATTTTCGTAGTTTCCGCCGGTCACGTTGGTGATCGAGTTGGTCAGCGGCGCATGACCGGTCAATGCATCGTTTGGCGCAGCGGTGGTTGCGGTGCCCGTAGTCTGGCCAACACCGATGGTGATGGTTTGACCATTGGCCAACGTCACGACAACTGGCGAGCCGGTAACCGGTGCGCCGACAGTCGCGGTGTAGACAACATTGCCGCCTTCAGCCGCCGACTCGGTGGCCGTGAGTTTGACGGTGGTGGTGTCGATGGTGTCGGTGACGCTGGTCACGGCTGGCGTCGTGCTCGGCACCAGATTTTCGAAGTTGCCACCGGTGGCGTTGCTGATCGTCGCCTGCACGGTGCCGGCATCTTTGTAGACGTCGTCGGCCGGGGCTGGAACGGTCACGGTGCCAGTGGTTTTACCGGCGTCGATGGTGATCACGGCGCCGTTGCTCAGTGTCACGGTGACTGGCGAGCCAGCGGCGTTGGTCAGCGTTGCGGTGTAAACAATCGAGCCACCCTCGGCCACGCTACCGGTCGCGCTCAGCGACAGGTTGGTGGTGTCGACAGTGTCGGTGACATTGGTCGAAACCGGGGTCTTGTCGGCCACCAGGTTCTCGTAGTTGCCGCCAGTGACATTGGTGATCGAGTTGGTCAGCGGTGCGTGGCCAGTCAGTGCGTCGTTTGGCGCGGTAGTGGTCGCGGTGCCAGTGGTCTGGCCGACGCCGATGGTAATCGTCTGACCGTTGGCCAGGGTAACGACAACCGGCGAGCCGGTGACTGGCGCGCCGACAGTCGCGGTGTAGGTGACGTTGCCACCTTCAGCTGCCGACTCTGTCGCTGTCAGTTTGACGGTGGTGGTGTCGATGGTATCGGTGACTTCGGTCACGGCCGGCGTCGTGCTCGGCACCAGGTTTTCGAAGTTGCCACCGGTAGCGGTGGAGATCGTCGCTTCAACCTTGCCGGCGTCTTTGTAGACGTCGTCGGCCGGGGCTGGAACGGTCACGGTGCCAGTGGTTTTGCCGGCGTCGATGGTAATCACCGCGCCGTTCGACAGGGTCACGGTCACTGGCGAGCCAGCAGCGTTGGTCAGCGTTGCGGTGTAAACAATCGAACCACCCTCGGCCACGGTACCGGTCGCGCTCAGCGACAGATTGGTGGTGTCGACGGTGTCGGTCACGTTGGTGCTGACGGGCGTCTTGTCGGCCACGAGATTTTCGTAGTTTCCGCCGGTCACGTTGGTGATCGAGTTGGTCAGCGGCGCATGACCGGTCAATGCATCGTTTGGCGCAGCGGTGGTTGCGGTGCCCGTAGTCTGGCCAACACCGATGGTGATGGTTTGACCATTGGCCAACGTCACGACAACTGGCGAGCCGGTAACCGGTGCGCCGACAGTCGCGGTGTAGACAACATTGCCGCCTTCAGCCGCCGACTCGGTGGCCGTGAGTTTGACGGTGGTGGTGTCGATGGTATCGGTGACTTCGGTCACGGCCGGCGTAGTGCTAGGCACCAGATTTTCGAAGTTGCCACCGGTGGCGGTGCTGATGGTCGCCTGCACGGTGCCCGCATCTTTGTAGACGTCGTCGGCCGGGGCTGGAACGGTCACGGTGCCAGTGGTTTTGCCGGCGTCGATGGTGATCACTGCGCCGTTCGACAGCGTCACGGTCACTGGCGAGCCAGCAGCGTTGGTCAGCGTTGCGGTGTAAACAATCGAACCACCCTCGGCCACGGTACCGGTCGCGCTCAGCGACAGGTTGGTGGTGTCGACGGTATCGGTCACGTTGGTGCTGACTGGCGTCTTGTCGGCCACGAGATTTTCGTAGTTTCCGCCGGTCACGTTGGTGATCGAGTTGGTCAGCGGCGCATGACCGGTCAATGCATCGTTTGGCGCAGCGGTGGTTGCGGTGCCCGTAGTCTGGCCAACACCGATGGTGATGGTTTGACCATTGGCCAACGTCACGACAACTGGCGAGCCGGTAACCGGTGCGCCGACAGTCGCGGTGTAGACAACATTGCCGCCTTCAGCCGCCGACTCGGTGGCCGTGAGTTTGACGGTGGTGGTGTCGATGGTGTCGGTGACGCTGGTCACGGCTGGCGTCGTGCTCGGCACCAGATTTTCGAAGTTGCCACCGGTGGCGTTGCTGATCGTCGCCTGCACGGTGCCGGCATCTTTGTAGACGTCGTCGGCCGGGGCTGGAACGGTCACGGTGCCAGTGGTTTTGCCGGCGTCGATGGTGATCACGGCGCCGTTGGACAGGGTCACGGTCACTGGCGAGCCAGCCGCGTTGGTCAGCGTTGCGGTGTAAACAATCGAACCACCCTCGGCCACTGTCCCTGTGGCGCTGAGCGACAGGTTAGTGGTGTCGACGGTGTCGGTCACGGTGGTGCTGACCGGAGTTTTGTCGGCAACAAGGTTTTCGTAGTTGCCGCCGGTCACGTTGGTGATCGAGTTGGTCAGTGGCGCATGGCCGGTCAACGCATCATTTGGTGCGGTGAAGGTCACGGTACCGGTGGTTTTGCCGACTTCGATGGTGATGTTCTGGCCGTTAGCCAGGGTCACGGTGACCGGCGAACCGGTTACTGGAGCGCCCACAGTGGCGGTGTAAGTGACGGTGCCGCCTTCAGCCACGGACGTATCGGCGGTCAGTTTGACGGTCGAGGTGTCGATGGTGTCGGTGACTTCGGTCACGGCCGGCGTCGTGCTCGGCACCAGGTTTTCGAAGTTGCCACCGGTAGCGGTGGAGATCGTCGCTTCAACCTTGCCGGCGTCTTTGTAGACGTCGTCGGCTGGCGCTGGAACGGACACGGTGCCGCTGGTTTTGCCGGCGTCGATGGTAATCACCGCGCCGTTCGACAGGGTCACGGTCACTGGCGAGCCAGCAGCGTTGGTCAATGTCGCGGTATAGATGATCGAACCGCCTTCGGCCACAGAACCGGTCGCACTGAGCGACAGGTTGGTGGTGTCGACGGTGTCGGTGACCGTGGTCGAAACCGGGGTCTTGTCGGCAACCAGATTTTCGTAGTTGCCGCCAGTGACACCGGTGATCGCGTTGGTGATCGGCGCGTGGCCGGTCAGGGCATCGTTCGGTGCGGTGAAGGTTACGGTGCCGGTGGTTTTGCCGACTTCGATAGTGATGTTCTGACCGTTGGCCAGGGTCACCACAACCGGCGAGCCTGTCACAGGCGCCCCGACTGTCGCGGTGTAAGTGACGGTGCCCCCTTCAGCGGCGGTCTCGGTCGCCGTCAGTTTCACGGTCGAGGTGTCGATGGTGTCAGTCACTTCGGTGACGGCTGGAACAGTGCTCGGCACCAGGTTTTCGAAGTTGCCACCGGTAGCGGTCGAAATCGTCGCTTCGACTTTTCCGGCGTCTTTGTAGACGTCGTCAGCCGGAGCTGGAACTGTCACGGTGCCGCTGGTTTTGCCGGCTTCGATGGTGATTACCGCGCCGTTCGACAGGGTCACCGTGACTGGCGAGCCTGCAGCGTTGGTCAGGGTTGCGGTGTAAACAATCGAACCACCCTCGGCCACAGAACCCGTGGCGCTGAGCGACAGGTTAGTGGTGTCGACAGTGTCGGTGACATTGGTCGAAACCGGTGTCTTGTCGGCAACCAGATTTTCGAAGTTACCACCGCTCACCTCAGTGATCGCATTGGTCAGCGGCGTGTGGCCGGTCAATGCATCGTTCGGTGCGGTGGTGGTCGCGGTGCCGGTGGTCTGGCCAACACCAATGGTGATGGTCTGACCGTTAGCCAGGGTCACGACCACAGGGGAACCGGTCACTGGCGCGCCGACGGTTGCGGTGTAAGTCACGCTGCCACCCTCAGCCGCCGACTCGGTCGCGGTGAGCTTGACGGTGGTGGTGTCGATGGTATCGGTGACGTTGGTCACGGCCGGCACAGTGCTCGGCACCAGATTTTCGAAGTTACCGCCCGTTGCATCCTTGATCGTCACTTCGACCTTGCCGGCGTCTTTGTAGACGTCATCGGCAGGCGCTGGAACGGTTACGGTGCCGGTGGTTTTGCCGGCTTCGATAATGATCACCGAACCGTTCGACAGGGTCACGGTCACCGGGGTGCCGGCCGGGTTGGTCAGCGTCGCGGTGTAAACGATCGAACCGCCTTCAGCCACCGAATCGGTTGCGGTCAGGTTCAGGTTGGTGGTGTCGGTGGTGTCCGAAACCGCGGTGTCGGCGGACTTGCCGTCGACCGCGAGTTTTTCGTAGTTGCCACCGGTAGCGCCGTCGATGGTTACGCTCAGCGAGCTGCCACCAGCCAGTGGGCTGTTCGGTGCAACGAAGTTCACCGAACCGGTGGTTTCACCGACAGCGATGGTAATGGTCTGGCCGTTGGACAGGGTCAGGACAACCGGTGAGCCAGTCACTGGCGCGGTCACGGTCGCGGTGTAGACCACGGTTTCGCCTTCAGCGACGTTCGCCGTGGCGGTCAGCGACACGGTGGAGGTGTCGATGGTGTCGTTGACGGTGGTGACGGCCGGAGTAGTGCTGGTGACGAGGTTTTCGAAGTCGCCACCGGTCGCGCCCTTGATGGTCGCTTCAACGGTACCGGCATCTTTGTAGACGTCATCTTTCGGCGCGTCGACGGTGACGGTGCCGGTGGTTTTGCCGGCGTCGATGGTGATCACGGCACCGTTCGACAGAGTCACGGTGACTGGCGAACCAGCGGCGTTGGTCAGGGTCGCGGTGTAGGTGATCTGGCCGCCTTCGTTCACCGAACCGGTCGCGGTCAGCGACAGGTTGGTGGTGTCGACGGTGTCGGTGACGGTGGTGCTGACCGGGGTTTTGTCAGCCACGAGGTTTTCGTAATTGCCGCCGGAAACGTCGGTGATCGCGTTGGTCAGTGGAGCGTGGCCAGTCAACGCATCGTTTGGCGCGGTGGTGGTCACGGTGCCGGTGGTTTTACCCACTTCGATGGTGATGTTCTGACCGTTGGCCAGGGTCACCACAACCGGCGAACCGGTCACCGGTGCACCGACCGTGGCGGTGTAGGTGACGGTGCCACCTTCAGCCGCCGACTCGGTGGCGGTCAGTTTGACCGTCGAAGTGTCGATGGTGTCAGAGACGTCGGTAACGGCTGGGTTGGTGCTCGGAACGAGGTTCTCGAAGTTGCCGCCAGTGGCGTCCTTGATCGTGACTTCAACTTTGCCGGCGTCTTTATAGACGTCATCGGCGGGCGCAGCGACGGTGACGGTGCCAGTGGTTTTACCCGCCTCAATGGTGATCACGGCGCCGTTGGACAGGGTAACGGTGACTGGCGTGCCGGCCGGATTGGTCAGTGTTGCGGTGTAAACGATCGAACCGCCTTCAGCCACGGTGTCGGTCGCAGTCAGCGACAGGTTGGTGGTGTCGACAGTGTCAGTAACAGTGGTCGAAACCGGAGTCTTGTCGGCAACCAGATTCTCGTAGTTACCGCCGCTTACGTCAGTGATCGCATTGGTCAGCGGGGTGTGGCCGTTCAACGCATCGTTCGGCGCAGTGGTGGTCACGGTGCCGGTGGTTTTGCCGATTTCGATGGTGATGTTCTGGCCGTTGGCCAGGGTCACGACGACCGGCGAACCGGTGACTGGAGCGCCTACGGTGGCGGTGTAAGTAACGGTGCCACCTTCAGCCGCTGACTCGGTGGCGGTCAGTTTGACGGTGGTAGTGTCGATGGTATCAGTCACTTCGGTAACGGCTGGCGTGGTGCTCGGGACCAGGTTCTCGAAATTACCGCCAGACACATCCTTGATGGTGACTTCGACTTTGCCGGCGTCTTTGTAGACGTCATCGGCTGGCGCAGCGACAGTCACGGTGCCGGTGGTTTTACCGGCCTCGATGGTGATGGTCGAGCCGTTCGACAGGTTCACAGTCACCGGCGAGCCAGCCGGGTTGGTCAGCGTCGCGGTGTAGATGATCGAGCCGCCCTCGGCGACCGAGTTGGTGGCGCTGAGCGACAGGTCAGTGGTGTCGATGGTGTCAGTGACCGTGGTCGAAACCGGGGTCTTGTCGGCCACCAGGTTTTCGTAGTTACCGCCGCTTACACCCGTGATCGAATTACCCAGCGACGCCTGACCGGTCAGTGCATCGTTCGGCGCGGTGAAGGTCACGGTGCCGGTGGTCTTGCCGACTTCGATGGTGATGTTCTGGCCGTTGGCCAGGGTCACCACTACCGGCGAACCGGTGACCGGCGCGCCAACAGTGGCGGTGTAGGTGACGGTGCCACCTTCGGCCACAGTGGTGTCGGCCGTCAGTTTCACGGTCGAGGTGTCGATGGTGTCAGTGACGTCGGTCACGGCTGGCGTGGTGCTCGGGACCAGATTCTCGAAGTTGCCGCCAGTGGCGTCCTTGATGGTCACTTCGACTTTGCCGGCGTCCTTGTAGACGTCATCGGCAGGCGCTGCAACGGTCACGGTGCCGGTGGTTTTGCCCGCTTCGATGGTGATCACCGAACCGTTGCTCAGGGTCACGGTCACTGGCGTGCCGGCCGGATTGGTCAGGGTCGCGGTGTAAACAATTGAACCGCCTTCAGCCACGGTGCCGGTCGCGCTCAGCGTCAGGTCGGTGGTGTCAGTGGTGTCGGTGACGGTGGTGCTGACCGGAGTTTTGTCGGCCACGAGGTTTTCGTAATTGCCGCCGGAAACGTCGGTGATCGCGTTGGTCAGTGGAGCGTGGCCAGTCAACGCATCGTTTGGCGCGGTGGTGGTCACGGTGCCGCTGGTTTTACCCACTTCGATGGTGATGTTCTGGCCGTTGGCCAGGGTCACCACAACTGGCGAGCCAGTGACTGGCGCACCGACCGTGGCGGTGTAGGTGACAGTGCCACCTTCAGCCGCGGACTCGGTAGCGGTCAGTTTGACCGTCGAAGTGTCGATGGTGTCAGAGACGTCGGTAACGGCTGGGTTGGTGCTCGGAACGAGGTTCTCGAAGTTGCCGCCAGTGGCGTCCTTGATCGTGACTTCAACTTTGCCGGCGTCTTTATAGACGTCATCGGCGGGCGCAGCGACGGTGACGGTGCCAGTGGTTTTACCCGCCTCAATGGTGATCACGGCGCCGTTGGACAGGGTAACGGTGACTGGCGTGCCGGCCGGATTGGTCAGTGTTGCGGTGTAAACGATCGAACCGCCTTCAGCCACGGTGTCGGTCGCAGTCAGCGACAGGTTGGTGGTGTCGACAGTGTCAGTAACAGTGGTCGAAACCGGGGTCTTGTCGGCAACGAGGTTCTCGTAGTTACCACCGCTCACATCAGTAATCGCGTTGGTCAGCGGCGTGTGGCCAGTCAGCGCATCGTTTGGTGCAGTGGTAGTCACGGTGCCGGTGGTTTTGCCGACTTCAATAGTGATGTTCTGACCATTGGCCAGAGTCACGACCACCGGCGAACCGGTCACCGGTGCGCCAACAGTGGCGGTGTAAGTGACGGTGCCACCTTCAGCGGCAGTCTCGGTGGCGGTCAGTTTGACCGTCGAGGTGTCGATGGTATCGGTTACGTCAGTGACAGCCGGAACGGTGCTTGGCACCAGGTTCTCGAAGTTGCCGCCAGTCGCGTCCTTGATGGTGACTTCGACTTTGCCGGCGTCTTTGTAGACGTCATCGACGGGCGCCGGAACGGTCACGGTGCCAGTGGTTTTGCCAGTCTCGATGGTGATCACCGAGCCGTTCGACAGGGTCACGGTAACAGGCGAACCTGCGGCATTGGTCAGGGTCGCGGTGTAAGTGATCTGGCCGCCTTCAGTCACGGTGCCCGTCGCGCTCAGGGTCAGGTTGGTGGTGTCAGTGGTGTCGGTGACCGTGGTGCTGACCGGCGTTTTGTCGGCAACGAGATCTTCGTAGTTGCCGCCGCTCACGCCTGTGATCGCGTTGGTGATCGGCGCGTGGCCAGTCAGCGCATCGTTTGGTGCAGTGGTGGTCACGGTGCCGGTGGTTTTGCCGACTTCAATGGTGATGTTCTGACCATTCGCCAGAGTCACGACCACAGGCGAACCGGTCACTGGAGCACCGATAGTGGCGGTATAGGTGACGGTGCCACCTTCAGCGGCCGTCTCGGTGGCGGTCAGTTTCACCGTCGAGGTATCAACGGTATCGGTCACGTCGGTGACGGCAGGAACGGTGCTTGGCACCAGGTTCTCGAAGTTGCCGCCAGTCGCGTCCTTGATCGTGACTTCGACTTTGCCGGCGTCTTTGTAGACGTCATCGGCTGGCGCTGGAACGGTCACGGTGCCAGTGGTTTTGCCGGCCTCGATGGTGATCACCGAGCCGTTCGACAGGGTCACGGTAACAGGCGAACCTGCGGCATTGGTCAGGATCGCGGTGTAAGTGATCTGGCCGCCTTCAGCCACGGTGCCCGTCGCACTCAGCGTCAGGTCGGTGGTGTCAGTGGTGTCGGTGACGGTGGTGCTGACGGGGGTTTTGTCGGCCACGAGGTTTTCGTAATTGCCGCCGGAAACGTCGGTGATCGCGTTGGTCAGCGGAGCCTGGCCAGTCAGTGCATCGTTTGGCGCAGTGGTGGTCACGGTGCCGCTGGTTTTGCCGACTTCAATGGTGATGTTCTGGCCGTTGGCCAGGGTCACGACCACGGGCGAGCCGGTCACCGGCGCGCCGACAGTGGCGGTGTAAGTGACGGTGCCGCCTTCAGCGACCGAGGTGTCAGCCGTCAGCTTTACGGTCGACGTGTCGATGGTATCAGTCACTTCGGTAACGGCTGGCGTGGTGCTCGGGACCAGGTTCTCGAAATTACCGCCAGACACATCCTTGATGGTGACTTCGACTTTGCCGGCGTCTTTGTAAACGTCATCAGCTGGCGCCGGAACAGTCACGGTGCCAGTGGTTTTACCCGCGTCGATGGTGATCACCGAACCGTTGCTCAGGGTCACGGTAACGGGCGTGCCGGCCGGATTGGTCAGCGTCGCGGTGTAAACGATCGAACCACCCTCGGCCACGGAACCGGTGGCGCTCAGCGACAGGTCGGTGGTGTCGGCGACATCGGTAACAGTGGTCGATACCGGGGTCTTGTCGGCAACCAGATCTTCGTAATTACCACCGGAAACACCGGTGATCGAGTTGGTCAGCGGCGCATTGCCGGTCAACGCATCGTTAGGGGCAGTGGTGGTCACGGTGCCGCTGGTTTTGCCGACTTCGATGGTGATGTTCTGACCGTTGGCCAGGGTCACGATCACTGGCGAGCCAGTCACCGGCGCACCGACGGTGGCGGTGTAAGTGACGGTGCCGCCTTCAGCCACCGAGGTGTCAGCCGTCAGTTTCACGGTCGACGTGTCGATGGTGTCGGTCACTTCGGTCACGGCTGGAGCGGTGCTTGGCACCAGGTTCTCGAAGTTGCCGCCGGAAGCGTCCTTGATGGTCACTTCAACTTTGCCGGCGTCTTTATAGACGTCATCGGCTGGCGCCGGAACGGTCACGGTGCCAGTGGTTTTGCCTGCCTCGATGGTGATCACCGAGCCATTGCTCAGGGTCACGGTGACTGGGGTGCCGGCAGGATTGGTCAGGGTCGCGGTGTAAACAATCGAACCACCTTCGGCCACGGTCCCGGTTGCCGTCAGCGACAGGTTGGTGTCGTCGATCGAGTCGGTAATGGTGGTGGTCGCTGGCGTCGTGTTCGGCACCAGATTTTCGAAGTTGCCGCCGGTAGTACCGGTGATGGTGGTGCTGACGGTGCTGCCATTGTTGTAAACGTCGTTGGCCGCAGTCGGCACGTTGACGGTGCCGGTGGTCTGGCCGGCGTCAATGGTGATGGTAGAGCCGTTCGACAGGGTGATCGTCACCGGAGTCTGCGCAGCATTGGTCAGCGTCGCGGTGTAAGTGATCTGGCCGCCTTCGACGACCGTACCGGTGGCGGTAAGGCTCACGCTGGTGGTGTCGATCGAATCGGTAACGGTGGTGGTCGCAGGCGTAGTGTTCGGCACCAGGCTTTCAAAATTGCCGCCAGTGGCGCCGGTAATGGTGGTGCTGACGGTGCCGCCATTGTTGTAGACGTCATTGGCCGCCGTCGGCACGTTGACGGTGCCGGTGGTCTGCCCAGCCTCAATGGTGATGGTCGAACCGTTCGACAGGGTGACCGTTACCGGGGTTTGCGCCGGGTTGGTCAGAGTCGCGGTGTAGGTGATCTGGCCGCCTTCGACCACTGTGCCGGTGGCAGTCAGGGTCAGATTAGTGGTGTCGATCGAATCGGTGATGGTGGTCACCGCTGGCGTCGGGTTCGGCACCAGGTTTTCGAAGTTGCCGCCAGTCGCACCGGTAATCGTCGTGGTGACAGTGCTGCCGTTGTTATAGACGTCGTTGGCCGGGGTCGGCACGTTGACCGTGCCGGTGGTCTGGCCGGCGCCGATGGTGATGGTCGAGCCGTTCGACAGGGTGACGGTCACCGGGGTTTGCGCCGGGTTGGTCAGGGTCGCGGTGTAAGTGATCTGCCCGCCTTCGGTGACACTCGGCCCAGCCGTCAGGGTGACGGTGGTGGTGTCGATGGTGTCAGTGACCTGGGTCGTGGCCGGAGTGGTTGGCGTGGTCACGGTGATGCCATTGCCGCCGGTGGTGCCGGTGACGGTCACGTCGATCTGGGTCGGGTCGTTGTAAACGGTGTCGTTCGGCGCCAGCGGCACATTGACGGTGCCAGTGGTTGCGCCTGCCGGAATCACAATCACCGCGCCGTTGGACAGGGTGATGGTCAGGTCGGTCAGCGGCGCCTGGGTCAGGGTCGCGGTGTACACCAGCACGCCGCCGGCTTCGGTGATGGATGGCGTGGCGCTGAGGCTCAGGGTCGAATCACGCAAGGCGTTGGTGGTGGTGTCGGTGGTCTGGCCGCCGGTGATGTTTTGCGCGGCTTGTCCGCCCGCGTTGATGCCTGCAGTCGGGAAACCAATGGTCGGGTCAACGCGGCCAGCGGTGGCGTCGAGCATGACGAAGCTGTGACCACCACCGGCGGCACCGCCCGTGCCTGCGGCACTCGGGCCGGCAGCAGTGGCGTCCAGCGCGGTGGTCGGGTCGACACCGGCGGCGATGGCTTGCTGCAGTTCGGCTACCGACGGCGCTGCCTGCGCAGTGGCTTCGGCCAGGTCAGTGCTGGAGTCAGGCGCGTTGGCGCTCCACTGGGTTTCACGGCCCAGATCGAGGGTGCGGCCATCAGCCAACTCAAGCGACACGGCGCCGGAGAGGCCGGTGTCGATCTGGTCACCCACGAACAGGCGATCGCCTTCAACGAGTACGCGACGTACACCCTCAGGGGAGACTGCAACTACCTGACCGACAATGCTTTTGACGATGGCAACAACACTGCTCATTGAAGACTCTCCGGGGTGTCACGTTCAGTTGACTTCCATAAACCTGATGGCTTTTAGCGCCGACTCAGTCTGGACGTACTTTTAAATTTTGCGAATCAAGTTTGACGCATCTAATCGTCAATAATTTGGCTATATTCTTTCGCTATTAACTTTATGCCAAACTATTGACCTTCTGGGTGCCATCCTAAACAATCGCCCCACTAATGTCACATTGATATTTCCGCGGCGACCTGTCCTTTAGCGTGTGATCCAGTTCCTGTTTTGAACTTTCCGACATACGGTCAATCTGGTTGCCATCATCCGACGCAGCGCCACGTTTTGCTGTGATTCAAGACAAGAAGTCCTGGGAAATTCCTATCATGCGTTCGCCCCTGCTTTTCGCCGTACCCTTCGCCCTCGCCGCCTCTTTTGTACAAGCACAATCCTTACCAGAAGCCATGCAGCAGGCACTGGATGTCCATCCGGAAATCCAGGCAGGGGTCAACAGTCGTTTGGCTGCGGATTATCAATTAAGAGCGGCGAAAGGGGGATACCTGCCGAAGGTCGATCTGCTCGGCGGTTATGGCCGTGAAGGCACCGACAGCGTCACCACCCGCGCCAATGGCGGCGGCAACCATTGGGAAACCCTGAACCGCAGCGAGTCAAGTTTACGTCTCTCGCAAATGGTCTTTGACGGTTTTGCGACGTCCAGCGAAGTCGGGCGTCAACAAGCCACCGTCAACTCCCGCGCCTACTCGTTGCTCGGCACTTCCGAGCGCACCGCGCTGACCGTCGCCCAGGTCTACCTAGATGTGCTGACCCGCCGCGAATTCGTGCGCTTGGCCGAGGACAACCTCAAGAGCCATCAGCGCATCTACGACCAGATCCAGTTGCGCACCCAGCGCGGCGTCGGCAGCGGTGCCGACCTCGATCAAGCCGAAGCGCGGATGGCCCAGGCTCGCAACAACCTGATCACCGAGCAAACCAATCTGGCCGACTCGGAAACCAACTTCCTCAGCGCCGTCGGCCAGATGCCTGATCAACTGGAGCGGCCGGCACCGTTCATGGCGATGATGCCGGCCAACCTCAATGAAGCGCGCCAGCAGATGCTGGAAAATAGCCCGATCCTGCGTTCGGCCGAGTCCGATATCGCCGCTGCCGAGAAACAGTACGAAACCGCCAAGTCGACCTTCTACCCGCGTTTCGACGCCGAACTGGGCCGTACCGCCGACAACGATCTCGATGGTCAGAACGGTCACAACAACGAATGGCAAGCGATGCTGCGCATGCGCTTCAACCTGTATTCCGGTGGCAGCAACAAGGCTGATCTGGAATCCAAGTCGTACCTGTCGAACCAAGCGCTGGACATCCGCAACAACGCCCTGCGCCAGTTGAACGAAGAACTCGGTCTGGCCTGGAACGCCTTGAACAACGCCAACGCGCAGGTGCCGATCGCGCAGCAATATGTCGACCACAGCACCTCGGTGCGCACCGCCTACCAGCGTCAGTTCAGCCTCGGCGAACGGACCCTGCTCGATTTGCTCGACAGCGAAAACGAGTTGTTCACCGCTTCGCGGCGTCTGGCGGAAATCAAAAACATTCAGTTATTTACTCAGTACCGAATCAAGGCGACCATGGGCGAGTTGCTCAGAAGCCAGGGAGTGGTCGCACCGTTGGCATCCGTTGTGCAGAACGACGTGAAGCCCAAGGTCCAGCTGCCTGGGATGAATTGAGTTATCCCTTTTCAACTGTCAAAGAGTGTCGAGCGTGGAATCAGAAGTCAGTCGAGTTCAACTCAGTCATGATCCACGCGCGTTGCACGACGATCCTTTACTGGACGGTCTGCTCGCCCTTTGCATGCTGCACCAGAAGCCCGCCAGCGCGGCGATGCTGACCACCGGCCTGCCGCTGCCCAAACAACGCCTGAGTGTCGAGTTGCTGCCCCGCGCGGCGGCTCGCGCCGGCCTGCAAGGTCGGGTGCTGCAGCGCAAACTGGAAGAAATTCCGGCGATCGCCATGCCGGCCTTGCTGCTGCTCAAGGATGGCCGCAGCGCCGTCCTGCTCGGCTGGCAGGGTGACCACGAAGCGCGGGTGTTGCTCAGCGAAACCGACGGCGGCGAGTCCATCGTCAGCCGCGAACTGCTCGCTGACGACTACACCGGCAAAGTCTTCTTCGCCCAGCCGCAACACAAATTCGACGTCAACCACGGCACGCTGATTCCACGTGCCCGCTCGTGGTTCCGCGACACCCTCAAGCGTTCGCGCTGGCTGTATGCCGATGCGATCGCCGCGAGTTTCCTGATCAACATCATCGCCATGGCCGCGCCGCTGTTCGTGATGAACGTCTACGATCGCGTGGTGCCGAACCAGGCCGAAGCGACCCTGTGGGTGCTGGCGCTGGGTATCACCGGCGCCTATATCTTCGACCTGGTCCTCAAAAGCCTGCGCAGCCTGTGCCTGGACCTGGCCGGGAAGAAAACCGACCTGATCATCTCTGCGACGCTGTTCGAGCGCATTGTTGGCATGGCGATGAAATACCGCCCGGCGCGGGTCGGCAGTTTTGCGCAGAACATCCATGAGTTTCAGAGCCTGCGCGACTTCCTCGCCTCGCTGACCCTGACCAGCCTGATCGACCTGCCGTTCACCATCCTCATCTTTATTGTCATCGCCATTCTCGGCGGGCACTTGGTGTGGATTCCGGTGCTGGCGTTCCCGATTGCCCTGCTGATCGGCTACGCGTTGCAGAAACCGCTGGTGGCGACCATGGAGCGCACCATGGCCCTCGGTGCCGAGCGCCAGTCGAGCCTGATCGAAACCCTCGCCGGCCTCGACGCGGTGAAGGTCAACAACGCCGAGAGCGAGCGCCAGTACCAGTGGGAACAGACCATCGGCACCCTCAGCCGCCTCGAGTTGCGAGTGAAAATGCTCTCCGGTCTGGCGATGAACATCACCCTGCTGATCCAGCAACTGGCCGGGGTGATCATGATCGTTTTCGGCGTCTACCAGATCATCGCCGGCAACTTGAGCATGGGCGGTCTGATTGCCTGCTACATGCTTAGCGGCCGCGCCCTCAGCCCGTTGGCCTCGCTGTCGGGTCTGTTGACGCGTTACCAGCAGGCGCGAGTGACCATGACCTCGGTCGACCAGATGATGGAGCTGCCGCAAGAGCGCAATTTCGAAGAGCGCCCGCTGAGCCGCAAGGTGCTGCAAGGCGCGATCGAGTGCCGCCAGCTCAGCTTCACCTACCCGGAACAACAGAACCCGGCGCTGAAAAACATCAACCTGGTGATTCGCCCCGGCGAGAAAATTGGCATCATCGGCCGCAGCGGCTCGGGCAAAAGCTCCCTGGCAAAACTGCTGGTCGGCCTCTATCAACCGGATGACGGCGCCTTGTTGGTCGACGGTGTGGATATTCGCCAGATCGATGTCAGCGAACTGCGCTACAACATCGGTTACGTGCCGCAAGACATCCAACTGCTGGCCGGCACTCTGCGTGACAACCTCGTCTCCGGCGCGCGTTATGTCGAAGACGAGCTTGTCCTGCAAGCTGCCGAACTGGCTGGCGTACACGAATTCGCCCGTCTGCACCCGCAAGGTTACGAGCTGCAAGTCGGCGAGCGCGGGCAGAACCTCTCCGGCGGTCAACGGCAGAACGTTGCACTGGCCCGGGCGCTGTTGCTCAATCCACCGATCCTGTTAATGGACGAGCCGACCAGCGCCATGGACAACACCGGTGAAGAACGACTCAAGCAACGCCTCGCGGCAGTGATAGAAAACAAGACCGTGGTGCTGGTGACGCACCGGGCGTCGCTGCTGTCGCTGGTCGATCGCCTGCTGGTGGTTGACCGTGGACAGATTCTCGCCGATGGCCCGAAAGCCGCCGTGATGGAAGCGTTGAAGAAGGGGCAGATCAGTGTTGCTTAAGTCGGGTTTCAAGGATTCGATCCGTCGCTACTTCAAAGGCTCTGCCTCGCTGCAGGGCCAGCCGCTGCCGGAGGTCAACAAAGCGCTGATCGAAGACGCCCCGCGCGTCGTGCGTCTGACCATCTGGGCGATCATCGGCTTCTTTATCTTCCTGCTGCTGTGGGCCAACTTCGCCGTGATCGACGAAGTGACCAAGGGCGACGGCAAGGCGATTCCGTCGTCGAAGATCCAGAAAATCCAGAACCTCGAAGGCGGGATCATCTCCGAGCTGTTCGTCAAGGAAGGCCAGATCGTCGAAGCCGGTGCACCACTGATTCGCCTCGACGACACACGATTTGCTTCCAACGTCGGCGAAACCGAAGCCGATCGCCTGTCGATGTTGCTGCGCGTAGAGCGTCTTAGCGCTGAAGTTGATGATCGTCCGCTGAATTTCCCCGAGGACGTGCTCAAGGCTGTGCCGGGACAGGCGAAAAGCGAAGAGTCGCTGTACATCAGCCGTCGTCAGCAACTGCACGACGAGATCGGTGGTTTGCAGGAGCAGTTGATCCAGCGTCAGCAAGAGCTGCGCGAATTCGCCTCCAAGCAAGCGCAGTATCGTCAGCAACTCGGCTTGCAGCGTCAGGAAATCAACATGTCCGAGCCGCTGGTGGCGCAGGGCGCGGTGTCCCCGGTGGAAGTGCTACGTCTGAAGCGTGCCGAGGTGGAAACCCGTGGTCAGCTGGATGCAACGACGCTGGCCATCCCGCGTGCCGAATCGGCGATCAAGGAAGTGCAGCGCAAGATCGACGAGACGCGCGGCAAATTCCGCAGCGAAGCGCTGACCCAACTCAATGAGGCGCGCACCGACCTGAACAAGGCCAGCGCGACCGGCAAGGCCCTGGAAGACCGCGTCAGCCGTACGCTGGTGACATCGCCAGTGCGCGGCATCGTCAACAAATTGCTGGTCAACACCATCGGCGGCGTGATCCAACCGGGCAGCGACATGGTCGAAATCGTCCCGCTGGACGATACCTTGCTGGTCGAAGCCAAGATTCGTCCGCAAGACATCGCGTTCTTGCACCCGGGGCAGGAAGCGATCGTGAAATTCACCGCGTACGACTACACCATTTACGGCGGGCTGAAAGCCAAGCTTGAGCAGATCGGCGCTGACACCATCACCGACGAAGACAAGAAAACCACTTACTACATCATCAAGGTGCGCACCGAGCGCAGCCACTTGGGTACCGATGAAAAGCCGTTGCTGATCATTCCGGGGATGGTGGCGTCGGTGGACATCATTACCGGCAAGAAGTCGGTGTTGAGTTATCTGCTCAAGCCGATCATTCGTGCGCGGGCAGAGGCGTTGCACGAGCGTTAGATCTTCAGCGCGGCTGCCGGCCTCTTCGTCGGTTCGCCGCCCGGAGCAGGCTCGCTCCCACATTTGGATTTCTTTTGAACACAGAATTTGTGTCCACTGAAGATCAACTGTGGGAGCGAGCTTGCTCGCGAAGGCGTCAGTCGGATCGCTGCATCTGTCAGGAAGTGACAAAAACCGTCACTCACCATCCAGTCCATTCCGCCATATCGTTATTCAATAACGGTATTTAATTTCCAATTCTTATAGCTATAAAGTCATCCCCCTGCGTACCTGCTGACCAATCGGCGCGCCGCACGACCTGAACCAACACGCAATCCAGCGTGAGTGTCTGATCGACGAGCGCGCCCGTGAGCGTGCCGTGCGTGGGAGATGGAAAGATGTCCGCAGCTACTGCTTCCCCAAGCGCCGCGACCGCCGCGCCGCAAGCCTTCGAAATCCGCCCTTTCAGCGGTGCCGTCGGCGCAGAGATCATTGGCCTCGACCTCACCCGGCCGATCAATGATCAGGACTTTGCGCGCATTCATCGCGCGCACCTGGATCACCACGTCGTGGTATTTCGCGACCAGCAAATCACCCCACAGCAACAGATCGACTTCAGCCGCCGCTTCGGCGTGTTGCAGATCCACGTGCTCAAGCAGTTCCTGCTGGCCAACCACCCGGAAATCCTCATCGTTTCCAACATCATCGAAAACGGCCAGAACATCGGCCTCGGTGATGCTGGCAAGTTCTGGCACTCCGACCTTTCCTATAAAGAGCTGCCAAGTCTCGGCTCGATGCTGCATGCGCAAGAGCTGCCTTCCGAGGGCGGCGATACGTTGTTCGCCGACATGCACAAAGCCTGGGACAGCTTGCCCGAGGCCTTGCGCAAAGCTGTTGAAGGTCGTTCGGCCGCGCATTCCTACACCGCCCGCTATAGCGAAACCAAATTCGAAGGCAACTGGCGCCCGACCCTGACCCCGGAGCAACTGGCTCAGGTCGCGGAAGTGGTGCACCCGGTGGTGCGCACGCATCCGGAGAACGGTCGCAAGGCGCTGTTCGTCAGCGAAGGGTTCACCACGCGCATCGTCGGCCTGCCCGAAGACGAGAGCCAGCAGCTGCTGACCGAGCTCTACGCCCACAGCGTGCTGCCGCAAAACATCTACCGCCATCAGTGGCAGCCCCACGATCTGGTGTTCTGGGACAACCGTTCGCTGATCCATCTCGCCGCCGGCTGCCCCGCGCACCTGCGCCGCAAGCTGTATCGCACGACCATTCAGGGCGACGCGCCTTTCTGATTCGCCGGAGATTGATCAAACCATGAACGCTCCCTTGCCAGGCCACGCGGCCAGCAACCTGATCGCCCGCAGCGACGCGTTGCTGGCGGTCGATCACGTCAGTCTCGAATACCGCACGCCGCAACGCGTAGTGCGCGCCACCCATCAGGTCAGTTTTGAAATCGACCCGGCCGATCGTTACGTGCTGCTCGGTCCGTCCGGTTGCGGCAAATCGACGTTGCTCAAAGCGGTCGCCGGGTTTATTCAACCGTGCGAAGGCGAGATCCGTCTGCAAGGCCAGCGCATCGACGCGCCGGGGCCGGACCGGATCGTGGTGTTTCAGGAGTTCGACCAACTGCCACCGTGGAAAACTGTCAAACAGAACGTGATGTTTCCGCTGCTCGCATCGCGCACGCTGAAGAAAAAAGAAGCCGAAGAACGTGCGCTGCACTATCTGGAAAAGGTCGGTCTGGCGGCGTTTGCCGATGCTTATCCACACACCTTGTCCGGCGGCATGAAAGCACGGGTGGCAATTGCCCGGGCGTTGGCGATGCAGCCGAAGATCCTCTTGATGGACGAACCGTTTGCCGCGCTCGATGCACTAACCCGCCGCAAGATGCAGGAAGAATTGCTGCTGCTCTGGGAAGAGGTGCGTTTCACCCTGTTGTTCGTCACCCATTCGATTGAAGAGGCGTTGGTGGTGGGCAATCGCATTCTGTTGCTGTCACCGCATCCTGGGCGAGTGCGCGCCGAAGTGCACAGCCATCAATATGACTTGCACAGCTCGGGTGGCGTGGCGTTTCAGGAGTCGGCGCGGCGCATTCATCGGCTGCTGTTCGACGAAGGTCAGCCGCCGGAAACCGAGCGTGACCACGACTTCAACGACATTCGCATCGCTTATTGAGCGGCCAGGAGGACTACCCGATGAGCCATTCATCATCTGTGCGTGAAGAGTTCGAAATTGTGCTGGAACCGTTGACGCAGGTGCCGGTTGAGCGAGAGCTGTCGCTCGGCACGCGACTGTGGCAACAGGGCTGGCTGCGTAAAAGCCTGATCCTGATTGTGCTGGCGGTGCTGTGGGAAGTGGTCGCGCGGGTTCAGAACAACGACCTGATGCTGCCGAGTTTCCTGCAGACCAGCCATGCGCTATTCGATGGGCTGCTCAGCGGTGAGTTGCTGGCCAAGGTATGGATATCGTTGGTGGTTCTGATCAAGGGCTATCTGATCGGTATCGTCCTCGCTTTTGCCCTGACCACGCTGGCGGTGTCGACGCAGTTGGGCCGTGATCTGCTGAGCACGATGACCTCGATGTTCAACCCGCTACCGGCGATTGCCCTGTTGCCACTGGCGCTGCTGTGGTTTGGTCTGGGGCAGAACAGCCTGATTTTCGTCCTAGTGCATTCGGTGTTGTGGGCGCTGGCGCTGAATACCTATGCCGGGTTTCTCGGTGTCTCGGAAACCTTGCGCATGGCCGGGCGCAATTATGGTTTGAAGGGCTTGCGACTGGTGCTGTTCATCCTGATTCCGGCAGCGCTGCCGTCGATTCTGGCCGGGTTGAAGATTGGCTGGGCGTTTGCCTGGCGCACGTTGATCGCGGCGGAATTGGTGTTTGGCGCGACCAGTGGCAAGGGCGGTCTGGGTTGGTACATTTTTCAGAATCGTAATGAGCTGTACACCGACAAGGTGTTTGCCGGGTTGGCGGTGGTGATCCTGATCGGGTTGCTGGTGGAGAACTTGGTGTTCGATACGCTGGAGCGGGTGACCGTTAAGCGGTGGGGGATGCAGCGGTAACTCTGTGGCGTTGCGTCTGGCCCCTTCGCGAGCAAGCTCGCTCCCACAGGAGAATGCATTCCAAATGTGGGAGCGAGCTTGCTCGCGAAGGCGTCAGTAAGATCAACGCCTACTCTGAAAGATGTTTGCTAGCATTGCGCCCAGATCAATCCTGATCGGCCAAGAGTGCTCAGCATGCAACTTCCGGACATGAACCTTCTGGTCGCCCTCGACGCCTTGCTCGACGAGGGCAGTGTGGTCGGCGCGGCGCGGCGGATGAATCTCAGCCCGGCCGCCATGAGCCGTACCCTGACGCGGATCCGCGAAGCCATCGGTGACCCGATCCTTGTGCGCGCCGGTCGTGGCCTAGTGCCAACCCCCAAGGCGCTGGAGTTGCGCGAACAGGTGCGCGATGTGGTCGAGCAGGCCGCGCTGTTGTTCCGTTCCGCCGACACCGTGGAACTGGGCACGTTACGCCGTCGTTTCAACATCCGCGCCAATGACTTTTTCATCGGTGTTTACGGCGGCAAGCTGTTCGACACCCTCGATCAATTGGCGCCGCACTGCGAATTGCGTTTCGTCCCGGAAGGCGATGGCGACGATGAGGCACTGCGCGAGGGCCGCATCGATCTGAGCGTCAGCAACACCCGACCCGTCACCCCGGAAGTCAAAGTGCAGAACCTGTTCTCGACGCATTTTGTCGGCTTGGTGCGAGAAGACCATCCACTGCTCGACGGTGAAATCACCGCCGAGCGCTACGCCGGGTTTTCCCATATCAGCATGTCGCGCCGTGGCATCGCGCGCGGCCCGATCGATACGGCGCTGAATGCGCTAGGCCTGGAGCGGCGCGTGGCGGTGATCGCGCCGAGTTTCCATGCGGCGATGTTTGCCTTGCCGGATTCCGATCTGATCTTGCCGGTGCCCAAAGAAGCGCTGCTCAGCGTGCGCCGCCTCGGTTTGAAACTGCGCTCGTTCGACCTGCCGATCCCATTGCCGACCTTGATGCTGACCCAAGCCTGGCACCCGCGCTTCGACAAAGATCCGGCGCACCGCTGGCTGCGCGAAACCCTCAAGACTTGCTGCGACGAAACGTGGCTGGCGGCCCAGCCCTGACCTTCGAATCAACACAAAACCCTGTGGGAGCGAGCTTGCTCGCGAAAGCGGTGGGTCATTCCCCCATGATGTTGGCTGACCTGACGCATTCGCGAGCAAGCTCGCTCCCACAGGAGGGGTTAATTGTTGCGTCTGGCGCACTTATAACCTGCCAATAAGTCAATTTTGGTCATTGCCAAGCCCGACTAAGATGCTCCGGTATTTTTCCCTCCGGAGTGTGTACTCATGACATCCCTGACGGCCGCGATGCCCATCGCTGCGGCCAGCCCGGCGAAGGCGGCGACGCCACCGGTGTTCGGGGCGCGGATCATCATTGGCCTGGTCGGCGTGCTGCTGGCGGTGCTGGTGTCGGGTCTCAACGAGATGGTCACCAAGGTGGCCCTGGCCGACATCCGTGGCGCGCTGAGCATCGGTTACGACGAAGGCACCTGGCTGGTCGCCAGTTACACCGCCACTTCGGTCGCGGCCATGGCCTTCGCGCCGTGGTGTTCGGTGACCTTCTCGTTGCGCCGCTTCACCCTTTGCGCGATCGGTCTGTTCACGTTGCTCGGCGTGTTGTGTCCATTCGCGCCGAACTACGAAAGTCTGCTGCTGATGCGCATCCTGCAAGGGCTGGCAGGCGGTGCGCTGCCACCGATGCTGATGACCGTCGCCCTGCGCTTTTTGCCGGCGAACATCAAGCTTTACGGTCTGGCCGGATACGCACTGACGGCGACATTCGGCCCCGGCCTCGGCACGCCGCTGGCCGGTTTGTGGACGGAATACGTCGGCTGGCAGTGGACGTTCTGGCAAATCATCGTGCCTTGTCTGATCGCCATGGCGATGGTCGCGTGGGGTATTCCGCAGGACCCGCTACGCCTGGAGCGCCTCAAATCGTTCAACTGGAAAGGCCTGCTGCTGGGCTTTCCGGCGATCTGCATGTTGGTGATCGGTTTGCTGCAGGGCAATCGGCTGGACTGGTTCGAGTCGAGCCTGATCTGTGGATTGCTCGGCGCCGGCTCGCTGCTGCTGGTGGCGTTCCTGATCAACGAGTGGTCGCAGCCGATCCCGTTTTTCAAATTGCAGATGCTCGGTATTCGTAACCTGTCGTTCGCCTTGATGACCTTGGCCGGTGTGCTGATAGTTCTGCAGGCGGTGGTGTTGATTCCGTCGAGTTATCTGGCGCAGGTGCAGGGTTATCGCCCGGCGCAGACCGCACCGATCATGCTGATCGCCGCATTGCCGCAACTGATTGCGCTGCCGTTGGTGGCAGCGTTGTGCAACCTGCGCTGGGTCGATTGCCGCTGGGTGCTTGGCATGGGTTTGAGCATGTTGACGCTGTCCTGCCTGGGCGGATCGCTGCTGACTTCAGAATGGATTCGCGACAACTTCTACGTTCTGCAATGGCTGCAGATCTTCGGCCAGCCGATGTCGGTGCTGCCGCTGTTGATGCTCTCGACCGGCAGCATCCAGCCAACGGACGGTCCGTTTGCCTCGGCGTGGTTCAACACCGTGAAAGGTCTGGCGGCGGTGGTCGCCACCGGGGTGCTTGAGGCGCTGACTACGGCGCGTCTGCATTTCCACTCGACCATGTTGGTCGACAGCCTCGGCAATTCGCCGCTTGCCGATCGCAGCGATCCGGGCCTTGCCCATCGCCTGCACGAACAAGCCGTGGTGCTGACTTCTTCCGATCTCTATGTGTGCATGGCCGGCGTCGCGGTGGCGTTGATCCTGCTGATTTTCTGGCTGCCGACGCGGATCTTTCCGCCCCGCGCGTCGACCTGATTGCTGCACTGAACAATGAAGGTTTTTATGACGACTCAAGCAAAGCAAAAACTCGCGGTGGCCATCGCGGCCGCGCTGGCCGTCGGCGTGCTGGTGTATCTGGCGCTGCCCGGCGTGTTTGGCAAACGCACCCAGCAAAACACCAACGACGCCTTTGTCTCTGCCGACTACACCCTGGTGGTGCCGCGTGTGGCCGGTTTCATCAAGGAAGTGCTGGTGGAAGACAACCAGCAAGTGAAGGCCGGGCAATTGCTGGCGCTGATTGATGATCGCGATTTGCGCGCGTCAGCCGAAGCGGCGGACGCGCAGACCCTGGTCGCGCGGGCGCAATTGCAGAACGCCAAAGCGACGCTGGAACGCCAGACTTCGGTGATCGCCCAGGCGCAGGCCTCGGTGGTGTCGGCCAAAGCTGAAATGGCTTTCGCCCAGCAGGAGTTGAATCGCTACAACCATTTGGCCGGCGTTGGTGCCGGTACGGTGCAGAACGCGCAACAGGCGCGTACTCGCATCGATCAAGCCACGGCGCATCTCGACACCGCCACGGCGAAACTGGCGGCAGAGCGCAAGCAGGTCGACATTCTCACGGCTCAGCGGGATGCCGCCGAAGGCAGTTTGAAGCACGCACAAGCGGCGCTGGAAATCGCCAGTTTTGAACTCTCTTACACGCGTATCACTGCACCGCAGGACGGCATGATCGGCGAGCGTGCGGTGCGTGTTGGTGCCTATGTGACGCCGGGCAGCAAGCTGCTGGCGGTGGTTCCTTTGAAGCAGGCATATGTCGTGGCGAACTTTCAGGAGACGCAACTGACTGACGTGCAGCCAGGGCAAGAGGTGCAAGTACGCGTCGACAGCCTGGGTGGTGAAGCGCTGACCGGTCGTGTCGAGAGTATCGCCCCGGCGACGGGCGTGACCTTTGCGGCGGTGAAACCGGACAACGCCACCGGCAACTTTACCAAGGTGGTGCAGCGGATTCCGGTGAAGATCATGCTGGAACCGGGGCAGCCGTTGGCCGAACGGTTGCGGGTGGGCATGTCGGTGGAGGCGAGCATTGATACCAGAAGCTCGGCGACGTCGGTGCGTGAGGTGACTCAGCGATGAGCCGTGTTGATCGAACCGACGCCTTCGCGAGCAGGCTCGCTCCCACATTGGACCTCGGCAACACCGCAGCCCCCCTGTGGGAGCGAGCTTGCTCGCGAAGAGGCCAGTGGCAGCCACTCACTTTAAGTATCTTGCTTGCAGTAAGCCTCAGCGCCTGCACCGTAGGCCCTGATTTCCAGAAACCCGAAGCCACACAAATCGCCGACTGGGCCAAACCTGCCAATTCCGCCCCCAGCCAAGCCATCAGCGAACCCCTGAACGAACGCTGGTGGGAAGTCTTCCACGACCCGCAACTCTCCGCGCTCACTCAACGTGCGGTGCAGAGCAACCTCGACCTGCAACTGGCCAGCAGCCGTCTGCAACAAAGCCGCGCCGCTCGCCAGGTGATCACCGCTGATCGTTATCCGAACACCGCCGCCAGTGGCAGTTACGCGCGCGAACGCAACAGCGGCAAAGGCCTGAACGATCCGTCCGGACACAACGGCGATTCCGCTTTCAACCTGTGGGACGCCGGTTTTTCCGCATCGTGGGAACTGGATTTCTGGGGTCGCGTGCGCCGCGAAACCGAAGCCGCCGACGCCAACCTCGAAGTCGCCGAAAACGACCGTCGTGGGGTGTTGCTGGCGGTGCTTGCCGACACCGCACAAAACTACATTCAACTGCGCGGCGTGCAAAACACCCGCGCCGTCACCGAGCGGAACCTCGACGTCGCCCGGCACAGCCTGAAACTCTCGCAACTGCGCCTGGCCGACGGCGTGGCGACTGACCTCGACGTTGCCGAAGCCGCCGCGCAAGTCGCCGCGATCGAGTCGCGCCTGCCCGCGCTGGAACAGCGCCAATCGCAACTGATCAATGCGATCAGCCTGTTGATGGGCGAACCGCCACAGGCATTGGCCAAGGAGTTATCTACAGACGCCGCCGTACCGCAGTCGCCGCTGCAAGTCGCCATCGGCCTGCCGTCACAACTGGCCGAACGCCGCCCGGACATCCGCCAGGCCGAAGCGCGTCTGCATGCGGCCACCGCCAATATCGGCGTGGCCAAGGGTGATTTCTATCCGCGTATCACCTTGTCCGGCAACCTCGGCTCGCAAGCCATGCAACTCAGCGACTTTGGCTCGTGGGGCTCACGCGCG
Organism: Pseudomonas sp. S2_E02; assembly: GCF_054668355.1. Lineage (NCBI taxonomy): Bacteria > Pseudomonadati > Pseudomonadota > Gammaproteobacteria > Pseudomonadales > Pseudomonadaceae > Pseudomonas > Pseudomonas sp. S2_E02. The sequence continues at coordinate 4,685,097 of NZ_CP162761.1, forward strand.
TTCGGCATCGGCCCGCAATTCAGCCTGCCGCTGTTCGACGGCGGACGCCTGCGCGGCATGCTGCAACTGCGCGAAGCCCAGCAGCAGGAAGCGGCCGTCGCCTACCAGCAAACCGTACTGCGCGCATGGCACGAAATCGATGATCAACTGACCGCCTACAACGCCAGTCAACGCCGCCGTGACAGCCTCGCCGAAGCCGTCCGCCAGAACCAGATCGCCCTGCGCACCGCGCAACAGCAATACGTCGAAGGCGTGGTCGATTTCGTCAACGTCCTCACCGTGCAAAGCGCGCTGCTGGCGACGCAGGAGCAGTGGGTTGAGAGTTCGACCGGTGTTTCGTTGGCGATGGTGGGTTTGTACAAGGCGTTGGGTGGGGGATGGGAGTCGGTGTATCCGGCAGAAGTACCTACCAATAATCCGGTTTGAACGCTGGTTTTTTGTGCGTGGCTACTCGGCCTGGAAACTGATTAATGAGCAATTCTTCCTCTGTGATCACGCGGCGCAGCCAGTGAGAGTGATCTTTCAGAGAACCCGGGGTGGGCCGATTCAAACCTGCCCTGTGAGGAAGAATGACGCCGATGGTTAGGTGAGGAAAGTCCGCACGTATTGCTCTCAATGCGGGGGTGATATCAGTGTCACTCGAAACCAGTACGAGTTGTTCGACGCGATCTTGCGTTGCGAACATTGCCTGCTGGCAGGCAGTGCGATACATGCTGATCGCGATATGAACGTCGGTTTCCTTTTCTTCAAGCTTCCAGATGTCGACCTTGTCCTGACGTGAGGCCTTGGTGTTTTTGTCGATGAATCGAGGCGCTTTAGCCTGCTCAAGATGATGCCGACCAAAATGCACTCTGACATTGGTCGTGCGCAGTGCCCTTATGTAAGTGTCTTGGGCCTCTTTTGAAATTCGGCCCAGCGTCGCGAGTTCTGGTTTTATTGATGAGGTGAAATAGTCAATCGAGACAACGGCGTTCTGCGGGTTTTCGATGTGTGCGACATGAATCAGCAAACCTTCGAGATTGAGCCATTTATAGGGGGTGCCCGCGAGCAGCCCATAGAACAAGTTGTAGCCATCAACAAAGAAAGCAGTACGCACAAATTATTCCTCAGAAACGAAAAAACCGGCCTAGGCCGGTTTCTTCACCCCAACTGCCAGCGAACTGAATCGCTACGTACGGGGTTGAGTAAGGCAATCCTAGATTGAGCGCGTCATGCAGGTCAACCACCAAATAATTGCACGCTCACTTCGCTGGTTTAGCTCCAGCACCGGCTTGTCAGTTTTGGTTGCTGGTATCCGCCATGGTCAAGCCATTTAAGGGCTTGTGTATTAGAGGTTGTTGCAGAGAGAGGTAAATTCGCTCCGCGCCTATTTGCATAGGTAGCCTGTCTATCGCCATTTTCGCAGTGAGCAATCAGCAGTATCCCCAACTCGTGTAGGACGCCGGAATTTGCCTACATCTCTTAAACGGTCATTGAGCGGCTTTCTCTTTTGAAACATTACATTTCCGAAGAGTGATGGCCTTTCGCTTGACGCTAACCCCCGCTGTCGTAGACTCCGCACATCCGTCAGGGAGTAGCGGTTATGCAGCGTTTTCGCGGTTGGGTTATCGGATTGACCTTAGTTACGTGTGCAGTTCAGGCGCAAACGCCCGGGCCAGACGATCCGCTGCTGGATAATCCGGGGACGGCGGCGGCCACCGCGAGCAGTGAGGCGCGGGGGGTGTTGCGGGCGCGCGATCAGGCGACGCTGGCCAGTGAGCTTTCCGGGCGGATTGTCGAGTTGCCGTTCAGCGAGGGCGAGTCGTTCAAGAAGGGCGATACGCTGGCGAAGTTCGATTGCTCTGCTTATCAAGCACAGCTCAATGCCGCACAAGCGGCCAGCCGGGGTGCCGGTGAAGAGCTGGCGCACAACAAACAGTTGGCTGCACTCAACTCTGTCGGGCGTTTCGAAGTGGCGCGGGCCGAGGCCAAGGTCAGCGAAACCCAGGCGCAATCCCAGGTGTATCAAGTGCAGGTCAAGCGCTGCAGCGTCGTCGCGCCGTTCGACGGGCAAGTGGTCGAGCGCAAGGTGCAGCGCTATGAAAGCGTGCCGGCCGGTGCACCGCTGCTCGATGTCGTCGATAACCGTACCCTCGAGATTCATTTGCTGGTGCCGTCGCGCTGGATGGCCAGACTCAAGCCCGGCCAGACCTTCAGCTTCGTTCCCGATGAAACTGGCCAGGCCATCGACGCCACGGTCAAACGCCTGGGCGCGCGAATCGATGAGGGCAGTCAGACCCTGTTGCTGGTCGCAACACTTCCCGAAGCCAAAGGTTTGCTCGCCGGCATGAGCGGCACCGCGCGTTTCCCGGAGCTGAAGTGAACGCGCCGGTGAGCGGCGGCGCTGAACAGGTGTTCGCGCGCTTTCTCGACCTTGAACGGCAGACTCGCACTGCCCGTGATGCCGCGCAACTGGCCTACAGCCTGGTCAATGACGGCCAGTCGTTGTTTGGCTTTCGCCATGCCGCGTTGTTGATCGCCGGCAAGGTGCAAGCCGTGACCGGCGTCAGTGCGGTCGAACCGAATGCGCCGTTCGTGGCGTTCGTCGAGCAGGCCGTGGCGCAGTTGTTCAAGCAGGATGTGCTGAAGCAAGCGCGGGTGATCGCGCCGGAACTGCTCAGCGAATCGATCCAGGCCGACTGGCGCAGTCTGTCCGCTGCGCAGGTGTTCTGGTTACCGCTGGTGGATCGCGACGCGCAGGTGTTCGGCGGCTTGTGGCTGGCGCGCGATGTGCCGTGGAATCCTTCCGAACAAGTCTTGCTGTCGCAACTCGGTGACACCTACAGCCACGCCTGGCTGGCGCTGCAACCGCGCAAACCGTGGCGGCTGCGCTGGACCCGCAAGCGTCAGGTGGCGTTGCTCGCGGTGCTGTTGCTCGGGCTGTTGCTTCCGGTGCGTCAATCGGTGCTGGCCCCGGCCGAAGTGGTACCGCTGGGTGGCCGCGTGGTGGCGGCGCCGCTGGACGGAGTGATCGCCGAGTTTCTGGTCAAACCCAATCAAACGGTGAAAACCGGTGATGTGCTGGTGCGTTTCGAAAGCACCACGCTCAAGGCGCAGGCCGACGTCGCTGAGCGTGCGCTGGGTGTGGCCGAAGCTGAACTGAAATCCAATTCCCAGCGCTCGTTTGCCGATGCCGAGTCGAGCGCAAAAGTCGACTTGCTCGCCGCTCGGGTTGAGCAGAAGCGCGCCGAACGTGACTACGCCCGTGAGCTGCTCAAGCGCAGCGAAGTGCGTGCCGAACGCGATGGCATCGCGGTGTTCGCCGACGCCGAGCGCTTGACTGGCAAACCGGTGCAGACCGGCGAACGCCTGATGGAAATTGCCGACCCCAATCAGGCCGAACTACGTATCGAACTGGCGGTGGGCGACGCGATCTCGTTGGAGCCTGGTGCCGAAGTGGCGTTGTTTCTCGACAGCGATCCGCTGAAGCGCCATCTCGCCACACTGGAACGCTCGGCGTACGAGGCGCAGCCGACGGCGGGCGGGCAACTGGCCTATCGGCTCGACGCCAATTTTACCGAGGCACCGCCACGCATCGGCCTGCGCGGCACGGCGAAAATCTTCGGCGACCGCGCGCCGCTGGCGCTGTACTTGCTGCGCCGGCCACTGGCCGGTTTGCGCCAGAGTGTGGGTCTGTAGATGAATCTGCCGAGCCTGCGTGCCGACCTGCAACTGTCGCCCGCGGCGCCGGCCTTGGACGGTTCGCCGCGCTGGACCCTCGCCGATCCGGTGCGCGGGCGTTATTTCAAACTGGGCACGGCGGCGATGCGCTTGTTGCGCCATTGGTCGTTGGGCGACGCCGAGCAAGTCTTGCGCGCGGCCAATCGCGAGCCGGGTTTACCGTTGGCCGGCACCGAGCTTGAGCAGTTGCTGGAGTTCTTGCGCGGACACGATTTGATCAGTGCGCTCGACGATCAACAGCGCGCCAGCTACCGCCTCAAGGCCTTGGCGCAGAAGCAAAGCCTGTGGCAAATCCTCCTGCATCAATATCTGTTTTTCCGTATTCCGCTGTGGCGCCCGGACGCGTTTCTCAATCGCGCGTGGCCGTGGCTTGCGCGCTTCGGCCCGCGCCTGCTGCGTTACGGTTTACCGGCGACGCTGGCGTTGGGTGTGTTTCTGGTGGCGCGCGACTGGCAGCGTTTTATCGGCACGTTTCCACACCTGTTCAGCCTCGGCGGCGCATTGGCGTTTGGCGTGGCGTTGTTCTTTGCCAAGCTCTGTCACGAATTCGGCCATGCGTTCATGGCCAAGCGCGCCGGGTGTCGAGTGCAGAGCATGGGCGTGGCGTTCATGGTCTTGCTGCCGATGTTCTACACCGATGTCAGCGACGCCTGGCGGGTCAATGATCGCCGTGCGCGATTGCTGATCGGTGCCGGCGGTGTGCTCGCGGAATTGCTGTTGGCGTGTATTGCGCTACTCGCATGGTCGTTGCTGCCGGATGGACCGGGGCGCACAGCGGCGTTCATGCTCGCCAGCGCCACGTGGATCACCACGCTGGTGGTCAACCTCAATCCGTTCATGCGTTTTGATGGTTATTTTCTGATCAGTGATTTCTGGGAAGTCGACAACTTGCAGGGGCGCGCATTTGCCCTGTGCCGTTGGCGTCTGCGCGAGTTTTTGTTCGGTTATGGCGCCCCGGCGCCGGAGCCTTGGTCGCCGAAGATGCAACGGCGTTTGCTGATCTGGGGGTATGGCTCATGGTTGTGGCGTGCGGCGTTGTTTTTCGGGATCGCACTGGCGGTCTATCACCTGTTTTTCAAGGTGTTGGGGATCTTCCTGATGCTGGTGGAACTGGTGTGGTTCATTTTTCTGCCGATCATGCGTGAGTGGCGCCAGTGGTGGAGCCGCCGCGAACAGGCGCACGGCCCGCGCGTGCTGCTCAGTGGGTTGGCGCTGCTCGGATTGTTGCTGGTGCTGATCGTGCCGTGGCGCAGTTCGGTGGAGTTGCCGACCATGCTCGAGGCCGGGCGCGCCAGTGCCCTGCACGCGCCGACGGCGGCGCGGGTCAAAGCGGTGAAGGTGACGGACGGGCAGAAAGTCGCGCAGGGCGATGTGCTGATCGAACTGGAGTCACCGGATCTAGAATCGCGGCTGGCGATCGTGCGCCGGGAAATCCAGATCCAGCAGCTGTTGATGCGTCGTCAGGCTAGTCGCAGCGAAACCGCCGCCGACGCTGGCATTGTCGAGCAGCGATTGGCCGAAGCGGTCGCCGAATACCGCGGGCTGACGGCGCAACGCGAACGCTTGCTGCTGCGCGCACCGCAGGCCGGCAACGTGCGTGATCTGCTGCCGAACATGACGGTCGGGCGCTGGCTGTCGAGCAAGGATGCACTGGCACGGGTCGTCGAAGACGGCGCGCGCCTGCGCGGTTATCTCGCCGAAGCCGAATTGTGGCGAGTCAAGCCCGGGGCCAGTGGCCGCTTCATCGCCGATGACCCGATGCACCCGGCGCTCGCCGTGCAATTGAATGAAATCGACACCAATGGCGTGGCCTACGTCGATCAGGAGGCGCTGACCTCCGATCACCACGGGCCGATTGCCGTGCGCCGCGATCAACAGCAGCGGGCCGAACCGGTGCAGGCGCAATACGGCGCGCGGCTCAGCGTGCTCGATACCGCGCCGACACCGCCGCAACCGTTGCGCGGTGTTGTGATTTTGCAGGGTAGCGGTGAATCGTTGCTCGGCGTAGCCTGGCGCCGAATGGCGGCGCTGGGGGTCAGGGAAAGCGGTTTCTAACGGAGAGCACGATGGCGGACAACGCAGCAGTGGCGGCAGACGGATTGGTGGTGCGACCTTCGCGGGCAACCGACGCGCCATTTTTGCAGGGCCTGTATCAGACGGCGCGGCCGGACCTGCAATGGGTCGACGGCGAGCAGGAACAGGTGCAGCAACTGGTCGCGCAGCAGTTTCAGGTGCAGGAGCAGGGCATGGCCGACAACTACCCCAACGCCATGCACTACGTGGTAGAAAAACTCGGCACGGCGATTGGCGCGTTGAGTACTGATTTCGGCGCCAACGAGATTCGCGTGTTGTACCTGGCGTTCATTCCGCAGGCGCGTGGCCAGGGTTTTGGGCGGGCGGTGCTGCAAGGCGTGCAGAAAGCCGCGCAGCAGATTCGCTGCCCGGTGGCGACGGTGGTCTGGACCAGCAATCCCCATGCGCGACGGCATTACCTCGCGCTCGGGTTTGCGGTTGAAGAAAGCAACCCGGCGGCGGAGCGACTGGTCTGGTATCCCCAGTAATCTCCGTGCAGGAGCCGCCGAAGGCTGCTCCTTGGGTTCGGGTCAGTTGAAGGTGATGTGGAAGTAAGCCAGCTCTGGCGGCCGCCCCATCGGTGGTACGCGCGACACGAAGATGCCGTCCACTCGCCCCAGTTCAGGCAACTCCAGTGTACATAAACCATCGACGAATTCAGTCGCTTCCAGGCTGCTCAGTTCGACGCTGAATGGCATGCGCTCGCTGTAACGCATTTGCGCCAGCGGTTTCTCTGCGAGTTCGCCGATATGGATTTGCAATGCGCTGCCATCGGGCAGATACAGGGTGCCGATCCGCCCGAGAAGGGCCTGGAAATGTTGGCTTTTAACCGATTGCAGCATGGTCTCGCTCCGGCAAAGAGGGGAGCCGGGGGAGGGTGATCCCCCGGTGGTCGATCAGTTACGCGAAGGGAAAATACCGTTCAGCGCGATGCTGAAGTTCATCACCAGATACGGGTTCATGATGGGCAGCGGTAAGCCGTTGCCAGTTGGCGAGATTGTGCCGCTGATAGTGGTCGCAGCACCTTTGAGAGGAATGGCTGAGGTGCCCTGGGCATCGGAAAAGATATTCGCCAGACCCGGCCCGGTCCCCGAAGCGCCGATGTAGGCATTGGTCGCCGTCGGAGCGCCCACCGGGTTGCTGGCCGGGTTGGCCAGTTGCACGGTGGTGGTGGCGGTGAGGCCGGCGAGGGTGTGAGTGTGGTTCGGCAGGTTGTTGAGGGTGGCGGTGACTTGTTCGGCGCCGGAGATTTCGCCCATGACTCTCGGCGTCAGGCCCCCGCCATTGCCTTGGCAGATCGGCATGCGGCTCTGCAGGTTGGGCAGGCCGAAGTTGACGGTACCGTTGCCGCCGTAGGTGGTGCCCAGCAATGCAAACAACGCCTGGTTCTGGTTGATGCCGATGATCTGACCGTTGCACAAGGCCCAGCCGCTGGGCGCGTAGTTGAAGGCAAACGTCAGAACAGTGCCCATGTAAACGTCCATAAAGTCCTTATCCTTCTGATTGGTTGTCGGCGGGCCGCTAGTGGGATCAGGCTGGTGCTATTGCCTTGGCACTCCGTGGCCAGGTCACGCCACGCCAGAGCGTAGACGCGGATTGGCAAGGTTGCCGGGTGTCGTGAAGTCGCAAATCGGCATCGACGGGTCTCCTGCGCCTGACCTAGAGTGACTGGCAGGTTCGGGCTCATACAGGCGTGGTGTCGTGGCACGGCAAGAGGAAGCGATGGAGGTCAACAGAGTGACACCGGTGGGCGACACACAGGATCCGCATGCGACGCCGGGTTCGTGGTTTGTCCGCTTGCCCTTGATCCGTTGGGCGAGGGAGCACTGGCTGCTGCCGATCCTGCTCTTGGCCGCCGCTGTGCGTTTTTACGACCTGACTGCGGCGGCGATCTGGGGCGACGAAGGTTCCAGCCTGCTACTGGCGCGCTACTCGCTGGGCGATATCTGGCGCCACGCGGCGTTTGATGTGCATCCGCCGCTGTACTTCATGCTGCTGCATGGCTGGATCGAACTGTTCGGCGACGGGATTTTTGCCATTCGCTGTCTTAGCGCTCTGGCCGGCCTCGCCGTAGTCGGAATGGGCGTCTGGCTGGTGGATCGCTTGGCCACGCGCCGCGCTGCGATCCTCGCCGGCCTGCTGCTGGCGCTGTTGCCGACGGCGGTGCGCTACAGCCAGGAAGTGCGCATGTATTCGCTGCTCGGCCTGTTGTTGATCGCCGCGACGCTGGCGTTGGTCTACTGGATCCGCCGGCCGCAGCGTCATCGCTATCTGGTGGTTTATGCGCTGTTGATGACGGCGGCGTTCTATACCCATTACTTCGCGGTGCTGGCGGCGCTGTGTCACTGGGTTTATCTGGGAGTGATCCGGTTCCAGCGCGGCTATCGCTTGCGGCATATCCAGCGCCCGGGCTGGTGGCTGGCGAATCTGGCCATCGCGGCGTTGTACCTGCCGTGGCTGCCCAACCTGCTCGATCTGACGCAGCACATGGAACAACTCAAGGTCGGTGGCGATGTCGGCTGGGAAGACCCGGTGACGCTGGCGTCGTTGCCGTCGATGATCTGGACATGGCTGATCCAGGATGACGGCGAACATCTGCCGTTGCTGGTGTTCGGCGCGTTGCCGCTGGCATTGCTGCTGCTGACGGCGGTGGCGGTCATTCGTGATCGCAGCGTGTCGCGCGGCAGTGTCCTGCTGGCGTTGTACACCGGCTTACCGCTGTTGCTGGTGTTTGCGGTGTCGTTCATCACGCCGGTATTCATCGAGCGCTATCTGACCGCCTACGCCTTGGGTTTGCCGCTGCTGGCGGCGCTGGCCATCGACCGTTTGTACAGCCGCGTGCGGGTCCTCGCGTTGGCGGTGCTGGTGGTATTGCTCGGGGTGGAAATGGTTGGTCTGAACAACAACGCCGCGGTCGACAGCAGTGATCAGTTCGATCGCGTGGTGAACTACGTCAATCAGCATTTCCAGCCCGGAGATCGCATCATCACCAGCGACATGCTCTGGTACTTGAGTTACGTCTACTACGATCGCACCGACGCACAGGTGCGGCTGTACACGCCGCCGGCTGCAGACGGCCGCTCGACGCGGCCGAATCAATATGGTTTCGGTACGCTGGTCAGCGACGATGTCTACCTCGACAGCCTTGCCGAGGTTTCTGGCAACGCGCGGATATGGCTGGTCGGCACCCAGGATGACCCGACAGAGTTTGCAGCGCTGCCCGCCACTTGGCAGATCAGCGCGCAAGTCCATGCGGGCGGGGCACAAGTGCGCTTGATCACGCCGAAATCCGCAGCCGAATAGCGACTGTTCAGACTAAAACGTTTCACCTTTAAATCCGCGATAAAAAATTAACTGGTTAGTTCTTTTTGCTCTGAATTGATATCAAAACACTACTAGTCGCAGGGGGGTTGTTGGACTACGCTTTGTCGGACAAAAGGACTTTAGATCAGGGTGAAGGGATTGCAGCAGTTCCACTTTATCTCCGGCTTGCCGCGCTCAGGCTCCACCCTGCTTTCTGCGATTCTTTTGCAGAACCCGCGCTTTCACGCCGGCATGACCAGCCCGGTCGGATCGCTGTTCGCCAGTGTCCTCGAGCAATGCAGCGCCGGCAGTGAATACGGCGCGGTAATTGACACCGACATGCGCCGTCGCCTGTTGCGTGGTCTGTTCGACTCCTACTATGCCGACAAGGCCGACAAACCGGTGGTGTTCGACACCAATCGGCAGTGGAGCTCGCGTCTGCCGGCACTCAACGATCTGTTTCCGCAAGCCAAAGTCATCGCCTGCGTACGCAACGTCGCTTGGGTCATGGACAGTCTTGAACGCTTGTACCGCGCCAATCCCTTTGAAAACACCAAGCTGTTTGGCGATGCCGTCGAGCGCAACACGGTGTACAGCCGCTGCGAAACCCTGGCTCAGCGCAATCGCCTGGTAGGTTTTGCCTGGGCTGCGCTCAAGGAAGCCTATTACGGCGAACACGCTGACTCACTGCTGATCATCGATTACGACTTGTTGACCCAGGCACCGGAGCGCGTGCTGCGGCTGGTCTATGAATTTATCGGTGAGCCCTGGTTCGAGCACGATTTCGAACATCTGGCCTATGACGCGCCGGCGTTCGACCAAGGCCTTGGCCTGGCTGGCCTGCACAAGGTCAAACCGAAAGTGGCCTTGCAGTCACGGCGCACCATTCTGCCGCCCGACCTGTTCAAGCAATACGCAGATTTGTCCTTTTGGCTCGATGGCTCAGCCAGCGCCGCCAATGTCATTCGTATGAAATCCGACGCCGCGATCAGTTGATCGCGGCGTTTTTCATTGATGCCTTACGTATCTTCGTTCGAGTTCGGGTGAGCAACATGTGGTGGAGCATTTTTGGCGGTGCAAAAGTCAGGTCTCGGGCAACCGCAGGTCAGCGTTCGCTGGCCTCGCCGATGATCATGTCGCTGGAGCCGCGCATGCTGTTCGACGGCGCGGTGGCCGCCACCGTGGCCGATACCGCTGCGCAAGCCGACAACCATGCACCCACCGCTGCCGATGCGGCCAAGGCGCCGGCAGCCGATCATCCCGTAGCGAGTAAAGACACCCACGGCCAGGCTGATGCCACGCCGGCGGCCAGCCCGGTCGCGGTGCCCGGTCAGAGTGTGGTGTTCGTCGATTCGCGGGTGAAGGATGCCGACAGCCTGCTGCAAGGCATTGCTCCCGGCACGCAAGTGGTGAAACTCGACGCCAGCAAGGATGGTTTGCAACAGATCGCCGACTTCCTTGATCAGCATCACGGCGTCAGCTCGGTGCAGATCATTGCCCACGGCAACGCCGGTGACTTGTGGCTGGGCAACAGTTATCTCTCGGCAGACAACGTCGCCCAGCGCAGCGCGGTTCTCGCGGAAATCGGCAAGGACATGAATGCTGGCGGCGACATCCTGATTTACGGCTGCTACACCGCCGAAGGTGATCGTGGCTTGAGTTTCGTCGATTCGCTGGCGCAGTTGACCGGACGTGATGTGGCCGCTTCGAACAATCGCACCGGTGTCGGCGGCGACTGGGATCTGGAGATCGCCACCGGCACCATCGAAAGCGCCAACGTGCTGTCGAGCAAAGCCATGAGCGAGTACCAGTGGGGCCTGGCCACCTGGACGGCGACCAACAACCTCAACTCGGGTGTCGGCTCCCTGCGCGCGGCGCTGGCTTCGGCGCAGAACGGCGACATTGTCACGTTCAGTTCCGGCATGACCGTTCAGCTCACGTCGGAATTGCTGATCAACAAGAACATCACCGTCGATGGCGACCTGAACAACGACGGCGTCGCCGACGTGATCCTCGATGGTCAGTACAAAACCCGCGTGGTGGAAGTCACCTCCGGCAGCACCGTGACTCTCGACGGCCTGGTGATCACCAAAGGTCTGGTGGCGGGCAATGGCGGTAATGGCGGCTCGGCGGCGGCGGGCGCCATGGGCGGCGGCATTTTCAACGCCGGCACTCTTACCCTGAACAACGTCACCGTGACCGCGAACGCCGCTTCCGGCGGTGGCGGCGGCGGGGGGTGACCGGCGGTTATGTCGGCGGTGGCGGTGGCGGTGGCGCGGGTATCGGTGGCCAGACCGGTGGCCATGGTGGTTCGTCCGGCCCAGCCACTGGCACTTATGCCGGCGGCGCAGGCAGTGCCAATGCCGGCGGTTATGGCGGTGGTTACAGCCCGACCGACATGGGCGGCCGAGGCGGCACCAGCACCGGTGGCGTGGGCGGCAATGGCGGCAGCGCCGGTGCCGGTTACAGTCATGGCGGCAATGGCGGTTCGGCGAGCAACGGCAGCCTGTCGATTGGCGGCGGCGGCGGTGGTTCCGGCTGGGACAAAGTCGGCGGCGTCGGCGGCAATGCGGCGGGCGGTATCTACAACGCTTCGAGCGGCACCCTGAAAGTCATCGGCACCTCGGTCATCAGCAACAACATTGCTGCCGGCGGCGGCGGTGGTGGTGGCGGTGGGGTCGGCAGCAACGGTGCCGATGGCGGTGCCGGCGGTCGCGGCGTCGGAGCGATCTGGAACAACGGCGGTGTGGTGCTGATCACCGCGAGCAACTTCGCGGCGATCAGCGGCAACGGCGCCGCCAGCGGTGGCGGGGGGCTTTCCAACGGCGGTTCGACCGGCACGACGCCGAGCGCACTGGTGGGGATCTACAACAACGGCGGTACGCTCAACACCGCTTACGTGGAACCACCCACCGCCACCGTCGTGGTCGCCGATACCGCGCTGAGAATCGGCGAAACGTCGCTGGTGACCATCACCTTCAGTCGTGCGGTCAGCGGTTTCACCAACGCCGACCTGACCATTGCCAACGGCACGCTGACCAGTGTTTCCAGCGCCGACGGCGGAATTACCTGGACGGCGACCTTCACGCCGACCAACAACATTACCGACACCACCAACCTCATCACCCTCGATAACACCGGGGTGGCGGCAGTGTCCGACAGCGTGGCCGGTGTTGGCACCACCAACTCGAACAATTACGCGATCGATACTCAGCGCCCGACCGCGACCATCGTCATGGCCGACACCGCGCTGAAAATTGGCGATACATCTCTGGTGACCATTACCTTCAGCGAAGCGGTATCCGGTTTCACCAACGCCGACCTGACAATTGCCAACGGTACGCTGACCAACGTCAGCAGCGCCGACGGCGGCATCACCTGGACAGCGACGTTCACCCCGAACGCGAGCATTAGCGATGCCACCAACCTGATTACCCTGGACAACACCGGGGTGGCGGATCTGGCCGGCAACGCCGGCAGCGGCACCACCGATTCAGCCAATTACGCGATCGACACCGTGCGTCCGACAGCGACCATTGTCGTTGCCGACACCAATCTCGCGGCAGGCGAAACCTCTGTGGTGACCATCACCTTCAGCGAAGCGGTGAGCGGCTTCACCGCCGCCGACCTGACGGTGGCCAACGGCACCTTGAGCGGACTGAGCAGCAGCGACGGCGGCATCACCTGGACCGCCACGCTGACGCCAACCACGAGCGTCACCGACACCACCAACCTGATCACTCTGGACAATACCGGTGTCAATGACCTGTCCGGCAACGCCGGCACTGGCAGCACCAACTCCAACAACTACGCGATCGACACCGCGCGGCCGACGGCGACCATCGTGGTCGCCGACAACGCGCTGAAAATCGGTGAAACCTCTCTGGTGACCATCACCTTCAGTGAGGCGGTCAGCGGTTTCACCAACGCCGATCTGAGCATTGCCAACGGTACGTTGAGCGCAGTCAGCAGCGCGGATGGCGGCATCACCTGGACGGCCACTTTCACGCCGACCAGCAGCATCACTGACGCCACCAACCTCATCACGCTGAATAACAGCGGGGTCACCGATCTGGCGGGCAATACCGGCGTCGGCACCACCGATTCCAACAATTACGCGATCGACACCGTGCGGCCGACCGCCACCGTGGTGTTCGCGCAAAATACTTTGAAAATCGGCGATACCTCGCTGGTGACCATCACCTTCAGTGAAGCGGTGAGCGGTTTCACCAACGCCGACCTGACCATCGCCAACGGCACTCTGACGGCGGTCAGCAGTGCGGACGGCGGGATTACCTGGACGGCGACGTTTACGCCGAGTGCGAACATCACCGATGCCACCAACCTGGTGACGCTGGACAACACCGGTGTTGCCGACCTGGCCGGTAACGCTGGCAGCGGCACCACCGATTCGAACAATTACAGCATCGACACCCAGCGGCCGACCGCGACCATCGTGATCGCCGATCCTGCCCTGAGCGCCGGCGAAACCTCACTGGTGACCATCACCTTCAGCGAAGCGATCAGCGGTTTCAGCAACGCCGACCTCGCCGTGCCCAACGGCACGCTCACGGCGGTCAGTAGCGCGGATGGCGGCATCACCTGGACAGCGACGTTCACGCCGACCGTGGGGGTCAACGACACCAGCAATATCATCACCCTGGCCAACACCGGGATCGCTGACCTGGCCGGGAACACCGGCACGGGCACGACCAACTCGGGCAACTTCACCATCAACACCGTGGCACCGACCGCGACCATCGTCGTCGCTGACAACAGCCTGACGATTGGTGAGACGACGACGGTGACCATCACCTTCAGCGAAGCCGTCAGCGGTTTCAACAATGCCGACCTGACGATTGCCAACGGTACGCTGACGGCGGTGAGCAGCAGCGATGGCGGCATCACCTGGACGGCGACGTTCACGCCAACCAGCAACATCACCGACGCCTCCAACCTGATCAGCCTCGACAACAGCGGCGTGCAAAACGCCTCCGGCAACGCGGGCAATGGCACCACCAACTCCAACAACTACGCCATCGACACCCAACGCCCAACGGCAACCATTGCACTCGCCGACTCGGCACTGGGCGTCGGCCAGACCACCACTGTGACCATCACCTTCAGCGAGGCGGTGAGCGGTTTGACTCTGGCCGATCTGACTGTGGCCAACGGCACGCTCTCCGGATTGAGTACGTCGGACAACATCACCTACACGGCGACGTTTACGCCGTCGGCGGGCATCACGGACACCAGCAACATCATCACCCTGGACAACACCGGCATTACTGACGTGGCGGGCAACACCGGCAGCGGCACCACCGACTCGGGCAACTATGTGATCGACAGCCAGCGCCCTACCGCCACCATCGTTATCAGTGATACCGACTTGCGCCCGGGCGAAACCGCGCTCGTCACAATTACCTTCAGCGAGGCGGTCACGGGCTTCGACAATTCCGACCTGAGCGTCGCCAACGGCACGCTGAGCAACGTCTCTTCGAGCGACGGCGGCATCACCTGGACCGCCACGTTTACCCCGACCATTGGCCTCAGCGATGCGACTAACCTGATCGTGCTGAATAACGCTGGCATCAGCGATCTGGCGGGCAATGCCGGCACCGGCACCACCAACTCGGCGAACTATGCGGTACAGACCGAAGTGCCGACGGCGACCATTGTCGTTGCGGACAGCTCGCTCAAGGCCGGGGAAACTTCGATCGTGACGATCACCTTCAGCGAGGCCGTCAGCGGTTTCAGCAACGCTGACCTGACCATCGCCAACGGCACCTTGAGCAATGTGGCCTCCAGCGACGGCGGCATTACCTGGACCGCTACGCTGACGCCGACCGCCAACATCACCGACACCAGCAACCTGATCACCCTCGACAACAGTGGCGTGACCAACGCCTCCGGCAACAGTGGCGTCGGCACCACCGATTCGAACAATTTCGCCATCGACACGGCGTTGCCGACTGCAACCATCGTGGTCGCCGACAATCGCCTGGGCATCGGTGAAACCACCACAGTGACCATCACGTTCAGTGAAGCAGTCAGCGGTTTTGACCTGTCGGACATCAGTGTTGCCAACGGCACATTGGCGAACCTGACCAGCAGCGATGGCGGCGTCACCTGGACCGCCACGCTGACGCCAACCGCCAATGTCAACGATGCAACCAACCTGATCATCGTCGACACCGCCGGCGTGCAGGATCTGGCCGGCAACCTTGGCGCCAGCATCGCCATTTCCAACAATTACGCGCTGGATGCGACCCGGCCAACGGTGGACATCGTGGTCGCCAATTCGCACTTGGGCATCGGCCAGACCACCACGGTGACCTTCACTTTCAGCGAGGCGGTGAGCAATTTCGACTTATCCGACCTGAGCGTGACCAACGGTGATCTGAGCAACCTCAGCAGCAGTGATGGCGGCAAGACCTGGACCGCGACCTTCACGCCGACCGCCAACGTCAGCGATCCGAGCAACTTCATCGCGCTGGACACCAGCAACGTCACGGATCTGGCCGGTAACGTCGGCAGCACGGTGGCGGTGTCGAACAACTACGCACTCGACAGCGAACGGCCCACGGCGACGGTGGTGATTGCCAATCCGAATCTCGGTCTCGGCCAGACCTCCCAGGTAACCATCACCTTCAATGAGGCGGTCAGTGGTTTTGATCTGGCGGACATCAATGTCGGCAATGGCACCTTGTCCAACCTGAGCAGCAGCGACGGCGGCAAAACCTGGACCGCGACCCTGACGCCGAATGCCAACGTCAACAGCGCCAGCAATGCCATCAGCGTCAACAGCGCCGGGGTCAGTGATCTGTCCGGCAACAGCGGCAGCGGTGTCAGCAGCTCGAACAATTACGCGATCAACACCGTGCCGGCGGTCGTTCCTCCCACTACGCCAACCAGTGTGGTGATTCCCGATCCACTGATTCGCAGCAGCGATCCGGTGGCGCCGCCACCGCCGCCAAACGTGCCGTTGCAACCGATCATTTTCACCGCGCCGACCGGCGACCTCGGCTCCCCGCTGACCTTCGCGCCGCTGTTCGAGCAACGGGTGATCGGCAATGGCATCCGTCCTTTGGGCGATATCTTCATGAATCACGGAGCCCTCAGCCCGAGCTTCATCGCGCAAGTGTTCAGCAGCAGCGACAGCGGCGCTGATGGATCCGGTCACGGCTTCCTCGGTTTTGGCGGGGGTGACGGCGGCGTGTTCGGCAGCAGCACACTGGCGAGCCTGTTCAATCAGGACAGTGCCGCCGAGCGCGATTCATTGAATGCGTTCGGCAGTCAGTCACTCAAGGCGGGTGATGTTTCTCAAGGCCTGCGCGGCGTATTTGGCGCGCCGACGCTGGGCCAGCAACTGCAACAACTCAAAGACAACGAACAGCACCGGGTCGACAACCTGGCGGCAGCACTGCAACAGGTCGGCATCAGCGAAATATCGGCCTGAAAAAACCATAACTCAACACTGTGCGGGACCTAGGGGCGATCCAGGGATGAAGAGAAGTCAGAAGTTGTTCGGCGCCAGCCTGCTGGCGCTGGCGATCAGCGGATGTGCAGTGACCAGTGAACCGATTGAGCGCAGCGTCAGTGAACAGCGTGCCAAAAGCGATCTGCAAGGCATGTACAAGGATCAGGAACCGCTGCGCGGTCCGTTGACCCTGCACCAAGCCATGGCCCGCGCCGTGAAGTACAACCTCGAAGGCCGCTTGAAGATCATGGAGGAAGCGCTGGCCAAGCGGCAGCTCGACCTCGCCAGTTTCGACATGCTACCGCGCATGGCGCTGGATGCCGGCTACGTCGGGCGCAACAACGTCAACGCCTCCAGCAGCCAGAGCGTACGCACCGGCACCCAGTCTCTGGAACCGTCGACCTCGCAGGATCGTGACCGCGAAGTTGCCGACCTGACCATGGTCTGGAACGTCCTCGACTTCGGCGTCAGCTACATCAGCGCCAAGCAGCAGGGCGATCAGCGCCTGATCGTCCAGGAACGGCGCCGCAAGGTGATCAACACCATCGTTCAGGACGTGCGCTCGGCCTATTGGCGGGCGATGGCCGCTGAACGTCTGCTCAAGCAGATCGACAGCCTGATGGCACGAGTGCAGACCGCCCGCGACAACAGTCAGACCCTGAGCGATCAACGCATTGGAGATCCGGTGCAGTCGCTCGGTTACCAGCGCTCGCTGATCGAAGCGACCCGGCAACTGGAAGAACAACGCCGCGCCTTGTCGCTGGCGAAAACCGAACTGGCGACGCTGATCAACTTGCCGCTGGGCACCCCTTTAACTTTGGCCACCGATGACGGTTATCAGATTCCCGAACTCAAGGTCGATCTGGCCAAACTCGAACAGGAAGCCCTGACCAGCCGCCCGGAACTGCGCGAGCAGGATTACCAGACGCGCATCAGCGCCGCAGAAACCCGCAAGGCCATGCTGCGCTTGCTGCCGGGCCTGGAGTTTTCTGCTGGCGGGCATTACGACAGCAACTCCTTCCTTGTCGAGCAGGGCTGGGCCGACTATGGCGTGAAAGTCACCTGGAACCTGTTCAACGTGATCTCCGCTCCGGCGGCGATCAACGTCGCCAAGGCCGGCGAAGAAGTGGCCACTGCGCGGCGACAAGCAATGTCGATAGCGGTGCTCGCGCAACTGTATGTGGCGAATGCCAACTATCAAGAAGCCATGCGCCAGTTCAAGACCAACCAACAGTTGTCGGACATCGACGGGCAAATCGTTGGCCAGTTACGCAACCGTCATCAGGCTGCCGGGATTGGTGAGCTGGAGTTGATTCAGGGCGAGTTGAACAACCTGCAAGCCGACTTGCGCCGTGATTTGTCGTACGCCGATTTGCGCAATGCCTACGGCCAGATCTTCGCCAGTGCCGGCCTCGATCCGCTGCCGGATCAGGTGCAGTCGACCGAAGTGCAGTCGATCGCTACCGCGCTGGCCAACCGCGAGTCGGCGTGGGCGTCGGGGGATATCTCGGTGCCGGTGGTGGCGCATGCCCCAGCGCAGTGATGTGCTGGCGCCCGTTGCCAGCGTCAGCCGCACGCAACGCGAGGTTCGTAATGGGCATCGCGGTGCAGCGATTCTGTTGACCGGTTTGCCGGCGGCGGGCAAGTCGACACTTGCCCAGGCGCTGCACGCCGAGTTGTTCGGGCGAGGTTTGCAAAGCGTGGTACTGGATGGCGACGGTTTGCGCATCGGGCTCAATCGGGATCTGCGATTCACCGACGCTGATCGCCAGGAAAATATTCGTCGCGCCAGCGAGCTCGCCGCGTTGCTGGTGGAAAACGGGCAAATCGTGATTTTGGCGATGATTGCGCCACTGGCCGAACTGCGTGAGGTGTTTGCGCAACGCTTGGGGGACGACTATCGCGAAGTCTGGTGCAGCGCTTCGCTGGCGGTGTGCGAGCAGCGTGATCCGAAAGGGCATTACGCCCGTGCGCGACGCGGTGACCTCGCTGGATTTACCGGAGTGTCGGCACCGTATGAGCCGCCAACGCAGGCGTCGCTGGTGCTCGACACCGGTGCGCAAACGGTCGAAGCCTGCCTTGATCGATTGCTGACCTGGCTCGGCGAGTGCGCGGTGTTGCCCAGGACATGAGCCGGCCGGCGTTCTCGCGTTTGCCGGTGACGGTGGATTTGCCGCTGTTGCTGCAAGCGCTGGCGGCGATTGCCGACGACGCCTGGCGCAGTCACTTCAACACCGAGTATTTCTCGGGTGACTGGAGTGGCGTCGCGCTGATTTCGGCAGCCGATGCGTTGACCGAACTGTCGCCCGGTCGCGGTGAGCCGTTGCTACGCGAACCGTGGTTGCGTGATGAGCGCTGGCGCCACGGCTTGCGCAATCTGTCGCTGAATATCGTCAGCGCTCGACTGCTGCGCCTGGGCCCTGGCGCGCGCATTCACGAACATCGCGATTACGATCTGAATGGCCCGGACGCCGATCGCCGTTTGCACATTCCGTTGCTCAGTCCGCCCAATGTCGACTTCTGGCTCGACGGCCAACGCGTGCCGATGGCTGCTGGGGAATGCTGGTTTCTCGATCTCGCCCGTCCGCACCGAGTGGATAACCGCGATACCTCAGCGCGTATTCATCTGGTCATCGATTGCAAACCCGATGCCTGGCTTGAACAGATGATCGTCGAAGGATTGCCCGACACACCAGCGCCGGGTTTGGCCGATACCGACTTGCAGCGCTTTCAAAGGCTGGTGACTGAGGATGGCTCGCTGTCACTGGTCTTGCGCACGCTGCATGACCCTGAGGTATTTATCGCTCGAACGCTGGAACTCGCGACGGAACGCGGCTTGGTATTTTCTCGCGAAGAACTGCGTACCGCGATGCGCAATGGTCGGCGGCAATGGAACGAACAATGGAGCTGTTGAGTTTCGACGGTTGGTTGCCGATTCGTGTCTGGCCGGTTGATGGGCAGTGGCGGGTCGATTGGTGCTGGTTCGGTGAGACACCGCTGCATCAGCCGTTTTTCCGTGAGGCGGTGGACGATGCACTGCGGCTGCCCTTCAATCAGGCGTTTCGACGGCAGACGCCGCTGTCGGCGCTGACCGAATGGCAAGCGCAAAGCCCCGGCCTCGCACCAAGCGCTTTTATTCTGCACGCCTCGCGCTGTGGCTCGACGTTGATCAGTCAGATGCTCGCGCAACTCGACGATCACATCGTTGTGTCCGAACCGCCGCCGCTGGACGCACTGTTGCGCAACGAATTGCCTGCCATCGAACGCCGGGCGGTGATCACTGGATTGCTCTCGGCTTATGGTCAGCGCCGGCGCGGTATTGAACAGCGTTTAGTGATCAAACTCGACGCTTGGAACATCGGTGAATGGCCGCTGCTGCAGGACTGTTTCGCAGATACGCCGTGGCTGTTTCTCTATCGCGATCCTTTGGAAATTGCCGTTTCTCATCTGCGCCGGCCGGGGATGCACATGGTGCCGGGGATGCTCGGTGATTGCGTATTGGAGGATGGTTTGCCGTTTGAAGGACGTGAAGATTTTATCGCGCGGCGTTTGGGGCGCTTGCTTGAAGCCGGGTGGCTGCATTGCCGTGATTCCGGCGGTTTGGCGGTGAATTACAGTGAGTTGCCTGATGCGATGGCAGGGCGTTTGGCGCGGTTCTTTCGATTGAATGATGTGCAGCGTCAGCAGGTGTTTGCCGCTGCCGCGCAGCATGCGAAACAGCCTTCGCAAGTGTTTGTTGCCGATGGTGAAGACAAGCGCCGCGAGGCTTCGGCGCTGTTGCAGGAACGTGTGCGCACTTTTGCGCTAGCACCATTTGAAGCCCTGGAAGAATTGCGCGGCATTCAAAAGATCGCAGCCTTCGGCGGCTCCTACATTGAAATGTGATCCCCTGTAGATGCCGCAGGCTGCGATCTTTTGCTCTTCAGGACTTGCCGGACAAATCCGCCATGCCCTTGAGCAATTCGATCGGCAACGGAAAGACAATCGTCGAACTCTTGTCTCCGGCAATCGAACTCAAGGTCTGCATATAGCGCAACTGCATCGCCCCGGGCTGGCGTCCGAGCATTTCCGCCGCTTGCATGAGTTTTTCCGAGGCCTGCAATTCGCCTTCGGCGTGAATCACTTTCGCGCGCCGCTCGCGTTCGGCTTCTGCCTGTTTGGCGATGGCGCGGACCATCGATTCGTTGAGATCGACATGCTTGATCTCGACGTTGGCGACCTTGATCCCCCAGGCATCGGTCTGCGCATCGAGCACCTGCTGAATGTCGATGTTCAACTGCTCGCGCTCGGCCAGCAGCTCATCCAGTTCATGCTTGCCAAGCACCGCGCGCAGGGTGGTTTGCGCCAGTTGGCTGGTGGCAGAAAGATAATCCTCAACCTGAATAATCGCCTTCTGCGGATCGAGCACGCGGAAATACAGCACGGCGTTGACCTTGACCGAGACGTTGTCGCGGGTGATCACGTCCTGCGGCGGCACGTCGAGGACGACCGTGCGCAGGTCGACCCTGACCATTTGCTGGACCACCGGGATCAGCAGGATCAGACCGGGGCCTTTGACCTGCCAAAAACGGCCGAGCTGAAACACCACGCCGCGTTCGTATTCGCGCAGGATGCGAAACGTCGAGCCGGCCAGGGCAATGACCAGTAACAGCAGCGCAACAAAACCGATTTGCAGACCCATGATCACTCTCCGAGCGGTGCCGCGTCAGTCGCGGCCACTTGCAGCAACAATCCCTTGCGCGCCACCACGCGCACCGGTTGCCCGGTGTGCAGCGGTGTGGCACTGAGCACTTGCCAGCGTTCACCTTGCAGTTGCACCCAGCCGTTACGGGCATCGCCCGGTTGCACCGTGGTGATCGCGGTCACACTGCCGAGCAGGCCGGCGTCGCCACTGACGGCATGGCGCGGGCGGGTTTTCAGGGCACGGATCAGCAGCGCGAGCAACAGCAGGGCGCTGATCAGACCGAGGCCGATCATCATCGGCGCCGGCAATTCGGCGTTGCTCAGAATCAGCGCGCCGATGACGAACATGATGATTCCGGCCAAGCCGATCACCCCGTAATTGGGCAGCGCCGCTTCGGCGATCAGAAACACGATGCCCAAGGTAATCAGCCACAAACCGGCCGGACTCATGGCCGGTAACTGGCTGTCGGCAGCCAGGGCTGATCCGCTGATCATCAGGAGCAAGGCAAACGCACAACATCGGCTGTTCACGTGACCCTCCGCGAGCGTCATGTCTGGTTCTTACAGTCTAGTTGAGGGTTGTCCTGTATGAATTTTGATCAATGTGCAGATATGTCCGGTGAGCGGATTTCCCTGCGCCAGACACCCGCCGAACTAGACTCAAAGACACGGCAATCACCGTTCAGCGCAACACCGAGGTGCATCATGCGTATGGCAAGAAAGGTGCAGAGCAGCCTGAACCGGGCGCACTGCGAATACGACATCGTCGCCCATCGACACTCGTCCAGCAGCCTGGAAACCGCACGGGTCGCCGGGGTACCCGCCGAGCGCGTGGCCAAATCGATCATTCTCGACGACCACCACGGGCATTACCTGATGGCCGTATTGCCGGCCAGTCGTCACCTGGACCTGAGCAAGGTACGCACCAGCGGCGAATGGCAACTGACCCGCGAAAGCAATCTGGCGCATATTTTCGACGACTGCGAACGCGGGGCAGTGCCGCCGCTGGGTGACTCCTACGGGCTGGACATGGTCATCGACCCGTTGCTGACGCGGCAGAAGGATATTTATCTGGAGGCGGGCAACCACAACTACCTGCTGCACATGAGCATGCCGGAGTTTCTGAAAATGGTGCCGCATGCCGAGGTGCGTGAGTTGAGTAATTAGGATTTGTGGCGCCGGCACTGACGCCTTCGCGAGCAGGCTCGCTCCCACAGGTTGATTGCATTCCCCTGTGGGAGCGAGCCTGCTCGCGAATAATCTTCCACACACCCCGTTTTTGAAGGAACTCAGCAATGGAGCAACCAACCCACACTCTCCCATCCCTGTTCAAACAACTCGGCCTGGACAACGATCCGACCAGCATTGACCAATTCATTGCTACCCATTCCCCGCTCAAACCCGAGCTGCATTTGGCTGACGCGTTTTTCTGGTCGAAGAGTCAGTCGCAGTTTTTACGGGACGAGATTCTGGATGACGCCGACTGGGCGGAGGTGGTGGATCAGTTGGATGTGTTGTTGCGTAAGGGCAGGAGTGTGTAAAAAAAATTGTAGGGAAAGGCTGAAATGTAAAAAAAACATGCGCGATGTAAAAAAAACTGGGCTTTAATCGTCGCAGTGAATTTTTTACGTGGACGATGACGATGCCAACTGTTGGATATGCCCACCTGCGTGATGCGCTGAAGCTTAATGCATTTGCCCCCAAGCGCATTGCGATGATCAAACCGGTTACCCGGATTACCTTGATCGGTGAGTGTCTAGCGGTTCCAAACGGCGTCGCGCCGGCACAGGGTTCGACACTTGAGCACATCTTGTTTGCTCTGAAGCATGAGGGAATAAACCTGTGCATTCTTGCTCAGGCGCTTGAAACCGTTGAAGCGGACGAGTTGCTAGGTGAGTTGAGCCGATCACCTAACGGGGTATTTATCCGCAAGGCCTGTTTTCTTTGGGAAAGTTTCACGGGCAAACAGCTGGAATATTCCGTACCGGTTCGGGGCAACGTTGTCGCTTTGTTTGATCCCAAGCGTTATGTCACCGGGCCTGCAATTCGAAATAGTCGTTGGCGGGTAGATTTTAACGGGTTGGGGTCAATGCGTTACTGCGCCACAGTCGAGCGTACGACGGAGCTGCAGGCGCTGCTTGATCTGGACATCCTTGGTCGAGCCCAGGCTTTTATGGCGACGTTGCCGCCGGAAATGATGGATCGGGCAATCAATTGGGCCTATCTGCATGAGACCCGCGATTCTTTCGCCATTGAGAAAGAAGAGCCCAACGAAGAAAAGTCGCGCCGTTTTGTTCGGCTTCTGCGCCAAGCCCATGAGCGAACAGAGTTGAGCGAAGACTATTTGGTCGAGTTGCAGAACAGTACGGTTTCCAATCCTTTCGATAAAGCTGTGCTTTTCCGTCATGAACAGAACCATTTACACAACGGCTTGAGAGGCGCAGCTGGCGTCAGCTATGTCCCGCCTCCGCCGCAATTGTGCAGGGAGTTGATGGACGAGTTGATGAGTTTTGCCAATCACTCAGCCAAGCAGGTTGATCCGTTGATAGCTGCAGCGGTTGTGGCTTTCGGGTTTGTCTTTCTTCACCCGTTCATGGATGGCAATGGTCGACTTTCACGTTTCCTGATTCACCAGACGCTTTGCCACTCTGACGCTCTAAAAAATGGTTTGTTGTTACCGGTTTCCGTAGCGATGAAACACGAAGAGTCTGGCTATCTCGAAGCGTTAAAGGAGTTCTCGAAACCAGCAAGAGAGTTCTGGAATGTCACTTGGCTGGACGCTGATCAGATGGCTTTCGATTTTATTGGGCACGACTCAATCTATCGATTCTGGGACGGGACTCAATGTGCAGAATTTACCTTGCAGATGGCCTTGCGAGCATTGGAAGTGGAGCTGCGCGAGGAGACCGAGTTTCTTGAAAAATACGACTACGTCATCAAAGAGGTGAATGGGCGTTTTGACGTACGGGGGAGCGACCTCTCGAAACTGGTAATGATGTGTCTGGATAACGGTAACAAAGTTTCAAAGCATCGACGTAAGCAGTTCCAGTTCAGCGTGCCGGAGGAGGTTTTCGATTTCATTGAGCAGATAGCGGGTGATTTCGATTCGGTAGGCTAACCCTGAACAGGCAATTTGTTTCAAAACTTGACTGAAATTCCCCTCCAATGCGATATTGATAGTTAGCAAACTAACAGTGTGCATTTCCTCGTGCCGAACGAACTCGACGCTCTCCAGATGAACATCAGCAGTGCCATGGTGGTGGCCGCCAGGCATTGGCGGAAGATCTGCCAGACCACGCTGGTCAACTACGGAATCTCCGAAGCCTGCGCCGTGCCGCTGTTGATGATCGGCCGCTTGGGCGAGGGCGTGCGCCAGGTGCGGGTGGCGCAGGCCGCCGGGATGGAGAGTCCGTCGCTGGTGCGTCTGCTCGATCAGTTGTGCCATTCCGGCTACGTCTGCCGCACCGAAGATGCCCAGGATCGCCGGGCCAAATGCCTGAGCCTGACCGACACCGGTCGTGAACTGGTGCAAGCGGTGGAGATCGAACTGGTGCGCTTGCGTCACGAGGTGCTCGAAGGCATCGAGCAAAGCGATCTGGAAGCTACGCTTCGGGTACTCAGAGCTTTTGAGGCGGCCAGTCCGCCTTTGGTGGTCAATTCTTGAACGGTTTTTTCTCCGGCATTCCGCCGGCCCGTGACTGGTTCTACGGGGTCCGTACGTTTGCAGCGTCGATGATCGCGCTGTACATCGCCTTGCTCATGCAAATGCCGCGTCCGTATTGGGCGATGGCCACGGTGTATATCGTCTCCAGCCCGTTTCTCGGGCCGACCAGTTCCAAGGCCTTGTACCGTGCCATCGGGACTTTTCTCGGTGCCGCGGCGGCGGTTTTTTTCGTGCCGATGTTCGTGCAGAGTCCGTTTGTGCTGGTGGTGGTCATCGCGCTGTGGACGGGTATTTTGCTGTTCCTGTCCCTGCAACTGCGCACGGCCAACAACTATGCATTGATGCTCGCCGGTTACACCCTGCCGCTGATTGCCTTGCCGGTGGTGGATAACCCGCTGGCGGTGTGGGACGTAGCAGAGGCGCGCACCGAAGAGATTTTCCTCGGCATCGCCGTTGCCGCCGTGGTCGGCGCGATGTTCTGGCCGCGTCGTCTGGCCCCGGTGTTCAACGATGCCGTGAGCAAGTGGTTCACCGACGCAACGACCTACAGCCTGAAATTCCTCAGCCGCGACGTGCAGCCCGAAGAAGTCACTGCGCTGCGCATGGCCATGGTTGCCAACTTCAACAGCCTCGAATTAATGATTGGCCAGTTGCCTCACGAAGGTGCGCGACCGCAAACCGTGCGCAACACCAAAGAATTGCGCGGGCGGATGATTCATCTATTACCGGTGATTGATGCGCTGGAAGATTCGCTCTACGCCCTCGAACGGCGCACGCCGGAACTGGTGGAAAAATTCGCACCGCTGCTTACCGCGACCCGTGAATGGCTCGGTCACCCGGACGCCGATCTCGACCGTTGGCAAACGCTGAAAGATCAGCTCGAAGCCCTGCAGCCGAGCGTCGAGGCGCTTGAGGATCGTAGGCAATTGCTGTTCTCAAATTCGATTTATCGTCTCGGCGAATTCATCGATCTGTGGCAAGACTGCCGCAGTCTGCAGGACGCGATTCTTTGCGAACGCCAGGACAGCTGGCGCGCGGTGTATCGCCACTGGCGACTGGG
This sequence comes from Pseudomonas sp. S2_E02, assembly GCF_054668355.1. Classification (NCBI taxonomy): domain Bacteria; kingdom Pseudomonadati; phylum Pseudomonadota; class Gammaproteobacteria; order Pseudomonadales; family Pseudomonadaceae; genus Pseudomonas; species Pseudomonas sp. S2_E02. Next base: position 4,711,080 of record NZ_CP162761.1, read on the forward strand.
TCGACTGACACCGTTTATTGATCGTGGACTGATGCTCTACTCGGTGGCCTCGACCGTTCTGGCGATCATCACCGCCTCGGTGCTGTGGATTCTGCTCGGCTGGCCGGACGGCGGCAGCGCGGTGATTCTCGCCGCGGTGGCCTGTAGCTTTTTCGCCTCGATGGACGACCCGGCACCGCAGATTTACCGGTTCTTTTTCTGGACCGGGATGTCGGTGCTGTTCGCCAGCCTTTATCTGTTTCTGATTCTGCCCAACCTGCATGACTTCCCGATGCTGGTGCTGGCGTTTTCCATCCCGTTCATCTGCGTCGGCACGTTGACGGTACAGCCGCGGTTCTTCCTCGGCATGCTGCTGACGCTGGTTAACACCTCGTCGTTCATCAGCATTCAGGGCGCTTACGATGCGGATTTTTTCGCCTTCGTGAACTCCAACCTCGCTGGACCGATCGGCCTGCTTTTCGCTTTCATCTGGACGCTGGTCGCACGCCCGTTCGGCGCCGAACTGGCAGCCAAACGCCTGACCCGTTTCAGCTGGAAAGACATCGTCCACATGACCGAGCCGGCCAACCTTGCCGAACACCGCAAATTGGGCGTGCAGTTGCTCGATCGACTGATGCAGCACCTGCCGCGTCTGGCCCTCACCGGCCAAGACACCGGCATCGCCATGCGCGAAGTCCGCGTCGGCCTGAACCTGCTCGATTTACTCGCCTATACCCCACGGGTGACGGGCGCGCCGAACGCGCTGTTGCAGCAAGTGGTCAGTGAAGTCGGCGAGTATTTCCGCGCTTGTCTCAAGGCTGGCGAACGCTTGCCGGCGCCAGCGCCATTGTTGATGACCCTCGATCGTACTCGTCGCGCACTCAATGGCCAGGGCGACGATGAAACCCGTTTGAACCTGTTGCACGCCTTGAGCGGTTTGCGTCTGGCGCTGTTGCCCGGCGTCGAATTCGTCGCCAGTGCCGACTCCGAAGAACCGCTGCCCGATGGAGCGCCCCTATGATCGGTGATCTGGACATCAGCGGCATTTTCCTGCCGACCCTGCTGGTGTTGATGGGCATTACTTATGTGCTGTTTTTGTTGGTGCATGGCGTACTTCAGCGCGTGCACTTTTACCGTCTGGTCTGGCACCGGGCATTGTTCAACGTGGCTCTCTACGCGGTACTGCTGTACGGCGTGGACTCACTCAGTCGATACCTGATGACATGAAAAAACCGTTTTTGACCATCGGTCGCGTGGTACTGACCCTGCTGATCGTGACTTTTGCCGTTGTCCTCGTCTGGCGCATGGTGATGTATTACATGTTCGCGCCGTGGACCCGTGACGGCCACATTCGCGCCGACATCATCCAGATCGCCCCGGACGTTTCCGGGTTGATCCAGCAGGTTGAAGTGAAAGACAACCAGTTGATCAAGCGTGGCCAGGTGCTGTTCAGCATCGACCAGGATCGCTTCAAACTGGCCCTGCGTCAGGCCAAGGCGGCCGTCGCTGATCGCGAAGAAACCCTCGCTCAAGCCCAGCGCGAGGCCAAGCGTAACCGTGGCCTCGGTAACCTGGTGCCGGCCGAGCAACTGGAAGAAAGCCAGTCGAAGGTCGCCCGCGCGCAATCGGCACTGGCCGAAGCCATGGTCACCGTGGACAGCGCTCAGCTCAACCTCGACCGCTCAGTGATCCGCAGCCCGGTGGACGGCTACGTCAACGACCGTGCGCCGCGTCCGCAGGAATTCGTTACCGCCGGGCGTCCGGTGTTGTCGGTGGTCGACAGCAATTCGTTTCACATCGACGGCTATTTCGAAGAGACCAAACTCGACGGCATTCATGTTGGCCAGTCGGTGGATATTCGTGTGATCGGCGACCGCGCCAAACTGCGCGGGCATGTTGAAAGCATCGTCGCCGGTATCGAAGACCGCGACCGTACCAGCGGCAGCAATCTGTTGCCGAACGTCAACCCGGCGTTCAGCTGGGTGCGGCTGGCGCAGCGGATTCCGGTGCGGATTGCCTTTGATGACGTGCCGGCAGATTTCCGCATGATCGCCGGACGCACTGCCACCGTTTCGATCATCGACGATCAGCCACGCGACGAGCGGAAACAGGAGCCTGCGCAATGAGCAGGGCGCTGATGATCGCCGGGTTGGGCGTGATGCTCTCGGCCTGTCAGATGGTCGGGCCGGATTATCACGTGCCTGAGGATGCAGCGGTGCAGCGCAAGGATTTTCAGGGCGAACTGGCGGTGGCCGGCAAACCGGTAGTTTCGGCGCCGGTGCCGGCGGATTGGTGGCGTCTTTATAAGGATGCGCGGCTGGATCAACTGGTGCAGCAGGCCATGGCTTCCAATACCGATCTGCGCGTAGCGGCGGCGAACCTGCAGCGGGCTCGAGCTCAGGTCGATGAGGCCGAAGCAGCGGGCGGCTGGAGCGCAGGTGTGAAGATGGGTGCGCAGCGTTTGCAAGAGTCTGGTCAGGCATTCTTGCTGCCGGAAAAAGTCCCGGTCGATAACGTCGGCGACATCGGCATCAGCGCTTCTTATCAGTTCGATCTGTGGGGCACTTTGCAACGCGGCATCGAAGGCGCAAAGGCCAATGCCGACGCGACCCAGGCAGCGGCAGACACGGCGCGGATCACCTTGGTGGCAGACGTCGTGCGTGCTTACACCCAAGTCTGCGCGGCCAACGAAGAACGGGAAATTGCCCAGCACTCCCTCGACCTGCAATCGCAAGGCACCACGCTGATTCAACGTCTGCGCGATGCCGGCCGTGGCGACGAAACTCAGGTGACTCGCTCGCAAACCCAATTCAAATCCCTGCGCGCCGAACTGCCGCGCTATGAAGCGGCCCGTCAAGCTGGGTTGTACCGTCTGTCGATGCTGCTGGCCAAACCGGTCGATCAATTGCCGGCCGGCACCGCCACCTGCGCCGAACTGCCGAAAATCGCCCAACTGGTGCCGGTCGGCGATGGCGCTGCGCTGCTCAAACGTCGCCCGGACATTCGTCAGGCCGAACGTCGTCTGGCCGCTTCGACCGCCGGCATCGGCGTCGCCACTGGCGAGTTGTATCCGGACATCAGTATCGGCGCGACCATCGGCACTGTTGGTCTCATCGATGACTTGGGTGATCCGTCGACCAACCGCTGGGGTTTCGGCCCATCGCTGAGCTGGAAAGTGCCGACCAACGGCGCTCGTGCGCGAATCCGCGAGGCAGAAGCGGCGACCCAAGGCGCACTGGCGCACTTTGACGGCGTGGTGCTCAACGCCATTCGCGAAACCCAGACCGGTCTGGCTCAGTACAGCGCCTTGCTGCAACGCCGCGATGCGCTGGCCGATGCCGAGCAGTCAGCGAAACTGGCCGCCGACCAGACCCACCGCTTCTTCCAGGCCGGCCGCGAGTCGTTCCTCGCCGACCTGCAAGCAACGCGCACCTACACCGATGTCACCGCGCAACTGGCCGCCGCCAACACCCAGGTTGCGATGAGCCAGATCGATTTGTTCCTCGCCTTGGGCGGCGGTTGGGAAAGCGGACGAACGCACGCTGCAAGCCCCAGCAAACCCTGAGGCCGTTGCTATGCTTTGAAGTGTTGGAAGGGTGCCCCGAGCAAGGCGCCCTTTCAGCGCACATTGCTAGCGCTGGTCTAGGGGAAACCAATAATGAAAAACCCTTACGCTCTCGGCTTCTGGTGCGCCCTCGCAGCGCTGGTGCTGCTCTCGGCGACCTATTTCTACGGCATCATGCTGGCCCATCAGATCGACAAGGCCATGGTTTTCCTCGACAGCGCCGTCGCGCTGATTGCGGTCATGGCCATCGTCGTGGTCGCCTGGGCGTCGGTTCAGGTGCAGCGCGTGAAGAAGCGGCAGCTTGAACAGGGCAAGACCCTGGTGCTGATCTGGGACACCAAAGTCGCCCTGCGCCGGGTCGAAACCGTGTTCGACCGGTATTTCTGGGGCAGTTACTGGCAGCCGGGGCGCACCTTCGCCGAAGTCATGGGCGAACTCACCGGCACGCCGCTGGAAAAAAGTCTCGAAGCGCTGAAAAAGCAGTGCCTGGAACTCGACAAGCAGATCGATGATGAGGGCTGGCATTGGTTGAACAACGCCCGCGAATTGTCCAATGTCGCCACGGCCATGGCCCGCGAGCGCTATCAGTTGGATTTCTGCGACCCGCGCGCCGAGGGGCCGGGCGGGGCGGTGATCGATCGGGACTTTGAAGTGCTGGTGTACACCTGGACCGCGCGGCTCAAAAGCTTTGATCATCAACTGGATGAGATTGAGGTTCAGTATTCCTGATTCTCTGCTGAATCATCTGGCCCCTTCGCGAGCAAGCTCGCTCCCACAGTGGATTTGTGTTGAGCACAGATCCACTGTGGGAGCGAGCTTGCTCGCGAAGGCGGACTGAAAAACAGCGAAACTCTCACTGCCCGCCCACTGTCCACTCTCCCCAAAGACACTCTTTAACCTTTAAACATTGGGCCGTCTTGCGTGCCCGGTGCTAATCTCCACCGCTGAATTCAGCGCAGTCGAGCCGCGACCCGGTCACGGGTTCAGGGAAGACGACCACACTCACAGCCACGGAAATCGATCAGGTCATTCATGAATAAATCAGCAGGCGTGCTTCTCGGAATTGTTGTTGCCATCGGCGCGATCAGCGCGGGCGGGGCCTGGTACACCGGGACCAAGATCGAAGGCGTGTTGAACAACGCCGTCAGCAATGCCAACCAAGAGCTGCAAACCGCCATGGCCGGCTCCAACGGCACCGCATCGCTGGAGCTGGTGTCGCTGGAACGCCACACTTTCACCAGTACCGCGCACTATCGCCTCAAGGGTGAAGGCGAGATGTTTGGCGACAAGCCGGTCGAACTGTTGTTTGTCGACCACATCGAACACGGTCCGCTGCCGTTCTCGCGTCTGGTTTCGCTGAAATGGCTGCCGGTCATGGCCACCAGCAACTACGAACTGGAAAAGAATCCGGCCACCGAGAAATGGTTCGCCGCCACCAAGGGCGCCGCGCCGCTCAAAGGCGTAACCAGCATCGGCTACGACGAGTCCACCACCAGCACTCTCGACCTGCTGCCGTTCGAAACTGCGCTGGATGAGCAATCGAGTCTGAAATTTTCCGGCCTGACCATGAACATCTCCGCTAACGCCAAAGCGCAGAAGGTCAAGGCAGACGGTTACATGGACAACCTGAAGCTGGTCACCGTGGCTGAAGATCAGGCGCCGGTGCAGGTCGAACTCAACGGTCTGACCCTGGCCAGCAACCTCGCCAAAAGCAGCTACGGCTACTACACCGGGGAAAACACCCTGGAGCTGACCAACAGCAAAACCACCTTCGGCACCAAGCAATCGGTGCTCGGTGTGAAGAACTTCGAAATGAAGAACCTCACCGAAGAAAACGGCAGCAATGCCTCGGGTCGTGCTGATTACAAGATTGGCGAAGTCAGCATCAACGACAAGAAAGTCGGTTCGGCGAACATGGCCATGAGCCTGAAAAACCTCGACATCCCGTCGACCATGTCGCTGATGCAGATCTACCAGACCAAATTGCAGCCGTATGAAAAAGCCGCGGCCGAGGCTGCAGCCCAAGGCTTGCCAGCGCCGGAGCTGAACCTCACCGAAGCTGAAAACGCCCAGGTCAAAGCCGACCTGCAGAAATTGCTGGCCGCCGGCCCACAGATTGCGCTGGAAAACCTCTCGTTCAACACCGCCAACGGCGAGAGCAAGGCCAATCTGGTGATCGACCTGACCAAGCCGCAATCGATGGATTTGCCGCCGGATCAACTGGGCAAACAACTGATTGCGTTGCTTGATCTGAATATCCAGGTGTCCAAGCCGATGCTGGTCGATCTGCTTAGCGTACAGGCGCAACTGGATGGTCAGACCGATGCCAAAGCCATCGTCGATCAGTCCAAGGAAGCGGCTGACATGTTCGCCGGCATGGCGGTCGGTTCGCAGTTGGCCGTCGTCGACGGCACCAACGTCGTGACCAAGCTGCACTACGCCGCCAATCAGGTCGAATTCAACGGCCAGAAGATGACCGTTGAGCAGTTCGTCGGCTTCCTGATGAGCAAGTTCGCAGGCGTCACGCAAGTGCAGTAATTCTGCGTTCTTAATAGCAGCGCCCGGCCTCTGTATCGCACAGACGCCGGGCGTTTTGCTGTCTGGCGTTCGGGTTTCGGCTGAACCGCCAGCACGATTCTGAACAATTATTGTGTTCTGGATGTTGCTCTACGCTTGCGTGCAAAACTGCCTGACTAAGCTTGGCCGTTGCATGTGCATTGGCGGCCACCGTTACGAATGGGCAAGGAGGGCATTGCGACCCGGCTGGCCATGTAAGGATGCTGACGAATGCCGCGTATTGATGTTCCTGTATTACATCGTGGTTTACGCCCTTTGTTCCGAGTCGCGCTGTGCAGCCAGTTGCTCTGGCCGGCGCTGGCGTTTGCCGACACACCCTACGATCAGATGGTGCGCGACGCTCGCGCCGGGCAGTACACGCCGGCGCTGACGGTTTTGCGTCAGGTGCCACCCGGTCAGTCGACGACCGGGCAGATCAGCGATCACCTGCAAATCGCCAGTTGGGCCGGCCTCGATGCCGAAGTGGTGCAGGTTTATGAAACCCAGGGCCGCGACCGCGTCCTGCCGGTTCAGGCGCTGACCGCCACCGCCCGTGCCTATCGCAACCTCAAGCGCTGGGACCAGGCGACTCAGGTCTACAACAAGGCCCTGGCGCTGGAGCCGGATAACGCCGATCTGCAACTGGGCCTGGCCCTGACCCAGGCTGACGCCGGTAAACCCGACGAAGCGGTGACCCGCGCCAAAGCGCTGGTGGCGGCCAAGCCCGATGATCCGTCGCGCCGTCTCGCCTTGGGCTATGCCCTGACCCGTGACAACAAACCTTACGATGCCCTGTTCGAATACGATCAGGCCTTCAAGCGCGCCGGCAGCAAGCCGGAAGTCGCTCGCGAATACGTGGTTGCTCTGCAAAAGGCGCGTTTGCCGGAACCGGCGCTGCGTCTGGCCAATCAGCGTCCGGGGTTGATCGATCCGGTCACGTTGCGTCGCCTCGAAGGTGATCTGGCCGCCGAGCGCGTGCGTCTCGCCGAACTCGCCACCCGCAGCGAAAAAGAACGCTACGTCATCGCCGACCGTGCGCTGGTCGATTACGACAAACTGCTCGCCACCTGGACACCTGACGCCACAGCTCACGACGACGTCATTCGCTGGCGCATCGACCGCATGGGCGCACTCAAGGCCAGGGTACGCACGGCCGAGGTCATCACTGAGTACCAGAAGCTGCAAGCCGAAGGCGTGAAGATTCCGACTTACGCCCTGCGCTGGGTAGCGGCGTCGTATCTGGATCAACGTGAACCGGAAATCGCCGCGGACTTGTATCGCCAGGTGCTGTCGGCGCCGGACGCTGATGTCGGTGATCGCCTCGAAGACACCACCGCGCTGTATTACGCATTGCTGGAAAGCGACCGTGCCGATGACGCGCGCAAAGTCGCCGAGGACGCTGCCAAGTCCCAGCGTCCGCGTGTCGAACTCAAAGGTTTGCCCATCGGCAATCCCAACCATGAATGGATGGACGCCCAGCAGTTGGCCGCGCAGGCCGGGACCTATGGTTCCGACTTGCCCCACAGCGAAGAACGCTTGCAGACGCTGGTCGATCAGGCCCCCGGCAATGTCGGCCTGCGTCTGGCCCAGGCTGACCTGTATCTGGCGCGGCAATGGCCGCGCCGTGCGGAAATCCAGCTCAAGGAAACCGAGAGCATGGTGCCGCGCGGCATGGGCCTGGAAGTCGCGCAGGCGCGCACGGCGATGACGCTGCAGGAATGGCGGCAGATGGATGCGCTGACCGATGACGTGGTCGCGCGTTTCCCTGATAACCGTCAGGTCCAGCGTGCAGCGCGCGAGCGCGAAGTGCATGACATGTCCGAACTGCGCGTTGAAGCCTACGGCGGCAAGGCCAATGGCGGCGGCAGTGGCGATGCCGGAGCCGTCAGTGGCAGCCGCGATTTTGGTATCCAGACCACCCTGTACAGCCCGCCGATCGATGAAGACTGGCGCGTGTTCGCCGGGGCCGGGTATGCCACCGGCGACTTCGCCGAAGGCACCGGGCACCACCGCTTTCAGCGTGTCGGCCTGGAGCGCCGCACTCGTGACATGACCCTTGAAGCCGAGGTGTCCAATCACGATTACGGTTTCGGCGACAAACAGGGCGCGCGTCTGGCGATCGCCCGCGACTTCAATGACCACTGGCAGTACGGCGGCAGCCTCGAATACCTGTCGGCCGAGACGCCATTGCGCGCGCTCAACAGTGACATCAAGGCCAATGGCGGCAGCGGTTTCATTCGCTGGCGTGCCAACGAAAGCCGCGAGTGGCGCCTGTCGGTAAGCCCGTCGCACTTCAGCGACGGCAACAACCGCGTTGAAGCCTTGCTCACCGGCCGCGAGGGCATCTACAGCGCGCCGAACGTGCAGGTCGACGCCGGTCTGGAAGTCGGTACCAGCCACAACTCCAAGTCCGATGACGTGCCGTACTTCAACCCCAAATCCGACTTCAGCGTGATGCCGCTGGTCAACGTCAATCACGTGCTCTACCACCGCTACGAAACCTCCTGGAGCCAACAATTCCAGGCCGGTGCCGGCACGTACAGCCAGCGTGAGCACGGCACCGGCGGCATGGCCCTGCTCGGTTACGGCCAGCGTTATGCCTGGAACGACGTGTTCGAGGTGGGCGGTTTGTTCAGTGTGATCAACCGGCCTTACGACGGTGATCGGGAGACCGATCTGCGTCTGCTCGTCGACCTCACTTTCCGCTTCTAGAAGAGTTTGAAGATGCCTTTGATTTCGCGTTTCATCCTTCTGCTGGGAGCGCTGCTGGTCAGCGCCTGCGCCCAGCAAGCTCCGGCCTTTGCGCCGCCGTCCGAGCGTCCGCTGGCGGCCAGCGAAAAACCGTGGCCGAAAAATCACGTGCTCGGCATCGCCTATCACGATGTTGAAGACCGCGATCCCGATCAGGCCGTGGTGGCGGTGCGCACCGAGCGCATGATCGAGCAGCTCGCGTGGCTGCGCGAGAACGGCTACAAACCGGTGACGGTCGACCAGATCATGGCCGCGCGCAAGGGCGGCCCGGAGCTGCCGGCGAAAGCGATCCTGCTCAGTTTCGACGACGGTTATGCGAGTTTCTACACCCGCGTGCTGCCGGTGCTGCGTGCCTACAACTGGCACGCCTTGCTGGCCCCGGTCGGCGTCTGGATCGACACGCCGCTCAATCAACCGGTGGATTTTGCCGGTGCGCCGCGTGCGCGTTCCGACTTCCTGACCTGGGATCAGGTGCGCGAAATCTCGCAATCCGGCCTGGTGGAAATTGCCGCGCACACCGACGCCAACCACAAAGGGATCCTGGCCAACCCGCAGGGCAACCTGCAGCCTGCTGCTGCGACCCGGCGCTATGACCCGGTGACCAAACGTTATGAGTCCGAGGCCGATTTCCAGGCACGGATTCGCACCGACGTGAACAACATCTCGGAAAAAATCCGCAAGGTCACCGGCAAGAAACCACGCGTCTGGGTCTGGCCGTATGGTGCGGCGGATGGCACATCGCTGACCGTGGTCGGTGAGGAGGGCTACGAAATGGCCCTGACGCTGGACGACGGTCTCGACGCCCTCGACAACCTGATGAGCAGCCCGCGCTTCCTGGTTTCCTCCGATCCCGACGGCGAGGTTTTCTCCAATAGCATCGTCGACGTGCAGTCGGATTTCGTCATGCGTGTGGTGCACGTTGATCTGGACAACGTCTACGACCCGGATCCGGCACAACAGGACATCAACCTCGGAAAACTGGTGCAGCGCATGGCCGACATGGGCGCCAACACGGTGTTCCTGCAAGCCTTTGCCGATCCGCAGGGCGATGGTCTGGTGCACTCGCTGTACTTTCCCAACCGTCACTTGCCGGTACGTGCGGATATTTTCGACCGCGTGGCCTGGCAACTGCGTACTCGCGCCAATGTGAAGGTGTTTGCGTGGATGCCGGTGCTGAGTTTCGGCCTTGATGCGAAGCTGCCGCGTGTCACGCGCTGGGATCCGAAAACCGGCACCACCGCAATCGATCCGGATCAGTACCAACGCCTGTCACCGTTCGATCCGGAGGTGCGGCGGATCATCGGCGAAATCTACGAGGACGTGGCGCGGCTGACCTCGGTCGACGGCATCCTCTATCACGACGATGCGATTCTGTCGGACTTCGAGGACGCCGGCCCCGAAGCGTTGAAAGCCTACGTCGCCCACGGTTTGCCAGGTTCAATTGCCGCCCTGCGCGATGATCCGGCGGCCCTGCAGCGATGGACGCGGTTCAAGAGCCGCTACCTGATCGACTTCACCAACGAGCTGACCGCTAAAGTCCGCGCCATTCGGGGCCCGCAGGTGCTGACCGCACGCAATATTTTCGCCGAGCCGATGCTCAATCCCGGCAGCGAAGCCTGGTACGCACAGAACCTCGACGATTTCCTGCAGACCTATGACTGGACCGCGCCGATGGCCATGCCGCTCATGGAAAAACAGACCCAGGCCGAGTCCGGCCCGTGGCTGGAAACCCTGGTGAAAACCGTCAGCAAGCGCCCCGGAGCCCTGAACCGCACGGTGTTCGAATTGCAGGCCCGCGACTGGACGAAAAAGGATCAGGCCGACATCGACGGTGCACATCTGGCGGACTGGATGGGCCGTCTCAAGCGTCAGGGCGCGACCAGTTTCGGTTATTACCCGGACAACTTCCTCGACAACCTGCCGGACCTGAAAACCGTAAGGCCTGCACTCTCCAACAAATGGAATCCATAACATGCTGGATAGACTGTTAGCCCTGCTTGTTCTGGCGCTCGTCCTCGGCGTGCCGCTGGGGCTGATCTTCCTGGTCACCGGGCAGTTCCTGATGGACTTCGTGTTCTTCTACCCGCTGTTCATGTCCGGGTTGTGGATTGCCGGCGGCCTGTACTTCTGGCTGCACTGGGAACGCCACTGGCCGTGGCAGGACGACACCCTGCCACCGCCACTGGAAGGCGAGCCGCTGATCTCGATCCTGATCCCTTGCTACAACGAAGGCGACAATGCCGCCGATACGATCCACGCGGCGCTGGCCCAGCATTATCCGAACATCGAAGTTATCGCGATCAACGACGGCTCGAAGGACAACACCGCGCAAGTGCTGGATGCGCTGGCCAAGGAAGATCCGCGCCTGCGCGTGCTGCACCTGGCGGAAAACCAGGGCAAAGCCGTCGCCTTGCGCATGGGCGCTATCGCAGCGCGCAGTGAGTATCTGGTATGCATCGACGGTGATGCGCTGCTGGCGCCGAACACCGCAGCCTATCTGGTCGCACCGATGCTGGATAACGCACGCCTTGGCGCGGTGACCGGTAACCCGCGGATCCGAACGCGCTCGACGCTGGTCGGGCGGGTGCAGGTCGGTGAGTTCTCATCCATCATCGGCTTGATCAAGCGCACGCAACGGGTATTCGGGCGGATTTTTACCGTCTCCGGGGTGATCGTCGCGTTCCGCCGTACCGCGTTGAACCGCGTCGGTTACTGGAGCCCGGACATGATCACCGAAGACATCGATATCAGCTGGAAGCTGCAACTCGACCACTGGAGCATCTTCTACGAGCCGCGCGCGCTGTGCTGGATCCTCATGCCGGAAACCCTCGGCGGTCTGTGGAAGCAACGACTGCGCTGGGCGCAGGGCGGTGCCGAAGTGCTGTTCAAAAACATTCGTGGTATCTGGCAGTACCGTCACCGTTACCTGTGGCCGCTGCTGTTCGAATACTGCCTGTCGACCGGTTGGGCGTTCACCTTCTTGTTGTCGGTAATCTTCTGGGGCGTCGGCAAGTTTGTGGTCATGCCCGAGGCAATCGCAGTGGATCACCTGATGCCACCGGCATTTACCGGTTTGTTGCTGGCGTTCGTCTGTCTGGTGCAGTTCGCGGTAAGCATCGTCATCGATCGGCGCTATGAGCCGGGATTGGGCCGCACGATGTTCTGGGTGGTCTGGTATCCGTTGGTGTTCTGGCTTATCAGCCTGCTGACCACGTTGGTCAGCTTCCCCAAAGTGCTGTTCGGTCAACATCAGAAACGTGCGCGTTGGGTCAGTCCTGATCGGGGCATCAAACCGATCGGCGACGACGAAGAGGAGGTCATCAAATGAAAATCATCCGGACTCGCCAGCGGCCCTTTCTGGTAGTGATCGATGTGATCCTCACCGTTGTGGCCTGGGTTGGCCTGCTGTTTCTGCTGATCCGTGGCTTATGGCCGCTGATCGAAACTCACGCGGGCGGGCCGCTGCTCGATAAGTCGGCGTTCGACGCGCTGGGCACCCTGCAGATCTATCTGTGGGTGGCCTTGGTCAATGCGGTGATTCTGATCGGTTGGGCGCGTTATCAGCAGCGCAAAAGCCGCAGCTTCGCCCAGCGCCGCTTGCCATCGCCGGTGATTGACGATGAAGGGCTGAGCAAGAGTTTCAAACTCTGCGATGACCGCTTTCAGAAACTGCGCACGCCTGGGGTGATGACCATTCATAACGATCAGGAGGGTGACATCAGCCATGTGGTGACACATTTCTGGCCGGTTCATCCGCAGGAATTGCCACCGCCGCTGGCACCACTGGAGCATCCGCGGGTGATCTTTCTGCATGCTGAAGATGACGATAATCGCGAACCCCTTCCCCGTTAATTAATCGTTCCCACGCTCCGCGTGGAAATGCCTCTAGGGACGCTCTGCGTCCAGTGACGCGGAGCGTCACGGGCTGCATTCCCACGCAGAGCGTGGGAACGATCAAGCGTAATCGCGGATCAATGTCCAGGCCTCTTCCATTGCCAGCGGTTGCTTCATCCGTTCGGCCAACAGCGCCATTGCACGTTCCTTTTCGCAGGCGACTGCAGCGACCAGCACACCGTTTCTGCCGAACAGACCGATAAAGGGCGGATTTTCGGGTTCGCCGAGAAACTCCACCTCATCCCAGTGTTCGGCGTGGCCGAGGTAGTCGTAATTCTTGCCGAAGTGCCAGGTCCAGAAAAACGGCACGTCTAGGTAATGTTCTTCGCCACCGAGCATATTGGCCGCGGCGATGCGTGCGTGTTGCTGGGCCAGGCGCCAGTGTTCGATACGCTGCAACTGGCCGTTCAGCGGGAAGGTGGCGATGTCGCCGATCGCCCACAGGCCGTCCGTAACGCGCATGCCGTCATCGACGCGCAGTGACTGATCTTTTTCCCTCGGCAGTGACGCGAAGGCCTCGGTGGCCGGGTGCACGCCGACCCCGGCCAGCACCAGATCCGCCGAAAGACGCAGGCCATTGTCCAGCAATACGGCCTCGACTTTGCCTTCGCCGATGATCTCGGTGGTTGCGTGTTCGGTGATGAACTTCACCCCGTTCTGTTCGTGCAGCGCGCGAATCGCTTTGCCCACGGCTTCACCGAATTGCGCAGCGAAGGGAATCGCGTGGCGAGCCAGCACCGTGACATCGAGACCATACTGGCGCAGGGCCGACGCACATTCGAGGGCGATGAAGCTGTCGCCGATGATCACCGCACGTTGCTCCTCTCTGGCAGCGTGCATGATCCGTTCTGCCTGAGCTTTTGAGCGCAGCACGAATACCTGCGGAAGATCTGCGCCGGGTAAATCCAGCGGATTGGGCTCGCCGCCAGTGGCGAGCACCGCCGCGTCATAACTCAGCGTCTGGCCGTCGATAAGGTGCAGGGTTTTGTTCGGAGCGTCGATTGCGCTGATTTCGCCTTGTTGGCGTTCAATGCGCTGGTCTTTATAGAAATCATCCTCACGCAGCGGCGGTATTTCTTGCGGGGGCATCTCCCCGGCAAGGACAAATTTGCTCAGCACCGTACGGTCGTAACCCGCCCCCGGCTCGTGATCGATCATCACGATCCGGCCACCGAAACCCTTTTCCCGCAACGCCGCCGCGCACGCTGTACCTGCCGCGCCGGCACCGACAATCACGAAAGTGCGCGAATCGTCCGCCGGCGGCGTATGCGGGTCGGGCAACGGCTGATCATCGACCCAAACCTCGTCGCCACGCAGCTCCAGCGGATAGCGCTTGAGGCTGTCGAGCGCCGGGGGCTCGCACAACGCACCATCCTCGGCGCGAAACGCAGCCTTGTGCCAAGGGCAAATCAGCCGTCCGTGACACAACGCACCGTCAGCCAGCGGTGCGCCGGCATGTGGGCATTCGCCCTGATAGGCACGTAATTGCCCACCGGCGCGCAGCAGCACGATCTTGCACGCGCCGATTTCAACTTGCAGGCCACGGTCTTCTGGGACATCGGCGATACGGGCGACACGGTGCACTGGCATGATCGGCTTCCTCACGGGCATTTCTCTTGTGAGTTTGCGCGGTAGTGCGAGGTTCAGCCATTTGCTACTGCCACGGCGCGAACGGTACAGCTATAGTTTGCAAGCCGACGACGGCCCAACTGCACAAGGTGCTCCCGGAATGACCCGATTGACCTCTCTCAACCCATGGCTGGCGGCTCTCGCCGTCACCCTTTGCGTGCAGTTTCCGGCGCAGGCCCAGGAGCGTTTCACCCTGAACATCCCGGGTGTTTCCGATAACCGCCTGTTCACCTCGGCAGCGGCCAGCGATGCACCCGGCTGCGGCGGCAAGAACCAGTCGCCAGCGCTGAGCTGGAACGCTGGACCTGTCGGCACCCAGAGCTACGCGATCGTCATGCACGACCCGGATGGCCAGAAAGGCCTGGGCGTCGATCACTGGATTCATTACGGCATCAAAGCCACCACGCACCAGATTGCAGCGGGCGTCGGTGCCAAATCCGCGCTCGAAGGTCTCGGCGGCACCAACAGCAAGGGCAACACCCATTACATGGGGCCGTGCCCGCCAGTGGGCGACAGTGCGCACCACTACATCATCCAGATCTACGCGCTGGATCTGGCCCCGGACGCCTTGCCCGCCGGTCTGACCCGCGCCGAGCTGATGGAAAAAATCAAAGGCCATGTGCTGCGCAACAGCAGTGCGGTGCGGCGTTATCACCGCTGAAAATATTTTTAGCGGCGTTTAACCCGAACTGAAAGGGCTGCCCGTCTCAGGAGATGAATGATCAAATTCATCCCGAGGTCAGCCCCCATGTCTCATTCTCTTTTGCGTCCTGTTGCGGTTGGTGTGCTGCTGGCGCTCGCCGGTTGCGGTGCTTCGTCCACACCCGATTCTGCTGCTGTGCCTGCACCGGCGGAGCCTGAGGTGTTGGTTCAGCAGGAAGCCGTGATGGCTGACAGCTCAATGGCCAAACGCGCGCTGTACAGGATGCCCAATGCGGGCAGCGCGCCGATGCCGTTGAGTGAAAGTTATCCACAGAGCTATCGCGACGAGCAGCGCGAGCAGTATCAGACGTTGGCCGATAACCCGATCCACAGCGTCGCCGAGACGCCGGTTTCGACTTTCAGTGCCGACGTCGATACGGGCGCTTATGCCAACGTCCGCCGCTTGCTCAATCAAGGTCGACTGCCACCGGAAGGTGCGGTGCGGCTGGAGGAACTGGTCAATTACTTCCCCTACGACTACGCGCTGCCCAGTGATGGCTCGCCCTTCGGCGTGACCACCGAGCTGGCCGCTTCACCGTGGAACCCGCACACGCGCTTGCTGCGTATCGGCATCAAGGCCTCCGACCGCGCCGTGGCGGAACTGGCCCCGGCCAATCTGGTATTTCTGGTCGACGTGTCCGGCTCGATGGATCGCCGCGAAGGCCTGCCGATGGTCAAAAGCACGCTGAAATTACTGGTCGATCAGTTGCGTGATCAGGATCGCGTTTCGTTGGTGGTGTATGCCGGCGAATCGAGAGTGGTACTGGAGCCGACCTCCGGACGCGAGAAAGCGAAAATTCGTACAGCCATCGAGCAATTGACCGCCGGTGGCTCGACCGCTGGCGCCTCGGGTATCGAACTGGCCTACCAAATGGCGCAGCAGGCCTTCATCCCCAAAGGCATCAACCGCATCCTCCTGGCCACTGATGGTGACTTCAATGTCGGCGTCAGCGACTTCGACAGCCTCAAGCAAATGGCTGTGGATAAACGCAAAAGCGGGATTTCGCTGACGACCCTGGGTTTCGGTGTGGATAACTACAATGAACACTTGATGGAACAACTGGCCGACGCTGGCGATGGTAACTACGCCTATATCGACAACCTGCGCGAGGCACGCAAAGTATTAGTGGATCAGTTGAGCTCGACCCTCGCCGTGGTGGCGCAAAACGTCAAACTGCAGGTGGAATTCAACCCGGCGCAGGTCAGCGAATATCGCCTGCTCGGCTACGAGAACCGTGCGTTGAAGCGTGAGGATTTCAGCAATGACAAAGTCGATGCCGGCGAAATCGGCGCAGGACACACGGTGACCGCGCTGTACGAAATTGTTCCGGCGGGCGAGCAGGGCTGGCTGGAGCCGCTGCGTTACGGCAAATCCGACGCTGTTGTTTCGGCAAAGAGCGGAGAATTAGCGATGCTGCGTGTGCGTTATCAGCGTGCCGAAGGTGGGAAAAGTCTGCTGATCGAGCGGCCCATCGCCAATCAGGTTGTAACTGCCAGCGAAGACCTGCGCTTTGCCGCTGCCGTCGCCGCGTTTTCCCAACAACTCAAGGACGCTCGCTATACCGGCGACTTCAGCCTGAAAGACACCGAAGCACTGGCTCGCGGCGCTCGTGGCGATGATCGCTTTGGTCTGCGCAATGAGTTTGTGCAACTGGTCGAATTGGCGCAGAGCTTGCGCAGTTCAACCGCATCGAACGCGTTGGCCACTGAACAACGGATCGAATAAGTGAGTCGTCTGAAAGGCTTCATCAGTCAGCTGTTTGCCTCGGCAGACAGCTCAACCGCCAGCAGCGATGAATCGCTGCTGGCGCGTTATCGCCAGGGCGACAGCGCGGCGTTCGAGACCTTGTACGCGCGTCATCGCCAAGGCCTGTATCGGTTTCTGCTCGGATTGAGCGGCAAACCGGAACTGGCCGACGAGGTGTTTCAGGAAACCTGGCTGAGCCTGATCCGCAGCAGCAGTCAGCCACAAGGGCGGGCGACATTTCGTACGTGGTTGTTCCAGATTGCCCGTAATCGCCTGATCGACCACTGGCGCAAACACGGCGCCCGGCAACCGTTGCACGACAGCTACGACGAGCAAAATCACGCGGTCAGTGATGAGGCAAATGATCCCGAACAGCTGCTCAGCCTCAGTCGAGACAGCCAGCGCCTGGAAAGCGCCCTGCAAACCCTGCCTGCCGACCAGCGCGAGGTGTTCTTGCTGCGCGCCCACGGCGACCTCGACCTGGCACAAATCGCCAGCCTCACCGAAACACCGCTGGAAACCGTCAAAAGCCGCTTGCGCTATGCCCAGCAAAAACTGCGTCGGCTGCTGGCCGAGGAGGTACTGACATGACTGACGCCCGCCAGACACCGGAAGATTCGGTGATTAAACATGTTCGCGAACAGCACAACGCCGAACCGCCAGCGCACCTTGATGCGTTCATCCTCAACGCTGCGCAGCTTCAAACCCCTGCGCTGCAGCCAAGCCTGTGGCAACGCTGGCTCGACGCTTGCCGTAAACCCCGCTGGCAGGTTGCATTCGCCAGCCTCGTCGGCGTGGCATTGATGTTGTCACTGGTACAGCGCGCTCCTGAGCCGCTGCGTCATTACGACTACGCCCCAGCCCCCAAACTTGCCGTACCGATGACCGACACGGATTCAGCGCAACTGCACCGATTGTCCGCTCCGGCCGGCGCCATGCCGGCACCTGCGCCGATGATGGAAATGGCCGCGCCGATGCAAGATCAAGCCATCAGCGCCGATGAAGCCAAATTCAGCAAACGCGCCGCCGCCCCGGCCAACGGCCTCGACGCACAACTGCGCGAAGTCCTGCGCCTGCGCGAATCCGGCCAGTCGCAAGCCGCCGACAGCCTGTTCAACAACCTGCACAAACGCTACCCGAACACCGATCTCGACGCCCGACTCCAACAGCTGCAGAAAAAATGACCGCCTGCCCCCTCAGCCATTTGGCATTGCCCCGCAAAAACGCGCACTATCGGGGCATTGCCGATACGCTGGAGGACAACGTGGCAGCAAAAATTGACCGCATCGCCCAACTGCTCAACTGCCCGGAGAAGGGCGAAGAGATGCGGCGAGCGATTACCGAGACGCGTAAGGAATTTCTGCTGAATCAGCCGGAAGAGGATGTCGTTGATGAAGACGACGCTTTTGAAGAGGTTGAGGAGGAAGAGGATGACGATGATTACGACGAGTTCGACTGGACGACGGAGTAACGTCGTTCCGGTCCATTTACTTCACCCACAAAAAAGCCCCGGACCATCACAGTCCGGGGCTTTCTCGTTTAAATCAATGGTGCACCAGGCGGGATTCGAACCCACGACCCCTGCCTTCGGAGGGCAGTACTCTATCCAGCTGAGCTACTGGTGCAGCGGGCGACATCATACCTAGGTCGACTCGGGGCGTCCATGCCGGGTTTTGGCGGGTATTGTCAGTGCGCATGTCCGCGCAAATCGCGGTATTCCATAAAGCGGTAACGTCCTGCAAAACCCTCGCTTGGCGCTTTCGTGGGACTGTTCTATGGTTTTGCTGCGGCTGAGGCTTTAGGCTCGTTGATCTGAAAAATTCCACAAACGCGGCGTTTTTGTTCTTTTTTTCGAACGACCTATTGTCCTTTAACCCCTTTGATCCTACGATCCGTTTGAGATTTCAAACGCTCGTTGACCGGGCGTTGAAGCGCCGGTGTTTCGAATCGTGCACGGTTGATGCGCCACGCCCGGTCACTGATTTCCCTGACGGCAGCCTTGCGAGGCGCCTTTCTACAATCATAATTTGCTCCGCGCAGGCCGCGGTGCTGTTAAGGAAAGCCGACATGCAGCTTAAAGACACCCTGTTGTTCCGCCAGCAAGCCTTCATTGATGGCGCTTGGGTCGATGCGGACAACGGTCAGACGATCAAGGTCAACAACCCGGCCACCGGCGAAATCCTCGGTACCGTGCCAAAAATGGGCGCTGCCGAAACCCGCCGTGCCATCGAAGCCGCTGACAAAGCGCTGCCAGCCTGGCGTGCACTGACCGCCAAAGAGCGTGCCGGCAAGCTGCGTCGCTGGTTCGAACTGATGATCGAGAACCAGGACGACCTCGCGCGCCTGATGACCCTCGAACAGGGCAAGCCGCTGGCCGAAGCCAAGGGCGAAATCGTTTACGCCGCTTCGTTCATCGAGTGGTTCGCCGAAGAAGCCAAGCGCATCTACGGTGACGTGATTCCGGGCCACCAGCCAGACAAACGCCTGATCGTGATCAAGCAGCCAATCGGCGTGACCGCCGCGATCACCCCGTGGAACTTCCCGGCGGCGATGATCACCCGTAAGGCCGGTCCAGCACTGGCTGCCGGTTGCACCATGGTGCTCAAGCCTGCTTCGCAAACTCCGTTTTCTGCTTTCGCGTTGGCCGAACTGGCCCAGCGCGCGGGTATTCCTGCGGGCGTGTTCAGCGTGGTCTCCGGCAGCGCTGGCGACATCGGCAGCGAGCTGACCAGCAACCCGATCGTGCGCAAACTGTCCTTCACCGGTTCGACCGAAATCGGTCGTCAACTGATGTCGGAATGCGCCAAGGACATCAAGAAAGTCTCGCTGGAACTGGGCGGCAACGCACCGTTCATCGTGTTCGACGACGCGGACCTGGATAAGGCTGTCGAAGGCGCGATCATTTCCAAGTACCGCAACAACGGCCAGACCTGCGTCTGCGCCAACCGTCTGTACATTCAGGATTCGGTCTACGACGCGTTCGCCGAGAAGCTGAAAGTGGCGGTGGCGAAACTGAAGATCGGCAACGGTCTGGAAGACGGCACCACCACTGGCCCACTGATCGACGAAAAAGCCGTGGCCAAGGTGCAAGAACACATCGCTGACGCCGTAGCCAAAGGCGCCACCGTGTTGGCTGGCGGCAAGCCAATGGAAGGTAACTTCTTCGAACCGACCATCCTCACCAACGTGCCGAAAAACGCCGCTGTGGCCAAGGAAGAAACCTTCGGTCCGCTGGCGCCGCTGTTCCGCTTCAAAGATGAAGCCGAAGTGATCGCGATGTCCAACGACACCGAGTTCGGTCTGGCCTCTTACTTCTACGCTCGCGATCTCGGTCGTGTGTTCCGCGTCGCGGAAGCGCTGGAATACGGCATGGTTGGCGTCAACACCGGGCTGATCTCCAACGAAGTCGCGCCGTTCGGCGGCATCAAGGCCTCGGGCCTGGGCCGTGAAGGCTCCAAGTACGGCATCGAAGATTACCTGGAAATCAAATACCTCTGCCTGGGCATCTAAGCCCTGTAAGAGACCGCTGCAAACGCAAAGGGCACGAGAGCGCTGTCCCTTTGCGTCGTTTCAAACCGGAATTTTCTCTGCGGCCAGGAACGCCGTGGCAGTCGATCATCGCATGCTGCCACCGTCGATTTCTCCCGCTAATCCTTGAACCACGCCGCCCGATGAGCGGCGAATGAGGACTGTAATGAGCAAGACTAACGCTGAACTGATGGCCCGTCGTACCGCAGCTGTTCCACGTGGTGTCGGCCAGATTCACCCGATCTTCGCTGAATCGGCGAAGAACGCCACCGTGACTGACGTTGAAGGTCGTGAATTCATCGACTTCGCCGGCGGTATCGCGGTACTGAACACCGGCCACGTGCACCCGAAAATCATCGCCGCCGTGACCGAACAGCTGAACAAGCTGACTCACACTTGCTTCCAGGTACTGGCTTACGAGCCGTACGTTGAGCTGTGCGAGAAAATAAACGCCAAGGTGCCAGGTGATTTCGCCAAGAAAACCCTGCTGGTCACCACCGGTTCCGAAGCCGTTGAAAACGCCGTGAAAATCGCCCGTGCCGCCACTGGCCGCGCTGGCGTGATCGCCTTCACCGGCGCTTACCACGGTCGCACCATGATGACCTTGGGCCTGACCGGTAAAGTCGTGCCGTACTCGGCCGGCATGGGCCTGATGCCAGGCGGCATCTTCCGCGCGCTGTACCCGAACGAACTGCACGGCGTGAGCATCGATGATTCGATCGCTTCCATCGAGCGTATCTTCAAGAACGATGCTGAGCCGAAAGACATCGCCGCGATCATCATCGAACCTGTGCAGGGTGAAGGTGGTTTCTACGTTGCGCCGAAAGAGTTCATGAAGCGTCTGCGTGCCCTGTGCGACCAGCACGGCATCCTGCTGATCGCTGACGAAGTACAGACTGGCGCTGGCCGTACCGGCACCTTCTTCGCCATGGAGCAGATGGGCGTTGCTGCCGACCTGACCACCTTCGCCAAATCCATCGCAGGCGGCTTCCCGCTGGCCGGTGTGTGCGGCAAGGCCGAATACATGGACGCCATCGCCCCGGGTGGCCTGGGCGGCACTTACGCCGGTAGCCCGATCGCTTGCGCCGCTGCGCTGGCGGTGATGGACGTGTTCGAAGAAGAGCAACTGCTGGACCGCTGCAAGGCTGTCGGCGAGCGTCTGGTTACTGGCCTGAAAGCTATCCAGGCCAAGTATCCGGTGATCGGCGAAGTCCGTGCCCTGGGCGCGATGATCGCGGTCGAGCTGTTCGAAAACGGCGACAGCCACAAGCCGAACGCCGCCGCTGTAGCGTCCGTTGTGGCCAAGGCGCGCGACAAGGGCCTGATCCTGCTGTCCTGCGGCACCTACGGCAACGTTCTGCGCGTCCTCGTACCGCTGACCTCGCCGGACGAGCAACTGGACAAAGGTCTGGCGATCATCGAAGAGTGCTTCTCGGAGCTGTAAGCCGCGCACTGTGTGATCGGATAGACAAAAAAACCCGCTTCGGCGGGTTTTTTTTCGCCCCGTGAACCTATCAATTGCTTTAGCGCTGTATCGAATGGCCAGCATTGGCTAAGGTTCAGGCATTGCAAGGGAGAGCGCGCATGACTGCCGTTGATTTACCCGCCGTACCCCGAGTGCTGATTGCCGAGGCCGATCCGTGGTCCCGGGACCTGCTCAAACAAGTGCTCCTGAACGTGCGTTGCGATGCGCGGATAGACTTGTGCGCCGACGGGCAGCAAGCCCTGTCATTGCTCAGTGAAGTGCCGTATGACCTGGCGATCGTTGATTGGGAGTTGCCCGGCATCGATGGTTTGAGCGTGCTGCGCAGCGTGCGCCAGCGCAAACGCAATCCGCCGCTGCCGTTCATCCTGATGAGCAGCCGCAACGACAGCGCCAGCGTGCGCGAAGCGCTTCCGTTGGCACCAACGGCCTATCTGACCAAACCACTGAACATGGAAAGCCTGACCGAGCGTTTGCAGGGCTTGCTGCTGAATGCCGGTGAAGAGGTTTTCTGTGAAGTACCGGCATTGGCGCCGGGCATGACCTTGTCGGTGTTTCTCGAGCGACGTCGTGAGCAGGCTGACGGTGCGCCGTTGATGACCGATGTGCAGGTGGCGGTGAAGCGCAGCCTCAATCCCAATGGCCTCGATCTGAAGCTGTTGGAAGATGAGATCAAGACCGACCCACAAATCACGGCGGTGCTGATCGCTGCGGCCAACAGCGCGGCGCAGCACCATGGCGCGCCGGTGCAGACACTGGCGCAGGCCCTGCATCGGCTGGGCACCGGGCAGAGCATGAACCTGATTCTGGGGCTGGCACTCAAGCGTAGCGCCAGGCTCAGCGATCCATGTTTGGCGGACTATGCCGAACGTTACTGGGGGTTGTCGCTGCACACCGCTGAATATGCGCGCACCCTCGCGCGGCTGCTCGATCTCGATCAGGAACGCTGTTACTGCGCGGGCATGCTGCATCGCCTGGGTGATCTGGCGTTGCTGCGTTGTCTGCAGGAGTGGAAGCAGGCCGGCGGAGAGCTGGATGAGTGGGAGGAGGTGGGCGACGCGCTGGCCGAGTTTGGCGCGGCTTATGGTTCGGCGTTGCGTACCCGATGGCGCCTGCCGCTGGAATTGCGGGAGCTGATTGCGTCGGTCTACCAACTCGGCGGCGGGGTGTATTCCCGTGAGGCGTTGGTGATGAACATGGCAGCGCAGATGGCGCATCTGACCGAGCATGAAGGCGTTGAGGAACTGGCGAAGAGTCGCACGGCGCGGTTGCTGAAGATTGGCTTGCCGGAATTGATGCGGATGCGCAAATAACCTGACTTACGCAAACCCCTGTAGGAGTGAGCCTGCTCGCGATAGCGGAGTGTCAGACACCAACGGTTCGTTTGACACTCCGCTATCGCGAGCAGGCTCACTCCTACAATGGATCTCTGTGTAGCTGAGATACGGGTCAGGCAGAAATGATGCGGTTCTTGCCCTGTCGCTTGGCCTCATACATCGCCGCATCCGCGCGGGCGAACAGGCTGTCGAGGCTGTCGTCGGTCTCGGTCAGACTGGTCAACCCCTGGCTGACGGTGATACCGAACGTCTGGCCATCATGGCTGAAACTCAACCGTTGAATCTCCTGCTGCAGCCGCTCCGCCACTTGCATGGCCATGTCCGGTGCACAACCGGGAAATACCGCTGCAAACTCTTCGCCGCCAATCCGCCCGAACAGATCCCCTCGACGTAATGACCCGCGCCCGCACTCGGCAATCCGCTGCAACACGTTGTCGCCTTCGGGATGACCGTAGGTGTCGTTGATCATTTTGAAATCATCGATATCCAGCAGCAGAAAGGCCATTTGCGCGCCCTGCACCCGCGCTACTTCGAACTCGCGATTGGCGCACTCGAAGAAGTGCCGGCGATTGCTGCTTTGTGTCAGCACGTCGGTAGTCGCCAAACGGTGCAGCTCGGTTTCCATCTGCTTCTTGTCAGTAATGTCTTCGGCGATGCCGACGATGATCACCGGCTGACCGGGTTCGTCCTGACGGTTGATGAAGCATTTGTCGCTGAGCCAGCGCACCTGGCCGTCGGCGGCGATGATCCGGTATTCGCGATCTTCCACCGCGCCTTTATGCAGCACTTCGGCGAGGCTGCGTTCGGCGTAGTCGAGATCGTCGGGGTAGATGCTGTCGCGCCACTGGTTGTAGTCGGCGAGCAGCAGGCCAGCAGAACGGCCGAAAATCCGTTCATAGGCGGGGCTGACGTACAGCACCTGCCGGGTTTCCCAGTTGAAGGCCCAGAGCACGGCGTTGACGCTGACCAGCAAGGAGCTGAACAGCTGCTCGCGTTCGCTCAGTCGAGCGACTTCACCTTGGGCGTGCATCAACGCCATGAGGGTTTGCGCGGCTTCGGGCCACTGCGGGAAGGATGAGTCTTTTTGATTGTTGTTGACCATCGGCACAGATCTCAAAGGACGTGCCGCAATTCGACAACGGCCACAGTACAGCCCGCCGGGATGGCGAAGTGTCTTTGAGATAGGCGATTTTTGGCGAAGTTCCGAAGGGTGCACCCGGGAGCCGGGTGCACCGATCAACGGTCTCAGACCGCTGCAGGACGCAACGAGTAGGTTTTCAACTGATCAGCAAATTCGCGCAGGGACTGGATGCCGCTGGCTTCTGCCTCGTGAATCCACTCTTTGATGGCCGCGAGCATGTCGTGGCCATTTGCACTGGTCTTGACCCAGATCTGCTGCAGGGCCAGGCGTTTTTCGTAAATTACCTTCAGTGCCTGGCTGTGCTCGAGCATGGTCTGGATACGCAAGTGATGACGATCTTCCAGCAGGCTGGTTTCCCGCGACAGCAGACGTTTGGCGCGGTGGAACTGGTGACGCACCGAATGATCGACCTTGGCCAGCTCTTGCTTGACCAGCGGGCCGATTACCAGCTTGCGGTACTGGGCCATGATCTGGAAGCGGTTGTTGAGGATGGCCATCGCGGTGTCCATGTCCAGATTGCCCTTGCCTTCGACACGGTGGGCAATTGGCGCGACACGCTGGACCTTGGCCAGACGCAGGAAGCAGAAGACTTTGATCCATGCCCAGCCGAGGTCGAACTCCCACTTTTTCACCGACAGCTTGGCCGAGTTAGGGTAGGTGTGGTGGTTGTTGTGCAGTTCTTCACCGCCGATCAGGATGCCCCAAGGCACCAGATTGGTCGCCGCGTCGCGGCATTCGAAGTTGCGATAGCCGACGGCATGGCCCAGGCCATTGATCACGCCAGCGGCCCACACCGGGATCCACATCATCTGGATCGCCCAGATGGTGATACCGATGGTGCCGAACAGTAGCAGGTCGATAACGCCCATGATCGCCACGCCCAGCAGCGGGTAGCGGCTGTAGACGTTGCGTTCGATCCAGTCTTCGGGGCAGTTCTTGCCGTAGATGCGCAGGGTTTCCGGGTTCTGCGCTTCGGCACGATACAGCTCTGCGCCGGTGCGCAGCACGGTGGAAAGGCCTTTGATGACCGGACTGTGCGGGTCATCTTCGGTTTCGCACTTGGCGTGATGCTTACGGTGGATGGCGGTCCACTCGCGGGTGTTCTGCGCCGTGGTCAGCCACAGCCAGAAACGGAAAAAGTGCTTCAGGCCGGCATTCAGCTCCAGCGAGCGATGGGCCGAGTAGCGGTGCAGATAGACCGTGACGGCGACAATTGTCACGTGGGTCATCAGCAGGGTGACTGCGACCAGAGACCAGGCCGACAAGCCAAGAAAACCTTCGTACCACATAGGCTATAGGGCCCTCGATAAAGATAAAAACAGCCGTTGCATTATCACCAAGCACACAGATAAAACCAGTCGCCCTTTCAGATAAGAGTCGCTGGATGTTTCTTGACCTATAATTCCAACCTTTTTGTAGGGACATGGACAGCCGAATGCGTGCCACTTACCGCGATGCTTTGCGTGCAGCGCTGCTCTATCTCGTACTTGCGGTTGTCTGGCTGCAGGGAACTGATCATTTATTAAACAATTTCTTCGATAACTCCGTCGATCTTGCCCGATGGCAACTGATCAACGGTTACGTGTTTGCGGCGCTCAGCGCCGGGCTGATCTTTCTGGCGCGGGCGCGCTTGTGCGAGTTTCTCGGCATCGGTGCGCGGTTGCGCGAGCGCCACGCTGATCGCGAACGCCTGCGTCAAGCGGCGGCCGTTTTCGATTGCACCCGCGAAGGGGTGTTGGTCACCAACCACCAAGGGCTGATCGTGCACGTCAATCGGGCGTTTATCGAGATCACCGGTTATCAGCGTGAAGAAGTCCTCGGGCAGCAGCCGAGCCTGTTCAAGTCCGGCCATCATCCGCCGGGTTTCTACCAAGCGATGTTCGCCACCCTGGAGTCGCAGGGCGAGTGGAGTGGCGAGATCTGGAATCGGCGTAAGAGCGGCGAGATTTATCCACAGTGGCAAACCATCCGGGTCATTCACGATGATCAGGGCCGGCTCAGCCATTACGTTGCGGTGTTTTCCGATATCAGCGCCATCAAGGATTCCGAGCATGAACTCAAACACTTGGCGCACCACGATCCGCTGACCGATCTGCCCAATCGCCTGCTGTTCAGCGACCGCGCCGAACAGGCGCTGGCTTCGGCGCAGATCCACAAGCGCGGCTGCGCGTTACTGATGCTCGATCTCGATCATTTCAAAATGATCAACGACAGCCTTGGCCATAACGTCGGCGATCGCTTGCTCAAGGCAGTCGCGGCGCGCCTGCAAGAACTGTTTGGCCCCGGTATTACCCTGGCACGCCTGGGTGGCGACGAGTTCGCGGTGTTGGCAGAGAGTTGTCCACAGCCGGTGCAGGCAGCGGCGCTGGCGCAACGGATTCTCGATGCGCTGAAGGAGCCGTTCAGCATTGATGGCAATCAGTTGTTCATCAACGCCAGCCTCGGCATCAGCCTGTTCCCCAGCGACGCGCTAAGCGCCGAGCAACTGTTGCGCAATGCCGATGCGGCGCTGTTCAAGGCCAAGAGCAGCGGCCGCAACGGTTATGCCTTGTATACCGAAGAACTCACCGCCCACGCCCAGCAACGTGTGGAGATCGCATTCGAGTTGCGCCGGGCGCTGGAGCAGCAGGAACTGCGGGTTTATTACCAACCGGTGCATGACTTGAAAACCAGTCGCTTGATTGGCGTTGAAGCGTTGGTGCGCTGGCAGCATCCGCAACGCGGTCTGGTCTCGCCTGCGGAGTTCATCCCGATTGCCGAACGCACCGGTTTGATCGCTGAAATCGACGCCTGGGTCATGCAGCAGGCGTGTCGGCAAATGTGCCAATGGCGGCAGGCCGGAGTGGTGTTGTCGTTTGTCGCAGTGAATGTCTCGTCGCGGCTGTTTGCCCGGCGCGAGTTGTACCAGCAGGTGGCGCAGGTGCTGCACGACACCGGACTGGATCCGGCATATCTGGAGCTGGAAGTCACTGAAAGTGCAGTGATGGATGATCCGGAAGTCGCGCTGGAGCAGATGCACCGTTTGCGCGAATTGGGTATTCGCCTGGCCATCGATGATTTCGGCACGGGTTACTCGTCACTGCTGCGGCTCAAGCGCTTGCCGGTGCAGAAGCTGAAGATCGATCAGGGTTTCGTTGCCGGGTTGCCGTGGGATGAGGATGACGTGGCGATTGTCCGGGTGATCATCGCGCTGGCCCGAAGCATGGGCATGCAGGTGCATGCCGAGGGCATCGAGCAGGTTGAGCAGGCGGCGTTTCTGCTTGAGCAGGAATGTGATCTGGGGCAGGGCTACTGGTTTGGGCGACCGGCTCCGGCGCAGGAGATTGATTGGGCGAGAACTCCGGTGGTTAGCTAAGACAGGGGCAAACTTGTTCCTGCGCTCAGCAAAGGGGCGCTCTGCGTCGGCCCAAAATCGCGGCGCAGAGCGCCGCCGGCTGCATTCCTTTGCTGCGCGTGGGAACGATCAGTTTTTCAGTTATATAAACATTCTTAAATAGTCTTTTTAAGAATATCTGCGCCTCTCTTATATTGCTCCCACGCCGAACGCAGTGCCGCCCACTGCCAGGCAAATCCCATTCAAAGGAGCAGCACCATGAGCGCATCCCTTCGCAGCGTTGACGGTCAGGACGAAACCACCATCTTGCGTGAAATCCAGAGCGCTCTGCGCGATCTGCGTTTCGGCGCGGTGGAGATCACTGTGCACAACGCCCAGGTCGTGCAGATCGAACGCAAAGAGAAATTCCGTTTGCAGCAACCGGGCAAACAACCGGGCTAAAAGATCGCAGCCTGCGGCAGCTCCTGCAGGGGGCTGTGCGTAGGAGCTGTCGAAGGCTGCGATCTT
This sequence comes from Pseudomonas sp. S2_E02, assembly GCF_054668355.1. Lineage (NCBI taxonomy): Bacteria > Pseudomonadati > Pseudomonadota > Gammaproteobacteria > Pseudomonadales > Pseudomonadaceae > Pseudomonas > Pseudomonas sp. S2_E02. The sequence continues at coordinate 4,739,233 of NZ_CP162761.1, forward strand.
TGAACCGACAACACGATTCCCGAAATACATAAGAAAAAGCCACCACCCAGAATTCCAGGAGCTTTCACCATGTCGTCGATTCGCCGTTACGCTTTGGCCGCCCTGGCCAGTGCTGTGTTTGCCGGTTCCGCCGTTGCCAAGGATTACGAACTGCTCAACGTGTCGTATGACCCGACGCGCGAGCTGTATCAGGACTACAACGCTGAATTCATCAAGTACTGGCAGAAAGATCACGCCGGCGACACCGTGAAAATCCAGCAATCCCACGGCGGTTCGGGCAAGCAGGGCCGTGCGGTGATCGACGGTCTGCGGGCTGACGTCGTGACTCTGGCGCTGGCTGGCGACATCGACGAAATCGCCAAACTCGGCAAGACCCTGCCCGCCGACTGGCAGAAGCGGCTGCCGGAAGCGAGCACGCCGTACACCTCGACCATCGTCTTCCTGGTGCGCAAAGGTAACCCGAAAGGCATCAAGGACTGGGGCGATCTGGTCAAGAACGATGTTTCGGTGATCACCCCGAACCCGAAAACCTCCGGCGGTGCGCGCTGGAACTTCCTCGCCGCATGGGCCTACGGCCTGAAAGCCAACGGCGGTGACGAAGCCAAAGCCAAAGAATATGTGCAGACCCTGTTCAAGCACGTGCCGATCCTCGACACCGGTGCACGCGGTTCGACCATCACCTTCGTCAACAACGGTCAGGGCGACGTGTTGCTGGCCTGGGAAAACGAAGCGTTCCTGGCACTGAAAGAAGATGGCGGCGCCGACAAGTTCGACATCGTCGTGCCTTCGCTGTCGATCCTCGCCGAGCCGCCAGTGGCCGTGGTCGACAAGAACGCCGAGAAAAAAGGCAACGAGCAGATCGCCGAGGCCTACCTGAAGCACCTGTACAGCCCGGCCGGTCAGGAAATTGCCGCGAAGAACTTCTACCGTCCGCGTGATAAGGACGTGGCTGCCAAGTACGCTCAGCAGTTCCCGAAACTGGAACTGGTGACCATCGACAAGGACTTCGGCGGCTGGAAAACCGCGCAGCCGAAATTCTTCAACGACGGTGGCGTGTTCGACCAGATTTATCAGGCGCAGTAATCTGACTTCAGCCACACATCAAGCCTTTAGCCAGGCGCAGAAAATGTGGGAGCGAGCTTGCTCGCGAAAGCGCAGTGTCAGACGACGTGGAGTTGGCTGATACTCCTTCTTCGCGAGCAAGCTCGCTCCCACATGGGTGCGTTCAGCGGATCGCTTTTTAACCAAGGACTTTTATGTCGCGTCGTATCTCCCCCGTCATACCCGGCTTCGGGCTGACGCTGGGCTACACCTTGGTGTACCTCAGTCTGATTGTGCTTATCCCGCTGGCGGCGATGTTCGTCCACGCCGCGCAACTCACCTGGGATCAGTTCTGGACGATCATCTCCGCACCGCGCGTGCTGGCCGCCCTGAAGCTGAGCTTCGGCACCGCGCTGTGTGCCGCGATCATCAACGGCATCATTGGCACGCTGCTCGCTTGGGTGCTGGTGCGCTACACCTTCCCGGGGCGCAAGGTGATCGACGCGATGATCGATCTGCCGTTTGCCCTGCCGACTGCCGTGGCCGGTATCGCGTTGACCGCGCTGTACGCGCCGGCAGGACTGGTCGGGCAATTCGCCGCTGACCTCGGTTTCAAGATTGCCTATACCCCGCTGGGTATCACGTTGGCGCTGACCTTCGTCACTCTGCCGTTTGTGGTGCGTACCGTGCAGCCGGTGCTGGCCGACATTCCCCGTGAAGTCGAGGAAGCCGCCGCGTGCCTAGGTGCTAAACCCTTGCAGGTGTTCCGCCACATCCTCGTTCCCGCATTGTTGCCCGCCTGGCTGACCGGTTTTGCCCTGGCCTTCGCCCGTGGCGTCGGCGAATACGGTTCGGTGATTTTCATCGCCGGCAACATGCCGATGAAAACGGAGATCCTGCCGCTGCTGATCATGGTCAAACTCGACCAATACGATTACACCGGCGCTACCGCCATCGGCGTTTTGATGCTGGTGGTTTCCTTCGTCCTGTTGCTGCTGATCAACTTGCTGCAGCGGCGCATCGAAACCCCATAAGGAGGCGCGAACCATGTCCCAATCGTCTATTGCGGCCGCCTCTTCGGCCAATGCGGCACGCCGTGGCAGCGCCACTTCGCGCAGGGTCCTGATCGGCCTTGGCTGGCTGGTTTTTTTCCTGTTTCTGCTGCTGCCGTTGTTTATCGTCGTATCGCAGGGTTTGAAGAATGGCCTCGGTGCATTCTTCACCGCGATCTTTGAACCGGATGCTCTGTCGGCATTGAAACTCACCGTGTTCGCCGTGCTGATTTCGGTGCCGTTGAACCTGGTGTTCGGCGTCAGCGCCGCGTGGTGCGTGAGTAAATACTCGTTCCGCGGCAAGAGCATGCTGGTGACGCTGATCGACCTTCCGTTCTCGGTGTCGCCGGTGATCGCCGGTCTGGTCTACGTGCTGATGTTTGGTGCGCAGGGCCTGTTCGGGCCGTGGCTGCAGGATCACGACATCCAGATCGTCTTCGCCCTGCCGGGCATTGTGCTGGCGACGATCTTCGTCACCGTGCCGTTCGTGGCCCGTGAGCTGATTCCGTTGATGCAGGAACAAGGCACGCAGGAAGAGGAGGCCGCGCGCCTGCTCGGCGCCAACGGCTGGCAGATGTTCTGGCATGTCACCGTGCCGAACATCAAGTGGGGCCTGATCTATGGCGTGGTGCTGTGTACCGCGCGGGCCATGGGTGAATTCGGTGCGGTGTCGGTGGTCTCCGGGCACATTCGCGGGGTGACCAACACCTTGCCGCTGCACGTCGAGATCCTCTACAACGAATACAACCACGTGGCCGCGTTCGCCGTGGCGAGCCTGTTGCTGATCCTGGCGCTCTTCATCCTGCTGCTCAAGCAGTGGAGCGAAAACCGTATCAACCGCCTGCGCGCCAGCGCCGCGGAGGAATAATTCATGTCGATCGAAGTGCGTAACGTCAGCAAGAATTTCAATGCGTTCAAGGCGCTGGACAACATCAGCCTGGATATCCACAGCGGCGAACTGGTCGCGCTGCTCGGCCCCTCGGGCTGCGGCAAGACCACCCTGCTGCGGATTATCGCCGGCCTGGAAACCCCGGATAACGGCAACATCGTCTTCCACGGTGAAGACGTCTCCGGCCACGACGTGCGTGATCGCAATGTCGGTTTCGTGTTCCAGCACTACGCGTTGTTCCGCCACATGACCGTGTTCGACAACGTCGCGTTCGGCCTGCGCATGAAACCGAAAAACCAGCGCCCGAGCGAAAGCCAGATTGCGGTCAAGGTTCATGAGTTGCTGAACATGGTGCAGCTGGATTGGTTGTCGGATCGTTATCCGGAGCAGTTGTCCGGCGGTCAGCGTCAGCGGATTGCTCTGGCACGCGCCTTGGCGGTCGAGCCGAAAGTACTGCTGCTCGACGAACCGTTTGGGGCCCTGGATGCCAAGGTGCGTAAAGAACTGCGCCGCTGGCTGGCGCGTCTGCACGAAGATATCAACCTGACCTCGGTGTTCGTGACCCACGACCAGGAAGAAGCGATGGAAGTCGCCGACCGCATCGTGGTGATGAACAAGGGTGTGATCGAGCAGATCGGCTCACCGGGCGACGTCTACGAAAACCCGGCCAGCGATTTCGTTTATCACTTCCTCGGCGATTCGAACCGCTTGCTGCTGAGCGACGACAACCACGTGCTGTTCCGCCCGCATGAGGTGTCGCTGTCCAAGCATGAGCTGGAGGATCACCACGCGGCAGAGGTGCGTGATATCCGGCCGTTGGGCGCGACCACGCGGGTCACGCTGAAGGTAGAAGGGCAGACTGATCTGATTGAAGCCGAAGTGGTGAAAGACCACGACAGCCTGATCGGGCTGGCCAAGGGTGAAACCCTGTTCTTCAAGCCGAAGGTCTGGCAGAAAGTCGCCAGCCTCTAAGACTGATCGTTCCCACGCTCTGCGTGGGAATGCATCCCGTGACGCTCCGCGTCACAGTGGACGCGGAGCGTCCATGGCGGCGTTCCCACGCAAGGCGTGGGAACGAGCGGGCATAAAGTCTAGATTGCAGCACGCTTCGGATTAACCCGCACCACCCCCGCCCGCGCCTCGATCTGCTCCTTCAATTCACGCCGCATCCCGAGCACGAACGCCACCTCGGCCACGACAAACAACGGCCCGACAATCAGCCCCGAGACATCATCGACAAACGCCGGTTTGCGCCCTTCATAGTGATGCCCGACAAACTGGATCACCCAGCCGACCACAAACATCGCCAGACCACTGCTCAGCCAGACCAGGGTGCTCTGCTGCGCCAGCACATGCCCGGCCCAGACTGACAGCCCCATCAGCAGCGTCATCAGCACCCCGAACTTCACCTCCAGACGCAGATAAAACCACGCCGAGGCCAGCGCCACGACAACGGCTGGAGATATCCACAACCCACCCAGCGACCATTCTGGCCGCGACAACAAAACCGCCACCGCCACCACGATCAGCGGAATGCCGATAAAGTGGCTGGCGATGTTGCGCGGGTCACGGTGGTAGGCGGCGTATTGACTGAGATGGTCGACGAGGCTTTTCATTGTTGTTCCTCCGGTAGGGTTGATCGCATCATCCCTCGGGATCAGGGTTCGCTCTGTCAGGCAGGCGACAGTCCAGGAGTGTTTATGCAAATACGTTCACGGTTGATGAGCGGCCAATGGTTCAGTCATCTGCCGGCATCCTTTCAGGATAGTCTGTTGGCTACGGCCCGGGAGCGGCGGCTGACGGCAGGGCAGCGGCTGTTCCAGCGCGGTGATCCACCGTGCGGCTTGTACGCGGTGCTCGATGGCGCCGTGCGTATAGGCGCGGTGAGCGAGCAGGGCAAAGAGGCGTTGTTGAGTCTGGTCGAGGCGCCGCACTGGTTCGGCGAAATCTGCCTGTTCGATGGCCAGCCGCGCACTCATGACGCCTATGCAGTCGGGCCGTGCACCTTGCTCAATATCCCTCAGGCGACGTTGCTCAAACTGCTCGACGAACACCCGGTGTACTGGCGGCACCTGGCGCTGCTGATGAGCCATAAACTGCGCCTGACCTTTATCAATCTCGAACAACTGAGCCTGCTGCCAGCCCCGGCACGCTTGGCCCATCGCTTGCTGATGATTGCCGAAGGCTACGGCGAGCTCGATGCGCCACGCCGCGTTCTGCAACTGCCGCAGGAGCAGTTGGCATCGATGCTGTCGCTGTCGCGGCAGACCACCAACCAGATCCTTAAGGATTTGCAGGGGCAGGGGATTATCGGACTCGGGTATGGAGAGATCGAAATCCTTGATGCCATGCGATTGCGCGCTCTCGCCACGATCTGACAATTCGCCCAAGCCCCTGTGGGAGCGAGCTTGCTCGCGAATGCGATTTAACATTCAACATGATTGCTGACTGACACACCGCCTTCGCGAGCAAGCTCGCTCCCACATGGGGCAGTATTGATTCAGGAACCGCGATAGGTCGAGAAACCGTACGGGCTGAGCAGCAGCGGGATGTGGTAATGCTGATCGGTCTGCTTCACTTCGAAGATCACCGGAATCTCCGGGAAGAACGTGTCGTGCTTGACCTTCTTGAAGTACTCGCCGGTCTTGAACACCACGCGGTATTCACCCGCTTCAAAAGGCTGTTTGGCCGGGAACAATTCGGCAATTCGCCCCTGTTCATTGGTCGTGCCTTGAGCCAGTGGCTGCCAGTTCTGGCCGACGTGTTTCTCCAGCGTCACGTTGATACCTGGCGAAGGCAGGCCGTTTTCCAGATTGAGCACGTGCACGCTCAGGGGATTGCCGGCAGCCAGAGCCAGACTGGAAAAAGCGCTCAGGCCGAGCGCGGCGAAGGTCATGCGCAAAGTGCTCATGGATGCATCTCCTTATTGGGAACGGGTAGTGGCCAGACCGGTTTTCCCGGCAGCCTTGATCGCACAGTTTTCGTCTTGCTCGCCGCCGCCGGAACCGGCTACACCCATCGCGCCGACCAACTCATTAGCAGCGAACAAAGGGATGCCGCCGCCGAGCAACAGCAACTCGTCGAGGGTGTTGAGGTTGGCGGTTTCCGGGTTGCTGCGAGCGCGTTCGGCGAACAACCGGGTCGCGGTCTTGGTCGACAGCGCGGTGTAAGCCTTGCGCTGGCTGGCAACAGTGTTGTGCGGGCCTACGCCATCGCCGCGCAGGGTCACTAGAAGATTGCCGCCCCGATCGAGCACCGACACCGTGCCGGTGCAGTTGGCCATTGCCGTGTCGGCGAGCAGCCGTGCAGTTTTCAGGTCGAGATCAGCGTGACGCGGCAGTTCAGGGCTGGCGACAGCGGCACCACTGAGGCCGATGATCAGGCTTGCAACGAAGTATTTGACGGTCATGGACAGGCTCCAAAAGCGAAGGTCGACACCTTAATCGCCGGTCTTCGTCAGAACCTCGTCAGTCTGATTACAAGTTTGTAATGGGCAACGCCGCCGAAGACGCCTAGCCTGTGTGCCTATCAATCGAGGTGTGCCATGCGTTTGCTGGTCGTAGAAGATGAAGCCAAAACCGCGAATTTCCTCGCCAAAGGCCTGGGCGAGTCGGGTTTCGCCGTGGACGTGGCGCTCAATGGCCTCGATGGTCGCTACTTTATCGAGCAGCAGGAATACGACCTGATCATCCTCGACGTGATGCTCCCCGGCCTCAACGGCTGGCAATTGCTGCAGCTGATCCGCCAGCGCGGCGCCACGCCGGTGCTGTTCCTGACCGCCAAGGACGCCATTGAAGATCGCGTGCGCGGCCTCGAGCTGGGCGCCGATGATTACCTGCTCAAGCCCTTCGCCTTCGCCGAACTGCTCGCGCGGGTGCGCACGTTGTTGCGGCGCGGGCCGATGCGCGAAGCCGAGTCGTACACCATCGCCGATCTGGAAATCGACGTCCTGCGCCGCCGCGTCAGCCGTGGTGGCCAGCGCATTGCCCTGACCAACAAGGAATTCGCCCTGCTGCAATTGCTCGCCAGTCGCCAGGGCGAAGTGCTGTCGCGCACGCTGATTGCCTCGCAGGTGTGGAACCTGAATTTTGATAGCGACACCAACATGGTCGAAGTCGCGGTGCGGCGTTTGCGTGCGAAAGTCGATGACCCGTACATGCCGAAACTGATTCACACCGTGCGCGGCGTCGGTTATCAACTGGAAGCGCCTGACGATGCGCTCTAGGTCGATCGCCTGGCGTCTGGCGCTGGCGTTCGCATTGGTCTGCGCTTTGGTGCTGAGCGCGATTGGCGTGTTCCTCTACCGTTCGCTGGCGTCGGAAATCGCCTACCGCGACGACCTTGCGTTGCTCGGTCGACTGGAGCAAGTGCGCGCGTTGCTCGCTGACAGCGACAGCCTCGATGCCTTGCAGGCGCGGCCACGGCTGTATCAGAACATGCTCGGTAACCTCGACAGCCTGTTGCTGGTGCGCCGCGCCGATGGCTCCAGTGTGATCGCTATCAACCCACGGCAACGCGAGTTGCCCGCGCTGAACGCGATCCCCCGCGAGCAAACGCCGCAGCGCCGTGATGTGTTGACGTGGCAAGCGCCGGACGGTGCCGAACTCGCGCTGTTGTCCGGCGAAGCGCAGGGGCCGAACGGCGAACCGCTGACCGTGATCGCCGGCAAAGTGCTTAGCGAGCGCGAACAGATGCTCGGCAGCTATCGCTTGCGCCTGTACTTATCTGTTGGACTGGGTGCTTTGCTGGCCTTTGCCTTGGGCTTGCTGTTGCTGCGCCGGGGTCTGCAACCGTTGCGGCAGTTGAGCGAAGCGGTACGCGGTATCGATCTGCGCAGCCTCGACCAACGCTTGCCCGCCAACGGCACGCCCGCCGAACTGCTTGAGCCGGTGCAGGCGCTCAACGGCATGCTGGCGCGGCTGGACGACAGCGTGCAGCGCCTCTCGCAGTTTTCCGCCGATCTCGCCCACGAGATACGTACGCCGCTGCACACCTTGTTGGCGAGCAACGGGCAGGCGCTGAATCATCCGCGCAGCACCGAGGAGTATCAGGAAGTTCTCGCCTCGAACATGGAAGAGTTCGAACGGCTCAAGCGCATGGCGGAAAACCTGATGTTCCTTGCCCGCGCCGAGCAGGCCGAGCGCGCGCTCAATCTGCAAACCCTGGATTTGCAAAGCGTTGGCAGTGAACTGTGTGATTACTTTGAAGCCTTGGCCGATGACCGCGACCTGCGGCTGGACAATCAACTGCATGGCGAATTGCTCGCCGATCAGCAGTTGCTGCAACGGGCGCTGGGCAACTTGCTGGCCAATGCCGTGCGTCATGCTGACTCCGAAACCGTGATCAGCCTGCGCCGGCGTGACGAGTCGGGCTGGTGCTGGTTACAAGTGCACAACCATGGCCCGGCCATTGCGGCGGAGCATCTGGGCAAACTGTTCGACCGTTTCTACCGCGTCGATCCTTCGCGCGCGGAGCCGGGGGATTCGGGAGGATTGGGGTTGGCAATTGTCCGGTCGATCATGCAATTGCATGGCGGGCAGGTGCGGGTGGGCAGTGATGCCGACAGCACCGTTTTTGAGTTGGGTTTTGCGTTGAATTAAAGGGCGCTATCGCGAGCAGGCTCACTCCTACAATTGGAATGCGTTCCCCCTGTAGGAGTGAGCCTGCTCGCGATGGCGCCAGATCAGACAAACTGATTCTGGATCAGCGCAACCCATCACGAAACTGCCCCGGCGTCAGCCCCGTCCAGCGTTTGAACGCGCGGCTGAAACTGCTGGTGTCGGCGAACCCGAGCAAATAACTCACCTCACTCAACGAGCACTGCGGATCGCGCAGGTGCAGCAGCGCCAGATTCTCGCGGCTCTCGTTGAGCAACGTATCAAAGCGACAACCTTCATCCGCCAGATGCCTTTGCAGACTGCGCAAACTCAGGTGCAACGCCTGAGCAATGCGTTCTGCACTTGGCTCACCTTCCGGCAATTGTTCTTCAATCGCATCGCGCACCTTGCGCTCCCAAGTCAGCGGTTGAAGCTGGGCCATCGTGCGTTTGAGCACCGCTTCATTGTGTTCAGCGAGTTCCGGATTGGCGTCGTCGAGGTGGCTGTCGAAGTCGGCGAGGGCGAATTCCAGACGATCCTCGACACAACCGAAATGCACCGGAGCGCGGAAGACTTTGTGCCACTGGTGCGCATCGCTCGGCTCCGGGCGGCGCAGATAAACCGCCAGCGGTGCGTAATCACGGCCGAGACGATTGCGGCAGGTGCGCACGTAGATCGCGGTGAACGCGTCGATGGCTTCGAAGGCTGGTGCGGGATTGCCTGACGGAATTTTCAGACGAAATTGATAGCGGTCGTCGCCACGACTCAGCTCCAGTTCCAGCGCATCGCTGACCACCGGGTGATAGCGCACGATGCGCTCGAACACCTCGCGCAAACTGCCGCTGGCGACCAGCGCATAACCGAGGGCATGGAACGTGGTCGGGCTGACGAAGCGCGACACGCGCAGACCAATCGCCGGGTCGCCACTGACCTGCACGGCAATTTCCCACAGACGCGTGGTGCCGGACAGTGGATAGCGCGCGTTGGGATCATCCATCAAGCTCGGATCGAGCCCGGCCTGTTGACACAGGGCAATGCTGTCCAGTCCCAGCGCATCGAGTTGCTTGCGCAAGGCACGGGTCCAGCTGGCGAGGGAGGTCGGTTCCTTCATGCTGATTGGCGCTTCCGGTCAACAGGTTGGCGTTCTCGGCTACCGCAATTGAAGCCTTGGCGAGGCACGATGCGAACATCATAAACCCGAGGATGGAAGCATGGACGGTACTTCTGCAAGTCCCCAGCGACACAATGCGGCCCAGCGATCAGCGCATATTCGCCAAGTGGTGCTGGCCAAAGGCGTCGAATTGCGCGAGCGCTACCCGATTCTCCAGCATCAGGATGCGCTGGGCGCGGGGATTCTGGCCTTTGCCCTGATCGGGATGATCGGCTCGGCGACGCTGTACATCACCGGCCATATGGCGTGGTGGGTTTGTCTGTTGCTCAACGCGTTTTTTGCTTCGTTGACCCATGAGCTTGAGCACGACCTGATCCACAGCATGTATTTCCGCAAGCAGCGCGTGCCGCACAACCTGATGATGGGCCTGGTGTGGCTGGCGCGGCCGAGCACGATCAACCCGTGGATCCGTCGGCACCTGCACCTCAATCACCACAAGGTCTCCGGCACTGAAACCGATATGGAAGAGCGCGCGATCACCAACGGCGAGCCGTGGGGTTTTGCACGTTTGCTGATGGTTGGCGACAACGTCATGTCGGCGTTCATCCGCATGCTGCGAGCCAAGACCTGGGCGCACAAGTTCAGCATCATCAAGCGCACGCTGAAGGTCTACGCGCCGCTGGCGCTGGTGCATTGGGGTGCGTGGTATGTGTTTCTCGGCTTTCATGCGGCCAATGGCATTGCTTACCTGCTGGGCGCGCCGATCGACTGGTCAGCAATAACGTTGTCGGTGATGCAGGTGATCGATATCGCCGCCGTGGTGATCATCGGCCCGAACGTGTTGCGCACCTTTTGCCTGCACTTCATCAGCTCGAACATGCATTACTACGGTGATGTCGAGCTGGGCAATGTGCTGCAGCAGTGCCAGGTGCTGAACCCTTGGTGGCTGTGGCCGTTGCAGGCGTTTTGCTTCAACTTTGGCAGCAGCCACGGGATTCATCATTTTGTCGTGAAGGAGCCGTTTTATATTCGCCAAATGACGGTGCCGGTGGCGCATAAGGTGATGCGTGAGATGGGGGTTCGGTTTAATGATTTTGGGACGTTTGGGCGGGCGAACCGGTTTGTTCGTCGGGATGAAGTTGCGGTGTCTGGTGAGGCGGTGGAGGCCTGACAAGCGGCCCTCACCCTAGCCCTCTCCCAGAGGGAGAGGGGACCGACCCGGGGATATTGAGGAGTTACACCGAAGTGAAAGAGCTTTGTCGAATCCATAATCGACCCGATTTTTCAGGTCGATGTTTGACGAAAGACACCTCGGTCGGCCCCCTCTCCCTCCGGGAGAGGGCTGGGGTGAGGGTGTTTTTGATCTTGCCCTCAGTCCGGCTGAAACGGCGACTCACTGAGAATCACCCCAGTCTCCTCGACATACTGCTGCCAATGCCCGATCAACGCGCTGAGCTTCTCCGGCCGGCTCACCGCCAGATCATGAATCTCCCCCGGATCACTGCTCAAATCATACAGCTGCCAGGTCGCCGGCCCGACCGGCCCGGGGATCCACACCGCTTTCCACGACCCCTGGCGAATCGCCCGACGCCCGAACAATTCCCACCCTGTCACCGTGTGCTCGTCATGCACCTGCGCAGTCTCACCCGACAAGAACCCCAGCCACGATTTGCCACGTAACGGTGCGACCGGTTTTCCGTGCCACAACTTGCCCGGATGCCGCACACCCGCCAGATCGAGAATCGTCGGTGTGACGTCCATCACCGTGCCGAAACCATGGCTGATCTGCCCTTTGATCGCCAATTGCGGATAGTGCAACAGCGCCGGCACCCGGATCCCGCCTTCAGTGGTAAACGCCTTGAACAACCGTGATGGTGCGGTCGCCACCTGCGCCCAGTTCGGCCCGTACCAGACGTAGGAGTTGGCCCGGCCAATGTTGTCGAGGCTGTTGTCGTAATGCTGGCTGAGGTACGTCACCAGTTCCGGGCCGAATTTCGGAAATGCTTCAAGCAGCGCGCCTTCGGCACCGTTGTCGGACATGAACAGGATGAACGTGTTGTCGAGCTGCCCCTGCTGGCGCAGATAATCGACAACCCGACCGATGTTCCAGTCCATGCGCTCGACCATCGCCGCGTAAACCTCCATGGCCCGCGCGGAAATCTGCTTTTGCTCCTCGCTCAACGCGTCCCACTGCTGGGTCAACTGAATCAGTGGATGTGGCTCGACGTCCGGCTCGATCAGGCCGAGTTCTTTGAGCTTTTCCAGGCGTTCCAGGCGCAGCACTTCAGGGCCGGCGTCATAGCGGCCACGGTATTTCTCGACGATCTCGGCGGGCGCCTGCAACGGCCAGTGCGGTGCGGAGAATGGCAGGTAAGCGAAGAACGGCCGGGTCTGGTCACGTTCCTTGAGGTACTGCAGTAACTTGTCGCCGAAGGCATCGGAGGAATAGAAATCCTTCGGCAACTCATCGAGAAACGTATCGTCTTCAATGTACAGCGCCGGCGTGGATTTCAGCAGGCCTGGCGTTTGCTCATCGTAGGTCGGTTCGAAACCGTAATGGTTCGCCGCGCCGGGCAGCAGCGAAAACGAGCGCTCGAAACCTCGTGCATGGGGCGCCAGTTCAGCCTTCAAACCCAAGTGCCATTTGCCACTCATCAAGGTTTGATAACCGGCCTCGCGTAACAGTTCGGGCAGTGCGACGACGCGGTCATTGAGATAACCCTCGTAACCCGGTTTGCCGATCAGGTCCGGCGTCAGTGTCTCGGCCATGGTGCCGATCCCGGCGATGTGGTGGTCGGTGCCGGTCAGCAACATTGATCGGGTCGGCGAGCAGGTCGGCGCAGTATGAAAATCGGTCAGACGCAGACCATTGTTGGCCAAGGCATCAAGGTGCGGCGTGGCGATTTCGCCGCCGAACGCGCCGATATCGGAGAAGCCTAAATCGTCGGCCAGAATCACCAGAAAATTGGGACGTTGCGGCATCGCAAAACTCCTGTTCAGCAGGCAATGAACGTCAGCGGCAGATCGCGGATCTGCACCGGCACGCTCGGTTGGTAATGGTCGTCACTGGTCAGCTCGTGCAGCAGCTCTTCACGCAACTGATGGAAGTCGAAACTGCTGCGCTGGCGCGGATGGGGCAGGGCGATGTCGACCACCTGCTTGATGCGGCCCGGGCGCGGCTCCATCACCACCACGCGGTCGGCGAGGAAGATCGCTTCTTCGACGTCATGGGTGACGAGGATCGTGGTGATTTTTGCGCGCTCGCGGATCGCCAGCAGCTCGTCCTGCATCTGCTGGCGGGTGAGTGCATCAAGGGCACCGAAGGGTTCATCAAGCAGCAGAATGCGTGGGCTGGCGACCAGACCGCGAGCGATCGCCACACGCTGGGCCATGCCGCCGGACAGCTGATGCGGGTAGGCACGGGTGAAATCGCGCAGGCCGACCAGGTCGATGAAATCGTTGATTCGCTTTTGTTTCTGCGCAGCAGTCAGCGGTTCGTTGACCAAGCCCAGACCGATGTTGTCGGCAACGGTCAGCCACGGGAACAAACGGTGTTCCTGAAAGACAATGCCACGCTCGCCGCCGATGCCGCTGACGGCTTTGCCATCCACGGTAATCTGCCCGCGAAACTGCGTATCAAGGCCCACCAATAACCGCAGCAATGTCGATTTGCCGCAGCCGCTAGAGCCGACAATGGCGACGAACTCGCCCTCGGCGATGTCCAGGTTGAATTCGCGAATCGCCTCCAGTTCGAAACCGTCGACGTCGAAGGATTTGCCTACGTGATTGAAGCTGACAATCGGTGCGTTCATGCGTGTCTCCAGCGGGTCGCGCGAATTTCCAGGCGTTGGCCAATGAGGTTGAGCAGGGCGCCGGTGAGACCGACGAAAAGCATGCCGGCCATGATCAGGTCCATGCGCAGCAGTTGTTGCGCGCCGATCATCTGGCTGCCGATGCCGCCGTTCGACGGCATGAAGTATTCGGCGCCGATGGTGCCGAGCCAGGCGTAGATCAGGCTCAGTCTGAGCCCGGCGAAAATCCCCGGCGCGGCGCCCGGCAGTACCAGTCGACGCAGACGCTGGCCGAGGCTCAGGCGCAGCACTTGTGCGGCTTCGTTGAGTTGCGGTGAGAGATTGGCGACGCTGCGTTGCGTGGCGATAAACAGCGGGAAGAAAGCGGCAAGGGCGACGAACACCCACTTGGCCAATTCGCCGAGACCGAACCATGCGGTGAGCAGCGGCACCCAGGCGAAAATGGCGATCTGGCGGATGGCCGCGAGGGTCGGGCCGAGCAGGCGTTCGCTGATGTTCGACAGGCCCAGCAGCAGGCCCAAGGCAAATCCGAGTCCGCCGCCGAGCAACAGGCCACCGAGTGTGCGACCAAGACTGAGGGCCATGCCGCTGATCAACGTGCCGTCGAGCACGCCAGCCCATGCCGTGCTCAAAACGGCCAACGGGCTGACCAGAACATTGGCGTCGACCCACTGTTGGTCACTCGCCAATTGCCACAATGCCAACAAGCCCAGCGGTAGCAGCCACGGTTGCAGCCGCTGCCAGCCGTCATAACGCGGGCCGCGACGAATTTCGGCGGTGGCCGGATGCGGCCAGTGCACCAGTTTCTTGTCCAGCAGACCGATGCCGCGATCCATCGCCACGCCGATCAAACCGATGACGACGATGCAGACGAAAACGATGTCGAGCATGAACAGTTGCCGCGCCCAGACCATCAGGTAACCGATGCCTTCGCTCGAGGCGAGTAGTTCGACGGCCAGCAACGACGTCCAGCCGGCGGCCAGCGCCAGGCGCACGCCAGCCATGAACGCGGGGAGGGCGGCGGGCAATACCAGGCGCCGAATCAGCAGGCGTGGCGGCAGGCGCAGAACAGCGGCGGCTTCACGCAATTTCGGCTGGGCATCTCTTACGCCGACCAATGTGTGCAGGGTCACCGGCACCACGATCGCTTTGATCAGCACCACCAGTTTCAGCACTTCGCCGATGCCGAAAAACACCATGAACAATGGAATCCACGCCAGCGTCGGTATTTGCGACAGGCCGGCGAAGGTCGGGAAGATCAAACGTTCAAGACGCTGACTGAAGCCCAGTGCTGCGCCGAGCAATGCACCGGCCGAAACCCCGGCAAGCAGGCCCCAGAACAAACGCTGCAGGCTGATCCACAAATGGCTCCATAACTCGCCTTGAGACAGCTCGACAGCGCTGTTCCAGACCAGCGACGGCGCCGGCAAGATCTGCTCGCTCATCCATTCATTGCGTGCGGCCAGCCACCATAGGGCGAACAAGCTGAGCGGCAGCAGCCATGGCAACAGGCGCTGGTTCAGGCTGGGCCAGGTACGGCGGCTTTTCAGCGGCGGCGCGGGGAGTGGAAGACTGAGCAAGGATTGGCGGGCCATGGGTGACCTCCGTTGTCGGGTTGGCTCAAGATCAAGATCAAAAGATCGCAGCCTTCGGCAGCTCCCACGGGGGAATGCGTCCTTGAATTGACCCCTGTAGGAGCTGCCGAAGGCTGCGATCTCTTGCGGTATTAACTAAGAGCTAATGGTTATAAATAATCTTCAATAAGTTGTTTTTAGAGATAAGCAGCGCCATTTAAGGCCTCCAGCCCACACGCATCCAATGCATTCGAAGAATATTTTCGATGCTGTTAATGCATACGCCGCTGCGAGCCCCGGCGCTGCTCGCTTAGCGCTAAAAGCTATAAAAATGTGCATTTATAGTATTTAAGCGTAGGTAGTCATTCGGCCTACTTTCGGCTCCTCAACGCCCGTCGTGATCAAGGAGCAGCACCCATGAACCTCCCCTTCAAACGTGTTTTCAGTCTGTTTGCCGTTCCTGCTCTGGTGGGCCTGCTGGCGTTTACCGCGCATGCCGACGAACTCAAGGAAATCAGAATCGCCGTGCCCGACCTGAGCGCGGGGACTCAACACAGTGGCGGCGGTGTGGTCGACGTGCTGCGTGATCAGCAGATCTTCGAAAAGGCCTTTGCCGATCAGGGCATCAAGATTCAGTGGAGTTTCTTCAAAGGAGCGGGACCGGTGATCAATGAGGCGTTTGCCAACGGTCAGGTTGATCTGGCGTATCTCGGCGATCTGGCGGCAATCATCGGCAAGTCCAATGGCCTGGATACTCGCTTGCTCAGCGCCAGTGCGCGTGGGGTGAAGCAGTATCTGGGGGTGGTACCGGGTTCGGGGATCAAGACGTTGCAGGATCTCAAGGGCAAGCGCGTGGCGATCTTCCGTGGCACCGCGACGCAGTTGTCGTTTGATGCGGCGCTGGCAAGTCAGGGCCTGAGCGAGAAGGATCTGAAAGTGATCAATCTGGATTTCAATGCAGCGGTCGCGGCGTTGGCAGCCAAGCAGATCGATGCGTCATGGGGCAGCTCCGGGTTGAGCGCATTGCAGGCCAAGGGGCTGGCCGAGTTGCCGCTGAACACCAAAGATCTCGGTGGCGCAGGCAGCGTGCAGTCGGTATTGGTCGGCACGGGCAAGTTTGTCGACGCGCACCCGGAGGCGGTGGCCAAGTTGCTCAAGGCGCAACAACAGGCCGTGGAGTGGTTGACGCAGGACGGCAACAAGGCCGCATACGTGCAACTGGTCTCGGGTTTGGCCAGCTATCCGCCGGTGATCCTGACCCAGGATCTGCAGGATCAGAAGTTGAGCGAAGTGTTCCCGTCGACGCTGGATCCGGTGTTCCTTGGCAGCTTGCAGGACAAAGTTGATCTGGCGGCGCAGCAGAAGCTGATTCGCAAGCCGTTCAAGGTGAATGATTGGGTGGCGCCTGAGTTGGCAGCGGCCAAGCTCTAAAGTACGCCGATCGTTCCCACGCTCTGCGTGGGAACGCATCAATAGACGCTCTGCGTCCGCTTTGGGACGCGGAGCGTCCCGGGCTGCATTCCCACGCAGAGCGGGGGAACGATCTCTTCAAACAGCGACGCTGATCTCCTGCCGATCCACCGCCACCAACGTCTCGATCATCGCCCGTGCCGCCGGCGACAGGCGAAACCCGGTACGACTGACAATCCCGCAACGCGCATTCATGCTCTCCAGGTTCTGCGGCAGATTGCGCCAGTGCAGCAACACCAGCGAACCCTTGGCAATGTCCTCGACAAACGCCTCTTCCGTACCGACGCCAATCGCATTCGATTGCAGCACCACCTTCACCAGCGCCGGAAAATGCTCGGTCTCGATGGTCGGGGAAAAATCGATGCGGCCACTCAGGTTCGCCAATAATTTGCGAATCCCCGGGGGGATCAGCGTCGTCGCCAACGGGTAGTCGAACATGTCGTTGGTCGACAGGCTTTCCTTGGCCAGTAACGGATGCCCCGGCCGGCAGAAAAACACCCCGCGTTTGGGCGTCAGTGCCTGGGTCTGGAAGTTTGGATCGGACTCGAAATGGCGGATGTCGGCGATAAAGAATTCGATCTCTTCACGGCTCAACGCGCGGCTGAGTTTTTCCCAGTTATCCACCTGAAAACAGGTGCGCACTTTCGGGTGCGCGTTGATGAATTGCGCCACGGCGTCCGGCACCAGTTTCACTGCTGGCGCCGGGCCGCAACCGAAGTGCACTTCGCCGGCATCGAGCTTGGTCATCTGCGTCACTTCGGCACTGAGCAGCGCGGCACCCTGCACCAGGCTCAGGGCGTGTTGCAGCACCACTTGGCCTTCGGGCGTGGGGCGCAGATCCTTGTTGCCGCGATCCACCAGCACGCAGCCGAACTCCTGCTCGAGCCCTTGAATACTGCGGCTGAACGCCGGTTGAGTGATGCCCATCGCGTCCGCCGCGCGGACAAAACTGCGGTGTTCGTTGAGGGCGATGAAGTAACGCAATTGGCGAAGGTCCATATGCTTTTCCGGCATCCTAAAAATAGCTCGAAGGCATTTGCGACGAGGGTTGCTAGAGGTTTTAAATGCAAGCTCTTATTCCGTCAACGAAGCATGTGAATATCTATTAGATGTAAATGGAATATAGATAGAGCGTTGTTTCGCTGCCGTCCAAAACCGTAAGCAGTCGATGAGGGTCTACCCATGAGCAATGCCGCACTCGCAGTAAAACCCGCTGTCCACGCGCTGGAGATTCATCCGGTGGCCGGTCGTATCGGCGCCGAGATCCGTGGCGTGCACCTGTCCGGTGAGCTGGACGCCGCCACGGTCGAAGCTATCCAGCAGGCTCTGGTTCAATACAAAGTCGTGTTCTTCCGTGAGCAGACCCAACTCGACGATCAGCGTCAGGAAGCCTTCGCCCATTTGCTCGGCGAGCCGGTGGCGCACCCGACCGTGCCGTCGCGTGAAGGCACGCGTTATCTGCTGGAGCTGGACGGTGCTGAAGGTCAGCGCGCCAACTCCTGGCACACCGACGTGACTTTCGTCGACGCCTACCCGAAAGCCTCGATCCTGCGCTCGGTCGTCGCGCCGGCATTCGGCGGCGACACCCTGTGGGCCAACACCGCGACGGCGTACAACGGCTTGCCGACCGAGCTGCGTGAACTGGCCGACAAACTGGTCGCCGTGCACAGCAACGAATACGACTACGCCAGCGCCAAGCCGGACGTCTCGGCGGAGAAGCTTGAGCGTTATCGCAAGGTCTTCACGTCGACCGTTTACGAGACTGAGCATCCGGTGGTGCGCGTGCACCCGATCAGCGGCGAGAAGAGCTTGCTGCTGGGGCATTTCGTCAAACGCATCAAGGGTTACTCGCAAGCGGATTCAGCGCATCTGTTCGGGCTGTTGCAGAGTCATGTGATCCGTCAGGAAAACACCGTGCGCTGGCGCTGGAAGGCCGGTGATGTGGCGATCTGGGATAACCGCTCGACGCAGCATTATGCGATTGATGATTACGGTACTCAGGATCGGGTGGTGCGTCGGGTGACGTTGAAGGGTGAAGTGCCGGTTGGGGCTTCAGGGCAGCGCAGTCAGACAATTAAGGGGCGTGATTGAAGATCAAAAGCCCCTCACCCCAGCCCTCTCCCCGAGGGAGAGGGAGCTGACCGAGTTGTCTTTCGGGATGCATCGACCTGAACCACCTTATTGATTATGGATTCGGTGAAGCTGGATCAGGTCGGTGTATCTCTGCAATATCCCCCATTCAGTCCCCTCTCCCTCCGGGAGAGGGTTAGGGTGAGGGGCTCTTCCCGCTACCAAACACCAATCTGCACAACCTTCTCGGCTTGCGGCTCACCATAACGAAACCGCTGCCCACGCCCATCTATCTCCTGATGACTGATGGTCGTACGCCGCTTCAACCCCCGCACCCACTCAAACAAATACCCCGCATGCTCCTCGCGCACCGCCGCGAATTCCGGGGCATCACCCAAATCCCGCAACTCCTGCGGATCATTCAGCAGGTCAAACAACTGCGGTCGAAAGCCGTCGTACGCCAGGTACTTCCAGCGCTCGCTACGCACCATGGTCATCCGGCAGCGATCGATCGGCTGGCCCAGACGCTCACGCGCCGGCGCCTGGAAGGCGTAGTCGTATTCGCTGATTGCATAGTGGCGCCAGTGCGGATTTTCGCCGTGCAGAAGCGGGATCAACGAACGCCCTTCAAGCCGATGCTCTGCCCCCGGCAATCCCAGTGCTTCAAGAAAGGTCGGCAACGCATCGATGGTTTCCGCGAGTCGATCATCCACCGTGCCGCGCGTGACATCCGCCGCTGCCCGAGGATCACGCACGATCAACGGCACGCCCACCGCCTGCTCCAGCAAAAACTCCTTCTCGCCCAACCAGTGATCACCGAGAAAGTCGCCGTGATCGCTGGTGAACACGATCAATGTGTCATCCCAGCGACCGTTGCTCTGCAAAAAGTCGAACAGCCGTCCGAGTTGATCATCCACCTGCTTGATCAGACCCATGTACGTAGGGATTACAGTCAATCGTACTGAATCGCGGGAAAAGTTGAGGCTTTCCTCATGCTGGCGAAAGGCAGTGTATACGGGGTGTTTGCTGGCTTCGGAGGGCGTCGCGCGGACCGCTGCTAGAATCGATTTCGTACTGTACAAGGCGTGGTACGGCGATGGTACGATGTAGGGCCAGTGCGGTTTGATATAGGAAAGGTGTAAACACCACGATTTCTCGCCTTGCTCGGTGATGAAGTCGATGGCTCGATTTGTAGTGTAGACAGTCTCTGAGTGTTGCTCGGGAATTCGTGCTGGCAAATTCGCATGACGCATTTGCCAGCCGCTGAGGATTTCACCGTGCTCGCCTTCGGCGGCGTTGGCCCAGTCGTGCCAGGGGTTTTTGCCGTCGAACCCCTGCTCGCGCAGATAATGGGTGTAGGGCGCGGATTCGCGTTTGTCGTCGAACAGCGGGTCGTCGGGGTAGATGCCGTCGTGGCGCATGTAAGGTTCGAAACCGACTTCGTTGAGGATTTCGGCCTGTTCGCTTTCGGGATTGATTGCCAGGCGTTGCAAGGCATCGACATTCGCCGTCGCGTGGGTCTTGCCGACCAGCGCAGTACGAATGCCGTGCGGGCGCAGGTAATCGCCGATGGTCAGTTCTTCCAGCGGCAACGGCACGGCGTTCCACGCCACTTGATGGCTGCTGACATAGCGTCCGGTGTAGGCCGACATCCGCGACGGGCCACAAATCGTGCCTTGGGTGTAGGCGCGGCTGAAACGCACGCCGGCTGCAGCCAGGCGATCGATATTCGGCGTGTGCAGATGCGGATGGCCGTAGCAGGACAGGTAATCGCGGCGCAGTTGATCGCACATGATGTACAGCACGTTGCGCACGGGGTTTGGCGAGTTGGACATGGTTTCACCGGTCAGAGAGACAGGTGGGGTTTTTCGCTTTCAGTGGGGGTGTTCGGCAAGTGCATTTGGGGAATGGGTTTTATGCAGGAAATGCATCGGTGCCTGTGCCGGCCTCTTCGCGAGCAGGCTCGCTCCCACAGGGTTAGTGGCGATCACACATTCTGAATTCACCACAATCCATTGTGGGAGCGAGCCTGCTCGCGAAAGCGTCATGTCAAACGGCGAGATTCTGCAGCGAACAAACCTCTTCATCCTGCTGATCAATCGCCTTGATCTGCTCAATCATCGCCTCCGCCAACGGCGACAACCGATACCCTGCGCGGCTGACAATCCCGTAGCGGGTGTACAGTTCCTCAAGATCATCCGCCAGTCCTTCGATGCGCAAGCACACCAACTCGCCCTTGGCCTGATGCAGCGCGTCGGAATACGCCCCGACAATCCCGATCGCATCCGAACGCAGCACCACGCTGAGCAGGCTCGAGCTGTTTTCACACTCCACATTGGGTGTGAAATCCGGCCGCCCACTGAGGTCGACTATGACTTTGCGCAGGTTCGGCGGACGAATACTTACCGCCAAGGGATAGCTCATCAATTGCTCGGCGGTGACCCGCTCAAACCCGGCCAAAGGGTGGCCGGCACGGCAGCAGAAATGCCATTTGCGCGGTCGCAACCGGTAGGTCAGGTAATCCGGATCTGCCTCGAAGTGCCGAGTGTCCGCGACGAAAAATTCAAACTCTTCGCTGAGTAACCGCTTGCTCAGACTCTGCCAGTCATCGACCTGAAACTGCACCCGCGCTTTCGGATAGCGCCCGATGAAGCTGCCAATCGCGCGAGGGATCAAACCCGCCGCCGGCGCCGGTCCGCAACCGAAGCGTAATTCCCCCGCTTCCAGCCCATTGAACTGACTGATCTCGTTGGCCATCTGCTGCGCGCCACTGACCAGTCGCCGCGCGTGTTCGAGCAATACCTGGCCCTGTTTGGTCGGCGGCAATTCCTTGCGTCCGCGATCGACCAACTGGCAGCCGACGCTGTGCTCCAGCGCCTGAATGCTGCGGCTAAACGCCGACTGCGACAGGTTCACCGCCTGCGCGCCAGCCACAAAGCTGCGTTGTTCAGCCAGGGCGATGAAGTGACGAAGTTGGCGCAAGTCGATATGCATTTTTCACATAAAAAATATCCGGGAAATGCATTGGATATGCATTAGGTCGACTCCTTATAAAGGCAATCTCTTATGCAGTAAATATTTGTAAATCCATAAATAAATAACTTAAAAGAATATACAGCGCTGATGATGTCTGTGTATTTTTTGACCAGGAGCCGCGCCATGAGTCCGTTGAACCTTGCGTCACCCCTAACGCCACGACGGCTCAAACGCCTGCCTCTGGCCCTGTTGCTGGCAGGGAGCGCGAGCTGGACTCACGGTTACGCCGCCGACTCCGAAACCCCGGCGCCGGTGCTGGCCGGCAAGCCTGCCGCCAACAGTTCGCAACTGGAAACCGTGACCGTCACCACCCGCCGCCGCGAAGAAAGTTCGCAAGATGTACCAACGCCAATGAGCGTGGTCAGCGGGCAGAATCTGGAGACGCAGAGGGTCTACCGGATTCAGGATTTGCAACAGCTGGTGCCCAGCGTCAACGTCGCCTACATGCACGCGCGGCAGTCCAGCGTATCGATCCGCGGCCTCGGTAATAACCCGGCCAGCGATGGTCTGGAAGGCAGCGTTGGCCTGTACATCGATAACGTCTATCTGGGCCGCCCGGGGATGGCGGTGTTTGACCTGATGGATATCGAACAGCTCGAAGTCTTGCGTGGGCCGCAGGGGACGTTGTTCGGCAAAAACACCACTGCCGGGGTGATCAACATCAGCACCCGCGCGCCAACCTTCACCCCTGAGCGCAGCATCGAAACCTCGGTGGGTGAGGACGGTTACTTCCAGACCAAGGGCACCATTTCCGGCCCGCTCAACGATCAACTGGCCGGGCGTTTTTCGGCTTATCGAACCCGTAGCGACGGTGACATCAAAAACGAATACGACGGCCATGATCTCAACGGCGGCTCGCGCGAGGGCTTCCGCGCACAACTGCTGTTCAAGCCCAATGAAGATTTCAACCTGCGCTGGATCGGCGACTACAACGAAGAAGATTCCAGCGCCGGCACCCGCGTGTTGTACAACACCGGGCCGACCATCAACGGCGTCAACCTGTACCAGTCGCGCGCCAATGCCGCCGGCGCAACGCTGGTCAATGGCTCGCACCGCAAGGTCAATCTGGACAACGACCAGCATGTCACCGTGCATCAGGGCGGCACTTCGGTGGAGGCTAACTGGACGCTTCCGAGCGACTTCACGCTGACCTCGATCAGCTCCTATCGCTTCTGGAATTTCACCCCGCGCAACGACGATGGCCTCAACGTGCCGGCGAGTTACAACGCCGGGGTGTCGGTGGAAGACAAACAGTACTCGCAGGAATTTCGCCTGGCCTCGCCCAAGGGTGAGTTCTTCGATTACGTCGTAGGCGCGTACTACTTCGGCTCGGATCTGGACAATAAATCCTTCGCTTATTACGGCCCGCAAGCGGATATCTGGAATGGTACGGCGCCCGGTGCGCTGGCCAACGTCACCAGTGTCGGCAACGGTCATATCAAGACCGACAGTTTTGCATTGTTCGCCCAAGGCACCTGGCACCTCACCGAGCGACTGGACTTCACCGCCGGGGTGCGTGGCACGTATGAAGAGAAATCAGCCTGGGTCACTCGCGATGCGCCGCTCGGTGGCGCCGCCGTTACGGGCGCTGCGGCCACGGCGCGGCGCGGTCGTGCCGGCGCTTACGATTCCGGCGATCTGAATCAGTACAGCTCGAGTCCTTCCGGGCTGCTCAACCTCAGCTATCGCATCACTGATGATGTGCTCGGTTACGCCACGTTATCCCACGGCGAGAAGTCCGGCGGGGTCAACCTCGCCGTCGGTTCCGCACCGGTAGCGGGTGCCGATTCGCTGCTGATCGGCACCGAGCGCGCGAACAACGCCGAACTCGGTTTCAAAAGCACGCTGTGGGATCACCGTCTGCAACTCAACGCCAACGTCTTCTGGACTCAGGTCAACGCTTACCAGACCAACGCCTACGACGCGGAAAACCGTGTGCAGTACCTGACCAACGCCGGTTCCGTACGTTCACGCGGGGTCGAGTTCGAAAGCACGGTGATCCCGCTGCGCGGCCTGACCCTGAACATCAACGGCTCCTACAACGACGTCAGTTACCTCTCGTACAAAGATGCCCCGTGCCCGCCGGAAGTCAGTCAGGCGCCGGGGGCCCCAGCGTCCTGCGACCTCAGCGGCCATCAGGTGGTCGGCGCTTCGAAATGGATCGGCAACGCCAACGGTGAATACAAATGGAATCTGGATAACGGTTTCGAACCTTACGTCACTGCCAGCTACGCGTTTCGCTCGAAAGCCGTCGGTACCGTCGAGGATTCCGACTTCGGACAGATCCCGAGTTACGCCGTGGTCAACTTTTCCACCGGCCTGCGCGGCGATTTCAATCAGGGCCAGTGGGACGTATCCCTGTGGCTGAAAAACGCCTTCGACAAAACCTACTACACGACCCTGTGGACGGGCGGTAACGGCGGCTATGAAGGCTTGCTCGGCACACCGCGCACCCTCGGCGTCACCGGTCGCTACGACTTCTGATTCGTCACTCAAGGAACTGCATCATGTTGCGTATCAAAACCGCTTTGCCGGTGTTGCTGTCCGGCGCAGTGCTCAGTGCCGGCGCATTCGCCGCACCGAGTGTTTACCCGACCGGCGTGACCCGTTATGACCCGAACAAGGCTTTCAATCAGTACGTGATTTTCAGCGGCGCCGACAAGCAGACGCACCTGATCGACATGAACGGCAACGAGGTGAAAACCTGGCCACAGGCAGGTTTCCCGTCAGCGATCATCGACCCGAAACTGGTCGGCGGCGAGCGCGGCCATGTGCTGTTGCAACTGAGTGAAAAGGATCCCGGTAAACTCGGTTCGGCCGGCAACGGGTTGGGCAATCAGAGCGTCGGCGAGCTGGACTGGAATGGCAAAGTCGTCTGGCAGTGGGGCGACAAGGCGCCCGGTGGCGCAGCGCAACAACACCATGATCAGCGCCGTTTGAGCAACGGCAACACCGTGGTGCTGGCGAACAAGGTGCACAAGGTCAAAGGCTTTAAAGTGCCCGAGGTGATTGACGATGCGATCTATGAAGTCAGCCCCGACGGCGCGCTGAAATGGCAGTGGCTGGCCTCGGAGCATCTGAATGAATTCGGCTTCACCGCCGAGCAGTTGAAGCTGGTGCGCGCCAGTGAAAATCCGGACTACCTGCACATCAACAACCTCAGTCTGGTGGGGCCGAACAAGTGGTTCGATGCCGGTGACAAGCGCTTCAATCCGGACAACCTGCTGATCGATTCACGCAACGCCAACTTCATCGCGATCATCGACAAGAACAGCGGCAAAGTGGTCTGGCGTCTCGGCCCGAACCTGCCGCTGATCAACCCGAAAACTGCGCAAAAATTGCCGCGCCCGGTGGATCAGTTCGTCGGTCAGCATGATGCACACATCATTCCGGCCGGATTGCCAGGTGCCGGCAATTTGCTGGTGTTCGATAACCAGGGATCGGCGGGTTATCCGAACGTTACCCTCGGGCTGATTTCCGGCTCGCGGGTACTGGAAATCGATCCGGTGAAAAGTGAGATCGTCTGGCAGTACAGCGCGGCCAATTCGAAGCAACCGGGGTGGGCGTTCTACAGCTCGTTTATCAGCAGCGCGCGGCGCTTGCCCAACGGCAACACGCTGATCGACGAAGGCATGAACGGACGGTTTTTCCAGGTGACGGCCAGTGGTGAAAATGTCTGGGAATACGTCAGCCCGTATCTCGGTAAGGCGCCGGGCAGCGACGCGATCAGCAATTGGGTCTATCGGGCGTTGCCTGTGAGTTATGACTGGGTGCCAACCGGTACGCCACGCTCCGAGACGGCGGTTAATGCCCCGGTTGTCGGCGCGCAACAAACCAATGCCAGTCGTTAGTTGAATTGGAATTAGTGTTCGAACGAACGGCGATAAGTTATGAGCGGGTTGAAGGGTGCTTATTGCAAATTCGTTAGTAAGTCGCGTGGACAATAATTGAATGTGCAACCATCCTGACTGTCGTGAGTTTCCAGGAGGAAACTTGCTCTCATCGGAAGATACTTATCCCAACGATAAAGGAAATCGAATCATGTCGAGCATTAATGGCACTTATGTGAACGCTAACGCTGGCGCCAAACTGACGATTACCGATGGCAACGATTCCAACGGTACATTCAGTGGCACGTTCAGCCAGGGCGGCGTTAACTATGACGTCAGCTACGGGCATTACCATTTCCAGAACAGCACCGGACAACCTACCACCATCACATTTGTCGGTCTGAATGGTAATAGCGGATTTCAAGCGTGGTCATTGTTTTCTCCTGATCACAATTAC
This sequence comes from Pseudomonas sp. S2_E02, assembly GCF_054668355.1. NCBI lineage: Bacteria > Pseudomonadati > Pseudomonadota > Gammaproteobacteria > Pseudomonadales > Pseudomonadaceae > Pseudomonas > Pseudomonas sp. S2_E02. The sequence goes on from NZ_CP162761.1 coordinate 4,765,172, forward strand.
GCAAAAGTTCGTGCGGCCGGTTCCCGTACTAATTTTGACGGTGAAGTAGTGACCCTGGCAGGGGAATTCGTCAAACAATAATCCGCGCGCAATTGATAAAGGCCGACGCACGAAAGTGCGTCGGCCTTTTTATTGTTCCCGCAAAATAATAATCAACTATCTACTTGGTATTAGTTGTCCCGCAAAACCGGGTCAGGCGAATTTGATGCGTTGCGTGAATACTTTCAATGCCTGAAAAGCATGCGAATTTTCCCGTATCGCTACAGCCCACGTGCCACGTGGCTTTGGCGGAATTGATCAATTCATATATTCCATAAAGGCCTATGCATAACGTTAAAGATTACTTTCGGAGATAAGCGCCAAGCCCAATGATTCATCCATCGATTCGCCGTGGGGAATTCAACAAACGGTTGATCGGCAGTGTTTGTAGAGAACGCAAAAAGACTGCAGGGAGTGAATCAATGGGCAATGTCCAGACCGCCGCCAGCGCAGAGGAATTGCTGTGGCGTCAGACGCCGGGTGGCGAGTTGGTCGATCTCGGTCGGCCGCATCGTGTGCCGTTGGGACAGCTGCGTTTGCAGCGTGCGCCCAAAGGAATTTTGAGTCGGCGCGAAACCCTTCTGCTCGGCGTGCTCGCATTGGTGGTGCATGGCGCGGTGATCTACTGGATCAGCCAGAAGCCGACGCCGGTGCTGCCGATCGTGCCGCCGGAAATTCCGCCGATGACTATCGAATTCTCGCGCCCGGCACCACCAGCACCACCGGTTGTCGAGCCGCCACCACCTGCGCCTGTGGTTGAGCCACCGCCGCCGGTAGAAGACGAACTGGCAGTAAAACCACCGCCGCCAAAACCCGTTCCGAAACCCAAACCGGTGGTTAAACAGGCCCCCAAACCAGCGCCGAAAGCCGTCGAGCAACCACCCGCGCCGCCACAACCGGCAGTTCCGGTTGCAGCGCCAGCGCCACCTGCTCCCCCCGCGCCGGCACCGGTAACCCCGGCCTCAGCGAACGCCGCGTACCTGAAAAACCCGGCACCGGAATACCCGTCGCTGGCTCAGCGTCGCGGTTGGGAAGGCACGGTGTTGCTGCGCGTGCATGTGTTGGCCAGCGGCAAACCGGGTGAGATCCAGATAGCCAAAAGCAGCGGCCGGCAACAGCTCGACGACGCGGCGCTGAACGCCGTCAAACGTTGGAGTTTCGTCCCGGCCAAGCAGGGTGATGTCGCCCAGGACGGCTGGGTCAGCGTGCCCATCGATTTCAAGATTCATTAAACCGAAACCAAATTCGCGCGAAACGTTTACACGAGGGAATCATCATGACGTTACTGGCATCTCCACTGGAATCCATCGAAAGCGCGGTGATCTGGCTGCTGGTGGTTTTTTCCGTCGCCACCTGGGGCCTGGCACTGCTCAAGGCTGTGCAGTTCGGGCGGCTGAAGGCGCAGGATCGGCGTTTTCATAAGCGTTTCTGGGCGGCGTCGAGTCTGGATTCAGCCGCTGAATTGAGCGAGACCCAACCCGGCGCCGCAGCGCGGGTGGCACAGGCCGGTTATGCGGCGATTCAGGTGGGCGAGACGCCACAGGCGAATGATTTGAGCCAGGCGATCAACCATCAGGATCGCCTCGAGCGCGCATTGCGTCAGCAGATCGTCCGCGAACGGCGTTCGCTGGAAACGGGCCTTGCAGTGGTCGCAAGTATTGGTAGCACCTCGCCGTTCATTGGTTTGTTCGGCACGGTGTGGGGAATCATGGAAGCGTTGAAAGGCATCAGCGCCGCAGGTTCGGCGAGCCTGGAAACGGTCGCCGGGCCAATCGGTGCGGCACTGGTCGCCACAGGTGTGGGGATCGCCGTCGCGGTGCCGGCAGTGCTGGTTTACAACTACTTTTTGCGTCGGTTGAAACTGACGGCGGCGGATCTGGATGACTTCGCCCACGACTTCTACAGCCTGGCGCAGAAGAGTGCATTCCGCGTGTTGATCCACCCGACGGCGCACAAGGTCGCAACGCCGGGCAACGCAGCAAAAGTGAAGGAGGCGTCCTGATATGGCCTTCTCCACGCAAGACAGTGATGAGGTGCTCAGCGAGATCAACGTGACCCCGCTGGTGGACGTGATGCTGGTGCTGCTGGTGGTGTTTATCGTCACCGCGCCGCTGCTGACCAACGCGATTCCGATCAACCTGCCGAAGACCGAAGCGGTGGCGCCGGTCGAGCAGAAGGACCCGCTGGTGGTGAGCATCGATGGCGCCGGCAAGCTGTTTATCAACAAGGATGAGATTCAGCCGGACTTGCTCGAATTCAACCTCAAGTCGGCCAAGGCCAAAGACCCGGAAGTGCGCGTGCAATTGCAGGCCGATGACGGGGTGAACTACGGCGAAGTGGCGCGGGCGATGGCTTCGATTGAACGGGCGGGGATTACCAAGTTATCGGTGATTACTGCGCGGTAACAGGATTTACGTTTTTCCGGGGCCGTCTCCTTGGCAGGGTGCGGCCCTTTTTTTGTTTCTGGCATTAGACGCAAGACCCTCACCCTAGCCCTCCCGAAACGTCGGACCGCCCATAGGGAGAGGGAACTGATCTCGGTTGTTCTCACGAGTTACGCCGACCTGAAATCCCAGTCGAACTCAGGATTTGAACGGCATGAAGATTGGCTCCCTTTCCCCCTCGCCCCCATGGGGGAGAGGGCTGGGGTGAGGGGGAAAAGATTTCCAGCCAGGCACACATCTCATATTCAATTCAGGTCTTAATAAATAGCTTCTTATTCCTTAACGAATATAAATCCCCTCCCTATACTCGTTCAGGAACAGACACGACGCAGGAGAGCTCCCCATGCGCAACGAATCAATCCGCTACCTGATTGTGCCGGGCTGGCAAGGATCGCCAGATGATCATTGGCAAAGCCACTGGCAGAACAGCCTGCCAAACAGTGCGCGGGTCGAGCAGGCCGATTGGCTGACGCCGCGTCGTGAAGACTGGGTGGCGGCACTGGCCGAGGCGATTGCCGCCGATAGCACGCCTGTCATCCTTATCGCCCACAGCCTCGGCTGCATCACCGTTGCCCATTGGGCAGCCACTGCGCCGCTGCAATACCTGCGTCAGGTGCGTGGTGCCTTGTTGGTCGCGCCGGCAGATGTCGAGCGTCCGGCATGTGCCCCGGCGCTGCGCAATTTCGCGCCGATTCCGACTGATCTGCTGCCGTTTCCGAGCCAGGTCGTCAGTTCCGACAACGACGCCGCCGTGAGTGCGCCGCGCGCACTGGAGCTGGCGCGCAACTGGGGTGCCGAGGCGGGGATCCTCGCCGGTGCCGGACACATCAACGTCAAGTCCGGGCATCAGCGTTGGGAGCAGGGTTTTGCTTATCTCTATCGCCTGCAAAACCGTATGGAACACCACGCCCGCCGCCGCGCCTGATCTTTTTTCTTTCAACGCCCCCGTCTGCCGGCGGTTTTGGGCGGGAGCCTGCCATGAGTTTCGAAACCTTCGGTCAGCCGTTGCTGACCTTTCCCGATGCGGAAAAAAGCCCCCTGAGCATTCGCGCCAAGGCGCTGGTGTTCGTCGATCCGCGCTCGCGTCAACTGCGTGAGGAGCTCGAGCAACTGGCGCCGCGCTCGACTTCGGTATTGATCCGTGGCGAGACCGGTACGGGTAAAGAATTGCTCGCCCGGCACATCCATCGCGCCAGTGACCGCAGCGGTCTGTTCGTTTCGGTCAATTGCGGAGCGATCAGCCCGACCTACGCTGATGCCGAGCTGTTCGGCTACGCTGCCGGCAGTTACAGCGGCTCGGCCAGCAGCCGTGCAGGCTGGTTCGGTTCGGCCAACGGCGGCACCTTGTATCTGGATGAAATCGGCGACTTGCCGCTGCCGATCCAGATCAAATTGCTTGCCGCGTTGGAGAATCACGAAGTCACTCGTGTCGGTGCGCATCAGCCAAGTCCCGTGGATGTGCGCCTGGTCGCGGCCACCAGCATCGATCTGGCGCAAGCGGTGGACGCCGGGAAATTCCACGAGCGCCTTTATCACTACCTCAGCGAGGGCCACCTCGAATTGCCGGCGTTACGTGCGCGTACCGGCGATATCCTGTCGCTGGCCGAGTATTTCCTCGGCATCTACAGTCAGCGTCTCGACCTTCCCGTGCCGCTGATCAGCGAAGCGGCGCAGCACGTGCTCGAACAACACAGTTGGCCGGGCAACACCCGCGAGCTGGAAAATGTCATTCACTTTGCCTTGCTGGTGAGTACCGGTGACGAGATTCTGCCGGAGCACCTGAACCTGCCCGAGGCGTCTGGCCCGCAGCTTCAGATCGAACGGCTAGTGACACAAATCAACATCGGCGGCAGCGTCGCCGAGCGTAAGGCATTGAAAGATTTGCTGATTCGTTTGAGTGAGACGTTGTAACCGTTTCGTTCAACATGAACAAAATGGAATATGAAGCTGAATAAACGTTATTGTCCGGGAATAAAAAATCCCGGTATTGTCCGCCCCACGCCAGCGATATCACTTCACTGGCACACGTATTAATGCCGTCGTCGATGACGACCGTGATTTTCGATAAGGACACTGCATGAAAAAGGTTCTGTTGTTTACCGCATTGGCGGCTGCTCTGACTGCTTCCCTGGCCAATGCTGGCGAAAAACTGGTGGTTGCCGCGACCCCGGTTCCGCACGCTGAAATCCTTGAGCTGATCAAACCGACCCTGGCCAAAGAAGGCGTGGATCTGGAAATCAAAGTGTTCACCGACTACGTTCAGCCGAACGTACAGGTGGGCGAGAAGCGTCTGGACGCCAACTACTTCCAGACCCTGCCGTACCTGAACAGCTTCAACCAGGGCAAATACAAGGACGACAAGTCCAAGTACCTGGTGACCGTGCAGGGCGTGCACGTTGAACCGTTCGGTGGTTACTCGAGCAAGTACAAGACCCTGGCTGAACTGCCGGACGGCGCCACCATCGCCATCCCGAACGAAGGCAGCAACAGTGGCCGCGCACTGATCCTGCTGCAGAAGGCTGGCCTGATCGAGCTGAAAGACCCGAAGAACGCGCTGGCAACGCCAAAAGACATCGCGAAGAACCCGCACAACTTCAAGTTCAAGGAACTGGAGTCGGCCCTGCTGCCACGCGTTCTGAAAGAAGTTGATCTGGACATGATCAACACCAACTACGCACTGGAAGCCAAGTTGAACCCGCAAAAAGATGCGCTGGTGATTGAAGGTGCTGATTCGCCGTACGTGAACTTCCTGGTGGCCCGTGAGGACAACAAGAACAGCGACGCGATCCAGAAACTGGCCAAAGCCCTGACCAGCCCGGAAGTCAAAGCGTTCATCGAGAAGAAGTACAACGGCGCGGTACTGCCGGCGTTCTGATCTGACGCTTGAACCACCCCCTTCAAGGTGTGAAAACGCCGATGGCCAGTGATGGGCATCGGCGTTTTTGTATGTACGCAATTTTTCGGCCGGTGATTTTGATCGTTCCCACGCTCTGCGTGGGAATGCCTCAATGGACGCTCCGCGTCCGCTTTTGGCAGGGACGCGGAGCGTCCCGGGCTGCATGCCCACGCGGAGCGTGGGAACGATCGGTACAGGCTTCAGGCAACCTGAGCCTTCAACGCCCGCCTCAACGCCACCAACAATTTCACAATCTCCTGCGGATCCAGTCGCTGCGGCACTTTTACGTCCATGTTCTCTTCCTTGTTATGAGGTTGGCCGGGGGAGTCTGGCCAAAAGCTGTTCGTCCTTGGAGGGCTTTCATGAAAAAAAGATCCTTCCTACAGCGCAAAGAAAAATAGCCTTCTTATTCCTTCCCGGCAAACCCACAAGATAGTTTTTTGGGTGATATCAATATGCTTTAACGGTATTTAAATTCTTTTTTTTATACCTATAAAGTCGGTGTCTGCCGGACAGCCATCCGCTGCCCATGGACTGCACCACCGTCGCTTACCGAGCGGCGTTCAGGACGTTTCATGACCTTCGATTACGCATTTATCCTCAGCACCCTGCCGGCGTTTCTCAAAGCCGTGGGCGTAACGCTGCAGGTCGGTTTTATCGCCATTGGCACCTCGCTGCTGGTGGCGCTGCTCAACGCGACGATTCTGGTGTTCCGCACGCCGTACCTGCAAAGACTGGTGGGCCTGTATGTGGAACTGGCACGCAACACGCCGTTGCTGATTCAGTTGTTCTTCGTCTACTTCGCCTTGCCGGCGTTGGGGATCAAAGTCTCTGGTTTCACTGCCGCGATCATCACCATGACCTTTCTCGGCGGCGCTTACCTTACCGAAGTGCTGCGCGCCGGCGTCGATGCGGTGCCCCAAGCGCAACTGGAATCAGGGCGCTCAATCGGCCTGTCCCATGGCCAGTTGCTACGCTACGTGATCCTGCCGCAAGCGGGGATTCTCAGCCTGCCGTCGTTGTTCGCCAATTTCATTTTCCTGCTCAAGGAAACCACCGTGGTTTCGGCGGTGGCCGTGCCGGAAATCCTCTACACCACCAAGAGCTACATCGCGCTCTACTACAAAACCTACGAAATGCTCGCCGTGCTGACGCTGATCTGCGTGCTGCTGTTCTTGCCGCTGTCGCTGCTGCTCAGCCGTCTGGAAAGGAGGCTCCAGCATGGCCAGTTCGGGTCTTGAACTGCTCTGGGTGTCGTTGCCGCAACTGGCCAAAGGCGCCGGGCAAACTTTGTCGATCTCGTTCCTGAGCATCGCCATCAGCACTGTCGGCGGCGTGCTCTACGGTGTGCTGCGAACGCTCAACGTGAGGTGGCTGAACGCGATCCTGCGGGGCTATCTGGAGTTGTTCCGGGCGATTCCGGTGCTGGTCTGGTTGTACCTGCTGTTCTTCGGCTTACCGATCTTTTTAGGCCTGAGCCTGCCGAGTTTCTGGTGCGCGGTGCTGGTGCTGTCGCTGTGGGGCGCCAGCGAGGTGGGCGAAGTGGCGCGCGGTGCGCTGCATTCGTTGCCGCGCGGGCAGCGTGAAGCGGGGCTGTCGATCGGCCTAAACGCCGCACAACTTTATGGCTACGTACTGCTGCCGCAAGCGTTGAAGCGCATGACGCCGCCGACCATCAACGTCTACACGCGGATCATCAAGACCAGCTCATTGGCGGTGCTGATCGGTGTGGTCGATGTGATCAAGGTCGGCCAGCAGATCATCGAGCGCACCTACGAGTCGGTGCTGATCTACGGCGCGCTGTTCCTGTTTTTCTTTTTCATCTGCTACCCGCTCTCGGCCGCTTCGCGCGTGCTGGAGCGGCGCTGGACGCAAGCATGAGCGCATTGATCGAGTTTTACGGTTTCAACAAATTCTACGGCGAGCAGCAGGTGCTCAACGGCATCGACCTGCAAGTGCAGAGTGGCGAAGTGATCGTCATCCTCGGCCCCAGCGGTTGCGGCAAAAGCACCTTGCTGCGTTGCCTCAATGGTCTGGAGGAAGCCCACAGCGGCAGCCTGAAATTTGTCGGCCGCGAGCTGCTGGACAAGTCCACCGACTGGCGCGAGATCCGCCAGCAGATCGGCATGGTGTTCCAGAGTTATCACCTGTTCCCGCACATGAGCGTGCTCGACAACTTGCTACTTGGCCCGCTCAAGGTACAGAAGCGTCAGCGCCGCGAAGCGCAACAGGAAGCCGAAGCGCTGCTCGAACGCGTTGGCCTGGCGGACAAGCGCGATGCCTTCCCGCGTCAGCTCTCCGGCGGCCAGCAGCAACGCATCGCCATCGTCCGCTCGCTGTGCATGAACCCACGGGTGATGCTCTTCGACGAAGTCACCGCCGCCCTCGACCCGGAAATGGTCAAGGAAGTTTTGCAGGTCATTCAGGGCCTCGCCCGCGAAGGCATGACCCTGTTGATCGTCACCCATGAAATGGCCTTCGCTCGCGCGGTGGCCGATCGCATCGTGTTCATGGATGCCGGGCGCATCCTTGAACAGAACCCGCCCGAGATTTTCTTTACGAACCCGCAAACCGCACGCGCGCAGCAGTTTCTGGAGAAGTTCTCCTTCGTGGCAACACTGCCAAAAACGAATCCGACAAAGGAACTGGAACTGTTATGAAAACTGCCGCTTTTTTACTGCCTCTGCTCAGCCTCGCCTTGCTTGCCGGTTGCAGCAAGACCGAAGAACCGCCGAAGCCGAAAGTCGCCAGCGAAAGCACTGCGCCGGCCGGTTATCTGGACAAGATCAAGGCTCGCGACAAGTTGATTGTCGGTGTCTTCACCGATAAACCACCATTCGGTTTTGTCGACGAAGCGGGGCGCTACGTCGGTTTCGATACCGACATCGGCCGCCGTTTCGCCAAGGATCTGCTTGGCGATGAAAACAAGGTCGAGTTCGTCGCCGTCGAGCCGGCGAGTCGCATCCCTTTCCTGCAAAGCGACAAGGTCGACCTGATCCTCGCCAACATGACCGTCACGCCTGAGCGCAAGGAAGCGGTGGAGTTCACTAACCCGAACCTCAAGGTTGCGGTGCAGGCGTTGGTGCCGCAAAGCAGCTCGGTGAAAAACCTCGATGATCTGGCAACCCGCACCACCATCGTCACTACGGGCACGACCGCCGATATCTGGCTGACCAAGAATCATCCGGACTGGAAATTGCTCAAGTTCGAGAAAAACTCCGAATCGCTGCAAGCCCTGGCCAATGGTCGTGGCGATGCGTACGCACAGGACAATCTGGTGTTGTTCAGCTGGGCCAAGCAGAACCCGGGCTATCGCGTGCTGGATGAAAAACTGGGGGCTGAAGCGCCGATCGCGCCGGCGGTGAAGAAGGGCAATCTCGAGTTGCGTGACTGGGTGAATACTGAGCTGACCAAGCTGGGTGAAGAGAAGTATCTGCTCAAGCTGTACGACCAGTATGTGCGTAAAGAGCTGAGTGATGACACCAAGCCTGAGAGCGTGATTGTCGAGGGTGGCAAGTGGCAGGGGTGATTGCCTGTTGAGTCGGGGGTGAGGCCTGCCCCTCACCCCAGCCCTCTCCCGAGGGAGAGGGAGCCGATCCTCATGCCTTTCAAAACTTGAGTTCAGCTCAGGAATTTCACGCCGGCGTAACTCGAAAGAACAACTCGGTCAGTTCCCTCTCCCTCTGGGAGAGGGTTAGGGTGAGGGGCTTTTGGCTTGAACGCTCAATCCGGCCAGTTCCACGCCGGCTCATCCAGCACCCGCTGGCCGACAATCCCGGTCTGTCCCAGGGTTTTCTCCAACACAATACAATTGCACTCCGGGTCTTCCTGCAACGCCGAAATCAACCGCCGCGCATGCGACACCACCCACACCTGACACTGCTCCGAGGCACGGATAATCAACCGCGCCAGTGCCGGCAACAGATCCGGGTGCAGGCTGGTCTCCGGTTCGTTCAGCACCATCAGCGACGGCGGCCTCGGCGTCAGTAGCGCCGCAACCAACAGCAAATAACGCAACGTGCCGTCCGACAGCTCCGCCGCCGATAACGGCCGCAACAAGCCTTCCTGATAAAACTCGATGGCAAAACGTCCACCGGCCTGCGCTTCGATATGCACCCGCGCGCCAGGAAACGCATCGGTAATCGCCGCACGCATCGCATCGCCATCACCAATCTCGATGATGGTCTGCAACGCCGCCGCCAGATCCCGGCCGTCGTGATGCAGCACCGGCGTGCGTGTGCCCAATTGCGGCTGGCGCACCGGTGCATCGGCATCGCTGCGAAAGTGATCATAAAAGCGCCAGCGGCGAATGAACTCGCGCATCTGGAACACTTCCGGCGAGCTGCGCAGGCTGCCGACCTGATCAAACAAACTGTCGAAATTCGGTGTGTGTTGCGCCAGTACGTCCCATTTGCGCTCGGCGCGTGCGCGGATCATCGGGCCGTCACGATCCACCAGCAGGCTGGCGGGGCGGTAGAGCGGGCCGGCCCAGATGCACTCGCGCTTGATCTGCGGGTCGAGGCTGAAGCGTGAGGGAATCGGGTGCGAATGCTCGGGCAGCATGAAGTGCCCGTTGGAGTCGGGCAGGCCGAGGCTGATCGAGTAGCTGAAATCTTCCCCGGCGAACCCCAGGCGCAGTCGCTTCACGCCTTGGCGTACCGTCGACTGGATCGGCACCTCACCATTGCGCATGCGTCTGCTGAGGGTTTCCGGCCCGGCCCAGAAGGTCGACTCTAGCCCACCCTCACGGGCCAGCGCATTGACCACCCCGCCCTGAGCGGTTTCCGCTAGCAGGCGCAAGGCCCGGTAGAGATTGGACTTGCCGCTGCCGTTGGGGCCGGTGATCAGGTTCAGCCGGCCGAGCGGGATCACCAGTTTGTTGATCGAGCGGTAATTGGCCACCGCGAGAGTATTGAGCATGGAATTCCTTCTCTTGAGGCGCCCATAGCAGGAGCTGCCGCAGGCTGCGATTTTTTGATGTTGTTTTTAAAAGATCAAAAGATCGCAGCCTACGGCAGCTCCTTCAGGAAATATGGGGATCGAACGGGCGAACGTTGAACCCTGTTCTAAGCTCACAGTCGTATCGTCACTTGCACGTTCGTACACAGGAAGGAGTCTGCATGGCGAGTCCCGGTTTGAAAACAGCGGTCATGCTGAGTCTGCTCACGTTGGTGACCGCCTGCGGCGAGAAAAAAGCCCCGGAGGAATACCTGCCCAGGGTCTTTGTACAGGAAGTGAAACCCACGGATTACGCCGCTGCGGTGACATTGACCGGTGACGTGCAGGCGCGCGTGCAGACCGAACTGTCGTTCCGCGTCGGCGGCAAGATCATCCAGCGTATGGTTGATGTCGGCGACCGGGTCACCGCCAAACAAGTGCTGGCCAAGCTCGACCCCAAGGATTTGCAGACCAACGTCGATTCGGCCCAGGCCCAAGTCGTCGCTGAACAAGCCCGGGTGAAACAGAGCGCGGCCGCTTTCGTGCGCCAGCAAAAACTCCTGCCCAAGGGTTACACCAGCCAGAGCGAATACGATTCCGCCCAAGCCGCGTTGCGCAGCAGCCAGAGCGCCTTGAGCGCGGCGCAGGCGCAATTGGCCAACGCTAAAGATCAGCTCAGCTACACCGCACTGATCGCCGACGCCCCGGGCGTGATCACTGAGCGTCAGGCCGAAGTCGGCCAGGTGGTACAGGCCACGGCACCGATTTTTTCGTTGGCCCGCGATGGCGACCGTGACGCGGTGTTCAATGTCTACGAATCGCTGCTGGCCGAGCGTCCTGCGGATCCCTCGATCGTCGTCAGCCTGCTCGATAACCCTGCAATCAAAACCACCGGCACGGTGCGTGAAATCACCCCGGCGGTGTCGGCGCAGTCCGGCACGGTGCAAGTCAAAGTCAGCCTCGACAGCCTGCCACAAGGGATGCAGCTGGGCTCGGTGGTCAGCGCCACCGCCAAGGGCAGCGGCAAGTCGGCAGTCGAATTGCCATGGTCGGCGCTGACCAAAAATATCAGTGATCCGGCGGTGTGGATGGTCGACGATAAAGGTGAAGCGCAGTTGCACAACGTGACCGTCGGCCGCTACCTGATCGGCAAGGTCATCATCAGCGAAGGCCTCAAGGGCGGGGAGAAAGTCATTGTCGCCGGAGGACAGTTATTGCATCCCGGCATGAAAGTCGAAATCGCTGAAAACACCTACAAGGATCTGCAACCGGGAGCACAGCCATGAAGCGTCTGGGGCTGTTATCCGTGGGTGTGTTGCTGGCGGCCTGCTCGAAAAGCGAGCCACCTCCGGAGCCGGTACGTCCGGTGCTATCGGTCAAAGTTCAAGCGTTGAGCGAGGAAAGCCTCGGGCGTTTCGCCGGCAGCATCCAGGCGCGTTATGAAAGCAACACCGGTTTCCGCGTCGGTGGCCGCATCGCCAGCCGCAACGTCGATGTCGGAACCGAAGTGCAAAAGGGCACGCTGCTCGCCACCCTCGATCCGTCTGATCAGCAGAACCAATTGCGTTCGGCCCAGGGCGACCTGGCCAGGGTTCAGGCGCAACTGATCAATGCCCAGGCCAATGCCCGCCGTCAGCAGGCGCTGTTCGATCGTGGCGTAGGGGCGCAGGCACAACTGGACATCGCCACCACGGACTTGAAAACCACCCAGGCCTCGCTGGACCAGGCACGGGCGGCGGTCAATCAAAGCAAGGACCAGCTCGGCTATACCGAACTGCGTTCCGACCATAAAGCCGTGGTCACCGCGTGGAACGCCGAAGCCGGGCAAGTGGTGACGGCGGGCCAGCAGGTCGTGACTCTGGCGCAACCGGACATCAAGGAAGCAGTGATCGATCTGCCCGACACCCTGGTCGATCAGATTCCTTCCGATGTGGTGTTTCTGGTGGCCGGGCAACTCGACCCGAGCATCAACACCACGGCAACCCTTCGCGAGATCGAACCGCAGGCGCAAAGCGCCACGCGTACTCGTCGGGCACGCCTGACTCTGGCCGAGACACCGGACGGTTTCCGCCTCGGCACGGCGATCAGCGTGACCCTCAGTTCGGCGATCAAACCGCGCATCGAATTGCCGGCTACCGCTTTGCAGGAGGTCGACGGCAAACCACGGATCTGGGTCATCGACACCCAGAGCAAAACCGTCAGCCCCCGCGACGTCAGCGTGATCAGCCGCACCGACAGCAGCGTAGTGCTCGCGGGCGGCGTGAAGAACGGCGAGCGCGTGGTCAGCGCCGGCGTCAACAGCCTCAAACCCGGACAATCGGTAAAACTTGACGAGGACAGTCAATGAAAGGCTCTTTCAACCTCTCCGAATGGGCCCTCAAGCATCAGTCATTCGTCTGGTACCTGATGTTCGTCGCGTTGCTGATGGGCGTGTTCTCGTACTTCAATCTGGGCCGCGAAGAAGATCCGTCGTTCACCATCAAGACCATGGTGATCCAGACCAAATGGCCGGGCGCGACCCAGGAAGAAACCCTCGCACAGGTCACCGACCGCATCGAGAAAAAACTCGAGGAACTCGACTCCCTCGACTACGTGAAAAGTTACACGCGCCCCGGCGAATCGACGGTGTACGTGTACCTGCGCGACACCACCAGCGCCAAGGACATCCCGGAAATCTGGTACCAGGTGCGCAAGAAGATCGACGATATTCGCGGGCAGTTCCCCAAAGGTATTCAAGGGCCCGGGTTCAACGACGAGTTCGGTGATGTGTTCGGCTCGGTCTACGCCTTCACCGCCGACGGCCTGACCATGCGCCAGTTGCGCGATTACGTAGAACAGGCGCGGGCCGAGATCCGCAATGTACCGGGGCTGGGCAAGATCGAAATGATCGGCCAGCAGGACGAAGTGATTTATCTGAACTTCTCCACCCGCAAACTGGCGGCGTTGGGTATCGATCAGCGTCAGGTTGTGCAGAGCCTGCAATCGCAGAACGCCGTGACCCCGGCCGGTGTGATCGAGGCCGGCCCTGAGCGGATTTCCGTGCGCACTTCGGGGCAGTTCGCCTCGGAGAAAGATCTGGCCGAGGTCAATCTCAAGCTCAACGACCGTTTCTATCGCTTGGCTGACATCGCCGACATCACTCGCGGTTACACCGATCCGGCTACCCCGGAATTCCGCTTCGACGGCAAACCGGCCATCGGTCTGGCGATTGCCATGCAGAAGGGCGGCAACGTTCAGGAGTTCGGCAAGGCGTTGCACCAACGCATCGATGAACTGACCGCAGACTTGCCGGTTGGCGTGGGTGTACACACCGTGTCCGATCAGGCGGTGGTGGTAGAAGAAGCGGTCGGTGGCTTTACCAGTGCCCTGTTCGAGGCGGTGATCATCGTGCTGGTGGTCAGCTTCATCAGCCTCGGCGTACGCGCCGGCCTGGTGGTGGCGTGCTCGATTCCGCTGGTGCTGGCGATGGTGTTCGTATTCATGGAATACAGTGGCATCACCATGCAGCGGATTTCGCTCGGTGCCTTGATCATCGCCCTCGGTCTGTTGGTGGACGACGCGATGATCACCGTGGAGATGATGGTCACGCGCCTGGAAATGGGCGAGAGCAAGGAGGAGGCAGCGACGTTCGCCTACACCTCGACGGCGTTCCCGATGCTCACCGGCACGCTGGTGACGGTCGCCGGTTTCGTGCCCATCGGCCTCAACGCCAGTTCCGCCGGTGAGTACACCTACACGCTGTTTGCGGTGATTGCTGTGGCGATGCTGGTTTCGTGGGTGGTGGCGGTGTTCTTCGCTCCGGTGATCGGCGTGCACATTCTCAGCGCCAACGTGAAACCCCATGAAGCCGAGCCGGGCCGCGTCGGGCGTGCGTTCAATGGCGGTCTGCTGTGGGCGATGCGCAATCGCTGGTGGGCCATCGGCATTACCGTGCTGCTGTTCGTGCTGGCAGTGTTTTGCATGCGCTTTGTGCAGAACCAGTTCTTCCCTTCCTCGGACCGGCCGGAAATTCTCGTCGACCTGAACCTGCCGCAAAACGCCTCGATCGACGAAACCCGCAAAGCCGTCGACAAGCTGGAAGAAACCCTCAAAGGCGACGCGGACATTGTGCGTTGGAGCACCTACATCGGTCAGGGCGCGATCCGCTTCTACCTGCCGCTCGACCAGCAATTGCAAAACCCGTACTACGCACAACTGGTGATTGTCAGCAAAGACTTCGAAGCCCGCGAGGCCCTGAGCCAACGCCTGCGTGAGCGCTTGCACAAGGACTTCGTCGGCATTGGCAGTTACGTCCAGGCGCTGGAAATGGGCCCGCCGGTGGGGCGTCCGATCCAGTACCGGGTCAGTGGCAAGGACATCGATCAGGTGCGCAAGCACGCCATCGACCTGGCCACCGAACTGGACAAGAACCCGCACATCGGCGAGATCATTTACGACTGGAACGAGCCGGGCAAAGTCCTGCGCATCGACATCGCCCAGGACAAGGCGCGGCAGCTCGGGTTGTCCTCCGAAGACGTGGCGAACCTGATGAACAGCATCGTCAGCGGCGCGCCGCTGACCCAGGTCAACGACGACATCTACCTGATCAATGTGGTCGGCCGGGCGGTGAATTCGGAGCGCGGTACGCCGGAAACCCTGCAGAATCTGCAGATCGTTACGCCCAACGGCACGTCGATTCCGCTGCTGGCGTTCGCCACCGTGCGTTATGAACTGGAGCAGCCGCTGGTGTGGCGTCGTGACCGCTTGCCGACCATCACCATCAAGGCTTCGGTGCGCGACGAGATCCAGCCGACCGATCTGGTGAAACTGCTCAAGCCGTCGATTGATGCCTTCGCTGACAAACTGCCAGTGGGCTACAAGGTCGCCACTGGCGGTACGGTCGAGGAAAGCGGCAAGGCCCAAGGGCCGATTGCCAAGGTTTTGCCGTTGATGCTGTTTTTGATGGCGACCTTCCTGATGATCCAGTTGCACAGCGTGCAGAAGATGTTCCTCGTCGCCAGTGTCGCGCCGCTGGGGCTGATCGGCGTAGTGCTGGCGCTGGTGCCGACCGGCACGCCGATGGGCTTCGTGGCGATCCTGGGGATTCTCGCGCTGATCGGCATCATCATCCGTAACTCGGTGATCCTCGTGACGCAGATCGATGAGTTCGAGCAGAAAGGCTATGCGCCGTGGGATGCGGTGGTGGAAGCGACCGAGCACCGGCGCCGGCCGATCCTGTTGACCGCGGCAGCGGCGAGCATGGGCATGATCCCGATTGCCCGGGAAGTGTTCTGGGGACCGATGGCTTACGCAATGATTGGCGGGATCGTGGTGGCGACGTTGCTGACGTTGCTGTTCCTGCCGGCGCTGTATGTGGCCTGGTACAAGATTCGCGAGCCGAAGAAGGATTGAGTCAACAACGACCCTCACCCTAACCCTCTCCCGGGGGGAGAGGGGACTGACCGAGGTGTCTGACGCTATCCATCGACCTGAAGGATCGGGTCGATTATGGATTCAGCGAAGTTCGATCAAGTCGGTGTACTTCTACAATCTCCCCCAATCTGCTCTGGGAGAGGGCTGGGGGTGAGGGACTTGTCTCTGACTCGACTCAAGCCTTACGCCAAACGCTGGCCAACCAAGGCTGCTGCTCACGCGGCAGCCCGGCCGGCCGATAGTAATGCTCAAGCTCGACAAACCCTGCCGCCGTCAGCAACTCCTGCCACGCCTCAAGATCGTGATACGAGCCATAGCGCGGCCCGTTCCAGCCCTCACGGTTATCCCCGCGTGGATTCGAGCTGAACAGCACACCACCGGGCTTCAGGGCACCATGCAATTGCTTGAGCACCCGCGGCAACTCCTGCAACGGCACATGAAACAACACTGCGTTGGCGAAGATGCCGTCGAAGCGTTCGGCCGGCAGATCAAGTTTCAGAAAGTCCTGTTGCAGCACCTCGCAGCCACTGTCCTCACGGGCCATTCGCGCAAACTCTTGAGAGCCGTCGAGCCCCACAGCGACATGCCCCATGCGCGTAAACGTTTGCAGATCCCGCCCTGGGCCGCAGCCAAAATCCAGAATCGTGAATGGCGCCGTGCCCTGAATATGCCGTAGCAACGCATCGATGTTCTGGCTGACATCGTGATCGCGGGTGCCTTCGCGGAAGTCTTCGGCCACTGAGTTGTAATGGCCGAGGGTGGTCGCGGTGATCTGTTCGAGATCGGTGGGGGTCTGCTTCATGGTCGAGGGCTGCACGGGCAAAGGAGATTTGCCGAATATACGCCATCGGGTTCAGAGGCGCCGCATGAGCCCGGCCAGACTCAGCGCTTGTTCAACCCCCGCGCCAAGCGATCCCCACCCAACTGAATCACCGCGACCAACGCCACCAGCAACACAATCACCGTCAACATGATCTGGCTGTCAAAACGCTGATAGCCGTAGCGATAAGCGATATCCCCCAAGCCACCGGCACCAATCGCCCCGGCCATGGCCGAGGAGTTGATCATCGTCACCAGCGTAATCGTGAACCCGCCGACAATCCCCGGCAGCGCCTCGGGCAATAGCACATGCCAGACAATGTGCCAACGCCGGCAACCCATCGCCTGCGCGGCTTCGATCAAACCATGATCGACCTCACGCAGGCTCACTTCGGCAATCCGCGCAAAGAACGGCGTCGCCGCAATCGTCAGCGGCACCACGGCCGCCCAGACACCGTAGGTGGTGCCGACAATCAACCGGGTAAACGGAATCAGCGCGACCATCAGAATCAGAAACGGGATCGAGCGGAACAGGTTCACGAACGCGCCCAAGGCACGATTCAGCACCGGCGCCTCGTAGATGCCGCCCTTGTCGCTGGTGACCAGGATCACCGCCATGGGAATCCCCACCAGCAAGGCGATCAGCGACGACACGCCGACCATCAGAAACGTGTCGATAAAACCCTGCAACAAGCGATCAAACCACATAACCCAGTACCTCCACCCGTTGCGCCCAAGGCGTGGCGCGCTCGCGCAGTTGCTCGGCGCTGAACGAAGAGCCGCTCACCGCCAGCAATAGTTGTCCCAGCGCATGCCCCTGAATCCGTTCGACGCCGCCCTGAAGCAGCTTCACCCGGCCACCCAATGCAGCGAACAGTGCCGCCAGATCCGGCTCGTCACTGGCGCTGCCGGTGAACTGCAAACGCAGCACCACAGCGGCGTCGGAGGACGGCGCTTGAGCTTGCAAGCGGCTCTGCAACTCCTCCGGCAACGCGTGTTGCAGCGGCGCGAGCAAGGTCTGGCTGACCTCATGCTGTGGATTGCCGAACACTTCCCAGACCGGGCCTTGCTCGACCACCCGGCCATGCTCCAGCACGACGACGCGGTCGCAGATTTCGCGAATCACAGCCATCTCATGGGTAATCAATACGATGGTCAGGCCCAGGCGTTGGTTGATCTCACGCAGCAAGCCGAGGATCGACTGCGTGGTTTCCGGATCAAGGGCTGAAGTCGCTTCGTCGCAGAGCAAAATATCCGGCTCGTGCACCAGCGCACGGGCGATGCCGACGCGTTGTTTTTGCCCGCCAGAAAGCTGCGCCGGATAAGCCTTGTGCTTGCTTTGCAGACCGACCAGTTCGAGCAATTCGCGGACTTTTTTGTCGCGCTGCTCTTTTGGCACACCCGCGACTTTCAGCGGCAATTCGACGTTCTGCCAAACGGTCTTGGCCGACATCAGATTGAAGTGCTGGAAGATCATGCCGATGCGCCGGCGCAAAGCAACGAGACGGTCTTCATCGAATTCGCCGATGTCGACCTGATCGATCAGCACGCGCCCGGACGTCGGCTGTTCCAGACGGTTGATCGTACGAATCAGCGACGACTTACCAGCGCCGCTACGGCCGATGATGCCGAACACTTCCCCGCGCTGAATTGCCAGATCGATGCCCTGCAAAGCCGCGACCGGGCCTTGTCGACCGTTGTAGGTTTTGCCCAGACCGATGAAGCGTACGTGGGCGCGATTCAGCTCGGGGTGCAGCTCGGTTTTTTCAGCATGGTGTGGCTCTGGAATCTCCAGTCGCCGTTGGATCGCGGCCGTCATGCTCAGCTTTCCCAACCGGCTTGATAGAGCTTGCCGTGGGCTTTATCCAGCGCCGCGCGAACAACCGGCGAATGCTGGTAAATGTCGACGAATTTGATCAGGCGCGGGTCGGTTTTGCTTTTCGGCTGGATGACGAACTGGATCACGTATTCCTTGTGGTCGAGGCCGTCGAACAGCAGCGCCGAACCGGCATCGAAAGTCTTCGCCAGACGAATGTAGGCCGGGTAGCCCTGGACCAGATCGGCGTCGTCATAGGCGCGTACCAATTGCACGGCTTCGACTTGGAGGATTTTGATTTTCTTCGGGTTGGCGACGATATCGTCTTCAGTAGCCTTGTAGCCGACGCCCGGCTTCAGCGTGATCAAACCGGCCTTGGCCAGCAGTTGCAAACCACGGCCGCTGTTGATCGGGTCGTTGGCGATGGCGACGCTGGCGCCTTCGGGCAACTCATCGAAGCTTTTGTATTTTTTCGAGTAGAGACCGACGTTGTTGATGATCCCCGGGGCGAACGGCACCAGATCAAAACCCGAGGCGGCTTTGGCGTTTTCGAGGAACGGAATGTGCTGGAAGTAGTTCACGTCGATGTCGCCGGCGGCGAGGCTGACGTTAGGCGCGATCCAGTCGGTGAACTCCACAAGTTCGACTTTCAGGCCTTGTCTGGAGGCCTCTTCGACGGCAGCTTCCAGCGGAATGGCGAAGGCGGCGGTGGTGCCGATTTTCAGTGGGGCGTCGGCGGCGAACAGCGCCGAGCTGAACAGGCCGAAGGCCAGGGCCAGTGCTTTGACTGGGTGGGACAGGATTTTCTGGGTCATGATGGTTTTTCCAGTCAGTGCATAAGATTTGTGGTGTCTGGTCGGGCCTCTTCGCGAGCAAGCTCGCTCCCACAGGGAAATGCATTCCAAATGTGGGAGCGAGCTTGCTCGCGAAGCTTTTAATGCCGGTACGAAGAGCCGGTGTGTTGCTCCGGTAGCTGCGCCGCGCCGTGAAACAGCTTCTCGCGCAAGCTGCCACTGTCGTACGCGGTCTTGTACGACCCGCGCCGTTGTAACTCCGGAATTACCATCTCAATGAAATCGACATAGCTTTCCGGCGTGACAATGCGGGTCAGGTTGAACCCATCCAGGCCGGTCTCGGCGATCCACGATTCCAGCTCATCCGCCACTTGCTCAGCCGAACCGACCACGGTGATGTAGCGGCCACCGAGGGCGTGCTGGTCGAGCAATTTGCGCCGGGTCCAGTCGTTGTTCTGCAGGTTCTTGGTGGCCGACTGAATGGCGTTGCTCTTCACGTACTGGATCGGTTCGTCGATCTCGTATTGGGAAAAGTCGATGCCGGTGGAGGCGGAAAAATGCGCCACGCCGGCTTCGGCGCTGGCGTAGCTCAGATACTCGGCGTGCTTGGCCCACGCGGCTTCTTCGGTCTCGCCGACAATCACGTTAAGGCCCATGAACACCTTGATGTCTTCAGGATTACGCCCGGCTTCGACGGCGCTGGCGCGCACCTTGTCGACCTGAACCTTGGTCGACGGTTTGTTCTGGCCGCTGATGAACACGCACTCGGCGTGACGCCCGGCGAACAGCAAACCGCGCTCAGAACTGCCGGCCTGGAACAGCACTGGTGTGCGTTGCGGCGAAGGTTCACAGAGGTGATAACCCTCGACCTGATAGAACTCGCCCCTGTGCTCGACCTTGTGCACTTTTTCCGGGTTGGCGTAGATCCGCTGCTCACGGTTATTCAGTACCGCGCCGTTTTCCCAACTGCCTTCCCAGAGTTTGTAGAGCACTTCCAGGTACTCGTCGGCCTGGTCATAACGACGGTCATGTTCGACCTGTTCGCTGAGGCCCATGGCTTTCGCAGCGCTGTCGAGGTAACCGGTAACGATGTTCCAGCCCACCCGACCACGGCTCAAATGATCGAGCGTCGACATGCGTCGGGCGAACAGATACGGCGCTTCGTAGGTGAGGTTGGCGGTCAGGCCGAAGCCGAGGTTCTTGGTCACAGCGGCCATCGCCGAGACCAGTAGCAACGGATCGTTGACCGGCAACTGGATCGACTCTTTCAACGTCACGTCCACCGAGTTCTGATAGACGTCATACACGCCGACGATGTCAGCGATAAACAACCCGTCGAACAGCCCACGCTCCAGCAGTTGCGCCAGTTCGGTCCAGTATTCAATGGTGTTGTAGCGCGTCGAGGTGTCGCGCGGATGCGTCCACAGGCCATGGTTGATGTGGCCGATGCAGTTCATGTTGAACGCGTTGAGCAGGATCTTCTTTTTCACGGCGCTCATCAGATCGTCCCTCGCAATGGAGGGTTTTCATCGTTGAGGTAGTAGTTGCCCACCGCGTGGTATTTCCAGCGCACCGGGTCGTGCAAGGTGTGCACGCGGGCGTTGCGCCAGTGGCGGTCGAGGCCGTGTTCGATCAGGGTCGCCTGGCTGCCGGCCAGTTCGAATAGCGTGCTGCCGGCGGCCAAAGAGATTTCAGTGCTGATCGCCCGTGCTTCGGCGACGGCAATCGAAGCGGCAGCGACGGTTTCTGCACGGGTCTCGGCTTGCGCAGCGTCGAGGAATTCGCCGGCACGTTCGAGCAAGGCTTCGGTAGCGTGCAGGCGAATGCTCAAGTGGCCGAAGCTTTTCAGCGTCAATGGATCTTCAGTGGCTTTGTCGTTGCCGGAGTCGATCCACGGCCGCGTCTTGCTGCGCACAAAGTGCAGGGCGTCTTCGTAAGCGGCGCGGGCGATGCCGGTGTCGATGGCGGCGTGAAGGATCTGCGCCAGCGGGCCGACGGTGGTTGGACGTTCAAAGGCGCTTTGAAATGGCAACACGTCTTCAGCCGCGACGTACACGTCTTCGAACACCACCGAACCGCTGCCGGTGGTGCGCTGGCCGAAGCCGCTCCAGTCGTCGATCACGGTCAGGCCTTTGCTGTCGCGGGGGACGAAGGCCAGTTGCTGTACACCGTTTTCATCCACCACAGAAGTGGGAATGCGCTGTGCGTAAATCGCGCCGGTCGCATAGAACTTGCGGCCGTTGATGCGATAGCCGTCACCGTCGCGTTTGAGACTGGTGACGCGATCGTGGGCCGTTTTGGTGCCCAGTTCTGCCAAGGCATTGCCGAAGCGTTGGCCAGCGAGCACTTCGGCGTACAGCCGTTGTTTTTGCGCGTGGCTGCCGTTTACGCGCAGCACTTCCAGTGCGTAGAAATGGTTCTGCGGAATCTGCCCAAGCGAGCCGTCAGCCTGAGCGATCAGGGCAATGACTCTAGCCAACGTTACGTTGGACACGCCAGCGCCGCCGTACTCCTTGGGTACGCTGATGCCCCACAGGCCCGAGCGGGAAAACACGTCGAGTTCTGGCAGAGGCAGGCGGCGTTCACGGTCGCGCAGGGCGCTGTCGCGTTTGAAATCTTCGGCCAGGTCGCTGGCGACGATCAGGGCTTGCTCATCGCTGGTGATGACCGCGACGTGATGGGAAAAAGTCATAGGTTTCTCCAGATGTCTGGTCGTCTCAGATCCAGGAATGGCGAGCAGGCAAAGTGCTGTTGAGGCGATAGGCGCCGACCACGTGATATTTCCAGCGCACCGGGTCATGCAGGGTGTGCACGCGGGCGTTGCGCCAGTGGCGGTCGAGGTTGAATTCGGCGAGGGTGGCGCGGCTGCCGGCCAGTTCGAAAAGCTTTTCGCTGGCGAGTAAGGAAATCTCGGTGGTCAGCACTTTCGCTTCGGCCACGGCGATAGAAGCGCGTGCGGCAGATTCGGCAGTGAGCGGCGCAGCGTGTACTTGATCGAGAACCTGCCCGGCCTTGCGCAGCAGCGCTTCGGCGGCGTGCAGTTCGATTTTCAGTTTGCCGATATCGGCGATCACATAAAGATCATCGCTGGCGCGATCAACCTTGGCGTCGATCCACGGCCGTGCGCGGGTTTTGATGAACTCAATGGCGTCATCAATGGCGCCACGGGCGATGCCGGCGTCGATCGCGGCTTGAATCAGCTGCGACACCGCGCCTTGGGTGTTCGGGGTTTCGTTGATCTTCCAGTTGTCGACCACCAGGCTCGACTCGACGCGCACGTTGTTCAGCAGAATCGTACCGCTGGCGGTGGTGCGCTGACCGAAGCCCGACCAGTCATCAACGATGCGCAAACCCGGTGTGCCGCGACGAACGAAGGCCAGCACTTGCTTGCCGTCATCGTTGAGCGCCTTGACCGCGACCCAATGCGCAAACAGCGCGCCGGTGGAGTAAAACTTCTGGCCATTGATCACGAAATCATCGCCATCAGCGGTGATCCGCGCTTTCAGTTCCAAGGTGTTTTTGGTGCCGCGCTCAGGACCGGCGTTGCCGATGCGCCAGCCTTCCAGAACGCTCTGGAATAGCTGTTGTTTCTGCGCTTCGGTGGCGCTGCCGAGTACCAGATTGATGATGCCGAACTGGTTCTGCGGGATCTGCCCCAACGCCGGGTCGGCCGCGGAGATGATCGCGAACACTTCGGCCAGAGTGACGAATGAAACCTGCGGGCCACCGTATTCGCGCGGGATGGCGATGCTGCCTAATCCGCTGCGGGTGAACTGTTCGATTTCCGACCACGGCAGCTTGCGCTGACGGTCGCGTTTGGCCGCCTGCACGCGGGCGACTTGCGCCAGTTCATGGGCGGCCTCGATGGCTTGGGCGTCGTTGCGCAAGACCTGCGCAGGCAACAACAACGGGGCGATGTCCAGATCAGACTGGACGTTTGCATTTGCCAGACTGGACATCAGTGCCGCTCCTTGGCTGCACGCAATGCCCTGGCGATCTGCACTGGGGTGATTGTGTTCCGGACCATGCTACCTACCTCACATCTCATGAAAAACGCCGCGAAAGTGCGGCGAACGAATGAATGTCCGGTGGTCCGGTTTATATACCCTAAACGTGTATAAATATTAAATAAACTAACTTTTAGGAATATGCATAGAAGAGGTGATGGTCGGGTTGGTTAAGAATTTTTTTGCGGCTGGAATGATCCGGTGGCGAGGGCGCTTGCTCTCTCGCCACAGGGGCATTGTGTTCAGGGCTTGCGGGATTCGGCGGCTTTGA
This sequence comes from Pseudomonas sp. S2_E02, assembly GCF_054668355.1. NCBI lineage: Bacteria > Pseudomonadati > Pseudomonadota > Gammaproteobacteria > Pseudomonadales > Pseudomonadaceae > Pseudomonas > Pseudomonas sp. S2_E02. The sequence continues at coordinate 4,788,608 of NZ_CP162761.1, forward strand.
GTTCGGGCCTGAGCGGGACTTTCAGATAAGGATTTGCGCAGCCGATTTTCAAGGTGCGGGGCGGTGCCCAGCGGGAGTTGTTGCCAACCCGATCGAGAATGCAATACGTCACGTCCAGGCGCAGATCCTCGCCTGCTTCGACAATCACTGACGGCGGTACCCAGACTCGAATCGGCAAGCCGATATCTGCGGCGGTGACCGGTGCCAGATCCATGCGCACGTCACCCCAGCGCAAGGTGATCGCGTCATCCTCGGCCATGTTCAGATACGGCTCGATGGTCAGCGGCACACCGCGTTTGATCTGGTTCGGATTGACGCCCTGACGACGTATGGCGTCGGGGATGGTCACCGGGGCCAGTTGCTGATTTTCGTCTGCGCTCAGCGCCGTGGGTTGCCCGCCGGGGCAGTCCAGTTTGACCTGTACGCGCGTCGCCGCCGAAAACGCCGGCCCCTGACCGACCTGCATCACCCGGTAGTGGATGCGCGCGGTGCCGTTGGCGATGAAACTTTCCGGCACTCGCAGGCTGACGATTGTGCCGACGTCATCCGCCGTCAGCACTTTGGAAGCGACATAGCATTTGTTCCAGAACAGCTCGATGAGATCGCCGCTGTCCATATCAGGGTAGGGCGACACCTCGATCAAGAGGTGTGCGGCGGCAGCCAGATTGATGCCGGTTTTTTGCGCTGGCGCGAGGGTCGGCGCTGCCATTTCGGGGGTGTGCGAAGTGCGGGTCATCGATTTCTCTCCTTGAAGCCTTGCAGCGAAGTCCGTTTCTGAAAGAACAAAAAGCGTGAATAAACTGGCAATAAAGCTTTGGGCTTTTATTCAAGTTGAAGACGGGGGTGGTTGAACTAGTTGATGCCGGTTGCCGACTAGATAAGAGTCTGCGGGATGGGGTGTCAATAGACGATATTAGTTAATCCGTGAATTACGAATTAATCAGAAGTTTCCTACGCCATTGCGGCCATATGCCTAGGTGGTCAGGCGAAATGAACCACGAGGCACAGGGCTTTCCCGGCGTTTTATGCGCGGATTTATTTGAGCACTATCATTTGATGTGGCATGGAAGGAGGCGGGTGTTATCTGTTGCAGAACATATATATGTACTGTTAGGGATATGTTTTGTTTGAGAGGGACTGAAGCAGCTAGATGTTTTATAAAGGGGACTTCCATCCGTGGAAGTTGTCGGTGATGCAATAAAAGTTCTCAGGCGTGATTCAGAAACTTGCTGAGAAACTGTTTAGTACGTTCTTCTTTCGGGTTGGCAAACAATGCCTTCGCTTCACCTTGTTCGACGATCACACCTTTATCGAAAAACACCACACGGTTGGCCACGTCACGAGCAAAACCCATCTCGTGGGTGACGATCACCATGGTGCGTTTTTCTTCAGCCAGGCCACGAATCGTCGCCAGCACTTCGCCGACCAGTTCCGGGTCAAGCGCCGAAGTCGGCTCGTCGAACAGAATCACTTCCGGTTCCATCGCCAGCGCCCGGGCAATCGCTACGCGCTGTTGCTGACCACCCGAAAGACGACGCGGATAAGCGTCTTCCTTACCGGCGAGTCCGACCTTGGCCATCAGCTTTTTGCCCAACGCAATTGCCTCGTCGCGCGGCATCTTCTTGACCACGATCGGGCCTTCGATGACGTTTTCCAGTGCGGTGCGATGGGGGAACAGGTTGAAGTTCTGGAACACGAAGCCCACATGCTGGCGCAGGTTGCGCACGAGACTTTGCTGCTGGTTCAGCGGGCGGCTGGTATCGATTTCGATATCGCCGACCTTGATCCGGCCACTGGTGGGTTGTTCAAGGAAGTTCAGGCAGCGCAGGAACGTCGTTTTCCCCGACCCGCTGGGGCCGATGATCGCGACGACTTCGCCTTCCTTGACCTCGAGGTCGATGCCGTTGAGCACGACCTGACCCTTGAATTGCTTGGTCAGTTTTTCCACGACAATCATGGGGTCAGGACTCCTGGTCGTGCCGATTGACCCGCTCTTCCAGCTTGTTCTGGAAGTGCGAAAGCACCGTGGCCAGAATCCAGTAGATCAGCGCGGCGGCAAGATACATGGTGAAGACTTCGAAAGTCCGGGCGGTTATCAACTGTGCCTGACGGAACAGCTCCGGCACCTGAATGGTGGCGGCCAGTGCCGTGTCCTTGACCAGTGAAATGAAGCTGTTGCCCAGCGGTGGCAACGCCGTGCGCATCGCTTGCGGCAGGATGGCCCGGCGCAGGGTTTGCGCGCGGGTCATGCCGATGCTCGCAGCGGCTTCCCACTGGCCGCGCTCGATCGAACCGATCGCGGCACGGAGGATTTCACAGGCGTACGCGGCCATGTTCAGCGAAAAGCCGATCAGTGCCGCTGGCAGTGGATCAAGCTCTATTCCCAGTTGCGGGAAGCCGTAATAGATCACGAACAGCTGCACCAGTAACGGCGTACCGCGGAAGAACGACACGTAGACGCGGGCCAGCCAGCTGACCGATTTGAAGCGCGACAGGCGCATCAATGCCAGGCCGAAGCCCAGCAGCAGCCCGAAGAACATCCCGCCTAGGCTGAGGATGACCGTGAAATACGCGCCCTTGAACAGGAAGGGCGCGGAGTCCACCAACAGCTGTGTGGTTTCGGCGATTTGCTGGCTCAACTGCGGGAAGTCCAGTCCGAACTGAAAACCTGCTTCCATTATTTAGTGACGTCTGCGTTGAAGTATTTTTTCGACAGCTTCTCAAGGGTGCCGTCGGCACGCAGTTCGTCGAGCGCCTTGTTCAATGCAGCCAGCAACTCAGGCTCGCCTTTACGCAGGGCAATACCGGATTCCTGACGGGAGAAAGCTTCACCGGCAGCGACGGTTTTTGGCGCTTTCTTGGCGTACTCAAGTGCAGCCAGACGATCGATCAGGATGGCGTCGGTGCGGCCGTTGTTCAGGTCGGCGAACTTGGTCGGATCATCGTCGTAAGTACGGACGTCGGCGCCCGGCACGTTGGCGCGGACCCATTGTTCGTAGTTGGTGCCCAGACCTACGCCGACTTTCTTGCCGGACAGGTCATTGGCGGTCTTGATGTTCAACGCGGCTTCCTTGCTCTTCAGCACCAGCGCCTGAATGCCGGAAACGGTGTACGGCTCGGAGAAGTCATACTTCTTCTTGCGCTCTTCGGAGATGGTCACCTGATTGACCACAACGTCCAGACGCTTGGATTCCAGCGCGGCGAGAATGCCGTCCCACTTGGTTGGCTGAATCTTGGCTTTGACGCCGAGTTTTTGCGCCAGCGCTTCGGAGAGTTCAACTTCGAAACCGGACAGCTTGCCGTCGGCATCAACGAAGCTGAACGGTGGGTAAGTGCCTTCCAGGCCGACGTTGATAACGCCTTTGTCCTTGATCTGTTGCAACTGTTCACCGGCCACTGCCTGGCCGATCAGACCGGCGCTCAGCGCAAGCCCCAGCGAACCCACCAGCAGATTGCGACGTAGTGCGGAAAAATTCATGACAAGCCCCTGTGTTTTCTTATGGAAGACGCTTAAGCAAAGTTGGCGAATGGGTGATTCGGACGACAGCGCTATCCTGCCTTAAAGCAGCTTATGCGTCTCTCGCGAAATTCGCCTGCGGCGAGACTATAAGATGTCTGTGTTAGACTTGAAAATACTTAATATATGAAATGTTATTCTTTATTGGAATATGTATTGTCTGTGGAAAAAGATCGCCGCCTGCGGCAGCTCCTGCATGAGATCACTTGTAGAAGCTGCCGTTTTGATCTTCTGTTACAGGAAGTCCTTGTAGGCAAACAACGCCGGCGCCCCACCGGTATGCAGGAAGATGATCGGGCCTTCATCAAAGCGCTGACGACCAATCCCGTCGAGTAAACCTGCCATGGCCTTGCCGGTGTACACCGGATCGAGCAACACCGCTTCCTGACTCGCCAGCAGCTTCAGCGCCGCCAGCGTCCCGGCATTCGGCTCGCCATAACGCGGGCCGAAATATTCGTCCCACAACTCGACCTTGAAGCTGGCCGGCAGTTCGACGCCGAGCAGCGCCGCCGTGCGTTCGGCAAGTCCCTGAACCTTCGGCCGCTGATCTTCTTCACTGCGCGAAACCGTCACGCCAATCACCGGCAATTGCGGCAGCACTTCGCTCAACGCCAATGCCAGACCGCTGTGCGTCCCGGCACTGCCCGAGGCCAACACCACGGCGGCGAAATTCAGGCCGGTGTCGTTGATCTGCTCGGCCAGTTCCAGACCGGCGCGCACATAGCCCAACGCACCGAGCGCATTGGAGCCACCGATTGGCACCAGATACGGCTTCTTGCCGTTGCTGCGCAGGCGGGCGGCGAGGGCGGTCAGTTGTTCGTCGGCGTTGTCGAGGTTGTCGACCAGTTCGACCTTGGTATCGAACAGATCCAGCAGCAGGCGGTTGCCGTTGCCGGTGTAATTGCTGTCGTCAGTGCCCAGCGGATTTTCCAGCAGCGCCACACAGCCAAGACCGAGTTTGGCGGCGAGTGCGGCGGTTTGACGAACGTGGTTCGATTGCAGCGCACCGGCGGTAATTAGCGTATCGGCACCTTGCGCCAAGGCATCGGCGGCGAGGTATTCGAGTTTGCGCAATTTGTTGCCGCCCATGGCCAGTGGCGTCAAGTCATCGCGCTTGATGTACACCTCGCGGCCGAGCCAGGTGGACAAGCGTTCGAGTTTTTCCAGGGGCGTCGGGTGGCCGAACAGGTCGAGACGGTCAAAGCGGTCCAGCTGTTGTTTGATCATGAGTCCGTACTGGCGGAGGAAGATGAAAGGACTATAGGCACGCGCTTTTGCAGGGGCAACCGTGAATCGCTTATAGCCAAATGAACTGAGCCCAGCACTATCGGTTCTTAATTCGCCTTCGCGAGCATGCCGTAAAGTAGGCGCCGTTGACGCGGCCAGACAGTCCGGCCGCCCGTGAGGAGTCTTTACCGTGAGCGAGCGTTCCAGCCATTGGCAATTGCAGACCATCGTCAGTCAACTGCGCAGCGCGCGGGATCAGTGGCGGGCACAGAACGGCCGGGCGTCCGGCGAGCAGGGCGGTCGCGAGTTGCCGTCCCGCGCAGCGATGGCGGAGATTCTTGAAGCATTGTGTGGCGCGTTGTTCCCGATGCGTCTGGGCCCGGTGGATCTGCGCGAAGAGAGTGAAGATTTCTACGTCGGCCACACCCTCGATGTCGCGCTGAATGCGTTGCTGGCGCAGACCCGCCTGGAGCTGCGTTACGTCGCCCGCCATAGTGCGCAGGCCGACACCGAAGTCGAAGCACGCGCGATTCAGATCGTGCAGGATTTCGCCCTCGCACTGCCGGGCCTGCGCACGCTGCTCGACACCGATGTGCTGGCGGCCTATCACGGTGATCCGGCGGCACGCAGTGTCGACGAAGTGCTGCTGTGCTACCCGGGGATTCTTGCGGTGATTCACCATCGCCTCGCGCACCATTTGTATCGCGCCGGTTTGCCGTTGCTGGCGCGTATCAGCGCGGAAATCGCCCATTCGGCGACCGGTATCGATATCCATCCGGGTGCGCAGATCGGCCGTAGTTTCTTTATCGATCACGGCACGGGCGTGGTGATCGGCGAGACGGCGATCATTGGTGAGCGCGTGCGGATTTATCAGGCCGTGACCTTGGGTGCCAAGCGCTTCCCGGCGGATGAGGACGGGCAGTTGCAGAAGGGCCATCCGCGCCATCCGATCGTTGAAGATGACGTGGTGATTTATGCCGGGGCGACGATTCTCGGGCGGATCACCATTGGCAAGGGGTCGACCATTGGCGGCAATGTGTGGCTGACGCGGAGTGTGCCGGCGGGGTGCAATTTGACTCAGGCCAATTTGCAGCATGATGACGGGACGCAGAAGTAGGCTCTGAAATTGCGTTGCGGCTTCTGGCCTCTTCGCGAGCAGGCTCGCTCCCACACTGGAATGCGTTTCAAATGTGGGAGCGAGCCTGCTCGCGAATGATTTTCAGACCAAATCAAGATAATGGCAATCAGCCAATTCTCCAGTGAACGAATACCCTCAAACCCGCGTCATACCCATCCTTGAGCTAGCGTAGGAAAACTACCGCCTAGCCGTACGATTAGTCCTTGCCACCCTATCCATGTTTAACTTGAACGTTCATTCAAGTTAAACCGGTGGTTCGCTGCCCGCTCACAACAGGAGGCTTGCCTTTGCTGAGTCCGATCATTTCAGCCACGTTTCAACCCCTCGAGGTGCACGTTTCATGAGTGCATCGTCTACCCCCGCCAGCGGTCTGGTACGCATGAATCCGCCGGTGTTCTACTTTGCCGCGACGGTCATTCTGCTGTTTGGTCTCGTTGTCATCGCCATGCCGGAGCAGGCAGGCGCCTGGCTGCTGGAAGCGCAAAACTGGGCGGCCAATACGGTCGGCTGGTACTACATGCTCGCGATGACCCTGTATCTGGTCTTCGTGGTGGTCACCGCCTTATCCGGCTACGGCAAGATAAAACTCGGTGCCGACCACGACGAGCCCGAATTCAGTTACTTGTCATGGGCCGGCATGCTGTTCGCCGCCGGGATCAGCATCACGCTGTTCTTCTTCTGCGTCTCTGAACCGCTGACCCATATGCTCCAGCCGCCGCAAGGCGAGGCGGGCACGGCGGATGCGGCGCGTCAGGCGATGCAGATTCTGTTCTTGCACTGGGGCCTGCATGGCTGGGGCGTGTTCGCCTTCGTCGGCATGGCGTTGGCGTATTTCGCTTACCGTCACAACCTGCCGCTGGCCTTGCGTTCGGCGCTGTATCCGCTGATCGGCAAGCGCATCAACGGCCCGATCGGTTACGCGGTGGACGGCTTCGGCATCATCGCTACGGTGTTCGGTCTGGGCGCCGACATGGGTTTTGGGGTGCTGCACCTCAACTCCGGTCTCGACTACCTGTTCGGCATCGCTCACACCCAGTGGATTCAGGTCGGCCTGATCACACTGATGATGGGCGCGGCGATCATCGTTGCCGTCTCCGGCGTCGATAAAGGCGTGCGGGTGATGTCCGACATCAACATGCTGCTGGCCTGTGCGCTGCTGCTGTTCGTGTTGTTCGCCGGGCCTACCCAGCACCTGCTCAACACCTTGATCCAGAACCTCGGCGACTATCTCGGCGCCTTGCCGATGAAGAGTTTCGACCTCTACGCCTACGACAAACCGAGCGACTGGCTTGGTGGCTGGACAGTGTTCTACTGGGCCTGGTGGATTGCATGGTCGCCGTTCGTGGGCCTGTTCATCGCGCGGATTTCCCGTGGCCGGACCATCCGTGAATTCGTTTTCGGCGTGCTGTTGATTCCGCTCGGTTTCACCCTCGCGTGGATGTCGATTTTCGGCAACAGCGCACTGGACCAAGTGCTCAACCACGGCATGAGCGCATTGGGCATGTCGGCCATCGACAATCCGTCGATGAGCATTTACCTGCTGCTGGAAACCTACCCGTGGAGCAAAACCGTCATCGCTGTGACGGTGTTTATCAGCTTCGTGTTCTTCGTGACGTCTGCCGATTCCGGCACCGTGGTGCTCTCGACGCTGTCGGCCAAGGGCGGTAATCCGGACGAAGACGGACCGAAATGGCTGCGGGTGTTCTGGGGCGCAATGACCGCGTTGATCACCAGTGCGCTGTTGTTCTCCGGCAGTATCGATGCGCTGAAATCAGCGGTAGTGCTGACCTCGTTGCCGTTCTCGTTGATCCTGCTGTTGATGATGTGGGGTCTGCACAAGGCGTTCTATCTGGAGTCGCAGAAGCAGATCGCGCAGTTGCACTCGCTGGCACCGGTCTCCGGTTCACGGCGCGGTACGGGCGGCTGGCGTCAGCGGCTGAGTCAGGCGGTGCACTTCCCGTCGCGCGACGAGGTGTACCGTTTCATGGACACCACGGTACGCCCGGCAATTGAAGAAGTGACGGCGGTGTTCGTTGAAAAAGGCCTCAACGTGGTCACCCAGCCTGATCCGGCGAATGACAGCGTCAGCCTCGAAATCGGCCATGGTGATGCGCATCCGTTCATCTATCAGGTGCAGATGCGCGGCTACTTCACGCCGTCCTTCGCGCGTGGCGGGATGGGCTCGAAGCAGCTCAACAATCGCCGTTACTATCGCGCCGAAGTGCACTTGAGCGAGGGCAGTCAGGACTACGATCTGGTCGGCTACACCAAAGAACAGATCATCAACGACATCCTCGATCAGTACGAACGGCACATGCAGTTCCTGCATCTGGTGCGTTGATCGGCGGTTGGGCGCCGGGTCTGCTCAGGACTCGGCGCTCAGCACCATGAACAACACCATCGCCGCCATCGGCACGCCGAATACCGCACTGCCAATCGCTATTTCCGAACCCACGGACTGGCCGGCATGCACCACGCCCACCGCTCCATTAATCACCGTCAACGCCAGCCACAGGGCGGCGAAGCCGTAGGCCATGGTCTGGCGGCTGAAGCCGATGCGCTCGCCGATGTAGAGCATCAGAGCGAGCAGGACCAGGCCGAAGAAAATGATGATGGCGGTGTGCATGGCGGGTTCTGCCTGGTGGAGGTGCATTGCCTGAAGGATCGCTTTCGCGAGCAGGCTCGCTCCCACAGGGATTTCATGTACACAGGAAATCCCTGTGGGAGCGAGCCTGCTCGCGAAGGGGCCACCTCGGTGTCCTTTGGAGCATAGCCAATCCAGTCCCACCACATCTCTATTGGACATATTTTGCGACCCTCACAGAGAGTTTGGCCGGCGACGTGTTCTGCTTGCTGGCCCGCGGTTGCCGTTGATCTGCCCCATAACCGAGCGATTGTCCAGTGAGCTAATATTTATCCGAGTGTGTATCGTGTGTATCAAAGGCTACTGCGCCCTCTAGAGTAAATGGCTCTAGCTGTCGAACAGGGCAAAGGAAATGCGCAGTCGGGAAATGATCAGGATGATCGAAGACGATGGTTGGTATCTCGTGGCGGTGAAAGGCAGCCACCACCAATACAAGCATCCGCACAAGCCAGGAAGGGTGACGATCAAGCACCCTGATTCGGATCTGCCTAAGGGCACGATCAACAGCATTTTGAAACAGGCGGGCTTGAAATGAGGCCCGTTATTGGAAACGAAGGCCGTTTTATGGGCCTGTCAGAGGAAGGACTCACTCATATGAAATTCCCTGTCGTTCTGCACAAGGATGTCGACTCAGACTACGGAGTGATCATCCCGGATGTCCCGGGTTGTTTCTCCGCAGGCACTACGGTCGCTGAGGCGTTTGAAAATACTCAGGAGGCATTGGCGCTTCACTATGAGGGGTTGGTCGCCGACAACGCGCCGTTACCGCAAGTGCGGGACATTGATGCTCATCTCGATAACCCGGATTACGCGGGAGGGATCTGGGGCGTGGTCGATTTTGATATCACCCCGTATTTCGGCAAGTCAGTGCGTTTTAACGCCACGCTGCCGGAGCAGTTGCTTGAGCGTATCGACCAGACAGTCCGCCGTGACCAGCGCTATCGATCCCGTTCCGGATTTCTCGCGGCGGCCGCCTTGCGCGAACTGTCGGTATAGCGAAGTCAGGTACTTTCCCGTTCGATGACTTGGCACTGCAGCAGGTTCAGACGTTGCACTTCGTCGCTCGGCAACACGCCAAGACTTTCCAATACGCGTGTTGCGGCCAGTACGCCGATCTCCAGCGCCGGCGGTTTGATCGTGCTCAGGCTAGGTAGCAGCATCTCGGCGAACGGGTAATCGCCGAAACCGAGGACGGCGCAGTCCTCGGGGATCTTGAGGCCTGCGCGTTGCCCGGCGAGCAGGCCGCCGGCGGCGAGGTTGTCGTTGGCGAAAATGATTGCGTCGGGGCGCGGTGAGGCATTCATCAGCGCATCCATCGCCTGTTTGCCGGCCTCGAATGGCGCACGATCGGCGTCAGGGGCGTAGATCAAAGGGGCCAGGCCGGATTCGCGCAAGGTCGCCGCGTAACCGTCGCGGCGTTCCAATGCGCTGAAGTCGCCCGCAGCGCTGTTCTGCACGAAGGCGATACGTTGGTAGCCTTTTTCCAGCAGATATCTGGCGGCTGTCACGCCTACCTCGAAATGCGAAAAACCGATCTGCATCGGCTCACGCTCCGGCTGGTAATCCCACGTCTCGATCACCGGAACATCCGCCTCGGCGATCATCTTTTCCGTGCCCACACTGTGAAAGTGACTGGTCAGCACCAGCGCCGCCGGCGACCAGCCGAGAAACGCACGCACGGCGTTTTCTTCTTGTTCAGTGCTGAAGTAACTCGACGCCAGCAACAGCTGATAGCCATGGCGGCTGAGTGTGTCGCTGAAGCCTTGAATGGTATTGGCGAAGATCGGCCCGGAGATATTCGGGATCACCATGCCGACGATTTTCCCTCGCGCCGAGGCCAGCCCGCCGGCCACCAGATTCGGTACGTAACCCAACTCGGCCACCACCGCCGCAATCCGCTCGCGACGCTCGGGCGAAACCTGCTCAGGCTGGTTGAAATAGCGTGACACGGTGATCGCCGAAACCCCGGCCTCACGCGCCACGGCATTCAGCGTTACACGCCCGGCGCCACGGCGTTTGCGGGGTTTTTCTTCGCTCAAGGCTCGATCCTTCTTAAAAACCAAATCGCATATAAAAGTAATTTTTCAGTATTTGACGCTCTATGTGCGGCTTGCCAATACTGTCGATGGTAGCGCTAACAAAGCGCGCTGTCTGCTACTCGCTCGAGCGAATGCCCAAGACACCGATTCAGGCGCTGTCGTCGCAGAACGGCAGCGGTTAAGGGCCAATTTCGAGCGGGCAAACATGCACAACATTCCTGGGGCGACAAACAAACTGGCGCAATCGATCCGCGCCGCCGGCTGGTTATTCACGGGGTTGGCGGCGCTGCCGTTGCCCAACGCATTCGCTGCCGAGAGCAGTGATCAGGAGCCAACACTCAAATCGGTGACAGTCACCGCGACCCGCCGCGAAGAGTCACTGCAAAAAGTGCCGGTCGCGGTGTCGGTGATCGACGGCGAACAACTTGAGCGCGACAACCGCAACGGCGTGGCGAGCATCGTCCAGCAAGTGCCGTCGCTGAACTTCCGCACTGGCGCTTCGAACAAGGACACCTCGTTGTTCGTGCGCGGTGTCGGCACGATTTCCACCTCGCCGGGTGTCGAGCCGACCGTGGCGACGGTGATCGACGGCGTGGTCTACGCGCGTCCCGGGCAATCCACTCTCGACTTGCTGGATCTGGAGCGCGTCGAAGTGCTGCGCGGCCCGCAAGGTACGCTGTTCGGCAAGAACGCCTCGGCCGGTGTACTCAACATCACCAGCAAGGCACCCACCGCCGAGACCCATGGCTACATCGATCAGTCGTACTACAGCGGCAACGAAAGTCGCACCCGTTTCGGCATCGGCGGCAGCCTGATTCCGGACACGTTGAAAGGCTCGATCAGCACGCTGTTCGGCACCTACGACGGCAACGTCGACAACCAGCACAATGGCCAGGAGGTCAACGGCTACAACCATCGCGGCGTGCGCGGCAAACTCGAATTCACCCCGAATGACGACGTCACCTTCACCCTGATCGCCGACTACATGCAGTCCCATGACGACGGCCCCAACGGCGTGGTCAGCAAGTCGCTGACGCCGGCCTTCGCCAACGCGCTGAACCCGGTCAATGCGACTAGCCACAATCGCGATATCAACACCGACACCCGCAGCCATGTCGAGGACACCAACAAGGGCCTGTCCGGCCAGCTCGACTGGCAACTGGGCGATTACACCCTGACGTCGATCACCGCATGGCGCGGTTGGGACAACACCCAGTATCAGGACGGTGACCGTCTCGGTACGGTGACGGCGGCGTTCCCCGGCACGGCGGACAAAGGTGATCTGGCCTTCGATCAATATTCGCAAGAGCTGCGCCTGGCCTCGCCGAAGGGCGAGTTTCTTGAGTACGTCGGCGGCCTGTTCTACATGCACGGCAAGGATGACGAGACCTATCAGCGCACGCTGAACACCACCACGCGCACCGACCGAGGCGTCGCCGATTACAGCACCACCAGCGACAGCTATGCGTTGTTCGGTGAGAGCACGCTGAACTTCACCTCGGATTTTCGTGGCATCGCCGGCCTGCGCTACACCCACGATGAGTTGGAATACGATCACCGCCGCGTCTCGACCTCGTCGACCACCGTCAGCGGCATTCAACCGGCCACCAGCAGTTCCGGTTCAGTGGACGAAGACGGTTGGTCCGGCCGCCTCGGTGTGCAGTACGACTTGAGCGATGCTGTCACTACCTATCTGACCTACTCGCGCGGCTACAAAGGCCCGGCCTACAACGTCTTCTTCAACATGCAGCCGCGCGATACCGAAGCGCTGAAACCGGAGACCTCCAACACCTGGGAAGCGGGCATCAAAGCCACTTCCTGGAACAATCGCCTGACCACCAATCTCGCGGTGTTCCACAGCGATTACGACAACTATCAGGCGAACTTCTTCGACACCGTCGCCGGGCAAGTGGTGACGCGCCTGATCAACGCTGGCAGCGTCAGCACCGAGGGCGTCGAACTCGATTACGCCTTGCAGGCCACCCAGCAATTGAAACTGTCCGGCGCACTCGCCTACACCCGTGCGCGCATCGACGAATTCGCCTGCCCGGCAGGCGCAGCGGCGTCGTGCAACGTCAACGGTAAACCGCTGCCGTTCAGTCCGGACTGGAAAAGCTACGTGCGCGCTGACTACAGCATCCCGCTGGATAACGGCCTGGATATCGAACTCGGCACCGACTATAGCTGGCAGAGCGAAGTGCAGTACGACATCAGCCAGAACGTCGACACCAAGCAGGGCGCCTACGGTCTTTGGAACGCCAGTGTCGCGCTGGCTGATTACAGCAATGGCTGGCGCGTGGCACTGCTGGGCAAAAACCTCACCGACAAGTCGTACTCGCCATTGCTCGCCAGCGGCGGCAATTACATCTATCGCGCCGTGCCACGGGATGACGAGCGCTACTTCGGCGTGCAACTGCGCAAGGATTTCTGAGATGAGCAGACAGTTGAAACTCGGTGCATTCCTTATGGCCACCGGGCACCATGTGGCAGCGTGGCGTCATCCGGATGTGCCGGCGAATGCGGGTCTGGATTTCGCCCATTACAAGCGGCTGGCGCAAATTGCCGAGGCGGCGAAGTTCGATGCGTTGTTTGTCGCTGACAGCGTCGCCGCGCCAACTCAGGACATCGCCAGCCGCATGGCGCGTTCCGATCACTTTGAACCGCTGACCTTGCTCTCGGCCCTTAGTGCGGTGACCGCGCATATCGGCCTGATCGCCACGGCGACCACCAGTTACAACGAGCCGTATCACGTCGCGCGCAAATTTGCTTCGCTCGATCACCTGTCGGGTGGCCGCGCGGGGTGGAATCTGGTGACGTCGGACAATGCTGCCGAAGCGCTGAATTTCGGGCGTGACGAACACATTGGCCACGCCGAACGCTACAGCCGAGCCCGCGAGTTTCATCAGGTGGTGACCGGGCTTTGGGACAGTTGGGAGGACGATGCCTTCTTTCGCGACAAGGCCAGCGGAGCGTATTACGACCCTTCGAAATTGCATGTGCTGGATCACGTTGGTGAACACTTCAGGGTCAAAGGTCCGCTGAACGTTGCGCGTTCGCCGCAGGGGCAACCGGTGATCGTGCAGGCCGGTTCTTCCGAGACTGGGCGCGAATTGGCGGCGCAGACCGCTGAGGTGGTGTTCACCGCGCAGACCTCTCTGGCCAACGCTCAGGCGTTCTACGCCGACCTCAAAGCACGTTTGCCCAAGTACGGTCGCAGCGCCGATGCACTGAAAATCATGCCCGGGGTTTTCGTCGTGGTCGGCGGCACCGGAGCCGAAGCGCGGGAAAAATGTGAAACGTTTCAGCAATTAGTCGAACCCGAGGTTGGCGTTGCCTTGCTTGGGCGTATGCTGGGCAACTTCGATTTGTCGAAGTACCCGCTGGACGGGCCGTTGCCGGACTTGCCGATGACCGAAAGCGGTCAGCAGAGCCGGCAGAAACTGCTCACTGAACTGGCGGGCCGGGAGAACCTGAGCCTTGCCGAACTGGGGCGCAAGATTGCTGGCGGACGCGGGCATTACAGCCTGGTCGGTACGCCGGAGCAGATTGCCGATCGTTTGCAGGAATGGTTCGAACAGGGTGCAGCGGACGGTTTCAACGTGCTGGTGCCGCACTTGCCCGGCGGGCTCGAAGACTTCGCCAATGGCGTGGTCCCGGAACTGCAACGGCGCGGGCTGTTCAGAACCGAGTATGAAGGCCGGACCTTGCGCGAGAACCTGGGTCTGGCCCGACCCGGCAATCGATTTGTGTAACACCCTTCGCGAGCTTGCTCGCGAAGCAGTCGACACCCTATTCAAGACAGACAAGAGAGGATTCGATGACTTACACCGCTGCCGAAAACCGCTACGACTCCATCCCTTACCGCCGCGTCGGCCGCAGCGGTCTGGTGCTGCCGGCGTTGTCGCTGGGTCTGTGGCACAACTTCGGTGACAGCACGCCGATCGACACCCAGCGCGCCTTGTTACGCACCGCGTTCGACCTGGGCATCAACCACTTCGACCTGGCCAACAACTACGGCCCGCCCTACGGCAGTGCCGAGATCAATTTCGGTCGCCTGCTGCGCGAAGACTTCAAGCAGTACCGCGACGAGCTGATCATCTCCAGCAAGGCGGGTTGGGACATGTGGCCCGGCCCTTACGGCCAGGGCGGCGGCTCGCGCAAATACGTGCTGGCCAGCCTCGACCAGAGCCTGCAACGCCTCGGTCTGGACTACGTGGATATCTTCTATTCGCACCGTTTCGACCCGGACACCCCGCTGGAAGAAACCGCCAGCGCCCTCGCCACCGCGGTGCAACAGGGCAAGGCGTTGTACATCGGTATCTCGTCGTATTCCGGGGTAAAAACCCGCGAGATCGCTGCGCTGTTGAAAGAGTGGAAAGTACCGCTGTTGATCCATCAGCCGGCGTACAACCTGCTCAATCGCTGGGTGGAAAAAGACCTGCTGGATACCACCGATGAACTCGGCACGGGCGTGATTGCTTTCACTCCGTTGGCGCAAGGTCTGCTCACCGACAAATACCTCAACGGCGTGCCGGCGGATGCGCGGGTCAATCGTCCGGGCGGCGGTTCGTTGCAGGCTTCGCACCTGTCTGATGCCAACATCGCTCATGTGCGCGCATTGAACGAGATCGCCAAGCGTCGCGGCCAGAGCCTGGCGCAACTGGCGCTGGCGTGGACGTTGCGGGATCCTCGGGTGACCTCGGCACTGATTGGGGCGAGCCGGCCGGAGCAGATTATCGAGAACGTCGGGGCGTTGAAGAATTTGAGCTTCAGTGCTGAGGAATTGGCGGAGATTGACCGGTTTGCCCAAGAGGGTGGGATCAATCTTTGGGAGAAGCCTTCGACGGCAGAATAAGCGGCCCTCACCCCAGCCCTCCCGAAACGTCGGACCGCCCAGAGGGAGAGGGAGCCAACCGAGTTGTCTTGCGTCATACATCGACCTGAAATACCGAGTCGATTATGGATTCAGCAAAACAATATCAGGTCGGCGTACCTCTAAAGCATCCCCCAATCAGTTCCCTCTCCCTCCGGGAGAGGGTTAGGGTGAGGGGCTTTTGCCTTTGAAAGGACTCAGCGAAAAAACGGCACATCGCCCAACACCGTCGCCCGTTGCATCACCCGCCGCGCCGGCCGATAATCATCCACCGCGTAATGCTGCGTCACGCGGTTATCCCAGAACGCAATGTCGTCCTGCTGCCAACGCCAGCGAATGGTGAATTCCGGTCGCGTTGCATGGGCGAACAGAAACTTCAGAATCGCCTCGCTCTCGGTTTCCGACAGCTCATTGATCTTCGACGTGAAGCCTTCATTGACGAACAACGAACGCCGCCCGCTGACCGGATGCGTACGAATCACCGGGTGCGACAGCGGTGGATTCTTGCGTCGGGCCTCTTCCCACTGCGCCAACGCTTCCGGCGTATTGCCGTAGCGCTCCAGCGGAAACGAGCGAGTGAAATCGTGAGTCGCGGTAAGCCCTTCGAGCAAGGCTTTCATTGGCGCCGACAGCGCTTCGTACGCAGCAATCCCGCTGGCCCACAGCGTGTCGCCACCAAATTCCGGCAACAGCTTTGCACTGAGCACCGCGCCCATCGCCGGCGTCGGCAGGAAGGTCACGTCGGTGTGCCAGATCGCGTTGTCGCGCACGTCGGTGACGGCGGTGTCGAGGATCAACACTTCCGGTTGTTCCGGTACGTTCGGGTAGATCGGGTGAATGTGCAGATCACCGAAGTACGCGGCGAAACGCGCTTGTTGCGGCGGTTCGATTGGCTGGTTGCGGAAGAACAGCACTTGATAATTGAGCAGCGCCTGCTCGATCGCGTCGCGGTGTTCCAGGGTCAACGGCTGGCTGATGTCGACGCCACTGATCTGTGCGCCGAGGGCTGAGCTTAATGGGGTGATATTGAGGCTGCTCATGGTCTTTCTCTTCGAATTCGGAGTGTCATGCTTTTTGTGGGAGCGAGCCTGCTCGCGATTGCAGACTGGCAGTCAATGCTGTGGTGAATGACACACCGCAATCGCGAGCAGGCTCGCTCCCACAGGGGAATTTTCACAAGGCGATTTAGTGGGCCTGGCCGTGCCACGGCACCAGTTTGCGCTGCAGGGCGCGCAGGCCCATTTCCATGGCGAAGGCGATCAGGGCGATGACCAGAATCCCCAGCACCACCACGTCGGTGACCAGAAACTGCGCAGCCGACTGCACCATAAAGCCCAAGCCGCTGGTGGCCGCGATCAGTTCCGCCGCGACCAAGGTCGACCAACCCACGCCCAGACCAATGCGCACGCCAGTGAGAATGTCCGGCAGGGCGCTCGGCAAAATCACATGACGAATCAGCTGCACGCGAGTCGCGCCCAACGACTGCGCGGCACGCAATTTCGCCGGATCAACCGTGCGCACACCGGTCGCCGTGGCAATAGCGATCGGCGCGAAAATCGCCAGATAAATCAGCAGCACTTTCGACAACTCACCGATGCCGCACCAGATCACGATCAGCGGCAGATAAGCCAACGGCGGGATAGGGCGGTAGAACTCGATCAGCGGATCGAGCACGCCACGGGCGATGCGGTTGGCGCCAATGGCAATGCCTACCGGCACGGCGGTCAGAATCGCAAAACCGAGGCCCAGACCGATGCGGCTCAGGCTTGCGCCGAGGTGCTGCCACAACGTTGAATCCATGTAACCGGTAGTCGCCAGCAACCAGCCCTTTTGCAGCACGGCGGACGGTGGCGGCAGGAACAGTGGTTCGATCAACCCGGTGGCAGTCACCGCCCACCAGATGGCCAACAACGCGAACAGCGTCAGCAGGCTGATCCAGCGCGTGCTGAGGCTGCGACGTACAGGAATGACCGCCGAAGCGCTGACCGGTTTTACCGCAGCCGAGGAAACGTCGTAACTGCTCATGCGCGCTCCTGCCGTTGCCCGGCGCTGCGTTGCGAGAACACTTTGCTCAGCACGTGTTCGCGGGTTTCGATAAAACTCGGATCGGATTTGATCGCCCGGGCGGATTCACCGGCGGCATAACGCTGACCGAAATCCAGATGCAGGCGCTCAACGATCTGCCCCGGATTCGGTGCGAGCAGAATCAGGTCAGTGGCGAGGAAAACCGCTTCTTCAATATCGTGGGTAATCAGGAAAACCGGCTTGGCCGTGCGCTGCCAGACTTGCAGCAACAGCTCCTGCATCTGTTCGCGAGTGAATGCGTCGAGGGCACCGAAAGGCTCGTCCATCAGCAACACCCGCGGATCAGCGGCGAGGGCGCGGGCGAGGCCAACACGTTGTTTCTGGCCGCCGGAGAGTTGCCAGATGCGGCGACTTTCGAACCCTGAAAGATCAACCAGCGCGAGCATTTCTCGGGCGATTTTTTCGCGCTTGTCCTTGGCGATACCGGCCAGCTCCAGACCGAACGCGACGTTCGCCAGCACGTCCTGCCATGGCAGCAACGCATCATCCTGGAACACCACGCCCCGTTCGGCGCTCGGGCCTTTGACCGGCACACCGTCGAGGGTGATGCGCCCGGCGCTCGGCTCGACGAAACCGGCAATCAGGTTCAACAGCGAAGTCTTGCCACTGCCGGACGGGCCGAGAGCCACCAGCAATTGCTGAGGCCCCAGGGTCAGAGAAATATCCGCCAGCACCGGTGTCGGGCTGCCCGGGTACTGTGCGCTGATGCGCTCCAGCTGTAGCAAGGCCATCGCGGTTAACTCCCGATCAGTTGGTGATGTATTTGGCGCTGACGTATGGCGCGTAGTCCGGCAGAACCACTTCGACCTTGCCTTGCTCCTTGAGGAACGCGGCGGTGTCAGTGATGGCTTTGGTGGTCGGCGCGCCGAGGCTGACGACCTGGTCCGCCGCCAGCGGGTAGACGTTGCCTTGCAGCAACAGCGGAATGTCGCTGGCCTTGGCACCGGAGAGTTTCACCAGTTTGTCGACGTTGGACTGATCGGCGAGCCAGGCTTTCGGGTCTTTGCGGTAGTCGGCGTAGGCGTCGAGGGTGACCTTGGCGAACGCGGTGACGATTTCCGGGTGCTTCTCGGCGAAGTCTTTGCGCACGATCCACGCATCGAAGGTCGGCGCGCCAAACTTGGCCAGTTCGCCGGAGGTGATCAGCACTTTGCCGTTTTCCTTGGCCACGCCGAGTGCCGGATCCCACACGTAGGTGGCATCGATGTCACCGCGTTTCCACGCGGCAATGATCGCTGGCGGGGCGAGGTTGAGCACGGTGACCTTCGACGGGTCGATGTTCCAGTGCTTCAGCGCGGCGAGCAGGCTGTAGTGACCGGTCGATACGAATGGCACGGCGATTTTCTTGCCGATCAGATCCTGTGGCGTCTTGATGCCGGAACCGTCGCGCGCGACCAGTGCTTCAGCGGCGCCGATCTGCGTGGCGATGAGGAAAGTTTCGACCGGGACTTTGCGCGTGATCGCGGCGGTCAGCGGGCTCGAACCGAGATAGCCGATCTGCACGTCACCGGAGGCGATGGCGGCGATGATGTCGGCGCCGTTGTCGAACTTGCGCCAGGCGATGTCGGCTTTGGTGGCTTTTTCGTAGGCGCCGTCGGCCTGGGCGACTTTCGCCGGGTCAACGGTGGTTTGGTAGGCGACGGTAAGGTCGGCGGCCTGGGCCAGAAAACTCGCGGCAGCCAGAGAGGCTAGGGCGAGCAGGCGAAGCGGGAAATTCAGTTTCATTGAACAGCTCCATATCAGGCGACCGAACGTCGGCGTGAAAGGAGACTAAATGATCTAAGAATCAGTAAATAAATAACTTTTTAGAATGAGCTTATGAGCGGAAAAATCTAAGGCTTGGTGGGATTGGGGGGGTAGATCGTTCCCACGCTCTGCGTGGGAATGCAGCCGGTGACGCTCCGCGTCACCTGGACGCAGAGCGTCCCTTGAGGCGTTACCACGCGGAGCGTGGGAACGATCAGAATTGTGGATATTTCGGATCTTGCGTTCGGCGTTAGATCTTTGCCCCCTCACCCCAGCCCTCCCGAAACGTCGGACCGCCCCCAAGGGGGCGAGGGGGAAAGGGGGCCGATCTCTGTGCTTTTCAAGGCCTGATTTCGGCTGGATATTTCAAGTCGGCGTACTTCGTATCAACACCGCGGTCAGTCCCCTCTCCCTCCGGGAGAGGGCTAGGGTGAGGGGCTTTTAGTTGCTGATTGCGAGAATGCTTGCCTGATACGACCCGACGAATACGTCGAAATCACCGACTTCGTTCTGCTCCAGCTCAGCCTGCGCTGCCAGAGAAGTACGCGCCAACTCCTCAAACTTCGCCTGCTCATCCGCCGCCAGTGGTTCGCTGCGGAAAAACTCGGCATGTGCCTGACTCTGACGCAACGAGAACTGCGCAAAGCTTTCCTTGTGCTCTGCCATCGCCGCCAGCACTTGCGCCGAAGGTGTCAGGGACGGATCGCTGACCTTGGCCAGTTGCGCGTCCAGCGCCTTGCTATGGGCATCGCCGCCATGGCTCTGATCCAGCAACGCCGCCAGCGGAGCGATCTGCTCCAGCAGTTCGGCCGCCCAGGTCTTCATCTCCACCGATTCACCGTCACGCTGCAATTGCAGGCCTGGACGACGACCTTCCTTGACCACGCTGAGGAAGTTCGAGGTGGCGTTGCCGCACGAGGTATTGGTCAGCAACGGGCTGTCGTTCAACGCGCAATACAGCAGGAACGCGTCGAGGAAGCGCGACTCGGTGAGGTCGATGCCCATTGGCAGGAACGGGTTGATGTCCAGGCAACGCACTTCAACGTACTGAATGCCACGGGCCACCAGCGCCTGAATCGGCCGCTCACCGGTGTAGGTCACGCGTTTCGGGCGGATGTTGGAGTAGTACTCGTTTTCGATCTGCAGGATGTTGGTGTTGAGCTGAACCCACTCGCCATCCTGGTGCGTGCCGACTTCAACGTACGGTGCGTATGGCGTGGCCACGGCTTTGCGCAGACTGTCGGTGTAGCTTGCCAGATCGTTGTAGCACGGCGTCAGACCGGCCTGGGCGTTGCTCTGGTAACCAAGGTCGCTCATGCGCAGGCTGGTCGCGTATGGCAGATACAAGGTGTCCGGATCGAGCTGTTCCAACTGATGCGACCGACCGCGCAGGAAACCGGCGTCCAGCGCAGGCGAGGCACCGAACAGGTACATCAGCAGCCAGCTGTAGCGACGGAAATTACGGATCAGCGCGATATAGGACGTTGACTGGAAATCGCGATCCGTGCCGACAAAACCTTCGGTTTCGCGCAGCAGTGGCCAGAGCTTTTCCGGCAGGGAGAAATTGTAGTGAATCCCGGCGATGCACTGCATGGTCTTGCCGTAGCGCAGGGCCAGGCCCTTGCGATAGACGTACTTGAGCTGACCGATGTTGGAGGTGCCGTAATAGGCGATCGGGATGTCTTCCTCGGCCGGCAACGGGCACGGCATCGATGGACTCCACAGGTACTCGTTGCCGAGTTTGCTGTAGGCAAAACGGTGAATCTTGTCCAGGCTCGCCAAGGTATCAGCCGGGTCGGGCAGGGCGGGCGTGATGAATTCCAGCAGCGACTCGGAGTAGTCGGTGGTGATCTGTTCGTTGGTCAGCGCGGAACCCAAGGCTTCGGGGTGCGGCGTTTGCGCCAGGCGACCTTCGCTGGTCACGCGCAGGCATTCACGTTCGATACCGTGCAGGCACTGCTCGAGCAGAGAGAGGTTAGCGCGCTCGCCGAGCAGAGCCAGGCGGCGGTTGAGAAGTTCGCTCAATTTGGATTCCTTCACGCGTCAGTCGCCCCAATATGGGGGTGGGCAAGACGGTCTACAAGGGTGAAGTTGAAACTGGCGTTTTCGCCTGGTTTTGTAGCGGCAGGCCATTTGCCGGTCAGTCAAGAACTGCACAATCCCTGTGGGAGCGAGCTTGCTCGCGAAGAGGGTTTATCAGCCAACATTTCGGTTGCCTGACACACCGCCTTCGCGAGCAAGCTCGCTCCCACAAGGTTCGTTGCGCCGAAATTAACTCAAAATGATGACCGGTAGCTACAGGACAGCGAACGTGCCTTGCGCTTTTGCGACCAGTTTGTCGCCCTGCATCACGTCGGCTTCGACCACCAAAGTACGTCGGCCCGGGTGAATCACCCGCGCCGTGCACATGACCTCACCGTCGGAAACGGCGCGGATATAGTTGATCTTGCACTCGATGGTCGCGCTCTGCTGATCGAAGCCATGAGTGCTGGAACAGGCCAGCCCCATGGCGATATCGACCAGACTGAACAGCGCGCCACCGTGCAATTTTCCGCCGCGATTGCGCAGTTCCGGTTCCAGCACCAGGGCGACTTGCGCCACCCCGGTTTCCAGGCTGTGCAGGCGGCAGCCCAACAGCTTGAAAAACGCGCTCTCGACGAGCCCGGCCGGAATCTCCATCAGCGTTTCTTCAACTGCTTGGCATTGGCGAACAGCGAGGCCATCGCGTTGTTCACTGGCGTTGCGGTCGCAGTTTCCTTGCGCGGCGCGTTGTTCGAAGGCTGGCGTTGCGCCGAGCCTGGACGCGAGCCACGGGCGCCGTCGATCTTCTCGCCCGGGGTGTCGCCCATGCGCATCGACAGGCCAACGCGTTTGCGCGGGATGTCGACTTCCATGACCTTCACTTTCACCACATCGCCGGCCTTCACCGCTTCACGCGGATCCTTGATGAACTTCTCCGACAGCGCCGAGATGTGCACCAGACCGTCCTGATGCACGCCGATGTCGACGAAGGCACCGAATGCGGTCACGTTGGTGACGACGCCTTCGAGGATCATCCCCAGTTGCAGGTCTTTGAGGTCTTCAACGCCTTCCTGGAACTCGGCAGTCTTGAACTCCGGACGCGGGTCGCGGCCGGGTTTTTCCAGCTCTTGCAGGATGTCGGTCACGGTCGGCAGGCCGAAGGTTTCGTCGGTGAATTTCTTCGGATCCAGACGCTTGAGGAACGCGGCATCGCCAATCAGCGAGCGAATGTCGCGGTCGGTTTCAGCGGCAATGCGCTGCACTAGCGGGTAGGCTTCCGGGTGCACCGCCGACGAGTCCAGCGGGTTGTCGCCGTTCATCACGCGCAAGAAACCGGCCGCCTGTTCGAAGGTTTTTTCGCCCAGACGCGCGACTTTCTTCAGCGCTGCGCGGGTTTTGAACGCACCGTGTTCGTCGCGGTGCGTGACGATGTTTTGCGCCAGCGTCGCGTTGAGGCCGGAGATCCGCGCCAACAGCGCCACCGAAGCAGTGTTCACATCAACGCCAACGGCGTTCACGCAGTCCTCGACCACAGCGTCCAGACCACGCGCCAGTTTCAACTGCGAAACGTCGTGCTGGTACTGGCCGACACCAATGGATTTCGGATCGATTTTCACCAGCTCGGCCAGCGGATCCTGCAGACGACGGGCGATGGACACCGCGCCGCGGATCGACACATCCAGATCCGGGAATTCCTTGGCCGCCAGTTCCGATGCCGAGTACACCGATGCACCGGCCTCGGAAACCATGACCTTGGTCATTTTCATCGCTGGATATTTTTTGATCAGCTCGATTGCCAGTTTGTCGGTCTCGCGGCTGGCGGTGCCGTTGCCGATGGCGATCAGGTCAACCGAATGCTTGGCGCACAGGGCGGCCAGAATGGCGATGGTCTGATCCCATTTGTTGTGCGGCACGTGCGGGTAGACCGTGGCGTGATCGAGCAGTTTTCCGGTCGAATCGACCACTGCGACCTTGCAGCCGGTACGCAAGCCCGGGTCGAGGCCCAGGGTTGCGCGCGGGCCGGCCGGCGCAGCCAGCAGCAAGTCGTGCAGGTTGTGGGCGAAGACGTTGATCGCTTCGGTTTCGGCGCCGTCACGCAGCTCGCCGAGCAGGTCGGTTTCCAGATGGGTGTAGAGCTTGACCTTCCACGTCCAGCGCACCACTTCGCCGAGCCATTTGTCGGCCGGGCGGTTCTGATTCTGGATGTTGAATTGCTGGCCGATCATGCCCTCGCACGGGTGCATGGTGCCCGGCAGCTCGTCGCCGACTTTCAGCGCGGAGCTGAGGATGCCTTCGTTGCGGCCACGGAAAATCGCCAGCGCGCGGTGCGACGGCATGCTTTTCAGCGGTTCGTCGTGTTCGAAGTAATCGCGGAATTTGGCGCCTTCCTCTTCCTTGCCAGCGATGACGCGGGCACTGAGGGTCGCTTCCTGTTTCAGGTAGTTACGCAGTTTCTCCAGCAGGCTGGCGTCTTCTGCGAAGCGTTCCATGAGGATGTATTTGGCGCCTTCGAGCGCAGCCTTCACGTCGGCCACGCCTTTTTCGGCATCGACGAAGCGTGCGGCTTCGGTTTCCGGGGTCAGGTTGGGGTCGTTGAACAGGCCATCGGCCAAGTCGCCGAGGCCGGCTTCCAGGGCGATCTGGCCCTTGGTACGGCGCTTCTGCTTGTACGGCAGATACAAGTCTTCGAGGCGAGTCTTGGTGTCGGCGAGTTTGATGTCGCGCTCGAGGGCAGGGGTGAGTTTGCCTTGCTCTTCGATGCTGGCGAGGATGCTGATGCGCCGTTCGTCGAGTTCTCGCAGGTAGCGCAGGCGCTCTTCCAGATGACGCAACTGGGTGTCATCGAGGCTGCCGGTGACTTCTTTCCGGTAACGGGCGATGAAGGGAACGGTAGAGCCTTCATCGAGTAGCGCGACGGCCGCTTCGACCTGTTGTGGGCGTACGCCGAGTTCCTCGGCAATGCGGCTGTTGATGCTGTCCATAAAACCACCTGACATATTGTGAAATCAGGCTCGCAGGCACGGAAATAAAGGCCCGGAGTCTGGTTGAGCGGCTAGAAAATTGCCGCTGCCTGGGTCAAAAGGCAGCCCATTGACCCGTGAAATCGAACAATTACTGCGCGCGGCAGGAAAAAAAGCCTGCCACCTGCGGTAACGATTCAGACGTTGCCTGGCACAAAACGCCGCGCATTATAACCAGCGTTCTGTCATTCGGGGGCGTCGCAGTCTGTAGGCATAAACCCCGGTTTTCTGGCAGTGAAGGAAAAATCTGCTAACAATGCACACGGTGCGTATAACGGCAGCTACGCCATAATGCGCGCCGAGCTAAAAGGAGCATCCAATGAGCAGCACTGCACAAACTGCTGAAGGCGAAAAAATTCTCATCGTTGACGACGATCCGGGCTTAAGCAGCCTGCTGGAACGTTTTTTCGTCAGCAAGGGCTATCGCGCCCGTACCGTACCGAACACCGAGCAGATGGATCGTCTGCTGTCGCGTGAAGTTTTCAATCTGGTCGTCCTCGACCTGATGCTGCCCGGTGAAGACGGTCTGACCGCGTGCCGGCGTCTGCGGGCCGCGAACAACCAGATCCCGATCATCATGCTCACCGCCAAGGGCGATGAGATGAGCCGTATCAAGGGTCTGGAACTGGGCGCCGACGATTATCTGGCCAAGCCGTTCAACCCGGACGAGCTGATGGCGCGGGTCAAAGCTGTTCTGCGTCGTCAGGCCGCACCAGTACCGGGCGCGCCGGGCAGCGAAGACGAAAACGTCACCTTCGGTGATTACGTGTTGTCGCTGGCCACCCGCGAACTAAAACGCGGCGACGAAGTGCACATGCTCACCACCGGTGAGTTTGCGGTACTCAAGGCCCTGGTGATGAACGCGCGTCAGCCGCTGACCCGCGACAAACTGATGAACCTGGCCCGTGGCCGCGAGTGGGATGCCCTCGAGCGTTCCATCGACGTGCAGATTTCCCGTCTGCGCCGCATGATCGAGCCTGATGCATCGAAGCCGCGCTATATCCAGACTGTCTGGGGTGTGGGCTACGTGTTCGTACCGGATGGCGCCGCCACCAAGTGATCGGCGATTTGTAGGAGCGGGTCTGCAGGTTTTGGTCGAACGGCCATGCCCGCAGACTCGCAATCCGCAATATGCGAGCATTGCTCGCTCCTGCAAGTGTGTAGCGGTTATAGATGAAAACCCCTGTCTGGTTCCCCCAAAGTTTTTTCTCCCGCACCCTTTGGCTGGTGCTCATCGTCGTGCTGTTTTCCAAGGCGCTGACCCTGGTTTATCTATTGATGAACGAGGACGTGCTGGTGGATCGCCAATACAGCCATGGCGTCGCCCTGACGCTGCGTGCCTATTGGGCTGCGGATGAAGAGAACCGCGCAAAGATTGCTGATGCGGCGACCCTGATCCGGGTGGTCGGCGCCGGTGTGCCGGAAGGCGAACAGCACTGGCCGTACAGCGAAATCTATCAGCGACAAATGCAGGCGGAGTTGGGCGCCGACACTGAAGTGCGTTTGCGCATGCACTCGCCGCCAGCGTTGTGGGTGCGCGCGCCGAGCCTCGGTGATGGCTGGTTGAAGGTGCCGTTGTATCCGCACCCGTTGCGTGGCCAGAAAATCTGGAACGTGCTCGGCTGGTTCCTCGCCATCGGCTTGCTCTCGACAGCCTCTGCATGGATTTTCGTCAGTCAGCTCAACCAGCCGTTGAAACGTCTGGTGTATGCCGCCCGGCAGCTTGGTCAGGGTCGTAGCGTGCGGCTGCCGATCAGCGATACACCGAGCGAGATGACCGAGGTCTATCGCGCTTTCAACCAGATGGCGGAAGACGTCGAACAGGCCGGTCGCGAGCGTGAATTGATGTTGGCCGGCGTGTCCCACGACTTGCGCACACCGTTGACCCGCTTGCGGCTGTCGCTGGAATTGATGGGCGACCGAAATGACCTGACGGACGACATGGTCCGGGACATCGAAGACATGGATGCGATTCTCGACCAGTTTCTCGCGTTTATTCGCGATGGTCGTGACGAGTCGGTGGAAGAGGTGGATCTGACTGATCTGGTGCGCGAGGTGGCGGCGCCATACAACCAGAATGAAGAGAAAGTGCGTTTGCGTCTGGAGCCGATTCAGCCGTTCCCGCTGCGTCGGGTCTCGATGAAGCGCTTGCTCAATAACCTGATCGGCAACGCCTTGAACCATGCCGGTGGCAGCGTTGAGGTAGCCGCTTATGTGTCCGGTGACGTCAGTGCGCCGTATGTGGTGCTGAGCGTGATGGACCGCGGCGCGGGGATTGATCCTTCGGAACTTGAAGCGATTTTCAACCCGTTTACCCGAGGCGATCGTGCCCGGGGCGGTAAGGGCACCGGCTTGGGGTTGGCGATTGTGAAGCGGATTGCTTCGATGCATGGCGGCAATGTTGAATTGCGCAATCGGTCCGGGGGTGGACTGGAAGCGCGGGTGCGGCTGCCGTTGGGATTGATGCTGCCGCGGGATGCTGTGTAGATCAAAAGCCCCTCATCGGAACGCCGCCCGCCCAGCCCTCTCCCCGAGGGAGAGGGAGCTGACCGAGGTGTCTGGCGTTATACATCGACCTGAAAGACTGGGGCGATTGTGGATTCGGCACAGCAGGATCAGGTCGGCGTAGTTCTTCAATATCCCCCAATCAGTCCCCTCTCCCTTCGGGAGAGGGTTAGGCGGGCGGCGTTCCGATGAGGGGCTCTTGCTCTTAGCTCTAGCTCTTCGCTCTAGCCCTTGCCTTTGGTCCGGGTCATATTCGGCCCGCCATTCTTCTCAAGATGTTCAATGATGATCCCCGCCACATTCTTGCCGGTAGTGGTCTCGATCCCTTCCAGCCCCGGCGACGAGTTCACTTCCATCACCAGCGGCCCGTGATTGGAACGCAGGATATCCACACCCGCCACCGCCAGGCCCATGACCTTGGCCGCGCGCAATGCGGTCATGCGCTCTTCCGGGGTGATCTTGATCAGGCTGGCGCTGCCGCCACGATGCAGGTTGGAGCGGAACTCGCCCGGCTTGGCCTGACGCTTCATCGCTGCGATGACCTTGTCACCGACCACGAAGCAGCGAATATCCGCACCGCCCGCTTCCTTGATGTACTCCTGAACCATGATGTTCTGCTTCAGGCCCATGAACGCCTCGATCACCGATTCGGCGGCGGTCGCGGTTTCGCACAACACCACACCGATGCCCTGCGTGCCTTCCAGCACCTTGATCACCAGTGGCGCGCCGTTGACCATGTCGATCAGGTCGGGAATGTCATCCGGCGAGTGAGCAAAACCGGTCACCGGCAGACCGATGCCGCGCCGCGACAGCAGTTGCAGCGAACGCAACTTGTCCCGTGAACGGGCGATGGCCACCGATTCGTTGAGCGGGAACACCCCCATCATTTCGAACTGACGCAACACCGCGCAGCCATAAAACGTCACCGACGCACCGATCCGCGGAATCACCGCGTCGAAACCCTCCAGCGGTTTGCCGCGATAGTGGATCTGCGGCTTGTGGCTGGCGATGTTCATGTAGGCGCGCAAGGTGTCGATCACTACCATTTCATGCCCGCGCTCGGTTCCGGCTTCGACCAGACGGCGGGTGGAATACAGACGCGGGTTCCGCGACAGCACAGCGATCTTCATGCAACACCTGTGGAAGAGGTAGATACCGGGAACACCGGCTTGTCTTGTACATACTTGATGCCCGGATTGACGACCAGATGGCCATCGATCAGGGCTTTGGAACCGAGCAACAGGCGATAGCGCATGGACTTGCGGCAGGCGAGGGTGAACTCGATCGGCCAGACCCGATCACCCAGGGCCAGAGTGGTGCTAATCACATAGCGCTCCTGGGCATGGCCGTTGGAGCTTTTGATGGTTTTGCGCGTCACCAGTGGTGCCTCGCAGCGGCGGTGACGCAATTGCACCACCGTGCCCAGGTGCGCGGTGAAACGTACCCACTTCTGGCCGTCGCGTTCGAACGGCTCGATGTCGGTGGCATGCAGGCTGGAGGTGCTGGCGCCGGTGTCGATTTTCGCTCGCAGGCCTGCGACTCCCAAATCCGGGAGCGCCACCCACTCGCGCAGACCGACAACGGTCAAATGGTCAAATGTCTTCAATAGAAAAAACCAACGATTAACGCGTCCAGGCCTCAGGCGAAACCCGGGCCAACGCTTTGAATGCAGGTTTGGCGAACCAGTAGCCCTGCATCAGAAATATTCCACAGTCCGCCAGGAAATCCCGTTCACCGGCGCTCTCAATGCCTTCGGCAATGACTGTAACGTCCAACTCCGCACAGATTGTGACAATCCCCCGAACGATCACCTGACGAACACGGTCTTGATCGACATCGCGGATCAGCGCCATGTCGAGTTTGATCAGGTCCGGTTGAAAATCAGCCAGCAGATTGAGCCCCGAATGACCGGCACCGAAATCGTCGATGGCGGTCTTGAAGCCGAATTCGCGGTATTCACGCAGAATATTGGTCAAATGGCGATAGTTATCTACGTGCTCGCTTTCCAGGGTTTCAAAAATCAGTCGGTCGAGCGGGAAACAGTGCTTTTTTGCCGCTTCGAGCGTACTGCGAATGCACAGCTCTGGACGATAGACGGCGTTGGGCATGAAGTTGATCGACAAGTGTGTCTGCATATTAAGATCAGCCGCACCTTTGATGGCGCGGGTCCGGCAGAGCTGGTCGAAGCGGTAGCGGTTTTCTTCTGTAACCTGATTCAACACAGTGAATGCGCCTTCACCGCTCACCCCACGGACCAACGCTTCATGGGCGAAAACCGACTGATCGCGCAGATCCACGATGGGTTGATAGGCAAAGTCAAAATCGAAACCCAACGGTTCACTGTGCTGGCAGCCCTGGCAACCGGTGTGAGTCGAAGTCAATGAAGAGGGAAATTTAGTCATTCGAGCACCCCCATGCCGGTGCACCGGCCAAGATCACAGTCTATCTGGAGGGCCGAGTTGTTGCGCCCGACAGAAACGGTAGTACAGTTCCGACTACTGGCTGAACGAGGAATTCAAATGGCGCAAAAAAGCGAAGAGGACGACAAGGTTCGTCTCGACAAGTGGCTATGGGCCGCGCGTTTTTACAAAACCCGTGCCTTGGCCAAAGCGGCGATCGAAAGCGGCAAGGTGCATTGTCGCGGTGAGCGCTGCAAGCCTGGCAAAGAGCCGCGCATTGGCGATGAGTTCGAGATTCGTACCGGGTTCGAGGTGCGTACGGTGAAGGTCGAGGCGTTGTCGATTGTGCGGCGCGGCGCACCGGAGGCGCAGACGTTGTACGCGGAGACCGAGGCGAGTATTGCCAAACGTGAAGCGGCCGCGGCAATGCGCAAGGCGGGGGCGTTGGGTGTGAGTACCGACGGCAAGCCGAGCAAGAAGCAGCGGCGGGATTTGTTCAAGTTTCGGGGTAGCAGCAACGACGAGTAAGCGCGACGTTTCCGGGCTGCTTGTGCTGGCTTCTTCGCGAGCAAGGTTGCTCCCACAGTAGATCCGGTTCCTCCAGTGGATACTTGATCAATTGTGGGAGCGAGCCTGCTTGCGAATCGAGGGCGCAGCCCTCGCCGAAGACAGCTCGGTATCAGGCGCTACGCACCACACTCATTCGCGAAACCAGCGGCAACTTGCTCAGCAGATTGAAAATCGGCGAAGTCACCTTCAGCCAGAAATTCGAGGCGTGATAAGCAAACGGTGTGTAGTAACCCCAGCCCAACGCCCACACCGCCAGCAGCATACCGCCGATGTAATCGTCCTGACCCCAATGCGCACCGGCCACCAGACGCGGCAGCATGAACAACAGTGCCAGACCCCAGATCGCCACAAACTGCCCGACCGTGCGGCTGAACACGCCCATGAACAGCGCCCAGATCAGCAGCACCGAAGCATGGTCACCGGGAAAGCTCTGGCTCGAGCGATCCTTCAGCTCCCAGGTCTTCTCCATGTGCGGGAAGTAATCGCTGATATGCACCGCGCCTTCCAGCACCATCGACGGGCTGCTGTGCTGCCAGTCCATGTGGTCGGCGAATTTGGAAAACAGTGCGCGAATCACCACCATCAATAGCAGGATCGAGAAAAAACCGAAGAACGCACGACGCACATCAATTGCCTTGAAGACCCAGTCGCCCTTGATCAGCAGCGTCAGCAAGATCAGACCGACAACGATGTCGAACGGACGCAGACTTGCAATTGCCCAGATGTGGAGCCATATCGGGTTGCTGGCCAGCGGTGCATTGAGCAAGCGGAACAGCCACTCGTCGAAAATCACACACAGCGAGTTGCCCGTAGGCCATAACCAGAAAGCCAGTAGCGCCAGTGGCACTACGTTGCACAGAACCAGCCGGCCGAGGTTCCACCTAGATTGGAACAAACCCGGATTGTTCATAAAATGCCTCCCATGGCAGAGCAGTCGGCACCAAAAAGAGTGCCAAGAAGCGCAAATTTTCACGCCTTGTAACCATTTTGTCACCACATTCAGATACCCAAAATTATGACCGAGCTAGCGGATACCGATTTCACCCAACGTTTCATCTTCGATGACAGCGACACGCGCGGCGAACTGGTTGCGCTTGAACGCAGCTACGCCGAAGTCCTCGCCAAGCACCCGTACCCGGAGCCGGTGGCGCAATTGCTGGGCGAATTGATGGCGGCCGCCTCGTTGCTGGTGGGCACGCTGAAGTTCGATGGCTTGCTGATTCTGCAGGCGCGTTCCGAAGGGCCGATCCCGCTGCTGATGATCGAATGCTCCAGCGAGCGCGAGATCCGTGGTCTGGCGCGTTATGACGCTGAGCGGATCAAGCCGGACGCGAGCCTTGCCGACCTGATGCCGGGCGGTGACCTGACCCTGACCGTCGACCCGACGATCGGCCAGCGTTACCAGGGCATCGTCGATCTTGATGGCGAAACCCTGTCTGAGTGCTTCACCAACTATTTCGTCATGTCGCAACAAGTCGGCACGCGCTTCAAGTTGTTCGCTGACGGCCGCCGCGCCCGCGGAATGCTGCTGCAACAACTGCCGGCCGATCGCCTGAAAGACGAAGAAGAGCGCGCCGCCAGCTGGCAGCACCTCACGGCACTGGCGAGCACGCTGACCGCCGATGAGTTGTTGAGCCTGGACAACGAAACCGTCCTGCATCGCCTCTACCATGAGGAGCAGGTGCGCCTGTTCGATGTGCAGAATCTGCGCTTCCGTTGCACCTGCTCACGCGAGCGTTCGGGCAACGCGCTGGTCAGTCTGGGTCTTGAGGATGCACAGCAATTGGTTCAAGAGAACGGCGGCACTGTCGAGATCGATTGCCAGTTCTGCAACCAGCAGTACCTGTTCGACGCAGCCGATATTGCTCAATTGTTCGCTGGCGCAGGCGTCGACACGCCGTCAGATACCCGGCACTAAAACGGTTCAGCGCAGGTAAATTCACTGCGTAACGACGGAATTTCGCCGTTACGACGGGAGGACCCTACTCTTTTTGGGCTTTTCTGGCATAATCCGGCCCACTTTTTTCGCGGTAGTAGTGCACGACTTTCTACTACAAAACGTTTGGAGCACACTCGGCCACTGGCCGACGGGGAACCTCATGACGCAAGCCAATAACGCCGTGTACACCGATCTGAGTGTTGATGATCTGGTTAAAGAAGCCCTGAACCGCGGTGAGGGCGAGCTTGCCGATACCGGCGCTCTGGTTGTTCGCACTGGTCACCGCACCGGTCGTTCGCCTGTTGACCGTTTCATCGTTGAAGAGCCTTCCACCCAGGCCGCTATCGCCTGGGGCCCGATCAACCGCAAGTTCCCGGCCGACAAGTTCGACGCGCTGTGGGCTCGCGTAGAAGCCTTCAACAACGCGCAAGAGCACTTTGTGTCCCACGTGCATGTAGGCGCGGCGGAAGATCACTACCTGGCCGTGAAAATGACCACCCAGACTGCCTGGCAGAATCTGTTCGGTCGTTGCCTGTTCATCAACCCGGCCCAGTACAACCCGGCCGGTCGTGAAGAGTGGCAAGTGCTCAACGTGGCCAACTTCGAATGCGTGCCTGAGCGTGACGGCACCAACTCCGACGGTTGCGTGATCCTCAACTTCGCACAGAAGAAAGTCCTGATCGCTGGCATGCGTTACGCCGGTGAAATGAAGAAAGCCATGTTCTCCGTGCAGAACTTCCTGCTGCCGGCCGCTGACGTGCTGCCAATGCACTGCGCTGCCAACATCGGCGAAGAAGGCGACGTGACCCTGTTCTTCGGTCTGTCGGGCACCGGTAAAACCACCCTGTCGGCCGACGAAAGCCGTTACCTGATCGGTGACGACGAACACGGCTGGGGCGAAGGCGTGGTGTTCAACATCGAAGGCGGTTGCTATGCCAAGTGCATCGACCTCTCCGAGAAGAACGAGCCGGTGATCTGGAAAGCCATCAAGCACGGCGCGGTGCTGGAAAACGTTGTCATCGACGACGCCAAGCACGCCGACTACGCCGATGTCAGCCTGACCCAGAACAGCCGCGCCGCGTACCCGCTGGAGCACGTTGCCAAGCGTTCCGAGAAGAACCTGGGCGGCGAGCCAAACGCGGTGATCTTCCTGACCTGCGACCTGACCGGCGTCCTGCCGCCAGTGTCGATCCTCAACGAAGAACAAGCGGCCTACCACTTTCTGTCCGGCTACACCGCACTGGTTGGCTCGACTGAAATGGGTTCGGGCAGCGGCATCAAGTCGACCTTCTCCACCTGCTTCGGCGCACCGTTCTTCCCGCGTCCGGCTGGCGAATACGCTGAGCTGCTGATCAAGCGCATCCGCGGCTTCGGCTCCAAGGTTTACCTGGTCAACACCGGCTGGACCGGCGGCGGCTACGGCGTCGGCAAACGCTTCAACATCCCGACCACCCGCGCGGTGATCGCAGCGATCCAGAGCGGCGCGCTGATCGGTGCAGCCACCGAACACCTCGACACCATCAACCTCGACGTGCCACTGGCCGTACCGGGCGTTGAAACCAACCTGCTCAACCCACGCAACACCTGGGCTGACAAGGCTGCGTACGACGAGGCTGCCAAGGCATTGGCCGGTCTGTTCATCGAGAACTTCAAGAAGTTCGAAGTGAGCGACGCAATCAAGGCTGCAGGGCCGAAGTTGTAAGATTGGTTTGTTGTGAATGAAAAAGCCGCCCTTTAGGGGCGGCTTTTTTGTGGCTATTATATTTTTATCAGATTTTCTTTATTAAAATTATTTAATGTTTTGGGATGGGAAGGCTTATCAGTGTCTTGATGTTTTTCATATTTGGTTTTTTCTGAATCTATGTTCTTTGACTCTGACAGTACATAGCCAATAGTAAATACGATGAAAAAGGTTAGGATGGATAGTATCCAGAGAAGGGTGTATTTCTTTATTCGGCTATTAGTGTGCTTTTTTATGCTTTTAATTTCAGGATCGATGCTTTCACTCAGCTCGTTTGTGCTAAGTATGTTCTTATAGTTGTCTATTATTGATTTTTTTGTCTGAGATGTTATATACCTAATTCTGTCTTTTGCGTCGGCTCGAGATATAATTAGCCAGAATATAGACGCGCTGCATATAAAAGCTGATATGAGAAAATATTCTTTAGAGAATATTTTGTCGGCTCCTGAATCTTTCAGTCCGTTAATGGCTACTACAGATATTATGAAAGTTACGAAAGCGGTGGCGCTAGATTGAAATGAACCAATGAAGTTATCCGTTGCATCAAAGGCTCGCTTGTTAAATTCAGATATTAACTCTAAAAGCTTTCCCTTTAACTCGAGATACTGCGAGATATTTTCTTTTAGATATATTTCATAGTTTGATTGTATAGTGTGCCAAGTTGTTTTGTTTAAATTTAATCGGTTGCCTAGATTGTTTAAAGTGACAATATTTCTAACCAGGCCTAGTTTGTCGGAGCAATGCCCGTCCGAAAATGTCCATGCATATATTTTATAGGCTATATCGCAATCTTCAGGTATTTTTTCAGGGTTAAGATAGTCGGTCAAAAAACTTTTATAACCATTAAACTTGAAGCGTATTTTATCGTCAGTGCTAACTTCTGTGCTATTTGATAAGCAAGCTAGGGAGTAGATGATTTTTGCACCGTTAAAGAAGTTCTCAAAATCATAAAGGTTTTGAGAGTCGGTAACGTTAAAATCTTCAGCAATGAAAGTATAAGGTAAGTTAGTAAGTGTGGTGTTTTCTTTGAATAGGTCTAAAGTTTTTTTGCGGTAGGGTGCTATTTTGGTTTGTTTGATTTCTTTTTCTTTCTCGTGCTTTATAAACTTTATTGTATTGCTACCAAAGTTTTCTATTTCTTCGAAAACCTCAAAAATAATTTCTTGGTTCTCGTGGAAACCAGTGCTTAAAATTTCTATGGATTTTAGAATTGAACTTGAGGTTAAATACCTTCTAAATTCATCTAAGTTGTAGATTGATATTGTATTGTTGTTTTGTTTTTTGTCTATTTTTATATGAATATCTAGTTCTTCGTCCTCCTCGCTGTGTTCCTCATAATGCTTTCTCAGGCTATTTATTTCGTTCTCAGTTGCAGAATTGATCGTATGATCTGCACCATCGAGATCGATGTTGAACTCAAAAGTATCTCGGATAGATATATTTTTTAACTGATCGATAAACTCTTCGATATCCTGCCAAGAGTGTTTCTGTAGGGACAATCTCAAATAGAAATTTGACATGACATCTCGAATTTCTATTGTCGATGCTGTCTTGAGTGTCCTCAACTTAAACATCTACTTCTTCCTTTCTTTTCTTTCAAATTGTCTCGCGACGACGGATTCGATGACTACTAGTTCTCTTCCGTCAGATGTGACTTCTGACCAAATTTTATCCGATAATTTTAGTATTCCCTCTCTAACAGAAAGTGATATTTCTTGGGTTAGCTTGTATGTAATGTTTCGAAACGGTACAGCTCCAGGTACTAATTCGAACATCGAGTCGAATCCCTTTTTCTCTGGAAGCTCTGCCAGTTTCGTTAGTAATTTTAATTTGGCGGTCTGAAATCCTTCACTTTCGGACGTATAGTGTTCAATGGTTGTTTTGATGAATTTGAAGTAATCCATTGCTCCTGTCTGTTTGAATGCCACTACGGTCGCGTTTCTTAGAGCTGTATATTCTTGAGGGAAATCTTTTTTGAGTGCTGCTAGTTTTGTTATGGTTTCTTTACAGGCAAGCGTTGTATTGTATGTGTCAGTATTTCTTTCGCGTAGTTCAAGGAATTCCGACCACCAATATTTTGTTAGCGCAGATTTTGAATCGTATATGGAAACATGGGAGGGTTTTTTGCTTTTGTCAAAATCAACCTTAAATGCTTTATATATTTTTTCGGTTAAACTTAATCCTTTTCTTTTTTTGAAATCTATGTCGTCAAGAATAACTAAGTGATCAACCTTTACTCCTAGAAAACGCAAATTCCCGTTTTCAGTGTACACAAACTGTAAGAAGCTACCGGTCTTTACATGAGTGTCTCCCTTTTTTCCAAGGTGCTTGTATTTTTCATTTGTAACTATTTCTTTTTCTAATAGCCGAGCTACAAGACTTTCGCCAGAGGATTTGTAATCCAGGCTCTCATGTTCGGATACTGATTTTACGGTTGTTTTGAATGTGGTTTGTGTTTCGTTGAAGTCGAAGATTCTTTTCTGTTCCTTGCTATTTATCTCAACTAGGAGAGTTTCAAGGTAAACTTCAAGATCTTTGTTATCCAGATCCACCGCAATCCTGTCTTTAGAGTTTTTTTCGATATCGACGTGAAAAAAACATGTGCTGATTACGCTATTTCTGTCAAGAACGGCCACGATCTCTCCTTGCAGATACTTGGTCTGCTTTATAATTTATGTACTACGGTAATTATTTTGTATTTACTAACGTGAAGATTTGATAGTTTGAAAATTAGTAGGGGCATAGTTAAATCTTCCTTGTCATTCCATTGTCCTTGCAAAGCGTTTTAACCTGTCGCTGTCGACGCTAGCATGAGACTAGTCGTAAGTGGCATCATTTTGCCAGTGATGCTTATAACTTTTTTTGGCTAAATTTGGCCGGGTAAGGCAGTAAGGATGAGCGTGTGATCGCGCATCACTCATTTTTTGATTCGCAAGGCTAGCAAATCCGAGGCGCTCGAGATGACTCGGTCTCAGAAACCCATTTTTTAGACATGATTGCCATGTTCCTTAGGAGCTCGCTGCAAACAAGAACGCCGCAGCCATATCATTTTGCTCTCGCCTTGACAGTCCCAAAGCATCAGCCAGCTTTGGCCATTGACGCACCACCTTTTGAAAGCTTTCAATAATCTGTTGTGCATCTCCTTGGTCAACTCTGAAGTACTCTGCTACTTCCCTCGCCAGCTCCAAGTCCAGCGCATTGTCAGAATCAGTGATGTTCAGCTTCAACCCATCCGCATGCGCCACAGGATTCATGTCATACGCTGCTGACAATCGCCATCCCCGACCCGGATCCAGGATAAAACCATGGTTTCGCAGGTGGTCGTCGGTGTTGGAGACTAGGATGTTGAAGACGATTCGTGACCAGAGTTCACGGAGGTCGGTGTTAGGTTCCGAGCCGTGCTCCATGATTACTTCTGCCAACTCTAGGTAGCTGGCGCCGGTTGACGCGTCGTCGCCGTCGACGCGGTTGGTCATGGTCATGGCTGATGCGAAGTGATGTCGGCCGCCGCGCGCGGTTCGGTCGAAACGCTTCACCAGGAAGCAGTGGTGATCGCTTGCGTAGCGTCGGGCTGTGCCGGTTGCTACGCGTAACCCGCAGTTGACTGCCAAAGCGTTCACGACCATTTCCCAGCCACCGACATCGTAGTCATCCCTCGTACTTGGGAATTTGGCGATCCACAGTTGGCCGAACTCGTCGACGACGCTGGCTTTCGGTCTGGCGCCGCCCAGTGAGCCGCCCGGTGCGATGAGCATTCTTAGCCATTCGCGGCCCTCGGTGGCTGTGTTGTCCCTGTCGTTTTCCAGGGCGAGACTTGCCTGCTCTAACGCGCGTAGCTCGACAAAGGGTGGGGCGGCAACGCCGTCGCGGTCGTCGAGGAAGTTGCCTTCGTCATTGAGTTTGTAGCGAAGGGCGCCGACACGGAACAGGTCGTGGACGCCAAGCAGGTAATCGGATTCAAACAACTTGCTGTTGCTGGGAAGCAAGCCGTCGCGAATGTCCCTTTCCAAGCGGCGTTTCATCAGCAGTTGGCCCCAACGATCGGGGCTTGAGTCTGCAAAGACGCCAAA
This sequence comes from Pseudomonas sp. S2_E02, assembly GCF_054668355.1. Lineage (NCBI taxonomy): Bacteria > Pseudomonadati > Pseudomonadota > Gammaproteobacteria > Pseudomonadales > Pseudomonadaceae > Pseudomonas > Pseudomonas sp. S2_E02. Next base: position 4,826,143 of record NZ_CP162761.1, read on the forward strand.
GCGGCTCTGATGTTCGCCGGGGAATTGGCGGCCTTCGAAGGGGCCGATGCGCGGGTCTAGAGTTATGGAACTCAACTCGGGATCGGCCAGCGCATTCGGGTCGTACTCAAATTCGAACACGTTGGTGTTGCGTGTTTTCCTTGCGTGTAGAAATCCGAGGCGTCTGGCGCCTTTCAAGGATTCCCAGTCTGCATAAACAGCAATCAGCGTCATTCTTCACCTGTTGGGGGGCTGGCCTTTTTCTTCTTGTTCAAAAGGCTGGAGAGTGAGTGTGTGTTGAATGGGAAGTCAGCCGGAATTTTCGTGGTAGTGGCGGCATCGATAACGTTTGAAGTCTCGACGTGTTCGGATGCGCCCTTTTTTGCCACACTGACTGCTCGTACTCGCTGGGGCTTTTTCGCTGCGGATCGTGTTGCAGGCATTAACTGCGCATCCTGCAATTGGCGACCCATTTCATCGGCTGCAGCCAGTTTGTTCAGATCCTTTTCCAATCCCAACACTTGCATGACCGAAAGGTAGGCGCCGATGGTCACTCCTGATCCTCCCGTCTCCACATTGCGCAAGGTTGTCAGCGACATGCCAGATCGTTCAGCGACTTGCTTGGCCGTCAATTTGCGGCGCAGGCGCGCCAGCTTCAGGCGTTCGCCTAAGTCGACCAGAAGTCGAGCAGTGGAGGGCAAAAGCGGCGCTGTTTTCTTGGCCATGTGGCAGTATTCCTTCATTTTTTAACCTTAACTGCCAGAATAATAGCACTTAAGATGAAGGATGCTGTTTGCCGTAAGACCCGTGAAAAACGAAGTTAAGTGGCATTATTCCATCTGTTTTCGGTTCATATAGCTAGAATACTGCCACTTGAACGTTAGCGCTTCCTCTAGTCAGCCCGGTTTTTGCCGGTACTTTTCGAGAACCTGCATACGTGAGGAAAGTGGCTTTTCAGCATCGGCAGGGGTGGTTTCAAAACCTTCAATGCGTAGGCTGGCCAAATAGTTTGATCGGCGAACCTTGTCGTAATGGGCCTGCTTTTGCTGAAACGTCAAAACGCTCGTATCAGCATTCGAGTCTGAATCGCGATGCTTTTTGCGTAAGATCTCGTCCATCTCGATAACGCTTTCCATCAGCTCATCAAAGAATTTGCTCATGGTTGCTCCCATGTTTGATTACCGTTTTTTTGATCGCTCTCACAGAGTGCATAAGAGAGATACGATCACTCGATTCAGGCTGGAGCCTTCCAGTTGAGCATCTGCTGCTGTGCGACTTGCAGCAGGTCACAGCCATCCTGCGTCAGCAGATAGAGGGCGTGGGTGATGTGGGGGATGTCTTCGACGTCGGCTTGTTTGAAGCTTAGGCAGTAGAGGGTTTTTAGCAGGTCGCTTGAAGCGCGCAGGCGCTGGACGGCGCATTCGAGGATGTCTTGCGGGTTGGCCTGGGTGTCGATGAGCAGAGGCTTGGTGTCGGTGAGATTGGATTCGAGTGGGCGGTAGCGATCGGTGGTGAATTGATTCCATGTTTTCATTTTTTGATCCTCATATGCTTCAGGTGAAGCCACCACATCGTGACCAAGCGACAGGAGGCAACTGTGTTCGGGTTGGTCAACCGGTGAGGATCGTGCACATACCCGGCACACCCGAAGGTGTCCCAAACACAGTCACCATAAACTGCAGGCAAATGAGTGCCGGCAGCATACAGCGCATGCGTATACACGATCCAATCGGGTGACCAAGCCCGAGCCGCTGAATTGACAGCGACAGCCACGACTATAGAGATGAGCTACACGAAGCCGATAGAAGACAAGGAGTCTGTCCTTGTAGGACCGGGACGTAGATTTGATAGGTCATCGCCGCTGATCGACCTTCTGTTTTAAACGAGCGCGTTTATCAGCCATCAATGCTCTGGATACCTCATCGGGAATGCTGGGGCGAGGATCATCAAGGCTGGCTTGAACCTGTCGGATTAACCAAGCCTTGTAGGCATCCTCGTCACTCGGTGGATCGAACTCATCGCTTGTAACATTCATTGTTGGATTCCTGCCCAAGGAGATATAGCGCTGACCTGGAGTGATCTAGTTGTACGCCGGCTGCGCTGGCCTCTGCTTGACCACTTCAAGCAAGTCGCAGCCATCCTGAACCAGCAGATAAAGCGCGTTAACGATGTTTGGAATATCTTTCACGTCAGCCTGTTTGAAACATAAGCAGTAGAGCGTTTCCAGCAAATCCCCGGCCGCGCGCAGGCGTTGATCGGCGGCATTGATCAGGTCAGTCTGGCTGGAGTGGCTGTCGATAAGCAGTACCGGGTTTTCGCTGTAGCAAGTCTTGAGGGGGCGATAGCGGTTGATCATGTGAGGCGTGTCCTGTTCGAAGGCGCTGGGGCGGGCTGGTGCAGTGTTTGCAGCCGCGCCGGCCACTATAGAAGGGCGTTTCTCTGTGGGACAAGACAGCCGCAATGGACAGTATTCGTAGGGGTTTTTCCGTGTTTTGAGGAAATACCCTACGTGTTTTCGCAGCTTTTTCAGGCCAAAACCCTTAGGCGTAATAATTCCTACGTGATTGTCAGGCGATTCGCGGTAAACCGCTGTATCGTGCGCGCCAGAATCTGTAGGGCGTTTCTAAACGTCTGACACGCGCTTAAAGGGAATTAGGTATGCACTGGCTACGAATGGCTGCGATTTTATTGCTCGGGCTGAGTACTTGCCGTTTGACCATGGCCTCTGACATTGGCAATGCGTGGGTGCTGGATCGCCTCGATCGCACCGATTGGCCGGAGGCTATCATCAGCCAGGCGAGCATGGACACGGCGGCGCGCGGTGAAGTGTTGATGTTCGCCAAAGCTCTGTTGGCCAGCGAAGCACTGGATGAGGAAGGGCTTGAGCAGCGACTCGGTGTGCCCCACGTGCAATTGAAGTCGATTCGCCACGTGCGTGATGGCCTCTGGGAGGGGTTGTTGAGCACCTATCGCAACGCCAGTCAGAGCTGTGATGAACAACTGTTCTGCCCGCGTGTGCGCAGCGTCGCTGACCTGCGGCAGTTGGCGGCAGCGTTCACGGGGGACATCAGCCCGGCTCATGCGCTGTGGGCGAGCAAGAGCCAAGGTGTGCATGAGCAGATGCTGAATGAGCAGTTGCGGGTGGCGGTGTTGCGCCCCTGAACCTTCGGTGTGGTGTTGTTCTGACTGGCCTCTTCGCGAGCAGGCTCGCTCCCACAGGGACCGTGGCAATCAAGTAATCGCTGTATCATTCCGAATCGATTTGGCCCCGACCTTTTCTCGACTCGCTGCGATCGCCCGCTAGGCTGTTGGCATGGCAGCAGTCAATGGAGTGACAGCGAATGCACAACACCCTGGAACAGGTTTTTGGTTTCCCACAGTTTCGACCCGGGCAAGAGGCGGCGATCAGCGCGGTGCTGGCCGGGCGCTCGGCAGCGGCGATTTTTCCCACCGGTTCCGGCAAGTCGATTTGCTACCAATTGCCGGCGCTGATGCTGCCGCACCTGACGTTGGTAGTCTCGCCGTTGCTGGCGTTGATGCAGGATCAACTGGCCTTTTTGCAGCGACACGGTATTTCCGCTGGCAGCATCGATTCGGCGCAGAGTCGCGATGATGCCAATGACGTGATGGCCCGCGCCCGCTCGGGTGAATTGAAGATTTTGATGATCTCGGTGGAGCGCTTGAAAAACGAGCGCTTTCGCAACTTTTTGCAGCAGGTACCCATCTCGCTGCTGGTGGTGGACGAGGCGCATTGCATCTCGGAGTGGGGCCATAACTTCCGCCCCGATTATCTCAAGCTGCCGGACTATCAGCGCCAGTTCAACATCCCGCAAACCTTGCTGCTGACCGCTACGGCAACGCCGAAAGTCATCGCCGACATGCAGGCCAAATTCGCTATCGCCGCTGACGATGTGGTGACCACGGGCTTCTACCGGCCCAACCTCAATCTGCTGGTGGAACCGGTACGTGGCCAGGACAAGCGCCGGCGGCTGGTCGAGTGGATGAGCGAGCGTGCCGGACAGCCGAGCATTGTCTATGTGACCCTGCAGAAAACCGCCGAACACATCGCCGAACACCTTGAGCGCAACGGCATTCAGGCTGAGGCGTATCACGCTGGCCTAGCGCACGACAAACGCGAAGCGATCCAGAAACGCTTCATGGCCGGGCAATCCAATTGCATCGTCGCGACCATCGCATTCGGCATGGGCATCGACAAGAGTGACATCCGCAATGTCGTGCACTTCGACCTGCCCAAATCCATCGAAAACTACAGTCAGGAAATCGGCCGCGCCGGGCGTGACGGGCAGCCGTCGGATTGTCTGGTATTGGCTAATCGCGACAGCCTCAATGTGCTGGAAAACTTCGTCTACGGCGATACGCCGGAGCGCGACGGCATTCGCTATGTACTCGATGAGCTAAAGGCCTCGGTGCCGGAAGGGCAGTGGGAGTTTCTGCTCGGGCCATTGGCTGATCAAAGCAACATTCGTGCACTGCCGCTGAAGACCTTGCTGGTGCAACTGGAACTGCGCGGTTTGATCGCGCCGCGCTACGCCTATTACGCCGAATACCGTTTCAAATACCTGTTGGAACCCGAAGCGCTGCTTGAGCGCTTTGACGGTGAGCGCAGGGATTTTGTCGGCGCAATCATTCAGACCTCGGCGCGCGCGCGCACCTGGGCCACGGTGAATTTCGAGGCGATGTATTCGCAGTATTCCGCCGAGCGCAATCGAGTGGTGAAGGCGCTGGATTACTTCCAGGAGAAGGGTTGGGTCGAGCTGGAAAGCAAGCAGATGACCGAGGTCTACAGCCTGCTGCACAGCGACTTCGACAGCGATGCCCTGAGTGCCGAGCTGCATGAGTATTTCACCCGGCATGAGCAGGCCGAAGTGGCGCGCATCCACGCCATGCTTGAGGTATTCGCCACCGAACGCTGCCTGGGTTATCGCCTGGCGGAGTATTTCGGTGATCACAATGCGCCTGAGCGGTGTGGGCATTGTTCGGTGTGTCATGGTCAAGTGGCGCGGTTGCCGGCACCACCGGAGTTGCCAGCACTTGTGGATAAAAACTTTGCGGCGCTGTGTGGTGATTTTATCCACAGGCATGAGCAGTACACCGGGGTGATTCCAACGGCTGAGCGGTTGACGCGATTTTTGTGTGGGATCAGCGTGCCGTTGTTCACCAAGCTCAAGGCGCGCGCTATTCCCGGGTTTGCTGCGTTGGAGGAATATCCCTACGCCGAAGTCCGCAGCTGGGCTGATGATCATTTGCTCGGTTGAGCAAGAGCCCTTGTGGGAGCGAGCCTGCTCGCGAAAGCGGTACATCAGGCAACACTATTTTGAATGTGATGACCCTTTCGCGAGCAGGCTCGCTCCCACAAAAGCAGGGCTGTATCCATCCGCTGAATGTCGATCATCACGGTAATAAACTTCAAAAACCGTCGTTGGCTGACTATGGTTGAGGTCTGTCTTTGGATCGCCAACAAGAGAACAACATGGGCCAGACAACCTTCGATATTCAGCAAGCCGCGGTGATCGGCGCGGGCACCATGGGCCGGGGCATTGTCATGTGTCTGGCCAATGCCGGCGTGACGGTGCATTGGGTGGATAACAATCCACAGATGCTTGAACAGGCACTCGCCACTGTGGCCGAGACTTATGCACACAACGTGCGCCAGGGACGGATTGATCAGGCCGAAGCGGATGCGCGTTTGGCGCGGGTCAGTGCGGCAGCGGATTATGCGGCGATTCGCAATGTCGATCTGGTGATCGAGGCGGTGTACGAAAATCTTGAGCTGAAGCAGAAGATCTTTCGTGAGCTGGATGGTTTGCTCAAGCCTGAGGCACTGTTGGCAAGCAATACGTCGGCGCTGGACATCGATGCGATAGCCGCAGCGACAAAGCGTCCGAATCAGGTGCTGGGCCTGCATTTCTTCAGCCCGGCGCACATCATGAAACTGCTGGAAATCGTTCGCGGCGCACAGACCTCTGCGACGGTGCTGGAGGCGGCACTGGCACTGGGCAAACGCATGGGCAAGGTCAGTGTGGTGTCGGGTAACTGCCATGGTTTTATCGGCAATCGCATGCTGCATCCGTATGTCCTCGAGGCGCGCAAGATGTTGCTTGAGGGCGCTTATCCACAGCAGGTCGACGCAGCCTTGCAAGGTTTCGGTTTTGCCATGGGGCCGTTCCGCATGTACGACGTGGTCGGCATCGATCTGGAATGGCGTGCACGCGAGCTGGCCGGCAAGGGCCAGGATGCGCCAGAGGTGCAGGTGGATAACCGTTTGTGCGAGATGGGCCGGTTCGGGCAGAAGTCTGGCAACGGCTATTACCATTACGAACCGGGCAGTCGTCAGGCTGAGCACGATCCTGAGGTCGATGTGCTGGTATTGCAGGTCAGCGAAGGGTTGGGCTTCCAGCGCCGCGAGATCGGGCCTGAGGAGATCCTGGAGCGCAGTCTTCTGGCATTGGTCAACGAGGGTGCGAAGATTTTGCAGGAGGGCATTGCCGAGTCTGCACACGACATCGATCTGGTGTACCTGAACGGCTACGGCTTCCCGGCGGACAAGGGCGGGCCGATGGCCTGGGCGGATCAGCAAGGGCTGGCGAATATTCATTCGCGGCTGTTGGCGCTGGAGACGCGGCAGGGCGATCAGTGGAAACCGGCGCGGTTGATTGGTGAGTTGGTGGCGCAGGATAAGGGGTTTGCTCAAGTGTAATGTCACGGCCAAAATCGTTCCCCCTCACCCCAGCCCTCTCCCCCAGGGCGGAGAGGGGGAAGGGAGCCGATCTGCGTGGGTTTCAGCATCTGAGTTCGACTCGAAGGATCAGGTCGGTGTATTTCGAGAGAACACCTCGGTCAGTCCCCTCTACCTCTGGGAGAGGGCTAGGGTGAGGGCAAGCAGCCTCACTGAAAAAACAAGAGAACCAGCACAACCATGTCCACCCCTCAGCGCACCGACTACCCCCACTTCCAGCCCATCACCACACGCTGGCACGACAACGACGCCTACGGTCACGTCAACAACGTCACCTACTACAGCTTCTTCGACACGGCGGTGAACACTTACCTGATTCAGGTCGGTGGTCTGGATATTCATGACGGTGAGGTGGTGGGATTTGTAGTCAGTTCGGCGTGCGATTACTTCGCCTCGATCGCCTTCCCGGACCTGATCGAGATCGGTCTGCGGGTCGGCAAGTTGGGCAACAGTTCAGTGCAATACGAGCTGGCGGTGTTCAAGGTGGGTGAAAGCGAGGCGTGTGCGGCCGGGCGCTTCGTTCACGTATTCGTCGATCGGGCGAGTAATCAGCCGGTGCCGATCCCTGCTGAACTGCGGCAGGCACTGGAATACCTGGTGGTGTAAACGGCAAAAAAAAATCGCAGCCCTTAGGCTGCGATTTTGCTTTACCGGCCAGCGAGGTGTTTGAGGCCTCAGTCGCGATAGTACTTGTGATGCTTGCGGTGGCCGTAGGCATGGCCGCGACCACGGTGGTCGTCACGATAGTAGCGACGATCATCATGGCGGCGATCGTAACGACGATCGTCGTCATCGCTCTTGTTGCCCATGTAGTTGCCCAGCGCGCCACCGGCGCCGCCACCTGCTGCGGAGCCGATCAGGCTGCCGGTGGTGCCGCCCATGCTGCGGCCGACCACGTTACCGCCGGCTGCGCCCAGCGCACCACCGATGGCGGCTTCGCCACGGCTGCGTTTGTCGGCGCCAACCGCGCTACCACCCGCGCCGCCGAGGGCTGCGCCGATGGTGGAACCTGTATTGCCGCCTAAGGACTGACCGACGACCGAGCCAAGAACCCCGCCCAATGCGCCGCCCACACCTGCTTCGGTGGTGCCGCCTGCGGAAGCAAAACCACTGACCAGGCCAAGGGACAACAAGAGAATCGAGGAGAACTTCATAGATGAGCCTCAAAGGGATGACGGCGCCGATCCTGAGGCTGTGTAACGAGCGTGACAATCGAAATCCGACGAATAACACGACTTGTATACAATTTTGCAAGTTGCTGTTTTATCAGCGGAACTTAACCGATTTTCGCCGGTCTTTAGCTACTTCGGACAGGCCGCTTTTGTGAAAAAGCGGCCTTTTTTGTGGGCGTTGGAAAAGTGCTAGGGCTTGGAAGCGTATTGCTTGAACCTACGCCTTCGCGAGCAAGCTCGCTCCCACATTTGAAATGCATTCCAATGTGGGAGCGAGCTTGCTCGCGAAGAGGCCGGTTCTGACATCGCGTTACGCGGACTTGGCCATGATCAACCCAGTCTCACTCGCCGCTTCCAGTCGAATCGCAATGAACTTCGACGTCGGTGTATGGCTGCCATCCCCGGTGCTTTCCAGCGGCACCAGCGGATTCACTTCCGGGTAATAAGCTGCGGCTTGTCCCGCCGGAATATCAAATGCCAGCAGCGTGAAGCCCTTTACCCGACGCTCACGACCATCGTCCCATATCGAAACAATGTCAGCCTTCTGTCCCGGCCGGAAGCCCAGACGAATGATGTCCGCCTCATTGGCGAACAGCACATCACGCTGGCCTTTCACTCCGCGATAACGGTCGTCGAGACCATAAATCGTCGTGTTGTACTGATCGTGGGAGCGCATCGATTGCAAGATCAGATCCGGCAGTTGTCCGGTGGCGCGAGTGCGTTCGTGCACCAGATCTTTCGGCAACATGTTGGCGCGGAAGTTGGCCCGGCCCGACGGCGTGTTCCACTTGCGTGCGCCAGCGCTGTTGCCGAGGTAGAAACCGCCCGGGTTCTTGATCTTCTCGTTGAACGCTTTGAAGTTGGGAATGGTGTCGGCGATCAGTTCGCGGATGCGCCCGTAATCAGCCACCAGCCAGTTCCAGTCCACCGGTTTACTGCCCAATGTGGCGGCAGCGATACCGGCAATGATCGACGGCTCTGAACGCATCTGGTTCGACAGCGGCTGCAACTGACCGTTGGAAGCGTGAACCATGCTGAACGAGTCTTCCACGGTGACCGCTTGCGGGCCTTCGGTCTGGATATCGATGTCGGTACGACCGAGGCACGGCAGGATCAGCGCGTCTTTACCGTGAGCCAGGTGGCTGCGGTTGAGCTTGGTGCTGATCTGCACGGTCAGGTCGCAATTGCTCAGTGCGGCGAAGGTACGCGGGCTATCCGGCGTGGCTTGGGCGAAGTTACCGCCCAGACCGATGAAGACCTTGGCGCGACCCTCAGCCATTGCGTGGATCGCTTCAACCACGTTGTGGCCGTTGTGGCGCGGCACCTTGAACTGGAAGCGTCGCTCCAGCGAATCGAGGAACGCCACCGGCGGACGCTCGTTGATGCCCATTGTGCGGTCGCCTTGCACGTTACTGTGGCCGCGCACCGGGCACAGGCCGGCGCCCGGTTTGCCGATGTTGCCGCGCAGTAGCATCAGGTTGGCGATTTCCTGAATCGTCGGCACCGAGTGGCGATGCTGAGTGATGCCCATCGCCCAGCACATGATTACGTTCTTGCCCTTGGCGTACATACGCGCGGCTTGCTCGATTTCGACGAGGGTCAGGCCGGATTGCTCGACGATCTGTTCCCACGGCGTATCGTCAACGACACCGAGGTACTCCAGCACATTGGCGCTGTGGGCGTTGAGGAAGTCATGATCGAACACGGCAGGTTCGCCTGCCTTCTGCGCATCGCGTTCCCACTGCAGAAGGAACTTGGCCATGCCGCGCAGCAGCGCCATGTCACCGCCGAGTGCCGGGCGGAAATACGCGGTGTTGGTTGGCTTGTCGCCGTTGGTGAGCATTTCGATCGGGTGTTGCGGATGCTGGAAGCGTTCCAGACCACGCTCTTTCAATGGGTTGATGCACACCACTTGCGCGCCGCGTTTCACTGCCTCACGCAAGGGTTCGAGCATGCGCGGGTGGTTGGTGCCCGGGTTCTGGCCCCAGACGAAAATCGCATCGGCGTGTTCGAAGTCATCGAAGGTCACGGTGCCTTTGCCGACGCCGACGCTCTGCGCCAGGGCAACACCGCTGGCCTCGTGGCACATGTTCGAGCAGTCCGGGAAGTTGTTGGTACCGTAGGCGCGCACAAACAGTTGATACAGGTACGCCGCTTCGTTGCTGGCGCGACCCGAGGTGTAGAACTCGGCCAGATCGGGGCTCGGCAGACTTTGCAGGTGCTTGGCGATCAGCGTGTAGGCGTCGTCCCAACTGATCGGCTTGTAGCGATCGGTTTCGGCGTCATAAACCATCGGCTCGGTCAGACGGCCCTGATACTCAAGCCAGTAGTCGCTCTGCTCCAGCAAAGAAGTGACGCTGTGCTTGGCGAAAAACTTGGCGTCTACACGACGCTTGGTCGCTTCCCAGTTCACCGCTTTCGCGCCGTTCTCGCAAAACTTGACCATGCCGCTTTCCGGCGAATCGCCCCACGCGCAACCCGGGCAGTCGAAGCCGCCGTTCTGGTTGGTCTTGAGCATCATGCGCAGGTTTTTCAGGGCGTTGTCGCTGGTCAACCAGGCCTGAGCCACACTGATCAGGGCACCCCAGCCGCCGGCGGCACCTTTGTAAGGCTTGTAGCGCGGGACAGGTTTCTGGTCGGCTTGATGATGTTGGCTCACGCTTGATTCTCCATCGCGGGGCTATACACCCGCGGCGCACTTTTCTGCGGCAGGTGGATGAGATTGAGGTTATGTCGACGGGCCCACTGCACGGCAAGGCCGGTGGGTGCGGACAGGCTGACCAGGGTCTGGATGCCGGCGCGCAAAACTTTCTGGATCAATTCGAGACTGCAACGGCTGGTGACAATCGCCAGTCCGCCATCTGTGGATATCTTCTGGCGGATCAGTCCGCCGATCAGCTTGTCGAGGGCGTTGTGCCGGCCGATGTCTTCGCGCCCGAGCAACAATTCGCCGCTGGCGTTCATGAACACCGCCGCATGCACCGCGCCGCAATGCTGACCGAGCGGTTGGAACGCACCGATGCGCTGGCGCAGACCGTCGAGCCATTCGCTCGGTGGCAGCGGCGCGCCGGGCAAGACCTTGAGATCAGGCAGTGCCTGCTCCACCGCTTCAACCCCGCACAATCCGCAACCGCTGGTGCCTGCCATTTGCCGGCGCTGTTGCTTGAGATTCCAGAACGCACGGTTGGCGATGGTCACTTGCGCATACTGCGCTGAGCCTGCGCCGGTCAGTTGCAGGTCATAGATGTCGGTGGCATCGATGATGATGCCGCTGCCGAGGCTGAAGCCGACGATGAAGTCTTCCAGGTCGGTCGGCGTCACCAGCATGACGGCCTGGCTGATACCGTTGTAGGCAATTGCCAACGCGACTTCCTCGGCGAGCGCAGTGCTGGCCGATTCCTCACGGGGTAAATCGCTGTAACTGTAGGTCTGGCTGGCGGCAGGCGCGGGCGTTTCAAGTGCAGGCGCCGCGCAGGCAGGGCGCTTGGCGTTCATGGCATCACCGACGGTTTGATCAACGTTAAGACTAGGCGCGGCAAGTTGTCGCGTCTAATCGCTAGTGTCGATCTATCGATAGAGGCCGTCGATCAAGGCGCCGTTGGCGATTTCTGATACAGCGCGAAACAGGCCTCGGCGAGCGCCGAGCGTGGCGCCCCGCGACGCATGATCAAGCCCAGTGGCGCTAGGGTCTGGGCGTTTTCGATGGGCTGCAGACGCAGGTGGTCGGTGAGTTTTTCCAGCCCGCCGTCCAACGGCATGATCGCGCAGCAGAAACCGCCGTGTACGGCTTGTAACAATTGATGCACGGCGTCGGTTTGCAGCAACGGTTGCGGAGTCAGGCCACGGCTGTGGAAGTTGTGGTCGATGGACTGACGGAAATGCATGCCGCTGGTGAGCATGCCCAGCGGCAGTTCGATCAGTGATTCCCAGCTCAGCGGAGCTTCACCGAAGGTAAAAGTGCGCTGGTCGTACAGCAGGCCCATGCGGGTTTCGTCGAATGCCAGTGATTCGAAACGTTCGTGATCCAGGCGGTCGAGATAAGAAACACCGATGTCGATTCGGTTGTTCGCCAGATGCTCGAGGATCTGCTCAGAACTCAGTGCCGACATTTCAAAGTGCAGATTCGGGTGGGCGCTGTGCAGGCGTTGCATCAACGGCAGTGGATCGAAACTCGACAGCGGCACCACGCCCAGCCTCAGCGTGCCGATCAGATTGCCGCGACACGCCGCCGCTTCCGCGTGCAAACCGTCATAAGCCGCCATCACCGAGCGCGCCCACGCCAGTACGCGCTCGCCCGGCGCGGTAAAACCTTCAAAGCGTTGGCCACGGTTGACCAGTGGCAAGTCGAGTTCTTCTTCGAGGCTGCGCAGGCGCATCGACAGGGTTGGCTGGGTGATGTGGCAACGCGCTGCGGCCTGGCCGAAGTGGCGGGTTTCGTCGAGGGCGATGAGGAATTTCAGCTGCTTGATGTCCATCTTCGCTCCGGGCGCTGGCAGGGTTGGGCGATTCTACCGCTTGCGCGGTGGCAGGGTCATTGGTCGGCTTGGAACCGGGTTTGTCTGTCGTGGTCTAGGCTTGGACGACTGAACCTTTATTCCATGGAGAGAACCACGATGAGTCTTTTAAGTTTTGTAAAAGAAGCCGGTGAAAAGCTGCTTGATCTGTTGACCCCGGGCAACGCCAATGCCAGTGAGCAGTTGAAGGAACACATCAGCAAGGTCGGTCTGGGTAATCCGAATGTGCAGGCGACGGTGGATGGCGACAAAGTGACCGTCACCGGTGAAGTCGCGAGTCAGGAAGAGAAAGAGAAAATTTTGCTGGCGGTGGGCAATATTGCCGGGGTTGGCAGCGTGGATGATCAGATCACGGTGACTGGTCCGGTGGTGGCGGCAGCAAAGTTTGTCGTGGTGAAAAAAGGCGACACCCTCAGCGCGATTTCCCTCGCTGTGTATGGCAATGCCAACCAGTACAACAAGATCTTTGAGGCCAATAAGCCGATGCTCAAGGATGAGAACAAAATCTATCCGGGTCAGACCCTGCGTATTCCTGAGTAACACAAACCCTCTGAGCTGCCGAAGGCTGCGATCTTTTGATCTTGTTTGTAAAAAATCAAAATCAAAAGATCGCAGCCTGCGGCAGCTCCTACAGAAGATTAGAGTCCGGCAATCAAATCCCGATAATCCTCAACCGCCGCAAACTCAGCCGTGTCCTTCGGCCCCTTGCGACTGTCCGGCTCTTTCACCGCCAACAAATGCGCCACACCAAAATCCCGCGCACTGCGCAGAATCGGCAAGGTGTCGTCGATAAACAGACTGCGCGCCGGATCAAAGCCGATGTCCGCCTGCAAGGCATCCCAGAACTGCGGGTTCTCCTTGGGAAAACCGTAATCGTGGGAGCTGATCAGCCGCTCAAAATACGGCGCCAGTTCGATTCGCTCAAGCTTCAGCGACAGTGAGTCGCGGTGTGCATTGGTGATCATGATCACCCGTTTGCCCGCGCGTTTGATCGCTTCCAGAAAGGTATCGGCATCCGGGCGCAAGGCAATCAGGTGCGCAGTTTCCAGCTTCAGTTCACGCACCGACAACTTCAGTTCGGCACTCCAGAAATCCAGGCAGTACCACTGCAACTGGCCGGCATGGCGTTCGAACAACGGCTGCAATTCCATTTCGGCCATGGCCCGGCTGACCCCGTGCAGTTCGGCGTAACGCTGGGGCAGGTGTTCCAGCCAGAAGTGATTGTCGAAGTGCAGATCCAGCAGCGTGCCGTCCATGTCGAGCAGAACGGTATCGATGTCGGACCACGTTAATGAAGGCATGGCAACGTCTCGAACGGTAGAAAGATATCCGACATAAACAATCGGGAAAGCCGCGTTATAGTAGCGCGTTCACGCCAAGGAGCTTTGCATGCGCCAGAAACCCACCGTACTTGCCCGCGAGATCGTCGCCACCAGTCGCCTGTTTTGCGTCGAAGAACTCAAGCTGCGCTTTTCCAACGGCGTGGAACGCACTTACGAACGTCTGGTTGGTAAAGGTGCGGGCTACGGCGCGGTGATGATCGTGGCGATGCTGGATGCCGAGCACGCGGTATTGGTCGAAGAGTACTGCGGCGGCACTGATGAATATGAATTGTCCTTGCCCAAAGGTCTGATCGAACCGGGCGAGGATGTGTTGGCGGCAGCCGAACGTGAGCTCAAGGAAGAGGCTGGTTTTGGTGCGCGGCAACTGGAGCATCTGACCGAGCTGTCGCTGTCGCCCGGTTACATGAGCCAGAAGATTCAGGTGGTTCTGGCGACTGATTTGTACGAGGAGCGTCTCGAAGGCGACGAGCCTGAGCCGATGCGTGTCGACAAAGTGAACCTGCGCGAACTGTCGTCGCTGGCGCTCAATCCTCAGTTTTCCGAAGGCCGTGCATTGGCTGCACTGTATCTGACCCGCGATCTGCTGACCGAGCGCGGGTTCTTTCCAGCATGAGTGAGATATCGATGAATTTCCCCCACCCGTTGATGGCGCCGGTCGTAGAGCTGGCCTTGCAGGCCGGCGAGGCGATTTTGCCGTTCTGGCGCGCCGGCGTTGAGGTCACGGCCAAGTCCGATGACTCGCCCGTGACGGCGGCCGATCTGGCCGCGCATCACCTGATCCTCGCCGGGCTGACGGCGCTGGACCCGAGCATTCCAGTGTTGTCGGAAGAAGACGCCAACATCCCTCAGAGCGTGCGCGCCGGCTGGCAGCGCTGGTGGTTGGTCGACCCGTTGGACGGCACCAAGGAATTTATCAGCGGCAGCGAAGAGTTCACCGTGAACATCGCGCTGATCGAAAACGGTCGCGTGGTGTTTGGTGTGGTGTCGATGCCGACCAATGGTCGTTTCTACGTCGGCGGTGCCGGGCTTGGCGCTTGGCGTTGTGACAAGGGCGGCACGCCGGTTGCGATTCAGGTGCGCGATGTGCCAGGGCCGGGCGAGGCGTTCACCGTGGTCGCCAGCCGTCGCCATTCGAGTCCCGAGCAGGAACGTTTGCTCGCCGGGTTGAGTGCGAGTCTGGGCGAGTTGCAATTGGCCAATATTGGCAGCTCGCTGAAATTCTGCCTGCTGGCCGAAGGCGTGGCGGATTGCTATCCGCGACTGGCGCCGACTTCGCAGTGGGACACGGCGGCGGCTCAAGGTGTGCTGGAAGGTGCGGGCGGTGAGGTGTTGGATCTGCGCGGGGAGGCGTTTTGTTATCCGGCGCGGGAATCGCTACTCAATGAGTTCTTTTTGGCATTGCCGGCCAAGGCGGCCTGGCGTTCCAGATTGTTGGAGTTGGCTCGCGGTTAAGTGAGCTGATCCGAAATCCCCCTCACCCCAGCCCTCTCCCCCAGGAGAGGGAGCCGACCGCGGGATATTTGAGAGTAGCGCCGACCTGGTCGAGTTTTGCTGAATCCATAATCGCTTCGATCTTTCAGGTCGATCTATATCGCAAGACGCCTCACCCTAACCCTCTCCCTTTGGGAGAGGGTTAGGGTGGGGGGCTTTTGATTGTCAGCGATGCAAAACGTACTGCCCGGTAAATGTCACGGCGTCTTCTTCGCTGCCCTGATTGACGATCCGCGTATTCAACGTCAACCGCGCCCGCCCATAACGCCGATACATCGCCAGAAATCTCTTCCACTCCTTCGCATCAGGTGCCGGGCAAATCGCCGTAGCGTCCCCGGTCACCGGCAGCGGATAACTGATCTGCCCTTCCTGAATAACAATGTGCCCGTCGGTGATTCCTTCCTCTTTCAGGCGCAAATGCAACCAGCCCCACCCGGCCAGCACCGCGCCGCAGTAGAGGCTGCCACCGAACATCGTGCTCTTGTGGTTGACGTTCGGCTCGAGTGGCAGATGCAGGCTCAGTTGCTGTTCATGCCAGTCGAGCACCTTAAGGCCCATGTCTCGGGTCAGCGGGATGTCGTGATGCAAAACCGACTGAAGATAGGCGCTGTGGCTGATCATTCGTTCTCGTCCCCATGGCTGCTGTCGCCAAAGTTGAGGCCATGCTTGCGCAACTTGTCATGCAGGGTCTTGCGCGGAATGCCCAAGGCTTCGGCGAGGCTGCGCACCGAACTGTGGGAGCGCGCCAGTTCAGCAGCGATCAGCGATTTCTCGAAATTTTCCACCTGCTCGCTGAGGCCCCCATTGATGACTTCGACCGTGGTACTGCCACCGCCCTCGGCGTCAGCGTTATCCAGCGCCAATTCCAGGCCGAGGGCGAAACGTTCGGCGGCATTCTGCAGTTCGCGTACGTTGCCCGGCCAGGTGTGGCGCAGCAGCAAGGCGCGTTGCGCCGGTTGCAGTTCATGGGGCGGCAAACCGTGGCGGGCGCTGGCTTCATCGGCGTAATGCTGGAACAGCACCAGCGCATCTTCACCGCGCTCACGCAGTGGCGGAATGCGCAGTGGCGCGACGTTGAGGCGGTAATACAAGTCGGCGCGGAAGCGGCCCTGGTCAGCGGCCTGACGCAAGTCTTCCTTGGTCGCGGCGATGACGCGGATGTCCAGCGGGATCAGTTGATTGCCACCCAGACGCTCGACCACGCGCTCTTGCAGCATGCGCAGCAACTTCACCTGCACATCCATGCTCATGCTCTCGATTTCATCGAGAAACAATGTGCCGCCATTGGCGAATTCGAATTTGCCGATCCGCCGTTTTTGCGCGCCGGTGAACGCGCCGGGTTCGTGGCCGAACAGTTCGCTTTCCACTACCGACTCGGCCAGTGCGCCAGCGTTGATCGCCACGAACGGGCCGTTTCGGCGGCTGGATAAATCGTGCAAGGCGCGGGCAACCACTTCTTTACCGGCGCCGGTTTCGCCGAGGATCAGCACGTCAGCCTTGGTCGCGGCCAGCGCGCCGATCTGCTCGCGCAGGCGCAGCATTGGGGGCGAATGGCCGACCAGCCGCGCGCTCAGCTCATTGCGATCGCTGAGGGCCAGGCGCAGGCTACGGTTGTCCAGCACTAGGCGGCGCAAGGCCAGGGCGCGGCGCACGCTGTCGAGCAGCGCATCGCTGGCGAAAGGTTTTTCGAGAAAGTCATAAGCGCCGGCACGCATGGCTTGCACCGCCAGCGGCACATCGCCGTGGCCGGTGATCAGCAATACCGGTAGTTCGGGATCCTGCGCGTGCAGTTCGCTGAGCAATTCGAGACCGTCCATGCCTGGCATGCGGATATCGCTGACCACCACACCCGGCCAGTCACGCTCAAGCTGTGCGGCCAGGCCTTTGGCTTCGGACAGCGGCAGAATTTTCAGGCCGGCCAGGTCCAGGGTCTGGCCGAGGGCCTGACGCAGGTGCGGATCGTCGTCGATCAACACCACCTGAATGCGATTGTCGATGGTCATGCACTTCGATCCTCGGACGGTTGCAGGCTGACCCCGGGCGCACCGGCGCGCAGCCGCAGGGTAATCAAGGCGCCACCTTGCTTGTGGTTGGCGAACGACAGTTCACCGCCGAAGGCGCGCATCAGCGTTTCACAAATGGCCAGCCCCAGGCCAAGGCCTTGAGTGCGGGTCTTGGTGGTGTAAAAGGGCTCGCTGGCGCGGCCGAGGGCTTCCATGCAAAAACCCGGGCCGTTGTCGCGAATGTACAGATTGACGCCCTCGGCGGTGGATTCGGCACTCAGCCAGAGTTTGCGCGGCGGGCCTTTCTCGGTGAGGGCGTCGAGGGCGTTGGCCAGCAGATTGCCGAGCACTTGGCGCAATCGGGTTTCCCCGGCCTCGACCCACAGAGTCGCGGCTGGCAGATCGCGGATCAGTTCGACTTCCATGCTGCGACGCCGTTTGGCCAGCAGCGCCAAGGCATCGTCGAGCGCCGGTTGCAGGGCAACGCTTTCCGGCGCGTGGCGATCGCGGCGGGCAAAGGCGCGCAGGTGGGCGATGATCGAGGCCATGCGCCCGGTCAGTTCGCTGATCAGTTTGAGGTTGCCGCGCGCATCGTCGGTGCGCTGATGATCGAGCAGCACTTCGGCGTTTTCCGCGTAGCTGCGGATCGCTGCCAACGGCTGATTGAGTTCGTGGCTGATGCTCGCGGACATCGTCCCCAGCGCCGACAGCTTGCCGGCCTGGACCAGATCGTCCTGGGCACGCACCAGTTCCTGTTGGGCTTGTTCACGCTCCAGCACTTCCTCCTTCAAGCGCCGGTTGAGGCCTTCGAGGTCGCTGGTACGCTCGGCGACGCGGCCCTCCAGCTCGCGACGTGCTTTGGCCTCGAAGGCGATGCGCTCCAGATAATGGCGGCGGCGCTGCATCATCAGACCGAGCAACAACATCAGCACCAGCAGCGTGGCGCCGCCGATGGCGACCACGGTGCGCACCGGACGGTCGATCAGCGTGCGTGGGGCAAGGATGCTGACGCTCCAGCCGGTTTCGGCGATGTCGTGAGTCTGGATCAGCCACGCAGTCGGGCTGAGGTTCAGGGGGCGCGGCTCGCGGGTCGGGTAAGGCTGGATAGCGGTGATCGCCGAGCGTTCGCTGTCGCTCAAGTTACGGGTCGAACGGAAGCGCCATTCCGGGCGCGAGGTGAGGATGACCACGCCGTTGTGGTCGGTCACCAGCAGTTGTTCCGGGGTTTTGCCCCAGAGGCTTTCGGTGTGGTCGAGGTCAACCTTGATCACCAGCACGCCGATGATTTTTTCGCCGTTGCGCACGGCGGCAGCGAAGAAGTAGCCGCGTTTGGCCGAGGTCGTGCCGAGGCCGAAAAAGCGTCCGAGGCGTCCGGCCATGGCTTCACTGAAGTACGGACGGAACGAAAAATTGCGGCCGACGAAACTGTCGTGCTTGTCCCAATTCGACGCCGCCAGCGTCTGCCCGCTGGTGTCCATCAGGTACATGACTTCGGCGCCGGTCTGCGCGGCGATGTTCTTCAGCAGGCGATTGGCGTTGCCTTGGCTGACGCCGTCGTCTGGCGCGCCGAGTACCGCACGCAGGGCAGGCAGGTCGCCGAGAATTTGCGGCAACACTTCATAGCGGTGCAGGGTGCCCAGCAGGTTGGCGACGTACAGGTCTAGGGTCTGCCGGTTCTGTCCGGCCAGTTCGCTGCGGTAATAGCGCTCGGCGAGATGTTCCAGCGGCCACAGCAGCGGCGCCAGACACAGGGCCAGCAGAGCGAGGCTGCGCCAGCGGGGTCTGCGGGGGAGGGTTGGTTTCATGAGCCGGATGCGCCTGAGATGTCAGGCGCATTATGCCTAGGCTCAGGCGAAGACGTCAGCGTCCTTGAGCAGGGCTGCAGCCTGATCCTTGGCGGACAGCTTCGGCGCTTCGTCCAGCTGCCAGTCGATGCCCAGCGCGGGATCATCCCAGCGAATGCTGCGCTCGGATGATGGATCGTAGTAGTTGGTGGTCTTGTAGAGGAATTCAGCGAACTCGCTCAGCACCACGAAACCATGGGCAAAACCTTCCGGCACCCACAGTTGACGATGATTTTCGGCCGACAAGCGCACAGCCACCGATTTGCCGAAGTGCGGCGAGCTGCGCCGAATATCCACGGCCACATCCAGCACTTCACCGACGGTCACACGGACCAGTTTGCCCTGGGTGTTTTGCAACTGGTAATGCAGGCCACGCAACACGCCTTTTTGCGAGCGCGAGTGGTTGTCCTGAACGAATTGCGTGTCCAGACCGGTAGCGTCCTGGAACGCCTTGGCATTGAAACTCTCGTAGAAAAAGCCGCGCTCGTCACCGAACACCTTCGGTTCGATGATCAGGACACCGGGCAGGTCGGTGGTGATTACATTCATGGGGAGTTCCATAGGCAGGTGTGAATGGCCGACATTCTTGCGCAAAGTGCCATTTAACGCGAGTGCGGACCGTAAGGGGCGATTCAGTCGACCTCGCCAAAATACCAGCGTTGTTCCTCATAGGTCTGGCCATCGCCATCTTCAACGGTATAGCTCAGGCCTCTCTCTCCAATGCCCGGCGGTAAAACGAGTCCCCATTCCTGGGCCAGGCTCTTACCGGTTTCGACGTATTCACTATCAGCAGGCGGGATATGACCTCGGTGATATTCCATGTCGGTATAGATACATATCTCGCTGGAAAACATTCCTGGCAATAAGATGGCGGCGACCACTCTGCAATCGATAGCATTTTCCGGTCGGGACATACGCAGGTGCTGCGCCGCGTTGATCAAGTGCTGCGCGCACTGCCGACGCAGATCCGCGGTTGCTTGTTTTCCTTGGACCATCGACATGTGAATCGGGATTTTCCAGTTGCTGTATTTTTCCTCTTCGGTGAGGTCGGCCGGAAAGTAACCTTCGAAGTCAGCAGCCCAAGCGGCTAACGCGCGTAGACGGCGAGGGATATTGCGGACTTTTTTGTTGGAGAGGGCGAGGCGGCGCTGGGACATTTTGCGGATTGCTTCCGTGCGGATAACGTTCGAGGGGGCAGGTTGAACAGTGAAGTGTTCAAACGCAATCTGAAATTGCTGTAGGAAAAGTTATTGGTGAGGGGCCGTCACAGTGATGTGCCCTTGATCCGGTCGGGAGTTGGTATAAGGGGTTGCGTCTCGCCAAAAGCAATGGCGATATAGGCGCCTAATAAAATTACAGGGGTCGTTTCATGCCGCTCGCCACGTTGATTCATCGCGCCAGTTTGCCCAGCCCGCAGGTTTCTGCAGAGCAGGCCCAGCAATGGCTGGCGGAGCATTACGGGCTCAGCGGCAGGCTGCAGGCGCTCGGCAGCCAGCAGGATCTGAATTTTCGCGTCGACAGTCCGCGCGGTCGGTTCGTGCTGAAAATCTGCCGTGGCGATTACGCTCTGGTGGAGCTGCAAGCCCAGCATGCCGGCCTCAAGTACCTGGCCGAGCACTCGGCGGTGACGGTGCCACGGGTGATCGCGGCCAATAATGGCGAGGATCTGCTGTCACTCGAGGTCGGCGGCGAAGCCGTCCATGTGCGGCTGCTGGATTACATCGAGGGCCAGCCGCTCACGCATCTCGAATACTTGGGGCGCGACGTGGTGGCGGGGTTTGGCCGGCTCTGCGGTGAGATGGATCTGGCGCTGGCCGGGTTCGATCACCCGGGCCTTGAGCGCACGTTGCAGTGGGATGCCCGTCACGCCAGTGCCCTGATCAGCCATCTGCTGCCGGTGATCAAGGATGAGCAGCAACGCATATTGATTGCCGATGCGGCCGAACAAGCCGAGCGCCGCTTGCAGCCGTTGCAGGGCAAGCTGCCGGTGCAGGCGATCCACATGGACATCACCGACGACAACGCCGTCTGGGCGCGCGATGCCCTGCGTCACTGGCAGTTGCAGGGCGTGATCGAC
Organism: Pseudomonas sp. S2_E02; assembly: GCF_054668355.1. Classification (NCBI taxonomy): domain Bacteria; kingdom Pseudomonadati; phylum Pseudomonadota; class Gammaproteobacteria; order Pseudomonadales; family Pseudomonadaceae; genus Pseudomonas; species Pseudomonas sp. S2_E02. The sequence continues at coordinate 4,847,323 of NZ_CP162761.1, forward strand.
TTTGGCGATCTGGTGCGCACCTGGCGCATCACCGATCTGTCGGTGACCTGTGCGGCGTTGCTGCATCACGCTGGTGGCGATCCGTTTGTCATCCTGCCGGCGGTGCAGGCCTACCACGCGGTCAACCCGTTGCAACATGAAGAGCTGCAAGCGCTGTGGCCATTGATTGTCGCGCGCGCGGCGGTGCTGGTGCTCAGTGGCGAGCAACAGGTCAGCATCGACCCCGCGAATACCTACAGCCGTGACAACCTAAGCCATGAGTGGGAAATCTTCCGCGTAGCGACATCGGTGCCACAGGCACTCATGGAAGCGGCGATCCTCACTGCCGTCGGTCACGCATTGCCGGTGATCGATAGCGAAGGTTTTGCGCCCTTGCTGCCCGGTCTGGTCGGACGTGAATTTGCCCTGATCGATCTCGGTGTCCTCAGCCCGCATTTCGAGGCCGGCAACTGGGAGCAGGCCGGCATCGATCAGCACCTGTTGAACGAAGCGGCGGCGGCCCATGGTTTGGCGGCAAGCCGTTATGGTCAGTACCGTTTGTCGCGCACCCGTCCCGACAGCGCCGTTGAACCGGACACCTTCCCGCTGCACGTGGAATTGCGCGTGCCCGATGGTACCGCCGTAGAAGCGCCGTTCGCTGGCGTCGTGCATCAGGCAGCAAGCGGTGTGCTGCAACTGGATGGCCCGCAACTCAGCGTGCGCCTGTGGGGCGTGACACCTTCGCTGCACAGCGGCGCGGCGCTGGTCAAAGGCCAGGTGCTGGGCGCAGTCAGCGGCCCATTACGGGTGCAGTTGTGCCGGGGCGCGCAGATCGATGCGCCGTTGTTTTGCACCCCGGCGCATGCAGCGGCGTGGCAGGCGCTGTGTCCTTCGCCGGCCGCATTATTGGGTCTGGCCTGCGATGCCGAGCCGGAACTGGACGCAAAAACCCTGCTCGAACGCCGCGATGCCAGTTTCGCCCGCACGCAGAAACACTACTACGTTGATCCGCCGCGCATTGAACGCGGCTGGCGTAATCACCTGATCGACATGCAGGGCCGCTCCTACCTCGACATGCTCAACAACGTTGCCGTGCTCGGTCACGGCCACCCGCGCATGGCGGCAGTCGCGGCGCGGCAGTGGTCGCTGCTCAACACCAACTCGCGATTCAACTATGCGGCGGTGGCGGAGTTTTCCGAGCGCTTGCTGAAACTGGCGCCGGAAGGGATGGATCGGGTGTTTCTGGTCAACAGCGGCAGCGAGGCCAATGACCTGGCGATTCGTCTGGCCTGGGCCTACAGCGGCGGGCGCGACATGATCAGCGTGCTTGAGGCCTATCACGGCTGGACGGTCGGCGCCGATGCGGTATCGACGTCAATCGCCGACAACCCGAAAGCCTTGGAAAGCCGCCCGGACTGGGTGCATCCGGTGCCTGCGCCAAACACTTATCGCGGTGAATTCCGTGGTCTCGATTCGGCGCCGGATTACGTGCGCAGTGTTGAGCATCACCTGGCGAAACTTGCCGAACAGAAGCGCCAGCTGGCCGGGTTTATCTGCGAGCCGGTGTATGGCAATGCCGGCGGTATCTCGCTGCCGCCGGGATATCTCCAGCAGGTATACGCGCTGGTGCGCGCGCAGGGCGGCGTGTGCATCGCCGACGAAGTGCAGGTCGGTTACGGGCGCATGGGCCACTTCTTCTGGGGCTTTGAAGAGCAGGGTGTGGTGCCGGACATCATCTGCATGGCCAAGGGCATGGGCAACGGTCAACCGCTGGGCGCGGTGATCACGCGACGGGAAATTGCCGAGGCGCTGGAGGCCGAGGGCTATTTCTTCTCGTCGGCGGGCGGCAGTCCGGTCAGTTGTCAGATCGGCATGGCGGTGCTCGATGTCATGGCAGAAGAAAAGCTCTGGGAGAACGCGCAGGTGGTCGGTGGCCACTTCAAGGCGCGTCTCGAAGCGTTGATCGATAAACATCCGTTGGTGGGCGCGGTGCACGGTTCCGGGTTCTATCTGGGACTTGAGCTGATCCGCAATCGCGAGACGCTGGAGCCGGCGACCGAGGAGACGGTGTTGCTGTGTGATCGCTTGCGTGAGTTGGGGATTTTCATGCAGCCGACCGGGGATGATCTGAACATTCTGAAGATCAAACCGCCGATGGTGACGTCGCGTCAGAGTGTGGATTTCTTTGTCGATATGCTTGATCAAGTCCTTACCGAGGGCCTGTAAAACGCAGCCAATCCCCTGTGGGAGCGAGCTTGCTCGCGAAAGCGGTGTGTCAGTCACCTTACTCAGTTCCTGACACACCGTATTTGCGAGCAAGCTCGCTCCCACATTTTCTTGGGTTGTTAATTCGATTTGTATCGGCTTTTATCGGGATTATTTAGACGAAAGGCATTTTGCAAGCTTCTAAAGCCGATATTTATCGGCTATAAAGTCGCCATTGCTCCGGCATGGTGATCTCATGTCCGGTGCGCGCGTTTTCTTTTCGGCCGAATTTCCGGCCGTCAAAGCAACTGCCCGGAGATGATTCATGAGCCGTATCGTTACCGTTGCCGCCACTCAGATGGCCTGTTCCTGGGATCTGGAAGCCAACCTCGAAATCGCTGAAAGGCTGGTGCGCGAAGCCGCCGCCAAAGGCGCGCAGATCATCTTGATCCAGGAGCTGTTCGAGGCGCCGTACTTCTGCCAGAAGCCGAACCCGGACTATCTGCAACTGGCGACGACGGTGGAAGAAAACGTCGCGATCAAACATTTCCAGAAAATCGCCAAAGAGCTGCAAGTGGTGCTGCCGATCAGCTTCTATGAGCTGGCCGGCCGCGCGCGTTTCAACAGCATCGCGATCATCGATGCCGACGGCAGCAACCTCGGGATTTATCGTAAAAGCCACATCCCGGATGGCCCAGGCTACCACGAGAAGTATTACTTCAACCCGGGCGACACCGGTTTCAAGGTGTGGAACACCCGTTACGCGAAAATCGGCGTGGGCATTTGCTGGGACCAGTGGTTCCCGGAAGCTGCGCGCAGCATGGCGTTGCAAGGCGCTGAAATCCTCTTCTATCCAACCGCAATCGGCAGCGAGCCGCACGACAAGACCATTTCGTCGCGCGATCACTGGCAGCGCGTGCAACAGGGTCATGCCGGCGCCAACCTGATGCCGCTGATCGCCAGCAACCGCATCGGCAACGAAGAACAGGACGGCTACGACATCACGTTCTACGGCTCTTCGTTCATCGCCAATCAGTTCGGCGAAAAAGTGCAGGAGCTGAATAAAACCGAAGAAGGTATTCTTGTGCACACTTTCAACCTCGACGAGCTCGAACAGATTCGCAGCGCGTGGGGTTCATTCCGTGACCGCCGTCCGAACCTGTACGGCGCGTTGAAAACCCTCGACGGTTCCCTGGAGTCCTGATCCCGATGACAACTTTGAAAAGTACCCCGCGCGCCGACGGCTTTCACATGCCGGCCGAGTGGGCGCCGCAAACGCAGACCTGGATGATCTGGCCCGAGCGCCCGGACAACTGGCGTCTGGGCGGCAAACCGGCGCAAGCCGCACATGCTGCGGTGGCCAAGGCCATCGCGCGTTTTGAACCGGTCACCGTGGCCGTGTCCGCCGGCCAGTATGAAAACGCCCGCGCGCGCCTCGACGTGCCGAATATCCGCGTGGTCGAGATGTCCAGCGATGACGCTTGGGTACGCGACAGCGGCCCGACTTTCGTCATCAACAACAGCGGCGAAGTGCGCGGTGTGAACTGGGACTTCAACGCCTGGGGAGGTTTCGACGGCGGTTTGTATTCGCCGTGGAATCGCGATTCGCAGGTCGGCGGCAAGATCCTCGAGATCGAGCGCAGCCCGCGTTACCGCACTGAAGGTTTCGTGCTTGAAGGCGGTTCGATTCATGTCGACGGCGAAGGCACGCTGATCACCACCGAAGAATGCCTGCTCAACCGCAATCGCAACCCGCACCTGAGCCGCGAAGAGATTGAAGCGGTACTCAGCGCCAATCTGTCTGTGGATAAAATCATCTGGCTGCCGGACGGTCTGTTCAACGACGAAACCGACGGCCATGTGGATAACTTCTGCTGCTACGTGCGTCCGGGCGAAGTGTTGCTGGCGTGGACCGACGATCCGCAGGATCCGAACTACCCGCGCTGCCAGGCTGCGATGAAAGTCCTGCAAAGCAGCACTGACGCCAAGGGTCGCCCGTTCACGGTGCACAAAATGCCGATTCCGGGACCGCTTTACGCGACAGAAGAAGAGTGCGCCGGTGTCGATCCGGTGGACGGCACGCAGGAACGCAATCCGTCTGTGCGCTTGGCGGGTTCCTACGTGAACTTCCTGATCGTCAACGGCGGCATCATCGCGCCGAGCTTCGACGATCCAATGGACGCGCCGGCCAAGGAAATCCTGCAGAAGCTGTTCCCGCAGCACGAAGTGGTGATGGTGCCGGGTCGCGAACTGTTACTGGGTGGCGGCAATATCCATTGCCTTACCCAACAGCAACCCGCGCCGCACAAAGAGTGAGTTGAGTCGTAACACCTTGAGTTGATTAACAAATCAGCCGGGTAATGATTAGCTCGCTATGCATCAACTGAGGCCCGCAGCCCGACAGGACCGCGGGCTTCTTTGTATCCGCTTGTCGACAACTAAGAAACATTGGCATAGCTCTTGTATTCATCACCCGTGCACTAGGGAGGGGGAGAACTTCAACAGTTCTGTCATAAACCTTGGATAACGTAGCCGCTCACGAACGGGGAGAGAGCGCTGAAATGAACGCCGAAGTGAACGTAGTCAGCGAGCGGACGTTGCATCCCATGGCCGTAAACGGCGAATCGCTCCAGATTGTCGCGCACTGGTTAAAGTCCAATGGAACGCGTCAGATCAGGGAACCTGATCCGCGCCGGATGATGATCGAGCGTTACCCCGCTGGTCTGTTCAGCGAGGCCGAACTGGAAGCATTGTGGGCTGTGATGGAAGGATAAGAAGCACAACAGGGATTGGTGAAAGCGCTGCCGGGATGGCGGCGCTTTTTTATGCACGGCTATCTTGTACACACCCAATCAATGTGGGAGCGAGCAGGCTCGCTCCCACAGGATTGGTGTGAAATCAGAAACTGTAGGTGCCGGTCATCACAACGCTACGTGGTGCACCCGGTTGGATTTGATACTGGCTGGTCGCGGACGCGTAGTACTCACGATCGGTGATGTTGTTCAGCGCCGCGCGTAAATCCCAATCCTTGAAGCGGTAACCGACCAGGGCATCCCAGCGGCCGTAACCCGGCAACACGGTGGTGTTGGCGTTATCGGCATAGCGTTGGCCAACCAGGGTCAGGCCGGTTTCGCCGTACCAGCCCATCTCCGGTTTCCAGGTCAGGAACAGGCTGCCGTTATGCTTGGCAACGTTGTTGATGCGTTTGCCTTCCAGGCCGTTGTTGTCCTTCTCGATCTTCGCATCCTGCAGACCGACGCCACCGCGCATGTACCAGTTGCCGACGAGATTGCCAGTGGCCGTCAATTCGATCCCGCGCGAGCGTTGCAAACCTGACATCACCGTCAGGGTCGGATCGTTTGGATCAGTGGTGCGGCGGTTGTAGAGTTCCAGATCGTAGATCGCCAGCGTGGTGCTCAAGCGGTCATCGAGCCAGTCGCTTTTCACGCCGATTTCTTTCTGCTTGGTCAGCTCGGGACTGAGGTCGTTGGTGTTGCCGGCCGCACCCGGAGTGATGCCGATCAAGCCACCGCCCACCGGCGAAAACGTCTTCGACCACGAGGCGTAGAACGAATGATTTTGTAGCGGCGTCCAGACCAGGCCGACGCGCGGGCTGGTGCTATGGCTGTCGCGGTCTTCGGAGATGTTGCGCAGCTTGTTGGTCGACTCGATATCGAAAGTGTCGTAACGCAGACCGGCGAGCACTTGCCATTGGTCGTTCAGGCGCAGTTGATCTTGCACATATACCGCACGGCTTTCGACTTCGGTGTGGCTGCTGCTGGAGACCTGCATGCTGCCGGTGTGGCGCAGATCACGGTTCGGGTTGTACAGGTCGAGCGACGGTACGGGGCGTGCGCCCGGGGTTCTGCCAGTGGCCGCGTTGTACAGCGTCGGGTCGCGGCGCTGGCTGCCGATCTCGATGCCAGTGAGCAGGCGATGCTCAAGGCCCAAGGTATCGAATCCGCCCTCAAGTTCAACGTTGTTATAGACGTTGCGAGTGGTCAGATCCTGCTGCCAATGCTGGCGCGTGACCTTGTTGGTCGCCGGCGTGTAACCGGTGAGGTAGGTGTTGTCGAAATCACTGTCGAGCTTGAACACGCCGAGGGTCTGGCGCAGTTGCCAGTTGTCATTGATTTCATAAGTGAGTTTCGAGCGCAGCGATTGCGACTTGTCGTCGATGAAATCGTGATCGTTGCCGTAGGTCGTATCGCGCCCGACATCGGCCGGGCGCCCGTTGATGCCGGGGATGCCGCGATCCGGGGTGCGGTTGTAGCGGCTGTATTCGTACTGCACCAGCCAGTTCAGGTCCGGCGTCAGTTGCCAGCTCATCGACGGCGCGAACAATTGGCGATTGCCACTGACACCGTCGCGGAAGCTGTTTTCATCCATGTTGCCCATGTTCAGGCGCAGGCTGATGTTTTCGCTCGGGTCGCTGCTGAGGTCGGCGTAAAGACTGCGCAAATCTTCGCTGCCAGCCTGGGCTTCGATAGTCGAGCGCCGGCCGAACTCGGGTATTTTGCTCACGCGGTTGACGATCCCGCCCTGACTGCCACGGCCATATAGTACGGCGGCCGGGCCTTTGAGCACTTCGACGCGTTCAATATTGTGCAAGTCGCGCTTGTATTGGCTGTCGTCGCGGATGCCATCCAGATAGAAATCGTTGCTCGCGTCGAAGCCGCGGATGCGCAGGCTGTCGAAACGGGTGTCGGCGCTGCTGCTGACGTTAGGCATGCCGCTCAACGCGTCGCCGATGTCATTGGTGCCGTAGCTGGCGACGTTCGAGGTCTTGATCGAATCGATCGCCTGCGGCACATAACGTACGGGCGTCGAGGTCCGAGTCGCGGTGCTGCTGAGCTTCACCCGAGGGTCATCGGCTTGCGCTTCGGCGCTGATTGCGGTGGCGGGTAACTCGGTCGCGGAGTAGGCAAAACCGCTGGACAGAAAAGCAGAAAGCCCAAGGGTGGCGGGCGTAAGACGGAACGGGGCAGGCATTGAACAGCGCATCCGAAAGGGTGGAAGAATTCGATCGTGCGAATGGTAATGCTTTGCATTTACTTTCGTTAATTATTCCTTATAAGTTCCCTTGGCTGATTGTTTCAATTTGTGTCCTAACCGACACAATCTGACTGGACGAATCATTCGACCGATTCATGAAACAGACTGAAAGCCATTCCGGCGTTTTTCCGCAAGAGTGCGAGGACTAATCTGCCGCCATCGATTTTCCTGACTTTCTGCCGGAGTTTTTCCCATGATTCTTCACTACATCTACGATCCGCTGTGTGGCTGGTGTTACGGCGCCAAGCCGCTGGTGGAAGCGGCACAGTCAGTGTTGCCGGTGAATGCCCATGCCGGCGGAATGATGAGTGGCGCCAATCGCCAGCGTGTTTCCCCGCAACTGCGCAATTACGTCATGCCCCATGACCGACGCATTGCCGAGTACACCGGCCAGCCGTTTGGCGAGGCCTATTTCGAAGGTTTGCTGCGTGATCACTCAGCGGTGTTCGATTCGACGCCAGCGATTGCTGCGGTCATGGCGGCTGAAGCCATCGACGGCGGCGGTTTGCGCCTGCTGGGGCGGTTGCAGACGGCGCACTATGTGGAAGGGCGACGCATTGCCGATTCAGCCGTGCTGTTGGAATTGGCGATGCAGATGGGCTATGCGCAGGAAGATTTCCACCTTGCGTTTGAGTCCGTTGATAGCGAGGGGCATATAAAAGCCAGTCGCCAGTTTTTGGCTCAATTGGGTGGTCAGGGTTTTCCAACGATTGCTCTGGAGCAGAACGGCACGTTCCAGTTGATCGACATCAGCCCCTGGCTGGGCAAGCCGCAGGCATTTGCCGATTGGTTGCAACAGGCAATCGTCGTCGATGAAACCGGTAAAACTTCTGCATTTTGTTCTATCGATGGTTGCGCCTGATACGCGCTGGATTCACTGGCTGTTTGCATTTCCCAGCAAGGAGTCAGCGCAAAATTTACGTTTCTTAGACGATTTTTACCTATTTAAAGACGATTCTTGAAATTGACACATTGTTCAGGGCGCGGCTACGATTCGGCCCAACGCCTGTGGCCAACCGCCATGACTCAAAATAAGGAGCAGGCCCGCCATGACATCGTCGTGGGCGGGTCTTTTTGTTTCGGGGTGAATAAAAGAGTGCAAAAGCGCCGTTTCCGCCGTTCGACACAGCGCGTTTCAACCCGTAATAAGGAAAACAAAATGTTGAACAAGCGAATCAGTCTGATCGCACTGGGGATGTTGAGCGCCACTCAGGCCATGGCTAACGACCAGGCCGAGTCCAAGGGTTTTGTTGAAGACAGCAGCCTCAAAGTGCTGCTGCGCAATGCCTACATCAATCGTGATTACAAAGACGGCAACAAAGACAAAGCCGAGTGGGGCCAAGCGGCCATCGGTACGTTCTCGTCCGGTTTCACCCAAGGCACCGTGGGTGTCGGTGTCGACGCTTTCGGTCTGTACGCACTGCGTCTGGACGGCGGCAAGGGCCGCAGCGGCGCCGGTGGTATCGATTTCTTCAAGCAGGAAAATGACGGTCGCGCGAACCATGACATAGCGAAGGGCGGTGCAGCGGTGAAGTTCCGCTTCTCCAACACCGTGTTGACCTACGGCGACCAGATGCCGGCCCTGCCGGTGCTGAGCTACGACAATGTGCGTCTGCTGCCGGAAAGCTACACCGGTACCCTGATCACTTCCAAAGAGATCAAAGGCCTGGAACTGAACGCCGGTCGTTTCACCGCCGAATCGCGCAAGAGCGATGAAGGCCGTGACAGCGGTGGTCTGAAGTCGATCAACGTGTTGGGCGGTAGCTACCAGTTCACCGAGAACTTCAAAGGTGCGTTGTACGCTTCCGACGTCGAAGACGTATTGAAGAAACAATACGTGAACGCCAACTACGTGTTGCCGTTCAACAAGGATCAGTCGCTGACCCTGGACTTCAACGGCTATCGCACCAAGCTGGACAGCTCGTACGTTCGCGAAAACACCGTTCCGGGCGAAAGCATCGTGACCGGTCGCGACAACAAGATCTGGAGCCTGGCCGCGACATTCGCCACTGGCCCGCACTCGTTCACCGTGGCGCACCAGCGCTCCACCGGCGACAGCAACCTGGGCTACGCCTATGGCGGTTACCAGAAAGATCAACACCGCGTCGGTGACGGTGGTAACTCCATCTACCTGGCCAACTCCTACTGGTCCGACTTCAACGCTGAAGACGAGCGCAGCTGGCAGTTGGGCTACGGCCTCGACTTCGGCGCATTCGGCGTACCGGGCCTGAGCTACAACTTCGCTTATGTGCGTGGCGACAACATCACCACGTCCACCAGCGAAGGCGGTACCGAGCGTGAGATCTTCAACCAGTTCAAATACGTCGTGCAGTCTGGCCCGGCCAAAGACCTGAGCGTGAAACTGCGCAGCTCGATCCTGCGTGTTTCGCAGAAATCCAGCGAGTACAACGTCAGCGGTAACGAACTGCGCGTTTTCGTGGATTACCCGATCAACATCTTCTGATGCCTGATCCAGTGTAAGAAACATGAGAAAAACCCCGACTGGTTCGGGGTTTTTTTTCGACGGTTATTCGATGAAAACCGGAAAAAACCCGTGTTTTTGTCATGTAAAAGTTGTTTTTAAGCGCCTGCAAACGCCGTTTCAAACAGTGCTTTAAATGCCTGAAATTCTTTCTCATGGACGCAAATTCTCCACCTAATAGATTAGGCCGCTCAACGCAGCGGAGAATTTGGTAATGATCGTTTTGAACAGAGAAGTGGGCGAATCGCTACGGCGCGACAAATATGTCAACGTCCAGGGTGGTGACTTCAATCTCTACGGTCATTTTGCCGACTTCGTCAGACTGACCAAAAGTTGGGAAAACATGGAGCCTGACAGCTACTACGGTCAGGCCGAAGCCGGCATGCGTTACCGTCGTTACAGCGACTTTGAGTACAACCCGAAAACCCGCGAGCTCAAGCAACTCGAGCATCGCGCCTACGTGCAGTCGAAAGAGAACAACGCCTATGTTGGCGGCCTGGTACGACACTTTCAGGACTTCTCCGATGAAGTAATTACTTCACCGGTGATGCGCAGCCTGATCGACACCGATTTCGAAGTGTACAAAAGCGTACTGCCGGAAGAGCTGCACGATGAAATCTGGCAGTGCCAGATCCATCAGATCCGCATCGAAATCAAACCCGGCAAACAACTGGAAATCACCCCTGAAGGCATTCACTGCGACGGCTATCCGTTCAGCGGTGTGCACTTCTGGGGTCGCAATAATGTCGAGGGCGCGGAGAGTCGTTTGTACGACATCCACGAGCATCAACTGGCGTCGACCACCTACCAGGAAATTCTCGATACCACCTACTTCCTCGATCGTGACATGCGCCACTACGTGACCCCGGCCCGCAACACGCACACCCATGCGATGGCGTACCGGCAGATTCTGGCGATCTCCTTCTCGCGGCCCGGGACCGCTTTCGACATTGTTCGCTAATCAGATCACCCCAATCGACGGCGTCGAGTGCTCGACGCCGGTGGTGCTGCGACGCGCCACGGCCAAGGATGCGCAGCGCATGGAGCGCTTCTTCCGCCAGTTCGACGAAGTGTCCTTCTGCGAGTGGCAGGACGCCAAGTGCCTGCGTGGCGTGCTGATCCAGAAAACCACCACGGCCTATCTCGCCTTTGACGTGGCGGGCGAGATCGTCGGCGCGGTACTCGGTGGCATGCTCGGCAGTCGCGGCACGATTAATCATCTGGCGGTCAGCCCGCGCTATCGCAGCCAGGGCGTCGGTCAACGACTGGTTGAAGCGGCGTCGTCCGATATGAAACGGGTCGGCGTGTTACGGATGTTTCTGTTCGTCGACGATGCTAACCTCGCGGGCAAGCGATTCTGGACTGCCCAGGGTTTTTGCGAACCCCACGGCGAGCGGACATTTGAGAGGGATCTATGAATGAAACGTCCGGCAGTGCGCCGCTGATGGCTACCCATCAGCCGTCGCGCACGTTTGCCGAAGCCAGCCCGGTAGTCGCTGGCTACTTCACGGTGTCATTCGTGTTCGGGTTGATGGCCGTCAACGCCGGGTTGCCGATGTGGCTGCCAGTGGCGATGTGTTTGTTCGTATATGCCGGCGCTTCGCAATTCGCCGCACTGGCGCTGATCTCCAGCGGCGCCTCGCTGACGACTATCGTACTGACCACTTTCCTGATCAACGCGCGGCACATGTTGATGTCGGTTTACATGGCCAAGGCTCTGCGCGCACTCGGCTTGAGCCGCATGGAGCGCTGGGCTTATGCCGGTGGCCTGACGGACGAATCCTTCGCTTTCCACAGCGTTAAACTCGGCACCGGTGCGCCGGTCAATGTGCGTTATCTGATTGGCTTCAACCTGTTCTGCCACACCTCGTGGGTGCTCGGCGGTTTGCTTGGCGCCGTTTGTGCGCAGTACGCGGCGCACCTGATCAAATATCAGCTCGACTACGCCCTGACCGCGATGATGCTCTACGTGCTGGTGTCGCTGTGCAACACGCGCAACAAACTCATCGCTGCTGCGGCTGCCGTGGCCTGCATGGGCGCGCTGAGCCTGGTCGGCAGTTCGCCGTTCAATGTGTTTATCGCCACGTTTGTGGGCTGCGGAGTGGGTGTATGCCTGACCAAACGTTCCTGATTCTGGTGGTCGCGCTGATGATGGCCGTGACTTTCCTGCCACGCGCGCTGCCACTGCAAGTCAACACCGAGCACTGGCCGCCGTTTATTGCGCGGGCGCTGGAATACTTGCCGGTGGCGATCGTCGCTGCGATCAGCCTGACACCCTTGTTGATCAAGGATCAGCACATACAGCTCGATCGCCCGGAATTCTATGCCGCAATTCCGACGTTGTTATGTGCGTATTTCAGCAAAAACCTCTTTCTCAGTGTGGCGGTTGGGACGGCTGCGTACATTGCGCTCGGCTCGTTCATGTAGCGGCAAGTCGACGACATCGTTGAGTGCCTGGTTCGACAACTCCGGATTGTTCACCGCCAGACGCACTTCGAGAAAATCCTCGAACCCGGGGAAAATCGTCAGGCCGTTCTTCTGCGCAGCTTCACGCGAGACCATGCCCACCGCGTCCATCTGCGTGATCAACGACAGCGTTAACGTTTCACTGCATGAATAGACCATGCGCTGGCCGTTCTCGTGATTGCCCAGCCCCGCGTCGAGAAAACGCAAAAAGCTGTGGGAATACGGACAATCTTCCGCAGGACGTACCTGAAACTTGTTGCCCAGCAAGGTCAGGGGATCATTCTCCTGACCACAATGGGCGCCAACGACCTGCACCTGTACATCCGGCAGGACGATACTCGGCAAGCCCGGCCGCTGCGGGCCGATCAGTACCGCAAGGTCGAAGTCTTCGTTCTTCAGCTTGCTGAGATTTTCCATCGACTCGGCGTAGCTGAATTCCATCTGATAATCGGGAAACACCTCGATCAGGCGTCCGATCATTCGGCGGTTGAAGTCAGCCGCCAAAGTGTTGTTCAACGCCACCTTCAACGTGCGCTGGCCGGGCACCTTCAGCGCCTCGACCTTCTCTTCCATCTGTCGCGTGGCAATCAGCACTTTGTCCATATAAGGCGTCAGCTCAGTGCCTTGCGGCGTCAGCGTCAGGCCTTTGTTGGAACGTCGAAACAAGCGGAAACCGAACTGCTCTTCGACCTTGTTCAACTGCGCGGCCAAGGCCTGCACAGTCAGGCACGAATGCTCGGCTGCGGCCGACAACGAGCCGGTCTGCACGATGCGCATGAGGTTGCGTAAGGTTCTGCTATCCATGGGTAATGCCCTCTAAAGTGGGCTGGGTATTGTTGTTTACGAGACTGCCGGTCAGGCGCCATATGCTGGCTATATTCCTGTACCTGAGCATAGTTGTCGCGGGTTTAGTAGCGAATTGATGTCCTCGCCGATGGCTGGAGGCTGACACAGGATCGGGGTTTTTGGTGACGTGGGGGTGATGAGGGTCAAAAAAATGCGTGGTTTTGGTGCGTGGGGGTGATTTTTCACGGGGAAATGGCTGACAACGTTAGTGGTTTTGGCCTGCGAAATACGTGGATGCATCCTAGGCGAACTTGCGACCGAGCTGATAGCGGCGACTTGTTAAAGCAGATGAAGTGGCAGCGTCGAGACATCGAGTCTCTGTGGCTACAGTTCTGAGTGAGGTAAGCGAAGTGATTGCATCACAAGAAGCGGCCGATATGGAGTGCCAAGTTGGCAACAGGCTTCACGACGTTATTGAAATCCAAGAGCAGCCGTCCATTGCACGAATTCCTACGGACAAGACTGCCCAAGCCATGTTGGAAGCACGAACTATTCGGCAGCGGTTCGATTCGGTCGACGAAATGCTCAAATCCGGTCATATCCGAATCCCAATCAATGGGGAATGTGGTAACCAGTAATACGCTTACGGAGCTTTTTTATCGATTTATTCGTATATGTACTAGTATCAAAGCAAGACAAATCTGGAGAGGCTCAATGACTACCTCATCCCCAGCCCTCACCCCACGCGAACAACTAGACGCCCCCGAAGCCGGCCGCGTCGCGCTGAAGTTCTTCTTTAACCTCATGGAGCGTTGGGGCTGCAGCGCTGAGCAGCAACGCACATTGCTGGGCGGTGTCGGTAACACCACGTTCTATAAATACAAACACCTGCCGAACATACGTCTGCCTAACGATACCCTTGAGCGCATCTCTTATTTGATGGGCATTCACAAGGCGTTGAGCATCATCTTCAGCAACAGCCGTGAGCGCGCGTACACATGGGTCAGTAGTCCGAACACGGCGGCGCCGTTCAATGGGCTAACGGCGCTGGATTACATGCTCGCCGGACGCGTGGTCGATATCGCCGATGTGCGTCGTTACCTCGATGGGGTGCGCGGTTGAAGGCGCCAGAGATGGTTGATGTGGCGTGGCCGAGAGCCTATCGGATCGTCAACAGCAGCTTCCCGCCGATTGCGCTGTTCGAAGACGTGCTCGATCCCGAAGACCTGGAAGTTGCCTACGCGATTGAAGCGCTAACCAACGATCGCCTGATCGAACAGGCCGGCGTACTCGCCCGCGTGCGACTCGAAGATCGACTCTCCGGCCCCGGCTCGACTCCGGTGATGGCTGCGTTTACCCACATCGGCAAACGCAGTCGTTTCTGCGACGGCACCTTCGGCGTTTACTACGCTGCGAGCAGTCAGGCTGCTGCCATCGCCGAGACCTGTTATCACCAGGAACGATTTCTTGCGGCGACCCAAGAAGCGGACCTTGAATTGACCATGCGGACTTACGTTAATCGGGTGGTTAAACCGCTGCACGATATCCGCCACAATCACCCCGAACTGCACAATCCGGATCCGGAGGCTTACGGGCCGTCTCAGCAATTCGCCCGGCAACTGCGCGAAACCGAGTCGTGGGGGCTGCTCTACAACAGCGTTCGCCTGCCGGGCCATGAATGCATCGCGGCGTTTCGACCACCGGCAGTGTCGATCCCGAAGCAGGGTAAGCATTTGCGCTATGTGTGGAGTGCGAGTCAGCAGAAGATTTCGTTTGTGTTTGAGATCAGTCAGGTCTGAAACGCAAAAGCCCTCGCATCAACGAGGGCCTTAAACCGGCGTTTACATCAACGGCTTGTCCGGCGGCGCATCCATCACTTTCACGACATCATCGATCAACGCTTTGCTTAACTCCTGCAGATACTGCGAGGCATAAGCGTGAAGGTCAGGGTCGCGAGAGACTGAGGTGTCCGCAGTGAGCAGTCGTGAAATGTGAAGCAAGTGCGAGGCGTGGGAAAGGGCGGCGATTACCGGTACACCACGGTTGGTGCGGAACATCGCTTGATTGGAGTGGAAGGAAAAGTGGGTGAGGCCGAGGGTTTTCAGATCTTGAGAGTTGGTCATTTCGCTTCACCTGCCGTTCGAGATGGACGGACTTGAAGTGACCGGTGTGCTGACGGATCAATGCCTTTCATTTGTTAACTCCCTGTATCAAATGAGAGCTGCCATTTCGTTCTCAGGCGAAAAGGTGGCAGCTATGCGCAGGCTGAGAAACCGGAGATACAGGAACCCGGCAGACCCGAAGGTCTCCCACGCACAGCCGCCATTGCACAGTAATGCAGACACAAAAAATGCGCCGGCAAACGTGAGTTGGGGCGCTGGTGCGCCTGCATCTTACCCGGGTTCTCAGGCCCGGTCGCTGAATTGGCAGCGACGAACTGAACGTTAGCTTGAGGAAGAGCCGATGCACAATCGTGGCCCGTAGTGGCTTTGCTTGGCTTCTCGTTACAAAAATTTCGCAGGATGTCGCGCAATGCGTTTTGTCGGTCACGACTTGTCCTTCGCCTTTTCTAAGCAACAAAACGAGGAGATCAGCGATGGTCGATGAACTGGAGCATTCCAGCAGGATTTACTGGAGTCTGTGCGTCAGATGAAGGCCGGTGAGGCCGCGCGCGTAACGCAGATGCTGCTCTCTGCGGCGGAGGAACAAAGCGTCGAGGCATCAAGCACTCTTGGACTGGGAAACCGGGTTGCCATTCACCCCGCCGGTTCAGTGAGCTGAGAAGCGCTGCTCATGCAATTACACTTTTTATGGGCACGCCATAATTATTGCCAGTTCATAATTTGGCATAAAAGCGGAAATTTGAGCGTTTTGGTCAGAAGCTGTGCTTTTTGGGAGAAGGGCGTCTGGCAATTAGATCGACGTGTGCGGAGGAGAGACTCTATTTCTACTGAAGGTGAAACGCGGTTAAAGATATAGACGCCCAGAAACAACAAAGACCCTGCATTTCTGCAGAGGCTTTGTTTTGTATGGTGCGGTACCGGACGAACGGATCCACGGTTGGCAATCTGTGGTTTAGGCACCACATTTTGCTTTAGGCCTGCGTTCGCTCCTGACATTTCTCCAGACGCAATGGCAAAAAAACAAGACGTATGTTTTCCCTACCCCAAACACCATTGCGGTTGCCGTTTCCAGTCATCTGGAAATCCCATAAGTCTCAAATAACCCGGCTCTCTTTCGTCCATCATTTCGGCCAAGTGAAATTTCCAATGGCTGTCTGGACTGATCAAATCGGTTAGATACGCTAGCATCGTTAGTACTATGAATAGCCGCTGCTTGGGCTGAGGCCGATCGCCAGGTGCATTTTGGATGACCCATTCTTTAGGTAAGGATGGTCGAATCGAGAGCTCTCTGTTCCATAGTCGTGAGTGGTGGGCGCAGCAGTTTCGAATGAAGGTCAAAGTGTGGAGCCAGGAGGCCAGTACTTCGAAGGGGAGATTGAATCTGCTCGCGATCGCTTTCTTGTCGACGCTTTTGCCTATGGCATTGAACAGGGTGGATACCGTCCCAAGGCTAAGCTCTTCCAGAACAGCCCAAGCGGGCGGCAACTCGGGATTGGAATATGTTGATCCGTAGAATCGAAAATAGTTATCGCGCGTGCGATTTTCAATTCGCTGCTGCTGGATCTGATCTGCTCGGCTGCTCTTTTTTATACGATCAATCTCACGTCCAAGTTTGTTGCGTTCCTTGCTCAGTTGATCTCGCAGGGGCCGCAATAAATCCGAATGAGAGTATGACGAGGAGAAGATTGACGCATCAGCTATCCAGTCAGGCCCGTACTTCGGGCACATGTGATTGCTGATAGTCGCTCGTATGGCGACTTCGACACGTTCGATAGCATCCATGGTAATGCGTCGCAACGAACCATCGAAACGGTAGATGTCGACGACTGCTTTCAGACTGCTACCAGGTTTGAAGGTGTGTTCAGGGTTTGTTTCCTGAAAAGGGCGCATATAGGGGCTCAAGCGAAACAGCGTGACCACTTCTAGGAAACGCATGGCGCGCTCGTCGTTTGCGACTTGCAGGCCTCGTTGCTTTAGCAGTTCCAATTGCTGTTCTACGCTGAGGGCCGGCTTGTCGAAGGGCCTCATGTAGCTTTCTCCAGGCAAAAAAAACCCGCACGATTTGAGCTTGCTGACAGGGTCAACCTAGGCTTGGCGGGTGTGTTGGGGTGCATTATAGGTAGGTGTAAGAGCCCGTCAATGTTGGGCTGATGTGAAATTGTAACGGGTCGAGGCGCGCGGGCTGAGTTGGTCTGTTGATTGAGTGGCGTCGCTGATCGCATCTCAGCGATGCTGAAGCTCCTTGGAGTTCCAAACGCCAGAAACAACAAAGCCCCTGCATTTCTGCAGGGGCTTCGTTTTGTATGGTGCCGGCACCAGGAGTCGAACCCGGGACCTACTGATTACAAGTCAGTTGCTCTACCAACTGAGCTATACCGGCGTTGTGGGCGACGATTATAGCGATTGGGAAGATCCTGTAAACCCCTGAATTCAGACTATTTTTGCATCGCGGCAAATTAAGCCCTGCGCAATGCGCAACGTAGGATTTGCGCCTTACGTACGATAGGGCTGTTTTGCAGGGCGCACAGTTGAATTTCGGCTTTCTCGAGCTTCCCAATTATTCGTTCGGCGGGATAATTATTCGGCGGTTATGTCGTTTTGATTGGCAGCTTATGCACAACTGAGAGGCACGAAGTCATACTCAGGCGAGGTTTTGTGAACCTATTCTCATTTTGTTCGCAAATCCCTGTTTTACAGGTTTTTTATTTATGTGAACAAAAAATGACCAGTGTTGTTAAGGCGACGAAACAGGCGCAGATATTGGATCCACGGCAAATCCATCAACAGAGTTATCCACAGGCTGTAAGGTTTTAAGCGCGTTCGGCGAGCAGCAGTAAATTACGCGGTGTGAGCGTGGTGTCGCAAAAAGTGCCGAGGCGTACGACGTATCCCTGTTCGACGAGGAAAAGTGCCCGATCCAGATTCAGCCAAAGCTCCAGTGGTCGTCGGAACAATCCGCGAAGCAATTCGAGGTTGCGAACTTCGGCCAAACGCTGCCAACTGGCGGCTTCGAGTGTCGACCAATCTGGCGAGCCGATTGTGGATAACTCTTTCAGCGCTGCCAGATCGCGGCAGTAATCGGCGAAGGTTTTGTCCAACCAGGCGCTGGGCAGGGACGGGGTGGGCAGGTATTCGTCTATTCCACGTACTTGCCGTTGCAGCAAATCGAAAGCCAAGCGCCGGGCCATGGAGGTGTCACGCTGACGTCGGACCCGTGCACCGGCGGTGACAGTTTCGCTCATGGGTAGAGCCAGATCTTCGAGCGAGAGCTGTAGGACGGATCGCAAACCGACAGAGGACAACGCCTGATACTTGTTGCGACTGATGCGGTTGTAACAGCAGGGCGCGATCGCCATTTGCTGGCAGCCGGCAGCACTGGCCAGTTGCATCAAGCGCACATGCAGATCGCCGCAGGCGTGGAGGGCGACGGGTGTGTGGGCTGCGCTCAATACACTTGAAGCATTCGCTGCCAACACATCCTGCTCGACATGCAGCGCGTGTAAATGATGGCGCTGACTCAACGCCTGACCGCTGGCGACCAATGCCGGATCGTATTCAACGCAGGTCAACTGTTGGCCATCACTCAACAACCGCCGGCCCAAATGCCCCTTGCCGGAACACCAATCGAGCCAGTGCGTCGGTTGCGAGGAAAAAGACAAACGACTGGCAAACGCTTCAATCTGCTGCCACTTGCGCCCCGGTACATCGACATTCAAGCGATGCGCCGCAGCTTCCAGCGCATGCCCCGGCAACTGACCGACAGCGCTCAGCTCAGCCGATATCGCTGCCAATGAAGCAAATGGCTCCGGCGCTTCGGCAAGATCAGCAGGTTGGTTGTGTGCGTTTTCTGCATCGTCCAGCGACCGTCCTCGTAGCCACAAGGCCAACTTCGGGTAGGACGCTTCCCAGGGAAGCTGCAGATGAGTGAACGGACGAGGTTTCCACAGCGCCTGATGCTCAATCAAAAAAGCATCCAGCGCGGTGAAGCGGGCGAGTAACTCCTCGCCCGTCAGCACGCAGGAGGAGTCAACGCCCTTGGCAGGCATCGACGCGCAACCATCGCTCCAGCTGTTTGAATGCCTGAACGAGAACAAACGACATCAGCAGGTAAATGACGCCTGCGGTGAAGAACATATCCACGGTGAGGTAGTTGCGGGCAATGATCGTGCGGGTAATGCCGGTGAGTTCGAGCAAGGTCACCGTGCTCGCCAGAGAACTGGCCTTCAACATCAGGATGACTTCGTTGCTGTAGGCCGGCAGGCCGATGCGAGCGGCGCGCGGCAGGACGATATAGAACAATGCCTTGGCCTTTGACATGCCCAGTGCACGCGCGGCTTCGATCTCGCCCGGCGGGATCGCTTGAATGGCGCCACGCAGGATTTCGGCGATATAGGCGGCAGTATGCAGGGTCATCGTGGCGACAGCGCACCAGAAGGGTTCTCGCAAATACGGCCACATGAAACTGTCGCGTACGGCGTCGAACTGAGCCAGGCCGTAGTAGACCAGAAACAGTTGTACGAGCAACGGAGTGCCACGAAAGAAAAAGATGTAAGCGTAAGGAAATGCGCGAACAAACCAGAGCTTGGAGGAGCGCGCGATGCCCAGAGGGATCGCCAGCAACAACCCGAGAATAACGGCGATGCCCACCAGTTCGAGTGTCAGGACGGCGCCCTGAAAGAACTTCGGCAGCCACTTATAGATGACTTCCCATTCCATTACGTCGTCCTCACGAAGCCACGGGCGGCGCGTTTTTCCATGAAGTGCATGGTGGCCATCGCCAATATGGTCAGGCCCAGATACATGACGGCTGCGACCAGATAGAAGGTGAATGGATGCTTGGCGAAGGTTACGGCGTTCTGCGCATTGCGCATGATTTCTTCCAGGCCGATGACCGACACCAGAGCGGTGTCTTTCATCAGGATCATGAACAGATTGCCCAGGCCGGGCAGGGCGATGCGCCACATCTGCGGCATGATCAACCGGGTGAAGATCCGCCATTTCGACAGGCCCAGGGCCTGACCGGCCTCACGGTGTCCTTTCGGAATGGCCAGGATGGCGCCACGAAATACCTCCGTGGCATAGGCGCCGAAGCACAGTCCAAGTGCGGTTACGCCCGCCACAAAGGGGCTTAGCGCCAGGTCTGGATTGCCAAAGTATTCGCCAATGGCATTCATCGTCTTGACGGTGCCGAGGTAGATCAGCAGAACCCAAAGCAGCTCCGGCACACCACGTACGATGGTCGAGTAGGTTTCGCCAAGCCATTGCAGCGGCTTGTACGGGGAAGTCTTGGCCAAGGCGCCGAGCAGACCGAGCACCAGCCCCAGGCACAGGGCGGTGAGAGCCAGTTGGACGGTCATCAGCGCGCCGGCAGCGAGGGCCGGGCCGAATCCGTAGAGGTCGATAATCATGGGTTTCTGTTCAAATTGCGGCAGGCAAAGTCGGGAGCCGGCGCCGTTCAATCACGGCGCCAGTCCCACAGGTCAGGATCAATAGATGCTGAACGGGAAGTACTTGTCGTTAATCTTCTTGTAGGTACCGTCGGCGACGATTTCCTTCAGGGCAGCGTTCAGCTTGTTGCGCAGTTCGTTGTCACCCTTGCGCACAGCGATGCCGATCTTGTCGCTTTCTAGAACCGGGTCGCCCTTGAACTCGTAGTTCTTGCCCGCGTCGCTTTTCAGCCAGTCGTAGTTGGCGTACTTGTCGGCGAGGATCGCGTCGACACGACCGGACGTCAGGTCGAGGTAGGCGTTTTCCTGGGTGTCATAGAGTTTGACGTTGAGATCGCTGCCGTAGTTGTCTTCCAGCCAGGTGCCGGCCAGCGTGGCACGCTGGGTACCGATGGACTTGCCCTTCAGCGAGTCCTTGTCGGTTTTGAAGTCGACGTTTTTCCGTGCAATGAACTGCAGTTTGTTCGAGTAGTACGGGTCGGTGAAGTCGACCGCGCCCTTGCGCTCGTCGGTGATCGACAGCGACGAGATCAGGAAGTCGAACTTCTTCGCGTTCAGGGCCGGGATGATGCCGTCCCAGTCGGAAGTGACCACGGTGCACTCGACTTTCATCTTCGCGCAGAGGGCGTCGCCGATGTCTTTGTCGAAGCCGACCACGTTGCCGCTGGCGTCTTTGTTGTTGAACGGCGGGTAAGCCGCTTCGATGCCCATCTTCAGTGTTTCGGCCATGGCACCGGCGCTGAACGCCAGGGTGACGGCGGCGGCCAGGAAGACCTTTTTAAAATTCTGCATGCATGTTGCTCCGTTAGCGGTTGCTGGACATGAATTGTTTGCAGCGCGCCGAAAGCGGGTTTTCGAACACCTGCTGAGGCGATCCTTGCTCTTCTATAAGGCCCTGATGAAGGAACACCACTTCGCTGGAGACCTGACGGGCGAAACCCATTTCGTGGGTCACGAGCAGCATGGTACGGCCTTCTTCGGCCAATGCGCGGATGACACTAAGTACTTCCTGAACCATTTCCGGGTCAAGCGCCGAGGTGGGTTCATCGAACAGGATCACCTTCGGTTGCATCGCCAGCGTGCGGGCAATCGCCGCGCGTTGTTGCTGGCCACCGGACAGTTGCGCCGGGTAGGCATGGCGCTTGTCGGCGATGCCGACCTTGGCCAGCAGCGCTTCGGCGACTTCGATGGCTTCGGCCTTGCTCTGGCCGAGCACGCGACGCGGTGCCTCGATGATGTTGTCGAGGATGCTCATGTGCGGCCACAGATTAAAGTTTTGAAACACAAAACCAATCTCGGAACGCAGGCGGTTGATCTGTTTGCCGTCGGCGGCAATCAGTTCGCCATTTTTGGCGGATTTGAGCTTGAGTTCTTCGCCGGCCACCAGAATCTGGCCCTGATGTGGATTTTCCAGCAGGTTGATGCAACGGAGGAACGTGGACTTGCCGGAACCGGAGGAACCGAGGATCGAGATCACATCGCCGTCGCGGGCGGTCAGCGAGATACCTTTGAGTACCTCAAGCTGTCCGTAGCGTTTGTGCAAGTTGCGGATTTCAAGCGCGGGCGTGGCCTCAGCCATGTGCGTTCCTCATATATGTTGCGCTCCAGCTGTTGGATGGCCTTCCTGGCGAGGCGGCCAAGCTAGCATAGCGTTTCAATGGCAGCCAACAGCGCTACGAGCGGTTAACGGGTGGCATGTGGCAGGTTGTCGCATCGGCACAGCAGACTGTCGCCCCATCAACAACCGAACGGGTGTTTGATCGAGCAAACCCGTGGGTGTCGCGTAAAAAAAGGCGCGATGTTGCCAGCTTTGGCGGGGTGTTGGAAGCGCTATCCGGCCGAACGTTCCTGAATCGCCCTTTTATTGTGCATCCCACACTTTTTCGGTGTGTTTCTGGTGCGCTGTTTCGTTTGAAAAGTGAGTCGCAGGGTAACGCTCTGGCGGATTGCCATTAAATCCAAGGACTTGCGATGACTGTCCGGTCTCGCGCAAAACCGCAGCCCTGAAGAGTTTGAAACATTTTGGCGCATTTATTGCGTGCAGAATACGGAACGCCCCGTTGGTTTCTTTTTACGAGAAAGAAAATGCCAGACGGGCCGGACGCAATCGCTTTCCTCGCAAAGGTAGTTTCGATGAGCAGTACCCCAAACTCCAATGGCCTCGAACAGGGGCTCAAACCGCGTCATGTGACCATGTTGTCGATCGCCGGTGTAATCGGCGCCGGTCTGTTCGTTGGCTCCGGCCACGCCATCGCTGCCGCCGGCCCTGCCGTGCTGCTGGCCTACGCCGCCGCCGGTACCCTGGTGGTTTTAGTGATGCGCATGCTCGGTGAAATGGCCGTTGCCTCGCCGGACACGGGCTCCTTCTCGACGTACGCCGACCGTGCCATCGGGCACTGGGCCGGTTTCACCATCGGCTGGCTGTACTGGTGGTTCTGGGTCTTGGTGATTCCACTGGAAGCCAACGCCGCCGCAACCATTCTCCATGCGTGGTTCCCTGATGTCGGCATCTGGGCATTCGCGCTGGTCATCACCTTGTTGTTGACCGTCACCAACCTGTTCAGCGTAAAGAATTACGGCGAGTTCGAATTCTGGTTCGCGCTGATCAAAGTGCTGGCAATCATCGGCTTCATCATCCTCGGCCTTGCGGCGATCTTCGGCTTTCTGCCGAACAGCCAGGTCAGCGGCGTTTCGCACCTGTTCGACAGCGGCGGCTTCCTGCCCAACGGCATGGGCGCGGTACTGGGTGCGATCCTGACCACCATGTTCTCCTTCATGGGTACCGAAATCGTCACCATTGCGGCTGCGGAATCGAAGAACCCGGGCAAGCAAATCTCCAAGGCCACCAACTCGGTGATCTGGCGGATCGGCCTGTTCTATCTCGTGTCGATCTTCATCGTTGTGGCCTTGGTGCCGTGGAACGATCCTACGCTGGCCAATCTCGGTTCCTACCAGACTGTGCTTGAGCGCATGGGCATCCCGAACGCCAAGATGATCGTCGACATCGTGGTACTGGTCGCGGTGACCAGCTGCCTGAACTCGGCGCTGTACACCTCGTCGCGCATGCTCTTCTCCCTCGGCAAGCGTGGCGATGCGCCGGCCATGGCGACACGCACCAACAAAAGCGGCACACCTTACTGGGCGGTCATGCTGTCCACCGGCGCTGCGTTCCTGTGCACCTTCGCCAACTACGTGGCTCCGGCGGCGGTGTTCGAATTCCTGCTGGCCAGCTCCGGTGCGATCGCACTGCTGGTGTACCTGGTGATCGCTTTCTCGCAACTGCGTATGCGTAAACAACGCATGGCGCGCGGCGAGAAAATCGTCTTCAGCATGTGGCTGTTCCCGGGCCTGACCTACGCGGTGATCATCTTCATCGTCGCAGCCCTGACCATCATGCTGTTCCAGGAAGCGCATCGCGTGGAGATCCTCGCGACTGGTTTGCTGAGTCTGATGGTGGTGGCTGCCGGTCTGTTGGTGGCACGCCGTCGCAAGCTGGAAAAACGTGGCGCGGTGGTGTTGAACTGATCCGTTACGCGTAACGCAAAACGGCCGCTGTCAGTGATGACTAGCGGCCGTTTTTGTTTCTGCTAACGGTTTCGAAATATTCTGCGCTTCAGATCCGAATCAGCTTTGCTCTCGCGAGAGCATGAAGTCTGAGCTGCATTTCTCTCCGTCGAACCATTCATCCCAAGTTGGTTGTTTGAGAGATTTAACAGGGTCGCTCTCGAGGTTCGCTGCTGAGTCTTCTGCTTTCGGGATTTGCCCGTCCTCGCGTGAGTCTGCTGTCTTCATCTGACTTCCTTTTCCTGATCGTGCGTGGACGTGAAGCGGAAAAAATTACTCGGACTTGGGTTCGGTGTCTTCAACCGACTTGCCATAAGCATCCAGCGCAACCCCGAAATCGGTGATGAACTGCGGTTCGCTCAGCCAGGCCTGGGCCTCTTCGATCGTTGCGCCTTCGGCCCACATGCGGTAGTCGATCAACATGTCGGCGGCCAGGTGAGTGGCGGCCATGCCTTCATTGTCGGCGTTTTCCATGTCCAGCAACTCTGGATGGTCAACGATGACGAACGCCAGTTCGCGCAGCAGGGTCAGCAGCATTTCGTTGCGGCTGACGGCTTCGGCGTCGCGCATTTTGCTGAACATCGCCAGGGTGTATTCCGGGATCGGCTCGGCGAGGTGGTCGAGGTCTTCGTCCTGTTCCAGCGGCTTGCGGCCGACCATACGGATTTGCTTGGCTTTGGCCTTGGCGCGTTTGGCGCGTTTCTGTTGCTTGTTCAGGGATGCCATGGGAACTCAGTTCTTCTGTTGGGTTTGCGCGGCGATCGCGTCGGAGGCCGCCACATAGTCGGCCTGGAAGGCCGGGGATTCGATCCACGCCAGCGCGCCGGCCTCGTCGGTTTCCTGCGACCACTGGCGATACTCGATCAGCGCGGCGAGGATGAAATCCATCGCGCCTTCTTCGCCTTCCTGCTCGTAGACCAATTCCAGCAGCGGGTCTTCGAGGAACGCGGTGCACAGCGCTTGCTGGCTGATCTTCTCGGCGTCGATCATTTTCTTGAACAGCTCGGTCAGGTCCACCGATTCGAAGTCGATGCGATCATCGTTCGGGTCCAGCTCGACCGGCGCTTCGGCGCGTTTGGTACGGTTCTGTTTGGCCTTGGCTTTGGCCCGGGTGGCGCGTTTTTGCTGCTTGTTGGCGGAGGCCATGATGTGTTCCGTCGTGCGTTGAGAGGGGCTCAGCTGCGTGGCACTTGCCGCCCGGGAGTATCGGGGGCCAGTTCTCCGGTTTGCAGCCAGGTCAGAGCGATGGGCCATAGTGTGGCTTGGTATGCGCTGCGAAAAAAGGCGAAATGTCCGACTTGTTGTTCGTTGATGTCCTGCGGTTCGATGCGCAAGTGGGTTTTCGTAGCGTTACTGAGGTAGTCGAGCAGGCGTTCGATGGCAGGAAGGGTGCCGTAGGGATCGTCGCTGATGCTGATCGCCAGTGTCTGTGCGCGGACGTTGGCGAAGGGCAGGGCGCCGCTCTTTTTCATCAACGCGCGACCACTGGGGCGCTGTTCGTAACGCGCTGCAGGCGTGCTCCAGTCGCGCACTACACCGGCCGGCGTATCTTCCAGCCAGCCAAGACGTTTGCCCGGGAAGTAACCGCAGACCAGCGTCAGCAGTGGCATCAACACATGCCATTTGCCGAACATGCGCCAGCGCTGTTCGGGGGCGTAATCGCGCCAGTAGGCGAACTGCGCACCGACGGTGACCAGCCGTCGGATAACCTTTCCCGACTCACCGAGGCCAGCGGCGCAGCCACCAAAACTGTGGCCGACCACATCGATCGGCTGACCGGGAAATTGCCGTTGTGCGCGTTTGAGCATCGCCTCGAAATCCAGCGCGCCCCAGTCTGTCCACGAGGCCTCAAGGCCTTTCATTGAGTCGGGTCGAGATTCGCCGATGCCACGGTAGTCGAAGATGATCACGTCGAAACCATTGGCGAACAGATAGGCCGCGAAACGCGAGTAATGGCGACAGCGCACGGACGTGGCGGCGTTGATGATCACCACCGGGCGCTGAAGGTCGGGCAGGGCATGGCGCCAGGTGAAACCGCCAAGGACAAAACCGTCGGCGGCTGTTTCCTTGAAGGCTTCATTTTGCAGCTCGGCGGCCAATAGCGGCTTGCGCTGCACAGCTGGCAATGGAGGCGTGTCCTGAAAACTCATGGCGCTCGACCTTCGCGGGTAGCTGGCAACAATAGTCTCAGTGCATCCAGCGGACAATCCGCAGCGCTTATTCAGTGGACTCGGTGAGCAAGCGTTCCTCGATCAATGCTTGCTCTCTTTGCAGCTCCGCTCGCAGTTCTTCCACACTTGGCAGCACCGTTTTATAGCTGCTGGCAAACAGTTGCTCACTGCCTTTGAGTATTGAGTAGCGCGCGACGGCCTCGTTGTCCTGTGAACACAGAATGATCCCGACAGTGGGTTTGTCGCCTTCACTGCGCTTGAGTTCGTCGTACATGCGCACGTACATGTCCATCTGTCCGACATCACGCGCACTGAGCTGGCCGCGTTTGAGATCAATGATCACGAAGCATTTGAGCAAGTAGTTGTAAAACACCAGATCGATGTACAGATCCGAGCCACCGGCGCTGATGCGTTGTTGTCGAGCGACAAAGGAAAACCCTTTGCCCAGTTCAAGCAGGAAGCTCTGCAGGTGATCGATGAGCGCTTGTTCAAGCCCTGTTTCGTTAACCTTGCCCGGAGAGGGCAAGCCTAGAAACTCGAGAATCACGGGGTCGCGGATGAACTCTCGGGGATTGCAGTTCATCGCTGCGATGTTGGTGGTAGCTTCCTCGATCACGCCGGCCTTGTCCTGGCTCATCAGCAGGCGTTCGTAGTAGAGCGTATTGATCTGGCGATCCAGAGCGCGGCTGGACCAGTTGAGGGTGGCGCACTCATCCATGTACCACTGGCGAGCCTTGTCACTTTCAACCCGCAGGAGCCTGCGATAGTGCGTCCAGCTCAATTCGGGACGCAGTGCGTCTCGAATTGGGAAGGTCTGATAGAAAAGGCGCATCTTGCGCAGGTTGGTCTCATCAAATCCCTTCCCGAATTGAACCGTCAGATCCTTCGCCAGTATGGCCAGCAACTGCTTGCCATACCCCGCTCGCCGGGCGCCGTCCTGTTCAAACTCAACAATATGCCGGCCAATCTGCCAGCAGGTCTGAACCTGAATCGCATCGACCACACGCAGCACTTGTTGCCGTGCCTGACGGATCAGTTCGCCAAGATCGCCCTGTAATGAATCGATTTTCGGGTCTTGCAGGTCAGCAGGTTTCAGCTGGCTCATCGATTTTTCCGCATCATTGAAAACAGAAGCGTCAGCATGCCGAGAACCGCTTGCGAAGGATGTCGGCCGAGCCTGCGAAGCCAGCAGGAAGACGGGATGGGTGTCGCAGGAAGTTGCTGGCAGGGACGCTTTTGCTGGTTTTGGTCTGTAGTCCATTTCGTACACACCCCAAGTTCGAATCATTCTGAAACGTCACCCTCCCGCACTGAATCCAATACAGGGTAACGATTGGGTTCTGTCAGAGCCCGGGAGTCGCCATCATGAAACGTGTCCTTTCCTGCCTGCTACCTGTCGTCGCGGTTGCTGCATTGTTATTTGCCGCGACGGCGCAAGCCGCCAGTCTTGAGCCCGTCGACAGCGCAGGCGTGCAAGTTCAACAGCAGCAACAAAACGGTATCAGCTATCTGGCCGGCGGGGTCGGCGAGGATGAAGCAAAAGCCATCCAGCAAACCGTCGGCTACAACCTGCACATGACCTTTTCGGTGGGCATGCAGAACGAGTACACCTCCGACGTCGATGTGACGATTGCAAATGCTGCAGGACAAAATCTGCTGGTTCTCAATCAGACCGGCCCGTTGCTGTACGCAAAATTGCCGACCGGCAAATACACCGTGGTTGCCACACGCAAGGGAGAGGTGCGGCGCGATGTGACCGATGTTGCAATCGGTACTGCGCGCAATCTGGTGTTTCACTGGAGCGACAGCGATTAATCACGGGTGCCAGGCGCGGAGGGCGCGGTTGATTGTGCGTACAATCGCGGCCCTCACGCTTTATGGTCAGAAGGATGTTGGCATTGAAAGGGATTTTGCTTTTTGGCTCCGTGGCGAGCCTTGTTGCGTTGTTGGCCGGTTGTGGAACGATGACGGGGCGCTTGAGTGGTGCCTCGCCAGAGCCTTACTACAAGGGTGTCGACGGTAATTTACGCCTGCTCGGCGTGAGGGATGACGACGGCAAGCCAACAGCGGTGATCTGTTATGTCACGATCGTTTGCCCTTTGATTACTGTCGTATCGCTACCGGTAGATGCCGCCGTGGATACCGTGCTGTTGCCCATCGACTACGTCAACACGCTCTGAAACTGCTCACCCGATTATCGTCGTATGCGGCTGCCTTTGGGCTTCTCCGCCGGCTCGTGCACCTTGCGATAAATCCATAGGCCGAACACCCCGGCAGCCAGCAGAAACACGGTTCCTAGGCTTTGCGAGACAAACTCGATCCAGAACCGTCGTGGTTGCACAGCCAGGTGATAAGTGTGCTTCGGGCCGCGGTTGGTGGTGGTGATGGCGCCGCTGATCCAGCTGTCGATCAATATGTAGATCGATGCACAGAGGGCGAAGGCAATCAGTACGCCGACGAGCACGGTCAGCCAGAAGGTTGTCCGGCTCTGGCGATACGGCGGCGGATGGGGCAGGGGAGTGCGGGTTCTTTTCTGATTCATGAAGTGTTACTGCAAACGTCCTTTTGCGCTCAGGAAACGGCTGGTTCTTGATGTTGCTCAGTCAGGTTTTGCCGTCCGTCAGAGGGTCGCCCGGCGAGGTGTGCGCTTTCGGCAATCACCTTGAGGATCTCGATCACTCCCGGAGTCAGCGCAGTGCCAAGGCAGATGCGCACACCCGTGGTTGCATGCCCGTCGGCGAAGAAGATGCCGTTGCCGGCCACGTGGCAGCCGCGTTCGCTGGCTAAATCCTGCAATGCCGACATGTCGGTGTGTAGCGGCAGTTCAATCCAGTGGATGAACCCTCCACGCGGCGGCACGTATACGGTGCCCGCAGGGAAATCCGTACGCACCAGCGCTTCGACAAAACTGGCCAGCGAAGACAGTTGCGAGCGGAGTCTGGCGCAGTGCTCTTCCATGTAGCCGCGCCCGATAAATTCGTTGAGGACATTTTGCGCAAGGCTGGAAACCGCCAGATTGCGCGAAAACATTTGCGCCAGGATGGCATTGCGGTACTTGCCAGCCAGACACCAGCCGACGCGATAACCCGGCGCGATGGTCTTGGAGAACGACGAGCAGTAAATCGTCTGCCCGCTGGTGTCGTAGCTCTTGATGGCGCGGGGGCGATCGCCTTCCGGCACCAGGTCGAAGAAGATGTCGTCCTCGATAATCGGCACGTCCGCTTCGCGCGCGATCTGTGACAGCCGTGCGCGAGTCTCGTCGGGCATGATGAAACCTCGCGGGTTCTGCAGGGTTGGGTTGAGAAAGATCACCGCGACCTTTTTCAGCTTCAACGCTTCTTCGAGGTGATCGACATCGAGACCGAGTTTGCCGTGCGTGCGGATGGGCAAGGCGCGCATGCCCAAGCGTTCGATGGTCTGCAGGATGCCGTAATAAGTCGGCGTTTCGATGGCGACCGTAGCGCCTTTCGATGCGACGGCTTCAAGTGCCAGCTCCAGAGCAATGGTGTCGCCCGACGTCACCAGAATATCGTCCGGCCCGCAGACCACGCCGCGGGTCAGCATAAGCCCGGCGATGCGTCGTCGCAGTGCCGGCAGACCGGGTGGTGCGACCAGTCCGGTCAGCGAGTTGTCAGCTTTGCCAGCCAATACCGACAGGCACTTGTTGAGCAGCACGTTGGGTGTCAGGTCGCTGTGCAACACCGCTGAATTCAACGACGCGGTGGTGCGCGAGGCCGCTTGGGAGAGCATCGCGACCACCGCATGATTGACGTTGACGGTGACACTGGAGAAGTCAAAACCCCTGGCGGGTTTTGCTTGTCCGGAGGCTGAGACGAAGTAGCCGATACGCGGTTTGGTCGAAACGTAAGCATCGGCTTCCAGATCCGCCAACGCGCGCTGAACGGTGGTGATGCTGGTTTCAAACATTCGCGCCAGCGTACGGATCGAGGGCAGTTTCGCTTCGGCTGCCCATTCACCGCTGTCGATCTGACGAATAATCCAGTCCTTGACTATCCGCCAGCGCTTGTCCGGTAGATCAAACCTGTCCATAAGTTCTCTGTGATGTTTCGAAACAATTCAGAGAAAGTAGAGCAAAACGATCCCCGTTGCAGCAACTATGACGATGTTGAGCGCAACCAGGCCGAAGGCGAATCGGATCAGGTTGTTTTCTTCATGCCGATTGGCGCCCGCCAGCCCGGTGATCAGCGACAGGATCGACAGCGACCCCAGCGCGCCATGCCCGGCGGCACTGTTGACCATCGCGGCCAGCCAGGCACCGTGTTCGCTGCTCAGCGCAGCAATGGACGGCATGACGAGGGTGTTGCCGCCGACGTTGGAACCGGTGACGTAACCGGCAAGCCCCGCCAGCACTGCGATGGTTGGCGCCAGGGAAATCCCCGACAACGATTGCAGTGTGCGCTGTGCTTCGACGAGGAAACCGGCGTTGACCATCACCTGCGAAAGCAGCAGGAACAGGAAAATTGTCGTGACCGGAAACTTCGCCCGGTTGAACAGCGCTCGCCACGGGAAACCTGCGGCGGCGCTTTGCTTGATTGCCATCAACAGCGTAACGATCAATAGCGCGAGCCCCGGGGAGGCCAATGGCTTCCACGAAACATGCTCGCCTTTGATGATCCATAGCCCATCCCAGCCCGACAGGACGAACAGCCCGCGTGACGCAACGATTACCCCCAGCAAGGCCAGATAGGGCCAGGCTGCGTTCGGCCAGCGCACCAGTTTCTTCCGTTGTGCATAAGAGATCCCCAGGCCGACGCAAGCCACCGCCAGACCGGCCAGCACACCGGAGACTTCCGGGCCGATCCACAGGTTGATGGAAAACAGCACCGCGACGAACAGCGCCGTCACCACGATCAGTCCAAGCCACGGCGAAACCGTGCGGATGCCACCCTGCCACAGAGCAATCGCCGCCAGGCAGAGGAACACTGGCGCACTGATCAGCGCCGAATGACTGCCAAGGGTTTGTGCCGGCAAGTGCGCCAACAGCGCGCCGA
Source organism: Pseudomonas sp. S2_E02 (assembly GCF_054668355.1). Classification (NCBI taxonomy): domain Bacteria; kingdom Pseudomonadati; phylum Pseudomonadota; class Gammaproteobacteria; order Pseudomonadales; family Pseudomonadaceae; genus Pseudomonas; species Pseudomonas sp. S2_E02. Next base: position 4,878,613 of record NZ_CP162761.1, read on the forward strand.
TCACGGTGGCCAGACCCAGTGTGCCCCAAGGCATGATGACCATCCCGGCGAGGGCGATTTTCATCCCCGACTGGCGGGTGAACAGCCCCATCAGCAATGGCACGGTTGCGATCAGCGAAACGCCGAAACCGGTCATCGCTTCAAGCAGCGGTGCGAGGCCCAGCACGATGAAGATGACCTGCGCCGGCGGTGTCCAGCCGAGTTCTTTGACCCAGGCGCCGATGGCCTGCGGCGCACCACCGCGCTCGACCAGGATGACGAAGGCCAGCCCCGGGATGATCACGCACGCCGTGCTGAGAAACAGGATGGTGGTGTCCTGAAAGATCGCCGTGCTGATCGCCGCCGACACAGGCCCGGCTGCGCCCAAGGCCCACAGCACGAGCACCAGCACTACGCCGGCCAGTGCCGCTTGCACTGGCGGTCGGCGGACGATCAGGATCAACGAGATCACCAGCGCGATCGGTGACATTTGCAACAAGAGAGAACTCATACCCGGTTTTCCTTAACTTAATCGTGAGTCTGCCCGCTGTACTCGGTCGCCCGCATGGACGCCCGCTCACAAAAAGTCTGATACCACTCGGTCAGGCGTGCTTGAGCGGAAAAGTCCGAGAGTTGGCGAAAGGCGATCCAGTCGAGCGCGGTCGCCAGGGCAATGTGGCCGAGGGTGATCGGGCCATTGAGGTCGACGTGTTCCTCGATGAAGCGGTAAGCCTCCTTGAGTTTGAACGCCTGACCGTCGGCGTAGGCCGGATAGCGCAAGGCCTCGGGGCGGCGCTCGACTTCCCAGCGCAGCTTGATGCCGACATCGCACATGCCCTGCGCCAATGCTTGCAGGCGCAGCGCCTTGTAGCGCTCAGGGCCGTTTGCCGGGATGAGTTTCGGCCCGTCGCTCAGGTCGTCGAGGTATTCACAGATCACGATGGAATCGAACAGCGCCGTGTCGTCAGGCAGGATCAGCACCGGCACTTTGCCCAGCGGATTGGCCTTGTAGATGATCTCGTTTGGCGACGTCGGGCTGGTCTCGTGATGGATCACTTCCAGGCTCGACGCGATGCCCAGTTCGTGAGCCAGCACCAGCACCTTGCGGGCGTAGGGTGAATGCGTCTGGTAGAAAAGCTTCATGCTGAAGTCCCTGTCTCAAGGATGGCAGTGGCTGCTCGATGGGCGTCCATGAACAGACGCGAAGGCGCGCCCGCCGAGGTGACGTAGTGGTTGTAGTAGCAAGAACCTTCGGCGAGCGGGCCGAGTACCCAAATGTTGCGCACCGGTTCGCCGGCGCTCGATTTCGGGTGGCACGCGGCGTCGACATCGATGCCGTCGATGCCCGGTTCGTCGGTTCTCGGGCGGATCAGGCCCAGCCGCGCCAGATCACGCACCGGCGCGCAGTCGCTGTTGCTCACGCCGCTGCTCTGGACATAACCGGCGACGCGTTTGAAGTCGTTGATCGCAGGACGCGAGCCGGGCTTGAGGAATGTCAGCAGACCGGCGTCACACAGGGCGAGCAGGTCGGCGTGGCGCTCTTTTTGCGGGCCCGCAACGAGGCGGTTGATCGCCTTGTGCCAACGGCCATAGAACTGCCGATGCGACGCGTCGGTCAGCCCGTCGAAATCGACGGCCTCACGCAGGCGGTCACGCAGATCGCGCCAGACTTCGATGGCGGCTTTGATCGCCGATCCTCCGCGCCCCAGTCGCGACTCGTGCAAATCGGCTTCGAGGGTGTCGTAGATCCAGGCGTGATAGTTGTAGGTCTGCACGTCGTCCGGCAGTGCATGCCAGATCAGCGCTTGCGGATCGATCGAGCCGCTGGTCGCTTCGTACTCACGCAGTAACGTCTCACAGGCGACAACCCCGGGTTCGCCAGCAACGCTAACGGCCCTGAGTCGCTCCAGCACCTGCTCTGGCGCTGATGGGCTGTGTACGACGGCGACGGCCGCCGCCCGCATCTCCAGCAGCATCAGCGGCAGGATGTCCTGTTCGAAGTCCAACTGTCGGTTATTGCTGCTTGCCCGCAGGGATTCGATGCGCGCACTCGTCAGCAGTACGGCGCGATGGCGCGGGCATTCAATCAGACCGTTGGGCCGGGTGCGAAACGGCAGCCCGTCCCGCGACTGGATAAAGATCACCGGCTCCTGGCCCGAGGGCTGATAGGCGTGACTGCCGTCGGCCATGCGCCTGTAGCGACCGCCCCTGCCGGAGGTCAGCGCCGCCAGGGTGTCCATCGCACCCAGCCCGAGCCCTTCGACCAGCACGGTTTCGCCGGGCTCGATGGTGGCGAGGCTGCCGGGCAGCGGATAGACATCATCAACGCGGTTGCGATCCGCCGAGCGCAGGCGACCGGTATGGCCGACCGTCAGAATCAGCCGATCCACGGTGACCGCAGCCCCCGAAGCGGTCTGCAGCAGGTATTGCTGACCGGCGTTGCTCTCGACTGCGGTGACGGCCTGCTGATGCAGGTTCACGCTCACCCAGTGCGGTGCCGTCGCGAGGATTTGCGCGAAGGCATCCGCCAGATAGGCGCCGAGCAAATGGCGTGGCAGGAAGTCCTGCGGCTCAACGTCACGGCCGTCGGCGGCGAGCAGTCCGCTGTCCGCGTCGACCTTGATGCGCTGCTCGTGGCACCACGTCAGGAAATCCGCGCCCGGCCGTTCCCGCGCACCCGTCAGGTCTCCGAATGCCGCTGCGTCGGGAAAAACTCCGAGCTGGCCAGCGACTGTGTTGAGCAACAGATAGTCCGGTTGATCCGGCCAATGCGCGCCGCTTCCGAGCACGTTCGGATCGAAAATATCGATGACGACTGGCTGCTCCGCAAGCGTTTCAGCAAGGCTCAACAGGCGTTCGAAAATCGACAGCCCGCGTGAGCCGCAGCCCACCAGGCCGATGTGCAGAGGCGCCTTCACCATCTGCGCTCCTCCCCGAAGAAGGATGGGATGGCGACCGCCGAACCGTCCTTGACCGCGATGTCGTGGATCATCCGGCCAATTGCCAGATCGAGGATGCCCATGCCGAACGGCGAATAAATCAGCGGCTTGTCCGTGGCAACCTGCAGGTCGCCGCGAATCAATTGCCCGACGGTGCCGGTAACGAAATCACGATGACCGTATTTTTGCTCGGCCAGATGCGGCGAGGTATTGGCTTTCAGGCAATGGGTCACGTCGTCGAAGTAGTTGTAACTTTCTTCGATGATCTCGGCGCCGATATCCCGCAGCGAGATGTTCAGCACGATCTGTCCCGGGCGGAAGGTGCCGCTGCCGTTGACGTAGGGTTCGCCGGCACTGGTGGCGAACACCACGATGTCGGCGCTCAGTGCCTCGTCCAGCGACAACAGTTGTACATCCGGCACCCCGAGCTGTTTGCCGAAGGACGACAGCGCTTGCGCTGACTCTGCGTTGAGGTCGTGAATACCCACGCTGTCGAACGACCAGTCATCGGCGATGAACGTCTCAAGGATGTTCCGCGAAATCACCCCGCCGCCAATGATCGAGAGTTTCTGTGCGCTCTTGCTCTGGCCATTCAGCCACCAGGCACCGAGCACCGCCGACGCTGCGGTGCGCACGGCACTGATCAGCGCGCCTTCAAGCAGCGCGTAGGGATAGCCGGTGTCCGGATCGTTGAGGATCAGCACCGCCGAAGCGCGCGGGATGCCCGACTTGATGTTGTCGGGATAGCTGGCAATCCACTTGATCCCGGAGACGGACTGATCGCCCTCGCTGTCGACGATCGCCGCCGGCAAGGCAATGATCCGGTTCGCCGGTTGCGCCGCAAAACGCAGGAAGTAGCTATCCGGGTTAACGGTTTCGCCGCGCTCGTGGGTCAGGTAGGTCTGGGCAACCATGTCGATGGTTTCGTGACGCAGCCCGTTGAGGATGTCCTTGACGACGGCGCCTGGGATGACATGGAACGGTTGAATCGAGTTGTGTGTAGTCATGGGGATTACGCCGAGAGTGCCAGAGCGATTTCTGGAAAGAGTGATTGCAAAGCGCTTGCGCCGATTCGCTGGGTGACCCAGTCATCGGAGTAGATGGTTTCGAGGTAGCGCTCACCCATGTCGGGGGAGATCGCCACGACGACATCGTCAGGACGGATGTGCGGCGCCCATTGCTGGATGCCCGCCAGGACAGTGCCGGTGGAGCCACCAAAAAGCAGGCCGTAGCGTTGCGCCAGCCAGCGGCAGACCTTGATCGTCTGTTCCTCGGCGATCGATACGAAGTCGTGAATCCCCGACGGCTCGAAGATCTCTGGCAGACGGCTGGTACCCAGCCCCGGGATATGCCGCGTACCGCCCGGCAGACCGAAGGTCACCGAGCCGACCGTATCGACGGCAATCACTTTGGTGTGCGGATGGTGTTCGGCGAAGTAGTTCTTGCAGCCCATCAAAGTACCGGTGGTACCGGCGCCGACGAACAAGTAGTCCACGTGTGGAAACTTATGGGCGATGGACTTCGCGGTCGCTTGATAGTGAGCGAGGGGGTTGGTCGGGTTTTTGTATTGATTGAGCCAGATGTAGTCGGCGTTCCCTGCGACCAGTTGCTCGATCAAACGGATACGCGAATTCAGGTAGCCGCCGTTTTCGTCACGCTGATCGACCATGATCATTTCGGCGCCCAGTGCCTGCATGAGTTTTCTGTTCGGCGCAGAAATGTTCGGGTCGATCACACAGACAAACTTGTAGCCCTTGGCGGCGCAGACCATGGCCAGCGCGACCCCCAGATTCCCCGAGGAAGACTCGACCAGGCGAGTCTTATGGTGAATCCGGCCCTGGTTTTCCAGATCCGTGATCAGGGCATGTGCGGTTTTGAGCTTGATCGATCCGGCAGGATTCAGTCCTTCGATTTTCAGCTGAATCGTTGCGCTGCACAGATCGCCAATCTGCACATAACTGTCTTCATTGATAAGTTGCTTGATCATACGTCGTCCGTTTCGCTCTTTTGCCGGGCGCACAGGGGCGCCAGCATTCATCCTGGAATGTTTGAAAAGCAGTAAATGCAGTTCGCCTGTTGGGTTTGTTTTTAGATTTTTTAGCTGGACAGGAAGTGACCTTGCGGTGGACGCCGATCTATTCAAAAAATCAGGTTTTGCGCTCTGAGGGCTTCAGAGGCCCAGAGTGTTGCGGGGCGCAAAGTAGAGCCAGTCGTTGGCTCGCCAAGGCTTGGAGGAATACTGGCGAATTTTCCTACATGGGGAGAGATACAGATTTTGGGTATTTTTCAGTACAGGCGGGTTTGAGGTGTATCGAGAGGAGGGCGTTGCGGGGCGGACAGATAGGCGTGATCAAATCGCAGGCATAAAAAAACCCTGAATCTTGCGATTCAGGGTTTTCGGTATTTGGTGCCCAGAGACGGAATCGAACCGCCGACACGGGGATTTTCAATCCCCTGCTCTACCGACTGAGCTATCTGGGCAACGGGGCGCATTAAAAGGGTTTTTCGGATTTACGTCAACGACTTTTTTAAAATTTCTTAAATTAATTCCGTCGCTTACGATCCGGCCCCCGATTTTGCAGGGTTTACTCAGCAGGCGGAACGTAGCCTTCGGCCTTGGCGTATTCCTCACCGGAGAAGTACTTGTCCATTTCGCCCTGAAGATATTTGCGGTCTTCGGCGTTCATCATGTTCAGACGCTTTTCGTTGATCAGCAGGGTTTGGTGTTTCTGCCAGTCAGCCCAGGCCTTGGCCGAGACGTGGTCAAAAATATCCTGACCTTTGGCGCCCGGGAAAGGGGCGCGGTCCAGCGCGGGCAATTCTTCTTTGTACTTGCGGCACATTACGGTGCGGGTCATGGCGACTCTCCTGCATTCAAGACGGCGGCCGCGCGTTCGAGCAAGGTTTTGACCGGGGCGGCGAGGCCCAGGCGCGGCGGGGTGGCGAGGTTATACCAGAGCCAGTCGGCCTCGGCCACGTGATGGGCGGCCTCCTGCACCTGAACCAGCCAGGGTTCGATGGACAGCTGGAAATGGCTGAACGTGTGAACGAGGTTCGGCAGCGCCTGCTGCTCGCCCATGGTAAGCGAGTGCTGATCGGCGAGATGTTGCAGGTCATCGAGGTCGTCGAGTTCCGGCAGGCTCCACAGACCGCCCCACAAACCGCTCGAGGGGCGACGGTAGAGCAGAATCGCGCCGTCGCCGTTGGCCAGCATCGGCATCAGCGTGCGCTTCTGCGGAATGGCTTTGCGCGGCTTGGGAATCGGGTAGCGGGTTTCCAGGCCGAGCATGTGCGCTTCGCAGCCACGTTCCAGCGGACACAGCAGGCAGCTCGGTTTGCTACGCGTGCACAGTGTGGCGCCGAGATCCATCATCGCCTGGGTGTAGGCGTTGACCCGATCCTGCGGCGTAAAGCGTTCAGCGGTGGCCCACAGTTGTTTGGCGACCTTCGGTTCGCCGGGGTAGCCCTCTTGCGCGGTAAAGCGTGCCAGCACGCGTTTGACGTTGCCGTCGAGGATCGGCGCGCGCAGGCCCATGCTGATACTGGCGATGGCGCCGGCAGTGGACAGACCAATGCCCGGCAGATCCGTAAGCTTTTCAACGTCACGCGGAAACTCGCCAGCGTACTGGCTGACGACGATCTTCGCAGTCTTCTGCAAATTGCGCGCGCGGGTGTAGTAACCCAGCCCGGTCCACAGGTGCAGCACTTCGTCTTCGGGGGCTTCTGCCAGCGCTTCGACCGTCGGCAGCGCGGCCATGAAACGGTCGAAGTAATTGAGCACGGTGCTGACCTGGGTCTGCTGCAACATGATCTCCGACACCCACACCCGATACGGGTTGATGTTCTGCTGCCAAGGCAGATCGTGGCGGCCGTGGCGGTCGAACCAATCCAGCACCGCCGTGGAAAATTGCTCCGCTCTCATCGCTTGAACAGCCCCTTCAATGCGTTTTTCAGTTCCGGGCTGACCTTGTCACCGAGTTTTTCGTCGATTTTTTCGCTGAGCTTGTCGCCGGCCAGTTTAGTTGCGACCTGACCGAGGCGATCGTTGTCGACACGGCAGGCCTTGGCGCCCAATTCCAGCGGGCCACGGCAGCGCAGTGGCCATTCGATGCCGACGAATTTTTCGCCGACCTGACACGCCGGATCCGGCATGGCGCTGGTGTCGCCTTCGACGATGATGCCGACGCGATAGTCCATGCCGAGCACGCGCAAGTCGATGTCGCCGTCACCGTTGACGGTCATGCCGGGGATGCGCACTTTCAGGTCCGGGTTGCTGGCAATGCCATTGCGGAAAGTCAGGTTGCCCTTGAGTTCCTGGAATGGCGTGTCTTTACCGCGTGGTTCGCCGCTGAGGGTTTTGCGGTTAAGCGTGGCGATGCCTTTGCACAGTTGCTGTTCAAGATTGGCGTTGAGCAGCACGCCGTTGTTGATCACGAAACTGGCGTTGCCGTTAAGCGTATCGATCAGCGCCTGCTGGCTGTTGCCGCTGCCAGTGACATTGCTGGTGAGGGTTACCAGGCCTTTGACGGGCGGGTTCTTGCCTTGGCTTTCGAGGATTTTTTCTACAGGCACGCGATTGAGCTTGGTCTGCAGGTTCAGCACAGGCGCGCTCGGGCGTACATCGAGGGTGCCATTGGCGGCGAAACCGCCGTTGTACAGTTCGCCGCTCAGGTTGGTCAGGGTCAGCAAGCCGCCTTGGCCGGTGGCTTTCAGTGCGGCGTTCTGGATCGGCAGTTTGTCGAGGGTCAGTTGGCCGAAGGTCAGATCGGCATCGACGTCGAGTTTGGCCAGGCGCTCAACCGGTAACAGGCGCTCGGTGCTCCAGGCGGTTTTGCTTGGTTTGTCCGGCAGTGGGGTAGAGCCGGCACCGGCCATGGCATCGGCTTCGGTGCTGGCGACTTCGGCCTGACGCACTTGCGTGGCGCTGTTGGCTTGTGCCGATTTCGGCGGCAGGTAGCGGTCAGCGTTGAACGTATCGGCCTTGAGAATTGCCCGCAGCGATTGTTTGGCGAAGTCTTCGACGGCGATGCGGCCGCTGAAGCTGCTGTCGTCGAGTTTCAGGTTGATGTTGTCGAAGGCGATGCTGGTTGGCGTGGCGGCAACGCGGCTGACCAATTCGACTTTGCTCAGACTGCCCTCGGCCATGGCCGGCAGTTTCTGACCGATGCTGTCGACGAATTTCGCCAGATCGAACTGGGCGATGGAGAGCCCGCCAGTGATTTGCGGGGTCTTGTCGAGGTCATTGGCTTTCAGCTCACCCAAGGCGCGCAACTGGTTGGCAGAGATTTTGATACCGGTCCATTCGGCGACGTTCGCCGCTTTATCCAGCGATAACTGGCCCTGAGCTGCGAAGGTCATGGTCTTGCCTTGCAACGGATCGCCGGCCAGTTCGCCGGACAGCTTCATGTCTTCGAATTTGTAGCGCTGCAGTGCGCGCTCGATGCGCAGTTCGCCAGTGAGCTCGGTACGCACGCGCAGGACCGGCTGGTTGGTGCCGAGGAATGCCGTGGCTTTCACCGGAATATTCGTCGAATCGTGTACCGGGCCGGTGCTCAACTGGATGCTCTCGGCGCTGAATTGCTTGCCGGTCAGCTCGTCGTTGTATTCAACGCGGGCGTTGTTGACGGTCAGGCTGTCGATGTCGAGGCGGATCGGCTGTGGCGGTTTTTCCGGTTGGGCAGGGGCTTGTGCAGTGGCTGCGCTAGCAGGTGCCGGGCTGCCGGCAGGTGCGGCGGCTGTCGGTACCTTGCCAATGTCTTCCCAGTTGCCGTGGCCGTTTTTGTCGCGTTTCAGGCGCAGGTTCAGCCCTTCAACGCGGACATCGCTCATTTGCACTTCGCGGCGCAACAGCGGCAGCACCCGCACGGACAGGCCGAGCATCTGCAAATCGGCATACGGTTCAGTCGGATTGATCAGGGTGGCAACGCTGGCCTCGTGCAGTTCCAGGCCGAGCCACGGGAACAGGCTCCAGCCGATGTCGCCATTGAGCGTCAGCTCGATGTGGGCCTTGTCGCGGGCTATCTGGCGAATCTCGTCTTTGTAATCGTTGGGATCGAAGAGGTGGGTCAGGGCAAAACCTGCCGCCACAATGATCAGCAACAATCCGAGAAGTACCAGACCCAGGATTTTGCCGAACGCTTTCATGGGCGAGTCCTTGTAGTTAGTCGAATTCGTAATTTAGCCGGGGAGTATAGCGCTGCAATTGCCCGGTTCGGTGTGGCGTCATGTTGCCATTACCTCCAGCGGGAGGTGTAACTTCGCTGCGATTGCCAAGGCTTCAGGATGCCCGGCAGGCGCCAGCAGACGCAGTTCAGCCCCCGCTTGCGACGCCATTTTCTGCGCTTGGTTCACCAGCCGTTCAGCAACCCCACGGCGACGGGTAACTTTTCGTACGCATAAATGGGACAAGTACCAAACGTCGTGGTGCCTCTGTAGACGAGCGGCACCGAGCAGGCGGTCGTTGAAACGCCCGGCAATAAAACTTCCCTCGGCGAGCGTGCGGTCGATCAGATTGTTTTCACCGGAAAACGGCGCAAACAGCCAGTCCGGCGCGTCGCGATAAATCTTCCGCAAATCCTCCTGATCCTGATAATTGGCGGCGTTCAGCGCTTGTACGACGATTGGCATGGCGTTTTCCTGAGTGATACGAGATCAGACGACAGAAAAAAGGTGATATCAGTTTGGTTTTTCTGTCACGTGCAAATGGTAACCTTCGCCCGTTCGTCCGTCCTTCTGCGACTTAACGTCGCGCCTTCAAGGAGCTTCACCCAAAAAAACGGTCATGCCTGCGTGCATAAAGGCCGGGGGTGAACAGTGGCTGGCGAACCATACTAATAATTGGGGGATACACAATGAGCACGAGCATCACGGCGGACGGCCTCAAAGCCGATCAGCCCGCGTTCCTGTCCAAGGAACGCATCATCGCCAAGCCCGGTTTCAACCGTTGGCTAGTCCCACCGGCCGCTCTGGCCATCCACCTGTGCATCGGCATGGCCTATGGCTTCTCGGTGTTCTGGTTGCCGCTGTCCAAGGCGCTGGGCGTCACCGCTCCGGTGGCTTGCGCACCGGACATGAGCTTCATCGCACAAGTGTTCTCGTCGCAATGCGACTGGCCGATCTCGATGCTCGGCTGGATCTACACGCTGTTCTTCATCTTCCTCGGCTGCTCGGCAGCGATCTGGGGTGGCTGGCTGGAACACGCGGGGCCACGCAAGGCCGGTGTCGTATCTGCACTGTGCTGGTGCGGCGGTCTGCTGATCTCCGCGTTGGGTATTTATACCCACCAGATCTGGCTGATGTGGCTCGGCTCTGGCGTGATCGGCGGTATTGGTCTGGGCCTGGGCTATATCTCGCCGGTCTCGACCCTGATCAAGTGGTTCCCGGATAAGCGCGGCATGGCTACCGGCATGGCAATCATGGGTTTCGGTGGCGGCGCGATGGTTGGTGCACCGCTGGCAACCGCGCTGATGAGCCACTTCGCTTCGCCAACCGGTGTCGGCGTCTGGCAGAGCTTCGTCGCCATGGCCGCGATCTACTTCGTGTTCATGATCGGTGGTGCTCTGGCTTACCGCGTTCCGCCAACCGGCTGGAAACCTGAAGGCTGGACCGCTCCGGCGAAGAAAGCCTCGAACTCGATGATCACCCACCGTCACGTGCACGTGAATGTGGCGTGGAAAACCCCGCAATTCCGTCTGGTCTGGCTGGTGCTGTGCCTGAACGTGTCTGCCGGCATCGGCATCCTCGGCATGGCTTCGCCACTGCTGCAGGAAGTGTTCGGCGGCAAACTGCTGGGTGTCGATGTGCCGTTTGGTCAGCTCGACGCCGGACAACTGGCTTCGATCGCTGCGATTGCTGCCGGTTTCACCGGTCTGCTCAGCCTGTTCAATATCGGTGGCCGCTTCTTCTGGGCTTCGTTCTCGGACTACCTGGGCCGCAAAAACACCTACTTCGTGTTCTTCGCCCTGGGTTTTGCCCTGTACGCGCTGATCCCGAACATGGGCCATTTGGGCAACGTTGCGCTGTTCGTGGCGGCGTTCTGCATCATTCTGTCGATGTACGGCGGCGGTTTTGCCACGGTGCCGGCGTATCTGGCCGACCTGTTCGGTACGCAGATGGTCGGTGCGATCCACGGTCGTCTGCTGACCGCTTGGGCTGCGGCCGGCGTGCTCGGTCCGGTGCTGGTGAACTACCTGCGTGAGTATCAGTTGAGCATCGGCGTTGAACGCGCTGCCGCTTACGACATCACCCTGTACATCCTCGCAGGCCTGCTGGTGCTGGGCTTCCTGTGCAACCTGCTGGTGCGTCCGGTGGCTGACAAATACTTCATGACCGACGCTGAGCTGGCTGCCGAACAGGCGCTGGGTCACGACAAAGGTGCTGATGCCAGCACGGTCCTGGAGTGGAAAGCCGCCCCGGGCAGCAAGCCGCTGGCGATCGCTGCGTGGCTGGTGGTGGGTATTCCGTTGGCGTGGGGTGTGTGGGTGACCCTGCAGAAAACGGCGGTACTGTTTCACTAAGGTGTTAGCTGAATAAACACCGAACCTGTGGGAGCGAGCCTGCTCGCGAAGACGGAATATCAGTCAACTTAATTGTTGGCTGATCCACCGCATTCGCGAGCAAGCTCGCTCCCACATTTGTTTTTGCGCTGCCTGTAATGGCTTGTATGGACATGTCTACCCGCGACAGCCGGGCGTTCTATCCGTCAGCCATCTCACCTCTCGTGTTTCTGTTTGCGCCTCGCGTGCCTATAATGGCTGCCTTTTTCGCCCAATGATTTTGCGGAGCTGGTGATGGCCGAACGTAAGGCGTCTGTCGAGCGCGACACTCTGGAAACCCAGATCAAAGCCTCGATCAACCTTGATGGCACCGGAAAGGCCCGATTCGATATCGGTGTTCCTTTTCTTGAGCACATGCTGGATCAGATCGCCCGTCACGGGTTGATCGACCTGGATATTGAATGCAAGGGCGATCTGCATATCGACGACCACCATACGGTGGAAGATGTCGGTATCACCCTCGGCCAGGCGTTTGCCAAAGCCATCGGCGATAAAAAAGGCATCCGTCGCTACGGTCATGCTTACGTGCCGCTCGATGAAGCGCTGTCGCGCGTCGTCATCGACTTCTCCGGTCGTCCAGGCCTGCAGATGCACGTGCCGTACACCCGCGCCACCGTCGGCGGCTTCGACGTTGACCTGTTCCAGGAGTTCTTCCAGGGCTTCGTCAACCATGCGCTGGTCAGTCTGCACATCGACAACCTGCGTGGCACCAACACCCACCACCAGATCGAAACCGTGTTCAAGGCTTTCGGCCGCGCGCTGCGCATGGCTGTCGAGCTGGATGAGCGCATGGCCGGGCAAATGCCATCGACCAAAGGCGTTCTGTAATGCAGACGGTTGCAGTTATCGATTACGGCATGGGCAACCTGCACTCGGTGGCCAAGGCCCTCGAGCACGTCGGCGCCGGTAAAGTGCTGATCACCAGCGATGCCGCCGTGATTCGCGAAGCTGACCGCGTGGTGTTCCCCGGTGTTGGCGCAATTCGCGATTGCATGGCGGAGATCCGTCGCCTCGGCTTCGATTCACTGGTGCGTGAAGTCAGTCAGGATCGTCCGTTCCTCGGTATCTGTGTCGGCATGCAAGCGTTGCTCGACACCAGTGAAGAGAACGACGGCGTCGACTGCATCGGCCTGTTCCCGGGCGCGGTGAAGTTCTTCGGCAAAGACCTGCATGAAGACGGCGAACACCTGAAAGTCCCGCACATGGGCTGGAACGAGGTGAAGCAGAAGGTCAGCCACCCGTTGTGGCACGACATTCCGGACATGGCGCGTTTTTACTTCGTGCATAGCTACTACATCGCCGCCGCCAACGCGCGGCAGGTGGTCGGTGGCGGTCATTACGGTGTCGATTTCGCTGCGGCGCTGGCCGATGGCTCGCGTTTCGCCGTGCAGTTCCACCCGGAGAAAAGCCATACCCATGGCCTGCAATTGCTGCAGAACTTCGCTGCGTGGGACGGTCGCTGGTAAATGGCTGCCAAGAAGTCCAAGCCGCCGATTCTGACCCTCACTCCCGAACAGGAGAACGAGGCCAATCGCAAGATTCAGCGGTTCATGGAAGACCGTTTCGAACTGGATCTCGGTTCGTTCGAAGCGGCGGAAATTCTTGAGCTGTTTACCCGCGAAATTGCTCCGCACTATTACAACAGGGCGATTTTCGATGTGCAGACCCACCTCAAAGAGCGGTTTGAAAGCATCGAAAGCGACCTGTGGGCGCTCGAGAAAAACTGATTTCCGAGCCAAGCTGAACATTCAAATTTGAAGGTTTGCCAGATGCTGATTATTCCCGCTATCGATCTTAAAGACGGTGCCTGCGTACGTTTGCGTCAGGGCCGCATGGAAGATTCCACGGTGTTCTCCGATGACCCGGTGAGCATGGCTGCCAAGTGGGTGGAGGGCGGTTGCCGCCGTCTGCATCTGGTCGATCTGAACGGCGCGTTCGAAGGCCAGCCAGTCAACGGCGAAGTGGTTACCGCGATCGCCAAGCGCTATCCGACCCTGCCGATCCAGATCGGCGGCGGTATCCGTTCGCTGGAAACCATCGAACACTACGTCAAGGCTGGCGTGAGCTACGTGATCATCGGCACCAAAGCCGTGAAAGATCCGGCGTTCGTCGCTGAAGCCTGCCGCGCGTTCCCGGGCAAGATCATCGTCGGTCTGGATGCCAAAGACGGTTTTGTCGCCACCGATGGCTGGGCTGAAATCAGCACCGTGCAGGTCATCGATCTGGCCAAGCAGTTTGAAGCCGACGGCGTCTCCTCGATCGTTTATACCGACATCGCCAAAGACGGCATGATGCAGGGTTGCAACGTGCCGTTCACCGCTGCGCTGGCCGCTGCGACCAAGATCCCGGTGATCGCTTCCGGCGGCATCCACAATCTGGGTGACATCAAGTCGCTGCTCGACGCCAAAGCGCCAGGCATCATCGGTGCCATCACCGGCCGGGCGATTTACGAAGGCACCCTCGACGTCGCCGAAGCGCAAGCTTTCTGCGATTCGTACCAAGGCTGAGGACTGACCATGGCGCTGGCCAAACGCATCATCCCTTGCCTGGACGTGGACAACGGCCGGGTCGTCAAAGGTGTGAAGTTCGAAAACATTCGTGACGCCGGTGACCCGGTGGAAATCGCCCGTCGTTATGACGAGCAGGGTGCCGACGAGATTACCTTTCTCGACATCACCGCCAGCGTCGATGGTCGCGACACCACGCTGCATACTGTCGAGCGCATGGCCAGCCAGGTGTTTATCCCGCTGACCGTCGGCGGCGGCGTGCGCACCGTGCAGGACATCCGCAACCTGCTCAATGCCGGTGCGGACAAGGTGTCGATCAACACCGCTGCCGTGTTCAACCCGGAGTTCGTCGGTGAAGCGGCGCAGCATTTCGGCTCGCAGTGCATCGTTGTCGCCATCGACGCGAAGAAAGTCTCCGGCCCGGGCGAAACCCCGCGCTGGGAAATCTTCACCCACGGCGGGCGCAAGCCAACCGGCCTCGACGCGGTCGAGTGGGCGAAGAAAATGGAAGGCCTCGGTGCTGGTGAAATCCTGCTGACCAGCATGGATCAGGACGGCATGAAAAACGGTTTCGATCTCGGCGTGACCCGCGCGATCAGCGATGCGCTGGGCATCCCGGTGATCGCTTCCGGCGGCGTCGGCAATCTGCAGCACTTGGCTGACGGCATTCTCGAGGGCCATGCCAGTGCGGTGCTGGCGGCGAGTATTTTCCACTTCGGCGAATACACCGTGCAGGAAGCCAAGGCCTATATGGCGCATCGCGGGATCGTGATGCGTTAAGCGTCACGATCGATACAGGCCAGTGGACAGCATGGCGCACCCAAGGCACTCTTGGGCACGCCATGGATTCCGGTAGCCCGACATGATCAAACGCCTGCTTCTTGTTCTCGCCAGTGCATCGATGTTGCTCATCAACACCGCCCGCGCCGAAAACAGTCCCGACACCGATCTGGTGCTCCTCACCGAAAATTTCCCGCCGTATAACATGGCGAAAAACGGCAAGAACTTCGCCCAAGGCGAGAACATCAATGGCATCGCCACCGACATCGTGCGCGAAGTGTTCCAGCGTGCCGGCATCACTTACAGCCTGACCCTGCGCTTTCCTTGGGAGCGCGTCTACAAACTGGCTCTGGAAAATCCCGGTTATGGCGCCTTCGTGATGGCGCGTCTGCCGGACCGCGAAAAGCTCTTCAAATGGGTCGGCCCGATCGGTCCGGATGACTGGATCATGCTGGCCAAGGCTGACAGCAAGATCACCCTCGAAACCCTCAATGATGCGCGCAAGTACAAGATCGGTGCCTACAAGGGCGATGCGATTGCCGAGACACTGACCAAACAAGGTCTGAAGCCGATAGTAGTGCTGCGCGATCAGGACAACGCGAAGAAACTGGTCAATGGTCAGATCGACCTGTGGGCCACCGGTGATCCTGCCGGGCGTTATCTGGCGCGGCAGGACGGTGTCACCGGTCTCAAGACCGTGCTGCGCTTCAACAGTGCAGAACTGTATCTGGCGCTGAATAAGGACGTCTCCGACGAAGTAGTCGCCAAGCTTCAGGCTGCGCTGGATCAGTTGCGCAAAGAAGGCGTGGTGGACGAAATCATGGGGCGGTATCTATAACGACATCCAGGCCCGATGATGGCTGCTCTTTAGCGTTGGCGCCATCGGTGCCAGATATTGCCGGGGTGTCTGTCGTCAGCGGCGGACACGCGCTGGCGAGCTCAACGGACTCCGGCGGATATTGCGTCAGCAGAACGCTTGAATCATCGGTATAACCAAAGTCGACCGCCACTTGAGTACCGTCTTCCCGTACCAACTCGTAATGGCTTTGCATCTGATAAACCGCGACGGCTGTTTGCTTCGGCGCCATGGCGACAACCACTTGAGATCGTAGCTCGTTCCAACCGTTGGAAGACGTTTCGGTGCGGGTCAAACTTTTTGGCAGGCAGGCCGAGAATTTTGTCATGCGGATATCGCTGAGAGGCACGGTCGGCCAGGCTTTGACGATTTCCATGGCGGTAAAACTATGGAACATGCGCATTGTCACCGCGTTCTGCAGACGTGGTGCTGTCCATTTAACGGCCCGATGCTTGTCCGATTCATTGCGCTCGTGACCAATGAGCACATATTCGTCAGTTCTCTTCAGTTCGTAGTAAGGCGAATTGCGAAATTGTTCGCCGGGATGAGCATGATCTCGCACTGCGAACCAAGGCAGGCGGGCAATCTGGGTGACGGTGGCGGGTTCGTTCACTACGGGCTTCGTGTATCCGGTGAGGGTCGGAATTTGCGGCGATGCGCTGACTTGCAGCGGAATTTGCATGCGCAAGCCATACGCCGTCGAAGGTGCTGCAGGCTTGCTGTAGCCCTGGATGCCCACGAAGGTGCCGGGCGCAAAATGGATGTCGCCTGCGGCGGCAGTCGACGGTTCGATGCCAAAGGCGCTGAAACTGAGCTTGGCACCGCTGCCCTTGTCATTCCAGATCAGATCACCGACGTTCGCTGCTATGACCAGGTCGAGCCTGACGCAGCGCACCGAGTTCAACGAAGGTTTGCAGTGATCGTTGGAGCATACGAGCCCCAGAGCGACGTAACCGACGGGTGCCAGAGGTCGCCAGATCGACATGCGAGTAACACCGGGCGCTCCGGTTTCTTTCCAGACCAGTTCAAAATCGGCAGGGCGGGCCAGTGCCTTTCCTTTAGTGCTTAAGGACCCTGCCATATCTTTCTCGCAGACCACGGCTGCGACCATTTCGCCATTGATATTGGCGTCGCCGGGAAAGAGCACGTCGCCCAGCGGAAAGTAGCCCGGCAATGCATCCGGAGCAGGAGTGGGGCGCCAGAATGTGGCAGGTTTGGCTTTTGAGCCGTTAGTGCTCCAGACCCGGTGAAACTCCGTGGTGAAGTTGATCAGCAGATTGTCCTGCATGATCGGTTCCATTGGCATGGGATGCGCTGCGGTGTTGTCTTCAATAGTCATGATGATTCCTGATAGTTGAAAGCGACGCGAGGGCGTCGCGACCTGTTGGAGGTCGCACTATCGGGAATGGGGACGGTTTCCGGGTGGTAACTATGTATGTGCTAGCGTCACAGGGTATTACCGGTAAACCCCGTCTTTACCATGACTGGCCATGGCGCGATTGCTGCGCAGGCTGATCATCTGTTTGATATCGATCCAGTCGATTCCCTGGCCCTTCAACTTCGGCAGTTCGCGCTCGAGCACCGCCAGTGTCTGCGGATAGGGATGGCCGATCATCACCGCCGAACCCTGCTTGCGCGCCAGGCTGATCGCGGTCTGCAACTGCGTGTAGATCGCTGCCTCAGTGCGCTCGTCATCAAGAAACACGTCCCGCGAGACACTGGCCAGATCGATCTTCTGCGCCTGCTGCGCTGCCACGGTTTGTGCGCTGGTACGGCTGTCGACGAAGAACTTGTGCCGGCGCTGCAGTTCGCCCATCAACCAGGCCATCGCCACCGGTTGCGCAGTCATGCGGCTGCCCATGTGGTTATTGATGCCGGCAGTGTAGGGGACCATTTTGAACGCGGCGTTGAGGCGTTTTTCCAGTTCTTCGATGGGCAGTTCGGGGTGCCAGGCATAGGGACCGGTGGCCGGGTCCATGGGCATGTGCAGGATAACGATCTTGCCGGCGCGATGGGCTTCGCGGGCAAACTCGGTGGCGTGCGGGGTGTCCGGCATGATCGCCGTGGTCACCGGGCCGGGCAGGGCCAGCACGCGGCGATCCCGGGGCAGGTTCTGCCCCAGGTCGTCGATGATCAATGTCAGGTAGGCTTTGTGTGGCTTTGGGCTGGCGGGCTCTGCGTGAGCAGCACCCGCCAGACAGCACAACAGAACGAGGATGAAACGCAGCGACATCCTCAACGGCCGGACGTGATGCTCAGCCCTTTGAGCAGGCTCAGGGCCTGGGCCAATTGATAGTCATCATCCTGCGGCATGGCTTTGGGCTTGGCGCCGGAGCCGGTTGGTTTGTCCGCGCCGCCGTTGCCGTTGCCCAGGTGACCTTGCAGGTCGGCTTCCTTGAAGTAATCGCCATCGGCCTCGTTGGTGATCTTGGCCTTGCGCACTTCGATGTCCGGAACGATGCCCTGCGCCTGAATCGAACGACCATTCGGCGTGAAGTACAGCGCGGTAGTGATCTTCAATGCACGGTCATTGTTCAGCGGCAGTACGGTTTGTACCGAGCCTTTGCCGAAACTGGTGGTGCCCATGACCACCGCGCGTTTCTGGTCCTGCAGGGCGCCGGCGACGATTTCCGAAGCCGAGGCACTGCCACCGTTGATCAGCACGACCATCGGCACGGCTTCACTTTCGTCTTTGCCGGTGGCCGAGAAACGCAGTTCGGAATTGGCGATGCGGCCTTTGGTGTAAACGATCAGACCTTTGGTGATGAAATGGTCGACCACTTCCACCGCCGCTTGCAACACGCCGCCCGGGTTGTTGCGCAGGTCGAGAATGATGCCGTTGAGCTTCTTGCCGTTGTCCTTGCGCAGCTTGGCCAGAGCCTTGGAAACCTCTTCGCCGGTCTTGACCTGGAACTGGGTGATGCGGATATACGCATAGCCGGTTTCCAGCAACTGCGCCTTGACGCTCTTCACCTGAATCACCGCACGGGCCAGGGTCACGTCGAACGGCGTGCCGCCGTCGCGTACCAGGGTCAGGGTGATTTTCTGGCCGATCTTGCCGCGCATTTTGTCGACGGCTTCGGTCATGGTCTGGCCGCGCGTCGGCTGGCCGTTGATCTTGACGATGAAGTCGCCGGCCTGAATGCCGGCCTTCGACGCCGGGGTGTCATCGATTGGCGAGACGACTTTGATGAAACCGTCTTCGGCGCCGACTTCGATGCCCAGACCACCGAACTCACCGCTGGTGCTTTCCTGCAGCTCGGTGAAATCTTCAGGGCCGAGGTACGCCGAGTGCGGATCAAGGTTGCTGAGCATGCCCTTGATCGCGTTTTCCAGCAGGGTCTTGTCGTCCACCGGCTCGACGTAAGCGGCTTTGATCCGGTCCATGACCTCGGCAAAGGTGCGCAATTCTTCCAGCGGCAACGGTGCCTTGGAAGTCGCGGCAGTGCCTGCCGGAGCGACGGCCGGGGCCGGTTGAGCGGCGAACGCCAGAGGCGCGCCGATCACCAGGGCGATCGTCAGGGCCAGCGAGGTAAGGCGGGACAAATGCAGCATGTCGAACGAACTCCTGAATTAGGCGGCACGCTTATCCTTGCGCGCGGCACCATTGTGCTGGATCACTCGGGTGACCCTGCTGACGAATTGCGAAATACAGCGCTGATGTGTCCTGGCCGCCACTGTTACCGACAGTGGAGATGGACTCACCGGCTTTAACCACGTCACCGGCTGACTTGAGCAGTGTCTGGTTGTGACCGTAAAGACTCAGAAAACCGTTGCCGTGGTCGAGGATCACCAGCAGCCCGGCGCCGCGCAGCCAGTCGGCGAACACCACGCGACCACCGTGTACGGCATGCACCTGGCTGCCGGCGGAGGCGCTGATCATTACGCCGTCCCACTTGGTGCGGGCGTCGTCGCCACGGGATTCGCCGAAGCGTGCCAACAATCGACCATCAACCGGCCAAGGAAGTTTTCCCCGGGTTGCAGCAAAAGGGCCACCGAAGGTCTCGCCGCTGCTGGAGACCAGCGCGCCGGGAGTGGATCTAGCGGGTTTTCGTGGGGCGTCGCTGTTTTCAGCCTGCGCCTCACGCAAACGCTTTTTTTCCGCTTCCTGCTGGGCGATCAGCGCTTTCTGCCGCGCTTCTTCTGCCTCACGGGCCTGGCGGGCCAAGGTTTCTTCAATGGTTTTAAGGACTTTAGACAGGTCTGCCTGATCCTGCTCGCGGGCGGCGAGTTTCTGGTCGCGGGCCTTCACGTCATCGTTGAGCTTGGCGAGCACTTGCTGGCGTTCCTTGCGGACATTTTCCAGTTCGTCGCGCTGGGTATCGAGGCTGCTTTTCTGTACCAGCAATTGCGCCTGTTGGGCGGCAATGTCTTTTTCGACATTGGCCAGTTGGCGCAGGGTTTCGTTGAAGTTCTTCAGCTGTTCCAGGCGGGCCTGGCTCAGGTAATCGTAATAGGTGAGGGTGCGGGCGAATTTCTCGGGATTCTGCTGGTTGAGCAGCAGCTTGAGGTATTCCTGCCGACCGTTCTGATAGGCCGCGCGGGCCTGAATGGCGATCAGTCGCTGCTGTTCAGTGCGCGCGCTCTGGAGTTTTTTTTCTCTGCATCGAGTCGCTGCAGCTCGGATTCGCTTTTCTGCAGTTCTTTCTGCAGCGCGTCGACCTGCTTCTGCAGTTTACCCAGCTCGGTTTCAGTGCCCTTAAGCTCTTTCTGTACGCCGGACTTTTCTTCCTGGACTTTGCTCAGCAGCTTTTTCAGCTCGGCAATGTCCTGACGCGTGGCGTCCAACTGTTGTTGGGTTTGCGCGCGCTCGTCAGCGAAGGCCGGTTGGAGCAGGCAGGTCAGAGCGAGGGCGATCAGGACGCGGAGCATAGAGGCGGGCGGCACCAGGGTAATGGACGGCCTAGTATGCCCGCCCGAGGCTGCAAAAAAAACGCCCAATTGGGGATGTGTGATAACTGGCCTGAAAAACATCGCAAACCAATGTAGGAGTGAGCCTGCTCGCGAAAGCAGTGTGTCAGGCGACATCACTGTCGACTGATCCACCGTATTCGCGAGCAAGCTCGCTCCCACAAGGTTAGGTGTGGTTTACACCAGAATCGAAGTGCCGGTCATTTCCGCCGGTTTTTCCAGGCCCAGCAGCTTCAGCATGGTTGGTGCCACGTCCGCCAGCACGCCGCCTTCACGGACCTTGAGGTCGCGCTTGCCGACGTAAATGAACGGTACCGGCTCGGTGGTGTGTGCGGTGTGCGCCTGGCCGGTGGATTCATCGGCCATTTGCTCGACGTTGCCGTGGTCAGCGGTGATCAGCGCTTCGCCGCCAACCTTCTCCAGCGCTTCGACAATGCGCCCGACGCAGGTATCAAGGCATTCCACAGCCTTCACCGCCGCGTCGAACACGCCGCTGTGGCCGACCATGTCGCCGTTGGCGTAGTTGACCACGATCACGTCGTAACGCTGGTTTTCGATGGCGTCGACGATGCGGTCTGTGACTTCCGGCGCGCTCATTTCCGGCTGCAAGTCGTAAGTGGCGACTTTCGGCGATGGAATCAGGATGCGCTCTTCGCCCGGGAACGGTTCTTCACGACCGCCGGAGAAGAAGAAGGTCACGTGGGCGTATTTTTCGGTTTCAGCGATGCGCAGCTGGGTTTTGCCGTTTTTCGCCAGATAGTCGCCGAGGACGTTTTCCAGGCTGCCCGGGGCGAACGCCGAGGGTGCAGGGATGCTCGCTGCGTATTGGGTCAACATCACAAAACCGGCCAGTTTCGGCTGGCGCGCGCGTTCGAAATCCTTGAAGTCGTCTTCGACGAACACGCGAGTCAGCTCGCGGGCGCGGTCGGCGCGGAAGTTCATGAACACCACGGCGTCGCCGTCTTCGACTTTCACCGGCTCACCGATGGTCGTGGCTTTGACGAATTCGTCGCTCTCGCCGCGCGCATAAGCGGCGTCCAGACCTTCCTGCGCAGTGGCGGCGTGGAATTCGCTGTTGCCGTCGACGATCAGGTTGTAGGCCTGAGCCACACGGTCCCAGCGGTTGTCACGGTCCATGGCGAAGTAGCGGCCGATGATGCTGGCGATGCGGCCCTTGCCCAGTGCCTGGAAGGTCGCATCGAGTAGTTCGATGGACGACGCAGCGCTTTTCGGTGGGGTGTCGCGACCGTCAAGGAAAGCGTGCAGGTAGATTTTTTCGGCGCCGCGCTTGAAGGCCAGTTCGGCCATGGCGATCAGGTGATCCTGGTGGCTGTGTACGCCGCCATCGGAGAGCAGACCCATGAAGTGCACGGCTTTGCCGGCGGCCACGGCTTTGTCCACAGCGGCGCAGATGGTCGGGTTCTCGAAGAACTCGCCGTCGCGGATCGCTTTGGTCACGCGGGTAAAGTCCTGATACACCACGCGGCCGGCGCCAAGGTTCATGTGGCCGACTTCGGAGTTGCCCATCTGGCCGTCCGGCAGGCCGACGTCCATGCCGCTGCCCGAAATCAAGCCGTTGGGCACGGTGGCCCACAGGCGATCCAGAACAGGCTTCTTCGCCGCAAAAACGGCGTTGGATTCGGGGCTGTCGCTGTGACCGAAGCCGTCGAGAATCATCAGGACCAAAGGTTTAGGCGTGGTAGTCATGGAATCCACTCGTGGCTAATAAAGAAGAGGGCGATGGAAAAGGGAGTTGGAGTTTAAAGCTAAGTTCCGACCGCGTCACCGCCGGACGGGGTTTGGCCGACCATAGTGGCTGTGTATACTGGCCGACATTTTAACGCCCTGGAACCTCCTTCGATGGTTGCTCACCTGATTGAATTTGCCACTAACCACTACATTCTTGTCGGTATCTTCGTCGTACTGCTGGCTCTGCTGCTGGCGCACACGATGCAGGGCGGCGGTAAAAGCCTGAGCACCGGCGAGCTGACCGCGTTGGTCAACAAAGACGCAGGCGTGGTGGTGGACATCCGTCCGGCCAAGGATTTTGCTGCCGGCCACATCGTTGGCGCGGTGAACATTCCCCAGGACAAACTGGCTGCGCGTATCGGCGAGCTGGAAAAACACAAGGCCAAGACCATCATTCTGGTCGACGCGCTGGGCCAGACCGCTGGCACCCACGCCCGCGAGCTGATGAAATCCGGCTTCACCGCCGCCAAGCTGTCCGGCGGGATCTCCAGCTGGAAAGGCGATAACCTGCCGCTGGTGAAGTGATATGAGCGAAGTCATCGTCTACTCCAGCGATTACTGCCCTTATTGCGTGCGAGCCAAGCAGTTGCTCGCGAACAAAGGCGTGGCCTTCGAAGAGATCAAGGTCGATGGCAAGCCGCAGATTCGTGCTGCCATGAGTCAGAAGGCCGGGCGTACGTCCGTGCCGCAGATCTGGATCGGCGACAAGCACATCGGCGGTTGTGATGATTTGTATGCCCTGGAGCGCGCCGGCAAGCTCGACGCGCTGCTCAAGGCCTGAACGGCTGCACCCACGTACAGCACTCCCTAAAAGACCCAAGATCGATAAGGATCTGAGATGACTGACCAACAGAACACTGCAGCCAGCGAAGAAGAAACCGCACCGCAATTCTCCTTGCAGCGCATCTACGTACGCGACCTGTCCTTCGAAGCCCCGAAAAGCCCGGCGATCTTCCGCCAGCAGTGGGATCCGGCGGTCGCTCTGGATCTGAACACTCGTCAGAAAGCACTGGAAGGTGATTTCTACGAAGTCGTGCTGACCCTGTCCGTGACCGTGAAAAACGGTGAAGAAGTCGCCTTCATCGCTGAAGTGCAACAGGCCGGTATCTTCCTGATCAAGAACCTGGACGCGGCTTCGATGAGCCACACCCTGGGTGCGTTCTGCCCGAACATCCTGTTCCCGTACGCGCGCGAAACCCTGGACAGCCTGGTGACCCGTGGTTCGTTCCCGGCCCTGATGCTGGCCCCGGTGAACTTCGACGCCCTGTACGCGCAAGAGCTGCAGCGCATGCAGGAAAGCGGCGAGACGCCAACCGTTCAATAAGACGGTTCAGCGGCACCCCATGTGGGAGCGAGCCTGCTCGCGAAAGCGGTCTGTCAGACACTCAATGTTGCCTGACACTCCGTAATCGTGAGCAGGCTCGCTCCCACATTTGTTTTGTGGTGTTACTTGAAGTCGTTCTGGCGCCAGGCTTCGTACACGGCCACCGCTACGGTGTTGGACAGGTTCAGGCTGCGACAGCCTTCGCGCATCGGCAGGCGCAGGCGCTGTTCCGGCGGCAGCGCGTCGAGCACTTCCGGCGGCAGGCCACGGCTTTCCGGGCCGAAGATGAACGCATCGCCAGGAACGAACGCGGCATCATGAAACGGTCGCGAACCCTTGGTGGTGAACGCAAACAGTCTTGGGTTGCCCAGGCTTTCCAGGCAACTGGCGAGGTTCGCGTGACGTTGCAGCGTGGCATATTCGTGGTAATCGAGACCGGCACGGCGCAGGCGCTTGTCGTCCATCTCGAAGCCCAGCGGTTCGATCAAATGCAGGTGGCAGCCGCTGTTGGCGCATAGCCTGATAACGTTGCCGGTATTCGGCGGAATTTCTGGTTGAAAAAGGATGACGTGAAACATGCACGGCTCCGAAGGTAAAGATGAGCGGCATTCTACGCCGCCTGTGGACAACCGTTCGAAACTATTCCCGCGCGTCATCGGTTCGCTGGCGATTGTCGGCTTGATGATCGGCTTGATGATCGGCCGCCTGACCACGCCGGACCCGAGCATATTGCAGCAGGTTGAAATGACCGATGGCGGTTTGGTGGTGTGGTTCAACAACGAACCCAAACTGCACGGCGAAATCATCGATGGCACCGTGGCGTTGCTGTTTCAGGCCGAAGGCCGGGCGCAGAAGGGCCAGTTCAAACTCAACGGCAGGGATGTGAACTGGCGTACACGCATGAGCGATGGCGGGTTGTTGTTGACCATACTGGCAGCGCGGCCGTTGCAGGGTAATTGGGTCGGCAGTGAGGTCGATGACCGCTGGCGGCTGGAGATCCGTTTGCAAACGAACTGATCGTAATCCCGCCATCCTTCTCGAGTACTCCTACGCTTCTTGACGTCCTTTCCCACTGCGCCTGTCTGCCTTTCCACTCTCCTTGAATACTTGCGCACGCTATCGTGCGCTCCTCTTTAGACCGGCAGGATGCCGAAAGCCTCCGTCCCTGGCACGACAGTCAGGGCGACTTTTTCAAGGATGAAAAACATGCCAGTAAAACCACCTACCGGTGGCAGCACCCACGTCAAAGTAGATGCTTCTACCAGCCCGACTCGACCGGCCGACGTGGACATTCCGCTCCCCGGCTTATTGAGTCGCAGAGGTTTTGATTCAGGCACCTCTCGCGATGATTCGCAGCCGCGAGCCGGGTCGTCCAGGGCCGTTGAGGCAGATGCCACTCGTGCAACGCCGTCGATCATTATTCACGCGGCCCCTGTTGAAGCTCGTTTGCTTGCGCCTCAACCGACGCTGGACGATTACGTAATCAATGCCCGGTCGTTACTTCCTGAAACCAACGGCGAAGGCTTAAGGGTTTTTAACAATCGTACCTACGCTGAGGTGGCCGATGGCGCTTTCGTTCTTGTCGCCGTAGATCCGGTGACTGGATTGCATCGTGCCCGACGGCCAAGTGAGCTGCTCCCAGGTCCGGTGATGCTGCGTAATGTCGATAACGGTCTTTGGTACCAGCGTACGCTCGTAAAGCCAACCACCCGAGCGCAGGTCCAAAGATACCTTCCGGAAACGACGGACCTGGACGCTGATGCCTTCATCGCCCGGTTTGGCGACAAGGATGTGGCAGAGGTGGAGCTGAAGCGCATCGAGCGTGGGCTCTCTGAGCTGGAGAGGACGAGCTTTAGTGTCAGTGAGGAAATGGCGAGCAAGCTACGCAGACTTTACAAGTGGCAGGGCGAACCCAGTGAGCGCGTCTATCACGAAGGCCGACTAGTGGGTTTCAAGATGGATATCGAGCTTGGGGCTCGGCAATACGGTGTTCCTGTCTCAACAAAATTCAACGCTGTTGTCGCCCTTACTCTGAGAGTGGGTGGAGATCTAAACTCGTATCGTTTATCTGCGCAGTTTCCCAACATTGAAAGTCTGACGGTGGTTGGCTGGCCACCCATTCTCCCTAACGGTAATCCTTTTCGGACTGCCTCAAGGCACAACATTGAGCGAGGTTTCGTTGAAGAATTGGCAAAGCTTCCCCAATTACGCGAGCTGCACCTGCAAAACTGCAATTTGCCAGCCGAGTTCTCGCTGACAGGCATGACCGGCCTGCGGGCTCTGACTCTTGGCAACATTCAGGGGGTGGCGGATCTGAATGCCGTAGTGAATGGCCTGCCAGGGCGGTTGAGCTTGCAGGTCCTCGACCTGCACCAGAATCCGTCCTTGAAAGTGGCACCTGACGTGACGGGGATGACTCAGTTGCGCGTATTGGATCTGACGCAGACCGGTATAGAACAGCTCCCGCTCGGGCTTGATGCTGATAACGGGCCGTTACGATTGGAAGTATTGAAGCTCGGCAACAATCCGCTTTCTGTCATGCCTTCACTAAAAGTCAGGACTGCGCTGCAGGAGCTGCACCTTCCCAACACCGGTTTAGACCGGTTTCCGGAGGGCGTCACGTCCGAAATTCCCGGAAAAATGCTGAATCTTTCGAACAACCGTATTGCATCGATCCCTGAGTCCGTTGAAATCAGAGCGAGCTTTGATCTCTTTGGCAATCCCATAACAGATCTGACGACTCTCCGGCGGCTGAGGGACGCGCGGATAAAAACAGGCATTGACGTTTGGCTGGGAGAGCGAAGTACTGATCGCTCGCCAAATGCCTGGTTACGACATTCGCCGCTAGAGGAACTCGCTGAAAATTTGAAGCTCTGGGACAGTGTTGACGTTGACGCATATTGGTTCGTGGCGAGGAGAATCGTCTGGGATCTGGCGCGTGCACCCGAGTTTCACATTGAGCGGCCGCTTTTGCAGCAACGAGTCTGGCGGTTTTTCGAGCACTACCGTAAGGCTGAGCCTGGCGTTCAGGTCAGGCTGAGGGCCATTCAGGATGATGTAATCAGTCCCTTGAACAAGCTGGAAAGGCTGGAGGCAGAAGCAGGGCTGTCAAGCGAATCACTGCCGGCGGGCTTGGTGCTGCGCAGCGATACCGGCAGCGACGTTGGGTCCTTGCTCGATGCCGCTGCGCTAACCACCCGAGCGCAGGTCCGAAAATACTTGCCGCAAGTGACCGATCAACAAGCAGATCACTTTCGCCTGCACTTCGGTGACAAGGATGCGGCAGAGGTGGAGCTCAAACGACTCCAGCTTGGACTTGCTCAACTGGACCAGGACCTCAGCTCTGGGGTCTACGGAAGTGAGTTGGGTTCCACGTTGCGCCGTCTGTACACGTGGCAAGGGGAGCCTGACGAGCTGGTCTTTCACGATAAGCGGCCGGTGGGTTTCAAGCTGTCTTCGAGTCTTTCGATATGGCCAAGCCATCGGCCACTCTCAACACCCTTCAACGCCATCGTTTCCCTTGAGCTAAGGGGGGCAAGCGTGCCTCTTCCGGAAGGTTTTTTTTCAGCTTTCCCCAATCTTGAAAGTCTGAGGGTGGTTAATGGACGTGCATTGCTTTCTGATAATCGCGGGCTGCGGCTCACCGAGGGGCCAGCCAGTGTTGATGAATTGGCAAGGCGTGCGCGATTACGAGAGTTGACGCTGCAAAGGACCAACCTGTCGCCTGATTTTTCGGTGGCCGGCATGACCGGGTTGCGTGTATTGGAGCTGGAGCAGAACGGAATACTCCATCTTCCAGGGCTTGATGCCGATAACGGGCCGTTGCGATTGGAAGTATTGAAACTCAGTAATAACCCACTCACGGTTGCGCCTTCTGTCAAAGGGAGGACCGAGCTGCAGGTGCTGGAGCTTTCCTATGCAGGGTTAGACAGATTTCCGGAGGGCATCACCAACGAGATTCCCGGGAAAGTGCTGGATCTGACGAACAATCGAATTACATCGATTCCCGAATCCATTGAAATCAGAGCCGGATTCAAGCTCAGTGGTAATCCAATTACCGATCCGGCTTCCCTCCGGCGGTTGATACATGCGCGTATAAAAACAGGCACCGACATCTGGCTGGGAGAGGAAAGTACTGATCGGTCGGCAAACCTGTGGCTACGAAATGTGCCGCCCTTGGAAATACCTGAAAAACTTAAGCTCTGGGACAGCTTTGGCGGGGCTGGAAGTGACGTTATCAATGGGATTCGCAAACTGAGTCGCACGCCTGAATTTCACGTCGAGCATCCGCTTTTGCAGCGGCGGGTGTGGTGGTTCCTAGATATCTATGCGAAGGCTGACCCAGGCGATCAGGCAAGGATGAAGGGCATTCTGATCAATGAATCCAGCCCCGGAAAAATGCTGGACAGGCTGGAAGCTGTGATTCGGGAATATGACTCAGGGCGGCAAAATCAGCCCCTGCATCATTTACCCAAACGACCCAGGCTCAATTGACGTCTGACTCGATGTCTCGGCGAACGGTGTAAAAGCGGGAATCCCTGACCTGCCTGTATCAGGGTTCCCAAAACGGGTGGACTGCGCTGTTGGCGTCAGCCCGGTATAAAGAGGGAACCCCCGGCCTGCCTGTACCAAGGATCCCAAAAGGGTGGGCTCGTCGCGTTGCGGTATGAGCCCGGTGTAAAGAGGGGAATCCCCAGCCTGCCTGTACCAAGGTCCCCGAAACGGGTGGTGAATCGAATCACCTGTAAGAGGTATTGCAGGGGGCGTGCCAGGTTCTCATTTGCTGAAACAAAAAAGCTGATCAGAGACATCAAAGCCCCGAAATTCGGGGCTTTTGTGTTTATGAAAAAGGGTTTATCAGCGTTTTCAGGGTTGAGTTGTGGCGATGCGGCTGTGCGCGATCGCGGGTCATTGTGCATTGATGCGGTGCACGATGGCCCCTCACCCTAACCCTCTCCCAGAGGGAGAGGGGACTGACCGAGTTGCTGGTTCAAGTTGCGCCGACCTGAAATATTGAGCCGAATTCAGGTTTCGAAAACATCCGGGATCTGCGCCCTCTCCCTCTGGGAGAGGGCTGGGATGGATCCTGAGCACGCAGCAATCCTCAAGCGAACAATTCGTTAACCCTCATCCCCCTCATCATCATCCCCGCCATCGACCTTCATCCCCAATTCCTTGATCTTGCGCGTCAGGGTATTGCGCCCCCAACCCAGCAAAACGGCGGCATCGCGACGACGCCCGGCGGTGTGCTTCAAAGCCGTCTCGATCATGATCCGCTCGAACGCCGGTACCGCGCTGTCGAGCAGGCTCGACTGGCCACGCGCCAACGCCTGATCGGCCCACTGACGCAGTGCTTGCTCCCAATTGGTCACTGGCGCCGAGTCCTGCGGCAGGTTCAGCAGTTCTGGCGGCAGGTCGCTGATGTGCACTTCGCGCCCGGACGCCATCACCGTGATCCAGCGGCAGGTGTTCTCCAACTGACGCACGTTGCCGCCCCACGGCAGGTTCTTCAGGTATTCCTCGGTCTCGCTCTTCAGCAGCTTCGGTTCCACCGCCAGTTCTTGCGCAGCGCGGCTGAGGAAGTGCTTGGCCAGGGTCGGGATGTCTTCACGACGATCCGACAGGCGCGGGATGTGGATACGGATTACGTTGAGGCGGTGGAACAAGTCCTCGCGGAACTTGCCGGCGTGCACCAGGGATTCCAGATTCTGGTGCGTCGCGGCGATGATGCGCACATCGACTTTGACCGGCACGTGGCCGCCCACACGATAGAACTCGCCATCGGCCAGAACCCGGAGCAAACGGGTTTGGGTGTCGGCCGGCATATCACCGATTTCATCGAGGAACAGTGTGCCGCCGTCGGCCTGTTCGAAACGCCCGCGACGCAAATTTGCTGCGCCGGTGAACGCGCCTTTCTCATGGCCGAACAGTTCGGATTCCATCAGATCCTTGGGGATCGCCGCCATGTTCAGCGCGATGAATGGCGAGGCCGCGCGCGGACTGTGGCGGTGAAGGGCGTGGGCCACCAGTTCTTTACCGGTACCGGATTCGCCGTTGATCAACACGGTAATGTTGGAGTGGCTCAAGCGGCCGATGGCGCGAAACACTTCCTGCATCGCCGGCGCTTCGCCGATGATTTCCGGGGTGCGCGTCAGTGCCGGCACCACTTCCAGGCCTTGCTGCTCTTGCGCATGCTGATTCGCGCGCTTGACCAGCGACACCGCTTCATCAACGTCGAACGGCTTCGGCAGGTACTCGAACGCGCCGCCCTGATACGAGGCGACAGCGCTGTCCAGATCGGAGTGAGCGGTCATGATGATGACCGGCAACCGTGGATGCTGTTCGCGGATCCGCGCCAGCAGATCCAGACCGCTGGCACCGGGCATGCGAATGTCGGAAATGATCACGTCCGGCTGCTGACGGGCCAAGCGACTCATCACGCCATCGGCGCTGTCGAAACTCTGGGTGGTCATGCCTTCCTGCTGCAAGGCCTTTTCCAGAACCCAACGGATAGAACGGTCGTCATCGACGATCCACACGGTTTCACTACGGCTCATGTCGATGTGGCTCCTTGTTCCAGTGGCAGAAAGATCGAGAAGGTGGTGTGGCCTGGATGGCTGTCACACTCGATCAGGCCCTGGTGCTGGCTGATGATGTTCTGGGTAATGGCCAGGCCGAGTCCGGTACCGTCCGGGCGTCCGCTGACCATGGGAAAGAAAATGGTTTCCTGAAGTTCCGCCGGGATCCCCGGGCCGTTGTCGATGATTTCGATCTTGGTCACCAGCCTATGGCGGACGTGGCCGATGGTGAACTGGCGCATGGTCCGGGTGCGCAGGCTGATGCGGCCCAGGCGCAGTTCGTTCTGGCTGCTGATCGCTTGCATCGCGTTGCGTACGATGTTCAACACGGCCTGAATCATTTGTTCGCGGTCGATCAGCACGTCGGGGATGCTTGGGTCGTAATCACGCACCAAGGTGATGCAGCCCTGGCTTTCCGCTTCGACCAGTTGGCAGACGCGCTCCAGCACTTCATGAACGTTGCACATCGCCAGCGACGGCAACTTGTTCGAGCCGAGCATGCGGTCGACCAGATTGCGCAGGCGGTCGGCCTCTTCAATGATCACGTTGGTGTAGTCGCGCAGGCTGTCTTCCGGCAGCTCGCGGGCCAGCAGTTGCGCGGCGCCACGGATGCCGCCGAGCGGATTCTTGATCTCGTGAGCGAGGCCGCGTACCAACATCTTGCTGGTCTCCTGCTTGGACAGCTGCGCCTCCTCCTTGGTGATCCGCAGCAGCCGGTCACGCGGATGGACCTCCAGCAGGAGCATGGTCGCGCCATTGCTGAGGATTGGCGTCACCGCGTAATCCACGGTCAATGTCTGGCCAGTGAGGGCGGTGAGCATCGCCTCGCGCTTGGTGAAGGGATGCGCCTGCTCTACGGCCTGACGCAGTGAATTCAGCGCCTCGGTGGATTCGGTGAACAGCTCGCTGATGAACTGCCCATGGCTGCGCTGCCCGCTGATGGCGAGGAGCATCTCCGCCGCCGGGTTCATGTACTCAAGGCGCAATTCGGCGTCGAGCAGGATGGTGGCGGTGGTCAGGTTGTCGAGCAGCAAACGGTGGATTGCGTCGCTAATAGTCATCGGAGCCTCTTTTGGGGGCGGAGCGTGCGCAACAAGCAAGCGTCGGTGAACGGAAAATGCAAAAACCAAACCAAGGCTCCGAAAAGAAGCGTTCGTCGCCTGAAACAGGCGTTTGACGCTCGTTTGAGTGGCAGGGTGCCAGCTCGAACGGGAAGTTTCGAACCAAAATGGGTTGGAATGTGAGTACGGTGCAGTCCGTTGCACCAATATAGTGCGCAAAGCTGGGCGGAGTTAGAAGAAACGCAGGAAGGGGTTTTTCGGCTCGGGCGGTTTGTCTTTCAGCGGGCATTCCGGGCGCACGCCGTAGTCGTCGGCGACGCAGGGTTTGACTTGGCGTTTCTGCGCTAGGGAAATGCGTAGCATGTGGAAGGGCTGGTTGGCGGTGCGTTCGACGGTGCGTCCTTCCATGTCGAGGATTTCAACCGAGAGATTGTGGCTGCCACGATCGATGTTGCTGAGCGGGAAGACCGGGCTCAGGCCGGGCTCGCCGGTGGCTTGGCCATCCAGCAGCAGTCGATAACGATGACCTTTTTGCAGGCCCGGTTCGCTGGTGACGCTGACGATGATTTCGCCGGCGCTGCTGCGAATCGTTGCATCGGGTTCAGGTACCAGAATGCGCAGCATGTCGTAGTGGAAGGGCGGTTGCTCTGGGGTTTTTTTTGCAGTTGTGATTGGCACGGCGACGGTGGGGTTTGCGGACATGCGATTGCTGGTCGCGATCGGTACGCGCTTGGCATTGCCACGCGGCTGGTCGGTGTAGACGCGATTGCCTTGGGCATCGATATAAGTGAACACCTCAGCCGATGCTTGCAGCGTGAGCAGCGCCAGCAACGCGATCAGCCACGCACGAATCATGGCTTGTGCACCCGCTGTACGCTGAGAGGGACTGGCGCGCTCTGCTGGATGACCGTCTGCCCGTCAATCACCTGCACCGCTAGACGATGTTCGCCGCGATCAACGTTCACCAATTGCAGGATCGGCACGTTGCTCGGCTGGCCGTAAGGCTCATCGTCCAATACCAGCCTTAACTGATGCGGCGGTCGAAGGCGTGGCTTGATCAGTACGTTGACGGTGAAGGTGCCGTTATTGGCGCGCAGGGCCTCTTCGGTGGGCAGGCCAGCGAGTTCAAGAATGTCGTAGGCGTTGCGCACAGGCTCGCGGGTTTCGGTGCTGGATGCAGGCGGTGTGCTCGGTGTTTGCGGCTCGACCCTGTTAAGCGGCGGCAACTCCACTGGCTGTGCTTGCACGCCGTCTGGCGAGTGATCGCTGTACACCGTGTTGCCGTTGGCGTCGGTGTACTTGTAGATCTGCGCGGCGGCGGGCAGGGCGATCATCAGCAATAGAATGTAGAGAAAGGTGCGACCCATGAAATCGACCGGGATTGAAAGCGATGGGGTGCAGCATAGGACAGGTGTGGCGGTTGGCCCAACCCTGCACACATCCAGAGATCATTCATACACCACAATTGATCGTTCCCACGCTCTGCGTGGGTACGCCTCAAGGGACGCTCCGCGTCCAGTGACGCGGAGCGTCACGGGCTGCATTCCCACGCGGAGCGTGGGAACGATCAGCATCACGTCATAAATCGCGGGCAATAAAAAAGGCCTCCCGAAGGAGGCCTCTTTCACTCACGCCGCGTAGCGCAGCGCTACCGGATCAGCAGCTGTAGTACAGCTCATATTCCAGTGGGTGTACGAAGGTGCGAACCTTGATTTCTTCTTCCGATTTCAGCGCGATGTAAGCGTCGATGAAGTCGTCGGAGAACACGCCGCCCTTGGTCAGGAACGCGCGGCCCTTGTCCAGCTCTTCCAGGGCTTCTTTCAGGCTGCCGCAAACTTGCGGGATCTCTTTCGCCTCTTCAGGCGGCAGGTCGTACAGGTTTTTGTCAGCTGCGTCGCCTGGGTGGATCTTGTTCTGGATACCGTCCAGACCGGCCATCAGCAGAGCTGCGAAGGCCAGGTACGGGTTGGCAGCCGGATCCGGGAAGCGTGCTTCGATACGGCGGGCTTTCGGGCTCGACACGTAAGGAATACGGATCGAAGCGGAACGGTTGCGGGCCGAGTAGGCCAGCATTACCGGAGCTTCGAAGCCTGGTACCAGACGCTTGTAGGAGTTGGTCGCCGGGTTGGTGAAGCCGTTCAGGGCCTTACCGTGTTTGATGATGCCGCCGATGAAGTACAGAGCGGTATCGGACAGACCGGCATAGCCTTCACCGGCGAAGGTGTTCTTGCCGTCTTTCCAGATCGACATGTGTACGTGCATGCCCGAACCGTTGTCGCCGTACAGTGGCTTCGGCATGAAGGTCGCGGTGCGGCCGTAAGCGTCAGCAACGTTGTGCACAACGTACTTCAGGGTTTGGGTTTCGTCGGCTTTCTTCACCAGGGTGTTGAACTTGACGCCGATTTCGTTCTGGCCGGCAGTCGCCACTTCGTGGTGGTGAACTTCGACGGTCAGGCCCATTTCTTCCAGTGCGTTGCACATGGAGGTACGGATTTCGTGGTCGTGGTCGAACGGCGGAACCGGGAAGTAGCCGCCTTTGACGCCTGGACGGTGACCTTTGTTGCCGCCTTCGATGTCCTGGTCGGACATCCACGAACCTTGCTCGGAGTAGATCTTGAACATCGAGCCGGAGATGTCCGACTTGAATTTCACCGAGTCAAAGATGAAGAACTCAGGCTCAGGACCGGCGAACACAGTGTCACCGATACCGGTGGCTTTCAGGTGTTCTTCGGCGCGCTTGGCGATCGCACGTGGGTCGCGGTCGTAGCCTTGCATGCTCGAAGGTTCGATGATGTCGCACACCAGGATCAGGGTGGCGTCTTCGGTGAACGGGTCGAGAACCGCAGTTTCGTCAACCGGCATCAGGATCATGTCGGAGGCTTCGATGCCTTTCCAGCCAGCAATGGAGGAACCGTCGAACATCTTGCCGACTTCGAAGAAGTCTTCATCCAGCGCATCGCGAGCCGGCATGGTCACGTGGTGCTGAGTGCCTTTGGTGTCCGTGAAGCGCAGATCAATCCACTTGACGTCATGATCTTTGATGAGTTGAACCGTCTTCGACATATGTCCTCCGGGTGGCTTCGGGCTTGGTAGTGGATGCCCTTGAATTTGGGTGATGCCGGCGCGAATACTCTGCCAAGGCAACCTGCCTCACAAGGGAGCAAATTGCATGCCAGTGCCCCAGCATGGGTTTTTTGCCCCAAATTCACGCTTATAAAGGTGCAAAGCACCTGATTGTGGAAAATCTCGCCCTCTAATGTAGCGTCTTGAGTCAGAAATGACCTGTTTTGGTGCGCGCAAAACCTTCTGCACATTAACTGGTTAAACCTTGAGCAATTTCCGCTATAATCCGCGCCCCCCTTTTTCGGCTGGCCGTTCGCGCGCTGTTTTCATGAAACTAATCGTAAAAGTCTTCCCCGAGATCACCATCAAAAGCCGACCTGTCCGGACGAAGTTCATCCGCCAGTTGGCCAAGAACATCCGCACCGTGCTCCGTGACCTGGACCCGGCCGTGGTGGTGAACGGTGTGTGGGACAATCTCGAGCTGGAAACCCGCGTTACCGACCCCAAAGCCTTGAAAGAGATGGGTGAGCGCCTGACCTGCATGCCGGGCATCGCGCACTTTCTGCAGATCGACGAGTACCCGCTGGGCGACTTCGACGACATCACCGAGAAGTGCAAACAGCACTACGGCGATGCACTGGCCGGGAAGATTTTCTCGGTGCGCTGCAAGCGCGCGGGCAAGCACACCTTCAGCTCGATGGACGTCGAAAAATACGTCGGCAGCAAGCTGCGCCGTGAGTGCGGTGCCGCTGGTATCGACCTGAAAGCACCGGAAATCGAAGTCCGCATCGAAGTTCGCGACAAACGGTTGTTTGTCATTCACAGCCAGCACAACGGCATCGGCGGTTACCCGCTCGGTGCGTTGGAGCAGACGCTGGTATTGATGTCCGGCGGCTTTGACTCAACCGTTGCGGCGTACCAGATCATTCGTCGCGGCCTGATGACGCACTTCTGCTTCTTCAATCTGGGCGGTCGTGCCCATGAATTGGGCGTGATGGAAGTCGCGCATTTCATCTGGAAGAAGTACGGCAGCTCGCAACGCGTGCTATTTGTCAGTGTTCCGTTCGAAGAAGTGTTGGGCGAAATTCTCGGCAAAGTCGATAACAGTCATATGGGCGTCGTATTGAAGCGTATGATGTTGCGCGCGGCTTCCAACATCGCCGATCGCCTGCACATCGACGCGCTGGTCACCGGCGAGGCGATCTCCCAGGTGTCGAGCCAGACCCTGCCGAATCTGTCGGTGATCGACTGCGTGACCGACAAACTGGTCCTGCGTCCGCTGATCGTGGCGCACAAGCAGGACATCATCGACACGGCCAATGAGATCGGCACCGCCGATTTCGCCCGGCACATGCCGGAGTACTGCGGGGTCATTTCGGTCAATCCGAAGACGGCCGCCAAACGCGGTCGCGTTGAGCACGAAGAGAAAGAATTCGACATGGCGGTGCTCGAGCGTGCGCTCGAAAACGCCAAACTGGTGCCGATCGATCGGGTGATCGACGAATTGGGCCAGGACGTACAGATTGAAGAAGTCAGCGAAGCACTGGCCGGTCAGATCGTGATCGACATCCGTCACCCGGATGCCGCCGAGGATGAGCCGCTGGAACTCGCTGGCGTAGAAGTACAGACGATGCCGTTCTACGCAGTGAACGCTCGTTTCAAGGAGCTGGATCCGACTCGCCAGTACCTGCTGTATTGCGACAAAGGCGTGATGAGTCGCCTGCATGCTCACCATTTGCTCAGTGAGGGGCATGCCAATGTGCGCGTTTATCGACCGAGCTAAGTGCCCGGGGCTGTTTGCCTGTGGCCTGCGTCACCGGCCCCCCGACACCGCCGTCAAGCTGTAACGGCCATGCCGGACACTACTGCTAATCGCTGCCAAGACTTGTCAGCAAACCGAATCCTCTGATCGAGATACACAAGTGATCGAAAATCTACGCAACATCGCCATCATTGCCCACGTTGACCATGGTAAGACCACCCTGGTAGACAAACTCCTGCGTCAATCCGGCACCCTGGAGCGCAACGAGCTCAACGACGAGCGCGTGATGGACTCCAACGACCAGGAAAAAGAGCGCGGTATTACCATTCTGGCGAAAAACACCGCCATCAACTGGAACGGCTACCACATCAACATCGTGGACACCCCGGGCCACGCCGATTTCGGCGGCGAAGTTGAACGTGTAATGTCGATGGTCGACTCCGTTCTGCTGCTGGTTGACGCTCAAGACGGCCCTATGCCGCAAACCCGTTTCGTGACCAAGAAGGCTTTCGAAGCCGGCCTGCGTCCAATCGTGGTAATCAACAAGGTTGACCGTCCAGGCGCGCGTCCGGACTGGGTTCTGGATCAGATCTTCGACCTGTTCGACAACCTCGGTGCTACCGAAGAACAACTGGACTTCCAGGTTGTTTACGCCTCGGCCCTGAACGGCATTGCCGGTCTGGATCACACCGCCATGGCTGAAGACATGACCCCGCTGTACCAAGCGGTAGTCGACCACGTTCCGCCTCCGGCCGTTGACCGTGACGGCGCGTTCCAGATGCAGATCTCCGCTCTGGACTACAACAGCTTCCTGGGTGTTATCGGTGTTGGCCGTATCGCTCGTGGCCGCGTCAAGCCGAACACCCCGGTTGTGGCGATCGGTGCCGACGGCAAGCGCCGTAACGGCCGTATCCTGAAACTGATGGGTCACCACGGTCTGCACCGCATCGACGTTGAAGAAGCTGCAGCAGGCGATATCGTTTGCATCAGCGGTATGGACTCGCTGTTCATCTCCGACACCCTGTGCCACCCGGACACTGTCGAGGCGATGAAGCCTCTGACCGTTGACGAGCCAACCGTTTCGATGACCTTCCAGGTAAACGACTCGCCATTCTGCGGTAAAGAAGGCAAGTTCGTGACGTCCCGCAACATCAAGGACCGTCTGGACAAAGAGCTGCTGTACAACGTTGCACTGCGCGTTGAAGAAGGCGACACCGCTGACAAGTTCAAGGTTTCCGGCCGTGGTGAGCTGCACCTCTCGGTACTGATCGAAACCATGCGTCGCGAAGGCTTCGAGCTGGCCCTGGGCCGTCCTGAAGTGATCATTCGTGAAGTGAACGGCGTTAAACAAGAACCGTTCGAAAACGTGACCATCGACATCCCTGAAGAAGCTCAGGGCAAGGTCATGGAAGAGATGGGTCTGCGTAAAGGCGACCTGAGCAACATGGTGCCGGATGGCAAGGGCCGTGTTCGTCTGGAGTACAACATCCCTGCTCGCGGTCTGATCGGTTTCCGTAACCAGTTCCTGACCCTGACCAACGGTGCTGGCATCCTGACCTCGATCTTCGATCGCTACGACACCGTCAAGTCGGGCCACATGTCCGGCCGTCAGAACGGCGTTCTGGTTTCGGTTGAAACCGGCAAGGCACTGACCTACTCGCTGGAAACCCTGCAGGCTCGTGGCAAGCTGTTCGTAGAACACGGCCAGGAGATCTACAACGGTCAAATCGTTGGTCAGAACAGCCGCGACAACGACCTGGGTGTAAACCCGACCAAAGGCAAGAAGCTCGACAACATGCGTGCTTCGGGTAAAGACGAAACCATCGCTCTGGTACCACCTGTTCGCTTCACTCTGGAACAGGCTCTGGAATACATCCAGGAAGACGAGCTGTGCGAAGTTACTCCTAAGTCCATCCGTCTTCGCAAGAAGATCCTGGACGAAAGCGAGCGTACCCGCGCTGCCAAGAAAGCCAAGGCGTAATTTAGCCTGAGCTTGAAAAAACGCCCCCGGTCGCGAGACCGGGGGCGTTTTTGTTTGTCTGGGGGAAACGCAGATTGGGTCTTGAAGATCAAGAGCCCCTCACCCTAGCCCTCTCCCAGAGGGAGAGGGGACTGACCGAGTTGTTCTTTGGCTTTGCATCGACCTCAGGTTTGGAAGCGACAGAGATCGGCTCCCTCTCCCTCGGAAGAGGGCTGGGGTGAGGGGCTGGGGTTTAACGGCTACCGAAGAACTCAGCGTCGTTCAGAAGCGCTCTATCGCGCGGAAATTCTGCACGCGTTCAACTTCCTTCGGCTTGTACGCGCAATACCCCGGACGCGGTCCGATCTTCGGGTGATTGCGGCAGGTATCCGGGCGCTTGTCATAAATGGTGCACAAGCGGCTCTTACGATCCAGGTAGTAGCAATCGTTGTTGCTCATGCGCTGTAGGGTAAAGATGCCGGACTTCTGATTGAAGCGCTCGACCAGGCCTTCCTTTTGCAGACGCTTGGCGATGTTCTTCGGCGGGTCGCCCAGTTCGAACTCGTCGACCACGCCGATGCGCACCAGATCCTTGATCTTTACTTCGACCGGCAGCGTGCAGCAGCTGGACATGCAGGAACCGCACATCGGGGCCGAATATTTCGCCCACGTATCGAGACGATCGATCTCGGCGGCGGCAATCAGGTTGGGCTTCATCATCGGGAGTTACCAGGCGTGTGTGCATCAGGGCGCGCGATCATACCGGGACTGGTGGATTTTTGAACAACCTTTCGCCAGATTTTTTCTCCATGCAGGCACATTGCCGGACAATTCGGCACGGCCCCTGCATTCATTAGCCCATCCGCCAGGGTAATGCCGGGCCATCGCACCGTCTCAGGAAAAACTGCCGAACCAGCGCCGCGACCGTCGGTCAGACCGTCTAGGCTCAGACAATTCCCGCTCGCTCGAGGTCCTATTGATGACTCAAGAACCACTAGTTCGCGAAGCAGAGGTGGCCGCATTCCGCG
Source organism: Pseudomonas sp. S2_E02 (assembly GCF_054668355.1). NCBI lineage: Bacteria > Pseudomonadati > Pseudomonadota > Gammaproteobacteria > Pseudomonadales > Pseudomonadaceae > Pseudomonas > Pseudomonas sp. S2_E02. The sequence goes on from NZ_CP162761.1 coordinate 4,917,665, forward strand.
ACGCCGTCCTGACCAAGCTCACCTACGCGGTGGGCAAAGACCCCGACCACGCTTTCGACCATGACTGGTTCGAAGCCATCGCTTTGGCGGCGCGTGATCATATGGTCGAGCACTGGATGGACCACACCCGGCAGATCTACCGCAAAGGTCAGAAACGGGTGTATTACCTCTCGCTGGAATTCCTCATCGGCCGCTTGCTCTACGACAGCCTGAGCAATCTTGGCTTGCTCGACGTCGCCCGTGAAGCGCTGACTGAACTCGGTGTCGACCTGGAGCGTATCCGTTTGCTGGAACCTGATGCAGCGCTCGGTAACGGTGGCCTCGGTCGTCTGGCCGCGTGCTTCATGGAAAGCATGTCGACCCTCGGTATCGCCGGCCACGGTTATGGCATTCGGTATGAGCACGGCTTGTTCCGCCAGGCCATCGTCGACGGCTGGCAGCAGGAACAGACCGAGCACTGGCTGGATTTCGGCAACCCGTGGGAGTTCGAGCGGCCAGAGGTCGTCTACTCCATCGGCTTCGGCGGCAGCGTCGAAACCGTCACCGACATCTCCGGCAAGTCCAAACAAGTCTGGTCGCCGGCAGAAACTGTCCGCGCGATCGCTTATGACACGCCGGTCGTTGGCTGGCGCGGGGCGAGCGTCAATACACTGCGCCTCTGGCGTGCGCGCGCCATGGAAGATTTGCACCTGGAGCGTTTTAACGCCGGTGACCACTTGGGCGCTGTCGCCGAAGTGGCCCGGGCCGAAAGTATCTCCCGCGTGCTCTACCCGGCGGACAGCACCGAAGCGGGGCAGGAGCTGCGCCTGCGTCAGGAATACTTCTTTGTCGCCGCTTCGCTTCAGGATCTGCTGCGCCGTCATCGCAACATGCACACCTCGGTGCTGACCCTGGGTGATCACGCGGCGATTCAGCTCAACGACACGCACCCCTCGATTGCTGTCGCCGAATTGATGCGCCAACTGGTCGACGTCTACGACGTGGCTTGGGATGCGGCGTGGCAAGTCACCGTCGACACGCTGTCGTATACCAACCACACGTTGCTGCCGGAAGCGCTGGAAACCTGGCCGGTGTGCTTGATGGAGCGCATGCTGCCGCGACATATGCAGATCATTTATCTGATCAATGCTCAGCACATCGACTCGCTGCGCGCCAAAGGCATTCACGATTTCGACGTGCTGCGCGCGGTGTCGCTGATCGAAGAAGACAACGGTCGCCGTGTGCGCATGGGTAACCTCGCGTTCCTCGGTTCGCACAGCGTCAACGGCGTGTCCGGGCTGCACACGCAACTGATGCGCAAAACCGTGTTCGCTGAACTGCACAAGCTCTACCCGGAGCGGATCAACAACAAAACCAACGGCATTACCTTCCGCCGTTGGCTGTTCCAGGCCAACGCTGAACTGACCTCGATGCTGGTCGACTCGCTGGGTCCCGAGGTGCTGGATAACCCCGAAGAGCGCCTGCTCGATCTCGAACCGTTCGCCGAGAAAACCGCATTCCGCAAAGCCTTTGCCGAGCAACGGCTGCACAGCAAGAAAGCCCTGGCGTATCTGATTCACGAACGCTTGGGCATCGCGGTCAATCCGGCGGCGATGTTCGATGTACAGGTCAAACGCATCCACGAATATAAACGTCAGTTGCTCAACCTGATGCACACCGTGGCGCTGTATCAGGCGATCCGCGCCGAGCCGGAAGTCGACTGGGTGCCGAGGGTGAAAATCTTCGCCGGTAAAGCGGCGGCGAGTTATCACCAGGCCAAACTGATCATCAAACTGACGAACGATATCGCTCGGGTGGTGAACAACGATCCGACCGTGCGCGGCCTGCTGAAAGTGGTGTTCCTGCCCAACTACAACGTCAGCCTGGCGGAGAGCATCATTCCGGCGGCGGACTTGTCCGAGCAGATTTCCACTGCCGGCTTCGAAGCATCAGGCACCAGTAACATGAAGTTCGGCCTCAACGGCGCGCTGACCATTGGCACACTGGACGGCGCCAACGTGGAAATGTGCGAACGCATCGGGGCCGAGCACATGTTTATCTTCGGTCTCAGCGCGCAGCAGGTGGAAGCGCGTAAACAGAATCATGAGTTCAGCGCAGTGCCAGACATCGCTGCATCCCATCGCTTGAACGATGTGCTGCAGGCGATTCGCGGCGGGGTGTTTTCGCCGGATGACACCTCGCGCTATACCGGGCTGATCGATTCGCTGGTGGATTACGACCGCTTCCTGGTCTGCGCCGACTTCGACTCCTACTGGGAAGCGCAGAAACGCGTTGAGGCGCACTGGCACGACTCCAACAACTGGTGGCGTTCAGCAGTACTCAACACGGCGCGGATGGGCTGGTTCTCGTCTGACCGGACGATTCGTGAGTACGCCACGGATATCTGGAAAGCTTTGGAGTAACTTTCCGCAACAAATCTGCGCAAGGCCCAACGTTTGTTGGGCCGGATCGATATACTGAGCGCCGGTTACCGGTAGCTCCAGTCACCACCAATCCAATGTGGGAGCGAGCCTGCTCGCGAAGCGGTCGTCTTGTTAAACAGAAATGTTGGCTGACAAACCGCTTTCGCGAGCAGGCTCGCTCCCACAGGGTTTGTGCCTAGACTGAAGCAATCGCCGGACTCGCCCCGTCTTGGGGCTGCTTAGGGATATCGACCATGCAATGGATGTTCATGTTGATCGGGCTGGTGCTCGGCTGGCTGCTCGACGAGTCGTTCAGTGATGCGCTATTGGGCGCGTTGCTGGGGCTGGTGATCGGGCAGACGATCCGCATCGCGCGGCTAGGCTCGCAGGCGATGGAGCAGCAGCGTCAACTTGAGCTGGCGAAGGTCGCTTTGCAGGGCGTCGAACAGCGCCTGTTTCTGCTCGAAGGTGCCCCGGTTCGTGCCACGCCGCCACCGGGTCCCGAACCTGTTGCTGAAACAGTCACAGTCGTAGAAGCAGCTCCAGCACCTGAACTGATCTGGGAGCTGCCGCCCGAACTCGAACCGATTTCCGCCGTCGCCAGCGAAACCAGTCAACCGCTGCCCGCCGATGTCTGGCGCCTTGATGCCGTGACGCCCGAACCGCAACAACCTGCCGAACCCCGTGGCCCGAACCTCATCGAACGCGGCATAAGTGCTGCGCGCAACTGGCTGTTCGGCGGCAACACCGTGCTGCGGGTCGGCGTGGTGTTGCTGTTCTTCGGTCTCGCATTCCTGCTGCGCTACGCCACCGAAGGCATGGTCGTGCCGATCGAGTTGCGTTACGCCGGTGTCGCGGCGGCCGCGTTGGGCCTGCTCGCGCTGGGTTGGTGGTTGCGCCGGCGCAACAGTAATTACGCGTTGATGCTGCAAGGCACCGGGATCGCGGTGCTGTATTTGACGGTGTTTGCGGCCATGCGTCTGCATCCGTTGCTTGATCCATCGGCCGCGCTCGGCCTGCTGGTGGCGGTCACCGTTTTCTCGGCGATTCTCGCCATCACTCAAGATGCTTTAGGGCTTGCCGCAGCGGCGGCATTGGGCGGTTTCGCGGCGCCGATCCTGACCTCGACCGGCGCCGGCAACCATGTCGCGCTGTTCAGCTATTTCGCGCTGCTCAACGCCGGCATTCTTGCCATCGCCTGGTTCAAGGCCTGGCGTCTACTCAACCTGATCGGCTTCGTCGGCACCTTTGGCATCGGCTTCGCCTGGGGCCTTCGTTCGTATGCGCCGGAACTGTTGTGGAGCACCGAGCCGTTCCTGATCCTGTTCTTCCTGATGTACCTCGCCATCGGCCTGCTGTTCGCCCGCCGCAAGTTGCTCGACATGCCCGATGCACCTGCGGATGGCGATCGCGAAGCGTTGCTGCACTGGTCGGCGCGCAAGGGCGATTACGTCGACGGCACGATGTTGTTCGGACCGCCGATCATTGGCTTCGGATTGCAGTTTGCGTTGGTGCAGCATATGGAATTTGCAGCAGCGTTCAGTGCGCTGGCGCTAGGCATGATCTACATGACACTGGCCAAGGTGTTGATGGGTGGCCGGGCGGTACTGCTGGGTGAAACCTGTCTGGCGCTCGGGGTGATTTTCGCCAGTCTGGCCATTCCGCTGGGGCTGGATGCGCGCTGGACCTCGGCGGCATGGGCAGTGGAAGGCGCGGGGATTTTCTGGCTCGGTCTGCGTCAGCATCGACCGTTCGCTCGGGCGTTTGCCTTGCTGCTGCAACTGGGGTCGGCGTTGGCGTTTCTCAGTCAGTTGCGCGTCGGCGAGAGCAGTCTGTTTGACGGTGCTCCGCTGGGTGCGCTGATGCTCGGCATTGCGTTGCTGTTCAGTTTCTATCAATTGCGCAAGGCCACGCCGGAACAAGCCTCGCCTTGGGAGCGTCAAGGCTTGCCGGTGTTGGCGTGTCTGGGCCTGACCTTCCTCTATCTGCTGGCGCCGCTGTTCTTCTTCGTTCAAGCCACGGCGATCAGTTGGGCGCTGGCCGGGCTGGCAACTCTGTTGGTCGGTCTGCGCATTCAATCGCGCACGTTCCTGTTCAGCGCGTTTGCCGTGCAGTTGCTCGGCGGTGCGTTATTCCTGTTGCGTCTGCAAGGCGCGGGCGAGGATTCGGCGGCGGTGTTCAGCGCCGGCTGGAGCGGATTGCTCAGCGCGTCGTTGATCGGGCTGGCGTTGATCGTCGGCATGCTGTTGGCGGCTCGCGATGAAATGGTGCGTGGCGATGTGCGTCTGTTGCGCGGTTTGTCGGTGGTGCTGCTGGCCGGTCTGGTGCTGATCAATCTGGCGGTGCTGTTCGTGCTGCCATGGCAAACGGCGAGTGCGGTGTGGGCCGCGAGTGGTTTGCTGATCATCTGGCTCAGCCTGTACCTCAAGCAGCGCGTAAGTTTTGTCTTTGGTCTGCTGTTGCAGTTGATTGGTGGTGCGGCGTTTTTGCTGGCCGGCCCCGAGTTGCTTGGGCCACTGTCCAGCGAAGGCCTGAAACCGTTGGCTCATGGCGGATTCTGGACACCGCTGGTACTGGGCTTGGCTGCGATGATCGGTGCCTGGCGACTGCAACTGGGCAATCACGCCTCGGCATTCGATGCGTTGAGTTTGCAGCGCTTGTCAGAAGTGTTGCTGCTGTGGGGTGCCGGTTGGTGGGCGTTGGCGTGGGTCAGCGAGGTGCTGCGTTTTGCTGCGCCGAATCTGCAAGGCCCGTTGTTACTGCTGGTCGCCGCTTTGAGCGTGGCGCTGTGGACGCTGTTGTCGCTGCGCTTGAAATGGCCGGCGCTGGGCCTGCTTTGCACCTTGTTGATTCCGGCTGCGGCGCTGGTGCTGCTCGGGGCCTGGCATTCGCGTTATCACCCGGCGGCCGATTTCGGTTGGCTGGCGTGGGCAGCAGTGTTCCCCGTGCATTTCTTCAGCTTGCGACGTTTGGCGCCGATGTTGCCGGCGCGCGCCTTGAGCGCGGCGCATGTGCTCGGCTGCTGGCTGCTGATTGGCGTGCTGGCGCTGGAATTGCGCTACGGTCTGCTGCTGTTGTCCGAGCAATACAACGCCTGGCGTTGGCTGGGCTGGGCGATTCTGCCGAGCCTGTATCTGCTGCTGGCGGCGGCACCGCGCAGTTGGCCTTGGCCGGTGGCGGCATTCCCTCGCGAGTACCGTTTGTACGCCGCTGCGCCGTTGGCGGTGTTGATGCTCGCATGGTTCTGGCTGGCTAATGGTGTCAGCGATGGCAACGCCGAGCCGCTGCCATACGTGCCGCTGCTCAATCCATTGGAGCTGGGTTTGTTGTTCGCATTGTTCGGTGTTTACGTCTGGTCGCGCAGCGCGGTTTCGCAGCTGTCGATTCGCCAGGACTACGCCGATTACGCGACGCAACTGGTCGCCGGGGTTTCGCTGTTCGCCTTTTGCACCGCGTTGGTCACCCGCGCGGCGCACCATTGGGCCGGGATCCCGTTCGAGCTGGATACGTTGCTCGCCTCAATGCTGGTGCAGGCCGGGTTGTCGATCGTCTGGACGCTGATGGCGCTGGGGTTGATGATCGGCGGCCATCTGCGCCATCGCCGCGAAGTGTGGCTGATTGGCGCGGCGCTGATTGCGTTGGTGGTGGCCAAACTGATTTTTGTCGAATTGAGCAACCGTGGCGGTCTCGCCCGGATCGTCTCGTTTATCGGTGTCGGCGTGTTGCTGCTGGTGGTCGGCTATTTCGCGCCACTGCCGCCCAAACGCGTCGACGCTGAACCGGCGGCGGACAAACCGGCCCCGGACACCGAAGGAGTTTCATCTTGAGTCGCATGCGAAGTCTGGGTTGGTTGGCGTTGGGCGTGGTGATGGCGGCCGGCGCTCAGGAAAAACCGGCGGACTTCGCCACGCAGGTGTCGCTGTCAGTCTCTGGCAACGGTCCGTGGTACCGCCTCGAATTGCCGTTGAGCGTGCAATTGCAGGCACGCCAGACCGATCTCAGTGATCTGCGTGTGTTCAACGCTGCCGGCGAAGCGCAGGCCTACGCCTTGGCGCGCGAATCAGCGCAGACCCGCGACGACGGCCGCTTGCATGAGGTGAAATGGTTCCCGCTGTACAACGCCGCCGACGCCAGCGAACGCGCGCCGAATGTGCGTGTGCAATCGACCACCAACGGCACGCTGGTCGAGGTGCAGCCGTCCAGTCAGTTGGAAGCGGGTGAAGAGGTGCTGCGTGGCTGGCTGCTGGATGCCAGCGCGATCAAGGCGCCGTTGCAGCAGTTGATCCTCGACTGGACCAGCGAGCGCGACGGCTTCCAGCGCTTCAGCATTGAAGCCAGCGACGATCTGCAACACTGGCAAGCGTGGGGCGAGGGGCAGGTCGCGCGGCTGACCTTTTCCGATGAGCGCATCGAGCAGCACGAAGTGACGCTGCCGGGGCAGTCGGCGCGTTATGTGCGGTTGTTATGGGAGTCGCCGAACTCGGCGCCGATCCTGACGTCGGCGCAGCTGAAAAGCAGTGATCCGCGCAACGTTCCGCTGCCTTTGGTCTGGTCGCAGGCGTTGGCCGGCAGCAGCACCAAGGCTGGGGAGTACACCTGGCAGTTGCCGATGGGGCTGAATGTCGAGCGCGTGCAGGTCGAGCTGAAACAGCCGAACAGCCTCGCGCCGGTGACGCTGGCGGGGCGTCGCGAAAGCAGCTTGCCGTGGCAGACGTTGGGCAATGGCTTGCTCTATCGCCTGACCCAGAATGGTCAGGATGTGGTGCAGAACGAATTGCCGCTCTACGGGCAGACCGTGCAGCAGTTGAAACTGAGCGTGGATGAGCGTGGCGGTGGTTTGGGTGAGCAGGCGCCGAGTCTGAAATATGCGGTGCGGGCGACGCAGGTGGTTTTCCTCGCGCGGGGCGAGGGGCCGTACAGTTTGGCGGTGGGCAATGCGACGGTGAAGACGGCGAACTTGCCGTTGGCGACGCTGATTCCGGATTTCAAACCGGAGAAGCTGGCGGGGTTGGGTAAGGCGATGGTCCAGGGTGAGGCGGTTGTCACGCAAACTTCAACCGCAACAGCGGCGGCGGTGGCCGAGACCAATTGGAAGAAGATCGGCCTGTGGGCGGTGTTGTTGTTGAGTGTGGTTTTTCTCGGGGCGATGGCGTTCAGCCTATTGCGCAAACCGCCGACCAACACCTGAGAAAGGCTGGCGCTGTGCGCCATTCGCTAGCAGGCTAGCTCCCACAGTGGATCTGCAGTGGACGCCAATTGTGTGTTCACTCAAATCCTCCTGAGGGAGCGAGCCTGCTCGCGAAAGCGGTATCTCAATCAATACATATCCCAAACCGATCGGCCTTCGTCGGATTTCGGACTACGCTAAATCCGCTACCTGAACTCTCCCCCGACAATCACGTCTCATACAGGCAAATACACCCCAACGCACGTTACCGGGCGTCTTCGCTCGCTACGTTTTCAGACTCCCTGTAAACTGCGCGGGTTTTTAGCCCCCCATTCCACCGGAGCCGTCCATGTCCCGCGTTACCCTGAGTCGCTATTTGATTGAGCAGACCCGCAGCAATAACACTCCTGCCGATCTGCGTTTCCTGATCGAAGTGGTCGCGCGTGCTTGCAAAGAAATCAGCCACGCCGTGTCCAAAGGCGCCCTGGGTGGTGTTCTGGGCAGCATGGGCACTGAAAACGTCCAAGGCGAAGTGCAGAAGAAGCTCGACGTGATCTCCAACGAGATCCTGCTCGAAGCCAACGAATGGGGCGGTCACCTGGCCGGCATGGCGTCCGAAGAAATGGACAACGCCTACCAGATCCCGGGCAAATACCCGAAAGGCGCATACCTGCTGGTATTCGACCCACTGGACGGCTCGTCGAACATCGACATCAACGCCCCGGTCGGCACCATCTTCTCGGTACTGCGTTGCCCGAACGAATACCTGAGCCAGAACGAGCCGCTGAACGAAAAAGCCTTCCTGCAGCCAGGCACCCAGCAGGTTGCTGCCGGTTACGCGATCTACGGCCCGCAAACCATGCTGGTACTGACCTTGGGCGACGGCGTGAAGGGCTTCACCCTCGATCGTGAAATGGGCAGCTTCGTGCTGACCCACGAAGACATCACCATTCCTGAATCGACCCAGGAATTCGCGATCAACATGTCCAACCAGCGTCACTGGGAAGCCCCGGTACAACGTTACGTTGGCGAGTTGCTGGCCGGTGAAGAAGGTCCGCTGAAAAAGAACTACAACATGCGTTGGGTCGCGGCGATGGTTGCCGACGTACACCGCATCCTGACCCGTGGCGGTCTGTTCATGTACCCGCGCGACAGCCGCGAGCCATCCAAACCAGGCAAACTGCGTCTGATGTACGAAGCCAACCCGATGTCGTTCCTGGTGGAACAAGCGGGCGGCGCGTCCACTGACGGTCACCAGCGCATCCTCGACATTCAGCCGGACGGTCTGCACCAGCGTGTAGCGGTGTTCCTCGGTTCGAAAGAAGAAGTCGCCCGCGCTACGGCCTACCACAAGGAATAAACCATGACCGCGCCCTGGCAGCCGTTGCTCGATTGGTGGTTCGGACATGCCGAATCCCCCGACGAGATAGCGGCTGACAAGGGCAAGTTGTGGTTCGGTAAGCGAGACAGCCAAGACCTCGAAGCGCGTGAGCGTTTCGGGGTCTTTGTCGATCAGGCCCTGGCCGGCGAATTGACCGCGTGGACGCAACGTCCCGAAGGTTGGCTGGCGGTGGTGTTATTGCTCGATCAACTGCCGCGAATGATCTTTCGCGACACCCCAAAAGCGTTTTCCGGCGATCTGCGCGCGCAGAAACTCGTTGCCCAAGGCATTGCGGCGGATTTTGATCGGCAGTTGAAACCGATTCAGCGTGTGTTTATTTATCTTGTGTTTGAGCACTGCGAGAATCTTGCGGTGCAGAACGAGGCGGTTTCCAGGTTTATCGAACTGGTGGCTGAACAGCCGGAAGCGGAGCGGGCGGTGTTTGCGGATAATCTGGATTATGCCGAGCGGCATCGGAAAGTGATTGCGCGGTTTGGCCGGTTTCCGCATCGCAATGCGGTGTTGGGGCGGGAGTCTACGGCGGAGGAGTTGGTGTTTCTTTCCGAGCCGGGTTCACGGTTTTAAGAGCTTTCCCTCACCCTAGCCCTCTCCCGGAGGGAGAGGGGACTGACCGAGTTGTCTGGTCTTGATACATCGACCTGCAATTTCTGAGTCGAACTCAGGTCTGGAAAATCCCCCGATCGGCTCCCTTTCCCCCTCGCCCCCCTTGGGGGAGAGGGCTGGGGTGAGGGGGTAAAGCCCTTGATCTTAAATGCGGAAACTACCCACCAATTGCTTCAGCCGCGCCGCCTGCTGCTCCAGATCCGAGCACGCGCGCAACGTCGCCTGCAAGTTCTCCACACCTTCCTGATTCAGCGTGTTGATCTCGTTGATATCGACATTGATCGACTCGACCACCGCCGTCTGCTCTTCAGTCGCCGTCGCTACCGACTGGTTCATCCCGTCGATCTCACCGATACGCTGAGTCACGCTACCCAATCGCTCACCGGCCTGGTTGGCGATACCGACACTGCTTTCACTCTCACGCTGGCTCTCGGTCATGATGCTTACCGCCTGACGCGCGCCGACCTGCAGCTCTTCGATCATCTTTTGCACTTGCTGCGCCGAATCCTGGGTGCGGTGGGCGAGGTTGCGCACTTCATCTGCGACCACGGCGAAACCACGCCCAGCTTCACCGGCACGCGCTGCTTCGATCGCGGCGTTGAGCGCGAGCAGATTGGTCTGCTGGGAAATGCTGGTGATCACTTCGAGAATCTGGCCGATGTTCACCGTGTTGCTGTTCAGGGTTTCGATGTTGCCGCAGGAATCGCTGATCTTCGCCGACAGCTGTTGCATGGCCTGGATGGTTTTATCCACAACCTGCTGACCGTCGACCGCGAGGCTGCGGGCATCGCTGGAGTGCTGCGAGGCGAGGGCGGCGTTCTGGGCGATTTCCTGGGCGGCGGCGCCGAGTTGGTTGATCGCGGCGGCGACGCTGTTGGTACGGCTGGACTGCTGATCGGAGTTGTACATCGACGAGTTCGACGCCGCGACTACGCGCAGGGCGACTTCGTTGACCTGGCCGGTGGCCGAAGACACTTCACGGATCGAGGTGTGAATGCGCTCGACGAAACGGTTGAACGAGGTGCCTAGCGCGCCGAACTCGTCGTTGCCGTGGATCACCAGACGTTTAGTCAGGTCGCCTTCACCTTCGGCGATGTCGTGCATCGCGCGGCCCATGGTCAGCAACGGTTGCATCAGCACGCGAATGAGCATGCCGAGCAGGGCGATGATGATCACCACGGCAATAACCATGGCGATCAGCGCCGAGGTGCGGAATTCGCTGAGCATTGCGAACGCGGTGTCTTTATCGAGTACCAGCGCCACGTACCAGTCGGCCGACGGCACGCCGTTGATGTGGGTGAAGGAGATCAGTTGGGTTTTGCCGTCGAGCTCGACTTCTTTCAGGCCCGGGCTGACTTTCGGCGCACCATTCGGATAGGCCTCGGAGAGGGTTTTGAGCACCAGTTTGCTGTCCGGGTGGATCAGGATCTTGCCGTCAGCACTGACGATGAACGCGTGGCCGTGGCCACCGAAGTTCAGCGAGTTGATGATTGCGCTGACACTGGTCAGGTCGATGTCGGCACCGGCGACGCCGAGCATCTGCCCTTGGCGCTGTACCGGCGTGGCAACGGTGATTACCAGTTTGCCCGAGGACGCGGCGATGTACGGTTCGGTGACGATGGTCTGTTGCGCGCTGTTTGCCGCTTTGTACCAGCCCCGGGCGCGTGGATCGTAATCCGGTGCGCGGTTGCCGGCCGGCACCGAGAACATCACGCCGTCAGCGCCGCCGAAGTAGCTGAGCTGGAAATTGCCGGTGTAGGCGGGCAGGTCGATGATGCGTTTCAGGTTGGCGGGGGCGTTGCCGTCGACGGCGACTTGCTGCGACAGCGATTGCAGCAATTGAATGCGGCTTTCCAGCCAGGTCTGGATGTTGCTGGTGGTCAGGCTGCCCAGCTCCTGCATCGAGGCTTCGGTGCTGCTGTTCAAGGCTTCGCGCTGTCGATAGTCGTTGAAGAAAATGAAACAGGCGAACGCAATGGCCACCACGAGGGCGGCAGCCAACAAGATCTTGTGGCTGAATTTCATGTTTCTGGTCATCGAATGAACTACCGCGAAGGGACTGGTCAAGAAAGGGCGGCAATTTGCCACACTCGGGGGCTTTGCGCTGCTTTTATGTCGACCGCGGTGCGCCAAAGATTAGGCGTGTTTGGCGAAAGGCGACGAAATGCTCAATAGCGTTACAAAGTGGCTGATTTATCGGCAAATGCCAGACGGGCGGGCTAATAAATAGCCATTCCCCCACGGAACCAGATGAGGGTTTTCTCTTCTAAGCTTCTGGTTGGCACCATGCCATCCCCCCCTCGTTCCAGGAGTTACACCATGTCGCTGCGATCTATCGCCCTTCTGACGTTTTGCGTGCTGTTGGCCGCATGCAGCAAGGTCAATCAGGAAAACTATTCGAAGCTCTCGGCCGGTATGGCCAAGGCCGAAGTCGAGACTCTGCTCGGCAAGCCCACCGATTGCTCGGGCGCGCTCGGCATGTCCAGTTGCACTTGGGGCGACAAGAACAGCTTTATCAGCGTGCAGTACGCCGGTGACAAAGTGCTGATGTTTTCCGGCCAAGGCCTGAAGTAAACCGGGGCTTCGCGCCCACGGAGAAGAAAAATGAAGCGGTTATTGCTGATCCTTTTTGCCGGCCTGGTACTGGCCGGCTGCGCCACTTCCGGCGTCGACCCGTTGGCGCCGAAAACCGTCAACAGCGTCAATCTCAAGCGTTATCAGGGCACCTGGTATGAACTGGCGCGCTTGCCGATGTATTTCCAGCGCAATTGCGCGCAGTCCGAAGCCCATTACACCCTCAAGCCGGACGGCAATGTCGCGGTGCTCAATCGCTGCCTGACACCGGACTGGCAATGGGAAGAAGCCAAGGGCACGGCTTATCCACAGGTGCCGGGCAAGACCGACAAGCTGTGGGTCGAATTCGATACCTGGTTCTCACGTCTGATTCCGGGTGTGGCGAAAGGTGAATACTGGGTGTTGTACGTCAGCGATGACTACAAGACCGCCATCGTCGGCGACCCGAGTCGCAAGTACATGTGGTTGCTGTCGCGCACACCGACCGTCAACGGGGTGGTCCGTGAAGAGCTGCTGAGCAAGGCGCGTCAGCAGGGTTATGACACCACGCGATTGATCTGGCGAGCGTCGGATCGGCAGATGGCCAAGACCTCGAATTAATCACCCATCCTGATCACTCCCACGCTCCGCGTGGGAGTGTCTCAATGGACGCTCTGCGTCCGCTTGTGGGACGCAGAGCGTCCCGGGCTGCATTCCCACGCAGAGCGTGGGAACGATCAGCTGTCAGCCGAGGAGGTCGCGCAGGACCTGGGTGAAGGCGCGTGCACTGTCTTCTTCGCCAGCATGCCGGCCATCACGCACAACCCATTGGCCATTGACCAGCACATCGCGCACCTGACGATCGCCGCCGGCAAACAACCAGCGATTCAAAATCCCGTCACCCGTGGCCGTCGCCAGATACGGATCGCTGCCGTCGAGCACAATCCAGTCCGCACGCTTGCCAACCTCCAGCGCGCCAATCGGCTGCCCCAACGCTTGCGCACCGCCATCCAGCGCCGCGTCATACAGCGTGCGCCCGACCATCGGTTGATCCGCGCCATACAAGCGATTGCGCCGCTGATCACGCAGGCGCTGGCCGTATTCCAGCCAACGCAATTCTTCGACCACGCTCAGTGACACATGGCTGTCGGAACCGATACCCATGCGCCCACCCTGAGCGAGGAAATCCACCGCCGGGAAGATCCCGTCGCCCAGATTTGCTTCGGTGGTCAGGCACAGCCCGGCGATGGCGCGACTCTTGGCCATCAGGGTGACTTCTTCCGGATTGGCGTGAGTCGCGTGGACCAGGCACCAGCGTTGATCGACTTGGGTATTTTCGTAGAGCCATTGCAAAGGGCGACGACCGCTCCAGCTCAGGCAATCGTTGACTTCTTTTTGCTGCTCGGCGATGTGGATGTGCACCGGGCATTGCTTGTCGCTGGCCGCCAAAACTTCACTGATCTGTTGCGGCGTCACTGCGCGCAACGAGTGAAAGCAAAGGCCCAGCGATTGCGCCTTTTGCTGCGCCAGTAACGGCTGCAAACGCGATTGCAGATTCAGGTAATTTTCGGTGCTGTTGATGAAGCGGCGCTGGCCGTCATTCGGCGTCTGGCCGCCAAAACCAGAGTGGCTGTAGAGCACCGGCAACAGGGTCAGACCGATGCCGCTTTCACTCGCAGCCTGGCTGATGCGCAAGGCCAGTTCAGCCGGGTCGGCGTAAGGCTGACCATTGTTGTCGTGGTGCACGTAGTGAAATTCAGCGACGGAGGTATAACCGGCCTTGAGCATTTCGATGTACAGCTGACGGGCAATCACGCCGAGTTGATCCGGGCTGATTTTTCCGACGAGGCGATACATCAGATCGCGCCACGTCCAGAAACTGTCGTTCGGATTGCCGGCCACTTCAGCCAGACCCGCCATCGCCCGCTGGAAGGCGTGGGAGTGCAGATTCGGCATGCCCGGCAGCAGCGGGCCGCTCAGCCGTTCGGCGCCGTCTGCGGTGGAATCGGCCTGAATCTGGGTCAGCAGGCCATCGGCGCTGACCTCAAGACGTACATTGTTGGCCCATCCGTTAGGCAGCAGTGCGCGTTCGGCAAAGAAGGCGGACATGGTTCGGCACCCCATCGTGTGTTATTTGTATATACATATACAGACGTTTGCCTGCCCGGTAAACTCCGGCAAGCTAGCCACTTTCACCAATGAACAGGGATCAACCGTGCCGACTCCGCCTCCAGTCTCCCCGTTGGCCGCGAACATGGGCGACAGTCCGGCGCCCTTGTACGCCCGCGTCAAACAGATGATCACCCAGCAGATCGACAGCGGAAACTGGCCGCCGCACTACCGCGTGCCGTCCGAAAGCGAGCTGGTCAATCAACTCGGTTTCAGCCGCATGACCATCAACCGCGCCCTGCGCGAGATGACTGCCGATGGTCTGTTGGTGCGCATGCAAGGCGTCGGCACCTTTGTCGCCGAACCGAAGAGCCAGTCTGCGCTGTTCGAAGTGCACAACATCGCCGACGAAATCGCCTCCCGTGGCCATCGCCATACCTGCCAGGTCATCACTCTTGAAGAAGAGGCTGCCGGTTCCGAGCGCGCGCTGGCGCTGGACATGCGTGAAGGGCAGAAGGTGTTCCACTCGCTGATCGTGCATTACGAAAATGATATTCCGGTGCAAATCGAAGACCGTTTCGTCAACGCACTGGTCGCGCCGGAATACCTCAAGCAGGATTTCACTCTGCAGACGCCTTACGCGTATCTCAATCAGGTGGCGCCGCTGACTGAGGGCGAGCACGTGGTTGAAGCGATTCTGGCCGAGCCCTCCGAGTGCAAGTTGCTGCAGATTGAAAAAGGCGAGCCGTGTTTGCTGATTCGTCGCCGCACGTGGTCGGGGCGTCAGCCGGTTACCGCTGCACGATTGATTCACCCAGGTTCCCGTCATCGTCTGGAAGGACGCTTTCATAAATGACTCAAGTGAAGGTTTTACGCGCCGAAGGCTACCCGCGCATGCCGTGGAAAAACGGTGGCGGCAGCACTGAAGAAATCACCCGTGACGCGGGGGCCGGCCTGGACGGTTTTGGCTGGCGCCTGTCGATTGCCGACATCGCTGAGTCGGGTGGTTTTTCGACGTTCGCCGGTTACCAGCGGGTGATCACCGTGTTGCAGGGTGACGGCATGACCTTGTGCGTTGACGGCGACGATACGCGGCCGCTGTTACCGCTCGACCCGTTTGCTTTCAGTGGTGAGAGCCAGGTGTCGTGCACGCTGCTAGGCGGTGCGATTCGCGATTTCAACCTGATCTATGCGCCGCAGCGTTACAGCGCGCGGTTGCAGTGGCTGGATGGCGAGCAGCGATTCTTCAGCTCGGCGGGGACGGTATTGGTGTTCAGTGTCAGTGAGCTGTTGCAAGTGCACGTCGGTGACAGTGTTTCGCAGCTCGGTCGCCATGATTGCCTGCAACTGGACGGTAACAATGGTTTGGTTGAAGTGTCCGTTGATGCGGGTTGCTGTGTCATTGAGCTGACTGCCCGCTGATTGAAAAATCTTAAAAGATCGCAGCCTTCGGCAGCTCCTACAATGGGATTGATGTACGCCCTGTAAGAGCTGCCGAAGGCTGCGATCTTTTGCTTTTGGGGTGTTCCCAACCCACGCACCAACTTGTTACCGAACGCCCCAGCGTGGCGCAAAACCACGCTCACGTAACAAAGTCCCGTCGCCCTGAATCATCCCCACGAAAAAATTTCATCCACGCCCGAACCCTTGATTCAGGCGCCCTCCAGCCGTGCCCAGGATTTTTCTTGAACACCCCTCCAACAAGTTGGCCGCTTGATTGCATATGCTTGTATGTACAAGTAAAGACGTATGCGTATGAGTCGCTCGAGACTCTCCGCAGCGTCCACTGATTCGCTTGTCGCGCAGCGAAGCGCACAGGCTGCTTGCCCACTGCCAGGGTTGGTTTGAATTGATCGCTGAGGAGTCTTTTTCGTGACTGACAATAAGCCTACAAAGTTTCGTAACGTCGAGATCCGCGCTGCCCGCGGTAATAAGCTGACCGCCAAGAGCTGGCTGACTGAAGCGCCGCTGCGCATGCTGATGAACAACCTTGACCCGGAAGTCGCCGAGAACCCGAAAGAGCTGGTGGTTTACGGTGGTATCGGTCGCGCCGCGCGTAACTGGGAGTGCTACGACAAAATCGTCGAGAGCCTGACCAACCTGAATGACGACGAGACCCTGCTGGTGCAATCCGGCAAGCCGGTCGGCGTGTTCAAGACCCACAGCAACGCCCCGCGTGTACTCATCGCCAACTCCAACCTCGTCCCGCACTGGGCGAGCTGGGAACACTTCAATGAGCTCGACGCCAAAGGCCTGGCCATGTACGGCCAGATGACCGCGGGCAGCTGGATCTACATCGGCAGCCAGGGCATCGTTCAAGGCACCTACGAAACCTTCGTTGAAGCCGGTCGCCAGCACTACAACGACAACCTCACCGGCAAGTGGGTGTTGACCGCTGGCCTCGGTGGCATGGGCGGCGCACAACCTCTGGCGGCAACCCTCGCCGGCGCTTGCTCGCTGAACATCGAATGCCAACAAGTCAGCATCGATTTCCGCCTGAAAAGCCGTTACGTCGACGAGCAGGCCAAAGACCTCGACGACGCCCTGGCGCGCATCGACAAATACACCAAAGAAGGTAAAGCGATTTCCATCGCGCTGCTGGGTAACGCCGCAGAAATCCTCCCGGAACTGGTCAAGCGCGGCGTACGCCCGGACATGGTCACCGACCAGACCAGCGCCCACGATCCGCTCAACGGTTACCTGCCGGCGGGCTGGACCTGGGACGAATACCGCGCCCGCGCCAAGACCGAACCGGCCGCTGTGATCAAAGCCGCCAAGCAGTCGATGGCGGTGCACGTCAAAGCGATGCTGGAATTCCAGAAGCAAGGCATTCCGACCTTCGACTACGGCAACAACATCCGTCAGATGGCGCAGGAAGAAGGCGTCGAAAACGCCTTCGACTTTCCGGGTTTCGTACCGGCCTACATCCGTCCGCTGTTCTGCCGTGGCATCGGCCCGTTCCGTTGGGCGGCGCTGTCGGGCGATCCGCAAGACATCTACAAAACCGACGCCAAGGTCAAAGAGCTGATCCCCGACGACGCGCACCTGCACAACTGGCTGGACATGGCCCGCGAGCGCATCAGCTTCCAGGGTCTGCCGGCCCGTATCTGCTGGGTCGGCCTGGGCCTGCGCGCCAAGCTCGGTCTGGCCTTCAACGAGATGGTCCGCAGCGGCGAATTGTCGGCACCGATCGTGATCGGTCGCGATCACCTCGACTCCGGCTCGGTCGCTAGCCCGAACCGTGAAACCGAATCGATGCAGGACGGTTCCGACGCTGTGTCCGACTGGCCACTGCTCAACGCTCTGTTGAACACCGCGAGCGGCGCGACCTGGGTTTCCCTGCACCACGGCGGCGGCGTCGGCATGGGCTTCTCGCAGCACTCGGGCATGGTGATTGTTTGCGACGGTACGGACGAAGCGGCCGAGCGTATTGCGCGCGTACTGCACAACGACCCGGCCACCGGTGTCATGCGTCACGCCGATGCCGGTTACCAGATCGCCATCGACTGCGCCAAGGAACAGGGGCTGAACCTGCCGATGATTACCGGCGGTAAGTAACACGCTTTGGCTTTATGTGGGAGCGAGCTTGCTCGCGAAAGCAATCTGTCAGCCAGCACAGATGTTGACTGTGCTGGCCTATTCGCGAGCAAGCTCGCTCCCACAGAAAAGCAGCACTACCGAAGCTCAGTGAACTATTAAAACAATCCACAGAGGTTGAATCATGGCTGTTAACACCGATCGTGCAGGCAACAAACCGTTGATCGAGAGGCGTTCGATCGACTACATCCCGGAAGCGGAAAGACACGGTCGTCTGTTTAGCCAGTTCACCCTGTGGATGGGTGCGAATCTGCAAATCACCGCGATTGTCACTGGGGCCCTGGCCGTGGTGCTGGGCGGTGATGTGTTCTGGTCGTTGATTGGTTTGTTGATCGGTCAATTGCTCGGCGGCGGGGTGATGGCGCTGCACGCTGCGCAAGGGCCTAAACTGGGTCTGCCGCAGATGATCTCCAGCCGTGTGCAGTTTGGTGTGTATGGCGCGGCAATCCCGATCGTGCTGGTGTGCCTGATGTACCTGGGTTTCACCGCGACGGGCACCGTGCTTTCCGGTCAAGCGTTGGGCCAGTTGTTTAACGTCAGTGACAGCGTCGGCATCCTGATTTTTGCCAGCGTCATCGTGTTGGTGACGGTGCTCGGTTATCGGGTGATCCACTGGATCGGCCGTGTTGCCAGCGTGATTGGCGTGATCGCTTTCGTCTTCCTGTTCTGGCGCCTGATGAGCCAGACCGACGTCGGCGCACTCCTGCAAATCCGTCATTTCAGCTGGAGCAGCTTCCTCCTCGCGGTGTCGCTCGCGGCCTCCTGGCAGATCGCTTTCGGCCCCTACGTGGCTGACTATTCCCGTTACCTGCCGAGCAACACCTCGGCGGTAAAAACCTTCTTCGCCGCCGGTGCTGGTTCAGTGGTCGGCGCGCAAGTGGCGATGATCCTCGGCGTGTTCGCTGCGGCTTCGGCCAACGGCCAGTTCGCCGGTCATGAAGTTGCTTACATCGTCGGTCTGGGCGGCACCGGTGCCACCGCCGCGCTGCTGTACTTCAGCATCGCGTTCGGCAAGGTGACCATCTCGACGCTGAACTCCTACGGCAGCTTCATGTGCATCGCGACCATCATCAGTGGTTTCAAAGGCCACCTGACCGTTACGCGCATGCAGCGTCTGGTGTTTGTGCTGGTGATTGTCGGCGCAGCGACCCTGATTGCGCTGCTTGGTCAGCACTCGTTCCTCGGTGCGTTCAAGTCTTTCATCCTGTTCCTGCTCGCGTTCTTCACACCGTGGAGCGCGATCAACCTGGTGGATTACTACTGCATCACCCGCGAGCGCTATGACGTGCCGGCGCTGGCCAATCCGAACGGTCGCTACGGGCGCTGGAACCTGCTCGGCATCAGCGTCTATGTGTTCGGCGTGCTGGTGCAGTTGCCGTTCATCTCCACCAAGTTCTACACCGGCCCGCTGGTGGCGGCCCTCGGTGATGTGGACATTTCCTGGATCATCGGTCTGGTGCTGCCGGCTGCCGTCTACTACGTGTGTGCAAAAAAATGGCACAGCGCGGTACCTGATCAACTGATTCTGCCGGTCGAGCAGAACAGCGTTGTACCACCTGAAAAAAGTGGGGCCGGGCGCGCTGCGGCGCAGGCCTGATTGGACGTGGACAGGGCTGGATGCCTCTTGACTGCCGTAAGCCAATTCATGATTAGGAGCGTCGAAACAATGAAATCGAACAAGACCCTGCTCACCACACTGCTGTCCATGGGCCTGCTGGCCAGTGCCGGTGCGACCCAAGCCGCTGGCTGGTGCGAATCGGGCAAACCGGTGAAGTTCGCCGGCCTGAACTGGGAAAGCGGCATGCTGCTGACCGACGTGCTGCAAGTGGTGCTGGAAAAAGGTTACGACTGCAAGACCGACAGCCTGCCGGGCAACTCCATCACCATGGAGAACGCCTTGAGCAGCAACGATATTCAAGTGTTCGCCGAAGAGTGGGTCGGCCGCAGCGAGGTCTGGAACAAGGCCGAGAAGGCCGGCAAGGTCGTCGGTGTCGGTGCGCCGATCGTCGGCGCCGTGGAAGGTTGGTATGTGCCGCGATACGTGATCGAAGGCGACGCCAAACGCAAGCTGGAAGCCAAAGCCCCAGACCTGAAAAACATCGCCGATCTGGGCAAATACGCCGCCGTGTTCAAGGACGCCGAAGAGCCATCCAAGGGCCGTTTCTATAACTGCCCGGCCGGTTGGACCTGCGAGCTGGACAACAGCGAAATGCTCAAAAGCTACGGTCTGGAAAGCAGTTACACCAACTTCCGTCCGGGCACCGGCCCGGCGCTCGATGCGGCGGTGCTGTCGAGCTACAAGCGCGGCGAGCCGATCCTGTTCTACTACTGGTCGCCAACCCCGCTGATGGGCCAGATCGACGCGGTGAAACTGGAAGAAAAACCCGGCGTCGACAAGACCGTAAGCATCAAGGTCGGTCTGTCGAAAACCTTCCACGACGAGGCCCCGGAACTGGTCGCCGTGCTGGAAAAGGTCAACCTGCCGATCGACCTGCTGAACCAGAACCTGGGCCGCATGGCCAAGGAACGTATCGAGTCGCCAAAACTGGCGAAAATCTTCCTCAAGGAACATCCTGAGGTCTGGCATGCGTGGGTCAGTGCAGACGCAGCCAAGAAAATCGACGCGGCGCTGTAGGTCGATACCTCCCGGTCAACCGTGAGGCTGGCCGGGAGATATGCCGTAATCGCTTGATTGAGATTTCTGATTGAGAGCCGCTTATGTTTCCCGAAAGCTTTACCTTTTCCATCGCCGACTGGGTCAACGGTTGGGTCGATTCGCTGGTCACCAACTACGGTGATGTGTTCCGCCACATCTCCGACACCCTGCTCTGGGCCATCGTCAACCTCGAAGGCCTGCTGCGTGCGGCGCCGTGGTGGTTGATGCTGGCGATCGTCGGTGTCGTCGCCTGGCACGCCACGCGCAAAGTGGTGACCACGGCGGTCATCGTCGGTCTGCTGTTCCTCGTCGGCGCCGTTGGCCTGTGGGACAAGCTGATGCAGACACTGGCGCTGATGATGGTCGCGACGATCATTTCGGTGCTGATCGGCATCCCGCTGGGGATTCTCTCGGCGCGCAGCAATCGCCTGCGTTCGGTGCTGATGCCGCTGCTCGACATCATGCAGACCATGCCGAGTTTCGTGTACCTGATCCCGGTGCTGATGCTGTTCGGTCTGGGCAAGGTCCCGGCGATTTTCGCCACGGTAATCTACGCCGCGCCGCCGCTGATTCGCCTGACTGATCTGGGTATTCGCCAGGTCGACGGCGAAGTGATGGAAGCGATCAACGCGTTCGGCGCCAACCGCTGGCAGCAACTGTTCGGCGTGCAATTGCCGCTGGCCCTGCCAAGCATCATGGCCGGGATCAACCAGACCACCATGATGGCCCTGTCGATGGTAGTGATCGCTTCGATGATCGGTGCCCGAGGTCTGGGTGAAGATGTGCTGGTGGGGATTCAGACCCTCAATGTCGGGCGTGGCCTCGAAGCCGGTCTGGCGATCGTGATTCTCGCAGTGGTCATCGACCGCATTACTCAGGCGTACGGTCGGCCACGGCATGAGGTGAGCAAATGAGCAACGCAACCGTGAGCAAGATCGAAGTCAAAAACGTCTTCAAGATTTTCGGCAACCGGGCCAAGGACGCACTGGCGATGGTCGGCCAGGGCAAGACCAAGGATCAGGTGCTGAGCGAGACCGGTTGCGTGGTCGGCGTGAACGATCTGTCGCTGAGCATCGGTACCGGCGAGATCTTCGTGATCATGGGCCTGTCCGGCTCGGGCAAGTCGACGCTGGTGCGCCACTTCAACCGGCTGATCGACCCGACCAGCGGCGCGATCCTCGTCGACGGCGTGGACATCCTGCAATACGACATGGACGCCCTGCGCGAATTTCGCCGGCACAAGATCAGCATGGTGTTCCAGAGCTTCGGCCTGCTGCCGCACAAGAGCGTGCTCGACAACGTCGCCTACGGCCTGAAAGTGCGTGGCGAGAGCAAGCAAATGTGCTCGGAACGCGCGCTGCACTGGATCAACACCGTGGGGCTCAAAGGCTACGAAAACAAATATCCGCACCAGCTCTCTGGCGGCATGCGCCAGCGTGTCGGCCTGGCTCGAGCCTTGGCGGCGGACACCGACATCATCCTCATGGATGAGGCGTTCAGTGCGCTGGATCCACTGATCCGGGCGGAAATGCAGGACCAGTTGCTGGAACTGCAAAAGACCCTGCACAAGACCATCGTCTTCATCACTCACGACCTCGATGAGGCGGTGCGTATCGGCAACCGCATTGCGATTCTCAAGGATGGGAAGTTGATTCAGGTTGGTACGCCGAGAGAGATCCTGCATTCGCCGGCTGATGAGTACGTTGACCGGTTTGTGCAGCGGCGGGCGGCGGTGGTTTAACAGACTTGCGGTGAGGCTGCCGGCCCCTTCGCGAGCAAGCTCGCTCCCACAGGAGACTGCATTCCAATGTGGGAGCGAGCTTGCTCGCGAAAGGGCCGGCAGAGCTGCATCAATATTACGGTTGAGGTTTTAGATGTCCCAGGCTGAAAAAATCGTTATCACAGGCAGCCCCTTGCGTTGGCAGGACGTGGTCGCCGTCGCTCGTCACGGCGCTCAACTTGAGCTGTCCAGCGACACCTGGGCGTGCATCGAAAACGCCCAAGGCATCGTCCAGCGCATCGTCGAAAGCGGCGAACGTGCCTATGGCGTCAACACCGGCCTGGGCGGTTTGTCCAACGTATCGCTTAAAGACGAACAACTCAGTCAACTCTCGCGCAACACCCTGCTCAGTCACGCTTGCGGCGTCGGCCCGGTGCTCGCCGACGAGCAGACACGCGCGATCATCTGCGCGGCGATTCACAACTACAGCCACGGCAAATCCGGCATCCATCGCCGGGTCGTCGAAGGCCTGCTGGCGCTGCTCAATCGCGGTATTACCCCGCAAGTGCCGTCGCAAGGTTCGGTGGGTTATCTGACGCACATGGCGCACATCGGCATCGCGTTGCTCGGCGTCGGTCACGTCAGCTATCGCGGCCAGATCACCTCGGCGCAACAGGCATTGGCAGAAGAAGGCTTGAAACCGGTGCAGCTGGGTGCAAAGGACGGTTTGTGCCTGGTCAACGGCACGCCGTGCATGACCGGCCTCAGCTGTCTGGCGATTGCCGACGCAACGCGGTTGGTGCAATGGGCCGACGTCATCGGCGCAATGAGTTTTGAAGCCCAGCGCGGCCAGATCGATGCGTTCGACGCTGAGATCATCGCGCTGAAACCGCACCCGGGCATGCAGCAAGTGGGTATCAATCTGCGCGCCTTGCTCGATGGCAGTGAGGTGATCGCGTCGAGCAAGGGCATCCGTACTCAGGATGCGCTGAGCATCCGTTCGATCCCGCAGGTACACGGTGCTGCGCGTGATCAACTCGACCATGCGATCAAACAGGTCGAGGCCGAACTCAACGGCTGCACTGATAACCCGCTCCTGCTGGGCACGCCGGACAATTTCCGGGTGATGTCGCAAGCCAACCCGCACGGTCAGTCGGTGGCAATGGCAGCCGATCTGCTGGCGATTGCCATGGCCGAAATCGGCTCGATTGCCGAGCGTCGCCTCGACCGTTTGGTGAACCCGCACGTCAGCGGTCTGCCGGCGTTTCTGGTGGCCAATCCGGGGGTGAACTCCGGGATGATGATCGTCCAATACGTCGCCGCATCGCTGTGTGCGGAAAACCGCCAATTGGCGCAACCGGCGGTACTCGATAACTACATCACTTCGGGCCTGCAGGAAGATCACTTGAGCATGGGCACCAACGCCGCGCTCAAGCTGCATCGCGCGCTGGAAAACTGCACGCAGATTCTCGCCATTGAGTACCTGCTGGCGGCGCAGGCGTTTGAATTCCTCAAGGAACAGCGCTTTGGCGTGGGCACCGATATCGCTTGGCGACTGCTACGCGAAAAAGTCCCGGCCTACGATCAGGATCGCTGGCTGGCGCCGGACATCGCTGCCGCTGCGAGCGTGTTGAAAAACACGAATTTGCCGCACAACGTTTTACCGAATTTGCACTGACCAATACCCACGCCAGCGTGCCAAGGCGCGACTCCCCAAAAGGCGAGACGCGACGGACAACGGACATCTCCGGAGCGTCTGGCGAGTTAATAACAAACTCTCAAAAGGAGCACAAAATGACTGCGCTGAACCTGATTCCCGGCCAACTGAGCCTGGCCCAATTGCGTGACGTCTACCAGAACCCGGTCAAGCTGACTCTCGATAACAGCGCATCGCAGCAGATCGAAGCCAGTGTTGCCTGCGTCGAGCAGATCCTCGCCGAGAATCGCACCGCCTACGGCATCAACACCGGTTTCGGCCTGCTGGCCTCGACCCGCATTGCCAGCGAAGACCTCGAGAATCTGCAGCGCTCGCTGGTGTTGTCCCACGCTGCGGGTGTCGGTCAGCCGATCAGCGATGAGCTGGTGCGGCTGATCATGGTGCTCAAGGTCAACAGTCTCAGCCGTGGTTTCTCCGGCATTCGCCGAGTGGTGATCGATGCGCTGATCGCGCTGATCAACGCCGAGGTTTATCCGCACATTCCGTTGAAAGGTTCGGTAGGTGCTTCGGGCGATCTGGCGCCGTTGGCGCACATGTCGCTGGTGCTGCTCGGTGAGGGCAAGGCGCGCTATAAGGGCGAGTGGATGGAAGCCACCGAAGCGCTGAAAGTTGCTGGCCTGACCCCGCTGACGCTGGCCGCGAAAGAAGGCCTGGCGCTGCTCAACGGCACTCAGGTCTCCACCGCGTTTGCGTTGCGTGGTCTGTTTGAAGGTGAAGATTTGTTCGCTGGTGCACTGGCGCTGGGCGGTCTGACGGTTGAAGCGGTATTGGGTTCGCGTTCGCCGTTCGATGCACGCATTCACGCGGCTCGTGGCCAGAAAGGTCAGATCGACGCTGCTGCCGCTTACCGCGATCTGCTCGGTGAACGCAGTGAAGTCTCCGACTCGCACCAGAACTGCGAAAAGGTTCAGGATCCGTATTCGTTGCGCTGCCAGCCGCAAGTCATGGGCGCTTGCCTGACCCAGTTCCGTCAGGCCGCAGAGGTTTTGGTTGTTGAAGCCAACGCCGTTTCCGACAACCCGTTGGTGTTTGCCGCTGAAGGCGACGTGATTTCCGGGGGCAACTTCCACGCCGAACCGGTGGCCATGGCCGCTGACAACATGGCGCTGGCTATCGCCGAAATCGGCTCGCTGAGCGAGCGTCGTATTTCGCTGATGATGGATAAACACATGTCGCAACTGCCGCCGTTCCTCGTCGCCAATGGTGGGGTGAACTCCGGCTTCATGATTGCTCAGGTGACCGCTGCGGCGCTGGCCAGCGAGAACAAGGCGTTGTCGCATCCACACTCGGTGGACAGTTTGCCGACTTCGGCCAACCAGGAAGACCATGTATCGATGGCCCCGGCGGCCGGCAAGCGGCTGTGGGAAATGGCTGAAAACACCCGTGGGATTCTCGCGGTGGAATGGCTGGCGGCGGTGCAGGGTCTGGATCTGCGTAACGGTCTGAAGACTTCGGCGAAGCTGGAACAGGCGCGGGCGATTTTGCGCAAGGAAGTGCCGTTTTATGAGAAGGATCGGTTCTTTGCGCCGGACATCAATGCGGCGACTGAACTGCTGGCTTCGCGGTGTTTGACTGAGCTGGTTTCGGCGAAGCTTTTGCCTAGCCTTTAACCCTACACACTGATCGTTCCCACGCTCTGCGTGGGAATGCCTCAAGGGACGCTCCGCGTCCAGTGACGCGGAGCGTCACGGGCTGCATTCCCACGCAGAGCGTGGGAACGATCACCAACCCCAACGGAGGCCAACAGTGAAAACCCTCTGGCAACACTGCCACGTCGCAACCATGGCGCAGGGCGTCTACTCGATCATCGAAGATGCAGCCATCGTGACGTCCGGTGCGCACATCGAGTGGATCGGCCCGCGCAATCAATTGCCGTCCGGCGAATACCCGGCGGTCAACGACTTGCAAGGCGCCTGGGTCACCCCCGGTCTGATCGACTGCCACACCCACACGGTGTTCGGTGGCAACCGCAGCGGTGAATTCGAAAAACGTCTGCAAGGTGTCAGCTACGCGGAAATCGCGGCATCCGGCGGCGGCATTGCCAGCACCGTGCGTGCGACTCGCGAAGCCACTGAAGACGAACTGTTTGCCAGCGCCGCCAAACGCCTGAAAAGCCTGATGCGTGACGGCGTGACCACGGTTGAAATGAAGTCTGGTTACGGTCTCGATCTGGCCAGCGAACGCAAGATTCTTCGGGTCATCCGGCGTCTGGCCAAGGAGTTGCCGATCAGCGTGCGCAGCACCTGCCTGGCGGCCCACGCGTTGCCGCCGGAATACAAGGATCGCGCCGACGATTACATCGATCTGATCTGCACGGAGATGCTCCCCGCGCTGGCTGCCGAAGGGCTGGTCGACGCCGTGGACGCTTTCTGCGAATACCTGGCGTTCTCGCCAGAGCAGGTCGAGCGTGTGTTCATCGCCGCACAAAAACTCGGCCTGCCGGTGAAACTGCACGCCGAGCAACTGTCGTCGCTGCACGGCTCCAGCCTCGCCGCGCGCTATAAGGCGCTGTCCGCCGATCACCTGGAATTCATGGACGAAGCCGACGCCATCGCCATGGCCGAAGCCGACACCGTCGCGGTGCTGCTGCCGGGCGCATTCTACTTCCTGCGTGAAACCCAATTGCCGCCGATGGACGCCCTGCGCAAGCACAAGGTGAAGATCGCCATTGCCAGCGATCTCAACCCCGGCACCTCGCCGGCGCTGTCGCTGCGCCTGATGCTGAACATGGCCTGCATTTGTTTGCGCATGACCCCGGAAGAAGCCCTGGCCGGCGCGACCATTCACGCCGCACAAGCGCTGGGCATGGCCGACACCCACGGTTCGCTGGAAGTCGGCAAGGTCGCGGATTTCGTTGCCTGGCACATTGATCGTCCGGCGGATCTGGCTTATTGGCTGGGTGGCGATCTGGACAAACGCGTCGTCCGTCACGGCGTCGAATCAAGTCTGTAGGAGAGCGGTTGTGGATAAGGTTCTGAATTTCAAACAAGGTCGCGTGCCGCTGCTGATCAGCATGCCGCATGCCGGCGTGCGCCTGACCCCGGCGGTGGCGGCCGGGCTGATCCCGGACGCGAAAAGCCTGCCGGACACTGACTGGCATATCCCCCAGCTTTACGACTTTGCTGAAGAACTGGGCGCCAGCACCTTGGCCGCCGAGTATTCGCGTTTTGTGATTGACCTGAATCGTCCGTCCGACGACAAACCGCTGTACGCCGGTGCCACCACCGGTCTGTACCCTGCGACGCTGTTCGATGGCATCCCGTTGTTCCGCGAAGGGCACGAGCCGTCGAAAGAAGAGCGCGCAACTTACCTGGAACAGATCTGGACGCCGTACCACCGCACGCTTCAGGAAGAACTGGCGCGATTGAAAGCCGAATTCGGCTACGCGCTGCTGTTCGACGCGCACTCGATCCGCTCGATCATCCCGCACCTGTTCGACGGCAAACTACCGGACTTCAACCTCGGCACCTTCAACGGCGCCAGTTGTGATCCGCAATTGGCCACGCAACTTGAAGCGATCTGCGCGCGTCACGACCAATACAGCCACGTGCTCAACGGACGCTTCAAGGGTGGCCACATCACCCGTCATTACGGCAACCCGGCCGAGAACATCCACGCCGTGCAACTGGAGTTGTGCCAGAGCACCTACATGGAAGAGTTCGAACCGTTCCGCTATCGCGCCGATCTGGCCGAGCCGACGCAGGTGGTGCTCAAGGAGTTGCTGCAGGGCTATCTGGCGTGGGCAAAATCTCACTACGCCGCGTAACCCCTGTGGGAGCGAGCCTGCTCGCGAAGGCGTCCGTTCAGCCAACATCTACGTTGAATGACACACCGCATTCGCGAGCAGGCTCGCTCCCACAGGATGGCCGACAGCCTGCGAAGTTTACGGCTGACAAACGGTGACTGCTCTGGAGCATGCTCATTGACGTAAATCGGGTTTATGATGCCCAACGGCAGAATAATAGAAGTCCCCCCAGGGATGACCTCGACCCCTTACGGAGCGCGCAATGCAGACTTTGTTTCCGCAGATCAAACCTCACGCCCGGCACGATCTGGCTGTCGATGACACCCATACGCTGTACGTCGACGAAAGCGGTTCACCGGAGGGTTTGCCGGTTGTGTTCATCCATGGCGGCCCCGGCGCCGGTTGCGACGCGCAGAGCCGTCGCTATTTCGATCCGAACCTCTATCGCATTGTCACCTTCGACCAGCGTGGTTGCGGACGCTCCACGCCGCACGCCAGCCTGGAAAACAACACCACTTGGGATCTGGTCGCCGACCTTGAGCGCATCCGCAAACACCTGGGCATCGATAAATGGGTGCTGTTTGGCGGTTCGTGGGGTTCGACCCTGGCGCTGGCTTACGCACAAACCCACCCGGAACGTGTGCACGGTCTGATCCTGCGCGGGATCTTTCTCTGCCGCCCGCAGGAAATCGAATGGTTCTATCAGGCGGGGGCCAGCCGTCTGTTCCCTGATTACTGGCAGGACTACATCGCGCCAATTCCGCTGGACGAGCGCGATGACTTGCTCAGCGCTTTCCACAAACGTCTGACCGGCAACGACCAGATCGCCCAGATGCACGCGGCCAAAGCCTGGTCGACCTGGGAAGGGCGCACCGCGACCCTGCGGCCGAACCCGCTGGTGGTCGATCGTTTCTCCGAGCCGCAGCGCGCGCTGTCGATTGCGCGGATCGAGTGCCATTACTTCACCAACAATGCCTTTCTTGAGCCGAACCAGCTGATCCGCGACATGGGCAAGATCGCCCATTTGCCGGGTGTGATCATTCACGGCCGTTACGACGTGATTTGCCCGCTCGACAACGCCTGGGAATTGCACCAGGCCTGGCCGAACAGCGAACTGCAGGTGATCCGTGATGCCGGCCACGCGGCCTCTGAACCGGGCATCACCGATGCACTGGTACGCGCCGCGGGCAACATGGCTCGACGCCTGCTCGACCTGCCGCCTGAAGAAGCATGAAGGGGCTGTTACAGCGCGTACGCGGTGCGCGGGTTGAAGTCGCCGGCGAGGTGGTTGGCGCGGTAGATCACGGTTTGCTGGTGCTGGTGGCGGTCGAACCCGACGACACGCGTACCAGTGCCGACAAACTTCTGCATAAACTGCTTAACTATCGGGTATTCAGTGACGCGGAGGGCAAGATGAACTTGTCCCTCGCCGATGTCGGCGGTGGGTTGCTGCTGGTCTCGCAGTTCACCCTCGCGGCCGATACCAAAAGCGGGTTGCGCCCGAGCTTTTCGACGGCCGCGCCTCCAGCCTTAGGCGAGGAATTGTTCGACTATCTATTGAGCAGTGCGAAACAGGTGCATGGCACTGTGGCATCAGGTAGATTCGGCGCCGATATGCAGGTGCATTTGGTCAACGATGGCCCGGTTACCTTTTTGTTACAGACCTGAAAGCGCTTGAAACACCTTTTTAGGAAATTTCGACTGTTTTTAGGGTGTTTTCGCGATAAATACTTTGTTACCCCTGATGCGTTGTCATGCGGGCTACTAGATAATCGCGCGCACTGGGATCAGCGTTCGCTGATTCATTTTTGACTTAGGTAGAGACTTGTCTGGATCCGATTGGGGAATCATTTTGCCCCAGCGGAGTCGGAACAATGCTCGCCAACTTGGCAAGGGTGCTCTGGAAGGTCGGCTTTTCACTGCCGAAAGCCTCACAGGCACTTCATCTGGCCGTTGGTTTTTTGATCTGTTTTCGGCGAGGGTTGCTCGTGATTGTTAGTCCCTGTAATGCAGCAAAAATGTCTGCCAAACGCATGCGAAGTGCCCTGGTAGCGGGTTCGGCGCTCCTGTGCCTGCTCAGCGCCGGTCAGCTTTGGGCGTTCAATCTTGACGATGTATCGGCCAAGGCCAAAGAGCTGGCCGGGCAGAAGTTCGAGGCCCCGCGCAGCAACCTGCCGAACGAATTCCGCGACATGAAGTTCGCGGACTATCAGAAAATCCGCTTCCTCACCGAAAAGGCTGAGTGGGCTGATCAGAAGACCCCGTTCAAACTGTCCTTCTATCACCAGGGTATGCATTTCGATACACCGGTGAAAATCAACGAAATCACAGCGAACACCGTCGAAGAGATCAAATACGATCCGACACGCTTCGATTTCGGCGACCTGAAATTCGATCCGAAAGCCACTGAACAACTGGGTTATGCCGGTTTCCGTGTGCTGTACCCGATCAACAAGGCCGACAAGCAAGACGAAATCATGACCATGCTCGGCGCGAGTTACTTCCGCGTTGTTGGCAAGGGCCACACCTACGGCCTCTCGGCCCGTGGCCTGGCGATTGATACCGCGCTGCCGTCGGGTGAAGAGTTCCCGCGTTTTCGCGAGTTCTGGATTCAACAGCCGAAGCCGGGCGACAAGCACCTGGTGATCTTCGCCCTGCTGGATTCGCCGCGCGCTACCGGTGCCTACCGTCTGATCCTGCGTCCGGGCAGCGACACCATTGTCGACGTCAAAGCGCAGATGTTCCTGCGTGACAAGGTCGGCAAACTGGGTATCGCACCGCTGACCAGCATGTTCCTGTTCGGCGCCAACCAGCCGTCGAAAGTTCTCAACTACCGTCGTGAACTGCACGACTCCAGCGGTCTGTCGATCCATGCCGGCAACGGCGAGTGGATCTGGCGTCCGTTGAACAACCCGAAACATCTGGCCGTGAGCAACTTCAGCGTCGAGAACCCGCGTGGTTTCGGTCTGCTGCAGCGTGGTCGCGACTTCAGTCACTACGAAGACCTCGACGATCGCTACGACAAGCGCCCAAGCGCCTGGATCGAGCCGAAGGGCGAGTGGGGCAAAGGCACCGTTGATCTGGTAGAAATTCCGACCGCCGACGAAACCAACGACAACATCGTTGCGTTCTGGAGCCCGGAAAAAATGCCGGAGCCGGGTCAGCCGCTGGACTTCGCCTACCGCATGCACTGGACCATGGACGAAGCGGCGATTCATGCGCCGGACAGCGCCTGGGTTTCGCAGACCCTGCGTTCGACCGGTGACGTCAAGCAATCGAACCTGATCCGCCAGCCGGATGGCAGCGTTGCCTACCTGGTCGACTTCGAAGGTCCGTCGCTGGCTGCACTGACTCCGGATGCTGACGTACGCAGTCAGGTCAGTGTTGGTGACAACGCCGAGCTGGTTGAAAACAGCGTGCGCTACAACCCGGAAACCAAAGGCTGGCGCTTGACCCTGCGCATGAAGATCAAGGATGCGAGCAAGTCGACCGAGATGCGTGCCGCCCTGGTTCAGCCAGTCGTGACTGCTGATCTGGCGAAATCGGTGCCGGCGTCCAACTCGTCCGTTGCCAAGGCCGACAAGGTTGCCGCCAAGCAACAAGAGAAACTCGACAAGGAAGCCAAGGCCGCCGAGGCCAAACAGGCCGACGCCAAGCCAGCCGCAGATGCCAAGGACAAGGCTAATAAAGACGCCAAGCAGCCAGCCGCTGCGGACGCGGCCCCAGCCACACCGGAATCGGCACCGACTGAAGAAGTCCTGACCGAGACCTGGAGCTATCAGTTGCCTGCCGATGAGTAACTCTCAAGTACAGCCAGAGACTCTGTCCGAGTATCTGGCGCATCTGCCGATGACCGACGAGCAGCGCGCGGAACTCGCGGGCTGCCAGTCGTTCAGCGAGCTGCATGAACGCCTGTCGTCTTCAACGTTCGACGCACCTGCCGAGGCCGCCCAGGCTTCGGTGGGCAAGCGCCTGATCCTCAGCACCGCCGAAGAGCTTGAAGACGCGGAGATGCTGGTGCTCGACGCCAGCGGTCGCGTCAGCATGAAGGCAACGCCGCCGATCCGTCGGACCAAGGTCGTGCCGGAGCCGTGGCGCACCAATATTCTGGTGCGTGGCTGGCGCCGTATGACCGGTCGCACCAATCCGCCGCAGCCGCCAAAGGACGAAAACGTCCTGCCGGCCGCGCGCTGGCGCACCGTCGGTTCGATCCGTCGCTACATTCTGTTGCTGCTGATGCTTGGCCAGACCATCGTCGCCGGCTGGTACATGAAAGGCATCATGCCGTACCAGGGCTGGTCGTTCGTCGACCTCGAAGAAGTCCTGCACCAGCCGCTGCTGCAAACCGCTACGCAAGTGCTGCCGTATGCGCTGCAAACCAGCATCCTGATTCTGTTCGGGATTCTGTTCTGCTGGGTATCGGCGGGTTTCTGGACCGCGTTGATGGGCTTCCTCGAGTTGCTCACCGGTCACGATAAATATCGTATCTCCGGCAAAAGCGCCGGTAACGAGCCGATTGCCAAAGACGCGCGTACCGCGCTGGTCATGCCGATCTGCAACGAAGACGTGCCGCGTGTGTTCGCCGGTTTGCGGGCGACGTTCGAGTCGGTCGCTGCCACCGGTGATCTGGACCGCTTCGACTTCTTCGTTCTCAGCGACAGTAACGACACCGACATCTGTGTCGCCGAGCAACAGGCCTGGCTGGATGTCTGCCGCGAAGCCAAAGGCTTCGGCAAGATCTTCTATCGCCGTCGTCGCCGTCGTGTGAAACGCAAGAGCGGCAACCTTGACGACTTCTGCCGTCGCTGGGGCGGTGACTATAAGTACATGGTCGTGCTCGACGCTGACTCGGTGATGAGCGGCGAGTGCCTGACCAGTCTGGTGCGCTTGATGGAAGCCACGCCGGACGCCGGGATCATCCAGACCGCGCCGCGTGCGTCGGGCATGGACACCCTGTATGCGCGCATGCAGCAGTTCGCCACCCGCGTTTACGGCCCGCTGTTTACCGCCGGTCTGCACTTCTGGCAGTTGGGTGAATCCCATTACTGGGGTCACAACGCGATCATCCGCATGAAGCCGTTTATCGACCACTGCGCCCTGGCGCCGTTGCCGGGTAAAGGTGCGTTCTCCGGTGCGATCCTGTCTCACGACTTTGTTGAGGCCGCGCTGATGCGCCGTGCCGGTTGGGGCGTGTGGATTGCCTACGACCTGCCGGGCAGCTACGAAGAACTGCCGCCAAACCTGCTCGACGAACTCAAGCGTGACCGTCGCTGGTGCCACGGTAACCTGATGAACTTCCGGCTGTTCCTGGTTAAAGGCATGCACCCGGTGCACCGTGCGGTGTTCCTGACGGGCGTAATGTCGTACCTGTCGGCGCCGTTGTGGTTCTTCTTTCTGGTGTTGTCGACCGCGCTGTTGGCGGTGAACACGCTGATGGAGCCGCAGTACTTCCTCGAACCGCGACAGCTCTATCCGCTGTGGCCACAATGGCACCCGGACAAGGCGATCGCGCTGTTCTCGACGACCATCGTGCTGCTGTTCCTGCCGAAACTGTTGAGCATCATTCTGATCTGGGCCAAGGGCGCGAAAGAGTTCGGCGGCAAGTTCAAGGTGACCTTGTCGATGCTGCTGGAGATGCTGTTCTCCATGCTGCTGGCGCCGGTGCGGATGATTTTCCACACCCGTTTCGTCCTCGCCGCGTTCCTCGGCTGGGCCGCGACCTGGAATTCGCCGCAACGTGACGACGACTCGACGCCTTGGAGCGAAGCGGTCAAACGCCACGGTCCGCAGACCCTGCTGGGTTTCTGCTGGGCGCTGCTGGTGATCTGGCTGAACCCGAGCTTTCTCTGGTGGCTGGTGCCGATCGTCGGTTCGCTGATGCTGTCGATCCCGGTGTCGGTGATCTCCAGCCGTGTCGGTCTGGGCCTGAAGTCTCGTGACGAGAGCCTGTTCCTCATCCCTGAGGAATACAATCCGCCGCAGGCGCTGCTGGCAACCGACCAGTACACCCACGAAAACCGTTACCACGCCCTCAACGACGGCTTCGTCCGCGCGGTGGTCGATCCTCAGCAGAACGCTTTGGCGTGCTCGCTGGCGACTTCCCGTCATGGTCAGGCCGAGCCGATCGAGTGGTTGCGTCAGGAGCGTGTGCGCCACGCGATCAAGGTTGGCCCAGCCGGGCTGAACAACCATGATCGCCTGCAATTGCTTAGCGACCCTGTGGCGCTGGCGCGTCTGCATGAGCAGGTCTGGGCCGAAGGTCATGCCGAGTGGCTGGATGCGTGGCGCGCTTCGGTGAAGGCCGATCCGCATGCGCCGTTGCTGCCGTTGCAACCGGTTAGCCTGCAGGCTCAGCCGGCCTGATGAAAAAACCCCGCTGATTCAGCGGGGTTTTTTTATGGCCGCCGAAATCCCCTCACCCCAGCCCTCTCCCAGAGGGAGAGGGGGCCGACCGAGGTGTCTGGCGCTATCCGTCGACCTGAAGCATCGAGTCGATTATGGATTCGGCAAATCCGATTCAGGTCGGCGTACCTCTGAAGCATCCCCCGATCGGCCCCCTCTCCCTCGGGGAGAGGGCTGGGGTGAGGGGGTAGCTCTTGATTGTTAAACAAATCGTCCATTAAACCTTGTGCAAAAAAACGAGTGCGTTAGCATCCGTCCCCGAATTGGCGCACCCGGGCTTTTTTGCCCGTCACTGTTGGTTTTCGCGCCGCAAACGCAATGGTTTTGGGGACTTGAAGATGAAGAAGTATCTGTCGATGCTGCTGGTCGGCGTCACGGCACTGGTTGCAGTCAATGCGGCGCAGGCTGGCGCAATCGATGACGCGGTCAAGCGCGGCACGTTGAAAGTCGGTATGGATCCGACCTACATGCCGTTTGAAATGACCAACAAACGGGGCGAAATCATCGGTTTCGAAGTCGACATCCTCAAAGCCATGTCCAAGGCCATGGGCGTCAAGCTGGAACTGGTTTCCACCGGTTACGACGGCATCATCCCGGCGCTGATGACCGACAAATTCGACATGATCGGCAGCGGCATGACCCTGACTCAGGAACGTAACCTGCGCCTGAACTTCAGCGAACCGTTCATCGTTGTAGGCCAGACCCTGCTGATCCGCAAGGAGCTGGAAGGCACCATCAAGTCGTACAAAGACCTGAACAGCGCCGACTACCGCATCACCTCCAAGCTTGGCACCACCGGTGAAATGGTCGCCAAGAAGCTCATCTCCAAAGCCAAGTACCACGGCTACGACAACGAGCAGGAAGCCGTGCTCGACGTGGTCAACGGCAAGGCTGACGCCTTCATCTACGACGCGCCGTACAACGTCGTTGCGGTGACCAAGGTCGGCGCCGGCAAACTGGTGTTCCTCGACAAGCCATTCACCTACGAGCCTTTGGCCTTCGGTCTGAAGAAGGGCGATTACGACAGCCTC
This sequence comes from Pseudomonas sp. S2_E02, assembly GCF_054668355.1. Taxonomy (NCBI): domain Bacteria; kingdom Pseudomonadati; phylum Pseudomonadota; class Gammaproteobacteria; order Pseudomonadales; family Pseudomonadaceae; genus Pseudomonas; species Pseudomonas sp. S2_E02. The sequence goes on from NZ_CP162761.1 coordinate 4,952,769, forward strand.
AACTTCATCAACAACTTCCTGCACCAGATCCACGAAGACGGCACCTACGATCGTATCCATGACAAGTGGTTCAAGAGCACCGAGTGGCTCAAGGACATGGAATAAGCCCGGTCAGATAGACCGAGTCGCCCCATTCGCGAGCAAGCTCGCTCCCACAGAGGAATGCATTCCAATGTGGGAGCGAGCTTGCTCGCGAAGGGGCCCTCCAGAGCAACACAAAATCCGGAACCTGCAATGAAACAGAAAAAAGCCCAATGGCCCTGGCACGTCCTCACCGTGCTGGTGCTGGTCGGCCTCGCGGGCGCGTTGTATTACGCGACGTCGCTGATGTCCTACGAATGGCGCTGGAATCGCGTGCCGCAGTACTTCGCCTATCAGGCCGAGGAAACCCAGCGTGCCACCGACATTTCCACCGTCACCGAACTGGTGCGCAAGGGCAGCAGCGCGCAAGTCACCCTGCGCAACGACGCCGGTGATGAGCAGCACCTGACCGTCGACGAGAACAGCCTGCAATTCGCTCAGGGCGACGATGTCGCCGAAGGTGACGTCGTGGGCGTGACTCGGCATTGGGCGGCAGGCCCGCTGTTGTGGGGGCTGTGGACCACGCTTTGGCTGTCAGTGGTTTCCGGTGTCCTGGGTTTGCTGATCGGTCTGGTCACCGGCCTGTGCCGACTGTCGAACAACCCGACCCTGCGCGACCTCTCGACGATCTACGTCGAGTTGGTGCGCGGCACGCCGCTGCTGGTGCAGATCTTCATTTTCTACTTCTTCATCGGCACGGTGATGAACCTGTCCCGCGAGTTCGCCGGGATCGCCGCGCTGTCGCTGTTCACTGGCGCTTACGTAGCCGAGATCATCCGTTCCGGCGTGCAGTCGATTGCCCGTGGCCAGAACGAAGCAGCGCGTTCGCTCGGTCTGAGTGCCGGTCAATCGATGCGTCACGTGGTGTTGCCGCAAGCGTTCAAACGCGTGCTGCCACCGCTGGCCGGGCAATTCATCAGTCTGGTCAAGGACACCTCGCTGGTGTCGGTGATCGCCATCACCGAACTGCTAAAAAGCGGCCGTGAGGTCATCACCACCTCGTTCTCGCCGTTCGAGATTCTATTCTGCGTCGCCGGTCTGTACCTGTTGATCAACCTGCCGCTGTCGAAAATCGCCAGCCGGCTTGAGCGGAGGCTCGCGCAAAGTGATTGAAGTCCGCGATCTGGTAAAAGTCTTCGACACCCGTGGGCAAGTGGTGCGCGCGGTGGATAACGTCAGCACCACGGTCGCCAAAGGCGAAGTGCTGGTGGTGATCGGCCCGTCGGGTTCCGGCAAGTCGACCTTCCTGCGCTGCCTCAATGGCCTGGAAGAATTCGATTCCGGCTCGGTGAGCATCGACGGCCTGCAACTGGCCGACCCGAAAACCGACGTCAACGCCTACCGCCGTGAAGTCGGCATGGTGTTCCAGCATTTCAACCTGTTCCCGCACATGACCGTGCTGGAAAACCTCTGTCTGGCGCAGAAAGTCGTGCGCAAGCGCGGCAAGCAAGAGCGCGAAGCCAAGGCGATGGAGTTGCTGCAAAAGGTCGGGATTGCGCAGAAGGCCAACGAATTTCCGTCACGCCTGTCCGGTGGTCAGCAACAGCGCGTGGCGATTGCCCGAGCGCTGGCGATGGAGCCGAAGGTCATGCTGTTCGATGAGCCAACCTCGGCGCTCGACCCGGAAATGGTCGGCGAGGTGCTGGACGTGATGAAGAACCTGGCCGTGGAAGGCATGACCATGGTCTGCGTGACCCACGAAATGGGCTTTGCCCGGGAAGTGGCGGATCGGGTGTTGTTTTTCGATCACGGCAAGTTGCTGGAAGATGCCGCGCCGGCTGAATTCTTTGATGCGCCGAAGGACCCGCGCGCCCAGGCTTTCTTGCGTCAGGTTCTTTAATTTCAGCGCCTGTCAGTAAGCCTTCGCGAGCAGGCTCGCTCCCACAGTGAATGGGTCGAATACAACCTTTGTGATCGACACAAATCCTGTGGGAGCGAGCTTGCTCGCGAAGGCATCACCTCGATTCTGAATGAATCGAGGTTTTCGGATCACCTCAAACCTTGAACCGCCCCACCAACATCTGCAGATGCGTCCCCAACCGCGCCAGCTCAACGCTGGACGCCGCCGTCTCTTCACTCGCCGCCGACGTCTGATCCGACACATCCCGCACATTCAGCACGCTACGGTTGATCTCTTCAGCCACCGCACTCTGCTGCTCGGCCGCTGCCGCAATCTGCTGGTTCATCGCCTGAATCGCCGACACGGTACGGGTGATGCTTTCCAGCGAACCACCGGCACGACGGGTCAGCTCGACGCTGCTGTCGGTCAGGGTGCGGCTGTTGTCCATGATCGTTGCCACTTGCTGGGTGCCGTTTTGCAGGCCGACGATCAGCTCTTCGATCTCTTCGGTGGATTTTTGCGTGCGCTGGGCGAGGCTGCGCACCTCGTCGGCAACTACCGCGAAACCACGTCCGGCTTCACCGGCACGCGCGGCTTCGATGGCGGCGTTGAGGGCCAGCAGGTTGGTTTGTTGCGCTACCGACTTGATCACGTCGAGGACGCTGCCGATCTTGTCGCTTTCGCGCTTCAGTTCACCCATGGCTTCGGTCGAGTGACCGACTTCAGCGGCCAGCCGCTCGATCTGCGCGATCGCTTCGCCCACCACTTTGTCGCCTTCGCGAGCCTGTTGGTCGGCTGCCACGGCGGCCTCGGAAGCTTCTTCGGCATTACGCGCGACTTCCTGCACGGTGGCGGCCATTTCGTTCATGGCCGTGGCAACCTGATCGGTCTCGATTTTCTGATTGTTGACCCCGGCGCTGGTCTGCTCGGTCACCGCCGACAGTTCTTCAGCGGCGCTGGCGATCTGGGTGACGCCATCGCTGATCCCGCCGACCAGTTCACGCAGGCCTTGGGTCATGCTCTGCATCGAACGTTGTAGTTGGCCCAATTCGTCGCGACGCAGGGAAACCAGGTTGTGGGTCAGGTCGCCCGCAGCCACGCGCTCGGCGACTTTCAGGGTCTGGTTCAGCGGGATGATGATCTGGCGGGTGATTGCCCAGGCGGCAAGCAAGCCGAAAGCCACGGCGAGCAAGGTGGCGATGATCAGCATGTTCTTGGCGTGGGCGGCATCGGTATCACGAACGATGGTCTGCGATTCAGTGAGTTTCTTGCTGACGTCGATAAGGATGTCGCCCTGCGTCGACATGCGCGCGGCGGCCTTGGCGTTGTTGACCTGCGAGTCGCGGAACTGCGCAACGGCCGCGCGATAGGCTTTGATCGAGGCGGTAGCCTGTTGCAGGTTGGCGATGTGCTGCTCCGGCAATTTGGCCGGCAGGCTGTCGAGGTTTTTCAGGGCGTTGTCGATGGCGTCGAGCGCCGGTTGCTCGGCTTCGGCCTTGCCGCTGTAGGTGTAGCCGCGTACTTGATAGCGTGCTTGCTGCAGCAGTTTGCTCAGCTCGATCACGCTGTTGAATTGCGCGACGCTGTCACCCGCCAGCATGGATTTTTCCACTTCCGCGACTTTCGCCACGGCATTGTCGGCACTGGCGCCGAGCTTGCTGCGGGCGTCTTCGCGCTGCACGGTGGCTTGGGTCATGTCGGCAAAAGCGCGTTTGTATTCGGCAACGGCGGCCAGTTGTTGATCGACCATCGCCGCGTCGGACGGCTGTTCAATCAGGCTGCGCGCGGTTTGCAGGCCGCTGTCGAGTTTGCCGAGCAGGTCGTTGACCACGCCCGGACCTTGTTCGCCACGGCGCGCTTCGTAGTCCAGACGCGCGAGGCGCAGGTCTTTGGTCAGTTCGTTGAGGCTGGAGATAAAACCGAGCTTGTCACCGCGGCTGATAATACCGCTCATGCCGGTCCAGCCGGTGAAGGTGATCAACAGCGTCAGCAACAGCACCAGGCCGAAACCGATTCCCAGCTTGCGTTTGACGCTGACGTTTCCAAGACTCTCGGCTAACCAACGGTACATGCGACGACTCCCCGACCACTAATTGGACTTATGGAGAGGTTATCGGCCGGGTGATGGCAATCTGTAACACCATTTATCCGATGCGCAGAATCAGAAGAGCCGGGCGAGCAGGGCGGTGACGGCGGTTTCGACGCGCAGGATGCGCTCGCCCAGTTGCACCGGTTGCAGACCGGACTTGGCCAGCAGGTCGATTTCGTAAGGAATCCAGCCACCTTCGGGGCCGATGGCCAACGTCACCGGTTCGCTCAAGGCGCGTGGGCACGGCGGATAGTTGCCGGGGTGGCCGACCAGACCGAGGGTACCGTCGGTGATCGCCGGCAACCGGTCTTCCACGAAAGGCTTGAAGCGTTTTTCGATGATGATTTCCGGCAGCACGGTGTCGCGGGCCTGTTCGAGGCCTAGGATCAGTTGCTCACGAATCGCTTCAGGTTCCAGAAACGGCGTCTGCCAAAAACTCTTCTCGACCCGATAGCTGTTGACCAGGATCACCTTTGACACGCCCATGGTCGCCACGGTCTGAAACACCCGACGGAGCATCTTCGGGCGTGGCAGAGCGAGTACCAAGGTCAGCGGCAGCTTGGCTGGTGGTGGCTGATCGAGGCTGACGCGCAGCTCGGCTTCACCTGCTTCGAGGCGCAGCAGCTCAGCCGAACCCATCAGCCCGTTGATACGGCCAACGCGCAGGCTGTCACCGACTTCCGAGCGGTGGACTTCCTGCATGTGGGTCAAGCGGCGATCACGCAGCACCACGCGGTCGGCCGCAATGAAATCGGCCTCTTCGAGCAACAGCAGGTTCATGCCTGGGTCGCTGGCGGCTGGTCGTTGTGGTCGTCGGCCGGGTTCTCTTCCGGACGTTCGCGCTTGCTGATCAAACCACCGAACAGAATGCCGATTTCAAACAACATCCACATCGGCACGGCCAGCAGAGTCTGCGAGAAGATATCCGGCGGCGTCAGGATCATGCCGACCACGAAGCAGCCGATGATCACGTAAGGGCGGATTTTCTTCAGGTATTTGACGTCGACCACGCCGATCCACACCAGCAGCACCACAGCCACCGGGATCTCGAACGCCACGCCGAAGGCGAAGAACAGCGTCATGACGAAATCGAGGTAACTGGCGATGTCGGTCATCATTTCCACTCCGGCCGGGGTGGCGGCAGCGAAGAACTTGAAGATCAGCGGGAACACGAAGTAATAGGCGAACGCCATGCCGGTGTAGAACAGCAGAATGCTGGAGACCAGCAGCGGCACCGCAATGCGCTTCTCGTGTTTGTACAGGCCCGGCGCGATAAAGCCCCAGATCTGATGCAGGATCACCGGGATCGCGAGGAACAGCGAAACCATCATCGTCAGCTTCAGCGGCGTCAGGAACGGCGACGACACGTCGGTGGCGATCATCGTCGCGCCGACCGGCAGGTACTGGCGCAGCGGGGTCGAGACAAAGGTATAGATCTGCTGGGTGAACGCAAACAGCCCGGCGAAGATGATGAAGATCGCCGCCACACAACGCAGCAGGCGGGTGCGCAACTCGGTGAGGTGCGAAACCAGCGGCATGTGCTGGTCGTTTTCGGGGAGATCGCTCATGGGGCTCGCGGCGGCAATGTTGGGTCGTGAGGCGCTGGTGTGATCGGCGCGGCGGTTGGGGACACGTGTTCAACCGAAGTTTCTGCGGCCACCGGTTCTGTCGGCGCTACAACGGCAGTAGGTGCAGGTGCAGGTGCAGGTGCAGATGCAGGTGTCGGTGCTGGCGCAACGGGTGCAGCTGGCGCATGAATCGTCTGCTGCCCGACATGTTCAACTTCAACCGGCGCCGGCTCTTGCTGGACCGGATTGAAAATCTTCCGCGCTTCCTGCTCCAGCGACAGAATGTGCTCGTTGTGCAGTTGCCGACGGATCTCGTCGGCACCGATTTCACGTTCAACTTCCTGTTTGATCGCGTTGAAGCTGCGCTTCAGCCGTCCGACCCACAGGCCAGCGGTGCGCGCAGCGCCCGGCAGACGCTCGGGGCCCAGCACCAGCAGGGCGACGAGGCCGACGAGCAGCAGTTCAGAGAAGCTGATACCAAACATTAGTCAGTGCTCACACGTCTTTGCGGATCGGCTCTTCGACTTTTTGCGCCTGCACGTCGATGGTGTGCGGCGGATTGGCCTGAGCGGTGGCTTGCGGCTGCACCGGTGGCACCGGTTGCGCAGGCGTCACGGTTGGATCAGCGGCCGGTTTTTCGTCGTCGTTCATGGCTTTGCGGAAGCCCTTGATCGACTCGCCAACGTCGGTGCCGAGGTTTTTCAGTTTCTTGGTGCCGAACACCAGCACCACGACAACCAGAATGACGATCCAGTGTTTCCAGTCAAAAATGCCCATGTTGCTGTTCCTCTCTAAAAATTGTTCAGGCGGACGGACGCGAGGCTTTCTCGACGTGTCCGGACAGGCCGAAGCGACGATCCAGTTCATCCAGCACGGCCTGCGGATGCTGCCCCAGTTGGGCGAGCATGACCATACTGTGGAACCACAGGTCGGCGGTCTCGTAGATCACGTCGCTGCAGTCGCCGCTGATCGCGGCGTCCTTCGCGGCAATAATGGTTTCGACCGACTCTTCGCCGACTTTCTCCAGAATCTTGTTCAGGCCCTTGTGATACAGACTAGCTACATAGGAGCTGTCGGCAGCGGCGCCCTTGCGCTCTTCAAGCACCTGAGCGAGGCGGGTCAGGGTGTCACTCATGTTTGTGTCCTGCGGAATAGATGGCGTGCGGGTCTTTCAGGACTGGGTCGACTGTCTTCCAGTCGCCGTTTTCGAAGACACGGTAAAAGCAGCTTTGACGGCCGGTATGGCAAGCGATGTCGCCGATCTGTTCAACCATCAGGATGATCACGTCGGCGTCACAGTCCAGACGCATCTCATGCAAGGTCTGTACATGGCCGGACTCTTCGCCCTTGCGCCACAGCTTGCCACGGGAACGTGACCAGTAGATTGCACGGTTTTCCGCGGCGGTCAGTTCGAGCGCTTCGCGGTTCATCCAGGCCATCATCAGCACGCGTCCGGTCTTGTGATCCTGGGCAATCGCCGGCACCAGGCCATCGGCGTCCCATTTGATCTCGTCCAGCCAGTTTTTCATCTTCGACTCCGACAGCGAACCCCACACTTCAATAGTCGGGTTCAGGCATTGAAACAGTGTGCCAGCCGATCACGAAACTGGCTATCGGCGAACGACCAGATACAAGCCGACTGCCACCATGATTCCCGCAGGCCAATGCCCCAACTCGTTAAGCGGGCCACCGATGGCGAGGATCACCCCGCCGGCCAGATGCGCGCAACCGAGCAGGCGCAGGAACCAGTCGTCCTTGCGTTTATGCCATGGCGGCGGTGGATCGTAGGCGTGCGGCTGCGACATGCGTTCGAGCAGATCACGGGCCATGTTGGCCAGGTGCGGCAGTTGTTCGAACTGGCTCTGCACGTTGCCGAGCAAGGCTTTCGGGCTGACGCGCTCGCGCATCCAGCGCTCGAGGAATGGCTGCGCGGTGTTCCACAGATCCAGATCCGGATACAACTGACGACCGAGGCCTTCGATGTTCAACAGGGTCTTTTGCAGCAGCACCAGTTGCGGCTGCACTTCCATGTTGAAGCGCCGTGCGGTCTGGAACAGGCGCATCAGCACCTGGCCAAATGAAATATCTTTTAACGGTTTTTCGAAGATCGGTTCGCACACCGTACGGATCGCCGCTTCGAATTCGTTGAGTTTGGTTTCCGCCGGCACCCAGCCCGAATCGATGTGCAGTTGCGCCACACGGCGGTAGTCACGCTTGAAGAAGGCGAACAGATTGCGCGCCAGATAATCCTGGTCTTCCGGGGTCAGGCTGCCGACGATGCCGCAATCGATCGCGATGTACTGCGGACTCCAAGGGTTGACGGTGCTGACGAAGATGTTGCCTGGGTGCATGTCGGCGTGGAAGAAACTGTCGCGGAAAACTTGGGTGAAGAAAATCTCCACACCGCGCTCGGCGAGCATTTTCATGTCGGTACGCTGGTCGGCAAGGGTCGCCAGATCGGTGACCTGGATGCCGTAGATACGCTCCATCACCAGCACTTTCGGTCGGCACCAGTCCCAATACACTTGCGGCACGTAGAGCAGCGGCGAACCTTCGAAGTTACGCTTCAACTGGCTGGCGTTGGCCGCCTCGCGCAGCAGATCGAGTTCGTCGTAGATGGTTTTTTCGTAGTCCTGGACCACGTCGACCGGGTGCAGCAGACGCGCGTCGGCCGAGAGCTTTTCAGCGGCGCGGGCGAGGATGAACAGCCACGCCAGATCCTGCGCGATGATCGGCTTCAGGCCCGGACGGATCACCTTGACCACCACTTCTTCGCCGGTTTTCAGCTGCGCGGCATGCACCTGCGCCACCGAGGCCGAAGCCAGCGGTTCGACGTCGAAACGGCTGAACACGTCGCTGATTTTCTTGCCCAGCTGTTCTTCGATCAGCTTGATCGACAGCTGCGAGTCGAACGGCGGCACGCGGTCCTGCAACAGCATCAGCTCATCGGCGATGTCTTCCGGCAACAGGTCGCGGCGGGTCGAAAGAATCTGCCCGAACTTGATGAAAATCGGCCCGAGATCCTGCAACGCCAAGCGCAGACGCGCGCCCCGGCTCAGGTCCAGCGGCTTGCGCGGGAACCAGCGCCACGGCAGCACATAGCGCAGCGCCAGAAGGAACCACGGCAACGGCAGATCGAACAGCAGGTCATCGAGGCGGTAGCGGATCACTACGCGCTGGATGCGCAACAGACGGCGGACGGCAAGCAGCTTCATGCGTTATCGCTTGGGTCGAGGGATCGGGAAAGGCGCTCGAAACGCGCCTCGAGACGTTCCAGATCAAGTTTGATCCGGTCCAGTTCGCTGAATCGCGCGTCGGCTTCGCGCTGTCCGACGAGGGTGCGCGATTCTTCGGCGAGGTATTCGGCGAGGTTCTGGTTGAGGCTGGCAAATCCTTGTTGATACCAGCGTGCGCGGCTGCGCAGATGGCCACCGACCAGTTGCGTGGCGACCGGGCCGAGCCAGCGCGAGAGTTCGTACTCCCAGTCCAGCTCAAGGTCTTGCAGCACACCGGCCAGCTCCAGCAGCACGCCGCTGTCGCCATCGAGCTCGACTTCCGGGGCATGCAGCACTGCGGTCTTGTCTTTGCTCACGGCCAGTTTGATCAGGCTCGAGGCCGGCGCACGCAAGGTGCAGTCGACACCGGTTCCCCAATGCGAGGCCAGCATCAGACCTTCGTCACTCGGCAGGATGAACAGTTGCAGCGCCGGGCTGCGGCAGTCGACGGCAATCACCTTGCCGGTCAAATGCGCCAGCCGCGGCAGCGCCGTGCTGTCGAGACGCAGCACCCGGTTGAGGCCGAGTTCAACGCTGGCGAGCAGCCCGGTGAGCAACATCAGGGCTTGATGCCACGGTGCAGGGCGACGATGCCTGCGGTCATGTTGTGATAGGTCACGCGGTCGAAACCGGCGTCGACCATCATCGACTTCAGGGTTTCCTGATTCGGATGCATGCGGATCGATTCGGCCAGGTAGCGATAGCTTTCCGAGTCGTTGGTGATCAGCTTGCCCATCAGCGGCATGAAGGCGAACGAATAAGCGTCGTAGGCTTTCGACATCAGCGCGTTGGTCGGTTTGGAGAATTCCAGCACCAGCAGACGACCGCCGGGCTTGAGTACACGCAGCATCGAGCGCAGCGCGTCTTCTTTGTGCGTCACGTTGCGCAGGCCGAAAGCGATGGTCACGCAGTCGAAGTGGTTGTCCGGGAACGGCAGTTTTTCCGCGTCCGCCTGAACGAATTCGACGTTGCCGGCGACACCCAGATCGAGCAGGCGGTCACGGCCGACCTTGAGCATCGATTCGTTGATGTCGGCCAATACCACCTGACCGGTCGGGCCGACCAGGTGCGAGAATTTTTTGGTCAGGTCACCGGTACCGCCGGCGATGTCCAGCACGCGGTTACCGCTGCGTACGCCCGACAGTTCGATCGCGAAACGCTTCCACAGGCGGTGCATGCCGCCCGACAGAAGGTCGTTCATCAAGTCGTATTTCGCGGCTACCGAGTGGAAAACTTCAGCGACTTTTTCCGCTTTCTGGCTTTCCGGAACGTTTTTGAAGCCGAAGTGAGTGGTGGGTTCGGCATCGCTGCCTTTGCGCTGATCAGTCATATCGCTGTCACCAAAAGAGAATGCGCGACATTCTAATCCCCAAGCCATGCTTTGTCTTGGAATGGCTAAAGGTAAGATGGGCAACCCTCGGGACGATTTGCCGCAGCGGCGGTCAAGATTTACCGACACATCTTTTTCGTCCCATTCAAAAAGCAGGAGTCAATCAATGGCCAAAATCACTGTTGAGCGTGCCCACAACCTGGGTAAGGAAGCCGCCCGCGAGAAGGCCGACAAGCTGGCGCAAAAACTCTCCGATCAATATGGCCTGGAGCCGCAATGGTCCGGCGATACCCTGAACCTCAAGCGCTCGGGCGTGAAAGGCGCGGTGCATGTGGCGGACGATTCGATCAAGGTCGATGTGGAGTTGGGCATCATGATGTCGGCCATGAGCGGCATGATCAAAGCCGAGATCGAGAAGGCCCTCGATAAAGCGTTGGTCTGAAATACGGTCCCCTGTAGGAGTGAGCCTGCTCGCGATAGCGGTCTTTCAATCAAATTTCTGGTGACTGACAGACCGCTATCGCGAGCAGGCTCACTCCTACATTTTTTGCGCTGCACCCAAGCTTTTATGTCAGTTGTTAGGGTGCCGTTTCTAATTTATCTCCTTACTTTGTGCCTGAGCCCGACACTTTCGCGGGCAGTTCCTCAAACCTTCTGCGCGTGAGGTGCACCATGGCCAAAGTCATTTTGAAGAAAAAAATCGACGCTTCGACTTCTGCTCTGAGCGACGTCAAATCCTATGCCCGCAAGATCTGGCTGGCAGGCCTGGGTGCCTACGCCAAGGTCGGCCAAGAGGGCAGCGACTACTTTCAAGAGCTGATCAAGGCTGGTCAAACTGTTGAAAAGAAAGGCAAAAAAGCCGTCACCGAAAAACTCGAAGCGGCCAACGCCGAGATCGATGAAGCCAAGAGCGAAGTCAGCTCGTTCAAAGGTCGTGTCGAAGTTCAGCTCGACAAGGTCGAGAAGGCGTTCGACTCCCGTGTAGCAAGCGCCTTGAATCGTATCGGCATTCCGTCTAAACATGACGTTGAGACACTCTCTGCTAAGCTCGATGAGCTGACGGCATTGCTCGAACGCGTCGCGCGTAAATCTTAAGGAGAACGGGATGGCTGGTAAAAAGAACACCGATAAAGAAGGCAGCTCGTGGATCGGGAAAGTCGAAGACTACTCCCGCAAAATCTGGCTGGCTGGTTTAGGCGTGTACTCGAAGATCGACACTGACGGCAGCAAGCTCTTCGATACATTGGTCAAAGACGGCGAGAAAGCCGAGAAGCTCACCAAATCCGCAGTCGGCAAAAAAGTCGACGCTGCCAAGGATTCCGCTTCTTCGGCCAAGTCGCGCATCAGCGGCGTGAAAGATCGCGCACTGGGCAAATGGGACGAGCTGGAAGGGGCTTTCGACAAACGCCTGAACAGCGCAATCTCGCGCCTAGGTGTACCGAGCCGCAATGAGGTCAAAGCACTGCATAGCAAGGTGGAAACCTTGACCAAGCAGATCGAAAAACTCACCGGTCTGAAAACCCAACCGGTGGCGGCGAAAACCGCTGCGGCAAAACCGGCAGCAAAAACGGCTGCGGCCAAACCAGCAGCCAAGTCGGCTGCCAAGCCACTGGCCAAAGCGGCAGCTAAACCTGCTGCTAAAGCCGCGGCCAAGCCAGCAGCGAAAACCGCAGCCGCCAAGCCTGCAGCCAAAGCCGCAGCCAAACCGGTTGCCGCCAAAGCCGCTGCCAAGCCGGCAGCTAAACCTGCGGCCAAAACTGCAGCGAAACCCGCCGCCAAGCCAGCAGCGAAAACTGCTGCCGCCAAGCCTGCAGCGAAACCTGCTGCGGCGAAAAAACCGGCAGTGAAAAAACCGGCCGCGCCGAAAGCCGCTGCGCCGAAACCGGCCGCACCTGCTGCAGCCAAACCTGCCGCTCCGGCAGTTCCGGTGAGTGCGTCGAATTCCGCCGCAGCACCGACTCCGGCGGCCACCCCGACTGCTGCATCGACCCCGTCGACGCCAACCAGTCAGTCCTGATTTTTCAGGGCAAAACAAAACGCCCGGCCTGTGAAGGTCGGGCGTTTTTGTTTGTGCATTTCAAGGCCGCCCCTCACCCCAGCCCTCTCCCAGAGGGAGAGGGGGCCGAACGAGGTGTCTTGCGTCGTACGTCGACCTGAACGATCGAGTCGATTATGGATTCAACAAAACCCTTTCAGGTCGGTGTAGCTCATCAGCATCCCCCAATCAGTCCCCTCTCCCTCCGGGCGGTCCGACGTTTCGGGAGGGCTAGGGTGAGGGGCTTTTGATTTCAGTCGTGATCTTCAAGGTATTGCAGAGCCATCCTTTCGGTCGCGACTTTCACCGGCGGTAGCAAATGCGGCGCTACCAGCATCATGATCTGGTAAACCACCAACCTGACCTCACCCTCACGATCCAGAATCCGCTGATAATCCAGCGAAAACAGCAGCGTCATGGTGATCTGCTCCACCAGTTGCCCCAACGCCTGCGTATCACTGACCAGTTGCCCCGAAGCCTTTAACCGCGCGAGCAACGACGCCAGTGTGCGCTTCAGTGCATTGAGCAAATGGCGAATGCCCTTGGCCAGTTTTGGCAAGCGCCCGGCGAGGTTCGACAGGTCCTGGAACAGGAAGCGGTACTGCGCCAACCGCTCGACGATCAAATGCAAAAACAGCCAGTAATCCTCCGGCGCCAGTTCCACATCCGAGGGTGGATCGAGCAGTGGCGCCAGTTCATTCTGGAAGCGTTCGAACAAGCCGAGAATCAGCGGTTCCTTGCCATGGAAGTGGTAGTAGAGATTTCCCGGGCTGATCCCCATTTCGTTCGCCACCTCCATGGTGGAGACGTTCGGCTCGCCCTTTTCGTTGAACAGTTGCAAAGCACATTCGAGAATCCGGTCGCGGGTTTTCATCCAGTCTTCTTAGAAAAGTTCGGTTAAGCGTCAGCGCACACGCACGTAAGTACCGGGCGCTGCCTCCATCGGTGGATAGTTCGGGTTGCCGAGGGTAAACGTGGTTTCGTGCTGGGCGCCGGAGCGCTGTTGAATCCACTCCAGCCACTGCGGCCACCAACTGCCATCGACGTGTTTACCATCGTAGTACCAGGCACGCGGGTCGCTGCTCATCTTGCCGTTCTCGATATAGGCAGCTTTCGGGTTACTCGGCGGGTTGAGAATGCTCTGCACGTGGCCGCTGTTGGACAGCACGAAACGCCGTTCGCCACCGAGCAGCAGGGTTGAGCGATACACCGCATCCCACGGCGTGATGTGGTCGTTCATGCCGGCGACGCTGAAGCTGTCCACGGTGACTTTCTGCAGGTCGATCGGCGTGCCGCACACTTCCAGCCCGCCCGGATGGGTCAGCGGGTTGTGCTTGAAGAAGTCCAGCAGGTCGCCGTGAAACGCGGCGGGCAAGCGCGTGTTGTCGTTGTTCCAGTAGAGGATGTCGAAGGCCGGCGGCTCTTTGCCCAGCAGGTAATTGTTGACGAAGTAGCTCCAGATCAAATCGTTGGGGCGCATCCAGGCGAAGACCTTGGCCATGTCGCGACCGTCGAGCACGCCTTTCTGGTACGAGCGGCGCTTGGCGGCTTCGAGGGTTTGTTCATCAGCGAAGAGGGTGGCCGGAGTTTCGATCTGGCTGTCGAGCAGGCTGACCAGGTAGGTCGCACTGGAGACGCGGCGCAGTTGCCGCTTGGCCTGCAAATGCCCTTGCAGGGCGGCGATGGTCAGGCCGCCAGCGCAGGCGCCCATCAGGTTGACTTCGCGGGCGCCGGTGATCGCCCGGCAGATGTTCATCGCCTCTTCCACCGCCTCGACATACGTCGACAGGCCCCATTCGCGATGGCGTACATCCGGGTTGCGCCAACTGATCATGAAGGTCTGCAGGCCGTTTTTCAGTGCGTACTGGACGAAGCTGTTATGTGGGCTGAGGTCGAAAATGTAGTACTTGTTGATTTGCGGCGGCACCACCAGCAGCGGCTTGGCGTACTGCTTTTCGCTCATCGGTCGATACTGGATCAGCTCAAGCAAATCGTTGCGAAACACCACCGAGCCGGTGGTGGTGGCCACGGTCTTGCCGACCTCGAAAGCCTGTTTGGTCACCTGACGTGGCAGGCCGTCGTTGTGCAGCAGATCATCGAACAAATGACTGAGGCCGCGCACCAGGCTGTGCCCGCCGGAGTTGAACAGCTCCTTGACCGCCAGCGGGTTGAGCAAGGTGTTCGACGGCGCCACAGCGTCGTTGAGCAGGGTGAAGGCGAAATGCGCGCGGGCGCGATCGTCATCGCTCATGTTGCTTTCGTCGATCCAGCTTTTGACCTGTTTTTGCCAGGCCAGATAGGCCTGCAGGCTGCGCCGGTAGAACGGATTGAGGCTCCACGCCGGATCAGCGAAACGGCTGTCGTTCGGATTGGTCGGGTGCAGGGTTTCGCCGAGCAGCACGCGGCCCAATTGACCGCCGAGTTTCAAGGCATGCTTCGCACTGTGGATCGGGTTACGCAGGCCATGGGCTGCCACGCTGCGCAAGGTCGAGATCAGGTCCCGGCCACGCAGGCCGGTGATCGCACTTTGTGCATTGATGAACACGGCGGGGCTGGGCACTACGCCCGTCGCTGGTTTGTCGCGCATGACTCAACACTCCTTCGTCTTCAGGCCAAAAACAAACTCACCGAACCAGAACACCATAGACGCTGTTACGGGTTGCTGCCTGCGCGGCGTCCTGCCGCGCACTCTTTACTAAAGGCTTGCATAAAGCCTGCCGCCGGGGTTAGCCGCCGAGCGGTGTCGGATGCGGGTGCATCACCGCCCGCTGACGTTCCTCCTGGAGGAATTTCATGATGATCGGCGCCACCGCTTCGGCGCGGGTAATCAGGAACAGGTGGCCGTCGTCGATGATGTGCAGTTGCGCGTTGGGAATGCGCCAGGCGAGCATGCGCATGTTGATCAGCGGGATCAGCGGATCGTCATCACCGGCCAGCACCAGCGTCGGCTGATGGATCTTGTGCAGCCAGTGAATGCTGGTCCAGCCGAGGCCGGCGAACAGTTGCCAGTAATAACCGAGCTTGCCCGCCGAACGCACTTTCGCCGCGTGGCTGGCCGCCAGGGTCGGGTCGCGGCGGAACGAGCCGCCATAGATCAGCGGGGCGATACGGATCACGTGGGACGGCTGAATGTAGCGCCGCGGACTGGCCATCATCCACAGCACTTTCGGTTTGCCCGGCACCATCACGGCACCGGCAGCGGTGGCCGCCAGCACCAGTTTCTTGCAGCGCTCGGGGTAGTCGTAGGCGAACTGCTGCGCAAGTGCGCCGCCCCACGACACGCCGATGACGTTGACCTGCCCGTAGTCGAGATAATCGAGCATGCGCGACGTCAGCTTGGCCAGACCGGGAAAACGATATGGCCGGTTCGGCGTCGAGGAGCCGCCGACACCGGGCACGTCAAAGGCGATCACTTCCAGATCCGGGTCCAGCGCCGCGACAAACGGAAATACCAGCTCCAGGTTGGCGCCAATGCCGTTGAAAATCAGCAAGGGCGTCAAGTGAGGCTTGCCGGGGCGCACCGCCGTGCGGAGGGTTTGACCATCCAGATCGACGGTACGGAATATGAACGGTTGCGGCATGCGTCAGGCCCTGTGGATTTCAAGTACACCCCGCCCCCTGTGGGAGCGAGCCTGCTCGCGAAGGCGTCGTGTCAGCCAACATCGATGTTGATTGAATGAGCGCTTTCGCGAGCAGGCTCGCTCCCACAATGACGGGGTGGTGTCAGTTACCGCTCATGTACATAAGTGCCCGGCGAAGCTTCACCCGCCGGGTACGCTTTGTTGCCCAGTTTCAGCGGGGCCTTTTTCAGGTTGCCCGAGCGCTCGGCCTGCCACGCCTGCCAGTACAGCCACCAGGAATCGGTGTGCTTGGTCGAGTTCTCTTGCCACTCATCGGCATTGGCGGCCATCTCCTCGCCGGTCATGTAGCGCGATTTCGGGTTGCCCGGCGGGTTCAGAATGCTCTGGATATGCCCGCTGCTCGACAACACGAACTCGACCTTGCCGCCAAACAGCTGCGCCGACTTGTAGCAGGACTTCCACGGCGTGATGTGGTCGTTGGTGCCGGCCAGCGAGAAGATATCGGCGGTGACCTGCTTGAGGTCGATCGGCGTGCCGCACACTTCCAGTGCATTCGGGCGAATCAGTGGGTTGTTTTTGAACATCTCGATCAGGTCACCGTGGAACGCGGCGGGCAACCGGGTGGTGTCGTTGTTCCAGAACAGGATGTCGAACACCGGCGGCTCGTTGCCGAGCAGGTAGTTGTTGACCCAGTAGTTCCAGATCAGATCGTTCGGACGCATCCAAGCGAAGACCTTGGCCATGTCTTTGCCTTCAAGCACGCCGGCCTGATACGAGTGGCGCTTGGCGGTCTCCAGGGTCTGCTCGTCGACGAACAGCGCGACGTCGCTGTCCAGCGTCGTGTCGAGCACGCTGACCAGCAGCGTCAGGGCATTGACCTTCTTCTCGCCGATCGCCGCGTAGTGGCCGAGCAGGGCGGTGCAGGTGATGCCGCCGGAGCAGGCGCCGAGCATGTTCACGTCTTTGCTGCCGGTGATCGCGGTGACCACATCGACCGCTTCTTTCAGCGCATCGATATATGTCGACAGGCCCCACTCACGCTGGGCCTTGGTCGGGTTGCGCCAGCTGACGATGAACGTCTGCACGTTATTGCGCAGGCAAAAGCGCGCCAGACTCTTGTCCGGGCTCAAATCGAATACGTAGAACTTGTTGATCTGCGGCGGCACCACCAGCAATGGACGCTCGTGGACTTGCTCGGTGATCGGCTTGTACTGGATCAGCTCCAGCACGTCGTTGCGAAACACCACCGCGCCGTCGGTGACGCCGAGGCTCTTGCCGACCTCGAACGCGCCCATGTTGACCTGACTCGGCATGCCGCCGTTGTGCACCAGATCCTTGGCCAGATGCGAGAGGCCGTCGAGCAGGCTTTTGCCGCCGGTTTCGAAGAAGCGTTTGACTGCTGCGGGGTTGGCCGCCGTGTTGGTCGGGGCCATGGCTTCAGTCATCAGGTTGATGACGAAGTGGCCGCGCGCGATGTCTTTGGGTGAGAGGCTGCTGTCATCGATCCAGGCATGGAGTTCCTTGCGCCACGCCAGGTAAGTTTGCAGATAACGTTTGTAGAGCGGGTTCTGGCTCCACGCAGGATCAGCGAAGCGACGGTCATCGCCTGCCGGTTGCAGTTCGGATTTGCCGAACAGCACGTTCTTCAGTTCGAGGCCGAAATGGGTGACGTGCCTGACGCTATGGATCGGTTGTTTGATGGCCTGTTTCAGCACCATACGAGCAGAGGCCAGCAGATCCTTTCCGCGTAGCCCAACGACGGGATTAAGCCCCAGGGTGTTTTCCGAGGCTTGGTACTTCAGGTCATCGTTATTCTTGTTACTCATCTACGACGCTCCATTGTCCTGAGACGAGTACCCGGTTTTCTGCTGTGCAGTTCCACAGCCAATGCCAGGTACTACTGCTCGGGTGACCGTTAATTCTGCATAGCTGCTTTACAGTCGTAGAGCACTGCAGGGAACTTGCCAGCTCCATTGGTTACCCGAGTTTAATTTTTTTCGCAAGCAGGCCGATCCTCGGCCACACAGCAGAGCATTCAAACAGATGAATTTAGAAAATGCCCTCTAATGAGCGCAAGGCTCGGACTAGAGCATCAGCTTGACGATCGACTCGCTCGGGTCGCGGGTTTTTCCGGCGGCTTTGAGCTCGGCCAGATAATCGGCCCAGAGTGCGTCATAACGTCGCCCCAGCTCGTAGAGATAATCCCAGGTGAACAAGCCACTGTCGTGACCATCGTCGAAGGTCAGTTTCAGTGCGTAGTGACCGGCCGGTTCCAGCTTGCTCAGACCGACGTTGATCTTGCCAAATTGCAGGATCGGTTTGCCGTGGCCCTGGACCTCGGCGGAGGGGGAGTGCACGCGCAGGAATTCGGCGGGCAGGGTGTATTCCTCGCCGGACGCGTAGGTGAGCGTCAGGGTCTTCGAGGCTTTGTGCAGTTTGATGTCGGTGGGGATTTGAGTCATGGGCTGGCGTCCGAAGTGTGGGCGACCCTTGAGCAAATGTGGGAGCGAGCTTGCTCGCGAAAGCGGTGTGTCAGACAACATTGATGTCGACTGACACGGCCTCTTCGCGAGCAAGCTCGCTCCCACAGGGTCCGCTACCGCTGTAAGTATGGCTTACAGGATATAACGGGACAGGTCTTCGTTCTGCGCCAATTCACCGAGGTGGCTGTTGACGTATTCGGCGTCGATCAGAATCGGCTTCTCATCGTGGGTGCTGGCCAGATCGCCGGCACTGAACGACACCTCTTCGAGCAGACGCTCAAGCAGCGTGTGCAGACGACGGGCACCGATGTTTTCGGTTTTCTCGTTGACCTGCCAGGCGATCTCCGCCAGACGCTTGATGCCTTCCGGCTGGAACTGGATATTCAGGCCTTCGGTTTTCAACAGCGCGCAATATTGCTCGGTCAGGGAGGCATGCGGTTCGCTGAGGATGCGTTCGAAGTCCGACGGGCTCAGCGCTTTGAGTTCGACGCGAATCGGCAGACGACCTTGCAACTCAGGCACCAGATCGCTCGGCTTGCTCAGGTGGAACGCACCGGAGGCGATAAACAGGATGTGGTCAGTCTTGACCATGCCCAGTTTGGTGTTGACGGTGCAGCCTTCGATCAGCGGTAGCAGGTCGCGCTGTACGCCTTCACGGGACACATCAGCGCCACCGACGTTACCGCGCTTGGCGACTTTGTCGATTTCGTCGATGAACACGATGCCGTGCTGTTCAACGGCTTCCAGCGCCTTAGCCTTCAGCTCTTCTTCGTTAACCAGACGCCCGGCTTCTTCGTCGCGCACCAGCTTCAGCGCCTCTTTGACCTTGAGCTTGCGCGCTTTCTTTTTGCCCTTGCCCATGTTGGCGAACAGCGACTGCAACTGGTTGGTCATCTCTTCCATGCCAGGCGGCGTGGCGATCTCGATGCCGGCAACTTCGGCGACTTCGATTTCGATTTCCTTGTCATCCAGCTGACCTTCGCGCAGGCGCTTGCGGAACAGCTGACGGGTGTTGGAATCGGAGCTCGGCGCTTCTTCATTGCTGAAGCCCATGCGGGCCGGCGGCAGCAGTGCGTCGAGGATACGATCCTCGGCAGCGTCTTCGGCGCGGTGGCGAACGCGGGTCATTTCCTGCTCGCGGAGCATCTTGATCGCGGCGTCGGCCAGATCACGGATGATCGATTCGACGTCACGACCGACGTAGCCGACTTCGGTGAACTTGGTCGCTTCGACCTTGATGAACGGTGCGTTGGCCAGTTTCGCCAGGCGACGGGCGATCTCGGTTTTACCGACACCGGTCGGACCGATCATCAGGATGTTCTTCGGGGTCACTTCAACGCGCAGCTCTTCAGGCAGCTGCATGCGGCGCCAGCGGTTGCGCAGGGCAATCGCGACGGCGCGCTTGGCATCGTCCTGGCCGATGATATGGCGGTTGAGTTCGTGGACGATTTCGCGGGGAGTCATGGACATAATAATTGACGGTCCTCAAGCAGAAAAAAGCCGTGGCACAGGGCCGCGTCAGGCTTATTCAGCGAGATCCTGCTCCTCAATGGTCTGAGTGTGGTTGGTGAATACACAGATGTCGCCGGCGATACCGAGAGCGGTTTCGACGATTTCACGGGCCGACAGATCGGTCTTTTTCAGCAGGGCGCTGGCCGCGGCTTGCGCGTAGCCGCCGCCGGAACCCATGGCGATCAGGCCATCTTCGGGCTCGACCACATCACCGTTGCCGGTAATGATCAGCGAGGCGTCCTTGTTGGCGACCGCGAGCATGGCTTCGAGGCGGCTCAGGGAGCGGTCGGTGCGCCATTCTTTGGCGAGTTCGACAGCGGCGCGCACCAGGTGGCCCTGATGTTTTTCAAGTTGGCCTTCGAAACGTTCGAAGAGGGTAAAGGCGTCGGCGGTGGCACCGGCAAAACCGGCGATGACCTGGCCGTGGTACAGGCGACGAACTTTTTTCGCGTTGCCTTTCATCACGGTATTGCCGAGAGAAACCTGGCCGTCGCCGCCCATGACGACTTTGCCGTGACGGCGGACTGAAACGATGGTGGTCAAGGGAAGAGTCTCCACACAGCGGGGCGAAAGTGCCTTATGCCCATTCATATGGGGGTGCTGGAGAGGATTTCAACCGGGGAGGATGCGGAGGGACGAACGGCGGGGACTGATCAGGGATATGTGGTGTTGCAAACATTGCCTTCGCGAGCAGGCTCGCTCCCACAGGGACTGCGTTATTCCTGTGGGAGCGAGCTTGCTCGCGAAGAACGATGACGCGGTGGTTTGGCGAATCAGCGGCTCTGGCGTTGTTGTAACAACAGGTTGCTGAAGCCGGCGCCAGCCAGTTGTTTCTGTGCAGTAGTCAGTTGCTCACGGTTGCTGAACGGCCCGACCAATACGCGATACCAGGTTTCATCCTTCACCGTGCCGGACTCAACCGCCACCGCCTGACCGAGCAGAATGATCTGCGCGCGGACTTTGTCGGCATCGGTTTCCTTGCGGAACGAACCGGCCTGCAGGAAGAACTTGGTCACCGGCGCCGCTTTGCTCACTGGTGGCGCTGGCGGCGGGGTAATCCCGGCCAGCGCGGCCTGCGCGCGCGCGGTGTCGATCTTCGCCGCTTCCGCCGGGGTCACCGGCGTGGTCGGGATGGCCGGCACTTGTGGCGTCGGCAACGTCTTCTCCGGCACGGCGTCTGGCGGCACGATCACTTCCGATTCCGGCAGCAGGGTGTAGAAGTCGTACTTCGGCTTCACCGGTTGCGTCGGGCTCGGCGGGGTCTTGTTGGCCTCGGCGATCTTCGATGCTTTCTGCTGTTGCGCCTGTTCGACTTTCTCGCGCTTGACCGTGTCGCTGCCCTTGCCCGGCTCCAGCTTCATCAGAAACACGATGAACGCGCCGACCGTGAGGCCGATGGCCATCCACAGCCAACCCGGAATCGGTTGCTTCGCAGGAGCTTGGTAACGGCTGGCGCCACGCTTGGGTGCAGGTTTTTTCTTGGCAGCCAACTTACATACGCTCCAGAGTTTCCAGACCCAACAGCTTCAGGCCTTGCTTGAGGGTGCGACCGGTCAGCGCGGCCAGACGCAGACGGCTCTGCATCTGGGCCGGGGTTTCGGCGGCGAGGATCGGGCAGTTCTCGTAGAAGCTGGAGAACAGACCGGCAACGTCGTACAGATAAGTGCAGAGAATGTGCGGCGTGCCTTTGTCGGACACGTTGTTCAGCACTTCACCGAACTGCGCCAGTTTCGCCGCCAGCTCAAGTTCGTGCTCGGCTTCGAGAACGATCTGACCGTCGACTTCGCTGAAATCCTTGCCCAGCTTGCGGAACACACCGGCCACGCGGGTGTAGGCGTAAAGCAGGTACGGCGCGGTGTTGCCTTCGAAATTCAGCATCAGGTCGAAGTTGAAGCTATAGTCGCTGGTGCGGTGCTTCGACAGGTCGGCGTATTTCACCGCGCCGATGCCGACGACTTTGGCGATGTTGCGCAGCTCGTCTTCGGCCAGTTGCGGGTTCTTCTCTTTCACCAGGTTGTAGGCGCGTTCCTGCGCTTCGGTGAGCAGGTCGATCAGCTTCACGGTGCCGCCGTCACGGGTCTTGAACGGACGGCCATCGGCGCCGTTCATGGTGCCGAAGCCCATGTGCTCCATTTCCATCGGATGGGTGACGAAACCGGCCTTGCGCGCCACAGCGAACACTTGCTGGAAGTGCAGGGCCTGACGCTGGTCGACGAAATACAGTGCGCGGTCGGCTTTCAGCTTGCCACTGCGGTAGCGCACGGCGGCGAGGTCAGTGGTGGCGTACAGGTAACCGCCGTCAGCCTTGACGATGATTACCGGCAGCGGATCGCCGTCAGCATTCTTGAATTCGTCGAGGAACACGCACTGGGCGCCGTTGCTCTCGACCAGCATGCCAGCGGTTTTCAAGTCGTTGACCACGTTGATCAGGTCGTCGTTGTAGGCGCTTTCACCCATCACGTCGGCCATGGTCAGCTTGACGTTGAGCAGTTCGTAGATCTTCTGGCAGTGCGACAGCGAGATGTCCTTGAACCGGGTCCACAGCGACAGGCACTCGGCATCGCCGGCCTGCAACTTGACCACCAGGCCACGGGCGCGGTCGGCGAATTCTGCGGATTCGTCGAAACGCTGCTTGGCGGCGCGGTAGAAGTTTTCCAGGTCCGACAGCTCATCGCTGGTGATCGGGTTTTCCTGCAGATACGCCATCAGCATGCCGAACTGGGTGCCCCAGTCGCCGACGTGGTTCTGACGGATCACTTCGTCGCCGAGGAATTCAAGAACACGGGCTACGCCGTCACCGATGATGGTCGAGCGCAAGTGGCCGACGTGCATCTCTTTGGCCAGATTCGGTGCCGACAGGTCGACCACGGTGCGCTGCGCCGGGCCAGCCTTGCGCACGCCAATGTGAGCATCAGCCAGTGCGGCATCGAGGCGGTTGGCCAAGGCCTGGGTGTTCTGGAAGAAATTGATGAAGCCCGGGCCGGCGATTTCGGCCTTGGTGACGTTCTCGTCGGCAGGCAGTGCGGCAATGATTTTTTCCGCCAGATCGCGCGGCTTCATGCCCGCAGGCTTGGCCAGCATCATGGCGATGTTGCTGGCGAAGTCGCCGTGGGTCTTGTCACGGGCGTTCTCCACCTGGATCGCCGGCGACAGGCCTTCAGGCAACACACCTTCGTTGACGAGTTGGGTGAGGGCTTGTTGGATCAGCTGGCGAATGGTGTCTTTCATGGTCTTCTCTTTCGACCGCAAGCGCGGCGGGCGCATCGATGCGCGGGTGGAAAAACTGGGCATTATCCGTTGCGAAGACGGGCTTGCCAACCTTAGCAGGCAGCTTATGGATATGTGGTGACATTCAGATCAAAAGATCGCCGCCTGCGGCGGCTCCTACAAGGGGATAGGCGTTTTCCTGCAAGAGTTGCCGCAGGCGGCGATCTTTTGATCTTCAATACAAATCGACGGGATCGACATCCAGCGACCAGCGCACCGCCCGCCCGCTTGGCATCTGCTCCAGCACCAGCAACCAACTGGCCAGCAACCGATGCAGCGGCGCCCGTGCTGTCGCCTGCAACAGCAGCTGCGCGCGATAACGCCCGGCGCGGCGTTCCATCGGTGCTGGCACTGGCCCGAGCAATTCGATCCCGCTCAGGTTCTGCTCTGCCAGCAAACGCTCGGCTTCGCTACACGCCTCATCGAGAAAACCTTCCGCTTGCCCGGGCTTGTGCGCTTCAGCACGCAACAGCGCCAGATGCGCAAACGGCGGCAACCCGGCGGCGCGGCGCTCGCTCAAGGCCTGTTCGGCAAAGGCGAAATAGCCCTGTTCGGTGAGTTGCACCAATAAAGGATGGTCAGCGAGGTGTGTCTGGATAATCACCTTGCCCGGTTCCTCCGCTCGCCCGGCACGACCTGCGACCTGCACGATCAACTGCGCCATGCGCTCGCTGGCGCGGAAGTCGCCGGAGAACAGACCGCCGTCAGCATCCAGAATCGACACCAGCGTCACCCTTGGAAAATGGTGACCCTTGGCCAACATCTGCGTGCCGACCAGAATGCACGGCTGGCCCTTCTGAATCGTCGCGAACAGTTGATTCATCGCGTCCTTGCGCGAGGTACTGTCGCGGTCGACGCGCAGTACCGGGTAGTCGGGAAACAGAATCGCCAGACGTTCCTCGGCGCGCTCAGTACCCGCGCCGACCGGTCGCAGATCGACCTTGTTGCACTTCGGACATTGGCGCGGCGTGCGCTCGACGTAGCCACAGTGGTGGCAGCGCAGTTCGCCGTAACGCTGGTGCACGGTCATCCGCGCATCGCAGCGCGAACACTCGGACATCCAGCCGCAGTCGTGGCAGAGCAACGTCGGTGCGAAACCGCGACGGTTGAGGAACACCAGCACCTGTTGGCCATTGGCGAGGGTCTGGCCGATGGCTTGTTGCATCGGCCCGGAAATACCGCTGTCCAGTGGACGGCTTTTCACATCCAGCCGCAGGAAGCGTGGCTGCTTGGCACCGCCAGCACGTTCATTCAGGCGTAGGAGGCCGTAACGGCCGGTGTAGGCGTTGTGCAGGCTTTCCAGCGATGGCGTCGCGGAACCGAGAACGATCGGGATGTTTTCCTGCCGTGCACGCACCAGCGCCAGATCACGGGCGTGGTAGCGCAAACCTTCCTGCTGTTTATAAGAGCCGTCGTGCTCTTCATCGATGATGATCAGCCCCGGGTTTTTCATCGGCGTGAACAGCGCCGAGCGGGTGCCGATAATAATGTCGGCCTCGCCATCACGTGCGGCGAGCCAGGCTTCGAGGCGCTCGCGATCATTGACCGCCGAGTGCAGCAGGGCGATGCGCGCATTGAAGCGCTGCTCGAAGCGCGCCAGGGTCTGCGGGCCGAGGTTGATCTCCGGGATCAGCACCAGCGCCTGTTTGCCGGCTTCGAGGGTTTCGCGGATCAGTTGCAAATAGACTTCGGTCTTGCCACTGCCGGTGACCCCGGCGAGCAGGAACGCGTGATAACTGTCGAAGCCGGCGCGGATCGCCTCGTAGGCGGCGCGCTGTTCGGTGTTGAGCGGTAATTCCGGTTGCGCCAGCCAATGTTCGTGGCGCACGACGGGTGCATGCCGGCGGATTTCCACTTGCACCAGATTTTTCGCCAGCAGCAGATCAAGGCTGTCCTTGCTCAGCATCAGTTTGCTCAGCAACTGATGGGCGACGCCGTGCGGGTGTTGAGCGAGGGTGGCGAGTGCTTCCCGCTGGCGCGGGGCGCGGGCGATGCGCGGATCATCAAGGCTGGCGCCCGGGACGATCGACCAGAAACGTTCCTGCCGCGCCTCTGCCAGCTCGCCTTGGCGCAGCAGGACTGGCAGCGCCCAGCTCAGGGTGTCGCCGAGGCTGTGCTGATAATACTGCGACGTCCACAGGCACAGCTTGAACAGCGCCGGTGGCAGTGGCGCTGTGGCGTCGAGCAGGGCCAGCGCTGGTTTCAGTTTCTCCACCGGCACTTCGCTGGTGTCCGTGACCTCGACCAGAATCCCGATCATCTCGCGTCGACCGAACGGCACTCGCAGGCGCATGCCCGGCTGCAATTGCTCACGCAGCACGCCGGCCGGCGCTCGATAGTCGAACAGGCGGCGCAAGGGTGAAGGCAGGGCTAGGCGCAGAATGGCGTCGGGCACGCGGGGGGATCTCTATAAACGCAAAATAAGGGACGAGTGCAGATCAATTGTGGGAGCGAGCTTGCTCGCGAAGGCGGTGTATCAGGCGCTTAAGGATTGACTGACACAACGCATTCGCGAGCAGGCTCGCTCCCACTGGGAATCGCGTATTGGGCCGGGAGCCTAGCAGACGGTCGGTCTCGGTGACAGCTTGCGTGTTTGAAAAGGTCTGGTAGAATCCGCGGCCTAATTACGTGCGGTATTCAACAATAGTGTTGGGTGGCGGCACGCTAGCTGAGGAAGACACCATGAAAGCTGATATCCACCCGAATTACCCAGTCATCGCTGTTACCTGCAGCTGTGGCAACAAGTTCGAAACCCGTTCGACTTTCGGCAAAGCTCTGCCAATCGACGTTTGCAACGAATGCCACCCGTTCTACACCGGTAAGCAGAAGACTCTGGACACTGGCGGCCGCGTTCAGCGCTTCGCAGACCGTTTCGGTGCTTTCGGCAAGAAACCTGCTGCTGCAGAGTAAGGTTGAAGGGCCCGGTGGGCTTTTCCTCGTTGCTGAAAAAGGCGTCCCTCGCGGGCGCCTTTTTTGTGTCTGCGATTTGGCTATCCGGCGCTCAGGCCTTTTGCCCGGCGCCTGCGGGGCTGACCAGCGTCACCGTGCAGCGCGTGGTCGATGGCGACACGCTGCGCCTGAGCGACGGTCGCAGCGTGCGGATGATCGGCCTCAACACGCCTGAGCTGGGCAGGCAGGGCCGCAGCGACGAACCCTTCGCCGTGGCGGCACGCAAACGCCTGCAAGCGCTGGTCGATGCCAGCGGCGGACGTGTCGGTTTGCGCCCCGGCAAGCAAGCCAAAGACCATTACGGGCGTACGCTCGCGCATATTTACAGCACCAGCGGCGCCAATCTCGAAGCGCAAATGCTCGCCGATGGCCTCGGTTTCCAGGTCGCGGTTGCGCCGAATGTCGATCTTGTTGCCTGCCAGCAAGCCGCCGAACGTAGTGCGCGAAAGGCCGGGCTGGGCCTCTGGCGGCAATCACCTGTACTGAAAGCGGAGCAGATCCAGCGCTCGGGTTTTGCCGTGATCAGTGGGCGTGTGAGCAAGGTTCAGCGCAATCGAGGCGGAATCTGGATCGAGTTGCAGGACTCGCTTGTATTGCGCGTTGCACCCAATCTGGTCGGACAATTTGACAATGCCCGGTTGCAGGCATTGAAAGGCAAGCAGATCGAGGCTCGTGGCTGGATCGTTGATCGTTCCCGGCGCGGTGGATTGCAATCCGGCCAGTCGCGCTGGCTGCTTCCGTTGACGGATCCTTCGATGTTGCAAACGCTGCGCTGAAGAAAAATTGTAGACATTTTTTCTATCGATTGTGAACAGTCCAGCCCTTGTGCGCCGTGGCTCTTGGCCCAAAGTCGTAGGGCAGGGCGCTTGACAGGGGTGACCGCTCAGTCTTGTGGGGACTTTGCGAGGCGCGTATCCTCGCTGACCAGTCTGTCCAACAGTAAAAAGCGGAATGCCAAAATGTCTGATCTGAAAACTGCCGCTCTCGAATATCATGCCAATCCTCGTCCAGGGAAGCTGAGTGTCGAGCTCACCAAGGCCACTGCTACCGCTCGCGACTTGTCGCTGGCCTACAGCCCCGGCGTAGCTGAACCAGTGCGTGAGATCGCTCGCGATCCTGAACTGGCCTACAAATACACCGGCAAGGGCAACCTGGTTGCAGTCATTTCCGATGGCACCGCGATTCTCGGTCTGGGCAACCTCGGCCCATTGGCCTCCAAGCCAGTGATGGAAGGTAAAGGCGTACTGTTCAAGCGCTTCGCCGGCATCGACGTTTTCGACATCGAAGTCGACTCCGAAAGCCCGCAAGCCTTCATCGATACCGTAAAACGCATCTCCATCACTTTCGGCGGTATCAACCTGGAAGACATCAAGGCGCCAGAGTGCTTTGAGATCGAACGTGCTCTGATCGAGCAGTGCGACATTCCGGTCTTCCACGATGACCAGCACGGCACCGCGATCGTGACCGCTGCGGGCATGATCAACGCCCTGGAAATCGCTGGCAAAACCCTGCCAGAAGCGAAAATCGTCTGCCTGGGCGCCGGCGCTGCTGCCATCTCCTGCATGAAACTGCTGGTGAGCATGGGCGCACGCATCGAAAACATCTTCATGGTTGACCGTACCGGTGTGATCCATTCCGGCCGTGACGACCTGAACCAGTACAAAGCGGTATTCGCTCACGCCACCGAGAAGCGCAGCCTGGCTGACGCACTGGCAGGCGCTGACGTGTTCGTCGGTCTGTCCGGCCCGAACCTGCTGAGCGCAGAAGGCCTGCTGTCGATGGCGGCCAACCCGATCGTGTTCGCCTGCTCGAACCCGGATCCGGAAATCTCCCCGGAGCTGGCGCACGCTACCCGTAGCGACGTGATCATGGCCACCGGCCGTTCGGACTACCCGAACCAGGTCAACAACGTGTTGGGCTTCCCGTTCATCTTCCGTGGTGCTCTGGACGTTCGCGCCAAGCGCATCAACGAAGAAATGAAAGTGGCTGCCGCCAACGCCCTGCGTGAACTGGCCAAGCTGCCTGTTCCTCAGGACGTGTGCGATGCCTACGGCGGTGCTCCGCTGGAATTCGGCCGTGAGTACATCATTCCGAAGCCAATGGACAAGCGCCTGATCACCCTGATCTCCGACGCTGTGGCCAAAGCCGCAATCGAGACCGGTGTGGCGACCCTGCCGTATCCGAAGAACTACCCGCTGAAAAGCGTGGATGACGTGTTCAACGGCTAAGCCGTTGTAGCGCTTCAAACGAAAGCCCCGGCTCGTGAGAGTCGGGGTTTTTTATTGCCTGAAGATCAAGAACCCCCTCACCCTAACCCTCTCCCAGAGGGAGAGGGGACTGATTGGGGGATGCTGGAGAGTGATGCCGACCTGAAAGTGTTGTATTGAATCTGTAGGCGCTGATGTGCTTTCAGGTCGACGTATCTCGCGAACTTCCCACGGTCAGTCCCCTCTCCCTCCGGGAGAGGGCTAGGGTGAGGGGCTCTAGATCTTCAGCCATAAAAAAGCCCCGCACATCTCACGAAGGCAGGGCTTTTTGCTGCTTCAGGATCAGAACAGATCGATCGGCGCCTGCTCATCCGCAGGCAGCGGGCTGCCCGGTACGGCGCCATTACCCAGTTCATTCATCGACGGCGGCGTGTCTTCAGACTTGAACAGCTCGAAATACGCGCCTGGCGTGCTCGGCGTCGCCGCTCGGCCACTGACCGGATCCACGCGCAGACTCAGCAAGCCTTCCGGCTCAGGCTGCACGTGCGGCGGCTTGTCCTTCAGCGCAGCCGACATGTAGTTCATCCAGATCGGCAGCGCCACAGTACCGCCGAACTCGCGACGACCGAGGCTTTCCGGCTGGTCGAAACCGGTCCACACGGTGGTCACGTAATCGGCGTTGTAACCAGAGAACCACGCGTCTTTCGATTCGTTGGTGGTACCGGTTTTACCGGCGATATCGCTGCGGCCCATGGCCAACGCGCGACGGCCGGTGCCGAGCTTGATCACGTCCTGCAACATGCTGTTGAGGATGTACGTGGTGCGGCCATCGACAATTCGCTCGGCCACTGCCGGCGTTTGCGGCACGGCCGCGCTGCCCGGCGCCTCGCCCGCAACCGGTGTGGCGTTGACCGTAAACGAATCGGTGTGCGGTGCGGCGATACCGTCCGTCGCCGAACCGCCCTGAGGCACGGTTGGCGGGTTGGCGACGAACAGCGTGTCGCCATTACGGCTTTCGATCTTGTCGATGATGTACGGGGTGATCTTGTAACCGCCGTTGGCGAACGTACTCCAACCGGTCGCAATTTCCATCGGCGTCAGCGTTGCAGTACCCAGCGCCAGCGACAGGTTGGGCGGCAGATCCTGCTTGTTGAAGCCGAAACGGGTGATGTAGTCGATGGTCTTGCCTACGCCCATCGCCTGCAGCAAGCGGATCGACACCAGGTTACGCGACTTGTACAGCGCCTCACGCAGGCGGATCGGGCCGAGGAAGGTGTTGGTGTCGTTCTTCGGGCGCCAGACCTTGTCCAGATATTCGTCGACAAACACGATCGGCGCATCGTTGACCAGCGTGGCAGCGGTGTAGCCGCTATCCAGCGCGGCGCTGTAGACGAACGGCTTGAAGCTCGAGCCCGGCTGACGCTTGGCCTGCATCGCACGGTTGTAGTTGCTCTGTTCGAAGGCGAAACCGCCGACCAGCGAGCGAATCGCGCCGTTCTGCGGATCCAGCGACACCAGCGCACCTTGCGCCTGCGGGATCTGGCTGAACTTCAGTGAATTGTCTTTCTGACGCTGCACGCGAACCAGATCACCGACCGCCGCGACATCCGACGGCTGGCGCGGATTGGCACCCATGCTGTTGGTGTTGAGGAACGGTCGTGCCCATTTCATGGTGTCCCAGGCGACGTGTTCTTCGCCGGTGCGGGTCAGCACTTGCAGGCCGTTCTTATCGACCTGGGTGACGATGGCCGGCTCAAGGCTGCTGATGGTGCGCTGCTTGGTCAGTTCGTTGGCCCAGGCCTCACGGGTCTTGCCCGGCAGACGCGATTCGGGGCCACGGTAGCCGTGACGCTGGTCGTAGGTCATCAAACCTTCGTGCAGCGCGGTGTTGGCCATTTCCTGCAGGTTGCTCGGCACCGTGGTGGTGACGCGGAAACCTTCGGTGTAAGCGTCGCTGCCATAACGGCCGACCATCTCGGCACGGGCCATTTCAGCGATATACGGTGCATTCACTTCCGGGGTCGGCACGTGATAGCTGGCGTTCAGCGGCTCGTTGATCGCAGCGGTGTAGTCGGCTTCGCTGATCTTGCCGAGCTTGTACATGCGCCCGAGGATCCAGTCGCGGCGTTCTTTGCTGCGTGCCGGGTTGGCCAGGGGGTTGAAACGCGACGGGGCTTTCGGCAGGCCGGCGATCATCGCCATCTGCGCCAGGCTGACATCACGGATCGACTTGCCGTAATACACCTGCGCCGCCGCTTCGATGCCATAGGCGCGGTTGCCCAGATAGATCTTGTTCACGTACAGCTCAAGGATTTCATCCTTGGTCAGCTGTCGCTCGATCTGCAGGGCCAGAAGAATTTCGGTGGTTTTGCGCGAGAAGCTGCGTTCGCTGGTCAGGAAGAAGTTCTTCGCTACCTGCATGGTGATGGTGCTGCCGCCGGACTGAATGTGTCCGCTTTTGACCAGTTGGGTCGCGGCGCGCATCAGGCTGCTCGGATCGACGCCATAGTGGTTGGCGAAATTGTCGTCTTCAGCACTTAGTAACGCATTAATGAAATTGGGTGGAATGTCGGCGAAACGGATCGGTGTACGGCGCATTTCGCCAAATTCGGCGATCAACTTGTTGTCGCTGGAGTAGACCCGCAGCGGAATCTGCAACTGAATGCTTCGCAGAGCCTCCACAGAAGGCAAACCCGGACTAAGGTAAAGAAACGCGCCGCTGAGACCTAAAAGCAGTCCGCAGAAAACGGCGACGATGGACCAACCGAAAAATTTCAGCAGACGAATCAAGGCTTTTGGACATCCAGTGCAAAGAATGAATTTGGCGACGGGGCTCCGGCTACACACAGAACCATCCGCGCTTGCAGTAAAAAGCGGAAAAAAACGCTGGGCATTATAAGCACTTTTCTGCTGGGGGCGTCATTTGCGCTTCTGTCAAGACGGGGTGAAGGAACGCAATGCGTATTACAGAGTCCGTAACTCACGGAAAGTCATAGGGAATTGGTAGTGCTGGGACTCTTCAATAAAAAGGCCAATACGTTACTGGGGATCGACATCAGTTCCACGTCAGTGAAGCTGCTGGAACTGAGCCGTCAGGGTGATCGCTACCGGGTCGAGGCGTATGCGGTAGAGCCATTGCCAGTCAACGCCGTGGTCGAAAAGAACATCGCCGAACTTGAAGGCGTCGGTCAGGCCCTGAGCCGTTTACTGGTCAAGGCGCGCACCGGGCTCAAGAGCGTGGCAGTCGCAGTGGCCGGTTCCGCCGTGATCACCAAGATCATCGAGATGGACGCCGGGCTGTCCGACGACGAGCTGGAAAACCAGCTCAAGATCGAGGCCGATCAGTACATTCCCTACCCGCTGGACGAAGTCGCCATCGATTTCGAAGTCCAGGGCGTGTCACCGCGCAACCCTGAGCGGGTCAACGTGTTGCTCGCTGCCTGTCGCAAGGAAAACGTCGAAGTCCGCGAAGCGGCGCTGGCTCTGGCCGGGCTGACCGCACGGGTAGTCGACGTCGAAGCCTATGCGCTGGAGCGCTCGTTCGGCTTGCTGGCCACGCAACTGGCGGCGTCTCAGGAGCGTCTGACTGTCGCTGTTGTCGACATCGGCGCGACCATGACCACGCTCAGCGTCCTGCACAATGGCAAGATCATCTATACCCGCGAGCAATTGTTCGGCGGCCGGCAACTGACCGAGGAAATCCAGCGCCGCTATGGCCTGACCCTCGAACAAGCGGGGCTGGCGAAAAAGCAGGGCGGTCTGCCCGATGATTACATCAGCGAGGTCTTGCAACCGTTTCGCGAGGCGCTGGTGCAGCAAGTGTCGCGCTCGCTGCAGTTCTTCTTCGCCTCCGGGCAATACAACGCGGTCGATCACATTCTGCTGGCCGGCGGCACGGCTTCAGTGCCCGGGCTGGATCGGCTGATCGAGCAGCGCCTGAGCACACCGACACAAGTAGCCAACCCGTTTGCCAACATGGCCCTGAGCAGCAAAGTC
The DNA here is from genome assembly GCF_054668355.1 of Pseudomonas sp. S2_E02. Lineage (NCBI taxonomy): Bacteria > Pseudomonadati > Pseudomonadota > Gammaproteobacteria > Pseudomonadales > Pseudomonadaceae > Pseudomonas > Pseudomonas sp. S2_E02. The sequence goes on from NZ_CP162761.1 coordinate 4,984,982, forward strand.
AACGCCGGGGCTTTGGCCAGCGACGCGCCAGCGCTGATGATCGCCTGCGGGCTCGCGCTCAGGAGTTTCGACTGATGGCGCGGATCAACCTCCTACCCTGGCGCGAGGAACGTCGCGAAGAGCGGCGCAAGCGCTTTCTGCTGGCCTTGATCGGCGTGGTGGTCGGCTCGGTCGGTGCGGTGCTGATTGCCGATCAGGTCATCAGCACCGCCATTGCACGACAAGTGGCGCGCAATGATTACATCGGCAAGCAGATTGCTGTGGTCGACGAACGGATCAAACAGATCAGCGATCTCAAGGCGCGTCGTCAGCAACTGGTCGAGCGCATGCGCATCATCCAGGACTTGCAGGGCAACCGGCAGATCAGTGGGCGAATCTTCGATCAACTGGCGCGCACGCTGCCGGACGGTGTGTATTTCACCGACGTGAAGATGGTTGGCAAAACCCTGTCGATCAGCGGTGCAGCCGAATCGAACAACCGGGTCTCCGAATTGATGCGCAATCTGGATGCTTCCGACTGGTTCGACGCGCCCAGTCTCAACGAGGTGAAGGCGACGACGGCGGGCCAGGTGGATCAGGCCAACACGTTCGAGTTGACCGTACGGCAGACCCAGCCCCGCACCGTGGAGGACGAGCAATGAAGCCGTCCGAATGGCTGGAAAGTCTGCGCGACATCGATTTCAACGACCTCGATACCAGCAACATCGGCTCATGGCCGGCAGCAGTGAAAGCCATCGCCGGGGCGCTGTTGATGGTGTTGGTCCTGGCGCTCGGTTATAACTTTTTCATCAGTGACCTGGAAAACCAACTCGAAGCCAAGCGCGAGGAAGAAGCCACGCTCAAGGAGCAGTTCGCCAGCAAGGCACGTCTTTCGGCCAACCTTGAGTTGTACACCCAACAAATGAAGGCGATGGAAAACACCTTTGGCGTGCTGTTGCGCCAATTGCCCAGTGACACCGAAGTGCCGGGCCTGCTCGAAGACATCACCCGCACGGGGCTGGGCAGCGGCCTGGAGTTCGAAGAGATCAAACTGCTGCCGGAGGTCACCCAGCAGTTTTACATCGAGCTGCCGATCCAGATCACCGTCACCGGTGCCTATCACGACCTTGCGACCTTCGTCAGTGGCGTGGCCGGGCTGCCACGCATTGTCACCTTGCACGATTTCGAACTCGCGCCTGCCGATAAAGAGGGCGGGCCGAAGCTGCGCATGAGCATCCTTGCCAAGACCTACCGGTATAACGACAAGGGGCTGCAGAAATGAGCCCGACTCGTTACATCGCGTTGTCGATGACGCTGCTCGCGTTGAACGGTTGTGGTGGCAGCAATGACTTCAGCGATCTTGATGCCTACCTGAATGAAGTACGCCTGCGCCCGGCAGGCAAGATTGAACCAACCCCGACATTCCGGTCTTACCCGACATTCACTTACAGCGCGGCCAACCTGCGCAGTCCGTTCTCGCGCCAGGTGCGGGTTGACCTGGCCGGGCAGAAACATGGCTCACGCAACGTCAAGCCCGATCCCAATCGGGTCAAGCAATACCTCGAAGGTTTCAACATCGAGCAGTTCGAGATGGTCGGCACGATTGCCAATGCTTCCGGCTCCTTTGCGCTGTTGCGCGGGGCGGGCGGGGTGCATCGGCTGAAAGTCGGCGATTACCTGGGGCGCAATGACGGCCGCATCGTCGCTATCAGCGCCACCCAGGTCGATGTCGTCGAAATCGTCCCCGACGGCGAAGGCGCCTGGCTGGAGCGTCCGCGCACCATTCCTTTGAAAGAGCACTCATAGTGGAAGTCGAACAATGAACAGGATTTTCTCCACCCTCGGTTTTTCGCTATGGATAGCGCTGATGTCGCCGATGGTACTCGCGTCCAATCTGAAGATGCTGGACGTGGCGGCGTTGCCGGGTGATCGCGTCGAGCTGAAGTTGTCGTTCGACGGCCCGCCGCCACAACCCAAGGGCTACACCACCGAATCGCCGGCGCGGATTGCCCTGGACCTGCCCGGTGTCGCCAGTCAGTTGGCCAGCAAGAACCTCGATCTGGGCAGTGGCAATGCGCGCACCGCTACTGTGGTTGAGGCCAAGGAACGCACGCGGCTGATTGTCAGCCTGACGCAATTGGCGCCGTACACCACGCGGGTTGAGGGCAATAACCTGTTCGTGGTGGTCGGTCAGGGCGCACCGGCCACCGCGCCGCGTCCCGCTGCCGCTGCACCTCGTGCTACCGCTAAAGCTGCTGCGTCCGCCAAGGCTTTTGTGCCGAAAAGCCGGGCGATTCGCGGTGTGGACTTCCAGCGTGGTACGGCGGGGGAAGGCAATGTGGTCATCGACCTGTCCGACCCGACCATTGCTCCGGATATCCAGGAGCATGACGGCAAGATCATCCTCAGCTTCGCCCGTACGCAGTTGCCAGACAAGTTGCGGGTACGCCTCGACGTCAAGGATTTCGCCACCCCGGTGCAGTTCGTCAATGCCGGAGTAACCGCTGATCGCACAGTCATTACTGTTGAACCCAGTGGCACCTACGAGTACTCCACCTTCCAGACCGACAACAAACTGACCGTCAGCATCCGCCCGATGACTGTCGATGACCTGCAAAAACGTAACGCTGACCGCCAGGCGTACGTCGGCGAAAAGCTCTCGCTGAACTTCCAGGACATTGATGTGCGCTCGGTGCTGCAACTGATCGCCGACTTCACCAACCTCAATCTGGTTGCCAGCGACACGGTGCAGGGTGGCATCACCTTGCGCCTGCAAAATGTGCCGTGGGATCAGGCCCTGGATCTGGTGTTGAAAACCAAGGGCCTGGATAAGCGCAAGATCGGCAATGTGCTGCTAGTGGCTCCGGCCGATGAAATCGCTGCCCGCGAGCGTCAGGAACTGGAGTCGCAGAAGCAGATCGCCGAACTGGCGCCGTTGCGCCGCGAGCTGCTACAGGTGAACTACGCCAAAGCCGCGGACATCGCCAAGCTGTTCCAGTCGGTGACCAGTGCCGAGGCGAAAATCGACGAGCGCGGTTCGATTACCGTCGACGAGCGCACCAACAATATCATTGCCTATCAGACTCAGGATCGCCTCGACGAACTGCGGCGGATCGTGGCGCAACTGGATATTCCGGTGCGTCAGGTGATGATCGAAGCGCGGATTGTCGAGGCCAACGTCGATTACGACAAAAGTCTGGGCGTGCGCTGGGGCGGCTCGATCCAGAACAAGGGCAACTGGAACGCTTCCGGGGTCAACGGTTCATCGACCACCATTGGTACGCCGGGCAGTACCAGCACCAATTCGCCGTTCGTCGACATGGGCACTGTGGGTAATACATCGGGGATCGGCATTGCCTTCATTACCGACAATGTCCTGCTTGATCTTGAGCTGACTGCCATGGAGAAGACCGGCAACGGCGAAATCGTCTCGCAGCCGAAGGTGGTCACCTCCGACAAGGAAACCGCAAAAATCCTCAAAGGCACCGAGATTCCGTATCAGGAAGCCAGTTCCAGCGGCGCGACGTCGGTGTCGTTCAAGGAAGCCTCGCTGTCACTGGAAGTCACCCCGCAGATCACCCCCGATAACCGCATCATCATGGAGGTCAAGGTCACCAAGGACGAACCGGATTACCTGAACAAAGTGCAGGATGTGCCGCCGATCAAGAAAAACGAGGTCAACGCCAAGGTACTAGTCAATGACGGCGAAACCATCGTGATTGGCGGTGTTTTCTCAAATACTCAAAGCAAGGTCGTAGATAAGGTGCCATTTCTTGGCGATGTGCCGTATCTTGGCCGCCTTTTCCGGCGTGATGTGGTATCGGAGAAAAAATCCGAGCTGCTGGTATTTCTCACACCACGTATCATGAATAACCAGGCGATTGCTGTGAGTCGTTGATTCTGTGCGAAATTTGATTCTTGTAGGACCGATGGGTGCTGGCAAAAGCACCATCGGCCGGTTACTGGCCAAAGAGCTGCGCCTGCCGTTCAAAGATTCCGACAAGGAAATTGAATTGCGCACGGGCGCCAATATCCCGTGGATCTTCGACAAGGAAGGCGAGCCCGGCTTTCGTGACCGTGAGCAGGCGATGATCGCTGAGCTGTGCGCGTTCGATGGTGTGGTGTTGGCGACCGGCGGTGGCGCAGTCATGCGCGATGCCAATCGCAAGGCCCTGCATGAGGGTGGGCGAGTGGTGTATCTGCACGCCTCTGTGGAGCAGCAGGTCGGCCGCACGTCGCGCGATCGCAACCGGCCGTTGCTGCGTACTGCCAATCCGGAAAAAACCCTGCGTGACCTGCTGGCGATCCGCGATCCGCTTTATCGGGAAATTGCCGATCTGGTGGTGGAAACCGACGAGCGGCCGCCACGTATGGTGGTGCTCGACATTCTCGATCGTCTGGCGCAGCTTCCTCCCCGTTAAAGCAGCGCTCGAAATGCGCTATCCTCGGCGTCCTGTCACAGTCCGCCGAGGTTGTGGCGGATGGCGTGCAAGCGGCGTCATACCCGCTATAGGCCGCAGATAACCAATAATTCAGGGCAGGACGCCTGCTTCCATCTTCACTGTGGGGACACATGCAGACACTCAAGGTCGATCTAGGCGAGCGCAGCTACCCGATTCATATTGGCGAAGGTTTGTTGGATCAGCCCGAGCTGCTGGCTCCGCATATCCATGGGCGGCAGGTGGCAATCATCTCCAACGAGACCGTTGCGCCGCTCTATCTTGAACGTCTGACCCGCAGCCTGGCGCAGTTCTCGGTGATCTCCGTGGTGTTGCCGGACGGCGAAGCCTTCAAGAACTGGGAAACCCTGCAATTGATCTTCGACGGTCTGCTGACCGCCCGTCATGATCGCCGTACCACCGTGATCGCCCTCGGCGGCGGTGTGATCGGCGACATGGCCGGTTTTGCCGCAGCGTGTTACCAGCGCGGTGTCGACTTCATCCAGATTCCGACGACATTGCTGTCCCAGGTCGATTCTTCGGTGGGCGGCAAGACCGGTATCAACCATCCACTAGGCAAGAACATGGTCGGCGCGTTCTACCAGCCGAACGTGGTGCTGATCGATACGGCGTCCCTGAAAACCCTGCCAGAGCGCGAGCTGTCTGCCGGTCTGGCCGAAGTCATCAAGTACGGGCTGATCTGCGACGAGCCATTCCTGACCTGGCTCGAAGAAAACGTCGATGCCCTGCGCGCGCTGGACCAGAAAGCCCTGACTTACGCGATCGAGCGCTCTTGCGCGGCCAAGGCTGCGGTGGTTGGCGCCGATGAGAAAGAAACCGGCGTACGTGCCACGCTCAACCTCGGCCACACTTTCGGCCACGCCATCGAGACCCACATGGGCTATGGTGTCTGGTTGCACGGGGAAGCAGTCGCGGCTGGCACCGTGATGGCGCTGGAGATGTCCGCGCGTCTGGGCTGGATCAGTGACGAGGAGCGTGATCGCGGTATTCGTCTGTTCCAGCGCGCCGGCTTGCCAGTGGTGCCGCCGACTGAAATGACCGAAGCCGATTTTCTTCAACACATGGCAATCGACAAAAAAGTGATCGACGGTCGTCTGCGCCTGGTGCTGCTGCGCCGGATGGGCGAAGCGGTAGTGACCGACGATTATCCGAAAGAGGTTCTACAGGCCACGCTGGGAGCGGATTACCGCGCCCTGGCTCAGCTTAAAGGTTGAAAAGATTCCAATGACTAGTTTGCATGCCGACGAGGCGTTCCTCGGCCATTTCCAGTTAAGTCACGACCCGTTCGCGCCACGCGTGCCGGGCTTCAAGTTCTTCCCGGCTCAGCGCAAACCGGTGCTGGGTCAACTGCATCATCTGGCGCGTTACAGCCAGTTGCTGCTGGTGGTCACCGGCCCGCAAGGCAGTGGCAAGACCTTGCTGCGTCAGGCGCTGGTCGCCAGCACCAATAAGCAGTCGGTGCAGAGTGTGGTGGTTTCCGCCCGTGGCGCCGGTGATGCTGCCGGTGTGTTGCGCCAGGTGGCGCAGGCGCTGAACGTCGCTCAGGCCGAAGTTGGCGCGATTCTCGATCAAGTGGTGCAACTCGCACTGACCGGCCAGGAAGTCTATCTGTTGGTGGACGACGCTGAGCAACTCGACGAGTCCGCTCTCGAAGCACTGATGGCGCTGGGTGCCGGCGCACCGGAAGGTCGCCCGCATGTGTTCCTGTTCGGTGAGTCGTCGCTGATCGCTCAGCTCGAGGCGTTGCACCTTGAGGAAGAGCGTTTCCACGTCATCGAACTGCAGCCGTACACCGAAGAAGAAACCCGCGAATATCTCGACCAACGGCTCGAAGGTGCCGGCCGGGGTGTCGAACTTTTCAGCGCAGATCAGATCTCTGATATTCACGAAAGTGCCGAGGGTTGGCCGGGCAACATCAACCAGGTCGCTCGCGATGCTCTGATCGAAGTCATGATTGCCAGCCGCTCTGCGGTCAAGCGTCCAAGTATGGGGTTCAACATGCCGAAGAAACACGTATTGGCGATTTCCGCCGTCGTTGTGGTCGCGGTCGCCGCCGCCTGGTTGATGCCGGGTCGCAACAAGGCGCCAACCACCGGCGCTCCTGCCAATGAACAGGCACAGTTGCCATTGGGGCAGGGTGCCAATGGCGGCGCACCGAACGTCGAGTTCGCCGGCAATACGCAACCGATGCCGTTGCCGCTGGTCGGTAACTCGCAACCGGTCATGCGCGGCCCGCTGGCTGAAGCCGCTGGCGGTATTACCGAAGGCGACGATGGCGTGCCGCTGGAAGGTTCCAGTGCGACTCCGCCGACCGTGACCACTTCCGCGCCACCGGCGGGCGTTCCTGCCGGTCCCGCGCCGACACCGGTTCCGTTGCCGGCCGCCAAACCGACTCCTGCTCCTGCTCAGGTTGCCACCGCCAAGCCTGCTCCGGCCGCGCCAGTCGCCAAACCGGCCCCAGCGCCGGCCAAGCCAGTCGTCGCTGCAAAACCGGCCGAGAAGCCGGTGACCGTTGCCAAAGCCGCCGGTGGCAGCTGGTATGCCGGTCAGCCGACCGGCAACTACGTGGTGCAGATCCTCGGCACCAGCTCTGAAGCGGCAGCGCAAAACTTCGTCAAAGAGCAGGGCGGTGAGTACCGTTATTTCAAGAAAGTCCTCAACGGCAAACCGCTTTACGTGATCACCTACGGCAACTTCGCCAATCGTGATGCAGCCGTTTCTGCCATCAAGGCCTTGCCAGCGAAGGTTCAGGCTGGTAAACCTTGGCCTCGCACTGTCGCCAGCGTCCAACAGGAACTGGCAACAACTCGCTGAAGATTCGGCGGCCTTACCCAGGCCGCCTCTCCAAGCACCTCAAAATTTCTACGAGTGCGCGCCGCCTTCACAGGCCGCGTGCCTTGTGGTGTCTGCGTCACAGTAGTCTTTGAGTCGTTGCGGTCAAAATTAAAAAAGTTTTGACTAGCACAGCAGATCGCTTTAAACCTTTCACAAATGCGACATGAATTTGCGACATTTCGTCGTCAAATTTGTGAGCCTCTGTGTCGCTGTGTACAATGACCACCCTTTTGCCCCCGCGAAGCCGGCGTACGTTCGGCGCAGGATGCAAGTGGTTGAATTGAAAAGAAATTTGCCTCGAAAAGAGGCAGCCTGGTGAGAAAGTGTCTATGAAAGCAGGTCTGTACCAACCAGATGAATTCAAGGATAACTGCGGTTTCGGCCTGATAGCCCACATGCAGGGCGAGCCCAGTCATACCCTTTTGCAAACGGCCATCGAGGCCCTGACCTGCATGACCCACCGCGGTGGGATTAATGCCGACGGCAAGACCGGTGACGGTTGCGGTCTGCTGATTCAAAAACCTGATGCGTTCCTGCGCGCCATTGCCCAGGAAACCTTCAGCGTCGAGCTGCCCAAGCAATACGCGGTGGGCATGGTCTTCTTCAACCAGGATCCGGCCAAGGCCGAAGCCGCTCGCGAGAACATGAACCGCGAGATCCTCGCTGAAGGCCTGCAACTGATCGGCTGGCGCAAAGTGCCGATCGACACCAGCGTCCTCGGCCGCCTGGCCCTTGAGCGTCTGCCGCAAATCGAGCAGGTGTACATCGGCGGCGAAGGCCTGAGCGATCAGGACATGGCCGTGAAGCTGTTCAGTGCGCGTCGTCGTTCGTCGGTGGCCAACGCCGTCGACTCCGACCACTACATCTGCAGCTTTTCGCACAAGACCATCATCTATAAAGGCCTGATGATGCCGGCCGATCTGGCCGCATTTTATCCAGACCTGAGTGACGAGCGCCTGCAAACCGCGATCTGCGTGTTCCACCAGCGCTTCTCCACCAACACCCTGCCGAAATGGCCGCTGGCCCAGCCATTCCGCTTCCTCGCCCACAACGGCGAGATCAACACCATCACCGGTAACCGTAACTGGGCGCAGGCCCGTCGGACCAAGTTCACCAATGATCTGATGGATCTGGAAGAACTCGGCCCGCTGGTCAACCGTGTCGGTTCCGACTCCTCGAGCATGGACAACATGCTCGAGCTGATGGTCACCGGTGGCATCGACCTGTTCCGTGGTGTGCGGATGATCATTCCGCCAGCGTGGCAGAACGTTGAAACCATGGACCCGGATCTGCGTGCGTTCTACGAGTACAACTCGATGCACATGGAGCCGTGGGACGGCCCGGCTGGTGTAGTAATGACCGACGGTCGCTACGCGGTGTGCCTGCTCGACCGTAACGGTCTGCGTCCGGCACGCTGGGTCACCACCACCAACGGTTTCATCACCCTCGCCTCGGAAATCGGCGTGTGGGACTACAAACCGGAAGACGTGATTGCCAAGGGCCGTGTCGGCCCAGGCCAGATCTTCGCCGTGGACACCGAAACCGGGCAGATCCTCGACACCGATGCGATCGACAACCGTCTGAAGTCCCGTCATCCGTACAAGCAATGGCTGCGCAAGAATGCCCTACGCATTCAGGCGACCATGGAAGACAACGACCACGGTTCGGCGTTTTACGACGTTGATCAACTCAAGCAATACATGAAGATGTATCAGGTCACGTTCGAAGAGCGCGATCAGGTCCTGCGTCCGCTCGGCGAGCAAGGCTACGAAGCCGTTGGCTCGATGGGCGATGACACGCCGATGGCCGTGCTCTCGCAGCGTGTGCGCACGCCGTACGACTATTTCCGCCAGCAGTTCGCGCAGGTCACCAACCCGCCGATCGACCCGCTGCGTGAAGCGATCGTGATGTCGCTGGAAATCTGCCTCGGTGCCGAGCGCAACATTTTCCAGGAGTCGCCGGAACACGCTTCGCGCGTGATCCTCAGCTCGCCGGTGATCTCGCCGGCCAAGTGGCGCTCGCTGATGAACCTCGACCGCCCGGGTTTCGAGCGGCAGATCATCGACCTCAACTACGACGAAAGCGTTGGCCTCGAAGCGGCGATCCGCAACGTTGCCGATCAGGCTGAGGAAGCCGTGCGCGCCGGGCGGACTCAGATCGTTCTGAGCGACCGCCATATTGCCCCGGGCAAACTGCCAATCCACGCATCCCTGGCGACCGGTGCCGTACACCACCGCCTGACCGAAAAAGGCCTGCGCTGCGATTCCAACATCCTCGTTGAAACCGCAACCGCGCGCGATCCGCATCACTTTGCGGTGCTGATCGGCTTCGGCGCCTCGGCGGTCTATCCGTTCCTGGCCTATGAAGTGCTGGGCGACCTGATCCGCACCGGTGAAGTGCTGGGCGACCTCTATGAGGTGTTCAAGAACTACCGCAAAGGCATCACCAAAGGTCTGCTGAAAATTCTGTCGAAGATGGGCATTTCGACCATCGCTTCGTACCGTGGTGCGCAGCTGTTCGAAGCCATCGGTCTGTCCGAAGAAGTGTGCGACCTGAGCTTCCGTGGCGTGCCGAGCCGCATCAAGGGTGCGCGTTTCGTCGACATCGAAGCCGAACAGAAAGCGCTCGCCAGCGAAGCCTGGAGTCCGCGCAAGCCGATCCAGCAGGGCGGTCTGCTGAAGTTCGTCCACGGTGGCGAATACCACGCGTACAACCCGGACGTGGTCAACACCCTGCAAGCTGCCGTGCAGCAGGGCGACTACGCCAAGTTCAAGGAATACACCTCGCTGGTGGACAACCGTCCGGTGTCGATGATCCGCGACCTGTTCAAGGTCAAGACCCTCGACAAGCCGCTGGACATCAGTGAAATCGAACCACTGGAATCGGTGCTCAAGCGCTTCGACTCCGCCGGTATCTCGCTGGGCGCCTTGTCGCCGGAAGCTCACGAAGCCCTGGCCGAAGCCATGAACCGCCTCGGTGCGCGTTCCAACTCCGGCGAAGGTGGTGAAGATCCGGCGCGTTACGGCACCATCAAGAGCTCGAAAATCAAGCAAGTCGCGACTGGCCGTTTCGGGGTAACCCCGGAATACCTGGTCAACGCTGAAGTGCTGCAGATCAAGGTCGCGCAAGGCGCCAAGCCGGGTGAGGGCGGGCAACTGCCGGGCGGTAAAGTGAACGGGCTGATCGCCAAACTGCGTTATGCAGTGCCGGGCGTGACCTTGATTTCGCCGCCGCCGCACCACGACATCTATTCGATCGAAGACTTGTCGCAGCTGATTTTTGACCTGAAGCAGGTCAACCCAAAAGCACTGGTTTCGGTCAAATTGGTAGCCGAAGCAGGCGTCGGCACCATCGCCGCCGGTGTGGCCAAGGCCTATGCGGACTTGATCACCATCTCCGGCTACGACGGTGGCACCGGTGCTTCGCCGCTGACTTCGATCAAATACGCCGGCGCACCGTGGGAACTCGGCCTCGCTGAAACCCACCAGACCCTGCGCGGTAATGACCTGCGCGGCAAGGTCCGGGTGCAGACCGACGGCGGCCTGAAAACCGGCCTCGACGTGATCAAGGCAGCGATTCTCGGCGCCGAAAGCTTCGGCTTCGGTACTGCGCCGATGATCGCGCTGGGCTGCAAATACCTGCGTATCTGCCACCTGAACAACTGCGCCACCGGCGTCGCGACGCAGAACGAGAAGCTGCGCAAGGATCACTACATCGGTACCGTCGATATGGTGGTGAATTTCTTCACCTACGTCGCCGAAGAAACCCGTGAGTGGCTGGCCAAGCTCGGCGTGCGCTCCCTCGAAGAGCTGATCGGTCGTACCGATCTGCTGGAAGTCCTCGAAGGCCAGACCGCCAAGCAAAACCACCTGGACCTGACGCCGCTGTTGGGCAGCGATCACATCCCGGCAGACAAACCGCAGTTCTGCGGTGTTGAGCGCAACCCGCCGTTCGACCAAGGTTTGCTGGCCGAGAAAATGGTCGAGATGGCTTCGTCGGCGATCAACGACATGAGCGGCGCCGAGTTCGATCTGGACATCTGCAACTGCGACCGTTCGATCGGCGCGCGGATCTCCGGCGAAATCGCCCGCAAGCATGGCAACCAAGGGATGGCGAAAGCGCCGATCACCTTCCGCTTCAAGGGCACGGCGGGTCAGAGCTTCGGCGTGTGGAACGCCGGCGGTCTGAACATGTACCTCGAAGGCGACGCCAACGACTACGTCGGCAAAGGCATGACCGGTGGCAAGCTGACCATCGTGCCGCCGAAGGGCAGCGTTTACAAAACTCAGGAAAGCGCCATCATCGGCAACACCTGCCTCTATGGCGCCACGGGCGGCAAGCTGTTCGCCGCCGGCACCGCAGGCGAGCGTTTTGCCGTGCGTAACTCCGGTGCCCACACGGTTGTGGAAGGCACTGGCGATCACTGCTGTGAGTACATGACCGGTGGTTTTGTCTGCGTTCTGGGCAAGACCGGTTACAACTTCGGCTCTGGCATGACCGGTGGTTTCGCCTACGTGCTCGATCAGGACAACACCTTCGTTGACCGGGTCAACCACGAACTGGTGGAAATCCAGCGGATCAGCGGCGAGGCGATGGAAGCCTATCGCAGCCACCTGCAAAACGTGCTGAACGAGTACGTCGCGGAAACCGACAGCGAGTGGGGTCGTGAACTCGCTGAAAACCTCGATGACTACCTGCGCCGTTTCTGGCTGGTCAAGCCTAAGGCTGCCAACCTGAAGTCGTTGCTTTCCAGCACTCGTGCCAACCCGCAGTGATATGCGCCTGAAGAGTTTGATGAGGTTTTAACAATGGCTGAACGTCTGAATAACGACTTCCAGTTCATCGATGTCGGGCGCAAAGATCCGAAGAAGAAACTGTTGCGTCAACGCAAGAAAGAGTTCGTCGAAATCTACGAACCGTTCAAACCCCAGCAGTCGGCCGATCAGGCCCACCGCTGCCTGGGTTGCGGCAACCCGTATTGCGAATGGAAGTGCCCGGTGCACAACTTCATTCCCAACTGGCTGAAGCTGGTGGCCGAAGGCAACATCCTTCAGGCCGCCGAGCTGTCGCACCAGACCAACACCCTGCCGGAAGTCTGCGGCCGGGTGTGCCCGCAGGATCGTCTGTGCGAGGGTGCCTGCACCCTTAACGACGGTTTCGGCGCGGTGACCATCGGTTCGGTCGAGAAGTACATCACCGACACCGCGTTCGCCATGGGCTGGCGCCCGGACATGTCCAAGGTCAAACCGACCGGCAAGCGTGTCGCCATCATCGGCGCGGGCCCGGCGGGTCTGGGCTGTGCCGACGTGCTGGTACGCGGCGGCGTGACCCCTGTGGTGTTCGACAAGAACCCGGAAATCGGCGGTCTGCTGACCTTCGGCATCCCCGAGTTCAAGCTGGAAAAGACCGTGCTGAGCAATCGTCGCGAAGTCTTCACTGGCATGGGCATCGAGTTCCGTCTGAATACCGAAGTCGGCAAAGACGTGACCATGGAACAACTGCTCGCCGAATACGACGCAGTGTTCATGGGCATGGGCACCTACACCTACATGAAGGGCGGTTTTGCCGGTGAGGATCTGCCGGGCGTTTATGACGCGCTGGACTTCCTGATCGCTAACGTCAATCGCAACCTGGGCTTTGAAAAGTCGCCGGAAGATTTCGTCGACATGAAAGGCAAGAAGGTTGTGGTACTCGGCGGCGGCGACACGGCGATGGACTGCAACCGCACGTCGATCCGTCAGGGCGCCAAGTCGGTGACCTGCGCTTATCGTCGCGACGAAGCGAACATGCCCGGCTCGCGCAAAGAGGTGAAGAACGCCAAGGAAGAAGGCGTGAAATTCCTCTACAACCGCCAGCCGATCGCTATCGTCGGCGAAGACAAGGTTGAAGGCGTGAAAGTGGTCGAGACCCGTCTCGGCGAACCGGACGCCCGTGGCCGTCGCAGCCCAGAGCCGATCCCGGGTTCCGAAGAGATCATCCCGGCTGATGCCGTGGTCATCGCCTTCGGTTTCCGCCCGAGCCCGGCGCCGTGGTTCGAACAGTTCGAAATCCAGACCGACAGCCAGGGCCGCGTTGTTGCGCCTGAGCAAGGTCAGTACAAGCACCAGACCAGCAACCCGAAAATCTTTGCCGGTGGCGACATGGTGCGCGGTTCCGACCTGGTGGTGACGGCGATCTTCGAAGGTCGCAACGCCGCCGAAGGGATCCTCGATTACCTGGGCGTCTGATCCCGGCTCCTGAGCCAAAGCAACACCCCTGTGGGAGCGAGCCTGCTCGCGAAAGCGGTCTGTCAGCCAACTGCAATGTTGGATGTGCCGGCCTCTTCGCGAGCAGGCTCGCTCCCACAGTTGTTTCTCGGTGTTGCTGATAACGCGTTTCCAACGCAATAAATTGACCCGATAGACAAAAGGCTGACCTGCATCCGTGCCTTTTGCGCCGCGCTCTGAGAAAATGCCCGCACTTTTTTTCCGGATGCCGACATGACTGCCCTGAAGAACGACCGTTTCCTCCGCGCCCTGCTCAAGCAACCCGTTGACGTCACCCCGGTGTGGATGATGCGCCAGGCCGGCCGCTACCTGCCGGAATACCGCGCCAGCCGCGCCCAGGCCGGTGATTTCATGAGCCTGTGCATGAATCCGGAATTCGCCTGCGAAGTCACCATGCAACCGCTCGACCGTTATCCACAACTGGACGCGGCGATCCTGTTTTCTGACATCCTCACCATCCCTGATGCCATGGGCCAAGGCCTGTACTTCGAGACCGGTGAAGGTCCGCGCTTCAAGAAAGTCGTCAGCACCCTCGCTGACATCGAAGCCTTGCCAATCCCTGATCCGCACAAAGACCTCGGCTATGTGATGGACGCAGTCAGCACCATCCGTCGCGAGCTGAACGGCCGTGTGCCGTTGATCGGTTTCTCCGGCAGCCCGTGGACCCTGGCGACCTACATGGTTGAAGGCGGTTCGTCGAAAGACTTCCGCAAGACCAAAGCCATGCTCTACGACAACCCACAAGCCATGCACCTGCTGCTGGATAAACTGGCGCAGTCGGTGACCTCGTACCTCAACGGCCAGATCATGGCTGGCGCGCAAGCGGTGCAGATTTTCGACACCTGGGGCGGCAACCTGTCGGCGGCGGCGTATCAGGAGTTCTCGCTGGCCTACATGAAGAAAATCGTCGGCGGCCTGATCCGCGAACACGACGGTCGCAAGGTGCCGGTGATCCTCTTCACCAAAAACGGCGGCCTGTGGCTGGAAAGCATCGCCGAGGCTGGTGCCGACGCACTGGGCCTGGACTGGACCTGCGACATCGGCAACGCCCGCGCCCGTGTTGGTGACAAGGTTGCCTTGCAAGGCAACATGGACCCGACCGTGCTCTACGCCAAACCGGAAGCGATCCGCACTGAAGTCGGACGCATTCTGGCCAGCTATGGCAAGGGCAGTGGCCATGTGTTCAACCTCGGTCACGGCATCACGCCTGAGGTTGATCCGGAGCATGCGGGCGCCTTCCTGCGCGCGGTGCATGAATTGTCGGCGCAGTATCACGAGTGATCGCCACACCATAAAAAACGCCCGGCTAAATGCCGGGCGTTTTTGTTTCCACGATTCAACGTTGTACGCAGATCAATTGTAGGAGTGAGCCTGCTCGCGATAGCGGTGGATCAGCAAACTTTGCATCAACTGACAAAACGCCTTCGCGAGCAGGCTCGCTCTCACATGGGTTTTGTCTCAGGCCTTAACACCCTGCAACGGCGGCAACTTCGCCAGCTTCAACGCCACCAGCAGCGCAATCAGCAACAGCGCACCAATAAACAGGCCTATGCCATTCCAGCCGCCGAGATGCCAGAACACCCCGCCCGCCGTGCCTGCAATGCTCGATCCTGCGTAATAGCTGAACAGGTACAACGACGAGGCCTGCCCCTTTGCCTTCGTCGCGCGTCGACCGATCCAGCTACTAGCCACCGAATGCGCGCCAAAGAAGCCAAAGGTGAAAATCAGCATGCCGATGATCACCAGCAACAGTGGCGTAAACATCGTCAAGGCAAGGCCGGCAAACATCAGAGCAATCGTCGCCCACAGCACTTTGCGTCGCCC
This sequence comes from Pseudomonas sp. S2_E02, assembly GCF_054668355.1. Taxonomy (NCBI): domain Bacteria; kingdom Pseudomonadati; phylum Pseudomonadota; class Gammaproteobacteria; order Pseudomonadales; family Pseudomonadaceae; genus Pseudomonas; species Pseudomonas sp. S2_E02. Next base: position 5,000,346 of record NZ_CP162761.1, read on the forward strand.
CAGTTTGTCTGCCAGCGAGCCAATCTTCGCCGAGCTGTAGATCCCCGACAGATACACCACCGACAGCAAGCCCACGAACACCTGATCGAGGTTGTACGGTGCGGCCAGCAAGCGATAGCCGATGTAGTTGAACAGCGTGACGAACGCGCCCATCAGCACGAACGCCTCAAGAAACAGCAGCGGCAGACCGGCATCACGAAAGTGCATGGTGAAACCGTCGAGCAAACTGCGTGGGTGCAGTGAGCGCGAACGGAAGTTGCGCGACTCCGGAAGGATCTTCCAGAACACCGCTGCGGCAATCATCGCCAGACCGCCGATCACCAGCATCGCCGTGTGCCAGCTGACAAAGTCGATCAGTACTCCGGTGATCAAGCGCCCGCTCATCCCGCCAATCGCGTTGCCGCCGATGTACAACCCCATCGCCAGGCCGATGTGCTGTGGATGAATCTCTTCGCTCAGATAAGTCATTGCCACCGCCGCCAGCCCGCTCAGTGATAGCCCGATCAGCGCACGCATGATCAGCACGCCTTCCCAGCTCGGCATCATCGCGCTGGCCATGGTGCACAGCGCTGCTGCGAACAGCGCAGTCACCATCACCGGTTTGCGCCCGACCCGATCGGAAATCGGCCCGGTGATCAGCAGGCCGATGGCGAGCATGCCGGTGGCCACCGAGAGGATCAGGCTGCTCTGCGCGGCGTTGATACCGTATTCTTGGGACAACAGCGGCATCATTGGCTGCACGCAATACAGCAGGGCAAACGTCGCAAAACCGCCGCTGAACAGCGCCAGCACCGTGCGCATGAACATCGGCGTGCCTTTTTCGATGTAGATCTCTTGCAGCTCGGCGACGACATCGTCCGCAGCGGCGGGCGGGACTTCATGGGCAAGGGGCGCGACAGCAGTTTTCACTTCAGACCTCGGAGGGCACGGCCAGGCAGGCAATGAAAAAATCATATAGCTGGCTAATGTTTCTATCCAATATATTGTTCGACCTGTTTGATAGCTTTAACGACCTAATGAGGTTTCCATGGAATTGCGTCATCTGCGCTACTTCATCGCCGTTGCCGAAGAGCTGCATTTTGGCCGTGCCGCACAAGTGCTGGGGATTTCTCAGCCACCACTGAGCCAGCAGATTCAGGCGCTGGAGCAAGAGGTAGGCGCGCGACTGTTCGAACGGACTAATCGTCGGGTCGAGCTGAGTGAGGCCGGGCGATTGTTTCTGGAGGAGGCGCGGTTGGTGCTGGCGCAGGTTGATAAAGCGGCGGATGTTGCCCGACGTGCGCAACTCGGTGAGCTGGGTGAGTTGAAGATTGGCTTCACCTCGTCGGCACCGTTCAACTCGACCATTCCCCAGGCGATTTTTTCCTTTCGCCAGCGTTTTCCAGCGGTGCACCTCAATCTGCGGGAGATGAGCAGCACGCAAGTCGCCGAGGGTTTGGTGGATGAGTCGATAGAGGTGGGCATCATGCGCCCGCTGGGTTTGCCCGATTCGCTGAGTGTGGTGGAGTTGATGCGTGAGCCGCTGGTCGCCGTGCTCGGTTCCAAGCATCCACTGGCCCAGGGATCGGAGGAGGGCTTGTTCCTCTCGGCGCTGGCGCTGGAGCCGTTCGTGTTCTTTCCGCGCAGCTACGGCAGCGGGCTGTATGCACAATTGCTGAGCCTGGCGCGTGATGCCGGGTTCAGCCCGCATTTCGCCCAAGAGGCGGGGGAAGCCATGACCATCATCGGTCTGGTCGCAGCGGGGCTGGGGGTTTCGGTGCTGCCGGCGTCTTATCAGCGGATGCGTATCGACGGCGTGGTCTACCGCCCGTTGCTCGATCCGGAAGCGGTGTCGGCGGTGTGGCTGGTGCAGCGCAAGGATCAGAAGTCGCCAATGGCCAAGGCGTTCGTCGACCTGCTCACGCAAAAGGTCGAACCTTCAAAGGCGTGATTGCTGCGCAATCAAATCGCGAGCAGGCTCACTCCCACAGGGGAACGCATTCCAAGGTGGGAGCGAGCCTGCTCGCGAAGACGTCCGCTCAATCAACACAATGTTCATGGCAACCGCACCAAATCCCCCTTCAACGCCACCCGCGTGACAAAAATCCCCGCCCGGCACTCGTAGGTATTCAAGTCCTTGCGCACATGCTGGTCGTAGTAACTGACGATATTGACCACTGCATTCGCCCCGACCCGCTTGGCATCGGCCTGCAGCTTGATCAGATTCGACTGCAACACCCACTCGCAGGAGTTGTGGTCGCTCTTGTTGAACCCATTGGTCTTCAAATCACTGACCACCCCCCGGCGCAGTAACTGCTGAGTGCCCTGCGGCCCATTGCCGAGCAAATAGAACTTCACACTGCCATCCAGCCGTCCGGCGCGAATCGCGTCCGACAGCACGGTTTCGAAGGGCATGTACATCAGGTTGGTGGCTTGGCTGGCGCTGGGCAGTAGCGCGAGAAGCGCAGCGGCGATCAGGGCTTTCACTTGCATGGTCATCTCCTTGACGGTGAAAGAGAACCGCGAGTGCAGGGCTGATAGGCTCGCCGTTCCATCAGGCGCGGTGCGACGGCCTGTCCGGACGAGTGTAGAGCTGAAATGAGCAGGGCGCCGAATGGTGCCCTTGTGGCGAGAAAATTTATCTTCGCTTGATCGCGGATTTGAGGTGATTGCGATCTGGACTACACAAGGTCAGTGCATTCCCTACGAAAACTTCAGAAGTGAGTGCCTTGTGTGAATAACCTAAGGACGTTAATTTTCTTAACGCCAGAAATCATCAAGAAAAAACATGATCGAAAAATTCACGAACTGGGACTCAATCGATTATTTGAAAACTGAAGAGGACTTGGTGACCTATCTTGAGATTTGCCTGGATGAAGCAGGGGGAGATCTTCGGTTCATCGCCAAAGTGCATGGGACGATTGCCCGTGCCCGCCTCAGGATGTTGGGCAACGCCCCAAAATGTTCCCGCAAGGGGCTTGTGAGACTCTGAGGATCCTGGGTGACCAGCCATCGCAGAGCCAGACAGGTAATTGGCGATGACAAGCCAACCTGTTTGTGAAAGGGCGCCGAATGGCGCCCTTTGTCGTTTCTACAATCCCATCAATCCACGTGCGCCAAATCCCCGCGCAGCGCCACGCTCGACACCACCAGCCCGGCACGGCACTGGAATTTTTCGGTGTCTTTGTACAGGTCGCGCTGGTCGACGCTGGCGATGTTGATCACCGCATTGGCGTCGGCTTTTTTTGCGGCGTTTTGCAGGGTGGCCAAGGCCGATTGCAAGGCCCAGAAGCAGGCGTCTTCGTCGGATTTGTTCGAGCCGTTGGTCTTGCGGCTGCTGCTCACGGTGTCGAGTTTGCGCACCTGTTTTGGCAGCGTTTCGCCGGCCAGATAGAACTTCACGCTGCCGTCGAGCAGGCCGGCGTCGGTGGCGCGTTTAACGCCTTCGCGGAAGCTCAGGTAAGTCGGCTCGTCGGCGCCCTGTTTGATGATGCCCAAGCTGTTGACGGCTTCGATGTCCGGGTTGATCGACAGCTCTTTGAGCACGTTGTCGCGCAGGCGATTGACCCAGCGGTTGTAGTTGCCGTGGATCTTGCCGTCCTTGGCATCGAGGCCGTAGCTGCTGCGGTAGTCGATTTCAAACGAAGTCGGGGTGAACGGGATGTCGACTTCGGCGTGATGGCGACCGCGCACGGTGATCGCTGCTTTGATCATGCCCGGACGCACCGATTGCACGACCCACTGGCGGTCGTTCAGCGCCGTGACGATGGCGCGGCTCATCTGTTGCTGGGTGAAGCCGAGGTTGTGCGAGAACTCTTCCTTGGCGTTGTAGACCGGTTTGCTGGTGCAACCGCCGAGCACAAAAGCCAGTGCCAACAGAGCGGCGATGCGGTGAAACTGAGTCATTCCCTTCACTCCAAACGTGTTGCGGTCAGTGCCAGCGGCGGAAAATCAACGAGGTGTTGACGCCACCAAAAGCGAAATTGTTGTTCATCACATAGTCGTGATGCATCTGGCGGAATTCGCCGCGCAGGTAATCGAGTTTGCCGCAGTGCGGATCGACCTCGTCGAGGTTGAACGTGTGCACGTACAGGTCGCGGTTCATCATCTCGATGCTGAACCACGACTCCAGCGCACCGCAGGCGCCGAGGGTGTGGCCGAGGAAACTCTTCTGCGAGCTGATCGGCATGCGTTCACCGAACAAACTGCTGGTCGCCAGTGTTTCGGCAATGTCGCCCTGTTCTGTAGCGGTGCCGTGGCCATTTACATAGCCAATGGCCTCCGGCGTCAGGCCGGCGTCTTCCAGCGCCAGTTCCATGGCACGGCGCATGGTCACTTGTTCCGGGCGTGTGGTGTGCTGGCCGTCGGCGTTGCTACCGAAACCGACGATCTCGGCGTGGATATGCGCACCGCGCGCCAGAGCATGTTCCAGCTCTTCAAGGACCAGCATGCCGCCGCCTTCACCGATCACCAGGCCATCGCGGCCCTTGTCGTACGGGCGTGGACTGGTCTGCGGCGCATCGTTTTTCAGGCTGGTGGCGTAGAGTGCGTCGAAGACCATGGCTTCGGTCGGGCACAGCTCTTCGGCGCCGCCGGCGAGCATCAACGGCAGGCGGCCGAATTTGATCGCCTCGTAGGCGTAACCGATGCCCTGGCTGCCGCTGGTGCACGCGCTGGACGTCGGGATCAGCCGCCCGGTGAGACCAAAGAAGATGCTGATGTTGGCGGCGGTGGTGTGCGGCATCATCCGCACGTAGGAGTTGGCGTTGAGGCCTTCGGCGACAGAGTTGAGCAGCATGTTGCCGAACGCTTTGATCTCGTCGGTGCTGCCGGTGGACGAACCGCAAGCCACGCCCATTCTGCCGTCCTTGATCGATTCGTCACCGAGCAAACCGGCGTCAGCCAGGGCTTTTTCTGCTGCGCCGACCGCCAGCCGCGACACCCGGCCCATGCTGCGCAGTTGCTTGCGCGTCCAGTGCGCAGGCACTGCAAAGTCATCGATCGGCCCGGCCAGGCGCGTGTTGAGTTCGCTGAAACGATCCCACTCGTCCATCCGGCGGATGCCGCTGCGGTTAGCCGCGAAGTTGCCGGCGATGGTCTCCCAGTCGCTGCCCAGCGAGGTGATGCCGGCCATGCCGGTGACGACGACGCGCTTCATCAGCACAAGCCTCCGTTGACCGCCAGCACCTGGCGGGTGATGTACGAGGCTTCCGCCGACATCAGGAAATTCACCGCACTGGCCACCTCTTCCGGGGTGCCCATGCGTTGCGCGGGGATCATCTTCATCAACTCTTCCACCGGCACGTTTTCATCCAGCATCGCCGTGTCGATCAGGCCCGGTGCGATGCAGTTAACGGTGATTTTGCGCTTGCCCAGCTCGATCGCCAACGCCTTTGCCGCGCCAATCACGCCGGCCTTGGAGGCGCTGTAGTTGACCTGGCCACGGTTGCCGATCAGCCCCGACACCGAGGTGATGCAGACAATGCGACCAGCGGCACGGCGGCGGATCATCGGCATCATCACCGGGTGCAGGACGTTGTAGAAACCGTCAAGGTTAGTGCGCAACACCACGTCCCAATCGTCGTCACTCAGAGCTGGAAATGCGCCATCGCGGGTCAGCCCGGCATTCAACACCACGCCGTAATAGGCGCCGTGGCTTTCGACGTCGGCTTCCAGAATGGTTTTGCAGGTTTCGCGATCGGCAACGTCGAATTGCAGGATGCGCGCCTTGCGCCCCAGTGCTTCGATTTCTGCGTGAACGCCTTGCGCTTCGGCTACGCCGCTGCGGCAGTGCAGGACGATGTCGTACCCGGCCTTTGCGAGGCGCAAGGCAATGGCGCGGCCGATGCCACGGCTGGAGCCGGTGACCAGTACGGATTCAGTCATCGTTCGACTCCTGTGTCTGTTGCAGATATTGATTGACCTGAGGCGGACGGAACACGTTCAGGCGTGCGCTGGCGTGAATGCCGGCGCCGTTGATATGGCATTCGAAGACGCCCATGCCGTTGTCATCTTCCAGCGAACGCAGACCATGGATGGTCAGTTCGCTGCCGGCGGGAAACGCTTCGACGTTGCACTCGAACTTGCGCGTACCGAGCAGAAAGCCCAGCTCCACCGGATTGCCTTTCTGCCGCGCGTGGCAACCGGCAAATGCGGCGACGCTCTGCGCCATCAGTTCGATGCCGACCCAGGCCGGCAGGCTGCCGTCGGGCAGGTTGAACAGGCCATCAGGCTGGACCGTGAGACGGGTGTAGATCTGCTCATCGTCAAAACTTGTGATGCTGTCGATCAGAATCATGTCGCCCGCATGGGGCAGCAGTTCGGCGAGCGGCCAGGGGATCATGGGGCGTCTCCGATAATCAGGCTGACGTTGTTGCCGCCGAAGGCAAACGAGTTGCTCATCAGGTAGCGGGGTGCAATGGACGTCAGGCGCTCGCTCGCGGTCACCCACTTCAGCGGTGGCAGCGCAGGATCGGGCTGAGCGTCCCAGACGTGTGGCGGCAAGGCGTGGTCGGGGTTGTCGGTGCTCAGGCTCAACCAGCAAAACGCTGCTTCCAGCGCACCGGCCGCGCCAAGGGTGTGGCCGGTCATCGGCTTGGTCGATGAACAAGCCACGCCTGCGGGGAACAGCGCGGCAACCGCCAGGCTTTCCATTGCGTCGTTGTGTTGGGTAGCGGTGCCGTGCAGGTTCAGGTAGTTGATCTGCGCTGCTTGCAGATGAGCGCGGCTCAAGGCTTTCTGCATCGCTTGCAGGGCGCCGCGCCCGGTCGGTTCAGGGGCAGAAATATGATGGGCGTCGGAGCTGGCGCCGGCGCCGAGCAAGGCAATGGCTGGGCCTTTGCCCTGTTGTTTGCTCATGACAAACAGCACCGCCGCTTCGCCGATATTGATGCCGCTGCGGTTGGCCGAGAACGGATTGCAGCGCTCGTCGGACATCGCTTCAAGTGACGAGAAACCGTTGAGGGTCAGTTTGCACAGGCTGTCGACGCCGCCACACAGCACCGCGTCGCACAGGCCCAGATCGAGCAAACGCTGAGCGCTCATCAAGGCACGGGCGCTGGAAGTGCAAGCGGTGGAAATCACATAGGCCGGGCCGCTCAGTTGCAGCCAGTCGGCGAGGAAGTTGGCCGGGGCGCCGAGTTCCTGTTGACGATAATCGTATTCCGCCGGGAACTGCTGCTCGCGGATGTAGTGCGCCAGACCTCGACTGGCCTCGTCGATGCCCGAGGTGCTGGTGCCGAGCACGACACCAAGGCGGTCGCGGCCGTAGGTCTGGATCGCTTGATCAATGTCATCGCGAATCTGCAACGCCGCTTCCAGCAGCAGCTGATTGTTGCGGCTGCGCTGATCGGCGAGTTCTGCCGGGATCGGCGCCAGTTCGCCCTGGACGGCCGCGACGGGCAACTCACGCTCCGCCACCCAGCCGGACTCGCGGCGCATGCCTGAGCAGTCGCCGGCGAACAGCTTGCGCGCGACGGCTTGTTTGTCGCGGCCCAGCGCGCAGATCACGCCGAGGGCATTCAGGTAAGCGGTCATGGCGTCGGTTCACCCAACGGAGAAACGCGGTAGTGCGGGCCTTGAGGCAGGTTCAATTCGAAGCTCAACGGTTGTGAATAACGGATATCCCAGCGCGCCGGCAGGGCGCGTTGCTGGCCCTGTTGCAGTGCGGCGGGGTAATTGCGCAGCAGCTCGCCGGACGGGGTCAGGGCGAACAACAGCGCGGCAAACAGCTCTCGGGCTTCTGGGTTCGGTGGCAGCAGCCCATCGGCCTGCCAGTGGCCGTCGATCAGTTGCTGCCGCGCTTGGGGAATGCCCAGCGGGTCCATCATCGACCAGCGGATACCCGGGCCTTCGCGCTGGATCACCAGCAGCCAGTCCTGGCGTTGTTCGGCTTGTTGGCGTTCGATGTGCAGTTGCAGAGGCAGCGGGAGTGTTGGATTGCCCGCAGGCAACGGCGCCTGGCTGGCGCAGGCGCTCAACAGAAGCATCACGCCGACCACAAAAAATCGCCACACCGCGGACACTGTGGGAGCGAGCCTGCTCGCGAAGGCGCCGGCACATTCAACAAAGAGGTTGGCTGACCCACCGCTTTCGCGAGCAGGCTCGCTCCCACAGGTTATGTGTAGCATCAACGATCACCTTCAAGCGGTTTGCGCGCGACAACGTTGACCAACGTCTCTTCGCGCTCGCCAAACGGTTTCGGTTTGCGCAACCCGAACCGTTCCAGCAAGCCAAAATCTTTCGACCGGCTCCACCACAAATACGGGTAGGAAACATTGCCCTCGCCAAATTCGAAACCCTGCCCGCGAATCATCTGCAGATACTGCGCCGCACTCTTTTGCACGTGCATCGGATGACGGAACAGCCAGCGGATCACCCACGTATCAATGTAAGCCTCGGTGGACTCGGCGAACAGCAGATAGCCACCCGGTTTCAGCACTCGATAAAACTCGGCGAGGGCTTTTTCCTGCTCGACCAGATGATGGAAAGTCTGATGACAGAACAGCAGATCAACACTGGCGTCCGCCACATTGAGCGTCGCGCAGTCACTGCCGATCAGTTCCACCTCCAGATCCAGACGCGCCGCTTCTGCGCCGCTCAATTCAAGGCTGTGCGGGTCGGCATCAACGCCGATCAGGCGCTGTGGCGCAAAGGTCTGGCGCAGATGAGCGAACGACTTGCCCTGTCCGCAACCAGCATCCAGCAGCACCGGGCTTTCCGGCAGAGCGTCACTAAACAAACCACGCAAATCATTGATCGCCACGCGCAAGACGTGGTGCTGCCAGGTGTGGCTGCGCAGGAACCAGAAACCGAAGCGGGTTTCCTCGACGTAGCTGTCGCTCAAGTAGTTCATGTGGCGTCCTTTGCACAGAGTTCGGAAATCATCTTCAAGCGGCGACGCGCTTCGCTGACGAACGGGTTGTGTTCATCCCAGGCGTAGCCGGCGAGGATCGAACAGATCATCCGACGGATTTCCGCCTGACTGTCTTCATAAAAAATCACGTCCTGAAAGGTGCCGGCGTACCAGCCCTCGACGTAGCAGCGAAAGGTGTCGACGCCGCGCTTGAGTGGCTCGGCAAATTCGCCTTGCCAGTCGACGGTTTCACCTTGCAACTGACGGTGCAGCACCGCTGCGGCCATGCTCGCCGAGCGCATGGCGATGGTCACGCCGGAGGAGAACACCGGGTCGAGAAATTCTGCCGCGTTGCCGAGCAAGGCAAAGCCCGGCCCGTGCAGGGTTTTCACGTTGGCGGCGTAACCGCCGAGCGTGCGTGCAGGGGTGTCCCACACAGCATTGTTCAGAACGCCGGCGAGGCTCGGGGTTTCGGCGATGAAGCTGCGCAGACAGGCATCCAGATCGCTGTCGCGACCCTTGAAATGTTCCTCGGCGGCGACCACGCCCACCGAGCAGCGTCCATTACTGAACGGGATCGTCCAGAACCAGACATCGCGATGCTCTGGATGGGTGGTGACGAGGATTTTCTCGCGGTCGAACGCCGGGTTGTCGATGTGATCTTCGACGTGGGTGAACACCGCTTGGCGCACCGGGAAGTTCGACGGCGCTTCCAGATCCAGCAGTCGCGACAGCACACGACCGTAGCCGCTGGCATCAAGGACGAAATCCGCTTCGACGCGATAGTCGCCGCCGTCCTCGCGACGTACATTCAGCTGCGGTTTCGTCCGCTCGAAATCGACGCTGACGATGGCGTCACCGTAGCGGATTTCCGCGCCTTGCAGCGCCGCCTGATCAGCCAGCAGTTTGTCAAAATCGGCGCGCTGCACCTGAAACGTGGTCGGTTTGCCGCCGGTAAAGGTGTCACCGAAATCGAAGGCGCTGTAACGCTCGCCCCAGGCGAATGCGGCGCCGGTCTTTCGCTGGAATCCGGCGGCATTGACGGCGTCGAGCATGCCGGCTTCTTCGACGAAATCCAGACAATGGCTGAGCAGGCTTTCACCGATCGAAAAGCGCGGAAAGTGCTGGCGCTCGATCACCAGTACATCGTGGCCCTTGCGCTTGAGCAGCGCGGCGGCGATGGCGCCGGACGGACCGGCGCCGATGATCACGACCTGACGGGATTCCATTTCAACGATTGGCACGTGAGCTCCGGGGCAAAGGATGTTGCAGATTCAATGGCGCGCGATGCAGGCCGATCAGGGCCGGTAGCAGCGTCGCGATCAGGCCCATCAGCATCAGCGCGAAGTACAGCGCCGGGGTGATGAGCTGTTGTTGCAAGAGCAGATTGAGAAAGACGATTTCGCTCAGGCCGCGAATATTCAGCAGCACACTTTCGCGCCAGCGGCTGGCGCCTTCGAACGAGGCGCCGGCCCAGCCGAGGCCGAGCCAGTTGCCGAGCAGTTTACTGGCAATCGGCAACAGCAGCAGCGCCGCCCATTGCAGCGGACCAAGGCTGGAGAGCGCACTGTGCACGTCGATCTGGACGATGCCGAACGTCAGAATCAGCGGGATCGCCAGCCACGTCTGCAAACGGCTCATCCAGCGCGCCGGCAATGGCAGTACCAACGGCACTTTCAGCGCGGCCATGCATAGCAGGTAGCCGATGCCGAAGATCAGTGCGTTGAGTTTGTAGTGCTCGGCCATTACCAACAGCGCAAAGAAACCGAGGCTATAGGTCAGCGGTCGACGCACACGCAACAGATGCAACAGTAACGGCACCAGGGCGAGAGCCAGCGGCAGCAGCAGACTGCTCAGATGCAGGCTGCCCTGGGCGAGGCCGAACAGCGTCCAGCAGGTCAGATCGATGAGGATCGCGGTCTGCACCAACCGGCGAGTGGCGGCGGGCGGATAATCGATGTGGCGCAGATACAGGTACAGCACCGGGATCGCGGTGATCGCGAACACCAGACCGATGGCCAGCGAGTTGAGCCACGGTTGCGTCGGCAGCAGCCAATAGGCAGCGGCCAGGCCACAGGCAAACGGCACGAGGAAACTCGGCACGGCGATTTTCACGCTCTGGCGATCGAGTTTCAGATCGATCACATCACTGAGGATATGCCCGAGCAGTAGGGCAAAACTCAGGCTGTAGAGGTTTTTCAGCCAGTCAGGCGCAATCAGTTGCGCGCCGCTGAGCTGCCAGCCCGGCTCGATCCAGAAGTACATCAGCAGCGGCAAGCCGAAGCTCGCCAGCAGCAATTGGCTGACGATCGGGATCAGGCCGAAGTGGCGCCCGATGCGCGTGGCCACAGCGAACAACGCCAGAGCCAGCAGCCAGAAAGCGGCGACCATCATGCCGCTGGCTCCGCGACGGCTGCCGTGTGTTCGTGGCGCCCGGCCCACGGTGCGAGCATGAAACTGAACGCCAGACCGAGGCTCACCGACAGCCCGAAGTTGCTCACCGCCGGGGTGCTGGAAACCGCCAGCAAACCGAACGACAGCCATGTCGTCACAGCCGCGAGCAAGGTACCGAGCAGGCTCACCGCCGCACCGCCGACCTGTTCGCGCATGAGAATCGCGTAGTCGACGCTGATCGCTGTGACCAGCAGCAGGCCGAACAGGCTGAACAGGGTCAGCGGCTGACCGAGCCAGCCGAGACTGGCGAGGCTGCACAACGCGGCGAGCAACGGCAGGGCAACGATGCGCAACGCACCGCCGAGACCGAACGGCAGCATCAGCACCAGCACGATCAACGCGCAGGAAGCGAGTTTCAGTTCAGCGGCGCTGATCTGCGTCGCGGCGAATACCTCGTTCAACTCACCGAGGCGATCGACCAGCGTCACCCCCGGCAAATCCAGCGCCTGCACGCGCAACAGTGCCGGGTTGTTCAGGCCTTGCAGGCTGGTCATTGCCGCTACGCCGTCTTCGCTGGGGCCGAGCCAGAGCGTGCGATAAGGTTCGCCGAGCGGGCCGGCCAGAGCCGCGTCGATGTCTTCGGCGGGCACGGTCTGCAATTGCTGTAGTTCGGTTTGCAGCGCGGCGAGCGGCACGCCGAGGTCGAGCAGTGGCTGCCAGTATTGCGGCAGTTTGTTCAGCGCCTGACGTACCTGTTCTTGCTGGTTCGGCGGGCTGAGCAGTTGATCGAGGGCCAGATAGCCTTGCAGCTTGTCGAGGTTGACCAGTTGCTGCAGACGCTCGCTCAGCGCGGCCTGACGCTCGAGCAATTGCTGCTGATTGTCGGCGCGCACGAGGAAAAACTGGCTGGTCGGCTGATAGCCGGTGATGCGCGCGATGGTCTGCGCTTCGTCGGTCAGCTGTTGCGGTGCGCCGACCCATTGGCGAATGTCATTCTTGCTTTGCAGTTGTACTAGACCGCCTACGCAGAAGGCGATCAGCAGCGCCAGCAACACCGGCGTGCGCACGTGCTCGAGCAGTTTTTCACGCAGCGCAACCATGCGCTCGGCCAGCTGCAGCGGCCATTGCGCGGGGCGCAGTTCGACGTTTTTCAGCAACGCCGGCAACAGGCACACCGCCGACAAATAGGCACCGAGCAAGCCAGCGGCGGAGAACACCGCGATTTGCGTCAGCGCCGGGAACGGCGTCCACGCCAGTGCCAGATAACCGATGGCGCTGGTGATCAGGCTCAGGGTCAGCCCGGACAGCGTCAAACGCAACGCCGGCCAACTGCGCCAAGGCTTCAGGCTCCAGCTCTTCGACAAATAGTGCAGTGGGTAATCCACGGCCACGCCGATCAGGCTGGAGCCGAGCACCAGCGTCATCACGTGCATATGGCCGAACAGCGCCACACACGCCACCGCGCCGAACAACATGGCGACCAGCACCGGCACGAACGCCAGCAACACGCGCCAGCGGCGGAAAGCGAGCAACAGCAGCAAGAGAATGCCGACCGTCGCACCACCACCGACCCAGGTCATTTCGCGCGTGGCTTGCTGCTGACCGTTGGCCGCGTAGAGCAAGCCGCTGGCGGCCAGCAATTGCACGTCGGATTTCGCCGCCTGCTCGCGGCTGGCTTGCAGCAGTGCCGCGACTTGCAGCGGCAAGTTCATATCGAAAGCATTGCCGGTGGTGCGTGCACGCAGCAGCACCCAGCTCTTGCCGTCCGCATCGGCAATCAACGCGCCGCTGCCGATGTCCAGTTGCACCGAACCGTGCTGCGGCTGGCTGTTCTGAATGCGCCCGGTCAGGCCCAGCCAGTCATCCTGACTCGGCACCAGACTGAAACCGCTGAACGGATCGAACAGGGCCTGCACGCGTTGTTGAATGAATGCGTCGGGGTGTTCGATCAGCAGTTGCCGGTCATCCGCCGAGAGCATCGCCAGTCGCCCTTGCAGCAGTTGCGTGCGCAGCGCTGGCAGATCCGCCTGCAGGTTCCACTGCACTTTCTCGAACAGACCGCTGGCCTGCCATTGCTCGCCCAGCGTCTGCGCCATGGCCACCGCGTGCTGGCGATCGGCGTGGCCGACCAGCACCAGCATTTCGCGGTTGAGCGGTTCCTGCATGCGCTGCTCGGCGCGCTGTTCGAGGGCATCGGGGTGGGTGCCGGGCACCAGTTCCATCAGGTTCGCCGACAATGGCGCACCGTCACGCCACTGCCAACCGGCCAGAGCGACGACCGCCAGCAGCAGAATCAGAAACAGCCAGGGCAGCCTGCGTTCACTCGGCAAAGTCATGTTGCTCCGCGTCGTTCAACGGTTGCCCGGCGGTGCTGTCCTGCATGCGCAGCACGGTGCTGTCGCCCTGGGTTTCCAGCAGTTCGATGGTTTGCACCAGCGTGCCGCCGTCGATATTGATCTGGTTGAACACTTGCTTGAGCAGCAGCGAGCGCGGGGTCAGCGTGAGTTTCCACTGCTGTGCATCGCCGCTCAGGGCCAGTTCGAAATCGCGCTGCAGGCCACTGCTGTCGCCTTGCAGCACGGCGAGGAACAAGCGGTTCTGCTCGGCCCCGGCGCTCTTGTTCGGCAGCAGTTGCCAGCCGTTGCCGTCACGCCGGGCGATGCCCTTGGCGGTGATGCGGTAGTCCTGTTGCAGCGGGGTCTTCAGCAGCCAGAGCAGGCCGTGGTTTTTCGCCAGAACAAAACTGCCCTTGCTGATCAGCGGCTGCGGTAATGCACGCAGGTGTTTTTCCTGAATGAACTGACCGTGGATCACGTCCGGTTTCGCCAGTTGCTCGCTCAGTTGTTGCAGGTCGAAGGCGTTGGCCAGAGAGGACATCACCAGTAGCGCCAGTACACTCAAGCCTTTAACAAAAGCATTCATCGCAGCATCCTTTCCACGGCATCGGTGAAGACCTTCGGCGAAGCCAGTTGCATCTCGCGGCTGCTGACTTCCACTGCCACTTGCACCGAGCTGGCACGGGTGAGGCGTTCGCCGCTGTGCAGGTCGGTGATCAGGTAATTGATCTTCAGACGGTTTTCCCATTCGACCAGACTGGCGCGCACATTCAGGCGCTGACCGAACACCGCGCCACGCACGTAGCGCAGTTGCAGGTCGATGATCGGCCAGGCATAACCGGCCTCGACCATGTGCGTGTAGTTGTGGCCGATCTTGTCGAGCAGCGCGCAACGCGCCACTTCGAGGTATTTGACGTAATGGCCGTGCCAGACGACGTGCATGGTGTCGACGTCGAAAAACGGTACGAGGATTTCCGTGTCGGCGTGAAGCACTCCGGCGCTACGCATGCAGCCTCCAGTGTTGAGCGGCGATGCGTTGCAGGCACAGACGCAGCTCGCCTTCCAGGGCGCGGTCTTCGATCACCGGCGGGAAATCCTTGGCCAGTTCTACGTGCATCGCCGCCAGCGATGGCGGCAACGGTCGCGCGTCTTCGGCCTGAGCGCGCAGCCACACGCCTTGGTTGGCGGCGAGCAGGGTGGCGGCGGCGACTTGCTCGGTCAGCTCCAGCACACGGATCGCATCGCGGGCGGCGATGGTGCCCATGCTGACTTTGTCCTGGTTGTGGCACTCGGTGGAGCGCGAGAACACGCTGGCCGGCATGGTGTTTTTCAATGCTTCGGCGGTCCAGGCGCTGGTGCCGATCTGCACGGCTTTGAAGCCATGATTGATCATGGCGCGATCCGCCGGAGCACCGGAGAGGTTGCTCGGCAGACCGTGGTTGTAACGCTCATCCACCAGCAAGGCGAGTTGCCGATCGAGCAGATCGGCGACGTTGGCCACCAGATTTTTCAGGCTGTCCATGGCGAACGCGATATGCCCGCCGTAGAAGTGCCCACCGTGCAGCACGCGCTCGGCTTCGGCGTCGATGATCGGGTTGTCGTTGGCGCTGTTCAGTTCGGTTTCGATGAATGAACGCAGCCAGTTCAGGCTATCGGCCAATACGCCGAGCACGTGCGGGGCGCAGCGCAGCGAGTAGCGATCCTGCAGGCGATGCAGCGGCGCGGTCGGCGCGTCGATCGCCAGATCCTTGCGCAGCCACGCGGCGACCTGCATTTGCCCTGGATGTGGTTTGGCGGCGAACAGACGTTCGTCGAAGTGCTCCGGATTGCCTTGCAGCGCGACCACATTGAGCGCGGTGATGCGCGTGGCCAGTTGCAACAGATAGTCGGCACGGGCGAAAGCGAGGCAGGCGAGACCGGTCATTACGGCGGTGCCGTTCATCAGCGCCAGCGCTTCTTTCGGGCGCAGCACCAGCGGTGTCCAGCCGAGTTCACGATGCACATCGGCAGACTGGCGACGTTCGCTACGGAACATTACTTCACGTTCACCGGACAGCGTTGCGGCGACGTAGGACAGCGGCGTCAGATCACCGCTGGCGCCGACCGAGCCTTCTTCAGGGATCAGCGGCAGGATGTCGTATTCGAGGAACGCGTGCAGACGCTCCAGCAATTCCACGCGCACCCCGGAGACGCCGTGACACAACGACTGCAGACGCGCCGCCAACACCGCGCGGGTGGCTTGCGCGTCGAGCAGTTTACCCAGCCCGCAACCGTGGAAGGTGTAGAGGTGACGCGGCAGCGCCTCTACGTGATGCAGCGGCACCGCGACCACGCAGGAGTCGCCGTAACCGGTGGTTACGCCGTAGATCACGCCTTCCTTGTCCAGCAGCGAATCGAGGAACCGCGCGCCCTTGGCGATGCGCTCGCGATAGTCGGCGTCGCTCTGCAACTGCACGGGCGCCTGACGGTTGGCCAGGGCCAGCACGTCTTCGATGCGCAAAGGGCGTTCGCCGAAGGTTACCGGCTCATGGGTTGGCGTCGTCATCGGTCTTCCAGAAAGGGTAAAAGTTGAACCATTGTTGCGGCGCTTCGAGGCAATAGTGACTCAGGCGCTGCGCATAGCGGGTGGCCCACTGATGAATGACCTGCTCGCGCTCGCTGCGCTTCCACACCACGGCGTCGGCGAAGGGCTCGAGAGTCAGGCGATAGTGACCGTCCGGTTGCTTGAGGCACATCAGCAGATTGACCGGGCATTTGAGCAGGCCGGCGAGCAGCCACGGGCCTTGCGGGAACGGCGCCGGATGGCCGAGAAAGTCCACGGTTACGCTGCGCCCGCCATGCAGGGGGACGCGGTCGCCGGCAATCGCCAGCCACTCACCGCGCTCCAGGCGTTCGTGCAGTTGCAGCATGATCACCGGGTCCAGTTCGCTGACTTGAATCAGGCGCAGATTGGTCGCCCCAGCCTCACCCAGCAAACGGTTGAATTGTTCGGCGTGCTTGGTGTGCACCAGCACGTTCATGGTGACCTTTTCGCCGATTTCCGCCAGTGCGCGACAGACTTCCAGATTGCCCAGGTGCGCGCCGACCAGCAGTTGTCCGCGACTGCCGCGCAGCTGATTGCGCAGCAGGGCCGGGTCGATGATTTCGATCTGTTCGATGCGCAGCTTGCCGTTCCACACGTCGAGCTTGTCGAGCATCGAATCGGCGAATGCCATGAACTGACCGAACACCCGCCAATGAGTGGGGTGTAAATCTTCGCGCTGACTCCACGCCGCCAAACGCTGCTGATATTGCCAGGCGCTGCGCCGTGCGGTGCGGCCGAAGAGGAAAAAGTACAGGACGATGCCGTACAGCAACGGACTGAGCAGGCGTCGGCCAAGGACCTTGGCGGCGAACGCGGTGAATTTCATCAACAGAAAGCTGCCGCGTTCTTCGCGGTCGGCCCAGTGCTGCTTGTCGGCTTCACCGCTCATGCGCGCCACCGCCGCCAGAGGATCACCGGGAAGCGCAGCAACATGCCGAGAAACAGCCGCGTGTGCATGCTGGAAATCAGTGCGTTGTCATGGAACAGACGGAAGTGCGACACACCGTCCAGCGGATAATGCACGCTGGTTTGCAGCCAGCGCATCGGCTGATTGCGCCACGACAGGCGCACGAGAATGTCCGAGTCGAAATCCATGCGCTTGCCGACTTTCGCCGAATCGATCACCGCCAGCGTCGGGGCCAGCGGATAGACGCGGAAACCACACATTGAATCGCGGATCTGCAGCGACAGCGTGTTGATCCAGACCATCACGTGGGTCAGGTAGCGCGCGTACAAACGACCTTTCGGCACGCTTTCGTCGAACAGCGGATAACCGCAGATCATCGCCTCGGGATGAGCGCGAGACTCGGCGACAAAACGCTCCACATCGTGCAAGTCGTGCTGGCCGTCGGCATCGACCTGCAGCGCATGGCTGAAACCCAATAACGAGGCTTCGCGCAAACCGGTCATCACCGCGCCGCCCTTGCCCTGATTCGCGGTCAGGCGTACCAGATGCACGTTGTCGCGCTCGGCCAGTGCGTCGAGCACTCTGGCGCAAGATGGCGTGCTGGCGTCGTCCACCAGAATGCACGGCAGGCTTTGCGCGAGCAGAGCCTCGACCACGGTGCCGATCGCAGTTTCGTGGTTATAAACCGGGATCACGGCGCAAGGGTTATGCATACGTTTTCTCCACTGGAAGACCGCGATCCCTGTAGGAGTGAGCCTGCTCGCGATTGAGTGCGCAGCACTCACCAAGGTCAACCATGCTCTACACCCAAAAGAATCCGCCCACTGGAACAGGTCGCCGTGTCATTGCGATAAGCGAAATACAATTTGCCGCGCTCCGGATCAAAGCGCAGGTGCAGCTGAATTTCATCCCCAGGCCGCACCAATTGCTGGAACTTCAGCACTTCCATCCCGGCAAACGGACCGGTCAGATTGAGCAGTTGGCGACCGAGGTTCAGTGCCCATTCCACCTGCACCACGCCAGGCAATACCGGGGCTTTGGGGAAGTGGCCGCTGAAATAGGCCAAGTCCGGGGGCACGCTCAGTTGCAGGCTCCACTCGCCAGTGGTCTCGACTTGTTCCAGCACTTCGGGCGCTTTCGCTCGCGGCGCCATCAGCAGCGCTTCGATATCGGCCTGAGGCAGCTTGCCTTGGCTGTTCAACGGTAATTGCCGCACCAGTCGCCAGCGTCGTGGCAGCGCCAGGGCTTCACAGTGTTGGCGCAAATGCTGGCGCAGGGTTTCGGTCAGGCTGCGGCGACCGTGCTCACGCAAGGCAAACAGGCCGGCCTCGCTGAGCACCAGTAGAGCACCGAGAGAGGCGCGATTTTCCTGGACCACGCCCAAGCGCGCTTCGGCGACCCAGTCGTGGACAACCAAGGCTTGCTCAAGCATGGGTAGCGAGATGCGTTTTTCTTCCAGTTTGACGATCCGGTCCAGCCGTCCGAGCAGTTCGAAGCGGCCATCGATGCCGATGCGCGCGGCGTCAGCGGTCTGCTCGACGTGTCCGGCAGGCAAGTAAGGTGAGGCGATCAGCAGGGCGCCGTCGCTGTCCTGGCTCAGTTGGACACCGGCGAACGGTTGCCACAGTAGTTGGCCCTGACGCCAGGCAATGCCGCCGGTTTCCGAGCTGCCGAGGATTTCCGTCGGCCATTGCTGCAAGCGTTGCTGCAGACTTTGCGCAGCTTCGACCGGCAACGCACCGCCGGAGGAAAACACCCGGCGCACGGCGCTCAGGGCCGGCCAGTCGAGGTTGTCGCCCATGCGTTTGAGCAACGCCGGGCTGGCCACCCACGCAAAGGCTGGATATTTGCGGCTGGCACGCTGCAAGTCTTCGGGGAACGCCAGTTGCTTGCGCACAAACGGGCGCCCGGCACACAGCGGCCACAGCACGCGAAACAGCAAACCGTAAATATGCTGGGTGGCGACGCTGCCGATGATGCAGGCCTCACCGAGATCCGCGCCCCACAACTGTTCCAGTGCTTCGACCTCGTTGGCCAGTTGGCGCAGGGTTTTGTCGATGCGCTTGGGCTCGCCGCTGGAGCCGGACGTGCACAGGCTCAGACGGCACTGGTCGAGGTCCAGTGCGGCGCCGGCTAGCGGCGGCTGCTGAACGTCGCTCAGTTGCGCGTCATCGGTTTGATCCGTCAGCCACAGATCGACCTCAGCCGACCAGCGCTGGCGGGTTTGCGCTTGCAGGTCCGAGGGCAGCAGAACACTCACGCCTGCACGCCATGCACCCAGCAAGGCGATGGCCAGTTCGGCGGCATCTTCCAGGTGCACAGCCAGACGTTTCACGCCTTGCGCTTGCAGACCGGCGGCAACGCTCAGCGCCTGCTCGCACAGTTGCGCGTGATCGAGGGCCGGTGCGTGGCTGATGGCCCGCGCCGGCACAGGCTTGAGCAACAGCTGCTCAAGTTTTATCCAGTTCATGTACGGCCTCTTACCCGTTGTCGTATCAGCCATTCAATGGCAAACATCAGGCCGATCAATCCATAGGAGATCAGGCCGGTGTACAACATCCACCAATTCAGCGGCGCCCACAGGGTCAGCAGGGCGGCGCATAAACCGTTGCAGAAGAAAAACACGCTCCAGGCCACGGTGACCTTGCGCGTATAGCGGATCGCGATGTCCGGCAGCTCTGGCTCACGCAAGCGCGCCAGGCGCTCGACCATCGGCGGGCCGTATTTCAGGCTCAGGCTGAACAGCACTAGCATGAAGCCGCTGATCAGCACCGGGTACCAACGCAGCAACAGCGGACTGTCGAACAGCGCCAGCAGCAGGCAAAAGGCGATCGCCACACAGGCCATCCACAGGCTGCCGGGTTTGCGCTCGCCGGTCAGTGCCCGCGCCAGCCACAGGCTGCCCAGCAGCAGACCGAACTGCCACGGGGCAAAATGCTCCATGCCGAAATACACCGCAAAGGGGTACAGCAGACCGGCCAGCAGCAGGCCCAGGCCGATCAATCGGCTCATGCGGCCGGTTGAACCAGACGGTAGACCGCCTCGACCACGTCGCCGACGGTGCGCACCGATTTGAATTCTTCGGCGGCGATTTTCTTGCCGGTCTGGCGTTTGATGTGATCGATCAGATCGACCGCGTCGATGCTGTCGATTTCCAGATCCTGATACAGGTTGGAGTCCAGGCTCACACGGGCCGGATCCAGTTCGAACAGCTCGACCAAGGCATCGCGCAGGGTGTTGAAAATATCGTCACGAGTTTGCATGGTCCGGTCTCAAGCTGCCTGTTTTGCCGTGACGAACGCCGCAAGGCTGGCCACGTTGGTGAAATGGTTACGGGTGTCTTTGGCGTCGGCGTCGATCTTGATGCCGTATTTTTTCTGGATGGCCAGACCCAGTTCCAGCGCGTCGACGGAATCCAGGCCCAGGCCTTCGCCGAACAGTGTTTGCTCGTCTTCGATGTCGTCGACGCTGATGTCTTCGAGGCCGAGGGCGTCGATGATCAGCAGTTTGATGTCACGCACCAGGCTAGGGGTGTTCAGATCGCTCATCTTCGGCGAGCTCCTTAATGAAATATGAGTGCAAATAATCGTTGAGCTTGCGCGAGGCTTGCGGTGCAGGGCCTTGCGCGGCGAAGGCTTGTGGGTCTATATCGGCCCCGACGCGAAAACTGAAGTGCACACGGCGGCTGGGGATCCGGTACCACGGTTCGGCTTTGGTCAATGTGGTCGGGCTGACCTTGATAATCACTGGCGTAAGGATTTTCGCACCGCGCAGGGCAATCGCCGCAGCGCCCCGATGAAAGGCCGGCGCCTGGCCCGGCTGGGTGCGCGTGCCTTCGGGAAAGATGATCAGGGTCTGGCCGTTTTGCAGGGATTGGGCGGCGGCATCGAGCATGTCCATGCTGCCGTCATTACTGATGTATTCGGTGCGGCGCAACGGGCCACGGGTGAAGGGGTTTTCCCACAGGCTTTTCTTCACCACGCAATTGGCCTGGCGCACCAGACCGATGAGGAACACCACGTCGATCAGCGACGGGTGATTGGCGATGATCATCTGTCCGGGTCGACCGAGACGTTCGGCGCCCTGAATGTCATAGGTCAGCACACCGGTGCGGGCCATGAACCGGACGAAAAACCAGAACAGCCGGCTGACGGTCTGCCGCGCGCGTTGGCGATGCACAACGGCGTCACCGGGCAGGCAAGCCAATAGCGGAAACACCAGCAAACGCAGGCACAGCCCGCCTAGCCCGAACAGGGTAAAGCTTGCGGCGGTGGCCAGCAGGCGCCAGTAATAGGCATCGCGGTTTTTTTCGGTCACGGGTTGCGTTGCCAGGTCCATACACGATTTTTCCAGGCATGTTGGCAATGGGTTTGCTGGCCGAGCAGGTTTTGCAACAGATTGAGCGCGTGGGGCCAGTGCGCTTTTGACCGTGTTTCTGTGACGCTGTTCAGGGTCAGCCGCCAGTCGGTACCGGGGGTGAGCAAAAGACCGAGCGCGTAGGGAAACGGCACATCGTCGATCCACGCTGAATAGGCTTCGGGTGGTTGTTCTTCGGTGATCACCAGCAACACCGCCGGGGCGCCTTCATTGAGCAGCGCCGCTGCTTCGAGCATGCCGTGCTCAAGTCCGTCGCCGGCTGCGGCGAGGGCAGTCATTTCACTGGTTTCGCCACGCATGATCGACCACAGACCGATGATCGCGTTGTGCACGGACAGGCTGAACTGGGTCGGCGACAGCGGCTGTTCGGTCGCCAGATCACTGAGGATGTCGTAAGTCCGTGGGGTTTCACCGTGGCGCGAGACGAACACCAGCGGCAGGCTGTCCCGCCCGTCGGCCAGGGGCCAGCCAACGCTGAACGCCATGCGTGCCAGACGACTGAGGCGGCGGCGCTGCATGGCCGGCAAAAACGACACATCGGGCGCGGCATCACTGCGCTGGAGTACGACCGGTTGTCGGCTCCAGGCCTGCCAGGCGTCCACGCTGTCGAGGCCAGGGGCCCACGCGCGCCATTGGGCGATGTTGAAGTTGATCACGGACATTCATCCCGCCCCTGCGGGCTTTTGTTGACGCGTTTGGTCGCCAAAACCGCAGCAGGCTTGACGTGGCGCTTGGCGCCGGGTGGCGCGCATTATCCCGGTGCGACGAGTGTGTAGCAAATGCTGGTTACATTTTGCGCAACGAAATGTACCGAGTGGTTCGCAAGAAAACTGTCACTTGGCCATTATCCAGATTGTCAGCGGCTTGTCTGTCGGGGATCGCGGCGATCAATGGCGGTAATTGCGCTATCTGTCCGCGGATATTTGCACCTGACTCTGTAGTCCATGTCCATGAAGGTAGCGAAGCGAGGTCACGCGCATCTACACTCGGTCATTCTTTGATACACGGAGGTTTTGTCATGCGGCGCGTGGTGTTCAATCAGAAAGGTGGGGTAGGCAAGTCCAGCATTGCCTGCAATCTGGCGGCGGTCAGCGCCAGTGAGGGTTATCGCACGCTGTTGGTCGATCTCGATGCCCAGGCCAACTCCACTCAGTATCTGACCGGGCTCACCGGCGACGACATTCCGATGGGTATTGCCGACTTCTTCAAGCAGACCCTGTCTTCCGGGCCGTTCTCGAAGAAGAATCAGGCGGACATCTACGAAACCCCGTTCGACAACCTCCACATCATCACCGCCACGGCGGAGCTGGCCGACCTGCAGCCCAAGCTTGAGGCCAAACACAAGATCAACAAGCTACGGAAGTTGCTCGATGAGCTGTCCGAGGATTACGACCGGATTTACCTTGATACGCCGCCGGCGCTGAATTTTTATGCAGTATCGGCGTTGATTGCTGCCGATCGCGTGCTGATCCCTTTCGATTGCGACAGCTTTTCCCGTCAGGCGCTGTACGGGCTGATCGCGGAGATCGAGGAGTTGAAGGACGACCACAACGAAGGCCTGGAAGTCGAAGGCATTGTGGTCAACCAGTTCCAGGCCCGGGCGAGCCTGCCACAGCAGATCCTCGATGAGCTGATTGCCGAAGGTCTACCGGTGCTGCCGGTGTACCTGACCAGTTCGGTGCGCATGCGCGAATCGCATCAGGCCAGCATGCCGCTGATCCACCTCGATCCCCGGCACAAGCTGACCCAGCAATTCGTCGAACTGCACAACTTGCTCGAAGATCACTGATCCCTTGAGCTATCCATGAACACCTGTGGGAGCGAGCTTGCTCGCGAATGCGTCAGTTCAGTAGACATCTTCGTTAACTGATCCACCGCTTTCGCGAGCAAGCTCGCTCCCACAGGGGGGTGGGGTGTGTCAGATCCCTTGGCTACGCAGCCACGCCATCAACTGCGGCAACGGCAACGCACCACTCTGCCGCGCCACTTCCCGGCCGTTCTTGAACAGAATCAGACTCGGAATCGAGCGAATCCCCAACTGCGCCGACAACTGTTGATTGGCCTCGCTATCAAGCTTGGCCAAGCGGCACTTGCCGGCCAGCTGCGCCGCCGCCTGCTCGAACACCGGCGCAAACGACTTGCACGGCCCACACCATTGCGCCCAGACATCCACCAGCAACGGCAGATCACCCTTGATCTGGCTGGCGTAATCGCCTTGCTTGAGTTCGAAGGGTTTGTTCAGCAGCACGGCGGATTTGCAGCGTCCGCACTTGGGTTGATCCGCAAGGCGCTCGGCAGGGATGCGGTTGAGGCCGTTGCAGGAGGGGCAGGGGATGAGGAGTGGGTCAGTCATATTCGGCTCGTTGGCGTTCAGCGTTTCGTACGACTTATCTGGAGCCGTACGAACTGTTTATCAAGATGAGGCGCTGGCACTCAGGAAGAACAACTGATCTCCAAATGCTTGCCCCACTCCGGTGGCCGCTCGGCATAAGCCTCCATCCCCGGCTGCTCCTCAAACGGTTTGCTCAGCACCGCATGCAACCGGCGTACCTCCGAGTAATCCCCTTGCTCTGCCGCATCAATGGCTTTTTGCGCCAGATAGTTGCGCAGGATGTATAGCGGATTGACCGCATGCATCCGCGCTTGGCGCTGCGTTTGATCAGCATCGCCATCGCGGGCAACCCGGGCGACGTAGCGTTCACCCCAGGCATCAAAACCCTTGATGTCGACGAAATCGTCGCGCAAACGGGCAATGGCTTCTACGGCGGACTCTTCACCGAGTCGGCGGAAAAACAGCGTGTAATCAACGCCGCTGTTCTGCATCAGTTGCAGCAGATTTTCCAGCAGTGTTTGGTCGTCATCTTCAGCTGTGGTGAAGCCTAAACGGCGGCGCATCAGGTCGAGGTAATGCGCCTGAAACAGCGGCAAGTACAGGCCGAGGGTTTCGCGCAGGGCTTCGACGCTGATGAACGGCGTCAGTGCCTGCGCCAGCGCGCTGAGGTTCCACTGGCCAACCGGCACCTGATTGCTGAACGAGTAGCGCCCTTGATCATCCGAGTGATTGCAGATGAAGTTGGCGTCGAAATCGTCGAGAAAAGCGAACGGGCCGAAGTCGAAGGTGATGCCGAGGATCGACATGTTGTCGGTGTTCATCACGCCGTGGCAGAAGCCATAGGCCTGCCACTTGGCGATCAGTTCGGCGTTGCGCTCGACGATCTCGCGGAACATCGCCAGATATGGTTCCGGCTGTTCCAGGCACTCAGGGAAATGCATCGCCAGAACGTGTTCGCCGAGCTGCTTCTGCTGCTCGGGGCGCTTGGTGTAATAGAAGTATTCGAAGTGGCCGAAGCGGATGTGGCTCGGCGCCAGGCGCAGCACCGTCGCCGCGCGCTCCTGCTTTTCGCGCCAGACTGGGGTGTCGGAGCCGATCACGCAGGCCGCGCGCGAAGAAGGGATATTCAGCGCGTGCAGCGCTTCGGAGGCGAGAAACTCGCGGATCGACGAACGCAGCACCGCCCGGCCGTCGCCCATGCGCGAAAACGGCGTCTGTCCGGCGCCCTTCAGGTGCAGGTCCCAATGCTCGCCGGCAGTGTTGTAGACCTCGCCGAGTAGCAAGCCCCGACCGTCACCCAGTTGCGGCGTGTAGCCGCCGAACTGATGCCCGGAATAGACCATCGCCCGCGGTTCGGCATCGGCCCACAGCTTGTGGCCGCCAAACAGTTCGGCAAATTCCTGAGTTTCGGCTGCGGCCGGATCGAGATCGAGCAAGGCCAGGGCCGCCGGGCTGGCGACGACCAGACGCGGATTATCGATCGGCTCGGGCAGCACATGGGCGGAGAACGCATCGCCCAGGCGGGCGAAGCGATTGTCGAAGGTCAGTTCGTCGAGGGCTTTCAAGGGCCGGCTCCAGCAGAATGTCCGAGCATTCTGCTGGGAATAGACCGGTTAGTCGAGTTTGGCCGGCGGTGGCTCTTGCAGCGGTTTCTGATCGTCGGCGATCGGCACGATGGTTTTGGTTTCCGGCTCGATCGGCACCATCTTGTATTCCTGACCGTGAAGGTTCTTCAGGTACACCTCCATCTGGCGGAACGAGATGTTGATGTGCTGCTTCTTGAACTCACGGTTGATGAAGCGGTTGACCTCATCGAGCACCGGGTTGCGGTCACCGAGGTCGCGCACGTGCATGCGCAACTCGTGGTCGAGGGTGCTTTCGCCGAAGTTGAGGAAGTACACGTGCGGCTCAGGCTCTTTGAGTACACGCGGGTTTTCGCGGGCAGCCTTGAGCAGCAGCTCTTTGACCAGATCCAGATCGGAGCCGTAGTCGACGCCAAGTTTCAGCGTCACGCGGGTGATGGTGTCGGTCAGCGACCAGTTGATCAGTTGTCCGGTGATGAACGTCTTGTTCGGGACAATGATGTCCTTGCGGTCGAAGTCGGTGATGGTCGTGGCGCGGATGCGGATCTTGCTCACCGTGCCCGACAGGTTGCCGATGGTGATGGTGTCACCGATCCGCACTGGGCGTTCGAACAGAATCATGATGCCGGAGATGAAGTTCGCAAAAATCTCCTGCATACCGAAACCGAGGCCGACCGACAGCGCCGCCACCAGCCATTGCAACTTGTCCCAGCTGACGCCGAGGGTCGACAGGGTCGAGACGAAGCCGACACCGGCGATCACATACGACAGCAACGTCGTGGTTGCGTAGGCACTGCCCTGAGCCAGATTGAGCTTGGACAGCACGAATACTTCGAGCAGGCCGGGCAAGTTGCGCGCGAGGGCGAAAGTGATGCCGATGATGATCAGTGCACCAAGCATGTCGCCGATGCTGATTGGCACCATGCTCATGTTGGCGCCGGTGCCGCTGGTGTACTCGTAGAGGGTGATGTTGTCGAGGTACGAGAACACCGAAATCAGATCGGACCAGACCCAGTACAGCGCCGCGATGAAGCCGCCGAGCAGGGCCAGACGGATCAGGCGCAGGGACTGTTCGTTGACCTTTTCGATGTCCAGCGCCGGCTCTTCGATCACCGCTTCGCCGTCGCCGGCCTCTTTCGCCGCCTGCCGTTTGGCCAGGGCACGCTGGTAGGCCAGACGTCGTGCGGCAACGCTCAGACCGCGCACGAAGGTGGCTTCGATCACCAGCCAGAACATCAGCAGGTACAGGGTGTTGATCAACCGGTCGCTGAGCTTCAGCGCGGTGTAGTAGTAGCCGAAGCACACCGCCACGAACAACGCGATCGGCAGCAGGGTGAACATCACGCCGACGGCTTTGCGGAACAGCGAAGTGTTCTCGTGGGCCGGGCTGCTGATCAGCAAGCGACTGAGCAGCCAGGCCATCAGGGCATAGCAGGTCAGCACCACCGGCATGCCGAGCACGTCGTCTGCCAGTGCTGCCGGTTGCAGTTCGGCCACGGCGACAATAGTCACCAGCGCCATGACCACCAGACCCAGACGACGGATCCAGCCCTGGAGGAATTCGACCTGCGGCTTCTCCCAGCGGAAATGCAGTTCCGCCACGCCACCCGGCGCCAGAATCCGATAAGCGGTGTAGAACACCAGCCATGCCTGGCCCATTTGCAGCAGCGCCGCGCCCATGTTGGCGTTCTGCCCGCGAGCGTCGATCTGCAACGCCAGACCACACAAGGCCAGGCCCAACGCGACCGGCATCGCCAGCAGAATATTGATCAGAATCGCCTGCGGCGTGTGCCACTGGCTGTCACGCTTGAAGTGACCGATGTCCTGGTGAACCTTGTTCAGCCGCGCGTACAGATTCTTGCGCCGCCATAGCAGAGCACCGATCAACAGCGCCAGTGGCAGGAACAGCAACGGTCGCTGGATCAGACCGTCTGTCAGCTCACTCAGGCTGGAGGCCCACGGCAGGGTGTCGACCTGACGTTTCAGGCGTTCCGGCACCGCGCGCATCCATTCCAGGTCCAAGGGCTTGTTGCTGGGGATCCAGAACATCTGCTCATCCAGCGTTGCGCGCAGGCTCTGTGCGGTGCTCAGCAGTTGTTTCTGGTTGAGCTGCAGGGTGATCGACTCGTTGAGCATGGCGCTCAGTTCGCGGTTCAACCGCTCCAGCAGATCGGCGCGGGTGTTGGCCAGGTCCAGCAGGTTTTTGCGCAATTGCGGCGTGACCTGCTCCGGCGGCTGCGTGGATAGCAGGTTGTCGACATAGGCGACGGGATTACTCAGTTGCTCACGCTGCTGGCTGACGTCGAATTGCCACAAGCGAATGTCGGCGATCTG
Source organism: Pseudomonas sp. S2_E02 (assembly GCF_054668355.1). Taxonomy (NCBI): domain Bacteria; kingdom Pseudomonadati; phylum Pseudomonadota; class Gammaproteobacteria; order Pseudomonadales; family Pseudomonadaceae; genus Pseudomonas; species Pseudomonas sp. S2_E02. Next base: position 5,028,026 of record NZ_CP162761.1, read on the forward strand.
ATCGGCCAGATCGCGGTCGACCTTGAGGCGCGGCAGGGCTTGTTTCTGCTTATAGAGAATCTTCGACAGCAGCAGGCTGCCCTTGAGCACGCTGATCTGCTCGTCCAGCGCTGAATCGCTTTGGGTCAGGCTGTCGAGCTGTTGTTTGGTCTGCAGATTCTGCTGGGTGACTTCGTTGAGGCGGTCAGTGCTTTTGAGCAGGTAGTCGGAGAGCTTGAGGTTCGCCGTGCTTTCGATGGCCAGCAGACTGCTGCTCCCGGCCTTCTGCGCTTCGATCGACTGTTGGGTAACGGTTTCCTGCGACTGCGCCAGACGTTTCTGGTTGATCAGGGTTTGCAGTTCCTGAATCTCGCGGTCGAGGCGGTCGGACTTCTCCGATAGCAAGTCATGCTGGGCATTGCCCAGATCCTGCAACTGGCTGTTGCCGGCCAGCTCCTGACGGCGCAGCGGGATCAGCGCATTCAGCGCCGCCAGTTCCGCGTTCAACTGGTCGCGCTGCTCGGCGGTGACGGTTTTACCCGCGTCCTTGCCGGATTTGAGGATGTTGTTGATCTGCTGGATGCGCGTCTGGCTGGCGGATATCTCCGCTTGCGCGCGTTCGGGACGCGTCTGCGCGGTGATGATCAGGCTGTTAGCGTCGGCGAGGGCTTTTTGCAGGTCACTTTGCTGAGTCGAGCGATCGGTGAGGATCTGCTCCAGTTGTTGGATCGACTCTTTGGGAAAACGCTGTGCCACCGGCACCACGGCCGTAGCCTTGAGGCGTGTCAGTTCGCGGGTGTTTTCAATCGTTTGCTTGGGCGCGGTGGCCAGCTGCTGCTTGAGATCGATCAGCTTCTGTTCGTAATCACGCTGGTTGTTCAGCTGATTGAGCGTGTTCTGCAGGACGGTCTGCAGGCTCTTTTTATCGGCATCCGGCAGTTTGCTGTCGGCGAGTTTGTCGAGGCTGGCCTGCACGGCGTCGCTGGACGGTGGTTCGGCGGCGTACAGCGGGCCGACAGTAAGACTCAGGCCCAGCAGGGCCGCGGCGAAAAAGGAGCGCAGGGTAGGCATAGAGACCGGTCAAGCAAGTGAGAGTGGACGCAGTTTAGAGGAAGAGCCCGGGGCCCGGGCGACTTCCTTCGGGGAATCTGACGCCCACTTTGCCGATCTTGTTCCCGTCCATGACCGCAACCGTCCAGTGAGTGTTGTTCCACTCCACCTGGTCGCCAACGATCGGTGCACCACCGACCTTGTGGGCAATGAACGCGCCCAGGGTCATGTCCGGATCGATGCCCTCGGCCGGCAGGCCATACAGCGCTGCAACCGCTTTAAGCTGGGCGTCTCCTTCGAGTACAAAATCGCCGAAGAAACGCAGATCGAGGCCGCGTTGCGGCGCCTGGCTGAACAGTTTTCCGAGGGCGCCGAGGTTGTGTTCATGGCCGATAACGCACAGTAAATCATCGACTTCCAGCACCGTACTACCCGACGGATGGAGCAGTTGCTGGCCACGAAACAGTGCCGCGATGCGCGTACCTTCGGGCATTTTCAGCTCACGCAGGGGCGAACCGATGCACCATTTCTCCGCACCCAGCTTGTACACGAACAGCTCCCACTCGCTGGTGACGTGGACTTCCAGCGCTGCGCGAGAAATCGGCGCCGGCTCTGGCGGCACGGTCACCTTCAATAGCTTGGCGACCCACGGCAGGCTCGTGCCCTGCACCAGCAGCGACACCAGCACGATGAAGAAGGCGAGGTTGAAGTACAGCTGCGCATTCGGCAGCCCGGCCATCAGCGGGAACACCGCGAGAATGATCGGCACCGCGCCGCGCAGGCCAACCCAGGAAATAAAGGCTTTCTCGCGGCCATGGAACGCCTTGAACGGCAGCAGGCCGACCATCACCGACAGCGGCCGCGCAAACAGAATCATCCATAGCGCCAGACCCAGGGCGGGCAGGGCGATCGGCAGCAAATCGTGCGGCGTCACCAGCAGCCCCAGCACCAGGAACATGCCGATCTGCGCCAGCCAAGCCATGCCGTCGAGCATGTGCAGAATGCCGTGACGGCTGCGCACCGGACGGTTGCCGATCACCAGACCGCACAGGTAAACGGCAAGGAAGCCGCTGCCATGCAGGGCGTTGGTCAGGGCGAATACCACCAGACCGCCAGCGATCACCAGAATCGGATACAGACCGGCAGCGAGGTTGATTCGATTGACCAGTTGCAGCATCAACCAGCCACCGCCCAGGCCGATCACGCCACCGATGCCGAACTCGCGGATCAGGTGGGTCAGCAGGCTCCAGTGCAAACCGGTCTGGCCGCTGGCGAGCATGTCGATCAGAGTCACGGTGAGAAACACCGCCATCGGGTCGTTGCTGCCGGATTCGATTTCCAGACTGGCGGTCACCCGCTCGTTCAGGCCTTTGCCGCCGAGCAGCGAGAACACCGCTGCGGCGTCGGTTGAGCCAACGATGGCACCGATCAACAAGCCTTGAATCAGATTGAGATCGAACAGCCAGGCAGCGGCCATGCCGGTCAGCCCGGTGGTGATCAACACCCCGACCGTGGCCAGCGACAACGCCGGCCATAACGCCACGCGGAAACTCGACACCCGCGTGCGCAAACCGCCGTCGAGGAGGATCACCGCCAGGGCGAGGTTGCCGACCAGATAGGCCGTCGGGTAGTTATCGAAGATGATCCCGCCGCCATCGACCCCGGCGGCCATGCCGACAGCGAGGATGATGACCAGAATCGGGATGCCGAGACGGGAAGAAAGCGAGCTGACGAGAATGCTTGCGCCTACCAGCAACGCGCCGATCAAGAACAGGCTGTTGATGGTCGTCGCATTCAAAGGCAGTACTCCAGAAGCGTAAAAACGGGCACAAACTGACCATGCAGTCTGCGTGCCAGCGATTCTAACCTGTTGAAATGTGATGCTGTCAAAAAGGTTTTTACGCTGGGGGATTCGAGGTTTTGGTTCGGCTGGCGATTGCTGCCCTCACCCTAGCCCTCTCCCGGAGGGAGAGGGGACTGATCGCGGTGTTTGTGCAAGGTACATCGACCTGAAATATCGCGTCGAACTGAAAATCTGAAAGGCCCCCGATCTGCTCCCTTTCCCCCTCTCCCTCTGGGAGAGGGCTGGGGTGAGGGGCTTTTGATCTTGATCTCAAAATTTACAGGCTGAACCGCCCAACCATGTTGTTCAGGTCCAGCGCCAACCGCGACAGCTCATTACTCGCCGCACTGGTCTGATTCGCGCCGGTCGCCGATTGCACCGACAGATCACGAATATTCACCAGATTACGATCCACTTCCCGCGCCACTTGTGCCTGCTCTTCGGCGGCGCTGGCGATCACCAGGTTGCGCTCATTGATCTCGACGATGGCGGTGTTGATGGTGTCCAGCGACATGCCGGCACCTCGAGCAATGTTCAGCGTCGACTCGGCACGCTCGGTGCTGTTGCGCATCGAATCCACGGCGTGTTCGGTGCCGCTCTGAATGCTGCCGATCATCCGCTCGATTTCGCTGGTCGACTGCTGAGTACGGTGCGCCAGGGCACGCACTTCATCCGCTACCACGGCAAAACCACGCCCGGCTTCACCGGCACGCGCCGCTTCAATCGCCGCGTTCAGTGCCAGCAGATTGGTTTGGTCGGCCAAGCCACGAATCACGTCGAGCACCTTGCCGATGTCACGGGATTCATTGGCCAGATCGCCGATCAGGCTGGCAGTGCTCTGTACATCGGCACTCATGCGTTCAATCGCGCTGACCGTTTCCTGGACCAGGTCACGACCGTCGCCAGCCGAAGTGGTGGCGTTCTTCGAGGCTTCGGAGGTGCTCACCGCATTGCGGGCGACCTCTTCTACGGCGCTGGTCATTTCGTTGACCGCAGTGGCCGCTTGTTCGATCTCGTTGTTCTGCTGAGTCAGGCCACGCGCGCTTTCGTCGGTGACGCTGTTCAGCTCTTCAGCCGCTGAAGCCAGCTGAGTGGCCGAGCCGGAAATGCGTTGCAGGGTGTCCCGCAGTTTCGATTGCATCTTCGCCATCGCTGCCAGCAGACGTCCTGCCTCGTCTTCACCGTCAACGTGGATCGGCTGGGTCAGGTTGCCTTCGGCGATGGTTTCCGCAGCGTCCAGTGCTTTGGAAATCGGCTTGGTGATGCTGACGGTCAGCAGCCAGGCGAAGAGCAGGGTCAAGCCGCTGGCGATCACCAGCAGGGTGACCACCAGATCGAACGACATCGAATACTGATCTTTGGCGCCTTGATCGGTCTCGGCGATTTGCTGGGTGTTGATCTCCAGCAAGCGCGCCAGGGCGGTGTTTACCGCTTCAGAGTTGCTCAGCAGATCGCTGTTGAGCATCTGCCGCAATTCGTCGATCTGGTTGTTGCGCGACAGGGTTTTCATGCGGTCTTCGAGCTGACGGTATTGCGCCAGCAGTTGTACGTACTGATCGTACGCCGTACGTTCGTCGGGGCTTGAAATCAGCGGCTCGTAGGCACGCTGCGCCTCGGTGATCTGGCGGTTGCGCATATCGAAAAGCTCGATGGTTTTTTGCTGCACGTCCGGTTCGCGGTTGATCAGCAACCGATACGACAGCACTCGCAGACGCAGCGTCAGTTGAGTGAATTCATCGAGGGCCTTGATCGACGGCACGCTGGCCGTCGCGATGTCCTCGCCCGCTGAGCGGATTTTGCTCATCTGGTTCAGGGCGAAAACGCCCAGAATCAGCATCAGGCCGCCGATCAGGGCAAAGCCGGTAAACGCCCTTGGGGCGATATTCATATTGCGGAGGGACATGGGCGGATACCAAGAGAGGGCCGCATCCATGCGGGCTGAGACTGCGATATGGATGACTTATCGGTCATGCGACTAAAGTCTTGAGGCACTGTGCGTATTTGTCGCATAGGGGCCGGGGCGACGAAGTGCAGGAACCAGATCGGCAGATCACAGTCTTTAAAACTCGCGAGAACGGTCGGCCACCAGGAAAATCAAGGCTTTGCGCCGGTTTAACCCTGGCATCCGTGATGACTTTTCTTTATCGTACGCGCCCTTTGAAAAACGCTTGGAAGATCAAAATGTTGGAAGCATCCCTCAGCCAATTGGAACAGCTCGTCAGCGACCTGGTGCAACAGAACCAGACACTCGCGCAAACCAACCAGACCCTGTCCACGGAACTGGCCCAGGCCAAGGATGAAAACGAAAGCCTGCAACTGAACCTGATGGAGCAGGAAGAAAAGCACGGCGCCACCGCTGCACGCATTCAAGCCCTGGTTGATCGCGTCAACGCAGGTCCTGTCAGCGCATGAACCACCATACAGCAGGGGTAAAAGTCGTCTCCATTCTCGGGGAGGACTATTCGATCAAGGCACCGGCCGGGGAAGAACAGACCCTGCTGGACGCGGCCATGATGCTCAAGGCAGCGCTGGATGACACCAAGCGCAAATACCCGACACTGATCGGTGACCGCTTGCTGGTGCTGGCGGCGATGAATCTGTGCTCGCAGCAGATTGAAATGAAGAAGCAGCACAAAGAAGAACTCGACCGTTACCAAGAGCAAGTCAGCGCCACGGTCGACACCATCGCCAAGACCATCAATCAGGGTTGATGGAGGTGCGCACAACCAAAGAATAGATTGTCGACTGGGTTGTATACAATCGGCACGGCTGTTGCATTGTTTCGGCCACTTATTCTTTGGGGGTGCTCCATGCAGTTGTGGCGACGCAGTATTCAATGGCAGCTGATTCTCAGCATGGGCACCGCCTTGCTGGTCAGCATCCTGATCGTGGTTGGCATTTATACCCTGGTGGTCAACCGCCTCGCCCAGAGCTATCTGGTCGAACAAGCGCTGCCGTCGAGCATTGAAGCGACGCGCAACGATATCGAGCGCATCCTCGTGCAACCGCTGACGGCGGCCAAAGATATCGCCAGCAATACGATGGTCCGCGACTGGCTCTCCTCAGGCGAAGACAGCAGCAAAACGGCTGGCTTCGCGCAGTATCTGGAAGGCATCCGCGCCGAACACAAGGCTTTTACCGCTTTGATCATCGGCACCGAATCCAATCACTACATCACCGAAAAAGGTCTGGATCGCACCCTCAGCCGTTCAAAACCGGCTGACGCGTGGTTCTATTCCTTTCTCGACAGCAATCAGCCGCGCACCCTGAACATCGACAACGACGGGGCGACCGGAGAGTTGGCGCTGTTCATTGATTTGAAGGTGGAGCAGGCCGGTAAGGTAGTCGGTGTGGCCGGGCTCGGTTTGAGTATGAAAGAGCTGTCGGAGCTGATTCACAACTTCAGCTTTGGTGAGCGCGGCAAGGTCTATCTGGTGCGTTCCGACGGTTTGATCCAGGTGCATCCCGAGGCGCAGTTCAGCGGCAAACGCACGCTGACGGAGCAGATTGGCGCCTCCGCTGCTCAAGCCGTCATGGGTCAAAAAAATGCTGTGAGCAGCAGCTTCCAAAGGGAGGGTGAAGACTTCCTCGCCTTCAGCCTGCCTCTGCGTGATCTGGGCTGGACCTTGGTGGCCGAAGTGCCGCAATCGCAGATCTATGCCGAGGCGCGCAAAGCCATGTGGATGAGCGGCGGCATCGGCCTTGCGGTGGCGCTGGTGTGCCTGGCCTTGGTGGTGTGGCTGGCGCAAGGTTTGGTCCGGCCGATTCGCCAGGTAACAGCCGCGCTGGTAGCGATTGGTAGCGGCGGGGGAGATTTGACCCACCGGTTAGATTCCAGTCGCGCCGATGAGCTGGGCGATCTAGCCCGGGGCTTCAACCGTTTCCTTGATAGCCAGCGCGGGATGATCGGCGAGGTGCTGACCACCAGTGAACGTCTGCGCACGGCCGTGGGGCAAGTGGCGAAAGTCGTCGAGAACACCGCTGAACGTTCCGGCCGTCAGCAGGAAATGACCGACATGGTCGCAACTGCGGTTCACGAGATGGGCCTGACCGTGCAGGAGATTGCGCAGAACGCTGGTAATGCTGCGTTGGCCTCGCAAACCGCGCGGGATGAGGCGATGCAGGCGCGGGAAGTGGTCGGCGGCTCGATCAAGCATATTGAAAGCATGTCCGATGAGATTGGCGTAGCGGCGGGTGCGGTCGGCGAGCTGGCGCATCAAGTGGCGTCGATTGATTCGGTGCTGGCGGTGATTCGCGGAGTTTCCGAGCAGACCAACCTGTTGGCGCTCAATGCCGCCATCGAGGCGGCGCGCGCCGGTGATATGGGTCGCGGCTTTGCAGTTGTCGCCGATGAAGTGCGTACTTTGGCGCGCAGGACGCAGGCGTCTACTGACGAAATCCAGCAAATGATCGGCAGCCTCAAGCAAGGCGCGGAAAACGCCGTTTCGTCGATGCGCACCGGCCAGGCGGCGACCGGTACCGGGGTTGAGTCGAGCCAGCGCACCGGGGCGTCGCTGACGGCGATTACCGGGCAGGTCGAGCGCATCAGTGACATGAACCATCAAGTGGCGACGGCGACCGAAGAGCAGTCGGCGGTGACGGAAGAGATCAATCGTAACGTGCAGGGGATTTCTGATTTGGCGCGGGCGACGGCTGGGGAGGTTCGGGCGTGTCGTGAGGATTGTCAGATGTTGCAGAGGTTGGCGGACGATCTGGCGCGGCAGATGGGTGGGTTCAAACTCAGCTGAGTGTTAAACCAGAAAAGCCCCTCACCCTAGCCCTCTCCCGGAGGGAGAGGGAACTGAATGTGGGATGCTTGAGAAGTACGCCGACCTGAAAGTGCTTTACCGAATCCATAATCGACACGGTTTTTCAGGTCGATGCGTAGACACCTCGGGTCGGCCCCCTCTCCCTCTGGGCGGTCCGAGGTTTCGGGAGGGCTGGGGTGAGGGTTGCGCTTCAGAACCACGCATCCTGCATCGCCAGGCACGTATCATCCCGCGCCTCCAGCAACGCCAGTTCATGGTGGCAACCCGGCACTTCCCACGTCAGAAAATACCGCGCTGCCTGCAACTTGCCCTTATAGAAGTCGGCATCCGCTGCATTCCCTTTGGCCAGCCCTTCCTCGGCTCGAATCGCCTGCTCCAGCCAGCGCCAGCCAATCACCGTGTGGCCGAACACCTTCAGGTACAGCGCCGAATTCGCCAGACTGCTATTGACCTTGCCCTGTGCCAGGTCGGTCAACAAACCGATGGTTACCGTTTGCAGGCGCGCGACCAGCTTTTCCAGTGGTTCACGCAGGGCGGTCAGCGATTCATACGCCGTCGCGCGTTCAGCGGTGGTGGCGATCAGTCGAATCAATTGCTTCAGTCCAGCGCCACCGTTCTGCGCCAATTTACGCCCGAGCAAGTCCAGCGATTGAATGCCATGGGTGCCTTCGTGAATCGGGTTCAAACGGTTGTCGCGGTAATACTGCTCGACCGGGTATTCGCGGGTGTAACCGTGGCCTCCAAGAATCTGGATCGCCAGTTCGTTGGCCTTGAGGCAGAACTCCGATGGCCAGGACTTGACGATCGGCGTCAGCAGATCCAGCAATTCGTGGGCCTGTTTACGCTCGGCTTCGGACTCAAGCGTCGTGGTGTCATCGAACAGGCGCGCTGCATACAAGCCGAGGTCAAATGCACCTTCGACGTAGGACTTTTGCGTCAACAGCATGCGTCGTACATCGGCGTGCTGAATGATCGCCACCGGCGCCGTCGTCGGATCTTTGCTGTCCGGAACGCGACCCTGTGGCCGTTCGCGGGCGTACTCCAGCGAATACAGGTAACCGGCATAACCGAGCATCACCGCCCCCATACCGACGCCGATCCGCGCTTCGTTCATCATCTGGAACATGTAGCTCAGGCCCTGATGCGGCTTACCCACCAGATAACCGACACATTCACCGTTATCGCCGAAGTTCAGTGCTGTGGAGGTGGTGCCGCGCCAGCCCATCTTGTGGAACAGCCCGGCCAGCAGCACGTCATTGCGTGGGCCGAGGCTGCCGTCATCGTTGACCAGAAACTTCGGCACGATGAACAGCGAAATGCCTTTAACGCCCGCAGGTGCGTCCGGCAGTTTGGCCAGGACCATGTGCACGATGTTTTCCGAGAGCGGGTGATCGCCGCCGGAGATGAAGATTTTGTTGCCCTTCAGGCGATAAGTGCCGTCGGACGCCGGCTCGGCGCGTGTACGAATATCCGACAGCGATGAACCTGCATGCGGTTCGGTCAGCGCCATGGTGCCGAAGAAGCGGCCATCGATCATGGGCTGCAGGAAGCGTTGTTTCTGTTCCTCAGTGCCAAAGCTCTCGATCAGGTTCGCCGCGCCCATGGTCAGGAACGGGTAGGACGTCGAAGCCGCGTTGGCCGACTGGAAATGCGCGAAGCAAGCTTGGGACAGCAGCGTCGGCAGTTGCATGCCGCCAGCATCGAAGCTGCGCGCAGCGTTGAGGAATCCGGCTTCAAGGAAGGCATCCACCGCCGGTTTCACTTCAGGAATCAGAATCGCCTGACCGTCTTCGTAGCGCGGCTCGTTCTCGTCGCCCTTGCGGTTGTGTGGCGCAAAGTACTTTTCGGCAATGTTGCGCGCGGTGCCGATGGCGGCGTCGAAGGTTTCGCGATTGTGCTCGGCAAAGCGCTCACGCCGGGTCAGGCCCTCGGCATCAAGGACTTCATACAGCTCGAAAGCCAGATTGCGGGAACTGAGCAGCGTTTCGGACATGGCGGCCTACCTGAAGTTGGGGTTGGGCCGAGTCTAGGCGTGCTGATAAAGGCTGAACAGGATGATTGATAAGCGTGATGTTGAAGCCGCGCGCAGACTTAACAAACACCACAAAACACTGTGGGAGCGAGCTTGCTCGCGAAGAGGCCGGCACATTCAACATTCACGTTGACTGGCAAACCGCTTTCGCGAGCAAGCTCGCTCCCACAGGGACTGTTGCTATGCCGGACACCCATGCAGGTGCCCGGTTTATCGGGTGTTAGCCGATAGTCATCAAGCTGGCATTACCCCCCGCCGCAGCGGTGTTAACGCTCAACGCCCGCTCAATCACCAGGCGCTCCAGCGCAATGTTGGTCTCGCCCTGGGACAAGCCCTGAACCCCAACGATCGCACCGGCACGCTTGGCAATCTGCTGGCAAACGCCGCGCAACTGGTCGGAATGGCCGTGATGCAGAACCGCATCAAACACCACCTCGTCTTTATTCCAGTCGGCAACCAGCTTGATCCGCGCCTGAATCTCCTTCGGCAGGCGTGCGAACAAGGCCTTGCTGATGTCGGACTCCGGCCATACCGCCGAACCGCCTACCGCCAGCACCGCCGCCAGTTGCGTCAGCAAATCACCTTCAACCTCGGCCAGGCACAACACGTGCTCACGCGGCAGGATGGCATAGCTGTTTTTCTCACCGGTCGGGCCGGCCAGCACGCGGGTGATGCCGCTCTGCGATTGCGCAGCGTACTGCACGCAAAGAGTGCTCAGGTCGGCAAACTTGTTGCTGTCGGCCCAGGCTTTCAGCGCGGTCAGCGGTTTGCTCATGGCGTCGCGCAGACGAACGTCCGGTGCCACGGCAGCATCACCGCGAGCGAAGGATTGTTCGATGGCATCAGTAGGGCGCGTCGACAGCAAGCGGTACAAGTACAGCGGGCCACCGGCTTTCGGACCGGTACCCGACAAGCCTTCGCCGCCGAATGGCTGCACGCCGACCACAGCGCCAACGATGTTGCGGTTGACGTAGACGTTACCGGCGTTGACGTTGTCGATCACCTTGGCGATGGTCTCGTCGATGCGCGTGTGTACGCCCAAAGTCAGGCCATAACCGGAAGCGTTGATCTGGCCGATCAGTTGATCGATCTCTTTGCGCTTGTAGCGAACCACGTGCAGCACCGGGCCGAAGATCTCGCGTTGCAGTTCGTCGAAGCTTTCCAGTTCGATCAGGGTCGGCATGACGAAGGTGCCGCGTTTGACTTCTTCGGTGTCGGCGATAGCGACCTGATACACGTTGCGACCTTTATCGCGCATGCCCTGGATGTGCTTGTCGATGCCCGCCTTGGCTTCGGCGTCGATCACCGGGCCGATGTCCACGGACAGGCGCTCTGGGTTGCCGAGACGGCTTTCCGCCATGGCACCTTTGAGCATCTCGATGACGCGATCGGCGGAATCTTCCTGCAGGCACAGTACGCGCAGCGCCGAGCAACGCTGACCGGCGCTGTCGAAGGCCGACGAAACTACGTCGATCACGACTTGTTCGGTCAGAGCCGAGGAGTCGACGATCATCGCGTTCTGGCCACCGGTTTCGGCGATCAGCGGAATCGGACGGCCCTGGTTGTCGAGGCGACCGGCAATGTTGCGTTGCAGCAGGCGCGCGACTTCGGTGGAACCGGTGAACATCACGCCTTTGACGCGCTCATCGCCGACCAGACCGGCGCCGACGGTTTCACCGCGACCCGGCAGCAGTTGCAGCACGCCTTCCGGGATGCCGGCCTCAAGCATCAGGCGAACAGCCTGAGCCGCCACCAGTGGGGTTTGTTCGGCCGGTTTGGCCAGTACCGGGTTACCGGCAGCCAGTGCAGCAGCGACCTGGCCGCTGAAGATTGCCAGCGGGAAGTTCCACGGGCTGATGCACACCACCGGACCCAGTGGGCGGTGGGCGTCATTACTGAAATCGTTGCGAGCCTGCACCGCGTAATAACGCAGGAAGTCGACCGCTTCGCGGACTTCGGCGATGGCGTTGGCGTAGGTCTTGCCGGCTTCACGAGCCAACAGGCCCATCAGTGGCTGAATCTCGCCTTCCATCAAGTCAGCGGCACGTTCCAGAATCGCCGCACGTTCGGCCGGCGGGGTGGCCTGCCAGATCGGTGCGGCGTTCAGTGCGCATTGGATGGCGTTGTCGACGTCTTCAACCGTGGCTTCTTGAACATGACCGACCACATCACGGTGATCAGCCGGGTTCAGAACCGCTGCCGGCGTTTCGTTGCTGGAAGCGCAACCGAGCATCGGCGCGGCTTTCCAGTCATTGTGCGCAGTGGCGAGCAAGGCACAGGACAACGAGGCCAGACGATGTTCGTTGGCCATGTCGATGCCGCTGGAGTTGGCACGCTCGGCACCATACAGATCACGCGGCAGCGGAATGCGCGGGTGCGGCAGGCCGAAACCACCTTCCACGGTCGCCATCTGCTCGATCTGCGCCACCGGATCGGCCACCAGTTCCTGAATCGAAATCGACTGGTCGGCGATGCGGTTGACGAACGAGGTGTTCGCGCCGTTTTCCAGCAAGCGACGTACGAGGTACGCCAGAAGGGTTTCGTGAGTACCGACCGGAGCGTACACGCGGCACGGACGGTTCAGCTTGCCTTCGGAAACCTTGCCTACAACTTGTTCGTAGAGCGGTTCGCCCATGCCATGCAGGCATTGGAATTCGTACTGGCCCGGGTAATAGTTCTGACCGGCAATGTGGTAAATTGCCGACAGGGTGTGGGCGTTGTGTGTGGCGAACTGCGGGTAGATGACTTCCGGCACCGACAGCAGTTTGCGTGCGCAAGCGATGTAGGAAACGTCGGTGTACACCTTGCGGGTGTAGACCGGATAGCCTTCCAGACCTTCGACCTGGGCGCGCTTGATTTCGCTGTCCCAGTACGCGCCTTTTACCAGGCGGATCATCAGGCGATGACGGCTGCGACGTGCCAGATCGATCACGTAGTCGATCACGTACGGGCAGCGTTTCTGGTAAGCCTGGATGACGAAACCGATGCCGTTCCAGCCAGTCAGTTGCGGCTCGAAGCACAGGCGCTCCAGCAGATCCAGCGACAGTTCGAGACGGTCGGCTTCTTCGGCGTCGATGTTCAGGCCGATGTCGTATTGCTTGGCCAGCAAGGTCAGCGACAGCAGGCGCGGGTACAGTTCGTCCATCACACGCTCGTACTGTGCACGGCTGTAACGCGGGTGCAGTGCCGACAACTTGATGGAGATGCCCGGGCCTTCATAAATCCCACGGCCGTGGGACGCTTTGCCGATCGAGTGAATGGCTTGTTCGTACGACGCCAGGTACTTCTGCGCGTCGTGTTCGGTGAGGGCCGCTTCACCGAGCATGTCGTAGGAATAACGGAAGCCCTTGGCTTCGAACTTGCTCGCGTTGGCCAGCGCTTCGGCGATGGTTTCGCCGGTGACGAACTGCTCGCCCATCAGGCGCATGGCCATGTCGACGCCCTTGCGGATCATCGGCTCGCCGCTCTTGCCGATGATGCGGCTCAGCGAAGAGGTCAGGCCAGCTTCGTTGTGCGTAGACACCAGTTTGCCGGTCAACAGCAGGCCCCAAGTGGCGGCGTTGACGAACAGCGACGGGCTGTTGCCCAAATGCGGATGCCAGTTGCCGGTGCTGATCTTGTCGCGGATCAGTGCGTCGCGAGTGCCCTTGTCCGGGATACGCAGCAGCGCTTCGGCCAGACACATCAGCGCTACGCCTTCCTGGGACGACAGGGAAAATTCCTGCAGCAGACCTTGAACAATGCCTGCACGACCGCCGGCACTTTTCTGGTTACGCAGTTTTTCCGCGATAGAAGCGGCGAGTTTGTTGGTGGCTTCTGCCATCGGCGCTGGCAGGCGAGCCTGCTCGATCAGCATCGGCACCACTTCCGGCTCAGGGCGACGGTAAGCGGCAGTGATCGAAGCACGCAGTACTGATTGCGGCAGGATGCTTTCGGCGAATTCAAGGAAGCACTGGTGGGCGTGATCGGTGTGCACTTCGCCCGCCTCATCGGCGTCCTTGGCGGTCAAACCGTTCAGCTCGGTCAGGGTTGCACCACCCTCGAGTTTTTCCAGGTAATTGAAAATTGCCTGCTTGATCAGCCAGTGCGGCGTGCGATCAATCGAGGTTGCGGCGGCCTTCAGGCGTTCGCGGGTCGGGTCATCGAGTTTGACCCCAAGGGTGGTGGTAGCCATATTTTTATCCTCATGGTTGCCACAGTTGCGTGGCATCAGCTGGCGGCAAGATTAGCCGTGCGCCGAAAGAGGTGCAACCGGGTGCAACCCTTTTTTTGTCGGAATAATAGGCAACTCGTCAGGAATTATTTTCTGGTACGAAAGTGCTGCTCCTGCTTGGTGCTTTTGCTTCTAGCAAAGGGTTATGACTGCCACAAAAGGGAGCAAAAACGGGGTGATTGTCGATAAATCCGACTAGGTGCAACTAATTCTCACGAAACTGGTTGCACCTTATTTGATTTGTTGCATAGCATTCGCGCCCTAGGTGCAACCGGGAATAACCCGGTGTACCGGCTGATGGCTTTCCTGGGGAAACATCAGTCCTAAATGCGCGGGATCCCGGATCGTCTGCCAAACGTCGTCGTTTGCGTGCGGTTCACCACCGCCGCTACATAAAAACAAAGCCAGGGCGTAACTCAATGAGCGTAAGCAATCCAACCCTGATCACGTTCGTGATCTACATCGCAGCAATGGTGCTGATCGGCTTGATAGCCTATCGCTCCACCAACAACCTTTCTGACTATATCCTCGGCGGTCGAAGCCTCGGCAGCGTCGTCACCGCGCTGTCCGCCGGTGCTTCCGATATGAGCGGCTGGTTGTTGATGGGCCTGCCGGGCGCCATCTATATGTCGGGTCTGTCTGAAAGCTGGATCGCCATCGGTCTGGTCATCGGTGCCTACCTGAACTGGCTGTTCGTTGCCGGCCGTCTGCGCGTGCAGACCGAGCACAATGGCGACGCCCTGACCCTGCCGGACTACTTTGCCAGCCGTTTCGAAGACAAAAGCGGCCTGCTGCGGATCATCTCGGCGATCGTGATTCTGGTGTTCTTCACCATCTACTGCGCTTCCGGCATTGTGGCCGGTGCCCGTCTGTTCGAAAGCACCTTCGGCATGTCCTACGAGACCGCGCTGTGGGCCGGTGCTGCGGCGACAATTGCCTACACCTTTATCGGCGGTTTCCTGGCAGTGAGCTGGACCGACACCGTACAAGCCACTCTGATGATTTTCGCGCTGATCCTTACGCCAATCATCGTGCTGCTGGCCACCGGTGGTGTCGACACCACGTTCCTGGCCATCGAAGCGCAAGATCCAAGCAACTTCGACATGCTCAAAGGCACCACTTTCATTGGCATCATTTCGCTGATGGGCTGGGGTCTGGGCTACTTCGGCCAACCGCATATCCTCGCGCGTTTCATGGCGGCGGATTCGGTGAAATCGATCGCCAAGGCGCGTCGCATTTCCATGACCTGGATGATCCTGTGCCTGGGCGGCACCGTGGCGGTGGGCTTCTTCGGTATCGCGTATTTCTCGGCACACCCGGAAGTGGCCGGCCCCGTGACCGAGAACCCTGAGCGCGTGTTCATCGAACTGGCAAAGATCCTCTTCAATCCGTGGGTGGCCGGTGTCCTGCTGTCGGCGATTCTGGCTGCCGTCATGAGCACCCTGAGCTGCCAGTTACTGGTGTGCTCGAGCGCCCTGACTGAAGATTTCTACAAAGCCTTCCTGCGCAAATCCGCCTCCCAGGTTGAGCTGGTCTGGGTCGGCCGCGCCATGGTGCTGTTGGTGGCACTGATCGCGATCGCTCTGGCCGCCAACCCGGAAAACCGCGTACTGGGCCTGGTGTCCTACGCATGGGCCGGTTTCGGTGCTGCGTTCGGTCCGGTTGTGCTGATTTCGGTTATCTGGAAAGGCATGACTCGCGACGGCGCACTGGCCGGTATTCTGGTCGGCGCGATCACCGTGGTGGTCTGGAAGCATTTCGAACTGCTGGGTCTGTACGAAATCATCCCGGGCTTCATCTTCGCCAGCCTGGCCATCTACATCGTCAGCACGATGGGCGAGCCGACCAGAGGCATGGTGCAGCGCTTCGACGCGGCGGAAAAAGATTTCCACCTGAACAAGTGATTGTTCTGAGCTGAGGCTCACCGGAAAACGGCCCGTTTCCTATAGGAGGCGGGCCGTTTTTTTGTGCCTGTAATTTCTCTGATTCACCGCGATCCCCTGTAGGAGTGAGCCTGCTCGCGATAGCGGTTCATCAGTAACGAAAATGTTGACTGTCACACTGCTATCGCGAGCAGGCTCACTCCTACAAGGTTCGGCGGTGGTTTTGGAGACTTGTCTGTAGTTGAAGGCGCCGCTTTTTGCAGGGTTTTTCGTCAATGAAAGTAGGGCAAATCTGATTTTCCCGTCACCCATTCATCACCCCTTGCCCCTCATGCAGAATCGCCCGCCCTTCATTCTGCAGAGAGACATCGGATGTTCGCGCCTGCCAATCAACCGCGTTTCACGTTGACCCTCGAAGGCGCCCAACATGACCTCAAGGTCCTTGAGTTCACGGGCAAGGAAGCCATCAGCCAACCCTTTCGTTTCGAGCTGGAACTGGTCAGTGAACGGCCGGACCTGGACCTCGAAAGCCTGCTGCACTGTCAGGCGTTTCTGAGCTTTGATGCGGACGGTTCCGGCGTCCACGGTCAGATTTATCAGGTCGGGCAGGGCGATTCCGGGAAACGTCTGACGCGTTATCACATCAGCCTGGTCCCGCGTCTGACCTACCTCGGCCAGCGGATCAATCAGCGGATCTTCCAGCATCTGACGGTGCCGCAAATTGTCGCGCGAGTGCTCAAGGATCATTCGATCCTGCGTGATGCTTTTGAATTTCGCCTCGGCAGCGATTACCCGGTGCGTGAGTATTGCGTGCAGTACGCCGAGAGTGACCTGGCCTTTATCCAGCGCCTGTGTGCCGAAGTCGGCATTCATTACCATTTTCAGCACGGTCCCCACGGTCACCTGTTGGTTTTTGGCGATGACCAGACCGTGTTCCCGCGTCTGGGCGAGTCGACGGTTTATCTGCCGGGCAGTGGCATGTCCGCTGGCGCGCGGGCGATTCAGCGCTTTAACGTTCGCGTCGAAACCCGTACCAGCGTGGTCACCCGACGCGACTACAACTTCGAAAAGCCGCGGCTGCAGTTGCAAAGCCGTGTCGACGGCGAGCAGCGCCCGGTGCTGGAGGACTATCACTTCCCCGGCCAATTCAATGATCGGGAAACCGGCAAGCACCTGGCCCAGCGGGCACTTGAGCGACATGTCGCCGATTACCGTCAGGCTGAGGGCGTCAGCGACGAATCCGCATTGGTTTGCGGACATTTCCTGCAACTGACCGAGCATCCGCGCCACGACTGGAATGACCTGTGGCTGCTGACCGCCATCGAGCATCATGGCCGCCAGCCGCAGGTGCTGGAGGAATCGGTGACCAGCGATGGCGAGGGATTTCAGGGTTACCGTAATAGCTTTCTCGCCGCACCGTGGGACGTGTTCTTCCGCCCGGCGCTGGGGCCGGAAAAACCACGCATGCTCGGCTATCAACCGGCGGTCGTGACCGGGCCGAAAGACACGGAAATCCACTGCGACGAGTACGGCCGGGTCAAGGTGCAACTGGCCTGGGATCGCGACGGCGAATTGAACGAGCACTCCAGTTGCTGGCTACGCGTTGCTACTAACTGGGCGCACGACCGTTACGGCAGCGTGCTGATTCCGCGAGTCGGCATGGAAGTGCTGGTCGGTTTCATCGATGCCGACGCCGACAAGCCTTTGGTCGTGGGCTGCCTGCCCAACGCCGCGACGCCGATTCCGCTGGATCTGCCGGCGGACAAGACTCGTAGCATTTTTCGTAGTCAGAGCAGCCCCGGCGGTGGCGGCTACAACGAACTGCGCATTGAGGATAAGAAAGGCGCTGAGGAAATCTATCTGCGCGCCCAGCGTAACTGGACGCAGCATGTGTTGAACGATCAACAAGTGCAGGTCGATAACCAGCGCAGCATCGTCGTCACCGGCACCGCTCGGCATGAGTTGAAGGCTGATGAGCAGCGCATCACCCACGGGCAGCGCCAGACCGAAGTGAAGCAGGACGATCATCTGAGCGTGACCGGCGACCGTCATGTTCGCGTGAGTAATCAGGCGATCAGCGCCAGTGGGCAATTCCACGTCAGCGCCGGTCAGCAAGTGGTCATCGACGGCGGCGCGAGTGCGACGATTCAGGCGGGCGGGCAGTGGATCAACATCGGCCCGGGCGGGATTTTCAGCAGCGTGCCGATTGTTGTGGGCGGTGCGCCGATGGCGGCGATGAGTGCCGCGCCGGTTGTACCGGGATTGCCGGAGAAACTCGCCGCCGCGCCGGCTGCCATGCTCACCGCTGCACAAATCATGAGTTTTAAAGGTGATGCGCCATTCTGCGAAGAGTGTGAGCGTTGCAAGGACGGTCTCTGTGCAGCCTGATTCCCTTTTGCCTGTTGATTGGCTGGCGCGTGAACCGTTGAGCGCATCCGAGCAATTGTTCGCGGTGTTCAGCAATGCCAGCGAGGCAAAGCCGTTCAAGGCTTGGTCAGAAGCGGCCAGTCCGATCTGGGCCGGGACGATCTATGCCGAGTGGGATGCGGTGATGCCTTACGTGGGAATTGTCGCTGCTGACAGTGAGTTTCTGCATTGGGTCGCCACTACCGAGTCGCGGGACTGGGGATGGTTGGCGGTTTCTTCGGCGAGTCTTGAAGAGCTGGTGGCGCACTTTCGCAGCCTCACCCAAGTGTGGATGCCGGGCGGCAAAACGGTGTTTTTTCGTTTCTGGGACGGGCGGTTTCTCTTGCCGGTTCTGCAGGCCAATGAAGTGGATGCGGCGCAGCTGTTTCCGCTGATCGGGCGTTGTTTGATCAATGGACATGCGCTGGAAATTGGTGGCAGGGCGCAGGTTTCGGCAAGGGCATTCCCGTGGTGGCAGGTGCCGGAGTCAGTGCTGGCGCAGCAGGGTAATGACGTGCAAACGGCCAATGCGTTGCAGTGGTTGAGCGAAGAATATCCGGTTCTTTTCGAGGCCTTTCCCGAGGCGGTTTTGCGTTGCAAGGTGAGGCGGTTTTTTCAGGTTTCAATGTCGGAAGATTCGTCGCAATCGGCGTTACTGGCGTTTTTGCTGGCAGAGTCGGAGTGAGTTTTCGGGGCGAAGGTCTCAGACGATTCCTTCGAGTTGCGGCGGTTTTCATGAACTGGTGGGCGGTGGGTTGCAGGGATAGTCTTTTCGTTGTCACTGCGAGAGTGGTGGCAGGGTGTAGGAGCCCTCTACCTATGGTGCATCAGCGCTGTTGTTTGAATTGCGGCACGTAACTTGTGTGAGCAATGTCGTCAGCGGCGGCTGTGTGCGGGACACGCTTCGGCGTGGCCGAATTCCATGGGTCGGTTTCCTACTCCCGTGCACGGCTGCCACCCAATCCCGTAGGAAGGAATGCGGCAGTTCACTTACACTCTATGGAAGATAGAAATGACGACAATACGAACGGCTCCACCCTACGAAAAGATCATCCCCCATCCTGACAACCGCTTCATGGCCCTGACCGGCAATTGCAGCGACATGCCGACGCTGTTCATCGACACCCACGTGCCCCTCGACATCCTCATGGACGCCGCCAACCATCGTCTGCGCGCCGTGATCCAGGTGCTGGAAAACATGTGCATGCGCGGCTCGGTCGAATGCGACTCCGTCATCCTCAGCGACTTCGCCCAGCTCTGCGTGATTCCTTTGCGCGACGGCTGTGATGTGCTGGATGTCATCGGCAGGCGCCTGCGCGGCATGCCCGCCTGAAAAAGGTCAAAAGATCGCAGCCTGCGGCAGCTCCTACACGAGATTGGTGCTCACTCTGTTGGAGCTGCCGAAGGCTGCGATCCTTTGACTTTGATGGATGGAATGTACGCATCCTGCGATTTGATAAAGCGGCTGAACGCCTCGGAGTTGTAGACCTTCAGGCACGCAAGGAACACTACTTTTTCATTCGAGTATTTGCTGTTTGAAGGTGTCTCTTCGTAAGCCGTTAATACGTAGTTTCGGGTTTCTTTATAGGGGTCGTGCAGCACCTGCAGTGTGTCTTCATTTTGCAGGATGGAATGCATGCCTTTGCCCATGAACGAATAGGCATTGGCGGACAATGCGATGTCTTTTTCCAGCGCGGAGTGTTCGTTGAATGGCTTCAGAATGCAGTGGCTCAGGCCGTAGTTCTTTAGTGTCTCGCGTGCCTGTTCAATGTGAGTTTCGTCGGCAAGGGCGAGGTATGGGCTAAGCAGGCTGAATAAGCAGATGATCAGATATCGCATGAGTTTTTGACTTCCTGTCGTTCATGGCTAGCCAGTTTAACGCCATAAAAGCAAAGCCCCTCACCCTAACCCTCTCCCAGAGGGAGAGGGGACTGACCGAGTTGTCTGGGTGATGTACGCCGACCTGCGACTTCAGCGGTGAACTTCGCTTGGTCAAGCCTGGAGGGTGGTGTTCTTTCTGGGGACTGACCGAGTTGTCTGGGTGATGTACGCCGACCTGCGACTTCAGCGGTGAACTTCGCTTGGCCAAGCCTGGAGGGTGGTGTTCTTTCTGGGGACTGACCGAGTTGTCTGGGTGATGTACGCCGACCTGCGACTTCAGCGGTGAACTTCGCTTGGCCAAGCCTGGAGGGTGGTGTTCTTTCTGGGGACTGACCGAGTTGTCTGGGTGATGTACGCCGACCTGCGACTTCAGCGGTGAACTTCGCTTGGTCAAGCCTGGAGGGTGGTGTTCTTCGGGAGACTGACCGAGTTGTCTGGGTGATGTACGCCGACCTGCGACTTCAGCGGTAAACTTCGCTTGGCCAAGCCTGGAGGGTGGTGTTCTTTCGGGGGACTGACCGAGTTGTCTGGGTGATGTACGCCGACTTGCGACTTCAGCGATGAACTTCGCTTGGCCGAGCCTGGATGGAGGTGTTGTTTCGGGGGACTGACCGAGTTGTCTGGGCGGTTTACGCCGACTTGCGACTTCTGCACTGATCTTCGCTTGGACAAACCTGAGATCACGCTGATCTTTCAGGTCGGTGTAACTCGCAAGATCACCACCGTCAGTCCCCTCTCCCTCGGGGAGAGGGCTAGGGTGAGGGAAAGGCTTTTGTCCGCTCGGCTGCGAACCCCTGACTTGCCGCCCGGTAAAAGGTAAACTTTGCGCCCTTCGCAGGAGCAGCCATGAATTATCGTCACGCCTTCCATGCCGGCAATCACGCCGATGTGTTCAAACATCTGACCTTGACCCGCCTCATCGCCTTGATGTCGCGCAAGGAGCAGCCGTTTGCCTATCTCGACACGCACGCCGGCATCGGTCTGTATGACTTGCAGGGCGATCAGGCCAACCGTACCGGTGAGTACCTGGAAGGCATCGCGCGCTTATGGGATCAACCGGATCTGCCGGCGCTGACCGCCGACTACATGAAGGTGCTGCATGATATGAACCCGGACGGCCAGTTGCGCTATTACCCGGGTTCGCCGGAGCTGGCGCGGCGCCTGACCCGCCCGCAGGACCGGGTGATGCTCAACGAGAAGCACCCGGAAGACGGCGTGCTGCTCAAGGACAACATGGCCGGCGATCGTCGGGTCAAGGTTCATCTCGGCGAAGGCTGGCACGTCGCTCGTGCGATGTTGCCGGTGCAGGAAAAACGCGCGGTGATGTTGATTGATCCGCCGTTCGAGCAGCTCGACGAGATGCAACGTTGCGCGGCGTCGTTGAAAGAGGCGATTGGTCGTATGCGCCAAACCGTGGCGGCGATCTGGTATCCAGTGAAGGACCAGCGTGCGTTGCGCCGTTTCTATCAGGATCTGGCTGGCACCGGTGCGCCGAAGTTGCTGCGTGTGGAGCTGCTGGTGCATCCGCTGGATACGCCGAACAGCCTGAACGGTTCGGGCATGGCGATTGCCAATCCGCCGTGGGGGCTGGAGGAGGAATTACGTGAGCTGCTGCCGTGGTTGTCGAAGAAGCTGGGGCAGACTCAGGGGGGTGGCAGATGGATTGGTTGATTGCCGAGAGCTGATCACTGACTGATCGTTCCCACGCTCCGCGTGGGAATGCAGCCCGGGACGCTCCGCGTCCCAACAGCGGACGCAGAGCGTCCATTGAGGCATTCCCACGCAGAGCGTGGGAACGATCAGTCGGTGGGGTCAGTTACCCGCCAAGCTCGGTGGCATGCACACGCCGGTGCCGCCGATCCCGCAATAACCCTCAGGATTCTTCGCCAGATACTGCTGGTGATACGCCTCGGCGAAGTACACGGTCGGCGCCTGTTCGATCTCGGTGCTGATTTCGCCCAGACCCGCCTTCGACAGTTCCGCCTGATACACCGCTTTGCTTTTCAGCGCCGCGTCCAGATGCTCAGGCGAGGTCGCGTAGATCACCGAGCGGTACTGCGTGCCGATGTCATTGCCTTGGCGCATGCCCTGCGTCGGGTTGTGCAGTTCCCAGAACATCGCCAGCAGCTCTTCGTAGCTGACCTTGGCCTTGTCATACACCACCAGCACCACTTCAGCGTGGCCGGTCAGGCCCGAGCAGACTTCTTCGTAGGTCGGATTCGGCGTGAAACCGCCGGCATAACCGACGACCGTGCTGACCACGCCTTCACGCTGCCAGAAGCGGCGCTCGGCGCCCCAGAAGCAGCCCAGACCGAAGATCGCAAAGTCGACGTCCTGGAAAAACGGGCCAAGCAGCGGGGTTTCTTCAAACACGAAGTGCTTTTCAGGCAGGGTCATCGCGGTTTCGCGGCCGGGCAGAGCTTGTTCTTTAGTCGGGAGCACGTTCTTGTTCACCAGAATTTCCGAGCGCAGAACCATGATCGTTCCTCTCAGTCAGGTTGGATGTGAAAAGTCAGACCGCCAGTGTGCCGAATGATGCCCGACTTCGCACTCTCCAAATGTGGGGGCGACGGTGCGACGATTCGACTTGCTCGCGAAAGCGGTGGGTCAGGCAATGTTGATGTTGACTGACACTCCGTCTTCGCGAGCAGGCTCGCTCCCACAGGGGAGTGTCTTCTAGAGGAACAGCTTGTGGTGATCAGAGGCAGAGCGGACCGCGCGGGTAGCGTTTCAGCGCTTGGATGAGTTCTGCGCCCGGAATCGGCCGGTCGAACAGGTAACCCTGTCCGACATCGCAACGGTGGCGGCGTAGGAACGCCAGTTGTTCGGCGGTCTCGATGCCTTCGGCCACAACCTTGAGTTTCAGGTTGTGCGCCATGGCGATCACCGCCGAGGTGATTTCCATGTCGTCCTGGTTGTCGGGAATTTCGTGGATGAAGCTACGATCGATCTTGATGATGTCGATCGGGAATTTCTTCAAATAACTCAGCGATGAATACCCGGTGCCGAAGTCGTCCATGGCTAGCGTCAACCCAAGGCGCTTGAGCTGGTCGAGTTGCAAGTGCGTGTCTTCGGTGGCTTCCAGCAGCAGGCCTTCGGTCAGCTCCAGCTCGAGCAGATTGGCCGGCAGCGCTTCTTCCTTGAGGATGTTGGCGATCGAGGCGACCAGATCCGGGTCGGAGAACTGTTTCGGCGACAGGTTGATCGCCACTTGCAGATTGCCCATGCCGGCGGCAGTCAACGCCTTGCTCATGCGGCAGGCCTGACGGGCGATCCACTTGCCGATCGGAATGATCAGGCCAGTTTCTTCGGCGACGCTGATGAACTGGTCCGGGCGAATCATGCCGCGTTCCGGGTGGTTCCAGCGCAGCAGCGCTTCCATGCCCAGCAGACGCCCGCTGCGCAGGCACAGCTTGGGCTGGTAGAACACGTCCAGCTCGTTCTGGGTCAGGGCTCGGCGCAGGTTGTTTTCGACGAACAGTTTGTAGCTGGCCTCGGCGTTCAGTGCTTCGGTGAAGACTTGCACCTGATGTTTACCGTTGGCCTTGGCTTTGTGCAGCGCCAGGCCGGCGTTACGCATCAGCGTTTGCGGATCGCGACCGTGTAGCGGCGCGCAGGCCAGGCCGACCGAACCGGTGACGCTGATCAACTGGTTGTCGACGAACATCGGCTTGTCGAGGGTCGCCAGCAATTGGTTGGCGATCTGCTGACCGGTCGCCAGGTCGGTGTCGTCGAGCAGCACGGCAAACTCGTTACTGGCGAACCGCGCGAGGCTGCCACTTGGGCTCAGGCTGTTGCGCAGACGCCGGGCCAGACTGATCAGCAGCTTGTCGCCGGTCTGGTGACCGAGGCTGTCGTTGATCCGCTTGAAATTGTCGATGTCGACCAGCAACAGGCTGATCGGCGTATCGCTATCGCGGGCGAAGCGTTCGTCCAGATTGCGGATAAACGCCGGCCGGTTGCCGAGGTTGGTCAGGTTGTCGGTGTAGGCCAGTCGTTCGATGCGCTGCTGCGCCAGTTTGGTCTGGGTGATGTCTTCGTAGATGCCGATGTAATGCGTCAGCTCACGGTTGTCACCGTAGACTTTGGAGATCGACAGCTGACCCCAGTACGGTTCGAGGTTCTTGCGGCGGCTTTTGAATTCGCCCTGCCAACTGTTGCTCTTGGCCAGCGCCGAGGGCGCGTCGAACAACAGTTCACTGAGGTTTTCCAGCGCCGGCAGCTCGGACAGACGCTGGCCGTGGACTTCTTCGGTGGTGTATTGGGTGATCGCGGTGAAGCTCGGGTTGACGTACTCGACCACGCCGTCGCAATTGACCAGCAAAAACGCGTTGGCGCTTTGCTCGACTGCACGCTGGAACAGGTGCAGGGCGCTGGTGGCAGTGCGGCGGTTGTGGTTGTTGATGACTTGCGCGAACTGGTCAGCCAGCTCGCCGGCAAAGGCGATTTCATCGGACTGCCAGGCGCGGGTGACGCCGGTCTGTTCCAGGCACAGCACGCCGACCACTTGCCCGTCGACGCGAATACTGGCGTCGAGCATGGCGTTGACGTCGCGCGGGCGCAGGGCTTCGGCCATCTCCCGGGTACGCGGGTCGCGCATCGCGTTGTGCGCATCGATGGCGCGACTGCCGTGCAGGGCGTCCATGTAATCCGGGAAGCTACTGATGTCGATCACGTCCGGAAGGATGTATTCCTGGGTCGCGCGGTGGTACGCGGAGATCGGCACCAGATGCTGGCCTTCGAGGTTCCACAAGCTGGCGCAGTCGATTTCATAGATATCGCAGGCGCAGCGGGTGATCAGCTCGGCGGCTTCCTGCAACGAGTTGTGCGTGCTGTAGCGCTGGCGCGCGAGCAGCAGAATCAGGTCCTGCTGGGCGCGCACGCGTTCCAGGTGCTGCAGTTGTTCCTGCTGCGCGCGTTGATTGAGTTCAAGGGCGATTTGCAGGCGTGAATTCTGGGTTTCGAGGTCGACGCAGGGCACCTGCGGCACTTCGTCGAACACATCATCGACCGCCAATAGATAGCCGCGCAGCAGATGACGATTGTGCTGTTTATACGCTTCGCCCAATTCGAGGATGTTCAGCTTGCCTGCGGCGGTGTGCAGGGTATAGCGCACCAGATAATGCGGGCTGTCGCGCAGTTGCTGCTGGATCGCGTCGTGCAGTTGATAGCGCGCTTCGGGTTCCATCAGGCTGGCGTAGGGTGAACCGACCAGGGCGCAAAGCTCAACGGCCGGCTGACCGAACTGGCGTTCACAGTTGGGATCGAGAAACAGCATCGCCCAACTGGCTTCATTCAAGCGCTCGAAACGCAGCATGCCGAGCCGCGAGGGCACAGGCAACTGCGTCACTACCTCGGCCGCCATACGGCTGGCGGCATCGGGTTGGCTCTTCATGAAGGGAACTCGCTTGGAAATATGCTGAACGCGCCGGGCTCTCGCCCTCTTTACTGTTGCCTGCGGCAAGGTTGCATCATTGCGGCACTGACTGACAAGAGACATGAAGGCCAAGTGCTATAAGAATATGTCGGCTGCGTCGGGCATTTCTCCAGCACGTCGTTGAAAAGAGTAAAAGATCGCAGCCTTGGGCAGTGTCTACAGGGGAATGCGCCCTCTGTAGGCGCTGTCGAAGGCTGCGATCTTTAAGGCTTAGCGCAGCTTTATGGCGATCGACTGCAGCCGTTTTCCATCCCGATCATGGTAATTGACCACAAGCTGATCAGCCTCGACCACCAAGTGGGCGAAATTGTCTTCACTCACCACCGTGCTGGTCAGTTCATGCCGATAATCGCCCGCCGCCGTGCGCACCAGCGGCTGATCCAGGATGAACGTGGACGCTTTGGCATATGGCAGCAGTTTGCTGTTGCACAGCGGCGAGGACACCACCGTGTGGATTTCGAAGTCCGGGTCTTCGCTGTGTGTCAAACGAGCCGTCAGCGAGCCATGCACGTCCCCGGAAATGAACACGACATTCTTGATTCGCCGGGTGCGGATGGTTTCCAGCAGGCGCAGACGTTGTTCGGGAAAGGCTTTCCAGGCGTCATCGCCGTGGCGTTTGCGATCGGGATAGAACATCACGCTGGTGACCACGAACTTGACCCGCGCTGTGCTGTGGCTCAGCCATTTGAGCAGGGCCTGTTCCTGTGCCTCGTCGAGGATGCGTCGGTCATCGGCTGACAAGTTGCGGCGGGTGCGACTATCGGTGACAAACCATTCGATATCGCCGTCGCTGAATTGATACCAGTAATGCTCAAGTGTCGAGTGATCTATTTCACCGTTACTTGTCAGCGGATGTACCGGGCTATGACTGGCCTGATACAACTCATAGGCAGCCATTGCGTTACGGTACAAGTCGCCGTCGGACTTGCTGGCATTGGCAGGCCAGTTATCTTCGATTTCGTGATCATCGAGAATCATGTAAGTCGACGTGCCAGACATCAACCGTTGAATGTTGGGTTGGGAAAACGCGGCGCGGTACTTGTTGAGAATGTCTTTGTATTCGCGATCCGGTGCGACCAGGTTCAAGTCGTCCACATAAATTTGATCGCCGGTCATCAATACCGCGCTGATCGGGGGTTGTATGCCCTCGATGAGCTGATTGATGGATGCAAAGATCCGGTCACCCAGTTGCGGCAGGGAGGCGATGCCTGCGGTCATGCGCAAGTAGCGGCAGGAGCCGACGATGTAGGCTCTGGGGTGCAGGGCTTTGCTGGAGCGGGTGCGCAGGCGATAGATTTCCCGTGGCCATTGCAACGGCAACTCGGCAACGCTGTCTGGCGTATGTACCGGATTCATCGGGCTGAACCAGCCGGTCTGATATTCATATTCGGTGTCGGCACTCAAGTTGTTGAGGGCGAACACATGTGACATGTCGCGTAATTCACTCAGTTGCGCAAAGTTACCTTTGGACCAATGTTGTGTGCTGGAAGCGCGATAACGAATCCCGGCAAATACCGGCGAGTTGTTCTGACGATTGCCACGCATGAAGATGCGCGCATGATCAGTTGTAACGTGGCCGGTAATTGGGCCGATAGTTGGTTTTAACATGTCGATTCCATTCGAATTAACTTGAATTAACAGGGTTTCACTAAGTTTTCTTAGTTGAATTGGTTGCGCCTAGGTTAGTTGCGTATCGAATAAAAAAGATCGGTGCCAAGTCGACCGGAGTTGTGGCCGATGTCAGCGCGACGTGTGGGAAAAAGACGAGGGAGGTGTTTCTTCAGGCAAAAAAAAAGCCCCGCCAAACTGACGGGGTTGAGGTACGAGCGTGTGGCGCTCGAAAGGGTGCAGCAATCGGCCCTCCGTTGCCGGAGGGCCGATCGAGTTACAGCAGGATCGTGCGGATGTCCGCCAGCAGGCTGCCCAGACGCTGGGTGAAGCGTGCGGCAGCGGCGCCGTTGATCACACGGTGATCGTAGGACAGCGACAGCGGCAGCATCAGTTTCGGCTGGAAGGCTTTGCCGTCCCAGACTGGCTGGATGGTTGCCTTGGAAACACCGAGGATCGCCACTTCCGGCGCGTTGACGATCGGCGTGAAGCCGGTGCCGCCAATGTGGCCGAGGCTGGAAATGGTGAAGCAGGCGCCCTGCATGTCGTCAGCGGTGAGCTTCTTGTCGCGGGCTTTGGCGGCCAGCGCAGCGGCTTCGGCTGCCAGTTGCAGCAGACTCTTCTGGTCGACGTTCTTGATCACCGGTACCAGCAGGCCATCCGGGGTGTCGACGGCGAAGCCGATGTTCACGTATTTCTTGCGGATGATCGCTTTGCCGCTTGGCGCCAGCGAACTGTTGAAGTCCGGCAGCTCCTTGAGCATGTGCGCGCACGACTTGAGCAGCAGCGGCAGGATGGTCAGCTTGACGCCAGCCTTCTCTGCAACGGCTTTCTGTGCAACGCGGAAGGCTTCCAGCTCGGTGATATCAGCCGAATCGAACTGAGTCACGTGCGGGATGTTCAGCCAACTGCGGTGCAGGCTCGACGCGCCGATCTGCATCAGGCGAGTCATCGGCACTTCTTCGATTTCGCCGAAACGGCTGAAGTCGACGACCGGAATCGGCGGGATGCCCGCGCCACCGGTTGCGCCCGCTGCAGCGGCCGGTGCTTCCTTGGCCTTCTGCATCATCGCTTTGACGTAAACCTGCACGTCTTCTTTCAAGATACGACCGTGCGGGCCGCTGGCGCCGACAGCGTTCAGCTCAACGCCGAACTCACGGGCCAGTTGACGCACCGCTGGGCCGGCGTGAACTTTCGCGCCCGGCTTGGCCGGTGCGGCGGCTGGAGCGGCAGCAGCAGGTGCAGCAGCCGGAGCGGCAGGTGCCGGAGCGCTCGGAGCAGCAGCGGCGGCAGCTGGAGCCGGGGCAGCAGCAGGCGCCGCGCCTTTGACTTTCAGCTTCAGAATCAGGTCGCCAGTACCGACTTCGTCATCCAGCTTGATGGAAACGCTTTCCACCACGCCAGCGGCAGGCGATGGGATTTCCATGCTCGCTTTGTCGGATTCCAGGGTGATCAGCGACTGGTCGGCTTCAACGCTGTCGCCAGCCTTGACCAACACTTCGATGATCTTGGCTTTGCCAGCCGAGCCGATGTCCGGAACGTGGATGTCCTGAACGCTGTCAGCCACCGGTGCTGCTGGCGCGGCTGCCGGAGCAGGCGCAGCGGCAGCGGCCGGTGCAGCAGCCTGGGCCGGAGCGGCAGCCGCAGGGGCCGCAGCACCCGCCACTTCCAGATCCAGAATCAGGTCGCCAGTGCCGACTTCGTCGTTGAGCTTGACGCTGATGGCTTTAACCACGCCAGCGGCAGGCGACGGGATTTCCATGCTCGCCTTGTCGGATTCCAGAGTGATCAAAGATTGATCAGCTTCGACGGTGTCGCCGACCTTGACCTGGATCTCGATGATCTGCGCCTTGCCCGACGAACCGATGTCCGGCACGTGCACTTGCTGAACCGAAGCGGCAGCAGGGGCAGCGGCTGGTGCAGTGGCAGCAGGCGCGGCAGCCGGTTTGGCCTCCGCTTTTGCGGCCGGCGCAGCGGCAGGAGCAGGGGCCGCTTCAGCGGCGCCCTCGACTTCCAGCTCAAGCAGTTCGTCGCCTTCTTTCAGACGGTCGCCCAGCTTCACTTTCAGGCTCTTGATGACGCCGGCTTTCGGGGCCGGCACTTCCATGCTGGCCTTGTCCGATTCCAGGGTCAGGATGCTCTGGTCGGCTTCGATACGGTCGCCGACCTTCACAAACAGTTCAATTACTTCACCTTCACCGCTGCCGATGTCAGGTACGCGAATGAGTTCGCTCACAAAATGTCTCCTCAGCAGTCCAGTGGGTTGCGTTTTTCCGGGTCGATGCCGAACTTGACGATGGCCTCAGCCACGACTTTAGGTTCGATATCACCACGGTCAGCCAGTGCTTCCAGGGCTGCCAACACCACGAAATGACGGTCAACTTCGAAGAAATGACGCAGTTTCTTGCGGCTGTCGCTGCGGCCGAAACCATCGGTGCCCAGGACTTTGAATTCCTTGGACGGTACCCACTGACGGATCTGCTCGGCGAACAGTTTCATGTAGTCGGTAGAGGCGATGACCGGACCTTTACGGCCGTTCAGACACTCTTCGACGTAGCTCAGCTTAGGCTTCTGGCCAGGCTTGAGACGGTTGCTGCGCTCGACAGCGAGGCCGTCGCGACGCAGTTCGTTGAAGCTGGTAACGCTCCAGACGTCGGCGCCAACGTTGAACTCTTCACGCAGGATCTTCGCCGCTTCACGGACTTCACGCAGGATGGTGCCGGAGCCCATCAGCTGAACGTGGTGCGCCGCATCGCGGGTGTCTTCTTCGAGCAGGTACATGCCTTTCTTGATGCCTTCTTCGGCACCGGCCGGCATGGCTGGCTGCTGGTACGACTCGTTCATCACGGTGATGTAGTAGAAGATGTCCTGTTGCTCTTCGGTCATCTTCTTCATGCCGTCCTGAATGATCACCGCCAGCTCGTAGCCGTAGGTTGGATCGTAGGTGCGGCAGTTCGGGATGGTTGCAGCCAACAGGTGGCTGTGACCGTCTTCGTGTTGCAGGCCTTCACCGTTCAGGGTGGTCCGGCCGGCGGTGCCGCCGATCAGGAAGCCACGGGTACGGCTGTCGCCGGCAGCCCAGGCCAGGTCGCCAATACGCTGGAAGCCGAACATCGAGTAGAAGATGTAGAACGGCAGCATCGGCTGGTTGTGGCTGGAGTACGAAGTACCGGCAGCGATGAAGGAGCTCATGGCGCCTGCTTCGTTGATGCCTTCTTCAAGGATCTGACCTTTCTGGTCTTCCTTGTAGAACATCACCTGGTCTTTATCGACTGGCTCGTAGAGCTGGCCGACGGACGAGTAGATGCCGAGCTGACGGAACATGCCTTCCATACCGAAGGTACGGGCTTCGTCCGGGATGATCGGAACGATGCGCGGGCCGATTTCCTTGTCCTTGACCAGTTGCGCGAGGATCCGCACGAAAGCCATGGTGGTGGAAATTTCACGGTCGCCGGAACCATCGAGGATGGCCTTGAGGGTGTCCAGGTCCGGCGTCGGTACGCTGAAGCTTTGTGCGCGGCGCTGAGGCACGAAACCGCCCAGTGCAGTGCGACGCTCACTGAGGTAGCGGGCTTCGGCGCTGTTTGGCTCTGGCTTGAAGAACGGCAGGTTCTCCAGCTCTTCGTCCTTGACCGGGATGTCGAAACGATCGCGGAACAACTTCAGGCTGTCGACATCGACTTTCTTGGTGTTGTGCGCAGTGTTCTTCGCTTCGCCGGCACCGGTGCCATAACCCTTGATGGTCTTGGCGAGGATAACGGTTGGTTGTTCTTTGTGGTTGACCGCTTCGTGGTAAGCCGCATAGACCTTGTACGGGTCGTGGCCGCCACGGTTGAGTTTCCAGATCTCGTCGTCGGACAGATCAGCAACCATCGCCTTGAGTTCTGGCGTGTTGAAGAAGTGTTCACGGACGAACGCGCCGTCTTTGGCTTTGTAGTTCTGGTACTCGCCGTCGATGACTTCGTCCATGCGACGTTGCAGGATGCCGTCGACGTCTTTGGCCAGCAGTGGGTCCCAGAAACGGCCCCAGATGACTTTGGTCACGTTCCACTGAGCACCGCGGAACACGCCTTCGAGTTCCTGGATGATCTTGCCGTTGCCGCGAACCGGGCCGTCGAGGCGCTGCAGGTTGCAGTTGATGACGAAGATCAGGTTGTCCAGCTTCTCGCGGCCGGCCAGGGAGATCGCGCCCAGGGATTCCGGCTCGTCGCACTCGCCGTCGCCCAGGAAGCACCAGACTTTCTGTTTGCCCGGCTGGATGAAACCGCGGTGTTCCAGGTACTTCATGAAGCGTGCCTGGTAGATCGCTTGAATTGGACCCAGACCCATCGATACGGTCGGGAACTGCCAGAAGTCAGGCATCAGCCAAGGGTGCGGGTAGGACGACAGGCCCTGACCGTCGACTTCCTGGCGGAAGTTGTTCATCTGGTCTTCGGTGATGCGGCCTTCCATGAACGCACGGGCGTAAACGCCTGGCGAAGTGTGGCCCTGGAAGTAGATCAGGTCGCCGCCGTGTTCGTCGGTCGGGGCCTGGAAGAAGTAGTTGAAGCCGATGTCATACAGGGTCGCACTGGAAGCGAAGCTGGAGATGTGACCACCCAGGTCAGAATCTTTCAGGTTCGTACGCATTACCATGGCCATCGCGTTCCAGCGTACCAGCGAGCGAATGCGGCGTTCCATGAACAGGTCGCCAGGCATGCGTGCTTCGTGGGTTACCGGGATGGTGTTGCGGTAAGGCGTGGTGATGGCGTAAGGGAGCTGCGAGCCGCTGCGGGTCGCGAGTTCGCCCATACGGGTCATCAGATAGTGAGCACGGTCTTCGCCTTCTTTGTCGAGAACCGATTCCAGGGCGTCCAGCCATTCCTGGGTTTCGACGGGATCGAGGTCTTGCATGGCTTGCTCCAGGGCGGAAAGGCTTCCAGAATCGGTTGCCTGAGTTTGCGACTGGCCTTGTGGGCAGACGATTTAAAATTCTTGGATTGCCGATAGGTTGTTCCGGCGGCGTGTAGTTTTACTACAAATCTTCCGGCATTTCAGCCTTTCGAATGTATAGACGAGTAGTAAAACTACAGAAGAATGGCTTGTGGCCTCCGGCTGCGTTGTGAGAATAATCGTTAAGGTTGGTCTTTTACCATCCGAAAAAGGTGAAACTTTGATGTTCGCTGCCAACGATAAAGAAATTTCAGCTATTTCTAACTTTTGTTCGACAGTCTTCCGGGTAGCGGCTTTTCACCAATCACTACAAGCGGCCATTTACACGCCGATCAAGGATAGACCATGACCCTGCCCGTGCTTGCCGAACTGCCCGCCATTCTCCTGCCGTTGGTCACTCGATCGGAGCAGTCGTTCCGTACGGCCGTCGCCGCGCTGGAAGACGATCACGGCCTGGCGAACTGGACGCCAGAGCGCTGGGCGCAATTCGCCCGCGTTACCGCCGCCAGCGAATTCGTCATTGAACAGAGCGTTCGTGACCCTTTGATGTTGCTCACACTGGTGCAGTCCGGCGAACTCGACCGGGCCTTCGAGCCGGGTGAATTGTGTGCGCAGATTGCCGCTGCGGTGAACGCTGCCCAGAATGAAGATGAACTCGGTCGCGCCCTGCGCCGCCAGCGCGCCCGTCATCAAGTGCGGATCATCTGGCGCGATCTCACCCGCCAGGCCGATCTGGTACAGAGCTGCCGGGATCTCTCGGACATGGCCGACGCCACCATCGACCAGGCCTATCAATGGTTGTACAGCCGCCATTGCGAACAGTTCGGCACGCCGACCGGCCGCCGCAGCGGTGAGCCGCAGCAAATGGTCATCCTTGGCATGGGCAAGCTCGGCGCCGTTGAGTTGAACCTGTCTTCGGACATCGATCTGATCTTCGCTTACCCCGAGGGCGGCGAGACCGTTGGCGTGAAGCGTTCGCTGGATAATCAGGAATTCTTCATTCGTCTCGGCCAGCGCTTGATCAAGGCGCTGGATCCGATGACCGTCGACGGCTTCGTTTTCCGCGTCGACATGCGCCTGCGCCCTTACGGTTCATCTGGCGCGCTGGTGCTGAGCTTCAATGCGCTGGAGCAGTATTACCAGGATCAGGGCCGGGACTGGGAACGCTACGCGATGATCAAGGCGCGGGTGGTGGCCGGCGATCAGGTGGCGGGTGCGCAGTTGCTCGACATGCTGCGGCCGTTCGTTTACCGCCGTTATCTGGACTTCTCGGCGATCGAAGCGCTGCGCACCATGAAGCAGTTGATCCAGCAGGAAGTACGGCGCAAGGGCATGGCCGACAACATCAAGCTCGGCTCAGGCGGCATCCGCGAGGTCGAGTTCATCGCGCAGGCTTTTCAGTTGATCCATGGTGGCCGCGATCTGAGCCTGCAACAGCGTCCTCTATTAAAGGTGCTGAGCACGCTGGAAGGGCAGGGTTATCTGCCGCCAGCGGTGATCAGCGAATTGCGCGAGGGCTACGAATTTCTGCGTTACACCGAACACGCCATTCAGGCGATCGCCGACCGCCAGACCCAGATGCTGCCGGATGGCGCGCAGGATCAGGCGCGCATTGCGTTTATGCTCGGTTTTGCCGATTGGGACGCCTTCCACGAGAAGTTGATGTTCTGGCGCGGCCGCGTGGCCTGGCACTTCGCCCAGGTGATTGCCGATCCCGACGAGGATGAAAACGCCGAAAGTGAAGTGGTGGTCGGCGGTGAATGGCTGCCGCTGTGGGAAGAGGCGCAAGACGAAGAGGCGGCGTGCCGGCAGTTGGAGGAGGGCGGCTTTGCTGATGCCAGCAAAGCTCTGAAAGCGCTGGCCGGATTGCGCAGCAGCCCGCAATTGCGGGCGATGCAGCGGTTGGGGCGTGAGCGTCTGGATGCCTTTATTCCGCGTCTGCTCGCACAGGCTGTGGAACACGCCAACCCGGATCTGGTGCTTGAGCGGGTGTTGCCGCTGGTCGAAGCGGTGGCCCGGCGTTCGGCGTATCTGGTCTTGCTGACGGAAAACCCCGGCGCATTGCGGCGCTTGCTGACGTTGTGCGCCGCGAGCCCGTGGATCGCTGAGCAAATTACGCGTTTCCCGCTGCTGCTTGATGAATTGCTGAACGAAGGTCGTTTGTTCAAGCCGCCCTTGGCGCCGGAACTGGCGGCTGAATTGCGCGAGCGCCTGACGCGGATTCCCGAAGACGACCTCGAACAACAAATGGAAGCCTTGCGCCATTTCAAATTGGCGCACCGCTTGCGCGTGGCAGCGTCGGAAATCGCCGGCAGCCTGCCGCTGATGAAAGTCAGCGATTACCTGACCTGGCTGGCCGAGGCAATTCTCGAGCAAGTGCTGGCCCTGGCCTGGCGCCAGACCGTGGCCAAGTACGGCACGCCGCTGCGCACCGACGGCACCTTGTGCGATCCCGGCTTCATCATTGTCGGTTATGGCAAAGTCGGCGGCCTGGAACTGGGGCATGGTTCGGATCTGGACCTGGTGTTTATCCACGACGGCGATCCGCAGGCGGAAACCGACGGGCCGAAGTCGATTGATGGCGCGCAGTTCTTCACGCGCCTGGGGCAGCGGATCATTCACCTGCTGACGGCGCAGACCAACTCCGGTCAGCTCTATGAAGTGGACATGCGTCTGCGGCCATCCGGTGCTTCGGGGCTGTTGGTCAGTTCGCTGGGGGCGTTTGCCCGCTATCAGGAAAATGAAGCCTGGACCTGGGAACATCAGGCGTTGGTACGGGCGCGGGTGCTGGTCGGCAGTCAGGATGTCGGCCGGGCGTTCGAGAGCGTCCGCGCGCAGGTCTTGGGCAAGGCGCGCGATCTGGCCAAGTTGCAACAGGAGGTCAGTGAGATGCGCGCGAAGATGCGCGATAACCTCGGCACCAAGAGCACCGCGGCCGGTACGGCGGCAAATGCCTTCGACGCCACAGCGCCCTTCGACCTCAAGCAGGACGCCGGAGGTATCGTCGATATTGAATTTATGGTGCAATACGCGGCTCTGGCGTGGTCGCAAAGCCACCCGCCATTGCTGCGCTGGACCGATAACATCCGCATTCTGGAAGAGCTGGAACACGAAGGGCTGATGCCTGCCGAAGATGCCAGCCTGTTGCGCGAGGCCTATAAAGCCTACCGCTCCGCCGCTCACCGGCAGGCGTTGCAGAAGGACGCCGGGGTGATATCGGGCGATCAGTTTGCCGAAGAACGGCGGCAGGTTTTGCGGATATGGAAAGAGATGGGGCTAAGCTGAAACCGGTTTGTGCAGCACCCAATACCCTGTGGGAGCGAGCTTGCTCGCGAAGACGGAGTGTCAGACGACACCGATGTCGGATGTGCTGGCCCCTTCGCGAGCAAGCTCGCTCCCACAGTGGATCTACAGTGTCTGTAGATCTGAAGCAGGACGAAAAAACCATGTGGGAGCGAGCCTGCTCGCGATAGCGGAGTGACAGTCGACAGTCATGTTGAAGGTAATGACCCATCGCAAGCAGTGCCGCTCCCTCAGTGATTCTCGAGGCGGGGAGGCGTAAATGCCTCCCCGGTTCGTTTTTGGAAACCACATGAATATTCTGATCGTTGGGCCCAGTTGGGTCGGTGACATGGTGATGGCACAGACACTGTTTCAGTGTCTCAAACAGCGCCATCCGCAATGCGAAATCGACGTCCTGGCCCCTGAGTGGAGCCGGCCGATCCTGGAACGCATGCCCGAAGTGCGCAAGGCCTTGAGCTTCCCGCTCGGCCACGGTGCGCTGGAATTGGCGACGCGTCGGCGCATCGGCAAATCCCTGCGTGGTCAGTACGATCAGGCGATCCTGCTGCCCAACTCGCTGAAGTCGGCGCTGGTGCCGTTTTTCGCCGGCATTCCGAAACGCACCGGCTGGCGCGGCGAATTCCGCTACGGCCTGCTCAACGATGTGCGCACCCTCGACAAACAACGCTATCCGTTGATGATCGAGCGGTTCATGGCTTTGGCCTATGAGCCGAACGCCGAGCTGCCGAAGCCTTATCCGCGCCCAAGCCTGCAAATCGACCCGGTCACTCGCGAAGCAGCGTTGGCCAAGTTCGGCCTGACCCTCGACCGCCCGGTGTTGGCCCTGTGTCCTGGCGCCGAGTTTGGCGAGTCCAAGCGCTGGCCGTCCGAGCACTACGCCAAAGTCGCCGAAGCGCGCATTCGTGAAGGCTGGCAGGTGTGGCTGTTCGGTTCGAAGAACGATCATGCGGTCGGTGAAGATATCCGCGCTCGACTGATTCCTGGCCTGCGTGAAGAGTCGGTCAACCTCAGCGGCGGCACTTCGCTGGCCGAGGCCATCGACCTGATGTCCTGCGCCGACGCGGTGGTCTCCAACGACTCCGGCCTGATGCACGTTGCCGCTGCGCTGAACCGTCCACTGGTGGCGGTCTACGGTTCGACTTCGCCGGGTTTTACCCCGCCGCTGGCCGAGCATGTCGAAGTGGTTCGTCTGGGCCTCGATTGCAGCCCGTGCTTCGACCGCACCTGCCGTTTCGGTCATTACAACTGCCTGCGCCAGCTGATGCCGGATGCGGTCAACGATGCTTTGCAGAAGTTGCAGGGCTCTGTGGTCGAGGTTCATTAAGTTGCGGGTACTGCTGATCAAGACTTCATCGCTGGGTGACGTGATTCATGCGTTGCCGGCGCTGACCGACGCCGCCCGGGCCATCCCTGGGATCAAGTTCGACTGGGTGGTGGAAGAAGGCTTTGCCGAGATCCCGACCTGGCACCCGGCCGTTGGCAAAGTGATTCCGGTGGCGATCCGTCGCTGGCGCAAAAACCTCTGGAAAACCATCACCAGCGGCGAGTGGAAACGCTTCAAACAAAGTGTGCGCGCCAATAAATACGACTTGGTGATCGACGCTCAAGGCCTGCTGAAAAGCGCCTGGCTGACCCGTTACGTCAAAGCGCCGGTGGCCGGTCTCGATAAAGGTTCGGCGCGCGAGCCGATGGCTTCGCGTTTCTATGATCGCAAACTGGCTGTGGCCCGCGGTCAGCACGCCGTCGAGCGCGTGCGCCAACTGTTCGCCATCGCTCTCGGCTACGACTTGCCGAAAGGCTTGGGTGATTACGGCCTCAACGTCGAGCGTTTGGTCGAACTGCCGCGCAAAAATGCCTTTGTGGTGTTCCTGCATGGCACCACCTGGGACACCAAACACTGGCCGGAAAGTTACTGGCGTGAACTGACCGAGCGCGTCGGCTACCTCGGCGTCGGCGTCAAACTGCCGTGGGGCAACCCGCAGGAAAAGGCCCGCGCCGAACGCATCGCCGCCGGTTTCAAACACGCCGAAGTGCTGCCGAAGCTCAATCTGGCCGGCGTCGGCAAAGTCCTCGCCGGTGCGCAAGCCTGCGTCGCGGTGGACACCGGTCTCGGCCACTTGGCCGCCGCGCTGGACGTGCCGACCATCTCGCTGTTCGGCCCGACCAACCCAGGCCTGACCGGCGCTTACGGCAAGCTGCAGATTCACCTGGCCAGCGACTTCCCGTGCGCGCCATGCCTGCAAAAGAAATGTACCTATCAACCGACCGCGCAGGATGCCCGTCAGTTTGACCTGAAGCGTGAACAGCCGCTGTGCTTCACGCGTCTGAACCCCGAGCGTGTCGCCAGCCGACTGAGCACGTTGTTAATGGCTGAGGAGCTGCGCTGATGCAATTGGCATTCGTCCTGTACAAATATTTCCCGTTCGGTGGCTTGCAGCGCGACTTCATGCGCATCGCCCTTGAATGCCAGAAGCGCGGTCACCAGATTCGCGTCTACACGCTGATCTGGGAAGGCGACGTGCCGCCCGGTTTCGAAGTGCTGGTGGCGCCGGTCAAAGCGTTCTTCAATCACCGTCGCAACGAAAAGCTCAGCGCATGGATGGAAGCGGATCTGGCCAAGCGCCCGGTTGATCGCCTGATCGGTTTCAACAAGATGCCGGGGCTGGACGTTTATTACGCCGCCGACGGCTGCTTCGAAGACAAGGCGCAGAACCTGCGCAACTCTTTGTACCGTCGCTGGGGCCGTTATCGCCACTTCGCCGAGTACGAGCGCGCGGTGTTCGCCAAGGACGCGAAGACCGAAGTGCTGATGATTTCCGAAGTGCAGCAGCCGTTGTTCATCAAGCATTACGACACGCCGCTGGAGCGTTTCCACCTGCTGCCACCGGGCATTGCCCAGGATCGTCGCCGCCCGGCGGATGCCGCTGAAATTCGCGCCGGGTTCCGCGCTGAATTCAATCTCAAGGACGACGAACTGCTGCTGGTGCAGATCGGCTCCGGCTTCAAGACCAAAGGCGTCGATCGCAGCCTGAAAGCGCTGGCTGCATTGCCTGCCGAACTGAAGAAACGCACCCGGCTGTTTGTAATCGGCCAGGATGACCCCAAATTATTCCAAATGCAGAGCGCAACCTTGGGGCTGGGCGATAACGTAACGTTCCTCAAGGGGCGCAGCGATATCCCGCGTTTCCTGCTCGGCGCCGATCTGTTGATCCACCCGGCCTACAACGAAAACACCGGTACTGTGTTGCTCGAAGCGCTGGTCGCCGGTTTGCCGGTGCTGGTCAGCGCGGTCTGCGGTTACGCCCATTACATTGCCGAGGCGGATGCCGGGCGAGTGCTGGGCGAACCGTTCGATCAGGCGCAACTGACGCAATACTTGACTGAAATGTTGCATGACGACGCTGCACGGGCGGCCTGGAGCCGCAATGGTCTGGCCTTCGCCGAGACGGCCGACCTCTACAGCATGCCGCAGCACGCGGCCGATGTGATTCTGGCGGAGCACGCTTAAATGAAGTTGATGCTGGCTGAACCGTTCAAAAGCCTGTGGGCCGGCCGCGACCCGTTCGCTGAAGTCGAAGGCTTGCAGGGCGAGGTATACCGCGAGCTGGAAGCGCGCCGGACGCTGCGCACGGAAGTCGACGGCAACGGATTTTTCGTGAAAATCCACCGAGGTATCGGCTGGGGCGAGATCTTCAAGAATCTGCTGACCGCCAAGCTGCCGGTTCTCGGCGCGGGCCAGGAGTGGCAAGCCATTCAGCGTCTGCAGGAAGTCGGCGTGCCGACCATGACTGCCGTGGCTTACGGTGAGAAGGGCAGTAACCCGGCAGATCAGCACTCGTTTATCGTCACCGAAGAACTGGCGCCGACCATCAGCCTCGAAGACTTCAGCATCGATTGGGTCAAGCAGCCACCCGAGCCGAAACTCAAGCGCGCGCTGATCGCCGAAGTCGCACGCATGACCGGCATGATGCACCGCGCTGGCGTCAACCATCGTGACTGCTATATCTGCCACTTCCTGCTGCACACTGATAAACCGGTGACGCCAGACGACTTCAAACTCTCAGTGATCGACCTGCACCGTGCCCAGACCCGCACGAAAATCACGCAGCGCTGGCGCAATAAAGATCTGGCCGCGTTGTACTTTTCCGCGCTGGACATCGGCCTGACCCGCCGCGACAAACTGCGTTTCCTCAAAGGCTATTTCCAGCAACCGCTGCGCCAGATCCTGGCTGAAGAAGCGCCGTTGCTGAGCTGGCTGGAAGGCAAGGCCAACAAACTCTACGCGCGTAAACAGCGTTACGGGGATGCGCTCTGATGGCGGGTTGGACTCTCGAGCCGCAATACAGCGAGCTCGCCGAAGACTTCGGCAGTCTCGAAGCGGTATTTGCGTTGCAGGGCGAACGCCTGACCCGTGATCCGCTGTCGGAAGTGATTCGCGTGCAGCGCAACGGTGTCAATTATTACGTCAAACGCTATGTCGGCGCTGGTAAAGGCTTGCGCCGTTACCTCGGCAAGCCGCGGGTGAAGATGGAATGGCAGAACCTCAAGCGCTTCGCCAAGTGGGGCATTCCCACCGCTGAAGTGGTGGCCTGGGGCCTGGAACGACGTGGCGCGGCGTATGATCGTGGCGCGATGATCACCCGTGAACTGCCCGACACCGAAGACCTTTCGGCGCTCGCCGAGCGCAAGGATCCGAAACTCAAGGATCGCGCCTGGGTTGACGGCGTCAGTCGGCAATTGGCCGGCTATACCCGGACGATGCATGACCACCGATTTACCCATAACGATCTGAAATGGCGCAACCTGTTGATCGATGATCAGGCGCGGATATTTCTGATCGATTGCCCTAACGGCGAGTTCTGGCGCGGCTTCTGGCTCAAGTATCGGATCACCAAGGATCTGGCCTGTCTCGATAAGCTCGCCAAATACCACCTGTCCAATACCCAACGCCTGCGCTTCTATAAGCAATACCGCCAGTGCGATCGGCTTGATAGCGCCGACAAGAAACGGATTCGGCACGTGGTGAGATTTTTCGAGGGACGCGAATGACTGATTTTCTCGCCGCTGAAGACCGCGCACTGCTTGAGCGCCATGGTCTCGGCACTTTTGACGCGCTTTGGGCGAAGCAGCTTGAGGCCGTGGACGAACCCAATACCGCCCGTGGCGGTTGGAGCAGCGTCTTCCGTTTGGATCTTGAAGGGCAGGGTTATTACCTCAAGCGCCAGAGCAACTACCTGACGCGGACCTTGCACGCGCCTTTCGGCGAGCCAAGCTTTGCCCGCGAGTTTCGCAATATCAGTCGCTATCGCAAGCTCGGTATCCCGGCGCTGCAAGCGGCGTTTTTCGGTGAGCGTAAGGTCAACGGCGAAGTCCGTGCCATTCTGCTGACTCGGGCACTCGATGGCTGGAGTGATCTGGAATCGCTGTTGCAGCGTTGGGCGCAGCTCAGTGCTGCACAGCATTCAGCCATCCTCAAGGCTTGTGGATTGCTGGCTCGGCATCTGCACGGTGTGCGTCAGGTGCACGGCTGCTTCTATCCCAAGCATATTTTTCTGCGGGCAACCGGTGACGGGTATCAGGCGCAATTGATCGACCTGGAAAAGACCCGGCCGTTGTTGTTTGGCATGCGCGACCGGATCAAGGATCTGGAGCCGCTGCAACGCCGCGCGCCGGAATGGAACGAGGCACAACTGCGTGAGTTGCTGGCGGCTTATCTCGATCAGTCGACCGATAGCACGCTGCTCGACAGCTGGCTCGCCCGGCTGACTGCGCGCCGCAGTCACAAGGAGACGCGCTGATGCAATTGTCCGAGCTGGCCGCTGTCGGGCGAGCCCCGCAACTGCCTCTGACGGTGACGCTGGCCGATGCCGCCGGCAGTGCTGATCTGCAATTGCTGAGTCTGCTGCGGGTGTTGCCGGGACAGCGTTACGTTGGTGCTGGTGTCTGGCGCGGGCGTCCGGTGCTGGCCAAATTGCTGGTCGGCGGCAAAGCTGCCCGACATTTTCAGCGCGAGCTGGAAGGCGTGCGCTTGCTGGCTGCGCAAAGTCTGACCACGCCGATGCTACTGGCCGATGGTTTGCAAAATGGCGAAGGTGGCTGGTTGCTGTTCGATTTCCTTGAGGGTGCCGAAAGCCTTGGCGATGCCTGGGCGAAAGTCGAGTCGCTGCCGGTGTTGGCCGATGAACAATCGGCGGTGCTGGCCGAGGCGCTGGGCGCTATCGGCCAATTGCACGGCAAAGGGCTTTGGCAGGAAGACCTGCACCTGGACAATCTGCTGCGCCACGGCGGCCAGTTGTACCTGATTGACGGTGCCGGGATTTGCGCAGAAACCGCCGGCCAGCCGTTGTCGCGACAAAAAGTCCTGGAAAATCTCGGGGTGTTTTTCGCCCAGTTACCCAAGGCGCTGGAACCGTTCACTGAAGAACTGCTGGTGTATTACCTGTTGAGCAACAGCGAGCATGCGTTGCCGCTGGAGGTCTTGCAGAAACAGATCGACAAAGTGCGGCGCTGGCGTTTGAAAGACTTCCTGATCAAGGTCGGTCGCGAGTGCACGCTGTTCAGTGTGCAGCGTGGAGCGTTCGCTCTGCGCGCAATCCGCCGCGAAGAAGAGTCAGCCATGCTGCCGGTGCTGGCGCAGGCCGATGCGTTGCTTGATCAGGGTCACCTGTACAAGACCGGTGGTGCGGCGAGCGTTGGCAAGGTTCAGGCCGGTGCGCGCACGCTGGTGATCAAGCGCTACAACATCAAGGGCTTTGCGCATTGGCTCAAGCGTTTCTGGCGGCCAAGTCGGGCCTGGCATTCGTGGCGCGAAGGCAATCGCCTGGCGTTTCTCGGCATCGCCACACCCAAACCGCTGGCGGTGCTGGAACAGCGCTTTTTGTGGCTGCGCAGCCGTGCGTATCTGGTGACCGAGTTCCTGCCGGGGCCGGATATCATCGAGCGCTTTGCGCCGTACGTTGAAAGTGGTGAAGCGCCGGAAGCGGAGTTGCAGGCGCTGGATCAGTTGTTCGCCAGATTGATTGACGAGCGGATCAGCCATGGCGACTTCAAGGGACATAATCTGTTCTGGCAGCAGGATCGCTGGGCGCTGATCGATCTGGACTCGATGTGCCAGCATGGATC
Source organism: Pseudomonas sp. S2_E02 (assembly GCF_054668355.1). Classification (NCBI taxonomy): domain Bacteria; kingdom Pseudomonadati; phylum Pseudomonadota; class Gammaproteobacteria; order Pseudomonadales; family Pseudomonadaceae; genus Pseudomonas; species Pseudomonas sp. S2_E02. The sequence continues at coordinate 5,070,484 of NZ_CP162761.1, forward strand.
TGTCGGCAGTTTCGCGCCGGCCTATGCCCGTGACCGTGCGCGATTCATGCGCAACTGGCCCGAAAGCAGCGCGCTGTATCAGATTATTGATCTGCGTTTGCCGAAAGACATTTCCAGCGTGGCCTGAGACAAACCAGCAGTAGAGGACAAGATTCAGCGACTTGTCCTACAGCTTCGCCAGAAGCCATGAACTGTGCCCTGTTCAGTCCCGATGCTAATTTGCCCAACGACCTTGGAGGGCGAATTTTGACCATTAAACAGGCTGCAACGCTGGGTGTATTTTCATGGATTCTGGCTGGCTGTGGCAGCGCCATGACTGTCTTGCAGGACGATGCCGACGTGGCGCGGGACATGCGCAAACAAAAAACCTATTGCCAGTCCATTCCGCGGATTTACAGCGGTCTGGCCTTCGATTTCTGCGTGTTGAACGCGCCGCCGGATCCCAGCGGTTTTCTGGTGCCATTCGTGTTGCTGGATCTGCCATTGTCGGGAGTATTCGATACAGTAGCGTTGCCCTATACGGTTTATCGTCAGCTCACCGACGGCAATCTTGGTATTTACTGGCGCAAGGGCAGTTATTGAGTAGCAGGGTAAGGTTTCTCCAGACCATTCACCCAGAGGGCAATCGCACAGGGTAATTCCCTACTCGTTTACGCTATAATCCCGCCCTTTAGCTGTCACTCGCCCTGTGCGGGGGCACATCAATTTTCAAGGCGCATCGCGCCTGCACGCAGACTAAAGAGGCTAGACCCCTGTGGCATTGACGATTCTTGGCCTGTCCGGCGCCCTTAGCCATGACCCTTCAGCAGCCTTGTACATCGACGGCAAGCTGGTGGCGGCGGCTGAAGAAGAGCGCTTCGTACGCGATAAGCATGCAAAGAACCGCATGCCCTACGAATCGGCGAAGTTCTGTCTTGAGCAGGCCGGCATCAAGCCGTCCGACGTTGACGTAGTTGCGATCCCGTTCGCTCCGATCAGCCTGTTCGGCAAGGCGCGCTGGCACTACGCCAAGCGTTACTGGTATGCACCGGATCGTGCCCTGGATGCGATCCTGATGGGCAACCGCCGCTACAAGCGCTACCGCAACAAGATTGTCTGGTGCCTGGAACAATTGGGTTTTGATCCGAAGAAGATCAAGATCGAACCGGTCGAACACCACTTGGCTCACGCCTCCAGCGCCTACCACTGCTCTGGTTTCAAAGAAAAAACCGCGATCCTCGGTATCGACGGCAAGGGCGAGTACGCCACGACCTTCTTTGGCTACGGTGAAAACGGCAAGATCCACAAGATCAAGGAATTCTTCGATCCGGACTCCCTCGGCGGCTTGTATGGCGCGATCACCGAGTTCCTCGGCTTCGAGATGCTCGACGGTGAGTTCAAGGTCATGGGCATGGCGCCGTACGGCGATGCCAGCAAGTACGATTTCTCGCGTCTGGCCTCGTTCGAAAACGGTGAGCTGGTGATCAACACCGACTACGCCAACGTTATCGGCCTGCGCCGCTATAAAGAGAAGGGTAAAGGCTTCTACTTCTCGCCTAAGCTGATCGAGTGGCTGGGGCCGAAGCGCGAAGGCGATATTGCTGACGAACCGTACATTCACTACGCCGCGAGCATGCAAGCGCTGTTCGAGAAACTGGCGCTGCAGATGATTGATCACTATTTGGGTGACGTGCTCAAGGAAACCGGCAAACTGGCCTTCGCCGGTGGCTGTGCGCTGAACGTCAAACTGAACCAGAAAATCATTGCCCGCGACGACATCAAGGAACTGTTCGTGCAACCGGCGTCCGGCGATGCCGGTACGGCGGTCGGCGCAGCTGCCTATGTGTCCCACGCCCGTGGCGTGCCGGTCGAAAAGATGGAACACGTCTACCTCGGCCCGTCGTACAGCAACGAGGACGTGATCGCCGCCTGCGCCCGTCACGAGAACAAGCCGGCGTGGCGCAAGCTCGATAACATGCCGGAACAGATCGCCAAAATCATGGTCGATGGTAATCCCGTGGCCTGGTTCCAGGGACGTATGGAGTTCGGTCCGCGTGCATTGGGCGGTCGATCGATCATTGGTTGCCCGAGCGTGGCCGGCGTGGCCGACCGCATCAACCATCAGATCAAGTTCCGCGAGCGCTGGAGGCCTTTCTGCCCGTCGATGCTCGACACCGTTGCGCCACAGATGATCAAGATCGATCATCCGGCGCCGTTCATGACTTTCACTTTCGAAGTGGCGGACGAGTGGAAGACCCGTGTGCCGGAAGTCGTTCACGAAGATGGCACTTCTCGTGCCCAGGTCCTCAAGCGTGAATACAACCCGCGCTACTACGACATGATGAAGGCGCTGGAAAACCTGACCGGTAACGGCGTATCGCTGAACACCTCGCTCAACCGTCGTGGCGAACCGATGATTTGCTCGCCGACCGACGCGTTGAACATGTTTTTCGGTTCGGATCTGGAATACCTGATCATGGAAGATATTCTGGTCGTAAAAGAGGGTGTGAAAGGATACGAACTTGACTGAAACACTGATCAGCGTCGTCATTCCGGTTTACAACTATGCGCGAACGCTGCCTCGTGCAGTGGAATCGGTGTTGGCGCAACTGGATGAAACGACGGCGGATCTGCTGGTCATTGACGACGGGTCGACGGACGATACGCCTGAGGTAGTGGAACGGCTCCTGCTCAAGCATGGCGGTCGTTTTCGTGCGCTGCGTAAAAGCAACGGCGGATTGTCATCGGTGCGCAATCGGGGGCTGGAAGAGACAACCGGGCGATATCTGGTGTTTCTCGACTCTGACGATGAAATGGCTCCCGGTGCATTGGCTGCGCTTGCGCAGCACATTGCCAGTCATCCGCAGACTCTTATGGTGATCGGTGCGCACTGGTCAGTGTTCGCTGACGGGCGCCGCAGTTTGCAGGCGGCCAGGCCTTTGCCTGGGACGCCCCGCCAGCGCCTGCAGGGTTACCTGCTGAACAAGACGGTGTCGATTTCCAACGGTGCCTGTGCGATGCACCGCGAAGTGTTCGCTCTGGGCAATTACCCGGAACATTTGCGCAACGTCGAGGACCTGCCAGTGTTTGCCCAAGTGCTGGCGCGCTACCCCTGCACCGTTCTGGACAAGCCTCTCGCACTGATCCACAAGCACGCCGACAGCATGCGCCATGATTTGCGCCAGAGTCTTGCTGCCGGTACGGAGCAGGTCGTCAGCGAAGTGTTTTCCAGCCGAAGAATGCCCGAAGAAATGTGTGATCTGCGCCAGGCGTTTCTGGCACAACGCTGTTTGTCGCTGTTTCGCGACTGTTATTCCCATGGCGAGTACAAGCTGGCCAGGTCGTTCTATTTCCAGGCTTTGCGTGCAGACTGGCGGACGTTTTCACGCTGGTCATACACCCGCAAGGCTTTGCGGTTGCTGTTTCGGTAAGCGGGTCGCGATGATGTGCGCGTACCTTGTAACGGATGTCGGTGAGGTGGCTGGGTGAAAGATACGGGCGGTAGCGTGGCAACTCGAGTCTCCAGAATCATCGATAAATACCCGGTCTGGCTGGCGTTTGTGGGCAGCGCGCTGTTATCGCTGATAGCCGTCCTGGGCACTGCGACAGTGGGGCGTGATGCCGCGCTGTACATCGATATTGCGCAACAGGTCACCGAGTACGGGCCGAATGTGGCTTGGGCTACTTTCGACTGGCCCTGGTTTTCCTTTCTGCTGGCCGCTACGCATTCCATCCTGCATTTGCCGCTGGAGCTGAGTGCCTATCTTTGGTGTGCACTCTTTTTTGCCGGCACCAGCGCGTTGATGGTGGACTGCGTGCGTCAGCGGTCTGCGCAGGTCACCGGTTGGGCGTGCCTGGTGGTATTGGCCATGCCGGCGGTGAATGCCTTTCGAAACGACATCATCCGTGAGTGCGGTTTCTGGTTCTTCTGCACGCTGACGCTTTGGCTCGCGCTGCACTGGCAAGCCCGTGGCGGCTGGTTGCGCGCGGCATTCATCCACCTGGCAATCGTCGCAGCAGCCTTGTTTCGGCTGGAGGCCTTGTTGCTGGTGCCGGCGTTGGCTCTGTGGCAGTTGCCCAACCTGTGGTCATCTGGCCGGCGGATGCAGTTTGCCCAGTTTTCGCTGCTGCCGGTTTTGGGGCTGCTGGCCATTTCGGCAACCGGTGTACTCATGTCGGCGCGAGTGATGCTGTATCTGGACATGATTGCCCCGCACAGTGTGTTTGCGTCCTTTCAGATGCTGTGCGATCAGTTTGCCAATTCGCTCATCAACAAGTACTCCCAGGATGAAGCCGGGCGGATCATTTTCTTCGGCATCCTGGCGACCATGACCATCAGTTTTGTGAAGTTGATGGGGCCTTTCGCCGTTCCCTTCATTCTGCGGCGTAACTGGGGGGTGCTAGGCGTCTACTGGCGCGACTATCGACCCTTCGCCTGGGCGGCGCTGCTGTATCTGGTCGTGCTGGTGCTGTTTTTCATCAAGCAACAGTTCATGAATACGCGCTACCTGAGCTTTCTCAATCTGTTGTTTGTGCCCGTGCTGGCGATGGGGCTGGCGGCGTTCGTTCGCGAGTTCCCGCGTTGGGGCAAGTGGCTGGTGGTTCTGTGTTTGCTGGTGATGCTGTCGAACGTCATCTCCACCGGGGCCGGCAAAACCCATTACGTCCAGGCCGGGCGCTGGTTGTCGGCCCATGTCGAGCCAGGGGCGAAGACCTATTTCGAGGATGGGCGGATCAGCTATTACGCCGGTCGTGGCTATGTGATACCGGTATTGACCGCAGAGGAAGCGATGTCGGCAGCGCACGCGGGCGACTATCAATATTTCCTCATCGAGGCCAAGGGTGACGAGCCTTGGCTGAATGAGTGGCTGGTGGCGCACAAGCTGCGCATCATCGAGCATTTCGCCAATCGCAAAGGTGCCACTGTAGTGGTCATCGGCCGCTAAGGCTTAACCGAGCAGCGGGCGCAGGCGCGAGATCAGCGGCGCTTGCCGGTTGCTCGGCAGTGCCTGCCGATAGCCCTCGATAAACGTGTCGCCGGCGTCCTGGCCGAGCAGCCATTGGCGGTCTTCCTTGTAGCGCAGCAAATGCGCGAAGTTACGCAGGCGTTTACTGTCACTGAGCGCGTGCTTCTGGCAGCGCAGGTCGGCAATATCGATCAGGCCCAAACGCTTGTCGGGGGTCTGCACGACGTTGCCAAAGTGCAGTGATCGAAAGTACACACCTTTTTCGTGCAGCAGGGCGAAGTACCCGCCCAGCTGGAATCTCAGTGTGTCAGCCTCTTCGTCAGTGCCTTGTAGCTGACGCACTGTATTGCCTTCCAGCGGGCTGTAATACACGCAGTCACGTTCGATGCTCGGGATGCGGTAGACCGCGATGACTTTGGGGCAGAGGATGCCGCGTTGTTCGAGGGCCCGGGTATTGTCGGCAAAGCGTTGTGCATAGGGGTAGAACAGTGCCGAACTGAGCAGCCGCTTGCGGCGGAACAGCTTGAGCATGCGTCCATCGGCCAATCTGAGCACCTTGTCGCCGGAACCGTCGGCTTCCAATACGTGTGCACCCGCGCGCAGTGCCTCGTAAGTGCTGTGATCAATCGATTGCATATCCGGCTCCCCATCATTAGCGGGGTATCTTAACCGAGTTGGTCGAAGGCTGGCTTGAAGTCATGTTTATCGGGGCAAAAACGCGTGTGATATCATCGGCGCCTCACTGAATTGCGCGGATCACCATGAGCAGTCCTGAACCGAAAGCCCAGTCCACGCTGGCGATCTATTTCCGCCTTTTGGCTTACGTGCGGCCTTATGCCGGCCTTTTCCTTCTCAGCATCGTCGGGTTTCTGATTTTCGCATCGACTCAGCCGATGCTCGCTTACATCCTCAAGTACTTTGTCGACGGTCTGGCCAATCCTGAAGCCAGTCTGTTCCCGGGCAACCCTTATCTGGGCAAGCTGCAGTTGCTCGAAACCGTGCCACTGATGATCGTCTTCATCGCGTTGTGGCAGGGCGTGGGTTCTTACCTGGGCAACTTCTTCCTGGCGCGGGTTTCTCTGGGCCTGGTGCATGACCTGCGGGTGGTGTTGTTCAATAAATTGCTGGAGTTGCCCAATCGCTTCTTCGACAAGAACAATTCCGGCCACCTGATTTCCCGGATCACCTTCAACGTGACCATGGTCACCGGCGCGGCAACGGATGCAATCAAAGTCGTCATCCGTGAAGGCATGACCGTGATTTTCCTGTTCTGCACACTGTTGTGGATGAACTGGAAGCTCACGCTGGTGATGGTCGCCATCCTGCCGTTGATCGGTTTGATGGTGAACAGCACCAGCAAAAAATTCCGCAAGCAAAGCAAGAAGATCCAGGTCTCGATGGGCAACGTCACGCACGTCGCGTCCGAGACCATTCACGGCTATCGCGTCGTGCGCAGTTTTGGCGGCGAGCAGTACGAAAAGGATCGCTTTCGCGATGCCAGCCAGAGCAACACCGACAAGCAGTTGACGATGACCAAGACCGGCGCCGTTTACACGCCGATGCTGCAGCTGGTGACTTACAGCGCCATGGCGGTGGTCATGTTCCTCGTCCTGTACCTTCGCGGCGATGCATCGCCGGGTGATCTGGTGGCCTACATCACCATGGCTGGCTTGTTGCCCAAGCCGATCCGTCAGTTGTCGGAGGTCAGCTCGACGATTCAGAAAGGTGTCGCCGGTGCCGAAAGTATTTTCGAGCAACTGGATGAGCCGGCGGAAGTGGATCAGGGCACGGTCGAGCAAGATCGTCTCGAAGGCCGTCTGGAAGTGCGCAATCTGAGCTTCCACTATCCTGACACCGACAAAGCGGTGCTCAATGACATCAGTTTCGTCGTCGAACCGGGGCAAATGGTTGCCTTGGTCGGCCGCTCGGGCAGTGGCAAATCGACCCTGGCCAGCCTGATTCCGCGCTTCTATCAGCATGATCATGCGCAGGGCCAGATCCTGCTCGATGGCGTGCAGGTGCAGGACTTTACCTTGCGCAGCCTGCGTCGGCAGATTGCTCTGGTGACCCAGCAGGTCACGCTGTTCAACGATACGGTGACCAACAACATCGCCTACGGTGATCTGGCCGGTGCGCCGTTCGATGAGGTCAAGCGCGCGGCCACCGAAGCCTATGCCGATGAGTTCATCATCAAGATGCCGCAAGGCTACGAAACCATGGTCGGCGAAAACGGCGTGCTGCTGTCCGGCGGCCAGCGTCAGCGCATCGCTATTGCCCGGGCGTTGCTCAAGGATGCACCGCTGCTGATTCTCGACGAGGCCACTTCCGCGCTCGATACCGAGTCGGAGCGGCATATCCAGGCTGCCCTGGATCATGTGGTGAAAAACCGCACGACCCTGGTGATCGCCCACCGTTTGAGCACCATCGAGAAAGCCGACCTGATTCTGGTCATGGACGAAGGTCGCATCGTCGAGCGCGGCTCTCACGCACAATTGCTCGAGCAGAACGGCTATTACGCCCGTCTGCACGCCAAAGAGTTTGAAGAGGGTGACGAGCCTCAGCCGGCACACGCGACCGACGTATGCTGACGATGTTTCGCAGTTTTCGCGAGCGTGGCTGGACCGAAATCGACCGGGACAGCTACGCCCGCGCCTGGCAACGTTTCGGCGGCAGTTTTGCTACACACCCCGAAGTCGTCGAGCGCTTGTCGACGTTCCTTGGCATCGAGTTGCGCTACCTGGGCTGGGTCGTTGGCGGTGATGTGCTGGCCGCCATCCCTTGCTGGGGGCGGCATGTTGCGTTGTCCAAGGAGGTGCTCAAGCGCGAGGGCAAGCGTGGCTTGCTAGACATGGGCAATGCGGAAATCATTCTGCCGATCGCGCCAGACGTCATCGTGCCGGTGCGCCAGCGCGTGGCTTATGTGTCCCAGCTCAATGCCGGGCAGATCAGCACGCTGAAGCCACAGCCTGAGGGCCTGGCGCTGGCCCGGTTGCCGGAAGAATATTCGAAGAAGTTCCGCTACAACCAGCGTCGCGAACAGCGCCTGCTGGAAGAGGCGGGCGGATCGCTGGTGCCGATGTCCGACTTTACGCCGCAGGAACAGGCTGCCGCTTACGGCGATCTGTTTCAGCGTCGCTGGGGCTTCGAGGTGCCGGGCAAGGCCGGGCTGGTTGAGGTCTTTACCTTGCTGCGCGAGTTCATGACCGGTTCGGTGGTGATGCTCGAATCGGCGCCCGTCGCCATTCAGGTGCTCTATCGCGTCGAGGCCCCGCAATGGGTTTCGCTGGAATACATCAACGGTGGTGTCGACCCGCAGAGCCGCGAGTTCAGCCCCGGCAGTGTGCTGAGTTTCGTCAATACCCAAGAGGCCTGGGCGCACGCGCAAGCGCTGGGCAAACCTCTGCGTTACTCATTCGGTCGTGCCGACCGAGAGTACAAGGATCGCTGGTGCCACTCGGTGCCGGTCTACAAGGTCTGAATTCATGAGCGCTCGCAAGCAACAGCTTCTCAAAGCTCATCGGCGCAACAAGCGTCTGTTCCTGATCGCCTTTGTGCTGGCGCTGTTGCTGATCGGCGTGCTGATCGCGTGGTGGCTGGTGCCGTTGTTGCTGGTGCTGGCCTGGGTCGCTCACGAGGCCTGGTTTGCCGACCATTTGTTCTACCGGCCTACCGACGACTATCAATACGACTTTCCGCCGCTAACCGCACGGCAGGCCGTGAGTCTTGAGGGCGGCGTGGTAGGCCTGAGCGAACCGCTGGCGCAGGGCGAGACATTGGTACTCGAACTCGAAGTGAAGTCCACCTGGCTGGGGCGCTGGCTCGATCCCTATGTTGAGGTGGGCGATGATCGTCAGGATCTGGAGCGGGGCGTCAGAGGGCGGCGTTTCCTCAATCTGTCGGGGCAGGTCGATGCGCTGGCGCAAGGGACTCTGACGCTGCGTGGCCGATATTGCGTACCTGCTGCGACGGGCGTGTTGTGGGTAATGGCCAATCCGGACTACAGCCGCCAGCGGGTCATGGTCATCGCGCCCCATGCCGATGATGCAGAACTCGCCGCCTTCGGTCTGTACAGTCGATGCGAAGGCGTCAGCATCGTCACCCTGACCCAGGGTGAGATCGAGGCTGAAGACTTTCAGCGCCTGGGCCTTGATCAATCCGCAGCAGCACGATTGAAGGGCCGCTTGCGCAGTTGGGACAGCCTGGTGATTCCGCTGTGGGGGGGCGTGCCTGCCGAGCGTTGTGTGCAATTGGGCTATTACTGCCTGCAACTGCCGTCGATGGCCGAAGCGCCGACCCAGGCGTTCGGCTCCCGGGAATCGCAGGAAAACGATATTCGCAGTGTGCGCCGGCATAACCCATTGATCCTGCCCGCCGACGTTGACGGGCAGTCGACCTGGCAAAACCTGCTGGGTGATCTGACGGCCCTGCTTGAGCACTATCGCCCGGAAGTGGTCGTTACACCGCATCCTGAACTCGATCCCCACAGTGATCATGTAGCGTCGACCCAAGCGCTGCTTGAGGCTATCGAACGCAGTAGCTGGAAACCGGCGACCCTGCTGCTGTACGCCAATCACCTGCACGACAATGATCGCTGGCCGATGGGGCCTGCCGGTGCGGGTGTTCCGCTGCCTCCCGCCATCGAGCCGCTACCGGCTGATCGCCTGTGGAGTCCGCTGCTGTCGGCTGACGTGCAACTGGACAAAGCCATGGCGCTGGCCATGGAGCACGATCTGCAGGGCCGACAGGCGTTCAAACGGCAATTGCGCCGCTGGATCCAGCAGGCTCTGGCCGGCCGTCGCTGGCCTGAAACGGGCAGTAACGAGTTTTTCCGCAAGGCAGTCCGGCGTCACGAGTTGTTCTGGGTGCGCGACCTTTCAGATTGAGGCGGACGGCGCTTTACCCTGTGTTAATATCGCGCCCCTGTTCATTTTGTATGTGGGTTGCTCCATGAAGTTGTCCATGCCGCGTTTCGATCAAGCCCCGGTCTTGGTAGTCGGCGATGTCATGCTCGACCGTTACTGGCATGGCGGAACCTCACGGATTTCCCCTGAGGCGCCGGTGCCGGTCGTTAAGGTCGAGCAGATCGAAGACCGTCCGGGCGGTGCCGCGAACGTTGCCTTGAACATTGCCGCGCTGGGTGCGCCGGCGTCGCTGGTCGGTGTGACCGGCGATGACGAAGCCGCCGACAGCCTGAGCAACAGTCTCAAAGGCGCGGGCGTACGCGCTCTGTTCCAGCGCATCGCGCACCAGCCAACCATCGTCAAGCTGCGGGTCATGAGCCGGCACCAGCAACTGCTGCGTATCGACTTTGAAGAACCGTTCGCCACCGACGCTCTGGCCCTTGGTTCGCAGGTCGACGACCTGCTCGAAGGCATCAAGGTGCTGGTGCTCTCCGATTACGGCAAAGGCGCCCTGAAAAACCATCAGGCGCTGATCCAGGCCGCCCGCGCGAAGAACATTCCGGTGCTGGCCGATCCAAAGGGCAAGGACTTCTCGATCTATCGCGGCGCCAGCCTGATCACTCCCAATCTCAGCGAATTCGAAGCCATCGTCGGCGGTTGCGTCGATGAGCATGAGCTGGTGAGCAAGGGCGCCGCCCTGATGCACGACCTCGAACTCGGTGCGCTGCTGGTAACGCGCGGCGAACATGGCATGACCCTGTTGCGTCCGGATCAGCCGGCGCTGCACCTGCCGGCCCGTGCCCGTGAAGTGTTTGATGTCACCGGTGCCGGTGACACGGTGATCTCCACCCTGGCGGCAGCGATTGCCGCCGGTGAAGACCTGCCCCACGCCGTTGCGCTGGCCAACCTGGCCGCCGGCATCGTGGTTGGCAAACTCGGTACGGCCGCCATCAGCGCCCCGGAACTGCGTCGCGCCATTCAGCGTGAAGAAGGTTCCGAGCGCGGAGTGTTGGGGCTGGAGCAGTTGCTGCTCGCCGTGGCCGATGCCCGTGCGCACAACGAGAAGATCGTCTTCACCAACGGCTGCTTCGACATCCTCCATGCCGGCCATGTGACCTACCTGGAGCAGGCGCGGGCACAGGGCGACCGGCTGATTGTCGCGGTCAACGATGATGCTTCGGTCAGCCGTCTCAAAGGCCCGGGCCGCCCGATCAACAGTGTTGACCGGCGCATGGCGGTTCTCGCCGGCCTCGGCGCTGTGGACTGGGTGATCAGTTTCCCTGAAGGCACCCCGGAGAACCTGCTGCGCGAGGTCAAACCGGACGTGCTGGTCAAGGGCGGCGATTACGGCATCGATCAGGTAGTCGGCGCTGATATCGTCACTGCTTATGGCGGTACCGTAAAGGTGCTGGGACTGGTGGAAAACAGCTCGACAACTGCGATTGTCGAGAAGATCCGCAGTCGTTGATCAGATGAATTTTTACCGTTGTGTACTGCGTGTGAACGGATTTTGCCTTGGGGATTTTACCGTTTCCGTTGATGTAGGCTGCTTTGAGTCCGATGCGCTTGCCTGCCTACGTCGCGTGGTCAATTAACCTATGAAAGTCATGCTCCTGGTGATGGACGAGCAGCGGGTCATTCTCGACCGGCTCTACGACATCGTGCAGCAGAACTGTGATGAGTGTTTCATCTATCGTTTGAGCAAAAAACAGCAGTTGAATCTGGGGTCGTTTCTGGCCTCGGTCGATTACCAGACCTTCGATCGCGTGGTGATTTTCTCCCGGGTCAAACGCCTGGCCACGCAACTGCAGGTGCTCAAATGCATCCCCGGGCTGGTCTTCCTCGAACACGACGCCTACCAGAACTACATGCCAGCGAGTAAATACCGCGGCGCGTATTCACGGCTCTACCGTCGCCTGCCGAGTTGCCGGGCGCTGGTGTCCGGTGCCGTGGTCGCGCGCAAGATGCTCGCTGAAGGCATCGACACGGTGTTTGTCTCCAAAGGTTATGACGAGCAGATGCTGCACAACACCGGCGTCGAGCGGGACATTCCCATCGGTTTTCTTGGCAGTTTGAAAAGCACCGAATATGCCGAGCGCAAAGCCATGCTCGAGTCGCTCTCGCAGCGAACCGGGATGCTGGTGACCCGTACCAAGTCGGGTGCGGAATACCTGCAGACGCTCAATCGCATCAGGATTTTCGTCAGCGCCGACATCGGCATGAACGAGTTCATGATCAAGAACTATGAGGCCATGGCCTGCGGTTGTGTGCTGCTGGCCTGGAGTCAGGGCGAAGAAGACCGTCTGCTCGGCTTTGAAGACATGCACAACACCGTGTTCTACCGCAGCGCAGATGAAGCGGTGGAAAAGATCCAGCTGCTGCAGAGCGACCCGGAACTGGCAGAGCGCATCGCCCGCAATGGCCAGGAGTTCGCGCAAAGCCGTTATTCCTTTGCCCGTGTCGGTCAGGCACTGGCTACGGAAATCCAGCGTGAGATGCGTCCATGGCAGCCGCCCTCGGCGTTCACGCGATTCTGGGTGAAGCTGCGTTACGGGATGAAGGTGCCGGTCTGAATGAAGGACGAACACATGGCGCTGGATGCGCTGCCCGGTGGTGATCAGTCCGTACCGGGGGCGTTACCGACAGAACTTCTCGACTGTCTGAGTCGTGCGCCTCGGGTGGTGCTGATTGCCAACAACCCGGCCATTACCGCGGCGGACTTTCAGGCGTTGAACATTGGCGTCGATGACGTCGTCGTCAGCTTCAATACCTGCATCAAAGCGGCGCTGCTCAACAAGCAGAGCGTCAATGTCTTTGTGCATGGCTACAACGCGCCGGACGCGTATTTTTTTGGTCTGCCTTACGCGCCGCCGGTACAGCAGATGTTCGAACAGGCGAGCGAACGTTGTTTCAGCATGCTGGTGGGCTGCGCCGCACCGATGTGTCCACTGCCACGCGTGGCCATGTATTGGGATCGCATTCCACTGCCGCCACTGTGGAACTACCCGGTCGACCGCCCGGGCGGCAAGCGCTACGTTGGGCCTTCCACCGGTTTCAACACGCTGGTGCTGTTTGACTGGTTGCGCGCTCATGCCGGTTATACCTATCAGCTTATGACCCTGGGCTTTTCCAACGAAGCAGGAAAACTGTGGGGCGGCCATGCCTGGGACTATGAGCGTGACTGGCTGCAGAAGTCGGACATCATTGTGGTGCCGCTGCAAACCCGTCGCTGGTGGCAAAAGCTGTTTCGGCCAAAGTAAGCGATATCGTCTATCCGGTTGCCAGCAGGCCCGAACTACTTTCAAAAGGTGCTGTTGAGTGTTGAAAATTGCCGTGGCTTTTTTCGGGATACCGAGAAATTCGCCGATCTGTTTCCCCTCCATCGAGCAGAATGTGCTGGCGCAGTTGCCTGCAGGCAGCGACGTAAAGTGCTTCTACCATCTGTACAAGATCGATGAGGTGCAGAACTCGCGATCCGGTGAGAAAGGCGAACTGAAGGCGGACAACTACCAGCCATTCGAATCGATGACCGGCACACTCACCTCGACCGAGGGCGTGCTGGAGCGCTGGGATTTCGAACAGGTCAAAGCACAGGGCGATACCTGGGCAGATGACTTTGCGTCATTGCGCAATTTGATCTTTCAGCTCAACTCATTGCATACCGTGACCAGCATGATCGAGCCGTTCAATCCGGATTTCGTTGTGTTCGTGCGCCCGGACAATTTCTTTCACAGCGCATTGCCTGCCTATGTCTTCGCTCACCCCGAGGCTCGCAAGCACAACGCTTATATTCCTGACTGGCAATGGTGGGGCGGTTTGAACGACCGTTTTGCCGTGTGCGGGCGCGACACGTATGTCGCGTACGGCAAGCGCATCGAATGTATTTTCGATTTCTGCAAGGCAACAGGCCGAAAGCTGCATTCCGAACGCTTGCTTAAATATGCCCTGCAGCAGGTCGATGCCAAAATCTGCACGCTGCCGACGCAGGCATCGCGGGTGCGCATTACCGGTGCATTTGCCGAAGAATCGTTCTCGCCCAAGCGTGGCATGGGCAAGCGCGAAAACCGCTACTTTCATTTCTTCGCCGGGTTGCGCACCTGGTGGGACCGTCGCCGCTAAACCGTTATTTACCGGTTTTCTTGCCCAGACCGACCAGTCGCAGCGCCTTGATACTCAGTTGCTTGAGTCCCTGACGCGGGACTTTCGCCGGTTGCAGGCCCTGCTGCACCAACCAGTCCTTCCAGCGAATCCGCTCTTCGCGCACAACCCAGCCGGTTTGTGTGGCAAAACTCTCGGCCAGATAAAGACCCCGGGTGCTCGCCGGTACCAGTTTGTCGCGCTTGAGCGTGTACAACTCTGCCAATGGCGCGCCGTCCTTGAGGGGCATCAAGTACAGGTCGGGCCGTTTGCGGTCGAGTCGGGCCACCAGTTGATCACCCTCCAGGCGTTCGTCGACGTGGAACAGGCTCAGGGACTTGGCTTCCTTGGGCACATCCAGACGCAAGTCGTAGATCAATTGCAGCGATGCGGTCGGCAGATGCACGTAGGCCCGTGGGCGTTCGAGCAATTGCAGATTGGCGCTACGTATCGGTCGCGCTGAGCCGGACAGCGGGGTCAGGCGAAACGGCAGCGCTTCGCGATAATGCAGTGCAGCGGAGTAGGGCGCCGGCAGCCAGGTGTCGTTGAAACGTCCGCCGAGCCAGCCTTCCGGTGTTTCCAGCAAACACTCTTCGGCAATTTCCTGAATGGCCGTGTGTAGCGGAATATTCAGTTCATGCGCCGGCACGTAACCGGAAATCAATTTGAGCACGACATCGCCACGATCCTGACGGCGCTGGCGCACCAGCACCCAGTAGTCGCGATTCTGCCAATGCAGGGTCAGGCGCACGGAAACCCCGAGGTTGGCCAGTTCCAGCGAGAAGCGCTCGGTGTCAGCCACGCTCACCGGTTTACGCCGCTGCAAGGTCTGCGCAAAGTTCAGCGGCATGCCGACGCTCTGGTAGGTCAGACCTTCGGGGGTGGCTTCGACGTACAACGGCAGGGTCTTGAAGTTGCTCGGGTTCTTTCTGATGAGCGTGCGCGGCATATCGGCTCCTGCTTAAGGCCGCGAAGCGGCGTCAGTGACCACGTAGGACCTGGGCAACGGTCGCAACGTTGTGGGCGAGGTGCAGCGGATTGATCGTCCCGACAATAGCACTGGCCACGCCAGGTTGCGCGAACAGCAATTCGAAGCTGGCGCGCACCGGATCCACGCCCGGACTCAAACAGACGTGACCGCTGGCCAGGGCTTTTTTCACCAGAATGGCTTTGCCGTGGGCAGCAGCATAGTCAATGACAGCCTTCTCGTTTTGTTCGTTCAGATTGTAGGTGACCATCGCACAGTCGCCTTGCTCCAGCGCTTTCAAACCGCCCTCGACGGTTTTGCCGGAAAAACCGAAGCCGCGAATCTTGCCCTCGGCCTTGAGCGCCGCGAGTGTCGCGTACACCTGTTCATGCTCAAGGATCGCCATGTCGTTGCCGTCGGAATGCACCAGCACCAGGTCGATAAAATCGGTTTCAAGACGTTGCAGGCTGCGCTCCACCGACATCCGTGTGTGTGCTGCGCTGAAATCGTGTTGCGAGAGGCCATCGGCAAACTCTTCGCCGACCTTGCTGACGATCACCCAGTCTTGACGTTGACCGCGTAGCAACGGGCCAAGGCGTTCTTCGCTGCGACCGTAGGCCGGGGCGGTGTCGATCAGGTTGATGCCCAGATCGCGCGCCTGACGCAGCAGCATCCGCGCTTCATCATCGCCGGGGATCTGAAATCCGTTGGGGTATTTCACCCCTTGGTCGCGGCCGAGTTTGACTGTGCCCAGGCCCAGCGGCGAAACCGTCAGGCCGGTGCTGCCCAAGGGACGATGCAGATTGTGCAGGGTGGCAATGGTCATGGCAGCAATTGCTCCCAGGCAGGAACGCCCAGCGGTGGTTTTGGCAGCGCGGGCAATGGTTCGGTGGCTTGTGGCTGGATGCCGTCGCGCTCCAGGGCGGCGATGACCCGGTCAGCGAAGTCCGGCGCCAGCGCCAGTTTGGTCGGCCAGCCGACCAGCAAGCGGCCTTGCTCGGCAAGGAAGGCGTTGTCCGGGCGCGTCAGCCCGGTTTGCAGTGGCTCGGCACGGTCAACCCGCAGGGTCGCCCATTGTGTAGTGCTGAGGTCGATCCACGGCAACAACTGGGCGATCTCTTTCTGCGCGGTGGCAATCTGCTCGGCCGGCTCGCGGTTCACACCTTCGCTTTCGGCGATGTCGCCGCCCATGTACCAGACCCATTGACCGTCAGCGGCCGGATGTGTGGTCACAGTGATGCGCGGTTTGGTGCCGCCGCCCAGGCAGTGGGCGTACAGCGGCTTCAGACCTGGGCCTTTGGCGATGATCATGTGCAGCGGGCGGCGTTGCATGGCCGGCTGGCTCAAACCGAGGTCTTCGAGCAGTTGGGCAGTTCCGGCACCGGCGCTGAGGACAATGCGTTGCGCGCGGATTTCGCGACCATCGACTTTCAGGCCGACCAGCACGCCGGCCTCCAGCAGTGGCTCGATAGTTTGCCCGGCGAGCAGGCCATCTCCGGCCAGATCGGCCAGGCGCTGGATCAGGCTCGGTACGTCAACCACCAGTTCGGCAAGGCGATAGACCTTGCCCTTGAAGCGTTTGTCTTGCAGGGCCGGCGGCAATTGCTCGCCCTTGACCTGGTCGACCCGGCCGCGCACGGCCTTACTGGCGAAGAAACTGGTGAGGTTGCCCGCCAGAGTACCCGGCGACCACAGGTAATGGGCCTCGGACAGCAGGCGCACGCCGGACAGATCCAGCTCGCCACTGCCGGCCAGCGCTTCACGCCAGCGGCGTGGCATGTCGGCGATGGCTTCCGAGGCGCCAGTCAGCGCGCCGTGCAACGCGTACTTGGCGCCGCCGTGGATAATGCCTTGGGACTTCACACTCTGCCCGCCGCCGAGGCTGGCGCTTTCCACCAGCACGGTCGAAAAACCCTGGCGGCGCAGGCGCGCGTTCAGCCAGAGGCCGGCGACACCAGCGCCGACAATCAGAACGTCGGTGGAAATAACGGATGGCATGCAGCGACCTCAGTGTTCAAGACGAGGGCGCAGTATACAGACTCGGGAAAGGGGCGGATTTGTCGATGATCAACAGGTTGAACGCAGAACCAAATGTGGGAGCGAGCTTGCTCGCGAAGAGGGTGTGTCAGATAGCAATCATGCGTCTGACGAACCGCTTTCGCGAGCAAGCTCGCTCCCACAGGGATTGTGGTTGGATTTTAGTGGCCGGCGGTTTTCGAGAACAACTGGATCACCACGACACCCAGCACGATCAACGCCATCCCCAGCATCGCCGGGATATCCAGCTTCTGTCCGTAAATGAACAGCGCCGCGACGCTGACCATCACAATCCCCATGCCCGCCCACACCGCGTAGGCCACGCCAACCGGAACGGTGCGCACCACCAGGGTCAACATCCAGAACGCGATCGCGTAGCCGACGATGACCAGCACCAATGGCAGTGGCGTGCTGAGGCCTTTGACCGCTTTCATCGACACGGTGGCGATCACTTCGGCACAGATGGCAATGGCCAGGTAGGCGTAGGCGTTCATGTTCAAATCCTCAATGTGAAACGTTGCTTGCTGAGGCTGCATTCTAGTGATTCGCCAGATGGGGTAAAGTCATTGCCTATCTGTTATAGAGATAGGTAGGTGAATCAGCATGCAGTGGAATCTGGATCAACTGCGGGTGTTTGTCGACGTCGCCGAACACCGCTCGTTTTCCGCCGTGGCGCGCCAGCAGCGTAAAGCGCAGTCGGCGATCAGCAGCGCGATTGCCATGCTCGAAGATGACTTGGGCGTCAGCCTGTTCGAGCGTAGCAGCGGCCGTCAGCCAACGCTCACCGAGGCGGGCGAAGCGCTGTTGGAAGAGGCACGTGAAGTCCTGCGTCAATGCGAGCGCCTGAATGGCCGGGCGATGGCGATGCTGCGCGGCCAGGAAGCACAACTGCGCGTGGCGCAGGATGAGGCGATGCCCTATCAGGCGCTGGTGGAAAGTTTCGGTGAACTGGCCGAGCAGTTTCCCAGCCTGGAAGTGCAACTGACCAGCGCCGCGCAAGGCGAAGTCGCGCGCAAGCTGGTTGAGCGTCGTGCTGACCTCGGTCTGCTGTTCTATCACGATGAAATCCCCGAGGCGCTGGAGCGCCGGGTGCTCGGCAGCGTCGAAATGGTCACGGTCTGCGGCATCAATCATCCGCTGGCGACGCAGTCTTACGTGACCTGCCAGCAACTGGCGCAACACCGGCAGTTGCTGATGTCGACGCAAACCAGTGTCTATCCCGGCAACGAGCCGGCCAGCCCGCAGGTATGGCGCGCCGACAGTTTTTACGTGATGTCCGAATGGCTGGTGCGCGACCTCGGCTGGGCCTGGTTGCCCCGGCATGTGGTGCAGTACTCCGCGTATCAGGGCTTGATGGTCGAACTCGACAGCGAATGGACCCCGCCGGCACTGGTGGTGGAACTGGTCTGGCGCCGCGACGAACCGCTCGGCCCGGCCGCGCGCTGGCTGGCGGAACGTTTTGCCGTGCACTTGCGGGCGATCGGCGACAAAAGTCGATAAACTCCGCCGCCATGAATAGAACTCTCTACACCGCGCTGTTTTACCTGGGGCTGCCATTGGTGGCGATTCGGCTATGGCTGCGTGCGCGCAAGGCGCCGGCGTATGCCAAGCGGATTGGCGAACGTTTCTCCTACGGCATGCCGACGCTGCAGCCCGGCGGCATCTGGGTGCACGCGGTGTCGGTGGGCGAAAGCATTGCTGCGGCGCCGATGATCCGCGCCTTGCTGCAACGTTATCCACAACTGCCGATCACCGTGACCTGCATGACCCCGACCGGTTCGGAGCGGATTCAGGCGCTGTTCGCCAATGAGCCGCGCATCCAGCATTGTTATCTGCCGTACGACTTGCCGTGTGCGGCTGCGCGCTTTCTTGATCGTGTTCAGCCCAAGCTCGCGGTGATCATGGAAACCGAACTGTGGCCCAATCACATTCATCAATGCGCCAAGCGCGGAATTGCCGTGGCATTGGCCAATGGACGCTTGTCCGAGCGTTCCGCCAAAGGCTATGGCCGCTTCGGCAAACTGACCGCGCCGATGCTCGCCGAAATGAGTTTGTTCGCCGTGCAGACCGAAGCCGAAGCCCAACGCTTCCGCGATCTCGGTGCGCGCCCGGAAACCGTCGAAGTCACCGGCTCGATCAAGTTCGACCTGACCATCGATCCGCAACTGCTGCAACGGGCAGCTGACTTGCGTGGCCAGTGGCAGGCGCTGGAGCGTCCGGTGTGGATTGCCGCCAGCACCCATGAAGGCGAGGACGAAGTGATCCTCGACGCCCATCGCCGCTTGCTGACCAATCACCCGGATGCGTTGCTGATTCTGGTGCCGCGTCACCCGGAGCGTTTCAACTCGGTGTTCGAATTGTGCCAGCGCGAAGGCTTCGCCACGGTTCGGCGTTCGACTGGGGCCAATGTCGATGCGCAGACGTCGGTGCTGCTCGGCGACACCATGGGCGAGTTGCTGTTTCTTTATGCCTTGGCGGACAGCGCGTTTGTCGGCGGCAGCTTGGTGGCCAATGGCGGGCACAATCTGCTGGAGCCGGCAGCCTTGGCCAAACCGGTGATCAGCGGCCCGCACCTGTTCAACTTCCTCGACATCGCCGCGCAATTGCGCGAAGCCGGAGCGTTGGCCGAGGTCGATGATGCCGAAGGGCTGGCGCTGGAAGTGCAGCGCCTGTTTGAGCTGCCGCGTGATGCGCAGCGTATGGCCGACGCCGGGCTGGCGGTGATGCGCCGCAATCAGGGCGCGTTGCAGCGTTTGCTGGATGGTTTGGGCCGACTGATCAAGTAAAGCAAAAAAGATCGCAGCCTTCGGCTGCTCCTACATTGGAATACGTTTCCTGTAGGAGCTGCCGAAGGCTGCGATCTTTTGTTTTTAAGGCTTAAGGCCGGGCCTTGAGCTGCGCCTCGGCCGCTTTGGCCAGATCCGGCGGGAGGAAATCCTTGTCCGGGTTGTAGTCGGCTTTCAGATAACGCCGTAGATCTTCCAGGTCCCCCGGATTCAACGTTCCCGCCGCCTGCTTCAAGCGCAGGTTGTCGAGGATGTAGTCATAACGCGTGTTGTTGTAGTTGCGCACCGAGGTGTACAGCTGGCGCTGCGCATCGAGCACGTCGACGATGTTGCGCGTACCGACCTGATAACCGATTTCCGTGGCTTCCACTGCGCTCTGGTTGGAGATGATCGACTGGCGACGCGCCTGCACCTGCTCGACGTCGGTGTTCACCGCGCGGTGCAGGTTGCGGGTGTTCTCGACGATCTGCCGGCGCAGGGATTCGCGCTGTTGTTCGCTCTGATTCAGTTGCTCATACGACTGGCGCACTTGCGAGCTGGTCAGTCCGCCGCTGTAGATCGGGATGTTCAATTGCAGGCCGACCGTGCTCTGTTCGACATTGTCACGGTACGGCACACCGAAAGCGTTCGGGTTGGAAAAGCCGAGGGCGTCGTTGTCACCCTTTTCGTATTTGGCCACGGCATCGAGGGTCGGCAAGTGGCCGGCCTTGCGCTGCTTGAGGGTCTGCTCGGCGGAGCTGACGGCGAAGTTGCTCGCCAGCAGATTGAGGTTCTGTTTCGCCGCGGTATCAACCCACGCCTTGGCGTCGTTCGGCGCTGGCGGCAGGATCGGCAGCGTGTGGACGATGCCCTGAATCGAGTTGTACTGGCGGTTGGTCAGGGTGATCAGCGCTTCGAAGGCATCGTCGACCTGACGTTGCGCAACGATGCGGTTGGCCCGTGCGGTGTCGTAGCTGGCTTGCGATTGCAGCACGTCGGTCTTGTCTGACAGGCCGACATCGAAGCGTTCGTTGGACTGGTCGAGCTGGCGCTTGAACGCGGCCTCTTCAGCTTTGGTCGAGGCGAGGTTGTCCTGGCTGCGCAGCACGTTGAAATAGCTTTCGGCCGATTGCAGGATCAGGTTCTGTTCGGTCGCCGACAGTTGCAGCGCTGCTTGCTCGTTGACGTCCTTGGCCGCCTGGTACTGGAACCAGCGATCGGCGCGGAACAACGGCTGGGCCAGAGTCGCCTGGTAGGAGTGAGCGCTGCGGTTGGCAGTGGCCGAGGGCTGATCGATCGACGTCCGCACATTGGCCACCTCAGCGCCGCCTGACAGGTTCGGCAGCAGACCGGCGCGGGCCTGTGGCACCACTTCTTTCTGTGCGCCGTACTGCGCGCGGGCGGCGGCGAGGTCGGCGTTGTTGTCGACCGCCTCCTGATAGACGCTGACCAGATCGGTTTTGGTCGACAAGGGCGCTTCTGCTGCCCAGGCCATTGCGTTGGACGCACAAGACACGGCAAGAGCCAGTGAGAGTTTGCGCAGCATGAGGCGATCCCTAGCATTAATATTATGGAAGTAATCCGGGCGCCAAAGGTAAGGCGCAGGCCCCACAGCGTCAAGGCGTGGCGGGGCAAAGCGAGTGTAGTTGCGCATTTGCCTCACAACAATCAGCCAAGCCCCTGTATTTATGCCATTCATCATGGTGTTTGCTGCGGTGTTGGCGTTCTTTGCCGGTTGTGTCTAGACTGGCCGGGTTCTTGTCGGGGTGCCTTGCTATGAGGCTGAGATCGAATAATTTCGGATCCCGTTGAACCTGATCAGGTTAGCGCCTGCGTAGGGAACAAGATTTCTCGTCACCCGGCGAGTCCTCTTGTGCTTCGTCCGGGAAATTGTTCGACAATCGAACGCTCGACGACGAGGCACAGCACCGGTCCTGGTGCGTCCGTGCCTTTCAGGTTCTGCTCCGACAATCCACTGCCTGGATGCTGTCTGGAGAGCCCGTGATGACGACTACAAAATCAAAAAACGCGATCAACCTGAGTGACTCGGCCAAGGTCGACGAGCAATCGGTCAAACCGTTCACCCGTTCGCAAAAAGTCTACGTTCAGGGCTCGCGCCCGGACATCCGCGTGCCGATGCGTGAAATCACCCTCGATGTGACCCCGACCGACTTCGGCGGCGAAATCAACGCGCCGGTTACCGTTTACGATACCTCGGGCCCCTACACCGATCCGAACGTGGTGATCGACGTGCGCAAAGGCCTGGCCGATGTGCGTTCGGCGTGGATCGACGACCGTGGCGACACTGAGCGTCTGGCCGGCCTGAGTTCCAACTTCGGTCGCGAGCGCCTCGCCGATCCTGAATTGACCAAACTGCGCTTTGCCCACGTCAACAACCCGCGCCGCGCCAAGGCCGGGGCCAACGTCACGCAAATGCACTACGCGCGTCAGGGCATCATCACGCCCGAGATGGAATTCGTCGCCATCCGCGAAAACATGAAACTTGAAGTGGCCCGCGCCGCCGGCCTGCTGGATCAGCAACACCCGGGTCACAGCTTCGGCGCCAGCGTGCCGAAAATCATCACCCCGGAATTTGTCCGTGAAGAGATCGCCCGTGGCCGCGCAATCATTCCGGCCAACATCAACCACACCGAACTGGAACCGATGATCATCGGCCGTAACTTCCTGGTGAAGATCAACGGCAATATCGGCAACAGCGCGCTGGGTTCGTCCATCGAAGAAGAAGTGGCAAAACTGACCTGGGGCATTCGCTGGGGCGCGGACAACATCATGGACTTGTCCACCGGCAAGCATATTCACGAAACCCGCGAGTGGATCATCCGCAATTCGCCGGTGCCAATCGGCACGGTGCCGATCTATCAGGCACTGGAAAAAGTCGGTGGCGCGGCCGAAGACCTGACCTGGGAGCTGTTCCGCGACACGCTGATCGAGCAGGCCGAGCAGGGCGTCGACTACTTCACCATTCACGCCGGCGTGTTGCTGCGCTACGTGCCGCTGACCGCCAAACGTGTGACCGGTATCGTTTCCCGTGGTGGTTCGATCATGGCCAAGTGGTGCCTGGCGCATCACAAGGAAAACTTCGCCTACACGCATTTCGAAGAAATCTGCGAAATCATGAAAGCCTATGACGTCAGCTTCTCGCTGGGCGATGGCTTGCGTCCGGGTTCGATTGCCGACGCCAACGATGCCGCGCAATTCGGCGAACTGGAAACCCTCGGCGAACTGACCAAGATCGCCTGGAAGCACGACGTGCAAACCATGATCGAAGGCCCGGGCCACGTGCCGATGCAGTTGATCAAGGAGAACATGGACAAGCAGCTGGAGTGCTGCGACGAGGCGCCGTTCTACACCCTCGGCCCACTGACCACCGACATCGCGCCGGGCTACGACCACATCACCTCGGGTATCGGTGCGGCAATGATTGGCTGGTTCGGTTGCGCCATGCTCTGCTACGTGACGCCGAAGGAACATTTGGGCCTGCCGAACAAGGATGACGTGAAGACCGGGATCATCACCTACAAGATCGCCGCGCACGCAGCGGACTTGGCCAAAGGGCATCCGGGTGCACAGATTCGCGACAACGCCTTGAGCAAGGCGCGCTTTGAGTTCCGTTGGGAAGACCAGTTCAACCTCGGTCTGGACCCGGACACTGCGCGTTCGTATCACGATGAAACCCTGCCGAAGGATTCGGCGAAGGTCGCGCACTTCTGTTCGATGTGCGGGCCGAAATTCTGCTCGATGAAGATCACTCAGGAAGTCCGCGAATACGCGGCCAACCAGCGGATCGACGCGGTCGACGTGGACGTCGCCAAAGGCCTGGCGGAACAGGCCGAGCGGTTCAAGAAGGAAGGCAGTCAGCTGTACAAAAAGGTTTGATCTGACCTGAAAAGGGTGGGCCTGCAAGGGCCCCTTCGCGAGCAGGCTCGCTCCTACTTTGGAATGCATTCAAGTGTGGGAGCGAGCTTGCTCGCGAATGCGATCAACACAACAACAAATGTCCCTCTGAGATAACACCCTTGAGCATTCAACCCAGCACCTATTCCCCCGACCTCGCCGTACCCGCCGACAAGCGTGTGTTCGGCGGTCGCGATCTGTTTTCCCTGTGGTTCTCCCTCGGCATCGGCCTGATGGTTTTGCAAACCGGCGCATTGCTCGCGCCTGGCCTGGGCTTGTCCGGTTCACTGCTGGCGATTTTCCTCGGTACACTGGTTGGCGTTTTGCTGCTGGCCGCCGTCGGCGTGATCGGCAGCGACACCGGCCTGTCGTCGATGGCCGCGCTGAAACTCAGCCTCGGCAGCAAGGGCGCGAGCCTGCCGGCGCTGCTGAATTTGCTGCAACTGATCGGTTGGGGCTCGTTCGAAATCATCGTCATGCGCGACGCCGCCAGCCTGCTCGGCACCCGGGCGTTCAGCGAAGGTTCGTTGTGGTCGAGCCCGCTGTTGTGGACACTGTTTTTCGGTGCGTTGGCGACGTTGCTCGCGGTCAGCGGCCCGCTGACTTTCGTCCGGCAGATCCTGCGCAAGTGGGGCATCTGGCTGTTGCTGGCGGCGTGCCTCTGGCTGACCTGGAACCTGTTCGCCAAAGCCGATCTGGCCGATCTCTGGTCGCGTGCCGGTGACGGTTCGATGCCGTTCGCCGTGGGCTTCGACATTGCTATCGCGATGCCGCTGTCGTGGCTGCCGCTGATCGCCGATTACTCGCGTTTCGGCAAGCGCGCGAAGAATGTGTTCGGTGGTACTGCCGTCGGTTTCTTTATCGGTAACTTCTGGCTGATGAGCCTTGGCGTCGCCTACACCCTGGCCTTTGCGCCAAGCGGTGAAGTCAACGCGCTGTTGCTGGCTCTGGCTGGCGCCGGTCTGGGCATTCCGCTGCTGCTGATTCTGCTCGATGAGTCGGAAAACGCCTTCGCCGACATTCATTCGGCAGCGGTATCGAGCGGGATTCTGTTGCGCCTGAAAGTCGAACATCTGGCCTTGGCGATCGGCGTGATCTGCACGCTGATCGCCCTGCTGGCGCCTTTGGCGCAGTACCAGAATTTCCTGCTGCTGATCGGTTCGGTGTTTGCGCCGCTGTTCGGCGTGGTGCTGGTGGATCACTTCATCCTGCGCAAGCGCAGTGTTCAGGTCGCGTCAGCCGCATTGCTCTGGCCGGCGTTGTTGGCGTGGCTGGGCGGCGTGAGCACCTACCACTTGCTGGCGAATCTGTATCCGGATGTCGGCGCAACCCTGCCGGCGCTGGTGCTGGCAGGGCTGTTGCAGCTCGTGCTGGGCCGGGCCTTCAGTTACGGCCGGGAAACAGCTCGGGCTTGAGAATGCCGTTCAGACGCGGGTAAGGAATCTTCAGTTCGACGTGGCCCAGTGCGTAAGGCGCAATGGTGCTCACGTCGTACTTGAGGATCACACCGCCATAGGTCAGCGCCACGTTCGGGGTTTTCACGAACGGCCAGCTCTTCACAAAGTCCGCTTCCTGGTCGAGCTTGGTGCTGATCAACCAGCTGTTGTGCGCGACTTGCGCCGCTTTCCAGAATGCCTCTTCCTGACCCGGCATCAACATGTCGGACAGGTTCAGTACTTTATGCTGCTGGCGCGAATAGTTGATGAAACCGCGACCCGGTGTGCCATGCGCACCGCCGGTGTCGAGGTAGCTCGACACCTCGATGATCACCAAGCCGTCATGCTGCTCGCGTACTTTCGCTTGCAGGTAGCTGCTGTTGCGCGGACCGGCACTGGCCAGAAACTGCTCGCGGTAGGCCGCCAGGGTTGGCGCCACCGGGGCGTTTTTCTCGGTGCGGGTCATTTGCAGCAGGCGTTTTTCGATAATGCCGTCCAGCGCAGGTTCGGCCGGGAAGCGCAGGGTATCGATGTTCACCAGCGGGCAATCAGGGTTGGAACATCCAGGCTTAAGTTGTTCCGACGCATCGCGGGTGGTTTCCAGCGGTGTGCGGTAGTTGGGCTGGAACAGGCTTGCGCACGCGCCGAGGGTCAGGGCGATGGCGGCCACGGAGGCAATTTTGAAAAGCGACATGGGCGTCCTTTCGAAAGCAGGGGAAGGCAAAAAGATATCCGCTTCGACTCTCGCAGAAGCAGTCAGTTCGCCACTAAGCTAATTAGAGTGGGTTTCGCCTCCACCGTCCATCCCGCTGACGGTAAAGGGGCTGCATCAAACCGTTCGGGCGCGTTAGGATGGCGCGAAGTCGAGGTTGCCAGTCACCAACAGCAACCTCGTAATGGATCTGCAGTAAAGAGGATGCTCATGACTGATTTTGCCAACGCCATTCCGACCACCGTCGACGTCGTGCGACGCGAGCGCTGCTACGAGGGTTTTTACAAACTCGATCGTTTGCACCTGCGCCATGAATTGTTCGCCGGTGGCATGAGCCGCGAGATCAACCGTGAAGTGTTTGTGCGTCACGATGCGGTGTGCATGTTGCCCTACGATCCACAGCGCGACGAAGTGGTGTTGATCGAGCAGTTCCGCGTCGGCGCCATGGGCAAGACCGACAATCCGTGGCTGGTCGAACTGGTCGCTGGTCTGATCGACAAGGATGAACAACCGGAAGAAGTTGCTCACCGCGAGGCGCAGGAGGAAGCTGGGCTGGACATCAAGGCCCTGTGGCCGATGACCAAATATTTCCCGTCGCCGGGCGGCAGCAACGAGTTTGTGCATTTGTATCTGGGGCGTTGCAGCACCGAAGGCGTTGGCGGCCTGCATGGCCTGGAAGAAGAGGCAGAAGATATCCGCGTCACGGTCTGGGCTTTCGAAGATGCCTTGCAGGCCGTCCGTGACGGTCGCATTGCCAACGCGGCGAGCATCATCGCCTTGCAATGGCTGGCGCTGAACCGCGCCGAAGTGAGGGGGTTATGGTCGTAAACAAGCTGCGCGATCGTTATCGAGTCGACCTCGTGGGGCTGCAAGCCGCCTGCGAGGCCAACTACGCGCGCCTGATGCGACTGGTCCCGGACATGCGCAACGAACCCGAGGCGCGGCGCATCGCCGTCACTCAGGGCGAGCAGATGCTCGGCGTGCTGGCCCTCGAAGTGCTACAAACCTGCCCGTACACCACCACTTTGCAGGTGCGTCAGGAACACAGCCTGCCATGGCTGCCGGTGCCGCAACTCGAAGTGCAGGTCTACCACGATGCGCGCATGGCCGAAGTGATCAGCGCCGAACACGCACGACGCTTTCGCGGCATCTATCCTTACCCGAACGCGGCGATGCATCAGCCGGATGAAAAGGCTCAGCTCAATCTGTTCCTGGGGGAATGGTTGAGTCACTGTCTGGCGTTGGGGCATGAGTATGAAGTCGTACGCTAGTTGTGAACTGCGTCCGGTTCGGCGGTTTCCTCTTTCCCTGATCCCCCAGCATAATTGCGGCACTTGATCGATTCCGTGCTTTTGCCTTGGGAGAGCGCCTTGCCGAGCGTATCCACGTTGACCTCCGCCGATATGGCGCTGCTGGTGCAGTTGTCCGACAGCCATCTGTTTGCTGAAACGGACGGCACGCTGCTGGGCATGAACACCCGTGAAAGCCTGCAAAAGGTCATCGAATTGGTGCTGGAACAACAGCCGCAGATCGATCTGATTCTGGCCACAGGTGATATCTCGCAAGACGGCACGCTGGAGTCGTATCAGCAGTTTCGCCAGATGAGCGCCCAAATCACTGCCCCGGCGCGCTGGATTCCCGGTAATCATGATGAGCCGATGATCATGGCCCAGGCCGCTGTGCAGAGTGCCTTGCTGGAATCGGTGGTCGATATCGGTAACTGGCGGGTGACTTTGCTGGATTCGGCGGTGCCGGGTTCGGTGCCGGGGTTTCTGCAGGACGATCAATTGCAACTGCTGGTCCGTTCGCTGAGCGAAGCGCCGGAGCGCCATCATCTGGTGTGCTTTCACCATCATCCGGTGTCGATTGGTTGTGCGTGGATGGAGCCGATCGGTTTGCGCAATCCCGAGGCATTTTTCGAAGTGCTGGATCGTTTTCCGCAGGCCCGGGCGGTGTTGTGGGGGCATGTGCATCAGGAGATCGACTGCGATCGCAACGGCGTACGTTTGCTGGCTTCGCCTTCGACGTGCATTCAGTTTGAGCCGGGGAGTGCGGACTTTAAAGTGGGTGAGCAGGCGCCGGGCTATCGCTGGTTGCGGTTGTTGCCGGATGGGCGGTTGGAGACCGGGGTTGAACGCGTCAGCGATTTTGCCTTCACGGTTGATTACGGTTCCAACGGCTATTGAGCGACAAATCATAGCCCTCATCGGAACGCCGCCCGCCCAGCCCTCTCCCGGAGGGAGAGGGAGCCGACCGAGGTGTATTGCGTCATCCATCGACCTGAAAGAATGTGTTGATTATGGATTCGCTGAAGCTCGCTCAAGTCGGTGTAGCACTTGAATATCCCCCATTCAGTCCCCTCTCCCTTGGAGAGAGCTAGGGTGAGGGGCGCCCCTGCTGAATGACCAATTTCTCGAAACCACCCCCAATCCGCGCTTCTCTCCCTGTAAACTCCGCAAACCCAAACCGACACCCAGGGAGCTCAAATGTCCGGTTCGATCCTCTATATCCACGGTTTCAACAGCGCTCCGGCCTCGAAAAAGGCCTGTCAGCTGGTCTCCGTGATGGAGCAGCTGGGTTTGAGCGACAAATTGCGTGTCCCGGCCCTGCATCATCACCCGCGCGAAGCCATCGGTCAGTTGGAACAAGCGATTGCCGAACTGGGCAGCCCGCTGCTGGTGGGAAGCTCACTCGGCGGCTACTATGCGACTCACCTGGCCGAGCGCCATGGCCTGAAAGCCCTGCTGGTCAACCCGGCGGTCAGCCCGCACGGGATGTTCGACGGCTATCTGGGCCCGCAGAAAAACCTGTATACCGATGAAACCTGGGAATTGACCCACGACCACGTCACGGCTCTGGCCGAACTGGAAGTGCCGGCGCCTCAGGATGCGCAGCGCTATCAGGTGTGGTTGCAGACCGGCGATGAAACACTGGACTATCGCCTCGCCCAGCAGTATTACCGCGCCTGCGCCTTGCGTATTCAGGCCGGCGGCGACCACAGTTTTCAGGGTTTCGCCGGGCAATTGCCGGCGTTGCTGAGTTTTGCCGGCATTGGCGCCGATTTGTATCAGGCCATCGATTTCTCCGCATTGTGAGCTGTGGCCCCATGAATTCTTTTTTCACCGAACATTGACGACGAGACCCTATGGCCACTCCCAGCGCTAGCTCTTATAACGCCGACGCCATCGAAGTCCTCTCGGGCCTCGACCCGGTGCGCAAACGCCCCGGCATGTACACCGACACCAGTCGGCCGAACCACCTCGCCCAGGAAGTCATCGACAACAGTGTCGACGAAGCCCTGGCGGGTCACGCCAGATCGGTGCAGGTCATCCTGCACGCCGACCATTCGCTGGAAGTCAGTGACGACGGCCGTGGCATGCCGGTCGACATTCATCCGGAAGAGGGCGTGTCGGGTGTCGAGCTGATCCTCACCAAGCTCCACGCGGGCGGCAAGTTTTCCAACAAGAACTACCAGTTCTCCGGCGGTCTGCACGGCGTGGGTATTTCCGTGGTCAACGCCTTGTCGACCGAAGTCCGTGTGCGCGTAAAACGTGACGGCAACGAATACCAGATGACCTTCAACGACGGTTTCAAAGCCTCGGAACTGGAAATCGTCGGCACCGTCGGCAAGCGCAACACCGGCACCAGCGTGTACTTCGCGCCGGACCCGAAATACTTCGATTCACCGAAATTCTCCATCAGCCGCCTCAAGCACGTGCTCAAGGCCAAGGCTGTGCTGTGCCCGGGGCTGCTGGTCAGCTTCGAAGACAAAGGCACCGGCGAGAAAGTCGAGTGGCATTACGAAGACGGTCTGCGTTCCTATCTGGTCGATGCGGTCAGCGAGTTCGAACGCCTGCCGGACGAGCCGTTCTGCGGCGCTTTCGCCGGTAATAAAGAAGCCGTCGACTGGGCCCTGCTGTGGCTGCCGGAAGGTGGCGACGCGGTGCAGGAAAGCTACGTCAACCTGATCCCGACGGCGCAGGGCGGTACTCACGTCAACGGTCTGCGTCAGGGCCTGCTTGATGCGATGCGCGAGTTCTGCGAATTCCGCAGCCTGCTGCCACGCGGCGTCAAGCTGGCGCCGGAAGACGTCTGGGAGCGCATCGCGTTCGTCCTGTCGATGAAGATGCAGGAGCCGCAATTCTCCGGCCAGACCAAAGAGCGTCTGTCGTCCCGTGAAGCGGCGGCGTTCGTCTCCGGTGTGGTCAAGGATGCGTTCAGCCTGTGGCTCAACGCCAACCCGGAAACCGGTCTGGCCCTGGCGGAACTGGCGATCAACAACGCCGGTCGTCGTCTTAAGGCAAGCAAGAAAGTCGAGCGTAAACGTGTGACTCAGGGGCCAGCGTTGCCGGGCAAACTGGCGGACTGCGCCGGGCAGGACCCGATGCGTTCCGAGCTGTTCCTGGTCGAAGGTGATTCCGCTGGTGGTTCCGCCAAGCAAGCGCGGGACAAAGAGTTCCAGGCGATCCTGCCGTTGCGCGGCAAGATCCTCAACACCTGGGAAGTCGATGGCAGCGAAGTACTCGCCAGCCAGGAAGTGCACAACATCGCCGTGGCCATCGGTGTCGATCCGGGTGCGGCGGATATGAGCCAGCTGCGTTACGGCAAGATCTGCATCCTTGCCGACGCCGACTCGGACGGTCTGCACATCGCAACGCTGCTCTGCGCATTGTTCGTCCAGCATTTCCGCCCGCTGGTGGATGCCGGTCACGTCTACGTGGCGATGCCGCCGCTGTACCGCATCGACCTGGGCAAAGAAATCTACTACGCCCTCGACGAAGCCGAGCGCGACGGCATTCTCGACCGTCTGGTCGCCGAGAAGAAGCGCGGCAAACCCCAGGTCACCCGATTCAAAGGTCTGGGTGAAATGAACCCGCCGCAGTTGCGTGAGACCACAATGGACCCGAACACTCGGCGTCTGGTGCAACTGACGCTGGGTGAAGACTTCGCCGAAACCTCGGAAATGATGGACATGCTGCTGGCGAAGAAACGCGCCGGTGACCGCAAGACCTGGCTCGAATCCAAAGGCAACCTCGCCGAGGTGCTGGCCTGATGCGGTTTGGCTGGGCCTTGGCGGGTGTGTTGCTGCTGAGTGCGATGGGCGTGTCGGCCGAGCCGTTGCAGGAATTGCGCGTGCTCTCCGAGCACCCGGTCGACGGCATGCGCGGCGGCAACCTGTCGGGGCTGGCCATGTGCGGCAGCGAGTTGTGGACGGTGTCGGACCGCGATGACGATCAGATCTATCGGCTCAATACCGCCGATCAGGTCTGGCAGGCCGAAGCCTTGCACATCGACGTGCCCCTGGTGCCGGAGACCGGTCTGCCGTGGGGGTTGCGCTCGCGCAATTGGGCCGCATCGTTCGTGCGCGGTGGCGACCTGGATTTCGAAGGCATCAGTTGCGACAGTGCCGGCAATCGCTACATTGTCAGCGAGGGCCATGCGGCAGTCTTGCAGGTGCCCGTCAGCGGCCCGGTCAACTGGCTGAAGATCTCGCCGATGATGGTTCGCGAAGCACGGGCCAGCGGCATGCTCCTGCATTTCAATGCGATCTTCGAGGGCTTGGCGATCAATCCGGCGGGCGATCAGATGTGGCTGGCTGCCGAACGGCAAAGCCGTGGCTTGCTGCTGATCAAGCGCCAGCAGACGGTGTGGGATTGCGACGGTCGTTGCGTGCTGCTCAGCGAGGGCGGCAAGGAAATGCAGCCGCCGCAGTTCCCGAAGGCCAGAGCGGTCGACCGGGACTTTTCCGACCTTTCATTGTTTAACGGCAAATTGTTTACCCTTGAGCGCAACGCCTTTCAGATTTGTCGGCGCGATGCGCAGACCGCCAAGGTCGAGCGTTGCTGGTCGTACGCCGCTGAACTGTTGCAGGCCAACCGCCGTTATTCGCAGAACTTCGGGCTGGAAGAGGCGCTGATCGTTGACGCTGATGGTGCGTGGGTCGGCGTCGACAATAATTTCGGCCCGCGGGCCGACGGTGAGGTTCGGCCGATCGTCTGGCGCTTCGCCGCGCCTGACGGTGGCTGGAGCGCCAAGCCTTAGCGTACTGCGTCCGAGTATTGCTGACGGGTATTTGCCGATCTGTGAGCAGATCAGGAAACTGCTGCAATACTCCAATCGGGACGGCCCTGGCCGTTGTGAGTGAGAACGCTTGAGGCGGCTCACTCGCGCAGGTTTTGGAGGGTGTGCCGGAAGCAAGGCGCGCTGGATGATTTACAGGTTTGCTGCGCTGGCCGCTGATTGAACAGCGAGCCATGAAGTGCAGACAATGAAGCTCTGAAGCAATGCTGTCGAGAAAGTAGTGTGATCGTTGAATTCCGACATGTCGTGCAAGGCTCGGGGAAACTTGAAACGCCGACTGCGGGAGATTCAATGATGAAACTCAACCTCTTTATTGCGGGTTTTTTGCTTGTCTGGAGTTCGCTGGGACTGGCCGCCGACCCGGAACTGCGGTTGCTTTCTGAGCATCCGGTGGAGGGGATGCGCGGAGGCAATCTGTCCGGGCTGGCCAAGTGTGGCGAGCAGTTGTGGACGGTGTCGGATCGTGACGACGACCGGATCTACCGGCTCGATAAGCAAGACAAGGTGTGGAAGGCCGAGGCTGTTTTGATTAATGTTCCACCGGTGCCTGAAGATCCCGGCCGGACGTTGGCCATGAAAACCGAGAGCTTTTTCAGATCGCTTGCGGGTAACGGTGCGTTGGACTTTGAAGGGATCACCTGCGACGCTAGCCAGAATCGCTACATTCTCAGTGAAACGTATTCAGCCATTCTCAAGATCTCACCCAGTGGAGAACTGGCCTGGTTGCGCATCTCGTCGCAGGTGCTGACTATGGCGCGAGAGGCTGGGCTGGCTACGCACGCCAATGCGTTGTTTGAAGGCTTGGCGGTTTCCGGCATTCTTGGCAGTGAAATCTGGCTGGCTGCAGAGCGGCAAAAAAGAGGGTTGGTCAAAATCAGGCGGCTACTGACTCCTCCCCTTGATAACAAATGGTACTGTTTTTCCATTTGTGTGCTCATGACCGAGGGAGGACTGGCGCCGCAACCGCCGCAATTTCCAGGCTCCAAACCGGTAGAGAAGGATTTTTCGGATATTGCTCTATTCAATAACAAACTGTTTCTCCTGGATCGCAACGCTTTCAAAATCTGTCGGCATGAAATGTTGACGGGTAAACAGGAACGCTGCTGGTCATTCGCTGCGGATGCACTGGTTCCGAATCGTCAATATGCGTCCGAACACGGACTGACCGAGGCGTTGCTGGTCGACGCGCAAGGCGCGTGGATTGGCGTCGACAACAATTTTGCAACCCGCGCCGATGGCGAGTCTCGCCCAATTGTGTGGCGCTTTGCAGCGCCTGAGGGCGGCTGGATTCAATGAGTATGGGTGAACAACGACAACAACCCCCGGGCAAGCGCGCCGGTCGGGTGCTGATGATTCTGGCCTGGTGTGCGGCGCTGTTTCTGGCGACGCGGTTTTTTGGCCAGTGGGAGCAACGCCAGCAGAATCCGAACGTCGTGGTCAGTTCGGAGCAGGGCGAAGGGTTTATCGAGGTGAAGCTGGCCGGCAATGCCCAAGGGCATTTTGTCGCCAGCGGTCAGATCAACGGCGAACCGGTCGAGTTCATGCTCGACACCGGCGCAACCGATGTGGCGATCCCGGCGGATCTGGCCAAGCGTTTGAAGCTGGAAGAAGGTTTCGGTGTGACCCTGAGCACGGCCAATGGCCTGAGCCAGGGCTATCGAACCAAAATCGACCGCCTGCAACTCGGTGACATCGTGCTGCGCGACGTCCGCGCACTGGTGGCGCCGGGGCTGCATGGCGATCAGGTGCTGCTCGGCATGAGCGCCCTGAACAAACTTGAATTTACTCAGCGCGGTGGCACCATGCTGCTGCGCCAGACAACGAACCGATGAGGCCTGCATGAGCAACCCCCTTGATCTCAGCCTGGACGGTGTAGAACGCCGCTCGTTGGCCGACTTCACCGAAAGTGCCTACCTCAACTACTCCATGTACGTGATCATGGACCGTGCTCTGCCGCATATCGGCGACGGCCTGAAACCGGTACAGCGGCGTATCGTCTACGCCATGAGCGAGCTGGGGCTGGACGCCGACTCCAAGCACAAGAAATCGGCACGTACCGTCGGTGACGTGCTCGGTAAATTCCACCCGCACGGTGACTCGGCGTGCTACGAAGCGATGGTGCTGATGGCCCAGCCATTCAGCTATCGCTACACGCTGGTCGACGGTCAGGGTAACTGGGGTGCGCCGGACGATCCGAAGTCCTTCGCGGCCATGCGTTACACCGAAGCACGTCTGTCGCGTTATTCCGAAGTGCTGCTCAGCGAACTGGGCCAGGGCACTGCCGACTGGGGCCCGAACTTCGACGGCACCTTACAAGAGCCGCTGGTGCTGCCGGCACGCCTGCCGAACATCCTGCTCAACGGCACCACCGGTATTGCCGTGGGCATGGCCACCGACGTGCCGCCACATAACCTGCGCGAAGTCGCCACCGCTTGCGTGCGTCTGCTCGATGAGCCGAAAGCCACGGTCGAGCAGCTCTGCGAACACATTCAGGGTCCGGACTATCCGACCGAAGCGGAAATCATCACGCCGCGCGCCGACTTGCTGAAGATGTACGAAACCGGCAAGGGCTCGGTGCGCATGCGCGCCGTGTACCACGTCGAGGACGGCGACATCATCGTCACCGCGCTGCCGCATCAGGTGTCCGGCGCCAAGGTGCTGGAGCAGATCGCCGCGCTGATGCAGGCCAAGCCGTCGAAAGCCCCGCAGATCGCTGACCTGCGCGACGAATCCGACCACGAAAATCCGTGCCGCATCGTGATCATTCCGGTCAACAGCCGCGTCGATCATGAAGCGCTGATGCAGCACTTGTTCGCCAGCACCGAGCTGGAGTCGACCTACCGGGTCAACGTCAACATCATCGGTCTGGACGGCAAGCCGCAGCTGAAAAACCTGCGAGCGCTGCTGGTCGAGTGGCTGGAATTCCGCGTGCTGACCGTACGTCGTCGCCTGCAATTCCGCCTCGACAAGGTCGAGCGTCGTCTGCACCTGTTGGACGGTTTGCTGATCGCCTACCTCAACCTGGATGAAGTGATCCACATCATCCGTACCGAGGAGCATCCGAAGGCCAAGCTGATCGAGCGTTTCGCCCTCAGTGAGATTCAGGCCGACTACATCCTCGACACCCGTCTGCGTCAGTTGGCGCGACTGGAAGAGATGAAGCTGCGCGACGAGCAGGACGAACTGCTCAAGGAGCAAGCCAAGCTGCAAGCCCTGCTGGGCAGTGAAGCCAAGCTGAAGAAGCTGGTGCGCACCGAACTGTTGAAAGACGCCGAAACCTACGGCGATGACCGTCGGTCGCCAATCGTCGAGCGCGCTGAAGCCAAGGCGCTGACCGAACACGATCTGCTGCCGAACGAAAAAGTCACCGTGGTGCTGTCTGAAAAAGGCTGGATCCGTTCGGCCAAAGGTCATGACATCGACGCCACGGGCCTGTCGTACAAGGCCGGTGATGGCTTCAAGACCTCGGCAGCGGGGCGCTCCAACCAGTTTGCGGTGTTTATCGACTCGACTGGCCGCAGCTACTCGGTCGCCGCGCACACCCTGCCATCGGCTCGGGGCCAGGGCGAGCCGTTGACCGGTCGTCTGACGCCACCGCCCGGCGCGAGCTTCGAATGCGTGCTGATGCCGGAAGACGACGCGTTGTACGTGATCGCTTCCGACGCCGGTTACGGTTTTGTGGTCAAGGGCGAAGACCTGCAAGCCAAGAACAAGGCCGGTAAAGCCCTGTTGAGCCTGCCGAACAACGCCAAAGTCATCGCGCCACGTCCGGTGGCCGATCGTGAGCACAACTGGCTGGCGTCGGTCACGACCGAAGGTCGCCTGCTGATCTTCAAAATCAGCGATCTGCCACAATTAGGTAAGGGCAAAGGCAACAAGATCATCGGTATTTCCGGTGAACGTGTGGCCAGTCGCGAAGAATATGTCACGGACATCGCCGTCCTTCCGGAAGGCGCCACCTTGGTGCTGCAGGCCGGAAAACGGACCCTGTCGCTGAAGGCCGATGACCTCGAACACTACAAAGGTGAGCGTGGGCGTCGTGGCAATAAGCTGCCGAGGGGCTTCCAGAGAGTGGATGCGCTGCTCGTCGAAAACCTCAATTAGGCGCCCTAGAGCGTTGGATCTACGATTTAACGCGTAGATCGACGCTTTGGCGCTGGAGTCGGAACGCATATTCACGGATGATATGGCCTTTCCAAGCGCCGGCGTGGCCGAGCGTTCTTCATATTTATTGAGTATTTTCACTGTGGTCAGCCTTGTGGCGGCCACCTGGACGGGATGATGACTGCTCTGCGCCCCCTTATTTTCCTGCTCGCCGGCGTTTTGGGCCTGGCGGGTTGCAGCGTTCACCAGCCGGTGTCGCTGTATCAACTGGACAGTGGAAGTCCGGTTCAGCCTGCGCAAAGCGCGGGCATGGCGGTTCTTTTGGGTCCGGTAGTCGTAGCCGATTACCTGCAACGTGAGACATTGCTGCAACGTCAACCCGATGGCAGCCTGCAAGCAGCGACAGACGGTCGTTGGGCTGGCAGCCTTTCGTCGGATATCGATCAGTTGCTGATGCGTCAGGTTGCTGGCCATCTGGACAGCCAGCGTGTAGTGCTGGCACCGGCCACTACGGGGTTCACTCCGGATGTGCAGGTGTTGCTGACCATCACGCGTCTGGACTCTGGCCAGAAACAACCGGCGATTCTCGATGCTCAATGGCGTCTGATCGACCGTCGTGGTCAGGTGCGCGATAACCGCATCGTTCATCTGCAAGAGCTGCATGCCGGCAGTACCGCTTCGCAGGTTCAGGCCCAGGGCATTTTGCTGCAGCGTCTGGCCGAGCAATTGTCGGTAGCGCTCAAGCCGTTGGCCAATCAGCCACCGGTGGCCGAGGCACCGCGTAAAGCGGCACCAAAACCGGCAGCGCCGGCGGCGGAATCAGAGAAAC
Source organism: Pseudomonas sp. S2_E02 (assembly GCF_054668355.1). NCBI lineage: Bacteria > Pseudomonadati > Pseudomonadota > Gammaproteobacteria > Pseudomonadales > Pseudomonadaceae > Pseudomonas > Pseudomonas sp. S2_E02. The sequence continues at coordinate 5,107,314 of NZ_CP162761.1, forward strand.
AACCGAAGATTCCGATGGCATCGCCGATTCGGACAGACATGGAAGTGTTCCGCTTCTAAGCTGGATCGAGTCAGAACAGAGCCCGCCTTGTGCGGGCTTTGTTGTGTCTGGGGTTCTGCGCGAAAGATCAAAAGCCCCTCACCCCAGCCCTCTCCCTGAGGGAGAGGGGGCCGACCGAGATGTCTGGCGCCATGCATCGACCTGAACGATCCTGGCGGTTATGGATTCAAAGCAGGACGTGCAGGTCGGTGTATTCCGGCAATAATCCCGGATCGGTCCCCTCTCCCTGTGGGAGAGGGCTAGGGTGAGGGGCTTTTCAGGGTGCTTGCAATCTCGATAACACCGGCAACAAAAAAGCCCGCAGACAATCACTCGTCTGCGGGCTTCCGTGTTTCAGGCCTAAGGCTTACGCCCGACGCTCATGCATCCGCGCCAGTTGCCGTTCGAGCATCGACGGATATGGCTCCATCAACCGCTCCACGCAGCAAGCGCCTTCAGGGCTGGCGATCGGCCGGATCCGCGCACGCTGACGAATCAGTGCATCGTCACTGATCTTGCGTTCGACCAGCAACAGGTTGCGGCTGTGCTGCGACAAGGCCAGCGCATCCTGCGCCGAATCGGTCAGCAGCAGATCAATCTGACTCAAGCCGAACAACTCATCGCCCAGGGTCAGGCCCAGCTGCAGTTGCAGGGTGATGCCGCTGTCTGCGACTTCAATCTGCAACTGATGACCCAAGGCCCGCAGCAACTCGCCGCAGCAGATTGCGTTGGTCAGGTAATCGTCACCGCTGTCTTCGGTGTGGAAGAGCATCAGCGTGCTGCCGTCGTTGAGGGTTTCGATTTCACCCTGATACAGCGAAGCAGCCTGATCGAGGCAGTCACGATAACGCTCCTGCAATTCTTCCAGGCGTGCCCGCGGCAAGCGGCGCAGTTGTTCCTGTGAGCCCAGTTGTACCGCCAGCACAGCGCTGTGTTGTGGCACGCTCGGGGTCGCCTTGCGGGCGACCGGTTGTGGCGCAACGTCCAGCGATTCATCGCGCAGATCAGCGAACGCGTCATCGTCATCATCGTCTTCGACGGTGCTGACCAGATGTCGCGGTGCAGGCTTCTGCGCGGCCATCGGACGGGTTTCGTCGAAACTCGGATCACGCAAGTTGCGCACCTCGAATTCCGGCTCGTCCTCTTCGTCCTCGAACTCAGGCTCCGGTTCCGGTGCAGGCTCTGGCGCGTAGTTGGCGTGCAGCTGACGCGCCAGATCGCCGATTTCATCCTGACGATCAATGCCCGGCGTGTGTTCGTCGATGCGTCGCAACCAGACACGCAATTGCAGCAACGGCGTCGACAGATAGCGGCCCATGCGCAGGCTCAGGGCCAGCGACAGCGCCAACAGGATCCCGCTGAGAATGCCCATGCTTTGCAGGCTGATGGTCATCGGCTGCTGGAACTGATCCATGTCCAGGCTGATGCGCAGTTGCCCGGCAGTCACGTCCTGGAAGGTGATCTTGCTCTCGTACATGCCCTCGGCTTCGCCCAGCAGGCTGTGCTTGGGCCGCTGACCGGACTCGGCGAGGATGCGGTTGTCCACGCTGTAGATCGCCGCGTGGGCCACCAGTTTGTTCTTGGTCAGATTATTGAGCAGCACGTTGAGGCTGAGGATGTCGTTGGACACCAACAGCTCGGTGGCCGAGGTCGCGGTCTGCGTGGTCAGGCTTTCGCCCAGCGCATCGGCCTGCTGGTGCATGGCCTGCTTGAATTGCAAACCCATCACGCCGGCATAGATCACCAGGGCCAGAGCGACCAGGATCACGTTATGGCTGGCAATGCGCAATGCAATCGGTACACGGCGGTGGCGCAGTGCACGGAAGATCAGCAGGAAGAAGTTATCGGTTTTAACTGGCGTGGGCCGGTTCACTGAGCTCGGCTCTTTTGTCCGTGAAGTTGACGCGCAGTATAGCGACAGGCCCTAGACCGGCAAAGCGCTCGCGGTGCCCGATGGTCACTGAAAGTGGGTAGAATGCGGTTTTTTTCCAGTTGCGGGGGTGCGCGTTGCGCGAAATCGTCCTGATTAACATCACGGGAGTCGACCGTCCGGGTCTGACTGCGGCCATTACCGGCGTTCTGGCACAAGGTGGTGTGAACATTCTCGACATCGGTCAGGCGGTGATCCACGACACCCTGTCGTTCGGCATCCTGGTTGAAATCCCCGATTCCGAGCAAGGCAAGTCCGTGCTCAAGGACATTCTGTTCAAGGGCTACGAGCTCGATCAGCAGGTACGCTTTACGCCGGTGTCCGAAGAGGATTACCAGCAATGGGTGGGTAATCAGGGCAAGAAGCGTCACATCGTTACCCTGCTGACCCGCAAAGTAACCGCTGGCCAATTGCAGGCTGTCAGCTCGATCACCGCCAAATATGGCCTGAATATCGATCACATCGACCGTCTGTCGGGTCGCATGCCACTGGACACGCCAGCGGACAAGGGCAAGGGCTGCATCGAGTTCTCCGTGCGTGGCGAAGCCGCCGATCCACAGGCGCTGCGTGCCGAATTCCTCAGCGTTGCCCAAGCGCTGAACGTCGACATCGCCTTCCAGGAAGATTCGCTGTTCCGGCGCAACCGTCGTCTGGCGGTGTTCGACATGGACTCGACGCTGATCGAGGCCGAGGTCATTGACGAGCTGGCCAAGGCTGCCGGCGTGGGCGAGCAGGTGTCCGAAATCACAGAGCGGGCAATGGCCGGCGAGCTGGATTTCCGCGCCAGTTTCAAAGAACGTCTGGCCTTGCTCAAAGGTCTGGATGTCAGCGTGCTGGACTCGATCGGCGCTTCGCTGCGTCTGACCGAAGGCGCCGAAACGCTGTTCGCTGAACTCAAGCGTCTGGGCTACAAGACCGCGATCCTGTCCGGTGGCTTCACCTATTTCGCCAAGCAATTGCAGGCCAAACTCGGCATCGACTATGTGTTTGCCAACGAGCTGGAAGTGGTCGACGGCAAGTGCACCGGCGTGGCAATCGAGCCGATCGTCGATGCGCAGCGCAAGGCTGACCTGCTCAAAGAACTGGCGCACAAGGAAGGTTTGCGTCTGGAGCAGACCATCGCGGTCGGTGACGGCGCAAATGACCTGCCGATGCTGGCGATTGCCGGGTTGGGCGTGGCGTTCCGTGCCAAGCCGTTGGTGAAGCAGTCGGCGAAGCAGGCGATTTCGACGTTGGGGCTGGATGGCGTGTTGTATCTGCTGGGTTTCCGTGATCGCGACGGGCAGCTCTGAGGTCTCTATCGCCTGACTTGGCCTCTTCGCGAGCCTGCTCGCTCCCACAGTTGAAATGTATTCCAATGTGGGAGAGAGCAGGCTCGCGAAGGTTGCGCCGCCGATCCATCGGCGGGCACTTAAAGCGATTTCCACAACGAATCAAAATCCTCCTCGCTCCCGCCATTGCGCGCGGCCTCCAGCGAGCGATAGGCGAACTGATTGAAACTGTGCGTACTCGCCACCCGTCGATCCAGCCCGGCGCGGTGTTCTTCGCCTTGGGTATTGATCAGCACTTTACTGCCTTCCTGAAACGGCAAGCGCGGCGCCAGCAAGGTTGCTGGCAAATCTATCGCACTGATCTCCGGTAACAATAATCCGCGCAGATACTGACTGTGATCGTCCCGTGAACGCACCAGTTGCAGGCCGCAAGGCTGGGCATGTGGCGCCACCAGCTCAATGCCCATTTGCGTGCCGCCGCCGCGTACCTGGCGGATCCAGCGAATGACCGCAATGCTCCAGCCCAGACTGACACTGTCCTGAATGCCGAGCATTTCCCCGGCCTGCAGCTCGGCGGGCACTTCATTTGGCCACGCCAGGCAATATCCACCGGGGCTGTGATTGATCACCGGCAGGGCATGGGTCGGGTAATGGGGCGTACTGTCCGTGCCGCTTTCATCCTCGAGCAAATGGTCGTACTGGATTTCCTCGTAAGGCAAAAATTCATCAGTTTTGCTTTGCGGTGCGGCGTCGAAAGCCTGGCTCCAACTGTCCTTTTCACCTTTGGCGACGGCACTGCTGAAATTCGCCGAGCGCGTTCCGGGGTGTTTGAGCAGCTCGCTGAAACTGCGCTCGCCACCCAGATAAAAGTGCAGCGCGCTCATGCCCACGCACACGGTCAGATGGCCTTGGCCGACGGTGCGCTGAAAGCTGCGCTCGGCGGCTTGTCCCCAGGTGGCATGCAGGTGTTGCAGGGTGTCGAAGCTGAGCCCGGGCGGAACGGGCAGCGGCGTCGATGCGGGCGGGTGCTGCAAATGCGCTTCGATGGCGTTCACCAGTGGCTGCGGATCGAAGCCGAGCAATCCGGCCTGTTCTTCGCTGCGAAACATGTTGCGGTAGCGCGGGCCGGTATCGATCGCCGGGCTGATCGCAAACAGTCCTTCGCTCGAGCGACCGGGATGCAATTTGAGTAGGGCGCTCCACGGTTCGAGTACTTCAGCCAATCGGGCGATCTGGTTCTGCCGCAATTGATTGCAGCGGGCACTGCCCAGGAGCAGGGCGGCGATGTAAGTCTGTTCAAGCGTGAGTTCGGTGGTGAGGCTGGCGAGATCGTCGTGGACCCGGCGCTGTTGCAGTTGCAGTTCGCAGGCGATGCGATACAGCTGATGCAGTTCGAACCACACCTGCTCCGGTGCCGCGCTGTACAGCTGCGTCGCACGCAGCAGTTGACCCTTGAGTGTATGGGTCGCCCGTTGCAGGGCCGTGCTGACCAATATCGCGCGATCCTTGCTGTACTTCGGCGCAATCCGCAACATGATCTGTTTGTAGCCGACGGCCAGATGGCTTTGCAGCGCCTGACACAAATTGCTGATCTTGCGTGAACGCTCGTCGAGCATGATCGCCTGATGCAGGAAGTGCCGTTCCAGATGCTGGCAGACGAAATACACCTCGGGTCGCAGCAGCTCCAGCAGGTTGAGGCGATTGTCACTGGGGGTGAGCAATTGATTGAGTTCGCCCAGGCCTTGATACAGCAGGCGGGCGGTTTCACCGATGTTGGCCTTGGGCAGGTCGGCGATCCAGCGCTTGAGGTCGCGCGGCGTTGCTTCGCAAAACGACAGACGCGTTTGCGTCGGGGTCGGGGCGCTCAGGGAGGGTTGGGGACGAGACTCACTCATGCCTTGACGGGCTCCGGCGGCGGAAGGGGCAATGCCCAAAACTCTAGCAGCTGTGGTCTGTTTCGCTGGGTAGCGTCAGACTTTTTGACCGCTGGTCTGCTGGCCGGATGCCATTCCCCAAGCCCTACTAGTCTCTCAGGCGTGCGATCGGAAACGCACGGTTGCACGGCCTGCCGTCAACCTCGGGCAGGTCTCCCGAAACTTCAAGGAGATGAGGTTCATGTCTAAATATGCAGTGGCAAATCAATGGGGTGGCAGTTCGGCGCCGTGGCATCCGGGTGGAACCTGGGTACTCGGCGGGCGGGACAACCAGAATGTCGTCGCGATCGAGATCAAGTCGCGTGATGACGGTAAAACGTTCACCGGCACCATGACCTATGCCGGGGAAGGTCCCATTGGCTTCAAAGCGCAACGCACCGGTCAGAACCAGTACAACGTCGAGAATCAGTGGGGTGGCAATGATGCCCCGTGGCATCCGGGCGGCAAGTGGGTGATTGGCGGCCGGGACAATCAGAACGTTATCGCGTTGAGCGTCACGTCCAGTGACGGAGGGAAAAACCTCAGTGGCACCAATACCTATGCCAACGAAGGCCCGATCGGCTTTCGTGGGCAAATAGAGTAACGGCACCACCGAGTCGTATCCGCCTTTTCGCAGACGTGTGAAAAGGCGGATCAGTGGCTCACATCATGTTCAGGCTTTTGGCAGCGCCAGGCCTTGCCCCATCTGCACTGGCGAACCCGCCACCAGCTCTTGCGCCCATGTCACCTGATCCGGCCCGAACAGCACGATCGCGGTCGAACCCAGTTTGAAGCGACCCAGTTCGGCGCCTTTTTCCAGATGAATCGGCGCGCGGGCGGCTTCGTCGTAGCGGAAGGTTTTCAGCTCGCGCTTCGGCGGCGTGACCAGACCGGCCCATACGGTTTCGATCGAAGCGACGATCATCGCACCCACCAGCACCACGGCCATCGGCCCGCGCTCGGTGTCGAAAATGCACGCCACGCGCTCGTTGCGGGCGAACAGTTCCGGAACGTTTTCTGCGGTGGTCTGGTTGACCGAGAAGATCCGGCCCGGGATGTAGACCATTTCGCGCAGGGTGCCGGCCAGCGGCATGTGCACGCGGTGGTAGTCCTTCGGCGACAGGTAAATGGTGGCGAAGTCGCCGCCCATGAATGGTGCAGCGTTAGCCGCATCACCGCCGAGCAGTTCCAGCACGCTGAAGCTGTGGCCCTTGGCCTGGAACACGCGACCGTGTTCGATCGGGCCAAGCTGGCTGACCGCACCGTCGGCCGGGCTGAGGATCGCGCCCGGGGTTTCGTCCAGTGGACGCGCACCGTCTTTCAAGGCCCGGGTGAAGAAGGCGTTGAAGTGCTCGTAGGCAGTGAGGTCTTCGACCAGCGCTTGCGACATGTCCACCTGGTAGCGCTTGGCGAACCATTGGGTGAAGGCATTCTTGAACCAGCGCACGCGGCATTCGGCAATGCAGCCGGCCAGACGCGATAGCAGGTGATGAGGCAGCAGGTACTGGCTGAGGATAAACAGACGCTCTTTCATTAGTTGTCCTTAAAAACCTTAAATCTCGACTGGCGTGTCAGGGTGGTTGCCCCATTCGCCCCAGGAACCGGCGTAGCCCTTGACCCGCGGATAACCGAGGGATTTGGCCACCAGATAAGTGAAGCCCGACCGGTGATGGGTCTGGCAGTGGGTAATGATTTCTTTGTCCTTGGTGATCCCGAGGTCTTCGAGGATCTGCGGCATGTCTGTGCGAATGCGCAACTGACGGGCCTTGTCCATGCCGGCAGTCCATTCGAAATTGACCGCGCCGGGGATGTGCCCGGCCTTGGCGGCCAGCACTTTCTCACCGGAATACTCCAGCGGCCCGCGCGCATCCCAGATCGCCAGATCGGCAGCACCGAGGCGGCTTTGCAGGTATTCACGGGTCGCGGTCGGTTCTTCATGCAGGGTCAAGGGCACAGGGCCGCCCACTGCAGGCGGAACCTGGATCGACATCGGCATGCCGGCCGCCAGCCACGCCGGCAGACCGCCGTCAACGTAGTGATATTTGTCGTGACCGATCACGTCGAGCAGCCAGATGAAACGCCCGGCCCAACCGCCGCCTTCGTCGTCATAGACCACGTAGACCGCATCTTTGCGATGGCCCAGTTCACTGAACAACGCTTCCAGGTCGCCTTTGGCCGGCAACAAGCCCGGCGCCGGTGGCTGGCCAAGCTGGGTGCGTTTCGGGTCGACAAAGCGTGCGCCGGGAAAGTGACCTTCGGCATAACGGGCAGGGCTGGTCAGGTCCACCAGAATCAGTTCAGGGGAATCGAGACGCGGGAGCAGGTCGCTCGCCTCGATGACGAGCGGCAAGCCAGAGAAGTCAGACATGTGAGGTCTCCAGAGCACAAAGGGGAGGATTGTAGCGCAGCCTCATCGGCCGCGGCTGCTAAAGCTGTGCAGGGCTTTTTCGATGCACTGTGCGGTTTTGCCAAAGGCTTGCACGGTGATATCGGCGAACGGCCCGCCGCCCTGATCGGCGACGACAATCATGATCACCCGGCCGTTATTGACCAGGGAACGCAGAAACAGATGCTCGCCACGAAACAGGGTGCGCAGGCTCGCTGGCAGCAGAGCGGAGAACTGAGCGTTGTTCTCGGGATTGATCCGCACCTGCGCCTGTTGCGCGAGCAGCCGTTGCAAGACCTTGCTCTGGCTGACGACGAAATTCAGCGCCGCCGCTTCTTTCGGTAGCCCGGCGGTTTGATTCACGCGCAGATTGGACTGTGTGCGATCGGCCATCAGGATCATCACCCGGCGCATGCCGCTGGCAACCAGCGCATCGCGAGCGGCGACGGTCAGGCTCATGGCATTGGTGAAGCGGCTTGGCTCGGCCAATAGCTCGGCGCATTGCTGGCGCCATTGCGTCAGATCTTCCGAGGTTGGCGCAGCTGCGGGCAGCATGCCGGCTGGCAAACGATGGGTGCCCCATGGCCACAGCAACGAAACCGCCGGATGCCACAGGTCGGGCATCGCATGATGGCGCGCGCTGTTGGCGGCTTGCTGGTGCAACTGTTGTTGCACTTCATCCATGGAAATCTGCAGATAAAGGCTGGTCAGGTACTGCCAGCGTTCGCTGTGCGGACTGTCCCACGCCTGTTGCGCAGACAGTGCCAGGCCGTTGGCCAGCAGCACGGTGTTGGCCGGCTGGTTGAGCCAGCGGCGCAGGGTCGGGTCGTCATCGAGGCGGTTTTGCTGGCGCAACGGATGTTCGCTGTCGCGGGCGATGCGCAGCACTTTGACCAGTTCGCGCTGTTCACTCAGCAGCAGCTTATAACCCTGCTGCACCCAGATCGGCAGGTGCCAGACTTGCACCAGCGCCTCGGCGATTTTCAGCAGGCGTACGCCGAACAATTGCTTTTCGACCACGCGCGCCGATTCGCCCTTGTGGATAACCCGCAGTTCCCATTCTTCGAGCAATTGCGGATAAGTCAGCGCCAATGGCCACAGCGGCGACAAAAACAACAGGCTGCCCCAATGAATGTCCTGCCACAGCCGCGCCAGGCGACTGGCGAAAAAACCGTTGGCCTGTTGCGTCGCGTGCTGGCTGATCATCTGTAACTGGCGCAGGGCCTTGGGGATTTGCATCTGCGGTTCAGCCGGCAGGCGCGCGAGCAATTCTTCAGTCCGCGCCAGGCCGAGACGGTTGATCGCCACCTCGAGATTTTCCGCCGGTGCGGCCATGGTGCCGTGGGTGTGACGATTCGCCTCACGGATGATGCTCAAGGCCAGTGCCGGGCTGTCCTGCATCAGGTCGGCGATGTCGCGCAGCGAGCTGCGATTGTCGCGGATCGCCCGACAGACTTTGTCGTGAGCCTCTTGCGGCACGGGCAGCCGGACGCCATCGAGCAACTTTACCCAGCCGTCGAGGGTGGTCGGTTTTGCGTGTGGGACGTTCGTTTCATTAGCCATGTCTGGAGGGGATCTTCACTGACTGTAGACGCGCCCGGCATGGGCTAAATTGGCTTTTCGCCTGAACTGGCTATAGTCTGGCGCAGTTTTGCCGATAAGTAGAAGAAGAGATTTTTTAACTTCCGAATATGACCTTGAACCCGACTTAAATAAGTACTTTCTACCTATGGCTAAAATTATCGGCATCATCGTCGTATTCGCGAGCGTGCTCGGCGGATACGTGCTCTCCCACGGCAAGATTGCCGCCCTGATCCAGCCCTTCGAGGTGATGATCATCGGTGGTGCGGCACTGGGTGCATTCCTCCAGGCCAACCCCGGTTACATGACGATGCACGTGCTCAAGAAATCCCTGAGCATGTTCAGTTCGCGCTTCAGCCACACGTTCTATCTGGAAGTGCTCGGGCTGATCTACGAGATCCTCAACAAGAGCCGCCGCGAAGGCATGATGGCCATCGAAGGCGACATCGAAGATGCCGCCGCGAGCCCGATCTTCGCCAAGTACCCGGCAGTGCTCAAAGACGAACGCATGACCGCGTTCATCTGCGATTACCTGCGCATCATGTCGTCCGGCAACATGGCGCCGCACGAGCTGGAAGGCTTGTTCGACATGGAACTGTACAGCCTGAAAGAAGACCTTGAGCATCCATCTCATGCGGTGAACGGCATCGCCGATGCCATGCCCGGTTTCGGTATCGTCGCGGCGGTACTCGGTATCGTGGTGACCATGGCCTCCCTGGGTGAAGGCGATCAGAAGTCCATCGGTCTGCACGTTGGTGCGGCACTGGTCGGTACCTTCTTCGGTATTCTCGCGGCGTACGGTTTCTTCGGCCCATTGGCGCATTCCCTGGCTCATGATGCCAAGGAAGAGCTGAACGTCTACGAAGCCATCAAGGCCTCGCTGGTGGCTTCGGCTTCCGGCATGCCGCCTTCGCTGGCGGTCGAGTTCGGTCGCAAGGTTTTGTACCCGGCGCACCGTCCAAGCTTCGCCGAGCTGGAACAAGCGGTTCGCGGTCGCTAAGTCATGGAAAATAATCAGCCGATTATCATCAAGCGCGTCAAGCGCATAGCCGGCGGGCATCACGGCGGGGCGTGGAAAATCGCCTTCGCCGACTTCGCCACGGCGATGATGGCGTTCTTCCTGGTGTTGTGGCTGCTGTCCACCGCCACGCCCGAGCAGAAGATCGCCATCGCCGGTTACTTCAAAGACCCGGTCGGCTTTTCCGAAAGCGGCACGCCGTACATCATCGACCTGGGCGGCACGCCGACCCTGGCGCCGGAAAACACCCTTAACCCGGAAGTGAAATCGCAGCCGCAGCCTGACAAGGTTACGGTCGATACTGAACAGGTTGAAGGCATGGCCGAGCAGGTCGAGAAGGAGCGTCTGGAACTGCTGCTGCAAGAACTGCAGAACAAGGTCGACGAGAACCCGCAGTTGCAGAAGTTCAAGGATCAGATCCTCTTCGAGATCACTCCGAACGGTTTGCGCATCCAGATCATGGACGCCGAGAACCGGCCGATGTTCGACTCCGGTTCTGCACGCCTGAAGCCGTACTTCGAAGACATCCTGCTGGCCATGGCCGACACCATCAAAGCGGTGCCGAACAAGATCAGTATCAGCGGCCACACCGATGCCAAGCCTTATATCGGTACCGGTGATTACGGTAACTGGGAGCTATCGGCCAACCGTGCCAACGCTGCCCGGCGTGCCTTGGTTGCCGGTAGCTATCCGGATGCGCAAGTGGCGCGGGTAGTGGGTTACGCCTCGTCGGCATTGTTCGACAAGGAAAACCCGTTCAACCCGGTCAACCGCCGCATCGATATTGTCGTACTGACCAAGAAGGCCCAGGCGGCCATCGAAGGTGCGCAAGGTGCCGACGCGGCTAAACCGGCGGATCAGAGTCAAAACGGCAACGCCCCGGCGACACCGGTTGATCCGAACGCGCTGCCGGCGGATCAGCAACCGGTGCCGGCGCACGAGCTTCGCGAGCGGTTGAATCTGTTCGACGACGCCGCACCGAAACCGGCCGAGCCGGGGAGTGCGGCGCCTGCTCCCGCTACTCCGCCAGCCACTGCACCGGCTCCCACGCCCAAGCAGTGATTCACAAAAAGCCACGGTCACCGTGGCTTTTTGGTTTCTGCCTGCGTCGCAATGAGCAGTCGCAGTATTCGCAATCACGGAAGATCAGTTATGGAAAGACTCAAAGCCTATTTTCAGCGGCACGGCAACGCACCCTTCAAGTTTGGTGAGGGGCGGGTCAGTGGCTATATATCAGCCACCCTCGGGCTGTTGAGCCTGTTGGCGGTACTCTGCTTTCTCTTCCCGGAATGGCTGACCACGGCTGAACTGCGCAAGGTCTATGACGAGCAATTTGCGCGTACCACGCTGTTGCTCGGTCTGGTGCTGTCGTTCAGTCTCGGCACCCTGAATATCCTGCTCAACACGCGCAAACGTCTGGGGATTACCGGATTGGTGGCGTCGGGGCTGGCAGTGTTTCTGGGCGGTACCAATGTCCAGGTCAGCGCGATCGGGCAGACGCCGTACTCGCTCGGCCTGGACTGGTTTGTGCTGGCGCTGCTGGTGTCGGCCATCGTGTTCATTCCTCTGGAAAAGCTCTACTCCAAGGACCCCGAGCAAAACATCCTGCGCCCGCACTGGCGCACCGACCTGACCTACTTTTTCGTCAGCCACATGCTGGTGCAGTTCATCCTGATCTTCATCACCGCCTCGTCGAGTTACATCGCCGGCTGGGCGATGTCGCCGGGCTTGCAGGCCAGTGTCCAGAGCTTGCCACTGGTGGTGCAGTTTCTGCTGGCGATACTGGTCGCCGATCTCGGTCAGTACTGGCTGCACCGGCTCTACCATGTAGTGCCATGGCTGTGGCGCATTCACGCGGTGCATCACTCCAGTACGCACATGGACTGGCTCGCCGGCTCCCGCGTGCACTTCATTGAAATCCTGCTGACCCGCACTGGCGTGCTGGTGCCATTGATGCTGCTGGGCTTCGCGCCGCAAGCGTTGAATGCCTATGTAATCCTGGTCGGTGTTCAAGCGGTACTGGCCCACGCCAACGTGCGAATCAACGGCGGCTGGCTGAACTACCTGATCGTGCTGCCGCGCTATCACCATTGGCACCACGCCCGGCACAAGGACTACATCTACAAAAACTACGCGATCCACACGCCGCTGGTGGATATGCTCTTCGGTACGTTCAAGCTGCCGCCAAAGGAATGGCCGGTGCGTTATGGCGTGTTTGGCAAGGAGCTGCCGGGCGGGATTGTGCGTCAGCACCTGTATGCGTTTCGCCAGCCTGAGCCAAAGGTAGTTGTGCCAAAACCGCCGGCCAGCGTGTGAGGCAAAAAAAAGCCGCGAGATGATCGCGGCTTTTTTACGTCTGTCAGAACCCGCGCCGAATCCGGTTCTTCAGTTGTTCGTGGAAAATCTCGGCGTTGCGCTTATAGGTGCCGCTAAAGGATTCATTGCTCGAATCCAGCGTCATCGAGCGTTTGTTCGACACTTCCTCGCGATACGCGTCGATAAAGAAATTCAGATCACTGTCCGTGCTCAGCTTCGGCCACTTATCCAGATACAGCGGCAGCTCCGTCGGCCCGGTCTTGAACGAGCAGATCCGCCGGTTGCTGATGGTCGCTTCGCCAATTTCGAACGGCACCCACCACGATAACGCAGTCTTTTCCGAGACCACTGCCAGCAGGTGCGTGCATTCGGTGATGTTGCGGGTGATGACCCCAGTGATGTCGTCGGTGGTCTGCGACTCGGGGTCGAGCACGTCGAGGTAGGTTTTGATGTTGGCCTGGATCAGGCGGCTATTGATGGCGATGGCGTGGGCGCGATCCATGTGGCGGTAGCTGATGAATACGGGCATCAGAAGTGTCCTTTTAGGGCGAGTTCGCGGTAGTAGGCACCGAGGGCGGTGAGGCGGCAGCCGGTGGAGTTGATGGCGGCGTAGTACATGTGTTCGGCGTCCACGGGCTCGATCAGGCTGTGGCGATTGCACATTTGCAGTTGCTTGAAGATGTCGCCGTGCTCGGGGTTGAACAGCGCTTCGGTGGGCTCGTAGCTGGGGTCGAGTCTGAAAACGAAGCTCGGTTCCGGGAACCAGTCCTTGAGTTTGCGCAGGGTTTCTTCGGCGATCAGCGGCGCGACCTCGCGTAGCGGCACAAACTGCGAGACATTGGTCTTGAATACCGGACGCTGTTCCCAGGCTCCCAGCGCATTGTCGACAAACGAATAGACGCTACCGGGGGTGACCTTGCCGAGTACGTTGGCAGCGCCACCATGCAGCGCTTGCAGCAACAGATCCGTAAATACCCCGTGACCGCGGCTTTCCAGGGCGTACTGTTCTTTTTTGCAGGCGGTGAGAATGGTCACGCCTTCGCCGATCACACTGCTGCCGCCGCGCAGGTTGCGCAGGGCGCCTGCTGCACCGGCCTGGCAGCAATCGAGAATGATGATTTTATTCTTGATGTGCGGGGCTTTGTCCGCCCATTCCAGAATGTCGCTGATGCGGATACCGTCTCCGCCAGGCTGATAGTCCTGGGGAATCAGTAGTCCTTCGTCGATGCTGGTGTCGAACTGCCCATGACCGGCGAAGTACAGCAGTGCCACGTCACAGTCGCCTGAGAACAGGCTCTGGATCTGCTGTTTCATGAGTTTGAGCGTTAGTTGTTCTTCGGCCGACGTCAGCACTTTGCTGCTGAAGTTCGGGCGCCCGTTGGCGTGACGCTCCAATACCGAAGCCATGGCCATTGCGTCGTTGTTACAACCGCTCAACGGCGAGACGTAGTCGTAGTGGTTGATGCCGATAAACAGTCCCTTGCGCATGATCACACCGCCGTATGCAGGCGAATCGCGCTGACGATGCTATTGGTGTTCCACGCGCATTCGGCGTGTGCCGCGTCACGTACAACGGCGGAAATGCGCTCGGCGCCGAATGGCTTGATCGCGATGATCACCTTGCCCATGCGTTTGGCGATCTCGATTTCCTTGTTGATCCACTTGCTGTAGGTCGAATACATCCCGGCCATGATTAGTACCGCCGAGCAGGGGCGAATCTTGTTTTCGATGGCTTCTTCGAGCTGCTTGTCGGTCTGCGCGCCCATGATCGGGTTATGTGGCGGCACGGAAAAATTCTTGAAACTGAAATCCGGCCTGGCGCCGAGCAGGCGTACCAGATTGTCGTGAGCGTGGGCGTAGTTCCACGAATGGCTGATGAACAGGTGATAGGTCTGCATGGGGTTCCTCGAAGGTCGCGAAGGTGCGAAGGAGGACCCCAATCTAGGCATCTGGAGCTTGCCTACAAGGGTTGGGCGGTGAAAGAGAAATGTCCTGCAGGCAGGCGTGTGCGGGCCTGTAAGAAAAGTCTGGCGTTTAACGGAATCGAGGGTTTGTCAGGCGCAGTCCGACATCCGGCAGCCCTCGGGCGAGGTACTGCCGGTGCAGATGTTTAGTAGCCGTTTTCCGGCAGGCTGGCGATGATCGAGCGGTAGCTGTTCATCCGCTGCTGCTGCACGCGGCCATCTTCCAGCGCCTTGAGCAGTGCACAACCGGGTTCGCGGTCGTGTTTGCAGTCGCGAAAGCGGCAGGTGCCGAGCAGGTCATTGAACTCGATGAAACCGGCTTCAACATCGGCGCGGCTGACGTGACCCAAGCCGAATTCGCGGATACCCGGGGAGTCGATCAACTCACCGCCGCCAGGGAAGTGGAACAGGCGCGCAGTAGTCGTCGTGTGCGTACCCTGACCGGACAACTCGGACAACGGCCCGACACGGGTTTCCACTTCAGGCAGCAAGCTGTTGACCAGCGATGACTTGCCGACACCGGACTGGCCGACGAACACGCTGATGCGGCCGTCGAGCTGCTGTTGCAGTTGTTCCATGCCGTTGCCGTGGTGCGCCGACACTTCCAGCACCGGATAACCGAGTGTGCGGTACACCGCCAGCAGCGCATTGAGCGCTGGGGCGTTCTGCTCGTCGATCAAGTCGAATTTGTTCAACAGCAGCAGCGGCCGGATGCCAGCGTGTTCGGCGGCAACCAGATAGCGGTCGATCAGGTTGGCATGCGGCTCGGGCAGCGGCGCGAAGACGATGACGATCATGTCGACGTTGGCGGCTACCGGTTTGAGCTGGCCACGGCTGTCCGGGCGGCACAGTTCGGTGGTGCGCGGCAGTTGCGCAACAATCACCCCGATGCCCTGATTGCCGGCACGCCAGACGACTGTGTCGCCGGTTACCAGCGCAGGCAGGTTGGCGCGCAAGTGGCAGCGGAACACCTGGCCGGCCTGATCACCGTCAACGGCCTCGACCTCGACCTGTACACCGAAGTGGGCAATCACCAGGCCGGTCTGTTCCGGGCCCAGGTCGCCGCCCTCAAGGGCTTCGACAGCCGAGGACTCGCGTTTGGCGGCGCGTGCAGCGCGCTCGCCCTGAATCTTTTCGATGCGCCAGTTTTGACGACGATTGAGTTGGCGTTTGGCCATGGGTGTTCCGTCTGAAGAATGCAGCGATTAGGTAAAACGGCCGCGAGTTTAGCACGCCCGGCCACCGGCCTAGGCTAAACTGCGCAGCATTGCCTAGGAGCCGACATATGCAAAACCCGCAGAACCTGATCTGGATCGACCTGGAAATGACCGGTCTGGATCCGGAAAACGACGTCATCATCGAGATGGCCACCATCGTCACCGACAGTGATCTGAACACCTTGGCCGAAGGCCCGGTGATCGCTATCCACCACAGTGACGAAGTGCTCGCGCGTATGGACGAGTGGAACACCCGCACCCACGGCAACTCCGGCCTGACCCAGCGCGTGCGTGACAGCCGAATCAGCATGGCCGAAGCCGAAGCTGAAACCATCGCCTTCCTGGAAAAATGGGTACCGAAGGGCAAGTCGCCGATCTGTGGCAACAGCATCTGTCAGGATCGCCGCTTCCTTTATACCCACATGAAAGCGCTGGAAAGCTATTTCCACTATCGCAACCTCGACGTCTCCACGCTCAAGGAACTGGCCGCGCGCTGGGCACCGGACGTGCGCGACAGCTTCAAGAAGGGCAGCACCCACCTCGCGCTGGACGATATCCGTGAGTCGATCGCCGAGTTGCAGCACTACCGCAAGCATTTCATCAAGTTCTGATGCCTGGCGATGGGGGCGGGCATTGCGATTGCCCCCTTTTGGTGCCGCACTGAAATGGCTAGACTGCGCGCCTTCCTGCCTGGATCGCCACCATGTTGCTGATGCTCTATCTGATCGCCATCACCGCTGAAGCCATGACTGGCGCCCTGTCTGCCGGGCGGCGCGGCATGGACTGGTTTGGCGTGGTACTGATCGCCTGCGTAACAGCCTTGGGCGGTGGCTCGGTGCGCGATGTGCTGCTCGGGCATTATCCGCTGACCTGGGTAAAACACCCGGAATACCTGGTGCTGACTTCGGTAGCGGCAATGTTCACCGTGTTCACCGCGCGCTGGATGCGCCACTTGCGTTCGCTGTTCCTGGTGCTCGACGCCGTCGGTCTGGTGGCGTTCACCCTGATTGGCTGCATGACCGCGTTGGAAATGGGCCACGGCATGCTGGTGGCGTCGGTCAGCGGCGTGATCACGGGGGTGTTCGGTGGCATCTTGCGCGATATTTTCTGCAACGACATTCCGCTGATCTTTCGCCGCGAACTGTATGCGAGCGTCTCCTTCGCTGCAGCGTGGTGCTACATGCTGTGTCTTTATCTGAATGTGCCCGGTGAACAAGCCATTCTGATTACGCTGTTCGGCGGGTTCTTGTTACGTCTGCTGGCCATCCGTTTTCATTGGGAAATGCCCAAGTTTGTTTATAACGACGAGCCTTGATGGTTGTCGCCGGAAAATAGTTGTTTGCCAGATAAAAGTCTGTAAGCCACTAGAGGTTTGCAAGCGTATGTTTCTTACATTTTTCGCTTTGCTGTTTATTTGAAAGGTCTGTAATTTTTTTGTTGGCATATTTTTGATGTCGACATTTAAATATTACTCTTCGAAGGAACACATCATGAGTGAAAGCATGGATGCTACACACGATCAGCAAACCACTGCGCCCATACTCGCAGGCCTTGCCATTATGAAGGTCAAGTTTGATGCGAGCGACAATACTCGCACCAAGTCGCTGTTTGGTAATGGCCGGATGCAGGTGAAAGTACAAGTTTTGGTTTCCGGGATAGACGCCAACGGCAATGCCATGCACGTGCCTGCAGATGTAATGGAAAGCATCGAACTGATTCATTACAGCACTGGCAAAACGTTGCGCGACGGCTGGGCCGCAAGCACCGATCAAGGGCGGTTTACGATTGAGGCGCGACCTTCAACCTCCGCCGGAGACGCTCCCGACAACGATTCGGAAAATGACAGCGTCCATCCGCAGGTCCGCACGTTTTGGGTATCCTCATCGAGCGCCGGGACGACCCAGATTGGTGCGCGCCTGTCGCTGAACGGTGAGAGGATTCTCAGTAATGGAACGACACTCTCCAGTGTTCATGACAGTAGTGTAACCATCGAAGCACAACCTCCATCGGCGTACTCCATCGAAGAATTTCGCTGGTATCAAACCCGGCGCGGCGATGAATTGCCCGGCAATCGAATCTGGAGCCATCGTCTTGGGCTCTATCCGCGAGGGCAGCAGATCAAGCTGGTCGATTGGGTTGTAGACGGAGTAGGAGAAGGCGTTGACCATAAGTTTGCGGGGGGTAACAGACTTAATGAAATAAAAACCAATTATATGGAGGTCATTCTTGTTCGCCCTGAAAAACAAAGTGTGACTGTGATCTTGCCGGCTAACGGAGATCCTTTTGTATACACCTTTTTTCCTGACGCCCATACATGGGGTCGAGAACATTATGATGTGAAGATTCAGAGCGATGGCGAGCTAACTGTCGTGCAAGCCCTGTCCGAATACTCGGAAGCCGGTAAAGGTTCCAAGTACGGAAACAAGCTTCACTTTCTTGCCATTGATGAACACGGTACGGAGCATAGGCTGGCGATTCGCGTAAACTTTTACGAGCGAAATTTATATCTGGAACGAGGCTAAGACTCACCTTCGCTGATGCAATGCCAGTGGATGTAGTAGATATATATGCTTTTTGGCATGGTAACTACCGATAAGCTGTGGTGTTCAATTATCAGGTAATTGCATTCAAAGTGCTTTTGCTTATATCGAGTGTTGGCCCCTTCTGTAATGCGGGGCCAACGCAGCCATATCTCAAGGATGAGCAGCCATGACTGGCAAACCGCCAAAGGTCAAACCTGTACCTGCCCCAATCAAAATCCCCGAATTCAGCGTAGACGGTACTCATCGGCCACCGCCCGGCTCTTCAGCAATGCCGCACCTGTCTATACCCCATCACCTCGAAACGCTGCCCGTTTCCTTCGGGCCTGACTCGATCGCAGTGACGCCAGCGATCAGAGTGAGCGTGAACCCGAGGTCATCTGCGATCGATGAGTTCGCGATGCGTGCCGCGAAGTACTCACTGGCAGATTACTGGATACCCGCACCCAAAATCTTCGGTGAAGCCGATGCGCAAGGCATCAGGATTGTGAAGCAGCGCCAGTACGTGGCCGTGGCCGATGACCATGTCGTGCAAGTGGTGCTGGACGCTGAGAGCGGGCTGTTTCGCGCCACTCTGGCCAGTGAGCTCGACCCCTCCGGCCCGCTATTGAAGCCGGACAACGAAGGCCGGTTCTGGGGGCCGCTGGACAGCGATGTCACCCCCTTCACTGACTCAATCTCAGTACAAACCGCAGAACTTTTTCGGCGGATGGGCCGTTCCGTGGCGCAATTTTCCGCCGCCATGGTTGCACGTGTGCTGGCAGTGAGCGGGGTCAATGAACCAGTGCTGCGCGATGTGCTCATGAATGATCGCCCTGCGCCTTTTTTACTGGAGGACACCATCAGGCGATTCGAACTTGATCAGACGATTCAGGCGCAGGGACGCGGGGCCGCCCCTGAGCGATTTAGGCGGTTCAAGGATCTGGAAGATGCCTTTGAATCCGATTGCGATGAAAACACTTTACGGATGCGCCGGGTGTTTCCACATCTACCGAAAACCGCTGCGCAGGCGATATGGCGCAATATGAGCGCTGCCGAACGTTTACATATGCACAACCTGCCAGGCATGCCTCAGCGAGTGGCGAAAGAGGCACTGGTGGCGCTGCGAGAGATTCGCCTGGCAAGGGCCGTGGAAGGCATTCACTTAGAGGCCGTAGCCAACCCGGACAGTGATCGGTTAGTGCTGCATATGCTCGGAAATCTGGCGAATTGGCCGCGGCAGACGCGTGTCGAGATTCGCCAAAGGACGATGGACGGGCATGTCCTGAGCGCTATCGGCGATGCCCGATCACCGTTTCGTCACATACTGATCCGTCAGGATGATGGCTATGTCCTCCAGAACAGCGACGCCCAATTACCTCGGAAATCGAAGGATCTGTACTCAACCATCTGGTTTCTGTTGTCGCCCGGGCATCGTCAGTTGCTGGGTGTGACAGAAGATGGTGGTGCGGCGTTGCAACAGTGGGTCCGCGCGCAGCCGTTGCCATCACGCCAAACTGTGAGTGAGTTGTTGGGGATGGCGCCGCTTGCGGTCACCGTTGATCCTGCCACTGCACAACACCGGCAAAAGGGGCAGTTGCGTGGCGGCGGCGACAACAACCCGACATCGACCAGGTCCGTTGCCGACCGTGTGCGTGATCTTTATCCGCATCTTCTAGATGAGGAGGTGACGGCATTTATCACCGAGCGTTTGAAGAGTGATCCATCCGGCATATTGCTGCGCCTGGAAAAAGAATTTGCGACATTGCGTAATGAACTGGCGATATGGAATGCCGATGGGGCGTCATCTCATACGCAGACGTCGGAACCAGAGGGAGCGTCGACGCTTGCCGAACGACGCCAGGCTCGCGAGAAGTTCAGCGCAAAGCTGCAAGATATCTGGCAGCGCAAGTCGGTTTCGAGATGGGGCGAGGGGGATTATTATTTTTCTCACTATGTTGATTTTTCGGGTGAGTTACCAAGGTTGTCCGCCCGATTTGAATATGTAGCAGAGTTGATATTGACCGCAAATGAACCGGGTGCACGGATAGGTGCGTTTCTCGACAGCTTTCCGAATATTCAATATTTGGGAGTCGTTGGCATAAAAATGGAGGGATTCCCGTCAGGAATATTTCAAATGCGCCAGTTAAGCGAGCTTACGCTGGACGGGTGCTCGCTAAAACTATCCGAGGTCACAGCTGAAGGATTGTCCAGAATCGAAACGCTGACCCGATTGAATCTGGCAAACAATCCTCTGACAGTTGCTCCGCATGTAGGCTACATGGCCGGTTTAACCGGATTGATGCTGAGCAACGCACATCTTTCCAGCGTTCCTTCAGGCATAGATTCGCTCAGGAAGCTGGGGGTCGCGGCATTGCATGATAATAATATTTCTGACGTGGGATATGAATTGTTCGAGATTCCCGATACGCAGGATCTATTCATTGGTTTATTGAATAATCCGCTGAGTGACGCGTCAAGGCAACGGATTAGTCAGTATCTTGAAAACTCCAGTATGGATCGGAAGGTGGAAATCCAGACGGAGGAGGTGGTTTTCGAATCTGACTCCGATAGCGAGTCCTCGGAAAGCGGATTCTCGACAGGCTCAGACAGTGACTGAATATTGGTGGAAGTAACCGCTCCTTTGTTTTTCTAACATAACCTGACAAGAATAAACTGCCCGTTGGCTCCTCTTTTGATTCTGTGCAGTTGAGATCAGGAGGGGAGCAAGTTGTTGAGTGCTGAAATCAAAGGGGCAGGCGGAGTGTGGTTGAAGTTTGCTTGATGTGGTCTGCGATTGTTGAATGTATTAGCATTTGTGAGGGTTGTTGGGGTTGATGTTGAAATATTACTTTCTCATAATTTGTCGAATGTCGCGGCTGTTCTTATTTAAATCGATCGTCAATAGTTTGCTGAGTCCTTAGAGGGCGAAGTGTATTAATCAGCAAGGTATTGATAAATGTTTGATGAGCAAATTGGTATTTCCCGTATCGAAGTTAAATTCGATGCCACAAGGTCGGGCCAGCATAAAGTGCTTTATGCCAACGGGCGCATGCAGGTGCGTGTTTTGGTGCTTCTGCACGGGATCGATAACAATGGTGATGGCGCATCTCTGTATGGGCATCCCGCCCTGCAATCACTGCGGTTGATCGCCTATAACGGCGCGCGGCCTTTGGAAGGAAACTGGAGCGTATCGCTGCAGGAAAATCGTTATGCTCACGAAATGTCGGGTGGTGCGCCGCGAGTTACCGAAGTTCCACGTGCCACGCACAATCGGATAAGTGACGAGTCTGATCCCGTGCAGATTTTCCAGTTTTGGGTTTCGGCCACCAGGCCCGGAATCATGGAAGTGGCCGCCGAAATTCTCGTGGATGGCGTGTTATTGCGAAGTAACGGAATCGGCTTTGACAGCAGTGTTACGCTGGAGGCAATTCCGCCGAAAGAATATTCGCTGAAGAGCTTTACATTCAATGAATATGGTATCAAACAGCAGAAAGCACAATATGACTGGGTTCAAAGTCATCACATTGGGCTGCACGCGGACGGCAGGCAGATTCACCTGCTTGACTGGTACAGCAGTGAGGTAAAACTTGATCCTTATGATTCCGAAGATGCGGTGCAAGTCTATGCCTCCGGAAACATTCCTGGTACTCGCGATGGGCGCAGAAATTTTTACGGTTACATGGCACCCATCTACGGCCTGAAAGCAAATTTTCGCAGTCCCCTCGGTATTATGAACGTGCCGATCAACAATGTGCCTGGGCAACTGACGCTTGTTCAATATATTTCCGCTGACCTGCAAGTGGGGCGGGAAAGCGAGGGTTCATTCGAGTTTGCAGTGATCGATGAGTTTGGCTCGGAACACAGGCTGTGTATCGAAGGTAATAAAGAGCAGCGCACTTTTATTCTGGGTGAGTCCAAGCGATCAATGAAACAGCTTGTCTGATTTCATAATGTGGTCAGCGATGTTTGCTGGCCAAGTTTGCGAGTCAATATCTGGATCTTGAAATAAAAGGACGTTTTTCTATGGAAAGTAATTCATCTTCCGCTGTTCATTCAAGCGCTTTCAATTTCGGTGAGTTTGTTTCCGGAGGTGTTGATCCTCGTACGGGTATGTACACGTGCGCCTTTTCGTTGGGAAAGTTGCACTCGTCGGATCTTAACGGCCCTGAGTTCGCACTTTCACTGAGCTTCAATCCGCTTAATCAGACGGACTTTGGTTTTGGCATTGGTTGGTCTTTGACCCTGACCAATTACGACTTGCGCAGCAAAGTCATGACGCTGTCCAACGGTGAGCGCTACAAGGCTGTAGAAACGTCCACCGGTCTGAAGTTCAAGGAAATGAAGTTGCAAACGGCAAAGGTGCTGGTGACCGGAGCAGGGCGCTATGAAGTTCGCTACAAGGATGGTCGACGTGAACTGCTCAAGGTCCTGGCTGGCACTCAGGTCGCTGTAGCAGAAAAAATAATCGCGGCGAACGGTGTGAGCATCGCTTTGAAGTACGAGTTGTTCAACCAGTTTCCCAGGTTGAGCGAAGTCCGTGACAGCAAACGATGCCTGCTGAAAATCACACGCAGTGCAGGTCAGGTAACGTTGACCCGATATCCCGACACCTCGTCCGGGTCCGAATCCAGGTTGATCTTGAAAAACAGTCGGGTAACGGCAATCGAGCTTCCGGCCGGTAAAGGTTGGGAGCTGGAATATGAAGTGATTGATGACGCCAGCTATTTGCACCGCGTCGTCAATCCATTACGCGGCGTCGAGATCATTCGATACAAGCGGCAGGGTCATGGCTTCGAAAGTGGTGTGGAACGAACACTGCCGTTTGTTATCGCTCACGATACCTACCCTGGGCGCGGCCAGCCCAGACTCTGCAAGACATACACTTACTCCGACCGCAACTTCCTTGGGCAAGGCCTTCTCCCGGCCACGGACAATGACCTGGATCCTCTTTATCTAGCGCCCGGCGATTATGTCTACACCTCGGACGAACAGTTGTTGGTAAGCGGCAGAGTACATACCCGTATTAAACGCACCTACAACAAGTTCCATCTGTTGGTGGCTGAGGTTACAACCTGTGGCGACGCCCAGATCGCCACCGCCACGGAGTATCACTGTTCCGTCATCAAACCCTTCAATGAGCAGGTGGCTCAGTTCCGCATGCCGAAGGTCCAGACAGTGACTCACCTTGATCGGCGCACCCGACAGCAGCGTGTGGAAACCACAACCACCGAATTCGATCACGAAGGCAACTTGCTCAAGCACGTCGAGCCAAGTGGGGTGACGACTGAGACGGAGTTTTATCCGGCAAGTGGTGGAGATAATTGCCCGGAGGATCCGCTGGGTTTCTCCAGGTTCGCGAAAAAGAGGACGGTCACCGCTGCCGCGGCGGATGGTGCTTCGACTGTCACGTATTACGACTATGCGCTACATGCCGCACTGGAAGGTACGGAACTGGCATTTGTGTTACCGGTTGAGGAGCGTTTTTACGAAGTTGTGGAAGGTGTTGAGGTCTTGCGCTCGAAAACCGAGCGCAGTTACCTGAATACGCCCAAGGACCCGCTCAAACACGGGGCCACACAGCAGCAAAGTATCATTCTCAATGATAAAAAAACCTCTACTGAGTTTTCCTATGAACTTGCGGGTGACCGGTTGCGGGTCAAGTCCAGCACACGGGGATTTGACGGCGCGTTGCAGAGCAGTGAGAAGGTGCTTTCGACACTGACCGGATTACCGATGTCGGAGGTCGGTGTCGATGGCGAGCACATCGAACATGAATACGACGCAATCGGCCGGGCAGTGTGCAAAACGGTTGCGGCCGGCACACCTTATGCGGCTGCTACCCGGTGGGTCTATCTGGCCGCCAGCAAACAGCAGCCGGCCACAATGGTGACCACCGATCACGCCGGAGGCGAGCAACGAGTGACCTATGACGGTCTCGAACGTGTGATCACCGTTCAGGAAAAGGACTGCGACCATCCCGACAAGGACGGGCTCATCCCGACTCGCATGCTTTATTCCGCCCTGCATGATTCGGTCGGTCACAAGGTGAAAGTGACGCTGACCGATTGGCGTGATGGCAAGCCCTATCCGCTCAGCACCCGCTACGAATTCGATTCCTGGGGTCAGGTCAACAAGACGCTGCATGCCGATGGGCGTATCGAACACAGCGAGACGGATCCTGTCCTTCGCCAGCAAACCCATTGGCTCCAGGGGATGGGCAAGACACTCACCCTCATCAATGATTTCGGTAAACCGCTCAGTGTCGAGAGCTTCAATCTGAAGAACAAGAGTCTCGGCAAAATCGTTTACACCTATGACGGGTTAGGGCGCACAACCAGCGAGACAGATCCTGTCGGCAATATCACTCGATATGAATACGACGTTTTTGACCGGATAATCCGCAGTGTCCTGCCTGATGCCAGTGCGGTAGTGACCGACTACGCCGAACATAGCGATGCCGGGCTACCGATCGGCATCAAAGTCGGCGACACGGTGTTGGGGCAGCAAACTTATGATGGTCTGGATCGTTTGATACACAGTACCGTAGGCGGACGAAAGTCCGAGGCGGGTTATGAAGCGGGCTTCACTCAGCCGCAGTGGTACAAGAGTGCTGATGGCACAAAAACCGAATTCACTTATTTGCGCGATCTGGGCGGTTTACTGACGGAGCGCAAGTCAGGTGCATTGCTCACGACCCTGACTTACGACCCCGCCAGTGGCAATCCCTTGGCCTGTACCGAAAACGGCAGGGAGCGCAGCTTCACCTATTACCCTTCCGGACGCCTCAAATCCGAAACGACGACCTTCGGCGCTATCACAAAATCAACGTCCAGTACCTGGTCCCTGCAGGGACGACCGATCACCCATGTCGACGTACTCGGAGCCGAAAGCAGATCCGAATACGATAAGCACGGCCGCCTGTTATCCACCTCTCAGGGTTCGTTGAAAACCGAATTCCACTACGCCATCCAGACGGGGATGCTGGACTGGACGAAAACCGAAGAAACGTCGATCAAGCGGCAGATGATCACCCGGTTTGCCTATGACGATATCGGTCGTGAAACCCGCCGTACGTTCGAGATTCAGGGCCAGCCCGACCAGACGCTGGAATCGACTTACACGCTTGCCGGCAAACTGGCGCAGAAAGTCTCCAGGCGCGGCACGCAACTATTGCGCGACGAACAATTCACCTACGATGTGCGCGGGCGACTGATCCAGTACGACTGTGCTGGCACCCAAAAGCCCCGCGATCCGTATGGCAAGGAAATTGTCCAGCAGACGTTCACCTTCGATGCGCTGGATAACATTCTGACCGTGCAGACGAAGTTCCCGCTGGGCATGAATCTGACCACCTTCAGTTATGACAATCCTGATCCTGTACAGCTCAGTGCAGTCAAACATTCCCATGCCGACTATCCACCGGCAGTGACACTGGAATACGACGCCAACGGCAGGATGATCAAGGACGACCAGGCGCGAACCCTGGCCTATGACGCATTCGGACGTCTTGAGCAGTTGTCCAGCGCAGGGGGATCAGTCATTCGTGGCTACCATTACGACGGCTTCGACGATCTGGTCGAACTGTCGCAACCCGACAAGGTGATTACGCAGCGTTACTACCATGCGGGCCGGGTCGCCAATGAGGTGAGTGGTGAAAATTCGTCCAGTGTTGTGCGTCACGGTGGAGCGCTTGTGGGGCAACAGCAGCTCGGTTCGAACGCCGGCGCGCAGCTGTTTGGTACCGATCAGCAGCAAAGCGTGCTGGCAACGCTGGACAAGGAACAGCTCACCGATTGCGCCTACAGCCCTTACGGGCACCGCCCTGCCGAAGGTGGATTGTTCAGCCTGGCAGGGTTCAACGGCGAGCAACTGGATCCGGTGACCGGGTTGTATCTGCTGGGTAACGGTTACAGAGCCTATAGTCCGACACTGATGCGTTTTCTCGCCCCCGACAGCATGAGTCCGTTCGGCGCGGGCGGATTGAATGCCTACAGTTATTGCCTGGGCGACCCTGTCAATCGTGTTGACCCTACCGGACATATATCCTGGCAAACGATCCTGGGCATCGGCCTCAGTATTCTCGGGGTTGTGGCCAGCGTACTGACGATGGGCGCGGCGACGCCATGGGCAGTGGCGGCATTGGGGCTGGCGGTTGCTTCAGGTTTGGCGGGTATCGCCAGCGAGCTGGCCAATGAGCTGGCACCGGGTTCTCAAGCAGGCGAGATATTGGGCTGGATCAGTTTTGGTCTTGGGCTGGCTTCGCTGGGTGCAGGTATGGCAGCGGGTGCAAAAGCTGCAGTGAATGCGGGCAGGAAGATGGCTTCAGCCTTTAGCAAAGGGCTCAGTCCCGATGGCAAGCAAGCAGCCAAAGCGGCAAAACATTTCAAGAAGCCTGGAAAAGGCGCCAAGGCTGCGAGCAAAAAAACCAAGGCACCCGTGGAAACAGTGCCGGATGAACCTTGGCAATTGCACAGGGCCACCGGGACGGATGACGTGCTCAGCGCCACCGGTTATAAAAATTATCAGGATAAGGCTGACGATTTCTACAAACTCATTGAAAGCAATAAGTCCCCCCGCGAAGCAGCTAGGGAGATGACTCTGGCGTACTCGGAATTAGCCAAATACAGCCAAACAAGAAAGTTAACGCATGTTTATATGACGAAGACCACTGGAGGCACGGATCGTATTTACCTTCTAGAGGACAGTGCAACGAGAGTTTGCAAAGTCATTCAGTCGGGCGGCCATTGGTCTAACGGGCAAACCTCCGGAAGAATAAGAGCGGCTGAAAAGATAGATACAACTCGCATGTGAGCAGCCTGATTACGTTACTTGCCCATTATGAGTTTGAAGGTCTGGAGTGCCGTCCCAGTGCCCACTCCACATGTTCCCTGACCAACTCTGACGGATAATCCCGTCGCGCCTTCAACGCTTCCAGCACCGGAATCGTTGAAGGCGCATTGCTCAGCCCCACCGCGAGATTCCTCAACCAGCGCTCATACCCCGCCCGCCGCAACGGCGAACCTTCAGTGCTGCTCAAAAACTTCTCTTCATTCCACAAAAACAGCTCCGCTAATTCGGCATTGTCGAGATTGTGCCGTGGCTTGAAATCGCTTTCCCCTGAGGGCTTGGCGAAGCGGTTCCACGGGCAGACGATCTGGCAGTCATCGCAGCCGAACACACGATTGCCAATCAGCGGCCGCAGATCCTCGGGGATTGCGGTTTTCAGCTCGATGGTCAGATAGGAAATGCAGCGCCGCGCGTCCAGCACGTAGGGACCGACGAAAGCATTGGTCGGGCAAATGTCGAGGCACGCGGTGCAGCGGCCGCAATGTTCAGTGCTGTGCGGTTCATCCACCGGAAGTGGCAGATCGACAAACAACTCGCTCAGGAAGAAATAACTACCGGCCTTGCGATTCAGTACCAGAGTGTTTTTGCCGATCCAGCCCAGCCCGGCCTGTTCGGCGATGGCTTTTTCCAGCACCGGGGCGCTGTCGACAAACGCGCGGAAACCGAACGGGCCGATCTGCGCCTGAATCTTGTCGGCCAATTGCTGCACACGTTTACGGATCAATTTGTGGTAATCGCGGCCCAAGGCATAACGCGACACGTAGGCTTTTTCCGGTTGCGCGAGCATTTGCGCCATTTGCGTGTCGCCGGGCAGGTAGTCCATGCGCAGCGAGACCACGCGCAACGTGCCCGGCACCAGTTCTTCGGGGTGCGAGCGTTTGCTGCCATGGGCGCCCATGTAGTCCATTTCGCCGTGGTAGCCGGCCTCGAGCCAGCGCGCGAGGTGCTGCTCATGCTCGGCCAGATCCAGGCCGCTGATGCCGACTTGCTGGAAGCCCAGCTCGCGGCCCCAATCCTTGATCGATTGGGCGAGGGCGGGCAGGTCTGTGGTGATGGCGGACATGAGACGAGAGAAACCGGAGCTGAGGTGCGTATAATTCTGCCAGACATCGGAGCCCGAAGACGCATGCCGCACACGAAAGATGAATTACCCGACGCGCTGTATGGCGCCGCACAGGTGCGCGAACTCGATGCACGGCTGATTGCCGCCGGTACGCCGGGCTTCGAATTGATGCAGCGCGCGGCCCATGCGACGTGGCGCGCATTGGTGCGACAGTGGCCTTCGGCGACTGAACTGACGGTGCTGGCCGGGCATGGCAACAATGCGGGAGACGGTTATCTGGTTGCGGCCATGGCCCAGCGAGCCGGGTTGCTCGTGCGGGTGTTGGCGGTCGGTGATCCCCGGCAATTGCAGGGCGACGCGGCGTCAGCCCATGCCGAGGCCTCGACGCACGGTGTGGCGATTCAGGGCTGGAGCGCTGACAGCGAGTTGCGCGGGGTCATCCTCGATGCCCTGCTCGGCACCGGCCTGAGCGGCGACGTGCGTGAGCCGTATGCCACCGCGATCAATGCGATCAACGTCAGTGGTTTGCCGGTTGCTGCGGTCGATATCCCTTCCGGATTGTGTGCCGACACTGGGCGAGCGCTGGGTGTCGCGGTCTGTGCCGATCTCACGGTGACCTTTATTGGTCTGAAGCTTGGGCTTTTCACCGGTGACGCGGCGGATCATGTCGGCGCGCTGCTGTTCAACGATTTGCAGGCGCCAGCGGAAACTTACCGTGACATTCCTGTCCGCGCCCAGCAACTCAATGCCGCTAATCTTCCTCGATTGGCGCCGCGCGCGCCGGCGTCGCACAAGGGGCGTTTTGGCCATGTGTTGCTGATCGGTGGCGATCACGGATTTGGCGGGGCGATCCTGCTCAGTACCGAAACGGCGTTGCGCAGCGGCGCGGGCATGGTTTCGCTGGCGACCCGTCCCGAGCATGTGCCAGCAGCCCTGACCCGTGTGCCGGAAGCTATGGTTCTTGGCACCTCATCGGCCAATCAGTTGATGGGTTTGCTGGAAAAAGTCTCGACGCTGGTCGTCGGTCCTGGCCTCGGCCAGGCCAGTTGGGGCCGCGCATTACTGTCGGCGGCGGCCAACGCGGCATTGCCGCAAGTGTGGGATGCCGACGCACTGAACTTGCTGGCGAGTGATTTCGTTCAATTGCCCAAGGATTGCGTGATCACCCCGCATCCGGGCGAAGCAGCGCGTTTGCTGGGCATCAGCACCGCCGACGTGCAGGCGGATCGTCCGGCAGCAGCGTTGGCGCTGAGCAAAAAATATACAGCAGTGGTGGTGTTGAAAGGCGCAGGCAGCCTGATTGCGCATCCCGATGGCCGTTTGGCGCTTTGTCACCAAGGTCATCCGGCCATGGCCACTGCTGGACTCGGCGACGTACTGGCCGGGTTGACCGGTGCGCTGCTGGCGCAGGGCATGGCCGGTTTTGATGCGGCGTGTCTGGCGGTCTGGCTGCACGCCAATGCCGGTCAGCAACAAGGAAAATTCGGCCGTGGGCTGGCGGCCAGTGATCTGATTCCAGCCATTCGTCAGTTGTTGGAGGAGCAAGCACCGTGTCTGAAGTAACCCTGTACCTGGCCGATGAACAGGCCATGAGCGACTTTGGCGCACGGATCGCCCGCGTGACCCAGGGCCATGGCCTGATTTTTCTCGAAGGCAACCTGGGCATGGGCAAAACCACCCTGTCACGGGGCATCATTCGCGGCTTGGGCCATGTTGGTGCGGTAAAAAGTCCGACCTTCACCTTGGTCGAACCCTACGAAATCGGTGACATCCGCGCCTTCCACTTCGACCTGTATCGCCTGGTCGATCCGGAAGAACTGGAGTTTCTCGGCATCCGCGACTACTTCGAAGATGACGCGATGTGCCTGATCGAATGGCCCGATAAAGGTGCAGGCTTTTTGCCAAAGCCTGACCTGACCATTACCATTAGCCCGCAAGACAGCGGGCGTTCGCTGAAAATTTTATCCCAGGGCTCGCGTGGCGAGGCCTGGTGTGCCGCTTTGGCGTTGGAATCCAATTAAATGATGGGGTTAGGTATGCGCTTTCGCGCGTTGGTGGCTGCCGCTGGACTGTTGTTGATGGCAGTGACTGTCAACGCCGTGGCCGATTCAAAGGTCAATAGCGTGCGCCTGTGGCGGGCGCCGGATAACACGCGACTGGTCTTCGACCTGAGCGGCCCGGTGCAGCACAGCGTGTTTACCCTGACCGCGCCGGATCGTCTGGTGATCGACATCAACGGTGCCACCCTCGGTGCACCGCTGAATGTGCAGACCGCAAACACGCCGATCACCGCAATGCGCTCGGCCCAGCGTACGCCGACTGATCTGCGCGTGGTCATCGACCTGAAAAAAGCCGTCACCCCGAAAAGCTTCTCGCTGGCGCCGAACGCGCAGTACGGCAACCGCCTGGTGGTCGACCTGTTCGATAACCCGGCCGACGCCGCACCGCCGCCTGCGCCGACGCCGCAGGTCGCGACTGTGCCAGCGGTGCCGGTAACCCCGACCGAACCGGCAATCAAGTTGCCGCCAGCCCCGGCCGGCAAGCGCGACATTATTGTGGTGATCGACGCCGGCCACGGTGGCGAGGACCCGGGCGCATCCGGTTCGCGCGGTCAGCGTGAGAAAGACGTAGTGCTGCAGATCGCTCGCGAACTGCAGCGTCAGGTCAACGGCATGAAAGGCTTCCGTGCCGAATTGACCCGTACCGGCGACTACTTCATCCCGTTGCGCGGCCGTACCGAAATCGCTCGCAAGAAAGGCGCCGACCTGTTCGTCTCGATTCATGCTGACGCCGCGCCGTCTGCGGCCGCCTTCGGCGCGTCGGTGTTTGCCCTGTCTGATCGCGGCGCAACTTCCGAGACCGCGCGTTGGCTGGCCGACAGCGAAAACCGTTCCGACTTGATCGGTGGTGCCGGCAACGTCAGCCTCGACGACAAGGACCGCATGCTCGCCGGCGTATTGCTCGACCTGTCGATGACCGCCTCGCTGACTTCCAGCCTCAACGTCGGCCAGAAAGTCCTGACCAACATCGGCCGCGTCACGCCGCTGCACAAACAGCGTGTGGAACAGGCCGGGTTCATGGTGTTGAAGTCGCCGGACATCCCGTCGATCCTGGTCGAAACCGGGTTTATCTCCAACGCCAACGAAGCGAACAAACTCTCGGCATCGAGCCACCAGCAAGCGTTGGCCCGCTCGATCAGTAGCGGCGTGCGCCAGTTCTTCCAGCAGAACCCGCCACCGGGCACTTACATCGCCTGGCTGCGTGATTCCGGCAAGATCGCTCAAGGCCCGCGCGATCATCGCGTCGGTCCGGGTGAAACGCTGGCGATGATCGGCGTGCGCTACCAGGTGTCGCCGGCCACGCTGCGCGCTGCCAACAATCTGAAAAGCGATGAGTTGAAAGTCGGTCAGCACTTGACCATTCCTGGCACCGAACTGGCGTCCAAAGAATGAACGAAGTGCTGAACGCTGCTGCCCGTATCGAACTGCTCAGCCCACGGCTGGCGAACCAGATCGCCGCCGGTGAGGTGGTTGAACGTCCGGCCTCGGTGATCAAGGAACTGCTGGAAAACAGCCTCGATTCCGGCGCCAAGCGTATTGATGTCGATGTCGAGCAGGGCGGGGTCAAGTTGCTGCGGGTGCGTGACGATGGCAGCGGCATCTCTGCCGATGACCTGCCGCTGGCCCTGGCCCGTCACGCCACCAGCAAGATTCGCAACCTGGAAGACCTTGAGCAGGTGATGAGCCTCGGTTTCCGGGGTGAGGCGCTGGCCTCGATCAGCTCCGTGGCGCGCCTGACGCTGACCTCGCGTACTCGCGATGCCGATCAAGCGTGGCAAGTCGAAACCGAAGGCCGCGACATGGCGCCTCGGGTGCAACCGGCAGCGCATCCGGTCGGCACTTCCGTGGAAGTTCGCGACCTGTTCTTCAACACCCCGGCGCGACGCAAATTCCTCAAGACCGAAAAAACCGAGTTCGATCACCTGCAAGAAGTGATCAAGCGTCTGGCGCTGGCGCGTTTCGACGTGGCTTTCCATCTGCGGCATAACGGCAAGACCATTCTCAGCCTGCACGAAGCCCACGATGACGCGGCCCGCGCCCGGCGTGTGGCGGCGATCTGCGGTTCGGGTTTCCTCGAGCAGGCGCTGCCGATCGAGATCGAGCGCAACGGCTTGCACCTGTGGGGCTGGGTTGGTTTGCCGACCTTCAACCGCAGTCAGGCGGATCTGCAGTATTTCTTTGTGAATGGCCGGGCGGTGCGCGACAAACTTGTGGCTCACGCCGTGCGTCAGGCCTATCGCGACGTGCTGTTCAACGGCCGTCACCCGACGTTTGCGCTGTTTTTTGAAGTCGATCCGGCGGCGGTCGACGTCAACGTGCACCCGACCAAACACGAAGTGCGCTTCCGTGACGGGCGCATGGTGCATGACTTCCTTTATGGCACGTTGCACCGTGCTTTGGGCGACGTGCGTCCGGAAGATCAGCTTGCCGGTTCCGTGACCACAGCTGTTGTGCGGCCAACGGGCCTCGATGCCGGTGAGTTCGGCCCGCAGGGTGAAATGCGTCTGGCGGCCAATGCGCTGCTGGAGCAACCGCAGGCACAACCGGCGTTCAATACCTCGTCCGGCGCCAGCGCTGGCGGGGCTTACCAGTATCAATACACGCCACGCCCACAATCAGCGGTACCGCCGGCTGCCGAGGCTCAGGCTGCGTATCGCGAGTTTTTCGCGCCGCTGCCTGAGGCTAATGCCAACGCGCTGCCGGCCGGGCAGGAAGATATTCCTCCGCTGGGTTATGCCTTGGCGCAGTTGAAAGGTATCTACATTCTTTCCGAAAACGCCCAAGGGCTGGTGCTGGTGGACATGCACGCTGCTCACGAGCGGATCATGTACGAACGCCTGAAAATCGCCATGGCCAGCGAGGGCCTCAGTGGGCAGCCATTGTTGGTGCCTGAATCCCTGGCCGTTAGCCAGCGCGAGGCCGATTGCGCTGAAGAGCACGCGGCATGGTTCCAGCGTCTGGGGTTCGAGCTGCAGCGTCTGGGCCCGGAAACCCTGGCGATCCGCCAAATCCCGGCGTTGTTGAAACAGGCCGAAGCCAACCGTCTGGTCGGCGATGTCCTGTCGGACTTGATGGAGTACGGCACCAGCGACCGGATTCAGGCACACCTCAACGAGTTGCTCGGCACCATGGCCTGCCACGGCGCGATCCGCGCCAACCGGCGTTTGGCCCTGCCGGAAATGAACGGCCTGCTACGCGACATGGAAAACACCGAGCGCAGCGGTCAATGCAACCATGGCCGACCGACCTGGACCCAATTGGGCCTGGACGATCTGGACAAACTGTTTCTGCGCGGTCGTTGATGAGCCAGCTTCCTCCAGCGATTTTCCTGATGGGCCCGACCGCTGCGGGCAAGACCGATCTGGCCATCGAGCTGACCAAGGTGCTGCCGTGCGAGTTGATCAGTGTCGATTCAGCGCTGGTCTATCGCGGCATGGACATCGGCACCGCCAAGCCTTCGAAAGAACTGCTGGCCGAATATCCGCACCGCTTGATCGATATTCTCGACCCGGCTGAGGCTTATTCGGCTGCGGATTTCCGGCGCGATGCCCTGCAAGCCATGGCCGAGATCACCGCGCGCGGAAAAATTCCGCTGCTGGTCGGCGGTACGATGCTCTATTACAAGGCTTTGGTCGAAGGTCTGGCGGATATGCCAGCGGCCGATGCCGATGTTCGCGCCCAGATCGAAGAAGAGGCTGCACGCCTCGGTTGGCAAGCCTTGCACGATCAATTGGCGAGCATTGACCCGGTGTCAGCGGCGCGGATTCACCCGAACGATCCGCAGCGCTTGAGTCGCGCGCTGGAAGTTTATCGAGTCAGCGGTCAGAGCATGACCGAGCTGCGTCAGCAACAATCTGCGCAAAGTACTGAAGCAGCCGCTTCGGGACTGCAACAATTGCCCTATACTGTCGCGAACTTGGCCATTGCCCCGGCGAATCGTCAGGTATTGCACGAGCGCATTAAACAAAGATTCACAAATATGTTGGAACAGGGGTTCCTCGACGAGGTCGTAGCCCTGCGTAAAAGAAGTGACCTGCATTCGGGGTTGCCGTCTATACGTGCGGTAGGCTACCGCCAAGTCTGGGACTACCTGGATGGCAAGCTGACGTTGGCCGAAATGCAGGAGCGCGGCATTATCGCCACGCGCCAATTGGCCAAACGCCAGTTCACCTGGCTGCGCAGCTGGGAAGATATACACTGGCTGGACAGTCTTGATTGCGACAATCTGCCACGCGCCTTGAAATACCTTGGGACCATCTCCATATTGAGCTGAGTCCTTGCAATTGCCGTCTATCCTTGGGGGTGTGGCGGCCAAAGCCATCTGAATTACCTATTTTTTATTATTGAATCCTTAAAGGAGTGCGGCACATGTCAAAAGGGCATTCGCTACAAGACCCTTACTTGAATACTTTACGTAAAGAGAAAGTTGGGGTTTCCATCTACCTGGTCAACGGTATCAAACTGCAAGGCACGATCGAGTCGTTCGACCAATTCGTGATCCTGCTGAAAAACACCGTAAGCCAGATGGTTTACAAACACGCTATCTCGACAGTAGTGCCGGTTCGTCCAATTCGTCTGCCTAGCGCAACCGAATCCGAAGCAGGTGACGCTGAGCCAGGTAACGCCTGATAGGAGTCTCCTTTGTTCTTTGAGCGCCACGGTGGTGGTGAACGAGTGATCCTCGTTCACTTGGATGGACAGGACCCTGAGGCGCGCGAAGATCCGCAGGAGTTTCAGGAATTGGCTAATTCGGCCGGCGCCGAGACCGTTGCGTTTTTTAACGTGCCGCGTCATCGGCCAACCGCCAAATTTCTGATCGGCAGCGGCAAGGTCGAGGAACTGCGCGACCTGGTCAAGGCTGAAGAAGCCGATCTGGTGATTTTCAATCACATCCTCACGCCCAGTCAGGAACGTAACCTCGAACGTGTTTTCGAGTGTCGCGTGATCGACCGTACCGGTCTGATTCTCGATATTTTCGCCCAACGCGCCCGTACCCATGAAGGCAAGCTCCAGGTCGAACTGGCCCAGCTTGACCACATGAGCACGCGGCTGGTTCGCGGCTGGACTCACCTTGAGCGTCAGGGTGGCGGCATCGGCATGCGCGGCCCGGGTGAGACCCAACTGGAAACCGACCGCCGTTTGCTGCGGGTCCGCCTGCGCCAGATCAAGGGGCGGCTGGAGAAGGTGCGCAGCCAGCGCGAGCAATCGCGACGTGGCCGCTCCCGTGCGGATATCCCTACCGTGTCTTTGGTGGGATATACCAACGCCGGCAAATCGACACTCTTCAACAATGTGACGAAATCCGATGTTTACGCGGCCGACCAGTTGTTCGCCACACTGGACCCGACGCTGCGCCGTCTGGATCTGGACGACCTGGGGCCGATTGTTCTGGCGGATACGGTAGGCTTCATTCGTCACCTGCCGCACAAGCTGGTCGAAGCATTTCGGTCTACCCTCGAAGAGTCGGCCAACTCCGACCTGTTGTTGCACGTGATCGATGCGGCCGAACCGGATCGCATGTTGCAGATCGAGCAGGTGATGGTGGTGCTGGGCGAGATTGGTGCCCAGGACTTGCCGATACTCGAGGTCTATAACAAACTCGATTTGCTTGAAGGCGTTGAGCCACAAATCCAGCGCGACGAAAACGGCAAGCCCCAGCGGGTCTGGCTTTCGGCACGTGATGGCAGTGGTCTGGAATTGCTTGAACAAGCCATTGCCGAATTGCTCGGCAGTGATTTGTTCATCGGCACACTGCGTTTGCCGCAACGATTCGCCAGACTGCGTGCGCAGTTTTTCGAACTCGGTGCGGTGCAGAAAGAAGAGCATGACGAAGAAGGCATCAGCCTGCTGGCCGTTCGTTTGCCCCGGGTCGAGCTGAATCGACTGGTAAGCCGCGAAGGATTGCAGCCGATGGAATTCATCGAGCAACACACTTTGCAATAAAAGCCTGAAGAAGCGGTTGTGCCGTAACGGCAGGCATTCTGTAGCATTGGTCGGCGCGCCGTGGGTGCGTCTTTGCTTTATCAGATGGAGAGCGCTATGGCTTGGAATGAGCCGGGTGGCAACTCGAATAATCAGGATCCTTGGGGTGGCAAACGCCGCAATAACGGCGACCGCAAGGGGCCACCGGATCTCGACGAGGCCTTCCGAAAGCTGCAGGAAAGCCTGAACGGGTTGTTCGGTGGTGGTAAGAAACGCGGTGGTGATGACGGCGGTGGTTCGGGCAGGAGCGGTGGCGGCTTCGGCGGTCTGCTCGGCATCGGCCTCGTCGTGCTGGCGGCTGTCTGGCTGTACAGCGCGGTCTACGTGGTGGACGAGCAGGAGCAAGCCGTGGTGCTGCGCTTCGGCAAGTACTACGAGACTGTTGGCCCGGGCCTGAATATCTACTTCCCGCCGATCGATAAAAAGTACATGGAAAACGTCACGCGTGAGCGTGCGTACACCAAGCAGGGCCAGATGCTGACCGAAGACGAGAACATCGTCGAAGTGCCGCTGACCGTGCAGTACAAGATCAGCAACCTGCAGGACTTCGTGCTGAACGTCGATCAGCCGGAAATCAGTCTGCAGCATGCGACTGACAGTGCCTTGCGCCACGTGGTGGGTTCCACCGCCATGGACCAGGTGCTGACCGAAGGTCGTGAATTGATGGCCAGCGAAATCAAGGAGCGTCTGCAACGCTTCCTCGATACCTATCGCACCGGTATCACCGTCACTCAGGTCAACGTACAGAGCGCAGCGGCACCGCGTGAAGTGCAGGAAGCCTTCGATGACGTGATCCGCGCCCGTGAAGACGAGCAGCGTTCGCGCAACCAGGCTGAAACCTACGCCAACGGCGTCGTGCCGGAAGCCCGTGGTCAGGCCCAGCGCATCCTCGAGGATGCCAACGGTTATCGCGACGAAACGGTCTCGCGCGCCAAGGGTGAGGCCGATCGCTTTACCAAGCTGGTCGCCGAGTACCGCAAGGCACCTGAGGTTACCCGCCAGCGTCTGTACCTGGACACAATGCAGGAAGTCTTCAGCAATACCAGCAAGGTACTCGTGACCGGCAACAAGAACGGCCAGAGCAACTTGCTTTACCTGCCGTTGGACAAAATGATTCAGAACAGTTCGGGCAGCAATGCACCGGTCACCGGTTCGGCTGCCGCCAACAACACGGACGTCACGCCGCATGTCACTGACCTGCCGCAGTCGCGCACAAGGGAGACCCGCTGATGAGCAATAAATCGCTGATCGCCCTGATCGTTGGCGTTGTTGTGGTACTGGTGGGCTGGAACTGCTTCTACATCGTGGCTCAGACCGAGCGTGCGGTGCTGCTGCAATTCGGTCGCGTGGTTCAGGCCGATGTTCAGCCAGGCCTGCATGTGAAAGTGCCTTACGTTAACCAGGTGCGTAAATTCGACGCACGTCTGATGACGCTGGATGCACCGACACAGCGTTTCCTGACCCTGGAAAAGAAAGCCGTGATGGTCGATGCCTATGCCAAGTGGCGCGTGAAAGATGCCGAGCGCTTCTACACCGCAACTTCCGGCCTCAAGCAAATCGCCGACGAGCGTCTGTCCCGTCGTCTGGAATCCGGTCTGCGTGACCAGTTCGGTAAGCGCACCCTGCACGAGGTGGTGTCGGGTGAGCGTGACGCACTGATGGCTGACATCACCGCTTCGCTGAACAAAATGGCGGAAAAAGAGCTGGGTATCGAAGTTGTCGATGTCCGGGTCAAGGCCATCGATCTGCCGAAAGAAGTAAACCGCAGTGTGTTCGAACGTATGAGCACCGAGCGTGAGCGTGAAGCTCGCGAGCACCGCGCCAAGGGTAACGAGCTGGCTGAAGGCATCCGTGCCGACGCCGATCGTCAACGCCGCGTGCTGCTGGCTGAAGCCTATCGTGAGTCCGAAGAGGTTCGCGGTGATGGTGATGCCCAGGCCGCTGCGATCTACTCCAAGGCCTACGGTCAGGATCAGGAGTTCTACAGTTTCTATCGTAGCCTGCGCGCCTACCGTGAAAGCTTCGCGAACAAATCCGACGTATTGGTCCTCGACCCAAGCAGCGACTTTTTCCACTACCTGGAAAAGGCCAAGCCTTGATACGCCGTTGACCTGAATCATTCCGCCCGGCGGCTAAAACCTCGGGCGGGGTGATCCTTTGGGAAAACGTGTGTATGATGCGGCAGCCGGGAAATTCCCGGCTTTTTTGCGTCTGCACGTTTGATTGCTGTTTTTTGTTGCAGGCATCGGGTTGAATGGCCCGAGAGTATTTCGAGGAAAGTGATGGGCGAAGCCGGTAACAGGCCTTTCGCCGCGTCGTTCATGCGCGTGCGTTTTGAACGGTTCGGTCATTTTCTGCTTCACTCAAGGCTCGCCCGCAGGCTGGCCGCCCGGATCAAAGGGGAATGGCGTAATGGCAACGGTAGACCGCTGGCTGCTGCCAGATGGCATCGAAGAAGTACTGCCACCGGAAGCGGCGCGCATTGAAGTCGCGCGTCGTCAGGTGTTGGATCTGTTCCAGAGCTGGGGTTACGAGTTTGTCGTGACTCCCCATATCGAGTACCTGGAATCCCTGCTGACCGGCGCGGGCCAGGATCTGGATCTGCGTACCTTCAAGGTCATCGACCCGCAATCGGGCCGGCAGATGGGTTTCCGTGCCGACATCACGCCGCAAGTGGCGCGTATCGATGCGCACACCCTGCGTCGCGAAGGTCCGAGCCGTCTGTGCTACGCCGGCAGTGTGCTGCATGCTCAGCCGCGTGCACTGTCGTCCTCGCGAAGCCCGATCCAGTTGGGCGCCGAGTTGTACGGCGACGCCAGCCCGAGCAGCGACGTTGAAGTGATCAGCCTGATGCTGGCCATGCTGCAACTGGCCGATGTGCCGGATGTGCACATGGACCTTGGTCATGTCGGCATCTATCGTGGTCTGGCGCGTGCCGCCGGTCTGTCCGGTGAAGTCGAACAGCAGTTGTTCGATGCGCTGCAACGCAAAGCCATCGACGAGGTCATTACCTTGACCGAAGGCTTGCCGGCCGACTTGTCCGGCATGCTGCGTGCGCTGGTTGATCTGTGTGGCGGCCGTGAAGTCTTAAGCGCTGCCCGTGAGCGTCTGGCCAATGCGCCGGCGCCGGTTCTGGCAGCACTGGAAGATTTGCTGGCGATCGCCGAGCGCCTCTCGGCGCGTTTCCCGGACCTGCCGTTGTACTTCGACCTGGGCGAGCTGCGTGGCTACCACTACCACACCGGTGTGGTGTTCGCGGTGTTCGTGCCGGGCGTTGGCCAGTCCATCGCTCAGGGCGGTCGCTACGACGACATCGGCGCGGATTTTGGCCGCGCCCGTCCAGCGACAGGCTTCTCCACCGATTTGAAAACCCTGGTGACCCTGGGGCGTGCTGAGATCGAGCTACCGTCTGGCGGTATCTGGATGCCTGACAGTACGGATGCGGCACTCTGGCAGCAGGTTTGCCAGTTGCGCAGTGAGGGTCAGCGTGTCGTTCAGGCTTTGCCTGGGCAACCTTTGGCCGCCGCCCGTGATGCGGACTGCGACCGGCAATTGATTCAGCAGAACGGGCTTTGGCAAGTATCGCCACTGGCTTCTTGAGTTTTCCTGCCGGCCATCGCCGGCACCAAGTTTGCGCGAATGAGGACAAGTGTTATGGGTAAGAATGTCGTAGTCCTGGGCACCCAATGGGGTGATGAGGGCAAAGGCAAGATCGTTGATCTGCTGACCGAACATGCTGCCGCCGTAGTGCGCTACCAAGGTGGCCACAACGCTGGCCACACACTGGTGATCGACGGCGAGAAAACCGTCCTGCACCTGATCCCGTCGGGCGTGCTGCGCGAAGGCGTGCAGTGCCTGATCGGCAACGGCGTGGTGGTTGCACCTGACGCCCTGCTGCGCGAGATCACCAAGCTGGAAGAGAAAGGCGTACCGGTGCGTGAGCGTCTGCGTATCAGCCCGTCCTGCCCGCTGATCCTGTCCTTCCATGTGGCGCTGGACCAGGCCCGTGAAAAGGCCCGTGGCGAGCTGAAGATCGGTACCACCGGTCGCGGCATCGGCCCGGCTTACGAAGACAAGGTTGCTCGTCGTGGCCTGCGTGTTGGCGACCTGCTGAACATGCCGCGCTTCGAAGACAAGCTGCGTGAACTGGTGGATTACCACAACTTCATGCTGGTCGGTTACTACAAAGAGCCAGCCATCGAGTTCGAGAAGACCCTGGCCGAGTGCAAGGAATACGCTGAGCTGCTCAAGCCGCTGATGCTCGACGTCACCGCTGAGCTGCACGACCTGCGTCGCGCCGGCAAAGACATCATGTTCGAAGGTGCCCAGGGTTCGTTGCTCGACATCGACCACGGTACCTACCCGTACGTGACCAGTTCCAACACCACTGCCGGTGGCGTAGCGACTGGTTCCGGCGTTGGCCCGATGTTCCTGGACTACATCCTGGGCATCACCAAGGCCTACACCACTCGCGTCGGTTCGGGTCCATTCCCGACTGAGCTGTTCGACGACGTCGGCGCGCACCTGGCCAAACAAGGTCACGAGTTCGGTGCGACCACCGGCCGTGCCCGTCGTTGTGGCTGGTTCGACGCCGTTATCCTGCGTCGCGCTATCGATGTGAACAGCATTTCGGGTATCTGCCTGACCAAGCTGGACGTACTCGACGGTCTGGAAACCATCAACATCTGCGTTGGCTATAAAGACGCCGAAGGCAATGCCGTTGCTCCGACCGACGCTGACAGCTACGTAGGCCTGCAGCCTGTGTACGAAGAAGTGCCGGGCTGGACCGAATCGACCGTGGGCGCCAAGACCCTGGAAGAGCTGCCAGCTAACGCTCGCGCCTACATCAAACGCGTTGAAGAGTTGATCGGCGCGCCGATCGACATTATTTCGACGGGCCCGGACCGCAACGAAACTATCGTTCTGCGTCATCCGTTTGCTTGATAAGTCGTTGATGTAAAAACACAAAGGCCCCTTCATCGGGGCCTTTGTCGTTTATGCCTGTTGGACGGCATGACCTTTGCTGTGAATCTGTCTACAAGAGTGCCATCAAATTAATGGCGTCAGAAGTAGAGGTATTCACAGTGTCGGCCGTT
This sequence comes from Pseudomonas sp. S2_E02, assembly GCF_054668355.1. Lineage (NCBI taxonomy): Bacteria > Pseudomonadati > Pseudomonadota > Gammaproteobacteria > Pseudomonadales > Pseudomonadaceae > Pseudomonas > Pseudomonas sp. S2_E02. The sequence goes on from NZ_CP162761.1 coordinate 5,148,519, forward strand.
CTCTCACTGTTACAAAGCCGTTTGTTGCGCCCCGTGTTCGGTACCCTTGGTATCGCCCTTTTGGTGCAAGTGTTGGTGGCCGTTGCCCTGACGCGGAGCACCGTCACGGCGCTGGAAGCTGACTTGGCGGTGCGCCTCGGCGCCGACAGCCAGAAGCTCTCCGGTGAACTGGAGCAGGCCGGGCGTGAAGTCACCTCGAGCCTCGATGCCTTGTCCGCCAGTACTCGTCAGCGGCTTACCGCCGGCCTGTCTTCGCGCCTGAAAGAAGAGCAGGCGCAACTGCGTGCGACGCTGGAAAAGGATCTGAAAGATTCGGCCAATGACATGGCGCAGTTACTGGCCTCTGTAGCCCCGCGTGCCATGTGGGACAGCGACGTACCGACCCTGTCCGAGTTCGCCCGCCGTGCCCAGCGCAATCCCAATGTGTTGTTCGTGGTCTACGACGACGCCACCGGCCAGCACCTGACCCGCTATCTCAATCGCGAAAACCCGATCAACAAGGCCTTGCTGGAAAAGGGCCAGGGCGAGCGTGCACTGGATAAAGTGCTGGATGCGGCGAAAAACGATCCATCGGTTTACTACCTTGAAGCCTCGATCAATCCCAATGGCGTGGAAATCGGCAAGGTGCTGATGGGCGTTTCCACGGCGTCGGTGGAAACCGATCTGGCGGCACTGGACAAGCGCTTCTCAGCGCTGATCGCGAGCAGTGATCAACTGGTCGGCGACAGCCTCAAGGGCGCTGCAGCGGACAGTGCCAATGCCATGCAGGCGCGCCTGCAATCGGCGCAGTCAACCGCTGTCGAGATGAAAGCCAATACCGCCAATACTGTTCAAGAAGCGGCAGCCACCCTGCGTTGGCGGATCGGCATGGGCCTGGCGTTGGTCGGTTTTGGCGTGCTGCTGTTACTGGCCGTCGTGCTCGGCCATCGCGTGGTCAATCGCCTGAAAATGCTCAACGCTGCGATGGATGACCTGGCGGCGGGCGAGGGCGACCTGACCAAGCGTGTGCAGATCAACAGCAAAGACGAAATCGGCGACATGGCCTCGGCGGTCAACCGCTTTGTGGATAAGTTGCAGCCAATCGTGCGCGAAGCGGGCGATGTCGCGCAGCGTACCGGCGTCGAAATCGGCGCAATGACGCTGCGCAATGCCGGTGCCGATGCGGCGGCGGGCATGCAGCGTGATGAAGTGGCGGAGAGTCTGCGCGCGCTGTCGCAAATGGCTGATGAGGCGCAGTCGGAAAGCCATGCGATGCAAGCGGCTTTGAAACAGGTTGTGGATATTCGCCAGGCCACCGACGAAAACACCCGGACGTCCGCCAAGGTCGGCAGCCTGATCGAGGCGCTGGCGGGGCAAGTCGATACCGGCGCGAAAGTCATCGAGCGGCTGGCTCAGCAGAGTGAGCAGATTGAGGTGGTGCTGACGGTGATTCACGGGATTGCCGAGCAGACCAATCTGCTGGCTCTCAACGCGGCGATTGAAGCGGCACGTGCTGGCGAGACCGGGCGTGGATTCGCCGTTGTTGCCGACGAGGTGCGTGCGTTGGCGAGCAAGACGCAAAGCTCCACCGGCGATATTCAGGCGCACATCGTGGCATTGCAGCAGGGCGCTCGTGAGGCGGTCGAAGCGATCGGCCAGGCCGGGCGTCAGGCCAGCGAAGGTTTACTGGTGTTGCGTGACAGTGCGCGCTTGCAGCAGTCGGTACAGGTCTCGGTCGAGCAGGTGCATGCGGCGATTGGCTTGGCAACGCAGGCTGCTGCGCATCAGGCGCAGGGTGCGCAGGCTGTGCGTGGGCGCGTCGAGACAATTCATGCGCAGGCCGAGAAAGCGGCGCAGGCGGTGGTGGAGACCACTGCGAGTGGCAAGGTGCTGGATGGTTTGGCAGCGCAGCTCAAGGCTAGTCTGGGGCAGTTCAGGGCTTGAGGTTGTCTGGGCGGGCCTCTTCGCGAGCAGGCTCGCTCCCACATTAGATCGCGTTCCTCTGATGGAACTCGGTCAACATGTGGGAGCGAGTCTGCTCGCGAAAGCAGTATCAGCGGCTCAGATACATCCGGGTCGTCAGTAAATAAACCGGCAGCCCCGACACCAAAATCAACAACGCCGCATAAGGCGCCGCCGCCGCAAATTCGACATTTGCAGTATGCGCCCACACTTCCGTTGCCAGCGTATTGAGCCCGGTCGGACTCAGTAGCAACGTCGCCGTCAATTCCTTCATCGCATCCAGAAACACCAGCGCAAACGCCGCGCCCAATGCCGGGAAGATGATCGGCAACGTCACTCGGCAAAACGCCGTGACCGACGAGGCGCCCAGCGTTCGCGCAGCCTCTTCCAGTTGCGGTGCCGCCTTGTTCAGTGCCGTGCGAATCGGCGCCTGCGCCAATGGCAGAAACAGCAGCGCATAAGCGATCAGCAGCAACCCCGAAGTCTGGTACAGCGCCGGCACGTAGTGCAGGGCGAAATACACCAGCGTCAGCGCAATCACCAGGCCCGGCAGCGCATGCAGCAGATACGGCAAGCGCTCGGCCCAGATCGCCAGTTGACCTTTGTAACGCACCACCAACAAGCCGACCGGCACGGCCAGCACCAGACACAGCGCAGCTCCGCCAAGAGAAAGTGCCAGAGAAGAAAGCAGGGCTTCAGTGATCGCTGCTACCGGGAATGCTGCGGATGAACCGACCGCCAGCCAATACGCCAACATCCCCAGCGGAATCCCGCTGCCGACAATTGCCAGCATCAGGCAATACAGCTGACCGACCGTGGCCCATGGTCCTAGCCGAACCTGTTCAGCTTGGCGCGCGGCACCTTGTCCGGTGCGCACATGCCGAGCTTTGCCGCGTACGCGCAGCTCCAGCCACAACAACACCAGACACAGCGCCAGCAGCACGGCGGAAAGCATCGCCGCGTTGGCGTTACTGAACTCCAGTTCGAATTGCTGATAGATCGCCGTGGTGAAGGTTTGCAGGCCGATGATCGACAGTGCGCCGAACTCCACCAGCATGTGCAAGGCAATCAATAGCGAGCCGGCCAATAGCGAAGGCCAGAGCAGCGGCAGGGTCACGCGGAAAAATACGCCCCAGCGATTCTGCCCAAGGGTGCGCGCCGACTCTTCAAGGGAGGGGTCGAGATTGCGCAGAGTTGCCGCCACCGGCAGGAAGATCAACGGATACTTCGACAGGCTCATCACCAGAATTGCCCCGCCAAGCCCTTCGAACTGCGCGCTCAGCGAAACCCAGGTGAAGCTGCTGACAAACGCCGGCACCGCGAACGGCAGGCACAGGATCACGCCCCATAGGCGACGCCCTGGCAAATTGCTGCGTTCCAGCAGCCAGGCCAGCGACAGACCAATCACGCCGCAGGAGAGGGTTACGCCAACCATCAACGCCAACGTGTTGCGCAACAGGCCGAACACATACGGGCGCCACAACAAATGCAACGCCTCGGCCCAGCCGGCCTGCCAGGCCTTGAGCCCGACATAGGCCAGCGGCAACAGGCTCAGCACCACCAGTAACAACACCGGCAGCACCAGCCAGATTGATGGCCGCTTGCGTTTTGGCACGTAACCCCCGCGCATGGCGGGGGCGGATAACGATGCGGTCATCAGTTCAAGCCAACTTCGCGTTCCAACTCCAGCGCTTCTTCGGCATTGCCCAGATCGGCCGGGGTCACGTTCGGCGCTTCCAGTTCGCTGAACGGCTTGAGCCCGCGATCCGATTCCATACCCTTGTGCAGCGGGTATTCGGCGGTGGTCTGGGTGATCACGCGCTGACCTTCTTCGCTGGCCATATAGGCGAGGAATTGCTGGGCTTCTTTTGGATGTTTGCTGGATTTCAACACGGCAGCGCTCGACACGGTGATCAAGCCACCGACGTCGCCACCGGTGAAGTAATGCAGTTTCGAGTCGAGTTTGCCTTTCTCGCGCTGCAGGGCGAACCAGTAGTAGTTGTTCACCAGCACGGTGGCGACTTCACCGTTTTCCACGGCTTTGAGCGCAACCATGTTGTTGCTGTAGGTCTTGCCGAAGGCGCGCAGGCCGGTCAGCCACTCTTCGGCGGCCTCGCGACCGTGCATTTTGATGATGGCCACGGCTTGTTCCTGAAACGCGCCGCTGGTTGGCACGAAGCCGACTTTGCCTTGCCACTGTGGATCGGCAAAATCCAGCACTGATTTTGGCAGGTCTTTTTCGTCGACCAGTTTCGGGTTGTAAGCGACCACGCGAACGCGTGCCGTCACGCCAATCCAGGTGCCGTTAGCTGCGACGTATTTTTCCGGCAGCACGGCCAAAGTGGCGTCATCGGCCTTGGCCAGCAGGCCTTGTTCGCCGAGATTGTTCAACGGTGGCGATTCTTCGGTGTAGATCACGTCGGCAGGGGAGCGGTCGCCTTCTTCGATGATCTGGCTGGCGAGCTGATTGCTGCTGCCTTTGCGCACGTTGACGTGAATGCCGGTCTTGGCTTCGAAGGCTTTGGCGATCGCGTCGCCGACTTCCTTGTGCTGGCCGTTATAGAGAGTCAGGGAAACCGCATCGGCAGCCTGGGTGAGGGGAGTGGCGAGCGCCAGGCCGAGGAAGGTGAAGGTCAGGCCTCGGCGCAGGGTATTTCGAAACGTCATTCGCGGGGTTCCTCACTGTCGCATTGCAAAAACTTGCAACAATGATAAACGATATTGTTTCTCAAGTGCGCCTTGCGGTGGGGCTGGCGTTTTGATAGGTGCAATGGTGATGGGGTTTCGGGAAGCCAGAAACGCAAAAACCCGCTTTCGCGGGTTTTTGTGAAATCCAAGGTCGTAACCTTGAATTTGAATTGGTGCCCAGAAGAAGACTCGAACTTCCACGACCGTAAGGTCACCAGCACCTGAAGCTGGCGTGTCTACCAATTTCACCATCTGGGCAATCATCGCTAGCGTTGCCGCTGTTGATGTGGCGCACTATACGGAGCGCGTTTTGATCTGTAAACCCCTGATTTAATTTTAATAAATCAGTTTTAAGAAAAGCCGGGCTTAGAATGCAAAAAACCCGCTTTCGCGGGTTTTGTGTGAGCCTTGAAACTGATCTAGTCTCAAACTCGAAATTGGTGCCCAGAAGAAGACTCGAACTTCCACGACCGTAAGGTCACCAGCACCTGAAGCTGGCGTGTCTACCAATTTCACCATCTGGGCAGTATCGTTAACGCTTGTGCGTCGTCGATGGCGCGCACTATACGGAGCGTCTTTTTAACTGTAAACCCCTGTCAGCAAAAAATATGATTTTTTTTACCGGCGGTGTTCAAAACGGCTTTCAAGCGACGATACAGACCCTCATAAGGGCCTTATATAGTCGGAAATTTCCCGTTTCATGGCGCCTATGCCAAACTAACCCGCATATAGACAAGGTGAAAACTCTCTAATGGCCGATTGGCAGTCCCTCGATCCCGAGGCCGCTCGTGAAGCGGAAAAATATGAAAACCCTATTCCTAGCCGCGAACTGATCCTGGCGCATCTCGCCGATCGGGGCTCGCCGGCTGCCCGCGAGCAACTGGTGGAAGAGTTTGGTCTGACCACAGAAGACCAGATCGAAGCCCTGCGCCGCCGCCTTCGCGCCATGGAGCGCGACGCCCAACTGATCTACACCCGCCGCGGCACTTATGCGCCGGTCGACAAACTCGACCTGATCCTCGGTCGCATCAGCGGTCACCGTGACGGTTTCGGCTTCCTGGTGCCGGACGACGGCAGCGACGACCTGTTCATGAGCCCCGCGCAAATGCGTCTGGTGTTCGATGGCGACCGTGCGCTGGCGCGTGTGTCCGGTCTCGACCGTCGCGGTCGCCGCGAAGGCGTGATCGTTGAAGTGGTCTCGCGTGCTCACGAAACCATCGTCGGTCGCTACTTTGAAGAAGGCGGCATCGGCTTCGTCGTCGCGGACAACCCGAAGATCCAGCAGGAAGTGCTGGTCACCCCGGGCCGCAACGCCAACGCGCAGATCGGTCAGTTCGTCGAGGTGAAAATCACCCACTGGCCGACGCCGCGCTTCCAGCCGCAAGGCGACGTGGTTGAAGTGGTCGGCAACTATATGGCGCCGGGCATGGAAATCGATGTCGCTCTGCGCACCTACGACATTCCGCACGTCTGGCCCGAAGCCGTTCTGAAAGAAGCGGCCAAGCTCAAGCCGGAAGTCGAAGAAAAAGACAAAGAGAAGCGCGTCGACCTGCGCCATTTGCCGTTCGTCACCATTGACGGTGAAGATGCCCGCGACTTCGACGATGCTGTTTATTGCGAAGCCAAGCCGGGCAAGCTGCGCCTGTTCTCCGGCGGCTGGAAGTTGTACGTGGCGATTGCTGACGTTTCCAGCTACGTGAAGATCGGCTCGGCGCTGGACAACGAAGCGCAGGTGCGCGGCAACTCGGTGTACTTCCCTGAGCGCGTGGTGCCAATGCTGCCTGAGCAGCTGTCCAACGGCCTGTGCTCGCTGAATCCGCACGTCGATCGTCTGGCCATGGTTTGCGAGATGACCATCTCCAAGTCCGGCGAAATGACCGACTACTGCTTCTATGAAGCGGTGATCCATTCCCACGCGCGTCTGACCTACAACAAAGTCAGTGCGATGCTGGAAACGCCGAAAGTGGCCGAAGCACGCAAACTGCGTGGTGAGTACACCGACGTCGTGCCGCACCTCAAGCAGCTTTATTCGCTGTACAAAGTGTTGCTGGCTGCCCGTCACGTGCGCGGCGCGATCGATTTCGAGACCCAGGAAACCCGGATCATCTTCGGTTCCGAGCGCAAGATTGCCGAAATCCGTCCGACCACCCGTAACGACGCGCACAAGCTGATTGAGGAATGCATGCTGGCGGCCAACGTGGCCACCGCCGAATTCCTCAAGAAGCACGAAATCCCTGCGTTGTACCGTGTCCACGACGGCCCGCCACCGGAGCGTCTGGAAAAACTCCGTGCCTTCCTTGGCGAACTCGGCCTGTCCCTGCACAAAGGCAAGGACGGTCCATCGCCGAAGGATTATCAGGCGTTGCTGGCAAGCATCAAGGATCGTCCGGATTTCCACCTGATCCAGACCGTGATGCTGCGCTCGCTCAGTCAAGCGGTGTACAGCGCTGACAACCAGGGCCACTTCGGCCTGAATTATGAAGCCTATACCCACTTCACTTCGCCGATCCGTCGTTACCCGGACCTGCTGACGCACCGCGCGATCCGCAGCGTGATCCATTCGAAACAGGACACTCCGCACGTTCGCCGTGCCGGGGCGATGACCATTCCGAAGGCGCGCATCTATCCGTACGACGAGGCGGCGCTGGAGCAGCTCGGCGAGCAGTGCTCGATGAGCGAACGCCGTGCCGACGAAGCGACCCGCGACGTGGTCAACTGGCTCAAGTGCGAGTTCATGAAGGATCGCGTGGGCGAGTCGTTCCCGGGTGTGATCACAGCGGTAACCGGTTTTGGCCTGTTCGTCGAGCTGACCGATATCTACGTCGAAGGTCTGGTCCACGTCACGGCGCTGCCGGGCGATTACTACCACTTCGATCCTGTGCATCACCGCCTGGCGGGCGAGCGCACCGGTCGCAGCTTCCGTCTTGGCGATACCGTTGAAGTGCGCGTCATGCGCGTTGACCTCGACGAGCGCAAGATCGACTTCGAGATGGCCGAAAAAACCATCAGCGCACCGATCGGTCGCAAAAAACGTGGCGCTGAAACCGCTGCTCCGGCGGCCAAGGTTGCGGAAGAAAAGGCTCCGGCTAAATCCGCCAGCCGTCGTCCGGCCAAGGAAAAAGCGGCAGAAGCCTATCGCCCAAGCGACGCCGTGGCGAAAAACGCCGAGCTGCGCAAAAGCCGTGAAATGAAGAAGGCTCTGCTTTCCGACGCTAAAAACGGTGGTAAAGCGGCGTCCGGGGGAAAGACCGGACGGTCGGCGCCTGAAAAGGCCTCCGGCGGCAAGCCAGCGAAACCGAGCAAACACCGTAAGGGGCCGCCAAAAGCGGGCTCCGCTCCAGCCAAAAGTGGCGGGGCACGTAAACCGAAGGCGAAGTCATGAGTCAGTTGGAAAAAATCTACGGCGTTCACGCGGTAGAAGCGTTGCTGCGTCACCACCCGAAACGCGTCAAGCAGATCTGGCTGGCGGAAAGCCGCAACGATCCGCGCGTGCAGACCCTGGTTGAGCTGGCCAACGAAAACCGTGTTCAGGTCGGCCAAGCCGAGCGTCGCGAAATGGACGCCTGGGTTGAAGGCGTGCACCAGGGCGTGGTCGCGGAAGTAAGCCCGAGTCAGGTCTGGGGCGAAGCCATGCTCGACGAGCTGCTCGATCGCACTGAAGGTGCGCCGCTGTTGCTGGTGCTTGACGGTGTGACCGACCCGCACAACCTCGGCGCCTGCCTGCGTTCGGCGGATGCGGCCGGTGCGCTGGCGGTGATCGTGCCGAAAGACAAGTCGGCGACCCTGACGCCGGTCGTGCGTAAAGTCGCTTGCGGCGCGGCAGAAGTGATTCCATTGGTTGCCGTGACTAACCTCGCTCGCACCCTGGAAAAACTTCAGCAGCGCGGTCTGTGGATTGTCGGTACTGCGGGGGAGGCTGAGGTCAGCATCTACGACCAGGATCTGACTGGCCCGACCATCCTGATCATGGGCGCCGAAGGCAAGGGCATGCGTCGCCTGACCCGCGAGCACTGCGACTATCTGGTGAAGCTGCCGATGGCCGGTAGCGTCAGCAGCCTCAACGTCTCGGTTGCGACGGGCGTGTGCCTGTTCGAAGCGCAGCGTCAGCGCGGTGCAAAAGCCAAGGCTACTGCCAAGAAATCCTGAGTCGTACACGATTCAAATGTGGGAGCGAGCTTGCTCGCGAAGAGGGCGTGTCAGTCGACGTAAATGCTGCCTGACAAACCGCATTCGCGAGCAAGCTCGCTCCCACAGTGTTTTGTGGTGTGGCATAACTGAGTGATTGTTCAAATAATCACCAATTGCCTTGCGCCTCCTCTGTCCCTTCTCTACAATTGCGCCCCTTGCTGTGACGGCAGGCACGCATGTGCCCCGCGCCAGCAAGTCCATAAGTGTCATTCACTCCTTGTCTGACCGTTTTTGAGCGGCAGGCTACAACCCGTAAGGAGCATTCATGCGTCATTACGAAATCATCTTTTTGGTCCACCCGGATCAAAGCGAGCAAGTCGGCGGCATGGTTGAGCGTTACACCAAGCTGATCGAAGAAGACGGCGGCAAAATCCACCGTCTGGAAGATTGGGGCCGTCGTCAACTGGCCTACGCAATCAACAATGTTCACAAGGCTCACTACGTGATGCTGAACGTTGAGTGCACTGGCAAGGCCCTGGCCGAGCTGGAAGACAACTTCCGCTACAACGATGCAGTGATCCGTAACCTGGTCATCCGTCGCGACGAAGCCGTAACTGGCCAGTCCGAGATGCTCAAGGCTGAAGAAAACCGCAGTGAGCGCCGTGAGCGTCGCGACCGTCCTGAGCACGAAGGCGCCGAAGGCACCGATAGTGATGACAGCGACAACAGCGATAACGCTGACGAGTAATCCACGGACCTTATTAAGGAGCCTATCAAATGGCACGTTTCTTCCGTCGTCGTAAATTCTGCCGCTTCACCGCTGAAGACGTGAAAGAGATCGACTACAAAGATCTCAACACTCTGAAAGCCTACGTATCCGAGACCGGCAAAATCGTTCCAAGCCGCATCACCGGTACCAAAGCTCGTTATCAGCGTCAGCTGGCCACCGCTATCAAGCGCGCCCGCTTCCTGGCCCTGCTGGCCTACACCGACAGCCACGGCCGCTGAGACCGGGCAGTCGACAAGTAGCAAAGGATTGAATGCATGCGTGCCTTAGCTGAGTTCATCATGCGAGGCCGTATGCAGGCCACTCTCGTGGTGGCCGGATGTGCAACATTGCCGTTGTTGTATTGGTTGGGTGCTGCCGCGGGGAGCCTTGTGCTGCTGCGGCGCGGACTGACGGACGCCCTGGGTGTTCTGTCTCTGGGGCTGCTGCCGGCGTTGATCTGGTGGCTGTATGCCGATGACCCACGGGCACTTCTGGTGCTGCTGGGGTCTTCGGGGCTTGCGTTGGTTTTGCGCGCAAGTGAATCCTGGGTCCGCACGCTGCTGGTCAGCGTAGTGATTGGAGTGGTGTTTTCAGTGGTGCTCGGGGCGGCGTTTGCGGCCCAGATCGAGATGCTCGCGCAGGCCTTGATAAAGGTCATGCCGGCGCTTCTTGGTGAAACCTACAAGCAATTGTCGGTCGATGAGCAAGCGCGTTTCGCGTCCCTGATTGCACCGGTCCTGACCGGACTGATTGCGGCGCTGTTGCAGATCGTCAGCGTGCTGAGCCTGATTGTCGGGCGGCATTGGCAGGCGTTGTTGTACAACCCGGGTGGTTTTGGTCGCGAGTTTCGCGCCATCCGGATCCCGCTGGGGCCGGCGATGTTGCTGCTGGCGTTGATGCTTCTGGGCCCGAATCTCGGTGCACAGATGGCCATGTTGACGCCGTTGTGCAGTGTACCGCTGGTGTTCGCCGGACTTGCCCTGATTCACGGGCTGGTCGGGCAGAAGCGACTGGCCGGTTTCTGGCTGGTGGGGTTGTACGTCACGCTGCTGTTGTTCATGCAGCTGATCTATCCGTTGCTCGTGGTCCTGGCCATTGTCGACAGCCTGATTGATTTTCGCGGTCGTCACGTGTCGAAAGACACCGATAACGCGAACGGTGAAGGTTAAAAGTTAAGAGGATTTCCACATGCAACTGATCCTTCTGGAAAAAATCGCCAACCTGGGCAACCTGGGCGACAAAGTAAACGTTAAGGCCGGTTACGGCCGTAACTACCTGCTGCCTTTCGGCAAAGCTACCGCTGCAACTGCTGCCAACCTGGCTGCGTTTGAAGAGCGTCGTGCTGAGCTGGAAAAAGCTGCCGCAGACCGTAAAGCATCGGCTGAAAGCCGTGCTGCCCAACTGGCCGAGCTGGAAGTGACCATCACTGCCACCGCTGGCGACGAAGGCAAGCTGTTCGGTTCGATCGGTACTCACGACATCGCTGACGCACTGACCGCCTCCGGCGTTGAAGTTGCGAAAAGCGAAGTTCGTCTGCCGAACGGCACCATCCGCAACGTGGGTGAATTCGACGTGGCTGTGCACCTGCACGCCGAAGTTGAAGCCACCGTACGCGTTGTCGTGGTAGCAGCTTAAGTAACACCTGATCGGCTGGCGGCTTGTCCGTCAGACGGTTAACATCGGGCACGATCCTGTTTACAGGTCGTGCCCTTTGTCTTTCTGAACTCCCTGTTTTTCCAAATTACACAAGTGGCCATGAACGATATCTCCGCTCCCGAGCAATACGATCTGCAAACCGCTGCCCTGAAGGTGCCGCCGCATTCCATCGAGGCCGAACAGGCTGTACTCGGTGGTCTGATGTTGGACAACAACGCCTGGGAACGCGTGCTCGATCAAGTCTCCGACGGCGATTTCTATCGACATGACCACCGTCTGATCTTCCGTGCGATCGCCAAACTGGCCGATCAGAACATGCCGATCGACGTGGTGACCCTGTCTGAACAACTGGACAAGGAAGGCCAGACCTCGCAGGTCGGTGGCCTCGGTTACCTCGGTGAACTGGCGAAAAACACGCCGTCCGTCGCCAACATCAAGGCCTATGCGCAGATCGTTCGTGAGCGAGCGACGTTGCGCCAGTTGATTGGCATCAGCACCGAAATCGCCGACAGCGCCTTCAACCCGGAAGGCCGCACCGCCGCCGAGATTCTCGACGAAGCCGAACGCCAGATCTTCCAGATTGCCGAGGCCCGGCCAAAAACCGGCGGCCCGGTAGGTGTGAATGACTTGCTGACCAAGGCCATTGATCGCATCGACACTCTGTTCAACACCGACAACGCCATTACCGGCCTGTCCACCGGCTACACCGACCTCGACGAGAAGACCAGCGGCCTGCAGCCGTCCGACTTGATCATCGTCGCCGGCCGTCCGTCGATGGGTAAAACCACCTTCGCAATGAACCTGGTGGAAAACGCCGTGTTGCGCAGCGAGAAAGCGGTTCTGGTGTACTCCCTCGAGATGCCAGGCGAATCGCTGATCATGCGTATGCTCTCCTCGCTGGGCCGCATCGACCAGACCAAGGTGCGTTCTGGCCAACTGGAAGACGATGACTGGCCGCGCCTGACTTCGGCGGTCAACCTGCTCAACGACCGCAAGCTGTTCATCGATGACACTGCCGGCATCAGTCCGTCGGAAATGCGTGCGCGGACCCGACGTCTGGTGCGTGAACACGGTGACGTCGGCCTGATCATGATCGACTACCTGCAATTGATGCAGATCCCCGGTTCCAGCGGTGACAACCGCACCAACGAAATTTCCGAAATCTCGCGATCCCTGAAAGCGCTGGCCAAGGAATTCAACTGCCCGGTGGTGGCGCTGTCGCAGCTCAACCGTTCCCTCGAACAGCGTCCCAACAAGCGCCCGGTGAACTCCGACTTGCGCGAATCCGGAGCGATCGAGCAGGACGCCGACGTGATCATGTTCGTGTACCGCGACGAGGTCTATCACCCGGAAACCGAGCACAAAGGCATCGCCGAAATCATCATCGGCAAGCAGCGTAACGGCCCGATCGGTTTTATCCGTCTGGCCTTTATTGGCAAATACACGCGCTTCGAAAACCTCGCGCCGGGCAGTTACAACTTCGACGACGACGAGTGACAGCAGGCCGAAGTTCATCGGCCTGCTGCGACGCTGTATCGATTACAACGTCGCGCCACTCGATCCCGGAGTTTCCTGCGCAGGCGTGACGTTGGCAGGAGGCGCCTCGATTGTTGTTCGAGGCTGCAATTCCTGCCGCGTCAGCGTCTGGATCAATGTCGCTTCGACAATCGCCAACTGCGCCGTTACGTCATCGGTTTGCGATTTATATTGAGCTTCGCTCAGCAGTCTTTGTGATGACTGGCTGTCGAGAATTTCCTGGCGATCCTGGAACGGCTGGCGACTCGCATCGAATTGCGCCTGGTATTTGTGAATGATGAAGTCCTGCCAGAAATTCATCGACACCAATGCCTGAAACTCTTCAGGCGAACCATTCAGCGTCGAGACTTTGCGATATGCCGCATCCAGCATTGCCGGGGTAACGCCGGCCATGCCGATAAACGAGAGTGTCTGTGGCTGAAACGGCAATTGCAGCCGATCCCTGAGACCAAAGCGGTAGGCCATGGTCATTTCATGGGGATCGCGTATGCGCAGGTTGTGGCTGTTTCGCAGCTCCCGGGAGGTTGCCGGATCGTCAATGATTGCCCTGCTTGAAGCGATCTCTGCCGCCGCGATGTCGTCGACCTGTTTTAGCCGGAACAATCCTTTGGACAGCGCCACCAAGGGGGCGCCGTTCATATCCAGCCTGGCCTGTATGCGCGCCTTGTGAGTCATGGCCAGGACCTGCAGATCGGTGAAGGTGGCTGCGGCAAGGTCAGTGCAGCCGGCTTCGCACGCGCGATCGAACAGTTCTCGACGCAAGGTTCGCGACTGTGGATTGTCCTGGCTGATGACATCGATCACGTCCCAGACCTGGCGCCGGAAGTCGGCATGGTGCGCACGGCTCGCGAGGATGTTGAAGAAGCCGTCCGAGCCTTGCTGCTCGCGCAACGTGCGCCATTGAGTGTTTCTGGCGATCGCTTGATCAGCGGGTAGTCCGGTGGTCCAGATCGGAGCAGGGTCCGCGGCTGCCCTTGCACTGGGACGTTGTGCCAAGGGGAATGACGTTGTGAACAGGTTGGATCTGTTGTGAAGCCCGGTTTGGGCTTCGTCCAGTTGCCTGCGATAGACGCCCATTTGTATCCGCGTCTCATCGGTAATCGGATTATTCGTCAGTAACGTGCCACTGTTCACCTGGACCGAATGCGCCAGGCGCTCCGGGGACGGAGCAGTGACAAAGTCAGGAATCGTGGTGATCTGATTGTTGCTCAGATCGATCCGGGTCAGCAGGGGTTGATCAAACAGCCCGGTTGGCCACTGCGTGATGCCGGTGTTCGCCAGGGTGACCTCGCGCATATCGGTGATCAGACTGAAATCCGGGATCACACCGAGCTGGGGATTGTTGTCGATCCAGAGTGCTCTGAGCGTTGTGCGTCCGGCCAGTATCCGCGCCGTTTCTGCATTGAGTTCAAGTTGGTTGTGCTGCAGGAACAGGCGCGTCATCCCGTGCATTTCTCCTACTGCTGGGGGCAAGTCCCTGAGGCGATTGTTCGACATGTCCAGCCAGCGCACATGACGAAAACGGGTGAGGAAGCCTTCCGGTGACTCCGTCAGGTTCATGCCGCTCAATCTGAGTGAACCCACATGGCTGAAGTCGATGCTCAGATCCGGCAGGGTCGGCAAGGTCAGGCCGCTCAAGTCCAGTTCCAGACCGATCGGTGTGCCGTCGAAAGCATGTTTTTGCGCCGTCTCGCGGCGCCAGCAACTGATGATCCGATCCCGCGCGGCAGTGCGGTCATTACGGGTGGTGGCGTTGATTTGCAGCTGATTGGCACGCACGTAACGCAGGCGGTTGCCGCCCCCGGAAAAGACCCAGTCGTCGAGCTGGGTTTTCAGAAGATCGAATTCTTGTTCCAGTGCGAGCAAGCGTGGTGCCACGGTGCCTTTGTCATGATTCCAGATGAACTCCCTGCACTCCTTGATGGTTTTGCTCGGGAACAGGTTTCGATAACGCTGGGCCCTGGAGTCTTCGCTATCGAATACGGCGGGATGGGCCGGCTCCATCAGCTCGGGGTGAGACTGTTTAAGGCGTCGCCAGTAGCCGTCGAATTTTCGCCAGTACGCGGAGGGGAAGTCGTTGCCTTCAAGGCGCGTGACATTGTTGATCCGCGCGACGACAGCCAGCGTCTCGGGTGTCGGGTTGAGGTTGGCCTGGGGAACCTCGCTCAAGCGATTGTCGCGCAGGTCCAGGTGGTTTAAGGCGGTTTTGTCGAGCAGCCCGGCAGGCCACTGACTGAGGCCCGTGTTTTTCAGGCTCAATGCCTGCAACCCGGACATGGCGCTGAAGTCGGGCACTGCCCGCAGTTGATTGTTGGACAGATCGATCTGTTTCAACTGATGCAATGCACCGAGTGCCAAAGCGCTTTGTTCATCCAGTTTTATCTGGTTTGAACTCAGATCCAGATAGTTGAGTTTGTCCATCTCGGCGATTTTTTGCGGCAGTTTATCGATGCCGGAGTTAACGATGGTCAGGCTTTCCAGATTGGGGCAATTGGACAGAAGCGTATTGGCGGTGTCCGACCAGATTACCGAGTCGAGACTGAGGGATTTGATGTGACTGAAATCCACGGTCAGCAGGGGTAATGGACCGTACAGCGCTGGCAGTTTCAGTTCGCCGTCCGAATCGCCCAGCCAGCAGCCTTTGATGATTCTTGCCAGGCGGGTAGCGTTGACTCTTTCCGGGCCCACGGCGTGGGCCGGTCCGGGTTGACTGTCGGCGATGTAGGCCTGCAGTTGCGTTTCCAGTAGCTCGAAGCCGGCAATGCGTCGCGCGATCTGTTCTTCGGCGCCATCCCCCAGGGCGAGCAAATATTCCCTGGCGGCTTGCGGATTCTTGTCTGGATACATACGCCGCACCATCGCCACTTCGGGAATGTCGCCATCCAGTCTGAATGCGTCTGCGCGGGAGCCCGTGCGCATCGCCGGATAGTCGGCCACTACGCGGCGCCAATAAACCTCAAGCGTTCGCCAGTAACCGGTCGGGAAGGGGTTGCCTTCAATCAGGGTGACCGAGTTGATACGGGCAATCGCCAGTAGTTCATTGTTTGACGGGTCAAGGATCGGCTGTGGAATTTCGCGCAGTTGGTTATGGCGCAAGTCGACCACGTCCAGTGCCACCTGATCGCGTAAACCGCTGGGCCAGTGATCCAGTCCGGTGTTGCTCAGGTTCAATGACCGAAGTTGCGACATGCCGCGAAAGTCCGGGATTCTGCCAAGCGGGTTGCTCGACAGGTCGAGGTGTTCAAGCTGCTTGAGTGCGCCCAGTTTTACTGCTGTCTGCTCATTGAGCTGGATTCGGTTCGAGCTCAGCTCCAGAGCCTTGAGAACGGTCATCGGCGCGATATCGGGCGGCAACTTATCCAGGGAGGAGTGAGTCACCGACAGTTTCTCGAGGTTGGGAAAACTGCCCAGGAAGGTATCGGCGGTGTCCGACCAGGCGACCGCTTTCAGCTCCAGAGTTCTTACATGGCTGAAATCAGCCGTCAGCGGCGCAAGGATTGCCTCTCCCAAATCAAGTTTCAGCGTCGTTCCCGTCTGCCGTTTCCAGCAACGTTTTATTTCTTCGACAGCACGCTCCACCGCGGGATGCGCAGCTTCGTTGGGGGCCTGCGAGGATGTCTTCCTGATCCAGGAAGCGAGATCCGCCTTGAGCGCCCTGTAACTGGCCTCGCGTTGGGTCAGATAGCCGCGGACGTCATCCCCGTGCGAATGCAGAAGCCGGGTGATCTCCTCGCTGTCGAGGGCCGGGAAGAGCTTTCGAGCGCGGGACTCTGGCGTGCGCAAATGATTGATCGCGCTGGCAAACCGTTGCAGCAGGCCAGGATGCGCGGGGCTGCCTGGCTCGCTGCGGAACATCCCGCCGGCACCGCCGACCGCCGTTCCCAGCCAGCCTTCGCGAGCATCGTAAATGATCGGCTCCGAGCGCCCGGGGCGTGTAGCGATATAGGTATTGGTGCTGTCGCTGGCCACCGGATCTTGCGCACGGACGATACGCATCACCGTTGTCGACGGGGTCGAGGCGTCGGTGTCGTGCAGAACCTGATAACTGTGGTTGTCGATCACCGCATAGAGTTTACCGTTGAGCCGGTGAAGGCCATCGCTGCCCCTTTGAATGCCGCTGAAATCCAGTGGCGTGCGGAAAGCTTCCAGGCGGCTGCTCGACAATGGCACACCGATCGGCTCGAAGTGTTCCAGCTCATGCCAGAGTCCCGCGCTGGAATCACGCAGCAACACGGGTCCCGAGGGACTGGATTCGCTGGGCAGTCTGGCCCGATACAGTCCTGTTTGCGCATCTTTGCCGACCAGCACGATGCCGCCAGGTACATCGGCATATTGGCGGCCTTTGTGGGTTCTCAAACCGTCAGCGTTGCGATCCGACAAACCGCTGGCCGCAGGCACCCAGTAATGTTCCAGGGACTGGCTAGCCGCACGCGGATTTTCAATCGGCAACGCGGGTCGATGAATGGTGATGCTCGGAGCCGGCTCGATCGCGTCGATATCGGCTGGCGTTGGTAAGCGGCCCGGTCGTGGTGGTTGCCCACCGGGTATCGAGACCTCTAAATGTGTGCGCGGTGGCAGGTCGAGGCGCGGGGTGTCCACGTCTGGCACAGTGTTTTGGCGAACCGGGGGATTGCCGGAATTGTTGCCTCTGGGGGGCGATTTAACGGGCATGTCTTTCTATCCTTGCGGGTTTGCGCATCAGTTCGCCTGAACGGGAGCTGATGGCAGGGGCGGCGTCATTGCCTGATTGATCGTATGGCCCTGAGTCCTTTACTCAGGCCTGGAAGGCACGCCAGCCTCGCTGGCCAGTGCAAAAATCTTGCTCGCGGTCTTGCCATCGAAGGTCTGGCGCCAGATGGCCACGTGCGGCAAGCCAGCCTGTTCATCGCGGCGCTGAGACTCGATACCGCGTCGGCTCTGTTCGAGGGTTTTGAGGTGGCCGCCTCTTGTGGTGAAACTCAGTGGCGCGGCGTTGTGCTGGTCATAGTGGAAGTGTGCCTCCCATAACGGTGCGTCATCGGCGCGATCAGTGATCGAATAAACGTCGAGAAACGACTTGCCCTTGCCTTTGCCCGATGGCTTGCGATCAACGGTTTTGCTCACGCTGACTTCGTCGGCATCCATCAGATAGTTCAAGCGCATGATGTCGAGCACCTCCCTGTTCTTGTACATGCGCACCAGAACACTTTGGCCATGCGCGTCCAGTGACCCGCCAGCGCTTCGCAAACGCGCAGCCAGGTCGAGGATTTCGGTGTCCGCGTCTTCATGGCTTTCCAGGCGCCTTGCCTGCTCGTTCAGTCGTTCAGTCTCTTTACTCAGGTCTTCGACAATATCGGTCGGATTGGTTTTTCTCGCCTCGTCCACCCTGGCCTTGGCAACGTGTTGTTCGACGTCGGCCAGTAACCGGTTAGCCTCGGCGACCAGCTGTGGTCTGGGTGTACTGGTGATGGGCGGGCGCACTGGCAGCCATTCACCTTGTCTTTTTTCGTAGCGGGATGGCGAATCGGGACGCAACGGGTCCTGGACCTTGACGATGATGTTGCCATCCTGGGTCGTTTCCATGTCCCCGACCATTACCCGATAAGTTCCGTGTTGACGGATCCGGAAAATTTTTCTGGGCGGCACGGGGCGTGCATTTTCGGAGGTGTCTGGTTGCGGCGGAAGGAAATCGAAATCGATATCGTGGTCAATGTTTGGCAGTTCGCGGTCGCGACCAATCGATTCCAGAATGTCGCTCAGTCTGTTTTCGATTCGCTGTTCGAGTGGGTCGATCAAGGTGAGGGCTTCCCTCAGGTACTCGGCCCTGGCAGTGTCGATATCAGTGGTCAGTAGCGCTTCAAATCGAGACTTGTCCGACCTTATCTGATCAAGGCTCAAGAGCAGTGCCATCGGCTGGTGGTGCTGCGGAATCTTGTTCAGGTCGCTGGTGACCAGATCAACCGAGGAAAGCGAGGGCATCGTGGCGTTGGGCGAATGGTCGGGCGCGCCCGCAAACAGGTGTATATAGAGCGTCAGTTTGTTGAAGTCGATACGCTCGGCCGACGGCACTTGCTGTCTGATTTTTTCAAGTATCGGTTCCGCTCCTGGATCGGCTTTTTTGATTTCTGCCAACACCACTTCCCGCTCTTGGATAAACCTCAGCTTCTTGTTCAGGTGGGGGATCATCTTCCTGCAACTGTCGGCGTCGACTTTGGCGCTCGTAGGCTTGAACCTCAGGTCCATGGTCGCCATGAGTCGATTCAGAAACTCCGCACGTTCTATCCGGAAGGTGCGCAATTCCTGTTTGAACAGCCCTTTTGCTTTTGCGCGGATCAGCCAGTTCTTGTTGAGAATAAGTGACTCCACGAAATCTGCTTGCTTGTGAACATGCTTGAGCAGATTCACCTCAAGGTTGAGCAGTTTCAGGTTTTTCTCTGCACTGCCCTCCGGCAATTTTTTGATATCAGCCCAGAGATCGTTATGAAGCGCAGTCGAGTTCTCCAACTCTGCGTGTGCTTTCTGAAAAGGCAGATACATCAGCCTCAAAGTGTCGATGCTTAACCCGGCCGCCTCTGCATCCGTGATGCCGCTCTTCAGCTCTGGCAAATGATAAACCCAGCGATTGCCCTCATCGCGCCGCACAGTCCGCGTTTCGCCGCTGCGGCTGGCGCGGTAGATATTGGCGATATCGGTTGCCACGGGATCTTTCGGGTTGACGATACGCCACGCTTTTTGTGTCGCCGTAGAGGCACTCACATCGTGTATGACCTGATAAACGTGGTTGTGCAGGGACAGGTACAGTCGGCCCTCGTGGCGCAATAACCCGTCGCTGTCGGCCTTGGCGCGTGTGAGTTCGAGATCCGTGCGCAACGTCTGCAGGTGAGTGTCAATCAAGGTCACGGCGTCACCGTCCTTGAGCGAATGCCACAGACCACTGTCGGCGTCGCGCAGCAGTAGCGGACCACTGGCAACCCGCTCGGCCGCGAGTTGGGCGCGGTAGAGGCCGGTCTGCGGATCGACCCCGACCATCACGATGCTGCCGTGCGCGACATCGACGTATTCGCGGCCCTTGTACAGCCTCAAGCCCTCGGTATTGGCCTGGGGCAAACGGTCAGGTGCGGGGATACGGTAACTCTCCAGCGATTTTGCTCCCGTTGCGCCCGTTTTCACCGAGGCGGTTGCTGTGTGCGTGATGACGACGGGAGACGGTCTTGTTACCTCAGGGCTGGCAGTGCCGTGAGTGCCGCCCGGACGCGTTGCAGAGGGGACAGGCAGGGACGGTTCAGGCCCCGTCCGTGGCGCTCGCCCGGTATTGCCTTGCTGCGGCGCATCCGGGCTGGTGGGGGGCTTGACTTTGATGCTGCCCTTGGCGGGCTGTTTGGGTGACATTGCTTCATCCTTGAAGGGTTGCCACATCAGTCGGCGCAGGCACCGGACTGATGAACGTTAAGTTTGAACGATGATCTTTTTGCCTGTTACGGGGTATCGGGCAGGCTCGACGCGGGTTGTAAGAGAAACCGACCATTGCCGTCGGAATTGGTTATTTTTTGTGCTATATTCCGCGCCCGCGAATTTTCACTTCAACACCGGTCGTCGACATGCAAGCAGCCAAGCCGTTATTTGACTATCCAAAATATTGGGCCGAATGTTTCGGGCCAGCGCCATTCCTGCCGATGAGCAGGGAGGAGATGGATCAGCTTGGCTGGGATTCGTGCGACATCATCATTGTTACCGGTGATGCCTACGTCGATCACCCGTCGTTTGGCATGGCGATCATTGGCCGGCTGCTGGAGTCCCAGGGCTTCCGTGTCGGGATCATTGCCCAGCCGAACTGGCAGTCCAAAGACGACTTCATGAAGCTCGGCGAGCCGAACCTGTTCTTCGGGGTTGCGGCGGGCAACATGGACTCGATGATCAATCGCTACACCGCGGACAAGAAAATCCGTTCCGACGACGCCTATACGCCCGGCGGCATGGCCGGCAAGCGTCCGGACCGCGCGAGCCTGGTCTACAGCCAGCGCTGCAAAGAAGCCTACAAGCACGTGCCGATCGTGCTCGGCGGCATCGAAGCGTCCCTGCGCCGCATTGCCCACTACGACTACTGGCAGGATCGCGTGCGTAACTCGATCCTGATCGACGCCAGCGCCGACATTCTGCTGTACGGCAACGCCGAGCGCGCGATCGTCGAAGTCGCCCAGCGCCTGTCCTACGGGCACAAGATCGAAGACATCACCGACGTGCGCGGCACCGCGTTCATCCGTCGCGATACGCCGAAAGACTGGTACGAAGTCGACTCGACGCGTATCGACCGTCCGGGCAAGGTCGACAAGATCATCAACCCGTACGTGAACACCCAGGACACCCAGGCCTGCGCCATCGAGCAGGAAAAAGGTCCGGTCGACGATCCGCAGGAAGCCAAGGTCGTACAGATCCTGGCCAGCCCGCGCATGACCCGTGACAAGACCGTGATTCGCCTGCCATCGGTAGAAAAGGTGCGCGGCGACGCCGTTCTGTATGCCCACGCCAACCGCGTGCTGCACCTCGAAACCAACCCGGGCAACGCCCGTGCGCTGGTGCAGAAGCACGGTGAAGTCGACGTCTGGTTCAACCCGCCGCCGATTCCGATGACCACTGAAGAAATGGACTACGTGTTCGGCATGCCTTACGCCCGTGTCCCGCACCCGGCGTACGGCAAGGAGAAGATCCCGGCCTACGACATGATCCGTTTCTCGGTGAACATCATGCGTGGCTGCTTCGGTGGCTGCACCTTCTGCTCGATCACCGAACACGAAGGCCGGATCATCCAGAACCGTTCCGAAGAGTCGATCATTCGCGAAATCGAAGAGATCCGCGACAAGGTGCCAGGTTTCACCGGGGTCATCTCCGACCTCGGCGGCCCGACCGCGAACATGTACCGCATCGCCTGCAAGACACCGGAAATCGAATCCGCGTGCCGCAAGCCGTCCTGCGTGTTCCCGGGCATCTGCCCGAACCTGAACACCGACCACTCGTCGCTGATTCAGCTGTACCGCAGCGCTCGTGCCTTGCCGGGTGTGAAGAAGATTCTGATTGCTTCCGGCCTGCGCTACGACCTCGCGGTCGAGTCGCCGGAGTACGTCAAAGAGCTGGTGACCCACCACGTCGGTGGTTACCTGAAGATCGCCCCGGAACACACCGAGGAAGGTCCGCTCAACCAGATGATGAAACCGGGCATCGGCAGCTATGACAAGTTCAAGCGCATGTTCGAGAAGTACACCAAGGAAGCGGGCAAAGAGCAGTACCTGATTCCGTACTTCATCGCCGCTCACCCGGGCACCACCGACGAAGACATGATGAACCTGGCCCTGTGGCTCAAGGGCAACGGCTTCCGCGCCGACCAGGTGCAGGCGTTCTACCCGTCGCCGATGGCCACCGCCACCGCGATGTACCACTCGGGCAAGAACCCGCTGCGCAAGGTCACCTACAAGAGCGACGGCGTGACCATCGTTAAGAGCGAAGAGCAGCGTCGTCTGCACAAGGCGTTCTTGCGTTATCACGACCCGAAAGGCTGGCCGATGCTGCGTGAAGCGCTGATCCGCATGGGCCGCGCTGATCTGATCGGTTCGGGCAAGGATCAGTTGATCCCGACTCATCAACCGGCGACCGACAGCTACCAGAGCGCCCGTCGCAAGAACTCGACGCCAGCCGGCAGCCATAAAGTGGCGAAGGACGGTAAAGAGAAGACCACCAAGATTCTCACCCAGCACACTGGCTTGCCGCCACGTGCCAGTGATGGTGGTAACCCTTGGGACAAACGGGAGCAGGCCAAGGCGGCGGCGTTTGCCCGTAACCAGCAGGCTGCGAAAGAGCGCAAAGACGCCGCGAAAGGCAAAGGGCCGAAGCCGACCCGCAAGCCGGTCGTACCGCGCTAAACATCACTTGAGCTGAACAGAGCGCCAACCTTCGGGTTGGCGTTCTGCATTTCCGGGGATGGATATTGGGTTGTCCGGGAGATCCATCCCCCTCACCCCAGCCCTCTCCCCCATGGGGGGCGAGGGGGAAGGGAGCAGATCTCCATGCTTTTCAAGATTTGAGTTCGACTCAAGACCTTCAGGTCGGTGTAGCTCGCTTAGTCAACTCGGTCAGTCCCCTCTCCCTACGGGCGGTCCGACGTTTCGGGAGGGTTAGGGTGAGGGGCTCTTCGCAACATTTACGTGCAATCAGCCCAAACCATTTCCCCGCATCGCCCGATTTTGGTGCTGTACTGCCCTAAGCATTCCGGGAAAGCGCCCAAGCCTCTGCATGGCATAAGTCTTGCGCGCTTTCGAATACGCTTAGGCTCGCAGGAGGCACGCCGTGTCGATTCATGTCGCATTGCATCACGTCACGCATTACCGCTATGACCGCGCTGTCGAACTCGGCCCGCAGATCGTACGTCTGCGCCCGGCTGCCCACAGCCGCACGCGGATTCTGTCGTATGCCCTGAAAGTCTCGCCCGAGCAGCATTTCATCAACTGGCAGCAAGACCCGCAGGGCAACTACCTCGCGCGATTGGTGTTTCCCGAGAAAACCAATGAGTTGCGCATCGAGGTCGATCTGCTCGCCGAAATGGCGGTGTTCAACCCGTTCGACTTCTTCCTCGAACCCTACGCCGAGAAAATCCCTTTCTCCTACGCCGCCGATGAGCGCAAGGAACTGGCGCCGTACCTCGAAACCCTGCCGCTGACGCCGAAATTCAAAGCCTATCTGGACGCCATCGACCGCACGCCGCTGCCGGCGGTGGACTTCCTTGTGGCGCTCAACCAGCGCTTGAGCGAAGACATCGGCTACCTGATTCGCATGGAACCGGGCGTGCAGACCCCGGAACACACCCTTGAGCACGCCTCCGGTTCATGCCGCGATTCGGCGTGGTTGCTGGTGCAACTGCTGCGCAACCTCGGGTTGGCCGCGCGGTTTGTCTCCGGTTATCTGATTCAACTGACCGCCGACGTGAAAAGCCTCGATGGCCCGTCCGGCACTGAAGTCGATTTCACTGACCTGCACGCCTGGTGCGAGGTGTATTTGCCTGGCGCTGGCTGGATCGGCCTGGACGCCACTTCCGGGCTGTTCGCCGGCGAAGGGCATATCCCGTTGGCGTGTAGTCCCGATCCGTCCTCGGCGGCACCGATCAGTGGCTTGGTCGAGCCATGCGAATGTGAGTTCAGCCATGAAATGTCAGTGGAACGGATCTGGGAGGCGCCGCGCGTCACCAAGCCCTACACCGATGAGCAATGGCTGGCGATTCAGGCGCTGGGCCGGCAGATCGATGCCGATCTGCTGGCGGATGACGTGCGCCTGACCATGGGCGGCGAGCCGACCTTCGTTTCCATCGATGACCCGGATGGCGCCGAGTGGAACACCGCCGCGCTGGGGCCGGCCAAGCGGCGACTTTCCGCTGAACTGTTCCAGCGCATGCGCACGCATTACGCGCCGCAAGGTCTGGTGCATTTCGGCCAGGGCAAGTGGTATCCCGGCGAGCAACTGCCGCGCTGGTCGCTCAATTGCTATTGGCGTCGCGACGGTGTGCCGATCTGGCACAACAACGCACTGATTGCCGATGAGCAGCAGGACTACGGAGCGGATGGCGAGCTGGCCGGACGCTTCCTCGCCAGTGTCGCCGAGCGCCTGAAATTGCCTACACGTTTTGTCTTCCCGGCCTACGAAGACAATTTCTACTACCTCTGGCGCGAGGGCACGTTGCCGAGCAATGTCAGCGCCGAAGACTCACGTCTTGAGGAACCGCTGGAGCGCGCACGCCTGCGCAAGGTCTTCAGTCAGGGCCTGAACAAGGTAATCGGTCAGGTGTTGCCGCTGGCGCGCACCGCCAAAGGCGATCAATGGCAGAGCGGGCGCTGGTATCTGCGTGACGAACATTGCCGACTGGTGCCGGGGGATTCGCCGCTGGGCTATCGCCTGCCGTTGGGGTCGCAGCCGTGGGTGAAGGCCGCCGAGTATCCGTTCATTCATCCTCAGGATCCGAATCAGGACTTCCCTGAGCTGCCGGAAACCGCGCAGCTCAACAGTCATGGCGAACCTGCCGCGACTGACGAACGCGTGCCAAAAATCGACGAATCTGCCGACTGGCTGACCCGCACTGCATTCTGCGCCGAAGCCCGCGAGGGGCGTTTGTACCTGTTCATGCCGCCGCTGGAGCGGGTTGAGGATTATCTGGAACTGGTGGCCGCCATCGAAGCCACCGCCGAAGAGCTGCATTGCCCGGTGCTGCTGGAAGGCTATGAGCCGCCGAGCGATCCGCGTCTGAGCAATTTCCGCATCACCCCGGACCCGGGTGTGATCGAGGTCAATGTGCAGCCGTCGGCGACTTGGGACGAGTTGGTCGAACGCACCGAATTTCTCTATGAAGAGGCGCGCCAGACCCGCCTGACCACCGAGAAATTCATGATCGACGGTCGTCACACCGGCACCGGCGGCGGCAACCATTTCGTTCTCGGTGGGGCGACGCCGGCGGATTCACCGTTTCTGCGCCGCCCGGATCTGCTGCGCAGCCTGATCAGTTACTGGCACAACCATCCATCGTTGTCGTATCTGTTTTCCGGCTTGTTCATTGGCCCGACATCGCAGGCGCCGCGTGTCGATGAGGCGCGTAATGATGCCTTATATGAACTGGAAATCGCTTTTGCGCAGATGCCCGAGCCGGGCGAGGAATGCGCGCCGTGGCTGGTTGATCGACTGCTGCGCAACCTGCTGATCGACGTCACCGGCAACACGCACCGTGCCGAGTTCTGCATCGACAAACTGTATTCACCGGACGGCGCCACCGGGCGTCTCGGCTTGCTTGAGCTGCGTGCTTTTGAAATGCCGCCCCATGCGCGCATGAGCCTGGCCCAGCAGTTGTTGCTGCGGGCACTGGTCGCGCGTTTCTGGCGCGAACCTTATGCGCCGCCGAAACTGGCGCGCTGGGGCACTGAACTGCACGACCGCTTCCTGCTGCCGCACTTTATCGAACAGGATTTCGCCGATGTCATCGTCGAACTGAATAACGCCGGTTATCCGCTGCGCGCGGAATGGTTTGCCGCTCACCTGGAGTTTCGTTTTCCCAAGGTCGGCGATTACGCCGTCAACGGCATCGAACTGGAGCTGCGTCAGGCGCTGGAACCGTGGCATGTCCTGGGCGAGGAGGGCGCGGCTGGCGGCACGGTGCGTTACGTCGACTCATCGCTGGAGCGTTTGCAGGTCAAGCTCAAAGGCCTGCCGCCGCAGCGCTATCTGCTGACCTGTAACGGCATCGCCGTGCCGTTGCATCCGACCGGACGGGTTGGCGAGTTTGTCGCGGGTGTGCGTTACCGTGCGTGGCAACCGGCCAACTGTCTGCAACCGACAATACCCGTGCACGCACCGCTGGTGTTCGACCTGCTCGATACCTGGATGGGCCGCTCGCTGGGCGGTTGCCAGTACCACGTCGCGCATCCGGGCGGGCGTAATTACGAGACGTTGCCGGTCAATGCCAACGAAGCGGAGAGCCGGCGCATGGCGCGATTCTTCCGCGTCGGACACACGCCGGGGAAACTTCCTATACCCAACGTGGAAATCAGTGACGAGCTACCGATGACAATCGATTTGCGACGTTTCTAGATCGCACGCGACATGCGGATTTTTCGTATATCCGCATGTCATGTGCCTGCGTTAGTCTGACCGTTCCTTGCTGTCTGCCGAGCTTTCCATGCCTGACCTGCTAGACCGCTACCCGCTGACGGCGGGCACTTATCACGAACTGCTCGACGGCAGTGGCGCGGTGCGCCCGCACTGGCGGCGGTTGTTCGATCAGTTGCAGCGCAGCACGCCGGCGCAACTGGTGCAGCGTCAGGCACTGCTGGCGCGGCAGATTCAGGAAAACGGCGTCACTTATAACGTCTATGCCGACCCGAAAGGCGCGGATCGGCCATGGGAGCTGGATCTGTTGCCGCATGTGATTGCGGCGGATGAATGGCAGCAATTGTCGGCAGGCATCGCTCAGCGCGCGCGACTGCTCAACGCTGTGTTGGCAGATTTGTACGGGCCGCAGCGGTTGATCAGTGAAGGTTTGCTGCCGGCAGAGCTGGTCTTTGGTCACAACAACTTTCTCTGGCCGTGTCAGCATATCGCGCCGCCGGAAGAGATATTTCTGCACCTGTACGCCGTGGATCTGGCACGTACGCCGGACGGGCGCTGGTGGGTGACTGCCGATCGCACACAAGCGCCATCGGGCGCAGGGTATGCCCTGGAAAACCGCACCATCGTGTCGCGCGCCTTTCCCGAGTTGTACCGGGATCTGAAGGTGCAGCATCTGGCGGGATTCTTCCGTACATTGCAGGAAACCCTCGCGCGACAGGCGCCCAGTGACGATGACGCACCGCTGGTGGTACTGCTCACGCCGGGGCGCTTCAACGAAAGCTATTTCGAACATTTGTATCTGGCTCGTCAGCTCGGTTATCCGCTGGTCGAGGGCGGTGACCTGACGGTGCGCGACGCCACGGTCTACCTGAAAACCCTCAGTGGTTTGCGTCGGGTGCATGCGATCATGCGCCGGCTCGATGATGATTTCTGCGATCCGCTGGAGTTGCGCACGGACTCGGCACTCGGCGTTCCCGGGTTGCTTGAGGCAGTACGCCAAGGGCGGGTTCTGGTCGCCAATGCGCTGGGTAGCGGCGTGCTGGAGTCGCCGGGATTGCTGGGCTTTC
This sequence comes from Pseudomonas sp. S2_E02, assembly GCF_054668355.1. Classification (NCBI taxonomy): domain Bacteria; kingdom Pseudomonadati; phylum Pseudomonadota; class Gammaproteobacteria; order Pseudomonadales; family Pseudomonadaceae; genus Pseudomonas; species Pseudomonas sp. S2_E02. The sequence continues at coordinate 5,175,912 of NZ_CP162761.1, forward strand.
TGCCGAAGATCAACCAATACCTGTTTGGCGAAGAACTGATTTTGCCGTCGATCGCGACGTGGTGGTGCGGTGAGGCGCCGGTGTTGGCCCAAGCCCTGGAAAAACTGCCCGAACTGCTGATCAAACCAGCATTTCCTTCGCAGAGCTTCGCGCCGGTCTTTGGCCGTGATCTGAGTGAAAAACAGCGTCAGGCGCTTGCCGAGCGCATGCAGGCGCGTCCTTATGCCTATGTGGCGCAAGAATTGGCTCAACTGTCCCAGGCACCGATCTGGCAGGCGGAAAATGGTCAACTGCAACCACGGGCGATCGGCATGCGCATGTACGCCGTGGCGGGTGCTGACGGTTATCGCGTGCTGCCCGGTGGTCTGACCCGGGTGGCCGCCGAGGCTGATGCCGAAGTAGTGTCGATGCAGCGCGGTGGGGCGAGCAAAGACACTTGGATACTCGGTGATCGTCCGCCCAGTGGCGAGCAGTGGAAGAGTCAGCGCAGCGTTGGGGTCCATGATCTGGTACGACGCGACCCGTATCTGCCCTCACGGGTGGTGGAAAACCTGTTCTGGTTCGGCCGTTACTGTGAACGCTGTGACGACAGTGCGCGACTGCTGCGGATCATGCTCGCGCGCTATGTCGACGGCGACGACCCGCAAGCGTTGCAGGCGGCGGTCGACCTCGGTGAGCGGCTGACGCTGCTGCCGGATGAAGGTGAACTCCCTGAGCGCCTGTTGGCGGCGCTGCTCGGTGAGGACTGGTCGTTCAGCCTGCGTTCCAACCTGCAGCGTTTGCAGTGGGCGGCCTCGCAGGTGCGCGGCAAGCTTTCGCGGGAGAACTGGCAAGCGCTGGTGGAGTTGCAGCGCGAAGCGATGGAACTGGACACCGACGAGCCTGATTTCGGCGAACTGCTGGACTTCCTCAACCGGCTGGTGATGTCGCTGGCGGCGCTTTCCGGGTTTGCTCTCGACGACATGACCCGCGACGAAGGCTGGCGCTTTCTGATGATTGGCCGGCGCATCGAGCGACTGCAGTTTCTCAGCAGCAGCCTTGCGGCGTTTCTGCGTGGCGCCGGTGCTTTCGATCAGGCAGGCCTGGAGTGGTTGCTGGAGTTGGGCAACAGCAGCATCACCTACCGCTCACGTTATCTGGCGGTGGCGCAATTGATTCCGGTGCTCGACCTGTTGTTGCTCGACGAGCAGAACCCGCACGCGGTGTTGTTTCAGTTGAAACTGGTGACCCGCACCTTGAAACGTTTGAACGATGATTTCGCGGCGCCACGGGAGGCGGGATTGCCGCAACTGGTCGAGCGTCTGGCGCGGTTTGATCTGGGATGTCTGGAGAATCCGCTGTTCGGGGAATCCAGCGTACGAGCCGCTCTGAATGGTCTGGCGGATCTGCTGCAGGACATTGCCGAGGCCAGCGGGCAGGTGTCGGATCGTCTGGCCCTGCGCCATTTCGCCCATGTCGATGATGTCAGCCAGCGCACGGTGTCCGTTTGATGAATGCTCGCTACCAGATCCTCCACGACACCTGTTACCACTACGACAGCCCGGTTTCCCTGGCGCAGCAACTGGCGCACTTGTGGCCGCGAAAATGCGATTGGCAGCGTTGCACCGAACAGCAATTGCTGATCAGTCCGGACCCGACAGCACGGCGCGATGAGCTGGATGTGTTTGGTAATCCGTTGACCCGACTGGCCTTCGAACGCCCGCATGACGAGTTGCAGGTCAATGCGCAACTCACGGTGGAAGTGCTGGCGCGGCCTGTGCTGGATTTCAATCAGTCGCCCGCCTGGGAGCTGACCCGCGATGCGCTGACCTACAGCAGCCAGCCGTTGTCCGCTGAGTTGCTCGAAGCTTGTCGCTACCGCTTCCAGTCACCGTACGTACATTTGAAGCGCAGTTTCGTCGAGTTTTCACAAAGCTGTTTTCCGCCGGGGCAGCCATTGCTTCTCGGTGTGCAGGACTTGATGCAGAAGATCTTCAGCGAATTCACCTTCGACGCCGAGGCGACCCAAGTGGCGACGCCCTTGGTGGAAGTACTGGAGCGACGACGCGGGGTCTGTCAGGACTTCGCTCACCTGATGCTGGCGTGCGTGCGCTCGCGAGGGCTGGCAGCGCGTTATATCAGCGGCTATCTGCTGACCCAGCCACCGCCGGGGCAACCACGCCTGATCGGCGCTGATGCGTCGCATGCCTGGGTGTCGGTGTTTTGTCCGGTGCTGGGCTGGGTGGATTTCGATCCGACCAACAATGTGCAGCCTGCGCTGGAGCACATCACGCTGGCGTGGGGGCGGGATTTTTCCGATGTGTCACCGCTGCGCGGGGTGATTCTGGGCGGCGGCAATCATGACCCGGAAGTGCGCGTCACCGTGATGCCCCTGGATTAACGCCGATCAAACTGTAGGAGTGAGCCTGCTCGCGATAGCGGTGTGTCAGCAGCAAATATTTACACTGATACACCGCTTTCGCGAGCAGGCTCGCTCCCACAGGGGATTTTGCTGTATTGGGGAGGGGAAGGGCTGTGAGGGCCGGCAGTGGAACCGCCAGCCCCGTCACAAATCCGCAGGGTCTGATTCGATGATCAAACCCGGTGGGGTTCAGGCGTCGGGCGCCTGATCTTTCGGTGTTTCAGTCGCTTCGGTTGCATCAACATCATCTTGCGTCGCCACTTCACCGTCAGGGTTCAGTGCCGCTTCCTCAGCGGTTTGTTTCTTGCGCTGAAGCTTTTCCTCTTTCTTCTGTTCCTTTGCCAGGTCTCGTTGACGTTTGGCGAAGGAGTAATTGGGTTTGGCCATGGGCGATCCTCTTGGGTCGAAGGTGAGGTTGAGCGGCGCATATTCTGCCTTGTATCGGTGCCTCGTGGTTAGCCGGGTTTTTGGTCGACCCATTTTGGCGTGACGGTCGGCTTCCAGTTATCCAGGGCATCGAGCAGGGTTTGCGCTGATTCGCTCACTTGCAGCATGTCACGGTGTGGCGCGCGAACGAAGCCTTCGCCGACGATATGGTCAAGAAATGCGGTGAGTTTGCTGTAGAAACCGTTCACTTCCAGCAAACCCAACGGCTTGCCGTGGTAGCCGAGCTGGCCCCAGGTCCAGACTTCGAACAGCTCTTCCAGCGTGCCGAGGCCGCCGGGCAGGGCGATGAAGGCGTCGCTCAGCTCGGCCATGCGTGCCTTGCGCGCGTGCATGCCATCGACCACTTCCAGGCGCGTCAGGCTTTTGTGGCCGATTTCCTTGTCCATCAGGCTTTGCGGGATGATCCCGATGACTTCGCCGCCGGCAGCCAGCGCCGCGTCAGCAACAATGCCCATCAAACCCACGGCGCCACCGCCGTAGACCAGGGTCAATTTACGTTCGGCCAAGGCCCGGCCAAGGGCGACGGCGGCTTCGGTGTAGGCCGGAACAGTGCCGGCGTTGGCACCGCAAAATACACACACAGATTTCAGAGACATGCCTTCCTCCTGGGTCAATCCGTCACAGGGTAATGGCTGGCAAGCCTCGATCCAAGGCCTAAACTTCGCGTTCAGGCGATTCAAAGGTACCGCTGGCGCCACAGGCGTAGGCGGCGAGCAAACTGCACAACAGACCGTTAAAGAACATGACAGGCACTCCGTCTCAGTAGATGCGCCGATCATAGGGCGGGCCGGGAATTCTGGCCGTTAGATTGTTTCGATGAATGTCATAGCCTGAAAGTTGTATACAATTTTTGACTCAAGTCATAGGAACTTGCGAAGATTTCAGGCAGTCTTTCCATCATTCGTGTTTTTGTTAACCCTGCCTTGGAGATTCACCATGTTTTCCAAAGTTGTTGCGGTATCCCTGCTGGCGCTGGCCAGCAGCCAATTGATGGCTGCCGAGTGCAAAACCACCGTTGACTCCACCGATCAGATGTCCTTCAACACAAAGGAAATCGTGATCGACAAGAGCTGCAAGACCTTCACCGTCGAACTGACCCACTCCGGCAGCCTGCCGAAGAACGTCATGGGCCATAACCTGGTGATCAGCAAAGAAGCTGACATGCAGCCGATCGCTACCGCTGGCCTGGCCGCCGGTATCGACAAGAACTACCTGCCGGAAGGTGATGCACGCATCATCGCTCATACCAAGATCATCGGCGCCAAGGAAACCGATTCGCTGACCTTTGACGTAGCGAAGATTGCTGATGGCGGCTACGGCTTCTTCTGCTCGTTCCCTGGCCACATCTCGATGATGAAAGGCACGATTACTGTCAAGTAATCAGGACCACCGCGTCATCGTTCTTCGCGAGCAGGCTCGCTCCCACAGGGTTCTGTGTCGGTCACACATTTTGTGAACAACAGATAAACCTGTGGGAGCGAGCTTGCTCGCGAAGGGGCCATCCGCATCAATGAATGTAATGGCCAAAGAAAAGCCCGCTGAGGATCACTCCTCAGCGGGCTTTTTCATTTCATCAGCGTTTACGGCGCAAACGGCATCACACGCTTGTGATGGGTCTTGTTGTAGGTCGCAACGATGATGTCGAACGCTTCCTGACGCACCGGTTCACCGTGCAGGAACGCATCGATCTCGGCATACGTCACGCCATGCGAAGCCTCATCAGGTTTGCCCGGCGACAAATCCTCAAGGTCCGCCGTGGGCACTTTCTCGACCAGCGACTCCGGCGCGCCAAAGCTGCGCGCAATCGCCCGCACCTGATTCTTCACCAAGCCACTGAGCGGTGCCAGATCACAAGCGCCGTCACCGAACTTGGTGAAGAAACCCATCACCGCTTCCGCCGCGTGATCGGTGCCGATCACCAGACCGTGCGCCGCGCCGGCGATGGTGTACTGCGCCACCATGCGCATCCGCGCCTTGGTGTTGCCCAGTACGAAGTCCACCGACACCGCGTGCTTGCCTTCAAACGCCGCGACTTCACTGGCCAGCGACTTCACCGCCGGGCCGATATTTACGGTATGGCGCTCGTCCGGCGCGATGAAATCCACCGAGGCCTGGGCGTCGTGTTCGTCAAACTGGGTTTCGTACGGCAGACGCACGGCGATGAATTTGTAGCTGTTGTCGCCGGTCTGGTCACGCAACTCGCGCATCGCCCGCTGGGCCAGCAGGCCGGCGGTCAGTGAGTCGACGCCGCCACTGATGCCCAGCACCAGCGTCTTGAGCCCGGAATTGACCAGGCAATCCTGAATAAAGGTGATGCGCCGGGCGACTTCGGCCTGCAGGGCCTTGTGGTCGGCGAACGGCGGTTGCACCTTGAGCTGTTCAGCAATCTCACGCTGTACGGCTTGCATGAATTCACTCCTTGCTAGATAGACTGGAATCGGCAGGAACCTGGAAAACGTGTCGCAAATAGGCGACAAAATTCGGGTCTTTACAGTGGGTCTTGCCTGGCTCGTCGGAGATCTTTGCCACCGGTTGGCCGTTGCAGGCGGTCATTTTAAGCACGATGCTCATCGGTTCGACACCCGGAATGTCACAGGTGAGGTTGGTACCGATGCCGAAGCTGACGTTGATCCGCCCGTGCAGCGCACGGAAGATCTCCAGCGACTTGGGCAGGGTCAGGCTGTCGGAGAACACCAGGGTCTTGCTCATCGGATCGATGCCGAGCTTGTGATAATGCGCGATGCATTTTTCGCCCCACGCCACAGGATCGCCGGAGTCATGGCGCAGGCCGTCAAACAGCTTGGCGAAGAACAGGTCGAAGTCGCCGAGGAACGCATCGGTGGTGATGCAATCGGTGAGCGCGATCCCGAGCAGGCCACGGTATTCGCGAACCCAGCAATCAAGCGCGGCGATCTGGCTGTCGATCAGCCGTGGACCGAGTTGCTGGTGCGCCATGATCCACTCGTGGGCCATGGTGCCCAGCGGTTTCATGTCCAGCTCGCGGGACAGGTGCACGTTGCTGGTGCCGACGAAACGCCCGGGGAAGTCGTGTTTGAGTACATTCACCACTTCAGCCTGTACGCCATACGAAAAGCGGCGGCGGGTGCCGAAATCGGCGACCTGCAGTTGCGACAACTCGTCGGCCGAGGCGTTGGCGGTCAGCCAGTCGAACTTGCGATAGAGCTGTTCGCGCGCTTGTTCCAGCACGGTTTCGCGGTAGCGATAGCGGTTGCGCACTTCGCTGACGATCGCCAGCAGCGGCACTTCGTAGAGAATCACATGCAGCCACGGCCCGCGCAGACGGATGAACAATTCGCCGTTCTCGATGCCGGTGTGCAGATACCGCAGGTTAAAGCGGAACAGCCCGAGAAAGCGCAGGAAGTCCGGCTTGAGGAAGCTGATGCGCTCGAGAAAGCTCAGTTGATCGGCGCTCAGGCTCAGTTCGGCCAGACGCTCGATCTGAAAACGGATCTCGGCCAGATACGGGCGCAGATCCTCGCTATTACGGCAACGGAACTCCCATTCGACTTCGACGTTGGGGTAGTTGTGCAGCACCGCCTGCATCATCGTCAGTTTGTAGAAGTCGGTGTCGAGCAGGTTCTGCACGATGCGATCGGCAAACACGCTCTCGCTCATAACGGGGTCTCCAGGTGCGCCGCGCCTGTGCGCGGTCTCAATCGATGGCGCTAGTGGCGCATATCAGGGACGAAGATTGCCAGCAATTTTTTAGATCACCGCAGAACCCTTGTCGGAGCGAGCCTGCTCGCGAAGGCGTCATTTCAGTCGAAATGGGTATTGAATGTGCCGGCCTCTTCGCGAGCAGGCTCGCTCCCACATTTTTCAATCGGGTCAGTCATTCGGGCTATCGATCTGCTCCAGCATCCACTTCACGAAATCCCGTACCTTTGGCACTTCCGCCGCATGCTCCGGGTATGCCAGGTAATAGGCATCGGTGCTGGGCATGGCATGCTCAAAAGGAATGACCAGTTTGCCGTCGGCCAATTCCTCTTCCACCAGAAATCGCGGCAACAACGCCACACCGCAACCAACCTGCGCGGCACGGATGCACATATAAAAGGTTTCGAAACGCGGCCCGTGATAGCTGTGCTCGGTCTGATAACCCTGACTGTCGAACCAGTCGTGCCAGGCCTGCGGGCGCGAGGCATTTTGCAGCAGGACCAGATCGGTGAGTTGCGTCGGATCAGTAAACGGCTTATCAGGCAGGCTGCCCGGCGCGCACACCGGCACCAACTCTTCGCCGAACAACTTCAGGCACTCAGTGCCGGGCCGTGAACCCTGGCCGAAATAGAACGCCAGATCGCTGCGCCCTTGCAGCAGATCATCCGCTTCCTGCTCGTTGCACAAGTCCAGATGAATCGACGGATGGCGTAGCCGCCAGCCTTTCAGGCGTGGCACCAGCCAGCGCGCACCGAAGGTCGAGGGCGTCGAGACGCGCAGGACTTCGGTCTCGCCGCCGTAGGAACGCAGGTAATGCGTCGACATCTCCACTTGTGTGAGGATTTTTCGTACTTCAACCAGGTACAAATCCCCGGCCGGGGTCATCTGCAAACGTCGACGCACGCGGCGAAACAATAAATGCTGCAACAGCTCTTCAAGCTGCGCGACCTGTTTGCTCACCGCACTCTGGGTCAGATTCAGTTCCTCGGCGGCGCGCGTGAAACTGAGGTGCCGGGTCACGGCCTCGAAACACTGCAGGGCGGTGATCGAGGGCAAGTGGCGTTTGTTGAGCATGGCCGATCCTTTTCTTGTCTTTCTGTGCGCAGCATGAATAAACGGAATGATATCTCGCGTAAAGGTCGTTTGTTGCCTCGCCATTGTGACGCTACAACTAAAGGCCTGCCCGGTCGCGAAAAAGCGTCCGCACACATTCAGTTTTTTGCTTGAGGAGTGACCCATGGTTGCCGCATTGCTTGATCGTCTTGGTGTGAACCCGGCCCTTTATCAGAACGGCAAAGTGCCGGTGCATTCGCCGATCGACGGCAGCCGCATTGCCGCCGTGAACTGGGAAGGCCCGGCCGAAGTCGAGCAGCACATCAGTCGCGCAGATCATGCGTTCGAGCTATGGCGCAAAGTACCGGCTCCGCGTCGTGGCGAACTGGTGCGTCAATTCGGTGAAGTACTGCGCGAATACAAGGCTGATCTCGGCGAACTGGTTTCCTGGGAGGCGGGCAAGATCACTCAGGAAGGCTTGGGTGAAGTGCAGGAGATGATCGACATCTGCGATTTCGCCGTCGGCCTGTCCCGCCAGCTGTACGGTTTGACCATTGCCTCCGAGCGTCCGGGCCACCATATGCGTGAAACCTGGCATCCGCTGGGCGTGGTTGGGGTGATCAGCGCGTTCAACTTCCCGGTTGCGGTGTGGGCATGGAACACCACGCTGGCCCTGGTCTGCGGCAACCCGGTGGTGTGGAAACCGTCGGAGAAAACCCCGCTGACCGCGCTGGCCTGTCAGGCGTTGTTCGATCGCGTGGTGAAGAATTTCAGCGATGCGCCGGCGAACCTGTGCCAGGTGATCATCGGCGGTCGCGATGCCGGCGAAGCGCTGGTCGATGATCCGCGTGTCGCACTGATAAGCGCCACCGGTAGCACGCGCATGGGCCGCGAAGTGGCGCCGAAAGTCGCCGCGCGTTTCGCTCGCAGCATTCTGGAACTGGGCGGTAACAACGCGATGATCCTCGGCCCGAGCGCCGATCTGGACATGGCGGTACGGGCGATTCTGTTCAGCGCCGTCGGTACTGCCGGGCAGCGTTGCACCACCCTGCGTCGATTGATTGCCCACGAGTCGGTGAAAGAAGAAATCGTCACTCGTCTCAAGGCTGCTTACTCGAAAGTGCGCATCGGCAACCCGCTGGAAGGCAGTCTGGTTGGCCCGCTGATCGACAAGCACAGCTTCGAAAACATGCAGGACGCCTTGGAGCAGGCATTGAGCGAAGGCGGTCGAGTGTTCGGCGGCAAGCGTCAGCTCGAAGATCAATTCCCCAACGCCTATTACGTTTCGCCGGCCATCGTTGAAATGCCCGAGCAGAGCGACGTGGTCTGCAGCGAAACCTTCGCGCCGATTCTCTACGTGGTCGGTTACAGCGATTTCCAGGAAGCGCTGCGCCTGAACAACGCCGTGCCACAAGGTTTGTCGTCGTGCATCTTCACCACCGATGTGCGCGAGGCCGAGCAGTTCATGTCGGCAGTCGGCAGCGACTGCGGCATCGCCAACGTCAACATCGGCCCGAGCGGTGCCGAAATTGGCGGCGCGTTTGGTGGCGAGAAAGAGACCGGTGGCGGGCGTGAGTCCGGCTCGGACGCGTGGCGCGCCTATATGCGCCGGCAGACCAACACCGTGAACTACTCGCTGGAGTTGCCGCTGGCGCAGGGCATCACATTCGACTGACAGGTGGAGATCCCTCCTTGTGGGAGCGAGCCTGCTCGCGAATACGGTGGGTCAGTCGACATTGATGTTGGCTGATACGCCCCTTTCGTCGGAACGCCGCCCGGAGCAAGCTCGCTCCCACAGGATCAGCACTGTGTTTGGCAGGTTTCTGTTGGAGTCTGGCAATGCCGTTACGCGAAGAATGTCTGTGGGAAAAGCTCACGCCGCAAAGGCCGGATAACACCGCGCTGCGGGGCGAAGTAAAGGTCGATGTCTGCGTGATCGGCGCCGGGTTCACCGGATTGTCGGCGGCGCTGCATCTGTTGGAAAAAGGCAAAAGCGTCTGCGTGCTGGAAGCGCATCGCGCCGGTCATGGCGGTTCCGGGCGCAACGTCGGGCTGGTCAACGCCGGCCTCTGGATACCGCCGGACGAGATCGAGGCCGGGTTTGGCGAAGCGGTCGGCAGCCAGCTCAACCGCATGCTCGGAGCGGCGCCGGCGCTGGTGTTCAGCCTTGTGGATAAGTACAACATCGATTGCCAGTTGCGCCGCGAAGGCACCCTGCACATGGCGCACAACGCCAAGGGCGAGGCGGATCTGCGCAGTCGCGAGCAGCAATGGAAGCGCCGTGGTGCGCCAGTCGAACTGCTGACCGGCAAGGCCTGCGAGCAAGCCACCGGCACGCAAAAAATCGCTGCTGCGTTGCTCGATCGTCGCGCCGGTACGCTCAACCCAATGGCTTATGTCACCGGGTTGGCCAACGCAGTGAGCGGACTCGGCGGGCAAATGTTCGATCATTCCCCAGTCTCTCGCCTTGAGCGTCAGGGCGCGAAATGGTCGGTGCAGACCGAACACGGTTCGGTATTGGCCGAGCAAGTGGTCATCGCTTCCAACGCCTACACCGAAGGCGACTGGACCGAACTCAAACGCAACTTCTTCCCCGGTTATTACTACCAGGTCGCCTCGGTACCGCTGAGCGAAGACGCCGCGCAGGAAATTCTCCCGGGCGGGCAGGGCTCGTGGGATACGCGTCAGGTGTTGAGCAGCATCCGCCGTGACAAAGAAGGGCGGTTATTGCTCGGCAGCCTGGGCAACGGCAATCAAAAACCGACCTGGTTTCTCAAGGCCTGGGCCGATCGCGTGCAGCAGCACTATTTCCCCAATCTGAAACCGGTCGAGTGGGAATGCACCTGGACCGGGCGTATAGCTTTTACGCCCGATCACCTCATGCGCCTGTTCGAGCCAGCGCCGGGGCTGGTGGCCGTCACCGGTTACAACGGCCGTGGCGTCACCACCGGCACCGTGGTCGGCAAGGCTTTCGCTGATTACCTGTGTGACGGAAATCCTCAAGCCCTGCCGATTCCCTTCGCACCGATGCAGCCCCTGACCGGTGTGGGCTTGCGCAGTTGCCTGTACGAGGCCGGGTTCTCGCTGTATCACGCGGGCCAGTGCCTGCGCATTGTGATTTGAGTGTTGAAATATGTTGCCGGACGCGGCGCTTTTTCACGTAGCGACTAGCCTGTAATGGTGCGGGTTGTAGCAGTCCCGCACCAGCAGTGTGCAGTTCGGTGACGCGGGCTGTTACAGGCTGGTTGCACGTCGTTTGGCGCCGCGGTTGCAATGATGGCGCGTGCGGGTTGCGCCGGAAAAAATAAATGGTTTCACCTTCCGCGGTTTAGACGGTTGCACGCCCAATGAAAATGGGAACGAAACAGTCGAAATAACAAGAAAGCAGCGACTTTTTGAAGAATAAAAAACCGATGGCACGGCCCTTGCTCAGAGCAATCAGTGAAGCGAAGTCGCAGTGCCAACTAAAAAAAACCTTGGAGCACCACCTCATGTCCCAGACGTTTTACAAGAAAGGCTTTCTGGCCCTCGCAGTGGCTACTGCGTTGGGTGTTTCTGCGTTTGCTCAAGCTGATGTGAAAATCGGTGTAGCGGGTCCAATGACGGGCGCCAACGCGGCATTTGGCGAGCAGTACATGAAGGGTGCACAGGCAGCGGCTGACGCAGTCAACGCGGCAGGCGGCGTCAACGGGGAGAAAATCGTACTGGTCAAAGGCGATGACGCCTGCGAACCGAAGCAGGCCGTGACGGTCGCCAAGGACCTCACCAACCAGAAAGTCGCCGGCGTGGTCGGTCATTTCTGCTCCTCTTCGACCATTCCAGCGTCGGAAATCTACGACGAAGCCGGGATCATCGCGATCACCCCGGGTTCGACCAACCCACAAGTCACCGAGCGTGGCCTCAGCGCCATGTTCCGTATGTGCGGGCGTGACGATCAGCAAGGCATTGTGGCCGGCGACTACATCGTCGACGTGCTCAAGGGCAAGAAAGTCGTCGTACTGCACGACAAAGACACCTACGGCCAAGGCCTGGCGGATGCCACCAAAGCCCAACTGGTCAAGCGCGGCGTGACGCCTGTGTTGTACGAAGGCCTGACCCGTGGCGAAAAAGACTTCAGCACCATCGTTACCAAGATCCGTGGCGCTGGCGCCGACGTCGTCTACTTCGGCGGTCTGCACCCGGAAGCCGGCCCGCTGGTTCGCCAACTGCGTGAACAAGGCCTGAAAGACGTCAAGTTCATGTCCGATGACGGCATCGTGACTGACGAACTGGTGACCACCGCCGGTGGCCCGCAATTCGTCGACGGCGTACTGATGACCTTCGGCGCCGACCCACGCCTGCTGCCAGACAGCAAGACCGTGGTAGATGCTTTCCGCAAGGCCGGTACCGAGCCTGAAGGCTACACCCTGTACGCCTACGCTTCGGTGCAAACCCTGGCTGCCGCGTTCAACGGCGCGAAGTCCAACAAGGGCGAAGAGGCTGCGGCCTGGCTGAAGAAAAACCCGGTTAAAACCGTCATGGGTGAAAAAACCTGGGACTCTAAGGGCGACCTGAAAGTCTCCGACTACGTGGTTTACCAGTGGGACAAGGACGGCAAATATCACCAGCTGGAAAAACAGAAGTAAGGGCTGACGCGATCAGCTGATCCCACCAATCCAATGTGGGAGCGAGCCTGCTCGCGAAGACGGAATGACTGCCAACACATGTGTTGAATGATCGACCGCTTTCGCGAGCAGGCTCACTCCCACAGGGACGGTGTGGGATGGGTTGATCGTGGCTGACATTGCTCCGACGTAAATCTGTATTTTTCCTAGAAGAACCGCACATCACTGGTGTGCAGGTTCTCACTGCGTGAGATTGCGTTATGGATGGTATTTTCCTGCAGCAACTGGTCAACGGCCTGACCCTCGGGTCGGTCTATGGCCTGATCGCCATCGGCTACACAATGGTCTACGGCATCATCGGCATGATCAACTTCGCCCACGGCGAGGTTTACATGATTTCTGCTTACCTGGCGGCAATCAGTCTGGCTCTGCTGGCTTACTTCGGTATTGAATCCTTCCCGCTGCTGATGCTCGGCACCCTGATTTTCACCATCGTGATCACGGCGGTGTATGGCTGGGTCATCGAGCGTGTCGCTTACAAACCCCTGCGCAACTCCACCCGACTGGCACCGTTGATCAGCGCCATCGGTATCTCGCTGATCCTGCAAAACTACGCACAGATCGCCCAGGGCGCCAAACAACAGGGCGTACCTACCCTGCTGACCGGGGCGTGGCGTGTTGAAGTCGGTACCGGCTTCGTGCAACTGACCTACACCAAAGTCTTCATTCTGGTGGCCGCGTTCGTCGGCATGGGCCTGCTGACCTACGTCATCAAGTACACCAAGCTCGGACGCATGTGTCGTGCGACCCAGCAAGACCGCAAGATGGCTTCGATCCTCGGCATCAATACCGATCGGGTCATTTCCTATGTGTTCATCATCGGTGCAGCCATGGCGGCGCTGGCCGGCGTGCTGATCACCATGAACTACGGCACCTTCGACTTCTATGCCGGCTTCATTATCGGCATCAAGGCGTTTACCGCAGCGGTACTCGGCGGGATCGGTTCATTGCCCGGGGCAATGCTCGGCGGGATCATCCTCGGCATCTCCGAGTCGCTGTTCTCCGGCCTGGTCAACTCCGACTACAAAGACGTGTTCAGCTTCTCGCTGCTCGTACTTGTTCTGGTCTTCCGGCCGCAGGGCCTGTTGGGCCGTCCTCTTGTGTCGAAGGTGTAAGCGATGTCTTCAACCACTCAAAAATCCATCGATATCAAAAAAAGCCTGGTTGAGGCGATTCTTGCCGGCCTGATTGCCCTGATCGTTTTCGGCCCGATTGTCGGCGTCGTGCTCGAGGGTTACAGCTTTAACCTCGAACCGACCCGCGTGGCCTGGATCATCGGCATTGTCATGCTTGGCCGCTTTGCCCTCAGCCTGTTCCTGCAAACGCCCAAGGGCCTGAAAATTCTCGACGGATTCGAGAGCACCGGCTCTGGTGTGCACGTGCTGCCTGCCGATCACAAATCCTCGCTGCGCTGGATCATTCCGTTGCTGATTGTGCTGGCGGTCATCGTGCCGTTTGTCTCCAACTCCTATCTGCTCGGCGTGGTCATCCTCGGGCTGATCTACGTGCTGCTGGGGCTGGGGTTGAACATCGTGGTCGGTCTGGCCGGTCTGCTCGACCTTGGTTATGTGGCGTTCTACGCCATCGGTGCCTACGGTCTGGCCTTGGGTTATCAATACCTGGGTCTGGGTTTCTGGACGGTATTGCCGCTGGCTGCGATCACTGCCGGGCTGGCCGGTTGCATCCTCGGTTTCCCGGTGCTGCGTCTGCATGGCGACTACCTGGCGATCGTGACCCTGGGCTTCGGTGAAATCATTCGTCTGATCCTCAACAACTGGTTGTCGCTGACTGGCGGCCCGAACGGCATGCCGGCGCCATTGCCGACGTTCTTCGGTCTGGAGTTCGGCAAGCGGGCGAAGGATGGCGGGGTGCCGTTTCATGAGTTCTTCGGCATCGCCTACAACCCGGATGTGAAGTACTACTTCATCTACGCAGTGTTGTTTCTCGTGGTGTTGGCCGTGCTGTACATCAAGCATCGTCTGGTGAAAATGCCGGTCGGCCGCGCCTGGGAAGCCTTGCGTGAAGATGAAATCGCCTGCCGCTCGATGGGCCTCAATCACGTGTTGGTCAAGCTCTCGGCGTTCACCATCGGGGCATCGACCGCCGGTCTTGCCGGGGTGTTCTTCGCCACCTACCAAGGCTTCGTCAACCCGACCTCGTTCACCTTCTTTGAATCGGCGTTGATCCTCGCCATCGTCGTGCTCGGCGGTATGGGCTCGACCATCGGCGTGGTGATCGCGGCATTCGTGCTCACCGTCGCCCCGGAACTGCTGCGCGGCTTTGCCGAATATCGCGTGCTGCTGTTCGGCATCCTGATGGTGTTGATGATGATCTGGCGACCACGCGGGCTGATTCGCATCAGTCGGACCGGGGTCACTCCACGCAAAGGTGCCATTCACTATGAGAGGACTGCGCCATGAGTGAAGTCGTACTCTCTGTTGAAAAACTGATGATGCATTTCGGTGGCATCAAGGCCTTGAGCGATGTCAGCCTGAAGGTCAAACGCAACTCGATCTTCGCCCTGATCGGCCCCAACGGTGCAGGCAAGACCACGGTGTTCAACTGCCTGACCGGGTTCTACAAGGCCTCGGGCGGCAAGATCGAACTCAATGTGCGCGGTCAGCAGACCAACGTCATCCAGTTGCTCGGCGAGTCGTTCAAACCGACCGACTTCGTTTCGCCGAAATCTTTCCTCAGCCGTATGTACTACAAGATGTTCGGCGGCACGCACCTGGTAAACCGTGCAGGCCTGGCGCGGACGTTCCAGAACATTCGCCTATTCAAGGAAATGTCGGTGCTGGAAAACCTGTTGGTGGCCCAGCACATGTGGGTCAACCGCAACATGCTTGCCGGCATCCTCAATACCAAGGGCTACCGCAAGGCCGAAAGTGACGCGCTGGATTGCGCGTTCTACTGGCTGGAGGTGGTCGATCTGGTGGACTGCGCCAACCGGCTCGCCGGTGAGCTTTCCTACGGCCAACAGCGTCGTCTGGAAATTGCCCGGGCCATGTGCACGCGGCCGCAGATCATCTGCCTCGACGAACCGGCCGCCGGCCTCAACCCTCAGGAAACCGAAGCGCTCAGCGCGATGATCCGGCTGCTGCGCGACGAGCACGATCTGACCGTGGTGCTGATCGAACACGACATGGGCATGGTTATGAGCATTTCCGACCACATCGTGGTGCTGGACCACGGCATCGTCATCGCCGAAGGCGGGCCTGAAGCGATCCGCAACGATCCGAAAGTGATCGCAGCCTATCTGGGCGCCGACGAAGAGGAGCTGGTATGACGCAACCGATCCTCGAACTCAAAGACCTCGACGTCTTCTATGGCCCGATCCAGGCCCTCAAAGGTGTTTCGCTGCAGATCAACGAAGGGGAAACTGTCAGCCTGATCGGCTCCAACGGTGCCGGCAAATCGACGTTGCTGATGTCGATCTTCGGCCAGCCACGGGCGGCAGGCGGGCAGATTCTTTATCAAGGCGTCGACATCACCCACAAGTCCTCGCACTACATCGCTTCCAACGGCATTGCGCAGTCGCCGGAAGGGCGGCGAGTGTTCCCCGACATGACCGTCGAGGAAAACCTGCTGATGGGCACCATCCCGATTGGCGACAAGTACGCCAAAGAGGACATGCAACGCATGTTTACGCTGTTCCCACGGCTTGAAGAGCGACGTAACCAACGGGCGATGACCATGTCTGGTGGTGAACAGCAAATGCTCGCCATTGCCCGTGCCTTGATGAGCCGACCAAAGTTGTTGCTGCTCGATGAGCCGAGCCTGGGCCTGGCGCCGATTGTGGTGAAGCAGATTTTCGCGACCCTGCGCGAATTGGCGAAAACCGGGATGACCATTTTCCTCGTCGAGCAGAACGCCAACCATGCGCTGAAGCTGTCGGACCGCGCATATGTGATGGTTAACGGCGAGATTCGCCTGACGGGCACGGGTAAAGAGTTGCTGGTGAATGAGGAGGTGCGTAACGCCTATCTGGGCGGGCACTGATTCTTCGACGTTATGCACAACCCCGGCGACGAAAGTCCCGGGGTTTTTTCATTCCGCAAATCCACCGCAACCCCCTGTAGGAGTAAGCCTGCTCGCGATCGCGGTTTCCCATTCGCCATCACCGGTGGCTGATACACCGCTATCGCGAGCAGGCTCACTCCTACAGTTGATCTGCGCCAGAATCCAGAATTGTGGAAAACAAATTCCCCAAGCTGCCAAAGCGCGACATATAGACGCTGCAAATGGCTGTTTTTCCACAGTTTTGACTTGTCCCCGTTTGCTGTGGAGCTGGCTGTGAATAACGTGGGTGTATCTGGCTGCGCGCCATGTAAACCGTGGCCTGCAAGTGTGTGGTTGTTTTTTGATCAGGCGTTTTTGCGGGGCTTGAAGTCTTTGTTGTCAACCTTTTTATAGTGTCGCGGATAGCAGCGATTCCGGGTGAACAAGCCTGTGGATAAGTCTGTGATTAAACTCTGGAAAGACTGCGCTGAGGGCCGTAATTACTGGCCTCGCGCAATCACTGCGCTGACTGCTCGGTCGTGCAAAATGCCATCTCCCGCACATCTGCCGCTTCAGGGTCAAGCAAAAAACTTTCTATTTCGCCCGCAAAGCCTTGTGTGGCGCGGCTTTGCGCGTTTCCAGTTGCCCCCGGAAACTGTGGAAGGGACTGTGGATAACATGCGTGCACATGGCTACAGGCCACGGTCGCTATGGCGTTGGCATGTCTGGTTGTTTTTTGTACAGCTTGTGGGTGTTGCCCGTGAATGCGCGGGCGGGCATGCTGCCTGCTGATTTTCTATTCCAAGGGCTGCCCCGGCGGCCGAAGCAAGGAGAACACGATGTCCAACACCCTGTTTATCACCGGCGCGACGTCCGGATTTGGTGAAGCCTGCGCCCGCCGTTTTGCCGAGGCTGGCTGGAAACTGGTGCTGACCGGCCGTCGTGAAGAACGCCTCAATGCGTTGTGCGCCGAATTGTCGAAACAGACCGAAGTGCACGGTCTGGTGCTTGATGTGCGCGATCGCAAGGCGATGGAAGCGGCGATTGCCAACCTGCCGCCGTCGTTCGCCAAGCTGCGTGGCCTGATTAACAACGCCGGTCTGGCATTGGGCGTGGACCCGGCGCCGAAGTGCGATCTCGACGATTGGGACACCATGGTCGACACCAACGTCAAAGGCCTGATGTACGCCACCCGCTTGTTGCTGCCGCGCCTGATCGCCCATGGTCGTGGCGCCGGCATCGTCAACCTTGGCTCCATCGCGGGTAACTATCCGTATCCGGGCAGCCATGTGTATGGCGCGACCAAGGCGTTCGTTAAACAGTTCTCGCTGAACCTGCGTTGCGACTTGCAAGGCACGGGCGTGCGGGTCAGCAACATTGAGCCGGGGCTGTGCGAGAGCGAGTTCTCGCTGGTGCGTTTTGCCGGCGATCAGGAACGCTACAACGCGACCTACGCTGGTGCCGAGCCGATCCAGCCGCAGGACATTGCCGAGACGATTTTCTGGGTGATGAACGCGCCGGCGCACATCAACATCAACAGTCTGGAATTGATGCCGGTGAGCCAGACCTGGGCGGGTTTTGCCATCGAGCGGAACAAGGCCTAAGACCGCGTTGAAGCCATTCGCGAGCAAGCTCGCTCCCACATTTGATCGCGGTCTCATGTGGGAGCGAGCTTGCTCGCGAAGGGGCCGTCACAGGCAATAAATCCCGATAAGGTAAACTCCCCTCGCAACAACCCAACCGCACCCCGCGGTTTTCAGGGTTTTTCGAGGAGTCAAAGTGAGTAACCGAGGTGAGCAGGCACTGCTCAAACAATCGACCATTCTGATGTTGGCGGTGGCGATTGCCGGGATCGTCACCGGTTTTGTTTCAGGTTCGCAATCCATCCTGTTCGATGGTTTTTTCTCGCTGATCGCAACGTTCATCAAGGTCCTGATGCTGATCACCGCCAAGCTGATCGCCAAGCAAAGCAATCACCGTTTCCAGTTCGGTTTCTGGCATCTGGAGCCGATGGTGCTGCTGATCGAAGGCAGCTTCCTGATGTTGATCGCGATCTACGCGTTTCTCAACGGCGTGTTCGGCATCATCAACGGTGGCCGCGACATCGAGTTGGGGCTGGTGATCATTTATGCCGCGGTGTTTACCGTGGTCGAATTCGCCTACTTCTTCTACGTACGGCAGCGCAATCGCAAGCTCAAATCCAGCCTGATCCAGTTCGACAACATCAGTTGGCTGGTGGACGCGATGCTGTCCGTGGGCCTGTTGGTGAGCTTCCTTGCGGCGCTGCTGCTCAAGTCGCAGGGCTATGGGCAGTGGGCGGTGTATGTCGACCCGCTGATCCTGATCGTGCTGGCCCTGACCATGTTGCCGCCGGCGTTCAAGATTCTTGGCCCGGCCCTGCGAGATGTCCTGGGGATTGCCCCGGACACGCTGGATGATCAGGTGCGCCAGGTGATGGACGCGGCGAAAATCGAGCATGGTTTCGACGATTACGTGTCGTACGTGCAGAAGCACGGGCGGGCGCGGTTTATCGAGATTCATGTGGTGTTGCCGGCGGATTATGCGCTGAGCAATGTCGGGCAACTGGATGCGTTGCGCGAAGAGATCTCGGCGAAGCTGGGCAAGCCGGATGCAGCGCGCTGGCTGACCATCAGCTTTACCGGCGACAAGAAGTGGATCGCCTAGAGACCGCATAACGGCTAATCGTCGGATCGCCGCCCGGAGCAGGCTCGCTCCCACATTGGAATTGCGCCGAACACACTATTTGTGAGCAGCACAAATCAACTGTGGGAGCGAGCTTGCTCGCGAAAGCGATCTATAAGTCAGCGAAGATATTCAGCCAGACCGTGGTAACAAGTCGCCAAGTGATACGGCGTAGTCGAAGGCATGTCCTTGCGACTCACCTCGCCCAACTCATCCCGGCACTCATGCCAGCCATCAGCATGCAAAAACCGCTGCTGCAATGCCTGCAACTGGCGCAGCACCACCGCTTCACTACCCTGACGCAATGTCAGCGCCCGCAGATATTCCGCCTGAGCCCAGATCCGTTGAGTCGAGTCTCGCGGGCGTCCGTCCGTTTCCAGATCGAGCATCGCCCGCACCGCGCCGGATGACTGCACCACACCGTATTGCTCGGTGAACGCAAATGCCCGATCCAGCGCCGCATGCAGTTTCGAACCACGTAATAACGGCGACGATTCGAGCAGGAAATACCATTCGAACTGATGCCCCGGCTCATACCAGTTATCCACAGCCCCGAGCGGCTTCTCCATCAACACGCCATATTGCGGATCGACGAACTGCTTGTGCATGGCTGTGCATAACGCCAGCAACGCTGTCTGCGTTTGGGCATCTTCGCGCACGGCAAGGGTGGCGAGGAACGCTTCGGCCAGGTGCATCAGCGGGTTTTGCAGTGGACCGGTTTGCAGGGTGATCCAGTCCCGTTCCAGGCAGGCTTCGTACAAGCCATCGCCGGTGGCGAAACGCCGGCCGATGATTTCCAGCGCCGCATTCAACGTCGACTCGACCAGCGGATCGCCGGATTTTGCCCAGTAATGCGCGCAGGCAAACAGGATAAAAGCGTGGGTGTAGAGATCCTTGCGCTGATCCAGCGGTTTGCCCTGGGCATCGACGCTGTAGAACCAGCCGCCATGCTCCGCATCATGAAAGTGCCGTTGCAAGGAGCGGAACAGCGCCGCCGCACGCACTTCAGCGTTATCCACAACCCCGATCAGACTGGAAAACAGATACAGCTGCCGCGCACAGGCCATCGCCCGATAGCGCTGCGGCGGCAGTGGTTGATGCGTGGCGTCCAGCGCCTCATAGGGCAGCGCCATGTCGGCGTTCCAGCCCGGGCCTTGCCAGAGCGGCACGATCACGTTGACGAAGTGCTGTTGCACAGCGCCGAACAGGGCGGTCAATTCGGGCAGGGAGGTGGAGCGAGAAGCGTGGGGCATGGGCGGACGTCGTCACGGCTGGGGCGATTGCGCGACATGGTAGCAGAGAGACCGGCCTGAGCGATGTGGTGTCTGTCAGACCGCCTTCGCGAGCAGGCTCGCTCCCACAGTGGATTTGCAGCGTACACAAAATCTGTGGGAGCGAGCCTGCTCGCGAAGAGGCCAGTGCAGGCGCTAAAAAATCATCCTGCCAACAACCAGACCCCGGTCACCGCCGAAGCCGCACCCGCCAACCGCACCAGCGGCGCCGCTGCCTGCGGCAACACGCGAACCACGCCATAACCGACGGCATGCAAAGCGGCGGTCGCCACAACGAAACCCGCCGCATACGCCCAAGGACTGCTCATGTCTGGCAGTTCCAGACCATGCGCCACGCCATGGAACAACGCAAACAGCGCCGTCGCCGCTACTGCCATGACCAACGGCGGCCGCACCGCCAAGGCCACTGCCAGACCCAGCGCCAGCACCGATGCGGCAATTCCGCTTTCCAGCGCTGGCAATTCCAGCCCTTCAAAACCGAGCATGCCGCCGATCAGCATGGTGCCGACAAACGTGCACGGCAGCGCCCAGCGCGCGGCGCCCTGCTGCTGCGCGGCCCACAAACCGACAGCCAGCATCGCCAGCAAATGGTCGAGGCCGCCAATCGGGTGGCTGATACCGGCGACCAGGCCGCTGTCGCCATGCCCCGGGTGAGCGAAGGCCAGCGCTGGCGTCAGCAGCAGCGCCACAGCGCCAAGAATACGTTTGAGTGTCATGGATAAGCTTCCTTGTTGAGCAGTGAATCAGGCTGCGGTCAGCAGGCCCTGGCGTTCGATGAAGGCGATGATTTGCTCAAGGCCCTGACCGGTTTTCTGGTTGCTGAAGACGAACGGCTTGCCGTTGCGCATGCGTTTGGTGTCGCTGTCCATCATCTCCAGCGAGGCGCCCACCAGAGGTGCCAGGTCGATCTTGTTGATCACCAGCAGATCGGATTTGCAGATCCCCGGCCCGCCCTTGCGCGGCAATTTGTCGCCCGCTGAGACGTCGATCACGTAGATGGTCAGGTCGGACAGTTCCGGGCTGAAGGTCGCCGACAGGTTGTCGCCGCCGGATTCCACCAGAATCAGATCCAGTCCCGGAAAGCGCCGGTTCAGTTGATCGACCGCTTCCAGGTTGATCGAGGCGTCTTCGCGGATCGCGGTGTGCGGACAGCCACCGGTTTCCACGCCGATGATCCGCTCGGGCGCGAGGGCTTCGTTGCGCACGAGAAAATCGGCGTCTTCGCGGGTGTAGATATCGTTGGTGACCACGGCGAGGTTGTAGCGCTCGCGCAGGGCCAGGCAAAGGGCCAGGGTCAACGCGGTTTTACCGGAACCGACCGGGCCGCCGATGCCGACGCGCAGAGGTTGTGTGTTCATGGTTGTTTCTCCTAAGAGCGGAAGAGGCGGCTGTACTGGCGCTCGTGGGCCATGCACGCCAAGGACAGGCCGAACGCGGCGCTGCCCATGTGGTCGGGATTGATTCGGCTGGCGTCCTGCTGCGCCTGTTGTAACAACGGCAGCAGTTCGCTGGTCAGGCGCTGGGCGGCTTGCTGGCCCAGCGGCAAGGTTTTCATCAGGACGGCGAGCTGGTTTTCCAGCCAGCTCCATAACCACGCGGCGAGGGCGTCTTGCGGGCTGATGCCCCAAGCGCGCGCGGCCAGCGCCCAGCACAGGGCCAGATGCGGTTCGGGGCATTGATCAAGAAAATCGCGGGCGGCTGCGTCGAGTTCCGGCAAACCATTGAGCAGTTGTTGCAACGAATAACCCATCTGCCGACTTTCCAGATGCAACTCGCGCGTCTCGCGGCTGGCGCGATGGCTTTCGCAGAGGCTCAGCAGCTCGGCCCATCGGCCATCCGCCGCCGCCTGACAATGCGCGAGCAGCAGCGGCGCTTCGAAGCGGGCGAGGTTGAGCAGTAACTGATCGCTGATCCAGCGCCGGGCACTGTCCGGGTTGTTCACGCGGCCGTTATCCACTGCCATTTCCAGGCCTTGCGAATAGCTGTAGCCGCCAATCGGCAATTGCGGACTGGCCAGGCGCAGCAGCGCCCAGGCAGGATTCACAGGCGTACGCCGAACTGATGGAGTTTCGGCGCGTAGTTGAAGTCTTCGTCGCCGTGGCGTGAATGGTGATGGCCGCCGCCATAGGCACCGTGCTCGGGCTGGAATGGCGCTTCGATCGCTTCTACCTGCGCACCAAGCTGTTCGAGCATCGCCTTGAGCACGTAATCGTCGAGCAGGCGCAGCCAGCCATCGCCAACCTGCAAGGCGACGTGGCGGTTACCCAGGTGATAGGCAGCGCGGGTCAGTTCGAAGGCGTTGGCGCAGGTGACGTGCAGCAATTGCTCGGGGCGGGCGCAGACGCGGACGATGCGGCCGTCTTCAGCTTGTAGGCATTCGCCGTCATACAGCGGCGGCTGTCCGCGCTCCAAAAACAACCCGACGTCTTCGCCCTCGGCACTGAAACAGCGCAAACGGCTTTTGCTCCGCGCTTCGAAGGTCAGGTGCAACTCGGCGGCCCAGACGGGTTGAGGGTCGATTCTGCGGTGAATCACCAGCATCGGAAAGCTTCCAGTTATGGACAATACTCGGGCTAGAGCAAGGGCCTTGCCAATCGAACGAGATGTAGGAAATCCCTGTCGGAGCGTAGTGGATGTTTCAAGATGTTGCGGAATTTTGGAATGTTTTGGTGCGTGAAGATTTTTTTATGCACCAAATGGAGGCCGATGGGCCGAACCAAATGTGGGAGCGAGCTTGCTCGCGAAAGCGGTGGGTCAGTGATTTAGAAGTTGGCTGACACGACGCCTTCGCGAGCAAGCTCGCTCCCACAGGGGATTTGGTCTGGGCTGAAATAAAGGAAGGTTATTCGGTACTGCCCAGCCCCTGCCAGTGCTTGAGCCCAATAAAGATAAAGCGCAGTTGCTGGGTGATCTTCGCCTGCGGCGTCAGATGTTCCGGCAAGGCTTCGGCCGGCGGATCGATGATGTCGGGGAGGGTAGCGAAGACCGATTTGACGATCAGGTCAGCCATCACGCTCAAACCGGCGGCATCCAGGTGCTGAAGCTTGGGCATCATCGTCAGGTCGGCCGCCAGGTCGGAGCTGATGTTCTCGCGCAACCGGCCGATTGCCTGACGCACCGGCAGCGAGCCACCGTACTGCTCACGGGCGAGAAACAGGAATTGCGAGCGATTGGCGCTGACCACGTCGAGGAAGATCCGCACCGAGGCATCGATGATGCCGCCCATGACGAATTCGTTGTGGCGCACCAAGCGGATGGTTTCACGGAAGGTCTGGCCGACTTCACTGACCAGCACCAGGCCGAGCTCATCCATATCGGCAAAATGCCGGTAGAAACCGGTGGGCACAATCCCGGCGGTTTTGGTCACTTCGCGCAGGCTCAGGCTGCCGAATCCTCGGCCGCTTTCCATGAGGTGGCGGGCAGCGTCCATCAAGGCGTTGCGGGTCTGTTGTTTCTGTTCGGCGCGGGGCAGCATCGCAGGGTGTGTTCTTTGGCAGGACAAGCGCCGCACTCTAGCAAATCGGCTTTGTCGGCGTCGAACGAGAGGACATGGTGCAGAAGATTTCACCGGCCAGAAAAGTCAAAAGCCCAATCCGGTGATTGGGCTTTTTTTCGCGGCCGCCATGGGCTTAGCTCAAGGCACTGTTGCGTTCGATCACACGGTCACCACCACCTTCGGCAAGGGTTTGACCTTGTGGAGTGCGGTCGCCGCCATCGGAAGCCAGGGTCTGGCCTTGTGGAGTACGGTCGCTACCATCGGAAGCCAGAGTCTGGCCTTGTGGAGTGCGGTCGCTACCGTCGGAAGCCAGAGTCTGGCCTTGTGGGGTGCGGTCGCTGCCGTCGGAAGCCAGGGTCTGACCTTGTGGGGTCTTGTCGTAGCCGTCCTGAACCAGGCCTTTCTCTTCCAGGCGATCACGGCCGCCTTCAGCCAGGGTCTGGCCTTGTGGGGTACGGTCCGAACCATCAGCTGCTACGGTCTGGCTGAATACCGAGTGGCTGGATTTCACTTGCGGGGTAGCCTGGTCGGCAGCGGGCAGGGCGAAAGCAGTGCTGGCTAGCATCGACAGGGTAAGGCTGAGCAGTAATTGGCGTTTCATGATGGGTTGCTCCTTGGGAGGGCGATAAAGTGGGTACGAGGGCAATGCTACTCTCGATAAGTCGATATAAAAGTTCATAAACGCAATGGTAATAATCAACAGAATTGATTGTTCTGCCGGGAGGCTCTAGATCGCGGCTTTCCGGGCGACGGTTTTGCACCGGGGTGGGTATTTCCGACTCACTCGCGCCTCGCAAAAGTGCGGGTCGCGGTAACACTGTTCGACTGATCGGTCAGATTTCGCGCAACTTTTTGCGCGGTAATCGGCCTTTCGATTAAACCTGCGGCTGGTTTGCCAGTCGTAGATTTCATGAGGGCCGCTTTGGCCCGCCGTTTCAGCCGTACGCCGCAGTCTTTGCGTGCGGTCGTGATCAGGAGCTTTGTGCATGACGCGCACTGGAAAAATCTTCAGCTGGACCTTCGCCATCCTCGTGCTGCTACTGGCCGTGCTGGTGTTGATCATCGTGTTCTTCGACTGGAACCGTATCAAACCGCCGCTCAACGCCAAAGTCTCGGAAGAACTGCACCGACCGTTTGCCATCAATGGCAACCTCGCGGTGATCTGGCAGCGCGAGCCGGACGAGGGTGGCTGGCGCGCCTGGGTGCCGTGGCCGCACGTGGTCGCTGAGGATTTGAGCCTGGGCAACCCGGACTGGTCGAAAAAGCAGCAGATGGTCACGCTCAAACGCGTTGAGCTGCGTATCTCGCCGCTGGCATTGCTGGCGCAACGCGTGGTGATTCCGCGCATCGACCTGACCGAACCCAATGCCGAGTTGCAGCGTCTGGCCGATGGCCGCGCCAACTGGACATTCAAGTTCGACCCGAAAGATCCGAACGCTGAACCCTCGAGCTGGGTGGTCGACATCGGCGCCATCGGTTTTGACAAGGGCCATGTCACCCTCGACGATCAAACGCTCAAAACCAATCTGGATGTGCTGATCGATCCGCTGGGCAAACCCATCCCCTACAGCGATATCGTCGGTGACAAAGCAGCGAAGACTGCGCAGGACAAGGGCGGTGCGCCGCAGGATTACGCGTTTGCCTTGAAGGTCAAAGGCCAATACCACGGTCAAAACCTAACCGGCCAAGGCAAGATCGGTGGGCTGCTCGCCTTGCAGGATGCGCGCAAGCCATTCCCGCTGCAGGCCCAGGCGAAGATCGGCGACACTCGCATCGAACTGGCCGGCACGCTGACGGATCCGCTCAACCTCGGCGCCCTCGATCTGCGCCTGAAACTGGCCGGCGCCAGCCTCGGCAATCTTTATCCGCTGACTGGCGTGACCCTGCCGGACACCCCTCCGTATTCCACTGACGGTCACTTGATCGCCAAACTGCACGATGAGGCCGGGGCGAAATTTACCTACGAGCAGTTCAACGGCAAGATCGGCAGCAGCGACATCCATGGCGACCTTACCTACGTCGCCAGCCAGCCACGGCCGAAACTCAGCGGCGCGTTGCTTTCCAATCAACTGTTGTTCGCTGACCTCGCACCGCTGATCGGCGCTGACTCCAATGACAAGCAGAAGGCGCGCGGCGGCGAGAGCAAACAGCCGGCCGATAAAGTGCTGCCGGTGGAAGAGTTCAAGACCGACCGCTGGCGCGCGATGGATGCCGACGTCGAGTTCACCGGCAAGCGCATCGTCCACAGCGAGAAACTGCCATTCAACGACCTCTATACCCACCTGAAACTTAACGATGGCGAGCTCAGCCTGGAGCCACTGCGCTTTGGCGTGGCGGGCGGCAATCTTGATGCACAGATCCGCCTCAACGGTCGTACCGAACCGCTTGAGGGCCGCGCGAAATTGACCGCGCGCAAGTTCAAGCTCAAGGAGCTGTTCCCGACGTTCGAGCCGATGAAGACCAGTTTCGGTGAGCTCAACGGCGACGCCGATATCACTGGTCGCGGCAACTCGGTGGCCAAGCTACTGGGCGGCGCCAACGGCAAGTTGAAGATGTTGATCAACGACGGCGCGATCAGCCGCGAACTGATGGAACTGGCCGGGCTCAACGTCGGCAACTATGTGGTCGGCAAGATCTTTGGCGACAAGGAAGTGAAGATCAACTGCGCGGCGGCAGACTTCGACATCAAGACCGGTCTGGCGACCACGCAGCTGTTTGTCTTCGATACCGAGAACGCGATCATCTATATCGACGGCACGGCGAACATGGCCACCGAGCAACTGGATCTGACGGTGACCCCGGAATCCAAGGGCTGGCGTTTGATTTCCCTGCGTTCACCGCTTTACGTGCGCGGCAAGTTCATCAAGCCGGACGCGGGTGTGAAGGCTGTGCCGCTGATGTTGCGCGGGGCGGGGATGGTTGCGCTGGGTGTGATCGCCGCGCCGGCGGCGGGGCTGTTGGCGCTGGTGGCACCGAGTGGCGGTGAGCCGAATCAGTGTGCGCCGTTGCTGGAGCAGATGAAGGCGGGCAAGGCGCCGGTTACCGTCAAACCCACTAAATAGTCGGTGCCCAAAATGGCCCCTTCGCGAGCAGGCTCGCTCCCACATTTGAAATGCATTCCAATGTGGGAGCGAGCCTGCTCGCGAAGGCGGTTTTGAAGGGTTAGAGGTCGTTCAGGATGTCAGCCATGTCATCGGCGTGCTCTTCTTCCTGCGCCAGGATATCTTCGAAGATACGTCGCGTAGTCGGGTCTTTCTCGCCGATGTACTGGATGATTTCGCGATAGCTGTCGATGGCGATCCGCTCGGCAACGAGGTCTTCGTAGACCATCTCTTTGAGGGTGTTGCCGGCCACGTATTGCGCGTGGGACATCTTCGACAGCATGTCGGGGTTGAACTCGGGCTCGCCACCCAATTGCACAATGCGCTCGGCCAGACGGTCAGCGTGCTGGGCTTCCTGGGTGGCGTGTTCGAGAAACTCTTCGGCGGCCACATGGGCTTTCACGCCATTGGCCATGAAGTAGTGGCGCTTGTAGCGCAGCACGCAGACCAGTTCAGTGGCCAGCGATTCATTGAGCAAGCGCAGCACCTCTTCACGGTCGGCGCTGTAGCCCTCGGTGACGGCGCCGTTCTCGACGTGTTGGCGCGCACGTTCGCGCAAGGTTTGAACATCTGACAGATGCAGGTCGTCGCTCATTTCGATCTCCTGGAGGCTAATCCGATTGTCGCCACGTTCTGCGGACGCGGTCGCTACCTAAGCTGTGAGTCGTGAGCGTTGCAAAAAGTTTTATCGGTTTACGCAACCCCTGTAGGAGCTGCCGAAAGCTGCGATCTTGGCGCCAGCGCGGACAAAACTGCCTCCTCGCGCAACCAGGCAAAAAACGCCCGCACCGGCGGATGCCGCTCGCGCCCCGGCACGCACAACGCGCTGTACCCGGCGCCATCGACCTGAACCTGGCCCATGAACGGCACCAGCAAACCGCTGGCGACACTCTCCGACACCAGAATATTGCTCGCCAGCACCAGCCCTTGCCCGGCGATCGCCGCTTGCAGGGCGTAATGCTCTTCATCGTATTCGCGGATGGCCGGTTGCGCGTGTAACCAGTTTTCGCCTGCCTTGGCGCACCACGCTTCCCAGCCATGGGCATACAGCTTGGAATTGTGCCAGCGCACGCTGATCAACGTTGGCGTGCGCCGCGCGGCCAGCGCCACTTGCTCGGGCGAGCCGTAAACGCCGAACGACTCATCGAACAGGCACAGGCCATACAGGTTCGGGTAATCGTCGAGGCTGTAGCGCAGGACCAGATCGACACTGGCGTCCTGATGCAGATCGATGACTTCGCAGTGCGTATCGAGGCGCACGTTGATGTTCGGATGCTGCGCGTAAAAGCGCCCGAGACGCGGCACCAGCCACAGCGCCGCGAATGCGGCGGTGGTCGATAGCGTCAGCGTGCTGGCGTTGCGTTGCGGGCGCAGGGTGTCGACGCTTTGCGCCACCTCCAGCAATGCGCCGTGCAGGCTGCGAAACAGGCGTTCGCCGCCCTCGGTCAGGCGCACTTGGCGTGGCAGACGTTCAAACAACGCGACACCGAGCCAGTCTTCCAGCGAACGGATCTGATGAGAAATCGCGGTCGGCGTGACCGACAGCTCTTCGGCGGCAGCCTTGAAGCTCAGCAATCGTGATGCCGATTCAAAGGCGCGCAGGGCGGTCAGCGGTAACGAGGCAAACATTGGAAAACTCCATGGATGAAATCAATTCATCCCGACTGATTTTTGCTCATTTGAGGCAACGGTCTGCTGCCTGCAATCTGCAGCGACACAGCAATCAAAGTCTAGCCTCAAGGAGTTTCAGATGAGCAAGATTCTTGCGATACATGCCAGCCCACGTGGTGACCGTTCGCACTCGCGGCGTCTGGCGGAAAGTTTTCTCAGCGCCTGGCAGGTGCGTCATCCACAGGCGCAGGTGACCCGGCGTGAAGTCGGCCGAGCGTTGATTCCGGCGGTCAACGAGGCTTTTGTCGCTGCCGCGTTTTATCCGGAGCCTGAAGCGCGTCCGTTGTCGATGCAGGCTGATCTGGCATTGAGCGATCAATTGGTCGGCGAGTTGTTCGACCACGACCTGCTGCTGATTTCCACGCCGATGTACAACTTCAGCGTACCCAGCGGCCTTAAGGCCTGGGTCGATCAGATCGTGCGGCTGGGCCTGACGTTCGATCACACGCTGGACAATGGCGTCGCCCAGTACACGCCGCTGTTGCAGGGCAAGAAGGCGCTGATCGTCACCAGTCGCGGTGGTTTTGGCTTCGGCACGGGCGGCGAGCTGGAAGCCTTGAACCACGCCGATCCCTGGTTGCGCACGGCGCTGGGGTTCATCGGCATCAACGACGTCAGCGTGGTCGCTGCCGAGGGCGAAGAGTCCGCCGAACGCACGTTCGCGGTGTCGTTGGCCGAGGCCGAGCAGCGTTTGCTCAGCCTTGCCCGGGAGTTCTAGGTGGCCTGGCTGTTCCTGCTGATCGCCGCCGGATTTGAAGTGACGTTCGCCATGGGTATGAAATACGCCGAAGGCTTCACCCGGCTCTGGCCGTCGTTGATCACGGTGATTGCGGCGATCGGCGGGATCTACTTCCTGACACTGGCAATGCGCGAGTTGCCGGTGAGCATCGCCTACCCGATCTGGACCGCGATTGGCTCACTCGGCACGGTGTTCCTCGGTTTCGCCCTGTTGGGCGAGAGCCTGACGCTGGTCAAACTGCTGTCAGTCGGGCTGATTGTGGCGGGGGTGGTGGGCCTGAAGTAGGCTGGTCGTCGAGTTGTCATCATCACGGAGGATGCTTGGCGGGCGTTTTGCACGCCTGGCATCCACTCACCGACCACAAGGATGTTTGCCCATGTCAACGCGTTATCCACTGGTGCTGGTGCCCGGCATGCTCGGGTTTATCCGGCTAGTTCTCTATCCGTACTGGTACGGCATCATCAAGGCGCTGCGCCGTGGTGGGGCGACGGTGATTGCTGTACAGGTGTCGCCGCTGCATTCGACGGAGGTGCGCGGCGAGCAGTTGCTGGCGCGGATTGATGAGATTTTGCGCGAGACCGGGGCGCACAAGGTCAACCTGTTCGGCCACAGTCAGGGTTCGCTGACGGCGCGCTATGCGGCGGCGAAACGGCCGGATCTGGTGGCCTCGGTGACGTCGGTCGCCGGACCGAATCATGGCTCGGAACTGGCCGACTATCTGCAAAAACACTACCCGGCGGACAGCGCCAAGGGCCGTCTGCTTGAAGCATTGCTGCGTTTTGTCGGCTGGCTGATGGCACTGCTGGAGACCGGTTACCACGGGCCGAAACTGCCGGTGGATATTCACGCCTCGCACCAATCGCTGACGACTGAGGGTGTGGCGCTGTTCAATCAGCGTTATCCACAGGGGTTGCCTGAAACCTGGGGTGGGCACGGGCCGGAGGAGGTCAATGGTGTGCGTTATTACTCTTGGTCAGGGACGTTGCAGCCGGGCAAGACTGATCGTGGCGGTAATCTGTTCGACGGCACCAATCGCAGTTGTCGCTTGTTTGCGAAAACCTTCGTGCGTGAGCCGGGGCAGTGCGACGGCATGGTCGGGCGGTACAGCTCGCATCTGGGCACGGTGATTGGCGATGACTATCCGCTGGATCACTTCGACATCGTCAATCAGTCGCTGGGGCTGGTCGGCAAGGGCGCGGATCCGGTGCGGCTGTTTGTCGAGCATGCGGCGCGGCTAAAGGCTGCCGGCGTTTAACCGCAAGACCTAGTCATCGTTCTTCGCGAGCAAGCTCGCTCCCACATTCGAATGCATTTCCCTGTGGGAGCGAGCTTGCTCGCGAAGAGGCCGGGTCAGGCAACGCTGGCCCGGCGGCCCAACACGGTGGTCCAGCGCTCGGACAAAATCACCCCGCCCAAGGTCAACAAACCACCCACCAGGTGATACATCGCCAACTGCTCCTTCAACACCACTGCTGCAATCAGCGCGGTAATCAACGGCAGCAAGTTAAAGAACAACGTCGTGCGACTCGGCCCCAACCGCTGCACCGCCTGCATCCACGCCAGTGGCGCAAGCATCGACGCCAGCAGGCATGCATACAACACCAGCGGAATGTTCTGCAGGGTCAAACCGGTTTTTGGCGAGGCGGCATACAAAGGAAACAACACGACAATCGCCACCAGCACCTGCAAATACAGCAACACCAGCGGCGGCAGGCGCAGCTGCCATTTTTTCAGCAAAGTGCTGTAGATCGCATAGGCCAGGGTGGCGATCAGCATCATCGCATCACCCATGTTCACGCCGTGTTGCAGCAACGCGCCGAGGCTGCCGGACGAGACCACGACCAATACGCCGGCAAACGACAGAACCGCACCGACCAGTGCACCGGCGGTCAGGCGTTGGCCGAGACTGATGATCGCCATGGCCAGCGACATCAACGGCATCAGCGAGAGGATGATGCCCATGTTGGTCGCCGTGGTCAGGGTTGCGGCGAAGTAGGCGAGGCTCTGATAGACCGCCATGCCGAGTACGCCGAGGATGAAAATCCTGCCCAGGTTTGGACGGATCTGCGGCCAGTGCGCGATTACGGCTTTGAGCATGAACGGGGTGAACAGCAAACCGGCGAGCAGCCAGCGGTAGAAACCGATCTCGGCGGGGAAAATCGCCCCGACCGCCAGTTTGTTGATCACGGTATTGCCGGCCCAGATAAAAATCGCCAGCAGCGGAAACGCGTATTGCATGAGTCGAAACCAGTACGTTGATGAAGGGCAATTATCCCTTGTCTGGATGCAGGCCTATACTGCGAACCGGACAACCTGCCTCTGAAACCGGACAGCATGAACAGCAAACACATCGATCTGCTGGATTTCAGCGAACTGCCGTCAGCGGTGTACTTCCGCTACGCCGACTTCAATGCCCACGAATTCGCCGCGCCGCATCGGCATCCGTGGGGCACGCTGGAGTACGCCGCTCATGGCGTGCTGCACATGGACGTCGACGGCAGCCGTTTCATGTCGCCGCCGCAGTACGCGGTGTGGGTGCCGCCGCAGGTCGAGCACAGTTTCTACAGCCATCAACCGGTCAACTATCGCGCGGTGTGCCTTGACCCCAAGGTCTGCGCCGAACTGCCCAAGCGCGCCTGTACCCTGGCGATCAGCGACATTCTCAAGGCGATTCTCAAAGACTTCGCCGCCCGCGACGTGAAGATTCCTGAACTCGATGCCGATCAGCGTCTGGCTCAGGTTCTCGTCGATCAACTGCAACAGGCGCCAGTGCACGAATGCTATCTGCCGTACGCGAGCAGTCCGGGGTTGCTGGCGATTCTCGAAACCTTGCAGGCCGAGCCGGGCAACAATCAGCCGCTGGCGCATTGGGCGCTGCAGGTGCACGTCGGCGAACGCACGCTGGCCCGGCAATTCGTTCGGGAGCTGGGGATGAGTTTCGGCGAGTGGCGCCAGCGTCTGCGCTATCTCGCGGCAATCGAGGCGCTGGAAACTTCGCGCAGCGTGCAGGAAATCGCCTTCGATCTCGGCTACAGCAGTGGCTCGGCGTTTATCGCCATGTTCGCGCGGCAGGCCGGGTGTACGCCAGAGCAGTATCGCCGTAGCCATCTGGAAGGCAGGAAGGTGTAACAAGATTTGGCTACACTCCAGCAGAGGCCGTTCCCATCGGTACGGCGACAAGGAGAAAACTCCATGAAGATGTTGCGTGTCCCTTTGTTGATGATTGGTTTGCTCCTGTGTTCCCAAGGTTTTGCCGCCACGGCGCAACAGAACAAGATGACCACCTGCAATGCTGATGCGACCGCCAAGAGTCTGAAAGGCGATGAGCGCAAAACCTTCATGAGCACCTGCCTCAAGGCAGCGCCAGCGGCCAACGATGCCAAGGCCCTGACTCCGCAGCAGGAGAAAATGAAAACCTGTAACGCCGACGCGAAAACCAAAGCCCTGACCGGCGATGCGCGCAAGACGTTCATGAGTGATTGCCTGAAGAAAAAATAATCCGGTTCTGTGGAGTGTCAGGGTCGACGCGTCCGCTTGAGATTTGCCCTCACCCTAACCCTCTCCCGGAGGGAGAGGGGACTGACCGCGGTGTCTCAAGAAACTCGTCGACCTGAAAAAAACCGGTCGATTATGGATTCCATGGCGCTGTCTCAGGTCACTGGATATCCAGAGCATCCCCCAATCGGTTCCCTCTCCCCCTGGGAGAGGGCTAGGGTGAGGGGACCTGAAGCACCGCATATTTCTAGTGCTCACCCCGGAACGCTGGCAGACTGCCAATCCTTTTACGCCGTTCGTTTTGAGGCTGTATGCCAACGTTTTCTGAGCGTCATGTAGTGTTCTGGGTCAGTTGCATCATCATTTTCGGCGGTTTGCTGCTGGTGCTGCCGCTGCGCTTGTTGCCGAGCCTGCTGGCCGGGCTGCTGGTATTTGAACTGGTCAACATGCTCACCCCGCAACTGCAACGGCTGATCGAAGGCCGCCGCGCGCGTTGGCTGGCGGTGGCGTTGCTGGGCACGTTAGTGGTGAGTGTGCTGGCGTTGATCTTTGCCGGCGCCATCAGCTTCTTATTGCATGAAGCGGAAAATCCCGGCGCCTCACTGGACAAGTTCATGGGCGTGGTCGACCGCGCGCGGGGGCAATTGCCGCCGTTCATCGACGCCTATCTGCCGGCCAGTGCTGCGGAATTTCGCGTAGCGATTGGCGAGTGGATGGGCAAGCACCTGTCCGACCTGCAACTGGTCGGCAAAGACGCGGCACATATGTTTGTGACGCTGCTGATCGGCATGGTGCTCGGTGCGATCATCGCCTTGCAGCGCATCCCCGACGTCACCAAGCGCAAACCGCTGGCGGCGGCCCTGTTTGATCGCTTGCACTTGCTGGTGCAGGCCTTCCGCAACATCGTCTTCGCGCAAATCAAGATTTCCCTGCTCAACACTTTCTTCACCGGGATCTTCCTCGCGGTGATCCTGCCGATGTTCGGCATCAAGTTGCCGCTGACCAAAACCCTGATCGTGCTGACCTTCCTGCTCGGCCTGCTGCCGGTGATCGGCAACCTGATGTCGAACACGCTGATCACCATCGTCGGCCTGTCGCTATCGATCTGGGTGGCGATTGCCGCGCTGGGCTATCTGATTTTTATCCACAAGCTCGAGTACTTCCTCAACGCGCGGATTGTCGGCGGGCAGATCAGTGCCAAGTCGTGGGAGTTGCTGCTGGCGATGCTGGTGTTCGAGGCCGCGTTCGGCCTGCCGGGGGTGGTGGCGGGGCCGATTTATTATGCGTACCTGAAGAGTGAGTTGAAGCTGGGCGGGATGGTCTAACCGATGAATCTGTGTCGCCTGATCTGGCGCCTTCGCGAGCAAGCTCGCTCCCACACTGAATTGCATTTCAACTGAAGAAATGCGGTCAAATGTGGGAGCGAGCTTGCTCGCGAAAGGCGCGACGCCGATTTCAGGTCAGTTCATGGCGCCATAGCGTTTCATCGCGTCAATCGCCAAACCGCTACCAATGCTGCCAAAAATATTCCCTTCGACATGCCGCGCATTCGGCAGCATCGCCGAGACGCTGTTGCGCAGTGCCGGAATGCCGCTCGAACCACCGGTGAAGAACACCGTGTCGACCTGTTCCACCGCCACACCGGCATCGTTCAACAACTGCGTAACACTGCCGCGTACCCGCTCCAGCAACGCATCGATCGCTGATTCGAACAGTACGCGCGTCAGTTCCACACTCAGCCCGGCTTCGATCCGGTCCAGCGGCACATGGCGGCTGTCGCTGTGGGTCAGCTGGATCTTGGTTTCTTCGACTTCCATCGCCAGCCAGTGCCCGGCGCGCTGTTCGATCAGCTTGAACAAGCGATCGATGCCGCCAGTGTCTTCGATGTCGTAGCGCATGCTGCCCAGCGCCAGGCTGGATTTTTGCGAGTACACCGAGTTGATGGTGTGCCAGGTCGCCAGGTTCATGTGGTGGCTGGTCGGCATGTAGGCGCCGCTCTTCATGCGGCTGCCGTAGCCGAACAGCGGCATCAGACCTTGCAGGCTCAGCTGTTTGTCGAAATCGGTCCCGCCGATGTGCACACCGCCGGTGGCGAGGATGTCATCGTGACGGTTATCGAGGCCACGACGCTCGGGCGACAGGCGCACCAGCGAGAAGTCAGAGGTACCACCGCCGATGTCGACAATCAGCACCAGCTCTTCTTTCTCGATGGTCGACTCGTAGTCGAAGGCCGCCGCAATCGGTTCGTACTGGAACGAGACCTCTTTGAAGCCGATCTTGCGCGCCACTTCGACCAGGGTGTCTTCGGCTTCCTGGTCAGCCAGTGGATCGTCATCGACGAAGAACACCGGACGGCCGAGCACCACCTGCTCGAATTCCCGACCGGCGGCGGTTTCGGCGCGGTTCTTCAACTGGCCGATGAACAGGCCGAGCAAGTCCTTGAACGGCATCGCCGTGCCGAGCACGCTGGTGTCGTGCTTGATCAGCTTGGAACCGAGCAGGCTTTTCAGCGAGCGCATCAGCCGGCCTTCGTAGCCTTCCAGGTACTCGTGCAGCGCCAGACGACCGTACACCGGACGACGTTCCTCGATGTTGAAGAAGACCACCGACGGCAGGGTGATCTTGTCGTCTTCCAGCGCGATCATCGTTTCCATGCCGGGGCGCAGCCAGCCGACGGTGGAGTTGGACGTGCCGAAGTCGATGCCGCAGGCACGGGCTGGAGAGGCGTCTTTCATGTCTTTCGGTTCCGGTCAAAAAAACGGCCGCGCAGTGTATGTCAGTGCGCGCCAGATTCGAAGGCCGGTCATCTGCTATTTCACGACTAAACTGCCTTGAAACCTCAAGCTTTGCCCCAAACTTGCTGGCATGGGCCGGCAGAACCACCGGCGGTCGCAAGAACCGCCGTCCACTGCCGATAAACTTCTGCTGCGCCACCCGGTCACAACTTTGAGATCGGTCAACCTGGCACGCGCGAATCGGCGCATGCTGGCATCGGCGCGAAATCGATAACGGACGGTGACTCCTTCGATGGACTTCAAAGACTATTACAAGATACTCGGCGTGGAGCCGACAGCAGACGACAAGGCAATCAAGGCTGCCTATCGCAAGCTGGCGCGCAAATACCACCCCGATGTCAGCAAGGAAAAAGACGCCGAGGCCAAGTTCAAAGACGCCTCGGAAGCCTATGAAGCGCTGAAAAGCGCCGACAAGCGCGCTGAATACGACGAGCTGCGCCGTTATGGTCAGCACGGTCAGCCGTTCCAGGGACCACCGGGCTGGCAGAGCCGTGGCGGCTTTGGCGGCGGCGGTGGCGACACCGGTGACTTCTCGGACTTCTTCAGTTCGATCTTCGGCAATCGCGGCCCCGGTTTCGGTGGCGGCGAAGGTCGACAACAACGCAGTGCCGGGCGCCGAGGGCAAGACGTGGAAATGGAACTGCCGATCTTCCTCGAGGAGACGCTGTCGAACGAGTCGAAGAAAGTCACCTTCCAGGTGCCGCAGTACAACGCCAACGGCCAGCACGTCAGTAACACCAGCAAGAGCCTGAACGTGAAGATCCCGGCGGGCGTGACCGACGGCGAGCGCATCCGCCTCAAGGGCCAGGGCGCACCGGGCGTTGGTGGCGGGGCGAATGGCGACCTGTACCTGACCATTCGTTTTGCGCCACACCCGAAATTCGATGTTGAAGGCGAAAACCTCATCATCACCTTGCCGCTGGCCCCGTGGGAGCTGGCGCTGGGCACCGAAGTGGCCGTGCCGACCCTGACCGGCAAGATCAACCTCAAGGTGCCCGCCGGCAGCCAGAACGGCCAACGCATGCGCGCCAAGGGTCATGGTCTGAAAAACAAGGCAGGCGAACGCGGTTACCTGTTCGTCCAGCTCAAAGCCGTGATGCCGAAAGCTGCTGACGACGAGGTCAAGGCACTGTGGCAGGAACTGGCGAAGAAAGCCGCCTTCAACCCGCGCGAGAACTTCTGAACCCGACGACGGAGTAGCCATCATGAGCAGCCCCCTGATCGTTCAACTGGACCTGGCAGAATTCTGTGAGGCGGCCGATCTGTCGGACGTCTACGTGATCGAAATCGTCGAACACGGCATCCTCGAACCTCAGGGTGCGCAGCCCCGGGAGTGGCGTTTCACCGATTACGAATTGGCTTTGGCCAAGCGTGCGGCGAAGTTGCGCCGTGATCTGGAGCTGGAGTGGGAAGGGGTTGCGCTGGCGCTGAATCTGCTGGAAGAGGTGCGCGAATTGCGTGCCGAGAATCGCATGTTGCGCCAGCGTTTGGGGCGGTTGGTGGTCGAGTAGTTTGCCTGATGTTTATCAGTTGCTTGATTGCGCCTCTTCGCGAGCAATCCCGCTCCCACATGTGAGCACTGTCTCCTGTGGGAGCGAGCTTGCTCGCGAAGAACGATAACGCGGTGATCCTGCTTAAACCGTTCTGGGCAACACCACGTTGAACCGCGTCCCGTCAGTCTCGTTCGAGCTGACTTCGATGGTGCCGCCATGGGCACTCACCACTTCCTTGACGATAAACAGGCCCAACCCGAGGCTGGTTGACGGCTGTCCGAGTTCTTCGTCGGCGCTGCGCACCAGCGGATCGAAAATCGTGCCGAGCGCCTCTTCGGGAATCGGTGTGCCGTAGTTGTGCACCGACAGGCAGACGTTTTCGCCCGCGCCATCGATATCGAGAGTGACATCGCGCTTTTTGGCTCCGTGCTGCAAGGCATTGCCAATCAGGTTCTGCAGTAACTGGTCGATTCGGCCGGCATCCCAGGTACCGCGCGGGTCGCCGTTAACATTGAGCTTCGGATCGCACTCCGGATTGCCGGCGCACGCCTCGGCAATCGCCGCCCGTGCGGCATCGGCCAGGTCCATTGGCGTCGGTTCGATCGGCAGGCTTCTGCCCAGTCGACTGCGCACCAGTTCCAGCAAGTCGCTGACCATCGCCGCCATGTGCCGTGCGCCACGCTTGATGTGCAGGGCGCAGGCCAGCGCATCGCCCTCGAGGCTGGATTTGCGCAGCAGCAACTCGATGGACATGCTCACCGCTTGCAGCGGCGCACGCAGGTCATGGCCGAGAATGGCGAGGAAGATGTCTCGCGAGCGATTGACCTGTTCGGCGTAGGCCGCAGTCGATTCGGCCAGTGCTTCGTCGATGGCTTCGTT
This sequence comes from Pseudomonas sp. S2_E02, assembly GCF_054668355.1. NCBI lineage: Bacteria > Pseudomonadati > Pseudomonadota > Gammaproteobacteria > Pseudomonadales > Pseudomonadaceae > Pseudomonas > Pseudomonas sp. S2_E02. The sequence goes on from NZ_CP162761.1 coordinate 5,213,821, forward strand.
GAAGCGGATCATGTCCTGAAAACAGGCCATGTCCGGGGCTTTGAGGCTGTCGACCCACAGGCGGATCACGCAAGCGCGCAGATGACGGAACTCGGAGGTCATCTGCACCAGGTCAAAACCCACGGTGTGGCGCAACTCGCCATGACTGGCGCCGGCCTCGTCCAGACTCGGGGTTTTTTCCGGGCCTTCGCCCTTGGCTTTGGCGGCCTGTTCGGCAGGGCTCTGCGGCTTGCTCATGTCGCGGGCCGCGGCCCGCAGAATGGCGCTGGCGTGATCGCGCAGAGCCGCGGAATCCAGGTAGTCGGCGGCTGGCGTGATCGTTGCGGCGAACTGTTCCCACTCATCGACGATAGGCTCGATATTCGCCAGGATGAACTCGGATAGACGCATGGGCAGTTCCTGAAAAGAGGTGGAGCGAATCGAATAGTAGTTCCTTTGGCGAGAATTACACGACTGTTTGCTTGGTGGTTTCATACCGGCACGAAAAAGGCCCCGAGACTGTGCGCAAGGCGCGGTCCCGAGGCCTTTCTACAGCGTGGCGGCTGCGTCAGAACAGGAAATACCGCTGGGCCATTGGCAGGGTTTCTGCCGGTTCACACCACAGCAGAACGCCATCCGCCTTGACCTGATAGGTCTGTGGATCGACATCGATATTCGGCAGATAGTCGTTGTGGATCAGGTCGGTTTTCTGCACATCACGGCAGCCTTTGACCACGCCGATTTTCTTCTTCAAACCCAATGTTTCAGGCAGCCCGGCTTCCTGCGCCGCCTGACTGATAAAGGTCAGGCTGGTGGCATGCAGCGAGCCGCCGTAGCTGGCGAACATCGGGCGGTAGTGCACCGGTTGCGGCGTCGGGATCGAGGCGTTGGCATCGCCCATCAGGCTCGCGGCAATCGCACCGCCCTTGAGGATCAACGTCGGTTTCACGCCGAAGAATGCCGGACGCCACAGCACCAGATCGGCCCACTTGCCGACTTCGATCGAGCCGACTTCATGGCTGATGCCATGGGTGATCGCCGGGTTGATCGTGTACTTGGCGATGTAACGCTTGGCGCGGAAGTTGTCGTTGCCTGCGCCGTCCTGCGGCAGCGGGCCGCGCTGCTTTTTCATCTTGTCGGCGGTCTGCCAGGTGCGCGTGATGACTTCGCCGACACGGCCCATGGCCTGGCTGTCGGAGCTGATCATCGAGAACGCGCCGAGGTCGTGAAGGATGTCTTCGGCGGCAATCGTTTCGCGGCGGATCCGGCTTTCGGCGAAGGCGACGTCTTCGGCAATGCTCGGGTCGAGATGGTGGCAGACCATCAGCATGTCGAGATGTTCGTCGATGGTGTTGCGCGTGAACGGTCGGGTCGGGTTGGTCGAGCTCGGCAGCACGTTAGGGAAGCCGCAAGCCTTGATGATGTCCGGTGCGTGACCGCCACCGGCACCTTCGGTGTGATAGGTGTGAATGGTGCGGCCCTTGAACGCGCCGAGGGTGGTTTCGACGAAACCGGATTCGTTGAGGGTGTCGGTGTGGATCGCCACCTGCACGTCGAACTGATCGGCGACGCTCAGGCAGTTATCGATGCTTGCTGGCGTGGTGCCCCAGTCTTCGTGCAACTTGAGGCCGATGGCGCCGGCCTTGACCTGCTCGATCAGCGGTTCCGGCAGGCTGGCGTTGCCTTTGCCGGTGAGGCCGATGTTCATCGGGAACGCGTCAGCGGCCTGAAGCATGCGCGCCAAGTGCCACGGGCCGGAGGTGCAAGTGGTGGCGTTGGTGCCAGTGGCTGGGCCGGTGCCGCCGCCGATCATGGTGGTGACGCCGCTCATCAGTGCTTCTTCGATCTGCTGCGGGCAGATGAAATGGATGTGTGTGTCGATGCCACCCGCGGTGAGGATCATGCCTTCGCCGGCGATTACTTCGGTGCCGGCGCCAATGGCGATGGTCACGTTGGGCTGCACGTCGGGGTTGCCGGCCTTGCCGATCGCGGCGATGCGCCCGTCCTTGAGGCCGACGTCGGCTTTGACGATGCCCCAGTGGTCGATGATCAGCGCGTTGGTGATCAGCGTGTCGACCACTTCGGCAGCCAGCAACTGGCTTTGGCCCTGGCCGTCGCGGATGACTTTGCCGCCGCCGAATTTCACTTCTTCGCCGTAGGTGGTGAAGTCTTGTTCGACTTCGATCCACAGCTCGGTGTCGGCCAGGCGCACCTTGTCGCCGACGGTGGGGCCGAACATGTCGGCGTAGGCTTGACGGGAAATTTTCATGCAGCGTCCTTCAGGAAAATAGTGGTGAGCCATCGACCCTCACCCTAGCCCTCTCCCAGAGGGAGAGGGGACTGTACGCGGTGGGCCGGCTATCGGTGATCGGCTCCCTCTCCCTCGGGAGAGGGCTGGGGTAAGGGCAGCGGTGCACGCAGATGTCAGAGGTCACCCATTATTCGTCCGGCAAACCCGAACACCCGCCGATGCCCGGCGTAATCCACCAACTCAACCTCGCGGCTCTGCCCCGGTTCAAAGCGCACTGCGGTGCCCGCCGGAATATTCAGGCGCATGCCACGGCTGGCGGCGCGATCGAAGGTCAGCGCGTCGTTGGTTTCAAAAAAGTGATAGTGCGAACCGACCTGAATTGGCCGGTCGCCGCTGTTGGCGACTTTCAGGCTGATAGTGCGGCGGCCGACGTTGAGTTCGATGTCGCCGGGCTGGATCTGGTACTCGCCAGGAATCATCACTGGGCTCCTTGCAGAATCTTGTAATAGAGGGCGGTCGGCCGATAGGTGCCGTGCGGATCGCAGGCGTAATCAGGGATTTCGCCTGCGCGGCTGTAGCCCAACGCCTTGTAGAAATCTTCGGCGGGCGAGCCGGCCTCGGTGTCGAGGTAAAGCATGCCGCGCTTGTGTTTCGGCGCTTCGAGTTCCAACGCACTCATCAGTTGCTGGCCGAGGCCGCGACGTCGTGCGTGTTCCCGCACTAGCAGTTTCTGCACCTCGGCACGATTGAGGCCGTTGGCCTTCTGGCACAGGCCCAGTTGCACACTGGCCAGTACCTGCTCGTCCTTGACCACCACCCAAAGCAGCACGCTGCCCTTGTTGACGTTGTCCTGCACGTCATCGAAATACGCGCGCGCCTGCGCCGCATCGAGGTCGGCCATGAAGCCGACGCTGGCGCCGTAACCCACGGCATCGAGCAGCAGATCAATCAGGCCCTGACGGTAATGCGCAAAACTTTCAGCATTGACGCGGCGCAGTTGGGCGGCGTTCATCGGTGTCACTCCTTGTTGGCGTCAGGCGGTTCCGCGCCAGGGTTGAGGGTCAGCTGCATGAAGGTCAGGTCGAGCCAGCGGCCGAATTTGGTGCCGACTTGCGGCATCTGCCCGGTAATGTTGAAACCGGCGCGCTCATGCAGACGAATCGAGGCAGCGTTGCCGCTTTCTATGGCGGCGACCATCACGTGTTTGCCGCAGGTTCTGGCGCGCTCGATCAGCGCTGCCATCAATTGCGGGCCGAGGCCATTGCCACGCTGGTCGCTGCGCACATAAACCGAGTGCTCGACGGTGTGGCGAAAGCCGTCGAACGGTCGCCAGTCACCGAAGGAAGCGTAGCCGAGCACGCTGTTGTCGGCGTCGACGATCAGCAGAATCGGATAAGCCTGGGCCTGACGCGCGCTGAACCACGCCTGGCGGTTGCCGAGATCGACGGCTTGTTCATTCCAGATCGCCGTGGTGTTGAGCACGGCGTCGTTGTAGATGTCACGGATCGCCGGCAGGTCGGCGTGCAGCGCATCGCGAATGGTGTAAGTCATGGCGCGGCCTCAGACGATCGGCTGGTGGACGGTGACCAGTTTGGTGCCGTCGGGAAACGTCGCTTCAACCTGGATCTCCGGGATCATTTCCGGGATGCCTTCCATCACTTGTTCGCGGCTGAGCAGGGTGGTGCCGAAGTGCATCAGCTCGGCCACGGTCTGGCCGTCACGCGCGCCTTCGAGCAGCGCGGCGGAGATGTAGGCCATGGCTTCCGGGTAATTGAGTTTTACGCCGCGGGCCAGACGCCGCTCGGCGACGAGGCCGGCGGTGAAGATCAGCAGCTTGTCTTTTTCGCGTGGAGTCAGGTCCATTGTGGGGTTCCATCAGGGCAGATTTGTGAGGTTCTTGCGGGCGCGGGGTGCCCGTTGGAGCAACCCCTCACCCTAGCCCTCTCCCGAGGGAGAGGGGACTGATCTCGGTTGTTTTCAGTGGCCGGTTCAGTCAGCAGTATTCGTTCAGGCAGTTAAATTCATTTCAAACGACTCGGTCAGGTTCTCTCCTTCGAGGGAGAGGGGACTGATCTCGGTTGTTTTCAGTGGCCGGTTCAGTCAGCAGTATTCGCTCAGGCAGTTACATTCATTTCAAACGACTCGGTCAGGCTCCCTCTCCCTCCGGGAGAGGGCGGGGGGTGAGGGTCGCTTTTCAGGTGCTCCATATTCTTGGGGATACCGCGTCGCGACCCAGCAGGGCGGGTCTGAGCAAACGCCATAAATCGATTAGCCAGGCGCGGGCGAGCAGCGCCTCACTGGCCAGACAACGAGCCACCAAAAGCCCCGGCAACTGCGTCAGATCCCCACGCACTTCGTGGCCCAGCGAGCGGCAGCGCTCCAGCAACTCAGCATCAATCTCACCAGTGACCAATAACGTCGCAAACACCGGATGACCATCCAGCCCGATCGGCGAATCAAGCAAACCGTCGTCACCGACAATGCGCTGGCGTTCATGCCAGAGCAATCGGCCATCGCGGCGAATATCCAGATGCGCCTGAAAATGCCCACGGTCAAAACGCTCGCCACTGGCCGGGCGACCCAACGCCACCACGTCCCAATAAAACAGCCGCGCATCGCCTTCAAGATCAATCGAAGTACTCAGCTCAGCCTGCGCGGCGCTGTAGACGATGGTCTCCTGCGGCAGCCATTCCAGCGTCGCCCCGGCCGCCACTTTCAAGTCGAGCTTTTGATACGCCGGCCCACCCGCGCGGTACCACTTGGCCGCGCCGGGGCTGGTGATCTGCGCCCAGGCGTGTTGCTCGACACGTGCGCTGATATCGAGGCGATCACCGCCGGCAATCCCGCCTGGCGGGTGGACGATGATGTGCTGGCAGACCTCGGGGCCTTCGGCGTACAGGTGCTTTTGCACCCGCAGCGGACCGAGGTGCCGGCGCATGACCGGACGCGTGCAGTCACCGAAACGGGCGTAAGCGAGTTCCAGCTCGGCGTGCCAGCTCGGGGTAAACAGGGCAGGTGAAACAGTCGAATTCATGGTTTGTAATTATCGTTAGGAAGCTACAGATTAGTTCGTTGTACTAGATCGTTACCAGCCCGCGTACACCTTCGGCCTCCATATTTTCACCGCGACCTTGCTGGACGATCTCGCCCCGGGACATCACCAGGTACTGATCGGCCAGTTCTGCGGCGAAATCGTAGAACTGCTCCACCAGCAAAATCGCCATGTCACCGCGCGCCGCAAGTTTCTTGATGACCGCGCCGATCTCTTTGATCACCGAGGGTTGAATGCCTTCGGTGGGTTCGTCGAGGATCAGTAAACGTGGGCGGCTGGCCAATGCTCGCCCGATCGCTAACTGCTGTTGCTGACCGCCAGAGAGGTCACCGCCGCGACGCTGCTTCATTTGTAGCAGCACCGGAAACAGTTCGTAGATGAAACCTGGGACTTCTTTGGCTTCACTGCCGGGAAACCGCGACAAACCCATCAACAGGTTTTCTTCCACGGTCAGCCGTCCGAAGATTTCCCGGCCTTGCGGCACATAAGCGATGCCGGCGTGGACACGCTGGTGCGGCTTGAACGCGGTGATCGGTTTGCCTTCCCAGTTCACCGCACCTTCCTTGGCCGGCAGCAAGCCCATCAGGCATTTGAGCAGGGTGGTCTTGCCCACGCCGTTACGGCCAAGCAGGCAGGTGACTTCGCCGACCTTCACGTCGAAAGACAGGCCCCGGAGGATGTGGCTACCGCCGTAATACTGGTGCAGCTTGTCGACTTGCAGCATGTTCAAATTCCTTCTGTTACACACAGAACCCTGTGGGAGCGAGCCTGCTCGCGAATGCGGACTGACATTCAACATCTTCATCGCCTGATGCACCGCTTTCGCGAGCAGGCTCGCTCCCACAGGTTTTGTATTCGCAAACCTTAGCGGCCGAGGTAGACCTCGATCACGCGCTCGTTTTCCTGTACCTGTTCCAGCGAGCCTTCGGCCAACACGCTGCCCTGATGCAGCACGGTGACGTGATCGGCAATCGAGCCGACAAAGCCCATGTCATGTTCCACCACCATCAGCGAATGCTTGCCCGCCAGTGACTTGAACAGTTCAGCGGTGAACTCGGTTTCCGCATCGGTCATGCCCGCCACCGGCTCATCGAGCAGCAGCAATTGCGGGTCCTGCATCAGCAACATGCCGATCTCGAGAAACTGCTTCTGACCATGAGAGAGCAACCCGGCCGGGCGATTGACCGAGGTGGTCAGGCGAATCGTCTCCAGCACTTCGCTGATCCGGTCCTTCTGCTCGCCACTGAGGCGCGCACGCAGACTGGCCCACACCGACTTGTCGGTCTTCTGCGCTAGTTCCAGGTTTTCAAATACGCTCAGCGCCTCGAAAACGGTCGGCTTCTGGAACTTGCGGCCGATGCCGGCCTGAGCGATTTGCACTTCGCTCATCTGCGTCAGGTCGAGGGTTTCACCGAACCAGGCCTTGCCGTGACTGGGGCGAGTCTTGCCGGTGATCACGTCCATCAGCGTGGTCTTGCCCGCGCCGTTGGGGCCGATGATGCAGCGCAACTCACCGACGCCGATGTACAGATTCAGATTGTTCAGTGCGCGAAAGCCATCGAAGCTGACGCTGATGTCTTCCAGGGTCAGGATCGTGCCGTGACGGGTATCCAGACCCGGGCCGACGCGCTGGCCGAGGCCGATCGAGTCGCGACTGGTGCCCTCGTCCTTGTTCGGTTCGACGGGAAAAAAGGCCGGTTCCAACATGAATTCAGCGCTCGCCGTGACTCTCATTGTTCACCTCGTTTCTTCAGCAGACCGATCACGCCTTTGGGCAAGTACAGCGTCACGACGATGAACAACGCGCCGAGGAAGAACAGCCAGTATTCCGGGAACGCTACGGTGAACCAGCTCTTCATGCCGTTGACCACACCGGCGCCGAGCAGCGGGCCGATCAGCGTGCCGCGACCCCCGAGAGCCACCCACACGGCCGCTTCGATGGAGTTGGTCGGCGACATTTCGCTCGGATTGATGATCCCGACTTGCGGCACATACAACGCCCCTGCCAGGCCACACAACACCGCACTCAACACCCACACGAAGAGCTTGAAACCGCGCGGATCGTAGCCGCAGAACATCAAGCGGTTTTCCGCATCGCGCAATGCGGTCAGCACCCGGCCGAACTTGCTCTGCGCCAGGCGCCAGCCGATGAACAGGCTCGCCACCAGCAGCAACACCGTGGCCAGAAACAGCACCGCGCGGGTGCCCGGTTCGGTGATGCCGAAACCGAGAATCGTGCGGAAATTGGTGAAGCCGTTGTTGCCGCCAAACCCGGTCTCGTTGCGGAAAAACAGGAGCATGCCGGCGAAGGTCAGGGCCTGGGTCATGATCGAGAAATACACGCCCTTGATTCGCGAACGGAAGGCGAAGAAACCGAACACCAGCGCCAGCAATCCCGGCGCCAGCACCACCAGACACATCGCCCAGATGAAGCTGCTGGTGCCGGTCCAGTACCACGGCAGTTCGCTCCATGACAGAAAGGTCATGAACGCCGGCAGACCATCACCGGCGGCCTGACGCATCAGGTACATGCCCATCGCATAACCGCCGAGGGCGAAGAACAGACCGTGACCCAGTGACAGCAACCCGGCGTAACCCCAAACCAGATCCAGCGCTAACGCGACGATGGCGTAGCAGAGGATTTTGCCGACCAGCGTCAGCGTGTATGCCGAGACCGACAAAGCATTTTCCGGCGGCAACAACGACAGCAGCGGCAAGGCAATCAGCAGCGCGAGGATCACCGCGCCGACCGCGAGGGTGACTTTCGGTCCGGCCTTTTGTGTGGCCGTGACTAACAGAGGCTGGTTCATCAGTCGATCACCCGTCCTTTCAGTGCGAAGAGGCCTTGCGGACGTTTCTGGATAAACAGAATGATCAGCGCGAGGATCAGGATCTTGCCAAGCACCGCACCGATCTGCGGTTCGAGAATCTTGTTGGCGATACCGAGGCCGAAGGCCGCCAGCACGCTACCGGCCAACTGGCCGACGCCGCCGAGCACCACCACCAGGAATGAATCGATGATGTAGCTCTGGCCGAGGTCCGGGCCGACGTTGCCGATCTGGCTCAGCGCCACGCCGCCGAGGCCGGCGATGCCCGAACCGAGGCCGAAGGCGAGCATATCGACGCGCCCGGTCGGCACGCCGCAGCAGGCGGCCATATTGCGGTTTTGAGTGACGGCGCGAACGTTGAGGCCGAGGCGGGTCTTGTTCAGCAGCAGCCAGGTCAGCACGACGACGAACAGTGCGAACGCAATGATGACGATGCGGTTGTACGGCAGCACCAGATTCGGCAGCACTTGAATGCCACCGGACAGCCACGCCGGGTTGGCGACTTCAACGTTCTGCGCGCCGAACAACAAACGCACAAGCTGAATCAGCATCAGGCTGATGCCCCAGGTGGCGAGCAGGGTTTCCAGTGGCCGGCCGTAGAGGTGGCGAATTACCGTGCGCTCCAGGGCCATGCCGATTGCCGCCGTGACAAAAAACGCCACCGGCAGGGCGATCAGCGGGTAGAACTCGATGGCTTGCGGTGCGTAGCGCTGGAACATCAACTGCACCACGTACGTCGAGTAGGCGCCGAGCATCAGCATTTCGCCGTGGGCCATGTTGATCACGCCGAGCAGGCCGAACGTGATCGCCAGACCGAGCGCGGCCAACAGCAGGATCGAGCCGAGCGACATGCCGCTGAACGCCTGGCCGAGGATCTCGCCGATCAGCAGTTTGCGTTTGACTTGCGCGAGGCTGGTTTCGGCGGCGGTGCGTACGCCGGCATCGCTCTCGACGCCGGGTTCAAGCAAACCTTCAAGGCGTGTTCGCGCCAGTGGGTCGCCGGTTTCGCCGAGCAGGCGTACGGCGGCGAGGCGCACCGCCGGGTCGCTATCGACCAGTTGCAGATTGGCCAGCGCCAGGCTCAGAGCGGCATGGACGCTTTCGTCTTTTTCGCCAGCGAGTTGCTGGTCGAGGAATTTCAGCTGCGCGGGTTTCGCGCTTTTCTGCAATTGCTGCGCGGCAGTCAGACGGATTTTGGCGTCGGCGGCGAGCAATTGGTGGCTGGCCATGGCGGTGTCGATCAGACCCCGCAGGCGATTGTTCAGGCGCAGGGTTTTTGGCTGGCCATCGATGGTCAGTTCGCCTTGTTGTAGGGCGTTGATCAATTCGATACGTGCCGGATCGGGCTGCGCGGCCCAGGTTTCCAACAGTTTGGCTTGTTGCACGGGATTGGCCGCGACGAAGTCTTCGGCATCGCCAGCAAAGGCAGTCATCGGCAACAGCAGTGCGATGGCCAGAAACAAGCGGAATATGGCAGTGGGCATGAGTGGTGTTTCCTTTCTTGCGGTGGCCGATGGAGCGGTGTCCGGCTGTGAATCCGCCCCTCACCCTAACCCTCTCCCAGAGGGAGAGGGGACTGACCGAGTTGTCAGATCATCCAACACCGACCTGACGTTCCTGCGTCGAACTCAGGTTCTGATAGCTACAGAGATCAGCTCCCTTCCCCCTCGCCCCCCTTGGGGGAGAGGGTTGGGGTGAGGGGGAAAGATCTCCGCTCCACAACAAAACCCAAGTCAGACTCAGTTGCTCTTCACCGCATAATCCGGCTTCTTGTCGTTGCCCTGAATGAACGGGCTCCACGGTTGCGCGCGGATCGGCCCTTCGGTCTGCCACACGACGTTGAACTGACCGTTGCTCTGGATCTCGCCGATCATCACCGGTTTGTGCAGGTGGTGGTTGGTCTTGTCCATGGTCAGCGTGTAGCCGGACGGCGCGGCGAAGGTCTGGCCGGCGAGGGCTTCGCGGACTTTGTCGACGTCAGTGGATTTGGCTTTCTCGACCGCCTGCGCCCACATGTGGATGCCGACGTAAGTGGCTTCCATCGGGTCGTTGGTCACGGCTTTGTCGGCACCCGGCAGGTTGTGTTTCTTCGCGTAAGCCTTCCAGTCATCGACGAACTTCTTGTTCACCGGATTCTCTACGGACTCGAAGTAGTTCCACGCCGCGAGGTTGCCCACCAGTGGTTTGGTGTCGATGCCGCGCAGTTCTTCTTCACCGACCGAGAACGCTACAACCGGCACGTCAGTAGCTTTCAGACCCTGGTTGGCCAGTTCTTTATAGAACGGCACGTTGGAGTCGCCGTTGACCGTCGAGATGACCGCAGTCTTGCCACCGGCGGAGAATTTTTTGATGTTGGCGACGATGGTTTGATAGTCGCTGTGACCGAACGGCGTGTAGACCTCTTCGATGTCCTTGTCGGCGACGCCTTTGGAGTGCAGGAACGAGCGCAGGATCTTGTTGGTGGTGCGCGGGTAGACGTAGTCGGTGCCGAGCAGGAAGTAGCGCTTGGCGCTGCCGCCTTCTTCGCTCATCAAATATTCAACCGCCGGGATCGCTTGCTGGTTCGGCGCGGCGCCGGTGTAGAAGACGTTCGGCGACATCTCTTCGCCTTCGTATTGCACCGGGTAGAACAGCAGGCCGTTGAGCTCTTCGAACACCGGCAACACCGATTTACGCGACACCGAAGTCCAGCAGCCGAACACCACGGCGACCTTGTCCTGGGTCAGCAACTGTCGGCCCTTTTCGGCGAACAGCGGCCAGTTGGATGCAGGGTCAACCACCACTGGCTCAAGCATCTTGCCGTTCACACCGCCCTTGGCGTTGATTTCGTCGATGGTCATCAGCGCCATGTCTTTGAGCGACGTTTCGGAGATCGCCATGGTGCCGGACAACGAATGCAGAATCCCCACCTTGATGGTCTCGGCGGCCTGGACAGTCCAGGTCATGCCCATCGCGGCAATGGATGCCGTGAGTGTGAAAGCCTTGATCAAACTGCGACGCTTCATTGTGCGATCTCCATGAACATTTAATTTTTCTGGTTGGCAGATGCGGACGACTGAAGGTGTGTTTTGCAAGGGCTGTGCCCGGTCGGGATCGGGCAGGAAAATGTCGTGTCAGAGCGGTTGTAAGGTGGGGGCGCGCACTAGTAGAGGACATCTGACGGGCGCTGGTGCGTCCGGGCGCGCCAGATTGGGGCGCACTACTGAGCGGGAAGATGAAGATACATAAACGATAAACATGTACCTCGGCTCACGGCGCGTGCAGCAACACACTCATTTGATCGTTATCCCGATTGTTCTTCGCAGGTTTCTATCATGAGTAATAGTTCAGTCCGATCCAGACGTGCCGCAACCGAGTCCCGAAAATCCAGGCTACCTCCCCTGAGTCCGCCGTTTCTGTCAGAGGAGGATGCTGCGTATTGGGTTCATACGCGCATACCGCCCAAGGCGGAAATGGAATATGGCAGCGTGATTTTGCTGCGGCCGGATGGGAAATTCGTGGCCACTTCACCGATACCCGGAGAGGCCACCACCTTTGATTTGAGCACCATCATCGACTTCGATGTGCTGGGAGAGCTGGAGCCGCCCAAGGGGTATCGGTTTGCTGCAAACATTCACAGCCATGCCGCTCTTCACGATGTCGTAGGTGAGGCCTATCCAGAACTGGATGAAATGAACCTGCGACTCTTCATCAACTTCTTCTCCAGTAGCGATTTCATGGGGGATGTGGATGGGCGCGCCTATTTTCGTAGTTCATACCTCTCCGGCCCCGATGGAACATTGCTCAAGTATTCGCCCAGTGGTTCGAAAGCGGAACTCGATTACTACCGTTGGCACGAGGCAGGTGCACGACCAGGGCGTGAGCCGTGGACTCGTGACGTGATGAGCATCATCAATAAGCTTGCATCTGTCGGTGAACTGAAAGTCCTCGTTTCAAGTGCAGACTGGGGGCATTCGGTGGGTGTCGTACCGCCGGACTGGCAACCAGGCCAGGGTTTTTCAACGGGCAGGGTGACCGAATTACCTTTGATGACCCGCATTTGCTCCACTGTCGAGCGGGCGGTACTCGCTGCACTGAAATCAAGAGGTGCACAGGACTCGGGGTTACTGCTGAAGAAGACTGCTGGCAATGAGTATGTCGCGACCCATGCACGCCCGTTCGGGCTCGCGTCATGGGATCCAGCGAAGATCTTTGCGGCGGGTGATGACGGTCAATTACGGTTGCCTGAAGGCTATAGGCTGGAAGGTTTTTACTACGCCTCCCGTCCTGACCCTTCGCGGCTCACTCTTGCTCAGCCGTGGCTCTACGAGAATTTCTTCACGCCACAGGACATTGCTCTGGCCATTTCGTGTCACAAGAGGAGTCAGCAATTGGCTGTGGCCGGTCGACCTTTGTCGCTGTACATGCAGGCCAACGATGCGTCCATGTTGAAGTACAGCTTCAGTGGCAGCGAGATAGAAGCGGCACTGAGCGTCGAGCATTCCGACGGGTCGATCACCGACGCCGGGGTGCAATCCAGGTTGCTGACTGGAGCATTGTCGCCACGGGAATTTGTCTCGATGCTGATACTGGCGGGCCGGCTTGAGGTGTTGCGGGGCAGCGCGCTCTGGGCACGTTTGGGGAGGGTGGGCCTGGAATGGATACCCTTCGCGAACTTCCCTTGGCCGCCATTGAGTCAGGCGTTTTTATCCGCCGATGACGCCGTTCGGTATGCCCACGAACAAGTCGGCATTCGCCGTGACCGCCAGTACGCAGGCTATGTATTTCAGCGCAGCGACACACGCTTTGTGGTCACCGAGCCGTTGGAAGGGGATATCGATGTGCTGGACCAGGGGCGACTTTATCCTCGGGATAATCGAGGGCGTCCGGTTTTCCCTGACGACCACGTGGTGCATGCCCGATATGTCTCCCACGTCGCGCTCACGCAGCTTGAGCCGGTCAATATCAGTTCCCGGAAGTGGACGCTCCAGGAGGCGTTACTAAGCCTGCAAATGTTGAGTGTAGAAGAGGTGCGGCAGGTATTGCTCGATAACACCGTTCTGTATTGCTCTGCTGCCATGAACAGTCTGGTCAGGTTTGCACCTTACGCAACCCCGGCTTCGAAGGATCTGGCGCGACACCTGGGAACACGCGTGCATCCCGGTCCATTGGCTCTAGGTCTGGACAAGGGCAGCAAGCGACCGCAAGACTTCATCAGGGAGCAGGCCGCCGCCGGCTGGCTGTTCAACCTGACGGACAACGAGTTGTGGGGCCATCGCGGCCAAATATTACCGGGCTGGAGCATGTCAGAATCCGCCGGATCAACCTCTGCAGAACCGACGTCACCCATACCTGCACTCCCTACGCCGTCCCTGCCTCAGCCGTCGCTGCCCCCGTATCCTTCGTCGTCTTCGCCCCGGCCATCTTCTCCTCGGCCTTTGCCATGGAAGCGGCCTGAGTTCGTCCTGTACGGTCCTGTCTGTTCTTCGGCGGACGACGCGGCACAGTATCTCTTTGCTGGCGACAGGCGTTTGCACGATGAGAACCGTGCCTGGTTCGGATTCATCCTCAAGCACAAGGATCGGGAGGAATACATCGGCACGGAACTGTTTCCAGTCAGCGGTCAAGACAGCAATCTTTTTCGGCAGGCGTTGGTGTTCGCCTCTCGACGGTCGGCGCCGTGGCATCAATACCCGGAAGGCTTCGACATGTATGGGAGCTTTTATGCGCATCAGAAAGTAGAAGCATCTTCGAGCAGCCCTGAAGACTGGCTGGCGCAGTATTTTGTTTCGCCAGACATCCTGACAACAGCCATGTACTACGGTCGCCGTCGGCCTGTAATCGCTTCAAGCCCCGCCGCGTTTTATCTTGCCACTCGGGACGGTGCTCTGCTCAAGTATGCGAGGAGTCAGGCAAGCAAGTTGTTCCATGACGACACGTCTGAGACAACACTCGACTCAATCAAGCGAGGGCTCGCGTCCGGCGAGTGGCTGCCGACGGATTTCGTCCATACGGTCGCTGAAAGTGGCGAACTCTCGGTGTTGCGAACAAGCGCGTGCTGGGATCGGTCAGGAAGGGTCAGGCCAACGTGGCAGCCCTACGCGAATCTGCAGCGGCGCTGGCTCGGCCCGGTTTTTCAGAGTGCTGACGATGCCGCAGCGTTTGCCAGATCGAGATTGCCGCTGGTCACGGACAAACCTTTTGGCGGCGTCATTCTGAAACGCCCCGACGGCCTTTACGTAGCCTCTGCGCCCATCAAGGTGTCGCGGGAGGATTTCGACATCACCGAGATTTTTCCGGATGAAAGCAAGGGCGCCGGGGTATTTCCTGATGGCTGTATTATCACGGCGCGTTATCGATCCAGAGTGGCCAGGGAGCTGTCGGTCATTTTTTCTCGTATTGAGAAGCAGATCTATCTGAACATGCTGTCCGTCGACACCGTGTACTCATCCTTCAAGCGGCTACCAAGAGTGGCATGGGATGAATACCTGTTCGGCCCCGACGGTTCGTTGATCCGCTATCAGCCAGGAATATGGGATCGTCTGCGCGCAGATCTCTTGGCAGCTCTGACGGATTACAAAACGCTTCCTGCGTCCCTTGATGGCGATGCGATAAAACAGAACATACGTAGCGCCAAGCTGAAACCGAGTGAATGGGTCGACGCCTTGGCAAAGGCCGGTTACTTGCAAATTGTCATCGGCAGTGAAATCTGGGGTTTGCCCCGCCAGATCAGTCGCTGGGTTCCTTTCTTTGCTGATCTGCAGCCTCTAATGGATTACACCAGAGCCGCGAGCGCACCACTTTGCAGCCCAGTGTTCGTTCAAGCCGATGCTGTTGCCCGGTATGTTCATGAAGCCTCGGTGAGCAGGGACACCCAGACGTTCGGATTCATACTGCGCTCTCGGGATGGCTTGTTCCTCGCCAGCCTGCCCGTTGATGTGCAACGCTCTGGCCTGGCTGTGGATCGAGTATTCGAACAGGCAAGACTGCCTTCAGGGTTTGAACAGGATTCGATTTATCTGCGCGCAGCGCTGCCTCCGCTCGGCGCACGGCCTGACGATATGCGAAATGTCTTTGTACTTCCCAACGATGTTCAGCAAGCCTGCCGACAGGCCAGTACGCCGCGGGGGTACAGACCGATCTATATCTCCTGTGCCGATAACGCGTTGTTGAAGCTGTAATTGCATGCGTTTGAACCCGGCGTGTTCTACGACGCTTTCGGGCAGGTTGAGTTGCGCCCCAATGCGTTTGTATCGCGTGAACAGGCAGCGATCGATGAACGTGACATTGCCAGTGGCCGATTCAGATTTACAGACTACGTGCACCGGATGGCCAAGGCCGGCCGGCTCGACGTGATAGAAACCAGCGACTACTGGTCGCGGCAGGGTCAAGTGGATGAGCATTGGCAACCGCGTATGGCCGATACTTCCAACGAGCAGCGATGGCGAGATAACCCGGTGCCGGCGCTGGGACCGATTTTTCATCACCCTGACGATGCCGCCCGCTATGCGCAACAACGCACGGACGATTCCGGTCACAGTGAAACCGGCTACGAAGGCGCGATCCTGGCGCGGTCGGCCAGCAGTCGATTTGTCCCGCTCGAGCCAATAGTCTGGTCTGCCCATGCCGAGGACCCTGTCCTGCGGATATTTCGCTCGTCGAGTGATCCGACGATCAGTTGGCGCAATCCGGCGGCGCGTTACCCCAATGGCTACACACTCGTGGCCAGCCACCAGTTCCATCTGTCGGGCAATACCACGCTCGCACCGGACACTGATGATGTCAGAGCAAATTTCGCTTCGCCTGCGCGTGTGCATGCGCATACGCATGAACTGAAGAACCAGGGTTTCGACATTGAGGATTATTACTACTCAACGCCGAACCACGTGTTGATCAGGTACACACCCGTTTACTCGCAGGCCGAGAGGGATTTGCTGCTGGCCCGGCCTGTGGATTTCGAAGCGGGGCGCTGGGTCAGCCGGCTGAGTCCGGGCGAGTTTGTTTCACAACTCATGGAGCTGGGTGAATTCAGGGTGCTGCTCGCCGGGCATTACTGGCGTCAGACCGGACGAATGGGCGCCGGCTGGAGAGTGCGTCGCCAGCAGCCTGTAACGGAGGGTGGTGCGCGAGTCAGGGACGAGTTGTAACGTTCGATCCAGTGGCTACACGGCAGGAGTGTGCCGCCGTCGGCGGCCACTCCACATTGAGTCGGATTTACGTCGAGGCAGACTCAGGTTGCCGGTCAATGAGCGATAGCAGCAATCGATCCAGCAACCAGACGACCACCAGCGAAGCCCCCACCAACGGGAACACCACCGCCAGCGCCAACATGATTACCACGCCGGTTTTCCATTTCGGCAAGTCATGACGCAGCGGCGGTACGCCGAATTTGCCCTGTGGCCTACGCTTCCACCAGATCACCACACCACTGACGGCACTGAGCAGAATCATCAGACAGATCAGCAGCACGACGATCTGGTTGAAGGTGCCGAACATCTTGCCTTCGTGGAGCATCACGCCGATTTCCGTGGCCCGTGCCACAGTGCCGTAATGTTCGAAACGCACATCGGCGAGGACCTTGCCGGTGTACTGATCGACATGCAGGGTCGCATCGTTGCGCGGGTCATCGGCGAACACAGCGATGGTGAACACACCGGTGGCGGTGGTCGGCAGGGTGATGCTGTAGCCCGGCTCGACCTTGCGTTGGGTTGCAATGTTTTGCACGTCTTGCAGGCGGATGGCGGGTGCTGCGGGGCCGGCGTTGCTGGCGCCGTGGTTCATGTGTTCGGCGTGGTCGCCGGACATTGGCATCGGCGTGTTTTCCATCGCCCATGGCACAGTCTGGCGGGTGGCGCTGTTAAGGCTGCGCGCCTCGACATCGGAGGTCGGCACGTTGTCCCACATCGCCGCTGGAAAGACGTTCCACACCTGGGCGTATTGCTTGCCCCAGAAACCGGTCCAGGTCATGCCACTGAGCAACATCACCAGCAACAGTGTTGCACCCCAGAACCCGGTGACCGCGTGCAGATCACGCCACAATACTCGACCGCGACTGTTCAGCCGTGGCCACAAAATCCCCGCGGCCTGACCGCGTGGCCACCACAGAAAAAGTCCCGACACCACTAGCACCACGCCCCAGCCGGCGGCCATTTCGATGAGGCGGTCACCGACGGTGCCGATCATCAACTCACCGTGGATGGCGCGGGCGATGGCTTGCAGATTCTGCTTGGCATCCTGCTCGCCAAGGATGTCACCGTGGTATGGATCGACGAATACGTTGAGTTCGTGGCCGGCGTTCTTCACCACAAACTGTGCGCTGCGCTCGGCGTTGACCGGTGGCAGGTATTGGGTGACCTGGCCTTGTGGATAAGCGCTTTTCACCCGCTGCAGCAGGTCATCGGCCGGGACAGTGTGATGGCCGGCGGGGACATTGAGCAGGCTGCTGTACATCAACGAATCGAGCTGCGGTTTGAACAGATAAATGATGCCGGTCAGGGCCAGCATCACCATGAACGGGGCGACGAAGAGACCGGCGTAAAAATGCCAACGCCAGGCCAGGTTGTAGAAATTCGGTTTGGGCTGTTTCATCACGTGTGCTCCGCTTGGCTTGGATCTTCTAGTTGTCATTGGCGGTTGCTGCGCAACCGATCGCGAGCAGGCTCACTCCTACAGTGGGAGCCAGCCTGCTGGCGATGCTGTTAGAAACTCATGTCGACCTTGGTCCAGAGCGTGCGCCCCGGCTCATTGATCGCTTGCGGGTCATTGGCCGGGTAGCCGAATCCGGCGTTGCCCGCCAGGTTCAGGTGTTCGGCGTAAGCCTTGCCGAACAGGTTGTCGACGCCGCTGCTGACCTTCCAGTTCTTGTTGATCCGGTAGGCACCGTTGAGTGAGAACACGCCGAAGCCCGAACTCTTGTCGTAATCCTTGCCGACCACGTTGCCCTTGTTCTGATCGATACGATTTTGCGCGGCAACCACCCTCCACAGTGCACCGGCGCTCCAGTTGTCTTCGCTATAGGTCAGGCCGAAACGCGCATCCAGCGGCGGCATCTGTGGCAGAGCCTTGCCGTCACTGCTGTTCTTGCCCCAGGCGTAGGCCAGGGTCGCATCGGCTTTCCAGTGGTCGGTGAGTCTGTACGCGGCACCGAGTTCACCGCCCATGATTCGCGCGTCAATGTTCTCGGCGCGCGAGGTGCTCATGCCCATCATTCCCGGGGTGTAATCAAAGAGGATGTAATCGCGCACCACGCCGATATAACCCGAGGCCCAGGCTTCAAGTTCGGCGCTCTTGTAGTTCACGCCAAAGTCGAACTGAGTGGTCTTTTCCGGTTTGATCGAATCGAACGCGTTGACCGATCCTGCCGGGCCAGACTTGGGCGAAAACAGCTCCCAGTAATCCGGGAAGCGTTGCGCGTGACCGAGGCCCGCATAGAGCGTGGTCGGACTGTCGGCGAGGTCATGCTCGTAGCGGATGAACCCGCTGGGCAGGGTGTCGGCGCGGGTATCGTCGGCGGTCGGGTTGGGGCGGGACATCATTCCCGAGCCGGTGGTTTGCCGGTAATCCTTGGCTGAAGCGCGGTCGACGCGGGCGCCGCTGATCAGCCGATCACGGTCGGCGGCGTACCAGGTCATTTCGCTGAACACGCCATAGTTATGGAAATCGGCGTCCTTGCTGTACGGCTGATCCTTGTAGGTATCGATGCCCATGCCGCTGCGCTGGCGGTGTTCGTTGGTCTGCGCGTCGAGGCCGGTGATCAGTTGGATATCAGCCCAGCGCCAGGTGGCCTTGATCCGTGCGCCGAGGGTACGGCGGTCGACGTTGGAGGCCATGGGCCCCGACATCATTCCGGTGCCGGACGGCGTGCGCAGGGTGTAGTTGTCCATCACATGGTCGGCGTAGTTGTAGTAGACCTGCGCTTCGAGTTTCTCCAGCACGTCGGTGATGTTGGATTTTTCGAAACGCAGGCCGAGGCTTTCACGCAGGAACTGCGAACCGTCCATGCCGCGTCCGGCATAGCGCGCTTCGCCGTTGCCCTTGCCGCCGGTGAGTTCGATCAGGGTGTCGGCGTCCGGGGTCCAGCCCACTGCGATGTCGCCGTTCCACTTGTCGTAGCGTGAGGCGACGATGTCGTTGTTGCCATCGCGGTAATCGTCGGAATGCGCGGTGTTGCCGATCACGCGCACGTAGCCCAACGGGCCGCCGGCAGCGGCGTCGACAACCTTGTCAAAACGTCCGTGGGAGCCGGCCAGAATGCTTGCGTTCACGCGGGTGCCGAGTTCGCCGAAGCTCTCTGGCTCACGATCGAACAGCACCGTACCCGCCGACGCGCCGGGGCCGTAAAGCACCGTTTGCGGGCCTTTGATCACGGTGAGTTTGTCGTAGGTTTCCGGCGAGATATACGAAGTCGGCGCGTCCATTCGGCCGGGGCAGGCGCCGAGCATCATGCTGCCGTTGGTGAGGATGTTCAGGCGCGAACCGAACATGCCGCGCAGCACCGGATCGCCGTTGGTGCCGCCATTGCGCACCAGCGCAAAGCCCGGAATGGTCTTCAGATAATCGCCGCCATCACTGGCCGGCACCGGTTGGCGCGGGTCTTTGGGGTTGGTGACGATGGTCAGCGGTGAGCTCGGGGCGATCGCGGTAATCACCGTAGGGCTCAGTTCTTCCTGGTGGCCGGCCAGTACCAGCGGTGACAGCAGGACGCCGCAAAGGACGGCGGTAGCGTGCCTGAAACGAACCCGCGATTCGTTCAGAGCGAAGGACGCCGGGGCAACGCCCGAGCGTGGAACAGCAGAAAACCTGGACATGACAATTTCCATCAAACAGTCGTAAACGACACGGCCGGCAGCCTGAAGCTGTCTTCTCAACCGTGTGCAATCAAAGGCGCGTGTTTACGCTGCGATGGGCGGGGCGCGGGTGCGGGCGCCGGGGAAGAAGGTCTGCCGGGCGTGGCCCAGGCGCGGGGAGGGCGGGGTGAAGGTGTTCAGCGGCGGGATGTTGAAGGCGACGAAATCACCGCCCCCAGTCAGCGCCGGGCAGTTGAACAGCAGGCTGCAGTAGCCGCACTTTTCCCACAGCACGTGGTGCGAGGATTGCGGTGGGCAGTGTTCGGCGCTCGGTTTTGCATCATGGCCCGCGTGATCCATGCCCGGCATGTCCATCGACATGTCCATGCTCAACGGCATCGATGTCGAGGCGTGCTGATCCATCGGCATCGACTGAGAAATCAGTGGGCCGATGAAAATCATCAACATGGCGAACAGGGCGATCCAGCTGCCGCGAGTCAGGTGTTGAGTCTGACGGCGTTGTCGGGAGGGCCTGGCGCTCAGCGGGCGCATGGGCGGAGTCTGCCGGAAGGCTTACTGGGCGTGCGCGTGGGCCTGTGTGGTTTCCGGCGGTTTCTTCTGCACCGAGACTTCGACGGTGACGTCACCGGCCTTGTCGAAATGCAGCGTCAGCGGGAAGCGCTTGCCGTCGCTGAGCAGGCTGCGGTCTTTCGGGTTGAGCAGCATCACGTGATAGGCCATTGGCGCAAACGTCACGTTGCCGCCGGCCGGAATGGCCACGCTCGGCACTTGTTGCATCTTCATCAGATCGCCCTGCATGACGTGTTCGTGCAGTTGCGCTTCCGGAGCGATGGGCGAATCGACGCTGAGCAAACGATCGTCAGTCTTGCCAGCGTTGTGAATGATGAAATAGGCGGCGACTGTCGGTGCATTCGGCGGCAACTCTTGCGACCACGGATGGGCGATCTCAAGTTCCCCAACTTTGTATTCGTGAGCATGGGCAAAGCACGCCGGCAACAGCAGCGCAGCGACGATGATGAGTTTGTTCAACATGGCAGTTCTCCAGAACGATTTGAAACGCAGGTCAATTGCGCGAACAAATCAAACCAGAGGGGAAGCGCGGGGATTGAGACTCGGCCATTGCTGGCGCGGCGTGGGTGTTTGCAGAGAGGCTGGCGCCACGCTGCGGTTGCTTTCGTAGCGGGCGAAATACAGCTGCGGCGAATGCCCCGGCAACGCCACCAGTGGCGCCGAGCCTGAGCAACACCAGCAATGCTGCATGTTCGAATGATTGTCGTTGCTCGGGGCCTTTTGATCGGTGGTGCCGATGTTGATCGCAACCATCTTCGTCCCGCTGCCGGTGCAGAAACTGCTCCAGAGCAACTGTTCGGCCGGTGAATTGGCCGCCTGCGCCATCGCTCCCGTCATCGGCATGGCGAGCATGTTGAACAGCACTGCAAAGCAGGCGATCCAGGCAATTGCTAGCCGGTGTCGGTTCATGGGACAGATCCATTGGGTGGGCGATCAGGCGCGGCTATTTAGCCTGATCAGGGCCGATAAGTAAAAAAGCGTCGTGCGGTTTGGTGTCGCAGCGCCTTCACAGTGTTACGGCATGCAATCGCAAACCCAGAGCCTTCATGACTTTCATGATAGTTGCGAATTCGGGATTGCCAGTGCTACTGAGCGCTTTATAAAGACTTTCGCGACCCAAACCTGCATCCCGCGCCACTTGTGTCATGCCTTGAGCTCGGGCGATGTCATTGAGTGCTGCACGAATCAGAACGCCATCGCCTTCATCGTCGTCAAAACAGGCATCCAGATATGCCGCCATATCCTCGGGAGTCTTGAGGTACTCGACGGCGTCAAAACGGGCGAATTCTTCTGACATTGGATGTGTGCGCCCTTGGAGTCAAAGACGTTGAGCGTAGAGGTGGACGCTGACTGCCGATAGTCAGTGATTCGTTAAGTTGTTGTGGGCAGTGTCCGTTGCGTTTGTAGGATTCAGGTCAGATATCCGGCCGAGCCCGTGACATTGTGGGAGCGAGCCTGCTCGCGAAAGCGGTGGGTCAGGCAATGATGTGCAGACTTTGCCGACGTCTTCGCGAGCAGGCTCGCTCCCACAGTGGTCGGTGGCGAACACGTAGTCTGTGTACGTCGCGAACCTTGTGGAAGCGGCGGTGCGACGATTCGACTTGCCCGCGAAGGCGTCCGTGAGAACTGCGCTTGTTTTTAGATAAGGTTAAGGGGCGCAAGGGCCATGAGGATTGCGTCGACCGAGGCAAACTCCCGATCAACCCCCGGCAACCCCGGTCGCTTCAACACAATCACCGGCAGCCCACGCTCGCGCGCCACTTCCAGCTTCGGCTCGGTGGCGGTGCTGCCGCTGTTCTTGCTGATCAACACATCGATCTGCCGCCGCTCAAACAGCGCTCGCTCATCTTCAAGCAGAAACGGCCCCCGCGCGCCGATCACTTCGCAGCGTTCGTTGCCGGGGTAGACGTCGAGGGCGCGCAGGGTCCAGAACTGCTCAGCAGGGATTTCTTCGAGGTGTTGCAGCGGTTCGCGGCCGAGGGTGAATAAGGGGCGGCGAAACGGTTTGAGGGCGGTGATCAACTCGGCCCAGTCGCTGACTTCACGCCAGTCATCACCGGGCTGCGGCTGCCATGCCGGACGGCGCAGCGCCCAGCAGGGGATGCCGGTCAGTCGCGCGGCGGTCGCGGCGTTCTGGCTGATCTGTGCGGCATAGGGATGCGTGGCGTCGAGCAACAGTTCGATGCCTTCGTCACGAATGAATTGCGCCAGACCCTCAGCGCCACCGTAACCACCGACGCGGACCTGACAGGTCAGATCCGTCGGCACCCGGCCAACACCGGCGAGGCTGTAGATATGTTCTGGCCCGAGCGTACGGGCAATCGCCAGTGCTTCGGTCACGCCGCCGAGCAGCAATATCCGCTTCATGCAAAACCTCCGGCATGCCCGACAATGCCGCCCTGACGATCAATCGCAAACACCTCGACCTGCACCTGCGCGGGCACCACGCTGCGGGCGAAATTCAACGCATGGCGGCAGACCTCATCACCGAGGGCGATCCCCGCCGCACTGGCCATGGCCAATGCCTGCTGGCTGGTATTGGCCTCACGAATGCTTTGCTGCAACGCCTCTTCGGCGCCAATCGCCGCCGCCCACTCAGCCAGTTGCGGCAAATCGATACTTGAATGCCGCGAGTGCAGATCCATGTGTCCGGCCGCCAGTTTGCTGATTTTGCCGAAGCCGCCGCACAGGCTGAGTTTATCCACAGGCACTTTGCGCAGATGCTTGAGCACCGCGCCGACGAAGTCGCCCATTTCGATCAGGGCGATTTCCGGCAGGTTGTAGACCCGGCGCATGGTGTCTTCGCTGGCATTGCCGGTGCACGCGGCGATGTGCAGATAACCATTGGTTTTCGCCACATCGATGCCTTGATGGATCGAGGCGATGTAAGCCGCGCAGGAAAATGGCCGGACGATGCCGCTGGTGCCGAGGATCGACAAACCGCCAAGAATGCCCAGCCGTGGATTCATGGTTTTCAGCGCCAGCGCTTCGCCGCCCTCGACGTTGACCGTGACGTCGAAGCCGCCGGCATAACCGGTTTCGGTGGCAAGCAGTGTCAGGTGATCACTGATCATCTTGCGTGGCACCGGGTTGATTGCCGGCTCGCCGACACCCAGCACCAGTCCCGGCCGCGTTACGGTGCCCACGCCGGCGCCGGCATTGAAACGAATCCCCGGTTCACTCAGCAGCCGCACGCGCGAATAGAGCAACGCGCCGTGAGTCACGTCGGGGTCGTCGCCAGCATCCTTGATCGTGCCGGCCTCGGCGCCATCATCGGTCAAGCGGCAGAACTCCAGACGCATCTGCACCTGTTTGCCTTTGGGCAAGACGATCTGCACCGCATCGGCCGCCAGTCCGCTGAGCAACAGGCGCGCGGCGGCCAGGCTGGTCGCGGTGGCGCAGCTGCCGGTGGTCAGGCCGCTGCGCAGGGGCGCGGGTTGTTCGGCGGTTTCGTCACGCATCGAGGGGTTTGACCAGATCGAGCAGGGTGATCGGCAGCGCCTGGCGCCAGGTGTCGAACTCGCCGAGCGGCTGCGCTTGGGCGACATGGATACGCGTCAGTTCGCCGCCGAAGCGCTCGCGCCAGTTCATCAGGGCCACTTCGCTTTGCAGCGTCACTGCGTTGGCGACCAGACGGCCACCGGGCTTCAGCTGTTCCCAACAGGTTTCGAAGACGCCCTCACGGGTGACGCCGCCGCCAATGAAAATTGCATCCGGGCGTTCTAGCCCGGCCAATGCCTGCGGCGCCTTGCCGCGAATCAATTGCAGACCAGGCACCCCCAGCGCATCGCGGTTGTACTCGATCAATTGCTGACGGCCATCATCGGCTTCGATGGCCAAGGCGCGGCAACTCGGGTGCGTACGCATCCACTCGATACCGATCGAGCCGCTGCCGGCGCCGACATCCCAAAGCAATTCGCCGGGGGTCGGGGCGAGGCGGGCGAGGGTGATGGCGCGTACGTCGCGTTTGGTCAACTGGCCGTCATGCTGGAAGGCCGAATCCGGCAGTCCGGCGAGACGCGAAAGGCGCGGGGCCTGTGCGTCGGCCAGACATTCGATGGCGATGACATTGAGGTCGGCCACGGACGCGGCATTCCAGGCATTGGCGGTGCTGTCGATGCGCCGTTCGGCGTCACCGCCAAGATGCTCAAGCACGCTCATGCGACTCGAACCGAAGCCGCGCTCGCCGAGCAATTGCGCGACCGCTGCCGGGCTCTGGCCATCGTTGCTCAGCAACAACAGGCGCACGCCGCTGAACAATTGCGCATTGAGCGCCGCCAGCGGTCGGGCCACCAGCGACAGCGTCACCACCTCCTGCAATGGCCAGCCGAGACGGGCGGCGGCCAGCGCGCAGGACGACGGGGCGGGCAGGATCAGCATCTCTTCGCTTGGCAGCTGGCGGGCGAGGCTGGCACCGACGCCGTAGAACATCGGGTCACCGCTGGCCAATACGCAAACTGCTTCGCCACGCTGTTCCAGCACCGGTGCGAGGGAGAACGGGCTGGGCCACAACTGGCGTTCGCCGCGAATACACACCGGCAGCAAATCCAGTTGACGCTGGCCTCCGACGATCCGCGAGGCGCCCAGCAGGGCACGCCGGGCGTTTTTGCCCAAGCCCTTGAAGCCGTCTTCACCGATTCCCACTACCGTCAGCCAGGGTGACATCTATATTCCTCTAAACACGCCGTTCCGACGGGCAGTCTTTTCATGCCAGCGGACAAAGCAGGCATAATACCGCGCCTTCGCCCGCGAAGCGCCTTTCCCACGCAGCCGGTCAGCCCCTTGAACGAACGCCCGATGTCCACCGCCTTACGCCCCTCGGCCTGCCCGGGGTTGCTGCGTATCGTCCAGGCACTGGACGGCGGCATCTGCCGGATCAAGCTCAATGGCGGTTCGATCAGCGCCGATCAGGCCGACGCGGTGGCCGATGCTGCCGAACAGTTCGGCGCGGCGATCGAGGCGACCAACCGTGCCAATCTGCAGATTCGCGGGATCGGTGAGCAATCCGCAGCGCTGATCGAGCGTCTGCTCGCCGCCGGCCTTGGCCCGCGCACGGCGGCCGGTGACGATGTGCGCAACCTGATGCTCAGCCCCGCTGCTGGCATTGATCGGCAGATGCAGATCGACACGCGCAGACTCGCCGGGCAGATCCTCGACACCTTGCAAAGCCATCCACAGTTCCACGAGCTGAGCGCCAAATTCGCTGTGCAACTGGATGGCGGTGAAGCGCTGGCGATGCTCGAACATCCCCATGACCTGTGGTTATCGGCGTTCGCGCGTGACGGCAAAACCTGGCTGGCGTTCGGCCTGGCCGGATGCCCGACGGATCGCGCGGTCGGCGCGGTGGCGCTGGAGCACGGCCATGCGTTGGTGGTGGCGGTGCTGGAGTTGTTCCTGGCGTTGGCGCGTCCCGAGCAGACGCGCATGCGTCATTTGCTCGATGAATTGCCGATGCCGGCGTTTCTGCAACAACTGAGCGCACGTTTGCCGATCAAGCCGATCAGCGATTGGCAGCGCACCGCCGAGGCGGACGATCTGCACATCGGTGTTCATCCGCAAAACACTGCGGGTCAGGTGTATATCGGTGCGGTGCCGGCGCTGGGCCGTCTCGATCCGGCGATGCTGCGCGGGGCTGCGCAACTGGCCCGCCAGTTCGGCAATGGCAGCCTGCGTTTTACGCCTTGGCAAAGCCTGCTGGTGCCGGACGTCAAAGCAAGTGATGCGGCTCAGGTGCTGGAAGGCCTTGAGCACCTGAACCTGTTGACCCGCGCTACCGAGCCCCTCTCACGCCTGATCGCTTGCACCGGTGCCAGTGGCTGCGGCAAAGGCCTGGCCGACACCAAGCAGGACGCCCGCCATCTGGCGACGTTGCTGCCCACGGCCCTCAACGTCCACCTCAGTGGCTGCACGCGTTCTTGCGCTGCCGCCCACTGTGCCCCGGCGACGTTGCTGGCCGTCAGTGCCGGTCATTACGACCTCTATTTTCGCGATGCAACGCAGCCGGGTTTCGGCGCGCTGCACGCACGCAACCTTACTATTGAAGCGGCCGCGACCCTGCTCGCCGCCCGCTCTCGGAGCCCCTTTGATGCTTGATTACATCCGCGATGGTCAGGAGATTTATCGCAACTCCTTCGCGATCATTCGCCGCGAGGCCAATCTGGCGCGCATCCCGGCCGATCTGGAAAAACTCGCGGTGCGGGTGATTCACGCCTGCGGCATGGTCGAGGCCATTGACGGTCTGCAGTTCTCCGAAGGTGCGGGCAAGGCCGGGCGCGATGCGCTCGCCGCCGGTGCGCCGATCCTCTGCGATGCGCGGATGGTCTCCGAAGGTGTGACCCGTGCGCGCCTGCCGGCCAACAACGAAGTGATCTGCACCTTGCGTGACGAGAGCGTGCCGGAGTTGGCGCGCGAGCTGGGCAACACCCGTTCCGCCGCCGCACTGGAGCTGTGGCGTCCGCATCTGGAAGGCAGCGTAGTGGTAATCGGCAACGCGCCGACCGCACTGTTTTATCTGCTGGAAATGCTTGACGCCGGCGCACCGAAACCGGCGCTGATCCTCGGCTTCCCGGTCGGCTTCGTCGGTGCCGCCGAGTCGAAAGCCGCCCTGGCGGCCGACAGCCGTGGCGTGCCGTTCGTGATCATGCAAGGCCGCCTCGGTGGCAGCGCCATGGCCGCCGCCGCCGTCAATGCCCTCGCCACGGAGATCGAATGATGCAGGTCAAAGGACGTTTGCTTGGCCTGGGCGTCGGCCCGGGGGATCCGGAGCTGATTACCGTCAAAGCCCTGCGCCTGCTGCGCGAATCGCCGGTGGTGGCGTACTTCGTTGCCAAAGGCAAAAAGGGCAACGCGTTCGGCATCATCGAAGCGCATCTGCAACAGGCGCAGAACCTGTTGCCGTTGGTCTACCCGGTGACCACCGAAGCGCTGCCGGCGCCGCTGTCCTATGAGCAGGTCATCAGCGATTTCTACGACGAAGCCGCCGAGACGCTCGCCGCACACCTGGATGCCGGTCGCGATGTGGCGGTGATTTGTGAAGGTGATCCGTTCTTCTACGGCTCCTACATGTACCTGCACGATCGCCTCGCCACTCGTTATGAAGCCCAAGTGGTGCCGGGCGTGTGCTCGATGCTGGGCGGCGCTTCGGTGCTCGGCGCGCCGCTGGTGTATCGCAATCAGAGCCTGTCGGTGCTCTCGGGCGTGTTGCCCCATGAAGAGTTGAAGCGGCGTCTGGCCGATGCCGACGCGGCGGTGATCATGAAGCTGGGGCGCAATTTCCCCAAAGTGCGTCAGGTCCTCGAAGAACTCGGTCTGGCCGAACGCGCGCTTTATGTCGAGCGCGCGACCATGGCCAATCAGAAAATCGTGCCGATGGATCAGGTCGAGCCGATGTCGTCGCCGTACTTCTCGCTGATCATCGTGCCGGGCGAACGGTGGCAAGGCTGATGACTCAATCCACGCCAGCCATCGTCATTCTCGGTCAGGGTAGCCTGGCCACCGCGCGGCGCATTCAACAGGTCTATCCGGCAGCGCAGATCCACGGCCTCGCCGGGCGCGTCGAAGGCGCCGATTGCACCTATCAGGAGTTCGGCGCGACCCTGCGCGCGCTGTATCAGCAGGACACGCCGATCATTGCCCTGTGCGCGGCCGGCATCGTCATCCGTACGCTGGCGCCGCTGTTGCTGGAAAAGGGCGCCGAGCCTGCGGTACTCGCCGTGGCCGAAGACGGCAGCGCCGTGGTGCCGCTGTTGGGTGGCCTCGGCGGAGTGAATGTCATGGCGCGCGACATCGCTGCCGGGCTGCAAGTCACAGCCGCGATCACCACCAGCGGCGAGTTGCGTTTTGGCACGTGCCTGCTCAACCCTCCGAGCGGTTACGCCCTGGGCGATCTGGAACTGGGCAAGCGTTTTGTCTCCGACCTGTTGGCCGGTCACAGCGTGCGCATCGAAGGCGCGGCGCCGTGGCTGGATCAGGCGCAATTGCCGGAAGATCCGCAAGCGCAGCGTTCGATTCATGTCGGCAGTGTCGCGCGTGAAGCGAGTGCCAATGAGTTACTGATCTATCCACGCAGCGTGGCGCTGGCGGTGAGTGCCGAAACAGCTGATCTGGCGAATGCCGTTCGCCTGGCGTTGCAGCAGGCGCAAATCGCCGTGCAGTCGCTGGCCTGTCTGTTGGCCAGCGAGACGCAAATGGCTGCGCCAGTTTTGCGTGAAGCGGCGCTTGAGCTGGGTGTGCCGCTGCGCTTCGTTGCGGCGCAAAGCGACATCGAAACTCTGGCACGTGCCGCAGTGCCTGAGGCTAAAGTTGTGGTCAGCCACGGCATGGCAATCGCGGTCGCCGAACAGCCTTTGGAGGTTTCCAGCATTGGCCGGCCACGCGGCCGTCTCGCCGTGATCGGCCTCGGCCCCGGCGCTGCCGAACTGATGGTGCCGGCAGTCAAAGCCGAACTGGCCCGCGCCACCGATGTGCTCGGCTACGAAACCTACGTACGCATGGCCGGGCCGTTTCGCGACGATCAAGTGCAGCACTGCACCGACAACCGCGAAGAGATGCAGCGCGCCCGTCACGCCTTCAGGCTGGCCGCCGAGGGGCGCTCGGTGATTGTCGTGTCATCGGGTGATCCCGGCGTGTTCGCCATGGCGGCGGCGGTGCTCGAAGCCTTGCACGAGTCGACGGACCCGGCGTGGCACAGCGTCGATCTGGAAATTCTCCCGGGTGTTTCCGCTTCGCTGGCCACCGCAGCACAGGCCGGGGCGCCACTGGGCCATGACTTCTGCGTGATGTCGCTGTCGGACAATCTCAAGCCTTGGTCGATCATCGAAAAACGTCTGGATCTGGCCGCTGAAGCGGATCTGGCGTTGGCGTTCTACAACCCGATCTCCCGGGCGCGTCCGTGGCAACTGGGCCGGGCGCTGGAGATTGTCGCGCAGCATCGCGCACCTGAAACCCCCGTGGTGTTGGGTCGCGACATCGGCCGTCCGGGCCAGACCCTGCGCACCACGACACTCGGCGCCTTAACCCCCGAGCAAGTGGATATGCGCACCATGGTGTTGATTGGTTCTTCGACCACCTGCACCTTCCCGCGCGGTGACGGCGGCGTCTGGGTTTACACCCCGCGCTGGTACGGTGAAAAACCCGGGGCGTGAGAAAGTCGTGTTGAGCGTCCAGCGCAGTTGTAAGCAACTGCGTGAGACGTGATATCCGGTTAACGCTTCGGATTGAATCATTCCGCTCGAACACAAGGCCGCCAATCTTCTGGATTGGCGGCCTTGTGCGTTTGTGCGCCGGTAAGAAACCAGGCAATTCATTGCCACATGGTTCAAGCGCAAACCCCGAGTGTTATTGGCTGTTTCACTGGACATCGTTTGAGTTTGTTCGGGTTTGAGCGTGGTACTCCAGTTCAATAGTTTCGTGGCGAACGAAGCCGTTATTGAAGAAGTGCCACGATGAAAACCAACAAGCCGTACGAAATCCTTTCCGCCAAAGATTTCTCGCAACTGCAGCGGGCGCTGAGCGAGTTTGCCGGCAGCGCTGAATACAAGGTGTTGCTGTCGCACTATGAACTGGCCAGACAAGCCGCTGATGACCCGCAGCGACTGCTGTTGATCAAGCTGTTTCAGCAGGCGCTGGAGTCGTTGCTCCAACGCAGGACTCAGCCCCTTTCCGAAGCCATCAGCCAGATCAGATCGGATCTGGTCAAGTCTGTCGCCAGGCTGGAGGACACACACGCCATGCTCCATGGCGTGGCCAGGCCCGTGGCGAAAATCATGCACTTTGTCTGGGTCGGCGGCAGTGAAGTCGGGGCCAATCAGCGCGACTACATGAACATCTGGCGCCAGGTGCTGGAGCCGCAGGGTTACCGCTTCAACCTCTGGTACGACAGTGATGCGTTGCTGGCCTTTGAAATGAACCGGGTGATCCTCGACAGCGCCAGAGTGGATGCGCTGGAGTCGGGCGGTGACAAGGTCAGCAAGGCTTTTCAGTTGTCGCAGATGATCGAAGACCGTGCGCGGGTGTTGAAGCAGCAGATGTTCGCCCACCTTCAGCAAGCCCAGTGGCGGGGGCGAGCCGACGAAGCGCGGATCGACTTGATGGTGCGTGCCTACGGCAAGGATCGGGCGACGCTTGAAGCCTTTCGCCAGCGCTGCCTGCAGACGCATCAGGCGATGCTCGGAGCGGACCTGCAATTGCGCGATGTCGGCGACGAATTTGCTGGGCACTTTTTGCAGGATGTCTATCAGCGCGAGGTGGCCATGCGCGGCAATTTTGCCGCAGCGAGCGATGTCGTGCGCCTGCAGGCCGAATACCTCGAAGGTGGCCGTTACAGTGACATGGATTACTTGCCGCCACTGGCGGACACGCTGGCCGGTGTCGATATTCTCAGCGTCGGCGAAGAAGGCCGAATCGGCGTTTTGCAGTTGCTGTTGAACCACAATGAAGCGTTGATGCCGGGACGCGACCGCCAGCGTTATCTCGACCGCACTGACAAAATCCCGCCCGAACACCTCGAAGCATTGACGGCGTTTGCCCGTGAGCAACACCCGCTAAGTGAGATCTTTGTCGCACCGCAAGATCACGCGGTGCCGCAGGACGCGATGCGTTTGGGCACGGCCTATGGCTTGCCGGACTGGGCGGAAATGAATGCGCATATGCTGGCCCATCCCGGCAGTGCCATGACCCTGGCGTACATGCAGATGATCCGCCTCAATTATGACTGTCTGCTGGAAGTGGAGCGGCGTGCGGCGCTCGCCGGCATCGACGCGACGGATCAGGCACGGATGTTTGATGTGGTCGAGAATGTGGTCAACGAAGCTCAGGCGCAGGGCAAACTGCCTGAAGCGCAAGGCGAGGTGTTCCGCTCCAGACTGATCGACGCGATTTTTACCTATTACCGCGATGGCATTCGCCTTGAAGCCCGCGGCACCATCACCCTGACGGGCC
The DNA here is from genome assembly GCF_054668355.1 of Pseudomonas sp. S2_E02. Lineage (NCBI taxonomy): Bacteria > Pseudomonadati > Pseudomonadota > Gammaproteobacteria > Pseudomonadales > Pseudomonadaceae > Pseudomonas > Pseudomonas sp. S2_E02. The sequence goes on from NZ_CP162761.1 coordinate 5,245,225, forward strand.
CGGGGGCCGCCGCGGCCGCGCTGCTCAAATACATAGAGCAGCACCTGCAACCCGATCGACATGTACAGATCCGTGAGCGCCTGAAGTTGCTCGAAGGCTACAACACCCACACCGAGGAGGAGATGATCTCCGGCTGGACCGTCGACGGTAAGGCCGAGCAATGGTTGCTCGAAGAGCGGGAGAAGTGGCAGAACGGCAAACTGAAATCGCGCTACGTCGGCCAACTGGCGGATCTGCTGAAAGCGCACACGCTAACCTTCAAGCAGGGCTGGCCGGTCATCGAAGGCCAACCGGTGATGTTGACCTCGGTATTGCAGCCACTGATGGACGATCTGGGCGAGCCGTTCCTGCGCGCGATGCAGGAGAAGTTGAGCGGCGACATGACGTTCAATTCAGCGATCTCCATCGGTTTCGACAGCCGTGAGCAGATTCGCGCGCAAACAGTCCGTGCGATTCCGCTTTCCCATGGCGCGGAGCCTACCCGCAATCTCAATGAGTTGTTCACCCTCGTTGCCCATGGCTCGCTGGCGGTTGAGCAACTCAGCCCGTTGCAACGCGTCATCCTTGGCGGGATGTTGGGGGCAAACAGCCTGGATGCCGCCGGGTTTGCCCCGGTCTGGCAGAGCGTTATGGACATCGCTCGGGAAACCGCTGAGGGCGGTTTGTTCGCCCGTTACCACGCGATCGAAAAGGCCCTGATTCAGCAGGCATCGCCGAGCTTCGAGGCGGGGCTTGCCGGCGCGAGCATCCACAGCACGCACACGGCGCGCGAACTCAAGGCGTTGGCGATGAGCGAACCGCTGACGCTGAAACAGTGGGGCGAGCGCATCGGACAGATCAATCGCACGGCGCAGCGTGAATACCACCGGCACATTTTCAAGCGGGGTGGCCAGGTGCGGGAGGCGTTGTTCCAGTCCGGCGCCGTGTCCGTCAGGCAACTGCCGCAGGATTTGTTGAGGCGCAGCACGGGCGACCCGGGACGCCGTTGCTATCCGCTGGCGTTGTTGATGGCCGCCGCCGTGGGTGCTGGCGGGTTGGCCGAGCGTGCACTGATCGGACGTGTGGCCAATGCCAGCCTGAGGCCGCAAGACGTAGATTCGCGGGCGTTGCTCAGTGCGCTGGATGAGCTGGGCGAGGTCTCCGGGCGTGCGATCGGACAGGCTCGTGGCCGGCAAAACCTCGACAGCGTGATGCAGACACTGGAAGCGAAAACCGCCTCCGGCGTCCTGCTGCTCGATACAGGCAATCACGCTTTGCTGGTGGCCAAAGTGCAAGTGGATGAGCAAACGTTCTATCGCTTTTATGATCCCAATTTTGCGATTTATGGATTTGCCGCCAGCGCAGAAATGAAGCAGGGCGTGGCACGTTATTTAAGTGACGACGGCAACACTTTGGCGAAGTTGTACGGCCTGACTGACATCGGCACTGCGCAGTTCGATGTAATCGAACTGGACACCGTAGCGCTCGCCGAGCGGACATTGTCGTCCGGGTTGCGCGTCGAGAGTTTTTTGCAAACCGCAGCGCTCGCCGATCCTCAGGCGGCTTCGGTCTGGGCCAGGCAAGCTGTCGCACGCACGCGCTCACTCAGTGAAAACGCGCGGCTGGGGGCTAGCCTCGCGCAGTTGGACGCGCGTTACTGGGCGCAGGAATTTGATCAGGCGACCCGGCAATTACGCGCTGAACACACATTGGGTCGCGACTATCTGCCGCTGCTGGAAACGCTCAAGGCAAACCCGGACGCGGGTTATTCGCTGACGCTGGTGGATGTGCAAAACCCGGCCAGATCACTGACGGTCGGCACCGCCGATGCGCGGTTCGACAGGCTTAAGAAACACCTTCAACGTTTGGTTATCGCATTGACGGGCAAGCCGAGTGCCGCGGTCGAAGCCGACGGCGGCAGTCGTCTGAGTTTCGCCTTCGCGATCCAGGCGTTGGTCACTGAAATGCGCCATCGTGACTATCAGGCTGATGGCGAGCGGGCACCGGTTTTGTCGATAGCCCTGCAAGTGCAGGTCTATTTCAACTATGCGCAGTTGGGTTTCGGCGTATTGAGCGACACGGCCCAGACGATCAATCTGGTGCGTCAGGTGGCGGCCAGCGAACGGGCATTGACGCTTGGTCAGTCGTCGTTGTCCGGGCGTCTGCTGGGGCGTGCCACCACGGCAGGCGGATTGGTATTTTCGCTCGCCAACATCGGCTTCGATCTCCACAACCTGTCGGTGGCCGAGAACCACGAGCAACGCTCGCGGTTCTCCACCTCACTGGTATTCAACGTTGCGGCATTGGGGCTGGATGTTGTTGCTTTGGCGGCTGGCGGGGCGGTGGGCACGGCAGCGGCCGTTCTCTCGGTGCCGCTGCTGGGTGTCGGCATTGGGGTGACGGCGATTGCCAGCAACCTGGGACAGATCAGGGACAAGGCGACGGCGGTAGGCAATCATCTGCGGGCGATCGGTCATGCTTACCGGCGCGGTGCCTACACCTTGAAGGATGGCGTGCTGCAATTTCCCGCAGAGGCGGTCATCGTCAGTCTGAACCTGCAAACCAATGACGTGCGCTTCGACAGCCAGAAGTTTTACCCCTGGACGGGCGGGCCACTGGAGCTGCCGCAGTACAACGATGACCCGCAGGCTATTCACCTGTCCCTCGATATCCGCCAGGCACTGGGGCTGCCCGAGGTCGTTCATCTTTACCGCGACGAAACCGACAGGCTCGAGACGCTGGTGCTGCCGTGCACGCCGATCTGCCATTACGGTTACGAGTATCAGTTGAAGGGGCTGGGCGGGTACACCTACGACCCCCTTCCCGGCGAGGTCGGGGACGCTGGCGATATCCCTGCTGAAACCCGCTACCCGCAAGTGACGGATCGCATGGCGGACACGCTGGAGTATGACCAACACGGAAACCGGCGCTTTTATCTCACCAGCAACCCGTCGCTGCCGCACATTCTGTACACGCTGCATCCGGTCTATCAACCGACAGACATCAGCGTGGTGCTGGACAGTCAGGTACGCCAGTTGGTGGTGCCGACGCTGGAAGCGCCAGTGCAGAACAAAATTTCCTACGCGATCACCGCTCCTGCTGGGCACTATCAGGTGCGTCTGGTACCCGGCATTGTGGCGGTCAGATTTCATGGCCCAGCCAAGTGGATCGTGCAGGCGACCTGGGCTTGCCTGGAACAGGTCAGATTTGCCGCCCCGAATCGGGAAAATGATGATGAAGTCCAACTGATGGTTGACGGCACGTTGCTGTCGGTTTTCGATGGCTTGATCGAACTGGCCGAGGGCCTGTTCCGGGTCGATGGGTGGGAGCGCTGCCTTCGCTTACAGTCGGTCACCCTTGATGAGCAAAGCCGCCTGCCGCAAATACTGGCGATGCTGCGCCAGCACGCCCGCGAAGGCCAATTGGTCGCAAATGCTGTGGCGCTGTACAAATTCCGCATGCCCGCCGCCACCATGGTGGTGACCACCGCCTGGTATGACGCGACCAGTGACCGTCTGTTGTACGCACGCAATCTGCCGAGCGCGGTGAACGAGGGGCTGCTGTTGGGCGGCGCCAGTGCCCGCCATGCCTGGTTCTACCATCCGCAACGGGCGACGGTCTGGCGTGTCGACGCGATCACCGGCACGGTCGTGCATCGCTACCGCTTGATGAACCCCGCGAGCGGGTCGCACATCATGGGTTGTGTCCAGGACGCCGATGGCAGTTTGCGAGTGTTGCAACGCTTGCTGATCGACGCCCGGATAACTGAAACCGAAACCACACTGGAGTATCGCCTCAGCGATGCGGCCGTGGTCCTGACGGGCATCAAGTCATCGTTTATCGAGAAACCCACCGCGCGTCCCGGGCAGGGCGACTTGCATCACTTCACGACCTTCGGCGCGTATAACGATGAAACCCCGGGCATGGCCAATGCCATCAGCACCTGGGTATATGCAGCGTTCGTTTACGCGCGCACCTACTACTTCGAAGGATTGCGCCGGCGTGCCTGGGTCAACAAACGCACGGGCCACTATTTTTCGGCGGGGTTGGGCAGTGAGGCGGACATGGTCATGTTGATGCCGGCCGATCCGCAGAGCGGTGCGCTGCTGTTCTACAGCAAGCAAGCGCAGACCATCAGTCAAGGGGTGGAGCCGAGGGTGGGGCAATTTATCAATCGGGTCATCGAGCGCGATATTGTCGACGTCACCCAAACGTACGGAAGCTACATTGCCACCAAGGCCGACGGCCGCCTCTTCGAGGTCGACACCAGCATCAAAGATGAGCAGTGGACGGACGGCATTCCCACGCCGAACATTCTGAAATTTGCCGGCCTCGGCCAGCGCTGGCTACAGCTCAACTCCGACTGGCTGGACGCCTTGCCGGCGCTGGCAAAAGTCTACAAAGCCGAACCTTTTCCGCTCATCGGATTGGGCAATGGGGCGGGTCATGCATTTCTGCCGGCGTGGTGCATCGAGGAGCAATTCGTCGTGTCGAACATCGGACCTGAAGTGCAGTTGACGCCGTTGGGACTGACGCCGGACAAACAGGCCGCATGGTTGCTGGAGGGTTCGACCGGGCGGCTTTATCGCCAGCCGACGATTGCCATCGAGGCATTGCGCGTCGCGTTTGCTGCTGGGCCGCAGCGCGTGAGCCCCGGGCAGTTGCCCATGGCAGAAAAGATCTGGCCGCAGTGGTCATTTGTTCACGTGCTGAGGCATGGACAAGGTCTGCTCGGGCAAACCCGCGACGGGGTCAATGTCGAACTGCACGATCAGCAGCCAGCGCGGATCATCAGCGTGGAAAATCGCTGGTCGCACGTGCAGGGGCAGACGGCCGAGCAGTGGCGTACGCGCTTGAAAGCACTGCTCGCGGGGCAGGTCCACGCGCAGGTCCTGCCGGTCGAACATACCGGCACGCGCTACACATATTACCTGCCTGCAACGGATCGCTTGTTTGAGGTCGCCGGGCGCCATGCGCGACAGTGGCCGACGTTTCTTGGCACGCGCCAAAACACCGCTGCGCTGCTATTCGACGCAGTTGACGGACTTGTCTTCAGCACAGGCCCGGTCGATCCTGATCCTGTCTGGATTCCGGGCTGCCACGCGCACCGCGAAGGCGAGGTGTTGTCCCTGTCCTTGAGCGATGAGGTGACCGATATCTGCGCATTATTGCCCGATGGCATCGACACACTGATTCTGGCCTTCGGTTCCCGGGAGACCGGGTATCGCATCACCGACGAAACCTGGCAGCGTCTGGACTGCATCGTGGTCGATACGCGGCTGGCAGCGGACGACGATGGTCCGGGCACGAACCTGCTGTTCCTCGACATGGCTGACTGCGCGCGCCTTTTGATGTCGCGGGTTGAAGGGCATCTGGTGATTGCCGACCCGGACAGTGCAAGCACGCTGATTGTGCGCAATGTCGAGCCGCAGGGCGGCGAGGAAAACACGCCAATGGAAATAACAGTCCGGCTCGATGAGCGGGTCCACTGCACGTTTACTCTCGCTGATTGGTTGCAGCGTTTTGCGCAGGTACAGGGCGCTAATGCCGTGGTCAGTCTGAACGAGCTGATCGAGGCAGCGCTTTGAGTCAACGACCGATGTAGAAAGTAAAAGGGCCGTGAAGAGTAAATTCACGGCCCTTTGCAAGAAGTGTACGGACGTATTCGATGCGCTTGTTCAGGGCACCAAATAGCCTTTGACCCCTGTAAAAATGATCTGCGCCGCCAAGGCGCAAACAAACAATCCCATCAAACGACTGACGATCTGCAAGCCCTGATCGCCCAGAATCCGCTCGATACGATTCGACAGATACAGCACCACGCCGACGGTGAAACTGGCCAGGGCAATACTCATGATCGCGGTGAGTTTGTCGTCCCAGTGCGGCTGGCTGACGCCCATTACCAGCAAGGCACCGATGGTGCCCGGGCCGACCGTCAGCGGGATGGTCAGCGGCACGATGGTGACGTCCTGCTGCACATTGTCGGCCTGTACCGCCGGTTTGCCCTGCGCCATCCCCAGTGCCGAAATGAACAGCACACTGCCGGCGCCGATGCGAAAGGCATCCACGGTGATGCCGAACACATCGAAAATCACCCGCCCGAACAGATACAGCAAGATGCTGGAGACCAGCGTGGCCACGGCGACTTTCCAGGCCAGCCGCCGTTGTTCCTTGCGCGAATAACCGCGGGTCAGGCTGATAAAACACGACAGCACGAAGAACGGGCTGTAGAGCACCAGCATCTTCAGGTAAACGCTGAACAACACATGGAGCATGGTGCAAGCTCACTGGCGAGGGAATTCGTGGGGGAGTCTATCAGGCGCTACGGGGTCTGTCGGCTCAGGAGGTGGGCGTCGTGGCACGGTTCTGCTGATCACGCTCGGCTACCCAGTGCTCGATCAGCTCGCGCAATTGTGACAACTCGACCGGCTTGGACATGTGCCCATCCATCCCGGCCTGACGCGCGCGCTCCTTGTGTTCGGCGAGAATATGCGCCGTCAACGCCACGATCGGCGTGCGAATGCGTTGATTGCTGACTTCCCAGGCGCGCAATTGCTGGGTCGCCGAGAAGCCATCGAGGATCGGCATTTCGCAGTCCATCAGCACCAGATCGTAACGCTGGGCTTTCATCGCTTGCAGGGCTTCTTCGCCGTTGGCGGCGGTGTCCGGTTGCAGGTTGAGCTTGCCGAGCATGCCGCGAATCACTTTGGTCGAAATCGTGTTGTCTTCGGCGACGAGGATGCGGAAATCGCTCGGCACTTTCGCCGCCGTGGCCGGGGTGACCACTTGCGGCTGGAACACCACCTGACCTTTGTTGCGCTGGTTGAGCTCGTCGGCCAGGGTGGTCTTGAGGGTGTAGCCGGCCACCGGTTTGGCGAGGATGCGTTTGATCCCCGAGTTGCGCGCGATGATCTTGCTCGGTGCATTGCTGATGCCGGTGAGCATGATCAGCAGGATGTCGTGGTTCAGACTCGGGTCTTCCTTGATCTTGGCCGCGAGCTGCATGCCGGTCATGCCGGGCATGTTCTGATCGAGCAACACCACATCAAAGTAATCACGCAGGTGCGCCTTGGTCCGCAGGAGAGCCAACGCTTCCTTGCCTGAAGGTACGGCGCTGACATTCAGCCCCCACGCACTGCATTGCTGGACCAGCACTTTGCGGCAGGTGTCGTTGTCGTCGACCACCAGGACCCGCGCGCCCTGCAGCGGACTGTCGAGATCGGAGGTCGGGTGTTCGAGGCGGTCGGGGTCCAGCGGCAAAGTCAGCCATAACGTGCTGCCCTGATTGGCGCCGCTCTTGATGCCGAACTCGCCATGCATCAAGCGGATCAGTTGTCGCGCGATCACCAGCCCCAGGTTGCCACCCAGACGATTGGCCGAAAGGAAGTGCTTGCTGTGCAGTTCGGCGTGCATCAGTGCGTCGCGTTCTTCCTGCTCCATCGGTTCACCGCTGTCCTGCACGGCGATGCGCAGACGCGGTTTTTTGCTGCGCTCGTCGAGGGCGACGACGATCAGCACTTCACCTTCATCGGTTTTCTTCAGGGCGTTTTCCAGCAGGCTCAGCAGAGTCTGGCGCAGGCGGGTCGGGTCGCCGCTGATCACCCGCGGTACTTGCGGCTGGATAAAGCTGATCAGTTCGACGTTCTGCTGTTCGGCCTTGGCCCGGTAGATGCTCAGGCAGTCGTCGATCAAGGCATTGAGGTCGAACTGCACATCGTCCAGTTCGATCTGCCCGGACTCGAGCTTGGAGATGTCGAGAATCTCGTTGATCAACGTCAGCAATTCGTTGCCGGCGCTGTGAATGGTCTGCACGTAGTCGCGTTGCTTGACCGACAGAGGCGTGCCCAGCAGCAGTTCGGTCATGCCCAGCACGCCGTTCATCGGCGTGCGGATTTCGTGGCTGATCTTGGCGAGGAACTCGGCTTTGGCGTTGATCTCGGCATTGCTCGCGGCGAGGTCGCGGCTGACGCTGAAACGACTTTCGGTGATGCTGCGCTGACGCTCGCCGAGGGCGATGCTCATCAGCAGCCCGCTGATACAGATGAATGCCATCAGGGTCATGATCAGACCCTGCGGCGAGACCAGTGTCAGCCCCAGCAACGCGGGAAGAATGATCAAGGTGCCGATGTTGAACACCACCATTGCGGCGACGAACAGGCGCGCCGGGCGGTAACCCTTCTGCCAGTGATAGAAGGCGACAAACAACATGCTCAGGCCGGCCAGGGCCACCAGGGCATAGGTGATGATGTTCAGCGGCAGGGTGTTGACGAACAGCAGCAACAGGCTGCAGGTGACGATAAACAGGATGTCGCCAATCAACAGTTTGTTCAGCGGGTGCGGGCCGAGCGGCGCGAAGAAGCGATAGGCGAACATCAGCCCTGCGGGAGCGGTCAGCAGCAATGCCAGATAGGCGCCCGGGGTCTGCACCGCGTGCCAGTTCGGCAGCCAGGGACCGGCGAGGTTGAGCAGCAGCAACAGACTGAGGCCCAGCAGGCCCTCGCAGACCGCCAGCCACAGGCTGCTGCGCGAGCGGGAGTAGGCGTAGCGCACAAGGTTGTGCAACAGCAGCATGGCGAGACAGCCGAACAGCAAGCCGAAGATCAGCGTCTGATTGTGGTTGGCCGCGCTCATCACCGCCGATTGCAGGGTGACGTGCGGGCGCAACTGGTGATCGGAGACCAGGCGCAGATAAACATCGAGCGGTTTGTCGGTCTGGGGCAACGGCAGCATGAAGTCGCTGCTCGGCAACGGCCTTTCGGCCTGTGGCTGGTCGGTGCCGGTGTTGCGTTGCTCGATCAGCTTGTCACCGTCGAGTACGTAGAGATTGAGCTGTGACAGGTCGGGGGCAAAGATGCGCAGCACTTGTTCGTGCTTGCCCGGCGCCAGTTTGAAGCGCAACCACAGGGCGCCATCGGGCTCGGCCGCAGTGAGGCGGTCGAGGTCGATGGGGCTGAATTGATTGGTGTAGCGAGCGGAGCGGATATCGCTCAGTTGCAGATTGCCCTGATCGTCAAGCAATACCGACCAGCCACTGCCTTGCGCGGCCTGGGCCGGGAGCATGCAGAGCAAGGTCAGCAACGTGACGGTGAAGCTTATGGCAATCCTGAGCCAGCGCACGGCGAAATCCCTTCGTAGGTTGATGCCAGAATATAACGATGCGCCGCGGCGGAACAGTCCGGCGAGGAACGGTATCCCCCGCCGGACTTGATGAACAGCTTATTCCTGGGTTTCGCCACGTTCACGGGCAATGGCGCGGTAGCCAATGTCCTTGCGGTAGAAGCAGCCTTCCCAGTCGATGGCCTCGGCCAGCTTGTAGGCTTGCTGCTGGGCTTCACCGACGCTAGCGCCCATTGCGGTGGCGCAGAGTACGCGACCACCGGCAGTGACGACCTGACCATCCTTCAGCGCGGTACCGGCGTGGAAGACTTTGCCTTCCAGGCTGGCCGCTGCGTCCAGACCGTTGATCGCCGCGCCCTTGGCGTAGTCGCCCGGGTAGCCGCCAGCGGCCAGCACGATGCCGACGCTCGGGCGTGGATCCCACTGTGCTTCAACCTTGTCCAGTGCTTGCGCCAGAGCGGCTTCAACCAACAGCACCAGGCTCGATTGCAGACGCAGCATCACCGGTTGGGTTTCCGGGTCGCCGAAGCGGCAGTTGAACTCGATAACCTTTGGATTACCAGCCTTGTCGATCATCAGACCGGCGTAGAGGAAACCGGTGTAGACATTGCCTTCTTCAGCCATGCCACGCACGGTCGGCCAGATCACCAGATCCATCACGCGCTGGTGCACGTCGGCAGTGACCACCGGGGCAGGGGAGTAGGCACCCATGCCGCCAGTGTTCGGGCCGCTGTCGCCGTCGCCAACACGTTTGTGGTCTTGGCTGGTGGCCATCGGCAGGACGTTTTTGCCATCGACCATGACGATGAACGAGGCTTCTTCGCCGTCGAGGAATTCTTCGATCACCACGCGCGAACCGGCGTCACCGAAGGCATTGCCAGCGAGCATGTCGCGCACGGCGTCTTCGGCTTCGGCCAGGGTCATGGCGACGATCACGCCTTTACCGGCCGCCAGGCCATCGGCCTTGATCACGATCGGTGCGCCTTTTTCACGCAGATACGCCAGGGCCGGCTCGATTTCGGTGAAGTTCTGGTAGTCGGCGGTCGGGATCTTGTGGCGAGCCAGGAAGTCCTTGGTGAAGGCCTTCGAACCTTCCAGCTGCGCAGCGCCGGCGGTCGGACCGAAGCAGTCCAGGCCACGGGAGCGGAACAGATCAACAACGCCAGCGACCAGCGGCACTTCCGGGCCGACGATGGTCAGGGAAACGTTTTTCTCGGCAAAGTCGGCCAGTTGCTCAAGGGCCAGCACGTCGATGGCGACGTTCTCGCACTTGGCTTCAATGGCGGTGCCAGCGTTGCCCGGTGCGACGAAAACTTTCTGCACGCGCGGATCCTGAGCCACTTTCCAGGCCAGGGCGTGTTCACGGCCACCGCTGCCAATGATCAAAACATTCATTTCAAAAACCTCGGATGACGCTAATTCTGTGGGGGCTGATCGTTCCCACGCTCTGCGTGGGAATGCCTCTACGGACGCTCTGCGTCCAAGGGACGCGGAGCGTCCCGGGCTACGTGCCCACGCAGAGCGTGGGTACGATCAAGCAATAATCAGTGACGGAAGTGACGCATGCCGGTGAATACCATCGCGATGCCAGCTTCGTCGGCAGCAGCAATCACTTCAGCATCACGCATCGAGCCGCCCGGCTGGATCACCGCAGTGATGCCGACCTTGGCCGCGTTGTCGAGGCCATCGCGGAACGGGAAGAACGCGTCCGATGCCATCACCGAACCGGCAACTTGCAGGCCAGCGTGCTCAGCCTTGATCGCGGCGATACGCGCCGAGTTTACGCGGCTCATCTGGCCCGCGCCGACACCGATGGTCTGACGGTTCTTGGCGTAGACGATGGCGTTGGACTTGACGTACTTGGCCACTTTCCAAGCGAAGATCAGGTCATGGACTTCCTGTTCGGTCGGCGCGCGTTTGGTCACGACTTTGAGGTCATCGGCACTGATCATGCCGATGTCGCGGCTCTGTACCAGCAGACCGCCATTGACGCGTTTGTAGTCCCACGCGGCTGCGCGGTCTGCCGACCACTCGCCGCAGGCCAGCAGGCGCACGTTGGCTTTGGCTGCAACGATGGCGCGAGCCTCTTCGCTGACGCTCGGGGCGATGATCACTTCAACGAACTGACGCTCGACGATCGCTTTGGCGGTCTCGGCATCCAGTTCACGGTTGAAGGCGATGATGCCGCCGAATGCCGATTCGGTGTCAGTCGCGTAAGCCAGTTCGTAAGCCTGACGGATGCCGCCTTCAGCGTCCGGGCTGACGGCCACGCCGCACGGGTTGGCGTGCTTGACGATCACGCAGGCTGGCTTGACGAAGCTCTTCACACACTCCAGCGCGGCGTCGGTGTCGGCCACGTTGTTGTACGACAGTTCTTTGCCTTGCAGTTGGGTCGCGGTAGCGATGCCGACTTCGGCAGGCTTGGCTTCCACGTAGAACGCCGCGCTCTGGTGCGGGTTCTCGCCGTAGCGCATTTCCTGGGCCTTGATGAACTGGCTGTTGAAGGTGCGCGGGAATTCGCTGCGGCCTTCAGTGCTCAGGGTTTCAGCCGCTTGATTCACGGTGCCCATGTAGTTGGCGATCATGCCGTCGTAGGCGGCCGTGTGTTCGAAGGCCTTGAGCATCAGGTCGAAACGCTGCGCGTAGGTCAGGCCACCGGCTTTCAGGCCTTCCAGGACGCTGGCGTAATCGCTGGCATTCACCACGATCGCTACGTCTTTATGGTTTTTCGCTGCCGAACGGACCATGGTCGGGCCGCCAATGTCGATGTTCTCGATGGCGGTCGGCAGGTCGCAGCCTGGCTTGTTGATGGTGGCTTCGAACGGATACAGGTTGACCGCCACCAGATCGATCGGCTTGATGCCGTGCTCGCTCATGATTGCGTCGTCGATACCGCGACGACCGAGGATGCCGCCGTGGATTTTCGGGTGCAGGGTTTTCACCCGACCGTCCATCATTTCGGCGAAACCGGTGTAATCCGCGACTTCCACTGCGGCAACACCGTTGTCGCGCAGCAGCTTGAACGTTCCGCCGGTGGAGAGGATCTCGACGCCCAGAGCTTCAAGCTCCTTGGCGAATTCGAGGATCCCGGTCTTGTCGGAAACGCTGATCAAGGCGCGGCGGATCGGCAGGCGGGTAGTCTGGTCGGTCATCTCAATTTCCATCAAAAGCAAAGGAAGTCAGCAAAAAAGGCGACCGTTTTTTACGCGGGCGCCTTTCTGGTTTGATTGAATGCTTACAGCAGATCGTACTGCTTGAGTTTCTTGCGCAGCGTGCCGCGGTTAAGTCCGAGCAGCTCACTGGCCTTGGTCTGGTTGCCCTTGACGTAGTTCATCACGCTTTCGAGCAGGGGAGCCTCGACTTCGGAGAGCACCAGGTTGTACACATCCGTGACGGACGCGCCCTCAAGGTGGGCGAAATAATTGTGCAGCGCCTTCTCGACACTCCCGCGAAGGGTCTGGCCTTCTTCGCTCGGGGTATTGAGGTGCTGTTTCAAATTCACGTTGTCGCTCACGGGTGCTGTTCCACTCACTAAAGTCTCGGTCATCATCGTCATGCGGCCACCCCTTCTTCGTCCCCTGTCAGGCTCTTGTAACGCTCGGCGAAAAACTCCCGAACGTTGGCGCATTGTGTTTCCGTACCATCCAAACGATTGAAGTGGGCGCGAAACTCCCTGGCGCCCGGCAAGGTTGCGAGATACCAGCCCACATGCTTGCGCGCAATGCGCACGCCCATCACATCCCCATAGAAAGTGTGAAGGGCGGCCAGATGCTCCAGCAGAATGTGTTCCACTTCGATCAGTTCCGGTGCCGGCAATTTCTCGCCGGTACGCAGGAAGTGTTCGATCTCGCGAAAAATCCATGGCCGCCCTTGGGCGGCGCGGCCTACCAACAGGCCATCGGCACCGGTCGCGTCGAGCACGTAACGGGCCTTTTCCGGCGAATCGATATCGCCATTGGCAAACACCGGCATCGACACCGCCTGCTTGATCGCGGCAATCGTGTCGTACTCGGCTTCACCGGTGTACAGATCGGCGCGAGTGCGGCCATGCACTGCCAGCGCGGTGATCCCGGCCTGCTCGGCGATCTTCGCCACGGTCAGGCCGTTCTTGTTGTCGCGATCCCATCCGGTGCGGATCTTCAAGGTGACCGGCACATCAACCGCAGCCACAACGGCCTGCAGGATCTCGGTCACCAGTGCTTCGTCCTTCAACAACGCGGAACCGGCGGCCTTGTTGCAGACCTTCTTTGCCGGGCAACCCATGTTGATATCAATAATCTGCGCGCCCAATTCGACGTTGGCCCGGGCCGCATCCGCCAGCATCTGCGCGTCGCCACCGGCAATCTGCACCGAGCGGGGCTCGGGATCGCCTTCGTGGATCATGCGCATGCGCGACTTGCGGGTGTTCCACAGGCTCATGTCACTGGTGACCATTTCCGAGACTACAAGCCCTGCGCCCAAACGCTTGCACAGCTGACGAAAGGGCTGGTCGGTGACGCCCGCCATCGGGGCGAGAATCAAGCCGTTCTGCAATGTGTATGGGCCGATGCGTACCGCCGACATAGGACTTCCCTGAGGTGGGGCCGGATCATGAGAGTTCGAAAAAGGGTTGGCATGATACCCGCTCTCGATGACTGGATAAAGGCTGAATTGAACAAAATCTGAACAGTTATTCCGTTATCGCCACAGGTTTGGTTGTGGGTGGCAAAGTCAGAAAACCGCCGTCAATTGCAAACCGCCGCAGGGATTCACTCGGGCGAGTGGAAACTCAGGCTGTAATTCACTGCTTTCGGGCCTGGGTCGAGGATATCCAGCGCAATGTGGATCGGCGTTTGCGGCGGCATTTCCGCCAGACCTTCGAGGTCCCCTCTGAGGTACTCGCCGGGTTTGAAGCGACGACTGGCGATCAAGTGGCCATTGAGGTCGGCGAAACGCAGTTCCAGTAATGGAAAGGGCTGAGAAAATGTCGCGCGGTTATAAATGATCGCGTCGACCACCAATGCGCCGTTGAACTCTGGATGACTGCGCACCACCAGGTTGCTGCTCTTGATCCGGGCGATGTCGACCTTGGACGGCACCGTGCAGCCGATCTGCGGGCAGATTTGCTGGAACCACGGACGGTATTGATCCTGGCGGGCCAGTTCGTCGAAATGATAGGCGATGTATTGGGCAGCCAGTCCGCCCGCCGCCAGTAGCACCAACAGCAACCAGAGCAAACGGCGTCCCCACGGCGAGCGGCGTTTCTGCCAGTCCAGTTGCAGCGGGTCGTCAGTCAGGTCTTGCAGGACTTCAGCACGTACACCGGGTTCTGCGCGCTCGCGCTTTTTGCGCAGCGGCTCGATCGATGGCAACTCGTCGCCGTCATCGATATCGTCGCTGGCAGAAAATCGTTCACGACGGGCATTCGGATCGATCGGGTCGTGAAGGCGCAGTTGCGGGATCGCCGGCTCGTCGTCGAGATCTACCGGTTCCAAAGTCAGCGAAGGCTCGGTGCGTGCGGCTTTGGCCGGTTCGATCTCCGAGACTTCCGCCTCGTCGTCGGGCTCGATCGTGTGCTCATCGGCATGTTCGCTGAACAGGCTGTCGCGCCAGACGGTTTCGTCCGGCTCAGGCATGTCGCGCCGGGCGCTCAGGGAATCTTCGCGGGGACGACCGAATTCGGTGGTCGGCTGGATTTCCCGTTGCTCGAGGCGGGCAAGTTCCTGGTCCAGATCGAGGCTGTCGAGATCCAGCTCCGAGGCGCTCCACTGCTTTTGGCTGATGGCGCGCGGTGCCGGCGGCTCGACGATGGCTACGGGTTCGACGGCTGGCGTCGACTCGACAATCGGCGGTGGCTCCGCAATCGGCAGTGGCTCGGCAAGCGACGGCGCGAGCGGCGTCACCGCGTCCTTGCCAGCGTGTTGTTCCAGCAGCTGTTTGGCGGCATTGAACACTTGCAGGCAGGAGCCGCAGCGAACCACCCCGCGGGCCACGCTCAATTGAGCATGGCTGACACGGAAACTGGTTTGGCAATGCGGGCACTGGGTGACGAAACTGTCAGTCATGCGGCGATCCGGATTATGCAGGCGGACATATTAGCGCCGACGGCCGGTGATGCGCACCCAGCCATCGCGATTGGCGATCGGGTCGAGATCGAAGTCCTGTGCATAAGCGGCAGCGACTTCATCACCTTGTTCCGCGAGGATGCCCGACAGGGCCAGACGACCGCCGGATTTGACCAGGCCAGACAGTTGCGGCGCCAGCGAAACCAGCGGACCGGCAAGAATGTTGGCGACCAGCACGTCAGCTTGAACCTGCGGCAAGTCTTGCGGCAGGTACAGCGGGAACAGTTCGTCGGCAATATTGTTGCGACCGGCGTTGTCGCGCGAGGCTTCCAGCGCCTGCACGTCGATGTCGGTACCAACGGCTTCTTTCGCACCGAGCAACAGGGCGGCGATCGCCAGAATTCCCGAACCGCAACCGAAGTCGAGCACGTCGCAGTCTTTCAGGTCCTGGCCGTCGAGCCATTCCAGGCACAAAGCGGTGGTCGGGTGAGTGCCGGTGCCGAACGCCAGGCCCGGATCCAGCAGCAGGTTGACCGCATCAGGTTCCGGCGCGGCGTGCCAGCTCGGCACGATCCACAGGCGCTGGCCGAAACGCATCGGCTGGAAACCGTCCATCCAGCTGCGTTCCCAGTCCTGATCTTCGATGACTTCGCTGTGGTGTTCGGGCAGCGGGCTGCCGGTCAGCAGTTCCAGATGGGCCAGTACCGGGGCTGGTTCGGTGCCGCCTTCGAACAGCGCCAGCAAGTGGGTGTGCGACCACAATGGGGTGGTGTTGAGTTCCGGTTCGAAGATCGGCTGGTCTTCGGCGTCCATGAAGGTCACCGACACGGCGCCGACTTCGAGGAATGCGTCCTCGTAGGTTTCGGCTTGTTCGGGGGTGATGGCGAGACGGACTTGCAGCCAAGGCATGGCGGGCACCTTTGAAAATCTGTGGGGCAGCCCGAAGCTGCAAAAGCGCGCAGTTTACGCCAGGTCGCCGGCAAAGTGGACACGCCTCTTGGCTGTTACACATTCGCCGGCGCGATATACATATGTATCCCCGGAGCGCGGTTGCCGGCAAATAGAGTGAAAGCTCATTTCTACGCAAGCGGGCTGGACGATATGGCGAGTGAACAAGGGATTGTAGAAGAAAAACCACCGGAAGCCGCTGCGCCCACAGGGACGGCCCAGGAGATTCTGCTGCGGATCACGCGTTGGCAGGTACTCATCGACAAGCGCCTGAGCAGTCAGCTGACCTTATTGGAGGCCATGGAAGCTTTCGCGTTGACCGAGCTGCGCAATCATTACCCGCACGGCAATATCGATCCGGGTTTTGTGCTGGCTTTGCTCGATTCGATTCTGCAGAAAATCATCGACGGCAAGCCGATGATGTACCTGGCGATTCAGGACGCTCCGTACCGCTGGCCGGGTGCTGCTGACCGGGGATTTCCGCTCGGCCATCGTCAAGCGGTCATCCAGACTGTGGAGAGCGTTTCTGAGCATTTCCTTGATCAATACAAAAACTACCTGCGAACACATTGGGAAACCAAAGGGCAGGAGGCTGCGTTCGATCAGTTGGTTTTGCGCAAATTGCAGCGTTATATCGATGACATCGACGCGCTGTTCCAGACTGACCGGCTCGTGCGACTGACGCCGGATCGATTGCGCAGGCAAATCGAAAAGGTTCAGGAACGAGGCGCTCGCCGCTATCGGTTGACCGCACTGGCAACGGGTGCGGAAAAGAAGAGGCTCGAAGCGCAGTCATACGCGCAATTGCCGCATTGGCTGCGGGTGCTGAACGAACCGGAGCGTGCCAGGCTGCGCCGTTATCAAGAACAGACGTCGCAGGCCCAGGCAGCGCTCGATGATCTGCTGGAAGGCTACGGCTCGTTGCGCGCCTATGCCCGGCAACAGGCGATTGACTATATCCAGCTCAAACTCGACATGGAGGTGGAACCGGACCGGATCGATGTCCGCCTGAGGTGGCTTTCAGCGGTCGGCGAGCCGACGCAGAACCGCAGTTTGAGCCAGTTGCTCGCGGCGGGGCCGATCGGTACGGATTTCGCTGCCGTTCTGGAAGTCACCAGTGGTCCTTCGCGACGCAATCAGCCGCTGGAGCCGGCATTCATCGCCGACATGCTGGCCGACCAGGATTATCCGGTCGGGTACCTGCGAGCCCTCGCCGGGCAGTATGAGCGCGAGGACGTACAAAAGGCCTTGATCGACTGGTTTGTCGCGCGACTCAAGCAAAGCGCGTTCGTTGCGCGTTGTGCGGGGCATCTGGCGGTGGACGATCATGATCGTCTCGAATCGATGTGGGCAGGGGAAGCCATGGGCGAATCTTTGCGCGTCGCCGCACTGGCTTTACCCAACGGCATGCAGTGTGCCGACTTTCTGGTGTTTTACCGGCAAGAGCCTGCACCAGCGGTGAGCGATCTGCTGCTGTACGCGCCAAACAAGCCAGACGGCCAGGAGTGGGTGCGCCTGCCTTCGCTGGCGGCATTGACCGGAGAGGTCTGGGGCTGGACGCAGAGCGAGTCCGGTCGCGAATATCTTTTGCAGCAGCTTTCTCCCACTGCCCATCGGCGAGCGCGGGAGTATCTTGTCGCCGTGGCTGCCGACCCTGGCCGTTGGGGTATGAGCAGTGATATTCGGCGTGCGCCCCTGCCGTTCGCTCAGTGCGTCGAAGCGGCTGTAAAAATGGGCCTGGCCAAAAACCTGCAGCAGGTCGAAGAGGACAATTTACTGCGCTGGAACTCAACGCTGACCCTGGATGCGCGTCGACGCCTCAGCAGCCTGAATCAGGAGCTTGTTGTTCATCAGCAGGTCTTCAATGAGTTGCTGGGCGGTTTCGAAGTCTTTGTCGATTTTGCCAGACGCACGGTGGCCGCAGAGATCGCACCTTATATGCGCAGCAAACAGGTGCTGGAACCGGTTGATCCGGCCACCGTGTTGATCGATTACAACGCCGGCATCGCCGATCGCAGGAAACAGTCGGTAGCCAGCCTGCTCGATCTGGCGATCTACGGCTATGACGACAACGCTGGTATCGACAATCCGAAAAAGGGCGTGCGCTCATCCGTTGGCCAGGATCTGAGCGAGGTGCGCAGCGCCGATCTGGCGTTGTATCTGCGCGGGGCCTGGCTGGGTGAGAAGTACGCCAGCGAAATCCGAGGCAAATATCTCGACGCTCGCCATGCGGACTACGAGCCGCGCCGGTTTGCCTGGCGCAATGTGCTGCTGTCGACAATGGATCGTGACTTGCGGGTTGCGCGAAGTCAGGCACGGCTAAGCGACACGGTGTATACAGCGCTCGTCCGCCAGGTCTCGCTGTTGAGTCAATTGCCAACGTCAGGGGGCCATTTGCCGGGCGCCAACAGGGTCACGACTGACGGCGTATTCAGATTTACTGTGCGTGGTCATGTCGTACTCGGGGTTTATGTTTTTACTGCTTTCGATCCCGAGCCGTCTTGGTGGTTGTATACCCCGGATGCTCCTGACGGCCTTGCGGTGCGCCCGTACCATTCACTGTTTGGCGACATCGCCGGCGAGCTGCATGACTACTTGATGGCGCGCACGGCGGTTGCTGCACGCAAAACCGTTTCGCTCTCCTTGCATGCGATAGCGGTAAAAAATCAGCGCGTCGATACGCTGTACGAAGCGCAGCGAGTGAGCGACGCGCGGGTTGAGTTTAACGCTTACATCGAGCGCACGGTTACGGATGTGCACGACATCACGACCAGCCGCGCGGAAATGATCGAAAGACAGGTGGTCAAGGGACTGATGTTCGCCGCCGCGCCGTTCTGCATGGTGTTTCCGCCCTTCGCCTTGCTGCTGGACGTGGTGTTCA
Organism: Pseudomonas sp. S2_E02; assembly: GCF_054668355.1. NCBI lineage: Bacteria > Pseudomonadati > Pseudomonadota > Gammaproteobacteria > Pseudomonadales > Pseudomonadaceae > Pseudomonas > Pseudomonas sp. S2_E02. Next base: position 5,264,194 of record NZ_CP162761.1, read on the forward strand.
TTGCCGTCAGTGCCGGTGATGCCGTCGCGGCGCATCTGGAGGGCGATGTCGATGGCGCGCTCGGCCATTGGCTTGAGGCGTCGTGGGGCGCGCTGTTTGCCATGGTTGGCGCCGGCAGTACGGTCAAGTTACTCGGGCGCACGGTCAGAAATCTGAAGCACACGACGCGGCCGGTCTCATTGCTCACCGAACGCTTGAGCACGGTGGCTCCGATTCGCAAGGAAGCGCTGCCGGCGGTTCGCAAGGTGCGTTTTCACGCCAGACAGGCCGTCAGCAACAAGCCGGATAATTTGCAGCAGGTCACTGAAGAAGGTGTCTTTTTTGGCACATGGCGCAGTCCGCCCAGTGCTGCGCAGCCCCAACCGACCTATTACATCCGCAACAGAGGCAAGTACTTCCAGGTCAGGGAAAACCCGCATTTCGGCGGGCTCAGCCTGATCGATGCCCGGCGCCCCGAAGCCATTTATCAGCGCCCCGTACGTCTGACCGCGAGTGGCAAATGGACGCATGACCGGGTCGGGCTGCGCGGCGGCAATGATCAGGTACGTAATCTTGGTCGAGTGAACAATCTGCGCAATGCGTTTCCCGGCCGGGTCGAGCCAGTGCTGAACCGTGGTGCGTTGCAGGGCGAGGCTGTGGTGGCGAAGTTTGTCGCCGGGTCTATGGACAATTATCTGTTTTCGCTGAATGCGCAGACCTGCGTGATTGCCTCGATGTACAACCCGGCGACAAAGGTCGGCGCAGTCATTCATTTCGATCACAACATTCGCTCGCTGATCAACCACACCGTCAAGGATGCGATGACGCGTCTGGGAGGCTCGCCCAAAGATGTTCGGGTCACGCTGGTGGGCGGTGACTGGCTGACCGGCACCGACATCGGTGGACCGGTCAGGAGTGTATTGCGTCAACAGGGGCTGAGGCCGACATGGGATTACTGGTCGTATTCTTCCTGTCTGGGTAATACCTATGCTGTTTCGTTGAATCTGAACAACGGTGTTTCGACGGTGTTCAAGACTTCCGCCAGCCAGTTTGAACGCTTGTATTCACCGGTTTTGCAGCGGGCCAGATATGCCAGCGATCCGGTGTCGAAACGCGCACAGGTATTCATGGAGCGGTTTCGTCGAAAGCCATTGCACCAAGATGCCTCTGGCGCTGTAGTCGACCAGAACGGGCGCCGGGCAACCCCTGAAATGATTCAGGGGCAAGCTTTTACCTTGGTGTCGATGAACTGATGCGCTGGTTGCAGGCATAAAAAAACCCGATCCACAGGGATCGGGTTTTTCCACGCCAGGTCAGTCTTACGACTGCTTGGCCAGCTTGTGCTCGAGGTAGTGAATGTTCACGCCACCTTTGCAGAAGCCTTCGTCACGAACCAGGTCACGGTGCAGCGGGATGTTGGTCTTGATCCCGTCAACCACGATTTCGTCCAGGGCATTGCGCATGCGGGCCATGGCTTCGTCGCGGGTCGCGCCGTAAGTGATCAGCTTGCCGATCAGCGAGTCGTAGTTCGGTGGAACCGCATAACCGCTGTACAGGTGCGAATCGACGCGAACGCCGTTGCCGCCTGGTGCGTGGAAATGCTTGACCGTGCCCGGGCTCGGCATGAAGGTTTTCGGGTCTTCAGCGTTGATCCGGCATTCCAGCGAGTGGCCACGAATAACCACGTCATCCTGAGTGAACGACAGCTTGTTGCCAGCGGCGATGCTGAGCATCTCCTTGACGATGTCGATACCGGTGACCATTTCCGAAACCGGGTGCTCCACCTGAACACGGGTGTTCATTTCGATGAAGTAGAAACGACCGTTTTCGTAGAGGAACTCGAAGGTGCCGGCGCCACGGTAACCGATGTCGATGCACGCCTTGACGCAACGAGCCAACACTTCTTCGCGAGCCTTCTCGTCGATGCCCGGTGCCGGCGCTTCTTCGAGAACCTTCTGGTGGCGGCGTTGCAGCGAGCAATCGCGGTCGCCCAGATGGATGGCGTGGCCCTGGCCGTCGGACAGAACCTGCACTTCGACGTGACGCGGATTGGTCAGGAATTTTTCCAGATAGACCATCGGGTTGCCGAACGCCGCGCCTGCTTCGGAGCGGGTCAGTTTCGCCGAGGCGATCAGGTCTTCTTCCTTGTGCACCACGCGCATGCCGCGACCACCACCGCCACCAGCGGCTTTGATGATCACCGGGTAGCCGACTTCACGACCGATGCGCAATGCCGTTTCTTCGTCTTCCGGCAGCGGGCCATCGGAACCTGGAACGGTTGGCACGCCTGCTTCGATCATCGCGTGCTTGGCCGAGACCTTGTCACCCATCAGGCGAATGGTGTCGGCTTTCGGGCCGATGAACGCGAAGCCGGAGTTCTCGACCTGCTCGGCAAAATCGGCGTTTTCCGCGAGGAAACCGTAGCCTGGGTGAATGGCGGTAGCGCCAGTCACTTCAGCGGCAGCGATGATGGCCGGGATGTGCAGGTAGGACTGAGCGGCAGAAGCCGGGCCGATGCAGACGGATTCGTCTGCCAGACCCAAGTGCATCAGCTCTTTGTCGGCCTTGGAGTAAACGGCGACGGTCTTGATGCCCATCTCTTTGCAGGCACGCAGAATCCGCAGGGCGATCTCACCGCGGTTAGCGATCAGAACTTTTTCCAACTTCGCAGTCATCAAAGGCTCTCCGCAGTTCAAACGATGGTGAACAGCGGTTGGTCGTACTCAACCGGCTGGCCGTCTTCGACGAGGATGGACTCGATCACACCGCTGGTTTCAGCTTCGATGTGGTTCATCATCTTCATGGCTTCGACGATGCACAGAGTGTCGCCTTTCTTCACGGTCTGGCCGACTTCAACGAAGGACGGCGAGGTTGGCGAAGATTTGCGATAGAAGGTGCCGACCATCGGCGAACGGGCAACAGTGCCGTTCAGCGCTGGTGCAGCAGCGGCAGCCGGGGCTGCGGCAGCAACCGGAGCAGCGGCGGCGGCAGGTGCGGCAGCCGGAGCGTGCATCGGAGCCGGCGCGTAGTACTGCTGAGCCGGGGTCTTGCTGTGACGGCTGATGCGTACGGACTCTTCGCCTTCCTTGATCTCGAGCTCGTCGATGCCGGACTCTTCCAGCAATTCGATCAGTTTCTTAACTTTACGGATATCCATGAATCATCAACTCCCAAGGGTCGGTCAGGGGCGTTTAACGCTTGTAGTTCAAGCCGTTGCCTGTGTTTCAAGCTGTTCTAGCGCAGCCTCCAGGGCCAGTCGGTAACCGCTGGCGCCAAGGCCGCAGATCACTCCCACCGCTACGTCGGAGAAGTAAGAGTGATGGCGGAAAGGTTCGCGTTTGTGCACGTTGGACAAATGCACTTCGATGAATGGGATGCTCACTCCCAGCAACGCGTCACGTAATGCGACACTTGTGTGCGTAAAAGCTGCTGGATTGATCAGAATGAAATCGACCCCTTCGCCACGCGCGGCGTGGATGCGGTCGATCAATTCGTACTCGGCATTGCTTTGCAGATACAGCAGATGATGACCGGCTTCACGGGCGCGGCGCTCCAGATCCTGATTGATCTGCGCCAGGGTCGTTGAACCGTAAGTGCCGGGTTCGCGGGTGCCGAGCAGGTTCAGGTTGGGGCCGTGCAGCACCAGGAGGGTCGCCATCTGCGTAGTCCTTGTTATGAATGAGCAATCGTCAGAACCCGGCGACTATGCCGCAAAGACTTTGTGACTGTCCAGTTCTATGCAATAGCCAGCACGATGGCCGATGTTTGCGCGAAATATGTGACCAAGTGGTTTGATCCGGTCATTTGTGGTGTCTGGACTGACGCCTTCGCGAGCAAGCTCGCTCCCACAGGGTATGCATTCCAATGTGGGAGTGAGCTTGCTCGCGAAGGCAATTTGTCAGACGCGAAATGCCTGAACGGCTGTGTGCAATTGGCCGCCCAATATCAGCAGATTCTCACCCTGCTCACGCCCGCGGCCGATACGCACCAGATTATCCCCACCCAACTGATGAATCCGCTCACTGTGATCGCGAATCTCGCTGACCGCGCCGCTCTGCTGCGCCGTGACGTCGGCAATGCGGATCGCCGTGTCGGAAATGGTTTGGATCGCGCCGACGATTTTATCCAGCGCGCCATCTGCCGCTTGCGCCTGATTGGCCGTGGCTTCGGCGTGCTCGACCTGCGTGCGCATGCCTTCGACCGATTGACGAGCAGCGGTTTGCAGGCCGGCGATCAGGGTTTGAATCTCGGCAGTTGCGCCGGCTGTACGTTGTGCCAGCGAGCGCACTTCTTCAGCCACCACGGCAAATCCTCGACCCATTTCCCCGGCACGCGCCGCTTCGATCGCCGCGTTAAGCGCCAGCAGGTTGGTTTGATCGGCAATCGAGCGAATCACCGTCAATACGCCACCAATGGTCGCTGACTCCTCGGCCAGATGCTCGATCATTTGCGCGTTGCCCTGAACCTCACCGACCAGCGCGTGCAGGCCGGTCAGGCTTTGGCCAATCACGGTCTGGCCATGCTCGACCGCCAATCCGGCATGACGGCTGGCATCCGCCGCCTGCTGCGCATCGCCAGCGACCTGCTGAATCGTCGCCTCCAACTCGCCGAGTGAATCGCGGATCAGCGCGGTGTCACCGGCCTGATGTTCGGCGCCGTTGTGCAAGTCGTTGCTTAGTTCGGCGAGTGTGCGACTGCTGCCTGCGACTTGTTCGGCATTGCCGCGAATTGTCCCGACCAAATCCACCAGGTAGGCACGCAATCGATTGAGCGAGGCCTCGATGTCGTGCAGTTCACGGTTGGTTTTGCCCAAATGAATGCCGCGGCTGAAATCGCCTTCGGCCCAGTTCGACAGCGCCGGAGCGAGATTGGTCAGCGTGCGGGCCAGCCGCCGCTGCAAGGTGTCGATGAGCAACGCAATCAGCAGAATCAAGCCGATCATCACGCCTTGCATCAGCCGCACTTCGCCTTGAATTTGCCCGTGCTGCGCGCGCACGACCGGCTCAAGTCCGGCGATGGCCTGCTGCACGGCGGCGATTTTCTGGTGGGTGGCGGTGCTGAGGTCGGTGCGTTTCTGAATCTGATTCCGTGTGCGTGCCAGCTCCGCCGGATAGCGTCCGAGCAAGCTGTTGAGCTCACGTTTGAGCCCGACACCGGCGTCTTCGGCAACGGCTTTTTCGCTGCTCTCGATGCCCATCAGCGCGGCGAAATCGTCGCTGCCCGATTCATTGTTGGCGACGACGCCGAGCAAGGGCAGGGCATCAATCACTTGAGCTTGCGAGCGGATATTGGTGACTTCGCGCTCAACATCGGCGGCCAGTTCACTGCGCCCGCTGCTGACCAGTTTGTCCCGCGCCAGTGACAGCTTGCCCAAGTGCTGCGAAGCGACGAGCAACGGCGTCAGATAAGCCGCATTGCCGTTGGCGTAAGTGCTGAGCTGATCGAGGCTGGCGCTCAGTTCGCGCTCTGCCTGCAACAGCAAGGCCTGCGGGTCGCCCGCCAGTTTGCCGGCAGCGAGCAGGTCGGTCTTGCTGAATTCATCAAGGCCCGACAGGCTCGGGCGCAGGGTGTCGGCCAGCGCTGGCGGCAATTCGCCGAGTTCTTTCTGCAAATTGTCGATGGCCTGACTGGCACTGCTCAGGCGCAAGGCGTCGCCGCTGGCGAGGTAATCCTCGACGTTGCGTGCCACCTCGTTCTGAAATTGCTGCGACAGCCCCAGATAACGCTCCATCAACAGATACGGGCGCTCAAGGGCTTTTTGCGACCACCACAGCGTCGCGCCGAGTGCGAGACACACGGCGACCAACAGCAGGGTATTGAGATTGGTGAGCAACTTCAGGCGCATGACGGCTACCAACGGCAGAAATGGTAAGCGCCTGAATTTATTGCGGTTCTGTTACAGGGTTATGACCGAATCAGTGGAATCCGATGAAAAAGTGGCACTTTGCTTTGAGTCGCGCGCGGTCTGCACGCGATTGCGTCCGGCGCCCTTGGCGCGGTACAGCGCCTCATCGGCCTGACTGGCCATCATCAGGCTGTCGCAGTCATCGTGCATTTCCACCACGCCGGCGCTGAAGGTGCACCACAAATCCTGCGGCTGCGCCGGGTAGTGGATTTCAGCGAAGCGCTGGCGGATCTCGTCGAGCACTTTGTGCGCGGCCTCTATATCGGTGTCGGGCATGACGATGGCGAATTCTTCGCCGCCGTATCGGCCAATGAAATCGGTTTTGCGCAAACGCTGCTTGAGAAACAGCGCGAGGCTCTTGATCACCCGGTCGCCCATCGGGTGGCCGTGGCTGTCGTTGACCCGTTTGAAATGGTCGATGTCGAGCATGGCAAAGCTCAATGGCTTGTTCTCGCGGCGCGCGCGGAACGAGCAGTCTTCGAGCAATTGCAGAATGTGCGTGTGGTTATACAGACCGGTGAGGCTGTCGCGGACCATCCGTGCTTTGAGATTGCGCGCGCGGGCGGCGCGGTTGCGCACGGTGGTGATCAGGTGGCGCGGCTTGATCGGTTTGGTCAGGAAGTCATCGCCGCCCTCGCTCATGGCGTCGAGCTGCTTGTCCAGATCGTCCTCGGCCGACAGGTAAATGATCGGCACGCTGACATAGCGATCGTTGTGGCGAATCACTTTGGCCAGTTCGGTGCCAGTGCAGGCTGGCATGTACATGTCGAGGATGATCAGGTCGGGCTGGAAATCGGCCAGTTCCGCCATCGCCTGAATCGGTTCGATCAAGGTCCGCGTGACGATGCCGGCGCTGTTGAGCAGGCGCTCGGTGTGCAAGGCCTGTGCACGCGAGTCGTCGATGATCAGCACTTTATAAGGTTCGTACTGGGCGACGCAGGTGAGGACTTCTATCTTTTCCAGCAGGCTCGACGCTTCGAGGGTGCCGGTGAGGAACTCCTGGCCGCCGGCGCGCACGGCGGCGAGACGGGTTGGCGTGTCGGTTTCGTGCAGGCTGAAGAACAGCAGCGGCAGCGGTTCTTCCAAACCGACCTGGGCCTCCGCGGCGAGTTTCAGGCCGATGCCGGCGCCGCTGAAATCGACGTCCATGACGATCGCCGCGGGCAGGCGCTCGACCATCGAGGAGCGAAACGCCGACACACTGTCCAGCGCCTGCGCGCTCAGACCGAAGAATTCCAGTTGTTTGGCCAGGCGTTCGGCGCGGTCGTGATCTTGCAGCATCACATAGATCGGTTTGCGCAGCGGTGGCAGGAAAGTCTGGTCGAGTTGATCGCCATGGCGCAGGCCGGTGCGTGACAAGCGCTGCATCAAGCGATTGAGGTCGGTGATCAAGCCACTGCTCAGGCGACCGCGATTGGCGTCCACCGCTTCCAGCGATTGGCTGATATGGCGCGCAAGCTGCGTGTGTTCGGGCTGTTCGAAGCGCTCGGCAAAACGCAGCAGGCGCAGGTTGGCCTCGCTCAGTTCGGCGAGATCGACATTGGACCACTCAGTGCGTTGCAGGCGCTGCCATATCTCAAGAATCTGACGTGCCTGATGAATTACCCGCTGGGCAAAGTGGTGCTTGAGACGCTCACGGCTGGGGTCTTCTGGCTCGGTCATATCCTGACTACTAGTTAGGCTGCATGCTGAGATCGACTGGTGGCTCTATGCTAGCACCTCTTTTCCCTTACACGAGTGTCGTACGTCAATAATCTGCAGTGCGTCACCATTCAGTTTCTGACCGGGCGGTTTTGTTTTTGACCTGAGTGTCTGACAAGTCCCCGTAGGCCGGGCACTCCCTGACTAAGCTGGGTGATCAGGATGACGGCGCAGTCGTGCTTTTATCCGTGCAGTGAATGACCTTTGCGATGGTTTTCAATCCGATGGGCTGAAGCATGGGCATCGGGGATTCCCTTAGTCATCGTCGAAGCGTCATTCGCCCATACGAATTGCGGCTTATCTTTACGCGCGGGTGCCCGGCCCCGGCACGTTGTTGTATGGTTGTGGTCGAACCGTTGAACCCAAGTGATTGAAAGGATATCGCCATGCTGGACTGGAAAAACCGCGCGGGCAGCGCGCCTGAACGTGCCGCCGAACCCAAGTCGGCCACCCGCAGCTATGTTGGCGGATTACTGTTCAGCCGTGCATTGGCCACGCTGATCGGCATCTACCTGCTGGTGACCATTGGCCTTGGCTGGTACTGGAGCCAGGAGCCGGCGCTGTTTCCGGTCGCACAAAACGCGCAAGTGGCGGCCGAGAAAGAAGGCAAGCAGATGGTGATCGGCTACACCACCGTCGAAACCCTGAAGACCGTTGCCGGCACCTTGCTCAACAAGCCGGGCGGCTACATTTCCAACGACCGCTTCCCGCCGGGCCTGTGGATGGACAACACACCAAGCTGGGAATACGGCGTGCTGGTGCAGGTGCGTGACCTGACCCGTGCCCTGCGTAAAGACTTTGCCCGTTCGCAGTCGCAGTCGGCGGAGGATGCCGATCTGGCCAAGGCCGAGCCGCGTTTCAACTTCGACAACAAAAGCTGGATCCTGCCGTCGAGTGAGTCGGAATATCAGGAGGGCATCAACTCGCTGAGTCGTTATCAGGCGCGCCTGTCCGATCCAACCCAGAAAAACGCGCTGTTCTATGCTCGCGCCGACAACCTGAACAACTGGCTGGGCGATGTCGGCACCCGTCTCGGTTCGCTGTCGCAACGCCTGTCGGCCAGCGTTGGCCGGGTCAAACTCAATACTGCGCTGAAAACCGAAGTGCCGGCGATCGGCGAAGTGCCGCAGGTTGACGAAGAAGTCGTCGAGACCCCGTGGATGCAGATCGACAACGTGTTCTACGAAGCGCGCGGTCAGGCCTGGGCGCTGTCGCACCTGCTGCGCGCCATTGAAGTCGATTTCGCCGATGTGCTGGCGAAGAAGAACGCCACGGTCAGCGTGCGTCAGATCATCCGTGAACTGGAAGCCTCGCAGGAGCCGGTCTGGAGTCCTATGATTCTTAACGGCAGCGGCTTCGGCGTGCTGGCCAACCACTCGCTGGTCATGGCCAACTATATTTCCCGGGCCAACGCGGCGGTGATCGATTTGCGTCAACTGCTCAATCAGGGCTGATTCATGAGCCAGAACGCCAAAGAGGCGGCCCATCGCGCCGCCTCGGATGCCGAACAGATCGCCTGGGTCGACGAGCAGGACAACCTGCTCGGCGCGCTCGTGCGCGCCGATTTGCGCGAGCGCGGGTTGATTGGCCGTGGCACCTACATCATGTTGTTCAATTCTGCCGGTGAGCTGTGCGTGCACCGGCGCACCTTGAGCAAGGCGATTTATCCCGGCTACTGGGACGTCGCGGCGGGCGGCATGGTCCAGGCAGACGAGACCTACGCCGAGTCGGCGGCCCGTGAACTGGAAGAAGAATTGGGCGTCAGCGGCGTCGAGCTGACGGCTCATGACCATTTCTATTTTGAGGACACCGGCAATCGCCTGTGGTGTTCGGCGTTTTCTGCCGTGTGGGACGGCCCATTGAAACTGCAACCGGAAGAGGTGCTGGAAGCGCGCTTTATTCCGGTCGAACAGGTGCTGCAGGAAATCCAGCAGAAGCCTTATTGCCCGGACTCTCTGGCCGCATTGAAGCGCTATCTGAAGGCGCAGCAAAGCGACGTCGCAAAGAACACATAAATTGGCGCCGATTGGCACTTAGCAATCGGGATTTTTGCCGTTACACTGCGCGACCTTTTCAAGCTGCACCGCGAGTGCTTTTTGTAGAAGCTGCCGCAGGCTGCGATCTTTTGATTTTTTGTTTTGGCGTCGAAATCAAAAGATCGCAGCCTCGTTTCACTCGACAGCTCCTGCATTTGGCGCTTTATCGGTGCAGTAGCGCTGCCCCTGCCTGAGTGGGGCTTCGCGGTCGATGACCTTGCCCAAGGTCGCGATCAGTCTTTGTCCTCCCGAGAGGATTGCCGGTGGCCAAAAAAGCCGCATCCTTCGCCGCCCTGGGCGGCCTGGTATTTTCCACCGACGCAGGTCGTCATTGCCCGGAATGCAGTAAGCCGGTGGACGCCTGTATCTGCAAACAAACCGTGATCCCGGCTGGCGACGGCATTGCCCGCGTGCGACGCGAGAGCAAGGGCCGTGGCGGCAAAACGGTGACTACCATCACCGGCGTGCCACTGGCCGAAGACGCGCTCAAGGAGCTGGCGACAACGTTGAAGAAACGTTGCGGCACCGGCGGCGCGTTGAAAGACGGAATCATCGAAATCCAGGGCGATCATGTCGAGCTACTCTTGGCTGAGCTGATCAAGCACGGTTTCAAAGCGAAGAAGTCCGGCGGCTAGCAGCCTCTGTGAAAACCACCTGCGGCTTGATCCGGCGCTGAAACACTTCAGATCCGGCGTCGTCTCCATGGTTTTCACAGAGCCTGTTCATGACCGGTTTCTAAACTCCACGCAGTCAGTGCGGTCTACCGCCGCGCTGACAAACCGTCATTTTCATTCTTTAGAATGCGCCGGCCTGAGATCAGGCGACGCACTATGACTTCTTTATAGGGGACTTCGATGTCCGTACGACGCACACGCAAAGACGATGGCAGCCAATGGACAGTTGCGGACAGCCGCAGTGTTTACGGGATTCGCCATTGGGGGGCCGGGTATTTCGCGATCAATGACGCCGGTCGCGTCGAAGTTCGTCCGAACGGTCCGAGCAGCTCGCCTATCGACCTGTTCGAACAAGTCGACCAACTGCGCAAAAGCGGTTTGTCCTTGCCGTTGCTGGTTCGCTTCCCCGACATTCTGCAAGACCGTGTTCGCCAACTGACCGGTGCCTTCGATTCGAACATCGAGCGCCTGGAGTACCAGAGCAAATACACCGCGCTGTACCCGATCAAGGTCAACCAGCAAGAAGCGGTGATCGAGAACATCATCGCCACCCAGGACGTCTCCATCGGTCTGGAAGCCGGCTCCAAGCCTGAGCTGCTGGCCGTGCTGGCGCTGGCGCCGAAGGGCGGCACCATCGTCTGCAACGGTTACAAGGACCGCGAGTTCATCCGTCTGGCGCTGATGGGCCAGAAGCTTGGCCACAACGTCTTCATCGTCATCGAGAAAGAATCCGAAGTCGGTCTGGTGATCGAAGAAGCCGCCTCGCTCAAGGTCAAGCCACAGGTCGGCCTGCGCGTGCGTCTGTCGTCGCTGGCGTCGTCGAAGTGGGCGGACACCGGTGGCGAGAAATCCAAATTCGGTCTGTCGGCAGCACAACTGCTGTCGGTGGTCGAGCGTTTCCGCGCGGCAGGCCTGGATCAGGGCATTCGCCTGCTGCACTTCCACATGGGCTCGCAGATCGCCAACCTCGCTGATTACCAGCACGGCTTCAAGGAAGCGATCCGTTACTACGGCGAGCTGCGCAATCTCGGTCTGCCGGTCGATCACATCGACGTCGGCGGCGGTCTGGGCGTCGACTACGACGGCACGCACTCGCGCAACGCCAGCTCGATCAACTACGACATGGACGATTACGCCGGTGTCGTGGTTGGCATGCTCAAGGAATTCTGCGACGCGCAGAGCCTGCCGCATCCGCACATTTTCTCCGAAAGCGGCCGCTCGCTGACCGCGCACCACGCCATGCTGGTGGTGCAGGTAACCGACGTCGAGAAGCATAACGACGAAATCCCGCTGATCGAAAACAAGGAAAACCTGCCGGAAACCGTGCAGTGGCTGGTTGACCTGCTCGGCCCGACCGACATCGAAATGGTCACAGAAACCTACTGGCGCGCCACCCACTACATGAGCGATGTAGCCGCGCAGTACGCCGACGGCAAACTGACCCTGGCGGAAAAAGCCCTGGCCGAGCAGTGCTACTTCGCCGTGTGCCGTCGCCTGCACAACTCGCTGAAAGCACGTCAGCGTTCGCACCGCCAAGTGCTCGACGAACTCAACGACAAGCTGGCCGACAAGTACATCTGCAACTTCTCGGTATTCCAGAGCCTGCCGGACACCTGGGCAATCGATCAGGTCCTGCCGATCATTCCGCTGCACCGTCTCGATGAAGAGCCGCTGCGTCGCGCGGTGCTGCAAGACCTGACCTGCGACTCCGACGGCAAGATCAACCAGTACGTCGACGAGCAGAGCATCGAGACCAGCCTGCCGGTACACGGTTTGAATGAAGGCGAAGACTACCTGCTGGGCGTGTTCCTGGTTGGCGCCTATCAGGAAATCCTCGGCGACATGCACAACCTGTTCGGTGACACCGACTCGGTGAACATCTACCAGAACGCCGATGGCAGCGTGTACCACGCCGGTATCGAGACCCACGACACCATCGAAGACATGCTGCGTTACGTGCACTTGTCGCCGGAAGAACTGATGACTCACTACCGCGACAAGTGCGCCAGTGCCCGCATCAGTGCCAGCGAGCGCACGCAATTTCTCGATGCCTTGCGTCTGGGCCTGACCCGCTCCTCCTACCTGTCTTCCTGAGGCCAGGTGGCGATCTTGCCGGGTTGTCTGAATTTTTCCTGAGCGTGGCGGAAAATTCGGATGATCCGGTGGGATATCTCCCAAAATCTTCGCGAAATCCATGGCATTCCCGGCCAGCAAAGTCATCCGGTCTGCTTTTCGCGTAGGTCATTTCCTAAGTTGTACTTCAGCTCTCTACTCGGCCATGGCTCTCGGCGAGAATCCCCGACCGCCCCTCCTGTAGAGATCCGCCCATGTTCGAACCAGTCAACGAGTCGTCCTTTCGTCTCGATGTAGCGGGCCTGTCCGACCCTTTCGAAGTCCTGGCCTTTACCGGTAGCGAAGCCCTCAGCGAATCCTTTGCGTTCGAGATCGATGTGTTGATCGACGATCCGCACCTGGATCTCGCCGGCCTGCTATACCGTTCGGCGTTCCTCTGTTTCGGGCCGTCGGGGGAGGGCGTGCACGGGCAATTGCAGAGCCTTGTCCAGCATGAACACGCAGAGGGTTCGAGATTGAGCCGGATCCGTCTGGGGCCGAAACTCGGTTGCCTCGCGCTGCGCTTCAGCCAGCGCATCTTCAGTGGCCGTTCGGTGCCGCAGATCATCGAACAAGTGCTCAGGGAGCACGGGATTGTTGGTGCCCAGCGCCGCTTCGATCTGTCCGGCGGCTACCCGGCCCGGACGTTCTGCACGCAGTACCGCGAGTCCGATTTGCAACTGCTCCAGCGCTTGTGTGCGCAGGCGCGGATTCACTACTACTTTGAACACGATCGCGACCGGCATTGCCTGGTGTTCGCCGATGATCCGGCGCAGTTACCCGTGGCCGGTACCGCGCAGTATCCGCGCGGGGACGACGGGCAAGATAGGTCACCCGCGTTGCGGCAATGGCAATTGCAAAGTGCAATTGGGAGCAGTTTATCGGGTGTGCAACGGGCTGAAGGCCAGAGTGAACTGCCAGCGTTGCGCAGCGGTCACTGGCTGCGGTTGGCCGGTCATCCCTTCGCTGAATGCAATCGGCCGTGGTTGCTCACACGCATTGAACATCGCGCCGATCCATCCCGTGAACCTCCCTACGTCAACCGCCTGTTCGGCACGGTGCAAGTACCGTACACATCGGCTACAGCGTCATCGCGCCTGCGCATGCACAGCCTGCAACGGGCCTGGGTGGTGGCGGTCGATGAGCCGCAGCCTGACCGGATGCGTCCGGTGGCGGTGCAATTCGACTGGCTCTACCAGGGCGAAGGGGCCGCTCCGAGTCATTGTTGGCTACCGCTTGCGCCGTCCCTGACGCAGGTGTCCATGGCGGCGCTGAGCGAGGGTGTCGAGGTGGTGGTGAGTTTCTTTGAGGGGGATCCGGATCAGCCGATGATCAGCGGCGTGCTGCAGCCGCCATCCGCCGTTGCCGACACCGATGATGACCTGCCGTTGCCTCTGCCCAACAGCCTGGTGAGTGACGGCTTGCAGCAACTGCTGACTTGCGGTGAACCGTTGCTGCTGTTGTGCCTGATCCCCGGCGGCGGCAGTTTCAACCATTGCGCTCAATCGGTGTGCAGTTGCCGACTGGTCACCGCGCTTGAACAGAGCGGCGCAACATGAATGGCGCGGCGCTTGAGCCCATGGCGCAGTGGCTGTTGCTCGATGGCCCGGATGCACCGCAGGCCTTGCTGACCCTGCACCGGGCTTTTTCCGGTGTGCAGTGTTTCAGCCTGTTCGAAGGCACTGAGTTCGAACCGGTCAGCGAGCACGGCCCGGTGTTGATCGAGCTGCGTGACTGCCCGGCATTGGCCGCGTTGTGTCACAGCGACCCGAACACCTGGCGCGGGCTGTTGCTGAGCAGTGAGGTTGCGGCGCAACAACTGCTGAGTCACTTGCAGCGCATGCTCACGGTGTCGTTTGGATTGAACCACCGGGCTTTGCTCAGCTATTACAACCGGCAGACCGCGAGCTATTTTTTCGATGCCTGCGATGCCGCTGAGCTGAGCCGCTGGCTCGGGCCGATTCGTCAGCTGCGCTGGTTCGGTGGCACTTGGGCCGACCGGGCCATTGGCAGTCTGGGCTGGCAGCAGTTGCGCAACCCGGGGCTAGCCGTCGAGCCGCTGAGCATCGAAGAAAGCCTGACCCGGCGCCAGCGCGAACGCCTGCAAACCTGCTTGCTGGAGCAGCATATCTGGCGCTGGTGCCAATCGCTGGGAACCGATTACGCGACGATGGCCTCCCATGTGCATCAAGGCCTGACGCTGGGATTCAGCGACCGCACCGTGCTCGATGGCTGGTTATGGCTACGCTTGCTGCATCCGCGAGCCGTGCTGGTGCCACCGCCGGTGGGGCTGACCCAACAGCAGCGGCTTGACCATGTGCGGCGCCAGTGGCGCAGCGATCAGTCCTGAGGCGAGGTTCGGCGCGTATGGCAGGTTTATTCCGGCAAGGGTTGGGGATCGTTTTGCTGCTGGTGCTGGGCGGTTGTTCGCCGGTGCAGGTGCTCAATGCGTTGACTCCGGACAGCACGTACGCCAAAACTGTGGGCATCGCCTATGGCGACGATCCGCGGCAGAAGCTCGACGTGTATGTGCCGCATCAGCCGATGCCCGGCGCGCCGGTGGTGGTGTTTTTCTATGGCGGCAGCTGGAACAGCGGTTCGCGCGTCGACTACCGCTTTGTCGGCGAAGCGCTGGCGTCCCGAGGGATTGTTGCCGTGGTGGCGGATTACCGTTTGTATCCACAGGTGCGCTATCCGCTGTTCCTGCAAGACGGGGCGCGTGCGGTGGCATGGACCAAAGCGCATATCCACGAGTTTTCCGGCAACCCGCAGCGCTTGTATCTGATGGGCCACAGCTCGGGCGGGTACAACGCGGCGATGCTCGCGCTGGACAGCGAATGGCTCGCGGCGGTGGGCATGTCGCCCAGGGATGTACGAGGCTGGATCGGTCTGGCCGGGCCGTATGATTTTCTGCCGATCAAGAATCCCGAGGTGCGCCCGGTGTTCTTCTGGCCGGATTCACCGCCGCAGTCGCAGCCGATCAACCATGTCAGTCGCGGCGCACCGCCTGCGCTGTTGATTGCGGCAAGCCGGGATGATCTGGTCAACCCGACGCGCAACACCGGTGGCCTTGCGAGCAAGCTGCGCGAGGCCGGTGTGCCGGCGCAGGATTTGTATTACTCGCGGCCCAGCCACATAACCTTGGTGGCGACCCTGTCGCGGCCGTTGCGGCGTCTGGCGCCGGTGCTCGATCAGGTGGTCGGGTTTATCGCCCACACGCCGAGTCAGTGAACGCCGCCACTGAACCAGCCATCGTTGCGCTTGAGCCACCAGGCTTGCGCACCGAGGGTCAGGCTGCGCAACACCATGAACAGCAGAAAAGATATCCACAGCCCGTGATTGCCCAGACCTTGCAGCGCCCAAGCGAACGGCAATAACAGCACCACGGTGATCAGCATGCCGTTGCGCATTTCCCGCGCGCGGGTGGCGCCGATGAACAAACCGTCGAGCAGGTAGCTCCAGACTGCAATCAGCGGCAGCACGGCGAGGTAGGGCAGGTAGACGAACGCGGTGTCGCGCACGCTCTGGATGTCAGTCTGCATCTCGATGAACAAGTGCCCGGCCAGCAGGAACAGCATGGCGAAGCCGAGGCTGGCGATCAGTGACCAGCCGCCGGCCACCACCAGCGAGCGACGCAGGGCCAGACGGTCACGGGCGCCGATGGCGTGTCCGCACAAGGCTTCGACGGCATGGGCCAGACCGTCCAGCGCATGCGCCGTCAGCAGCAAGCCATTGAGTAGCAGCGCGTTGGCGGCCACCGTCGAATCACCCAGTCGCGCGCCTTGTACGGTGATCAGGAAAAACACCGATTGCAGCGCCAGGCTGCGGATAAAGATATCGCGGTTGACCGCCAGCAACGGGAGCCAGCTCTGCCAGATTTTCAGCGCCGCCCAGGCGATGTGCCCCGGGTACGCGCGCAGCGCCTTGCGGGTCAGCAGCAGGCCGAGCAGGGCGCCGCTCCATTCGGCGATCACCGAGGCCCGCGCCGAACCGACCACGCCCCAGTCCAGGCCGATGACGAACCACAGATTGAGGACGATGTTGATCAGGTTGGTGGTCAGCAGAATCGCCAGCGGTGCCCGGGCGTTCTGTGTGCCGAGGAACCAGCCGACCAGCGCATAACTGGCCAGCGCCGCTGGCAGGCCGAATAGCCGCGTGTGGAAGAAGTCCCGAGTGAGCTGATCCAGCTCCGCCGACGGTTGCATGAAGTGCAACGCAACACCACTCAGTGGCACACCCAAAGTGCCAAGCACTAGCGCCAGTCCCATCGCCAGCAGCAAGCCCTGCAACAGAATCTGCCGCAACGCCGCACCGTCGCTGCGCCCGGCGGCTTGCGCGGCAAACCCGGTGGTGCCCATGCGCAGAAAGCCCATGGCCCAGGCGAGAAAGGTGTACAGGCTGGCACCGACCGCCACCGCGCCTAATTGATGGGCGTGGGGCAAGTGGCCGATAACGGTGCTGTCGACCAGCGCCACCAACGGTACGGAAATATTGGACAGAATCATGGGCGCGGCGAGTGCCCAGACCTTGCGGTGCGTCGGGCGGTCGCGCCAGTCGGCGATCAGAGTAGACATGCGGGCTCCTTGGGGGAGCGGGGATTGTAACGATTCATGGAGGATTTGCTGTGTCTGACAGAAACAACCCCCTCACCCCAGCCCTCTCCCAGAGGGAGAGGGGGCCGACCGAGGTGTCTGGCGTCATCCATCGACCTGAGAGAATGTGCCGATTATGGATTCGCTGAAGCTCGCTCAAGTCGGTGTAGCTCTTGAATATCCCCCATTCAGTCCCCTCTCCCTCCGGGAGAGGGTTAGGCGGACGGCGTTCCGATGAGGGGCTCTTCAAGCGGTTAATGAATAATCCAGCTAAGCAGCCACAACCCCAGCAACAACCAGATGATCCCGGCAATGATCGACGCATTCATGAACGCCCGAATCGCCGACCACAACAGCATCAACCCGACAATCAGGGCGATGATGCTGATGATCGAGGTGTCCATGCCCAGGGTTTTGGCCAGGCCGTCGACAAAGTTGCCACCGGCATTGCTCAGAATGTTGAACAAACCACTGAGGCCATCGACGATAAAGCGGATGACTGAACCGAGCGCCTGCCCGAGCCATTCGAAAAAGCTTTCTACCTGCATGTGTGCATCCTGATGAAAGAGCTGAGCCTTGGGCCACAACGCGGGTGGCCGAGTTCCCTGCATGATAGAAGGTTTGCACCCATTCTGTGTGGGAGCGAGCCTGCTCGCGAATACGGTGGATCAGTTAACTGATGGGTTGAATGACACAGCGCTTTCGCGAGCAGGCTCGCTCCCACATAGATCACCTGCGCCGCTTGCCTTTGGTGGGTATCCCCCCGAAGCTATACGCCTTCAGGAGAACCCGATGAACCTTGTTGAACTGACCGAACGCCTGCACGCCATTCGCGACCGTAATGACTGGCGGCAATTTCACAGCCCGAAAAACCTCGCCATGGCGGCCAGTGTCGAAATGTCCGAACTGGTGGAAATCTTCCAGTGGCTGACTGAAGACCAGTCGCGCCAGTTACCCGCCGACAAACTCGCCCACGCCGGGCAGGAAGTCGGCGATATCGTGTCGTACCTGTTGCTGCTGTGCAGCGAGTTGGGCCTGGACATGAATGAAGTGGTGCGCGCCAAGCTTGCCGACAGCGAACGGCGGTTCAGCTGATGAGCGACCGGCATTTCGATCAGTTGGCGACGCGGTTCGCCGAAAAAATCTATGGCGGCGCGAAAGGCGCGATTCGCCTCGCGGTGTTGCAGGCCGACCTAATCGAGGCACTGCCGGATCGTCCGTTGCGCGTTCTCGACATCGGTGGTGGTCTTGGCCACATGTCGCTGTGGCTGGCCGAGCGCGGCCATGACGTAACCTTCACCGAGCCCGCCGCACCGATGCTCGAAGGCGCGCGCCAGCGTTTTGCTGAAGCCGGGCAAACCGCAACATTCATTCAGGCGCCGTGGCAGGAACTGCTCGGCCAACTCACTGAACCGTACGATCTGGTGATCTGCCACGCCGTGCTCGAATGGCTCGCCGAACCCCACGCGATCCTGCCGGTGCTGCACCAACTCACCAAGCCCGGCGGCTGGTTGTCGCTGGCGTTCTACAACCGCGATGCGCTGATCTACCGCAACCTGCTCAAAGGCCATTTCAAGAAAATGCGCAAGAACAGCATGGCTGGGGAAAAGCAGAGCCTGACCCCGCAGCAGCCTCTCGACCCACGGGAATTGGCAACGCAACTCGAAGGCCTGTGGCAGGTCGAAACCCAGAGCGGGATCCGGGTTTTTCACGACTACATGCCGGTGGAATTCCAGGCCCGCGCCGAACTCGCGGATTTGCTCGAGATGGAGCTCGCTCACCGCCGTCACCCAAGCTTCGCCGGGCTTGGGCGCTACTTGCACTGGATCTGCCGGCCGATCTGATCGGAGCGCGACATGAAAGCTCAATCCGGGTTATTGCTGATCTGTCTGGGGTTGGCTGCCTGCCAGGGCAGCAACCCGTACGTGGCGCAGTCGCGGCCCCTGCCGCCGGCGCCGGCGCAAGCCGCCACCACCTTCGACCGTAGCGCTTACCCGGCGCCGCCGCGTGACTACGGACGCTATCGCAGTTGGGCCTGGCTCAACGGGCAGTTGCCGCCGGGTACGGCGTGGGCGGACTCGGCGCAAGTGGCCGAAGCGGTGAGCAATGCCCTCGATCAGCGCGGTTTGCGCCCGTTGCACGACAACCGCCCGGCCGACCTGTTGGTCAGCGCCGATCTGCGGCTGGAAACCCGTTTGCGGCAGGTCCAGGACGACTACGGCTACTACGGCGGCGGATACGGCGGCTACGATCGATATGGTCGCGGTTATGGCATGTACAACACGGTGCCGATCGTGCGCACGTATTCGGAGCAGGTCGTGGTGGTGCAGGTCAATCTGTTCGACGCCGGCAGCGGGCAACCGGTCTGGAGCGCCAGTGCCGAAACCGCGAACAAGGGCAGCGAAATCGATCGCACCGATTCGATCCGCGAAGCTGTGGAAAAGGCCATGTCGGCGTATCCTCCGAGTTAGCTTTCTGCCAACGGGAAGCTGCCGCAGGTTCATGTCTTCCACCGGAGAAAAACCATGTTCCGCCGTCTCGCTCTACTGGCCATGGCCGCGCTGCTCAGCGCCTGCGCCGCCAACCAGGTCAACCACGACTTCGATGCCAGCCGCGACTTTGCCGCCTATCGCAGCTGGAGCTGGAAAGACCCCGCCCTGCAATATCGCCCCGATGATCCACGAATCAAAAGCGACCTGACCGAACAGCGCATCCGCCAGGCCGTCGCCGATCAGCTCGACCAGCGCGGTTTGCGTCCTGCGGCGGCGGGGGCCAAGGGTGACTTGAATGTGCAGACTTATCTGATCGTCGAGGATCGTCAGCAGCAAGTGACGACCAACTATGGCGGCGGTTGGGGTGGCCCGTGGAACGGTTATTGGGGCGCGCCGATGTACAACGAAACGCGCAACATCACTTACAAGGTCGCGACCATCCAGATCGACCTGCTCGACGGCAAGGACGGCAAACTGGTGTGGCGCGGCAGCGATGAGCAGATGCTGTCCGGCAAGCCGAATCCCGAAGATCGCAGCAATGCCATTCGCGAGACTGTCGGGCGGATTCTGGCCAACTATCCACCGCGCTGAATCCGTTAAAAAGTGGGAGCTGTTGAGCTCCCATTTTTTGTTCCACCCTAAATTCTGATGTGGGAGCGAGCCTGCTCGCGAAAGCCGGGTGTCATTCAACTGTTATTTATCCGACACGACGCCTTCGCGAGCAGGGATGTTTGTCTGTTCGAAATGGTGCGTTGCCATTAGGCGCGTCTACACTCAGTTGCACCAATGGAGCTTGCGGCAAAGGAGTGCGCCATGTCGCCTCGTTCGCGATTCACCAGCCCGGCCCGGCAGCGCGGGGCGATTGGCTTGATGGCGGCGGCCACCCTCAGTCTGGCGGTGGTGATGCTGCTGTTGGTGGTCGACACCGGCCGCTTGTACATGGAACAACGCAAATTGCAGCGGGTGGTGGACAACGCCGCCCTCGAAGCCGTCAGTCGTGGCGGCAATTGCCTGCCGGGGCTGAGCGCTGCCAGTTACGCCGGGCAAAGCGCCGTGCGCAACGGCTACGTTGTCGACGCCAGCAACACCCTCGCCACCACGTGCGGCACCCTGGTGACTGCCGCCAGCGGTTTACGCACGTTCGCCGTGGATGCCACGCAAATGGCTGCGGTCAAAGTCGTCGCCAGTCGCACGGTGATCACCAGTTTTGCCGGCGGCGTACAAGCCTTGTTCAGCGGTACACCGGTCAGTCTCAATACCACGCTGAATGCCTCGGCGGTGGCCGCCAAACCGCAGCCAACGGTCGCCCAGCTGAATATTCGCAGCACGCTGGCGAGCATCGATACGGCCCAGTCGAACATCCTCAATCCGCTGTTTTCCGGGTTGCTCGGCGGTAACGTCAATCTCACCGCGCTAGGCTGGGACGGTTTGCTGAACACTGATATCAACTTGCTGAAATACCTTGATCAGCTGGCGATCAATCTCAATGTCGCGGCCGGCAATTACACGCAATTACTCAACACTCAGGCCACGGTGACGCAACTGATTCAGGCCGCCGCGACGGTGGTGCAACTCAATGGTGCGACCGCCCAAGTGATCACTGCGCTGGGCCAATTGCAGGTGGCGGCGGTCAACGCGGCGCCGGTCAAACTGGGTGACATTCTGCAATTGCAGACCGGGACCACGGCAGCAGGGCTGGACGCCAATCTGCAACTGCTGCAACTGATTCAAGGCGTGGTGCAACTGGCCAACAGCAAGAGTGCGGTGGCGGCGACGTTGCCGATCAGCGTGCTCGGGCTGGCGAATGTCACGGTGCGGGTGAAAGTGATCGAGCCGCCGCAGTTTTCCGCCATTGGCGATCCGGCGCGGGCCAAGGTCAATCCGACCGGGCCGGACCGGATTTATGTGCGTACGGCGCAGGTGCGCACGCTGGTCTCAGTGAATCTGCCGGTGCTGTCCGGGGTCACGGGACTGACCAACGCGGTGTTGGGATTGGTCGCGGGACTGACGCCGACGCTCAATGCAGTCCTGAGTCTGAATCTGGTAGCAGTCCTGAGTTCGGTCGCCTGCGCCGGTTGCCAGCAACTTGACCCACTCCTTTTGCCATCCCCCGAAATTGACATCAGCCTGGATGCTGGTGGCGCGAAAAGCTATGTCACCGATTACAGCTGCCCAACCGGGACAACAGGCACGAAAAGCCTGACTGCCCACACCATCACATCCATTGCCGACCTCAA
This sequence comes from Pseudomonas sp. S2_E02, assembly GCF_054668355.1. Classification (NCBI taxonomy): domain Bacteria; kingdom Pseudomonadati; phylum Pseudomonadota; class Gammaproteobacteria; order Pseudomonadales; family Pseudomonadaceae; genus Pseudomonas; species Pseudomonas sp. S2_E02. Next base: position 5,285,922 of record NZ_CP162761.1, read on the forward strand.
ACTCGGCAAGATCGACCCTGCCAACGCCTTTTCCTCGGCCGCCGAACCGACTGTCACGCCATTACCGTTGGTTGATCTGGGAATCGTCACCTGCCACAAGATTCTGGGCATCGGGACTTGCGACCCCTCCACCCATATTCAATACGGCGCTGGCGGCATTGCGATCATGCTCGACACCAGCGTTGCGCAAAACACTCAGGATCTGGTGTTCTCCAGCGCTACGCCATTCGCCACCCCGGCCAACCTCAAATTACCCCCAAGCATTCAGTCAGCCGCACCCACCAGTAACATCGTCGGCAGCCTGTCGAACACCCTCGCGGGGATCAACCTGATCGTCTACAAACCCCAGGGCAGCAATCCATTGGGTGCCGTTGTTACCGGCGTTGCCTCGTTGATCAGTGATGTCACCAGCAAACTGCTGCCGGTGGTGACCAACCTGGTCAGCCCGTTGCTCGACCCGCTGCTGAACAACCTGCTCAAAGGCCTGGGCATTAACCTGATGGATGTCGACGTCGGTGCCAACATGACCTGCGGCCAGACCGGCAAGGCCTATCTGGTGATCTAGGCGTCCACGGCAACTGGCAACTCAATGCAGAACCGCGCGCCCTCCACCGAGTTGCGCACGCTCAACTCGCCGCCCATGTTGTCGATGATGCCGTAGCTCACCGACAGCCCCAGCCCGGTGCCGACGCCGATGGGTTTGGTGGTGAAAAACGGCTCGAAAATCCGCTCCAGCAAACGCGGATCGATGCCGCCCCCGTTGTCCTCGACCCACAGTCGCACATGCTGCTCATCACGTTCAGCGTAGATTGAGATCCACGGTTTGAAGCTTGAGTCCTTCTCGCGTTTGCTCAGTAACGCATCCCGCGCGTTGACCATCAGATTGATCAACACCTGTTCAAGCTGATCGACGTAGCCGCGCACTCGCACCTCGAACCCGGTCTCGCTGATGCGCAAATCCACGCCTTTGCCGCGCATGCCCTCGGCCAGCAGCGACAGCGTGCCTTCAATGGCCGAGGCCGGGTTGAACAGTTGCTGCTCGATCTCCGAACGTCGACCGAATACGCGCATGTGATCGACGACTTTCGCTGCACGCTGCACCTGCGCATCGATGCGATTGAGCTTGTCGGTCAGGTAATCGACCTGCACATCGCCGTTGCCCAGGCGCTTGAGCACGTTGACGATGGCCATGCGCATCACGTTCAGCGGCTGATTGATTTCATGGGCGAGGCCGGTGGCCATTTCGCCAAGGGTGGCCATTTTCGCGCTTTGTGTGAGTTGCTGCTGCGAGCGGCGCACCTCGGTGTTGTCGCGGCCTACCGCTTGCACTTCGATCAACTGGCCGTGCTCATCGAACACGCCGCGATCGGACCACACCCACCAGGCATGTTCTCTGCCGGGCAGTTGCAGGCTGATTTCCGCGGTGCTCACCGGTTGCTCCACAGTCAGTGCAGCGAGACGCTGGACGAACGCAGTACGTTGTTCCTCGGACATCCAGCTGCCCAGATCGACCCCTGGCATTTCCTCCGGCGTGCATTCCAGATACTTCGCCAGCGGCCGGTTGCCAAAGGTCAGAATCAGATCCGGGCGATAGCGACAGATCATTGCCGGCGAGTCTTCCACCAGAATCCGATAGCGCTCTTCACTTTTTTTCACCTGTTCGGCTGCCAGGGTCGCCTCGGTGACGTCCAGCCACAAACCGACCGCTTCGACTGGCAGGCCGAGGTCATTGCGCAGCAGACGGGCTTCATCGAGCAACCAGTGATACTCGCCGCGACGGTCGCGCAGTCGATAACGGCTGCGCACCGAACCTTCGCGCAGCAACTGGCGGCTGCGGGCGAAATACACCTCGCGATCCTCGGGATGGATCATCTCGACCAGAGCACCGTCGCTGCAGTCCTCAAGGTTCCAGCCCAGCAAGGGTTGCAGGCTGGCACTGAAGAACGCCGGGATCAGCGCGCCTTCCTGGTAGTGCTGGACGTAAATCACCGCGGGCGAGCTGGCAATCAGGTTGTCCAGCCGCGCATGCGCAGCGGCGGCCCGTTGTTGCTGGTTCTGGATGTCGCTGATGTCGAGCATGAAACCGACCAGCCGGCGGTGCTCGCCGCTGCCAATCAGTTGGCCCTGTACGCGATACCACGTGGGCGCTTGCGCGGGATTGCCGTCGTGCAGACGCACCGACAGCGTCAGGGCTTCACCGTGTTGTTGCAAAGCGTGCAGACGGCTGCGCAACTCGTCGCGGTCGGCGGGATGGATTTGCGTCAGCCAGTCTTCCAGCGGTAATCCGCCAGGGTTCACGTTCAAGACCGCCGCCAGCGCGGGTGCCAGTTGAATGTGCTTGTCGCCTGCCAAAATCTCCCACCAGCCTGCACCCAATAGGGTTTGCAGCGCTTCGATGCGCTCCAGTTGCAAGTGATGCTGCTGTTCGCGCAGGCGCCCCAGCAACGGCCCGGCCAGCGCGCCGAGCAGTGCCATCCAGTCACGCTCGGTCAGGTATGGTGCGGCGCTGTCCACGGGATAAAACCCACAGAGCAGCCAGGCCACCACACCGTGTTCATCGCTATACGGCACCGCGAAACCTTCGGCACTGCCGAACAGAACCTGCACTCGCGAATGTTCATCCAGGCCCTGATGCGCGCCGACACGTTGCGGCGCGGCACCGTTCAGGCTGTCCAGCGGCGTGCCCAGACGTTGCTGGTCGTGCCACAGGTTCGGCGCATCGTGGGCGCGATGCTGACGATAGATCTGCCAGCCCTGCTGCTCATCATCGAGCAAGGCCAGCGCCAGACAAGGGATGTGCCAGCGCTGGGCGATCATTTGCAATTGTTCGCTGACGATCGTCGGCAACCGCGCCTGGCTGCATGCGCGCAACTGTTCGCTGATCTGCCCGGCGAGCAATTGGCAGGCATCACGCTGGCGCGATTGTTGGCGTTCGAGCAACAAGTCGGCGATATCGATCAACTGCATCAGCCAGCCCTCGCCCAGCGGTTGAACCCAGCCACGCACGTGCACGGTCTGCTCGCCCAGGCCGCAGAAGTCGAGATCCAGCAAGAGCCCCTGCCACTCCCTCGGCCGACCTTCGATGGTCAGCGTGCTGTGGGGCAGCAGATAAGTGCTGATTGGCAGGGGTTGATCTTGAGGTTTGAACTGCGCCAGCAGATGCCGCAGCGGCCCGGCCATTTGCAGCACGTCACCGTCGTCGTTCAGGTACAGGTGCAAGCCTGTTGCGGGTGAACCGAGTGGGTCGGGCAACTCATGGGCGGCGGGCGGTGTGCGTTTGAGCAAACGCCCGAAAAGTTTGTCTCCCGACGTCAAAATTGCAGACTCGACTTGGCGGTCAGGTAGGTGGGCAGGCTGGGTACCGTGCCGATGCCCGGCAGAACCAGAAACGGCATGACCTGATTGAGCTTGCTGACCGGGTAATTCACTTGCACTGTCAGCAGGCCCGTCGCGCTGTATTCGACACTGGTGTCAACGCCGACCACCAGGTTGAAGATCGGACGGATCCAGGACAATTGCTGGGTCAGCGTGGCATTCGCGGTGTTGATCACCACGGTTGAATAGTTGGGTGTGTTGGGATCGACCGCGACACTGCGGCGCACGGCTTCGGACGTGGCCTGATTGAACGATTGCATCATCACCAAGGGCAGGCTGTAACTGACCAGGCCGTAAAACACGGCGAAAAAGATGATGAACACCAAGGCGAACTCAATCGCCACCGCACCTTTTTGCGACTTGCGAAAGCCGGTTTTCATGAGTGCGTCTACCCTGACTGTCACTGCGTAGTCTCAGCATAGAATCATTCCGCAAAAATGGACGGTTTTTACCGGATGTACAGTTTTCTCCTTCTGATCTGGCTGGGCCTGTGCGCGGCGCAAGATGCCCGCCAGCGACGCATTGCCAATGGGCTGACGCTCGGTGCGGCGGCGCTGGCGCTGATCTGGCTGTTGTGGACCGGCAGCACTTGGCTGGGCGCTGAGGCGGGGCAGGGCGGTTGGGCCTGCCTGATCGCGCTGGCGCTGACCCTGCCGGGTTTTTTCATGGGGCGCATGGGCGCCGGCGATGTGAAATTAATGACAGCCCTCGGTCTTGCGACGGACGGTCTGTTTATTCTTGGCGTATTTATAGGGGCGGGCGTCGCCAGCCTGATCTGGATGCTGCTGGCGCCAAGAGTCTGGCTCCATATGAGTCAAGGGCTTAGAGAACGTCTGCGATATCTGGCCCCGAGCATGTCAAAAAAGCTGCCATTTGCACCGTTCGTGCTGGTCGGTGCAGTGCTCGTTATGCTTTGGATCCACTAGTCGCCAAGCGCCACTAGTTCTATGTACATAGTCGGAAAGTACGTCTACTTTCAAATGAACTGGTTATACAGCCAAAGGCTGGCAGTACAGGAATGGTCAGCTTTGGCCTGGGACATGGAGTAGCACGTGAACAAGCTTACGTCTGCGGTAAAAGTCCTCGTGGTCGACGATCAGCCGTTGATCGTGGAGGAGCTGTGCGAGTTTCTTGAAAGCAACGGTTATCGCTGTGTGCCATGCGAATCCAGTCTGCAGGCTATCGAGCGTTTCAGTGAGGACGCGGAAATCGGTCTGGTGCTGAGTGATCTGCACATGCCGGACATGGATGGCATTCAACTGATTCAGGCGTTGCAGCGTTTGGCGGGCAAGCGTCGGGTGTTTGAGGCGATCATGCTCACTGGGCGTGCCGACAAGCAGGATGTGATCAAGGCATTGCGTGCCGGGATTGCCGATTATTATCAGAAGCCGATTGATCTGGATGAGTTGCTCGACGGGGTGCGGCGTCAGGAGGCGGCGCTCCAGGAGCGGCAGAAGAATCTGCAATTGGGGCATTTGAATCAGAAGTTGCAGTATCTGTCTGAGTCGATTGATGACCTTTATCAGGATCTGGACAAGGTGCGGCGTAGTCCTTCGGCGGTGGTTCGTGATGGGTTGGGCGGTGAGCCTGCCGAGGCGGAGGCTCAGGAGATGCCGGAGATTTTCAATCAGTTGTCGCCGCGGCAATTGGATGTGGCGCGGTTGGTGGGCAAGGGGCAGACCAATTATCAGATTGCCTGTGAGTTGGGGATTACCGAGAACACGGTGAAGCTTTATGTTTCGCAGGTGTTGCGGTTGACGCATATGCATAATCGGACGCAGTTGGCTTTGGCTCTTTCGCCGAGTGCTTCTGCTGCGCGGCAGCGGGTTACGGCGCATTGACTTGGCGGCCTGTGGGCCGACCAGGTTCTTGGGGTTTTGGGTGAATATCCGTTGCTGCGGGTGTTGCTGCTGGCGGTTCCGCTCTTACAGCGGGTCACTTTTTCAGACGCCAAAAAGTAACCAAAAGGCTGGGCCCCGGCGTTCGGCCCCTCGCTAGGGCTCGGGGTTCCTTCGTTCCGGGATCTATCCGGGGGCATCGTCTACGGTTTGCTTCGCTGCACCTCCTCTCGATGTGTTTGGCTTCGCCAAACGGTCGCTGCGCTCCCACCCCCGGATAAATCCCTCCACTCAGCCTGCCGAAGGGGCCAGCAGATCAAAAGCTGCAGCCGAGCTAACGCTCATCCTGTTGAGTGGTTAGGAGCGGGTGAGGGGCTTTTGATCTGTTTCAGAGTCTGAATTCGACTCGGTCTTTCATGTCGGCGTAGCTCTACCAGACAACTCGGTCAGTCCCCTCTCCCTCTGGGAGAGGGCTAGGGTGAGGGGCTTTTGATCTGTTTCAGAGTCTGAATTCGACTCGGTCTTTCACGTCGGCGTAGCTCCCCCAGCCAACTCGGTCAGTCCCCTCTCCCTCCGGGAGAGGGCTAGGGTGAGGGTTGGCTTTTGGCTGTTTAAATTTGTTGGAGATAACCGGAACCTTCCCACACGGTTTTCAGGTTGTCCGTCAGACGTGCTCTCTCTAGTCTCTGACTGTCGCTGAACACTCAGCGATCGGGTGTGAGAACCCGGCAATTTATGGTCATCCAGTTTCTGTGCACGCATAATCGCCGCCAGCTTGTCTGCTGTCTGCAATGTGTCATGGCGGCTGTGTGCGGGCAGACTTCGGTCTGGCCGGGTGTCCATAACCGGTATTCTCACCCCGCATACAGCTGCCACCTTTTGCCCCGTGAGAATGGCAGTGGGTGGCGGCAAAGACTTTGGAATTGTTTCAATGGACAAACTGATCCCCGACCCACCCCACGAACCCATCACCCCGCTCGAAGAAGCCATCCGCGCCGACGACCTCGTCAAAAACCGCGAGGCCATCAAACGCGCCCTCGATTTCTACCTCTGCCCCGAACCCGCGAAACCCCACCAACCGAGCACGATGTTTCTCATCCATCCGAAAATCGATACCGAAAGCCTGCTCGCCCATGCCTGCGAATCCCTGGCTTCGGCCAATACGCTGGCGGGTAACTTTGCCGATCAGTTGGGTCGGCCGGAGCGCAATGCCGCGCTGGCGATTCAGCAGATCATCACGCTGGCCGAGCTGGCGGTAAACCGGGCACTGGATCGGGTGGACCCACAGACCTTACCCGCCAGGCACACCGCGTCATCGTTCTTCGCGAGCAGGCTCGCTCCTACATTTTGAAATGCATTTCAGCTGTGGGAGAGCACAGGGGGACGGCTTCTGATTTGCGTTGGATTCGCCCCTCATCGGAAACGCCGCCCGCCCAGCCCTCTCCCTATGGGCGGTCCGAAGTTTCGGGAGGGCTAGGGTGAGGGTTGGCTTTTGGCTGTTTAAATGTGTGGCAGATAACCGGAACCTTCCCACACGGTTTTCAGGTTGTCCGTCGGACGTGCGCTCTCTAGTCTCTGGCTGTCGCTGCCAATTCAGCGACCGGGTGTGGAAACCTGAATTTCAAGTAGATGCGTTGCATCGCTACCGCAATCATTGTCGGCGTCTTCTTTCGTCTGCAAACTGTGTCGCGGCGGCTGTGCGCGGGCAGGCTTCGGTCTGGCCGGTTGCCTACTTATCGGTTTTCCACCCTGCGTACAGCTGCCACCTTTTGTCGTGTGGAAACGACAAAGGTTGGCTCCTCAGCCAAGTAGGAGTTGTTATGGACAAACTGATCCCCGACCCACCCACCGAACCCACGACCCCGCTCGAAGAAGCTATCCGCGCCGACGACCTCGTCAAAAACCGCGAGGCCATCAAACGCGCCCTCGATTTCTACCTCTGCCCCGAACCCGCGAAACCCCACCAACCGAGCACGATGTTTCTCATCCATCCGAAAATCGATACCGAAAGCCTGCTCGCCCATGCCTGCGAATCCCTGGCTTCGGCCAATACGCTGGCGGGTAACTTTGCCGATCAGTTGGGTCGGCCGGAGCGCAATACCGCGCTGGCGATTCAGCAGATCATCATGCTGGCCGAGCTGGCGGTAAACCGGGCACTGGATCGGGTGGATCCGCAGGCCTGATCCGCCAGGCACACCGCGTCATCGTTATTCGCGAGCAGGCTCGCTCCCACAGGTGGAGTGCATTTCAAAAGGTGGGAGCGAGCCTGCTCGCGAAAGCGCTCGCAAGGTCACCCCATCACTAATTCTTGCTCTCGATCTTCCCACCCGCATCCGGATCATAAAAATCCGGAATCTCGTATTTGTACTTCTTCAGCCAGCGCTGCATTGCCAAATCCCGTTCGGTCGCAGTCGCCGTTTGGGGTTTGGGGGAGGCGGCTTTGTTGCGGCTTTGCAGGACCAGCCAGCCTTCGGTTTCCTGTTGTTGCGCCGAGGCGGGGCCGGCGTCGATGGCGGCGGCGCTGAGGGGCAGGCTGAGCAGGGTCAGGTAGCACAGGCCTTTGAAGGGGTTCATGGCTGTCTCCTTATTTGAGTGATGACGGCAACGGGTCAGCGACGGCGGCCACTTGATTGCTCGTGGCCGGTTTGGCCTTGACCGGGGCTTTGAGTTTTTCTGCGCGTTCCTGGGCTTCGGTGAATTGTTGCGGGGTCAGTTTGGCGCGGCTGACGATTTCGGCGGCTTGTGGCCAATCGTTCTGGTACAGCAGCAGGGTGACCATATTCAGGGTTGCCAGTTGGTTGTTCTGCTTGAGTTCGATGGCGGTGAGGAACTCGAAACGGGCGTCGTTGAGGCGCAGTTGGTTGAGGTAGACCACGCCCAGGTCGTTGCGGATTTTTTCGTCGGTGGGGGCCAGGCGCGCGGCGCGTTGCAGGTGGGCTTGGGCTTGGCCGTTATCGCCGCGAGCAGCGTAGAGCTGACCGAGGCCGTGTTCGGCTTCGGCGGTCAGGCAGCCGCCGAGCAGGCCGCGGTACAGCGGCTCGGCTTCGCTACGGCCGAGCAGACGATAGACCTTGGCTTTGCGCAGGCGCACTTCGCTGATGTTGTCCGGCAGGCTTTGCAGGTTAGCCAGGCTGGCGTGCAGTTTGCCGTCGTTGGCCAGATCGTCCGCGAGGTTCAGGGCCAGCTCTTGCTCCTGGGTCATCTTGCTGCAACTGCTCGGTGCCAGCAGCGCTGTCCAGGGTGCCTGGCCGTCGGTGGCGCAACCGCCGAGCAGCAACAGACTTGCCATGACTATCAGTACTTTCATCAAACGCTCTCCATGAGCAAGGTCAGTTTGCGAACGCCCGGGCTATCGCGGTGAAGCCGGGGCCAGCGAGGACGATCAGCAGTGCCGGAAACAGAAACAGCATCATCACTACAGACATCTTCGCCGACATTTTCGAGATGTATTCCTGCAAGCGCGTCAGGCGCCGGTCATCCAGCAGTTGCTTGAGCGCCAGCAGCGATTTCATCGCGCCGCCGCCCTGTTGAATCAGTTGCTGGAGGATCACGCAGGTGTCGCTGAATTCGTCCACGGCAAGCATCACCGCGGCTTTGTTCAACTCCTGGCCGAGTTCCAGGCCAGAGTCGACGCGGGTCAGGATCAGGCGTAGTTCGCTGGTCAGTTCCGGCAACAGTTTTTGCGCTTCGACGCTGAGTACACGCAGGGCTTGTTCCACTGCCATGCCGGATTCGAAGAGGATGCGCAGCAGCGGAATAAACGTCGAAACCTCCACTGAGATGGTTTTCTGCCGCCGTGCTGCGGCGTAGGCCAGCAAGCGTTTAGGCAGCAGATAACCGCCGCCGGTAGCGAGCATCGGCACGATCCAGCGGTTGTCAGCCTGGGGGAAAAACACCTCTTGCAGAAAAATTGCCAAACCCAACGTTAGCAGCGGCGTGCCGATCTGGCAGGCCGCAAAAAGCGCGCGTTCATTGGCCCGGCGCCAGCCGATGCGGTTGAGCAGGGTCTGGGTTTCGCTGTCGATGCTCACCGAACGCTGGCCGAACTTACTGCTGCCCAATGCGCGCAACCAGTTGCCGAAGCGATTCTCGCGCACCAGTTGTCCTTGCAGGCGCTGATTGATCTGACGCACCCGGCGCCGCTCCATCAGCAGGTGATTGATCACCAGCATCAAGGCGCCGAGCAGCAACATCAGTGCCGCGAGCCAGACCATGTCAGACGCTCCTCAACATGCGCCACAGCGCCAGGCTGCCGACCACTTGCAGCACGGCGGCGCTGATCAACATGTGCTGACCACTGGCGTCGTTCCACATCCCGAGCATGTAGCCGGGGTTGGTCAGCATGAAGTAACTCACCAGCAGCAGCGGCAATGAGCCGAGCACCCACGCGGTCATGCGCGTTTCGCCGGTGAGGGCGCGCAGTTGGCGGGCGCCCTGGTCGCGTTCGCGGATCAGTTTGATCAGGTTCTCCAGCAGCTCGCTGGCGTTGCCGCCGTAGCGATGATTGACCTTCAGGCCGAGGGCGAACATGCGCAGTTCATCCTGTTCATACAGCTCGGCAAAATCACTGACCGCATCGGGCAGGTTCACCCCCAGTTGTACGTTGCGCTGGACCCGGCCCATTGCTGTTTTTAACGGATCTTCGCTGGCTTCAATGCCGCCCATGACCGCGTCACTCAGGGTGCGCCCGGACTTCAGGCTACGCACGGTGTGATCAAGCAACTGCGGCAGTTGCTCGATCATGCGTTTGATCCGGCGCTGGTAAAGAATGGCGATGTATAGCCGCAACAGCAGTGGCGGTATGACGATCATCAGCAGCAGGCCGATCCAGTCGGCAAGAAAATACCCCAGCGCCATCGCCAGCGCCCACAGACTCAGCCACAGGCCGAAACGCTCGGTCGGACGGCCCAGCCCGGCGCGCAGAAACATCCGTTCCAGGCCAACCCACGCCGGTTTTTCGGCAGCCAGTTGCGGTTGTCCGGCGGCCAGTCGGTTGAGCACTTTTTCCGTGGCGGTCTTGCGCAGGCCTTGCAAAAACAGGCGAATCGACAGCCCCAGCAGCGTCAGGCAGATAACAATGAGAATGATCGCTCCCAGCATGCTCGATGCTCCTTGCCGTCAGCCCAGATGTGTCTCGTGGCGCAGCTTGTCGCCGGCCGGATTGACGGCTTCGCGCAGGAAACCGAAACCGCTGCGGCGGTCGAGGCGGAACAGCGTGTTGGTGACGTAGACGTCTTCGCGAATGCCGACCACTTCCACGACCTCGCTGACGCAACGGCGCCCGTCAGGCATGCGCGTCAGCTGGATGATCACGTCGAGGGCGGCGCAGATCATCTGGCGCAGGGTACGTTCGGCGATGGAACGGCCCGTTAGACCGACCAGCGTTTCCAGGCGCAGCAGGGCATCCTGGGCGTTGTTGGCGTGCACGGTGCTCATCGAACCGTCGTGGCCGGTGTTCATCGCCGTGAGTACATCGACCACTTCGACACCGCGGATCTCGCCGAGGATGATCCGGTCGGGGCGCATCCGCAGGGCATTGCGGATCAGGTCGCTGGCCTTCACTTCACCGTGGCCTTCGGCATTCGGCGGACGGGTTTCCAGGCGCACCACGTGGGGGTGGCCGAGCTGCAATTCGGCGACGTCTTCGATGGTCACCAGACGTTCGTGCGGGTTGATCAACTGGCTGAGAATATTCAGCAGCGTGGTTTTGCCGGTGCCGGTACCGCCGCTGATCAGGATGTTGCAGCGTTTGCCGACGGCATCCTGGAAAAACTCGAAGATCGACAGGTCGACGGTTTGCATGGCGATCAGGTCGCTGCTTTTAAGCATGTCCTTGCGGAATTTGCGGATCGACAGGCAGGGGCCGTCGAGGGCAATCGGCGGAATGATCGCATTGACCCGGCTGCCATCGGGCAGGCGTGCGTCGACCATCGGTGAGGACTCGTCGAGGCGCCGTCCGAGCGGTGCAAGGATGCGCTGCATCACGCGTTCGACGTGATGCGCATCGATAAACCGCAGGTCACTCTGGTGCAGCACACCGTCGCGTTCGATGAATACCCGATGCGGGCCGTTGACCAGAATCTCGGTCACCGAGTGATCGCGCAGCAACACTTCCAGCGGGCCGAAACCGGTGAGTTCGTCGACGATCTCCTCGGCCAGCCGCTCCATTTCGTAGCGCGATATCGCCAAGTGCAAACGGGCGATGTACTCGGCGACCTTGTCGGTGACGAACTGTGCGAGTTGCTGACGAGAACCTTCCAGCAGGTTTTTCCCCGACTCTTCGAGGGCGTCGATGATGTAGCGATGCAGTACCAGTTTCAGGCCTTCGTGATCGCTGTTGCCGCTGCTGCTGCGGGGCGCAGCGCCGAAGAGTTTTTCTGCGCTCATGAGGTGCCTCGCAAGCGGTCGAACCAGGTGACTTTGGGCTTGGCCAGACCCTCGGAACGTTTGGCCAGGCGCTCACCGAGGGCGCGCAGGCTCTGGGTGAGTTTTTCTCGCGGGGCCAGTTCGAACAGGCTGACGCCCTGGTTTTTGGCATTCAGGCGCACTTCGGGAGTGAGGGCCAGCGTGGCGATCACTTCCAGATTGAAGGTCTTGCCGAGGGTTTCCGAATTGGGCGCAACGTTGCTCAAGTAACGGTCGATCAGCAGCCGCCCGTGGTCGAGCTTCATGCCTTTTTCCCGCCACAGATTGAGCACGGCGAGGTTGCGCCGGCAGTTGAGCACGTTCTGGTCGGTGTACCAGAGCAACTTGTCGCAGTGGCTGACAAAGGTGCGCAAGGCTTCACTGTCGGTCTGCCCGGTGAGGTTCACGACGATGTGCTGGAAGTGCTGGCGCAAGGCGCTGAGCAACATGTACAGCTCGGCGGCGCTGGTGTTTTCCAGCGGCTCGTCGTTGCTGGCGTAGGCGAGAATGCGCAAGCCGGCTTCAGCGCTGGTGAAGGCGCTGTCGATCAGCGTGGCGTCGAGCCGGCGCAAGTGACGCAGGGCATCGCCAAAGTGAAACGAACTTTCCAGCCCGAGCAGGGCGAGGCTGTCACCGCGCGGCAGCCCGAGATCGAGCAGCAAGGTTTGCTGACCGCTCTTTTGCACCACCAGCGCCATGTGGTTGGCCAACAGTGCGCCATCGGAACTGCTCTGCACGCCATACATGACCGTAAGGCCGCCCAGTTGCGTATTCGGCGCCACGGGCGGCAGGCGCTTACTCAAGCGTCGCACCAGCCCGGAGACTTCACTGGAGCGCGAACCGTAGGCGACAAAATCCCGGGCCCCGGCACGCATGGCATTGAGCACCAGCTGATTGTCCATGCCGTCGCCGAGGGCCACGATCGCCAGCATCGGTTTGGCCTCCAGCGCGCCTTCGATCAACGCGCTCTGGGCGACCACATGTTCGCGATCCAGGCCGACGAACACCAGGCTGGCAAAGGTGACATCCACCAGCGCCAGCAGCTCGTCCAGGCTGCCGCCACCGGCGCTGACTACCTGACCGAGCGGCGCGAGTGCGCCCTGCAGCCACTCCAGATCGGTGCTGTTGCGGGTGATGGCGAGAAAGGTCTGGCTCAGGTTCTGGCTCATTGCGATAACCCGCTGCGCTTGTCGAAATTGCCGTTTTCCAAGAAGAACATGCGGTAGAAATTCGGGTCGTAATTGCGCAGTTTTTCCCCGGGCAACGACGGCAACTGGGCATCGGCGGCCAATGGCTGCACCAGATGCGGGGTGACGATCATCAGCAGTTCGCGCTCTTCGCGCTTGATCTGCGAGCCTTTGAAAAAAGCGCCGAGCACCGGGATGTCACCGAGGCCGGGAAACTTGTTCACCTGCGAGCTGTTGGTGGTGCTGATCAAGCCACTGATGACGAAACTCTCGCCATCGCCCAGCGACACGCTGGTGTCGGTGCGGCGGATAGTCAGCGCCGGCACAGTGGTGCCGGCGATCTGTACGGCGTTACTGAAGTCCAGTTCGCTGACTTCCGGGGCGACCTTCAACGCGATGCGGTCGCGACCGATGATGGTCGGCGTGAGGGTCAGGCGGATGCCGAATTCCTTGTATTCGATCGACACGCTGTCGCTGCCGGAGCTGGGCACCGGAATCGGAATTTCACCGCCGGCCAGAAAGCTTGCGCTTTGCCCGTTCAGCGCGACCAGGCTCGGCCGCGCGAGGGTGTAGGCGAAGCCGCTGGTTTCCAGCGCGTTGATGATTGCCATGGTCTTGCCGCCGATCCACGAGAAGTTGAACAGCGAGTTGTCCACCGGCAGGCGTGGCTGCGGCACCCCGTCAATCGGCGGAAGGGTGCCGGGCGAACCGAACAGGAAGTTGCCGCGCGTGCCGATTAGCGAGGCGGTGGCTTGCTTGAGTTTGGTGCGGCTGACTTCGACGAACCGAATATCGGTCTGCACTTGCGACGGCAGGTTCGGATCATCCGACGGCAGACTGCTGTTCAGCGCGGCAGTGGCGGCGCCCTGAACAAAGACCATGCTCTGGCGCGGCTCGCTCGAACACGACGTCCAGACCATCAGGCTGGTGGCGCCGGGTGCAACACCGGTGAGCAGAAAGGACGAGCTGCCGTTGGCGTGGACATCGGCGATTTTCGGGTCGCCAATCGCCAGACGCGTGATCGCCACGGGGGACTGCACGTCCTGCTGAAACCCTTCGCCGATTTCGATCACTGGCGGCATGCGCCCCAGTGCCGAACAATTGCCGACTGCCGCGAACGCAGCGTCCATCGACAGGCCCATCAGTAACAGGGCGCGCAGCATGGGTTTGAATGTCGGCCTGAAACGACTCTGCATGCCCTTGGATCCTTGCGCAGTCATGGGTTTTGTTGGGTGATCTGGTTGCCGCGAATGATTTCCACGGCAGGCCGTGCGGCGCCACCGGAACCACCACTGGACGGTGCTTTCGGTGCGGTGCCCATGGCCAGTTGGTTGAACTGGAAGAGTTGTCGGTTGGCGGTGTCGAGATGGGCCGTGGACTGGTTTTCGCCGGCCCAGTATTTGGCCAGGCGCTGCTCTTCACTGCTGCGTACGGCCAGGCGCAAGGTGCCGGCCTGGGTGGCGAGCATCAGGCGACTGAGCAGTTGCTCCGGCACCGCCAGCACCACGGTGCGCGCGGCGACGCGGCGTTGATCCTGTTTGAGTTTTTCGTCTGCACTCAGGGCCGGCGAGGCCGGTTGACCGTCGTTGGTCAGGCCGTACTGGTCACCCACCCCAAGCACGCGCATGGCCGGCAAAACGATCTGCGCCGACTGTTCGAGGTTGCTGGAATCCTGGCGCAGGTAGAGCAAGACATCGACGTAATCGCCGGGAATCAGTTGCCCGGCGGCACCGATCACTTCGTCAACAGCCACGGTGAGCGCGCGTTCGTCACTGTGAATCATGCGTGCCAGTGAACCGCCGGCGGTGAAGCTTTCATCGTTCAGCCAGGTGCCGGCGCTGAGGTGCCGCCAAGGTGTGCGGCCAATGGCCTGATCGACAGTGCTCAAGCTGCCCGCCGGTGCACTGCGCAGTTTTTCCACCGCTACATCGGCGGCGGTCAGCGCAGTGAAGGGTGGCACATCGTGCAGCAGCACCACCACGGGTTGGCGGGTCTGGTCTTCGGCGATCGCGACAGTTTTTTCAACAGTGACAGTTGGGGCGACGGGGGCGACGGCGACGGGCGCTGGTTGACGACTGAGTACCAGTCCCCAGTAACCGACAAAAATGGCTCCCAATAACAGGATGGCTGCAAGGCCCATGGTGACGCGACTGTTCATGACGGCTCTCCCTTTCCTGCTGCACTACCCACTGCTATTGCTAACGAGAGAAGTTCCCAATCCGGCAGCTATGAACATGCAACTATTTCGCTATTTCCACGCTAGCTGATCCAAGCCAAAACGCCATTACTGACAGGAAAATAACTCACGAAAGTATGAGTCTTGGCCAATTAACAGCAGCCGATGGCAAAAACACGATTGGATTAATACTTTCCGGTTAATTCGTTCTTACAGTTGTTGGGTGGGGGTTTGTTGACAATGCTCAAATGGCACGGTGGGTCTTTGCCGTTGTAGTGACATCAGCGCCAGAGGCGCAAAGGAGCAGTCCTATGTTTCGCATGACTTTCGACTATCTAATGTCCAGAGCCCGGGTGTTCATCAAGAATGAAGAAGGGGCTTCGGCGATCGAGTACGCCATTGTGGTGGCGATGGTCGCCGTCGTGGTTGTGGCATTCGTAACCCCTCTTGGCGATAGGGTGCTGGCGATCTTCAATAATATTTTGACGTCTCTTGATGGTACGGCTGTGACACGGCCGACGCCTTGAGTCATGGGAACGCTGCACCTGGCTGATATCGCACTACAATGGATTTTCCATTCAGCTTTCAGGTATTGCCTATGAACGCGTCTTCGCCGCACCGCCAACAGTTGCTTCTGGTTGACGATGAAGAGGACGCGTTGCTGGAGCTGGCGGAGTTGCTCGAGGGGGAGGGGTTTGTCTGTCATACGGCGACGTCGGTGAAGCTGGCGTTGCAGCATCTGACTCGCCATCCCGATATCGCGTTGGTGATCACTGATTTGCGCATGCCGGAGGAGTCTGGCATGTCGTTGATCAAGCGCTTGCGTGAGCATACTTCTCGGCAGCATTTGCCGGTGATTGTGATGTCGGGGCATGCGGATATGGAAGACGTCAGTGATTTGTTGCGGTTGCAGGTGGTGGATCTGTTTCGCAAGCCGATTTATTACGTCAGGTTGTTGGAGACTTTGGATAATTTGTTTCCCAAGCCTAAGGTTCAGGTTGGCTGAGGTTGAACTCGGCGGCCTCTGGGCCGACCGTGCTTTGGGTGTTTTGGGTGAATATCCGTTTTTTTGGGTGTTGCAGCTGGCGGTTTCGCCCTTACGGCGAGGCACTTTTTCCAGACGCCGAAAAAGTACCCAAAAAGGCTTGCCGCAACGTTCGGCCCACTCGCTGAGGCTCGGGGTTCCTTCGCTCCGGGATCGATCCGGGCGCAGCGCCTACGGTTTGCTTCGCTGCACCTCCTCTCGCTGTGTTTGGCTTCGCCAAACGGTCGCTGCGCTCCCACCCCCGGATCAATCCCTCCACTCAGCCTGCCGACGCGGCCGGTGAATCAAGATCAAGAGCTGCAGCCGAGCTAACGCTCATCCTGTTGAGTGGTGAGGAGCGGTAGCGGTGCGCGGTGTGCGGTGTGCGCGGTGTGCGCTGTTTTGCTTTGGCTTTTCTGTGGGGGCGAGTTTGCTGCGGACGGCGTTCCTGCGAAAGCGGCCTGACAGCCGGCCAGTTTCTAACTGAATGCACTCAATCCAACTGTAGGAATGAGCCTGCTCGCGATGGCGGCCTGACAGCCGGCCAATTTCTAACTGAATGCACTCAATCCAATTGTAGGAGTGAGCCTGCTCGCGAAGGCTGCCTGCAATCCGACCCAGTTCTGCCGTTTGTACACTCCACCCGCCGCTGCCGAAGCCTCTTGGTGTTTCAGCTTACAACTGGTAACTGAAACTGATGCTGTACCTGGGCTTGCGATTGAACGTGTCCAGCGCTTCATCCGACATTGCCTTCGCCGCTTCCAGCGCAATGTTGTAGTACTTGGCATCGCCAAACCGTAGCCCGATCGCCGCCGATGACAGATTGTTGGCCCGCACCGGCAATTCATTGAACCAACTGCGCGAGCGATCGAGCACGACATACGGTTGCAGGATGCGTACCCAGTTGCCGTCGCGGTTGAAGCTGTAGTTGACCTCGTACGCCACGCCCCAGCCCTTGTCGCCGGACGCTTGATCGTCGGGATAACCGCGACCGAAGTTCTGCCCGCCGAACACCGCGCGTTCGCTGTCGGGCAGGGTGTCGTCGCTCCAGTACAGCGCGGCCGACAGCACCCCTTGCCAATTGTCGAGGAACTTGTCGCTCTGTACGCCAGACAGGCGCAGGCGAAAGAAGTCGAGGTCGATGGCGTTGTTGTTGGTTTTCGCGCCCATGCTGTCGAGGCCCTGGTACACGCCGCCGCTGAGGATCCGCAACTGGCGGGCATCGGCCTTGCGCCAGTCGCTCTCGAAGGCGAGGGCGCGGATGTCGGTGCGTTCTTCGACACTCAGCGGGAAGCCGATCACCTTGTAGCGGGTCTTGTCGTTGACCGCGTAAAGCCTTGAACCGGCCGTCAGCAGTTCGTTGGAAGCGGCAATCAGCGGCAGGGTGAAACCGATCGAGTAGCGGTCGTTTTCGCGGTGCGGTTTGAGTTGCAGGCCATTGTCGAGCAGGACATTGGTGCTGGGGTCAGCACGGTAGCGTGAAGCCGACAGCGCCAGTTGTGCGCCCTCGTCATTGAGGAACTGGTTGTAGTCGAGCCGGTAGTAATGTTCGTGATCGTCACCCGGTGGAAACAGGCCGCTGAGGGTCAGTTGCTCGCCCATCGCGGTTTGCGAATTGCTGCTGACACCGAGCAGGGCCTGGGTGCCGTTGCGGTTGTCTTCGGTGGTGCTCAGCGTGCTGGTGAAGGGTTTTCGACTGGCCTGGGCCACCAGCGTTGTGGCGCCGTCGGTGGTGCCGGGCGGTGGCACCTGGGCCTGGATCGTCACCCCGGGAATGCGCGTCATCAGCGTGGTGTAGCGCTCGAACGTCTTGCGGGTCAGCGGCCGCTCGGTCTGAATCTTCGCCGCCAGTTTGTCGAGCAGCGCTTTGACCCGGCCGACATCGCCCTGGATCTGGATATCGCGGACGTAGCCTTCCACCAGCACCACGCGCGCTACGCCGTCATTGAAATTTTGCTGCGGCAAGAACGCGTAGGACAGCAGGTAACCGTCCTGCTGATAGCGTCGGGTGATGTTGCGCGTGGCCTCGATCAGCTCGGCGAGCGTGGCTTGCCGGCCGATCAGGGGCTTATAGATTTCGGCGAGTTCGTTGAGCGGATAGAGGGTGCCGCCTTCGATCTGCACTGTTTGCAGTTTGATCTTGGTGTCCATCAACAGCGGTTGCGCAGCGGCGGCACCAGCGTCCGGCACCTGCACCGGCGTGGCGCTTGGGCGATAGGCGTCGGCCGGCAGGTTCGGCACCGGCAGATTGCGGATGGTTTCGTTGCTGTTGAGAAAGCTGGGCAGGGTGTCGGCGAGGGCGGCGGAACTGAGACTGAGGAACAGCAGGGATGCCATTACGCGCATAGGACACTCCATGGTCAGATCACAGCACTGGGCTGAATTCTCCTAAGAAAAAAGCGGAAGACTCGTGGGAATCTTCCGCCCTCAACCAAGCGTAGGCGCTGTAGGTGAGGCCGTCGAATCGGCCAGGTGCAATTTAGCGTTTGTTGCCTCCCAGGGTGCCAGTCAGACCACCGAGTACACCGCCCAGACCGCCACTGGTGGTACCCCCGCTGGTACCGCCGTTGACCAGTCCACCGACGGCGGCGACGGTGCCGCCGACGTTGCTGACCAGACCACCGACTGCGGTGGTGACCGGGTTGTTGGTCGCAGCAATGCTGCCGCCGATACTGCTGACCGCGCCGCCCACCTGGCCGGTGAGACCTGCAACAGGTGAGCCGATACCGGTAGCGGCGCCGACTTGTTGGGTCACGTTGGTAACCGCACTGGTAACCGGGTTCAGGCCTGCCCCCAAGGTTCCGCCAACCGTGGCCAGAGGTGAGGTGGTTGCGGTGATCGGGGTGCCCGAACCGCCGAGTACGGTGTTGAGCGAAGCCACTGTGTTGCCGGCCGCTGCGAGGACGTTGCCAGGCGCTGCGAGAGTGCCGTTGCCTGCCGCCAGACCTGAGCCGACATTGACCACCGCGCCGCCAACGGTTTGCAGCAGGCCAGTACCACCGAGGCCACCGCCCACTCCACCAGTACCCGAACCAGTGCCGTTGGACACCAGACCACCGGCCTTGGCGACTGCGGTGCCGGTATCGCTCAACGCGCCGCCGAGTGTGTTGGTCAAGGCGTTGCCGTTACCCGCATCGGTAACATTGCCGCCCAGTGTGTTCACCGCACCACCGACTTGCGCAACCACGCCTTTGAGTGGATCGCCAAGACCTGTGGTCGCGCCGAGTTTGTCCGTGGTGCTTTCAACCATCGCAATCACTGGCACCAGACTACCGCCGAGTTTGTTCGTCAATTGGCTGGTCGGGCCGCTGGTCAGCGTGGTGTCGAGGGTATTGCCGAGCATGGTGACTTTCTCGCCGACACCATCAAGCAGCGGCGCGACTTTGGTCACCACACCGCCCACCACCGGTACGCTGCCCGTCGCAGTGGACAGCTTGGCGCTGAGGTCGGAGACGCCGTTGCCAACATCCGTCACTACACCGCCAACCGAAGCAACGGTGGTGGTCAGGCCATTAGGGTCGGTGGCCAGTTTGCCTACGCCATTGGCGACGCCATCACCCAAGGTGCTGACAACATTGCCTGCGGTGTTGGCCGCACTCTGCACCACACCACCGACCACCGGTACGGTACCCAGCGAGTCGCCGATCTGGCCAACGCCATCGCCGACGCCAGCGACGGTCTTACCGACATCCTGCACCAGGGTGGTGGTCACCAGCGGTGTGGTGGTCGGATTGGTCGGGTTGGTCGGATCCGTTGGGTCTGTCGGGTTGGTTGGATTGGTCGGATCGGTGCCACCGGTTCCGCCAGTACCACCTGTGTTCCCGGTCCCGCCAGTTCCGCCTGTGCCTGCAGTATCACCGCTGCCGCCCGTACCGCCAGTACCCGAGGTGCCGTCCGCCGCAGAACTGCCGGAGCTGCTGTGATGGCCGCCACCGCCGCTGCTGCAGCCGGCGAGGCCGAGGGAGAGAATCAATGCCAGAGCGATTGCCGATTTGCACCACACATCTTGAGTTTTCATGATTGAGATTCCTTGCACCTGTCACAACGTTCGTTGTCTTCGATGGCTCGCCGATCTGTTGTCGGTGATGCCTTCGCCCGTTGTGCTCAATCTCAGTCCAGAGGCAGGTTTCAGGCCATTCTCAAGTTGGTATTAACGCCTTTATATATAAGGTGAAGTTCAGCGCCTAAGGACTAATACCCAGGATATAGCCGGACAAAAAAAAGGCCTTGATAATCAAGGCCATGGTTTTTTCAGCGGAAGGCGGAAGGACGGCGAAAACTTAAGTTATATACACACAATTAACGGTATCCCGCGTGCTCAGGCAATCGGTTGCCACTGCCCGACCATATGCTCCAGGTCTTGCGCACCGATCAGCCGCAACTCACCACTGGACCCCGCCGCACTCGCCAGCAGGGTCACCTCACTGGGCAGGCGCACCGGTTTGCGAAAGTGCACGGCGATCTCAAGGTTGGCCTTGGGCAAATGATCGTTCAGCGCCGCGAGGGTCCGCGCCTTGTTCCACAAACCATGGGCGATCGCTGTTGGAAAGCCAAACAGCCTGGCACTGGCCGCACTCAGGTGAATCGGGTTGTAGTCGCCGGACACTTTGGCGTATTGCCGACCGATATCGACCGGGGCTTTCCAGCGCGCCACCTCCACCAGCGATTGCGACGGCTCCCAGGTCTGCTCGGCCGGCTCGCCCTCAAGTTTCACACCGCGACAGAGCATCTGGCTTTCCGCTTCCCACAGCGGCCCGAGCTGATCATCCAGGGTGGTCAGCAGATCGAACGTCGCACCTTTGGGATGCGCTTGCAGATTCGTCACGCGCACGCTGACCTGCGCCCGACCGATCCCGCCCATCGGGCGCAACACGCGAATGCGGTTGCTCAGATGAATCAGCCCCAGCAGCGGGAACGGAAAGGCTTTGGCGGTGAGCAATTGCATCTGCAATGCAAAGGCGAGGATGTGCGGATAGGTCGGCGGCAACAGACCGTCATCGACGAATCCGCAGACCTTGCGATAGCCCGCCAGGCGTTGGCCATCGACATCGACCCAACAGCGCAGGCCGCTGTCGGGTAATTGGGTGCCGGTGATTTTGCGTCGCGTCGCCGCCCGTGCGTAGAGCCCGGGCAGACTCGGTTCGCGATCCAGCGTATGCCATTCGATGCTCATGCCTAAGCCCCCAGAACGCTTTGTCCACAGACGCGCAGTGCCTGCCCGGTGAATGCGCCGGTGCCCGGTTGCGCCAGCCACGCGACGGCTTCGGCGACGTCTTGCGGTAAACCGCCCTGACCGAGCGAACTCATGCGTCGGCCCGCCTCACGCAGGCCAAACGGAATGTGTGCAGTCATTTGCGTCTCGATAAAACCGGGGGCGACGGCATTGATGCTGATCCCACGTTCCAGCAGCGTAGGCGCCCAGGCTTGCGCAAGACCAATCAGCCCGGCCTTGCTCGCGGCGTAGTTGGTTTGCCCGCGATTGCCGGCAATGCCGCTGATCGAGGCCAGCAGAATCACCCGCGCGTTGTCGCGCAGCGTGCCGCTGTCGAGCAGGGCCTGGGTCAGCACTTGCGGTGCGTTGAGGTTGACCGCCAGCACCGCGTCCCAGAATTCCGGGGTCATATTGGCCAGGGTTTTGTCGCGGGTGATGCCGGCGTTGTGCACCAGAATATCGAGGCCGTCAGGCAGTTGTCCGATCAATTGCGTGGCGGCGTCGGCGGCGCAGATATCCAGGGTAATCGCGCGGCCGCCGAGGCGGGCGGCAAGGGCTTCCAGATCGGTCTTCGCCGGCGGCACGTCGAGCAGGATCACCTCGGCGCCGTCGCGCGCCAGGGTTTCGGCAATCGATGCGCCGATACCGCGAGCTGCACCAGTGACCAGCGCCTTGCGTCCGGCCAGCGGCCGGGTCCAGTCAGTCACTGGCGTCGCACAAGCTGTCAGGCGAATCACCTGGCCGGACACGAACGCACTTTTCGGCGAGAGGAAAAACCGCAGCGGGCCTTCCAGTTGATCTTCGGCGCCCTCACCGACGTAGATCAATTGCAGCGTGCCGCCGCTGCGCAGTTCCTTGGCCAGCGAACGGGAAAACCCTTCCAGCGCTCGTTGCGCACTGGCAGCAAACGGATCTCTGAGGGTTTCCGGGGCACGGCCAAGGATCACCAGATGGGCGCTGTGCTCAAGATTCTTCATCAACGGCTGGAAGAATTCGCGCAGTTGCTTGAGCTGGTCGGTGTGCAGCAGTTCGCTGGCGTCGAACACCACGGCTTTGAGTTTCGGGCCGTGGCCGGGAATCCATTCGGTGGCGGCTGCCGGTTGTTCGCCGTAACGGTAGATGCCGTCGGTCAAACGGTTGGCGAAGGCACTGACGCGCTCCGCCAGTGGCCCGCCGCCGATCAGCAGCGCCCCTTCCACCGGCCGCAGGCGCCCGGCCTGCCAGCGTTCCAGCCGCACCGGCGACGGCAGGCCCAGCGCCCCGACCAGGCGATGGCCGATGGACGAGTTGGCGAAGTCGATATAGCGATCAGACATGGAACGCTCTCCAGAAGTTGGGGTTCAAAGTGTGGACTACCGATGGCAATCAATCGTTCGATCCACGCAATAAGGCCTACGCTAGAACAGCAGAGTAGTTTGCCCCCGGCGTTTGTGTTGCCGAACCCACAGTCAGAAACACAGCTGACCCCTGTAGGAGTGAGCCTGCTCGCGATAGCGGTGTATCAGTCAAGAAATGTTTATCTGACCCACCGCTATCGCGAGCAGGCTCACTCCTACAGGGGATCGGCGTGAATTCAAACCTTCGGAAAAGGAGTTATTCATGAGTCAGCTGCGCCGCGTCGCGATCATCGGCGGTAACCGCATTCCCTTCGCCCGTTCCAACGGGCCGTACGCCACGGCGAGTAATCAGGCGATGCTCACCGCCGCCCTCGAAGGCCTGATCGAACGCTACAACCTGCACGGCCAGCGCATTGGCGAAGTGGTGGCGGGCGCAGTGCTGAAATTGTCACGAGATATGAATCTGACCCGTGAATGTGTGCTCGGCTCGCGTCTGTCCCCGGCGACGCCCGCCTACGACATTCAGCAAGCCTGCGGCACTGGCCTGGAAGCGGCGATCCTGGTGGCGAACAAGATCGCCCTCGGCCAGATCGAGAGCGGCATCGCCGGTGGCGTCGACACCACCTCGGACGCGCCGATCAGTGTCAGCGAAGGCCTGCGCAGAATCCTCTTGCAAGCCAACCGCGCCAAGACCACCGGCGACAAGCTGAAAACCTTACTGCAGTTGCGGCCGCAACACCTGATCCCGGAATTTCCGCGTAACGGTGAACCGCGCACCGGCCTGTCGATGGGGCAGCACTGCGAACTGATGGCGCAGACCTGGAACATCCCGCGTGAAGATCAGGATCAACTGGCCCTCGAAAGCCACCACAAACTCGCTGCGTCCTATAGCGAGGGTTGGCACAACGACCTGATGACACCGTTCCTTGGTCTGACCCGCGACAACAACCTGCGCCCGGACCTGACCCCGGAAAAACTCGCAACGCTGAAACCCGCCTTCGAAAAAAGCGCGAAAGGCACGTTGACCGCAGGCAACTCCACGCCGCTGACCGATGGCGCGTCTGTGGTGCTGCTCGGCAGTGAAGAGTGGGCGAAGGAACGCGGCTTGCCGATCCTCGCTTATCTGCGCGATGGCGAAGCGGCGGCAGTGGATTTCGTCAACGGCGCCGAAGGGCTGCTGATGGCGCCGGTGTATGCCGTGCCACGGTTGCTGGCACGCAACGGGCTGACCTTGCAGGATTTTGACTACTACGAAATTCATGAAGCGTTCGCGGCGCAAGTGCTGTGCACGCTGAAGGCCTGGGAGGATCCCGAATACTGCAAAACCCGTTTGGGCCTTGATGCGCCCTTGGGTTCGATTGATCGTAGCCGGCTGAATGTGAAGGGCAGTTCGCTGGCGGCCGGGCATCCGTTTGCGGCGACCGGTGGGCGCATCGTCGCGAACCTGGCGAAGTTGCTGGACGCAGCGGGGAAGGGCAGGGGGTTGATATCGATTTGCGCGGCGGGTGGGCAGGGCGTCACCGCCCTCATCGAACGCTGACGCTGAAAGAGCCCCTCGCCCTAACCCTCCCGAAACGTCGGACCGCCCAGAGGGAGAGGGGACCGATTGGGGGATGCTTCAGAGGTGCGCCGACCTGATCTTGCTTTACAGAATCCATAATCGACGCGGTATTTCAGGTCGATGCATAACGCCAGACACCTCGGTCAGCCCCCTCTCCCTCAGGGAGAGGGCTGGGCGGGCGGCGTTCCGATGAGGGGCTTTTGGGTTCAGGTACGAAACCGTCTGACCAACCCATCCAACTCATTCGACAACCCCGCCAGACTCTGCGAATCCAGACGCGCCGAGTTGGCCAGTTCTGCCACCAACTGCGCATCCCCGTGAATCTGGCTGATGTGCCGGTTGATGTCCTCAGCCACCTGATGCTGTTCTTCAGCAGCGGTAGCGATTTGCGTGTTCATGTCACGAATCACGTCCACCGATTCGCGGATCTGCCCGAAGCTTTCGCGCGCCTCGCCGATACGCGTCACCGACTGCTGCGAGACCTGCAGGCTGGCGTGCATCTGTTGTGTGACCTGACTGGTGCGCTTGGCCAGATTGCCGAGCAGACCATCGATCTCTGCCGTCGAATCCGCCGTGCGTTTGGCCAGTGCGCGCACCTCATCCGCCACCACGGCAAAACCGCGCCCCTGTTCACCGGCGCGGGCTGCTTCGATGGCGGCGTTGAGCGCCAGCAGGTTGGTCTGTTCGGCGATGGAGCGGATGGTGCCGAGGATCGACTGGATATCGTTGCTGTCGCGCTCCAGTTGTTGCATTGACTGCGCCGATTGCTCCAGCTCCTGGCTCAGTTGATCGACGCTGTGCACCGCCGCATCAATCTGTTGCTGGCCTTGGCGGGCCTGACGCTGGCCGCTGTCGGCGGAGTCCGCTGCCTGACTGCACGAGCGCGCGACTTCGTTAGCGGTGGCGACCATTTCGTGGAACGCGGTCGAGACCATGTCGACCGCTTCACGCTGACGCCCGGCGGCTTCGGCCATGTCGCTTGAGACGCGGGTCGAACTCTGCGAGGTCGCGAGGATTTTCCCGGCGGCGCCGCCGATGTGCTGGATCAGGCTGCGGATCGCGGTGAGGAACTGATTGAACCAGTTGGCCAGTTGCGCGGTTTCGTCGTTGCCCCGGATGTCGAGGTTTTTGGTCAGGTCGCCTTCGCCCTGCGCAATGCCTTCCAGGCCACTGGCGACGCTGCGGATCGGCCGCACGATGAGGGTGGCGAAACTGGCGCCAACCACGGCGAACAGCACGGCCAGCACGGCGGCGATGATCGCGATCAGCCAAGTCAGTTGCGTGGCTGAGCTCATCACATCGCTCTGCTTGATCAGGCCGACGAAGGTCCAGCCCAATTGCTCCGACGGCCAGACGTTGGCCATGTAGCGCTCACCGTTAAGCTCGACTTCGACCAGGCCTTTGCCGGCCTTGGCCAGCTGCGCATAGCCTTCGCCGAGGCTGTCCAGCGGCTTGAAGTTGTGTTCCGGCTGTTTCGGATCGACCAGCACCGTGCCGCTGTTTTCCAGGAGCATCAGGTAGCCGGTTTCGCCCAGCTTGATCTGTTTGACGATCTCGGTGAGCTGCTTGAGCGTCACGTCGATGCTGACCACGCCGCCGTTGCTGCCGAGTTTGTTGTCGATGGTGCGCACGGTGCTGACGTAGGTCGCATCGTCCTGCGCCCAGTAGTAAGCGGCGGTCCGCAACGGTTTGCCCGGTTTGGCCTGGGCAGCCTTGTACCACGGCCGCTGACGCGGGTCGTAATTGTTGAGTTTGGGATCGTCCGGCCATGACACATAACCACCGGCGGCGGTGCCAACGATGGCGTAGGCGTAAGCCGGGTGGGCGTTGCCCAGGTCCTGGAGGAACGCGAAGACCTTTTTGTCCATCTCGCCCTGCGGGATGGATTCGGCGTTGGCGCTCATGTAGGTCTTGAGGCTGTCGTCGGTGTTTTTGATCAGCGGCTGCGACGCCAGGTAATCGACGTTCTGGCTGATGCCATCAAAAAACAGCTGCATGGCATTGCTGACCTGACGGATTTCGCGACCGCTGCTGTCGACAAAACTGTCCCGGGCATCGCTGCGCAAGTTCATCACCACCAGCGTTGCGACCAGCACCACCGGCAAGCAGGCGATGATTGCAAACGCCCACGTCAATTTCTGTTTGATGTTCATCCGCGCTCCAGATTTTCTTGTAGGCCCACGCAGTGCAGATGACTTGTGGTTTATTGGCAGCCGAAAACGTTGTGGATCACTCGTATCCCCGAGCGCGGCATCGCTGATTGTTGTGGAACGATTGCCGGACAAATCCCTCTGTCATTGAGGGCTTCGGCTGCAAAACAGGGAAATTGAGGCGACTTTGCAAAAATCTGCCGAAGGGGCATCAGCCGGATGTCAGATTCTGTCGCAAATGCCCTTGAAGACATGTACCAACAAGTACAACAGCCTCGGCTATGATTCCCCACGGTCGATGCGCGAGCGCAGAGTTGGCCCTGTTTAATCCGGCACAGTGTGTGCATTCTCAACGTTCACAGGTCGGCAACCCCTCCCCGTGATGCGAGGATTGCCGTATAACGAGTGACATTCGCGTGTTTGGTAATAAAGGACCCACAATAAAAGCTGATGAAGACTCCAAAACGCATTGAACCCCTGATCGAGGACGGTCTGGTCGACGAGGTGCTGCGCCCACTGATGAGTGGCAAAGAAGCAGCTGTTTATGTGGTGCGCTGCGGCAATCAGTTACGTTGCGCAAAGGTCTACAAGGAGGCGAACAAACGCAGTTTCCGCCAGGCGGCCGAGTATCAGGAAGGCCGCAAGGTGCGCAACAGCCGACAGGCTCGCGCAATGGCAAAAGGCTCCAAGTTCGGTCGCAAAGAGACCGAAGATGCCTGGCAGAACGCCGAAGTGGCGGCGCTGTTCCGTCTGGCCGGCGCCGGTGTGCGGGTGCCCAAACCCTACGACTTCCTCGACGGCGTGCTGTTGATGGAACTGGTGGCCGACGAGTTCGGCGATGCCGCGCCGCGTCTCAATGACGTGGTGCTGGAGCCGGATCAGGCGCGCGAGTATCACGCGTTCCTGATTTCGCAGATCGTGCTGATGTTGTGTACCGGTCTGGTGCACGGTGACCTCTCGGAGTTCAACGTGCTGCTGACGCCGACCGGCCCGGTCATCATCGACCTGCCGCAAGCTGTCGACGCTGCCGGCAACAACCACGCGTTCAGCATGCTGGAGCGCGACGTTGGCAACATGGCTTCCTACTTCGGACGCTTTGCCCCGGAGTTGAAGCTGACCAAATACGCCAAGGAAATGTGGGCGTTGTACGAAGCCGGCACCCTGCACCCGAACAGTGTGCTGACCGGTGAGTTCGATGATCCGGAAGACCTGGCCGACGTCGGCGGGGTGTTGCGCGAGATCGAAGCGGCGCGCCTCGACGAGGAACGCAAGCAGGCCATCCGTGCTGCGGACGACGAGCCGAAAGGCAAGTCCGACGAACCACCGCCACCACCGTGGATGCAGTGATTGCTTGATGAGAAACCCGGCTTCGGCCGGGTTTTTTGTTTGAATCAGAAGCCTTGGAACCCAGAAGCCCCTCACCCCAGCCCTCTCCCAGAGGGAGAGGGGGCCGACCGAGGTGTCTTGCGTCATACATCGACCTGAAAAAACGAGTCGATTATGGATTCAACGAAAAACGTTCAGGTCGGTGTACCTCCCAAATATCCCCCAATCAGTCCCCTCTCCCCATGGGAGAGGGTTAGGGTGAGGGCTCTTTCGGATCCCCGCAAATTCAAGTCTACTGTCCACCGCGCCAACCACACTCAAGGACTGAATGTGACCACCCCGAGCAACACCCACCTGATCGTCACCGCTCGACTGATCTCCGATTTCGGCGCCTTCCTCAACATGGTCGCGCTGGCCACCTACGTCTACCTGCTGAGCAACAGCGCAATAAGCGTCGGGATCTTTCTCGCCAGTCGCGTCGGCGGGGGGATTTTTGCCAGTCTGATCGGCACCGCGTTTTACCGTCGTTGCAGCGGACGCGCACCGCTGATCGCCTTCGACCTGCTGCGCGCCAGCGTGCTCGGTCTGTTGTTGATCGTGCCCGTCAGCCAACAGGCCTTGCTGTTGCCGGTGATCGCCTTCGGTCTGGGCCTGGGCAATTCGATGTTTGCCATCGGCCTCAACAGCCAGTTGCCGCGTCTGGTCCCCGCTGATCAACTGCTCAAGGCCAACGCCTGGATCACTTCGGCCTCATCCGCTGCGATGGTTGGCGGCAGTCTGGTTTCAGGTTTGCTGGTCGCGGGGTTTGGTTTTGAAACGGTGTTCGCACTGAATGCGCTGACCTATTTGCTGGCCGCGTTATTGATTGTGCCGCTGCGGTTCGCACCCGCAACCGTCAACGACGCACCGGAACGCGGCGAATGGACAGCGCTCAAGCAAGGCCTGCGTTCTGCGCCGGTGATTGCCGCGATGCTCGCGGTCACCATGGCCGACACTTTGGGCAGCGCCGCGCACAACGTCGGCTTTCCGATCATCTCCAGACTGCTCACGCCGGAGTCGGCGAGTACCACGCTGGGGCTGATGCTCGCAGTTTGGGCCAGCGGCAAGCTCCTCGGTGCGCGAATCGCCAGCCGTCTCAAAGGCTCGGACAACATCCATCTGGAACGGCGGTTTTTCTTTGGCGTGGCGCTGATGTCCTGCGGCTTTATCCTGATGTTCCAGCAACACAGCCTCTATGCCCTGTTGCTGTTTTCCTTGCCGGCAGGGTTGGGTGACGGTTTTTCCGAGGTCGGGCTGATGTCGCGTCTGCAACGTGAACCCGAGCAATTGCGCCTGCCGATCTTTAGCGTACTGACTTTGCTGCAAATGACCGGGTTCGGTATCGGCATGCTGATCGCCGCGCCGTTCTACGCCTGGTGGACGCCGGGTGCCGTGGTCATGCTGTTCCACGGCATTCCGCTCAGTACGTTGCTGCTGGTGAAAGTTCTGGCGCTCAAGCGCGGGCGGATTGTGCGCAGCAGCCCGACGCCAGTTCCTTGAGGATCGGGCAATCGGGGCGGTGGTCGCCGTTGCAGTGCTCGACGAGGTCTTGCAGGGTGTCGCGTAATTCGCCGAGCTCGCGAATCTTCTGGTTCAACTCGTCGATGTGCTGGCGCGCCAATGCTTTCACATCGGCGCTGGCCCGTTGGCGATCCTGCCAAAGGGTCAGCAGTTTGCCGACTTCCTCCAGCGAAAAGCCCAGATCCCGCGAGCGCTTGATAAACGCCAGCGTGTGCAGATCATCGTCGCCATAGACCCGGTAACCGCTGTCGGTGCGATGCGCCGCTTTGAGCAGGCCGATCGACTCGTAATAGCGGATCATTTTCGCGCTCAGGCCACTGTGTCTGGCCGCTTGGCCGATGTTCATCGGTGTTCCTCCAGGTCCTTGGGTTTCCAGGTTTTCAACAGTAGCGCATTGCTCACCACGCTGACGCTCGACAGCGCCATCGCCGCGCCGGCCAGCACCGGATTGAGGAAGCCGAACGCCGCCAGCGGAATGCCGATCAGGTTATAGACGAAGGCCCAGAACAGGTTCTGGCGGATCTTCGCGTAGGTCTTGCGACTGATCTCCAGCGCCGCCGGCACCAACCGTGGATCGCCGCGCATCAGGGTAATGCCCGCCGCGTGCATGGCGACGTCGGTGCCGCCACCCATGGCGATACCGATGTCGGCAGCGGCGAGGGCCGGGGCGTCGTTGATGCCGTCACCGACCATGGCGACCACGCCGGTTTTTTTCAGCTCGCTGACGGTCGCGGCTTTGTCCGCTGGCAGCACTTCGGCGTGGACATTGCTGATACCGAGGGCCTCGGCGACCACGCGCGCACTGCCACGGTTGTCGCCGGTCAGCAGATGGCTGTGGATATCGCGGGCGGCGAGCTGCTGCACGGCTTCCAGTGCACCGGGTTTCAGGGTGTCACCGAAGGCGAACAAGCCGAGCACTTTCGGTTCCGGGCTTTGCTCGATTAACCACGACAGGGTGCGGCCCTCGGCTTCCCAAGTCTGGGCAGATTCGCTCAGGTTGCCCGCGTTCAAAGCACTTTCTTCGAGCATCCGCCGATTGCCCAGCGCCAGACGCCGGCCTTCAAGATTGCCGGCAATGCCGCGACCGGTCAGCGATTGACTGTCGCTGACATCCGGCACGTTCAGGCCTCGTTCCGCTGCGGCATCGAGTACCGCTTTGGCCAACGGATGTTCGCTGCCGCGTTGCAGCGCGCCGGCCAGTTTCAGCAGCGTGTCTTCATCACCATCCACTGCACTGAAATGGGCAATGCGCGGCGTGCCGGAGGTCAGCGTGCCGGTTTTGTCGAACACCACACTGCTGACTTCATGGGCGCGTTCCAGCGCTTCGGCGTCCTTGATCAGAATGCCGTGACGCGCGGCCACGCCGGTGCCGGCCATGATCGCCGTCGGCGTGGCAAGGCCCAGCGCACAAGGGCAGGCGATGACCAGCACCGCGACGGCGTTGATCAACGCGGTCTCCATGGGGGCGCCGTAGAGCCACCAGCCGATCAGTGTCACCAACGCGATCAGCAACACCGTTGGCACGAAGATCTGGCTGACTTTATCCACCAGTTTCTGGATCGGTGCTTTCGCGGCTTGAGCGTCCTCAACCAGACGAATGATCCGCGCCAGCACGGTTTCTGCGCCGAGCGCCAGGGTGCGCACCAGCAAGCGGCCTTCACCGTTGATCGCGCCGCCGGTGACTTTGTCTCCGGGTTGTTTCGGTACCGGCAGGCTTTCGCCGCTGATCAGTGCTTCATCGGCGTGGCTCTGGCCTTCGATGACTTCGCCGTCGACCGGGAAACGCTCGCCGGGTTTGACCAGCACCAGATCGTTCAGGCGCAAGGCGCTGATGGCGACATCCTGCTCGCGACCGTCGATGACTTGAATCGCCCGTTCCGGACGCAATGCTTCCAGCGCGCGGATGGCGCTGGCGGTCTGGCGTTTGGCGCGGCTCTCCAGGTATTTGCCGAGCAGCACCAAGGCAATGACCACCGCCGACGCTTCGAAATACAGATGCGGCATGCGCCCGGCGGCGGTCGCCCACTCGTAAAGACTCAAGCCGTAGCCGGCGCTGGTGCCGAGGGCCACCAGCAAGTCCATGTTGCCCGCTCCGGCACGCACGGCTTTCCACGCGGCGACATAAAAACGTGCACCAAAAATGAACTGCACCGGCGTGGCGAGGGCGAATTGCGCCCAGGCCGGGAGCATCCAGTGAATGCCGAACGGTTGCAGCAACATCGGCGCCACCAGCGGCAGGGCGAGGGCAATCGCGCAGATCAGCGCCCAGCGTTCATGCTTGAGGCGCTGTTGCTGGTTATCGGTTTGCGGGTGTTCGGCTTGCCAGACGCTGGCCGAATAACCGGCCTTGCTCACGGCCTCAAGCAGCGTTTGCGGGTCGACCTGACCGAGCAATTCGAGGTGTGCGCGTTCGTTGGCCAGGTTGACGCTGACGCTTTTGACGCCCGGCACTTTGTTCAGCGCTCGCTCGACGCGGCCGACGCAGGAGGCGCAGGTCATGCCTTCGATATTCAGTTCGATAGTCTGCTGCGGGACGCTGTAACCGGCGCGTTCGACCGCGTCCATCAACGCCGGCAGACTGTCGCCTGGCGCTTGCACACGGGCCTGCTCGGTGGCGAGATTGACGCTGACGGCACTGGCGCCGCTGACTTTGCTCAAGGCCCGCTCGACACGGCCGGCGCAACTGGCGCAGGTCATGCCGGCAATCGGCAGATCGAACGTGATGGAATCGGACATCGGTCGTACTCCCTGTAGTAGATGCCTACAAGGATCAACCTTGCCATGCGGGCAAGGTCAAGCGCCAATCTTTGACGCGCCGCAAAACCAACTGTGGGAGCGAGCCTGCTCGCGAAAGCGGCGGGTCAGTCAACATCATCGTTGAATGACACACCGTATTCGCGAGCAGGCTCGCTCCCACAATTGGGATTTACTTAATATTCGAGATCGGCGCGTTTCAGGTAGACGCCTTCCGAATTCATCGCCAACCGATACTTCAACACATCACCGGCATGCAATTTGATCTCCTGCGACCCCGGCGCGAGCATCCCCGGGTTACAACCGGCGACCTGTCCCGGCAGCAACTTCAAGCGCAGCGAAACAGTGCCCGGCGGCAAGTTGAAGGAAATGCTTTGCTCCTGCAGCAGCCGCGCCGAAAGCTGATCCTGGATGTACACGCCGATCTCGCAAGAAGTCGACACTTCCAGGCGCTCGCGGGAAATAATCAGCACCGCATAATCCTCGCCAGCAGCTTGCACTTGAGGGACGGCGGCAAAGAGGCTGAGAAAGCCAAACAGGCTGAAAGCTGACCAGCGCATGGCTGAATCTCCTGAATCGAGTCATTGATGTACGCAGCTTGGCCGAGCGCGACGCCGATTGCCAGCCCGGCAGTTTATTGAAGAACTTGACCTTGCCATCGTGGCAAGCTCGAGACTGCCGGCAACCTCACTCAAAGGAGTCATTCCATGCAAGTGTTCAACGTTCAAGGCATGTCCTGCGGTCACTGCGTCAAAGCCATCACCAACGCCGTGCAGGCCAAGGATCCAGCGGCCAGTGTGCGGGTTGATCTGGCGGCTAAAGAGGTCGGCGTCGAAAGCGCCATGAGTGCTGATCAGGTCATCGAAGCGATCCGCGAGGAAGGGTATGAGGTGAAGCTCGTCTGAATTTGATCGTTAGCGAGCTATCGGAATGTTCAAGGCGTTCGGGCGCGGCTAGACTGTCGGGCTGCCGACTTGCCAACCTGGATGCCTGATGAACTTCCGTACCATTCTGATTCTCGGTGCCTTGACCGCCTTCGGGCCCTTGGCGATCGACTTCTATTTACCTGCATTTCCCTCGATGGCGCTGGCGTTCGGCACCGACGAGAAACACGTGCAGATGACGCTGGCGGCGTATTTCGCCGGTCTGTCCATCGGCCAACTGGCTTATGGCCCGGTGGCGGACCGCTTCGGCCGACGTATTCCGTTGCTCGTTGGTCTGACGCTGTTCACTTTGGCGTCGCTGGCCTGCGCTTATGCGCCAAACCTGGAATGGCTGATCGGTGCGCGTTTCGTCCAGGCGCTGGGCGGCTGTGCCGGGATGGTGATTTCCCGGGCGGTAGTCAGCGACAAGTGCGATGCAGTCGGTTCGGCGAAAGTCTTTTCGCAATTGATGCTGGTGATGGGCCTGGCGCCGATTCTGGCGCCGATGCTTGGCGGTCTGCTGGTCAACACCACAGGCTGGCAGTCGATCTTCCTGGTGCTGACCGGATTCAGCGCGCTGGCCGCATTGGCCGTGGCGCTGGGGCTGCCGGAAAGTATGCCGGCGCACATGCCGCGTCAGCCGTTGTCCGGCGCGCTGCGCCAGTACGGGCGCTTGCTCAAGGACCGGGTTTACCTCGGCCACGCCCTGACCGGCGGCATCGCCATCGCCGGGATGTTCGCTTACATCGCGGGTTCACCGTTCATTTTCATCAAACTTTACGGCGTACCGGCCGAGCATTTCGGCTGGCTGTTCGGCACCAACGCGGCGGGGTTCATTTTGGTGGCGCAGGTCAACGCGCGGATGTTGGCCAAGCGCGGCCCGGCATTCCTGCTGTCGCGGGCGGTATGGGTTTACTTCGCCGCCGGGCTGACGCTGCTCGCGGTCAGCGCAATGCACACAGAGTCCTTGTGGCCGCTGCTGATTCCACTGTTCATCTGCGTGTCGAGCCTGGGTTGCATCAGCCCGAACGCCGCCGCTTGCGCGATGAACGGGCAGGGCGCACGGGCCGGCAGTGCTTCGGCGTTGCTCGGTTGCATGCAATTCAGTGTCGCCGCCGGCGCTTCGGCACTGGTGGGGGTGTTGCACGACGGCACCGCCGTGCCGATGGCCATGGTCATCAGCCTGTGCGGTTTGCTGGTGGTGTGCGTGGCGCTGCTCACCCGCCGTCTGCAGAATGCCCGGGCACTGGCGCAAGCTCAGGCCGAGGCATAAATACCTCAGCCGGCGGCGCGCTGCTGGCTGCGATCGGGAATCTGATGGGGTGCGCACAGTCGCGCTTCGAGGGTGCGGGTGAAGGCCAGTGCTTCGGCTTCACTGCGGAATGTCACGGCGTGTTGGTCCAGACGAACCTGCCACTCAGACTTTGCCACTTCTTTTATCAGGATCTTCATTGCTGACCTCCCTTGCGTAAAAGATGTATCGCAGAGGCTTCGATTGTAGACCTGAATAAGATCGCAATTGTGACAAGGGTCAAGCATCGGACTGACGGCAAAAAACAGCGCAGCCCCGCCGACCGCTCTAGGTTCGGCGAAAGCTGCGCTGTGCGGTTTTTTAGAAACCTTCTAAAACAATTTTGCCCTTGGCTTTGCCACTTTCCAGCAGCTCATGGGCGCGACGCAGGTTCGCTGCGTTGATCGTGCCGAAATGCTCGCCCACCGTGGTCTTCAACGTCCCGGCATCAATCAGATCCGCCACGCGGTTGAGCAGTTTGTGCTGCTCGATCATGTCTGGCGTCTCGAACAGCGAGCGGGTGTACATGAACTCCCAGTGCAGCGACAGGCTCTTGCGCTTGAGCTTGCTCACGTCCAGCGACTTCGGATCGTCGATCAACGCCAGTTTGCCTTGCGGCGCCAGCGCTTCGACCAGTTGATCCAGGTGCTGGTCGGTCTGGGTCAGGCTGGCGACGTGGGTCACGCTGTCGATCCCGGCGCGCTTGAGTTCTTCGCTCAGCGGCTGGCTGTGATCGATGACCAGGTCGGCGCCCAGTTCTTTGACCCAATCGCGGGTTTGCTCGCGGGACGCGGTGCCGATCACCTTCAGGCCGGTCAGTTGCCTGGCCAATTGCGTCAGGATCGAGCCAACCCCGCCGGCGGCACCGACGATCAGCAGGCTCTGGCCTTCATCGGTATTGCCTTCGCGGATTTGCAGGCGCTCGAACAACAACTCCCATGCGGTGATCGCGGTCAGCGGCAGTGCGGCGGCTTCGGCAAAACCGAGGGATTTCGGCATATGGCCGACGATGCGCTCATCCACCACGTGCAGTTCACTGTTGCCGCCGGCACGGGCGATGGAGCCGGCGTAGAAAACCTTGTCGCCGGCCTTGAACAACGTCACTTCGCTGCCGACAGCCTTGACCACACCGGCAACGTCCCAACCCAGCACTTTCGCCGCGCCGTTTTCCGGTGCCGCGTTCTGCCGCACTTTGGTGTCGACCGGGTTGACCGAAATGGCTTTGACTTCCACCAGCACGTCGCGCGGGCCGGCGAGAGGTTCTGGCAGTTCGATGTCTTGCAGGGACTTGGCGTCGCTGATCGGCAAGGAAGCGTAATAGGCGATGGCTTTCATGAGTGGCTCCGTACGGGTAATAGAAGAAGGGATCAGACAATCGCGCCGAGGCGCTTGAGTTGGAAGTGTTCGATGGCGTGGCCGACGCTGGCCTGGAAATGCTGGAAATGCGCGCTGGCGTTGTGCGCCTCAAGAATCGCTTCGCTGGCCCAGTGTTCGATCACATAAAACACCTGCGGATCAGCGAGGTCGCGGTGCAAGTCGTACTGGCTGCAACCGTCTTCGGCGCGGCTCGGTTCAACCAGGGCGCGCAGGCCTTGTTCGAGAAGATCCTGTTGGCCGGGTTTGGCGGTCAGGGTGGCGATAGCGGTGAAGGGCTGGGACATGCTCGGCTCCAGAGAAGCGGGATGAATGCGATGGAGAGATGATTGGCTATTTCTCTGCGAGATAAAACCGGCTAAAAGAGCAGTCTCTTTCAATATTTTTTTGATAATCGAGGCTTAGCATGCTGCGTTTTGACGATTTGCAGTTGTTTGTCCGGGCGGCGGATCTGGGCAGTCTGTCGGCAGCCGCGCGGGTGATGGACATGTCCGCTGCCGTGGCGAGTGCGGCGTTGAAACGGATCGAACAGCAGCTCGGTGCGCGCTTGCTCGCGCGCTCGACCCGCAGTCTGCGCCTGACAGCCGAGGGCGACGGCTTTCTCGAATACGCGCGGGCAGCGCTGAGCAACCTTGATGAAGGCCGGCGCTTGCTGGCCAGCGGACAGGATCAGGTCAGCGGCGTGTTGCAGTTGTCGGCGCCTTCGGACTTCGGCCGCAACCTGTTGCTGCCGTGGCTCGACGAGTTCCAGCGCGAGCACCCGAAGCTGACCGTGCGCTTGCTGCTCGGCGATCGCATCGCCGACCTGTTCCGCCAACCCGTGGACATCGCTTTGCGTTACGGCGAGCCGGAGGACTCGAGTCTGGTTGCTTTGCCTATCGCCCCGCACAACCGCCGTGTGCTGTGCGCCTCCCCGGCGTATCTGGCCCGACACGGCGAACCGCGCCAGCTCGAACAACTGGCTCAGCACAACTGCCTGCTGTACATGCTCGGCAGCCGGGTGCATGACCATTGGAGTTTTCATGACGGTAAACGTGAAGTTGGTCTGACCGTCAGTGGTGACCGTTTCAGCGATGACGCCGACGTTGTGCGTCTGTGGGCGGTGGCCGGCGCCGGAATTGCCTACAAGTCGTGGCTGGACGTGGGCGCCGATGTGCTCGCCGGGCGGCTCAAAGTGCTGCTGCCAGAGCTGCTTTGTGAGCGCGCACCGCTGAATTTGTTGTGCGCCCATCGCGCCCAATTGAGTAAGCCGGTGAACCTTCTGAGGGAAATGCTCGCCAGCCGATGCGCTGAAGTGAGTAGTCAATTTCCCGCTTTTTCGGAAGTTGATCATTAGTCGCAGGTAAATAGAGAAATTTCTGTCAGGAACAATCACCACCTGCGCAGGCCCCGGCGCAGGACGCGCGGGCTAACCCGCTTATACTAGCGCCCGCCTCATGCCAGCACCGACACCCCGGCCCGGAGACCCTCGCACCGCGTCGCCAGTCTTCGAGTGACGGTCGCGCAACTGCTGCGGGTTCTGTGCCGGAGCAGGCTGCGTCAGCGGCTTGCCTCGCCCCGGTTCATGGCGATTTTCGCGTCTTGGCCGATGACTCATTACCGGCCAAGATGTCTCCGAGCAGTAGACGATACGATTCAACAGGGAGTGAACACATGGAACATGCACCTTGCATCAGCCAGATCGCCACGTTGCTGGCCGACCCCAAGCGCAGCGCGATGATGTGGGCGTTGATGGATGGCTCGGCCCGGCAAACCGAGGAGCTTGCGCTACTGGCAGGGCTGTCGCCATCGTCGGCCAGTGCGCATCTGGCGCGGCTATCCACGGGTGGTCTGTTGAAGGTCGAAGTCCGTGGTCGCAAACGCTTTTTCCGTCTCTCGGCACCGGAGGTCGGTGCTGCGATAGAAGCATTGGCCAGCGCCACCATTGCCAGTGCTCCACGGGAAATTCCCGAGGTCTTCAAACGCACCACCCCCATGGCCAAACCGCAAACCGCGCCGTCCTCATTGTTGCGCGCGCGTTTTTGCGATGACCACCTCGGCGGTACGCTGGCGGCGGACCTGTATCAGCGCTTGCTCGATGCCGGCTGGATCGAACAGCTCGAACAACGCGTCGTGGTGACCCACAAGGGTTCGAAACTGTTGGCTGGACGTGGCGTGTTCATTCAGGCGCTGGCCCATCGCAACGTGCAAGTGGCGTGTGCTTGTCCAGACTGGAGCGAACGTCGTCCGCACATGGGGGGATCACTCGGCGCTGCGTTATTGCAGTTGTTCATGCAGTCCGGCTGGCTGACCCTGCCCAACGACTCGAGAGCTTTGCAATTGACCGCCACCGGCCAACGGGAGCTGCATCGCTTTGCCAAGGAAACCGAGCTGGAAATGGCGTTGTAGAGCACTCGCAATCGACGTCCGGAACTGCGTAAGCGCTTCTGGCGTCGCCCGCGACTGCGAACAGGTCGTATCCAGCACGAACGCCGTTTCGCGATCAAGCACACTCGATCCGGGGATATTTTTCGGATGGGGGAGGTGGCATGGAGACTCACGGCTACAGCGCGGCAGAACGTCTGGAACGACTGCCGATCAGCGGTTATCACCGGATCATTTTCATCATCATCGCCTTGGCGTTTTTCTTCGATTCCATGGATCTGGCGATGATGACCTTCCTGCTCGGCTCGATCAAAGCCGAGTTCGGTCTGAGCAGTGCGCAAGCGGGGTTGCTCGCCAGTTCGAGCTTTTTCGGCATGGTGCTGGGGGCGTCGCTGTCCGGCATGCTCGCCGATCGCTTCGGGCGCAAACCGGTGTTTCAGTGGAGCATCGTGCTGTGGGGCGTGGCCAGTTATCTGTGCTCGACAGCGCAAACGGTCGAGACGCTGACGCTGTTCCGCATCCTGTTGGGGATCGGTATGGGCATGGAATTTCCGATCGCCCAGTCGATGCTCTCCGAGCTGATTCCAGCGCAGCGCCGCGGACGTTACATCGCGTTGATGGACGGCTTCTGGCCGCTCGGCTTCGTTGCTGCCGGCGTACTGTCCTACTTTCTGCTGCCGCTGATTGGCTGGCGCGATATCTTTCTGGTCTTGGCAGTGCCGGCGGTGTTCGTACTGGCGATCAGGTTTTTCATTCCCGAGTCACCGCGCTGGCTGGAGCAGGCCGGGCGCGATGACGCTGCGGATAAGGTGTTGAACGGCATCGAGGCGCGGGTGCGTTCGTCGCTCGGCGGTGCCGCGTTGCCGGAACCGATTCGATTGCCGCGTACCGTGACGCCGCCGGGCAACTTCTTTGCGGCGCTCAAACAGATCTGGTCGCCGCAGTATCGCCAGCGCACGACGATGCTCTGGAGTCTGTGGTTCTTTGCGCTACTCGGCTTTTACGGGCTGACGTCGTGGCTCAGTGCGCTGTTGCAACAGTCGGGTTTCGCGGTGACGCAGTCGGTGTATTACACGGTGCTGATTTCCCTGGGCGGGATTCCCGGGTTTCTCATGGCCGCATGGCTGGTTGAGCGCTGGGGGCGCAAACCGGTATGCATCGTGACGTTGCTCGGCGGAGGTGTAATGGCGTTCCTGTATGGGCAGAGCGCGGTGTTTGGCGGTAACGTGGCGCTGCTGATCGGCACCGGGTTGCTGATGCAGTTTTTCCTGTTCGGCATGTGGGCGGTGCTCTACACCTATACGCCGGAGCTTTATCCGACGTCGGCGCGGGCGACCGGCTCGGGCTTCGCCTCGGCGATTGGCCGCGTCGGTTCGCTGCTTGGGCCGTTGGTGACCGGACTGGTGTTCCCGATTACCGGGCAGGGCGGGGTGTTTGCGCTGGGCGCGGCGTGCTTTGCGATTGCGGCGGGGGTGGTGTGGTTGTTCGGGATGGAGACGCGGGGTAAGACCCTGGAAGAGCTGACTGAAGCCCAATCCATCGGCTAACACCGATCCAATGTAGGAGTGAGCCTGCTCGCGATAGCGGTCTGTCAGGTAACACATCGGTGTCTGACACTCCGCTATCGCGAGCAGGCTCACTCCTACAAAGGTTATTCGGTGTTGCTTAGGGTTTTACCAGTCGCGCATCCAGGCTGTTCTGCGCCAAACGCTTGGCCTGATCCTGGGTCATGCCCAAGTGTTCATGCAGCGCGTAGAAGTTTTCAGTCACGTAACCACCGAAGTACGCCGGGTCATCGGAGTTCACCGTGACCTTCACGCCACGCTCGAGCATGTCGAGGATGTTGTGCTGCGACATGTGATCGAACACGCAGAGTTTGGTGTTCGACAGCGGGCACACGGTCAGCGGAATCTGCTCGTCGATGATCCGCTGCATCAGGCGCTCGTCTTCGATGGCGCGCACGCCATGGTCGATACGCTGGATCTTCAGCAGGTCGATGGCTTCCCAGATGTACTCCGGCGGGCCTTCTTCGCCAGCGTGGGCAACGGTCAGGAAGCCTTCGTGGCGGGCACGGTCGAAAACGCGCTGGAACTTGCTCGGCGGGTGGCCCATCTCGGAGCTGTCGAGGCCGACCGCGACAAACGCGTCACGGAATGGCAGTGCCTGGTCGAGAGTTTTCTCGGCTTCTTCTTCGCTGAGGTGGCGCAGGAAGCTGAGGATCAAACCGCTGGTGATGCCCAGTTGCTGCTCGCCATCCTTGAGTGCCGCGGCGATGCCGTTGAGCACCACTTCGAACGGGATACCCCGGTCGGTGTGGGTCTGCGGGTCGAAGAACGGTTCGGTGTGAATCACGTTCTGCGCTTTGCAACGCAATAGGTAGGCCCAAGTCAGGTCGTAGAAGTCCTGCGAGGTGCGCAATACGTCGGCGCCCTGGTAATACAGGTCGAGGAATTCCTGCAGGTTGTTGAAGGCGTAAGCCTTGCGCAGAGTTTCCACGTCGTTCCACGGCAGGGCGATCTTGTTGCGCTCGGCCAGGGCGAACAGCAGCTCAGGCTCCAGCGAGCCTTCCAGATGCAGGTGCAGTTCAGCCTTGGGCAAGGCGTTGAGCCAGTCGTACATATTCTTTTCTCATCAGGTGCAATGACGGCATTCTACAGATGCTCGCCGAAACAATTGGCAAAACCTGACCAAGCGATCCATCACACGGCTTCTTGCTCGCGGCGATAGGCGTAGGTATCGGCGAAGCGTGACAGCAGGAATTCGGCGCAGGTGGTCGTCGGATATTTCGCCGGATGCTCTGCGTCCTGACAACCCGGCAGGCATTCGATGCGGGTGTCCGGATGCGGCTCGGCGAAGAACGGCATCGAGTAGCGATCCACGCCGAGCGGGCTGATCACCCGGTGCGGGGTCGAGCGATAACGGTCGTTGCTCCAGCGCGCCATCATGTCGCCGAGGTTGACCACGAAGGTGCCGTCGATGGGCGGTGCATCGATCCATTCGCCTTTGACGTTTTTCACTTGCAAGCCGCCGGCACTGTCCTGATAGAGCAGGGTGATGCAGCCGTAATCAGTGTGCGCGCCGGCACCTTGCTGCTCGGCGGAGCTGGCAGTGTGGCGCGGTGGGTAATGGATCATGCGCAGCACGCTGACGGGGTCGTTGAAACGGCTGTCGAAGAAATCGCGTTCGATGTTCAGGGCGATGGTCATCGCGCGCAGCAGGGTTTGCGCGAGTGCCTGCATATCGAGGTAATGCTGCTCCATCAAGGTTTCCCAACCCGTTTGCGATGGATGCCGGTTAGGACCGCGCAACGGTTTTTCGGCGAGCACATCGGGATGGTTGGCCGGCAGGTGCAGGCCCATGTCGAAGGTTTCTTTGAGGTCGCTGGGTTTGCTCGGGTCGAGTTGCTCGGTGGCGATGGCGCCGTAGCCACGATGGTGGCGGGTCTGGGTGATGTCGATCTTGAGTTTTTCTGCTGCGGGCAGGGCAAAAAAACGCTGAGTCTGATCGAGGATGGCATCGATGCGCTGCGGCGAAATCGGGTGACCCTTGATGTAGAAGAAGCCCCAGTCGCGGCAGGCTTGGTCGATTTGCCCGGCCACGGCGGGCCAGGCGTTTTCGTCGTCGCTATAGAGCGGGCTGATATCGATGATCGGAAGCTGATCCATTTCGCATTCTCTATTGTGATCGTTCCCACGCTCCGCGTGGGAATGCCTCAATGGACGCTCTGCGTCCGCTTTTGGCAGGGACGCGGAGCGTCCGGGCGGCATTCCCACGCAGAGCGTGGGAACGATCGGGGTCAGGGGGATTACTTCGGCATCTCGGCCTTCATGCCTTCAACGTAATAATTCATCGACGCCAGTTCCGCAGTGTTCGCACTCACACCCGCCGGGATTTTTTCGACGCCGGCCTGATCCTTGATCGGCCCGGTAAACGGCTGCAACGCGCCGCTCTTGATGTCGGCAATGATCTGCTCGGCCTCGGCTTTCACCGGTGCCGGTACCAGGTCGCTGATCGGCAGTTCAACCGTGCCTTCCTTCAACCCACCCCAGTAATCCTGAGGTTTCCAGCTGTGATCGATCACGCTCTGCGTCGCCTGAATGTAATGCGGCGCCCAGTCGTTGACGATCGAAGTCAGCACCGCTTTCGGCCCGAAGTGGGCCATGTCCGAGGCATACCCCACCGCGTACACGCCACGACGTTCGGCAGCCTGAATCGGCGCCGGGCTGTCGGTGTGCTGGAACACCACGTCGACGCCCTGATCGATCAGTGCGTTGGCCGCATCGGCTTCCTTGCCCGGGTCGAACCAGGAGTTGACCCACACCACTTTGATCTCGGTGCCGGGGTTGTACTTGTTCAGCGCCAGCTGGATGGCGTTGATGTCGCGGATCACTTCCGGGATCGGGAACGAAGCGACGTAACCGATCTTCTTGGTCTTGGTCATCTTCGCCGCGAGGAAACCACCGACGTAGCGACCCTCGTAAGTACGCGCCAGATAGGTGCCGAGGTTCTTGTCCTGTTTGTAGCCGGTGGCGTGTTCGAAGGTCACCTTGGGAAACTGCTTGGCGACTTTGACGGTGGGGTTCATGTAGCCGAAGGAGGTGGTGAAGATCAGGTCGTATTTATCCTTGGCCATGTTGCGGATCACCCGCTCGGCGTCGGCGCCCTCGGCGACGTTCTCCACATAGTTGGTGGTGATCTGATTGCCGAATTTTTCCGCGAGGGCCTTGCGCCCCTGCTCATGCTGATACGTCCAGCCGTGGTCACCGATCGGGCCGATATAGACGAAACCGACCTTGAGCGGATCGGCAGCGCTGGCGCTCAGACTGATTCCCAGACCGAGGGCGGCGCACAGCAGTTTGTGCAGCGGACGTATTTGCATGAATTCGAACTCCATTTTGTTGTGTGTGGTCAGGGCCAATGCAAATTGCTGACCAACAGGACAACAAACTCCTTCGAAACCGCAGTGTGACCTTCGCGAGCAAGCTCGCTCCCACAGGTGAACGCATTTCAATGTGGGAGCGAGCTTGCTCGCGAAGGGGCCGGCAGGGCCGATAAAAGTGCATGCCTGAAACCAGCTGCCATCGCTTGGTGCGCTAAGGTGTAACGAAACGTTAGCGCCGCCCCGCAGTCAGTAGCTCATTCGCTCTCTTTCGGCAAAAGGCCCGCCATGCTCACAATCCTCAAACAAGAAAGCTTTCTGCTGCTGGCAGTCATCGCTGCGTGCGTTGCCTATCCGCTGGAACACTGGCTGCTGCACAGCGGCCAGATCGTCGCGCTGCTCGGCGGTCTGGTGCTGATCGCCTTCATCGTCGCCGCCTCGATGCGCGTCGCCCATCACGCCGAATTGCTCGCGGAAAAGGTTGGCGATCCTTACGGCACGATGATCCTCACGCTTGCGGCCGTGCTGGTGGAAGTGGTGATTCTCGCGATCATGATGAGCAACGAAGCGTCGCCCACGTTGGTGCGCGACACGATCTATTCCGCCGTGATGCTCGACATCAACGGCATCCTCGGCCTCGCCGCACTGATGGGCGGGATCAAACATGGCGAGCAGTCCTATAACGACGATTCCGCGCGCAGCTACAGCGTGATGATCCTCACCGCCATGGGGGTGTCGATGGTGGTGCCGGAGTTTATTCCCGAGGCCAACTGGAAGATTTATTCGGCGTTCACCATCGGCGCGATGGTGGTGCTTTACGCGCTGTTTCTGCGCATGCAGGTCGGCCCGCACAGTTACTTTTTCAGCTACAGCTATCCGGACAAACGCCGCAAGAAAGAACCGCAGGACGCGCAGACGAATGCGCCGAGCATCGGCCTGTCGATCGGCATTCTGGTGTTTGGCATTGTGGTGATCGGCGCACTGGCCGAAGTGATGTCGAAGACCCTCGATCTGGGCCTGGAAGGCACGGGCGCGCCGCCGGTGATCACGGCGATTCTGGTGGCGGCGATTTCAGCAGCGCCGGAGATTTTGACCGCGTTGCGCGCAGCGTTGGCCAACCGCATGCAGTCGGTGGTGAACATTGCGATGGGCGCGTCGCTGTCGACGGTGATTTTGACGGTGCCGGTGATGGAAGCGATGGCGCTGTATACCGGCCAGCCGTTTCAGATGGCGATGACGCCGGTGCAGACGGTGATGATCTTCATCACGCTGATCGTCAGCGCGATCAACCTCAATGACGGTGAGACCAATGCCATCGAAGGCATGACGCACTTCGTGCTGTTCGCGACGTTCATCATGTTGTCCCTGCTCGGTCTCTAGCCCCGACACAAAACAACTGTGGGAGCGAGCTTGCTCGCGAAAGCGGAGTATCAGTCAACTCAAATATTGACTGACACGACGCCTTCGCGAGCAAGCTCGCTCCCACAGGGATTGGTGATCGGATCAGGTACCGGCGATCAACTGGCGCGCCGCCTGGCTGTGATCGGCGATCAGGCCTTTCAGATCAAGACCCTCAACCTGGCCATCAACCACGCGCCACTTGCCGCCAATCATCACCCGATCCGCACGATCGGCACCGCACAACAGCAACGCCGAAATCGGGTCATGGCTACCGGAGAAGCGCAGTTCATCGAGCTTGAACAACGCCAGATCCGCCTGCTTGCCCACCACCAGCTCACCAATATCGGTCCGCCCCAACAGACTCGCCGAACCCTTGGTCGCCCAGCCCAGCACGCGTTCCGGGGTGATCTTCTCGGCGCCGTAACGCAGACGCTGGATGTACAACGCCTGACGCGCTTCGAGAATCATGTTCGACGCATCGTTGGACGCCGAACCATCGACGCCCAGACCAAACAGCGCGCCGGCATCAGTCAGATCGATACTCGGGCAAATGCCGGAGGCCAGACGCATGTTCGAACTCGGGCAATGGCAGATACCGGTACCGGCCTGACCGAGGCGGGCGATTTCGTCCGGGTTGAAGTGAATGCCGTGGGCCAGCCAGGTGCGCGGGCCGAGCCAGCCGACGCTGTCGAGATAATCGACGGTGCGCAGGCCGAAACGCTGCAGGCAGAAATCTTCTTCATCGAGGGTTTCG
Organism: Pseudomonas sp. S2_E02; assembly: GCF_054668355.1. Lineage (NCBI taxonomy): Bacteria > Pseudomonadati > Pseudomonadota > Gammaproteobacteria > Pseudomonadales > Pseudomonadaceae > Pseudomonas > Pseudomonas sp. S2_E02. The sequence goes on from NZ_CP162761.1 coordinate 5,330,813, forward strand.
GCCAAGTGCGTGTGCAGGCGCACGTCGAGCTTGTTCGCCAGTTCCGCGCTGGCCGACATGATTTCCGGGGTCACCGAGAACGGCGAGCACGGCGCCAAAGCGATCTGGATCTGCGCGCCGTCGCCACGCTCGTGGTACTCGTGAATCAAGCGCTGACTGTCGTCGAGAATCACCTGACCTTCCTGCACGGTCTGCTGCGGCGGCAGGCCACCGTCCTTCTCGCCGAGGCTCATCGAACCGCGGGTGAGCATGGCGCGCATGCCCAGTTCGCGAACGCTTTCGACTTGCACGTCGATGGCATTCTCCAAGCCATCCGGGAACAGGTAGTGGTGATCGGCCGCAGTGGTGCAGCCCGACAGCAGCAGTTCGGCCAAAGCGACTTTGGTGGCGAGCGCGAGTTTTTCCGGCGTCAGGCGCGCCCAGACCGGGTACAGGGTTTTCAGCCACGGGAACAACGGCTGATTGACCACCGGCGCCCAGGCGCGAGTCAGGGTTTGATAGAAGTGATGGTGGGTGTTGATCAGGCCCGGCAGGATCACATGTTCACGGGCGTCGAACACTGCATTGCACGGCGCCGACGGCTGTTGGCCAGCGGCGAGGACTTCGACAATGACACCGTCTTGCACAACAAGACCGCCACGGGCATCGAGCGAGTTGGAGGTGAAAATGGCGAGGGGATTTTTTAACCAGGTACGGGTCGCGGGCATGTTGCCGGCTCCTCTGAAAATGGGGTTCAGGGTTGCCAGCTCAGTGATGCCCTGTCTGCTGATCCAGGGTCGCCGCGAGGACGAGGTGCGCAGTTTCAAACAAATTGTTGCAGCGGGCAAGCCCAACCCGACAGGACAACACGGTCCCTTGTAGGAGTGAGCCTGCTCGCGATAGCGGTGTATCAGGCAATACTTTTGCTGAACGACACACCGCTATCGCGAGCAGGCTCACTCCTACAGGGGATTTGTATGCTTACCAGGGAATCGTTTCACCCTTGTAGTTGATGAAGTGATGCCCGCCCTTGCCGGTATACGCATTCACCTGATCAACCAGCCCACGGGTGCTGGTATCCACGTCAAGGTCAGCCCCTTCGCCACCCATGTCCGTCTTCACCCAACCCGGATGCAGCGACAACACTGTCATCTTCTGCTCACCGAGTTGCGTGACAAAACTGTTGGTCATCGAATTCAGCGCAGCCTTGCTCGCTTTGTACAGCGCCAACTCCGGCGCGTCCGGCACCGTCACGCTACCCAACCCGGAACTCATGAACGCCAGCACGCCGCTGCCATCGCGGATCTGCCCGACAAACCGCTGGGCCAGATTGATCGGTGCCACCGCGTTGGTGAAAAACAGCTGACCGACCTCAGCCAGTGTCGCGCCGCCCGGGGTCTGGTCCGCCGGGCCTTTGACCCCGGCGTTGACGAACAGCAGGTCAAACGTTTCGCCCTTGAGCTGCTGACTCAGGGCGATCACCGCTTGCTGGTCATCCATGTCGAGCTTCTCGATCCGCACCTTGCCCAGCGCTTGCAGCGCCTCGGCGTTTTGCGGATTGCGCACGGTGGCGGTGACTTGCCAGCCGTCGGCCAGCAGGGTTTTCACCAGACCAAGGCCGAGGCCTCGGGAGGCGCCGATGATCAGTGCGTTTTTTGCAGACATGATGGGCTTCCTTGATGAATGAGGATCATGGATTCAATGGACAGGCCTGACCGAGGCGAAGTTGCAACTCTTGCCGCAGCGTGTCGAGTTCGCGCATACGGGTTTCGATCAGTTGCAGTTTGTCGCGCAGCAACTGCGCCACGGCGTTGTCCGGGTTGGGGGCGTTCCACAGCGCGGCAACGCTGTCACTGATCTCGCCGAGGGTAAATCCCAGGCGTTGCGCGGTTTTGATATAGAGCACCAGTTGCACCATGTCTGGCGGATAGTCGCGGTAACCGTTGGCACGGCGTTGCGCGGCTATCAGCCCACGCTGCTCGTAGAAGCGCAGAGTGTCACGGCTGACGGCGCAGGCCTGGGCTAATTCACCGATGCGCATGCGGGCTCTCAAAAAGGCTATTGACCCTGGAGCATACTCCAGGCTTTACCGTGCTTGCTCCCTGAATTTTGCGGAGCATGGATGATGTGGACTTCAACGCAGTATCGCAATGTGGTGCTTGGCAGTGCCTGGTATGACCTGATCGTCACGGTGGCATTTGCCACGCCGTGGAGTTTTGCCGCTTTGCATGGGTTCTTGACCGCGCTGAATTTGCCCGGTGAACTGCCGGCGTTTGCGCCTGTGCACCTGTTGATGGCGAATTTGCTGGGCTCGGTGGTGTGCGTGTGGGCGGTGCTGCGGATTCGTGATCCGCAGGCGCTTTATGGACGGTATGACGCGGTGGGGCGGTTTTTGTTTGCGACTTGGCAAGCATATGCCTTGGCCCATGGCGCCAGTTCGATCCTGATTATTTTCCTGGTCTTCGAACTGGCGTGGGGCGTTGCTCAGGTGTTGCCTGTGCGGACGCCTTCGCGAGCAAGCTCGCTCCCACAGGGGATCTGAGTGAACTCGGTCAACTGTGGGAGCGAGCTTGCTCGCGAAGAGGGCAGTGAATTCACCTCTTAATGCCCTGACTGCCAAGGCTGCCCAAGCGAAACCGGCGCATACAACCGCGTCCGCAACGCATCCCGCGACAACAGCACCAGCACCACAATCGTCGCCACATACGGCAGCATCGCCAGCAGACTCGACGGAATCGCCAGCCCCAACCCCTGCGCCACCAAGTGCAGGATGCTGGCGAGGCCGAACAAATAAGCCCCGAGCAACAACCGCCACACCCGCCAACTGGCAAACACCACCAGCGCCAGGGCGATCCAGCCACGCCCGGCGGTCATGTTTTCCGCCCACATTGGCGTGTACGCCAGCGACAAATACGCTCCGGCCAGCCCGGCCATCGCCCCGCCAAACAGCACCGCCAACGTGCGCACGGTCAACACCGGCAAGCCCATCGCACTGGCCGCATCCGGATTCTCGCCGACCGCTTGAATGATCAACCCGACACGACTTTTGATGATCACCCACGCCACCAGCGCAAACAGCACGAACGACAGGTACACCAGCAAATCCTGAGCAAACAGCATCCGCCCGATCAGCGGAATCTCACTCAGATAAGGAATCGCCAACGGCTCAAAACCGGCCAGTGGTTTACCGACCCAAGCTGCGCCGACAAAGGTCGACAGCCCGACACCAAAAATCGTCAGCGCCAACCCGGTCGCCACCTGATTGGCGTTGAACACCAACGCCACTAGCGCAAACAGCGACGACAACAACATCCCGGCCAGCATCGCCAGCAACACGCCGAGCCACAGGTTGCCGCTGTTGAGCGCGACGATAAAACCGATCACCGCGCCAAACAGCATCATCCCTTCCTGCCCGAGGTTGAGCACGCCGCTCTTCTCGCAGATCAATTCCCCCAGCGCCACCAGCAACAACGGCGTGCCGCAACGCACCATGGCGTAGAAAATATTGCTCAACAGATCGATATCCATCACAGCGCTCCGGCGGTTACGGCAGTGGTCGAAGTGCGCTTCACCCAACGCAGGTTCAGGCGTGGCCGATAGAGAATCAGCACGTCACTGGCGAGCAGGAAAAACAGCATCATTCCCTGAAACAACTGGGTGATCGCCTGCGGCAGATTCAGGGTCATTTGCGCGCTCTCGCCGCCGATATACAGCAGCGCCATCAACAGGCTGGAAAACAGAATCCCGATCGGATTGAGGCGTCCGAGAAACGCCACGGTGATTGCCGCGTAGCCGTATCCCGGCGACACCTGCGGCACCAATTGGCCAATCGGTCCGGTGACCTCGCAGACACCCGCGAGCCCGGCCAAGCCGCCACTGATCAACAGCGCCAGCCAGATCAAACGCTTCTCGCGAAAGCCGACGAACCCCGCCGCGCGCTTGTCCAGCCCGAGTACTTTGATCTGGAAACCGACAAAGCTTTTCTGCAACAACACCCACACCGCGACCAGTGCGAGCAGGGCGAAATACACCCCGGCGTGCACGCGGCCATCCTCCATCAGCAGCGGCAAACGGCTGGCATCGCCGAACATCGCCGACTCGGGAAAGTTGAACCCGGCGGGATCCTTCAGCGGCCCGTGCACGCAGAACAGCAGCAGGTTCAGCGCGATGTAATTGAGCATGATGCTGGTGAGGATTTCGTTGGCGTTGAAGCGTGTGCGCAACCATGCGGTCAGCCCGGCCCACGCCGCGCCGGCGAGGGTGCCGGTGAGCAGAATCAACACCAGCGCCCAACGACTTTGCAGGTCGATAATGTTCACCGCCAAGGCACTGCCGGCGAGCGCGCCGAGGAGTAATTGACCTTCGGCGCCGATGTTCCAGATTCGCGCCTGATAGGCCACTGCCAAGCCCAGTGCGCAGAGCAGAATCGGCAGCGCCTTGACCAACAATTCAGAGACGCCATACAAATCGCTGACCGGTGCGATCAGCAGCGTGTGCAAGGTTTGCAGCGGGTCATGACCAAGGGCGATAAACAGCAGCGAGCCGCAACCGAGCGTCAGCGCCGCCGCCAATAACGGCGAGCACCACAGCATCAGGCGCGATTGCTGGCCACGGGGTTCGAGGGAAAGCAGCATGTGTATAACTCCGTTAAAACGTGGCGGCTGAAGGGGCGTGGTCGAACTGGCCGGCCATCCAGCCGCCAACGTCGCTGAGTTGTGTCTTGCTGGTGTCTTGCAGTGCCGACAAACGTCCACCGCACAGCGCGCCGAGGCGGTCGCTGATCTGGAACAATTCGTCGAGGTCTTCGGAGATCACCAGAATCGCCGCGCCGGCATCGCGCAGCGCGATCAGCGCACGGTGAATGGTCGCGGCGGCGCCAACGTCGACGCCCCAGGTCGGGTGCGCGGCGATCAGCAGTTTCGGTTGCTGGAGGATTTCCCGGCCGAGAATGAATTTCTGCAGATTGCCGCCGGACAGACTGCGCGCGGCGGTTTGTGTGTCCGGGGTTTTTACACCGAAGCGCTGAATGATCTGTTGGGCGAGGGCTTCGACTTTACCGCGCTGGATTAGCCCGTTGCTGACCAAGCCTTGTTGGAAAGCCGTCAGCAGGGCGTTGTCCGCCAGACTCAATTCCGGCACCGCGCCATGCCCGAGGCGTTCGGCGGGGACGAAAGCCAGGCCCAGTTTGCGGCGGGCATCCGGGCGCAAATCGGCGACGTGTTGCTCGGCGAATCGAATGGTCGCGGCTTGCGCCCGAGGCAAGGTTTGCTCGCCGCTGAGCAGTGCCAGCAACTCATCCTGGCCATTACCAGCGACCCCGGCGATGCCGACAATTTCGCCGCTGCGCACTTGCACATCAATGTCAGTCAGCGAGCAGCCGAACGGATCCGGGTTGTGCCAACTCAAGCCCTTCACCTGCAAAAACGCCGCGCCGCCGCTGACCTTCGGATAGTCGCCAATCAACGCCGCCGCTTCGCCGACCATCATCTGCGCCAATTGCTGATCCGAGCACTCCGCTGGCAGGCAATGTCCGGCCACGCGCCCACCGCGCAGAACCGTCGCGCTGTGGCACAACGCGCGCACTTCAGCGAGTTTGTGGCTGATAAACAGAATGCTGCAGCCTTCGGCGGCGAGGCGGCGCAGGGTGATAAACAATTCGTCGGCCTCTTGCGGCGTCAGCACCGAGGTCGGCTCGTCGAGAATCAGCAGGCGAATGTCCTGCATCAGGCAACGAATGATCTCCACCCGTTGCCGCTCGCCGATCGACAGGCTGTGGACAAGTCGCTCCGGCTCCAGCGCCATGCCATAACGGCGCGACACTTCACGAATTTTCGGTTCCAGTTGTTTCGGCGTGCCGGCTGCTGCGCCCATCGCCAAAGCAATGTTTTGCGCCACGCTGAGGGTTTCGAACAGTGAGAAATGCTGGAATACCATGCCAATCCCCAACTGCCGCGCCTGCGCCGGGTTGCGGATATTCACCGGCTGACCTTGCCAAAGCATCTCGCCGGTGTCGGCCTGGGTGACGCCGTAGATGATCTTCATCAACGTACTTTTGCCCGCACCGTTTTCACCGAGCAGGGCGTGAATTTCACCGGGCGTGATGCTCAGGTCGATGGCATCGTTGGCCAGACAACCGGGGTAGCGTTTGCTGATGTGGCGCAGTTGCAGGCGCGGGGTGTTGGAAGCAATTGGCATGACAGGCTCGACTTGCTTGGAGTTGTGCCTGTGGATAAAGCAATTTCCTGGCCATTGAGTCAGGAACGCGAGCGGGCCGCGTGGGGCAGCACTCGGTATAGAGCATTGAAGGCCGAATCACGTACGACGATGGCACCAATTCAGAGCAAAGCCGTTGCTCGGGCGCCAGTTTTGCCCGTCGCGATATGATCAAAAAACGAGCAATCCCTTGGGGGCTAGATGGATCCAGCGACTGCGCCAGCCATGAACGGGTTATCCACAGCTTGTTCCACAGTTATTGTGCGCAAGCTGCAAACCCGGGCATAAGCACTGCGGTGCTTTCTTCTAATGGTGATAAACCGCGCTAACTGACTGTTTATGTTTGAAAATTTCGTTTCGTCGGGAGAATTGAACGAAAAGTGAACAAACCGCGCAAAGCCACGTGACAGAAGGGTTACAGCGGAATGTGCTCAGGTTATCCACAGTCGGGTGCACAGCCGATGTGGGCAACTCTGTGGAATAAGGAAATTCGGGATCGCCCCAAAAGATCGCAGCCTTCGGCAGCTCCAACAGGGGAGCGCATTTCAAATGTAGGAGCTGCGGAACGCTCGGGCCGCGATCGGACGATCTTTTGATCTTTTATCGTTGAAGCAAAATCCGCCCACGGCTCAAATCAGCTAGCTGGGTTTGCAAGACATCGATCTGCGCCTCACCCACCGCCAACTTCAACTCAACGCCGTTTGCCGTGAAGTTTTCTTCGACAACCAATCCACCCAGATCGGCCACCCGCAACTTCACCAGCGCCAACTCGGCAAACCCGCAAGCACAGCTCAACGGCACCCGGCTGATCAATTCGATTTTGGCCGCCGTCTGCAGGCACTTGTTCGCGCCACCGCCATAAGCCCGGGCCAAACCGCCCGTGCCGAGTTGAATGCCGCCGTACCAACGGCTCACCAATACCGCGACCTGATCGCAATCCTGCGCTTCAATCGCCGCCAGAATCGGGCGCCCGGCCGTGCCGCCCGGTTCGCCGTCGTCATTGCTGCGGTATTGATCGCCGAGTTTCCACGCCCAGCAATTGTGCGAGGCGTTCAGATCGCTGTACTGCTCGAAAAACGCCTGCGCGTCGGCAGGGCTGCCGATTGGCGTGGCGAAGGTGTTAAAGCGGCTTTTGCGAATCTCTTCGCGGTACTCGCAAAAACCGCTGAGGGTGAAAGGCATAAACGTCTTATAGAGGAGGAGTGAGGCCGCAGCCTTTGAGAATGATGCGGATCAGGTTGTTGCCGGCGTCTTCCATGTCCTGCTTGGTCAACTTGCTGCGACCACTGACGCGGCAGATCTGCGTGGCGAAGTCGGCATAATGCTGAGTGCTGCCCCACAACAGGAAGATCAAGTGCACCGGATCGACCGGGTCCATTTTGCCCGCATCGATCCACGCTTGAAATACCGCCGCGCGGCCAGTGAACCAGGCGCGATAATCCTGATTGAAATATTCGCTGAGGCATTCGCCGCCGCTGATCACTTCCATCGCAAAGATCCGCGAGGCCTGTGGCTGGCGGCGGGAGAATTCCATCTTGGCGCGGATGTAGCGAGTCAGCGCTTCGGCCGGATCGTCCTCGGCGGTGAGGGTGTTGAAGGTGCTGTCCCACAACTCGATGATGTTGCTCAGCACCGCCACGTACAAGCCAAGCTTGTTGGTGAAGTAGTAATGCAGGTTGGCCTTGGGCAACCCGGCATTCTGCGCGATGGTGTTCATGCTGGTGCCTTTGTACCCGTGACGAGCGAACTCGTCTTCGGCGGCTTTGAGGATGGTCTCTTCGTTCTTCTGACGAATGCGGCTGGCGGGTTTGCCGCCATGGGCAGGGACTTCAAAGGTCATAGGCACTTCCGGGTTTGTCTGTGGGTGCAACCAGTTGCGTTGATAGCGCACCCACAGGCATCCGACAAGTCCTTGCGCGAAAAACCGTTACGCCTGTTCGATCTTGTTCAGCGGCGCGTGCGCTTCAGCGGCCTCGGTTTTCGACTCCGGCAGCAGCAGGCACAGGATGATTGCGGTCAGGCCGCCGCTGGTGATCGCCGAATCAAACAGGTTCTGCACCAGTTTCGGCAATAGGTGTAGCAGGGTCGGTTGTGCGGCGATGCCCAGGCCGACGCCGAACGACGTGGCGATGATCAACATGCTGCGTCGATCCAGCGGCGACTGCGCGAGGATGCGCACACCGGCAGCCGCCACCGCGCCGAACATCACCAGGGTCGCGCCGCCGAGCACCGGTTTCGGAATCTGTTGCAGCACCGCGCCGATCATCGGGAACAAGCCGAGGCAAAACAGAATCGCGCCGATGTACAGCCCGACGTAGCGGCTGGCGACGCCGGTCAACTGAATCACGCCGTTGTTCTGCGCGAACGTGGTGTTGGGAAAGGCGCTCAAGGTCGCGGCGATCATGCAGCTGACGCCATCGCCGAGTACGCCACCGCGCAGGCGGCTTATATAAGAAGGGCCGCTGATCGGTTGGCGAGCGAGCATGCAGTTGGCAGTGAGGTCGCCGACGGTTTCGATGGTGCTGATCAGATAAATCAGCGCGACCGGCAGGAAAGCCGTCCAGTCGAAGTTGAAGCCAAACTTGAACGGCGTAGGAAAACTCATCAGCGGCAAGTCAGGCAATGGCTGCGGTACCAGTTTCCCACTGAACCACGCGGCCAGGCTGCCGAGCAGCAAACCGATGATGATTGCCGACAAGCGTACCCATGGCGTGTTCGAGCGGTTAAGCAGGATGATCGTCAGCAACACAAACACGCCCAACGCCAGATTGCCCGGCGCACCGAAGTCCGGCGCATTGAAGCCTCCGCCCAGATCGGTAATGCCGACCTTGATCAGACTGATGCCTATCAGCGTGATGACGATTCCGGTCACCAACGGCGTGACCACGCGGCGCAATTGCCCGATAAAGCGGCTGAGGACGATTTGCACGATTGCGCCGAAAAAGCACACACCGAAAATCATCGCCAGAATGTCTTCCGGGCTGCCGCCGCGCTGCTTGACCAGAAACCCCGCCGACAGCACCGCACCAAGAAAAGCAAAACTGGTGCCTTGCAGACAGATCATTCCCGCGCCGATGCCGAACGGCCGCCGCGCCTGAATAAACGTGCCGACGCCCGAGACCATCAAGGCCATGCTGATCAGATAAGGCAAATGCGCAGTCAGCCCGAGGGCCGAGCCGATCACTAATGGTGGGGTGATGATGCCAACGAAACTGGCGAGCACGTGCTGCAGCGCGGCAAGAATTGCAGCGGCGGGTTTGGGGCGGTCGTTGAGGCCGTAGATCAGGTCGCTGGACGGTGCGGAATCTGGCTGCATGGCTTAAGGCTTCTTGTTGAAGGATCGGGGTTGATCCAGCACTGCAAAAAGCTGTCCACTTGCTCAGGTTATTTGCCGGATTTGTCGCCAGGGCCCAACACTGGCGGGCCTCGGCGGATTTTCAACGCGTTGCCGCCAGACTCTCCAAAAAGCTTTCCAGCACCAAATGAGGGCGCCGCCCCTTGCGCGTGACCGATGCGAGGCTCAGGTCGTAGAAACGTGTTTGCGATTTCAGCGCACGCAAACGACCTTGCTGCACCCAGAGGCTGGCGTAGTGATCCGGCAGGTAACCGATGTAGCGTCCGGTCAAAATCAAAAACGCCATCCCTTCACGGTCGGAGGCGCTGGCGGTGCAATTGAGTGCCTGGTAATGCGCCTGAATCTCCGCCGGCAAACGAAAGGTCGGGGCAATCGCGTCCTGACTGTTAAGGCGTTCGTCATCGAGTTGTTTGTCATCGACATAAAACAACGGATGGCCAACCGCGCAATAAAGCAGCGAACGCTCGCTGTACAACGGCTGATATTCGAGGCCCGACAACGCACTGGCCTGCGGTACCACGCCGACATGCAGACGCCCATCGAGCACGCCTTGCTCGACTTCATTGGGCGCAATCATGCGGATCTGGATCTGCACATCCGGCCCGCGTTCTTTCAATTGGGCGAGGGCGTGGGTGATGCGCATATGGGGCAGGGTGACGAGGTTGTCGGTCAGGCCAATGATCAACTCACCCCGCAGATGCTGGTGCAGGCCGTTGACTTCGGTGCGAAAGCTTTCCAGTGCACTTAACAGTTGCAGTGCCGACTGATACACCTCGCGACCTTCCTCGGTCAGCGAAAAACCGGCTCGACCACGCTGGCACAGACGCAAACCGAGGCGCTGCTCCAGATCGCTCATCTGTTGGCTGATCGCCGAGCGACCGATGCCGAGCACGGTTTCCGCTGCCGAGAAGCCGCCGCACTCCACCACACTGCGAAAAATCCGCAGCAAGCGGATATCAAAGTCACTGACCTGGGCCAGCGGATCGGGGCGACGGCTGCTCATCTTATTGTTCTCATTGTTTAGCAAAGTTCTAACTGAAGGTTAGAAGAGTTGGATTTCACCGACTTTATCCGCGTGGCAATTTAGCTGCAACAACGCTTTTTATCTCCCTGACGCTTATGCCCTGCGAGGTTTTGCCCGATGAACATGCCTGAAAACGCGCCGTCGCCACTGGCCAGCCAACTGAAGCTGGACGCGCACTGGATGCCGTACACCGCCAACCGTAACTTCCAGCGCGACCCGCGACTGATCGTTGGTGCTGAAGGCAGTTGGCTGATCGACGACAAAGGCCGCCGGGTATACGACTCGCTGTCCGGGCTGTGGACCTGCGGCGCCGGCCACACCCGCAAGGAAATTCAGGAAGCGGTTTCCAAGCAATTGGGCACCCTCGATTACTCGCCGGGCTTCCAGTACGGTCATCCGCTGTCGTTCCAGCTGGCCGAGAAGATCACTGAGCTGACCCCGGGCAACCTCAACCACGTGTTCTTCACCGACTCCGGTTCCGAGTGCGCCGATACCGCCGTGAAAATGGTCCGTGCCTACTGGCGCCTGAAAGGTCAGGCGACCAAAACCAAAATGATCGGCCGTGCCCGTGGCTACCACGGCGTGAACATCGCCGGCACCAGCCTCGGCGGCGTCAACGGCAACCGTAAGCTGTTCGGTCAGGCGATGATGGATGTCGATCACCTGCCGCACACGCTGCTGGCGAGCAATGCCTTCTCCCGTGGCATGCCGGAGCAGGGCGGTATCGCCTTGGCCGATGAACTGCTGAAACTGATTGAGCTGCACGATGCTTCGAATATCGCCGCGGTATTCGTAGAGCCTATGGCCGGTTCCGCTGGTGTACTGGTTCCGCCACAGGGTTACCTGAAACGTCTGCGCGAAATCTGCGATCAGCACAGCATCCTGTTGGTGTTCGACGAAGTGATCACCGGTTTCGGCCGCACCGGCAATATGTTCGGCGCCGACACCTTTGGCGTGACCCCGGATCTGATGTGCATCGCCAAGCAAGTCACCAACGGCGCGATCCCGATGGGCGCGGTGATTGCCAGCTCCGAGATCTACCAGACATTCATGAACCAGCCGACCCCGGAATACGCCGTGGAATTTCCACACGGCTACACCTACTCGGCACACCCGG
>NZ_CP162761.1:5347500-6544582 GCF_054668355.1 Pseudomonas sp. S2_E02
GGAAAGGCGAAAAGAACCCCGGAGAGGGGAGTGAAATAGATCCTGAAACCGTATGCGTACAAGCAGTGGGAGCAGACTTTGTTCTGTGACTGCGTACCTTTTGTATAATGGGTCAGCGACTTATTTTCAGTGGCGAGCTTAACCGAATAGGGGAGGCGTAGCGAAAGCGAGTCTTAATAGGGCGTCTAGTCGCTGGGAATAGACCCGAAACCGGGCGATCTATCCATGGGCAGGTTGAAGGTTGGGTAACACTAACTGGAGGACCGAACCGACTACCGTTGAAAAGTTAGCGGATGACCTGTGGATCGGAGTGAAAGGCTAATCAAGCTCGGAGATAGCTGGTTCTCCTCGAAAGCTATTTAGGTAGCGCCTCATGTATCACTGTAGGGGGTAGAGCACTGTTTCGGCTAGGGGGTCATCCCGACTTACCAAACCGATGCAAACTCCGAATACCTACAAGTGCCGAGCATGGGAGACACACGGCGGGTGCTAACGTCCGTCGTGAAAAGGGAAACAACCCAGACCGTCAGCTAAGGTCCCAAAGTTATGGTTAAGTGGGAAACGATGTGGGAAGGCTTAGACAGCTAGGAGGTTGGCTTAGAAGCAGCCACCCTTTAAAGAAAGCGTAATAGCTCACTAGTCGAGTCGGCCTGCGCGGAAGATGTAACGGGGCTCAAACCATACACCGAAGCTACGGGTATCATCTTCGGATGATGCGGTAGAGGAGCGTTCTGTAAGCCTGTGAAGGTGAGTTGAGAAGCTTGCTGGAGGTATCAGAAGTGCGAATGCTGACATGAGTAACGACAATGGGTGTGAAAAACACCCACGCCGAAAGACCAAGGTTTCCTGCGCAACGTTAATCGACGCAGGGTTAGTCGGTCCCTAAGGCGAGGCTGAAAAGCGTAGTCGATGGAAAACAGGTTAATATTCCTGTACTTCTGGTTATTGCGATGGAGGGACGGAGAAGGCTAGGCCAGCTTGGCGTTGGTTGTCCAAGTTTAAGGTGGTAGGCTGAGATCTTAGGTAAATCCGGGATCTTAAGGCCGAGAGCTGATGACGAGTGTTCTTTTAGAACACGAAGTGGTTGATGCCATGCTTCCAAGAAAAGCTTCTAAGCTTCAGGTAACCAGGAACCGTACCCCAAACCGACACAGGTGGTTGGGTAGAGAATACCAAGGCGCTTGAGAGAACTCGGGTGAAGGAACTAGGCAAAATGGCACCGTAACTTCGGGAGAAGGTGCGCCGGTGAGGGTGAAGGACTTGCTCCGTAAGCTCATGCCGGTCGAAGATACCAGGCCGCTGCGACTGTTTATTAAAAACACAGCACTCTGCAAACACGAAAGTGGACGTATAGGGTGTGACGCCTGCCCGGTGCCGGAAGGTTAATTGATGGGGTTAGCTAACGCGAAGCTCTTGATCGAAGCCCCGGTAAACGGCGGCCGTAACTATAACGGTCCTAAGGTAGCGAAATTCCTTGTCGGGTAAGTTCCGACCTGCACGAATGGCGTAACGATGGCGGCGCTGTCTCCACCCGAGACTCAGTGAAATTGAAATCGCTGTGAAGATGCAGTGTATCCGCGGCTAGACGGAAAGACCCCGTGAACCTTTACTATAGCTTTGCACTGGACTTTGAATTTGCTTGTGTAGGATAGGTGGGAGGCTTTGAAGCGTGGACGCCAGTTCGCGTGGAGCCATCCTTGAAATACCACCCTGGCAACTTTGAGGTTCTAACTCAGGTCCGTTATCCGGATCGAGGACAGTGTATGGTGGGTAGTTTGACTGGGGCGGTCTCCTCCTAAAGAGTAACGGAGGAGTACGAAGGTGCGCTCAGACCGGTCGGAAATCGGTCGTAGAGTATAAAGGCAAAAGCGCGCTTGACTGCGAGACAGACACGTCGAGCAGGTACGAAAGTAGGTCTTAGTGATCCGGTGGTTCTGTATGGAAGGGCCATCGCTCAACGGATAAAAGGTACTCCGGGGATAACAGGCTGATACCGCCCAAGAGTTCATATCGACGGCGGTGTTTGGCACCTCGATGTCGGCTCATCACATCCTGGGGCTGAAGCCGGTCCCAAGGGTATGGCTGTTCGCCATTTAAAGTGGTACGCGAGCTGGGTTTAGAACGTCGTGAGACAGTTCGGTCCCTATCTGCCGTGGACGTTTGAGATTTGAGAGGGGCTGCTCCTAGTACGAGAGGACCGGAGTGGACGAACCTCTGGTGTTCCGGTTGTCACGCCAGTGGCATTGCCGGGTAGCTATGTTCGGGAAAGATAACCGCTGAAAGCATCTAAGCGGGAAACTTGCCTCAAGATGAGATCTCACTGGAACCTTGAGTTCCCTGAAGGGCCGTCGAAGACTACGACGTTGATAGGTTGGGTGTGTAAGCGCTGTGAGGCGTTGAGCTAACCAATACTAATTGCCCGTGAGGCTTGACCATATAACACCCAAGCAATTTGCGTCGAAGAGACCAGATTGCGGTGTGTGAAGACGAAACGAACCGAAAGTTCGATGTTCACAAACACCGAAAGCTGTCACATACCCAATTTGCTGAAGCGAGGCCACAAGGTCACGAGTCAGTACCCGAATTTCTTGACGACCATAGAGCGTTGGAACCACCTGATCCCATCCCGAACTCAGCAGTGAAACGATGCATCGCCGATGGTAGTGTGGGGTTTCCCCATGTGAGAGTAGGTCATCGTCAAGATTAAATTCCGAAACCCCAATTGCGAAAGCAATTGGGGTTTTGTTTTGCCCGCAGGAAAGTTCGTACAGCATTCAAGGATGTCGTCCGGCTGTCATACCCTGTCGACAATGCTAAGGTTCTGCCCTGGCTTTTGTACTTCTCCAAGGAAACCCTTATGCCGGACGCCCAGTCCCTCAACGCTGCATTCATGGTGGTCCAGAGCAATAGTCTGGACGAACTGCGCAGCCTTGTGATCAGCATAATGCGGCGCTATCCACTGGCCCCGCTGGAAAACGAAATCGCTCTGGTGCAGAGCAACGGTATTGCCCAGTGGCTCAAATTGGCCTTGGCTGAAGATCCAGAGGACGACGATCTCGGAGGTTGCGGTATTGCTGCCGCGATAGATGTGCAACTGCCGGGCAGTTTCATGTGGCAGCTTTACCGTATGGTATTGGGTCGAGATGAAATTCCTCCCAAATCCCTGCTCGATAAGGCCCCGCTGACCTGGCGCCTTATGCGTCTGCTGCCACAGGTCATTGATCGCCCGCATTTCGAGCCGTTGCAACGCTTCCTTACCCATGACACCGACCTGCGCAAGCGCTATCAATTGTCCGAACGCTTGGCGGATCTGTTCGACCAATATCAGGTGTACCGGGCCGACTGGCTGGAAGACTGGGCCGAAGGCCGGCATCAATTACGCACGGTCAGAGGTGAAGTAAAACCACTGCCCCCGACCAGTTGCTGGCAGGCAGAACTGTGGCGCGCGCTGCTAGATGACGTAGGCGAACAGGGCATGGCGCAGAGTCGTGCTGGCGTCCATCAACGGTTTCTCGAACGCATCAATAACCTCAACGAAGCACCTGCGGGATTGCCTTCGCGAGTGATCGTTTTCGGGATTTCTTCGCTGCCAGCCCAAGTGCTTGAAGCGCTGGCCGGGCTCGCACGTTTCAGTCAGGTTCTGCTGTGTGTACACAACCCGTGCCGGCACCATTGGGCCGATATCGTCGCCGACAAGGATCTGCTGCGGCATCAATACAAACGGCAATCGCGCAAGACCGGAATGCCAGCAGTGCTGGATCCTGAAACACTGCATCAACACGCCCATCCACTGTTGGCTGCGTGGGGCAAACAGGGCCGGGACTACATCAACCTGCTCGACAGTTATGACGATCCCAATAGCTATCGGGCGGCTTTTCGCGACGGCCGCATAGACCTGTTCAGCGAAACTCAGCCGCACAATCTGCTCAATCAACTACAGGACGATATCCTGGAGTTGCGCCCACTCAATGAAACCCGTGAGCACTGGCCTGCTGTCGATCTGGCACAGGACGAGTCGATCCGCTTTCATATTGCCCACAGCGCTCAACGTGAAGTCGAAATACTGCATGACCAGCTCCTGGCACGCTTCAGTGCCAATCCGGATCTGCGTCCGCGCGATGTGATCGTCATGGTGCCTGACGTCGATAGCTATGCCCCGCATATCCGCGCGGTTTTTGGTCAGCTTGACCGGCATGATTCGCGGTTTATCCCCTTCACATTGGCGGACCAGGGACAACGTGGCCGTGATCCACTGCTGATCGCGGTCGAACACCTGCTCAAGCTTCCCGACAGTCGTTTCCCGGTCAGTGAAATTCTCGACCTGCTCGACGTTCCCGCACTCCGCGCTCGCTTTGGTGTAGAAGAGCGCGACCTGCCGACACTGCATCGCTGGATCGAAGGCGCGGGCGTGCGTTGGGGCATGAGTGCCGAGCAGCGAGCGGGTCTGGGTTTACCCGACGAGCTTGAGCAAAACAGTTGGCATTTCGGCCTGCGTCGCATGCTTCTAGGCTACGCCGTCGGCAGTGCCAATGCATGTGAAGGGATTGAACCCTACGATGAGATTGGCGGACTCGACGCCGCACTGATCGGGCCGTTGGTGGCTCTGCTCGATGCGCTGGAACTCGCCCATCAACAGCTCACCCAACCCGCTCAACCCAAGGAGTGGGGATACCGTTTGCAGGCCCTGATGCAACTGTTCTTCAAGGCCAGTAACGAGCATGACGACTACTTGTTGACCCAACTCGAAGAGCTGCGCGAAACCTGGCTGGAAACCTGTGACGCCGTAGGTCTGGCGGATGAGCTACCACTGACCGTGGTTCGTGAAGCATGGCTCGCCGGCCTGGACCAAGGGCGTTTGTCTCAGCGTTTTCTGGCCGGTGCCGTGAATTTTTGTACGCTGATGCCCATGCGTGCCATACCGTTCAAACTGGTCTGCCTGCTGGGAATGAACGACGGCGACTATCCACGCGCACAGCCGCCGCTGGACTTCGACCTCATGGGCAGCGACTACCGTCCGGGAGATCGCTCACGACGTGAAGATGACCGTTATCTTTTGCTTGAGGCGCTTTTGTCGGCGCGCAATCAGCTGTACATCAGTTGGGTGGGACGCAGCATCCGCGACAACAGTGAGCGACCAGCCTCCGTGTTGATTGGCCAACTGCGCGATCACCTCGCCAGCGGTTGGCGATTGCTCGATGAAAACCGCGATCTGCTGAGTGCCATGACGCAAGAGCACCCGCTGCAGCCGTTCAGTGCGCGCTATTTTCATGAGGGCGATCAACTCTTCAGCTATGCCAGCGAATGGCAGGTTCTGCATCAACAGCATGAGTCTCAAAACGAAGCGCAGGTGCTGACGCCTTATGTACAAGATGAGCCGCTGAGCCTGGCGTTGTTGCAGGACTTTTTGCGCAACCCGGTCCGGCACTTTTTTACCCAACGTCTCAAAGTGTATTTCGAAGCGGCCGAAGCCCCCCTGGCCGATGAAGAGCCCTTCGTGCTGGACGCATTGCAGCGTTACACGCTCAGCGACAGCCTGCTCGAAGCTGCTCTCAGGCAACCGGACAATGTCGAACAGGCGCTGACTGCCCAGGCACGACGTCTGCAAAACAGCGGTCTGTTGCCAATGGCGGGTTTTGGCGAGTGCCTGCAACGAGAGCTGATCGAACCTCTGCCGGATCTACTGCAGCGTTATCAGCAACTGCTGACACTGTGGCCGACCCCGTTGAGCAGTGCCACGCCGGTCAACCTTGAATTACAGGGCTTGCGACTCGAAGGCTGGCTCGCCGGTTTGCATCAGCGTGCTGACGGAGGCCTGTTGTCGGTCACGACCATTCCCAACAGCATTGGCTCGATAAAAAGCCGTAAATGGCATCGTCTGATCAAACCCTGGGTCAATCATCTGGTGGCCTGCGCCAGTGGACTTTCCCTGAGCACCGCATTGGTGGCCAGCGATGACACGCTGCTGCTTGAACCGATGGAGCCGGATCGAGCGGTACGTTTCCTCGGCGATTTGCTCCTCGCCTGGCAGGCCGGGATGCGTCAGCCACTGCCGATCGCGGTAAAAACTGCCTTCGCGTGGCTCGCTCAGAGCGACCCGCTGAAGGCCGAAGCGGCCGCGCGTAAAGCCTATGAAGGTGACGGGCAGACCAGCGAAGGCGAGCGCCGCGAGAGCCCTGCGTTGTCACGGCAATTTGCCGATTTTGACGCATTGCTTGCCGAAGAGACGTTCTCCGGTTGGTGTGACGCCTTGTATCGCCCGTTGTTT
Source organism: Pseudomonas sp. S2_E02 (assembly GCF_054668355.1). NCBI lineage: Bacteria > Pseudomonadati > Pseudomonadota > Gammaproteobacteria > Pseudomonadales > Pseudomonadaceae > Pseudomonas > Pseudomonas sp. S2_E02. Next base: position 5,353,766 of record NZ_CP162761.1, read on the forward strand.
GAAGCGCCCTGGCGTTCGCTGTCCACCGAAGGGGCTCGCGCATGAGTACCAAGACACCCCTCGCACTGGCATTCCCGCTACAGGGCAGCCAGTTGATCGAAGCCAGTGCCGGTACCGGTAAAACCTTTACCATTTCGGCTTTGTATCTGCGGCTTATCCTCGGGCATGGTGACGAGGCGTGTGGATTCGGCCGAGAATTGTTGCCACCACAGATTCTCGTGGTGACCTTCACCGATGCCGCGACCAAGGAACTGCGCGAACGCATACGCACGCGTCTGGCTGAGGCCGCGCGATTCTTTCGTGACGAAACGCCTGCGCCCGACGCGCTGATCGCCGAATTGCGTGATCAATTCGACTCCCCACAATGGCCCGGTTGCGCCAACCGCCTCGATGTCGCCGCGCAATGGATGGACGAGGCAGCTGTCTCGACGATCCACAGTTGGTGTCAGCGCATGCTGCGTGAGCATGCGTTCGACAGCGGCAGCTTGTTCACCCAATCCCTGGAAACCGATCACAGCGAGTTGCTCGGCGAAGTGCTGCGCGATTACTGGCGGCTGTTCTGTTACCCGATGCAGGGCGATGCCTTGAATTGGGTTCGCAGCAATTGGGGTGGGCCGGCGGCGTTGTTGCCTCGCGTGCGCGGCCTGTTCGCCAGCGAGCGTGACAGCGACGAGGGCAAGGCGCCTGCGGAGCTGATCGATGAATGTCTGCAAGAACGCCGTGCCGCGCTGATCGAGCTGAAAAGGCCATGGCGTCAGTGGGCAGACGAATTGCTCGCCATCTGTCATCAAGGTGTTGCGAGCAAAACTGTCGACGGTCGCAAGATGCAGGCGCGTTACTTCGAACCGTGGTTCGAAAAGCTCAAGGCATGGGCCGAAGATGAGTCCCTGGAACAACTGGATATCGGCACTGGTTTCACCCGACTGACTCCCGACGGGATGGCCGAAGCGTGGAAAGGCCATGCTCCCAGTCACCCCGGCCTGGACGCGATGCCGAAGCTCAAGTCGAGTCTCGATGCATTGCCAACCCCTGATGCCGCAGTGCTGCAACATGCCGCCAAATGGGTAGGCGCGCGCTTTGAAGAAGAGAAGCGGCGTCGCGCCGAGATGGGCTTCGACGACATGTTGTTGCGCCTGGATGCCGCTCTGCAATCCGACGGAGGCGAACGTCTTGCGACGTTGATTCGCGAGCAGTTCCCGGTCGCGCTGATCGATGAGTTTCAGGACACCGACCCGGTGCAGTACCGAATCTTCGAAAGTATCTATCGCATCGAAGACAACAGTCCTGAGACCGGCCTGTTCCTGATTGGTGATCCGAAGCAGGCGATCTACGCTTTCCGTGGTGCAGACATCTATACCTACCTGCGCGCGCGTCAGGCCACCACTGGCCGGCTGCATACGCTGGGCACCAACTTCCGTTCCAGCCACGGCATGGTCAACGCGGTCAATCATGTTTTCGCACGCGCCGAGTCCCGAGAGCAGGGCCGCGGAGCGTTTTTGTTCCGCGAGAAAAACGGCGACAACCCGGTGCCGTTCCTCCCCGTCGAATCTCAAGGTCGCAAGGAACAGCTGCAAGTTGCCGGGCAAGCTGTCGCGGCGTTGAATGTCTGGCTCTTGTCCACCGACCAGCCACTGTCAGGTGCGGTCTATCGTCAGCAGTTGGCGGCAGCGTGCGCCAGCGAAATCACCTCGCTGCTCAATGGTGGGCAAAACGCTAGCGCAGGGTTTATTCAGGACGGCAAAGATTTCAGAGGCCTGAGGCCGTCCGACATCGCGATTCTCGTGCGCGACGGCAAAGAAGCCCAGGCCGTGCGCGGAGAACTCGCCGCCCGTGGCGTTCGCAGCGTTTACCTGTCGGACAAGGATTCGGTATTCGCGGCACAAGAAGCCCACGACCTGTTGTCCTGGCTCAAGGCCTGTGCCGAGCCGGATGTCGAACGCTCCCTGAAAGCGGCATTGGCCTGCATCACCCTGAACCTGCCATTGGCCGAACTGGAACGTCTGAACCAGGACGAACTGGTCTGGGAAACCCGGGTCATGCAGTTCCGTGGCTATCGCGAGCTATGGCGCAAGCAAGGCGTGCTGCCGATGTTGCGCCGCCTGCTGCACGACTTCCATCTGCCGCAAACCTTGATGACGCGCACCGATGGCGAGCGTGTCCTGACCAACCTTTTGCACCTGTCGGAATTGATGCAGCAAGCAGCAGCGGAGCTGGACGGTGAACAAGCGCTGATTCGCCATCTGGCTGAACTGCTGGCAGTGTCTGGCCAGGCCGGCGAAGAGCAGATTCTGCGTCTGGAAAGTGATGAGCAATTGGTCAAGGTCGTGACCATCCACAAGTCCAAAGGCCTGGAATATCCATTGGTGTTCTTGCCGTTCATTTGTTCGGCAAAACCCGTGGATGGCAGTCGCCTGCCACTGCATTACCACGATGCAGAGGGCAAGGCTCAGATGAGTTTGAAACCAACTGCCGAGTTGGTAGCGCAAGCGGACGATGAGCGTCTGGCCGAAGACTTGCGCTTGCTCTACGTTGCGTTGACTCGCGCACAACATGCCTGCTGGTTGGGCGTGACGGATCTCAAACGGGGCAATAACAACAGCTCGGTGCTGCACCTCTCGGCGCTGGGTTATCTGCTTGGTGGTGGCGCATCGCTTGGCGAGTCCAGCGAACTGAAACGCTGGCTGCAAGATCTGCAACAGGATTGCCCGGCTATCCATATCGATGAAATGCCCCAACCCACTGACGAGCATTACCAGCCGCCACACAATGACGCCGTGCTGAGTGCCACACTGTTGCCCAAGCGCAAGGCCAGCGAAAACTGGTGGATCGCCTCCTACAGCGCTCTGCGCATCAGCGACGTGTTGAGTGGCGGCAGCGATGAAGCACCGGACAGCCCGCAAGCGCAAAAGCTGTTTGATGACGAACGCCTCGACCCCGATGCTCCACGGGAAATCATTGCCGGCGGTGCCGATATTCACCGCTTTCCGCGCGGTCCCAATCCCGGAACGTTTCTCCACGGTTTGCTGGAATGGGCCGGAGATGACGGCTTTGCCGTTTCCCGCGAGGCGCTGGAGGATGCGATTGCCCGACGCTGCAACCTGCGCGGTTGGGAGGGTTGGATCACCACCTTGAGTGACTGGTTGCAGCATTTGCTCAAATCGCCACTGCCGATTGCCGGCGGGCAGCCACCGGTTGTACTCGAACAACTGAAGCAGTATCGGGTCGAGATGGAGTTCTGGTTCGCCAGCCATAAAGTCGATGTAGTCAAACTCGACGAACTGGTGCGTCAGCATACGCATCGGGGCGTGGCCCGCGTGGCAGCCGAACCGGTGCAACTCAACGGCATGTTCAAAGGCTTCATCGACCTGACCTTTGAACACGATGGCCGTTATTACGTGGCGGACTACAAATCCAACTGGCTAGGTGTGGATGATCAGGCCTACACCGAGCAGGCCATGGAACAGTCAATCCTCGACAACCGCTATGACCTGCAATACGTGTTGTACCTGCTGGCGTTGCATCGCCAGCTCAAGGCGCGGCTGCCTGATTACGATTACGACCGACATGTCGGCGGCGCGTTGTATCTGTTCCTGCGTGGCACGCGTGCTGACAGTCGTGGTGTGTATTTCGCCCGTCCACCCCGTGAACTGATCGAGCGTCTCGACCGTATGTTTCAAGGAAAACCTGAACCCAAGTCCGAACCCGCCTGGGAACAGGGAGTCCTGCTATGAGCCGCACCTTTGCCGATTTGCTCCCCACGCCGTTGGCAGCCGACAGCCTGTCGAGGCTTTCGCCGCTGACTCGCGCCGATGACCTGTTGATATTGCTGACTCGTTGGGTCGAGCGTGGCTGGCTGCGTGCGCTGGACAAAGCGTTCGTCGCGTTCCTGCACGAACTTGAGCGCGACACCGATCCGCTGGTGCTGCTGGCTGCCGCCCTGACCAGCCATCAACTGGGCCACGGTCATGTCTGTCTTGATCTGTACGAAACCCTGAAGGCTCCTGACTTCGCGCTGTCGCTGCCCCCCGAAGGCGACGTGCAAGGCGGTGTGCTGTTGCTGCCGTCGCAATTGCTTGAGGCGCTCGACGGTGCTCACTGGTGCAAGGTTTTGGCCGGCAGCTCTTTGGTCGCGCTGGCGGCGGATACCAGCGATTTCGCACAGCAACGCCCGCTGGTATTGTCGGGCAAACGTCTGTATCTGCGACGCTACTGGACCTACGAACGGCGCATTGATACGGCGTTGCGCGAGCGCCTGCAGCAAGTCGAAGCAACACCGGACGATCTGCCGCAGCGCTTGAACGAACTGTTCGGATCAGCGAGAACGGGTGAGGTGATCGACTGGCAGAAACTCGCCTGCGCCATTGCGACTCGTGGTGCCTTCAGCATCGTCACCGGGGGGCCGGGGACCGGCAAAACCACCACGGTCGTGCGTTTGCTGGCCCTGCTGCAAGCACCCGCAGTCGCTACCGGTCATCCGCTGCGGATTCGTCTGGCGGCACCGACAGGCAAGGCCGCGGCGCGGTTGACCGAGTCCATCAGCCAGCAGGTGCAGTCGCTGAAAGTTACCGAAGAGGTGCGGGCGAAGATTCCTTGTGACGTCACCACCGTGCATCGCCTGCTGGGCAGCCGTCCCGGCACCCGCCATTTCCGCCACCACGCCGGCAATCGCTTGCCACTGGATGTGCTGGTGGTCGACGAAGCCTCGATGATCGACCTGGAAATGATGGCCAATCTGCTCGATGCCTTGCCACCCCATGCACGCCTGGTTCTGTTGGGCGACAAGGACCAACTGGCCTCTGTGGAGGCGGGCGCTGTGCTGGGGGATTTGTGCCGTGACGCCGAGGGTGGCTGGTACAGCCCGCAGACCCGACAGTGGCTGGAGTCGGTCAGCGGTGAGTCGTTGCAGGGCAGCGGCTTGCATGAAGACGTCGAAGGCGCTCACCCGCTGGCGCAGCAGGTGGTCATGCTGCGTCACTCCCGGCGCTTCGGCGAGGGCAGCGGGATCGGTCAGCTCGCGCGTCGGGTCAATCAACAGTTGCCGGATGAAGCGCGTCAGTTGCTCACCGCCGGACACTATGACGACGTGTATTCGTTGCCGCTCAAGGGCGAACAGGATCACAAGCTGGAGCGCCTGCTGCTGGAAGGGCACGGCGACGGCCCGCAGGGTTACCGCCATTATCTGAGTGTGCTGCGTGACCAGCGCCCACCCTCGGCTCGGCCCCTCGAACATCCGGACTGGGTCGTTTGGGCCCGCGAAGTCTTGCAAGCTTTCGACACTTTCCAGTTGCTGTGCGCCGTGCGCAAAGGGCCGTGGGGCGTCGAAGGTCTGAATCAGCGCATCACCGCCGCATTGCTCAAAGCACGTCTGATTGAAAACGATCAGCAATGGTACGAAGGCCGTCCGGTTCTGATGACTCGCAACGATTACGGTCTGGGCTTGATGAACGGCGACATCGGTATCGCCCTCAAGCTGCCCGAGCGCGAAGGGCCGGACGCGGGAAAACCGGTATTGCGCGTGGCGTTCCCGCGCAACGACGGCCAGGGCGGCGTGCGCTTTGTACTGCCCAGCCGCCTGAACGACGTTGAAACCGTCTACGCCATGACGGTACACAAGTCCCAGGGCTCGGAGTTTGCCCACACGGCGCTGATCCTGCCGGATGCCTTGAACCCGGTGCTGACCAAAGAATTGATCTACACCGGTATCACCCGCGCCAAGCACTGGTTCACCCTGATCGAATCCCGCCCGGGGGTGTTCGAGGAAGCAGTGCAGCGCAAGGTCAAACGCCTGAGTGGGCTGATGCTGGAACTGGAAGAGGGCGCCGTGCCTCGGGGGTGAAAATCCAGACGATTGACGGCGATTACTGACCGACCGGTCAGGGGGCGCTGTCTCGCTGGCGTTCCAGTGCTGTGCTATCGTTGCGGCATCATTTCGCTACGATCCAAGAGAATCCCTGCATGAAGGTGTCTGTCTGGGCGACAGAGCGCGTAGTTGTCTGCAAGCACGCGTTGCTTGTCGGTCTGCTCTGGTTGTTGACGGGTGCGGCTGTCGCACAGTCGCAAGCGCCGACGGGCATGGCCGAACAACGGGCCAAATCTGTCACTCAGGTTGTTCTTGGCATTCTCAGCTACGCGCGCTGGCCGGTGGAACCGGCGCAATTGCGCTTGTGCATCGTCGGCCCCACCGAATACACCGATGATCTGGTCAAAGGCACCACTCAAGCCACCGGCCGGCCGGTGACCGTACGTCGCCTGCTGGCCGACAACCCGGCCATCGTCAGCGACTGCGATGCGGTGTACATCGGCAAACTCACGGTGGATGAACGCGCTCGCTTGTTCGCTTCACTGATCGGTCATCCGGTGCTGAGCATCAGCGAAGGCGGCGATCAGTGCACGGTTGGCAGTCTGTTCTGTCTACGCGTTGGCGATGAACAGGTGTCTTTCGAGGTCAACCTCGACTCTGTTGCCCGCAGCGGCGTGCGTATTCATCCAAGCGTGCTGCAATTGTCGCGTCGCAAACCGGCGGCGCCATGAAACTGTTCCGAGCGGAAAAACGCCCGACGTTGGGGTCGGTCATCGGCCGAGGGCATTTGATTGTTGCGCTGGTGGGCGTGGCGATGGCCAGTGTTTCGCTGACATTGCTCGGTGTATTGGCGTTACGGGTTTACGCCGACCATAACCTGCACTTGATCGCCCGTTCGATCAGCTACACCGTGGAAGCTGCGGTGGTGTTCAACGACAAGACGGCCGCCAACGAATCGCTGGCGCTGATTGCTTCCGCCGAAGAGGTCGCTGATGCCCAGGTGCTGGACAGCCAGGGACAACTGCTCGCGCATTGGCAGCGACCGGAAAACGGCTTGTTCTCTGAGCTGGAAATGGAGATCACCCGCGCCGTCCTGGAAAAACCCATCAGCCTGCCGATCGAGCATCAGGACCGTGAAATCGGTCGCGTATTGCTCACTGGTCATGGCGGTAGCCTGATGCGCTTTCTGCTCAGTGGTCTGGCGGGGATCATCCTCTGTACCGCGATCAGCGCCTGGGTCGCGCTCTACCTGGCGCGGCGCCAGTTACGCGGCATCACCGGCCCCCTGCGCAGCCTGGCCGCCGTCGCCCACGCCGCACGCAGTGAACGTGCGCTGGACCGCCGCGTGCCGCCGGCGCAGATCGCCGAACTCGATAACCTCGGCAATGACTTCAACGCCTTGCTCGACGAACTGGAGTCGTGGCAAACCCATCTGCAAAACGAAAATGAAACCCTCGCTCACCAAGCCAGTCACGACAGCCTGACCGGTTTGCCAAACCGCGCCTTTTTCGAAGGGCGGTTGATCCGCGCGTTGCGCAATGCTGGCAAACACGATGAGCGCGTGGCCGTGTTGTTTCTCGACAGTGACCGTTTCAAAGGCATCAACGACAACTTCGGCCACGCTGCCGGTGATGCGGTGTTGGTGGCCGTAGCCAACCGCGTTCGTGCGCAGTTGCGCGAAGAGGATCTGGTGGCGCGGCTGGGCGGTGACGAGTTCGCTGTGCTGCTCACGCCGCTGCACAAGGTCGAAGATGCCGAGCGGATTGCCGACAAGATCCTCGCCAGCATGGACATGCCCATCGCGTTGCCGGGCGACACCAGTGTGGTGACCTCGCTCAGTATCGGCATTGCGGTTTTTCCCGATCATGGTGCCACGCCGGGGGCCTTGCTCGATGCCGCCGATGCGGCGATGTATCAAGCCAAGCGCCTGTCGCGCGGCGCCCAATTCACGGCCGGGGCGGAGCACCCGGTCGATTCCGTGCAAACCAGGAGCTGACTCTCGTGTCCACACTGACCATTCGATCTTTTTACGCTGTGCTGTTGATGGCCGTACTGGCCCTGACCGGTTGCCAGACCGCCCCGCAAAAAGGCCTGACCCCGGCGCAAGTCGCCGTGCTCAAACAACAGGGCTTTGAACTGACCGACGAGGGCTGGGAGTTTGGCCTGTCCGGCAAAGTGCTGTTTGGCAGCGACGTCGAAAGCCTGAACACGCAAAGCACCGAGATCGTTGAACGCATCGGCAAGGCATTGCTGGGCGTCGGTATCGAGCGCGTGCGGGTCGATGGCCACACTGACGCATCGGGCAAGGAAACCTACAACCAGCAACTGTCCCTGCGCCGTGCGAAAAGTGTCGCCAACGTCCTGCGCACAGTCGGCATGAAGGACGAGAACATCCAGCTGCAGGGCCTGGGCAGCAAAGAGCCGGTGGCGTCCAACGATACGGCAGCCGGTCGTACGGAAAACCGCCGGGTCTCGATTGTGGTCAGCGCCGACTAATCGGCGAACTGCATGTCGCGGGTTTGCCCCATCAGCAGGCCCTGATTACGCTCGGTCACCTCACGGATGTAATCCCACAACAGGGTGATCCGTTTCAACTTGCGCAGATCCTCCCGGCAGTACATCCAGAACTGCCGGGTGATGTCGATGTCCTTCGGCAATACCGGCAGCAGGCGCGGATCCTGTGCGGCGAGGAAGCACGGCAGAATCGCCAGAGAACGCCCCTGCTGTGCGGCGACGAACTGCGCGATCACGCTGGTGCTGCGCAAATGCGCGCTGGCGCCCGGCAACACGTTCGCCAGGTACAGCAGCTCCGAGCTGAACGCCAGGTCATCCACATAACTGATGAATTGATGCTTGCCCAAGTCTGCCGGGCGGCGGATCGGTGGATGTTTGTCGAGATATTCCTGAGTCGCGTAGAGCTGCAAACGGTAGTCGCAGAGTTTGCAGCAGACGTACGGCCCATGCTCCGGGCGTTCCAGGGCAATGACGATGTCGGCCTCGCGCTTGGACAGGCTGATGAAGTGTGGCAGCGGCAGGATGTCCACCGAGATGGCCGGATAGGCGTCGACGAAATGGCTCAGCTGCGGCGTGATGAAAAAGCTGCCGAAGCCCTCCGTGCAGCCCATGCGCACATGCCCGGACAACGCCACCCCGGAACCTGATACCTGCTCGCAGGCCATGTGCAATGTGCTTTCAATCGACTCGGCATAACCGAGCAAGCGCTGGCCTTCGCTGGTCAGGACGAAGCCGCTGGTGCGCGACTTTTCAAACAACAGCGTGCCGAGTGCCGCTTCCAGCGAACTGATCCGCCGCGACACCGTGGTGTAGTCGACAGCCAGCCGTTTGGCCGCGGTGCTGGCCTTGCGGGTGCGGGCGACTTCGAGGAAAAACTTGAGGTCGTCCCAGTTCAGCGAACCGAGGGAGGTGATGTTTTTTTGCATGATGGACGGGCTTATATGTGCGTTCTTATTAGAAGTTTGCACATCTATACTCCAAAAACAGTCCGACAACCAATTCGTGACACACGCCTCATCTCAAGGCGAACCCTTCGCCTTGGCTCCTACGATAAAAACAAGTTTCGGAGACCAGCATGAACGCATCGCTTACGCCCAACGACACCACGCTGCAGAAGGTCAAACTACTGATCGACGGCGAGTGGGTCGAGTCGCAGACCACCGAATGGCACGACATCGTCAACCCGGCCACCCAACAAGTGCTGGCCAAAGTGCCGTTTGCCACCGCCGCTGAAGTCGATGCCGCCGTCAGCGCCGCCCAGCGTGCTTTCCAGACCTGGAAACTGACTCCGATCGGCGCGCGCATGCGCATCATGCTCAAGCTGCAAGCGCTGATCCGCGAGCACTCCAAACGCATCGCCGTCGTCCTGAGTGCCGAGCAGGGCAAAACCATTGCCGACGCCGAGGGCGATATTTTCCGTGGTCTGGAAGTGGTCGAGCACGCGTGCTCTATCGGCAGCCTGCAAATGGGCGAGTTCGCTGAAAACGTCGCCGGCGGCGTTGATACCTACACCCTGCGTCAGCCAATCGGCGTGTGTGCCGGCATCACCCCGTTCAACTTCCCGGCAATGATTCCGCTGTGGATGTTCCCGATGGCCATCGCTTGCGGCAACACTTTCGTTTTGAAGCCTTCGGAGCAGGATCCGCTGTCGACCATGTTGCTGGTGGAGTTGGCCATTGAGGCCGGCGTTCCGGCGGGCGTGTTGAACGTGGTTCATGGTGGTAAAGATGTGGTCGATGGCCTGTGCACGCACAAGGACATTAAAGCGGTGTCCTTCGTCGGTTCGACGGCCGTCGGCACCCACGTTTATGACCTGGCCGGCAAGCACGGTAAACGCGTGCAATCGATGATGGGCGCGAAGAACCACGCCGTGGTGCTGGCCGATGCCAATCGCGAGCAGGCGCTGAATGCACTGGTCGGCGCCGGTTTCGGTGCCGCCGGGCAACGTTGCATGGCCACCTCGGTAGTGGTGCTGGTCGGCGCGGCGAAACAATGGCTGCCAGATTTGAAAGCGCTGGCGCAGAAACTCACCGTCAACGCCGGCAATGAGCCGGGCACCGACGTCGGCCCGGTGATCTCGAAGAAAGCCAAGGCGCGAATTCTCGACCTGATCGAAAGCGGCATCAAGGAAGGCGCCAAGCTGGAACTGGACGGCCGCGACATCAAGGTGCCGGGCTACGAGCAAGGCAACTTTGTCGGCCCGACCCTGTTCTCGGGCGTGACCACCGACATGCAGATCTACACCCAGGAAATCTTCGGCCCGGTACTGGTGGTGCTGGAAGTCGACACCCTTGATCAGGCGATTGCGCTGGTCAACGCCAACCCGTTCGGCAATGGCACTGGCCTGTTCACCCAGAGCGGTGCGGCGGCGCGTAAATTCCAGACGGAAATCGACGTCGGCCAGGTCGGCATCAACATCCCTATCCCCGTGCCGGTACCGTTCTTCAGCTTCACCGGTTCGCGCGGTTCGAAACTCGGCGACCTCGGTCCGTACGGCAAACAAGTGGTGCAGTTCTACACGCAGACCAAGACGGTCACGGCGCGCTGGTTCGATGACGACAGCGTCAACGACGGCGTAAACACCACCATTAACCTGCGCTGAGGAATCGACCATGAAAATCGCATTTATCGGTCTGGGCAATATGGGCGCGCCAATGGCACGCAACCTGATCAAGGCCGGCCACTCGCTGAGTCTGGTCGACCTGAACAAAACCGTGCTGGCGGAACTGGAGCAACTGGGCGGCAGCATTCGTGCTTCGGCCCGTGAAGCTGCTGAAGATGCCGAACTGGTGATCACCATGCTGCCGGCGGCGGTGCATGTGCGCAGTGTCTGGCTCGGTGAGGACGGTGTGCTGGCTGGCATCCGCCAAGGTGTGCCAGCGGTGGATTGCAGCACCATCGATCCGCAGACCGCTCGCGATGTGGCTGCCGCTGCGGCGAAACAAGGCGTGGCCATGGCCGACGCGCCGGTGTCCGGTGGCACCGGTGGCGCGACGGCGGGGACGCTGACCTTCATGGTCGGCGCCACCCCGCAACTGTTCGCCACCCTGCAACCGGTGCTGGCGCAAATGGGCCGCAACATTGTGCATTGCGGCGAAGTCGGCACCGGGCAGATCGCCAAGATCTGCAACAACCTGCTACTGGCGATCTCGATGGTCGGTGTCAGCGAAGCGATGGCGCTGGGCGATGCGTTGGGCATCGACACCTCGGTGCTGGCCGGGATCATCAACAGCTCGACCGGGCGTTGCTGGAGTTCGGAGATGTACAACCCGTGGCCGGGCATCGTCGAAACGGCGCCGGCCTCGCGTGGTTATACCGGTGGGTTCGGTGCGGAACTGATGCTCAAGGATCTGGGGTTGGCGACCGAAGCAGCGCGTCAGGCGCACCAACCGGTGGTGCTCGGCGCGGTGGCGCAGCAGTTGTATCAGGCGATGAGCCAGCGCGGTGACGGCGGGAAAGACTTCTCGGCGATCATCAACAGCTATCGCAAGCCTGCAATTGAAGGGCAGCGCTGAACAAACTGCGGGAGCGAGCCTGCTCGCGATGACGGCGGTTGCTTCAACAAGGAAGTGACTGACGGTCCGCTTTCGCGAGCAGGCTCGCTCCCACAGGGGATTTGCGTATATCAGACATTGTTTGCCGGGAAATCACGTCGGGTGATCTCCCGGCTTTTTTGCATCAGGCAAACACGAAATATTTACGCACGGTCTCGACCACTTCCCACGTGCCTTTCATCCCCGGCTCAACCACGAAAATATCGCCGGCGCGCAGATGAATCGGCGCCATGCCGTCCGGAGTAATCACGCAGTAGCCTTCCTGGAAATGGCAGTACTCCCACTTCACATAATCGACGCGCCATTTGCCCGGTGTGCAGATCCACGTACCCATGATCTTGCTGCCGTCTTCGCTGGTGTAGGCGTTGAGGTTGACGGTGTGCGGGTCGCCTTCGAGTTTTTCCCATTTGCAGGCATCGAGTACCGGCAGCGGATGAGTGTCGCGTAGAACGGTGATAGGGGCGGTCATGTGTCGGCTCCAGACAAGGCGATCAAACGGAAGCTGCACCCTATAGCGCCGTGCCTTGGCCCAGATGTCTGTGCTCGACATGCAGATATCCAGAAACGCTGCCAGGTTTTACGAATGGAGACGTAAACCTTCCAGCAAAATCAATTAACGGCAGTATTGATCTAAAACAAAGGCTATGAAGTTATAACTATTTTACTTGTCTGGTTTTTACTTTTAGTACGTCTGTTCCGTTGCGTCCTTAGTTGCTTTCGATAGTCAACCTGCCTGATACCGCGGGCGCCCCACCATACCCCGTCTTTGTTAAGTAAATAAGTCGCTCACCGCAACAAGGAGGTGCGGTTTCAGTGGGGGGTTGCAGACTTTTTTCGAGTTGTAAAAAAACCTTGAATAGTTCGTTGACTCTCCCCTTAAGGGCAGAGTTTAGATTCCCGCCGCGTGAGAAGTTGCTGTGGGAAAAGTTACTTTTCATAAGTCGAATTCATGAAGTAGTCACGACATATAGGGAGATAGAAATGAACAATCCATTGGACTTGGAACATGTCGTTGCCAGCACTCGCGAAATCCTCGCACAGCTGTTGGTGATGGATGCGAATGACATCGAAGAAAACAGCAGCATCGTCGAAGACCTCGGTGCCGACTCGCTGGACATCGTCGACCTGAGCTTCCAGCTGGGCCGCCAATATGGCTGCACACTGCCGAAAACCAGCGTGCTTGACCATGCGGTGGCGGTTTGCGGGGATGCCAGCGAGTTTCTCGCCAGCGGTCGCATTACCGAAAGTGGCAAGCACCTGCTTGAGCAAAGCCTCAGCGCCTACACCCCGGATCAACTGAAAGCGGGCATGCAGCCGGCTCAGGTCTTCGCTGCGACCACCGTGCGTAACTGGGCCAACCAGTGCCGCAATCTCTTTAACTACCTGCCGGCAGCGTGCCCGGATTGCAACGCTCACCAAGCGGTTCTGAACGAGCGCCAACAAGTGGTCTGCGGCGCGTGCAGTGCACGTCTGGTGCCGGCGGATGGCGATGAAGTGTCCCGTCAATTGGTTGAGCAGTTTGTCACCACTCACACCAAAGAAGTGGTGTAGGAGTTCTCATGCGGGCACGAGAAGTCTATGTGAGCGGGTTCGGTCTGGTGGCGCCCATGGCGCTGGACGCTGCCACGTTGTTCGAGCGGATTTGCCGGAAGCAATCCTGTGTCCGCGAACATCCTCGGTTCAAGGCGCTGGGATTCAACAACAGCGCCGCCGGTTTTATCGACGATACGCAGTGGCAGCGCATCGGGGCCGGTTTCGGTGGCAACGCCGCGCTGCACCCACGGCAAAGTGTGCTGGCCGAATACGTTGCCCGGCAGGCGCTGGAGCATGCCGGTCTGACACCGGCAGACTTTGCCCACAGTCGCAGCGGTCTGTTTCTGGGCGCCAACAAGTACTGTGCCGACAGCCACGACCTGCAGCGGCTCAGCCGGTGCATGGATGAGGCCGGACGCGTCGACCTCGACCGTCTGCTGGACAGTCCGGCAGCGTCCAGCGCGACTTTCACCCGGCGGGTCGATCAACAGACGCAGCACCTGGCCGATCGGCTCGGCATCCGCGATCACATCTCGACCCATTCCGATGCCTGTGCCGCCGGCACCATGGCCATCGGCAGTGCTTACCGGGCGATCGAGCGCGGAGAGATCGATCTGGCTATCTGCGGCGCCGTCGAACTGATGGCCAACGAACTGCCTTATTACATGTTCAACAGCCTCGGCGCGCTCTGTCAGGCTGACTTGCCGGCGAGCGAACAAAGCCGCCCGTTTATGCCTGACCGTAGCGGTTTTGTCCTCAGCGAAGGCTCGGCGATGGTCATTCTCGAATCCGCTGAACACGCCCAACGGCGCAAGGCTGCGCCACTGGGCCGGGTGTTGGGTTACGCGAATGTCTGCGAGGCGCAGAAAATGACCTCCAGCAGTCGCGACGGCAGTAAATACGAGGAATGCATGGAAGCAGCAATCGAAGACGCCGGGCTGCTGCGCAGCGCCGTGCAACACGTCAACACCCACGGTACCTCCACGCAGGCCAATGACAGTTGTGAAGCGTTGGCGCTGCAGCGTCTGTTCGGCGGCTGCCAGGACTTCATGACATTCACCGCCAACAAGTCCGCCATCGGGCATTCCCTGGCAGGCAGTGGCGCGATCGAAGCGGTGCTGTCGCTGATGAGCCTGCGTGACGGTGTGCTGTTGCCCACCCTGAATTACGACCCCGAGCGCGCCGAATACCCTTCGCTGAAGTTCTTGAGCGAGCCGGTGCGACAGCCGATCAGCGTGGTGATGTCCAACTCGTTCGGCTTTGGCGGCATCAACAGCTCGCTGGTTCTGGGGAGGGCATGACATGAACCGAGCCATCTACCTGAATGCCGCTGCGGTGCTGAATGTGGCGGGCAGTGAATGCGCTGACTTGCTCGGCACACCCTGCGCGGCGCAACCGCTGGCCTTTGACGCACAGCGTCAGGCGTTTGCCTTGCCGACGCCGCGACTGGCCAGTGATCTGTTTGATCGCAAGATCCAGCGCAGCGTCGAACCGCAGGGCTTGCGCCTGTTGCATTGCGCCGCACGGCTGGCGCCAGCGCTGGCGGCGCTGCAATTGTCCGCGTCACGCATTGCCCTGACAGCGGCCATTCCTGAAGTCGACGCGCCGAGTCCTTGCTGGGATGCGGTGCAGGCGATCATCGAACAGCCGCAAAAACAACTGGCGCAGTTATTGGCCAACACACCGCCCCTGCATGCGCTGACCCTGCTCAACAGCAGCGTCATGGCCTATGTGGCTGAAGCATTGAATTGCCATGGGCCAATGGGTGGATTTTGTTCTCAGGACAACGCCGGGCTGGATGCGCTGATCGAAGCTTGCCAGCAGATTGGCGAGCGACATGCCGACGCCGCGTTGGTGGTCAGCAGCAGCCCGAACCTGACCCCGGCCCTGTATCTGCGCGAGCCCGATCAGGCGAACGAAGCGATTTTCGGTGAGGGCGCCGCCGCGCTGTTGCTGGCGTCGACACCAGCACCGGGTGCGGCACACGCCGTGCGCATTGCCGGATTTGCCCGTGGTTACAGCAACGATCCGCAACGCTCTGTGGCGGTGGGTCGGCGCGTCATCGATCAGGTCCTGAGCGTCGAAAAACTGCGGGTCGGCGACGTCGAGCATATCGTCGGTAATTGCGCTGACGGGCAAGTGATGAAGTTGCTCGAAGCTTTCCCGCGCGAGATTCGCAGTACCCGCGCCATGACCGGCGAACTGGGCGCCAGCGGCTTGCTGACAGAGGCCGCACTGACTTTGCATCTCAGCGGTGATACGGCGGCGGCACCGGGTTACACGCTGCTCGTCAGCCACATTCGCGCCGGTCATTGGGGCGCATTGCTGTTGGCCAGTGAAACCATGGAGAAGCACGCATGAGTGCGACACGGATTGTGATCACCGGCATGGGCGCCGTCACCGGTTTCGGTTTCGAATGGCAGACCCTCTGGGAAAAAATGCTCGGCGCCGAACATTGCGTGCGGCCATGGCAGCCGGACGACTTGCAAGAGGCGTCGTTCGCGGTGCGTTATGCCGCGCCTGTCGACATGCGCCTGTTGCCGGAAAAACTGCACAGCCATCCGGCCTGGACGATGCCGCTGGAAAAGCGCAGTCGGTTTGGCTGGGTGGCTGCCACGCAGGCAGTCGGTGACAGCGGCTTGCAGCCAGAACAGTTGCGGGGCGCGGCGGTGCTGTGTGCTTCGGGAGCACCGCAGCACATGCTCGCCGACATGCTGCTGACTGAAGCCCCGAATGGCGGCACCCCGAGTTGGTCGTACCTGATGCCGCGGGCCGGGCAAGTGAATGCCGATGGCTCACTGCGCCAGAGCAACGATCGTCTGGCGCGGGTAATCGCCGACGACCTGGGCTGTGAAGGACCGGTGATCAATATCAGCAGTGCCTGTGCCGGTGCTTCACAAGCCATTGGCAATGCCTTCCAGATGATTCGTCGCGGAGAAGTCAGCGTTGCGCTGGCGGGTGGCGCCGACTCGGTGCTCAACCTCGACACCATGGCCGCGTTGTATCTACTCGGTGCCGCGTCGGGCGAGCAGCGCTGGGGCGCGGATCTGTGCCGTCCGTTCGATCGTGACCGCAGCGGTCTGATTGCCGGCGAGGGCGGTGGTTTTGTCGTGCTGGAAAGCCTCGAACATGCCTTGGCCCGTGGCGCCACGCCGTATGCCGAGGTGTTGGGTTTCGGCAGCAGTCTGGATGCCTACAAAGTCACCGCACCGCAACCGGAAGGACGCGGTGCGGCACTGGCGATGCAGGCCGCGCTGGATGACGCCGGTTTGCGCGCGCAGCAGATTGATCTGATCAACGCCCACGGCACTTCGACACCGCTCAATGACGTGGCCGAGACCCTGGCGATCAAAAGCGTGTTCGCCGAGCACAAGCATTATCGAACCCTGGCCGTCAGCGCCAACAAATCACAGTTCGGTCACCTGATCGCGGCCGCTGGCGCCCCTGAATGCATCGTCACCGCGTTGGCCTGCCTCAACGATCTGGTCACGCCAACGGTGAACCTGCATGACGCCGACGAACAGTGCGATCTGGATTACTGCGCCGGGCAAGCCGTCAGCCGCCGAGTGGATTACGCGTTGAGCAATTCCTTTGGTTTCGGTGGCCTCAATACCTCGCTGGCCCTTGGCAAATATCGGGAGCATGGAAAATGACTGACGCCACTGTACGTGTCGCGATCGCCGGCAGCGGTTGTGTATTGCCCACCGGCTGGGGCGTTGAGGGTTTCTGGGCGGCGGCCCGCGAAGGGCGCAGCGCAATCTCGCCCCTGAACTCGTCGCTGTTCCGCAGCGAGCGGGTGACTGCGTTCGGGCACATCGCTGATCGAGATCATCAACGTAGCCGTCAGGACGTTGCGCAAAACCTCCAGCGTTACTGCCCGCCGGCGGTGATCTGGGGCGTCAGTGCGGTGCGCCAGGCGTTGGCCGAGGCCGAGCTTGAACCGGGCCGCGACAACGTGCGTTTTGGTCTCTATTGCTGCCAGGGCGGTTACACCCATCCCTCGCTCGCGTCTTACGGTGAACTGCTGCACGAATGTCAGACCGAGAGCGGTGCCGACATGCAGCGTCTGGCCAAACGTGTGTTGCAGGAGCGCGCGCTCGATCCGTTTCTGGTGCTCAAGAGCCTGAGCAACGGTTTGCTCGGCGTCGTCAGTCTGGCCTTGAAGCTTGAGTGCGAATGCAACGCCTACATGCAAGGCGTGGCCGGCAATCTGGCGGCGCTGCGCGAAGCCTGCGCGGCGTTGCAGAGCGGTCGGATCGATGCGGCCATTGTGGTGGGCGCGGGTAGTGAACTGGATCCGCTGGCCCTCGCCGCACTGGCCGAGGCGGGGGTGATCAGCACCGACGGTTCGCCAAGCCTGCGTGCCTTTGATCGCCAGGGCCGTGGCGGCATTGCCGGCGAAGGTGCGGCGGCGCTGGTACTGCGCCGCGCCGATGATCTGCCGGGCGGGCCGCAAGCCTGCCTGACAGCACTGTTCGCCCATCCGCGTCTGGACTCGCTGAGCTTGCCGGACAAACAGGTGGATCTGCTGATCAGCAGCGCCACTGGCGATCCGCACAAGGATGCCGATCTGGCCCGCACGCTGGCGCGAACCGGCGCCGCGCACATCACCAGCAGCACGCCGCTGACCGGCATGCTCAGTGGTGCACCGAGCCTGGTTGATCTGATCTTTGCCCGGCTGGCTTTGCAGGCGCAGAGCATCCCGCCGGTCAGTGGCCTGGAGCAACCGCTGGATGCGCATCTGCCGTTCGTTATCGGCGGGCCGCGCGATGCCGTGCTCCACGATTGCCTGGTCATCAACCGCGACGACAACGGTTTTAGCGCCGGTTACCAACTCGAATTTCACGCGGCTGACTGACCGTCGGCACGCAACGAAACGCAGCTGATTTTTTACTCAAGGGATAGAACTGTCATGGATTACCGCGATTACGTACGGCCGAAATTCGTTGAATTGATGCAGGCCCTGGGCCTGGAGTGCCAGTTCCACAGAGCGCTGGGCAGTAAATTGTTTTACCGCGACCGCCAGGGCGAAGAGGTGACGGTTACTGACTTCCTCGGCGGTTACGGCGCCGCGCTGTATGGCCACAACGATCCGCAATTTGTCGATCAACTCGTCGACCTGCTGCGTGCCGATGTGCCGTTCAATGCGCAGATGTCGGTGCGCGGTGCGGCCGGTCAATTGGGGCGTGAGCTCAGTGAAGCGTTCAACCGTGAGCTGAACAACAGCGAACGCTACATTTCGACCTTCTCCAACAGTGGCGCAGAGTCGGTGGAAATCGCCGTCAAGCACGCCGAATACCGTCGTCAGAAAAACCTGCAAAAGCAATTCGACGAGCGTGATTTCGCCCTCGCCAATCTGGTTGCCAGCGACAAGGCTTACGTCGAACTGGACATCGACGATCTCGATTTGCCCGCCGGCCTGCTGCCGCAGAATCTATCCTGCGTCACCGTGCGCCAAGTGGCCGAAGCGGTGCGTCAGCACAACCTGGCGCAACTGCATGTCGAGCCGGTGTTCCTCGCTGTACGCGGCAGCTTCCACGGCAAACTGGTGAACACCGTTCAGTTGACCTATGGCAAGCAGTACCGCAAGCCGTTCGCCCGTTTCGGCCTCAACGTCGAGTTCATCGACCCGCAGCAACCCCAGCAATTGCAAGAGCTGCCGGCCCGCCACGTGCGTCACTGGCTGAGCCTGGAATGGAGCGGCGAAACCCTGCAGGTTCGCCGTGAGGCGTTCAGTGCGATCACCGCCGTATTACTTGAGCCGATTCAGGGCGAGGGCGGCATCAACGAGTTTGCCAATGAGTTTTATCTGGGCCTGCGGCGTCTGTGCAACGAGCAGCAATGCCCGCTGATCATCGACGAAGTGCAATCGGGTTTCGGCCGCACTGGCACCTTGCTTGGCGCCAGCCATTTCAACTTGCAGGGTGATTACTACTGCCTGTCGAAAGCGCTCGGCGGTGGCCTGATGAAAATCGCCGCGACGGTGATTCGCGCCAGCCACTACGAAAACGATTTCAGCTACATCCACAGTTCGACCTTTGCCGAAGATGACGCGTCCTGCCACATCGCCCTGTCGGCCTTGCGCCGTCTGTTCGAGAACGACAGCGCGATGCTCAAGGACGTGAACAAGAAGGGCGAGTACCTCAAGGCTTCGCTGCTGGAACTCAAAGCAGCGTACCCGGACGTCATCGCCGACGTGCGTGGGCGCGGCTTGCTGCTGGGCTTCGAACTGCACGACCTGACCGGCACCAGTTCACTGGTTCAGGCCTCGGCGCAGTACAACGATGCGCTGGGCTACATCATCGCCGGCTACCTGCTGCAATTCGAATCCCTGCGCGTGGCGCCGTCGGGCAGCAACGCCAATGTGATTCGACTGGAGCCGCCGGTGTGCATCACCTTCGAAGAAATCGACGGCTTGATCGGCTCCCTGCAGAAAGTCTGCGACATGTTGCGCCGCCGCGATGCCTTCCCGCTGGCCGCCGGGGTGTGTGCCGACAGCATCGCTGATGTACCGGCGCGTGAGGTCAGCTTCAAGGAGGCCGAAACCCGCCCAAAGTCTGATGAGAACGTGCGCGTGGTGGCCCGCGTGGCGTTCATCAACCATTTGATTGATTCGGACATGCTCAGCGACGTCGATCCTTCACTGTCGACCCTGAGCGCTGAACAGAAACGCGAGTTCATCAAACGCATGGCCCCCGAGCGCCGTGCCGCGCCAATCGGCCCGGTGCAGATTCGCTCGAAACTCGGCACCGCCGTGGAGTTCACCCTGTACCCGCTGTGCATGGATTCCGACGCCATGGCGGCGTACATCGCCAGCGGCGATCTGCAAACCATCCGCGAAGAAGTCGGCAACCGTATCAAGGATGCCCGCGCCGAAGGCTACAGCGTCGCCGGGCTGGGCATGTACACCTCGATCGTCACCAACAATTGCCAGGCGCTGCAGATTCCCGACATGGCGCTGACTTCCGGCAACGCGCTGACCATCGGCATGGGCCTGGAAGCCATCGAACAGGGCTGCAAACAGCAAGGCCTTGAGCTGGGCGAGCAGACCGCTGCAGTGGTCGGTGCCGCCGGCAACATCGCCTCGACCTACGCCTCGCTGCTGTCGACCAGCGTCGAGCACCTGATCCTCATCGGTAGCGGCCGCGACGGTTCCCTGCGTCGTCTGGAAAAAACCGCGCAACAGATTTACGCCGAAGCCGCCCGCG
This sequence comes from Pseudomonas sp. S2_E02, assembly GCF_054668355.1. Taxonomy (NCBI): domain Bacteria; kingdom Pseudomonadati; phylum Pseudomonadota; class Gammaproteobacteria; order Pseudomonadales; family Pseudomonadaceae; genus Pseudomonas; species Pseudomonas sp. S2_E02. Next base: position 5,374,375 of record NZ_CP162761.1, read on the forward strand.
CGATTCTCAAGGGTGTCGCCGAACACGATCGCCTCGCCCGTCGCCTGCAGCAAATTGATGGAATCGATGCGCTGTTGCAGGCCCACGGCAGCAGTGCCGATCTGGGGCTGCGCGTAGCGAAACTGGTCGAAGAACGCTTGGGCGCGAGCGCCTTCATCACCGTCAGCAACGATCTTGATGTGCTGAAACAGGCGCGCATCGTGCTCTGCGCGGCGAACGCACCGCAGCCGTTTCTCTTTGCCGAACACTTCGCCGAAAACAGCGTGATCTGCGACATCGCCGTGCCGCTGAACGTTGACCAGAACCTCACTAGCCAGCGCTCCGACGTGCTCTACATGCACGGCGGCATCGTGCAGACGCCGCTGGGCGATGGCCTGGTGAAAAACGTTCGCGCCTATCTCAAACAGGGTCAGTTGTACGCGTGCATGGCCGAGTCGGTGCTGATGGGCCTGTCCGGGATGAAACAGCACTACTCCTATGGCGACATCAGCCGCGAGCAAGTGCAGCAGATTCGTGCACTGGCGGCGACTCACGGCTTCAGCCTCGCGCAGTTCAAAACCGACAACTCGCTTTAAGGAACGGTCATGCCGAATAAAGTAGCAGTGGTGACCGGTGGCAGTCGCGGCATCGGCCGGGCGATTGTCCAGACCCTGGCCGGGGCGGGTTATCAGATCGCGTTCAGTTACGTGCGCGATGAAGTCGCGGCGATGGCCTTGCGCGATGAGGTACAGGCGTTGGGCATCGATTGTCTGGCGTTGCAGTGCGATGTCAGCAGCGGCGACAGCATCAAGGCGTTTTTCGAACGGGTCGATCAGCATTTTCAGCGTATCGATCTGCTGGTCAACAACGCCGGCATCACCCGTGACGGCTTGCTCGCGACGATGTCGGCGCGCGACCTGGTCGAGGTGATCCAGACCAACCTGATTGGCACGATGCTCTGCTGTCAGCAGGTGGTGCCGGGCATGTTGCGCCAGCGCAGCGGTTGCATCGTCAACATCAGTTCGGTGGCGGCGCAGAAGCCCGGCAAAGGCCAAAGCAACTATGCCGCCGCCAAGGGCGGGGTCGAATCGCTGACCCGTGCCTTGGCGGTGGAGCTGGCGCCGCGCAACATTCGCGTCAACGCGGTCGCCCCGGGCATCGTCAAGACCGAGATGAGTACGGCGCTGATCGGCAGTCAGGAAGAAGAAATCCAGTCGCGTCTGTTGATCAAACGCTACGCCGAACCGGAAGAAATCGCCGAAGCGGTGCTGTACCTCGCCGATCGCGGTTTGTACCTGACCGGGGAGGTCCTGTCGGTCAACGGCGGGTTGAAAATGCCATGAGCCGGACCATTCTGATCACCGGTGCGGCCAAAGGCATCGGCCGCGCGGTTGCCGAGAACTTTGCCGCCGACGCCGACAATCGCCTGATCCTGCTGGATCTCGATCTGGCCGAACTGCAGCGCTGGGTCGATGAGCAACAGGAGCAAATCAAGGCGCGGGTCGAAACCCACGCGGCGAACATTGCCGACCTGCCGGCCATGGAGGCGTTCTTCAAGAAGCTCGGCTCGCAAGTCGAATACGTCGATGTGCTGGTCAACAGCGCCGGCATCTGCAACGAGAACGAACCGGAAGATCTGCACAACTGGCACAAGGTGATTTCGGTCAACCTCAATGGCACGTTCTACGTGACCTCGTTGTGTCTGGCGCTGATGCCCGACCGTGGGCGGATCATCAACATGTCGTCGATCCTCGGTCGTGCCGGCAAGGTGCGCAACACCGCGTACTGCGCGTCCAAACACGGCATCGTCGGCATGACCAAGGCGCTGGCGCTGGATCTCGCTTCGCGGCAGATCACCGTCAACGCGATTCTGCCAGCGTGGATCGATACGCCGATGTTGCAGGGTGAACTGGCGACGCAAGCGGCAATTGCCGGTTTGACCCAGGAGCAGATCGTGCGTAACGCGAAGAAGAAACTGCCGATGCGCCGTTTCATCCAGAGCGAAGAAGTGGCGGCGATGGTGCGTTACCTGGCCAGCCCCGAGGCTGGCGGGGTGACCGCGCAGAGTCTGGTGATCGATGGCGGTGTCGGGTTGGGAATGTAGCGATGCTTCGATTTCACAACAGTCACATTGTGGGTGCGGTGTGGGCGTGCATGGCTGCGCCCGCCGCGATGGCCGAATTTACCGTCGCTGATCTGAAGCCCGATTACGCCGACGGAGAAGTCGGCGTGGCCACGGCCATGCGTCTGCACGGCGACGATCAGGTCACGCAAAAAGCCGTGTATTTCAAAGCCAACCTGGAAGACAACTGGGAGGGCGGTTACTACAAGGCCAAGGGGCGCGTGCGTTACGACGCGCGCTATGACGGCAACAATCCGTACAGCGAACGGGCGCGCGACAAGTACCGTTTCGACGCTGATTGGCGGCACCTCTACGTCGGCCATTCGCTGGGTGACGGCGAAGTGACGGTGGGCTGGCAGCAAGTGGTCTGGGGCCGCGCGGATGAATTGCGCGTGCTCGATCAGATCAACCCGCTGGACTATCGCGACGGTCTGACGCCGCTGCTCGAAGACAGCCGCATCGCCGTGCCCATGGTGCGCTTTGCGCAACCGCTGGGCGAGTGGGAGCTGGAGGCGCTGTGGATCACTGACTTCGTGAAAAACCAGGCGCCGGTTGAGGGCAGTGAATTTGCCGCGCCACTGTTTGCTACGCCGGACCCGCAGTATTTCCTGCTCGACTCCAAGCCCGGCTATGACGGCGACAAAGGCTATTCCTATGGCCTGAGCGCCAACGGCCGGATCGGCGCGGTGGACACCAGTTTTGTCGCCTTGAGCGCGCGTCAGCAGGACCCGGTGTACGCGGTCGAAGGCCTCGCCGACGACGGCCGTACGCGGCTGGAACGGCAGTTTCCCCGTTACACCATGGGCGGTGCCGGGCTGGCGATCGACGCCGGGCACAGCATCGTGGTGCGCAGCGAGGTGGCGTATTTCGACAACTGGCGCGTGACCAATCCGACGCGTGCCTACGGTGCGGACAGCACGCCTATGGTCAAGTCACTGCTGGGTGTCGACTACCTGTTGCGCGACTGGCTGATCTCCGCGCAATGGCAGGAGCAGGTGTTGCTCGACTGGCAGGACGGCATGTTGCAGGACAAACGCGAACCGCTGTTCACCCTGTCGGCCGAAGGCACCCATTGGCAGGACCGTCTCAAGAGTCGTCTGGTCGCTGCTGCCTCACCACCGTTTCAGGACAACGCATTGCTGCAAGGCATCTTCACCTACAAGCCGGTGGACTACATCAAGCTCGGCCTGGAAGTGGATGTGTTCTTCGGCAAACCCGACAGGTCTTTTGGCGAGTACAGCAAGCGCGATCAAGTGCGGCTGTCGGCCGGTTATCTGTTCTGACCCATCACGCCTGCCGCGCTCGCGCAGGTGCACTCATCCAACGAAAAGGAAGTTGTTATGTTGCCGTTTTTGAAAAGTCTGACCACCGCCGCTTTGATCCTTGGCAGCGCCTGCGCCAGTGCCGCCGAGGCTGGCAATGCCGATGAGATCATCCGTCAGGTACGCGATCGCAATGACGGGAACAGCTTCATGTCCCAGGTTTCGCTGATCCTGCATGACAAGAAAGGTAATACCCGGGTTCGCGAGTTCACCTATCTGCAAAAGGATTACCCGGACAGCGACAAGTTCAGCATGTACTTTTCCGCGCCGACTGACGTCCGTGACGTGGCCTTCCACATCGAAAACCCGCACGAAACCCTCGGCCTGGAAGACAGCCAGTGGATGTACCTGCCAGTCAGCCGCCAGACCCGCCGCATCTCCACCACCGACAAGCGTGGCTCGTTCATGGGCAGTGAGTACTCGTACGCCGATCTGGACAAGATCCGCGTCAAGGATTACTCGCAGAAGCTCGTCGGCGAAGAACAGATCAAGGGCCGCGACTGCTACGTGATCGAGCGCGAACCGGCGTCCCCCGAAGTGCTGGCCAAGACTGGTTACAACAAGCTGAAGGTGTGGATCGACAAGCAGAACTTCCTGGTCATGCGTCAGGATTTCTTCGACGTCAAAGGCGTGCTGATCAAGCAGATGCGCACGCAGAAAGTCGCGACCATCGATTCGATCGACAGCATCGTGCTCAGTGAAACCGAGCACTTCATCGACGGCACGCGTTCGGAAATGCGCTTCAACCAGTTGCAGTACAACGTCTCTCTGGAAGACCGCCTCTTCACCCAGACCGCCATCAAACGCGGGCTGAAAACCGGTGACCTGCCGGACTTTGCCGTGTCTGCCCGCTAAGCGCCGACCCCGACGACCTGGAACCGCATGATCATGGAAAGATATCTGAATTTCGTCGAGCGCTATGCGCGGGCGATTGTTTTCCTGCTGGTGGCGATTACGGCGTATTTCACTTATACGCTGGGCGCGCTGGTGTCCGACACCAACCCTTATCTGCTCAAGGAAAGCCACCCGGCGCGCAAGACCATCATCGATTTGCAGGGTGAATTCACCGGCACGTTCGACTCGGTCATGGTGGCGCTGAACAACCCGCAAACGGTGTTCAACAAATCGACGCTCAACGCACTGTTTTCGATGTCGCAATCAGTGCGCAAGATGATTCTGGCCAACGATGCCGACAAGGAGCAGTTGGCGCAAATCGTCGCCCGGCATGCAGACGACAGCCGTGCGCAGTTGTTGACCCGGGACATTCTCGAGGATGGCTTTTCGCAGAACGATTACGCTAACGCCAAGGCCTTGCGTGATCATGCCCAGAGTCAAAACTGGGATTCCCATGATCAGCTGTTCCTGACCTTTCTCGCCGAGCGGATCAACCCGATCCGCGAAATGGCCTCGATGGGCGACCTGGAAAACATCGTCCTGACCGACGACGGCGAGCTGTTGATCCACAAAACCCTGAATGCCTATGACATGGACCCGGCGCTGGTCGAGTCGCAGATCATGGGCAACGAATTGATGGTCGACGGGGTGGTGTCCAAGGACAAGAAAGTCGCGATGCTGGTGGCCGAACTTGGCACCAAGCAGGACGACGCTCAGGCGCAATTGCGCGCCTATCAGATCGTGCGCGGCATCGTCGCGCAATATCAGGCCGAACACCCGGAGTACAAGGACGAAATCTTCATTGCCGGCATGCCGATCTTCATCGCCGCGCAGCAGGAGATCATCGATCATGACCTGGCCGTGCTGTTTCCGATCGTGTTTTTGCTGATTACCTTGCTGCTGATTTTCTTCTTCCGCAAACCACTGGGCGTGCTGCTGCCGCTGTTCAACATTCTGTTCTGCACCATCTGGACCTTGGGCCTGATGGCGCTGTTGCGGGTGCCGTTCGACCTGTTGACCAGTGTGCTGCCGGTGTTCCTCTTCACCATTTGCTGCTCCGATGCGATCCACGTGATGGCTGAATATTACGAGCAGAAAAACGCGGGCAAGAGCAATCGTGAGGCCAACCGTGAAACCCAGCGTCTGATGGTGGTGCCGGTGGTGTTGACGACCGTGACGACCATCGCCACGTTCATGATTTCCACCACCAACAACATTGTCAGCATCCGCAATTTCGGCGTGTTCATGTCGATCGGTCTGACGGCAGCGTTAATCATTTCGCTGCTGCTGATTCCGGCGTGGATCGCGATCTGGGGCAAGGATCAGCCGCAGCAGGCCAAGGCTGAAGTACACAAGGAATCGATCATCTCGCGGTATCTGGTGGCGTTCTGTGCCTGGATGATCCGCTTTCGCAAACCGATCCTGATGGTCATTCTGCCGCTGCTGGCACTGGCTACCGTGTTCACCTTCCGCGTCGATATCGAAGACTCCGGCATTGCTTACTTCAAGCCGGAAAGCCACATTCGCGTGTCGGATCAGTTCATCAACCACGCCAAAGTAGCGGGCACGGCGCCGGGCTGGATCGCGATCGACAGCAAAGAGCCGCGCGGCGTGCTGACCACCGAAGTGGTGCAGTTCATCGACAAGCTCGACCACTTCATCAAGCAGCAACCGAACGTCAGTTACGGCTACTCGCTGGCCACGTACGTCAAGCGCATGAACCTGGTGCTCAACGACATGAACCCGGAGTATCTGCGGGTGCCGAATGCCGTGGAGAAGGTCACCTCGGTCAATGACGACGGGCAGGTCGAGCAGTTTGAAGTGCCGGGCAATTCGCTGATCGAGCAGCACGTGATGCTGTTCGAAAACGGCGGCGGTTCGGACCTGAACAACGTGCTCAACGCCGATTTCTCCAAGGCCTTGACCCTGTACACCATGACCTCGTCCGTCGCCAGCGACTATCAGGGCATGCTCGATCGCCTCGATGCCTGGTTGCTGGTGAACAAACCGGCCAACCTGGAAGTGACCCACGCCGGCACGCCGTTGATCTGGACCGGGGTGTTGCAGGAAATCACTCAGGGCCAGGTGCTGAGTTTTTCCCTGGCCTTGCTGGTCGTCACGCTGATGATGATGTACTGGCTCAAATCGGTGCGCCTCGGTGTGCTCGGCATGCTGACCTTGCTGACCACGTCGGTGACGGTCTATGGCTTCATGTTCCTCTTCGGTATTGAGCTGAACATCGGCACGACGCTGGTGACGTTCCTGGTGGTCGGCGTGGTGGATTACGCGGTGCACCTGCTGTCGCGCATCAAGTTGCTGGTGCAGCAGGGCATTGAGATCGACGCGGCTATTTTGCAGGCGATGCACAGCGTTGGCCGCTCGACGGTGATCAACGTGGTGATCTTCTCCGTAGGCTTCATGGCGCTGCTGTTTTCCGACTTCAAGCCGATTGTCGATCTGGGTGCACTGGTGGCGATGGCGCTGTTTTCCAGCGGGGTCATGACCATTGTCCTGGTGACGCTGGTGTCACCGTGGTTCTTTGCGGCGATAGCACCGGTGCATGCGCCGGTTCAAGCGCTGCGCACAGAAGGGGAGGCGGTACCGGGCTGATTCGCCAACGACCGGGCGCGCCTGCCCTGAGACGACGGGCGAACCCGGTCATGCGGCGCAGCAGGGTTTTCAGTTCAGTGTATTGACCGGGTTTTTTTCGCCATAGCGGGCGATGCGCTCGAACTGACATTCCTGGCGGGCGTCGTTGAGGTTGTGTTCAAACGCCTCAAGGCCATCATGCAATTGCTGCAAATCGCCGATCTGGGTCACCAGTTCGGCTTTTTTTTCGGCAATGGCTCGTTGCGCCATGTCCCACGGGAATTCGTCGCCGCGGTAGTTGTTGAGGATCACCTGCAGCTCTTTGAGCTTGAAGCCCAGTTGCTGGGCGCACTTGATGAACGTCAACACTTCGACACTTTGTTGGCTGTAGATACGGTATTTGCCTTCACGCTTGGGCTCGGGCAACAGACCGATTTCTTCGTAATGGCGAATGCTTTTGACTGTGGTGCCCGACAGCTGGGCGGCTTTGCCGATATACATAAGGTCCGTCTCGATGGTCAAACATAGCGTAGCGCGATCGGGCGTCATGCCGGATCGGCGGCGATTATATGTCCAATATCATCTGAAAATGGCAACTGCGCGTAAATGACGTGCACAGGCGACGGACGGGCTCGTGGAGGAAGCCCGAAGAGGCACTGACGGCGACTTGTGCGCCGTCAGTTGAGGCGGCTGGAAAGCCTTAGACGGCGGCGGTCACGCGCGCCTGTTCCAGCCAGGCATCGCGCTGGTTTGGCTTGGAGCCAAGGATCGGCCCGAAGGTCAGGGTCTTCAGTGGCTTGATGCCGCAGAATTCCAGCGTGGTCTTGCGCATCTGATTCAGCCCCGGCATGCCGTAAATCCATTTGTAGTACCAGTACGGCGTGTCCATGGTCACCAGCAAATGCGCGGTGCGGCCTTTGAGCAGCTTGTCGGGGAAGGCTTTGCCTTCGCGGTATTTGAAGGCGAAACCCGGCAGGAAAATCCGGTCGACGAAGCCTTTCAACAGTGCCGGAATCCCGCCCCACCAGATCGGATAGACGAATGTCAGATGTTCAGCCCAGGTGATATCGGCCTGGGCTTGCAGCAGGTCCGGCTCCAGTGGTTGCACCTTGTTGTAGCCTTCGTGCAGGACCGGGTCGAACTCCAGCGCATCCAGACGCAGCAGCCGCACTTCATGCCCGGCGTCCTTGGCGGCCTGAACGTAAGTCTCACTCAATGCCCCGCAAAAGCTGTCGGTGGAGGGGTGACCCAGTATCACGAGCATTCGTTTGCTCATTGTGTGTACTCCTGAAATGAAGCTCACAGGATAGAGTCTGCCCCTAGCGGTAGAGTCAAGGCACCAGCGCATCAAACAAGGCCCGGGCGTAACCGGGCAGGTGGTCGAAGTCCCGTGCGCACAGTTGCAAGGTGCGATGCGCCCAGACTTCGTCCAGCGGCCGGCACGTTACCGAGTGCACCGCCGCCCAGCGCTCGATGGCCACCTTGGGCACGATAGCCAGCCCCGCACCTCGCGCCACCATGCGCATGACGCCCTCGAAGCCATCGGCACGGATCCGGATCGACATGCGCTGGCCGATGTGCAGCGCCTGTTCCTCCAGGTGAATCGCCAACGCGCTGTGGCTGCCAAGCGCTACGTAGTCGTGCGCCAGGGTTTCACCAAACGTCAGCGACGCCTGACTCGCCAAAACATGCTCAGGGGGCAGGATCAGCACCAATGGATCGTCGCGAAAGGGCCGGGTCTGCAGACCGTGGGTGTCGACCGCATCGGAGACGATCCCGAGGTCCGCCGCGCCTTGGCGCAAGGCATGGGTGATGCGCGCGCTGGGCAACTCCTGCAAGTCGATGTCGAGATTGGGATGATCGCGCAGGAAGTCCGCGAGTACTTCCGGCAGGTATTCGGTGATCGCCGTGGTGTTGCACAGCAAACGCACCTGACCTTTGACGCCTTGGGCATAGTCGGCCAGATCCTGCTGCAGGCGTTCGGCCTGTTGCAGGAGGATGCGCGCGTGCTGGGCCAACGCTTTACCGGCCGGCGTCGGGGTGACGCCACGACGGCCGCGTTCGAGGAAATCGATGCCGAGCGAGGCTTCCATTGCGCGGATTCTGGCGCTGGCGGCGGCCAGCGATAAATGGCTGCGGACGGCGCCAGCGGTGATGTTGCCGGTGTCGAGGATGTGCAGGTAGAGGCGCAGGTCGGTGAGGTCGAAGTGCATGAGGGTGGCCTCTGGTTTTAGGGTGTTCGGGCTGGCCCCTTCGCGAGCAAGCTCGCTCCCACAGGGAGTTGCGTACGACACACATCCAATGTGGGAGCGAGCCTGCTCGCGAATGGGCCAGAAGCCTCAATGGAATAATCAGCCTCTTGCTAAAAGAGAGGCACCATCAGTATATGGCAGATTTTCAGCCAACCCCGACTGGCGCACAGTAGCGCCATGAACACACTCGCGGACTTCTATCAAAACCTCGGTCTGGCCCTGTCCTTACTGGTCATCCTGACGTTCATCCTCGCCGGCCTGATCAAAGGCGTGATCGGCCTCGGCCTGCCCACCGTCGCCATGGGCTTGCTCGGTCTGGCTATGGCACCGTCGCAGGCAGCCGCGTTGCTGATCATCCCGGCAACACTGACCAATGTCTGGCAACTGGCATTCGGCGGGCACTTGAAAGGACTGAGCAAACGCCTCTGGCCGATGCTGCTGATGATTTTCCTCGGCAGCGGAATAGGCACGTTATCGATCGGCATGGCGGGCGGGCATTGGGTGGTGCGCGGGTTGGGCGCGGCGTTATTGCTCTATGCGTTGAGTGGTTTGTTTCTGCCAACGCTGAGCGTCAATCCGCGCCATGAAGGCTGGCTGGGTCCGGCGTGCGGTTTGATCACTGGCGTAATCACCTCGGCCACCGGCGTCTTCGTGATTCCGGCGGTGGCGTACCTGCAAGCGCTGGGCTTGAACCGCGATCAACTGGTGCAGGCACTGGGCCTGTCATTCACCGTTTCGACGCTGGCATTGGCCGCAGGATTGCTCTGGCGTGGCGCCCTCGGTGGCGGCGAACTGAGTGCTTCGCTGCTGGCGCTGATCCCGGCCATTCTCGGTATGTTGCTGGGCCAATGGCTGCGCGAACGCATCAGCGCCGTGCTGTTCAAGCGGGTGTTCTTTATCGGTATGGGCGCGCTTGGCGCCCATTTATTGATCAGCGGTTAGCCGAAGCTTCGCTGAGCATTTCAATCTGGCGGATATCAAAATCACGTTCCAGATAATCCATGCGCCGCTCAAAGAAAGCCTTCATATGCGGCAGGTTCGAGTGCACATCCAGATGCGCCTGCGACGCCCAGATCTCGTAGAAGATAAACAGCGTCGGATCTTCCTTATCACGCAGCATGTGGTACTCGACGCAACCTGGCTCGGCGCGGCTCGGTTCGACGTAGGCGCGAAACAGCGCTTCGAAAGCCTCGGATTGTTCCGGGCGGGTCTTGGCGTGCAGGATAAAACCCAAACGTTCACTCATCACAACGACTCCTCACATTCAGAATGCCGCGGATGTTATTGCAACAATCGGCGATGGATTCGTGCTTTTTGATCAAATGTATTTTGCGCGATCGGGCCTTATTCCGCGCGAGGCGGATCGTTAATCTGCCGCCATTCCAGTTTCCCTTCTCCATCCAGCCCAATGGCTGCGCCGAGGCTTTCTCATGAAAAAAGTGCTGTTGCTCAATGGCGGTAAAAAATTCGCCCACTCTGACGGTCGCTACAACGCCACTCTGCATGAAGCCGCGTTGAGCGTGCTGGATCGTGGCGGCTTCGATGTGAAAACCACCTTCATCGACGAGGGCTACGACGTTGCCGAAGAAGTGGCGAAATTTCTCTGGGCCGACGTGATCATTTATCAGATGCCGGGCTGGTGGATGGGCGCGCCATGGACGGTGAAAAAGTACCTCGACGAAGTCTTCACCGAGGGCCACGGCAGCCTCTACGCCAGCGATGGCCGCACCCGTTCCGATGCGTCGCAGAAGTACGGCAGCGGCGGTCTGATTCAGGGCAAGCAATACATGCTGTCGCTGACCTGGAACGCACCGCAGCAGGCCTTCGATGACCCGACTGATTTCTTTGAAGCCAAAGGCATCGACGCGGTGTACTTCCCATTCCACAAGGCCAACGAGTTTCTCGGTATGACCGGGTTGCCGACGTTCCTTTGTGTGGATGTGATGAAGCGGCCGAACATCGAGGCTGATGTGGCGCGTTACGAGCAGCATCTGACCGAGGTGTTTGGCCTCAAGGGCTGATGCTCGGCTACTATCGAAGGCCTGAGCCTGCGGAGCAGGCCAATCGATTTGAGGACACCCGTGAAAGCCAGATCCGATGAGTTGCAGATTTTCGTCTGCGTGATCGAATGCGGTTCGATTTCCGCTGCCGCCGAACAGGTCGGGCAAACGCCGTCGGCGGTCAGCCGCACGCTGTCGAAGCTGGAAGCCAAACTCGACACCACACTGATCAACCGCACCACGCGGCGCATGGATCTGACCGAAGAGGGCAAGTATTTCTTCGAGCAGGCCAAGCTGATTCTCGATCAGATGGATCAACTTGAAGAACGCCTGTCCTCGCGCCAGCAAACGCCGTCCGGGCGCCTGCGGATCAACGCCGCGTCACCGTTCATGCTCCACGCAGTGGTCCCGTACATCGACGAATTCCGCCGCCTCTATCCGGACATCCAGCTCGAACTCAACAGCAATGACCTGATCATTGACCTGCTGGAACAAAGCACCGACATCGCCATCCGTATCGGCACCCTCGCTGACTCGACGCTGCATGCGCGCTCGCTCGGTTGCAGTCCGCTGCTGATCGTCGCCAGTCCGGCTTACCTGAAAAAACATGGCGCGCCGCAGCAAGTCGCGGACTTGAGCGAACACACCTTGCTCGGCTTCACTCAGAACGAAGGCCTCAACCAATGGCCGCTGCGCTACGTGCACGGTGACCGCTGGCCGATCAACCCGGCGATCGGCGCCTCCAGCGGCGAGACCGTGCGCCATCTGGCGCTGGAAGGGCAGGGCATCGCCTGCCTGTCGCACTTCATGACCATCGATGACATTCGGGCCGGGCGCCTGAAAGTCTTGCTCGCTGAATTCAACAGCGGTTATCGCCAGCCGATCAACGCCGTGTACTACCGGAACTCGCAACTGGCGTTGCGCATTCAGTGTTTCCTCGACTTTATCCAGAGCAAACTCGCCGCTTACGCCAGCGCCGATTTCAAGGGCTGATTCGTGACCTCTGCGCAAGAGTGAATTGGTCGAGGGCGGGTTTTTCCTCGGACCCACAGGCCGATACTCGACCCATCACTTATTCACGCAGGGAGTTTCTCCATGAACGTATTCGTCACCGGCGCTGCCGGTTTTATCGGCGGCTCCATCGCTAGCGGTCTGGTCAAGGCCGGGCATCAAGTCACCGGTCTGGTGCGCAACCCTGAACAAGCGGCTGAGCTCAAGGCGCTGGGCATGACCCCGGTCATCGGCACCCTCGACGACAAAGCATTGCTCGCCGAACAGGCCCGTGCTGCCGACGCAGTAATCAACGCCGCCAGCAGCGACCATCGCGGCGCCGTCGAAGCGTTGCTCGATGCTTTGCGCGGTTCCAGCAAAGTGTTCCTGCACACCAGCGGTTCGAGCATCGTCGGCGATGCATCGGGCGGCAAGTCCAGCGATGTCATCTACTACGAAGACAACTTGCCAGAGCCGACTGTCGACAAAGCAGCGCGCGTGGCAATCGATAACCTGATCCTCGCAGCGGCGAACGACGGCGTGAACTCGGCGGTGATCTGCAACACGCTGATCTACGGCCACAGCCTGGGCGTTATCCGCGACAGCGTGCAATTGCCGCGTCTGCTCAAACAGGCGCGTAAAAGCGGTGTGGTGCGCCACGTTGGCACTGGCCAGAACATCTGGTCCAACGTGCACATCGAAGACGTCGTCGCCCTGTACCTGCTGGCGCTGACCAAGAACGTATCGGGTACTTTCTACTTCGTCGAAAGCGGCGAAGCATCGTTCATCGACATGACCACCGCCATGGCCGAAGCCCTGAACCTGGGTCAACCGCAAGACTGGCCGTTGCAAGACGCCGAAGCCGAATGGGGCTACGAAATGGCCAACTACGGCCTCGGTTCCAACAGCCGCGTACGCGGCAAACACGCCCGCGAACTGCTGGGCTGGGCACCGAAACGCACGTCGGTGGTTGAATGGATTCGTAACGAAATGGTGTGATCCGTACGCTACGTCCCACAGGTTTTGCGCATTCTGTCTGGAAGAGTGCGATCAAAACTGTGGGAGCGAGCCTGCTCGCGAAAGCGGTCATTCAGCCAATGATGATATTGACTGTTACGACGCAATCGCGAGCAGGCTCACTCCTACAGGGGGCTGTGTTGGCTGTAAAAGTATGTAAATCCCGCCCCGAAATTTTCATTAGTCACGACAAGACATATCCATTAGCGACACGTCTTGCCTCTCCACGAAAATTACTTTCATGCGGTTTGAAATCTCGATCTCGAAATGATTTATGAGTTTCACAACCCATTCGAACGTGACCCTTTCGAGGAGTACCGCATGACGCCTTCCTTCGGCTATTGGCTGCTGGTCTATGCCGCCGTCGCCATCATTGCGCTGATCGTGTTGATCGCCCGTTACCGGCTCAACCCGTTCATCGTAATCACCCTGATTTCCATTGGTCTTGCGCTGGTCGCGGGGATGCCGCCGTCGGGTGTGGTAGGGGCGTATGAGGCCGGGGTAGGCAAGACGCTGGGGCATATTGCGCTGGTGGTCGCGTTGGGGACGATGCTCGGCAAGATGATGGCCGAGTCCGGCGGCGCCGAGCAGATGGCGCGTACGCTGATCGACAAGTTTGGCGAGAAGAACGCGCACTGGGCGATGGTCTGCATCGCCTTTTTGGTCGGGCTGCCGCTGTTCTTCGAAGTCGGTTTTGTGTTGCTGGTGCCGATTGCCTTTACCGTGGCACGTCGCGTCGGCGTGTCGATTCTGATGGTCGGCCTGCCGATGGTCGCCGGCCTGTCGGTGGTGCATGCGCTGGTGCCGCCGCACCCGGCGGCGATGCTCGCGGTGCAGGCTTATCAGGCATCGGTCGGGCAGACGTTGCTGTATGCGATCGCCATCGGCATTCCGACCGCAATCATTGCCGGTCCGCTGTACGCCAAATTCATCGTGCCGCGCATTCAATTGCCGGCGGATAACCCGCTGGAAAAACAATTTCTCGACCGCGAACCGCGCGACAAACTGCCGGGTTTCGGCATCACCATGGCGACCATTCTGTTGCCGGTGGTGCTGATGCTGATCGGCGGCTGGGCCAACCTGATTTCTACCCCGGGCAGCGGTTTCAATCAGTTTCTGTTGTTCATCGGCAACTCGGTGATTGCGCTGCTGCTGGCGACTTTGTTGAGCTTCTGGACGCTGGGTATCGCCCAGGGTTTCAACCGTGAATCGATTCTGAAATTCACCAACGAATGTCTGGCACCTACCGCCAGTATCACCCTGCTGGTCGGTGCTGGCGGTGGCTTGAACCGCATTCTGGTGGAGGCTGGCGTCACCGATCAGATTGTCGGTCTCGCCCACGAATTCCACCTGTCGCCGCTGATCATGGGCTGGTTGTTCGCGGCGTTAATGCGCGTCGCCACCGGTTCCGCGACCGTGGCCATGACCACCGCATCCGGCGTGGTCGCACCAGTGGCCATTGGTCTGGGTTATCCACACCCTGAACTGTTGGTGCTGGCGACCGGCGCTGGCTCGGTTATCTTTTCCCACGTCAACGACGGCGGCTTCTGGTTGATCAAGGAATACTTCAACATGACGGTCGCGCAGACGTTCAAGACCTGGACCGTGCTCGAGACGTTGATCTCGCTGGTCGCGTTCGGCCTGACCGTCGGCCTCTCTTACCTGCTGTAACCGGAGCCCGCCGCCCATGGACATCCTCTACCAGATCCGCGCCCGCCAGGATTCCTTCAGCGCCGGCGAAGGTCGCATCGCCCGGCTGATGCTCGACGACGTCGGTTTTGCCGCCAGCGCCAGCCTCGAAGACCTCGCGCAACGCGCCGAAGTCAGCACCGCCACGCTGTCGCGTTTTGCCCGCACCGTGGGCTGCCGCGACCTGCGTGATCTGCGCCTGCAACTGGCTCAGGCCAGCGGCGTCGGCAGCCGTTTTCTCGACCCGGCGGGCACGCCTGAGCAGTCGGCGTTTTACGGGCAGATCGTCGGCGACATTGAATCCACGCTGCGCCAGCACCTGGCCGGATTCGACGAATCGCGCTTTGCCGATGCGGTGAAAATGCTCGGTCAGGCACGGATGATTCACGCCTTCGGCATGGGCGGTTGCTCGACCCTGTGCAGCGACGAATTGCAGGTACGCCTGGTGCGCCTCGGCTACCCGATTGCCGTGTGCCATGACGCGGTAATGATGCGCGTCACCGCCGCCAGCCTCAACGCCGAGCAAGTACTCATCGTCTGTTCGCTGACTGGCATCACCCCGGAATTGCTCGAGACTGTCGAACTGGCGCGCAACTACGGCGCACGCATTCTGGCGATCACCCGCGCCGACTCGCCACTGGCGCAATTGGCCGACATCGTCCTGCCGCTGCAAGGCGCAGAAACCTCGTTCATCTACAAACCGACGGCGGCCCGCTACGGCATGCTGCTCGCCATCGATGTGCTGGCGACCGAGCTGGCACTGGCCAATCCTGAAGACAATCAAGAACGTCTGCGGCGGATCAAACTCGCCCTCGACGAATACCGTGGCGGCGACGATCACCTGCCGCTGGGAGACTGACATGCTGTACGACACGCTGATTCGCAACGCCCTGATCATCGATGGCAGCAACATGCCCGGTTACCGCGCCGACGTGGCGATCCGTGAGGGCCGCATCGAGCGTATCGGTGACTTGCACAACGTCACGGCAACCGAAGAAATCGACGCCGCTGGCCGCGTGCTGGCGCCGGGTTTCATCGATGTGCACACCCACGACGACACGGTGGTGATTCGTCAGCCAGAGATGCTGCCCAAGCTCAGCCAAGGCGTGACCACGGTGATTGTCGGCAACTGCGGGATCAGCGCTTCGCCCGTGACATTGAAGGGCAATCCACCGGATCCGATGAACCTGCTCGGCACAGCGGCGGCATTCGTTTATCCACGCTTCAGCGATTACCGCGCGGCGGTGGAAGCGGCCAATACCACGCTGAACGTGGCGGCACTGATCGGCCACACGGCGCTGCGCAGCAATCATCTGGATGATTTGTTCCGTACCGCGACGCCAGAAGAAATCGCCGCGATGCGCGAGCAGTTACGCGAAAGCCTTGAGGCTGGTGCGTTGGGTTTATCCACAGGTCTGGCGTACGCCAGCGCCTACAACGCCTCCACCGATGAAGTGATGCAACTGACCGAAGAACTGACGGCATTCGGCGCGGTGTACACCACGCACCTGCGCAGCGAATTCGAACCGGTGCTGGAGGCGATGGAAGAAGCGTTCAGCATTGGCCGTCACTCGCGTTCACCGGTGATTATTTCCCACCTCAAGTGTGCTGGCGTCGGCAACTGGGGGCGCAGTCCGCAATTGCTCGCCTCATTGGAAGAGGCCGCTAAAACCCAGCACGTGGGGTGCGACTGCTATCCCTATGCGGCGAGTTCTTCGACGCTGGACCTGAAGCAAGTCACCGACGCGCATCGCATCACCATCACCTGGTCGACGCCGCACCCGGAAGTCAGCGGTCGCGACCTGATCGACATCGCCGCCGAATGGAATCTGCCGCTGCTCGATGCCGCCAAACGCCTGCAACCGGCCGGCGCGGTGTACTACGGCATGGACGAGGCGGATGTACGAAGAATCCTCGCCCACCCGTTGTCGATGGTCGGGTCTGACGGACTGCCGGAAGACCCGTTCCCGCATCCGCGCCTGTGGGGCGCTTTCCCACGGGTGCTCGGACATTTCAGTCGTGACGTCGGGCTTTTCCCGCTGCACACCGCCGTGCACAAGATGACCGGATTGTCGGCGGCGCGATTTGGTTTGAAGGAACGCGGTGAGATTCGTGAAGGCTATTGGGCGGATCTGGTGCTGTTCGATCCGGCGACCGTGCGTGATGTCGCGGACTTCAGTGATCCGCAGCGGGCTGCGCAGGGGATTGATGGGGTTTGGATCAATGGCGTGTTGAGTTACCGCGATGGACAGGCGAATGGCAGGAGAGAAGGGCGTTTTCTGGCACGCGAAGGTGATTTGCGCCAAGGGTTTCATTGATTCTGATGGCGCCACGTCTCATGGTGGCACTCTGAGATTAAAGAAAGTCATCAACAGGCCGAATTGCTGACATCCACCCCGTCTACACTGTCGGGCCAACCAGTCAGGGAGCACCCCATGAGCTTCGGCAAAACCACCCCGATCCTGCGGATCTTCGATGAAGCCAAAGCTGTCGAGTTCTACGTCGATTTTCTGGGTTTCAAGATCGACTGGCAGCATCGCTTCGAGGCGAATTTTCCGTTGTATCTGCAGGTGTCGCGTGGCGAGTGTGTGCTGCATTTGTCCGAGCATCATGGCGACGCGTGTCCGGGTTCGGCGCTGCGGATCGAGACGGATGAGCTGGAGGCGTTTCAGCAGCAGTTGGAGGCCAAGGATTACAAGTTTTCGCATCCGGGTATTCAGGCGATGCCGTGGGGGAGCCAGGACATGACGATCGTTGATCCGTTTGGTAATCGGTTGGTGTTTACCAACGCGATTTGTCTCTGAACTGAACAGCCCCTCACCCTAGCCCTCTCCCGGAGGGAGAGGGGACCGATTCGGGGATGCTTGAGAGATGCACCGACCTGAACCTGCTCGGTCGAATCCATAATCAACTCGGTCATTCAGGTCGATGTCTAGCGCCAGACAACTCGGTCGGCCCCCTCTCCCTATGGGAGAGGGCTGGGGTGAGGGGAAAATGGCACACCGCAAAAAGAAGCCCGCCACCTAACCATCACAGTTGGGGCAGCGGGCTTTTTTCGTTACTCGGTCGGCACTAACCTGTCCAACACGCGATTGACGGCCATTTCCGCCACCATCACCACTTGCGCAATACCCTGCAGCGTCTTGCGGTGTGTGCCTTCAACCTGCGCGGCATGGTTGTTGAGCATGACGGTCGCCGAGCCAAGCGTTTCGCTGGCGTCGGCCAGCAGGGATTCGGTGCCTGCCTCGGGATTGGCCATGTACAGCGTGTTGGGGGAGTAGGGCGTTGCCATGAGGTCGGCGTTCGTCGGACCGAGGTAGTGGTCGAGCGCGCGCTCGGCGGCTTCGTGGAATTTCTTTGAATCGGCGGATTCGTAGGGGGAGGCCGGGTCGGTGACCGGCGGGTTTGGCGTTATCTTGAACATAGCTGTGTTCCCTTTGTTGAGCGGCAACCCTTTGGCTACTAAACGAAAGGGTGGCAGCTGCACGCAGGTTAGTAGACCGGGGAACTCAGCTAAAAGCCGGCGCGCCGAAGCGCCCTGCGTACAGCCACCATCAAGCTCAGGTACGCGAGTACCTGTGATGAATGTACGACCAGCAGAATTACCGCCGGGCTACTAAACCCGATCACTGGGAATCAGTGACGCAATCAAGTTACGCAGCATGCTCAGGGCGCACAAGCCGGCGGATTCTGGCGCAGGCGTAGGTTACGGCGCAAGGATTTGTGGGCTGTTTCGCGTAACGCTGAGTGTCTTTAAACACCTGTGATGCGGGATGTTTATTGCGCTCAAGTATCGAGGATTTGCCTGTAGGAATTGGGTGCTGCAGTTGGCGCATTCGCGAGCAAGCTCGCTCCCACAATGGATCTGCAGTGAACATCGAATTTGTGAGCCGCCGAGATCTACTGTGGGAGCGAGCCTGCTCGCGATGAGGCCCATGCATTCACCCCCGATGCATCTGCCGAAACTCCCCCGGCGGCATCCCGCGCCGACTCTTGAACGTGCGGTGAAACGAGCGGGGTTCGGTAAACCCCAGATACTGCGCAATGTCCTGAATCGGCAGCGTGCTATTGAGCAAATAATGCTCAGCCAGCTCCTGACGCAAATCATCGAGAATCTGCTGATACGACGTCCCCGCCTGATGCAACTGCCGCTGCAACGTCCGCACCGAAACGCTCAACTGTTCGGCGACCTGTTCCTTGCGCGGCAACCCCTCCTTGAGCAACTGCCGCAGGATGTTTTTCACCTGCTGCTCAAGCGACGCATCCTCCAGCGTCGCCATCAAGCCCAGCGCATGTTCTTCCAGCGTTCGCAGCAACTGCGCATCGGCCTGACGCAACGGCAGCTGCAAATACGCCAGCGGCACGACCAGCGCCGAATACGGCTGATCGAACAACACCGGGCAATCGAAAAACGCCTCGTATTGCGCAGGCGTCGCTTCGGCCGGGCACGAATGTTCCAGCCAGACACCGGCCGGCGACATCTGCGTGTCGGCGATCCAGCGCGCATAGTGCAGCCAGGAACCGAGGACGTTTTCCACCAGATGCCGACGAATGCGCGGGCGCTGATAGCGGCAGGTCCAGATCAGATGCACGTGACCGTCCTGCACCTCGGCACGGCTGACGCCCATGTCGCCGACCAGTTTCTCGAACGGCATGATCCGGCTCATCGCATCGCCCAACGTCGCGCAGTTCATGGTGATGTAACCGAGCACGCTCCACGAATTGGGCAGGACGAAATTCGCCGCGTTGAGCCCGAACAACGGATCGCCCGAGTGCTCGCAGAAATAATCCAGCAAGCGTTCATGCGCTTCACCGGGCAAACGCAGGGTGTTGTCGCTCAACTGCTGCGCCTGCAAACCCGCCGCCGCCAACGCCGGCTCGATGGCCATGCCCAGTTGTTCGGCGTGGCGCAGGTATTTGAGCAGGGGCGGAACCGAGGTGTAGCCGAGCGATTGCATGATCCCATTCCTTTGATCAACGGCAGCGGAGGCGGACGAAATAGCCTGAAAGGTAATTTGAAACCCCGACTAAAGTAAATGGCTGACGCTTGCGCGACGTTTGACTCAATTGGCTACACGAACTGGCCGGATGCGACCGTGACACTTGGCGGCCGCTGGCTAGTATGGAGGCCTGAAATATCACTGATCTGACGGTAAGAAGGACACACGCATGCGACGCTGGAACGGCTGGGGAGATGCAACCACGGTGGTCGAACTTCCGGCCCAGGGCGCGGAGTTTCTTCATGAGCGCCTGGGCGAGGGGCGCGCGCTGCCCGATGCGACGCTAGAGGCGGCGCTGGCGCGTGTGCCGAATTCGCGGTTGCAGGCGCACACTTTGTACAGCGTCGATGCCCATGATCGTTTGCTGCATGCGCGGGGCCAAAGTCTGCCGGACTGGCTGGCGTTGCGCGAAGGTGCGCTGGGCCATTATCCCGATGCGGTGGCCTTTCCCGAGACCGCTGAGCACATCCGCCAGTTGCTGGCACTCGCCCATGAACAAGACGTGTGCCTGATTCCTTATGGCGGCGGCACGTCGGTGGCCGGGCACATCAATCCGCCGCAGTCGTTGCGGCCGGTGGTGACGGTGTCGCTGGCGCGGATGAACCGCCTGATCGACCTCGATGAACAGAGCCTGCTGGCGACGTTCGGCCCCGGCGCGAGTGGGCCGCAGGTCGAAAGTCAGTTGCGTGCGAAAGGCTACACGCTGGGGCATTTTCCGCAGTCCTGGGAGCTGTCGACGCTGGGCGGTTGGGTCGCCAGCCGTTCCAGCGGTCAGCAGTCGCTGCGCTATGGCCGGATCGAGCAGTTATTCGCTGGCGGAACCCTGGAAACCTTCGCCGGGCCGCTGGAGATTCCAACCTTCCCGGCCTCTGCCGCCGGTCCTGATCTGCGCGAAGTGGTGCTCGGTTGCGAAGGCCGTTTCGGGATCATTTCCGAGGTTAAAGTGCGGGTCAGCGCGCTGCCCGCCGATGAGCGTTTCTACGGTGTATTTCTGCCCGACTGGCCGCAAGCGCTAAGGGCGATCCGCCAATTGGCTCAAGCGCGCGTACCGCTGTCGATGCTGCGCCTGTCCAACGCCGTGGAAACCGAAACGCAACTGGCGCTGGCCGGTCATCCGCAACAAATCGCCTGGCTGGAAAAGTATCTGAAACTGCGCGGCGCCGGTGCGGGCAAGTGCTTGCTGACCTTCGGCGTGACCGGCAATCGTCGACAAAACGCGCTGTCGCTGAAACAGGCGCGACAACACCTCAAGGCCTTCGGCGGCGTGTTCACCGGCACCTTGCTCGGCAAGAAATGGGCGCAGAACCGCTTCCGTTTCCCCTATCTGCGCGAGAACCTGTGGAACGCCGGTTACGTGGTCGACACGCTCGAAACCGCCACCGACTGGAGCAATGTCGACCACCTGCTCAACCTCGTTGAAAACAGCCTGCGCGAGGCCTTGGCCGCCGAAGGCGAGCGCGTGCACGTGTTCACCCACCTGTCCCACGTCTACGGCGAAGGTTCGAGCATCTACACCACCTACGTGTTTCGCCCAGCAGCGGATTACCCCGCGACGCTGGCACGCTGGAAGGCGCTGAAACACGCGGCCAGCCAGACCATCGTCGACAACCACGGCACCATCAGCCACCAGCACGGTGTCGGCAAGGATCACGCGCCGTACCTGCTGCGCGAGAAGGGCGCATTGGCGATGGACACCTTGCAGGCGCTGAGCAAACACTTCGATCCGGCCGGGCGCCTCAACCCCGGCACGCTGCTGCCGGAGTGACGGCCATGAGTCAGGACTGGAACGCCGCGTGGCGCCAGCAGATTCTGCCGACGCTGGCCGAGGAAAGCTGGGATCTGATCGTCATCGGCGGCGGTATCAGCGGCGCCGGCATCCTGCGTGAAGCGGCGCGTCGAGGTTGGCGCTGTCTGTTGCTGGAACAGCGCGATTTTGCCTGGGGCACGTCCAGTCGATCTTCGAAAATGGTTCATGGCGGTTTGCGTTATATCGCCAAAGGGCAATGGCGCCTGACCCGTGATTCGGTACGCGAACGTCAGCGCTTGCTCGACGAAGCGCCGGGGCTGGTCGAGCCGATGAGTTTCCTGATGCCGCACTATCGCGGCGGCTTTCCCGGGCCTCGTGTACTGGGCGGTTTGCTGAGCGTGTACGACGCCTTGGCGGGACGGCGCAGCCATCGCTTTCATGATGCACAACAACTGCGTTATCTGGCGCCGGGCGTGAGGGAAAACGACTTGCTCGGTGGCACCTGTTTTGTCGATGCGCTGACCGATGATGCGCGGCTGGTGATGCGTGTGTTGAGCGAGGCGCGGGCCGAGGGTGCGGTCGTGGTCAATGGCGTGCGCGTCGAACATCTGCTGCGGGAAAACGGCCGAGTGTGTGGCGTTCAGGTCGAGGATTGCGAATCCGGTTCGTCACTGCGATTGCGCTGCGACGTGCTCGCGGTGGCTACTGGCGCCTGGGCTGAACGCCTGCGCCCGGCAGAGGCGCCACGGCAATTGCGGCCGTTGCGCGGTAGTCATCTGTTACTGCCAGGTTGGCGTTTGCCGGTCGCACAGGCGTTCACTTTCATGCATGAGCGCGACCGGCGTCCGGTGTTCGTTTTCCCGTGGGAAGGCGCGACGGTGGTCGGCACCACGGACCTCGATCATCGCGAGGATCTGGATCAGAGCGCGAGCATCAGCGGCGAAGAACTCGACTATCTGCTGGCGGCTTGCACGCAACAGTTTCCCGGAGCGCAAGTGAACGCTTCGGACGTGCTGTCGACATGGTCGGGCGTACGTCCGGTAGTCGGCAGTGCGGCGGGCAATCATAAAGACAAACCGTCGAACGAAACCCGCGAGCATGTGCTGTGGCAGGAGCCCGGTTGCGTGACCCTGGCTGGCGGCAAACTGACCACGTTTCGCCCGCAAGCCATCGAAGTGCTTAAGGCCTGCGCGGCGATGCTCGAGCGTCCTTTCATTGACGACGCCGCGCCAGTGTTTGCCGCTGTGCCTGCGCTGGCGATCCCTGAATTGAGCAACCATCAGTGGCGACGCCTGGCCGGACGGCATGGCCGCGACCTGCCGAGGCTGGCGCAACTGATCAAAGAAGTCAGCCACGAAACGGTCGATGCTACGGACACGTTGTGGGCAGAACTGGCCTTCGCCTGCGAAGCGGAAATGGTCTTGCACCTCGACGATCTGCTCCTGCGCCGCACGCGTCTGGGCCTGCTGTTGCCGCGCGGTGGCGAAGCGTATTTCGCCGCCATCCGCCAACTCTGCCAGCCACGACTGGGCTGGAGCGACGAACACTGGCAGCAGGAAGAACAGCGTTATCGGGCGTTGTGGCAACGCCATCACGGTTTGCCGGATGCCACGCCTTGATGCCCCCAGAAGAGAGCTCCATGGATAACCACCCGAACAAGCGTTACCTGCTGGCCATCGACAACGGCACCCAGAGCGTGCGCGCGCTGCTCTTCGATTTGCAGGGCAATCTGCTCGGCAAAGGCAAGGTCGAGTTGCAGGCGTATTACTCGACGCAGCCGGGTTGGGCCGAGCAGGATCCTGAGTATTACTGGGCGAAACTCGGCGAGGCGTGTCAGCAGGTCTGGCAGCAAACGGGGATTGATCGCGCGCAGATTGCCGGCGTTTCCCTGACCACGCAGCGCGGCACGGTGATTAACGTCGATGCCGAGGGCAAGCCATTGCGCCCGGCGATTCTGTGGCTCGATCAACGCCAGAGCGAGGTCGAGGGCGGCATCAAAGGGCCGTGGGGCTGGCTGTTCAAACTGGTCGGCGCCCAGGCCACCGTGGATTATTTTCGTGCTCAGGCTGAGGCGAACTGGATCGCTCAGCATCAGCCGGAAGTCTGGGCGGCAACAGACAAGTTTTTGCTGCTGTCCGGTTTTCTCACCCATCGCCTGTGCGGGCGTTTTGTCGACTCTGTGGGTTGCTGCGTCGGCTACCTGCCGTTCGACTTCAAACGCCTGAAATGGGCTGCGCCGAGTGACTGGAAATGGCAGGCGCTGGCGGTGCGCCCCGAGCAATTGCCGACCCTGCACAAACCCGGTGAAACCCTCGGCCACATTAGCGCCGAGGCCGCTCGCCATACGGGTATTCCCGAAGGCTTGCCGCTGATCGCTGCCGGCGCCGACAAGGCTTGCGAAGTGGTCGGGTCCGGCGTGGTCGATGCGAGCACGGTGTGCCTGTCCTACGGCACCACGGCGACGATCACCAGCACCCGCTCGCGCTATCTGGAAATCGTCCCGTTGGTCCCGCCATATCCATCGGCGGTGCCGGATCAGTACAACTGCGAGGTAATGATTTATCGCGGTTACTGGATGGTCAGCTGGTTCAAGAACGAGTTCGGTTTGCGCGAGATGCAGCAGGCCAAAGAGCAGGGTATCGAGCCTGAGCAGTTGTTCGATGCACTGGTTGATGCGGTGCCGCCGGGCTCGATGGGCCTGATGCTGCAACCGTATTGGTCGCCGGGGATTCGTGAGCCGGGTGTCGAGGCGAAAGGCGCGATGATCGGCTTCGGTGATGTGCACACCCGTGCGCATATTTATCGGGCGATTCTTGAGGGACTGGCGTATGCGTTGCGTCAGGGCATGGAGAATATCGAGCGGCGTTCGAAGGTCTCGGTCAAGAGGTTGCGCGTGGCCGGTGGCGGCTCGCAGAGTGATGCGGCGATGCAGCTCACGGCGAACATTTTCGGCCTGCCGGCGGAGCGTCCGCATGTGTATGAGGCGTCCGGTCTGGGCGCGGCGATTTGTTGTGCGGTGGGGTTGGGGCTGCATGCGGATTTCCCTACGGCGATCGCTTCAATGACCAGAGTAGGGGCTGTCTTCACCCCACAACCCGATGCGCAAAAAATCTACGAGCAACTGTACAAAGAGGTCTACCTGCGCATGTATCGCCAACTCAAACCGCTGTATCAGAGCATCCGCAAAATCACCGGTTACCCCGCTTAGCTGACCACCAAAAATCCCTTGTAGGAGTGAGCCTGCTCGCGATAGCGGAGGGTCAGCCAGCATCTATTTGACTGACACACCGCTATCGCGAGCAGGCTCACTCCTACAGGGGACGGTGGTGTTTTTGATATCGGGTAATTGGCGCCATCGGAGACTTTTTCTGGTGAGATCGGACAGTGTCACCAGCGGGGTCGGTTGTTAGGCTCATCCCCCACGGCACCGCCAATAAGAACGAAAAGCAATGAAGCTGACCTTCCTCCTGTTGCTGCTTTGTGCAACCGCCCCGAGCGCCTGGGGCTGGTCGAACCATACGGTCGGCAGCTATCTGGCGTTGCAGGACCTGCCAGCGTTGCGCGACGCGCCAGCGGTTGCAGTCGAGCCACTGGAGCAGTTTCTCACCGAGCAATATCCGGCCGTGCTGGCGCTGTTGGAGCAACAGGAAAGCTTCGCCCGCGCGCACTTCACTCAGTACCCGCCACGACCTGACAACCTGAAATTGCCCGCAGTGCCGAGTGACAATTTACGCCACGACTTTCTCACTGCGCTGCGCATCAACCCCGAGATTCACTTGGCAATGGTCATCCAGCCATTACCCGGCAAAGACCTGCCCGAGCGCGAGCATCTGCAAGCTAACCAGGTCATGGTCGAGCAAACCCTGTCACCGTGGAATCGTCAGCGTTTCATCGTGGTCACCGATCATGAAAAAGTCGCAGCCCTGGCCGTGCTCGCCAGCGCTGCCGACGAGCCGGATTACGGCCACGACATCAACCTGTTCAGCGACAACCCTGGCGATGTCGGCGCGCTCTATGGCTTCGGCCCGCAACCGTTCGGCGATGCTCGTTTCCAGTACAGCTCACAGGCGCCGTTCCACATGGGCTTCTTCCATGAAAGCGCGGTGGTGTATGCCGCTGCCGGTTTCCTCGAGCGCAGCTGGCCGGACTGGCGCGCGTATCAATACCTGGGCTTGGCGCGACTGGCGTTTGCCAGCGGTCATCGGTATTGGGGGTATCGCTTTCTCGGCTGGGGCCTGCACCACATTCAGGACCTGACCCAGCCGTATCACGCCAAGCCATTGCCGGGCGTCGACCTCGCCAGTCTTCTGCTGCTGGAAGGCAAGGCGCTGGCCGGTTTCGCCGCCGACAAACAAGCCTCCATCGAGCGCGTCGCCACACGGCACATGGAAGTCGAGAAATATCAGTCGACCTGGCTGCGCCGCGTGTTGCGTGCCGGTCAGCCGCATCCGATGCTCGCGGCTTACGCCGATGTGGCTCAGGACAAAAGCTACCCGCCGTACTCGGTCGACTACCTGCGCGAAGTGGTCAGCGCCGAAGCCGTCAACGACTCCGCAGCCTTCGACGAGGCCATCGGCCAGTGGCTTGCAACGGCGCCGGTCAGCAGTGATTTCAGCAGCGGCAACCAGCTGCATCGCGAAGACTTCGACCACCCGGCACTCAACCAGCAGCTATTGAAGTTGCTGGGGCATTTCGGCGCTCACAGCCGGATTTATGTCAGCGCGGGATTGGCGCCGTAACGCAGCAACGCACACCACAACAATAAAAACAGGGAAGGAGGAACACATGATCAACACTCGATTGCGCCTGACGGGCGCCGCGCTCCCCGGTGTCGGCCTGGCAGGGCTGCTGCAGTTGTGCGCAGTCGATGCGGCGCACGCGGTGGAATTCAGCCTGATGGACAAGCAGGTCACCGGCTCCCTCGACACGACCTTGTCTTACGGCCGTTTGTGGCGGGTGCAGGGCCGCGACAAGACTAACGATGACGTCAACACCAACGACGGCAATCGCAACTTCGATACCGGGCTGGTTTCCGAGGTGCACAAGATCACCTCCGAGCTTGAAGCCAACTATCAGAACTACGGCGTGTTCGTGCGCGGCACCGCGTTCTACGACACGCAACTGATGGACAAGCGCAACGACTACTACGACAACAACAGCCCCTCGCAACCGAGCCAGAGCTACCCGCAGGACAACCATTTCACCAGCCAGACCCGCGACATCGCCGGCAGCCGCATCGAGATGCTCGACGCCTATGTGCACGGCAGCTGGGACGTCGCGCAGATGCCGGTAACCGCGCGCGTCGGTCGGCAGGTGTTCAACTGGGGTGAGGGGATTTTCTATCGCGGCGGGATCAACACCACCAACCCGGTGGACGCCGCCAAGTACCGCTTGCCCGGCGCCGAAGTCAAGGAAGTGCTGGTGCCGGTGGAGGCACTGAGTTTCAACATCGGCCTGACCGATTCGCTGACCATGGAGAGTTTCTACCAGACCAACTGGAAGGAAACCCGCATCGATCCGGTCGGCACCTTCTACTCGCAGACCGACCTGTTCGCCGACGGTGGCAACACCGGTTACAACAACTTCAGCGGCACAGCGCTCGACACGCCGGTTCCGGGGTTCGGCAACGTCATCGGTTTGTACAGCGCGCTGGGCAACAACCCGTTGCTCAACTCCGCCCTGCAAAGCACCGGGCTGTACGCCAATGGCGTGACACCGGCCTACGGCAACACACTGAAAGTGGCGAGCGTCGGCAAGGACTACAACGCACGCAATGATGGCCAGTTTGGTTTTGCCTTTCGCTATATCGCCGAACAGCTCAACAGCACCGAGTTCGGTTTGTACATGGTCAACTACCACGCCAAGGAGCCGACCATCGCGGCGGACCTGGGCGGCTACAAAGGCATCGACATGGACGCGCTGACCAACCTGTTGTCCGGTGTCGCCGGCAGTCAGGCCGGGGCGCTGGCCAATGGGTTGGCGACGGCCGACGTGATGGGCAATATCCAGGCGCATCGGCGTTATGCCGAAGACATCCGCATGTACGGCTTCAGCTTCAACACCACACTGGGCGAGGCGTCGGTGTTTGGTGAAATTGCTTATCGGCCGAATCTGCCGATCGGCGTTGCGGCGACCAACGATTTGATTGGCGACCTGGCCAACGGTGCTGCGGCGGCAGTGACGGGCAAGTCGATCAACGTCGGCGGGCAGATGGTCACCCTCGACAGCCAGATCAATAACGCCGAGCGTGTGGAAGCGTTCAATACTTCGCTGGGGACCATCTACAACTTCGGCCCGACGGCTTCGTTCGACTCGCTGTTCGGCATCTTCGAGCTGGCCTCCGAACACCTGCGCGGCAGCAGCCTGCAATACACCGCGTATGACGGCAGCCGTCGCTACTACGCCGGCACCGGTAACTATTCCTATGTCTCCGGCGGTGATCGCGACGATCAGGTCAACCGCAATTCCTACAGCTACACGGCGATGCTCAACGGCACCTGGAACGACGTGTACGCCGGGGTCAACGTCTCGCCCTACATCGTTTACAAGGACGATTTCGAGGGCAACAGCTATCAGGCCGGCAACACCATCGAAGGTCGCAAGGCCTACACGTTGGGGATAAAAGCCAATTACCAGAACAAGCTTGAAGCCGAGTTGCAGTACACCGAGTTCTACGGCGGCGGGCAGAACAACGGCATCCGCGACCGCGATAACGTCGGGTTCAACCTCAAGTATTTCCTTTAAAGGCTACACACAGCCCCTGTGGGAGCGAGCTTGCTCGCGAAGAGGCCGGCACATTCAACATCAATGTCGACTGAGCCACCGCTTTCGCGAGCAAGCTCGCTCCCACAGGTTTCGCATTCTGGAGAAAGTCATGATTCACACTTCAAGACTGACAAAAACATCGCTAGCGCTGTTTCTGACCCTGGCTGCTAGCACCGCTCTGGCCGCCATCACCCCACAACAAGCCGAACAACTGAAAACCACCCTGACCCCCATGGGCGCCGAGCGTGCCGGCAACGCCGCCGGCACCATTCCCGCCTGGACCGGCGGCATCACCCAAGCCCCGGCCGGCTACAAACCCGGCCAGCACCACCCCGATCCCTACGCGGCGGACAAACCGCTGTTCACCATCACCAAAGCCAATCTCGACCAATACAAAACCCACCTCAGCCCCGGTCAGATCGCCCTGTTCAACAGCTACCCCGACACCTTTCAGATGCCGATCTACCCATCCCGCCGCTCCGGCTCAGCGCCGCAATGGCTGTACGACAACACCCTCAAGAATGCGACCTCGGCCAAATTGCTCGAAGGCGGCAGCGGCTTCTCCGATGCTTACGGCGGCGTGCCATTCCCGGTGCCCAAGGATGGCGTTGAAGTGCTGTGGAACCACATCACCCGCTATCGCGGCATCTACGTCGTGCGCCGCGCGTCCGAAGCGCCGGTCCAGCGCAACGGCAGTTTCGCGCTGGTGACCTCACAGCAGGAAGCGCTGTTCAACTACTACCGCCCGAACGGCCAGTTCGCCGACCTGAAAAACATCCTGTTCTACTACCTCGCCTTCGTGAAAAGCCCGGCGCGACTGGCCGGTGGCGCCGCCCTCGTGCACGAAACCCTCGACCAACTCAAAGACGCACGCCAAGCCTGGATCTACGACGCCGGCCAACGTCGCGTGCGCCGCGCACCGAACCTCGCCTACGACACGCCGATCGCATCCTCCGATGGCCTGCGCACTGCCGACGACACCGACCTGTTCAACGGCTCGCCGGATCGCTACGACTGGAAGCTCAAGGGCAAACAGGAAATCTACATCCCCTACAACAACTACAAAGTCGCCAGCCCCGACGTGAAATACGCGCAACTGCTCACCCCCGGCCACCTCAACCCGCAATACACCCGCTACGAACTGCACCGCGTGTGGGTGGTGGAAGGCAACCTGAAACCGGGCTCGCGGCATATCTATTCCAAACGCGTGCTGTTCCTCGATGAAGACAGCTGGGGCGCGGCACTGGTTGATCAGTACGATGGACGAGGCGAGTTGTGGCGCGTATCGATGGCCTACCTGAAAAACTTCTACGACCTGCCGACGACGTGGAGTGCGCTGGATGTTTTCCACGATTTGCAGGCGCGTCGTTACTACGTGCAGAACCTTGATAACGAAGAAGCGGAGACAGTCGATTTTGCGCAGCCGGTGCCGGAGGATGCGTACTTTATGCCGTCGGCGTTGCGGCAGCGTGGGACGCGGTAAGTGATTGCGCTGGCTGTTCTTGGGCGGATGGATGTTAGTCTCGATCAATGATTTTTAGTTGATAGCAGGAGTCATCATGGCCAGCATCACAATTCGAAATATTGATGGTCCGCTCATGGATCAGTTACGGATTAACGCGGCCCAGAACGGAAATTCCATCGAGGAGGAAGCTCGCATGATTCTGGGGCGAGCATTGATTAGAAGGGATAGCGCTGGAGGCTTGGGTAGCCGGATTCGCCAGCGCTTTTCCTCGGTCGGAGGGATCGACCTTGCTTTGCCTTCACGGCAGGAAAAAGCCAGGGTTATGGATTTTCCAGATTGCTGATGCTCGAAATGCGCACGCGCTGAAGAATACTTTCATGTAGGAGTAGGAACTGCCGAAGGCTGCGATCTTTTGATCTGGCTTCTGATTTGTTCAAAAGCGAAGATCAAAAGATCGCAGCCTGCGGCAGCTCCTACATTAGGCGGAGTTTTTTTCGGGACATCGGGGTGATGGGGCGGACGCAATCGCGAGCAGGCTCACTCCTACAGGGGATTGGTGTAGTTCACATAGTCTGTGATCAACACCATTTCTTGTAGGCCTTCGCCTGCTCGCGATGCGGTTGTAGCTTCAGCGCTGAATCAGGATCAAACGCGGAAGTGGCTGACCATTTGCTGCAATTGACCACCCAGGCGCGCCAGTTCAACACTCGACGCCGCCGTCTCATCACTCGCCGCTGCGGTCTGTTCGGACACGTCGCGCACGTTGATGATGCTGCGGCTGATCTCTTCAGCCACGGCGCTCTGCTGTTCGGCAGCAGCAGCGATCTGCTGGTTCATCGACTGGATGTTCGACACCGTACGGGTGATGTTTTCCAGCGATGCGCCAGCCTTGCGCGTCAGCGCCACGCTGCTGTCGGTCAGCGCACGGCTGTTGCTCATCACGGCCGAGACTTGCTGGGTGCCGTTCTGCAGACCGGCGACCAGGCCTTCGATTTCTTCGGTGGATTTCTGCGTACGCTGGGCCAGACCACGAACTTCATCGGCGACCACGGCAAAACCACGACCGGCTTCACCGGCACGCGCGGCTTCGATCGCGGCGTTGAGGGCGAGCAGGTTGGTCTGTTCAGCAACAGCCTTGATCACGTCCATGACGCTGCCGATCTTGTCGCTTTCCTGTTGCAGCACGCTCATCGCTTCGGTCGAACGCACCACTTCGCTGGCCAGACGCTCGATCTGCGCGATGGCTTCGTTTACGACTTTGTTTTTAGAGCTTGTTGTCAATGAAAAGAAATGAGCTTGACGTGTAAAGGATAGGATTAAGACGTCGGTCTGATGGTTGGAAAGTTCATGTATAGACGAGATGCAGAAACCAGTGGGTGTTAGTTGATGCTGAATAGATAGTTTTGTGTTTCATAAAGCGGTACTTCACTTGTGAGTAACAGTCTGGATAATCATATAACTAGCTTGTTCGTTCCATTATCGGCCTGCCATGATCAGCTAAAAGACGCGGGGGAATTTCAAAGGCACGTGAAACTTGTTGATGAACTCTGCGCATATGCAGACCGCGAGGACCATACGGCGGCACTTCTTGCACAGGTGACGTAGCGGATCTATTAATACGAGACTGAAACTGTTTTATTCGTGCTAATCCTCATACCACTCCAGCATAACGGTTAGATTGAATTCGTCTAAAAGCCTGGTATTTCTTACAGGTGTAAAAATTTTTCGGGATTGTTATGTTCGGCGTGCGAGTGGAAATAACATATGCAAGCCAAGAGGTGCGAGCCATGAGTGTGAGAATTTATATAGGTGGCCTTTCGTTTAATATTACGGACGATTCGCTGAGAGACGCATTCAATAATTATGGCGAGATTGTAGACGCGACTATAATTAGGGAAAGAGAAACAGGGCTGTCTCGTGGGTTTGGTTTTGTGACTTTTTCAGACGACGTCTCTGCCCAAAGTGCTATTGATGATCTAGATGGAAGTGAGTACGAGGGTCGTACCATAACAATCAGTCGTAGCAGATAAGGACATAAAAACGAAGCACTAGATGTTCTGAACTACAAAGCCTTTGTTGTCAAAGGCTTTGTAGTAGATGGTATTCAGGTGATGAAATCAAACCCGGAAGTGGCTGACCATCTGCTGCAATTGACCACCCAGGCGCGCCAGTTCAACACTCGACGCGGCGGTCTCATCACTCGCTGCGGCGGTCTGTTCCGACACGTCGCGCACGTTGATGATGCTGCGGCTGATCTCTTCAGCCACGGCGCTCTGCTGTTCGGCAGCAGCAGCGATCTGCTGGTTCATCGACTGGATGTTTGACACCGTACGGGTGATGTTTTCCAGCGATGCGCCAGCCTTGCGGGTCAGGGCGACGCTGCTGTCGGTCAGGGCGCGGCTGTTGCTCATCACGGCGGAGACTTGCTGGGTGCCGTTCTGCAAACCGGCGACCAGGCCTTCGATTTCCTCGGTGGATTTCTGCGTACGCTGCGCCAGGCCACGCACTTCATCGGCGACCACGGCGAAACCACGACCGGCTTCACCGGCACGCGCGGCTTCGATCGCAGCGTTGAGGGCGAGCAGGTTGGTCTGTTCAGCAACAGCCTTGATCACGTCCATGACGCTGCCGATCTTGTCGCTTTCCTGTTGCAGCACGCTCATGGCTTCGGTCGAACGCACCACTTCGCTGGCCAGACGTTCGATCTGCGCGATGGCTTCGTTGACGACTTTGTCGCCTTCACGGGCTTCGCCGTCAGCGGCGGCAGCCGCTTGCGAGGCTTCTTCGGCGTTGCGCGCGACTTCCTGCACGGTGGCAGTCATCTCGTGCATCGCGGTGGCAACCTGATCGGTTTCGACTTTCTGGCTGTTCACGCCGGCGCTGGTCTGCTCGGTCACGGCCGAGAGCTCTTCAGCAGCGCTGGCGATCTGGGTGACGCCGTCGCGGATGCCGCTGATCAAGTCACGCAGGGTCACGCCCATGCGCGCGATGCCTTGTTGCAGCACGCCGAGTTCGTCGCGGCGGGTGACGGTGACGTTCTGGGTCAGGTCGCCGCTGGCAATGCGCTCGACCACGGCGAGGGTTTCTTGCAGCGGACGGGTGATCTGACGGGTGATGATCACCGCAGCAATCACGCCAACCAA
The DNA here is from genome assembly GCF_054668355.1 of Pseudomonas sp. S2_E02. Lineage (NCBI taxonomy): Bacteria > Pseudomonadati > Pseudomonadota > Gammaproteobacteria > Pseudomonadales > Pseudomonadaceae > Pseudomonas > Pseudomonas sp. S2_E02. The sequence goes on from NZ_CP162761.1 coordinate 5,407,349, forward strand.
CAGCGCCAGCAGGGTGCTGATCAACTGGAAGGTACGTGCCTGAGCGCTTTCGACATCGCGGCGGTCGAGTTGAATCTGGTACAGCTGCTCGCTGGTGTTGACGATCGCGGTGCCTTGATCGGTCATTTCCTTACGGGCCTGCACGGCGTCGGTGTTGGCGTTTTTGTACGCCATCAATGCGCTGCGATAGTTGACCAGTGCGGTTTCCAGTTGACGCAGGGCGTCTTGCTGAGAGTCGGCGAAATGCACGTTCAGTTGCTTGAGGCTGGCGATTGCGACATCCAGTTGGCCGACGGCTTTCTGCTCGGTTTCGGCGTTGGTGGTGGCGGTGTAGCCGCGCACTTCGTAGCGCGCGAGGATGAACGCTTCCTTGGCGGCGGTGATCGCCTGGAACTGTTCGAAACGCTGCTCGCTCATGTCCATCTGCTGCACGCGTTTGCTGATCGACTCGATCTGGTTGTACGCGGTCTCGGCACTCACGCTCATGCTGTCGCGCGCGCTGTTGCCGGTGCGGTAAGCGTTGCGCATTTTGTTCAGCGAGGTCTGGTATTCAGCGATGGTCGCTGCCTGCTCCTTGAGCAGCTTGACGTTTTCCGGGCTCTTGAAGCTGTTGATCAGCTTCTGTTGTTGCGCAGCAAAACTTTCAAGGGTGGTCTGCACGTTCTGTGCGGCGGTTTCATCGCCATTGGTCAGCATGTATTGCAGGCGCACCACGCGCAGTTTGGTCAAGCCGGCATTGAGCTGGGTGATGTCGCTCATCCAGTTGCTGCGGTCGATCAGGCCACCGAGGCTGGTCCAGCCTGTCAGGGCCAGTACGCAGGTCAGGGCCAGCACCAGGCCGAAGCCCAGGCCCAGTTTCATGTTCACGCTGATGTTGCCGAACCAGCTATTCATCAAAAATCCTCCAGAAACGTTGGGTTTCTTGTCGTCGGTTAGGCTGGAAGATTGTTGTTTTTTTGAGCCAGCAAGGGTGTTAGCAGGTTTGTATCGGCCGCATTTCCCAGAGCTGAAAGGATTTTGTCCTACGGAGTTTGTAACAACGGATCCCAAGACTTTTTTCACATGGGTTTCACTGGTTGCCCACGCGCGCCTCTGTACCTTCGCCGCATCGAATAAACCCGAGATGCACAGTGGCGAGGCGGTTTTTGTGGAATTGAGACTGAGTCTGTTCGGCGTCAAACGCTCGATCGATTTGAGCTTTTTGGCGCGTTTTCGCAACACTTGGGTGGTGTTGGCGGCATCAGTGTTGGTGATCCCGCTGACTCTGTGGTTGCTGGCGCCGGCGGCGGTGCCAGACCTGGCCCACGGCAATGTCGCCGGTGCGCAGGCGTTGGCGGCAGGTTGGGCCAAGGGCGAGATGATCGTGCTGGTGCGTCATGTCGAGCGTTGCGATCACTCCAAAGCCGCGTGCCTGAGTGGCAATGACGGCATCACCGATCGCTCGCGCAGTGTCGCGGTGGCGGTCGGTGCAAGGTTCGAACAACTGGGCCTGAACAACGCCGACATCTACAACAGCCCGTCGATGCGCACGGTGCAGACGGCCGGCTACATGTTCAATCATGCCGCCAGCGGTGACGATTGGTTGATCAACTGCCGGGGGCGCATGTTGCAGGATGCGCTGGCCCACAAGATCCCTGGGCGCAATCTGATTCTGGTGACCCACAGCGAGTGCATGGCGCAAATCGAGAAAGACCTCAAAGTTTCGGCCTCGGACATGGGTTACGGCTCGTCATTGTTTGTTTCTGCTGCCAGCCCGGCGGCTCCCAAGATGCTCGGCTTTATTGAAGCCTCCGACTGGCGCACGGTGAATACCCGATGAAATCCCGCTTCTACGCTTACAACTTTGGTATTCCGCTCGCTTGTGCGGCGCTGGTGTTCCTGATGTTCGACATGACCAACATCGACATCGCCTTCAGCAACCTGCTGTTCGATCCGCTGACCCAGAGCTTCCCGCTCGACAAAATCCACTTCTTTGAAAAGCTCACGCACAAATGGGCGCGGATCATTCCCAACTGGACGGCGGAAATCGCCCTGATCGGCGCGCTGCTATCGGTGGTCTGGCCATTGGTCAATCCGCACAAACGTCCGCGACTCGGCGCAATGCTGGAGCGCAGCAAAGTCGCGCCAGTGCTGCGATTTGCCGCTGATCATCGTAGGGATTTTCTGTTTGTGGTGGTCGCATTTGCCGTTTGCACCGGGGTGATTCACTTCCTCAAGTCCCACACCAGCGTTTACTGCCCGATCGAGACCACGCTGTACGGCGGGAAAATGGCCCACATCGAGTGGTACAGCAACTTTCAACTGTTCCATGAAGCCGGCAGTGGCCGTTGCTGGCCGGGTGGCCATGCGTCGGGCGGCTTCACCATGCTGGCGCTGTATTTCGTGGCGAGACGTTATCAATGGCGTTTTTCCAGTGCCATCTTGTGGGGCTCACTGTTGCTGGGATTGGTTTATGGCACTACTCGCGTCCTGCAAGGCTGGCACTACATGTCCCACACCTTCTGGGCCGGAATCTTCGTCTGGCTGGCGTGTTTGCTGACGGCGCTGGCTTTCTACGGGCGGGCACGGCTGGATGTGCCGGTGCTGGGCAAGCGTGAGCAGAAAGCTTTCAGTGCTCAGCCAGAGGTCTCTCTCTGAACCCGTTCAGATGAAGTGAAAGAACCGCCATCACGGCGGTTTTTTTATGGGGTTGCGCGGGCTTCAATAGCCGACGAAGTAATACGCCTGGCGCCCGACCATCATGGTTTTGAGCACTTTCAGTGGCGGCGCGGGCTCACTGTCACCAGCCATCACCACGACATGCGAGGGCGAGGCCGTGAGGAAATCTCGCAACTGCGCTTCGGTATCCAGCCCTTTGAGCACTTGCTGGGTATAGAAGACCGTCGCGCCACCGACCCGCTCGTTGGCCTGAAACAGTGCGACTTGATGCCCGGCGGTTTGCAGCGTCTGAATCTCTGCACTCAACGGCAGGAACGAAAGCTTTTTGTCGGCATGAGGCAACGCCCACTGCGCGGCGGCGAGGTAACTGCCGATCACCAGCGTGAGCACACCGACTGCCAGTGTCTGACGCTGCCTGGCGATTCGGCCTACGAATCCATTACCGGATTCATACTGCTTCAAGCGCTCGAACAGCACGGCTGCATACTCCGCTGCGATCACCGCGGCGGCCGGTGTCATCGACATCAGGTACACCGTGCGTTTGCTCGACGCCAACGTCAGCATGATGAACTGCGCCACGATCCATAGGCTGAAAAACAGCAGGTAACGGTTGGCCTTCAGTTGTTTGCGGAAATGCCAGAGCCCCAGGTACACCAGAATATTCCACGGCAGAAAGGCTTCCGGCAGTTTGGCGAGGTAGTAGTAGAACGGTTCGTAGTGCCCGGCCTCGACGAACGAACCGCTGAAGCGCCCGACGCTGTTGGTCAGCAGCACCTCTTTGACGGCCTGCGCGCCGCCGTGCTGGAAGAGGATGACGAGCCAGATCAGCAGCGGAATCAAACCGAGCAGGGTCAGGAAACCCGGTCGCAGCCAGTCCGCGAGTTTCAGGCGCTTGTCCATCAGGTTGTCAGCCAGCAGATAAGCAAAAATCACCACTCCCGGCATCGCCAGCCCCAGCACACCTTTGCTCAACGTGGCGATGGCGATCCCGACGACAAACAGCAGCGAGTTGCCCAGAGTCGAGGCCCGCTGCGCCTGATAAAAAGCCAGCAGCGCCGTGGTCACGCCGAGGGCGAGTAATGCATCCTCGCCGACGCCGCGCACATTGCTCCAATAACTGGCCATGGTCGCGAGCAGAATGCCTGCGGTCCAGGCAATCATTTTCGGCCGCTCGAAACGCCGCAACATGCCGTACAGCAGCATCACGCTGAGCAACCCGGCAACGGCCGACGCCAGCCGCACGGCCCACGGTGAAACACCGAACACACGCATGGCGCCAGCATCCAGCCACAGGCTCAGCGGTGGTTTTTCCAGAAACGGTTCGCCGAACAAACGAGGTGTCACCCAGTCGTCGTCCAGGTGCATCTCCATAGCGATGCCGGCGACGCGGGCCTCGGTGGAACCTTGCAATTGATGGTTGCCCAGCGCGAAGAAAAACAGCAGGGCGGCAAGCAGAAACAGCGAAGTGACGGCACGCGACATAGGGTTCAGGCAACCGAAAGGGGCGGGAGGCCTGAGCATACGTCGGCAATCCTTAACAAATTGTGAAACTCACGCCAAAGGTTTCGACCAGCGCTTTTCCGGTGTCTCGAACCTTGAATTGACCCGCGCCGTCAGCACGTGATCCTGCCAGCGCCCGGCAATATTCAGATACGCCTTGGCGTAACCCTCACGTTCGAAGCCCAGGCGCTCCAGCAAGCGTGCACTGCGTTCGTTGCCGGGAATGTAGTTGGCCATGATCCGGTGCAGGTTCTGGGTATCGAACATGTAAGCGATGCCAGCCTCCAGCGCTTCCTGCATCAAACCTTGACCCTGTTGGGCCTCGTCGATGTGATAACCCAGATAACACGCCTGAAAGGCACCACGAATGATGCCGCTGAAGTTGCAGGCGCCGATCATCTGCTGGCCGTCCGGGGTCAGCAGCGCGAAATGCATGGCCAGCCCGGCCTCGAATGCGCTGGCCTGCACGTCAAGGCGTCGGCGAATTTGCTCGGTGGAAAAATATTCAGTGGTGCGGATGGGCGACCATGGCGCCAGGTGGCGCAGGTTGCGTCGGTAGAACTCGCTTTCAAGCTCGGCCTGCTCCGGTGCAAGTATCGCGAGCGTCAGGCGTTGGCAGGGCAGGGTCAACAGCGGCATCGGGCGCTCCGGAATGGGGGATCTTCCGGCAGAGTCGCGCAATCCGCCGGGTTACGGCAAGTCGTTGCGACGCAGGGGCTTTGTTTCAGGCAAAAAAAAGCCCGCAGGAGCGCGGGCGAACCGTAGTTTCTTGAATGAGCGAGCGGACTGTACAAGGGTTGGCCGCGCAGCTGCAGTGAAGAAAAATTCATCTCGATGGGCGGCGCCAATGCAGTCCGATGCGCAACCGAGCGCCGGGGTTTCGCCCGTCAATGGCGGGTTTCAGGCCCGGTAGTGTTCAGCGGTTTCTGCGGATCCAGATTGTCCCGTGCCCGACAAATCAGGATCTCGGCCAGTGCGCTCAATTGCTTCATGGCCACCGCCACATGACGTTTCGAGCCGTCGAACTCATCGGCAAAGGTTGCGCTGATGGCCGCTAGGGAATCGAGGATCTCACTGGCGTGGGTGAGCAGGGTCAGGGTGTCGACATCGTCGCGCACCCTGATGAGCTGATTGAGCGGGATGCTACGGCGCCGCTTGTGCGCTTCGCTGCGTGCGCTGGTATTCGATTGCGGTTGGGTGCTGGACGCTGGCGCATCGGACGGTGCCGGGCCAACCAGCGAAAGGCGGGGGATTTTCTTCATGACGTAGCTCCGTGGAGTGAACATTCACTGCAATTGCGGCTGCCAAACCGTCCGCTGGATGGCAGTGGTCGTGGAGCGTAACGCCCTGAGGAACTGTGCACCAGTTCATCAAAGTCGACGCGTGTTGCGGGAATTTTCCTAGGACGTTCGATGTGGGAAGGAGGGCGTGGCGGCAAAACCAATGGCAATCACGGTGATCACGGACGTCATTTCAAGGCAGGTGATCAGCAGCAAAGTCAGCCTCTGACCGCGCGCGCAACTGCCCCTTGCGACACGCCGTCTGGAAGCGTTCGAAGTCACGTTCGTTTTGCGCGGTGTAATGTTGCGCGTACTTCAACAGCGCATCCGCCAGCGCTTCACCTTTGCCGATGTAGCCACTGATTTGCGCAGCGAGGCCGGAGGCCTTGGCATGTGCCCGGGCGAGGGCGCGGCCGCAAACGCGACCATAAGCGGCAAAGGTTTCAGCATCGAAGTTTTCCAGTTCGGCGGAGATCTTCATGTCGCGTAATTGCCGCACGTAGAATTGCCGACCGCTGGGGCCGGTCGTCCAGCCCAGAAACAAGTCACTGGCCGCCTGCATCAGGCGCTGCCCCTCGACCACGCGCTGCCCTTCATGGCGCACCCGCGCTTTGCTTTTGACGTAGTCGGCGAGCACCGAACGCCGGGCTTCCTTGAATTGCAGGAACAGCGGGAACTCCTGATCGTCGGTCAGCAGCGCCACCAGACAACGCGTGCCGACACTGCCGACGCCCACCACTTTGAACGCCAGATCCTGCACGTGAAACCGCGACAACAACTCGCGGCGGTCGGGTTGCAACGTGCTGCGATACTCGCGCATGAAAGTGTCGAAGAGCGGCCGCCAGTCCGCGAGCCGCAGCCAGTCATCCTCGGCATCCAGCAGCGTGGTGTTTTTGTGCAGGTGAAAAATTTCCGGCAGGTCATCGCGAATGATCAGACGCCCGTGGGCATCGCGCTCGCTGATTTTCGGCAGCAGCTCGGCGTGTGTGCGCCGTTCGGCCTTCTCGATGGCGCGCTCTACATGTTCAAGGGTACTTTTGCGTGCCTGCGCCAGCAGGTCGTTGTAGCTGATCGACTCGTACCAGTTTTCCAGCACGCTTTGCTCGGCGCATTCCATCAGCGTGGTCTGATAGGCGCCGACCATTTCACGGCACACCTGTTCCTCGACCGATTCGCCGTGGCGCAAGTCACGGGCGGCCACCACGAAACTTGCCGCGAGACGCTTCAGATCCCACTCCCACGGCCCGGGATGTGCTTCGTCGAAATCGTTGACGCTGAACAGCAGATTTCGCTCAGGCGTGGCGAAACCGCCGAAATTCATCAGGTGGCAGTCACCACAGATGGGCAAGTTCAGGCCCATGTTCGCCGTGCCCGCCAGATCGTGCGCCTGCAACAAGGCATTGCCGCGAAAGAACGTGAACGGCGACACCAGCATGCGCCCGTAACGCAGTTCGACCAGCGACGCGACGCGGCCCTGGCTGGAGGCCTTGATCAACGGAATCGGGTCACGGTTCATTTTTCCGGTGGATGCCTGAGCGCTGCGCGGGCACTTCTTGCGCGCGTCTTTGCCTTGTTGCATGCGATCTTTTAGAGAGGTCATGGGGGCTCGGTGTGGCGGAAGGGGCGCTGTAAGTGTAGAAGCGCTTTTGGGGTTTATCCGCTGGCTTGAGTCCGGTGACAATCCCCATCTCGATGTTCGCAACATAGAGGCTGTGTCGCCCCAGCGCTCTGGATTGCGCGGATCAAATGTTGCTGGAGGGGCGTGTGTGCTTGAAGGAGAGGGGATCCTTCAGGGAACGGTTCACATAATTCTCACCTGAGTTTTGCCATGATCGTTGCCAATATTTCATCAGCCCGAGCGAGTGATCCCTTCATGAATGTGAGCGTGCTCTACGCGTTGGTTGCAGCAGCGTTGTTTGGCGCCAGCACGCCACTCGCCAAGCTGCTGGGCGTACAGATTTCACCGATTCTATTGGCCGGTTTGCTCTATCTGGGCAGCGGTCTGGGCTTGACCGTCCTGCGTTTCGCCCGCGATCGAGGCTGGCAGCGGTCCGGACTCGGAGCCGGCGAATGGCCGTGGCTGGTCGGAGCCATCGGCTTCGGCGGCGTGCTGGCGCCAGTGGCATTGATGTTCGGTTTGACCAGAACGTCCGGTGCGAGCGCGTCACTGATGCTCAACCTCGAATCAGTGCTCACGGCGCTGCTAGCGTGGGTAGTGTTCAAGGAAAATGCCGATCGGCGAATCGTGATCGGCATGCTCGCCATCGTGGCCGGCGGTGTCGTGTTGTCTTGGCCGCAAGAGACCGTGTCGGCGCAGGACTGGACAGGCCCGCTGGCCGTCGCCTTCGCCTGCTTTTGCTGGGCCATCGACAATAACCTCACGCGCAAAGTCTCTGCCTCGGACGCACTGTTCATCGCCGGCAGCAAAGGCCTGGTCGCCGGTCTGGTCAACTGCGGCCTGGCCTTGCTCATCGGCACGCAAATGCCTGCGGCCACCACGCTGGTGCCCATCCTGCTGGTCGGATTTCTCGGCTACGGCGTCAGCCTGGTGATGTTCGTCCTCGCCCTGCGCGGGCTGGGCAGTGCACGCACCGGCGCATACTTTTCCACCGCGCCGTTTCTGGGCGCAGCTATATCGATTCTGCTGCTGGGCGAGTCGGTATCGCTGATGTTCCTGCTCGCCGCAGCGTTAATGGCCGTGGGGGTGTGGATTCATCTGATGGAAAACCATGCTCATGAGCATCAGCACGAATTGCTCGAGCATGATCATCGCCACACACACGACGAGCATCATCAGCATACGCATGGGTTTGAATGGGATGGAACGGAGCCGCACAGCCATCCGCATGTGCATACGCCGATGCGGCATAGCCATGCGCATTTTCCGGATGTGCATCATCGGCATGAGCATTGAGGTGTGTGGGGAGGGATTGGTTTTTGGCGGTAGGGGCTGGATGGGATGGCCAGATGCGACAAAGCCCGCGCTAGGCGGGCTTTGTCGTTGAGAGTTGGTGGGCCGGGGTAATCTGAAACGATTAACTATGTTATTGAAATATATTATAAAAATCCGGTTTGATATCTGATTGGAATACCTTTTGGAATACCGAGTGGCTGGATTTGAGCTCAGGATCCCGTGGCGCTCCTTGTGGCTGACCTCGTGGTCTCTGCCGGTGGAGCGGTATTCAAACATCGGCGAGGTATAAGCCAGCGTCAGCCTCCATCCTCACCAGGTTCTCAATGATTTGAGCGCGTTTCACGCCATGCGTCTCAGCTAGCGCATCAAGCTGAGCGATCACCGCTTTCGAGAGCATGACGTTGACCTGCTTCTTGTCTGCGGCGCGTTCGTCGAACTGCTTACGGCTCCATCGCTTCTTGATCTCTCGAATCATCGCCGCCCGTTCGTAACGGCCTACATCAGCCTGGTCGAAGAACATCAGCAGCTCTTGGTGGTTGCTGATTGGCGCTTGCCTGGATAGCGGTGACAGATGCTTCCTCTCAAGCCATTCCCAGGCGCAAACACAGCGCCTTTCGCTCTCCTTTTTATCGGCAAACCACTCGAACTCGATGTCCTTCGCCTTGTGCCTACGCCAGTCCCGGTGAAGGTCATCGACCTGGGATGCCTTCTCAGCAATATCGACATCCCAAAGGTCAACCATGGCGATGAGGCGATCCCTGCCAGTGAGGTGGACTAGGCCGCGATGCAGGCGCAGGTCAGTCATCTGTTCGATCTCGCGGATCAGCCACCGGTGCTGCCGTTCATCCTCTTCGATCCAGTCCAGCTTTTCGTTTGGAAGTAGGAATCGGTCCTTCTGTCTAGGGATGCGGGACTGGAAGAACCTCTGACCCCTCAGGGCCCTGGCTATCTCGTCACGCATGGTGAGGCCGTTGCAGGTTCTGAGATCAAGCCTGGCCTCTCTGTAATAGTAGAGGAACAGCCACAACCAGATGTCGTGGCGATGGTTTCGATGAGGCTCTTGGAGGAGCTCGCTCAGCCTGTCCGCATCCTTATTGGATGCGCGATTGTTGATTTCCATGTCATCTCATCTGGATCTAGGGGCGGCTATGGGGGCAAAATCTAGATGATTCTACACTGATTCTATGGCTGTTCTAGATGGACTCTTGCCGCTTTCTATAAGTATTCTATAGCGATTCTAGAATTATATTTTTCAATTATCTCCAGATTTCATTGGAGTTTATTGAGGTTATTGCAGGTTTCAGAGTCTCTTTTAGCTTTCCCTTGTGCAATAGGAGAGCTCAGCACGCGACGCCGCTACTGGAAGCATGGCTTTGCTAGCCACGCTCAGGCGGGCGAAAGTGCATGGGGGAGACTGGTCTGATGTACAAACTCAAGCGGGATGTTTTGCTGGGCGTGGCGTGAGTCCGGGCGGTTTCTGAATGAGCTCGGGTAGTCACAAGGTGGGGCTAGGGTCTGAGTCAGCGCTCGGGACCAGAGAACTGTACGTATGTACGTTCACAGCTTGTAGGTGTCATGGAGGGGTGTCTGCAGATCAGCTCATCAGTGTTTTTCTACCGGCTCTGCCAATCCTCTGAACGAATACGAGGAGCCCCGTTCATGAGGATCATCCGTCTGAAAGAAGTCATCGACTCGACCGGCCTTGCCCGGTCGACCATCTACAAATACATCGCGGAAGGCACCTTCCCGAAACCGGTGTCATTGGGCGACCGCTGCGTCGGCTGGGTCGACAGCGAAGTGCATGACTGGATCCTGGCAAGGATTGAGGAGCGTGACCTGGCTGAGGGGGTTGCGGTGCGCTCCGCGGGCCACCTGAGTGTCGCCAGCTAGAACCGACTATCTGCGCCATGACTGGCTACGGCTGGTCATGGCGCTTATGTCGTTTGGGATTCTCAGCTAACTCTCCCAAGGCCAGAATGGATCAATCTTTCGGCTGGCGCGGCAAAGTTGCTCCCCGTTACCTTGCCCGGCTGGGATGGTCGCTGGGGCTCGGATCGGGAACTAGTTATATAGATCTAGACTATCAGTTTATAACCACTCAATAGGCTGAGCTCTAATGGCAACACGAACTCTATCACCCTGCCTATGGGTTAGGTCATCGATTAAAAAATACACAACACGTACCTGGTATGCGAGATCACCAATCAGGTACACATCCATGACCGAACGAAATACCAACACCCCTCGATCTCAGTCCGATACTGCTATCCGGATTGAGCGCCTCATCAACGCCATCCAGCGTACAGATAGCCAAGCCTACCGAGTCACATACTCGAAGCATGGAAATGAGCGGATCAGTGAAACCAGGCTGTCAAAATACTTCGATGGGATCGTGCAGATGTTCGCGCTGTTCGAGTGTGATCTGGAGTATCAGTACAGCTGGCACTTGAGCCTTTTTCAGGAAGCCTGCCAGGCTATTGGGATTGAGCGTAGCCCCTTTGGCATTACCTGCTTGAACGAGGGTGGAACGCGCTATCTGAGCACCAGTGAAACGCTGAATGAGCTGACCAAAAGCATCCGTACTCTCCTCACCCAAAAGCGATATACGCGTCGGGAGCACGACCAGCGCTACCAGGCTATTCAGCAAGAGATCGAGGTCGGCCGCTACGTTGATGCCGTGCTTGATCGCTACGCCCGTACCTGCGTGGTCAGGGTAGATCTGTATTACCGAACTGAGACCCAAGCTAGGTTGCGTGTGGAGCACGTATTCGACGACCTGAATCGGTTGATTGCTGAGCGTGAACGTAACCTGATTTTCGATCATGAAACCGGCTACATCTGCAGCGTTGAACAAGGCGAGGATCGTGGGTATCACATCCATGCTGCTTTCTTTTTCAACGGCGCTGAAGTGAGTGCCGACATCTACAGGGCGCAGCGGATCGGTGAGCTGTGGCAGCGCATCACCCGTGGTCAGGGCTGCTTCAACAACTGCAATCTCGAAAAAGATAAACATCAAGACAGGCTGGGGATTGGCCTGATCCACAGGCGTGACCTGAGCGCGCGGGGTAACGTGCATTACGCTATGCGTTACTTGGTCAAGAATGATCAACATCTGCGGCTCAAGCCAGTAGGCGCTCGTTGCTTGCGTAAGGGGCTGGTAAGGAAGGTTTTCGGGATGACTAATCGGTCCATTCATGGGCGAACGTAACTCATTAGGTAGGTTGGGTTGATAGCTCAAGCTCGCGCTGGTGATCCGATGTGTTGCCAGCGTGCCGGGTGCTAGCACCGTGCCTGTGGAGTCCTTGTCAGCCGATGATTTAGGCTACGGTCGTGAATCTAAGGCTGGCGTGAGTGCTGTGGGATGACAGAGAAACGGGAGCGATGCCGGCAGCATTACCGGTCGGTATGTGCAAGGAAGCAATCTGAGCTCAGTAAGGGTTGTGCTCTTGATGAAAGCCTGCATCATTTCTCGGGTAAGCGGCCTACAGGTAAAAACCCCACTGCACTTGACCACGCGATAGGCCTGACGTCGGCACCGTTTTGGCGTGGTGTGGCTGCGGTCGCTCGCTCCGAGCTGGCCAGCTTAGCCCTAAGGCGTTGGGGTCTGATCAAGATCTTTGGTTCAGGTTGGGCTGCAACGGTCAGCATGCTGAGGCGGGCCTGTGGACCTGGATCGTCGATGCCTCCATTGAGATCGATGGGCAATCAGTCGATGCGTTCAGAGTGGTATCCCGTGAGGCACTAGAGGTCATTCTGCGTGATGAGAAGCAGCTCCTCCGGCGGATGGATCAGTTTGACGAGGAGGGTCAGAATTCATTGTTCCCTGACGGATTTGCTGGACGATTTATAGCTGTTGTCGAGTCAATGAGCTGTGGCAAGGCATGAGCTAGCACTCGGACGGTAATGGTCTGGTTCGGTCTGCGATCCGCCTGGGATTGAGGGGCACTTTGCGGCAAAAGCTAACCTCAGCTCTAGATTAGTGGTTATCAGAATGCAACGCACATAAAATCAAAATAGGGTAATGTTCGTACTCTAAGAGTGGGTATGTATTATCCCTCAGAGGTAAGCACAAGCATTCGCTAACCCGAACGAGCCAGCCAGGATGTCGAACGAACAGTTTGCAGATCTAACCCAGCCACAACGCGATCGACTCGCGTTCGTGGAATTGCGCGTGCGCTTCAGTGGGGAAATACGCCGCCAGGACTTGGTCACGCGGTTTGGTATCCAGTCCGCCGCCGCATCCAGGGATCTGGCGCTATACAAGGAGCTGGCCTCCGGCAACATCGACTACGACTCCAAAGGCAAGTCCTACGTCCTCGGGCCGGACTTCCAGTCGGTCTTCGACTTCCCACCGGAGCGGGTGTTGTCGTGGCTGACTCAGGGTTTTGGTGACGGCGAACCGATGCGGCTCAAGGCGTGGGTGGCCAGCGAGAGCCCGTCCCGGCTCACCCTCCCGGATCTGGATGTGCTGGCGAGCGTGACCCGTGCGATCCACCAGGCGTGTCCGCTTAGAATTGAGTACCACTCCATCTCCAGTGGCTGCACCGAGCGAGAGATCGTCCCATTCGCACTCATCGACAACGGCCTACGCTGGCACGTCCGCGCCTTCGACCGGAAGTTCCAAGAGTTCCGGGATTTCGTCATCACCCGGATCACACACGCCGTCGTGCTCAAGGGGCTGCCAGTTGCGGCCTACGAGGTGAGCAATCAAGACATCCAGTGGACCCGGATCGTCGAACTGGAACTGGTACCGCATCCAGACCAGCCCCGGCCGGAGATCACCGAGATGGACTACAGCATGGATGGTGGCGTGCTGCGCATGAAGCTACGTGCTGCCACAGCTGGGTACATCCTGCGCCAGTGGAGCGTCGATTGCTCGCCAGACCACAGCCTGCGGGGCCACGAATACCGACTCTGGTTGAAGGATCACCTGGCGCTCTACGGCGTAAAGAACGCACTGCTGGCTCCGGGTTATCGATCGCCAGACTCACAAAACATCACGGGCAAGGCCGACTGATGCGCCGCGCCAATACAGAACAACCGACTTTGACTGGATTCCCTACATGCCCTTAACCCTGCCACAGTTAGAACGCCACCTCTTCAAAGCCGCCGACATCCTGCGCGGTAAGATGGACGCCTCCGAGTTCAAGGAATACATCTTTGGGATGTTGTTCCTCAAACGCTGTTCCGACGTTTTTGATCAGCACCGCGAGAAGATCATTAAGGAGGAAATGGCGGCGGGGTTGAGTGAGGCCGAGTCCATCGACAGTGCCAACCAGAAAGACTGGTACATGGAGGAAGGCTCGTTCTGGGTGCCGCCCCAGTCTCGCTACGAGTACCTGCTCAATGATGCCCACCACAACATCGGTGACTTCCTGAACAAGGCACTTGCCGGGCTGGAAACTGGCAACACTAGCCTGTACGACGTACTGGAGCACATCAACTTCACTCGCAAGGTCGGCCAAAGCAAGATTCCTGACATCAAGCTGCGCTCGCTGATCAACCACTTCAGCCTGCACCGCCTGTGCAATGAGGACTTTGAGTTTCCGGATCTGCTGGGCGCCGCCTATGAGTACCTGATCGGCGACTTCGCCGACTCCGCAGGCAAGAAAGGTGGCGAGTTCTACACGCCGCGCTCGGTGGTGCGGATGATGGTTCGCCTGATCAAGCCGGAGTTGAAACACCACATCTATGACCCCTGCTGTGGTTCGGGCGGCATGCTGATCGCCGCCAAGGAATACATCGACGAGCAGGGTCAGGAAGGTCGAAAGGCCAATCTCTACGGGCAAGAGGCCAACGGTACGGTATGGTCCATCGCCAAGATGAACATGCTGCTGCACGGTATCAGCACCGCCGACCTGCACAACGAAGACACGCTGGCCAAGCCGCAGCACGTCAAGGGCGGTGAGCTGCGCCGCTTTGACCGTATCCTCACCAATCCGCCGTTCTCCATTCCTTGGGGCACGACCGATAAAGACAAGAGCGGTCAGTCCGCCTGGGCGCCTGAATTCCGCGCCGAGCGCTTCAGCTATGGCGAGGTGCCGCTGGGGGCCAAGAAGGCCGACCTGATGTTCCTGCAGCACATGGTCGCGGTCCTGGCCGATGGCGGGCAGATGGCCACAGTAATGCCACACGGTGTGCTGTTTCGGGGCGGTGAGGAAAAAACTATCCGCGAAGGCATGATTGAGGATGATCTGCTGGAAGCTGTTATTGGCGTCGCACCGGGTCTGTTTTATGGAACCCAAATTCCAGCTTGCGTATTAGTGCTACGTCAGCGCGTGCAGAATGGAGCGGAACGAGTTAGCGGCAAACCTAAGGAACGCCAAGGCAAAGTTTTGTTTATTAATGCGGATCGTGATTTTTTCCAAGGCCGTGCTCAAAGCTTCCTGATGCCCGAGCACATCGAGAAGATTGTCACCACTTTTGAAGCCTTTAAAGCGGAGCCGGGTTTCTCGGCCATCGTTGATACCGCCACGCTCAAGGCCAACGGCTACAATCTGAACATTCGCCGCTATGCCGACAACGCGCCACCGCCCGAGCCGCATGACGTACGCGCCCATTTGCTCGGAGGCATCCCAAAGGCCGAGGTGGCACATCCGGACAAGACAGCCCTGTTCGATGCACATGGCTTGAACCCGATGGATCTCTTCGTCGAACGGGACGCGAGCTACTACGACTTCAATCCGGCGTTCACCGCGAAGGCCGACCTGAAACCGGCCATCGAGTCCAACGCCGGGCTGCGGGCCAAGGAAGCCGCCATCCGCGCCGCCTTCGAAGCCTGGTGGACAGCACACAGCCAGCGCATCACCGACCTGGCGGGGGCGCAAAGCTTCGTGGCCCTTCGCAACGAACTGCTGGCTAGCTTCAGCGGCTCACTGGAGCAGATTGGCCTGCTCGATCCCTTCCAGGTGCGCGGCATCGTGGCCGGTTTCTGGAACCAGACCAAATACGACTTCCTTACCCTGATGGCGCGCGGTTCACACGGCGTGGTCGATGCCTGGCGCACCAGTATCGTTACCGCGCTGGAAGACAAGACCACCAAAGAAAGCCCGCTGGAGCACAAGCTGGTCAAATTCCTTATGGGTAGCTTCGTTGCTGAGCTGGAGGAACTGGAGGCCAAGAAGCTGGAGCTAGAAGGTCAGATCAAGGCAGCCACACCGGATAGGGGCGAAGACGGCGAAGAAACGACCGACGCTGAAGACGCCGATGGAGAAACCGCCATAGATGAGAAGCAGATTAAGGCTTGGAAGAAGGATCTGACGGCGTTGAAGAAGGTCATCAAGGCCAAGAACGACAGCTTGACCCTGGAGCTCAATAAATCGGTTGATGGGCTGGATGGCGACGCCGCAAGCAAGCTCTTGCTCACCATCTTGCACAACGACATGCATGGCATCGTCGAGCGCTACATCACCGGCCAGCGTCAGCTGATCGTGGCAGCGTTCGAGAAATGGTGGGACAAGTACAAGGTGACGTTGACCGAGATCGAGCGTGATCGCGACGTTGCGGCCAGCCAACTCCAACAGTTCCTGAAGGGGCTCAAATATGTCTGAGTCACCAACCGCGCCGCCGCGCCACCAGTATGACGCCTTCCTGCAGCAGTTGCCTGGCGACTGGGAGCAGAAAGAAATCACCCAGCTCGGGGCTGTCGTTGGCGGCGGCACACCATCACGCGAAGTGCCTTCCTTCTGGCATGGGGCAATCCCCTGGGTCACTCCTGGCGAGGTCAGCGGCGAAGAGGCCAAGCTGCTTCACGATACTAACGACCACATCAGTGCATCGGGTTTGGCCGGTAGCGGAGCAAACCTGCTGCCTGCCGGGTCGCTGCTGGTGACGACGCGTGCAACGCTGGGTGCCCGCGTTATCAACGCGGTGCCGATGGCGACAAACCAGGGCTTCAAGTCCATCGTGTTCAAGAAGCCCGAGGAGGCCAGCTACTACTTCCACCTCTTTGAAAAGCTGAAGCCCGAGCTGGTACGCCGCGCCTCAGGCACCACCTTCTTGGAAATTTCAGGCGCCGAGTTTGGCTCCATTAAGGTGCCCAGCCCATCGTCTGACGAGAAGCTGAAGATCGCCCAGTTGTTAGATACCCTAGATACGGCCATCCACCAGACAGAGGCCATTGTCGGGAAACTAAAGCAGGTCAAACAGGGCTTGCTGCATGACCTGCTGACGCGTGGCGTGGACGCCAATGGTGAGCTACGACCCAGTTACGAGGATGCTCCAGATCTATATCAAGAGTCGCTGCTGGGGTGGGTGCCAAAGGATTGGGAGGTCGTGACGCTAGGACAGATCGCGGCAAGATCCTCAGGTATTTTGCAGACGGGTCCATTTGGCTCACAGCTTCACGCGTACGAGTACGTTGCCGATGGTGTGCCCGTTGTCATGCCTCAAGACATGGTCGATGGACGTCTTTCCGTCCAACAGATCGCACGAATCACCACACGCAAAGCGGTTGCGCTCTCTCGCCACCGACTAGTTCAAAACGACATAGTTTTTTCTCGTCGAGGTGACTTGTCGCGGTGTGTTGCAATTGAAGACGAGCACACAGGATGGTTGTGTGGCACAGGGTGTCTTCTTGCGCGTCTTCCCAGGAAAGAGATAAACGGCTTTTGGTTAGCGCTTGTGTATCAGCAACCCGGTGTCCAGTCGCAAGTTCTTGGGCGTGCAGTCGGCTCAACGATGGCAAATTTGAACACGTCAATTCTTGCGGAACTGACCATTGCGCGGCCGATAGTAGATGAGCAGAACGAAATTACTCGTCGGTTGAAGGCAGCGACTCAGCGTATTAATCAAGAGTTGGCTGATTTAGCAAAGCTCAAGCAACAGAAGATTGGCCTGATGGATGACCTCCTCACCGGCCGCGTCCGAGTCACGCCGCTGCTGGCGCAATAAGAAGAAGGTCCAGACCATGGGATGGGAACTCAAAGACGTCGAAAAGCCATTCGTCGAGCAACTGGAAGGCCTGGGGTGGACGCACATCGCGGGCAGCATCGACGTGCCCGCTGTCACCGGGCGAGCGAACTTCACGGAGGTGATCCAGGAAGGAGTGCTACGCGCGAAGCTTGCAGATATCAATCTGCGCGAGGTGGATGGGGCATTCATGCCTTGGATGGATGAGGGGCGGGTCTCCGAGGCGGTCGCGGCTATCACGCGCATTGCGCGGCCCAAGCTCATCGAAGCCAACCAAGCGGCGACGGAGTTGCTGCTGCTGGGGATCACGGTCGACGGCCTGCCGGACTGGGACGGTGGGCGTGGCCAGACCATTCGCTTCATCGATTGGGACACGCCGGAGAACAACACCTTCACAGTCATCAACCAGTACCGCGTGGATTGCCCTCCAGGTTACAGCAGCGGCAAGGCCTTCATCGTGCCGGATTTGGTGTTGCTGGTGAACGGTATTCCGCTGGTGGTGGTGGAGTGCAAGAGTCCGTCCGTCCCTGAGCCGCTGGCCGAGGCCATCGACCAACTGCGCCGCTATAGCAACCAGCGCCATGCCAATTACGAAGTGGAGGACTACGAGGGCAATGAGCCGCTGTTCTTCACCAACCAACTGCTGATTGCGTCTAGTTTCGACGAGGCGCGGGTGGGCGCCATTGGCGGCTTGTTCGAGCACTTTGCTAGCTGGAAGACCGTGACCCCGGCGCGCGAAGAGGACATTGCCGCCAGCCTGGGGGTGCCGGCACTGTCAGAGCAGCAGCGGCTGGTGGCGGGCATGCTCACCAAGACGAACCTGCTGGACATCATCCGCCACTTCACCCTGTTCATGCAGGCCGGTGGGCAGACCATCAAGGTGGCGTGCCGCTACCAGCAGTTCCGTGCCGTGAACAAGGCGATAGCCCGCCTGCAAAGCGGCAAGACCCGTCTGCAGGACGGCGAGTACGACCGGCGCGGTGGCGTGATTTGGCACACCCAGGGTTCGGGCAAGTCACTGACGATGGTGTTCCTGGTGCGCAAGTTGCGCACCAACGCCACCTTGCGCCGCTTCAAAGTGGTGGTAGTCACCGACCGCAAAGACCTGCAGGATCAGCTCAGTGCCACGGCGACACTGACTGGCGAAGTGGTTGAAGTTGCAACGTCGACAAAAGCGGTGCAGAAGCTTGTGAGCCGCAAGGGCCCGGGGCTGTTGTTCGCCACGATCCAGAAGTACCGTGACCCCGACGCTGCTGGTGAGCCTGGCCTGACCGAGGACGACATCCCGGAAGGCTGGCAAGACGGTCAGATGGCTGTGAAGGAACCGGCTGCTGCGGCCTATGTCGCTAAGCCAGTAGCCAAGACCTTCGAGGTATTGAACGAGGACGAGACCATCCTCGTGCTCATCGATGAGGCGCATCGCACCCAGGCTGGTGACTTGCACGCCAACCTGCTGGCCGGGCTGCCGAACTGCGTGCGCATCGGCTTTACCGGTACGCCGATCATCATGGGCGACAAGAAGCGCACCCACGAGATCTTCGGTGAGTTCATCGACCGCTACACGATCAAGGAGGCCGAGGAAGACGGCGCGACCGTGCCCGTGCTGTACGAGGGCCGCACCGCACAAGGTGCGGTTAAGGACGGTGCCAGCTTGGACGAGTTGTTCGAGGACTTGTTCCGCGAGCGCAGTGCCGAGGAACTGGAGGCGATTAAGCAGAAGTACGCCACCAAGGGACCGATCTTCGACGCCCCGCTGCTGATCGCGGACAAGGCGCGCGACATGTTGCGCCACTATGTGACCAACATCCTGCCCAACGGCTACAAAGCGCAGGTGGTGGCCTACAGCCGTTTAGCGGCGGTACGTTACGTGGCTGCGTTTGAATCCGCACGCGCCGAACTGCTGGCTGAGGCCGAGGCTCTTCCACCCGAAGACAAGGCGCTGGACGACGAAGTGCTGTGTCAGCGTCCGCCCAAGGTGCAGGCCATCGTGCAGGCTTGGCGCTACCGTGACACCCTGAAAAAGATCGAATTCGCGGCGGTTATCTCAGGTAGCAACAACGATGATCCGGCCTGGAAGTACTGGACTGAGGTGGCGGCTAACGAGACGCGGATCAAACGCTTCAAGAGGCCGCTGTTTCATGCCAAGCCAGAGAAGACTGATCCGCTGGCATTCCTGGTTGTGAAATCGATGTTGTTGACAGGCTTCGATGCGCCGATTGAAGGAGTAATGTATCTAGACCGCCCGATCCGCGAGGCCGAGTTGCTGCAGGCCATTGCCCGGGTGAACCGCACGGGTTTCGGCAAGCGCAGCGGCATCGTGGTGGATTACTACGGCGTCGCCCAGCATCTGAAAGAAGCACTGGCGGCCTACGCCGACGAAGACATCCAGGGCGCCCTGCAGAGCCTGAAAGACGAAGTGCCGGCATTGCGCGACCGACACCTGCGCGTGGTGGACCTGTTCCGCCGCCGCGACATTGAGTCAATCGAAGACGTTGAGACCTGCGTTGAAGTGCTTGCAGACGAACGGCTACGAGCTGAGTTCACCGTCAAGCTCAAGCAGTTCCTGGGTTCGCTGGACATCGTGTTGCCGCGCCCTGAAGGCCTGCCCTTCTCAAAGGACGCCAAGACTCTCTCGTACATCTACGCCCGAGCCCGCAATCGCTACAAGGACACGCCGGTTCTAGGCAAGGACGTAGGCGCCAAGGTCCGCAAGCTGATCGACGACCATGTGATTTCGCTGGGTGTCGATCCCAAGATTCCGCCGATTGCGCTGACTGACGCGGAGTTTGACACGCATCTGTCGCGCCAGGCGAATGACCGCGCCAAGGCGTCTGAGATGGAACACGCCATTCGCTCTCACATCCGCAAACATCTGGATGAGGACCCGGTGCTGTTTCGCAAGCTCAGTGAGCGACTGAACGAGATCCTTAAGACGCTGGCGGATCAGTGGGATGACCTAATTGCGGCGCTGCAGAAGATCATCAGCGACATGCGCGCGGGTGCCTCCAGCGATGAAGCAGGCCTGCCTGACATGCCTGAACACTACGTGCCCTTCCTGCGCATGCTGCTGGAGGCCGTGGTGGGCACCGAGCGCCCGAGTGATGAGCAGTTGCTGAAGATCCGCGACCTGACCGTGGAGCTGGTCGACATGATTGCTGGCGAACTGACTGACACCTTCTGGGAGCCGCACAAGCGGCCAGCGCAAGACGCTTTGGGGGCGCGCATCTTCAGAACGCTCCGCACATCCCGTCTGGTTGCGCCTGGTGATGTATCCGCCCTGAAAGATCGCGTGCTGGAATTGGCCCGCGCCAACCATGAGAGGCTGACCAAGGCATGAGCGTGCTGACCGTAGACGACCTCTCCTTCGAGCTTAAACCCAGCGGTCGGCGCAGAACGCTGCAGATCACCGTGGATCGCAACGGTGAGTTGGTGCTGTCGGCACCGCCGGATGTCGAAGAGGAACGTCTGCGCGAGTTCGTCCTTGAGAAACGCTTCTGGATCTACACCAAGCTGGCACAGAAGGATCGACTGCAAAAGGCGGTTCCGACCAAGAGCTACGTCGATGGCGAGGGCTTTCTGTACCTGGGTCGCAGCTACCGACTGCGATTGGTGGATGAGCAGGACACGGCTTTAAAACTGCTGAATGGCCGCTTCATGTTGCGCCGCGACCTGGTCGAGACCGCACGGGCCCATTTGGTTCAGTGGTACTGCGCCCGGGCCAAGCTTTGGCTGTGGGACAAGGTGCAGGACTACGTGGCACGCATGGAGGTCCGGCCCGTTGGTGTGAAGGTGCAGGATTTGGGCTACCGCTGGGGATCATGCGGCAAAGGCGAGTGGTTGTACTTCCACTGGAAGACCATCCTGTTGCCCCCGCGCATTGCCGAATACGTAGTGGTGCATGAACTGGCGCACCTGCATCAACCGCATCACACGCCAGAGTTCTGGCAGCGGGTCGAACGCGCTTTGCCCGATTTCGAGCGGCGAAAGATCTGGCTGGCAGAACACGGCATAGACGTAGAAGGGATTTGAGACGATGGCACAGAACTATTTCAACAATGACCATTTCAAGCTGCTGAACAAGTGGAAGGGGACGGTCTATGACAAGACCAACCCGGAGCAGCAGCGCGTCTACGAGGAGCTGGGGCAGGCATACGACGTCACCAAGCAGTGGGCAGAGGCGCTGCAAGAGCAACTTTTTACGGATGGGTGGACCAAGACCGTTCGCAAGCCCACAGATCAATGGCAGAAGAAATTCATTCCCTACAACTGGGCCCGGATCTACCCGTCAAACAATGCACCTGAGGGGCTGGCTTACACTGTAGGAATCGATGCCGACCTTGGTTTTGTAGTCAAAATTGATCTGGTAGATATCAAGGTCGATGACCCGGTATTGCGCAAGAAGTACGAGCAGATTCGAGGGCCGCTGAAGTCTTCGCCCATTGTGGCCATCAAGTCTGTCGACGACGGTCTCGCACTTGATTTTACTGCGCTGGTCGACTGGAGCGCGGAGGCTATCAAGAACTTCAAAATCAGCTACGACGATCTGGCTGATCAGTTGGGGCTGTCTGCTGATGCCGACAACGAAAGCCTGCTGACGCACTTCCAGGGGCACGAGGATTTCGTCGAGCGCCAACCACTGTGGACCGCCACGACGACAGAGCTATTCGGACGACTTGCCCGTGCCGTCAACGAAATGGGGTTGGACTGGTGGTTCACTCGGGCCACCAACAGCCAGCTACGCTTCGGACGTAAGGAAAAGGGAGCGATCAAAGGCGGGCCAGTCGGATGGCTGTTCTTGCGCAAAGATAGCATCCGGGTCAGTTGGTCTGCCTTTGCTGGGCTGGATGAGCTTGAGCAAACCGATCTCACCAGCGAGCTGGTTCAGCTCTTCGAAGCTGCTGACAAAGATGAAGGCAGTTGGCCGGCCAAGCTCGGACCGCGCGCGGGGCGCAACGGCTACTGGCCCGATGACTACGACATTGAAGACGAGCCCAAAAGCGACAAGCCACCAAAAAACGTCATCTACTACGGCCCGCCCGGTACCGGCAAGACATTCGACCTGCAAGCTCTGCTCGTGTCGGATTACACCGATGCCGAGTACGGCGAGCGCTACGAGTTCGTCACCTTCCATCAGTCCTACGGGTACGAGGAGTTTGTCGAGGGCCTGCGCCCCGTGATCGCCAAGCGTGGCAAAAAGCGCGCGGCGGACAGTGAGCCAGCCGCCGCGTCAGATGGTGAGGTGCGCTACGAGATCAAACCTGGAGCCTTCTTGAGATTGTGCGACCGGGCGCGCAAGAACCCGTCTCGGCAGTACGCGATGGTGATCGACGAGATCAATCGAGGGAATATCAGCAAGATCTTCGGCGAACTCATCACACTCGTGGAAGTGGACAAGCGCGAGGGTGCCAAGTATCCCGTCGCTGTGACGCTGCCCTACTCCGCAGAGAGTTTCAGCGCGCCTTCGAATGTTGATGTGATCGGGACCATGAACACAGCAGACCGATCATTGGCACTGGTTGACACCGCGCTTCGCCGTCGCTTCGAGTTCATTGAGTCAATGCCAAAGCCGTCGGTTCTGGCAGGCACCAGCGTCTCCCACAACGGCGTGGACATTAACATCGAGCAGTTGCTGACCATGCTGAACAAGCGGATCGAGGCCCTGTACGACCGTGACCACACGGTGGGACATGCCTACTTCACGCGAATCAAAGATCTGCCAGAATCCGATAGATTCAATGAGCTGAAGGCCGTATTCAAGAACAAGATCATTCCGCTGCTGGAGGAGTATTTTTTCGAGGACTGGCAGAAGATTCGACTGGTCCTGGGGGATAACCAGAAGCCGAAGCAGGAGCATCAGTTCGTGCATGAAATCGGCCGCGAAGAGGATCTACTGGTGCTCTTTGGCCGTGAGCACGAGCTGGATCAGTACGCGATTCGTTCTCGCTACCAATTGAACGCTGCTGCTCTTGATGAGCCAGACGCGTATGTCGGCATTTATGCAGTCAAACCTGACGTGACCGCCGGATGAATTCCCTGACGATCTTCGAGTTCGACAAGGTCGTCGAAGCAAAGGCCGGAGCGGTCGGGCTTACTGTGCCAAAGCGTGTCTTCGCATGGCTGGACACACAGTCTCTTAGAAGTGATGAAAATGCCCTTGGCTGGCTCAAGCCGACCCAACTGAAGGGCCAGCGCGCTATTCAGGTCACCAGCTATGTCGGCGTTATTCGTGCCCCATGCGGATTCCAGATCGAGGTACTGCCAAAGACTGGAAGGAATACGTCACCTGATGAAGCGCGTGCACTCCTCATCGAGATGTTGAAGTGCCTGGCCGGGTTTCGACACATCAAAACAGCCAATGCAGACTTGGTCGCTGAACGCATGCCTCTCCTGGAGGTGTTCATCCGGCAATTTCTGTTGGCCGTCGGTTCGCTGATCAAGCGCGGGCTGCGCAGTGACTATGTCGCGCGACAGGACAACCTCTTTGCACTTCGTGGCCGGTTGTTAGTGTCGCGACAGATCTCCCAGAATTTGATCAGGCGAGATCGGTTCTTCACCGAGCATGACGAGTTTTCGCAGGACCGCGCAGAGAACCGACTGATTCACACGGCGCTTCGCCATGTGCTCACTCTGTGCAGATCGCAAGAGAGCCAGCGTGTCGCTCGCGAACTCGGTTTCGTCTTCACGGATGTTCCGTTGTCAGTTGATGTTCCCTTGGATATTCAGCGGATCAGACTGGATCGAGGTATGGGCTATTACGAGTCTGCACTGGACTGGGCGAAGCTGATCCTGCAGGGCCTCAGTCCTATCTCTGGAATGGGAAAGCATCATGCACCGTCGCTGCTGTTTCCTATGGAGGCGGTGTTCGAGGCCTATGTCGAGAAGCACTTGGCGAGGCAACTACGCGATGATTTCGTCCTGAAGGCACAGGCAAGCAGCCAGCACCTCGTTGCGCACGGCGATCAGCGATGGTTCCGCTTGAAGCCCGACCTGTTAGTAAAGCAGAAGCAAACCACACACTTGGTCCTGGACACGAAGTGGAAGCTGCTGGATTCGGCGAAGAAGAACGGGCGCGAGAAATACCAACTTAGCCAGGCAGACTTCTATCAGCTGTACGCCTATGGTCACCACTACCTGGATGGCACCGGGGACATCGTATTGATCTACCCGAAGACGGACGCTTTCAACGATCCACTGCCAGTTTTTGATTTTCCGAAAACCAATGGGATGCGGCTCTGGGTGCTGCCGTTTTGCCTGAAAAATCGGCAGTTGATGCTTCCTACTTCACCTGCGCTCAATGACTTTTTTATCCGGTCGGTTATGAACGACCTAGCTCTGAGGCAAGAGGTTTCTTAGTCGGCTGCTGCGTTAAACAGAAAAAAAGAAAAGATTTGTAAAAGCCAGGACGGCTAGCCTTTTGGCTGCTCGTCCTGGCTTCTACAGACTTTAGCGTGAAGATCGTTGCAGTCGGCTGAAGACCCAACATGCCAACAGCACAGCTGCCAGCAATAACGGAAGTCGCACTACCAGAATCATCAATGCTAATGCGGTCACGCAGCCGGCGAAAATGCTGGTGAACATGATGACTACGGTCAGTAGCCGGAACACCTCATTGATCGACTGCTTCATAGCTGACCCCGTTCAGCCAGCGATACACAGCCCTCGCGGCCTACCACGATATGGTCAAGTGTGCAGATACCAACCATATTCAGGGCATCCCTTAATTTGCCGGTCAGTATATGGTCGGCCTGACTCGGTTCGGGATCACCAGAAGGGTGGTTGTGCACCAGTATGACAGCAGCGGCATTGTCTGCCAGGGCGACCTTGACGACCTCTCTGGGGTAAACGATGGCGTCATCCACAGTGCCTCGGAATAGTTCGCGGAGGGCGATCACTCGGTGTCGGCTATCCAGCAGCAGTAAAGCGAACACTTCATGCTCGTAGCCGGCAAGTAATGTTTGCAGGTGGCTGAAAACCTGTTTGGGCTCGGTGAGTCGGCGACCGCGACTTAGGCGCTGGCTCGCTAGTTGGTGGGCCATCAGCAGGATGTCGGTTTCGGTGACCGGTGATTCGATCAGGTAGGTGCCGGTGCTTTCACCGGCCTTGAGTTTGTGCAAGCGCATGTTCAGCTCCAGGGCTGGGGGCCGCTGTTAGGCGTTAAGGGATTGGTGTTGGCATTGGCTTCCAGCTTTTCCGCCAGACTGGGTTTGCCCGGCGGCTGCGGTGTGTGTTTGGGGGATGGGGGCTCGCTGCCATTCTCGACGGAATAGAACTCCTCGACGATGACGCCGACGTCTTCCTCGCTGTCCTCGAACGCGCCATTGCCGAAGCCGCGCTGTGCTGCTTTATCCAATGCGGCCTGATCGAAGCCTGCTGCTTGCCGCTGTGAATCCAGCTCATTGGCGGCTTGCAGCGCCTCCGTCATGTCCATACCGCCGCGTACCGTCAGGTCTACGTAGAAGATCGGCGTGCCATGGCTCTGCCGTGTCGATTTTCCGCGCAAACGCAACTCTAACGGCAGATAGGCCAGGCGGTTTCCTGAGATGGCTTGGAAATACTGCAGGCGTGCTGCCAGGGTGCGGATGCTGTTGAATCCGGTGGTACGGAACACAAAACTGCCCAGCGGATCTTCATCGCCAATGACCACGTTCAGTCGGCCGTAGGGCTTGCAGGTACCGCCTTTGGCCAGGGGACAAGCATCCGGAGAGGGGCAGGGCAGCGACTGCATGCCGTCCTGGGTGGCGCGCTTGCAGGTTTCGCCATTGCCAACACAAATGGGTCGCCCGGATTGCCGGTCGAACAAGGTGTAGTCGGCGCGAAAGTTCAGCTCCGGTTCGTTGAACAGCAGGCGTACCGGGATGCTGCGCAGCTTGTCTTCCTTGCCCTGCCGCAACTCATAATTGAGCGGGTGCAGCAACCAGCCGTCCTTGCCTTGTACCTGGGAGGTGATGGTGAACTGGTCATCCTTCTCCGGCAGGCGCTTGGCGTTCTTCTCGACGACCTTACCGATGGAGATGCGTCCAAGCACTGGGGGCGTGATAGCCAGACCTTTGAGCATCGTAGTTCTCCTGAAAATGAAAAAAGGCCAGCCATGCAGTGCGAACTGCATGGACAGGCCAAGGGGAGGGAATGGTTGGGAGAGGTTGAAATCAGCCGACCATGAAGCGCCGCGCACCGGGTTTCAGCAGCGGGTACTTGGCCTGCAGGTAGGGCTTGTCTTGGAGCAGTTGAGCGACATCGAGACCGATGCCGTCCTTGGCCTTGCGCCAAGAGACGTAGCCGTTGGTAAACTCTGCTCGGCTGGCATCGCCCATGGCCTGCTGCAGCATCTGCTTTAGTTCGGCCTCGCGCTTTTCCTTGTCAGCAATCGATTGGCGCAAGGCTTTGAGCTCGACGAAGGCTGCAGTCAGCCCGGCATGGCTACTGAAGTCGACGACCTGGCCGTTGTCCTCCGGATAGAGGCAGCGCAGGGCCGCTTCGGCGGAAGCCGTGCCATCGGCCGGTGGTGGCGTATCGGTCTCCACGTAATGCCAGAACTTGCGCTCCAGCTCGATCAGGCGAGCGATCATCTGCTCGTCCCGCTCAATGCGATGAATCTCTAGCGTCTGGCCGCCCAGCAGCACCGCAACATCTGCCGCCTGCTTGCCGGTAACGGCGAGCTGGTGCATTACCTGCAACTGCACATACTCGGGCACGCCCTCTTTCCAGAGGCGTGCCCCATTTATGCCGGTGGTCTTGCATTCGAGGATCTGCACATCGCGGGCACTGATCACCTCGCGGTCGATGTTGGCCAGCATCCAGGGCAGTTCAGGATCCGGGTGCTGCAGCACCGCGTTGATGCGACGTACTTTGTTCTTGCTTCGCTTGCTGTAGTGCCAGGCCACTATGGGCTCCAGGACGTTTCCCCAATACATCGGACTTTCCTCATCGTGGGGATCGGCCTTCGGCAGCGTGGTATCTCGGCCGGTTTTCTCCAGCCACAACTCCAGCTGCGATTTATAGGGGTTCAGAGCAACCGCAGCTGCAGCATCCGAACTGCCGATGCCTTGCTTGCGTATCTGCAGCCAATCCTCGCGCGGCAGCTCCTTTGTGCTAATCAGTCGCAGGGCAGGGCGTTTTTTGCTGGTGCTGCCGTTCAATGACGTTGCTTTCATGGTATTCACCTGCAGACATAAAAAAGCCCGACCAGCACAAGGCTGACCGGGCGCGAGGGGGGATGAGGATTACGCGGCGAGCTGCAGCGCTGCATCCAGCGCGCGTTGCTTTATCTGCGCGCCCTGGCCGAACCAGGCCGAGTCCATGCGGTACTCGTTGCTACGGGCGCGACGTTCGTGGTCGACGTACTCGGTTACGGCGTTGAGCAGGCCCCAGACGGTATCGCGAGCCGAGTCCAGCTGACTGCCTCGGCCGCGACCTTCGTACAGCTCCTGAACCTTTCGCAGGGCGCGTTCGTTGGGCAGTACCTCCGGCAGTGCGCCGGTCGGATTGGTCTCGCACAGCACGCTCATGAAGAAGCCCAGCGCTTCATGCCACTGTACTTTGCGTTCGGCCAGCGCACGCATGCGGTACATAAAGTCGTCCCATTGCGAGACGGCGATGCCGAGCTGCTTCTTTACTGCCTTCGGGTCGAAGCGGGTGTTGTGCGGCACCTTGATCGCGCGGCTGGTGCCGTCCAAGGCGATGGTCAAGGTGTTGTTGCAGACCACGCGCACGGTGGTGGGGGTTGCAGTGGTGGCCAGGGTGCCGTCGCAGGACGTGGCCAGCAGCAGGTAGCCGTTGACCTGATCGTTACCCTTGAGCGCAGCACCTTGACCGGTACGCGCCAGCGCCCAGAACTTGCGACCGCCCTTGAGTACCCCCGCAGTCTCCAGCTCGTAGCCGGAGACCTCGGTGAGATCACGGTAGAACTCCAGCACCTCTCGTGGCTGCACGGTGTGGTAGCGCTGGGAAACCACCGACAACGGTTCTTTGGTGTCCGAGCGGAAGAGCACTTTCTGCTCGGGGAAGGAATGGATCGCGCCCAAGTGGCCGGCGGTCTCTGATTTGAAATGAACCGGGCTTTCCTGGATCTCCCAGTTCATGCCGGCTTCGCGTTGCCAAACTTCGATGGGTTGCTTCTGAGTGAGCTGATTGCCCAGGCCATGCCAGGGAGTTTCGCCAGCATAGGCCATAGTTTCGACGAGATGAGCCATGGTTGTAATTCCTTTAGGTGCAAGCCGGCATAAAGCGCCACGCAGAGCGCAGCAGCATCCGGACGTAATAAATTGAAGGGAAGTTGACTTGGTTAGGTCGGGAGATTGAAACGGTGGCCACATAGCAAGCAGAGGTTGTGGGCCAGGACATGGCGATCGAGCGACTCACCCAGTTGTGCGCCAAGAGCACAGCCGCCGACACCGCCGGCCAACCCGCCGAGGATGGCACCCGATACCGAACCGAGGCTGATACCGACAGGGCCAGCGATAGCGCCAATAAGCGCGCCCGCTTGGCCTCCAGCCAGCGCAGCACTGACGCCGCGCGCAGCACCACCCACGATGCCGATGGCCGCGCCGACTTTCATGGCGTGATGGAAAGAAGCGACTTTGGGGGAATGACAGCGAGGGCACTGCAATGACATGGGGCGAACCTTCTTGGTAGTGGTGTCATTGCTGTTATGTGTGGTTGAGAAATTTTCGAATCGAATCTGGGCTTTGGATGAAAGATATGATCCGAGCCTCGATCACCAATGATGGCTAGCAAAAAGTCGTTAAGGCCTTGAACAGCCAGGGGCGATTGGCCATTATCTAAATCTGTGCACGACATTCGGATGGTTGGCACGCCTGCCCGCTCCGTTCACGAGCGTTACTCAAGCGGCTTTGCTCAAGGAAGGATCCGTATGGAAATGCTCTTATCTGTAACTTTTATGGTGGTCACTTGACCTTTTCGTAGCCATATACATTTCCTAGGACGTACATGAGCGCATCAGCCGAAAACTCGACTTCGATCGTCATCGATCTCGATCACAGCGATAGCAATGCAAAGCTTGAGGTAAATCAGCTCGTTCAGCATCAGAGCTACAGCACGCTTGCGAAGCGCATTAAGACAGATTTAGATAGTGCCAAGAAGCTCCGTCAGCTCCAACACGCCTCTCGAATAGAAAATGAATATCCGTATGGCAGCGGATTGGTTTACTTCATTGATGGTACCCGCGGTGCAGGAAAATCTACGTTCTTGCAAAGCGCCTTTGACGCACTGGGAAATGAAAAGACCGAGCCCAGCGTCAGCCGATTGGCCTATATCGATCCAAGTCGCATTGAACACAGTGAAATCATACTACTGAGCATCTTAAAAGCCCTTAAAGACCGCATTAAGTGTGCTAAAAACGGCTCTAGCTTGGACCAGGAAAACCTACTCAAACACTTCCGCGAGCAGTTCAAGAAACTAGCAGGAGGGTTAAGCCTTTTTACCCAGAACCATGATCAACTTCAGGATCTAGACCCGGAACTGTTTTTTGAGTGGGGCTTGGAGCGGGCAGGGCACAGTGCGGAGCTGCGCAAAAACCTCCACGCGCTTCTCGATTTGGCCTGCCAGGTTCTAGGCACTGATGCGCTCCTCCTCGCCTTTGACGATGCCGATACCCATGCGCATCACGCGCGTAGCGTGCTCGAATGCATACGTAAGTACCTCGATACTCCACGCCTAGTGGTCCTTGTAACCGGCGACATTGAACTGTATTCATTAATGGTCAGGGATCACTTTTATGAGAGCCTAGGCGATGCCAAGCATGGTCAGGCGAAGGAGCGCGCAGACCAGCGTCATAAGATGGTCGATCATCTAGAAGACCAATATCTCCTCAAGCTTTTCCCCATGCACCGTCGCTTGCAATTGCGGCCGCTGTGGAATCTTCTTCAATATGATGAAAACCGGTTCCGACTGACCCATTCTCAATGGGATAAGCAGTTAACTCCAAATGAATTAGTCGGCACTTTGATCCGGCGCGGCCTGCGAATCAAAAATCCGCGTGATCTTGATCTCTATCGAGAATTCCTACTAAAACAGCCATTGCGCTCGGTGCTTCAAGTGCTGTCTCGATGCGCGCCCTACTATGACCCAGAAGGCCCTGACACATGGAGTCAAAACCTTTCCGAAGCGCTGAGCGAGAGCTTACGCGCGCTAGCTTTGGGCAGCTTGTATAAGTTTGGTGTGGATGTTGACGCCATCGCAGCCCACGAACTACCTGCACTTACCAAGGCCGTGTTTGACTTGGCAATACGCGACGGCGATTTCGACACGGCTGTGTACCTCCGCCCCCAACCAAGTGACGCTGATCTCAAGAACAGCTTCGCCGCACTTTCCGCGGATGTAACACGTTTATGCGCGGAGAAACCGGCGGCGCTAATCGACTACATGCTGGCTGCACCTGGCAGCGTGGCGCTGTTCGGACGGGTGTTAAGGCGCAAGGGTAAAGAACTCCAGACTGCAGAAGCTCGTCAGACCCTACGCATACAGTTCGAACAATATATGGGCATCGGACGCAAAGAGGACGCCTTGAATTGGGCCCGTCACGCTGTAGCAATTCTCTCTGCACCTCATGGAGCTAACCCGAAAAACCCACTGGTCTACTCCGGCATCATTGGCCTTAACAAAGGCAAGCCTGACCACGCCCCTATTGAGAGCGAATCTGGCTATAGGTCAGCTCTTAGCGTCATCAGAGAGTTCAACGAACTACCAGCTTTCGCGCTCAGCCTTGTGGATGTATCGGGGACATCATCTCGGACCTATGCATCGATTTACAATATCCTTGGCCTTATAGCCCGGTTGCTCTCACTTCAACCGAAAGGTGGCCAATACCCTGTACTTAGTGTGTTACCGAAGCCGTTTCCTCCGTTGAGTGTATCCCAACCACAATGGGAAGCCGACACGGCTGATGAAGAGGAGCTCGAGCAAGATGCGTCTGAGGACGCAGGAAAGCTCACCACACTCGAAACAGCGATCAAACATTGGCTTACCGTAACTGTAGAAACCCGCAAACAGTTGAACCCATCGGCTGTACTGATCGGAAAGATCTGGACCCGCCTGTATTTCAGTCTTGAGAAAGTGTGTGAGGCCAACCGATCGAAGGTCTCCTCTATGTCGACGGGAACGGGAACGGCCAGCCTCATGGAGCTTTTTGCGTTGTGCGTCATCAATGCTGTCTACATCGAGGAGCAGGATCACCATTTAAGTAGCAGTACAAATTCTACTGACAGTAGTTCTGCGTTGGATCGTACTAATCCGCAGACGTCAGCCAAAGCTTTTATTGATAAGTTCAAGGATATCAGTGACTCTCGCAAAGAGCTCCCTCTGACCTACCTCATTGCAACCTGTCCCTTGCTATTAGGGCTATTGCAGGCAACTCCTAAAGCGAAGGAATTGGTCGATTCTCTTCTGTCCTGTCTCCCTGCTTCATTGGATGCGCATGAAGAATCAAGCGATTCACGGCCTGAAAATTTAGCGCTTCAAGCTAAAGATTTGATGTGCTCTACGAACACTTGGAAAAAAATCAACAAAACATACATTTCCGGTACTAAATGGAAAAATATGCCTACCCAGGACCGTCCTCAAGATAGCTCTGATGAGGAGTCAGTAGGACCTTGAATAACGACATGCGCGAACAACCTATCTCAGTTCTTGCTCAGATAGGCACGACGCTTCTTTCCAGTAACAAGGTACTTGCCTTGTTGCGGCAGACGCCGTTTCATCAGCCTCTTAGCTTGCGAGAACTACGTGAGGCGGCGTATCTGGGGCATTTACCTTGGTCGGCTCGCTTACCTGATCACGTTTTTGAACATAGCTGGCAATTGCTGGCACAACAGGCTGCTAACAGAGACAGAACTTGCCTATTGATAAATGCATTGCAGGCGATGAGCGATGAGTTTTTGGAGCACCGGCACGGTGCCTTGTATGTTAAGCAACAGAAGTTTGGTGCTTGGCAGCAAAGTGTTGTCAGTCGCATATCAGGCTTGCCTTTGCTGGCGGCTGCAAAAGCCTCAGTGCTGCCTCACCCACAGCCTGCAATCGAGATGCGGCCCCAATGGCCCTGGGAGCCTCCGCAAAGCTGGGCTAGCAAGAATCTGCCTGTCGTCAGCCCATACGACCCTTTTGTAGAAGATTACTTAGGCCGTGAGGGACTGCATGAGACGCATATGCATCTTAATGGGAGCACGCATGCGGAGAATTGTTGGCTGCGGGCACTTCGTACGCCCAAACAGGAAACCAAGGACTTCAGTCTAAAGTGGAACAGCCTCAGCGCGTCCGACGCAGTAGCAGTTCGTGAATTAGCGCGATCCATCGACCCGGACCTCTCGCCTGCTGAATTGCATCGTCAACTAGTCGCAGCCAGCCGCTTGAGAAAGTGGCTGGTGGCGGCAGCGACCGGTACGCTCAGCGCAGAAGTCAAACTTCCCCATGATCTCACTGAGCTGATGGACGACGAAAGCCTACAAAAGGAAGTGCCGGAACCAGTGCCGGCACAATTGCAGCTTTCAGCGAAAAGTAGCGCGGCGGACGAGTTGTATTGGATACAACAATTTTTACGCAAGAGCATGAATCATTCTAGCGTAGCGCTCGATCGCATGTTCCACACTTATCTAGTTCTCCAAAACCAGTATTATCGCCTTCTGGTGCAAAGCGAAGAGCAATTTGGTTTCGATCAGTTTCAGAAGTTCACGTACAACCAGTTGCGGGAACCCGCCGAGGAGGACTATCTGCCTCGTTTCTGGGCCATGCATGGCAAAGCGAATAACGTAAGTCGCACTACCTATCTCGAAGGTCGACTGTCCCCTAAAAACACATTACGTAAGAACCACAAACTGCTCAAAGCTGTTTTGGGCGGTTATTGGTGTTACCTAAATAATCAAGATCCTCAGGGGCGTGGAGTAAATCCGTCGCCCGGTAAACTTGGTGAGTTGCTGGAGAGGCTAGAAGAACATTTTCGCAAAACGTCGCCCCTTGATCGCTCGCACCACCGCCTTGCTTTAGTTGTGCATTTCATAAAAAAATCTTGGACGCCCGGCCGAAAGGCAGGTCCGTACCGCTTTTATAAGCAACGTTTGGAGCTTGAACTTACAACTAATGTATTGCTGGAATGCCTAGCTCGCTGGCCCCGCCTGAGAAGCTGGATACGCGGAATCGATGCCGCCGCAAATGAACTACATGCTCCTCCTGAGATATTTTCCAGTTGCTATCGTGTGTGCCAGCGGGCAGGCCTCACTCACCGCACCTATCATGCTGGTGAGGACTTTGCGCACCTTTTGAGTGGGCTTCGCACCATATATGACGCATTGGAGCTTCTTGATCTGCGTGACGGTGACCGCATAGGTCATGGAACAGCGATGGGTATCTCGCCCAAGCTGTGGCTGGAGCGTATGCCGGGTCAGTTGGTGATCAAGAAAGGCGAATGGATGCTGGACTTGCTGGCCGCGTGGCGTCTGCTTCGTACCATACCAAGCGCAGCAGTCGCAGCCGCGCGTGTGGCGGATGATTTGACTAAATGCGCAGGCGAAGTGTTCCGCCGAGAAATGAGCTGTACCTCACTAGAGGCAGTTATGGAGCTCCGGCACCTAAACATTCGCTTTGTACAGGCTGCCCTAGAAACAGATTGGTCCCCAGGCATAACTCCGCTAAGTGATCTCTGGCAGAGTGAGGCGCAAAGGGTCATGGATGCTAAACGAAGCCGCCCTCAACACTTAAAGCTGTTGTGGGAATGGCTCAGCGATCGAGATTTGTGGGAGCGAAGTGAGACACTGCAGAGTGTTGACGCGGCTTATTTCGATGAGGCCACCTATCTGCATCTCCAGCAGGCATTGATGCGTGAAGTCGCTCACCGCAATGTGATCATCGAAACACTGCCATCAAGCAATGTGCGCATCAGTCAGTACAACAGTTTTAGTGAGCACCACTCTCTACGCTGGATGCGTGCTCCGGGCTTTGTACAAGAAGGAGATCCAGAAATTA
Source organism: Pseudomonas sp. S2_E02 (assembly GCF_054668355.1). Lineage (NCBI taxonomy): Bacteria > Pseudomonadati > Pseudomonadota > Gammaproteobacteria > Pseudomonadales > Pseudomonadaceae > Pseudomonas > Pseudomonas sp. S2_E02. The sequence goes on from NZ_CP162761.1 coordinate 5,441,579, forward strand.
TGGTTTCTCTCGGGTCGGACGATCCAGGAATTTTTGCTGGAGATCTGAACGGTGAGTTCTACCAGCTATATGGAGCTCTGCGCAATCACGGCCTAAACGACCGTGCGGCGCTGGCGCTCCTAGCCCCAATCAATGAGCGTGGCCGCGCTTATCGTTTCCATGACCCATTTCTTGGCTAAGTATTGGCCACAGATGTAGGACCGCCCTTTCTGTCATTCAACAGGATGAGTCTGTTAGAACTTTGGGGGGCAGTCTCCTGGAAGCCACGCATGGCATGTCTTGCCCGTGTCTATCGGTTGTTGCCGCCGCTTCTTCCTGAAGTTGGCCTAGGCGCTAGGTTTTCGTTCCGGTTCTGACCCTCAGACCTGATCTAAAACCTTTCTGCACAGCTTTGAAAGAGCGTTTCCGGAGGCTCAACGTATCGAGACGACTTTTCGGTCACGGTTTGCGGTCATTGCTGACACAGAGAAATTACCGGTGGCAGCATCTTGGATATGTTCGCTCCACCAGCACATCATCGGTCGTCTGCGCTCGATGTAGTCCGCTCGGTTGTAGGCGCTCCGAACCTCGTCCTTGTCAACGTGGGCAAGCGCTACCTCTATAAGCTCCGGATCCCAGCCTTGCTCGTTGAGGATGGTACTTGCCATTGAGCGCATGCCATGGCTCACCAGGCGGCCCTCGAAACCCATACGTTTTAGCGCCATATTGGCGGTCTGGCTGTTGCAGTGAGTGCGAGGATTGCGGTCTGCAGGGAAGACGTACTCACGGTGTCCACTATAGGGTTTGATCGTTTCCAGCAATGCCAAGGCTTGGCACGTGAGCGGGATAATGTGTGTGCGACGTTTCTTCATGCGCTCCGCTGGGATCGTCCAGATCTTCTTCTCGAAGTCGATGTCAGCCCAGCGGGTGGTGGCAGCCTCTGCTGGTCGGGTCATAGTGTGGAGCTGCCATTCGATTAGGCATCGGGTTGTTCTTTTAATGCTGGCATTGGCAATTGCCACCATGAGCTCGTTTAGCTCATCGGGAGGCAGTGCCGCCATATTTTTCTTTTTTGGTTTCTTAAAGACCGAGCGGATCCCGCTAAGTGGATTGGCATGGATGAGCCCGTAATTCACCCCGTAAGTCATGATCTCATTGAGGCGTTGGGTCAGCCGTTTAACAGTCTCCAAACTACCTTTGGTCTCAAGAGGCCTGAGCAAATTGATAACCTTAGGGGCGTTGATAGCTGAGACCGGTGTGGTGCCCAAGTCCGGGAAGACGTGCAGCGTGAGCGAGCGCCAAATATCTTCGGCGTAGTCAGCTGTCACTGAGTCTTTCTTTAGCTCAAACCATGCTGTCGCAACGTTTTGAAACGTGTGCTCTGTCGCGGCTTTTCTTAATTGGCGATCAGCATCGCGCTGCTCTTTCGGATCTAGTCCCTGAGCCACAAGCTCCCTGGCTTCAACAGTCCGTTTTCGTGCTTGGGCCAGACTTACTTCGGGAAAGGTGCCTAACCCCATGTTGATCCGTTTTTTGGTCACGGGGTGGATATAGTTAAAATTCCAAAGTCTAGAGCCATTGATTCTCACTCTCATTTGAAGGCCGTTGCCATCCGTGAGCGTGTAGTCCTTTTCTTTAGGCTTGGCGGCTTTGACTTTCATGTCTGAAAGGCGCGTGGCTTGGGCACACATGGTGTATTCCAATGCTGTTTGTGTATTCCAAAAATTACCAGTTGGGAGCTTGGAATACCACTTGGAATACACGTTTGCATGGATGTCTGTGGACGCTGATGGATCCTGATGGCGCTTAAATCCTTGTATTTACTGGATTTCAGACACAAAAAAAGACGTCCGTAGACGTCTTTAGATGATGAAGTGGTGGAGCCGGGGGGATTTGAACCCCCGTCCGCCAGTACTCCGCTGTCGGTACTACATGCGTAGCCGTTTCTATTAAGTTAACCCTCAGCGACCCGAAGGGCAGGGTGCTTTGGGCGAGTTGTGTAAGTTTTAGCCGCTTCGTCCACAACGTACTGCACGGCGATTCTGTTCTATATGACAATCATTTCGGGTTTACAGACATCCCCTGATGATTGCTGGACCCGAAGGTACCAGGAGCATTGTCAGCTGCAATTAAGCAGCGAGAGCAACACCGTATTGGTCGTCATTGGCAACTATAAGTAGTTGCAACAGTGGATTTACGACTTCTGTTACCAAGTCGGCATGCACCTAAAGTTTCGCAACCGGCGTCGAATCCTAAACGGCCCCGAACTCATTGCTCAGTACATCTGTTTGAGCAACAAGCGTGTGCAGTGTACGCCAATCGGCCTGCAAGGCCAACCCGAAGGTTGGCCGGGAAGCTGATCAGTTGTTGGTGCCGGTGGATTTGCGCAGTTCCACGATGGTTTGCGAGGTTTCCGCAATGCAATCGTCGATCTTGCCTTGGGCCTTGAGTGCCTTGGCCTTGGCCACACTGGTTTCAGCGCGCTGACTCAGTTCCGGATTCGCTGACAGCTGCCCCTTGCCATTCTCAATGGTCTGAATATTGGCATCACACAGGTCAGCAGGCTTGCCGTCAGCAAACGAAGCGGACGCCATCATCGATGCAGTAACGAACAGACCTAACAGTACAGAACGTTTCATGTGTATCTCCTTGAACCGAGTGGGTCCAGACTTCGCTGGCCGTCAGGACGGGCAACCGTATGGAAGAAAAACCCCGATCAGCCGGGGTTATTCTGTGGACTACAGTCGAACTCAAGGGTTCTATTTTTCTTCAGCAGGCCTTCCCCCGGGTCACGCGATCTACCAGATAGACCAGCCCGTGGTAGTCAATTCCGCCATGTTGCGTCAGACCGATTTCACAGGTGCGGCTGGTGGAAATTCCCTCGCTGCAATGCTGCACGGCATCCTTGAGCGTGCGCAGCGAGTGGCTGTTCAGCTCCGGCGTGGTGAAGCCCTTGTCGCCGGCAAATCCGCAGCAGTGAATGCCTTCCGGGATCACCACGTTGTTGCTGCACTTGCGCGCCAGATCGATCAACGCCTGGCTTTCGCCCAGATGCTGCGTGCTGCAGGTCACGTGCACGGCAATCGGTGCATCTTGCGGGGAGAACTCGAGTCGATCGAGAAGGTGCGTACGGATGAAGCGCACCGGGTCGTACAGATCCAGACGGATTTCTCCTACGTCCTGAACCAGGCGCAACGTGCACGGACTGGTGTCGCAATAGATCGGATCGAGTCCGCCGCGACTGGCGTGCAACAGGGCGCTGATCAGCTCTTGGCGTTTGTGTTCGGCCTGTTCGGCGTAGCCTTTTGAGGCGAAGGGCTGGCCGCAGCAGAGGTTGTCCTGATTGTCCGGGAACACCACTTGGTAACCGGCCTTTTCCAGCAAGCCACGGGTTTTGTCGTACAGCGACATTTGCTCTTTATCACCCGCCGCCGGCCCCATGACTCGCGAGACACACGCTGCGAGATACACCACGCGCGGACGTTCGTCCGAGACGCTGGGGCTGAAGCGAATGGCCTTCTCCGGTTGCGGCATCGCATTCGTCCACAACGGCACCTGGCCTTTGGACAGGCGCGTAATGGTTGCCGAAAGTTTCGCCAGACGCGGTGCGCCGAGCATCATCCGCGCACCGTTGGCCACATGCAGGGTGAAGCGTGCGCCTTGCAGGGTCTTGGCGAAATTTCCTTCGATCCAGTCAGCGGTTTTCTGATGCGTTGCGTGTCGGGCTCGGAGTTTTTTCACCAGCTCACCGGTATTGATGCCTACCGGGCAACGTTGCGCGCACAGACCGGTCGCGGCGCAGGTGTCGATGCCTTGGTACTCGTAGGCTTTTTCCAGTTCGGTGGTGTCGACACCTGCACGTTTTTTCGCCTGAATATCGCGCCAGATGACGATGCGCTGGCGCGGGCTCAGGGTCAGGCCTTTCGACGGGCAGACCGGTTCGCAGAAGCCGCACTCGATGCACTTATCGACAATCTCGTCGGCTGCTGGCAGCGGCTTCAGGTGCTTGAGGTGGATCTGCGGATCTTCGCTGAGCACCACGTCGGGATTGAGAATGCCGTTCGGGTCGAGCAGACGTTTGAGCTGCCACATCAGTTGATAGGCGTCGCTGCCCCATTCCAGTTCCACGAATGGCGCCATGTTGCGCCCGGTGCCGTGTTCAGCCTTTAACGAGCCGCCGAACTCCACCGCCACCAGTTGCGCGACGTCGTCCATGAACGCTTGATAGCGTGCGACTTCTTCCGGGTTGTTGAAGCCTTGGGTGAAGACAAAGTGCAGATTGCCTTCCAGTGCGTGTCCGAAAAGGATCGCTTCATCGTAGGCATGTTTGTCGAACAGCTCGATCAGGCGATTGACGCCGATCGCCAGTTGTTCGACCGGGAAGGTCACGTCTTCGATGATCACCGTGGTGCCGGTTTTGCGCACTGCGCCCACGGCGGGGAAGGTGTCCTTGCGGATCGCCCAGAGCTTGGCGTTCTCGGCAGGGTCTTCGGTAAAGTCGACCTGCTTCTCCACTGGGAAGCCGCTGAGCGACGCCATGATCTGCGCCAGTTGTTCCTGCAGCAAAGTGGACGATGCGGCGCGGGATTCGATCAGCAGCGCGCAGGCATTGTTCGACAGCTGTTGTACGAAAGCGGGCATGCCCGGTTTGTCTTGCACCGAGCGTAGGCTGCGTCGATCCAGGAGTTCTACGGCGGACACCGGTTGGCTTTTCAGTACGGTGACCGCGTTGCAGCAGGTTTCCACATCCGGAAACACGATCAGCGCCGAGGCCTTGTTCGGGTGGTCGATCACCGTGTTGTAAGTCACCGCGCTGATAAAGCCGAGGGTGCCTTCGGAACCGACCAGCAGGTGGCTCAAGATATCCACAGGCTCATCGAAATCCACCAAGGCATTCAGCGACAGCCCGGTGGTATTTTTCAGACGGTATTTGTGGCGAATTCTTGCAGCCAGTTCGGCGTTTGCGCGGGTTTCGCGTCCCAACGTCGCCAGGCGTTCGAGCAGATCACCGTGGCTGGCGTGAAACGTTGCAACACTGGCAGCGTCTTCGGTATCCAGACGCGTGCCATCGGCCAGCACCAGCCGAATCCCGGCCAGCGTGTGGTAGGTGTTTTGCGCGGTGCCGCAGCACATGCCGCTGGCATTGTTAGCGACGATGCCGCCAATCTTGCAGGCGTTGATCGACGCCGGATCCGGGCCGATCTTGCGCCCGAACGGTGCCAGCCATGCGTTGGCCTGTGCGCCAATCACTCCCGGTTGCAGGCGAATCTGCATGCCTTGGCCGCGAATCTCGCGGGCGTTCCAGTTATCCCCAAGCACGATCAAAACAGAATCGCTGATCGCCTGACCGGAGAGGCTGGTGCCCGCCGCACGGAAGGTCACTGGAACATGGTCGCGCTGAGCCAGTTTTAGCAGCGCCACCACTTCATCTTCGGACTCGACGCGGATTACCAGCTTCGGGATCAGTCGATAAAAACTGGCATCCGTACCAAAGGCCAGAGTCGATAACGGGTCATCAAAACGGCGTTCGGCTGGAATCAGTTGTTGCGCATCACGCAGGAAATTCACCGGAAGCGTCATTGGTCCTCCAGGATCAGCACCACGAGGTCTTTCGGGCCGTGGGCGCCGTAAGCCAGCACTTGCTCGATGTCCGCTGTTTTCGACGGGCCGGACACCAGCAACGCATTGGTCGGCATGCCCTGGGCCCACACGAATTCCTCTTGCACCTGATAGAAGTTGTCACGGATTTCGCTGGCCTTGAGCAGGGCGAAATGTACCGGCGGTACCAGGCTCATCAACCGCGGTTCTTCGCGGGTTGGCCAGAGGATCAAGCTGCCGGTGGCGGCGATTGCACCGAGGGTGCCGGTGAGGCTGGCCGGGGTGTCGTTGAACAGTTCGGCTTTCCACTCTTCCATCGGCCGGTCGTAGGATTTCAGTATCGGTAGATCAGGATTGTTCGCCCAATGCTGTGTGATTTTCTGCCCGTGCGCTGTCGTCGGCGCGATCAACAGACTCGGCAACTGGCGGTCGCGCAGCAATTGCGCAAGCAGTGCCGGCCATTCTTCGCCCGAGGTCAGGTGGATTTCGGTGTGCACCCCTTCCATCAATTTGCGCAGTTGCGGGATGCGTTGTTCGGCGCTGTAGGTGTAAGGCTGCGTCACCAGATCGACATCGAAGTTGTCGGCAATCGGTGTGGCGCCAGTCAGACTTTTCCGCAGTTTGCCGAGGATATTTTGCTTGGCGCTCATCAGCGGTCTCCCTGTTTGGCCAGATGCTCGCGGGCCATGTCGTGCAGTGAGCGGGCAGCGGGTTTCGGCGCGCTGTGGTTTTGTGTCCACGGGCCGACATTGCTCGGGGTCAGGGCACGCAGGCGCGTGGCGAAGAAGCCGAACAATCGATACAAGGTCGGCGAGCTGTTGAGTCTGGCCCAGGCGTTCCAGATGAAACGTTCCTTGCGCGAATACTTGCTGCCCTGACCGCGCATCACTTGATTCGGGCTGTCCGGGGCTTTGACGTTCTCTTCGCGCAGGCGCCGCAGGATTGCCGGGATCGGAATTTTTACCGGGCAGACTTCACCGCAGGCACCGCACAGCGACGAAGCGCTCGGGTGATCGGGGACTTTGGCCAGACCGACCATGTGCGGGGTGATGATTTTGCCGATCGGTCCCGGGTACACCTCGCCATAGGTGTGGCCACCGACGCGGGTGTAGACCGGGCAATGGTTCATGCAGGCGCCGCAGCGGATGCAGTTCAAGGTCTGACGCAATTCACTGTCGGCGAAAGCCTGGCTGCGACCGTTGTCGAGCAGCACCAGGTGCACTTCCTGCGGGCCGTCGAGTTCGTGCTCCTTGCGCGGGCCGGAGATCATGTTGACGTAAGTGGTGATCGGAATGCCCAGCGCCGAACGCGTCAGCAGTGACAGCAACGGCACCACGTCGCGTAGGTTTTCCACGACTTTTTCGATGCCGGTGACGGCGATGTGCACCGGCGGCACGGTGGTGGTCATGCGCCCGTTGCCTTCGTTTTCCACCAGCAGCAGGGTGCCGGTTTCGGCGACGGCGAAGTTGACACCGGAGACGCCGATGTCCGCTTCAAAGAATTTCTGCCGCAGGACCCTGCGACCGATCTGAATGAGTTGGTCAACGTCCTTGGTGTATTCCACGCCAAGTTTGTCGTGGAACAAGGACGCGACCTGACCGGCATTCTTGTGGATCGCCGGCATAATGATGTGTGAAGGCTTCTCGTGGTCGAGCTGGACGATGTATTCCCCCATATCGGACTCCAGACATTCAATGTCCCGAGCCTCGAGGAAATGGTTCATCTCCATCTCTTCGCTGACCATCGATTTGCCCTTGATCACTTGCCGCGCCTCGTGAGCGCGGATGATCGATAAGACGATGCCATTGGCCTCGTCCACCGTTTCCGCCCAGTGCACTGTCACACCGTTGCGGGTCAGGTTCTGTTCCAGTTGCTCGAGCAGGTCGGGCAGCTTGGACAGCGCGCGGGCCTTGATCGAATTGCCCAGTGCGCGCAAATGTTCTCTTTCGTGGGCATCACTGAAAGCGGCTGCCCGCTTGACCATCAGTGAGTCCATGGCAGTGCGGAAGTTGTTCCGTAGCTGCTGATCGCCCAAGGCATTGTGTGCCCGGGTGCGGAAATCTTCTTCTACGGCGACCGTAGGAATAATCGCGGAAGTGCTCATTGCGCACCCCCGGTTCGTTGCCACAAGAAGCTCGCGAGATGTTGCCCGCGCAGCGCTTCTTTTGTTTCTCCAATGCGCCGTTGATGTTCATCAAACAGCCACAATCGGCGCTCAACACCTTGTGCGCGCCTGAATCCTTCAACGCTTGGGTCTTGTCAGCCACCATCGCGCCGGAAATGTCTGGCATACGGACGCTGAATGTCCCACCGAAGCCACAGCATTCGCTTTCGTGGTCATGGTTGACCCGTTCCACGTTGCTCAACTGCGCCAACAACTCGCGGCCGTGCAGGTGGGTGTTCATTTCCCGCCGTGCCGAACACGAAGTGTGCAGCGCGACTTTGACCGGTTCGCCGCTGTCCTTGAGCTGCACCTTGCAGACGAACAGCAGAAACTCGGCCAGTTCATAGGTGCGGGCCGCAAGTGCCTGAACCTGTTTCAACGTCTCCGGCTCGTCCTTGAACAAGTCGGCGTAATGCTCACGCAGCATGCCGGCGCAGGAACCCGACGGCACCACCACCGGATAATCCCCGGCAAACAGCGCCAGTTGCGAGCGCGCTACCATCCGCGCCTGCTCGGTGTAACCCGAGGTGTAGGCCGGTTGGCCGCAGCAACTCTGCCCTTGCGGATACTCGACCCGGATCCCTTCGCGCTCCAGCAAGTGGATCGCGTCCATCCCGGCTTCGGGGTAGAACAGGTCGACCACACACGTGCCGAACAGGTAGACCCGCGACGGTTTCTCGCTGGGGTATTGCCGAGGTTCGGGCAGTGGCGGTGCCACGCGGGTCGCGTTTGGCACAGCGTTGTAAAAAAGCTCGCTCATCAGGCGTGTCTCCGGGTGGGCCCGGTTATCCGTCTGTGGCGGCTGCTGAATATAAAGAGCGTTGCTTTCAGCAGCCTTACAGACCGGGTTGTGAATTGCTGACGCCGAAATCACGGATCGGCGTCGGTTATTTCTGTTTCGCGTGTAGGTTTAGTGGACCAGCATGCCGGTGAACCAGTAGGCCTGAGCCAGGGTGATCAAACCGACAATCGTTGCAAAGAATAGGCTGTGCTTGAGGGTGAAGCGGAACAGATCCGACTCCTTGCCCACCAGACCGGTCGCGGCGCAGGCCACGGCGATCGATTGTGGCGAGATCATTTTTCCGGTCACGCCGCCGCTGGTGTTCGCCGCCACCAACAAGGTGTCGTTGACGCCTATCTGGTGAGCGGTGGTCGCTTGCAGCGAGCTGAACAGGGCGTTGGATGAAGTATCCGAACCGGTGAGGAATACGCCCAGCCAGCCGAGGAACGGTGAGAAGAACGGGAACGCGGCGCCCGTACCGGCCAGCACCAGCGCCATGGTCGAAGACATGCCGGAGTAGTTGGTGACGAAAGCGAACGCCAGCACCATGCCGATCGACAGGATGGGCCAGCGCAGTTCGTAGAAGGTCTCTTTCAAAGTGGTAAGACCAGTTCTGAAATTGATCTTCAAGACCAGCATCGAGATCAGCGCGGAGAAGAAAATCGCCGTGCCGGTCGCGGAAATCGGGTCGAGTTTGAACACTGCTGGAATGGCGGTAGGGGTGGCCACGATCGGTGCGGTTTTGATCACCAGTTGATCAAGGTGCGGAATCGCGAAGTTGAACACCCAGCTGTACATCGAACCGCCAGCGGCGAACATCGCTTTGAAAGGCTTCAGCGTCCAGATGGTCACCAGTACGGTTAGGATCAGGAACGGCGACCAGGCTTTGAAAATTTCCCCGAGGCTGTAAGGCGACGCCACGGTGGTGCGCTTCTGGCCGAAACCGCCGACGCTGGCGGTGATCGCTGCGCTCGACGTGGCGCCGGCGATTTGCGCGCCTGCGGTGCGTTTGGGCTGCCAGATTTTCAGGAACAGGGTCAGCGATATCAGGCTGGCCAGCGCCGAGGTGATGTCCGGCAATTCTGGCCCAATGAAGTTCGAGGTGAAGTATTGGGTGATGGCGAAGCTCAGGCCTGCAACCAACGCTGCCGGCCAGGTTTCACGTACGCCGCGCAGACCGTCCATCATGAACACCAGCCAGAACGGCACGAACAGCGACAGCAACGGCAGTTGGCGACCGGTCATGGCGCCGATCTTGAACGCGTCGATACCGGTGACTTGGCCGGCGACGATGATCGGGATCCCCAGTGCACCGAACGCTACCGGTGCGGTGTTGGCGATCAGGCACAGGCCGGCGGCGTACAGGGGATTGAAGCCCAGTCCGACCAGCAACGCGGCAGTAATCGCCACGGGTGCGCCGAAACCGGCGGCACCTTCCAGGAACGCTCCGAAGCAGAAACCGATCAGCAGCACTTGCAGGCGCTGGTCGTCAGTAATCGATAACACCGAGCTGCGAATGACCTCGAACTGACCACTTTTGACCGTCAGTTTGTAAAGGAACACCGCCGCGACAATGATCCAGGCAATCGGCCACAGACCGTAGGCGAAGCCATATCCGGCAGCGGCGAAGGCCATGTCGACCGGCATGTGGAACGCGAAGATCGCTACGGCAATCGACAGGGCGAGGGTGATGCTCCCGGCCACGTGGCCCTTGAGACGGAACACCGCCAATGCGAGGAAAAAGAACACGATGGGAATGACGGCCGCGAGTGCGGACACGCCGAGACTGCCGAGCGGGCTGTAGAGCTGTTGCCAGGTTTGCATATGGGGTGGCCCCTAATTGTTGTTGGTCAGGCACTGTCAGCGTTCTTGGATAATTGGTAAGACCAATTTACAATCGCTGTTGGCTAGGGTAAAAGCCTTGGTGTCGGTGTGTCAATTTGCCGCTCTAAAACTTTTGTCGAACAAGCGGTGCAGATCGCATCTGATCTGGTTTGCGCAAGTGGCGTCTGGTAGGTGTCGGCAAGGCGCCGATAGGCGAGAATAGAGAGCCCGGCGAGCGGTCGGGATCGTGGAGAAATGAGTTATGGGGTTTGATCAGATTCGGCAGCGCCGTTTGTCTGACGATATTGTCGAGCGACTTGAGGGGATGATCCTCGAGGGCACGCTGAAGTCCGGTGAGCGGCTGCCAGCGGAGCGCACGCTGGCAGAACAATTTGGCGTATCACGGCCGTCGCTGCGCGAAGCGATTCAGAAACTGGCGGCCAAAGGTCTGCTGGTCAGTCGTCAGGGCGGCGGCAACTATGTCGTGGAAAGCCTCGGCTCGACGTTCAGTGATCCGCTGCTGCAGTTGCTCGAAAGCAATCCTGAAGCACAGCGCGATCTATTGGAGTTTCGGCATACTTTGGAGGCATCGTGCGCCTATTACGCCGCATTGCGCGCCACCGATGTCGATCGTGAGCGACTGACCGCCGCGTTTGAAGAGCTGCAGGACTGCTATTCGCGGCACGATGAAGTCAGTCGGGCGGAGGAGGGCGCGGCGGATGCGAAATTCCACCTGGCGATTGCCGAGGCCAGCCATAACGCCGTGCTGTTGCACACCATTCGCGGGCTGTTCGATCTGCTCAAGCGTAACGTCGTCACCAACATCGGCGGCATGTACAAGCAGCGCACGGAAACTCGCGACATGCTGATTACCCAGCATCGGGAATTGTATCTGGCGATTATTGAAGGTCGCGCGGAGCAGGCGCGAGAAGTCTCCAGCCGACATATCTTGTATGTGCAGGAAGTGCTGGAAGAGGTGCGGCAAGAGGTTCAGCGCATGGCCCGGGCAGAGCGGCGCAAGGGGATGTGATCAGTTGTTTTTGTGTTGATGCTGCAATAGCTTCCGCGAGCAAGCTCGCTCCCACATTGAAATGCATTCCAAGGTGGGAGCGAGCTTGCTCGCGAATACGCTTTAAAGGCAGAAGAAATTAATCTTCCTTGCCCTTGTTGCGCACGGCACGCTGCAGTTCGCGACCGGCGTCGCGCTCGCGCTCGGTATCGCGCTTGTCGTATTCCTTCTTGCCCTTGCCCAGAGCAATTTCGCACTTGACCATGTGCTTGCTCCAGTACCAGGACAGGCAGACGCAGGCGTAACCCTTTTGCTGCACGGCGGCGGCGAGCTTTTCCAGCTCGCGGCGGTTGAGCAGCAATTTGCGTGTGCGCACCGGGTCAGCGATGACGTGGGTGCTTGCGGTCATCAGAGGCGTGATGTGGCTGCCGAGCAACCATGCTTCGCCATCCTTGAGCAGGACATAGCTGTCGACCAGCTGTAGCTTGCTTGCCCGCAGACTTTTTACTTCCCAGCCGGCCAGGACCAGACCAGCCTCGAACTTGTGCTCGATGAAGTAATCGTGTCGCGCCTTTTTATTCTGCGCGATGGTCCCTGTTGGGTGTTTCTTCTGTTTAGCCATAGGGGCGGCATTATATGGAGATAAACCGCCGTCGGCTACGGTGATGCTGCGTGCTTGAGCAGGTTGAGTGAATCCCGGACAATGCGGCCTCTTTTTCTAACGCTTGGGCGTGATAAACGATGTCGACAGACAAGGTTTCTGTCCACGGCAGTTGGGCTAGCCGCTGGGTATTCATACTCGCCGCGACCGGTTCGGCCGTGGGACTGGGTAGTATCTGGAAGTTCCCCTACATGGTCGGGGTCTACGGCGGCGGCGCCTTTGTGCTGATGTTTCTGGCGTGCATCGCGCTGATCGGCATCCCGGTCATGCTCGCTGAAACCCTGATCGGCCGGCGCGCCCGCCAGAGTCCGGCGAACGCCTTGAAGGTGCTGGCGCTGGAAGCCGGGCACTCGGGCAAATGGTCGTGGGGCGCATTTGCCGGGATGATCACAGCGTTGTTGATCCTGTCTTTCTATAGTGTGGTCGGCGGCTGGTCGCTGGACTACATTGTCGATATGGGTCGCGGCGACTTCCAGGGCGCCACAGCCGATCAGGTCGGCGCTTATTTCGGCAATGTCATCTCCAATCCATGGCGTCTGACACTTTGGCATACGATTTTCATGCTGCTGTCGGCCTTCGTCATCGCCAAGGGCGTGGTCGCCGGGCTTGAGCGCAGCCTGCGCATCATGATGCCGCTGCTGTTCGTGATGATTCTGGTGTTGCTGGGTTACAGCATGACCACCGGGCATTTCATGGAGGGCGTGCATTTCATGTTCGACTTCCACCCGGAAAAAGTCCTCGACGGCTTGTTGCCGGCCATGGGGCACGCGTTCTTCTCGCTGAGCGTCGGTGTCGGTTCGATCATGATCTACGGTGCTTATATGCCGAAGAGCTCATCGTTGTCGGGCACCGTTGTCGGTGTGGCGCTGCTCGATACCTTTGTTTCGCTGATCGCCGGTCTGGCCTTGTTCCCGATTGTATTTGCCGGAGGCCTGAACCCTAGCGAAGGACCGGGGCTGATGTTCGTCAGTCTGCCATTTGCCTTTGGTAATGTGGCGTTCGGGCAGTTGATGGGCGTGGTGTTCTTTGTGCTGGTGGCGATCGCTGCCTGGAGCTCGGCGATCTCCCTTCTGGAACCGATGGTTGCCTACTTGGTTGAGCGCACCAAAGTCAGCCGCGCGTGGGTGACTTTCTGGCTTGCCTTCACTTGCTGGTTCGTCGGTCTGGGCACGGTGTTCTCCTTCAATATCTGGAAGGAAGCCAAATTTTTCGTGAACGAAGGCGGGATGTTCCATCTCTACCAATGGGGTGCGCAGAGCGGTCTGGACTTCTTTGGTGTGATCGATTTCTTCACCTCACGGATCATGCTGCCGCTCGGTGGCTTGTGTTTCGTGCTGTTTGCCGGATGGGTGATGGGGCGTGAAGCGGTACGCGACGAGTTGTCGATCCGCAATCCGCTACTGTTCGCCCTGTCTTTGTTCTTGATGCGCTACGTGGCGCCCATCGGCATTCTTGTAGTGTTTGCCGCTCAGCTCTGGAAGTAACGCTCACATGACGACACATATTCAACGATCGGCGTTGCTGCCGTACCCGGCGCAATTTCTCTATGACCTGGTCAACGACGTGGCGCGCTACCCGGAATTTCTGCCGTGGTGCTCCTCGGCGGAAGTGCTGGAAAGCTCGCCGGAGCATATGCGCGCCAGTGTTGGCGTGGCCAAGGGCGGCCTCAGTCAGCATTTCGTGACGCGTAATACGCTGGTGCCGGGGCAGTCGATTGAAATGAACCTGGAAGAAGGCCCGTTCAATCAGTTGCACGGTGTGTGGGTGTTCAAGGTGTTGAACGAGAAGGCCTGCAAGATCAGTCTGGATCTGTCGTTCGATTACGCCGGACCGCTGGTACGCGCGACGCTGGGGCCGCTGTTCAATCAGGCTGCGAATACGCTAGTGGACGCGTTCTGCCAGCGCGCCAAGCAGATGCATGGTTGAGCCGGTGATCGAGATAGAGGTGGTATACGCGGCGGTGGATCGTCAGGTATTGCGCTCGTTCAGTGTCAATGAAGGTGCGACGGTGCGGGCTGCGGTGCTTGCGTCGGGTATCGCTAGCGAGTTTCCCGAGTTGAATCTGGCGGAGTGCCCGCTGGGCATCTTTGGCAAAGTGGTTGCTGACCCGGACTCGCGGGTTATTCAGGCAGGGGAGCGCATCGAGATTTATCGCCCATTACTTGCCGATCCGAAAGAGGTTCGACGCTTGCGAGCGGCCAAGGCTGCCGAGGCCAAAGCGCGAAACGCGTAAAAAAGCCAAATCGCAGGCAATAAAAAACCCGGAATTTCCGGGTTTTTTATTGCGTCTCAAATTATTGCGGCGAGGTGTCCAGCGGCTCTGGTGTTGGAACCGGAACGGTTTCCACACCATCGACGTCCTTCTGGATCTGATCCAGCAAGGAACCTGGCTTGACCGGTTTTTCCGGTTTTGGCTTCTCGGCGTTTTCAGCAGGAGCGGTCACGGTCGTGCCATTGTCCTTGCCGAGAATGGCTTCATCACGGCTTACGCCCGGCATAAAGTCACCGGACAGGCTGACAAGCTGGTCGTTTGAGTTGAAAATAACGCTGATGCGTTCCTGTTGGCGTTCACCGCCACCCGGTTGCAGGCTGTACAGATAATCCCAGCGATCGGCATGGAACGTGTCGACAAGCAGAGGGTTACCCATGATAAACCGTACTTGCGGCCGGGTCATTCCCGGGCGTAACTGGTCTATCATGTCCTGCGTGACGACATTGCCCTGCTGGATGTCGATTTTGTAAACCCCGGGGAATGAACAACCGGCGAGTGCGAGCAGTCCCACAAAGGTGAAACTGGTTAGCAAGAGCTTGGTGTTTTGCATCGGTGGGCGACTTCCACTATCTTGGCTGGGACAACGTAAACGCCGATCATACCCGCATTAAGAGAAGCTGCGAAGCAGCATCGCGAGAAAGCTGACCATGGTTGAAAATAGCGAACTACGCAAAGCCGGCCTCAAAGTGACCCTGCCACGGGTCAAGATCCTGCAAATGCTCGACTCTACAGAGCAGCGTCACATGAGTGCCGAGGACGTCTACAAGGCGTTGATGGAGGCTGGTGAGGACGTCGGTCTGGCCACGGTTTACCGTGTTCTGACCCAGTTCGAAGCGGCTGGCCTCGTGGTCCGTCACAACTTCGACGGCGGCCATGCGGTATTCGAATTGGCCGACGGTGGCCACCACGACCATATGGTCAACGTGGAAACCGGTGAAGTCGTCGAATTCGTCAGCCCGGAAATCGAAAAGCTCCAGAAGGCAATTGCCGAGGAGCACGGTGTTGATCTGGTAGATCACAATCTGGTGCTGTACGTGCGCAAGAAAAAGTAAGCATGTCGCGCGAATTTCACATTCGCGAAACGAACGAAGGCGACCCAAGGGTCGCCTTCGTGCTTTCTGTCATTGCTAAACCTTGGCAGTGACCACCATTTTTTTCGCGTGGGCCAGGGATTCCTTGGTCAGATCGATGCCGCCGAGCATTCGTGCCACTTCTTCTATACGGTCATTCTTGCTCAGTTTGGAAACGGCAGTGTGCGTTGCCTCTTCACCGCGCACCTTGTGCACGAACAGATGCTGATGGCCTTGCGCGGCCACTTGCGGCAAGTGCGTGACAGTCAGTACCTGGCCGCGATCGCCGAGACGGCGCAACAGTTGGCCGACAATTTCTGCGGTCGGGCCACCGATGCCGACGTCCACTTCGTCGAATACCAGCGTCGGAACACGGGATGTCTGTGCGGTGATGACCTGAATCGCCAGGCTGATCCGTGACAGCTCACCGCCGGAAGCGACTTTCGCCAGCGCCTTCAGCGGCTGGCCCGGGTTGGCGCTGACCAGCAATTCGACCTGTTCCAGCCCGTTGGGCAATAACTCGTCGCTGCTGTTGGCCTTCAATTCGATGGTGAAGCGACCCCCCGGCATGCCCAGTCGCTGAATTTCCTGCTCAACAGCACTGGCGAGACTGCCGGCGGCCTGATGACGCAAATCGCTCAGTTCTCGGGCTTTCTCCTGATAGTGGCGGGCGTAGGAGGCCAATTCTTCACCCAGGCGCTCAATGGATTCGTCATTGGCGTTGAGGGTTTCGATCTCATCCAGCAGTTTCTGCTGCATTTCGCCGACTTCGGTGGGTTGAATCCGGTGTTTGCGCGCCAGGGTATAAATAGCGTCGAGACGTTCTTCCAGATATTGCAGGCGCGCCGGATCGGCATCGAAGTTATCGAGGAAGCGATTGAGTTCGCCAACGGCTTCTTCGACCTGAATCTGTGCGCTGGTGAGCAAACTGCTTGCTTCGCCCAGTGCGCCAACGGAATTGTTCACGCTCGACAGGCGATTAAGGCTGGCGGTCAGTGCATTCAATACATTGCCGGAATCGCTTTCGCTGCATTGTTCGACCACTTGCCGACAAATGCCCAGCAAGGTTTCGGCGTTGGTCAGGTTTTTGTGTTCCTGCTCAAGTTGCTCCAGCTCGTTATCACCGAGGCCGAGGTTTTCCAGCTCTTCAAGTTGATAGCTCAGCAATTGATGGCGGGCGCGTTGTTCGTCGCCGGAATTGGAGAGGCGCTCCAGCTCCTGGCGAGTCTGGCGCCAGCGCTGGGCGGCGAGCTGAACCTGGCGGGCCAGGTCGGTAGCGCCGGCGTACTCGTCCAGCAGGCGGCGGTGAGTATCGGTTTTCAGCAGGGACTGGTGTTCATGCTGGCTGTGGATATCGATCAACAACTCGCCCAATGACTTGAGGTCGCCGAGCGGGCAGGGTGTGCCGTTGATGTAGCCGCGTGAACGACCTTCCGAGGTAATCACCCGGCGCAGAATGCACGGGCCGTCGGTCTCCAGGTCACGCTCGGCCAGCCATGCGCTGGCTTCAGGGATGTCCGCCAGATCGAAGGTCGCGAGGATGTCGGCCTTGTCGGCGCCGGGGCGCACCACGCCGCTGTCGGCACGATCGCCGAGGGTCAGGCCCAGCGCGTCGAGCATGATCGACTTGCCGGCGCCGGTTTCACCCGTGATCACGCTCATCCCGCGATCAAGTTCGAGATCGAGATGTTCAACGATGGCGTAGTTATGTACGGACAGGTGCACCAGCATAAAGGCCGCTCCCAAGCTAAAGGTCTGGTTATTTATACAGTGTTTTGTTTCGCCCTGACAATGCCCTCCCTTAGGTCGATTTGCTTGAACCGAAAATCTGCTTAGCGCATTGAGGAATGAAGATTCGACACTTTTTTGTAGGGTTAATGTTTGAAGGCCCTTGAAGCCTGATTTTGCGGCCCCATATATCGGGGCAGAAGCGCGAGTCAGGCTCGCGGACGAAATTGAAAGGAGAATTCTATGGCTGACGAACAGACAGTAGATACGCAAAACCCAGAAGCCAATCAGGCGCCCGAAGGTTCGGGTGATGACCTGGCGACCCGTGTACAAGTGCTCGAAGAGCAATTGGCCGCCGCGCAGGATCAATCTCTGCGTGTTGCTGCCGATCTGCAGAACGTCCGTCGCCGTGCCGAGCAGGATGTCGAGAAGGCGCACAAGTTTGCCCTGGAAAAATTCGCTGGCGACCTGTTGCCGATCGTCGACAGCCTGGAGCGCGGCCTCGAGCTGTCGAACCCGGACGACGAAAGCATTCGTCCGATGCGCGAAGGCATCGAGCTGACGCTGAAAATGTTCCATGACACCCTCAAGCGTTATCAGCTGGAAGCGATCGATCCGCACGGCGAACCGTTCAACGCCGTTCAGCATCAGGCGATGGCCATGCAAGAAAGCGCCGACGTAGAACCGAACAGCGTTCTGAAGGTGTTCCAGAAGGGCTACCAGCTCAACGGTCGCCTGCTGCGTCCGGCCATGGTTGTGGTCAGCAAGGCGCCTGCGCCAATTTCGCCTTCGATTGACGAGAAGGCTTGAAATTAGCCGCAAGGCCCCCATTTAGAAGTCAAGCGTTTAAGTATTACCGCAGTCAGCCACCACTGCTGCGGCAAAAAATCCAAAGTTTCGGGAGAGTTAACATGGGCAAAATTATCGGTATCGACCTGGGGACCACCAACTCCTGCGTCTCCGTGCTGGAAAACGGCAAAGCAAAAGTTATTGAAAACGCTGAAGGCGCGCGTACCACGCCGTCGATCATCGCTTACGCCAACGATGGCGAAATTCTGGTAGGTCAGTCGGCCAAGCGTCAGGCTGTGACCAACCCGCACAACACCCTGTACGCAGTAAAGCGTCTGATCGGTCGTCGTTTCGACGAAGAAGTTGTGCAGAAAGACATCCAGATGGTTCCTTACAAGATCGTCAAGGCTGACAACAACGACGCCTGGGTTGAAGTGAACGGCCAGAAAATGGCACCGCCACAAATCTCGGCTGAAATTTTGAAAAAGATGAAGAAGACCGCCGAAGACTACCTCGGCGAGACCGTGACCGAAGCGGTGATCACCGTTCCGGCCTACTTCAACGACAGCCAGCGTCAGGCGACCAAAGACGCCGGCCGCATCGCCGGTCTGGACGTAAAACGTATCATCAACGAACCGACCGCAGCCGCTCTGGCTTACGGTATGGACAAGGCCAAGGGCGATCACACCGTGATCGTTTATGACCTGGGTGGCGGTACCTTCGACGTTTCCGTGATCGAGATCGCTGAAGTTGATGGCGAGCACCAGTTCGAAGTTCTGGCCACCAACGGTGACACGTTCCTCGGTGGTGAAGACTTTGACATTCGTCTGATCGACTACCTCGTTGACGAATTCAAGAAAGAAAGCGGCATGAACCTCAAAGGTGACCCGCTGGCCATGCAGCGCCTGAAAGAAGCCGCTGAGAAAGCCAAGATCGAGCTGTCGTCCGCTCAGTCGACCGACGTCAACCTGCCGTACATCACTGCAGACGCGACCGGTCCTAAGCACCTGAACGTGAAGATCTCGCGTGCCAAGCTCGAAGCACTGGTTGAAGACCTGGTTCAGCGCACCATCGAACCTTGCCGCATCGCCATGAAAGACGCCGGTCTGGACGTTGGCGCGATCAACGACGTGATTCTGGTCGGTGGTCAGACCCGTATGCCGCTGGTACAGAAGCTGGTTACCGATTTCTTCGGTAAAGAAGCTCGTAAAGACGTTAACCCGGACGAAGCTGTTGCCATGGGTGCTGCGATTCAGGGCGCTGTTCTGGCTGGTGACGTGAAAGACGTTCTGCTGCTCGACGTCAGCCCGCTGACCCTGGGTATCGAAACCATGGGTGGCGTGATGACCGCGCTGATCGAGAAAAACACCACGATTCCTACCAAGAAATCGCAAGTGTTCTCGACTGCTGACGACAACCAGGGCGCTGTGACCATTCACGTTCTGCAGGGCGAGCGTAAGCAAGCCACTCAGAACAAGTCCCTGGGCAAGTTCGACCTGGCCGACATTCCACCAGCTCCACGTGGCGTGCCGCAGATCGAAGTGACCTTCGACATCGACGCTAACGGCATCCTGCACGTTGGTGCGAAAGACAAGGCCACCGGCAAGACCCAGTCGATCGTGATCAAGGCCAACTCCGGTCTGTCCGACGAAGAAATCGAGCGCATGGTGCGTGACGCCGAAGCCAACGCTGAGGAAGACCGCAAGTTCGAAGAGCTGGCCGCTGCCCGCAACCAGGGTGACGCACTGGTTCACTCGACGCGCAAAATGATTGCTGATGCGGGCGACAAAGTCACCGCCGAAGAGAAGACTGCGATCGAAGCTGCTGTGGTTGCTCTGGAAGCCGCTGTCAAAGGCGACGACAAGGCTGCCATCGAAGCCAAGGTTGAAGAGCTGTCGAAAGTCTCCGCTCCGGTTGCTCAGAAGATGTACGCCGAACAGGCTCAGCCAGCTGATGGCGCAGCCCCGCAAGGCGAATCGGCTGAGAAGGCTGACGACGTTGTCGATGCAGAGTTCGAAGAAGTCAAAGACCACAAGTAAGTTGTTGGTCGGCCGGTTGACTGCCTTTAGGCAGTGACTGGTAGGATGTCGCCGCGCGGGAGCTAGCTCCCGCGTTGGCGTATCTGGAATACGCGAATTTTTACAGCATGCGACAAGGTTCGGATGTTGGCGGTATGGCCGGGAATGCTCCTGCTTTTCGCGCCGCAAGTACCGCAAGAAACAAAGACCAGGATCGTTGAATTGACGTGAGTTGGGTCCGGGCCTGTATTGGGGCTCAACGAGTTTGGCCATCCTCAGGAGGGGTTTGCCGAACGTCCTCAAGAGTGCAGAAGACTTATGGCAAAGCGTGACTATTACGAAGTGTTGGGTGTTGAGCGCGGCTCAAGCGATGCGGACCTCAAGAAGGCTTACCGTCGTCTGGCGATGAAGCACCACCCGGACCGTAATCCCGATGACAAAGCGTCGGAAGAAATGTTCAAAGAGGCCAACGAGGCCTATGAAGTGCTGTCCGACTCGAGCAAGCGTGCGGCGTACGATCAGTACGGCCATGCCGGCGTCGACCCGAGCATGGGTGGCGGTGGCGCCGGTTTTGGCGGTCAGAACTTCTCGGACATCTTTGGTGATGTTTTCAGTGATTTCTTCGGGGGCGGTCGCGGCGGTTCCCGTGGCGGCGCTCAGCGTGGCAGCGACTTGCGCTACACCCTGGAGCTGAATCTGGAAGAGGCGGTGCGCGGCACGTCGGTGAATATCCGCGTTCCGACACTGGTCAACTGCAAGCCGTGCGATGGTTCCGGCGCCAAGAAAGGCTCGTCGCCATCGACCTGCCCGACCTGCGGTGGCATCGGTCAGGTGCGCATGCAGCAGGGCTTCTTCTCGGTGCAGCAAACCTGCCCGCGTTGCCATGGGCAGGGCAAGATCATTTCCGATCCGTGCGACTCCTGTCACGGTGACGGTCGCGTTGAAGAGTACAAAACCCTGTCGGTCAAAGTGCCGGCCGGCGTCGATACCGGTGACCGCATTCGTCTGTCCGGCGAAGGCGAAGCGGGTACGCAGGGCGGCCCGACGGGCGACCTGTATGTGGTTATCAATGTCCGCGAGCACGACATCTTCCAGCGCGATGGCAAGCATCTGTTCTGCGAAGTGCCGATCAGCTTCGTCGACGCAGCACTGGGCGGCGAACTGGAAATCCCGACCCTCGACGGTCGCGTCAAACTGAAAATCCCTGAAGGCACTCAGACCGGCAAGCAGTTCCGTGTACGCGGCAAAGGCGTGGCGCCGGTGCGTGGCGGCGGTGCAGGCGATCTGATGTGCCGCGTTGCGGTCGAAACGCCGGTCAATCTGAACCGTCGTCAGCGCGAACTGCTGGAAGAATTCCGCAGCTCGCTGGCCGACGACAATAGCCACTCGCCGAAAACCACCGGTTGGTTCGACGGCGTGAAGCGCTTCTTCGGCGATCTGTAAGGAGTCGGCATGCGACGTATAGCTGTGATGGGCGCTGCTGGGCGCATGGGCAAGATTCTGGTCGAGGCCGTGCAGCAGCGCGCGCCGCTGACCGGGTTGACCGCTGCCGTGGTTCGTCCGGGCAGCACGTTGATCGGCGTCGATGCGGGGGAGCTGGCCTCGCTGGGGCGTATCGGTGTGCCGCTGTCCGGGCATATCGAAGCCGTGGCTGAAGAGTTCGATGTGTTGATCGACTTCACGCTGCCGGAAGTGATGCTGAAAAACCTCGCGTTCTGCCGCAAGGCCGGCAAGGCCATGGTCATTGGCACCACCGGGCTGGATGCGGCGCAGAAGCAGGTGCTGGCCGACGCGGGCAAAGATATTCCGATCGTGTTCGCGGCCAACTTCAGTGTCGGTGTCAATCTGTCGCTGAAGCTGCTCGACATGGCGGCGCGCGTGCTGGGTGATGATGCGGATATCGAAATCATCGAAGCCCATCACCGGCACAAGATCGATGCGCCGTCGGGTACGGCGTTGCGCATGGGTGAAGTGATTGCCAGTGCGCTTGATCGTGATTTACAGAAAGTCGCGGTGTACGGTCGTGAGGGTCATACCGGCGCTCGTGAGCGTGAAACCATCGGTTTTGCCACTGTGCGTGGTGGTGATGTGGTCGGTGATCACACCGTGTTGTTCGCCTGCGAAGGTGAGCGCCTGGAGATCACGCACAAGGCGTCTAGCCGTATGACGTTCGCCAAGGGCGCGGTGCGTGCGGCGCTGTGGCTGGATGGTCGCGAGCCGGGTCTGTACGACATGCAAGACGTGCTCGACCTGCGTTGATACACTGCTGAACCCGGCGCAAACGCCCTGTTTGCGCTGGTTTTTCTCCGCTTGGCGACGACCTGTCGCATTCTCCGGCCTTTTCGGCTCTTTAGCGGTGGACCAAAAAAGCCTTTTTCTGTAAGCTACAGCTTTAGTGTGTCCACTAAAAGCGCGCAGAATAATTCAGTGAAGAAGCGGGGTGACGTGTCCATACGTCACTCCGCTTTTTTACAACCTGCGATCGCCCTTTCATGCGTTATTTACGGGAGGTCTTCTTGACTAAGCCAGCCATACTTGCCCTTGCTGATGGCAGCATTTTTCGCGGCGAAGCCATTGGTGCCGACGGTCAAACCGTTGGTGAGGTGGTGTTCAACACCGCAATGACCGGCTATCAGGAAATCCTTACCGATCCTTCCTACGCCCAACAGATCGTTACCCTGACTTACCCGCACATCGGCAACACCGGCACCACGCCGGAAGATGCCGAGTCCGACCGCGTCTGGTCCGCTGGCCTGGTTATTCGCGACCTGCCGCTGGTAGCGAGCAACTGGCGTAACACGATGTCCCTGTCCGATTACCTGAAAGCCAACAACGTTGTGGCAATCGCCGGTATCGACACCCGTCGCCTGACCCGCATCCTGCGTGAAAAAGGCGCACAGAACGGCTGCATCATGGCCGGCGACAACATCTCCGAAGAAGCGGCCATCGCCGCTGCGCAAGGTTTCCCGGGCCTGAAGGGCATGGATCTGGCGAAAGTCGTCAGCACCAAGACTCAATACGAGTGGCGCTCGACTGTCTGGGATCTGAAAACCGACAGCCACGCGACCATCGACGCTTCCGAGCTGCCTTACCACGTGGTTGCCTACGACTACGGCGTCAAGGTCAACATCCTGCGCATGCTGGTCGAGCGCGGCTGCCGCGTCACCGTGGTGCCTGCCCAGACTCCAGCCGCTGATGTGCTGGCACTGAAGCCGGACGGCGTGTTCCTGTCCAACGGCCCTGGTGATCCGGAGCCTTGCGACTACGCGATCAAGGCGATCAAGGAAGTCCTGGAAACCGAAATTCCGGTATTCGGTATCTGCCTCGGTCACCAACTGCTGGCACTGGCCTCCGGCGCCAAGACCCTGAAAATGGGCCACGGCCACCACGGTGCTAACCATCCCGTGCAGGATCTGGACACTGGCGTCGTGATGATCACCAGCCAGAACCACGGTTTCGCGGTAGACGAAGAAACCCTGCCAGCCAACGTGCGTGCGATCCACAAATCGCTGTTCGACGGCACCCTGCAAGGCATCGAGCGCACCGACAAGAGCGCGTTCAGCTTCCAGGGTCACCCTGAAGCGAGCCCGGGCCCGAACGACGTCGCGCCACTGTTCGACCGCTTCATCAACGAGATGGCCAAGCGACGCTAAGCGTTCGCCTTGAGACTGTAGAGAGAAGCCCTCGAGGGCGGCCCCGACACCGGTGGCCCCCTTGAGACTTCAGAAATCGATCAAGACGGCTTGCCGACTGACCTGCGGATTTGAGTGACAAACCCATGCCAAAACGTACAGACATTAAAAGCATCCTGATTCTCGGCGCTGGCCCGATCGTTATCGGCCAGGCCTGCGAATTCGACTACTCCGGCGCCCAGGCCTGTAAAGCCCTGCGCGAAGAGGGTTACCGCGTCATCCTGGTGAACTCCAACCCGGCCACCATCATGACCGACCCGGACATGGCCGACGCGACCTACATCGAGCCGATCAAGTGGCAGACCGTTGCCAAGATCATCGAAAAAGAGCGTCCGGACGCGGTGCTGCCAACCATGGGCGGCCAGACTGCTCTGAACTGCGCCCTGGATCTGGAGCGCGAAGGCGTTCTGGAGAAGTTCGGCGTAGAAATGATCGGCGCCAACGCTGACACCATCGACAAGGCTGAAGACCGTTCGCGTTTCGACAAGGCGATGAAATCCATCGGCCTGGCGTGCCCGCGTTCCGGTATCGCCCACAGCATGGAAGAAGCCAACGCGGTTCTCGAAACCCTGGGCTTCCCGTGCATCATCCGTCCGTCCTTCACCATGGGCGGCACCGGTGGCGGTATCGCGTACAACCGTGAAGAGTTCGAAGAAATCTGCGCCCGTGGTCTGGACCTGTCGCCGACCAAAGAGCTGCTGATCGACGAATCGCTGATCGGCTGGAAAGAATATGAAATGGAAGTTGTCCGCGACAAAAAGGACAACTGCATCATCGTCTGCTCGATCGAAAACTTCGACCCGATGGGCGTGCACACCGGTGACTCGATCACCGTAGCTCCTGCGCAAACCCTGACCGACAAGGAATACCAGATCCTGCGTAACGCCTCGCTGGCGGTACTGCGTGAGATCGGCGTCGAGACTGGCGGTTCCAACGTTCAATTCGGTATCTGCCCGAACACCGGCCGTATGGTCGTGATCGAAATGAACCCGCGTGTATCGCGTTCCTCGGCACTGGCTTCGAAAGCCACCGGTTTCCCGATCGCCAAAGTCGCGGCCAAACTGGCTGTGGGTTACACCCTCGACGAACTGTCGAACGACATCACCGGCGGCAAGACCCCGGCGTCCTTCGAGCCGTCGATCGACTACGTCGTCACCAAGCTGCCACGCTTCGCCTTCGAGAAGTTCGCCAAGGCTGACGCACGCCTGACCACGCAAATGAAGTCGGTCGGTGAAGTCATGGCCATCGGCCGTACCTTCCAGGAATCCCTGCAGAAAGCCCTGCGCGGTCTGGAAGTCGGCGTTTGCGGTCTGGACGAGAAGCTCGACCTGAGCAACCCGGAAAGCATGAGCGTGCTCAAGCGCGAACTGACCGTGCCGGGCGCCGAGCGTATCTGGTACGTGGCAGATGCTTTCCGCGCTGGCCTGTCGGTCGAAGACATCTTCGGCATGAACATGATCGACCCGTGGTTCCTGGTGCAGATCGAAGATCTGATCAAGGAAGAAGAGAAGGTCAAGACCCTCGGTCTGTCCGCTATCGACCGCGACCTGATGTTCAAGCTCAAGCGCAAAGGCTTCTCCGATCAGCGTCTGGCCAAACTGTTGGGCGTGACCGAGAAGAACCTGCGCACTCATCGCCAGAAGCTGGAAGTGTTCCCGGTCTACAAGCGCGTTGACACCTGCGCCGCCGAGTTCGCCACTGACACCGCTTACCTCTACTCCACCTACGAGGAAGAGTGTGAAGCTGCGCCGTCGGGTCGCGACAAGATCATGATTCTGGGCGGTGGTCCGAACCGTATCGGCCAGGGCATCGAGTTCGACTACTGCTGCGTTCACGCTGCTCTCGCCCTGCGCGAAGACGGCTACGAAACCATCATGGTCAACTGCAACCCGGAAACCGTTTCCACCGACTACGACACTTCCGACCGTCTGTACTTCGAACCGGTAACTCTGGAAGACGTGCTGGAAATCTGCCGCGTCGAGAAGCCGAAAGGCGTGATCGTCCAGTACGGCGGCCAGACTCCGCTGAAACTGGCTCGTGCCCTGGAAGCCGCTGGCGTGCCGATCATCGGCACCAGCCCGGACGCCATCGACCGTGCCGAAGACCGTGAGCGTTTCCAGCAAATGGTTGAGCGCCTGAATCTGCGTCAGCCGCCAAACGCCACCGTGCGCAGCGAAGACGAAGCTGTTCGTGCTGCCGCGAAGATCGGTTATCCGCTGGTGGTGCGCCCGTCCTATGTACTGGGCGGCCGTGCGATGGAAATCGTTTACAAGGAAGACGAGCTCAAGCGTTACCTGCGTGACGCGGTGCAAGTGTCCAACGACAGCCCTGTGCTGCTCGACCACTTCCTCAACTGCGCCATCGAAATGGACGTGGATGCGGTCTGTGACGGCAAAGACGTGGTGATCGGCGCGATCATGCAGCACATCGAACAGGCTGGCGTTCACTCCGGTGACTCCGCGTGCTCGCTGCCGCCGTACTCGCTGCCGGCGCACATCCAGGACGAGATGCGCGAACAGGTCAAGAAAATGGCTCTGGAACTGGGCGTTGTCGGCCTGATGAACGTGCAGTTGGCGCTGCAAGGCGAAGACATCTACGTCATCGAAGTCAACCCGCGCGCTTCCCGTACCGTACCGTTCGTGTCGAAGTGCATCGGTGTCTCCCTGGCCATGATCGCTGCCCGCGTGATGGCCGGTAAGACCCTGAAAGAAATCGGCTTCACCAAAGAAATCATCCCGAACTTCTATAGCGTGAAAGAGGCGGTGTTCCCGTTCGCCAAGTTCCCTGGCGTTGACCCGATTCTCGGCCCAGAGATGAAGTCGACCGGTGAAGTGATGGGCGTCGGCGACACCTTCGGTGAAGCATTCGCCAAAGCCCAGATGGGCGCCAGCGAAGTGCTGCCGACTGGCGGTACAGCATTCATCAGCGTGCGTGACGACGACAAGCCACTGGTTGCAGGCGTGGCCCGCGATCTGATCAACTTGGGCTTCGAAGTGGTAGCCACTGCCGGCACTGCCAAGCTGATCGAAGCCGCAGGTCTGAAAGTGCGCCGTGTGAACAAGGTGACCGAGGGTCGTCCGCACGTGGTCGACATGATCAAGAATGACGAAGTCACCCTGATCATCAACACCACTGAAGGTCGTCAGTCGATCGCTGATTCGTACTCCATTCGTCGTAATGCCTTGCAGCACAAGATTTACTGCACAACCACTATTGCTGCTGGCGAAGCTATCTGTGAAGCGCTGAAGTTCGGTCCTGAAAAAACCGTGCGCCGCTTGCAGGATCTACACGCAGGATTGAAGGCATGATCAAATACCCAATGACCGTCCAGGGCGCCAAAGCCCTGGAAGAAGAACACGCTCACCTGACCAAGGTCGTCCGTCCGAAGCTCAGCCAGGACATTGGTACGGCTCGCGAGTTGGGTGACTTGAAGGAAAACGCTGAATACCATGCTGCCCGCGAACAGCAAGGCATGGTCGAGGCGCGGATTCGTGATATCGAAGGCCGGATTCAGAATCAGGTCATCATCGATGTCACGACCATCCCGCACACCGGCAAAGTGATTTTCGGTACCACCGTCGAAATCGCCAATGTCGAGACTGACGAAAGCGTCACTTACCACATCGTGGGTGAGGATGAGGCTGACTTCAAACTTGGCAAGATTTCGGTCGGCTCGCCTTTGGCCCGTGCCTTGATTGGCAAGGAAGAGGGCGATGTGGTCGCCGTGAAAACGCCAAGCGGCGTGATCGAGTACGAGATTGTCGAAGTCCGTCACATCTGAAAAAGGGCGCCCGCTGCATGCGGGCGCCATGCTTTGGCAGCTGACCCAGATGCTTTGGGTTGGCGGTCTATGGCTGATTCATCTCGGTTTGCAGCCGGCGTTGGGCAAGATTGGCCTGGCACCGCTGCTGATCGATGAGGTGGCCAGTGCATTTGAAGTGCTGGTGGTAGGTTTTGCCGCCGTATGCGTTATTTTTCAGGCTTTGGTGCTGGTACAGGCCGAGGGCCTTGTCAGTCTATGGCGAGATTTTCGCGGTCAGGTGCTGCTGATGGCGTTGTATGCGTGTGCGATGTTTGTCGCAGTGCGTGTCGGCTGGCCGGATGCGCAGCGCTGGCAGGTCTTCAGTTATCTGGTTCTGGGTTTTTCCGGGCTGGTGCTGGTGATGCAGCCGGTGCCAGGATGGAGTGGCAGGGTGCGCGAAGCACACCCTTGACCTTTGTCATCACTTGAAGCGATGAACGTTCGACAGCTGCTTGTTGACGCTGAAGTTCTTGCGGTAAACCAGTGCCATCTTGCCGATGACCTGTACCAGGTCCGCTTTGCCGACCTTGCACAGTTCTGCGATATGCGCCAGGCGCGACTCGCGATCGAGGATGTTGAGCTTGATCTTGATCAGCTCGTGGTCCGCCAAAGCGCGTTCAAGTTCGGCTAAAACACCTTCAGTCAAACCGTTGTCAGCCACCGTCAAAACCGGTTTCAGGTGGTGGCCAATGGATTTGTACTGTTTCTTCTGCTCTGGAGTGAGCGGCATAATCTGACCCTTTCGTCTGGATTCTGTAAAATGGCGGCCATTTTACCCGAGGGCTCGTGGATCCGCCCAATTAATCACGACCCTAATCATCGAGGTGCCCAATGGCGCGTTCCAAGACAAGCCTTGGTTGGCTGAAACGACATGTCAACGATCCCTATGTGAAGCAAGCACAGAAGGATGGCTACCGCTCGCGTGCGAGCTACAAACTTCTGGAGATCCAGGAGAAATACAAGCTGATTCGTCCCGGTATGAGCGTTGTCGACCTGGGTGCGGCGCCCGGTGGCTGGTCGCAGGTGACTAGCCGGCTGATCGGTGGTCAGGGGCGTCTGATCGCCTCGGACATCCTGGAAATGGACAGCATTCCGGACGTGACTTTCATTCAGGGCGATTTCACCGAGGACGAAGTGCTCGGGCGGATTCTCGAAGCCGTGGGTAATTCGCAGGTGGACCTTGTGATTTCCGATATGGCCCCCAATATGAGTGGTACGCCTGAAGTGGATATGCCGAAAGCCATGTTCCTTTGCGAGTTGGCGCTTGATCTGGCGGAACGGATCCTCAAGCCGGGTGGAAATTTTGTGATCAAGATTTTTCAGGGCGAAGGGTTTGATGTTTACCTGAAGGACGCTCGCAAAAAGTTCGACAAGATCCAGATGATCAAACCAGACTCCTCTCGTGGCAGCTCACGTGAGCAATACATGCTGGCTTGGGGTTACCGCGGTCGTAGCGAGTAAAACGAGGTTTTTTGGTGGGGTGATAGGTTTTTCGTATTTCGCTCCGCGTGCATAAGCGAATATTGTGTAGAAAGTGTTTCACAAAGGGTTACAGACGGCGCCTGCCAGAGTTGTAGGTAATGTAGTAAGTTAGGCCGGTGAATATCATGCGAAGCGCGCGCCAGTAGCGGAGCTTGCTTCAGAGGGTAGTTAATTGAACGATATGGCAAAGAATCTGATCCTGTGGTTGATCATCGCGGCTGTCCTGGTGACGGTGATGAACAACTTCTCCAGCCCTAACGAGCCGCAGACCCTCAACTATTCCGACTTCATCCAGCAGGTCAAGGATGGCAAGGTCGAGCGCGTAGCCGTTGATGGTTATGTGATTACCGGCAAGCGCAATGATGGCGATAGCTTCAAGACCATTCGTCCGGCAATCCAGGACAATGGCCTGATCGGCGACCTGGTCGACAACCACGTTGTGGTTGAAGGCAAGCAGCCTGAGCAGCAAAGCATCTGGACTCAATTGCTGGTAGCCAGCTTCCCGATCCTGGTGATCATCGCGGTGTTCATGTTCTTCATGCGCCAGATGCAGGGCGGTGCCGGCGGCAAGGGCGGACCGATGAGCTTCGGCAAGAGCAAGGCGCGCCTGCTCTCCGAAGATCAGGTGAAAACCACTCTGGCTGACGTTGCCGGTTGCGACGAAGCCAAGGAAGAAGTCGGCGAGCTGGTTGAATTCCTCCGTGACCCGGGCAAGTTCCAGCGCCTGGGCGGTCGTATTCCTCGCGGTGTGCTGATGGTCGGTCCTCCGGGTACCGGTAAAACCTTGCTGGCCAAGGCGATTGCCGGCGAAGCCAAGGTTCCGTTCTTCACCATTTCCGGTTCTGACTTCGTCGAGATGTTCGTCGGTGTCGGTGCCAGCCGTGTTCGCGACATGTTCGAGCAGGCCAAGAAGCACGCTCCTTGCATCATCTTCATCGACGAAATCGACGCCGTCGGTCGCCATCGTGGCGCCGGCATGGGTGGCGGTCACGATGAGCGTGAGCAGACCCTCAACCAGTTGCTGGTTGAGATGGACGGCTTCGAAATGAACGATGGCATCATTGTTATCGCTGCAACCAACCGCCCAGACGTCCTCGACCCTGCGCTGCTGCGTCCGGGCCGTTTCGACCGTCAGGTTGTCGTTGGTCTGCCAGATATCCGTGGTCGTGAGCAAATCCTCAAAGTACACATGCGCAAAGTGCCAATGGGTGACGACGTCGCTCCGGCCGTTATCGCGCGTGGTACTCCGGGGTTCTCCGGTGCTGACCTGGCCAACCTGGTCAACGAAGCGTCTTTGTTCGCTGCACGTAGCGGCAAGCGCATCGTCGAAATGAAAGAGTTCGAACTGGCCAAAGACAAGATCATGATGGGCGCCGAGCGCAAATCCATGGTCATGTCCGAGAAAGAGAAACAGAACACCGCTTATCACGAAGCTGGCCACGCCATTGTCGGTCGCGTCGTGCCTGAGCATGATCCGGTCTACAAGGTATCGATCATTCCGCGCGGTCGTGCGCTGGGTGTGACCATGTTCCTGCCGGAAGAAGATCGTTACAGTCTGTCCAAGCGTGCGCTGATCAGCCAGATCTGCTCGCTGTACGGTGGCCGTATCGCTGAGGAAATGACCCTCGGTTTCGACGGTGTGACCACCGGCGCTTCCAACGACATTATGCGTGCTAGTCAGATTGCGCGGAACATGGTCACCAAGTGGGGCCTGTCGGAAAAACTCGGTCCGTTGATGTACGCCGAAGAAGAGGGTGAAGTGTTCCTCGGTCGCGGCGGTGGCGGTCAAGCTGCCAGCTTCTCCGGTGAGACAGCCAAGCTGATCGACTCCGAAGTGCGCAGCATCATTGATCAGTGCTACGGCACGGCCAAACAGATTCTCACGGACAACCGTGACAAGCTTGATGCGATGGCTGATGCGTTGATGAAGTATGAAACGATCGATGCTGAACAGATCGACGACATCATGGCGGGACGTACACCACGCGAGCCACGTGATTGGTCGGGGGGCACTGGTACACCACCACCTCCGGTGGTTCGTGACGAGCGTCCGGAAACACCGATTGGCGGTCCGGCTGCTGACGTTTAAGGTTTGAAATGACTTCTGTACAGTCCCTGACCCGGTTGCCTTGCGGCAACCGGGTTCTTGATTTGGCCCAGACGCATGTCATGGGTATTCTCAATGTCACCCCTGATTCTTTCTCCGACGGCGGCCAATACAGCCAGCTCGATGCGGCTTTGCGCCACGCCGAGGCTATGGTTGCAGCGGGTGCGACGCTGATTGATGTCGGTGGCGAGTCCACTCGCCCAGGCGCGCGCGCAGTGTCACCGCTCGAAGAGCTTGAGCGTGTGGCGCCGATCGTCGAGCTGATCAATCGCGAGTTGGATGTGATCATTTCGGTGGACACTTCTACGCCAGCCGTTATGCGCGAAACCGCACGATTGGGTGCCGGGTTGATCAACGATGTGCGGTCACTGCGGCGCGATGGCGCGCTGGATGCGGCGGCGGCTACGGGTTTGCCGGTGTGTCTCATGCATATGCTCGGTGAGCCTGGAGACATGCAGGACAATCCGCAGTATCAGGATGTCACGCGCGAAGTCGGTGATTTTCTAGCCGAGCGCATGGCGCAGTGTGCGGCGGCCGGTATTCCTGAGGGGCGGATCATTCTTGACCCGGGTTTCGGTTTCGCCAAAACCCTGCAGCACAACCTAAGCTTGTTCAAGCACATGGAAGCCCTCCATGCGTTGGGCCGGCCACTGCTTGTCGGTGTTTCCCGAAAAAGCATGATCGGGCAGGCCTTGAATCGTCCTGTCGGCGAGCGGCTGCATGGTGGTCTGGCACTGGCGGCGCTGGCATCGGTGAAGGGGGCGCGTATATTGCGCGTCCATGATGTAGCGGAAACGGTAGACGTGGTGCGCATGATCGCGGCCGTGGAATCAGCCGAATAAGAATGATGGAGCAGTTATGAGCAAGAAATACTTTGGTACTGACGGCATTCGTGGTCGAGTCGGTGAATACCCGATTACTCCTGACTTCATGCTCAAGCTCGGCTGGGCTGCCGGCATGGCGTTCCGCAAAATGGGCGCTTGCAAGGTGCTGGTCGGCAAGGACACGCGGATTTCCGGTTATATGTTCGAGTCGGCACTTGAGGCTGGTCTGACATCGGCGGGGGCTGATGTGATGTTGCTGGGTCCTATGCCGACGCCGGCCATTGCCTATCTGTCGCGTACGTTTCAGGCTGAGGCCGGTATCGTGATCAGTGCCTCGCACAATCCGCATGACGATAACGGCATCAAGTTCTTCTCCGGTAAAGGCACCAAGCTGCCGGATGAGCTGGAGCTGATGATTGAAGAGCTGCTCGATACCCCGATGACTGTGGTCGAATCGAGCAAGATCGGCAAAGTGTCGCGAATCAACGATGCATCAGGTCGCTACATTGAGTTCTGCAAAAGCAGTGTGCCAACCGGAACCAGTTTTTCCGGTCTCAAGATCGTTATCGACTGTGCGCACGGTGCGACCTATAAGGTGGCTCCGAGTGTCTTCCGCGAGTTGGGGGCAGAAGTCGTCGTGCTGTCAGCGCAGCCAAACGGTCTGAATATCAATGAAAACTGCGGCTCGACCCATATGGGTCAGTTGCAGGCTGCGGTGCTCGCCGAGCATGCCGACCTGGGTATCGCTTTCGATGGTGATGGTGATCGGGTGCTGATGGTCGATCACACTGGCGCCATCGTCGATGGTGATGAATTGCTGTTTATCATCGCTCGTGATCTGCATGAGCGGGGCAAATTGCAGGGCGGTGTCGTTGGTACCCTGATGAGTAATCTGGGGCTGGAACTCGCGCTGGCGGATCTTTCGATTCCATTTATTCGTGCCAATGTCGGCGACCGTTACGTGATTGCCGAGTTGCTTGAACGCAACTGGCTGGTCGGCGGAGAAAACTCGGGGCATATCGTTTGCTTCAATCACACCACGACCGGTGATGCGATCATCGCTGCGTTGCAGGTGCTGATGGCGCTGAAGGCCCGTAATGAAGGTTTGGCGCAAACCCGCCAGGCATTGCGCAAGTGCCCTCAAGTACTGATCAATGTGCGTTTTGGTGGTGGCGAAAGTCCGCTGGAGCACCCGGCTGTCAAGGAGGCCAGTGCGCGCGTCACCCAGGCAATGGCGGGACGCGGGCGCGTGCTTTTGCGCAAGTCCGGGACAGAGCCTCTGGTGCGGGTAATGGTCGAAGGCGAGGATGAAACCCAGGTTCGCAACTACGCCGAAGAGCTGGCAAAACTGGTAACTGAAGTTTCTGCCTGATACGGCTTGCAAGCCATGATTGTGTTGGGTAACATCTGCGCCCACTTTGACCGACGAGGTACAGCATGCGTCGCCCTATGGTAGCTGGTAACTGGAAGATGCACGGTACCCGCGCCAGCGTCGCTGAGCTGATCAACGGCCTTCGTCATCTGGCCTTGCCAAGCGGTGTTGATGTCGCGGTATTCCCGCCTTGCTTGTATATCAATCAAGTGATTGATGGCTTGAAAGGCAAATCGATTTCGGTCGGTGCGCAGAATTCTGCGGTGGAATCCATGCAAGGTGCATTGACCGGTGAGATTGCACCGAGTCAGTTGGTGGATGCAGGTTGTTCCCTTGTGCTTGTCGGGCACTCCGAACGCCGCCAGATAATGGGCGAGCGAGATGGGATGCTGAATCGCAAGTTTGCAGCGGCACAGGCATGTGGCTTGATTCCGGTGTTATGTATAGGGGAAACCCTTGAACAACGCGAAGCTGGAAAAACTCTTGAGGTTGTCGGGCGTCAGCTGGGCAGCATCATCGAGGAGCTGGGTGTAGGTGCTTTTGCCAAGGCAGTCATCGCTTACGAGCCTGTCTGGGCCATTGGTACCGGACTGACTGCAACGCCTCAACAGGCTCAGGATGTGCATAAAG
This sequence comes from Pseudomonas sp. S2_E02, assembly GCF_054668355.1. Lineage (NCBI taxonomy): Bacteria > Pseudomonadati > Pseudomonadota > Gammaproteobacteria > Pseudomonadales > Pseudomonadaceae > Pseudomonas > Pseudomonas sp. S2_E02. The sequence continues at coordinate 5,475,381 of NZ_CP162761.1, forward strand.
CCATTCGCGAGCAGTTGGCGGCAGAGAATTCTGAAGTCGCACGAGGTGTGCGCCTTCTATACGGCGGCAGCGTGAAGGCGGCCAATGCGGTCGAACTGTTCGGCATGCCGGATATCGATGGGGGGCTCATTGGTGGAGCTTCCCTGAATGCAGATGAGTTCGGTGCGATCTGTCGCGCCGCGGGAAACTGAAAAAATGCTGGAAACAGTCGTAGTCGTTTTTCATCTGCTGGGTGCATTGGGCGTAGTTGCTCTGGTTTTGCTGCAGCAGGGTAAGGGTGCGGACGCTGGCGCGTCTTTCGGAGCAGGTGCTTCAAATACTGTGTTCGGAAGCCAAGGTTCCTCTACCTTTCTTAGTAAGTTTACTGCTATACTTGCCGCCGGTTTCTTCATAACCAGCTTGGGGTTAGGTTACTTTGCTAAAGAGAAGGCTCATCAGCTGACTCAGGCAGGTCTCCCAAATCCAGCAGTGTTGGAAGTGCCTAAGCAACAACAACCGGCTTCTGATGATGTCCCGGTGCTTCAAGAGCAAAAGTCGGCTACTCCAGCGACTGACGTACCTCCAGCTCAAGAGCAGAAGTAAGAAGGGTTTCAACGTAGTTTTGCCGAGGTGGTGGAATTGGTAGACACGCAACCTTGAGGTGGTTGTGCCCATAGGGTGTAGGGGTTCGAGTCCCCTTCTCGGTACCAATTAGTCAGGAGAGCCCGCTGTTGCGGGCTTTCTTGCAGGTGGAAGGTTACATTGACCCTATAAGGGATCGGTCGTATACTTCCGCCCCAGCTTTGTCGCGGGGTGGAGCAGTCTGGTAGCTCGTCGGGCTCATAACCCGAAGGTCGTCGGTTCAAATCCGGCCCCCGCAACCAGTTTAAGGAGCCCCTTTTAAGGGGCTTTTTGTTAGCTGGACACTTTCAACGCCGCTGTTCGACGGCGTTTCAAGGATGGGCGTTAAGCCCATTTTTTTATTTTGCAAAGCATGCACATATCATGCACTAGGGGGTTCAGGTGTCGAGCAAGCTAGAAGAGTTGCAGGCCTTGCTGGCCCCGGTGGTCGTGGCCCTGGGCTATGAATGCTGGGGTATCGAGTTTTCGGCTCAGGGTCGTCACTCGATGTTGCGCGTTTATATCGATAAAGAGGGTGGCGTGCTGGTGGACGATTGCGCCATTGTCAGCCGTCAGATCAGCGGTGTACTGGATGTTGAAGATCCAATTTCCGTTGAATACACCCTCGAAGTTTCCTCGCCTGGCATGGAGCGCCCACTGTTCACTCTTGAGCAGTTTGCAAAATTTGCCGGTGAACAAGTGAAGATCAAGCTGCGCTCGCCTTTTGAAGGTCGACGCAACTTTCAGGGCCTTCTGCGCGGTGTAGAAGAACAGGATGTCGTGGTGCAGGTAGACGACCATGAGTTCCTGTTGCCGATCGATATGATCGACAAGGCCAACATTATTCCCAGTTTTGACTGAGACGCGGATCCCGCGGATCCAATGGCTTGCGAAAGGCGAGGCGTACGATGAGCAAAGAAGTACTGCTGGTTGTTGAGTCGGTATCCAATGAAAAGGGCGTACCGGCAAGCGTAATTTTTGAAGCGCTGGAGCTGGCTCTGGCCACTGCTACCAAAAAGCGTTTTGAAGACGAAGTAGACCTGCGTGTGGAGATTAATCGCCACACCGGTTCTTACGAAACTTTCCGTCGCTGGACGGTCGTTGAAGAGAATGATCTCGACGATCCGGCCATCGAAACCTGGCCAACCAAGGTTGCTGAAACGCATCCTGGCGCCAAGGTTGGCGACGTCGTTGAAGAAAAGATCGAATCCATCGAGTTCGGCCGCATCGCTGCACAGACTGCCAAGCAGGTCATCGTGCAGAAAGTTCGCGAAGCCGAGCGCGCTCAAGTGGTCGACGCCTATCGCGAGCGCCTGGGAGAAATCATCTCCGGCACCGTGAAAAAAGTCACCCGCGACAACGTGATCGTCGATCTGGGTAACAACGCTGAAGCGTTGCTGGCCCGTGAAGACATCATTTCTCGCGAAACTTTCCGTGTCGGCGTGCGCCTGCGTGCGCTGCTCAAGGAAATCCGCACCGAGAACCGCGGCCCGCAGCTGATCCTGTCGCGTACCGCGCCGGAAATGCTGATCGAGCTGTTCCGCATCGAAGTGCCGGAAATTGCCGAAGGCCTGATCGAAGTAATGGCAGCGTCCCGTGATCCGGGTTCGCGCGCCAAGATCGCCGTCCGCTCCAAGGACAAACGCATCGACCCGCAGGGCGCTTGCATTGGTATGCGCGGTTCGCGCGTCCAGGCAGTGTCGGGCGAGTTGGGCGGTGAGCGTGTTGATATCGTCCTGTGGGATGACAACCCGGCTCAGTTCGTGATCAACGCCATGTCCCCGGCTGAGGTTGCGGCAATCATCGTTGACGAAGATGCCCATGCAATGGACATCGCCGTTGGCGCAGACAATCTGGCTCAGGCCATCGGTCGAGGTGGTCAGAACGTGCGTCTGGCGAGCCAGTTGACTGGCTGGACCCTGAACGTGATGACCGAATCGGACATCCAGGCTAAGCAGCAAGCAGAAACCGGCGACATCCTGCGCAACTTCATCGACGAGCTGGAAGTCGACGAAGAACTGGCTCAGGTGCTGGTAGATGAAGGCTTCACCAGCCTGGAAGAGATTGCCTACGTACCGTTGGAAGAAATGCTCAACATCGACGGCTTTGACGAAGATATCGTCAACGAGCTTCGCGCTCGTGCCAAGGATCGTTTGTTGACCAAAGCCATCGCTACTGAGGAAAAGCTGGCAGACGCCCATCCGGCCGAAGACCTGCTCTCGCTTGAGGGTATGGACAAGGATTTGGCGATGGAACTGGCGGTGCGCGGCGTAATTACCCGCGAAGACCTGGCCGAGCAGTCTATTGACGACCTGCTCGACATCGACGGCATTGACGATGATCGTGCCGGCAAGTTGATCATGGCCGCCCGAGCCCACTGGTTCGAGTAATTAGGCGCGGCCTGAGGAGAGAAGTGCATGACGCAAGTCACGGTGAAACAACTGGCCGATGAGGTCAAAACACCGGTAGAGCGCCTGTTGCAGCAGATGCGTGAGGCAGGTCTGCCGCACACCGCCGCCGAAGAAAATGTGACTGACAGTGAGAAGCAGTCCCTGCTGACTCACTTGAAAAGCAGCCACAAGGCGAAAGTGGAAGAACCACGCAAGATCACGCTGCAGCGTAAAACCACCAGCACCCTGCGTGTTGCTGGCAGCAAAAGCATCAGCGTTGAAGTCCGCAAGAAGAAAGTTTTCGTACAGCGCAGCCCGGAAGAAATCGAAGCCGAGCGCAAGCGTGAACTGGATGAGCGTCGCGCAGTAGAAAATGCTGCCCGTCAGAAGGCTGAAGAAGAAGCCAAGCAACGCGCCGAAGTAGAAGCGCGTAATCAGCCTGCTGCTGCGCAGAACGCTACCAGCGACGCCGTTGCGGCGCCGGCTGCAGTTGCCGAACCTGTTCGCGAAAGCGCACCGGTGGTTGCCGCTGCTCCAGCTCCGTCTGCTGACGTTCGCAACAAGCAGAACGAACAGCGCCGTCCGGACAAGCCACGTGCTGACGATAACAATCGTCGCAGCGGTGGCGGTGATGGCGAGCGCAAAAACGCTCCGCATCGCGCCTCGGTCAAAGAAAAAGCGCCGGCTCCACGCGTGGCACCACGCACTACCGACGAAGAAAGCGATGGCTTCCGTCGTGGTGGTCGCGGCAAGGCCAAGCTGAAGAAGCGCAACGCACACGGTTTCCAGAGCCCAACCGGCCCTGTCGTGCGTGATGTGCAGATCGGCGAGACCATCACTGTTGGCGATCTTGCCAATCAGATGTCGGTCAAGGCTGCTGAAATCATCAAGTTCATGTTCAAACTGGGTACTCCAGCGACCATCAACCAGGTGCTTGATCAGGAAACTGCTCAACTGGTAGCCGAAGAACTGGGCCACAAAGTGACCCTGGTCAGCGACACCGCCCTGGAAGATTCCCTGGCCGAGTCCCTGAAGTTTGAAGGTGAGTCGTTCTCCCGTGCGCCAGTCGTGACCGTAATGGGCCACGTTGACCACGGTAAAACGTCCCTGCTCGACTACATCCGTCGTGCCAAGGTAGCTGCTGGCGAAGCCGGCGGTATTACTCAGCACATCGGTGCATACCACGTTGAAACCGAACGCGGCATGGTCACCTTCCTCGACACCCCGGGTCACGCCGCGTTTACCGCAATGCGTGCTCGTGGTGCCAAGGCGACCGACATCGTGATCCTGGTGGTTGCAGCGGACGACGGCGTGATGCCGCAGACCATTGAAGCTGTTCAGCACGCTGTAGCGGCTGGCGTTCCACTGGTTGTAGCAGTGAACAAAATCGACAAGCCGGGCGCCGATCTCGATCGCATCCGTAGCGAACTGTCGGTTCACGGCGTGACTTCCGAAGAGTGGGGCGGTGATACGCCGTTCGTTCCGGTTTCGGCGAAAGTCGGTACTGGCGTGGACGAGTTGCTTGAAGCCGTTCTGCTGCAAGCTGAAGTTCTCGAACTGAAAGCAACTCCATCGGCTCCTGGCCGTGGCGTTGTGGTTGAATCGCGTCTCGACAAAGGTCGTGGCCCGGTGGCTACCGTTCTGGTTCAAGACGGTACCCTGCGCCAAGGCGACATGGTTCTGGTCGGTTCGAACTATGGCCGCGTGCGTGCCATGCTCGACGAGAACGGCAAGCCAATCAAAGAAGCCGGTCCATCCATCCCTGTCGAGATCCTCGGCCTGGACGGTACCCCGGACGCTGGCGACGAGATGAGCGTGGTTGCTGACGAGAAGAAAGCCCGTGAAGTGGCTCTGTTCCGTCAAGGCAAGTTCCGCGAAGTCAAACTGGCTCGCGCTCACGCCGGCAAGCTGGAAAACATCTTCGAAAACATGGGTCAGGCCGAGAAGAAGACGCTCAACATCGTCCTCAAATCCGACGTCCGTGGTTCGCTGGAAGCGTTGAACGGTGCCTTGAATGGCCTGGGCAACGACGAAGTTCAAGTGCGCGTAGTCGGCGGCGGCGTCGGTGGTATCACCGAGTCCGACGCTAACCTGGCACTGGCCTCCAACGCTGTACTGTTCGGCTTCAACGTGCGTGCCGATGCTGGCGCACGGAAGATCGTCGAGCAGGAAGGTCTGGACATGCGTTACTACAACGTGATCTACGACATCATCGAAGACGTCAAGAAAGCCCTGACCGGCATGCTCGGCAGCGATGTTCGCGAGAACATCCTGGGTGTGGCCGAAGTGCGTGACGTGTTCCGTTCGCCGAAGTTTGGCGCGATCGCAGGCTGCATGGTGATCGAAGGTGTTGTGCACCGTAACCGTCCGATCCGTGTACTGCGTGAAGACATCGTTATCTTCGAAGGCGAGCTGGAATCCCTGCGCCGCTTCAAGGATGACGCTTCCGAAGTACGTGCCGGCATGGAATGCGGTATCGGCGTGAAGAGCTACAACGACGTCAAAGTCGGCGACAAGATCGAAGTCTTCGAGAAGGTTCAGGTTGCTCGCAGCCTCTAACTCGCACACTTCAGGAGCCGTGATGGGCTGCCGTACTCAACGGTGCGGCGCATCACCCGGACTCTAAACGCAACGCCCGGTCTGGCTTTTGTCAGGCCGGGCGTTTGCCGCTTTCAGACCTTGCGGGTTTCACCGCAGGGCAGTAACAGGTAACAAATCATGGCAAAAGAATACAGCCGTACCCAACGTATCGGCGATCAGATGCAGCGTGAGCTGGCCCAACTGATCCGTCGCGAAGTCAAAGATCCACGCGTGGGTCTGGTCACCATTACCGCTGTGGAAGTCAGCCGTGACGTCGGTCACGCCAAGATTTTCATTACCGTGATGGGCCAGGACAACGCTGAAGATATCGCGCAAAGCATCAAGGTGCTCAACGCCGCCGCAGGTTTCCTGCGCATGCAGCTGGCCCGTGAAATGAAGCTGCGCAGCGTGCCGCAATTGCACTTCCACTACGACGAATCCGTTGTCCGTGGTGCGCACCTGTCGGCGCTGATCGAGCGTGCCGTGGCTGAAGACAATCAGCATCCGGTCGTTGCTGAACCTGAAGACACCAAGGAGTAATTCGGTGGCTCAGGTCAAACGTATCCGTCGTAATGTCAGCGGCATCATCTTGCTCGACAAACCGTTGGGGTTCACCTCCAACGCTGCGTTGCAGAAGGTCCGCTGGCTGCTCAATGCCGAGAAGGCCGGTCACACCGGTAGCCTAGACCCACTGGCCACCGGCGTTTTGCCGTTGTGCTTCGGTGAGGCCACCAAGTTCTCGCAATACCTGCTCGATTCCGACAAGGGTTATGAAACCCTGGCGCAACTGGGCAAGACCACCACCACGGCAGATGCCGAAGGTGAGGTTTTGCAGGAGCGCCCGGTGACCGTTGGTCGCGCCGATGTCGAAGCGGTTCTGCCGAAATTTCGCGGGCAAATCAGTCAGATACCGCCGATGTACTCGGCGCTCAAGCGTGATGGCCAGCCGCTGTATAAGCTGGCTCGTGCAGGCGAAGTAGTGGAGCGCGAACCGCGTTCTGTTACTATTGCGCGCTTGGAATTACTGGCCTTCGAAGGCGATACTGCGCGTCTTGCGGTGGATTGCAGCAAGGGCACCTATATTCGCACCCTGGTGGAGGATATCGGTGAGCAACTCGGTTGTGGTGCGTACGTCGCTGAATTGCGTCGTACCCAGGCCGGGCCTTTCACCCTGGCGCAGACGGTTACCCTCGAAGAGCTTGAAGCAGTACATGCCGAAGGCGGCAACGAAGCGGTTGATCGCTTCCTGATGCCATCGGACAGCGGCCTGCTGGATTGGCCGTTGCTGCACTTCTCGGAAGCGAGTGCGTTCTACTGGCTCAACGGCCAGCCGGTACGTGCCCCGGATGCTCCGAAGTTCGGCATGGTACGGGTACAGGATCACAATGGTCGCTTCATCGGTATCGGTGAAGTGAGCGAAGACGGGCGCATTGCACCACGTCGACTGATTCGGTCGGAATGACCGAAACCGGTCTGTGTCAAAGCAGGCTGGCGAGGGTGGCTGTTAACAGGCACGGTCACTACTCATTTATAGATACAGGGATTTGTCCCTGGCCTGTTGAAGCTGTTTCCCTGAAACAGTTTCCTGATAAAAAGGATTGCCTCATGGCTCTCGACGTTCAAGAAAAAGCTCAAATCGTTGCTGACTACCAGCAAGCTGTTGGTGACACTGGTTCGCCAGAAGTGCAAGTTGCACTGCTGACCCACAACATCAACAAGCTGCAAGGTCACTTCAAGGCCAACGGTAAAGATCACCACTCCCGTCGTGGTCTGATCCGCATGGTAAACCAGCGTCGCAAGCTGCTGGACTACCTGAAAGGCAAGGATCTGGGTCGTTATCAGACTCTGATCGGTCGCCTGGGTCTGCGTCGCTAATCAGCGATTGCGCTATGAGGTTGGTTGTCTGTCGGACGTCTGCGGTTTACCGCTGGCGGCTTGCAGGCTCCCAGCCTCAAGTTTTATCTGGATACACGTTTTACCCCGGACAACGGTTGGGCCGATTCCCGACATTGCCCAAGAATTCGCAAGAAACCAGTTCCCCCAAGAGCCACAAAGAAGGTAGGACACCGTGAACCCGGTAATCAAAAAATTCCAGTTCGGTCAATCGACCGTTACCCTCGAGACTGGCCGTATCGCCCGTCAGGCCTCCGGCGCAGTATTGGTCACCGTTGACGACGACGTCAGCGTATTGGTGACTGTAGTCGGCGCAAAACAAGCCGATCCGGGCAAGGGCTTCTTCCCTCTGTCCGTTCACTACCAGGAAAAGACTTACGCTGCCGGTAAGATCCCTGGTGGTTTCTTCAAGCGTGAAGGCCGTCCTTCCGAGAAAGAAACCCTGACTTCCCGACTGATCGACCGTCCGATCCGTCCACTGTTCCCTGAAGGCTTCATGAACGAAGTGCAGGTTGTCTGCACCGTCGTTTCCACCAGCAAGAAAACCGATCCGGACATCGCTGCGATGATCGGTACCTCGGCTGCCCTGGCCATCTCGGGCATTCCGTTCGACGGCCCGATCGGCGCCGCTCGTGTAGCTTTCCACGAAAGCACCGGCTACCTGCTGAACCCGACTTACGAGCAGCAAGCTGCTTCGAGCCTGGACATGGTCGTTGCCGGTACTTCCGACGCCGTACTGATGGTTGAATCGGAAGCCAAAGAGCTGACCGAAGACCAGATGCTGGGCGCGGTACTGTTTGCTCACGACGAGTTCCAGGTGGTGATCAACGCCGTTAAAGAACTGGCTGCCGAAGCTGCCAAGCCGACCTGGACCTGGGCGCCTGCGCCAGAAGCCACCGAACTGCTGGGCGCTATCCGTGCCGAGTTCGGCGAAGCGATCTCCCAGGCTTACACCATCACCGTCAAGGCCGACCGTTACGCGCGTCTGGGCGAGCTGAAGGATCAAGTCGTTGCCAAGCTGTCCGGTGAAGAAGGCCAGCCTTCGTCCAGCGAAGTCAAAGCCGCTTTCGGCGAAATCGAATACCGCACCGTTCGCGAAAACATCGTTAACGGCAAGCCACGTATCGACGGTCGCGACACCAAAACCGTACGTCCGCTGAACATCGAAGTCGGCGTTCTGCCGAAGACTCACGGTTCGGCGCTGTTCACCCGTGGTGAAACCCAGGCTCTGGTCGTTGCAACACTGGGTACTGCCCGTGACGCACAACTGCTGGACACCCTGGAAGGCGAGAAAAAAGACCCGTTCATGCTGCACTACAACTTCCCTCCGTTCTCGGTGGGCGAGTGTGGTCGCATGGGTGGTGCTGGTCGTCGTGAAATCGGTCACGGCCGTCTGGCCCGTCGTTCGGTTTCGGCCATGCTGCCAGCCGCTGACGTGTTCCCGTACACCATCCGTGTAGTTTCGGAAATCACCGAATCCAACGGTTCGAGCTCGATGGCTTCCGTTTGCGGCGCTTCCCTGGCCCTGATGGATGCTGGTGTGCCGATGAAGGCGCCGGTTGCCGGTATCGCCATGGGTCTGGTTAAAGAAGGCGAGAAGTTCGCCGTCCTGACCGACATCCTTGGTGACGAAGACCACCTGGGCGACATGGACTTCAAAGTAGCCGGTACCGCCAAAGGCGTTACTGCGCTGCAGATGGACATCAAGATCAAGGGCATCACCGAAGAGATCATGGAAATCGCTCTGGGCCAAGCCCTGGAAGCGCGCCTGAACATCCTCGGTCAGATGAACCAGATCATCGGCCAGTCGCGTACCGAACTGTCGGCCAACGCTCCGACCATGATCGCGATGAAAATCGACACCGACAAGATCCGTGATGTTATCGGTAAAGGTGGCGCGACCATCCGTGCGATCTGCGAAGAAACCAAGGCATCGATCGACATCGAAGACGACGGTTCGATCAAGATCTTCGGCGAAACCAAGGAAGCGGCTGAAGCAGCACGTCAGCGCGTTCTGGGTATCACCGCTGAAGCCGAGATCGGCAAGATCTACGTCGGCAAGGTTGAGCGCATCGTCGACTTCGGCGCATTCGTCAACATCCTGCCGGGCAAGGACGGTCTGGTGCACATCTCGATGCTGAGCGACGCTCGCGTAGAGAAAGTGACCGACATCCTGAAAGAAGGCCAGGAAGTGGAAGTGCTGGTACTGGACGTGGACAACCGCGGCCGTATCAAGCTGTCCATCAAAGACGTGGCAGCGGCCAAGGCTTCGGGCGTTTAATCACCCCCAGGCTTTAGCGCAATGAAAATGCCCCGCCGTGAAAACGGCGGGGCATTTTTTTGTCTGCCAGAAAAGGTCAAGGTACAAAGTTGCCGGAGCCCGAGACCGGTGCTAGGTTTAGCCCACCGCCCGTGTAGCTCAGCCGGTAGAGCAGCGCACTCGTAACGCGAAGGTCGCAGGTTCGATTCCTGTCTCGGGCACCACCTTCTTGATCACTCTCACTTATCCCCATGTGGATTTATGTTCCGCAGGTCAGCTTTTTGTGGGAGAGATGTAAAGACCCGTGTAATTCGTCATGCAAACGTCCTATATTCGGTGCCTGCATGAGCATCGCTTAGCAGTTTTCAGATGATCCCGAATGGTTCCGAAGGCCGGTCAATCCGCGTCAGAGAGATCCTTGATGATCCAGATCCATCCTCCATTCCTAAGATCAGCGAGAACGCCATGACCGAATTAACTCAAGAGCAACGTCACGTACAGGCGCTGGAAAAGTACAAACTCGACGCCCCGCAGCTGTTGGAAGAGATCAAGGATCTCAGTCCCGATGATCAGAAAGATCAGATTCAGTGGGCCTTCGAAGACGAGGCTGAAGCCCAGGGCCTGCAGCCGTGGGAGCTGACACTCAAGTACACGAGCACGCCGGAGGAGTTCGAGGCGCAGCGCCTTGTGCTGCACAAAGAGGCGGCCGAAGTGCTGGGTGTCGATTGGGAAGAGTACTGCGAGATGAATAATCTGGTGGTCTGAAACAAAAACGCCAGCCTCAACCGGGCTGGCGTTTTTTATTGCGCGCAGTATTCAGAGACTGAGGCGCATCGATAGGTCCACCGCTTTGACATCCTTGGTCATCGCGCCAATCGAGATGTAATCCACGCCGGTCTCGGCAATCGGCAGCAACGTGCTTTCGTTGATGCCACCGCTGGCTTCCAGCTTCGCCTTGCCGCCGTTCAGGCGCACGGCTTCGCGCATGTCATCCAGGCTCAGCTCGTCGAGCATGATGATGTCGGCGCCGGCGGCCAGAGCCTCTTTCAGCTCATCCAGACTTTCCACTTCGACTTCCACCGGTTTTCCCGGCGCAATCTTGTGCGCGGCGGCAATGGCTTGTGGAATGCCACCGCTGGCGGCGATGTGGTTTTCCTTGATCAGGAACGCGTCGTACAGACCGATGCGATGGTTATGGCAGCCACCGCAGGTCACCGCGTATTTCTGCGCCAGACGCAGGCCCGGCAGGGTTTTGCGGGTGTCGAGCAACTTGACCTGAGTAGCGCCGACGAAATCGGCCAGGTATTGCGCGCGAGTCGCCACACCCGACAGCAGTTGCAAGAAGTTCAGCGCACTGCGTTCCCCGGTCAGCAGCGAACGGGCCGGCCCTTCCAGATGAAACAGCGGCTGATTGGGTTTCACCCGCTCGCCATCGACCACTTGCCAGTGCACCGCAACCCGTGGATCGAGCTGACGAAACACGGCATCGACCCACGCCGTGCCGCAGATGACGGCGGCATCGCGGGTGATGATGGTGGCTTTGGCCAGACGTTCGGCCGGGATCAGTTGCGCGGTGATGTCGCCGCTGCCGATGTCTTCGAGCAACGCACGGCGCACGTTGGCTTCGATTTCGGCGGTCAAATCGGCGAGACGTAGATTCGGCATAACGGGCTCCACAAACAAAGTGGTTCGATTATAGGGGCATGGCGCGAGCCAACCCAAGGCGAGAACGCGCGTGCTTGCCTGCATCCGGTCGATTTTCTTTGAGTAAAACGCGCCCGGACAGGGTCATTGAGAGGGCATAGGGGAAACCCTGACGACTATGGCGCCGTGGGCAAGTTATGAAAGATAATCCGCCTTGCATTTGACGTCATAGCTTTGACGTGCAATGCGGCCGAAGTTGTTGAGACCTGTGGGAGCGAGCTTGCTCGCGAAAGCGCAGTGTCAGTCACCAACCATGTCACTGACAGATCGCCTTCGCGAGCAAGCTCGCTCCCACAGGAGGCTTATGTTGCAAGTGACCGAACGAATCACCGTTTAAGGAGGCTTGGATGCACAACGACGGGAAAGTGGTGCCTTTGCACAAGGGCGCTACCGATCAGGCGAATCACTCGCCGCTCGCCCGCCTGCCTGTGATTCTGCTTCAGGTTCGCGACAAGGCTGCCCAGCAACTGCGCCACGGCTTGCAGGAGCTGTTCGATAACGCTGACGACACGCTGTTCGAAATGGCCGACCGTGCGCGCAACGATGTCGAGCAGAATATCTTTTTCGAAGCCATGCGCGACTTGCGCCTCAAGCGCAAAAACATCGAGCGTGGCTTCCTTGAGCAATTTTTCGAAGCCTTCGTCGGCCTGACGCAATACGATCCCACGCACAACACGCTGCCGCACGCCCTGATCTACGACGAGCTGGCACCGCGCAGCGACGACATGGAGCGCAGCGTGGCGGTCGAGACCATGGTCGGTCGCGTGCTCAAGCGTGACGGCTTCGCCCTCGATCAACTGACCGCGCGCCTTAACGCGCTGCTCGGCAACACCCTCGACGATCAGCACAACCCGCTCGGCCCGGCGCGGCTCTGCGAGTTTTTCCTCCAGGCCGGGCGTAATCTGGGCGTGGAAATCAAGGTCAAGCTGATCCTGCTCAAACTGTTCGAGCGCTATGTATTGGCCGACACCGAGCAGCTTTACGCCGAAGCCAATCAATTGTTGCTCGCCACCGGTGTGTTGCCCGAGTTGAAAGCGGCCCCTGCACGTCGCGCAATTGATCGTGCGATCGCCAATGTGCACAGCGAGGAACGCGACGACACGCTGCCCGTCGACGAAGGCGTGCAGGAGGTTTTCGCCGCGTTGCAGCAGTTGCTCGCGCAGGTGCGCGGCAGTGTCGCGCCGACGCTGGAACCCAGCGTCGCGGCGCAACCGATTTCCTCCCGCGACCTGTTGCGTCTGCTCTCGCACTTGCAACAGTACGTGCCGGCGCTGGCGGCGCAGGATGACTTTGATCTGCGCAATCAGCTCGAACAACTGTTGACCCGGGTCAGCGTCAGAAGCGGCAAATCGCGGATCGTCGGCGATGCGGACGAAGACGTGATCAACCTGATCGCGATGGTCTTTGACTGCATTCTTGAAGACCGCAATGTGCCGGATTCGCTCAAGGCGCTGATCGCCCGGTTGCAGATCCCGATGCTCAAGGTCGCGGTACTCGACAAGAGTTTCTTCAGCCGCAGCACCCATCCGGCGCGGCGCCTGCTCAACGAAATCGCCGCGGCGGCCATGGGCTGGGGCGATTGCGACGGTGAGGCACGCGACAGCTTGTACCTGCGTATCGAACAAGTGGTGCAGCGCCTGCTCAACGATTTCGTCGACGACCCGGCGATTTTCTCCGAGTTGCTGGCTGACTTTCTCGCCTTCACCAGCGATGAACGCCGCCGCAGCGAACTGCTTGAACAGCGCCTGCGTGACGCCGAAGAGGGGCGAGCGAAAACCGAACTGGCGCGGCGCCGGGTCGAACGCGCGTTGAATCAAGCGCTGCTGGGCAAGACCCTGCCGCCGACCGTGGTCACCTTCGTCCAGGACGCCTGGAGCAAAGTACTGCTGCTGACGTGCCTTAAACATGGCGATCAGTCCGCTGAATGGCAGGCCGATGTGCAGACCATGGAGCAGTTGATCTGGAGTGTGCAGCGCCATGACGACGCTGAATCCAGCCTGCGCTTGCTGGCGCTGGTGCCGGGCTTGCTCAAGGCACTGCGTGATGGTCTGAGCAGTTCGGCGTTCGATCCGTTCGCCACCAGCGAGTTTTTCAGTGAGCTGGAAGCCTTGCATGTGCGGGTGCTGGAGCGCTCCGAGCAGGCCGAGCAGGCTTTGCCCATGGTGGAGGTGTCGCAACAGATCATCCTGCAAACCGCTGATGAAGGCAGCGCGGCGTTGACCTCGGTACGTTTGCCTCACGACGCCGTCGGTCTGCGCCAGGTCGAGCAACTGCGTCTTGGCAATTGGGTGGCGTTTCAGGAAGACGATGAAAACAGTCTGCGCTGCAAACTCGCGGCCATCATCGAAGTCACCGGCAAGTATGTATTTGTCGATCGCACCGGGATGAAGGTGCTGGAGCGCAGCCGCATTGCACTGGCCTTGGAATTCGAGCGCGGAGCGGTGCGTGCGCTGGACGACACCTTGTTGTTCGATCGCGCGCTGGAGTCGGTGCTGGGCAATCTGCGACGACTCAATCACGGCAAGTGATCGCGCGTCGGGGGCCGATCACGGCATACTGGGCGCCAACACAGTCGGCGTTGAAGGAATCGGTATGCAGTTGGATCCCGCTAGCGGGTGGTGTCACGGGGTGCAGGTCTGCCCATCGCCCAACTTCAATGAGCGCCCAGCGGGCGAAATTTCCCTGTTGGTCATCCACAACATCAGCCTGCCGCCGGCGCAGTTCGCCACGGGCAAGGTGCAGGAATTTTTCCAGAATCGTCTGGATGTCACCGAACATCCCTATTTTGCAGGGATTGCTGACCTGCGCGTCTCGGCGCATTTTCTGATTGAACGTGACGGCAAGGTCACCCAGTTTGTCTCCTGTCTTGAGCGAGCGTGGCATGCCGGCGTCTCGGTCTTCGATGGACGAGAAACCTGTAACGATTTTTCCGTGGGCATCGAGCTCGAAGGTACCGATGATCTGCCGTTCACCGACGCGCAGTATCAGGCGTTGACGGCGTTGACCCGCCAGTTGCAAAGCGCATTTCCGGCCATCACCGGCGCCCGCATTTGTGGGCACAGCGACATAGCACCCGGGCGTAAGACCGATCCTGGCCCGGCATTCGACTGGGCGCGTTACCGCGCGGCCCTGGCACAAGAGGAAGGACAATGAGTTTTCTGGTGTTACTGCTGGCGTTGTGGATCGAGAAGTTTTCGGCCCTGCGTCATCGGGTTCAACGCGATGGCGGATGGATCCGCGAACTGAACAAACTCGAAACCAGCACGCGCCTGGCCAGACAGCCCTGGCTGGTGCTGACGATTCTGGTGCTGTTTCCGGTGGCGCTGCTGGCGTTGTTGCTCTTGGTACTGGAGCCTGTGGCCTACGGCTTGCTGGCCTTGCCGGTGCATTTGCTGGTGGTGATTTACAGCTTGGGGCGCGGCGATTTGCTCGGCGGTCTCGGGCCGTTCCGTGATGCCTGGCGACGTGAGGATTTGCAAGCCGCAGCGCATGTGGCCAAGCGCGATCTGGATATTTGCGCCGACAGCGGCGAGCAGTTGCTTGAAAGCGTGCAGGGGCATCTGCTGTGGCAGGCCTATCAGAGCTTTTTTGCGGTGATCTTCTGGTATTTCGTGCTCGGCCCGGTGGCGGCTTTGGCGTATCGCCTGTTGGCGCTGGCGCAGGAGCACGGCCAGAACCCGGCGCTGGTCGAGCGCGCGGCGCAACTGCGGCATGCCTTTGACTGGCTGCCGGTACGCTTGCTGGCGGCGAGCCTGGCGCTGGTCGGCAATTTTGTCGCGGTCAGTCGGGTGATGCTGCATGAACTGCTGAACTGGAACATCAGCGCTGCGCAATTGATCAACCGGGTCGGTCTGGCGGCGGGCGAGATTCCACCTCCCGTGGTCGGGCCGGACGGCATCAACACCCTCGATTGCCTGTGGGAATTGCTCTTGCGCGCGGCGGTGCTGTGGTACGCCGGGTTTGCCTTGTGGACCGTCTTGATCCACTGATTTCATTGATTTAAACAAAGATCCGAAGATCGCAGCCTGCGGCCGCTCCTACACAGGGATTGTGTATTTCCTGAAGGAGCTGCCGCAGGCTGCGAGGTTTTTTCGTTAACCTTAAGTTACAAAACCTCCCTCCGATTTGAGCTATACAGAGATGGCGCTCGATAGTGGCTATCTGCTGTCGCCCCGCGCCTGCCAATAAAAACAAGAAAAACCAAGGGAGACTTCCAGTGAAGAGCTTGCTCTATCCCGCCGTCTCGCTGATGAACCGTCTGAGCTTCGGCATGAAGTTCAGCCTGATCAGCGTGCTGTTTCTGGTGCCGATGCTGGTGACCAATTTTTATCTGGTGCGCGATTCCTATCGCGAATTCCAGGGCACTCGGGTCGAGCTGCAAAGCCTTGATCTGCTGGGCAGTAGCCTGGCCCTGCGTCGGGATCTGGAAACGCTCAACAATCTGGTACAGATCAACGTCACCCTCGGCCAGTCCGGCAAGGCCGGGAATATCGAGGCGCAAATCACTACGCTCGAACAAGCGGTTCTGGCACGCCTGCAAGGGCTGACGGCGATGACCGACGATCCAGAGCAGATTCAGGTCTTCGACGGTAAACGCGATGAAATGATTGCCGCGTTCAAGGCCCAGCAAGCGGAAAACTCACTGCAGAGCAAAAGCGCGTTGATCAGCAAAGTGCTCGCCAGTGCGCAGATTTTCAGCCAGATCATCACCAGTCAGGCCGGCCTGAGCCGCGACAACCAGAGTGATATCCGTCAGCTCAGCGAACTGGTCACCCTGATCACCCCGACCGTCACGCAAACCCTTGGCGAAGGTCGGGCCATGGGCTCGTATTCATTGGGCCAGGGTTTTCTCAACAGTTCTTCGAGTACGCGTTTCGATGAGTTGCTGGTGCAGATCGAAAAACTCCAGGCCGAGTACGCGCTGAAACTGCAGGACGCCCTCGGCTCGAGCAAAGCCGCGCGGGATAACCTCAGCACGGCGGCCGAGAGCAGCAAGGCCTCGCTGAAGCAGTCTAGCGAACTGTTCGAGGAACAGGTGGTGATGGCCGACACCCTCGATGCGCCTTGGCAGGCGTTTTACGATCAGATCACCGCGCTGATCGACAGGACTTACCAGCTCAACGAAGCCACGTTGAAATTTCTCGACACGCAATTGCAGCAGCGTCTGGCGCAGAACCGCACACACATGGTCTTGCAGGCGGTGGCGCTGTCGGTGGTGTTCGTGCTGATTTTCTACCTCTACGGCGGTTTCTACGCCTCGACCCGCACCACACTGAAACGCCTCGGGGCGATGATGGACAAGGTCGCGGCCGGCGACATGACGGTCAACTTCAAAGCCAATAGCCGCGATGAGCTGGGCGAGTTGGGCGAAGTCTTCAATGGCACGGTGAGGAAGATTCACGACTTGATCGAGCGCGTAGGTCAGACTGTCGCTGAGGTCGAGCGCCAGGCCGGGCAGGTTGAAAACGTCTCTGCGCAGAGCAATCAGGCGGTCGCCGGGCAACGCACGCAGATCGAGCAAGTGGCGACGGCGATGAACCAGATGTCGGCGACTTCACTGGAGGTGGCACGCAGTGCGGCGGCAGCGGTGAGCAGCGCCCATAGCGTCAATGACGAGACCATCAGTGGCCGTGGCTTGGTCGAGTCGCAGCAGGGCAGCATTGCCGCGCTGGCCAGCGAAATCGATCAGTCGGTGCTGGTGATCAACCAGTTAGCCAGCGACAGCCAGTCGATCAGCCGCGTACTGGAAGTGATCAAGAGTATTGCCGAACAAACCAACCTGCTGGCGCTCAACGCTGCGATTGAAGCGGCGCGTGCCGGCGAGCAGGGACGCGGTTTTGCCGTGGTCGCCGACGAAGTGCGCACGCTGGCCAAACGCACTCAGCAATCAACTGAAGAAATCGAACAGATGATCGCCAAGCTGCACGGCGGCGTCGGGGCGGCCGTGAAAGCCATGGGCGTCAGCCATCAGATGGCCAATGGCACGGTGGGGCAGTCGGAAAAAGTCCAGCAGGCGCTGGAAAACATCCTTGGTGCGGTCGGTATGATCGTCGATCAGAACCAGCAGATCGCCGCTGCGGTTGAACAGCAAACGGCGGTGGCCCATGACATCGATCAGAACATTGTCGAGATCAACCGTGCCGGCGAGCGTACGGCGCAAGGTGCGCACCAGACCGAAGACGCCAGCCGGGCGCTGTCAGCCCAGGTCGTTGAGCTTAAACAACTGATCAGCGCCTTCCGCGTCTGAGGCTCGCACGAAAAACTGTGGGAGCCTGCTCGCGAATGCAATCTGTCAGTGACATCTCTGTCACCTGATACACCGCCTTCGCGAGCAGGCTCGCTCCCACAGGGTTTTGGGTTTTGTCAGAACCCTTTGTAGTACTTCTTCACTTCCGGCCGTAAGCCCAATCCTGTTTCCCTCCAGGCTCTGGCATTTCCCCATCAATGAGCCAGTATCCATACCCAATCGTTCGCATAGAGGATGTCGCTCATGTCTGCCGCAACCTTGGGGGTTCTGGGCCGTTGCGCTCATTGCCAGACCACGCTGCTGCTCAAACCCTGGCAGCTCAATGCCATCTCGATCAATGAACCGTTTACCTGCGAGCATTGCCAGAAAGCGCTGGAGCTGCGATGCCCGCAACAGATCAAGCGCTTCAAGTCGCTCGACTCTCTGGCGCTGCTGCGTTTCAGTGCTTCGTTGACGGTGTGCACCGCGCTGCTGGTGGCGCTGGTGATGGAATGGGTGGGACTGCTTAGCGTCACTGAGCAACTGAACGCGTCACTGATCACGATCTTTGTGTACTTCGTGGTCGTCCGTTACGCGCGCCAGCGGCAACACCTGACGCTGATTCTGGAGGCCGCCAAGGCGCACGCCGACTGATTACCAGCCGAATACTTCGCAGCTGTTGGCGGTACTGGCCGTGGCCAGTTGTTGCGGGCTGATATTCATCAGTCCGGCCAGCGCCTCGCAGATCGCCGGCAAATGCGCCGGGCTGTTGCGCTGACCGGGAAACATCGCAGGTGCCATGTCCGGTGAATCGGTTTCCAGCACAATCGAATCCAGTGGCAGTTCCGCCAGCACCCGATGCATGCGCAACGCTTGTGGCCAGGTCGGTGCGCCGCCGAGGCCCAGTTTGAAACCGAGTTTGATGTATTCCCGCGCCTCTTCACGGCTGCCGGCAAAGGCGTGGATGATCCCCGCGCGTTTGAGCTTGAAGCGCTTGAGCGTCGCGATCACCGCCGCGTGGCTGCGTCGCACATGGATCAGCGCCGGCAACTGAAAGTCTGCGGCCAGTTGCAGTTGCGCCTCGAACAGCGCCTGTTGCCGCTCGCGGTCGAGGGTTTCGATGAAATAATCCAGACCGATCTCGCCCACCGCACACAACTGTCGATGACCATGCAGCCGGGTCAGCCAATCACCGAGTGTCGACAAATCTTCGGGTCGATGCTGATCGAGATACACCGGGTGCAGGCCGAATGCCGCGTACAAATCGACATCGCTCTGCACCAGATCCCACACCCGTTGCCAATTGCCCTCATAGACGCCCAGCACGACCATCCGCCGCACCCCGTGCGCGCGGCTTTCGGCGAGCAACGCTAAGCGATCGGCGTCGAAGTCGGGGAAGTCGAGGTGGGTGTGGCTGTCGATCAGCTCCACGGTTCAGTCCCGGTGAATACGCTGCTTGAAGGTTCGCGCGATGGCCTGCACGCCAGGCTTGTACTCCGACTGCTCGACCGCCGCCAGGGCCAGTTCCAGCGCCTTGTCGGCGATCAACTGGTGCTGCTGGGCCATGGCATTGACCGGCAGCGGCAGGAAATCCAGCAACTGCGTATCACCGAAGGTGCCGAGGCGCAGCGGCCGCGATTTCAGCGGGAAGTCATGCAGCGCATCGAACACGCCTTGCAGCAGCACGTAGGACGTTGTCACCAGCGCATCCGGCAAATGTCCCAGACGCTGCAGGAGTTCTTCCATCAATTGCTTGCCGCATTCGCGACTGAAGGATTCGGCGTGTTCGACCAGCACTTCGCCTTTGAAGTCGACCAGCGCCTCTTTGAAACCGGCGGCACGCTCCTGGCTGATGCTCAGTTCCGGGCGCGCACCGAGCAGCACGATCTGCTTCGGTTGCGGATCGAGCAGGCTCTGGGTCAGGTGCAGGCTGGCTTCGCGGTCGTCACTGATCACCGAGCAGAAATGCTCGGGTTCCATGACCCGGTCGATGGCGATGATCGGCAGACCTTTGGCCTGCAACTGGCGGTAACTGTCATCGCCGGCCGGAAGGCAACTGGCGACGATCAGCGCATCGCAGCGGCGCGCCTTGAACAGTTGCAGCAACTGCCGCTCGCTGTCCGGCGCATCGTCGGAGCTGGCGATCAGCAATTGATAGCCGCGTGCTCGCGCACCTTGCTCGAGCAGCTTGGCGATCCGCGCGTAACTGGGGTTTTCCAGATCCGGCAGAATAAAGCCCAGCGTGCGCGTGTGCCGACTGCGCAGCCCGGCCGCTTGTGGGTTTGGCGTAAAGCCGTGCAGATCGACCACTGCGCGCACCCGCTCGACGGTGGCGGTGCTGATGCGTTGCTGTTCGGCCTTGCCGTTGATGACGTAGCTGGCGGTGGTCACGGACACTCCGGCCAACCGCGCGATATCACTGAGTTTCAACCCGGGATTTCCTTGTTTTTTCGAGCTTGCCGCGACATTTTCGCCAATCCTACCCGATTAGGGCAGGCGACTATTGTCGCAGCGCATCCGACAAGTTGGACTTCAAGGATGGGACATTATCGAGTAACGTGCCGATCAATCTAGATTAAACGTTTCAGCAAGCGTATTTTCTACGTTTTAGACGTCTTTGGCCGGTTCTGCCGTGAAACCGCCAAAACTGCCGCTGAAAAGCAAAGCGGTAAAGCGCCTAAGCTGCAAACCATCCAAAACAATACCTGGCACTCATAAAGCGCCAAAAAGGAGATCGCATGCTCGAGCTCACTATAGAGCAGATATCCATGGGCCAATCGGCTGTGGATAAACCCGCTGCCCTGCAACTACTCGCCAATCACCTGGTGGCCGATGGTCTGGTTGCTGACGGTTACCTCGCTGGATTGCAGGCACGGGAAGCCCAGGGCTCGACCTTTCTCGGTCAAGGTATTGCCATTCCCCACGGAACGCCGCAAACCCGTGATCAGGTGTTCGCCACTGGCGTGCGCCTGATGCAGTTCCCGGAAGGCGTGGATTGGGGCGATGGCCAGATCGTTTATCTGGCGATTGGCATCGCCGCCAAATCCGACGAACACCTGCGCCTGCTGCAACTGCTGACCCGCGCCCTCGGCGAGACCGATCTGGGCCAGGCTCTGCGTCGTGCCAGTTCCCCCGAAGCGCTGCTGAAATTGCTGCAAGGCGCACCGCAAGAGCTGGCGCTGGATGCACAGATGATCGGCCTCGGCGTGTCGGCTGACGATTTCGAAGAACTGGTTTGGCGTGGCGCACGTCTGTTACGGCAGGCCGATTGTGTGAGCAACGGTTTTGCCGGTGTGTTGCAGCAGGTCGAAGCGCTGCCGCTGGGCGATGGCCTGTGGTGGCTGCACAGCGAGCAGACCGTGAAGCGTCCGGGCCTGGCGTTCGTGACGCCGGACAAACCGATGCGCTACCTCGGTCAGCCGCTCAGCGGTCTGTTCTGTCTGGCCAGCCTTGGCGAAGCGCATCAGGCGTTGCTTGAACGTCTTTGCGCGTTGCTGATTGAAGGTCGCGGCCATGAGCTGGGCCGCGCCACCAGCAGCCGTAAAGTCCTTGAAGTGCTCGGCGGTGAATTGCCCGCCGATTGGCCGAGCGCACGCATTGCCCTGGCCAACGCCCATGGTTTACACGCGCGCCCGGCGAAGATCCTTGCGCAACTGGCGAAGAGTTTTGATGGCGAAATTCGTGTGCGCATCGTCGACGGCCAGGACAGCGCCGTGTCGGTGAAGAGCTTGAGCAAACTGCTCAGCCTCGGCGCCCGTCGCGGTCAGGTGTTGGAGTTGATCGCGGAACCGAGCATCGCCGCTGACGCCTTGCCGGCACTCTTGGCCGCGATCGAAGAAGGCCTTGGCGAAGAAGTCGAGCCGCTGCCAGCCGTAAGCCAGCAGCGCGAGGTCATTGCCGACATCGCCGAAGTGCTGATCGCCCCGGCGTCCGGCGCTCAGTTGCAGGCGATCCCGGCAGCCCCTGGCATTGCCATCGGGCCTGCGCATATTCAGGTTCAGCAAACCATCGATTACCCGCTGCGCGGCGAGTCTGCCGCCGTTGAGCGCGAACGTCTCAAGCAAGCGCTCAGCGACGTGCGCGGTGACATTCAGGGCCTGATCGAACGCAGCAAAGCCAAAGCCATCCGCGAGATCTTTATCACCCATCAGGAAATGCTCGACGATCCGGAACTCACCGATGAAGTCGACACCCGCCTCAAGCAAGGCGAAAGCGCCGAAGCGGCGTGGATGGCGGTGATCGAAGCGGCGGCCAAACAACAGGAATCGCTACACGACGCGTTGCTCGCCGAACGGGCGGCGGACCTGCGTGACGTCGGTCGTCGCGTGTTGGCGCAACTGTGTGGCGTGCAAACTCCGAGCGAGCCTGAGCAACCGTACATTCTGGTGATGGACGAGGTCGGTCCGTCCGATGTCGCACGGCTGGATCCGGCGCGCGTGGCGGGGATTCTCACCGCGCGCGGCGGCGCCACGGCGCACAGTGCAATCGTTGCGCGTGCTCTCGGGATTCCAGCGCTGGTCGGCGCTGGCGCAGCGGTGTTGTTGCTGGCGCCGGGCACACCGTTGCTGCTCGACGGCCAACGCGGTCGCCTGCACGTCGACGCCGATGCGGCGACCCTGCAACGCGCCACCGAAGAACGCGACACCCGTGAGCAACGCTTGAAGATTGCCGCCGAACAACGCCATCAACCAGCACACACCACCGATGGCCACGCGGTCGAAGTGTTCGCCAACATCGGCGAAAGCGCGGGCGTGATCAGTGCGGTGGAGCAGGGCGCCGAAGGCATTGGCCTGCTGCGTACCGAACTGATTTTCATGGCCCATCCGCAAGCGCCCGACGAAGCCACGCAAGAAGCCGAATACCGCCGCGTCCTCGATGGCCTCGCCGGTCGTCCGCTGGTGGTGCGCACGCTGGATGTCGGCGGCGACAAACCGCTGCCGTATTGGCCGATTGCCAAAGAAGAAAACCCGTTCCTCGGTGTGCGCGGTATTCGCCTGACCCTGCAACGTCCGCAGATCATGGAAGCGCAATTGCGCGCCCTGCTGCGTTCGGCGGACAACCGTCCGCTGCGGATCATGTTCCCTATGGTTGGCAGCGTCGAAGAGTGGCGTCAGGCCCGCGATATGACCGAACGTCTGCGCCTGGAAATCCCGGTTGCTGATCTGCAACTGGGGATCATGATTGAAGTGCCGTCCGCCGCTCTGCTCGCGCCGGTATTGGCCAAGGAAGTCGACTTCTTCAGCGTCGGCACCAACGACCTGACCCAGTACACACTGGCCATCGACCGTGGTCACCCGACCCTGTCGGCGCAGGCGGATGGCTTGCACCCGGCGGTGCTGCAACTGATCGACATCACCGTGCGCGCGGCCCATGCCCACGGCAAATGGGTCGGCGTCTGCGGTGAGCTGGCGGCAGATCCGCTGGCGGTGCCGGTGCTGGTCGGCCTCGGTGTCGATGAACTCAGCGTCTCCGGACGCAGCATTGCCGAAGTCAAGGCACGCATCCGAGAACTCAGCCTGACCCAGGCGCAAACCCTTGCTCAACACGCCCTGGCCGTGGGCAGCGCGAACGAAGTGCGCGCATTAGTGGAGGCCCTGTAATGGCCAAGATTCTTACCCTGACCCTCAATCCGGCGCTCGACCTCACCGTCGAACTGCCACGCCTGGAGGCGGGTCAGGTCAATCGCAGCGACGAGATGCACACCCACGCTGCCGGCAAAGGCGTGAATGTTGCGCAAGTGCTGGCCGACCTCGGCCATCAACTGACGGTCAGCGGCTTTCTCGGCGAAGACAATCTGCAAGCGTTCGAAACCCTGTTCGCCAAGCGTGGTTTTGTCGACGCGTTTATCCGCGTGCCGGGCGAGACGCGCAGCAACATCAAAGTCGCTGAACAGAGTGGCCGCATCACCGACATCAACGGCCCTGGACCGGTGGTCGATGCCGCCGCGCAGCAAGCGTTGCTCGATCGACTGGTGCAGATTGCACCGGGTCACGATGCGGTAGTGGTAGCTGGCAGTTTGCCGCGTGGCGTGACGGCGCAGTGGTTGCGCGAGTTGATCGAACGGCTCAATCAGCTCGGTCTGAAAGTCGCTCTCGACAGCAGCGGCGCAGCACTGCGCGAAGCTTTGAAAGCCAGTCCATGGCTGATCAAACCGAACACCGAAGAACTCGCCGACGCGCTCGGTTGCGACGTGGTTTCCCACGCGGCGGAAGCGCAAGCAGCGGCGCGCTTGCATGCGCAAGGTATCGAGCACGTGGTGATTTCTCACGGTGCTGATGGCGTGAACTGGTTCAGCGTCGGTTCGGCACTGCACGCCACGCCACCGAAGGTCAGCGTTGCCAGCACGGTCGGTGCTGGTGATTCGCTGTTGGCCGGCATGCTCCACGGTTTGCTCAGCGCCGACACACCTGAACAAACCCTGCGCACGGCCACCGCAATTGCGGCGATGGCGGTGACCCAGATCGGTTTTGGCATCAACGACGCGGCGCAACTGGCGCAGCTCGAACAGGGCGTGCGCGTGCGTCCCCTGACAGAACAATAAGAGGGTTTGTCATGAAATTAGCCATTGTTACGGCTTGCCCGAACGGCATGGTCACCAGTGTGCTGTGCGCGCGTCTGCTCGATGCGGCGGCTCAGCGTCAGGGCTGGAGCACCAGCGTTGAAGTGGTCGATGCAGCGCACCCTGAGCGCGAATTGTCGGCTGCGACGATTGCCGCGGCCGAGTGGGTTTTGCTGGTCGCCACAGGCGCGATCGACATGACGCGTTTTGTCGGCAAACGGGTGTTCCAGATCGCCCCGGCGCAGGCGTTGCAAGATGTCGAAGCGGTGCTGCGTCGGGGCGCTGAAGAGGCTGCCGTTTACGTCGCCAGCGAGGCTGAACCGGTAACTGATGCGCCGCGAGCACCACGCATCGTCGCCATCACTGCCTGCCCGACCGGTGTCGCGCACACCTTCATGGCCGCTGAAGCCTTGCAGCAAACCGCTAAGCGCCTGGGCTATGACTTGCAAGTCGAAACCCAAGGCTCGGTGGGCGCGAAAACCCCGTTGAGCGTGGCGGCGATTGCCGACGCAGACGTGGTGCTACTGGCGGCGGATATTGAAGTCGCCACCGAGCGTTTCGCCGGCAAGAAGATCTATCGCTGCGGTACCGGGATTGCGTTGAAACAGTCCGAAGCCACGCTGAAAAAAGCCTTGGCCGAAGGCGCTGTGGAAAGCGCCGCGAGCGACGACAAGGCACCGGCCAGGCAAGAGAAAACCGGCATCTATAAACACCTGCTGACCGGCGTGTCATTCATGTTGCCGATGGTCGTGGCCGGCGGTTTGATGATCGCGCTGTCGTTCGTCTTCGGCATCACCGCGTTCAAGGAAGAAGGCACGTTGGCCGCTGCGCTGATGCAGATCGGCGGTGAGACGGCGTTCAAGTTGATGGTGCCGTTGTTGGCCGGTTACATCGCTTATTCGATCGCCGACCGTCCGGGCCTGGCGCCGGGGATGATTGGTGGTTTGCTTGCCAGTACGCTGGGCGCCGGGTTTATCGGCGGCATCATCGCCGGGTTTATCGCCGGTTATGCGGCCAAGGCTATCAGTCGATATGTCGCCTTGCCGCAAAGTCTCGAAGCGCTGAAGCCGATTCTGATCATCCCGTTGTTCGCCAGCCTGATCACCGGTCTGGTGATGATTTACGTGGTCGGTAAACCGGTCGCCGGCATGCTCGGTGCGCTCACGCATTTCCTCGACAGCATGGGCACCACCAACGCGATTCTGCTCGGTGTGCTGCTCGGTGGCATGATGTGCGTCGACCTTGGCGGGCCGATCAACAAAGCCGCGTACGCGTTCTCGGTAGGTCTGTTGGCGTCGCAGAGTTATGCACCGATGGCCGCGACCATGGCCGCAGGGATGGTGCCGCCGATTGGTCTGGGCATCGCCACATTTATCGCGCGGCGCAAATTTGCCCAGACTGAACGCGAGGCCGGCAAGGCTGCCTTCGTGCTGGGGCTGTGCTTTATCTCCGAAGGGGCGATTCCGTTTGCCGCGAAAGATCCGTTGCGGGTGATCCCGGCGAGCATCGCCGGTGGCGCGCTGACCGGTGCGTTGTCGATGTACTTCGGCTGCAAACTGATGGCGCCGCACGGTGGCTTGTTTGTGCTGGCGATTCCGAATGCGATCAATCATGCGTTGCTGTATTTGCTGGCGATTGTCGCGGGGAGCCTCTTGACCGCCGTTGTCTATGCGACGGTCAAACGCCCGGAGGCCGTTGAGCTGGCGCTGGAACCGGCGAAGGCTTAACTGGCACCACAAAACCCTGTGGGAGCGAGCTTGCTCGCGAAAGCGGTGTGTCATCGAAGAAGATTTCGACTGATAGCACGCATTCGCGAGCAAGCTCGCTCCCACATGGGTTGTGTGGTGTGTCTGGTGTCATTTCCGAGTCATGTGAGCGTGCTTAAGTTTTCCTTTTTTCAGGGAGAACACCATGAGCGATTTCAACCCCGGTCGCCGGCGTGTCATGCAAGTCGTTGGTGCCGGTCTGCTGATGCCAAGCCTGGCGCCGGCGGTGATTGCGTCGGTCAAGGATCGCCCGCAGTTGACCGACGGCGTGCAGTCCGGCGACCTGCAAGGCGACCGCGCGATGATCTGGAGCCGCAGCGATCGCCCCGCGCATATGGTGGTCGAGTGGGACACCCGCAGCCAGTTTCGTCACCCGCGCCGGGTGGTCTCGGCGCTGGCCGATGCCCGCAGCGACTTCACCGCCCGCGTTGAACTGACCGGGCTGCCCGCCGATCAGGCGATTTTCTATCGGGTGTATTTCAAGGACGCGCGCACCGGCGTCGCCAGCGAACCGTGGTTGGGTCACCTGCGCAGCGCTCCGACGGCGCGGCGCAATATTCGTTTCGTCTGGAGCGGCGACACCGTCGGCCAGGGCTTCGGCATCAACCCGGACATCGGCGGCATGCGCATCTATGAAGCCATGCGTCTGCGCCTGCCGGACTTCTTTATCCACAGCGGCGACACCATCTACGCCGACGGCCCGGTACCCGCGCAGCTCACCACGGAAAACGGTCGCATCTGGCGCAACCTCACCACCGAAGCCAAGAGCAAAGTCGCGCAGACCCTCGACGATTATCGCGGCAATTACCGCTACAACCTGATGGACGAAAACATTCGCCGCTTCAACGCCGAGGTGCCGCAGATCTGGCAGTGGGACGACCATGAAGTGGTCAACAACTGGTCGCCGGGCAAGCAGCTTGATGAGCGCTACCAGGAGAAAGATATCCACACCCTGGTCGGGCGTGCACGCAAGGCGTGGCTGGAATATTCACCGATGCGTTTGCAGGCCGCTGACGGTGGCGGGCGGATTTATCGCAAGTTGAGTTATGGGCCGATGCTCGATGTGTTCGTGCTCGACATGCGCAGTTATCGCGGCGCCAATGACGACAACCTCGGCGCGGCGAAACCGTTCCTGGGGCGTGAGCAACTGAACTGGCTCAAGCGCGGCTTGAAGAAATCCAAAGCCCAGTGGAAGGTCATTGCCGCCGACATGCCGATCGGTCTGGGCGTGCCGGATGGTGAGGTCAGTCCGGGTGTGGCGCGTTGGGAAGCGGTGGCTAACGGTGATCCGGGACCGGCGCAGGGGCGCGAGGTGGAAATCGCCGAATTGCTCGGCTATCTGCGTGCGCAGCAGGTGCGCAATTTTCTCTTCCTGACGGCAGATGTGCATTACTGCGCGGCGCATCACTATCACCCGGATCGGGCGGCGTTTCAGGATTTCGAACCGTTCTGGGAGTTTGTCGCCGGGCCGCTGAACGCCGGGAGTTTCGGGCCTAATCCACTGGATAAAACCTTTGGCCCGGAGGTTGTTTTCGAGAAGGCGCCGCCGGCGCAAAACACTTCGCCGTTTGCCGGGTTTCAGTTTTTTGGCGAGGTGAATATTGAAGGGGGGAGTGGGGAGATGAGCGTGGTGTTGCGGGATTTGAATGGGGTGGCGGTTTTTGAACAGAAGTTGCAGCCGGTTTGAAGATCAAAAGCTAACCCTCATCGGAACGCCGCCCGCCCAGCCCTCTCCCAGAGGGAGAGGGGGCTGACCGAGGTGTCTGAAGAGGTACGTCGACCTGAAAGACCGTATCGATTATGAGATTGGATACAAAGCCTTTCTCGATTATGGATTCGGTGAAGCACGTTCAGGTCGGCGTATTGCGTGAATCTCCCCCAATCAGTCCCCTCTCCCTCCGGGAGAGGGCTAGGGTGAGGGGCTTTTAATAGACATCACGCCGATATCGACCCTGCTCAATCAACCGCTCCACTTGGGCTGCCCCGAGAATGTCGTTAAGCACCTGATCAACCCCCGAAGCCATCCCCTGCAAGCTGCCACAGATATAAATAACCGCCCCGTCCGCCAGCCAGTTCTTCAACTCTGCAGCCGACTCACGCAAGCGATCCTGCACATAAACCTTCTCAGCCTGATCCCGCGAAAACGCCAGATCCAGCCGCTCCAGATCACCATTGATCAACCACTCTTCCAGCTCCGCGCGACAGAGGAAATCGTGTTCACGATTGCGCTCGCCAAACAGCAACCACTGGCGCTGTTGACCATCGGCAATCCGTGCCTTGAGCAAGCTGCGCAGTCCTGCGATGCCGGTGCCGTTGCCCAAAAGAATCATCGGCACTGGTTCGTTCGGCAGATGGAAGCCACTGTTGCGTCGAACCCGCAAACTGATGCTGCCGCCCACAGGCGCGTGCTCAGTCAGCCAGCCGGAACCGATGCCCAGGGTGCCGTCGGCATGCTGTTCCTGACGCACGATCAACTCCAGCACGCCGTCGGCGGCAATCGAGGCGATCGAGTATTCGCGCATGGCCAGCGGCACCATCGCGTCGACCAGCGATTGCGCATGCAGACCGACCAGATGTGCACGGTGCTCGGGCAATTGCCGCGAGGCCAGCGCGACTTCCAGCGGCTCGTCGAGGCCGTTGATTTTCACGGTGGTTTCGCCACGAATGCCGAGGCCGTCGAGGAAGTGTTCGATGGCCCACGGGCAGTTGCGCGGCAGCACTTCGACCAGATCACCGGCCAGCCAACTGCTGGTGTTCGGTGCGCTCAGGCCCAACAAGTAAACCGGCGCACCGCTGCTGTCCGGGTTCATCAGTTCGCGGCGTACCAGCGTCCAGTTGTCGTAACTCGGTGCTTGCCAGGTATCCACGGGCGCTTGCCCCGTAAGCAGGCCAAGTTGGGTTTGCCAATGGCGCAGGGCATAGGGATCACCGCTATCGACTTCCACCGGCGCGAACAATGTCTTGCCGCCGTGCTCCGCCAACCATTGGTGCAGGCGTTTGGCGAAACCACAGAAGTGCTGATATTGACGATCGCCGAGACCGAGCACCGAGTAATTCAGACTGTCGAGGGCTGCCGCTTTGCCCAGCACTTTGCGCTCGAATCCGCGCGCGCTGTCCGGCGCTTCGCCGTCGCCGAACGTGCTCACCACAAACAGCGCGTTGTTCGATTCACGCAGATCCTGCTCGCTGACATTCGCCAGCGGCTGCACCTTCACCGGCAGTCCGGCAGCCTGCAATTGGCCGGCGGTCTGCCATGCCAGTTGCTCGGCGAAACCGCTCTGGCTAGCGAAACCGATCAGCCATGCCGAAGCATCGCCGCCCGGTTGTGCAAGGCCTTGGCGGGCATCCTTGATCTGTTTTTTCTTGCGCCGACGGTCGAGGTACAGCAGCCAGCCGGTGATGAAGAACAGCGGCATGCACACTGCCGCGAGGGTAATGATGATCCGTCCGACCAGGCCGAAATAGCTGCCGACGTGCAGCGCATAAATGCTGGTCAGCAGTTGCGCCTTGAAGCTCTTGTCGGCGTAACGGTCGACGCGTTTGACCAGACCCGTGGCCGGGTCGAGAGTGATCTGGTTCAACGCGCGATCGTGCGGCGAGCTGTCGAGCAGGTAGAACACGGTCGCCGGTTGGCCAGCGATGGCTGGCATGCGGATGTTGTACGCGGCCAGACCCGGGCCGGCGGCGCTGTAGATGCTGCTCCACATCGCCGCGTAATCGGCTGTCGGCGCAGGGCCTTCCGGTGCCGGGCCACGACCACCGCGCCCGCGTTCGTTTTGCGGGGCATCGGAGAGCAATTTGGTCAGGCCTTTGTTGTACCACTCGTACGACCACGACAACCCGGTCAGGGCCAGTAGCAGATACACCAACAAGCACCATGTACCGGCTACCGAATGCAGGTCCCAGTTGAAGGCGCGGCCCTTTTTCTTCCAGTCCAGCGTTAGCCACACGCGCCAGCTGTGCCACTGCCGTGGCCAGCGCAGATACAAACCAGAGAGGCAGAAAAACAGCAGGATCAGCGTGCAGGCGCCAGTGATGTTGCGCCCGGTATCGCCCATGGCGAGGAAACGGTGCAGTTGCAGCATCAGGCCGAAGAAATCCTGGCCGACCGCGTCGCCCATGAACTCGGCGGTGTACGGGTCGAAGTAGCGCATCTCGCCGCGACGTTCACCCTTGGGCGGGGTGAAGAACACCTTGGCGGCATTGCCGCTGTCGGTCTCGACCCAGAGCATCGAGACTTTTTTCCCCGACGTGGCTTCGATGCGCTCGACCAGTTCGACGGGCGGCAAGACACCGGCGACTTGTTTTTCTACCTGCAGGACGGAGGGATTCAGCGCCCGCAGGATTTCGTCCTGAAACGAATAGGCCGCGCCGGTGATGCCCATCAACGCCAGCACCAGGCCTGCGGTGATGCCAAAAAACCAGTGCAACTGGAACAGGGTTTTCTTCAACACGTCACTCGCCGTCCATTCGGAAATTGTCTTCACGGCGCGCATTATGCCGTGGGTTATCGAGAAGCGTTCTTTATTACGCACAAAAGCCCCGTTCAATGGAATGAACGGGGCCAAGCCTTGCGGCGCATACCTTGTGGGAGCGAGCCTGCTCCCGAAGGCGTCGTGTCAGTCAGCCTCTACTTGACTGACCCAGCGCTTTCGCGAGCAAGCTCGCTCCCACAGGTTTCCACATCGGTCAGAAGTGGAAGTTGGTGCTCAACAGTGCCGTACGGCCCGCCGCCTGGTTGGCGAAGTGGGTCGAGAAGGCTTTGTCGTAGTAGGTTTCGTTGGTCAGGTTCTGCACGTTGAGTTGCAGGTCCACGTTCTTGGTCAATTTGTACGCAGCCATCGCGTCGTAGCGAACATACGAGTCAACCATGGTGGTGTTGGCCACGCTGCCGTACACATCGTCGACGTAGAACGCGCCGCCACCGAGGGTCAGCTTCGGCGTGACCTGGTAAGTGGTCCACAGGCTGGCGCTGTTTTTCGGCGTGTTAGGCAGTTCGTTGCCGTCGTTGGCCTTGCCCAGCGGGCCGCCGTCGACTTGTTCGCTGTCCATGAAGGCGTAACCGGCGAACACTTGCCACTTGTCAGTGATCTTGCCGCTGGCCGAGAGCTCGACACCTTGCACGCGGGTCTTGCCGGCGTTTTCGTACGACGTGGTGTCGACTTGCACACGAGCGTTTTCTTTCTCGGTGCGGAAGATGTCAGCGGTCAGCGACAGGCGATCGTTGAGCAGATCCCACTTGGTGCCGATTTCATAGTTCTTGGTGGTTTCCGGCTCCATGTCGCTGCTCAGCAGGTTGCCGCTGCGATCCGGGGTGCCGCCCAACGGGTTGCCTTCCTGACCTTCGCCCAAGGTGTTGCCCGGTGGCGTGGCCGAGGTGGCGTAGGAGGCGTAGATGCTGCCGTTTTCCGCAGGCTTGTAGACGACGCCGAACTGACCGGTGACGAACTCGCTGGTGTCATCGCCCTTGGACGTGGTGGTGCCAGCGGCGTTGTAGGTCTTGTAGTCGGTGTCGAAGTGGTCGTAACGCAGGCCCATGTTCACCAGCCACTGCTCATTCAGTTCCAGCGTATCGAACACGTACAGCGCGTAGGTGTTGGCCTGGGTGTCGGTGCCGGCGTAGTTGCGCGAGATCGCGCCGTTCCACGGATCGTTCGGGTTCGGGTTCGACAGCGAGGTGCAGTTGTAGTTACTCGACGCGCCGATCATCGACGGCGTGCAGTTGCTGCTCGCGGCCACATTAGTGGTGCGCGGCGTGGTGTCGGTGTTGACGTTGTACGAAGACTTCTGGCTTTCCTCACGGGTGTATTCGACGCCGGTGGAGAAGCTGTTCTTGAAGCCGGCGACGTAGAAGTTGCCGAACAGATCAGTCTGGTTGGTGGTGGTCTCGGTGTTGCTCACCCGAGTATTGGCCCGGCGCCAGACCGTGCCGTTGTTGACGTTGCCTTTACTGTCGTCCGGCTGGGTCAGGATGTAATCCTGCATGCTGCTGCCGTGACGCAGGGTGTTCTTGATCGTCAGCGAATCGCTCAGGTCATGCTCGATGGCGAAGGTCGCGGTGTCAGTGCGGCCCTTGCGGAAGTCACGATCCAGACCGTAGAAATTGCTGTGGTCACCGCCAGCGTAAGGCTTGTCCGGATTGGATTTGGTGCGTGCAGCGGAGCCACCGGCTGGAATGGTGTACGGCACGCCCGAGTCCGGGGTGTCGTTGCTTTCGAGATGGTAGTAGTCGAGGTTGACGCGGGTGTCGGTGCCCAGGCCAAACGCCAGGGACGGGGCGATACCCCAGCGGTCGTAATCGACTTTGTCGCGACCGGCGACATTGCTCTCGTGGCTCATCAGGTTCAGACGGCCGGCGGCGGTGTCGCTGAACTGGTAGTTGCCGTCGAGGGTGTAGCGTTGGGTCTGGTCGGAGCCCCAGGTGAAGCCGCCGTCGAACGAATTGCCCAGGTGCGCTTTCTTGCTCACCAGGTTGATGCTGCCGCCCGCTGCGCCACGACCGCCGATGGCGGAGTTCGGGCCCTTGCTGACTTCAATGTTTTCCACGGCGAAGATTTCGCGGCTTTGCGAACCGGTGTCGCGCACGCCGTCGAGGTAGGTGTCGCCCTGCGCGTCGAAACCACGAATGAACGGACGGTCGCCCTGTGGATTGCCGCCTTCACCGGCGCCGAAGGTGATGCCCGGCACGGTGCGCAGCGCGTCCTGCATGTTCAGGGCGCCGGTGTCTTTGAGCACTTGTTGCGGAATAACGGTGACCGAGCGCGGTGTATCGACCA
Organism: Pseudomonas sp. S2_E02; assembly: GCF_054668355.1. Classification (NCBI taxonomy): domain Bacteria; kingdom Pseudomonadati; phylum Pseudomonadota; class Gammaproteobacteria; order Pseudomonadales; family Pseudomonadaceae; genus Pseudomonas; species Pseudomonas sp. S2_E02. Next base: position 5,508,135 of record NZ_CP162761.1, read on the forward strand.
GCGGCGCGGTGTACTTGGGCGAGGAGGCTTTTTCGACCTGATAGGACGTCGAATCCTGGGCTTCGCCGGTGATGGCGGTGGCGTCCAGGGCGATGGCATTGCCGGTGGCTTTGCTGTCGGTTTTTTCAGCGGCGAACACCATCTGGCCAGCGGAGCCGGCGGTGATAGCCACACCGATTGCAGAGGCGAGCAGACGTGGTGAACTGACCGGTAATTGTGCGTGTTGACGTGCCATTTTTATTCCCCTCCCCAAGGATTTGAGGCGGCGGAATATAGGGTAAACAGTTATTCGTATCAATTGCGAAACATTGTTATTCGCACTGAATTTACATTCTTTACAATTTAACCTTACGGTTTTTGCCAGTTCATTCGTCTCCCGGGTTTTACACAGTCAATAAGAATCAATACCATTGCCGCCTCTTTGCCATCAGGTGACATCGCCATGCTGCTGCACATCCCCGGACTGTTCGCAAAAGACGAAGTGCAGCGCATTCGTGAGGCGCTAGAGCAGGCCGATTGGGCCGATGGCAAGATCACCGCCGGCTTTCAGTCGGCCAAGGCGAAGCACAATTTGCAGCTGCCCGAAGGCCATCCGCTGGCCAAAGAGATCGGCGCAGCGATGCTGGAACGTTTGTGGAAAAACCCACTGTTCATGTCCGCCGCGTTGCCGCACAAAGTCTTCCCGCCGTTAGTGAACTGTTACACGGCCGGTGGCAGTTTCGATTTCCACATCGATAACGCCGTGCGCCAACCCAAGGGCAGCATCGAGCGGGTGCGCACCGATCTGTCGGCGACGCTGTTCTTCAGCGAGCCCGAGGATTACGACGGCGGCGAGCTGGAGATCCAGGACACCTTCGGCACGCAACGGGTGAAGTTGCCGGCCGGCGACATGGTTTTGTACCCCGGCACCAGCCTGCATAAGGTCAACGCGGTCACGCGTGGCGCGCGTTATGCGTCGTTCTTCTGGACACAAAGTCTGGTGCGTGAAGATAGCCAGCGCGCGCTGTTGTTCGAGATGGACGGGGCGATTCAGCAACTGAGTCAAGACCTGCCTGATCACCCGTCACTGATTCGCCTCACCGGCACGTATCACAACTTGCTCCGTCGCTGGGTCGAGGTATGAGTTTCCTGCTGCGCCGCGAGGAAATCCTCAGCGGCGAACAACTCAGCGTCATGCTCGGCGAAAGCCCGGCCCGTGCTGCGCAGGCGATTTTGCTCGCGGCGGGTGAGGGCGAAGTAGAGGCGCAGGCGTTGCTTGGGCAAATCCTGCTCGACGGCCTAGGCATCGCCCAGGATCAAACGCTGGCGCTGCGCTGGTTCGGCATCGCTGCCGGGCGTGGGCACCTGATGGCGCGCAACATGCTCGGGCGTTGTCATGAGCATGGTTGGGGCATTGCGGCGGATGCGTCGGTTGCTGCGCAGCATTATCGGATCGCAGCGAATGCCGGACTGGATTGGGCGATGTACAACCTCGCCAATCTGCTGGCGACCGGGCGGGGAGTGGAGGTGGATCATCTGCAGGCGCTGGCGCTGTATCGCCGCGCGGCTGAACTGGGCCATGCGAAATCGATGAATCTGCTGGGGCGGTATCTGGAAGAGGGGCTGGTGTGCCCGGCGGATCCGGTTGCGGCGCGCGATTGGTATCGGCGTTCGGCCGACGGTGGGGATTTTCGTGGGCAGTTCAGTTTCGCTGCAGTTTTAGCGGATGAGGGGCGGATTGATGAGGCGGTCGATTGGCTTGAGAGAGCTTTGGCCGGCGGCAATCTGAATTTTCTGCGGGTGGCGAGTCAGACGCTGTCAGGTGCGACAGATCCCAGGATTCAGGGGATGGCTGCTCAGTTCGCGCTTCGATGCACAGACTTGCAGCGCGTCTGAATTCGCAAAGCCCTCACCCTAACCCTCTCCCAGGGGGAGAGGGGACTGACCGCGTCGTTCTGGCGCTATACATCGACCTGAGATATCCAGTCGAACTCAATTTTGAAAGCTTACACATCGGCTCCCTCTCCCTCGGGAGAGGGCTGGGGTGAGGGGCCTCGGTCTCAAGTACCCGGCAAAACTTCAAGCCGAACGCACAGACACAAAAAAGCCCATGACACGTCATGGGCTTTTCACTTGCAGCTAGCAGCTTGAAACTCGCAGTTGCTCTTACACGTAAAACGACTTCAGCGGCGGGAAGCCATTGAACTCAACTGCGCTGTAACTGGTGGTGTACGCACCAGTCGACAGCCAGTACAGACGATCACCGATCGCCAGGTTCAACGGCAGACCGTACTTGTAGTTCTCGTACATGATGTCGGCGCTGTCGCAAGTCGGGCCGGCGATGACCACTTCTTCCATCTCGCCTTTTTTCTCGGTCCAGATCGGGAACTTGATCGCTTCGTCCATGGTTTCGATCAGGCCGGAGAACTTGCCCACATCGGTATACACCCAACGCTCGACGGCGGTGCGCGACTTGCGTGCAACCAGTACCACTTCGCTGACCAGAATACCGGCGTTGGCAATCAGCGAACGGCCCGGCTCGAGAATGATTTCCGGCAGGTCATCACCGAAGTCTTCTTTCAGGAATCGGATGATTTCTTCGGCGTAGGTTTCCAGGCTGTTGGTGCGGGTGATGTAGTTGGCCGGGAAGCCACCGCCCATGTTGATCAGCTTCAGGTGGATGCCGTCTTCTTCTTTCAGGCGTTCGAAGATCACTTTGACCTTGGCAATCGCGGCGTCCCAAACGCTGATATCGCGTTGCTGCGAGCCGACGTGGAAGGAGATGCCGTAAGGCACCAGGCCGAGGTCGCGAGCGAGGATCAGCAGGTCCATGGCCATGTCGGTCTGGCAGCCGAATTTGCGCGACAGTGGCCAGTCAGCCGTGGTCGAGCCTTCGGTGAGGATGCGCACATAGACTTTCGAACCCGGGGCCGCCTTGGCGATGTTGCGCAGGTCAGCTTCGGAGTCGGTGGAGAACAGACGCACGCCCTTCTCGTAGAAGTAGCGGATGTCCTTGGATTTCTTGATGGTGTTGCCGTAGCTGATACGGTCCGGGCTGACGCCACGATCCATTACCTTGTCCAGCTCGTAGATCGAGGCGATGTCGAAGCTCGAACCTTTTTCTTTGAGCAGGTCGATGATCTCGACAGCCGGGTTGGCTTTGACCGCGTAGTAGACCTTGGCGAATTCGAAACCGGCGCGCAGGTCATCGTAGGCCTGGGCGATCATCGCGGTGTCGATCACCACGAACGGGGTTTCCTGTTTGTCGGCGAACGCCTTCATTTTGTCGAATGTAGCGCGCGCGAAATAGTCTTCGACCTGGATCGACATGCTGGGAACTCCTACTGGCAAACTAAGTTAAACAATGGGTGCAAATGAACGCCCTCCGTATCCCCACTTTGGTTCGCCTACTTCCCAAGGCATGTCGCCGAAAGCAAAAAGGCCACGGGTGGTTTTACCCTTGGCCTTGCTGTCTCGTCGTCAGTACTTGAGCCGGATGGATCGTTTCCAGCATGGACGTTCGGCGCGAACTTTAGGGCGTGAGGGGCGTGAGATCAACTAAAAATGTCGCGTTTTTGCACGCTTCTGACGTACGTCGCGTTCATCACTCTTTGTAGCCGACCGAGATGACGGGCAGATGTTCCCCGGGAATTTTCCAGTGTTAAAAATACCTGCACGTTCGTGGATTTTGTCGGCGAAGTCGTGGGTAAGTGTGATGGCTGCAACTTCGGCGACGTTGGCCACGAGAGGAAGGAGAGAGGGGGATTTTGGTTGTTTGGAAGGCTGTCCAGAGCATGCTGCCTGGTTCTCAGGTGTTGAGATTCTTTTCCGCCTGATGAGTGAAGAAAAAATCACCCGGATCCTGTGGGAGCGAGCTTGCTCGCGAAGGCATTTTCACAGTCGACATCGTTGTTGACTGATATTGCGCTTTCGCGAGCAAGCTCGCTCCCACAGGTTGTGTATTTTTAGGCGACTACCGCTTCAGCCGGCGAGACGATGTTGGTCTTCATCCCGCGCGAACGACCCGAACTCAGATAAGCCGCAATCGACTCCTGCGTCACCTCGCCAAGGAACACCCGCTCGGCATCCATCACCGGCAGCCACGAACGGTTGAACTCGTACATCCGCGACAGCAGGATGCGCAAATGCTCGTCGTACGCGGCGGTGGCGTTGAACTCACGCAGGAACTGCGCGCACGTGCCGGTCTGACGGTGCAGATCGCGACGACGCACATAACCCAGCGCCTTGTTCTCGGCACAGGTGACCACCACGTAGCGACGGTCATGCTCATCCATCAATTCCAGCGCATCGGCCACCGGGGTTTCCGGGCTCACCGATGGCGCGTTGTCCGCCGCATCTTCAGCCTTCACCAACAGCAGGCGCTTGAGCGTGCTGTCCTGGCCGACGAAGTTGCTGACAAAATCGTCCGCCGGATGCGCCAGCAGCGTGTCCGGGTGATCGATCTGCAGCAGTTTGCCGGCGCGGAAGATCGCGATCTTGTCGCCGAGTTTGATCGCTTCGTCGATGTCGTGGCTGACCATGATCACGGTCTTGTTCAGCGCGCGCTGCATTTCGAAGAACTCGTTCTGGATCATCTCGCGGTTGATCGGGTCGACCGCACCGAACGGCTCGTCCATCAACAATAACGGTGCATCCGCCGCCAGTGCGCGGATCACACCGATGCGCTGTTGCTGACCACCGGACAATTCGCGCGGATAGCGATGCAGATACTGCTTGGGCTCCAGCTTGATCATGCTCATCAACTCGCGGGCGCGGTCGTGGCATTTCTGTTTGTCCCAGCCGAGCAGTTTCGGCACGACCACGATGTTCTCTTCGATGGTCATGTTCGGGAACAGGCCGATCTGCTGGATCACGTAGCCAATGTTGCGACGCAGGGTCACTTCGTCGAGATCGGTGGTGTCTTCGCCGTTGATGAGGATCTTGCCCGAAGTCGGTTTGATCAGGCGGTTGATCATCTTCAGCGTGGTGCTTTTGCCGCAACCCGAGGGCCCGAGGAACACACAGATTTCGCCTTCATTGACGGTCAGGCTTACCGAATCCACAGCTTTGACGTCTTTGCCGTTGCTTTGGAAGGTCTTGCTGAGATTTTGAAGTTCGATCATTTCAGGAGTCCTTTTGGAGTCAGCGAGCGTTGCAGCCACTGCAAAACGAGGTCGGCGAAAATCGCCAGAAGACTGACCAGCAGCGCGCCGACGATCAGCATCGACATGTCACTGCGGCTGATGGAAGCGAGGATCAACACACCGAGGCCGCCGGCGCCGATGGTCGCGGCGATGGTCATCACGCCGATGTTCATCACCACGGCGGTGCGTACGCCGGCGAGGATCACTGGCACCGCAATCGGCAACTCGACCATGCGCAGGCGCTGGCCGAAGGTCATGCCGATGCCGCGTGCTGCTTCACGGATGCCCGGTTCCACGCCAGTGAGGGCGAGGTAGGTGTTGCGCATGATCGGCAGCAGTGAATAAAGGAACACGGCGGTGATCGCCGGCATCGGCCCGAGGCCCTGGCCGAACTTGGAGTAGAACGGCAACAGCAGACCGAACAGGGCAATCGACGGCACGGTCAGCAGCACCGTGGCGCTGGCCTGCAACGGCCCGGCAAGGGGCGGAAAGCGGGTCATCAGAATGCCCAGCGGCACGCCAACGACAATCGCCAGGGTCACGGCGATGCCGACCAGGGTGATGTGCTGCCAGGTCAGGTGCATCACCTGCTGCCAGTCGAGGTGGGAAAAGGCGTTCAGAAATTCCATGACTTTTCCTCCTTAATCAAGTGGGTGCTGGCGCAGAAAATCGGCGGCAACTTTCGATGGGCTCTCGTGATCGACGTCGACCCGCGCGTTGAGCTGGCGCATGGTTTCGTCATCGAACAGTTCGGCTAATGGCTTGAGTTGCTCGGCCAGTTGCGGGTGCGCGTCGAGGTAAGCCTGACGCACCACCGGTGCGGCGGTGTAGTCGGGGAAGTAATGCTTGTCGTCTTCCAGCAGTTTCAGGCCGAAGGCGTTGAGGCGACCGTCGGTGGTGTAGACCAGACCGGCGAACACCTGACCGTTGCGCAATGCCGTGTAAACCAGCCCGGCATCCATCTGGCGGATATTTTTGCGGGTCAGGTTCATGCCGTAGAGATCGACCATGCCGATCAGACCGTCGGAGCGGTTGGCAAACTCGGTGTCCAGCGCCACCAGATGATTGGTCTTGGCCTCGGCGCGCAGCACTTCGTTCAACTGGCTGATGTTGTTGATCTGCGGATATTCCTCGGCGACCTTTTCAGGGAGGGCGAGGGCGTAGGTGTTGCTGAATTTCGACGGGGTCAGCCAGACCAGGCCTTTTTTCGCGTCGAGTTCTTTTACCCGGGCGTAGGACTGGGCGCTGTCGAGTTTTTCAGTGACATGGTTGTAGGCCACCAGCGACACGCCGGTGTATTCCCAAAGCATGTCCAGTTGTCCGCTTTCGTGGGCGCTGCGGGCGAGGTTGCTGCCCAGACCGCCGGTAATCTGCGCGTCGTAACCTTTGCTGCGCAGGTATTGCGCGGTGATTTCGGCGAGCAGGGTTTGCTCAGTGAAGACTCGGGCGCCGAGGCGGATAACCGGTTTTTCAGCGGCTTGGGCGACACCTGCGAACAGCAGGATGCAGCCCACTATCAATCCCAAAGACGAGCTAAATCGTTTCATAAATATTCCTTCGCAAAAGCCTTAAGACGGGCGCAAACCGCGTTCCAGCCAGAGACGGCTGGCGAGGGTGACGACGCCATCGAGCAGCAAGGCCAGCAGCGCGGTGCACGCGGCGCCGAGCAGCAGTTGCGGCTGATTGTTCAGGGCGATGCCAGGGAAAATCAGGCTGCCGAGGCTGTTGGCGCCGATCAGGAACGCCAGCGGCGCGGTGCCGACGTTGATTGCCAGCGCCACGCGCACACCACCGACGATGATCGGCACGGCGTTGGGCAATTCGACTTTCCACAGCACCTGGCGCTGGGTCATGCCGATGCCGACGGCCGCTTCTTTCAGCGAACCCTGGACATTTTTCAGGCCTTCGTAGGTGTTGCGCACAATCGGCAGCAACGAAGCGAGGAATAAAGCAAAGATCGCCGGGCCACTGCCAATGCCGAGGACGCCCAGGGCAATCGCAAGCACGGCCAGCGGTGGCACGGTGTTGCCGATATTGAAGATTTGCATGAAGCGTTCAGCGCGACCGACCATGGTCGGACGACTGAGGAAGATGCCGGCGGGGATGCCCACGACAAGGGCGGCCAGCATTGAAGCGAGGACGAGAATCAGATGAGCTTGCAGGTAAAACAACAAATCGTCGCGGTAGTGTTCGATCGTGTTGATGCCGATCCAGTGGACCAGCAGGGCCAGGAGCGCGATCACCACCGCACCTCCCATCAGCCCTTTGCCATAGCGGATAGCCACAGGCGGACTCCTTTTTTTGTAGTCGGCGAGCGCAGTCCCGTGTGGCATGCCATACATGGCTGCCGGGAGAGTCGTTCGCGAAAAGTAGCCGTTTTTCAAAGCCGATAAAGCGGTCTGAAAGCGAGCCATGAGCGCAGCCTCGTCAGGCTAACTTGCTGATTTTTCAGCCCCTGACGAAAATTCGTAACAGGGGATGGACGTCTCCGGGCTTTAAAAGGTTCCCATCTGCGGCAGCATTTGGCCACCCTTAATGTGCTCAACGGTTCGGTTATTGCATCGAGTTGGGCTATAATCGCGGCCCTTTTTTGAATCACCGCCAGGCGATTTCCCATGACCAACCAGGCCGCCGAAGTCGCGAAACGCCGCACTTTCGCCATTATTTCCCACCCCGATGCCGGTAAAACCACGATCACCGAAAAGCTCCTGTTGATGGGCAAGGCGATTGCAGTGGCCGGTACGGTGAAATCCCGTAAATCCGATCGCCATGCGACATCCGACTGGATGGAGATGGAGAAGCAACGGGGTATTTCCATTACCACGTCGGTCATGCAGTTCCCGTATCGCGAACACATGATCAACCTGCTCGACACCCCGGGCCACGAAGACTTCTCCGAAGATACCTACCGCACCCTGACAGCGGTGGACTCGGCATTGATGGTCCTCGACGGCGGTAAAGGTGTAGAGCCACGGACGATTGCGCTGATGGACGTCTGCCGTCTGCGTGACACGCCGATCGTCAGCTTCATCAACAAACTCGACCGTGACATCCGCGACCCGATCGAACTGCTCGACGAGATCGAAGCCGTTCTGAAGATCAAGGCTGCGCCGATCACCTGGCCGATCGGTTGCTACCGTGACTTCAAGGGCGTGTACCACCTGGCTGACGACTACATCATTGTCTACACCGCCGGTCACGGTCACGAACGCACCGAAACCAAAATCATCGAGAAGCTCGATTCCGACGAAGCCCGCGCGCATCTGGGCGACGAGTACGACCGCTTCATCGAGCAGCTGGAACTGGTGCAGGGCGCCTGCCATGAATTCAACCAGCAGGAATTCCTCGACGGTCAACTGACCCCGGTGTTCTTCGGTACGGCACTGGGCAACTTCGGTGTTGACCATGTACTCGACGCCGTCGTTGATTGGGCGCCGCGTCCGCTGGCCCGTGTCGCTAACGAGCGTACCGTTGAGCCGGTGGAAGAGAAGTTCTCGGGCTTCATCTTCAAGATCCAGGCGAACATGGACCCGAAACACCGCGACCGTATCGCCTTCATGCGCATTTGCTCCGGCAAGTACGAGAAAGGCATGAAGATGCGCCATGTGCGTACCGGCAAGGACGTGCGCATCGGCGATGCCCTGACGTTCTTCTCCTCCGAGCGGGAACAGCTTGAAGAAGCCTTTGCCGGCGACATCATTGGTTTGCACAACCACGGCACGATCCAGATTGGCGATACCTTCAGTGAAGGTGAAACCCTCGGTTTCACCGGTATTCCGCACTTTGCGCCGGAGCTGTTCCGTCGTGTGCGTCTGCGTGATCCGCTGAAGTCCAAGCAGTTGCGTCAGGGTCTGCAGCAACTGGCTGAAGAGGGCGCGACGCAGGTGTTTTTCCCGGAGCGCAGCAACGACATCATTCTGGGCGCCGTCGGTGTGCTGCAGTTTGATGTGGTCGCCAGCCGTTTGAAGGAGGAATACAAGGTTGAGTGCTCGTACGAGCCGATTACTGTGTATTCCGCGCGCTGGATCGATTGCAGCGACAAGAAGAAGCTTGAGGAGTTTTCCAACAAGGCTGTGGAGAACCTGGCGGTCGATGGCGGTGGTCACCTGACTTACCTTGCGCCGACGCGGGTTAACCTGGCGTTGATGGAAGAGCGTTGGCCGGATGTGAAATTCCGGGCGACGCGTGAGCATCATTAAGTTCTGAATTGGTTTGTCCGAAGCCCTCTAGGTGTATGCCTAGGGGGCTTTTTTTTGCTTTGGTTTTGGGGGGATATCCGTTTTTGGGTGATGGCGGCTTAGGGTTCCGCCCTTACGGCGGGTCACTTTTTACAAACGCCTAAAAAGTAACCAAAAACGCTTGCTCCTACGTACGGCCCGCTCGCTGGGGCTCGGGGTTCCTTCGCTGCGGGATCGATCCGGGCGCAGCGTCTCCGGTTTGCTTCGCTGCACCTACTCCCGCTGTGTTTGGCTGCGCCAAACGGTCGCTGCGCTCCCACGCCCGGATCAATCCCTCCACTCAGCCTTCCGACGTCGCCCTACAGATCAAGATCAAGATCAAGATCAAAAGCAGGCGAGCTGACACTCGGCCTATTGAGTGGTGAAGAGCACGGCGTGGTCGGCTTTGGATTTGTGTTGGATTTGCCCCTCACCCCAGCCCTCTCCCGAGGGAGAGGGGGCCGATTTGTGTGTTTTTCAAAGCCTCAGTTCGACGCGGTATCGCACGTCGGCGTAGCTCTCCCAAACACTGCAGTCAGTCCCCTCTCCCTCCGGGCGGTCCGACGTTTCGGGAGGGCTAGGGTGAGGGGCTTTTGATCTGTTTCAGAATCTGAGCTCGACTCGGTATTGCACGTCGGCGTAGCTCTCGTAATCACTGCGGTCAGTCCCCTCTCCCTCCGGGAGAGGGTTAGGGTGAGGGGCTTTTGATCTTCGGTACGGTTTTATCGCGCGCAATGGCTGTAGGACGACTCGGTTTTTTGTGGTCTCGATGTTCTTGAACGCGACAACCCGCCTGCTGACCGTTAGTGTTCCAGCTCCACGCACGTCGCTTTGAGAGGTCAATGGAATGACGAGTCGGCTGACTCACCTGCTACGGCTGAACGGCTATTTCGGCGTGATGGCCTGGGTGCTCGCGGCGCTGTTGTTCATCAATCGCTTGAGCAGCATGGTCAAGCTGTTCATGGCGTTGTACCTGCGTCAGGAGCTGGGGCTGGCGATCGAGACGGTTGGCTGGTTGCTGTCGGCGTACGGCGCGGGTTTGCTGCTGGGGTCGATGCTCGGTGGCTGGCTCAGTGATCATGTGCGCACGGCGCGGCTGACGGCGGCGCTGTTCTTTGTTTCGGTGTGGGTGCTGATCCTGCTGGGGCTGGTGACGCAGGTGCCGTTGCTCGCTGCATTGTTGTTGCTCAGTGGGGCCATCGATGGGGCTATTCGCACGCTGCATCAGCGGCTGATCATGGAGTATTGCGAGGTGACGCAGCGCTCGCGTGCGCAGGCGTTGAGTCGGGTTGCGCGCAACCTTGGGATGGCCGCCGCCGGTGTGGCGGGCGGGGTGTTGGCGCAGACCGATTTTCGCTGGGTGTTTTTCGGTAGCGCGGCGATGACGTTGTTGGCGCTGCTCTGGTTTGTTCGTACCACGTGGCAGCGTCCGGTGCTGATCAATGAAGAGTCATCGATAGTCGGCGCCGGTGGTCCGGGTGTGCCGTATCGCGACAAACCGTTTCTCTGGTTGCTGGCAGCGACGGCCGTGCTCGGCATCGCGTTCGACACGGTCTACAGCACGCTGGGCAATTACCTGCGTGATTACTATCACTTGAGCACCGAGGCGATCGGCTGGCAGTTCGGCCTCAATGCGTTGCTGGTGATCGCCCTGCAGATTCCGCTGTCGCACTGGGGCGAGCGTTGGGGGATGCGCCGGCAAATGCTGCTCGGCAGTGTGTTGCTGGCCTGCGGACTCGGTATGTTGCCGTTCGGCTCCGGGCTGTTTTACGTCTGCCTGTCGACGCTGATCTGGACCTTGGGCGAGGCCTTTTTCATGCCGCCGCTGAATGTGCTGGCCATGCGTTTTGCCCAAGGCGGTAAAAGCGGTCAGTACTTCGGCCTGTTCTTTATGAGCTGGAGCGCCAGTGCGCTGTTGTCACCGGTACTCAGTGGCCAGTTGTACGGTCATTTCGGCGGCCACAGTGTGTGGCTGGCGAGTACGCTGATGGTGTTGATTTCCATGCCGTTGACGTGGCAGGCCACGCGATCACGCGGCGGCGCTTAGCTGTTGCGGCTATGAGCATTATTCGAAAACTGTCTTTCCATGAAGGGCATTTCTGCCTGCTCCTTAGCGTCCTATCTGGTGAACCCGATGGATCGGAACTAGATTTCACACAGCGCCAGTCAGGCACGAATGTCTCACCTGAAAAAGGATGGAGTCAGCTATGAAAAGCAGGTTGCTACGGGTTTTATTGCTGTTGAAAGTGATGGTCATGCTGTCCCTCGGCACCGCGACGGCCTGGGCCGAGTGCGAGGATCACGATTCTCAGGCCTTCAACGGCCAGGTCGGGCACAGCGGCTTGATGCTGGCCAAGTCTGAGTCCGAGCCGGGCGATCAGGACCAGGGCGGCAGCGCCGATGATGACGACTCGACCACTGATGAGCCGGACACTGATGATCCGGATGACGAAGGCGATGGCCAGACGTAAATCGCAGACAAAAGAAAACCCCTTCTGCCTCGACTGATGCGCAATCGGGGGGGAAGGGGTTTGGTTAACACGTCACTTTCTTTGAAATGCGATCCCTGTGGAAGCGAGCTTGCTCGCGAAAGCGGTGTATCAGGCGACATCTATGTTGAATGATTCAATGCCTTCGCGAGCAAGCTCGCTCCCACAGTGTTTTGTATCGCTCTCCAGTTTTGCTTACGCCGCGCCGTCGAGGAACTGCTCGGCGTAGTGGCAAGCCACCTGTCGGCTATCGAGCTGGCGCAAGGCTGGTTCTTCAGTGCTGCAACGCTCGGTCGCGTACGGGCAGCGCTTGTGGAAAGCGCAGCCCGGTGGCGGGTTCAGCGGGTTAGGCAGTTCGCCGACGATCTTGATTTTCGGCTTGTTCGGGTCCGGGTGAATGGTCGGGGTCGCCGACAGCAGCGCCTGGGTATATGGGTGCAACGGACGCTCGTAAATGTCGTTCTTCGGACCCAGTTCCACCGGGCGACCGAGATACATCACCATCACGTCGTCGGCCACGTGTTGCACCACCGCAAGGTTGTGCGAGATGAACACGTACGCAGTGTTGAACTCCTGCTGCAGATCCATGAACAGGTTCAGCACCTGCGCCTGAATCGACACGTCCAGTGCCGAGGTCGGTTCATCCGCCACCAGCACTTTCGGTTGCAGCATCATGGCGCGAGCCAGGGCGATACGCTGACGCTGACCGCCGGAGAACATGTGCGGATAGCGCTGGTAGTGCTCAGGGCGCAAGCCGACCTGCTTCATCATCGCCTGGACTTTCTCGCGACGCTCGGCGGCGGAGAGGTTGGTGTTGATCAGCAGCGGTTCGCCGAGCTGGTCACCGACTTTCTGCCGTGGGTTCAACGACGCGTATGGGCTTTGAAAGACCATCTGCACGTCTTTGCGCAGTTGCTTGCGCTGGGCCTTGTCGGCGCCGGCGACTTCCTGGCCGGCGATTTTCAAGGATCCGGAAGACGGATCTTCAATCAGCGTCAACGCACGGGCGAGGGTGGATTTGCCGCAGCCCGACTCGCCAACTACGGCGAGGGTCTTGCCGGCTTCCAGTTCGAACGACACGCCGTTCAGGGCGCGCACGGTCGCATGGCCCTTGAACAGGCCACGGGAGACTTCGTAGTGACGGGTCAGGTCGCGGGCGGTAAGTACGACGGCCATTACGCCACCTCCTGGTTCAGCGGGAAGAAGCAGCGGGCGAGGCTGTGGCTTTTCGGATCAAGGCCTGGACGCTGCGCGCGGCAGCTGTCCTGCACGTACGGGCAGCGCGGCGACAGCAGGCAGCCCTGCGGACGATCGTAGCGGCCCGGGACGATGCCCGGCAGGGTCGACAGGCGTGCGGCGCCGAGGCTGTGCTCGGGAATCGCCTTGAGCAGCGCTTCGCTGTACGGGTGTGCCGGGATGTCGAACAGTTGCGGCACCTGACCGACTTCAACGGCTTGGCCGGCGTACATCACGCAGACGCGCTGGGCGGTTTCGGCCACGACCGCGAGGTCGTGGGTGATCAGCACCAGGCCCATGTTCTGTTCTTTCTGCAACGCCAATAGCAGATCCATGATCTGCGCCTGAATCGTTACGTCCAGAGCAGTGGTCGGTTCGTCGGCGATCAGCAGTTTCGGTTCGCCGGCAATCGCCATGGCGATCGCAACGCGCTGGCTCATACCGCCGGACAGTTGATGCGGGTAGGCGTCCATACGGCTGGCGGCGCCCGGGATTTCGACTTTTTCCAGCAGTTCGATCGCACGTTTGCGGGCTTGCTTGCCGGACATTTTCAGGTGCAGACGCAGCACTTCTTCGATCTGGAAACCGACGGTGTAGCTCGGGTTCAGCGCGGTCATCGGGTCCTGAAAGACCATCGACAAGTCTTTGCCGACGATTTGCCGACGCTGACGGTTGCTCAGCTTGAGCATGTCTTTGCCGTCAAAGCTGAGCGAGTCGGCGGTGACGATGCCGGGGTGCTCGATCAGGCCCATCAGCGCCATCATGGTCACGGATTTACCCGAACCCGACTCGCCAACGATGGCCAGTACTTCGCCTTTGTCGACTTTCAGGTCGAGGCCATCGACCACCGGGGTCGCGGTCTTGTCGCCGAAGCGAACGTTGAGATTCTTGATTTCTAGCAGTGACATGGGAATCTCCTCAGGCGGCGTTCTTGAGTTTCGGGTCCAGCGCATCGCGCAGACCGTCGCCCATCAAGTTGATTGCCAGCACGCTGAGCAAAATGGTCAAACCAGGCAGGCTCACCACCCACCAGGCGCGTTCGATGTAGTCACGGGCCGAGGCCAGCATGGTGCCCCACTCAGGGGTTGGCGGTTGTACGCCAAGGCCGAGGAAGCCCAACGCTGCGGCATCGAGAATCGCCGACGAGAAGCTCAGGGTCGCCTGCACGATCAGCGGCGCCATGCAGTTGGGCAACACGGTGATGAACATCAGACGTGGCAGACCGGCACCGGCCAGGCGCGCGGCGGTCACGTAGTCGCGGTTCAGTTCGCCCATCACCGCGGCACGGGTCAGACGCACATAGGACGGCAGCGAAACCACAGCGATAGCGATCACGGTGTTGATCAGGCCAGGGCCGAGGATGGCGACGATCGCCACCGCCAGCAGCAGCGACGGCAGGGCCAGCATGATGTCCATCAGACGCATGATGGTCGGGCCAATCATCTTCGGGAAGAAACCGGCGAACAGACCGAGCAGGATCCCCGGAATCAGTGACATCACCACCGACGACAAACCGATCAGCAGCGACAGGCGCGAACCCTGGATCAGACGCGACAGCAGGTCTCTACCCAGTTCATCGGTGCCGAGCAGGAACTGCATCTGCCCGCCTTCCAGCCACGCCGGCGGCGTCAGCAGGAAGTCGCGGTATTGCTCGCTCGGGTTATGCGGCGCAACCCACGGCGCGAACAGCGCGCAGAAGATGATCAGCAGCATGAACATGAGGCCGGCAACTGCGCCCTTGTTCTTGGAGAAGGCTTGCCAGAATTCTTTGTACGGCGACGGGTACAGCAGACTTTGATCCGCGTTGGCGGCGGTGGCTACTGAGGATGTTGGAGTGCTCATGGTTATTGACCTCAGCGCTGATGACGGATGCGTGGGTTGGCAAAGCCGTAGAGGATGTCCACTACGAAGTTGACCAGAATCACCAGGCAGGCGATTAACAGGATGCCGTTTTGCACAACCGGGTAGTCCCGGGCGCCGATGGCTTCGATCAGCCATTTACCGATGCCGGGCCAGGAGAAAATCGTTTCGGTCAGAACCGCACCGGCCAGCAGGGTGCCGACTTGCAGGCCGACCACGGTGAGTACCGGAATCAGTGCGTTACGCAGACCGTGCACGAACACCACGCGCGACGGCGACAGGCCTTTGGCCCTGGCGGTGCGGATGTAGTCTTCACGCAGCACTTCGAGCATCGACGAACGGGTCATTCGCGCGATCACCGCCAGCGGAATGGTGCCGAGGACGATGGCCGGCAGGATCAGGTGATGCAGGGCATCGAAGAAGGCGCCAACGTCATCGGCCAGCAGCGTGTCGATCAGCATGAAACCAGTGCGCGGCTCGATGTCATAGAGCAGGTCGATGCGCCCGGAAACCGGGGTCCAGCCCAGGCTCACCGAGAAGAACATGATCAGGATCAGGCCCCACCAGAAGATCGGCATCGAATACCCCGCGAGGGAGATGCCCATCACCCCGTGGTCGAACAGAGATCCTCGCTTGAGTGCCGCGATCACCCCGGCCAGAAGCCCGAGAATGCCGGCGAACAGCAGGGCGGCCATGGACAGTTCCAGGGTCGCCGGGAAGAGGGAGGTGAACTCGGTCCATACGCTTTCACGCGTGCGCAGGGATTCGCCGAGATCGCCGTGAGCCAGTTTGCCGATGTAGTCCAGATACTGGGCATACAGCGGCTTGTTCAGACCTAGGCGTTCCATTGCCTGAGCGTGCATTTCGGGGTCGACCCGACGTTCGCCCATCATCACTTCCACGGGGTCGCCCGGAATCATGCGAATCAACGCGAAAGTCAGCAAGGTGATGCCGAAAAACGTGGGGATCAACAACCCCAGTCGGCGGGCAATAAAACTAAACATCGTGTGTGGTACCTCATCAGCCGGTTAGGCGTGCCCGGCATCCCTGGGGTCAGGGACGCCGGGAGTTTCTTATCTACTTCACCTGGGTAGTGGCGAAGTTATTAGTGGTGAGAGGGCTGATGTGATAGCCCTCTACGTTGTTACGCATTGCAGTAAACATCCTGGTGTGGGCCATGCTGATCCATGGCTGATCCTGATTAAACAGCACTTGCGCCTGTTCGTAGAGCTTTGCGCGTTCGGCCGGATCTACTTTAGCCCGTGCTTCATCCAGCAGTGCCTGGAATTTCTCGTTGCACCAGCGAGCGTAGTTCTCGCCATTTTTTGCCGCTTCGCAACTGAGCATAGGCGTCAGGAAGTTATCCGGGTCGCCGTTGTCGCCCGCCCATCCGGCCGAGACCATATCGTGTTCGCCGGCCTTGGCGCGTTTAAGCATTTCGCCCCATTCCATCACGCGAATGTCGATCTTGATCCCGACTTTCGCCAGGTCAGCCTGCATCATTTGCGCGCCGAGCATCGGGTTGGGGTTGGTCGGACCGCCACCGTTGCGGGTAAACAGGGTAAACACGGTGCCTTCCGGAACCCCGGCTTCCTTGAGCAGCTTGCGGGCGGCATCGAGGTCACGTGGCGGGTTCTTCAGGTCGTGGTTATAGCCGAGCAGGGTCGGCGGGTACGGGTTGACCGCGACCGACGCATTGCCTTTGCCGAACAGCGCGTTGACATAGGCTTCCTTGTCAAAGGCGATATCGATGGCTTTGCGCACGCGCACGTCACTCATGTACTTGTGCTGGGTGTTCATGGCGACGTACGAGACGGTCATCGCGTCGAGCTCATCGACTTTCAGGTTGCTGTCTTTCTTGATGCTCGGGATGTCATCCGGCTTCGGATACAGGGCGATCTGGCACTCGTTGGCCTTGAGCTTCTGCAGGCGCACGTTGTTGTCGGTGGCGATCGCCAGGATCAGCGCGTCAGCCGGCGCCTTGCCACGGAAGTAATCCGGGTTGGCCTTGAAACGCACCTGCGCGTCTTTTGCATAACGCTGGAAGATGAACGGGCCGGTGCCGATCGGCTTGTTGTTCAAGTCACCTGTCTTGTTGGCCTTGAGCAATTGGTCGGCGTATTCGGCCGGGTAGATCGAGGAGAACGCCATCGCGATATCGGCCAGGAACGGCGCTTCGCGGCGGGTCAGGGTGAACTTGACCGTGTTGTCGTCGACTTTCTCGACATTCTTCAGCAGTTCCTTGAAACCCATGCTTTCAAAGTACGGGAAGCCCACGCTCGACAGTTTGTGCCACGGGTGATTCGGGTCCAGTTGACGCTGGAAGCTCCAGACCACGTCGTCGGCGTTCATGTCGCGGGTCGGCTTGAAGTATTCGGTAGTGTGAAACTTGACGCCTTTGCGCAGGTGGAACGTGTAGGTCAGGCCGTCTTCGCTGATGTCCCAGGACTCGGCGAGTGCCGGGATCACTTCAGTGGTGCCGGGCTTGAAGTCAGCCAGGCGGTTGAAGATGGTTTCGGCCACAGCGTCCGCCGTGACTGCAGTTGTGTACTGGACCATATCGAAGCCTTCCGGGCTGGCTTCGGTGCAGACCACCAAGGGTTTGGCCGAGACGCCAACAGCGACACTCAGCAACGCAGCCGCGATGGCCGCACGTAGGGGAAGCATTTTCATCGATAACCCTCTGCAATCGGTTGAAGACAAAAAGCCGAACGGCCGACTCATCATGAGTCAGCCGTCGGCTGGCGTTTTTACAGGATGTTGAATGGAATCGTGGTTACGAGACGGAACTCGTTGATGCTGCCGTCGGACTGGAATTCGCTTGCACGGTGCGCGGTGTAAGTGCCGCGAATGGTGGTGGCTTTCAGAGGACCGCTTTGTACGGCATAGGTCGCCCCGATACCGTATTCATAGTGGTGTTCGCCATCCTGTTCCTGGATGCCGTCATAACCCTTGCCTGCCACGCCTTTGTTGCCGTTGTAGTGGGTGCCGTCGATGCCCCAGCCACGCGCCTGGTAGATGTTGAACTTCAGGCCTGGAACGCCGTATTCAGCCATGTTGATGGCGTAGGAAACCTGGAAGGATTTCTCGTTCGGGCCGTTGAAGTCCGACAGCAGGGAGTTGGCCAGGTAGATGCCGTTGGTTTCGTGCAGGTAGTCGAAGTACTCGTTACCGTTCACTTGCTGGTAGGAGAAGGTCAGGTTGTGGGCCTGGTGAGTCAGGCCGAACGACAGCGAGTAAGTATCGTTGTCGATATCGCCCAGCAGCTTTTTGCCTTCATCCACGGTCTTGTAGTAGTTCAGGCCGGTGGTCAGGGCGAGGACACTGCTGTCACCCAATTCATGGGTGGCACCGAAGTAGTACTGGTTCCACAGGTCTTCGACCTGAGTGCCCCACAGGCTGGTTTTCAGGCTTTCGAGCGGCTGATACGTGATGCCGGCGGTATTTACGTGGTCGGATTCGACACGGCCGTTGGCATATTCAGCACGGAATTTCTGCAGGCTTTGTTCCGAGCGTGGCGAAACACGGTCGAAAGTGGCCAGGTCGAAAGACAGGTTGTTCAGTTCTTCACTGTGCAGGGAAATACCTTCGAAACTCGATGGTAGTGCACGGTTACCGATCACGTCGACTTGCGGGCTGCTGAAGCCCATGCGGCCGGCGGTCAGAGTGGTGTTGGAAACCCGGGCCTTGATGTTGGCCAGGCCCAGCTTGCTCCACTGATCGACCGCATCACCGCTGCCCTTGTGCGTCAGCGTACGGTTGTTACCCGACGCCGTGCCAGTTTTTGGCGCGCCACCGTTACCGGCCGCGAGGTTCTCGCGGTCACGCTCCAGTGCGATCGCGTTATAGGCTGCCACTTCAGTGCTGAAACCTACGGTGCCCTCGGTGAAGCCCGAGTTGTACTTGACGATGGTGCCCTGAACCCAGTTGATCCGGCGGTCGGTTTCGGCCAGCGAACCATTCTTCTTGTAGGCGAACTTGCCGCCGCGCTTCAGTTGTTCGTTGGCGTACCAGTTACGCGTCGTACCGGTAATCGACTGTCCTTCGACGAAGCCGGTTGCTTCAGCCTGGGCGCTCTTGGTGTTGACGGTCACCGGAGTGAATGCCTGACTCTGGGTTTCCGCATAAGCCGTGGCGGTGATGCTGCTGATGGCCAGGGCCAGTATCGCGGTGCTGCTCAGTTTCATGGGTGAAGCTCCTTTACTTTCTTTTTATGCCGGCTTTTTTTGGTATGCCGGTTATTGGTTTAGAACTCGTTCACACATCGCAAACGTTTGCCAGAAGCCGGATTGGCGAATTTCGGCAAAGCGCTTGCGTGAGGGGCTAGACAGCGCCCCCCAGCATTGCGGCTAATCGTCTGGTTTAATCGATACCGACACCCGAGAACACGTTGCGACCGAACGGGCTGACTTTGAAACCCTCGATCCTGGCGCTTAACGGTTGGTTGACCGTCGAGTGGGCGACAGGCGTGATCGGCACTTGCTGTTTAAGCAATTGCTGAGCCTGTTTGTAGAGCACGGTGCGTTGGTCACGGTCAGTGACGACCTTGGCCTCTTTGATCAGCTTGTCGTAAGCCGGATCGCACCACATGGAATAGTTGTTGCCGCCAATGGCATCGCAGCTGTACAGCGTGCCGAGCCAGTTGTCCGGATCCCCGTTGTCACCGGTCCAGCCGATCAGGCTGACGTCGTGCTCGCCGTTCTTGGTGCGCTTGATGTACTCGCCCCATTCATAGCTGACGATCTTCACTTTCAGTCCGATCTTGGCCCAGTCCGCCTGGAGCATTTCGGCCATCAGTTTGGCGTTCGGGTTGTACGGGCGCTGCACCGGCATCGCCCACAGGGTGATCTCGGTGCCTTCTTTGACACCGGCAGCCTTGAGCAGCTCTTTGGCTTTTTCCGGGTTGTAGGCGGCGTCTTTGATGCTGTCGTCGTAGGACCACTGGGTCGGCGGCATGGCATTCACGGCCAGTTGGCCGGCGCCCTGATAAACAGCGTTGAGAATCCCTTGTTTATTCACCGCCATGTCCAGCGCCTGACGCACTTCGAGCTGGTCGAATGGCTTGTGGCGAACGTTGTAGGCGATGTAGCCGAGGTTGAAACCCGGCTTGGAGATCAATTGCAGTTTCGGATCGGCCTTCAGCGCTTCAACATCGGCAGGGCGCGGGTGCAGGGTGATCTGGCACTCGCCGGCCTTGAGCTTCTGCACGCGCACCGAGGCGTCGGTGTTGATCGCAAAGATCAGGTTATCGAGTTTGACTCGGCTCGGATCCCAGTAATGTTGATTACCGGTGTAACGAATGTTCGAGTCTTTCTGATAACTCTTGAACACGAACGGCCCGGTGCCGATCGGTTTCTGGTTGATGTCGCTTGGCTTGCCTTCGGCCAGCAGCTTGTCGGCGTATTCGGCGGACAGAATGGCGGCGAAGCTCATGGCGATGTTCTGGATGAACGCGGCGTCGACGCTGTTGAGCGTGAACTCCACGGTCAGCGGCCCGGTCTTCTCGACCTTGGCGATGTTCTTGTTCAGGCTCATCCCGTTGAAATACGGGAACTCGGTTGGATAAGCCTTACGGAAAGGTTGTTGCGCATCGAGCATGCGATTAAACGTGAACAGCACGTCGTCGGCGTTGAAATCGCGAGTTGGCTTGAAGTACGGCGTTGTATGAAATTTCACACCTTCACGCAGGTGAAAGGTGTACTTGAGACCATCCTCGGAAATGTCCCACTTGGTCGCCAGACCGGGTACGACATTGGTCGCGCCTTTTTCGAACTCGACGAGACGGTTGTAGATCGGTTCGGCGGCGTCGTTATCGGTCGCTGTTGTGTACTGCGCGGTATCGAAACCGGCCGGGCTGCCTTCAGAGCAGAACACCAGGCTTTTGCTGGCGGCGAAACTGGCGGACGAGGCGGCCAACAGGCCGGCACCCAGCAATGCGGAATAAATCAAGGTATGGCGCATGACGCTCCCTCTTTTTTTAGTGTTGTTCAATGCACCGTCACCTCATCCAGAGACGTTTTGGTTGCATCGAGCTCAATCCAGTACGTACGGCAAACCGGTGGCCCACGCAGACACTGGTCAGTACCCGACGGTAGGGGCCGCGGTTCTGGCAGTAAATGCGTAAATGCCTTAAATCTCGTAGGAAAAGGCGACGCGTCCTATACCTCTGCGGTAATCCGCAGCGGAATTGGTTGTAGGCAATTTCCTAACTTCTCGGCAGGTAAAACAACGGCGACGTTATAAACGTCGCCGCTGCAGTGCCTTATTTGCTGACGCTGACGCCGTAGAAGGAGTTCAAGCCGAATGGGCTGATCTTGAAATCCTGCACGTTGGCGCGCATGGGTTGGTACACCGTCGAGTGAGCGATAGGTGTCATCGGGACTGCATCTTTGAGGACGTGTTGCGCCTCTTTGTACAGTTCGGTGCGCTTGGCCTGGTCGGTTGTACGCTTGGCTTCTTTGACGAGGCCGTCGAACTTCTTGTCGCACCACTTGGAGAAGTTGTTGCCGCTGAGCGAGTCGCAGCCGAACAGCACGTTCAGCCAGTTGTCCGGATCACCATTGTCACCGCTCCAGCCAATGATCATGGCCTGGTTCTCGCCACCTTTGGAACGCTTGATGTACTCGCCCCATTCGTAGCTGGTGATCTTCACTTTCAAGCCGATCTTGGCCCAGTCGGACTGGAGCATTTCAGCCATCAGTTTGGCGTTCGGGTTGTACGGACGCTGCACCGGCATCGCCCACAGAACGATTTCGGTACCTTCCTTGACGCCAGCTTCCTTCAGCAGTTGCTTGGCTTTCTCAGGATCGTACTTGGCGTCCTTGATGGTGGTGTCGTAAGACCACTGGGTCGGCGGCATGGCGTTAACGGCCAGTTGGCCGGCGCCCTGGTAAACCGAGTCGATGATCTGTGGCTTGTTGACGGCCATGTCCAGCGCCTGACGTACACGCAGGTCGGCCAGCGGGTTGGCTTCGTTGCTGCCCTTGACCTTGTCCATCACGTTGTAGGCGATGTAACCCAGGTTGAAACCGGCCTGGTCAGGCATCTTCAGGGTCTTGTCTTCTTTCAGCGCTTTCAGATCGGCCGGACGCGGGAACAGGGTGACCTGGCACTCGTTCTTTTTCAGCTTCTGAATACGCACCGACGGGTCGGTGGTGATGGCGAAGATCAGGTTGTCGATCTTCACATCCTCAGGCTTCCAGTAATCCTTGTTGCCGGTGTAACGGATGTTGGAGTCTTTCTGATAGCTCTTGAACACGAACGGACCAGTGCCGATCGGCTTCTGGTTGATGTCGGCAGCTTTGCCTTCTTTCAGCAGCTGCGCTGCGTACTCGGCGGACTGTACCGAGGCGAAGCTCATCGCCATGTTCTGGATGAACGCCGCGTCGACTTCTTTCAGAGTGAACTTGACGGTGTGGTCGTCGACTTTATCGATCTTGGTGATGTTGGTGTCCATCCCCATGTCGGTGAAGTACGGGAATTCGGTCGGGTACGCCTTACGGAACGGGTCATCCTTGTTAATCATGCGATTGAAGGTGAACAGCACGTCGTCGGCGTTGAACTCACGAGTCGGCTTGAAATACGGGGTGGTGTGGAACTTGACGCCTTCACGCAGGTGGAAGGTGTAAGTCAGGCCGTCATCGGAGATGTCCCACTTGGTCGCCAGACCAGGAATCACGGCGGTGCCGCCGCGCTCGAACTGGGTCAGGCGGTTGAACATGGTTTCGGCTGAGGCGTCGAAGTCGGTTCCGGTGGTGTACTGGCCTGGGTCGAAACCGGCCGGGCTGCCTTCGGAGCAGAACACCAGGTTAGTCGCAGCGGATGCGAAAGGTGCGGAGGCTAACAAGCCTGCGCCGACTAAAAACGGAATGACCGCGTGTTTAAGCATGTTGGCCTCATGATTTGTTGTCATTTTTTAGTTGTGAGGTACGACCTCGTGAGTCGTGCCTGCGGATACTTATGCAGGGGCCATACCCATTGCAAGATCCAGAACGACTGCCGGCCACAAAGCGTGGCACGAACGTACCTTAATGTCGCATCTGTATAACTTCTGACGCATTTGACCGTTTGCGGGTGGTTTTTACGGTGCAAATGAAGCCCCAAAACGGTGCATTGGTCACGTTGTGCGCGCCGCCTTGGGGCTTGGTGTTACTTATTTATACCCACGCCATAGAAGGGGGTAAGACCGAACGGGCTGATCCGGAAGTCAGTGACTTCCTTGCGCAGCGGCTGGAACACCGTGGAGTTGGCAATAGGTGTGATCGGCACCTGCTGTTTGAGGATCAGTTGCGCCTGTTGATACAGTTTTACCCGTTGATCTTTGTCGGTGGCCAACTTGGCCTGTTGCACCAGTTTGTCGTAGGCCGGATCGCACCATTTGGCGTAGTTGCTGCCTTTTACCGCCGCGCAGCTGTAGAGCACGCCCAGCCAGTTGTCCGGGTCACCGTTGTCACCCGTCCAACCATAAATCATGGCGTCGTGTTCGCCATTTTTCGCGCGTTTGATGTACTCGCCCCATTCGTAGCTGACGATGTTGGCCTTGATACCTATTTTTTCCCAATCCTGCTGGATCATCTGCGCCGACATCCGCGCATTCGGGTTTGAGGCGCGTTGCACTGTCATCGCCCAAAGGTTGATGGTTGTACCCGGCGCAACCCCTGCTTCTTTCAGTAGCACCCGCGCTTTTACCGGGTCGTAGGGAGCGTCCTTGATGTTCGGGTCATACGACCATTGCGCCGGCGGCAAGGCGTTTTGGGCCAGTTGGCCGGCGTTTTGGTAGACGGCTTTGATGATTGCCGGTTTGTCGATGGCCATGTCCAGCGCCTGCCGCACCTTGAGCTGGTCGAGTGGCGCGTGGGTGGTGTTATAGGCGAGGAAGCCGAGGTTGAAACCGGCCTGCTTGAGCACACGCAAGTTCGGGTCTTTTTCCATCACTTCGATATCGGCCGGGCGTGGGTAGCCGCTGACCTGGCATTCGCCGGCCTTGAGTTTTTGCAGGCGCACGGCGGCGTCCGGGGTGATCGAGAAAATCAGGTTGTCGATCTTCACGTCTTCGGGTTTCCAGTAGGCCGTGTTGGCGGCGTAGCGGATTTGCGAGTCCTTTTGGTAGCGCTTGAACACGAACGGGCCGGTGCCGATCGGTTTCTGGTTGAGGTCGGCGGCTTTGCCTTCCTTCAACAGTTGCGCGGCGTATTCGGCTGATTGCACCGAGGCGAAGCTCATGGCGAGGTTTTGCACGAACGCGGCGTCGACGTTGTTGAGGTTGAAGCGCACGGTTTGCTCGTCGAGTTTTTCTAACGATTTGATTGTGGTGTTGAGGCCCATGTCGGTGAAGTAGGGGGATTCGGCGGGGTAGGCCTTGCGGAAGGCGTTATCCGGGTCGAGGAGGCGCTGGAAGGTGAAGAGCACGTCGTCGGCGTTGAAGTCTCGGGTCGGTTTGAAGTAGTCGGTGGTGTGGAATTTTACGTTTTGGCGTAGGTGGAAGGTGTATTGCAGGCCGTCGCTGGAGACGTCCCATTTTGTCGCCAGGCCGGGTTCGATGTCGGTGCCGCCGCGTTTGAATTGGGTGAGGCGGTTGAAGACGGTTTCGGCGGAGGCGTCGAAGTCGGTGCCGCTGGTGTATTGGCTGGGGTCGAAGCCTGCGGGGCTGGCTTCGGAGCAGTAGACCAGGGTTGTGGCGGCGTTTGCCAGCGGGGCTATGGTTGTTAGTGCGAGGGTGATTAATAGTGGTTTTAGAGTGAATCTTGGCATGGAGTCCCCGCGGAGATTGGAGGTGGTGGTTTTTTGAGGGTAGCGGGGATTTGGGGGTGTTCGGAAATATCGTTTTTCCTGTTGGAGTGTCTATCTCGGTATATGTAGGGGCTTTTTTGGGTACATATCCGTTGCTGCGGTAACGGCTGCTTAGGTTTTCGCCCTGACGGCGACTCACTTTTTTTCAAACGCCAAAAAAGTAAGCAAAAAACGCTTGCTCCTACGTTTGGCCCGCTCGCTGGGGCTCGGGGTTCCTTCGCTGCGGGATCGATCCGGGCGTAGCGTCTCCGGTTTGCTTCGCTGCACCTACTCCCGCTGTGTTTGGCTGCGCCAAACGGTCGCTGCGCTCCCACGCCCGGATCAATCCCTCCACTCAGCCTTCCGACGTCGCCGGTGGGTCAAGATCAAAAGCAGGCGAGCTGACACTCGGCCTATTGAGTGGTGAAGAGCGGGGCGTGGTCGGCGTTGGATTTGTGGTGGATTCGCCCCTCACTGTAGAGACCGGTACATCCTTTACAAATTAGACCGGGGACATCGTTTACACCTTTACAGGCTTGAAACGCGTTTGGCGCCTCTTTCAAGCCTGCCTAAACAGTGGCTGCAAAGGTACAGTTCCCAAGCGTCATCAGCCACTTCCTTCAACGCGATGTCCTCTCCAATTAGAGCCTCTCCTAGAAAAATCAGCTGTCCTTTCCATTTAATTTCCCCATTTGACCGAACCTTACGTACTTCAACATCGGAACCGTATTCAAGCGCAGGCAAGTAACCGGGATAAGCGCGTATCGACGGGCGATAGACAGATGCCGGCGGTTTCATGCCCAGCGCGGTGTGCGGTCGGTGGTGGTTGAAGTCTTGGATGAAATCCTGAAAAGCCAGCTGCTGGCGCACCAGGTTTTCCGCCGGTGGCACTGCTGCCTTTAGCGTTCGATGCATCCGTTCATGTCGACCATTTTGGTCGGGACGGCCAGGTGTAATCGTTTCGACATGGATTCCGAGCCTGATGAACCAAACCGATAACTTCGAAAGTCGCGCCAGACCTGTCGACGCAAAAGGAGCGCCATTATCAGTGCGGATCACATCCGGCAGCCCATATTCTCGAAAAGCCCACTCGAAGCCTTCCCGCGTCGGCGCTCCGTGCGTACTGGGCAAAGCGCGACAGACGAATAAAAAGCGGCTCATCTGATCGGTAATGGTCAGCGGATAGCACCAATTACCGTCCTGCATTTTGAACTGCCCTTTGTAATCAGCACACCAAGTCTGGTTGGGCGCGTCGACCGGACGCAAATGTGTTGGAGCACGGGGACGCGGGGGATAGGGCCGTCGCGCCACCACCAAACCAGCTTTCTTCAACCACTCCCCGGCGGTACTCGCCGCCGGCCATTGGATATGCGGATCGGAATCGCGCAGGCGACCAATGATCTGCTTGGGTCCCCGATCGGGATGTTCGTTTTTCTTGGCCAGCAACTTGGCGATGATTTCATCGGAAGTTTGGTGAGGGCAATTCAGCGGCTTACGCGACTGCTCTTTCAAGCCATCCACGCCCAACGCTGCATACCGTTCCAGCCACTTGTCGATGGTTGGACGACTGACGCCATACCGCCGGCTTAATTGGCTTTTGGTGTAGCTGCCGCTGAGCCAATCGCTAATTAACTTCACTCGTTGATCCATTGGGGACTCTTGTTTCCAGGGCATGGTCAGCACCTCCTGACCATGATTGATACCTGTAAACCATGTCCCCGGTCTCAAACGTAAAGGATGTACCCGGTCTTTACCCACCCCAGCCCTCTCCCGGAGGGAGAGGGGGCCGATTTTTGTGTTTTTCAAAGCCTCAGTTCGACGCGGTATCGCACGTCGGCGTAACTCTCCCAAACACCACGGTCAGTCCCCTCTCCCTCTGGGAGAGGGCTAGGGTGAGGGTTGGCTTTTGGCTGTTTAAATCTGATGCAAATAACCAGAACCTTCCCACAAGGTTTTCAGGTTGTCCGTCGGACGTGCGCTCTTTAGGCTCTGGGTGTCGCTGAAAACTCAGCGATCGGGAGGTGAGATTCCCGGTTATTGAATTTGGAAACCTGCACAAGCCCCTCCATAATCGCCGCCAGCTCATGCTGTCAGCAGTTTTTATGGCGGCTATGTACGGGCGGACTTTTGTCCGGCCGGGTTGGTTTCCTTACCGGTAATCTCACTCCGTGCATAGTTGCCACCTCATTTCTCGAGTGAGATCGGAAATGAATGGCGTCAGTTCATAAGGAAATTTTCCATGGATAAATTGATACCTGACCCACCCCTCGATACCCCACTCGAAGACGCCATCCGCGCCGAAGACCAGATCAAAACCCGCGAAGCCATCAAACGCGCCCTGGATTTCTACCTCAGCCCCGACCCGGTCAAACCCCGGCAGCCCAGCACGATGTTCCTGATCCAGCCGAACATCGACACCGAAAGCCTGCTGGCGCATGCCTGTGAGTCACTGGCGTCGGCGAACACGTTAACCGGTAACTTTGCCGATCAACTGGGCCGGCCCGAGCGCAATACGGCGTTGGCGATTCAGCAGATCATCATGCTGGCCGAGCTGGCGGTGAATCGGGCGCTGGATCGGGTTGATCCACAGACCTGAGACCGCGTTATCGTTCTTCGCGAGCAAGCTCGCTCCCACAGGTGGAATGCATTTCAAACTGTGGGAGCGAGCTTGCTCGCGAAGACGGTGGTTCATCCACAGCAAATCCCAGGCACAAAAAAACCGCCGATCATTCACCGATCGGCGGTTTTTCATTCAGCGCAAATCAAATCACTGCATCAACACTTCAATCGAGCCATCTGCCGTCATGCTCACCTGGCTGGTGCCCGCTTCAACTTCCGGCGTCACTGGCGCCGAATCCATCGCCGCCGCTTTCATCATCATCGGTGCGCGCAGGTACGGTTGTGGATAACCGTTGCTGTTGAGGTTCAGGTTGACGATTTTGTAACCCTTGCCGCCCAGTGCGTCGGTGGCCAGTTGGGCGCGGGCCTTGAAGGCGGTCACTGCTTCTTTGAGCAACTGGTCTTCACTGGATTTGCGGGTCGGGTCGGCGATGGCGAAGTCCATGCCGCCCATTTTCAGGTCGCCCAGCAGTTCGCCGGTGAGTTTGGACAGGGCGGCGAAGTCGGCGCTTTCCAGACGCAGTTCCGCGCGCTCACGCCAGCCGGTGATTTTCTGGCCTTTGGTGTCGTAGATCGGGTAACTGTTGCGGCTACCCTGGCGCAGGGTGATGTCTTTGACTTGCTTGGCCTGGGCCAAGGCCTTGTTCATGGTGGTGCTGACGTCGGCGGCGAGTTTGGCCGGGTCGGTGTTTTGTTCTTCGGTGTAGAGGGTGACGATCATCAGGTCGCGGGCGACTTCCGTGCTGACTTCGGCGCGCAGGGAAATCTGGTTGTAGTGCAGCTCATCGGCGGCCAGGGCCGGAAGGCTGGCGATGCTGCCGACGGTCAGGGCGAGAAGGGCGGCGCTGCGGCGAAATGTGTGCATGAAAGCTCCTTGATGAGGGCGCAGGTGATGGTTCGGGGGCCTGCGTGAAACCATCAGACTCTAGCTTTTATGATCCGGTTCGCCCAGTTACAACTTCTATACAGATGGCCGGGGCTGCTGCGCAGCCTTCGCGAGCAGGCTCGCTCCCACCTTTGAATGCGTTCCCCTGTGGGAGCGAGCCTGCTCGCGAAGGCGTTCTTATAGCCGCCGCAAATATTTTCGCCATGTGGTCGTTTGCCGCACTTTCGCCTCTCAAGGGCGCGGCTTGGTTATACTCCGTGCGATCCGCCTGGAGCGCTCATCAGGAGAGCTCATGCTCGCCCCCGTACAACTGACATCCGCCACTCGCCAGAACCTCTGGCGGCTGACTTTCATCCGCACCCTGGTGCTCGCCGCGCAGGCTGGCTCCGTAGGCCTGGCCTACTGGCTGCAATTGTTGCCGTTGCCGTGGGTGCAACTGGCGATGACCCTTGGCTGCTCGACGCTGCTTTGCGTGTTCACTGCCGTGCGTTTGCGCACTTCGTGGCCGGTGACCGAACTCGAATATGCGCTGCAACTGGCCTGTGATCTGGTGATCCACAGTGCGC
The DNA here is from genome assembly GCF_054668355.1 of Pseudomonas sp. S2_E02. NCBI lineage: Bacteria > Pseudomonadati > Pseudomonadota > Gammaproteobacteria > Pseudomonadales > Pseudomonadaceae > Pseudomonas > Pseudomonas sp. S2_E02. Next base: position 5,536,899 of record NZ_CP162761.1, read on the forward strand.
TGCTGTACTTCTCCGGTGGTTCGACCAACCCGTTTGTTTCCTACTACCTGGTGCCGCTGACCATCGCTGCCGTGACGCTGCCGTGGCGTTATTCGGTAGTTCTCTCCGGTATCGCATTGGCGCTGTACACCGTGATGCTGACGCGTTTCTATCCGCTGGAAACCCTGCCGGTGGCCCGCGAGAACCTGCAGATCTACGGCATGTGGCTGAGCTTTGCGCTGGCCGCTGCGGTGATCACCTTCTTCGCCGCACGCATGGCCGAGGAGCTGCGCCGTCAGGAAGAGTTACGCGCGATCCGCCGTGAAGAAGGCCTGCGCGATCAGCAATTGCTCGCCGTCGCCACCCAGGCCGCTGGCGCTGCCCATGAACTCGGCACGCCGTTGGCGACCATGAGCGTGTTGCTCAAGGAAATGCAGCAGGACCATCCCGACCCGATGTTGCAGGATGATCTGAAGGTGCTGCAGGATCAGGTCAAACTTTGCAAGGAGACCTTGCAGCAACTGGTGCGGGCCGCCGAGGCCAACCGGCGTCTGGCTGTCGAGATGCAGGACGTCACCGACTGGCTCGACGAAGCGCTGAATCGCTGGCACCTGATGCGTCCGGAGGCCAGTTATCGCTTCCACCGTCTCGGCCAAGGCACCGTGCCGCGCATGGCGCCGCCGCCGGATTTGACCCAGGCCTTGCTGAATCTGCTCAACAACGCCGCCGACGCCTGCCCGGAAAACCTCAAGGTGACCCTGGACTGGGACGCGGAAACCGTGACCATCAGCATCCGTGACCACGGCGCCGGTGTGCCGCTGGCCATCGCCGAACAGATCGGCAAACCGTTTTTTACCACCAAGGGCAAAGGTTTCGGCCTGGGCCTGTTTTTGAGCAAGGCCAGCGTGACACGCGCCGGCGGCTCAGTGAAACTCTATAGTCATGAGGAAGGCGGCACGCTCACCGAGCTGCGCCTGCCTCACGGCGCCCGAGGAGACCAACATGAGTGACGAAATCCAAGTCGAAGGCGAAGAGCTGCCGCATTTGCTGCTGGTCGATGACGACGCAACGTTCACCCGAGTAATGGCCCGTGCCATGGCTCGCCGTGGCTTTCGCGTCAGCACCGCAGGTTCTGCCGAAGAAGGCCTGACCATCGCCCAGGCCGATCTGCCTGATTACGCCGCGCTCGACCTGAAAATGGACGGCGATTCCGGTCTGGTGCTGCTGCCCAAGCTGCTGGAGCTGGACCCGGAAATGCGCGTGGTGATCCTCACCGGTTACTCGAGCATTGCCACCGCGGTCGAAGCGATCAAGCGCGGCGCCTGCAATTACCTGTGCAAACCCGCCGATGCCGACGACGTGCTGGCCGCGCTGCTGTCCGAACACGCCGACCTCGACAGTCTGGTGCCGGAAAACCCGATGTCGGTCGACCGCCTGCAGTGGGAACACATCCAGCGCGTGCTCACCGAGCACGAAGGCAATATCTCCGCCACTGCCCGCGCCTTGGGCATGCACCGCCGCACCCTGCAGCGCAAACTGCAGAAGCGCCCGGTTCGTCGCTGAACCTGCGCTGAACGACTATCGCCAGCCCTCGCGATAAAACGCACCGATCATCTATGATCGGTGCGTGTCTGTTCTTTTCTATATCGAGCCTTATCCATGAATCAGAACGCTGAATATTCCGCGGTCAACGATGCTGTGCGCGGGCAGTTTTTTCGCAAGGTTTGGGCGATGATCACGCCTTACTGGCGCAGCGAAGAGAAGGGCAAGGCCTGGACGCTGCTGATTGCCGTGATCGCGCTTACGCTGTTCAGCGTATGGATCGCGGTGTGGCTCAACAGTTGGTACAAGGATTTTTACAACGCCTTGCAGAAGAAGGACGAGGCGGCCTTCTGGCAGTTGATCCTGTATTTCTGCGGTATCGCGGCGGTGGCGATTCTCGGCTCCGTGTATCGCCAGTATCTGACGCAAATGCTGACCATCCGCTGGCGTGCCTGGCTCACCGAAAAGCATTTCACCCGGTGGCTGGAGCACAAGAACTACTACCAACTGGAGCAGGGTGGCTATACCGATAACCCGGACCAGCGGATCTCCGAAGACCTTAATAAATTCACGGCCAACACACTGGCCCTTGGCTTGGGTCTGATCCGCACAGTCGTCAGTCTGGTGTCGTTCTCGATCATCCTGTGGGGCGTTTCCGGAAGCATTGAGGTGTTCGGTTTCACGGTTCCCGGTTACATGTTCTGGTGTGCATTGGTGTACGCGGTGATTGGTAGTTGGCTGACGCATTTGATTGGCAGGCGTCTGATCGGTTTGAACAACAACCAGCAACGTTTTGAAGCCGACCTGCGTTTCTCGATGGTGCGGGTTCGCGAGAATGCAGAGAGTATCGCCTTGTACAACGGCGAACCGAATGAAAACCGGCGCCTGAGTAACCGTTTCGGGCTGGTCTGGCACAATTTCTGGGACATCATGCGGGTGTCCAAGCGGCTGACGTTTTTTACCTCGGGTTATGGGCAGATCGCGATCATTTTTCCGTTCATGGTGGCGGCCCCACGGTACTTCAGCGGCAAAATCGAACTCGGTGAGCTGATGCAAATCAACTCGGCCTTCGGCAATGTGCAAGAGAACTTCAGCTGGTTCATCAGTGCTTATCAGGATCTGGCAGAGTGGCGCGCTACGTGTGACCGGTTGCTGAGTTTCCGCAATGCGATGAGCAACAACGAAGAACGCACCCCGGCCATCGATGTGCAGAATCAGGGCAGCGAATTGAAGGTGCACAACCTCGGTCTGGATCTGGCCGATGGTCGCCATCTGTTGACCAGTGCCGACATGACTGTGGAACCCGGCGAGCGGGTTATGCTCAGCGGCCGTTCTGGAAGCGGCAAGTCGACGCTGCTGCGGGCGATGGGGCATTTGTGGCCGGCGGGGCACGGCAACATTCGTTTGCCGGCGGCGCGGTATCTGTTCCTGCCGCAGAAACCGTATCTGCCGATCGGCACTCTGCGCGAGGCGTTGAGTTATCCACAGCCGGGCGACAGTTACGCGCCGGAGCGTTATGCACAAGTGCTGGAAACCTGCCGCTTGCCGCATCTGATTGGGCGACTGGACGAGGCCAATCACTGGCAACGCATGCTCTCGCCGGGTGAGCAGCAACGACTGGCTTTCGCCCGTGCGTTGCTTTACGCACCGCAGTGGCTGTACATGGATGAGGCGACTTCGGCGATGGATGAAGAGGATGAAGCGACGCTTTATCAGGCGCTGATCGATCAGTTGCCGGGGCTGAGCATTGTCAGCGTTGGCCATCGCAGCAGCTTGAAACGCTTCCATCCACGGCACGTGCGGATCGACAGCGGGCACTTGGTTGAACAGACCGTGACTGCCTGATCACCGTTAAACCCCTGTAGGAGTGAGCCTGCTCGCGATAGCGTTGGGTCAGTCACATTGATGCTGAATGTGCGGACGTCATCGCGAGCAGGCTCACTCCTACATAAAGCGATGTAAACCGGAAAGTGATCGTACAACCCGCTTGAGCTATCATGCCCCCAAGCCGAATTTTCGAGACAAGATGCACACCATGGAAAACCTGATCGACACCCCGCGTCTCCCGCGCAAGCGCCGCAGCCTGGCCCAGGAACTGGTGACGGTGCTGAGCGAGCAGATCCGCGATGGCCTGCTCAAACGCGGTGACAAACTGCCTACCGAGTCGGCGATCATGGAAGCCCATGGCGTCAGCCGCACCGTGGTGCGCGAGGCGATTTCCCGTTTGCAGGCGGCCGGTCAAGTTGAGACCCGCCACGGCATCGGCACGTTTGTGCTCGACACGCCAAGCCCGAGTGGTTTCCGCATCGACCCGGCCACTGTCGTCACCCTGCGTGATGTTCTGGCGATTCTCGAATTGCGCATCAGCCTCGAAGTCGAATCTGCCGGCCTTGCCGCGCAACGTCGCAGCGCCGAGCAACTGGCGACCATGCGCGCCGCCCTTGATGCGCTCAACGAAAGCGCTGCCCATGCCAGTGATGCTGTTGCTTCGGACTTTGCCTTCCATCTGGAAATCGCGCTGTCCACCGGCAACCGTTACTTCACCGACATCATGACCCACCTGGGCACCAGCATCATTCCGCGTACGCGGCTGAATTCGGCACGCCTGGCCCATGATGATCAGCAGCACTACATGAGCCGCCTGAGCCGTGAGCACGAAGAAATCTACGACGCGATTGCCCGTCAGGATTCCGATGCAGCGCGTGCGGCGATGCGTCTGCACCTGACCAACAGCCGTGAAAGACTGCGCCAGGCTCATGAAGAGGCGCAGGCGCAGCGGGGCTGAGGGTTAAGGCTCCAGTTTGAATTTGGCTTGAGAAGAGATCACTTCAATACCAGACGGTTTGGTGATTTTGTACGTTAAGGTGGCTTGTTCACCCGCTACCGCACCTACTGCAAACGCTCTCTTCGGGATCGCAAACGCAATGGGCTTCCCGACATGTTGATGAGTAATAGCGATTGCTCCGCTAGTCCAGGAAGTCCCTTGAGTTCTCTTGAGGAACAACTCGATTTGGTCTCCTGCCAACGCGCCATGGCCGTTAGGTACTTTGGCATCTGTCGGGTCGGAAAGTTGGCTAATGCGGACTGTGCCGTTTTCGGCTTGCTTGAGAGTCGGGGCTGGCAAGGTTTGAGTTTGTGCGTTCATGGTCAAGATCCGTCTATTAAGCTTTAGGTTATCGAAGGCGCCGGCGCATTGATGTCACCCGCGCGCTTCTATTTAAGAAGCGCGAAGCCCTCTTACACACCTGTAAGAAATACCAGTTCCGACGAACGGTAACCGCTCCCGCACGACAAGGTTCAGCCCTCAATCCGCAACCTCAACACCTCCGAAAACGGCTCCATACTCGACTCATCGCAAAACTTGTAGCGCAGTTCAATCTCCCTGTTCAGGTACGGACGGAGCACTTCTTTAGGCAACTGCAACTCGATCCCCGTCAGTTTTTCCATCTCGTCTTCAGCATCGTCCCAAGTGCCGGTGTTCACTTCTTCGCCTGCCCATTCCGGCTCTTGCGGGTCGTCGCCGAGAATCGGGTAGACGCTCCAGTTCGCCGGGAAGTCGCTGGAATCCGGGACGAGTGCGGTCAACACATCGGGCAGTGTCGATAGCTGAAGCGTGAGGATGTCGGAGGACGAAGCGGCGATTTGCGAAAGGGTCGGGGCAGCGTAATTCGTGGACATTTCGGTTTCCTTCGGTGGTCCGCCACGATCCTTCGTGGCAGTCGTCGCACCTTACCCGGCGTGGTAGCTGCGCTCAGTAAACGAATCTTGACCAGACATTTCTGCAATGTAGCCCAGTAAAAACAGGCCTTTACGCTGATTCGCCATTTGGCTTAAACACTTTTGTCCGACAAAAAACCACCCACAACGATGAAATGCAGTTGACGGTTATCTTTTAAGTTGTACGATGACCTACAACTTCAGCGAAGGCTGAACGGACCAATCACAAAAAACGTTGCTACCAGGGTGTTCGAATAATGAATCCACAAGAACTGAAGTCCATCCTCTCTGCCGGCCTGCTGTCCTTCCCGGTGACCGATTTCAACGCGCAGGGCGATTTCAACCGCGCGGGCTACATCAAACGCCTGGAATGGCTGGCTCCGTATGGCGCTTCAGCCTTGTTCGCCGCCGGCGGCACCGGTGAGTTCTTCTCCCTGGCCGCCAGCGAATACTCGGAAATCATCAAGACTGCCGTCGACACTTGCGAAACCAGCGTGCCGATCCTCGCCGGTGTCGGTGGTTCGACCCGTCAGGCCATCGAATACGCTCAGGAAGCCGAGCGTCTGGGCGCCAAAGGCCTGTTGCTGCTGCCGCACTACCTGACCGAAGCCAGCCAGGACGGTGTTGCTGCTCACGTTGAAGCCGTGTGTAAATCGGTCAACATCGGCGTGGTCGTCTACAACCGCAACGTTTGCCGCCTCAACGCGCCGCTGCTGGAACGTCTGGCCGAGCGCTGCCCGAACCTGATCGGCTACAAGGACGGCCTGGGTGATATCGAGTTGATGGTGTCGATCCGTCGCCGCCTCGGTGATCGCTTCAGCTACCTGGGTGGTCTGCCGACCGCCGAAGTCTACGCCGCTGCCTACAAGGCGCTGGGCGTGCCGGTTTACTCCTCGGCGGTGTTCAACTTCATCCCGAAAACCGCGATGGACTTCTACCACGCGATCGCCCGTGAAGATCACGCCACTGTCGGTAAGATCATCGACGACTTCTTCCTGCCTTACCTCGACATCCGCAACCGCAAGGCCGGTTACGCCGTGAGCATCGTCAAGGCAGGCGCGAAAATCGCCGGCTATGACGCAGGCCCGGTGCGGGCGCCGCTGACCGATCTGACTGGCGAAGAGTACGAAATGCTCGCCGCGCTGATCGACAAGCAAGGTGCGCAGTAACACCCGATAAAAGCGAGGCCGCTGAGCAATCAGCGGCTTTTTGCGTGAAGGCTTTGAGATGTGAGGGCTGCCCCTGTGACAACTGCAAAACGCTACGACAACTACATCAACGGTGAATGGATTGCCGGTGCCGACTACTCGGCCAACATCAACCCTTCGGAACTGAGTGACACCATCGGCGACTACGCCAAGGCTGATCTGACTCAGGTTCACGCCGCCATCGACGCCGCCCGCGCCGCGTTCCCGGCGTACTCGACTTCGGGCATTCAGGCCCGTCACGATTCGCTGGATAAAGTCGGCAGCGAAATTCTCGCCCGTCGCGAAGAGCTCGGCACCCTGCTGGCCCGGGAAGAGGGCAAGACCCTGCCCGAAGCCATCGGTGAAGTGACCCGCGCCGGCAACATCTTCAAATTCTTCGCCGGTGAATGCCTGCGCTTGTCCGGCGACTACGTGCCGTCGGTGCGCCCGGGCGTCAACGTTGAAGTGACTCGCGAAGCGCTGGGCGTGGTCGGTCTGATCACCCCGTGGAACTTCCCGATCGCGATTCCTGCGTGGAAAATCGCCCCAGCCCTGGCCTACGGCAACTGCGTGGTATTGAAACCCGCCGATCTGGTTCCGGGCTGTGCCTGGGCATTGGCGGAAATCATCTCCCGCGCCGGCTTCCCGGCTGGCGTGTTCAACCTGGTGATGGGCAGCGGTCGCGTGGTTGGCGATGCGTTGGTGCAGAGCCCGAAAGTCGACGGCATCAGCTTCACCGGTTCTGTCGGCGTGGGTCGTCAGATCGCCGTTAACTGCGTGTCGCGTCAGGCGAAAGTGCAGCTGGAAATGGGCGGCAAGAACCCGCAGATCATTCTCGACGACGCCGACCTCAAACAAGCGGTCGAGCTGTCGGTGCAGAGCGCGTTCTACTCCACCGGTCAGCGTTGCACGGCTTCCAGCCGCTTGATCGTCACTGCCGGGATTCACGACAAGTTCGTTGAAGCCATGGCCGAGCGCATGAAGTCGATCAAGGTCGGCCACGCGCTGAAATCCGGTACCGATATTGGTCCAGTGGTTTCGCAAGCGCAGCTGGAACAGGACATGAAGTACATCGACATCGGCCAGTCCGAAGGTGCGCGTCTGGTCAGCGGCGGCGGTCTGGTGACCTGCGACACCGAAGGCTACTTCCTCGCGCCAACGCTGTTTGCCGACAGTGAAGCGTCGATGCGCATCAGCCGCGAAGAAATCTTTGGCCCGGTGGCCAACATCGTTCGCGTGGCTGATTACGACGCGGCGCTGGCGATGGCCAACGACACCGAGTTCGGTCTGTCGGCGGGTATTGCGACCACCTCGCTGAAGTACGCCAACCACTTCAAGCGTCACTCGCAGGCCGGGATGGTGATGGTCAATTTGCCGACCGCTGGCGTCGATTACCACGTTCCGTTCGGTGGCCGTAAAGGTTCATCCTATGGCTCACGTGAGCAAGGCCGTTATGCGCAAGAGTTCTACACGGTCGTGAAGACCAGTTACATCGGTTCCTGATAAGGCAATACCCCTGTAGGAGCAGCCTTCGGCAGCTCCTACAGGGAAGACCAAAGAAGATTCACCCGCGCATAAAAATAATCAGTGGGAGTACATCTACATGCAATCGTCCAAGCCGACTCACGTCCGCTATTTGATCCTGCTCATGCTGTTTCTGGTGACCACGATCAACTACGCCGACCGCGCCACGATCGCCATCGCCGGCTCCAGCCTGCAAAAAGATCTGGGCATTGACGCGGTTACCCTCGGCTATATCTTCTCCGCATTCGGTTGGGCCTACGTGGCCGGGCAAATCCCCGGTGGCTGGCTGCTCGATCGCTTCGGCTCGAAAAAAGTCTATGCCCTGAGCATTTTCACCTGGTCGCTGTTCACCGTGCTGCAAGGCTTTGTCGGTGAGTTCGGCATGTCCACGGCGATCGTTGCGCTGTTCATGCTGCGCTTTCTGGTCGGTCTGGCTGAAGCGCCGTCGTTCCCCGGTAATGCGCGCATCGTGGCGGCATGGTTCCCGACCGCCGAGCGCGGTACGGCTTCGGCGATCTTCAACTCGGCGCAATACTTTGCCACCGTGTTGTTCGCTCCGCTCATGGGCTGGATCGTTTACTCCTTCGGCTGGGAACACGTGTTTATCGTCATGGGCGTGTTCGGCATCGTCTTCTCTGGCATCTGGCTGAAGGTTATCCACAGCCCGCGTCAACACCCGCTGGCCAACGAAGCGGAAGTGCAGTTCATTGCCGACAACGGCGGCATGGTCGACATGGACGTCAAGCAAGGCAAAAAAGCCGATGGTCCGAAATGGGATTACATCCGTCAGTTGCTGACCAACCGCATGATGCTCGGTGTGTATCTGGGTCAATACTGCATCAACGGCATCACCTATTTCTTTCTGACCTGGTTTCCGGTGTACCTGGTGCAAGAGCGTGGCATGACCATTCTCAAGGCCGGTTTCATCGCCTCGTTGCCGGCCATCTGCGGCTTTATCGGCGGCGTGCTCGGCGGGGTAATTTCCGATTACCTGCTGCGCAAAGGCCACTCGCTGACCTTCGCCCGCAAGGCACCGATCATCGCTGGCCTGCTGGTTTCCAGCAGTATCGTCGCCTGCAACTATGTTGATGTGGAATGGATGGTGGTTGGCTTCATGGCTCTGGCCTTCTTCGGCAAAGGCGTTGGCGCACTCGGTTGGGCAGTGGTCTCCGACACTTCGCCAAAACAGATCGCCGGCCTGAGCGGTGGCCTGTTCAACACTTTCGGCAACATCGCTTCGATTACCACGCCGATCGTGATTGGCTACATCATCAGCTCCACTGGCTCGTTCAAATGGGCGCTGGTGTTTGTCGGTGCCAACGCACTGGTGGCGGTGTTCAGCTACCTGGTCATCGTTGGCCCGATCAAACGCGTGGTCCTCAAAGAGCCGCCAACCAATGGCGGTACTGAAGCCACCGGTAAATTGTCTCAAGCGCATTCCTGAGGAGCGGCGTCATGCAGTTGATTGAACATTCCGACTCGCCGCGCCACATCCGCCTGCACGAGCGGGACAATGTGGTGGTTGTGGTCAACGACCAGGGCGCACCGGCCGGCACTGAGTTTGCCGATGGCCTGGTGACGCTGGAATTTGTGCCGCAGAGCCACAAGGTCACCCTCGAAGATATTCCCGAGGGCGGCCAGGTGATTCGCTACGGTCAGGTGATTGGCTACGCGTTGCAGCCTATTCGCCGTGGCAGTTGGGTCAAGGAAGATCAACTGCGCATGCCGACCGCGCCGCCGCTGGACAGCCTGCCGCTGTCCACCGAGGTGCCGGACGCGCAGGCACCGCTGGAAGGCTTCACGTTCGAGGGTTATCGCAACGCTGACGGTACCGTCGGCACGCGCAATATTCTCGGCATTACCACCACGGTGCAGTGCGTCACCGGCGTGCTCGATCACGCGGTGAAACGCATCAAGGAAGAACTGCTGCCGAAGTACCCGCATGTCGATGACGTGGTGGCGCTGACTCACAGTTATGGCTGCGGCGTGGCGATCACTGCCACTGACGCCTACATCCCGATTCGTACCGTGCGCAACCTGGCGCGCAACCCGAACCTCGGTGGTGAAGCGCTGGTGATCAGTCTGGGCTGCGAGAAGTTGCAGGCCGGGCAGGTCATGCACGAGGACGATGCTTCGGTGGATCTCAGCGATCCATGGCTGTATCGCTTGCAGGATTCCAGTCACGGTTTCACCGAGATGATCGAGCAGATCATGGCGCTGGCCGAAGTCCGTTTGAAGAAGCTCGACCAGCGCCGCCGCGAAACCGTGCCGGCCTCCGAGTTGATCCTGGGTATGCAGTGCGGCGGCAGCGATGCGTTTTCCGGAATCACCGCCAACCCGGCGCTGGGCTACGCCTCGGATTTGCTGTTGCGGGCAGGGGCGACGGTGATGTTTTCCGAAGTCACCGAAGTGCGCGATGCGATTTACCTGCTGACATCGCGCGCCGAAAGCAAAACCGTCGCCGAGGAACTGGTGCGCGAGATGGACTGGTACGACCGATACCTGGCCAAGGGTGAAGCGGATCGTAGCGCCAATACCACGCCCGGCAACAAGAAGGGCGGGCTGTCGAACATTGTCGAGAAGTCGCTGGGGTCGATCGTCAAGTCCGGTAGCAGTGCGATTAATGGCGTACTCGGCCCGGGCGAGCGGTTCAAGCAGAAGGGGCTGATTTTCTGCGCGACGCCGGCCAGTGATTTTGTTTGTGGGACGTTGCAGTTGGCGGCGGGGATGAACCTGCATGTGTTCACCACCGGGCGGGGTACGCCGTATGGGTTGGCGATGGCGCCGGTGGTGAAGGTCTCGACGCGTACGGAGTTGGCGCAGCGCTGGCCGGATCTGATCGATATCGACGCCGGGCGGATTGCTACCGGGCGGGCGACCATCGAGGAGTTGGGTTGGGAGCTGTTCCACTATTATCTGGATGTGGCGAGCGGCAAGCAGCAGACGTGGGCGGAGAAGCACAAGCTGCATAACGACATTACGTTGTTCAATCCGGCGCCGATTACTTGATGGTTTGGGGGTGGGTCAAAAGCTACCCTCACCCCAGCCCTCTCCCGGAGGGAGAGGGGGCCGATCCGGAAATATTTAAGAAGTACATCGACCTGAAAGTGCTTTGCCGAATCCATAATCGACTCGGTCTTGCAGGTCGATGTATGACACAAGACACCTCGGTCAGTCCCCTCTCCCTCGGGGAGAGGGTTAGGGTGAGGGGCTTTTCAAGCTTTTGGCTTATCATTAGCCCCCTAACGACGCTCACCCAAGGCTCCCCGGCATGCTGGCAATCTTCCTCGAAACCCTGAACATCACCGCGCCGGTGTTTGCCATGCTGTTTCTCGGTGTGCTGCTCAAGCGCATCGACTGGATCAACGACAACTTCATCCACACGGCCTCGTCGCTGGTGTTCAACGTCACCATGCCGGCGCTGCTGTTCCTCGGCATTCTGCATGCCGACCTGCACGCCGCGTTGCAGCCGTCCCTGCTGATCTACTTCTCCCTCGCCACCCTGGTGAGCTTCGCCGTGGCCTGGGGCTGGGCGATTTTCAAATGCCCGCGTGAAGATCGCGGCATCTACACCCAAGGCGCGTTTCGCGGCAATAACGGCGTGATCGGTCTGGCACTGGCGGCGAGCATGTACGGCGATTACGGGATTTCCCTCGGGGCGATTCTCGCGGCGCTGGTGATCCTGTTTTACAACACGCTGTCGACCATCGTGCTGGCGGTGTACAGCCCGGTGATCAAATCCGATCCGTGGAGCATCTGCAAAAGCGTGTTCAGCAATCCGTTGATCATCAGCGTGATTGCGGCGGCGCCGTTTGCCTATTTCAAGATCGGTTTGCCGGGTTGGCTGGAAACTTCCGGCCAGTATCTGGCGCAGACCACCTTGCCATTGGCGCTGATCTGCATTGGCGGCACGTTGTCGCTGGCGGCATTGCGCAAGAGCGGTAGCATGGCGCTCAGCTCCAGCCTGGTGAAGATGATCGGTCTACCGGTGCTGGCGACGCTGGGGGCGTGGTTGTGGGGCTTTCGCGGGGCGGAGCTGGGGATTCTGTTTCTGTACTTCGGCAGCCCGACGGCGGCGGCGAGTTTTGTCATGGCCCGGGCGGCGCAGGGCAATCATGAGCTGGCGGCGGCGATCATTGTGTTGACCACGTTGATGGCGGCGATTACCACCAATATCGGGATCTTTGTTTTGCAATGGGGTGGGTGGATCTAGCCTGAATCTTGGGTTGCTCTCCCGGGCCTCTTCGCGAGCAAGCTCGCTCCCACATTTGAAATGCATTCCAATGTGGGAGCGAGCTTGCTCGCGAAGGCGTCAGTTCAATCACACAGGCTTCTGGTAGGTATCGATCACTTCCTGAGCTGCACGAAACGCATCGATCGCCGCCGGCACGCCGGCATACACTGCGCAATGCAGCAGCGCCTCACGAATCTCGTCGACCGTGCAGCCATTGTTCAGCGCGCCGCGCACATGGCCTTTCAACTCTTGCGGGCACTTCAACGCGGTCAGCGCGGCGAGGGTGATCAGGCTGCGGGTTTTCAGCGGCAGACCTTCGCGATTCCACACGCCACCCCAGGCATGTTCATTGACGAAATCCTGCAACGGCTGGGTGAATTCGGTGGCGTTGCCCAGCGCGCGATCAACAAACGCATCGCCCATTACCTGGCGGCGGACTTCAACCCCGGACTTCTTCGATTCGGTCATGGCATATCCCTCTTGTGGTGTTGGCGGCGCCAGGCGCGGATCGACGTGAACAGCAGGAACGTCAACAGCGTCGGCAAGACATAAAACAGCATCAGCCGCTCAAGCTTGCCGGCCAGCGGCATGCCGGTGGTGAACGACACCACGTGCAGTCCGTACGCCAGGTACAAACCGAGCAACAGCAAACCTTCGGCGCGCGTCACGCGGTAGCCGGAATAGAACACCGGCAGGCACAGTGCGGCGACGCCGAGCATCACCGGCAGGTCGAAATCCAGCGCGTTCGGGGACACCGACAGCGGCGTCGGTGCGATCAATGCGGTCAGGCCGAGCACCCCGAGCAGGTTGAACAGGTTGGCGCCGATCACGTTGCCGACGGCGATGTCGCGTTGTCCGCGCAAGGCTGCGATCAATGACGTAGCCAGTTCCGGCAGCGACGTGCCGACGGCGACCACAGTCAGGCCAATCACTCGCTCGGAGAATCCCAGGTCGGTGGCCACCACGACAGCGGCGCCCAGCAGCAGATGCCCGGCAAACACCAGCATCGCCAGACCGATAACGATCATCAACAGGCTGCTGAACCACGAGGCATGCGCCGTTTCAGGATGTTCCGAATGCGGTCGCGTCGAATGCCGTGACTGGCGCAGCAGTAAACCGAGATACAGCGCCAAAGCCGCCAACAACAGGATGCCGTCGAAGCGCCCGATCTCTTCATTCCATGCCAGCACGAATACCAGCAGGCTGGCACCGATCATCAGCGGAATATCCAGGCGCACCAGTTGCCGCGAGACGCGCAGAGGAATGATCAGCGCGGAAAGCCCGAGGGTGACAAGGATGTTGAAGATGCTGCTGCCGACCACACTGCCGACGGCGATGTCCGGGTTATGCGCCAGCGCCGCTTGCAGGCTCACGGCCATTTGCGGTGCGCTGCTGCCGAGGGCGACGAGGGTCAGGCCGATGATCAGCGGTCGCACATGCAGGCGTGCTGCCAGACGTACCGCTGCGCGCACCATCAGTTCGGCGCCGAAGATCAGCAGGCACAGGCCAGCGAGCAGTTCGATCACGCTGATCAGGGGTAAATCGGCTAATCCGAAAATGGTCAGCGCTCCATCAGTCGTCGAGGGCCTGCACGCGAACCCGCGCGGTGCCGCTGCGCAGCATGCCGAGTTGTTCGGCGGCCTCGCGGGACACATCGATCAGGCGTCCACGGGTATGCGGGCCACGGTCGTTGATGCGGACCACAACAGATTCATCGTTTTTCAGGTTGGTGACCTTCACCCGTGTGCCAAAGGGTAGCTGGCGGTGGGCGGCGGTCAGGGAATTCTGGTTGAACGGCTCGCCACTGGCGGTCCGTTTACCGTGGTGCTTGGCACCGTAATAAGAGGCGACACCGGTCTGGTCGTAACCGTGCGGGTCGATGATATCGGTGCTGGCGCAACCGGCCAGCAAGGAGAGCAGGGCGAAAAGGCTGAGCAGACGCTTCATTCAAGGTTTCCCAAAAACAAATGTAGGAGTGAGCCTGCTCGCGATAGCGCAATGTCAGACACCGGAAAAGTGACTGTCAAATCGCTATCGCGAGCAGGCTCACTCCTACAGGGGATGGAGCCAGGCTGTTTGTCTGGCTCCATTTTCATCAGCCTTCGAGCTTGCTTTTCAGCAGTTCGTTCACTTGCTGCGGGTTGGCTTTGCCTTTCGACGCTTTCATCGCCTGACCGACAAAGAAGCCGAACATCTTGCCGCGTTTGGCTTCATCCGCCGCACGATACTGTTCAACCTGCTCGGCGTTGGCCGCGAGCATTTCGTCCAGCACTGCAGAGATCGCGCCGCTGTCGGTAACCTGTTTCAGGCCACGTTTCTCGATGATTTCGTCCGCGCTGCCTTCACCGTTGGCCATCGCTTCGAACACCACTTTGGCGATCTTGCCGGAGATGGTGTTGTCCTTGATGCGCTGTAGCATGCCGCCCAGCAGTTCAGCGGAAACCGGCGACTCGTCGATGTCCACGCCTTGCTTGTTGAGCAGGCTGCCCAACTCGACCATCACCCAGTTCGCCGCCAGTTTCGCGTCGCCGCCGATGGCTGCAACTTTCTCGAAGTAGTCCGCTTGCTCACGGCTGGTGGCCAGCACGTTGGCGTCGTAGGCCGACAGACCGAACTGGCTCTGGAAGCGCTCGCGTTTCTGCGGTGGCAGTTCCGGCAGGGTGGCGCGCACCTCGCCGAGGAACGACTCTTCGATGACTACGGGCAGCAGGTCCGGATCGGGGAAGTAACGGTAGTCGTTGGCTTCCTCTTTCGAACGCATCGGACGGGTCTCGTCCTTGTTTGGATCGTACAGACGGGTCTGCTGGATCACTTTGCCGCCGTCTTCGATCAGCTCGATCTGACGCTGGATCTCGGTGTTGATTGCCTTCTCGATGAAGCGGAACGAGTTGACGTTCTTGATCTCGCAGCGCGTGCCGAACTCAACCTGACCTTTCGGGCGTACCGATACGTTGCAGTCGCAACGCAGCGAACCTTCGGCCATGTTGCCGTCGCAAATACCCAGGTAACGCACCAGTGCGTGGATCGCCTTGACGTAAGCCACGGCTTCCTTGGCGCTGCGCATGTCCGGCTCGGAGACGATTTCCAGCAGCGGTGTGCCGGCACGGTTCAGGTCGATGCCGGTGGCACCGTTGAATTCTTCGTGCAGGCTCTTGCCGGCGTCTTCTTCCAGGTGCGCGCGGGTGATGCCAACACGCTTGACCGTGCCGTCTTCCAGGGCGATGTCCAGGTGGCCCTTGCCGACGATCGGCAACTCCATCTGGCTGATCTGGTAGCCCTTCGGCAGGTCCGGGTAGAAGTAGTTTTTACGGGCGAACACGTTGTGCTGACCGATCTCGGCGTCAATCGCCAGACCGAACATCACCGCCATGCGCACCGCTTCCTGGTTCAGTACCGGCAGAACGCCGGGCATGCCCAGGTCGATCAGGCTGGCCTGAGTGTTCGGCTCGGAACCGAACGTGGTGGAACTACCGGAAAAGATTTTCGACCGGGTAGTGAGCTGAGTGTGAATCTCCAGCCCGATCACGACTTCCCATTGCATGTGTGTCTCCTCAGAAGCCGGTTGGGGTGCGGGTGTGCCAGTCAGTGTTGAGCTGATACTGGTGGGCAACGTTCAACAGGCGACCTTCCTGGAAATACGGCGCGAGCAACTGCACGCCCACCGGCAGACCGTCGACAAAACCGGCCGGCATCGACAGGCCCGGCAGGCCCGCGAGGTTGGCGGTGATGGTGTAGACGTCTTCCAGATAGGCAGCGACCGGGTCGCTGTTCTTGGCGCCGAGTTTCCAGGCCGGGTTCGGCGTGGTTGGGCCGAGGATGATGTCGACCTCATTAAAGGCAGCCATGAAGTCGTTCTTCACCAGGCGACGGATCTTCTGCGCTTTCAGGTAGTAGGCGTCGTAGTAACCGGCGGACAGCGCGTAGGCACCGACCATGATCCGGCGCTGCACTTCCGCGCCGAAGCCTTCGCCACGGGAGCGCTTGTACAGGTCGATCAGGTTTTCCGGGTTCTCGCAGCGATGGCCGAAGCGCACGCCGTCGAAACGCGACAGGTTCGAGGAAGCCTCTGCCGGGGCGATCACGTAGTACGCAGGAATTGCGTGCTGCATGTTCGGCAGGCTGATTTCCTTGATCACCGCACCGAGCTTCTGCAGCTCTTTAATGCTGTTCTGGATCAGCTCGGCGATGCGTGGGTCGAGACCGGCGCTGAAGTATTCCTTCGGCACGCCGATGCGCAGGCCTTGCAGCGAGTCGCCCAGGCTGGCGGAGTAATCCGGAACCGGCTCATCGATGCTGGTGGAGTCGTTCTGATCGAAGCCAGCCATACCTTGCAACAAAATTGCGCAGTCTTCGGCGGTGCGCGCCAACGGCCCGCCCTGATCGAGGCTGGAGGCGTAAGCGATCATGCCCCAGCGCGAAACACGACCGTAGGTCGGTTTCAGGCCGGTGAGGTTGGTGAAGGCTGCCGGCTGACGGATCGAACCGCCAGTGTCGGTGGCCGTGGCCGCAGGCAACAGACGAGCGGCTACTGCCGCCGCCGAACCGCCGGACGAACCGCCCGGCACGTGTTCCAGGTTCCACGGGTTTTTCACCGCGCCGTACCAGCTCGACTCGTTGGCCGAACCCATGGCGAATTCGTCCATGTTGGTCTTGCCCAGGGTCACCGCGCCGGCAGCCGCCAGCTTCGCGACCACGGTGGCGTCGTACGGGGCTTTGAAGTTGTCGAGCATCTTCGAGCCGCAGCTGGTGCGAATGCCCTGGGTGCAGAACAGGTCTTTGTGAGCGATCGGCGCACCGAGCAGGGCGCCGCTCTCACCGTTGGCGCGGCGTGCATCGGCGGCTTTCGCCTGCTCGAGCGCCAGCTCTTCGGTGAGGCTGATGAAACTGTTGAGCTGCGGATCGAGCTGGGTGATGCGCGCCAGCAGGACTTTGGTCAGCTCTTCGGAGGAAAACTTTTTATCGGCGAGACCGCGGGCGATCTCGGCCAGAGTCATTTGATGCATTGCAGGCTCTTTCCCTTTAGTCGATGACTTTCGGAACCAGATACAGGCCGTTTTCGACCGCTGGTGCGATGGACTGGTAGGCCTCGCGGTGATTGGTCTCGGTCACAACGTCGGCGCGCAGGCGCTGACTGGCTTCCAGCGGGTGGGCCAGAGGCTCGATTCCGTCGGTATTAACAGCCTGCATTTCGTCGACCAGACCGAGAATGCTGTTGAGAGCGGAAGTAATGTGTGGAAGATCGGCATCATTGAGGCCAAGGCAGGCCAGATGAGCGATTTTTTCCACGTCGGAGCGTTCTAGCGCCATCGGGATTCTCCTGTGGAAAACAGAACGGACGGCGTCCGTGTGTTAGATTGTCGGAACACTACCGCACTTCTACGGTCATAAGGCCGCGATTGTGGGGCTTGGTGCACAGAAAAGCGGCCAATTTAACATATTGGCGCCTTGCCCAAAATCCCTGTCGTTGTTAGAGTTTGCCGCACTTTTTTACCCACGCGTTGCCTAGGGTCCCTTTCCCATGTTCAAGAAACTGCGTGGCATGTTTTCCAGCGATCTTTCCATTGACCTGGGCACTGCCAACACCCTTATTTACGTGCGCGAGCGCGGTATCGTCCTGAATGAGCCATCGGTTGTGGCCATTCGGACACACGGTAACCAGAAAAGTGTCGTTGCTGTCGGCACCGAGGCCAAGCGCATGCTCGGCCGTACGCCGGGCAACATTGCTGCCATTCGTCCGATGAAAGACGGCGTGATCGCCGACTTCAGCGTCTGCGAAAAGATGCTGCAATACTTTATTAACAAGGTTCACGAAAACAGCTTTCTGCAGCCTAGCCCTCGTGTGCTGATCTGCGTTCCATGCAAATCCACCCAGGTTGAGCGTCGCGCCATCCGTGAATCGGCCCTTGGTGCCGGTGCCCGTGAAGTATTCCTGATCGAAGAGCCAATGGCCGCTGCGATCGGTGCCGGCCTGCCGGTCGAAGAAGCGCGCGGTTCGATGGTCGTGGATATCGGTGGTGGTACCACTGAAATCGCGCTGATCTCCCTGAACGGTGTGGTGTATGCCGAATCCGTCCGCGTTGGCGGCGACCGCTTCGACGAAGCGATCATCACTTACGTGCGTCGTAACTACGGCAGCCTGATCGGTGAATCCACCGCTGAGCGCATCAAACAGGAAATCGGCACGGCCTACCCGGGCGGCGAAGTTCGCGAAGTCGACGTTCGCGGTCGCAACCTGGCCGAAGGCGTTCCACGCGCATTCACCCTGAACTCCAACGAAGTGCTGGAAGCTCTGCAAGAGTCCCTGGCAACCATCGTTCAGGCTGTGAAAAGTGCTCTGGAGCAATCGCCGCCGGAACTGGCTTCCGACATCGCCGAGCGTGGCCTGGTGCTGACCGGTGGTGGCGCGCTGCTGCGTGATCTCGACAAGTTGCTGGCCCAGGAAACCGGTCTGCCAGTGATCGTTGCCGAAGATCCGCTGACCTGTGTGGCTCGCGGCGGTGGCCGTGCATTGGAAATGATGGATAAGCACACCATGGACCTGCTCTCGAGCGAATAAGTCGCCGAGTGCAATACGTGGGTGAGCGCGCAGGCAGCACTTTGCAGTGCTGCCTGTTGGCGTTTATCTTCTGTCAGTCTTCATCCAGGCCGGTTTGATGCCGTATGAATAAACAGAACATTTGCCTGGGAGGAGCGGCTTATTAAACCGCTTTTCGCCAAGGGCCCTTCGTTGGGCGTGCGCCTGTTGGTGCTGGCCGTGCTATCGATCGCGCTGATGGTGGTCGATGCCCGCTTTGACCTGCTCAAGCCTGCGCGCAAGCAAGCGTCGCTGGTGCTGATGGATGCCTACTGGATCACAGACCTGCCGGGTCGCTTGTGGGAAGGTGTCGCCAGCCAGTTCGGCAGCCGCACCGAGCTTGTCGCCGAAAACGAAAAACTCAAGACCGAAAACCTGCTGTTGCAGGGCCGCATGCAAAAGCTTGCCGCCCTTACCGAGCAGAACGTTCGGCTGCGCGAGTTGCTCAATTCTTCTGCACTGGTCAACGAAAAGGTCGAAGTGGCCGAGTTGATCGGTATGGACCCCAACCCGTTCACCCATCGCATCATCATCAATAAAGGTGAGCGCGACGGCGTGGTGCTCGGTCAGCCGGTGCTCGATGCGCGTGGCCTGATGGGCCAGGTGGTCGAGTTGATGCCTTACACCTCGCGCGTGTTGCTGCTCACTGACAGCACACACAGCATTCCCGTACAGGTCAATCGCAACGGGCTGCGGGCGATTGCCAGCGGCACCGGCAACCCTGAGCGCCTGGAATTGCGCCACGTCGCCGACACGGCGGATATCAAGGAAGGCGACCTGTTGGTCAGTTCCGGCCTTGGCCAGCGTTTCCCGGCAGGCTATCCGGTCGCGACCGTGAAGGAAGTGATCCACGATTCCGGTCAGCCGTTTGCCATCGTCCGCGCCGTGCCGACCGCCGCGCTGAACCGCAGCCGCTACATGTTGCTGGTGTTCAGCGACAACCGCACCGCCGAAGAGCGTGCCAACGATGCGGCGCAAGCGCAGGAAAATCTTGATGCTTTTGGCGGCGGCCCGATTATTCCGGCCACTGTACCGAAAACCGTGACCCCGCCTGCCGCAGCGGCTACGACGCCCGCGACGCCTGCCGCACCGACCGCCGCCGCTAGCGCCACACCGGCCAAACCCGCGGCAAGCAAACCGCCAGCGGCTGCCAAACCACCGGCAGCGACGCCAGCGGCGGCCAAACCTCCAGCTGCCCAGCCGGCTGCGCGACCTGCGGCCAAACCGCCAGTCAACGCACCAGCGACAACCGGGAGACAAGAATAATGGTCGGGGCTACCGCATCGCGTAACGGCTGGATTGTCTGGCTGACGTTTGTTGTCGGCATACTCCTGAGCGTGTCGCCATTGCCGATTTTCATGGAAATCCTGCGCCCGCTATGGCTGGCCTTGCTCCTGACATTCTGGGCTTTGTATATGCCGCACACAGTGGGCATGGTCACGGCGTTTTGCCTGGGCCTGGCCGAAGACGTGCTGCAGGGCGATCTGCTCGGTCAGAACGCGCTGATCCTGACACTGATCACCTTCCTCGTATTGTCATTGCAACAACGCCTGCGGATGTTCCCGATGTGGCAACAATGCCTGGTGATTCTGGTGATCTTCGGCCTCGCGCAACTGGTGCAACTGTGGCTCAGTGCCTTGACCGGTAACCGTCAACCAACCCTGGCGCTGGTACTTCCGGCGCTGGTCAGCGCCTTGCTCTGGCCTTGGGTCAGCTTTGCCCTACGCGGATTGCGCCGACGCTACAAAATCAATTGAACCGGTGAAGTTGGGCACTGAACAGGGAGATGTTTTGATGAAGCCGCTTTACCTCGCCTCCGGATCGCCGCGTCGGCGTGAATTGCTCACGCAGATCGGCGTTCCGTTCTCCGCCATCAGTGCGGATATCGACGAAACCCCATCACCCGAAGAGTCGCCCTCGGCCTATGTCGAACGCTTGGCGCGCGGCAAAGCCGAGGCCGGACGCCGCACGGTCGTGTCCACTCAGCCATTCTGCGTGCTGGGTGCTGACACTGCCGTGGTGCTGGACGGCAAAATTCTGGGCAAACCGGTGGACGAAGCCGATGCATGCGCCATGCTGATGATGTTGTCCGGCAAGGAGCATGAAGTGCTGACCGCCATCGCCGTGCTTGAAGACGAGCGCTGCGAGTCGCGGGTGGTGCGCAGTCTGGTGCGGTTTCGCGCGATCAGCATTGAGGAAGCGGCCGCTTACTGGGCCAGTGGCGAGCCACGGGACAAGGCCGGTGGTTATGGCATTCAGGGGCTCGGCGCGGTGTTTGTCGCGGGCCTCAATGGCAGTTACTCGGCGGTGGTCGGGTTGCCGATTTGCGAAACCGCAGAACTGTTAGGCCATTTCGGCATACCCTGTTGGCAAAACCTGAACGCGCAATAAGCGTCGTACGAATCCAGATGCGGCCATTATCGTGAACACGCCTGAACGAGATCCTGCCATGAGTGAAGAGATTCTGATCAACATCACGCCGATGGAGTCGCGCGTGGCGGTGGTCGAAAACGGTGTGCTGCAAGAAGTCCACGTTGAGCGCACACAAAAGCGCGGGATTGTCGGCAACATCTATAAAGGCAAGATCGTCCGCGTGCTGCCGGGTATGCAGGCAGCGTTTGTCGACATCGGCCTGGACCGCGCGGCATTCATTCACGCCGCCGAAATTTCTCTACGTGAAGGTCCTGCGGTCGAAAGTATCAGCGCGCTGGTGCACGAAGGCCAAAGCCTGGTGGTGCAAGTCACCAAGGACCCGATCGGTTCCAAAGGCGCGCGCTTGACCACGCAGCTGTCGATACCTTCGCGTTATCTGGTGTACATGCCGCGCACCGCCCACGTCGGCATCTCGTTGAAGATCGAAGACGAAGCCGAGCGCGAACGCCTCAAGCAGGTGGTCAGCGATTGCGTGGCCAAAGAAGGCATCAAGGAGGCCGGTGGTTTCATTCTGCGCACCGCCGCCGAAGGCGCTGGCGCCGATGAAATCCTCATGGACATCCGTTACCTGCGGCGCCTGTGGGACCAGATCAACGAGCAGATCAAAACCATCTCCGCGCCTAGCGTGATTTACGAGGACCTCGGTCTGGCGCTGCGTACGCTGCGTGACCTGGTCAACCCGAAGATCGAGAAGATTCGCATCGATTCCCGGGAAACCTTCCAGAAAACCACGCAGTTCGTCGCCGAACTGATGCCGGAAATCGCCGATCGTCTGGAACACTACCCGGGTGAACGACCGATTTTCGACCTCTATGGTGTCGAAGACGAAATCCAGAAAGCCCTCGAACGCAAGGTGCCGCTGAAATCCGGTGGCTATCTGGTGGTGGATCCGGCGGAAGCCATGACCACCATCGACGTGAACACCGGAGCTTTCGTCGGCCATCGCAACCTCGAAGAAACCATCTTCAAGACCAATCTCGAAGCGGCCACCGCGATCGCCCGGCAAATGCGCCTGCGCAACCTGGGCGGGATCATCATCATCGACTTCATCGACATGGAAGATGAAGAGCATCAACGCCAAGTGTTGCGCACCCTGGAAAAACAGCTGGAGCGTGATCACGCCAAGACCAACATCATCGGCATCACCGAGTTGGGCCTGGTGCAGATGACCCGCAAGCGTACCCGCGAAAGTCTCGAACAGGTGCTGTGCGAGCCGTGCAGCAGTTGTCAGGGGCGTGGCAAACTCAAGACTGCGGAAACCATCTGTTACGAGATCTTCCGCGAGATCCTCCGTGAAGCGCGCGCCTATCAGGCCGAGGGTTATCGGGTGTTGGCGAACCAGAAAGTGGTGGATCGCTTGCTTGACGAAGAATCCGGTAACGTCGCCGAGCTTGAAGGGTTTATCGGTCGCACCATACGCTTCCAGGTGGAAACCATGTATTCCCAGGAACAATATGACGTGGTGCTGCTCTGATCCCCTGCGTCACTTTTATTCCACCGCGGCTGGCCTCAGCTTTTCGCAGTATTTTTGCCATGGGAGCCAACTGACATGGAGCGTCTGACACGCATTCTGGCCACACTCACCCGCTGGGGGCTGGGCCTGTGCGCGTTGGTTCTGGTGTTGATGGCGTTGTACGTCAGTCTCGGTCGTGAGCTGACCCCGCTGGTGGCCGAATATCGCGCCGACATCGAAGACAAGGCGAGTGCCGCCCTCGGCATGCCGTTGCAGATCGGCGAACTTGAAGGCAACTGGAGCGGTTTTGCGCCGATCCTGCTGGCCCATGATGTGATGGTCGGCGCTGGCGCCAATGCGTTGCGTCTGGATCGAGTGCGCGCGGTACCGGATCTTTGGGCCAGCTTGTTGGCGCGCGAAGTGCGCATTGCCCATCTTGAACTCAACGGCCTGAAAATCAGCCTCAAGGAAGCCGAGGACGGCAGTTGGGCGCTGGAAGGTCTGCCGGTGCAGCACGATCAGCCGCTCGACCCGCAGCAACTGTTCAATCGTTCGCAAATGATTCAGCAACTGTCGTTGCTCGACAGTCAGGTAACTTTGCAACCGCTGGATCACGCGCCGCTCACCCTCACCTATGTCGGCCTCAATCTGAAAACCGGCGCCAGCCGTCAACGGCTCGATGCGCGTTTGACCTTGCCGGATGGCCAGCCCGTTGCACTGAGCCTGCGCACGCGGATTCGCCCGGAGCAATGGCAGGACAGTGTGGTGGACGGTTATGCCAGCCTGCCGCAAAGCGACTGGTCGAAGTGGCTGCCAGAACGTCTGACCCAGCAATGGAATTTTTCCGAGATCAAAGCCGGTGGCGAACTTTGGGTCAATTGGGCCAAGGGCACACTGCAGAGTGCCGCGTTACGCTTGAATGCTCCGCAACTGACTGGCGCCTATGCCGATCGCAAGCCGATCCAGATCAATAATCTGGCGCTTAATGCCTACTACGAGAACAGTGATGAGGGTGCGACCATTACCCTCGATTCACTGGCGATGAGTTTCGGCGAAAACCGTTGGGAGTCTCATGTCCAACTGAAGCAGACGCGCGCAACCGACAAGGTGGAAGAGCTCTGGCACTTGCAGGCGGATCGTCTCGATCTGACTCCGATCACCCCGGTGCTCAATGCGTTGGGGCCGTTGCCGCAAGGTTTCGCCACGGCCGTTGACCATCTGAAAGTCACCGGTGGGCTGCGCAACGTGCTGCTGGATTTTCGCCCCAATGCCACCGAT
Organism: Pseudomonas sp. S2_E02; assembly: GCF_054668355.1. Classification (NCBI taxonomy): domain Bacteria; kingdom Pseudomonadati; phylum Pseudomonadota; class Gammaproteobacteria; order Pseudomonadales; family Pseudomonadaceae; genus Pseudomonas; species Pseudomonas sp. S2_E02. The sequence goes on from NZ_CP162761.1 coordinate 5,560,820, forward strand.
GGCAACAAATTCAGTTTCGCCACCAATCTGGACAATGTTGGTTTCGATGCCTATCACGGCGCTCCGGCAGCACGAAACGTCAGTGGTAGCCTCAGCGGTAACCTGGACGGTGGCGAGTTGCGCATGGACAGCAAGGATTTTGTCCTGCACCTCGACCCGATTTTCGCCAAGCCATGGCAGTACATTCAGGCCAATGCGCGGCTGACCTGGAAGCTCGACAAAGACGGCTTCACCCTGATCGCTCCGTACCTGAAGGTGCTTGGCGAGGAAGGCAAGATTGCCGGCGATTTCCTGATACGCCTGCATTTCGACCATAGCCAGGAAGACTACATGGACCTGCGGGTCGGTCTGGTCGATGGCGACGGTCGCTACACGGCCAAGTACCTGCCTCAAGTGCTCAGCCCGGCGCTCGACGAGTGGCTGCGTACGGCCATCCTCAAAGGTGCAGTCGATCAGGGCTTCTTCCAGTATCAGGGCTCGCTGAGCAAAAATGCCGGGGAGGCCGATCGCAGTATCAGTCTGTTCTTCAAAGTGCACGACGCTGAACTGGCGTTCCAGCCGGGCTGGCCGCACGTAAGCAAGGTCAGTGGCGATGTGTTTATCGAAGACAGTGGTGTGCGGATCGTGGCCGACAAGGGCCAGTTGCTCGACACTCAAGTCAGCGATGTCTTCGTCAATATTCCCCATGTGCCGGCCGGACAACATACGCATATGTTCCTCGATGGCGCCTTTGCCGGTGGGTTGGGGGATGGCTTGAAGATTCTTCAGGAAGCGCCGATCGGCACCGGTGAGACCTTTGCCGGATGGGAAGGGGCGGGTGATCTGCAAGGCAAGCTCAAACTGGACATCCCGCTGGACAAGGGCGGCGACCTGCCGAAGATTCTGGTCGACTTCAAAACCGCCAATGCGCGCCTGAAACTCGCCGAGCCGAAGCTTGAGCTGACCCAACTCAAGGGTGATTTCCGCTTTGACAGCGCCAAAGGACTCAGCGGGCAGAACATCGCCGCGCGGGCGTTCGACAAACCGGTGACCGCGCAGATCTTCGCTGATGGCAGCCCCGGCAAGCTCAAGACCCGGGTTGCCGCATCCGGTCAGGTCGAAGTGAAGAAACTCACCGACTGGCTGGGCGTGACGCAACCATTGCCGGTTTCCGGGACCATTCCTTATCAGTTGCAATTGAATCTGGACGGCGCCGACAGCCAGTTGATGGTCAGTTCCAGCATGAAGGGTGTGGCGGTGGATCTGCCGGCACCGTTCGGTATGGCGGCAGATGTCGGACGCGATACCGTGTTCCGTATGACTTTGCAGGGGCAGGAGCGACGTTATTGGGTCAACTACGACCAACTGGCCAATTTCACCTTCGCGGCACCGCCGAGCAATTTTGCCGAGGGCCGTGGCGAATTGTTCCTCGGTGCCGGCGAAGCGGTGCTGCCGGGCGCCAAAGGCTTGCGGGTTCGCGGGGTGCTCTCGGAACTGGACGTCGCGCCGTGGCAGGATCTGGTGAACAAATACGCCGGGCAGGATCCGGGCGGCAGCGCCAAGCAATTGCTCAACAGTGCTGATTTCAAAGTCGGCAAGCTCACGGCACTCGGGACCACGCTGGATCAGGCATCGGTGCAGGTCAATCGCAAACCAGGCGCATGGAATCTGGCTCTCGATAGCCAGCAGGCCAAGGGCTCGGCGAGCCTGCCGGACGCCAAGGGCGTGCCGATTGCGGTGAATTTGCAGTACGTGAAACTGCCAGCGCCGGACCCGACGGTACAGGCTGACGAAAATTCGCCAGACCCGTTGGCGTCGGTCGATCCGACGAAGATTCCGGCGCTGGACATCACCATCAATCAACTGTTTCTCGGGCCGGATCTGGTCGGCGGCTGGTCGCTCAAAGTGCGACCGACCGCGAAAGGCATCGCCCTGAACAACCTCGATATGGGCCTCAAAGGCATCCTGTTGCAGGGCAACGGCGGCTGGGAAGGTGCGCCGGGGGCGACCAATAGCTGGTTCAAGGGCCGGATTGGCGGCAAGAATCTCGCCGATGTCCTCAAGGGTTGGGGCTTTGCGCCGAGCGTGACCAGCGAAGAATTTCATATGGACGTCGACGGCCGTTGGCCGGGCTCGCCGGCCTGGCTGGCGACCAAGCGCTTCTCCGGCACTCTTGATGCGTCGTTGAACAAAGGTCAGTTTGTTGAAGTGGAGGGCGGTGCGCAGGCGTTGCGAGTGTTTGGCCTGCTTAACTTCAACTCCATCGGCCGGCGTCTGCGTCTGGACTTCTCCGATCTGTTCGGCAAAGGCTTGAGCTACGACCGGGTCAAAGGCCTGTTGGTGGCAAATAACGGTGTGTATGTCACCCGTGAACCGATTCGCCTGACCGGTCCTTCGAGCAACATTGAGCTGGACGGTACGCTGGATCTGGTCGGTGATCAGGTGGACGCCAAGTTGCTGGTGACCTTGCCGGTGACCAACAACCTGCCGATTGCGGCGCTGATCGTCGGCGCACCGGCGGTCGGCGGCGCGTTGTTCCTGATCGACAAGCTGATCGGTGACCGCGTGGCGCGCTTTGCCAGTGTGAAATACACCGTCAAAGGCCCATGGAAAGAGCCGAAAATCACCTTCGACAAGCCTTTTTGAACAGCCAGCCACTGAACCGATGGAGTAGCATGGCCGCATATCTCTTGCGGAGTTCGCCATGTCTTTAGCGGTGATTCAAATGGTCAGCCAGAGCGACGTGCTGGCCAATCTGGCCCAGGCCCGGCGCCTGCTCGAACAGGCAGCGGCCGGTGGCGCGAAGCTGGCGGTGCTGCCGGAAAACTTCGCCGCCATGGGCCGTCGCGACATCGCTGATATCGGCCGCGCCGAAGCATTGGGCGAAGGGCCGATCCTGCCGTGGTTGAAACAGACCGCCCGCGACCTCAAGTTATGGATAGTGGCCGGCACCTTGCCGTTGCCTCCAGTGGATCAGCCGACGGCCAAAGCCAACGCCTGCTCGCTGCTGGTCAATGAGCATGGCGAAATCGTTGCACGCTATGACAAGTTGCATTTGTTCGATGTGGATGTGGCGGACAATCGCGGCCGTTATCGCGAATCCGATGACTATGCTTATGGCAGTGGCGTTGTCGTTGCCGATACGCCCGTGGGGCGAGTCGGTCTGACCGTGTGTTACGACTTGCGCTTTCCCGAGCTGTACAGCGAATTACGTGCCGCCGGTGCCGAGTTGATTACCGCACCGTCAGCCTTTACTGCGGTGACCGGCGCAGCGCATTGGGATGTGCTGATTCGCGCACGCGCCATCGAGACACAGTGTTATGTGCTTGCCGCAGCACAAGGCGGAACCCATCCGGGACCGCGAGAAACGTTCGGCCATGCGGCAATCATCGACCCGTGGGGCCGGGTGCTGGCGAGTCAGGATCAAGGCGAAGCGGTGTTGTTGGCCGAGCGCGATAGCAATGAACAAGCGTCCATCAGGGCGCGAATGCCGGTGACGCGTCATCGGCGGTTTTTCTCGCAGGGCGCACAGCGGCCTGCCTCAGAACACGAATTTAAGGCGTAAACCTATGAGCGAGTTGTTGTCCTCAGTCAGTGATCACCTGTTGGCGCCCGGCGGCGTGACGATCGAGAGCCTGCAAGGCGTGCTCGGCGACCTGGCCGGCCCCGGCATCGACGCCGCCGACCTGTATTTCCAGGGCCAGATTTCCGAATCCTGGGCGCTGGAAGACGGCATCGTCAAGGAAGGCAGCTTCAACCTTGATCAGGGTGTCGGCGTGCGCGCGCAGTCCGGTGAGAAAACCGGTTTTGCCTACAGCAACGCAATCACCCTTGAAGCCCTCGGTGCAGCGGCCCGTGCCGCGCGTTCGATCTCCCGGGCCGGGCAGAACGGCACAGTCCAGGCGTTTACCACTCAAGATGTTGCACAGTTATACGCGCCGGATAACCCGCTGGAAGTGTTGAGCCGCGCCGAGAAAGTCGAGCTGCTCAAGCGCATCGATGTCGCCACCCGCGCACTTGACCCGCGTATCCAGCAGGTCAGCGTCAGCATGGCGGGTGTGTGGGAGCGGATTCTGGTGGCGTCCACCGACGGCGGTCTGGCCGCCGATGTGCGTCCACTGGTGCGTTTCAACGTCAGTGTGATCGTCGAACAGAATGGCCGTCGCGAGCGTGGCGGGCATGGCGGCGGCGGGCGTACCGACTACCGCTATTTCCTCGCCGAAGATCGCGCCATGGGCTACGCCCGTGAAGCGTTGCGCCAAGCGCTGGTAAATCTGGAAGCGATTCCTGCACCGGCCGGTACGTTGCCGGTGGTGTTGGGTTCGGGCTGGTCCGGTGTGCTGTTGCACGAAGCCGTCGGCCACGGTCTCGAAGGCGACTTCAACCGCAAGGGCAGTTCGGCCTACAGCGGCCGCATGGGCGAAATGGTTGCCTCGAAACTTTGCACTATCGTCGATGACGGCACCTTGAGCGGCCGTCGCGGTTCGCTGAGCGTCGACGACGAGGGCACCCCGACCGAGTGCACCACGCTGATCGAAAACGGCGTACTCAAGGGCTACATGCAGGACAAGCTCAATGCGCGTCTGATGGGCGTGGCCCGCACCGGTAATGGTCGTCGTGAATCCTACGCGCATCTGCCGATGCCACGCATGACCAACACTTACATGCTCGGTGGCGAAAGCGATCCGGCAGAAATCATCGCGTCGGTGAAGAAGGGCATCTACTGCGCCAACCTCGGCGGCGGTCAGGTCGATATCACCAGCGGCAAGTTTGTGTTCTCCACCAGCGAGGCGTACCTGATCGAAGACGGCAAGATCACTGCGCCGGTCAAAGGCGCGACGTTGATCGGCAACGGCCCCGAGGCGATGAGCCGGGTGTCGATGGTCGGTAACGATCTGGCGCTGGACAGCGGTGTGGGCACGTGCGGCAAGGATGGGCAATCGGTGCCGGTAGGTGTAGGTCAGCCGACGCTGAAAATCGATGCGATCACCGTGGGTGGCACGGGCGCATAAGAGGAGGTGGAGCTTCGGGTGGCGCGCAGGGCGACCACCCGGTGGCGAATATCAACGCAGACCGCGTTGAGTCTCGTCCAGCTCACGGATGTACTTGAAGATCTTGCGGCTGGAAGCAGGAGGTTTGTTTTGCGCAACCTCGTGCTGAGCCTGACGGATCAGGGAACGCAGTTGCTGGCGATCGGCGTCCGGATACTCGACGACGAATTTTTCCAGCACGGCATCGTCGCCCGCGATCAGGCGATCACGCCAGCGTTCGAGATTGTGGAAACGCTCGTTGTACTGACGAGTCGAGGCATCGAGTTGATCGAGCAAGGTCAGAATTGCGTCAGTGTCCTGATCGCGCATCAGTTTGCCGATGAACTGCAAGTGCCGTTTACGCGCGATGTTCGCGGTGTGCTTGGGCGCATCGGCCAACGCCCGGCGCATAGCGTCGGTCAGCGGCAGTTTTGCGATCAAGTCTGGCTTGAGTGTTGTCAGGCGCTCGCCGAGGTCAACCAGAGCATGCAGCTCGCGTTTGACCTGAGATTTGCTTTTTTCTCCCGTATCGAGGGAGTCGTCGTAAGAATCAACCATGGTGGCAGTCCGCAAAGAAACGCCGCCATGATAACCAGTCGGGGGCCGCTTGTCCGGCCCGGTCGCTCGATGACCCCAGCCGAAAGCAGAATTTGAGTGGAGATGAGCATGAGTGCAGTTCAAAGCGTCGGCCCGCAGGCATTGCCGGCACTGCAGGAACAAGTCGAGCAGATCATCGCCGAAGCCAAGCGTCAGGGCGCCAGTGCCTGCGAAGTCGCGGTGTCGCTGGAGCAGGGACTGTCGACGTCGGTGCGTCAGCGCGAAGTCGAAACGGTCGAATTCAACCGCGATCAGGGCTTTGGCATCACCCTGTATGTGGGCCAGCGCAAAGGCTCGGCCAGCACGTCGGCGACCGGTCCGGATGCGATTCGCGAAACCGTCGCTGCCGCACTGGCAATCGCCAAACACACTTCCGAAGACGAAGCCTCGGGCCTGGCCGATGCGGCGTTGATGGCCAAGGAACAACACGATTTCGACCTGTTCCACGAGTGGGACATCACCCCGGAGCAGGCCATCGAGAAGGCCTTGCTCTGTGAAGCGGCGGCATTCGACGCCGATGCGCGGATCAAGAATGCCGACGGCACCACCCTCAGCACTCATCAGGGCTGCCGCGTGTACGGCAACAGCCACGGTTTCATTGGTGGCTACGCATCGACGCGGCACAGCCTGAGTTGCGTGATGATTGCCGAGGCCGATGGCCAGATGCAGCGCGATTACTGGTATGACGTAAACCGTCAGGGCACTTTGCTCGCGGATCCGGTAAGCATCGGCCAGCGTGCTGCGCAACGGGCGGCGAGCCGTCTGGGCGCGCGCCCGGTGCCGACTTGCGAAGTGCCGGTGCTGTTTTCCGCAGAACTGGCGGGTGGTCTGTTTGGCAGTTTCCTCTCGGCGGTGTCCGGTGGCAGCCTGTATCGCAAGTCGTCCTTCCTTGAAGGCACCCTGGGGCAGAAGCTGTTCCCGGAATGGCTGACCATCGATGAGCGTCCGCACCTGATGCGCGCGATGGGCAGTGCTTCCTACGACGGTGATGGTCTGGCGACGTATGCCAAACCGTTCGTCGAAAAGGGCGAGCTGGTGTCGTACATCCTCGGCACGTACTCCGGACGTAAACTGGGTATGCCGAGCACGGCCAACGCAGGCGGCGTACACAACCTGTTCGTCACCCATGGCGATGAAGACCAGGCTGCACTGTTGAAGCGCATGGGCCGTGGCTTGCTGGTCACCGAATTGATGGGCCATGGCTTGAACATGGTCACCGGCGACTATTCGCGCGGGGCGGCGGGTTTCTGGGTCGAGAATGGCGAAATCCAGTTCGCCGTGCAGGAGGTGACCATCGCCGGCAACATGCGCGATATGTTCAAGCAGATCGTCGCGGTCGGTAATGATCTGGAGCTGCGCAGCAACATTCGCACCGGTTCGGTGTTGATCGAGCGGATGACTGTCGCGGGCAGCTAAACCCCGGCCGTCAGACACAAAAGGCGCGCCACCTCATCGGGTGGCGCGCCTTTTTTATTGGCTCCATACAAAACCAATGTGGGAGCGAGCCTGCTCGCGAAAGCGATTTCACGGCCGACCGCAGTGGTGAGCGGCACGAAGCCTTCGCGAGCAGGCTCGCTCTCACAATGAGATCTGCATGGTTCGACGCTCTTGTTTTGGTTCTCATTATCATCTAATAATAAATCTCATTATCGGATGAGCCCCGGATCATGAGTTCTGCCTTGCACGAGCAGCCGTACCTCGAAAGCTGGCGCTGGATGAGTCGCCAGATCCGTTGCGCGATGGATCCCGACGAACCGCGCCTGATCGAACACTATCTGGCCGAGGGCCGGTATCTGGCCTGTTGTACGGCGACTTCTCCCTGGACCATCGCTGAAACCTCCTTCCATCTGCTGCTCGACACGGCCACCGACATCGCCTTGCCGTGGCATTGGCGCAGCTTCTGTCTCGATCAAGCCTGGCGTCCACTGCGTGAAATGGAGCGCCTGTCCCTGTGCAAATGCCGGCTCCAGCGTTGGCAACGCTATACCTGGCAGCTCGCCACCTGCGAACTGCTGCCCTCGATTCCTCTTATTGAACTGGTGCAAGGATTTTCAGATGACCAAGACACGTATTGAGCGCGACAGCATGGGCGAACTGCAGGTGCCGGTGGACGCTCTCTACGGCGCGCAAACCCAGCGCGCGGTGGATAACTTCCCGATTAGCGGCAAACCGATGCCGACGCAATTCATCCGCGCGCTGATCCTCGCCAAAGCCGCCGCCGCCCGCGCCAACGTTGAACTCAACCAGATCAGCGCCGCGCAGGGCAAAGCCATCAGCGACGCCGCGCAAGGCTTGCTCGAAGGCGACTTCATGCCGCATTTCCCGGTGGACATCTTCCAGACCGGTTCCGGCACCAGTTCCAACATGAACGCCAACGAAGTGATCGCCACCCTGGCCAGCCGTCTGCTCGGCGAGCCGGTCAACGCCAACGATCACGTCAACTGCGGCCAGAGCAGCAACGACATCATCCCGACCACCATTCACGTCAGTGCTGCGCTGGCCCTGCACGAACAACTGCTGCCGGCGCTGCTGCACCTGGTGCAAGTGATCGAGCACAAAGCCACGCACGTACATCGCCACGTCAAAACCGGCCGCACGCATTTGATGGACGCGATGCCAGTGCGCATGAGCCAGGTACTGAACGGTTGGGCGCAGCAGCTCAAGGCCAACATCAGTCATCTGCAGGATTTGCTGCCAAGCCTGCAATCCCTGGCGCAGGGTGGCACGGCGGTCGGCACCGGGATCAACGCGCATCCTGAATTCGCCGCACGTTTCAGCCGCCAGTTGAGTCAATTGACCGACGTGGAATTCACCCCGGGCAAGGATCTGTTCGCGCTGATCGGCTCGCAGGACACCGCCGTCGCCGTCTCCGGCCAGCTCAAGGCCACTGCGGTGTCGCTGATGAAAATCGCCAACGACCTGCGCTGGATGAACTCAGGCCCGCTTGCCAGCCTCGGTGAAATCGAACTCGAAGCCCTGCAACCGGGCTCGTCGATCATGCCGGGCAAAGTCAATCCGGTGATCCCGGAAGCCACCGCCATGGTTGCCGCGCAGGTGATCGGCAACGATTCGGTGATCACCATTGCCGGTCAGTCGGGCAATTTCGAACTGAACGTTATGCTGCCGATCATCGCGCAGAACCTGCTGAGCAGCATCGAGCTGCTGGCCAATTCCAGCCGCTTGCTCGGCGACAAAGCCATCGTCAGCTTCAAGGTGAACGAGTCGCGCCTTAAAGAAGCGTTGTCGCGCAACCCGATTCTGGTGACCGCGCTCAACCCGATCATCGGTTACCAGAAAGCCGCCGAAATCGCCAAGCAGGCCTACAAGGAAGGCCGTGCGGTAATCGACGTCGCCCTGGAACACACCGACCTGTCGCGCAGCCAACTGGAAGAGTTGCTCAACCCCGAGAAACTCACCGCCGGCGGCGTGTAAACCCTGCAACCGCTTTGGAGGCTCACCATGGAGCACTGGAAACGCACGATCGAACGGGCCAATCGCTGCTTCATGCTCGGCGAACTGATCGACGCCCGTGAGGCTTACCTGCAAGCCCTGGCCCTGGCGCAAGTGTTGTTCGAACGCTGGGCGGATGCCGACGAAGCGGTGGCGGCTTGCGTCATCTCCCACCACAACCTGGCCGATCTGCACTTGCGCCTGAATCAGCCGGAGGAGAGCGCCGAATACCTCTGCGCCATCCATCAACGCTTGTTGCAGACCATGCAGGACGAACGTCAGCGCCTGGCCTTGCGTGAAGCGGCGCTGCGCCAGAGCAGCAAGACTTACGTCGAGCTGTTGAATTTCATCAGCGAGCACGGTGAATACCCGCGCACCCAACGCCTGCTGCATCCGGATACCGGCAATGCGCGCCGCGCGCCGGCCCCCCATCACCATGGAGTCCATTGAAATGGCTTTTACCTTGCCTGCCTTGCCTTACGCCTACGACGCGCTCGAACCGCACATCGATGCGCAGACTATGGAGATTCACTACACCAAGCATCACCAGACCTACATCAACAACCTCAACGCCGCCGTAGAAGGCACTGAATACGCCGAATGGCCGGTAGAAAAACTGGTCGCCAGCGTCAAGGATCTGCCGGAAAAACTCCGTGCGGCAGTGATCAATCAGGGCGGCGGTCACGCCAATCACTCGCTGTTCTGGGAAGTCATGGTGCCAAGCGGCGGCGGCAAACCGGACGGCGCGTTGGCCAAAGCCATCGATGAACAATTGGGCGGCCTCGACAGTTTCAAGGAAGCCTTCACCAAAGCCGCGCTGACCCGCTTCGGTAGCGGCTGGGCCTGGCTGAGCGTGACCCCGGAGAAAAAACTGCTGGTGGAAAGCAGCGGCAACCAGGACAGCCCCTTGATGAACGGCAACACGCCGATTCTCGGTCTCGATGTCTGGGAGCACGCCTACTACCTGCGGTATCAGAACCGTCGGCCGGAATACATCAACGCCTTTTATAACGTGATCAATTGGCCTGAAGTCGCTGCGCGTTATCAGGCTGCGCTGGTTTAAGTCTTCTATAAAAACAATCCAAGGCTGACTATGGGCACTGAAACGCTGGCGATCGGAAGTGGGCGTATGTTTCGTTACGCAGTGGGATCGCTGTTGCTGTTGGCGGGCATGACTTTGCTGGTCGCCCACGGACTGGAATGGCTGAATCTCGAGCCGAGGCTGTTGCGGGCGTTGCAGGGCGGCGCGATCTGCGCCCTCGGCACGGCGCTCGGGGCTGTGCCAGTGCTGGTGATCCGGCGGATGCCGCAGACACTCAGTGATACCTTGCTGGGTTTTGGTGCCGGGGTGATGCTGGCGGCGACGGCGTTTTCGCTGATCGTGCCGGGCATTGCTGCCGCCGAAAGCCTCGGACTGACACCGTGGGGTGCCAGCGGCCTGATCTGCTTCGGCATCATGCTGGGTGCGTTCGGGCTGTATCTGGTCGATCGCAAGGTTTCCGGCGCGTCCCCGGAAATGCTCGTCGGCACCGTCGAGCATCCGGTGATTCCACCACGGATCTGGCTGTTCGTGTTCGCCATCATTGCCCATAACATCCCTGAAGGCATGGCCGTCGGCGTTTCTGCTGGCGGCGGCATGCCGGATGCGGACAGCCTGGCCATGGGTATCGCTTTCCAGGATGTCCCGGAAGGTCTGGTGATTGCGCTGGTGTTGGCCGGGGCGGGGATGTCGCGGGTCAGGGCGTTTCTGATCGGCGCGGCGTCAGGTCTGGTCGAACCGGTGTTTGCGTTGTTATGTGCGTGGCTGGTCAGTCTTGCGCAGGTGCTGTTGCCATTAGGACTAGCTCTGGCGGCGGGGGCGATGTTGCTTGTGGTGACCCATGAAGTGATTCCCGAGTCGCGACGCAATGGTCATGACAAACTGGCCAGTCTTGGCCTGTTGATCGGGTTTTGTCTGATGATGGTGATGGATACGGCGTTGGGTTGAAGCAGAGCAAAAGACCGCAGCCTGCGGCAGTTCCTACAGGGAACGTATTCCAATGCAGGAGCTGCCGCAGGCTGCGATGTTTTGACTTTGGCTGTCAGCCGCCTTCGTCGAAGTAGTTGTTGATCAACGCCACCAGCGCATCCAGCGCCTCCTGATCCTTTTCACCTTCGGTACTCAGATAGATCTTGGTGCCCTTGCCAGCAGCCAGCATCATCATCGCCATGATGCTTTTGCCATCAACCGTGGTCTCTGGTGTACGGCCCACTCTGATCGTGCAATCCGGATACTGCCCGGCCACCCCGACAAACTTGGCCGATGCGCGGGCATGCAGGCCCAGCTTGTTGATGATTTCGATTTCCAGAGCAGGCATCGCGGTGTGAATCCTTTAAGTGAGGTCGCGGTGGCGAACCTGGACGTTCTTCAGGGTTTTCTGCAGGGCCTGACCCAGACGTTCGGTCAGGTAGACGGAGCGGTGATGCCCGCCGGTGCAGCCAATGGCAATGGTGACGTAAGCGCGGTTGCTCGCGGCGAAGCGTGGCAGCCACTTGTGCAGGTAGGTGAAGATGTCCTGAAACATTTCTTCGACCTCCGGCTGTGCCGCCAGGTATTCAGCCACCGGCGCATCGAGACCCGATTGCGCGCGCAGTTCCGGCTTCCAGTACGGATTGGGCAGGCAGCGCACATCGAACACCAGGTCCGCATCCACCGGCATGCCGCGCTTGAAGCCGAAGGACTCGACCAGAAATGCGGTCCCCGGCTCCGGCTGGTTCAGCAGACGCAGCTTGATGGAGTCGCGCAACTGGTACAGGTTCAGATTGGTGGTGTTGATCTTCAGGTCCGCGAGGTCGGCAATCGGGCCGAGCAGGGCGGTTTCATCCTGGATCGCCTCGGCCAGTGAGCGGTTGGCGTTGCTCAGCGGGTGACGACGGCGGGTTTCGGAGAAACGCTTGAGCAGGGTTTCTTCGTCGGCGTCCAGATACAGGACGTCGCACTGGATGTGTTTGGCCCGGACATCTTCAAGCAGTTCGGGAAAGCGTGTCAGGTGGCTCGGCAGGTTGCGCGCATCGATGGACACGGCTACCAGCGGCTGCGCCAGTTCCGTGTGAATCAGCGCGCGTTCGGCCAGTTCCGGCAGCAAGCCTGCGGGCAGGTTGTCGATGCAGTAATAGCCGTTGTCCTCAAGGACATCCAGAGCCGTACTTTTACCCGAGCCGGAACGGCCGCTGACGATGATCAAGCGCATGATTAGTGCCCGTTCTGCTCGTCCAGGACAACCTGATACAACGCTTCATTGCTTGGAGCGCTGCGCAGTTTTTCACGCACTTCCTTGCGATCGAGCATGCTGGCGATCTGGCGCAGCAGCTCCAGGTGCGCATCGGTGGCAGCCTCCGGGACCAGCAAAACAAACAGCAGGTCAACCGGTGCGCCGTCAATGGCGTCGAAATCAATCGGAGCATCAAGGTGCATCAGCGCACTGATCGGTGCTGTGCAACCCTTGAGGCGGCAATGGGGAATGGCGATGCCGTTACCAAAACCGGTGGAACCGAGTTTTTCACGGGCAATCAGTGCCTCGTAGACATCTTGCATCTCCAGATCCGCCACTTCGCGGGCGATCAGGTTGGCAATTTGTTCGAGGGCTTTCTTTTTACTGCCGCCCGGCACGTTCACGAGGGAACGGCCGGGGGTCAGGATACTTTCAAGTCGGATCATGGAATGGGGGGTTATCGACCGGTCGCGCCCTGGAGGAGGCTTTGGGTCTTTTCCTTATGCTTTTTGAGTTGGCGATCCAGCTTGTCGGTCAGCAGGTCAATGGCGGCATACATGTCGTCATGCTCGGCATTGGCAACCACTTCTCCGCCGGGAATATGCAAGGTGGCTTCGATTTTCTGCTTCAGCTTTTCGACGCACATCGTGACTTGCACGTTGGTGATCTTGTCGAAATGGCGCTCCAGTCGTTGGAGTTTTTCCTCGATGTAGGAACGCAGAGGTTGGGTCACTTCCAGTTGGTGTCCACTGATGTTGACTTGCATACAGCTTCTCCTTCGTTGCCAGTGCATAAAGCGGCAGGCTGGATAGCCTGCCACTGGAACGCTGTAACGTGGCTTACATCAACCGCTTGCGTTCGCTCGAAGGCGCGATCCCGAGGGATTCGCGGTACTTGGCGACGGTGCGGCGAGCCACCTGAATGCCTTGTGCCTCCAGTAAACCAGCGATCTTGCTGTCACTCAACGGCTTTTTCTGATTTTCCGCGGCAACCAGTTTTTTGATGATCGCGCGGATCGCCGTGGACGAGCATTCGCCGCCTTCGGAGGTGCTGACGTGGCTGGAGAAAAAGTATTTCAGTTCATAAATACCGCGCGGGGTATGCATGAATTTCTGTGTGGTCACCCGGGAAATGGTCGATTCGTGCATGCCGACCGCTTCAGCGATGTCGTGCAGAACCAACGGTTTCATGGCCTCGTCGCCGTACTCCAGAAAACCGCGCTGATGCTCGACGATCTGGGTGGCTACTTTCATCAGGGTTTCGTTGCGGCTCTGCAGGCTCTTGATGAACCAGCGGGCTTCCTGCAACTGATTGCGCATGAAGGTGTTGTCGGCGCTGGTGTCGGCACGGCGGACGAAACCGGCGTACTGGGCGTTGACGCGCAGACGCGGCACCGATTCCTGATTCAGCTCGACCAGCCAGCGCTCGTTGTCCTTGCGCACGATGACGTCAGGGACAACGTATTCGGCTTCAGTGGATTCGATTTGCGAGCCAGGGCGCGGATTGAGGCTTTGCACCAGTTCGATGACCTGGCGCAGCTCGTCTTCCTTGAGCTTCATGCGGCGCATCAACTGGCTGTAATCGCGGCTGCCGAGCAGGTCGATGTAATCGCTGACCAAACGTTTCGCTTCAGCCAGCCAAGGCGTCTTGGCGGGTAGCTGACGCAATTGCAGCAGCAGGCATTCACTAAGGTTGCGCGCGCCGATACCAGCAGGTTCGAATTGCTGAATGCGGTGCAGGACGGCTTCGATTTCATCGAGTTCGATGTCGAGTTCCGGATCGAACGCCTCGAGGATTTCTTCGAGGGTTTCGTCCAGGTAGCCCTGATTGTTGATGCAATCGATCAGGGTGACGGCGATCAGGCGATCGGTGTCGGACATCGGTGCCAGGTTCAGTTGCCACAGCAGGTGGCTTTGCAGGCTCTCGCCGGCGGACGTGCGGGTGGTGAAGTCCCATTCGTCGTCATCGCTGCTGGGCAGGCTGCTGGCGCTGGTCTGATAGACGTCTTCCCAGGCGGTATCGACCGGCAGTTCGTTGGGGATACGCTCGCTCCAGTCACCTTCCTCCAGGTTGTCCACCGTCGGCGCGGTTTCCTGATACGAGGGTTCCTGGATCTCGGTGTTGGGCTTCTGTTCGGCGTTGTCGGCCATAGGGTCGGAATTGTCGAAGTCTTCGCCTTCTTCCTGGCGTTCGAGCATCGGATTGGATTCCAGAGCCTCCTGGATTTCCTGTTGCAGATCCAGGGTCGACAATTGGAGCAGGCGGATGGCCTGTTGCAGCTGCGGTGTCATCGTCAGCTGCTGGCCCATTCTCAAGACTAGCGATGGTTTCATGGCAGGGGCTTAACACCTTATTCGCCGGCGCTATGCGCCATCCACTACAGGGCGCCGGGGCGCCAAACTTAAGCAAATTATATGCCTGAAACTGAAGTGTTTGCCTAGAGCGCTGTAACAATTAAAGCGTATTAATTCCTGCTTGAATCGATACAGCGCCCGGGCGGCGCACCGGGCACTGTTACGCTTACAAGCGGAACTCGTGGCCCAGATACACTTCCTTGACCAGATCGTTGGCCAGGATGGTTTCTGCATCGCCTTCGGCGATCAGTTGACCATCGTTGACGATGTAAGCGGTTTCGCAGATGTCCAGCGTCTCACGGACGTTGTGGTCGGTGATCAATACACCGATGCCCTTGGCCTTGAGGTGGTGGATGATCTGCTTGATGTCGCCGACCGAGATCGGATCGACACCGGCGAACGGTTCGTCGAGCAGGATGAATTTCGGTGCCGTTGCCAGCGCGCGAGCGATTTCCACCCGGCGACGTTCACCACCGGACAGGCTCATGCCAAGGTTGTCGCGGATGTGGCTGATGTGGAATTCCTGCAGCAGGCTTTCCAGCTCCTTGCGACGGCCGGCCTTGTCGAGCTCCTGACGGGTCTCGAGGATGGCCATGATGTTGTCGGCCACCGACAGTTTTCGGAAGATCGACGCTTCTTGCGGCAGATAGCCGATACCGGCCTTGGCGCGACCGTGCATCGGCTGGTGGCTGACGTCCAGATCGTCGATCAGCACGCGACCCTGATCGGCCTGTACCAGGCCGACGATCATGTAGAAGCACGTGGTCTTGCCGGCACCGTTCGGGCCGAGCAGGCCGACGATCTGGCCGCTGTCGATCGACAGGCTGACGTCACGCACGACCTGGCGGCTTTTATAGGCCTTGGCCAGGTGCTGAGCTTTCAGAGTTGCCATTACTGGGTTTTCTCGTCGGTTTTCTTCTTCGGCTGGATCACCATGTCGATGCGCGGACGCGTTTCGGTGACCTTGCTGCCGGTAGCGCGACCAGCGCTGGCCAGTTTCTTCACGGTGTCGTAGACGATTTTCTCGCCCTGAGTGACGTTGCCGTCTTTGTCGACGACCTTGGCCTTGTCGATCAGCACGACGCGGTTTTGCTGGGCATGGTATTGAATCGTCACGCCGTAGCCTTGAACCGGTTTGGTGTCGCCCTGGGTTTGCAACTGCTCGAAATAAGCCAGGTTGCCCACGGAGGTCACCACGTCGATATCTCCATTCGGCGCGCGAGTCATGGTGACGGTGTTGCCTTTAACGATCATCGAACCTTGGGTGATGATCACATCACCTTTATAGGTGGCGATGCCGTTCTTGTCGTCCAGTTGGGCGTCGTCGGCCTGAATGCGGATAGGTTGCTGCTGATCGTTCGGCAGAGCCCAGGCGCTCACGCTTCCCAGTGCTGCGCCCAGACTGAGCAAAATAGGGAGGGTTTTAACGAGCCTCATACTGTCCTCTTACGTTCGATAGCAGGTGTATCCTGCTTTCCTTCAGGTACGCTTTCATTCCAACGCCAGTCGATACACCGCCAGCGCCGTCGATTCTAACGGGTTGCTCGGTCTGCGCATATTCCTGCTGCGGGAACACGGTCATGCGAGTGGACGTGATCAGGATGTCACGCTTCTTTTCATCGGTGCGCGCAACGCGTACCGAGTCGATCAGTTCGACTTCGGTGCCGCCTGAGTTCACTTCACCGCGCTCACTGGTAACGTGCCACGGAAATTCTGTTCCGCGATACATGTTCAGGTCGGGTTTGGTCACGAGCGTGACGTCGGTTGCCTTCACGTGCTCGGCTTTTTCGGACGTCATCTCATACTGCACCTTGCCATCCGGCAGGTATTGCAGGGTATGCGTGTTGGTTGCATACCAGTCGATAGGCGTTTCAACCGAGGTGACCGGTGGTTTGTCGAGAAAGCGTTCCGGGCTGATATTCCAATAGCCGACCGCTGCGAAAATCGCAGCGATGCAGCCGAACAGCAGGAAGTTACGAAATTTTTTGCTGAACATGGTTTGGCTCACAGGTACGCGGCGTTGGCCGCATCGAGGCGGCCCTGGGCGCGCAGGATCAATTCGCAGAATTCGCGGGCGGCGCCTTCGCCACCACGGGCGCGGGTAACGCCATGGGCGTGTTCGCGGACGAAATCGGCAGCGTTGGCCACGGCCATGCCCAAGCCTACCCGGCGAATCACCGGCAGGTCGGGCAGATCGTCACCGAGGTAGGCGACTTCTTCATAGCTTAGGCCCAGTTGCGCAAGCAGGCCGTCGAGCACGACCAGTTTGTCTTCACGGCCCTGAAACAGGTGGGGAATCCCCAGGTTTTTCGCTCGACGTTCAACGACGGGTGTCTTGCGGCCGCTGATGATAGCGGTCTGCACGCCGGCGTTCATCAGCATTTTGATGCCTTGACCGTCGAGGGTGTTGAAGGTCTTGAACTCGCTGCCGTCTTCAAGGAAGTACAGGCGCCCGTCGGTGAGGACGCCGTCGACGTCGAAAACCGCCAGTTTGATCGCTTTGCCGCGTTGCAGCAGATCGTTGCTCATTACATGACTCCTGCGCGCAGCAGGTCGGAGAGGTTGAAGGCGCCGACCGGGCGATCTTCCTCGTCTACGACTACCAATGCGTTGATTCGGTGATCTTCCATGATTTTCAGGGCTTCGGCGGCCAGCATTTCCGGGCGGGCAGTCTTGCCGTGGGCCGTCATTACCTGGTCGATGGTGGCGCTGCGGATGTCGATGCTGCGATCCAGCGTGCGGCGCAAGTCGCCGTCGGTGAAGATCCCGGCGAGTTTACCGTCGGTTTCAAGGATGACGGTCATGCCCAGACCTTTACGGGTCATTTCCATCAGTGCGTCCTTGAGCAGCGTGCCGCGTTGGACTTGCGGCAACTCTTGTCCGGCGTGCATGACGTTTTCCACTTTCAGCAGCAGGCGACGGCCGAGGGCGCCACCCGGGTGCGAGAAAGCGAAATCTTCGGCGGTGAAGCCGCGTGCTTCCAGCAGTGCCACGGCCAGCGCATCGCCCATGACCAGTGCTGCGGTCGTCGACGAGGTCGGTGCCAGGTTCAGCGGGCAGGCTTCATGCTCGACATGAACATTGAGATTGACCTCGGCAGCCTTGGCCAGCGGCGATTGCGGGTTGCCGGTGACGCTGATCAGCTGGATGCCCAGACGTTTGATCAACGGCAGCAGGGTTACGATTTCATTGGTCGAGCCGGAGTTCGACAGGGCCAGAATCACATCGTCACGAGTGATCATGCCCATGTCGCCATGACTGGCTTCGGCCGGGTGGACAAAAAAGGCCGGGGTGCCGGTGCTGGCCAGGGTGGCTGCAATCTTGTTGCCGATGTGCCCGGACTTGCCCATGCCAACCACGACTACACGGCCTTTACTGGCCAGAATCATCTCGCAAGCGCGTACGAAATCGGCGTCGATATGGGGCAACAAGCCTTGTACGGCTTCCACTTCGAGTTGGATGGTGCGTTGTGCCGATTGAATCAGGTCGCTGGATTGGCTCATGTCAGAAATCGTATAGCCCGATGAAAAGGCGGCGATTATAGCGGTTATGTTGCAAAGCCTCACGCAAGTTCGTCGTGCTTTGTCATTACTCGTTACCAAAACCCGGGAAAAGAGCCTGCGCACCTGTCATATCGCCGAACACAGGCTGGTACAAGCCTTGGGCGCGTAGCCTTTGCAGTGATATAGTTCGCCGCCAGTTCGGCCTGCCCGGGATGTACGTACTTTTTAAGTGAAGACAGGCGTCCGAGTGAGAGGCTGCATCGCAAGGAGTTTAGATGAGTGCCGATAACGCCTACGCGGTCGAGCTGAAGGGAGTCTCCTTCAAGCGCGGTGCGCGCAGCATTTTCAATAACGTCGATATTCGCATCCCGCGCGGCAAGGTCACCGGCATCATGGGACCTTCCGGGTGTGGCAAGACCACGCTGCTGCGATTGATGGGGGCACAACTGCGCCCTGCCAGCGGCGAAGTCTGGGTCAACGGCCAGAACCTGCCTGCGCTTTCGCGCAGCGATCTGTTCGATGCGCGAAAGCACATGGGTGTGCTGTTTCAAAGCGGCGCACTGTTCACCGATCTCGATGTTTTCGAGAACGTGGCTTTCCCCCTGCGTGTTCATACTGATTTGCCGGAAGAAATGATCCGCGACATCGTCCTGCTCAAATTGCAGGCGGTCGGTCTGCGCGGTGCCATCGAGCTGATGCCGGACGAACTGTCCGGTGGCATGAAGCGCCGCGTCGCACTGGCGCGAGCGATTGCGCTCGATCCGCAGATCCTCATGTACGACGAACCGTTCGTCGGGCAGGACCCGATCGCCATGGGCGTGCTGGTCCGCCTGATCCGCCTGCTCAACGATGCCCTGGGGATAACCAGTATCGTGGTGTCCCACGATCTGGCCGAAACCGCGAGCATTGCCGACTACATCTATGTCGTCGGTGATGGTCAGGTGCTGGGGCAGGGTACGCCGGACGAGTTGATGAACTCGGACGAGCCGCGTATCCGTCAGTTCATGACCGGCGATCCCGATGGCCCGGTGCCGTACCATTTTCCAGCGACGGATTACCGCGCAGATCTTCTGGGGAAGCGCTGATGCGCAGAATTTCATTAATAGAACGCGTACGCCGGTTCGGCGAGGCGGCGATCGATGCCGTCGCGGTGTTCGGTCGTGCGACGCTGTTTCTGTTTCACGCGTTGTTGGGTCGCGGTGGCATCAGTGGTGGCTTCGGCCTGCTGGTCAAGCAACTGCATTCGGTCGGCGTAATGTCGCTGGTGATCATTGTTGTTTCCGGGATCTTCATCGGCATGGTGCTGGCGCTGCAGGGTTTCAGCATTCTGTCGAGCTACGGTTCGGAGCAGGCGGTGGGGCAGATGGTTGCGCTGACCCTGCTGCGTGAACTCGGCCCGGTGGTGACGGCGCTGTTGTTCGCCGGTCGTGCCGGTTCGGCACTGACCGCCGAGATCGGCAACATGAAGTCCACCGAACAGCTGTCCAGCCTGGAAATGATCGGTGTCGATCCGCTCAAGTACATCATTGCTCCGCGCCTGTGGGCCGGCTTCATTTCTCTGCCGGTGCTGGCGATGATTTTCAGCGTGGTAGGCATCTGGGGCGGCTCGTGGGTGGCTGTCGACTGGCTGGGTGTGTATGAAGGCTCTTATTGGGCGAACATGCAGAACAGCGTGAATTTCACCAGTGATGTGCTCAATGGCGTGATCAAAAGTATTGTTTTCGCCTTTGTAGTGACCTGGATTGCCGTATTCCAAGGCTATGACTGTGAGCCCACTTCCGAGGGTATCAGTCGTGCTACCACCAAGACCGTGGTGTTTGCCTCGCTGGCAGTGCTCGGCCTGGACTTTATTCTGACCGCTTTGATGTTTGGAGATTTCTGATGCAAAACCGCACCCTGGAAATCGGTGTCGGCCTGTTCCTGCTGGCAGGGATCCTGGCCTTGTTGCTGCTTGCTTTGCGGGTCAGTGGTCTGTCTCCGACGTCGACCACCGACACCTATAAACTTTATGCCTACTTTGACAATATCGCCGGTTTGACGGTCAGAGCCAAAGTGACCATGGCCGGTGTGACCATCGGCAAGGTCACGGCGATCGATCTGGATCGCGACAGCTTCACCGGTCGGGTCACCCTGCAAGTGGATAAAAAGGTCGACAACCTGCCGACCGACTCCACAGCGTCTATCCTGACCGCTGGTCTGCTGGGCGAGAAGTACATCGGTATCAGCGTAGGCGGAGAAGACAAACCGCTGAAGGATGGTGGAACCATCCATGACACGCAGTCGTCACTGGTACTGGAAGACCTTATCGGTAAATTCCTGCTCAATACCGTTAGCAAAGACGCCAAATGAGGAGCTTTTGAATGATCTCTATCTTGCGACGCAGCCTGTTGGTGCTGTTGGCGGCCTTGCCGTTGATGGGTAACGCCGTGGCTGCTGCGACTTCGGCACATGATCTGGTGCAGGACACCACCACCCGGTTGCTGGCCGACCTGGCTGCCAACAAAGAGAAATACAAGCAGGACCCGACGGATTTCTACACGGCGCTCAACAACATCGTCGGGCCAGTGGTGGATGCCGAAGGCATTTCCAAGAGCATCATGACGGTCAAGTACTCGCGCAAGGCCACGCCGGCGCAGATGCAGACCTTCCAGGAAAACTTCAAGAAAGGCCTATTCCAGTTCTACGGCAACGCTCTGCTTGAGTACAACAACCAGGGCATCACCGTTGACCCTGCCAAGGACGAATCGGGCGATCGCACCAGCGTAAACATGACCGTCAAGGGCAGCAGCGGCGCAATCTATCCTGTGCAGTACACGCTGGAGAAGATCAACGGCGAGTGGAAACTGCGCAACGTGATCATCAACGGCATCAACATCGGCAAACTGTTCCGCGATCAGTTCGCCGACGCGATGCAGCGCAATGGCAACGATCTGGACAAGACCATCAATGGTTGGGCCGGGGAAGTGGCCAAGGCCAAAGAAGCCACCGAAAAGAACCCCGCGCAATGAATGAGGCCGCAGTTCGTATGAGTGATGTCGACGAGCTTCTGCTTAGCGGAGTGCTGGACTATCGCACCGGCGCTGACCTGCGCAAGCAAGGCCAGGCGCTGATCAAGTCCAGCAAGGCCTCTTCGCTGGTGATCGATTGCTCGGCGGTGAAGAAGTCCAGCAGCGTCGGTTTATCGTTGCTGCTGTGCTTCATGCGCGATGCGAATGCGGCCGGCAAGGCTGTCAGCATCCGTGCGATGCCCGAAGACATGCGCGAAATTGCTCAGGTCAGTGAACTGACCGAACTGTTGGCGCACCCCTGAACCCACATCTATAAAGAAGCCCCCGTCAGAGTCCTGCCATGCGGGGTTCGCAGGCGCGGGGCTTTTTTGTATGATGTCCGACCCGTGCGCACAGGGCGCCGATTGAGGTTGAGCATGCAGGCCGTAGAAGTGAAGAGCTTCCTTGAAGGAAAGCTGCCCGGAACGTTGGTAGAAGTTGAGGGCGAAGGCTGCAATTTCCTGCTGAACGTGATTAGCGATGAACTGGCGGCGTTGAGCCCGGTGAAGCGTCAGCAGCAGGTCTATGCCCATTTGAACCCATGGATCATCGATGGCAGCATCCATGCGGTCACTATGAAATTTTTCAGCAGCGCGGCCTGGGCCGAGCGCACCTGAGCCTAAGGGCGTCGAGATTCTTATGGATAAATTGATTATTACCGGTGGCGCTCGTCTTGATGGCGAGATCCGCATTTCCGGCGCAAAAAACTCCGCCCTGCCGATCCTGGCCGCCACCCTGCTGTGCGATGGCCCGGTGACCGTTGGCAACCTGCCGCACTTGCACGACATCACCACCATGATCGAGCTGTTCGGTCGCATGGGCATCGAGCCGGTGATCGACGAAAAACTCAGCGTCGAAATCGACCCGCGCACCATCAAGACCCTGATCGCGCCGTACGAACTGGTGAAAACCATGCGTGCGTCGATCCTGGTACTGGGCCCGATGGTTGCCCGTTTCGGTGAAGCCGAAGTGGCACTGCCTGGCGGTTGCGCTATCGGTTCGCGTCCGGTTGACCTGCACATCCGTGGCCTCGAAGCCATGGGCGCGGTGATCGACGTTGAAGGCGGCTACATCAAGGCCAAGGCGCCTGAAGGTGGCCTGCGCGGTGCGCACTTCTTCTTCGATACCGTCAGCGTGACCGGTACCGAGAACATCATGATGGCCGCTGCTCTGGCCAAGGGCCGCAGCGTGTTGCAGAACGCCGCCCGTGAACCAGAAGTGGTTGACCTGGCGAACTTCCTCAACGCCATGGGTGCCAAGGTGTCCGGCGCTGGTACTGACACCATCACTATTGATGGCGTCGAGCGTCTGGGTTCGGCTTTCTATAAGGTCATGCCTGACCGTATCGAAACCGGCACCTATCTGGTCGCCGCTGCCGTGACCGGCGGTCGCGTCAAGGTCAAGGACACTGATCCGACCATCCTCGAAGCCGTTCTGGAAAAACTCCGTGAAGCCGGCGCAGAAATCACCTGCGGTGAAGACTGGATCGAGCTGAACATGCACGGCAAGCGTCCGAAAGCCGTCAACGTGCGCACCGCGCCGTACCCGGCGTTCCCGACTGACATGCAAGCGCAGTTCATCTCGCTCAACGCCATTGCCGAAGGCACCGGTGCCGTGATCGAGACGATCTTCGAAAACCGTTTCATGCACGTGTACGAACTGCACCGCATGGGCGCAAAGATCCAGGTCGAAGGCAACACCGCCATCGTCACCGGTACTGAAGTTCTGAAAGGCGCGCCAGTGATGGCGACCGACCTGCGTGCTTCGGCCAGCCTGGTAATCTCGGCACTGGTTGCCGAAGGCGATACTTTGATCGACCGCATCTACCACATCGACCGTGGTTACGAGTGCATCGAAGAAAAACTGCAGATGCTGGGCGCCAAGATCCGTCGCGTTCCGGGCTGATTGCTGCATTGGGACACAGGGACGTGTCCACTGATTTTAAGAGTCGAGCCGGTTTCCGGCTCGATGTGTGTCCGGCGCCGATTGCGACCGGACATGAGTACCTTGATAAGGACTGACGTTTCCCATGTTGACCATCGCACTGTCCAAGGGCCGCATCCTTGACGACACCCTGCCGCTTCTTGCCGAAGCGGGCATCGTGCCGACCGAGAATCCGGACAAGAGCCGCAAGCTGATCATTCCCACGACCCAGGACGACGTTCGTCTGCTGATCGTGCGCGCCACCGATGTGCCGACCTATGTCGAGCATGGCGCGGCCGACCTTGGCGTTGCCGGCAAAGACGTGTTGATGGAATACACCGGCCAGGGCCTCTACGAGCCACTGGATCTGCAGATCGCCCAGTGCAAGCTGATGACCGCCGGCAAGATCGGCGCGCCGGAGCCAAAAGGCCGTCTGCGCGTGGCGACCAAATTCGTCAATGTGGCCAAGCGTTACTACGCCGAGCAGGGCCGTCAGGTCGACATCATCAAGCTGTACGGCTCGATGGAGCTGGCGCCACTGATCGGTCTCGCTGACAAGATCATCGACGTGGTCGACACCGGCAACACCCTGCGCGCCAACGGCCTGGAACCTCAGGAACTGATCGCCACGATCAGCTCGCGCCTGGTGGTCAACAAGGCTTCGATGAAAATGCAACACGCCCGAATCCAGGCGTTGATCGATACCCTGCGCAACGCAGTGGAATCGCGACACCGCGGCTGATTCACCTGCGCGACGTTAAGTCACGCCCGTCTATCCGCCTCATAGCCAGAATCTCAGGTGCCCAAGCGGAAACGACTGCTAAGTTAGGGCGCCTGAGTTTTTGCCATTCCTATGAGGCTCTCGCTATGACCGCACCGACTGCAATTCGCCGACTCAACGCTGCTGACCCGGATTTCGCGCATCATCTGGATCATCTGCTGAGCTGGGAAAGTGTGTCTGACGACTCGGTCAATCAGCGCGTGCTGGACATCATCAAGGCTGTGCGCGAACGCGGTGACGCGGCGCTGGTCGAGTTCACCCAGAAGTTTGATGGCCTTGAAGTCGCTTCGATGGCTGAGCTGATCCTGCCGCGTGAGCGTCTGGAACTGGCTTTGACCCGCATCACCGTGCCCCAGCGCGAAGCCCTGGAAAAAGCCGCGGCCCGTGTGCGCAGCTATCACGAAAAACAGAAGCAGGATTCCTGGAGCTACACCGAAGCCGACGGTACGGTGCTGGGCCAGAAGGTCACGCCGCTGGATCGCGCAGGCCTGTATGTGCCGGGTGGCAAGGCGTCGTACCCGTCGTCGGTGCTGATGAACGCGATTCCGGCCAAGGTCGCCGGCGTGACCGAAGTGGTCATGGTCGTACCGACCCCGCGCGGTGAAATCAACGAACTGGTGCTGGCGGCCGCATGCATCGCAGGCGTCGACCGGGTGTTCACCATCGGTGGCGCACAAGCGGTTGCTGCTTTGGCCTATGGCACCGAAAGCGTGCCGCAGGTCGACAAGGTTGTTGGCCCGGGCAACATCTATGTCGCCACTGCCAAGCGCCACGTGTTCGGTCAGGTCGGCATCGACATGATCGCCGGGCCTTCGGAAATCCTCGTGGTGTGCGATGGCCAGACCGATCCGGACTGGATCGCCATGGACCTGTTCTCGCAAGCCGAGCACGACGAAGACGCCCAGGCGATTCTGGTCAGCCCGGATGCCGAATTCCTCGACAAGGTCGCCGCCAGCATCGACAAGCTGCTGCCGACCATGGATCGCGCGACCATCATCGAAACCTCGATCAATGGCCGTGGTGCATTGATTCACGTGAAGGACATGGCCCAAGCCATCGAAGTCGCCAACCGCATCGCACCGGAGCACTTGGAGCTTTCGGTCGCTGACCCGCAAGCCTGGCTGCCGCAGATCCGCCACGCCGGTGCGATCTTCATGGGCCGTCACACCTCCGAAGCCCTGGGCGATTACTGCGCAGGCCCGAACCACGTGCTGCCAACCTCGGGCACCGCGCGGTTCTCCTCGCCGCTGGGCGTGTACGACTTCCAGAAACGTTCGTCGATCATCTTTTGCTCCGAGGCCGGTGCTTCCGAGCTGGGTAAAACAGCGTCGGTATTGGCCCGTGGCGAGTCGCTGAGCGCCCACGCGCGCAGTGCTGAATACCGCATCAAAGACGAAGACTTTCTACAAGGGCAGGGGAACTGAGCGATGAGCAAATTCTGGAGCCCGTTCGTCAAGGATCTGGTGCCGTACGTACCGGGCGAACAGCCGAAGCTGACCAAACTGGTCAAGCTCAACACCAACGAAAACCCGTACGGCCCGTCGCCAAAAGCCTTGGCAGCGATGCAGGTCGAACTGAATGACAACCTGCGCCTGTACCCGGACCCGAACAGCGACCTGCTGAAAACCGCCGTCGCCCAGTATTACGGTGTGCAGAGCAATCAGGTGTTCCTTGGCAACGGTTCGGACGAAGTGCTCGCGCACATTTTCCACGGTTTGCTGCAACACGATCAGCCGCTGTTGTTCCCGGACATCAGTTACAGCTTCTATCCGGTTTACTGCGGTTTGTACGGCATCGAGTTTGATGCGGTGCCGCTGGACGCGCAGTTCCAGATCGATCCGGCCGACTACGCCAAGCCGAATGGCGGGATCATCTTCCCTAACCCGAACGCGCCAACCGGCTGCCTGCTGGCGCTGGACGCGGTTGAGCAGATCCTCAAGGCCAGCCCGGATTCGGTAGTGGTTGTGGATGAGGCGTACATCGACTTCGGCGGCGAGACGGCGATCAGTCTGGTGGACCGTTATCCGAACCTGCTGGTGACACAGACCCTGTCCAAGTCGCGCTCTTTGGCGGGTTTGCGCGTTGGTCTGGCGGTCGGCCATCCCGATCTCATCGAGGCGCTGGAGCGGATCAAGAACAGCTTCAACTCCTATCCGCTGGATCGTCTGGCGATTGTCGGGGCGGCAGCGGCGTTTGAAGATCGTGAGCACTTCGACAAGACCTGCCGTCTGGTCATCGAGAGCCGTGAGTGGGTGATTGCACAGTTGCAGGCCAAGGGGTTTGAAGTGCTGCCGTCGGCGGCTAACTTCATTTTTGCCCGGCATCCGCAGCATGA
Source organism: Pseudomonas sp. S2_E02 (assembly GCF_054668355.1). Taxonomy (NCBI): domain Bacteria; kingdom Pseudomonadati; phylum Pseudomonadota; class Gammaproteobacteria; order Pseudomonadales; family Pseudomonadaceae; genus Pseudomonas; species Pseudomonas sp. S2_E02. The sequence goes on from NZ_CP162761.1 coordinate 5,587,070, forward strand.
TGCGGCGGGGCTGGCGGCCAAGCTGCGTGAGCAGGGCGTGATTGTGCGGCACTTCAAGCAGGAGCGGATTGCGCAGTTCCTGCGGATTTCGATTGGCACGCCGGAGCAGAATCAGGCGTTGATCGACGGGCTTGGCGACCTATAAAAGCAAAAGCCCCTCACCCTAGCCCTCCCGAAACGTCGGACCGCCCAGAGGGAGAGGGGATTGATTGGGGGATATTGCAGAGTTTCGCCGACGTGAAAGTGCTGTACCGAATCCATAATCGACTCGGATTTTCAGGTCGATGTACTTCGCAAGACAACTCGGTCGGCCCCCTCTCCCAAAGGGAGAGGGGGCTGATTGGGGGATATTGCAGAGTTTCGCCGACGTGAAAGTGCTGTACCGAATCCATAATCGACTCGGTTTTTCAGGTCGATGTACTTCGCAAGACAACGCGGTCGGCTCCCTCTCCCTCCGGGAGAGGGCTGGGGTGAGGGTCTGCTCTTATTCGTGATGCGCTTCGCCAAGGAAGGTCAGTGAGCTAAACAAGCCGCGACTGTTCACATCCGCACTGTCCTTCACCGGCACTTCAACCTGCGCCGCAATCACATTCAACCCTTCATTCCTCACCAATACCTGCGCCCGACCATCCTTGTCAGTCTCGGTGCTCAACGTGTTCGGTGCACTGCGATAATCGCCAATCAACTTCACACCCGCCGCCGGTTTGCCATCGAGCAACACCCGCACCGACAATGACTTGCCCGGCCCGACCGTCAGCGGATCAACCTCCGGCACAATCAGCAATTTGATCTGATCCAGTTTTGGCAACTTCGCTCCCGGCTGATAAATCGCCAGGCTGTATTTGAACGTCTGCGTCGCTTCGACAGCGCCCGGCACTTTGCTCCGGCCTTCGTTGACCCACTTTTTGTCGGCAGTCTGCGACCACATGCCGTTGTTCAGCGCCACGGCCAGGACGGCCGGAGCTTTCAGTGGTTTCAGTCGTGCGTGATCCGTCAGGCGCTCGACGCTCACCGGAATCATCTTGCCGCTCGCGTCGTAAGCCCACGCGCCGCTGATCTTCTGCGCCTTGAACGCGTTGTCCTCAGCGCCATGACCGTAGACCACTTCGATATTGCCGCGCCGTTGCTCAGTCCACAGGCCATGGGCCGAGACCTGACCGGCGAACAGCGCGGCGATAAGCACAAGGGATTTGCCGTATTGCATGGTGACGTCCTTTTACAGGTTGAGAGTCAGGCTGACGGTGAAGTTGCGCGGCTCACCGGGGTTGACCCAGTAGTTGCTGTAGGAGCGCTCGTAATACTTCTCGTCGAAGAGGTTGTTCAGGTTCAGGCCGACAGTGACGTTGTCGCTGGCCTTGTAATGCGCGAGCAGGTCGACGGTGTGATACGCCGGCAATTCGAAGTCGCTGCCGGATTCTCCCGAGCGATCGCCGACGTAGGTGAACGCTGCACCGACGTCCGAACCACGCAAATGGCCATCCTGAAATTCGTAAACACCGAGCAGACTGCCGCTACGCTTGGCCACGCCGAGGATGCGGCTGCCGGTGGAAATCACCGCGTCGCCCTTGGTCACTTCGGCGTCGATGTAGGCGAAGGCGCCGATGACTCGCACCGCATCGGTGACTTGCCCGGTGACCTGCCAATCGAAGCCGCGACTGCGTGCCTTGCCCATGGCGCGGCTGGTGTCGGTGGCCGGGTCGAGGGCGAGAACGTTTTCTTTGTCGATGTGGAAGAAGGCGAGGGTGCTGCTCAGGCGTTCGTCGAACAGCTCGTTCTTGATCCCGACTTCGTAGCCGACGCCTTCTTCCGGGTCGAAGGATTTGCCGGCGGCGTCGAGGCCATTGTTCGGTTTGAACGAGGTCGAGGCGTTGGCGAACAGCCCGGTTTTCGGCGTCAATTGATAGAGCAGGCCGACCCGCTGGGTGAGCGCGTCGTGGCGTTGGTTGCTGGTAGCGTTGCGGCTGTGATCGTCGATGTGCTGATCAAAATGCTCGAAGCGTGCGCCGATCATCCCGCGCAGTTTGTCGGTGAAGACGATCTGGTCCTGCAGGTTCAGTGCATGACTTTCGACCTGTTCGAAGAAGTCAGTGCCCGACCGCGCACCGCTGGGTTTCGGTTGGCCGTAGATCGGCTTGTAGATGTCGATGGCGTAGGGGCCGCCAGCAATAGTGGTGACGCGCTCGTTCTTGCGGAAGTTTTCGTACTCGGTGCCAATCAGCAATTCGTGTTGCCACGGGCCGAGATCGAACAGGCCGCGCAGTTCCAGTTGGGTGATGCTGTCGTGCCAATTGGTGTCGCGCTCGCGATAGCGGCGGTTGACGGTGTGGCCGTTGGCGTTCAATGGACGACTTTCCGAAGCATCGCCCCAGAGTTTGCCTTCCTTGTAATGACTGGCGAGACGCAGCTTCCAGCTGTCGTTGAGGTGATGTTCCAGCGTGGCCTGAAGCAGATTGTTGTGATTATCGATGTTGCCGTCGTTGGGTTCGCCAAGGAAAGTCGAGCGCGAAACACCGCTCCATTTATTGTTGGGCGCGACGATACCGCGATCAAAGGTCGAGCTGTGGCGGACGATTTCGCTTTCCACCAGCAACGACGTGTCCGGGTTCAATTGCCAACTGATCGAGGGCGCGACGAATACGCGCTGGCTGTCGACGTGATCGCGAAAACTGTGGTTGTCCTCAACCGCGAGGTTGATTCGCGACAGCACATCACCCTCATCATCCAGCGGTGTATTGACGTCCAGCGCGGTGCGATAGCGATCCCAACTGCCGGCGCTGGTTTGCAGAGTGGTGAAGGCTTCGGCCTGCGGTTTTTTGGTGACGATGTTCACCGTGCCGCCGGGATCGCCTCGACCATACAGACTGGCGGCCGGGCCTTTGAGCACTTCGATGCGCTCGATATTCGCCGCGTCCGGCGTGCTCGGATAACCCCGGTTGGCGCTGAAGCCGTCCTTGTAGAACTCCGAGGTGGTGAAGCCGCGCACGCTGTATTCGTAAAGCGTCAGGCCGCCGAAGTTGTTTTGCTTGGATACGCCGCCGGCGAAATCCAGCGCGCGCTCGACACTGCTGCTGCCCAGATCCTTGAGCACGCTGGCGGGCACTACGCTGATCGCCTGCGGGATATCACGGATCGCCGTGTCGGTTTTGGTCGCGCTGGACGAGCGTGTGGCGCGGTAGCCTTTGACCGGGCCGGTCGGCGATTCGTAGTCGGAGATGACGCTGATGGCGTCGAGTTCAAGCGGCTTGGGTTCTTCGGCGAAGGCTGGATCGACCAGCAGACCAAGGCTCAGGCCGAGCAGGGAAGCCTTTGTTCGAGACGACATGTTATGTTGTTCCAATTTTTAGAATTGAAACAATATAACATGCCTGTTGAGAATGTCTTTTATTAGCGCGTTTGGCGCGAACGAAGTTTTATTCTTCTTTTTCTTTCACTGGCGCCGGTGGCGGACGCAGGCCGATTTCCGCGGTGAGCTTCAGTTCTTTGCCGTTGCGCATCACCTGGATCGTCACTTTGTCGGTCGGCTTGATCCGCGCGACCTGGTTCATCGACTTGCGACCATCTCCGGCCGGCTCGCCATCGATGCTCAAAATAACGTCACCCAGTTGCAGGCCGGCCTTCTGCGCCGGGCCATCGCGGAAGATCCCCGCGACGACAATCCCCGGACGCCCGGACAAGCCGAACGACTCGGCCAGTTCCTGGGTCAGCGGCTGCACCTCGATGCCGAGCCAGCCACGAATTACCTGACCGTGCTCGATGATCGACTTCATCACTTCCATTGCCAGTTTCACCGGAATCGCAAAGCCGATGCCCTGCGAGCCACCGGACTTGGAAAAGATCGCCGTGTTGATGCCGGTAAGGTTGCCGTTGGCATCGACCAGCGCTCCGCCGGAGTTACCCGGGTTGATCGCCGCGTCGGTCTGGATGAAGTCTTCGTAGTTGTTCAGGCCCAACTGGTTACGCCCGGTGGCGCTGATGATGCCCATGGTCACGGTCTGGCCAACGCCGAACGGGTTGCCGATGGCCAATGCAACGTCGCCGATGCGAATGTTGTCGGAGCGGCCGACAGTGATGGCCGGCAGGGTTTTCAGATCGATTTTCAACACCGCGAGATCGGTTTCCGGGTCGCTGCCGATGACGCGCGCGAGGGTTTCGCGGCCATCTTTCAGGGCGACCACAATCTGATCCGCGCCGCTGGTCACGTGGTTGTTGGTCAGAATGTAGCCTTCCGGGCTCATGATCACGCCTGAACCGAGGCTCGATTCCATGCGTTTCTGCTTTGGCGAGTTGTCACCGAAGAAGCGCCGAAACTGCGGATCCTCAAACAGCGGATGCGCCGGTTTGTTGATGACTTTGGTGGTGTAGAGGTTGACCACCGAAGGCGCGGCAATGGTCACCGCGTCGGCATAGGACACCGGGCCCTGTTGCACGCTGGTGGTTTGCGGGGCCTGTTGCAGGTTGACGTCGAGGCTCGGAAGCCCGACCCACTGCGGGTAACGCTGAATAATCAACAGAGCGATAAGCACACCGGCCAACAACGGCCAGCCGAAAAAACGCAGCGCCTTGAGCATTAAGCACGTCCTGGAAAAGTTGCAGGCGGGGTCAGACCGCCCATAATGTCGCGCATTATACGAGGCCGCGCGTGCCTCTGAACGGGATATTTAGGAGTCTTTCATGGCCGTTGCCCTCAGCACTCTCGTCGAAGAAGCCGACCGTTACCTCAGCAGCTCGAAAATTGCCGATTATTGCCCCAACGGCTTGCAGGTCGAAGGCCGGCCGCAAGTGATGCGCATCGTCAGCGGCGTCACCGCCAGTCAGGCGTTGCTGGATGCTGCCGTCGAAGCCGAGGCGGATCTGGTGCTGGTGCACCACGGTTACTTCTGGAAGGGCGAGAACCCGTGTATCACCGGCATGAAACAGCGTCGACTGAAGACATTGCTCAAGCACGACATCAGTCTGCTCGCTTACCATTTGCCGCTGGATCTGCATCCGGATGTTGGCAATAACGTGCAGCTTGCTCGCCAACTGGACATCACCGTTGAAGGTCCGCTGGATCCGGACAATCTGAAAATTGTCGGTCTGGTCGGGTCTTTGAAGGATCCGATGACCGCGCGCGATTTCGCCCGCAAGGTGCAAGAAGTCATGGGCCGCGAGCCGTTATTGATTGAAGGCAGCCCGATGATTCGCCGAATTGGCTGGTGCACCGGTGGCGGTCAGGGCTATATCGATCAGGCCATCGCTGCCGGCGTCGACCTGTACCTGAGCGGTGAAGCGTCCGAGCAGACCTTCCACAGCGCCCGCGAAAACGACATCAGCTTCATCGCCGCCGGCCACCACGCCACCGAACGCTACGGCGTACAGGCCCTGGGCGACTATCTGGCGAAGCGCTTTGCTGTCGAACACATCTTCATCGACTGTCCAAATCCGATCTGATCATCACCACTAGATCCTGTGGGAGCGAGCCTGCTCGCGAAGGCGGCGTTCGCTTTAATACATCTGCGCCTGACGCGGCGCTTTCGCGAGCAAGCTCGCTCCCACATTGATCCCCATCGGCCGAACTGGTGGGCATATTCATATGCCCTTTCGTTCTAGCTAGCGTCCTGATTAGAAGAAGGTCGCTGTGCTAGGATTCCCCGCTCGAACACGGCCCGCTGGCCGTTCATAAGAAAGTTTTCGTGAGTAGCCATGGTCGACAAACTGACGCATCTGAAACAGCTGGAGGCGGAAAGCATCCACATCATCCGCGAGGTGGCCGCCGAGTTCGATAACCCGGTGATGCTGTACTCCATCGGTAAAGACTCCGCCGTGATGCTGCACCTGGCACGCAAGGCGTTCTTCCCGGGCAAACTGCCGTTTCCGGTGATGCACGTCGACACCCGCTGGAAATTCCAGGAAATGTACAAGTTCCGCGACAAGATGGTCGAAGAACTGGGCCTGGACCTGATCACCCATATCAACCCCGATGGCGTGGCGCAGAACATCAACCCGTTCACCCACGGCAGCGCCAAGCACACCGACATCATGAAAACCGAAGGCCTGAAACAGGCGCTCGACAAACATGGTTTCGACGCAGCGTTCGGCGGCGCCCGTCGCGATGAAGAGAAATCCCGCGCCAAAGAGCGCGTGTACTCGTTCCGCGACAGCAAGCACCGCTGGGACCCGAAAAACCAGCGCCCGGAGCTGTGGAACGTCTACAACGGCAAGGTCAACAAGGGTGAATCCATTCGCGTATTCCCTCTGTCGAACTGGACCGAACTGGACATCTGGCAGTACATCTACCTCGAAGGCATCCCGATTGTGCCGCTGTACTTCGCCGCCGAACGCGAAGTGATCGAGAAGAACGGCACGCTGATCATGATCGACGACGAGCGCATCCTCGAGCACCTGTCCGATGAGGACAAGGCTCGCATCGTCAAAAAGAAAGTGCGTTTCCGTACCCTTGGCTGCTACCCGTTGACGGGCGCGGTGGAGTCCGAGGCCGAAAGCCTCACGGACATCATTCAGGAAATGCTCCTGACGCGAACTTCCGAGCGCCAGGGCCGTGTCATCGACCACGATGGCGCCGGCTCGATGGAAGACAAAAAACGTCAAGGCTATTTCTAAGGGGCTGTCATGTCGCACGCATCTGATTTGATCAGCGAGGACATCCTCGCCTACCTGGGCCAGCACGAACGTAAAGAACTGCTGCGCTTTTTGACCTGCGGTAACGTCGATGACGGCAAGAGCACCCTGATCGGGCGCCTGCTGCACGACTCGAAGATGATCTACGAAGATCACCTCGAAGCGATCACCCGCGACTCGAAGAAAGTCGGCACCACCGGTGACGACATCGATCTGGCATTGCTGGTCGACGGTCTGCAGGCCGAGCGTGAGCAGGGCATCACCATCGATGTCGCCTACCGCTATTTCTCCACCGCCAAACGCAAATTCATCATCGCCGACACCCCCGGCCATGAGCAGTACACCCGCAACATGGCCACCGGTGCGTCCACCTGTGACCTGGCGATCATTCTGGTCGACGCGCGTTACGGCGTGCAGACCCAGACCCGTCGCCACAGCTTCATTGCGTCCTTGCTGGGGATCAAACACATCGTCGTCGCCATCAACAAGATGGACTTGAAGGACTTCGATGAGGGCGTATTCGAGTCGATCAAGGCTGACTACCTGAAGTTCGCCGAAGGCTTGAAGATGAAGCCGACCAGCATGCACTTCGTGCCGATGTCTGCCCTCAAGGGCGACAACGTGGTGAACAAGTCCGAGCGCTCGCCGTGGTACACCGGCCAGTCGCTGATGGAAATCCTCGAGACCGTGGAAGTCGCGGGCGATCGCAACTTCACCGATCTGCGTTTCCCGGTGCAGTACGTCAACCGTCCGAACCTGAACTTCCGTGGTTTCGCCGGCACCCTGGCCAGCGGCATCGTGCACAAGGGTGACGAAGTCGTGGTGCTGCCGTCGGGCAAAAGCAGCCGGGTGAAATCCATCGTCACCTTCGAAGGTGAGCTGGAGCACGCCGGTCCAGGTCAAGCGGTGACGCTGACCATGGAAGACGAAATCGACATCTCCCGTGGCGACCTGTTGGTGCATGCCGACAACGTGCCGCCGGTCACCGACAGCTTCGAAGCGATGCTGGTGTGGATGGCTGAAGAGCCGATGCTGCCGGGCAAGAAATACGACATCAAACGCGCCACCAGTTACGTGCCGGGTTCGATTGCCAGCATCGTCAACAAGGTCGACGTGAACACGTTGGAAGAAGGCCCGGCGAGCGCGTTGCAGCTCAACGAAATCGGCAAGGTGAAGATTGCGCTCGACGCGCCGATCGCCCTCGACGGTTACGAAAGCAACCGCACCACCGGCGCGTTCATCGTCATTGATCGCTTGACCAACGGCACCGTCGGCGCCGGCATGATCGTCGCGCAACCGGTGACGCATGGCACTGTCACGCATCACGGCAAACTGGCGCACGTGGCCACTGAAGAACGTGCCCAGCGCTTCGGCCAGCAACCGGCGACCGTGCTGTTCAGCGGCCTGTCGGGCGCGGGCAAGAGCACGCTGGCTTACGCCGTCGAGCGCAAGTTGTTCGACATGGGTCGTGCGGTGTTTGTACTGGATGGTCAGAACCTGCGCCATGACTTGAACAAAGGTCTGCCACAGGATCGCGCCGGCCGTACCGAAAACTGGCGTCGTGCCGCGCACGTCGCGCGTCAGTTCAACGAAGCCGGTTTGCTGACGTTGGCCGCGTTCGTCGCGCCAAGCGCTGAAGGTCGCGAGCAGGCCAAGGACCTGATCGGCAAGGATCGTCTATTGACGGTCTACGTACAGGCCTCGCCGGCTGTCTGCGCCGAGCGTGATCCGCAAGGTCTGTATGCCGCCGCTGGCGACAACATCCCGGGCGAATCCTTCCCGTACGACGTGCCGCTGAATGCCGATCTGGTGATCGACACGCAAACGCTGAGTCTGGAAGACAGCGTCAAGCAAGTGCTGGATCTGCTGCGCAAGCGTGGCGCGATCTAAGCGTTAGCGACAAACAAAAAGCCCGCCGATGAGCAATCATCGGCGGGCTTTTTTATTCGGGCATACGGCGATTCGTGATCGTTCCCACGCTCTGCGTGGGAATGCAGCCGGGACGCTCCGCGTCCCATCTAAAGCGGACGCAGAGCGTCCAGTGAGGCATTCCCACGCGGAGCATGGGAACGATCATACGGAAGGGTATTCGCGGTGCATCTGTTCGAGCAACGCATCCTTGTCCAGCCACAGCTGATTGATCCAGCCCTGGAACTGCAGGCGATACTCGCCGTCCTGATCGTAATTCTTGCCAATGAACTGCTGGGGAATCTTCAGCTCTTCAAAGTGCACCACCACATCGCGCACATTGCCGCAGAGCAAAACCCAGAACCCCGGACGCCCGGCCGGGTAGTGGATGGTCACGTTGACGATCGACTCCAGTTGCTCGCCCATTGCATCCAGCACAAAGGCGATCCCGCCAGCCTTGGGCTTGAGCAGATACTTGAACGGCGACTGCTGCTGCGCATGCTTGCCTTCGGTGAAGCGTGTGCCTTCGACGAAGTTGAAAATCCCCACCGGGTTATCGCGAAATTTCGCACACGTCTTGCGGGTGGTTTCGAGGTCTTTGCCTTTCTTCTCCGGATGCTTGGCCAGGTAGGCCTTGGAGTAGCGTTTCATGAACGGAAAGCCCAGTGCCCACCAGGCCAGACCGATCACCGGCACCCAGATCAGCTCCTGCTTGAGGAAGAACTTCAGCGGCTGGATCTTTCGGTTGAGCACGTATTGCAGCACCAGAATATCCACCCAGCTCTGGTGATTGCTGGTGATCAGGTATGAGTGCTGGTAGTCGAGACCTTGCAGGCCGCTGATGTGCCAGCGGGTGCGGCGCACCAGGTTCATCCAGCCCTTGTTATTGCTGATCCACGCCTCATGGGTGTGGCTCATCAGCCACAGTGAGGCACGCCGGGCAAAGTCGAACGGCAGCACTTTGATCAACGCTACGCAGAACAGAAACGAGCACAGCAGGATCGTATTGAGTGCCAACAGCAGCGAAGCGATCACGCCGCGCACGGGTGCAGGTAGAAAATCCAGCATTTACACATCCATAGGTCGGTTGGCGGCTTGAATCGCGGTGAGGGCGATGGTGTAGACGATGTCATCGACTTGTGCGCCGCGTGGCAAGTCATTCACCGGTTTGCGCAAGCCTTGCAGCATCGGCCCGAGGCTGACGCAATCGGCGCTGCGTTGTACGGCTTTGTGCGTGGTGTTGCCGGTGTTTAGATCGGGGAAGACGAACACCGTGGCGCGACCGGCCACCTGACTGTTTGGTGCCAGTTGCCGGGCGACTTCTGCGTTGGCGGCGGCGTCGTATTGCAGCGGGCCGTCGATCAGCAGCGAGTGCTGTTGTTCGTGGGCGAGGAGGGTGGCCTCGCGGACTTTCTCGACCTCTTCGCCAGTGGCCGATTCGCCGCTGGAGTAACTGATCATCGCCACGCGCGGAATGATGCCGAATGCAGCCGCCGAGTCGGCGCTTTGCAGGGCGATCTCGGCCAGTTCGCTGGCGCTCGGGTGTGGGTTCATCACGCAGTCGCCGTAAACCAGCACTTCCTCTGGGAAGAGCATGAAGAACACCGACGACACCAGCGTGCAGCCCGGCGCAGTCTTGATCAACTGAAGGGCCGGGCGAATGGTGTTGGCAGTGGTGTTGATCACGCCCGAGACCAGGCCGTCGACCTCGTCCAGCGCCAGCATCATGGTGCCGATCACTACGGTGTCTTCCAGTTGCTGTTCGGCCATCGGCGCGTTGAGGCTTTTAGTCTTGCGCAAGGCAACCATCGGCTCGATGTAGCGCTCGCGAATCAGGTCTGGATCAAGAATCTCCAGCCCTGGCGGCAAGGCGATGCCTTGGGCGCGGGCCACGGCTTCGACATCTTCTGGTTTGGCGAGTAACACGCAACGGGCGATCCCGCGTTCCTGGCAGATCGCCGCCGCTTGCACGGTGAACGGCTCGCTGCCTTCAGGCAGGACGATGCGTTTGTTCGCCGCTTGCGCACGCTGGATCAACTGATAGCGGAACACCGCCGGCGACAGGCGCATTTCCCGAGGTGTGCCACAGCGCTGGTGCAGCCATTTGGCGTCGAGATGGCTCGCGACGAAATCGGTGATGATCTCCGCACGCTCGCGGTCGTCAATCGGGATTTCCTTGTTCAGGCCGTTGAGCAGGTTGGCGGTGTCGTAGGAGCCAGTACTCACCGATAGCACCGGCAAACCGGCCTGCAACGCGCCACGGCAGAGGTCCATGATGCGCGGATCGGGCAGGGTGTCGCTGGTCAGCAGCAGGCCTGCCAGCGGCACGCCGTTGATCGCTGCCAGACTGACGGCGAGGATGATGTCGTCGCGATCGCCCGGCGTCACCACCAGCACGCCGGGCTTGAGCAGCTCGACGGTGTTGCGCATGGTCCGCGCGCAGATGATGATTTTGGTCATCCGGCGGGTTTCGTAATCACCGGCATTAAGCACTTGTGCGCCCATCAGGTCGGCAACGTCACGGGTACGTGGTGCGTTGAGTTCCGGCTGATAGGGAATGCAGCCGAGCAGGCGGAAATCACCGCTGCGCAGCAACGGCGAATGCTCCTTCAGGCGCGCAGCGAAGGCGTCCATGCTCTCTTCGGTCTTGACCTTGTTGAGGATCACCCCGAGGACTTTCGGGTCTTTCGGGCCGCCGAACAATTGCGCCTGCAATTCGACACGGCCGGAGAGTTCGGCGAGTACTTCGTTTTCTGGCGCCGAGACCAGAATCACCTCGGCATCCAGGCTTTTGGCCAGGTGCAAGTTGACCCGCGCGGCATAACTGGCGCTGCGGGTCGGCACCATGCCTTCGACGACCAGCACGTCTTTGCCGATGGCGGCTTGCTGATACAGCGTGATGATTTCTTCGAGCAGCTCATCGAGCTGACCGTCGCCGAGCATCCGCTCGACGTGCGCCAGGCCCAACGGTTGTGGCGGTTTCAACCCGTGGGTGCGCGCCACCAGTTCGGTGGAACGCTCGGGGCCGGTGTCACCCGGATGCGGCTGGGCAATCGGTTTGAAGAAACCGACTTTCAGCCCGGCTCGCTCAAGCGTGCGCACCAGCCCGAGGCTGATGGAGGTCAGACCCACACCAAAATCGGTGGGCGCGATAAAAAAAGTTTGCATGCGAATTCTCTAAAGTTGCATGGCAATGGCGATCGCCTATAGCTGACGACCTACCGAAATTCAGTCGCCAAGGTTATCGCTAACCGAGCCTTGTGCGCACCAACCGCAGGCAAAGGGTTGGCCTATTTTTTCAATACGTTGCGCCGGGTCCAGCACCCAGGCGCGCGATTGCCAGGGCGGCTGATGGCGCAGGTGCTGGGTGTGGCCACAGGAAAGCTCGACGACCCAGTGACCGTCCTCGTCCTGATGAAAGCCTGCGATCGTCGAAACCCGTTTGTCCGGGTTGTGTTCGCTTTCGCGCGATTGCTTCGCTAAACTTGGCCTTTCTATATTCTTATGCAAAAGGTCTCGCCCCATGCTGATCGCCGCCAATAAGGCTGTCTCCATCGACTATACCCTGACCAACGACGCTGGTGAGGTCATCGACAGCTCCGCCGGCGGCGCTCCGCTGGTCTACCTGCAAGGCGCAGGCAACATCATCCCGGGCCTGGAAAAAGCTCTGGATGGCAAAGCTGTTGGTGACGAGCTGGAAGTTTCCGTTGAGCCGGAAGACGCTTACGGCGAATACGCCGCCGAGCTGGTCAGCACCCTGAGCCGCAGCATGTTCGAAGGCGTTGACGAGCTGGAAGTCGGCATGCAGTTCCACGCTTCGGCGCCGGACGGCCAGATGCAAATCGTCACCATCCGTGACCTTGACGGCGATGACGTGACCGTTGATGGCAACCACCCACTGGCCGGTCAGCGCCTGAACTTCAAAGTGAAGATCGTTGACATCCGTGATGCCAGCCAGGAAGAAATCGCTCATGGCCACGTCCATGGCGAAGGTGGCCATCACCACTGATTTTCTGCGCTAAGCTTCGAGTACTGGAGAGGCGCCTGCGGGCGCCTTTTTAGTCCGCGGCTGTCCTTGGTGACCTCGCCAAGTGGCTGTTTCGAGTAGAACACGGGAATCTTGGAGTTCGTCATGAGTGCTTTTCACGACCTTAAGTTGACAGCCCTGGATGGTCAGGAGCTACCGCTGGCGCCGTTCAAGGGCCAAGTCGTGCTGGTGGTCAACGTCGCCTCCAAATGCGGCTTGACCCCACAGTACGCGGCGCTGGAAAACCTCTATCAGCAATACAAAGGCAAAGGTTTCAGCGTGCTGGGTCTGCCGTGCAACCAGTTTGCCGGCCAGGAACCAGGTACCGAACAGGAAATTCAGGATTTCTGCAGCCTCAACTATGGCGTGACGTTTCCGTTGTCGAGCAAGCTTGAAGTCAACGGTCATGATCGTCACCAGCTCTACCGTCTGCTGGCGGGCGAGGGGGCGGAGTTTCCTGGGGACATCACCTGGAATTTCGAGAAGTTTCTGCTCGGCAAGGACGGCCGGGTGCTGGCTCGGTTCTCGCCGCGCACGGCGCCGGATGATCCGACCATTGTGCATGCGATTGAAAAAGCGCTGAGCTGAAACAGCAAGATCAAAAGATCGCAGCCTTCGGCAGCTCTTAAAGGGCCTGCCGGTGCTGCGATCTTTTCGTTTCTGATCCTTGATCATTCAAATCAATAGTGCTGTTCAAAGCCTTTGACTGTCCATATTATCGCCGTCATAAAGTCATTCCCTGTGGAGCCTTCCAATGCCGGTTCAAGCCCTGTTCAAACCGTTCCAACTCGGTGCCCTCGAACTGCCGACCCGCGTGGTCATGGCGCCGATGACTCGCTCCTTTTCCCCGGGCGGCGTGCCTAATTCGAAAGTCATTGAGTACTACCGTCGTCGCGCGGCCGCCGGCGTTGGCCTGATCATCACCGAAGGCACTACCGTCGGCCACATTGCCTCCAATGGCTATCCGAACGTACCGCAGTTCTTTGGCGACGCGCCATTGGCCGGCTGGAAGAAGGTCGTCAATGCGGTTCACGCCGAAGGGGGCAAGATCGTTCCGCAACTGTGGCATGTGGGCAGCGTGCGTCGCATCGGCACCGAGCCGGACGCCAGCGTGCCGGGTTACGGTCCGTCGGAAAAAATCAAGGACGGTCAGGTCGTGGTGCACGGCATGACTAAACAAGACATTCAGGATGTGATCGCAGCCTTCGCCCAAGCGGCCAAAGATGCACAGAGCATCGGCATGGACGGCGTGGAAATCCACGGCGCCCACGGTTACCTGATCGACCAGTTTTTCTGGGAGGGCAGCAACCAGCGCACCGACGAATACGGTGGCAGCCTGGCCAACCGTTCACGTTTCGCCATTGAATTGATTCAAGCCGTGCGTGCGGCGGTCGGTGAAGGCTTCCCGATCATCTTCCGTTTCTCGCAATGGAAACAGCAGGACTACACGGCGCGTCTGGTGCAAACCCCGCAAGCGCTGGGTGAATTCCTCAAGCCGCTGTCTGACGCTGGCGTGGATATTTTCCACTGCTCGACGCGCCGCTTCTGGGAGCCGGAATTTGATGGTTCCGAACTGAACCTGGCCGGCTGGACCCGCAAACTCACCGGCAAGCCGACCATCACCGTTGGCAGTGTTGGCCTTGATGGCGAGTTCCTGCAATTCATGGTCAACACCGACAAGGTCGCGCAACCGGCCAGTCTGGAGAATCTGCTGGAGCGTCTGAATAAAGAGGAGTTCGATCTGGTGGCGGTGGGGCGTGCGTTGCTGGTCGATCCGGATTGGGCGCAGAAAGTCCGCGAAGGGCGTGAGCAGGATATTTTGCCGTTCAGCCGTGAGGCGTTGATGACGCTGGTTTAAGCGGCGCTCTCACTGACCCCTTCGCGAGCAAGCTCGCTCCCACAGGTTTCTCTGCTGTTCACAAAATTTGTGTTCACTGGAGATCCCCTGTGGGAGCGAGCTTGCTCGCGAAGGCGGTTCTAACGTCAGCAGAGAATCAGGGCAATGTCTGCGCATTCGGCACCACTTGCTCCCCTACACAAGCCCCGCGCAAATGCTTTTCAAACTGCTCGATAACCGCCGGCCAGCCCTGGCGACTCGCATGCTGCCGCGCATTCAGGCGCACGCAGCGCAACGTTTCATCCTCTTCCAGCAACCATGCCGCCGCCTCGCAAAAGGCTGGCTCATCACCAGGCATCGCCAGCACGCCGTTGTAGCCATGGCGAATATGCTGAGCCGCCGCAGCCTGATCGTAAGCCACCACACCCAGCCCGGATGCCAGCGCCTCCAGCACCACATTACCGAAGGTTTCGGTCAGACTCGGAAATAGAAACAAATCACCAGACGCATAGTGCGCCGACAACGCTTCACCGCGCTGCGCGCCGCAGAAAATCGCCTCGGGCACATCCTTTTCCAGCGCTAGCCGCTGCGGCCCGTCGCCGACGACGATCAGTTTCAGATTGCGCTGTGGATAAGTGTCGCGCAGTTTTTCGAAGCAGCGTTTTAGCAGGCCAAGGTTCTTCTCCGGCGCGAGTCGTCCTACGTGAATCACCGCAATGTCCTGCTCGGACAGGCCCCATTGCTCACGCAAGGCATTCAGCCGTTTGCTCGGATGAAACAACTGGCTGTCCACACCACGCGACAACAGCGCCAAGCGCTCGAAATGCCGCCGTTCCAGTTCCAGGCGCTGGCTGACGCTCGGCACCAACGTCATGGCCGAGCGATTGTGAAACCAGCGCAGATAATGCGTGAGCATCCGCGTCAGCAGACCGAGCCCGTATTGGCTGGTGTATTGCTGAAAATTGGTGTGAAAACCGCTGACCACCGATATCCCCAAACGGCGCGCCGCACGCAGCGCCGACAACCCGAGCGGGCCTTCCGTGGCGATGTACAACACGTCGGGACGCTGGCGCTTCCAGCGCCGCAGCAGTTTGTGCATCGACGACTGACCCCATTGCAGCCCCGGATATCCCGGCAACGGCCAGCCCCGACACAGTAGCAGCGCGTCATCTTCACTGCGCTGCGGATCACCGGCCTGACGCGGCCGCACCAGTTCAACCTGATGCCCACGCGCGCGCAGTCCATCGCACAAGCGGCCAAGGGTATTGGCCACCCCGTTGATTTCCGGTGGGAAGGTTTCGCTGATCAGAGTGATATGTAGAGCTGTCGTCATGACCCCAGTGTCGACTGAGGCCATGTCGTCATTGTGTCGAGTTGATGATGGATTGATGACAGCCACTGGCCCCGCTGGGCTCAATATTTTCGCCAGTCGGTCGTTAGCCTTGATTGAACGTTTGAACCAAGGAAATGGCTATGGCGGAAAATGTCTACGCGTCCCCTGAGGCGAATCTGTTGAACGAAGATGTGCAGGCTGCGGGATTTTACGTGGTTGCCAGATGGAAATTCATTCTGCTGTCGGTGCTCAGTTTTGGCCTGTATTTCTATTATTGGTCGTACAAAAACTGGAGCCTGTACAAGCAGCGGACGCAGGAAGAGCTGTGGCCTGTGGCGCGCGGTATCTTCTATATATTTTTCGTGCACAGGCTGTATCGTCATGCAGACAAAACGATTCACGACAGCGGCCGAAAATCCAGCTGGGATCTTGAGCAGTGGGCAACGGTGTTTGTTGTATTGACGTTGCTTGCAGTGGTGCTCGATAAACTATCGAGCCATTTCGAAGGCTTGTTGTACCTGAGTTTGTTTGCTATGGCACTGCTGCCGCTCAGAGCTTATGTCGCCAGTGAAGGCCAGCAACTGATCAACCTGGCCGCCAACGATCCGCAAGGCTTGGGCAACAACCGCCTGAATGCCTGGAATTTTTTGATCATCGTTCCAGGCATCGGCCTGTGGGCATTGGTGCTGATCGGGACGTGGAGCTTTTTCCACTGAGGCAGCGGCAAAACCACAGCGTCTGGCTCAGGCCTTTTCCTGAGCCAGCACCTCGGCACCGCGCTCACGCACCCAGAACAACGTCGCCCCGGCCACAGCCGCCGGCATCATCAGGATGTTGACCACCGGAATCAGCAGCACCAGATAGACGATCCCGCCAAAGCTCATGCTCTGCCAGCGCTTTTGCCGCAGCCAGGCGAGCATCTCGTTCCAGCCCAGTTTGTGGTTATCCGCCGGGTAGTCGATGTACTGGATCGCCATCATCCACACGCCGAACAACAGCCACAGCGGTGCAGCAATGATATTCACCACCGGGATGAACGAGAGAATGAACAGTCCGATCGCCCGTGGCAGGAAGTAGCCGAGTTTGCGCATTTCCCGGGCGAGGGTGCGCGGGACCATCGCGATCAGTTCGCCCCAGCTGAACGCCGGGAAGTCATCAGTGCCGCCTACCACCACTTCGACTTTTTCCGCGAGGAAGCCGTTGAACGGTGCGGCGATTACGTTGGCCAGCATAGTGAAAGTAAAGAACACCATCAGCGCCACTAGCACTACAAACAGTGGCCAGAGGATGTAACTGAGGAAGCTCAGCCATTCGGGCAGCGATGGCATCAGCGTATCGACCCATAGACTGAACTGGTGGCCGGCCAGATAAATCAATCCGACGAACAGCACCAGGTTGATCGCCAGCGGCAACAACACGAACAGGCGCAGGCCGGGGCTGAGAACCAGTTTGAGGCCTTCGCGCAGGTATTGCGGGCCGGACAGAACAGGGGCGGGCATAAGGTGCTCCGAGCAAGGGAAAACGCGCCGACCTTACCGACTTTGCAACGACGGCGAAAGCACGGTAGAGCGATCGACATTCACTGTAACAAAGACGTCCATCTCGTCAGTGTGTCGGCATAGAGACCACCTATGAGCTGGATTGTTAAACCGTATTTCCTTAATCTTGCCCCCCTCGATACGCTGCACCCAACTTTTTACAGGACTGTCGAGCTCAAGCCTTCCCCAAGGTTTTCCACGGTCCTTTTTTATTCCCGCCGGCAGTCCGGCGATCCGTGCCAGTTTTTCGGCCCGGTCAACAGGAGCAGGTCATGTCTGAAGTCCGTCATTCGCGAGTGATTATTCTCGGTTCCGGCCCAGCCGGTTACAGCGCTGCGGTATACGCGGCCCGCGCCAACCTCAAGCCACTGCTGATCACCGGCATGCAGGCTGGCGGTCAACTGACCACCACTACTGAAGTCGACAACTGGCCGGGCGATGTGCACGGTCTGACCGGTCCAGCCCTGATGGAGCGGATGCGCGAGCACGCCGAGCGTTTTGAAACCGAGATCGTTTTCGATCACATCAACGCCGTGGACTTTGCTGCCAAGCCGTACACCCTGACCGGCGACAGCGCGACCTACACCTGCGACGCCCTGATCATCGCCACCGGCGCCAGCGCGCGCTATCTGGGCCTGCCGTCGGAAGAAGCGTTCATGGGCAAAGGCGTTTCGGCCTGCGCGACCTGCGACGGTTTCTTCTACCGCAACAAGCCTGTTGCAGTGGTCGGCGGCGGCAACACCGCTGTTGAAGAAGCACTGTACCTGGCCAACATCGCCAGCACCGTGACCCTGATCCACCGTCGCGAAACCTTCCGCGCCGAGAAGATCCTGATCGACAAGCTCAACGCTCGCGTGGCTGAAGGCAAGATCATCCTCAAGTTGAACGCCAACCTCGACGAAGTGCTGGGCGACAACATGGGCGTGACCGGTGCGCGTCTGAAGAACAACGATGGCAGCTTCGACGAAATCACCGTCGACGGCGTGTTCATCGCCATCGGCCACACCCCGAACACCTCGTTGTTCGAAGGCCAGTTGACCCTCAAAGACGGTTATCTGGTGGTGCACGGCGGCCGTGAAGGCAATGCTACGGCGACCAGCGTCGAAGGCATCTTCGCTGCCGGTGACGTGGCTGACCACGTTTACCGCCAGGCGATCACCTCGGCCGGCGCTGGCTGCATGGCGGCACTGGACACCGAGCGTTACCTGGACGGTCTGCAGAACGCTTCGTTCTAAATCGCAGACATAAAAAAACCGGCCAGATTGGCCGGTTTTTTTGTGCCCGAGAATCACAGTCACCACAGATCAAATGTGGGAGCGAGCCTGCTCGCGAATGCGGTGTATCCGTCGACATCAATGTTGAATGTCAGTCCGTATTCGCGAGCAGGCTCGCTCCCACAGGGATTTTGTGTGGATAGAGGAATCAGCGGCGGGTCAGGGGTTGAGCGGTGAATTTGACGCCGGCCAGACCGTGCTGGATCAACGCACGGATATTGCCGTGATCACTGCCCTCAGGCGTCGCCACTACCGAGCGGTAATGCTCGCCGAACGCCAGCAGCGCGTCTTCATCGCTCAGGCCTTCCAGCAGTGCCAGACCCAGGGTCTTGCAAGAACCTTCGTTCTGCCCGGCGGCGTTTTCCACGCCACCGTTGTTGAACGCCTGCGGCTGATAGTCGTAACCGGCGGCGATGAAGGCCAGCGTGTCGGCGAAAGCGTGTTCGCCGCTCTTGAGGCTGGCGCGCAGGGTGTTCAGATCACTCATGGGTTTTTCCTTTGGCGAACGCGGCTTGTTGCTCGGCGTTGGCTTCTTGCTGAAATTGGGCTTTCCACTCGGCGTACGGCATGCCGTAAACCACTTCGCGGGCGTCGTCGAGGCTGATCTCGATCTGGCGCTCGTCGGCTTCGGCCTTGTACCACTTCGACAGGCAGTTGCGGCAGAACCCGGCAAGGTTCATCAGATCGATGTTCTGCACGTCCTTGCGGCTGTCCAGGTGGGCGACCAGCCGGCGGAAGGCGGCAGCTTCGAGTTCGAGGCGTTGTTGCTCGTTCATGGGAGTCTCTGCGAGACAGCTTCAAGCGACGAGCTTCAAGCTGCAAAATGGGTGGCGGTGATACGAAGTTTACAGCTTGCCGCTTGAAGCTTGAAGCTAGCGGTTCGCTGCAAGCGTGATTGACACCGACTCGGCAAAACGCAGCGCGTGCGGCTTGTCGACTTCGACTTCGGCATACAGCACTGAACCGTTGCTCATCACCAGGTCGAGCAATTCCTGCGTCAGGCGTTCGAGCAGCGCAAAGCGGTTGCCCTCGACGTGGGCGATGATCGCTTTGGTGATCGTGCGGTAATTCAGCGCGTGGTCGATATCATTGTCACGCACCGCTTCCTGCGCGGCGTACAGAATGGTCAGGTTGATCAGCACATCCTGCTTGTTGAGGATTTCGTCCTCGTTGATCCCGATAAAGGTGCGCAAGCGCAGATCCTTGACCCGGATGCGCGCCATTCCCGGCTGAAGTTGTGGCATTTACTTGCTCCGTCCAATCAATTGCAGGAACTCCTGGCGGGTGTTGCTCGACTCGCGGAACGCGCCGAGCATGACCGAGGTGTTCATGGTCGAATTCTGTTTCTCGACACCGCGCATCATCATGCACATGTGTCTGGCCTCAATGACGACCGCGACGCCGGCGGCATCGGTGACCTGTTGCACCGCATCGGCAATTTGCCGGGTGAGGTTTTCCTGAATCTGCAGGCGTCGGGCGAACATGTCCACCAGTCGCGCGATTTTCGACAGACCCAGCACCTTGCCCGTCGGAATATAAGCCACATGGGCCTTGCCGATGAAGGGCAGCAGGTGATGTTCGCACAAAGAGTACAACTCGATGTCGGCGACGATGATCATCTCGTCACTGTCCGAGGCAAACAGCGCGCCGTTGACGATCTCATCGACGCTTTGCTCGTAACCGTGACACAGGTATTGCATGGCCTTGGCCGCGCGCACCGGGGTGTCTTGCAGTCCTTCGCGGTCGGGATCTTCACCGAGGCCAATGAGGATTTCGCGGTAATTCTCGGGCAGTGAGCGGGTCATGGGCAGCCTCGCAGGCAGGTGTTATTTGACGTGCCTTCCGCCGTTGACGGTCAGGGTCGTACCGGTGACATAAGGGTTGTCGAGCAGATAGCGCAGGCTCTGGTAGATCACTTCGCTGCCGGGTTCGATGCCCAGCGCGGACTTGGCCAGTGCCTTGGCGCGGTACGCCGCGTCGTCGTCGGGATTGAACAATAGCAGGGCCGGGGCGATGCCGTTGACCTTGATGGTCGGCGCATAGCGGGCGGCGAAGGACAGGGTCAGGCTGTCGAGCCCGGCTTTGCTGGCGCAATAGCCAATGTGCTTGCTGCTGCCCTTGCGGGTGACATCGTCGCTGATATGAATGATGTCGGCGGGCGTCGAGTGTTTTAGCAGTTCACCGCAGTGCAGGTTGATCAGGTACGGTGCGAGCATGTGCAGATTGAACATGCGCGTGAAGGCTTCGGCTTCGCTGCCCGGGGTTTCGGCCAGCCACTCGGAGGCGTTGTGCACGATGGCGCGCAAGCTGTCGGTGTGGGTTTTCAGTTCGGCGATGAAAGCGAGAATCGCGGCTTCGCTGGAAAAGTCGGCGAACAGGCCGAGGGCGCCCAGATCGCGCAGCGTTTGCACGCCGGGGCGTTCGCTGCGGTAAGTGAAGATGACGCGATAGCCATCCTCGAGCAGCCGCTGCGCACAATGCAGGCCGACACGCTGGCCGGCACCGGTGATGAGGATCGGGGCTGAGGAATCAGGCATGAACGGCTCGCATCGCGGTTGGAGCAAAAACTATAACAGCGACGAGCCCGAAAAGATCGCAGCCTGCGGCAGCTCCTGCCCTGGTCTGTGTTCAGTCCTGCAGGAGCTGTCGAGTGCAACGAGGCTGCGATCTTTAATGTTTCTGAGGTGTCGCCGATACAGGCAGTCGTACCGGCGTACTGTTCAGCCAGTTCGCCAGCAATCGGGTCGACAGCGGAATAAAGAAGTAAACCATCAGCGGCGTCAGGCACGCCGTGCTGATCAACATACGCGGCAACAGGCTCAGTTCTGCGAGCAACGGGCCGAGGACAAAGTTGAACAGCAGTGACACCGGAAAGAACGCCAGCCAGATCGCGACGGCCTGTTTCCACCGTGGAGGACGTTGCCCGGCAGCGCCGAACCAGCCTTCGATGCCACTGACTCGATGTTCTTTCGGGTGGGCAAACAGGTCGCTGCCACGGCTCAGCCACGCGGTACGTGAAACCGAATGTTCCCACGCATGCAACGTCTGCTCATCGGCAAAGCGGAAGATGATCTGGAATTCATTATCGCCGGGCGGCGGAGCGAGCACGCCAGAGCCCAGGTAACCGGGGAAATCAGTGGCCAGTTGTTCGCCTTCGCGCAGCCAGGCGATCAAGTCCTGATAACGGCCATCAGCGACGCGACGGGCAACCATCAGCGTGACAGGGGAAGTAGACATTATGTATCTCCGTATTTCATTTGCGTCGCTCCGGGTAGGAGTTTCGCCTGACGCAGGGCCGGGGTAGAGGCCTGCGTTTTTCAACAAGCAAGGATTATTCCGGTTTTTCCCGATTAAACCAGCGACTTTCGTCGCATTTCTGCACTTGATCGCAATCGGGGCATAAGCGTTAGAATGGGATCCAAATCTCTCCGACATGGAAGTTGAACAGCCTATGCCTGTCATCACGGACGCAAAGCCTGCTTCGCAGACATCTTCTGCGCTCGAGCGCGAGGATCTGTTCCCTATCCGTGAGGTCGCACGCCTGACAGGTGTAAACCCGGTGACCTTGCGCGCGTGGGAGCGGCGCTATGGTCTGATTCAGCCCACGCGCACCGAAAGTGGGCATCGGCTCTATTCGATGACCGATATCGAGCGCGTGCGCAGCATCGTCGACTGGATTGATCGCGGGGTCGCCGTGAGCAAGGTCGGCAAGATCCTCGCCAAGACCGAACCGATGAAAGTATTGGCGCACATCATCCCGGATGACTTGGTGCAGGCGGATTACCTGCAATGGCAGGAGCAGATCCAGCAGGCGGTCAGTGCGTTCGACGACCAGCAACTGGACCGCGTCTATGGGCAGATTTTCTCTTCATACTCATTGCCGGTGGTGTTTCAGGACATCCTCATGCCTTTGTGGCTGCAATTGTTGCAGCGCCAGGAGGCTTTCGGGCAAACCAGCGAGTGGTTGTTCTTCGATGGATTCCTGCGGGCGCGGGTATTGCAGCGGATCGTCATGCTGCGTGGTACGCAACCGCGCCGAGTGATCGTCAGCGCGCTGGCCGGGCAATGTCGAGAGCTGGAGTTGTTGGTGGCGGCGCTGTTTCTCAGCGACAGCAATTCCGGTGTTCGGGTGCTGACCACAGGTCAGCCATTCGATGAGCTGACGTTGGTTTGCGAAAAGATCAAACCTGATGCACTCGTGCTGTTTTCCAATCACGCGCCCAGCGCCGAATTGCCTCGGCGTTTGAACCGCTTGGCATTGAGTCTCGATTGTCAGTTGATGCTGGCGGGCGACGCTTCAGATCTGGCACAGGACAGCTTGGCCGGATCCTCTGTTGCTTGCCTGGGCAATGAAGGCGCGAACATGCGTCAGCGCATGCTGCAGTTTCTGGCCGGCAATCTGGATACCTGAAACTCAGGT
This sequence comes from Pseudomonas sp. S2_E02, assembly GCF_054668355.1. Lineage (NCBI taxonomy): Bacteria > Pseudomonadati > Pseudomonadota > Gammaproteobacteria > Pseudomonadales > Pseudomonadaceae > Pseudomonas > Pseudomonas sp. S2_E02. The sequence goes on from NZ_CP162761.1 coordinate 5,610,025, forward strand.
GTGAAGGGCAGGATGCGTCAGGCGATGTTGCTGCAGGATGAACTGGCGCAGACGCTCGGTTTCATCGGTGTCGGTCTGGCTCAGTTCGTAGGCGTAGAAACCGCTCTCGGTTTCCCGTTCGAAATTGCCGCGCAATGAAATCCGCTCGTAACCCGAAGGGCTGAACCACAGCGCGAAATGCTTGGGCGGTTTGGTCTTGTTGCGCACTTCCAGCAGCACACCTTTGTGCGAAACCTCGTGGACCCACAACGTGCCCGGCTGACCTTTGGCGTTTTCCAGAGCTACCGGCTCTTCGAGAGTCAAACGCCATGGCCGCACCATCGGGCCGTCTTCGTAAATACTCGGTACGCCGAGACGCAGGTGCAACGCGTGAAACTCGTCTTCGACCAGATGCAACGGGAAGGTCATCTGCTGATTTTCGAAGTTGGCCTGAATGGTCACTTGCTCGTGAGCGGCCAGGCGCGTGAGCAAATCACGGATTTGCGAACCGCCGTTAACCAGCAGACTCGACGTCGCATCCCGCACGTTCAGTTGCGGGTTGTGCTGCATGGTCTGGATGAAATCCAGCTCATCCTGAGTGAGGAGGGCGTCGCGCTGCATGGCTAACTCGAAAGATATAGTTACAAAGTCATTGGTGATTGTAGTTAATGACACTTAGTTCGCGATTTTGTTTTGACCGTTTGTCGCTTTAACTGCAGCGAGTTCTGCTTTGAGGGCAGCGACTTCGGCTTCTAGTTGAATCACGCGCTGTTGTGCCTTGACCTGAACGGTGACGTCCTTCTGCACGCCAACGAAATACGTCTGCCCGTCTTCGACGTTTTTCACCGTTGAAATCGACAGTTCATTCCAGAACGGCGTACCGTCCTTGCGATAGTTACGCAGGATTTCCCGGCACGAGCCGCCGTTATCCAGCGTCTCGCGAATCAGTTTCAGGCTGTCCTGATCGCGGTCTCCAGACTGCAGAAAGCGGCAGTCCTGATAGAGGATTTCCTCACTGGTGTAGCCGGTCAGTCGTTCAAAGGCCGGGTTCACATAGATCAGGATATCGTTCTGTTCACCTTCTTTCTCCGCGACCACTATCCCGTCATTCGACGCATTGATCACCATTTGCAGCAGGCTGGCGTTGATCATCTTTGAATCCTTTCAGAGTTGTCAGTGGCAGGCATTCTAGAAGAACCGCACGGCCTGTCTACTGGCCATTACCGCCAATTGAGATCCAGTCGCAGCTTTGCGCTTGAGACTGTTACTATCGCGGCTCTTTTTTTCAGTTTCAGGATCAGATTGATGAAAGTCGCCATCCTCTCCGGTTCGGTCTACGGCACCGCCGAAGAAGTCGCCCGTCACGCCGAGAACCTGTTGAAAGCCGCTGGCTTTGAAACCTTCCACAACTCGCGCGCCAGCCTGGCCGACATCCAGGCGTTCGGCCCTGAAGCATTGCTTGCGGTGACCTCGACCACCGGCATGGGCGAATTGCCCGACAACCTGCAACCGCTGTACTCAGCGATTCGCGACCAGTTGCCCGCCGCACTGCTCGGTTTGCCGGGCGCAGTGATTGCCTTGGGCGACGCCAGTTACGGCGACACTTTCTGCGGCGGTGGCGAGCAAATGCGTGAACTGTTCGGCGAGCTCGGTGTGCGCGAAGTGCAAGAGATGCTGCGCATCGACGCCAGCGAAAGCGTCACCCCGGAAACCGACGCCGAGCCTTGGCTGGCGCAGTTGATCGACACGCTCAAGGGCTGATTCCACGCTCGCGCAACAGCGCCAGCCATGCCTGCGCCGCTTTTGACAGATACGCGCCGCGCCGCCAGATAAACGCGATATCCCAACGCAGATAATCCGGCGCGCGTAAGGTCAGGCGCACCACGCCTGGCCGCACCAGACCGCGTGCAACCACGCTGGGCAGCAGCACCACGCCTTGCCCGGCGGCCACCAGCGCCGCAAGGAAATCCGCTTGACCGCTGCGCCCGCCTTCCTTCGGCGTAAAGCCCAGTTGCTGGCACGCCTGCAGCAAGCGGTCGTTGAGCACGAAGCTGCGCTGATAGAGCAGAAAGGGCGTCTCGGCCAATTCCTCCAGACCGATTTCACCTCGATCGGCCAGTGGATGATCCACCGGTAGCAGGGCGTCGAGTTGCTCATCGCAAAACGGCTGACAGTCGAATTGCGGATCCTTGGGCAACAGACTGCCGCCCAACTCCAGTTCACCGCTCAGCACAGCCTGCTCGATATTGCGGCTACCGCCCTCGAGCAACTGGATGCTGATATTCGGATAGCGCCGCCGGTATTCCGCAAACAGTTCGGCGAATAGCGCGTCGCTGCCGAGTAATGGCAGGCCGAGGCGCAACTCTCCGCGTGCCAAATGACTCAGGTCGTCCAGTTCCGCGAGCAGTTCGTGGCGCAAGCGCAGCATGCCTTCGGCCCGTTGCAGCACCACGCTGCCAGCGGCCGTCAGGCGCAATTGCGAACCCAGCCGCTCCAGCAAAGGCGTGCCGAGACTTTGTTCCAGTTGCGCGATCTGTTTGCTCACCGCTGACTGGCTGATGTGCAGGGTTTTTGCGGCTTGGGTAAAACCGCCTTGATGCATCACTTCGACAAAGCTGCGCAGTTGTTTGAATTCCATTGTCCGATTCCATTTTGGAATGGTATTGAGTCTAACAATTCGCTTCGGGGATGGCAGGTGGCTTCGTAAAATAAGCGCCTGTCTGGAGCAAAATCATGAACGCCGTCCCGCTCAAACATCTGTCTCGTCTTCTCGCTGAACTCGCTGTATTGCTCGGCCTCTACTTGCTCGGCTGCCAACTCGCGGTCTGGCTGGCGTGGCCGATTCCTGGCGGTGTGATCGGTATGGCGCTGTTGCTGCTGGCCTTTGCCTTTGGCTGGATTAAACCCGCCGCCCTGCAATTGGGCGCAGGGTTGCTGATGGCCGAGATGTTGTTGTTCTTCATTCCGGCGCTGATGAGCCTGCTCGACTATGGCGCACTGTTGCGCAATGACGGCTGGCGAATCCTGTTGGTGATCGCCGCCAGTACATTGATGGTCATGCTGGTGACGGCTTTCACCGTAGAACTTGCCGTGCGCATGAGGCGTTCCCATGAAGCTTGAATGGATGCCGATGTTCTGGCTGGCCTTCACCCTGTTGGCGTATCTGTTCAGCCGCTGGTTGTATCGGCGCACCGGGCGCTACGTCTTGTCACCACTGATTCTGGTGCCGGCGTTGCTGCTGGCGCTCGCCGTGCCCCTGCACACTGCCTATGCCGAATATTCCAGCAACACCCACTGGCTGATGCTGGTGCTCGGTCCCGTCACCGTGGCTTTTGCCGTGCCGATCTGGCAGCAACGCCGTTTGTTGATGCGGCATTGGTCGGCGCTGTTGTTGGGCATGGTTGCCGGCAGTGCGGCGTCGATCGGCACTTCATTCGGGCTGGCCAGGGCGCTGGCGCTCGACAGCTCGGTGACGCTGTCACTGGTGCCGCGTTCGATCACCACACCGTTCGCCATGCCGCTGGCGCAGGACCTCGGCGGCGTGCCGGAGTTGACCGCGGTATTCGTGATGTTCACCGGTGTGTTCGGGGCGATGCTCGGTGGCGTGTTGTTGAAGTGGTTGCCGTTGCGCAGTGCTCTGGCGCGCGGTGCGCTTTTCGGGGTTGGCGCGCATGGTGCCGGTGTCAGTCGGGCCCATGAAGTGGGCGGCGAAGAAGGCTCTGTCGCCGGGCTGGTGATGGTCTTGACCGGGTTGCTCAATCTGTTTGCCGCGCCTTTGTTGGCGTCGTGGCTTTGACATGGATCCAAGGAGTTTGCCTGGCTGACCCGCTCAGTCATCAAGCTGGCTGGCAATGCAACTACGCAATGCTCTGCGCCTGACTAGACTGCTCGTACGTGCAGAACAATAAGAACGCAGAGGTGCATACAGTGAGCGTAGCCCCCGTCCAATCGTCCCTTAATGTCAAAGACCAGGTCAGTGCCGCAGAGTGGCAGACCCGTGTCGATCTCGCCGCTTGTTATCGTCTGGTCGCGCTGCATGGCTGGGATGATCTGATCTTCACCCATATTTCCGCCAAGGTGCCTGGCACCGAAGATTTCCTGATCAACCCGTTTGGTCTGATGTTTCATGAGATCACTGCGTCGAGCCTGGTGAAAGTCGATCAGGCCGGCAACAAACTCATGGACAGCCCTTACGAAATCAACCCCGCCGGCTACACCATCCACAGCGCCGTGCACGAAGTGCGGCACGATGTGGTTTGCGTGCTGCATACCCACACCGCCTCCGGTGTCGCGGTGTCGGCGCAAAAGCAGGGTGTGTTGCCGATCAGCCAGCAGTCGCTGTTCGTGCTTTCGAGCCTGGCTTATCACGGCTACGAAGGCGTGGCGCTGAACCATGAAGAGAAGGCGCGCCTGCAAGCCGATCTTGGCGAAAACAATTTCCTGATGCTGCACAACCACGGTCTGCTGACCTGTGGCGGCACCATCGCCGACACTTTTCTGATGATGTTCACCTTCCAGCGCGCCTGCGACATTCAGGTCATGGCGCAAACCGGTGGCGCTGAACTCATCGCCATCGAACCGCAAATCCTGGCAGGCGCCAAAGCGATGATCGCCGGTGTCACCAAAAGTGCTCAAGGCATGGGTGGCGCGCTGGCATGGCCAGCGTTGCTGCGCAAACTCGATAAACAAGACCCCGGATATAAACTCTAATGCCTCTTGCCGAGATTCCTCTGTGTGTCTGGCGTAAACGCAGCCAGACGTTTGTCTTTCGTGGCCAGCCGATTCGCTACTGGACGGCCGGGCAGGGTGACCCGCTGCTGCTGATCCACGGTTTTCCGACCGCCAGTTGGGATTGGCATTATCTGTGGCAGCCGCTGGCCCAGCGATATCGGGTGATTGCCTGCGACATGCTCGGCTTTGGCGATTCGGCCAAACCGCTCAATCACACCTACAGCCTTTTGGAGCAGGCTGACCTGCAGCAGGCATTGCTCGCGCATCTGCAGGTCGGACAACCGGTTCACTTGCTTGCTCACGACTACGGCGACAGTGTTGCCCAGGAACTGCTCGCCAGGCACTACGAAGACAAGATCGAGATCGCCAGTTGTGTGTTCCTCAACGGCGGGTTGTTTCCGGAAACCCATCGTCCGGTGCTGATGCAGAAACTGCTGCTCAGCCCGTTGGGCTGGATGATCGGTCGGGCGTTTACCCGTGATGCTCTGGTGAAAAGCTTCCGGCAGATCTTCGGTCCGCAAACCCGGCCGAGCGAAAGCGAACTGGACGACTTCTGGAGCCTGGTCGACAGCAATCGCGGGCCACGGATCATGCACAAATTGATCAGCTACATTCCCGAGCGTCGAGTGCAGCGTGATCGTTGGGTGAGCGCGATGCAGCGTGGCGAGATTCCGTTACGGGTGATTGATGGCGAAGTCGATCCGATTTCCGGGGCGCACATGGTCGAGCGTTACCGTGAATTGATCCCCGACGCCGACACGGTGTTGCTGCCAGGCATCGGCCACTATCCACAGACCGAGGCGCCGGTGCAGGTGCTCAAGCATTATCTGGAGTTTCGCGATCGTTTTGTGCTGCCACCGCGCAAAGTCGCCTGCTCCTGAAAGATCAAAAGATCGCAGCCTGCGGCAGCGCCTACACAAATTCAATGTAGGCGCTGCCGCAGGCTGCGATCTTTTGATCTTTTGACGCCTTCATCATCCCCCAACCTTATCGCGCACCATTCAGCCTCAGCCGTATTCGTTGTGACCCAAAGCCCTGTGCCTGACACTCGGACTCAATACTGGCCTGCTGGAGTTGCTGCGATGAATGAGTCTGTGCGTTTCGAAGATAAAGTTGTCATCGTCACCGGAGCCGGTGGTGGCCTCGGACGCGCCCACGCATTGTTGTTTGCCAAACAGGGCGCCAAAGTGCTGGTCAACGACCTCGGCGGCTCGACCCAGGGCGAGGGGGCTAATGCTTCCGCTGCCGACCGCGTCGTCGCCGAAATCCGCGAGGCTGGCGGCATTGCCGAAGCCAACCACGACTCGGTCACCGACGGCGACAAACTGGTGCAAAACGCCCTTGATGTCTTCGGTCGCGTCGACGTCGTGGTGAACAACGCCGGGATCCTGCGCGACAAGACCTTCCACAAAATGGACGACGCCGACTGGGATCTGGTTTACCGCGTCCACGTCGAAGGCGCCTACAAAGTCACCCGCGCCGCGTGGCCACATATGCGCGAGCAAAACTACGGCCGGGTAATCTTCACCGCCTCGACCTCAGGCATCTACGGCAACTTCGGCCAGTCCAACTACGGCATGGCCAAACTGGGCCTCTACGGTTTGACCCGTACGCTGGCCATCGAAGGTCGCAAGAACAACATCCTCGTCAACGCGATCGCGCCTACCGGCGGCACGCGCATGACCGAAGGCTTGATCCCGCCGCAAGTATTCGAGCAATTGAAACCAGAACTGGTCAGCCCGCTGGTGGTGTATCTGGCCAGTGAACAATGCCAGGAAACCTCCGGACTGTTCGAAGTCGGTGGCGGCTGGATGGGCAAGGTGCGCTGGGAACGCAGCCTCGGTGCCGGCTTCGACCCTCGCGAAGGGTTCTCGCCGGAAGATGTCGCGGCGCACTGGCAGCAGATTTGTGATTTCGAAGGGGCGGCGCATCCGAAGGACAATATTGAGGCGTTGAAGGAAATGATGGCGAATTTGCAGAAGTATTCGCTTTAAGAAACGTTTGAGCCTCGCTGCGTTCTGGATGCGGCGAGGCTCCTTCTATTACTCCTCGTACCGCTTATCAATCATGAATTCCGGGATTTCCCAGTTTGGACCCGGAATGGCAACAGCCGCATTACCCTCAGCCAGTACACCCTCACGAAATAATTCCTCGTATGTTCTCCACAATTCACCGCGCGCGATAACTTCAAAACGATAACGTCCGAACAGTGTGTCGATGGAGGGAAATGCCAAACCGATAGCCAAAACTGATAACAAATCTCTGAGATTTTCTTGCCTGACAGCTTGTTCGAGTTTGGCAGTCGAACTCTTGGATCTGCTGACGCATTCAAATGCTTCCAACTCTTGTTTTTTCGCCGCGTCGATGGCCTCTTCCGTATAGCGTAATGACTCATCGTCGCTCAGTTTGAAGTCTTCAAGTGTGGCCGTATGGAGGTTATTCCAAAGGGACGGATTACTTTTGGGAATGTAGTCGTCGGCGAATCCCATCGCTCTGAATCGCTCCATCATTCGAAGTGAATAGGCATAGAACCGTCGATCGGTATCGGTTATCTCGAGCTTGCGCTCCAGTATGGCGTCAAGACGCTTGATCATGATGAGGTTGGCTGCAGACCCTTTTCCTTCAATTTTTGTTTCGGCGCCCTCAACAAAACTTTGCTCCAACATTCGTTTTACTCACTGCGAATTTTTCGGTTTGCGGAGCAATTAACCTACATCAGCTTTCGAACGGAAATATCTGCATCAATCGTCAGTAATGACCTGCCTGGTTGTATGAATAATGTGGAAAGCGGTTTGATAGCTTGGCATTAAAAGACCAAAAGGATATTTCCTACAGCAATGGGGGGATCTTCCCGCTGATGCAGGTGATGTGAGTAAAACGGCGCCCATAAAAAAGGCCGCTGCAAACGCAGCGGCCAAGGTAAGACGTTGGATCAAGGAGCTACAAATCAACGTCAGTGAACACCGGGGCGATAAACCGAAGTCTTCGATTCATCTGAAATCTGTCAGCAATGGCCTGAGTCGCTCAAAGGCCAGTGCTGCGCGCTTTGCGGAGTGTCCCGTGAAAGCGCGTTCAGAATAAGGTATTAACCACGTAGGAAAAATACCGATTCCGGACATGCACTGTTGCGGGGCACGTAACAGTCCCATGTGCTGATGTGCACCATGCGCGGCACTGATGATCTTCCATCCAGCCGATCCATGAACGGCGCAAAGCCCCGTCGTTAAAGGCCATTCATCCTTTCGAGCGACAACACGAATACCTCCTTGGTGCGCTTATCGACGCGGTTGCCCGGCAGTAGGGTGGGGCCTTCTGTCACTCACCGGGGAAGACGCATGACAAAAACAACAATGCGCGCCATCTTCACACCGCAGGCGCTGGCCGCCGCGGTGGCTTTGGGTTGCTGCGCCCAGGCGCACGCGGTTGCGTTCAACATTGGCGAGATCGAGGGCACCTTCGACTCGTCGCTGTCGATCGGTGCGAGCTGGGGCATGCGCGATGCCGACAAGTCGCTGGTCGGCACGGTCAATGGCGGGACCGGGCAATCCTCGACCGGTGATGACGGGCGTTTGAATTTCAAGAAGGGCGAGACCTTCTCGAAAATCTTCAAAGGTATTCACGATCTTGAACTCAAGTACGGCGACACCGGTGTCTTCGTGCGTGGCAAGTACTGGTATGACTTCGAGCTGAAGGACGAAGACCGCGAGTTCAAGCCGATCAGCGACAGCGGTCGCAAGGAAGGCGCGAAATCTTCCGGCGCGCAGATCCTTGATGCATTCGTCTATCACAACTATTCCATCGCCGATCTGCCGGGCACCGTGCGCGCGGGCAAGCAGGTGGTGAGCTGGGGCGAAAGTACCTTCATCGGTAACTCGATCAACAGCATCAACCCGATCGACGTTTCGGCGTTTCGTCGCCCCGGAGCGGAGATCAAGGAAGGCCTGATTCCGGTCAACATGCTGTTTGGCTCCCAAGGCCTGACCGATCAACTGACCGTCGAAGGGTTCTATCAACTGGAATGGGACCAGACCGTTCTCGACAACTGCGGCACCTTCTTCGGTGTCGATGTGGCGGCGGACGGTTGCAACAACGGCTACACCGTTGGCAACCCGGCAATCGCACCGTTTGTCCCGCTGACCCAGGCTTTTGGCCAAGGCATTCAGGTGACTCGCGAAGGCGTGGTGATCCCCCGTGGCGGCGACCGCGATGCGCGGGATTCCGGGCAGTGGGGCACGGCATTGCGCTGGCTCGGTGACGACACCGAATATGGCCTGTATTTCATGAACTACCACAGCCGCACGCCAACGGTTGGCACTACCACGGCTGGCCTGTCGACGCTGGCGGCATTGCCGGGCATGGTCGGGATCGCCAATGGCCTGGCACCCGGCAGCGGTTCCGGCCTGGCGCAGAGCGTGATGCTCGGGCGCGGTGGTTACTACCTTGAGTACCCGGAAGACGTTCGCCTCTACGGCGCGAGTTTCTCCACCACGCTACCCACCGGCACCGCATGGACCGGTGAGATCAGCTATCGGCCCAACGCTCCGGTTCAGGTCAACACCAACGACCTGACGCTAGCGCTGCTCAACCCGATTGCCGGTGGTGCTGCTTCGCCGATCGCTACCACTGCGGGAGCCGACAACAAAGGCTATCGGCGCAAGGAAGTCACGCAGATCCAGAGCACCCTCACGCACTTTTTCGATCAGGTGTTGGGCGCGGAACGCCTGACCGTGGTCGGCGAAGCTGCGGTGGTGCATGTCGGTGGCCTGGAGTCGCGCAGCGAGCTGCGTTATGGCCGCGACTCGGTATACGGCCAATACGGTTTCGGTGGTGATACCGACGGTTTCGTCACCTCGACCTCGTGGGGCTACCGTGCCCGGGCGATCCTCGATTACGCCAACGTGATCGGCGGGGTCAACTTCAAACCCAACCTGTCGTGGTCGCATGACGTCGCCGGTTATGGCCCCAACGGCCTGTTCAACGAAGGTGCGAAAGCGATCAGCGTCGGCGTCGATGCCGACTACCGCAACACCTATACCGCGAGCCTCAGTTACACCGACTTTTTCGGTGGCGACTACAACGTCCTCGAAGACCGTGACTTCGTCGCCCTGAGCTTCGGCGTGAACTTCTGATCTGCCCGAGAAGGATGAATGCAATGCACAAAATGATTCTGCAATGTGGTGTGCTGGCCCTGAGTCTGCTGGCGGCCAACGTGATGGCTGCGGTGTCGCCGGAGGAGGCCAATAAACTCGGCACCAGCCTGACGCCGCTCGGCGCCGAGAAGGCCGGCAATGCTGACGGTTCGATACCGGCATGGACCGGCGGCATCCCGAAAAACGCCGGGGCGGTGGACAGCAAAGGCTTCCTCGCCGACCCGTTTGCCAATGAAAAACCGCTGTTCACCATCACTGCTTCCAACGTCGACAAGTACAAGGACAAGCTCTCGGACGGGCAGGTGGCGATGTTCAAACGCTACCCGGAGACCTACAAGATCCCGGTCTATCCGACCCACCGCACGGTCGCCGTACCAGCGGAAATCTATGAGTCGGCCAAACGCAGCGCGCTCAATGTCACCAGCATTAACGATGGTAATGGCCTGGCCAATTTCACTGGCAACCGCTACTACGCCTTCCCGATTCCGAAGACTGGCGTGGAGGTGTTGTGGAACCACATCACCCGATATCACGGCGGTAACCTGCGGCGCATCATCACCCAGGTGACCCCGCAGACCAACGGCAGCTACACGCCGATCCGCTTCGAAGAAGAGATCGCCGTGCCGCAACTGATGAAGGATCTCGATCCGGAAAAAGCCGCCAACGTGCTGACTTTCTTCAAACAGTCGGTAACGGCGCCGGCACGTCTGGCCGGTAACGTGCTGCTGGTCCACGAAACGCTCGATCAGGTGAAGGAACCGCGTCTGGCGTGGATCTACAATGCCGGCCAACGCCGCGTGCGTCGGGCGCCGCAAGTGGCCTATGACGGCCCGGGCACCGCCGCCGATGGCCTGCGCACGTCGGACAACTTCGACATGTTCTCCGGCGCTCCGGATCGCTACGACTGGAAACTGGTCGGCAAGAAGGAAATGTACATCCCGTACAACAGCTACAAACTCGATTCGCCGAAGCTCAAGTACGACGACATCGTCAAGGCCGGGCATATCAATCAGGACCTGACCCGCTACGAACTGCACCGCGTCTGGGAAGTGATCGGCACGGTCAAGCCGAGCGAGCGGCACATCTATGCCAAGCGTCACATGTACATCGATGAAGACAGCTGGCAAGTGGCGCTGGCGGACCACTACGACGGTCGCGGGCAACTGTGGCGTGTCGCCGAAGGTCACGCTCAGTATTACTACGATCACCAGGCGCAGGCCTACACACTGGAAGCGCTCTACGACATCATTGCCGGTCGCTACATTGCCCTTGGAATGAAGAACGAAGAGAAGCACAGTTTCGAGTTCGGCTTCGAAGCCAAGGCTGCCGACTACACGCCAGCGGCCTTGCGCGCAGAGGGCGTGCGGTAACGGTTGTGATACACAGGCGAGGCAAAAGGCGACCGCTCGGTCGCCTTTTTTATGGACACCAATCAGCGCGCTGAATACTCGTCAACAAGTGCAGGGGAGAGGGCTAGGGTGAGGGCACAACGATAAAAAGGCTCACCCGATGACCGCTATGACTGCCTGTCTGGATCGCCCCGGATTCTTGCCCAGACTATCTTCCCATCATCAACTTCGCCCTCGACTGAGTGAGCCGCTACTGACATCGGTGGCGCGGATCAGGTTGATCTGCGCCCCGCCCGGCAGTGGCAAAAGCGCGTTGCTCTCCGAATGCTTGTCACAGGCACCGGCACACTGTGTGGTGCACTGGCTGCCACTGATGGGCGTGTCGTTGAGTACGGAGGAGTTCTGTCAGCGGCTGAGTCTGGCATTGGGGCTGGCAGCAATGGATGAGGCGCAATTGGCGGCGGCACTGGCACGCTGGTCAGCGCCCACCTGGCTGTTTATCGACGACTATTGTCGGCTCCCCGACCCGGCTCTCGATGCATTGTTGGACCGCTTGCTGGCGCTCAGCAGCCCGGCATTGATCTGGTGGATCGGCGCGCGTCGACGCCCCCAGTGCAATTGGCCACGGTTGCTGCTGGACGACGAATTGTTTGAATGCGAAAGCGCGACGCTGGCGCTGACCCCGGAAGAAATCGCCCAGGCGTTAAAACACCTGTCAGCGGAGCAGGCTGCCAGTGTGGCCGCGCGGATTGTTCATCGAACCGGTGGCTGGTGCGCCGGGGTGCGCATGGCGCTGCTGCAAAAATGCGACTGGTCGCAAACCCTTCAGCCGCAGCAAAGGGTGGAAACGCTGCTGGATTATCTGCAGCACGAACTGTTCAGCGGTCTGACGCCGGAGTTGGCCGAGGTCTGGCGGGTACTGGCGAATCTGCCGCGCTTCAATGCTGAGTTGTGTGAGCACTTGTTCGGTGCCGGAGAAGGCGCGGACTACCTGCGCACCCTGCAAACGCTGGGTTGCTTCATCGAACCATGGAATGACTCGTCCCAGTGGTTGCAGATCTTTGCACCTTTGGCTCAAGTGATGCGCGATGAGCGCTGGCCTGCGGCCCGCTCATGGCATCGTCGGGCATGCCAATGGTTCGCCGCTGCCGGGGATTGGCGCTCGGCTTTCGAGCAGGCGCTGCTTGCCGAAGAAGTCGAAACGGCAGTGAGTCTGTTGCAGCACTTCAACTTCGAGCATCTTTTTGAAGAGCAAACGGTGGTGCTGTTGTTGCGCCTGCATGAATCTCAGGGCGAAGGAGTGACCTTGGGATCACCGCAGTTGGTTGGGCTGATTACCGCAGCTCTTTTGTTTGCCGGCCGTTTTGAACAGGCCACGCAGTGCATCGCGCACCTGGCGAGGTTCATGCCGCAACCTTCGGCGGCACTGGAACGACAACTGATTGCACGCTGGCAAGCACAACAAGGCTGGCTGATGCATTTGCAGGGGCGTATGACGCCTGCGCGCGAACTCTTTCAGCAAGCTCTGGAAGCGCTCGATGGCGATGCCTGGGCCACAAGGCTGCTGTGCCTGTCAGGGCTGACTCAACAAGCCTTGCTCTGCGATGAACTCGAACAAGCGCACACCATCAGTCGCGAAGCGTTGTGTCTGGCGCGGGCACAAGGCTCCTTGCTGTTTGAAGGCTTGCTGGAACTTGATCACGCGCAGTTGCTTGAGCAGCGTGGTGCTCCAGCCCGCGCTGACAACCTGCTACTGAGCATTGAGCAGTTACTTGGCCAGCGCGCTGAGCGGCCATCGCCGCTGCTCGGTCGTATCGCCCTGCGTCGTGGTCGATTGGCGTTGGTCATGGGGCTGGAGGAGCAAGCCGCCGTTCTGTTCAAACGTGGCCTGGAGGATTGTCTGCGCAGTCACGATAAACGGGTGTTGTTCGGCTATCTGGGGCTGGCGCAGATAGCGGCCAACCACTGTGAATACACGCAAGCATTCGAGCGCTTGCACGAGGCCGAGCGGTTGATGCAGCAGCGCAGGATTCCAGACACGGTTTACCGTGGTGTGTTGTTACAGGTCAGTAGCCAGATCTGGCTGCAGCAGGGGCGGGCGCAGTTGGCACATGAGGCGTTGAGCCGGGTGCTGCGCCACTATCAACCGCCGAACGCGTTGCAGGCGCCTCCGGCGACGGTTCAACTGATAGCGCGTATCCAGTATTTGCTGATATTGGCCACGGCATCTTTGCAACGCGGTAGTGATCTCCCGGAGCAACTTCAGATGTTGCTGGATAAAGCCCGCAAGTGCGGGGCGCAGACACTTGAGGCGGAGTTGCATTTTGCCCTCGCCGAAGTGGCATTGCTGCACAGCGAGTCGTTACGGGTGGTTGAGCATGTGGAATGCGCGTTGAAGATCGTCCGGCGCTCGGAGGCGCAATTGCTGATACGCCAGGTCACCCTGCGCTCGCCGAACATATTTGATCGGACAAATGTGCTGGAGGAAAAGCAGCAAGTTGTAGCCGAATCTGAAGCTGAAAGTTCACTGAGTCAGCGAGAGTTACAAGTCTTGGTGTTGATTGCGGCAGGTGATTCCAATCAACAAATCGCAGAAAAACTTTTCCTTTCATTGCATACCGTTAAAACTCATGTCCGAAGGATCTATATAAAATTGGGGGTGATGCGTAGAACGCATGCGGTGGCCAGGGCCAGAACATTGGGTTTGATGTAGGTGTGAGGTTGTTAGATGTTTGTAGTTGTGACTTAGGGGGTTGTTGGTGTTGTAATTAAACACTGTTGGAAACAGTGTGGTGGGTATCTTTCTGCTCTGAATCTGAATTAGCTTGATTTGGCGAGGCAAGTTGTAATTGGCCACTTGTCATTATCAAGCTGATAGAGATTCCATTATGGAAATTAATAAAGAAGCCGAAAGCCAAAGTCTGCGTGAAGTGGGGAAAGCCCTGGAAAGTATCTCGCAGGAATTGAAGCGTGTTCCGTCATTTTCAGTGGTGGTGCAGGACACTTTGCGTGAGGCGTTATGGAAGGTATCCGAAGGTGTGCGGCTGAGCAGCCTGTTCGTCAATGTCGTGGCGGGCGCCAAACCGAAAAATAAACAGCCGGTCGGGCGGTTGCTGGATATCGCGCTTGAGTGCCTGCAAAGTGGTCGGCCGCCAAACTATGATGTCAATGATTATGGTGTATTCGATCACCCGAATTTTACCAGCCGTGAAGACATTCTTACGCAAGTCCCGATCTCGGCTATTGAAAAATCAGTAGCAGATTTGCTGAAGAAACTGGCGGTTGATTACACGGCAACTGTGCGGCAGTACTGGGAAAACCCGACCGTTCAAAAAGCAGCTGGGGCTTATCCTCAGTTGTCGCGAAAGTCTGCTTTAGGTGTGCTCGAGGCTAGCCTTTTCGCTCGTGAGTTGGAGGCGCTGACGATTCAAGGGGTCATTACTCAGCAACAAAGCGCGCTGATCAGTACGACCGTACAACCCAGTCTGACCGGTACTTGTTACGGGGTTTTCATTGAAGGTCAGAATGGCAAATACATCGAGCAGAACGCGATGTTTGTATTGCCCCTTACAACCCCTGTCTATGAGCAGTTGATTCCCGGTGAGCAGGGCGCTGTCGTACTCTACTGCGCGAATCGTGGTCTCGAATTGTTTTCTTCCATTTGGAAGCTTGAACAAGCGTTGTTGAGCCGACTGGGCTCCGCGGAAACTCAGGAAGAGTTTCTGCAAACGCTGTCGCTCAGTGAACGCGTTGGGTTCGCCTACGTCCCTGCTATTCGTTTTTTGAAAGTTCGTGCGAATTTGTTTGAGAGATTCGTTGATAAGCGGATTCAGACGATGTACAGCGACATCACTGGGTATCTAGAATCCGTCGGCAAGCCAGACGCGGAGTTTGATAAAATTGTTGTCGCCGTAGAGGCCGCACAATCGTTGCCCGATTTGAATCGTCAGGCCAGAAAACGCCAGGTACAACTGATTAAGCATGTCGAGCGGAATGCTTGGCCGCAATGGTTGAAAAGCACTTCCGATGTCAATCAGGAAGTGTATGTTTCCCTGCAAAAAGAACTGCTTGAAGCCGAAGTCAAACTTCATGAGGTCACTCACGGAGTTGCTTCGCTGAAAGACTACGCGCGGTTGGCCGTAGAGGACTTCATATCGCCGGGTAAAGATGAGCGTATCGACCCGGACACTGTATTCGTGAAAGTCACCCATACCGTGCCTCTGGCGGATGGAAAAAAGGTGGAACTCACCGAGCGCAAAACGCTGACTCAGGCCTTTATGCAAGGTGCTCATGATCTGGCAGGTCAATATCAGATTGTTCCGGAGGTCCCCTCCAGTCTGCCAAAGTTGAGTCCATCGAACATCCTGCGTGCCATCAAGTCGTTGGACGTTCGTGTTGCCTATACCACGGCTCAACGTCTTCTGTATTCGCAAGCCGAAGTTACCGAGTCGCTGCGATTGGTCCTTAGCCGTAAAACAGCGCTGACCCTGTTCGCGGCGATTCTGCAGAAACACGTGGGACCTTCAGCTCATAAATTGGTGATGGGTTATAACCTCGGCGATACGTCCATTGAAACGCTGGGCGTGGCGCTCAAACACTGGTTCAAGCCTTTCAATGGTTTGCTGGTTTATCGCAGGAAAGGTGTGGCAGCCGATCGCAGCGCGCATGTCCTGCATATACCGGGTTCGCCAGCCGGGCAGGAGTGGTTTGAGTTCACCGACCTGAAAAGCCTGCAGCAAAAGTTGGCGCAATGGGCGGCCAAGGCTGAAACCTGGGCGTACTTGCTGAGTCAGGCACATGCCAGCGACAGTGCGCAGATGCAAAGTGATTATCTGAGTCTAAAACCATTTGCGGTACTGAATGAATGGTGGTGGTCGAAGATTAAGTTGGTCGATTTACCCGAAGCGGAGCCTTTGTTCGGAGCCGTTCAAAATCACATCTTGTGGAGTATCGATCAAACCGAGGCTGCCACCCCTCAATGGTACAGAAAGGCCAGCTCGAGCGATCAGCACCTACTCAATCGTCTGAACGCTGATTTCAAGGCTATTCATCATCATTCCCGGGAAATGCTGGCGGTCGAGCCGTTCAAACAGTTTGCCTGCCATTTGGTGAAGAAGGAGCTGAAGCAGTATTTTGCCCGGACAGGTTTATCTGTGGACATTAACCCTGACGAGGTATGGGTCAAATTTCACGCAGACTCGAAGATCAGCCTGACCGATCTGTTTATTCAGTGGCAAAAGTGGCGCAGTGACGTAAGTGCGTTCGAGAAATTTTTCACCTGGGTGAACCCTCAATTGGCCGGTATTGAAAATTTGCGAGAGCAACTCAGACAGGCCACCTTCTGGACGTTTACCGGACAGCCCATTGCCCAACTGAATGCCAGAGTTATCAATGATCTGATCGATCTGAGGCCCGGTGAAAAGTATCTTCAATATCTGAAAGATAAATTCCTCAATGCGTCCGACATTGACTTGAAAGCAAGTCTGTATCGAAAAACAAAACAAAATGAAATGCTCCGGACCGCGTTGATTCAGAAAATCAAAGGCGAGCTCTCCCTCGACCAATTCAGCTGGTTGCAGGGACTCATTAACGGATTTGATCGCGATCTGCCTCGTCAGGGCATCATCACCACGGGTGGGAAGCCGGGCATTGGCGTTTACGAGTTCACTCTCAGGGGACGCGCCCTTGTCGGGGCTTACGTTTTTGGGCGCAAAGTCAGCGGGCGTGATGAGTTTTTTGTCTATATTCCCGATACGCCTGATGGCAAGGATTTCTTCCCTGTCCAGGAACTTGCAGGTCGATTGAAAAGCGTGACCTTCAACAAAAAGGTCTTGAGCCTCGCTCGTCTGGAACATCAGCAGGCGGTGGAAAACCTCCTGGACACCTACTGGGACTCGAACCCGGTAGCGACCAGCACTCCGGAATTGACCAACAGTTATCCAGTACTGGCTTTCAAACAGGAGTACCTGGCTAAAATCGGGCAACTCGTCGCTGATGTGGATTTTCAGACGAGCAGTTATCTGGAAGCGCTGTGGAAGGATGTGAGGGTACTGGCCGAATTTGCCCTGGATGTAGCTTCGATGTTTATTGCGCCACTTGGCCTGGCACTGACCGTACTGCGCATTACTCAGTCGGTTGTGCTGGGCATTGTGGCTTCCAGTCAGGGCTCCGATGAGGCTGCGAACGCACACTTTGCATCGGCGTGGCGAGGGGCGATTCTGTTGTACGTTGGCAAAGTGGCGGCGATCGGCACGCCCGTGAACCCGATTGCTCTGCTATCGAGCGTCAGGGATTTCGCCGATGTGATGGCAGGCGTCACCGGTGTTGAAGTCAGCATCAACTATGTGACAGCAATCACCGCACCTCCTGCGGTCGTGAACAGCACCACTCGTCTGCTCAACTGACAGATGAAACTGCGCGAGTAACGGCCCTCGTTACTCGCTCGATTGGCGCCGTTCAGGCCTGCAGAGGTTCATAACCCATCCGCCAACTCACGGCCCGCGTCGCCGCCAGCAACCGCTGCGCCGCCGGGCCGTTTTCGTCGGCGTGGAACAATGAAGTGGGGCCAACGATGGTCAACACGGCGGCGACCTGGCCGACGGCGTTGAACACCGGGGCGGACAACGCATCCACACCCGGCATCAGCAGGCCATGCACATGATGCAGACCGCGTTCGCGGATCTGTTCGCACAGGGTTGCGTAGGTTTTTTCATCCTTCAATGGATGATCCACAGCGGCAATTTCCTGCTCGCGCAACTCATCGGTTTCCCGATGGGGCAAGTAGGCGCTGAACACCAGTCCAGTCGATGAACTGAGCAGTGGCAACACTGAACCCAGTTGCGTCACCACCGTCACCGCGCGCACCGCCGGTTCGATATGCACCACGGTCGCGCCCTGATTGCCCCACACCGCCAGAAAGCAGGTTTCGTTGAGTTCGTCGCGCAGTTCGGCCAACGGCAGGGCGGCGACTTTCAGCACGTCCATACTGTTGAGTGCGGCCAGGCCTACACGCAAGGCTTCGCGGCCGAGCCCGTAATGGTTGGTTGCGGTGTTCTGCTCGGCGAATCCTGAAGCAATCAACGCTTGCAGATAGCGATGAACCTTGCTCGCTGGCATCTGCACATGTTCGGCCAGACGCGACAACGAAGTGGACGGCGACAGCTCGGCCAGAGCCTTGAGGATGTCGGTGCCGACTTCGGCGGAGCGGACTTTCTGTTTGCCGTTGCTGTCGCTGGTTTTTTCCATGGTGCGGCCGGGTTCCGAAACGAATGGGCGTCTTTATAGCTTGACGCTGGATAGCGAGCAAATTACGTTATGCGTAATCGAATTACGATAATAACAACCCCGGCGTGCCGAAACCTCTGAGCCAGAGCGATGGGCCACTGCCGACTCCCTGTTCAGGAGGCTCCATGAACCTCGATTCAACCGCCCTGGCGCTGGCGTATCAGTCCGGTTTCGGCAACGAATTCAGCTCTGAAGCGTTGCCCGGTGCGCTGCCCGTTGGCCAGAACTCCCCGCAAAAAGCCCCCTACGGCCTCTACACCGAATTGTTTTCCGGTACAGCATTCACCATGACCCGCAGTGAAGCGCGGCGCACCTGGATGTACCGGATTCAGCCGTCGGCCAATCACCCGGCCTTCGTCAAACTGGAGCGGCAACTGGCCGGTGGCCCGTTGGGTGAAGTGACCCCCAATCGCCTGCGCTGGAACCCGCTGGAGATCCCGGCCGAGCCGACCGATTTCATCGATGGACTGGTGAGCATGGCCGCTAACGCGGGTGCAGAGAAACCGGCCGGCATCAGCATCTACAACTATGTTGCCAACCGCTCGATGGAGCGGGTGTTCTTCAACGCCGACGGCGAATTGTTGCTGGTGCCGCAACTCGGTCGTCTGCGCATCGCCACCGAATTGGGTGTGCTGGAAGTCGCGCCGCTGGAAATCGCCGTGCTGCCGCGCGGCCTGAAATTCCGTGTTGAATTGCTCGACCCACAAGCGCGTGGCTATGTCGCCGAGAACCACGGCGCGCCGCTGCGTCTACCGGATCTGGGGCCGATCGGCAGTAACGGTCTGGCCAACCCGCGCGATTTCCTGAGCCCGGTCGCCGCTTACGAAAATCTGCAGCAACCGACCACGCTGGTACAGAAGTTCCTCGGTCAGTTGTGGGCCACCGAGCTCAATCACTCGCCGCTGAACGTGGTCGCCTGGCACGGCAATAACGTGCCGTACAAATATGACCTGCGCCGTTTCAACACCATCGGCACCGTCAGCTTCGATCACCCGGACCCGTCAATCTTCACCGTGCTGACCTCGCCGACCAGCGTGCACGGTCTGGCCAACCTCGACTTCGTGATCTTCCCGCCGCGCTGGATGGTCGCCGAGAACACCTTCCGTCCGCCGTGGTTTCACCGCAACCTGATGAACGAATTCATGGGCCTGATCCAGGGCGAGTACGACGCCAAGGCCGAAGGCTTTGTGCCCGGCGGTGCCTCGCTGCACAGTTGCATGAGTGCCCACGGCCCTGATGGTGAGACTTGCACCAAAGCAATCAACGCCGAACTCAAACCGGCGAAGATCGACAACACCATGGCCTTCATGTTCGAGACCAGTCAGGTGCTGCGCCCAAGCCGCTTCGCCCTCGACTGTCCGCAACTGCAATCCACTTATGACGCCTGCTGGGCCACTTTGCCCGCCACGTTCGACCCGACCCGGAGATAACCCATGACGCAGAATTCCATCACCCGCAGCTGGGTTGCCTCGGCCAACGGCCATGCTGATTTCCCGCTGCAGAACCTGCCGCTGGGTGTGTTCAGCAGTAACGGTGCGATGCCGCGCGCTGGCGTGGCGATTGGCGACCATATCTTCGATCTGCAAGTAGCACTGGAAGCCGGGCTGTTCGACGGTGTCGCGCGCAGCGCTGTCGAAGCCATGCACGGCGGCCAGTTGAACGCATTCTTCGAACTCGGTCGTGAGGGGCGTGTGGCACTGCGCACCCGTCTGCTGGAACTGTTCAGCGAAGGCAGCACGCACCGCGGCAACATCGAAGCCCAAGGCGCGAAACTGCTGCCCCTGGCCGCCGATTGCCAGCTGCATCTGCCGGCACGCATCAGCGATTACACCGATTTCTACGTCGGCATCGAGCACGCGCAGAACGTCGGCAAACTGTTCCGCCCGGATAACCCGCTGCTGCCGAACTACAAGCATGTGCCGATCGGTTATCACGGTCGCGCCTCCACCGTGCGTGCTTCCGGTACCGACGTGCGTCGCCCTAAAGGCCAGACGCTACCGGCCGGTCAGACCGAGCCTGTGTTTGGCCCGTGCGCGCGCCTGGACTATGAGCTGGAACTGGGCATCTGGATCGGTCAAGGCAACGAGATGGGTGACTCGATCGCCATCGGTGACGCCGCTGATCATATTGCCGGTTTCTGCTTGCTGAACGACTGGTCGGCGCGCGATATCCAGGCCTGGGAATACCAGCCACTGGGGCCGTTCCTGTCGAAGAGTTTCATCACCAGCGTCTCGCCGTGGGTGGTCACCGCCGAAGCGCTGGAACCGTTCCGCACCGCGCAGCCGAAGCGTCCTGAAGGTGATCCGCAGCCGCTGCCGTACCTGTTCGATAAACGCGATCAGGACGGCGGTGCCTTCGACATCGAACTGGAAGTTTTGCTGCTCACCGAAGCCATGCGCGAGCAGAACCTGCCGGCCCATCGCCTGACCCTGAGCAACACCCGCTACATGTACTGGACCGTCGCGCAAATGGTCGCGCACCACAGCGTCAACGGTTGCCAATTGCAGGCCGGCGATCTGTTCGGTTCGGGCACGTTGTCCGGCCCGCAGAGCGGTCAGTTCGGTAGCCTGCTGGAAATCACCGAGGGCGGTAAAAAACCGATCGAGCTGGCTTCTGGAGAAGTGCGTAAGTTCCTTGAAGATGGCGACGAAATCATCCTGCGCGCACGTTGCGCTCGCGACGGTTTTGCCTCGATCGGCTTCGGCGAGTGCCGCGGCAAAGTGCTGGCGGCGCGCTGACAGGAGCGGGTTATGGATCTCTATACCTATTACCGTTCGACTTCGTCGTACCGCGTGCGAATCGCGCTGGCGCTGAAGGGCCTCGACTATCAGGCGCTGCCGGTCAATCTGATCGCGCCACCCGGCGGCGAGCATCGGCAAGCGGCGTATCTGGCGATCAATCCACAGGGGCGGGTGCCGGCCCTGCGCACTGATGAAGGCGGTTTGCTGATTCAATCGCCGGCCATCATCGAGTACCTGGAAGAACGTTATCCACAGGTGCCGTTGCTGCCGGAAGATTTGTTCGCCCGCGCGCAGGTGCGCGGTGTGGCGGCGGTGATCGGTTGCGATGTGCATCCGCTGCACAACGTCAGCGTGCTCAATCGCCTGCGCCAGTCGGGGCACGACGAGCCGCAGGTAGTGGAATGGATCAGTCACTGGATCAGCCAAGGGCTGGCGACGGTGGAGCAATTGATTGGCGACGAGGGCTTCTGTTTCGGCGAGTGGCCGTGCGTGGCCGACGTGTACCTGATTCCGCAGTTGTATGCAGCGGAGCGGTTCAATGTCTCGTTGGATGCCTACCCGAAAGTCCGCCGCGTTGCCGCACTGGCGGCTGAACATCCGGCGTTCATCAAGGCGCATCCCGCCAACCAACCCGATACCCCGTAATTCCCCTGTGGGAGCGAGCCTGCTCGCGAAGGCTGAGTGTCAGTCACCATTCATTTTGCTGACACAGCGCATTCGCGAGCAGGCTCGCTCCCACAGGGTTCGGCGTTGAACTACCCCAAAATCATAAAAACAAAACAGGTACCTTGCGATGCACAACCAGATTGCCAGCTTCCGGGCGGCACTCGACGCCCGTCCTGTGTCCCGTTATCAGTGGTTACTGTTGATCCTGCTCGCGCTGTTGCTGGTCACCGACGGCTACGACGCCCAAGTGCTCGGTTACGTGGTACCTGCTTTGGCGCAGGATTGGGGGCTGGAAAAGTCTGCATTCGGGCCTGTTTTCAGTGCCAACCTGCTCGGTCTCACCCTTGGTTCACTGGCGGTTACGCCGCTGGCTGACCGCTTTGGCGTACGACGGATTCTGCTCGCTTGCGTACTGATCTACGCCACGCTGACCGTGCTGATGGTCTTCGCAGACTCGCTCAATACGTTGATGATCGCGCGCTTTATCTGCGGCATCGGCATGGGCGGGGCGATGCCCAGTGCTATGGCGTTGATGTCGGAATACTCACCACCGCGTTTGCGCACCTTGATGGTGACGCTGGCGGCCTGTGGCTTCTCGTTCGGTGGCGCAGCCGGTGGTTTCGTCGCGGCAGGCTTCATCGACCAATTCGGTTGGCAAGCGGTGTTCCTCGCCGGTGGCGTCACGCCGTTGCTGCTGTTTCCGTTTCTCTGGTGGATGCTGCCGGAGTCGTTGCCGCGTTTGCTGCGTGATGCGCCACCGTATGCGCGACTGCGCAAAGTCACCGCGCGGATGTTGCCGGATTGGCAACCGCCCGTTGCCAGCCTCGAACAGAACGAGCGGGAGCAGGGCAGCAAACTGACGGTGGTCGAGTTGTTCCGTAATGGCTACGCGCGACCGACATTGCTGATCTGGGCAACGTTTTTCGTCAGCCTGATTCTGTTGTATTTCATGATCAGCTGGCTGCCGACGCTGCTCCTGGAAAGCGGCCTGAAACTCAACGAAGCCAATCTGGTGACGTCGATGTTCCTGTTCGCCGGCACCATGGGCGCGATCTGCATGGCCTGGTTCGCTGACCGCTTGAAACGCAAGGTTCGTTTGTTGTCAGCGGTATTGGCAGGGGCGGCGCTGTGCACGATCCTGCTGGGGCTTAATCACGACAATCCGCGATATCTGGTCGCCTGCGTGTTCGCCGCCGGGTTCTGCATCATCGGCGGGCAACTGACGCTGAATGCGTTTGCCAGCAATTTCTATCCGGCGCATGTGCGTGCGACCGGCACCGGTTGGGCATTGGGCGTGGGGCGTTTCGGTTCGATTCTCGGGCCGCTGTTCGGCAGCCTGTTGTTGGCGATGCATATTCCAGTGGCGCAGATTTTCTTCTTCTGTGCGATTCCGGCGGTCATCGCCGCGTTGCTGATTATTCAGGTGCGTTCGCCCACCGACACAGTGCAATCTCCTGTGGGAGCTAGGCTGCTAGCGAAGAACGATAACGCGGTTTAACTGAAAGACCGAGCCGCCTGCTTCGCGAGCAAGCTCGCTCCCACAGTGATGTGTGCCGAGCCGATAATTTAGGTCCACACCAAACCTGTGGGAGCGAGCTTGCTCGCGAAGGCCGTGTTTCTGTCACTACATTCGTTGCCTGACACACAGCCATCGCGAGCGTATTCAGTGGACGACGGAGTTGGGCGGCAGGTGGCTGAGGCGTTCAGTCAGGCGCAGGCGCTGAATCGGGTCGTCGCTGAGCATCAGCGCATGCTCCAGATCAAAGCGCTCGGCATTCGGGCAGTCGAGCCGCTGATAAAGACTGGCCCGTGCCAGGTAATCGACGGCGCCAGCGTCACCCAGTTCGAGCACCCGTTCGGCGTCGATCAGCGCGGCGATAAAATCATCATGAGTCAGGTGCAACTGGCGCAGGTTGCGCGACAGGCGCTGGAGCATCTGCTTGGGGCTGGCGGTCAGCAGATGCTCGGCGGTCAGCTTCATGTTCGGCCCGTACTGGCGCTGCAACAGTTCGCGACAATCGTTTGGGTACAAACGCCGGCCGCCGCACGGATCCAGCAAGTGATCAGCGCCGGGCACCCGCAACAGGAAGTGTCCGGGGAAGTTGACCCCGACCAGCGGAATCTCCAGGCCACGCGCCAGCTCCAGGGCAATCAGCGCCAGTGCCAACGGCTGGCCGCGACGGGTCTGCAACACTTTGTGCAACAGCGCCGCTTGCGGGCGCAGCGGCAGGAAGTGGTCCTGGGCAAAGCCCAGATCAGTCATGCGGCGCAACAGGGGCTGCGCCAGTTCACTGACCGGCAACATCGGCAAGCCGTAACTGACTCGTTGTTGCAGGTCTTTGAATTCTTGTAACAGCGCGTCGGGATCGACCGCTTTTTCATGCTCGGCCGCCATCCACAGCGCGGCTTCGAACAGCGCGGGCGGTGAACGGTACAGGCATTCGAAAAAACGTTGACGCGCACTCATCGAAATCTCCGGGGAATGCCTCGTTTTAGCCCCGCCCGCAAGATTCGTCCAGTCCCCTGCTGCGCAGGTGTCGGGTTATGCCGCAAAACCGTTGTCGGCGCGGGCGCTTATTCCGGCGCGCTCCAGCAATTTTCAGGCGCAGGCCTATACTGGCGTTCTACAAGAAGTGATTCGGGAGCCCAACGATGTTTGCGCTCATGCAAAGCACTCGCCTGGAATCGCTGCACCTTAGCGTTGATCCGGTCACCGGGTTGAAGGCGGTCATTGCCATCCATAACAGTCGCCTCGGGCCAGCCTTGGGCGGATGTCGTTATCTCGCCTATCCCAATGACGAATCCGCCGTCGAAGATGCCATTCGCCTCGCTCAGGGCATGAGCTACAAGGCTGCGCTGGCGGGGCTGCCGCAGGGCGGAGGCGTGGCAGTGATCGTGCGCCCGGCTCATGTGGAAAACCGTGGCTCGCTGTTCGAAGCTTTTGGCCGTTGCATCGAACAGCTCGACGGTCGCTACATCACCGCCATCGACAGCGGCACTTCGGTGGCGGATATGGATTGCATCGCCCAACAGACTCAGCATGTCACCAGCACCACCTCGGCCGGCGACCCCGCTCCGCATGCCGCGATGGGGGTATTTGCCGGCATTCGGTCAACGGCCATGGCGCGGCTGGGCAGCGACAACCTGGAAGGCTTGCGCATCGCCATTCAGGGGCTGGGCAATGTCGGTTTTGCCTTGGCCGAGCAATTGCACGCCGCCGGCGCGGAACTGCTGGTCAGCGATATCGACCACGGCAAAGTACAACTGGCGATGGAACAACTCAACGCTCACCCGATCGCCAACGACGCGTTGCTCAGTACGCCGTGTGACATCCTCGCGCCGTGCGGTCTGGGCGGGGTTTTGAACAGCCATACCGTCACGCAATTACGCTGTTCGGCAGTGGCAGGCTCTGCCAATAACCAGCTGACACATCTGGATGTGGCCGATCAACTGGAACGGCGCGGGATTTTGTATGCGCCAGACTACGTGATCAATGCCGGTGGCTTGATCTACGTCTCGCTGAAACATCGTGGTGAAGAGTTGTCGACGATTACCGCGCATCTGTCGAAAATCAGCTCACGGCTGACCGAAGTCTTCGCCCATGCGCAGGCGGAAAAACGTTCGCCGGCACGAGTGGCGGATGAGTTGGCGGAGAAAGTTTTGTATCGCTGAGTTTCACAGGCATGAAAAAGGCCCTGAGCCATTCGACTCAGGGCCTATTCAATTTGGGCTGGATTACTTCGCAGCCTTCACCGCTTTGGCTGGCTTCGCAGGCGCTTCAGCAGCTTGCGCCGCTTCACCATTCTCCATCGGTTCGGCCGGTGCGTTGATCAGCTCCGACAACGCATCCGGCTGGCTCTTGAACGCCCGGGCGAACACATCGCGATTCTTCGCCATGTAGATCCCGGCTTCTTCCACTTGCTGTTCAGTCAGGGACGGAACGGCTTTTTGCAGGACATCGGCCAGATATTCGGCCAGTTCGAGCATTTTGTCATGACGGTCAGCTTCGGCTTTATCCATGAACAAGCGCTCCAGATCTCGGCTGCTGCGGTATACCACTTCGACGGCCATTCACCACCTCACATGCCTTCACATTAAGTTGTCTTGACGACTACTGTATCCATATACAGCGAAAAGGATAAGCGAATCCCTGCGCCATGGGTAGTGGCTTTTCAATGTAGACCGGATTTCGGGTTTGTCAGGCGACCGTGTCGCTGCATTCGCGAGCAGGCTCGCTCCCACAAAAGCACAGCGGTGCGACCAAACGCCACGGCGCGGGTTTGGCGGCGGCTCGCCATGATGGCGTGGCCTCTTTTCTGCATGAAAACCGTTACGTGCAGAAAACCGTCACGTCCAACACGCATCATCCGCTCGCATTCGAGCTAAGGAACATCATCGTGAAAATCAACTGGGCCGAGAAACTGCGGCAAAACGTGCATCAACTGGCCGAGTCCCTGGGCAACCTGTTCGTCGAAACCTTCCACTATCTGGCGTTGTTCGCCATCGGTGCGGTGACGGCATGGGCGGCGGTGATGGAATTTCTCGGGATGCTCGAGGAAGGCCATATCAAGATCGATGACATTCTGCTGCTGTTCATCTATCTCGAATTGGGGGCAATGGTCGGGATCTACTTCAAGACCAACCACATGCCGGTGCGCTTCCTGATCTACGTGGCGATCACCGCGCTGACCCGTTTGCTGATCTCCAACGTCTCGCACCACAACCCGCCGGACATGGGCATCATCTACCTGTGCGGCGGCATTCTGTTGCTGGCGTTCTCGATTCTGGTGGTGCGTTACGCCTCGTCACAATTTCCCTCGGTGAAGATCGAGAAACCGCAGCGCAAACTTGGCGCCGGTTCCAGCGAGCATCCGGAAGTCGAGAAGGGCGAGCTTTAAAGCCCGGCTGCTTGCCCGGGCTGCCCGATGATGCGTGGCGGTGGCGGGGTCAGCCCGTCGCCGCTGGTCATCGCTTCGAGGATTGCCATGGCGCTGTGGCCTTGCTCGATGGCAATGCCGAACTGGATGCTTTGCACCAGACGCTTGAGGCGCACGGGGTCGTTGCGCTGCTCGGCGCTGATCATGCGCTTGGCCACGATCCGGCCGCTGTTGGACAGGGTCAGCATTATGCTGCCGTCCAGGCCTTGAATGCTCAGGTTGATCTGATAGTCCGGCGCGAAGGCATCGGTAATGATCTGAAAAGGATTGTCCATGATGCGTCACCGCCTGATTGAACGTGCAGTTGTTGACCGGCCGTGATCGGGTTGGTTCGCCCAACCGGATCATCGGCCATTCCGTGGCCTGTATTTGTTGCTTCATGTAGAGCTGTCGAGTGAAACGAGGCTGCGATCTTTTGATCTTCGGTGTTTTGATTTCGATCATGAAGATCAAAAGATCGCAGCCTGCGACAGCTCCCACAGGGGAGTAGCAAGGGCTGTGCCGGGAAAATTGTCGAACAATGAACACGGGCATAAAAAAGGCGAGCCGCTTGGCTCGCCTTTTTTTATGGCGCGTTTTCAGGGCAGAACCGAGTAGATGATCGCTGACAGTGCAATCAGGCCGATCAACACCACAAACACGTTGGACGCCTGGCCCGAATACTGGCGCAAGGCCGGCACACGGCGGATGGCGTACATCGGCATCAGGAACAACAGGCAGGCAATCACCGGCCCGCCGAGGGTTTCGATCATGCCAAGGATGCTCGGGTTGAACGTTGCCACGGCCCAGCAACTGAGGATCATGAACACGGCGGTCGCACGGTTCAGCCAGCTCGCTGACATCACCCGGCCACGGCTGCGCAGGCTTTTCACGATCATGCCCTGGAAGCCTTCACTGGCGCCGATGTAGTGGCCGAGGAAGGATTTGGTGATCGCCACCAGCGCAATCAGCGGCGCGGCGTAAGCAATGACCGGGGTCTGAAAGTGGTTGGCCAGGTACGACAGGATCGAAATGTTCTGCGCCTTGGCCGCTGCCAGATCCGCCGGCGACAGCGCCAGCACACAGCTGAAGCAGAAGAACATCACCGTGACGACCATCATGCCGTGAGCCATAGCGAGGATGCCGCTGCTTTTGCGTTCTGCCTGCTCGCCGTAACGTTGTTTCTGCTCAACCGCGAACGCGGAAATGATCGGCGAATGGTTGAACGAAAACACCATCACCGGAATCGCCAGCCACATTGTCTTGAAGAAAGCGGACATTGGCATGGCTTCTTGGGCACTGGCAAAAAACGCACCGTTCCAGTTTGGAATCAGGCTGAGCGCCAGTAGCAGCAATGCGGCAACAAATGGATAAACCAGCACGCTCATGGCTTTGACGATGACGCTTTGACCACAGCGCACAATCGTCATCAGACCGAGGATCAACACCAGCGAGAGGATCGCCCGTGGTGGCGGAGCGATGTGCAATTGGTGTTCGAGGAAACTGCTCAGGGTGTTGGTCAGCGCCACGCTGTACACCAGCAGAATCGGGAAGATTGCAAAGAAATACAGGAGCGTGATCAGCTTGCCGGCACCGATGCCGAAGTGTTCTTCGACCACTTCGGTGATGTCCCCGGAGCGCCCGGACAACACGAAACGGGTCAGCCCACGGTGGGCAAAAAACGTCATCGGGAAAGCCAGTACGGCGAGAATCAGCAAAGGCCAGAAACCGCCGACACCGGCATTGATCGGCAGGAACAAGGTGCCAGCACCGATCGCAGTGCCGTACAGACCGAGCATCCAGGTGGTGTCGAATTTGTTCCAGCCCTTGTGGGCCGTTTCTGCATTGCGTGTGCGGTCTACAGCGGGATTTTCGGCAGCAGGTGTACGTACATCGGTCATCGGTATCGCCTCGTTATTATTTTTGCTCGGGCTCACGGTTGGCAGGCGGCTTCGTGCGGCCTGCCGGGGCGGTCAGGGAATGGGCCTCAGCATTCCACCCAGTTCACAGCCAGGCCGCCCCGTGAAGTCTCTTTGTATTTGTCGTGCATGTCGGCGCCGGTATCGCGCATGGTGCGGATCACCCGGTCGAGGGAAATGAAGTGTTTGCCGTCGCCGCGCAGGGCCATTTGCGTGGCGTTGATCGCTTTCACGGCGGCGATGGCATTGCGCTCGATGCACGGCACCTGCACGAGGCCGCCGACCGGGTCGCAGGTCAGGCCAAGGTTGTGTTCCAGGCCGATTTCGGCGGCGTTCTCCAGTTGTTCCGGGGTGGCACCGAGCACGTCGGCCAAGCCAGCAGCGGCCATCGCACAGGCCGAACCGACTTCGCCCTGGCAGCCGACTTCGGCGCCGGAGATCGAAGCATTTTTCTTACACAAAATGCCGACAGCCGCCGCGCCCAGAAAGAAAGCGACGACATCATCGTCAGACGCGTCCGGATTGAATTTCATGTAGTAGTGCAGAACGGCCGGGATGATTCCGGCTGCACCGTTGGTCGGTGCGGTGACCATGCGCCCGCCGGCGGCGTTCTCTTCGTTGACGGCGAGGGCGAACAGGTTGACCCACTCCATTGCCGACAGCGTCGAACTGATCACGTTCGGCTTGCCGATCTCCAACAGGCTGCGATGCAATTTCGCGGCGCGGCGCGGCACGTTCAGACCACCGGGCAGAATCCCCTCGTGGCGCAGGCCTTGTTCGACGCATTCGCGCATCACCGACCAGATGTGCAGCAGGCCCTGGCGGATTTCCGCGTCAGTGCGCCACGCGCGTTCGTTGGCCATCATCAGTTCGGACACGCGCAGGTTGTGCTGTTTGCACAGCGATAGCAGTTCGGCGGCGCTGGAGAAATCGTACGGCAACACCACTTCACTCGCCGGGGCGACACCGGACTCGGCTTCTTCCGCTTCGATGATGAAACCGCCGCCAACCGAGTAATAGGTCTGCTCGAACAGCTCGGCCGTTTCGCCAAAGGCCGTCAGCGACATGGCGTTGGGGTGGTAGGGCAGGCTCTCGTCCAGCAGCAGGAGATCACGTTGCCAGTCGAAGGCAATTTCTCTCTGACCGGCGAGGGACAGTTGGCCTGTCTCGCGCAGTTGCTGGATACGTGGATCGATGGTCGCCGGATCGATGCTGTCCGGCCATTCGCCCATCAGGCCCATCACCGTTGCGCGGTCGGTGGCGTGCCCGACGCCGGTGGCCGAGAGTGAGCCGTATAAACGGATTTCCACACGACGCACATCGTTCAACAAACGTTGATCAATCAGCGCCTGAGCGAAGGTCGCGGCGGCGCGCATCGGGCCTACGGTGTGGGAACTGGACGGGCCGATGCCGACTTTAAATAGATCGAAAACACTGATAGCCATGCTAAACCCTTACAAGCAATGGAGTAGGAATCGCTGCCATTTTTTGTAGGACAAGCGCAATGTCGGCGATACTGCCTACCTCGGTCCAACGTGACTAACGAAACTTCCTAAGTAAGCCTTTAGCAGGACTAAACGATGAGCCGTCAATTGCATGCCCAGACCTATGTCTGGCTGCAGGTGTTTTCCTGTGCCGCGCGGCACCTGTCGTTCACCCGTTGCGCCGAAGAACTGCACATCACCCCGGGGGCGGTCAGTCAGCAAATTCGTCAACTTGAAGAACGACTTGGTTTCCGTTTGTTTCATCGGCGGGCGCGTGGTGTGGAGCTGAGTGCGGAGGGGCAGCGGCTGGCTATCACGGTCAACGAGGCGTATGGCAGCATTGATGCCGAACTACGTCGACTGGACGCCGGGATGATCAGCGGGATTTTGCGTGTGCGCTCGATTCCGTCGTTTCTCAGCAAGTGGCTGACGCCGCGCTTGCCGCGCCTGCAGCAACGCTATCCGGACATTCAGTTGCGCTTGGTGGCAGAGGACAGCAGCGTGCCCTTGCACGAAGGCGATTTTGATCTGGCGATCGATTTGAACGACGGCAGCTACCCGGGATTGTTATCCACAGCCTTGCTCGACGAGCAGATTTTCCCGGTGTGCGCACCGAGCCTGTTGCGCGGGCGACCACCGTTGCACGGACCGGCGGATCTGGTGCATTTCCCGGTACTGCACGACATCACCGCCTGGCGTGGCAGTTATGAATACGCGGAATGGGAATTCTATTTGAACGCGATTGGTTTTGAGGGCGCCGACGTACGGCGTGGGCATACCTTCAATCGCAATCATCTGACCATCGAAGCGGCGATTGCCGGCATGGGCGTGGCGATTGCCCGCCGCACCTTGCTTAACGATGAATTGGAGCGAGGGACGTTGATTGTGCCGTTTGGCCTGTCGGTGCCTAATCACAAACGCTATGTGTTGCTCTATGCACCGGGGGCTTTAAGCCATCCGGGTGTGCGTGCGGTGCATGATTGGCTGGTCGAGGAGGCGGGGATATTTCGCAGTTTGCACCCGTTGAACGACGGGCAGTTGTGAGCAAATTTTGCAACATTGCCAAGCGACCCAACTCCCGACCTTACCAGTGCTTTGCCCGGTTGTCCGGCTTTTTTTGCGAATGAATATTTATCTTTTTTCAGGGGTTGAAATGTTCGGCAGTCGGGCCGATTGTTGTAACCAGGAGGTCAGGAAATTCAACTCAAGGCCTCTCACGAGCTAGCTGAAATAAGGGATGAACTATGCAAATCCAAGTCAACAGCGATAACCATATTCAAAGTAGTCAACGACTGGAGGAGTGGGTACGTACAACCATTGAGAGCACGCTCGAACGTTATGAAGAAGACCTGACCCGTGTCGAAGTCCACCTGAGCGACGAGAACGGTGACAAACCAGGTCCCCATGACTTGCGCTGCCAACTGGAAGCGCGGCCAAAAGGCCATCAACCGATTTCCGTGACCCACAAGGCCGATTCGCTGGAACAGGCAATCGACGGCGCTGCCGAAAAACTCGAGCACGCCCTGGAGCATCTTTTCGGCAAACTGCGAGGTAAACCACGTGCCGCTGTGGTGCCATTTAGCAAGGCGAATGACGCTCTGCTGGAGGAAGAATTTCTTGAGAATGAACAGGCAGCGATCAACAGTTGATGCGCTGATTTTATAAGCCAGCCAATGAGAACGGGCCTGCGAATGCAGGCCCGTTTTTGTTTGTGGCGGATTTTTGCGCAAGGCACAAGAGCGCGGCCCCTCACCCCAGCCCTCTCCCTCCGGGAGAGGGGGCCGACCGAGGTGTGTTGCGGGTTACATCGACCTGAAAGACAGCGTCGACTATGGATTCGGCAAAGCACTTCAGGTTGATGTATTTCTGAAGCATCCCGCAATCAGTCCCCCCTCTCTCCGGGAGAGGGCCGACCGAGGTGTCTGAAGAGGTACGTCGACCTGAAAGACCGAGTGATTATGGATTCGGCAAAGCAGAATCAGGTCGGCGTAGCTCGCAAGCATCCCCCGGTCAGTCCCCTCTCCCTCTGGGAGAGGGTTAGGGTGAGGGCATTTTTCGATTCGCCGCAATTCTTATGATCTGCTCCAGCACATCGTCCATCTGCTGGATCACCTCGAGATTACTGAAGCGCACGACTTCAATACCCTTTTGATTCAGATAGCGCGTCCGACGCTGGTCATGAATCAGTCCCGACGTTTCGTAATGCTGACCGCCATCCAGCTCAATCGCCAATTTCAACTCCGCACAGTAAAAATCCAGCACGTAAGGCGGACAGGGAAACTGGCGACGAAACTTCAGATTGGCGATCTGGCGGGAGCGGAGTTTTTGCCAGAGCAGGTGTTCACAGTCGGTTTGGTTAACGCGTAACTGGCGGGCGAATTGGGCGAGGCTGGGGCGAGTTTGCATGCTTCACGATCCTTGTGAAGTTGGTTTGAAATTTTACTGTAGACCATTCCCCTCACCCCAGCCCTCTCCCGGAGGGAGAGGGGGCCGACCGAGGTGTTTTGCGGGCTACATCGACCTGACAGACCGGGTCGATTATGGATTCGACAAAGCACTTGCAGGTCGATGAATTTCTGAAGCATCCCCAAATCAGTCCCCTCTCCCTCAGGGAGAGGGCTAGGCGGGCGGCGTTCCGATGAGGGCTTCTCAATCCTCAGAACGCCACAGAAGTCTGCACATAAACCGTACGCGGCTCACCCACATACTTGCCCTTGTTGTTGTCATCAAACGAGCGCGTGAAGTACTGCGTGTTGAAAATGTTCTTCACGCCCACCGCCACATTCAAGTCCGACAACTGCGGACCGAAGTCATACCCGGCGCGGCTGCTGAACAGCATGTAACCGGGGATCTTGCCGGTGCTGCCATCGGCGCTTTCCTTCGAGGTGTTGGCGTTGTCGGCGAACTGGTCGCTCTGGAAGCTGCTGTCGAGATTAAGCTTCCACGGTCCTTCGCTGTAACCCACACCAATCGTGCCTTTGTGTTTCGACGAGAACGGCACGCGGTTGCCCTTGTTCGGTCCATCTTCGCGGATAGTCGCGTCAACATAAGCGTAAGTGGCGTAGACATCGAAACCGGCCAGCGCCGGGCTCAAGTCATCCAGCGCGTAATTGACGCTGGTTTCGATCCCTTGATGGCGGGTTTCGCCTCGGGCAATTACCGAGTCATTGGTCTGGTTGCTTTCGTACTGGTTGTCGAAGTTGATCAGGAACGCGCCGATCTCCGCGCGCAACGCGCCGTTGTCATAGCGCGTGCCGAGTTCCCAGGTGCGGGCCTTCTCCGGTTTCACTTCGCCGCTGGTCACCCGGTTGGGCATCTGGCTGTATTGCACACTGCCGAAGGAGCCTTCGGTGTTGGCGTACAGGTTCCAGCTGTCGGTCAGGTGATAGAGCACGTTCAACGCTGGCAGTGCGGTGTTGTAGTCGCCCTTGTATTTGACGTTGGTCAGGTTGTTGGTCTGCTGCGATTCGATCATTTCGTAGCGCACGCCCGGGGTGATCGTCCATTTGCCGATGTCGATGCGGTCGTCGACGAAGAACGCATTGGCCTCGGTGCCGCCACGGGTGTCGCGGTCGTTGCGGCTGGCGGTGGTCGGGTATTGGTTGCTGCTGATCGGTGTGCGATAGCGCAGTTCGTGACCGGCCTCGTTGATGTAGCGATAGCCGACGCCGACTTCATGGCTGGTCGGGCCGAGGTCGAAACCTTGGGCGAATCGGGTTTCCAGGCCACGCACCCAATACTCGCGCGGTGACAGCGAGAGGAAGGAGCCCTGATCGAGATAACCGCTGCGCAAGGTCTTGGTGAAAAACGTGTTGGCGGTGAATTCGCGGCGATCTTCCTGATAGCGATAGCCGAAATTGAACATCGTGCGGCGGCCCCAGAACTGGTCCTTCGGGCGCGTCGATTGATAGGGATCGGCGTCGTAGTCGGCCACGTTCAGACCGCCGGGCATGTCAGCCTTGCCTTCGTAATACTGGGCCATGGCGTTGAAGCTATTGGCTTCGTCGAGCTGGTATTTGCCCTTGAGGATCAGGTCGTCGATTTCAGTGTCGCTGTGTTCGCGCCAGTCGCCGCCGCGCGTCCCGGAGTAGAGCAACGCACCGCCGAGGCCATTGGCGTTAGTGCCGCCGGCCAGCAGGTTGGCGCTGGTCTTGAAGCCGTCGTGGCTCGACGATGGGCTGGTTTCCGTCTGGAAGCCACCCTTGACCGTTGGCTCGTCAGGAATCGCCCGGGTAACGAAGTTGACCACGCCGCCGACGTTCTGCGGACCATAACGCACGGCGCCACCGCCGCGCACGACGTCCACGGCATCCATATTGCCCATGCTGATCGGCGCGAACGACAGTTGTGGCTGACCGTAAGGCGCGAACGGCACCGGGATACCATCCATCAACACGGTCGAGCGGGCAGCCAGTCGCGGATTCAAACCGCGAATGCCGAAGTTCAGCGCCATGTCATGGCTGCCGGTGCCGTTGTTTTCCGGGGCGTTGACGCCGGGGATGCGGTTGAGCACATCGCGCGCCTGCGTCGCGCCCTGACGCTCGAACTCTTCGCGGCGGATCACATCGCGCGCACCGGGATGTTCGAACACATTGATCTGCGCAGCATCGCCGAGCCAGTCGCCGACGACAGTCGAGGTGTCCAGCTCTAGCGCGGCATCCGCCACCGGTTGCAGGCTGAACGCATTGTTGCCCTCGGCGCGTGCTTGCAGACCGCTGCCTTCGAGCAATGCGTTCAAACCTTGTTCTGCGGTGTAACTGCCTTCCAGGCCACGGCTTTGCACGCCGCTGGTGACTTGCGAACCAAACGAAATCAGCACGCCCGCTTCACGGCCAAACTGGTTGAGGGCGTTTTCCAGCGACGACGGCGCGATGTGATAAGCCTTGGCTTCAGCGGCCAGTGCGGCGGGCAGGGCGCTGAAACTCAGACTGGCGCCGAGGACGAGATTGCGCAGGCTGCGGGCCAGTGGCGTGAGGCGGGTGGGGTGCATGGTGGATGATCCTGAGAAGGTTGAATCAAGGGGGCTTTCCTTCTCTGTCACGCCAGATCTGAAAAACGGCTCATTTATTTTTGAGTTTTTTCAAACCCGCGCTTCGACGGTCACCCAGTAGCGGGTAAAGCGCCTCACCTTCACCGGCAAACTGATTTCCAGCAGATCAAGAATCCGCTCGCTGTCGTCCAGCGGGTAAGTTCCGGAAATCAACAGGTCGGCAACGTTCCGGTCGCAATTGAGCTGGCCGCGACGATAGCGGCCGAGCTCATCGAGGAAATCGCCCAAGCGCATGTGCGCCGCTACCAGCATGCCGTCGGCCCAGGCGCCGCTGTTGGCTTCCAGCGGTTTGGCCTCGCTGACCGATGCCGAGGTGAAACTGAGCTGACGCGCGACCGGCAGCAACATCGGCGCGCGTCCATTACCGCTCAGTTCGACGCGACCTTCGAACAGCGCAATCTGCGTGCGATCAGCAAACTGACGCACATTGAGGCGCGCGCCTTGGGTTTTCAGAAGGCCCTGAGCCGTGCGCACTTCGAAAGATTGCGCGGCCGTCAGGAGGATTTCGCCTTGGAGCAAGCGGATCAATCGCTGCGCACCGTCGACGTCCACGGCACTGGCGGTATTGAGTTGCAACTTATCACCGCCACCCAGGGAAATTTTGCGTCGCTGCCCCAGCGGGCTGCGGTAATCAGCGAGCAGCGACGGCACAGGATTGTGCTCGCGCATGCCCCACGTGACGGCTGAACCCGCGCCAAGAATCAGCAAGAGTTTCAGTGCCTGACGACGACTGCCGGGCTTCGGCCCGTTCAACGCCGCGTGTGCCAGCGGCGACGACACACCGCGCAGACGCTGATTGACCCGCTGAATATGCTCCCACGCCCGGCGGTGTTCGCTGTGTGCCTCCAGCCATTGTTGCCAGGCCTGTTGCTGGCGCGGGGAGAGCGTGCCCTGCTGCAGTTCCATCAGCCAATGCACGGCCTGTTCAGCCACTTGGGAGGAGAAATCCGGCACGCGGTTCATAAGGCGAAGTAGCAGCGCATGGCAGCTTTGTTCAGGTGACGTTTGACCGTGGCCACAGAGATGTCGAGTTCAGCGGCGATCTGTGGATACGTCAGGCCATCGACCTGCGCCAGCAAAAAGGCGCGTTTGACCTGACGCGGCAAACCGTCGAGCAATTCATCCAGCTCCATCAGGGTTTGCAAGATGATCGCCTTGTCTTCTTCCGACGGCGCGACCATGTCCGGCATCTGCGCCAAGGTGTCGAGGTAAGCGCGTTCGACATCCTGACGGCGGTAATGATTGAACAGAACGCGCTTGGCCAACGTCGTCAGAAAGGCGCGTGGCTCGATGATCATCGGCGGTTCGCGGGCGGTCAGCACCTTGATAAACGTGTCCTGCGCCAGATCCGCTGCGCTGTCCGGGCAGCCGAGTCTGCGCCGCAGCCAGCCGGTGAGCCAGCCGTGATGGGCCTGATAGAGCGATTCGACGGGATGGGCGGACGACAACGGTATTACTCCGGGCGCTTGGTGGCGCGGTAGAGAGTATGCGTTAGAGAACAAGAACTGTTCGCATTGTAAGGGGCGAAACGCTCAACCGGCAATCAGATGCTTTTGCGTATGAGAATATTTATCATTAATATTGCTCGCCTGTAGGTTCGGCTGATCGGCCGGACGTTTTTCGTTTCAGGGTCGAAACATGAAAGGCAAACTCGCCACACTTCCCATGTCTTATCGTCTGGCCGTCACCTCACGGGTGTTGGCGGCGGTGTTTGGCGGCTATCTCGTCGCGGCGCTGGCCAGTGTCACCCTGACGCTGTGGCTGCCGTTGAGCCGCGCCGAAGCGGTGGTGACCGGCATGACCATTTCCTTTCTGGTCTATCTGGTGGCGGTGCTCTGGTGTTTCGCCTGTCGTACGGCGTGGTCGGCCTGGGTCGGTTTGCTGGTGCCAAGCGTGATTCTGGCGACCATCTCTGGCGCAGCACGTGGATTGGGCCTGGCATGAAAGAGGGCTTTCGTCAGGCGATGGCCTGGCTGCACACCTGGGCCGGACTGCTGTTCGGCTGGTTGCTGTTCGCGATTTTCCTGACCGGGACGCTGGCCTATTTCAAAGATGAGATCAGCCACTGGATGCAGCCGGAAATCTCCGCGCGATCGGTGAGTGCCGAGACGAGCCTGACGCTGGCCCAGGATTATCTGCAGCAACACGCGGCCGGCGCCTCACGCTGGCTGATCGATTTGCCTGATGCCCGAGATCCCGGCCTGACCGTGCGCTGGCAGCCAGTGCCGGCCAATCCCGGTGAGCGCGGGCGCTTCGAGTCGAAATCCCTCGACGCGCAAACCGGCGCCGAAGTGCAGGGCCGCGACAGCATGGGCGGCGAGTTCTTCTATCGCTTCCACTTCCAGTTGCAAATGCCCTATCCGTGGGGCCGCTGGCTGGCGACGATTGCCGCGATGGTGATGTTCGTTACGCTGATCACCGGGATCATCACCCACAAGAAAATCTTCAAGGACTTCTTCACCTTCCGCCCGCGCAAGGGGCAGCGCTCCTGGCTCGACGGGCATAACGCGGTGGGTGTGCTGGTGTTGCCGTTTCATTTGATGATCACCTACAGCAGCCTGGTGATTTTCATGTCGATGGTCATGCCGGCGAGCATCGTCGCGTCGTACGGCAGTGACGTGCGCACGTTTTATGACGAAGTTTTCCCCGCGTCGAAAACCCCGGAGCGCGCCAACATCGCGGCACCGTTGGCGACCATGGCGCCGCTGTTGAGCAAGGCCAGCGAGCAGTGGTCGGGCGGCCACACGGCGCGTCTGTCAGTGAGCAATCCGGGGGATGCCAATGCCACGGTGGTGCTGTCCCGTGCGGGGGATCGCGTGGTGCATGATTTCGGCCGCGCCGTGACCTTCAACGGGGTGACCGGGCAAATGCTCGGCAGCACACCGGAGCAGCCAATGGCGATGGCGGTGGGTGGTGCGTTCTATGGCTTGCACATGGGCCACTTCGCCGGACCGCTCCTGCGTTGGCTGTATTTCATTTGCGGATTGGCCGGCACGGCGATGATCGGCACCGGGCTGGTGATCTGGTTGGGCAAGCGTCAACTCAAACACGCCAAGAGCGGCCTGATGCCGTTCGAGCTGCGGTTGGTTGAAGTGCTGAACATCGCCAGCATGGCCGGCTTGGTTGCGGCGGTGGCTGTATTTTTCCTGGCTAATCGACTGTTGTCAGTGAGCTTTGCCGAGCGCGCAGATTGGGAGGTGAATGCGTTCTTTATCGCTTGGGCTTTGAGTGTGCTGCACGCGCTGCTGCGTCCGGGACGAAAGGCCTGGGTTGAGCAACTCACCCTGAGCGCCGCGCTGTTTGTCGCGGTGCCGCTGGTCAATGCGCTGACCACCCCGTGGAATCTCGCCGTCAGCCTGATGCAGGGTGATTGGGCGTTAGCCGGGTTTGATCTGACGTGCCTCGCAACCGGTTTCTTCCTGGCTTGGGCCGCGTGGAAAATGCAGCGTGCCGGCAGCACCGTCAGCATTAAAAAGCCCCGCCGCGAACAGGCCCGGCCGATCACCCTTGAACAAGGGGCGAACTGATGCTCTTGCCCTTGTTGCTCACCTACACCGGATTCACCGCGTTGTGCCTGTCGATGCCTCGCCACCACGATGAATTGCTCGGTCACAAACCCTCCACGCGTCGCCGTCAGGGCCTGAAAGTCGGCGGATGGTTATTGCTGTGTTTGTCGCTTTGGGCGGCGGTGAAGGCCAACGGCTGGAGCTTCGGCTTGGTCGACTGGTTCGCCGTGCTGATGCTCAGCGCCTTGGCGTTGGTCTTGTTGCTGCCGTATCGCCCGCGTTTCGTATTGGCGCTGGCCGGGGTCAGTCTGCTGGCCAGCCCGGTCGCCGCATGGGCGCAGTGCTGAAGTGCTGATCGGTCTGCCGCCGGAATCCCGCGACGACGAGCCGCGGGGGGCGCGTGCGCATTTTCTTCAGGTGTTCCTGTCCCAGCGTTCGCAAATGGAAGCGCTGGTGAACCGGCGCGTCGGTTGTCGGGCGACGGCGGCGGACCTGGTGCAGGATCTGTTTCTGCGTTTCTGGCGGCGGCCGCTGGTGCAGGTCGAAGAGCTCAGTACCTATCTGTTGCGCTGCGCCGGCAACATCGCCATCGATCATCTGCGCAGCGAAGGCACGCGCACGCGGGTCAACGAGGGTTGGCAACCGGACGCGCCGCACAGCCACGGCAGCGAACCGCAAGCAGCGCTGGAAGCGGGCAATGATCTGAAACATGTCGAAGCGGCGTTGCGCGCCTTGCCCGAGCGCACCCGGCAAATCTTTTTGCTCAATCGCATTCACGGCCGCAAGTATGCGGAAATCGCCAAAGCCATGGGCCTGTCCCAAAGTGCCGTGGAAAAACATATGATGCGCGCCCTCGAGGCCTGCAAGGCCAGCCTGCGCGAACCCGCGCCACGCCTGCCAGGGAAAGCACCGTGAAGCCCGCCGATTCCGTTATCCCCACGCCCGCGCAAGAGCAGGCCGCGTTTGCCTGGTTGAGCCTGCTGCATGATCGGCCGAGTGCCGGCGATCAACTGACCTTCAGCCAATGGCTGCGGGCCGATCCGGCGCACGCCGAAGCTTACGCACAGGCTCAGGTTGTGTGGGAGTTGAGTGAAGGCCCGGCGCGAACATTGGCCGATGAAGAAGCCTTCGCGTTGCAGGGTTACCTTCATGCGATGGACCGCCCGCGTCGTTTGCCCGTTTTGCGCTGGTCGGGCGCGCTGGCGATGGCCGCGTGTCTGTTGCTGATGGTCAGCCTTGGCACCCGTTGGCAGCCGCAGCGCTGGATTGATGATCTGGGCGCCGATTATGTCTCGGCACCCGGTGAGATCCGCACGGTGACACTGGCCGATCAATCGCAAGTGACGCTGGATGGCGACAGTGCGATTGCCGTGGATTTCAGTCATGGCGAGCGGCATGTGCAATTGCGTCGTGGTGCCGGTTTCTTCAGCGTCACACATACGGGGGATCCGTTTGTGGTTGCGGCGGAGCAGGGTGAGGCGCGGGTGCTCGGCACGCAATTCGAAGTGCGCCTGCAACCTCACGGTGCGCAGGTTACGGTGTTGTCGGGGCGCGTTGGTGTGACGGCGGATCGTGATGCTGAGCAGCAAATTCTTACGGCCGGGCAGCAGGTCGCTTACGGTGACGGTACGGCAGAAAAACTGCATACGGTGGACAGTGAGGCGCAGTTGGCCTGGCGTCAGGGCTGGCTGACTTATTACAAGTCGACACTGGCTGATGTGGTGGAGGATTTGCGCCGTTATTACCCCGGGCGGATTGTGTTGCTCAACGATGAGCTGGCGGCGCGCAAGGTCAGTGGCAGTTTTCCGAGCAAGGATCCGCAGGCCGTGTTGAGTTCGCTGCAAGGGGTGATGGGGTTTGAGCAGCATCAGGTGTTGGGTCATCTGATTATTTTGCGTTGAGGCTGCTGGCCTCTTCGCGAGCAGGCTCGCTCCCACAGGGGAACGCATTCCAAATGTAGGAGTGAGCCTGCTCGCGATGGAACCCGATCGAACACCACAAAAAATAATTTTCAAATGTTGGTGAGGTAAACCTCAGCCCCATCCGTGTAGTGACTGAAACTGCGAGTCATTCGCATCCGTTGCGGTTCTACACAGGTCATTGAGCAATGAAGTCCAGGGCAAAATCGGGTTCGGTCAAACAATGGTTAGGCGTTTCGGCACTGAGCTTTTCGGCATTGGCGCTGTTGCCGCTGAGCGTCGCGCTCGCCGCTGAAACCATCAGCAGCCAGGCGCAAAAGCAGTTCAACTTTTCCCTGGTCGCCAAACCGCTGCCGCAAGCCTTGAGCGACTTCAGCCGCGTCACCGGGCAAAGCGTGGTCTACACCGACGAAGCGCCCTACGGCCTGACAGCTCCTGCCGTCAATGGCCAGATGAGTGCCGAGCAGGCACTGCAACGCTTGCTCAGTGGCTCTGGCCTCAACTTCCGCCGCACCGATAGCCACACGCTGGCGCTGGAGCCTCAGCCTACTGAAGGTGCGCTGAATCTCGGCGCCACGACCATCACCTCGACCCGCGATGAATCGATGAGCTACCAGCCACCGGAGACCAGTTCGGTGATGCGCTCCTCAGCTTCGCTTCAGGAAGTCCCGCAAACCGTCAATGTCATCCCGGCGCAAGTCATCCGCGATCAGGCGCCGCGCAATCTGGATGACGCACTGGCCAACGTCAGTGGCATCACCCAGGGCAATACTTTGGGTAGCACTCAGGATTCGGTGATGACGCGCGGTTTCGGTGACAACCGTAATGGCTCGATCATGCGCGACGGCATGCCGATCGTGCAGGGCCGTGGCATGAACGCCACGGTCGATCGGGTTGAAGTGCTCAAAGGCCCGGCCTCGTTGCTCTACGGGATTCAAGACCCGGGTGGCGTGGTCAACCTGGTCAGCAAGAAGCCTGAACTTACTCAATACAATGCGCTGACCTTGCGCGGTTCGACTTACGGTGACGGCAAGAACGGCAGCGGTGGCACCTTCGACAGCACCGGCCCGTTGGGCGATTCCGGGCTGGCCTATCGCATGGTGCTCGACCACGAAGACGAAGATTACTGGCGCAACTTCGGCACCCACCGTGAAACCCTGATCGCCCCGTCGCTGGCTTGGTTCGGCGAGAGCACCAAGCTGTTGCTCGCCTACGAACACCGCGAATTTCTCACGCCGTTCGACCGTGGCACGCTGATCGATCCGCGCACCAATCATCCGCTGGACATCTCGCGCAAAGAACGCCTCGACGAACCGTTCAACAACATGGAAGGCCGTTCGGACCTGTATCACTTTGAAGCCGATCACGAGCTCAACGACGACTGGAAAGCCCACTTCGGCTACAGCTGGAACCGCGAAACCTACGACGCCAGCCAGGTCCGCGTGACCGCCATCGACACCAAAAAGGGCACGCTGACCCGCAGCATGGACGGCACCCAGAACGCGATCAGCACCGACCGTTTCACCACTGCCAGCCTCGAAGGCAAGGTCAATGTGCTGGGCATGCAGCATGACCTGGTGTTCGGCGTCGATGACGAGTACCGCAAGATCTACCGCGAGGACTTGATCCGCCAGAAAAGCCTGACCACCTTCAGCTACCTCAATCCGGTGTACGGCCGCGAGGTCGCCGGTACGACGGTCAGCGCTCCCGACAGCGCGCAGACCGATGAACTGCGCAGCGATTCGGTGTTCCTGCAGGACTCGATTCACCTCAACGAGCAGTGGATTCTGGTCGCCGGCGGGCGCTTCCAGGAATACGACCAGTACGCCGGCAAAGGCGTGCCGTTCAAGGCCAACACCGACAGCAACGGCCAGAAGTTCGTCCCGCGCGCAGGTCTGGTGTATCGCTACACCGACGCCTTGTCGTTCTACGGCAGCTACACCGAATCGTTCAAACCCAACTCGACCATCGCCCCGCTGAGTGGCAGCAGCACCGTGCTCGACGGCAGCATCGCCCCGGAAGAAGCCAAGTCGTGGGAGCTGGGTGCGCGGCTGGACATGCCGGGGCGTGTCACCGGCAACATCGCATTGTTCGACATCAAGAAACGCAACGTGCTGGTGGCCAATTCCGAAGGCCCGACGACGATTTACAGTGCGGCCGGTGAGGTGCGTTCGCGCGGTCTGGAAATGGACCTGACCGGTCAGTTGAGCGACCACTGGAGCATGATTGGCAGCTACGCCTACACCGATGCCGAAGTGACCGAAGACCCGGACTACAAAGGCAAGCGCCTGCAAAACGTGGCGAAGAATTCCGGTTCGTTGTCGGCGGTGTATGACTTCGGCAGTGTGATCGGCGGCGACCAGCTGCGTGTCGGCGCCGGGGCGCGTTATGTCGGTGAGCGTGCGGGTAACGCGGTGAATGATTTTGATCTGCCGAGTTATACCGTGGCGGATGCGTTTGCCACTTACGACACCAGGGTTGAGGGGCAGAAGGTCAAGTTTCAGCTGAATGTGAAGAACCTGTTTGATCGCACGTACTACACCTCGGCGGCGAGCCGGTTCTTTGTGTCGATGGGGGATGCGCGGCAGGTTTCGTTGTCGAGTACCTTGGAGTTTTGAGAACAGTGAAGTTAATGCGCTTTTCGGCGGCCCTTTATAGATATTTTCGTTCTCAGCTACTGCATGGTAATTGTAAAACGATCTAAGTGCCTGTCAGTTATGACAGGTGCTTTGGGGAGGATTTAAATGTGTACTGTCTTCTCAATGTCTTTGGAAGAGAGTATTGCCATGTCAAATGACCATGTAGCTGGAGCCGAGGGTTATTTTTTAAAGCTCATTGCGAAAGAAGACTTCAACGGTGTGAAGCCTGATTCACCGGAGAGATTTTCGAGTCTGGATCTTGAACATTTTTCTCTACAAACGCTCGGTGGCGAAAACGGCGCTTCTATGTCGACGATTTTGTTTGAGTCGGATCAGCGTTATGTGGAGGGTCAGTTCGAGGGGACCGGGATTCAATGCAGCGGTGACCACCAGAATGAAAATGATTCTGCCGAACTTCGGATTGTTCTGAAACCTGAAAAAGTTCACCGTTTGCGCTTTGCATTAGATGTTTTTGCGACCCAGAATGTATCGCATATCGAGTTTTACGAACCATCTGGAAACGTGTTGAAACGCTTCGAAAACAAGCTCGGGTGGATCGATTATCAGGTACCCCTGCT
Source organism: Pseudomonas sp. S2_E02 (assembly GCF_054668355.1). NCBI lineage: Bacteria > Pseudomonadati > Pseudomonadota > Gammaproteobacteria > Pseudomonadales > Pseudomonadaceae > Pseudomonas > Pseudomonas sp. S2_E02. The sequence continues at coordinate 5,653,936 of NZ_CP162761.1, forward strand.
GGACAAAGAAATAGCGAGTATTGCGCGTGTTTCTATCTACTATAGGGTCTATTTTGGGACACCGTATATTGATTCGTTTGAGCTGTGGCGATGGCAGAGCTTTGAGTAATTGCGGAATAAGTCATCGTAAAAACGCCTGTCGATACTCGCCAGGTGTTCCTCCCAAAATCTGTTTGAACCGATTAGTGAAATGACTCGCGCTGGCAAACCCGCACGCCAGCGCAATCTCTCCCAACGGCAACGCCGTCCCGCGTAACAACTCCCGCGCCCGGCTCAGGCGCCGCGCCAGCACATACTGATGCGGCGGCAGGCCGAAACTGGTGCGAAACATCCGCGCAAAGTGGTATTCCGACAGCGCACACAATCCGGCCAATTGACCCAGGCTGATCGGCTCGGCCAACTGGTTGTCGATGAACTCCACCAGTTGCCGACGCTGGTGTGGTGCCAGTCCGCCCTTCAATCGCAAACCCTGACGCGCGCCGACCTGACTGAGCAAAGTGTGGCTGATCAACTCATGGGCGAGGCTGCTGGTTAGCAGACGCTCGGCAGGCTCATCCCAATTCAGCGTCAGCAACTGCCGGAAGCGTTGCGCCTGTTGCGGATCTTCGAGAAAGGTCTGCTCGCGCAACTGCATCTCGCGGGGTTCGCGATCGAGCAGCGTGACGCAACCGAGGGCGAATTGTTCGGCGCTGAAATACAGGTGCGCCAAGCGAATATCACCGTTGATCACCCAGCCCGATTCATGATCGGCCGGCAGGATGCACAACTTGTCCGGCCCGCCTTTTTGCCCGGGTTGATCGCGACGAAAGGTGCCGGTGCCACCGGCGATGTAGCAGGACAAGGTGTGGTGGCTTGGCGCTTCATAATCCTGCGCATCGTGGTGGTTGGTCCACAAAGCGGCAGACAAGCCGTCACCGAGCTCGGCGCTGTGCACCAGGCGTGCGTTCGGCGAGCTGTTCAACGCTTGAAAGACTTGGAGGGTATCGATGGCGGCCATGGTCGGTTCTCTTCAACGCCTTGCATCCTACTCCGTAGACACCGCGCTGCCAGCCTGCCGCCAGACAAAAGCGCAAGAATCTGCAAGCGCACAAGCCTGACCCGGACGGACACTCAAGGCCTACCGAGGAGTGCCTGCCATGAACCTGTCGTTGTATTTGCTGACCGTGCTGATCTGGGGCACCACTTGGATTGCCCTGAAATGGCAGCTTGGCGTGGTGGCGATTCCGGTGTCGATCGTCTATCGCTTCGGTCTCGCCGCGCTGGTGCTGTTTGCGCTGTTGCTGCTCAGCCGTCGCTTGCAGCCGATGAACCGCCGCGGGCATCTGATCTGCGTGGCTCAGGGGCTGTGCCTGTTTTGCGTCAACTTCATGTGTTTCCTGACCGCCAGTCAGTGGATCCCCAGCGGTCTGGTCGCGGTGGTGTTTTCCACCGCGACGCTGTGGAACGCGCTGAATGCGCGGGTGTTCTTTGGCCAGCGCATCGCGCGCAATGTGCTGATGGGCGGTGCGCTGGGGCTGTTCGGCCTGGGCATGTTGTTCTGGCCGGAACTGGCCGGGCATCACGCCAGCCCGCAAACCTTGCTGGGACTCGGCCTGGCCTTGTGCGGCACCTTGTGTTTCTCGGCGGGCAACATGCTCTCGAGTGTGCAGCAGAAGGCCGGTCTCAAGCCGCTGACCACCAACGCCTGGGGCATGGCCTATGGTGCGGCGATGCTGTCGGTGTGGTGCCTGGTCAAAGACATTCCATTCGACATGGACTGGAGCCCGCGTTACGTCGGTGCGCTGCTGTATCTGGTGATCCCCGGTTCCGTCATTGGTTTCACCGCGTATCTGACGCTGGTCGGGCGCATGGGGCCGGAGCGTGCGGCTTACTGCACGGTGCTGTTTCCGGTGGTGGCGCTCAACGTTTCGGCGTTTGCTGAAGGGTACCAATGGACAGCGCCGGCGCTGGTCGGTCTGGTGTTAGTGATGCTGGGCAATGTGCTGGTGTTTCGTAAACCGAAAGCAGTGGTGCCGCCAGTACAGGGAAAGTTGGCTTGAAATAAACGAGCGCTGAACGTCAGCGCTCGACTTTCAAGGTGATGTAAATCATCACCGGGAAGATGAAGTCAACGATATGCCGTGCCCAGTCCTTGGCATTCCATGATTGCGAAGTGTCCATGTCGAACCATTCCACACCCACGGTTTGCAGGCAGACGTAATAAATGAAAATGGCCGCGAGTATGCCCATGATCGAGAACTTCTTTGCCTCATGGAATACCTCGGCAGGGGCATTGATATGGCGCAACAACTGATAGGTACCCATCAGGCATAGCACGGTGTAGGTGACTTCCAAAGTAATGATGAACCAGTAAATCCGGTGATGAATCATCGGCGACTCGATGGCCCGATACTTGATGGTTTCGCTGGCAGTGGTGGTGTCCATGCTCAGGATATGGGCCACGTAAGTGTAGTTTGAGTCATAGTCGGTGAAGTTGTGGATCATCACCAACAGGCCAAAGAAACTGATGTAGGCCATCAATATAACTTTGCTGTAACGGATAAGTTTGTCGGTGGTCAGGGTGTTCAAGGTTTTGGCTCTCCATAGCGCTTGTCGATTATTCGGCAGCCAGGCAGAGCTTATAACGCTGTTGTTTGAATTGGTTTGTTGTTCAATTTCAAGTTGTGTATGGCAATAACTAACGGGCAAGTGCGATGTTGCACTTGCCCATATTTTTTTATCCGCGCCAGACTTGCGGGTTGACCAGATCCTGCGGGCGTTCGCCGAGCAGGGCGCTGCGCAGGTTGGCGAGGGCGCGATTGGCCATGGCTTCGCGGGTTTCATTCGTCGCCGAGCCGATGTGCGGCAGGGTCACGGCGTTACTCAACTGGAACAGCGGCGATTCGGCCAGCGGTTCTTTTTCGTAGACGTCGAGACCAGCGCCACGAATACGCTTGTTTTGCAGGGCTTCGATTAACGCCGGTTCATCGACGACCGGGCCACGGGAGATGTTGACCAGAATCGCGTCGGGTTTCATCAAGGCCAGTTCGCGATGGCTGATGAGGTGGCGGGTCTTGTCGCTGAGCGGCACTACCAGGCAGACGAAATCGGCCTCGGCGAGCAGTTGATCGAGGCTGCGAAATTGCGCGCCGAGTTGTTCTTCCAGTTCGGTCTTGCGGCTGTTGCCACTGTAGATAATCGGCATGTTGAAACCGAAGTGGCCACGGCGGGCGACGGCGGCGCCGATGTTGCCCATGCCGACGATGCCGAGGGTTTTGCCGTGGACGTCACAGCCGAACAGTGGCGCGCCGACGCTGGCTTGCCATTGGCCGGCCTTGGTCCAGGCGTCGAGTTCGGCGACGCGGCGGGCGCTGCTCATGATCAGGGCGAAGGCCAGGTCGGCGGTGCTTTCGGTGAGTACGTCGGGGGTGTTGGTGAGCATGATCCCGCGTTCGTTGAAGTAGGCGAGGTCGTAGTTGTCGTAGCCGACGGAGACGCTTGAGACCACTTCCAGTTTTGTGGCGTTTTCCAGTTGTGCGCGGCCGAGTTTGCGGCCGACGCCGATGAGGCCGTGGGCGTGGGGCAGGGCTTCGTTGAATTGGGCGTTGATGTCGCCGGCCTTTGGATTGGGGACGATGACGTCGAATTCTTGTTGCAGGCGTTCGATCATGGGCGGGGTGATGCGGCTGAAGGCCAGGACAGTTTTTTTCATCGTTTTTGGCTCTTGTTCGGGCTTGATACCAAGCACGCTAACATTTTTGTTTTGGGGTGTCTTGGCGGCCTTTGGGCCGACCATGTTCTTGGGGTTTTGGGTGTATATCCGTTGCTTCGGGGGCTGCGGCTGGCGGTTTCGCCCTTACGGCGACTCACTTTTTTACAAACGCCTAAAAAAGTAAGCAAAAAACGCTTGCTCCTACGTGCGGCCCGCTCGCTGGGGCTCGGGGTTCCTTCGCTGCGGGATCGATCCGGGCGCAGCGTCTACGGTTTGCTTCGCTGCACCTCCTCTCGCTGTGTTTGGCTGCGCCAAACGGTCGCTGCGCTCCCACGCCCGGATCAATCCCTCCACTCAGCCTTCCGACGTCGCCTTACAGATCAAGATCAAGAGCAGGCGAGCTGACACTCGGCCTATTGAGTGGTGAAAAGCGGGTGTTCGGCTTTTGATTTGCGTTGTTTGCTGCCCCTCACCCCAGCCCTCTCCCGAGGGAGAGGGAGCCGATTTTTGGGCTTTTCAAAGTCTGAGTTCGACTCGGTATCGCACGTCGGCGTACCTCGCCCAAACACCGCGATCAGTCCCCTCTCCCTCTGGGAGAGGGCTAGGGTGAGGGGCTCTTGATCTGATTCAGAATTTGTATTCGACTCGGTATTTCACGTCGGCGTAACTCTGCCATACACCACAGTCAGTCCCCTCTCCCTCTGGGAGAGGGCTAGGGTGAGGGGCTCTTGATCTGATTCAGAATTTGTATTCGACTCGGTATTTCACGTCGGCGTAACTCTGCCATACACCACAGTCAATCCCCTCTCCCTCCGGGAGAGGGTTAGGGTGAGGGGCTTTTAGCTGTGTGCCGGGGATTGGGAGATTTCGTGGTTATCCAGCACCCGATTCACCGCCAGTTCAGCGAGCATGATGATCTGCTGAATCGCCAGAATCGTGCGCCGTTGCGGCAAGTCGATGTAGGCGGCGATGTCGCTGGTCATCAGGCTGGCTTGTGCCAGTGATTCGCAGGCGTGGACCAGCAGGCTTTCGCTGTCCTGTTCCGGTGCGACCTGGAACATGGTGCTGGGTTTGTGAAAGCGCAGGGTTAACGCGTTGGGTTTGAGGTAGTGGTCGAGGGCGCGCTCGGCGGCTTCGTGGAATTTCTTCGAACCGGGGAATTCGTAGGGGGTGGTGTCTTCCGCTTCAGGCGGATTGGGACTGTGTTTGATCATGGCAATATCCTTTTAAAGAGATGGAGCTGCCATGTTTCGTTTTCCAGGCGAAAGGGGTGGCAGCTGTACGCGGACTGGAAAAACCGGCAAAGGATCAAACCCGGCAGACCCGAAGGTCTCCCACGTACAGCCGCCATAACAAAACTTCGGCGCCGAAAAAGCGCGGCATTATGTCATGTGCTGTGATCCTGCGGGTTTTCCAGACCCGGTCGCTGATGCGTCAGCGACACCCAAATCCTAGCCAGCGCACTTCCGACGGACAACCTTCAAAACCTGTCGGAAAGATCCGCGAAATCCCCGTTCTGTAGGAGCTGCCGTAGGCTGCGATCTGTTGATTTTTAAACATCAAGATCAAAAGATCGCAGCCTACGGCAGCTCCTACAGAAGACGCATTGTGTTTACAAATCAGTTGGCGACGCGCGCGCCGGCGAGGCTGCCGCTGAGTTCGTAAGCGGCCAATTCGGCTTGATGCGCCGCAAGAATCTCTGGCAACGATCCACGCAAATACTCAACCCACGTCTTGATCTTCGCATCCAGATATTGCCGCGACGGGTAGATCGCATACAGGTTCAGCTCTTGCGAGCGGTAGTTCGGCATGACCCGCACCAGTGTGCCGTTACGCAAACCTTCGATCGCCGCATACACCGGCAACACGCCGACCCCCATGCCGCTGGTTATCGCGGTTTTCATGGCGTCGGCGGAGTTCACCAGAAACGGCGAGCTGTTGATGGTGACCATTTCCTGGCCTTCCGGGCCGTCGAAGGCCCATTTTTCCAGGGGGATCACCGGGCTGACCAGGCGCAGGCAGGCGTGGTTGAGCAGGTCGCTGGGCTTTTGCGCGGCGCCGTTGGCTTTCACGTAGGCCGGGGAGGCGCAGACGATGCTGTAGGTGATGCCCAGGCGTTGCGACACAAAACCTGAGTCCGGCAACTCGCTGGCGAGCACGATGGACACGTCGTAGCCCTCGTCGAGCAGGTCCGGCACGCGGTTGGCCAGGGTCAGGTCGAAGGTCACGTCCGGGTGGGTTTTGCGGTAGCGGGCGATGGCGTCGATGACGAAGTGCTGGCCGATGCCGGTCATGGTGTGCACTTTCAATTGCCCGGCCGGGCGTGCGTGGGCGTCGCTGGCTTCGGCTTCGGCCTCTTCGACATAGGCAAGGATCTGTTCGCAGCGCAGCAGGTAGCGTTTGCCCGCTTCGGTCAGGGCAATGCGCCGCGTGGTGCGATTGAGCAAACGGGTTTGCAGGTGGGCTTCCAGGTTGGAGACCGCGCGCGAGACGTTGGCGGTGGTGGTGTCGAGTTGCACGGCGGCGGCGGTGAAGCTGCCGGCTTCGGCCACGCAACTGAAGGCGCGCATGTTTTGCAAAGTGTCCATGGGGTGCTCTCAAGGGAGATGGCAAATTGTGACACGAAGTTTCGGGGGCTGAGACCCCAGACTTAAGGATTATCTCGTTAACCGTAACAAAGATTCACAGAAATCCCAGCTTATCGCCGTACGGGGCCTTCCATAGAATTGCGCCGATCCCTGTAGGAGCTGCCGAAGGCTGCGATCTTTTGATTTTGTTTTAAGGGAATCAAGATCAAAAAATCGCAGCCTGCGGCAGCTCCAACACGGGTTCTCGATCTACCCCTCTCTCAGGAATTCGCAGCTGTGCCGCGTCGCATCAACAGAGCGCTTTTGCCGCTCAGTGTTCTGGCTTTTACCCTGGGTCTTGGCGGCTGCATCTCAACGGACGGAATTGTCCCACAGGGCACGGCAATGGAGGCCAATACACTGGCCACCGACGATGCCATCGCCCACGCCGCCCGTGACGCCAACTGGCCTACCGCGCAATGGTGGCAAGCCTACGGCGACCCGCAACTCAATCGCTGGATCGACCTCGCCGTGCAAGGCAGCCCGAGCATGGCCATGGCTGCTGCGCGAGTACGTCAAGCCAAAGCCATGGCCGGTGTCGCCGAAGCCGCCGAGTCGTTGCAGATCAATGGCGAGTCGACCCTCAAGCGGCACAACTGGCCGAGCGATCAGTTCTACGGCCCGGGCGATCTGGCCAACACCACCACCTGGGATAACAACGCCGCGTTGGGTTTCAGCTACGCGCTCGACCTCTGGGGCCGCGAAAGCAATGCCAGCGAGCGGGCGGTGGATCTGGCGCACATGAGCGCCGCCGAGGCGCGGCTGGCGCAGCTGGAATTGCAGAACAACATCGTCCGCGCCTACATCGAACTGTCGCTGCATTACGCGCAGCGCGACATCGTCGCCGCGACGCTCAAGCAGCAGCAACAGATTCTCGATCTGGCGCAGAAGCGCTTGAACGGCGGGATCGGCACGCACTTCGAAGTCAGCCAGGCCGAAACGCCGTTGCCGGAAACCCATCGTCAGCTCGATGCGCTGGATGAAGAAATCGCCCTGAGTCGCAACCAGATCGCCGCGCTCGCCGGCAAAGGTCCGGGGGCGGGCGCACAGTTGCAGCGCCCGACATTGTCCCTCGGTGCTGCGCTGAAACTGCCATCGGCATTGCCCGCCGAATTGCTCGGCCAGCGTCCCGATGTAGTCGCCAGTCGCTGGCAAGTGGCGGCGCAGGCGCGCGGTATCGATGTGGCGCATGCCGGGTTTTACCCCAACGTCGATCTGGTCGGCAGCCTCGGCTACATGGCTACCGGCGGGGGCGCGCTGGAGTTTTTGACCGGCAAGAAACTCAACTACAACGTCGGGCCGGCGATCTCGCTACCGATCTTCGACGGTGGCCGACTGCGCGCCGAGTTGGGTGAAGCCTCCGCCGGTTACGACATCGCCGTGGCGCATTACAACCAGACGCTGGTCAATGCGCTGAAGAATATTTCCGATCAGTTGATCCGCCGCGAGTCGATGGACAAGCAGCAAGGCTTCGCCGCCGAGTCGGTAGCCACGGCGCAGAAGACCTACGACATCGCGATGATCGCTTATCAGCGCGGCCTCACCGATTACCTCAACGTGCTCAATGCGCAGACGTTGCTGTTCAAGCAGCAGCAGGTGCAGCAGCAGGTGCAAGCGGCGCGGTTGAGTGCGCATGCCGAACTGGTGACGGCGCTGGGTGGTGGACTGGGGGCAGGCAACGATGTGCCGACCGCCGAGAAAACCCAAGTGCCGAAAACCCCGGTTCTCCTGCGTTGAACACACAACCTGTGGGAGCGAGCTTGCTCGCGAAGAGGGCGTGTCAGCCAGCACATTGGTTGCCTGACTCACCGCATTCGCGAGCAAGCTCGCTCCCACAGGATCCCGGTCCGACCCGACTTTTCTGAGCAGAATTCATGACTCCCTTGCCCGCACCTCTGCGCTGGCTCTACTCCCTGGAATGGCGCCGTGGTTTCTTCGACTGGGCGCGCAGCGATGGCGTGACCTGGGTCTACATCTTCAAGGTGTTGATCGCCGCATTCCTCACGCTGTGGCTGGCCATGCGCCTGGAATTGCCGCAACCGCGCACGGCGATGATCACCGTGTTCATCGTCATGCAGCCGCAGAGCGGCCAGGTGCTTGCCAAGAGTTTCTATCGCTTCCTCGGCACGTTGGCCGGGTCGGCGATGATGGTCACGTTGATCGCGTTGTTCGCGCAAAACACCGAGCTGTTCCTCGGTTCGCTGGCGATCTGGGTCGGCATCTGCTCGGCCGGTGCCGCACGTTGCCGCAACTTCCGCGCCTATGGTTTTGTCCTCGCCGGCTATACCGCCGCGATGGTCGGGCTGCCGGCGCTGGCGCACCCGGACGGCGCGTTCATGGCAGCGGTTTGGCGAGTGCTGGAGATCTCGCTGGGGATTCTCTGCTCGACCCTGATCAGCGCCGCGATCCTGCCGCAAACCGCCAGCGCCGCCATGCGCAACGCCTTGTATCAGCGCTTCGGCGTGTTCGCGCTGTTCGTCACCGATGGCCTGCGCGGGCGCAGCAAAGCCGAAGCTTTCGAGGCGAGCAACGTGCGCTTTATCGCCGAAGCCGTGGGGCTGGAAGGGCTGCGCAGCGTGACCGTGTTCGAAGACCCGCACATGCGTCGGCGCAACGGTCGCCTGAGCCGTTTGAACAGCGAATTCATGGGCATCACCACGCGCTTCAACGCGCTGCATCAGCTGCTTGAACGCTTGCGCGGCAATGGCGAAGAACATGTGGTTGCCGCGATCAGACCGGGTCTGCAGGATCTCGCCGAAGTGCTCGACGGCTTCAGTGGTCGTGCCCTTACCAGCCCCGACGCCGCCCGTTTGGCGACAGCGCTGGCGACCTACAAGGAGGGGCTGCCGGCACGGGTTCGAAGCTTGCGAGCAATCTTCCAGGAAACCGATCCAAGCGACGCCGAACAACTGGATTTCCACACTGCGTACGAACTGCTTTATCGCTTCGTCGACGACCTGCACAGTTATGCACAGACCCACGCATCCCTGGCCGATCACCGCCACGAACGAGAGCGCTGGGACGAGCCGTTCACCCCACAAACCAACTGGTGGGCGGCAGCGGCTTCGGGGATTCGCGCCTCGTTCATCCTCATTGTGCTGGGCAGTTATTGGGTCGCCACCGCTTGGCCAAGTGGCGCGACGATGACGCTGATCGCTGCGGCCACCGTGGGCCTCTCGGCGGCCACGCCGAACCCGAAACGCATGGCGTTCCAGATGGCATGCGGGACCTTCCTCGGTGCGCTGATCGGCTTCGTCGAGATGTTTTTCATCTTCCCGTGGATCGACGGTTTTCCGCTGTTGTGCGTGATGCTCGCGCCGGTGATCGTGCTCGGTTCGTTCCTCACGTCGCGCCCGCAATACGCCGGTGTCGGCCTTGGGTTGCTGATCTTCTTCAGCACCGGTTCGGTGCCGGACAACCTGACCATCTACAACCCGTACACCTTCATCAACGACTACATCGCCATGGTCATGGGCATGCTGGTCTGCGCGGCGGCGGGGGCGATTATCCTGCCGCCGAACAGCCGCTGGTTGTGGAGGCGTCTGGAGCAGGATCTGCGTGGCCAAGTGGTTTACGCGATCAGCGGCAAGCTCAAAGGCCTGGCGTCGAGTTTCGAGAGTCGCACCCGTGATTTGCTGCATCAGGCTTACGGTCTCGCGGCCGGGCAGCCGAAGGTACAGAAGAACCTGCTGCGCTGGATGTTCGTGGTCCTGGAAGTCGGCCACGCAATCATCGAGTTACGCAAGGAGCAGGCGATTTTGCCGGTGCACCCGGCCTATGCCGAATCGCAACCGTGGCGCCAGGCGATCCGCGTAATGGGTCGCGCGCTGGTGCGGCTGTTTCTGCAACCGAACGCCAGCAATCTCGAACGCGCACTGGTCGCTGTCGATCATGCGATCAGTCGCGTGGCGGCGACCGATGAGCCATTCGCGCCGCACTTCGATACCTCAGCATTGCGTCGGGTGAAGAGCTATCTGCACTTCATCCGCACTTCGCTGCTCGACCCGCAATCTCCACTCGCTGCCTACGCCATCGCCAAGCCCGAAGGACTTGCCCATGCCTCGTGAAATCGCCTTCCACGGCGTGTACATGCCGACCATGACCTTGATGTTTTTCATCGCTGCGGCACTGGCCTGGGCGGTGGACCGCTTCTTGTCCGGGTTCGATCTGTACCGCTTCTTCTGGCACCCGGCGCTGCTGCGTCTGAGTCTGTTTACCTGTCTGTTCGGCGCCATGGCGCTGACTGTCTACCGTTGAGAACGATCTGATGAAAAAGTTTTTCAGCCTGCTCGCGACCCTGCTGGTGCTAGCCCTGGCGTTGTGGATCGGCCGCACGCTGTGGGAGCACTACATGAACACGCCGTGGACCCGCGATGGTCGGGTACGCGCAGACATCATCAACGTCGCCGCCGACGTCACCGGTGAAGTCATCGACGTGCCGGTGCGCGACAACCAACTGGTGAAGAAGGGCGATCTGCTCATGCAGATCGACCCTGAGCATTACCGCATCGCCGTCAAACAAGCACAGTCTTTGGTTGCCTCGCGCAAGTCGACGTGGGAGATGCGCAAGGTCAATGCCCATCGCCGCGCCGACCTCGACAACCTGGTGATCTCCAAGGAAAACCGCGACGACGCCAGCAACATCGCCGACGCCGCGCTGGCCGATTACCAACACGCTCAGGCGCAACTGGAAGCCGCCGAACTCAACCTCAAACGCACCGAAGTACGCGCGGCGGTCGACGGTTATGTGACCAACCTCAATGTGCATCGCGGCGACTACGCGCGCATCGGCGAGGCGAAAATGGCCGTGGTCGACATGAACTCGTTCTGGGTTTACGGCTTCTTCGAAGAAACCAAACTGCCCCACGTCAAAGTCGGTGACAAGGCCGACATGCAGTTGATGAGCGGCGAACTGCTCAAGGGCCACGTGGAGAGCATCTCGCGCGGCATTTATGACCGCGACAACCCGGAAAGCCGCGAGCTGATTGCCGATGTAAACCCGACGTTCAACTGGGTACGACTGGCACAGCGGGTGCCGGTGCGCATTCACATTGATGAAGTGCCGGAAGGTGTGCTGCTGGCAGCGGGGATTACCTGCACGGTGGTGGTGAATCAGAGCACGGTGGTTAACTGACAGACCGTGTGGCTCCTTTCGCGAGCAGGCTCGCTCCCACAGAGGTCATGCATTTCAAATGTGGGAGCGAGCCTGCTCGCGAATGGGGGCGACTCGGTATTTCAGACCAACACCGAGCAATCACTCAGCGCAAAACGTCTCCTGCAAATGCAGCCACAACACCCGCCCGGTTTCGAGTTTTTCAAACACCACGGTCGAACGCCGATCCGTGTGCACACCGCTCGCATCGCTCTGCTGTTCGCGGTAACTCACGGTCGCGCCGCGCTGATGCAAGGCAATCACACGTAACTCACTGAGCTGGATTCTGAAACCTTTCTTCTGTCCGCCTGCGGCTCGGAACAGCACGCGCAAGGCATCGACATCCAGGGCTCGGCCCAACGGCGTCACCATGGAAAAGCGTGGCGAAAAACGCGCCAGCAAGCGCTGCAACGCGGCGTCATCTTCTTCTACGGCAAACCATCGTTCGATGGCTTCGTGCGCCTGGATCACTTCGTCCAGGTAGGTCGTGGCGTCGTTCATGCAGTTTTTTCCTCAAGGGTAGTCGGGTTCAATAGCGCGAGCACGTGGGTCGAGTCGAAACGCAGGACGGCGACCATCGGCAACAGCGTGAGCAGCGCGGCAGCGATAAAACAGGCTTGGAAACCAACACCGCCCAAGGCGCCCAGCAGTGAGCCGAGCAGCGCCGCCGCGAGGCAGAAACCGAGTTGGCGATTGATGTTCCACAGGGCACTGGAGTGGCCCATTTTTTCTGGCGCGATGCCAACAAAGGCCAAGGTCTGCGCGGTGACGCTGCACAGGCTACCGCCCAGCCCCATCAGGGCATAGGCAATGATCAGCGGCGTGCTGGCGGGTTGTTCGCTGCGCATCAGCAAAACGATGCCCAGGCATTGCACGAGCATGCCGGCGCTGAGCAATGGCTTGGGGCCGAGGCGGTTGAAGCTGCGCTTGCCAAGCATGATCGCCACCCCCGAGCCGACTGCCCACGGCAGCATCAGCGCGCCGGTTTGTGCCGCGCCGACACCGAGGTTGTGCAGGTACAGCACGGCTATCATGTGGGTGCCGGTGAACACTCCCGGCACGCACAGGTAGATCAGCATCGCCAGACGCAGCGACGGGTTCTTGATCAGTTGCAGATCGAGGATCGCGCCGGGTTTGCGCCAGCCATCGCGCAGGTAAATGCACAGGGTCAGAAGGCTCAGCAGCAGGGCAACGATGCCGAGGTTACGGGTGTCGGCGTCGCTCAACAGACTGATGGCGATCAACAGTAAACTTAGCGCCGAGGCTGCCAGCAGCAGGCCGCGCGCGTCCAGCGTCGGGCGTTCAGTCAACGGTTGATCGGCTTTCAACCAGAGCAGGCCAAGCCCAAGTGCGAGCAGTGTCACCGGCAGATTCAGGTAAAAAATCCAGCGCCAGGATAACGCCTGAACGATCAGTCCACCGGCCGCCGGCGACAGTGCCGGCACCAGCAGCGCCACCAGCAACACCACTCCGGTGAAGTGCGCGCGTTGCGTCGCCGGGAACTGTCGATACGCCAAGGCCTGGCCCACCGGCAGCAGCAGTCCGCCACCGAGGCCTTGCAGCAGTCGCCAGGCAATCAGGCTTTCAATCGATCCCGCCTGCGCCACCAGTGCCGAGCCCACACCGAACAGCAGCAGCGAGGCGAGGATCAAGCGCCGCTCACCAACCCGTGTCGCCAGCCACACGCTCAATGGAATGATCAGCGTCAGGCCGAGCATGTAGGCGTTGCTGATCCACGCCAGTTGCGTCACCGAGGCGTGCAATTGTTGCGCGATGTCGGGGTAGGCGATGCTGGCGACGAACATGTTCAGCAAGTCGAGCGCGAAGCCCAACAAATACACCAGCGCGACTTTCGAGCGATAAGCCATGGCAGCTTCCCTGTGATGAGACGTGCAGGGTAGGGCGCTTCTGGTCATAGGAAAACGCTGGTTTGGCTGCTAGTTTGTCAAAATCATTTTGACAAAGAGTGCCTTGGATATGGTCAGTCTGGATCGGTTTGACACCTTCAAAGCGGTGGTCGAGGCGGGATCACTCACGGCTGCTGCCGACACATTGGGGCAAACGCGCGCCGTGGTCAGTTTCAACCTCAAGCGCCTGGAGGAAGAACTGGGCGTGACCTTGCTCACCCGCAATACGCGGCAACTGGCGCTGACCGATGCCGGTGAGCGCTTTTATCGACGTTGTTTGCGCACACTGGATGAGGCGCGGCTGGCGATCGAAGAGGCGCGTTCCGAGCATGCACAGCTCAAGGGCACACTGCGTATCACCACGACGGTCGAGTTTGCCTTGGCTCAGGTGGTGCCGGCGCTTGAGGTGTTTCGCCAGCAGCAACCACAACTGAACATTCATCTGTCCACATCCTCGACCCATGCCGATCTGATTTCCGAGCGCTTTGACATGGCGATTCGGCTGGGACGCATGCACGACTCCAATCTGCGTGCGGTGCAGTTGTCGACGTTCGAAATATTTGCCGTGGCGGCGCCAGGGTTGGTCGAACGCTTCGCGCCGGTGGTCACGCTGGCCAGGCTGGAGTCGATGCCGACCCTGGGCCATGGGCGAGTGCCGGAGTTGACGGTGACCGATCCGGCCGGTGAGGAACATGTCTACCAGCCAAAACCGGGAACCACGGCCATCGTCGCCGACAACTCGGCGACGCTGCGGGCGTTTGCGTTGACCGGGCAAGGTGTGGCGATTTTGCCGCAATGGTTGATTCAGGACGATCTCGATGCCGGGCGGTTGCAGCGTTTGCTGGTGGATTACCGGTTTGCGCAGCAGGGGGTGTATGCGCTGTACCCGGACACCCGGCATTTGCCGCTGAAAGTGCGGGCGTTCATTGATTTCATGAAGGGCTGGGCCTGAGTGTTTGAGGTGTATTTTCTGGCCTCTTCGCGAGCAAGCTCGCTCCCACAGGAGATCTTCGGTGTGACAGATAGCCAATGTGGGAGCGAGCTTGCTCGCGAAGGTGTCGACTCTAGTTCAGAGCTTTGCGCGCAATCCGAACCGCTTCATCAACGTCGATTCGAGCAAGCCCTTGGGCAACAACGCCGCCAACAACGGCAACGCCCGGCTGCCGTTACCAATGCGGATCAACCGTGGCGGTTTGCTCTGCTGCACAGCCTTCAACAGTTCAGCGGCAAACTCACTGGCCGGGGTCGGCTTGTCCTGCGACGCCTTGGCCCGCGCGCGAATGCCCTCACGCAGTGGAAACCACGGCGATTGTTCATTGATCAACTGTTCGGCTTCATGCCCGGCGTTCTTGGCAAAACTCGACTGGATTGCCCCCGGTTGAACCTCCATGACGCGAATGCCGAACGGTGCCAGTTCCATGCGCAAGGCATCGCTCAAAGCATGCACTGCCGCTTTCGAGGCGCAGTACGCACCGGCGAACGGTGTGACCAGAACCCCTGAAACGCTGCCGATATTCACCACCAGCCCCTTGGCCCGGCGCAGCACCGGGAACAGCGCGCGGGTGACGCCGACAATCGAAAACACGTTGGTTTCGAATTGACGCTGCATGGCCGCCACACCGCCGTCGAGCAGCGGTCCCATGGCGCCATAGCCGGCGTTGTTGATCAGCACATCGAGGCCGCCGTGTTGCTGGTTGATCCGCTCGGCGAGTTGTTCCAGCGCCGCATTGTCATTGACGTCGAGTTGCACGGCGGTGAACCCGGCTGCCGCCAGCACCGCCACGTCTTCAGTCTTGCGCGCACTGGCCCAGACCTCGAAACCGGTGGCTTTGAACGCGTCGGCGAGGGCACGGCCGATGCCGCTGGAACAACCGGTAATCAACGCAACGGGCATGGCGCATTCCTTGTGCAAAAGAGTGGGGAAGGGGATCAGTCGGAGAAACTGCCCTGCAAACGCTCGGCGCGAAACTCCAGGGTTTGCGGGCGATATCCGGGGCGCAGCGGTGGCAGGGGCAGACAGTCTTCCCATTCGCCACCGGCCTGCAATTCGCCGGGGCCGCGATAGCGTGGCGCGGTGTATTGGTTGTCGGCCAGATTGACCGTGTCGCCCGGCGCGTAGGCAGCGATGCGCCAGCGCAGTTCGGTCAGGGGCACGTCGTTGCCGTTCTTCATTTTCAGTTGCAGCGGACGATCGGCCGGGCATTGTTCGGGGGCGTAGGCAATACGCATCTCAAGGCGCGCCAGTTGCTTGATCTCGCGGTTGTCCAGCCACACCACCCACATGGCCACGAAACCCAGGCCAATCGCCGCCGCCACCGACACCGGCAGGGCCTTGGCCGGGTAGCGCAACAGCAGGATCAACCAGGTGATGACCAGCAGAATGCCGATGAACATGTCGCACAACCTCGAAAAGAGAGAGGGTCATCCTACCTAAGCGTAGGTGAGGTTGGCGATGGGCATCGGGACTTGCGGTGTCTGACCGGGCCTCTTCGCGAGCAGGCTCGCTCCCACAGGGGAGTGCATTTCAAGTGTGGGAGCGAGCCTGCTCGCGAAGAGGCCATTTCAGGCGACACAAAATCATGACAAAAAAAGCACCCGCCCAACCCGCTGCGGATAGGGGACGCAGCGGGCTGGACGGGGGCTTCTTGTTTTATCGATCAGTTATTGCGCGATGGTTTTCACCGACACGCCGCGTTCGATCGGGGTGGAGCGACCGTAGATATCTTCGAAACGTTCGATATCGTCTTCACCCAGGTACGAACCCGATTGCACTTCGATGATTTCCAGCGGGATCTTGCCCGGGTTGCGCAGGCGGTGCACCGAGGCGATCGGGATGTAGGTCGACTGGTTCTCGCAGAGCAGGAACACGTTTTCATCGCAGGTCACTTCGGCGGTGCCGCTGACCACGATCCAGTGCTCGGCGCGGTGGTGGTGCATCTGCAGCGACAGGCACGCGCCCGGTTTTACCGAGATGTGCTTGACCTGGAAACGCCCGCCCATGTCCACCGAGTCATACGAGCCCCACGGACGATAGACCTCGCAGTGGTTCTGGGTTTCGCTGCGGCCTTGCTCGTTGAGCGTGTTGACCATCTGCTTGACGCCCTGAACCTTGTCTTTGTGGGCGATCATCATGGCGTCTTTGGTTTCGACCACCACAATATTTTCCAGACCGATCACCGACACCAGTTTGCCGTTGCCGTGGATCATGCAGTTCTTGCTGTCCTGAATCACTACATCGCCTTTGGTGACGTTGCCGTTGGCGTCTTTCTCGTTGACTTCCCACAGCGACGACCAGCAACCGACATCGCTCCAGCCAGCGGTCAGCGGCACGACGCAGGCGCGCTGGGTTTTTTCCATGACGGAGTAGTCGATGGAGTTGTCCGGGCAGCAGGCGAAGGTGGCTTCGTCGAAGGTGATGGTGTCGGCGTCCTGCTGGCTGCGTTCGAGGGTCAGCAGGCAGGTGTCGTAGATGTCCGGGTCGTGCTTTTTCAGTTCTTCGAGGAAGCGGCTGGCGCGGAACAGGAACATGCCGCTGTTCCAGTAGTAACCGCCGGATTCGACGTACTCGGTGGCACGTTTCACGTCAGGTTTTTCGACGAAGTGCGAAACGCGGCTGACGCCTTCTGGCAGCAGCGAATCGCCGGTGGATTTGATGTAGCCGTAACCGGTTTCCGGTTTGGTCGCCGGTACGCCGAACAGGACCATTTCGCCGTTTTCGGCAGCGACGGTGGCCAGGGCCAGAGCACGTTGCAGGGCTTTCTGGTCTTCCAGTACGTGGTCGGCCGGCAGTACCAGCATCAGTTCGTCACGGCCTTCATTGACCAGCATCATCGCGGTCAGCGCTACGGCTGGCGCAGTGTTGCGGCCGAACGGCTCCATGAGAATGCGTTGGCATTCCAGTTTGCGATTGGCCAACTGCTCGTTGACGATGAAGCGGTGATCCTTGTTGCAGACCACGATCGGGGTGTCCATGCCTTCGAACACCAGGCGCTCGAGGGTCTGCTGGAACAGCGTGTGTTCGCCGGTCAGGGCGAGGAATTGCTTAGGGAACTGCTTACGCGAAAGCGGCCAGAGACGCGAACCGCTACCACCTGACAAGATCACCGGAATCATATTGTTTACTCCATAAAATCGATTGGTTAGAGGCACGAACGCTGTGTCGTTTCACTCTTGTTTTTGTCTCGTACCCGAACTGACAACCCGATTCATTGTGGGAGCGAGCTTGCTCGCGAAGTCGGCGTATCAGTCGACACATCTGTTGAATGTCAGACCGCTTTCGCGAGCAAGCTCGCTCCCACAGGGGATATGTGTCAGTCAGGAAAAATGATTAGCGAGTCGATACCGGGCGTTTCACCCAGACTGGCGACAGGCTGCTGCCGCTGCCGGTGACGTACAGCACCGCCGCTTCACCGCGCTCAAGGGCGACCGGCTTCACGTCGCCGACTTTCTTGTCACCTTCGTACAGCGCCAGGCTGACTTTCACCGGGTTGATTTCACGTTCGCCACGGCCCTTGGCGGCCACGTTCGGCACCACGTCGGTCTTGCCGTCGGCAGTCTTCAGGGTCAGCGGCTTGTCGCTGAGGTTCTGTACGCGCACCAGTGATTTCTGCTTGTTCTTGAACGGCGGCTCTTCAATCAATTGCGGCGCGCCGGAAGCGTTGTTGACCAAGGTGTAGTAGTGGTCACCGGCGAGTTTCACCGGCAGGGTCTGGCTGCCAACTTTGGCGCTGTAATCACCGCCCGGCATGAAGCTGAAGTCACTGCTGGCCAGTGGCGCAACGTCGCTCAGGTTGGTGCTGCCGACAGTGGCGCTGACTTCAGCGTTGCTGGCGTTATAGACACGCACAAAGGTCGAGCCTTTCGGTGCGGTCGGGCCGTACAGCGCGGCGTCGCCACCGGCGAAGGCAGGCACGGAAAGCACGCTGAGGCCAGCAACCAGTGCGAAGCTTTTAGCGAGACGACGAGGAGTAGTAGTGAAAGTCATGGTGTACCTCTCTTTCAGTTTTGCGCCCGATCGGGCGTCTCGGATTTAGTGTTGATGGCTACGTTTTGTTGGCGAGCACCGGCTTGTTTAAGCTCTGCGACCCACTGCGGGTCGGCGTCGCCGATTTCGTTGTTCACAGGCAGATAACGTTCAGGAAACTCCCAGATCAGCACCTGTGGCGGGCTGTTCTTGAAGTCATCGCTTTTCAGGTAGCTGAGCATCGGCAGGATCGGGCCGTGGCCGTCTTCGGCGTAGCTCACCACGTCGCTGTGCAGCGCTTGTTTCAGCGCACCGACGAAGTTCCAGTTGGGGTTGGCGCTGTAGCTGGTGCCGACCAGTGCCACCGGCACTTCATTGCTGGCGAACAGCGCGTCGTCACCGGCAGGCTGCTCGCCAGCCGCGACGGTATTGCGCTTTTGCAGCGGCTCTTGCGCCGGCATCAGGTTTTCGAACAGCGGATCGAGCGGCAGGAACAGACGCAGGTCGCCCTTGTGCGTGACCTTCTCGGCTGGCGTGGTGACGAAGCGCTGCGGCTCGCCGCTGAGCGGGAACTTGTCGGCGATGGTTTTCGCCAGGGTGTTGGCGGCGATCTCGGCGCCTTCCGGCGTCCAGTGGGTGTCAGTCCGCAGGAACACTTGCTGACCGTTCTGCTTGGCCTGTTGCAATGGCTTGAGCAGGTCCGGGGCGAGGATCTTGTCGGCCGCCACACGTTGGTGGAAATCCTGATAGAGGTTTTCGTGGATGCTCGCCGGTTTCACTTCACCCAGATGCTCCGGGTACAGACGAACCTTGGCCGGCACGATCGCCATCACCAGTTTCACGCCTTTCGCTTTCAGGGTCTGGCGTACGCCTTCGACCAGCGCGTAGTTGCCTTGCAGGTTCAGCTCTTCGTTGACGATCGGGTTGAATTCCTCATCGCTGTACAACCACTGATCGCGACCGAGCACCACGCCCGGACGACCTTCGTTGAACAGTTTGAAATCCAGCGCGGCCCAGAGATTGGTGCCCAGACGCTTGATCGGGAATTCATCGTCGTAGTGGGTTTCCACAGCCTTGGTCCAGCGACCGTTGAGCACCGTAGCGTCGGCATTGGTGCTGAAACCGAAGAAGCTGCGAACCGACCACAAACCAAGGACCAACAGGGTCACCAGGAACAGGGCAATGTAGAAGATGCGTAATGAGCGGGTCATGTCAGATCCCTCAGAACTGGAAGTAAAGGAACGGCGAGAAGCTTTGCGCCGAGAGTTTGAGAATCGAGGCGATGAACAGCAGCAGGATCAGACCGCGCATCACGTAACGGGACCAGTCCGCCGTCCAGTAAGCCGGCTGCACCTGGGCTTCGACGCCGACGGTGTAGCCAGGTTCATGGATGCTCGCCGGGTTTTCGCCGGGTGCGGCTTTGATCATTCCCGGGGTCGCGGTGGCAGGGCCGTTGGCCTCGACGTTGACTTCAGGCTTGGTCTTGGCTGGCGGCTGATTGGTGTACAAATCGCGCAGACCGAAGAACGCCAGCGTCACGTACGCAACAACCAATGTCGCCACTTGCAGGCCGGTGAGGCTGGCCTGATTGAGTTCCGACAGCGACCAGTCGCCAAAGCTGAACATCGCGCCGTACATGCGCCCGGCAACGTGCAGGTTCTCGGCACGGAAAATCACCCAGCCCATGACCACCAGCAGGAAAGTCAGCGCCCAGCGGATCGGGTTGAGGCTGCGCGGCGAGGTGTTCAGGCCCAGCGCTTTTTCAATCGCCAGCCACATGCCGTGCCACGCGCCCCAGACGATGTAAGTGATGTTCGCGCCGTGCCACAGACCACCGAGGAGCATGGTCAGGAACAGGTTGCGATAGGTCATCAGCGTGCCTTTACGGTTACCGCCGAGGGTGATGTACAGATAGTCACGCAGCCAGGTCGACAGGCTGATGTGCCAGCGGCGCCAGAACTCGGTGATCGACTGACTGATGTACGGCTGCTTGAAGTTTTCCATGAAACGGAAACCCATCATCAGGCCCAGACCAATCGCCATATCGCTGTAGCCGGAGAAGTCGAAATACAGCTGCGCGGTGTACGCCAGCGCGCCAAGCCAGGCATCGCCGGTGGTCGGGTTTTGCAGGGCGAAGCAATGGTCAGCGACCACCGCGAGGGTGTCAGCGATGAAGACCTTCTTGATGAAACCCTGCATGAACCGCGTGCAGCCCTCGGAGAACTTGTCGAGGGTGTGCGTGCGGTTGTTGAACTGGTCGGCGAGGTCGCGGAAACGCAACACCGGGCCGGCGATCAAGTGCGGGAAGATCGCTACGAACGCGGCGAAGTCGATCAGGTTGCGCGTGGCCGGGGTGTCGCCGCGATACACGTCGATGATGTAGCTGATCGACTCGAAGATGTAGAACGAGATACCGATCGGCAACAGCACGTGGGTGAGGATGAACGGCTCAAGACCGACCGAGGTCATCATCGCGTTGATGCTGTCGACACCGAAGTTGGCGTACTTGAAGTAGCCGAGGATGCACAGGTCAACCGCGACGCCAAGCAACAGCCAGCGCTGCGCCGGTTTGGTCCGCACACCGGCGGCACCGACTTTAAGGCCGATCCAGTAGTTCCACAGCGTGACAGCTGCGAACAGCGCGAGGAAGTCCACACGCCACCAGGCGTAGAACACGTAGCTGGCGATCAGCAGCAGCAGGTTGCGATAGCGTTGCCCGCTCAAGTAGTACAAGCCGAGAAAGATCGGCAAGAACAGAAACAGGAACACGTTGGATGAAAATACCATCCCGATCTCTCCATGTTTGAACCAACAGTCAAGGGCCAAAGCCCCCCCAAACCCCCCGTGGTCGTGGAGGGGTGAAACGGTGTTTCTGTCAGGGTTGTGCCGGGCCTTGAAAACTTGCCCTCACCCCCCGCCCTCTCCCGGAGGGAGAGGGAGCCTGATCTCCATGGTTTTCAAAAATGGAGATCGACTCGGTATTTCTGTGCAGCCTGATCTCGATTGTTTTTCAACACCTGAGATCAACTCGGTATTTCTGTGCCGCCTGATCTCGGTTGTTTTTCAACACCTGAGACCGACTCGGTATTTCATTTCGGCGTAACTCGCACAGCACCTCGGTCAGTCCCCTCTCCCTTTGGGAGAGGGTTAGGGTGAGGGGCTTTTTGCTTCATGAGCCTTTGTTGCCCTTTTCATGCGACGGGTCGTAGACCTTGGTCAGATCCCCACCCAGGCGGAAAGTCTTGAACGGCTGCATGCCGTGCTTCTTCTCGATCACATCCGGCGCACAGGTGTAGAGCGTGCAGAACGGTTCGAGCCAGGCGAATTTCATGTCCTCTTTCAGATCGGTCATGTCCTGCTCTTTGCCGTTCTTCTTCTCGAACTCATCCGGGTCTTTCACCCCCGACAACACTCGATCACCGAGACGTTTCAGCGCGCCGTTGTTTTCCTGACGCAGATCGACACCGTTGACCTGGGCGAAACTGGC
The DNA here is from genome assembly GCF_054668355.1 of Pseudomonas sp. S2_E02. NCBI lineage: Bacteria > Pseudomonadati > Pseudomonadota > Gammaproteobacteria > Pseudomonadales > Pseudomonadaceae > Pseudomonas > Pseudomonas sp. S2_E02. Next base: position 5,675,763 of record NZ_CP162761.1, read on the forward strand.
GATCATCGCCAGCGGCGGCAGGGCGTAGTTGTGATAGGCGAGAGCGCGTTGCTGACGCTTGAGTTCGTTCGGCAGGAAGCCGTCGGCATCGACTTGATTGACGCCAACCTTGTATTCCTTCACTGCCCAGTCAAACAGGTCGCGGCGGTTGGTCGCGACCGAAGTCGCCATCACCGACCAGGCGGCCCAGTACGAGTGGTTGTTGGTTTTTTCCAGCGGCAGGTTGTCCCAGTCGCTGACGACCTGATCGGCCATTTTGCTGAACCACGCCTCGATCAACTGCGCCTCCTGCTGATGCTGCGCCAGCGGGTGCGAGTCGGAGAACTTCAGACGAATGTACGAAGAGGCCATGCTGCCCAACGCCCATTTGCGCATCGACTTGCCGGTGTGGTTGAAGTCTTTCGACATCAACGCATCGGCCTTGGCCCACGCGGTCAGCCAGTTCAGCGTGCAATCGAGCTGCTCCGGGCGACCGTCGCGCATGAACTGCATCACCCGTTTGGCGGTGCCGCGTTCCAGCGTGGTGATGTCTTTGGTGGTGTCGCGAAAGGCTTTTTCCGACTGCACGTTCAGTGTTGCGCGGGCCTTGTCCGAACCTTCGTATTTGCTGCGAAATTGCAGCGGCCCGGTGTACGGCGTCGGCATCGCATCGCAGCCTTCGCTTTTGTCACCGGTCTTGAATTTATCCACAGGCGCAAAATAGCCCTGAGGTGGACGCAGTGGCGCGGCGGCCTGCGCGGTGCCGGCGAAGATCGCCAGCCCGAGCAGCGTCGGCGCTAAAAGAGTTTTCAGTTTCGAGTTTCGCATAGCAGACCTCATTGCCCGACCTGAGCGGTTTGTTGCCCAGCGCCCGGGAATACGTTGCGTTTGCAGATTTTCGCTTCGACTTTCTGTGGCGCGGTGCCCGCTTCCGGGCCCTGGACTTCGACCGCCAGCAGGTTTTGCGAGGCCCAGTCTTCGTCCGTGCGCAGCTCAAAGGCGAAACGACCGTCGGTGTCGGAGGTTTCCGGTTTCTCGATCTTGATGTCCTCGTGGCGACCGTTCATGTACCAGAGGGTGGCTTGCAGGGTTTTCACCGAAGGGTCGGCGAAGCGGATGTCGACCTGATGGCTGCTGTTCTGCAGGTTCAGGTTCTTGCTGTTGACCAGCAGTTCTTGTTTGCTGCCCGGCTTGAGCGTGGTGCTCGCGGACATTTGCGCGTCTTTGCCTTCGCAGCCGTTGTCGAGAAGAGACATCATCTGGCGATAGATGGTTTCCTGGTCGAGGCGGTACAGCGGCGAGAATTCCCAGATGAGAATTTTCGGCGGGGTCTTCTGGAATTCGTCGCTGCCGAGGTACTGCAACATCGAACCTTCCAGACCACCGCCGGGGAAGGCGACGTTGAGAATGTCAGCGCCGATGGCTTCTTCGAGGAAGCCGGCGAAGTTGTAGTTCTTGCCGCTGTGCGAGGTGCCCACAAGGGTGATTTGCGGGTTGCCGGAATCACCGAACAGGTCGCCATCGCCAGCCTCACCTTTCGGCTCGGTGGTGAACTGGTCCATGTACTGGATCGCGTAACTGGTGCCGCACAGTTGCCCGGCCATGTTGTGCAAGGTACCGGTCTTGCCCATGCGCCCGGAGCGCTTGGTTTCGAATTCACGCTTGGGAATGTCGGTGAAGGCCGGAATCTGCTTGACCTTCTCGGCAACTATTTTCGCCGTGCGCTGTGCGCCGTAAGGGGTCCAGTGCTGGTCGCCGCGGAAGTAGAAATCGTGGGCGGGCAGGGTGTCCGGCAGCGATTCGTTGGTCAGCGGCGACAGGTCTGGCACCACGTAACCCATCTTGGCGAAACGGCCGAGCATGGTCTTGTAGTTGCCCAGCGCTTTCTCGTAATCGAACGCGGCTTTTTCCTGCGGATTGAGCTTGTTGCGGTTCACCAGACCACGGGTCGGCTGGTAAACGATCACCAGTTCGACGCCTTTGGCTTTGAACGCATCGTGCAGTTGTTGCAGGCGCTTGTAGCCGGCCGGGGTGGTGTTGAATTCGGTGCGCAAATCTTCCTGCGTGCGGAACAACCAGTCGCCTTGCGCTTGCACCAGGGTGGTGAAGTTTTGCTGATAACGCGTGGTGTAGTTCTTCGCGTCATGCGCCGCCGGGCACAGGTTGCAGCACGGTTCGGCGCTGAATTTTGGCGGCGTGGCGGCGGCGCCTTCGTCGGCACGGGCGCCGTTGCTGGCCGCGAGAATGCCCACGGTCAGGGCCGACAGGCTGAGTAATCTGATCAAGTGTGGGTGCATAAAATTATCCTCAGTCCCGCATTTCGGTCTGGCGTTCGACAGGGTCGATCAGCACGGCTTTCTGCTGGCGCACCAGCAGGTCGAGAATTTCATCCTGGCGCTCGCCGAGGATGCCGTTGAAGCTGATGCCGCTGGATTTGGTCGGCGCCAGCATCGACACGCGATACAGCTCGACGCTCAAGGGCGAATCGATCGACAGCGGGCCGCTGCCATTGGCCGCCAGCTCACCGCCAACGACGATCAGCGACACCTGCGCATCGAACGGGTCGAGCTTGATGTCACGGTCGGTGTCGGTGAGGTCTTTGATGTGGCCGTAGACGCCGGTCAAACCGTTGGCCATGGCGACGTTTTCGTAGAGGCGGATATTCACGCTGTTACGAATGCGAATGCCGTGGCGCTTGTTGCTGATGACCTTGTTGCCCCACAGCAGGTTGTCGGCAGACTCGTAGAGGGTGATGCCGTCGGTGTGGTTCTTGTAGATCTCGTTGTAGGCAATGATGTTGTTGACGCTGTTACGGTCGATCACCAGGCCTGAGAGGTGGTTGTCGAAGCTCTTGTTGTTGAAGATGAAGCTGTCGTTGACCTCACGGGAAATAATGATCCCGTGCTTCTTCTTCGTACCGTACACGGTGTTCTCGGCAATGATCAGACCGTGGGAACGGTCGTGCGGGTCGATGCCGTAGACGATGTTGTCTTTGTAGGTGTTGCCCTTGACCACGAAGTCGCGGGTCTCGTAGCAGTAGAAGCCGTACCACATGTCGGAGAACTCGGAACCGACGATCCAGCCGGTCGGTTCAGGACGCTTGAGCACCTTGGCCATGTTCGGCGTGTACTGGGAAATACTCACGCCGTACGACTTACTGTTGGCGTAACCGAAACTGGCCATCTTGCTGTTGACGATGTAGGTCTCGGTGCCACCCCAGGCGAGCAGGAACGGACGGAATTCCTTCGGCGAACGGAAGGTCGCCGGGCCGTTGTCCTTTTCGCGCCAGCCGGTGACTTTGGTGTCACGCACAAACAGTTGGCCGTCGTTGACCAGGAACGAACCGGCCTCTTGCGACAGGCGCAATTCCTGGGTTTGGCCGTCGATTTCGAGGATGCCTTTACGGCCGACGACGATCGGCAGCTTCGACAGGTACACGCCCGGCGAGGTCTCGCTGAAGTACTGCTTGGGCAGTTTCTGCGCCAGGTCCTTGAGGTTCATGTAGCCGTCATCGACGAAGATCGCCTGGGGGATGCCGTGCTGACGCACCACCCATTCGGCCATCTTGTTGTCGCCGCCGATAAAGTCCTTCAGCGCGTCTTCCTGCATCATCCGGCGCACGCTGACTTTGCCTGCTTTGCTGCGGACGATTTTCGCCGCAGCGGCTTCGGCGGTGTAGCCGGAAATGTCCGGTAGTTTCGGCGCGGCCAGGTTCAGCGCTTCGGTCGGCGCGCTGCTGACCGTGTAGGTCTTGGCTTGTTGCAACTCTTTCGCGGTGGTCACCGGTTTAACCGGCTCCACAGTCGCGAAGGTGCTGGCGCTGGCTAGCAGCATCGCGCCGGCCAGCAGGCTGAGTGAGCCTGTCCTGGTGCTGATCATGTCGGGCACTCCCTTGGCGGTTTGCATCAGAAGCGCCAGATCACGTCGATGAACGCGCGGTGCATGTACGAATCAACCTGCTTGCCGTAGGCATCGCCCGGTTTGAACACACCGCCACGGAAACGCACCAGGGCCGATGGCTCGTCGATCGACTGGCTCAACGCCGCCGGCAACAGGCCTTGCTTGAAGTACTTGGTGACGACCAGGTCCATCTCCTGACCCAGATCCTTGTTGCCGTCTTCAAGCGGCAGCGAGGTGCTGGAGAGGATCGCGCCGGTGGCGTCGTCGGTGTTGTTTTCCACGGCGTTGATGCCGTTGCTGCCCACCGGCTTGTTGCCGTCGACACGCCAGAACTTGTGGTAGATCAGGCTGGCGTCGTACTCGTCGTTGACCATCCACGAACCGAACAGGGTTGCGGTCTGCATGTTGTTCATTTCGCCACGGAACGCTTCACCGAAACGGTGAACCCGCGAGCGGGTACCGGTGTAGTTGGAGCGGTTGCTCTCCAGACCGTTCTGTTCGTAATCAGCGCTGGCGCGGGCATAGGCACCGCCGACTTGCCATTGCGGATCGAGGCGCAGGCGTACGCCGATGTCGGTGGCCCAGCCGTTGACGTCATCACTGCGCTTGGCTTGTGCCGGACGCGAGCCATCGGCGTTCAAGGCGTTGACCGTATCGCGGTCGCCGCTCATGCCGGTGATGCTGCCCCAGTAGTTGACGGTGTTGGTGTTGCGCCAGTTGTAGGCGTCGCTGTCGGCGGTCAGGCCGAGCCAGCTGATGTCGCCGTTCTGGGTTTTATCCAGCGAATCGCGCGCTACGCCCGGCTCGGCGTAATCGAGTTTGCCGTCATCATGAGTGTGGTGACCGCGAATGCCGACCCAGTTGCCCGGCGTCCACTGATAGGCGGCATCGGCGTAGGCGTGCAGGCGATCCTTGTCTTTCGGCGCCAGCTCTTTGAGGTCGGTGCGGTATTCGCTGAAGCGTTCGGCGACACCGGCGTTGGCGCGCAACAGGGTGGTGTCGAAGGTCCAGTTCAGCGCTTCGATGTTGGTGTCGCGCCATTGGCCGTCGTCATTGCGCAGGCGCTGGCGACCGAACTTGAGCATCTCGCCCGGGTACGGGGTGAGGCCGCTGTAACCGACCCAGAACTCGCGCATCGCCAGGTAGTTTTTCTTGGTTTTGCGATCACTGTTGTCGGTGGCTTGTTCACCGTCGGATTGTTGCAGGGTGTCGGTTTCGATGATGTCGGTCGAGGTCACGGCCTGGCCCATGGCGTAGGCGCTCCACGCGCCGCTTTCGCCGTAGATCCACGGACGCAGGTCGAGGCCGACGCCGTTGACGTCACCGCCCTTGGCGGTGCCGAGGTCACGGTCGTCTTCGGACTGGCCGGTGACTTTGACTTCGAGGCCGAAGTTCTTGGTTTCAGTCATCGCGGCCAGTGTCGGGCAAGACCAGATCAGCGCGAACGAAAGGCCAATGCCGGCCTTCACGAATGGATTCAACTTCATAATTTTTCCTCGCCGTCTTCTTCTTGCAGGGCGTGCAGTTGCAGCGTGTTCGGGTTCAGAGCGCCACGGCTGGCTTGCTCTTGTTGCAGCAGACGTTGGGCTTCGGCCAGACGCTCGGGCGGCAGTTGCGCGGCGAGGGTGGTCGCCAGCTCATCGGCTTGCGGAGTGTTTTGTGCTTTGGCCAATTGGCTGAACACGTAGGCGTTGAGCGGGTCGGGCTTGGTGCCCTTGCCTTGGGAGAACAGCTGGGCGATGGCGAAATCGGCGCTGTTCTGGCCGTTGCGCGCAGCGGTCAGCAGGTGGTCGAGGGCTTTCTGCGGATAGACCTTGCCGAGGTAGCCACGGCGATAGATCTGGCCGAGGTAGTAGTCGGCGGCGACTTCGCGGCCGACGGCTTTCTGGAAATGTTCTTCGGCGACTTTGGCGTCGGCCGGGACCAGTTTGCCTTCGTAGTAGAGCTTGCCCAGCAACAGCTCGGCGCGTGGCTGGTCGGCGGCGCGACCGTTGTCGAGGTACTTCATCATCTGATCGACGTCGCCCAGTTCCGGGTAGTCGTAGAGCAGTTGTGCGAGGGTCACCCACGACGCCGGGTAACCCGGAGCGATCGGCTCAAGCAACGACTGCGCGGTTTTCTCGTCAGTCTTGCCGAGGGTCGAATCGGCCAATACACGGGCCACGGAATCGACGCGCTGCGCGGTGACGGTGCCACGGCTGTAACCGGCCTGCATCTGCTTGATCAGCTCGGCCTGTTGCTCTGGCTGGGCACGTTTCTGATAGACCGTGGCCAGTTCGACGTAGCAGATGTCGGTGGTGTTGAGCGCGGCTTTGCAGATCTTTTCCACGTCATCCAGGTGCTGGTCGTAGGTGCCTTGGGTGCGATACAGCAGCACCTGCGCCAGACCCGCTTCCGGGTAGCCGGATTTGCGCCACTGATCGATCTGCTGCTGGGCGTTGATGTTGGGGAAGCTGTGCGGGTATTGCAGGTACAGCATCGCCAGCGGGATCAACGTGTTGCCTTCGCCATTGGCGGCGGCTTTTTTCAGCAGGCTTTCGGCTTCGTGGTGCTCGGCTTCGGTGGAACCCGGCTTGGCCACCAGCAAACGGCCGAGACGCGCCTGCGCCCGCGGCGAAACACTGGCGGCGGCGCGGTAAGTCGCTTCGGCCTGTTTCATTTGCGCCGGATCGCGGCTGTCGACCTGGATATCAGCGAGACCGACTTGCGCCTCGCTGTAACCGAGATCGGCCAGTTGCTGATAATTCTGCGCGGCGGTGGCGGTGTCGCCACGTTTGAGCGCTTCGTTGGCCAGACGCTGATCGGGCAGGCCGGCACAACCGGCCAGACTCACCGCCAATGCCAATGCGCACACTGAACCCATGTGGGAGCGAGCTTGCTCGCGAAAGCGGTGTGTCAGTCGGCACTGAGGCTGAATGTCAGAATGCATTCGCGAGCAAGCTCGCTCCCACAGGGTTTGTGGTGTGCTTGAGATGGGTGGAGTAGTCACAGGCATATCCTCGACTTAAAGACCGGCAGCCATGGCTTTGTCGATCAACCAGTTCAGGTTCGGGCCACGGTCGCTGTTCACTTCCACCGGGCGGCCGGCCAAGCTGCTGTCGAGCGGCTCGTCAGGCTGGATCTGCACGCGGATGTCGGAGGACAGGTCGGCGCTTTTCAGGCTGGTGCTGCTGACGATCTTGCCGGTGCGGGTCTTGTCTTCGCCGGCGATCTGGAAGCTCACCGGGGTGCCCGGACGCACGTCGCCGAACTGGCGATAGGAGAAGCGCGCATCAACGGTGGCCTGGGTATTGCGCGGCACCAGTTGGAAGATCACATCGCCTTTGCTGGCGTATTGCCCGTCAGCCACCAGTTGCTGGGCCACGGTGCAATCGCATGGCGAGGTCAGGGTGCCGGTCATTTGCTTGCCGAACAGTTCTTCAACCTTGGCCGGGGACAGTTGATCTTCTTCCAGATGACCCTTGAGCACATCGAGCATGCTGGTGCTGAAGGTCGCCAGTGGCGCGCCTTTCGCTGCAACGCCGTCGGACTTGACCAGGCTCTGCACGGTGCCGTCGCGCGGCATGGTGATGTTCATCCCCGGTACGCTGACCAGACCGGCCTGCGCGTGGCTGACGAAGTACATGCCGTATACCGATTTGAAAATGAAGCCCGCCGCGACCAGGCCGACCGCGAAGATACCGGCGCTGAAGGTCACTGCTTTCAGGCGCCCGAACGGAGTCATGCCGGAGCCGCCGTCCTTGACCTTGCGCGCTTTGGTGAAGTTATCGCGCTGCAAGGTCGCCAGCACTTCGCCGATGCTGACGATGTCGCCGGCCAGGTGCGAAGTGATCAGGTGGCGCAGGGTGGAAATATCCTGCGGTTCCAGATTCTGGAACTGGCAGCCGGCGCGGCCGGTCTGGCGGTCGAAGGAGCGCACCTGCAATTCAACGTCCATGGCGATGCCGAGGTTGTCGATGACGAATTGCAGACGCGCCTTGTACACCTGGCCAATGGTCAGCGGCAGTTGCCCGGCGTTGAACGCCAGACCACCGGCAGACAGGTCGATGACCCGCGCTTCGACCGGCGTCCGGTCAGGACCGAAGAAGCGCAGTTTGGCCGGGATTTTCACGCGGGCGTGTTGGCGCTGGGCTTCGGATTCATGCACTACGTTGGCGTTGACGGCGGTATTCATAGGGGCGATTTCCTTGTTAATTCAATAGGGGCGGGTCAGACCATCATCAGCAGCACGGCGACGAAAATGCTGCCGGCGGAGAAGGTCATGGTCCGAGACGACCAGGTGTTGAACCAACGTTGAAAGCTGGCGAGATCACGGGTCAGGGATGTGGGTTGGCGAGTCCAGGATTGTTGGTCGAGGCGGAAGAACACGTAGATCTTCACCAGCGCACCGACGATCTGGTTGTAATACAGAATCGCTGGGTAAGCCGGGCCGATGCGGTGACCGGAACACGACAGCAGTAAGGTCAGAATCAGGCGGGTGATGCCGATCCACAGCAGGTAAACCAGGATGAACGCGGTGCCGTATTTGAAGCTTGCGATGAGCGCCACGGTCAGGCCGAGCAAAGACGTCCACATCGACACGCGTTGGTCGAACAGCACCACCGAGGTGAACGCGCCAAGGCGTTTCACACCCAGGCCCAGCGCTCGCGAGTTCTGCCGCAGGTTGTTGCCGTACCAGCGGAACATCAGTTTGCGGCTGGCCTTGATGAAGCTCTTTTCCGGCGGGTGTTCAACAGTGTTGATCGCTGCGTCAGGCACGTAGAAAGTGTCGTAACCGAGGCGCATCAGGCTGAACCAGCTGGACTTGTCGTCGCCGGTCAAAAACTTGAAACGGCCCAGACGCCAGTGTTGCAGCGAGTCGCTTTCAACGTCGGCGATGAATTCCGGGTTGGTCACCACGGTGGCGCGAAACACTGACATACGACCGGTCATGGTCAGTACGCGTTTGGACAGGGCCATCGAGCACATGTTGATGTGGCGCTGGGCGAAACGCAGCTTGTGCCATTCGCTCATGATGTAGCCGCCGCGCACTTCGCAGAACTCGTTGGTGGTCAGGCCGCCGACGTTGCCGAACAGCTGGAACCACGGCACGGTCTTGCGCACGGTGCCTTCGCCGAGCACGGTGTCGCCATCGATCACGGCTACCACGGCGCGGTCGTCCGGCAAGTGGCGGGAAATCGCGCGGAAACCATAGGCCAGGCCATCACGTTTGCCGGTACCGGGAATGCGCACGAAGTCGAGCTTCACGCGGTCTGGCGGATTCATTCGCGCCCACAGCGCCTTGACCAGCAGCTCATCGGACATTTCGACGATCGAGCAGACCACGGTGGTCGGCAGTTCGCAGTCGATGGCTTCGCGGATCACCGAGCTGTAGACCTGCGCCGTGGTCAGCGCGTCGATCCGGAAACTGGTAACCATCAGGAACACATGCGACGGGTCCGCCGCCTTACCCAGCTTGCGTACTTTGCGACGCAGGTGCGGGTAAACGATGTAGAGAAAAATCATGCCGCGCACAAAGTGCGTTGCACCCATCGAGTAGCGCCAGATACCCACGGCGCCAATCAGGAAAATGAAGTCCTTCGACTCGGAGTCGAATGTGGACGTGGGCAGCATCAAGGCCAGGCCCATCAGCAGACTGAGATAAAAAAGCCAGCCGGCTGATTGCAGAAAAAAATGTTTGAGCTTGCTCATCAGCGTCATCCGAAGGTAAGGGAGGCTTCAAGCTGCAAGCTTCGGGCTGCAAGTACTGCAGCTCGAAGCTTGTCGCTTAGGTCTGCATTACCAGCAGATACCCTCGGTGCGCGTACCGGCGTCGGTGGCTTTGGCCATGAAGCCGACCAGGTCGATGACCTGTTTGCCGTGCGGCGCTTGCTGGGCCAACGGGCGGAACTTCTCGTCGCGGTTGCCGAGGATGATCACGTCGGAGTTATCGATCACCGAATCGAAGTCCGCGTTGAGCAGGGACGACACGTGCGGGATCTTCGACTCGATGTAGTCCTTGTTCGCGCCGTGAACACGGGCGTACTCGACGTTGCTGTCGTAGATGCTCAGGTCGTAACCCTTGCCGATCAGCATCTCGGCCAGTTCCACCAGCGGGCTTTCGCGCAGGTCGTCGGTACCGGCCTTGAAGCTCAGGCCGAGCAGGGCGACTTTGCGTTTGTCGTGGCTTTCCACGATGTCGAAGGCGTTCTGCACTTGCGATTCGTTGCTGCGCATCAGCGAGTTGAGCAGCGGCGCCTCGACGTCCAGCGAACCGGCGCGATAGGTCAGGGCGCGCACGTCTTTCGGCAGGCACGAACCGCCGAAGGCGAAGCCCGGGCGCATGTAGTACTGGGACAGGTTGAGGGTCTTGTCCTGGCAGACCACTTCCATCACTTCACGGCCATCGACGCCGACTGCTTTGGCGATGTTGCCGATCTCGTTGGCGAAGGTCACTTTGGTCGCGTGCCAGACGTTGCAGGTGTACTTGATCATCTCGGCAACGGCGATGTCCTTGCGGATGATCGGTGCGTCGAGTTCTTCGTACAGCGATTGCAGAACGTCGCCCGAGGCCTTGTCGAACTCGCCGATGACGGTCATCGGTGGCAGGTCGTAGTCGGCGATGGCGGTGGATTCACGCAGGAATTCCGGGTTGACCGCAACGCCGAAGTCGACGCCAGCCTTCTTGCCCGAGCAGTCTTCGAGAATCGGGATCACCACGTTGGCCACGGTGCCCGGCAGCACGGTGCTGCGCACGACGATGGTGTGGCGGGTGGTTTTTTCACGCAGGACAAAACCGATCTCGCGGCATACCGCTTCGATATAGTTCAGTTCCAGGTCGCCGTTCTTTTTGCTCGGCGTACCCACGCAGATCATCGACAGGTCGGTGTCGCGAATCGCCTCGGCGAAGTTGGTCGTGCCACGCAGACGACCGGTCTGGATACCCTGTTGCAGAAGTTCGCCCAGGCCCGGTTCAACAATCGGCGACTTGCCGGCGTTGATCATGTCGATCTTGTCTTTGGCAACATCGACGCCAACTACGTCATGGCCCCGTGCAGACAGGCAACCGGCACATACTGCGCCAACGTAACCCAAACCAAATATGCTGATGCGCATCGCAATTACCTCTGTATATATCAGGCCTTAGAGGCCGGAGTTAATGGTGTTCAGCGTTCATTAGTGCACTCGAAAGTGCGGCACACAGGCGCCACAATGCCGTGTGCAGGCATACTAAGTTTCGAGTGTCTAAATAAGTGCACTCAAGATGTGCGCAACCAGGCCTTGTTGTTATGACTTGCCCTGTTATGCAGCCGATCCTCTTTGGAGAAGACTCTTGTGCAATCGTCTTGCGCGCTCGATGTCAGGATGAAGGTCCCGTAAATCAAGCGGTTGGGTGCTCAGGCGAGCACGTTTATTAGGGCGCGGCCATGGCCTTTGTAGGGGATATAAATGGTGCGTATCTCCTGTCCATCGTCTGTTTTGAGACTAGTTAGTCATCTAGGCAAGTTGCTGTGACAACTTGGTTACATGGCTATCTGCTCTGCGTAAGTTATCTCGTACAAACTCGGCGAGAATCGTTACCGGTGGTATGAGCTATGCATTCGGACGAAGTTCCTGTCCGCTCATCGCGAAATCTGAAATTTCTTGAAATATTGTCAGAGATGGCACTAGTCTCAATTTGATAGCACTTTCGTTTTCGACCTTTAATAACAGGCGAAAAATCACGTTAGATAGTTTTGTGCCACTACGCTGAAAAAAGTTAGGTGCCACTACTGAAAAAAATGATCAGTGTCGAGTGAAACTAATCTTAGAAAAGACAGGGAGGTTTTTCTGGCGCCATTAAAATGGCGAAATGGTGCGAGGGTTTTTTGACATCGTGCGAGCTGCACGACTCTTTATAGAAAGAGTCGTGCATTGGGCATGCTTTATTCCGGGGCGTGGTCGCGCAAAAACACCAGATTGTCGGGTTTCGACTGTTCGACGCTGTAGCGATAACCCTGCACATCGAACTGTTTGAGCTGGGCCGGATCGTTGATCTTTTCCTGGATCACGAAACGGCTCATCAGGCCCCGGGCTTTTTTCGCGTAGAAGCTGATGATCTTGTACTGGCCGTTCTTCTGGTCCTTGAACTCGGTGTTGATGATCCGCGCGTTCAGGGCTGTGCGTTTCACTGCCGAAAAGTACTCATTGGAGGCGAGGTTGAGCAGCACGTCGTCGCCTTGATCGGCCAGCGCTTCATTGAGCCATTCGCTGATGCGCGTACCCCAGAAGGCGTACAGGTCTTTGCCACGGGCGTTGGCCAGTTTGGTGCCCATTTCCAGACGATAGGGTTGCATCAGGTCGAGCGGGCGCAGCAGCCCGTAGAGACCGGAGAGCATGCGCAGGTGTTTTTGCGCGTAATCGAAATCGGTTTCGCTGAAGGACTGGGCGTCGAGACCGGTGTAGACGTCGCCCTTGAACGCGAGCAGTGCCTGTTTGGCGTTTTCCGGAGTGAAGGCAGGCGTCCAGCTGCCGAAGCGCGCGGCGTTGAGCCCACCGATTTTGTCGGACACGTGCATCAGTTCGCTGATCTGCGCCGGGGTCAGGTCGCGCAGTTGCTGGATCAGTTCCTGGGAATGGTCGAGGTATTGCGGCTGGGTGAAGCGCTGGGTCGCCGGCGGTGTTTCGTAATCGAGGGTCTTGGCGGGGGAAATCACCATCAGCATGAAGTCGTCTCCTTTAATCGTGGGGGCGATTCTAGGGGGTTGTCCGATTTGACTCCAGCTATGGGGGTTATAGGTATGAGTAAGCTCCGGCATTTGCGACGGCTGGTGGATTTTTCCCTCACCCCAGCCCTCTCCCGGAGGGAGAGGGAGCTGACCGAGTTGTACTGTCGATTTACGCCGACATGATCTATCGAGTTGAACTCAAATTTTGAAATCAATGAAGGTCAGCTCCTTCTCCCCCCGGGAGAGGGCTGGGGTGAGGGCGGCGTCCTTCAGCCTTGCACATCAGCTATAGTGCCGCGCGGGTTTTGTTATGGAGACATCCCTTTTGCGCATTGTTCTTTTATTCACCGCGTGGCTGTTGAGCTTCGGTGCCGTCGCGGCGCCGGGCGATGTGGCGACGCTGGATCGCAGCACCTGGCCGGAGCAGCTTAGCAACCCGACCCTGTTTGACGTGGCGTCACGGGCGGAAATCCTGATGTTCGCCCGTGTCCTGCTGGGCACCGAGTCGATGGACGAGGCCGCTCTGGCGCAGCGTCTAGGCTTGCGCACGGTCAATATCGATGCGGTCAACATTCTGCGCCAACGCCTCTGGCAGCGCCTGCTGGCCAACTACAACTTCGCCCAGCAAAGCTGCGATCAGGACGCCTCGTTCTGCTTCCTTGTAGAAGACTTGCCAACGCTGCGCGAGCAAGCCGCCAAGTTCGTCGTCAGTGACGACAGTTATTACACCAAGTGGGCCGAGCCGAGCCGGATCTTCCATGTGCAGTACCTCGACGAGTTGTTGCGCAAGGCCGCGTTGTCGCCGCAGAGCAGCAACGAATTCGATCGTTTCGGTGACTACGAGCGCAACGGTGACGCGATGCACGACCGGCTGTTCCTGCTGACCTTCGACAGCGCCGCCAATCTGCAACCGGACAACACCGGCTGGCTCACCGAATACCTACGCAAATCGAACCTGAGCGGCACGTTCTTCGTGCTGGGCAAGGATATTCAGGCGCGACTGGCTGATCGCTCGGTGAGCAGCCTGCAAGCAGAGTTCTCGAAACAGTGCGTCGGCGTTCAAGGTTGGGAGTTCCGCTCCCACAGCCACTGGCAGGACTGGCAGGATTCGGTGCGGCGCAGCGCAGATCTGGTGAAGAACAAGTTGCCGGAAAACTACGTGCCGCTGTTTCGTCCGCCGGAAGGGCAGCGCCGCAGCGATGCGCAAGGTTTCTTCAACACACAAGGCCTGCAAGTGGCGCTGTGGGACATCGATGCCCAGGACGGCGCCGGCAAACTCAAGGGCGCAGCGAGCGCGCAGAGGGTGCTGACTCTGATGCTGCTGTGGCGACACGGGGTGATCAATTTCAACATGAAACAGGACGCGGTGAAGACCTCGTTACCGTGGTTGATCACGCAGACCGCGCAGAGCGGTATCGGTTGGGAAGACTGTCAGGACGCTTTTCGCTGAGAAACGAAAAAAGCCCGGAAACATTGGGCTTGGGGCGATTTTTTTGAAGAGTTCGATGCAGGCGGACTTCCGACTTTAGCGGGGTCTGGGCAGTCCGCCAAGGGCTTTTCGTCACTCTGAAAAATAAACTTAAAAAAACCGTCAAAGTACTTTTTTATGTCATCGGTTTTGGAGTATTACGAAGACAGACCGCCGAAACCTGCAACACAGGTGGCGTCTTCCAAGACCCGTTTGTTTGCAGTCACTTGAATCTCCGCAGGTGAGATTTCGGCAGTCACTTCGAGGCGCAGCACCGCTCAGGTATTGCGTCCAATGGCTCTGACAAAGGTGACCGAGTATGGATGATCACGGACGTAGCCCTTCCTCCAACCAGCCAATCCTTTATGTACTCGATACCAACGTATTGATTCACGATCCAAATGCCCTGCTGAATTTCGAAGAACACCACGTCGCGATCCCGATGACCGTGCTTGAAGAGCTGGACAAGCTCAAGAGCGGGCATCACAGCGTTGCCGCCGAATGCCGTCAGGCCATCCGGCTGATCGACAAGACTCTGGGTGACGCTTCCCCTGAAGACGTCGAGCTGGGTGTGCCGATCCAGCGCGGTAAAGGCGGGCCGAAGGGCTTGCTGTCAATTCTGATGAGCAAACAGGCCGAATCGAATCTGATTCTGCCCGAGCATCTGAACGACAATAAAATCATCAACCAACTGATCGATTTGCACACCCGCGATCCGAAAAAGCCTGTGGTGCTTGTCACCAAAGACATCAACATGCGCCTCAAGGCGCGCGCCTGTGGCATCGATGCCGAGGATTACAGCACCGACCAACTGGTCGATGACGTGTCCCTGCTGCCCAACGGCTATCACAACATGACCGGCTCTTTCTGGGACCGCGTGAGCAAGGTCGACACCCGCCAGGATCACGGCCGCACCTGGCACCAAGTGCAACTGATCGACAACCTGCCGGCGGTGCACATCAACGAGTTCATCATCGACGAACAGGGCTTTGTCGGCTGGATCAAGGAGATCGACGAGGCCAAGCTGCTGATCCTCGACCTGCATCAGGAACCGCTGCTGCATCAAGAGGCCTGGGGGCTGAAGCCACGCGACATCTATCAGAGTCTGGCGCTGTACGCGCTGCTCGATCCGGACATTCATCTGGTCAACCTGTCGGGTGCCGCCGGTTCCGGTAAAACCATTCTGGCTCTGGCCGCGGCGATCGAGCAGACCATGGTCAGCAAGCGTTATCGCCGCATCATTGCGACCCGCAGCGTGCAGGGCCTGGACCAGGAAATCGGCTTCCTGCCCGGGACTGAAGCGGAAAAAATGGAGCCGTGGCTGGGCGCCATCACCGACAACCTCGAAGCCTTGCACATGGATGACGAAAACACCCATGGCAGCGTCGACTACATCCTCAGCAAAGTGCCGTTGCAGTTCAAATCGCTCAACTACATTCGCGGTCGCAGCTTCCAGCAGAGCCTGATCCTGATCGACGAATGCCAGAACCTCACGCCGCATCAGATGAAAACCATCATCACCCGGGCCGGCGCCGGTTCCAAAGTGGTGTGCCTGGGCAACCTCGCACAGATCGACACCCCTTACCTGTCCGCGACCAGTTCCGGGCTGACCTACCTGACCGAACGCTTCAAGGATTTCCCCAACGGTGTGCACATCACCCTGCAAGGGGTGCCTCGTTCGATTCTGGCCGAATACGCCGAATCGCATTTGTAACCCTTCACCCAAAACCGGGCGGCCCACCAGCCGCCCGGTTTTTTTATGCCTGGACACAAATCCAAATGTGGGAGCGAGCTTGCTCGCGAATGCGGTATGCCAGTCACCATAGATGTAGCCTGATGCACCGCCTTCGCGAGCAAGCTCGCTCCCACAGGATGCAACGGTGATTTCATAATCAATGATGCGGAAATTTGACCCGCAGGTTTACAATCGTCGCTCCTGATCAGGAGTAATCCCGTGCTGACTCATCTCGATTCCCAAGGTCGCGCCAACATGGTCGACGTCACCGAAAAAGCCGTGACGTTCCGTGAAGCGACGGCCCAAGCGCTGGTGCGCATGCTCCCCGAAACGCTGCAGATGATCGTCAGCGGCGGCCATCCCAAGGGTGACGTGTTCGCCGTGGCGCGCATTGCCGGCATTCAAGCGGCGAAGAAAACCAGTGATCTGATTCCCCTGTGCCATCCGCTGATGCTCACCGGCGTCAAAGTCGAACTCAGTGCTGATGGCGACGACACCGTGCGCATCGTTGCTCGCTGCAAGCTGTCCGGGCAGACCGGCGTTGAGATGGAAGCGTTGACCGCTGCCAGTGTTGCCGCCCTGACCATTTACGACATGTGTAAAGCCGTCGATCGCGGCATGACCATTGAAAGCGTGCGTCTGCTGGAGAAGGTCGGTGGCAAGAGCGGGCACTTTCAGGCGGAGCAGCCATGAACCTGACCGTGAAGTTTTTTGCCCGTTACCGCGAAGCGCTGGGCGTGGATTCGGTAAGAATTGAAGGTGATTTCGCCACCGTCGAGGACGTTCGCGCATTGCTCGCGCAACGTGACGGCGCCGAGGTGTTGAGCGAGCAGAACCTGATGTGCGCACGCAACGAAGACCTCTGCCAACTCGATGAGCCGGTGGTCGATGGCGACGAAGTGGCGTTTTTCCCTACCGTGACCGGGGGCTGATCCATGGCGATTCGCGTGCAGGCCACGCCGTTCGATCCGGGCGCTGAAGTCAACGCGATGCATGCGGCCAATGTCGGCGTCGGCGCGGTGGTGAGTTTTGTCGGCTACGTGCGCGACTTTAACGACGGCCTCGATGTAGCGGGGATGTTCCTCGAACACTATCCGGGCATGACCGAAAAAGCCCTCGGCAAAATCGCCAGCGAAGCCGAACAGCGCTGGCCGTTGCTGAAACTGGAAGTGCTGCACCGCATCGGCGCATTGGAGCCGGGCGAACCCATCGTGTTCGTCGGCGCCGCCAGTGCCCATCGCCAGGCTGCCTTCGATGCCTGCGCCTTTGTCATGGACTACCTGAAAACCCGCGCGCCGTTCTGGAAGAAAGAAAACACCAGTGATGGCCCGCGTTGGGTTGAGGGGCGCGACAGTGATCATGCAGCGGCGGATCGCTGGAAAAAGTAATTCCTGTAGCGTCCCTCAGTACGCCTTCGCGAGCAAGCTCGCTCCCACATTGGATCTGTGTCGTTCACAAATCCAATGTGGGAGCGAGCTTGCTCGCGAAGGGGCCATCTGTAACAGCAAAAACCTCGCAGACACTCTCTTCTCGTGGATTGACGGCTTGTACCTATAAGTCCAATATGGATTTCCAAGTACAAAAAAGTTTCAGTCTTGCCGCTCGTAGCTCCCCGCTAGCAGCTGCTCTTCTTCATCTTGCCAAACCAACAACAACCCCGCGAGAGAACGAACATGAAGAAACTACCCCTCATCACCGGTCTGGCCCTCAGCCTGTTGTCCTGCGCCAGCGTGTTCGCCGCCGAGCAAACCCTGCGCATCGGCATCGAAGCCGCTTACCCGCCATTCGCCTCGAAAACCGACAAAGGCGAAATCGTCGGTTTCGACTATGACATCGGCAATGCCCTATGCGCGCAAATGAAGGTCAAGTGTGTGTGGGTCGAAGGTGAGTTCGACGGTCTGATTCCTTCGCTGAAAGTGAAGAAAATCGACATGGCGCTGTCCTCGATGACCATCAACGAAGACCGCAAGAAGTCGGTGGATTTCACCCATAAGTACTACTTCACCTCGTCGCGCCTAGTGATGAAGGAAGGCGCCACGGTCGACGATCAATACGCCAGCCTCAAGGGCAAGAACGTCGGCGTGCAGCGCGCGACCACCACCGATCGTTATGCCACCGAGGTGTTCGAGCCGAAGGGCACTAACGTCAAGCGCTACAGCAACAACGAAGAAATCTACATGGACCTGGCAGCGGGGCGGCTCGATGCGATTTTTGCCGACACCATTCCGCTGAATGACTTTTTGTCGATGCCGCGTGGCAAGGGTTATGCGTTTGTCGGGCCTGAGTTGAAGGATCCGAAGTACGTGGGCGAGGGCGCAGGGATTGCAGTGCGCAAGGGTAATGCAGAATTGGTCAGCCAGTTGAATGGCGCCATCGATGGCATTCGCGCGAGTGGCGAGTACCAGAAGATTTCCGAGAAGTATTTCAAGTCCGACATTTACGGCGACTGATCTACCGCTTTCGCGAGCAGGCTCACTCCTACATTTGGAATGCGTTCCCCTGTAGGAGTGAGCCTGCTCGCGATGGCGTCAGAGAAATCACCGCAAATCTCTAGCCCTTCAATTCCTTCAAATGCTTGTACACCGTCGCCCGCCCCATGTTCAGCACGTTGGCCACATAGTTCGAGGCGCTCTTGCCCTTGAACGCGCCTTCGGCGTGCAGCGCCAGCACCAGTTCACGTTTGTGATCGCGGGTAAGCAGGTTCAGGCTCAGCTGCCGCTCGCGCAGCCAGGCGTGGAGGAAGGTGTTGATGCGTTCCTGCCAGTCATCGCGAAACAGTGAGTCCGGTTGCGGGATCAGTTTGCTCGGCGAGAGAAACAGGTCCAGCGCGGCCTTGGCATTCTCGAACAGCGAAATATTCAGGTTGATGCACAACACCGCCAGTGGCCGGCCTTCGCTGTCGCGCAGCACGGTGCTCAGGCTGCGAATCTTCTGGCCATCCCAATTGAGCTTTTCGTACGGGCCGATATTGCGGTCGCTGACATCCTCGCTGAGCATGTCCTCCAGTGACGAGTCGTCGCCGATCTCGCGCTTGGACAGGTTGTTGGCGATGTAGTCGACCTTTTGCGTGCGCAGGTCGTGCAGCACCACTTCGGCGTGGGGAAAGAACAGCGTGGCGATGGCGTCGGCAACAGCGCGGAAGTTATCCAGCGCCGGGTCGAATTCAGGGGCAGTCATGACAGTGGAGCTCCAGGCAGCGTCAACGCCCCCGTGATCAGGAGGCGCTGCGAGTGTGCCGCAATCCGTTGGGCGCGTCATCCGTGGACAATCAGGCGAGGCGAGCGGGGGCTAGCATGGCGCTGTCTAGCCCGAACTGCTGCAAGTGCTCGGGCAACGGCTCGCCGCGTACCAACGCCGCGCTGGCCTGGCCCATCGCCGGGGAAGTCTGAATGCCGTAACCACCCTGTGCCGCCACCCAGAACAGCCCCGGCACCTGTTGATCGAAACCGCTGAGCAAATCACCGTCGGCGACGAAGCTGCGCAGGCCGGCCCACGTACGCGTCGGACGGCGGATGGTCAGCGTGGTGGCCTCTTCGATCTGGTAGATGCCCATGGCGATGTCCAGTTCTTCCGGCTGCACATCGTGAGGCTCGACCGGGTCGGCGTTGGCGGGCGAGCCGAGAAACATGCCGGCGTCGGGCTTCATATAGAAGGATTCGTCGAGGCTGACCAGCATCGGCCAGTGATGAATGTCGACGCCTTCCGGCCCGGCGAAAATGAACGCGGCGCGGCGCTTCGGTTGCAGGCCCAGCGGTTGGGCGCCGGCCAGTGTGCCGATCTTGTCGGCCCAGGCGCCGGCGGCGTTGATGATCACTGGCGCGCTGAACGTCTGGCCGTTGGTCTGAACACTCCAGCGGCCCTCGGCATCGCGACTGAGGCCTAGCACTTCGCAATCGGTGTGCAATTCGCCGTTGTTGCGGCGAATCCCGCGCAGGTAGCCCTGATGCAAGGCGTCAGTATCGATGTCGCTGGCGCTCGGGTCATAGATCGCGCCGTGGACTTTTTCCCGACGCAGGATCGGCAGTCGCGCGCAGGCTTCGTCGGCGCTGAGCAGTTGCATCTCCGGCACGGTGGCTTTGGCGCTGAGATATTGGTTGTTGAGTTCGGCGGCATCACCGGTGAAATCCACGGTCATTTCACCGCGTGGGGTGAGCAGTGGGTGTTCGCAGAAACCGGCTGGCGGGTGGTCAAAAAACGCCCGGCTGGCCTGGGTCAGCGCGCGAACTTGTGGCGTGCCGTACGCGGCGGTAAACAGCGCGGCGGAGCGCCCGGTGGAGTGATACGCCGGGTGGGATTCACGTTCGAGCACGATCACTTTGCCGTGCGGCGACAGCCAGAAACCGGTGGATGCGCCGGCAATCCCGCCGCCGATGATGATGAAATCTGCCTGGCTCATGTAGGTCTCCTGATGCTCGAAATATGAAAATACACGCAATCCCTGTGGGAGCGAGCTTGCTCGCGAAAGCGATCTATCAGTCAACACATTCGGTGAATGTCAGACCGCATTCGCGAGCAAGCTCGCTCCCACATGGATTGCATCAGGCTTAATTCTGGTGATGGAGGAGATAAACCGCATTGGCCAGGGCGATGTCTTCCAGGCCGAGGCCAATTGAACGGAAAAACACGTGACGATCGTAATCGGGGCGCTGCACTTTCTCGCTGAGCAAGTCGGCGAGGTCGCCGACAATCGAATCCTTGCTCCAGCCATGCTGTTCACTGGCAATCAGCATCTCACCTGCCGAACCCGGCGTGGTCAGACGATAGTCGCAGAACACCTGCATGTCGTTGAGGCTCTGCGGCGGCACTTCATGGGCACGCGGGGCGTTGGTGCTGATCGAGGTGATCAGGGCTGATTTGCTTAGCGCGGCCGGATCGATCACCGGGCCGGCGGACGAGGTGCACAGCATGATCACGTCCGCCTCGACGAGGGCGGCTTCACGGCTGTCAACGATCCTCAGGTTGGGAGTGATGGCTTTCAACAGTGCCTTGGTTTGAGCGTCGGCGGACAGGCTTGGCGAATACAGGCTGATGTTCTGCCAGTCGCGCAGACCTTTCACATAATGCAGATGCGCCTGCGCAACCTTGCCACTACCGATGATTGCCAGTCGCGTGGCGTTTGTCGGAGCGAGGGTGTCGACCGCCACAGCCGTGGTCGCGGCGGTGCGCGCGGTGGTCAGTTCAGCGGCATCGCAGAGCAGCAGTGGCTGACCGGTTTTCATCGACATCAACAATGTCCAAGCCGTCACCAGTGCACCTTGTTCGCGAACGATATACGGCGAAGTTTTCACGCCGTACACGCCGTCTTCGGCCAGCACGCCCAGGTAATTGATGAAGTCGCCGGCACCTTGCGGAAATTCCACCAGTTGCTGCGCCGGTTGCACAGCGTTACCCGCCGCAAGATCACGGAACAGCTTGCGCAGGATTTGCGGCACATCAATGCGCGCCAGCAGCTCACGGGCCTGATGCTGGTCGATCACGTAGGGCGTACTGGACATATCAGGCTCCGAAAACGAAAAATAAACTTATTTGTCTATTATGGACTTTTAGTTTTCTCTCGCAAGCACCTGATGAAACACCGGGCGAAAAAAAAGCGCAGTCCGTTGCCGGCTGCGCTTTTCTTTAAACGTCGTTTACTGCGGACGCTTGCGTTCAACCGCGCGCAACAGATGCGTCGGCGGCGTTTCACAGCTGATCTTGCGACCGAGCTTCTCTTCGATGGACGGCAACTGGTAGGAGTCGTCCTCACCGGCGAAGCTGATCGACACACCGTCGGCGCCGGCACGACCGGTACGACCGATGCGGTGCACGTAGTCGTCCGGGACTTCCGGCAGGGTGAAGTTGATCACGTGGCTGATGCCGTCGATGTGGATGCCGCGACCGGCCACATCAGTGGCGACCAGTACGCGAATCTTGCCTTCGCGGAAACCCTCCAGGGTCTTGATGCGTTTGTGCTGCGGCACATCGCCGGACAGTTGCGCGGCGTTGATGCCATCGCGCACCAGGCGTTCTTCGATGCGGCGCACTTCGTCCTTGCGGTTGGCAAACACGATCACGCGTTCCCAGCCGTTATCGTTGACCAGGTTGTAGAGCAGTTTGTACTTGTCGGCACCGGCCACCGCATAGATGTGCTGCTCGACGTTTTCGTTGGCAACGTTGGTGATTTCGATTTCGACGATCGCAGGGTCAGTGGTCCACTGCTTGGCGAGGTTCATCACGTCTTCGGTGAAGGTCGCGGAGAACAGCAAGGTCTGGCGTTCGGACTTCGGTGGCGTCTGGCGAATGATCTGACGTACCTGCGGGATGAATCCCATGTCGAGCATGCGGTCGGCTTCGTCCAACACCATCACTTCGACCATGTCCAGGTGCACGTCGCCACGCTGGTTGAAGTCGAGCAGACGGCCGGGTGTGGCGACGAGGATGTCGCAGTGACGCGCTTCGAGGTGCTTGAGCTGCTTGTCAAAGTCCATGCCGCCAACAAACGTCATGACGTTGAGGCCGGTGTACTTGGTCAGGTCAGCGGCGTCCTTGGCGATTTGTACCACCAACTCACGGGTCGGCGCGATGATCAGCGCACGGGGTTCGCCCATGTAGCGTTCTTTCGGCGGCGGGGTCTGCAGCAGTTGGGTGATGATCGAGATCAGGAACGCGGCGGTTTTACCGGTGCCGGTCTGCGCACGGCCAATGGCGTCTTTGCCGGCGAGGGTGTAACCCAGCACCTGCGCCTGAATCGGCGTGCAGTACGGAAAACCCAGATCCTGGATGGCGTGCATCAGTTCTGGAGACAGCTTGAAATCGTGGAAGCGAGTTTTGCCTTCCTGTGGCTCGACGACGAAATCCTCGAGTTTCCACGGAATAACCGCTGCCTTGGGCTTCGGTTCGCGGCGCGGTCTGGCCGGTTTCGGCGCTTCGCTGCGGGCAGGTTCGGCGGCGATTGGCGCGGCCGGTGCAGGTTGTGGTTCTGCCTTCGGTGCCGCTACGTGAGCGGGGCGCTCGGCCTGTGGCGCATCGTTGCGATGACCGGGGGCGTGCGACGGCGCACTGGGAACTGGTGCGAGCTGCTCAGCCTCGCTTTTACCGAACATCTTCTTGAGTGCTTTGAGCACGGTCATCTCATCAATTGGTTAAGGAATGTACGCCGGCCAGTGTAATGCAAGAAACGGGCGCGGCGTAGTGGGAGGGATCAAAGGGCGGTTTTAATCTCGACGCTTAGCGCAAACGTTCGCTCAACCAGGCACCGATGTCGCGAATTTCCTCGGGTAACACTTCGTGCTCCATTGGGTATTCCTGCCATGTCACGGTGACACCATGCTTCACCAAATGCTCATAAGCACTGCGCCCCATCGAGTTTTGCACCACGCCATCGAACTGGCCGTGCAGGCATATCGCGGGGATCCGCTGCTGACTGGCTGACAGCTCCATCTCATCACTGAAGGTCGGCGCATATGTCGACAACGCCAGCACGCCGCCCAATGGCCCCTGCCATTTCACAAATGCAGTGTGCAACACCACCGCGCCACCTTGGGAAAACCCGGCGAGAAAAATTCGCGAGGCGTCTATTCCGCTGGCGCGCTCGTTTTCGACCAATTCGATGATGCGATCCGCCGACGCTTCCAGCTCATCACGATCGATCGCGCGCGCCGGGCTCATGGCTTTGATGTCGTACCAGCTTGGCATGGCATATCCGCCATTTATCGTCACTGGACGAGTTGGCGCCTGTGGCAACACGAAGCGCGTGCTCAGCAGGCTTTCCTGCAATGCCTCGGCCACCGGCAGGAAGTCGTAACGGTCGGCGCCGAGGCCGTGCAGCCAGATCACGCAGGCGTCTGCGGGCTTAACAGGCTGAAGAATCAAGGGCTCGGTCATGTCTGCTCCAAAAATGTGCGGGCGCTCTCATTAAGTGCGTGGTTCGAGTGCGCGTCCGGTTGATCCGTTAAGAAGATGTCGCAAGGTTACAAGTTTTGCTATTGACCTGTCGCCGAATCGATTCGGTGAGCGGTGTGGTACGGGCTTTGCTATGGCTTGAACCGTGCAACCGATCTTGCGTGGGCGGTAACACTATCAGTGTACGACCCGCGACGGGATTGCAAAGAATCCGGTGATGGATGTTCGCCAATGGCCGCTACGGGCTTAGCGAATGTGAAAGGGCTACAGCCCGTTCGGCCGATTGGTGAGAAGTGAGTTGTCCATGATGTGGATTTTCTCCTACTAGACTCATAGCGAAGGTCTTACGTCGGTTGACCCCAAAAAAAGCCAACACGGGTCAACAACGCCTCAAAAGGGTGCGACTGGACTCAAGCTCCGACACAACAAGAGCAAAACTGGAGGTTTGAATGAAGATGTTGAAATCCACTCTGGCGATCGTGACTGCAGCAACAGTTCTCGGCGTCAGCGGGTTCGCTCAGGCGGGTGCAACCCTGGATGCCGTGCAGAAGAAAGGTTTCGTGCAGTGTGGCGTGAGCGACGGTCTGCCGGGCTTCTCGGTACCGGACGCAACCGGCAAGATCCTCGGGATCGACGCTGACGTCTGCCGCGCTGTGGCCGCTGCCGTATTCGGCGACGCGACCAAGGTCAAATTCAGTCAGTTGAACGCCAAAGAGCGCTTCACCGCGCTGCAATCGGGCGAGATCGACATCCTGTCGCGCAACACCACCATGACCAGTTCGCGTGACGCGGGCATGGGCCTGAAATTCCCGGGCTTCATTACCTACTACGACGGCATCGGTTTCCTGGTGAACAACAAGCTGGGCGTGAAAAGTGCCAAAGAGCTGGACGGTGCAACCATCTGCATCCAGGCCGGTACCACCACCGAGCTGAACGTTTCCGACTACTTCCGTGGCAACGGTCTGAAATACACCCCGATCACCTTCGACACCTCCGATGAAAGCGCCAAGTCGCTGGAATCCGGTCGTTGCGACGTGCTGACCTCCGACAAGTCCCAACTGTTCGCCCAGCGCTCCAAGCTGGCCTCGCCGAAGGACTACGTGGTTCTGCCGGAAACCATTTCCAAAGAACCGCTGGGCCCGGTCGTACGTAACGGCGACGACGAGTGGCTGGCCATCGTGCGTTGGGTTGGCTACGCGCTGCTCAACACCGAAGAAGCCGGCATCACTTCGAAGAACGTTGAAGCTGAAGCCAAGTCGACCAAGAACCCGGACGTTGCCCGTATGCTCGGCGCTGACGGCGAGTACGGCAAAGACCTGAAACTGCCGAAAGACTGGGTTGTGCAGATCGTCAAACAAGTCGGCAACTACGGCGAAATCTTCGAGAAAAACCTCGGCAAGAGCACTCCGCTGGAAATCGACCGCGGCTTGAATGCCCTGTGGAACAACGGCGGCATTCAGTACGCACCACCAGTGCGCTAATGGTTCTATCGCCCGGCGGGCCAACCGCCGGGTGATGTTCTTGTTCCATTTCTTCCGGGGCACTTCATGCAAAATTCAATCGGCGCACCAAAGCAGAGGCTCAGCCTCAGCGATCCACGAGTGCGTGCGTGGCTATTCCAGATCATCACCGTTGTGGCGGTGGTCTCGCTGGGCTGGTACTTGTTCGACAACACGCAAACCAACCTTCAGCACCGGGGCATTACTTCCGGTTTCGGCTTTCTGGAGCGCAGTGCCGGATTCGGCATCGCTCAACACCTGATCGACTACACCGAAGCGGACAGCTATGCCCGCGTCTTTGTCATCGGTCTGCTCAACACCCTGTTGGTAACCGTGATCGGCGTGGTTCTAGCGACGATCCTCGGTTTCATCATCGGTGTGGCACGGCTGTCGCAGAACTGGATCATCAGCAAACTGGCGACCGTGTATGTGGAAGTGTTCCGCAACATTCCGCCGCTGCTGCAAATCCTGTTCTGGTACTTCGCGGTATTCCTGACCATGCCGGGACCGCGCAACAGCCATAACTTCGGTGACACCTTCTTCGTCAGCAGCCGTGGCCTGAACATGCCGGCCGCGTTGGCCGCTGATGGTTTCTGGGCGTTCGTGATCAGCATCGTGGTGGCCATCGTCGGCATCGTGCTGATGTGCCGCTGGGCCAACAAGCGCTTTGAAGAAACCGGCGTGCCGTTCCACAAGTTCTGGGTCGGTCTGGCGATTCTGCTGGTGATCCCGACCTTGTGCGCACTGATCTTCGGCGCTCCGCTGCACTGGGAAATGCCTGAACTCAAAGGCTTCAACTTCGTCGGCGGCTGGGTGCTGATCCCGGAACTGCTCGCCTTGACCCTGGCCCTGACCGTGTACACCGCGGCGTTCATCGCTGAGATCGTGCGCTCCGGGATCAAGTCGGTCAGCCATGGCCAGACCGAAGCGGCGCGCTCGCTCGGCCTGCGCAACGGCCCGACCCTGCGCAAGGTGATCATTCCGCAAGCCCTGCGCGTGATCATTCCGCCCCTGACCAGCCAATACCTCAATCTGGCGAAGAACTCCTCGCTGGCGGCCGGTATCGGTTACCCGGAAATGGTGTCGCTGTTCGCCGGCACCGTGCTCAACCAGACCGGTCAAGCCATCGAAGTGATTGCCATCACGATGAGCGTGTACCTGGCGATCAGTATCAGCATCTCTCTGCTGATGAACTGGTACAACAAGCGCATTGCGCTGATCGAGCGGTAAGGAAAAGCGCATGAGTACTCATACTTTCAAACCCGACATGCCCCCACCGAACAGCAGCATCGGTGTGGTGGCATGGATGCGCGCGAACATGTTCTCCAGCTGGCTCAACACCCTGCTGACCCTGTTTGCGTTCTACCTGATCTACCTGGTGGTGCCACCGATCCTCAGTTGGGCGATTGTCGATGCCAACTGGGTCGGCACCACTCGCGCCGACTGCACCAAGGAGGGCGCCTGCTGGGTGTTCATTCAGCAGCGTTTTGGCCAGTTCATGTACGGCTACTACCCGACGGAACTGCGCTGGCGCGTCGACCTGACCGTGTGGCTGGCGGTGATCGGCGCGGCGCCATTGTTCATCTCGCGTGTGCCGCGTAAAGCGATCTACGGGCTGAGCTTTCTGGTGCTGTATCCGATCATTGCCTTCACCTTGCTGCACGGCGGTTTTGGTCTGAGCAATGTGGCGACCAGCCAGTGGGGCGGCCTGATGCTGACCCTGGTTATCGCCACTGTCGGTATCGCCGGTGCGTTGCCGCTGGGGATTGTGCTGGCGCTGGGCCGTCGTTCGAACATGCCGGCGATTCGTGTGGTCTGCGTGACCTTCATCGAGTTCTGGCGCGGCGTGCCGTTGATCACTGTGCTGTTCATGTCCTCGGTGATGCTGCCGCTGTTCCTGCCTGAAGGCATGAACTTCGACAAACTGCTGCGGGCACTGATCGGCGTGATCCTGTTCCAGTCGGCCTATGTGGCCGAAGTGGTGCGTGGCGGTCTGCAAGCGATCCCTAAAGGTCAGTACGAAGCGGCCGCGGCGATGGGCCTCGGTTACTGGCGTTCGATGGGCCTGGTGATCCTGCCGCAAGCCCTGAAGCTGGTGATCCCGGGCATCGTCAACACCTTCATTGCGCTGTTCAAGGACACCAGCCTGGTGATCATCATCGGCCTGTTTGACCTGCTCAACAGCGTCAAACAAGCCGCTGCCGATCCGAAATGGCTGGGCATGGCCACCGAAGGCTACGTGTTCGCCGCCCTGGTGTTCTGGATTTTCTGTTTTGGTATGTCGCGCTATTCCATGCATCTGGAACGCAAGCTCGACACTGGCCACAAGCGTTAGGAGTCTGTAAATGAGTGAAGCAATCAAAAAGCCTGTAGGTCCTGAAGGCATTATTCAAATGCAGGGCGTCAACAAGTGGTACGGCCAGTTCCACGTGCTCAAAGACATCAACCTCAACGTCAAACAGGGCGAGCGTATCGTCCTGTGCGGCCCATCGGGTTCCGGCAAGTCGACCACCATCCGCTGCCTCAATCGTCTGGAAGAACACCAGCAGGGCCGCATCGTCGTCGACGGCGTGGAGCTGACCAACGACCTCAAGCAGATCGAAGCGATCCGCCGCGAAGTCGGCATGGTGTTCCAGCACTTCAACCTGTTCCCGCACCTGACCATTTTGCAGAACTGCACCCTGGCTCCGATGTGGGTGCGCAAGATGCCCAAGCGCAAGGCTGAGGAAATCGCCATGCATTACCTGGAGCGCGTACGCATTCCGGAGCAGGCGCACAAATTCCCGGGGCAGCTGTCCGGTGGTCAGCAACAGCGTGTGGCGATTGCCCGCGCGCTGTGCATGAAGCCGAAAATCATGCTGTTCGACGAACCGACCTCGGCGCTCGACCCGGAAATGGTGAAAGAAGTGCTCGACACCATGATCGGTCTGGCTGAAGACGGCATGACCATGCTCTGCGTGACCCACGAAATGGGCTTTGCCCGCACTGTGGCCAACCGTGTGATCTTCATGGATAAAGGTGAAATCGTTGAGCAAGCGGCGCCGAATGACTTCTTCGATAATCCGCAGAATGAGCGGACTAAGTTGTTCTTGAGTCAGATTTTGCATTGATGGTTTGTGCGTAAAAACAACCCGGCCTTGTGCCGGGTTTGTTTTTTGTGGGTCAGGAAACGGTCAGGGTTTCGTGTTCCTTGTGCACTGTGTGCGTGAAACCTCGCAGGTCTGCGCCTTCAGCCAAGGTCTGGATATCGACGAGCATGTAGGGATGACGATCCAATAAGCGCATCAGCAGCACCAATGCTTTGGGGGAAGTAACTCGCCCCGTTCGTAGCGAGAGAATGCGTTATGCCCGCCACCAGAGAGCAGTTGCACTGTCTCTTTCTGCGTCAGGTGCAATTTGCGTCGAATTCGTTTCATCTCGGCGCCGATCATTTGTCTGCCAGCGAGAACCAACTCGTCACCGGCATCACAATAACGCTCAGCACTATCGGTGTCGAAATCCCATTCCACTTCACCGCACTTCTGGCACTCCCAACCAGATAGATCGTCTACACGGCGCTCCATGCCTTTGACACTCAGGGTTTCTCCGCGACCCTGGAAATGCCTCATTCCCTCACGTGCACCGCAGCTGACACATTGCTGGGTTTTCATGGGTTTTTCTCCTTGAAGGAGATTACCGGTGGGCTGCCGCCGGGGCGATAGGTCACCTTGATGTAAATCTCCTGATCTCGTGAATTGATGTGATACACGTCTTGCCAGATTCGATGATCGTCATAAGTCGTCATCGATTTGTACAACATCCTGGTTTGTAGCTCGAAAACGATCTCTAGCATTTCGCTGAGGTTGAAGCCGAGCTTCTCAGCTGATTTAACCGAAGCTTTGGTGAAAGCTTTTTGACCTAACCGCCTCACCTCAGCCTTGATCACCGCCAATTCGTAATGGGGTGTGTTCTTTTCCATAAGAAACCAAAACCCTGTCCCTGAAATTACCCTTAAAGGGTAATTTTGACCAATCGAAAATCCCGCTCCATGTGTCTCCGATTGACCCTAGGTGGTTGCCGTCCTACACGGGTATGACTAACATGTCAGAAAATTCATCCTATGATTGGATGAAAGGGAAAATCCTATGTCAGACATTTCTCCACTCGTTAAGCGATCCCTGGTCGATCAGGCTCTGGATCAGCTTCGTCAGCGCATCAACAGCGGTGCCTGGCAGGTTGGCGAGCGTTTGCCGACCGAACCCGAACTGTGCGCCGAGCTGGGTATCAGCCGCAACACCGTGCGCGAAGCCATGCGCGTGCTGGCGTTTTCCGGACTGATCGAGATTCGTCAGGGCGATGGCAGTTACCTGCGCGCCGTGGTCGATCCGCTCGACACGCTCAAGGCCTTGTCGCGCTGCTCGCTCGATCAGGCGCGGGAAACCCGGCACATCCTCGAAGTCGAGGCCATCGGCCTGGCAGCGTTGCGCCGTACCGACGAGGACCTCGTCGCCTTGCGTGAAGCGCTCGGCACCAGCGGCAGCCACTACCACGGCGATCTCGACACCTATATCGCCTGCGATCTGGTGTTCCACCGTCGTCTGGTCGATGCCGCGCACAACCCGACCCTCAGCGAGCTTTATCGCTATTTCTCCAGCATCGTCGGCGCGCAATTGCGCCAGACCCTGAATATCGTCCCGCGCCGTCAGGAAGTGTTCGACTTGCATATCGAGTTACTCGATGCGGTCGAGCAACGCGACCCGGAACGGGCCAAAGCTTTGTCGAGGCAGTTGATCAATGAACCTTGAAACCGAGAAATCCATGTCCCGCAGTGAGCTATCCACAACCCCAAAGCGCACGGCAGAGCTTGAAGAGCTGCTGATCGACGCCGAGGCTGACGACGAGCAAGTGCAACAAAGCCACCCGCTGGTGCGCCGGCCGTGGTTGTTGCTGCTCGGCTTGATTCTGGTCGCGCTGAATTTGCGTCCGGCGCTGTCGAGCATGGCGCCGCTGCTCAGTGATGTGTCGAAAAGCCTCGGTTTGTCGGCGGCTCAGGCCGGTTTGCTGACCACACTGCCAGTGCTGTGCCTGGGATTGTTCGCCCCACTGGCACCGATTCTGGCGCGGCGTTTTGGCGCTGAACGGGTGGTGTTGGGAATTCTACTGGCACTGGCCGGCGGGATTATCTTGCGCAGCAACTTCGGCGAGATCGGCCTGTTCGCTGGCAGCGTATTGGGCGGCGCGAGTATCGGCATCATCGGAGTTTTGCTGCCGGGCATCGTCAAGCGCGACTTCGCCAAACACGCCGGCACCATGACCGGCGTGTACACCATGGCGCTGTGTCTGGGCGCGGCGATGGCGGCCGGTTCCAGTGTGCCGCTGAGTGAACATTTCGGTCACAGTTGGGCGATGGGCCTGGGTTTCTGGGTGATTCCGGCGCTGGTTGCAGCGGTGTTCTGGTTGCCGCAAGTCGGGCAGAAACATGGCGCGCACAACGTCGCCTACCGTGTGCGCGGGCTGCTGCGTGATCCGTTGGCCTGGCAGGTGACCTTGTACATGGGCCTGCAATCGTCGCTGGCCTACATTGTGTTCGGCTGGTTGCCGTCGATCCTGATTGGTCGCGGCCTAACGCCGACCCAGGCCGGCCTGGTGTTGTCCGGTTCGGTGATCATCCAGCTCGCCAGTTCGTTAGCCGCACCGTGGCTGGCGACGCGCGGCAAGGATCAGCGTCTGGCGATCGTCGTGGTCATGGCGCTGACCCTTGGCGGTCTGTTCGGTTGCCTGTACGCGCCGATCGAAGGCCTGTGGGGCTGGGCGATTCTGTTGGGGCTGGGGCAGGGCGGTACGTTCAGTCTGGCGTTGACATTGATTGTGCTGCGTTCGCGCGATTCCCATGTCGCGGCGAACCTGTCGAGCATGTCTCAGGGTTTCGGTTACACGTTGGCGTCGATGGGGCCGTTTGCGGTCGGCGTGGTGCATGACTGGACCGGCGGCTGGAATGCCGTGGGCTGGATCTTCGGCATCATTGGCACCGGTGCGATCATCGCCGGCCTCGGCGCCGGGCGTGCGTTGTACGTGCAAGTGCAAAGCGAAAAAATCTGACACATAACCCTTTTTTGGGGCCAGTGATATCCAATGTGGGAGCGAGCTTGCTCGCGAAGACGGTGGTTCAGGCAAAGATCATGTTGAATGTGCCGGCCTCTTCGCGAGCAAGCTCGCTCCCACAGTTTTTGGGGCACCTTGAAGATCTTGCGTGGTATTCGGTTTACGAATGCCGATAGTGTTTCTGCGCATTGCAGATTATGGTGCTGGCACTCTGTACCTATTTTGGAGTTTGCCCATGAGCGAAGCCCACGCCGCGTTGATCACCCGCTTCTACCAGGCCTTCCAGCGCCTCGATGCCGAAGCCATGGCCGCCTGCTACACCGACGACGTCGTGTTCAGTGATCCGGCCTTCGGCGAACTGCGCGGGCGCGATGCCGGCGACATGTGGCGCATGCTCACCACTCGAGCCAAGGATTTCTCGCTGACTTTCGACAACGTCCGCGCCGATGAGCGCAGCGGTGGCGCACATTGGGTCGCGACCTACCTGTTCAGCCAGACCGGCAACATCGTCATCAACGATATCCAGGCCCGCTTCGTCTTCCGTGACGGCAAGATCTGCGAACACCACGACCACTTCGATCTGTGGCGCTGGTCGCGTCAGGCCCTCGGTTTCAAAGGCCTGCTGCTGGGCTGGACACCGCTGGTGCGCAACGCCGTGCGCGCCCAGGCGTTGAAGGGACTGAAGGCATTTCAGGCCGGTCGCTGATAAGATCGCCGCCTGTTTCCTACACGTCTTGATCCCGAAGTGACCAGCCTTAGCGAAAAATCTGTCGAAGTTGCCGAACCCGTGAGCAAGTCCTGGTTCGTCTACCTCGTTCGCGCCGCCAATGGCTCGTTGTACTGCGGGATCAGCGACGATCCGGTGCGTCGTTTCGCCAAGCATCAAAGTGGCAAAGGCGCACGGTTCTTCCTCTCCAGCCCGGCGATGGCGCTGGTTTATACCGAACTGTGCCGCGACAAGAGCGATGCGCTGCGCCAGGAACGTTTGATCAAAAAACTCAGGAAGAGCGCGAAGGAATGTCTGGTCGCGTCTTATCAATCTGACTGATTGGTTTTCTTCAGTCTGGCCTGTCGTACCTGACGCTGGCATTCGTTTACTTGCCAGGCCGCGAAGGTCCAGAAATCTGCAAGCGTTTCAACGATCAGCACATCGGCAGCGATGTCACCGGTGTGGGTCGCGGCGTGTTCGACCTAGTGCGCGATTTCGACCCACGGGCCACACCGATCCGCTGCGCGCCAATGCACACCACGGCACCATTCCGCGTTTCAAACGCAATCTGTTGTTGCGTGCTTCATTCCATCGGCCGGATGCAGCGCTCAAACGATGGGCCGGTTGTTACTTTCAGCGCAAGCGCAATGTGTTGTGGCAGGTGTTGGAGCTTGAGCACCCGCCCGCGTTGAATATGCGGCGCAACGTGGGAGGAGGCTTTGTGATGTTGCTGCCTGATGGTAAGCAGCTGCACTTCGACGAAGAGGAGGTCGAGCACGTCATGGATTACGACGTGGCACAGAATATCTACGGGGTGCCGGATTACTTGGGTGGGATGCATGCGTTGCTGCTCAACGAGTCGGCGACGCTGTTTCGTCGTCGGTATTTCAATAACGGTGCGCATGCGGGGTTTGTGTTTTACACCAACGATCCGAACCTGACGGAGGAGGACAATGCGATGCAAGCGAAAATTGCCGGCAGTAAGGGCGTAGGGAACTTTCGGTCACTGTTCGTCAACATTCTCGGTGGGAGCGACAAAGTGATTCAAATCATCCCAGAGGGGGATTTGCGACCCAAGACGAGTTTGAGCGAATCAAGAACATTACCCGTAACGATGTTATCGCGGCGTGGCGGATGAATCCGGCACTTGCCGGTGGGATGCCGGAAAAAGCGGCTGGATTTGGAGATATTGAAAAAATTGATCGTGTTTTCATGAATAACGAAGTGCGCCCTATTGCTCAGTTGTTTATGCAAATCAATAACTGTTTAAGATGGGATAGAGTGGTTGGGTGGCGCTGACTTTTTCTCGTGTGGTAGAAGAGAAGTGATTGGAAGGTCTTGGGTCTCCCAATCACTTCCAGCGTGTAATCAAAGATTTTTTTCGGTCATGGCTCTGATTCCTGAGAGTGAGGGTTGGCTCGCTGTCATAATTCCATTTTTGAAAAACAACACTCCGTTCTGACCATTGTCTCCATATTTTTCTGATATTAATCTAGGATCTGTCAGGAGGGTGTGAACTTTGAGAATGGTTAAACGGTCACCATAGTCTATCTGGCAACCGTAGACTTCATCACTTTCTTCCTCTGAAGGAGAGTATTTCACTGTATACATTATTGCTAGCACAGACTCATTTTTTTCGATATATAGTGTGAGGAGATTTTCTTCGATTTCAGGTATTTGCACTCGATAGTACATATGTGCTCACTTTTAGTATGATGGAGTTGTAGAAATTCCAATGTGATTCTCTAAAAAAAAATAATACCTGTCACTGTCAGATCTGACAGGTTATTAGACCGAATTGTAATTATGCTGCGACGAATTGGTAATGATTGAGTAGGGTGTATTTATAGGCTTATTTGCTAAAATATCAGTATAAATCTGCTGAGGTAATACGATGCGTGTGAGTTGCAAGTCATGCGGGGAAAAGGGAAGGATTGTGTCTCGTGAAGAACTATCGTTAGAGTTTGCGCGACTTTACTGTCAATGCGGTTCTGTGGCATGTCGTCACACTTGGATAGCTAATTTGATGTTCTCCCATACGTTGAGTCTATCGGCTAAGGCGATTGATCGGCTGTTGTTTGATCGCTTGCGAAGTCTGTCGCGTGAAAAGCAGCGGGATTTGTTTGAACAATTGAATTCAGTCGTTTTGGGAGCAGCTGCTGTTGCGTTTGCGGTGTCGCGGGTGTTGATCAGGCAGTGATCGCTATATAAGTTCGTCAGTTATTTCTAATTGATCCTAAAAGCTGTCAACTATGACAGTGGTGGCCGGCTTTTCGACGTGTGAGTATTTGGGCTGTTCAGGCTGATGACCCTGAAGAGTACGAAATATTATCGAGGAACAAAAATGCTTAGCATAATAGATTTGAAAATCGAAAGCTCTGTTGATACAGAGGCTACGGTGCAAGAGCGCTTTTCTAAACAGTATCCCGACTGTAAGTTTGTTAGTGTTCGTCTGGATTGGAAGAAGAAAGTTGCGGTTGTTACCTATGAGGAGAGAGAGCGACCATTTATGGGGGGTATATTTAAAACTAGCGGTTAAGGGTGAGGTGCAGTCTAAGCACTCGCGCGAATAGGGGGGGGTAGTAGCGGCCAGAGAACAACTCTCACCGCTACGCACTCCTATTCAGTGGGCACTAACTTATCCAGCACCTGATTGACTGCCATTTCCGCCACCATGACGACTTGGGCAATGCCTTGCAGGGTTTTGCGGTGGGGACCTTCAAGCACTGCTGCAAAGTCGTTGAGCATCACGCTGGCGGATCCCAGGGTTTCGCACGCATCGACCAGCAACGGTTCGGTGCCGGATTGTGGGTTGGCCATGTAGAGGCGGTTGGGTTGGTAGGGCGTGGCCATGATCTGGGCGGTGGGTGGCCCTAGATAGTGGTTCAGTGCGCGTTCGGCGGCTTCGTTGAGTTTTTTCGAATCGAGGGATTCGTAGGGGGACGTCGGATTGGTGATGGTTGCCGGGTCTATTACCGGCGGGTTTGGCGTTACTTTGAACATTATCTGGGTCCTTAAGTAGGAGCCAACACCACTTCTCTACTAAAAGGAGGGGTGGCAGCTGTGCGCAGGTTAGTAGACCGGGGACCCAGGGAAGCCGGCGCGCTCGAGAGCGCCCTACGCACAGCCACCATAAAGTGCAGGCGAAAAATGCCTGACTTTTGATGCGCTATGCGCCCTGGATAGACCTCGGGCTACTAAACCCGATCACTGATGGGCAGTGACAGGTTCACGTTACCGATGGGATCCAAGGCGCACAAGCCGGCGGATTCTGGCGTACGCGTAGGCAGAGGCGCAAGAATTTGTGGGCCTTTGCGCGTAACACTGAGTGTCTTTAAACGGATGCGAAAAATGGCGTGTAATAACCGTTGAGGTCTATGGCTTTACCTGTCAGGCAGTACGCTGGCGCCATGTCTGGATGGCGCGATCCCTTTGGCGCTCTTATCAATCTGACTGATTGGTTCCCATCAGGCAGATCTGTAGGCTGCTAAGCAAATGCACGCTAAGCTGCTGGCTCACTATCTGAGCGGCGGAGCCGAGCATGTCCGAGTTGATTCTGCATCATTACCCGACCTCCCCATTTGCCGAGAAGGCCCGCCTGCTGCTGGGCTTCAAAGGCTTGTCGTGGCGCTCGGTGCATATCTCGCCGGTGATGCCGAAACCGGATCTGACCGCCCTGACCGGCGGCTATCGCAAGACCCCGGTTTTGCAGATTGGCGCTGACATCTATTGCGACACGTCGTTGATCGCTCGTCGTCTCGAGCAAGAGAAGGCTTTGCCAGCGTTCTTCCCCGAGGGTCAGGAGTTCACCACCGCCAGTTTCGCCACGTGGGCTGACTCGGTAGTGTTCCAGCATGCGGTGAGTCTGGTGTTCCAGCCGGAATCTGTGGCCGTGCGTTTTGCCAAGTTGCCGCCGGAGGCGATCAAAGCGTTTATTGCCGACCGCGCCGGTTTGTTCTCGGGCGGCAGTGCCACACGTCTGTCCGCCGAACAGGCCAAGCATCAGTGGCCGACGATCATGGCGCGTCTGGAGCAGCAGTTACAGCGCGAGCAAGGCGACTTCCTGTTCGGCGAACCGTCGATTGCTGACTTCGCATTGGCGCATCCGCTGTGGTTCCTCAAGGCGACGCATGTCACGGCGCCGCTGGTGGATGAGTATCCGGCGGTTTCGGCGTGGCTGAGTCGAGTGCTGGGCTTTGGTCATGGCGCGGCGAGTGCGATGACGTCGGAAGAGGCGCTTGAGGTCGCACGCAACGCTACACCGGCGGCATTGCCGGATGAGCAGTTTGTTGATCCGAACGGCTTCAAGGCTGGCCAGCAGGTGGCAGTCTCGGCGACGGATTACGGGGTTGATCCGGTGGTGGGTGAGTTGCTGTTTGCCGGCAGTGAAGAGCTGATCATTCGTCGCGAAGACGAGCGTGGCGGCGTGGTGCATGTGCACTTCCCGCGATTCGGCTTCCGCATCGAAGCCCGCTGATCTCTCAAGTCTGATGCAAAACTTTGTAGGAGTGAGCCTGCTCGCGATAGCGGTGTGTCAATGGCGGATTTATCGACTGACACACCGCTATCGCGAGCAGGCTCACTCCTACAGGTTATTTCAGGGCGGCGAGAATCTCGTCCGGGTCAAATCCGCGAATCAACGTGCCATTCACGTCGATCAACGGAATCCCGCGTCCACCCAATGCCTCATACGCCTTGCGCGCCTCTGCATCCTTCTCGATATCGAACTCCTTGAACGCAATTCCTTTGCTGTCGAGAAAGCGTTTGGTCTGCTTGCAGTAGCCGCACCAGTCGGTGGCGTAGAGCACGACATTGGCCTGCGCCCGCGTCTGCTCCGAGACCATTTGTGACGGGTTGAATACCCGCTCAATCTTGCCCCAGTTCTGATAGACCACCACGACAAGCAGTACCAGCAGAACCTTCTTTAGCACATTGCCGAGCATCAGTTGCGGCGCTTCAATTGATCGGTGAGCGACGTTGGCAGGCCCTTGATCACCAGGGTGCCAGCCTCTTCGTCGTATTCGATCTTCGAGCCCAGCAGGTGCGCTTCAAAGCTGATCGACAGGCCTT
The DNA here is from genome assembly GCF_054668355.1 of Pseudomonas sp. S2_E02. Lineage (NCBI taxonomy): Bacteria > Pseudomonadati > Pseudomonadota > Gammaproteobacteria > Pseudomonadales > Pseudomonadaceae > Pseudomonas > Pseudomonas sp. S2_E02. The sequence goes on from NZ_CP162761.1 coordinate 5,712,772, forward strand.
CGGCGCGGCCGGTGAAGCGGCGGAATTGATTCAGGGTGCGTTTGTCCGCCGGGATCTCCGGCGACAAGCCGTAATCCTTGTTGCGGATGTGATCGTAAAAGGCTTTCGGACGCTCTTCGTCGATCAGCTCCGAGAGCTCTTCCAGGCCCATCGGTTCGCCGAGTTTGGCTTGGCTGCTGGCGTAATCGACCAGGGTCTTGGTCTTCTCGCGGGCGGAGTCTTCCGGCAGATCTTCGCTTTCGACGAAGTCGCTGAACGCCTTGAGCAGCGTGCGGGTCTCGCCCGGGCCGTCGACACCTTCCTGGCAACCGATGAAGTCGCGGAAGTACTCGGAGACCTTTTTGCCGTTCTTGCCTTTGATGAACGAGATGTATTGCTTGGACTGCTTGTTGTTCTGCCACTCGGAAACGTTGATCCGCGCCGCCAGGTGTAACTGGCCGAGGTCGAGGTGACGCGACGGGGTCACGTCCAGCTCATCGGTCACCGCCACGCCTTCGCTGTGGTGCAGCAGGGCGATGGCCAGGTAATCGGTCATGCCTTGCTGATAGTGGGCGAACAATACGTGACCGCCGACCGACAGGTTCGACTCTTCCATCAGCTTCTGCAGGTGCTCGACCGCGACTTTGCTGAACGCGGTGAAGTCCTTGCTGCCTTCCATGTATTCCTTCAGCCAGCCGCTGAACGGGAACGCGCCGGACTCCGGATGGAACAGGCCCCAGGCTTTGCCCTGTTTGGCGTTATAGCTTTCGTTGAGGTCGGCGAGCATGTTCTCGATGGCTGCAGACTCGGCCAGTTCCGTGTCACGGGCGTGCAGAACTGCGGGCGTGCCGTCGGGTTTTTTGTCGATCAGGTGGACGATGCAATGACGGATCGGCATGGGCTTCTCGGCTGTAGGAAGGGAGGAGGGCTGGCTCCCCCGAAAAAGCGCTAAGTGTACCGCAACCACTGGTTTTGGCGCGGGTTGTAGGGCAAAACCGGGGCGCGCACTGACGCATATGCAGTTTTTTACCGATTTAGCGCAATAAAGCTGACCAAATGGGTAGCTAGAGGCGGATATTTCCCCGTCTCTGTGCTAGTTTTGCCCGGTCTTACGCGAAGTCACTGCGTTAAGCGTGCAATCAGCATTTGTCAGGTCGAACCAAACCCTGATTTCGGTATCTATAACCCGACTCGTCGTGGTTATCGCCGAGGGTGCCAGATCCAGAAGATCGGGCTCGATGGCTGACACTGCACTCTGCAATCCATATGAATTTGATAGGGAAGGAACACTACATGGCTCTTACTAAAGACCAACTGATCGCCGACATCGCTGAAGCTATCGACGCGCCGAAAACCACCGCGCGTAACGCTCTGGACCAACTGGGCCAAATCGTTGCCGATCAGCTGGAAAACGGCGGCGAAATCACCTTGCCAGGTATCGGCAAGCTGAAAGTGACCGAGCGTCCTGCCCGCACTGGCCGTAACCCTTCGACTGGCGCTGCCATCGAAATCCCTGCTAAGAAAGTGATCAAGCTGGTTGTGGCCAAAGGCCTGACCGACGCTGTGAACAAGTAAGACGCAGCAATAAAAAACCGTGCACCGGAGTGATCCGGGCACGGTTTTTTTGTGCCTGCGATTTGGCAAGCACTTAGATCCCATGTGGGAGCGAGCTTGCTCGCGAAGGCAGTGTGTCAGTCAGAGTTGAATTGACTGATGCTCCCCATTCGCGAGCAAGCTCGCTCCCACAATTGATTTGTGTCCGGTGATGCGGTGTTTAGCGAACCCAGCGCTCGCGGCGCCAGATCTGCTGCTCGGACTTGGTCTGGAAGGTCCAGGCCACAAAGCGGCTCTGCTTCTGGCCCTGAGACATCTCGACGACCTGGCTTTCCAGCACCCCGGCTTTTTTCAGTGCGGTTTCGATGGCCGGCAAGTTCGAAGCTTTCGACACCAGCGTGCTGAACCACAGCACCTTGTGCTGGAAGTTGGCGCTCTCGGCGATCAGTTGCGTCACGAAACGCGCTTCACCGCCTTCACACCACAACTCCGCCGACTGACCGCCGAAGTTCAGCACCGGCAGTTTGCGTTTCGGGTCAGCCTTGCCCAGTGCGCGCCATTTGCGCTCGCTGCCCTTGGTCGCTTCGTCCATCGAGGCGTGGAACGGCGGGTTGCACATGGTCAGGTCAAAGCGCTCGCCCGGCTCCAGCAAGCCAATCAGGATGTGCTTGCGGTTTTCCTGCTGACGCAGCTGGATGACTTTGTTCAGGTCGTTGGACTGAACGATGGCTCTGGCGGCCGCCACAGCAGTCGGATCAATCTCCGAGCCGAGGAAGTGCCAGCGGTATTCGCTGTTACCGATCAGCGGATACACGCAGTTGGCGCCCATGCCGATGTCCAGCACGTTGACGATCGCGCCGCGCGGGACCTTGCCGTCGTTCATGCTCGCCAGCAAATCGGCGAGGAAGTGCACGTAATCGGCACGGCCTGGAACTGGCGGGCAGAGGTAGTCTGCCGGGATGTCCCAATGCTGGATGCCATAGAACGACTTGAGCAGCGCCCGGTTGAACACGCGCACCGCATCGGGGCTGGCGAAGTCGATGCTTTCCTTGCCGTACGGGTTGGTGATCACGAACTTCGCCAGTTCCGGCGTGGTTTTGATCAGCGCCGGGAAGTCGTAACGACCCTGATGGCGATTGCGCGGGTGCAGGCTGGCCTTTTCACGCGGCTCGACGGTCTTGGCCGGGGTCGCGGAATCAGGCTTCTTGCGCGCAGGTTTGGGTGTGCGGGGGGCGTTCATGGGCGTGATCGATTCGGGTATGGCTGAAAGTGGCGGGTATTGTCCCACATCCAGCCGCTGCGAACTCAATATCAGCAACACCACCGATCTCTGTGGGAGCGAGCTTGCTCGCGAAAGCGTCCTCTCAGTCAACATCACTTTCGCCTGACACGGCCTCTTCGCGAGCAAGCTCGCTCCCACAGGGATTGGCATTGGATGAAGGAAAGTAGGCAATAAAAAAGGCGCGTCACCCGATCGGGTGGCGCGCCTTTTTAATGCGATTTACCAGTTACAGACTGGCAATCCGCGCGTGCTGCTCGGCCAGTTTGCCCAAGGCTTGTTCAGCCTCGGCCAGTTTGGCGCGTTCCTTCTCGATGACTTCGGCCGGGGCCTTGTCGACGAAACCGGCGTTGGACAGTTTGCCGCCAACGCGCTGGACTTCGCCCTGCAGACGCAGGATTTCCTTGTCCAGACGCGCCAGTTCAGCGCCCTTGTCGATCAGGCCGGCCATCGGCACCAGCACTTCCATCTCGCCAACCAGCGCGGTGGCGGACAGCGGCGCTTCTTCGCCAGCCGCCAGAACGGTGATCGATTCCAGGCGCGCCAGCTTCTTCAGCAGCGCTTCGTTCTCGGTCAGACGGCGCTGGTCTTCAGCGCTGACGTTCTTCAGGTAGATCGGCAGTGGCTTGCCCGGGCCAATGTTCATTTCGCCACGGATGTTACGCGTGCCGAGCATCAGTTCCTTGAGCCATTCGATGTCGTCTTCGGCAGCCGGATCGATGCGCTCTTCGTTGGCCACTGGCCACGCTTGCAGCATGATCGTTTTGCCCTGAATGCCGGCCAGCGGCGCGATGCGCTGCCAGATTTCTTCAGTGATGAACGGCATGAACGGATGCGCCAGGCGCAGTGCCACTTCCAGTACGCGAACCAGCGTACGGCGAGTGCCGCGCTGACGTTCAACCGGTGCGTTCTCGTCCCACAGCACAGGCTTGGACAGCTCTAGGTACCAGTCGCAGTACTGGTTCCAGATGAACTCGTACAGCGCTTGTGCTGCCAGGTCGAAACGGAATTGATCCAGCTGACGGGTCACTTCGGCTTCAGTGCGTTGCAGTTGCGAGATGATCCAGCGATCCGCCAGCGACAGCTCGTAGGCTTCGCCGTTCTGGCCGCAGTCCTCGCCCTTGTCCAGAACATAACGCGCGGCGTTCCAGATCTTGTTGCAGAAGTTGCGATAGCCTTCGACGCGGCCCATGTCGAACTTGATGTCGCGACCGGTCGAGGCCAGCGAGCAGAAGGTGAAGCGCAGGGCGTCGGTGCCGTAGCTGGCGATGCCGTCGGCGAACTCGTCGCGGGTCTGCTTCTCGATCTTCTTCGCCAGTTTCGGCTGCATCAGGCCGGAGGTGCGTTTCTGCACCAGTTCTTCCAGTTCGATACCGTCGATGATGTCCAGCGGATCCAGAACGTTGCCCTTGGACTTGGACATTTTCTGGCCCTGGCCATCGCGCACTAGACCGTGCACATAAACGGTCTTGAACGGCACCTGCGGAGTGCCGTCCTCGTTCTTGATCAGGTGCATGGTCAGCATGATCATCCGGGCAACCCAGAAGAAAATGATGTCGAAGCCCGTCACCAGCACGTCGGTGGAGTGGAATTTCTTCAGGAACTCGGTCTGCTCAGGCCAGCCCAGGGTGGAGAACGTCCACAGACCCGAACTGAACCAGGTGTCGAGTACGTCGTTGTCCTGCTGCAGGGCAACGTCCGGACCGAGGTTGTGCTTGGCACGCACTTCGGCTTCGTCGCGACCGACGTAGACTTTGCCCGACTCGTCGTACCAGGCCGGAATCCGGTGACCCCACCACAGCTGACGGCTGATGCACCAGTCCTGGATGTCGCGCATCCACGAGAAGTACATGTTTTCGTACTGCTTGGGCACGAACTGGATGCGGCCATCTTCAACGGCAGCAATCGCAGGCTCTGCCAGCGGTTTGGTCGACACGTACCACTGGTCGGTCAGCCACGGCTCGATGATGGTGCCGGAGCGGTCGCCTTTCGGCACTTTCAAGCCGTGGTCGTTGACGCTGACCAACAGGCCGGCGGCGTCGAACGCAGCCACGATTTGCTTGCGCGCTTCGAAACGCTCAAGGCCGGCGTACTCAGCCGGAATCGCGCCATCGATGCTGTCGTTCAGCGTACCGTCGAGGTTGAACACCTGGGCGGCTGGCAGCACGTTGGCGTTCTTGTCGAAGATGTTCAGCAGCGGCAGGTTGTGGCGCTTGCCGACTTCGTAGTCGTTGAAATCGTGGGCCGGGGTGATTTTCACGCAGCCGGTGCCGAATTCAGGATCGCAGTAATCGTCGGCGATGATCGGGATGCGGCGGCCAACCAGTGGCAGCTCGACAAACTTGCCGATCAGGCCTTGGTAGCGCTCATCGTTCGGGTTCACCGCGACGGCGGAGTCGCCGAGCATGGTTTCCGGACGGGTGGTCGCGACGATCAGGAAATCGTTGCCATCAGCGGTTTTCGCGCCGTCGGCCAGCGGGTACTTCAGGTTCCACAGGAAACCTTTCTCGTCGTGGTTTTCCACTTCGAGGTCGGAAATCGCCGTGTGCAGTTTGGTGTCCCAGTTGACCAGACGCTTGCCGCGATAGATCAGACCGTCTTCGTGCAGGCGCACGAACGCTTCTTTGACCGCTTCCGAGAGGCCGTCGTCCATGGTGAAGCGCTCGCGGCTCCAGTCGACGGACGAGCCGAGGCGGCGGATCTGACGGCTGATGTTGCCGCCGGACTGATCCTTCCACTCCCAGACCTTCTCGAGGAATTTCTCGCGGCCCAGATCGTGACGATTCTGGCCGGTGGCTTCCAGTTGACGCTCCACCAGCATTTGCGTAGCGATGCCAGCGTGGTCGGTGCCCGGCTGCCACAGGGTATTGCGACCCTGCATGCGGCGGAAACGGATCAGGGCGTCCATTATCGCGTTGTTGAAACCGTGACCCATGTGCAGGCTGCCGGTGACGTTCGGCGGCGGGATCATGATGGTGTAGGAGTCGCCCGCGCCTTGCGGGGCGAAGTAGTTCTCGGACTCCCAGGTGTTGTACCAGGAAGTTTCAATGGCGTGCGGCTGGTAGGTCTTATCCATGCGCGGCGGGACCCTATTGGCATTAATTCAGGAAAAGCCGACGAGTATAGCGGGGCATGGGGCCGAGGGCGAGCGGGGGAGGCCTGGCGGGGATCTAAATGTAGGAGTGAGCCTGCTCGCGATGCAGGCGCTGCGGTTTTTCAGGAAAACCGAGGTGCTGCTATCGCCAGCAGGCTGGCTCCCACAGGGGTTGGGGGGTTATTCGTATTGGCTGAGCAGTCGTTCCATGCGTGCGTCGAGGCGGCGCTTGATTTCGGTTTCGATGTGCGGCGCGAAGTCGTCGATCACGTCTTGCATGATCAATTGCGCGGCGGCGCGCAGTTCGCTGTCCAGGTGGAGCAGGGCGTCCGGGCCTTTATTCGCGTGGGGCGCAGGTTGCGCGGCCGGCGCCGGAGTTGGAGCGGGTTGCGGTTCGACTGCGACTGCGGCCGGTTCGGCGCCGACAGAGTCAAACAACATCGGAATCTGTTCCTGTTCGCCATCGTCGACCGTGTCGGTCAACAGCGGTGGTTGCAGGTTGTCATCGCCGAGCAACTGGCGGATCGATTCAAGATCATCCAACAGGTGTGCGGACTTTTGTTGCGGTTTCGGAGTGTCCATTGGAATGCTCAGAGTCGCTGTAAACGGTGGTCTTGCAGAGGATAGCCCTGTTCGCGGTAGAAACGGAAACTCTCCCGCGCGGCCGCCCGAATTGTCGGATCTTCCACCACCACTTCCGCCACACGGGCGAATTTGCTGGCGAAGGCCGGGACTTTCAGGTCGAGGTTGACCAGCAAATCCTGGTGCTGACCGCAGTCATCACCCAATCCCAACACAATCAAACCGTCCGGTTCGCTGTCAGCCGGGCCATGCGGCACGAACGTTTCGCCCTTGAATGCCCACAAGCGCGCATCGAGATCGTCGCGCTGAGCGGCATCGCTGCAATGCAGGTAGATGCGATGGCCCATGCGCCAGGCTTTCTCGGTGAGCTTGCAGGCAAAGTCCAGGCGCGCCGAAGGGTCAGCGCTGGGCAGGATATAGAAGTCGACTTTGGTCATTGCGGTTCCAGAGCAGCAAGCGGCGTCACCCGAAGGTAACGCCGCCCGTCAGCGGGTTCAGGCTTTGGCGCGATCCAGCAGGTACTGGGTCAACAGAGGCACCGGACGACCGGTTGCGCCTTTGTCCTTGCCGCCGCTGGTCCATGCGGTGCCGGCGATGTCCAGGTGCGCCCAGTTGAGGTTCTTGGTGAAGCGCGACAGGAAGCACGCAGCAGTGATGGTGCCGGCTTTCGGCCCGCCAATGTTGGCGATGTCGGCGAACGGGCTGTCCAGTTGCTCCTGGTATTCGTCGAACAGCGGCAATTGCCAGGCGCGGTCGTCGGCAGTCTGGCCAGCGCTCAACAGTTGGCTGATCAGTTCGTCGTTGTTGCCCAGCAGGCCCGAGGTGTGTGCGCCCAGTGCCACGACGCAAGCGCCGGTCAGGGTGGCGATGTCGATCACCGCTTGCGGCTTGAAACGCTCGGAGTAGGTCAGCGCATCGCACAGCACCAGACGGCCTTCGGCGTCGGTGTTGAGGATTTCCACGGTCTGGCCGCTCATGGTGGTGACGATGTCGCCCGGACGCGAGGCATTGCCGCTCGGCATGTTTTCCGCGCAGGCGAGGATGCACACCAGGTTGATTGGCAGTTTCAGCTCAAGCACGGCACGCAGGGTACCGAACACGGAGGCTGCGCCGCCCATGTCGTACTTCATTTCGTCCATGCCGGCACCCGGTTTCAGGCTGATGCCGCCGGTGTCGAAGGTGATGCCTTTACCGACCAGTGCGTACGGTTTCTCGGATTTCTTGCCGCCGTTGTATTGCATGACGATCAGGCGCGGCGGTTGCTCGCTGCCCTGGCCGACGGCGTAGAACGAGCCCATGCCCAGGGCTTTGATCTTCTTCTCGTCGAGGACTTCGACTTTCAGATCCTTGAACTCTTTGCCGAGGTTCTTCGCTTGTTCACCAAGGAAGGTCGGGTGGCAGATGTTCGGCGGCAGGTTGCCCAGATCGCGGGTGAAGGCCATGCCGTTGGCGATCGCGGTAGCGTGATTCACCGCGCGCTGCACTTCGGCCTGAGCAGCCTTGATGGTCAGCAGGGTGATTTTCTTCAGGGCGCGCGGTTCGGCTTTCTGGCTCTTGAACTGGTCGAAGGTGTATTCGCCATCAACCAGGGTTTCTGCCAGCAGACGGGTTTTACCGTAGCTGTCGCGGTTTTTGACAATGATTTCATCCAGTGCCAACACGGCGTCGCTGCCGCCCAGACCTTTCAGGGTGTTGAGAATGCCGGCAACGATTTTACGGAATGGACGGTCGCCCAGTTCCTCATCCTTGCCCACGCCGACCAGCAACACGCGCTCGGCTTTCAGGTTCGGCAGGCTGTGCAGCAGCAGGCTTTGACCGACTTTACCAGCCAGATCGCCACGCTTGAGGACGGCGCTGATCGCGCCACCGCTCAGTTCGTCGACCTGTTTGGCGGCGACACCGAGTTTGCGGCCTTCGCCGACGGCAACCACCAGGGTGGCGGTTTTCAACGTTTCTGGGCTAACGCTTTTTACAACCAGTTCCATGTCCGGATCCCTGAATGAATGGTCAACACGCAGGCGTTCGACGGTGTCCGCAGTCGCCTGCTTATAGAGAGAAGAGGCGCAGGCCAAAGCCTGCGACAAGGGCCGCAGTTTGAACCCCGCTCCCCGCGCCTGACAACCCTAGGGGGCGTTCTCAATTAGTTTTCACACCGCGTTGTCGCCTTAAAGCCAGCCAGGCAAGGCGCAGGCCGCTGGGAATGGTTGTTCCCTTTCCAAGGCCTGCAACGCAGGCTGGCCGGCTTTAAGGCACAACCCGAAGGGCCGGGCCTGCTGTTGTGCAGGGCTGCGTTGCTCGAAGCTTATTTGGAATGACCAAACCACGCTTCTCGCGCCTTGCCCAGCACAACAGCAGACCCGGCGCGGTGTGAAAACTAATTGAGAAAGCCCCCTAGGTTGTACGATCTGCAAAGGATTACAGACATGGATGAGTGTGCGCAGTGACAGGCGCCCTCAATCACAGGATAATGCCGCATCTTTTTTCGACGGCTCTGCGTTGCGGGCCGGTCGATGTGTTTGCTTGTTTGGCCGCCTTAGCCTGACAACCCTGGAGTGTCTGGTTTGATCGTCTTCCGTTATCTGTCCCGCGAAGTCCTGTTGACCCTCAGCGCCGTGAGTGCTGTGCTGCTGGTCATCATCATGAGTGGTCGCTTCATCAAATATCTGGCTCAGGCCGCTGCCGGCCAGCTCGATCCGGGCTCGTTGTTCCTGATCATGGGCTATCGCCTGCCGGGTTTCATGCAGCTGATTCTGCCGCTGGGTCTGTTCCTCGGGATCCTGCTGGCCTACGGTCGCCTGTATCTGGAAAGCGAGATGACCGTGCTCTCGGCCACTGGCATGAGTCAGCAGAAGCTGTTTCGCATGACGCTGTTCCCGGCGACGCTGGTGGCACTGGTGGTGGCATGGCTGAGCCTGGGCCTGGCCCCGCAAGGCGCCAATCAATTCCAGTTGCTGCTGAACAAGCAAGACGCCCTGACCGAATTCGACACCCTCGAGCCGGGTCGCTTTCAGGCCCTGCGTGATGGTACTCGGGTCACCTATACCGAGACCCTGAGCGACGATCGCGTCAATCTGGGCAGCGTATTCATTTCGCAGAAAAACCTCGGTGCCGATCAAAAGGATCGCGGGATTTCCGTGCTGGTGGCCGAAAGCGGTCGCCAGGAAGTGCGCCCCGACGGCAACCGCTATCTGATCCTCGATAACGGCTACCGCTACGACGGCAGCCCGGGTCAGGCCGATTACCGCGCCATTCACTACGAAACCTACGGTGTACTGCTGCCCAAGCCGGACGTCAGCGAAGAAGTCACCGATCGCGACGCCATGCCGACCTCGTCTCTGCTGGGCAGCGATGACATCCGCTCCAAAACCGAACTGCAATGGCGTGTGTCCCTGCCGCTGCTGGTGTTTATCGTGACCCTGATGGCGGTGCCGCTGTCGCGAGTCAATCCGCGCCAAGGGCGTTTCCTCAAGCTGCTGCCGGCGATTCTTCTTTATATGGCTTACCTGACCATTCTGATTGCCGCCCGCGGCGCCCTTGAAAAAGGCAAGATCCCGCCAGCCCTGGGCCTGTGGTGGGTGCATGCGATCTTCCTGTTCATCGGTCTCGGTTTGCTCTATTGGGAGCCGCTGCGTCTGAAGATGGCCAGCCGTCGCGCTGCAGCGCTGGAGGTGACCCGTGGTTAAACTCGACCGCTACATCGGCAGCAGCGTGTTCATGGCGATCATCGCCGTGCTGGCAATCATTCTCGGTCTGGCGACCTTGTTTGCCTTCATCGATGAGATGGGCGACGTCAGCGATACCTACACCCTCGTCGATGTCCTCAGCTTCGTGTTGCTGACCGCGCCACGCCGTCTCTACGAAATGCTGCCGATGGCGGCGTTGATCGGTTGCCTGATCGGCCTTGGCAGTCTGGCCAGTAGCAGTGAACTGACCGTCATGCGCGCCGCTGGCGTGTCCATCGGCCGTATCGTGTGGGCTGTAATGAAGCCAATGCTGGTGCTGATGCTGGCCGGTGTGCTGATCGGCGAATACGTCGCGCCGGCGACCGAAAGCATGGCCCAGGCCAATCGCTCGCTGGCGCAAGGCAGCGGCGACGCGCAAAGCGCCAAGCACGGTATGTGGCACCGTCAGGGTGAAGAGTTCATCCACATCAACGCCGTGCAACCCAACGGCCTGCTGTATGGCGTGACCCGTTATCACTTCGACAAAGAGCGTCACCTGCTGAGTTCGAGTTTCGCCAAGAAGGCCGAGTTCGACGGCAACAAGTGGCAGCTCACCGACGTTGCCACCACGCTGTTCCATGAACGCAGCACCGAAGTCGTCAATACCCCGAGCGAGCAATGGGACGTGGCGTTGAGCCCGCAATTGCTCAGCACCGTGGTCATGGCACCGGAATCGCTGTCGATCAGTGGTTTGTGGGGCTACATCCACTATCTGTCCGAGCAGGGCCTGAGCAACGGCCGCTACTGGTTGGCATTTTGGGTCAAGGTGTTGCAGCCGCTGGTGACCGCAGCACTGGTGCTGATGGCGATCTCCTTCATTTTCGGTCCGCTGCGCTCGGTAACCCTCGGTCAGCGGGTGTTTACCGGCGTGCTGGTGGGCTTCACCTTCCGTATCGTCCAGGATTTGCTCGGCCCGTCGAGCCTGGTGTTTGGTTTCTCGCCGCTGTTTGCGGTGCTGGTGCCGGCCGGGGTCTGTGCGCTGGCGGGTGTCTGGCTGCTGCGAAGAGCCGGTTGATGACAGGCGATTGACCTGTGTTTTAAACCTCGAAAACGCCTCGGTCGACAGATCGGGGCGTTTTTGCATGCAATCCGGGTGACAGGCGAACGTGACGCTTGCGCCGTGTATCAGGTACAATTCCCGGCTATTTTTCGGCGGGCCATGCCTGCAGCCTTTTTGAGTGTTGATCCGTGAGTGATTTGAGTCATATCCGCAATTTCTCCATCATCGCCCACATTGACCATGGCAAGTCGACGCTGGCCGATCGCTTCATCCAGATGTGCGGCGGCCTGGCCGAGCGTGAAATGGAAGCCCAGGTGCTGGACTCCATGGACCTGGAACGTGAACGCGGGATCACCATCAAGGCCCACAGCGTCACCCTGTATTACACCGCCAAAGACGGCATCAAGTACCAGCTGAACTTCATCGACACCCCGGGCCACGTCGACTTCACCTACGAAGTCAGCCGTTCCCTGGCTGCGTGTGAGGGTGCCTTGCTGGTGGTCGATGCCGGTCAGGGCGTTGAAGCTCAGTCCGTAGCCAACTGCTACACCGCGATCGAGCAGGGCCTTGAAGTCATGCCGGTGCTGAACAAGATCGACCTGCCGCAGGCTGATCCTGATCGCGTAAAAGACGAAATCGAGAAAATCATCGGCATCGATGCCACCGACGCCGTTACCTGCAGCGCCAAAACCGGTCTGGGTGTCGACGAAGTACTCGAGCGCCTGGTGCATACCATTCCTGCGCCGACCGGCAACATTGAAGATCCGCTGCAAGCGTTGATCATCGACTCGTGGTTCGACAACTACCTGGGCGTTGTTTCCCTGGTACGTGTACGTCATGGCCGCGTGAAGAAGGGCGACAAGATCCTCGTCAAGTCCACCGGCAAGATTCATCTGGTCGACAGCGTGGGCGTGTTCAACCCTAAACACACCGCCACCACTGATTTGAAAGCCGGCGAAGTGGGCTTCATCATCGCCAGCATCAAGGACATTCACGGTGCACCGGTCGGTGACACCCTGACCCTGGCCTCGACCCCGGACGTTGAAGTGCTGCCCGGCTTCAAACGCATTCAGCCACAGGTTTACGCCGGTCTGTTCCCGGTCAGTTCCGACGACTTCGAGGACTTCCGCGAAGCGCTGCAGAAGCTGACCCTCAACGACTCGTCGTTGCAGTACACCCCGGAAAGCTCCGACGCACTGGGCTTCGGCTTCCGTTGCGGCTTCCTTGGCATGTTGCACATGGAAATCATCCAGGAGCGCCTCGAGCGCGAGTACGACCTGGACCTGATCACCACTGCGCCAACGGTAATTTTCGAGCTGGTGCTGAAAACCGGTGAAACGATTTACGTCGACAACCCATCCAAGCTACCGGATGTGTCGTCGATCGAAGACATGCGCGAGCCGATCGTGCGGGCCAACATTCTGGTGCCGCAAGAACACTTGGGCAACGTCATCACCCTGTGCATCGAGAAGCGTGGCGTTCAAGTCGACATGCTGTTCCTCGGCAATCAGGTGCAGGTCACCTACGACCTGCCGATGAACGAAGTGGTCCTGGACTTCTTCGACCGTCTCAAATCCACCAGCCGCGGCTATGCTTCGCTGGATTACCATTTCGATCGTTACCAATCGGCTAATCTGGTGAAACTGGACGTGCTGATCAACGGCGACAAGGTCGATGCCCTGGCGTTGATCGTGCACCGTGACAACTCGCACTACAAAGGTCGCCAGTTGACCGAGAAGATGAAAGAACTGATTCCTCGTCAGATGTTCGACGTAGCCATTCAGGCCGCCATTGGTGGTCAGATCGTTGCCCGGACAACCGTCAAGGCGCTCAGAAAGAACGTATTGGCCAAATGCTACGGCGGTGACGTCAGCCGTAAGAAGAAACTGCTCGAGAAGCAAAAGGCCGGTAAGAAACGCATGAAGCAGGTCGGCAACGTGGAAATTCCACAAGAAGCCTTCCTCGCAGTGCTCAGGTTGGATAGTTAGGTCCTATGTCACTAAATTTCCCGCTGTTGCTGGTCATCGCCGTGTTCGTCTGCGGCCTGTTGGCGTTGCTTGATCTGTTGATCCTGGCGCCGCGTCGGCGTGCTGCCATTGCCTCCTATCAAGGCAGTGTCAGCCAGCCTGATGTAGTGGTCGTTGAAAAACTGAACAAAGAGCCGCTGCTGGTCGAATACGGCAAGTCGTTTTTTCCGGTGTTGTTCATCGTGCTGGTGCTGCGCTCGTTCCTTGTGGAACCGTTTCAGATCCCTTCGGGCTCGATGAAACCCACCCTGGACGTCGGCGACTTCATTCTGGTGAACAAGTTTTCTTACGGGATCCGTCTGCCGGTGATCGACAAGAAAATCATCGAAGTGGGTGATCCGCAGCGCGGTGATGTGATGGTGTTCCGCTATCCAAGTGATCCGAACGTCAATTACATCAAGCGTGTAGTCGGCTTGCCGGGCGATACGGTGCGTTACACCGCTGACAAGCGTCTGTTCATCAACGGCGAGTCGGTGGCCGAACAGTTGGTCGGCCCGGAGCCAGGCATGCTCGGCAGCGCCGAGTTCTACAAAGAAAAGCTCGGCGCTGCCGAACACCTGATCCGCAAGGAAATGAGCCGTTACCGCGCCACGCCGGACCATACCTGGACCGTGCCGGCCGGGCACTACTTCATGATGGGCGACAACCGCGACAACTCGAACGACAGTCGCTACTGGGATGATCCGAACATTCCCAAGGATCTGCTGGGCATGGTTCCAGACCAGAATATCGTCGGCAAGGCCTTCGCGGTCTGGATGAGCTGGCCGGAATCAAAACTCAGTCACCTGCCGAATTTTTCGCGGGTTGGCCTGATCAAGTAATTACACACGGCGCTGTTGACCACAGCGCCGAATGCATTTTTGGAGCCGGCACAATCGGCTTCGCAATCGCCAGGATTTAATTTTTGAACACAGCGTTAATTGTCCCAGGCCTGCGCCGCATCCCGGCGATGGCAGTGGAATTCAGCCACGAACTCAGCGTGGGTAAACCGTGAGCGTTTCTCTAAGCCGTCTCGAGCGCCAGCTCGGTTACACCTTCAAGGATCAGGAGCTGATGCTGCTGGCCCTGACGCACCGAAGTTTTGCCGGGCGCAACAACGAGCGTCTGGAATTCCTCGGCGATGCCATCCTCAATTTTGTCGCCGGCGAGGCACTGTTCGATCGCTTCCCGCTGGCCCGCGAAGGCCAGTTGTCGCGTTTGCGCGCACGCCTGGTAAAAGGTGAGACGCTGGCCGTACTGGCTCGCGGTTTCGACCTTGGCGATTACCTGCGACTGGGTTCCGGTGAGTTGAAAAGCGGCGGTTTCCGTCGCGAATCGATTCTGGCCGATGCCCTCGAAGCCTTGATCGGCGCGATCTACCTTGACGCCGGCATGGACATGGCGCGCGAGCGCGTGCTGGCCTGGCTGGCCGGCGAGTTCGAAGGCCTGACGCTGGTCGATACCAACAAGGATCCGAAGACCCGCCTGCAGGAACACCTGCAATCGCGAGGTTGTGAACTGCCACGCTACGAAGTGGTGGATATCCAGGGCGAGCCGCACTGCCGAACCTTCTTCGTCGAGTGCGAAGTTGTCTTACTGAATGAAAAAAGCCGAGGTCAGGGTGTAAGCCGTCGTATTGCCGAACAGGTAGCGGCCGCCGCAGCACTGATTGCCCTGGGCGTGGAGAATGGCAATGACTGATACAAACGCAACTCGCTGTGGCTATGTTGCCATCGTCGGCCGTCCCAACGTCGGTAAGTCGACGCTGCTGAACCACATCCTTGGCCAGAAGCTCGCCATTACCTCGCGCAAGCCGCAGACCACTCGCCACAACATGCTCGGGATCAAAACCGAAGGTGACGTGCAGGCGATCTACGTCGATACCCCTGGTATGCACAAGGGTGGCGAAAAGGCCCTGAACCGTTACATGAACAAAACCGCTTCGGCAGCGTTGAAAGACGTCGACGTGGTGATCTTCGTCGTTGACCGCACCAAGTGGACCGATGAAGACCAGATGGTGCTGGAACGCGTGCAGTACGTCACCGGCCCATTGATCGTTGCGCTGAACAAGACCGACCGCATCGAAGACAAAGCCGAGCTGATGCCGCACCTGAGCTGGTTGCAGGAACAGCTGCCGAACGCGCAGATCATTCCGATTTCCGCGCAGCACGGGCACAACCTCGATGCGCTGGAAAGGGTTATCGCTGATCATCTGCCGGAGAACGATCACTTCTTCCCGGAAGACCAGATCACCGACCGCAGCAGCCGTTTCCTCGCCGCTGAACTGGTACGCGAGAAAATCATGCGCCAGATGGGCGCCGAGCTGCCGTACCAGATCACCGTCGAAATCGAAGAGTTCAAGCAGCAGGGCAAGACCCTGCACATTCATGCTTTGATCCTCGTTGAGCGTGACGGCCAGAAGAAGATCATCATTGGCGACAAGGGCGAGCGTATCAAACGCATCGGCACCGAAGCGCGCAAGGACATGGAGCTGCTGTTCGACTCCAAGATCATGCTCAACCTGTGGGTCAAGGTGAAGGGCGGCTGGTCCGATGACGAGCGTGCGCTGCGTTCGCTGGGTTACGGCGACCTGTAAGTACACGGTTGTCGCAACACCGAAAAAACCTGTGGGAGCGAGCTTGCTCGCGAAGGCGTAGTGCCAGACGACATATTTGTTGACTGACACCCTGCTTTCGCGAGCAAGCTCGCTCCCACATTGGTTTTGGGGTGAATAAAAAACCGCGTTTTTATCAATGAGAGCTCCATGTCGCAAAACCCGCCTCCCGCCCAACCCGCCTACGTCCTGCATTCTCGCGCCTACCGCGAAACCAGTGCGTTGGTGGACTTCCTCACGCCGCAAGGTCGGCTGCGGGCGGTGTTGCGCAGTGCGCGGGGCAAGGCCGGGACATTGGCGCGGCCGTTCGTGGCGCTGGAAGTCGAGTTTCGTGGCAAGGGCGAGCTGAAGAACGTCGGGCGCATGGAGAGCTCTGGCACCTCGGCGTGGCTCAACGGTGAAGCGCTGTTCAGCGGTCTCTATCTCAATGAATTGCTGATTCGCCTGCTGCCTGCCGAAGACCCGCACCCGGGTGTCTTCGATCACTACGCCGCGACCTTGCTGGCATTGGCCGAAGGTCGTCCACTGGAGCCGTTGCTGCGCTCCTTCGAATGGCGGCTGCTGGACGATCTCGGTTACGGCTTTTCGTTGAATACCGACGTCCATGGCGAACCTGTTGCGCCGGATGGTCTTTATCGTCTGCAAGTGGATGCCGGGCTTGAGCGGGTCTTTCTGCTGCAACCCGGCCTGTTCAACGGCGTCGAATTACTGGCCATGGCCGAAGCCGACTGGACCGCCCCCGGCGCGCTCTCCGCCGCCAAGCGCTTGATGCGTCAGGCACTGGCTGTTCACCTGGGCGGTCGCCCTCTCGTCAGTCGCGAGCTGTTTCGCAAGCCCTAAGGGTCTGTTTACGTCTGGACGCGGCGCAACGGGCGCTGGCTGCGCGCAGGGCCGCGTTGCTCGGAACTCATTTGGCGCAACCAAACTTCGTTCCTCGCGCCTTGCCCTGCACTCAGCCAGCATCCCGTTGCCGCCGCGCCCAGACGTAAACAGACCCTTCACCGTGTATGCTGTGCGCCGAATCTTTTTCTTCAGGAGCGCGCATCCGTGACCACCAGCAATCGCATTCTTCTTGGCGTGAACATCGACCACGTCGCCACCCTGCGTCAGGCTCGTGGCACGCGCTACCCGGATCCGGTCAAGGCGGCATTGGACGCGGAAGAGGCGGGGGCCGATGGCATCACCGTGCACCTGCGTGAAGACCGTCGGCATATCCAGGAGCGCGATGTCTTGCTGCTCAAGGATGTGCTGCAAACCCGCATGAACTTCGAAATGGGCGTCACCGAAGAAATGATGGCGTTTGCCGAACGCATTCGTCCGGCGCACATTTGCCTCGTCCCGGAAACCCGTCAGGAGCTGACCACTGAAGGTGGCCTGGATGTGGCGGGACAGGAAGAGCGCATCAAGGCAGCGGTTGAACGTCTGTCGAAGATCGGCAGCGAAGTGTCGCTGTTCATCGATGCCGACGAGCGCCAGATCGCAGCGTCGAAGCGTGTCGGTGCGCCGGCCATCGAACTGCACACCGGCCGTTACGCCGATGCCGAAACCCCGACCGAAGTGGCAGAAGAGCTCAAGCGTGTCGCCGATGGCGTGGCGTTTGGTCTGGCCCAAGGCCTGATCGTTAACGCGGGTCACGGCTTGCACTACCACAACGTTGAAGCCGTAGCGGCGATCAAAGGCATCAACGAACTGAACATCGGCCATGCGCTGGTGGCGCATGCGTTGTTCGTGGGCTTCAAGTCTGCGGTAGCAGAAATGAAGGCGCTGATCCTGGCTGCTGCCAAGCCTTAAGCTTCAACTCAAAACCCTTGTAGGAGTGAGCCTGCTCGCGATATCGGTGTGTCAGACAAAATTAATTGACTGACCCACCGCTATCGCGAGCAGGCTCACTCCTACATTTGATTTGGGGTGTTGATTAGAGCGGGGCAGGTTCTTGAGCGGGTTTCGACTTGTCGATACCGGGCACATGCAGATTGCCCTCAGCCACTTGATCACCCTCAAGTTGCGGCTGCGTCACCCAGGTCAAAATGTCGTAGTAGCGACGAATGTTCGCCACAAAGTGCACCGGCTCGCCGCCTCGGGCGTAGCCATAACGCGTCTTGCTGTACCACTGTTTCTGCGACAGGCGCGGCAGGATCTTCTTCACATCCAGCCATTTGTCCGGGTTCAGCCCTTCCTTGGCCGTCAGCTTGCGCGCGTCATCCAGGTGGCCACTGCCGACGTTGTAGGCCGCGAGGGCGAACCAGGTGCGATCCGGCTCCTTGATCGAATCGTCGAGCTGATCCTTCATATAAGCCAGGTACTTGGCGCCGCCCATGATGCTCTGCTTCGGATCGAGGCGGTTGGACACGCCCATTGCCTGTGCCGTGTTCTGGGTCAGCATCATCAGCCCGCGCACGCCGGTCTTCGAGGTAACCGTCGGCTGCCACAGCGATTCCTGATAACCAATGGCCGCCAGCAGACGCCAGTCGACTTTCTCTTTCTTCGCGTAATTCTTGAAGTGCTGTTCGTATTTCGGCAGGCGCTGCTGCAAGTGCTGGGCGAAGGTCGTGGCGCCCATATAGCCGAGAACATCGACGTGGCCGTAATAGCGATCCTTCAAGCGTTGCAGGGTGCCGTTCTTCTGCACTTTGTCCAGGTACGCGTTGATTTCGTTGAGCAGGCTGTTGTCTTCGCCCGGGCCGACCGCCCAGCTCTGGCTGCGCGCATCACCGAGGTCGAAGGCCACACGAATGTTGGTGAAGTACACCTGATTCATCGCCACTTCGTTGGAATCGACCAAGGTCAGGTCGATCTGGCCTTCATCGACCATGCGCAGCAGGTCGACCACTTCAACCGCGTCGGACTCTTCATACTCGATGCCGGGGAATTTCTTTTTCAGCTCCGCCAGTTGCTCGGCGTGGGTGCTGCCCTTGAGCACCATGATCTTCTTGCCGACCAGATCGCCAGGATCGGTCGGCCGTGACTGGCCGTTGCGATAGATGATCTGCGGGGTGACTTCAAGGTAGGAGTGCGAAAAGCGCACCTGCTGCTTGCGCTGATCGCTGCTGACCAGACCGGCGGCGGCCAGCACCGGGCCGTTCGGTTTGCCGATCTGATCGAAGAGGTCGTCGAGGTTGTCGGCGGTCTCGATCTTCAGCTCGACACCCAAATCGTCGGCGAAACGCTTCACCAGCTCGTATTCGAAGCCGGTTTCACCGCTGCGATCCTGAAAGTAGGTGGCGGGGCTGTTACGGGTAATCACCCGCAGCACACCATCCTCCTTTACGCGCTCGAGTGTGTTGGGTTTATCAACACAGCCACCAAGCATCAGGAAGAGTCCGGTTGCGATCAGCCATTTGGCGTACCGCGGACGCAAAGCCGTTGGGAAAAACATCTGCGCAGTATACGCAAACGGCTGCGGGCGCCATATCTCGACAGTGCAGGGCGAGTCTGCTAGCGATCACAAAACTGCACGAAACCCCGCAGAAACGGGGCTTGACGGCATTTTGTTACAGTAAAAATAAGCTGCCTCTGAATCGCTGATTTACCTGACTCTGAAGTCGGAAACACAGATTGATACCCGAGTGCAACCGTGCGTAGCGTTTCGGGTGATGTTGAGGGCGGTTTAGGCTAGAATGCACGGCCTCAAAGCACACCCCTTCCCGAGGCTGTCCCGAAGATGTTGATCCTGCGCGGCGCTCCTGCCCTTTCTGCCTTTCGCCACAGCAAACTCCTTGAGCAACTGAGCCAGAAGGTTCCAGCTGTCAGTGGCCTGTATGCTGAATTCGCTCACTTCGCCGAAGTCACCGGCGTCCTGACCGGCGACGAACAGCAGGTGCTTGCGCGCCTTCTGAAGTACGGTCCAAGCGTTCCGGTACAAGAGCCTACCGGCCGTCTGTTTCTGGTGTTGCCGCGTTTCGGCACCATTTCGCCATGGTCGAGCAAGGCCAGCGACATCGCCCGCAACTGCGGCCTGAGCAAGATCCAGCGTCTGGAGCGCGGTATCGCCTTCTACGTCGCCGGTCAGTTCAGCGAAGCTGAAGCGCAGCAGATTGCCGACGTGCTGCATGACCGCATGACCCAGATCGTCCTGGCCAACCTCGAACAGGCCGCCGGTCTGTTCAGTCACGCCGAGCCGAAGCCGCTGACTGCAATCGACATCCTCGGTGGTGGTCGCGCTGCGCTGGAAAAAGCCAATACCGAGCTGGGCCTGGCTCTGGCCGAAGACGAGATCGACTATCTGGTCGACGCCTTCAATGGCTTGAAGCGCAACCCGCACGACATCGAACTGATGATGTTCGCCCAGGCCAACTCCGAGCACTGCCGCCACAAAATCTTCAACGCCAGTTGGGATATTGATGGTGAGAACCAGGAAAAAAGCCTGTTCGGCATGATCAAGAACACCTACGTGATGCACAGTGAAGGCGTTCTGTCGGCTTATAAGGACAACGCCTCGGTGATCGTCGGCAACGTTGCCGGCCGTTTCTTCCCGAATCCTGAAACCCGCCAGTACGGCGCGGTGCAGGAGCCGGTGCACATCCTGATGAAGGTTGAAACCCACAACCACCCGACCGCAATTGCTCCGTTCCCGGGCGCATCGACCGGTTCCGGTGGCGAGATCCGCGACGAAGGTGCAACCGGCCGTGGCGCCAAGCCAAAGGCTGGCCTGACCGGTTTCACCGTGTCCAACCTGCAGATCCCGGGCTTCGAACAGCCGTGGGAAGTGCCGTACGGCAAGCCTGAGCGCATTGTTACCGCGCTGGACATCATGATCGAAGGCCCGCTCGGCGGCGCTGCGTTCAACAACGAATTCGGTCGTCCGGCCCTGACCGGTTACTTCCGTACCTTCGAACAGTCGATCACCACCCCGCACGGTGACGAAGTTCGTGGTTACCACAAGCCGATCATGCTCGCTGGCGGCATGGGCAACATCCGTGAAGAACACGTCAAGAAAGGCGAAATCGTCGTTGGCTCCAAGCTGATCGTCCTCGGCGGCCCGGCGATGCTCATCGGTCTGGGTGGCGGTGCCGCGTCCTCGATGGCCACCGGCACCAGTTCGGCGGATCTCGACTTCGCTTCCGTGCAGCGTGAAAACCCTGAAATGGAGCGTCGCTGCCAAGAAGTCATCGACCGTTGCTGGCAACTGGGTGACAAAAACCCGATCAGCTTCATCCACGACGTGGGCGCGGGCGGTCTGTCCAACGCCTTCCCGGAACTGGTCAACGACGGCGACCGCGGTGGCCGTTTCGAACTGCGCAACATTCCCAACGACGAGCCGGGCATGGCCCCGCACGAAATCTGGTCCAACGAATCCCAGGAACGTTACGTTCTGGCGGTCGGCCCGGAAGACTTCGAGCGCTTCCAGGCGATCTGCGAACGTGAGCGTTGCCCGTTTGCCGTAGTGGGCGAGGCGACTGCCGAGCCGCAACTGACCGTGACCGACAGCCACTTCGGCAACAACCCGGTGGACATGCCGCTGGAAGTGTTGCTGGGCAAAGCCCCGCGCATGCACCGTTCGGTGGTTCGTGAAGCTGAGTTGGGCGATGACTTCGATCCGTCGAACCTCGACATCAGCGAGTCCATCGAACGCGTTCTGCATCACCCGGCCGTGGCGAGCAAAAGCTTCCTGATCACCATCGGCGACCGCACCATCACCGGCCTCGTGGCCCGTGACCAAATGGTTGGCCCATGGCAGGTTCCGGTGGCCGACGTTGCTGTCACCGCCACCAGTTTTGACGTTTACACCGGTGAAGCGATGGCGATGGGCGAGCGGACTCCGCTGGCACTGCTGGACGCTCCGGCGTCGGGCCGCATGGCCATCGGCGAAACCCTGACCAACATCGCTGCCTCGCGTATCAACAAGCTCTCCGACATCAAACTGTCGGCGAACTGGATGTCGGCTGCCGGCCACCCGGGCGAAGACGCGCGTCTATACGACACCGTGAAAGCGGTCGGTATGGAACTGTGCCCTGAGCTGGGCATCACCATTCCGGTGGGCAAGGACTCGATGTCCATGGCCACCCGCTGGAACGATAACGGCGAAGAAAAAACCGTGACCTCGCCGATGTCGCTGATCGTGACCGGTTTCGCGCCAGTGGCTGACATCCGTCAGACCCTGACCCCGGAACTGCGCATGGACAAGGGCACCACCGACCTGATCCTGATCGACCTCGGCCGCGGTCAGAACCGTATGGGTGCTTCGATCCTTGCTCAGGTTCACGGCAAGCTCGGCAAATATGCGCCGGATGTCGATGACGCCGAAGACCTGAAAGCCTTCTTCGCCGTGATCCAGGGCCTCAACGCCGACGGTCACCTGCTGGCTTACCACGACCGTTCCGACGGTGGTCTGCTGACCTCCGTGGTGGAAATGGCCTTCGCCGGCCACTGCGGTCTGAGCCTGAACCTCGACAGCGTTGCCGAGTCTTCGGCGGAAATCGCCGCGATCCTGTTCAACGAAGAGCTGGGCGCCGTGATCCAGGTTCGTCAGGACGCCACGCCAGATATCCTCGCGCAATTCAGCGCGGCCGGTCTGGGCGACTGCGTATCGGTGATCGGTCAGCCGATCAACAATGGCCAGATCAACATCACCTTCAACGGTGACACCGTGTTCGAAGGTCAGCGTCGTCTGCTGCAACGTCAGTGGGCCGAGACCAGCTACCAGATCCAGCGTCTGCGTGACAACGCCGACTGCGCCGAACAAGAGTTCGACGTGCTGCTGGAAGAAGACAACCCGGGCCTGAGCGTCAAGCTCAGCTACGACGTCAACCAGGACATCGCCGCGCCTTACATCAAGAAAGGCATCCGCCCACAGGTTGCCGTGCTGCGTGAGCAGGGCGTCAACGGTCAGGTGGAAATGGCCGCCGCGTTCGACCGCGCCGGTTTCAACGCGATCGACGTGCACATGAGCGATATTCTGGCCGGCCGTGTCGACCTGAACGAGTTCAAAGGTCTGGTGGCCTGCGGTGGTTTCTCCTACGGCGACGTTCTCGGCGCCGGCGAAGGCTGGGCCAAGTCGGCACTGTTCAACAGCCGCGCCCGCGACGCGTTCCAGGGCTTTTTCGAACGTAACGACAGCTTCACCCTCGGCGTGTGCAACGGTTGCCAGATGATGTCCAACCTGCACGAGCTGATTCCGGGCAGCGAATTCTGGCCGCACTTCGTGCGTAACCGCTCCGAGCAGTTCGAAGCGCGCGTGGCGATGGTTCAGGTTCAGGAGTCGAACTCGATCTTCCTGCAAGGCATGGCCGGTTCGCGTATGCCGATCGCCATCGCTCACGGTGAAGGTCACGCCGAGTTCTCCAGCGAAGAAGCCCTGCTGGAAGCCGATCTGTCCGGTTGCGTGGCGATGCGTTTCGTCGACAACCACGGCAAGGTCACCGAAGCCTACCCGGCCAACCCGAACGGTTCGCCGCGCGGGATCACCGGCCTCACCAGCCGCGACGGTCGCGTGACGATCATGATGCCGCACCCGGAGCGTGTGTTCCGCGCGGTGCAGAACTCGTGGCGTTCGGAAGACTGGACCGAGGATGCTCCTTGGATGCGCATGTTCCGTAACGCGCGCGTCTGGGTGAACTAAGGCCTGTGTACAAGCTGGCGTTTTTTGTTCCTGACAGTCATGTCGAGGTGGTCAAAGGGGCAGTGTTCGCTGCCGGTGGTGGGCGGATCGGTGACTATGACCACTGTGCGTGGCAGGTGCTTGGGTCTGGCCAGTTTCGACCGTTGGACGGCAGTCAGCCGTTCATTGGCGAGGCGGGGCAGGTTGAGCGGGTTGAGGAATGGAAGGTTGAGCTTGTGGTGGCGGATGAGTTGATCGTGGCTGTTGTGGCGGCGCTCAAGTTGAGCCATCCCTACGAGACGCCGGCTTATGAGGTGTGGCGGCTGGAAGATTTCTGATCTTTCTTGCTGCTGAAACAAGAAACCCGCAGATGAGTGATTGTCTGCGGGTTTTTTGTTGCCTGCGATTTTGTGGGCGAAGGGGTTCCAATGTGGGAGCGAGCCTGCTCGCGAAGGCGTCGGATCAGGCAATGATGTTCTGACTGATCGGGTACATATCCGTTGCTGCGGTAACGGCTGCTTAGGGTTCCGCCCTTACGGCGGGTCACCTTTTCCAAACGCCGAAAAGGTAACCCAAAAGGCTTGCCCCAACGTTCGGCCCACTCGCTGAGGCTCGGGGTTCCTTCGCTCCGGGATTGATCCGGGCGCATCGCCTCCGGTTTGCTTCGCTGCACCTCCTCTCGATGTGTTTGGCTTCGCCAAACGGTCGCTGCGCTCCCACCCCCCGGATCAATCCCGGAACGAAGCCTGCCGACGGGGCGGGTGGATCAAGATCAAAAGCTGCAGCCGAGCTAACGCTCATCCTGTTGAGTGGTAAAGAGCACGGGGTGTTCGGTTTTTGATTTGTGTTGGAGCTGCCCCTCATCGGAACGCCGCCCACCCAGCCCTCTCCTGAGGGAGAGGGGGCCGATTTTTGGGCTTTTCAGGATATGAGTTCGACTTGGTATTTCACGTCGGCGTACATCCACCAAACACCTCGTTCAGTCCCCTCTCCCTCTGGGAGAGGGCTAGGGTGAGGGTTTGTTTTTGTCTGTTTAATGATGTGTCGAATAACCAGAACCTTCCCACAGGGTTTTCAGGTTGTCCGTCGGACGTCGGGTCTCTAGTCTTTGGTTGTCACCGCAAATCGGTGATCGGGCGTGAGAACCCGGTAAGAGGTTTTAATCAAACGTCAGTAGCACCATAATCGCCGCCAGCTCATTTGCTGCTGGTGATGTTCTATGGCGGCTGTGTGCGGGCGGACTTCGGTTCGGCCGGGTTGATCTCTTACCGGTTTCTCACTCCGCACATAGCTGCCACCTCTTCGTCGCGTGAGAAACGACCAGTGATGGCTCAATCATTGATTAGAGATCATTGCAATGACTAAGCCCGTACCCGATCCACCCGAAACCAAAACCCCACTCGAAGAAGCCCTTCGCGCCGAAGACCAGGCCCGAAACCGCGAAGCCATCAAACGCGCCCTCGACTTCTATCTGTGCCCCGACCCCGCAAAGCCCTGCCGACCGAGCACCATGTTCATGGTCCGCCCAGAGGTCGACACCGAAAGCCTGCTCGCCCACGCCTGCGAATCGTTAGCTTCGGCAAGCACCGCCGCCAGCAACTTCGCCAATGAGCTAAGCGGTTCGCAGCGCAGCACGGTATTAGGTATCCAGCAAATCGTCATGCTCGCCGAACTGGCGGTAAATCGCGCACTGGATCGGGTAGACCCGCAAATCTGATCTATACGGGGACATCGCAAACAGGTTCGCCCCATTTGGATAGGGGCGAGCCTGCTCAAACGCATGACTTTGCAGATTGACGTTCGCGGCTCAACTCAGTGGCAGATGTGGCGTTGACCGTTCATCGCAAACAGCCCTTGACCTGTAATTTCTGACAGTGGTGCGATACCTCCAACTCCTGTCAGATAAGCCTTCCATCCAAAACGGGTAAGAAGGAACTTAGATATGTCTGCTGAAAAAAATGTTGTGCCAGTAATCGCCTATGTGAAAGACGAAAACGGCCTAGAAATTCCCAACGGTGGCGCCACTTTTGCAACTTCTGTGCACTTGAGCGGGATTGCAGTTGCTGGAGAGAGAGTTGAAATCCTGGACGCTTCTGTTGTGAAGGGGCAAGTAATCGCCAGTGGTACAGGAAGCTGGGCGCTGCACCTGACAGGTCTGGCGCTGGGTGCTCATTCGATTGCGGCCAGAGGAAGCGCTGGTATGTCACAGGCTCGTACGTTTACCGTTGTTGCAGCCAAGTAGCTGCCGAAAAAAAGCCGCTGTGCTTGATAGCGCAGCGGCTTTTCCTTGATCAGCAAGGCTGTTTGATTTTGCTTTGGCTTAAACCTTTGTACTGACCTCACTGCGATTGACCAGCGCTTCAAGTGCTCCACTCAAACTCGCAGCTTTGTCACCCACCAGCAAATGCCAGACCCCACCCTCCAACTGGCTGACACCCTGACAACCCAGCTCCTTCAACTGCGCCTCGGACAGCGCATTGCCATCCGCCAACAGCAAGCGAATCCGGCTCATGGCAATGCAATCCAGTTGCAGCACGTTGTCGCCACCACCCAGCGCATTCAGCCATTGCTGAGCTTCGGTGCCTGCGACCACAACCGCTTTCGGCTCTTCGACAACCTCTACAGGTTCAGCAAGAACCGCACGCCCCAAGGCCGGCATCGCCAGGCGAATCTCATCAGCAATGCTGTCGGCCAGCGGACCGACCACCACCTGCAAACTGCCACCCTTGCCCGGACGCACAACGGCCATCGCACCCAATGCTTTCAGGTCTGCATCGGATGCCTTGTTGCGATCCACCATTTCCAGTCGCAACCGCGTAGTGCAGGCACCGACAGTCACAAGGTTGTCTGCACCACCGAGTGCCTTGATGTAAGCCCCGGCGCGTTCGTTTTCCGCGAAAACCGCTTTTTCAGCCGTCGCCACATCCTCACGCCCCGGCGTCTTCAAGTTGAAGCGACGAATGCAGAAATCAAACACCGCGTAATACACCACGGCGTAAGCCAGCCCGACCGGAATCACCAACCAGCCATTGGTCGACCGACCCCAACCCAGCACCATGTCGATGAAGCCGCCAGAGAAGGTAAAACCCAAATGGATGTTCAGCGCATTGGTGATCGCCATCGACAACCCGGTCAGCAGCGCATGCAGCAGATACAACAACGGCGCCAGAAACATGAAGGCGAATTCAATCGGCTCGGTCACCCCAGTCAAAAACGACGTCAAAGCCATCGACAGAAAAATCCCGCCCATCACCTTGCGCCGTTCCGGCAGGGCGTTGCGATACATCGCCAGACACGCGGCGGGCAGGCCGAAGATCATCATCGGGAACATGCCGGTCATGAACTGGCCGCCCTTCGGATCACCGGCAAAGTAGCGCGACAGGTCACCCGTCACCAGAGCCCCGGTAGTTGGATCGGTGAAATTGCCGAACACGAACCACGCCATGTTGTTGAGGATGTGGTGCAGGCCGGTGACGATCAGCAGGCGGTTGAACACGCCAAACACGAACGCGCCGATACTGCCGCTTTCCATCATCAGCGCACCAAACGCGTTGATGCCGTGCTGGATCGGCGGCCAGATATAGCCGAACACGACACCGAGGCCGACCGCCGCGAACCCGGTGACAATCGGCACAAACCGCCGGCCACCGAAGAACGCCAGGTATTCCGGCAGCTTGATGTCCTTGAAGCGGTTGTACAGCGCGCCCGCCATCAGGCCGCTGACAATCCCGGCGAGCATGCCCATGTTGATGCTCGCATCGAGCACCTTCAGCGTGGAGATCATCACCAGATAACCGATCACTCCGGCAAGACCGGCGGTGCCGTTATTGTCCTTGGCGAAACCGACGGCGATGCCGATGGCGAAGATCATCGCCAGGTTGGCGAAGATCACTTGGCCGGCATCGTGGATGATCGCGATGTTCAGCAGGTCGGTATCACCCAGACGCAGCAGCAGGCCGGCAATCGGCAGGATCGCGATCGGCAGCATCAGCGCGCGGCCGAGGCGTTGCAGGCCTTCGATGAAGAGTTGGTACATGGCGTTTGTCCTTTTTGTTTTTGTTAGCGCAGAGGCCAATGTTGATGACAGGCGTGACGCACGGCGGCGGCGCTGCTCAGCTTGAGCAGGTCGCGACTCAGGCGCTGACATTCGGCTTCGTGCAGTTGACGCACGCGGTCCTTGATTTCACCGATCTGCACCGGGCTGACCGAAAGTTCGCTCACGCCGAGGCCGATCAAAACGGGTGTGGCCAGCGGGTCGGAGGCGAGGGCGCCGCAGACGCCGACCCAACGCTTGTGCACTGCCGCGCCTTCGCAGGTCATGGCGATCAGGCGCAGCAGCGCCGGGTGCAGGGCGTCGACCCTAGCGGCCAAGCCGGCGTGGTCGCGGTCCATGGCCAAGGTGTATTGGGAGAGATCGTTGGTGCCGATGGAAAGGAAGTCCGCATGTTCGGCCAGTTGTTCGGCCTGCAATGCGGCGGCAGGGACTTCAATCATCACGCCGATTTCCGGGCGTTGGGTGATCTTCAGCTCCAGGCACAACGCATCTACGCGTTGGCGGATGTGCAGCAACTCATCCACTTCGGTGACCATCGGCAACAGGATCCGGCAGCGGCGCAGCGGGCTGACTTGCAGCAGCGCGCGCAGTTGCTGGTCGAGGATTTCCGGGCGCGCCTGAGCCAGACGAATGCCGCGCAGGCCGAGCACCGGGTTGGCCTCGACCGGCAGCGGCAGGTAGTCGAGTTGCTTGTCGCCGCCGACGTCGATGGTGCGGATGATCACCGGGTGCTCGCCCATCGCGTCCAGTACGCCTTGATAGGCCGCACGCTGTTCTTCGACATCCGGCGCGGTCTGACGATCGACGAACAAAAACTCAGTGCGCAACAGACCAACGCCATCAGCGCCGTTGGCGAAGGCATCTACCGCTTCACCGCTGGAGGCAACGTTGGCGACGACTTCGATGGTCACGCCGTTGCGGGTTTCTGCAGGCAGGTGAGCCTTGGCTTGCTGTGCGTCGCGGCGCTGCTGACGGTCGAGTTGCGCCTGCTGAACTTCAGCCAGGCGTTCGGCATCTGGCGTCAGTTCGAGGCGTCCTCCGTCGGCATCGAGCACCACCGCTTGGCCTTGTCGCTGATCAAGCAAGGCAGAACCCAACGCCACCATGCACGGCAGACCTTTGCCGCGAGCGAGAATTGCCACATGCGACGTCGCGCCACCCTCGGCCATGCATAACCCGGCAACGCCTTGCGCACTGAGTTGCAGCAGATCCGAAGGCGTCAGTTCATGCGCCGCGACGATGGCACCGGCCGGTACGTCGTAATGCCACGCTTCACCAAGCAATGCCCGCAACACCCGTTGCTTGAGGTCACGCAGATCGTTGGCGCGCTCGGCCAGCAGCGCGCTGCCGGTGTGCTGCAGCATTTCGCACTGCACGTCGATTGACTGGCTCCAGGCGTGAGTGGCTGCAGTGCCTTGTTCGATGGACTGTTGCGAAGCATCAAGCAGCGCCGGATCTTCCAGCAGAGCCAGATGCGCGGCGAAGATCGCTTCTTCGTCGGCATTCCTGTGTTTTTTCGCTTGCGCGAGGGTGGCGTCGATTTCGTTGCGGACCTGAGTCAGCGCCGTGTCGAGCACCTGCTGTTGCCGTAGCGGATCATGATTGCCCGCATCCGCTGGCAAACTGATCGCGTTCAAACGAAACAGCGGCCCGCCAACCAGTCCTGGCGCAGCGCAGACACCGTGCAACACGCCAGCCTCGGCCGGGCGCTTAAGAGTGGCAGCATTGACCGGCGCCGCAGCGTGATGATCACCCGGCAGCGCGGTGGCCAACGCCGTAAGCAACGCTTGCAACGCCGCTTCAGCGTCCGGCCCCTGGCAACTGACCTGCACCTCATCCTGCTCGCCAACGGCCAGGCCCATCAAACCGATCAGGCTGTTGCACGGCGCCGATTTGCCGGCGAAGTGCAGTTGCGACTGGCTCTTGAACCCTTGCGCAGTCTGCCGAATCAACGCAGCCGGGCGGGCATGCAAACCACCGCGATGGGCCACCAGAACATGGCCAAGAACCTCAGGCCCGTCGATGACTGCTGCGCTCGCCGCCAGACCGTTGCGCGCAATAATGTGCAGCAACGGCTCGCCGACTTTCACTGCTTTGAGCGTAATCGGCCGCACCTGAAAATCCTGGCTGTTGGTCAGGATCAACAGGCTGACCAGGCTTTTGCATTGCTGGCCGACCTTGTCCAGGTCATAGCGCAACAACGGCTGGCCCTTGCTGACGCGGGTGCCATCCTTGACCAGCATCGAGAAGCCTTCGCCGTTCAACTCAACGGTGTCGAGGCCCAGATGCAGAAGGATCTCCGCGCCGTTGTCGGCACGCACGGTGAGCGCGTGGCCGGTGCGGGCAACGTGAATGATCATTCCGGCGCACGGCGAATACAGCGTGTCGTTGATCGGGTCGATAGCAATGCCGTCGCCCATGGCGCCGCTGGCGAACACCGCGTCCGGGACTTTGGCGAGCGTGAGCACCGGGCCGCTGAGCGGGGCGCTGAGGGTCAGCTCTTTATTGTTGTTGTGCATGGCTCGGTCTCATCGGTTATATCTCGGTTCGATGTCCCCTATAGGAGCAGCCTTCGGCAGCTCCTACAGGCTTGCTTCAATTAATGCGTGCGGGTCACTTTGCTCAGGTGGCGCGGCTGATCCGGGTCCATGCCACGGGCCACCGCCAGACCGGCGGCCATCACGTAGAAACTCTGGATCGCCAGAATCGGATCAAGGGCCGGGTGTTCGGCGCGGGTCAGGGTCAGGTCGCGCTCGGTCACGTCATCCGGCGCGGCCAACAACACACGGGCGCCGCGCTGACGCATTTCTGCCGCGAGGCTCAACAGGCCAGCCTGCTCGGCACCGCGTGGGGCGAAAACCAGCAACGGATAGTGTTCGTCGATCAGTGCCATCGGGCCGTGACGCACTTCGGCGCTGCTGAAGGCTTCGGCCTGAATCGCCGAGGTTTCCTTGAATTTCAGCGCCGCCTCTTGGGCGATGGCAAAACCGGCACCGCGACCGATGACCATCAAACGCTGGCAATCGCGCAGTGCTTCGATGGCCACGCTCCAGTCCTGTTTCGCCGCTTCGCGCAGGCCTTCCGGCAGGGCGTTGCCGGCTTCGAGCAATTCGCTGTCCTCTTTCCAGTGCGCGACCAAACGGGCGCTGGCGCTGAGGGTGGCGATAAAACTTTTGGTCGCGGCGACGCTGCTTTCAGTCCCGGCGAGCAGGGGAACGCTGAATTCACACGCGGCTTCCAGTGGCGAATCGGCGGCGTTGACCATCGACACACTGAGCGCGCCACGCTTGCGCAACAGGCGCAGGCTGTTGACCAGATCCGGGCTTTGCCCCGACTGGGAAAAGGCGAACGCGACCTGACCGCTGACCTTCAACGGCGCCTGCTGCATGGTCACCACCGACATCGGCAACGACGCCACCGGTACGCCGAGTTGCTGCATGGTCAGGTAGGCGAAGTAGCTCGCAGCGTGGTCGGAACTGCCGCGCGCCACAGTCATTGCCACTTGCGGTGGCTGACGGCGCAGGCGCCCGGCAATTTCGATCATTTGCGGGTCGAGCTGTTGCAGTTGGGCTTGCACGGCCTCGAACGAGGACAGCGCCTCCTCAAGCATTTTTGAAGTCAATGTCTTCTCCTTCGACCATGACGGCGGTCAGTGTGAGTGAGCGATCCAGCCGCACGCAGTCGGCCCAGGCCCCTGGTTGCAGGCGCCCGCGTTCGTTGATGCCGAGGTAGTCGGCGGGAAATTGCGACAGGCGCTGCGAGGCCTCGGCGAGCGGCAAACCAATCTTCACCAGATTGCGCAGGGCCTGATCCATGGTCAGGGTGCTGCCGGCCAACGTGCCGTCGGGCAGGCGTACGCCGCCCAGGCATTTGGTCACGGTGTGGCTGCCGAGCTTGTATTCACCGTCGGGCATGCCAGCGGCGGCGGTCGAATCGGTGACGCAATACAGGCACGGGATCGAACGCAAGGCCACGCGGATCGCACCGGGATGCACGTGCAGCAAATCCGGAATCAGCTCGGCGAATTTGGCGTGGGCCAGCGCGGCGCCGACGATGCCCGGCTCGCGGTGATGCAGCGGGCTCATGGCGTTGTAGAGGTGGGTGAAACTGGTCGCGCCGGCATCGAGGGCGGCGACGCCTTCTTCGTAACTGCCGAGGGTGTGGCCGATCTGCATGCGCACGCCACGGCTGCTCAGCTCACGGATCAAACCGTCGTGGCCGGCGATTTCCGGGGCGATGGTGATCACCCGGATCGGCGCCAGTGCCAGATATTCTTCGACTTCGGCCATTAACGCGGTGTGGGCGAAGTTCGGTTGCGCGCCGAGTTTTCCCGGATTGATGTACGGGCCTTCGAGATGTACGCCGAGGACTCGCGCGGCACCTTGCGGACGCTGTTCGCAGAACTCTCCGACTTCTTTCAAGACACTGGAGATCTCGGCGCTCGGCGCGGTCATGGTGGTGGCCAGCAGCGAGGTGGTGCCGAAACGCACGTGGGTTCTGGTGATCGTCTCGAAGGCGCTGGCGCCTTCCATGATGTCTTTGCCACCGCCGCCGTGGACGTGCAGATCGATGAAACCCGGCAGCAGATACGGCAGGTCATTGTCGGCCGGATCGCAGGGCACGCCTTCGATCGACACGACTTTGCCGTGTTCGTGGACCAGCCGGCCGCGAATCCAGCCGCTGGCGGTAAGGATGTTGTCTTCGGACATTTTGGTTCTCGCTTGTGACTGCGCTTATCGACGCAGCTCTTTATCTACGAAGCTCTGCAACAAAGTCGTAGTAGTCGTTGCGGCAATAGGTGTCGGTGACTTCGATCGGGGTGTTGTCTTCGAGGTAGCCGACCCGGGTCATCAGTAACATCGCGGTGCCGGGGGCAATGCCGACCAGCGCGGCGAACTCGTCAGAGGCGTTGATCGCCTGGATGTGCTGCAGGGCGCGGACGATCGGCTTGCCGATGCCGTCGAGGTATTCGTAGAGCGAATCGCCGACCAGTTGCGGCTTGGGCATGATCGAGGCGGGCAGGGTGCTCATTTCGATGGCCATCACCGTGTCATCGGCTTTGCGCAGACGCTTCATGCGCGCGACCTTGTCGTTGGGCGACAGGCTGAGGCGGATCAGTTCTTCGTGGGTCGGCAGGGTGACTTCGCGTTCCAGCCATTGCGAACTGGGCACGAAGCCCTTGAGGCGCAGCATCTCGCTGAAACCCGAAAGGCGCGACAGCGGTTGTTCGAGGCGAGGGGTGATGAAGGTGCCGGAACCTTGCAGGCGACGGATCAGGCCTTGATCGAGCAGGACTTCCAGCGCCTTGCGCGCAGTCACCCGGGAGATGCCCAGTTGCTCGCTGAGGTTGCGTTCCGAAGGCATCGCCTGTTCGGACTTCCACTGCCCGGCATGAATCGCTGCTTCCAGATTGCGCGCTAGCTGCAGGTACAGCGGCGTCGGCTGAGAGTCGTCCGGGCGTAGGGTATGAAGGTCGTTCATGTAGGGCATTTCCGTCGCGAGTATAGGATTGTTGTGGCTCGCTTGTGGGGCGGAAATTAATACCACTTGAATACCATGTCAACGCGCGAAAATAGGCTTTGGCCCAATGGAATGGCGGGTTTTAGGGGGTGTGGTTTCAAGTGGTATTAGTGTTGGCCTATAAAAAGCAAAAGATCGCAGCCTGCGGCAGCGCCTACAGTTGAGAGTGGTATCACCTCTGTAGGCGCTGCCGCAGGCTGCGATCTTTTGGTTTATTTTTTTGCAGGTGACCAGTGGTCAGGGTTTAAGGGCGAATTTCGACCATCGTGCCGTCCGGCACCAGGTTCCATACTTCGCGCATATCAACGTTGCGCATGGCGACACAGCCGTCAGTCCAGTCGAGGGTGTGGAACAGGTCTTCCGGGGTCTCTTCCGAATCCGGCGTGCCGTGGATCATGATCATCCCGCCGGGCTCGACGCCTTCACGCCGGGCGCGGGCCGAATCGCTGATGTTCGGGTAGGAAATGTGCATCGACAGATTGAATTTGTCGCTGGTCTTGCGCCAGTCGATCCAATAGAAACCTTCTGGCGTGCGCTTGTCGCCCTCTATCAGCTTCGGGCCTTTCTTCGCGCCTTTGCCCAAGGAAATGCGATAGGTCTTCAACGGCTTGCCGTCGGCGATCAACTGCAGTTGATGGGCCGCTTTGAGCACCAGGACTTTCTCGATGAGCGGGGTATTCGACGGCGTCACGGTGGTCACGAAGGACGCTTGGGAGACGGTAACGAACGACAGGCAAAACAGGGCAAGCAACCAGCGCATTGAAACGATTCCCCAGGGAGTGACGCGGATAACCAACATTTTATATGTATGTGTACAGGTAGGAGCTGCCGAAGGCTGCGATCTTTTTGTCGGCCATCACGCCAATGTCTTGATTAAATAATGACCGGCTGCGCCAACGGAGGAATCGATTCCGACCGAACCGGATACGCCTCGATACGCCGATCAGCGAAGAAGCATTCTAAGGTACGTCCCACCGTGCGGAAAGCCAGCTCGTCCCAGGGAATGTCGGCTTCGTCGAATAGTTGTACTTCGAGGCTCTCGGGGCCGGCGGCAAAGTCCAGGTCGACCAGTTCGGCGCGGAAGAACACATGCACCTGACTGATGTGCGGTACGTCGATCAGCGTGTAGATACTCAGGTTGCGCACCCGGGCGCAGGCTTCTTCGGCAGTTTCGCGTACGGCGGCCTGCTCGATGGTCTCGCCGTTCTCCATGAAGCCGGCGGGCAAGGTCCAGTAGCCGAGACGCGGCTCGATGGCGCGGCGGCAGAGCAACACTTTCGTGCCCCAGGTCGGCACGCAACCGGCGACGATATTGGGGTTTTGATAGTGAATGGTCTGACAGCTGTCACAGACAAATCGCAGCCGCGAATCGCCTTCGGGAATGCGCTGGGTGACCGGGTTACCGCAGTGGCTGCAAAATTTCATGCTGGGCTTCCTGAATGCTGCGCCTATCTTGGCGTGCAGCGGTGCCGGTCGGCAAGTTGTCGTTTCGCGACACGGCGGGTTTCGGGGGCTTGGGCGCTTGCAACGATTGGTGCATGATGCAGAGTAAGGCACAGATCGAGAACACTCATGCTGGACGAGCTACTGCATAGGGTTAGCAACCACACACCGCGCACGCTGGAGACCGACACCCGTTTCCCCGAGGCCGCCGTTCTGGTGCCGATCACCCGCAGTGACGAGCCGGAACTGGTACTGACCCTGCGCGCCAGCGGGCTCTCGACCCACGGCGGCGAAGTCGCGTTCCCCGGTGGCCGTCGCGACCCGGAAGACCCCGACCTGATCTTCACCGCGCTACGCGAAGCCGAAGAAGAGATCGGCCTGCCACCCGGCCTGGTTGAAATCATCGGCCCGCTCAGTCCGCTGATCTCCCTGCACGGCATCAAGGTCACGCCTTATGTCGGCGTCATCCCTGATTTTGTCGAGTATCTGGCCAACGATGCCGAGATTGCTGCGGTGTTCACTGTGCCGCTGGAATTCTTCCGCAAAGACCCCCGTGAACACACGCACCGCATCGACTATCAGGGTCGCAGCTGGTACGTGCCGAGCTACCGCTTTGGCGAGTACAAGATCTGGGGGCTGACGGCGATCATGATCGTCGAGTTGATCAATCTGCTCTATGACGCCAAGATCAGCCTGCACCAACCGCCGAAAAGCTTTCTTGATATTTGAACGCATCAATACCTGAGCCATCGGCAGAATGGCCATTCACCGTGAGCCCTGAGGAAAACAAGATGAAATACCGCTTGGGCGACGCCCGTGTCGAGACCCATCCACAAAGCTGGGTTGCCCCCAATGCCGTACTGGTGGGCAAGGTCAAACTCGAAGAGGGCGCCAACGTCTGGTTCAACGCCGTGCTGCGCGGCGACAACGAACTGATCCTGATCGGCAAGAACAGCAACGTCCAGGACGGCACGGTGATGCACACCGACATGGGCTTTCCGCTGACCATCGGTACCGGCGTGACCATCGGCCACAACGCCATGCTCCACGGCTGCACCGTCGGCGATTACAGCCTGATCGGCATCAACGCGGTGATTCTCAACGGCGCGAAGATCGGCAAAAACTGCATCATTGGCGCCAACTCGCTGATTGGCGAAGGCAAGGAAATTCCGGATGGTTCGCTGGTGATGGGCTCGCCGGGCAAAGTCGTGCGCGAACTGACCGAGCCGCAGAAGAAGATGCTCGAAGCCAGCGCCGCCCACTATGTGCATAACTCGCAGCGCTATGCCCGCGATCTGGTTGAGCAGGAAGAATGAACACAGCCGAAAGACCGGTCGCCTCGCCGTGCGTGAATATTTGTGCGCTGGATGAGGATGACATTTGTACTGGCTGCCAGCGTACGGTCGCGGAGATCACCCGCTGGGGCCGTATGACCAACGACGAGCGCCGCGTGGTGCTGGGGTTGTGTCATGAGCGGGCGAAGGCGAGTGGGTTGGTGTGGATGATCCCTTCGAAATCGTGATCGGCTTGAGGGTGCCCTCACCCTAACCCTCTCCCAGGGGGAGAGGGGACTGACCGAGGTGTCTTTCGCTATACGCCGACCTGAACGATTGAGTCGAGCTCAGGTTTGAAAAGCCCCCGATCGGCTCCCTTTCCCCTCGCCTGAAGGAACGGGATTGTTCGAGCTGCACCGAACTGCGTTATCGAGTCGAACTCGGGAGTCGATTCAACGAAGATCTGCTCCCTTTCCCCCTCGCCCCCTTGGGGGAGAGGGCTGGGGTGAGGGGGTAGCTCTTGATCTGCCGGTCCAGTAATCTGTGCGCCAATCTGACAGGTCACCTCCATGATTTTCCTCATCGCCTACATCAGCAGCGTTGTGCTGATCAACTTCGCCTTCTCCACCGCGCCACACCTGGACATCATCTGGTCGGCCTGGGGCGGCTTGGTCTTCGTGCTGCGCGATATGGTGCAAACCCGCTTTGGCCACGGCGCGATCGTCGCGATGCTGGCGGCGCTGGTGCTGTCTTATGTCACCTCCGATCCTTCCATTGCTCTGGCCAGTGCCACGGCGTTCGCGGTCTCCGAGTGCATCGACTGGCTGGTGTTCAGCATCACCAAACGGCCGCTGCGCGACCGCTTGTGGATCAGTTCGGCGCTGAGTATTCCGCTCGATACCTTCATCTTCTTCGGCATGATCGACCTGTTGACGCCGCCGGTGATCATCACCGCTCTGGCTTCTAAATTCGCTGGCGTCACTGCCGTCTGGCTGATCATGGCCTGGCGCGAGCGTAAACAGGCCGTCGCCGGCTGAAGCCAAAGCCTCAGGTTCATGTAAAATGCCGCGCTTTCTCCCCATGGAAAGCGCGTCTGGCGTTGCTTTCCTCGATGATCCGCTTCTTTGAGGACCTGAGATGACCCGTATCGGAACTCCATTGTCGCCAACCGCGACCCGCGTATTGCTGTGTGGCTGTGGTGAGTTGGGCAAGGAAGTGGTGATCGAGCTGCAACGCCTGGGCGTTGAAGTGATTG
Organism: Pseudomonas sp. S2_E02; assembly: GCF_054668355.1. Taxonomy (NCBI): domain Bacteria; kingdom Pseudomonadati; phylum Pseudomonadota; class Gammaproteobacteria; order Pseudomonadales; family Pseudomonadaceae; genus Pseudomonas; species Pseudomonas sp. S2_E02. Next base: position 5,749,685 of record NZ_CP162761.1, read on the forward strand.
CCGTCGATCGCTACGCCAATGCGCCAGCCATGCAGGTTGCCCATCGCAGTCACGTGATCAATATGCTCGACGGCGCTGCCCTGCGTGCCGTGATCGAAGCCGAGAAACCGCACTTCATCGTGCCGGAAATCGAAGCGATCGCCACCGCCACGCTGGTCGAACTGGAAGCCGAAGGCTTCACCGTGATCCCGACCGCACGCGCTGCGCAACTGACCATGAACCGCGAAGGCATCCGTCGTCTGGCTGCTGAAGAGCTGGATCTGCCGACCTCGCCGTACCATTTTGCCGACACCTTCGAGGACTACAGCAAAGCCGTTCAGGACCTGGGCTTCCCATGCGTCGTCAAACCAGTCATGAGTTCGTCGGGCAAAGGCCAGAGCCTGCTGCGTAGCGCTGATGACGTGCAGAAGGCATGGGATTACGCGCAAGAGGGTGGTCGCGCCGGCAAAGGCCGGGTGATCATCGAAGGTTTCATCGATTTCGATTACGAGATCACCCTGCTGACCGTGCGCCACATCGGCGGCACCACGTTCTGCGCGCCGGTCGGTCACCGTCAGGAGAAGGGCGACTATCAGGAATCCTGGCAGCCGCAAGCCATGAGTCCGATTGCCCTGGCTGAGTCCGAGCGCGTTGCCAAAGCGGTAACTGAAGCGCTGGGTGGCCGTGGTCTGTTTGGCGTTGAGCTGTTTATCAAAGGTGATCAGGTGTGGTTCAGCGAAGTCTCGCCGCGTCCGCATGACACCGGCCTGGTGACCTTGATTTCGCAGGATTTGTCGCAGTTCGCGCTGCACGCTCGGGCAATTCTAGGCCTGCCGGTGCCGCTGATCCGTCAGTTCGGGCCGTCGGCTTCGGCGGTGATTCTGGTGGAAGGGCAGTCGACGCAGACCGCATTCGCCAACCTCGGCGCTGCTCTGAGCGAGCCGGATACGGCGTTGCGTCTGTTTGGTAAGCCGGAAGTGAATGGCCAGCGCCGCATGGGCGTGGCGCTGGCGCGGGATGAGTCGATCGAGGCTGCTCGTGCCAAGGCGACCCGTGCTGCTCAGGCTGTTGTGGTCGAGCTTTAAACCGCGTCGCGACATTCGCGAGCAGGCTCGCTCCCACAGGGAAATGCATTCCAATGTGGGAGCGAGCCTGCTCGCGAAGCTTTTGATCTTCTGTCAGGCAACCTGATTCAGGTCGTTATTGCGGGTTTCCTTCAAACACAACACCGCAATCAAACTCAGCACCGCCGCCCCCGACACATACCCGCCGACATAACCCAATCCCCCCATCGCCACCAGTTTCTGCGCAAAGAACGGCGCCGCCGAGGCCCCGACAATGCCGCCCAGGTTATACGCCGCCGAAGCGCCGGTATAACGCACGTGGGTCGGGAACAGTTCAGGCAACAGCGCGCCCATCGGTGCGAATGTCACCCCCATCAAAAACAGCTCGATGCACAGAAACAGCGCCACGCCCCAGGTCGAACCCTGAGTCAGCAACGGCTCCATCAGGAACCCGGAAAGAATCGCCAGCACGCCACCGATGATCAGCACCGGTTTGCGCCCGTAACGGTCGCTGGCCCAGGCTGACAAAGGTGTCGCGGCAGCCATGAACAGCACGGCAAAACACAGCAGCCCGAGGAAGGTTTCGCGGCTATAGCCAAGTGTGGAAACCCCGTAACTCAGGGAGAACACCGTCGAGATATAGAACAGCGCATAACAGACCACCATCGCCGCCGCGCCCAGCAATGTCGGCGCCCAGTGCTGACTGAACAGCTCGACCAGCGGTATTTTCACCCGCTCCTGGCGAGCGATGGCGTTGGCGAACACCGGGGTTTCATGGAGTTTCAGGCGTACATACAGGCCGACCATCACCAGCGCTGCGCTGAGCAGAAACGGAATCCGCCAGCCCCAACTGCGGAACTGCTCGTCAGTGAGAGTCATGGCCAGGGTCAGGAACAGCCCGTTTGCTGCGAGAAAACCAATCGAAGGCCCGAGCTGCGGGAACATGCCGAACCACGCACGTTTGCCCTTCGGCGCGTTTTCCGTGGCGAGCAGGGCGGCACCGCCCCATTCGCCACCCAATCCCAACCCTTGGCCGAAACGCAGCACGCACAGCAGAATCGGCGCCCATGCGCCGATGGTGGCGTAGCCCGGCAGTACGCCAATCAGCGTCGTACACACGCCCATCAACAGCAGCGAGGCCACCAGCGTCGACTTGCGCCCGATACGGTCACCGAAGTGGCCGAACAGCGCCGAACCCAGCGGTCGAGCGAGGAAGGCAATGCCGAAGGTCAGGAACGCCGACAGCATCTGCGCGGTGCCAGAGGTCTGTGGAAAGAACACCGGCCCGATCACCAAAGCGGCGGCGGTGGCGTAAACATAGAAGTCGTAGAACTCGATGGCCGTGCCGATAAAACTTGCCGTGGCCACGCGGGTGGCGGAGTTGGTCGGCTGGGCAGGCGCGGTGGCGCTGTAAGCGGTACTGGTCGTCATGCGGTGATCCCTGACAGTCATGAGCTCCATTGGAGCGAATTATTATGGTCGAGCACCCAGGGATGTGGGATGAGGCGCGGTCGCTGTTTCAGGTAGGAACAGTCGCCGGAGTACAACAGAAATGGCCGAAACCTGTTGGGTGCGGGGTAAGCACAAGGTTTGGCGGGGGCTTGGATAAGCGTTTCGATTATAGGAAGGAGGCTAACAATCAAACAAGAGCAAAAGATCGTCCGAACGCGGCCCGATCTTTTGATTTTTATCGGGCAGGCACCAAAGCAGGCACAGAAGAGGTATGCCAAATCAGCACTTTGCTAACCCGGTTCTCTTCAGTCTCAAGAATCTCCAGCCGATAACGCCCGATCTTCAAGCAAACGGCACTTTCCGGAATCGTCTCCAATGCTTCAGTCACCAGCCCATTCAGCGTTTTCGGCCCATCGCTCGGCAAATGCCAACCCAGGCACTTGTTCAACTCGCGGATCGACGCGGCACCGTCAATGACCATGCGGCCATCGCCCTGCGGATGAATATGCGGATTATCCAGACTGTGCTCACTTTCAAACTCGCCGACGATTTCTTCGAGAATGTCTTCCAGCGTGACGATGCCGAGCACTTCGCCGTACTCATCCACGACCATGCCGAGGCGCCGCTGCTGCTTGTGGAAGTTCAGCAGTTGCAGTTGCAGCGGCGTGCTTTCCGGCACGAAGTACGGTTCGTAACTGGCGGCCAGCAGTGCTTCGCGCGACAGATCGCCGTTGTTCAGCAGGTGCCGGATCTGCCGGGTGTTGAGCACCGCTTCAACCTGATTGATGTCGCTATGGAACACCGGCAGGCGTGTGCGCTTGTTATGCCGCAGTTGTTCGATGATTTCTTCGATCGAGTCATCGAGGTTGATGCCGTCGACGTCACTGCGCGGCACCAGAATGTCGTTGACCGTAATATTGTCCAGCGCATGAATGCCTGAGACCGGGTACGCGCGCACTGGATGCTCTGGATCGTCGTAGCGATCGACGGGAGAGTCATCTTCGCTTTGCTGCACGACCTGAACCTTGCGCGCAAACGGACTCATCAGCAAACCGCTGATACGGCTGAACAGCCAGGCAAACGGATAAACAATCTTCAGCGGCACCGCCAGCAAGCTATTGCCGAACGCCAGCACCGCATCGGGGTAACGCTGAGCGACGGTACGTGGGAAGTAATCGGCGAACACCAGCAGGATTGCCCCGGCACCGAGGCACGCAGCCCATGGGCCGTTTTCTTCGCAGAGGAAAATCGCCAGCAGTGTCGCGATGACGACCGCGAGAGCGCGGCACAGGGTGTTGCAGAGAATAAGGCTGTCGAGCGGGAAGCTCAGCTTCGCCAGCGGCTTATCGTTGGCGCGCGAGGCGATGCGTTGCGCGAGCAGGTGCTGCTGCGCGATTTCGACGGCGGTAAACAGCCCCGACCATAAAATCAGCAGGACAAATACCGCGAGCATCGGCCCTAGGGGCAAACCGTCCATTTATGCCGCCCGTCAGATGTGCAGGATGTATTCACGAACCAGTTTGCTGCCGAAATACGCCAACATCAGCAGGCAGAAACCGGCGAGGGTCCAGCGAATCGCCTTGTGACCGCGCCAGCCGAGACGATTGCGGCCCCACAACAACACGCTGAAGACGATCCAGGCCAGGCAGGCCAGCAGGGTCTTGTGCACCAGATGCTGGGCGAACAGGTTCTCGACGAACAGCCAGCCGGAAATCAGCGACAGCGACAGCAGTGTCCAGCCGGCCCAGAGGAAACCGAACAGCAGGCTTTCCATGGTTTGCAGCGGCGGGAAATTCTTGATCAGCCCGGACGGGTGCTTGTGTTTGAGCTGGTGGTCTTGCACCAGCAGCAACAAGGCCTGGAACACGGCGATGGTGAACATGCCGTAGGCGAGGATCGACAACAGAATGTGCGCGAGGATGCCCGGCTCTTCGTCGATGATCTGCACGGTGCCGGTCGGCGCGAACTGCGCCAGCAGCACGGTGATCGCGCCCAGCGGAAATAGCAGCACCAGCAGGTTTTCCACCGGGATTCGCGAGCAGGCAATCAGTGTCAGCGCGATCACTGCCGCGGCAATCAGGCTCGAGGCGCTGAAGAAGTCCAGGCCCAGACCGATCGGGGTCAGTAGGTGCGTGAGCAGACTGGCAGCGTGGGCCACCACGGCGAGAGCGCCGAGGCTAACCAGCAGGCGTTTGTTCGCCTTGGCACCAGTGGCCAGGCGAGTGCTCTGATAAAGGGTCGCAGCGGCATATAGAAGGGCGGCGGCGAGAGTGGTCAATAAACTGGGTGACAAGGGGAGCATAAATCCTGTTAGGCAGGCCCGAAAGGGGCTGAGTTTGGCATAGAACCGCCATGGCACGAAAGACTCAGGAAGCTGACAGCGAGGTGTCCGCCAGCCGCAGTCTTCGCTATAATCCGCGACCTGCCCACGCCGCAGGCTCGCCGAGCACATGTTGATTCCGGTCTGGGCCGCCATTACCCCGGTCTACACAGGGCCTGAAAGGATCGCGCAATGTTTGAAAACTTAACCGACCGTCTCTCGCAGACGCTGCGCCATGTCACCGGCAAGGCGAAGCTGACCGAGGACAACATCAAAGACACCCTGCGTGAAGTGCGCATGGCGTTGCTCGAAGCCGACGTCGCCCTGCCGGTGGTCAAGGACTTCGTCAATTCGGTCAAGGAGCGCGCTGTCGGCACCGAGGTGTCGCGCAGCCTGACGCCGGGCCAGGCGTTCGTGAAGATCGTCCAGGCCGAACTCGAAAGCCTGATGGGCGCGGCCAACGAAGATCTGAACCTGAGCGCTGTGCCGCCCGCCGTGATTCTGATGGCCGGTTTGCAAGGTGCGGGTAAAACCACCACCGCTGGCAAACTGGCGCGCTTCCTTAAAGAGCGCAAGAAGAAGTCGGTCATGGTCGTGTCGGCGGACGTCTACCGTCCTGCGGCGATCAAGCAGCTGGAAACCCTGGCCAACGACATCGGCGTGACGTTCTTCCCGTCCGACCTGAGCCAGAAGCCGGTCGACATCGCCACCGCAGCTATTAAAGAAGCAAAACTGAAATTCATCGACGTGGTCATCGTCGATACCGCCGGTCGTCTGCACATCGACGAAGAGATGATGGGTGAGATCAAGGCGTTGCACGCCGCGATCAACCCGGTCGAAACCCTGTTCGTGGTTGACGCCATGACCGGTCAGGATGCGGCCAACACGGCCAAGGCCTTCGGTGATGCACTGCCGCTGACCGGTGTGATCCTGACCAAGGTCGACGGCGACGCCCGTGGCGGTGCCGCCCTCTCGGTACGCGCCATCACCGGCAAGCCGATCAAGTTCATCGGTATGGGCGAGAAGAGCGAAGCGCTCGATCCGTTCCATCCTGAGCGTATCGCCTCGCGGATTCTCGGCATGGGCGACGTGCTCAGCCTGATCGAACAGGCTGAAGCGACGCTCGACAAGGACAAGGCCGACAAACTGGCCAAGAAGCTGAAGAAGGGCAAGGGCTTCGACCTAGAAGACTTCCGCGATCAGCTGCAACAAATGAAGAACATGGGTGGCCTCGGCGGGCTCATGGACAAACTGCCGAGCATCGGCGGCGTCAACCTGTCGCAAATGGGCAATGCCCAGAACGCCGCAGAGAAGCAGTTCAAGCAGATGGAAGCCATCATCAACTCCATGACCCCGGCCGAGCGCCGCGACCCTGAGCTGATCAGCGGTTCGCGCAAGCGTCGGATCGCCATGGGTTCCGGCACCCAGGTGCAGGACATCGGTCGCTTGATCAAGCAACACAAGCAGATGCAGAAGATGATGAAGAAATTCTCCGCCAAGGGCGGTATGGCGAAAATGATGCGTGGCATGGGCGGAATGTTGCCCGGCGGCGGCATGCCAAAAATGTAAGGTGTCCCGTCTCATCCATTTCACTCGCCAAAAGTGAGTGAAATGGGTGAGACGGGATACTGGAATCTCGCCGGTCGTCGCACCGGCGCAGGCCCCGCAAGGATGCGGGATCGACAGCAAACCCGCACTCGGCGGGAGCTGACTGGCCGTTTTCATCGACGGCTCTATATGCAGATCTGCACGGCATGCCATAGGCGCCGGAAAAAGTCATTTGCAAAAGTCCGGATATTCCTTAGAATATGCGGCCTTTCGGGCACCCATGCCCGCTGTGCATTTAGATTTGCAGCACCGACTACAGGAACGATGTTCACATGCTAACAATCCGTCTTGCCCTTGGCGGCTCCAAAAAGCGCCCGTTTTACCACCTGACCGTAACCGACTCGCGTAACCCGCGTGACGGCTCCCACAAAGAACAGGTTGGTTTCTTCAACCCTGTTGCACGTGGTCAGGAAACCCGTCTGTCCGTGAACCAAGAGCGCGTAGCCTACTGGCTGAGCGTTGGTGCACAACCTTCTGAGCGCGTTGCTCAGTTGTTGAAGGAATCTGCCAAGGCTGCGGCCTGAGCAATATGAACGCGACGCCTGCTGTTGCCGATGATTTGATCGTTATTGGCAAAATTTATTCTGTTCATGGCGTTCGCGGCGAAGTGAAGGTTTATTCCTTTACTGATCCGACTGAAAACCTGTTGCAGTACAAAACCTGGACGCTCAAGCGCGAAGGCAATGTGAAACAGGTCGAGCTGGTCAGTGGACGCGGGAACGACAAGTTTCTGGTCGCAAAGCTCAAGGGTCTTGATGATCGTGAAGAAGCTCGTCTTCTGGCCGGTTATGAGATCTGCGTGCCGCGCAATCTGTTCGCTGAATTGACCGAAGGCGAGTACTACTGGTACCAGCTGGAAGGTCTGAAGGTCATCGACACCCTTGGGCAATTGCTCGGGAAAATCGATCATCTTCTGGAAACCGGCGCCAATGATGTAATGGTCGTCAAGCCTTGCGCTGGCAGCCTGGATGATCGCGAACGCCTGTTGCCCTATACGGAGCAATGCGTGTTGGCTGTCGACCTGGCCGCGGGCGAGATGAAGGTGGATTGGGACGCGGACTTCTAAACGTGGCTAATTTGCGCGTAGAAGTGATCAGTTTGTTTCCCGAGATGTTTTCCGCCATCGGCGACTACGGCATCACCAGTCGTGCGGTCAAACAGGGGCTCTTGCAGCTGACCTGTTGGAATCCGCGAGATTACACGACGGATCGGCATCACACTGTGGACGATCGCCCGTTTGGCGGTGGTCCGGGCATGGTGATGAAGATCAAGCCCCTGGAAGATGCTCTGGTTCAGGCCAAGGCAGCAGCCGGGGAGGCGGCGAAGGTGATTTACCTGTCCCCCCAAGGCCGTCAACTGACTCAGTCGGCGGTACGCGAGCTGGCACAATCGGATGCATTGATCCTGATTGCCGGCCGCTATGAAGGCATTGACGAGCGCTTTATTGAGGCTCATGTCGATGAAGAGTGGTCGATTGGCGACTATGTACTGTCTGGCGGCGAGCTGCCGGCCATGGTCCTGATCGATGCGGTTACACGACTGCTGCCTGGAGCTTTAGGGCATGCGGATTCCGCTGAGGAAGATTCCTTTACGGATGGTCTGCTGGATTGCCCGCACTACACCCGACCTGAGGTGTATGCGGATCAGCGTGTTCCCGACGTGTTGCTGAGTGGCAATCACGCGCATATCCGGCGTTGGCGTTTACAGCAGTCCCTTGGTAGGACCTTTGAACGACGCGCCGATCTTCTGGAAAGCCGCTCGCTTTCTGGAGAAGAGAAGAAGCTGCTCGAGGAATACATCCGCGAGCGGGACGATAGTTAACAACGTATCGATGGTAGATCGAACGATTTACCTTAGGAGCACAGCATGACCAACAAAATCATCCTTGCACTCGAAGCAGAGCAGATGACCAAAGAAATCCCTACCTTCGCCCCAGGCGACACTATTGTCGTTCAGGTGAAAGTGAAGGAAGGCGATCGTTCCCGTCTGCAAGCGTTCGAAGGCGTTGTAATCGCCAAGCGTAACCGCGGCGTGAACAGTGCGTTCACCGTTCGTAAAATCTCCAACGGTGTTGGCGTAGAACGTACTTTCCAGACCTACTCCCCGCAGATCGACAGCATGGCTGTTAAACGTCGCGGTGACGTACGTAAAGCCAAGCTGTACTACCTGCGCGACCTGTCGGGTAAAGCAGCTCGCATCAAGGAAAAACTGGCTTAAGCCCAGCTTCCGATGCAGAAAAAAGCAGCCTACGGGCTGCTTTTTTGTTGCCTGCAATTTATTCACCGTACTTTCGTTTCAGGCCAGAACCATGACTCCCCGCGACCAGGAAATCCAGCGCCGTACCGAACTCTCGGTAACTCGCGTAACCAAAGCCGTCTTCCCGCCGACCACCAACCACCACAACACCCTGTTCGGCGGCACAGCGCTGGCATGGATGGACGAAGTGTCGTTCATCACCGCCACGCGTTTCTGCCGCTTGCCGCTGGTGACCGTGTCGACTGACCGTATCGACTTCAACCACGCGATCCCGGCCGGTTCCATCGTCGAGCTGGTCGGGAAGGTGATCAAGGTCGGCAATACCAGCCTCAAGGTCGAGGTGGAAGTGTTTGTCGAGAGCATGAGCTGTGATGGCCGCGAGAAGGCGATTCATGGGCAGTTCAGTTTTGTTGCTATTGATGATGACAAGCGGCCGGTGCCGGTGCTGCCCGGGTTTGCTGCCTGATCCAGATTAGAGTCGAGCCTTTCGCGAGCAAGCTCGCTCCCACAGGAAGTGTGTCGTTCACAGTTTTTATGTTCGACACGAACCCTGTGGGAGCGAGTTTGCTCGCGAAGGCGTCAGCTCAGGCGCCGCTGGCCTCAGGCTGAATCAACGCCAGCAGCGTCCACCCGGATCCTGGTTTCAAAGCAGTCTCCGGCGTCACCACATGCACCCACCCGCTGTCATCGCGCATAAACAGCAAGGTCGCACGATTACCATGCAGCGCCCGGTAATCCTCCCAGCCAAAACCATCCGTCAGCGTCGTGCTGTATAACTCCGCACCCTGACCCATCTGGCTGGCGAGTTTCGCGTAAGTAAACGCCTCGCTGCCCAACTGATTGCCACGATGTTCAAGGCTGGCGCGGTGCTTGTCACTGCGGCGGCTTTCATGGCCGCTGGCCAGACCGAACAGGCGCTGATGGCCGAAATCATGCCGAAAGCGCATCGCCGCCAGGGTATTGAGTTCACCCGACGGCGACAGCGCCAGCAAATGCCCCAGTCCGACCAGATCCAGATGCGCATCGGCATGTTGCGAGGCCGGATTGCCGAAGTAAGTCGGTAATCCTTCCATGCGCGCCGCACGAATATTTTCCCAGCTCGAATCGGTCAGCAGCACGCGACTGCCCAGTTGCTGCAACGACTTGGCCAAATCGCGCGCGGGGCTGTTGGCGCCGACGATCAGAAATCCGCTCGGCGCCGGCTCCGCGACCTTGAGCAGTCGGGCCAGTGGCCGCGCAGTCGCACTTTGCAGGACCACAGTGCCGATGATCACCGCAAACGTCAGCGGCACCAGCAGCAATGCTCCCTCGTGCCCGGCCTCATGCAGGCGAATCGCGAAAATCGCCGACACCGCCGCTGCAACGATCCCGCGCGGCGCAATCCAGCACAGCAACGCGCGCTCACGCCAACTCAGGCTGGAACCGGCCGTGCTGAGCAGAACGTTCAGCGGTCGAGCGATCAGTTGAATCACCAACAGCAGAATCAGCACCAGCGGCCCCAGTCCGATCAGCGCGTACAAATCCAGGCGCGCCGCCAACAGGATGAACAGCCCGGAAATCAGCAGCACACTGAGGTTTTCCTTGAAGTGCAGGATGTGCCGTACATCCACACCTTTCATGTTCGCCAGCCACATGCCCATCAGCGTTACCGCCAGCAGGCCGGATTCATGCATCACTTCGTTGGCGGCAATGAAAATCCCCAGCACCGCCGCCAGCGAGGCGAGGTTATGCAGATACTCCGGCAGCCATTGCCGGCGGATCACGGTGCCGAGCAGCCAGCCACCGACAATGCCGAACACCGCGCCGCAGAGAATCACCCCGCCAAAGGTGAACAGGCTCTGCTTGAGGCCATGACCTTCAGCGCTGGCAATGATGAAGCTGTAAACCACCACGGCGAGGAGAGCGCCGATCGGGTCGATGACAATGCCCTCCCAGCGCAGAATGTTGGCGATCGAGGCTTTCGGCCGCACCACGCGCAGCATCGGCACGATGACGGTCGGGCCGGTGACCAGTGTCAGGCTGCCGAACAGGATGGCCAGCATCCAGTCGAAGCCGAGCAGAAAATGCGTGGCGACCGCGATGACGATCCAGGTCGAGATCGCGCCAATGGTCACCAGACGATGGACGACGCTGCCGATCTCCTTCCACTCCGAAAGGTGCAGGGTCAAGCTGCCCTCAAACAGAATCAGCGCGACCGCCAGCGACACCAGCGGCATCAGCAGCGGCCCGAACATCTCCTGTGGATCAAGCCAGCCCAGCACCGGGCCGACCAGAATCCCCGTCAGCAACAGAAACAGAATCGCCGGCAACTTCAGGCGCCAGGCCAGCCATTGGCAACCCAGCGCGGCCGCGCCGATCCCGCCAAATGCCAAGAGTATTTGCTGCTCGTTCATTGATGCTCCCTGTTCCTTGAATTAGCGGGCTATGAAAGACTAGCGCCCATTCCTACAGTTCACTCTACATTTGCGCACAGTCTTGAGGCTGTGTGACTTGAGCGCCCATGCCTGCCATCGACCATCCACTGATTGATCAATTCCTCGACGCTTTATGGCTGGAGAAAGGCCTGTCCGATAACACCCGTGGCGCTTATCGCAGTGATCTGGCGCTGTTCAATGGCTGGTTGCAGGAGAAAAACCTGGAACTGATCAATGCCGGCCGTGAGCTGATCCTTGATCACTTGGCCTGGCGTCTGGAGCAGAACTACAAACCGCGCTCCACTGCCAGATTTCTTTCCGGGGTGCGTGGCTTTTATCGCTATTTGCTGCGGGAAAAGATGATCAGCGTCGACCCGACATTGCGCGTCGACATGCCGCAACTCGGTAGGCCATTACCCAAATCGCTGTCGGAAGCCGACGTCGAGGCGTTGCTCAAAGCGCCGGACCTGAGCGAAGCCATCGGTCAGCGAGACCGCGCCATGCTCGAAGTGTTGTATGCCTGTGGTTTGCGCGTGACAGAACTGGTCAGCCTGACGCTGGAACAGGTCAACCTGCGTCAAGGTGTGTTGCGGGTGATGGGCAAGGGCAGCAAGGAACGGCTGGTGCCCATGGGCGAAGAGGCGATCGTCTGGGTCGAGCGCTATATGCGTGATGGTCGTAGCGAATTGCTCGGTGGCCGCCCCAGCGATGTGCTGTTTCCCAGTCAGCGTGGCGAGCAGATGACCCGCCAGACCTTCTGGCACCGGATCAAGCACCAGGCCAAGGTTGCCGGGATCGGCAAGTCGCTGTCGCCGCACACCTTGCGCCATGCGTTTGCCACACACTTGCTCAACCATGGCGCGGATTTGCGCGTGGTGCAGATGTTGCTCGGCCACAGCGACCTCTCTACTACACAGATCTACACCCACGTCGCCCGCGCTCGATTGCAGGATCTGCACGCCAAACACCACCCGCGCGGCTGAGCAACAATCCTTGTAGGAGTGAGCCTGCTCGCGATAGCGGTATTCCTGACAACACAGTGCTGAATGAAGGACCGCTATCGCGAGCAGGCTCACTCCTACAGGTTCTCCAGTGCTCTCAAAATCTATGGCGACAGGCGCATTCGGCCACCGTGACCTTATGTGTTAGGCTTTGCCGGTTTGCACGATGGACGGTTATGACCCGGTGTTCCGGCACGGGCGTTCTGATCGTTCCATTTGTCCGCCTTCAGGAGTTCTCATGCGTCTGACCCAGATTTTCGCCGCCGCAGCCATTGCGTTGGTCAGCACCTTTGCCGTCGCCGATGACGCGGCCGACAAAGCCATTCGTCAAAGCCTGGAAAAACTCGAACTCGAGGTTCCGGTAGAAAGCATCAGCGCCAGCCCGTTGCCGGGCATGTACGAAGTCAAGCTCAAGGGCAGCCGCGTGCTCTACGCCAGCGCCGATGGCCAGTACATCGTGCAGGGTTACCTGTTCCAGCTCAAGGACGGCAAACCGGTCAACCTGACCGAGAAGACCGAACGCCTGGGCATCTCCAAACTGATCAATGCCATCCCGGTGGCCGAAACCGTGGTCTACCCGGCCGTGGGCGAAACCAAGTCGCACATCACCGTGTTCACCGACACCACCTGCCCGTACTGCCACAAGCTGCACGCCGAAGTGCCGGAGCTGAACAAGCGCGGCATCGAAGTGCGTTACGTTGCGTTCCCGCGCCAGGGTCTGAACTCGCCGGGTGACGAGCAACTGCAAGCCGTGTGGTGCTCGAAAGACAAGAAAGCCGCCATGGACAAAATGGTCGATGGCAAGGAGATCAAGGCCGCCAAGTGCGATAACCCGGTTTCCAAGCAGTTCGCCCTAGGTCAGTCGATCGGCGTGAACGGCACACCGGCCATCGTTTTGGCTGACGGACAAGTGATTCCGGGCTACCAGCCTGCGCCACAAGTCGCCAAACTGGCGCTGGGCGCGAAGTGATTCGCATCGTCACGGTCAGCCGTGACGATCATGGTCCGGCAGCTGCATCGCCGGGCCATCAATAGAGAGCCGCGAGCACGCGGTTGTTTTCCGGCCGACCCCGCGTCGGCCGTTTTATGGGGAGTTCACAGTGAATCCGGTCAAAGTAGGCATCTGTGGGTTAGGGACCGTCGGTGGCGGTACCTTCAACGTACTTCAGCGCAACGCCGAGGAAATTGCTCGTCGTGCCGGGCGTGGAATCGAAGTGGCACAAATTGCCATGCGCACGCCAAAGCCTCAGTTCCAGACGACCGGTATTGCGATTACCAACGATGTCTTCGAAGTGGCCACGAACCCTGAGATCGACATCGTCATAGAGCTGATGGGCGGCTACACCGTTGCCCGCGAGCTGGTACTCAAGGCCATCGAGAATGGCAAGCATGTGGTCACCGCGAACAAGGCTCTGATTGCCGTTCACGGTAATGAAATTTTCGCCAAGGCTCGCGAGAAAGGCGTAATCGTCGCATTCGAAGCGGCCGTGGCCGGTGGCATTCCGGTGATCAAGGCGATCCGTGAAGGCTTGTCCGCCAACCGCATCAACTGGGTGGCCGGGATCATCAACGGCACCGGTAACTTCATCCTCACCGAAATGCGCGAGAAGGGCCGTACCTTCGAAGACGTGCTGGCCGAAGCCCAGGCACTGGGTTACGCCGAAGTCGATCCGACCTTCGACGTTGAAGGCATCGACGCCGCGCACAAACTGACGATTCTGGCCTCCATCGCGTTCGGCATTCCGCTGCAATTCGACAAGGCTTACACCGAAGGCATCACCAAACTGACCACCGCCGACGTCAACTACGCCGAAGCGCTGGGCTACCGCATCAAGCACCTCGGCGTGGCGCGCAGCACTGCCGCCGGCATCGAGTTGCGCGTGCACCCGACGCTGATCCCGGCCGATCGCCTGATCGCCAACGTCAACGGCGTGATGAACGCGGTGATGGTCAACGGTGATGCGGCTGGTTCGACGCTGTTCTACGGCGCTGGCGCCGGCATGGAGCCAACCGCCTCGTCGGTAATTGCCGACCTGATCGACGTGGTTCGCGCCATGACTTCCGACCCGGAAAACCGCGTACCGCACCTGGCATTCCAGCCGGATTCGCTGTCGGCCCATCCGATCCTGCCGATCGAAGCCTGCGAAAGCGCCTACTACCTGCGCATCCAGGCCAAGGACCATCCGGGTGTACTGGCTCAGGTGGCGAGCATCCTCTCGGAGCGCGGCATCAACATCGAGTCGATCATGCAGAAGGAAGTTGAAGAGCAAGACGGTCTGGTGCCGATGATCCTGCTGACCCACCGCGTGGTCGAGCAACGTATCAACGATGCGATCGCCGCCCTCGAAGCCCTGGCCGGCGTGAATGGTCCGGTTGTCCGGATCCGCGTCGAGCACCTGAACTAAGTCGTTGTCCTGCACCCGTCCCGTGCACGGGGCGGGTGTCGTGAACACTCTCCATTGGAGTCAGTCATGCGTTACATCAGTACCCGCGGCCAGGCACCGGCCCTGAATTTCGAAGACGTCCTGCTGGCCGGTCTCGCCACCGACGGCGGTCTGTACGTTCCGGAAAACCTGCCACGTTTCACTCAGGAAGAAATCGCTTCGTGGGCCGGCCTGCCGTATCACGAGCTGGCCTTCCGGGTGATGCGTCCGTTCGTTACCGGCAGCATTCCGGATGCCGATTTCAAAAAGATCCTTGAAGAAACCTACGGTGTGTTCTCGCACAGCGCCGTGGCGCCGCTGCGTCAGTTGAACGGCAACGAATGGGTGCTGGAGTTGTTCCACGGCCCGACTTTGGCGTTCAAGGACTTCGCTCTGCAACTGCTCGGTCGTCTGCTCGACTACGTGCTGGAAAAACGCGGTGAGCGCGTGGTCATCGTCGGCGCCACCTCGGGTGACACCGGCTCGGCGGCCATCGAAGGCTGCAAGCACTGCGAAAACGTCGACATCTTCATTCTGCACCCGCACAACCGTGTGTCCGAAGTGCAGCGTCGCCAGATGACCACGATTTTCGGCGAGAACATCCACAACATCGCCATCGAAGGCAACTTCGATGACTGCCAGGAAATGGTCAAGGCGAGCTTCGCCGACCAGAGCTTCCTCAAAGGCACGCGTCTGGTGGCGGTGAACTCGATCAACTGGGCGCGGATCATGGCCCAGATCGTCTACTACTTCCACGCGGCCCTGCAGTTGGGCGGTCCGGCGCGTTCGGTGTCGTTCTCGGTGCCGACCGGCAACTTTGGCGACATCTTCGCCGGTTACCTGGCGCGCAACATGGGCCTGCCGATCAACCAGTTGATCGTCGCCACCAACCGCAACGACATCCTGCACCGCTTCATGAGCGGCAATCAGTACGTCAAGGAAACCCTGCACGCCACGCTGTCGCCGTCGATGGACATCATGGTCTCGTCGAACTTCGAACGCCTGCTGTTCGACCTGCACGGTCGCAACGGCGCGGCCATCGCCGGTCTGATGGACACGTTCAAGCAGGGTGGTGGTTTCAGCGTCGAGCAAGAACGCTGGACCGAAGCCCGCAAGCTGTTCGACTCGCTGGCCGTGGACGACGCGCAAACCTGCGAAACCATCGCCGAAGTTTACGAGCAGACCGGTGAAGTGCTGGATCCGCATACCGCGATCGGCGTCAAGGCCGCGCGCGAATGCCGTCGTAGCCTCGATATCCCGATGGTGATTCTCGGCACCGCACATCCGGTGAAATTCCCGGATGCGGTAGAGAAAGCCGGTGTAGGAAAAGCGCTCGAGCTACCTGCACATCTTTCTGATTTGTTTGAGCGAAACGAGCGTTGCACCGTTTTGCCAAACGAGCTGAAAGCCGTGCAAGCCTTTGTCAGCCAGCATGGCAACCGCGGCAAGCCGCTTTAAGCCGGTAAAAGCTGTCACATTTTGAAGCCCGTCTCCTGACGGGCTTTTTTGTTTCTGCTGCCACACTGTGCGGGTTTTCACCCACGAAGGACGGGTGAGTCGATCACGAAGGAAGTGGCAATGCTGTTTTATAGAGGTTTGAAACCGGCACTGAGTGGGCTGTTCTTGTTCGGATTACTGTCTTTGATGCGCAGCAGCGAGGCGGCGCAACTGGCGCTGCATGACGATGCCGCGACTTCCAGGGTCCAGCCCATCGAACTGGCTGCGCACGAGCGTCAGTGGATTCGAGACAACCCCGAGGTGAAGGTGACGTCGTTGCAGTACCCGTTGTATCTGTTCCAGGATGAGCACGGGCAGTGGAGCGGCTTGAATAATGATGTACTCAAGCGCGTGACGGCGATGACCGGGTTGCGTTTTGTGCATCAGGAGTCGTTTTCCACCGATCACATGCTCGAACGTCTGGAAAGCGGATCGGCGGATATCAGTACGACCCTGGCCATGAGCGAGGAGCGCAAGGCGTTTCTGGATTACAGCCATGCATTTGGTGGTGCGGGCTGGGTGTTTGTCGGCCGCGCTGACGCGCCCCGGCTGGAGGCTTTTGAGCAATTGAGTCAACGGGTGTTGGTGCTGCCGGCCCGGCATGCGCTGGAAGACATGATCCGGCGTGACTTCCCGTCGATCGAGATTCGCTCGGTCAAGACCTACGCTGAGGCGCGAGCACTGGTCGAGAGCGGTGAAGCTTACGCCACCATCGAGAACGAAATCGGCGCTCAGCTGTATCCTTTGGGGTTGCTCAAGGTGGGCGGTCTGGTCGAAGGTAAATGGGAAGCGGATAACCTGGCCGTGCGTAAAGGCATGCCAGTGCTCTTGAGTATTCTCAACAAGGCCCTTGAGGCTTTTCCTGCGGCGGAGTTACGGGCGATCCGCCTGAAATGGCTGGAGGGGGTTGCACCGGTGCCCGTGCCGTCGGTCTGGCAGCAGATGCTCGAATGGGGTTGCTGGGGCATGGGCGGACTCGGCGTGTTTGGCCTGCTTTTCCTGATATGGAATCGGCGACTGACGGCCGTGATCAAACTGCGTCGCGCGGCGGAAAAGGATCTGGGTGATCAACTGGCGTTTCAGCACGCGCTGATCGACTCCATGCCCGACCCGGTGTTCGTCCGTGATCTGCAAGGGCGGCTGATCATGTGCAATCGCAGCTATGAGGAGGCCTTGTCGATTCGACTGGATCAGGTGCTGGGGAAGTTGCTGATCGAGGTTGACGCGCTGCCGCAGGCTACGGCGCTGATGCTGCACGACGAGTTCCTGGTGCAGTTGCGTACCCGCAAGTCGCGCTTCAGCAAGCGCCGATTGCAATTCAAGAGTGGTCCCCGCGAGGTCTATCAGTGGACAGTGCCGTTCTACAGCGCCGACGGCAAACTGCGTGGACTTTTGGGGGGCTGGACGGACATCACCCTGCGTCGTACAGAGAGCGGGTGTCGATGTCTGCAATGAAGATGGGAAATGTCCTATAAGACGCGACTACTTTTCCGATGGGAGGCTTAGGACGGCTGCCCTAGAGTGACAACAACTGCGGTGAGAGTCCGCGATTGTCGCCTCCAGAGGTCGCTTATGCGCTCGCTTAAAGTCCTGATACTTGAACCCAATCCGTTCCAGCTGATGGCATTGCATCAAATGCTCAATGCCATTGGCATCTATGACGTGCTGACGGCACCGTCGCTGGCCTCTGCGCTGTCGTCGCTGGGCCATCGCGGCGCGGTCGACATCGCCATTTGCGATCCGCAACTCAAGGGTGGCGATGGCCTGGCGCTGATTCATCATCTGGCGACACGGCATGAGGCGCGTGCGTTGATCCTGCTGGGGGCGGTCGCGCCAAGCCTGCTGAACGATCTAGAGCCTTTGCTGTGTGAACACCGCCTGCGGCTGCTGGGGCGCCTGCAAACCCCGGTGTCGGCGGTGCTGATGCGCGGTTTGCTCGACAGTTACCTGAGCGCCGCTTCGCCAACTCTCCAGGTTTGACGGGGACGGTTATTTTTCTGTCATCTTCGCCGTGCATGCTCTGACAGACCGGTGACTCCAGGAGCGGAGCGATCGGTATGCAGAACTTTCTTCTCGGGCCGGTGGTCATTTATTGTGAACACGCCCCAGGCACACAGTTTTCGGACTATTGAGTGGAGATCGAGATGGAAAGTATCAGTCTATTGCTCGGTGAGGCTCTGAGCCCGTATCAGGTTTCGTTGTCTCCAAACGGTTCCCATGGCGAATGCCTGGTGACCTTGAAGAACAGTCACGGCGCCATTGTGGTGGAACGCGAATTCAATCAGGCACAACTGACTGACAAGCGCCAGTTGACCGATGTCGTTGACGGCTTGCACCGCGACGTTCTGATTGCGGAGGGAAGGCTGGAACCCTGTGTGATCGCGGCATTGCGCAACGCCGCGCTGGATAAACGTGCGGCGCTGTAAAGATGAAATATTTTTTGTGGGAACCTTCCTGCATCCCTGTCAGTCAGACCCGGTAACAGCAGGATCAAGCATTGTGCTCCGGTGCTTGTCGCTTGCTGCTACGGGTCTTTATGTAGGCCACGTTTAACCCCGAGTCGTCTCCCCACTTCTCGGGGTTTCTTTTGTCTGCGATTTGCTCATGGCGCCGCTTGTTGCTCGAAGAACGATCGGGCCTGTTCGAGGTAGTCACTTCGCATCGCGGGGTCCAGCCAGTCGGCGTACAACTGGTTCAGTTGATCGTGGGGAAGGGTGCGCAGCAGTTGGTTTATTTCGCTGATTGCCTGACGGCCCTGGTGTGTGTCGGAGCAGCCGATGTAGCCCGACAGGTATTTACCGGTGCCGCGGATCGGATAAAACAGCAATTCGTCTTCGGCGATTTGCGCCAGATGAGCCTGATAACGAATTTCTGGCCAATAGCCCAGCACCACCTGTAATCGTCCCAGGCGCTGCATCAGCAGCAGATTGTTCAGGGCCTCGTTGCCGTAATGAGGCGTCAGGGCGTCCGTGGGGGCCTGGCGCAGCAAGTCATCGACTATTGCACCGTAACTGCGTTCCGCCACGACACCGATTTTCACTTGGCCATTGGCTAGCAGCGATGCCAGATCGATTTCACCTTCCACGAGAAACGGTGCCAACACTTCGCGATCTTTCTGACGCACCACCAGCCCATTACTGACGGCGCGGAAGGCCGGGATGGAATACGCGATCCATTGCGCGCGCTCCTTGCTCCAGATCAGCGACGGGTCGCAGGTGAAGGAGGCTTCGTGAAGCATCTGGATGCCTCGGGCTCGATTGACTCGCATCAACTTGTGTTCGTATTGCGGCATGCCGGCAATCAGCATCGGCATGAGGTGATCAATGACACCCTGGCCTTTTTTCGGGCCTTCAAAAATGGTCAGGGGCGGCAGGTCGCGCAGTAACCAGGTCAGCGTCGGTTTCGCCTGCGCGCCGGTCGACAGCATGAGCAAAAACAACAAGCCGAACAACCGCCACGTCCACCAGTGATGGGCGCGGTTGGTGTGCGATGTCTGCCGGCGTTTCAGCTTAAATGGCTCCGTCTTCGCGCAACTTGGCGATCTGGCGCTCGTCGTAGCCAAGATCGTGAAGTACCTGCGCATTGTGTTCACCCAATTGCGGTCCGACCCATTCCGAACTGCCGGGTGTCTCTGAGAGTTTCGGCACGATGCCCGGCATCTTGAAATCTTTGCCGCCGGGCAGCTTGGCCTGCAGGAACATCTCTCGGGCCAGGTACTGCGGATCGCTGAACATGTCCTCGGCGCTGAAGATCCGGCTGGCCGGTACTTCGGCCTGATTGAGCAGGTCGAGCACGGATTGCAGCGGCAACGAATTGACCCAGCGATCGATCACGCCGTACAACTCGTCGCGACGATTGTCACGCCCGTCGTTGCTGGCCAGCGTAGGGTCATTGGCCAGGTCTTCACGGCCGATGATCAGCATGAAGCGTTTGAAGATCGCGTCACCATTGGCGCCGATCTGCACGTGTTTGCCATCGGCGCTGGTGTGGATAGAGGAGGGCGTGATGCCGGGCATGATGTTGCCGGTGCGCTCGCGGATAAAACCGAACACGTCGAACTCCGGCACCATGCTTTCCATCATCGCGAAAATCGCTTCATACAACGCGACATCGACAACTTGTCCGGTGCCACCATTGACCTCACGATGACGCAGCGCCATCAGCGCGCCGATCACGCCCCATAGCGCGGCAATCGAATCGCCAATGGAAATTCCGGTGCGCACCGGTGGGCGGTCCTCGAAACCGGTGATGTAGCGCAAGCCGCCCATGGACTCACCCACCGCACCGAAGCCGGGCTGATCCTTCATCGGCCCGGTCTGGCCAAAACCGGACAGGCGCACCATCACCAGTTTCGGGTTCAACGCGTGCAGGGTTTCCCAACCCAGGCCCAGTTTTTCCAGGACACCGGGGCGGAAGTTCTCGATGAGGATGTCGGCTTCACTGAGCAGTTTTTTCAGGATCGCCAAGCCGTCAGGGTGTTTGAGGTTCAGCGTCAGCGACTTTTTATTGCGTGCCTGGACGAACCACCACAACGACGTGCCTTCATACAGTTTTCGCCACTTGCGCAATGGATCCCCGCCGTCGGGCGACTCGATCTTGATTACTTCAGCGCCGAACTCGCCGCAAATACGCGAGGCAAACGGCCCGGCAATCAATGTACCCAATTCAATGACTTTCACACCGCTGAGCGGTTTGTTGGCGAACGGCATACTGAATCCTGTAGGACAAGGCTAAGCAGATACAGCGTTTTAACATAGCCGGCTGTCAGACGCCGCAGCTTGATCGCCATCAATTCGATGATTGCCTACCGCATCGGTTAGACTTGCCGACTTTCCTCGTATCAAGAAGCCCGTTCATGGCCCAGCCGTCCACTACCTACAAATTTGAACTGAACCTCACCGACCTCGACCGCAGTGTCTACGAGAGCGTCAAGCAGACCATCGCCCGTCACCCTTCGGAAACCGAAGAGCGTATGACCGTGCGACTGCTGGCCTACGCCCTCTGGTACAACGAGCAGTTGTCGTTTGGTCGCGGTCTGTCAGACGTGGATGAACCTGCACTGTGGGAAAAGAGCCTGGACGACCGTGTTCTGCACTGGATCGAAGTTGGCCAGCCTGACGCTGATCGCCTGACCTGGTGCTCGCGTCGCACCGAGCGCACCAGCCTGCTGGCCTATGGCAGCCTGCGCGTCTGGGAAACCAAGGTGATCCCGGCGATCAAGAACCTGAAAAACGTCAACATCGCGGCCGTCCCTCAGGAAGTGCTGGAGACGCTGGCCAAGGACATGCCTCGCGTCATCAAGTGGGACGTGATGATCAGCGAAGGCACGATCTTCGTCACCGACGACCGTGGTCAGCACGAAGTCCAGTTGCACTGGCTGCAAGGTGAGCGCGGCTGAGCCTGCGCCACCACCGCAATAATCCCACGTAATCAAGAGAAGTCTCTGTCACCCCATGCGTATCGAACCTCGTCAACTGCCTGCCACTCTGCCGTTTCTCGGTGATCTGCCACCCTTGCTGACCCGCTTGTACGCGGCGCGGGGCGTGCAGTCCGAGGCGGAGCTGGACAAGAGTCTGGCGCGGTTGATCCCGTTTCAGCAACTCAAGGGCATCGACGCGGCGGTGGACTTGCTGGTGGCGGCGCTGGAGCAACGCCAGCGCATCCTCATCGTCGGCGACTTCGACGCGGACGGGGCGACCGCCAGCACGGTTGGCATGCTTGGTTTGCGTCTGCTCGGTGCGGCGCACGTCGATTATCTGGTGCCGAACCGCTTCGAATATGGCTACGGCCTGACCCCGGAAATCGTCGAGGTCGCACTGACCCGCGAACCGCAATTGCTGATCACCGTCGACAACGGCATCTCCAGCGTCGAAGGCGTGGCCGCTGCCAAAAAGGCCGGCCTCAAAGTACTGATCACCGACCACCACTTGCCTGGCGATGAACTGCCGCTGGCCGATGCGCTGGTCAACCCGAACCAGCCCGGCTGCGAATTCCCGAGCAAGGCACTGGCCGGCGTCGGGGTGATTTTCTATGTGTTGATGGCGTTGCGTGCACGTTTGCGCAGTCTCGGTTGGTACGAGAATAAGCCGCAGCCGAACATCGGTGAACTGCTCGATCTGGTGGCGCTGGGCAGCGTTGCCGATGTGGTGCCGCTGGACGCCAACAACCGGATTCTGGTGCATCAAGGTCTCGAGCGGATTCGCGCCGGGCGCGCACGGCCGGGGATCAAAGCGATCCTTGAAGTGGCCAAGCGAGACGCTGCGCGCATTACCTCCACCGATCTCGGCTTTATTGTCGGCCCGCGCCTGAATGCTGCCGGACGTCTGGATGACATGAGCCTGGGCATCGAATGCCTGCTCACTGCCGACGCCAACCTGGCCCGGGAAATGGCCGCGCAACTGGACGGCATGAACCAGGATCGCAAATCTATCGAACAAGGCATGCAGCGCGAGGCGCTGGCGCAGCTCAAGGACTTGCCGGTCGAATCGATGCCGTTTGGTCTGTGCCTGTTCGACCCGGAGTGGCACCAGGGTGTAATCGGGATTCTCGCGTCGCGGATGAAAGAGCGCTATTTCCGTCCGACCATTGCCTTCGCCGATGCCGGTGATGGCTTGCTCAAGGGCTCCGGGCGTTCGGTGCAAGGCTTCCACATTCGTGACGCGTTGAGCGTGGTGGCGGCGCAGCATCCGAACCTGATCGCCAAGTATGGTGGCCACGCAATGGCCGCTGGTCTTACCTTGCCGCAGGAGAATTTTCCGCTTTTCGCCGAGGCCTTTGACGCTGAGGTGCGTAGGCAACTTCGCGAAGAAGATCTGACCGGGCGCATGCTGACCGATGGCACGCTGGCGGTTGAAGAATTCCACCTCGAACTGGCGCGCGCCTTGCGCCATGCCGGGCCTTGGGGGCAGCACTTCCCGGAGCCGCTGTTTCATGGCGTGTTTCAGTTGGTCGAACAGCGAGTGGTCGGCGAACGGCACCTGAAAGTGGTGCTGAAGAGCGAATGTGGCTCGGTGAAGCTGGATGGTATTGCCTTTGGCGTTGACCGTGATATCTGGCCGAACCCGACGATTCAGTGGGTTGAACTGGCTTATAAGCTCGACGTTAACGAGTTTCGGGGTAACGAGACTGTTCAGTTGATGATTGCCCACATCGAACCGCGCTAAGCCCTTCGCGAGCAGGCCCGCTCCCACAGGTACGGTGTTGTCCTTTGTGGGAGCGAGCCTGCTCGCGAAAGCGTCCTTTCACACACTGAATCACTCTGAACCCTCCCTCATCCCCGGTTGTCGACTAGGCTCTAAGCACTGCTTGATTGGCCTTGTGACGTCTTGTCGAATTTTTTGCCCGCGGGGGCGGGTGCTGCATCTTTTTCCTGTCACTCGTCGACTATTCAAACAGAACCCTGGAGCCTGCCCACTGATTTGAGAGGTGCCCCATGAGTCTGCTGCTTGAACCCTTCACTCTGCGCCAACTGACCCTGCCCAACCGCATCGCGGTGTCACCGATGTGCCAATACTCCAGTGTCGACGGCCTCGCTAACGACTGGCATCTGGTACACCTCGGCAGTCGCGCGGTAGGTGGCGCGGGTCTGGTATTTACCGAAGCCACGGCGGTCACGGCCGACGGGCGGATCACCGCCGAAGACCTTGGCCTGTGGAACGACGAACAGATCGAGCCGCTGCAACGCATCACCCGCTTCATCACCGCCCAAGGTGCGGTCGCCGGGATTCAACTGGCCCACGCCGGGCGCAAGGCCAGCACCCATCGGCCGTGGATCGGCAAGCATGGCAGTGTCAAACCCGATGATGGCGGCTGGACACCGGTCGGCCCGTCACCGATTGCTTTCGATCCGCAGCACACGCAACCGAAACAGCTGGATGAAGGGCAGATCGCCGACGTCATTCAGGCGTTTGTCGACGCCGCCAAACGCGCGCTGAAGGCGGGTTTCAGCGTGGTCGAGGTACACGCGGCGCATGGTTATCTGCTGCACCAGTTTCTTTCGCCGCTGAGTAATCAGCGTCGCGATCAGTACGGGGGATCGTTCGAGAACCGCATTCGTCTGGTGCTGCAAGTGACCGAAGCGGTGAGGGCGGTCTGGCCGGAGGAGTTACCGGTGTTTGTTCGCGTGTCGGCCACTGACTGGGTGGAAGACGGCTGGAACCCGGATGAAACCGTGGAACTGGCGCGACGTCTGCACACCCTCGGCGCGGATCTTATCGATGTGTCGTCGGGCGGGACGGCGGCCAACGCGGAAATTCCGGTCGGGCCGGGCTATCAGACGCGCTTCGCAGAGCGTGTGCGCAAAGAGTCAGGCATCGCCACCGGCACCGTGGGAATGATTACCGAGCCGGCGCAGGCCGAGCATATTCTGCGCACCTGTCAGGCTGACATCATTTTCCTCGCTCGGGAGCTGCTGCGTGATCCTTACTGGCCACTGCATGCCGACGATGATCTGGGGGGCGCAAAGCGGTGTGGCCGGCGCAATATCAACGGGCAACGCATCGTGATCAGCCGATTCATGAGTCTGATTTGCGCGATTGAGTGAGTTGTGAAAAAGCAAAAAGCCCCGGTCAGTGATGGCCGGGGCTTTGTTTCTGTTGGGTGTTTTTGTGCTGACTGGGCGGATGCTATCGCGAGCAGGCTCACTCCTACAGTTGATCTGCGTCGCACACACATCTTGTTAACGACACATAACCCTGTAGGAGTGAGCCTGCTCGCGATGAGGCCCAATCAGACGCCGGAGAACCCTCAAGGGTACTTACGCTTGTCCGGCGCCGGCGGGAAATACTGGTACAACCAGGTCTCGCTCAACGTGCGATCATTGGTGCGAATAAACAACCGCAGCTCCACCGGCTCCACGCTGTCACTGGTCGGGTACCAGTCAAACAGAATCCGATAGCCCTTGATGTCATCCAGCACCAGTACGCTGAAATCCTGCACCTTGCCGTTCGAGCACGTCACCACCGGTTCGATTCCGGTGCCTTGCGGCAGTCGATCCAGACCACCGCCAGTGAAGTCCACGGCAAAACGACGCGCCCACACCGGCGGGTAATGCTCGCCCGGTGCCCAGCCTTCGGTGAATCCGCCCATGCCGGAACGGGTCGCGTGCACCCTTGCCAACGGCGTGCCCACGGGCGGCAATGCGCTCCAGTAAAGCTTGTAGCCGTAGTTCAGCGAATCCCCGGCAGCCACCGGTTTTTTCGGGGTCCAGAACGCGACGATGTTATCGAGAGTCTCGCCGGTGGTAGGGATTTCCAGCAGATCGATAGAGCCTTCGCCCCACGCCGTGGTCGGTTCTACCCACAGGCTCGGGCGCTTGCTGTACCAGTCCACGGTGTCCTGATAGTTGGCGAATTCATGGTCGGTCTGCACCAGACCGAAGCCTTTCGGATCGGTGTCGGCAAACGCATTGAATTGCAGGGTCGCCGGGTTGTTCAGCGGGCGGCAGATCCACTCGCCGTTGCCGCGCCACATCGCCAGACGATCCGAGTCGTGGATCTGCGGGTGGATGGTGTCGCACATGCGGCGCTCGTGGGTGCCACAACTGAACATACTGGTCATCGGCGAGATGCCCAATTGCTCGATCGCCGTACGCGCATTGATGTGCGCATCGACTTCCATCACCACGCGCTCGGCCTGGCAGTCGATGTCGAAACGGTAAGCGCCAGTGGCACTCGGCGAGTCGAGCAGGGCATACACCACAAATCGGGTGGCGTTCTTGTCCGGTGTCTCGAACCAGAACTTGGTGAAGTCAGGGAATTCTTCGCGTTTCTTGGCGTAAGTGTCGATCGCCAGGCCGCGCGCCGAGAGGCCATATTGGCCAGTAGCGTCTACCGCACGGAAATAGCTGGCGCCGAGGAACGACAACACATCGTGACGATCCAGCTCCGGCGCTTTGAACAGCTTGAAGCCGGCAAAACCGAGGTCACCCTTGAGCTGCTGGGTGTCGACCGAAGTGTTTTCATAGTTGAACAGCGCCGGGCGGAAATGCACCTCGCGGGCAGTGCGCGTCTTGGCGTCGACGCTGTACATGCGCACCGGCTGACGGAACCCCATGCCGACATGGAAGAACTGCACGTCCAGTTGGCCCTTGTTTTCCTTCCACAGCGAATGCTCGCCGTCGTAGCGGATCGCGTTGAAGTTCTGCGGGGTCATGGTCGCCAGGGTTGGCGGCAGCACCTGTTTGGTGTCCTGATAGGCGCTGCCAGCCAGTTGCTTGGCCTGGCGCTTCAGCGCTTCGAAGTCGAAGGCCTGCGCCTCGCCATCGGCGGCGCCGCCATTGGCCGCCCACGCACGGCTGGCCAGCAGGCCAGTGGCCGAAAGACCGGTGTAAGCCGCAATGGCCATGGACGCTTTGAGCAAATTCCTGCGATGCATAAATACAACCTGTCGTGTGCAATCCCGCGCCGTTCCTGGCACGTGCTGGATCAGAAATAACGGTTCGGACAAGCCTTCGGCCAAACGCAACGGACTATTAACAGATGCCCGCTAGCTTAAACGGTTCGCTCGCAATGCAAAATTCGTTGATTCACCGCGCCAGTGTGTCAATGAAACAAGACATGTCGGTTAAAAGTCTGACAGGGCGTTCTGATTTACACGGCATATCTGCTTTTTTCGACTAATTACTCTAAAAACCGCTTTTCAGCGCCGATTTAATTTCTATTCTATGGGCATGACCGGTGCTGACCGGTAGGGCACACGGCGCTGCTGTAAGGGGCAGGGCGATGTGGTGGTTTAGCAATTCTTTGAAGTATTGAAGGACATCGTCCATGGCAAAAATACAAGGGATCACCGACATGTTGGGCATCTTTCCTTGCCTGGGCAGCGGCCGCAAAAGGCGCCGGCTCAGCTCTGACGAAGTGAAGCTGGTGGAGCGTTATCGGGAGCTTTCGGAGAATGACCGGATTGCGATGCGGTATCTGGTGGATGCGATGCGGAGTGTTTCGCGGTTTTGAGTGGAAATTAAAAGGGGCGGACTGAAATGTTCGCCCCTTTTTTATTTGGATCAGCTACACGTTCCCAGAACCGGATACGGCCGCTGGCCGTGCATCAACTCCGGCACATCCCGCCATTTGACCCACGCCTGCTGTTGCCAGTGCAGCAGCGGCACGGTGACGCCTGCCCAATGCATCGAACTCAGGCTCGGGTGGTTTTCCACAGGGCTTGATTGGGTTTCGCGCAGCATCGGGATGACTTCATGGCTCAACCACTGGCGCAGGTGACGGTTTTCCGGGACGAAGTGATGGACGAGCAGGGCGAACAGGCCGGACTCGCTGACCATCGCGCAATCGATGATTTCGCCGTCCCGACGCAGAAGGACATGGCGACGCTGATCGGGATCGAGTTTCAGGGTGAGGCGTTCGTTCAGGGGGTAACCCATCAAGCGACCGAGATCTTGCACGCAGAACCAGGATTCGTGGTCTTGCATGAAGGCGTGGAGGAAGCGGTTGTGGCGGGTGAAGGCGGTGGGGGTGAAGAAAGCGGAGCTTTCAGAAGGAATTTTTACGTGGTTAGGCATTTTTCGACTCCAATATTGAGAATAGAGCCGCCACTCAAATGAGTGCGGTTGCGCCATGTTGATTTTCTTCCGGCTTCGACACCGGGCCGCTGATGTCACAGCCGGAAAGAAGACTATCTGCCGTGTGCTCTACGCACCAAGTCTGTTCTATCGACAATAACTGTAGGAAATGGGGCTTTTTCATGAAGGCTGCATCTGTAGGAAATGCCTGTTTTTGCACTCGCTGCAGTCCGTCTGCATCTGAATCCTGTTTTTTCGTTTATTCATGAAAACCCAAGCAATGAACTGCAGGTTTTCTTCATGTTGATCGAATTCTCGGTATCCAATTACCGCTCATTTCGGGACAGGCAAACCCTGTCCATGGCGGCGAGCCCTCGTCTGAGCAAAACACGCAATACGTTCAAAGCCTCCACGAGCACGGAAAAGCTTCCGGAGCTGTTGAAGGTTGCAGCTATTTACGGTCCGAACGCCTCCGGAAAGTCTTCACTGATCCGCGCAATGGGCATCGTCGGACGCTTGCTAACGACACCACGTGGTTCAAATGACGAAGCGCTGCCTGTTTCACCCTTTCGATTTGATTGCACTCTGAGCGATGCGCCCAGTGTCTTTGAGTACGACTTTATTCAGGGCGGACTGCGCTATCGGTTTGTCCTCGGGCTGACCGCGCAGAGGATTGTTCAGGAACAACTGACTGCTTACCCGAAAGGTAAGGAAACACTGCTTTATGACCGCCGGTTTGATGCTGAAGGTGAGCATTACCTGTTTGGTAAAACCCTTGAGGGCGGCAAGGAAGTGCATTGCGCCTGGCGCCGATTGACCAGTCCGACGATGCTGTTTATTGCACAAGCCGTCACTCATAGCAGCGAAGAGTTGAGTCAACTGCGCACTCCATTCAGTTGGTTTCAAACCGGTCTGCTAGTCATTGAACAAAACAACATGCTTGGCTTATCCACAGCCTCGATTCGCTTTCTGCGAATGGTCAAAAATCATACGAGCAACCTGCGCGATTTTCTCAGTGCGCTGGATATTCCTGTGTCTGCGATACAGCTCGACCCGGATGACGCCTGTGCAGACTTGAGCAACAGAAAACTGACCTTGAAGGAGTTCTTCGCGGCGGCTCAAAGGGACAAACTGACCCTCACGCATTCCAGCATTTCAGGCGATGCGCAGTTCGACTTCTCGGAGGAGTCTTGCGGAACCAAAAACCTGATTGGCTTCTGGTTGCCCTGGTTCATGATGAATCAGGCCGGTGGCAGTGGGATCCTCTGCGTCGACGAACTGAATAGCAGTCTTCATCCCGAAATCGTCGCTGATTTGATCGCAAAGCATCTGGACAGTGGGTTGGATACCCAACTGATTTTCACGACACACGATACCCATCTGATGAATGAAAAGATTCTGCGGCGTGACCAGTTCTGGATTACAGAACGTGATGCTCATGGCGCCACGAGCTTGTTTTCCGTACACGATTTTGAAGGCCGGGAAAGCGAGGATGTCGAGAAGCGTTACTTCGAAGGGCGTTATCGCGGGCTGCCGCTGATAAGGCAGGGGTGAGGGTAGTGAGTTCGTTCAAATCGTTTGATCGCAAGGCTTCCCGCTTCAAACCGCAGCCTAAGGTGCTGGTGTTGTGTGAAGACAGTAAGTCAGGGAAACGTTATCTGGAGGAAGCCGCGTTTTATTTTCGGGCCAAGGCCCAGGTTGAGATCGTTCACTGCGGTGTTACACATCCAAGCGGCATTGTTGAGCGAGCAGTCGTAAGGCAAAAAAGCTTCGATAAGGTGTTCTGTGTTTTGGATCGAGACACCCACATGTGCTTCGAGCGAGCGTTGAATGTGGCGAAGTCTTATCCAAAAATCCAAGTCATCGCATCTTATCCGTGCTTCGAGTTTTGGCTACTACTGCACTTTGGCTACAGTCGAAAACCGTTCAGCACAGCCGGGAAGAACTCTCCGGCTGATTTGGTGACCAAGAGCCTCAGAGCAAAACCCAGCATGGCTGACTATCAGAAAGGCAAAGACGTCAGCTACTTCGCTCAGCTACTCGGAAAGCCATTTCAGCAGGCAAGAGCGCTGGCCCCCAAAGTTCTTGAGGATGTCGCCCTCAGTGGCGAACACAACCCAAGCACTGAAATTCACCTATTGATGGATGAGTTCGAAGCCCTCTCAAAGCACCAGCCGATTGACACATAAGCCCTTTCCGAGCCCCCCAGTAGCTGAGACGAGACGAGACGTTGCTGGCAGGCGCTGGCTGAACCAAGGCCATTCAGTCGCCATCCACTGTAGGAAACAAGATTTTTCCTTGAAGGTCACAAAGTTTGCCGCGATTGGAGACAGTTTCAGCGTCAATGATGAAATCACCACTGATGGGCGCTGGAATGTTTTGGTTGTAGATGATTTGTTTGATAGCGGGGCGTCCATGGACGCGGCCTGCGCTGTTTTGCGTAAATATCCGAAGGTAGGGAATATTTACGTCGCAGCGCTAACTTGGAAGTGAATTCAATGACGACTGTATTTATTGCCGGCTCTATCAACATCAAGAACCTTGATCCGAAGGTTAAAGAGCGCATCAATAATATCGTAGCGTCAGATTTTGAGGTGGTGGTGGGTGATGCTGGGGGCGCCGATACCTCCATTCAGGAGTACCTGCTGAGTCTCGAACGATCCAGAACCACGGTGTTCTGCAGCGGTTCGGCGCCGAGGAACAACCTAGGGCACTGGCCCGCCAGAACAGTCGACTCCAAGCATTCCAAAGGGTCGAGAGCTTTCTTCACCGAGAAAGACGTCGTCATGGCCGAAGCGGCTGACTACGGCTTGATGATCTGGGATGCAAAGAGCACCGGTACGCTCAGCAACGTCATTGAATTGTTGTCGAGAAAGAAGAAGTCGCTTGTTTTCGTCAACAAGGAAAAGCAATTCAAAGTAGTCGGAGACGTTAGTCAGCTCGAAGAGTTGATTGCATTCATGTCCGATCACGCCAAGCAAAAAGCCAATGAAAAAATCAAACTGTTCGACCGTATTTCCCTGTTGAAGCACGATCAGGCAGAGTTTTCTTTTTGATGATGTTTCACGGCTTGCCTGAACCCCGGCACCTTGTCGGTGCCGGGATCACAGGCTCTTAGCGACTCACCTTCCACGCATCCCCAGCCGGCGCCTTGCCATGGTCATACGGCTTGCCAATCCACATGTAAACCAAGCCCAACCCAATCACGATCGCAGTGCTCAACACCATCGCATAGTTCACATACCACGCTGCATCCGGCGTACGTGGCCAAGCCATGTTGATGATTGCGCCAACGCCATACACCAGCGCGCCGATGTTCACCGGCCAGCCCCAAGCGCCGAGGGTGAATTTTCCGCTTGGTTTCCAGCCTTTGCTGCGGGCGTACAGCGCGGCCAGCACGATCATCTGGAACGCGAGGTAGATGCCGATGGCGGCGAAGCTGACGATGGTGGCCACGGCGTCTTGCAGGAAGAAGCCGAGGGCGATGATCAGGGCCGGCAGGACGCCGGACACGAACAGCGCGGCAACTGGTACTTGGGTGGTAGGAGAAATCTTTTTCAGCAGTCGGCTGCCGATGACCATTTCGTCGCGAGCGTAGGAGTACAGCAGACGGCTCGCCGCTGCTTGCAGGCTGATGACGCAGGAGATGAAGGAAATCATCACCACGCCCATCACCACTTTCGAACCGACCGGGCCGAAGGCGTTGTTGAGGATGGTGGTGACCGGGTCTTTGTCGGTGCCGTTGATCACCGCTTGCATGTCCGGCACGGCGAGAATCAGCGCCAGGCAGGCGAACATTGCCGCGATGCCGCCGATGTAGATGGTCATGCGCATGGCCACCGGGATTTTCGCGCTCGGGTTCGGGGTTTCTTCGGCGACATCGCCGCAGGCCTCGAAGCCGTAGTAGAGGAACATCCCCGCCAGCGAGGCAGTGAGAAACGCCGGCAGGTACGAGCCGTCGACGCGGATGTCGAAGGTGTTGAACAGCACGCTCAGCGGTTGATGGCGTTCGAATACCAGCAAGTAAACACCGACGATCACTGCGCCAACCAGTTCGCAGAGGAAGCCGAACATAGCGATACGCGCCAGCACTTTGGTGCCGCTGAGGTTGACCAGTGTGGCGAACAGGGTCAGCACCAGGGCGATGACGATGTTGGTGTTGTTGCTTGGCTCAAAACCGAGCATGGCGGCCAGATACGGGCCAGCGCCGACCGCAACGGCTGCGATGGTGACGCAGAGGGCGATGGAGTAGATCCAGCCGACCATCCATGCCCATTTCTTGCCGACCAATCGGCGTGCCCAAGGGTAAACACCGCCTGAAATCGGGAACTGCGAAACCACTTCGCCGAAGATCAGGCACACCAGCAACTGGCCGCAACCGACCAGCAAGTAGGCCCAGAACATCGGAGGGCCGCCAGCGGCAAGGCACAGGCCGAAGAGGGTATAAACCCCTACGACCGGTGACAGATAAGTGAAGCCCAAGGCGAAGTTTTCCCACAGGCTCATGCTGCGGTTGAAGTTCGAGGTGTAGCCCAGTTTGCGCAGTTGTTCGGCATCGCTGTCGGCGACGGCTGCGGCGAGATCGGGTGAGGCACTCATGTGTGATTGCTCCGTGAAATCGGCAGATTTCGGATGGCCGAGGCCGTGGCGGGGCTTTGTGGGCGCCGCCCGGTTCGGTAGTTATTGTTAGGTGTGGAATCCTGGTGGTGCGTAGTGCCGGTTTCTTTCCTGATACCGGGGTGACGCCTTCGCGAGCAGGCTCGCTCCCACATTTGGAATACTTACTCCTGTGGGCGCGAGCCTGCTCGCGAAGCTTTTAAAGGCTTAGTGCTTGAACATCACATGCCGAACCGTGGTGTAGTCCTCCAGTCCATACATCGACATGTCTTTCCCGTAACCAGACAATTTCTGACCGCCATGGGGCATTTCGCTGACAAGCATGAAGTGCGTATTCACCCACGTGCAGCCGTACTGCAACCGCGCCGACATGCGATGCGCGCGTCCTACATCTGCCGTCCACACGGAGGAGGCGAGGCCGTAGTCGGAATCGTTAGCCCATTCCAACGCCTGCGCTTCATCAGTGAACTTGGTCACTGAAACCACCGGCCCAAACACTTCGCGGCGGACGATTTCGTCGTCCTGCTGCGCATCGGCCAACACCGTCGGCTCGAAGAAGAAGCCGTTACCGTCAACAGCCTTACCGCCAGTGATCAAACGAATGTGCGGCTGCGCCACAGCACGCTCGACAAACCCGGCAACGCGGTCGAGATGTTGCGCGGTGATCAACGGCCCCAGTTCAGTCGACGGATCATCCTGCAAGCCATACTTGATGCTGCTGACCGCCGCGCCGAGCTTCTCG
The DNA here is from genome assembly GCF_054668355.1 of Pseudomonas sp. S2_E02. Classification (NCBI taxonomy): domain Bacteria; kingdom Pseudomonadati; phylum Pseudomonadota; class Gammaproteobacteria; order Pseudomonadales; family Pseudomonadaceae; genus Pseudomonas; species Pseudomonas sp. S2_E02. The sequence continues at coordinate 5,782,573 of NZ_CP162761.1, forward strand.
ACGAATTTGTCGTAAATGCCTTGCTGCGCGTAGATCCGACAGGCCGCCGTGCAATCCTGCCCGGCGTTGTAGAAACCGAAGGTGCGAATGCCTTCCACCGCCGCATCGATATCGGCGTCATCGAAGATGATTACCGGCGCTTTACCGCCCAGTTCCATGTGCATGCGTTTAACGCTGTCGGCGGTGCTGGAAATGATGTTGGCGCCTGTGGCGATCGAACCGGTCAGCGAAACCATGCGCACTTTCGGGTGCGTAACCAATGGGCTGCCAACGGTAGGACCGCGACCAAACACCAGATTGAGTACACCGGCCGGGAATATTTCCGACGCCAGTTCAGCCAGACGCAACGCGGTCAGAGGCGTTTGCTCTGACGGTTTGAGCACCACGGTATTACCGGCCGCCAGTGCCGGGGCGATTTTCCAGGCGACCATCATCAGCGGGTAGTTCCACGGCGCAATGGAGGCGATCACGCCCACCGGATCGCGGCGGATCATCGAGGTGTGGCCGGGCAGGTATTCGCCAGCGGCCGAGCCGCTCATGCAACGGCTGGCGCCAGCGAAAAAACGGAACACGTCGGCAATTGCCGGGATCTCGTCGTTGAGCGCGGCACTGTAGGGTTTGCCGCAGTTGTCGGATTCGAGCTTGGCCAGTTCTTCGCCGTGGGCTTCGATGGCGTCGGCGAGTTTGAGCAGAAGTAGCGAACGGTCTTTCGGCGCGGTTTGCGACCAGTCGGCGAAGGCGTTGTCGGCAGCGCGTACGGCGGCGTCGACCTGAGCTTCAGTGGCTTCGTTGATCTCTACCAGGACCTCGCCAAGCGACGGGTTGAGCACCGGTTGCGCCGGGCCTTCGCCATTGACCAGTTGGCCGTTGATCAAGAGTTTGGTTTGCATGTCTGTTGTCCTCACTAACACTTTTATTGTTCTGGCCGAATCGAGAACCCTGTGGGAGCGAGCCTGCTCGCGAAAGCGGTGTATCAGTCGACATCAATGTTGGATGTGACGGCCTCTTCGCGAGCAAGCTCGCTCCCACAGGGGAAAGTGGTGTCTTTCAGATGTTTATTTGCCGCCGCTACCGGCAACGCTTTCGCCACCCCGGGTCAGGTAATAAGCGCCCAAAATCGGCAGCATCGTCACCATCATCACCAGCATCGCGACGACATTGGTCACCGGCACATCCCGTGGGCGGCTGAGCTGGTTGAGCAGCCACAACGGCAACGTGCGTTCATGCCCGGCGGTGAACGTGGTGACGATGATTTCGTCGAACGACAGCGCAAACGCCAATATGCCGCCGGCCAGCAGCGCCGAGCCAAGGTTCGGCAGGATGATGTAGCGAAACGTCTGCCAGCCATCGGCGCCGAGGTCCATCGAGGCCTCGATCAAACTGTGCGAAGTGCGGCGCAGGCGGGCGATGACGTTGTTGTAGACGATCACCACGCAGAAGGTCGCGTGGCCGACGATGATGGTGAACATCCCCGGTTCGATCCCCAGCGTCTTGAAGGTTGCCAGCAGCGCGATCCCGGTGATGATCCCCGGCAATGCGATCGGCAGGATCAGCATCAGCGAGATGCCCTGCTTGCCGAAGAAATCCCGGCGATAAAGCGCGGCTGACGCGAGCGTACCGAGCACCATGGCAATCAACGTGGCGACGGCTGCGATCTGCAATGAAAGCTTGATCGACTCCAGAACATCCGGCCGCGAAAACGCCACGCTGAACCAGTGCAGCGTGAAGCCCTTCGGCGGAAAGCTGAACGCGGCTTCTTCAGTGTTGAAGGCGTAAAGGAAGATGATCAGGATCGGGAAGTGCAAAAACACCAACCCGCCCCAGGCTGCGATTTTTAAGCCCAGTGAGGCCTGCCCTTGTGATGAAGAGTCAGAGCGCATCGAAAGCCCCCAGTCGTTTGACAATGGACAGGTAAACCGCGATCAACACAATCGGCACCAACGTAAACGCCGCCGCCATAGGCATATTGCCAATCGCCCCCTGCTGCGCGTAGACCATGCTGCCGACAAAGTAGCCCGGTGGCCCGACCAGTTGCGGCACGATGAAGTCGCCCAAGGTCAGCGAAAACGTAAAGATCGAACCGGCCGCAATGCCCGGAATCGACAGCGGCAGAATCACCTGCATAAAGGTCTGGCGCGGCTTGGCGCCGAGGTCGGCAGAAGCCTGCAACAGCGACGGCGGCAGACGTTCCAGCGACGCCTGAATCGGCAGAATCATGAACGGCAGCCAGATATAAACGAACACCATGAACCGCCCCAGATGCGAGGTCGACAAGGTGCTACCGCCCACCCCGGGAATCCCCAGAATGAACTGCAATACCGGCTCCAATCCAAGGTGTTGCACGAACCACTGCGCCACGCCGCCCTTGGCCAGCAGCAACGTCCACGCATACGCCTTGACGATGTAACTGGCCCACATCGGCATCATCACTGCGATGTAGAAAAACGCCTTGGTTTTGCCCGTGGTGTAGCGCGCCATGTAGTAGGCAATCGGGAACGCAACGATGGCGCTGGCGATCGACACGACGATGGCCATGCTCAGCGTGCGCAGGATGATGTCGAAGTTCGACGGCTGAAACAGTGCGGCAAAATTTGCCAGGGTCAGGTCGGGAGTGACCGCCATGGTGAAGTCGTCGAAGGTGTAGAAACCTTGCCACAGCAGCACCAGCAACGAGCCGAGATAAATCGCGCCAAACCACAGCAGCGGCGGCACCAGCAGCATCGACAGATACAGGTTCGGCTTGCGATAGAGCAGGTTGGAAAACCTGCGCAACGGCGGCGATGCAGTCATCGCGAGCGTGCTCATGTCACACCCCGCTCGCCACGGTGTCGTGCAGTGCAATCATCGCTTCCCGCGCCCAACGCGCGCTCAGGCGCTGGCCGGTCTGGTGCTGCGCGCTGCTGTCGACCCACTGAGTGTTGGCGTGGCTGATGCTCAGGGTCTGGCCGTTTTCCAGTTTCAATTCATAGCGCGTGGCGCTGCCCTGATATTGGATGTCGTGGAGTAGCCCGCTGACTTCGATTTCGTGGCTGGCCAATGGGCCTTCGGCAAACCGCACGTGTTCCGGGCGGATCGAAAACGGCTGCGGATGGCCGCTGATCTGGCGCGCCAGATCGCCACGAATCACATTCGAGGTGCCGACGAATTCGGCGACGAAAGTGGTGGTCGGTTTCATGTACAGATTGCGCGGCGTGTCGACCTGCTCGATGCGGCCCTTGTTGAACACGGCGACGCGATCGGACATTGACAGCGCTTCGGTTTGATCGTGAGTGACGAAGATGAAAGTGATGCCGAGCTGGCGTTGCAGCTTCTTCAGTTCGCTCTGCATTTGTTCGCGCAGTTTCAGGTCGAGGGCGCCAAGCGGCTCATCGAGCAACAGCACACGCGGGCGATTGACCAAGGCGCGGGCGAGGGCGACACGTTGGCGCTGACCGCCGGACAACTGCACCGGTTTGCGTGCGCCGTAACCGCCGAGGGCGACCATGTCCAAGGCTTCTTCGGCGCGTTTATGCCGCTCGTTTTTGCCGACGCCTTTGACCTTTAAACCGTAGGCGACGTTGTCGAGGACGTTCATGTGCGGGAACAACGCGTAGTCCTGAAACACCGTGTTGACGTCACGTTGATACGGCGGCAAACCGGCCGCCTCGGCCCCGTGAATGCGGATCGAGCCGGCGCTCGGTTGTTCGAACCCGGCGATCAGGCGCAGGCAGGTGGTTTTGCCCGAGCCGGATGGGCCGAGCATGGAAAAGAACTCGCCGTCCTCGATATCGATGGAAACCCGGTCGACGGCTTTTACGTCGCCGAACTGCCGGGAAACGTTGGTGAACTGGACTGCAAGCGTCATGGTGCGGTGCTCCAAAAAGGCGAAAGCCGTCGCAGCGGCCCTGCCTGGACTTCTGAAAAATCTGAATCGTTTTACGGTTTGCTTGGCTCACACATTCGGCGGACGAGATGCGATCTGCTTTTAGCTCCCTCTCCCTCCGGGAGAGGGCGGGGGGTGAGGGTGGCGGTTTCGGCCATTGCTCTGAGATCAAGAGCAAAGGCAAAAGCTACCCCCTCACCCCAACCCTCTCCCCCAGGGGGGCGAGGGGGAAAGGGAGAAGACCGCGTCGTTATTGAGAGCTAGCGGCCGCCCATGATCGCGATGTAGTCCTGGGTCCAGCGGCTATACGGCACAAACTTGCCACCCTCAGCCTGCGGGGTTTTCCAGAAGGCGATTTTGTCGAACTGGTCGAAACCGTTGGTCTTGCAACCTTCAGCGCCAAGCAACTCACTTTCTTTGCACCCCCCAGGAACGGCCGGCAACGAACCAAACCACGCCGCCACATCGCCCTGGACTTTCGGTTTCAGCGACCAGTCCATCCATTTGTACGCGCAGTTCGGGTGCTTGGCCTCGGCGTGCAGCATCGTGGTATCAGCCCAACCCGTGGCGCCTTCTTTCGGAATGGTCGAAGCAATCGGCTGCTTCTCGTTCATCAAACCGTTGACCTGATACGGCCAGGCACTCGACGCCACCACGCCTTCGTTTTTGAAGTCGCTCATCTGCACCGTGGTGTCGTGCCAGTAGCGGTGGATCAGCGGCTGCTGTGCGCGCAACAGATCAAGCACGGCTTTGTACTGATCTTCGGTCAGTTGATACGGATCCTTGATTCCCAGTTCAGGCTTGGTCGACTTCAGATACAGCGCCGCATCTGCGATGTAGATCGGGCCGTCATACGCCTGCACGCGGCCCTTGTTCGGCTTGCCGTCGGGCAGATCCTGAGCGGTGAACACCACGTTCCAACTGGTCGGCGCAGTCTTGAACACGTTGGTGTTGTACATCAGCACGTTCGGTCCCCACTGGTACGGGGTGCCGTAAGTCTGCTGGTTGACCACGTACCACGGCGCATCTTTCAGGCGCGGGTCGAGGGTGTTCCAGTTCGGGATCAACGCGGTGTTGATCGGTTGCACACGCTTGCCGACGATCAACCGCAGTGAGGCATCGCCTGATGCGGTGACCAGGTCGTAACCGCCCTTGGCCATCAGGCTGACCATTTCGTCCGAGGTAGCGGCGGTTTTCACATTGACCTTGCAGCCGGTCTCTTTCTCGAAACCGGTCACCCAGTCATAGGCCTTGTCGCTCTCACCACGTTCGATGTAACCCGGCCACGCAACGATATCCAGCTGACCTTCGCCAGCACCGACAGCCTTTAACGGCTCGGCCGCTTGCAGGCTGGCGCTGGCCAGCAGGGCCGTGGTGATTGCACTGAGCAGTGCGGTCTTGTGCACGAACATGGTTGAACCCTCTTCTTTAAATTATGGTCGGGGCAGTTGTGAACGCGGTGAAGCATGCCGTTGGCGGCTTGTTATTAGCTTAGTCAGAGATGCTGGCCGTGGCGGGCCATGATGTGCCGCACCACGCTGTAGTCCTGCAGCGAATCACTGGATAAGTCTTTGCCGTAACCGGAGCGTTTCAGCCCACCGTGGGGCATTTCGCTGACCAGCATGAAATGGCTGTTGATCCACGTGCAGCCGTACTGCAAGCGCGCGGCAACCTGCATGGCCTTGTCGAGATTCTGTGTCCAGACCGACGAGGCGAGGCCGTATTCGGAGTCGTTGGCCCAGTCGACGGCTTGCGCGAGTTCGTCGAAACGGGTCACGGTGACCACCGGGCCGAACACTTCGCGCTGAACGATTTCGTCGCTCTGTTTGCAACCGGCGAGCAGCGTCGGCTGATAGTAGAAACCGGCACCGGAGTGCACCGCCGCACCGGTCACGCGTTCGATGTGCGGCTGGCCGAGGGCGCGCTCGACGAAACTGGCGACGCGGTCGCGCTGACGGGTGCTGATCAGCGGGCCGATCTCATTATCGGCATCACGTTTGCCGGCGAAGCGCAGGCTGCTGACGGCGGCGCCGAGTTCGGCGACCAATTTGTCGTGAATCCCGGCCTGCGCGTAGATCCGGCAGGCAGCGGTGCAGTCCTGCCCGGCGTTGTAGTAACCGTAAGTGCGCACGCCATCGACCACGGCCTGGATGTCGGCGTCGTTGCAGACGATCACCGGGGCTTTGCCGCCGAGTTCGAGGTGCGTGCGTTTCAGGGTTTTCGCGGCGGCCTGGAGGATTTTCTGCCCGGTGACGATATCGCCGGTCAGCGAGACCATGCGCACCTTGGCGTGGCCGACCAAATGGCTGCCGACGCCTTCGCCGCCACCGCAGATGATGTTGATGACCCCGCGCGGGAGGATTTCGGCCAGCGCTGGCGCCAGAGCGAGGATCGACAGCGGCGTGTGTTCGGACGGTTTGAACACCAGCGTGTTGCCGGCGGCGAGGGCCGGGGCGATTTTCCACGCGGCCATCATGATCGGGTAGTTCCACGGCGCAATCGAAGCGACCACGCCAATCGGGTCGCGACGGACCATGCTGGTGTAGCCCGGCAGGTATTCGCCGCTGAGCTGACCGGTCTGGCAGCGTACGGCGCCGGCGAAGAAACGGAATACGTCGACGGTCGCGGTCAAATCGTCCTGACGCGCCAGGTGCAACGGCTTGCCGCAGTTCAGCGATTCGAGGCGGGCGAGGTGGTCGGCGTGTTTTTCCACGGCGTTGGCGATCTCGAGCAACAGGTTCGAACGTTGCTGCGGCGTGGTGCGCGACCACTCGGCAAAGGCGCGGTGGGCGGCGAGGATGGCGGCTTCGACTTGCTCGGTGCTGGCTTCGGCGATGTGCGTGAGGATTTCGCCGGTGGCCGGATTGAGAATCGGCTCGACAAAACCTTCCCCGGCGACCAGTTCGCCATCAATCAACAACGCGGTACACATCGGGGTCTGCGCGCCAGCCATTTTCCGCGATCTCTTTTCTTGTGTGGCCATTGTTGCTCCCTGAAACCCGGGAGCCGGCCGTCTTATAGATGCAGCAAGACTAGTGCGCGGCTCCGAGGTCGACAAATACTAAATACTGAAGGCAGCATTCGATTAAATAGATGGCTTGCGCCCGCCGTGGGGTTGCTCGCGTGCGACAGTCAGGAATGGGTCGACCAATGTGGGACGCGCGGTGCCACGGCGCCAGGCCAGGCCGACGTCCAAGGTCTGATTGAGGTCGGCGATCGGACGCGCTTCGATGATGTCGCCCTCCAGCGACCATGGGCGATAAGTCATGTCCGGCTGGATCGACACGCCCAATCCGGCGGCGACCAGACTTCGCACGGCCTCGGTGGACGCGGTTCTCAGAGTGATTTTCGGTTGCAGCCCGGAACCGCGCCAGAAACGCTGGGCATTGCGATCCATTTCATCGACGTTAAGTTGAATCAACGGTTCGCGGGCGACGTCGGCGAGATTGATGCTGTCGTGCTCCAGCAGTGGATGCTGGGCCGGAAGCCACAAACGGTGCGGTGAGTGAGTCAGTACTTCAGTCTGCAAAGCGTGGCGATCTTCGAGGTTGGAGAGGATCAATACGCCGACATCGATCTCGCCACTGACCAGCAAATGCTCGATGTAGGGCCGTTCGTCTTCCATCACTCTGATTTCGACATTGGGATACGCGCGCTGAAACCGGGTGAGCAGATCCGCCAGGTAATAACCGGCGACCAGACTGGTTACGCCGACGATCAACTGCCCGGCGACCTGATCGGTACTCTGTTGCAGGCTGCGTTTGGCGTTGTCCACGGTCGCCAGAATCAGGTGCGCCTGGCGTAGGAATTGATGACCTTGGTGTGTCAGCGTCATGCCCTTGGCGTGGCGGCTGAACAGGCTGACGCCGATTTCCTCTTCCAGTTGCTGGATCGCCAGGGTCAGGGTCGATTGGGATATGAACGCGGTTTGCGCGGCGGCGGAGATCGAGCCGGTCTCGGCCACGGCGATGAAGTGACGAATCTGACGCAGGGTCATCATGAGAAGGGCTACCCAGTGGGCGGTTTTTATAGATTGGCCTGAGTGTATATCTATTTTCACGAAGGGCTGCTGCAGGGCGAGCAACATCTGGAAGCACACTCGCAGGTCGGACAGGGGCACTTTCGAACTAGGCTGAGGGCCTTATAGATCCGGATAACCCCTGTTTGGAGGCGGAACATGAACACCCGTGGATTGCTCGATCAACTGCTCAAGTCCGGCCAGGATCTATTGCAGAACAAGGCTGGCGGAACGCAGAACAAACCGGCTGCCGGTGGCTTGGGCGGTTTGCTCGGCGGCGCATCAGGCTCTGGTGGCCTCGGCAGTCTGCTGTCAGGTGCAGGTGGTGGTGCATTGGCCGCAGGTGCGATGGGCCTGCTGCTCGGTAACAAGAAAGTGCGCAAGGTCGGCGGCAAAGTTGCGATCTACGGCGGCCTCGCGGCGCTGGGTGTGTTGGCCTACAAGGCTTACGGCAACTACAACGCGCAAAAAGGCACAGCGCCACAAAGCGAGCCGCAAACCCTCGACCGCTTGCCACCGGCACAAGCCGAACAGCACAGTCAGGCCATTCTCAAAGCACTGGTGGCGGCCGCCAAGGCTGACGGCCATATCGATGACCGTGAACGCCAACTGATCGAAGGCGAATTCACCAAACTCGACAACGATCAGGAACTGCAACACTGGCTGCACGCCGAGCTCAACAAACCCTTGGACCCGACCGACGTCGCCCGGGCCGCGAGCACGCCGGAGATGGCGGCAGAAATGTACATCGCCAGTGTGATGCTGGTGGATGAGGAAAGCTTTATGGAGAAGAGCTATCTGGATGAACTGGCGCGGCAACTGAAGCTGGAGCCGGGGTTGAAGGTGGAGTTGGAGAAGCAGGTGCGCATCGCATCGGTGTAAACCCGGCTGGCCCTTTCGCGAGCAAGCTCGCTCCCACAGGGGATTGCGTTCCAATGTGGGAGCGAGCTTGCTCGCCAAGGCATTTTCCGCCGCACCCCGGCGGCAATGACAGATATATCGCCTCTTTTTGCCATTACCCCACTGGCACGCCCACCCGCAATTGTCGGACAGTCCTAGCCCAGAGCCCTCCCGCGACCAAGGCGGACAGGCCCGAGGGTTACAAAGCGTCTTATAAATGAAACACCGCCCTCGGCTATACTCCCCGCATTTCGACTAGGCACGAGGAATCACTGTGAAGAACTGGACGTTGCGCCAACGCATTTTGGCGAGCTTTGCGGTGATTATCGCCATCATGTTGCTGATGGTTGTCGTCTCTTATTCGCGGTTGCTGAAGATCGAGGCCAGTGAAAACAGCGTGCGTGATGACGCGATTCCCGGCGTCTATTACAGCTCGATGATCCGTGGCGCGTGGGTCGACAGTTACATGCAGACGCAAGAACTGCTCGGACTCAAGGAAGGTCAGGGGATTTCCAGCGAGGACGCGGCCGACTACAAGGCTTTCGAGGCGCGTTTGCAGGAGCAGATGGAGAACTATCGCAAGACGATGGCGACCGACGAGGATCGTCTCGAGTTTGCCGCGTTCGAGAAGTACCACGACGCCTACCTCCAGATTCAGGATGCCGTGCTGGACCTGCACAAGCGCAACCTGGAAGCGGACGCGGTCAGGATGTTCCACGAAAAGCTGACGCCAGCCTGGTATTCCGGGCGTATGAAGCTCAACGACATCATCGGCGAGAACAAGAGAGTCGCCGATCAGGCCATGAACAACATCGACGAGGCGGTGGCGGCGGCCAAGGTCAGCATGTTCGTCTCGCTGCTGGTGGCTGTGCTGGCGGCCGGTGCCTGCGGCTTGCTGTTGATGCGCGCGATCATGGCGCCGATGAACCGCATTGTGCAGATTCTCGAAACCATGCGTACCGGCGACCTCAGTTCGCGTCTCAACCTCGACCGCAAGGACGAGTTCGGCGCCGTCGAAACCGGCTTCAACGACATGATGACCGAGCTGACTGCGCTGGTATCCCAGGCGCAACGTTCGTCGGTGCAGGTCACCACCTCGGTGACCGAAATCGCTGCCACCTCCAAGCAACAACAAGCCACCGCTACCGAAACCGCCGCGACCACCACCGAGATCGGCGCGACTTCGCGCGAGATCGCCGCTACCTCGCGCGATCTGGTACGCACCATGACCGAAGTGTCCACCGCCGCCGATCAGGCCTCGGTGCTGGCCGGCTCCGGCCAGCAAGGCCTGGCGCGCATGGAAGACACCATGCACTCGGTGATGGGCGCGGCCGATCTGGTCAACGCCAAACTGGCGATCCTCAATGAGAAGGCCGGCAACATCAATCAGGTGGTGGTGACTATCGTCAAGGTTGCCGACCAGACCAACCTGTTGTCGCTCAACGCAGCGATTGAAGCCGAAAAGGCCGGTGAATACGGTCGCGGTTTTGCCGTGGTTGCCACCGAAGTGCGGCGTCTGGCGGATCAGACCGCTGTCGCCACTTACGACATCGAGCAAATGGTCCGTGAGATCCAGTCGGCGGTGTCGGCGGGTGTCATGGGCATGGACAAATTCTCCGAAGAAGTGCGCCGTGGCATGTCCGAAGTGCAGCAGGTCGGCGAGCAGTTGTCGCAGATCATCCATCAAGTGCAGGCGCTGGCGCCGCGGGTGTTGATGGTCAACGAAGGCATGCAGGCCCAGGCCACCGGCGCCGAGCAGATCAACCATGCGCTGGTGCAGTTGGGCGACGCCAGCAGCCAGACCGTCGAGTCGTTGCGTCAGGCCAGTTTCGCCATCGACGAACTGAGCCAGGTAGCCGTCGGGCTGCGCAGCGGCGTTTCGCGATTCAAAGTCTGATGAGCGAAATCCTCGCCAAACGCAGCGCCGCGCAGGTGGCGAAGCCGGCGTTATTCCTGCTGTTTCGCATCGGCAGCGAGCGCTACGCCTTGCGAGCCACCGAAGTGGCGGAAGTGCTGCCGCGCCTGCCGCTCAAGCCAATCGCCCGGGCGCCGCAGTGGGTCGCCGGGGTGTTCGCCTATCGCGGTGCGGTGGTGCCGGTGATCGACCTCAGCGTATTGACCTTCGGTCATCCCGCCGAGGCGCGCACCAGCACCCGTCTGGTATTGGTCAATTATCGGCCGGATGAAGCGCAACCCGCGCAATGGCTCGGGCTGATTCTCGAACAGGCCACCGACACCCTGCGTTGCCATCCGCAAGAGTTTCAGCCTTACGGCCTCGACAACCGCGCGGCGCCTTACCTCGGCCCGGTGCGTGAAGATGCCCAGGGATTGGTGCAATGGGTACGGGTCAATGACTTGCTCGATGACGCCGTGCGTACTTTGCTGTTCCCCGATCCGCCGCTGAGTCCGGCGCAGCTTGAGGCGCAGTCATGAGCAGTGATCAGCGCTTTTTCGACTTTCTCAAGGAGCGCATCGGCCTCGATGTGACCTCGGTTGGCCCGGCGATCATCGAGCGCGCTGTGCGCCAGCGCACGACACTCTCGCAAGCCGCGCATGCCGATGAGTATTGGCAATTGCTGCAAGGCTCGCGAGACGAACAACAGGCGCTGATCGAAGCGGTGATCGTCCCCGAAACGTGGTTTTTCCGTTATCCAGAGTCCTTTGCCACGCTGGGCAAACTGGCGCGCAATCGCCTCGCTGAACTGAACAATATGCGTGCTTTGCGCATTCTCAGCCTGCCATGTTCCACCGGCGAAGAACCCTATTCGATTGCCATGGCCTTGCTCGATGCCGGGCTCAAACCGCATCAGTTCAAGGTCGATGGCATGGACGTCAGCCCGCTGTCGGTGGAGAAGGCGCGGCGTGCGCTGTACGGCAAGAATTCGTTTCGCGGCCAGGATCTGGACTTTCGCGAACGGCACTTCACGCCTGAGCAGGACGGCCATCGGGTCAATGACTATGTGCGTGAGCAAGTGCGTTTGCAGGTCGGCAATGTGCTCGATCCGACGCTGCTGACCAGCGAGCCAGCGTTCGATTTCGTGTTCTGCCGCAACCTGCTGATCTATTTCGACCAGCCGACGCAGAAGCAGGTGTTCGAGGTGCTCAAGCGCCTGACCCATTTCGATGGCGTGCTGTTTATCGGCCCGGCCGAGGGCAGTTTGCTCGGGCGTCTGGGCATGCGTTCGATCGGTATCCCGCAATCCTTCGCGTTCAGTCGCCACAGCGATCCGCACCCCGAGCCGTTGCCAACGCCCAAGCCCATCGTGGTGCCGGTCAGCCAACCGCCTCGCAGCACGCAGCCAGCACCAGTTCGCACTCGACCGTTTGCCGCCGTAACGCCACTGCCGACCGCCAGCAAAAGTGCCAACCCGGATGCGGCGACCCTGCTGGCCAATATCGCCGCGCTGGCCAACGAAGGCAAAAGCGCTGAAGCCCGGGCGGCCTGCGAACAGTATTTGCGTAGCCATGAACCGGTGGCTCAGGTGTTTTACTGGCTCGGTCTGCTCAGCGACGTCGCCGGCCTGACCCTCGAAGCTCAGGGCTTCTACCGCAAGGCGTTGTACCTCGAACCGCAACACCCTGAAGCGTTGATGCACCTGGCCGCGTTGTTGCAGGCTCAGGGCGATACAGCGGGTGCCAGACGATTGCAGGAGCGTGCCGCCCGCAGCGGCCGCACCGCCGACAGTGAGCGTAAACGATGATCCCGTCCGACACCTTGAACGTCACCCACGAAGACGCCCGGGCCATCGACGATTGCTGGAACCGCATCGGCATTCACGGCGACAAGTCCTGTCCGCTGCTCGAAGACCACATTCATTGCCGCAATTGTTCGGTGTATTCCGCCGCCGCCACGCGCCTGCTCGACCGTTATGCGTTGCAACAGGACGAACGCGACCCGGTGGCGATCGCTGTCGAAAGCGATGTGAAAACCCGCTCGCTACTGATGTTCCGGCTCGGTGAAGAATGGCTGGGGCTGGCGACGCGCAGTCTCGTCGAAGTCGCGCCACTGCAGGCGATTCATTCATTGCCGCACCAGCGCTCACGCGCATTGCTCGGTGTGGCCAATGTGCGTGGTGCGCTGGTGGCCTGCCTGTCGCTGGTTGAATTGCTCGATCTGGATGGCAACGCCGCGCCAGCCACCGGCGCGCGCATTATGCCGCGGATGCTGATCATCGCCGCCCGTGGCGGGCCGGTGGTGGTGCCGGTGGATGAGGTCGACGGTATTCATGCCATCGACGAGCGCATTCTTGATGCCGCCTCGCAATCCGGCGCGCAAGCCAGTGCCAAATACACCCGTGGTGTTCTGCAGTATCGCGGTCGCAGCCTGCGTTGGCTGGATGAAGAACAGCTGCTGTCCGCCGTGACCCGGAGCCTCACATGACCCCCGAGCAAATGCGCGACGCCTCGCTGCTGGAGCTGTTCAGCCTCGAAGCCGAAGCCCAGACCCAAGTGCTCAGCGCCGGATTGCTGGCCCTGGAGCGCAACCCGACCCAGGCCGATCAACTGGAATCGTGCATGCGCGCGGCGCATTCGCTCAAAGGCGCGGCGCGAATTGTTGGCATCGATAGCGGCGTCAGCGTCGCCCATGTCATGGAAGATTGCCTGGTCAGCGCCCAGGAGGGGCGCTTGTTGCTGCGGCCCGAACACATTGATGCGCTGTTGCAGGGCACCGATTTGCTGATGCGCATCGCCACACCGACCAATGCGCCGCAGCCGAGCGATATTGAAACTTATGTGGCGTTGATGGCGGGTTTGCTCGATCCGTCGACGCCGCCGACAGCGTTCGTTGCGCCGCCGATGGCCGAGTTGCAACTTCAAGCGCCGCCCGTATTTGAACTGACGCCAGCGCCGATCATCGAAGCCCCGGTCGAACCCTCTGAACCGGCGCCACGCAAAAGCAAACGCACCACCGAAGGTGGCGAACGGGTGCTGCGGGTCACCGCTGAACGCCTGAACAGTTTGCTCGATCTGTCGAGCAAGTCGCTGGTGGAAACCCAGCGCCTCAAACCGCATCTGGCGACCATGCAGCGCCTCAAACGCATGCAGAATAACGGCTTGCGAGCGCTGGAAAATCTCAACGTCCACCTCAAGGAACACGCGCTGAGCCTTGAAGCGCTGGAAGCCTTGGAGGACGCGCGCCGTTTGCTCGCCGAATCCCAGCAATTGCTGAGCGAGAAAAACGCCGAACTCGACGAGTTCGCCTGGCAGGCCAGCCAGCGCGCACAAGTGCTCTACGACACGGCGTTGGCCTGCCGCATGCGACCCTTTGCGGACGTGCTGACCGGTCAGGTGCGCATGGTCCGCGATCTGGGCCGCAGCCTCGGCAAGCAGGTGCGGCTGGAGATCGAAGGCGAGAAAACCCAGGTTGATCGCGATGTGCTGGAAAAACTCGAAGCACCGCTGACGCATTTGCTGCGCAATGCGGTCGATCACGGCATCGAAACCCCGGAACAACGGCTGCTCAAGGGCAAACCGGAAGAAGGCTTGATCCGCCTGCGCGCCTCGCATCAGGCCGGTCTGCTAGTGCTGGAGTTGAGCGATGACGGCAATGGCGTCGACCTGGAGAAGGTCCGCCGCAGTATTGTCGAGCGGCAGTTATCTCCAGCCGAAACCGCTGCGCAACTGAGCGAAGAAGAACTGCTGACGTTCCTGTTCCTGCCCGGTTTCAGCTTGCGCGACACGGTCACCGAAGTTTCTGGACGGGGCGTTGGCCTCGATGCCGTTCAGCACATGGTTCGCCAGTTGCGCGGGGCCGTGGTGCTGGAGCAAACGGCGGGAGAGGGCAGTCGCTTTCATCTGGAAGTACCGCTGACCTTGTCGGTGGTGCGCAGTCTGGTGGTGGAAGTTGGCGAAGAGGCCTACGCCTTCCCGCTGGCGCACATCGAACGCATGTGTGATCTGGCGCCGGAGGACATCGTGCAGGTCGAAGGCCGTCAGCATTTCTGGCACGAAGGCCAGCACGTCGGGCTGGTTGCGGCCAGCCAGTTGCTCAACCGCCCGGCCAGCCAAAACAGTGGCGAAACCCTTAAAGTTGTGGTGATCCGTGAGCGCGATGCGGTTTACGGGGTTGCCGTGGAGCGCTTTATTGGCGAACGCACGCTGGTGGTCTTGCCGCTCGATGAGCGTCTGGGCAAAGTGCAGGACATCTCCGCCGGCGCCTTGCTTGATGACGGCTCGGTGGTGCTGATCGTCGACGTCGAAGACATGCTGCGCTCGGTGGACAAACTGCTCAATACCGGGCGCCTTGAGCGCATCGCGCGTCACGGCAATCAAGCTGCCGAGGCGGCGCGCAAGCGGGTGCTGGTGGTCGACGACTCGCTGACCGTGCGCGAGCTGCAACGCAAACTGCTGCTCAATCGCGGCTACGATGTCGCCGTGGCGGTGGACGGCATGGACGGTTGGAACGCGCTGCGTTCGGAAGACTTCGATTTGCTGATCACCGACATCGACATGCCGCGCATGGACGGCATCGAGCTGGTCACCCTGCTGCGCCGCGACAACCGTCTGCAATCGCTGCCGGTGATGGTTGTGTCATACAAGGATCGGGAAGAGGACCGCCGCCGTGGCCTCGATGCCGGCGCCGACTATTATTTAGCCAAAGCCAGTTTTCATGACGACGCCCTGCTCGACGCAGTGGTCGAGCTTATTGGAGGAGCGCGGGCATGAAGATCGCCATCGTCAACGACATGCCCATGGCGGTGGAGGCCCTGCGCCGGGCGCTGGCCTTCGAGCCGGCGCATCAGGTGGTCTGGGTCGCCCGCAATGGTGCCGAGGCAGTGCAACTGTGCGCCGAAAACACCCCGGATCTGATCCTGATGGATCTGATCATGCCGGTGATGGACGGCGTCGAAGCCACGCGCCGGATCATGGCCGAAACCCCGTGCGCGATCGTCATTGTGACGGTCGATCGCCAGCAGAACGTGCACCGGGTCTTCGAAGCCATGGGCCACGGCGCGCTGGACGTGGTCGATACCCCGGCGCTCGGCGCCGGCAATGCCCAGGAAGCGGCGGCGCCGTTGCTGCGCAAGATCCTCAATATCGGCTGGCTGATCGGCGAGAAACCCACGCGCTCGCGTCCGACGCCGACGGCCCAGCGCAGTTCTGCGTCGTGTCAGCGACTGGTGGCGATCGGCTCATCTGCAGGCGGGCCGGCGGCGCTGGAGGTGCTGCTCAAAGGCTTGCCCAAGGATTTCTCGGCGGCGATTGTGCTAGTGCAGCATGTCGATCAGGTCTTTGCTGCCGGCATGGCCGAATGGCTGGCCAGCGCCAGTGGCCTCGATGTGCGTCTGGCCCGTGAAGGCGAACCGCCGCAGGCCGGCGCCGTGTTGCTGGCCGGCACCAACCACCATATTCGCTTGTTGAAAAACGGCACGCTGGCCTACACCGCCGAGCCGGTCAACGAGATCTACCGCCCCTCTATCGATGTGTTTTTCGAAAGTGTCGCCAGTTATTGGAATGGCGACGCGATCGGGGTTTTATTGACCGGGATGGGACGCGACGGCGCGCAAGGGCTTAAGCTCATGCGCCAGCAGGGTTACTTGACCATCGCGCAGGATCAGCAAAGCAGTGCGGTGTACGGCATGCCCAAAGCCGCCGCGGCGATTGATGCCGCGGTTGAAATCCGTGCGCTGGAAAAGATAGCGCCACGATTGCTGGAGGTTTTTCCCAAATGAACAGGTTTATCCGCAATCCTGGCCCCCGCAGTACTCAGGTGACCGCCCATGAATGACTTACAGATCGACGACATTAAAACCGACGAAAACGCCGCCATGGTGTTGTTGGTGGACGATCAAGCGATGATCGGCGAAGCGGTGCGCCGTGGGCTGTCGAATCAAGAAAACATCGACTTCCACTTCTGCTCCGACCCGCAGCAGGCCATTGCCCAGGCGGTGCGGATCAAACCGACGGTGATTCTCCAGGACCTGGTGATGCCCGGCCTCGATGGCCTGAGCCTGGTGCGCGAATACCGCAATCACCCGGCGACCAAGGACATTCCGATCATCGTCCTGTCGACCAAGGAAGACCCGCTGATCAAGAGCGCGGCGTTCTCTGCCGGCGCCAACGATTACCTGGTGAAACTGCCGGATACCATCGAGCTGGTGGCGCGCATCCGCTATCACTCGCGTTCCTACATGACCTTGCTGCAGCGCGACGCGGCGTACCGCGCGCTGCGCGTCAGCCAGCAGCAATTGCTCGACACCAATCTGGTGCTGCAACGCCTGATGAACTCCGACGGCCTGACCGGGCTGTCCAACCGCCGGCACTTCGACGAGTACCTGGAACTGGAGTGGCGCCGCTCGTTGCGGGAACAGAGTCAGTTGTCGCTGTTGATGATCGACGTCGATTACTTCAAGTCCTACAACGACAGCTTTGGTCACGTTGAAGGCGACGAAGCGTTACGCAAGGTCGCTACGGCGATCCGCGAGGCCAGCGCACGACCGTCGGATCTGCCGGCGCGTTATGGCGGTGAGGAGTTTGTGCTGGTGCTGCCGAACACCTCGCCGGGCGGCGCGCGGCTGGTCGCGGAGAAACTGCGCCAGACCGTGGCATCCTTGAAAATCCCGCACAACACCCCGGCGGAAGGGGCGAGCCTGACCATCAGTATTGGTCTGGCGACCATGGTGCCGCAGGCGGGTAGTGATTGTCGGTTGCTGATTTCGGCGGCGGATCGTGGCCTTTACCTGGCGAAGAACAATGGGCGTAATCAGGTCGGGATCGAGTAAACGCTGACCCTCACCCCAGCCCTCTCCCAATGGGAGAGGGGGCCGACCGGGGTGTCTGGCGCTGAACATCGACCTGATCGACCGAGTCGATTATGGATCTTCAAGCTTGGCGATCATGGATTCGGCAAAGCCATTTCACGTCGGCGTACCTCCCGAGCAAACCCGAATCAGTCCCCTCTACCTCTGGGAGAGGGCTAGGGTGAGGGCAGGCCCATACGCCAATTTCCGCCTGAAAGCCTTGGCGATTATGGATTCGGCAAAGCCATTTCAGTTCGGCGTACCTCCCGAATATCCCCCAATCGGTCCCCTCTACCTCTGGGAGAGGGTTAGGGTGAGGGCAAAGGTTTTAATGATCCCCACACCCGCCAGACGGGCTGCCGTCACAGCCTGATTACGTTATACTCGCCGGCTTTCAAAAGTTCGCCAATGAGTGCTGCCCGTCATGGAAATCAACCCGATCCTGAACACCATCAAGGACCTGTCCGAGCGCTCCGAAACTATTCGGGGGTATCTTTGACTACGATCAAAAGCATGAGCGTCTGACCGAAGTCAATCGCGAGCTTGAAGATCCGAGCGTCTGGAACAAACCTGAATACGCCCAGGAACTGGGCCGCGAGCGCGCTGCGCTGGCGCAGATCGTCGATACCCTCGATGAACTGAACGGCGGTCTGGCCGATTGCCGTGACCTGCTGGACATGGCCGTCGAAGAAAACGACGAAGGCGCAGTGGGCGATGTCGTCGCCGAGCTGGCCCGTCTCGAGGAAAATCTGGCCAAGCTGGAATTCCGCCGCATGTTCAGCCATGAAATGGACCCGAACAACGCCTACCTGGACATCCAGGCCGGTTCCGGCGGCACCGAAGCCCAGGACTGGGCCAACATCCTCCTGCGCATGTACCTGCGCTGGGCGGATAAACGCGGTTTCGACGCGACCATCATGGAACTGTCGGCCGGTGAAGTCGCCGGTATCAAAGGTGCGACCGTGCACATCAAGGGCGAATACGCCTTTGGCTGGCTGCGTACCGAAATCGGCGTACACCGTCTGGTGCGCAAGAGCCCGTTTGACTCCGGCAACCGTCGTCACACCTCGTTCTCCGCGGTTTTCGTCTCGCCGGAGATCGATGACAAGGTCGAAATCGAAATCAACCCGGCAGACCTGCGGATCGACACCTATCGTTCCTCCGGTGCCGGTGGTCAGCACGTAAACACCACCGACTCGGCCGTACGTATCACTCACGTACCGACCAACACCGTGGTCAGCTGCCAGAACGAGCGTTCCCAGCACGCCAACAAGGACACCGCCATGAAAATGCTGCGGGCCAAGTTGTACGAGCAGGAAATGCAGAAACGCAACGCCGCGTCGCAAGCGCTGGAAGACACCAAGTCGGACATCGGTTGGGGTCACCAGATTCGCTCGTACGTGCTCGATGCGTCGCGGATCAAGGATCTGCGCACCAACATCGAACGCAGCGACTGCGACAAGGTACTCGACGGCGATATCGACGAATACCTGTATGCCAGCCTGAAATCCGGGCTGTAAAAGACGCATTACAGGATCGGCTGATTCAACCCGATCCCTGTAGGAGCCAGCCCTGCTGGCGATCCCCGGGCCGCAAGGCCCGGGGGCAACGAACCTGATGGAATATCTAAAGACATGAGCGACCAACAACTCGACCCGCAAGCCCTGCAACAGGAAGAAAACTCCCTGATCGCCCTGCGCAAGGAAAAGCTGGCTGCCGAGCGCGCCAAGGGCAACGCCTTCCCGAACGACTTCCGCCGCGAAAACTACTGCGAAGATCTGCAGAAGAAATACGCGGACAAGACCAAGGAAGAGCTGGCAGAGGCTGCAATCCCGGTCAAGGTTGCCGGTCGCATCATGCTCAACCGTGGCTCGTTCATGGTGATCCAGGACATGACCGGTCGCATCCAGGTCTACGTCAACCGTAAAACCCTGTCGGAAGACACCCTCGCCGCGGTGAAAACCTGGGACATGGGCGACATCATTGCCGCTGAAGGCACCCTGGCGCGTTCCGGCAAGGGCGACCTGTACGTTGAAATGACCAGCGTGCGTCTGCTGACCAAATCTCTGCGTCCGCTGCCGGATAAGCACCACGGCCTGACCGACACCGAACAGCGCTACCGTCAGCGCTACGTTGACCTGATCGTCAACGAAGACGTGCGCCAGACCTTCCGCGTGCGTTCGCAAGTGATCGCGCACATCCGCAGCTTCCTGATGAAGCGCGACTTCCTCGAAGTCGAAACGCCGATGCTGCAGACCATTCCGGGCGGCGCTGCGGCCAAGCCGTTCGAAACCCACCACAACGCGCTGGACATGGAAATGTTCCTGCGTATCGCGCCAGAGCTGTATCTGAAGCGTCTGGTGGTCGGTGGTTTTGAAAAGGTCTTCGAGATCAACCGCAACTTCCGTAACGAAGGCGTTTCGACTCGTCACAACCCTGAATTCACCATGTTGGAGTTCTATCAGGCGTACGCCGATTACGAAGACAACATGGACCTGACCGAAGAACTGTTCCGTGAACTGGCGCAGCTGGTACTGGGCAGCACCGACGTGCCGTACGGCGACAAGGTGTTCCACTTCGGCGAGCCGTTCGTGCGCCTGTCGGTGTTCGACTCGATCCTCAAGTACAACCCTGAGCTGATCGCCGATGATCTGAACGACATCGACAAGGCGCGCGCCATCGCCAAGAAGGCCGGCGCCAAGGTGCTGGGCTTCGAAGGTCTGGGCAAACTGCAGGTGATGATTTTCGAAGAGCTGGTCGAGCACAAGCTGGAACAGCCGCACTTCATCACCCAGTACCCGTTCGAAGTGTCGCCGCTTGCGCGTCGCAACGACGACAACCCGAACGTCACCGACCGCTTCGAGCTGTTCATCGGTGGCCGTGAAATCGCCAACGCCTACTCCGAGTTGAACGACGCGGAAGACCAGGCCGAGCGCTTCATGGCGCAGGTGGCCGACAAGGACGCCGGCGACGACGAAGCCATGCACTACGACGCCGACTTCGTGCGCGCGCTGGAGTACGGCATGCCGCCAACGGCCGGTGAAGGTATCGGCATCGATCGTCTGGTGATGTTGCTGACCAACTCGCCGTCGATTCGCGATGTGATCCTGTTCCCGCACATGCGACCGCAAGCGTAAACGTTTCAGTTAAAAAGCCGCCTAAAACAGGCGGCTTTTTATTGCCTGTCTGGTACAAATGTATCAATTGGTTACTTTTGAATTGCAGAGGAAGTTCTGTCGTGATGGGTGCAATAGCTCAAGAAGGTGCAGCGGGTATCGCCACTGCGGTCGCTGAAAGCGTTCAGTACCAGGGTCGCAAGGCCAGCCGACAGGGCAGTGAGCAGCGTCGCCAGGACATTCTCGACGCGGCGATGCGCATTGTCGTGCGTGACGGTGTGCGTGCCGTGCGCCACCGCGCGGTGGCGGCCGAGGCCGGAGTGCCGCTGTCGGCGACCACCTATTACTTCAAGGATATCGACGACCTGCTCACCGATACCTTCGCTCAATACGTTGAACGCAGCGCGGCGTACATGGCCAAGCTGTGGGTCAACAACGAAGGTTTGCTGCGCGAAATGGTCGTCAGTGGCGACGGCAGCCCGGAGTCGCGCTCGCAGCTGGCTGATGACATCGCGCGGTTGATGGCTGACTACGTGCATCGTCAGTTGGTTAACCGTCGTGAACATTTGATGGCTGAACAGGCGTTCCGTCAGGAAGCATTGCTTAATCCGCGTCTGGCGATTCTGGTGCGTTCGCATCAGCAGATTCTGTTGCAGGGCACCTGCCAGTTGTTCCAGGTGCTGGGCTCGCGTGAACCGCAACAGGATGCCAAGGTGTTGACGGCGATTATCGGTCGGATGGAATATCAGGGCCTGCTCAACGACGCCGAGCCTTTGGCCGAAGAGGACATGCTCGGCATTCTGACGCGCTATATGCATCTGGTGCTCGCGTCGGTCTGATCCTCTGGGGAAACATTGAACCCTGTGGGAGCGAGCTTGCTCGCGAAGACGGACTGACATTCAACATTAATGTTGGCTGTGCTGACGCTTTCGCGAGCAAGCTCGCTCCCACAGGTTCGGTGGCGTATTCAAGGGCGGCGAATGTTCATAGGGAGTATTGAATGAAAGCCTGGCGTGGCGTGCTGATCGCCTTGTCGTTCCTGCTGCTCAGTGGCTGTCTGGTGACCTTCAAGGAGCCGCTGACCGCCAGTGACCCGGCGCCCAAGGGCCTGCTCGGCAAATGGTCGAGCACCAACGCCTGGGGCGAGCCGATGAACCTTGAGCTGACGCGCCTGGGCAACGACCGCTATCAGGCTGTCACGTACTTCAAGGCCAAACCCCGCGAACGCGAAGCCTATCCCTTCACTGTGTCGCGCCATGGCAGCCGCTGGTATCTGTCGGCGAAAGTCCCGGCGCAGTACGGTGGCCACTTCACCATCGCCGGCTTCGAACTCACCGACAAACACGAACTGGTGGTCTACAACCTCGATCTCGAGCAGATCAACCAGGCGATCAAACAAAAAGCCCTCGACGGTCAGGCCTTCCAGACCGACGATGGCGACGGCGTGCAAGTCGACAGTAACCTCGATAAGGTCTTTGCTTACCTCGATGATCCGGCCAATTCCGATGTCTTCGTGGAAGCCGTGCGCTACCAGCGCCAGGCCCGCGCCAAATAATTCAGTTTTCTACAGGAGTTTCGGGTGGACGATTACCAGCAGACGATACGCATGTTGTCCGATCGCATTGTGCTGGCGCAGACGCCGATTCGTGTGCTCGACGCCGTCAAGTGGGACGAGAACATTCGCAAGGGGTTCCTCAAGGCCAAAGGCAAGGAAATGCCGGCGGTGGATCGCGACTACTACCTCAATCGGCCGCTGAGTTTCGATTCGAGCAAGGTCAAGCTGGAGTTCCAGAACATCGAGCGCGACATCACCCGCCAGCTTGGCCAGTTCAACCCGGTCGGGCAGATCATGCGGCGCATGTGCAAGGAATACCGCATGGTGGTGCGCATGCTCGAAGCGCGCGGTACCGAAGATTTCGGTCTGATCTCCCAAGAGTTGTATGGCGCCGCGTCTGATGCGTTCCACGCCGGTGACCCGACCCTGGCCGACCTCGGCCTGATGATGTCCGACTACCTGAACAACATTGATGGCCGTGGCGATTTGAAGGACGAGCCGAAGATCCTCACCGCCAAGGACGCCGTGCATCTGCTGCAAACCCGTCTGAACAAAGTGTTCGGCGAGGCCGAAGAAACCATCCGCGTATTCGAGTCCGACGGCATTGTTGCCGACGCAGCGGCAGGCGCTGACTACATCAAGATCCGCACCGACGCGATGTTCAACGACCGTGACGTGCGCGCGCTGGAAGTCCACGAAGGCCTGGTCCACGTCGGCACCACGCTCAACGGTTTGAACCAGCCGATCTGCACCTTCCTGTCCAAAGGCCCACCGTCGTCGACGGTGACCCAGGAAGGCCTGGCGATCCTGATGGAAATCATCACCTTCGCCTCCTACCCGAGCCGCCTGCGCAAACTGACCAACCGCACCCGCGCCATTCATATGGTCGAGGAGGGCGCGGACTTCCTGCAGGTTTTCGAATTCTTCCGTGAGCAGGGCTTCGAGATGGCGGAAAGTTACGGCAACGCCAGTCGCGTTTTCCGTGGATCGACACCGACCGGTCTGCCATTTACCAAAGACTTGTCCTATCTCAAGGGCTTTATCATGGTTTACAACTACATTCAGTTGGCCGTGCGTAAGGGCAAGCTTGAGCAGATTCCGTTGTTGTTCTGCGGCAAGACCACGCTGGAAGACATGCGCACCTTGCGCCAGCTGGTGGATGAAGGATTGGTGGTGCCGCCGAAGTATCTGCCTGACCAGTTCCGCGATTTGAATGCGTTGTCGGCGTGGATGTGCTTCTCCAACTTCCTCAACCATTTGAGCCTGGACCGGATCGAAGCGGATTACTCCAATATCCTCTAGCCCACACAATAAACCCCTGTAGGAGTGAGCCTGCTCGCGATAGCGGTGTGTCAACCAACACAAATAGCGACTGACACACCGCTATCGCGAGCAGGCTCGCTCCCACAGTTTTGATTTGTGTCTGACTCCCTATTTTCGCGAGGTTTCACCGGATGAGAATCCTCGGCATCATTTGCCTGCTCCTGACCCTCGGCGGTTGCAGTTCGCTGTTGTTCTACCCTGAGCCGGGCCAGATATTCACCCCGGAAAAAGCCAAGCTCGAATACCGCACCGTCACCCTGGTCACGGCGGATGGCTTGAAGCTCAACGCCTGGTGGCTGCCGGCCAAACCCGGCGTAGAGGTCAAAGGCACCGTCCTGCACCTGCACGGCAATGGCGGCAATCTGCCTATGCATTTGGGCGGGAGCTGGTGGCTGCCAAAAAACGGCTATCAAGTGCTGCTGGTCGACTATCGCGGTTATGGCTTGTCCGAAGGCAAACCGAGCCTGCCGGCGATCTATCAGGACATCGACGCCGCGTTCGCATGGCTGGACAAGGCGCCTGAAGTCAAAGGCAAGCCGCTGATCCTGCTCGGCCAAAGCCTCGGCGGTTCGATGGCGGTGCATTGGCTGGTGCAGCATCCCGAGCGGCAAAAACAGCTGAAAGCGCTGGTCCTCGACGGCGTGCCCGCGAGCTATCGCAGCGTCGGCCAATACGCGCTCAGCACTTCGTGGCTGACCTGGCCATTTCAGGTGCCGTTGTCGTGGCTGGTGCCGGACAGCGACAGTGCGATCAACTCGATGCCGCAACTCAACGGCGTGCCGAAACTGATCTTCCACAGCATCGACGATCCACTGGTGCCGCTGTCCAACGGCATCCGTCTGTATCAAACAGCGCCGCCACCGCGCGTGCTGCAACTGACCCGCGGCGGTCATGTGCAGACCTTCGGTGACCCGGTGTGGCGCCAGGTCATGCTGCGCTACCTCGACGATCCCGAGCACTTCAACGGCCTGCGCCGCCTCGGCGAAATCCCCAATTATCCGACACCCCCGAATTCTGAAGACGAGAGTCCGCAATGACTGAAGAACGTAACGCCATCCCGCTGATCATCACCGGTATCTGCAGCATCCTCGGCACCGTCGGGGCGCTGTGGTACTACGGCTATCTGCACTTCGCCAAACCCGAGGATGCGTTGCTGCTCAACGAATTCACCATGCTCAAGACTGTTCCGGGTGAGGATTACAAGGTTTCGCTGGACCCCGCGCCGCAAGTGGCGCAGTGCATTGATGGGGTGCTGGTGTTGTTCGATACCGAGCAGAAAGGTCTGACCGGTGTGTTGATCAACGCACAGAAAAAAGCCGTGCGCTGCATGGGCGAAGAAACCCCGCAGAAGCTTGAGCAGTGATTCTGCAGGACCAGCCCTCACCCTAACCCTCCCGAAACGTCGGACCGCCCAGAGGGAGAGGGGACTGACCGAGGTGTTCTTTCGCTATACGCCGACCTGATCCATCGCGTCGAACACAAACTCTGAAAGCGCCATAAATCGGCTCCCTCTCCCTCGGGAGAGGGCTGGGGTGAGGGGCCACCATTTCAGCCCGCACAAAAAAGCCCCGCCTGACTCAGTCAGGCGGGGCTTTCGCGTTACAGCAGTGCGCTTAGTTCGAGCTGACCGCCGAACGTGGCATCACTGGCTGGTTGTCGTTGGAAATGGTCACTTCCACACGACGGTTCATCGCACGGCCGGAAGCGCTGCCGTTCTCGGCAACCGGGTATTCCTTGCCGTAGCCTTGGGTGACGATGCGCGCTGGATCAACGCCCATTTTCACCAGTGCGGTGCGCACGGAGTTGGCGCGACGCTCGGACAGCGACTGGTTGTGGCTGGCGGTCCCGGTGCTGTCGGTGTAACCCTCGACGATCACTTTGCGATCCGGGTTTTCCTGAAGGAACTGCGCCAGTTTGTTGATGTTGACCAAACCGCTGGACTTGAGGTCAGCACGGTCGGTGGCGAACAGTACGTCACCGAAAGTCACCAGCGTACCGCGATCGGTCTGCTTGGCGTTCAGGCTGTCCTGCAGTTGTTTGATCTGCTGATCGCGAGCATCCAGACGCGCCTGGGCACGTTGGGCGGCGGCGTTCTTCAGGTTATTTTCCGCAGTGCGCAGGGCGATGGTCTGCTTGGCCACTTCCACACGCTGGTTGGTGAGGTAGGCCAGTTGGTCAACCTTGGCAGCGTCTTGCTTGTCCAGATAAGCCTTGTCGGCCTTGTCCAGGTAGTCGCTGGCGTCTTTGGTTTCCAGTGCTGCGACTTTGCTCGCCTGTGGGTTGGCTTGCAGGCCGGCGTAGTTGGTGCGCGCGTTTTCCAGATTCGGGTTAGGCGGAGTCGAGCAGGCAGCCAAGGCAACGCTTGCGGCGAGGAGAGCGGGGATCATCAGTTGCTTACGCATAATTTTCTTCCTTTCTATCGATAAGAGATTCAGCTTTGCGGTCGGGATGCGCGCTTACTGCACGGTGCGCTGACTTTCCTGACGCAGTTCCTGAACACCTTTCTGGGAATCCTTCACAGCCTGTTCGGCTTTAGCGGCCTGAGCCTTGCGTTCGGCGACGCGAGCGTCCCACTCGGCTTGCTCGGACAGGATGCGAGCTTCGTCATACTTCTTGTCGTGCATGGCGATTTCGGCTTGTTTCAGTTTGTCCTGTGCTTGCTTCATCTCAACGGCAGCGAACTCGGTACCGCCAGCGCTGACGGCGCTGTTCACCGCCGACTGGGTCACGGCGTATTGCTCGGTCGGTGGGTTACCGGCGCAACCGGCCAGTACGAAGCTGGTGCCGATGGCCAGAGCCGCCAGTTTCAGACCGCGCAGGTGGGTAAACGAGGTTTGGTTTTTCATGGTCTTCAACTCCATTAGGCATCTCCTGAAAACAACTGAATCCATCCTGGTCGAGGAGCCGAAAGCGTCGTGTGAAAGGCGTTTTTGAAACGCTCGTTCCAGGCGTGGTTACAGGTTCCGACCGGAGGCGTTTTTCAAAAGTTCAGAAAAGATGGCCTATCGCCAAAATAATTTTTGACCGAATGGACAAGGCTCTAGAGCGGGAACTTTGGCGGGATGAAGCGGTACGCGCGGAGTTTTCGGATCCCGAAAACACACTGATTTTGAACTGGAATACGATCTTTGTAGGAGTGAGCCTGCTCGCGATAGCGGTGTATCAGACAACAAAAATGTCGACTGAAAATCCGCCATCGCGAGCAGGCTCACTCCTACAGTTTGATCTGTGGAATGTCAGTGTTTTTGCTTGCCTGCTGCGGCCGAGAGGTCATGCAAATGCCGGCGCGAAAGGGCCAGAAAACGCGGCGTAGGCCCGACGTCTTCATACAGCGGATCACCTTCCTCATCGGTCGCCACCACCGTCGAACCCTTCACATACGGCAGGCTCGCTTCAAACTCTTCAAGCGCCGCGCCGATCAGTTCGCCAAGCAATTCTTCGACATGACGTTTGGGGTACATCTCGGTAATCGCTGCCAGACGCGCAGCAGCTTCAACGTCCAGATGAATCGCGTAGCCAGTGTCGGTCAGGCGACCCTTGGCGTTTTCTTCCCAATGCTGGGCGAGTTCACGAATTTTCATGATGACCTCATTTCGCGCCTGCTCATGGCAGGCCTGGGTGAGTGTCCGGCAGCGCCGGCGGCAAGCCGTTGTGCGGCTTACTGTTGAGACTAGCTTTCGCCCACAAGGTTTAACGTCCCTTGGTCGGATGCTTGTAAGAAGCGTCGTAGAGCGGCACTCTCTAGGTCATGCACTCGTTTCTAAGCCGTCCGGATTACTGCTGGGGAATTGCTGATGACCGATATTGATGCACGCTTGCGCGAAGACGTTCACCTGCTCGGAGAGCTGCTGGGCAACACCATTCGAGATCAGTACGGCGAGGCTTTCCTCGACAAGATCGAGCAGATTCGTAAGGGCGCCAAGGCCGATCGGCGTGGTTCTATGGACGCCGAACTGAGCGCCAGCCTCAATCAATTGAGCGAAGACGAATTGCTCCCCGTGGCGCGCGCGTTCAACCAGTTTCTCAACCTGGCGAACATCGCCGAGCAGTATCAGTTGATTCATCGTCGCGAGGAATCGCAGCCGGCGCCGTTCGAATCCCGCGTGCTGCCGGAATTGCTCGCGCGTTTGCGCAGTGAAGGCCACAGCGCCGAATCGCTGGCGCGGCAACTGGCGCGGCTGGAAATCGAACTTGTGTTGACCGCGCACCCGACCGAAGTGGCGCGGCGCACGCTGATCCAGAAGTACGACGCGATCGCCGGGCAACTCGCCGCGCAGGATCATCGCGACCTGACCAGCGCCGAACGCGAACAGATTCAAAACACCCTGCAACGGCTGATTGCAGAAGCCTGGCACACCGAAGAAATCCGCCGCACGCGCCCGACGCCAGTCGATGAAGCCAAATGGGGTTTCGCGGTCATCGAGCACTCACTGTGGCAGGCGATTCCCAACCATATGCGCAAGGCCGACAAGGCGTTGTATGAAGCGACCGGCCTGCGTCTGCCATTGGAAGCCGCGCCGATTCGCTTCGCCTCATGGATGGGTGGCGACCGTGATGGCAACCCCAACGTTACCGCTGCGGTGACTCGCGAAGTGTTGCTGCTGGCGCGCTGGATGGCCGCCGATTTGTACCTGCGTGATGTCGATCATTTGGCAGCCGAGCTGTCAATGCAACAGGCCAGCGACGCCCTCAAAGCCAAGGCCGGCGACAGCGCCGAACCGTATCGTGCGGTGCTCAAGCAACTGCGCGAACGCCTGCGCGCCACGCGCAATTGGGCACACGCTGCGCTGACTGCACCGACGCCAGCGCCGATAGACGTGCTGCACAACAACCGCGATCTGCTCGATCCGCTGGAGCTGTGCTTCAACTCGCTGCACGAGTGCGGCATGGGCGTGATCGCTGATGGTCCGTTGCTCGACTGCCTGCGTCGGGCGGTGACCTTCGGCCTGTTCCTTGTGCGTCTGGATGTGCGCCAGGACTCGTCACGCCATAGCTCGGCGATGACTGAAATCACCGATTACCTCGGCCTCGGTCGCTACGAAGACTGGGACGAAGAGCAGCGCATCACCTTTCTGACCCGCGAACTGAGCAATCGTCGGCCACTGCTGCCAGCGCATTTCAAACCGTCCGCTGACACCGCCGAAGTGCTCAACACCTGCAAGGAAATTGCCGCGGCGCCGGGCGCTTCGCTCGGTTCCTACGTGATCTCCATGGCCGGTGCAGCTTCCGATGTGCTCGCCGTGCAACTGCTGCTCAAAGAGTCTGGCGTGCTGCGGCCGATGCGCGTGGTGCCGTTGTTCGAAACCCTTGCCGACCTCGACAACGCCGGGCCGGTGATGGAGCGGCTGTTGCTGCTGCCGGGTTACCGTGCACGGCTGCAAGGCCCGCAGGAAGTGATGATCGGTTATTCCGACTCGGCCAAGGACGCTGGCACCACGGCGGCGGCCTGGGCGCAATATCGTGCGCAGGAACGCTTGGTGGAAATCTGCCGCGAGCAACAAGTCGAACTGCTGCTGTTCCACGGTCGCGGCGGCACCGTGGGCCGTGGCGGTGGTCCGGCGCATGCGGCGATTCTGTCGCAACCGCCGGGCTCGGTGGCCGGGCGTTTCCGCACCACTGAGCAGGGGGAAATGATTCGATTCAAATTCGGCCTGCCGGACATCGCCGAGCAAAACCTCAATCTGTATCTGGCGGCGGTGCTTGAAGCAACGCTGCTGCCTCCGCCGCCGCCGACACCAGAGTGGCGTCACTTGATGGACGAATTGGCCGCCGATGGCGTCAGCGCTTATCGCCAGGTCGTGCGGGAAAATCCGCAATTCGTCGAGTACTTCCGTCAGTCCACGCCAGAGCAGGAGTTGGGTCGCTTGCCACTGGGCAGTCGTCCGGCCAAACGCCGCGCCGGCGGGATCGAAAGTCTGCGGGCGATTCCGTGGATCTTCGGCTGGACACAAACGCGGCTAATGCTGCCGGCGTGGCTGGGGTGGGAGTCGGCGCTGAGCAAGGCGCTGGAGCGCGGTGAGGGCGAGTTGCTCGGGCAGATGCGCGAACAATGGCCGTTCTTCCGTACGCGTATCGACATGCTGGAAATGGTCCTGGCCAAGGCTGATGCGGATATTGCGCTGTCCTACGATCAGCGTCTGGTCGAGCCTGATCTGCTGCCGTTGGGCGCGCAGTTACGCGACCTATTGTCGCAGGCGTGCGCGGTGGTGCTCGGCCTGACTGGCCAGTCGCAACTGCTGGCACATAGCCCTGACACCCTTGAATTCATCCGCCTGCGCAACACCTACCTCGACCCGCTGCATCTATTGCAGGCCGAACTGCTGGCCCGTTCGCGGCAGCAGGATGTCGAGCAGGGCAGCCCGGTGGAACAGGCGTTGCTGGTGTCTGTGGCGGGGATTGCCGCTGGTTTGCGAAATACCGGCTAAGGTTTTTGTCGGGTGCGCGGTAGCCGGACGAAGACTTGGCTGTCGCGTTGCCTGACCGGCGAAAGTGCCGCGAGGCGACAGTTAATGATGGGGTTGCGACTTGGGTTACCGCGTCGCGAGGTCGCGGGGGGCGTCGGTTTCTCCGACTTTTGGCGTCTTGTGTGGGCGCAGCCTGCTGTGTATCTTGATCAGCCTTTGGCCGTTTATGCGGCCACGACCCGTATTTTCAGGATTCGTCCCAAGAGGCGAATCCTTTGTTTTGTAAAAGCTTTTTATAAAAAAATTGAGGAGCACATCTAATGCGCGTCATTCTGCTGGGAGCTCCCGGGGCCGGTAAAGGTACTCAGGCTAAGTTCATCACCGAAAAATTCGGCATTCCACAAATTTCCACCGGCGACATGCTGCGTGCAGCGGTCAAGGCCGGTACTCCACTGGGCGTTCAAGCCAAGAGCATCATGGATGCCGGCGGCCTGGTGTCGGATGACCTGATCATCGCACTGGTTCAGGACCGCATCGCTCAGCCAGACTGCGCCAACGGTTTCCTGTTCGACGGCTTCCCGCGCACCATTCCGCAGGCTGAAGCTCTGGTTTCTGCCGGCGTCGAACTGGATGCAGTGGTTGAAATCGCTGTTGAAGACGAAGAAATCGTTCAACGCATCGCCGGCCGTCGTGTTCACGAAGCCAGCGGCCGCGTTTACCACATCGTCTACAACCCGCCGAAAATCGCAGGCAAAGACGACATCACCGGCGAAGAGCTGGTACAGCGCAAGGACGACACCGAAGAAACCGTGCGTCATCGCCTGTCGGTCTACCATTCGCAGACCAAGCCGCTGGTGGATTTCTACCAGAAGCTGTCGGCTGCCAACGGCAAGCCAAAGTACAGCCACATCGAAGGCGTTGGTTCGGTTGATGCAATCACCACCAAGGTGCTGGCAGCGCTGAGCTGAAAAGTCTGATCGGCTGCATCATCCACGGCCCGCTTGCGGGCCGTAGTTGTTTATACTGACGCCCTTTTTCCCACACCTGTTTTGGAAACATCGATGAGCACCTTGCTGGCCCTGGACACCGCGACTGAAGCTTGCTCCGTTGCCTTGCTGCATGACGGCAAGGTCACGAGCCATTACGAGGTGATCCCGCGCCTGCACGCGCAGAAACTGCTGCCGATGATCCAGCAACTGCTGGCCGACGCCGGCACCACGTTGCAAGCGGTCGATGCGATTGCTTTTGGTCGCGGGCCTGGCGCGTTCACTGGTGTGCGGATTGCCATCGGTGTGGTGCAGGGTCTGGCGTTTGCGCTGGATCGTCCGGTATTGCCAGTGTCCAACCTGGCCGTGCTGGCGCAGCGGGCGTTGCGTGAGCACGGTGTGAGCCAGGTCGCGGCGGCCATCGATGCGCGGATGGATGAAGTGTATTGGGGCTGCTACCGCGAGACGGCGGGGGAGATGCGTCTGGTTGGTGCCGAAGCGGTGTTGCCGCCGGAAGTCGCGGCGCTGCCGGCCGATGCCAGTGGTGAGTGGTTCGGTGCTGGCACGGGTTGGAGTTATGCCGAGCGCATCGCGGTCAATCTGACCGGTTCCGATGCCGCCATGCTGCCCCACGCCGAAGACTTGCTGACCCTGGCGCGCTTCGCCTGGGAGCGCGGCGAGTCGATCCCGGCTGACGATGCGCAACCGGTTTACCTGCGCGATAAAGTCGCCACCCCGAAAGCCCGCTAACTCGTCACGAACCCTGTGGGAGCGAGCTTGCTCGCGAAGGCTTCTGGTCAGCCAATATCAATGTTGAATGTGCTGAACTCTTCGCGAGCAAGCTCGCTCCCACAGGGAATTAAGTCGCCCGCGAATCCGCCAATCGTCAGTTTCTAATCCCTCGCTTTAAACCTTTTGCGCTTTATGTGTTCTAGTTATCACTCGGCAGTTTGCTAAGTCGGTCAAGTGCCGCTAAATTGCCATCATCGATACCGAGCATGAAATTATGCGTATAGACGGCCTTTCCTCTCAGTCCTACCCCATCAAGCGCAAGCCTCGCAAAGGCCATGTGACTGTGGATGAGTCCGTCGATGACATCGACGGTGAGCTGGAATTTCCGACTGAAGAGCAACTGGCTGCCCGTGCTGCCGCCAAAGCCGCCGCGCAACGCCTGAGCAATCTGCCCGCCCGCCAACAAGACATGATTTACCACCGCGCCATGAGCAAAAGCGTAGCGATGGCCCTCGCCAGCTACCTGAGCACCGCCGGTTTTGTCGATTGGGATGCAGACGTGCTGGGCCTCGATCTGTATATCTGATGGGTCTGCCTTACTACCTCGGTTGTCCGTCCTGGAGCGAAAACGCCTGGCGCGAGTATCTGTACCCGGTAGACGCCAAAACCTCCGATTTCCTCGGTCTCTATTCCCAAGTGTTCAACGCCGTTGAAGGCAACACGACCTTCTACGCCAGCCCGTCGCCCGCCACGGTGCAGCGTTGGGCCGAGGTCATGCCCGAGCACTTCCGCTTCACCGCCAAATTCCCCGGCGACATCAGCCACAGTGGTGACCTGCGCGAGCAACTGACCGCCGCCGAAACATTTCTGCAATTACTCAAACCCCTCGGTGAGCGCGTCTCGCCGATGTGGTTGCAACTGTCGAAAAGCTTCACGCCGCAGCGGCTGCCGGAACTGGCGGCGTTTATTGATGCGCTGGATTGCCCGTTGGCGGTGGAAGTGCGCCATGAACAGTTCTTCGCCAAGGGCGAGAGCGAACGTCTGCTCAATCGCCTGCTGCTGGATCGTGGCGTTGAGCGCATCTGCCTCGACCCGCGTGCGCTGTTCAGTTGCCTGTCGACTGAATCTTCGGTAATCCACGCGCAATCGAAAAAGCCACGCGTGCCGACGCGCCCGGCGGCGTTCACCCAGTTCCCGCAAGTGCGTTTTATCGGCCATCCGGAACTGGAAGCCAACGACCCGTTCCTAGTGCCGTGGGTGGCGAAAATCGCCGAGTGGATCGAAGAGGGCCGCACGCCGTACATCTTCCTGCACACCGCCGATAACCTGCTGGCGGCGAAACTGGCGCAACGTTTTCACGCACAACTGATGCAACGTTTGCCTGGCCTGCCAGCGCTGCCTGCGCTATACAGAGAACCCGCCGCGGAGCAACTTGGCCTGCTCTGAAGCGGATTTTTTTCTGCCCAGGAGTCTGCCGATGGATGCCCAAGCCCGTAAAGCCCACGCCTTCAAAGCCCTGCATGACCAATCGGGGATTTTCGTGATTCCTAATCCGTGGGATGCGGGGTCGGCAAAAATGCTCGCCAGTCTTGGCTATCAGGCTTTGGCGACCACCAGTGCCGGTTATGCGTTTTCCCAAGGCAAGGCCGATGGCGCGTTGAGCCTTGATGAGACCTTGGCCAATGTCCGCGCGATTGTCGCTGCCACCGATTTGCCGGTAGCGGTGGATCTGGAAAACGGTTTCGCTGATGACCCGGCTGAATGCGCCAAGAGTCTGCTGCGTGCTGCCGAGGCCGGCGCTGTTGGTGGTTCGATTGAAGACGCCACGGGCCGCGCGGATGCGCCAATCTACTGCTTCGAACACGCTGTGGCGCGCATCGAGGCCGCTGTCGCTGCGGTGCGCACGCTACCTTTTCCCTTCATCCTCACCGCGCGGGCGGAAAACTACCTGCACGGTAATCCCGATCTCAACGACACCATTCGCCGCCTGCAGGCCTTCGCCGAGGCAGGGGCCGACGTGTTGTATGCGCCAGGTTTGCGCAGCGCCGAAGAAGTGCTGGCAGTGGTGCGTGCGGTGGCGCCGAAACCGGTCAATGTGCTGATGTCCGGCGGTTTGAAACTGACCGTGCAGGAGCTGCAAGAAATGGGCGTGCGGCGCATCAGTACTGGTTCGGCACTGGCGTTGGCGGCGTTCGGCGAATTCTTCCGTGCCGCTGAAGAAATCCAGCAATCCGGCACCTTCGGGTTTACCTCGCAGTCGATGCCGTACGCCAAAGCCAATCAATTCTTCAAAGGCTGAGCATGGGGCGGTGGATCGCGCTAACCGTGTTGCTGATCACTGGCGGCGCGTTGATCAGTGTGTGGCGCGGTTGGCTGGACGTGCCGCCGTCATGGAATCCATGGGCGCCACTGGACGTAAAAGCCGCGCCCAACTGGCTGACCGGCTACAAGCTGATGCGTTTGCGCAGTGATCCTGAACTCTGTGCCCAGGCGTTGAACAGCTCTGATCTGCGGGTCACGCGACAAGCCGATAGCCCGGACGCCAAGTGCCCGCTGATCGGTGCCTTGCGCGTACAGGGCGGTGAGGTGGCGTTGAGCAGCAGTTTCCTCGCCAGTTGTCCGCTGGCGGTGGCCTACGCGATGTTTGAACAGCACACGCTGCAACCTGCTGCACAATCCGTGTACGGGCAGAAGGTCGCACGCCTTGATCACCTCGGCAGCTTCGCCTGTCGCAATATCTACAATCGCGAAAGCGGCGCGCTCAGCCGCCATGCCAGTGCCGATGCGCTGGACATCGCCGGGTTTCGTCTCGCCGACGGCCGCAGCATCAGTGTGCTCAAGGACTGGCCGAAGCAAAATCAAGACGCACAATTTCTGCGTCAGGTGCGCGATGGCGCCTGCGAGGCGTTCAGTGTGGTCTTGGGGCCGGATTACAACACCGCCCACCGCAATCACTTTCATGTCGATGTCGGACGCTGGAGCGTGTGTCGCTGAGGCTTAGGCGGCGAGGCGCAGGTTCTGCAGAACGATCGGGCGGGCCCAGCCGTTATCAAAATCCAGTGCTTTCTGTTGCTCGACGATTTCTTCCGGCGGGAACGGCGGGTAAGGCTTCTGCAGCAGATCCAGATCGAACTCGGCAATCGGCAAGTACAGCGGCTTCTTCTGCGGGGCCGGGCCAGGCTCTGGAACGGGCTGACCATTGTTGATCACCACCGGGCGAACCCAACTGCTGTCGAAATCCTGCTGCGCCTGCTGAGCTTGCAGTTCTTCTGGCGGGAATGGCGGGAACGGCTTGTCCAGCAGTTCCATTTCGAATTCGGCGATCGGCAGGAACAGCGGCTCTGGCGGACGCACTTCGGTTTCCACCACATCGCACTCGCGCTGGCTGACGATGTGCGCGTGCAGCTCGCTGCCGATGGTCGGTTCTTCCGGGCTGCTCAGGTCAACCGGCGGAAATGTACCGCAGGCAGGCACCACTTCACTCGTCTGTTCGGCCATCGCTTGGGCAAAGAAATCCTGCCACAGGTGACTGACGCCGCTCAGTGCTTGAGTGTTGTGACGGCTAAAGTCGCCATGGGGCGAGATGTAGCCAATCGATGTGGGAAGAATGCCTGACATTTTTTTCGGTTGACGCTCAGCTCTGGCAAAATGCGCGTTGAATGAATTATCGGCGGTTTTTGCCGATCCTTGAATTTTTGAGCGTGTTTTCCATGATCGAGCAACCCGCGGCCTGCCGCATCCATGTCCAGGCCCTCGGCCCGACGTTTGAAGCGCAAGCCGAGCAGTGGGCCGAACGCCTCGGTCTGCCGCTTGCAGTGGCGGACGGCGAGTTCGCCTTGCAGGTCGGCGAGCAGGGTTTGCAGTTGCAACAGCTCGGCCCGGACGCACCGGGGCCGGTGCGGGTCGACTTTGTTGAGGGCGGCGCTGCGCATCGTCGGCTATACGGCGGCGGCAGCGGGCAGATGATCGCCAAGGCTGTCGGCATCGCCCAAGGCGTGCGCCCGCGGGTGCTGGATGCCACGGCGGGATTGGGCAAGGATGCGTTCGTGCTGGCCAGCCTCGGTTGCGAGATGAGCCTGATCGAGCGCCAGCCGCTGATTGGCGCGCTGCTGGAGGATGGCCTGGCGCGGGGCGCGGAAGATTTCGATGTCGCGCCGATCGTGGCGCGGATGAAATTGCTCAAGGGCAACTCCATCGAGGTCATGCAGAACTGGGAGGGTGAGGCGCCGCAGGTGATTTATCTCGATCCGATGTTTCCGCATCGCGAGAAGACTGCGTTGGTGAAGAAGGAAATGCGCCTGTTCCGGCCGTTGGTGGGCGATGATCCGGACGCGCCGGCGTTGCTCGAAGCCGCATTGGCGCTGGCGACGCACCGGGTGGTGGTCAAGCGACCGCGCAAGGCGCCGTGCATTGCGGGGCCGAAGCCGAGTCATGCGCTGGATGGCAAGTCCAGTCGATACGATATCTACCCGAAGAAAGCGCTCAAGCCTTAAACCGAGTTGCCCCCATTCGCGAGCAAGCTCGCTCCCACATTTGAAATGCATTCCAATGTGGGAGCGAGCTTGCTCGCGAAGGCGTCCCCTCAGACACCTTAAAAGTCAGGGCCTGTAAGCACGCATAAACAAAGCCACCACTTCCTGAATATGGCTCTCCGAAGCCTCTTCGCTCAATGGTTCACCACAGCCATATAACAAACGAAAATTCCCCGCGCCCTTGATCAGGCAGAAGAAATGCTCAGCAGCATTGCGCGGCAGATCGATGCTCAGCGCGCCGGTCTCGTGGATGCGCGTCAACAGCCGTTCCATGCCCTGCACCATGCGCTGCGGACCCGCCTCGAAGAAGATCAGCGACAGCTTCGGATCCTGACTGCCGAGCGCCATGATCAAACGGTGCAGATTCACCGATTCATCGCTGTTGATCAGGTGATGAAAGCCTCGCGCAATGTTCAGCAACACATTTTCGACGGCGATGCCTTCGGGCAATTCGAAGAACAGCGGCGGTAATTGCTCCTCGCATTTGGCCACCACGGCGGCGGAGAACAGCGTCTCCTTGTCGTTGAAATGGCTGTAGACCGTCAGCTTCGACACGCCGGCCTCGCTGGCGACCGCGTCCATGCTGGTGTTGGCGTAGCCATGACTCAGAAACAGAATTTTCGCCGCGTCGAGGATCGCTTGGCGCTTGGCCAGATCCTTGGGGCGGCCTGGGCCGTTTGGAGCTGAAAGATTGTTCGACATTCTTCGCTTTTAATACTGGACTGGTGAGTTTGCTATTAATAACATACCCGCCAGTATAATTATTCCAAGCACCATTAGCGAAAGGTCCGTCACCATGTTCCGCCATGCGTTGTCCCTCGCGTTGCCAGTGAGTCTGGCGTTCCTTTTGTCAGCATGCGGTCAGGAAGAGGCGACGCAAGTCGCCGTGCGACCAGCCATGGTGGTGCAGCCAGAGCCTTCGGCACAGGCGATGGAAAGTTATCCGGGCGAAGTGCGCGCCCGCTACGAACCGGATCTGGCATTCCGCATTGGCGGCAAAGTCAGCCGACGACTGGTCGATGAAGGTCAGCGCGTGAAGGCTGATCAGCCACTCGCCGAACTCGATCCGCAGGACGTGCGCCTGCAACTGGAAGCCACTCGCGCCCAGGTGGCTGCCGCCGAAGCCAATCTCAATCTGGTCCGCGCCGAACGTGATCGCTACAAGACCCTGATGGATCGGCAGATGGTCAGCCGCTCGGCCTACGACAATGCCGAAAACCTTTACCGCTCCGGTGAAGCCCGCCTTAAACAGATCAAAGCCGAATTCAACGTGTCGACCAATCAGGCCAGTTACGCGGTGCTGCGTGCGCCGCAGGATGGCGTGGTGGCTAAACGCTCGGTGGAAGTCGGCCAAGTGGTTGCCGCCGGACAGACTGTTTTCACTCTTGCCACTGATGGCGAGCGCGAAGTACTGATCAGCCTGCCGGAGCAGAGCTTCGGCCGCTTCAAGGTCGGTCAGCCTGTGACCGTCGAACTGTGGACACAGCAGAACCAGCGCTTCGCCGGGCAGATCCGCGAACTGTCGCCCTCCGCCGATCCACGCTCGCGCACTTTCGCTGCGCGCATTTCTTTCGTGAGCGGCAAAGTCCCGTCCGAACTGGGGCAGAGCGCCCGGGTGTTTGTGCAATCGGCCGATAGCGTTTCCCTCTCGGTGCCGCTCTCGGCACTCACCGCCGAAAACGGTGCGACCTACGTCTGGGTCGTCAGCGCCAACAACACCTTGAAGAAAACCCCGGTGCGCATCGGCCCGTTCGGCGAGAAAACCGTGCCGGTGCTCGAAGGCTTGAACGCCAGTGACTGGGTGGTGGCTGCTGGCGTGCATGTGTTGCTCGAAGGGCAGCAGGTGCGTCCGGTGGATCGCTCCAATCGCGTGGTCAATCTGGCGAACAAGGAGTAAGCCCCGATGCGCTTCAACCTTTCCGAATGGGCGCTGCGTAATCGCCAGATCGTACTGTTCCTGATGCTTTTGCTGGCCATCGTCGGTGCGTTGTCCTACACCAAACTCGGCCAGAGTGAAGACCCGCCGTTCACGTTCAAAGCCATGGTGATTCAGACCCGCTGGCCGGGGGCGACCGCGCAGGAAGTCTCGCGGCAGGTCACCGAGCGTATTGAAAAGAAACTGATGGAAACCGGTGAGTACGAGCGCATCGTGTCGTTCTCGCGCCCCGGCGAATCGCAGGTCACGTTCATTGCCCGCGACTCGATGCATTCCAAGCAAATCCCCGACCTCTGGTATCAGGTGCGCAAGAAGGTCAGTGATATTCGCCAGACCTTGCCGCCGGATATTCAGGGGCCGTTTTTCAACGATGAGTTCGGCACCACGTTCGGCAATATCTATGCGCTGACCGGGGACGGTTTCGATTACGCGGTGCTCAAGGATTACGCCGACCGCATCCAGATCCAGCTGCAACGGGTCAAGGATGTCGGCAAGGTCGACTTGCTCGGTTTGCAGGACGAGAAAATCTGGGTCGAACTGTCCAACGTCAAACTGGCGACCCTCGGCTTGCCGCTGGCGGCAGTGCAACAGGCGCTGCAAGAGCAGAACGCGGTCTCGACCGCCGGGTTCTTCGAAACCGGTAGCGAGCGCTTGCAGCTACGGGTCTCGGGGAATTTTCAGACGGTCGAGGAGATAAAGAACTTCCCGATCCGCGTCGGTGATCGCACGTTCCGCATCTCCGATGTCGCCGATGTGCGTCGCGGGTTCAACGATCCACCGGCGCCGCGCATGCGCTTCATGGGCGAAGATGCGATTGGTCTCGCGGTGGCGATGAAGGATGGCGGCGACATTCTGGTGCTGGGTAAAGCGCTGGAAGGCGAGTTCTCGCGCATCCAGAAAAACCTCCCGGCCGGCATGCAATTGCGCAAGGTTTCCGATCAGCCGGCGGCGGTGAAAACCGGAGTCGGCGAGTTCGTCCAGGTGCTGGTCGAGGCGCTGGCGATTGTCTTGCTGGTGAGCTTCTTCTCCCTCGGCGTGCGCACTGGCATGGTCGTGGCACTGACCATTCCACTGGTGCTGGCGATGACCTTCGCCTGCATGTATTACCTCGGCATCGGCCTGCACAAGATCTCCCTTGGCGCGTTGGTGCTGGCGCTGGGCTTGCTGGTGGATGACGCGATCATCGCCGTGGAAATGATGGCGATCAAAATGGAGCAGGGCTTTGACCGTATCCGCGCGGCGAGCTATGCCTGGACCAGTACCGCGTTCCCTATGCTCACCGGTACGTTGATCACCGCCGCCGGGTTTCTGCCGATTGCCACGGCGCAATCCGGCACTGGCGAATACACCCGTTCGATCTTCCAGGTGGTGACCATCGCCTTGCTCGCGTCCTGGGTGGCGGCGGTGATGTTCGTGCCGTATCTGGGGGAAAAACTCCTGCCGGATCTGGCGAAAATTCATGCGGCCAAACATGGTACCGCCGATGGTCAGGCTGATCCGTACGGCACGCCGTTTTATCAGCGCGTTCGGCGCTTGGTGGAGTGGTGCGTGGCGCACCGCAAGACCGTGATCGTGCTGACGGTGGGGCTGTTTATCGCCTCGGTGATGTTGTTCCGTTTCGTCCCGCAGCAGTTTTTCCCGGCTTCCAATCGACTGGAGTTGATGGTTGATCTGAAACTGGCTGAAGGCGCGTCGTTGGCCAATACCACTGGCGAGGTGAAACGTCTGGAGGCGATGCTCAAGGATCACGCCGGTATTGATAATTATGTGGCGTATGTCGGCACCGGATCGCCGCGCTTTTATCTGCCTTTGGATCAACAGTTGCCGGCGGCCAGTTTTGCGCAGTTTGTGGTGTTGGCGAAAACCATTGAGGAACGTGAAGCGCTGCGCAGTTGGTTGATCGAGACGCTTAACGAGCAATTCCCGGCCCTGCGTTCGCGGGTGACGCGTCTGGAGAACGGTCCTCCGGTTGGCTACCCGGTGCAGTTCCGCGTCACCGGTGAGCACATCGAAGAGGTTCGTGCGTTGGCGCGCAAGGTCGCGGCCAAGGTTCGCGAGAATCCGCATGTGGTCAATGTGCATCTGGATTGGGAAGAACCGAGCAAGGTCGTGTACCTGAACATCGATCAGGATCGCGCGCGAGCATTGGGTGTAAGCACGGCCAATCTGGCGAAATTCCTGCAGAGTTCGTTGACCGGGTCGAGTGTCAGTCAGTATCGCGAAGACAACGAATTGATCGAGATTCTGTTGCGCGGCACGGTGCATGAACGCACTGAATTGTCCTTGTTGCCGAGTCTGGCGGTGCCGACGGATAACGGCCGCAGTGTGGCGTTGTCGCAGATTGCCACGCTGGAATATGGCTTTGAGGAAGGGATTATCTGGCATCGCAATCGTCTGCCGAACGTGACCGTGCGTGCGGATATTTATGGCAAGGAGCAGCCGGCGACATTGGTGAAGCAGATCATGCCGACGCTGGATTCGATTCGCGCCGAGTTGCCCGATGGTTATCTGCTGGATGTCGGCGGTACGGTGGAGGATTCCGAGCGTGGGCAGAAGTCGGTGAATGCCGGGGTGCCGATGTTCATCGTGGTGGTGCTGACCTTGCTGATGGTGCAGTTGCGCAGTTTTTCGCGCACGGTGATGGTGTTTTTGACGGCGCCGCTGGGGTTGATCGGGGTGACGTTGTTTTTGATGGTGTTCCGTCAGCCGTTCGGGTTTGTGGCGATGCTGGGGACGATTGCGTTGTCCGGGATGATCATGCGCAATTCGGTGATTCTGGTGGATCAGATCGAGCAGGACATTGCTTCGGGGCTTAAGCCTTGGCAGGCGATTATCGAGGCTACGGTTCGACGCTTCAGGCCGATTGTGTTGACGGCGCTGGCGGCGGTGCTGGCGATGATTCCGTTGTCACGTAGTGTGTTTTTTGGGCCGATGGCGGTGGCGATCATGGGTGGGTTGATTGTTGCGACTGCGCTGACGCTGTTGTTTTTGCCGGCGTTGTATGCGGCTTGGTTCCGGGTGCGTAAGGGCGCTTGATTCTTTTGTGACGTGGCGGCCTTTGGGCCGACCATGTTCTTGGGGTTTTGGGTGTATATCCGTTTCTGCGGGTGCTGCCGCTGGCGGTTTCGCTCTTACAGCGAGTCCCTTTGGCAAACGCCCCAAAGGAACCAAAGGTCTTTGCCCTGACGTTCGGCCCGCTCGCTGGGGCTCGGGGTTCCTTCGCTCCGGGATCGATCCGGGCGCATCGCCTACGGTTTGCTTCGCTGCACCTCCTCTCGATGTGTTCGACTTCGTCGAACGGTCGCTGCGCTCCCACCCCCGGATCAATCCCTCCACTCAGCCTGCCGACGGGCCTTAAGATCAAAGGCTGCAGCCGAGCTAACGCTCATCCTGTTGAGTGGTGGGGAGCAGAAGCGATCTGCTCTCGCTTTTCTGTGGGAGTGAGCTTGCTCGCGAAGGCGGCCTGATAGCCGACCTGTTTTTGCAGATGTACGCAATCCAACTGTAGGAGCGAGCTTGCTCGCGAAGGCGGCCTGACAGCCGACCTGTTTTTTGCAGATGTACGCAATTCAACTGTAGGAGTGAGCCTGCTCGCGAAGGCGGCCTGACAGCCGACCAGGTTTTTGCAGATGTACGCAATCCAACTGTGGGAGCGAGCTTGCTCGCGAAGGCGGCCTGACAGCTGACCTGTTTTTTGCAGATGTACGCAATCCAACTGTGGGAGCGAGCCTGCTCGCGAAGGCGGCCTGATAGCCGACCTGTTTTCCGCAGATGTACCCCATCCGACTGTAGGAGTGAGCCTGCTCGCGAAAGCGGCCCGACATCCGACCTGTTTTCCGCAGGTGTACTCAATCCAAATGTAGGAGCGAGCCTGCTCGCGAAGGCGGCCTGATAGCCGACCTGTTTTTTGCAGATG
This sequence comes from Pseudomonas sp. S2_E02, assembly GCF_054668355.1. NCBI lineage: Bacteria > Pseudomonadati > Pseudomonadota > Gammaproteobacteria > Pseudomonadales > Pseudomonadaceae > Pseudomonas > Pseudomonas sp. S2_E02. Next base: position 5,824,594 of record NZ_CP162761.1, read on the forward strand.
TACGCAATTCAACTGTAGGAGTGAGCCTGCTCGCGATGGCGGCCTGACAGCCGACCTGTTTTTTGCAGATGTACGCAATCCAACTGTGGGAGCGAGCCTGCTCGCGAAGGCGGCCTGATAGCCGACCTGTTTTCCGCAGATGTACGCAATCCAACTGTAGGAGTGAGCCCGCTCGCGAAGGCGGCCTGACAGCCGACCAGGTTTTTGCAGATGTACGCAATCCAACTGTGGGAGCGAGCCTGCTCGCGAAGGCGGCCTGACAGCCGACCAGGTTTTTGCAGATGTACGCAATCCAACTGTGGGAGCGAGCCTGCTCGCGAAAGCGGCCCGACATCCGACCTGTTTTCCGCAGGTGTACTCAATCCAAATGTAGGAGCGAGCTTGCTCGCGAAGGCGGCCTGACAGCCGACCAGGTTTTTGCAGATGTACGCAATCCAACTGTAGGAGTGAGCCTGCTCGCGAAGGCGGCCTGACAGCCGACCAGGTTTTTGCAGATGTACGCAATCCAACTGTGGGAGCGAGCTTGCTCGCGAAGGCGGCCTGACAGCCGACCTGTTTTTTGCAGATGTACGCAATCCAACTGTGGGAGCGAGCTTGCTCGCGAAGGCGGCCTGACAGCTGACCTGTTTTTTGCAGATGTACGCAATCCAACTGTCGGAGTGAGCCTGCTCGCGAAGGCGGCCTGACAGCCGACCAGGTTTTTGCAGATGTACGCAATCCAACTGTGGGAGCGAGCTTGCTCGCGAAGGCGTTCTGAAATCCAACGATCCTCTGCCTGAATGCACCCAGTTCAAATTGTGGGAGCTGGCTTGCCAGCGATGACAGCACGTCAGTCGCTACCTGTCTGTCTGAATATCCATTGCTCGCTCTGCTCCCGCGACTTCCTACATCTTTTTCAGAAACCTCTGATATTGAGCCAGGGTGCCGCTAATGCTGTACTCAAGCCTCTGCTTTTCCAGAGTCCTTGAGTCCGCCTTGATGAAAAAGCCTCCATCCTTGAAGGGCCGATCCGACCCGGTGTTCGATTTGCTGGTGCGCCCGCCCCACAAGCATCGTCTGGCGGATTATCTTGCGCTGCTCAAGCCGCTCGATGATCAAGGGCGTTATCTGCCATTTGAAGCGTTGCGTTATCGCTGGGCGGCGGGGCTGGATGCCAAACTGTGTTGGGCGTTGGTCAAGAAGGCGCGGGCGGCCCAGTACATCGACCTTCTGCCGCTGGGCGAGCCGGTGCAGTGGGGCAAGTATCTGTTGACCCCTTTGGCACAGAAAACCATCTCCATCGTCGATCGGCAGGCCAGTACGGCCGCGCTGGAATTCATGACCAGCCAGATCGGCGAGCGGGCGCATTTCAGTTATCTGCTGAACGATCTGATCGAAGACGAGGCCATCGCCAGTAGTCAGTTGGAGGGCGCGGCGACCACCACGCGCGTAGCCAAGGACATGCTCAAGCAGCAGCGTCTGCCCCGTACTCCGGATGAACGCATGGTGATGGGTAATTACCGGATGATGAATTTTGCCTGGGAGAGACGTTACGAACCCATGAGCGTGGATCTGATCGCAGCGATTCATCGGGTGGGGGTCGAGGGCATTGATGACGAGCAGTATTCCCCCGGGGTGTTCAGGATCAATGACGAAGTGGTCGTTCAGGACGGGGCGGGCAACACCGTGCACCGACCACCACCTGCAGCAGGATTGGTATTGCGGCTGGAGCGACTGTCGCAGTGGGTCAACCTGCCCGACGGCTCACCGCAAGAGAAGAGCTATCTGCATCCGCTGATCAAGGCAATTACGCTGCACTTTGCCTTGGGTTACGAACATCCCTTTCGTGACGGCAACGGGCGGGTCGCAAGGGCGTTGTTTTACTGGTTCATGTTCAAGAACGAGTTTGCGGCGTTTCGCTACGTTGCGATCAGTTTGTTACTGCGTAATGCGCCGGTGAAATACGGGCGCTCATATCTGCATACAGAGGCGGATGAGCTGGATCTGACTTATTTCATCGAGTTCCAGTGTTCGGTCATTCAGCGAGCGGTGCTCGGGTTTACGGATGTTTATCGCGAGAGCGTGGCCTACGCCGAAGAGTTCGAGCGCTGGCTGACGAATTCTGGCTGCTTCGATCAGATGACGAAAAAACAACACGCGGTGTATCAGGCGGCAAAAAACGGGGTGGCGAAGGAGTTCACAGCGAGCAATGTGGCGGAAAATTTTGTTTGCTCGCACCGCGAGGCGGCTTTGGTTCTGAAGGGGCTGGACCAGTTACAGGTTTTTGAGAAAAAGAGGATGGGACGAGAGTGGGTGTTCTTTTTACGTAGTCCCTTACGTGGAGTGAAGCACGGGAGCGAGTGGATTCGCCCCCGTGCTCTGACTGCTTAGAGCGTGCCGAATACCTTCTTCGCCAAACTGGTCGCCGCAGCAGCCGGGTTCTGGCGAATGGTTTCTTCCTGTTTGCCGATCATCTCGAACAAGCCATTCAGCGCCTGCTCGGTCACGTAATTCTCAACGTTGGCACTCTTCGCATCGACAACGCCAAACGCAGCAGCCTGACCAGCGAACGAGTTGTACTTCTGTGCTACGCCAACCTTGTCGGTCGCCTGTTTGACGATCGGCAGGAACTTGGCGCGGATCTGTTCGCGGCTGGATTTGTCGAGGTATTGCGTGGCCGAGTCCTTGCCGCCGCTGAGGATGCCTTTGGCGTCTGCCACGCTCATTTTCTTCACGGCGTCGACGAGGATGGGCTGGGCTTGAGTTACAGCGCTTTCCGCCGCTTTGTTCATCGCGGTTTCCAGTTCTTCAACCTGAGCACCCATGCCGAAGGCTTTCATTTTGCTCGCGGCTTTGCCGAGTTTGCCCGGCAGTTCGATCTTCACGTCCGGGTTGTTGCTGAAGCCGCCGGGGGTGCCCAGTTGCTTGACGGCGATTTGTGCGCCTTGGGTCAGGGCATCCTTGAGGCCGCCGGTGGCGTCTGTTTGCGACAGGTCACTGAGCGACAGGGCCAGCGCGCTGGCGGAGATCATCAGGCCTGCGCACAGGCCGGCGAAGCGAAGGGTAGGGCGGAACATGGCGGCTTCCTTGTTGCAGAAAGTGAATTAACGAACGGCGTCGACGCGGATTTTCAGCGGCTGCGGGTCGTTGCCGTCGAGTTGCACGGCATGGTTTTCGGTGGTGATGAACATCAACTCACCGTTGACTTCAATGCGCGCGCTGACCGAGTAACGGTGGCCAGGTTTGATCTGCGCTGGATCGTAGCTCAAGTGGAAGGGCAGCGGCACCTGGCCTTTGACCGGACCTTTTTGCTCGTCCAGTACCACGGCTGGCGCATCTGCCAGCGAGACGTCTTGCAGGCTCACGCTGAGGGTCGCGCTCGGAGGCAGAGCGATGCGCTGCAGGTAGAACACTTCACCGTCGAGGCCGACCTTGCCGGCAGGTGTGGTCGACTGGCAGGCGCTGAGCAGTGTTGCGGCGGCGAGCAGAGTCAGTTTTTTCATGATGTTCTCCATTCAATTGTAGGAGCGAGCCTGCTCGCGATAGCGGTTTAGCATTCAACATTTCAGTTGTCTGACACTCCGTCTTCGCGAGCAAGCTCACTCCCACCAGGTTTGCATCAGGTCTCGGGTTGAGTGATGACCTGATCGGCAGCATCTTCACTGCGATGCAGCGCAACCTGGCGGATCGACAGTCGAATTTCCGCCGGCAACACGCGTTTGGCTGCACCTTCGGCAAGCTCGCCAAGCAGTTCGTGATAACTCAGTTTGCCGGCCTCGTCGCGGCGCAGCACGTCGAGGTCGAGCATTGTCTGGATGAAGTGACGGAACAGGCTCTTGTCGAAGAACTCCGGGGCATTCAAGCCATGGAGGATCGACAGGCGCTGGGCCATGACCGTGCAGAGGTCTTCCAGTTCTTCGGCGCTGATGCTGTTCTGGCCGCTGTTGAGCAGCAAGGACACGGTCATGTAGAAGCGCTGCAAGGTCTGGGCGATGCTCTTCGACAGCAGCGTCAGCAGCACGAAATGCCGCGAACTTGGTGCCGGACGCAGATAGACGTCTTTCTCGAAACGCAACAGGCCTTGTTCGACGAACGCTTCCAGCCACTGATCGACCACACCGTCCAGTTCGTCCAGCGTCCAGCGAATGAACAGCTCAGATTGCAGGTACGGATACAGCGCGCGGGTGTAGCGCAGGATCTGTTCGCGGCTCATGCGCGAAGCGCTCTGGAAGAAGCTCGCCAGCAGTGCAGGCAACGCGAAGATGTGCAGCACGTTGTTGCGGTAGTAGGTCATCAGGACGGCATTCTGCTCGTCCAGATAGAGAATCTTGCCCAGCGCATCGTTCTGCTCGGCGAGCAGGTCCATGTCTTTCACATGCTCGATCAGCGCACGGCCGTCGCCTTCCGGCAGCGTGGTGTGCGGCGAGTACGGGACTTTGCGCAGCAGCGCCAGATACAGATCCAGCACTCGCGCCATGGCGCGATCATCCAGCGCCAGACGCGTAGTCGACAGCAGTGCCAGCGCCACCAGGTTGACCGGGTTGATCGCCGCCGCTTCGTTCAAATGCTGCGCAACTTTTTCGCCGAGGCGATTGGTGGTCTCGTTGAGCCATGCCGGTTTGTACTGCGGGCCGAGTTCCTGCTGGCGCCAGTCCGGTTGCTCGGCGTCGAGGAACTCCGCCAGTTTGATCGGCTCACCGAAGTTCACCGCAACCTGACCGAAACGCTGCTTGAGCGCGCCGATGACTTTAAAAATGTCGAAGATCGATTCTTTCTTCTTGCTCGCGCCACGCAATTCGCCGAGGTAGGTGCGACCCTCCAGCACGCGCTCATAGCCGATGTACACCGGCACAAACACGATCGGCATCCGCGACGAACGCAGGAAGCTGCGCATCGTAATGGCGAGCATGCCGGTTTTCGGTTGCAGCATGCGGCCGGTGCGCGAGCGGCCACCCTCGACGAAGTATTCGACCGGGAAGCCTTTGGTGAACAGCGTGTGTAGATATTCGTTGAACACCGAGGTGTACAGCGGATTGCCCTTGAACGTGCGGCGCATGAAGAACGCACCGCCACGGCGCAGCAGGCTGCCGATCACCGGCATGTTCAGGTTGATCCCGGCGGCGATGTGCGGCGGGGTCAGGCCGTTGCGGAACAGCAGATATGAGAGCAGCAGGTAGTCGATGTGGCTGCGATGGCACGGCACGTAGATCACTTCGTGACCTTGCGCGACCTTCTGCACGCCTTCGATGTGGTTGACCTTGATGCCGTCGTAGATCTTGTTCCAGAACCAGCTCAGCACCACTTCGAGGAAGCGGATCGCGGTGTAGGTGTAGTCCGAGGCGATCTCGTTGCCATAGCGCAGGGCCTGAGCCTTGGCTTTTTCCGCGGAGATGTTTTCGCGCTCGGCTTCGTCGAGGATCGCTTGCTTGACCAGCGGCTGGTTGAGCAGGCCTTTGACGAGATTGCGGCGGTGGGAAATGTCCGGGCCGATCACCGCCGCTTTCAGATTGCGGAAGTGCACGCGCAGGATGCGCTGGGCCATGCGCACGGTGCGCTCGTGGCCCTTGTTGTGCTCGATCAATTCGCGCAGATGAATCGGCGCGGAGAACTGCACGCGAGTTTTACGCCCGAGGACGATGATGCTCAACAGGCGCCGCAGGCGCCCGGTAACCGCCCAGCTGTCGGCGAACAACAATTTCCAAGGACTGTTTTCGCTGTCCGGCGACTGGCCCCAGAACACGCTGACCGGAATGATCTGCGCGTCTTCGGCGGCGTTCTGCGTCAGGGCACTGACCAGTCGGGTCAGGGTCGGCGGTGCGCCGCGCTTGTCCTGGCGACCGAGCCAGTCCGGATCCGGCGTCAGGTAGAAAAACGCCGCCGGTTCGATCAGCGAACCCACCGACACCGGCAGCACCGGACGTGGCAGGCCGGCCTTGGTGCACTCGGTATCGACCACGGCCAGATCGGTCAGCGAAGGGTTTTGCAGGACGTAGAACACCGGACGACTGCGGTCGAGGTTGAGGGTGAGCGACGACTGGTTGATCGTTTCCGAGCGAACCCAGAGGTACAACAGTCGGCGCAAGGTGCCAAACACTAGACGGCGGAACGGGGAACGGGTCATACGGCTTCTGCGTGAGTGGATAAACCGAGCGGTTGCTCGGGAGGGCGACAGTTTGCCGTATTGGGCGAAAATCGGCAAAAAAGCGGCGAACTAATCTCCTGTTGAGACTTTCCGCACCTGTCATATACTCGGCGGTCTGTCGCCGGGGGCCTTTTATGGACGTCGGACGCAGGCTGACGTTCCGCAAAGGCTTTCCTGCGAAAAGCCTGTCCAATAATAAAAAAGGAGTATGAACAGATGGCAACACGTGAAACCGGCAACGTGAAGTGGTTCAACGACGCCAAGGGCTACGGCTTTATCCAGCGCGAAGACGGGGTGGACGTGTTCGTGCACTACCGCGCGATTCGCGGCGAAGGGCATCGGTCGCTGACTGAAGGCCAGCAGGTTGAATACGCAGTGATTACTGGCGAGAAGGGTTTGCAGGCTGAGGATGTTGTAGGCCTGTAACCTTGAAGATCAAAAGATCGCAGTCTACGGGTGTGCACATGACCCTGAAGGCGCTGCCGCAGGCTGCGATCTTTTTTGGGGCGAGAAAGTCCTGAACTCAATGCTGTATAAACAATCACCCTGTCAGTTATGACAGTAGACGTCTTTTTTCTCACGCTTACCTTCGCGGAACAAAATCCCTGTGAATCAGAGTTTCCAGGGCGTTGTCTGTTCGAGAGGAAAGCGGCCATGTGGAAGAGTGTTTCGATTTTTCTGATAATGGGAGTTGTTGGATGCTCGGTGCAACCCACTCCCTCAGAGGTTGCGCAACCCGGCTTCCGGGCAATGACGGTTCAGTCATCACCATCACAGAACGAAACTCAGAATACGTTTGACGCGCAATCTTCGATATTCAAAGTGGTTGAAGCGCCAGTCGGTGAGTTGAACGTCGACACGCTCGGCAGCGAAGCCAACGTCCAGGTCAGTTATCCGAGCCTGGCAGCGAAGGATACTGTCGGCGTGCGCCTGACCGGTGTGGCGTTGCGTGATGCGCCGATCCAGACCGTGTCCACCGCAGGCACGCTGACCTTCAAGTTGCCCAAAGCCTGGATCAGCGAAAACAAGGGTCGTACGTTCAACCTCACTTATACCTACAAGGTAGGTGGCGCGGGCAGTCTGATTACCTCGTCGCCACTGAGCATTCGCGTGGTCAGTGCTCAGGGCCAGAACGTATTCAAGGTGGTCGAAGCACCGACGGGTGAGTTGAACGTCGACACGCTCGGTACCGAAGCCAACGTCCAGGTCAGTTATCCGAGCCTGGCAGCGAAGGACACCGTCGGTGTACGCCTGACCGGTGTGGCGTTGCGTGATGCGCCGATCCAGACCGTGTCCACCGCAGGCACGCTGACCTTCAAGTTGCCCAAAGCCTGGATCAGCGAAAACAAGGGTCGTACGTTCAACCTCACTTATACCTACAAGGTAGGTGGCGCGGGCAGTCTGATTACCTCGTCGCCACTGAGCATTCGCGTGGTCAGTGCTCAGGGCCAGAACGTATTCAAAGTGGTCGAAGCACCGACGGGTGAGTTGAACGTCGACACGCTCGGCACCGAAGCCAACGTTCAGGTCAGTTATCCTAGCCTGGCAGCGAAAGATACTGTCGGCGTGCGCCTGACCGGTGTGGCGTTGCGTGATGCACCGATCCAGACCGTATCCACCGCAGGCACGCTGACCTTCAAGTTGCCCAAAGCCTGGATCACCGAAAACAAGGGTCGTACGTTTAACCTCACTTACACCTACAAGGTGGGTGGCGCGGGCAATCTGATTACCTCGTCAGCGCTGCCCGTGCGGGTAATCGGTACGGAGCCGGGAGGAGATGGGCAACGCGTTGCCAATGATCTCAATGCACAGTACGCCGATACGCGACAAAATTGCGGCAGTGCTTCGCTACCAGCGGCGTTGTGCTCGGGTGTCATATTGCGGGCGACGATCAACGGTACGGCTTATCGCGCCTGGAACCCCAGTCCGCTTTCGCAGCAGAATGGAGGAGTTTCATTTTTTTACTTGCGTAAAGATGCGCACTTCAAAGGATTTCCCTCCAACTATCCAAACACCAGTGGTTTCGTCTTTTTCCACTTCAGCAGCGCCCGGCGGGGAGTGTGGAAGTTCAGGTTCTATGCATTTTTCCCATAGACGGAGGCAGTGATATAAGGGGCGATCAGGGCTGTGGTGTATCCAGTAATTATCCGACGGTCAGTCGCTCATGCGAGCAGCAGGGAATTACCACTGCTGCAGGATGGCTCACCCATTACAACCAAGGACCCACAGGCTGGAAATACCAGCGGCAGTGTGGGTTCAATGTCCGACCCGGCCAGGGAACGCTTGCAGCCAATGCGTTTTATCAGGGAATACTGGCCATGAAGTTAATGGGGGCCGAGTCGTTCAACTCGTGGAATGAAATCCGTCTGGCGACATGGCCACAGAACATCCATACGACCATTCCAATCAAGGCATTCTTTTATACGAGTAATGGTTTGGCGGCTGCCCGGTTCAACCAGGAGGATTTTTACAAGTATTCCAGCAAGGCAATACCGATTATCAAGCTGACGATGCCCCGAACAACTGCCGATTCCGCACGGTTTGAATTCATAAAAGCCGATCAAGCGGTGGGCAACTGGAACTGAGGGAGCTATTCAGGGTGTAACTTGTAATTTCAAGGTCGAAAGATCGCTGTCCGAGACAGCGATCTTTTGCTTTCAGGCGGTTTTCCAGGTGATTTCTTCTTCACCGTCTGCGCTGATACGCATCCAGCGGTCCGCCGTCTCTTCACCTTCCTCTTCAACCCACGTCCCCGGCGCGCAACGCACTTCGACGTTTAGCGCAGCAAAGGCGGCGCGGGCGCAGGCGATGTCGTCGTCCCATGGGGTCTGGTCGCTTTCGAGGTACAGGCTGTTCCACTTGCCCACGGCTTTCGGCAGCCAGGTCACCGGCACGTTGCCGGCCGTGCATTTGTAAGTCTGGCCTTTCTGTACCCAGTCACTGCACGGGCCCAACGCTTCGCCCAGCCAGGCCGAAATGGCCTTGTGGTCGACGTCGGCGTCTTTCAGGTAAATCTCGATGTCCGGTTGGCGCATGGATGTCCTCACTGCGGGTCTGAAAAATCCATTCGCGGATTTAGCCGGCCCCGGGCACTCGCCCGAGACCAAAAGTTATTGAAGAACGAAATAATCGTAGCGCATCGACACGGTGGTCACGAACGGCTCGGCCTGTTCGATCACCGCCGCACGACGCTCGGCACTGGCGCGCCAGCCGTGAGGTGTCATCGCCAACAGGTTGGCGCGATCCTCAGGCTTGTCCAGCGTCAGCTTGAATTCCAGGGTTTCGCTGTGCGCCAGCGCCATGCCTTCCGGCACCAGGGCCAGATGCTTGTCGTCGGCGTATTCACGCACTTCGTCATAAAGACGTTCGCGCAACTCCATCAGGTGGCCGCTGGTCGGGCCGACTTTCATCAGACCGCCGCCGACACTGAGCAGACGCTTGGCTTCTTCCCAGTCCAGAGGACTGAAAACGCTGGCGAGAAACTGGCAACTGCCCGACGCCAACGGCACGCGGGCCATGCTGGCGATCAACCAGCTGATCGCCGGATTACGTTTGCAGGCACGTTTGACCGCTTCGCGGGAAATATCCAGTGCGTAGCCATCCGCGTTCGGCAAGGCCTCGGCGATCTGCGCGGTGTAGTAACCCTCGCCACAACCGATATCGACCCAGCGATCCGGCGCATAACTCGCCGCCAGCTCGGCCAGACGCTTGGCCACCGGCGCGTAATGCCCTGCGTTCAAGAAGTCCCGGCGTGCTTCGACCATGGCCTGGTTGTCGCCAGGATCACGGCTGTTCTTGTGCTGTACCGGCAACAGGTTCAGATAACCCTGTCGCGCACGGTCGAAGCGATGGCCGGCGGGGCAGACCACGCCGTTGTCCACTGTGTTCAGCGGTTCACTGCAGATGGGGCAAGCGAGCATCAGGCGAGCAACTTGATCAGGGTCTGGTAGTAGATCTCGGTCAGCACATCGAGATCGGCGGCCAGAACGCGTTCGTTGACCTGGTGAATGGTCGCGTTGACCGGGCCCAGTTCAACCACTTGCGTGCCCATGGTCGCGATGAAACGGCCGTCGGACGTTCCGCCGCTGGTGGACGCTTTAGTCTCACGACCGGTGATGTCCTTGATGCTCGCCGACACCGCGTCGAGCAGCGCGCCCGGTTCGGTGAGGAACGGCAGGCCGGACAGTGCCCAGTCGATGTGCCAGTCCAGATCGTGCTTGTCGAGAATATCGGCCACGCGTTTCTGCAGGCCTTCGACGGTCGATTCGGTGGAGAAGCGGAAGTTGAACACCGCCACCAGATCACCCGGAATCACGTTGGTCGCGCCAGTGCCGGAATTGACGTTGGAGATCTGGAAACTGGTCGGCGGGAAGAAATCGTTGCCATGATCCCAGTGCTCGGCGGCCAGTTCGGCCAGCGCCGGAGCAGCGAGGTGGATCGGATTCTTCGCCAGATGCGGATAGGCCACGTGACCCTGAATGCCTTTGACGGTGAGCTTGGCACCGAGCGAGCCGCGACGGCCGTTCTTCACCACGTCGCCAACCAAAGTGGTGCTCGATGGTTCCCCAACGATGCACCAGTCCAGACGCTCGTTACGCGCAGCAAGACGCTCGACCACAGCCTTGGTGCCGTGGTGCGCCGGGCCTTCTTCGTCGCTGGTGATCAGGAACGCGACCTTGCCCTTGTGGTTCGGGTAGTCAGCGACAAAGCGCTCGGCGGCGACGGTCATCGACGCCAGGCTGCCTTTCATGTCCGCCGCGCCACGGCCGCAGAGCATGCCGTGTTCGTCGATCAGCGCGTTGAACGGGTCGATCTGCCAAGCCGTGACCGGGCCGGTCGGCACCACGTCGGTGTGGCCGGCGAAGCACAGCACCGGGCCGTCGTTGTTGCCGTGGGTGGCCCAGAAGTTATCCACATCTTCGATGCGCATCGGCTCGAGATTGAAACCGGCATCGCCCAGGCGCTGCATCATCTGCTTCTGGCAATCGGCGTCGACCGGCGTCACGGACGGACGGCGGATCAGGTCGATGGCGAGTTGGAGGGTCGGCGAAAGGTCGGCGTGGGCCGTCATGGAAAACTCCGAAGATCATGAATGTGGGCGCGGACTAACCTACAGGAATTGGGTTCGGCCAATGAGCCGAACGCCGCCAAGCCCCGCAAAATGGCGGTTATCTTAAAGCAAAACGGCGACCATTGGCCGCCGTTTAGTGCTTCGATGAGGATTTAGACGACCGGCGCCGGTTCCGCTGCAGCCGCCGGTTTCGGCAGCGACGACAGGAACGCCATGATCAGCGCCGCCAGATACGGCAGCGACTGCACCAGCAACATCACCACCCAGAAACGCATGTCGTTGCTCGGCATGCCGTTGACCAGGAAGATCCCCAGCGCCGCGCCCCACAACAGCAGCATGATGAACAGCTCTTCGCGCGCTTCGGAAATCGCCACCCAGAAACCATGGTTGTCGGCGTTTTTCGGCGTGCGGAAGAACGGAATGCTGCTGGTGAAGAAGCCGTACAACACCGCTTTGGCGATGGTGTGCGATAACGCCAGCCCGGCCAGTGCCGCGCAAAACGCATCTTTCAGGTTCACGCCGACCGCGCGACGGTAGAGGAAGATGATCTTGCCGACCTTGAACACGAACAGCGCCAGTGGCGGGATCGCGAAGATCAGCAACGGCGGATCGACCCGCTGCGGCACGATGATCATCGCCGCCGACCACAACAGCGCGCCGACGGTGAAGAAGATGTTCATGCCGTCCGCGACCCACGGCAACCAGCCCGCGAGGAAGTGGTAACGCTGGCCACGGGTCAGCTCGGTGTCCTTGCCGCGCAACAGGCTGCCGGTGTGGCGCTTGATGATCTGAATCGCACCGTAGGCCCAGCGGAAACGCTGCTTCTTGAAGTCGATAAACGTATCCGGCATCAGGCCCTTGCCGTAGCTGTCGTGGTAATACGCCGCTGACAGGCCTTTCTCGAACACGCGCAGACCGAGTTCGGCGTCTTCACAGATGCACCAGTCAGCCCAGCCCAATTCTTCCAGCACCGAGCGGCGGGTCATGGTCATGGTGCCATGCTGGATGATCGCGTCACGGTCGTTACGAGTGACCATGCCGATATGGAAGAAGCCTTTGTATTCGGCGTAGCAGAGCTTCTTGAAGGTGCTTTCGTTCTGATCGCGATAATCCTGCGGCGACTGCACCACGGCGATTTTCGGGTCAGCGAAGTGCGGCACCATGTGCTTGAGCCAGTTCGGGTGCACGCAGTAATCGGAGTCGATTACCGCGATGACTTCGGCGTCCTTGGCCGTGTGCGGAATCAGGTAGTTCAGCGCGCCACCCTTGAAACCGGCCAGCGGCGAGACGTGGAAGAACTTGAAGCGTGGGCCGAGGGTTTCGCAGTAATCGCGCACCGGCTCCCACACCGCCGGATCCTTGGTGTTGTTGTCGATGATCAGGACTTCGTAGTCCGGATAATCGAGCGCGGCGAGGGCGTCGAGGGTCTGTTTGACCATGTCCGGCGGCTCGTTGTAGCACGGCACATGGATCGAGACTTTCGGGCGATAGCTGGAGTCGCCCTCGACCGGCAGGAACTCACGCCGCCGCTTGTGAATCCACACCGCTTCGGCCAGTTCATGCGCTTCGGTGAGCAAAACGATAAACACCCCGAGTGCACCCAGCGCCAAGAGGAAGCCGACGGTCAAACTGAACCACGTGCTGTATTGCAGGCTGTAGTCGTAACCGATCCACACCAGCACCGAACCACAGAGGAAGGCGATAAAGGTCAGGAAGATCCGCCCACGCTGACGCAATGCTGAGCCGTCGATCATCAGCAGGGTCAGCGACAACAGCGCCAGCACCACCGAACCGATCGCCAGTACGCGCCACTGCGGGATCGCGACCACCGGGCCTTCGAAGTTGAATTTCTGCTGACGCGCAGCGTTGAACACGCCCCAGTACGCGCCGACCGAGCCTTCGTCGCTGGCCTTCCATGGCTGGTCAAACGCCTCGATCACGAAGTAGTTGAAGCCTTGGCGGTTGAGCTTGTTGACCAGTGTGCGCAAGTAGATCGCCTGATCCGCCGGCGACGCATCGGCACCGCCACGCATGCGACCGTTGCTCGGCCAGCCGACCTCGGAGAGCAGCAGCGGTTTTTTCGGGAAGAGCTTTTTCAGATCGCGAGCGCGATCAAAAACGAACTGGCCGGCCTTGTCGACCGGAATGAACTCCCAGTACGGCAAAACGTGCGCAGCGATCAGGTCAACGTGTTTGGCCAGTTCCGGGTGTTCTTCCCAGACGTGCCATTGCTCGGAGGTGGTCACCGGCACTTTCACCGCTGCGCGCACGCGATCGAGCAGCACGCTCAGCTCTTGGGCGGTGATTTCCTTGCGGAAGATCGCTTCGTTACCGACCACCACGCGAACCACGCTGCGCGAGGTGTTGGCCAGTTCGATGGCACGGGTGATTTCCCGTTCGTTGCGTTCCTGATCCGGGCTGATCCAGATCCCCAGCGTCACGCGCAGGCCGAATTCTTCAGCCAGTTTCGGGATGTCTTGCAGCGAACCGTCGACCGAGTAGATGCGGATGTTATCCGTCAGCTTGCTCATGATCTCCAGGTCGCGGCGCATTTCGTCGTCAGTCGGGTACTGATCTTTTTGCGGATATTGTCCCTGCTGGAACGGCGAATAGGAGAAACCGGAGATCTGCTCCGGCCAGTTCGGCGCGGAAACCGGGCGATTGATCAGCGCCCAGAAACCGGTGAACAGGGCGGCGATTGCCAGAACCACCACCAGGTTGAGTCCAAATTTACGCGATGACATAGCTATTTCGGGTTCCAAAGGCTGTGGAACGGAGGATCGGTCGGCTATACGCCCGAGGGGCGCGCATCCTACACCGGCAGTTCGTAAGTCGTACATCAGACAGGGAAATGCCCGACATTGGGCAGCCGACTTTGACTTAAGTTCTTACACTTGTAGTTCGAAGCTTAAAACTTGTCGCTGTGTAGCCCTATAATGCGCGCCGGTTTTTGGGGTAATGGTCATGAGTACAGAAGATCCGCGGTTTGCAGGCATCGCCCGTTTGTATGGCATCGAAGGCATGGAGCGCTTGCGCGCGGCCCATGTGGCGATCGTCGGCGTCGGTGGCGTCGGTTCCTGGGCGGCGGAAGCCATGGCCCGTTGTGGCGTCGGCGAGATTTCGCTGTTCGACCTTGATGACGTTTGCGTCAGCAACGCCAACCGCCAGTTGCACGCACTGGACAGCACCGTCGGCAAGCCCAAGGTCGAAGTGATGGCCGAGCGTCTGCGCGGGATCAACCCGGATTGCACGGTGCACGCCGTGGCGGATTTCGTCACCCGCGACACCATGGCCGAATACATCACGCCGAACATCGACTGCGTGATCGACTGCATCGACGCGGTCAACGCCAAGGCTGCGCTGATTGCCTGGTGCAAGCGCCGCAAGATCCAGATCATCACTACCGGCGGTGCGGGCGGGCAGATCGATCCGACGCTGATTCAGGTGTGCGATCTCAACCGCACGTTCAACGACCCGTTGGCCTCGAAAGTGCGTTCGACGTTGCGTCGTGATTATGGTTTTTCGCGCACCGTGACCCGCCATTACAGCGTGCCGTGTGTGTTCTCCACGGAACAACTGCGCTACCCGAAACCGGATGGCAGCATTTGTTTGCAGAAGAGTTTTGTCGGTGACGGTGTGAAGCTCGACTGCGCCGGCGGATTTGGTGCGGTGATGATGGTGACGGCAACGTTCGGCATGGTTGCGGCGACCAAGGCTGTGGACAAGATTGTCGCAGGTGTGCGGCGCCCGGCTGACCGAGTCAAACCTCAGGTTTGATCGGTGAGGCCTTGATCGTTCCCACGCTCCGCGTGGGAATGCAGCCCGGGACGCTCCGCGTCCCATCCAGAGCCGAACGCGGAGCGTCCGATGAGGCATTCCCACGCAGAGCATGGGAACGATCAGTTAGCGCGCCAGATCATTCATCCGCTGGAGCACAGCATTGAGGCCATTACTGCGCGATGGCGATAGTTGTCGCGAAAGCCCTAGCTGATTGAACCAGTCTGGTAAGTCAACCTGCTGCAATTCAGCGGCCGACAAACCGTTAACCCGCAACAGCAACAACGCCACCAACCCACGAATCATCCGCGCATCGCTGCTGGCGCTGAATTGCCAGTGACCGTCGTGCAGTTCACCAACCAGCCAGACCTGACTCTCACAGCCATGCACCCGGTTAGCCTCGCACTTGTCGGCGTCACTTAGTGACGGCAAACGGTCACCAAACTGCATCAACAACCGCGCCCGTTGTTCCCAGCCCGCAGCATTCTGAAAAGTCTGCAGCGCCTCGGCGGCCTCGACCGGCAAACTCATCGCAACAACTCCAGCGCCTGATCCAGCGCTTCAAAGAAGCGTTCCAGATCCTCGGAATCGTTGTACAGCGCCAGCGACACCCGAATCGCCCCAGCCAGTTCGAAGCTTTTCAGCAGCGGCATCGCGCAGTGATGCCCGGCGCGCACCGCGATCCCTTGCTCGGTCAAAAGATGCGCGAGATCGGCGTTATGCACACCCTCGACAACAAAACTCGCCAGCGCCAATTGCGGCTTGCCGAGCAAACGAATGCCGTTACGGGCGGCGAGGCCACGCAGCAGATAGTCATGCAGCGCAGCCTCGTGGGCGGACACCGCGTCCTGATCCAGACCGGCCAGATAATCCAGCGTCGCGCCAAGGCCGATCACACTGGCAATCGGCGGCGTGCCCGCCTCGAAGCCCAGCGGCGCCGGGCGGAAACGCGCGTCGTGATAGTTGGCTTCCAGCACCATCTCACCGCCGAACTGCCAGGGCTTCAGTTGTTCAAGCGCAGCGTTGCGTCCGAACAGCACGCCGAGGCCATCGGGGCCGTACAGCTTGTGGCTGGAAAACACGTAGAAGTCGCAACCCAGCGCCTGCACGTCATGCCGACCATGCACCACGCCTTGCGCGCCATCGACCACGGTCAGCGCGTTGTGCGCCTTGGCCATGCCCAGCAACGCCGGCAATGGCTGCCACGAACCGAGCACGTTGGACAACTGACTGACCGCCAGCAAGCGCGTGCGCGGGCCGATCAGGTGCACAGCGGCAGCAAGGTCGATCAGACCGTCGGCATCCAGCGGCAGGATCACCAGTTTGAGACTTCGCCGTTGGGCCAGTTGCTGCCACGGCAGCAGGTTGGCGTGATGCTCCAGGGCGCTGATGACAATTTCATCGCCCGGGTGGAAAAGAGGTTCCAGGCCATACGCCAGGAGGTTCAGCGCACTGGTGGCGCCGTGGGTAAAGATGATTTGCCCACTGTCACCGGCATTCAGCCACTGGGCAACCTTCAGTCGACTGTCCTCGAACGCCTGCGTGGCATGAGCGCCGGGCAGGTGTTGCGCACGATGCACATTGGCCGCGCCGTTGGCGTAGTAATGCGTCAGTGCGTCGAGCAGGGCTTGGGGTTTTTGCGTGGTGGCGGCGTTGTCCAGATAGGTCTGGTCTTGCCGTTGCAGCGCGGCGATGGCCGGAAAATCGGCACGCCACGGGGAGGGAATCATCATGTGTATACGCCTGACCCTGTGGGAGCGAGCTTGCTCGCGAAGGCGTCCTTGAGGACGCCAAAAGCTTCGCGAGCAAGCTCGCTCCCGCAGGTTATCAATGTGCTGCTTAGTTGTGAGCGTGCAGCGCTTCGTTCAGTTCGATCGCCGATTTGTGGGTTTTGCACTCCACAGCACCGGTTTCCGAATTGCGACGGAACAGCAGGTCAGTCTGACCGGCCAGCTCACGCGCTTTCACAACTTTAACCAGATTGTTGTGTTCGTCCAGCAGGGCAACCTTGGTGCCGGCCGTCACGTACAGGCCCGACTCAACGGTGTTGCGGTCGCCCAACGGGATACCGATACCGGCGTTGGCGCCGATCAGGCAGCCTTCGCCGACCTTGATCACGATGTTGCCGCCGCCCGACAGGGTGCCCATGGTCGAGCAGCCGCCGCCCAGGTCCGAGCCCTTGCCAACGAATACGCCAGCGGAAACGCGGCCTTCGATCATGCCCGGGCCTTCGGTGCCGGCGTTGAAGTTGATGAAGCCTTCGTGCATCACGGTGGTGCCTTCGCCCACGTAAGCACCCAGACGCAGACGCGCGGCGTCGGCGATGCGCACGCCAGCCGGTACCACGTAGTCGGTCATTTTCGGGAACTTGTCTACCGAGAACACTTCCAGCAGCTCGCCACGCAGACGGGCCTCCAGTTGCATTTCCGCCAGTTCGCTCAGGTCGATGGCGCCTTGGCTGGTCCACGCGACGTTTGGCAGCAGCGGGAAGATCCCGGCCAGGCTCACGCCGTGCGGCTTGACCAGACGGTGCGACAGCAGATGCAGCTTGAGGTAAGCCTCAGGTGTCGAGGTCAGTTGCGCGTCTTCGGCCAGCAGGGTGGCGACCAGCGGCTTGTGGCTCTCGGCCAGACGGGTCAGCAGCTTGCCTTGTACGGCGTCGATGCCTTTCACGGCTTCAGCCAGTTGCGCAGCCTGTGCGGTGGTGAAGGTGATGGCCTGATTGCCTTCGGTGTAACCGAGGATCGGCGCAACGGCAGCGACCAGTTCGGCCGACGGATTGAGCAGTGGCTGGGCGTAGAACACTTCCAGCCAGGCGCCTTGACGGTTCTGAGTGCCGACACCAAAGGCGATGCTGAACAGGGAATTGGACATGTGAATACCTCTAGCAATAAGTGACGGGCTGCTTATTTGAGTGCGGCCGCGTAGATGTCTGGCTTGAAGCCAATCAGGGTTCGGTCACCGAGATCGAGCACCGGGCGCTTGATCATCGAGGGTTGAGCGAGCATCAGTTCGATGGCTTTCGACTGGTCGAGATCGGCTTTGCGTTCGTCGTCGAGTTTGCGAAAGGTCGTGCCTGCGCGGTTCAACACCGTTTGCCAGCCGTGTTCGTCACACCATTGGGTCAGGTGTTCACGGTCGATGCCGGCGGTTTTGTAATCGTGAAAGTCGTAGCTGACAGCGTGTTCATCGAGCCAGGTGCGCGCCTTCTTCATGGTGTCGCAGGCTTTGATGCCGAAAAGGTGCAACGTTTTACTTGAAACGGTCAAGGAATCGCCCCCTTTACAGGTGCTGGAGAAAAATGGTGTCGGATTATGCCATGACCGAACCGGTTCGCGGCGCCTCAGGTCGATTTGGTAATGCAAAACCCTGTGGGAGCGAGCTTGCTCGCGAAGAGGCCCTGTCAGTCAATATCTCTGTTCGATGAACGACCGCATTCGCGAGCAGGCTCGCTCCCACAATGGGCGTTGTTCCAGGCTGCGACATAGGTGCAACGGTCAGACGCATCCTAAGCGGCTAATATGGCAGTTCAACGCTGTCGATTGTCTGAGATTTCCGCTATATGCAAACTGCTTACACCGTCCTGATCCTGCTGATGCTGGTCAGCGTCTCGCGGCTGGTCGGACGGGTCATCCCGTTGCCGCTGCCATTGGTGCAGATCGCCGCCGGCGCCTTGCTCGCCTGGCCGACCCTGGGTCTGCACGTGGCCCTCGATCCCGAATTATTCCTGTTTCTGTTCCTGCCGCCCTTGTTGTTTTCCGATGGCTGGCGCATGCCCAAGCGTGAGTTCTGGCAACTGCGCGGGCCGATTCTGACACTGGCCGTCGGGCTGGTACTGTTTACCGTGGTCGGCGCCGGCTACTTCATTCATTGGCTGTTGCCGTCAATTCCGCTGCCGGTGGCCTTCGCCCTGGCGGCAGTGTTGTCGCCGACGGACGCTGTGGCGGTGTCGGCCATTTCACAAAACCGCTTGCCGACCCCGTTGATGCATATATTGCAGGGCGAGGCGCTGATGAACGATGCCTCCGGTCTGGTGACGTTCAAGTTCGCCCTGGTGGCGGCCATCACAGGCGTGTTCTCGCTGACCAATGCCAGCCTGACTTTCGTCCTGGTGGCGCTCGGCGGGTTGGCGGTCGGTGTGGCCTTGAGCTGGCTGGTCGGGCGCTTGCGGGCGTGGATGATTGCCTGTGGCTGGGATGATCCGGCGACGCACGTGGTGTTCATGTTGTTGCTGCCGTTCGCGGCTTATGTGTTGGCCGAGCGTCTTGGCGTCTCGGGCATTCTCTCGGCCGTGGCGGCGGGGATGATGCAGAGCTGGCTTGATCTGTTGCCTCGGCAGACCAGCACCCGCTTGCTCAATCGCAGCGTCTGGTCGCTGCTGGAGTTCGCTTTCAACGGTTTGATTTTCCTCCTGCTCGGCCTGCAGTTGCCGGACATCATCAAAGCCGTGGTCAATCACGAGCCGACGTTGTGGCCGACGTTGTTCTATCGCTGCCTCGATGTCGTGGCGATTTTTCTTGCGCTGGTGTTGTTGCGGTTTGTCTGGGTGCAGAGCATCTGGCGTCTATCGGTGCTGTTGCGACGCTTGCGCGGCAAGGGCGAGCTGACGCAAGTCCCGACCGCGCGCTCCTGCTGGCTGCTGACTGTCGGCGGTGTGCGCGGTGCAGTAACGCTGGCCGGCGTGATGTCGGTGCCGATGTTGATGGGGACGGACGCGTTTCCCGAGCGTGATCTGCTGATCTTCATCGCCGCCGGGGTGATTCTGCTGTCGCTGATTTCGGCATGCATCGCGCTGCCTCTGCTGTTGCGCGGCATCGAAAAAAGCCCGGACGACAAGCGGCGCCAGGAAGTGCGCGATGCCTGGCGCAAAACCGCGGAAGCGGCGATTCATGCGCTCGAGACAGAGGAAACCACTCCGCAGGACGCTGCTCAGGCCGCTTTGTCCGCCGAGTTGAAGGCGCGGATCATGTCCGAATATCGTCATCAACTGGATGTCTTCAACGATTCCGCCGAAGCGCAGGCCCTCGCGTTTCAGATGGATTTACTCGAGCGGCGCATGCGCCTGAAAGCGCTCAGGGCACAGCGTCTGGAACTCTATAGCCTCAGTCGTCATCACCAGATAGGTGATGACGTCCTCAGAGAAGTGTTGGCCGATCTGGATTTGAGTGAGGCCAATCTGGGGAAGGTCAAATAACCCAGCAAGAGTCCGCACCAGATGGCTGGTGCGGACTCTTGATGATTACTGCTGGCGAGTGATGAAGGCGCGAATCCGTTCGGCGGCTTCGACGCATTCGGCCAGGGGGGCAACCAGCGCCATGCGTACACGGCCTGCGCCCGGGTTGACGCCATCGACATCACGGGACAGATACGAACCCGGCACCACGGTCACGTGCTCTTGCTCAAACAGGTCGCGGCAGAATGCGGCGTCATCACCTTGCACGTTCGGCCACAGATAGAAGCTGCCATCCGGACGCTGCACGTCCATTACCGGGCTGAGGATCTCCAGCACCGCATCGAATTTCTCGCGGTACAGCGCACGGTTGGCGCGCACATGCACTTCGTCATTCCACGCGGCAACGCTGGCCAATTGCGTTTGTACCGGCATCGCGCAGCCGTGGTAGGTGCGATACAGCAGGAAGCCTTTGAGGATGTCGGCATCGCCGGCAACAAAGCCAGAGCGCAGGCCCGGCAGGTTGGAACGCTTGGAGAGGCTGTGGAATACCACGCAACGCTTGAAGTCCTTGCGACCCAGTTCGACACAAGCCGTCAGCAGGCCTGGCGGAGGGGTTTGTTCGTCGAAGTACAACTCGCTGTAGCACTCGTCGGCGGCGATCACGAAGTCGTATTCGTCGGCCAGGGCGATCAGTTTTTTCAGGGTGTCGACCGGGATCAGCGCGCCGGTCGGGTTGCCCGGCGAGCAGAGGAACAGGATCTGGCAACGTTTCCAGATGTCCGGCGAAACGGCATCGAAATCCGGGTTGAAGCCGTTCTCGTCCAGGCACGGCAAGTAATGCGGCTTGGCCCCGGCGAGGAACGCGGCGCCTTCGTAGATCTGGTAGAACGGGTTCGGGCTGACCACCAACGCATCATCGCCACGGTTGACCACGGTCTGGGTGAACGCGAACAGCGCTTCACGGGTGCCATTGACCGGCAACACGTTGCGCGCCGGATCGATCCAGCCGCTTGGTACGCCGAAACGACGCTCGCACCAGCCGGCGATGGCTTCGCGCAGGGCGGGGATACCGAGGGTGGTCGGGTAGACGGCCATCTGATCCAGACTGTTGGCCAGCGCTTCGGCGACAAAGCTTGGCGAGCGATGTTTCGGCTCGCCGATCGACAGGGCGATCGGGCGTTTGTCCGGGTTCGGGGTCACGGTGCCGAGCAGGGCGCGGAGCTTTTCGAACGGGTACGGCTGGAGCTGGTTCAGAGCGTTGTTCATTGGGGCTGGGTCTCGTGCAAAGCCATTTGAATCCGGGGCGCCATCAAATACTGAGGCGCGACAGTTTGATATCGGGTTCCTGATTGACGCTCAGTTGCTCAACGATCGCATCCTGCAAACGGCTGCACAGCAACGGGTCGGACAAGGGCTGGTTGTGGGCGTCGGTGATGAAGAAGACGTCCTCCACGCGCTCGCCGAGGGTCGCAATCTTGGCGTTCTGCAGCGACAGGTCGAACTCGAGGAAAATCCCGCCGATCCGTGCCAGCAGGCCCGGGCGATCAGGGGCGGTCAATTCCAGCACGGTCACCGGACGCTGCGCATCGTTGTGGATGGTGACCTGCGGCGCAAAGGCGAAATGCTTGAGCTGACGCGGCACGCGGCGCTGGATGATCGTCGGGTAATCGTCCGGGTTGCGCAGGGCTTCGGTCAGGCCTTCGCGGATCTGCTTGACCCGTGCCGGGTTGTCGCCGATGGATTCGCCTTCGTTGTCGAGCACAATGTAGGTGTCGAGGGTGAACTGGCTGCTCGAGGTGATGACCCGGGCGTCGTGAATGTTCAGGTTGAGCTGATCCATCGCCGCCACGGTCACGGCGAAAAAATCATGCTGGTCCGGTGCATAAATGAAGATCTGCGTGCCACCCTCGAACTCGCGCTGGGTGGTTTCCTTGATCAGTACGAGCGGCCCGCCATCGACCGGTTGCTGCAGGATCGCATCGCTGTGCCAGGCCACGTCGCCGGCGGTGTGGCGCAGGAAATAGTCATCGCCCAATTGCGCCCACAACTGCTCGACGTCGTCCGGGTCGGTGCCACCACGCACCAGAATATCCAGCGCGGCGCTTTGGGTCTGGCGGATCTGCTCTTCGCGGTCCACCGGGTTTTCCAGGCCACGGCGCAAGGCGCGCTTGGTCTCGGTGTAGAGCTGGCGCAACAGGCTGGCGCGCCACGAGTTCCACAGTGTCGGGTTGGTCGCGTTGATGTCGGCCACGGTCAGCACGTAGAGATAGTCGAGGCGGGTTTCATCGCCAACGGCCAGGGCAAAGTCGTGAATCACTTGCGGGTCGGACAAGTCCTTGCGCTGCGCGGTGGTCGACATCACCAGATGGTTCTGCACCAGCCAGACAATCAGACGGCTATCCCACACCGGCAACTGATGACGCTGGCAGAACGCCTCGGCATCGACTGCGCCGATCTCCGAGTGATCGCCATGCCGGCCTTTACCGATGTCGTGGTACAGGCCCGCCATGTAGATCAGTTCGGGCTTAGGCAGTTTGGCCATGAGTTTGGCGGCCAGCGGAAATTTCTCCGAGACCTGGGTGTACTGCAATTTGCGCAGGTGCTTGATCAGGTTAAGCGTGTGCGCATCGACCGTATAGATGTGGAACAGGTCGTGCTGCATCTGCCCGACGATAAAACCGAACTCTGGCAGATAACGCCCGAGAATGCCGTAACGGTTCATCCGGCGCAGGTTGCGGTGGATGCCGATCTTGCACTTGAACAGCTCGATGAACAGGCTGGTGTTACGGATATCGTTGCGGAAGTTGTCGTCGATCAGGTGACGGTTTTCCCGCAGCAGACGAATGGTATCGGCGCGCACACCTTTGATTTCCGGCTGCTGGGCCATCAGCACGAAGATCTCGAGCATGGCGAATGGCGTGCGGCGGAACACGTTGTCGTTGCGTGCCTCGATATAACCGTCGTGCAACTGGAAGCGTGAGTTGATCGGCTGCGGCGCAGCTTCGTCTTCCGGCGCGAGAATGACTTCCTCGAAGTGCTGGATGATCAGGTCGCTGAGCTGGGCAATGCTCATCACCACACGGAAATATTGCTGCATGAAGTTTTCGACGGCCTGTTTGGCGTCGTCGCCTTCAAAGCCGAGCAATCCGGCGATGGTGCGCTGATGATCGAACAGCAAGCGGTCTTCTGAGCGGCCCGCCAGCATGTGCAGGGCGTAGCGCACTTTCCAGAGGAATTCCTGAGAGGAGGCGAGCAGGGCGTTTTCGCTTTCGACCAGGAAGCCTTCGCCGGCGAGGGCGCGCAGGTTCAGGGTGCCGTATTGACGCCGGGCCACCCACAGAATCGTCTGGATATCCCGCAGGCCACCGGGCGAGCCTTTGACGTTGGGTTCCAGGTTGTATTCGGTGTCGTTGTATTTGTGGTGACGGGCTTTTTGCTCGGCGCGTTTGGCCAGGAAGAACTCTTTGGCCGGCCACATGTGCGCGGTGCTGGTGACATCGAGCATGCGCTGACGCAGACGCTCGGGACCGCAGATGGTGCGGCTCTCCATCAGGTTGGTGACGACGGTCAGGTCAGCACGGGCCTCTTCGGCGCATTCATCGACCGAGCGTACGCTCTGACCGACTTCCAGGCCGATGTCCCACAGCAGCGTCAGAAAACGCTCGATGGAGTCGCGGAAAACTTCGTGGTCGGCGCTGTCCAGCAGGATCAGCAGATCGATATCGGAATAAGGGTGCAGCTCACCGCGACCGTAGCCGCCGACCGCGACCAGCGCGATGTCGGCGTCTTCGCTCCAGTTGAACTGCTCCCAGGCCTTTTGCAGGATGTTGTCGACGAACCAGGCGCGGTCTTCGATCAGGCGGCGGATGTCGCGGCCATTGCGAAAACGCGTGTCGAGCACCTCGCGAGCCTGGCGGATCGCCTTCTTGAACGCCGCGATAGGACTCGCTTTCAGGGCCAGTTCAGCCTGGAACTGGCCGCGGTCGAAGAGTTCGGGATCCACCTGCGGCATCGATTGGCTTTCCTTCTATAAGGCTGGGAGCGTTGTGTGGATCAGGCCGAGACGCGCGGGATGGTGTCATCGGCGCGCAGGGTGAAGATCTCGTAGCCGGTGTCGGTGACCAGCAGGGTGTGTTCCCACTGTGCCGAGAGCTTGCGATCCTTGGTGATCGCGGTCCAGCCGTCGCCCAGTACTTTGGTGTCGGCCTTGCCTTGGTTGATCATCGGCTCGATGGTGAAGGTCATGCCGGCCTTCAGTTCCATGCCGGTGCCCGCGCGGCCGTAGTGGAGGATCTGCGGCTCTTCGTGGAAGACCTTGCCGATGCCGTGACCGCAGAACTCGCGAACCACGGAGAAGCCGTTCTTCTCGGCGTGCTTCTGGATCACTTCGCCGATGTCGCCGAGGCGGCAGCCGGGTTTGACGATCTCGATCGCCTTGTACATGCATTCCTGGGTGATCTGCGACAGACGCTCGGCCCAGACCGGCACTTCGCCGACGTGGAACATGCGGCTGGTGTCGCCGTGGTAACCGTCCTTGATCACGGTGACGTCGATATTCAGGGTGTCACCGTTTTTCAGCGGCTTGTCGTTCGGGATGCCATGGCAGACCACATGGTTGATCGAGGTGCAGATCGACTTCGGGTAGCCCTTGTAGTTGAGCGGGGCAGGGATGGCTTGCTGCACGTTGACGATGTAGTCGTGGCAGATCTGGTTCAGCTCATCGGTGGTGACGCCCGGTTTGACATGTTCGGCAATCATTTCCAGCACATCGGCGGCCAGTTTGCCGGCGACGCGCATGCCAGCGATGTCCTCGGGAGTTTTGAGGTTGACGGTCATACAGGCTCTCTCTGCGCTCGGCGGCGCTTGCTGATACGAATAGGGTGGCGAGTGTTCGATTGGCGACCCTGAAAAACGCGATTCTAACAGACGCACGGCGCAATTCAGCGCCCGCGTGCATCGCTTCTCTCTATACAATGGTGCGTTCGGGGCCGATTCCAAGGGGGCTGCGCCCATGTCCTTGGTGCGAATACAGATTCCGGGTTCCGTTTCTGCGCACCCTGTGGTATAAAATGCGCCGCTTTCCGGGGATACCCCGAAAAGCTTAAATCCACACACGTGTCGACACGATGACCTGGGTGCTTTTGGCTTTATGCCACTGGTTGGTCATTGGGATACGTGGAGGCCAAACCCGACTTATTAAGGAACTATCATGTCCCAAGTCAACATGCGCGATATGCTGAAGGCCGGTGTGCACTTCGGTCACCAAACCCGTTACTGGAATCCGAAAATGGGTAAGTACATTTTCGGCGCGCGTAACAAGATTCACATCATCAACCTTGAAAAAACCCTGCCAATGTTCAACGAAGCTCTGACTTTCGTAGAGCGTCTGGCCCAGGGCAAAAACAAGATTCTGTTCGTCGGCACCAAGCGTTCCGCTGGCAAGATCGTTGCTGAAGAAGCAGCACGTTGCGGTTCGCCGTACGTCGATCACCGCTGGTTGGGCGGCATGCTGACCAACTTCAAAACCATTCGTGCTTCCATCAAGCGTCTGCGTGACCTTGAAGTTCAAGCCGAAGACGGTACTTTCGCCAAGCTGACCAAGAAAGAAGCGCTGATGCGCTCCCGTGACTTGGAAAAGCTGGATCGTTCGCTGGGCGGCATCAAGGACATGGGCGGTCTGCCAGACGCACTGTTCGTGATCGACGTTGACCACGAGCGCATCGCGATCACCGAAGCCAACAAGCTGGGCATCCCGGTAATCGGCGTTGTCGACACCAACAGCAGCCCGGAAGGCGTTGACTACATCATCCCAGGCAACGATGACGCAATCCGCGCTATCCAGCTGTACATGGGTTCGATGGCTGACGCGGTGATCCGTGGTCGCAACAATGTTGCTGGCGGCACTGTAGAATTCGCAGCTGAAGAAACTCAGGCTGCAGCTGAGTAATTAACGCCCTGGCGTTGACTCAGTAAGCAAAAAGGGGGCTTGGCCCCCTTTTTGCCACCTCGAAAACCATTTGTCGGCGGCGCAGCTACAGCTCCTGTAACGTGCAGCAGCTACAAGGTGGGGCTCGGGACGAATTGAACGCCCGTTCGATCGGGTGGAATGGTTGAAAACCTATCCAAGAGGAATTTGAAAATGGCAGCAATTACTGCAGCGTTGGTTAAAGAACTGCGCGAGCGTACCGGCGAAGGCATGATGGACTGCAAGAAAGCCCTGGAAAAGGCTGACGGCGACATCGAAAAAGCCATTGATGACATGCGTGCTTCGGGCGCGATCAAGGCTGCGAAAAAGGCTGGCAACGTTGCCGCTGAAGGCGCAATCGCAATCAAGGACGACGGTAAAGCTGCCGTTATCCTGGAAGTGAACTCGCAGACCGACTTCCTGGCCCTGCAAGACGACTTCAAAAACTTCGTTGCTGCCAGCGTTGAAAAAGCCTTCGCTGACAAGCTGACCGACGCTGCTCCGCTGATCGCTTCGCAAGAAGCTGCTCGTGAAGCACTGGTTGCCAAAGTAGGCGAGAACGTCAACATCCGTCGTCTGACCCGTATCGAAGGCGACGTTGTAGGTTCGTACCTGCACGGCAACAAGATCGGTGTTGTTGTGGCTCTGAAAGGCGGTGACGTCGAGCTGGCCAAAGACATCGCGATGCACGTTGCTGCCAGCAACCCTGAGTTCCTGCTGCCTTCGCAAGTTTCGGCTGAAGCGATCGAGCGTGAAAAAGCTGTGTTCCTGCAGCTGAACGAAGAGAAGATCAAAGGCAAGCCAGAAAACATTGTTGAGAACATGGTCAAAGGCCGTATCAGCAAGTTCCTGGCAGAAGCAAGCCTGGTTGAGCAGGCGTTCGTCAAGAACCCTGAAATCAAGGTTGGCGAGCTGGCCAAGAAAGGCGGCGCAGAAATCGTTTCCTTCACTTACTACAAAGTAGGCGAAGGCATCGAGAAGCCGGTCGACAACTTCGCTGAAGAAGTTGCTGCCCAGCTGGCTGCCGCCAAGCAATAAGACGGTTTTTCAACTGTCGCCCGAAAGAGGCTGCCCGCTTACGCGCGCAGCCTCTTTTCAGATGGGGTTGCCAATTTTTAATTGGTTTCCACTTGGAACTGACTTACAAAGCCATGTTCCGATGGCGCTGAAGCAGCGCCAAGCTAGAGTGAACGCCAGCTGTAAACAGCTCGCAAAGAATTTTTAAATACGCCGCAGGAGAGATTCGCAATGGCTCAGCAGGGCAGTGGTTATCAGGCTCGCTATAAACGCATTCTACTCAAGCTTAGCGGCGAGGCCCTGATGGGCTCGGAAGAGTTCGGGATCGATCCAAAAGTGCTGGATCGGATGGCGCTGGAAGTCGGCCAACTGGTCGGCATCGGCGTGCAGGTCGGTCTGGTGATCGGTGGTGGCAACCTGTTCCGTGGCGAAGCGTTGAGCAAAGCCGGTATGGATCGGGTCACAGGCGACCACATGGGCATGCTGGCCACTGTGATGAACGCCCTGGCCATGCGCGATGCGCTGGAACGTGCCAATATCTCGGCCATCGTGATGTCGGCCATTTCCATGGTGGGCGTGACCGATCACTATGATCGCCGCAAAGCCATGCGTCACCTGAACTCCAAAGACGTCGTGATCTTCGCAGCCGGTACCGGTAATCCGTTCTTCACCACGGATTCCGCCGCCTGCCTGCGCGCAATCGAAATCGATGCCGACGTCGTGCTGAAAGCGACCAAGGTTGATGGCGTCTATACCGCAGACCCGTTCAAAGACCCGCATGCCGAGAAGTTCGATCATCTGACTTATGATGAAGTGCTGGATCGCAAGCTGGGCGTGATGGATCTGACCGCTATTTGCCTGTGCCGCGACCACAAGATGCCGCTGCGCGTATTCAACATGAACAAGCCCGGTGCCCTGCTGAACATCGTCCATGGCGGCGCTGAAGGCACCCTGATCGAGGAAGGTCAACAATGATCAACGAAATCAAAAAAGACGCTCAAGAGCGCATGCAGAAATCCCTGGACTCTCTGACCCACGCCTTTGGTCAGATTCGTACCGGCAAGGCTCACCCAAGCATTCTGGGTAGCGTGATGGTGCCGTACTACGGCGCAGACACCTCCATCACTCAAGTGGCGAACATCACCGTTAAGGACTCGCGTACCCTGCAAGTCGTTGCGTTCGAGCGCAACATGCTCGCCGCAGTCGACAAGGCAATCCAGAGCGCTGGCCTGAACCTCAACCCGACCAACCTGGGCGAGTTGTTGCTGATCTCCATGCCGGCCCTGACTGAAGAAACCCGCAAGGGCTTCACCAAGCAGGCGCGCAGTGCTGCCGAAGACGCGCGAGTTGCCGTGCGCAACATTCGTCGTGATGCCTTGGGTGAGCTGAAGAAGCTGGTCAAAGACAAAGAAATCAGCGAAGACGAAGAGCGTCGTGCTGCTGCCGATATTCAGAAAATCACCGACAAGGCTGAAGCTGATATCGACGCGGCTACCAAGCAAAAAGAAGCGGATCTGATGGCCGTATAAGGTTCGAGCTTTTAATGGACAAGACCAAGCAGACTGCGCCGTCCGCGGTGCCGCGCCATGTCGCGATCATCATGGATGGCAACAATCGCTGGGCGAAAAAACGCTTTATGCCGGGTGTCGCCGGGCATAAAGCGGGCGTGGATGCTGTGCGGGCCGTCATCGAGGTGTGCGCCGAGGCCAAGGTCGAGGTGCTCACCCTGTTCGCGTTTTCCAGTGAAAACTGGCAGCGCCCGGCCGATGAAGTCAGTGCCTTGATGGATCTGTTCTTCAAGGCATTGCGTCGTGAGGCCAAGCGCCTCAACGACAACAACATCAGCCTGCGCATCATCGGCGATCGTTCACGCTTTCATCCGGAGCTTCAGGCAGCAATGCGTGAAGCTGAAGCGATGACGGCCGGTGCCAACCGTTTCATCCTGCAGATCGCCGCCAATTATGGCGGTCAGTGGGATATTGCACAGGCTGCCCAGCGTCTGGCGCGTGAAGTCCAGGCCGGGCACCTGCGCCCGGAAGACATCACCCCGGATCTGTTGCAAACCTGTCTGGCGACCGGCGATCTGCCATTGCCGGACCTGTGCATCCGTACCGGTGGCGAACACCGCATCAGCAACTTCTTGCTGTGGCAACTGGCTTACGCCGAGTTGTACTTCTCCGACCTGTTCTGGCCGGACTTCAAACACGATGCCATGCGTAATGCGCTGGCCGATTTCGCTTCGCGCCAGCGTCGCTTCGGTAAAACGAGCGAACAGGTCGAAGCTGGAGCCCGGGTTTAATGCTTAAACAACGAATCATCACTGCGCTGATCCTGCTGCCGATCGCCTTGTGCGGTTTTTTCCTGCTCGAAGGTTCGGGTTTTGCCCTGTTCATCGGTCTGGTCGTGAGTCTGGGCGCCTGGGAATGGGCGCGTCTGGCGGGCTTTACCGCTCAATCGTTCCGCGTCGGGTATGCCGCGGTCGTCGCATTGATGTTGTTCGTCATGTATGTGCTGCCGGGCCTGGCACCTTGGGTGCTGGGGGCTTCGGTGCTCTGGTGGGCGGTGGCGACTTATCTGGTGCTGACATATCCGCGTTCCAGCGAGCATTGGTCCACGGCTGCCACCAAACTGGTCATTGGCTTGCTGATTCTGTTGCCGGCCTGGCAAGGTCTGGTGCAGATCAAGCAGTACCCGCTGGGTAACTGGCTGATCATGGCGGTGATGGTCTTGGTCTGGGGTGCCGATATTGGTGCTTACTTCTCCGGGCGCAAATTCGGCAAGCGCAAGCTCGCCCCGCAAGTCAGTCCGGGGAAAAGCTGGGAAGGCGTGTACGGTGGTCTGGTGCTGAGTCTGCTGATTACCGCCATTGTCGCGTTTGTCCGCGACTGGACCGTCGCCGAGTTGCTTAAAGGCTTGATTGGCGCTGCGCTGATCGTCTTCATCTCCGTGGTTGGCGATCTGACCGAAAGCATGTTCAAGCGTCAGTCCGGTATCAAGGACAGCAGTAATCTGCTGCCCGGTCATGGCGGCGTGCTTGATCGTATCGACAGTCTGACCGCGGCCATTCCGGTATTCGCCGTGCTGCTCTGGATGGCTGCACCGTGAGTCGCCCACAACAGATTACCGTTTTGGGTGCGACGGGCTCGATCGGCCTGAGCACGCTTGATGTCATTGCCCGTCATCCTGAGCGTTATCAGGTTTTCGCGTTGAGTGGTTTCACGCGTTTGAGCGAGCTTTTCGCCTTGTGCGTGCGCCACGTGCCGCAATTCGCTGTGGTGCCCGAGGCAGCTGCCGCGCGCAGTTTGCAGGACGATTTGCGTGCCGCCGGTTTGCCGACCCGCGTATTGGTAGGGGAAGAGGGCCTGTGTCAGGTTGCTGCTGCTCCGGAAGTCGATGCGGTGATGGCAGCAATCGTGGGTGCAGCAGGGCTGCGTCCGACCTTGGCGGCCGTTGAAGCAGGCAAGAAGATTCTTCTGGCCAATAAAGAGGCGCTGGTGATGTCCGGCGCCTTGTTCATGCAAGCGGTGCGCAAGAGCGGTTCAGTGCTGCTGCCGATCGACAGCGAACACAACGCGATTTTCCAGTGCATGCCACCGGATTTTGCTCGTGGATTGAGCTCGGTCGGTGTCCGTCGGATTTTACTCACAGCCTCTGGTGGTCCGTTCCGACAGACGCCCATGAGTGAATTGGCGCATGTTTCACCTGATCAGGCGTGTGCGCACCCGAACTGGTCCATGGGGCGCAAGATTTCGGTCGATTCGGCCAGCATGATGAATAAAGGTCTTGAGCTGATCGAGGCTTGTTGGTTGTTCGATGCAAAGCCTTCGCAGGTCGAGGTGGTGATTCACCCGCAGAGCGTGATTCACTCGCTGGTCGATTATGTCGACGGTTCGGTACTGGCGCAGTTGGGCAATCCCGATATGCGTACGCCGATTGCCAATGCCCTGGCCTGGCCGGAGCGCATTGATTCCGGTGTAGCACCACTGGATCTGTTCGCCGTCGCGCGTCTGGATTTCGAGGCGCCGGATGAAGAACGCTTCCCTTGCCTGCGTCTGGCGCGGCAAGCTGCCGAGGCTGGCGACAGCGCTCCGGCGATGCTCAATGCGGCCAATGAAGTGGCGGTGGCGGCGTTTCTCGACGGACGGGTCCGTTACCTGGAAATCGCGAGTATCATCGAGGAAGTCTTGAGCCTCGAGCCGGTTGTTGCATTGGCAGATCTCGAGGCCGTGTTTACGGCTGATGCCAAGGCGCGAGTCCTGGCTGAGCAATGGTTGAAGCGTCACGCTCGATAAAATTTGCAACACAATGGCTACACGCGGCACTGAACAGGATTGCGGAGAAAGTAGATGAGCGCGCTCTATATGATTGCCGGCACCCTGATCGCCTTGGGTGTGCTGGTCACCTTTCACGAATTCGGCCATTTCTGGGTCGCGCGTCGCTGTGGCGTCAAGGTTCTGCGCTTTTCCGTAGGCTTCGGCATGCCGTTGCTGCGCTGGCATGACAAGCAAGGCACCGAATTTGTAATCGCGGCGATACCGTTGGGTGGCTACGTCAAGATGCTCGATGAGCGCGAAGGCGAAGTGCCAGTCGATCAGCTTGACCAGTCATTCAACCGCAAATCCGTGCGTCAGCGTATCGCCATTGTTGCCGCCGGCCCGATTGCCAACTTCCTGTTGGCGTTGGTGTTCTTTTGGGTATTGGCCATGCTCGGCAGCGAGCAGATTCGCCCGGTCATTGGTGCAGTTGAATCCGGCAGTATCGCCGCCAGTGCCGGTTTGAACGCTGGTCAGGAAATTGTTGCTGTCGATGGTGAGCCGACTACCGGTTGGGCTGCCGTCAATCTGCAATTGGTCCGGCGCCTTGGTGAAAGCGGTTCCCTGCAGTTGCTGGTGCGCGAACAGGGCACGACTGTCGATTCGCCGCGTGAGCTGAAGCTGGATAACTGGCTCAAAGGCGCAGATGAGCCGGATCCGATCCGCTCCCTGGGGATTCGCCCGTGGCGCCCGGCCTTGCCGCCGGTACTCGCCGAACTTGATCCGAAAGGTCCGGCCCAGGCGGCCGGCCTGAAGACCGGCGATCGTCTGTTGGCGCTCGACGGTCAGGTGCTCAATGACTGGCAGCAAGTGGTTGATACGGTGCGTACGCGCCCTGATACCAAAATCATGCTGCGTATCGAGCGCGACAATGCTCAAATCGACGTCCCTGTGACCCTTGCAGCGCGCGGTGAAAGCAAATCGCCCAGCGGATATCTGGGGGCGGGCGTAAAAGCTGTCGACTGGCCACCGGAGATGATCCGCGAGGTCAGTTACGGGCCGTTGGCTGCAATTGGCGAGGGTGCCCGTCGCACTTGGACCATGAGCATTCTGACGCTCGATTCACTGAAGAAAATGCTGTTCGGCGAGCTCTCGGTAAAAAACTTGAGTGGACCGATAACCATTGCTAAAGTGGCGGGCGCTTCTGCCCAGTCGGGCGTCGCTGATTTCCTGAATTTCCTTGCTTATCTGAGTATTAGCCTGGGCGTTCTGAATTTGCTGCCCATTCCTGTACTGGATGGGGGGCATTTGTTGTTTTATCTGATCGAGTGGGCGCGTGGTCGCCCCTTGTCGGATCGGGTGCAAGGTTGGGGGATACAGATCGGTATCAGTTTGGTGGTCGGGGTGATGTTGCTTGCTCTGGTCAACGATCTGGGTCGTCTGTAACGCTTCGCTGAATTGCGAATCTGCCGCATTTTGCGGCAGTTTGTTTATTGCCAGTTGGAATAAGAAAGGACTTCATGAAACGTCTGCTGCTAACTGCGGTTCTCACCGTATTGATGATCGCCGAAGTTCACGCCGAGTCCTTCACTATCTCTGATATTCGCGTCAATGGCCTCCAGCGGGTCTCCGCGGGTAGCGTCTTTGGTGCCTTGCCGTTGAACGTCGGTGAGCAGGCGGATGATCGTCGCCTGGTGGAATCCACTCGTGCGTTGTTCAAAACCGGTTTCTTTCAAGATATCCAGCTGGGCCGCGAAGGCAACGTTCTGGTAATCACGGTCGTTGAACGCCCGTCGGTCGCCAGTATCGAGATCGAAGGCAACAAGGCGATCTCCACTGAAGACTTGATGAAAGGTCTCAAACAGTCCGGTCTGGCCGAAGGCGAGATCTTCCAGCGTGCCACCCTTGAGGGAGTGCGTAACGAACTGCAACGTCAGTACGTCGCGCAAGGTCGCTACTCGGCTACCGTTGATACCGAAGTGGTATCGCAGCCGCGTAACCGCGTGGGCCTGAAGGTGAAGATCAACGAAGGCACCGTTGCGGCCATTCAGCACATCAACGTGGTAGGCAACACGGTTTTCCCCGAGGAAGACCTGACCGACCTGTTCGAGTTGAAAACCACCAACTGGCTGTCGTTCTTCAAGAACGATGACAAGTACGCCCGTGAAAAACTGTCCGGTGACCTGGAGCGTCTGCGTTCCTACTACCTGGACCGTGGCTATATCAACATGGATATCGCTTCGACCCAGGTGTCCATCACCCCGGACAAGAAGCACGTCTACATCACTGTCAACGTCACTGAGGGCGAGAAGTACACCGTTCGTGACGTCAAGCTCAGTGGTGATCTGAAAGTCCCTGAAGATCAGGTCAAGTCCCTGCTGTTGGTGCAGAAGGGGCAGGTGTTCTCGCGCAAGCTGATGACTACCACATCCGAGCTGATCACCCGTCGTCTGGGTAATGAGGGTTACACCTTCGCCAACGTCAACGGCGTACCTCAGCCACACGATGATGATCACACTGTAGACATCCTGTTCGCTGTTGATCCGGGCAAGCGTGCCTACGTCAACCGCATCAACTTCCGTGGCAACACCAAGTCCGAAGACGAAGTGCTGCGTCGTGAAATGCGTCAGATGGAAGGCGGCTGGGCTTCGACTTACCTGATCGACCAGTCTAAAACCCGTCTTGAGCGTCTGGGCTTCTTTAAAGAAGTCAACGTTGAAACCCCGGCTGTTCCGGGTGTCGACGATCAGGTTGACGTGAACTACGCCGTCGAAGAACAGGCTTCCGGTTCGATTACCGCCAGCGTCGGTTTCGCCCAGAGTGCCGGTCTCATCCTTGGTGGTTCGATCACCCAGAACAACTTCCTCGGTACCGGTAACCGCGTCAGCGTTGGCCTGACCCGAAGCGAATACCAGAGCCGCTACAACTTCGGCTACGTTGACCCGTACTGGACCGCCGATGGCGTCAGCCTGGGTTACAACGCGTTCTATCGCACCACTGACTACAAAGACCTCGACGTCGACGTAGCAAGCTATGCGGTAGACAGCCTGGGTGCCGGCGTGAACGTTGGTTACCCGATCAGCGAAACTTCGCGTCTGACCTTCGGCCTGTCCGCTCAACAAGACACGATCAAGACCGGTACCTATACCGTTGACGAAATTTTCGACTTCGTTAACAAGGAAGGCGACAAGTACCTGAACTTCAAGGCGTCGGCCGGCTGGTCCGAATCGACCCTGAACAAAGGCGTGTTGCCGACCCGTGGCCGTTCCCAGAGCCTGACTCTGGAATCCACCATTCCTGGCAGTGACCTGTCGTTCTACAAACTTGATTACCGCGGTCAGCTGTTCCAGCCGATCAGCGAGAACTACACCCTGCGTCTGCACACCGAATTGGGTTATGGCGACGGTTACGGTTCGACCGACGGCTTGCCGTTCTATGAAAACTACTATGCTGGTGGTTTCAACTCGGTTCGTGGCTTCAAGGACAGTACCCTCGGCCCGCGCAGTACGCCGAGCCGTGGTACCAACCCGGGCACGCTGGCTGACCCGGACCAGGATCCACTGCCGTTCGGTGGTAACGTCCTGATCCAGGGTGGTGTCGAGGTTCTGTTCCCGCTGCCATTCGTAAAAGACCAGCGTTCCCTGCGCACTTCGGTATTCTGGGATGTGGGTAACGTATTTGACTCGCAGTGCAAGGACACTACCAATGCGAATGGCTCGACGTCGAACACCAAGTGTAACGACATCAGCCTGAGCAACATGGCCAGTTCCGTGGGTGTTGGCGTGACCTGGGTCACCGCACTGGGTCCTCTGAGCTTCGCGCTGGCCATGCCGGTCAAGAAGCCGGATGACGCTGATACTCAAGTGTTCCAATTCTCCCTCGGCCAGACGTTCTAAGCGTCTGACCCAAGATAACGACAATGGATTTTGTAGGAGTGCATCGTGCGTAAGTTGACTCAATTGGTTCTCCTGGCCTCCTTGATGGTGGCAGGCCCGGCATTTGCCGACATGAAAATTGCCGTTCTGAACTATCAGATGGCCTTGCTGGAATCCGACGCGGCGAAGAAATACGCCGTTGATGCCGAGAAGAAGTTCGGTCCGCAACTGACCAAGCTGAAGACGCTGGAAAGCAGCGCCAAGGGCATTCAGGACCGTCTGATGGCCGGTGGCGACAAAATGCAGCAAGGTGAGCGCGAGCGCCTGGAGCTGGAATTCAAGCAAAAGGCCCGTGACTTTCAGTTCCAGTCCAAGGAACTGAACGAAGCCAAAGCCGTTGCCGACCGCGAAATGCTCAAGCAACTGAAGCCGAAACTGGATAGCGCAGTGGAAGAAGTCATCAAGAAAGGTGGTTTTGACCTGGTGTTCGAGCGTGGCGCAGTGATCGATGTCAAGCCTCAGTACGACATCACGCGCCAGGTAATCGAGCGCATGAATCAGCTGAAGTAACCCATGACCGTGACTATCAAGCTCGGCCAGTTGGCCGAGTTCCTCGGCGCCACCCTGCGTGGCGACCCTGAGAAGCAAATTACTGGGCTAGCCACTTTGCAAGAGGCTGGCCCAGCTCAGTTGAGCTTTCTGGCAAATCCTCAATATCGCAAATACCTGACGGGCTCGCAGGCGGCAGCACTGTTGCTCAAAGAGGCCGACGCCGAAGGTTTTGCCGGTAATGCGTTGGTGGTGCCTGATCCTTACCTGGCGTACGCGCGCATCTCCCACCTGTTCGATCCGAAGCCAAAAGCCTCTGCGGGTATCCATCCGTCAGCGGTGATTGCGCCGGACGCGGTGGTTGATCCAAGCGTCAGCATCGGCCCCTTTGTGGTGATCGAAGCCGGTGCGCGAATTGGCGCGCAGGTGACACTGGGCGCACATTGCGTTGTTGGTGCCCGCAGCGAAATCGGTGAAGGCGGCTGGCTCGCCCCACGCGTGACGCTGTATCACGATGTGCGTATCGGCAAGCGTGTGGTGATCCAGTCCGGTGCCGTGCTTGGTGGTGAAGGCTTCGGCTTCGCCAACGAAAAAGGTATCTGGCAGAAGATCGCCCAGATCGGTGGCGTGACCATCGGCGACGATGTCGAGATTGGCGTGAATACCGCCATCGACCGCGGCGCGCTGGCCGATACCGTCATTGGCAATGGCGTGAAGCTCGACAACCAGATCCAGATCGCCCACAACGTTCAGGTCGGTGATCACACTGCTATGGCGGCCTGCGTCGGGATCTCCGGCAGCACCAAAATCGGCAAGCATTGCATGCTGGCCGGCGGTGTTGGCCTGGTGGGCCATATTGATATTTGCGACAACGTTTTCCTGACCGGGATGACCATGGTGACTCACTCGATTACCGAGCCGGGTGCCTATTCTTCCGGCACAGCCATGCAACCGGCGGCCGAATGGCGCAAAAGCGCGGCCCGCATCCGTCAGCTCGATGACATCGCGCGACGTTTGAAACAGCTGGAAAAGCG
The DNA here is from genome assembly GCF_054668355.1 of Pseudomonas sp. S2_E02. Classification (NCBI taxonomy): domain Bacteria; kingdom Pseudomonadati; phylum Pseudomonadota; class Gammaproteobacteria; order Pseudomonadales; family Pseudomonadaceae; genus Pseudomonas; species Pseudomonas sp. S2_E02. Next base: position 5,861,429 of record NZ_CP162761.1, read on the forward strand.
CGTAGGGGAAGTGACCCCTGACGGCAATGCTTCATCAGATGGCTGATACCATTTCCATATCAAGTGTGCACAGCCTCTAGACTGCCTCCTTGATTTGCTAGAGGAGTGCGCGTCAGTCGCGCTCCCAATCTTTACATAGGCTTCCCCCCGAAATGATGGACATCAACGAGATTCGCGAATACCTGCCTCACCGTTACCCGTTCCTGCTGGTGGATCGGGTGGTGGAACTGGACACTGAAGGCAAGCGCATTCGCGCCTACAAGAATGTCAGCATCAATGAGCCGTTCTTCAATGGTCACTTCCCGGCGCACCCGATCATGCCGGGCGTGCTGATCATCGAAGCGATGGCTCAGGCTGCCGGGATCCTCGGTTTCAAAATGCTTGATGTGAAGCCTGCCGACGGCACGCTGTATTACTTCGTCGGTTCCGACAAGCTGCGCTTCCGCCAGCCAGTATTGCCGGGCGACCAGTTGATCCTCGAAGCCAAGTTCATCAGCTGCAAGCGTCAGATCTGGAAGTTCGAATGCCAGGCTTCGGTCGATGGCAAGCCGGTCTGCTCGGCTGAAATCATCTGTGCGGAACGCAAGCTATGAGTTTGATTGACCCTCGCGCAATCATCGATCCGTCGGCCGTTCTGGCTGATGGCGTCGAGGTCGGCCCGTGGTCGATCATCGGCGCAGGTGTGGAAATCGGCGAGGGTACCGTGATCGGGCCGCATGTAATCCTCAAAGGCCCGACCCGCATCGGCAAGCACAATCGCATCTACCAGTTTTCCTCGGTAGGCGAAGACACGCCTGATCTGAAGTACAAGGGTGAAGAAACCCGCTTGGTGATCGGTGACCACAACGTCATCCGTGAAGGCGTGACCATTCACCGTGGCACCGTGCAAGACCGTTCGGAAACCACGCTGGGCGATCACAACCTGATCATGGCTTATGCCCACATCGGGCATGACAGCGTCATCGGCAATCACTGCATTCTGGTCAACAACACCGCGTTGGCCGGGCATGTGCACGTGGATGACTGGGCGATCCTTTCCGGATTCACCTTGGTTCACCAGTATTGCCACATCGGCGCTCACAGCTTTTCCGGTATGGGCACTGCGATCGGCAAGGACGTTCCTGCGTTCGTCACCGTGTTCGGCAACCCTGCCGAAGCGCGCAGCATGAACTTCGAAGGCATGCGCCGTCGCGGTTTCAGCGAAGACGCGATTCATACCCTGCGTCGCGCTTACAAAACCGTCTATCGCCAAGGTCTGACGGTTGAGCAGGCGCTGGCCGAACTGGCTGAACCTGCTGCGCAATACCCGGAAGTTGCGATATTCCGCGACTCCATCCAGTCGTCGACTCGCGGCATCACGCGCTGATCATGGCCAATCTGCGTATTGCGCTGGTGGCGGGTGAAGCTTCCGGTGACATTCTCGGTGCCGGCCTCATGCGCGCGCTCAAGGCTCAGCATCCGGCGGTCGATTTCATCGGCGTCGGTGGCCCGTTGATGCAGGCTGAAGGCCTGACTTCCTACTTTCCCATGGAGCGCTTGTCGGTCATGGGCCTGGTGGAAGTCCTCGGTCGTTTGCGCGAATTGCTCAAGCGCCGCAAAGACCTGATCGCGACGCTGATCGCCGAGAAGCCGGATGTGTTCATCGGCATCGACGCGCCGGACTTCAACCTCAATATCGAACTCAAGCTGCGTCAGGCCGGGATCAAGACCGTGCATTACGTCAGCCCGTCGGTGTGGGCGTGGCGGCAGAAGCGTGTGCTGAAGATTCGCGAAGGCTGCGACCTGATGCTGACGCTGCTGCCGTTCGAAGCAAAATTTTACGAAGAAAAGGGCGTGCCGGTGCGGTTCGTCGGCCACACGCTGGCCGATACCATTCCGCTGGAAGCTGATCGCGCTGCGGCGCGTGCCGAGCTGGGCCTGCCCGACGGCCCGCTGGTGGCGTTGATGCCCGGCAGTCGCGGCGGCGAAGTCTCCCGTCTGGGCGCGCTGTTCCTCGACACCGCCGAACGTCTGCGTGCGATGCACCCGGGTTTGCGCTTTGTCATCCCGTGCGCCAACCCTGAACGCCGCGCGCAACTTGAAGAGCTGCTCGCCGGGCGTGATCTGCCGGTGACCTTGCTCGACGGCAAATCCCATCTGGCCCTGGCAGCGTGCAATGCCGTGTTGATTGCCTCCGGCACCGCGACCCTCGAAGCGCTGTTGTACAAGCGGCCGATGGTGGTGGCGTACCGCTTGGCGCCGTTGACGTTCTGGATTCTCAAACGCATGGTCAAGAGCCCGTACGTGTCCTTGCCGAACCTGCTGGCCCAGCGCCTGCTGGTCCCGGAATTGTTGCAGGATGATGCGACAGTCGATGCGCTGGCACAGACCCTGTCGCCACTGATCGAAGGTGGCGAAGAACAGACCCGTGGTTTCGACGAGATCCACCGCACGTTGCGGCTGGATGCCTCCAATCAGGCGGCGGACGCCGTCCTTAACCTGATCGGTCAAACGCGATGAGCAAGACAAGCATGCAGATGGGCCTGGATTTCACCCTGGTCGCCGAAGTTGAAGAGCTGGTGGCCGGCGTTGATGAAGTCGGTCGTGGCCCGTTGTGCGGTGCGGTGGTGACGGCGGCGGTGATCCTCGATCCGAACCGGCCGATCCTCGGTCTCAACGACTCGAAGAAACTCACTGAGGCCAAGCGCGAAAAGCTTTACGACGAAATCATCGAAAAGTCCTTGAGCTGGTGTATTGCGCGCGCCGAAGTGGAAGAAATCGACGAGCTGAACATCTTGCACGCGACCATGCTGGCCATGCAGCGCGCCGTCGCCGGCCTGCACATTCAGCCGAAACTGGCGATGATCGACGGCAACCGCTGCCCGCAACTGCCGATGCGTGCCGAAGCGGTGGTGCAGGGCGACGGCAAGGTGCCGGCGATTGCTGCTGCGTCGATTCTGGCCAAAGTCAGTCGCGACCGCGAAATGGCTGCATTCGAATTGATCTATCCGGGTTACGGCATCGGCGGCCATAAAGGCTACCCGACGCCCGTTCATCTGGAAGCCTTGTCGCGTCTTGGCCCGACGCCGATTCACCGGCGCTCGTTCGCCCCGGTGCGTCTGGCTTACGAAGCGCTGGAAGGTCTGACGCAGGTTTAGTCGCAAGGCTGATGTTTTGTTCGAGGCCCGGTACAATCCGGGCCTTGTTGTCTCTATGTAACTGGACAGGATCACTATGCCGGCTTCATTCGTTCATCTACGCCTGCACACTGAATACTCCCTGGTCGACGGGCTGGTGCGGATCAAGCCGCTGGTCAAGGCACTGACGGCCATGAACATGCCGGCGGTCGCGGTCACCGACCAGAACAACATGTGTTCCCTGGTCAAATTCTACAAAAACACCATGGGCGCGGGCATCAAGCCGATCTGCGGCGCCGACCTGTGGCTGTCGAACAAGGACCCGGACGCACCGCTGAGCCGGCTCAGCCTGTTGGTGATGAACGCCAAGGGCTATCGCAACCTCACCGAGTTGATCTCGCGCGGCTTCATCGAAGGCCAGCGCAACGGAATGATCATCGTCGAGCGCGAGTGGGTTGCTGAAGCCAACGAAGGCCTGATCATGCTGTCCGCCGCCAAAGAAGGCGAGATCGGCATGGCCATGATCGGCGGCAACCCGGCTGAAGCTGAAGCCTTGGCGCGCGAATGGATGGCGGTATTCCCGGATCGTTTCTATCTGGAAATCCAGCGCACCAATCGCCCTAACGATGAAGAACAGCTGCACGGTGCCGTTGCACTCGCCGACAAGCTCGGCGCGCCGCTGGTGGCGACCAACGATGTGCGTTTCATCAAGCAGGAAGACTTCGCCGCCCACGAAACCCGCGTGTGCATCGGTGAGGGCCGTGCCCTCGACGATCCGCGGCGCTCGAAGAATTATAGCGATCAGCAATACCTGAAAAGCGCCGAGGAAATGATCGAGCTGTTCAGCGATATTCCCGACGCCATCGAAAACACCGTCGAAATCGCCAAGCGCTGCAATATCGAAGTGAAGCTGGGCACTCACTTCCTGCCTAACTTCCCGATTCCCGATGGCATGACCATCGACGAGTATTTCCGCAAAGTCTCCTTCGACGGTCTGGAAGAACGCTTGTCGGTGCTGCTGCCCAAGGACACCACCGAAGACTACGAAGCCAAGCGTCAGGTCTACGTCGACCGGCTGAATTTCGAGCTGGATATCATTATCCAGATGGGTTTCCCCGGTTACTTCCTGATCGTGATGGACTTTATCCAGTGGGCCAAGAACAACGGCGTGCCGGTAGGTCCGGGCCGTGGGTCGGGTGCCGGTTCATTGGTGGCTTATGTACAGAAGATCACCGACCTCGATCCGCTGGAATACGACCTGCTGTTCGAACGATTCCTTAACCCGGAACGGGTCTCCATGCCCGACTTCGACGTCGACTTCTGCATGGATGGTCGCGACCGCGTTATCGATTATGTGGCCGAAAAATACGGTCGCAACGCGGTAAGCCAGATCATCACCTTCGGTTCCATGGCGGCCAAGGCTGTGGTGCGTGACGTGGCGCGGGTGCAGGGCAAGTCCTACGGCCTGGCGGATCGTCTGTCGAAGATGATTCCGTTCGAAGTCGGCATGACCCTGGAAAAAGCCTACGAGCAGGAAGAAATCCTCCGTGACTTCATCAAGGTTGATGAAGAAGCTGCGGAAATCTGGGAAATGGCTCGCAAGCTCGAAGGCGTTGTGCGTAACGTTGGTAAACACGCCGGTGGTGTGGTTATTGCGCCGACCAAACTGACGGACTTCTCGCCAATCTATTGCGATGAAGCCGGTGACGGTCTGGTGACCCAGTTCGACAAGGACGACGTTGAAGCGGCTGGTCTGGTGAAGTTCGACTTCCTCGGTCTGCGGACCCTGACGATCATCGACTGGGCGCTGAAAACCATTAACCGCGACCGTGCCAAGGTCAACGAGCCGCCGCTGGATATCGCGTTTATCCCGCTGGACGACAAACCGACCTACTCGTTGTTGCAGAAAGCTGAAACCACCGCGGTGTTCCAGCTTGAATCGCGCGGCATGAAAGAGCTGATCAAAAAGCTCAAGCCCGACTGCCTGGAAGATCTGATCGCACTGGTGGCCCTGTTCCGTCCGGGCCCGCTGCAGTCCGGCATGGTGGACGACTTCATCAACCGTAAGCACGGCCGCGCCGAACTGGCGTATCCGCACTCGGATTACCAGTACGAGGGTTTGAAGCCGGTTCTGGCACCGACTTACGGCATCATTCTGTATCAGGAACAGGTGATGCAGATTGCTCAGGTCATGGCCGGTTACACCCTTGGCGGTGCAGACATGCTCCGTCGGGCGATGGGTAAGAAAAAACCCGAGGAAATGGCCAAGCAGCGCGGCGGTTTCATTGAAGGTTGCGCGACCAACAACATCGACGCCGACCTTGCCGGTAACATTTTCGACCTGGTAGAAAAATTCGCCGGTTACGGCTTCAACAAATCCCACTCCGCCGCCTACGGCCTGGTCTCGTACCAGACTGCGTGGCTGAAAGCCCACTACCCGGCGCCGTTCATGGCTGCGGTACTGTCGGCGGACATGCACAACACCGACAAGGTCGTGACCTTGATCGAGGAAGTGCGCACGATGAAGCTGCGCCTCGATGCGCCGGACGTGAACACTTCGGAGTTCAAGTTCACGGTGAACGACGACGGCCGCATCGTCTACGGCCTGGGCGCGATCAAAGGTGTTGGTGAAGGCCCGGTTGAGGCGATCACCGAGGCGCGTCAGGAAGGTCCGTTCAAGGATCTGTTCGACTTCTGCGCGCGGGTCGACCTCAAGCGCATCAACAAACGTACCCTCGACGGCTTGATCCGCAGCGGTGCGCTGGATCGTCTGGGGCCGTACTTCCATGACGAACAGAAGGCTTATCAGGCCAACATCGACCGCAACCGCGCCGTGCTGCTGGCAGCGATGGAAGAGGCGATCAAGGCGGCCGAGCAGACCGCGCGTACCCACGACTCTGGTCACGCCGACCTGTTTGGCGGGCTGTTTGTCGAGGAAGACGCCGACGTGTATGCGTCGCACCGCAAGGCCAAGGAGCTGACGCTTAAGGAGCGCCTCAAAGGTGAGAAAGACACCTTGGGCCTGTACCTGACCGGTCACCCGATCGACGAATACGAAGGCGAGATCCGCCGTTTCGCCCGTCAGCGCATCATCGACCTGAAGCCGGCGCGCGATACGCAAACCGTGGCGGGGATGATCATTGCCCTGCGGGTGATGAAGAACAAGAAGGGCGACAAGATGGGTTTCATCACCCTCGACGACCGTTCGGGGCGGATTGAGGCGTCGCTGTTTGCCGATGCGTTCCACTCTGCGCAGTCGTTGTTGCAGACCGACGCGATGGTGGTGGTCGAAGGCGAAGTCAGCAACGATGACTTCTCCGGTGGCCTGCGCCTGCGCGTCAAGCGGGTGATGAGCATGGAAGACGCGCGCACCAATCTCGCCGAAAGCCTGCGCCTGAAGCTGCAAACCCAGGATCTGAAAGGCGATCAGCTACGCTGGTTGGGGGATTTGCTCAAGCGTCATCGCGGCGCGTGCCCGATCACCATGGAGTACACCAGTCCGGATGCGAAGACCTTGCTGCAGTTCGGCGAGACCTGGCGGATTGATCCGGCGGATGCGTTGATTCAAGCCCTGCGTGACCAGTTCGGGCGAGACAACGTCTTCCTCCAATACCGTTGACCGGCAAGTGCCATCATGGCGCTTGCCCGCAACCTGAATTTTTAATCTCGACCTCAGCGCGCCTCTCCCTTAAGGTAGGGCGCGAATAGACAACCGGCCGGCCCAAGCTCATTTGGGACACGACCCAAGACGGACGCCTATGAACCCGAATTTTCTAGATTTCGAACAGCCGATCGCCGACCTGCAAGCCAAGATCGAAGAGTTGCGCTTGGTCGGTAATGACAATTCGCTGAATATCGGCGATGAGATCTCCCGCCTGCAGGACAAGAGCAAAACGCTGACCGAAGACATCTTCGGCAAGCTGACCAGCTGGCAGATCGCACGCCTGGCGCGTCACCCGAAACGCCCGTACACCCTCGACTACATCGAGCACATCTTCACCGAGTTCGACGAACTGCACGGCGACCGTCACTTCTCTGACGACGCGGCCATCGTTGGCGGTATCGCCCGTCTGGAAGACCAGCCGGTGATGATCATCGGTCACCAGAAGGGTCGTGAAGTCCGCGAGAAGGTGCGCCGTAACTTCGGCATGCCGCGTCCGGAAGGCTACCGCAAGGCTTGCCGTCTGATGGAGATGGCCGAGCGTTTCAAAATGCCGATCCTGACCTTCATCGACACCCCGGGTGCCTATCCTGGCATCGACGCTGAAGAGCGTAACCAGAGCGAAGCGATCGCCTGGAACCTGCGCGTGATGTCGCGCCTGAAGACCCCGATCATCGCCACCGTTATCGGTGAGGGTGGTTCCGGTGGTGCACTGGCCATTGGCGTCTGCGACCAGCTGAACATGCTGCAGTACTCGACCTACGCGGTAATCTCGCCGGAAGGTTGCGCTTCGATTCTGTGGAAAACCGCCGAAAAAGCGCCGGATGCTGCTGAAGCAATGGGCATCACTGCCGAGCGTCTGAAAGGCCTCGGCATTGTCGACAAGGTGATCAGCGAGCCTCTGGGCGGCGCCCACCGTGATCCGGCAGCTGCCGCTGCGTCGATCCGTGCCGAGCTGAGCTCGCAACTGGCGATGCTGAAGAAGTTCGATAACGAAGCGTTGCTGAAGCGCCGTTATGATCGACTGATGAGCTACGGTCTCTGATCGAACGCCGATTCAGCTGACAATGCAAAACACTGTGGGAGCGAGCTTGCTCGCGAAGGCGTTATAACAGGCAACGAAAATGTTGAATGTTGAACCGCTTTCGCGAGCAAGCTCGCTCCCACATTGGTTTCGGTGAAGGTGAAAAAATGAGTCAGCTCTCGATTGATTTGCCTTCCCGGTTATTACTGAGCCTTGAGCCTTGGCGCAACGCCACTCATTGGCGTATTGCATTCTCCGGTGGTCTCGATTCCACTGTTCTGCTGCATCTGCTCGCCTATCTCGCAAAATCCGAATCCCTCCCTCCACTCAGCGCTATTCATATTCACCACGGCCTCCAGGCTGCGGCTGACGCGTGGCCGCAGCATTGCCAGTCCGTGTGTGATGCGCTGGGAGTGCCGTTGCTGATCGAGCATGTGACGGTGCAACCAGGCGCGAGTCTGGAGCGGGCGGCGCGGGATGCGCGTTACGCCGTGTTCAGTGCGCTGACCCAAGCTAATGAGGCGTTAATCACTGGTCAGCACCGTGATGATCAGGCGGAAACACTGCTGTTCCGGCTGCTGCGTGGAGCGGGAGTGCGCGGATTGTCGGGAATGCCGCAGCAAAGGCCAGTGGGGCAGGGCATGTTGATTCGCCCGTTGCTGGATGTCACTCGAGCCGAGCTGGAACGTTACGCACAGGCTCACTCGTTAAGCTGGATCGAAGACCCGTCAAATCAGGATCGACAGTTCTCGCGCAATTACCTGCGCCATCAGGTTATGCCGGTGCTGAGCGAGCGCTGGCCGCAAGCGCAGGCGAACATGACCCGCAGCGCCGCGCATCTGCGTGAAGCTCAGGGGCTGCTCGATGAGTTGGCGCAGATCGATTTGGCGCAAGCCGCGACTGCTCATGATTATGAATGGCTGGTTTTACCGTCGCTGGAACTGGCGCCGCTCGCCGCACTGTCTGCTGCCCGGCAACGAAACGCGATCAGCCATTGGCTCGAACGCTTCACGCAACTGCCAGATACCGACCACTGGTCGGGTTGGAAAAATCTGTGCGATGCCGCTCACGATGCTTCACCGATATGGCGTCTGGCCGATGGCGAGCTTCATCGCAGTGCCGGTCGTCTGTGGTGGCTCAGCGGTCACTGGCTACGCACGCCGATGATCGGAGTCGAGTGGCAGAGCCCGGCGTCAGCGCTACGCTTGGCCGATAACGGACATGTCACGTTCAGCGGGCAGACTCCCGTCGGGCCTTTGCGCATTGCCTATCGTCAGGGCGGTGAAGTCATGCAGCTGGCGGATCGCGGCCACCGTGACCTCAAGCGCCTGCTCAATGAGCGCGCGGTCCCGGGCTTCATGCGTGGCAGATTGCCGCTGCTGTTTCGCGGCGATGAATTGCTCGCGGTGGCGAATCTGCCGGGACTTGATGGTCATGCACAGGATGGCTGGAAATTGCATTGGCTGCCAACAGACGAAGATCAAGGTTTGAGCTGAAAGGAGCATTCCGGTAGACTACGCTCCCTTCTTGATACAACTTCTGTGGATTCGCCTGAATTGCAGGAGTTGCCGATTACCAAGCAGTCTTTGCTGGGCGATTCCAAAAAATGTGTAGCGAGCAACGTACCGGTGTTTCACCTGCCGGTCTGTCCCAACGCGGCGGTTTTTTTGAAAGGTGCACTGTGATTAATGCAGGTGATCGGGGGCTTCGGCCTTCCTTCGCTTTCCCCGGCGGCTCGTACCGCTTTAACGCAGACTTCTAGGGTTTTTCATGACGCGCTACATATTCGTCACGGGCGGTGTTGTTTCTTCATTGGGGAAAGGCATTGCATCGGCTTCATTGGCAGCCATCCTGGAGGCGCGGGGACTTAAGGTCACCATGCTGAAGCTGGATCCGTACATCAACGTCGATCCGGGCACCATGAGCCCGTTCCAGCACGGTGAAGTGTTCGTCACCCACGACGGCGCCGAAACCGACCTGGACCTGGGGCACTACGAGCGGTTCATCCGCACGACCATGACCCAGAACAATAACTTCACCACCGGCCGTGTCTACGAGCACGTGCTGCGCAAAGAGCGCCGTGGTGACTACCTGGGTGCAACCATCCAGGTGATTCCGCACATCACCGACGAAATCAAGCGCCGCATCATCAAGGGTGCCGGTGACGCTGACGTGGCGATGGTTGAAATCGGTGGCACCGTCGGTGACATCGAGTCGCAACCGTTCCTCGAAGCCATCCGTCAACTGCGTTTCGAAGTCGGCGCCAAGCGCGCGATGCTGATGCACCTGACACTGGTGCCGTACATCGCCACCGCTGGCGAGACCAAAACCAAGCCAACCCAGCACTCGGTCAAAGAACTGCGTTCGATCGGCCTGCAGCCAGACGTGCTGGTCTGCCGTTCCGATCACCCGATCGACATCTCGTCGCGTCGCAAGATCGCTCAGTTCACCAACGTTGAAGAACGTGCGGTGATCGCGCTGGAAGACGCCGACACCATCTACAAGATCCCGGGCATCCTGCACTCGCAGGGTCTGGACGATTTCGTCGTTGAGCGTTTCGGTCTGCAATGCGGCAGCGCGGATCTGTCCGAGTGGGACGCAGTGGTTGACGCCAAGCTGAACCCGGAACACGAAGTGACCATCGCCATGGTCGGCAAGTACATGGAGCTGCTGGACGCCTACAAGTCGCTGATCGAAGCGATGAGTCACGCCGGCATCAGCAACCGCACCAAGGTCAACCTGCGTTACATCGATTCCGAAGACATCGAAAACCAGGGCACTGCGCTGCTCGAAGGTGTCGACGCGATCCTCGTACCGGGCGGCTTCGGTCTGCGCGGCGTGGAAGGCAAGATCACTGCCGTTCAGTACGCTCGCGAAAACAAGGTTCCATACCTGGGTATCTGCCTGGGCATGCAAGTGGCGGTCATCGAGTTCGCCCGTAACGTGATGGGCTGGAAAGACGCCAACTCCACCGAGTTCGATCGCGCCAGCGGTCATCCGGTGGTCGGTTTGATCACCGAGTGGGAAGACGCGACCGGTGCCGTTGAAGTACGTACCGAATCGTCCGATCTGGGCGGCACCATGCGCCTTGGCGCTCAGGACTGCCTGCTTGAAGCCGGTTCCAAGGTCCACGACTGCTACGGCAAGGACGTGATCGTCGAGCGTCACCGTCACCGTTACGAAGTGAACAACAACCTGCTGCCACAGCTGATCGAAGCGGGCCTGAAAATCTCCGGTCGCTCCGCTGATGCGGCGCTGGTTGAAGTGGTTGAAGCGGCCGATCACCCATGGTTCGTCGCTTGCCAGTTCCACCCTGAGTTCACCTCGACACCACGTGATGGCCATCCGCTGTTCAGCGGTTTTGTCAAAGCAGCGTTGGCTCAACACCAGAAGAAGGCGTAACCCCGATGGCACAGAAGATCATCCGCGTCGGCGACATCGAAATTGCCAACGACAAACCCATGGTGCTGTTCGGCGGCATGAACGTGCTGGAAAGCCGTGACATGGCCATGCAGGTTTGCGAAGAGTACGTAAAGGTCACCGAAAAACTCGGTATCCCTTACGTGTTCAAGGCCAGTTTCGACAAGGCTAACCGTTCTTCTGTGACCTCTTATCGCGGTCCTGGCCTGGAAGAGGGCATGCGCATCTTCCAGGACATCAAACAAGCCTTTGGCGTGCCGATCATCACCGACGTCCACGAGCCTGATCAGGCCGCGGTCGTCTCTGAGGTCTGCGACATCATTCAACTGCCGGCCTTCCTGTCGCGCCAGACCGATCTGGTCGTCGCGATGGCCAAGACCAATGCAGTGATCAACATCAAGAAAGCCCAGTTCCTCGCGCCTCAGGAAATGAAACACATCCTGAACAAGTGCGTGGAAGCGGGTAACGATCAATTGATCCTCTGCGAGCGTGGTTCGAGCTTCGGCTACAACAACCTCGTGGTCGACATGCTCGGCTTCGGCATCATGAAGCAGTTCGAGTACCCGGTATTCTTCGACGTGACCCATGCGCTGCAAATGCCGGGTGGTCGTGCCGACTCCGCCGGCGGTCGCCGTGCCCAGGTTCTGGATCTGGCCAAGGCGGGCATGAGCCAGTCGTTGGCAGGTCTGTTCCTCGAAGCGCATCCGGATCCGGACAACGCCAAATGCGATGGCCCTTGCGCCTTGCGTCTGGACAAACTGGAGCCATTTCTGGCCCAGCTCAAGGCTTTGGACGAACTGGTGAAGAGTTTTCCGACGGTAGAAACCGCGTAAACCTCAATTCTCCGGTAAAGTACCGCACGATTTGTCGCTCATGCCCTCGGGCATGAGCGTTATCGTCTGCAAGCCTGCCCGCTGCACACCCCTTGCCGACGGTAAAAAGATTTCCTCTAGCTGCGTCGTTTTCGTCAACTTTGGAGTGTTTACAACAATGGCAAAAATCGTCGACATCAAAGGTCGTGAAGTTCTCGACTCCCGTGGCAATCCCACCGTGGAAGCGGACGTGCTTCTCGACAACGGCATCATCGGCAGCGCTTGCGCGCCGTCCGGTGCATCCACTGGCTCGCGTGAAGCACTCGAGCTGCGTGATGGCGACAAGAGCCGTTACCTGGGCAAGGGCGTGCTCAAAGCGGTAGCCAACATCAACGGTCCGATCCGCGATCTGCTGCTGGGCACCGACCCAAGCGACCAGAAAGCCCTGGATCACGCGATGATCAAGCTCGACGGTACCGAAAACAAGGCAACCCTGGGCGCCAACGCCATCCTCGCCGTGTCCCTGGCTGCGGCCAAGGCTGCTGCGCAGGACCAGGACCTGCCGCTGTACGCACACATCGCTAACCTCAACGGTACTCCGGGTGTCTACTCGATGCCGGTGCCGATGATGAACATCATCAACGGTGGCGAGCACGCTGATAACAACGTCGACATCCAGGAATTCATGGTACAGCCGGTTGGCGCCAAGTCTTTCTCGGAAGGTCTGCGCATGGGCACCGAGATTTTCCATCACCTCAAAGCTGTGCTGAAGGCCCGTGGCCTGAGCACTGCCGTTGGCGACGAAGGCGGTTTCGCACCGAACCTGGCCTCCAACGAAGACGCGCTGAAAGTGATCTCCGAAGCAGTAGCCAACGCTGGTTACAAGCTGGGCACCGACGTGACCCTGGCCCTGGACTGCGCGGCCAGCGAATTCTACGAAGACGGCAAGTACAACCTGTCCGGCGAAGGTCAGGTGTTCACCGCTGAAGGTTTCGCCGATTACCTCAAAGGCCTGACCGAACGTTATCCGATCATCTCGATCGAAGACGGTCTGGACGAGTCCGACTGGGCTGGCTGGAAGATCCTCACCGACAAGATCGGCGAGAAGACTCAGCTGGTGGGCGACGACTTGTTCGTAACCAACACCAAGATCCTGAAAGAAGGCATCGATAAAAAGATCGCCAACTCGATCCTGATCAAGTTCAACCAGATCGGCACCCTGACCGAAACCCTGGAAGCCATCCAGATGGCCAAGGCTGCCGGTTACACCGCAGTGATCTCGCACCGTTCGGGCGAAACCGAAGATTCGACCATTGCCGACCTGGCTGTGGGCACCTCGGCTGGCCAGATCAAGACCGGTTCCCTGTGCCGTTCCGACCGCGTTTCCAAGTACAACCAACTGCTGCGTATCGAAGAGCAGTTGAATGGCAAGGCCAAGTACAACGGTCGCAGCGAGTTCCGCGGCTAAGTACAAATCGATGGAAGGACACCGGATTGTGTCGAAAAAGTCGTGACAGCGATGGATTTGCCACTAATCTGATGCCTTAACAGCACAAGCCTGGGTCTTCCAGGCTTCGTGCTATCAGATGCTTCAAAGTTTTGGCGTGGCTGTCTTTTTTCACTGGATACCTGATATTCGATGCGCAGTCCTTACTGGTTGTTTCTCGTTTTGCTCTTGCTACTGGCCGGTTTGCAGTACCGCCTGTGGGTGGGCAATGGCAGTCTGGCGCAAGTCGCCGAGCTGAATCAGCAGATAGCTGATCAACACGCCGAGAACGAAGGTTTGCTGGAGCGCAATCGCGTGATGGACGCTGAAGTCAGCGAGTTGAAAAAGGGCATGGAGACCGTTGAAGAGCGGGCTCGTCACGAACTGGGCATGGTCAAGGACGGCGAAACCCTTTACCAGTTGGCCCAATGATCAATTCCCTGCCGGCCTTCTGGGCCGTGATTCCTGCTGCGGGCATTGGTGCCCGAATGGCCGCGGACCGTCCCAAGCAATACCTGCAACTGGGCGGGCGCACAATTCTCGAACACAGCCTCGGCTGTTTCCTCGACCATCCAAGCCTCAAGGGGCTGGTGGTCAGTCTTGCTGTTGATGATCCTTATTGGCCGAACCTGGCGTGCGCGGGCGACTCGCGCATTCAGCGCGTTGAAGGCGGCGCGGAGCGTTCCGGCTCGGTGCTCAATGCTTTGCTGCACCTGCACGCGCAAGGTGCCGACGATGAAGATTGGGTGCTGGTGCACGATGCGGCACGGCCGAATCTGAGTCGCGAAGATCTCGACCAGTTACTCGATGAACTGGCGGATGATCCGGTCGGTGGTTTGCTCGCGGTGCCTGCGCGCGACACGTTGAAGCGGGTCGACAAGCACGGGCGCGTGGTTGAAACCGTGGATCGCAGCGTGATCTGGCAGGCGTACACCCCGCAGATGTTCCGCCTCGGTGCGTTGCATCGGGCGTTGGCCGACAGTCTGGTCGCGGATGCGCTGGTTACCGATGAAGCTTCGGCGATGGAGTGGGCTGGCCTGGCGCCGCGACTGATTGAAGGGCGGGCGGATAACCTCAAGGTGACCCGGCCGGAAGATCTGGAGTGGTTGCGTCAGCGTTGGGCTAACCGCCGCTGATTGCTGTGGCGCCTATTCCGCAGCCTTCGCGAGCAAGCTCGCTCCCACATTTGATTTGCGCCTGACACCAGATTTGCAGTCACTGCAGGTCCACTGTGGGAGCGAGCTTGCTCGCGAAGGCGGACGCATGAGCAACCCATCACTCAGCTTCGATACTCCGGCCGCTCAGCCAATCCTTCCTTGAGAAACTCCACCAACTTGCGCACCTTCGGCGACAAGTGCCGCTGTTGCGGGTACAGCGCCCACACCGCCGTATTTGGTGGCTGATGCGCCTCCAGCAACGAAATTAGCGCGCCGCTGTGCAAATGCTCCAGCACGTAATAATCCGGCAACTGACACAACCCCACCCCCTGTAACGCCGCATCCAGCACCGCTTGCCCGCTGTTGCAGCGCCAGTTGCCCTGCACCCGCTGGGAAAACTCCCGCCCGTTTTGCTCAAGCTGCCAGATGTCCGAGCTGCCAATCAGGCAATTGTGCCGACTCAATTCCGACAGGCTATGCGGGCGACCGTACCGCTCGACGTAGGACGGTGACGCGCACAGATACATTCGCCGTGGCGCCAGGCGTGTCGCGACCAACCGCGAGTCCTGCAAACGACCCAGGCGAATCGCCAGATCCAGACCTTCATGCACCAGATCAAGCTGGTGATTGCTCAATTCGATATCGATGCGCAGCTGTGGATAAAGGCCCATAAATCGCGTCACCAGCGGCACGATAAAACGTTCGCCGTACGCGACGGCGCAGGTCATGCGCAGCATGCCTTTCGGTTCACTGGTCAGATCGCCGACCGCTCGCAGGGCTTCTTCGCGACCGTCCTGCAAGCGCTGGCAGTGTTGCAGGAACGTCTGACCGGCTTCGGTCAGTGTCACTCGCCGCGTGCTGCGATAAAGCAGGCGCGTCTGAAGTCGCTCCTCTAACCGTACGATTTGGCGACTGATGTGCGAGGACGATACCCCGAGACGCTCAGCAGCGGCAGTGAACTGGCTGCATTCGGCAACGGCGACGAACTCGTCGATGCCTTCCCAGCGATTTTCGGACATCAGGATTATCCCTGTATGGCAATAATGTTTTGCTTTTGTCCGGATTATTCATCAGTTGGCGTTGAACTACACTGGTCGTCTGGTTTTTTATTCAATGGATTCACTGGAGAGTCAGCATGATCAAGTCGCGCGCCGCCGTTGCCTTCGAGGCCAAGAAGCCGCTGGAAATCGTAGAAGTCGATGTCGCCATGCCCAAGGCCGGTGAAGTGTTGTTGCGCGTGGTGGCTTCCGGGGTTTGCCACACGGATGCCTACACCCTGTCCGGTGCAGACCCGGAAGGCATCTTCCCGTCGATCCTCGGCCACGAAGGCGGCGCCATCGTCGAAGCGATCGGCGAAGGCGTGACCTCGGTTGCGGTGGGCGATCACGTCATTCCGCTGTACACCCCGGAATGCGGCCAGTGCAAATTCTGCAAGTCGGGCAAGACCAACCTGTGTCAAGCGATTCGCGCGACTCAGGGCAAGGGTTTGATGCCGGACGGCACTTCGCGTTTTTCCTACAAGGGCGAAACCATTTTCCACTACATGGGTACTTCGACGTTCTCGGAATACACCGTGTTACCGGAAATCTCCGTGGCCAAGATCTCCAAGGATGCGCCGCTCGAGAAGGTTTGCCTGCTGGGTTGCGGCGTGACCACCGGTATTGGCGCGGTGCTCAACACCGCCAAGGTCAAACCCGGTGACACCGTGGCCATCTTCGGTCTGGGCGGCATTGGTTTGTCCGCAGTCATTGGCGCGGTGAAAGCCAAGGCTGCGCGAATCATCGCCATTGACATCAACCCGGCCAAGTTCGAGATCGCCAAACAACTCGGCGCTACCGACTGCGTAAACCCGAAAGATTTCGATCGTCCGATTCAGGAAGTGATTGTCGACATGACCGATGGCGGCGTCGACTTCTCCTTCGAATGCATCGGCAACGTGCAACTGATGCGCGCCGCCCTTGAGTGCTGCCACAAAGGTTGGGGCGAGTCGGTGATCATCGGTGTGGCCGGTGCCGGCCAGGAAATCGCTACCCGTCCATTCCAGCTGGTGACTGGTCGCGTCTGGCGCGGTTCGGCATTCGGCGGCGTGCGCGGTCGTACCGAGTTGCCAAGCTATGTCGACATGGCTCAGAGCGGCGAGATTCCGCTGGATACTTTCATCACCCACACCATGGGCCTGGAAGACATCAACAAGGCCTTCGACCTGATGCACGAAGGCAAGAGCATCCGTACCGTCATTCATTTCTGATCAATCGTGGCGACATGGGCGCAAGTCTTGAAGGCTTGCGCTCATGACCGCGTAGGAGTCTTTACATGAGTCTGGAAAACATCTCCTGTCAGAAGAGTTTCGGCGGTTGGCACAAGCGTTATCGCCATCGCTCAGACTTGCTCGGTTGCGACATGGTGTTCGCCGTGTACCTGCCACCGCAGGCGGAGCAGGGCGGCAAGTTGCCGGTGCTGTACTGGTTGTCCGGCCTGACCTGCACCGACGAGAATTTCATGCAAAAGGCCGGCGCGATGCGCATGGCTGCCGAACTGGGTCTGATCATCGTTGCGCCGGACACCAGCCCCCGTGGGCCGGATGTGCCGGGTGATCCGGATGGCGCGTGGGATTTCGGCCTCGGTGCCGGTTTCTATCTGAATGCCACGCAGGAACCTTGGTCGCGCCACTATCGGATGCATGACTATGTCGTGCATGAGTTGCCTGCACTGGTCGAAGCGCATTTCCCGGCCTCGGACAAACGCAGCATCAGCGGTCACTCCATGGGCGGTCACGGTGCGCTGGTCTGCGCGCTGCGTAACCCGGGACGCTATCAATCGGTGTCGGCGTTCTCGCCAATCAACAACCCGATGGATTGCCCATGGGGTCAGAAAGCCTTTTCGCGCTACCTGGGCGAAGACCGTTCCAAATGGAAAGAGTGGGATGCCTGCGCACTGATTGCCGAGGCGGATGAAAAACTGCCGCTGCTGGTCGATCAAGGGGATCGCGATGACTTCCTCGCCACCCAGCTCAACCCCGAAGCTCTGCAACAAGCGGCAAAACAAGCGGGTCATCCGCTGACATTGCGCCTGCAACCGGGCTACGACCACAGCTATTTCTTCATCTCAAGCTTCATAGACGACCACTTGCAGCATCACGCACAAGCCCTTCGGGACTAATGCAGGTAGAATCACGCCCTGACAAAAATCGGGGCGTTTTTTTATGCGTATTGGCCACGGCTATGATGTGCACCGTTTCGCTGAAGGCGATTTCATTACTCTGGGCGGCGTGCGCATCGCACACAGCTTCGGGCTGCTCGCTCATTCCGACGGTGACGTCCTGCTGCACGCCTTGAGCGATGCCTTGCTCGGCGCCGCTGCGCTGGGTGATATCGGCAAGCATTTCCCGGACACCGACCCGCAATTCAAGGGCGCCGACAGCCGTGCGCTGCTGCGTCATGTGGTCGCGCTGATCCATGCCAAAGGCTGGAAAGTCGGCAATGTTGACAACACTATCGTTGCCCAAGCACCGAAAATGGCCCCGCATATCGAATCGATGCGCGCGCTGATCGCGGCGGATCTTCAAGTTGAGTTGGATCAAGTGAACGTGAAAGCTACCACCACCGAAAAGCTCGGCTTTGTCGGTCGCGAAGAAGGCATCGCCGTGCACTCCGTTGCCTTGTTGCTGCGCGCATGAACGAACTGCAATTGCTCGGCCCGCGGGCCTATGGTGAACCCCTCGGCACTGCGGTACTGAAAGCCATCGCTGAAGACTTTCAGGTCGATGAAGTCCTCGATATTCCGTTCAGCGGCGATGGCGAACATCTGTGGATCTGGGTCGAAAAACGCGGCCTGAACACTGAAGAAGCTGCGCGGCGTATCGCCAAGGCTGCCGGCGTGCCGTTGCGCACCGTCAGCTATGCCGGTCTCAAGGATCGTCAGGCGCTGACTCGCCAGTGGTTCAGCGTGCAATTGCCGGGCAAGGCCGATCCGGATCTGTCGGCGGCGGAAAACGACACGCTGAAGATTCTCAAGACCACTCGCCACAAACGCAAACTGCAACGCGGTGCGCATTCGGCCAACGGTTTCACCTTGCGTTTGACTCAGTTCGACGGCGACAAAGCGGCGATTGAGCAGCGCCTGCAGCTGATAGCCCAACAAGGCATCCCCAATTATTTCGGCGCCCAGCGTTTCGGCCACGACGGCGGCAACGTCGTTGACGCGCGTTCGTGGGCGGCGCGCAAGGCCTTGCCGGAACAACGCAATGTGCGTTCGCGCCTGCTCTCGACGGCGCGCAGTTTTCTCTTCAACAAGGTGCTCGCCGCACGAGTGGCCGATGGCACCTGGCAAAAAGCCCTGGTCGGCGACCTGCTCGCGTTCACCGACAGCCGCAGTTTTTTCCCGGCCGGTGAAGCCGAGTGCAGCGACCCGCGTCTGGCGATTCTTGACCTGCATCCGACCGGCCCGCAGTGGGGCGAGGGTGACTCGCCGACCGCAGGCGCTGTCCATGATCTGGAGCAGGGGATTGCTGCCGGTGAAGCAGAGCTGCGCGATTGGTTGATCAACGCCGGTATGAGCCACGAACGTCGCATCCTGCGGCTGCCCATTGGCGGGTTGACGTGGCATTATCCCCAGCCTGACATTCTGCAACTGGAATTCGTCCTCCCGGCCGGATGCTTCGCCACCGTATTGGTGCGCGAACTCGTTGATCTGGTGCCGGTGGGGCAGACGGACAGCCCATGCGTATTCTGATTTCTAACGACGATGGGGTAACCGCACCCGGTCTCGCCGCGCTTTATGCTGCGCTGGCGGATTACACCGAGTGCGTGGTTATCGCCCCGGAGCAGGACAAAAGCGGCGCCAGCAGTTCGCTGACGCTCGACCGTCCGCTGCACCCGCAATACCTGGCCAACGGCTTTATCAGCCTCAACGGCACTCCGACCGACTGCGTGCACCTGGGCCTCAACGGCTTGCTGGAGCGCGAGGCGGACATGGTGGTTTCCGGGATCAACCTCGGCGCCAATCTTGGCGATGACGTGCTGTATTCCGGGACAGTGGCGGCCGCCCTTGAGGGACGTTTTCTCGAGCGTCCGTCGTTCGCTTTTTCGCTGGTCTCGCGGCAGGTGGATAATCTGCCGACAGCGGCCTACTTTGCGCGCAAACTGGTCGAGGCCCATGCCGGGCTTGATCTGCCACCGCGCACGGTGCTCAACGTGAACATTCCCAATCTGCCGATCGACCATATTCGCGGTATTCAGTTGACCCGCCTCGGCCATCGCGCCCGTGCGGCGGCGCCGATGAAAGTGGTCGATCCGCGTGGCAAGGCCGGTTACTGGATTGCTGCAGCCGGCGACGCCGAAGACGGCGGCCCGGGCACGGACTTCCATGCGGTGATGCAGGGCTACGTTTCCATCACCCCGTTGCAGCTCGATCGAACCTTCAACGATGCGTTCAGAAGCCTCGATGGCTGGCTGGAGGGACTGCGCTGATGGCCCGTGAACATGAAGACAGGCTGCGCAGCGGGATCGGCATGACCTCTCAGCGTACCCGCGAGCGGCTGATCCAGCGCCTGTACGAAGAGGGCGTGTCCAACGCCAAGGTGCTGGAAGTGATCCGGCGTACGCCGCGTCACCTGTTCGTCGATGAAGCGCTGGCACACCGTGCTTATGAAGACACGGCGCTGCCGATCGGCAATAACCAGACGATTTCCCAGCCTTATATGGTGGCGCGCATGAGCGAGCTGCTGCTGGAGGCGGGCCCACTGGATAAGGTGCTGGAGATCGGCACCGGTTCCGGTTACCAGACGGCGGTGTTGTCACAACTGGTTGAGCGGGTGTTCTCGGTTGAGCGCATCAAGGTACTGCAGGATCGCGCCAAGGAACGTTTGGTTGAACTGAACCTGCGCAACGTGGTGTTCCGCTGGGGCGATGGTTGGGAAGGGTGGCCGGCGCTGGCACCTTATAACGGCATTATCGTCACCGCCGTGGCCACGGATGTACCGCAAGCCTTGCTTGATCAACTGGCTCCGGGCGGACGCATGGTGATTCCGGTAGGCTCCGGGGAAGTGCAGCAATTGTTGCTGATCGTGCGTGAGGAAAACGGCTTTTCCCGGCATGTTCTCGGGGCTGTCCGTTTTGTGCCGTTGCTCAATGGGCCACTGGCCTGAGCATTTGTTTACGCGTGCTGAATTCCTTTCGTTCGCCTCTGTCTTACTCGGGCAACGATGGTTTAAACGCAGCAGATTGTCAGATGGCAAACGTGTGCGTGAAGCGATTTCGCTTCATTAAAGGTAAAGCCGATCCGGCCCGTTATACTTGCGACACCTCATGCCGACATCCGGCATTCCACATTTTTCAGCCACCACAAAGGGAGCGGCGGGTGAGTCTCACAGTCATTGCGCAGCGTATGGGTAACACGAGCTTTCAGCGCCTGGTGACTGGCCTTGTCTTGAGCACCTTGCTGGTCGGTTGCTCCAGCACCAAATCGAGCAATGTGCGGGTGGTCGATCGCAACAACGCGGTGGCCCAGCGTCCTACGGTGACGACCGGACAGTATGTAGTCCGTCCGGGCGATACGATGTTTTCGATCGCATTTCGCTACGGCTGGGACTACAAAGCCCTCGCGGCCCGGAACAATATTCCTACGCCGTATACGATCCATCCGGGTCAGACGATTCGCTTCGACGGCCGCACCGGTTCAACGCCGACGGCGGTGGTGAGCAACAGCAGTTCTTCACCTTCTTCGTCGAGTAAAACCACGGTAATCCGGCGCCAGGCAAATGGCACCACGACCACTACAACCACCGGTTCTACGGGGGCTGTACCGTCCGTCGCCAACAAGCAAGCGCCCGCGCCGTTGCCTCCGGCAGGCCCAGCCCCGACCGGCTGGGGATGGCCATCTAATGGCATTCTGATTGGAAAATTCTCTTCAAACGGTAGTTTGAATAAAGGAATTGATATCGCCGGAGATTTGGGACAGCCTGTTTTAGCTGCGTCTGATGGGACGGTGGTATACGCCGGGAGTGGCTTAAGGGGCTACGGCGAATTAGTCATCATCAAACACAGCGAAACCTACGTCAGTGCCTACGGACATAACCGCAGGCTGTTGGTTCGGGAGGGACAGCAGGTCAAGGTCGGACAGACAATTGCCGAAATGGGGTCAACGGGTACAGACCGGGTGAAACTGCATTTTGAGATTCGCCGCCAAGGTAAACCTGTAGATCCGCTGCAGTTCCTGCCAAGACGTTGATTTGTAAGCCAGCCTGTTCCGTCGCGTAGAGGGGACAGGCTCCAGCGCTGCCAAGGATAAAGGCGTCGCTTGAGCTTGGGGTCGAACTCACCAAAGGACTATAACAATGGCTCTCAGTAAAGAAGTGCCGGAGTTTGACATCGACGATGAGGTTCTCCTTATGGAGACCGGCATCGATTCGGAATCTTCGATGTCGAATGATGAAGGGGCTGCTCCACCTTCCGTTCGTTCCAAATCCAAACACTCCGCTTCACTTAAACAACATAAGTACATCGACTACACGCGTGCACTTGATGCCACGCAGTTGTATCTCAACGAAATCGGCTTTTCCCCACTGCTCTCTCCGGAAGAAGAAGTTCATTTTGCGCGACTGTCGCAAAGTGGCGATCCGGCCGGACGCAAGCGCATGATTGAAAGTAACCTGCGGCTGGTGGTCAAAATCGCCCGGCGTTACGTCAATCGGGGGCTGTCGCTGCTGGATCTGATCGAAGAGGGCAACCTCGGATTGATCCGGGCGGTGGAAAAGTTCGATCCCGAGCGCGGCTTCCGCTTCTCGACCTACGCGACCTGGTGGATTCGTCAGACCATCGAGCGCGCGATCATGAATCAGACCCGGACCATCCGGTTGCCGATCCATGTGGTCAAGGAACTCAACGTGTACCTGCGGGCTGCACGGGAGCTGACGCAGAAGCTCGACCACGAACCTTCACCCGAAGAAATCGCCAACCTGCTGGAAAAACCGGTGGGTGAGGTCAAGCGCATGCTTGGCCTGAACGAGCGGGTTTCTTCGGTCGACGTCTCGCTGGGTCCGGATTCGGATAAAACCCTGCTGGACACCCTTACCGACGATCGTCCGACCGATCCTTGTGAACTGCTGCAGGATGACGACCTGTCGCAGAGCATCGATCAATGGCTGTCGGAGTTGACCGACAAGCAGCGCGAGGTGGTTGTACGCCGCTTCGGTCTGCGCGGCCACGAGAGCAGCACGCTGGAAGATGTAGGCCTGGAGATCGGCCTGACCCGGGAACGGGTGCGGCAGATCCAGGTAGAAGGCCTCAAGCGCCTTCGTGAAATCCTCGAGAAGAATGGCCTGTCGAGCGAGTCGCTGTTCCAGTAAGCGCCTCACACGCTCGCCCGCAAGAAGCCCCGACTGGTTCGGGGTTTTTTGTTGGCCTCGATTTTCTGGGCATTCCGCCGCTCTTTTTCATTGTCGGACGTACGGTTGGCATTTCCATCCTTTGTAGTCTCGGGGTGTAAGCCTTGGCTTACTCTCTCGTAAGTGTTCCCTATTTTTACAAGACGGCAGACGTCGATTACGGACATCGCCGTAATTTAACTTATTGTTTTATATGTTTATTTTTTAACATTAAGTGCTTATGACAATCTTTTTCGGCACCCGCAGCCGATTGCTCTTGTCAGGGAACTCTCTAGTATCGGGGCTGTGTCGACGGACAGACACGCCCTTCAAGGAAGAGGGGAACGGACATCGCAGGACGCGATTCATCAGGACGATGAAAAGGAATACAGGGAATAGGGAAAAAATGTGGGCGGGTCATACCGCCCCTTTTTTTGCCTGCAGAAAAGTAAAAAGGCCCGCGAGGGGCCTTTTCGTTCGAGCGCGGGGCTGATCAGCGCTCAAGGTCTTTGATCTTGCCTTTGACGCCATCCCACTCTTCGGCATCTGGCAGCGATTCTTTCTTCTCGGTGATGTTCGGCCAGATTTCAGCCAGCTCAACGTTGAGTTGAATGAATTCCTGCATCTCTTCCGGAACTTCGTCCTCGGAAAAAATAGCTACAGCCGGGCATTCCGGTTCGCACAGGGCGCAGTCGATGCACTCATCCGGGTGAATCACCAGGAAGTTCGGGCCTTCGTAAAAGCAGTCCACCGGACACACTTCTACGCAGTCGGTGTACTTGCACTTGATGCAGTTGTCGGTGACGACGAAGGTCATTTCTAATTTTCTCCTCAGGCGGCGGCAGCGTTGCCCCTTCACGGTTGGGGTCGCCAGGTTCGGGAGCGATACCTGCTGGCCAGGCTATTAGCCAGCAGCATCCCAAACCGCGCGAGATTCTAACAGCTTGAAGCCGTTTGCGTTATATCCGCTTCTTCAGTGCTTATATCCGGTTCTTCAGTGCATAGAGCATTTCGAGAGCTCGGCGCGGGGTCAGGTCATCCAGATCCAGTTTAGCCAGTTCATCGAGCACCGGGTGTGGCAGGCTGGCGAACATGTCGCTTTGCTGTGGCGTCGCCGGTTTGCCCTTGGCGGCAGGTTTCGGCGCTTCATGCGGCAAAGCGGTTTCTTCCAGTCGGCTCAAGTGCTCACGGGCACGCACGATCACTTCACTTGGCACACCAGCCAGTTGCGCCACCGCCAGACCGTAGCTCTGGCTGGCAGGTCCCGGCAGCACGTGGTGCAGGAAGACGATGCGTTCGTTATGCTCGGTCGCATTGAGGTGGACGTTGGCCACCAGTGGCTCGGCTTCCGGCAACACGGTCAGTTCGAAGTAGTGGGTGGCAAACAGCGTATACGCGCGCAGATGCGCCAGACGCTCGGCCGCCGCCCATGCCAGCGACAGACCGTCGAAGGTGCTGGTGCCGCGCCCGACTTCGTCCATCAGCACCAGGCTGCGCTCGGTAGCGTTGTGCAAGATGTTGGCGGTTTCGCTCATCTCGACCATGAAGGTCGAACGGCCACCGGCCAGGTCATCGCTGGAACCGATTCGAGTGAAGATGCGGTCGACCAGCGACAGTTCGCAACTGGCTGCGGGCACGAAGCTGCCAATGTGAGCGAGCAACACGATCAATGCGGTTTGGCGCATGTAGGTGGATTTACCACCCATGTTCGGGCCGGTGATCACCAGCATACGGGTGTTGTCATCCAGGCTCAGGTCGTTGGCCACGAACGGCGTGGTCAGCACTTGCTCGACCACCGGGTGACGACCCTGGGAGATGCGCATGCACGGCTCGCTGACGAAGCGCGGGCAGTTCAGGTCAAGATTCAGCGCACGCTCGGCGAGGTTGCTCAACACGTCCAGTTCGGCCAGCGCGCCGGCGGTGTCCTGCAGCGGTGGCAACTGGCTGATCAGGTCTTCCAGCAGCGCCTCGTAGAGCATCTTTTCGCGCGCCAAGGCACGGCTCTTGGCAGACAGGGCTTTGTCTTCGAACTCTTTCAATTCCGGCGTGATGAAGCGCTCGGCGCCTTTCAGGGTTTGCCGACGGATATAGTCCGCCGGTGCCGACTCGGCCTGCTTGCTCGGCAATTCGATGAAGTAGCCGTGAATGCGGTTGTAACCGACTTTCAGGTGGCTAAGACCGGTGCGAGCTTTCTCGCGGGCTTCGAGATCGATGAGGAACTGGCCGGCGTTTTCGCTCAGCGATTGCAGCTCGTCGAGTTCGCTGTCGTAACCGGTTTTCAGCACGCCGCCGTCACGGATCACCGCCGGCGGATTGTCGATGATGGCCTTTTCCAGCAGTGCCGCCAGTTCCGGGTAGGTGCTGGTGATGGTCGCCAGACATTGCAGGTGCGGTGCTTCCAGGTCAGTCATCGCCACTTGCAGTTCAGGCAGGGCACCGAGGGCGTCGCGCAAGCGAGCAAGGTCACGAGGACGTGCGTTACGCAGGCCGATCCGCGCGAGAATTCGCTCGATGTCGCCGATTTCCTTGAGCTGTGGTTGCAGCTTTTCGAAACGATAGCGATCGAGCAGGCACGTGATCGAGGTCTGGCGCGCCAGCAGTACGGTCAGATCGCGCAACGGACGGTTCAGCCAACGGGTCAGCAGACGGCTGCCCATGGCGGTCTGGCAGCGATCAACGACTGATTGCAGGGTGTTGTCGCGACCACCGGCCAGGTTGGTGTCGAGTTCGAGGTTGCGACGGCTTGCACCGTCCAGCACCACGGTGTCATCCAGACGTTCGTGGCGCAGGCTGCGCAGGTGGGGCAGGGCGGTGCGCTGGGTTTCCTTGGCGTAGGCCAACAGGCAACCCGCAGCGCCGATGGCCAGGGTCAGGTTCTCGCAGCCAAAACCCTTCAGGTCTTGGGTGGAGAACTGCTGGCAAAGGCTTTTCAGTGCTGAATCACGCTCGAAATCCCACGGCGCACGACGACTGACGCCACGGCGTTTTTCCGCTGGCAGATCCCTCGGCCAGTCATCTGGGATCAGCAACTCAACCGGGTTGATCCGCTCCAGTTCCGCCAGCAGGTTTTCCCAGCCTTTGATTTCCGACACGCTGAAACTGCCGCTGGTGATGTCCAGCACGGCAAGGCCGAACAGACGTTCGTCACCCAGCAGGGCTGCAATCAGGTTGTCGCGGCGTTCATCAAGCAGCGCTTCATCACTGACCGTACCCGGCGTGAGGATCCGTACGACCTGACGCTCAACCGGGCCTTTGCTGGTGGCCGGATCGCCGACCTGCTCACAAATCACCACGGACTCGCCAAGCTTCACCAGCTTCGCCAGATAGCCTTCCGCCGCGTGGTAAGGAATCCCACACATCGGAATCGCCTGCCCCGCCGACTGTCCGCGCGCGGTCAGGGTGATGTCGAGCAACTTGGCCGCCTTCTTCGCGTCTTCGTAGAAGATCTCGTAGAAGTCGCCCATGCGGTAGAACATCAACTGATCCGGGTGCTGATTCTTCAGGCGCCAGTACTGCTGCATCATCGGGGTGTGGTTTGAAAGGTCGGTCATACGCGGAGTTCAGCTCTACCTGTCTATTTGACAACTCATATCTGTCTAATGGTACAGGGAATTTTTCGGCATTGTTGCCGGCGGGCTCAGATAGCCCTGAACCAGGCTACCTCATGACACTTCAGTCAATAGGGGCGCGCGGTTAGTGCAGGAAAGAATAATTCCGCGAATCTTGTAAAGGGCGCTCTGGTGTATGATGCCAGCCTTTAAATGTGCGTCAGCGCTTGAAGACAGATATAAGGAAAATAGCATGGGATTTTTTGATGAATTTCCTCGATTTTATAAGACCAGCCAGACGAGCCCGTTTCCGGATCGCCTGAACTCCCGGTACCGAGCCATCATGGAACGAAACGCTGAACTCATTCGAGGGAAGAGAGTTCTGGATATTGCCAGCCATGACGGACGTTGGTCCTTTGCTTCCCTTCAGGCTGGGGCTGCACATGTCACCGGAATCGAGCCGCGCCAGGAATTGATTTCAAATGCTATAGAGACGTTCACCGAGTATGGGATCGATAGTTCTCGATATGAATTCCTGCAAGGTGACGTATTTGACCAGATCAAAGGCAAGACCTTTGACGTAGTTTTCTGTCTTGGTTTTTATTACCACACTATTCGCCATGCCGAGTTGTTCGACCTGATTGAACGAACCGGCGCAAAATTTGTTGTCATCGACACCGAAGTTACTCCTGTTTCCGAGGAACTGGCAGATCCAACCAATAACGATCCACGCGTGGTTTACGGCAACCCGTATGGCGTTCAGATGCTGCTTGATCAGGTAGATGATCAGCAGATGGCGTGGACTGATTCTCTTACTCGCAAGGGTTTCACCATCGTGGGAAGGCCTTCGCGCCAGGCAGTAAAATTCATGGCCAAGCATTTTGGTTATGAAACAGAGACGTTCAACTGGGAAGAGTATTTCCAGACCAACCCCGAGGCCAGAGTTTCTATGGTCGACTACTCGGAAGGTTGGAGGGACACATTCTTTTGTAAGCGATAAAATCCGATTTTTCAAAAGCCCGTCATTGAGCGGGCTTTTTTTCGCCAGCAGGACAGAGGAGTGGTCACAAAGCGGTGAGCCAAGTGTTGATAGGGAGTAGCTGAAAGCCGATGCTGAATGACTTGTGAGTGGTTACATAAGCGTTTTTGCATAAAATATTGATTTATGCATTAGCTATGCGATTTAGCATTTGTCTTCGCGAATAACTTCAAGCACTATGCGCGTTATGCAAAAACGCAACGTAGCCTCCGTCTTAAGAGCACTGCTCGACCAGCACGGGATCTCCCCCACGGAGCTCCACCGTCGCACCGGCGTGCCTCAATCCACTCTCTCGCGGATTCTCAGCGGGAAGATCGTCGATCCCTCGGATAAACACATTTCGAAGATCGCCGAGTACTTCGCCGTGAGCACCGATCAATTGCGCGGGCGCGCGGATGTCGCGCCGTCGGCCGGTGGCGCGCGTGATGACGTGCACGCGGAACTCAAGGACATAATGCTGTGGGACGACGATACGCCGGTCGATGATGACGAAGTATCGGTGCCGTTCCTTCGCGAGGTTGAATTGGCTGCTGGATCAGGAAGATTCGTCATCGAAGAGAGCGAGCGCTCTAGCCTGCGCTTCGGCAAGCGCAGCCTGCGCCATAACGGTGTGCAGTTCGACCAGGCCAAATGCGTGACAGTACGTGGCAACAGCATGTTGCCGGTGTTGCGTGATGGTGCCACCGTCGGCGTCAACGCCGGCAAGTGCGGCATCGGCGACATCATTGATGGCGACCTGTACGCGATCAATCACAACGGCCAGTTGCGCGTGAAGCAACTCTATCGCCTGCCGACCGGCATTCGTCTGCGCAGCTTCAATCGCGATGAACACCCGGACGAGGACTACAGCTTCCAGGAAATCCAGGAGGAGCAAATCGTCATCCTCGGTCACGTCTTCTGGTGGGGCATGTACGCCCGCTAACCCGACCCTTCTCAGATAAACCCGCCTCGCAGGCGGGTTTTTTTTCGCCTTGATGAAACCGCCAAACCCTTGAGTTGCGGGGCTTCCATGCATCTGCGCATTTCCTGTGCATAAATAAATGCATTTGCGCATTGACTGGATATGCATACATGCATATTCTTGCCACCAAGCCGCTCGACAAAGCGGCTGGCAAGAAAGCTCTTTAGTTCCACAAGAACAGGCAGCGATGAACCGGCCTCAACGGTTCAGAGGGTTGGCAACTGACCCGGGTGTGCAGCGTAAAGCACCAGAAGCAGTTATCCGGCGGGCAGGGACCGCGGTCGGAAAAACAATTTGAACGGACTCGTACCGCGCCAGTAGCGCCGAAAAGTCAGCTTCCTTCTTGAACACAGGATTTGAAGGAAGGCGAAGGAGCGCATTACTGAAAAGCCCGGCTTCAGCGCCGGGCTTTTTTGAATGCCTGCCTGGCTTCGATCTGATCGAGCCGCCAACCCCCAGGGGTTGTAAATCTAAAAAGGAGAAATGCATGAATCGATACGTTTTTATCGCACTGTTCAACCTGAAGGTTTATCAAATTCTGGATACCGATGAAGCGATGCCGTTGAACCCTCCAGATGGTGTGTGGGGAGAATGGGCGGATGCCACGGGTAACACGACAGTTCAGGTCGGATGGAATGCTTTCAGGGTCAGTGATCATTGGGAGTTTGTCGCGCCTACTTATGACCAGCTAGTGCGCGAAGGTCAGGTTATGGCGGCCATGCTGCTGGCAGACACGCAAAAATGGCTGCTGCTCAATCCATTTGATTACAAGGTGGATCTGGGCGTCGCAACGCCTGCCGAAGAAGCAGCGTTACTGGCTTTCAAGCAATACGTTGTCGCCGTGAGCGAATACAAAAATCAACCTGATTTCCCGTACACCATTACTTGGCCAGCGATCCCTTTCCCTTTCGTTTAAATCAGCTGTGCGGTTTTCCGGGCCGCATTACTGAAAAGCCCGGAGACTGCCGGGCTTTTTGGAATGCCTACCTCAAGAGATAACGATTGAACCCAACACAAATCACTCACCCCCGGGAGGCGTGACATGACAACCGAGCAACAAGCATTGGCCGATATGCCGATCTGGCTGGTCATCCTCCTTGCCGTCGTCGGCGGAGTTTCCGGCGAAATGTGGCGCGCCGACAAGGAAGGTGCCCGTGGCTGGTCACTGCTGCGACGCCTGGCCCTGCGCTCCGGCGCCTGCATGATCTGCGGCGTGTCGGCGATCATGCTGCTGTATGCCGCTGGACTTTCGATCTGGGCCGCCGGTGCGTTCGGTTGCCTGACAGCGATGGCTGGCGCCGACGTCGCCATCGGCTTGTACGAACGCTGGGCCGCCAAGCGCATCGGCGTCTGCGAAGTTCCGCCTCGCGACCAACCTTAACCAAAACCAATTTTCCGTGCCGCCATTTTGGCGGCAGGGTTTCGCGTGGACGATTGAAAAGGAGGTCATGTATGCCCACACCGATCCAGCAGCCGTCGCAACTGTTCACAGCCATCGCGACGACGCTGCGCAACACTGCCGGGCTCAACATCAATGTCGGCAATCACGATGATTTCACTGCACCGGGCGATCAGGCCTGGGTGTTGATCGACTTCGACCGGAATGGGGCGGGAGTACGTGGCGCTGACGGGCGAATTGCGCATGTCATGACGGTGTCCTTGCAAGTCATCCCGGCCCTTTCTGCCAGCGCATTTGCAGCATGCGATCTGATCGCTGTGCTGAAGAATTTGATCACCGACAATCGCTGGGGACTGCCTGGCGATCAATGTGATCTGCCGACCAATATCGATGGATTGCCGTCGTTGCTGACCCGCGCTGACCAGCAAATCAAAACCTGGACCCTGACGTTCAACCAGACCCTCTACCTCGGCCCGACCTTGCTCGATGATCCACTGGGCACACCGAAATTCGCCCGCACCTGGGAAGTCAGCAACATCGACGATCCAGACCAATACACCGCGCTGGAGGCCTGACCGATGTTCGACGCGTTATTGCGCATGCAACTGGGGCCGATCATCGAACGCCTGGCCGAAATGGAAGCGGAAATCGACGACCTGTACCGCCGCGCTGAAAGCTTCTGCCGCATCGGCATTTGCCAGACAGTCGATGCGGCGAGCAATACCTGCCAGGTCAGCCACGGTGGCTTGCTCACGCCAGCGATCAAGTTTTTCAACCCCAGCGCCGGCGCACAGAGTGAGTCGCGGATTCCGACCGTGGGTGAGCAGTGTCTGCTGTTCAACTACGGCAGCGGCGAAAGTGGCGCACAAAGTGTCGCCCTGTTCGGCCTGAACAGTGATCGCTTTCCACCCGTTTCGACTGTCCCCACGCTGACGCGACGGGTTCATGTCGACGGCAGCGAAAGCGGCTACGACGATGCCACGCACACCCTCCACTGGCAAAACGGCCCAGCGGCTTTCAGCGGTTCTCGCGAGTCGCTGGAACTGAGCATCGGCCCGGCACGACTGGCGATGACGCCACAACTGATCACCCTGCAACTGGGTGCCGTCGGCCTGACCATCGACCCTTCGGGCGTGCACTTCAGCGGTCCATTGGTCGATCACCAGGGCCGTGTCATCAGCCCCTGATTCAAGAGCCTCCACATGATCGGAATCGATAGAGACAGCGGGGCCACGGTCGACGACTGGCTGCAATTTGTGCAGCGCGCGACCCGGGCCCTGACCACACCGCTGGGCACCCGGCAAAAACGCCCGTTGTACGGATCGTTGATCCCCACGCTGCTGGGGCAGAACCTCGGTGACGACGTTCTGCTTCTGGCCCAGAGCCACGCGGCGCAAGCGTTCTACAACAAGCAAAACGGCATCGACGATTTTCAGCCACAAGTGATCGTCGCCAGCCGCCAGGGCGCCGGTCTGCGGCTGCGCTTCGCCGGCATCTGGAAAAACCGTCAACAAACCTTCGAGGTCGTGACATGAGCATGTTGATCCCCGGCCAGAACCAATTGGCCGAACCCGCGCTGATCACCGTTGAAGCCTTCGAAGACTTGCTCGCCGAGTTCAAGACTTTCGTCATCGAATACGTCGGTGTGCGTTCGCCGGACAGTGCCGCAAAACTCAAGACCAGCCTGGAAAACGAAAGCGAACTGCTGACCCTGGCGCTTGAGGCTTTCTGTGTTCGGCTGCAAACCCACGAACGCAAATACAACGCCCGCATCAAACAGATGCTGGCGTGGTGGGCGACGGGGAGCAACCTCGATGCGCGGCTAGCGGACATGGGCCTGGAGCGGCAGTTGCTTGATCCCGGCGACCCGGCGGCATTCCCGCCAGTGCCGGCGATTTATGAAAGCGACGACGATGCCCGCTTGCGTTATTACCTGGCGCCCCATGCGCCGGCAGCAGGTTCGCGGATGCAGTATCGCCGCGAAGTTTTCACCCTCGGCGAGCGTCCGACGGTGCATGTCGAATCCACTGAGGCAGGTGTGGTGAATGTCACTTACACCTTCAACCCGGACGGCCTCGCTGCACAGGTCAAGGATGGCAATGGTCGGCGCACCGCGCCGGGCGAAGTGCAGGTCACTGTGCTGTCCCGAGACGGTGATGGCGCGCCTTCCGCGACATTGCTTGACGGCGTTCGTCAGCACTTCGCGCGGCCTGATGTACGACCGGAAACCGACCTTGTCACGGTCAAGGCAGCCGATATTCAGCGCTACAAGATTCGCGTGGTCGCGAAGATAAATTCCGGCCCCGATTCGGGTCTGACCAAAGTCGCCGCACAGCAACAATTGCAGGCCTACGCTGACAGTTGCCATCGTCTTGAAGGCCGCGTTGATCCAAGCTGGATCGACTACACGCTGCACAGCGCCGGCGCTGTGCAACTGCAGATTCTCGAACCGCTGGCGCCGATCGTGACGACGGCGTTTCAAGCGCCGTACTGCACCGCAGTCGAAGTTGAGGTGCTGACGCTATGAGTGAGCCAACTCAGCGTCCGACGCTGCTGCCGGCCAACAGCTCGGCACTCGAACGAAGTCTGGATCTGGGCTTCGGCGCACTGCTTGATCGCATCGCGCCGCCGTTTCCCGAACTGATGAACCCGAGCGAAACGCCTGTCGCCTTTCTGCCTTATCTGGCAGCGGATCGTGGTGTCGCCGAATGGAGCACCGCCGCACCGGAAGCGGAAAAACGCCTGACCGTTGAACTGGCCTGGCCCACCGCGCGCCAGGCTGGCACCCGCAAGGCGTTGGAAAACGCCGCCAAGGGTTTGCAGTTAAGACCCGAGATCCGCGCCTGGTACGAACAGACACCGCCCGGTGCGCCGTACAGCTTTTCCGTACGAGCTTTTAGCGACCAGCCCTACAGCGAAGAAATCGACGCCCGTCTCGACCGACGTCTGGCGGATGCCAAGAGCGAACGCGATGTGCTGACGGTCTCGGTCGGCTTGAGCGCTTTCGGCAATCACGTCATCGCCGCCGCGACGTTCTGCGGTGAACTGACCACGGTTTATCCGGTGTTCATCGAAGGGCTCGAAACCTCGGGAGAGGCATTCATGGCTGCCGGCATGTACACCGTCGAAACATCCACAATTTATCCTCAGGGGGCCTGAATGGCTGACTATTACACCCTGCTCACCAACGCAGGGATTGCCTACGAAACGGCGTGCAAGGCCGCGGGCACGCCGATCAAGTTGACGCAGATTTCCGTCGGTGACGGCGGCGGCACGGTCTACAACCCGGCCGCGACCGCCACCGCGCTGAAACGCGAAGTCTGGCGCGGCCCGCTCAATGCGCTGTTCCAGGACGAGAAGAACCCGAGCTGGCTGCTCGCCGAAGTGACCATTCCGCCGGATGTCGGCGGTTGGTATGTACGAGAGGCCGGGTTGTGGACTGACACCGGGATTCTCTATGCCATCGTCAAATATCCGGAGTCGTTCAAACCGGTGTTGGCGACGTCGGGTTCGGGGAAAGAGTTCTACATTCGCTCGATTTTCGAGACCAGCAATGCTTCGCTGGTGACGTTGTTGATTGATGACACGGTGGTCAAAGCCACTCGTGCCTGGGTCATGAGTTATCTCGCCGAAGAACTCGGCAAGCTGGATGGTAAGCAGTCGGTGCGTGTTGCGGCATCCACCAACATCGTATTGAACGGTGCGCAGCAAATTGACGGTGTCGCAGTGATTGCTGGCGACCGCGTGCTTGTTGCGAACCAGACCCTGGCCAAGGACAACGGACTGTGGATCGTTGCCAATGGCGACTGGGTACGGGCGACCGATGCCAACAGTAACGCCAAGGTCACGCCGGGCCTGACGGTCATGGTCGAGGAGGGCACTGCGAACGGTGATTCGTTGTGGCACCTGACCACCAATGCGCCGGTCATCCTGGGCACCACCGCGCTGACGTTCAAGATGCTCGCCGGTCGCACCGGGATTGCTGCCGGGACTTACAAGAGTCTGACGGTGGATGAATATGGCCGGGCGACTGCGGGGGCCAACCCCAATACGTTGGCCGGGTTCGGGATCACTGATGCCCTTGGAATCAACGCAACGGCAGTCGCGGCTCGAAAGCTTGAAACGCCTCGGAGTATTTCCGTCTCCGGCGCGGCGAGCGGTAGCGCGTCGTTTGACGGATCGGCAAATGCCAACATATCCATAGCGCTTGCCGACTCAGGCGCTGCTGCCGGTACTTACACAAAGGTTACCGTTAACACTAAAGGTTTGGTGACAGGGGGAGCAGCACTTTCCGCGACAGACATCCCGTTACTTGACTGGTCGAAAATTGGCTCCGGCAAGCCGGCTACTCTCGCGGGTTACGGGATAACCGATGCCTACACCACAGCGGGTACCCAGGGCGTCGTCAATCAGGCCATTGCCGACTTCTCGACAACTAAAAACCTGGCCGCTCCGGCCTTTCTGAACGGGTTCTACGACGCAAACACTTCGCGCTACTGGACGGCGAACGGCAACTTGTATGTCTCCATCGACTTTGCCCGTGGAACTGCGATTGGTGGTCAATCAACTCTTTTGTGTGTTCTACCGCCCGGAGCAAGGCCTCGATTCAGATGTTGTGGCACCGGCGATTGGGTTACGTCGTCACCCTTGGCGTTTGGTTACCTCTCCTGGTCACTTGAAACCAACGGGAACCTCAGCATCGACCTGTCAGTGGGAGCGTCGGCTGGAGCTAGCGCCTACCAAGCTCAAATTCACCTCTGCACTCAACTAGCGTGAAGGCAAGCCATGTATTACATCCTCGATTCAAAAGGCGGATTTCTCTTCTCCGACGCCAGTAATAAAAATTACTCTGACTGGACGCTCATTCCACTTCCCCAGCCTTGCTGGAACCCGCGATTTACCGGAGCACGAGA
The DNA here is from genome assembly GCF_054668355.1 of Pseudomonas sp. S2_E02. NCBI lineage: Bacteria > Pseudomonadati > Pseudomonadota > Gammaproteobacteria > Pseudomonadales > Pseudomonadaceae > Pseudomonas > Pseudomonas sp. S2_E02. The sequence continues at coordinate 5,896,327 of NZ_CP162761.1, forward strand.
CAAGGAAACTGGGGAATGGACTGGCATGTGGGTGCAGGACGGAGAGCCAGTGCCAACCGCCGACGAGATTTGTTTGCGGATAGACACCTATGCTGACGAAATTCGGCGGCTCGTTGCCGGCGACCCATTGCGTGCAGTTGAGTATGAACGTGCTACTGCTGAGGCTCAGCAGTTCAAGGATGATGGCTATCCGGGTGATGCAGTGCCGCGCACGGTCGCTGCTTGGGCGATCACGGGTCGAACGCCACGTGAAGCCGCCGACAGCATGCTGGCTGAGGCCAGCCAATATGTGCAGGTATTAAACCTGATCCGCGAGAATCGCCTGCAGGCGAAGGAGCAGATCAAACAGAAGATCGCAGCGGGGGCCACTATGGAGGCCAAGCAGATTGCTGATGAAGCAATCATTGCGATTCAAGCAGCGGCTGCCGACGTTAGACCCGCAATAGGTTAACCATGAAGTCCTGGTGGTCTTTTCACGGGCCGCCCTAGATAGCGCAGCGCTCCAATAAGTGCCCCGAATTCGGGGTGTTTTTTTCTAACCCCAAAAGCACTCAACACCCGCCAAGCCCCTCCCCAAGAGGGGCTTTCCCGTTTATGGAGAAACGAAAAATGGCAACCCGCCAAACCTACACCGTGCTCGTCCCATTCCCCACCGGCGGTGGGCACTGGTCGAGCGTCGGTCAAGACCTTGATCTGCTCGACGTCGAGGCCAGTGCCTTGCACTTCGCCGGTCGACTGGAACTGAAAACCCCAACCACCCAGGCCAAAAAGGCCGCTGCCAAGAAGGCTGACTGACTATGGCTGAAGTTCTGAACTTCGAGCACAACGGCATTACCGTCAATGCCACCGAATCCCCCGAGGCCATGGGTGGCCTGGGTGACAACGTCATCGGTCTGGTCGGCACTGCGCCGAAAGCCGATCCGCTGATTCCGCGTAACGCGCCGTTCCGCATCAACAGCTTCACCACCCACGCGCTGCTCGATCCGACCGGTGCGGAAGAGGGCACCCTATACCACGCGGTCTACCAGATCCTCAAAGTGGTCAAGGTGCCGGTGTACGTGGTGATCGTCGAAGCGGGCGCGACTCCGGCCGACACCGTTAACAATGTGATCGGCGGCGTTGATCCACTGACTGGCCGCAAGCTCGGTCTGGCCGCGCTGGGCAGTGTCCCGGAAGACCTGACCATCATCGGTGCGCCGGGCTTCACCGGCACCAAAGCGGTGGCCAGCGAGTTCGCCTCGTTCGGCAAGCGCATCAAGGCCCGTGTGGTGCTGGACGGCAAGGACGCCTCGGTCGCCGATCAAGTGCTTTACAGCCAGGAGCTGGGCGGCGCCGACCTCGGTTTCGACCGTTGCCTGGTGGTGCACAACATGCCGGCGGTGTACTCGAAAGCGGCGAAGAAAAACGTCTTCCTGTCGCCTTCCAGCCTGGCGATTGCCGCGCTGGCTAAGGTCAAGCAGTGGGAGAGCCCGGGCAACCAGGTGACCTACGCTGAAGACGTTTCGCGGGTCGTTGAATACAACATCCTCGACACCTCCACCGAAGGCGATCTGCTCAACCGCTACGGCGTCAGCTACTACGCCCGCACCGTGCTCGGCGGCTTCTCGCTGCTGGGTAACCGCTCGATCACCGGCAAGTTCATCAGCTACGTCGGCCTTGAAGATGCGATCAGCCGCAAGCTGGTCAAGGCCGGCCAGAAAGCCATGGCCAAGAACCTCACCAAGTCGTTCATGGATCAAGAGGTCAAGCGCATCAACGATTGGCTGCAAACCCTGGTCGCCGACGAAACCATTCCTGGCGGCAGCGTGTATCTGCACCCGGAACTGAACAGCGTCGAGAAGTACAAGAACGGCACCTGGTACGTGGTCATCGACTACGGCCGCTACGCGCCGAACGAACACATGGTTTATCAACTCAACGCCCGCGATGAAATCATCGAGCAGTTCCTGGAGGACGTTCTCTAATGTTTACCAACCGCGTAAGACAGGCCATCGCGGCCACCCTGCAAGGCCTGCCGTTGTCGGCAACCGTTGAAGAATTCACCCCGCCGAAGATCGAATTCGACGTGGAAGAAATGCGTGGCGGCCGCTTCATCGTCGAAGAAATGGCCAAGGGCGGCAAAGCGCTCAACGCCAAGCTGACCCTGCAAGGCCTCGGCGCCGAAGTCATGCTCGCACTGGGTGTGAAGCTGGGCGACGACATCCTGCTGAACGTGCGTGAAGCCGGTCAGGATCAGGATGGCAACACCTGGTTCACCTATCACACCGTCGGCGGCAAGCTGAAATCCCTCGAAGAAACCGCAGTGAAAATGGGTGAAAAACCCAAGACCAACCTGGAGCTGTCCTGCCGCACCTACAACCGCCTGGAAAACGGCGTGCCGGTGATCGACATCGACGTGCGTACCCAGAAGTTCGCGCTCAACGGCGTCGACATCCTCGGTGATGCGCGGCGTGCGGTGCTGATGCCGTAACCCACGGCTCACAGGCAATCACAAAACCCTGTGGGAGCGAGCTTGCTCGCGAAAGCGGTCTGATGTTCAACATCGATGTTGACTGACCCGACGCCTTCGCGAGCAAGCTCGCTCCCACAGTGGATCTAAACGAATCACCAAGGAATTCATACATGTCGTGGATGCCACCCCAGCATGACCTGCTGTCGCCAATTACCGGCGACGACGGTTCGCAGATCGAAACGATCCAGCTCAAACCGCTGTTCTACGCCGCACAGAAAGAAGCGCTGGAACGCGCCGGCGATGACGAAGACGATCAGTTCTTCGAACTGGCCCTGCTCGCCACCGGCCTGTCGGTCAAGGAACTCGACCAGCTCAAGCGCCCGGACTACGTGAGCATCGCCCAGTACGTGCACGAGATGTCGACCCGTCCGGCGTCGTACTTTCTGGAGCAGGTCGAAGACGCGGAAATATCCGCCGATCCCGACCAAGTGCAACTGCTGCAACCGCTCGCCGTGACCGGCCGCACCGTGACCTCGCTGTCGCTGGAAATGCCGGCACTTCGCGCCACCAAAGTGATGAAGAAATTGAAAACGGCCAAGGAACGCGCCGAGTTCATCACCGCCCATTGCACCGGCCTGATGATCCCCGATCTGGCCCTGATGACCGTCCCGGACTGGACGCAATTGCAGGTGCGCATCGACGATTTTTTAAACCAGCCGGCGGCCTACTTTCGGAACGCGATATCGAAGTAATCCTCGATATCGTCCCGCTCATTTACCCGGTAAGTGAGGCGGAAATTCTCGAATGGGACGCCGAAAAGGCGTTGCGCCGCTACGACATAGCGATCACTCGCCTTGGCGTGAAACAGGAGTAGAGCGGCAATGGCAGAGATTAAATATGCGCTCACGTACGCCGGTGAGAGCGGCAATACAACAGGCGGATTTTCGGTGCCCGACAACCTCGGTAAACCGCTGCAGGATTTGAGTCTGACGCTAGCGTTGGCAAGCGTGGATATTCGTTTGCTGACCCAAGAGCAGATCAAGCTGCGGGAGCTACTGGTCACCCAGCAGTCGTTGTTCAAGGCCGGCGCAGCAGCCCCTGCTGCAAGCGCTGAGCCGAAGTCCAAACTCAAGGCCGAAATCGAGCAGCGTCCGCCGCCGAAAATCACTCAATCGGCAATGGCCAACGAAACGGCGCTGGTTGAATTGAATCAGGTGCTGCACCTGAGCAACGAATCGCTTCAGGCACTCTCGGAAACGAACCTGGAAATCGCCAGTGATAAACGGGTTGCCCCTAGTGGGTCTACTGGCGCGGATTTGCTGCAAGTGCAACTCGCAGCGCTGCGGTCCGGCATCAGTGATGGTCTGAAGGGCGAGCAGAAAAAGGAGGCATTACAGGACTTCTCTCGTGATGCCGCCATCAATGCCTCGGCCTTCAAGATCGATGTCAAGGCTGCTGGCGAGATGTTGGCGGGCTGGCGCACGGCTCTGAAGCTTGATCGGGTGCAGAGCCAGGATCTGGCAGACGCGACCAGCTACCTTGGCAACAGCGGCCTGAACGTCAAAACCGCTGACATCGGTTCCGTCGTTCAAAGTGCCGGGGAGGGCGCCAAAGCTGCAGGGATGACGCCCGAGCAAGTGGCTGCACTTGCGGCAGCATTTCTGAACAGTGGCGCTAACAAGACAGATGCCGCAGCGGCGCTGAAGAGTTTCACGACGGTTCTGGGTAAAGGTCAGTCCGCCTCATCGGCGCAGCGCTCGGCCTGGGCCGAAATGGGGCTGAACCCCGAGTCGCTGGCACGTGGGATGAGTGAAGATGCCCCCCAAACGATTAAGTTGGTTCTGGAAGAACTCAGGAAACAACCTGAAGAGAAACAGGCTTCACTGACAAAAACGCTGTTTGGCAACAATGATGCAATCCTCGAGTTGTTGAAGAAGCCTGAGGATGCTCAAACTGCGTTCAAACTGGTTTCTGACAAATCCCTGTATGCAACATCCAAACGCGGTGAGGATGCAGGCTCGGCGGCAGAAACCGCTGGGGCTTATGGCAATACATCGCAGGGGCGCTGGAATGCGCTGGATGCGAGTCTCAACAGGCTGTCCACGGCAGTCGGCAACTCATTGGCCCCGGTGACAGATGGCTTTGCCGTCGCGCTCACGGCGGTGGTCAATGGACTGAGTGCCGCAGCCGAAAGCTTCCCGTTCGTCACAGCTGCACTGACGTTGCTTGGGGCGGCTGCCACGCCGTTCGTAGCGGGCACATTGAAGACCGGTGTGTCTTCAGTGCTCGATGCGATTTCCACGAGGCTATTGCGACTGGCTGCAGCGCGTTTACCGTCCGAAATCGGCGATATGATCGACGGTGACGATGACGACAGTGGCGGTCGAAAAAAGAAGCGATCAGCTCGCGGGTCGGGTCAAGGCAAACGAGCCAAGCCACCTGCGAAAAGTGCTCAGCCCCGCACGCCAGCTGTGCGCCAAAGCCTGGGCAATCGCTTGCGCGGTGCAGCGCTCAAAGTCATGCCCGCCATCAAAAGCACGGCTGCCAAGGTCTTGCCCGCAGTGCGCAGCGCAGGTGCGAATGTCATGCCGATGCTGTCTCGGGCTATGCCTTTGGTGAGTAAAGTCGCTGCACCTTTGATGGTCGCCCATGCCGCATACACAGGCCTGAAAGGCTTGCGTGAAGGTGATGACAAAGCGGTGGGAAGCGCAAAAGGTGAGCTGGCGGGTACAGCTATTGGCGCGTTTCTCGGCTCGCTTATTCTTCCGGGTGTCGGTACGGCCATCGGGAGTGTCGTAGGTGGACTCGCAGGGTCCTACCTGGGGGAAAAACTCGCCAGTCCGCCCGCCGATAAACTCGCTGCGCCGGGAGAGGTCGCAAAGAATCTGGTCAACGCTCCCACCCAAAATCAAAACCAGCAAGTCACCTTCTCCCCACTGATCCAGGTCACCTGTCCGGCGCCGGACACTGCCGAGCAGATTCGTACAATCATCGGGCAGCAACTGAGTGGGCAATTCCACGGCCAGTTCTTGCCGCTGTTGACCAATAATCCGCTCGCCACCCGCCGTGACGCAGCCCTGACCGATGGAGTCGCCTGATGAAACAACAAATGGCACTGGGCAGTTTCATCTTCGGCCTCTCGCGCAACTTTGCGTATCACCAGTTGCTGCGCAAGTCCGATGGCGGCTGGTCCGAAATACAGATCCTCACCAGCAAACCCAAATCCAGTCAGACCGGCCAGAAGTCGGAAACCCTGACCATCACCGGCAAGTCGATGTACGCCGTGGCCATGGATCGGCTCGATGAATTGCGCGCCTTGCAGGCCCTGCGAATACCGCTGCCATTGATTGACGGCATAGGCCGCAACTGGGGTTTGTGGCGGATCAACAATGTTCAGGAAACCCAGACCCAGATCATCGATGACGGCACGGCGATGGTCGTCGATTGGGTCATCGAATTGGCGGAGTTCAATAATGCGTAAGGTTCGAAGCGTGGCCGGTGATTCGGTGAATCTGCTGCTCTATCGCGAAACCGGGCGCAGCGATGATTCTGCCGAAGAGGCCCTGTGGAAGCTCAATCCGACCCTCGCCGAGCATGGCCCGGTCCTGTCCGCAGGTGTCTGGGTGGTACTGCCGGAACTCGATACAAAACCCGCCGCGATCAACCCGCTCACAGCCTGGGATTAAGGAGGTTGCATGACACTGGGTTTTACCCCGGCGGTAGAAATCTACGGCTCAAACGCGGCGCTGCTCAATCAACGCCTGATCAGTTGGGAGCACATCGATGCCGCCGGGATCGAGTCTGATCAACTGACTCTGACCGTGGACCTTGAAGGCCTCGACGGGCTGCCGAACCTCGGAGGCCGAATCGGACTGAAGGTCGGCTACCGAGAAACCGAAATGGTCGACAAGGGCCAGTTCAAAGTGATACGGCTGACACCGACGCTGTTCCCGTTCCGCCTGACACTGGTGGCCACAGCTGCACCGTTCAGCAAGGATGACGAGACCGGTTTCAAGCAGCGCCGCACCGCCAGCCATGGTCCAACGACGCTCGGCGGACTGTTTCGCGAACTGGTGTCGCGGCATGGTTTCTCACCGCGAGTTGCCCCCGATGTGTCACTGATACGGATCGAGCACATCGACCAAACCAACGAAACCGACATGGGCTTTCTGACGCGGTTGGCGGCAAAGTACAACGTGGTCGCCAAACCGTACGATCAGATCTACGTGCTGGCGCGACCCGGTCAGACCAAATCACTGTCCGGCAAAGTGCTGGCGAACGTGATCCTGTCGGTGACCAGCAACAATCGGCCGGGTGATCACGCCTTTGTCAGCGCCACGCTGGAAGAGACCGCGCGGGCGCAGAATCAGGGCTGCATAACCCGCTGGCTGGATACTGCTACGGGTATTTTGCAAGAGGTCAAAACCGGGCTTTCGCCGTACAAGATCCTGCGCCAGCACCAACCCAGCGAAGCCGATGCCATCGCCGTGGGAGAAGGCGAAGTGCGCAAAATGCTCCGGCAAAAGTTCAAGGTGAAGATCACCTGCCCCGGCGATCCACGGCTGGCCGCCGAAGGCCTGGTGCTGCTCGATGACACCTGGCCGGACTTCATGCGCGGACGCTGGTCGATCGACAAGGTCACCGCCAGTGGCAATCGCGAGAACAGCTATCGCTGCCTGATCGATGCGTCGTGCCTCGACCCGAAAGCCGAAGCCAAAGACTGATTCCTCAATCTCACAGCGGTGAAGATCCCTGTGGGAGCGAGCTTGCTCGCGAATGCAATCTGACATTCAAAAGAGTCATCGACTGAAACACCGCTTTCGCGAGCAAGTCGAATCGTCGCACCGTCGCTCCCACAGGTTTTGCAGTGCGCTGCAGATCGCATTCATTCTGGAGTATCCCCATGAAGATCACCCCGATCCTCACGCAACTGCGTGGGCAATGCCCTGGCCTTGCCAATCACATTTCGGTGGGCCTCGATCTGGCCTTGCTGCAAGGCAACCCGGAACTGCCGACACCCTCGGCCCACGTGCTGCCAATCGCCGATCTGGCCAGCAACAGCACCACCCAAAACCTCACCACCCAACCGATCCGCGACCGCTTCGAAATCGTCCTGGTGCTTGACGCCACCGACGCTACAAAAGCGCTGGATCTGTTGCACGACCTGCGCGCCGAGTTGTGGCGCGCGCTGGTCGGTTTCAAACCAGATTCGACCTACAGCGCCATCGTTTACGACGGCGGCGAAATGGTCTCGATCAACAGCAGCCGCGCCTTTTACCGGCTGCGCTTTTTTGCCGAGTTCCAGCTCGGCCGCAATCTGCCGAGTCAGCCTGCGGAGAGTTGGCACGAACGCGAACTGGACGGTTTGTCGTCCTTTACCGGGGCCACCGTGCGGGTCGATGCGATCGACCCGGCCGACCCCAACCTGAAACGCCCGGGCCCCGATGGGCGCGTGGAAATGACTTTCTCTGGAGACGTAACCCCATGAGCAATCGCATCACCGTACTGCCGGCCGCTGGCCGTGTCGTACCGGACCCGGAGGCGGGCGATCTGCTGCCGGCCGAAGGCCGTGAAGTGCTGGACAGCGCCTGGTGGCGCCGACGTCTGGCCGACGGCGATATCACCCTCAAAACCGCACCAGCCAAACAAAAGGGAGCCAAATAATGGCGATCGGATTCAGCAACATCCCTGCGGACATTCGTGTACCGCTGTTCTATGCCGAAATGGACAACTCGGCCGCCAATAGCGCGAGTTCGACCCTGCGTCGTCTGATCGTCGCTCAGGTCAACGACAACATCGCGCCGACCGAGGTCGGCAAACTGGTGCTGGTGTCCAGCGTTGCGTTGGCGAAAAGCATCGGTGGCCAAGGCTCGATGCTCGCCTCGATGTACGAGACCTTCCGCAAGGCCGACCCGATCGGTGAGATCTGGTGCCTGCCGCTGCACAACACCGAAGGCGCGATCGCCAAAGGCGTGCTGACCCTGACCGGCACCGCCACTCAGGCCGGCGTGCTCAATCTGTATGTCGGCGGCGTGCGTGTGCAAGCCACCGTGGTCAACGGTGCCACCGCTGCCCAAGCGGCCACCGCCCTGGCGCAAAAAATCAACGCCACCGCCGACCTGCCGGTCAGCGCTGCCGCAGCCGAAGGTGTGGTCACCCTGAACGCCAAATGGACTGGCGACAGCGGCAACGACATCAGCCTGCAATTCAATCGCCTGGGCAAGAGCAACGGCGAAGAAACCCCGGCTGGCCTGACCACTGCAGTCACTGCCATGACCGGCGGTGCCGGTGTGCCGGATCAGGTTGAAGCCATTGCCGCGCTGGGTGACGAGCCGTTCGAATTCATCGCACTGCCATGGTCCGATCTGTCGACCCTCAACACCTGGCAAGCGGTCATGGATGACAGCACCGGTCGCTGGTCGTGGGCCAAGCAACTGTTCGGTCACGTCTACAGCGCCAAGCGCGGCACCGTCGGTACTCTGGTTGCCGCCGGCCAGGCGCGCAACGACCAGCACATGACCATTCAGGCGCTGGAACCGGGCGTTCCGCAACCGTTCTGGGTGCAAGCGGCGGCACTGGCTGCGCGCACTGCGGTGTTCATCTCTGCCGACGCCAGCCGTCCGACCCAGAGCGGCAGCCTGCCGGGCGTTGACCCGGCACCGGCGAGTGAGCGCTTCACCCTGACCGAGCGTCAGTCGCTGCTCAACTACGGCATCGCCACCGCGTACTACGAGGGCGGCTACGTGCGCATCCAGCGCTCGATCACCACCTACCAGAAAAACGCTTACGGTCAGGCCGACAACTCCTACCTGGACAGCGAAACCATGCACCAGTCGGCGTTCATCGTGCGCCGTCTGCAAAGCGTGATCACCAGCAAATACGGCCGGCACAAACTGGCTTCCGACGGCACCCGTTTCGGCGCCGGCCAGCCAATTGTCACCCCGGCGACCATTCGCGGCGAGCTGATCGCCCAGTACGCCAAGCTGGAACTCGAAGGCCACGTGGAGAACGCCGAGCTGTTTGCCGAGCACCTGATCGTCGAGCGCGACGTGCAGGACCCGAGCCGCGTGAACGTGCTGTTCCCGCCGGATTACATCAACGGTCTGCGCGTGTTCGCACTGCTCAACCAATTCCGTCTGCAGTACGACGACGCGGCTTGATCGCCGCGTTTGACCACCAGCATTCAGCCCACCGCGTGTGGGCTTTTTTATTCAAGGGAGTAACACCATGGGTCAACTGATTGCAGGCACCTGCTACGTCAAAGTCGACGGCGCACAACTGACCATCAATGGCGGCTGCGAAGCCCCGCTGATGGCGGTCAAACGCGAAACCGTCGTACCCGGCTTCTACAAGGAAACCGATATCGCGCCGTCGTTCAAAGTAACCGCGCTGCACACCGCCGACTTCCCGCTGAAGAAGCTGATTGAAGGCACCGACATTACCGTCACCTGCGAATTCAGCAACGGCAAAGTCTACGTACTGGCCGGCGCCTATCTGGTCGAAGAACCAGTCTCCAAAGGCGATGACGCCACCATCGAACTGAAATTCGAAGGCATCAAGGGGACCTGGCAATGAGCGGCGCCGTGAAGCTTCAGGTTGCGATCGAAGCTCACGGCGAGCCCCTGACCGAACTCGTCCTGCGCCGTCCGACGGTGCAGGAGGTGCGAGCGATCAAGGCGCTGCCGTACAAGATCGACAAGAGCGAAGAAGTCAGCCTCGACATGGACGTGGCGGCCAAATACATCGCCGTGTGCGCCGGTATTCCACCGTCGTCGGTCAACCAGTTGGATCTGGCTGACCTCAATGCGCTGAGCTGGGCCGTTGCGAGTTTTTTCATGAGTGCGGCGTCGGCGCCATCACCGACCTGATCGCCGTCGCCTATGACCTGGCCTGGTTCTGGAAGGTTGACCCCGAACAGATGATGGCCAGGCCACTGGATGTGCTCCGCGAATCGCTGGAGCACGCGCAACGGATCAATGCGATGCAGCAGGTGCAGTGATGGCAGACGAAGAGAAAAAAGTGAAAACGCCGGTGCTGATCACGGGCATCGATGAACTGTCGCCCAAACTCGGCGCCCTGCGAGTCAAGGTCGAGAGCTTCAAGAACAATCTCGAACAGACCGGCCTCGGTAAGCTGGACATCAGTGGCCTGTTCAAGGGCGGCAGCGTGATCACTCCGTTCGTGGACGGGATCAAATCGGCGGCGGCGTTTCAGGGCAAATTGACCGAAGTCAGCGACACGGCAAAAACCGTCGACCTGCCCGCTACGCCGAAAGCCGCTGCGCAAAACATGAACGTGTTCAGTGCATCGATGGAAAAGGTTTCGGCCGCCGTGGACGCGGCACTGGTGCCGGCGGTGGGCGCACTGGTGGTCGGGTTGGAACCGATGCTGACCCAGGTCGGCAGCCTGCTCGCCGACAACCCGAAACTGGTCGAAGGCCTGGCGGCGGGGGCGATTGCTTTCTCGGCGATGCAAACCGCCGTCACCGGCATGACCCAGGTGATGGACGTCATGAGCATGGTGCTCAAGACCAATCCGATCATGTTGATCGCGATGGGCATCGCGGTGGCGGCCGGTTTGATTTATGCCAACTGGACGCCGATCAGCGCTTTTTTCAAGGGCATGTGGGAGGGCGTGAAAAACATCGGTGTGAGTGCGATGGCAACGTTGCGCTCGATCCTCGATTGGCGACCGCTGGATGCACTGGCGGCGCTGTGGTCACCGGTCGCGGGATTTTTCTCCGGGATCTGGGACAAGGTCAAAGCGGTCACCGCGCCAGTGATCGACTTTTTCAAATCGGTGTTCTCGTGGACGCCCGCCGGCATGATCCTGGAAAACTGGGCGCCGCTGACCGGTCTGTTTTCGGCAATCTGGGACTTGCTCAAGGCCTTGAGTGTGCCGGTGATGGCGTTCCTCAAAGGTCTGTTCGACTGGACACCGTTGGGGATGATCATCAACAACTGGGGATCGATCACCGGCTTCTTCGCCTCGATCTGGACGGCGCTGCAACCGGCGGCGCAAGCCATCAAGGACTTCTTCGGCACGTTGTTCGACTATTCCCCTGTGGGCATGATCGTCAACAACTGGGGCAGTATCGTGGCCTTCTTCGAACCGGTCTGGGCCGCATTGCAAGCGTCGGCGCAGCAGATCAAAAGCTTCTTCCAGAGTCTGTTCGAATGGTCGCCGCTGGAACAGATCGCCATGTACTGGCAACCGATCAGCGAAGTGTTTTCGGCGCTGTGGGGCGTGGTGCAGGCGTTGGCCGCACCGGTACTCGAGTTTTTGCACAACATGTTCGAATGGACGCCGTTGGGGCAGATCATCAAAAACTGGGGGCCGATCACCGAGTGGTTCGGCGAGTTGTGGCAAAAACTGCAAACCGTGATTGCGCCGATCAAAGAGCTGTTCGACGGCGGCTTTGCCGGACTGATCGCCAAGGTCACCGGCAAGGTTGAAACGTTCACCGAAGCGCAACGCCAGACCAATGCCGAAGGCAAAGGGGAACTGGCACCCGCGTTCTTCGGAGCAACACCGCAAGCCACGGGTAACGGTGCACTGCAAAGTGGTTCGTTGCCACAGAGTTCTGGCGCACTGATTCAACAAAGCGCAATCAACAACCGCACGCAACTCGAAGGCGGCCTGACCGTGCGCTTCGAAAATGCGCCGGCAGGCCTGCGTACCGATCAACCGCAAACCAATCAACCAGGGCTGGCGCTGTCGTCGCGCATCGGCTATCGCTCGCTGTCGGCAGGAGGTTCCAATGAACTGGCGTGACCGTTTGTTGCCGGCATCCTTTCGTGGTGTCGGGTTCTGGATCGATCAGGCGAAAACCCCGGTCGGTCGCAAAGGTCAGTTGCACGAATACCCGCAACGCGACCTGCCGTATTTCGAGGATCTGGGCCAGCAGGCCAAGACTCACGACATCACGGCATTCATCATCGGCGCCGATTGCCTGGAGCAGCGCGACAAGCTGCTCAAGGCATTGGAAGCGGGCAATGGTGAGCTGGTGCACCCGTGGCTCGGGCGCCTGCAAGTCAAGGTCGGTGAGTGCGACATGACCCATACCCGCCAGGACGGCGGGCTGGTGACGTTCAGTCTGAAGTTCTACCCCGATCGGCCGTTGCCGTTTCCGACTGCCACCGTCAGTACGCAAAAAGTCCTGTTGGCCAAGGCTGATACGTTGCTGGGGTCAGCAGTGTCGCGTTTCGAAGAGGTCATTGTCCGGATTCAAGCGGCACGGATTGGCATTAACAATCTGCGAAACAGCCTGACCGGGGTGTTCGATGTGATTAAGGAACAGCTGAAACCACTGATCGCGCAATACAAGGAAATCACTGAACTGGTCAGAGCCGTCAAGGAGTTGCCCAAGGAAGTGGCGGCGGAGTTCAAGGGGTTGCTCGGCGATATCAAGGAGCTCAAGGCGTTCGCGAAGGAGGGCTACCGTGGCGTGATTGCCGACGTGTCCCAACAACTCGAAGCGATCCGCAAGGCTGATGCGCCGAAGATCACCACGGGCAAGGACACCAATGCGGCGGCGCAAGCCATGGCCGATCTGGTGCAGGACACTCTGATTGTCAAAGTGGCGCAATGGGTTGCCTCAATGCCGGTGGCGGCGAAACCGGTGAAGTTGCTGTCGACCCCTTCCTTGGATCAGCAGTCGAAGCAGCCGATTTCTCGACAGGAAGTACCGGCTACCGACGATTTGCAGGCGCTTCAAAAGGACTTGGTCGAGGCGCTCCAAATGGCCAAAAACAAAGCCGGTCCAGCGCACTATCAGGCTATCAGCGACGTGCAGGATGCTCTGGTGGCGCACCTCAAAGCCGTAGCGTCATCGGGGGTGCGTCTGGTCACCAAGTCGTTTCAGGAAAGTTTGCCGGCACTGGTAGTGGCTTACAAACAATTCAGTGATGCGACACGGGTGACCGAAGTGGTCCAGCGTAACGGAGCGACCAACCCGTTGTATCTGCCACCCAACGACGTGAAAGTCTCTCGGGAGTAGTCATGGACGTAATGGACAACCATGTCACGCTGACCGTCAACAACATGGAATACGGCGGCTGGAAAAGCGTGGAAATCACCGCTGATCTGGAGCGCCAGTTCCGCACCTTCAAACTCGACATCACCTGGCAGTGGCCAGGGCAGACGGTGGATCAGCGGATCAAACCGGGTGACCCCTGCGAAGTGAAAATCGGCCAGGACCTGGTGCTCACCGGCTATGTGTTCAAGACCCCGATCCGCTATGACGGACGCCAGATCAGCCTGAGCATCGAGGGCAGTTCCAAGACTCAGGATCTGGTCGATTGCGCTGCCAGGAACACGCCGAACCAGTGGCAGGAACAACCGCTGCTGAGCATTGTTCAGGCGCTGGCGATGGAGTACGGGCTGATGGTGGTCAATGAAATCCCCGAGACCGCGCGGCTGACCAAACACACGATTGTGCCGGGAGAAACGGTGTTTCAGTCGATCGACCGTTTGCTCTCGCTGCTGCGGGTGTTTTCCACCGATGACGAGCAGGGTCGGCTGGTGCTGGCCAAGCCGGGCAGCGGTGGGCGGGCCAGTGATGCGCTGGAGCTGGGCAAGAATATTTTGTCCGCCAGCGCGTCGATGGATCAGAGCCAGGTGTTTTCCGAATACCGGGTGATCGGCCAGCAGAAAGGTTCGGACAAGAAGAGCGGGGCGGCAGTCAGCGAGGTTGAATCCAGCGCGACCGATCTGAGCTTCAAACGTCGACGCACCACGATCATCAACGAGGGCACCGCGCTGACGTTCGAACTGGCCCAGCAGCGCGCCCTGTGGGAGAGCGCCACCCGTATGGGCCGGGCGCAGACCACCACCTATCAGGTGCAGGGCTGGCGCCAGTCCAACGGCGATCTGTGGCGCCATAACACGCTGGTCAAGGTCACGGATCCGGTGCTTGGATTTGATGGCGACATGCTGATTTCCAAAGTCACGTATTCGCTGTCGGCGCAAGGCTCGGTGACCACGCTGCAAGTGGCGCCGCCGCATACCTTCGATGCCAATCCGACACCCCCTAAGAAAACTTCAGCCTGACACCCGACCCTGTGGGAGCGAGCTTGCTCGCGAAGGCGTCAGATCAGACACCGCTCTGGTGCTTGTCAGGACGCTTTCGCGAGCAAGCTCGCTCCCACAGGGATCAGCGTCAACCTCACCACTTGAGGACAATTCATGAGCCTACTGACACGCCTGCTGGCGCGCGGCACTGTCGTGCTCGCCAATTCGGCATCCAAGCTGCAATCGCTGCAAATGCGCCTCACCGCCGGCGAAGTGAACGACGACATGGAGCATTTCGAACCCTACGGCTTCACCAGTAACCCGCTGGCCGGCGCCGAAGGTGTCGTCACTTTTCTCGGCGGCGACCGCTCCCACGCCATCGCGCTGGTCATCGCCGACCGCCGTTATCGCCTGCAATCGCTGGCGTCGGGCGAAGTGGCGATCTACACCGACGAAGGCGACAAAATTCACTTCAAGCGCGGGCGGATCATCGACATCGAAACCGCCACGCTGAACATCCGCGCCAGCAGCGCGGTGAACTTCGATACGCCGGTGATCAACCAGACCGGCAAGATCGTTTCCACCGGCGATCAGTTGGCCGGCGGCATCAGCCAGATCAAACACGTGCACGTCGGCGTACAGGCCGGCAGCGGCCAGACCGGCGCGCCGGCAGGAGGCAAGTGATGCTGATCAGCCCAAACCTCCACGCCGCGCTGACCCGCGCCGTACTCATCAGCCTGTTCACCTGGCGTCGCGCCGCCGATGACGACGCCCTCGACGACGAAGAACGTTTTGGCTGGTGGGGCGATACCTTTCCCACCGTCGCCGACGATCGCATCGGCTCGCGGCTGTGGCTGTTGCGCCGGATCAAGCTGACCCGACAAACGCAGATGGACGCCGAGTTCTACGCCCGCGAAGCCTTGCAATGGCTGATCGACGACGGCCACTGCAGCGCCATCGACATTATCAGCGAACGCCTCGACGCCCAGCGCCTGAACCTGCGCACGGTCCTGACCCTGGCCGACGGCGAACGTCTGGACATCAACCCCGATAACAGTTGGCAGGTGATCTATGCCGTTTGAAACCCCTTCGCTGCCGGTGCTGATCAAGCGCACCCAAAGCGACCTGGCCGGCGATTCGCTGCGCCAGTCCGATGCGCAAGTGCTGGCCCGTACCCTCGGTGGCGCGGCTTATGGTCTGTACGGTTATCTCGACTGGATTGCCGAGCAGATCCTGCCCGACAAGGCCGATGAGTCGACCCTGGAGCGCATCGCCGCACTTCGTTTGAACCAACCGCGCAAACCCGCGCAAGTCGCCACCGGCAGCGTCAGTTTTACCGCCACGGCCGGTGCCGTGCTGGATGTCGACACGTTGTTGCAAGCGAGCGATGGCCGCACCTACAAAGTCACCACCGCACGCACCACCGTCAATGGCAGCAACACCACTACCATCGCGGCGTTGGATGCCGGCAGCCTCGGTAATGCCGACGCCGGTCTGGCGCTGACACCGGTGCAACCGATTGCCGGCGTGGTCGGCACCAGTTTTGTGGTGTTGACACCGGGTCTCAGCGGCGGCGTGGCGCGGGAAAGTCTGGAGTCGCTGCGCTCGCGGGTGATTCGTTCCTACCGCGTGATTCCCCACGGTGGCTCGGCCAGTGACTACGAGACGTGGGCGCTGGAAGTGCCGGGCGTAACGCGCGCCTGGTGTCGTGGCGGCCTGCTCGGGCCAGGCACAGTGACGGTGTTCATCATGCGTGATGAAGACCCGCAACCGGTGCCCAACGATGAGCAATTGGCGGAGGTTCAGGACTACATCGAACCGCTGCGTCCGGTGACTGCGGAAGTGCACGTGCAGCGGCCGATTCAGGTGCCGGTGGTGTATCGCTTCAAGAGCGTCAACCCGGACACCACCGCCGTGCGTGCCGCCGTTGAAGCGCAATTGCGCGACCTGCACAACCGTGAGGCCGATCTGGGTGTGCCGTTGCTGATCAGCCATATCCGCGAAGCCATTAGCAGCGCTGGTGGTGAGTACGATCACACGCTGACCGCGCCGGCCGCTGACGTGCCTGCCGGGCAAAGCGAACTGCTCACCTTCGGAGGTTGCGTATGGGGGGCATAAGAACCGCCGCGCAATATCAGGCGCAGCTGCGCGCCTTGCTGCCCAGTGGCCCGGCGTGGGACCCGGAACGGGTGCCGGAACTGGAAGAAGTGCTGCAGGGCGTCGCCGTCGAACTGGCACGCCTCGACGCCCGCGCCGCCGACCTGCTCAACGAGATGGACCCGGCCGGCGTCAGCGAACTGGTGCCGGACTGGGAACGGGTGATGAACCTGCCCGACCCGTGCCTGGGCGCCACGCCACTGTTCGACGACCGCCGCCTCGCCGTCCGCCGTCGCTTGCTCGCGGTGGGCAGCCAGGCTGTCGGTTACTACATCGACATCGCCAAAAGCCAGGGCTACCCCAACGCCACCATCACCGAACTCGAAGCCCCACGCATGGGCCGCTCGCGTTTCGGCTCGGCGCACTGGGGCACGTGGGAGGCGCAGTTCATGTGGACGCTCAACACCGGCGGCCGCTTGCTGCTCGGCCGGCGTTTCGGCGCGAGCTATTGGGGCGAGCGCTTCGGCGTTAATCCGGGTTCGGCGCTGGAATGCCTCATCCACCGCAGTGCGCCGGCGCATACCAAGGTGCATATCAATTATGACTAGGGAGGAATGAGCCATGGATTATCCGAAGAGTGTGCCCAGCTCGGGTCTGGTGGATGGCCGGTTCGTCGATGAGAATCCGTTGACCGGCACGCCGGGATCGCTGATTCCGGCGACTTGGGGCAATGCGGTAACCGAGGAGTTGCTGACCGTGATTCGTGCGGCGGGACTGGTGCCCTCCGAGAGTGAGTCGAATCAATTGCTCAGGGCGCTCAAGAGCGTGCTATCGCAGGA
Organism: Pseudomonas sp. S2_E02; assembly: GCF_054668355.1. Lineage (NCBI taxonomy): Bacteria > Pseudomonadati > Pseudomonadota > Gammaproteobacteria > Pseudomonadales > Pseudomonadaceae > Pseudomonas > Pseudomonas sp. S2_E02. Next base: position 5,913,727 of record NZ_CP162761.1, read on the forward strand.
AGCCTTGCCCTTCGCCGCGTTGGCATTTCCGACAGTGGCCACGGCGGATGGGCGCATTGCAGTGACCGCTGCCAGCGGCTCGGCGGGTGGCACCGTGTCGGTGCCGGGCGGTGTCCTGGTCAGTCTCTGCGAGGAAGTGACCCTTGGCACTGCGGCCCGCTCGCGTGCGTTGTTGACGCCAGTGTGGGTATCGCCTGCGCTTGACATCAACAGTACCTATTTTCTGCGAATGCAGGTGCGTGACGGGGCGCTGGTTTGCTACACGCAAAAAGGTGCGGATACCGATGCGATCCCGGCGTCGATGAAGGGTGGAACCGGTGTCAGTGGCGGTGGCTTCGATTCCACCTGCATCGACATGTTGATGGCCAGAATAGTGACTACGGCTGCCGGGACCTTGCCTACGCTGACGCTGTTGGCGAACAAGGCTCGCCTTGAGGCTGTTGGTGTCTGGTCTGGTGCCAATGGCAATTACTCGGTGACGTTGAATTGGGCGCGTAAACCCCGTGCCTACCTGGCCGGCATTTTTGACTTCGATGACAACGTCAAAACCGATTACGGCGTGATCAGTGAGGACACGGGCGTCAATTTCGTCGGAACACAGTTCATGCCGGCGGGAGGTTTTACTGATCGCTATATGGGCCGGGTGGCCATTGCTGCGTGGGCACAGAACCTGAGTGCCGCCGGCCGCATGAACGCCCGTGTCCGATGGGAGGTTTGACAATGAAAGCGATGATCGAAAATGGCGTGGTTACCGGTCTTGTGGCGGGTGATATCGATTGCGGTATTGCGGTGCCGGCAGGCACACCTGTTTGCGCCGGTTGGGTCTACAAGGACGACACCTTCAGTGCACCGGCCGATGATTCTGCGCCGCTAGAGGCTACCTCTAGTGTGGAGCGTCTGTGGCGTACGACAGCGCTGACCCAATCGGACTGGCTGGTGACCCGCCATCGCGACGAATTGGATGCCGGAGTTCAGACAAGTCTGAGCAGCAAGCAGTTTGCGAAGTTGCTGGCCCATCGTCAGGCCCTGCGCGATTGGCCCGGCGCCAACGATGCCGCTGACGCCGAATCGCGTCCGCAAGCACCCAAGTGGTTGGCGCGGATGTCCTGACGGCTGCTTGCAAACTTCTTCGCGCATTACCCAAGCCCACTTCAACGTGGGCTTTTTATTTTCAGAAAACAGACCGCGAACAGGTAGACGGAGAACGTTTTGCCGACGCCGGTCATTTGTCATTTCAAAGGAACGAACAACCTATGGATTATCCAAAAAGCGTCCCCAGCGTCGGACTGGTCGATGGCCGCTTCGTCGATGAAAACCCGGTGGCGGGTACGCCGGGGTCTTTGATTCCGGCGGTGTGGGGCAACAGTGTCACTGAAGAAATTTTGAGTGTGGTTACAGGGGGTGGGTTGGTGGCCTCAGAGGCGGATACTAGCCAATTATTCAAGGCGATTCAGTCGATCGTCAGCAACGCCAGCCCAATGCGTTCTGTGATTACTCGGGTTGGAGCGTCCAGGTCATTGACCACCGATGAGTTGGGCTTGGTTCTGATCGATGCCGGGGCCAGCGCACTGACCGTCAGTCTGCCTCCAGCCAATACCAGCTTGGGGGTGCGTGATGTCATTGTGCGGCGCGTCGATAACAGCGGTAACCGCTTGATCGTGAGAAGTGCAAGCGGTGATGCGATCAAGTTTCACACCCACCTAAATGCTTCCGGGTATCCGTTTCTCGTATTGATGGGAGCCGGTGACTGGTGGCATTTGCGCAGTGATACAGCGGGCAATTGGTGGCCAGTCGGTCGTCTGGATGGCTCTTCACTTGGGCACATAGCCTTTGAGACCACATTGGCTGTACTGCCCGGTGGCTATGCCGCGCTGAGTGGTTCCTTAATGAACCGCGCGGAATGGCCATGGCTTTGGGACCACGCGCAGCAGTCGGGGATGTTGCGTTCTGAAACCGATCGCGGCGGTGCGTGGACACCAGGAGACGGCGCCACGACTTTCCGCTTGCCAGAAGCCCGTGGTGAGTTTCTGCGCGTACTGGCCGAGGGCGGTCTGGTCGATACCGGTCGGGCGCCGGGGTCTTGGCAAAAAGGCTCTTTGGTTCAGGGCGACAATGGCATTGGCGACAATATTCTGTTCGCGACACACATCGGTACCCAGAAGACCCAGTTGGGTTTCGATATGGGTAACTACGCCGATTACGCGGGCGCTACCGTCAAATACATCACACCTTCAGAGCTGGTTTCTCCAATCTCGGATGCTGATTTGCTGAACCATGGAGGTATTACGCGCCCCCGCAACATCGCCTATCCCGGGCGCATCAAACTTATCTGAGGTACGTCATGTTCAATTATCTATTTGATGGCTCGGGCGCTCTGTCCGGCCCCGTCGAGTTTCCCGTTACGCCCGGAATCGGGATTCAGCTTCCCGCCAACGCCATCGAACTGATGTACGAGTTGCCCGAGTCGGAAGCCGGTCGCAGTTGGGCGCTCATCAACGGCGTACCCCGTGAAGTGATTGACCGCCGCGGTGTGGTTTATCGCAAGGACGGCGGCGCTCAACAAATCTGGACCGAACTGGGGGATTTGCCTGACAGCCTGACTGCACAGCGTTGGCCTGGCGAGTTCCATGTCTGGCGGGACAACGCTTGGGTGCTGGATGAGCAGACTCGCCTGGCGAGCGTCAGACAACAAAGCCGCGACTTGCGTGATGTCTTATTGCGCGACGCCGTCCTGCGCATCGCCCCGCTGCAATACGCCGAAGACATCGGCGATGCCAGCCATGACGAACAACTGCTGCTGATCGAATGGAAGCTCTACAGCGTAGAGCTGAACCGTATCGAAAAACAGATCGGTTTCCCCGACGAGATCACCTGGCCGGTCGCTCCCGGCGCAGCCGTAGCCAACTGATTCAGCGCAGGGAACAGTGCAATGGATTATCCAAAAAGTATTCCCGGAGTCGGGCTGGTCAACGGCGGCTTCGTCGATGAAAACCCGGTGGCGGGTACGCCGGGATCGTTGATCCCGGCCGAGTGGGGCAACAGCGTCACACAGGAAATTCTCAATGCGATCAAGGCGGCGGGGCTGACTCCCGATGAGACGAAAACCGATCAGTTGGCGACCGCGATCGGTGCTCTGGTCGACTTCACCAAACTGAGAAACACCCCGACGACCTTGAGTGGCTACGGCATCATCGACGCGGTCGGGCGGCTGCTGGCGGTCCGGCAGATCGAGACGGTCGGGATCACGGTTTACAAGCCCAACCCGAGGGCCAAACGGATTCGTGTACGGCTGGTCGGGGCGGGTGGATCGGGTGGTGGTTGTGCGCCTGTTGCCGCCAGTAATTTACGTATTGGCGGAGGAGGTGGTTCGGGTGCCTATGCGGAGAGTCTGTATGACGTGACTCCACAAATGCTTGCCGGCGTGCCTGTTTCGTTGGGTGCGGGTGGTGCGGTCGGCCCCACGATGGGGCTGGGCGGCGGCGGGGCCTCCTTCGGCTCATTCATGAGCGTGGCAGGCGGGGGCGGTGCACAGATCCTGAACATTGATACCTCAACTTCTGCCTCCGGGTATGTTCAAGGTGGCCTCGGTGGCCAAGACGCGGTGGGTGGCAATCTCGCCAATGCACGTGGCATCACCGGTGGCTACGCAATGTTCAACGCTAACTGGGGAATGCTCTCCGGAGGTGGAGCCGCGAGTCCGTTCGACGGAGGCGGTCCATACAAGGGCGTACACAATCCGGGAGTAACAGGCATCCGTGGCTCGGGAGGCAGCGGTTCATGCTCATCACATCTGACAAATTCCTTCGTGGGCGGTGCCGGCGGCAACGCCTTTTGTGAAATCTGGGAGTACGAATAATGGCCCGTTATGCACGAGTGGAAAATGGTGTCGCCGTGGAGCTGATCGATACCGGTGACTATGCGATCGCCCAACTGTTTGCCCCCGCTTTCGTCGAGACGATGGTGCAGGTGCCGGAGGGCATGCACGTTGATATCGGCGCGCCCCTCAGTGAACTGCGCCATGAGCTCGCGCCGTTACCGGTCATGGGCAATCCTGTCGTCATTCCTGAAACTGTCGTCGAGGAGCAAGAGCCTTTGACGGCAGCGCGAACGTGGCGTCATTCCAGTCTGTCGGCCACTGAATGGTGGGTGACGCGGCATCGCGACGAACAGGCGCTGGGGCGTGGGACGACGCTCAAGGCCGCGCAGTATCTGGAGTTGCTGGAGTACCGCCAGGCGCTGCGTGACTGGCCTGAGGCTAAAGGTTTCCCGACGGCGGTTTCTCGCCCGACAGCACCGCAATGGTGGGGCGCCAATGCGGATTGACTGGTCTCAGGCATTTTTAAACAAGGAGTTGAATCATGGATTATCCAAAGAGTGTTCCTAGCGCCGGGTTGGTAGATGGCAAGTTTGTCGATGAAGATTTACTGACGGGCAAGCCAGGGTCGTTGATTCCGGCCAGTTGGGGTAATGGTGTTACGCAAGAGTTGTTGACGGTCATCCAGAGCGCAGGGCTGACACCGACGGAGGCCGCCAATAATCAACTGCTCAGTGCGCTGCGCAGCAACAACCTGTTCGTCACGGCGCCGCAATTCAATCAAGGCAAAGCGGTTGCCACTACCGAGTTCGTCGCCCGCGCGGGTCTGCAGTTTTCCGGCTTCGTTTCTTACCCGACCAGCACTGTCCTGACCGTAGCCCACGTGGGGGGCGTGGCGAGTTTCGCCAGCGCAACGCCGATCACGGCAACGTTGCCCTCCATCAATGGCATTGCCCATGCCAGCACGCTACACGTGATCAATGCGGGCAACGGTGTTCTGACCATCAACCCCGCAGCAAACGAGCAAATTGAAACCTGCAACGGCACGTTCGGGTCGCTGAAACTCGGACTCGGCGACTCCGCATGCCTGATCAAACTGGCGAGCCAATGGCGGCTGTACGGAGGGTCGATCAGCGATCGTTATGCCACGGCCCATTCGGGCGTCTATGGCAACGTCGGTTACCAACGGTTTGCCAGCGGCAACATTGAGCAATGGGGTGTCGGCACAACTGATGCGAAGGGCGAAGTCGACGTTATTTTCCCAATCTCTTTTCCTACAGCCTTTTCTTCTCTGGTGGCCACTCATGCCGGCGGTGACGGGGCGATGGTCATCCTGATTGCGGGTTCTGGAAAGCAACAAGGCTGCAAGCTCAAGGTTCGTGATTACAGCGGCAGCGTCGCTGCGGGTTGGGGCATCAATTATTACGCAAAGGGCTATTGAATGAATCCGTTCAACGTTTTGTTCAGCGCCAGCACCCGGGGCGTTTATGTACCGGGTATCAACTCAACTGACATTCCCGACGATGTCATCGAGATTCCTCAGACTTACTGGATCTCGCTGCTGCAGCAATTGGCCGTTGCGGCAAAAGTGATCGGCGTGCGTGCGGATAACGGCTATCCGATTCTGGTCGATCCTGCGCCTCCTTCGGCCGATGAAGCGGCTGACGCCGAGCGCCGTTGGCGCACTGCGCAACTGGCCGCCACCGACGGGTTGGTGGCGCGTGATCGCGATGAGTTGGAAGACGGCGGCGGCACGACGCTGACCACAGAGCAATATGCCCAATTGCAGACGTATCGCCGTGAATTGCGCGACTGGCCGCAGGGTTCCTTTTTTCCGTTCGGCGAGCATCGGCCGGTAGCGCCGAAGTGGTTGGCTGCTGCGCTGTAAGTCATCAGGGAAGTTGAAATGGATTATCCAAAAAGCGCTCCCAGCGTCGGGCTGGTGAACGGCAAGTTCGTCAATGAAGATGTTGTCGCGGGATTGCCCGGATCGTTGATCCCGGCGACCTGGGGCAACAGCGTTACCGATGAATTGTTGAACGTCGTCAAATCTGCGGGTCTTGAACCAAACGAAACCGATGCGACGCAGCTATTGCAGGCGCTGAAAAAAATCAGTCAGGCCGGTGAAGGCAAGCATGCGACCGATATCGGCGCCGCCAATCTGTACATGGCCAACTACGTGCCGGTCATCACTACGTTGAAGGACGGTCTGGCGCTGCGCTTTACCGCTGGTAATGCCAACACTGGAGCCAGCACGTTCGCACCGAATGGCTTGCTGCCCAAGCCGTTATTGAGCCTTGGACAGAGTGCATTGCGGCCAGCGGAGATTGTCGGCAGCAGTGTGTGTTCGGTGGTGTACAGCGCGGCGCTGGACAGTTGGGTGCTGGTGTATGCGAGCGGTGGTAATGCTGCGAGCGGCCGGTTGTTGGGGGTAAAGACGTTTACCGTATCCGGCACCTATGAGCCGATAGCCGGGACGAAGCACGTTCTGGTCAAGGTTGTGGGCGGTGGTGGTGGAAGTGCGGGAGTCGGGGCGACCACAACTTCCCAATATGCAACCGTGGGTGGCGGCGCCTCCGGTAGTTATGCTGAAGCGTGGTTACCTTCCGAGGCGCTTGGTTCTCGTCAGGCTGTCACTGTGGGGGCTGGGGGAAGCGCGGGACAGGCCGCGGCGAATGCCGGGGGAGGAGGCACCAGCTCTTTCGGCTCGCTGGTTTCGGCTGCCGGTGGTGGAGGGTCGCCGTGGATTGGCTTTGTTGCGAACCAGGGGATGGGACTTTATACCGGAGGCTATCCCGGCCAGTCGGCCAGTGGAGGCAACATCGTCAACAACGCGGGAAACGCGGGCGCTCCCGAGATCTCTGTCAACGGCTCGACCCTTGCTGGGCACGGTGGCAGCTCGCCGTTGGGTGGAGGCGGTTTTGGCAACAGCGCAGCAGGCTCTCTGGCCGCACCAGGCTCCGGTTTCGGTTCCGGTGCGGGAGGAATTGCCAACGCACCCAGTCAACCTGGCAGACCTGGTGGCGCAGGTGCTTCAGGCGCCGTGATCATCTACGAGTACGCCTGATGAAAACCTACGCACGCATCGTCAACTGCACTGTGGTCGAACTGTTCTCCACCGAAGGCAATATGGCCGAGATGTTTCACCCGGATCTGCTTTGGGTCGACATCACTGAAATCACTCCAGCACCGCAAATCGACTGGACCGCCAACTTCGGCACCCTCGGTTGGGTGTTTGCATTACCCGAAGAACATACGCGGGACGGCACCCTGAAAACTCTGGCAAAAAAATGGCTGACAGGCATTAACCGTCAACCGTGATTCAATCGGGGCAATATCCAGGGAGGATCAAGCATTATGCAAATAACTGAAAGCAACCTTATCGACATCATGCCCAACGCCCGCTCCCAAGCGGGCGTTTTTGTTTCTGCACTCAACAGTGCCATGGCTCGCCGTCATATCGACTCGCCCAAACGCGTCGCGGCGTTCCTTGCGCAAGTCGGTCACGAGTCCGGGCAATTGCGCTATGTGCGCGAACTGGGCAACAACCAATACCTGAGCAAATACGACACCGGTACGTTGGCCTTGCGTCTGGGCAACACACCAGAGGCTGACGGCGACGGGCAAAAATACCGCGGACGCGGGTTGATCCAGATTACTGGCCGTTCGAATTACCGCCAGTGCAGCGTTGGCCTGTTCGGCGATGAACGTCTGTTGTCCCTGCCCGAACTGCTCGAACAGCCACAATGGGCCGCCGAGTCTGCGGCATGGTTCTGGGAACAGAACGGCTTGAACGAACTGGCTGATCGCGATCAGTTCAACACCATTACCCGTCGCATCAACGGCGGGTTGAACGGCCTGCAGGATCGTCTGGAAATCTGGGCGCGGGCGAGGGCGGTGCTATGCCAATCCCCTGGCGAATGATCGGCATCTTATTGCTGACCGCTGGTGCTTTTGCTGCGGCCTGGCAGTTTCAGGACTGGCGCTACGGCCGACAGTTGGCCGAGCAGGCCCGGTTAAACGCCGAAACCCTTAATCAACTGACGCAGACCGCCGCCACCGCGCAACAGGCCGAGCAGGATAAACGCCTGGCGCTGGAGCAGCGGCTCGCGACCAGCGAACAAACCCATTATCGAGCGCTGAGCGATGCCCAACGTGATCAGGATCGCCTGCGCGATCGTCTTGCCACTGCTGATGTGCGCCTGTCAGTCCTTCTCGACGCCAGCGACATCGCCCCAGGCTGCAACGTGCCAGCCACCGCCGGCGCCGGCCGCGTGGATCATGCAACCGTACGCGCCCGACTTGACCCGGCGCATGCTCAACGAATTATCGCCATCACCGACACCGGCGACCGTGGACTGATCGCCTTGCAGGCGTGTCAGGCGTATATCAGAGCGCTGGCGCCCGAACATTTTGAATGAGTCTGTGTATTGAAAGCGCAACCGGCTCGTGTACGGTGGAGGCATTCCACACGATCCGGAGCACGCCGTGAAAGAGATCACTCAACTGGCCGCCGACCTTGGCCGACGTCTGCAACTGCTCAATGCCCACGTCACCACCGCTGAATCCTGTACCGGTGGCGGGATTGCCGAAGCGATCACGCGTATCCCGGGCAGTTCGGCGTGGTTTGAGGCTGGCTACGTCACGTATTCCAACCGGCAGAAAACTCAGCAACTGAATGTGCCGGTCGAGCTGTTCGAAACAGTCGGGGCGGTCAGCCGCGAGGTGGTCGAGGCGATGGTACGTGGTGCCCAGGACAAAAGCCTGGCGCGATTTGCCGTAGCGGTCAGCGGTGTCGCCGGGCCGGACGGTGGCTCGCCGAACAAACCGGTCGGTACGGTGTGGCTGGCGTGGGGCGTTGGCGAGATGGTCACCACTGAGGTTCAGCACTTTCCCGGCAACCGCGATGAAGTCCGCCGACAAACGGTGAAGGCCGCGCTAGAGGGGCTCCTGCGACTAGCGGCACGAGAAATCGAAAATCAGGGGTAGGCGATCCGCGAACGCTGTGGAATAATACTGGCTACTTATACAGGTGTTGGCCGTCAGGCCTTATTGATTACGTGAGGACTTTAATGGACGACAACAAGAAGAAAGCCTTGGCTGCGGCCCTGGGTCAGATCGAACGTCAATTCGGTAAGGGTGCCGTGATGCGTATGGGCGATCAAGACCGTCAGGCGATCCCGGCTATCTCGACTGGCTCTCTGGGTCTGGACATCGCGCTCGGCATTGGCGGTCTGCCAAAAGGCCGTATCGTTGAAATCTACGGTCCTGAATCTTCCGGTAAAACCACGCTGACCTTGTCCGTGATCGCCCAGGCGCAAAAAGCCGGCGCGACCTGCGCATTCGTCGACGCCGAACACGCCCTCGATCCTGAATACGCCGGCAAGCTGGGCGTCAACGTCGACGACCTGCTGGTGTCCCAGCCGGACACCGGCGAACAGGCGCTGGAAATCACCGACATGCTGGTGCGCTCCAACGCTGTTGACGTGATCATCGTCGACTCCGTGGCAGCCCTGGTACCGAAGGCTGAAATCGAAGGCGAAATGGGTGACATGCACGTGGGCCTGCAAGCCCGTCTGATGTCCCAGGCGCTGCGTAAAATTACCGGTAACATCAAGAACGCCAACTGCCTGGTGATCTTCATCAACCAGATCCGTATGAAGATCGGCGTGATGTTCGGCAGCCCGGAAACCACTACCGGTGGTAACGCGCTGAAGTTCTACGCTTCGGTTCGTCTCGACATCCGCCGTACCGGCGCGGTGAAGGAAGGCGACGAAGTGGTCGGCAGCGAAACCCGCGTCAAGGTTGTGAAGAACAAGGTCGCTTCGCCGTTCCGTCAGGCCGAGTTCCAGATTCTTTACGGTAAAGGCATCTACCTCAATGGCGAGATGATCGACCTGGGCGTGCTGCACGGTTTCGTCGAGAAGTCCGGCGCCTGGTATGCCTACGAAGGCACCAAGATCGGTCAGGGCAAGGCCAACTCGGCCAAGTTCCTGGCGGACAATCCGGAAATCGCCGCGAAGCTCGAGAAGCAACTGCGTGACAAGCTGCTTACTCCAGCCGTGATCGACTCCAAGGCCTCAGCAGTCAAAGAGACTGAAGACGACCTGGCCGACGCTGACATCTGATTGCAGCGATGACCACTGCAGTACTCGATACCCTCGTCGCGGTGCGACGAACCGCCATGGACTTGCTCGCACGTCGCGAGCATGGTCGAGTCGAGCTGACGCGCAAATTGCGTCAGCGCGGCGCCGAGGCGCAGATGATCGAAACAGCCCTCGACCGTTTGACGGAAGAGGGGCTGCTTTCCGAAGCCCGTTACCTTGAAAGCTTTGTTTCCTACCGTGCCCGTTCCGGCTATGGCCCTCTGCGGATTCGCGAAGAGCTGAGCCAGCGCGGTTTGCAGCGCGCCGATATCGAACTCGCCCTGCGCGAAAGCGGTATCAGTTGGCAGGAGCAATTGCAGGAGACGTGGCAACGCAAGTTCTCCGGGCATTTACCGATTGATGCGAAAGAACGGGCCAAACAGGGCCGGTTCCTGGCCTATCGGGGGTTCTCGATGGAGATGATCAACCGCTTGTTCAGCGGTCGAGGGATGGACGATTAAACCGATTCAATAAAAACGGCCCGCTATGAAAATAGCGGGCCGTTTTTTTTTGCCCTCAAATTACCTTTGACGGTTCGCGGCTGCGTTGCGCTGTTTGCGGTTGGGAATCTGCCCAGTTTTCCGGTAGGTTGATGTAATCGATCAACTCCCTCAGACGCCCGTGAGTGCGCGCGTTGAAGGTGAAGGCCAGTCGCGCCAAATGGCTGAACTGCGCTTCATCGTGTTCCTCGCCGGCGTAGTCGTGCTGATGAAACTGGTCACTCAGGCACAGATCGGCGAATGCTTCCTGCATGTGCTCCAGCGCCTGATCGCTGAGTTTGTGATGCATGCGAATCACGAATTGGCGCTTGAGCCAGCGACTGGAGTGGAAGTTACTGTAGAACTGGTTGATCTGCTCCACCGCCTCGTCGACGCTGTAGACCAGTCGCATCAGTTTCATGTCGGTCGGCAGGATGTAGCGGTTGCTCTCCAGTTGCTGGCGGATAAAGTCCATCGCGCCCTGCCAGAACGTGCCGCCCGGCGCATCCAACAGCACCACCGGCACCAATGGACTTTTACCGGTCTGGATCAATGTCAGCACTTCCAGCGCTTCATCCAGCGTGCCGAAGCCACCGGGGCATAAAACCAGTGCGTCGGCCTCTTTGACGAAAAACAACTTGCGGGTAAAGAAGAAGTGGAACGGCAGCAGATTGCCGGTACCGTCCACCGTCGGGTTGGCATGCTGTTCGAAGGGCAGGGTGATATTGAAGCCAAGGCTGTGATCGCGGCCGGCACCTTCGTGCGCGGCGGCCATGATGCCGCCGCCAGCCCCGGTGATGACCATCATTCCCGAGCGGGTCAAGGCTGCACCGAGTTCGCGAGCCATCGCATACAACGGATGTTCGACCGGTGTGCGCGCCGAACCGAATACGGTGACTTTGCGTCGGCCCTTGAATTGCTCCAGTACCCGAAACGCCTGCTCCAGTTCGCGCAGGGCTTGCAAGGTGATCTTGGCGTTCCAGCGATTGTGGTCTTCCTGGGCCATGCGCAGCACGGTCAGGATCATGTCGCGGTAGATAGGGATATTCGGGCTGTTGGGTGAAACACGGTTGAGTTGTTCTTCGACCTTGCTGATGAGGTCGGGACCGCTTTCCTGAAAATGACGGCTCAAGAGGTCATTCGGTTGGTAAGGCATTCAACGTCTCCTTCTGCACAGGGCGTCGGCCCTGACGAGCGGCGTCAGTGCCGCGCTGCAAAAAACACACGATCGGCAGTTCCTTGCCTGCCGTTGAAAAAAGATCGGGAATACACTGAATCTAGACCCTCGCACGGATTTGCGCTGACTTGATCATTGCGCCGTAAAGTTTTGGCTGGCAATCGTTTATTGATTTTCCGCGCGTTGCTTCACCGCTCGTCCGAACGTGCGCCAAGCGGCAATCCCTCTGATTAACTAACGTACAGGCGCCGTACGACAGCTTTGCGTCAACGACCGTAGGCCAGGCGCATGCAATTCAAGGATTCGTGGGTGGCAAGGAGGCGGGACATATGGCCAGAGTGATTCTGGAGATCGATACGCAGTTGTATCGGATGTTGAAAGCGGCAGCCGAGACCAATCAACTCAGTCTCGAAGAGGAGTGCTGCCGGCGGTTGGCGGGCGGCGAGCGCCGTTCACACTATCTGCAGGCCTTGCTGGCCGAACTGCGCGCCGAGGATGAACAGCGGCGCGCCAATTCGCGATGATTACTTCTTCTTCGCTGGGGCGGCTTTCGGGCAATCCGATTCCTGGTAGCTGGCGGAGCCGATCGCTTTGTTGGTTTTCACTTCAGTGAAGTCGTAACGCATGATCGCACCCTTGGCCATCAGCTTGCGGAACGACGGGTTGTTGCACACCGAGGCGCCCAACTGGAAATACACGGCTTTAGGGTCAGCGCGCATTTTGTCGGCGTGGCTCTTCTGCACGCTCAGGTGGTTGATCAACTGCGTGCCTTCCACGGTGAAACCCTGATCAAGAATGTCTTCACTGATGGCGCGTGGCGTGCCGACGCTGCTTTGTGCGGCGACGTTGCGCAGCTCGCGGTTCAGATTCTGCTCACTCAGGGATGCAGCCTGAGCGGTGAAGGACGACGCCAGCAGAATGGCAGCGGTAGGAACGATAAGGCGCAGCATGAAACTCTCCTGATTCAGTGACTGGTGGTTCGACCAGCCCTGTGGCTGTGCGTTCAGTGGCGCCGGATTATAGGGGAGCCGGTCGGGACGGTACAGGTTTGCACTCGCCGCTCTGGTAAACTGCCGGCCTTTATAGCCTTGCCGAGTGCTGTGCGTGTCGAGTTTTCCTGCCGTAAGGCGTTGCCCGTGACCCATCATGCCCCCAACGCCGTAGCCCGCTTGCGCGATCAGCGCGAGGACGAGGGCATCAAGCCGATTCAGGCCCGTGGCTTTCGCTCCGAACGTTGCCGCGATTGCCGGGTGATCATCAGCCATTGCCTATGCGCCTGGCGACCTAGTGTCGAGACGCGGTCGGGCGTGTGCCTGATCATGACCGGCAAGGAAGTGTTCAAACCGAGCAACACCGGTTGGCTGATTGCCGACGTGGTACGCGATAACCATGCGTTTATCTGGTCGCGTACCGAGCCCGATCCGCAGATGCTGGCGCTGCTCAATGATCCGCAATGGCAACCGTACCTGGTGTTTCCCGGCGAATACGTGGAGCCGTCGCGAGTGACCAATACTGTCGCGATCGATAGCAGCAAGCGCCCGTTGTTCATTCTGCTGGATGCGACCTGGACCGAAGCGCGGAAGATTTTCCGCAAGAGCCCGTATTTCGATCGCTTGCCGATTCTCAGTCTGCTGCCCGATAAACTCTCGCGCTACCGCTTGCGCCGTTCAACCCGCAGTGAGCACCTGTGCACCGCCGAAGTCGCGGCGTTGTGCCTGGAGCTGGCCGGTGACAGCGATGCCGCCTCGGCGTTGGACGCCTATTTCGACGTGTTCAGCCAGCATTACCTCGGCGCCAAACAGCAACTGGACATGAATGAAGCGACGCCGGCCCACGCCGAGTTGTTGCCTTATATACGAAAGCCGCAGCCGGAGTTGGCCCAATAGTGGCCCATACTGTACAAGCCAGCGGCCGTGCTGCTTGACCACCCCGTCTTCGCTGGGCATGCTTGGCGCCGATTAGGGTGCGGCCAAGGTTTGAAACGCCGTGTTTGCTGATGATTGGCGTTGAACGTGCCCCTGTGGATATCGCTTGAAAGCGGCATCTTGAGTTGCTTTGGCCAGACCGGAATGCTCCGGGTCTGCCATCAAAAACAGGATCATTTGAAAAATGGCCACATACGACATCCTGATTGCCGATGATCACCCCCTGTTTCGCAGCGCCCTGCATCAAGCGGTGACGCTGGGCCTTGGCCCGGATGTACGGCTGGTGGAAGTGGCGAGCATCGCCGAGCTGGAAGCGCGTCTGACCGAAAAGGCTGATTGGGATCTGGTCCTGTTGGACTTGAACATGCCCGGCGCTTTCGGGTTTTCCGGGTTGGTCATGCTGCGCGGGCAGTATCCGCAGATTCCGGTGGTGATGGTTTCGGCGCAGGAAGAAGCTTCGGTGATGGTCAAATCCCGTGAGTTTGGCGCCAGTGGTTTTATTCCCAAGTCCAGCGACCTCAGCGTGATTCAGGAAGCAGTGCGCAAAGTGCTCGATGGCGATGTGTTCTGGCCGCCACAAGCGTTCGAGGCGGTCAGTGTTTCCGACGAAGCCAAAGCCGCCAGCGATGGCCTCGCCAGCCTGACGCCGCAGCAGTTTCGCGTGTTGACCATGGTCTGCGAAGGCCTGTTGAACAAGCAGATTGCCTATGAACTGAGCGTGTCGGAAGCGACCATCAAGGCCCACGTCACGGCGATCTTTCGCAAGCTGAATGTGCGCACTCGCACGCAAGCGGCTTTACTGCTGCAACAACTTGAGTCAATTCCGAGCCAATAATGGCTGGCGTCTTCACGCTTTTTTGACTTTTGTTGATCTAGCTTTCCCACTCCTTTTTGGTTGGTTTCTACTTTATGTCACCTTTCAAGGGCCAGACCGGCCTGAAACGTATCCTCAATGCCTCCGGTTACTCGCTGGATGGCCTGCGCGCAGCTTTCACTGGTGAAGCGGCGTTCCGCCAACTGGTACTGCTCAATGTGGTGCTGATTCCGCTGACGTTCTTCCTCAATGTCAGCCGTGTCGAACAAGCGCTGTTGATCGCTGTGTGCCTGTTGGCGCTGATCGTCGAGTTGCTGAATTCGGCGGTGGAAGCGGCCATCGACCGCATCTCGCTGGAACTGCACCCGCTGTCGAAGAACGCCAAGGACATGGGCAGCGCCGCACAATTCGTGGCATTGAGCATGATCGCGCTGGTGTGGGCAGTGATTCTGCTTTAAGCGATTGTCGGCAAAACGATCTCGTCGCTGCGCTGCACCCCGGCGGTGAAAGCGCGGCACAGATCGAGAAATTCGCGCATGGCAGAAGTCTGATATTTCTGTTTGTGCCAGATGAAGTAGAACTGTCGCGCCAGATCCAGATCCGGCGTTTCCACCGGCACCAGACTGCCGCGGCGGAACGCATCACGCAGCGCCAGCCGCGAGATGCAGCCAATCCCTAGTCCTGATTCCACCGCGCGTTTGATCGCTTCGGTGTGTTCCAGCTCCAGACGGATATTCAGTGCGCTACGATGGTGACGCATGGCCTGATCGAAGGTCAGCCGCGTGCCGGAACCCTGTTCACGCAGAATCCATGCCTCGCGAGTCAGTTCTTCCATGGTCGCGCTGCCGCGTTGGGCCAGCGGATGCTGCGGCGCGCAGAACACCACCAGCTCATCTTCAACCCAGCTCTGCACTTCGATGTCCGGGTGGCTACAATCGCCTTCGATTAGACCCAGATCAATTTCGTAGTGGGCGACTTGTTGCACGATATTGGCCGTGTTCTGTACGTGCAGCTTCACCTGGCTTTCCGGGTGGCGCTGCATGAAACTGCCGATCAGCAGGGTCGCCAGATAATTGCCGATGGTCAGCGTCGCGCCCACCGACAGCGAGCCGAAACCGGATTTGCCGTTGAGCAGGTCTTCGATTTCCTTGGCCTGATCGAGCAGGGCCACCGCTTGCGGCAAGAGCTGTTTGCCGAGGGCGTTGAGGCTCAGCCGTTTGCCTGCGCGGTCGAACAGCTGGCAGCTGGATTGGCGCTCGAGTTCGGTGATCGACGTGCTGGCGGCCGACTGCGAGAGGTTGAGCAGACCCGCAGCACGGGATACGCTTTCCTGCTGGGCGACGGCGACGAAGACTTGCAGTTGACGGAGAGTAAATCGCATATCGATATAACCGATAACCCTTATCTTAATAATCCAGTTAACAGATATTTTCGTCGCTATTAGAATGCGATGCAATTGCGCACCGTCGCCTTCAAAGCCAGCGCAGACCCAATCTCCAGGAGTCAAACGTACATGAGCAACATGAACCACGAGCGTGTCCTCAGTGTTCATCACTGGAACGACACTCTGTTCAGCTTCAAGTGCACCCGCGATCCGGGCCTGCGCTTCGAGAACGGTCAGTTCGTGATGATCGGCCTGCAACAGCCCAACGGCCGCCCGCTTATGCGCGCTTACTCGATCGCCAGTCCGAACTGGGAAGAGCATCTGGAGTTCTTCAGCATCAAGGTGCAGGACGGCCCGCTGACCTCGCAACTGCAGCACTTGAAGGAAGGCGACGAGATCATCATCTCGAAGAAGCCTACCGGCACCCTGGTTCTTGACGACCTGAACCCGGGCAAGCACTTGTACCTGCTGAGCACCGGCACCGGTCTGGCGCCGTTCATGAGCGTGATTCAGGACCCGGAAACCTACGAGCGCTTTGAAAAAGTGATCCTGGTTCACGGCGTACGCTACGTCAACGAAGTCGCCTACCGCGAATTCATCACCGAGCACCTGCCGCAGAACGAGTTCTTCGGCGAGGCGCTGCGTGACAAGCTGATCTACTACCCGACCGTGACCCGCGAGCCTTTCGAGAATCAGGGTCGCCTGACCGACCTGATGCGCAGCGGCAAGCTGTTCAGCGACATCGGCCTGCCACCGATCAACCCGCAGGACGACCGCGCGATGATCTGCGGTAGCCCGAGCATGCTCGACGAGACCAGCGAAGTGCTCGACAGCTTCGGCCTGAAGATCTCGGCGCGGATGCGCGAGCCGGGTGATTACCTGATCGAGCGTGCGTTCGTCGAGAAGTAAGCCCCCCTTAAAAAGCCCCCATTGCCTATGCAGGCAATGGGGGCTTTTTTATGCCCGAAACATTTCCTTCATGCCTGCCACGATCCATGTGGGTGCGGCCTCAGGCTGTGGCAGGAATCACTTCGAGCACGCGGATCTGCTCTGGCGTCGGGTAATGCCAGCGCACATCCAGATCCCAGAATTGCGCACCGTACTCGCGTTCAGGCGCCGGGGTTTGATAGGCCGGACGCGGATCCTGGGCCAGGCACTGTTCGATCAGCTCAACCAAAGGCTCGTCGAGGCGCTGAGCGTGTGTGTGCGCTTGTTTCAGTGCTGAGTCCTTCCACTGCACGTCAATCAACTGCGGCGCGGCGCTGGCGATACTGTTGGCGGCGTCGGGGATGATGTCGGCATAAGGCACGTAGGGTTTGATGTCGAGAACCGGCGTGCCGTCGAGCAAGTCAATCCCGGAGATGAACAACCGATTGGCTTCAACCTTGTCCAGTTTCACCACCGATTGGCCGATGCCGTTTGGTCGATGGGTGGCACGGGTGGCGAATACGCCCATGGATTTGTTGCCGCCCAGTCGCGGTGGGCGGACTTTCAGCCGTGGTTTGTCTTCCAGTGCCTGATGGAACAGAAACAGCAGCCAGACGTGACTGACCTGCTCCAGCCCTTGCACGGCGTCACCCTGATCGAACGGCGCCACCAGTTCCAGCACGCCACGGGCGGCGGGGGCCAGTTGCGGTTGACGGGGGATGGCGAATTTCTCCTTGAAGCAGGAGCGCACGAAGCCGATGGGGGAGACGCTGTAAGTCATGGTTTGCATTCGAAGCGTGGCAGGGTGGGCATGATAACCCGGTAGCCCTCAAGTCTGGTGGTACCAGGACCGGCCTCTTCGCGAGCAAGCTCGCTCCCACATTTGATCTATGGCGTGCACAAGATCCCTGTGGGAGCGAGCTTGCTCGCGAAGGCCGCGCCGCCGATCTACAGACTGAACCCACCATCCAGCGGAATAATATTCCCGGTCATATAGGCCCCAGCCGTACTCGCCAGACTGATCGCCAACGCCGCCATTTCCTCTTCACGCCCCCAACGCTTCATCGGAATCAGCGCGGTATCCTCGGCCAATGCCTGCTGGTCATTGCCAATATGCTGGGTCATCTTGCTCGGAAAGCGCCCCGGCGCAATCACGTTGACGTTGATGTGCTGGCTCACCAGTTCCCGCGCGAGAATCCGCGACAATTGATGCAGGGCGGCCTTACTTGGCCCGTAGGCATACGCCTGCTCGCCAAACGAAGAAATCCCCGCCACTGAACCGATGTTGATGATCCGTGCCGGGTTCGCCGCCGAACCCGCTTTGCGCAACAACGGTAGAAACTGCTGGATGCAACTGAACACCGACGTCACGTTGAGCTGCATGACTTTTTCCCAACCCTTGACCGGGTAGCTCTCCAGCGGCGCGCCCCAAGTAGTGCCGGCGTTGTTCACCAGAATATCCAGATGCGTGATCTGCTCGCCCAGGCGCGCGGCCAGTTCCTGCACGCCTTCTTCCGTCGCCAGATTCGCCGCCACGCCGTGACACTTGCCCAAGGCGCTGAGTTCTTCCGCGGTTTGATGGCAGGCTTCGGCGTCGCGCGAGCAGACATAGACGCGCGCGCCAGCCTCGACAAAGGCTTTGGCGATCATTTTGCCGATACCACGGGTGCCGCCGGTCACCAGAGCGGTGCGGCCTTGCAGGGAGAAATACGGGTGCATGGCGAGTCCTGAGTGCTAGGGATCAATACACCCTAGTCGTCAGCCGCGAAAAGCGGAGCCACTATTTTCAGAGGGAATGAGCGGTCATGCGTTGCGGCGGCGACCATCAGTCGCCACCGCAGAAGGGGATCAGGCCGGGCGAACGCGCAGGGTCAGCCCCTTGAGGAAGTTGCGCAGCAACTGGTCGCCGCACGGGCGGTAGTTGGTGTGGCCGACCTTGCGGAACAGCGCACTCAGCTCAGGCTTGGACACCGGGAACTCGGCGGCCTTGAGGATTGCGTGCATGTCGTCTTCTTTCAGTTCGAAGGCCACGCGCAGCTTTTTCAGGATGATGTTGTTGGTCACCGGCACTTCGATCGGCTGCGGCGGACGGCTTTCGTCCTTGCCACGCTTGAAGATCACCAGACCGTCGAGGAAGTGCGCGATGACTTCGTCCGGGCAGCGCACGAAACCTTCTTCGTCTTCTTCTTTCTTGTCGAGCCAGGTCACTACGTCGGCGAGCGCTACTTCCATGCCGCCGAGCTTGATGATTTCGACAACTTTCTTGTCGCTGATGTCGAGCATGTAGCGCACGCTGCGCAGTACGTCGTTATGAATCATGTGAGTAATCCTGATAAGCGTTGTGGGCAGCACGCGGGCGCGCCGCCGGAATGTGTGGCGGCAGTGGAAGTCTTAGAACTTCTCTTTGCCGGACAGGTAGCGCCATTGGCCAACCGGGACCTTGCCGATCGAGACGCCGCCGATGCGGATGCGACGGATGCCGATGACCTTCAGGCCCACCGCTTCGCAGAACTGGGCGATGATGCCGGGCTGCGGGTTTTTCATGGCGAAGCGCAGCCGGTTTTCGTTCTGCCAGCTGGCCTTGACTGGCGGCAGCTCCTTGCCCTTGTGGGTCAGGCCGTGCTGCAGGCGATTGAGGCCGTGGGCGACCATGTCTCCTTCAACTTCAACCACGTATTCCTGCTCGATCTTCGCGGCGTCGGCGGTGAGTTTGCGGAGGATTTTCCAGTCCTGAGTGAACACCAGCAGGCCGCTAGCCTTGGCTTGCAGGTCGGCGCTGGCGGTCAGGCGCAGGAAGTGCCCGCGCAACGGGCGCTTGCTGAATCGGTGTTCTTCGCTGAGGGTTTCGGCGCTCAGCGATTGCATGGCGGTCTCGACATCCATGCCAGCCGGCGCGTTGAGCAGGATGGTCACCGGCTCCGGTGCGGTGGCCTTGGCGTCCTTGTCGAGCTCGACCTTCTGGTCGCCGACCTTGAATTGCGGCTCGTCAATCACTTCGCCGTCCACGGTGACCCAGCCGCCCTCAATGAACAGCTCGGCCTCCCGGCGGGAGCAACCGACCAGTTCGATGAGGCGTTTGGAGAGGCGAATCGGGTCAGTCATGACAGGGCCGTAACAAAAAAGGGGTGGGCATTGTACCTGTGTGGCGCCGGTTAAGCCCGGTTCGATTTACAGGCGCTGAATTCAATGTGGGAGCGAGCTTGCTCGCGAAGGCGTCCTGCCAGTCTATGTGTGCAGTGACTGGTACACCGCATTCGCGAGCAAGCTCGCTCCCACAGGGGTTCCCTGGTGTATCAGCCGTTGCCTGAGCGTTGCTGATTTTGTCGCAGGCGCATGTGCAGCAACGGATACGGCTGGCCCATGCCATCCACCTCCGAACGGCCGATCACCTCAAAACCCTGCTTGAAGTAAAAGCCCAAGGCTTGTGGGTTCTGCTCGTTGACGTCGAGTTCATCGGCATTCAAGTGCTGCATCGCGTAGGTGAGCAGTTTCTTGCCCAAGCCCTGGCCACGATGTTCGGGATCGATGAACAGCATTTCAATCTTGCCCGCTGCAACTCCGGCAAATCCGGTGATGCGCTGGTTAGCATCCTTGGTGCAGATCAGCATTACTGCATCGAGATAGCGGGTGAGCACCAGATTGCG
The DNA here is from genome assembly GCF_054668355.1 of Pseudomonas sp. S2_E02. Taxonomy (NCBI): domain Bacteria; kingdom Pseudomonadati; phylum Pseudomonadota; class Gammaproteobacteria; order Pseudomonadales; family Pseudomonadaceae; genus Pseudomonas; species Pseudomonas sp. S2_E02. Next base: position 5,934,037 of record NZ_CP162761.1, read on the forward strand.
CAGCAGTTCGATATAGCTGTCCGGCAGAAAATCATGTGTCGCGCGAACCGAGGCCTCCCAGACCCGGGTCAGTTCCTGGTAATCGCTGAGTTTCGGCGTGTGGATGACCGAATGGTGACGCATGCCCGTCTGCCTCTTGTCCGTTTCAAGGGAGTCCGTCCCCCGCTAAACGATAGCCGTAAAAAAGCCCCGCATCTCGTAAAAAGAGCGGGGCTTTTTGTATTTTTTGCGGTGTCTGGCTGGCTGTTTCTGTCGCCAGCAAGAGCTCACCCCCTCACCCCAACCCTCTCCCCCAAGGGGGCGAGGGGGAAGGGAGCTGATCTCCGTGCTGTTCAAAGCCTGAGTTCGACTCGAACGTTCAGGTCGGTGCAGCTCGCAAGAACACATAGATCAGTCCCCTCTCCCTCCGGGAGAGGGTTAGGGTGAGGGGCTTTTGACGTTCAGATCAGATCTGCTCAGCCCACAGATCATATTCGTCAGCGTCAGTCACCTTGCACCAGACCTTGTCGCCAGGCTTCAAATTACTGCCGTTATCGATAAACACATTGCCATCGATTTCCGGGGCATCGAAGAAGCAGCGGCCAACCGCGCCTTGCTCGTCGACTTCATCGACCAGCACTTCAATCTCACGGCCGATGCGCATTTGCAGGCGGGCCGAGCTGATCGCCTGCTGGTGCGCCATAAAGCGATCCCAACGATCTTGCTTGACCTCGTCCGGCACCACTTCCAGATCCAGATCATTGGCCGGAGCGCCATCCACCGGCGAGTACTGGAAGCAGCCGACGCGGTCGAGCTGGGCTTCGGTCAGCCAGTTCAGCAGGTACTGGAAGTCTTCTTCGGTTTCGCCCGGGAAGCCGACGATGAAGGTCGAACGGATGATCAAATCCGGGCAGATTTCGCGCCAGTTCTTGATCCGCGCCAGGGTCTTGTCTTCGAACGCCGGGCGTTTCATCGACTTCAACACTTTCGGGCTGGCGTGCTGGAACGGGATGTCCAGGTACGGCAGGATCTTGCCGGCAGCCATCAGCGGGATCAGCTCGTCAACGTGCGGGTACGGGTAAACGTAGTGCAGGCGGACCCAGACGCCGAGGGTGCTCAGCGCTTCGCAGAGTTCGGTCATGCGGGTTTTCACCGGCGCGCCGTTCCAGAAGCCGGTGCGGTATTTCACGTCAACGCCGTAGGCGCTGGTGTCTTGCGAGATCACCAACAGCTCTTTAACGCCGGATTTGACCAGGCGCTGAGCTTCGTCGAGTACATCACCGACCGGACGGCTGACCAGTTTGCCGCGCATCGACGGGATGATGCAGAAGGAGCAGCTGTGGTTGCAGCCTTCGGAGATCTTCAGGTAGGCGTAGTGGCGCGGGGTCAGCTTGATGCCTTGCGGCGGCACCAGGTCGATCAGCGGGTTGTGATCTTTACGCGGCGGCACCACTTCGTGCACGGCGTTGACCACTTGCTCGTACTGCTGCGGACCGGTCACGGCCAGCACGCTCGGGTGCACGTCGCGGATATTGCCTTCTTCCACGCCCATGCAACCGGTGACGATCACCTTGCCGTTTTCCTTGATCGCTTCGCCGATCACTTCCAGCGACTCAGCCTTGGCCGAATCGATGAAACCGCAGGTATTGACCACGACCACGTCGGCGTCCTGATAGGTGGACACCACGTCATAGCCTTCCATACGCAGCTGGGTCAGGATGCGCTCGGAGTCGACCAGTGCTTTCGGGCAACCCAGAGATACAAAGCCAACCTTGGGATTGGCCGGCGCAGGAGTGGTGGACATGTCTAACCTCGGTATTTTGTGACATCGCTTTCTTGGTGCGAAAGCCGACGGATGGGCGCTTAGGGCGCGCCTCTGATCAAAAAGTGCGCAATTCTAGCGGTGAGGAGCGCACTTGACCAGCTTTATGCCGGGAAATACGACGAGTGCTGCGCTATGCTTCGCGCCGTTGAGCTTTACCAATTTTTTACAGTCAACAAAACGTCTGTAACAACAGGTAAAACAGCGCATGCTGCACCACAAAGCATAGTGCTTCATTCAAAGAAGCCGGTTCTGAGAAGTAGGAGTGTTGGATGGGTCAGGCAAGTAGTCATGCGGCAGGCGCCGAGGGTTCGGCAACCAAGCCGCTGAGCATGCTGGTCGCGGCAGTCGGGGTAGTTTACGGCGACATCGGCACCAGCCCGTTGTACACCCTCAAAGAAGTGTTTTCCGGTGGTTACGGCGTACCGGTCAATCACGACGGCGTGCTGGGCATTCTGTCGTTGATCTTCTGGTCGCTGATCTGGGTCGTGTCGATCAAATACATGATGTTCGTGCTACGCGCCGACAACCAGGGTGAGGGCGGCATCATGGCGCTCACCGCACTGGCCCGTCGCGCGGCCGGGCATCGCAAGAAGCTGCGGTCGTTGCTGGTGGTGTGCGGACTGATCGGTGCGGCGCTGTTTTACGGCGACAGCATGATCACCCCGGCGATTTCCGTGCTGTCGGCGATTGAAGGTCTGGGGCTGGCGTTTGAGGGTATCGACCATTGGGTGGTGCCGCTGTCGCTGGTGGTGCTGGTCGGGCTGTTCCTGATCCAGAGCCATGGCACAGCGCGGATCGGCATCTTGTTCGGGCCGATCATGGTCACCTGGTTCCTCGTCCTCGGCGCCCTCGGTGTGTATGGCATCAGCCACACGCCAGAAGTGCTGCATGCGCTGAATCCGGTCTGGGCCGTGCGTTTCTTCATGGTCCACACCGGCATGGGCGTGGCGATCCTCGGCGCCGTGGTGCTGGCCCTGACCGGTGCCGAAGCGCTGTACGCCGACATGGGCCACTTTGGTCGCAAGCCGATTGCCCGGGCGTGGTTCCTGCTGGTGCTGCCGGCGCTGGTGCTGAACTACTTCGGCCAGGGTGCCTTGCTGCTGGACAACCCGGAAGCGGCGCGTAACCCGTTCTATCTGCTGGCGCCGAGCTGGGCGCTGATTCCGCTGGTCGGACTGTCGACGCTGGCCACGGTGATCGCTTCGCAAGCGGTGATTTCCGGCGCGTTCTCCCTGACGCGTCAGGCGATTCAGCTCGGTTACATCCCGCGCATGTACATCCAGCACACCTCCAGCGATGAGCAGGGCCAGATTTACATCGGCGCGGTGAACTGGGCGCTGATGGTTGGCGTTGTGCTGCTGGTGCTGGGCTTCGAATCCTCCGGCGCACTGGCCTCGGCCTATGGCGTGGCAGTGACGGGCACCATGCTGATGACCACCATTCTGGTGTCGGCGGTTATGTTGCTGCTGTGGAAATGGCCACCGATCCTCGCCGTGCCGGTGCTGATCGGCTTCCTGTTGGTGGACGGTCTGTACTTCGCCGCCAACGTGCCGAAGATTGTGCAGGGCGGTGCATTCCCGGTGATCGCCGGTATCGCGCTGTTTGTGCTGATGACCACCTGGAAGCGCGGCAAACAACTGCTGGTCGATCGCCTCGACGAAGGCGCGCTACCGCTGCCGATCTTCATCAGCAGCATCCGCGTGCAACCGCCGCATCGGGTGCAGGGCACTGCGGTGTTCCTCACCGCGCGCTCCGACGCCGTGCCGCATGCACTGTTGCATAACCTGCTGCATAACCAGGTGTTGCATGAGCAAGTGGTATTGCTGACGGTGGTCTACGAAGACATCCCGCGCGTACCGCCATCGCGGCGCTTCGAAGTGGAAGCACACGGCGAAGGCTTCTTCCGGGTGATCCTGCACTTCGGCTTCACCGACGAGCCGGACGTGCCGCAGGCGCTGAAGCTGTGTCATCTGGATGATCTGGACTTCAGCCCGATGCGCACCACGTACTTCCTCAGCCGGGAAACGGTGATTGCCTCGAAGCTAGAGGGCATGGCGCGTTGGCGTGAAGCGTTGTTTGCGTTCATGTTGAAGAATGCCAACGGCAACTTGCGGTTCTTCAATCTGCCGCTGAACCGGGTGATTGAATTGGGGACGCAGGTGGAGATGTAAGCCAGGCCTCAAATTAAAGGCCCCCGTCAGCTTCAAGGCTGCCGGGGGCTTTTTTGTGCCCGCACATAAACTTCCAATCCACTGCAAATCCTATGTGGGAGCGAGCTTGCTCGCGAAGGCTGAGTGTCAGTCGAGACATATGGTGACTGATCCACCGCATTCGCGAGCAAGCTCGCTCCCACAAGGGTTCTGTGGTGTTAGTGGCTTTCAGGCAATTCTTCTTCGGACTCGGTCTTCGTCCGCGTAGGTCGTGGCATCAACGCCTGAATCACATCATCAATCAAGGCTTTGCCCATCACTGTCAGATAATGCGCGGCCCAGGCATGGCGGTCGGTGTCTTTGATGAAGGCTGCATCCTCGGCGAAGGATTTGGCGAGGGATAGCAGGTCGGAGGATTGGGACAAGGCATCGATGATCGGGATGCCGGCGCGGACGTTGAAGAACGCTTGATCCGAGTTGTAGAGGAAAGGGGTGAAGCCGATGGTTTTAAGATCAGGTGGATTGTTCATGGTCAGTTCCCTTGATTTCGAGAGCTGCCGCATCCGATACCAAGCGAATGGGTGACAGCTGTGCGCAGGTTGGTAAACCGGGGAATCAAGGAAACCGGCACGCCCGAAAGCGTCCCACGCACAGCTGCCATAACACAGGGACTCGGACGGGATTTCGCCTGAGTCGTGTCGGGTGCGCTGTTGCGCCTTATTCCACCGGGTTACCAAGCCCGATCGCTGAATGGGTCAGCGACGTCCGGAGAGTATCCCGTCGAAAAACAGCGCAATAGAGCGGCACAGCGCCCCAGCAAGAGTTTCGGAGTTTGCCTACAAGGTCTGTGGGCGTCATCTGATATTGCGAGACTGGAAGTAAACGATACTAAACGTCACGCACGAACTGACGTGTGCAAGGCATTCAGGTACGTATGACGGCATCAGCGGAACAAGAAGTACAGGATGAACCAGAGGAGCTTCGGATCGAAAAGAAGGCCAGTGAACGATTGCTCGTCTTTGATTTGGTCCGCGCAATCAGCCATGACGATATGCGGGCAAGGTATGCAGCGATTAGTGATCGACCCAAGGGCTTGACGACCCGACCTCGGCAGTGAGACAAGTGTCCACGTTTTATGGAATGTGGACACTTGAGGTTTTGAGCTAAATGAAGAGTCAAGACATTTTACTTTTGTTCAAAATGGCCAGTCTCCACGCTCAGGAAGAGAACCTCTTGGGGGAGATGGAGGCCGAATCGAATTCGGACAGGGTCGAAGAGCTGCTCAGGCCTTATGTCGTCAGCCGAATGACCGCAGGGGAGAGTGTGGGGAAGCCATTGGTCACGTATTCCACTGATGGGGAAGACGCAATCTTTCATCGCCGCGAATTCGACTCGCCTTTCGCTGATGGGTCAGGCTGGGAGGGATGGGCAGAACCAGCAGCTGATACACCTCTGACCAGTTGGAGTGATCGGTATTCTCTGCGTGCCCTGTCTGCCTCTCTCGGACTGAGCAAAAGCGAAGTCTCAAATGCTCTCGCCCGATGCCGGGAATCCGGATTGCTCATCCATGACTACGACACCGGCCTTGCCAAAGTGAACCGCCGGGAACTGCTGAAAATTACCGAGCACGCGCTGAAGTACTTCTTCCCGGTCAAGCCAGGCGCGATGGTTCGTGGCATACCGACGGGCTTTGCGGCACCTGCGCTGTCCAAAAGCATCAAGAGTGCGGGTGGTCTGATTCCGGTCTGGCCCGATGCGCATGGAACCGAGAGAGGCCAAGCGATAGCGCCACTTTACAAAACAGTGCCGGAAGCGGTGAAAAAAGACCGGATCCTTTACCACTATCTGGCACTCGCTGATGCAATCCGTCTGGGCGGTCCACGTGAGTGTGGTGTGGCAATCAGTATTCTGAAGGCAGGGATGGGGCTGAAATAACATGTCGTCAAACGCGGATCACAATTACGAGCTCATAGAGTTTGTGGCTGAGGGCTTGGGCGAGGCGTTTCTCGCCGAAGTTGCCTTTGTTGGCGGTTGCACAACAGCCATGCTGGTCACAGATACAGCCGTGCTGGACGACATTCGTTTCACTGATGACGTTGATCTTGTGATCGAGTTGGCCGGTATCAGCGCCTGGAACCAACTCACCGAACGGCTGGCCGTCAAGGGGTTCAAGATCACGGGGGAAGACGAGGTCAATTGTCGTTTTCGCTTCAATGACGTTGTCGTGGATGTCATGCCTTCCGACCCTGCAGTGCTCGGCTATGCCAACCGCTGGTTCGTCGAAGGGCTGGCGAGGGCGGATAAATTCACCCTGCCCAGCGGCACTGCCATCCAGATATTCCAGCCCGCGTATTTTCTCGCGACGAAACTGGAAGCTTTCGCTGGTCGGGGAAATGGTGATCCTTATCACAAGGATGTCGAGGACATGATCATCTTGATCGATGGTCGGCCTGAGCTGTTGGAGGAGGTGCGCCAGGCTGACAGCGACCTCAAGGCGTTCGTCACAGATGGAATCCACAAACTGATGGCGCTCGATGGGGTTGGCTACGTGATCGAAAGTTCAGGCTCGGTGCAGGCGAATCCGGGCAGAGGACAGATTATTCACAGGCGTATGAAAGCGCTGGCCAACGCATGAGATACCACTCCCGATCAATCACTGGGCGAGCCAGCAAGGCAAATAATGACTATGCCGGAGCGACCTGTGAGGGGGACGGTGGTTTTTTTGTCGTCACGGATGGCACTTCCAAGCGCGGCAGTGGACAGCTGGCTGAAAGCTTCGTAAGCGGCATGTTGGCGGCTCATTCCACACAGATGCAGCAGGGGAGCTATCCTGCAGAACCCGCAGCTGTTGAGCGTCTATTGGGTTCAATACTTGCGGATTTTCATGCGTCGTTGCCTGCTGGTCAGACGGGAGCCATCTGTTACCTGATTGGATTGGTCGCCCATGGCCGACTTACCGTTGCATACGAGGGAGACTGTTCATGCGGCATTGTGACGTTGGCGGGTGCCATCGAGTGGATTACGCCACCTCACTGCAAGGCCAATTGGCGGCGCGACCGTTCGCACTGTGAGTTGGCGCAAGACCCCGCGCGAAATTCGGTAACGCGATGCTTGAAGATCAATCGGGTCCCGAACCCTGACTTTGTTTGTTGTGCTCTGGACACTGTTGAGCGCTTGGTATTTGTCACTGATGGATTTTGGGCGGACTTGACGCAAGCGCAGCAAAGCAGTTTGTTGGCGGCGCCGGATAGCGACATTAGCGTTGGCGACGATGATGTCACGTGGATAGATGTTCAGCTTGGCCAGCAAGACTGACGAGTTGTCTGAAACCAGCGCAATTCCCTTGTAGGAGTGAGCCTGCTCGCGATAGCGGTGTGTCAGTTGGCAACTAGGTGGCTGACACTCCGCTATCGCGAGCAGGCTCACTCCTACAGGGGAATGGGTTCATCGTCCGAGATGTAAAAAGCCCCCGTAACTGTGAAGTTGCGGGGGCTTTTTTGTGGGCGTGGCTCAGATCACTCTTCGGCGACCGAGTCCTTGCTCTGACGCTTCTCGATCAAGTCCACCAAGCGCTTGGCCAGCGCCGGGTAGTTCTCGTCGAAGTGGTGGCCACCAGGCAGTTTCACTGCTTCGCCGACTGCAGTCTTGTCCGTGCAGCCACTTTCATCGGTCTCTTCTTCACCGTAGATGCACACAACCTTGGCCGCTGGCAGCTTGGCCATCTCCGGGCCGGTGGCGGCTTCTTTGCCGGCATTGCCCAGCCAGCCTTCGACTTCGATTTCGAAGCTGCCGGTGCGGGCGAAGGCCAGCAGGATGATCGCGTCTACACGCTGCTGCTCGGTGTCTGGCAGGCGGTTGTAGATCGCCGGCAACACGTCAGCGCCGAACGAGTAACCGGTGAGGATGAAGCGCTTGGTGCCCCATTTCTGCCGGTAGTGCTGCATCAGTTCGGTCAGGTCCAGCGCGCTTTGCTCCGGGCTCTTATGCTGCCAGTAGTAGCGCAGGGTGTCGATGCCGACCACCGGGTAGCCGATCTTGGCCATTTCACCGGCCACGTCGCGGTCGAGATCGCGCCAGCCGCCGTCACCGGAAAGGAACAGGGTCACGGTGTCCTTGGCTTGACCGGCCGGCACTTCAACCACCGGGATCGCCAGACCGCCGTTGGCCTTGTCGCCGCCGACGAGGATCTTGCGCAGTTCGTTGTTCAGCACTTGCGGCAGGTTGATGTCGTAGTCACTGATGCTGGTTTCGGCGTTCGGTTGATCGCGCACGAAACCTGCGCTGGCGTCGTCCGGGTTGTCGTTCCACGCCACCAGCCAGTGGCCGTGGGCGGCGGATTTCGGCAGCAGGTGGGTGCAGCCACCCTTTTCCAGCGCGAGGTCGACGGACACGGCTTGGGCTTTGTCATCTTTCTGTTCCGACAACCAGCGCCACGCCAATACGGCGCCCGGGCCAATGCCGCTGACCAAGGTAGCGGGGCCATTCAGTTCACGCAGACCCGATTGCAGGGCGCGGCTTTGCAGCAGGCAGTCCTTGGGCAGAATCACCTGAACGATCTGCGCCGAAGCGCTGCGGCTCAGGGTGGTCAGTTGTTTTTCACTGAGTTTCTGGTCGTCGTTGACCGCTATCAGGACCTGCGCCTTGGGCTTGGTGCCGGGGATGATGCGGGTCATGGCGGCGCCGTCGGCCGGGGTCAGCTGTTCGACGGTCGGTTCCGGTGCCGGGCGTTTCAGGTACCAGAAACCGCCGCCGGCAATCACGGCCAGCACGATCAGTGCGGCCAGGATGTACTTCAGGGAGCGTTGAATCATCAGCGTTTCACCAGTCCAGTCAAGCCGCCCGCGATCAGGGCAGCAGTGTCGGCCAGCGCCACCAACGGATCGAGTCCGGCGGGCACGGCCATATAACGGGGTTCCCAGTCAGGCTGGAACTTGTCTTTGAAGCGGCGCAAGCCTTGGAAGTTGTACAGCTGCTCACCACGGCGGAAAACCATCGAGCCCAGTCGCTGGGTCAGCGGTGCACCGCGCCGGGGTTGCAACCCCGACAACGGCACCATGCCCAGGCTGAAGCGCGCGTATCCGTGACTCTTATAGTGTTGAATCAGGCCGACCATCATGAATTCCATGGTCAGCTTGGGGGCGTCCGGGTGCGCACGCATCAGGTCGAGACTGGCCAGGTCATGGCTGTAAGTCTCGAGCAGGTTGGCGAATGCCACCGGGCGACCTTCGAAGCGAATCACCGCGATGCGGAAATGCTTCAGGTAATCGTCGCTGAAGCGGCCGAGGGAGAAGCCTTTCTCACGCACGTTCTTGCCGGTCAGCCACGCATCGGAAATCACTTTCAATTCGTCCATCGGCGCTTGGCCCGGTTCGTGGATTTCCAGCGACAGACCATCGCGGGTGCCACGGTTCCAGGTGTAGCGCAGGTCCTTCATCTCTTTGCCCTTGGCTTCCAGGTCAAAGCGAAGCAGATCGACCCGGGCTTCTTCGCCGAGTTTGATCGCGGTCAGGCCGATGTCCATGTAGTACGGCAGGTTCTCCGCGCGCACCTGGTAGAACACCGGGCGAGCGTGGTGAATGTCGCAGAGGTCGCGGAACTGCCAGATCATCTCGGCGCGCTGCTGGCCGGGGCCGATCGGGTCGTACAGCGCCACCAGGCTGCGGCCACGGCGTGCGTACATCAGGAACGCTTCGTCGTTCTGGTGAAACAGCAGCGCCTTGTCACCGGTCAGCGCGAGGCCACCGTCGGGTTGCGACGACGCCATCAGAATCTTCGCCGCGCGATCGAGCTCGTCAGGCGTCGGCAGGTGAATGACCGGGCGCGCGGTGCGCAGCAGCCAGGTCAGCGCGATGACCAGCAACAGCACGGCAGCGCCGAGCAGCGAGCGCAGGCCACGCGGGGCGTCAGCGTCGAGGGTGAACTGCCACCACAGTTGATGGCTGTACGGCACGTCCTGATAGGCGAACAGCAGCAGCCACGTCGAAGCACCCAGCACACAGAGGCTGGCTACCAGATACAGGGGGGAGAAGGGCAGTTCGGTCAGGCGGCTCGGGCGATAGAACGAGCGACGGAACACACCGAGCAGGGCTGCGGTGAGGGTCATCAGCGTCGCTTCTTCCCAGTCGAAACCTTTAAGCAGCGAGAGCAGGGCGCCGACCAGCAGCAGAATGGTGGTGAGCATCCACGCCGCCGACAAGCGCCGACGCAGGCCCTGAGCGAGCATCAGGCAGAGCACGCCGATCAGGCTGGCGCCGAAGTGCGAGGCGTCGACCAGACGATGCGGGATCAGAAAGCCGATGTGTTCCAGACGTGTATCGATCTCGGGCGTCGCACCAGAAAACAGCAGCACCACGCCGGACAGGAACACCAACACCGCCAGAATCGGTGCCGCCAGGCCGGACGCCGCGCGCATGGTCTGGGTTTGAAACAGGCGTTGGCCTTCGTTGATCAGCAGGAATACGCAGGCGACCAGCAGCGGCAGCACCACATAGATCAGGCGATACAGCAGCAGCGCCGCGGCCAGTGGTGCGGCACCTAGCGTGTCGGCGAAAGCGGCCAGCAGAATCGCTTCGAACACACCGACACCGCCGGGCACATGGCTGAGTACGCCGGCAGCCAATGCCAACAGGTACACCAGCAGGAATGCGCCGAACGGCGGCGCCTCCGGCAGCAATAGATAGAGGACAGTAGCGGCAGCGGCAACGTCGAGCGCGGTGATGATCAGTTGCAGGAACGTCAGGCGGCGGCCCGGCAGGCGCAGCGTGCGCCGGCCAACCCTGACCAGCAGGTTGTCGCGCAACGGTTGTTCCGGCAGGCGCCGACGGTAGATGCCGATAGCCAGTACTGCGCCAAGCGCCAGCACAACAGCGGCAACCGTGCCGAGCAGACCTTCGGACAAACCCAGGGCTTGAGAGGCAGCAGGCAGGTCGCTCAGCGTTGCCAGTGCAGCCAGCGGCGGCAAGGCGCAGCCCAGCGACAAACTGGCGAACAAGGTCATGTGCGCGACTTCCGACGCCCCCAGACCCAGTCGTGCATATAAACGGTAGCGAACCGAGCCACCGGACAGCAGTGACAGACCGATCGCATTACCAATCGCAAACGCGGTGAAGCCGCCCAGCGCCAATGTGCGCGGCGGCAAGGTCACGCCGGCATAGCGACTGGCCGACCATTCATAGCCAAGCAGAATAATGAAGCCGACCACGGTCGCACCGAAGGCGCCGAGCAAGGCGGGTTTCGGCACGTCAAGAATCGAGTCGTGCAACGCATCGAGATCGAGTTCGGCGAGCAGATGACGACAGGCAATCAGCGCAATGGCGAACAACAGCAAGGTGACCCCCAGCCCGATGGGCTGACGGTATTTGCTCAACCGATCCAGCAAGCGCAGGCGCTCGGGTTTGATCGGGTGTTCCGCTGTGACGGTGTCTTGTGGATCAGACGAGTTGGCGCGCATCAATCACCTCTTGGATTGTGCGCGACAGGATGGAGGTATCCAGCCAAGTTACCAATCCCTGTAGAAAAAAATAATCACAAAATACTACGCCTCTCACCGGGTATCGGCGAGGGCAGTTCCTGGATTGCAGAGGCCTTGCCTGCGACTCAAGCATAGTCGCAAGTGAGGACTTCTGAAGATCCCAAGCGGTTCACTGCACAGTGACAGATCATTGTTGCGAAAGGACTTTTTCAACAGATACAAAAAAGGCCACTCTTTCGAGTAGCCTTTTTTGATGTTTGGTTGCGGGAGCCGGATTTGAACCGACGACCTTCGGGTTATGAGCCCGACGAGCTACCAGACTGCTCCATCCCGCGTCTGTGTGGCGGCATTCTACAGGCGAACGGCGAGGTGTCAACCGCTAATCCCGTAAAGGGTCAAATAAGTGTGCATTCGCGTCAAACGGTCGCAGGTGGTGCGTTAAGTTTCGGAAATGCAAAGAATTCCTGTTTGGCGATCGCTTCTTTATAAAAAGAGGAAATCGACAAAACAGACGCGCACAAAAAAGGCCACTCTTTCGAGTAGCCTTTTTTGATGTTTGGTTGCGGGAGCCGGATTTGAACCGACGACCTTCGGGTTATGAGCCCGACGAGCTACCAGACTGCTCCATCCCGCGTCTGTGTGTCGGCATTCTACAGAGGAACGCAGGGGTGTCAACCCGCAATCTGGATAAAATCTGTTGAGGTTCAATCGGTTAGCGCTTTTTGTCGGGTGTTTTTCCTGCTGCAGGGCAGGTGGCGCAAGGCTTTCAGCTCTATTGGATGCCTCTCGTCGATTGATAAAATAAATTCAAAGGACATTTCCTACCGCCTAGAAAGAACATTCATACCACTGGTGCTATATACAGGTGTCAGTGAGATACTGCCGATCCGGCTCGCCACGTTTCCTTTTCTGACATGACTCAGCGAAAAATCATCCACATTGACTGCGACTGTTTCTACGCCGCCATCGAGATGCGCGATGACCCGCGTCTGGCCGGCAAGCCGTTGGCGGTGGGTGGCTCGGCGGACCGGCGCGGGGTGATCGCCACCTGCAATTACGAAGCGCGGGCCTATGGCGTGCGTTCGGCGATGGCTTCGGGACATGCTTTGAAGCTGTGCCCGGACCTGACCATCGTCAAGCCGCGCATGGACGCCTATCGCGAAGCGTCGAAAGAAATACACACGATCTTCAGCGATTACACCGACCTGATTGAACCGCTGTCGCTGGATGAGGCTTATCTGGATGTTTCCGATAGCGCGCATTTCGGCGGCAGTGCCACACGCATTGCCCAAGACATTCGCCGGCGGGTCTCCAATCAATTGCACATCACCGTGTCTGCGGGCGTGGCGCCGAACAAGTTTCTGGCAAAAATCGCCAGTGACTGGAAAAAGCCCAATGGACTGTTCGTTATTACGCCGGATCAGGTGGAGGAGTTTGTCAGCGGTTTGCCGGTGAGCAAGTTGCACGGCGTCGGCAAGGTCACCGCCGACAAGCTCGGCAAGCTGGGGATCGTCGACTGCCAGCACTTGCGCGAGTGGGACAAGCTGGCGCTGGTGCGCGAGTTCGGCAGTTTTGGCGAGCGACTGTGGAGTCTGGCCCGTGGGATCGATGATCGGTTGGTGCATAACGACAGCCGGCGTCAGTCGATCAGTGTGGAAAATACCTACGACGTTGATCTGCCGGATCTGCGCAGTTGCCTGGATAAATTGCCCGAACTGCTCGAAACCCTGAAAACCCGTATGGCGCGGATCGACAGCAGTTATCGGCCGGGCAAGCCGTTCGTCAAAGTGAAGTTTCATGATTTCACCCAGACCACACTGGAGCAGGCCGGGGCGGGGCGGGATCTGGGCAGTTATCAGTTGATGCTGACGCAGGCGTTTAATCGCGGCGGTAAACCGGTGCGGTTGTTGGGGGTTGGGGTAAGGCTGGAGGATTTGCGCGGCGGGTTTGAGCAGATGGAGTTGTTTGAGCGGTAGATTTGCGGTGTTTGTCAGGGCCTCTTCGCGAGCAGGCTCGCTCCCACATTGAAATGCGTTCCAATGTAGGAGTGAGCCTGCTCGCGATTGGCTTTAATTCGGTCCCGGATCCGCCACCAATCGCCCGGCATCCTTGGTCAAAGACTTGAGAAACTCGGTCTGCAACTCAGGATCGTTGCGCGTCAATTCGATCAGGCTTTGTTCCAGCTCGCTGGCTTCTTCTTCCAGACCCAGTTCCGACAGACGTTTGACCCGGTGCACCCACTGGCTCACTTCGTCGTCTTCCAGGTCGTCATAAATCAGCCCGTGCGCTTCCAGCAACTTGCCGCGCAGATGACTGCTGATCATCAGCGATGAGTCAGAGTGCACGTCATCCTTGGCGTCTTCGACGCTGATCTGCAGTTTGCCGACATGATTGAGGTCATTTTCGGCAAACGGACTGTCGAGCAGGTTCAGGCGCAGCACACCGTTACGATCAGTGGTCATGTCGAAGGTCTGTTTGCCAGCCTTGACCTGCACCGGGCGTTCGCTCCACGGCAGGCTCGAATACTCCGTACGCTTGTCGCGCTGGACTTCATCGATGCCGGCCAGGTTCTGTTGCGCACGACCGTTGGACTGCGCGTTCATGAACGGGTTGAGCCCGGCAAAACCATAGCTCAGCCAGTCCTTGGTGACGCTGTCCGGCAAGTTGCCGAGGGCGAACACATTGACCACGTTGGCGCCGATGCCGCCCACCACGGCTACCGCGCCCAGCGGAATCTCATAGATCTCCCGCCAAGGCTGGTAAGGCGTGTAGCGATCGTAGCGACGCGTCACTTCGAACTCGGTGACTTCGAAGGTCTTCTGCTCGTTGATCTTTACGCGTCGCTGCGGCAGCTCAAGCTCCTTAGGCTCACCGACATCGATCTGCAGGCTGTGGTCGAGCAATTTTCGCTCGACCCGCTCTTCGTGCTCGCTGCGTTGTGACATGTGATTGGCACAGCCGCTGACCAGCAGGGCACCGCACAGGGCGGTGCCACCGAGGCCTAAGGTGTTTCGCTTGAACATGACGTCTCTATCTGGTTTCAGCGGCGGATACGGGCCTGAAGGAAGGACACCACATCGGCGACCGGCAGCGCTTGCGCTTCCGGCTCGGTACGGCTCTTGTATTCCAGGTTGCCTTCGGCGAGGCCGCGGTCGCTGACCACGATCCGGTGTGGAATGCCGATCAGCTCCATGTCCGCGAACTTGATGCCCGGGCTGGTTTTCTTGTCGCGATCGTCCAGCAGCACTTCGAAGCCGGCAGCTGTCAGTTCGGCGTACAGCTTGTCGGTGGCTTCGCGCACCTGCTCGGTTTCATAGCGCAGCGGCACCAGAGCGATCTGGAACGGCGCCAAGGTGTCGCTCCAGATGATGCCGTTGGCGTCGTTGTTCTGCTCAATGGCCGCAGCCACCACGCGAGATACGCCGATGCCGTAGCAACCCATTTCCAGGGTGACTGGCTTGCCGTTCTCGCCCAGCACTTCGCACTTCATCGCCTTGCTGTACTTGTTGCCCAGCTGGAAGATGTGCCCGACTTCGATGCCGCGCTTGATTTCCAGCGTGCCTTTGCCGTCCGGGCTTGGGTCACCGGCGACCACGTTACGCAGGTCAGCGACGGTCGGAACCGGCAGGTCACGCTCCCAGTTCACGCCGAAGTAGTGCTTGTCGTCGATGTTCGCGCCGATACCGAAGTCGCTCATCAGCTCGACCGAACGGTCGATGATGATTGGCAGCGGCAGGTTGAGCGGGCCGAGCGAACCGGCGCCGGCGCCAATGGCGTCACGCAGTTCGGCATCGGTGGCCATGACCAGCGGGCTGGCCACGCCAGGTTGCTGGGCAGCCTTGATTTCGTTGAGTTCGTGGTCGCCGCGGATGACCAGCGCGATCAACTTGCCTTCTTCTTCGGCGCGCACGATCAGGGTCTTGATGGTCTTTTCAATCGGCAGATTGAATTTTTCCACCAGCGCCGCGATGGTTTTGGTGTCTGGCGTATCGACCAGGCGCAGCTCTTCGGTCGGAGCAGGGCGCGAAGTTTCGCGTGGCACCGCTTCGGCTTTTTCGATGTTCGCCGCGTAGTCGGAACCGTTGCTGAAGACGATGTCGTCTTCGCCGGACTCGGCCAGTACGTGGAATTCGTGCGAACCGGCGCCACCGATCGAACCGTTGTCGGCTTCAACCGGACGGAATTTCAGGCCCAAGCGGGTAAACACGTTGCAGTACGCTTGGTGCATGCGGTCATAGGTGACCTGCAGCGATGCCTGATCAGCGTGGAACGAGTAAGCATCTTTCATGATGAATTCACGGCCACGCATCAAGCCGAAGCGTGGGCGGATTTCGTCACGGAATTTGGTCTGGATCTGGTACAGGTTGATCGGCAGCTGTTTGTAGCTGCTCAACTCGTTGCGCATCAGATCGGTGATCACTTCTTCATGGGTCGGGCCCGCGCAGAAGTCGCGACCGTGGCGGTCTTTGATGCGCAGCAGCTCAGGGCCGTACTCTTCCCAGCGCCCCGATTCCTGCCACAGCTCGGCCGGTTGGGTGCTCGGCATCAACACTTCCAGAGAACCTGCAGCGTTCATCTCTTCGCGAACGATGGCTTCAACCTTGCGCATTACCCGCAGGCCCATGGGCAGCCAGGTGTACAGGCCGGAGGCGAGCTTGCGGATCATGCCGGCGCGCAGCATCAGCTGGTGGCTGATCACGACCGCGTCGGAAGGCGTTTCTTTCTGTGTGGCGAGCAAAAATTGACTGGTGCGCATGGTTGGCCGTTGTCGGTTGCTATGACTGGAAATGACTCCGCAGTGTACCGGCGAGTTTTGCCGACGTACAGGCGTGAGGTCAGTGGGGAGGCACGACGGCGGGATTCCTCCCGCCGTTGCCGAAACGTCTTACGATTCTTCTGCGACCGGTGTCGGCACAGGCTCGGGCGTTGGCGTCGGGCCTTGGCGGCGGCTCTCCTGGAACCAGTGCAGGGCGATCAACAGCAGAGTCGGCACACCGAGCAGGGCGGTGATCAGGAAGAAACTGTGGTAACCGAACTTCTCCACCAGAACCCCGGAATAGCCGCCCATCAGGCGCGGCAACAGCAGCATGATCGAGCTGAGCAGCGCGTATTGCGTGGCCGAGAACTTCAGGTTGGTCAGGCTCGACAGGTAGGCAACGAACGCCGACGTCGCCAGGCCGGAACTGAAGTTGTCGAGGGATATGGTCACCACCAGCATCTGCAGGTTCGGGCCCATGTCGGCGAGCATGACGAACAGCAGGTTGGTGGCTGCCGAGGCCGCGCCGCCGATGAACAGGATCGGCAGAATGCCGAAGCGCACGATCAGCAGGCCGCCCATGCCGGCGCCGACCAGCGTCATGATCAGGCCGAAGATCTTGCTGACACTGGCAATCTGATCCTTGGTAAAACCCTGGTCGATGTAGAACACGTTGGCCATGACGCCCATCACCGTGTCCGACATTCGATAAGTGGCGATCAGGCCGAGCAACAGCAGTGCCTGCCAGCGATAGCGCAGAATGAAGTCGTTGACCGGCGTCAGCACCGGGGCGAGGCCGCGACGGCCCATGGTCGACAGGCACAGACCGGTCAGCAGCGTATACAGAATGGCGCGCAGAAACGCGCGGTCTTCGAGCAGCAGGTCGAGCGGGCTCATGCCGCCGAACAGTACGCTGGCGAAATCAGTGTTGTAGAGCTGGGTGAACATCGCCGGTACCGAGACCAGCAACACGATCAGCACAAACACCGACATCAGTTGGTGCATGAAGGTGTAACGCCCGGCCTGCAACTGAGTGCGTAGCGGCACCGGTGGCTCGCGCATGAACAGCGTGGTCAGCAGCGCGGGAATCATCAGTGCACCGAACAGCGCGTAGGTGCCGGCCCAGGCCGAATGCTGATAGTTGAAGCCAGTGGAGCCGAAGCCCTCAGCGAAGAACAGCGCGCCAGCGGTGGCCAGCAGTGCAGCCACGCGATACCCGGACATATAGCTGGCGGCGAGGGCGGCTTGGCGGTTGTCTTCGGCGATTTCCAGGCGATAGGCGTCGACCGCGATGTCTTGGGTGGCGGAGGCGAAGGCGACGACAACCGCAATGGCGATCAACCAGGACAGGTGCTTTTGCGGGTCGCAGAAACCCATGCCGATCAAGCCGAGGATGACCAGGGCTTGTGAGAGCACCAGCCACGAACGGCGACGGCCAAGTTTGCCCAGCAACGGCAGGCGCCATTGGTCGAGCAGTGGTGACCAGACCCATTTGAACGCATAGGCCAGGCCGATCAGACTGGCGTAGCCAATGGTTTCACGGGCGACACCGGCTTCACGCAGCCAGACGGATAGCGTAGAGAACACCAGCATGTACGGCAGGCCGGCGGCGAAACCGAGCAACAACAGCACGAGCGTCGAAGGACTGGCATAAGCGGCTAGCGCGGCGCGCCAGGTTTTACGGGGCATGGGCTGAAGTCTGCCTCAAGATTGCGGAAACAAAGCGCGCACTCTAACCGCTGTGCTCTACCGGACGCCAGCCATGGCGCTGAATATCCACACGATTGTTCAGGACGGTGATGCCTTCCATGCGCAATCGAGCCCGTTGTTCATCGCCGGACGGGGTGCCCACCGGCAGGCTGATCCGACCGCCGGCGCCCAGCACACGGTGCCAGGGCAGCTTTGTATCGCTGGGTAACTGACTCAAGGTGCGGCCGACCCAGCGGGCGGCGCGCCCCAGCCCGGCCAGTTCAGCTAACTGACCATAACTGACGACTTTGCCTTCGGGCACTTGGGCGAGCGTCGAGTAGAGCGCCGTGCGTCGGATTTGCGCATCGTTTTCAACGCTGTCGAGCGGGTCTTTCACGTGCGCGGTTCCTGAGCATGAACAGTTTGATGGCTTTCAGAGTAATCGGTGATCGCGCAATTGAGAAATGAACTCATCGGAAATCGTCCGGTCAGTCCTTGTCAGGGTCTTATTCCTACGGATAATGCCGACCTTTTTTCGCAAACTTGAGCCTTCGATTTGCTTATGTTGTCCAGATCCCTGCTGTGCCTTGCTGTTTTCAGTGCGTCCACGCCCCTGCTTGCCGACACCGTCTGGTTGAAGAACGGTGACAAGTTGAGCGGCACCATCACCGTGTTCGATGGCGGCAAGCTGTTGATCCAGACCAAATACGCCGGTGCGGTCACCATTGACTGGAAAGAGGTCAAGACGCTGGACAGTGATCAGCACTTGCTGGTCAAACAGGATGCCTACAGCGGTGAAGTGTCCAAGTCGCTGACGGCTGCCGAAGATGGCAAGGTCACCCTGGCCAACGGTGAGGCGCCGAAAACCGTTGAGCTGGCGAGCATTCAGCAGATTCTCAAACCGAAACCGGTGGTCGAGGATCTGGTGTGGAAGGGCAATGTCGACCTGGCGCTGGATTATCAACGCGCCGAGAAAGACACTGATGACTACGATGTCGGCTTCAAGACCACAGCACGGCATGGGCGCTGGCGTCATACCGCCGAGGGTGAATACAACCGCGAAGTGCAGGACGACGAGACCACCACCGACAACTGGCGCGCCGAATACGCACTCGACCGCTTCCTGACCGATAAATGGTTTTGGCAAGGCCGTCTGAACTACAAGCGCGATCACATCGAAGAGCTGGCACGCCAGCGTGTGGTCGGTACCGGTCCTGGCTACCAGTTCTGGGACGACGAGTTGGGCGCGTTCTCGCTGGGCTCGCTGCTTAACCGCACCGACTACGAGTATCGCGATGGTAGCAAAGACAACTTCTATTCCGTCGCGATGAAGTGGGATTACAACCGTTACCTGATCGGCAAGAAAGTCGAGTTCTTCACCAACGGTGAAGTGGGCAAGCCGCTGTCCGGTGTCGCCGATTACGCGCTGGATGCTGAATTGGGGCTGCGCTACAAGGTCACCGACTGGGCGTCGCTCAACCTCAAGGCTGAACGCGACATCATCAGCGGCACCAACGATGCCGATCTGAACAAGACCCGTTATACCGCCGGGTTTGGCGTGGCCTGGTAAGGCACCCACAAAAAATCGCAGCCCTGGCAGGCTGCGATTTTTTTTGCCTGTACAAAACAGGCGCCCACAAAAAAGCCCCGCTTTTAAGGGCGGGGCTCTTTTCTAAAGAAGCTACAAGTTAGATAACTTGTACTTCTTCAGCTTGCATGCCTTTCTGACCGCGGGTAGCGATGAAAGAAACCTGTTGGCCTTCTTTCAGGCTTTTGAAGCCGTCGGATTGGATAGCTTTGAAGTGAACGAACAGGTCGTCACCGGATTGTGGAGTGATGAAGCCGAAGCCTTTTTCATCGTTGAACCACTTAACGGTACCGGTTTGGCGATTAGACATGGTGTAACTCCTTGAACAAAGATAACTGCGACTCAGGAAGAACCCTGGCCGAGACTGAGTGCAAAGAGCAGGAAAAATTCTTGTAGATGGTTGGATCGAAATTCAACATATCGTGTAGAGATTCTCAGTGACACAAGCAACACAGTGACGCCACCTTAACCCAGTTTCCGAGAAGTGCCAATGCTTCTTGCGAAGGTTTCTCTGTTTTCGGGATCGGCGGTGTGACGGTTCGTCGCCAAAGCCCGTATTTCATGGGTGTTCGGCGAGAATTGCACCGCGCACTTTGAACCCGGCGGCGCGCCCGGTAAGATGCCGGACAGAATTTTTCCACCTCGCTATTCAGGACACCCCGCCATGAGCATCAAATCGGACAAGTGGATTCGCCGCATGGCGCAGGAACAGGGCATGATCGAGCCGTTCGTCGAGCGCCAGATGCGCGGCAGCGATGACAGCCGAGTGATCTCCTACGGTGTATCGAGCTACGGCTACGACGTGCGCTGCACCAATCACTTCAAGGTGTTCACCAACATCAACTCGTCCATCGTCGACCCGAAAAACTTCGATCCGGGCAGCTTCGTCGACGTCCACAGCGATGTTTGCATCATTCCGCCGAACTCCTTCGCCCTGGCCAGCACCGTCGAATATTTCCGCATTCCGCGCAATGTGCTGACCATCTGCCTGGGTAAAAGCACCTACGCGCGTTGCGGCATCATCGTTAACGTCACGCCGCTTGAGCCTGAGTGGGAAGGCCACGTGACCCTGGAATTCTCCAACACCACCAACCTGCCGGCGAAAATCTACGCCAACGAAGGCGTGGCACAGATGCTGTTCCTCGAATCCGACGAGGAATGTGAAGTGTCCTACAAGGACCGTGGCGGCAAGTACCAGGGCCAGCGTGGCGTGACCTTGCCGCGCACCTGATCGGTCCATCCGACAGATCGCGGGAATTCTTTGGCGGGCAGACACTCTATGGGGTGTACTGCCCGTTTTTGCTTTCGGCAAAACGGGCCTTCGCCGAGGAGTGCCCTATGAAGATCGATCCGCAAATCACTGCCGAACTGGCAAGGCTCGAGCCCAATCAGATTGGCGTATTGGCCTGGTCCTTGTTGGCGCATCCGCCACTGAGCATGGCCGGCGGAATTCCCGGACAGCCCGATCCCGATACCCCCAACGAACAACCCACCGAGCCTGGCGAACCGACGCTTCCGGACGAGCCGCCACCGGCACCAGTTGCCTGATCTGCATTGACAACCAATGGCCAGTCAGATGAGGTCTGCAAAGACTTCAACTGACTGGCCATATTTCGTTATCGCCGATGACGAAAATCCTGCAACTCTCTTCGCGCTCGACCGCATAGCCGCCGGTGAAGGCGCCGAATGCCGGTAGCAGGCTGAGGCGTTCGCCGAGCCTGAAACACGCCAGGCGCAAGCTTTGCCGACCCTTGCCATGCAGCCGATAGACCGGGTGTACGTGACCCGCCAGCACGTGCCTTTCAGGGTGCGGATCAGGCTCGTGTTGCAAGGCGAATGGCCCGAGCAGCAGCGGTTCCGGCACCACCCGGATATTCAGCGATTCAGGTGGATCACCGGCGCGTTTGTCATGATTGCCGCGAATCAGTGTCATCGGCAGATCAGCGTGGCGCGCGCGCCATTGTGCCAGCGCGTCCAGCGTGCCTGGCGCATGAGAGCCGGGCCCGTGGAGGAAGTCACCGAGAAAGATCAATAACCGGCAGGGCAGCTTCGCCAGCAGCCGATCAATCACTGCGATATTGCTCGCCGTGGTGCCGTGCGGAACCGGTTGACCCAGACTGCGGTAAGCCGCCGCTTTGCCGAAATGCACATCGGCAATCAGCAGGACCTGTTGCGCGGGCCAGTACAGGGCTTTTTCCGGCAAAAGCCATAGTTCTTCGCCGGCCAGGCGTACCGGGTAGCCTGAACTCATGAGGATTTATCCTTGTCGGCGCTGTTCTCCAGATCACCAACCATTCGCCTGATGCGATCAGCGAGTTTTTCCGAACTCATGCTTTCGCGCATGCGCTCCACCAGCAGCGGGAAGCCCAGTGGTGTAGGACGTTTAACCTGATGCAAGTCCAGTTTCATCCCGTTGATCCGCTCCAATGTCTGTTCCAAGCGACGAATATCCAGTTCTTCTCGCAGGACTTCTTCCCCAGCCTGGGCCAGCAACAGATTATCTGCGTCGTATTGTTTGAACACTTCAAAAAACAGTCCGCTGGACGCCTGCACCTGTCGGGTGCTTTTCGGTGCGCCGGGGTAGCCGGCGAAGACCAGCCCGGCAATCCGCGCGATCTCGCGAAAACGGCGCAAGGCCAGTTCGCCTGCGTTCAGACTGGCCAGAACGTCCGCTAATAAATCATCGGCATTGAAGAGATCGGCATTCAAATACTCGGCCCAGTCGATCGGCGTGGCGCTGAGCAATTCCAGGCCGTAATCGTTCACCGCGATGGAAAACGTCACAGGCTGCCGTTGACTGACGCGCCATGCCAACAGGCTCGCCAGTCCCAGATGCACCTGGCGCCCGGCAAAGGGATAGAGGAAAAGGTGCCAGCCTTCGCGGGACTTCAGCACCTCGGCCAACAGGTTTTCGGTGGTGGGCAGTCCAGACCAGCGCATCTGCGTTTCCAGTAACGGCCGCAATGCGTGCATTTCCGGCCCGACAAACTCACCCTGCGCGGCCGCGCTGAAACGACTGACGACGGCGGCTGCGAGTTCATTGGAAAGCGGCATGCGCCCGCCATTCCAGCGCGGCACGGCGGCTTTTTTTGCGGTGCTGCGTTTGACGTAAGCGGTCATGTTTTCCACTCGCACCAACTCCAGCAAACGCCCGGCGAAGAGAAAACCGTCACCCGGTTTAAGCCGCGCGATGAAACCTTCCTCGACACTGCCCAACTGTTTGCCACCGCCGCCCTTGCTCCAGAATTTCAGATGGATGCTCGCGTCACTGACGATGGTGCCGATGCTCATGCGATGGCGCCGCGCCAATCGCGCATCCGGCACTCGCCAGACGCCGTGCTCGTCTGGCTCGACCCGGCGGTAATCCGGATAGGCTGTCAGAGACATCCCGCCATGGCGTACGAAAGCCAGCGCCCAGGCCCAGTCAGCAGTTGTCAGGTCACGATAAGCCCAGGCGCCACGGACTTCTTCGTACAGCTCATCGGGTAAAAATCCACCACCGAGGGCCATGCTGACCAAATGCTGGACCAGCACATCCAGCGGTTTGTGCGGTGACTGGCGTGGTTCGATACGCCGTCGTTCGACGGCATCACGGGCGGCAGCGGCTTCGATCAGCTCAAGGCTGTGAGTCGGCACCAGCGTTACTCGCGAGGTGCGTCCCGGCGCGTGGCCTGAACGACCGGCGCGTTGCATCAGGCGCGCGACGCCTTTGGCCGAGCCGATTTGCAGCACGCGCTCGACTGGCAGGAAATCCACGCCCAGATCCAGGCTCGAGGTGCAGACCACGGCTTTGAGGTGCCCGTCTTTCAAGGCCTGCTCGACCCAGTCGCGAGTCTCGCGAGACAGTGAACTGTGATGCAAAGCGATCAACCCGGCCCAATCGGGTCGCGCCTCCAGCAGTGCCTGATACCAGATTTCCGATTGCGCCCGGGTATTGGTGAACACCAAAGTGCTGGCGCAGGCCTCCAGTTCGGCGACCACTTGCGGCAGCATCTTCAGGCCGATGTGTCCGGCCCACGGAAAACGTTCAATCGCCGGTGGGAGGAGGGTGTCGACCTTCAGCGCTTTTTCGTTTTGCCCCTGAATGCTGATGCCGCCGCCCTGTGGGATCAGCACCTGTTCGGCGTGGGATTGATTACCGAGAGTGGCGGACACCCCCCAGACGATCAGTTCGGGTTGCCAATGCCGCAGGCGGGCGAGGGCCAGTTGCAGTTGCACGCCGCGCTTGTTACCGAGCAGTTCGTGCCATTCATCGACGACGATCATGCGCAGACTCGCCAGCGCCACCTGCGCATCGGCACGAGCAAGCAGTAAGGTCAGGCTTTCCGGGGTGGTGATCAGCGTGGTCGGCAGGCGCCGGCTCTGCCGGGCGCGTTCGCTGCTGCTGGTATCGCCGGTGCGCAGGCCGATGCTCCATGGGATCTGCAGGTCATCGACCGGTGTTTGCAGGGCGCGCGCAGTGTCGGCGGCGAGGGCGCGCATGGGGGTGATCCACAGCACGGTCAGTGGTTCGGCCGGTGGTTTGCGCTTGCGTGGGCTTTCAACAACAGCGGCGGGTTTGGCGAAGCGATTGAGCGCGGCAAACCACACCGCATAGGTTTTGCCGGCACCGGTGCTGGCGTGGAGCAGACCGGATTGGCCGTTTTTGACCGCCGCCCAGACCTGTTTCTGAAAGGCGAACGGCTTCCAGTTGCGGGCGCTGAACCAGATTTTTGCCAGGTCGGAGGATTTCGCCATGCGGGCTGCGCGCGCTCTGGAGGGGTTTTTCCAGAGACCACGGGGCGGGCGGACAAGTTTGATTTTTGTAGGCTGCGGAGGTCCACTGTGGGAGCGAGCTTGCTCGCGAAGGCGGCGGAACATTCAAAATCAATGTGACTGACAGAATGCTTTCGCGAGCAAGCTCGCTCCCACAGGGTTTTGCACTAATGGCTATTTGAGGTTGCCGCTGAGGAATTGTTTCAGGCGTTCGCTTTTAGGGTTGCCGAGTACATCCTCGGGCGCACCTTCTTCTTCCACCAGACCTTGGTGCAGGAACAACACCTGGCTGGAGACTTTGCGGGCGAAGCTCATTTCGTGGGTCACCATGATCATGGTCCGGCCTTCCTCGGCCAGCCCTTGAATCACCTTCAACACTTCACCGACCAATTCCGGATCGAGCGCCGAGGTCGGTTCATCAAACAGCATTACCTCCGGCTCCATCGCCAGCGCCCGGGCAATCGCCACGCGCTGTTGCTGACCGCCTGAGAGAAACGCCGGGTATTGATCGGCCACTCGTGCCGGCAGGCCAACCTTGTCCAGATAACGCCGCGCACGGTCGTCGGCTTCCTGTTTGCTGCAACCCAGCACCCGGCGCGGGGCCATGGTGATGTTTTCCAGCACGGTCATGTGGCTCCACAGGTTGAAGTGCTGGAACACCATCGCCAGCCGCGTGCGCAGGCGCTGCAGTTCATCGGCGTCGGCGACGTGCATGCCGTGGCGGTCGGTGACCATGCGGATCGCCTGGCCATCGAGGCTCATGGCGCCATCGTTGGGTTGTTCGAGAAAGTTGATGCAGCGCAAAAAGGTGCTTTTGCCCGAGCCGCTGGCGCCGATCAGGCTGATCACGTCGCCGGTCTTGGCCTTGAGCGAAACGCCTTTGAGCACCTGATGGTCGCCATAGCTTTTGTGCAGGCCTTCAACGGTCAGTTTGTACATGGGACAGACATCCTCAAGGCGAAAGTAGGTAGCCGCTGCGATAGGCTTCAGCGCCCGCGACGTGGGCGATAACCATGCCGGCAGTGGCCATGCGTCGCAGCGAGCGGGCGTACATCACGCCGGCGCTGGTGCAATGAACGGGGGTGACCCGATCGTGGATCGGGTCGATGATTTCGGCGATCTGTTGCCCGGCTTCGAGGTATTGACCCGCCGTGGCGGTGTAAACCAGCAGCCCGCCGACCGGGGTGGTCACCGGTTCCACACCGGCCAGCGGCGTAGCGGGGAACGGCAACGGTGGTTGCGATTTGGTCTCGCCGACAATCGCATCGGACTGGATCAGATAATCGATCAGCGCCTGGCAGTCGCGGCTGGCCAGCGGATGGGTGACATCGCCTTGACCGCGCAACTCGACGGTCACCGAGAAACTGCCCAGCGGAATCTCGAAGTGTTCGCCGAAGCGCTCCTTCAGTTGCCACCACAGCAGGGTGAAGCATTCGTCGAACGACTGACCGCCGGAGTCGGTGGCCAGCAAGCTCGCCTGAGCTTCGATGTAGCGCGCCAGCGGTTCGACCTGCGGCCACGCTTCGGGCGTGGTGTAAAGGTGCACCACCGATTCGAAATCACAGTGCAAGTCCAGCACCATGTCCGCGTCGCAGGCCAACCGTTGCAGAGTCAGACGCTGGGATTGCAGTTGCGTGCTGGCGGTCTGGCGGGCGAGCGCGTCGCGCAGATGTGTGCGGATCAGTTCGAGGTTGTGTTGCGGATCGTCGTTCAGCTTGCCTTCGATGGCGTTGCCGATCTCTTCGCTGAGATCGACGAACCAGCGGTTGAAGTTCTGCCCGCTCTCCAGTTCGTAGCGGCCCAACGGCACGTCCATCAGCACTTGTTCGAGGCCGACCGGGTTGGCCACCGGCACCAGCACGATTTGGCTGCGCAGGCGCCCGGCGGCTTCCAGCTCCGCGAGACGCTGCTTGAGGTGCCAGGCGACGAGCATGCCGGGCAGTTCATCGGCGTGCAGCGAGGACTGGATGTAAACCTTGCCCTTGGCCTGCTCCGGGCCGAAGTGGAAGCTGTGGATCTGTCGTGCGGTCCCCGGCAGCGGGGCCAGCAAGTCATGAATCAGGTGGCGCATTTTTTATCTCTTTTATTCCTGAACTGGGCCTAGTGAGTTGGCCCGAGGAAGGCCAGCCATCGGCGTTCGGCAAGGCGGAACAGGCCGACCAGCGCAAAGGTGATGGTCAGGTAGATCAACGCGGCGATGCCGAACGACTGAAAGGTCAGGAAGGTCGCCGAGTTGGCGTCCCGCGCAACTTTCAGGATGTCGGGGATGGTCGCGGTGAAGGCCACGGTGGTCGAGTGCAGCATCAGGATCACTTCGTTGCTGTAATACGGCAACGAACGGCGCAGCGCCGACGGCATGATCACGTAAGCATATAGTTTCCAGCCGGTCAGCCCGTAAGCCTTGGCCGCCTCGACTTCGCCGTGGTTCATGCTGCGAATCGCCCCGGCGAAAATCTCCGTGGTGTAGGCGCAAGTGTTCAGGGCAAAGGCGAGGATCGTGCAGTTCATCGCATCGCGAAAGAAACTGTCGAGCAGCGGCTGCGCACGCACGGCGGCCAGGCTGTAGATCCCGGTGTAGCAGATCAGCAGCTGGATATACAGCGGCGTGCCACGGAACAGGTAGGTGTAGAACTGCACCGGCCAGCGGATGTAGAAGTGGCTCGAGACGCGCGCGATCGACAGCGGAATCGACACCAGGAAACCGATGAAGATCGAGGCGCTGAGCAGCCACAGCGTCATCGCCAGCCCGGTAATGTTCTGGCCGTCGGTATAGAGGAAGGCGCGCCAGTATTCCTGCAGAAGTTCGATCATCGTACGGCCTCCCGGGCACCGGCGGCGTAGCGGCGTTCGAGCCAGCGCAGGATGAAGTTCGAGGCACTGGTGATCAGCAGATAGATCAACGCGGCGAGGACCAGGAAGTAGAACAGTTGATAAGTGCTTTTACCGGCGTCCTGCGCGGCTTTGACCAGGTCGGCGAGGCCGATGATCGACACCAGCGCGGTGGCCTTGAGCATCACCATCCAGTTGTTGCCGATGCCCGGCAGGGCGAAACGCATCATTTGCGGGAACACCACGAAGCGAAAGCGCTGGCCGCGTTTGAGGCCATACGCGGTGGCGGCTTCAACCTGACCGCGCGGCACGGCGAGGATCGCGCCACGGAAAGTTTCGGTGAAATACGCACCATAAATGAAGCCCAGCGTCAGCACCCCGGCGCTGAACGGGTTGATCTCGATGTATTCCCATTCCATGTAGTCAGTCAGGGACGTCAGCCAGGTTTGCAGGCTGTAGAAAATCAGCAGCATCAGCACCAGATCCGGCACCCCGCGAATCAGCGTGGTGTAGAGCTGGGCGGGCAGGCGCACCAGTTTAATTTTTGACAGTTTGGCGCTGGCGCCGAGCAGACCGAGCAACACGGCCACCAGTAGCGACAACGCCGACAATTTGATGGTCATCCAGGTGCCTTCCAACAGCAAAGGGCCGAAGCCCTTGAGGCTGAAGGCGGAGAGCCCCAGATTTTGTAAGAGGTTTTCGAACATAAATCAGCAACCTGAGCGGATGGAAAAGGCGCCCATCGAGGATGGGCGCCGGGGCATTATTTGCCGCTGTACAGATTCAGATCGCCAAAGTGTTTCTTTTGAATCTCGGCGTATTTGCCGTCATCGTGTAACGCTTTGATACCTTTATCTAAAAGCGCCTTCAGCTCAGTGTTACCTTTCTTAATACCGACAGCGGTTTTGGCTGGCAGCAATTCGTTGTCGACTGGCTTGCTGACGTCATAGTCGGCACCCTGTGGCGACTTCAAGAAGCCCAGTTCGGCTTGCAGCATGTCCTGAATACCGGCGTCGAGACGACCGGAGGTCAGGTCGGAGTACACCTGATCCTGATTCTGATAGGCCTGGGTTTTCACGCCGGCCTTGTCCAGCACGGCTTTGGCGTAGGCTTCCTGAATGGTGCCTTGCTCGTAGCCGACGGTTTTACCCTTCAGCGAAGCAACGTCGGCGGTGATGCCGGAGCCTTTTTTCGACACGTAAGCGGTCGGGCCGGAGAACAGTTCGCTGGAGAAGTCGATGACTTTTTCGCGAGCCGGGGTCACGGTCATCGACGAGATCACACCGTCGAATTTGTTGGCCTTGAGGCCCGGAATCATGCCGTCGAAGTCACTTTCGACCCACTTGCACTTGACCTTGAGTTCGGCGCAGATCGCGTTGCCCAGGTCGATGTCGAAGCCCACCAGGCTGCCGTCGGCCGCTTTCGACTCGAACGGTGCGTACGAAGGGTCAACGCCAAAGCGCAGCTCTTTGTATTCCTTGGCCAGCGCGGAGCCAGCGGCCATGCACAACGCCAGTGCAGAAAGGGTCAGCAATGCTTTTTTCATTATTCAATCCCTAAGAACCAATATGAGCGCTTGTGGCGCAGAATTATTGTTACTGGAACGCGTACGACCTATAGAAAGTAGCAATTTCCGAACCAGAGTCCCGAACAAGTGTTTTAAAAGGTGAGGAGAGCTACAAGATCAATGGATGAATGCACGAAAACGGGCGCGGCAGAAAGCGTGCACTGATTTGTGGCTTGTCGGGGACAGTCAAGCAGATCGCTGATCGTTCCCACGCTCTGCGTGGTAATGCAGCCCGGGACGCTCCGCGTCCCCTCCAAGGCCGAACGCGGAGCGTCCGTTGAGGCATTCCCACGCGGAGCGTGGGAATGATCAATGTCCCGGGAAAAGGGGTCAGGCCAGCAGATCCTGGAGGGTGGCCAGGCTATCGGCCTCATCCACGGTTTTATCCTGGCGCCAGCGCAGCATCCGCGGAAAACGTACCGCGATCCCGCTCTTGTGCCGCCGCGAAAGGGCGATGCCTTCGAAACCCAGTTCAAACACCAGGCTCGGTTTCACGCTGCTGACCGGGCCGAACTTTTCCACGGTGGTTTTGCGCACGATGCTATCGACCTTGCGCATTTCCTCATCGGTCAGCCCCGAATAGGCCTTGGCAAACGGCACCAGCGCGCGTTGGCTGGACTCGGGCGGGCCGTCCCACACGGCAAAGGTGTAATCGCTGTACAAACTGGCCCGCCGACCATGCCCGCGCTGGGCGTAAATCAGCACCGCATCGACGCTGAACGGATCGACTTTCCACTTCCACCACACGCCCATGTCCTTGGTGCGGCCAACCCCGTACAGCGAATCCCGCGCCTTGAGCATCATCCCTTCAACGCCCAGCCGCCGTGAGGCTTCGCGCTGGCGGGCGAGGTCGAGCCAGTCGCTGCCGGTCAGCACCGGCGAGGGTAAAAGTACCGGACTGTTACAGCGGGCGATGACCTCTTCCAGTTGCGCGCGGCGTTTGGCCTGCGGCTGATTGCGCCAGTCTTCGCCTTGCCATTCGAGCAGGTCGTAGGCGAGCACCACCACCGGCACGTCTTCAAGGATTTTCTTGTCGAGGGTCTTGCGGCCTATGCGTTGTTGCAGCAGGGCGAAGGACTGCACGGCTGGCGGTTCGGTCGATTGCGGATCAAAGGCGTCTTCGGTGCTCGGATGCGTGCTTTTCCACACGACGATTTCGCCGTCGATCACCGTGCCATCGGGCAAACCGTGTACCAGGACCTCCAGTTCGGGAAAACGCTCGGTCACCAGTTCCTCGCCCCGCGACCAGATCCAGAGTCGGCCCTCTCGCTTGACCACTTGGGCGCGGATGCCATCCCATTTCCATTCAATCTGCCAATCGCTGGGCGGGCCGATCAGCGTTTCAAATTCTTCCACCGGTTGCGACAAGGCGTGGGCCAGGAAGAACGGATACGGCTGACCACCCCGCTGAGCATGTTCATCGCTGGATTCAGGGGCAATCAGCTTCAGGTAACTGGCGGCGCTCGGCCGGTTGGACAGATCGGTGTAACCGACCAGACGCTGCGCCACACGCTTGCTGTCCAGCCCGGCCATCGAGGCCAAGGCCCGGGTGACCAGCAATTTCGAGACGCCGACGCGGAAACTGCCGGTGATCAATTTGATGCACAGCATCAGGCTTGATCGATCCAATTGCGCCCACAGGGCCGGCAGTTGCCGGTTCAGATATTCCGGTGCTTCACCGCGCAGTGGCAGCAGTTTGTCTTCGATCCACTCGGCGAGGCCAGCGTCGGAGCTGTGCGGGTTTTCTGCGAGTACCAGCGAAATGGTTTCCGCGAGGTCGCCGACCGCTTGATAGCTTTCCTCGAACAACCACGGTTCCAGGCCGGAGATCTCGACGGCGAGTTCGCGGAGAATTCTCACCGGCACCAGTTGCCGGGGCCGGCCACCGGAGAGAAAGTACACCGCCCATGCGGCGTCGTGCGGTTCGGCCTGGGCGAAGTAGGCTTGCATCGCCGCCAGTTTGGCGTTGCTCGAGGTGGTCGCGTCGAGTTCGGCGTACAGTTCGGCGAATGCTTTCATGCGGGCATCTCTGCGATGGTCGGTTCGGTGGCGAGGTGTTCTTCTTCGTCATCGCCGTATTCGGTGTTGAAACCCTGGGCATCCAGACCCTGTTCGCGCAGATGCCGCACCAGCACGCCGATCGAGCCGTGGGTGACCATCACCCGTTCCGCGCCGGTCTGCTCGATGGCCCAGAGCAGGCCGGGCCAGTCGGCGTGATCGGAGAGCACGAAACCACGATCGACACCGCGCCGCCGGCGGGTGCCGCGCAAACGCATCCAGCCACTGGCAAACGCGTCGCTGAACTCGCCAAATCGGCGCATCCAGCTGCTGCCTCCGGCCGAGGGCGGGGCGATGACCAGGGCCTGGCGCATGATCGGGTCGTTTTTTTTCACCTCTCCGGCGTAGATCGTCGGCGGCAAATACACGCCGGCCTCGCGGTAGACCCGATTCAGCGGTTCGACCGCACCGTGGCTGAGGATCGGACCGAGGCTTTCGTCGATGCCGTGGAGTATCCGTTGAGCCTTGCCGAACGAGTAACAGAACAACACGCTGGCCTTGCCGGCCGCGATGTTCGCTGCCCACCACTGATTGATCTCGCCGAACACCTGCGCTTGGGGCTGCCAGCGATAAATCGGCAGGCCGAAGGTCGATTCGGTGATGAAGGTGTGGCAGCGCACCGGTTCGAACGGGGCGCAGGTGCCGTCCGGTTCGATCTTGTAGTCGCCGGACGCGACCCAGACTTCGCCACCGTATTCCAGGCGCACTTGTGCAGAACCGAGCACGTGGCCGGCGGGGTGAAAACTCAGGGTGACACCGTGGTGCGTCAGGCGCTGGCCGTAGGCGAGGGTTTGCAGGTTGATGTCCTGCCCCAGACGCGCGCGTAAAATCCCTTCGCTGGCGCTGCTGGCGAGGTAGTGCTGATTGCCGGTACGGGCGTGATCGCCGTGGGCATGGGTAATCACCGAGCGCTCGACGGGGCGCCACGGGTCTATGTAGAAATCTCCGGCAGGGCAGTACAAACCCTCGGGGCGGGCGATAACAAGGTCCATGTCCTTACCAGAATGGGGGGCTTGTTAGCTATGAGGCTGACGCTGGGCTGGAAGTTCTATCGACTTTGAAGAGCAACCCTCACCCCAGCCCTCTCCCTGAGAGAGAGGGAGCCGACCGAGGTGTCTGGGAGAGCTACGCCGACGTGAAATACCGAGTCGAACACAGATTCTGGACCAGATCAAAAGCCCCTCACCCCAGCCCTCTCCCTGAGGGAGAGGGGGCCGACCGCGGTGTCTGGGAGAGCTACGCCGACGTGAAATACCGAGTCGAACACAGATTCTGGACCAGATCAAAAGCCCCTCACCCCAGCCCTCTCCCGGAGGGAGAGGGGGCCGACTGAGGTGTCTGGCCAGCTACATCGACCTGAAAGACCGAGTCGATTACGGATTCGGCAAGGCACGAACTGAGTTGATTCTGGATTCGGCAGTGCACGTTCAGGTCTGCGTATGACTCAAGCATCCCCCAATCAGTCCCCTCTCCCTCCGGGAGAGGGTTAGGGTGAGGGGCTTTTGATGTACAGCTATTTGCCGGGAGTAAGCGTCAGACGGGTCTTGCCGTAGACCCGGTCAAAGTTCTGCGGCTGCATCGGCAAGCCGATGTACTGCCCCTTCAGCCACGCATCGATGCCATTGAGGTAGTTCGGACTCACCGGATTACCCGACTGCCCCGTACCGTTCTGCCCCATCAGCGGTTCAGCCTGGCCGAAGTCGACGATGAAACGCATCGATGGCGCACGCGTCGTGGTGAAATCCTGACCCCAGGCGAACGCCGACGTGTTCAACGTGGTGTGATCGCCACCGGCCGCCAGTGGTCCGCGCACAGTCTGTCCATTGCTGTTCTTCCAGGCATAACTGTGCAGCTTGCCCCATTGCCAGGCGCGGTGATCGCCGCCCAACTGACTCTCGCCAGCGCTGATCGCCGCCGCGAAGCTACGGGCAAGAATCAGCGCTTTGTCTTCTTTCTGCGGCGTACGAATGTCATCCCAGAACGGACTGTCCTCACGTCCCAACAGATGGTCAGCCTGCGCCGCGTAAGACAGATCACCATTGGCGATAAACGCCTTCCACGCAGGACTCGATTCCGGACCGAGCTCATCGAGGAAGATCTGCTTCATGCTTTCTTGCAGGAACAGTTCGTAGATCGCCGCATCCGCCGAGGTCGGGCTGAGCTTGCCGTCGAACGCCATCAACCGCGTGAACGCTTCGCGCGCCTTGCTGCGATCCGCTTCCGGCAGGGCATCGATCGCCTGTTTCAGCGGCTGCTTCATGCCCGGTGCTTCGAAGACTTTCTTCAACTTGGCGGCGAAGGTGGTGGTCTGGTCGTACTGCATGGCGATCACGCTGCGGCTGTCGTGCTTGCTGCTGCCGGCCAGTTCCGCCAGACGTTCGCCGCGCTCCGGCGCTGCCCAGGAGTTCGACAGTTGCATGCCGTAGCCGTGAGGAATCACACGCTGGTTGGCGGTGCCGAGCCAGCCTTGCGCGGGATCCTGATCGTACGGATGCAGCATCGGGTCGGCGTAACCGTCCCAGTCGTAGCGACCTTCCCAGCCCGGCGACGGCAGCAAGCCTTCGCCTTCGCGGCGGTTGGGGAAACGCCCGGTGACCTGCCAACCGATGTTGCTCGCATCGGCGAACACCAGATTCAGGGCGATGGCGCGGATCTCGCGGCTCGCGTCGGAAGCGCGTTCAACGGTTTGCGCACGGGTCAGATCAAAAAACGCATCCAGCGACTTGTCGTCGGTGAAGCTCGGGGTCTGCAAGGCCAGGCCGAAACCGCTGCCTTGCGCGGCCGTCTGAGCACTGTTGAGCAATGCGCCGTGGCGGGTTTCGTACACCGCTTCGCGAATCGGCCGTTGGCCTTTGACGAAGTAGGTTTCGTTGCGCACGCCCAGCGGCTGCCATTTGCCGTTGACCTCGTAGGTCAGGCTGCTGCCCTGACGGCGAATTTTTTCCAGAAACAGATCCTGGTTGTCGCCGAGCACGCTGGTCATGCTCCACGCGACTTTGCCGTTGAAGCCGCCGAGGACCATCGGCAGACCGGCAACGGTGACGCCGGCGGCCTGATATTTCGGTGCGCGGATCTGCACGAAACTCCACAGCGAAGGCGCGGCCAGCGGCCCATGGGCGTCACTGGCCAGCAGGCTCTTGCCGCTGCGGCTGCGTTGCGGGGCGATCGCCCAGTTGTTCGAAGACGGGGTGCCGAGCAGGTTCAGCGCCGACAGTTGCTGGCTGGCGTTGCTCAGTTCGGTCAGGCCGGGAATTTGTCCGTTGAGCTTGAGCCCTTGCAGCTTGTCGGCCTCGGCCAGTGGCAGGTTTTCGTCAGGCGCGGACGGCGTCAGCCAGGCGAGTTTGTCGGTGGTGACGGTTTGCGCCAGCACCAGCGAGGAAATCTCTTCCGGCAGATTGGCTGACTGGCTGAAATTCAACAGGGCGAAAATCAGCGCCGAGTCTTCCGGCTTCCAATACTCAGGCTTGTAGCCGCTGGAGGCGAGGTCGCCCGGCAGCTTGTCGGCGTAGCGGAACAGGTAGGCGTTGACCCCTCGCGCATAGACTTCGAAGAAACGCTTGAGGCGAGGCGACGAGGCCTTGTACAGCTCGCCAGCGCTTTTCTTCAGATTGACCGCGCGCATGTAGCGGTCGGCGTCGAGCATTGACGCGCCGGACATTTCCGCCAGACGGCCCTGCGCCAACAGGCGCAAGGTCACCATCTGGTTGATGCGGTCGCTGGCGTGCACATAGCCGAGGCTGAACAGCGCGTCGTGGAAGGTGTTGCTCTCGATCAGCGGCATGCCCATGGCATTGCGACGTACCGACACGTTCTGCGCCAGACCCTTGAGCGGTTGCACGCCGGAGGTCGGCGGGAGGGTGTCCTGAGCATTCCAGGTCTGGCAACCGGACAGGCCCAAAACACCGGCCACTGCTGCGGCAACGCCGAACCGGGGAAGAAAATGTGTGAGGGCTGGCGAGGCCATGGCAAAGCTCCTGCGGGGGGTAGCGTCAGTAAAGGCGCTACGTTAGTGAGCAGGAGGTGGCCGCGCAAGCGGGGGCGGGGGTTATTTGCGTATTTCTGTCGAATGGAAAAGATTGCAGCCTGCGGCAGCTCCTATAGAAGCATGCATTCCTCTGTAGGAGATGCCGAAGGCTGCGATCTTTTGCCGTTCAATCAAGCCTTCGGTGGATTGATTTTCTGCACCAACGCGTAGGCCTTCACCGTCGCCGGGCGATCCTTGATGCGGTTGAACCAGCGCTGCACATGCGGGAAGTCTTCAAGGTTCTGGCTTTGCCATTTGTGCGAGACGATCCACGGATAGATCGCCATGTCGGCAATGCTGTATTCGCTGCCGGCGACGAATTCGTTATCAGCCAGTTGCTTGTTCAATACGCCATACAACCGCGCGGTCTCGTCGATGTAGCGCTTGATCGCGTAGGGGATTTTCTCCGGGGCGAACTGGCTGAAGTGGTGATTCTGCCCGGCCATCGGCCCCAGTCCGCCCATTTGCCAGAACAGCCATTGCAGCGCCGTTTGCCGACCGCGCAGGTCTTGGGGCAGAAATTTCCCGGTCTTCTCCGCCAGATACAAAAGAATCGCCCCGGATTCGAACAGCGACAACGGTTCGCCGCCATCGGCCGGTTCATGATCGACGATGGCCGGGATGCGGTTGTTCGGGGCGATTTTCAGAAAGTGTGGCTGAAACTGCTCACCCTGACCGATGTTGATCGGGTGCACGTTGTACGGCAGGCCGGCTTCTTCGAGGAACAGAGAGATCTTGTGGCCGTTGGGGGTGGTCCAGTAATACAGGTCGATCATGGAGAACTCCAAAGCAGAAATGGACTTGCGTGCGGACAGCAAACGCCGGCGTCAGGTCGTCCCGTGTGCGTTCGATAGCTTGCTTAGTAGGAAGAGGTGATGCTGAACTGCGCAGAATTCAATGACTCTGCATGAGAAAAATCGCCATGGAGCTTCAGGCCAACGCTGCACTGATCATCATCGACCAGCAAAAAGGCATCCTGCAGCCGCGTTTGGGGCGAAGGAATAATCCTCAGGCTGAGCAGCGAATCCTTGATCTGCTGGGGCTGTGGCGGCGTAGCACAAGGCCGGTGATTCATGTGCAGCATCTGTCGCGTGAACCGGATTCGGTGTTTTGGCCGGAGCAGGAAGGCGTGGAGTTTCAGGAGAGGTTTTTGCCGCAGGACGGCGAATGGCTGATTCAGAAACAGGTCCCGGATGCGTTTTGTGCCACCGAGTTAGAGGCGCGGTTGCGCGAGGCGGGGATCGGGCAATTGGTTATTGTCGGCGTGGCCACTAACAACTCCGTGGAATCGACGGCGCGCACGGCGGGGAATCTGGGGTTTGATGCGTGGGTGGCGGAGGATGCCTGTTTCACCTTCGACAAGGCCGATTATTTCGGCACATTGCGTACGGCGGACGAGGTGCACGGAATGTCGCTGGGGAATTTGCAGGGGGAGTATGCGACGGTAGTCAGTTCTGCACAGATTCTGGTGGCCGGCTGAAAAACTTCACCGTATGTGCCGGCCCCTTCGCGAGCAAGCTCGCTCCCACAGGGGAACGCATTGCAACTGAAGAAACCCGTTCAGGCGACGACGATGTTGGATGTGCCGGCCTCATCGCGAGCAGGCTCACTCCTACAGGGATTGCATTCCAACTGGAGGAACTCGATTGACTGTGGGAGCGAGCTTGCTCGCGAAGGCGGCAGGTCAGGCGAAGAGGGTCTTCGCCCCGGGCATCACGCCCCGTGGCACTTCTTGAATTTCTTGCCGTTGCCGCATGGGCACGGGTCGTTGCGGCCGACGTCTTTCAGGGCGTTGCGCACCGGTTCCTGGTGGGCGTGGCCGCAGTTCGGGCCGTGAACGTGGCCGTGGTCATGTTCGTGATGATGGTCATGATCGTGGTTGCAGTCAGGGCCATGGACATGAGGTTGCTGGGTCATCGGTGTTGCTCCGGAATTAAATCGGCGGGGATTATCACGCCATTGCGCTCAAGGTGCACGTAGTGAGCGATGAATAAACCGGTTTCCATCTCACCCTGCAAGCGATAGGGAATCTGTTGATTCGAGCTTTTCAGCATTTTCACCACATCTTTTACCCGGGGCCACAGGTTGGTGCGGATCGGCACTTTGAAGTAAGCACTGCGTTTTGGTCCGACCGTAAACCAGTGTTCATGCTCACCCTCGGCCAGCAGTATGTCGGCAAGATGAATACGGTATTCGAGGCCGCGCACGGTCAGGTCGCTATCGTTGGGGTTATCGACGCGAAAGTGCAGGATGAATTTCTGTTCAAGCAATTTGGCGCGCACCACTTCGACTTTCACCAGATGCACGGCGGGGTCGACGCTGTCATCGCTGAACCACGACGCGCAACCGCCGAGGTTCAGGATCAGCATCAAAAACAGAAAATGTAGTGTGCGCCAGCGACCGAGCATGGTTTTCTCCCTTTGCTGGCAGTCTAGCCGCTAAAAGATCGCAGCCTGCGGCAGCGCCTACAGGCGAAGCACAAATCCTGTGCAGGAGCTGCCGCAGGCTGCGATCTTTTGATCTTAAGCGCCGAAATATCCCGCACAGCACTTCTTGAACTTCTGCCCACTGGCGCACGGGCAACTGTCATTGCGCCCCAGCTTCAATTGCACCGTCGGATCAATGAAGTACCAGTGCCCGGCGTTCTGCACGAACGACGAACGCTCGCGATGGCTATGCTCGCCCTGACCGTCATGCCAGCGCGCGGTGAAGGTGACGAAAGCGTGTTCCGGCTGGCCGCCGAAGACTTCCGAGCTCTCGACTTCAAGGCCGAGCCAGGTGCTCTGCGCACTCCAGTCGGTGATCGATTGGCGATTGAGGCCCGCTTGCTGGGCGGGCAGGGTGGTCGCCACCAGATAGTCGATCAGCCCCAGCACATAGGCGCTGTAGCGCGAACGCATCAGCGCTTCGGCGCACGGTGCCGGATGGCCGTCGTGATAATGGCCGCAGCAGGCCTCCAGCAGATTGCCGCTGCCGCACGGGCAAATGGCTGTACTCATTGCATTACCACCAGTATTTCCCGAAGTTTTCCGGATTGGCCCAGAACCGTGAGTTGAGCCAGTCGGGGACTTGTTTGTATTCAAGCAGATCATAGGTGAACAGGGTCAGCACTTGATCGTCGCGTTGAAAACATTCACTGGCTTGCAGCGCCAGTGAATAGAAGTCGGTTTCCTGCCAGCCGCTGGCCGCCAGATCCGCCAGCACGGCGATGCGGCTGGCGTTGAGATTGCGAATCCCGCCCAACAAGTTCAGGCCATCGCGTTTGGGCAAATGTTCCAGGCAATCGACCACCAGCGCCAGATCGAAACGCTGTGCTGCCAGTTCGGCGGGCAATGCGCCCGGCGCCGCATGGGCGACGACGGTGTCTGGATGTGCCTCTTTAAAGGCGCTCAGGGCTGGAAATTCGCTGGCGCCGATCAGCAACAGCCGCGCCGGGGCGTAGCGATCCAGCAAAGCGGCCAATGCCTGTTGCGGCGTGCGGGAAGAAATGGCGACGTTCATCGAAGCTCCTCAATCAGACCGCCAAGACTAGCCTGCCTGACGGTGGCGGCAAAGCGCCCTGTTCCGCCCGTTTCGGGTAAATGTGCCGAAGTCCTGTGAACAGGCTCGCAAACAGCGGTGGCCTATTGCTGGCGGAGATTAAAACTCCGGTCTTTACTCCCTGAATCGGTTCTAAGCCGATCCCTCAGGAGAAAACCAGATGAGCATAGTTCGGACAGCATTACCTTTGATTCTGCTAACCAGTGTGTTGACTGGTTGCGCAGGTTTGCAGAAAACCGACTGGCCGACCTGTGCGGCGGTCGGTGGTGTCGTCGGTGCCGGTCTCGGCGCAACCGAAAGTTCGGCATGGGCCGGCTACGGTGCGTTGCTGGTCGGTGGCACGGCAGCGGCCTATTGCTGGGTTCACGGCGATGGCGACGAAGACGGCGATGGCGTGCCGGACAGTCGCGACAAGTGCCCGGGCACGCCTAAAGGCGTACAGGTCGACGCTGACGGTTGCCCTCCACCAGCGCCTGCACCCGTGGTCGAAGAAGCTGTAGTGGTCAAGGAAGAAACCATTGTTATCCGTGATGTGCACTTCCAGTTCGACAAAGCCACGCTGACCGGCCCTGACAAGCAAGTGCTCGACAAGGTCGCCACCCGCCTGAAACAGGAATCCTCGACGGCGCAACTGACTGTGACCGGTCACACCGACAGCGTGGGCAGCGATGCCTACAACAAGAAACTGTCGGATCGTCGTGCGCACTCGGTGGTGGAGTACCTGATCCAGCAGGGTGTGCCACGCGCCAGCTTCGTTTCGGTGTCCGGCATGGGTGAAAGCCAGCCAGTGGCCGATAACAAAACCGCTGACGGTCGCGCACAAAACCGTCGTACCGAAATCAAAATCCAGCGTTAAGCCCCTCTCGCATCCGCGGCTTGTGCAGTCGCGGATGCGGGTCTTTACTCCTGTGTAACCGGTATGGGCCGGTGACACAGGAGCTTTCACAATGACTGTTTTCTCAAGGTCCGTCTTGCCGGTGCTGCTGCTAGGCAGCTTGCTCACCGGTTGCGCCACCCACAGCGATGGCACTGCACCCCTCAATCAACGTACGTGGCCGATCTGCAGCCTTATCGGCGGGCTGGTCGGTGGCGGTCTTGGCGCCATTGAAAGTGGCGGCTGGGCCGGCGGCGGCGCAGCGCTGGGGATTCTTACCGGCGGACTGATCTGTTACGCCCAGGACGGCGATGAAGACGGCGACGGTGTATTCGACCGCCGCGACCGTTGCCCGGACACCCCGGAAAATACCCCGGTCGATCACCGTGGTTGCCCGTTGCCGCAATACCCGGTCACGGAAAAAGTGCCGGAGCCTGCACCGCAAACTGAAGTCATCACCCTCAGCGATGCCGGCAACGTGCTGTTCGATTTCGACAAATCCGACCTGACCCCGGCGGCGAAATCCCAGCTCGATACGCTGATGGACAAACTGCGCAATGCCGACGTGGTGAGCATCAAGGTCATTGGTCACACCGACAGCAAAGGTTCGGATGCGTACAACCAGGCCTTGTCGGAAAGGCGTGCAAGCAGTGTCGCCACGTATCTGCTGAGCCAAGGGCTGGCGCCCAACAAACTCACCAGTGAAGGTCGCGGTGAAAGCGAACCGGTTGCCGATAACGCCACCGATGAAGGTCGTGCGCAGAACCGGCGTGTGGAGTTGCACATCAATCGTTAGGACGCGTCTGTAGGGCGCAGCCTAGAGCTGCCGGGCGACGATCAGCGTCGTTTCGGCAGCCATTTGGCAGACGATCGAAGTTTTTTCATTTTCCCCTCTGGCTTATCCCCCGCAGAAGCCGTTACTGTGCGCCCAAAGAATAATTCGCAACACGGGGGAGCGTATGAAAGTGTTCTGGGGGCTGGGGCGATTGTTGACCCTGCTGTTCTGCTGCGTGGTACTGGCCAATCAGTTGGTGCCGTTCGTACATCCGTTGCATCTGCTGGTCAATCTGGCCGGCGGTCTGTTGTTGCTGATTCATCTATTCGAAGTGCTGCTGTGCAATCGCAGCCTCCAAGGTCGCCCGCACCCTTGGCGTGACCGTGGCCGCATCCTGCTGTTCGGCGTATTCCACCTGCAAACCATCCCGGCCCCGGCCGCTCCGGAGGCTTCTTCCCATGCGTAAACTCTGCTTGCTCGCTGCATTCATCAGCCCATTGGCCTGTGCCCAGGTGGTCAGCGTTGAAACCAATTCGCTGATGCGTTTGCCCAATACCGCCAGCACCTTGCAGCTGGAAAAACTCGAAGTGGCCGATTACGGCACGCTGTTGATTCCGGCGAACGTGACCGAGTTGAGTGTCGGTGAACTACGTCTTGGCCATGAAGCACGCATCGCGATCGTTCCGGGCGAGAACGCTTTGGACATGAAGGTCGTTCGCGCAGAGCTGAGCGATGGCAGCCAGATCACCGCGCGCGGGGCGCCGGGGACGTATGAAAAAGCTGCCCGTGCCGGACGTAATCTGAATCTGCAATTCAAGGCGTTGAGCGCGCCGCAGCTGTTGGTCGATGCCCGTGGCGGCACCGGTGCGCCGGGCTTTGTCGGCCTTGACGGCGGTAACGGCGAAGACCCGGGCTGCACTTATGGTTCGGCCGGGCATGGTTTTGATGGCAGCAACGGCAGTGATGGCCAACCGGGCGCTCCGGGTGCGCTGGTGCGGCTGGAAGTGCCGCGCGAGTTTCCGGCTGAGCTGATCAAGGTCAATGTCGCGGGCGGTGCGGGCGGACCAGCCGGTGTTGGCGGCAAGGCAGGCAAGGGCGGCAAGTCCAAGGGCTGCCTTGTGTATCGCGCCGATGGTGGCAAGAACGGCAAGGCCGGGGCGGATGGCCAGCCTGGGCCGGTGGGGGCGGCGGGTGCTGTGACCGTGCAGCGCCTGTAAAGGCAGACCCTCACCCCAGCCCTCCCGAAACGTCGGACCGCCCGTAGGGAGAGGGGGCCGACCGAGGTGACTCAGGCTATCCATCGACCTGAAAAACCGTGTCGATTATGGATTCAAAGCTAATCCTTCAGGTCGGCGTAACTCTTCAATATCCCCCATTCAGTCCCCTCTCCCTACGGGCGGTCCGACGTTTCGGGAGGGTTAGGGTGAGGGGCTTTTGATCTCAGTCCCCAATTTCAGAATATCGGCCGAGCCGCGGCAATCGCCACCAGCACCAGCCCGACAATCAGATTAAGCCCCACCACCCGGCGAATTCGCCCCAGCACCGCCGCACCCGCCGGCCAGTCCTTCGCCTCCACCACCGTACGCAGTTCAGGCAACATCAACCCCTGAATGCGGATAAACAGCGCCGTCATCACCACATACAAGCCCATCATCACCTGCACATACTTCGGCGCGGTCTCAAACCCGACCTGCTGCAAATGCAACATGCCCACGCCGCTGATGGGCAAAAGAATCACCGCGACCCAGACCCACCGAAAAAAACCTTGAAACACTTCCACCCACAAGGTCAGGCGGGCTGGGCCGTCGAGGGCCTTCACAGCCGCGGGGCGCAGGACCATCCAGGCGAAAAACATGCCGCCGACCCACACCAGGGCGGACAGCACATGCAGGGGGTAAACGAGGCTAAAAGGTGTCATTGGGGCACTCCGTTCTGCGCGGGATTAATTAGCGGGGTATGATAGCCGCCATCCGAAACCACTGAAAATTTATCCAGCGTTTTTTGCGCCCGACAATCCATGATCAGTACTGAACTCAAAACCACGATCCAGGGCGCCTATTCGCGTTTTCTAGAGGCCAAGAGCCTCAAACCGCGTTACGGCCAGCGCCTGATGATCGCTGAAATCGCCAAAGTCCTCGGGGATATCGACACCGACGACGAAGGCCGGCGCAGTGGCGACCCCGCGATTGTCGCGGTGGAAGCCGGCACCGGTACCGGCAAGACAGTGGCCTACAGCCTGGCCGCGATCCCCACCGCCAAACTGGCCGGCAAACGCTTGGTCATCGCCACTGCGACCGTGGCCCTGCAAGAGCAGATCGTCTACAAGGACTTGCCCGACCTGATGCGCAACAGCGGGCTGAACTTCAGCTTCGCTCTGGCCAAGGGCCGTGGCCGCTACATGTGCCTGTCCAAGCTCGACATGCTCTTGCAGGAAGGCCACGCACAAACCGCCACCGCGCAGCTGTTCGAAGAAGAAGGCTTCAAGATCGAGGTTGATGAGGCCAGTCAGAAGCTGTTCACCAGCATGATCGAAAAGCTCGCCGGGAATAAATGGGACGGCGACCGCGACAGCTGGCCGAATGCGCTGGAAGACGCTGACTGGGCGCGCCTGACCACCGATCACAGCCAGTGCACCAACCGCCATTGCCCGAACTTCGGCCAGTGCGCCTTCTACAAGGCCCGCGAAGGCATGGGCAAGGTCGACGTGATCGTCACCAACCACGACATGGTCCTGGCTGACCTGGCACTGGGCGGCGGCGCGGTGTTGCCGGATCCGCGCGACACCATTTACGTGTTCGACGAAGGCCATCACCTGCCGGACAAGGCCATCGGCCACTTCGCCCATTACACGCGCCTGCGTTCCACCGCCGACTGGCTGGAAACCACCGCGAAGAACCTGACCAAACTGCTGGCCCAGCATCCGCTGCCGGGCGATCTTGGCAAATTGATCGAACAAGTGCCGGAACTGGCGCGTGAGATCAAGGCTCAGCAACAGTTCATGTTCAGCGCCTGTGAGCAGGTCGCCGATTTCAAACCCGGCGAAGACGTCGAGGGTCGCGAACGGCCACGGCATCGCTTCGTCGCCGGGGTGATTCCCGAGCACATGCGCGAAATGGGCATCGAGCTGAAAAAAGGCTTTGCCCGTCTCAACGATCTGTTCACCCGTCTGACCGACCTGCTTAAGGAAGGCATGGACGGCGAGGTCAACATCGGCATCGCCAGCAATCAGGCTGAGGAATGGTATCCGCTGTTCGGCAGCCTGTTGTCGCGAGCCTCCGGCAACTGGGAGCTGTGGACTGCGTTCACCGCCGAAGACCCGGAAGACAGCCCGCCGATGGCGCGTTGGCTGACCCTGGCCGAAAGCGGTTCGCTGTTCGATATCGAGGTCAATGCCAGCCCGATCCTGGCGGCGGAAACCTTGCGCCGCAGCTTGTGGAACGTGGCTTACGGCTGCCTGGTGACCTCGGCGACCCTCACGGCGCTGGGCACTTTCGACCGCTTCCGCATGCGCGCCGGTCTGCCGAAAAAGGCCGTCACTGCTGTGGTGCCGAGCCCGTTCCATCACGCCGACGCCGGGGTATTGCGGGTGCCGGACCTGAAGGCCGATCCACGCGATGCCGCCGCACACACGGCAGCGATCATCCGTGAGTTGCCCGATCTGGTCGAAGGCTCGCGCGGCACCTTGGTGTTGTTCTCCTCGCGCAAACAGATGCAGGACGTGTTCGACGGTCTCGACCGCGACTGGCGCAAGCAAGTGTTCATTCAAGGCAACCTGTCGAAACAGGAAACCCTGAACAAGCACAAGGCGCGGGTCGATGGCGGTGATTCCAGCGTGCTGTTCGGTCTGGCCAGTTTCGCTGAAGGTGTCGACTTGCCGGGTGCGTACTGTGAACACGTGGTAATCGCCAAGATCCCGTTCTCGGTCCCGGACGATCCGGTTGAAGCGGCGTTGTCGGAATGGATCGAGGCCCGTGGCGGCAATCCGTTCATGGAAATCTCCGTGCCCGACGCTTCGCTGAAGCTGGTTCAGGCTTGCGGGCGTCTGCTGCGCACCGAAGAAGACCGCGGCACCATCACCTTGCTCGATCGGCGCCTGGTCACCCAGCGCTATGGCAAGGCGATCCTCAATGCGTTGCCTCCTTTCCGTCGTGAAATATCCTGAGACAACGGTGGGCAGTTTTGCCCGCCGTGTTGTCTATCTCTCTGCCATCGCTTTTCCATTGGCCATTGTTGGTCGTTAGGGAGAACTCCGTTCTTATGATCCGCCGTTCGTTGCCTGCCGTATTTGCCTTGATCTTCGCTGCCCCGTTGCTGGCAGCGCCCGCCGGTCAGCAGACCCTGTTCAACTTTGTCCGTCCTGCCGACGTGGTGAAAATCGCCACTGAAAACGCTGATCTGCCGCAAGCCAACGCCGAGCAAACGCCTGAGGGCGAAGTGCTGCGCCGGGTGACGTTCAACCCGGTGGCGC
Source organism: Pseudomonas sp. S2_E02 (assembly GCF_054668355.1). Lineage (NCBI taxonomy): Bacteria > Pseudomonadati > Pseudomonadota > Gammaproteobacteria > Pseudomonadales > Pseudomonadaceae > Pseudomonas > Pseudomonas sp. S2_E02. The sequence goes on from NZ_CP162761.1 coordinate 5,978,385, forward strand.
GCCCGACCTTGCGTCTGACGCCGCAGACCGGCGCTTGGGACTGGTCGCAGTCGGGCATGATGACCCTGCGATTGCAGAGCGCAATGGACTGGGCGGTGACGGTCTACGTACAGATCCAGAGCAACGACGGCCGCACCCTGGTCAGCCGCGTCGACCTGCCGGCCGGGCCTGCGCAAACCCTGTTGGTGCCGCTGGTCGCGTCGACACCGCTGAGTCAAGGCATGAAAGCCGGGCCGCCGATGCCGATGACGGTCGATGGTCAACGGATACTGCTCGCCAGCAGCAGCGGTGAGATCGACCGCAGCCAAGTGGTCTCGGTGAGCCTGTCGATGGATCAGCCGAAAGTCGCGCAGAGTTTGCTGCTGGAGCGTTTCGGTGTGCAGGACGGCGAATCGGTCACCCAGGCCGTTTACGGCAATCTGGTCGACGCCTACGGGCAATCGACGCGTAGCAAGTGGCCGGAAAAGATCAGCAACGACGAACAACTGAAATCCGCCGCCGCCAAGGAACAGCAACAACTGAAAATCTGGCTGGCCGAGCGTGAGAAGTCCTCGCTGGACAAATTTGGTGGCTGGAACAAAGGCCCGGCGTTCAAGGCCAGCGGTTTCTTCCGTACTGAAAAGCGTGATGGCCGCTGGTATCTGGTCACGCCTGAAGGTCATCCGTTTTACTCGCTGGGCGTGAACACCGTCAGCCCGCAGGTCAACCAGACCTACGTGGCCGGTCGTGAGTACATGTTTGAATCCCTGCCTAAACCTGATGAACCGTTGGCCAAGCATTTTGGCGAGGGTGACAACCGTGGCGGCAACGGTGTTGATCAGGGCCGGGGATACGGCAACGGGCGCTGGTACGACTTCTATGGCGCCAACCTGCAGCGCGTGTACGGTGAACCGTGCAAAGCCGACAGTGAGAGCAAGTCCGGAGTCGCCGAAGCGGCCAGGTCTGCCGCCGCTGAAACGGCCGCCGAGAAAGCCGCAGAACCTGTGTCTGTGGCTGCCGAGCCGAAGTCCGGCGTCGCTGAGGCAGCCAAAACTGAAACCGTACAAGCGACAGCGGAAAAGGCTGCTGAGCCGTGCAAGGCCACCATCGATGAGCAACAGTGGGCCAGCCACACGCTCGATCGCCTGCAAGCCTGGGGCTTCAACACGGTAGGTAACTGGAGTGCCGATTCGCTAAGTGATGCCGAGCGTGTGCCTTACACCTTGCCGCTGTCGATCGTCGGTGACTACACCAGCATCAGCACCGGCAGCGACTGGTGGGGTGGTATGCCGGATCCGTTTGATCCGCGTTTCGCCATGGCCACCGAGCGCGCCGTCGCCATCGCCGCCCGCGATCACCGCGACGATCCGTGGCTGATCGGCTACTACGCCGACAACGAACTGGCGTGGGCCGGTCCCGGCGATGATCCGAAATCCCGCTATGCGCTGGCTTATGGCACCCTGAAGATGACCACCGACGTACCGGCCAAACGTGCGTTCCTCAAGCAATTGCGCGACAAGTACCGCAATCAGGCGGGGCTGTCGAAGGCGTGGGGCATCGATCTGCCGGCGTGGGAATTGATGGAAGACCCGGGTTTCGTGCCTCCGCTGCCGAATCCCGAGCATCCGGAAATCGAGGCGGACTTCAAATATTTCCAGAAAGTCTTCGCCGACACTTACTTCAAAACTATCTCCGACTCGCTGAAATGGCATGCGCCGAACCAGTTGCTGCTTGGCGGTCGCTTCGCCATCAGCACGCCGGAAGCCGTGGCGTCCTGCGCGCAGTATTGCGATGTACTGAGCTTCAACATGTACACGCTGAAACCGCAGGACGGTTATGACTTTGCCGCCCTGGACGCTTTGGACAAACCGGTAATGATCACCGAATTCAACTTTGGCTCAGCGGATCGTGGCCCGTTCTGGGGCGGCGTCACGCAACTGGCCAAGGAAGACGATCGCGGCCCGGCCTACGCCAACTTCCTCAAACAAGCGCTGAGTGAACCGTCGATTGTTGGCGTGCATTGGTTCCAGTATCTGGACCAACCGGTAACCGGCCGTCTGCTTGATGGTGAGAACGGCCACTTCGGTCTGGTGGGAGTGACTGATCTGCCGTATCAGGGTTTTGTCGAGTCAGTGCGCAAGAGCAATTTGCAGGCGATTGATCAGTTGGGCAAAGAGGCTGAGAAAGCCCCTGAGCACGAAGCCGAAGGCGGCAGGAAAGGTGAGGCTGGCAAAGGTGCGGGAGCGGGGCACGCGGGTGGGCACTCGGGGAATGGTCATTAATCTGTGATGCGCTAAAAGATCGCAGCCTGCGATCTTTTGACTTGGCTTTTAACCGTCTGGCCCGCAGCTGTTCCCAAATCCCTCGAGGGCTGGAACAATGCGGGCCACTTTGTAGAGCGTTTTCGCGGGGGAGTTGCGGGTGCAGATTCAGGGACATTACGAGCTTCAGTTCGAAGCGGTGCGCGAAGCTTTCGCCGCACTGTTCGACGATCCCCAGGAACGCGGCGCAGCCCTGTGCATCAAGGTCGGTGGAGAAACCGTTCTCGACCTCTGGTCCGGCACTGCCGACAAGGATGGCACTGAGGCCTGGCACAGCGACACCATCGCCAACCTGTTCTCCTGCACCAAAACCTTCACTGCCGTCACCGCGCTGCAACTGGTCGGCGAAGGCAAGTTGCAATTGGATGTTCCGGTCGCCCGCTACTGGCCGGAATTCGCCGCTGCCGGCAAAGAATCCATCACCCTGCGCCAATTGCTCTGCCACCAGGCCGGTCTGCCGGCCCTGCGCGAGCTGCTGGCGCCGGAAGCGCTCTACGACTGGCAAACCATGGTCGACGCCCTTGCGGCAGAAGCGCCATGGTGGACGCCGGGCACCGGTCACGGTTATGCCGCGATCACTTATGGCTGGCTGATCGGTGAATTGCTGCGCCGTGCTGACGGTCGTGGGCCGGGTGAATCGATCGTCGCTCGTGTCGCCAAACCGTTGGGTCTGGATTTTCACGTCGGTCTGGCTGACGAAGAATTCCACCGGGTGGCGCATATCGCTCGCGGCAAGGGCAATGCTGGTGATGCTGCCGCGCAACGTCTGCTGCAAGTGACCATGCGCGAACCGACTGCCATGACCACCCGTGCTTTTACCAATCCGCCGTCGGTGCTGACCAGCACCAACAAACCTGAGTGGCGACGCATGCAGCAACCGGCGGCCAATGGCCACGGGAATGCGCGCAGTCTGGCCGGTTTCTACGCTGGGTTGCTCGACGGCAGCCTGCTCGAAAGCGACATGCTCGAAGAGCTGACCCGCGAACACAGCCTCGGCGAAGACAAGACTTTGTTGACCCAGACCCGTTTCGGTCTGGGCTGCATGCTTGATCAACCGGATGTGCCCAACGCCACTTACGGCCTTGGCCCACGGGCGTTCGGCCATCCGGGCGCGGGCGGTTCCATCGGTTTTGCTGACCCCGAGCATGATGTCGCGTTTGGTTTTGTGACAAATACCCTTGGGCCGTACGTCTTGATGGATCCGCGCGCGCAAAAGCTCGCGCGGGTGCTTGCCACTTGTCTGTAAAGTTCCATTCGGGATTCCAGGGCCGGAACCTCGAACGTTTTTTCGTTTCAAAGCGACTGTTTATCCGGGCGAAAGTGCTCTGATTTTTCATTACTTCATTTTGTGGATTTTCAATGTCATCTAAAAAGACCCTCGCCCTGGCCCTGTGTGTAGCGATCACCGGTTGTGCACAGACCCCGAAAAACGATGCGGACGGCGGCAGTTGGTGGCCGTTCGGTTCTTCCGACAAGGTGGCGGCCAAAGAACCCGCGCCGGCGCCTTTGAAACCGGCTGCTACCGCACCGGTTGCCAAATCTGAAAGCAGCAGCCCATGGTACTGGCCGTTCGGTTCCGATGATGAAGCGGCCAAGGCCGACATGAAGGCTGAAGTCGCCCCGGAAGCGAAAAAACCGGTCACCGTGGCCAAAGCTGAAGCCGACGCGGGTGGCAAATGGTGGTGGCCGTTCGGCGGCAAGGATCAACCCACCACCAAAGCCGTGCCGATGCCGGATCCGAAAGTGACCCAAGCCTGGCTCGACGATTACGAGCCGCGCCTGCGTGAAGCGGTCAAGGACAGCAATCTGCAACTCGAACGCCGTGAAAACGTGCTGGTCGTGACCGCGCCGGTGGAAGGCTCGTTCAACCCGGATCGTCCAGCCATGTTGCTGCCGGTCACCCTCGGCCCGTTCACCCGCGTGGCGAAAATCCTTGAAGCCGACCCGAAAACTGCCGTGCTGGTCCTTGGCCACAGCGATTCCAGTGGTGCCGCGCCTGCCAATATCAAACTGAGCCAGGAGCGTGCCCAGGCCATCGCCGCAATCTTCCGTCTCAGCGGCCTGCAGCGTGATCGCCTGATGCTGCGTGGCATGGGTTCCGAAGCACCGCGTGCGGCCAACGACAGTGTTGAAGGTCGTGCGTTGAATCGTCGTGTTGAACTGCTGGTGACCCCGCAGAACACCATGGTTGCCTTGCTGAGCAAGTACAACATGCCGGCACCGAAGCCAGTGACCCTGGTCGCGGCACAGGACGTCAAGCCAGTCGCCAAACCGGTCACTCCGGCTCCTGCCGCGAAAAAAGCCGCTGTACCGGCAACCAAAAAGGCTCCGGTAAAAAAAGCGGCTGCCAAGGCACCGGCCAAAAAAGCCCCGGCCAAGGCCCCAGCGAAAAAGACTGCTCCAGCCAAAGCCGCCGCGACCGACAAGAAAGTCGCCGCGACCGATACCACCAAGAAGTGATCCGCTAACGAAAAGGAATGCGCCATGACCCAGGCTCTGGCAGATATGCGTCGTGATTACACCCGGGATGGGCTGACAGAGGCGCAAGCCCCGGCTGAGCCATTTGCGTTGTTTCACCAGTGGTTTGCCGACGCGGTGAAAACCGAACAGGCGCCAGTGGAAGCCAACGCCATGACCCTGGCCACGGTCGACAAGGATGGGCGACCGCATTGCCGCATTCTGCTGCTCAAGGGCCTGGACGAGCAGGGCTTCACCTTCTTCACCAACTACGACAGCGCCAAGGGTCAGCATCTGGCGGCCAACCCGTTCGCCGCCATGACTTTCTTCTGGCCAACCCTCGAACGCCAGGTGCGCATCGAAGGGCGGGTGGTGAAGGTCACGCCTGCGGAGTCGGATGCGTATTATCAGGTGCGTCCGCTGGGCAGCCGTCTCGGTGCCTGGGCATCACCACAGAGCCGGGTGATCAACGGGCGCGGTGAACTGGAAGATTTGCTCGAGGCCACCGAGCAGCGTTTCTCCGACACTCAACCCGACTGTCCGGAACACTGGGGTGGTTACCGTTTGTTGCCTGAGCGCATCGAATTCTGGCAAGGCCGTCCGAGCCGTCTGCACGATCGCCTCAACTACCGTGTGCAGGGCGCCGACTGGATTCTTGAACGTCTGGCACCTTAAGCAGTCTACCGAGCGGGATAGCCTGCCGCAGCGGCCTCCAGCCACTTCGGCAGATCCCGGCGCTTGATCTTCTGCATCTGAGCATTCGCTAACTGTTCGAGCATGAAGGCACGTTTTCCTTCATCCTTGCCCGCCAGTGACAGCGCCAGGTCGCGATCCATCCAGCGCTTGATCCGCACGTACAACCACCAATGGAAGTACAAACCAGCGGCAGTGGTGACGACGATGATGAAGTAATCCATGAAAATCCTTGGTGTCCGTGGCGCGGAATCGGTAATTTGGCGCTACTGTTGGGAAACCTTGCAGGCGTCTGTACCGCGCCTGAATGAAAGCCAATTTATCCGGGCGGCGTCGTGACAGGCGTCAAGCCACGGAGTTTAATGAATATATGTTCCTTTGGAGTTGATGCTATGCGTAAGTCTGTTCTGCTGGTTGCTTCCTTTTCCACGATGGCGATGTTGCTTACCGGCTGCCAATCGAGCCTGACCGGTGACTCCTACTCCCGTGACGAAGCGCGTCGTGTGCAGACGATTCGCATGGGTACCATCGAATCCCTGCGTCCGGTGAAAATCGAAGGCACCAAGACCCCGATCGGCGGCGCTGCAGGCGCGGTGGTCGGCGGCGTCGGCGGCAGCGCGATCGGCGGCGGCAAGGGCAGCATCGTTGCTGCGGTTATCGGTGCGGTGGCGGGCGGTCTGATCGGTTCGGCGACTGAAGAAGGCCTGACCCGTACCCAAGGTGTGGAAATCACCGTGCGTGAAGACGATGGCAGCATGCGTGCCTATGTGCAGCAGGTGCAGGAGAACGAAGTGTTCCGCGTTGGCGAGCGCGTGCGCATCTCCACCGTTGGTGGGACCAGCCGCGTTTCGCACTAAGCGGAATTCAGGGTAAAGAAAACCCCGATCAGGTGACTGGTCGGGGTTTTTTGTTTTTTGCTTCCAATTCGGTAAGTCAGTAATCAGCACAGGTGCCCATGAAAAACTCCAAACCCTTCGGGAGGCTAACTTTGAGAAGAGTTTTCAGCGCAGTGACTTGATCTGTAGTCAATAGCAGCTCTCCGGGTTCCAATTCATTCAGGGGCTTAGACTCAATGAACTGTGCAACTTTTTCGTTCATCTCGCTATCTTGGATATACAGCTCGAATTGCAAAGAGTCATCTTGAACGTCATCAGGGTAAAAGCCGGTTATCGAAAGGTAGCGCATAAAGTTTCAATAGCCTGTTTGTCGGTATTAACTGTAGTCAAACGAAATTTGATAGTCGTTGGCACTCAGAATGATTTGATGTTGAAAGTACGGCTGAATGGTCGCACCCCACTTCTCGACGACGTTGAAGCTGCCATTATTGATGTTGCCCTCCACCGGAATGCCCAAGGCATTCAGTACTGATTCATCATCCCCCAGATCTTTTGACGACTCCTCGCCCTGCAATTGCAGGGTTGCTGTGTCGTACCATTCCAGTCTCAGTTCTAGCCCCATCTCTTCCTCACAGATATCTTTTTTTGATATTTTTTCGGGTGTTGAATGGGTGCCTACCAGTTGTTGCGGTATACGAACGATATCTGATAGTCGTAAGACGAATATTGAATGAAGTGCTGGAAGTACGGTTGAAGAATCTTTAACCAATCGGATTTAACATTAAATCCGCCATTATTTATGTTTCTGGCAGGCGACAGGCCTAACGCTTCAATTAGTGAGCAGTCCTCACCAAAATCTTTCGACAGCTCCTCTCCTTCACCCAGTTCGGTTTGCTTGTCATACCATTCAAGCCTGGCCTTCAGTCCCATGTAATCCTCATAAATATTTTTTGATATTTCGTTTCTTTTTGGGCGGATCTATCTGTTCGCCGGTCCTATGGTCGAAAGAGCCTAAATGGCTGCCATCGCTTGCGCGGTATGCCTCAAGTTCACCGTGCAGATAGTCCCATTCGTAGATTATCCGGCCTTTCGCGTTGATCCAGCGATCCCGAAGCCCTCCGTTGTATGGTGTTTTCTTTTTTGCTCTTCTCAAATCAGGAAAGGCTGTTATATCCACCGTTTCAGGAGCTGGGTGATAGGTATGACCCTCTTCGGCGGTACCTTTCGCAGCGCTGACAACAATGTAAATCGGTTTTACTCCCGACCCCACCGGAAAAACCAGAATGAAATCCCGGTACTCCGGCGGATAAACCGGATTCACCAGCATCCCATCCGCCGCTTTCGTCGGCGGATAAACCCAGATGTGCGGTGCCTGCGGTGCAGCCTCCAGCGCAGGAATGCCGAGGATGTCCGAGCCATTCACAGCCGGCGTCCAGATCAGTTCTACGCCTTCTCCCAAGTCAGCAATGAACTGGCTGTCGCGCAACTTGAACTGCACGACATCAACCATTTCCCAATCGCGATTCTTGCCGGTGTAGAAGCCATAGCCCTTCAGGCTGCCGTCGGCCTGCTGTTCGACCCTCAGCCGAACACGCGTTCGCGCCTGTTCAAGTCCACGCAGTTGCTCGTCGTTATAGAGTGCGCTGTCACCAAGGTTCGAGGGCATGAGCAGCGCTACCAGGGTCACCAATGGCGTGACCACTGCGGTGGATATAACTGTGGGCAGTGCTTTGAAAGCCGAACCCGTCAACGCAAAACTGCCGAAGCCTGCCGGGATGGCCGTTGCGCCGATTTTCTTGAGAGGCACTGCGCCGCTTTCATCGGCTTCACGCGCGCCCAGCAGAATCAGATCGCCGTAATCCTTCAGGCTGTCGGTCGGCACCATCCCCGAAGGACTGGAGTAATCGATAATCGCATCCGGCAATTTGCAGGACTTGGCAAATACGCAACCGGCACGCACGGGCTCGGCTTTCTTGACCGCCACCTCACGGCTGCGCTCGAAAGCCTCCTGCCGTGCCAGCATGGTGTCGTAAGCGTTTTGTCTGGCGTCGCGCTCGGCCAATTCCGTGGCCGTCATGTAGCGGTAGGTAACGTGATGCCCGTCGCCTTGCGGTGGGTTTTGAACCCGGGGGATGTCCTTGTTGCCAGCCACTGATCGTCCTTTCGTTCATCCATCGACAGCCCTTCGCAAAGGGCTGCGCAACGTTAACGAAGCAGGAAAATGGTGGCTGTAGGACGCGTCTCTAAAGACGTGGGATTGTTCGCTGTGTAACAGGAACGCAGGAAACTTGTGGCGAGGGAGCTTGCTCCCTCGCCAAAGAGGTTATATCGCTTGGGAGTTCTTGCGACTCGCCGCCGCCGTCACCGCATAACCAATCAACGCCGCCAGAATCGACCCGGTCAAAATTCCCATCCGGTCCATCCCGGCGTAATCACTCACACCCGGCTCAAACGCCAGTGAACCGACAAACAGGCTCATGGTGAAGCCAATGCCGCACAGGATCGCCACGCCCAGCACCTGACCCCAGTTGGCGCCTTGGGGCAGGGTGGCGATGCCAATCTTCACGGCCAGCCATGTCAGGCCGAATACACCGACGGTCTTGCCCAGCAGCAGGCCTACCGCAATGCCCATGGGCACGTGATGGGTGAAGCTTTCGACGGTTACACCGCTCAGTGAAAGGCCGGCGTTGGCGAAGGCGAACAGCGGCAGGATGCCGTAGGCCACCCATGGGTGCAGCGCATGTTCGAGGGTCAGCAACGGCGACGGCTCGGCGTTTTTCGTGCGCAATGGAATGCAGAAGGCCAACGTCACACCCGCCAGCGTGGCGTGCACACCGCTTTTGAGTACACAGACCCAGAGGATCAAGCCGATGATCATGTACGGCCCAAGCTTGACCACCCCGAGCCGGTTCATCGCCACCAGCGCCGCGATGCACGCTGCTGCAAGACCCAGCGACAGGGTCGACAGTTCGCCTGAGTAGAAGATCGCGATGATCACGATGGCGCCGAGGTCATCGATGATCGCCAGGGTCATCAGGAACAGTTTCAGCGACACCGGTACGCGCTTGCCGAGCAGGGCCAGCACGCCGAGGGCGAAGGCGATGTCGGTCGCGGTCGGGATCGCCCAGCCGTCGAGGGCCGCCGGATTATCGCGATTGAGGAACCAGTAGATCAGCGCTGGCACCAGCATGCCGCCGATCGCTGCGGCGCCGGGCAGGACGATCTGCGACGGTTTCGACAGCTGACCATCGAGGACTTCGCGCTTCACTTCCAGGCCGATGAGCAGGAAGAACATCGCCATCAGACCGTCATTGATCCACAGCAGCAGGGGTTTAGCGATTTTCAACGCACCGATCTGCGCCACCACCGGGGTGTCGAGCAGGCCGGTGTACAGCCACGACAGCGGCGAGTTGTTGATAATCAGGGCCAGGATGGCCGCGGCGATCAATAACAGACCGCTGGCAGCTTCCAACTGAAAGAAACGCGTGAAAGTGCTACGCAGAGGCAAGGTCGCTCTCCATCGATAAAGTCAAAAGGTGGGACACCCTAACCCGTACTGTTAGTTGTTAAAACAAAAGTTATATTCTTTTTTGTTATATGTCGTTACAAGGTGTCTGGCTCAAGCCATGCTGAGCCTAGCAGTTGCCTGACATATTGAGACTCAGCTGTATCTGTGCGCGCTATAGGATTTTTCCTAAGCTGATGAGTGAGCCTTTCTAACAGCTTCATCTCCTGCCGATTCAACGAGAACCATCACCATGAGCGACAACCGACAGTGGGCCCGCGAAGCCATCCGCATCATCGAGGCGGATTTTCAGCGCAGCGCCGACACCCACCTGATCCCTTTGCCGCTGCCGGGTTTTGCAGGCATCGAGTTGTACTTCAAGGATGAGTCGAGCCATCCGACCGGCAGCCTCAAGCATCGGCTGGCTCGTTCGCTGTTTCTCTATGCATTGTGTAACGGCTGGCTGAAACCTGGCGCGCCGGTGATCGAGGCGTCCAGCGGTTCGACGGCGATTTCCGAAGCGTATTTCGCGCGGATGCTCGGCCTGCCGTTTATTGCGGTGATGCCGGCGACCACGTCCAAAGAGAAGATCGCGCAGATCGCGTTCTACGGTGGCCAAAGTCATCTGGTGAAAGATCCGACGCAGATCTACGCCGAATCCGAGCGCCTGGCCCGCGAACATGGCGGCCACTTCATCGACCAGTTCACCTACGCCGAACGTGCCACTGACTGGCGCGCGAACAACAACATTGCCGAATCGATCTTCCAGCAGATGCGCTATGAGAAGCACCCGGAACCGAGCTGGCTGATTTCCAGCCCCGGCACCGGCGGCACCACCGCGACCCTGGGTCGTTATGTGCGCTATCGCCAGCATTGCACCCGCGTTTTGTGCGCCGATGCCGAGCGTTCGGTGTTCTTCGATTACTACCAAACGGGCGATGCGAGTTTGCGCCTGGACTGCGGTTCGCGCATTGAAGGCATTGGCCGGCCGCGCGTTGAGGCGTCGTTCCTGCCGAAGGTGATCGATGCAATGGTCAAAGTGCCGGATGCCTTGTCGCTGGCGGCCATGCACTATCTGGCGCAGCGTCTGGGACGGCATGTTGGCGGTTCGAGCGGGACCAATCTGATCGGTGCGTTGATGGCGGCGCAGCAGATGAAAGCGGCGGGGGAGTCGGGGTCTATCGTGGCGATTCTGTGCGATGGCGGCGAGCGGTATGCCGACACCTATTACGATCAGGATTGGCTGAAGGCGCAGGGGTATGAGTTGAGTGGGTTGATCGAAGCGGTGGCGGCGAGTGCCGAGCGGGGTGAGCCGCTGCCTGACTCAGTCCTGCGCGCCAATATCTGAAGAAACGCAAAAACCAATTTGGGAGCGAGCCTGCTCGCGAAGGCGTCATCTCATTCAACATCATCATTGACTGAAATAGCGCTTTCGCGAGCAGGCTCGCTCCCACAGGGTTTTGTGTTGAGTCAGCTAATGCTGATCAGGCTTCAAGGCCGAGGATGTCCCGCGCCACGGCTTCAGCAATGCGAATCCCGTCAACACCTGCCGACAGAATCCCGCCCGCATAACCCGCGCCTTCGCCCGCCGGGAACAAGCCCTTCACGTTCATGCTTTGCAGCGTTTCGTTACGGGTAATTCGCAGCGGCGAAGAGGTGCGCGTCTCGATCCCGGTCAACACCGCATCGTGCAGCGAGTAACCGCGAATCTGCTTCTCGAACGCCGGCAACGCTTCGCGGATCGCCTCAATGGCAAAATCCGGCAATGCCAAGGCCAGGTCACCCAGCGCCACGCCCGGTTTGTACGACGGCTCGACTTCGCCCAGTTCGGTCGAAGGAATGTCGTTGATGAAGTCGCCAACCAGTTGCGCCGGGGCTTTGTAATCGCTGCCGCCGAGAATAAAGGCGTGTGATTCCAGACGTTCCTGCAACTCGATCCCGGCCAGCGGGCCACCCGGGTAATCGACTTCCGGGGTGATGCCGACAACGATGCCGGAGTTGGCGTTGCGCTCGTTACGCGAATACTGGCTCATGCCGTTGGTGACCACGCGGTTCGGCTCGGAAGTCGCCGCGACCACTGTGCCGCCCGGGCACATGCAGAAGCTGTAGACCGAACGGCCGTTCTTGGCGTGGTGCACCAGCTTGTAGTCGGCGGCCCCGAGTTTCGGGTGGCCGGCGTACTTGCCCAGGCGCGCACGGTCGATCAGTGACTGCGGGTGCTCGATGCGGAAACCCACCGAAAACGGCTTGGCTTCCATGAACACACCACGGCTGTGGAGCATGCGGAAGGTGTCGCGGGCACTGTGGCCGAGGGCCAGAACCACGTGTTTCGAATGCAGGGTTTCGCCGCTCGCCAGTTGCACGCCGACCAGTTGGCCGTCTTCGATCAGCACGTCGCTGACGCGCTCCTGGAAACGCACTTCGCCGCCCAGTTCGCGGATCTGTTCGCGCATGTTTTCAACCATGCCGGTCAGACGGAACGTACCGATGTGCGGTTTGCTGACGTAGAGGATTTCCTCCGGCGCGCCGGCCTTGACGAATTCGTGCAGGACTTTGCGGCCAAGGAATTTCGGGTCCTTGATCTGGCTGTACAGCTTGCCGTCGGAGAATGTGCCCGCGCCGCCTTCGCCGAACTGCACGTTGGATTCGGGGTTGAGCACGCTTTTACGCCACAGGCCCCAGGTGTCCTTGGTGCGCTGACGGACTTCGGTGCCGCGTTCGAGAATGATCGGCTTGAAGCCCATCTGTGCCAGCAGCAGGCCGGCGAAGATCCCGCACGGACCGAAACCGACGACGATCGGGCGCTGGCTCAGGTCGCTTGGCGCTTCGCCGACGAATTTGTAGCTGACATCCGGCGCCACGTTGACGTTACGGTCGTCGGCGAACTTGCCCAACACTTTGGCCTCGTCGCGCACTTCGAGATCGATGGTGTAGATGAAGCACAGTTCGGAGGACTTTTTGCGCGCATCGTAGCTGCGCTTGAACAAGGTGAAATCGAGCAGATCATCGCTGGCGATGCCCAGGCGTTGCACGATGGCAACGCGCAGGTCTTCTTCGGGATGGTCGATTGGCAGCTTGAGTTCAGTGATTCGTAACATGGCGAGGATCCGGGTTCGCGGGGCGCACAACTGCGCCAGGGCGTTTGAAGGCCGCGATTATAAGCCGCAAAGGCCGGATCCGGTGAGGCTAAAACGCTCAGTCGTTGCGCGATCCGCCGAAATACCCGCAACCGCGCTGCACCTGGCCGTCGATGCGCAGTTCGGCGCTCATGTGCTGCACGCTGCCGGTGCTGCTGTCGACGCAGCGCTGCGGCGCGACCCACAACTCGATGCGCTGGTTATTGGCTTCGCTGCTCAGATTGAAGCGGCCGTCGCCCAGTTGTTCTTCAACATAGGGCACCGCGAGTGGCGGCTGGCCTGCGCGGTCGATGACCATGCCTTTGCCGCTGACTTTGACGTTCCATTCCGGGCCATGGCCGGCCGCGCGCAGGATCAGTTGTTTGAAGTTGGGATCATCGCACGCGGTGCCGGAGCGCTCGACGCGGTACAGCTGAGTCAGGTCGAGTCGATCGCCGGCAACTTTGCCGCGAACATCGGCAAACAGTTTGCCTTGCTCATCAGCCAGCGTTGCCGCTTCTTGCAGAATGCTGGTGCCACCAATGTCATTGACCACCAGTTGACGCTGCTCCTGGCACGGCTGGAACACCAGTTTGCCGTCGGCAGCGGTCAGTTGCCCCTGCATCCGCGTCTGCCCGACGTGCGAAGCACTTTCTCGCTGGCCATCGAGCAACTGGCAAGCGGCAAACAATGGCAGCAGGGCAATAACGACTAACGAACGGGCAACACGCATCTTCGGCTCTCCAGACAAGTGCCGCCACGTTACTGAGGCTGACTGCCGATCACAAGGTTTGTCTGGCCACTATTGAGTTGGGCATGGGGTCGCCGCATAGTCTGCGCTTGTCTGGTTTGATGGATCGAGGTGCGCTCAATGCAATGGAAGGTCGCGATACTGCTATTGGTAACGTCATGCGCTGGCACCAGCCAGGCTGCCGATCTTGATTTTTCCTCAGCGGCTGATTTCGCAAGGATGGAAATTCTGCTCAGGGATGATCAGGGCGCTCATCCGGACTTTGCTCAGCTTTCCGTTACCCTGACTCCCGAAGCGACCGCCCGGGCCAAGGCAATCAGTCGTGAGGCGCTGGGCCAGCCATTGAACCTGTCGATCAATGGCCAGCACATTTCAACAACTACAGTGCATTCGGAGCTTGGTGGGTTGCTCAGGATCGTGATGCCGCGACCTGTTGCCAAAAGCCTGTTACCGACTTTGATCGAGTAAATGAAGCTCAGCCCACGTGAAATGTCTGACCTGTCTGCAGGCCTTCCACACTCTTCGCGTAGGCCAGCGCCACATCCGCCGCAGGAACCGGCTTGTAACCACGGAAATACGGGGCGTAGCTACCCATGGCTTCCAGCAGTACGGTCGGGCTGATCGAGTTCACTCGCAGGCCGCGTGGCAGTTCGATGGCGGCGGCGCGCACGAAGCTGTCGAGGGCGCCGTTGACCAGCGCTGCCGAGGCGCCGCTGCGGATCGGATCATGGCTGAGCACTCCGGTGGTAAAAGTGAAGGAGCCGCCGTCATTGGCGAATTCGCGGCCGATCAGCAGCAGATTGACCTGGCCCATCAGTTTGTCTTTAAGCCCGAGGACGAAGCTGTCTTCAGTCATCTCGCCCAGTGGGGCGAAGGTCACGTTGCCGGCGGCGCACACCAAGGCATCGAACCTGCCAGTTTTTTCGAACAATTTGCGGATCGATGCGCTGTCGCTGATATCCACCTGCAAGTCACCGCTGGTGCGGCCAATGCGGATGACTTCATGGCGTTGCGACAGTTCTTTGTCCACCGCCGAACCAATGGTGCCGCCAGCGCCTATCAACAGAATCTTCATCGTGCCGTACCTCAAGTGATTGAACGAGGTTTCAGTCTAGAGTGGTTTTTTCTGTGGATAAGCGCGCTAATAGGCAACCTTTGGTTTTCAAATGGAAACAATCCATGAGCGAAATGGATGATCTGGCGGCGTTCGCAGTGTTGATCGAAGCGGGCAGTTTTACCCTGGCGGCGCAGCAGTTGGGCTGCAGCAAGGGTCAGTTGTCCAAACGCATCAGTCAGCTCGAAGCACAGTTTTCCGTGGTGCTGCTGCAACGCACTACCCGGCGCTTGAGCCTGACCGCCGCCGGCGCAGCATTGTTGCCGCAGGCCCAGGCTTTGGTCGTCCAGGTGGAAAGGGCGCGTCAGGCCTTGGCGCGGTTGAAGGACGATATGGCCGGACCGGTGCGCATGACGGTGCCGGTGTCGCTGGGCGAAACCTTCTTCGATGGTCTGCTGTTGGAGTTCTCGCACAAATACCCCGAGGTGCAGATCGAGCTGGAGTTGAATAACAGTTACCGCGATTTGTCTCGGGACGGCTTTGATCTGGCGATCCGCAGCGAAGTGGCCAACGACGAGCGACTCGTCGCCAAACCGTTACTGGCATGGCAGGAAATGACCTGCGCGAGCCCGGCTTACCTCGAGCGCTTCGGTGAACCGTTGACGCCGCAGGCACTGGCCGAGCATCGGTGCTTACTCAACAGCCACTACAGCGGGCGTGAGGAATGGCTTTATCACCAGCAGCATGAATTGCTGCGGGTGCGGGTGTCGGGACCGTTTGCCAGCAACCATTACAGCTTGCTGAAGAAAGCCGCGCTTAGCGGCGCCGGTATCGCACGACTGCCTTCCTACTTGCTGCAAGCGGAATTGGCTGACGGTCGATTGCGCTGGCTCCTGCGCGATTTTCAGACCCGGCGCATGCCGATGTACCTGGTGCATCCGTATCAGGGCGGACTGCCGAAGCGCACGCAAGTACTCGCTGACTATCTGATCGGCTGGTTCAAACGCAGCGGTGAGGCGCTGGATCGCCTTCAGCGCTGACTTCATTCTCCTGTGGGAGCGAGCCTGCTCGCGAAAGCGGTTTCACAGACACTTCATGTGTTGACTGAACTAACGCATTCGCGAGCAGGCTCGCTCCCACAAGGATTTTGTTTATTTTGCGAAATGGCGGGCGATCAGATGATCAATCGACAACTTGCCTGGCCCCGTCGCCATCAGGTACAGCAACACCGCCGCCCAGGTGCCGTGGGTCGGATAGGCATCGGGATACACAAACAGTTGAATGGTCAGGGTCATCCCCAACAGGGCCAACGCCGAAAAACGCGTAGCGAAGCCGATCAGAATCAGCAGCGGAAAAAAGTGCTCGGCGAACGCGGCCATGTGCGCGGCAATCTCTGGCGACAATAACGGCACGTGGTATTCGCTCTTGAACAACGGAATCGTCGAGTCGGCCAGACGTGGCCAGCCGAGTTGAAAAGTGCCGTCAATCAAATCAATGGCCAAACCTTCAACCTTGGTCTGTCCTGATTTCCAGAACACCGCGGCAATCGAGAAACGCGCAATGAACGCGATCAGGCTGTGGGGGATTTTTTCCAGCAGCGCAATGGCGCGGGTGATGAGCGTTTTCATGGCAGTTCCTTGTTATTCAAGTGGGTAATGGCGTTGTGCGCGATCAGCAAGCCAAGGGTTTGCGCGAGGTCGAACTTAGGGCTGTTTTCCGCCGCTTTCAGCAGTGGCTGGCCATCGATCAGGTTGCGGATAAACGTACTGGCGCCGGGGTCAACGGCAAACACTTCGACGTCCAGGCCATTGCGCAACACCAGCGCGTGTTGCCTTTGGTTGATGTCGATGCCCTCCAGTGTCGTGTCGTGTTGATGTGCGCCCCAGATCGCCACCACGGCATAGGTTGAGTCGAGCAGGTGCAGGGAGGGATGAAGGTCGAGGCGCAGCTCACTCAGCGTTTGCGCATCAGTCAGTGCTGCCGTGATTTCTTCTGGCCGGACGGGCAGGGCGTCGGCGGCGTGATAGGCGAGGGTGCGCAGGTGCTCAAGGCGCGCCACGTCGGCCAGATAAGGCACGCTGCCGGCCGGTTCAAACGCTGCAATGAAGTCCGCCAATTGTTCGCCGTAGCGGCTCATCAACCGACTTTGCGGCGGTTGCTGTTGTACGAAAACGGCCGCCATGGCGCGGAAGAATTCTTCGCCCACCAATTGCGCAACCACCGGATAGCTGTCGCCCAACGCATTGCTCAGCGAGCCCTGCACGTTGTTGCGATACACCGCGAAACGGCTCGCCGGATCAGCGCCGTTGGCACTGCACAGACCTTCGGGGCAGGGCAGCCGCGTGTCGATGAGCGCAGCCGCGAAAGCGCGTTGAGTGCTCATGTGCGGCCTCCGGCCTCGCGCAAAAGCGCATCAGCCTGTTGCGCCTCGGACAGCAGCACCGTGAACGCCGGCACTTGATTGTCGCGTTCGATCAATGTCGCCACCGGGCCGGTGCGCTGCAGCACTTGCCGGTACAAACCCCAGACGGCTTGATCGATCGGCGCGCCGTGATCATCGATCAGCAAACGGTCGCCGAGGCTGTCGCTATCTTCGGCAAACCCGGCCAGGTGAATCTCGCCGACCCTGTGCAGGGGCAGGGCATTGAGATACGCCAGCGGATCACGCCGATGGTTCACACAGGAAACGTAGACATTGTTGACGTCGAGCAATAGGCCACAGCCGCAGCGGCGAATGACCTCTGCGATGAAGTCTGCCTCATCGATCGTCGAGCGCTCGAACGCCAGATAGGTTGCCGGATTCTCCAGCAGCATGGGTCGTTGCAGGGTGTTCTGCACCTGATCGATATGTTCGCAGACGCGGTTCAGCGTCGGCGTGTCATAGGCCAGTGGCAGCAGGTCATTGAGAAACACCGGGCCGTGGCTCGACCAGGCCAGATGTTCGGAAAAGGATTGCGGTTGATAGCGCCGAATCAGTTCGGCGAGGCGCTTGAGGTGCTGTTCATCCAGCGGCCCTTCAGCACCGATGGACAAGCCGACACCGTGTAGCGACAGCGGGTACTGCTCGCGGATCAAGCCGAGAAAATGATGAAACGGACCGCCGGCCACCATGTAGTTTTCAGCGTGGACTTCGAAGAAGCCGATGTCCGGTGATGAGCCGAGCACTTCACGAAAGTGCCCGGTCTTGAGTCCCAGCCCGGCACGGGGCGGGAGCCCGGTGAGGGCTGCCTGAGTGCGGGGTTGGGCATGGTCATTGAGGGTGAGCATGATCGTCACTCAGGCAGTTCGCGGATCAGGACTTGGCTTTGAACGCTTCCATCTGACCGAAACCGGTCGGCGAGGTCTTGCTCTCGGTGGTGGCGCAGGTGCCTTTCGGAACGAGTTTCCAGGCGTTGGCCTGGTAGTCCGTTTTCGACGTGCCGGCACAAGTGGTGCCTGCGCCTGCGGCGCAATCGTTGTGACCTTTCATGGCCACGCCGAAGCATTTTTCCATGTCGTCGGCGGCGTGGGCGGTGGAGACGGCGGCGATGCTCAGGGCAGAACCGAGGGCCAGAACCAGGGCAGTGGCGGACAGGGTGCGAGTGGTAGCAGTCATGATGTTTCTCCAGTCTTGTTCAGGGTTTTTACAAGCGGATTGCGCTTGCTTACCCCACTAGAGAACGCTCACTGCGATGCGTTACAGCAACGCTCAAATCTTTTCCAAAAGAACCAACGCACGTCGCCGGTGGGAGCAGAGATAGCCCGAGGGAATTGAATAATGGTTATCGTGAACGGTTATTAAAAACTGTCATTTCTGACAGTTGGCAGGGTTTTTCGACTGAGTATATTGGGCTTGTGGCGGTACACATCAGGGAGAAAGACCATGAATTTGTCCGAATTGAAAAAGCTCGTGCAAGCCAGGATCGACGAGAAGGCCAACATCATCCTGGATGAAAAGGTTGTTAATGACGGCGCTGCATTTGGTGAACTGCAGATCTATTTTTGCCTGCGTCGCATTCTGAATAAAAAAGCCACTCTTGAAGATTTTGGTGTCTTGCACGCGGTGAGTGATTTGCTGCAGGCGACGGGCGTTATTTCTGCGAATCAGACGCTGGGCTCAAGAGTTGTCCCCTGATTCGGGATGTTTCCTCGCGGCAGGAACAGTCAATGAAAAGTGAGGTGTTGGAAATGGACGATTTAGAGCAACGTGTTAGAGCGTTAGTTGCTGATCATTTGAGAATCGATGAGGACCAAGTCAAAAATGAAAGCAGCTTTGTCGGCGATCTGGGGATGGACCCAGTGGGCCGGGTGGAATTGGTGAACCTGTTGGGGGAAGAGTTTGGTGTGTCGATCGAAGACTCTGTAGCCGAAACTTTTACAACGGTGCAGGACGCGATCGTTATTGTTGTACGTTATCTAAAAGCAAATCAATGATCAGTACAACACGGCAACCTGTTATGCCCTGTGGGGAACCGCCGAGGGTTGCTGCTCACAGGGGAATGCCAAGCACAAAAAAACGGCCCGAAGGCCGTTTTTTGTTGGCTGAAACACATCAACCGCCGAGGTACGCCTCGCGTACTTTCGGGTCGGTCAGCAGCGCTTCACCGGTGCCTTGCATGACCACACGGCCGTTCTCCAGAACGTAGGCGCGGTCAGCGATTTTCAGCGCCTGGTTGGCGTTCTGCTCGACCAGGAACACCGTCACACCATCCTTGCGCAGCATTTCGATGATGTCGAAAATCTGCTGGATGATGATCGGTGCCAGGCCCAGCGACGGCTCGTCAAGCAGCAGCAGTTTTGGCTTGCTCATCAGCGCGCGGCCGATGGCGAGCATTTGCTGTTCGCCGCCGGACATGGTGCCGCCGCGCTGGTTGAAGCGTTCTTTCAGGCGCGGGAACAGGCCAAGAACCTTGTCCATTTGTTCCTGATAGTCGCCCTTGTCGGTGAAGAAGCCGCCCATGGAGAGGTTTTCTTCAACGGTCAGACGGGCGAATACCCGACGACCTTCCGGCACCACCGCGATGCTCTTGCGCATGATCTGCGACGAGTCCTGGCCGACCAGTTCCTCACCCATGTAGCGGATGCTGCCGCTGTGCGCTTGCGGTGAACCGCAGAGCGTCATCAGCAGCGTGGACTTGCCGGCACCGTTGGCACCGATCAGGGTCACGATCTCGCCCTGACGGACTTCGACGTTGACGCTGTGCAGGGCCTGGATCTTGCCGTAGAAGGTGGAAACGTTTTCGAACTGCAGCATTTACGCTTCCCCCAGGTAGGCTTTGATCACTTCAGGATTGTCGCGGATCTGTTCCGGTGTGCCGTCGGCCAGAGGCGTGCCCTGGTTGATCACGACGATGTGGTCGGAAATGCTCATGACCAGTTTCATGTCGTGTTCGATCAGCAGCACGGTGACGTTGTGCTCTTCACGCAGCACGCCGATCAGCGCCTTGAGGTCTTCGGTTTCCTTCGGGTTCAGACCGGCCGCCGGTTCGTCGAGCATGAGGATCCGTGGACGGGTCATCATGCAGCGAGCGATTTCCAGACGCCGTTGCTGACCGTAGGCCAGGGTGCCGGCGGTACGGTTGGCGAACTCTTTGAGGTTGACCTTTTCCAGCCAGTACTCGGCAAATTCCATGGCCTCGCGCTCGCTTTTGCGGAACGCCGGGGTCTTGAACAGACCGGCCAGGAAGTTGGTGTTCAGGTGACGGTGCTGGGCGATCAACAGGTTTTCGACCGCCGTCATGTCCTTGAACAACCGCACGTTCTGGAAGGTGCGCACCACGCCTTTGAGGGCGATCTTGTGGCCCGGCAGGCCTTGGATCGGCTCGCCGTCCAGCAGGATGCTGCCGCCGGTGGGCTGATAGAAACCGGTCAGGCAGTTGAACACAGTGGTCTTGCCCGCACCGTTCGGCCCGATCAATGCAACCACCTGTTTCTCTTTGACGGTCAGGGCCACACCGTTGACCGCCAGCAAGCCGCCGAAGCGCATGCTCAGGTTTTCGACTTTAAGAATCTCGCGGCTCATTTTCGCAACTCCATGTGTGGGCGTTGCATCGGCAGCAGACCTTGTGGACGCCAGATCATCATCAACACCATCAGGGCGCCGAACATCAACATCCGGTACTCGCTGAACTCACGCATCATTTCCGGCAACAGGATCATCACCACGGCCGCGAGAATCACGCCCAGTTGCGAGCCCATGCCACCCAGCACGACGATGGCGAGGATGATCGCCGACTCGATGAAGGTGAACGACTCCGGCGTCACCAGACCCTGACGTGCAGCGAAGAAGCTACCGGCGAAACCGGCGAACGCAGCGCCGAGGGTGAAGGCGGACAGCTTGATGATCGTCGGATTCAGCCCCAGCGCACGGCAAGCGATTTCGTCTTCACGCAGCGCTTCCCATGCACGGCCGATCGGCATGCGCAGCAGGCGGTTGATGACGAACAGCGCCGCCAGCGCCAGCAACAGGGCAACGAGGTAGAGGAAGATCACCTTGTTGATCGAGTTGTATTGCAGGCCGAAATACTCGTGGAAGGTTTGCATGCCTTCCGCAGCTTTGCGTTCGAAGGTCAGACCGAAGAACGTCGGTTTCTCGATGTTGCTGATGCCGTTCGGACCGCCAGTGATGTCGGTCAGGTTACGCAGGAACAGACGGATGATCTCGCCGAAGCCGAGGGTTACGATCGCCAGATAGTCACCGCGCAAACGCAACACCGGGAAGCCCAGCAGGAAACCGAACGTCGCCGCCATCAGGCCGGCAATCGGCAGGCAGATCCAGAAGCTCAGGCCGTAGTAGTGCGACAGCAGCGCGTAGCTGTAGGCGCCGACGGCGTAGAAGCCGACGTAACCGAGGTCAAGCAGACCGGCCAGACCGACGACGATGTTCAGGCCGAGGCCGAGCATCACGTAGATCAGGATCAGCGTCGCGATGTCCACCGCGCCACGCGAGCCGAAGAACGGCCACACCAGCGCCACCAGAATCAGCGCAATGATGAAATAGCGCTGGGTGGTCGGCAGGGTCAGGAAGTTGCTGGCCTTGGCCGGAATCAGCGGCAAGCCCGGCGAGGATCGCCAGGCCTTGCTGATCTGCTGATTGAACAGCACGCGCAGGAACATCAGTACCGAGCAGATGGCGATGGTCGCCAGCACGGCCGGGCTGGTGTTGTGCACTTCCAGGTTGATGCCGACGATGGTCAGTTTCAAACCGAGTACCGGGTAGGCCACGGCCCACACCAGCAAAGCGCTGAACAGCGCCTGTTTAAGATTCCTAGTCATACTTTCTCAACCTCCGGACGGCCCAGAATGCCGGTCGGACGGAACAACAGCACCAGAACCAACAAGCCGAAAGCCACGACGTCCTTGTACTGGTCGCCGAAGATATCGGCACCAAAGGCTTCCGCCACCCCAAGCACCAGCCCGCCGAGCATGGCGCCGGGGATGCTGCCGATACCGCCCAGTACCGCTGCGGTGAAGGCTTTGAGGCCGACGAGGAAACCGGCGTTCGGGTTGATTACGCCGTACTGCATGCTCAGCAGCACAGCCGCAACGGCCGCCAGCGCGGCACCGATGACGAAGGTCAGGGCAATGATGTTGTTGGTGTTGATGCCGAGCAGGTTGGCCATCTTGATGTCTTCGGCGCAGGCGCGGCAGGCGCGACCCAGGCGAGAGCGGGAGATGAACAGGGTCAGGCCGAGCATGGCGATCAGGGTCACCACGAACACCACGATCTGCATGTAGGAAATCAGCACTTCTTGTGCGCCACCTGGGCCGAAGGCAATGTTGCCCGGAATCAGGTTGGGGATAGCTTTGTCCTTGGAGTCTTGCGCCAGCAGAACGGTGTTCTGCAGGAAGATCGACATACCGATCGCGGAAATCAGCGGGATCAGACGGTTGCTGCCGCGCAACGGGCGGTAGGCAATGCGTTCGATGCTGTAACCGTAGGAACTGGTGACGACGATGCTGGCGATAAACGCTGCGGTCATCAACAGCGGGACACTGTCGAGTCCCATCATGGTCAGCCCGGCGATGGCGATGAACGCCACGTAGGAACCGATCATGTACACCTCGCCGTGGGCGAAGTTGATCATTCCAATGATGCCGTAAACCATCGTGTAGCCGATGGCGATCAGGGCATACATGCTGCCAACGTTCAGGCCGTTAACCAGCTGTTGGAAGAAGTGATAGATGTCAGGCATTACAGCGCTCCTAAAAACCTGATACGCATTTCACTGGTGGAGTCATTTTCCCGCCCGGCCCCGTGGATCTTTATCCACTTCGAATCCGGGTTTTGCCAGCGAACCGCTGATGACGGTTTTGAGATTTTCAGGTGGGGAGACTGGCGGATCACGCCAGCGCGGCCCAATACATTCGTAAAACAAAGCCCACGGCACGCCGTGGGCTTTATTGGCAGTCAGTCAGGCAGCGCCTTACTGAGGCGACACTTCGGTTTTCGGCTTGCCGTTGTGCCACTCGTAGACCACGAATTTGAAGTCTTTCAAGTCGCCCTTGGCGTCGAAGCTCAGCTCGCCAGTAGGCGTCTTGAAGGTGCCGGCGTGAATGGCTTCAGCCACTTTCGCCGCGTCTTCGGACTTGGCTGCCTTGATGCCTTCGGCAATCACTTCAACCGCCGAGTAGGAAGGGAACACGAACGGGCCGCTCGGGTCTTCTTTCTTCGCCTTGAAAGCATCGGCCAGGGCAATGTTGGCTGGATCCTGGTCGAAGGATTTCGGCAGGGTCACCAGCAGGCCTTCGGCGGCGTCTTTGGCGATCTGGGTGATCGAGTCGTTACCCACGCCTTCCGGACCCATGAACTTGGCTTTCAGGCCTTTTTCCTGGGCTTGACGCAGAATCAGACCCAGCTCCGGGTGGTAGCCGCCGTAGTAAACGAAGTCGACGTTGGCTTGTTTGAGTTTGGCGATGATCGCCGAGAAGTCTTTGTCGCCGGCGTTGACGCCTTCGAACACGGCAACCTTGGTGCCTTTCTTCTCGAGGGTCGATTTCACGGCGGTGGCGATGCCTTCACCGTACTGCTGTTTGTCGTGCAGCACGCCAACGATTTTCGGTTTGACGTGATCGGCAATGTAGTTACCGGCGGCAGGGCCCTGGGCGCTGTCGAGACCGATGGTGCGGAAGATCATTTTGTAACCACGGGCGGTGATGTCCGGGCTGGTAGCAGCCGGGGTGATCATGATCACGCCTTCGTCTTCGTAGATGTCCGAAGCCGGTTGAGTGGAGCTGGAGCACAGGTGACCAACCACGAACTTGACGCCGTCGTTGACGACCTTGTTCGCGACCGCTACCGCTTGTTTCGGATCGC
Source organism: Pseudomonas sp. S2_E02 (assembly GCF_054668355.1). Classification (NCBI taxonomy): domain Bacteria; kingdom Pseudomonadati; phylum Pseudomonadota; class Gammaproteobacteria; order Pseudomonadales; family Pseudomonadaceae; genus Pseudomonas; species Pseudomonas sp. S2_E02. The sequence continues at coordinate 6,002,392 of NZ_CP162761.1, forward strand.
AGGCATCGTCGTATTCAACGGCTTCGAGCTTCTTGCCGTCGACGCCGCCCTTGGCGTTGATTTGCTCGATGGCCATTTTCGCGCCACTGAACTGCATGTCGCCGTACTGGGCTACAGGACCGGTTTTAGGACCGGCGATACCGATTTTGATGGTGTCAGCTGCGAACGAATGGCTGGCAACCCCGGCCAGAACCATAGCGGCAAACAGTTTGGAAATCTGCTTAGTAGCCTTAGTCATAGTGCTCCACTCTTACTGTTGTAATTTTTTTGAGTTCTGGCGCCGTAGCAGCAGAACCGGGTCAGATATCTTTGCGATACCCTCCGGAAATGCCCCCGGCAACTGTACCGGTACAGTGTAGAGCGCCGGTTGTCAGCCTGGGAAGCGGGCGCCGAGGGGCAAAACTTCGGGGTGTCGCATTTTTGAATGAAAAAGACAGAATTGCGGCGGGGCGTTCGTGGGCATATATCCCAATCAGCAGCATTCCCTGGCGTTCCTGCTCTTTTCGTTCGGTGCAGCCATTTGCAACCGGGTTTTGCTGACGGACCACCGACGTTATTATTCGCGTCGATTTCTTTTCCGGACAGCACCCATGAATCAAGAACCTAGCACCCTCTATGCCAAGCTGCTTGGTGAAACCGCATCTATTACCTGGAAAGAGTTGGAGCCGTTCTTCGCCAAGGGTGCCCTATTGTGGGTCGACCCTGCGCTGGATTTGATCGCCGCTGCCGAGGCCGTGGCGTCGGATGATGGCGAGAAAGTGGCTGCCTGGCTGGCCGAAGACAAGGTCGCCAAGCTCTCTGAAACGCGGGCGCTGGATCTTTTCGAACGTGATCCGTCGTTGTGGGCGGTGGTGGTTTCGCCGTGGATTATGATCCAGGAAAGGGCAGGCACTTCTGCTGCTGCACCTTGATGGTGCGAACGGTCATCAGCGAAAAGTGTGTAGCGGAGTAGCGTGATGGCACGTTGCCGTAGAGAAACGCCACAGGCGCGGGCGGGCTCACGGTGACGTAAACGTAACGGGAACAGTTTAGTAAGCAGCCTAACGGCTGCTTAATTGTTTCTGGATCTTGGAAAGGCCGAAATCTTCAGGGAATCGGCTGACCCCTTCGCGAGCAAGCTCGCTCCCACAGGGGAACGCATTCCAAATGTGGGAGCGAGCTTGCTCGCGAAGGGGGCGACTCGGTCGTGGATCAGACCGTGAATGATTTGCCGGTATGGTTATTGAGGGAAATAACCTTGGTCTTGCCAATCCGGTGACGATAGATCTCGCGCAAATACTTGATCGACTTCTTCACGCAATCACGCGACAAACGAATGTCGTTGATCGAGACAAACTTCTCTTTGTCGTTGATCAACTCGCGGTACTTCTTCTCGTACATCGGTTTTATCGCGTACCAGTTAGTGTCGAGGATCTTCGCCGGGTTCTCGAATTCGTTGAGCAGGTCGTCGATGCGGTCTTCGTCGAACTCTTCGTTGATGATGAAATCGAGGATCGAGTTGTCCAGGGTCTCGTCGAAACGGTACGGGTTCTTCGCGAAGCAGCGCTTGATGAACGCCACGATCAAGGTCAGGAAGTCATCCGACAGGCACGGGCTCTTGGCGATCAACGTGGTCAGCGAGAGGTTGGCCGAGGCGCCGATCACCAGTGCGTAACGCTTGAGCGTGGTATTCGGGAACAGGCTGTTGAGGTGAGTCTTCAACCGGTTCAGGTCCATGTACGACAGCTTGTAGTCTTTCGGCAACGAGACAATCGAGACCACCGACGAGCAGTTCTTGAAGAAGTGCAGGTCGTGCAGTGCGGCGGCGTCGTAGCCGGAATTCTTGTACTGCTCCAGCGAAGCGCGATAACGCTTGGACTCGATCGGCAACAGACTGATGCCTTCAATCGCCTGGGTCACTTTGTTGAAGTGCGGCAGGTCGATCGAGCGGAAGAAGAGGTCGTCGATGTTCAGGCGCTGCGGCTCTTTGTCGAACACCTTGAACTTGTCGCTGCTCGGCGGCGGGGTTTCCGGCACCACCGATTCGGCGTAGGCAATTGCCACCGGGCCAGCCAGACTCATGAACAGGTCGTTGGCGTCGAGGCGAATGGTTTCGCCGATGTCGATGCCGGCGCGGCGGAAGTAGTTCTGGTCGTAGTCCGTGGTGACGGCCTGCGCTGTCAGAATGTTGAAGATCTGCTGCGAGATGTACTGGTTGGCGTGCTTCTCCATCGCATTGACATCAATGTTCTGGATGTTGCCGTCATCGCTTTCTTCGGCGTAACGCATGATGTCGTTGGAGATCAGCATCATCGCGTTCCAAGGGCGGATACGGCCCATGACGCTGGCTTCGCTGCTGTCTTCATTGGCGAAGTTGTAGGAGAAATCCCATTCTTCCGAAAGGTATTTGCACAGCAGGCGACCGGCGTTGATGTGCAGCGCCTCGGACATTTCGCTGCGGTGATCGGAAATGTTCGGCAGCACGCAGATGCCGCTGGTGAAGATCGGTTCGAACACGAACGAATGCCCGCTCTTGCCGTCATGCTCATCCATCGGCTTGGTGTCGAACGTCTTGTTCATGTACGAGTGCTGCTGCGCCAGGCCGAATTCCGAGGCCATGCCGGAACCGGTACCGCCGCCGGCACTGAAGATCGAGAAATACAGGCGCGACTGGTTGGCCTTGATGCCGCAGCTGTCGATCAGGTACGAATGGATCATTTTCCAGTCAGGGCTGGAGAAACGCTGGGTGTCCTTGTTGAGGATGATCTTCGCCAGATACTGGCCGAGGATCGGCGCGTTACCGGCGCCACCGGCGTGGACTTCGGACAAGTCCATGATCTTCATTTTGCTGTAGTCGCGCAGGAAGCCGCTTTTCTCGCCCTTGCGCGAGAAACGGATGCGCCCGGCGATGTCCTTGTCGAGGTCGCCGAGCATCACCAGCGGTTCGACCAGGAACACCGGTTTGGTCGATTTGTTCGGGCCGATGCGCAGGTTGTTCTTGATCCACTGGGCCGGGCTGTAGCCCTTGTCGGCCAGACGCCGATCTGCCGCGCGGTCTTCGTTGTTGAATTCGTTGAGGTAAAACTTGCGCGCGTTGTACACCAGCTCCGCGACATCGAGCGCGATGTTGGAGCCGCAGCGACCGAGGCCGATCAGGCACACCGACGGGAATTCCTGATCGTTGTGCTGTTCGTTATCGCCTTCCAGGTGCGGCGGGCGCGGGAACACCAGATCACGCAAACCGTCGAGATTGTCGAGGATGCGGTCGGTATTGGTTTCGGTGAAGTACAGGTATTGCTGAGTCGACAGCGGGCGCGACGGCAGCAATGGCTTCGACGGTGACGGGCTGTTGGCGGCGGGGCTCAAAGTCAGATCGGATACCGCAGTGGCGGGATTGTTTTTAGAAGTCATTGTGCGCCATATACCTGGACTGGGTTGGCTCGCGGGCTTTTGCCTGCGAACCTCACGGAATAAGATCTCGCGTCTTTGTGCGCGAATTGAGCCCGAGCATCAGGTTTTTGGCCTGACTGTCGCTGGGGGGAATCCTTTCCTGATCGTTGATGAATCGGCCATTATTCGGCGATCTTTAATCGAAAAGAGGCAAAATGATGTCAACGCTACCTTCGTTGGGGTTCGCCGGAATCGGTCTGATGGGCCTGCCCATGTGCCGGCGTCTGTTGGCGGCGGGTTATCCGCTGACCGTGTGGAACCGCAACCCGGCCAAGTGCGGGCCATTGGTCGAGGCCGGCGCGCGACAGGTAGCGAGCCCCGCTGAACTGTGCGAACACGCCGACGTGGTGATGCTGTGTCTGGCCGACACGGCGGTGGTTCGCCAGGTGGTTTTTGGTGCTGAAGGTATCGCCGAAGGCGCGAAAAACGGCCAGTTGCTGGTGGACTTTTCCAGCCTTGAGCCGACCGCCACGCGCGAGATGGCCACAGAACTGGCGGAGAAAACCGGCATGGCCTGGCTGGATTCACCGGTGTCCGGCGGCGTGGTCGGTGCCGAGGCGGGCAGTCTGGCAATCATGGTCGGTGGTAACGCTGCGGATCTTGAGCGGGTGCGCTCGGTGTTGCTCAATCTCGGTCAGCGCGTCACGCACATGGGCGGCATCGGTGCGGGGCAGGTGACCAAGGCCTGCAATCAGATGATCGTCGCCTGCAACGCGCTGGTGATTGCCGAGGTGGTGGCGCTCGCCGAGCAAGCGGGGGTCGATGCGAGCCTGATCGCCGAAGCGCTGGCCGGTGGTTTTGCCGACTCCAAACCGTTGCAGATCCTCGCCCCGCAAATGGCTGACAGCCGTTTCGAACCGATCAAATGGCACGTGCGCACATTGCTCAAGGATCTCGACACCGCCGTCAAATTCTCCCGCGAACAGGGTTCGGCGACGCCGATCAGCGGATTGGCCGCACAACTGATGCGCCTGCATGGGGCGCAAGGCTATTTGGCGCAGGATCCAGCGACACTGGTGCAAATGTACCGCGCGCCAGAATCAGCGGATTGACCGTGTGTGAATGCTTGCGCTGATTGATTTCTTCCAGCACCGGGCGCAACTCGTCCAGCGGCACGGGGCGACTGAGCAGGTAACCCTGGATGAAATCGCAGCCCGAGCGTTCAAGGAATTCGTACTGCTCCAGACTTTCGACGCCTTCGGTCACCACCTGCAAGTGCAGAGTGTGGGCCATGACGATGATCGCCTGGACGATCTCCATGTCGGCGGTCGCCGTGGGAATGTCGAGGATAAACGAGCGGTCGATTTTCAGGGTGTTGAGCGGCAGGCGTTTGAGGTAGGCCAGCGAGGAATAACCGGTGCCGAAGTCGTCGATCGACAGTGAGACGCCAAGCGCGCGGATCTGTCTCAGCAATACCAGGGTGTTGGCAATGTTGCCCATCAACGCGTTTTCGGTGACTTCCAGTTCCAGCCGTCCCGGCGCCACCCCGGCGGTGCGTAATGCGCTTTCGATTTCCGTGGCCAGTTCTTCCCGGGCGAGGTTGAGCGGTGAGCAGTTCCAGGCAATTTTCAGTTCTTCGCAGCCATGCCGCGAGAGTTCGCCCAGATCCTTGCAGGCCCGGCGCAGCACCCAATTATCCAGCTCGGCAATCAGGCCGTTATTTTCAGCGATGGAGATAAAGCGATCCGGGGTCAGCAACCCGTGCAGTGGATGCTGCCAGCGGATCAGTGCTTCAAGCTTGGTGACGCGGCCGGTCTTCAGTTCGAAGATTGGTTGGTAATACAGCGTCAGGCCGTTTTCTTCGCGCAAAGCGTGGCGCAATTCTTCTTCCAGTTGCAGCTCGAAGCTGGCGCGGGTCTTGAGGTTGGAACTGAAAAAATGCAGGCCGTTGCGCCCCGCGCCTTTGGATTGATACAGCGCCAGATCCGCGTGTTTGAGCAATTCTTCGCAGGTGCTGCCATCCTCCGGAAACAGACTGATGCCGATGCTGGTGGTCATCACCATGCGGCGTCCGGCCAGTTCGATCGGCTCCTTCATCTTGAGCATGATGCGCTGGGCCATGTTGCGGGCTTCTTCGCGGTCACGCAGGTTGATGAGGATGCAGAACTCGTCGCCGCCGAAACGCGCGACCACGTCTTCATGGCTGCGCACCGAGCCTTTGATGTGCTGGGCGATGACTTTGAGCAGTTCGTCACCGGCGTCATGGCCGAGGCTGTCGTTGATCCGCTTGAAGTGGTCGATGTCGAGAAACATCACCGCGAGCATGCCGCCTTCGCTGGTTTTCTGGCTGAGTTTCTCGGCGAAGATCTGGTTGAAACCGCGCCGGTTGATCAGGTTGGTCAGTGCGTCGTAGTTGGCCGCTTGTTGCAGCGACATGCGCGCCTGATCGAGCTGGCTGAGCAGGGCGTTGACGCGGCGCAGGTCCTCTTCTTTGTTCTGCAGTTTCTTGTCGGCCAGCGCCGCACTGATCGCACTGCCAAGGATCAGCAGGATGATCAGCGCCACGGTCAGGCCCAGTTGCAGATGCCCGTTATCGCCGCCGCTCGCTGTCGGGCCTCCCTCGGGAAGAACCAGATCCAGCGCAGCCATGCCGGTGAAATGCATGCTGATGATGCCGGCGCCGAGAATCAGCGCAGCGCCGTACTTGAGCAAATGATGCGCCACGCCGCTGCCTTCGCTCAGATAGCGGGCCACCCACAGCGCGGCGAAACTGGCGCCGATGGCGATCGCCACAGACAGCGCGAACAGTCCTGGCTGATAGTAGGCGGTGGCGCTCGACTTCATCGCCGCCATGCCAACGTAATGCATGCCGGCGATGCCCAGGCCGATGACAAACGCGGTTTTCAAGCAATGCAACGCACTCGGCTGCGCTTCGCTCAAAGTTTGCATGGCCAGCCAAGAGGCGAGCAGGGCGATCAGCAACGAGAAAAGGGTGATGCCAAGGTCGTACTGAATGTCGATCGGTGTCTGGAAAGCCAGCATGCCGATAAAATGCATGGCCCAGATGCCGCCAGCCAGGCAGGTCGCGCCGATCCAGCGCCAGCTCCGCCGCGATCCCGGATCTTCGGCATTTACAACGCGCTCAGCCATATCCAGAGTGGCGAAACTGGCTGCGCAGGCGACCAGATACGCAACCATCACCAGGAGAGGGTTGTGACTGCAATCGAGGATGACCTGCCCGCTCTCCGGCAGCTCGGCAACAAACTGCAAACCAAGCCACTCCATAGCATGCCCCGTCTCTGAAGTCGTCCCGAGTGCGCGTTGAACGCAGTTGAATGTCAGGAGTATAGAGGCCGATTTCGGCGTGCAAGCGGTAGTGGCACATTGGCGCTAATGATTTTGGCATTAGCGTCATAGCGATTGGCGCTAAAAGCTTAAGCGATCTGTTCGAAAGGGATTTGCGCCCAATCGGGTTGCAGGGGCGGCAAGCCGAAACGCGCGCGGGCCTTATCGCAATCGACATTCTGCTCGCCGTTTTCCCATGACGACTCGAATTCGCGGCAGGGGCTGGAGCGCAGTTCATAAATCGAGCACTTCACCTCGCTGCCGACTTCACCGACCAACGCTGTGCAACGCGGCGATTTGCAGTCGGTGCCGTTCATCGCCACCCGGCTGGGGCTGATCTGTGTGACCAGTTCATCAGGCACCGTGCCGCCGGAAGATGCGCACTCACCCCAAAAGAAAGACACGCGAAAATGGGAACAGCAGGCACCGCAATTCAGACACGGACTGACTTCAGACATGGGCGAGGGTATCAAAGGGATTGATCGGGAGATCCGGACGGATCCGGCGGCCATTCTAGGCTTTGCCGCAGACTTGGGAAGGGGGGCAGGAAACTATTTTTTTGTGGCAAGGTTTTGCCGCAAAAGCCCCGGTTTTCGGGGGATTTCAGGCTTATCAAGGGCTTACGTTTCGTTACAGTGCCATGGGCCGATATCAGGCAGACGAATGATCACAGACAGCCTTTGCGCGGCTGACTAGATTGCAGGTTCCGGGCTCGGATGCGGTGGCAGTGAAGCCCTATAACAATAAAGAGACGGACCCATGCAGAACTCGACCCAAGCGGCGAATGCCTGGCGCATTCTGTTCCTGCTGTTCCTCGCCAACCTGTTCAACTTTTTCGACCGCACCATTCCGGCGATCATCATCGAGCCGATCCGCATGGAATGGCACCTCAGTGACTTTCAACTGGGCATCGTCGGAACCGCATTCACCATTGTTTACGCGATTGCCGGTCTGCCGCTGGGGCGGATGGCCGATACCGGTTCGCGCAGCAAGCTGATGGGCTGGGGCCTGGCAACGTGGAGTGCGCTGACGGCAGTCAACGGCTTGGTCGGCAGTTTCTGGAGCTTCCTGATCGTGCGCATGGGCATCGGCATCGGTGAAGCCAGTTATGCGCCGGCGGCCAACTCGCTGATCGGTGATTTGTTTCCGGCTCATCGTCGGGCGCGGGCGATGGGCATTTTCATGCTCGGTTTGCCGTTAGGGCTGCTGCTGGCGTTTTTCACCATCGGGGCGATGGTCAAGGCGTTCGACAGCTGGCGTGCGCCGTTCTTTATTGCCGCAGTACCAGGGCTGATCCTGGCGATTTTCATGTTCTTCATTAAAGAGCCGAAGCGCGGGGCGGCGGAAACCGTGCAGGTCTCGCAAGAAAAAGTCGACAAGCCGATCCGGCGGATTCTCGCAGTGCCGACTTTTCTCTGGCTGGTGATGGCCGGGTTGTGCTTCAACTTTGCCACGTATGCCTGTAACTCGTTTCTGGTGCCGATGCTGCAACGCTATTTCCTCATGCCGTTGCAGGAAGCGGCGGTGGCCACCGGAGTTATCGTTGGCGTGACCGGGCTGGTCGGCTTGACCCTGGGCGGCTGGATTGCCGACAAGATTCACCAGCGTGTGGCTAACGGGCGGCTGCTGTTTGCGGCGTTCAGTCTGATTATCTCGACCTTGTGCACGGCGTGGGCGCTGCATTCCGGGCGGATCGAGATTGGCGTGTTTGTCGCGGTGTTCAGTGTCGGCTGGCTGTTCGCCTACAACTTCTACACCTGCGTTTATACGGCGATTCAGGACGTGGTCGAACCGCGCCTGCGAGCGACGGCGATGGCGTTGTTCTTCGCCGGGTTGTATCTGCTGGGCGGCGGTCTTGGACCGGTGGTGGTAGGGGGCTTGTCGGATCATTTTGCGCACACGGCGATGCTGGCGGCTGGGGCGGAGCAGATGACCGAAGCGTTCAAGGCAGTCGGGCTGCATGATGCGATGTACCTGATTCCGGTGGCGCTGTTTTTGACCATGGTGTTTCTGTTTCTGGCGGCGCGGTGTTTTGTGCGCGATGCGCAGCGGATGAAGGAGGGGTTGGTGGCGGTGGTTGAGCCAGAAGTTGCAGCGGCGACGGCATGATGATCGTTCCCACGCTCTGCGTGGGAACGCAGCCCGGGACGCTCTGCGTCCCTTTCCGGAGCTGGAACGCGGAGCGTCCCCTGAGGCATTCCCACGCAGAGCGTGGGAACGATCTACGGCAAACAAAAAAGGCCCGCATCACTGTGGGCCTTGTTGTTTTCAGCGCTGGAGCAGGGCGGTTTAGCCCGCCACCAACACCCGAATCGCTTCCAGGCGCAACGCCGCTTTATCCAGCATCGCCAGACCCTGCTCACGTTGCGTGCGCAACGCATCCAGTTCGCTGTCACGTACGGTCGGGTTGACCGCTTGCAACGCGGTCAGGCGCGCCAGTTCTTCGTCGGTGTCGGCGGCCAGACGGCGGCGGGCCTCGGCCACGCGCTCGGCGTGACGCGGCGCGATCTTGTCTTCACCGGCGTTGATCCGTGGCGTCAGTTGATCGCGCTGGGCCTGGATGAACTTGTTGGCGCTGGCACGCGGCACGCTTTCCAGCTGATCGTTCAGTGTTTCGAACGATACCCGTGGCGACAGGTCGTTGCCGTTGGCGTCGAGCAGGCAGCGCAGGGCGGCCGGCGGCAGGTAACGACCCAGTTGCAGCGAACGCGGCGCGACCACTTCGCTGACGTAGAGCAGTTCCAGCAGTACGGTGCCCGGTTTCAACGCCTTGTTCTTGATCAACGCGACAGCGGTGTTGCCCATCGAACCGGACAGCACCAGATCCATGCCGCCCTGCACCATCGGGTGTTCCCAGGTGATGAACTGCATGTCTTCGCGCGACAGCGCCTGGTTGCGGTCGTAGGTGATGGTCACGCCTTCGTCGTCGCCCAGCGGGAAACTGGCGTCGAGCATTTTTTCGCTCGGCTTGAGGATCAGGGCGTTTTCCGAATGGTCTTCGCTGTCGATGCCGAACGCGTCGAACAGGGTTTCCATGTAGATCGGCAGGGCAAACTGATCGTCTTGCTCAAGGATGGCCTCGACCAGCGCTTCACCTTCGCCGGCACCGCCGGAGTTCAGCTCCAACAGACGGTCGCGGCCGGTGTGCAGCTCGGCTTCGAGACGCTCGCGCTCGGTGCGCGCTTCGTCAATCAGCGCTTGCCACTCGCTGTCGTCAGCTTCTTCGAGCAGCGGCAGCAGGCGCGGGCCGAACTGGTGCTGCAAGGCGTTGCCAGTCGGGCAGGTGTTGAGGAACGCGTTCAGCGCTTCGTGATACCACTGGAACAGGCGCTCTTGCGGGCTGGTTTCCAGGTACGGCACGTGCAGTTCGATGATGTGTTTCTGGCCGATCCGGTCGAGACGACCGATACGCTGCTCGAGCAGGTCCGGGTGCGACGGCAGATCGAACAGCACCAGGTGGTGCGCGAACTGAAAGTTACGACCTTCACTGCCGATTTCCGAGCAGATCAGCACTTGCGCGCCAAACTCTTCGTCGGCGAAGTAGGCGGCGGCGCGGTCACGCTCAAGGATGTTCATGCCTTCATGGAACACCGTGGCCGGAATGCCGGAACGCACGCGCAAGGCGTCTTCCAGATCCATCGCGGTTTCGGCGTGGGCGCAGATCACCAGCACTTTGGTGCGCTTGAGCATTTTCAACTGATCGATCAGCCATTCGACGCGCGGGTCGAATTTCCACCAACGCTCTTCTTCGCTGGCGTCCGGCTGGGCCTGGAAGCTGACTTCCGGGTACAGCTCGGCGTGTTCGCCCAGCGGCAGTTCGAGGTATTCGTCCGGGCATGGCAGCGGGTACGGGTGCAGTTTGCGCTCCGGGAAACCCTGCACGGCGGCGCGGGTATTACGGAACAGCACGCGGCCGGTGCCGTGGCGATCGAGCAGTTCACGCACGAGGCGCGCGCTGGCTTCGGTGTCGCCATCGTTGACAGCGGTCAGCAAGGCTTCGCCTTCGTTGCCGAGGAAACCCTGAATGGTTTTGTGCGCTTTGGCCGAGAGACGGCCCTTGTCGAGCAGTTCCTGAACGGCTTCGGCCACCGGGCGATAGTTCTCGCTCTCGGCGCGGAAGGCAGCCAGGTCATGGAAACGGTTCGGGTCGAGCAGGCGCAGACGGGCGAAGTGGCTGTCCTGGCCGAGTTGTTCCGGGGTGGCGGTGAGCAGCAGCACGCCCGGAATGACTTCGGCGAGTTGCTCGACCAGCGAATATTCCGCGCTGGCTTTCTCTTCGTGCCAGACCAGGTGGTGCGCTTCGTCGACCACCAGCAAATCCCAACCGGCCGCGAACAGTGCGTCCTGGGCCTTCTCGTCGTCGACCAGCCACTCCAGCGCAACCAGCGCCAGTTGGGTGTCTTCGAACGGGTTGGTGGCATCGCTTTCGATGAAACGCTCTTCGTCGAACAGCGCAACTTGCAGGTTGAAGCGGCGGCGCATTTCAACCAGCCACTGGTGCTGGAGGTTTTCCGGGACGAGGATCAGCACGCGGTTGGCGCGGCCCGAGAGCAGTTGGCGATGGATCACCAGACCGGCTTCGATGGTTTTACCCAGACCCACTTCGTCCGCCAGCAATACGCGCGGCGCGATACGGTCGGCGACTTCGCGAGCAATGTGTAATTGGTGCGCGATTGGCTGAGCGCGAACGCCACCCAGGCCCCAAAGCGACGATTGCAGTTGGCGGCTGGTGTGTTCGAGGGTGTTGTAACGCAGCGAGAACCACGCCAGCGGATCGATCTGGCCGGCGAACAGACGGTCGCTGGCCAGACGGAACTGAATGAAGTTCGACAGCTGGGTTTCCGGCAGGGTGACGGCTTCGTTCTGCCCGTTGAGACCGTGATAGACCATCAGCCCGTCGACGTCGTCGACTTGTTGCACGGTCATTTTCCAGCCTTCGAAGTGGGTGATGCTGTCACCCGGCGAGAACCGCACGCGGGTCAGGGGCGCATTCCGTAGCGCGTACTGGCGGGTTTCGCCAGTGGCCGGGTAAAGCACGGTCAACAAGCGGCCGTCCTGTGCCAGAACGGTGCCTAAACCAAGCTCTGCTTCGCTGTCACTGATCCAGCGTTGCCCCGGTTGATACTGCTGCGCCATGCTGCCTGACTCCCACCTTGAAAAAGCGGGCTATCTTAACGGAATGCAGGCTTCAGGGCCAAAGATTACTGGCGTAGGCGCTGCCGTAGGCTGCGATCTTTTGATCTTTGAGAACCCTTGAGGTTTGAGCTGTCTGATGAAGATCGCAGCCTTCGGCAGCTCCTGCACGTGCCAAGTGCGTCACAGATTTTCGACCAGTGGCTCAAGGCGCCTTTGCCGCAGCCGATAGCCTGCAGACAGGAGACCCTTTATATGTTGCCACCGATGCTCCCTCTGAGCGCTGTGCCGATCACTTCCCAGCAGGATCCGATCCGCCAGCGGCCGGACATTCCTCCGGTGGTGCCGGTGCAGGAAAGCTCCAACGAAAGCACGATCGATCTGCAAAAGCGCGATCCGGAAGAGGATCGTCTGCTGGCGCGTGAAGAACAACGCCGTCAGCAGGAGCGTGATCGACGCCGTCGCGAAGCCGACGAAGACCCGGAAGAACACCTGGCGGTGCCCGGTACCGAACTGAATGCCGACAATACCGTGCCGGTGGTGCCGCTGATGGAAGATCAGCCGCGTCAGGGCTTGTGGGTCGATATCGAGATTTGAGTCGCTGTACCGCGTGGGGCGCGCCGGCTGGTCAGCGCGCGTCTGAGGCTGCATTATTGGCGCAGTCCTGCCGCTGATGTGGCAGTTGTGATTCCTTCAAGTGATGTACTGACGCCATGAGCCAAGACGACAAACTGATTGACCTCAGCACTGAGCGCGCCAAGCGTGTGCATGACATTAAAGAGAAGCGCCTGAACGAGGTGCGCCAAGCGTTCGAGCAGGCTATGCCGCTGGGAAAAGCCAAGAAAAAGTCGAAAAACAAGCCGAAAAAGCGTTGATCTCCCCCTGCATCCGTTGATGCAGGTCAGTTATTTTCCCTCCTTTATCCCCCTTCGTTGCTGGTATTGATCCCGGTCAATTTGTGCGCCTGTGTGTTTGGTAACTTAGTCCCATCGCAGCAGAGCAGGGGCCAGGAGGCCAGTCATGTTTTTCGATAACGTGGTGTTTGCCGGGGTCCTGACTGTAGGGCTGATGGTTCTGTTTTTTGCAGGGTTTGGATTTTTTATCTGGAAGGATGCGAATAAGCGCAAGAAGTGATTCTTCTGGATTGATGAGCACGCAAGGCATTTTGGGGCGACTTCGGTTGCCCCTTTTTTTTGTGTCTTGGCGGCCTTTGGGCCGACCATGTTCTTGGGGTTCTGGGTGAATATCCGTTTTTGCGGGTGTTGCTGATTACGGTTCCGCCCTTACGGCGGGTCACCTTTTTCAAACGCCAAAAAGGTAACCCAAAAGGCTTGCTCCTGCGTTCGGCCCTCGCAGGCTCGGGTTCCTTCGCTCCGGGATCGATCCGGGCGCAGCGGCTCCGGTTTGCTTCGCTGCACCTCCTTCCGCTGTGTTTGGCTTCGCCAAACGGTCGCTGCGCTCCCACGCCCGGATCAATCCCTCCACTCAGCCTTCCGACGTCGCTTTACAGATCAAGATCAAGAGCAGGCGAGCTGACACTCGGCCTATTGAGTGGTGAAAAGCGGGTGTTCGGCTTTGGGTTTTTGGTGCTCTTGCCACTCACCCCAGCCCTCTCCCTAGGGAGAGAGAGCCGATGGTGGGCCTGTGAAAATTTGCGTTCAACTCGGACTTTCACGTCGGCGTAGCTCTGCCAAACACCACGGTCAGTCCCCTCTCCCTCCGGGAGAGGGCTAGGGTGAGGGGCTTGTGATCTGGCTTGTGATCTGGCTTGTGATCTGGCTTGTGATCTGGCTTGTGATCTAGCTTCGGCTCTTGATCTTTTGCCCCATCGGCAGGCCGAGCGTAGGTGTTCATCCGGGGGGAGGCGCGCAGCGCCGTGCGGCGTAGCCGCATACATCGAGAGGAGGTGCAGCGAAGCAAACCGTAGGCGATGCCCCCGGATGGACACCGTAGCGAGGGAACACTGAGCCTCAGCGAAGTGCCGTACGCCGGGGCAAAGCCTTTTGCTTACTTTTCGGCGTCTGGAAAAGTGAGTCGCTGTAAGAGCGAAACCGCCAGCGGCAGCACCCGCAGCAACGGATATGCCCCCAATCCCAATCCCAATCCCAAAACCCCAAACACAAAAAAAGGCGCGATCCTCTCGAATCGCGCCTTTCTCAAGTACCGCTATCTATCAACTACCCAGCGCCTTCGACGCCAGCCAGAACAACCCGGCCGACAGCGCCACAGTCGCCGGCAGGGTCAACACCCACGCCAACAGAATGGTACGCACAGTGCCACCCTGCAGGCCGCTCTTGTTAGCGACCATGGTGCCCGCCACGCCCGAAGACAGCACGTGAGTGGTCGACACCGGCAGGCTGAAGATATTGGCCATACCGATCAAACTGGCAGTAGTGATCTGCGCCGACATGCCCTGGGAATAGGTCATGCCCTGCTTGCCGATCTTCTCACCGATGGTCAGTACCACGCGTTTCCAGCCAACCATGGTGCCCAGGCCCAGGGCCAGTGCAACCGCCAGAATCACCCAGAACGGCGCGTATTCGGTGGTGGTGGTCAGGTCTTTGCGCAGCTTGTCGAGGTCAGCCTTTTCACGGGCTTCCAGGCCAGGCAGCTTGCCAACCTTCTTCGCGGTGTCGTCCAGGCAGAGCAGGTAACGACGCACTTCGATGCGGCTGTCGGACGACAGCGAATGGTAGTCCGCTACGCCTTTAAGCGTGTGCAGCAGGGCGCTGATGGTCGGTTCGGTCTGCTGCGGGTTGCAGCGGAATTTCTCCGGCAGGTCGCCTTCCACGCTCTTGCCCAAGGCCAGGAATTCACCCAGCGAATCGGCGTTGCGCTGGTAGAACTGGCTCAGGTGCAGGGTCGCGTCGCGAGTGCGTTCGATCTGATAGGTGGTGCTGTTCAGGTCGAGAACGAACTGCGCAGGCACGATACCGATCAGCACCAGCATGATCAGGCCGATGCCTTTCTGGCCATCGTTGGAGCCGTGCACGAAGCTCACGGCCATCGCCGAGATCACCAGAACCAGACGGTTCCAGAACGGTGGATGCTTCTTGTCGTCGATCTTGCGGCGTTGTTCCGGTGTCTTGTGCATCTTCGACAGCGGACGCCACCACTTCAGGCCGATCAGGATCAGCGCGGCGATCAGGAAGCCGGCCATTGGCGAGAACACCAGCGAGGCGCCGATGTCGATCGCTTTTTGCCAGTTCACGCCGTCGGCCAACGGAATGTCGTTGATCAGGGCGTTGGCCAGGCCGACACCGAGGATCGAGCCGATCAGGGTGTGCGAGCTGGAAGCCGGGATACCGAAGTACCAGGTGCCCAGGTTCCAGGCGATTGCCGCGGCGAGCAACGAGAACACCATCGCCAGGCCATGGCCGGTGTTCACATTGATCAGCAGCTCAACCGGCAGCAAATGGACAATGGCATACGCCACGCCAACGCCGCCCAGCAGCACGCCGAGGAAATTGAACACACCGGAGAAGAAGACCGCCAGGTGGGGCGGCATGGCTTTGGTGTAGATAACAGTGGCTACCGCGTTAGCGGTGTCATGAAATCCATTGATGAACTCGAAGGCGAGGACAAACGTCAGGGCGAGCAAGAGGCTCACAAGCACCCAAGCATCCAGTCCGCTGAATAAATCGATCATGAAGGTTTTCTGACCCGGTCGTAAGGGGGCGCGATTATGCCAGAAAAGACTGGGAATCGATCCCCTCCCTGCTCATCGGTTACACACTTCTTCGATTTAATTTGTTGCAACGCATGAAAACCAAGCGTGCTGCAGGGTTTTTCAAGTGCTTGATTTGCTTGATAAAAAGCTTGTTTTGCAAGCGAATTTACCGATGCGCAGACGTCTCAAACGCTTGTCTGAAATATCTCTGAAACCTGTAGGACGCCCGTTCTCAGTCAGTCAGACCGGATGATGGCCGCTGCCCGCGGGTAGCGGGCGCGCAAGGCATCGTCGTTCCACCGCGCTTGTAACCGGTGTGGACGCAAACCTTCAGAAGATCCGAAAAACGTCGCTCAAGGCTCTTCGGCTTTGAGTTCCTTTTCGATCTTTTCGATTTCTTGCTTGAAGACCTGATCCTGAACGGTAGGGCGTTTACGCCATGCTTTGCGTTCCGGTTCGGGCTGAGCGGCGTAGGTGGTGACTTCCCCGCCGTAAACTTCCTTGTAACGTTGTTCCTGGCGCTCAAGTTCCGCGCGCAGTTCGTCTTTCGTCACAGTGCTACCTGTATGAGTTGAGTTAAGTGTCTGGTGAAACGCACTGCAACGAATCGGTTGAACGGAGCCACCGCGAGTTCAACGCCCGGACAGGCATTGGTGTAAACGGTGGGGCGATCAAGACTTCCGTGTTACAGGCGGCTACGGCACCAGATAAAAACTGACGCAGCATCAGTTTCCTGTTTCAGCGAGCGCAGGCGTTGCATGAGTGATTCGCGTCAGGCGCTGGCCGGGCTGTTGGCGATGGACATCGCCGCAGCGGGTGACGACCTCCGCGATTAAAAACGAGGTGCCACTGAGCTGCATTATAGCGGTCGATTCAGGAATGACTATCTTTGCCAAGTTAAAAACGGTTCCGGATGTGTGATTGTTTTGTGACTCGCAACTTTTGTTACTAGTTGAAGTGCGTGTTGGCCCTTATTGGGTGGGTGATCTGTTTTTGGCGCCATTTAGTCGGACAACTAAAGCTGTGATTCTGATAATCGCAAAGTTTGGCTTGCCCTATAAATAGCTAGACGCCATCCCAACAGCTGATTGCGATTATCGGTCGACGGTTCGATAATCGCCCAATCTTGCAGCCCGACGCTTGTGCATTTGTCGGCGAGCCGCTTGTATAGCCCATTGATCCGTGCCGGATAAAAGGACAAGAAATGAACGATCAAATGCGCAACTCCTTCACCTCTGTGGCGCCGCCGATCGTCGCCTCGCCGGCCAAACGTATCCAGGCGCTGACCGGTGATCCGGACTTCATGACTTCGCTGGCTCGTGGTCTGGCGGTGGTGCAGGCGTTTCAGGAGCGCAAGCGCCATCTGACTATCGCCCAAATCAGCCACCGCACCGAGATTCCCCGCGCCGCCGTGCGTCGTTGCCTGCATACGCTGATCAAACTCGGCTACGCCACCACGGACGGTCGCACCTATTCCTTGCTGCCCAAAGTGCTGACACTTGGCCACGCCTATCTGTCGTCGACGCCGTTGGCAGTGTCCGCTCAGCCGTACCTCGACCGCATGAGCGAACAACTGCACGAAGCCTGCAACATGGCCACGCTGGAGGGCGACGACATTCTCTACATCGCCCGCTCGGCGACCACTCAGCGGCTGATTTCGGTGGACCTGTCGGTGGGCGGTCGCCTGCCAGCGTATTGCACGTCGATGGGGCGGATTCTGCTGGCAGCACTTGATGACACCTCGCTGCGTGAATACCTCGATCACGCCGAATTGGTCGCCAAGACCAGCCGCACGATTCACACCCCCGACGCGTTGCTCGAATGCCTGCAGGAAGTGCGGCAGCAAGGCTGGTGCATCGTCGATCAGGAACTGGAACAAGGTCTGCGTTCGATTGCCGTGCCGGTCTACGACGCTTCCGGCCAGGTGGTGGCAGCGCTCAACGTCAGCACCCACGCCGGTCGCGTCAGTCGTACCGAGCTGGAGCAGCGCTTCCTGCCGGGCCTGCTCAGCGCCAGTCGCGACCTCAGTGCGCAGTTGTTTGCCTGATGAAGTGTTCGATAAACGCACAGTGTTGCGTTTATCGAATTGACGCTAAAACCCTCGGATCATTAATGTCGCGGCAGCGTCATCCGGCGCTGATGTGAATGAGCCCGCCGGACTGCCGACTCCCATAATAATGACAAGAGGCAACTCACCATGCGCATGCTCTCCGACTGTCTCCGCCCCATCCGCTGTTGCCGGGTTCACCGCAACGCCTGATCCAGACCTTCTATTCTTGTGACCGTGCCGCTCTCTGGCCGGCCGCCGTTCGACTGCGTTTTTTGCGTGGAATAAAAATAATGAACCAGCCTCAGTCCGCTGTGGGTAACTGCCTCGACGTGCAGACCTTCATCAATGCCCAACCGATCTCGCGCTATCAGTGGCGCGTGGTGATTCTGTGTTTCCTGATTGTCTTTCTCGATGGCCTCGACACCGCCGCGATGGGGTTTATTGCCCCGGCGCTGTCGCAGGATTGGGGCATCGACCGGGCCAGCCTTGGCCCGGTGATGAGTGCCGCGCTGATCGGCATGGTCTTCGGAGCACTCGGCTCTGGCCCTTTGGCTGACCGCTTCGGGCGCAAAGTGGTACTCGTTGGCGCGGTGGTTCTGTTCGGTGCCTTCAGCCTGGCGTCGGCGTACAGCAGCAACGTTGAACAGCTACTGGTGCTGCGCTTCCTGACCGGTCTGGGACTGGGGGCGGGGATGCCGAATGCCACCACACTGCTCTCGGAATACACCCCGGAGCGCAAGAAATCGCTGCTGGTAACCAGCATGTTCTGCGGTTTCAACCTCGGTATGGCCGGTGGCGGGTTTATTTCCGCCAAGCTGATTCCGGCGTTCGGCTGGCACAGTCTGCTGCTGATCGGCGGGATCCTGCCGCTGATCCTCGCCGTGGTGCTGCTGTTCTGGTTGCCGGAGTCGGCGCGTTATCTGGTGGTGCGCAATCGTGGCACGGACAAAGTGCGCAAGACCCTGGCGCCGATCGACCCGGTCACCGTCGCTCAGGCCTCGAGCTTCAGCGTACCGGAACAGAAAACCGTCAAGGCGCGCAACGTGTTCGCGGTGATCTTCTCCGGCACTTACAGCACCGGCACCTTGCTGCTGTGGCTAACCTACTTCATGGGGCTGGTGATTGTTTATCTGCTGACCAGTTGGTTGCCGACGCTGATGCGTGACAGCGGTGCGAGCATGGAGCAAGCCGCATTTATTGGCGCGTTGTTCCAGTTCGGCGGGGTGTTGAGCGCGGTCGCTGTGGGATGGGCGATGGACCGCTTCAATCCGCACAAGGTCATCGGCATTTTCTACCTGTTGGCCGGGGTGTTTGCCTACGCGGTCGGGCAGAGCCTGGGCAACATTACCTTGCTGGCGACCTTGGTGCTGGTGGCGGGGATGTGCGTGAACGGCGCGCAATCGGCGATGCCGTCGCTGGCGGCGCGGTTTTATCCGACCCAAGGGCGGGCGACCGGGGTCTCGTGGATGCTGGGCATCGGCCGCTTTGGCGCGATTCTCGGGGCGTGGATGGGCGCAACGTTGCTGGGCTTGGGCTGGAATTTCGAGCAGGTGTTGACGGCGTTGGTGATTCCGGCGGCGTTGGCCACCACGGCGGTGGTGATCAAAGGCATGGTCAGTCATGCGGATGCGACCTGAGTATCAGCGCATGATCGTTCCCACGTTCTGCGTGGGAACGCCTCAATAGACGCTCTGCGTCTGCTTTGGGACGCGGAGCGTCCCGGGCTGCATTCCCACGCGGAGCGTGGGAACGATCAATCAAAACACGAACCGATAGGCTGACAACAATCTGTTCGATAAACGAACACTCAGTCGATTATCGGATTGTTTGGCCATTTCCCCAGGCTTAATCTGCAGTGACTCCGGCGCTGAACCTCGCGCCTTTTTATCACTGGCGATTCATTACAAAAACAGGAGCCCGCTCCATGGCTGAGATCCTTTCGCTGCACGACGCGGTGAAGCAATTCGTCAACGACGGTGACACCGTCGCACTCGAAGGCTTCACTCACCTGATCCCTACGGCAGCGGGTCATGAAATCATTCGTCAGGGCAAGAAAGATCTGACGCTGGTGCGGATGACGCCTGACCTGATCTACGACCAACTGATCGGCGCGGGTTGCGCACGCAAACTGATTTTCTCCTGGGGCGGCAACCCGGGTGTCGGTTCGCTGCACCGCCTGCGTGACGCGGTCGAGAAACAATGGCCGCATGCTCTCGAAATCGAAGAGCACAGCCATGCCGACCTGGCCAATGCCTACGTCGCTGGTGCATCCGGCCTGCCGTTCGCGGTGCTGCGTGCCTATGCCGGTTCCGACCTGCCGAAGGTCAACCCGCTGATCAAAACCGTGACCTGCCCGTTCACCGGTGAAGTGCTGGCGGCGGTGCCGTCGGTGCGCCCGGACGTGACCGTGATCCACGCACAGAAAGCTGACCGCCAGGGCAACGTGCTGCTGTGGGGCATCCTCGGTGTGCAGAAAGAAGCGGCACTGGCGGCCAAACGCTGCATCGTCACCGTGGAAGAGATTGTCGACGACCTCAACGCGCCGATGAACGCCTGCGTGCTGCCGACCTGGGCCTTGAGCGCGGTCTGCCACGTACCCGGCGGCGCACATCCGTCCTACGCCCACGGTTACACCGAGCGTGACAATCGTTTCTACCAGGCGTGGGATCCGATCGCCCGTGACCGTGAGACGTTTACCGCGTGGATCAACGAATACATCCATGGCTGCGCTGACTTCAGCGCGTTCCAGGCCAAGTTGGCCGCTGCTTCGGAGGCCAAGTAATGACTTACACCACCAATGAAATGATGACCGTCGCGGCGGCCCGTCGCCTGAAGAACGGGTCGGTGTGCTTCGTCGGTATCGGCCTGCCGTCGAAAGCCGCCAACCTCGCGCGCCTGACTTCTTCGCCGGACGTGGTGCTGATCTATGAATCGGGTCCGATTGGCGCCAAGCCGAGCGTGTTGCCGCTGTCCATTGGTGACGGCGAACTCGCTGAAACCGCTGACACCGTCGTACCGACCGGTGAGATTTTTCGCTATTGGTTGCAGGGCGGACGCATTGACGTTGGTTTCCTCGGTGCTGCGCAGGTCGACCGTTTCGGCAACATCAACACCACCGTGGTTGGCGATTACTTCTCGCCGAAAGTGCGTCTGCCGGGTGCCGGTGGCGCGCCGGAGATTGCCGGTTCGGCAAAAAGCGTGTTGATCATCCTTAAACAGTCGGCGCGTTCGTTTGTCGACAAGCTCGACTTCATCACCTCGGTTGGTCACGGCGAAGGCGGCGACTCGCGCAAACGTCTGGGCCTGCCGGGCGCCGGGCCGGTCGGGATCATCACCGACCTGTGCATCATGGAGCCGGAAGAAGGCACCCACGAATTCGTGGTCACCGCGCTGCACCCGGGCGTGACCCGCGAGCAAGTGGTCGCGGCCACCGGTTGGGCGATTCGTTTTGCCGAGCATGTTGAAAACACTGCTGAACCGACTGAAGTCGAACTGACCGCGCTGCGCGATCTCGAAGCGCGTACTGCCGCCGCCCACGGCCAGGCACCGGGAGAAGCATGATGCGTGACGTTTATATCTGCGACGCGATTCGCACCCCGATCGGCCGTTTCGGCGGCGGTATGTCCGCCGTCCGCGCCGATGACCTGGCCGCTGTGCCGATCAAGGCCCTGATGGAACGCAATCCATCGGTGGACTGGAATGCCATCGACGAAGTCTTCCTCGGTTGCGCCAACCAGGCCGGCGAAGACAACCGCAACGTTGCGCGTATGGCCCTGCTGCTGGCGGGCCTGCCGGAAAGCGTACCGGGCGTGACGCTCAATCGTCTTTGCGCTTCGGGCATGGACGCGATCGGCACCGCATTCCGCGCAATCGCCAGCGGCGAGATGGAGTTGGCAATTGCCGGCGGTGTCGAGTCGATGTCCCGCGCGCCGTTCGTGATGGGCAAGGCGGACGCGGCGTTTTCGCGCAACATGAAGCTGGAAGACACCACCATCGGCTGGCGTTTCATCAACCCGTTGATGAAGGCGCAGTATGGCGTCGATGCGATGCCACAGACGGCTGACAACGTCGCCGACGACTATAAAGTGTCGCGCGCCGATCAGGACGCTTTTGCCCTGCGCAGCCAGCAACGCACTGCTGTCGCGCAGGCTGCTGGTTACTTCGCCGAAGAAATTGTTGAAGTACGGATTGCCCACAAGAAGGGCGAAACCGTAGTCAGCCAGGACGAACATCCTCGTGCCGATACCACGATCGAAGCACTGACCAAGCTGAAGCCAGTCAACGGCCCGGACAAAACTGTTACCGCCGGTAATGCTTCCGGGGTCAACGACGGTGCTGCTGCACTGATTCTCGCCTCCGCCGACGCGGTGAAAAAACATGGCCTGACCGCCCGCGCCAAAGTGCTCGGCATGGCCAGCGCTGGTGTCGCACCTCGGGTGATGGGCATCGGCCCGGTGCCGGCGGTGCGCAAATTGATCGAGCGCCTGGGCGTCGCGGTCAGCGATTTCGACGTTATCGAACTCAACGAAGCGTTTGCCAGCCAGGGTTTGGCGGTGCTGCGCGAACTGGGTCTTGCCGATGACGCTGCGCAGGTCAACCCGAACGGCGGGGCGATTGCCCTTGGTCACCCGTTGGGCATGAGCGGTGCGCGTCTGGTGCTGACCGCACTGCATCAGTTGGAAAAGACCGGTGGCAAGAAAGGTCTGGCGACCATGTGTGTCGGTGTCGGCCAAGGTCTGGCCCTGGCCATCGAACGCGTCTGACGCAAGCCGTGACGAAATAGAACAGAGGAAAGCGACATGTCTGACAAGCCTGGTTACCGTCGTCCGCAGGAAGGCACTCAGCCTGAGTACCTGCACCCGACGTATCAATCCACCAACCTGCGCTCGCCGTCCAAGCCATTGGTGTTTCTGCCGCACTCGCTGTCGGAAATCACCGGGCCGACCATCGGCGCCGAGCGCGTGGGCGACACCGATAACGACCTGACCGCCCAGCATGCAGGCGAGCCGCAGGGCGAACGCATCATCATTCACGGGCGCGTGCTCGACGAAAACGGTCTGCCGGTGCCGGGGATTCTGGTGGAGATCTGGCAGGCCAACGCTGCCGGCCGCTATAACCACAAGCGCGACCTGCACGACGCGCCGCTGGACCCGAACTTCACCGGTACTGGCCGCACCGTCACCGACGCCGATGGCTGGTATCAGTTCCAGACCATCAAGCCCGGCGCCTACCCTTGGGGTAACCATCACAACGCCTGGCGCCCGGCGCATATCCACTTCTCGCTGTTCGGGCCGAGCATCCTCACGCGTCTGGTCACGCAAATGTATTTCCCGGGCGATCCGCTGCTGGCCTACGACCCGATCTACAACTGCGTGCCGGACACCTCGGCCAAGGAACGCCTGATCGCCAGTTTCGATCTGGAAAAAACCATTCCGTCCTACGCCCTCGGTTATCGCTGGGACATCGTGCTGCGCGGGCGTGAAGCCACGCCGATGGAGAAATAAGATGACGCTGACTGCGACCACGTCCCACACCGTCGGGCCGTACTACCACATCGGCCTGACCTGGCTGAACCGCGAAAACCTCACCGTCGAGCAAACCCTTGGCGAGCGCGTGGCAATTACCGGGCAAGTGGTGGATGGCAATGGCGATGTCGTCAACGACGCCATGCTCGAAGTCTGGCAGGCCAACGCTGCCGGCAAATACGACCACCCGGAAGACGAGCAGGACAAACCGCTCGATCCGCACTTTGAAGGTTTTGGCCGGGTGCCGGTGGACGCTGAAGGGCGCTTCCGTTTCACCACGATCAAACCGGGCACGGTTGAGGGCCTGAAAGGTTCGACCCAGGCGCCGCATCTGGTGGTGCTGGTGTTTGCCCGCGGGTTGGTGAAGCACTTGCTGACGCGGATCTACTTTGAGGGCGAGCCGGCCAACGTTGATGATCCATTGCTGGAATGTGTGCCGGCTGAACGTCGTAGTACGTTGCTGGCCAAGCAGGACGCCTCGGGTGTTTACCAGTGGAATGTGATTCTGCAGGGCACTGATGCCGAAACCGTGTTCTTCGATTATTAAAATCAAAAGATCACCGCCTGCGGCAGCTTCTACATGATCGTTCCCACGCTCTGCGTGGGAATGCCGCCATGGACGCTCCGCGTCCACTGTGACGCGGAGCGTCACCGGATGCGTTACCACGCGGAGCGTGGGAACGACCGATGTAGGATGTGGAACGGGACTGTTGCAAAGTATGTCTAGACTCTCACTGTCCCTATCGAGTGAAAAACAATGACAACGACCACCTCCCATTACACCGGCGAAGAGCGCAGCAAGCGCATCTTTGCCATTGTCGGCGCCTCGTCCGGCAACCTCGTCGAATGGTTCGACTTCTACGTCTACGCGTTCTGCGCGATTTATTTCGCCCCAGCGTTCTTCCCCTCCGACAACCCGACGGTGCAACTGGTCAATACCGCTGGCGTGTTCGCCGCCGGCTTCCTGATGCGCCCGATTGGTGGCTGGATTTTCGGCCGGGTCGCCGACAAGCACGGGCGCAAGAATTCGATGCTCATCTCGATTCTGATGATGTGCTTCGGCTCGTTGCTGATCGCCTGCTTGCCAACCTATAAGGACATCGGCGTCTGGGCACCGGTCCTGCTGTTGTTCGCGCGCTTGCTGCAAGGCCTGTCGGTCGGCGGCGAGTACGGCACCACCGCCACCTACATGAGCGAAGTTGCCCTCAAGGGCCAGCGCGGATTTTTCGCCTCGTTCCAGTACGTGACGCTGATCGGCGGGCAATTGCTGGCCGTGTCGCTGGTAGTAGTGCTGCAGCAATTTCTCACTGAAGACGATCTGCGTGCCTACGGCTGGCGGATTCCGTTTGTGGTCGGTGCGGTGGCGGCGCTGATTTCGCTGTTCCTGCGTCGCAGCTTGAAAGAAACCACCAACAAGGAAACCCGCGCGCACAAAGACGCTGGCAGCATCAGCGCACTGTTCCGCGATCACAAAGCCGCGTTCATCACCGTGCTCGGTTACACCGCCGGTGGTTCGCTGATTTTCTACACCTTCACTACCTACATGCAGAAGTACCTGGTCAACACCGCCGGCATGCACGCCAAGACCGCGAGCTACATCATGACCGGTGCGCTGTTCCTGTATATGTGCATGCAGCCGCTGTTCGGCATGCTTGCCGACAAGATCGGCCGACGTAACTCGATGCTCTGGTTCGGCGCGCTCGGTACGCTGTTCACCGTGCCGATTCTGTTGAGCCTGAAAAGCGTCAGCAGCCCGTTCCTCGCGTTTGTATTGATCACCGTGGCGCTGGCGATTGTCAGTTTCTACACCTCGATCAGCGGCCTGGTAAAAGCCGAAATGTTCCCGCCGGAAGTCCGCGCCCTCGGCGTCGGTCTCGCCTATGCGGTGGCGAACGCGATCTTCGGCGGTTCGGCGGAATTCGTCGCCCTGAGCCTGAAGAACATCGGCATGGAAAACTCCTTCTACTGGTACGTTACGGCCATGATGGCGATCGCCTTCCTGTTCAGTCTGCGCTTGCCGAAACAGGCGGCGTATTTGCACCACGATCTCTAACCCGAAGCGCGCGGGCCGTGATGGCCCGCGCCGGCAAGGACTTTTATGACTCAGCGACCGGGCAATCAATTGTTCGATGCCTATTTCACTGCCCGCGATATGCGTGAGGTGTTCTGCGATCAGGGCCGCGTGCAGGCCATGTTCGACTTCGAAGCCGCGTTGGCCCGGGCCGAGGCGCGGGTCGGGTTGATTCCAGCTTCCGCTGTGGCACCGATTGCGGCGGCATGCAGCGCTGGTCTGTATGACTTCGCGGCGCTGGGCGAGGCGATCGCCACGGCCGGCAATTCGGCGATTCCGCTGGTCAAGGCATTGGGCAAGCAGATTGCTGCCCGCGACGCTGAAGCCGAACGTTATGTGCATTTAGGCGCGACCAGTCAGGACGTGATGGATTCCGGGCTGGTGTTGCAATTGCGTCAGGCGCTTGAGTTGATCGAGAACGATCTCGCGCAACTCGCTGATTCCCTCGCGATCCAGGCGCAACGTCATGCGGCGACGCCGTTGGCCGGGCGCACGTGGCTGCAACATGCGACACCGGTAACCCTCGGCATGAAAATCGCCGGATGGCTGGGCGCGGTGACTCGCAGCCGTCAGCGCTTGCGTGAACTCAAGCCGCGTTTGCTGGTGCTGCAATTCGGTGGCGCTTCCGGAACCCTCGCCGCGTTGGGCGAACAGGCCTTGCCGATTGCCGAAGCGCTGGCTGAAGAACTGCAACTGACCTTGCCGGAACAGCCGTGGCACACCCAGCGTGATCGCGTGGTCGAGTTCGGCGCGGCGCTGGGTTTGATCGCCGGCAGCCTGGGCAAATTCGGCCGCGACATCAGCCTGTTGATGCAGACTGAAGCGGCTGAGGTGTTCGAGCCATCGGCACCGGGCAAGGGCGGTTCGTCAACCATGCCACACAAGCGCAATCCGGTCGGCGCGGCGGTGTTGATCGGCGCAGCGACGCGGGTGCCGGGTCTGGTCTCGACGCTGTTCAGTGCCATGCCCCAGGAGCACGAGCGCAGCCTCGGTCTGTGGCATGCCGAATGGGAAACGTTGCCGGAAATCTGCTGCCTCGTTTCCGGTTCGCTGCAACAGGCGCGATTGCTTGCCGACGGTCTGGAAGTCGACGCCGCACGCATGGCCCGCAACCTCGAATTGACTCAGGGGCTGGTGTTGGCCGAAGCCGTCAGCATTGTCCTCGCCCAGCGTGTCGGCCGCGACGCCGCGCATCACCTGCTCGAACAATGCTGCAAACGCGCGGTGGCCGAGCAGCGCCATTTACGCGCCGTGCTCGGTGACGAACCGCAAGTCACCGCCGAGTTGAGCAGCGCTGAACTCGATCAACTTTTGAACCCCGCCCATTACCTCGGCCAGGCGAAAACCTGGGTCGAGCGCGCGGTGGCCGAACACAACGCATTGTCTGACTGAAAGGAGAGGGCTGTGGCTTTCGTTCAACTCGCCGATGGCGAACTGCATTATCAAATCGAGGGCCCGGTCGATGCGCCGGTGCTGGTGCTCTCCAACTCGCTAGGCACTGATCTGCACATGTGGGACGCGCAGATGCCGGCGTTTACCGAGCATTTTCGCGTGCTGCGTTTCGATACCCGGGGCCACGGCAAATCGCTGGTGACGCCGGGGCCTTACAGCATCGAGCAGCTCGGTCACGACGTGCTCGGCTTGCTGGATGCGCTGCACATCGAGCGTGCGCATTTCTGCGGGCTGTCGATGGGAGGCCTGATCGGTCAGTGGCTGGGGATCAATGCCGGGCATCGGCTGCACAAGCTGATCGTCTGCAACACCGCGGCAAAGATCGGCGATCCGTCGGTGTGGAATCCACGCATCGAAACCGTGCTGCGTGACGGTGCGGCAGCGATGGTGGCCCTGCGTGATGCTTCGATTGCCCGCTGGTTTACCCCGGACTTTTCGGCGGCGCATCCGGCAGCGGCCAAGCAGATTACCGACATGCTCGCGGCGACGTCGCCGCAAGGTTATGCGGCTAACTGCGCAGCGGTGCGTGATGCCGATTTCCGTGAGCAACTGGCGTCGATCAACGTGCCGTTGCTGGTGATCGCCGGCACTGAAGATGCGGTGACACCGCCGGCCGGTGGGCATTTCATTCAGGAGCATGTACGCGGTGCCCAGTACGCCGAGTTCTATGCGGCGCATCTGTCAAACGTGCAGGCTGGCGCGGATTTCAGTGATCGTGTGTTAGCGTTTTTGCAGGCTAAGTGAGGAAGTTTTTGTGGACGAGAAACAACGTTACGACGACGGCATGCAAGTGCGCCGCGCGGTGCTGGGCGATGCCCATGTCGATCGCAGCCTGACCACGCTGACCGAGTTCAACTCGGAGTTTCAGGAAATGATTACCCGCCATGCCTGGGGCGATATCTGGACGCGACCGGGCTTGCCTCGGCACACGCGCAGTTTGATCACTATCGCCATGCTGATCGGCATGAACCGCGAGGGCGAACTGAAACTGCACCTGCGTGCGGCAGCCAATAACGGCGTGAGCCGGGGTGAGATCAAGGAAGTGATCATGCAGAGTGCGATTTACTGCGGGATTCCGGCGGCGAATGCCACTTTCCATCTGGCGGAGTCGGTGTGGGACGAGCTGGGTGTTGAATCCAGGGATTGATGGTGCCTGAGCTGACGTCTTCGCGAGCAGGCTCGCTCCCACAGGGAAATGCATTCCAATGTGGGAGCGAGCTTGCTCGCGAAGGGGGCAGACGCCGTTGCGCATCAATCAGCACAACTCATTCAAACCGTGGCAACAATAAATATCCGCTTGAACGCAAACAACGTATGCCCATCCCCCTCCTGCGGATAATGCTTATGCACCCGCATCAGGTAGTGATAGATAAACCGCGTCTGTTCCGCTGAATCCAGCGCCTGCATCACCGGCCGCAGCGCCGACACTTTTACCCAGTCATAAATTGGCGATTTGCCGTCAACCACCTGCAACTGCTCGGTCTCCCAGATATCCAGCGACGTGGTCATGGGCGCGAGCAAACGGTAGTAATCCTCCAGCGCCAACAACGGCCGCGCGGCCATGCGCTGGCGCAGTTCAGGTGTGCCCATTGGCGTGCCATCGGGGCCGCCATTTTCGAGAGTGTCGAGCATCAGCCGATACCACAGCGCATCGCGCCAGTCGGGCATGTGCGCCGCCAGACAGCCGCCCGGGTTGAGATAACCCAGCAGGTGCGGCAACAGCGTTTCATGGCCATCGATAAAGTGCAGCACGGCGGCGGCGAGCAGTAGATCTGCCGGTTGCTCCGGTTGCCAATCGAGCAGATCGCAGTGTTTCCACGATGCCCTGAGCGGCAGACAGCGCGCTTCTGCGAGCATCTGTGCCGAGCTGTCGATCCCCTGCAACTGCGCGCGCGGCCAGCGTTTGGCCAACAACTGCGTGGCAATGCCGGTGCCGCAGCCCAGGTCGTAAATGCGTTGAGGATTTGGCAGGTCAACACGGTCGAGCAACTCATTGACCGGGCGTTGCCTGAGACGGGAAAACTGCTGGTACGCCTTGGCGTCCCAGTCGGGTGTTGCAAGACGAGAGATCATTGAGGTGGTCCTCCGGTGATCGTTGGTGTCTTCCGATGACAACCTGGCTCCCAGCTTGAGGACCGACTACGACGACGGAAGCGGAAAGGTGAAGCACCTGACTCCTTCAGGTTTTGTCACTTTATCTGTCGGCCGGCAAAGTGCCACTTCTCCTGACCAGTGGCGCAGATTCAAATGTAGGAGTGAGCCTGCTCGCGATAGCAGTGTGTCAGTCACCTTAAATGTCACTGACACACCGCTATCGCGAGCAGGCTCACTCCTACAGTTTGAAAGCGGTGTTTAGAGGAGGCTGATCGGGTAGCTAACGATGAGGCGGTTCTCGTCGAACTCGTTATTGCTGAAGTCCCGGCGCATGGTCGAGTTGCGCCATCTGACGTTCAGATCCTTCAGCGCGCCGCTCTGCACGGTGTAGCCCAGTTCCGATTCGCGGCCCCATTCCTTGCCGTCGGTGATCGTCCCGGTGTGCACGTTGTCGCCGCTGATATAGCGGTTCATCAGCGTCAGGCCGGGGATGCCCAGCGCGACGAAGTTGTAGTCATGGCGTACTTGCCAGGAACGTTCCTGCGCGTTGTCGTAGCTGGCGTTGTAGCTGTCGTTGGCCAACGTGCCGCCGCTGGTGCCGTTGACGCGCATCCACGCGCTGTCGCCGGTGAGTTTCTGCAGGCCGACGTAGAAGGTGTTGCCGCCGTACTTCGCCGAGAACATCCCCGACCAGGTTTTGTTGTCGAGGTCGCCGGCGCGGGCGCTGCCATCGTCCTTGCCGTAGAAGAAGCCGAGGTTGGCGCCCAGCGTCCAGTCGCCCAGCGGCTGGCTGTGGATCAGGTTGACGTATTGCTGGCTGTAGATGTCCTTGAGTTCGGCGTTCCACAGGCCGATCTGTGTGCGTTTTTCGTTGAAAACGTATTCACCGCCCTGAAAGTTGAAGCGATCAGAGGTGAACGCCGCTTTGCCGGTCATCGACATGTCGCTCATGCTGCTGTCATCGCGCGGGCTGTTGGCGCGGAACTGGCCGCCGTAGAGGGTCAGGCCGTCGATTTCCTTCGAGGTGATCTGACCGCCGCGAAAGGTTTGCGGCAGCGAGCGGCCGTCGTCCGAACGCAGGATCGGCAGCACCGGCATCCACTCGCCGACCTTCACTTCGGTCTGCGAAAGCTTGGCTTTGAAAGCGACGTTGGTGCGACCGAAGTTGTCCGCCGGGCGGCCGTCGTGATCCAGCGGCAGCAACTGCGTGCC
Source organism: Pseudomonas sp. S2_E02 (assembly GCF_054668355.1). Classification (NCBI taxonomy): domain Bacteria; kingdom Pseudomonadati; phylum Pseudomonadota; class Gammaproteobacteria; order Pseudomonadales; family Pseudomonadaceae; genus Pseudomonas; species Pseudomonas sp. S2_E02. Next base: position 6,032,313 of record NZ_CP162761.1, read on the forward strand.
GCCGGTGCCTTTGCCGCCATCAAGCTTTACCGAATACAGGCCCAGCACGTCCATGCCGAAGCCGACGGTGCCTTGGGTGAAACCGGACTTGGCGTCGAGGATGAAGCTCTGCGTCCACTCTTCAGCCTTGCCCTGCGCTTTGGTCGGGTTGGTGAAGTTGCGGTTGATGTAGAAGTTGCGCAGGTTCAGGTTGACCTTGGCCCCTTCGATGAAACCGGCTTCTTCAGCCGCTGCGGGCAGCGCCGCGCCGGCCAGGGCCAGGGCGATCAGGCCGGGAATTGCGTAAGGCGCAGGGGAGTTTGTCATGGGCTCGGGTCTCTCTTGTTTTTTTTCAGGCGAACAGGTGCGCTGACACCGGTTTTCGGGGTGCAGACATGAAAAGTGTTCAGAGGTGAAACGACGGCAATCAGCCGGACGGGGCAGGGCGCGGGAGCATGGTGTCGAACCTGTTGTTATTGGTTTTGTGGAGCGAATGGTGCGGGGGGCGGATGTTTTGATTCAATTGGTAAAAGCGGGTTTTGGGCGATTATCGAACGCAAGATTCAGTTGGGTTTTATGGTGTCTGTGAGGGCCTCTTCGCGAGCAAGCTCGCTCCCACATTTGGAATGCGTTCCCCTGTGGGAGCGAGCTTGCTCGCGAAGGGGCCAGCCCAGACAACACACCTTTCTGCCAGGCAACAAAAAGCCCACCAATCGGTGGGCTCCTTGTAGTCAGCCGATGATCAGAACAACTTCATCTTCGGCGCTTCTTCTTTCAGCGGTTCGTTCTGCGCGGTTTGCGCATTCCAGCCACCGCCCAGAGCCTTGTACAGGTTGACCGCACTGGTCAGCTGCGCGAGGCGGTCGGTGATCAGCGCTTGTTGCGCACTGAACAGCTGACGCTGGGCATCGAGGAAGGTCAGGTTGCTGTCGACGCCGATGCGGTAACGACGTTCGGCCAGACGGTAGTAATCCTGGTTGGCCTGCACGAAGTCACGCTGCGCTTGCAGTTGCTCGGTGTAGGTCTGGCGTGCGGCGAGGCCGTCGGCGACTTCCTGGAAGGCCGTTTGAATGGACTTCTCGTAGTTCGCCACGCCAATGTCCTTCTGGATCTTGGCGGCGTCGAGGCTGGCGCGCAGGCTGCCGGCGTTGAAGATCGGCAGGTTGATCTGCGGCTGGAACAGCCACGTTCCCGAACCCCCCTTGAACAGGCCGGACAGATCCGGGCTCAGGCTGCCCGCGTTGGCGGTCAGGCTGATGCTCGGGAAGAACGCCGCACGGGCCGCGCCGATGTTGGCGTTGGCCGCTTTCAGGTTGTACTCGGCTTGCAGAATGTCCGGACGACGTTGCAGCAGGTCCGAAGGCAGACCGGCCGGCACGTCGCTGAGCAGGTCATCGGACAGCGGTTTGGCCGCTTGCAGATTGGCCGGGATACCGGTGCCGAGCAGCAGGGTCAGGCTGTTTTCGTCCTGCGCGACCTGGCGGGTGTAACGCGCCAGTTGTGCCCGGGCGTTTTCCACGGAAGTACGCGACTGCGCCAGATCCAGTGCCGAAGCCACACCGACTTCGTTGCTGCGGCTGGTCAGCTTGTAGCTTTCTTCGAAGGCACCGAGGGTGTCTTGGGTCAGCTTGAGCAGTTCCTTGTCCGCTTGCCAGGTCAGGTAAGCATTGGCGACGCTGGCGACCAGACTGATCTGGGTGCTGCGACGTGCTTCTTCAGTAGCGAAGTATTGTTGCAACGCTTGCTCGCTCAGGCTGCGAACCCGACCGAACAGATCGAGTTCGTAGGCGCTGATGCCGACGGTGGCCGAGTAGGAGCTGGTGATGCCCGCTTCACCGGTCTGCGAGGCACGGGCCGGAACCCGCTGACGGCTGCCGCTGGCATTGGCCGAGACCGCCGGGAACAGGTCGGCACGCTGGATGCGGTATTGAGCCGCATAGGCGTCGATGTTCAGCGCCGCGACACGCAGGTCGCGGTTGTTTTCCAGGGACACCTGGATCAGCTGTTGCAGCGCCGGGTCATGGAAAAACTGCTTCCAGCCCTGCTCGGCAGCGGCCTGCGCCGGTGCCTGGGCCGGCGAGTACGCCGGCCCCTGCGGGAACTGACCTGCGACCGGAGCCTCAGGCTGCTGATAGTCAGGTATCAGCGAGCAACCGCTCAGCACGAAGGCGGCGACTGCGATGGAGAGTAGCGACTTGCTCATTGGCCAGCCTCTTTAGGAGTTTCTTTAGTGTCATCCGGGTCGGCGATTTTACGCTGGCCCATGGACGAAACCGTAACGAAGAACAGGGGTACCCAGAAAATCGCGAGTACGGTGGCGGTGATCATACCGCCAATTACCACGGTGCCAATGGCGTGCTGGCTGCCTGAGCCGGCGCCTGTGGAAATTGCCAGAGGCACTACGCCGAGGATGAACGCCAGGGACGTCATGATGATCGGACGCAGACGCATGCGGCAAGCTTCGATGGCAGCGTCGCGCAGACTGGCGCCCTGTTCATGCAATTCCTTGGCGAACTCGACGATCAGAATGGCGTTTTTCGCTGCCAGACCGATGGTCGTCAACAGTCCCACCAGGAAGTACACGTCGTTGGACAGCCCGCGCAGACTGGTCGCCAGCAAGGCCCCGATGATCCCCAGCGGAACCACGAGCACCACTGCAATCGGAATCGACCAGCTCTCATAGAGAGCCGCCAGACACAGGAATACCATCAGCAGCGACAGCGCAAACAGTGCCGGCGCCTGCGAACCCGCCAGACGTTCTTCATAGGACAGCCCCGTCCAGGAGATGCCTACGCCTTTCGGCAGTTTCGCGGCAATGGCTTCGACCTCGGCCATGGCTTCACCCGTGGAGTAACCTGGAGCCGGGGCCCCGAGGATTTCCACCGCTTCCACACCGTTGTAGCGCGAGAGCTTCGGCGAACCGTAGATCCATTCGCCCTTGGCGAATGCCGAGAACGGAACCATGGTGCCGCTGGCGTTGCGTACGTACCACTTCTTCAAGTCTTCCGGTTTCATGCGCGAATCCGGCTGGCCTTGCACGTACACCTTCTTCACCCGACCACGGTCGATGAAGTCGTTGACGTAGCTACTGCCCAAAGCAATCGACAAGGTGTTGTTGATGTCGCTGATGGTAACGCCCAGGGCACTGGCCTTCTCGTCATCGATTTCGAGCTGGAATTGCGGCTCGTCATTCAAACCGTTCGGACGTACCTGCGACAACACTTTGCTTTGCGCCGCCATGCCGAGGAACTGGTTGCGTGCCTCCATCAATTTTTCATGACCGATACCGGCGCGGTCCTGCAGGAACACGTCGAAACCGGTGGCGTTACCCAACTCCAGCACTGCCGGCGGGGCGAAGGCGAACACCATCGCGTCGCGGAAGGTAAAGAAGTGCTGCTGGGCGCGAGCCGCCAGCTTGAACACGCTGTTGTCGGCGTTACGCTCATCCCAAGGCTTGAGCATGATGAATGCCATACCCGAGCTCTGACCACGGCCGGCGAAGTTGAAACCGGTCACGGTGAACACCGAGGCGACGGTGTCACCTTCACCGCCATCCTTGGTCGGACGCAGCAGGTATTCACGCATTTCATCCACGACTACCTGGGTGCGCTGGGCGCTGGAACCGGCCGGGGTCTGCACTTGAGCGAACAGTACGCCCTGGTCTTCTTCCGGCAGGAAAGAGGAGGGGATGCGCATGAACAACCAGATCATGCCGATCAGAATCAGCGCGTAGGCCAGCAGGTAAGGCACCTTCTGGCGCAGGATATTGCCGACGCCGCGCTCGTAGCTTTTGACGCTGCGATCGAAGTTGCGGTTGAACCAGCCGAAGAAGCCTTTTTTCGGAACGCCGTGCTCACCATGGGGAATAGGCTTGAGCATGGTCGCGCAGAGTGCCGGGGTGAAGATCAGCGCGACCAGCACCGACAGGGCCATGGCCGAGACGATGGTGATCGAGAACTGCTTGTAGATCACACCGGTCGAGCCACCGAAGAACGCCATTGGCAGCAGAACCGCCGACAATACCAAGGCGATACCGACCAGTGCGCCCTGGATCTGGCCCATGGATTTCTTGGTCGCTTCCTTCGGAGACAGGCCCTCCTCAGCCATGACTCGCTCGACGTTTTCCACCACGACGATGGCATCGTCCACCAGCAAACCGATGGCCAGTACCATGCCGAACATGGTCAGGGTGTTGATGCTGAAACCGGCGGCGGCGAGGATGCCGAACGTACCGAGCAATACCACCGGCACGGTCATCGTGGTGATGACGGTGGCGCGGAAGTTCTGCAGGAACAGGAACATCACCAGGAACACCAGCGCGATCGCTTCGACCAGCGTGTGAACCACACCTTTGATCGACTCGGTCACTACGGGGGTCGTGTCGTACGGGAACACCACTTCCATGCCTGGCGGGAAGAACGGCTTGAGGCTGTCGATGGTGGTGCGCAAGGCTTTGGCGGTATCGAGGGCGTTGGCGCCGTTGGCCAGTTTCACTGCCAGACCGGATGCCGGGCTGCCGTTGAACTGGGCACTGATGGCGTAGTTCTCGCCACCCAGGCCAACATCAGCCACATCTTTGAGGCGAACCTGCGAACCGTCCTTGTTGACCTTGAGCAGGATTTCCTTGAACTGCTCGGCCGTCTGCAGACGGGTCTTGCCGATGATCGTCGCGTTCAGCTGCTGGCCCTGTACGGCCGGCAAGCCGCCGAGCTGGCCGGACGAGACCTGGACGTTTTGCGCCGCGATGGCAGTCTTCACGTCGATCGGGGTCAGGTTGAAATTGTTCAGCTTGGCCGGGTCGAGCCAGATGCGCATCGCATACTGGGCACCGAAGACCTGGAAGTCACCGACGCCAGCAGTCCGCGAAATCGGATCCTGCATGTTCGACACGATGTAGTTGGACAAGTCGTCCTTGGTCATGCTGCCGTCACGCGAGACCACGCCGATGACCAGCAGGAAGTTTTTCACTGCCTTGGTCACGCGGATACCTTGTTGCTGCACTTCCTGCGGCAACAGCGGGGTGGCCAGGTTCAACTTGTTCTGAACCTGCACCTGCGCGGTGTCGGAGTTGGTGCCTTGCTCGAAGGTCGCGGTGATGGTCATGCTGCCGTCGGAGTTACTTTCCGAGGACACATAACGCAGGTTGTCGATACCGTTGAGCTGCTGTTCGATCACCTGGACCACGGTGTCCTGCACGGTTTGCGCCGAAGCGCCCGGGTAGGTCACGGAGATCGCAATGGCCGGCGGCGCAATGCTCGGGTACTGGTTGATCGGCAATTTCAGGATCGAAAGTGCCCCGACCAGCATGATCACCAAGGCAATTACCCAGGCGAAAATCGGACGGTCGATGAAGAATTTTGACATGGATTACTCCCCTTTGCCGCCGGCGGCTTTGTCAGCTGCCTGAGCGGGGGCCGGGTTCTTGGTGCCGACGTTGGTCGCTTCGGTCGGTTTGACCTCGACGCCCGGTTTGACGAATTGCAGCCCTTCGGTGATCAGGCGATCGCCGGCCTTCAAGCCGTCTTCGATCAGCCATTGGCTGCCGACGGTGCGACTGGCCTTCAACTGACGCAACTCGACTTTGTTGTCCGGGCCGACGACCAGTGCGGTCGGCGTGCCTTTGAGGTCACGGGTCACGCCTTGCTGCGGGGCGAGGATCGCGGCGCTGTTGACACCGGCCTGCAGCTGCGCGTGGACGAACATGCCTGGCAACAGGGTGTGATCCGGGTTCGGGAACACGGCGCGCAGGGTTACCGAACCGGTGGTCTGGTCGACCGACACTTCGGAGAATTCCAGCTTACCGTCGAGCTTGTATTGGCTGCCGTCTTCCAGAGTCAGCTTGACTGCGGCGGCGTTGTCACCAGCTTTCTGCAGACGACCGCTTTCCAGTTCGCGGCGCAGTTCCAGCAGTTCCACCGAGGACTGGGTGACATCAACGTAGATCGGGTCCAGTTGCTGGATCACGGCCATGGCGTCGGTTTGACCATTGCTCACCAAGGCACCTTCGGTGACCGAAGAGCGGCCGATACGACCGGAGATCGGCGCGTAAACCTTGGTGTAACGCACGTTGATCTGCGCGCTCTGCAGCGACGCTTCCGATTCCAGGCGGTTGGCCACGGCGGTGTCGTATTCCTGACGGCTCACGGCCTGCTCGTCGACCAGTTGCTTGTAGCGGTCGGAGATCGACTTGGTCGAACGCAGGTTGGCTTCGGCGCTTTTCAGGGTCGCTTCATAGACCGACGGATCGATCTGATACAGCTGCTGGCCGGCTTTGACATCGCCGCCTTCCTTGAACAGACGCTTGAGAATGATGCCGTTGACCTGCGGTCGAACTTCCGCGATGCGGTACGCACTGGTGCGGCCCGGCAGTTCGGAGGTGAGGGTAAACGCTTGTGGTTGCAGGGTGACGACGCCGACCTGAGGCGGTGGAGCGGCCGGTGCCGCTTCTTCCTTTTTACATCCGCTGAGCAGCGATGCCAGGGCGACGGCAGTGACCAGAGCGGTAACAGCTGGCTTGAATTGCATGAAGATCCTCGGGTCAGGCGCGCGAAAAGCGCACAAGAAGTGTGGAAGGGTAAAAATTGGGTACCGGGTGGATAAGTAGCTTGCTAAGGAATATACTTACGTTCATGGTTGTTTGTAAACACCTTTGCCACGTATCCACCCTGTTACAAAACTCGTCGCAAGGTTTGAAATTGTAGGCCGGGGAGCAGATCCGTGAGAGATCGCCCCCTCTTTATTCAGCGGATATTCAGCCATCCCTGAAACATCCTGTTTGAGGTTTTACTGTCATGGTCCGTCGTACCAAAGAGGAAGCTCAAGAAACCCGTAGCCAGATCCTGGAAGCGGCGGAGAAAGCCTTTTATGAAAGGGGCGTCGCTCGTACGACGCTGGCCGATATCGCGACAATGGCCGGGGTCACACGTGGTGCTATTTACTGGCATTTCAGTAACAAGGCCGATCTGGTCCAGGCCATGCTGGATTCGCTGCGTGAGCCGCTGGATGAATTGGCCAGGGCCAGCGAAAGTGAAGATGAACTCGATCCGTTGGGCTGCATGCGCCAACTGCTGATTCATTTGTTTCATCAAGTTGCGCTGGACCCGAAAACCCGGCGGATCAACGAAATTCTGTTTCATAAGTGCGAGTTCACCGATGAAATGTGCGATTTGCGCCAGCAGCGCCGGGACGTCAGTCTCGATTGCAACGAGCGCATCGCTCTGACGTTGCGTAATGCGGTCAATCGCGGCCAGTTGCCAGAAGATCTCGACACCGTCCGCGCGGCCATCAGTATTCACAGCTATATCGATGGCCTTCTGTATGGATGGCTTCTGGCGCCGGACAGCTTTGAGCTGCATGCCGAGGCTGAGCGTTGGGTCGATACAGGGTTGGACATGCTGCGCCTGAGCCCCAGCCTGCGCAAATGAAACAAAATGCGTAATTGACACCGCTTATGTCAATTGGCCTGCCTTTATATAGCTTCGCAGCGGGGGGAGTTTAAACGTAGCGAGCTACGCATTTTGTAGGGAATTTGTGTCTTCTGTGTGAATGAGTGTGAGCCGCTTGCCCTCACCCTAACCCTCTCCCAGAGGTAGAGGGGACTGACCGAGGTGTTCTTGCGAGATACACCGACCTGAGATATCCCGCCGAACTCAGGTTTCGAACATCCCCCAATCGGCTCCCTCTCCCTCGGGAGAGGGCTGGGGTGAGGGGCTACATACTCAGCCGCACAATCACTTTCCAGGCGAACACAAAAAAGCCCCCAACTCTCACAAGTCGGGGGCTTTCGCGTTTCTGGGTGATGCCTTACAGCGCCGGATAGTCGATATAACCGACCGGGCCTTTCGCGTAGAACAACTCCGGACGCGCATCATTCAACGGCGCATCCGCCTTCAAACGAGCCGGCAGATCCGGGTTGGCAATGAACGGCACACCAAATGCCACGGCATCAGCCTTGCCGCTGGCCAGCCATTCATTGGCGCTGTCCTTGGTGAATTTTTCGTTGGCAATGTACGGGCCGCCGAACGCTTCTTTCAATTGCGGGCCGAGGCTGTCGGCGCCTTCTTTCTCACGGGAGCAGATGAACGCGATGCCGCGTTTGCCCAGCTCACGAGCCACGTAAGTGAAGGTTTCCGCCAGGTTGTCGTCGCCCATGTCATGGGAGTCAGCGCGCGGTGCCAAGTGCACACCAACGCGACCAGCGCCCCAGACTTCGATCGCCGCATCTGTCACTTCCAGCAGCAGACGTGCACGGTTTTCCAGCGAGCCACCGTAGTTGTCGGTGCGCTGGTTGGTGCTGCTTTGCAGGAACTGGTCGAGCAGGTAACCGTTGGCGCCGTGGATTTCCACGCCGTCGAAACCGGCGGCTTTGGCGTTCTCGGCACCGGTGCGGTAAGCGTCGACGATGTCGGCGATTTCAGCGGTTTCCAGTGCACGCGGGGTTGGGTAGTCGGCCAGTGGGCGCACCAGGCTGACGTGACCTTTAGGCTGGATCGCGCTCGGTGCCACCGGCGCTTCACCGTTGAGGTACGACTCGTGGGAGATACGGCCCACGTGCCAGAGCTGCAGGAATATCTTGCCGCCAGCAGCGTGAATCGCTTTGGTCACGTTGGCCCAGCCACGCACTTGATCGTTGGACCAGATGCCCGGGGTGTCCGGGTAGCCGACGCCCATTGGCGTTACCGAAGTGGCTTCGCTGAGGATCAGGCCAGCGGACGCGCGCTGTACGTAGTATTCAGCCATCAGCGCGTTCGGTACGCGGCCTTCGTCGGCGCGGCAGCGGGTCAGTGGGGCCATGATGATGCGGTTGGCCAGCTCGACGTCGCCGAGTTTGATCGGATCAAAAATAGTTGCCATGTCTACAACCCTCGTAAGTGAAAGTTAATCAGTTGGTAGCAGGGGCCAGATCGGCATTGCCGTTCTGACGGAAAGTAATCAGGGTCACCAGCAAGGCGAGCACTGCCAGTGCGGCGGCTGCGAGCGGCACACTGGTCAGGCCGTAGCCGTGGGCGATGACGCTGCCGCCGACCCAGGCGCCGAGGGCGTTGCCGACGTTGAAGGCACCGATGTTCAGGGTCGAAACCAGGTTCGGTGCGGCTTTGCCGAAGGTCACCACGTTGACTTGCAGCGCCGGCACGGCGGCGAAACACGCGGTGGCCCAGAGGAACAGAGTGATTTCAGTCGGGATCAGCGCAACGCTGGTCCAGGTCAGCACGGTGGAAACCACGGCCATGGCGATGAACACGCCGATCAGCGTGGCGGCCATGCCCTTGTCGGCGAGTTTGCCGCCGATGATGTTGCCGACGGTCAGGCCCAGGCCGATCAGCATCAGCGTCCAGGTCACGCCACGGGGCGACACACCGGTGACTTCGCCGAGCAGCGGGGCGACGTAGGTGAACAGAGTGAAGACGGATGCGGCGAAGAGTGCAGTCATGCTCAGCGACAGCCAGATCCCGGCACCTTTGAGGGCGGCGAGTTCGGCGCGCATGTCGAGTTTTTCTTCGTCACGCTTGGCCGGCAGGAAGCGGATCAGGCCGATCAGCGCAATCACACCGATGACGGTCACCGCCCAGAAGGTCGAGCGCCAGCCGTATTGCTGACCCAGCGCAGTGCCCAGCGGCACACCGAGGACGTTGGCCAGGGTCAGACCGGTGAACATCAACGCCACCGCCGACGCTCGCTTGTTGGCCGGCACCAGATTGGCCGCCACCACCGAACCGATGCCGAAGAACGCACCGTGGCACAGCGCGGTGATCACCCGGGCAAACATCAGCACGTTGTAATCACTGGCAATCGCACACAGCAGGTTGCCGACAATAAAAATGCCCATCAACGCGACCAGTGCCGCTTTTCGCGGCAGTTTGGCGGTAGCCATGGCCATGAATGGCGCACCGATGGCCACGCCGAGGGCGTAACCGGTCACCAGCCAACCGGCGCCGGGGATCGACACACCGAGGTCGGCCGCCACATTGGGCAGCAGGCCCATGATGACGAATTCGGTGGTGCCGATGGCGAAGGCGCTCAAGGCGAGGATGAGTAGCGAGAGGGGCATGCAGGTTTCCTTGTCGGCTGGCTGACGTTAAGGGTCAGAGCTCTTTACTGAGGGTGCTGAGGAACGCCTGGATCACGTCCTCGTTACGTTTGAAAAAGTGCCATTGCCCGGCCTTCTGGCTGCTGATCAGGCCGGCGCGTTGCAACGTTGCGAGGTGTGCCGAAACAGTCGACTGCGACAGGCCGCAGCGCTGATCGATCTGCCCGGCGCAAATGCCGTACTCGTGGTTGTGCAACTGTTCCGGAAATTCGTTCTTCGGGTCTTTCAGCCAGTTGAGGATGTCTCGCCGTACTGGGTGCGCCAGGGCTTTTATTATTTCGTCGAGGTCGAGGTTCATGGCAGGGTGCTCACAATGTGTACAACGCTATATCGCGATGTGGCGAAATATAAATCGTTAGATCGCGATACACCAATATGCTTTTGATCTGACGTCAGCATAAATTGGTATATCGCGTTATAACGATACGATGGTGTATGGATTGCGGGTCGCAGTGCTAAGCTGCGCCCATGAACTATCTCGCACATTTACACCTCGGTGGCCAGCGCCCCGGGCAACTGCTCGGCAGTCTGTATGGCGATTTCGTCAAAGGTCGGCTGCAAGGGCAGTTTGCGCCGGAGGTCGAGGCGGCCATTCAACTGCATCGGCGGATTGACGTGTTTACCGATCGTCATCCGTTGGTGGACGTTGCGTTGGGGCGGTTTTCCGATACGAGGCGGCGTTATGCCGGGATCGTCCTCGACGTGTTTTTCGATCATTGCCTGGCCCGGGACTGGCGGTTGTATGCCGATCAGCCGCTGGAGGTTTTCACCGCTGATGTGTATCGGGTGCTGACCCGCGAACGGCAACTGCCCGAGCGATTGGCGAAGATCGCCCCGCACATGGTCGCCAATGACTGGTTGGGTTCGTATCAGGAATTTGAAGTGCTGGAGCAGGTGTTGCGCGGGATCTCGCGGCGGCTGAGCCGGCCGGAAGAGCTGGCGGGGGCGATGGAGGAATTGCGGCGGTTGTATGAGCCGCTGAGTGAAGACTTCCGCTTGTTCTACCCACAACTCCAGGACTTCGCACAAAATCCGTCAATGACATAAAACCAATGTGGGAGCGAGCTTGCTCGCGAAGGCGTCGTGTCAGCCAACATCAACTTTGAATGACATACCGCTTTCGCGAGCAAGCTCGCTCCCACAGGGGGGATGTGTGTTTTCAGGCTGCAATCAATTCGCCTGCGCGACGCGGTTCGGCCGGTTTCGCCACCTCACCAAACAACGCCTTCTGCACCGCCTGCTGTGCCTCGAATGCCAACGCCGCACGCTCACGCCCCTGACAGGCAATCGGCTTGAGCAGATGCACTTCGACATCGCCGCAATCATTGCTGAACAGGCGCATCAGGTGCGAGAGCAGATCATCGTCACCAATGAACGGCGCCAGCGCATCGATCTCGCCATCACGCAGATAACGGATCGCCACCGGTTGCAGCATCACCTCGGAATCAATCGCCGCCGCCAGCAAGCGACCATGAAAGGTACGCAGCGAGCGCCCATCGGTGGTGGTGCCTTCCGGGAACATCAGCAGGGCGTGGTCTGTTTGCATGTGACGGGTCATCTGCTTGCGGATCAACTGGCTGTCGCCCGAACCGCGACGGATGAACAGGCTGCCAGCCTTCGCCGCGAGCCAACCGGCCACTGGCCAGGTGCGCACTTCGGCCTTGGACAGAAACGACAGCGGCGTGAGCATGCCGAGCAGCGGAATGTCGGTCCACGACACATGATTGCTGACCCACAGCATCGGCTGTTTCGGCAGCTCACCGTGCACGGTCACGCGAAAGGGCAGGGCATTGCTCAGGCGCGCCATGAAAAAGCGCGACCAGCGCTGACGCCGTTCCATCGAATGCGCCAGGCCAATTCGTTCAAATACGCCAAAGACAGTGGCCATGGTCAAGCCCAGCGCTACCACCAGCAGCACCCGCGCGATCCGCGCGTACACGCGCAGCCGGCTCATCACACGGCCGCCTTGAAGTGCTTGGCGTAGCGCGGGCAGAGTTCGTCGCGCTTGAGCAGGATGAACACGTCGGCGACCTGGAAGTCTTCGTCCCAGCACGGCTCACCGCAGATCTTCGCGCCCAGGCGCATGTAGGCCTTGAGCAGCGGCGGCATTTCGGCGATCACGTTGGAAGGGATATCCAGCGTCGGCAGCGGATTTTTCGGTTCGGCGCGCAGGTGTTCGGTGCACAGATAGCGTTCACGCAAACGCTGCATGATCGCGTGGGCCTGGATGCCGCCGTCTTGCATCGGAATGCTCGCGCAACCCATCAAGTAGCTGTAACCGCCCTGATTCAATACTTCGGCCAATTCGCCCCACAACACCGCAATGGTGCCGCCGTTGCGATAGGCCGGGTCGACGCAGGTGCGACCGATTTCGAGGATCGGGCCTTGCAGATGCGTCAGGCCGTGCAGGCTGAATTCTTCTTCGCTGTAAAACTTGCCGAGGCTGCTGGCAGCGGTGTGATCGAGCAGACGCGTGGTCGCCACCAGACGGCCGGTGTTCAAGTCACGCACGCCGATGTGGCTGCAGTGAACATCATAATCATCCATGTCCAGACCCAGTTCCGCGCCTTTCAGTTTGGCGTTGAACTCGCCGCTGAAGACGTTGAAGCGCAAGGCCTGGGCTTGCTGCAAGGCCTCGGCGCCGATCAGGCGTTCGGCTTGCAGGCGGCGTTCATTGCCGGTGTCGCTGATGCGGGCGATCTGAGTCATGTGAATCTCCGTACGGGCCTTTAACCCGTCGTGGGTTGCAGCCGATCGACTTTCTTTATGCAGCCGTGTTGTGCAAAGTCAGGCTATGTAGCCCCGGTGTCATCGCCATGAACGTTCGGTGATGCTTATATGACAGCCCACAAGGAGCCTCTTATGCCCTGGCCAGATCTGCTGCACCGCCGTGAACGATTGCCCGCCGTTGCTGACCTGGCCGAGGGTTTCGCGACGTTGTTGCAGCAACTAGGCAACGTCACCCCATTCGAATTGGCGGTCGCGGGCGGGCGGCGGATGGCCACGCCGGGGCTGGCGTTTCTGGTCGGTTATCAGGCGGCATTGCGCATGTTGTGGCCGAGTGCACCGCTGAGCCTCGGTGCGTTGTGTGCGACCGAACAGCGCAGTTTGCGTCCGGCGGACATGCAGACACGGTTGACGGATTTACGTCTGAGCGGACGCAAGGATTTTGTCACCGCCGGCGATGCGGCGGACTGGTTGCTTATCGCCGCGCGCAGTGAAGAATCCGGTGAATCGCCGCGCCTGAGTCTGGCGGTGGTGTATCCCGGCGAACCCGGCGTGACCGTGGAGAAGCTGCCGGCGCTGCCGTTGATGCCTGACGTCAGCCATGGTCGGCTGCAGCTTGATAACGCGTTGTGCGAGTTGTTGGCCGGCGATGGTTGGGACGCTTACGTCAAACCGTTTCGTACGTTGGAAGATGTTTATGTACTCAGCGCGATGACCGCGTGGCTGTTTGGCGTCGGCCAGGACAGTGACTGGCCGCAGGCGCTGCAATTGCGCTTGCTGGCGCTGTTGGCCGGGTGTGCGGAGGCGAGTCGGCAACCGCCGAACAATCCCGCCGGGCATGTGTTGTTGGCTGGGTTGTTTGCGCAGTTTGAGGCGCTGGAGGGGGAAGTGAGTCAAGCGTTGGCTGACGGTCCGGCAGAGTGGGCGCAGATGTGGCAACGCGATCAAGGCGTGATGCAGTTGGCGGCGGGTGCTCGGGCCAAGCGTCTGGCCAAGGCTTTGGCGCAGGCTTGACTGGCCTCTTCGCGAGCAAGCTCGCTCCCACAGTTTGATGGCATTCCAACTGAAGGAACTCGGTCAACTGTGGGAGCGAGCCTGCTCGCGAAGGCGGCTTCAACATCCCCACACATCTGTCATCAACCCCGACTAATCTCAGCAGGTTCATTCCCAGAGCCCTCACCATGCGCAAAGGCCTGTCGCTGTTCCTGCTGCTGATCACCTTCACCGTTCAGGCCGAACAATGGCCCGGTGAAGCATGGCCAATCGGCACGACGATCACCGATACAGGAGCGCTGGAGAATTACGCCTTCCCACCCCGCGATGACAACACCCGCCAAGGCATCCGCACCGACGCCTTGCTGATCATCCGCGACGGCCAGATCATCTACGAACGCTACGCCGGCCCGACCACCGAACAAACCCCGCACCTGACCTGGTCGATCAGCAAAAGCCTGATGGCCACCGTCCTCGGTGTGGCGTACGGCGAAGGCCTGTTCAAACTCGAAGCCCCGGCCGTGCAGTTTTACCCGCCGCTGGAACAACACCCGGCCATCAAAATCGCCGACCTGCTGCACTGGGCCTCCGGTATCGACTGGCAGGAAGATTACGAATACGCGCCACTGAAATCCTCGGTGGTGGCGATGCTCTACACCCGCGGCCATCGCGACATGGCCGCGTTCACCGCCGATCACGATGCTTACGCCGAACCGGGGCAGGCCTTCCGTTATTCCAGCGGCGACAGCAACCTGCTCGCGGCGGCGTTGAAAAATATCGTCGGCCCGCAGCGTTATCCGGATTATCCGTGGACGGCGTTGTTCGAACCGTTGGGCATCCGCCACGCCGTGTGGGAGACCGATGCCAACGGCACGTTTGTCGCTTCCTCTTATGCCTACCTGACCGCGCGGGATCTGGCGCGGGTCGGTTTGCTGATGGCTTGTGACGGGCGCTGGCATGATCGGCAGTTATTGCCCAAGGAGTGGGTGGCGTTCAGCCGCACTCCCTTCGCCGGTTACAAAGCCCATCAGGACGAAGCCGTGCCCGGCGGCCAATGGTGGCTCAATCGTCCAGCCGATGGCGCTGAATCGCCATGGCCCGCTGCACCGCCCGACACGTTTGCCGCCCTCGGGCATTGGGGCCAGGCGCTCTACGTGATCCCCAGTGAAAAACTGCTGATCGTGCGTTACGCCGATGACCGCGACGGCAGCTACAGCCATAACGAACTGCTCAAACACGTGCTGAAGGCGGTGCGGCCATGAAGCGCTTATTCCTGTTAATGCTGGTCCTGCTGCTCGGCTGGATCGTCTACGAGCGCGAAAACCTGTGGGCCTTCCCCGACATCATCAGCGCCTACACCGCCAAGGAATACTGTTCCTGTCGTTATGTGATGAATAACGATGCCGAGTATTGCCGTGGCTATGTAAAACAATGGCTGCCGACCAGCGCATTCACCGATGACAGCACCAACAAAACCATCACGGTCAGCGGCATGGGCCGCAGCAATCGCGCCCAGTGGTTGAGCGAACGGCAAGGCTGTCGCCTGAATCCCTGAAAACACCCGATGGTTTTTTGTGGGAGCGAGCCTGCTCGCGAATGCAATAGCGGGCGCACCTTGTCTGTTGAGACAGATGACGTCTTCGCGAGCAGGCTCGCTCCCACCGGGTGTGATCTTCAGTTTGCAATAACAGCGTGTGCGGTTAAGGTTCGTGCAGGTTTATCAGCCCCACGAGTGTTCAATGTTCAACCGCTCTCTCTGTGCAACCCTGTCCAGTCTGCTGCTCGCCACCGTCGCATTGCCGGCGCAGGCCAATTGGTATCTGGACGGCGAGTCGTCGCGGCTGTCGTTTGTCAGCACGAAAAACACCCATATTTCCGAAGTGCAGCGCTTTCTGGTGCTGCACGGCAAGGTCGACCCCAACGGTCGCGCCGAAGTCGAAGTCGAGATGGATTCGATCAACAGTGGCATCCCGCTGCGTGACGAGCGCATGCGCAAGGAGCTGTTCCAGATCGAGCAATTCCCCGAAGCGACCATCACCACCCAGATCGACCTGCGCCCAATCAACGATCTGGCCCCCGGTGCGCAGCTGGAATTGCGTCTGCCGCTGACCGTCAACCTGCACGGCAAGCAACACGAATACCCCGCTGAGCTGCTGGCGACGCGCCTCGATGACCGGCGTTTTCAAGTGGTCACCCTGGAGCCGCTGGTGATCAACGCCGAGGATTTCGATCTCGTGCCGGGGCTGGAAAGCCTGCGCAAACTTGCCGACCTGTCGGCCATCAGTCTGTCGGTACCGGTGGGTGCGGTGCTGATTTTCACGGCGCGCTGACATGCGCGGTGCGGTGTTTCCGTGGCGCGATGGCAACCGGTTCGAACTGTTGATCGATGGCCCGCAATTCTTCCCGCGCATGCTTGAGCAGATTGCCGGCGCGCAGGAGCAGATCGAACTCGAGTTGTATCTGGTCGAGGCTGGCGCTTGCGCCGAAACCATCGTGCAAGCGCTGGTGCTGGCCGCCGAGCGTGGCGTGCGCGTGCGCTGCCTGTTCGATGATTACGGCAGCCTGGCGTTTACTCTCAATCTGCGCCAGCGCCTGACACACGCCGGCGTTGAACTACGTTTCTACAATCGGCTGAACTGGCGGCGCTGGGTCGGTAATTTCTATCGTGATCATCGCAAGTTGCTGCTGGTCGATCAGCGTCTGGCGGTGGTTGGCGGCACCGGTGTCACCGATGAGTTCTGGACACCGGGGCACGACACCAGCGAGTGGCACGAAGTGATGGTCGAGATCAGCGGCCCGCTGGTGATCGACTGGCAATTGCTGTTTGATCGCCAGTGGATCGCCAATCGCTATCGCCGCGCCTGGCGCCCGGCCGCGCATTTCGGCTTGCCACGGTTACCACGGGTGCCGGACAAGGGCGAGGGCATGGGCCGAGTGGCGTATGCCGACGCCCGCCAGCACCGCGACATTCTGCAGTCGTTGTTTCGAGCCTTGAACAGCGGGCAAAAACGCATCTGGATGGCTACGCCGTACTTCCTGCCAACGTGGAAAATCCGCCGCTCACTGCGCAAGGCAGCGGCGCGCGGAGTCGATGTGCGGCTACTGCTGACCGGGCCGCGCACCGATCACCCGTCAGTGCGTTACGCCGGGCATCGTTACTATCCGCGACTGCTCAAGGCCGGGGTGCAGATCTTCGAATATCAGCCGTGCTTCCTGCACTTGAAAATGGTGCTGGTTGACGATTGGGTGAGCATCGGTTCGTGCAACTTCGATCACTGGAACCTGCGCTTCAATCTGGAGGCAAATCTGGAGGCGTTGGATCCGTCGTTGACGGCAGCGGTGCAGGCGAGTTTTCTGAAGGACTTCGGGCTGAGTCAGCAGGTGAGTCTGGAAGAATGGCAGCGCCGGCCGTTGTGGCGGCGGGTGAAGCAGCGGGTGTGGGGCTGGGTGGATCGGGTGGTGGTCAACATTCTCGATCGCCGCGGATAACCGCTCACCTGATGATCGTTCCCACGCTCTGCGTGGGAATGCAGCCTGTGACGCTCCGCGTCACTGGACGCGGAGCGTCCCTTGAGGCATTCCCACGCGGAGCGTGGGAACGATCAGCCGAGCAAAAACCGGTTACAGCAATTCAAAGCTCTGCTGCGTCACGTCCTGCGAATCCAGGCCGATCTGCACGTTGAACTTGCCAGGCTCCGCCGCGTACTTGAGCTGGGCGTTGTAGAACTTCAGGTCATCCTCGCTGATGGTGAAGTGCACGACTTTCTGTTCACCGGCCTTGAGCATGATTTTCTGGAAGTTCTTCAGTTCTTTCACCGGACGAATCATCGAGCCGGTGACGTCCTGAATGTACAGCTGCACCACGGTTTCGCCGTCACGCTTGCCGGTGTTCTTGACCATGACGCTGGCGTCGAGTTTGCCGGTGGCGTTCAGGGTGGTCGACGACAGCGCCATGTCGCTGAGGGCGAATTGGGTGTAGCTCAGGCCATAACCGAACGGGAACAGCGGCCCGGTCGTGTCATCGAAATACTGCGAGGTGTAGTTGCCCGGTTTGCCCGGCGTGAACGGCCGGCCAATGCTCAGGTGGTTGTAGTAAGTCGGGATCTGGCCCACGGAGCGCGGGAAGGTCACCGGTAGTTTGCCCGACGGGTTGTAGTCGCCGAACAGCACGTCAGCGATGGCGTTACCGCCCTCGGTGCCGCTGAACCAGGTTTCCAGAATCGCGTCAGCCGACTGGTTCTCTTCGAGAAGGGTCAGTGGGCGGCCGTTCATCAACACCAGCACCAGCGGTTTGCCGGTAGCTTTCAGTGCGCGGATCAGCTCACGCTGGTTTTCCGGAATGTTCAGGTCGGTGCGGCTGGAGGATTCGTGGGACATGCCACGGGATTCGCCGACGGCGGCAACGATCACGTCAGCGTCCTTGGCGGCTTTCACCGCTTCGTCGATCAGCACGTTGGCCGGTCGCGGATCGTCGACCACTTCCGGCGCATCGAAGTTGAGGAAGTTCAGGTAGTCGAGCACCTTCTTGTCGCTGGTGATGTTGGCGCCACGGGCGTAGATCAGGTTCGCCTTGTCACCGATCACCGAGCTCATGCCATCGAACAGGGTCACCGATTGCGCAGGCTTACCCGCTGCGGCCCAGCTGCCCATCATGTCGATCGGTGCTTTGGCCAACGGACCGACCAGTGCGACTTTCGCGTCTTTCTTCAGCGGCAGGGTTTCGTTCTGGTTCTTCAACAAAACCAAGCTGCGACGCGCCACTTCACGGGCCTCGGCGCGGTGCAGACGGCTTTCGGCGTAGGTGTCGGCCGGATCGTCTTCAGCCTTGCCAATGCGCAGGTACGGGTCTTTGAACAGGCCCATGTCGTACTTGGCCGCGAGCACTTCACGCACGGCGTTGTCGATGTCTTTCTGTTCGATCTCGCCGG
The DNA here is from genome assembly GCF_054668355.1 of Pseudomonas sp. S2_E02. Lineage (NCBI taxonomy): Bacteria > Pseudomonadati > Pseudomonadota > Gammaproteobacteria > Pseudomonadales > Pseudomonadaceae > Pseudomonas > Pseudomonas sp. S2_E02. The sequence goes on from NZ_CP162761.1 coordinate 6,051,027, forward strand.
ACTTGAGCAGCCCCGGCAGTTCTTTGCCGTACAGGGTGTCGTTCATGCTCATGTCGATACCGGCCTTGATCGCCAGCTTCGCCGCTTCACGACCGTCGCGGGCGACGCCGTGCTTGATCAGTTCGAAGATTGCGCCGTGGTCGCTAACCGCCAAGCCCTTGAAGCCCCAGTCTTTGCGCAGCAGATCATTCATCAGCCAGGTGTTGGCCGTGGCCGGAATGCCGTTGATCGAGTTCAACGCGACCATCACACCGCCGGCGCCGGCATCAATCGCGGCGCGGTACGGCGGCAGGTAATCCTGGTACATCTTCACCGGGCTCATGTCGACGGTGTTGTAGTCGCGACCGCCCTCGACCGCGCCGTACAGGGCGAAGTGCTTGACGCTGGCCATGATGCTGTCGGCCGCGCTCGGGGTGGCGCCCTGATAGGCGCGCACCATGACGCCGGCAATGCGTGAAGTCAGGTAGGTGTCTTCACCGAAGCCTTCGGAGCTGCGGCCCCAGCGCGGGTCGCGAGAGATGTCGACCATCGGCGCGAAGGTGATGTCGAGACTGTCGGCGGCGGCTTCCTTGGCGGCAACGCGCCCGGACTGGCCGATGGCGTCCATGTCCCAGCTCGAGGCGAGGGCCAGTGGAATCGGGAAAATCGTACGGTGACCGTGGATCACGTCGTACGCGAAAAACATCGGAATCTTCAGGCGACTGCGCATGGCAGCATCCTGCATCGGCCGGTTTTCCGGACGGGTGATCGAGTTGAACGTGCCGCCGATGTTGCCGGCGGCGATCTCTTTGCGGATCAGCTCACGGGGCATTTCCGGGCCGATGCTGATCAGGCGCAACTGGCCGATCTTCTCGTCGAGGGTCATTTGCTTCATCAGGTTGCTGATGAACGCGTCCTTGTTTTCCAGGGGTACCGGGGTCGTGGCGGCCAATACTTGATGACTGGCCAGGCTGACGAACAGACCCAGCAAACACAGCTTCTTCATGAATAGTTTTCTCAAGGGCCCAAGCGGCAATGCAACGCCGGCCAGCCAAAATTTAGGGAGCGACTATTGTTGTTCGGGTACAGGCTCAAAGAAACAGAGCCAAAAAACGGCAGCCGACACTTGGCCGCATGATCACGCAGGGCACTTTTTAGCCCATTGCCCCGTCGTAATCCAGCGACGCGGCCGATTATGCCCCAAGAGCCCGCTGAGAATGTTTCGCGCTCGGTTTTTATAATGATATGTGCCAAGGAGCATCACTGCGATGAATGTAAGCCCAACCAATCGCTCGCGTTTGCAGGTCGCCACACTGCTGGTGCTGGCCACGCTGTTGACCGCGTGCGGCATCAACAATATCCCAACCCTCGACGAACAGGCCAAAGCTGCATGGGGCCAGGTGCAGAACCAGTACCAGCGCCGCGCCGACCTGATCCCCAACCTGGTGGAAACGGTGAAGGGTTATGCCAAGCATGAAGAGGAAACCCTCACGGCAGTGATTGAGGCGCGGGCGAAAGCGACCTCGATTCAGGTCGACGCCAGCACCCTCGACAATCCCGAGAAACTCAAGCAATTCCAGCAGGCGCAGGACCAACTGACCGGCGCATTGAGCCGCCTGATGGTGGTTTCAGAGCGCTATCCGGACCTGAAAGCCAACCAGAACTTCCTTGCCCTGCAATCGCAGCTGGAAGGCACGGAAAACCGCATTGCCGTGGCTCGCCGCGATTTCATTCTGGCGGTGCAGAAATACAACACCGAGATCCGCACCTTCCCCGGTCGCCTCTGGCACAGCGTGATGTACAGCGATCTGCCGATCCGCGAAACCTTCGAAGCCACCACGCCCGGCGCGGAAAAGGCCCCGGAAGTGAAATTCTGATTCGAGGTTGTCCATGCGTGTGTTGAAAATGGGCCTGGTGCTGATGCTGTGGCTGTTCGCCGTCAGCGCCCGGGCCGAGTTGATGTTCCCGGCGCTGAGCGGGCGGGTGGTGGACGAAGCGCAGATGCTCGAGCCGTCGGTGCGCACGCAACTGAGCCAGCAGTTGCAGGCCCACGAACAGGCGACCGGCGAGCAGTTGGTCGTGGTCACGCTGCCGGATCTGCAAGGCACGACCATCGAGGACTTTGGCGTTCAACTCGGGCGTCATTGGGCGATTGGTCAAAAGGACAAGAACAACGGCGCGCTGCTGATCGTTGCCCGTGACGAGCGCAAACTGCGCATCGAAGTCGGTTATGGCCTGGAGGATCGGCTGACCGATGCGCAGACTTCAGTGATCATCCATCAAGTCATCACGCCTGCGTTCAAGAGCGGCAATTTCAGCAAAGGCATCAGCGACGGCGTGGCGGCGATGCTGGTGGTGCTGGGTGGCAATCCGCTCGATGAACCGTCGACGGTGTATGAATCCACCGGTGATCCGTCCGATGATTTCATCTCGCGGCATCCGGCATTGTTTGTGTTTTTGGTGATGTTGTTCATCCTGACGGTGTTTGTCTGCCAGATGCTCGGTATCCTGCCTGCCGGCCGGGGCGGCTCTGGAGGAGGGGGCGGCTTCGGCGGTGGTGGCGGATTTGGCGGCGGCGGTGGAGGTGGAGGCTTCAGCGGCGGCGGGGGCAGTTTCGGCGGCGGTGGTTCGTCCGGCGGCTGGTGATATCAGAAGAATAATGAGCAGGCACTTTTCAACATGGCACTACTGACCGAACACGAACAACGCAAAGTCGCCGAGGCGATTGCCCGGGTCGAGCGCGACACCGACGCCGAACTGGTGACGGTGCTGGCCGCGCGCGCTGATGACTACGCGTACATCCCGCTGCTGTGGGCGAGCCTGTTGGCACTGGTGGTGCCGGGCGTCGTGCACTACCTGACCGGCTGGCTGACCCTGCGCAGTCTGCTGTTGGTGCAGTGGGGCGCGTTTATCGTGCTGTGTCTGCTGTTTCGTTTGCCGAAAATCACCACTCATTTGATCCCGCGTCGCGTGCGCCACTGGCGCGCCTCGAATCTGGCGCGGCGGCAGTTTCTAGAGCAGAACCTGCACCACACCGTGGGCAGTACCGGCATGCTGATTTTTGTCTGCGAGGCGGAGCGGTATGTGGAGATTCTGGTGGATGAGGGGATTTCCAAGCGGCTGGATAACAAGAGTTGGGATGCGATTGTCGCGGCGTTTACCGAGCAGGTCAGGCAGGGGCGCACGCTGGAGGGATTTGTGACGTGTATCGAGGCGTGTGGGGAATTGCTGAAGGTGCATGTGCCGGTGACGCAGGTGAGGAATGAGTTGCCGAATCGGTTGGTGGTGTTGGCCTGATAGCCTAAAAGCCAAAGCCCCTCACCCCAACCCTCTCCCGGAGGGAGAGGGGGCCGACCGAGGTGTTCTGCGCTCGACATCGACCTGAAAGACCGAGGCGATTATGGATTCAAAACAAATCTTTCAAACTTGAGTTCGACTCGGTATTTCAGGTCGGCGTAGCTCGAGAAAACACCTCGGTCAGTCCCCTCTACCTCTGGGAGAGGGCTAGGGTGAGGGCCGCTTTAACCAACCGTTCGGTAAATAAGAGCGTGTCCCCAACCCCCATCCCCCCTAAAATACCCGCCATTCCCGATTCCGCCCGTCCGAGGCCGCTTTTTCATGTCCGTTACTGCCCCGTCCATCAAGCCTGCGCCCGATCACCACGCCCAGTTCATCGAGCTGCTGCAAGCCAGCCTCGAACAGAACGGCTTCATCAAACTGGTGCTGGCCAAATACGTCGGCGAAGAAGTGGATCTGCAGCGAGTCATCATCAAACCGGTGACGGTCAAGGCGCAGCCGAATCTGTCGTTCGTCTATCGCTACAAAACCCGCGACATCACCAAGAATCTGCCCTTGGCTGACGGCGTGGCGGCGATTGCCGAGCTGTTGCCGGTCTCTTTCAAAAATGCGCATTTACTCGCAGTCACTGATGAAGCCCAGCTCGAATACAGCAAAAAGGGCAAGAGCTCGCTGTTCAAGAGCAAACCTCAGCAATTGCGCGAAGCACCGTCCGCTGAGCACAACCGCGAGAAAAATCGCTTCCTCGAGTTGAGCCGACCGTTCCTCAAGGATCTGGGCGTAACCAATGCGCAACATGAGCTGATCCCGGCGATGTCACGCAAGTGGAAGCAGATCAACAAGTTCATCGAAGTGTTCAGCCATGCCCTGACCTCGTCGCCGCTGGCGCTGGACAAACCGGTGCGGGTGGCAGATTTCGGTTCGGGCAAGGGCTATCTGACGTTCGCCATTCACGATTACCTGCGCAACACCTTGAAGGCCGAGGGCGAGGTCACCGGCGTCGAGTTGCGTGAGGAAATGGTCAACCTGTGCAACGCCGCTGCTGCGAAACTCGATCACCCGGGGCTGGTGTTCAAGTGCGGTGACGTGCGCAGCGTGGCGCCGAGCGAACTGGACGTGATGATCGCCCTGCATGCCTGCGACATCGCTACCGATTACGCGATCCACACCGGCATCCGTTCCGGCGCGTCGATCATCATGTGCTCGCCGTGCTGCCACAAACAGATCCGCCTGCAGATCCAGAGTCCAGCGTTGCTCAAGCCGATGCTGCAATATGGTTTGCACCTGGGGCAGCAGGCGGAAATGGTCACCGACAGCTTGCGCGCGCTGTTCCTTGAGGCCTGCGGTTACGAGACCAAGGTGTTCGAATTCATCTCGCTGGATCACACCAACAAAAACAAAATGATTCTGGCGGTGAAGCGCGCCGAGCCGGTGGACCCGGCGCAGTTGTTGGTGAAGATTCAGGAGTTGAAAGACTTCTACAACATCAGCGAGCACTGCCTGGAAACCTTGCTGCGCGCGGATGGTTACCTGGCTTGACACTGACCCTGTGGGAGCGAGCCTGCTCGCGAAGGCGGACTGACAGTCAACAATGATATTGGCTGTTACGGACCCTTCGCGAGCAGGCTCGCTCCCACATTTGATTTCACCGCGGTTTTGCGGCCGAGCATGACGGTCGCAATCACACCACACGCAAACACCCAGGTAATCGGCTCGACATGTTCACCAAAGAACAGTGCCGAAAACGCGATGGTGAAGAAAATCTGCAATAACTGGATCTGACTGACCCGGGCGATGCCACCCATGGCCAGCCCGGCATACCAAGCGAAAAACCCAAGAAACTGCGAAAACAGCGCCACATACCCGAACGCCCACCAGGCCTTGGCCGACACCGCGCCCTGATGTTGCAGGGCCAGATACAGCACCGGCCCGATCAACAACGGCGTCGACAGCACCAGCGCCCAGCAGATCACCTGCCAGCCGCCCATCTCCTTGGCTAATCGACCGCCCTCGGCGTAACCCAAACCACCGACCGCAATCGCGCCGAGCATCAACAGATCACCCGCCTGAATACTGCCGGCACCGGTGTACAGCGCATATCCGAGCACCAATGCACTGCCCAGCGCCGCGCAGGCCCAGAAGGCTTTTGACGGACGTTCGTGGGACAGCCACGCGGCGTACAGCGCCACGCACAAAGGTTGCAGCCCATTGACCAGCGCACCGTGGGACGCCGGCAATGTCTGCATGGCCCAAGCCGACAACACCGGAAAACCCAGAATCACCCCGGCGATCACCAGGCTCAGGCCTTTGACTTGCTGCCACGTCGGCCATTTCTCGCGCCGCCACAAAAGCAGCAACGCCGCTGGAATCGCCGCGAACAACGCGCGGCCCAAACCGTTGAGCAATGGATGCAGTTCCTGCACCACGATGCGGGTGAAGGGCAGGGTAAGGCTGAAGATCACCACGCCGAGCAGGCCGAGGGCCATGCCGGTGTTTTCGCGCGAGGACATGAGGGGAGACCTGAACCGTAGGGCATTGGAAGGTGTCCTCATCTAGCCATAATCTGCGAATTTCGAGGTGTTACAGCTAGGCACGGACTTAGGCGTACAGTTTCAGGGCCTCTTCGCGAGCAGGCTCGCTCCCACAGGAGAATGCATTCCAAATGTGGGAGCGAGCTTGCTCGCGAAGAACGATGACACGGTCTGAGGTAGTAGCCGGTTGTTACCCGAGCCTCCGGATAAGGTCTACCTTGAATACTCCCAAGCATGTCCTCCAGAGGAGTCCTCCCCATGACCGCGAAAAAGATCCTGATGCTGGTCGGCGATTACGTCGAAGACTACGAAGTGATGGTGCCGTTCCAGGCCCTGCAAATGGTTGGTCACACCGTCCACGCCGTGTGCCCGGACAAGGTTGCCGGTAAAACCGTGCGCACTGCGATCCATGACTTTGAAGGCGATCAGACCTACAGCGAAAAGCCCGGTCACCTGTTCGCGCTCAACTTCGATTTCGCCAAGGTCAGCGAGGCCGATTACGACGCGCTGTTGATCCCCGGCGGTCGTGCCCCGGAATACTTGCGCCTCAACGAAAAAGTCCTCGATCTGGTGCGCGCCTTCGACAAGGCCGGCAAACCGATTGCCGCCGTCTGTCACGGCGCGCAATTGCTTGCGGCGGCGGGTGTACTTGAAGGGCGCGAATGCAGTGCCTATCCGGCCTGCGCGCCGGAAGTGCGACTGGCGGGCGGTACGTACATCGATATCCCGGTGACGGACGGCCACGTTCAAGGCAATCTGGCCACAGCCCCGGCATGGCCGGCGCATCCGAACTGGCTGGCCGGTTTCCTCGGCTTGCTCGGCACCAAAATCACCCTGTAACGAGGATCCGCCGATGTGCGAGCTCTACGTCAAGGCTGACCCGATTCTCTACGAATCACGCTCGCGTTCGCTGCGCATCTGCGGTGTGGTGACGACGTTGCGCCTGGAGAATCAGTTCTGGGACATCCTCAGCGAAATCGCCGAGGTCGACGGCATGACCACTAACCAACTGATCGCCAAGCTGTATGAAGAGGTGATGGATTATCGCGGGGAAGTTGTGAATTTTGCCTCGTTCCTGCGGGTGAGTTGTACGCGCTATCTGAGTCAGCGGCGGGTGAATGCGCCGGAGTTGTCGGTGGTGCGGGCGGTGGTGAAATAGCCGGCACCGAGCTGCCTCATTCGCGAGCAGGCTCGCTCCCACTTTCGAGCGCGTTCTGCAACTGGAATGCGCTCCAATGTGGGAGCGAGCTTGCTCGCGAAAGGGCCGGTCCAAGCGACAGATATTCAGGACTGGTCTTTACTCTGAAGCGCCAAACCTCTCAATCGCCAAGGAGAAACGCGCATGTCCGGATGGTACGAAATCAGTAAAAGCAGCAACGGCCAGTTCAGGTTCGTGCTGAAAGCGGCGAATGCCGAAACGATTCTGACCAGCGAGCTGTACACCACTCGCGCTGCGGCCGACGGCGGCATCGCTTCGGTGCAAACCAACAGCCCGTTGGAGGAGCGCTATGAGAAGAAGTCGACGAAGGACGGCCATCCGTACTTCAACCTGAAAGCGGCCAACCACCAGATCATCGGCAGCAGTGAATCGTATTCGTCGGAGGCGGCGTGCGATAAAGGCATTGCCAGTGTGAAGGCGAACGGACCGAGCAAAGTGATCAAGGACAAGACTTTGCCGGTGCTCTGACCTCACTTTCAAATCCACCAAAATCCCCTGTGGGAGCGAGCTTGCTCGCGAAAGCGGTCGTTTACTCAACATCAATGTTGACTGAACTGACGCCTTCGCGAGCAAGCTCGCTCCCACAGGTTTTTGTATATTACAGCGAGATCAGCGCAGGGTTTTCAGGATTGCTTGCAGCTGAGTCTGGCCCGCTTCACTCAGCGGAAATACCGGCAAACGTGGATCGCCCACCTCCAGCCCGGTGTGCTGCAACCCTGCCTTGATCGTCGCCGGCAAGCCACCCTTGAGGATGAAATCCAGCAGCGGCAACTGGCGGTAAAACAAATCCCGCGCGCGATCCAGATCACCGGCCATGGCGGCCTCGTACAAGTCCAGATTCAACTGCGGGATCAGGTTCGGCGCCGCCGTGCACCAGCCTTTCGCCCCGGCCGCAAACGCTTCCAGTGCCAGCGGATTGCAGCCGTTGTAGAACGGCACCTGACCTTCGCCGAGCAATTGCAGTTTGTGCATGCGCTGAATATCGCCGGTGCTCTCCTTGACCATGGTCACGTTTTCCACGCCTTTGACGATGCGCAAAATCAGCTCCACCGACATGTCAGTGCCGCTGGTGGCCGGGTTGTTGTAGAGCATGATCGGCACGCCGATGCGCTCGCCAATAGCGCGGTAGTGAGCGAAGATTTCCGCCTCGGTGAGCTTCCAGTACGAAGCCGGCAGCACCATTACCACATCGGCACCGTGACCTTCGGCGAAACGTGCGCGGCGCACGGCTTTGGCGGTGGTCAGGTCAGAGACGCTGACGATGGTTGGCACCCGTTTGGCGACGTGCTTGATGCTGAACTCGGCAACCTGATCCCACTCCGCATCGCTCAGATAAGCGCCTTCGCCAGTGCTGCCCAACGGCGCGATGGCGTGGACGCCGCTGTCGATCAGGCGATCGATCGATTGCCCGAGCGCTGGCAGGTCCAGCCCTTCGCCGTTGGCGCCGAACGGGGTGATGGTGTAGCCGATGATGCCGTGAATAGTGGACATGGGAATCTCTCCGTAACAGGTTTCAGTTCAGGCAATCGGCGTGTTGGCGCAGGTTCTGCCGGGCGTAGTAGTTGAAGGCGGCGGCGTGGCGTTTCGGCTTGGCGATCCAGTCGTGCGCCTCGCGGCCTAGCTCAGGGATGATCGGTTTGATCGTGCCCGCCGCCATCGCCAGCAGTTGTAGCTTGGCCGCGCGTTCGATCAATTGGGCGATGACACAGGCCTCTTCAATCGTTGTGCCGGTCGACAGTTGACCGTGGTGCGAAAGCACAATCGCGCGTTTGTCGCCCAGCGCGCCGGCAATCAGCTCACCTTCTTCATTGCCCACCGGCACACCCGGCCAGCCTTCAAGAAACGCGCAGTCGTCGTACAGCGGGCACAGGTCCATGTGGGAAATCTGCAGCGGCACTTCGAGCATCGACAACGCGGCAACGTGGGTCGGGTGGGTGTGGATGATGCAGTTCACGTCCGGCCGGGCGCGGTACACCCAGCTGTGGAAACGGTTGGCCGGGTTGGCCATGCCGTGGCCTTCAAGGACTTCCAGATCCTCGTTGACCAGCAGCAGATTACTCGCGGTGATTTCGTCGAAACCCAGCCCCAGTTGCTGCGTGTAATAGGTGCCGGGCTGCGGCCCACGGGCGGTAATTTGTCCGGCCAGACCGGAGTCGTGACCGTTCTCGAACAAAATCCGGCAGGTCAGGGCCAGCTTTTGCCGGTCCGTCCACGTATTATCCGCCAGGCTTTTTTGCATCTGTGTCAGCGCTTGCTTGACCAGTTGGTCTTTGGGTAGTGCTAATGTCTTGGCCATGTCTGTGTCCTTTGGGTGAGAGCAAATGACACGAAAGAGGCTATATGACACAAAGTGTCATTAGCAAGCACAAATCGTCGCTTCCTCCATGGAATAACTGCTGCGCATGTCTATCCGTTTGAAATTATTGAGAAAAAAACTTGGCGTAACCCTTGAGGCATTGGCCGAAAAATCCGGCATGACCAAGAGTTATCTGTCCAAAGTCGAACGTGGGCTCAACACGCCGTCAATTGCTGCCGCGTTGAAACTGGCGAAAGCGCTGAACGTCAAAGTCGAGGAGTTGTTCTCCGAAGACAACGTCAGCCTCGACAGCTACAGCCTGGTGCGCAGCCATGAGCGCCAGTCACTGGCGGCGAATGACCAGAGTCCCGGGTACGCCGTGTTGGCCCATCAGGTCAGCGAGCGCAGTCTGCTGCCGTTCATCATCTACCCGCCGAGCGAGTTCACTGACAAAACGTTCAAGGAGCATTTGGGCGAAGAGTTTCTGTTCGTCCACGAAGGGCAGGTCGAAGTGGATTTCATGAACGAGAAGGTGCTGCTGGAGCGTGGTGATGCGCTGCACTTCAATGCACACAAACCGCACCGGATCCGCTCGGTGGGGGAGGTGCAGGCGCAGTTGCTGGTGGTGGTGCACAGCACTGAAGAATGAGGTGTCAGCTAAAAGCTTCGCGAGCAAGCTCGCTCCCACAGTAGTCCGCGTTCCAATGTGGGAGCGAGCTTGCTCGCGAAGGCGTCGGCGCGGTCTACATCAAACCTCGACCGGCACCGACAACTTCGGATTGCCGAGCGCATGGCTCTTGGCATCAAAAAACCGCAACTCCACACCCGTGCCCTCAAACACCTGCGCGTAATGCCGCTTCTGATGCTGAACAAACGCCGCACTGCGCGGATAAATCGAGATCGCCACCACCTTCGGTTTCGCCAGGCGCAACGCCCGCACGATGTGCGCATCCTGCTCGCCTAACGCATGGCCAAAGATGCACAAACTGCCGCCATGCCTCAATAACTGCTGATAACAGAACGACAGATAATCCGAGCTGCGAATGGTCTTGAGTTTGTCCGCACTCGGCCCTTCGGTGACGAACAGCGGCACGTCATCCAGCGTCTTGATCGTGTTGTTGATGGCGAAGCTGCCGAGCAGCGTGCCCTCGGTTGAGGTCAGCTTGCGCGCGGTGCCATCCTGATTGCGCACCAGATGCAGACCACCGTGCAGGTACAACAGACGCGGTTTGTCGGTAGCCGTTTCGCTCAGATCAAAACTCGCATTGGCGCCGTTGAACAGATCGTCGATGGCGTCGCTTTGGTGTTGCAGCGCCCAGTAGTTGAGCAGGTCGTAATTGGTGGTGAACACGGTGCGATAGCGCGCCAGTTCTTCGTTCACCGTCGCCAGCGTCGAAGGCTTCACCAGTCGCCACGGAATGTGTACGGCGTGCACGGTGTTGATCAGCGCTTCCTTGATCGCGTAGTAGCGATTGCGCGGTGCCGCCGAGCTGACGGCCAACGCCTTATTGACCCGGCTGGTGGTTTTCAGTGCGCCGAGTACCTGCTCGAAACTGCGCGTTTGCATGGCGTCGAACACCGCCAGTTCCGACGGGCTGAGTGGTTTCTCCTCGACGGTTCGGGCGTTTTCGAACAGCGAGTCATAGCCGAAGTCATCCCAGACCGCACGACTGGCGCCATTGCCCACCAGCAGGCCGTTGAAGTCGCTGGTGGCGCGCAAGGCGTTCCAGTCTTCGAGAGTGGCGTCGACATCCAGAAAATCGGTCATTGCACAGGCGTCTCAAAACAAAGGGCTGATGGGCGGCGACTTTATCACGAGCGGGCATTGAGCCAGATCAACATCGGTCGTGACCGATCGGTCGATCCTGTGTGCATCCGCCGGATCGGCGCAGTCGATTCGGCCTCAGTCAGGAGATGCACGATGAGCAGCACCTTTTTCATTCCGGCGGTCAACATCATGGGCAGCGGCTGCCTCGACGAGGCCATGGTCGCGATCCGCAACTACGGTTTTCGCAAGGCGCTGATCGTCACTGACACAGGTTTGGCCAAGGCCGGCGTGGCGACCATGATCGCCGAGAAGCTGGCGATGCAGGACATCGACTCGGTGATTTTCGACGGCGCCAAACCGAACCCGAGCATCGCCAATGTCGAGTCGGGTCTGGGGTTGCTCAAGGAAAGTCGCTGCGATTTCGTCGTGTCGCTGGGCGGCGGTTCGCCGCACGACTGCGCCAAAGGCATTGCCCTGTGCGCGACCAATGGCGGGCAGATCCGCGATTACGAAGGCGTCGACCAATCGAGCAAGCCGCAACTGCCGCTGATCGCGATCAATACCACCGCCGGCACCGCCAGCGAAATGACCCGCTTCTGCATCATCACCGACGAATCGCGCCACGTGAAAATGGCCATCGTCGACCGTAATGTCACGCCGCTGCTGTCGGTCAACGACCCGGCGTTGATGCTCGCCATGCCCAAAGGCCTGACCGCCGCCACTGGCATGGATGCGCTGACCCACGCCATCGAGGCTTATGTCTCGACCGCCGCCAACCCGATCACCGACGCCTGTGCGCTGAAGGCCATGACCCTGATCAGCAACAACCTGCGCCTGGCCGTGCGCGACGGCGGTGATCTCGCCGCGCGGGAAAACATGGCTTACGCGCAGTTCCTCGCCGGCATGGCCTTCAACAATGCCTCGCTCGGTTACGTGCATGCGATGGCGCATCAGTTGGGCGGTTTCTACGACTTGCCCCATGGCGTGTGTAACGCCGTGCTGCTGCCCCACGTGCAGACCTTCAATGCGCTGGTGTGTGCCGAGCGGCTGACCGATGTGGCCCACGCCATGGGTGCGGATATTCGCGGTTTCAGTGCCGAAGAGGGCGCGCAGGCGGCGATCAACGCGATCCGCTGCCTGGCCAAAGATGTCGAGATTCCCGGAGGCTTGCGTGAACTCGGCGCCAAGCTCAGTGACATTCCGGTGCTCGCCACCAATGCCCTGAAAGACGCCTGCGGTTTGACCAATCCTCGGGCGGCGGATCAGCGCCAGATCGAGGAGATTTTTCGCAACGCGTTTTGATGGGCGCGGCAGGGTTAATTCTTGAAGGTCAGGTTTTGCCCTTGCCCTTGCCTTTAGCGATCACCGTAAACTTACGAACACGGACCCAGTCGGACAAATTCCCGTTGATGTTGTGAATGGCAGATATCCGGTGCGGTCCGGGAGGTAAGGGTTTTGTAATCTGTTTACTCCATTGCTTGAGGGAGTCGACGTCGGCTTTGGCAATCATCTCGCCGGTGTCCAGATCGATAATGCTAACGAAGCCTTCAGCTTTTGTGACATTTCCGGAAAAGACCGGAACAGCGCTTACCTGTGTTCCCTCTTTTGGTTCGACAATTACCGGGACGTCGATTGCTGGCTGCAGTAGCACGGTATACCTGCGTTCGTCACTCCAGTCTGACTTGATGCCTTCCCATGTCTGGTGGGCGCGAACCCCGTGCTGACCCGTCGACTGGGCACCGCTGATGCTGAACGCCCATCGTCCATTTGCACTGACCTGTCCTGCACCGAGTGAATGCGTATTTTCAATGTTCCAGACCTGCACCAGCGCACCCGGTATACCGCTGCCGAGAAACAGTGTTGCAACTCCCGTTTTCTGGCCCTCTTCGGGGTACGTGATGGTTGGGGGCGGGACAGGTTGCGTATTGGGCTTGTCGGGAGTGCTCATTGTTCTTCTCGTTTCAGGCTGAACTTGAATCGAGAGGCTGGCATGACCGGTTGCGTTTTGAACCTGTAAGAACTACCAGTTTTTTAGCCTTTTTTACTTGATCAGTAATTTCGTTTTCTTCTAAAAAACTGTCATTTCTGTCAGTTGTCTGGTGTGGCTGCTTCGGATCGAATGCTCTGACAGCGGGGTCGACTCCGATCGCCTTGAGGAGCACACGAACATGCCGAAAGCCAAAGCACGTAAAGCACGATCAGCCGGTGAGCTGGATCAGACCTTTGCCCATTCGGGCCTGCAAACACTGCGGTTTCCAGTCGCGCGCAAAACCATCGGGAAAAGTGTCGCAGTGCTGCCTTCGGGACACATCATGGTCAGTACGACCGTCATCGATGCATCGGGAGCCTCGCATTACGGCCTGACGCGATTGCTCGCGGATGGTCATCTCGATACCAGCTTCGGCGAGGGCGGGTACCTTCGCGGTCAGTTTGTCAGGGGGCGATTGTCACAAGGCGGGAATCTGCTCGTCGGTGAGAGCGGCGTATTCTGGTTGTGCGCAGTGCTTGCAGATGCAGCAGGCAAGCTTGAGCAAATCATCGCTCGATTCAAACCGGACGGTACGCTCGATCCCGAATTTGGTGATGGACAGACAGGCTACCGAGTCGTGCCGATGCGTATTCCCGTGCTGAACAATGCCACGGGCGGCCGCTTGATATTGGCGCACTCCACTCCAGCGAAAGCGCTGCCGGACAGATTGCTTTTCGTCACCTCTCAAGGGGGCAGCGGGTTATTGACGCGTTTTTTTCTGGATGGCAAGGATGACCCGGAGTTTGCAGGCAAAGGCTGGATTCACCTGACGCTTTCCGGTGTGGCGATCACGTTGCACGGGGTTACGCAGTTGGACGATGGGCAGATTCTGGTCCATGGCAAGACTGAAGTGACCAACCAGGGTTTGGTCATGGCTTACGAGCGTTCCGGGCAGGATGCTGAGTCGTTCGGCGAGAAAGGCACGCTGCTGCTGAATCTGCACAATGCCGGCGCACCGCTCGAAAGCTCGGTGAATCGCATCGTTGGGCAATCGGCACAGCGCCTGTTGTTGATCGGATCAGCCGTCGAGTCGTCTGCCGGGGAAAAGCGTCAGCATGGCTTCATCAGCGGGATCACTCGCGACGGTAGGCCTGATTCAGCGTTCAATCGCGGGACGCCAGTCCTTACCGTTGCCGCGCAGCCACTGGATCTGAAAAGCTGGAGCGCAGGATTCGCGCTGAATGACTCCCCCGGCTCGCCAATCGTCACGGTCGGGCAGACCTCGGACGGCGAACGACGCTTACTCACGGGCGGCTTTTTGGTCGATGGTGCCGTGGATCCGGCATTTGCTGTCGAAGGCGCCGCCGGTATCGAGTGGATTGCGCAGGACGCCTGTCTGCAGGGTTCGTCGGTGCTGGTGCTGGGGCAGCGAAATGAAGCCGCTCACCTGGTGCGATTGCTGACAGCGGCGAGCTGACGGGGCAGGTTCATCACATTTTCGGTGTGATTGAATTCCGGGCTATCCTGCCGACTCGGACGAACCCCAGTCAGCGAGCCCTCCATGCTGCAAAAAAGCCTGATCCGCCGCCTCGACCTGATCACCCTGCAACTGTTTGTCGCCGTGCACGAAGAGGGCACGCTGACCCGCGCGGCCTCGCGCGAAGCCATCGCGGTGTCGGCGGCGAGCAAGCGCCTGATGGAGCTGGAGGAGGCGCTGGGGATCAGCCTGTACGTGCGTCAGGCCAAGGGCATGACGCTGACCCCGGCCGGGGAAACGTTGCTGCATCATGCCCGGCAGATGCTGTTCAACGTCGAGAAAATGGGCCTGGAACTCGGCGAACACAGCCACGGTGTGCGGGGTTATGTGCGCATGCTGGCGAATCTGTCGGCGATCATTCAGTTTCTTCCCGAAGACTTGCGCGATTTTTCCGCGCGGCATCCGCAGGTCAAGACCGACCTTGAAGAGCGGCCCAGCGCCGGAGTGATTCAAGGCGTGCTCGATGGCGTGGCAGATCTCGGTATCTGTTCCAACGACAGCGACACCAAAGGCTTGCACAGCGTGTTGTACCGTCAGGACAAACTGCTGGTGGTGATGCTGCCGGAGCATCCGTTGGCCACGCGCGAGTCGGTGGCGTTCGCTGAAACGCTCGACAGCGACTACGTCGGATTGCATGCCGCCAGTTCAATAAACATGCGTACTCACGCGGCGGCGCGACAGGCCGGCAAAGTCCTGCGCATTCGCATTCATGTGCCGGGGTTCGATGCGGTGTGCCGGATGGTTCAGGCCAACATGGGCATCGGCATTCTGCCGCAGCGTGCTTATGAACTGTTTGGTCAGGCGCTGGGGTTGCACGCGGTGCCGTTGACGGATGACTGGTCGGATCGCGCGTTGATTGTGGTGGTGCGGGATGAGGCGCGGTTGTCGCCGGTGAGTCGGTTGTTGTTCGAGCATTTGCGGGGGCAGGGCGCATAGATCTCCAGTGAATGTTCCGGCCTCTTCGCGGGCAAGCCCGCTCCCACAGGGATTGGTGGCGGCTACAGATTCTGTGTTCAACACATATCCACTGTGGGAGCGAGCTTGCTCGCGAAGGCGGCCTTGAATCCACCACAAAACCCCCGAGCGTTCGCATTTCGCGAACGCCCATTGCCGAGACACGGCTGGATTGCCCGATCATCGTTCCTCTAGCCTTGGCGCATATTCCAAGAACAAGAGGTACCCCGCGATGACTGCCCCCTTGAGTGCGATCAAAGTGATCGAGATCGGCACCCTGATCGCCGCGCCGTTTGCCGCGCGCATGCTCGCCGAGTTCGGCGCCGAAGTGATCAAGATCGAAGCCATGGGTCAGGGCGACCCGCTGCGCAAATGGCGCAAGCTGCACGAAGGCACGTCGCTGTGGTGGTACCTGCAATCACGCAACAAGAAATCGCTGGCACTCAATCTGAAATCCGCCGAAGGCATCGAACTGGTCAAGCAACTGGCCAGCGACGCTGACGTGATCATCGAAAACCTGCGCCCCGGTGCGCTGGAGAAACTTGGCCTCGGTTGGGACGTGCTTCACGCGCTGAACCCCAATCTCACCCTCGTGCGCATTTCCGGCTATGGCCAGACCGGCCCGTACCGTGATCGTCCCGGCTTCGGCGCGATCGGTGAAGCGATGGGCGGCATTCGTTACACCACCGGCACCCCCGGTTCGCCACCGGCGCGGGTCGGCGTCAGCCTCGGTGATTCGCTGGCCTCATTGCACGCGGTGATTGGCGCGCTGATGTCGCTGTTGCGGGTCAAGACCGGGCAGGGCGGCGGACAGATCGTCGACGTGTCGCTGGCCGAAAGCGTGTTCAACGTCATGGAAAGTCTGGTGCCGGAATACGACATGCAGGGCCATGTCCGCGAACGCAGCGGCGGCGCGTTGCCGGGTATCGCACCGTCCAATACTTACCTGACGGCTGACGGGGCCTATGTGGTGATTGCCGGCAACAGCGACCCGATCTACAAGCGTCTGATGCACACCATTGGCCGCGAAGACCTGGCTGACGCAGAGGAATTCGCCCACAACGACGGTCGCGCCGCCAAGAGCGGGTTGCTCGACGCCGCCATCACCCACTGGACCAGCAGCCTGCCGATCGACGACGTGCTCGCGGCGCTGGAAGCGGCTGAAGTGCCGGCCGGGCGCATTTATTCGGTGGCCGACATCGTTGCCGATCCGCACTATCAGGCACGCGACATGCTGCTCAGTGCCGAGTTGCCCGGCGGTGCAACAGTGAAGATGCCCGGCATCGTCCCTAAACTCTCGGAAACCCCCGGCGGCGTGAACTGGTCGGGGCCAAAACTCGGCCAGCACACCGACGGTATTCTTGCCGGCCTCGGCCTGACTGAACTCGATATCGAACGCCTGAAAAGCCAAGGGGTGGTGCAATGATCACGGACTATTCGCAAACCCTGATCGTCCAGGAAGTCTCGCCGCGCGACGGTTTGCAGATCGAGCCGACCTGGGTGGAAACCGCTGACAAGATCGCCCTGATCGATCAGCTGTCACTGGCCGGTTTTAGCCGTATCGAGGCCGGTTCGTTCGTGTCGCCGAAAGCCATTCCGGCGCTGCGTGATGGCGAGCAAGTCTTCAGCGGCATTCAACGCCAGCCTGGGGTGATTTACGTCGCGCTGATTCCCAACCTCAAAGGTGCGCAGCGTGCACTGGAGGCGGGCGCCGATGAACTGAATCTGGTGATGTCCGCCAGCCAGACGCACAACATGGCCAATATGCGCATGCGCTGTGACGACTCGTTGGCGGCGTTCGGTGACATCGTTTCGTTCGCCAGCGGTTCCGGTGTGCGCCTCAACGGTAGCATCGCCACCACGTTCGGTTGTCCGTTCGAAGGTCAGATCGACGAGGACCGCGTGCTGCAGATCGTCGACGCGTATCAGGAACTCGGCATTGCCGGCATCACCCTCGCCGACACCACTGGCATGGCCAACCCGCGTCAGGTAGATCGCTTGGTGCGGCGGGTGTTGCAGCGGGTCTCGCCGGCCGATCTGACCCTGCATTTTCACAACACCCGGGGTCTGGGGCTGTGCAATGTGCTGGCGGCTTACGAGGTGGGCGCGCGGCGTTTCGATGCCGCACTCGGTGGCCTTGGTGGCTGCCCGTTTGCGCCAGGTGCGTCGGGCAATATCTGCACTGAAGACCTGGTGAACCTGTGCGATGAAATCGGCATTCACACCGGCATCGACTTGCCGCTGCTGCTGAAACTCTCGCGAGGTCTGCCGGATCTGTTGGGCCACGAAGTCCCCGGTCAACTGGCCAAGGCCGGACGCAACTGCGACCTGCACCCGATCCCCACTTGAACACCGCTATTCCCTGTGGGAGCGGGCTTGCCCGCGATGAGGGCGTCACATCCAACGTGGATTTCGACTGATCTGACGCCATCGCTGGCAAGCCAGCTCCCACAGAAAAACGCTCCACAGTGAGCGTCATAACCAGACAACAAAAACAATCGGACGCCCACCGGCAGTCCGTCTGGAGAAAAGCTATGAGCCTCAATGTAATGGAGGCGGGCGCGAGTCCGTCCGTCGATCACGACGCCGAAAAAGCCCTGGTCAGCAAAGTCGCCTGGCGCCTGATGCCGCTGATCATGGTCTGCTATCTGTTCGCTTTCTTCGACCGCATCAACATCAGCTTCGCCAAGTTCCAGTTGCAGACCGACCTGAGCCTGAGCGACACCGCTTACGGCCTCGGTGCCGGGCTGTTCGTGGTCGGTTACGTGCTGTTCGAAGTGCCGAGCAACATGATGCTGTACAAAGTTGGCGCACGGCGCTGGATTGCCCGAATCATGATGTCCTGGGGCGTGGCGACGGCAGCGATGGTGTTCGTCAACAGCGAATGGCAGTTCTACGCGCTGCGCTTTGTGATCGGCGCGATGGAAGCCGGGTTTGCCCCGGGCGTGCTGTATTACCTGACGCTGTGGTTCCCGCAGCACTTCCGTGGGCGCATCACCTCGATGCTGTTTCTGGCTTCGGCGTTTGCCGGTCTGGTTGGTGCGCCGTTCTCCGGGCTGGTGCTGGAACACCTCGACGGTGTTCTGCAAATGCGCGGCTGGCACTGGTTGTTCCTGCTCGGCGGCGTGCCGTGTATCGGCCTCGGTTTTCTGGTGCTGATGCTGCTCAAGGATCGCATCGAGGACGCGCACTGGCTAAGCGCTGACGAGAAGAAACTGCTGTCCAGCCGCATCGCCCAGCATGAACCGCACAAGAACGGCGGCTCGTTGCTCGCGGCGTTGAAGATTCCCGGATTTTTGACCTTGGGGCTGATCTATTTTCTGATCCAGGTCGCGTCCTACGGCTTGAACTTCTGGGCGCCACAGTTGATCCGCAGCGCCGGTACCGAGAGCCCGGTGATGATCGGTCTGCTGACGGCCATTCCGTACATTTGCGGGGCGATCAGCATGGTGGTGATCGGGCGTTTGTCGGATGCCACCGGTGAGCGGCGCAAGTTTGTCGCCGGGCTGGTCATCGTCGGCGCGATCGGATTTTTCAGTGCGGGAATTTTCGCCAGTCACACCACGTTTTTGATCGTTGCTCTTGGCTTGCTTGGCGCCGGGATCATCGCCTCGATTCCGAGCTTCTGGACGCTGCCACCGAAGTTGTTGGCCGGTGCTGGCGCTGGTGCAGCGGGCGGGATTGCGGTGATCAACACACTTGGGCAGTTTGGCGGGATCGTCAGCCCGGTGATGGTCGGACGGATCAAGGATTTGACCGGCAGCACCACGCCGGCGCTGTATGTCATTGGCGTGGCGGCGCTGATCGCTGCGGCACTGTTACTGTGGGCCTTGCCGCAGAAATTGCGCACGCTCGATAAGTTCTGAGATCTGCGGTGTCTGCAATGACGCCTTCGCGAGCAGGCTCGCTCCCACATGTGATCGCATTTCTCCAGTTGGAATTCGGCACCTGTGGGAGCGGGCCTGCTCGCGAAGACTGACTTCCAGACACTGAAAAATCACGGATTGGTTCCATCAGTTAACAGCCACCCCATTTTTCTCAAACACACGAATCAACACCACCCTGGCAATCGCCAACATCGCCCCAACACCCGCAACGCCGTCAACAACTTCTCGCTACCAAGCGGGAAATGCGCTTTGGTCTACTGATGATTCGGTTGAAAGGGCCGATACAGCAGGGGATAGTGCGCGGCTGAAAAAGTAATCAAGGAGCGGGAAGTGACAATGAAGTCTGGCTGGATCGGATGTGCGGCATTGTGCGGGTGGTTGCTGGCGGGGCAGGCATTGGCCGATTGCACGCCGGCGGTAGTGTCGGGGGATCTGGATTTTTCGGTTTGTAAGGATTGGCCGGCCTATCCAGGGCAGACCCTCAGCGCCACCGCCAGGTTCGAGCGAGCTTCCGATTATGTCGAGGGAAACTCGCACGGCTTTTACGATGTTGATTTGTCTGTATTACAGGATGGACGATCAGTTCCTCTCGCCACTTATCATCAAGCCGCTGCTTTCGAAACTGACGGCGTAGCCTTGGTGGAACTGGCACTCGATACTGCACGCTACAAACTTGCTGCCGATTTCCGTGCCTTCGGTATGCGTGCCCGTGTCACCAATGGATCCCGTCTTAATCCTTTGGAAGAGGTTCAACTCTCGCTTTACGTGAGAGAGGGCGCAACGTTGCGTCCAGTCCTGAGCCGGTTGCTAGTCTCGCAATACAGCGGCGAATGGAATGATGTTTGCGAAGGTGAACGCAGCGAAACTATCAGAACGGTGGAAGTCGCCAAAACAAGCTCCCATGGTTACGCGGATCTGATCGTCAAGACTCAGCAAACCGGCACAAGCAGCGTGGGCGACGCAGAGGCTTGTGAAGATAAAATCACCCATTACCCACCCGTTCTCACAACATTGCGTTATGACGGAAAGTCTTACGTCTTGCCGCAAGGCTTCAAAGGCCTTTAACCGGCCTGCTTAACACGACTCTTATCAAGGAAGAACAATGCTCACGCCCATCCGACTCCTTATCGCCCTCAGTATTCTGGTCCTCGCTCCTCAAGCCCAGGCCGCGTGCCAGACCAAAGACTTCGACGGCAAATCCCTGTCGCGCTGCAAAGTCTGGCCCGCCGTGCAGAATCAGGCGATCGCAGTCAAATCCACCTACCTTGCCGACGCCGGCGACGATGATGCCGGGGTGTTCGATCTGGATCTTTCGATCGTCAATGCGAGCACTTACAACACCGTCGCCACTTACCGTAAACCGGGGGCATACAACTCCGATGCCGTGCGCTTTGAGGATCTGCGCATCGACACCGCCCGTTATCGACTGGCGCCGGAGGTTCGGGCTTTCGGTCTGCGTTCAAAGTTCGCGCACAGTTCCCACGCCATTCCCTACGAGAAAACCGATCTGGCGCTGTATGTTCGCGAAGGCAATGAGTTGCGTCCGGTGCTGGAGGGCTTGGTGGTTGCCAAGAGCAACGGTGAGTTCATGAATGATTGCGAAGGCTACACAAAGACCATTCGCCGAACCGTCGAGATCGGCTCTTCCAGCCATCATGGTCTGGCCGATTTGATCGTCACCACCAACGGCAGCAAAATGAAAAACACGCAGTCGGGTAAAGAGTGCCTTTCCAAGACCACCCGCTTGAAGCAAAAACAGATCACCCTGACCTACGACGGCCAGCAATACATCGTCCCCGAAGACCTCAGAGGCTACTGACCCGATGCTCACCGGCCTCAACCACCTGACCCTCGCGGTCAGCGATTTGAATCGCAGCCTCGCCTTCTACCGTGATCTGCTGCAGTTGCGCGTCGAAGCCACGTGGGATGCCGGTGCCTACCTGTCGCTGCCGGGACTGTGGTTGTGCCTGTCGCTTGATCCGCTGCGTTCGAGTCAACCGTGCGCCGATTACACCCATTACGCTTTCAGCCTCAATGCAGCCGATTTCTCAACGTTCGTAGCAAAGCTAAAAGCGGCGAACGTGCGTGAATGGCGAGATAACCGCAGCGAAGGTGCATCGTTCTATTTCCTCGATCCCGATGGCCACAAGCTCGAAGCCCATGTCGGCGATCTCGCTTCACGGCTGTCGGCGTGTCGGCAAAAACCGTACGCCGGCATGCGTTTTTACGACGAGTCATGATCAGACACATTTGTCTGTTATAGACTGGCGGCCACGTGTTCTGGCGCTGCAGGTTTTCCATGACTTCATCGTTGCTAATGGCCGTGCTGGCCTCGGGTTTCATTTACGGCATTACGCCAGGGCCGGGTGTGCTAGCGGTGTTCGGCATCGGTGCAGCCCACGGGCGGCGGGCCGGGGCGGGGTTTCTTTGCGGGCATCTGCTCGGCGATGTGGTCTGGTGCAGCACCGCGCTGATCGCGATTGTCGGCGCCCGCGAGATCGGCAGCACCGCGTTTGATGTGCTCGGTGTGCTCAGCGGTGTGTACCTGTTCTGGCTCGGCTGGCGCGCGGTGCGCGCCCAGCGTCGCAGCGGTGACGAGCCGCAGGGCGCGGCGCGCAATCCGTTCTGGCACGGCATTCTGTTTGGTTTGACCAATCCCAAGGCCTATCCGGTGGCGGTCGCAACGTTCACCGCGCTGCTGTCGAGCCGTGCCGAACTGCTCAACTGGTCGATGCTGCCGGCGCTGATTGCGCTGAGTTTCCTCGGTGGCTTGCTGGCCTACGCTATTCTCATCGGCGTGGTCGGCGCGCAGCGGGTACGCACGCTGTATCAGCGCCACGAACTGTTGATCACCCGGCTGTGCGGCGTGATGTTTATCGGTTTCGCCATCAACGCGCTGATGCATGCGCTGCCGGGGCTGATGCCGAACAAGGCTTGAAAGTGAGTGCAGGGAGGCGCAATCACGAGGTCAGGGAAGGTTGATCAGTGCTGCATTACCCGGACACCCACGCTGAACCATGGAAAGCCGAAATTCCGCGCCGCTGGCGAGTTTTATCGATCTGTTGCTGGACGCCGTTTGCGCGGTCGACAAGCAGGGGCGCTTTGTTTTCGTCAGTGCCGCCTGCGAGCGTGTTTTCGGCTATTCGCCTGAAGAGTTGATCGGCCGGCAAATGATTGAGCTGGTGCACCCGGCGGATCGTCAGCGCACTCTCGCGGCTGCCAGCGAGATCATGGGCGGCGAACCCAAGCTCAACTTCGAAAACCGTTACTTGCGCAAGGATGGCAGCGTCGTGCATATCCTCTGGTCAGCGCGCTGGTCGGAAGTCGATCAACTGCGCATCGCCGTGGCGCGCGATATCACCGAGCGCAAGCAGGCCGAATCGCGCCAAGCTGCGCTCTATGCGATATCCGAAGCGGCCCATGCGGCTGAGGATCTGCTGGCGCTGTTCAAGCGTATTCATCTGATCATCGGCGAATGGCTGCCGGCGATGAATTTTTCCGTGGCGCTGTACGACGAGCACTGCGCACAACTGAATTTCCCCTATCACGTCGACGATGACGAATTGCAGCCCGAGCAACCGGGCACCGTCACCGGGCGGCTGTGCACGGAAGTTATCCGTAGCGGCCAGCCGATTCTTCTGACCCCGGACAGCCCGGATTCCCCAGCCGATTTCGCCGAACTGGTGGCCGGGCAGCACGCGCCGTGCTGGCTCGGCGTGCCGTTGAATTCGAAAAACGGCACCATCGGCGCCTTGATCGTCAAAAGCCTGCCCGGCGGCGAGCGCTACACCGAGCAAGACAAGGAACTGTTGCAATACGTCTGCGCCCAAGTCGCCACCGCCATCGAGCGCCAGCAACTGCACGCTCGCCTGCGACGCATGGCCCAATACGATCAACTGACGCAACTGCCCAACCGTGAATTGCTGCGTGATCGCCTGAAAGCCGCGTTGGCCGGCGCTCGCGAGCAATCCGGGCATATGGCCTTGTTATATGTCGACCTGGATCGCTTCAAACAGGTCAACGACACCTTCGGTCACGCGGTCGGCGACATGCTCCTGCAAACCGTGGCCAACCGCCTAAAAGGCTGCGTGCGGGAAACCGACACCGTGGCCAGAATTGGCGGCGATGAATTTGTCGTGCTGCTGCACAGCGTGCAGGTTTCGGAAGATGCTGACGGCGTGGCGGAAAAAATCCGACAGGTACTGGTACAACCAATGCGCCTCGATGGCCACAACCTGCACATCGAACCCAGCATCGGGGTCGCCCGCTATCCAGAGCACGGCAGGGAGGAACAGCAGTTGTTCCGCCATGCCGATCAGGCGATGTACGCCGCCAAACGCTTGAATCATCACGCGCTCAATGGCTGAAAAAGCGGCGCCGTTCGTCGCAGCGACTGCAATTTTTCTAAACCTTTGCCGGTCAGAAAATTCTCAATCTAGGCGGGCACCTGCTCGCCACGATCATTACCAAGAGGTAGAGAATCATGCCTAATTCAAGAAACTCGAACTCGGGAAACTTCGCCAACGATCGAACGAAGGCCTCTGAAGCAGGTCGCAAAGGTGGGAAAACCACCACAACGACTGTCGACAAAGAGCCAAAACCAGACATGGGCCGCAAGCCCGCTCAGAAATCGAAGTAGTCGGTGAAGGTAGTTTTGATTGAGAGGCGGGGGCGTAAGCTCCCGCTTGAATTTCGCTAGGAAGGAGGGCGCGACCATGAGCCGGATGGCCACCCGTGTACGCATTATGAGTTTTGCATCGCTGTTGGGTCTGTTTGCCAGCAGTGCTTTTGCCCAGTCGCCCGCCGATTTCATCAACGATGCCTCGGCCAAAGGCATGGCCGACATCGAGGCCAGTCGTCTGGCCCACAGCAAGGCCGAATCGAAAGAGGTCAAGGACTACACCATCGTCGTCATCAACGACCGCACAACGGCCAACCAGCATCTGGCGAAAATCGCCAAGAAGCTTGATCTGCCGGTCGCGCCTCGTGAAGAACTGGCCGACAAGGCCAAAGAACTGATGCCGCCAGTGACCGACGGCGCCTCCTTCGATCAGGCCTATGCCGCCAGTCAGGTCAAAGCCACCGAGGAGGCCATCGAGCAGATTCAGCAGGAAGCGCAGACCACCGACGTGCCGGAGATCAAAGCCTTCGCCGATGAGACACTGCCTAAACTGCAAAGCCATCTGGAGATGGCCCGCCAGTTACAGGCCAGTCGCTAACTGCAAAAGATCGCAGCCTTCGGTAGCTCCTACTCAATCCCTGTAGGAGCTGCCGAAGGCTGCGATCTTTTGCTTTCAATCCTCAACACTCATTTAAATCCTGCTTCGACTTACTCTTCTCGCCCAATCCCTCAAGATTGAATACCTCACTCTCGCCCAGCGAGCGGTAGTGTCTGCGCAACGCCTCCAACTGCTTCAAATCCAGCGCCTCCAGCCCGAGCATCGCGTTCTGCGCTTCTTTGGTCACCAACAGCAATTCATCGATTTTCAAATGAAGAATGTCGGTGTCGCGGTTCTGCGTGTTCTGAATCAGGAACACCATCAGGAAGGTGATGATGGTGGTTGAGGTGTTGATGATCAGTTGCCAGGTGTCGTTGTAATCAAAGATCGGCCCGCACAACCCCCACACTCCGATCAGGATCAATGCTCCCATAAAGGTCTTTGGACTGCCCGCCCACAAAGCGAGCTTCTGGGAAATCTTTGCGAATTTCATGGCCGTTTTCCTTATTGGGACGAGTCTTGAAATTCAGACATCTGCGGCTGGTGGAAAATTCTAATTACAAATCCGCCCACGTCACTGGACGTTGGTAGGGCAGGCAGACGCGCCAGATAGCGGTATCGTGACCAACCGCTGGAATGCCCCCGACAGGAGAACGCAATGAGTTGGTCCGCCAAGCAATACGTCGCTTTCGAAGATGAACGCACCCGCCCGGCCCGCGATCTGCTGGCGGCGATACCCGCGGCTGAAGCGCGAACAGTGGTCGATATCGGTTGCGGTCCCGGCAACTCCACGGAATTGCTGGTACAGCGTTTTCACGGGGCGAAGGTCAGCGGGCTGGACAGCTCGGCAGACATGATCGACGCGGCTCGCAAGCGCTTGCCGGATTTGCGCTTTGATGTCGCCGAGATTGATCAGTGGGCCGATGCCGGGCCGTTCGATGTGATCTTCGCCAACGCCGTGTTGCAGTGGGTGCCGGATCACGCGACGTTGCTGCCGGCGTTGGCCAGCAAGTTGTCCGCAGGTGGCAGCCTGGCGATCCAGATGCCGGACAATCTTAATGAACCATCCCATCGCTTGATGCGTGAAGTCGCCGCGAATGGTCCATGGGCGAGCAAGCTTTCAGGCGCTGCGGGGCAGCGTACCGACATGGCGAGTGCCAGCGATTATTTCTCGATGCTGCGGCCACACTGTGCGCGGGTCGATGTGTGGCGCACCACCTATCACCATCAGCTGTCTGGCGGGGCGGCGGGGGTGGTGGAGTGGTTCAAGGGCAGCGGGTTGATTCCGTTTTTGAGTCCGCTGACCGAGGCGGAAAAGGCGCAGTACCTGGAGCAGTATCTGGCGGAGGTTGAGAAGGCTTATCCGGCATTGGCGGATGGCTCGGTGTTGTTGCCATTTCCACGATTGTTTATCGTCGCGACGCGCTGAAATGAGCTGGACGTGTTGTTCGGCTGGAGATTTCGGGTGCGTTTTCGGACGGGCCCCTCACCCCAGCCCTCTCCCGAGGGAGAGGGAGCCGACCGGTGTTGTATTCGAAACCGGAGTTCGGCTCGATATTTCAGGTCGGCGTAACCCTAGAGAACAACTCGGTCAGTCCCCTCTCCCTTTGGGAGAGGGTTAGGGTGAGGGCTTCTGCACCGCCACCAACATCATCATCGGCCGCTCCCGCTCTTCTGCCAGCGCCGGTTGCGCCGCCACTTCAGCATCGCTCGGCCCCCATTCATTGACATGTCGAATCGTGAACCCTGCGTCGATCAGCGAATTGAGCAATGTCCCGACCGTACGATGCTGCTTGATCACTCCCTCGGCCAACCAGTTCGTAACCCGCTCACCCTCCAACTGATAGCTGTCCAGCGGCCAACGCTTGTTACCTTCACTATCCACCAACCAGCCCGGATTACGCGGCGCCATGAAGATTGGATGCTCAATGGAAAACACAAAGTGCGAACCCGGTTTCAGCGCCGTGTACAGGCGCGCAAACAGCCCCGGCAAATCCTTGATGTAATGCAGCGCCAGCGAGCTGTAAGCCAGATCGAAACTGCAAGCGGGCAGGTCGAGCTGTTCCAGGTCGGCGCGCTCATAACGAATGTTCGCCGCCGTCGTGGTCTCCCGCGCCCGCTCCAGCATCTTCTCCGAGACATCAAGTCCCAAGACACTGGCGGCGCCATTCTCAAGCGCCCAGCGACTGAACCAGCCATAACCGCAGCCCAGATCCACCACGTTCAGGCCGTGCATGGAGGGCAACAGCGCCTTGAGCGCTGGCCACTCCGGCGCCGCGTCGAGGCCGCCGATGGAACGGTTCATCTGGCTGTAGCCTTGAAAGAATTCGGGATCGTCGTAAATGTTTTGCGTCATGGTGAATGGCTCTTTTGAGTTCGATCGTCAGCGGCAAATTGGCCGCGATTGGAGTCCCTCTAAAGTGATGGCGCGTATTCGTCGATGGCCGCGCAGGGGGAGGGTGGTGGGTGATGAGGAAATGCTAGTTGGTCGGGTGGGAGGTGGAAACCGGTGGAGTGTTATGGATCTGTAATGTCGGGGAGATCGCTATATTTTATCGCCGCGTAAACGTCTTCCGAGCGAAGTGTTTAAAGGCGTGCAGTGTTACGTCCTGAAGCCTACAAATCCTTGCGCCGTTGCCTACCGCTACGCCAGAATCCGCCGGCTTGTGCGCCTTTGGGGCAGTCGGTAACTTGGTTCGCGTCACTGATTTCCAGTGATCGGGTTTAGTAGCCCGGCATCCTCAATCTAAATAGCTGCATGAGTACCACTCAGTCAGGCGAATGCCTGCACCTGATGGTGGCTGTGCGCATGGCGCCCTCGGGTGCGCCGGATTTGGATTGGGGTCCGGTCTACTAACTTGCGCACAGCTGCCACCCATCCGTTTAGTAGCGAGATCGGTTGCGGCCTTACGAAAAGGTCTCAATCCAATGTTCAAAGTTACGCCCAATCCGCCGGAAACCGATCCGGCATCCCCCTACGAATCACCCAACTCAAAGAAATTCCACGAAGCCGCCGAACGCGCCCTCGACCACTATCTAAGCCCCACGGCCAGAATCATGGGTTCCACTCACGAACCCGAACCGATGTACCTCGCCAACCCTGCCTACGACACCGAGTCTCTGCTGGCCAACGCCAGCGAAACCCTCGGCTCGGCCACCACCATGCTCAACAACTTCGCCGCGCTGCTCGACACCTCACACCGCAAGACTGCACTCGGCATCGCGCAGGTCGTCATGTTGGGGGAATTGGCGGTGAATCAGGCACTGGATAAGGTTGTGCCGGCGGGTTAACTCGATCGCCTTAAGAAGCCAAAGAAACCGGCCAATGAGTGCCGGTTTCTCAAGACTGCTACTTGGCAGCACGAACTCAGGCAAGTAGCCCGATGTTGTGGTCGATGCGTTGTTGAATGGTGTGCAAGGTTTCCTGGGTGATCACGCCTGGATACAAACTTTCAGCCATGGCTGAGAATCGGCTAGCTACCTCGCAAAATCGGTCAATGATGTCGGCGGCCGTAGCGGCGTTTACTTCAGCCTCCACTGCAAGGTTGAGCAGGTGTTCTCTTCCAATTTCCAAGGCTTCACCCATCACGTCCATCTGGTGATAGCCTCCCGGCCCCTCGCAGAAAGTGACGTCATAGGCCGGCGCTAATTTCCAGTCTCCGCCAGGCGACATGATGTAAGCAAAGTTCTTCGGATGGTCGTCTCGGTTATTGAATGCGACATTGAAGACGACCCGCTCAAACGCTACGGCTTTCTCTCGTACGTCATTGCTGCACTTATGAGTCGCACGCAAGAAGTTGACGTAGTCCAGCGCCCCTGGGGATCTGAAGTCCGCACCGGTAAAGGCTGCAAGACTCTGCATGGGCACCCGCAAGTCGTTTTGTCGGTCAAAGCGTTTGGTGGCAAAAGCGGCCATTCCTTCAGACAGGCTGAAATAACGAGTGTCAGGGGTTTGGATACCGCACAAGCGTAAACATTCGGCATAGACCATTTCGATGGCGCACACCTCGGGATGTTCTTGCTGAGCCGGAAACTTCACCAACCAGGCTTCGAAACCGGGAGTGGCAGCCGTAGTAAAGGCGTCAGTGTGCGGATCGCGATACACCAGCGCTTTGGGTCGGGCGCCCTGTGGAGAGCCTCCGACCAGTAGCAGCTTCTGGAGAAGCTCTCCACCTTTACCTTTGAGTACCTCCTGCACTTCGGATGCGAGCAAGTCGATGGGAACATGCATTTGCGTTTCCAGCGCCTCGGGTGCAACAGGTTCAAACGACATGGCCCCCATGGCATTGTTGCCAATGTAGGCTAGCCGCTCCAAGGGGCCTATGCGCGCGGGGTTGAGGCCTCGACGTTTGAACAATCGGTCCATCAGCAACATGCCCCAGCCATCTGGCAGCGAGTCATAAACCGGCCCAGGCAGTCCCAGCTGATGTGACGGGAAATCCCGGTTTAACCTGGCTCCCTGTAATGGAAGCCTCAAGGAGGAGAGTTCCAGCCCTCTGTTTTTTGCCTCATCGCTGTACTCAAACATGACCTGCGGGCGACCGGTCAGGGCTTTCGTCGAAGCAAGTGTGCCCCACCGCCAACGTTCCCCCCAGCCCTCGTAGTAGACGTCAACTTGTTCAAGCATTGTCGGCTTTCCTTTTGATGCGATGACGCTTGGCCGTTTTTTCGTAGCGAATGATATCGTCCAGAGTTTCGAGCCTTGGCAGAAACAACCCTTCGAGTTCCTTTTCGCGCCCGAGAACCATCGCCACTCGCACCATGTTGTCGAAACTCACATTACGACCGGCTTCAAGGTTTGACACCGTATTCGTCGCAATGCCCGCGCGAGCGGCCACGTCTGCCTGTGTCATCTCCAAAGCCAATCGTTCTGTGCGCAGGCGGTGGCAAATCCGTTTGACGATCTCGCTCGCGGTAGTGAGGCTTAAATCCAGCATGTCGTGTGTACCGTCGGCGTTCAGTTTTGATTGTCAGTACACAATATACTGTGGATTAAGCCTGAAAATATAATTTAACTCACAAGAAAATGTAATTAGGTTTAATGGTTAGGATAGGCCAGCACGGGTTGACGCGCCAAGGTTCAACCCTGCTGCAAAACTTTCAGAGCCGCCGACGCCAGAAAGCCCGAGCGGCTTTTCTCTTCCGGGTGATGCAACACATACTCATCAATGCGGTTGAGCAAGTGCCCCGGCAAAGTGATGTTGAGTTTCTGGGCTTTACCCAAGTACTTCACGACATCTATATCGACCACGGCCCATGCACATCCTGCGTACTTCGGATTAGCGACGTTCACGCCAAGTTTGCTCGCAGCCGGGATCGGCGCACCGTCCTCAGCCAAAATTTCGAAATGCCCCTCGATGGCTTCGCGAGCCATGGCGACGGCATCATCCAGATCATCGCCAGCCGAAAAGCAGCCCGGAATGTCCGGCACCTCCACGCCCCAGGCGTGTTCCTCATCACCTATTGAAATCGCAATCGGGTAGAGCATATTCGTTTCCTCCTTCGTGCCGATGACCTGAACAAGTCAGAGCAGCGCTTGTTGCAAAATACTGATGGCCGTTTTCTTCAACAGATTTTTCTTCGGATGCGGCACAGTGACCTGTCCAGGCTTGACTGGTTGTTTGAAGTGATGGTGGCTGCCTCTGACCCGCACTAAAGACCAACCGTCTGCGACGAGCTGGCCTATACCTACTTGGCTTTTGTGATCAACACTATAACCACCAAGTGGTCATTGTCCGTCATTCGGCTCAGAGGTTTGAATCCCCAAGGATTCAGAGTGTGTTGCAGGTTTTTGCATTGTTTCGAAATGCAGCATCGGATTTTTTCAGGCACAAAAAAACCGGCCATCAAGGCCGGTTTTTTCTGTTCCTGCATCCCCCGTCAAAAAACACAACGTGAGACAAAATTGAGTGGAGCGGGTAGAGGGAATCGAACCCTCGTCGGAAGCTTGGGAAGCTACTGTTCTACCATTAAACTATACCCGCTCAGAGCGGCTGACTTTGTACCAGACTCGGCCACGGATTTGAAGTTTTTCTTTTACTCATGAACGCTTTGAATCACTGAAAACGGTCAATCGCGGGCGAGCACTGCGGTGCGTAAAGCAAAATCCCAGCCCCACAGCCTCGCTCGCAACGACACCCTTTCAAATAGCCAATGCATGTTGATCCTGAACAAACGAGTAACGCGTTCGGCTGGTCTGCTGTGCCGGTTTCAGAAAGCCAAGCAAGGCGTTCTGGCTATCGCGGCAGGCCGCCTTGTGTTCCATGTCGAGGAAGTGCCCTGTGGCCTGCAGCGTGGTAAATGTGCTCTGCGCTACGTGGTTGCCGAACAGGCGTGCATCTTCGGCTGCGGTGTACTCGTCCCATTCGCCGTTTAGAAACAGCACTGGCACGTTGATCTTTTTCGCTGCATTCAGATAGCACTGCCGATCGCTGTGCAGCACGTCGCTGATGTGGAAGTGCATCTGCCCGTATTCGTGCTCGGCGAGGCTGCTGACGTGGCGATAGTTGAAGCGTTTGAACAACGACGGCAGGTGTTTGCCGATGGTGTTGTTGACCAGATGGCCGACGCGGTCGCCGTCGCGCTGGCCGAGGTAGTCGACACCGCGTTCGAGGTAATCGAGCATGTGCGCGTTGATCACTGGCGAGAACGAGCTGATCACCGCCCGTTCGATGCGCCGTGGCTGGTGGGCGAGGGCGACCAGGGTCGCGGCGCCGCCCCAGGAGAACGAGAGCACGTGTTCGGCGGCGAAGTGGTCGATCAGCTCGAGCAGAATCTGCCCTTCGACGTCCTTCGTCAGATGTTTCTCGTGGCGATTGTGGGCTTTTGACCGGCCCGCGTAGGGCTGGTCGTAGCAGACCACGTTGAATTGCGGGTGCAGGTTTTTCACAGTCTGTGCAAACGACGCAGTCGTGGCCATCGAGCCGTTGACCAGGATGATGGTCTTTTCTGCGGCGTCTGCGCGATAGAACTCCGTGTAAACCCGATACTGACCCTGTATATCCAGCACAGCGATTTCTGGCCTCATGTCATAAGACTCCTGGCAAGCAAGCGGGTATGCGCGCAAATAGAGATTGCACGAGCTTTGTGACAGGTAGGCATACGCCTGGAATTTGCTTGGCCCATGTCGATCCATGACTGCGGTCGACGGGTATTGTTATTGGCGGGCAGTCTGCCGGCTGAGGCGGAGCCTTGAAGGCTCTCTACCGGCAAAAAGTTTCTTGGATGTCTGTTGTGACTCATCGGTCACAATCTGGCCGACGTCCTGATTCAAGCAGGGGAGTAGGGATCGCGCAAGTGCCGTTGGTAAATTGTTCGACAACTTCTGCTGAGCGGTCGCGGGCTTAGAACAAATGGATCTCTTCGGTGCGCAAAGCGCGGTACTCGCCCGGTTTTAGCGCGTTATCGAGGTGTAGAAGGCCCATCGATTCGCGGTGCAGGCGCAGGACTTTGTTGTTGAAGAAACCAAACATGCGCTTCACCTGATGGTAGCGACCTTCGACGATGCTCAGCCGCGCCGAGCGTGGGCCGAGCAGCTCCAGGTGCGCCGGCTGCGTGGTCAGGTCTTCGAAGGCGAAGTAGATCCCCTCGGCAAAAGTACTCGCATAGTGCGCGCCAATCTCCTGCTCGGTCTCGACGTAGTAGACCTTTGGCAGTTTGGTCTGCGGCTGGGTCAAGCGGCGCGACCACGCGCCGTCGTTGGTGATCAGCATCAGGCCGGTGGTGTTGAAGTCCAGTCGTCCGGCGATGTGCAGGTCGTCCTTGTCCGGCTCATCGATCAGGTCGAGCACGGTGGGATGCTGCGGATCGCGGGTGGCGCTGACGCAGCCCGGCGGTTTGTGCAGCATGAAATAGCGTGCCGCTTTGCCGCTTTGCAGGACTTCGTCATCGACTTCGACACGGCTGAATTCCAGCACTTCGCTGTGCGGATCGCTGACGACTTTTCCGTCAATCCGCACGCGCTTTTCCACCAGCAACAGACGAACCTGCTGACGGTTGTAGCGGGGCAGGTTGCTGAGGAAACGGTCGACACGCATGTTCAGAGTTCAGTAAATGAAGGGGCGCGCATCTTACGGGATCGGCCGCTTGGCCGCTTGCAGTTGCGCCTCGACTTGCGCGCAACGCGGGCACAGGCAGGATTGGTTGCGCAGTTCTGGCGGCAGCGCTTCAAGCACGGCCGGATCGATGCTCACGCCATAGCACCAGCATTCGCGGTCGGCGGTGCGCGGGTCGGCCAGACTGCAGTCGTTGCGGGCGCCGCAGGCCGGGCAATGGTCGGGTTTAACGTCGGAATCAGGCATAAGTCGAGTGAGGCATTTCCACGCAGGTGCGGTTGCGGCCGGTTTGTTTGGCTCGGTACATCGCATGATCGGCCCGCGACAGCAGGCTGTGCAAGGTGTCATCGCGTTGCAGGGTGGTGGCGCCGATGCTCACCGTCAGATTGAGGCTGTGGCCGTCGTAGGCATATTCGTGTTGTTCGACGTGTTGGCGGATCTTTTCGGCAATTTTCTGACCGGTATCGCCGTCGGTGTCCTTCAGTAAAACGATAAATTCCTCACCACCCCAGCGGCAGACAATGTCGGCATGGCGCAGGCAACTTTGCAGATCGCGGGCGAAACCGATCAGCACCTGATCGCCGGCCATGTGCCCGTAGGTGTCGTTCAACACTTTGAAGTGATCGAGGTCGAGCAGCAACGCGGTTAAAGGTTTGGTCTCGCGTCGGGCTTCGTGCAGGGCCTGCGCGGCGAGAATATCGAAGCCTCGGCGGTTGGGCAGCTCGGTGAGGCTGTCGAGTATGGCCTGCGCCTGGATTTTGCTTTGGTAGCGCTTGATCACGCGGTTGAGCAGCGCCAGCACAATCAGCGTCACCAGCAGGCAGATCAGTAGATTCAGATACAGCGACTGGCGGATCTCACTCAGCGCGCCGTCTTCGCGTTTATCGACAAACAGATACCAGTTCAACTCAGGAATAAACCGCACGTTGAGAAAGTGCCCCTGGCCGTGGGCGGAGTATTCGTAGCTGCCGCTGTGCGGTTTCGGCAACTGGCTGACCAGGCTTTTCATGCTCTCCAGTTCACTCAGGCTCTGACCGATGTGCGCGCTTTCAGGCCCGCCTTCGGCGCCGGTCAGGACCAACCGGCCAAAGGTGTCGACGAAGTACACGCTGCGTTGATAGCGCTGTTGATACTTGTCGATCAGCTTGATCACCGCGTCCACGGTCAGACCGACCCCGGCCGCGCCGATGAAGCGGTTGTGGTAGTCGTAAACCTTGTAGTTGATGAAGAAGGTCAGGTTGTCCTTGTTGGCCAGATCCGGGTCGACGTTGATCTCGTACGGATCCTTCATGTCGCGCACGCGGAAGTACCAGGCGTCGCGCGGTTCATCGACCTTGACCTGCTTGAGCACGCCTTTGGCGTGGTAGTAGGTGTGGGTGCTGTTGGAGACGAAAAACGCGGTGTAGGCGCCGTAGTGGGTCATGACCTCGTCGAGGTAGCGGGTCATCTGCTCGGGGTTTTGTTCGCCGTTGACCACCCAGTCGCGCATGAAGGTGTCGCGGGACATCATCGAGGAAATCAGAATCGGCCGGACCAGGTCTTTCTGGATTTCCGAGTACACCGTATCGGACGTCAGCGGCAGTTCAGTGTTGACGATGTTGTCGCGGATCGACTCGCGGGAGGCGTAGTAGCTGAGCAACGACGTGGCGAGGAAACCGGCGCCGAGCAGGGCGATCAGCGTCAGGACCAGTGAGCGTTGCGAGTACAGGGGAGAACGAAGCGGCATGGCAGTTCCGTTGGCAGTGGCCCGATGGCGTGCATTCTAGTGGGATGGCCGGGAAAAGCCTGCGGGATTTATGCCTGAAATGGCGGGGGATATGACGTAGAGGGTGTGTCAGAAGGATAGCTCCCTCACCCCAGCCCTCTCCCGGAGGGAGAGGGAGCTAGATTGTGGTGATTTCAAAAAGTGTGTTCGGCTCGGTATCACCGAATGGCAACCACCTGACAAACACCTCGGTCAGTCCCCTCTCCCTCCGGGAGAGGGCTAGGGTGAGGGTTGGTTTCTGGATCAGTTCCAAGTTTCAAGATGCGCCCGCCATCCCACTCCCGGAGGGAGAGGGAGCTAGATTGTGGTGATTTCAAAAAGTGTGTTCGGCTCGGTATCACCGAATGGCAACCACCTGACAAACACCCCGGTCAGTCCCCTCTCCCTCCGGGAGAGGGCTAGGGTGAGGGTTGGTTTCTGGACCAGCTCCGAGTTTCAAGATGCGCCCGCCATCCCACTCCCGGAGGGAGAGGGAGCTAGATTGTGGTGATTTCAAAAAGTGTGTTCGGCTCGGTATCACCGAATGGCAACCACCTGACAAACACCTCGGTCAGTCCCCTCTCCCTCCGGGAGAGGGCTAGGGTGAGGGCTGGTTTCTGGATCAGTTCCGAGTCTCAAGATACGCCCGCCATCCCCCCAAATGGCTGATGTCCAGCGCACCCTCCAGACCATACGGCTCGCAGATAAACCCGCTCTCCCAACGTCCGTCCGCCAGTTGCACTTTGCCCAGTCCCAGCGGCGCCGGAATCCCGGTGAGGAACGAACCCAACTCACTGCTCGGCAATTCCCACACCTCCACCGCAATCGCCACACCGCCATCCTTGACCCGCACCATCCCCGGCCGCAATGGCGGGCCGCCGGCCAACGCATACAGTTGATAGTCCGGCGAACTCAATGTCGTTTCCAACAAGCGCCCACCTCGCTGAGTCAGTTGCCAATTCAACGCCAACCCTTGCAGATGCGCGCCACACACCACAATGCGTGCGCGATCATGACGTGCAACGTTCGCCGGTGTCGGCAGGTCGGAATCCAGCTGACGCTGCAGCGCATCGGCCACGCTCAGCAGGTATTGATCGGTGAACGCCCGGCCAAACAGCGTCACGCCCCACGGCAAACCGTTGGCCATGAACGCGCTCGGCACGGCGACGGCGGCGTAGTCGAGCAGGTTCATGAAGTTGGTGTAGTAACCCAGTTCGGAGTTGCGCAGCACCGGTTCGGCGTGCAGTTCGGCCAGCGTCACCGCACGGCCGATGGTCGGGCTCAGCACGCAGTCGAGGCCTTCGAGGGCCTTATCGCACAGGGCTTTCAGGGCTTGCAGCCGATACTGCGCACGGAAGATCTGCACGCCGCTCACCGCCGGGGCTTTCGCCAGCACGGCTCGAATCACCGGTAACACCGCTTCGGGATTCTGCTCCATCAACTCACCCGCCACGCTATAGCGCTCGGCAACCCACGGCCCTTCGTAAAGCAGGCGCGCGGCTTCAAGGAAGGGCGACAGATCCAGTTCGACCGCTTCGCCACCCAAGGCTTTGAGCCGGTCGATGGTATCGCCGAACAACAACGGGCCTTCGACGCAGCCGAAAAACTCAAGGTCCTGCGCGCGCGGCACGCCGAAACGAAACGCCCGTGGCGCACCAAACGCCGAGCCGTCATTCCACGATGGATTGCGGCGGCTGTATTCGTCGCGCGGATCTAGTTTGGCGGTCAGCGCCAGCAACTGACTGGCCTCACGC
The DNA here is from genome assembly GCF_054668355.1 of Pseudomonas sp. S2_E02. NCBI lineage: Bacteria > Pseudomonadati > Pseudomonadota > Gammaproteobacteria > Pseudomonadales > Pseudomonadaceae > Pseudomonas > Pseudomonas sp. S2_E02. The sequence goes on from NZ_CP162761.1 coordinate 6,087,235, forward strand.
GCTGTGGCGGTGAACGTGGTCACGCAATCCAGCGTGCGGCAAGCCGGCAGCACGCCGGCCGTGGAGATCAGCCCTTTGCTCGCCTTCAACCCGACCAGATTGTTCAGCGCCGCCGGCACCCGACCGGAGCCTGCGGTGTCGGTGCCCAAGGCAAAACTCGCCACGCCCAATGCCACCGCCAGCGACGAACCGGCGCTGGAACCGCCGGACGGATATTCCGTCAGCACACTGTTCGGGCATGCGCCATAAGGCGAGCGGCTGCCATTGAGGCCCGTGGCAAATTGATCGAGATTGGTCTTGCCCAGTGGAATCGCGCCCAAGGCGATCAACTGCTCGACGATGGTCGCCGAGCGTTCCGGCACATAAGCAAAGTCCGGACACGCGGCGGTGGTCGCAATCCCCGCCAGATCAATGTTGTCTTTGATCGCAAACGGCACGCCGTACAGCGGCAGGTTGTCGAGGTCACGACCGTCGAGGGCGGCAAGATACGGCTCCAGTTCGGCGACGCTGAGCAGATGAATGAACAGGTGATAATCCGGGTTCAGCGCGGCGGCTTTTTCCCGTAGTTTCAGCAGCAGTTGACGCGGTGTGGTGTCGCCATTGCGATAGGCCTGGCGCAGTACATCGAGTTGCAGATTCATCAGTTGATCCTTATCCAATTGGCTTCAGTCGAGTGCCAGCACCACGACGCGTTGTCCGGCGCGCACTGCTGAACCGGGCTGCACGCGGATCTCGCGCACCACCCCGGCCAGCGGCGCGAGTACTGGGATCTCCATCTTCATCGACTCGAGAATCACCAGCACATCGCCCGCCGCGACACGGCTGCCGGCCTCGACCTGCACCTGCCAGAGATTGCCGGCAATGTGGCTGTCGACGCTGTGTTCACCGTCGGCCAGTGGCGCATCCTCGGTCGATTCCGGCACGGCTTCTTCGCTGTCGAAATGCGCCTGACCGCTGGCGATCCAGCGTTCGCGTTCGGCGTTGAAGGCACCCTGTTGCTGGGCACGAAAGGCACTGATGCCTTCGGCTTCGCGATTGAGAAAAGCCTGATAATCGGCAAGGTTGAGCTGGCTGTGTTCGATGTTGAGATCGAAACGCCCCAGCGGAAAATCGCGGCGGATGCGCAGCAGTTCTTCGGCGCTGACCGGGTAGAAACGAATCTGATCGAAGAAGCGCAGCAGCCACGGTTTGCCATCGAACGCAGCGACTTCGCGGTAGCGATTCCACATCTGCAAGGTGCGCCCGACAAACTGATAACCGCCGGGGCCTTCCATGCCGTACACACACATGTAGGCGCCGCCGATGCCCACCGAGTTTTCAGCGGTCCAGGTGCGTGCCGGGTTGTATTTGGTCGTCACCAAACGATGGCGCGGATCCAGCGGCGTGGCGACTGGCGCTCCGAGGTAAACGTCGCCAAGGCCCATCACTAGATAGCTGGCATCGAACACCGTGCGCTGTACTTCGTCGAGATTCGGCAGGTCGTTGATGCGGCGGATGAACTCCAGATTGCTCGGGCACCACGGCGCGTCCTTACGTACGGTGGTCATGTATTTCTCGATGGCCAACTGGCAAGCCGGGTCGTCCCAGGACAGCGGCAAATGCACGATGCGTGACGGTACTTGCAGGTCGCTGGCGGCACACACCGCGTCCCACTCGCCAGCGATGATGCCGAGCAGATCGGCCAGCGGCAGTTGCTCGGGCTGGTAGTGGATTTGCAGCGAGCGAATGCCGGGGGTGAGGTCGATCACGCCGTGCAGGGTTTTGTTTTCCAGTGCCTGCATCAGGGCGTGGGCGCGGAAGCGCAGAACCAGATTGAGTTCCGGCTCGCCGATTTCCAGCAACAGATGAGTATCCCCGGAGACCCGTGCAACAAGCCGCCGATCCCCCTGACCCAAATCCAGCACCACAGGCGACATCAAACCCTGTGGGAGCGAGCTTGCTCGCGAATGCGGTGTGTCAGACACATCAATGTTGACTGACACGGCCTTTTCGCGAGCAAGCTCGCTCCCACAGGGGAGATCCCATTTCAAGGCGAGATCGCGGGCGGTCTTGAGGTCGACAGGAATGAACTGGATTTTATCGCCCGCCTTGAGCTGCCCAAGCTGCCAAAGATCCGCTTCGATCACCGTCACCGGGCACACGAATCCGCCAAGGCTCGGGCCATCCGGGCCGAGGATCACCGGCATATCCCCGGTGAAATCCACCGCGCCAATGGCATACGGATTGTCGTGAATGTTCGACGGATGCAACCCCGCCTCGCCACCGTCGGCCCGCACCCATTCCGGCTTCGGCCCGATCAGCCGGACACCGGTGCGGCTGGAGTTGAAATGCACTTCCCACTGAGTTTGAAAAAAAGTGCTGATGTAGTTTTCAGTGAAGTATTCCGGTGCCGCGTGCGGGCCGTAGATCACGCGGATCTGCCGCACCGCCGGCAACGCGGTGATGTGCTGCTCGGCCAGTTGCTGACCCGCACTGCGGTCCTTCAGCGCAGCGATATGCAACACATCCCCGGCACGCAACGCCCGACCACCGTGCCCACCAAACTGACCCAGAGTGAAAGTACTTTTGCTGCCCAGGTAATCCGGCACCTGCAAGCCACCGCGCAGACACAGATAACTGCGTGCCCCGGCGCCGCTGATGCTGCCCAGATGCAACGTCGCGCCAGCGGGGATCAGCAACGTGGTGTTCATCGGCACGCTTTCCCCCTCAAGCGTCAGGCCAATCGGCGCCCCCGTCACCGCGACCACCGCCGCACAATTGAAGCGCAGCAAAGGTCCGCTCATGGTGATTTCCAGCGCCGCCGCACCTTCAGGATTGCCGAGCAGACGATTGCCCAGACGCAATGCACGGCTGTCCATCGGCCCCGACGGCGGCACACCGACCGCCCAGTAGCCGAGGCGACCGGGATAGTCCTGCACACTGGTTTGCGTGCCGGCGCTGAGCACTTCGAAAGTGTTGGCGCGATAGATCAGACCTTCCAGACAACGGGTCCACGGCTCACCGCTGGCGAATGGCGTGTCGAGCAAAATCTGCCGCAGGTAATCACGGTTGGTTTCCACACCGTACAACAGACTTTCGCCCAGCGCTTTATGCAGCTCGGCGCGCGCCTGTTCGCGAGTCGGCGCCCAGGTGATGACCTTGGCGATCATCGGGTCGAAGTACGGCGGGATCTCGCAACCGGCCTCGACCCAGGTATCGATGCGCAGTTGAATGCCGTTGGCCGGCGGAAACTCCACCGCCGTCAGCAGGCCCGGGCTCGGCTGGAAATCGCGCCCCGGATCTTCCGCATACAACCGCGCCTGAATCGCATGGCCCTCGGGTTGCAAACCACATATGAGTTCGCTCAGCGGCGGCAGCTCACCCGCCGCCAGCTCAACCATCCAGCGCACCAGATCGACGCCCCAGACTTGTTCAGTGACGCCGTGCTCGACCTGCAAACGCGTGTTCACTTCGAGAAAGTAAAAACGCTGCGCCTCGCTGTCGAAGACGAATTCCACGGTTCCGGCGCTGCGGTAGTTCACCGCTTTCGCCAGCTTGATCGCCGCTGCGCACAGCTCTTCGGCCATTCCGTCCGGCAGGTTCGGCGCCGGGGTTTCTTCGAGGACTTTCTGATTGCGCCGCTGCACCGAGCAGTCGCGCACGCCGAGGGCGATGACTTCACCGCGACCGTCACCGAACACCTGCACTTCCAGATGCCGGGCGCGCTGGATGTACTTCTCGATGAACACACCGGCGTCGCTGAAATTGTTCTGGCCGAGACGTTTTACCGCTTCGAAGGATTCGCTCAATTCACTGGCGCTGCGGCACACGCGCATGCCGATGCCGCCACCGCCGGCGGTGCTTTTCAGCATCACCGGGTAGCCGACCTGTTCGCCGGCAATCAGCGCGGCGTCGAGGCTGTCGAGCAGTTCGGTGCCTTCGAGCATGGGCACGCCGTGCTGTTTGGCCAGCGCACGGGCGGTGTGCTTGAGACCGAATACGCGCAGTTGTTCCGGCGTCGGGCCGATGAAAGCGATGTTGTGCGCTGCGCAGGCTTCGGCGAACGCGGCGTTCTCCGAGAGAAACCCGTAACCGGGATGGATCGCCGTGGCGCCGCTTTGCTTGGCGATGGCGAGAATTTTGTCGACCGCCAGATACGTGCCGGCAGCGGCGCCTTCACCGAGGCTGTGCGCTTCATCGGCGTGCAGAATGTGCAGGCTGGCGGCGTCGGCTTCGGAATACACGGCCACGCCTTTGACCTGCAGTGAAGCGAGGGTGCGCAGGATGCGGCAGGCGATGGCGCCACGGTTGGCGATGAGGACTTTTTCGAACATGGCATAACCCCTGAAGGGGAAGCGGGCCGTCCCGCCGTTTTTCGACAGACATCCGGGCCGTCCCGGATGAAAAAACACTTCAGATCACCACCGATCCCTTGTAGGAGTGAGCCTGCTCGCGATAGCGTCGGATCAGTCAAAACTGATGTGTCTGACCCACCGCTATCGCGAGCAGGCTCACTCCTACAATTGGGTCTGTGGTGGTTTCACTTTTTCAGGCACTGCCCGGAACGCGCCTGGCACAGTGCAAACAACCAACGGCGTAAACGGCGGATAGTCAGTTCCATACCAGTAGCTCCGCAGGTGTCGGGTTATAGGCGTTGCACGGGTTGTTCAACTGCGGGCAGTTGGAAATCAGCACGATCACGTCCATCTCCGCGCGTAAATCGACGTACTTGCCCGGCGCCGAAATCCCGTCCTCGAAGGTCAGCCCGCCATCCGCCGTCACCGGCACATTCATGAAGAAATTGATGTTCGGCCCGATGTCGCTTTTGCCCAGTCGCCCATCATGGGCACAAGCGCGCAGGTAGTTGTCGCGGCAGCTGTGCATGTAGCGTTTTTCCAGGGCGTAGCGCACGGTGTTGCTCTCTTGTGCACAGGCACCGCCGAGGGTGTCGTGGCGTCCGCAAGTGTCGGCGACGATGGTCAGCATCGCGTGGCCGAGGTTGGAATACAGCACGCTGCCGGTGCTCAGGTAGACGCTGTTCTGCCGACGCAAGGTGCGCTGCACGTCGTAGCGTTCCTTGGGATTGGCGAGGCTGTAGAACAACGTATCGATGGCCTGATTACCTTCCAGATCGAGGATGCGCAGGGTCTGGCCGGCCTTGACCTCCATCAGCCAGGGTTCACCGGCCGGGATCGTGGCGCGGTACACCGCTGTGTCGGGTTGGTGTTGCGAAGTGGCGATAGCAACTGACATGGCAGCGATCCTCAGGCGAACAAACGGTCGGTATTGATAAAGCCGCGCTCATTTTCGGGGCGCGAGGTGCGGCAGTGTTCGGCGACGCTGGCGTCGGCGTTCATCCAGCTCAGCTTCAGTGGTTTCGGTGCGTATTCCGGCGCCGGATCCATCGGGTGCTGCAGCGCAGTGAGCACCACCAGTGTGTCCATCGGCGCGTACAGTTCGATGTAATCGCCGGCCTTGGAATTGCCTTCGACGAAGTGGAAACGCCCGGCCTCGTCGACGTTGACGCGACTGAACAGATTGAGCGTCATCAATAGGTCGGAGAGGCCCAGGCCCCACTTGCCGAGTTCCACCAGCAGGTTGTCGGTACCGTTGCGGAAGAAGCCGTTGCGCAGTTCCTGATAGCGGCCCTGACCGTACTTCTGCGCGACTTCTTCGGCGCAGAGCACGCCGCCGAGGCTGTCGCTCCAGCCGCAGGTGTCGGTGGTGATCGCGGCGAGGACGCGGCCCATGTCCGAGTACAGGCAATGGCCACTGGTGAGCTTGGCGGTGTGTTGGCATTTGAGGCTGTCGGGCAGGGTTAGCCGTTCGGTTTTTTCATTGGCGTTGAGCAGGGTCAGGCTGACGTTGGCGCCGCCGCGCAGGTCGGTCAGGCGCAGCAATTGACCGCGCTTCAACACGAAAGAGCGATGGCCGCCGCCGGGAAGCATTTCTTCGGCGAAGGGTGGGAACAGTTGGGTCGAATCAGTCATCGGCTTATTCATCGGAGCAGTCCTCTCAAGCGGTGCGAAGGGCACCTGCCAGTGGCAACGGCAGGGCGTCGACGGCGGCGCGTTGGGCGCGGCGGTCGCTGTTCAAAGGGATGTCGTAGGTGATGCGCGCGCCATAGGCGCCGGGGGCGTGCGGGTCGAGGCGAACCTTGTCGAACACCAGCAGACGCGTGCCGAGGCTGAAGCCTTCGGACAGGTCATGGGTGACCATGAACACCGTCAGTTTGGTTTCGCGCCACAGCTCCAGCAGCAAGGCGTGCATGTCTTTGCGGATGCCCGGATCGAGCGCGCCGAACGGTTCGTCGAGCAGCAGCACGCGCGGTTTCATGATCAGTGCCTGGGCAATCGCCAGCCGTTGCTGCATGCCGCCGGACAGCTGCGCCGGGTACTTGTCCAGCGCATGGCCGAGGCCAACTTTATTCAGCAATGCTGCCGCTTGTTCGCGAGCTTCACGTTTGGCGCTGCCGAACAGCCGACCGAGCAATGGCGCACGCGGCAGTTCGAGGCCGAGGGCGACGTTGTCGAGCACGCTCAAATGCGGGAACACCGAGTAGCGCTGGAACACCACGCCACGGCTGGCATCCGGCTCGCTGGCGAGCGCTTGGCCGTCGAGCAGAATCTCGCCGCGACTCGCCGTTTCCTGGCCGAGCAGCAGACGCAGGAAGGTCGATTTGCCGCAACCGGACGCGCCGACCAAGGTGCAGAATTCACCTTCGTTGACGCTCAGGTTCAAGCCTTCCAGCACCACCTGATCGGCGTATTGCTGCCAGACGTTTTTCACGGTGATGAAGCTCATTTGGCCGCCCCCTCATACCAAGGGAATGCGCGACGGGTCAGGTATTTCAGGCCCCAATCCATCAGCCAGGCGAGGAGGGTGATCCACACCACATACGGCAGGATCACGTCCATCGCCAGATAACGCCGGACCAGAAAAATCCGGTAGCCGAGGCCGTCGGTGGAGGCGATCGCTTCGGCGGCAATCAGGAACAGCCATGCCGAACCGAGCATCAGCCGCAACGAGATCAACAAACGCGGCAACAGCTGCGGCAGCACTACGCGCAGCATCAACGTCCAGGTCGAGGCGCCGAGGGTCTGCGCCTTGATCAGCAGTTCGACGGGGATTTCCCGGGCACGCTGTTCAAGGTCGCGAGCGAGCGCCGGGGTGATGCCGATCACGATCAGCATGACCTTCGACAACTCGCCCAGACCGAACACGATGAACAGAATTGGCAGGATCGCCAGCGGTGGCACCATCGACAGCACTGTCAGCAGCGGCGACAACGGCGCACCGAACAGCGGCAACGTGCCGGCAGCGATGCCCAGGCACAGCCCGGCCAGCGCGGCGATGCCAAGGCCGATAGCCAGACGCCGCAGGCTGGAAGCCGTGTCCTGCCATAACAGGTAGTCACCGGTGCGACTGTCGGCATTGAAGGCCAGGCGTTTGACCGCGTCGGTCATCTGTACGGCGCTCGGCAGCAGTTTGTCGTTGGGGTTGTCCGCCAGGCGCTCGGCCGAGCCCATGAAGTAGGCGAACAGCAGCAGAGCGAACGGCAGGATCACCAACAACAGGCGACTCGGGCGATCCGGGTGGCGATTGATCAGGCGCATGGCCAAATCCTCCGTGGCTTACAGCTTGGCGTCGGCGGCCATCTGCACGTAGGTCGGATCGAAACGCAGCTTGAGGTTGCCGGTATCGCCACTGGTCACGCCGTTGGCGAAGGCCATGCCGACCGCGCTGGTGTCTTTCGCGCCTTCGCCGAGCAAGCCGTGCTGGAAGGAGAACTCGGCGACCTTGCGCATGGTTTCCGGCAGTTGTTTGCTGTTGGCGAAACTCAGCGCTTCGCTCGGGGTGGCGAACAGTTTGGTGGTGTCGAGTTGCGCCTGGAATCCGGCCAGATCGGTGCCCGAGGCCTTGGCCATGTGCTCCAGCGCAGTCTTGCTCGCGGCGTTCTTGGCGTTCATCAGTTCGACCACTTCGAACCACGCGCCGGTCAGTGCTTTGCCCAGCGCCGGGTTGTCTTTGAGCGTGGCGCTGTTGACCACCATCATGTCCATGATCTCGCCGGGAATCTGGCTGGAGTTGAACACTTCGGTCACCCCCGGTTTGGCCTTGATGTCCGAGAGCATCGGGTTCCAGGTAGTGACGGCGTTGACCTGTTCGGTGTTGAAAGCGGCGGAGATATCGGCGTCGGAAGTGTTGACCACTTTCAGGTCTTTTTCGGTCAGATCGACCGAGTCCAGCGCGCGAGCCAGCAGGTAGTGCGAGACCGACAGTTCGACCAGATTGACGTCCATGCCCTTGAGGTCGGCGACTTTTTTGCCGTCGCCCTTGAGGACGATGCCGTCGTTGCCGTTTGAGAAATCGCTGACGATCAGCGCGGTGCTGTCGACACCGCCGGCGGCCGGAATGGTCAGCGCATCCATGTTAGTCATGGTGCAACCGTCGAACTGGCCGGCGGTGTACTGGTTGATCGATTCGACGTAGTCGTTGAGCTGCACGACGTCGATCTTGATCCCGTATTTCTTCGCCCATTTGTCGACAATGCCCTGGCTGCCGGCGTATTCCCATGGCATCCAGCCAGCGTAAATCGTCCAGCAGACGCTGAAATGGTCTTTCTGTGCGGCGAAGGATTGGCTGCTGATGAGCGCGGCGAAGGCGGCGGCGAGCAGGGCGGGCAAACGTAGTCGGGTCATGGTGGATTCTCCAGTTGATCAAGGGCGGACAGGAAGGCAACGCGGCACCGCGAACGGTGGCTTGTCTCCCGGGCTTTTGTCCCGCCGTGTAACCTCAACTGGAGGTCGCCAACTCTCGGACCAGCCACTCGCGATTGCGAGCCGGAACCCTAGTCAGCCATTGCAAATTGTGGTGCCGCGAACCTGTGATGACTCCTGCACGGGTTTGCTAAAGCGAGACGCGTGCCAAGTTGCGTCAGGCGCTCTGGCACGGGCGCGCGGGTTGCCTAGGGTTGGTGGCGAAGCTGCTGGGGCGCTTTGAGTTGGTGCGCGGCTGCACCGTGATGCAGCGTGTTTGCCGCTGATCCGATGGTTTTGCGCTGTTGGCACTCGGTCTGGTTTTGCCAGTCAAAACAGATGTCAGCCGGTCTGTGCCGACTGCTGTCGCGGGTCTTTCAGGAGGCCGCCATGCTTATTCAAAAAACATTGCGAAGGGTGCTGCTGGGAGCGGTGCTCGGTTTGGGTCTGTCCGGTTGTTACTACTACGTCGGACCCTACGATGCTTATCCGTCTACCTACTACTATCCCGGCTATTACTCACCTTATTCCTACGGTGGTTATTACGCTCCGCGCTACTACGGCGGCGCGCGTTATTACCACGGTGGCTACGGCTATCGAGGCGGTTACGGACGGGGTTATCACGGCGGCGGATATCACGGTGGCCACCATTGATCAGCGGCTGAATGACAGCGTTTTCCAAATGAACAGGATTTCATCAATCACTTGTTTCAACTTGTTGCAGGAACGCACCAGATGCCGAAAACGCTGTCTGATTTTTCGACAGTCACCGATTAAATGACTGTCGCCTGCCAGCGTCGCTGGTGTGGCCAACCCGCGGTCCAGGAGGCCGCCATGTATAGACGAATTCTTCTACTTGCTGCGATGATGTTTTCCGTTGCCGGTTGCGTCCCGTACTCCTACGCGGACTCGTATTACAGCTCAGAGGTCTACACATCACCCGCACCGGCCTACTACAACTCTGGCGGCACGTATTACAACGGTGGCAGCACGTATTACGCGCAGCCTCGCTACTACCAGCCAGCCCCGCGGTATTACCAGCAACCGCGCTATTACCAATCGGCGCCGCGTTACTACCAGCCGGCTCCACGTTATTACGAAAGCCGTCGCTGGCACGACAACGATCGCGGGCGTTGGGATGGCCATCGTCGCGGCGGTTGGGATAACGATCACCGCGGTCGCGGCAACTACGACCGACACAGCGGGCGTGGCGACCATAACGGACGTGGCAACCGCTGGTAGATCCACGCAAATGAAAGCGGCGCAATTAGCGCCGCTTTTTTATGCCCGGGGAATATCGTCAGGATTAAGGCGCCACTGTACAGCACACCCACGGATCAATGGCCGTCGGCGCTTTGACGCCTCAACGGGCAGTCAGCGACCAGGGTCCTGTTTAACCGCTATATCAGGTACGGGCTGATAGAGCAGGCCGTAATCCATCAGTAATTCATCACCCTTGCTGATGTCCTCTAGCGCCACGTAGAACGTCAGGTTTTTTCCCGCGGCAATGGAAATGACGTTGTTCGACTTCCATGCCGGCTCATTGCCCAGTTGTGAGGTATTGATCAGGCTCAGGGTATTGCCCGTGTGCAGCCCACTCACCGAGCGATTGCCCGAGCGTGTGCCGAACAAGTAAGTCAGCACTGCCCGTGAACCTTGTTTGCGTATCTCCTGAAACAACGACGCATCTGATTCATGAAACTTGCCTGCGTACGGTCCTAGCACTTCAAATTTGGCAATATCGCGTCGTGCCCACACTGACGCGCCGCGATTGGGTCCACCGTCATCCAGAGCCGTGAACACTTCCAGAGTTTGATCAAACCGCGATTGATGCTGTCCTTCGGTACGCAACCAGTCTTTGATCGATTCCTTGATCTGGCTTGAAACGTTTTTTTTGCTTGCGTTATCGAGACCGTCAAGCAGGCCATTCCAGTGGGCGATACGGATGTCATCTATCGGCCCCTCTAATGCATGGGTCAAACTGAGCCTGGAGTTCTTTGGGTCCTGCAGGATTGGCAATGTGTTGTCGACCTGATGAGGCAATGACGAGGACTTTCCGGTTTCAACCTTGATTGCGACTGGCAGGATGTCCGAGGAGGGGCCGGGAGCCTGTGCTGAGTTTTGTGGTGTGTCGGCAGACTTCTTCGGCTGGGTCGGGTCGACAGATTCCTGTGCAGGCCGCTTTTGTCCCGAACTTGTCTCGATTTGTTGAGGCGCGGGAGACAATGTGGTGTTTCTCCCTGCATGTTCGAGACGCCGCACAGCGGTATCTTTTAAGAGCCCATTAGCTCTGACAAGTCGTCGCCAAGAGTTGGGGCTTAATCCGTGCTGGCGTACGAATTCTTCAACTGTGACTGTGTTGTCCGACTTCTCGAAGAGCATTTTCCACTGGCTTAGATGCTCATCTCTAATCGGGTTGTAAACTACGCCTGCCGCCCTGTTCAACATCGCTTCACCGGCAGGTGCCAGGCTTCCATTTTGCCGGACAACTCTTTTAAACAAACCCGGATGAAGGTGATGAAGACCGGCAAATCCCTCCATGGTCATTGCATCACGCGACGGTTGTGTCATGGCTTGCCAATCACGAATATGCGCACCGGTCACCTGATTGACGGGTGTGCCGGCGGGGCGTTCTCGCACGATCATGCCCGCGGCGCTCAACTGTCCGTCAGGCTCCACATAGTACGCAAAGGTTTTGCCGGATAGCCCTTTCTGGCGGGTAAAACCCTCGCGGGTAAGCGACAGCTGTTCTGCTCGCGGTAATGCTTCCCAAGCCAATAAGTGCTCAGCAGTAATTAACTCAATCCGCCGGCCTGGCACATGAGCCGGCAGGCTCGCACTTGCATCAGGTTTTTGGGGCGCGGAGGGGAGTAGTGCAACGTCGCCCTCTGTTGGATAGAGACGCTGCGCAGTCGCATCTCGTAAAGATCCATTAGCTCTTACTTGCGCATACCAAGAGGTTGGGCTAAATCCGTGTTGACTGACGAACTCCGCTGCCGTGACCAAATTATCCGGTTGCCCGAATTTCCGGCTCCACTCACGTAGATGATCATCGGTAATCGCGTTATAGGCCGTGCCGGTTGCCCTGTTCAATAGCGCTTTACCGGCAGGCCCCAAGCTGCCATTGCGCCGCACAAAGCTTTTGAACGTCACCGGATGAAGGTGATGATGACCGGCAAATCCCTCCATGGTCATTGCATCACGCGCTCGTTGCGTCATGTTTTGCCAATGATCGATATGCGTTTGGGTCACTTTATTGAAGGGGGTATTGGCGGGGCGGTTGCGCACAATCGCGCCCGTAGCACTCAGTTGGCCGTCAGGTTGCACGTAGTACTCAAACGTTGGCCGGGACAGGTTATGTTGCCGGGCAAAGTCTGCACGACTCGTGTTCCCCTGTCCGTTACGCGACACCGCCTCCCAATTCAGTAGATGCTCGGCAGTGATCTTCTCCACCGGTCCCCCCGGAACCCGCGCCGGTAAAAGGGCTGGCGTGGCAGCGACCGGCACGGCGGACGTCTGCCGAGCTTGATCAAGACGCTGCACAGTCTCATCTTTCAGGGCGCCATCAACTTTAACGTGATGTCTCCAAGAGTTCGGGTTGAGCCCGTGTTCACGTATGAACTCTTGCGGTGTGACCGAGTTGTCCGGTTTCTCGAACAACCCTTTCCACGTGCGTAAATGGTCATCGGTAAGCGCGTTGTAAGAGCTGCCGGCCGCCCTGTTCAGCAGCGTTTCACCCGGGGGCCCGAGCCCGTCGGCTCGCACATAAGTTTTGAACGAGATCGGATTAAGGTGGTGGTGGCCGGCAAATCCTTCCATGGTCATTGCGTCACGCGCCGGCTGTGTCATGGTTTGCCAATCACGGACATGTACATGAGTCACCTTGTTGAAAGGGGTGTTGGCGGGTCGGTTACGCATGAGCAAGCCGGCAGCGCTCAATTGCCCCTCGGGTTCTACGTAGTACGCAAAGGTTTTGGCCGACACTCCGTTCTGTCGCGCAAAGCCCCGAATGGTCAGCCTCTTCTGTTCCGCTTGCGGCAACGCCTCCCAGGCCCGCAAGTGATCCGCCGTGATCTGCCCCCCACCAAACAATCCCAGTCGTTGCCACTGATCACCCTGGAGATGCTGGACCAGCAGACTGGTTTGCCGGTTGTCGTGATACACCCGCGCACGCACGACGCCGTCTTCCGTGCGAGTGACTTGCCTGACCTCGTACACCGCCGTGGTACCGCTGCCATCGGTATGGCGTATGTGGGAGAGGTGTCCGTCGGCGGCAACATACACCCCTTGGCTGTTGCGAGAGAGCCCGGCGATTCTGGAATCGGGCACACTGTAGCGGCTGAACAGGGTATGGCTCAGTTCGTCCCACCCATCGATGTGTGCAGCGAGCACTTCTCCGGCGACCGCCTGGGTGGCGACAGCGAATTCCTCGAGCGGGCTGCCGTAAGGTCGCATCGTGTCGGCATCAAATGAATACCATTGACCGCTCTTCAGCACGGCCGCCCCCTCCACAGTCTGGCCAGTTACTTTTACGGTGCCCGTTGCCGCCGCGTCATACTGTTTGCTGAGCGCTTTCAAGACATCGTAACTGTCGGCGGTCCCCCTGAGCCGGTTGACGGCTTTGGCGCCTCTGGATAGCAGATAAAGGCCACCGGTGCCCACGAGTCTGGCCAGATCACTCAAGCCACCCACCGGGTTGAGCACATCAATGGTGGCGACACCGATGACATGGGCGGTCTTCAATGCCTTGGCGCCGGTGGACAGAGCAGTCCTGCCGATTCTGATCAGTTTCCCTGCCGTGGCGACGCCCGCCGTGAGAAAACCGAATACATCCACGGTGAGATCAAACACCGCCTCGCCGTAGTTGCCCTTCTGGAAATTGACAATGGCGGATCTGAAGGGGATCAAGTTCAACAAAAACTCACCCAGCGGTTTGGGCCGGTAATATTCGTCCATGGGGGTTTGCCCGCGTGCGAGCTCTTTGATTGCGAGGTCATCCAGATCCAGATGTTGCACAAAGGCGTCGGCAATCGCACGGGACCGCGCGCTGCTGAAACTGCTCACCAGTGATTCGCTTAAAGCGAGCTCGCGACCCAGTTCATTTGCCGCTTCACGGGGGACAAGCTCTTTGGTCGTGAAGTATTTGTTGGCCTCCCTTGATTCCTGTTGCTTTGCCTTGTGCAGCGCCGTCCGTTCAATCGTGTCTTTATTGATGTTGATTTCATACGCCTGGAACGTGCCGCTCAGCTCCGTCCTGATGAGCAGCCCGGGCTCGTTGGGGCAAGGGGTATGATTGAAAAATCCATCCGAGACAAATGAACCTTGTTGGAAAAAGCTGACTTTTCCAAACCCGAAGTTCTTTTTGTCTTCTAGTGGGAGCAGGGAGATCATGTGCCTGATCGTTGTATTGACGGCGGCCTTTTTATCCAGAATTGAGCGGGCGAACTGCCGGTCGAAGGCTTCCCGCACACCGAACGTCGGGTTGTTATTCAATGCCTCGAGTGGGAGGCGGGTATCACTTGATGCAAGTGGACGCGGATTCGGCAAGTCCATCATTGCGTAATCCAGAAGCGAATGGATGCCACTGAAACCCGTCTGTCCACTCTCGCCACGATACGTATCCGTGTGGAGAGCCTTGACTTCGAAAAGCGTGCCCAGATCGCTAAACCGCTCTATCAGCAGGGCCAGGGCAATGTCTTTTCGTGTCGGTAATGCTTTGTCCAGAATCCTGGCGGCAGCAAGCCGCTCTTCAAGCTCTTGGTTAAATGTCGCTCTTATCGTTTCGAGTTGTCCGTCGGTGTAGGCGTCATCGTTTCTTTTCAGGATGATTTCGTTGGTGACAGCCCAATCGCGTAATACGGCTGTCTGAATGCGTTGAGTCGATGCCGGGTCAGCCCGGCGAGCACTTTCAGCCTTGCTCATGACTTGGGCAAGCGTCAGTCCGGGGACTTTGCCAGGTGTTTGTGCCTCGATGGCCATTGCCGCCATGGTCAGGTTGGCCCAGGCCAGACTGCCAACTTTCACATTTCGGGGAATGTCTGCAATCAGAAACTGCGGTGCCGACCTGCCTAGCAAAAGGTAGGCGCCGGTTTTCGCCAGGGCAGCGCTGGTTCTGCCTTCACGGCTTAAGTGTTCGGCGAGGTCATCGATGACTGCAGATGCATGCCGGCCGCAATGTCGATTGCTGGCCAGATCGAAGCCAGCTGTCTTGTTGCGAAGGGGGGCGGTGATCGACTCAGGATCCATCTGCAGTGCGATCCCCGCCAGCAGGTAATCCATAACGCTGCTATCGCTGTCGATGCCTTGCATTCTCTGTTGCAGCGTTTTGCCCATCAGTTGCCCTTGCGGGGAGCGGAGCAGCGCGTCGAGCATCTTTGCAGGGTCGTCTGTCACGTTCTCGGGAATAGGGTGGTCATAACGCAAGAACTCCAGCACACCGCCCTTGATCTGCATCACCAGCGGCTGGTCGCCCAAATGGTGTGCATGGCTCATGGTGATCAGACGCAAGCGGCGTTGTTCGTCCGCACTCAGGGGAATGGGCCAGGACAACGCCCCACCCAAGTTAGCCAGGGGAGTTGCCGGGGAGTCGATGTCATCAGGTCCTGGCGTGGATTGATCGTCAGGGGAGAGCCGTTGAGTCTGCGAAGGTGTGAGTACGAGGGTGTTGCCCGTCATGAGACTGTCCATAGTCAAAGAGTCATCCTTGGAAGCGCGCAGGTTGGCGCTTCCAGCGTTCACGAGTGTAAAAACACTCCGTGAATAAACGCCATAAACCAAGTATGAGTCTTTGCGTACAGGTCAAATGAGCCCTGCGCCGCTTTTTATGCCCGTCGAAAAAGTCGCCCCGTTAGCCATCTCCTAGGGCATTCCCAGACACTTCCTACAGTTTCATTTCCTTGCATTTGTTAGCGTCTGTTCGTGCCGATCAAGGTGAGCAAAACTCAGTTCAACAGCGGCGAATAAAAGGACGATGCCGCTATGAAGCTTCTTGTGATTCACCAAAACTTTCCGGGCCAGTTCCGTCATGTGGTGCTGGCGGCGATTGACAGGCGTTATGAGGTTTTGGCGATAGGTCGGGATACGGCGCCGGGTATCGCTGGGGTGAAAATATATCGATACCGCGCTGCCAGCCGAGCACCGGGCGGTATTCACCCCTACCTGACCCGTTACGAACAAGCGGTGACTGATGGACAGAAGGTTTCTGAAATTCTGAGCCGGCTGAAACATTCGGGTTATCGGCCGGACGTGATTCTCGCTCATCCCGGATGGGGGGAAACGCTGTTCGTCAAGGATGTCTATCCTGACGCGCCGCTTATTCACTATTGCGAATATTACTATCGGGCGCAGGGCGCAGATTCCGGGTTCGACCCTGAATTCCCGCGAGCCACAAGAGAGTCATCAAGGCTGCGAGTGCTCAATTCGCTGCATCTTTTGAATCTTGAGCAATGTGACATTGCCATTGCGCCCACGCGGTGGCAGCGCAGTCTGTTTCCTGCAGCTTATCAGTCGGCCATTCGGGTTATTCACGAGGGCGTCATTCAAAGTTCCAGTTTGGCGAAAACTGGGGCCGTCAGGTTGCCCAATGGCGTCGAACTGAGAGCCGGGCAGCCGATCGTTACTTATGTCGCGAGGAATCTTGAGCCTTATCGCGGGTTTCACAGTTTTATGCGAGCGATCCCGCATATTCAAGCTGAGTGTCCCGATGCGCAGATAATCATAGTGGGCGGTGATGACGTCAGTTATGGGGGTAAGCCGGTTGGCTATGCAAATTGGCGCAGCAGGATGGAGGCAGAGGTAAGTTTCGATCATTCCACCGTTCATTTCACAGGGAAGCTTCCTTACCAGACTTATCGGGCAGTTCTGGACTGTTCAAAGGTTCATGTTTATTTGACGTATCCGTTTGTTATGTCGTGGTCGTTACTGGAGGCGATGGCGGCTGGGTGTGTGGTAGTAGCGTCGGATACGGCTCCGGTAAGGGAGGTGATCGTCGATGGTCACAATGGAATGCTGGTGGATTTCTTCGATCATCACGGTATCGCCAAACGTATTGCCAAGGTTCTTGATTCCGTTGATGAGTACGACTGCCTGCGCCGCGCTGCGAAGTTGACGGCGAGCAGATTTGATGTGGCGTACGGCACGAAACACTACTTTGAGGTATTTGAAAGCGCGATGTTCGGGCATCTCAAGAAACAGCCTACTCGTCAGTTTTAATGGAAGATTTGAAATGCTCCGGATGTCGCGTAAGCCATGGGTTAAATGTTTTAAGAAGTTGTTGAAATACGGCTTGTTTATTTATGCCTGTTATTGCGTGGTGGATTTTTATATCCGTGAAGAACAAGTCGCCGCGGCGATGGCAATCTATTACGCGGATCAGGAGGCCTGCCAAAAGAAGCTGGCGAGCATGAAGCAGGTGCCCATACTGGGCGGTAGCTATGTGGATAAGACTCTGGTCCCGGAGTTTTATGTGGGCATGCCTGAACTGGCGAATAAGAAAGCGTGCCTTGCCAATACGCTCAAGGGGCATTTCTGGTGGACCGGGACGGAGATACGGTCGTACCACGATCAGAGTGTAAAGCCGACTCCTGAAAGTTGGCGTCTTTATAAATTGACCGCCGGGCTTTATACAAAAAAAGAGACTACCGAGCCCCATGAGCGGGGCTATCGACACGTCAACTGGCCCGATGAGTTGATTGTGAAGTTGACTAATTATCCGGGGTTAGAGATTTGGCTGGATGCTCCGCCGCCGCATTTCAAGAATGTGGATTCCGTCAGAACGTTTGTCATTACTGGCTGGCCGCGGCGTGATGGCACCCCTCGGTTGATAGGCTGTGACGGTTTGATTCGCCCGGCTTCCGAGGAACAACTGACTGACGAGAAATTGGCAAGGTTCAGCAGATCAGAATTGGAAAATCTGGATTTTGGCAAGTTGAACTTTTTCTGCACTGTCAATCTGGATAGCTTTGACTTTGCTGGGGGGCACGGCAGCGTAGACCTCGGTCTATCGTCATTACGCGAAACACCTGAGATGCTCAAGTTTCTCAGTGATTATCTTTCACGCTCAGTTATTACAAGGAAGTAACAATGACTTATGTTTTTAGCGATATTGAAAAAACAGCGATCTTTAACGCAGCCAATATTTGCAAAGGTATGAGGCTTCTCTCAAAAAAAATTGAGTACGAGGCACTGGGAATAGCAGGGGCTAGCTGCGCTCCCCTGTATCAAACACTATTCGATATTATTGGCGGAAGAGTTTCTGAGGTTACCGTTGTCGATAATGAAGCGGGAAAAATTCTGAAAAGCGCCAGGCTCTGGCTTGCCGTGGCCATTGATGCCAACGGTGGAAACGGTGCCTACTCCGCCCTGATTCGCGGCTACACCTCGCGGCAAGGTGAACTGAGATTGAATAAAATCTTCAGTGAAAACCTGATGCAGCTGTCATCGAATCAGGTCGCCGCCAATTTCATCAATACCTTGATCGACGGATCCCTCGCGGGTCGGCTGGCACCCTGGACGGTTCCATCCATCAGCCAGATTGCAGAGATTGATGCCAGTGCGATCGGCAAGGCACTGTTTAGTGAGGCTTGCGGAGAGAAGGATACCGCCGTGAGCCATAACGCCGGCTGGTCAGGGACAGTCGGATTCAGCCTGTTGGGTGGAGCGCCGCCTTATGAAACCTGGAGATTGATCTCTGCGGGTGATGCGCAAGGGGAAGATGGCGGCCCGCCGACTCAAACAAAAGCCAACAGGCTCGATGACTATAAAAATATTCTGTTCGCCATCGATTCCTACAGTGTCGGCCTGCGAGCGGCGATCAGCAATTTCGGCGTCAATCCATTGCAAAGTCTGCTTTCCGTCGTGCCAGAGCAAATCAATATCGCGCTCGCCAGTGGCAGCCTCAATCCGCTGATTCAGCATGTAGTGAAAGGCACGCCGGTTTCCGTCGTAGTCGACCTGATATTGCGCTATGGCCAGAACGAATTCCTCGACATGTTCAAGCGCACCTACGACGGCGATTCAGCAGCGCCACCTACCACCGATGAAACCTTCGCCACCAACGCTTACGCATTCTTCTCGGCATTTTCACCGGAGCAGTCCCAAAGCATCGTCACCCGATCAATAGGTGAATACGGAAACGCCAACTCATGGGCAAAACTGGCTGGCGAGTCGACATCCATCGGCCCGGCGTTGCGCAATTCCCTGAAGCAACTCAGTGAAATCGTCATCGAGCGCGATGACGGTTACCCCGGACGCGGACTGGAACTCTACGATCCGCTGACCGGCGAAGGTTTCATCACCGCGCAATGGCTTGCCGATCGTGCGCAGATGTTGGCCCGGTTGATTGCCCGAACCCAGGGCTCGTTTGGAGAACACTCGCTGCAGAAGTTTTCCTACTCCGATCTCGCTTCAGCCAAACAGGCGCCGATGACCACCGGTGTGTTGAATCCGCTGGTCATGTTCGGCGATGACGGTGCGCGGTCTTTCGCGGGCGGTGCGAACACTGATCATCTGTATGGCGGCGCGGGCAATGACACGATCAACGGACTGGCAGGTCACGATGTCATCGAGGGTGGACGCGGCAACGACTTGCTTGCCGGAGGCGACGGCAATGATGCGCTGTACGGAATGGCCGGTGATGATGTTCTGGTCGGAGGAAAGGGTAACGACTCTTTGATCGGTGGCGAGGGCAGCGACCGCTATGAGTTTTCCAGCGGTGATGGCATCGATGAGATCTTCGACGCCAACGTAAATGGGCAGTTATGGATTAACGGCTCGCCGATTCCTTCACTCAAACGTCGCGCCCCTTTGAGCAATATCTGGTCGACCGAGGATCAGGCCATCACCCTGACCCTCATCGAAGAACTCACTGAACCCACCCTCAACATCAAATATGGCCTGAACGACCTCGTCGTTATCAAGAACTTCCGCCCCGGGATGCTTGGCATCCGACTTCCTGAACACCAAGACCATACGGTCTCTACTCCCGATCTGGTTCTCCAGGGCGACTGGAAAGCGAAAGATATCGACCCCAATGTTCCCGGTGATCAGTTCTCATACGATGAGTTGGGCAACGCCTTGCTATTGCCCAACGTAAAACAGAGAAACAAGGCCGATGTGCTCTACGGCTCTGCAAAAGACGACATCATTCTCGGACTTGGTGGATCAGACCGATTGTTCGGCAAGGACGGAAACGATCAGTTGTTTGGGGATAAACAGACGACGCTCGAAAAGGCCATGGCCGCTGGCGACGTTAAAGGGAAAACAGCTCGAGGTGATTGGCTTGATGGCGGGGCAGGCCACGATTTGCTCATCGGTACGGCATCCCAGGACGTGCTTCTGGGCGGTAACGATCGGGATACGCTGATTGGAGGTGCGGGAGATGACGTTTTATCAGGGGATGAAACGACCGGCGCGCTGGAGCAGAAATGGGGATTCAAACGCGTCGACGTTCTTATAGACGGTGGTGTCACCAGTCACCGAACTGTCTTTTCAAAGGCCTCCTTTAACAGTTCGACGCAGGGCGATAACGATGTTCTCTACGGTCAGGGCGGTCGCGATGTTCTCAATGGTGGATGGGGTGAGGATCTGCTTGATGGCGGAACTGAAGATGATCTTCTTGGAGGGGATGGCGGGGATGACACACTGGCCGGAGGAAGTGGTAACGACACATTAATGGGAGACAACCTCGATTGGGGCGGTGGACTGCAAAGCAAACACCATGGCAACGATGTATTGGACGGTGGCAGTGGCGATGATTGGCTCGCTGGTAACGGTGGAGCCGATGCGATTTATGGTGGCTCTGGCAATGACACTCTCCACGGGGATGACGATGTACTGAACGGCGTTGCCGGTGACGCCGCCCACTTTTTTGGAAATGACCTGCTGGACGGTGGTGCGGGAGACGACACACTTTTGGGGGGCGGGGCGGATGATCTGCTGTTCGGAGGTGAAGGTAACGACGCGCTGGCCGGGGACAATGCTGAGCATCCGGTTCGTTATCACGGTAATGATTTACTTGATGGTGGAGCGGGCGATGACACACTTCAGGGAATGGGTGGCTCCGATACTCTGATCGGCGGGGCAGGAGCTGACGCGATGGATGGCGATGTGTCCAACCTGCAGTCAGGTGGAATCAACAATGATTACCTTCAAGGCGATGAAGGAAACGATACCCTTCTGGGAGGCTTGGGCGCCGACACGCTTTATGGCGGCGCAGATGATGACATTTTATCCGGCGACTACGCGCAGACAGCCGAAGCCGAACATGGCGCAGATTATCTGGACGGTGGTTCAGGCAACGATACCTTGCTCGGCGGTGGTGGCAACGACACGTTATTGGGCGGGGAGGGTGTAGACCACCTTCGTGGGGATTCCGGCAATAACGTTTTTGATGGCGGGGCCGGTAACGACGTGCTGGAAGGCCATGACGGTGCTGATGTTTACTATTTCGGGGTGGGTGATGGTCTTGACGTTATCACCGATTCAGGTGGCAGCAATGTCATCAAGTTCGGTGCCGGGTTCTCTGCGGAAAGTTTGAAAGCCGACATTATTGATGTTTCCGTAGGCCGGGTATTGCGGCTGTTCAATGGCGCGGGCGACGCGATACTCATCAGGAGTCACGAGCAGTGGAAGGATTCCACATTCAGTTTCAGCGATGGCGTTGTACTTGGTTATGAGGATGTCCTGCGCAAAACATTGCCGTCGATAAAGGTGCCCGAGTCACCTGTACCGGAAGTTGTAACCGCCACAGGAATCCAGCAAAGCAAAGTTGATGACCCGGTTCTGCCAGACGATGTAACCATCGCGGCGCAACGCCCTGTGGCATCTGATCACTCCGTTGACTGGACTGAAAAATTCCTCGCGCAAATCAAATCCAGACGCTCCGCCCGCAAACACGCCACAGGTTTCACCTTGAGTGATCAAGGCGTCTGGGTTCGCAGTCATATCACGACTAGCGACACCGGTTACATCACTCACACCGAGCTGAGCGATGACAGCGTCGAAGCGGGAACACTGTCTGAAACGCCGCCATGGATGAAGGTTGATGCGGGGCATGCCGTGGTCAGTGAAAGGCAGTCGAAAACCACAACCCGTGTCGAACATAAACAGGTGAAAGCCGATGGGACGATAGCCTCTTCACGTCAGGCGCCTCGCTATTATCGATCCGGCTCGGCTACCGGCTTTTCATTCAATACGGGAGATGTATTGGTTGAAGACCGTAAGGAATCCGGCACGCTTGAGGGCTGGTACATCTATCCGGCAGCAAGCTTCGGTTCGGGGGAAACGGTGCCCAAGGCGTTTCGCTGGGATGTCACAACTGAAACGATCAAACGCAAAATCGTCCCAGGCGACGATGCCGGCGGGCGAGTCAACGTCGAAGTGGAAAACGTTTTCCACGGCGGCGCGGGAGACGATCTGATTGTCGCTTATGCAGGCTCCCCACTTGACTACGGCACTATCGGCGACAGAACACCGGGCGCGTTTTTATCCGCAGGTGCAGGTGACGATACCTTGCTGGGCTCCGAGGGCGCCGACTATCTGGTCAGCGGGGCAGGGGATGATTGGCTTTACGGTGAAGACGGTGCCGATACCTACATCGTGCAAGCGCACGCCGGAGCAACTACCACGATTGCGGATGTGCCGAACCCTGTTTTCCACCGAGCAGAAGTTGGCGCAGCGGGGTGGAAAGACGAGTACGGATTGATCGATCAGGACACTGTCGTCCTTCCAGCAGATGCGCAGTGCGATGCACTGCAATTGAGCTGGGGTGCTGCGCTGATAGAAACCACACATGTCGAGCTGGAACCCAACCCAGGTCGCGGGGCACACCGCAATCCGCCAAGAGCGAAAATGCTCCATCCGACACTCGATATCAATTGGGGTGGGATACAGAAAGTTCGCATCGTCTTGCCCCTCAATGGTGAACTCGAGGGGGCCGGGATTGAGCTCTTGAATTTCGCCGATGGGTCGGTCGTGAGTTTGAAACAACTCTTGGAGTCAAGTCAGCTAGGCCCTGCGCCCGAGACTTTTCATACGGGTGTAACCGTTAACAATTCAACGCGTTTTACGTCTCTGCGAGACGGACGGGCGCTGCCGTTAGTCGGTGGTCGAGGCAACGACACGATAAGCGGCGCGGGGGAAATCCGAGGCATGGAAGGGGATGACGTGCTCACGGGCAGCCCCGGTGATGATCTGCTGTTGGGTGGGCCGGGCAATGACACGCTAACCGGCGGCGCCGGAAATGATATCTACCGATACGATGGCCTCGGCAGGGACGTGATCATCAATCGCGGAGACGGCCTTGACGGGATCGACTTTTCCGAACGCAGGCTGACGATCGACAACTTGAAGTTTCACCGTGAGCGCGATGATCTGGTGATCGTGGTGGATTACGGCATGGCACCGAAAATCCGGGTTTCCAATCATTTTGCCGCAGGCGAAAGCGCTATCGGCTTCATAAGAGTCAGCGAAGGAACAGCGACTCAAGACTACAGCGCGATGCAGATTGCTGAACGTCTGCATCCTCTTCCGCCATTGAGGGATGTCGAAGACATTTTGATAAAGGGCGACGAAGAAGCGCAGCGGGCGATGACGGAGATCATTCAGTTTTACGAGCTGAATGTCTGAGTCTTATGGCGACCGATTGAGCCAGCTCGCGATGGGGATCCAGTCGTCATCGCGAGCATCGCGTCAGTTCAATACTGCGTCAGATCCGCCAACGGATGTCGGCCCTCCCAAACCTTGTGAAAGTGCGCCTCGACCACTGCATCCGGCACGTGATTGACGTCCGGCCAATGCCAGTGCGGCTTCTGATCCTTGTCGATCAACCGCGCGCGAACCCCTTCGCTGAATTCCGGATGCCGGCAGCAATTGAGACTCAGGGTGTATTCCATCTGAAAGACTTCGGCCAGCGACATATGGCGGGCGCGGATGATCTGTTCCCAGACCAGATGCGCGGTCAGTGGCGAGCCTTCGCTCATGGTTTTTGCTGCCCGCGCGATCAACGGATCGATGCTGTCGCGTTGCAGGCTGATGGCTTTCCAGGCGCAGGTCACGTCGCTGACGTCGAGCAGTTCGTCGATCTGCTGACGACGTGGCAACCACTGTGCCTCGGGCATCTGCGCCACGGCTTCCTGCTGCAGGGCCTTGAGCAGACTGTTGAGTTGCATGTCGGTCTGTTCCTGCCAATTCAGTTGCAGCAGGCCTTCGATCAGTTGCGGCTGTTGTTCGTCAAGCAGGAAGCGATCAGCCAGATCCAGATCGATCGCATCACGACCGTTCATGTGCGCACCGGTCAGGCCCAGAAACAAGCCGAGCTTGCCCGGCAGCCGTGCGAGAAACCAACTGGCGCCGACGTCCGGGTACAGACCAATGGTGATTTCCGGCATGGCCAAACGGCTGCTCGGTGTGACGATCCGCGTACTGGCGCCTTGCAACAGGCCCATGCCGCCGCCGAGCACGTAGCCATGGCCCCAGCAGATCAGCGGTTTTGGATAGGTGTGCAGGCTGTAATCCAGGCGGTATTCCGCGCCGAAAAACTGCGCGGCCAGCGGCGGGACTTCGCCGGGATGGGCGCGACAGGCCTCGACCAGGCTGCGCACCTCGCCGCCGGCGCAGAAGGCTTTGGCGCCGTTGCCGCGCAGCAGGACGCAGACGATTTGTGGATCCTTGGCCCAGGCGTTCAACTTGTCGCTGAGGGCGTTGATCATCGGCAGGGACAGCGCATTCAGCGATTTTTCAGCATCCAGGCTGGCGATACCGATGCGGGCGCCGTCGGTGCCGGTGAGTTCTTCGACGTGCAGATTCATCGTGACCTCGATCGGGAATTTGAACGATCAGTATGATCGTTGTGTGGGAAAGTGCCGGATCTGCATCAGATCATTTGACAAGCGTGGTCGGCTTTCCTAGGGTTCGCCCCATTGTTTTTGCCGGGTATGACCATGACTGCTGACGACCGTATCAAACTCGAACCGAGCTGGAAGGAGGCACTGCGTGCTGAGTTCGACCAGCCGTACATGGCAGAGTTGCGCCAGTTTCTGCAGCAGGAGCGGGCGGCCGGCAAGGAAATCTATCCGCCGGGACCGATGATTTTCAACGCGCTGAACTCGACGCCGCTGGATAAAGTGAAGGTGGTGATCCTCGGCCAGGACCCGTATCACGGCCCGGGCCAGGCCCACGGCTTGTGCTTCTCGGTGCAACCGGGCGTGCCGGCGCCGCCGTCGCTGGTCAATATCTATAAAGAGTTGAAGCGCGACCTGAACATCGATATTCCCAATCATGGCTACCTGCAGAGCTGGGCCGATCAGGGCGTGTTGATGATCAACACCACCATGACCGTCGAGCGTGCCAACGCCAATGCGCATAAAGACAAGGGCTGGCAGTTCTTCACTGATCGGATCATCGAGCTGGTCAGCGAGCGCCAGCCGCATCTGGTGTTCATGCTCTGGGGCGCGCACGCGCAGAGCAAGCAGAAGCTGATCGATGCGACCAAGCATCTGGTGCTGACGTCGGTGCATCCGTCACCATTGTCGGCATATCGCGGGTTCTTGGGTTGTGGACACTTCAGCCGGACCAACAAGTTTCTCGAGCAGAATGGCGAGACGCCGATCGAGTGGCGTTTGCCGCCGATTTGATCGGTTGGCTGAGCGGGCCCCTTCGCGAGCAAGCTCGCTCCCACATTGGTTTTGCGGCGTTCACATGACCAATGTGGGAGCGAGCTTGCTCGCGAAGAAGGCAACTCGGTCTTGCAGACTTACTCGGGATTACGATTCCAGTACTTGAACAACGGCTCCGCCAGAAACAGCACAAACAGCAACCGCATCACCTGCATCGCCGTCACCAACGGCACCGACAATTGCAGCGTCTCCGCCGTCAGACTCATCTCGGCAATCCCGCCGGGCATCATGCCCAGCGTCAGCGAACGCAGATCCAGATGGGTCAAAGCACTCAACCCCAACGCCGCCAGTGTCGCAATCAACATGGTCAACGCCGTGCCGATCAATGTCCGCCCCATGAATGAAGGCGCACGGCGGAAAAACTGCCGATTGAAGTGACAACCCAGACCGCTGCCAATCAACCACTGACCAATCTGACTGCCGCCATTGGGCAAACCAATGTGTAAATCCCAGCCAATGCTCGCCGCCGCACTCACCAGCAACGGTCCGAACAGCCACGGATTGGGTTGGCGCAAACGTTGCCAGAGCCACGCAAGCAAACCGCCCGCCGGAAACAGAATCGCCAGCCAGCGCCAATCGACGCTGCCAGCGTGGGAAATCGGTGTGCCGTCGCCGAGCAAATATTTGAACGCCGCCGGCACACACAGCACCACCACCAGCACCCGCAAACTTTGCCCCGCCGCGACGTGGCTGAGCATCGCGCCGTTACGGGCGCCGAGGTTGACCATCTCCCCGGAACCGCCGGGCATGCTCGAGAAAAACGCCGTGGCGCGGTCCTCGCCGGTGCGGCGCATCAGCCAGACGCCGACCACCGCCGACAAACTGGTGACCAGCGCACCGAAGAAGATCAAACCGAAATGACTGAGCACCTGCTCCATCACCACCGGGGTGAAGTGCAGGCCAATCCCGATGCCGACGATCCACTGACCGCACTTGCGGCCGCCAGGGATTTCCGTCAGTTGCCACGGGGTCAGGCAGCGCACGAGGATGATCGCCAGCAACGAGCCGACCATCCACGGCAGTGGCCAGCCGATCTGGCTGGCGAGGTAACCGCCAAGCAGACCGACCAGCGGGGTTCCCCACCAGGATTTCAGTGAGGCGCGATCAAACATCGGCAATGGCGCGGCGCGCGACCGAGCGTTTGCGCCAGATGCGGATGATCGGCATCAGCAGCATGATCGCCGTCAGCACCCAGACACCGAGGGTGATCGGGCTCGACCAGAGGATTTCCAGCGCACCGTTGGAGATCGACAGGGCGCGACGCAGGTTCTGCTCCATCAACTCACCGAGGATGAAGCCCAACAGCAGCGGCGACAGCGGGAAGTCCAGCTTGCGCAGGATGTAACCGAAGATGCCGATACCGATCATCAGGAACAGGTCGAACGTAGTGGCGTGCACCGCGTAGACGCCGATCCCGGTGATGATCGCGATCACTGGCACCAGTGCCCAGTTCGGCACGGCAAGGATGCGGGTGAAGATGCGGATCATCGGGATGTTGAGGATCACCAGCATGATGTTGGCGATGAACAACGAGGCGATCAGGCCCCAGACGATGTCCGGTTGTTGCTGGAACAGCAGCGGACCCGGGGTGATGTTGTACAGCGACAGGGCGCCGATCATCACCGCCGTGGTGCCCGAGCCGGGTACGCCGAGGGTCAGCATCGGCACCAGCGCACCGCAGGCTGCGCCGCCGATCGCGGTTTCCGGCGCGGCGAGGCCACGGGGGTCACCTTCACCGAACTTGCCGCTGGCGCCGGCCAGACGTTTTTCGGTCATATAGGCCACGGCACTGGCGAGGGTCGCGCCGGCACCCGGCAACACGCCCATGATGAAACCCAGCACGCCGCAACGGACGTTGACCACGAATACCGAGGCCGCTTCCTTGAAGTTGAACATCATCCGGCCGGTGGCTTTCACCGCTTCCTGGCCATGGTGGGTTTTTTCCAGCAGCAGGAGAATTTCGCTGATCGAGAACAGACCCAGCACCAACACGACGAACTGAATGCCGTCGGTCAGGTGAATGTTGTCGCCGGTGAAGCGGTACACACCGCTGTTGGCATCGATGCCGACCGTTGACAGGAACAGACCGATCAACGCGGCAATGAATGTTTTCAGCGGACGGTCACCGGCCATGCCGCCGAGACAGACGATCGCAAACACCATCAGCACAAAATATTCCGCGGGGCCAAAAGCAATCGCCCATTTCGCCAGCAACGGTGCGAAGAGGACCATGCCGCAGGTGGCAATGAACGCGCCTATGAACGAACTCCACGCCGACAGCGACAGCGCCACACCGGCCAGGCCTTTGCGGGCCATCGGGTAACCGTCGAGGGTGGTCATCACGGTGGAGGCTTCGCCTGGAATGTTCAGCAGGATCGAACTGATCCGGCCGCCGTATTCGCAGCCCAGGTACACCGCTGCCAGCAGGATCAGCGCCGACTCCGGTGGCAGGCCGAGGGCAAATGCGATCGGGATCAGCAATGCTACGCCGTTGATCGGGCCCAGGCCCGGCAACAGGCCGACGACGGTGCCGATCAGTGTGCCGCACAGCGCGGTCACCAGGTTGTACGGGCTCAGCGCGACGCCGAAACCCTGACCCAAATAGCCAAGAGTATCCATATCAGTTCTCCAGAACGCTGAGCAGGCCGAGAGGCAGCGGAACGTCCATTACACGGTCGAACAGCAGGTAAAGACCGATCGCCATCAGGCTGATGATCACCACACTCGGTAGCCAGCGGCCGCCGTACAGGCGAGCCATCGGAACGCCGGTGATGATGCTGGCGATGATGAAACCCAGGGGTTCGAACGTGCCGGCGAATACCAGCAGCAGGACGACGCAAGCGGCGATCTTGATCAGGGTTTCGCGATCCAGTGGCGGCTCGTCATCGCTGTGTTTGATCGGTGCCGGGCGGAACACCATGTACAGCAGCGCCGCGCCCATCAGGCCGAGCATCAGCAGAGGGAAGGCGCGCGGGCCCACCGGTTCGTAGGAAAAAGCCGCTTGGTACGGCCACGCCATCAGTGCCAGGCCGGCACAGACCAGCAACAGCACTGAGGCGAAAATGCGTTGAATAAGCATGGGAGCTCCTGTGCCGCGTCCCCATCACCGGGAACGCAGCCGCTAGACAGAGGCGATCACTGGATCAGGCCGAACTCTTTGGCCAGCACTTTGTAGTCCGCCACCTGCTTCTTCACGTAGGTGTCCAGTTCCGGGCCGGTCATGGCGAACGGGAACAGTTCACGCTGATCGCGCAGCTTGGCGAAATCCTCGGAGGCCAGCAGTTTGTCGAACGCGTCTTTCCACCAGGCGTAGTCTTCATCGCTGACTTTTGGCCCGAGGTAGAAGCCGCGTACCACTGGCCAGACAATGTCATAGCCTTGCTCGCGAGCGGTCGGGATGTCTTTCATCTCCGGCTCGTCGAGACGTTTGTCGGCGAACACCGCGAGCAGGCGCATGTCACCGCTCTGGATGTGCGGCATGGAGTCGGAGATGTCGGTGCTGCCGACCTGGATGTGACCACCGAGCAGGGCGGTAGCGATTTCGCCGCCACCTTCAAGCGCAACATAACGCAGGTCACGCGGGTTGATCCCGGCAGCCTTGGCGATCAGTGCAGTTTGCATCCAGTCCTGGCTGCCGACGGTGCCGCCGGAGCCGATCACCACGGAGCTTGGATCTTTCTTCAGTGCCTGAACGAGATCGTCGAGGGTCTTGTAGGGCGAATCGCTCTTCACCGCGATGGCGCCGTAGCTGGTGCCAACCGCTGCCAGCCAGCGCACGTTGGTCTCATCGAAGCGACCGAACTTGCCCTGAGCCAGGTTCAACAGCGAACCGCTCGACCACGCCACCAGCGTGCCGGCATCCGCCGGACGTTGCGCGACCACGGCGTTGTACGCCACCGCGCCGACACCGCCGGGCATGTAGGTCACGCGCATCGGTTTGGTCAGCAGTTTCTGGTTGACCAAGGCGCTCTGCGCCAGTTTGCAGGTCAGGTCGAAACCACCGCCGGGGGAGGCCGGGGCGATACATTCCGGACGTTTCGGCTCGGCCATCAGTTGGCCGGCAAACAGGATGCAACTGGCGGCCAGTGCAACTTTACGCAGTGACAGGTTCATTCGATTCTCCA
Organism: Pseudomonas sp. S2_E02; assembly: GCF_054668355.1. NCBI lineage: Bacteria > Pseudomonadati > Pseudomonadota > Gammaproteobacteria > Pseudomonadales > Pseudomonadaceae > Pseudomonas > Pseudomonas sp. S2_E02. The sequence goes on from NZ_CP162761.1 coordinate 6,116,770, forward strand.
CGGGCATTGTTGTTATTCGACGTGTTTTTCACTTACGGGCATTTACCAAAGTGCAACGCTATAGCTCACCAGCAAACGCACTTCGTCTGCATCGCGAGCCGAATAGTTGGAGCGGTAAGTGGCATTACGCAAACGCACGGCGACATCCTTCAAGGCGCCGCTTTGTACTACATATTTGATCTCGGTGTTGCGTTCCCACTCTTTGCCTTCTTCACCGTTTTTGAGCTTGATGTTGTCACCGCTCAAGTAGCGGCTCATGAAGCTCAGGCCTGGAATGCCGAGTTTGGCGAAGTCGAAGTCGTAGCGAGCCTGCCAGGAGCGTTCTTCAGCTCCGGCGAAGTCGTTGATCTGCACGAAGTTGACCAGGTACGGGTCGCTGCCATCGACATAAGGGAAGGCGCTGTCGCCAGACATGTGCTGATAACCGGCGCTGAACTTGTGGCCGCTCAGCGCATAGCTGACCAGACCGTTGAGCGAGCGGTTGTCGATCTCGCCGCCACGGGCTGCGCCCTGATCATCACTGACGGCGAAACGCAGGTCAGTGGCAAACGTGCCGGGACCCATAGGTCGCGAGGCAACGAGGCCGAAGAAGTGCTGGTTGTAGACTTCGTCGAGTTGGGCGAAGTGGTAACTGCCGGTGATCTTGTCGGTGAACTTGTAGTCCACGCCGCCAAAATCGAAGTGCTTGCCAGCGGCGGTGCCGGCAAAACGGCTGTTCTTGTTGTTGAGGGCGATGTCCTCGAAATCGGTGCTGTCGCGATCCTTGGCTTTCTCCAGGCGGCCGCCGGTGAAGGTCAGGTTCTTGATCTCTTTGGAGGTCAGCAAGCCGCCTTCAAAGGTCTGCGGCAGGATGCGCCCGTCGTTCGGTTTGAGGATCGGCAGTTCAGGAATCAGGCTGCCGATTTTCAGCTCGGTGGCGGAAATTTTCACTTTGCCGGTCAGGCCGACTTTGGAGTATTCATCCGCCGCGCGCCCGTCATCATGGGTCGGCAGCAGGCCGGTACCGGTGCGGTCCGGGCTTGAATCAAGTTTGACCCCGAGCATGCCCAGCGCATCGACACCGAACCCCACGGTGCCGTCGGTGTAACCCGATTGCAGATTGAGCATGAATCCCTGAGCCCATTCGTCACGCTTGGACTGCTGAGCACTGCTGCCATCGCGAAAGTCGCGATTGAAATACATGTTGCGGGTTTCGAACGTGGCGCTGCTGTCGTCAATGAAGTCGGCAAAACTCAACGGCGAAAAACCGGCAAGAGCGGCGGCACTGGCAAGGGCGGTGTGGCTGAAACGGGAAGGGCGGACAGGCGTGGAGGCCTGAGGCTGCATGGACGGCATGCGGGTGTACTCCGTTTATTGTTCTTATTGGTCGAAAACGCTTCGAGGCGTTTTTCTTTACGCTGTGTGGCATCAGCGACGGCAGTTCGAACTGTCCGTGGGCCGACTCTAACCGGCTAACCTTTCACTAACCTTTCAGCTGACTTTCAAGGTTTTCGGGCTTCACAGCGGCGGTTGCGGCTGTAAACTCCGCGGCAAAGCGTGGCGTTGGCCATTCCTGAACGAGGTAAAAATCCATGCGTGTTCTGCTCGTCGAAGACCATCTGCAACTGGCCGAAAGCGTTGCACAGGCGCTCAAGAGCACCGGTCTGACCGTGGATGTGTTGCACGATGGCGTGGCTGCCGATCTGGCATTGGGCAGCGAGGAATACGCCGTAGCGATCCTCGATGTCGGCCTGCCGCGCATGGACGGTTTCGAGGTGCTCGCGCGTTTGCGCGCACGCGGCAAGAATCTGCCGGTGTTGATGCTGACGGCGCGCAGCGATGTGAAGGATCGCGTCCATGGCCTCAATCTGGGCGCCGACGATTACCTCGCCAAGCCTTTCGAGCTGACTGAGCTGGAAGCACGCGTCAAAGCCTTGCTGCGCCGCAGTGTCCTCGGTGGTGAACGCCAGCAGCGCTGCGGTGTGCTGGCCTACGACCTCGACACCCGGCGCTTCACCCTCGGCGAAGAGTTGCTGACGCTGACGTCCCGCGAACAAGCGGTGCTGGAAGCGCTGATCGCCCGGCCGGGGCGGGTGATGAGCAAGGAGCAACTGGCGTCCCAGGTGTTCGGCCTCGACGAAGAGGCCAGCCCCGATGCCATCGAAATCTACGTACACCGCTTGCGCAAGAAACTCGACGGCCAACCGGTGGCGATCGTGACGTTCCGTGGTCTGGGTTATCTGCTGGAAAGCCGCGATGCATAAGCCCAGCAGCCTGCGCTGGCGTTTGCTGTGGAACCTCGCATTGCTGCTGGTGGTGCTGATGCTCGCCAGCGGTTTGAGCGCGTACTGGAATGGTCGCGAAGCCGCCGACACCGCGTATGACCGCACGTTGCTGGCCTCGGCGCGGACCATCGCTGCGGGCCTGTCGCAGCGTGACGGCACACTGAGCGCCGATGTGCCCTACGTCGCACTCGATACCTTCGCTTACGACAGCGCCGGGCGGATTTACTATCAGGTCAACGATATCCATCAGAAGCTGATTTCCGGCTACGAAAACCTCCCCGGCCCTCCACCGGGGACGCCGCGAACGGACAGTTATCCCGCGTTGGCGCGCTTCTACAACGCCACCTACAACGGTCAGAACGTGCGCGTGGTCAGTCTGCTCAAGGCGGTGACGGAGCCGAACATGAATGGCATGGCGGAAATCCGCGTGGCCGAAACCGACGAAGCGCGGGTGAGCATGGCGCGCAGTCTGGCCGCCGATACCTTGCTGCGTTTGGGCATGTTGGCGATTGGCGCGTTGTTGCTGGTCTGGTTCGCGGTCAGTGCGGCACTGCGCCCATTGGAGCGCTTGCGCACGGCGGTGGAAGAGCGTCAGCCCGACGACTTGCGCCCGTTGCCATTGGTTGAAGTGCAACATGAACTGTGGCCGCTGGTGCGCGGGCTTAACCACTTCACCGAGCGCTTGCGTGGCCAGTTTGAGCGACAGGCGCAGTTCATTGCCGATGCCGCCCATGAGTTGCGTACGCCTTTGGCAGCGCTGAAGGCGCGGCTTGAGCTGGGCCTGCGTTCCAATGATGCCGAGGTCTGGCGTTCGACGCTGGAGTCCTCCGCACAAAGCACAGATCGCCTGACGCATCTGGCCAATCAGTTGCTGTCGCTGGCGCGGGTCGAAAACGGCGCCCGGGCGATTGCCGAGGGCGGCGCGCAGTTGCTCGATCTGAGTCAGTTGGCCCGAGAACTGGGCATGGCCATGGCGCCACTGGCGCACAAGCGCGGGGTGGCCCTGGCGCTCGAGGCGGACGAACCGGTGTGGCTGCGCGGTGAACCGACGTTGTTGAATGAGTTGCTGAGCAATCTGGTGGACAACGCTTTGGCGCACACGCCATCGGGCGGCAACGTGATTTTGCGGGTGACGGCGCCGGCGGTGCTGGAGGTTGAAGATGACGGCCCGGGGATTCCGCTGGAAGAGCGCGATCGGGTGTTCGAGCGCTTCTATCGGCGCAATCAGCAGGTGGCGGGTTCAGGCTTGGGCCTGGCGATTGTTGGCGAGATCTGCCGGGCGCATCTGGCGCAGATCACCTTGCATGATGGCGAGCAGGCGGGGTTGAAGGTGCGGGTCAGTTTTATCGCCGGCTGATTGTGGTGGTTTGCTGGCCCCTTCGCGAGCAAGCTCGCTCCCACTCTGGAATGCACTCCAATGTGGGAGCGAGCTTGCTCGCGAAGGTCGCGCCTCGGTTCCGGATCAATAAAACATCGTCCGCGACTCTTCCAGATCTTCACACAGCGCTTTGTTTTCCGGATCAATCCCAAGCTTTCTGAACGCCGGCACGCTCAGTGGATCAATCCGCGCAAACGGGTGGTCAGTGCCCTTGTGGCAATACAGGCTCGCCACCTGCACCAGATCGACATAGTCAATAGCAGTCGAGTCGCGCTTGAAGTCCTGATAGCGCCCCGGCAACTCCACCAATCGTTCCGGAAACTCCCACACGCGCAGCAACTTGTCGCCGAGCAACGGGTGAATATGGTCGATCACATGGTTGAGGCTGACCGGATCCGACAGCAGCTCATAGTGATCTTCGGCGTAAGTCAGAATCGGCAGTACCCCGATCTGATGCACCAGCCCGCCAAGGGCTGCCTGATCGGGCTTGAGTTGCGTGTAGCGGCGGCACAACGCGTAACTGACCCCGGCAATTTCCAGGCTCTTGCGCCAGACTTCGCGCATCTTCTGTTCGACCACTTCCGAGCGGGCGTGAAAGATCTGCTCCATCACCAGGCCGATGGCCAGGTTGCTGCTGTAGTTGATGCCCAACCGGGTGATGGCTGTGTGCAGGTCGGTGACTTCCTGAGCGGCGCGCAGCAGCGGGCTGTTGACCACTTTGATCAGGCGCGCCGACAGTGCCGTGTCACGGCCGATCACTTTGCTCAGGTCGCTGACGCTGATTTCCGGGTCTTCAGCGGCCTTGCGAATCTGCAGGGCCACTTCCGGCAACGTGGGCAGAACCAGGTCATCGTTATCGATGGCCGCAACCAAATCCTGTTGGACTTTTTCCGCCAGTTCGCTCATTTAAACTCTCTAGGGTGTTGCAACAAATGCTGCGATCAGCGCTGGATTTCGCGGTCGCGATCCAGTTCGTAGGGCAGGTCGAGCAGATGCAGCGCGGGACCTTCGAGGGTGCCCAGATGCAAATCACCGGCTTCGGCAGCTTCGGCCTGCAGCACCGCCAGGAGTTCAATGTTTTGTCCGGCCTTGGCGGCCAGCACCACTTCGCCGATGGCGCTGTTGTGGCTCGGCGCAAACAGTTGTGTGCCAGGTTCCGGCAAATCAGCAGCGTCCAGGCTCAAGCGGTACAGACGACGCTTGAGTTTGCCCAGGTACTGCATGCGCGCGACGATTTCCTGGCCGGTGTAGCAGCCTTTTTTGAAACTCACGCCGCCGACGGCCTGCAGGTTGAGCATCTGCGGGATGAACAGCTCGCGAGTGCTTGGCATGACCTGACCGATACCGGCGCGGATCTGGCCCAGCAGCCATTGATTCAGTTCGGCTTCAGGCAGGGCTTCGGACAATTTGGCTTTGATCGCGTCAGCCTGATCGGCCGGTGCCCAGAGTTCGGCGCGGTCGGGCGAGACGCGAATCGCGATCAGGCCATCGTGACGCACAACGCTGTCGGTTTCCGCCGGCAGGTCCAGACCAAGACCGATCAAGGCATTGTCGCCGTGCTCCAGGCCGAAGCGTACCCAGGCGGCGCTTTCGTCGGTCAGTTTCGATTTGGAGAACACCGCGTACTTTTTCAGGTCCGCCAGTTGCGGCTCCAGCAGCTCGCTGGCCATCGCCAGGACCACGCCGTCACCTTCGAGCAGAATGCGGAAGCTCGACTGCATCCGGCCTTTCTGTGTGCAACGAGCACCGAGGCTGGCGCGGCTGTCGCTCAGGTAATTGAGATTGCAGGTCAACTGGCCTTGCAGGAATTTTCCGGCATCCGCGCCGCGAACCGCGAGAACGCCTTCATGAGACAGGGTGCAGAAAAAAGCAGAATCGGCCATGGGTCTTCGCAGGGTAAATAGACTGGGGCACATCATAAGGGCGCGTTGGTGAAATGGGTAGTTGATAAAGGATCGGTGGTGCCCGACCAAAGCCGACTGTGCGACCCGCCTCGGCGCTGTATACTTGCCGCCAAATTTGAGGAGGGCTCCATGGTCGAACAAGTTGAACTGAATCGCCTCTTTTGGCACAGCCGTCGCGGCATGCTTGAGCTTGACGTGTTGCTGGTGCCGTTCGTGAAGGAGGTCTATGCAGACCTGAATCAGGTGGATCGCGATCTGTATGTCCGTCTGTTGACGTGTGAGGATCAGGACATGTTCGGTTGGTTCATGGAGCGCAGCGAGTCTGAAGATCCGGAGCTGCAGCGCATGGTTCGCATGATCCTGGACCGTGTCCAGCCCAAGTAACACGTTCGAATGCCGCTGGCATGCCTCACGGCAGTTGCTGGCGGCGTATCTGTTGGCCCAGGCGTTCGCACTGGGTTCGTTGTTCCTGCTTTCTATTCCACTCTGGGCAAGTTTGCTCGGGGCTTTTGGCTGTCTGCTTCATGGATATTGGGTGTTGCCTCGGCAGATTCTGCTAAATCACCCTCAGGCGTTTCGCGGATTGCGCCGGGACGCCGATGGCTGGCAGTTATGGAATCAGGCGGATGGCTGGCAAGCCGTGCAGTTGAGGCCGGACAGCCTGGCGCTGCCGTTGATCGTGGTGTTGCGTTTTCGTCTGCGTGGGGAATGGCGGGTCAGATCAATCTGTGTGCCACGGGACTCGCAGGCGGCGGATCTGCACCGGCGCCTGCGAGTGCGGCTCAAGTTCAGCCGGCGTAGGTGGGCGGCACCAGAATAGTGTCGAGTGCCTCAGGCAACAGGTCGGGATAGTCGAGGGTGTAATGCAGGCCGCGACTTTCCTTGCGCTCCATGGCTGAGCAAATCATCAGTTCGGCGACTTGTGCCAGGTTGCGCAGTTCGATCAGATCGCGACTGACCTTATAGTTGCTGTAGAACTCGTCGATTTCGTCCAGCAGCAGGCGCACACGGTGCTGCGCCCGTTGCAGGCGCTTGTTGGTGCGCACGATGCCGACGTAGTCCCACATGAACCGCCGCAGTTCATCCCAGTTGTGCGCGATGATCACGTCCTCGTCGGAGTCGGTGACCTGGCTGGCATCCCAGACGGGCAGGGCGCTTGGCGCGGCGACATCGTCCAGTTGCGCGAGAATGTCCGCCGCCGCCGAACGGGCATAGACGAAACATTCCAGCAGCGAATTACTGGCCATGCGGTTGGCGCCATGCAGGCCGGTGAAGCTGGTTTCGCCGATGGCATACAGCCCCGGCACATCGGTGCGACCGTTCTGATCGACCATCACGCCGCCACAGGTGTAATGCGCGGCCGGGACGACCGGGATCGGCTGTTTGGTGATGTCGATGCCGAATCCCAGGCAGCGCTCATAAACAGTCGGGAAGTGACTTTTAATGAACGCTTCGGGTTTGTGGCTGATGTCGAGATACACGCAGTCAACGCCCAAACGCTTCATTTCATGGTCGATGGCCCGGGCGACGATGTCACGCGGTGCCAGCTCGGCGCGCTTGTCGAAGCGGGACATGAAGCGTTCGCCATTGGGCAGCTTCAAATGGGCGCCTTCGCCGCGCAGGGCTTCGGTGATCAGAAAACTCTTGGCCTGCGGGTGATACAGGCAGGTCGGGTGGAACTGGTTGAACTCCAGGTTCGCCACCCGGCAACCCGAACGCCAGGCCATGGCGATGCCGTCACCGCAGGCGCCGTCGGGGTTACTGGTATAGAGATAGACCTTGGCAGCACCGCCCGAGGCCAGAATCACGAAGCGTGCACCGTAGGTGTCGACTTCGCCAGACTTGCGGTTGAGTACGTAGGCGCCGAGGCAGCGTTCGCCTTCCATGCCCAGGCGTCGTTCGGTGATCAGGTCGACGGCGACCCGCTGCTCCAGCAGTTCGATATTCGAACGCTCTTTGGCCTGGGCCAGGAGGGTTTTGAAGATGGCAGCGCCGGTGGCATCGGCCGCATGGATGATGCGGCGGTGACTGTGGCCACCTTCGCGGGTCAGGTGAAATTCGAATCCGCCGTCTTCAGTGCCGGACTGATCGTCGCGGGTGAAGGGCACGCCTTGGTCGATCAGCCACTGGATGGCCTCTCGGCTGTGCTCGACGGTGAAACGCACTGCGTCTTCGTGGCACAGACCGCCGCCGGCGTTCAGGGTGTCGTCGACGTGGGATTCGACAGTGTCGGTGTCATCCAGCACAGCTGCGACGCCGCCCTGGGCCCAATAGGTGGATCCGTTGGCGAGATCGCCTTTGCTCAATACGGCAATGCGCAAGTGACCCGGCAGGGTCAGCGCGAGACTCAAACCGGCAGCACCGCTGCCAATGACCAGAACATCATGTTGGAATTGTTGGCTCATTACAGGATTCCGCTCAAAGCGACCCGGGTCGGGGGTGGTGCAGGACTGCCGGATCGGCGAGTCAAGACAGCCACACAGCCCACTAGTATATAGAGGGGGGAGCGGCACAATAGCCGGGCCGATATGGCATTGTGAAACTACTGTGACCGAAAAAACCGTGTGCTTCGTCGGAAGTTTTTCTCACCCGTTTGGGGAAAAGACGACTGTATCGGTGCTGAAACAGCCTTTTTCTGCACAGGGTCGCCCAATGTCAGGTGGTGAAGGCTATAAATAATTGGAACTTTTGCCAAAGGCCCAAGATCAATAGTCGGTGCCAGAGATAAGGGACAGTGTCGGCTTCAGTGCGGAATCTGCGGTTGGATTCCTGCCGGCGAAACCGATGACAAGATTATTCGCGCAGCCGGTTTATCCCGAGCTGCGCTTTTCGTGCGTGCCAAATCAGAGCCCGCAGGAAACTTGCCTGGAGGGGGAGAACTTTTGCGAAAAGCCCGAGTCTATGTTTGCAAGTCTGGTCGTTTAGTTATGCAAGTCTCCTTCGGGCTTATCGAGGAGTGTTCATGCTAACCCAGGAAGAGGATCAGCAGCTGGTCGAGCGCGTTCAACGCGGCGACAAGCGAGCTTTCGATCTGTTGGTGCTGAAGTATCAGCACAAGATTCTCGGGTTGATCGTGCGTTTTGTGCACGACACCCATGAAGCCCAGGACGTGGCTCAGGAAGCCTTTATCAAGGCGTATCGAGCACTTGGAAACTTTCGCGGCGACAGTGCGTTTTATACGTGGCTGTACCGTATTGCCATTAACACGGCAAAGAATTACCTGGTTTCACGCGGCCGCCGGCCGCCGGATAGCGATGTAAGTTCCGAAGATGCAGAGTTCTACGATGGCGATCATGGCCTCAAGGATCTCGAGTCACCAGAACGTGCACTGCTGCGGGATGAGATCGAAGGCACTGTCCATCGAACCATTCAGCAACTGCCAGAGGATTTGCGTACGGCGTTAACTTTACGTGAATTCGATGGTCTGAGTTACGAGGACATTGCGAGCGTCATGCAATGTCCGGTGGGTACCGTGCGCTCCCGGATTTTCCGCGCCCGGGAGGCCATCGATAAAGCCCTGCAGCCGTTGTTGCAGGAAAACTGAGACAGCGGCGACAGCCAAGAGAGGAACGCCATGAGTCGTGAAGCCCTGCAGGAATCGCTGTCCGCAGTGATGGATAACGAAGCGGACGAACTGGAATTGCGTCGAGTGCTCAATGCACTGGATGATGTGGATACCCGTGAGACCTGGGCTCGTTACCAGATCGCTCGGGCAGCCATGCACAAGGATCTGCTGCTTCCACGTCTGGATATCGCTGCGGCAGTGTCTGCTGCACTGGAAGACGAAACGGCTCCGGCCAAAGTATCTCGCAGCCCATGGCGCAATCTTGGCCGTCTGGCTGTTGCAGCCTCGGTGACTGTTGCCGTTCTGGCCGGTGTTCGTCTGTACAACCAGGACGAAATCGCTGGTGTCGAACTGGCTCAGCAATCCAATCAGCCAACCCTGGCCACCCCACAGGTCAAAGGTCCGGCTGTTCTGGCAGGCTATAGTGAAAGTTCGGAAGCCACTGGCCCTATGGCCAACGGCGTACTGCAAGGTCAGCCAGGCTGGCATGATCAGCGTCTGCCAGGCTACCTGCGTCAGCACGCACAACAGGCCGCACTGAAAGGCACTGAAAGCGCGTTGCCATACGCACGTGCAGCAAGTCTGGAAAACCGTTAAGGAGGATCATGCGCGCCATACCTCTACTTTCGCTTCTGCTCAGTGGCTGGTTCATAGTTCCAGCCCACGCTGATGAGGCCCAGGACTGGTTGACCCGTCTGGGCCAGGCCGAGCAGCAGCAAAGCTTTCACGGCACTTTCGTATACGAGCGTAACGGTAGCTTTTCTACCCATAACATCTGGCATCGCGTCCAGAATGGCCAGGTTCGCGAGCGTTTACTCCAGCTCGACGGTTCGGCGCAGGAAGTCGTGCGCATTGATGGACACACTCAATGCGTCAGCGGCACCCTGATTGCCGGTCTGGGGGATTCCCCCAACTCAGCCGCTCGTCCTCTCGATCCGCAAAAGCTGAAAAACTGGTATGACCTTGCCGTCATCGGCAAATCGCGCGTGGCTGGGCGAGACGCAGTGATTGTATCGCTGACGCCTCGCGATCAGCATCGTTACGGTTTTGAATTGCATCTGGACAAGAAAACGGGTTTGCCGCTGAAGTCGTTGCTGCTGAACGACAAGGGGCAGTTGCTCGAACGCTTCCAGTTCACCAGTCTCGATACTGACGAAGTCCCGTCGGACAAAGATTTGCAGGCTGATGCCGACTGTAAAGCGATAACGCTCGACAGCGACAAGGCTTCGGCGGTCAAGACCGCTCAGGTCTGGCATTCGGACTGGCTGCCGCCGGGTTTTGAACTGACCAGCAGCACCTCGCACAAGGACCCGGAAACCAAGACTCAGGTCAACAGTTTGCTGTACGACGACGGCTTGGCACGTTTTTCGGTTTTCCTTGAGCCTTTGAACGGCGCAACCGTCACTGACACCCGCACGCAACTGGGTCCAACCGTTGCCGTTTCACGTCGCCTGACAACGCCTGAAGGCGAGATGATGGTCACCGTGGTTGGTGAAATTCCAATTGGCACTGCCGAACGAATTGCTCTGTCGATGCGAAATACCGATGGCACTGCAACCAGTAAGCAGTGAGCTGATTTCAGTCATTACCACGTCTTCATCGAGACGTAGATGAAATGTTTGCTGAGCATTTTCATTTGCAAATACCCCGAAAATTTTTTATAGGTCAGAGCCTCACGGCTCTGGCCTTGTTTGTTGTTGCCGGAACAAAAATGCCGGTCGGTGGTTTCCGGCGTTCCTTGCTCCATATCGCTTAACCCTGCTCGTCGTAACGGGAGCTGTATGTCGATACCAAGTTTGAAATCCTATCTCTCCATTTTCGCCACTGTGCTGTTGCTCGGTCAGGCGGTGCCTGCGGCGCAAGCGGCCGATCTGCCTGACTTCACCCAATTGGTCGAACAAGCTTCGCCAGCCGTGGTGAACATCAGTACCACGCAGAAACTGCCGGATCGCAAAGTGAACCAGCAGATGCCTGATCTGGAAGGCCTGCCGCCGATGCTGCGCGAGTTCTTCGAGCGCGGCATGCCGCCTCAGCAGCGTTCGCCGGGTGGTGGTGGTCGTCAGCGTGAAGCGCAGTCGCTGGGTTCGGGCTTCATTATCTCCCCGGATGGCTACATCCTGACCAATAACCACGTAATCGCCGATGCCGACGAGATCCTCGTCCGCCTCGCCGACCGCAGTGAAATGAAAGCCAAGCTGATCGGCACCGATCCACGCTCCGACGTGGCCTTGCTGAAAATCGAAGGCAAGGATCTGCCGGTGCTCAAACTCGGCAAATCCCAGGACTTGAAAGCCGGTCAGTGGGTCGTGGCAATCGGTTCGCCGTTTGGCTTCGACCATACCGTGACTCAAGGCATCGTCAGCGCCGTTGGCCGCAGCCTGCCGAACGAAAACTACGTGCCGTTCATTCAGACCGACGTGCCGATCAACCCAGGCAACTCCGGTGGTCCGCTGTTCAACCTGAACGGTGAAGTGGTCGGCATCAACTCGCAGATCTACACCCGTTCGGGTGGTTTCATGGGCGTGTCGTTCGCGATCCCGATCGACGTGGCGATGGATGTGTCCAATCAGCTGAAGAGCGGTGGCAAAGTCAGTCGCGGCTGGCTGGGCGTGGTCATCCAGGAAGTGAACAAGGATCTGGCCGAGTCGTTCGGTCTGGATAAACCGGCCGGCGCGCTGGTTGCCCAGATTCAGGATGACGGCCCGGCAGCCAAGGGCGGCCTGCAAGTCGGCGACGTGATCCTGAGCATGAACGGTCAGCCGATCGTCATGTCTGCTGATCTGCCGCATCTGGTCGGCGCACTGAAAGCTGGCGCCAAAGCCAATCTGGAAGTGATTCGTGAAGGCAAGCGCAAGAATGTCGAGCTGACCGTTGGCGCGATCCCTGACGAAGACAAAGAACTGGATGCACTGCCGAAGTCCGGCACTGAAAGCACCAGCAACCGCCTCGGTGTGTCGGTGGGCGAGCTGACCGCCGAGCAGAAGAAAACCTACGACCTCAAAGGTGGTGTGGTGATCAAGGAAGTGCAGGACGGTCCTGCGGCGCTGATTGGTCTGCAGCCAGGTGACGTGATCACGCACCTGAACAACCAAGCCATCGGCTCCACCAAGGAGTTCGGCGAGATCGCCAAGGCACTGCCGAAGAACCGTTCGGTGTCGATGCGCGTTCTGCGTCAAGGTCGTGCCAGCTTCATCACCTTCAAACTGGCTGAATAATCCAGCGCTAAGGTAAAAAAGAAACCGCCTCGAAAGAGGCGGTTTTTTTATGCCTGAAGCTTTTGTCTGGACGGCAGGAGGCTTAGCCCATCATGTCCTTGACCATCCGCTCCTGTTCCATCAGCTCACGCTGGCGGGCATCGATGCGTGAAGACAGCGGGAAGTTGCTGCCCGCCTTGCGCTTGGCAAAATCGAGTTGCTGGATCGCCTGGCGATAATCGCCAACCAGCGCGAAATACTCGGCCCGCGCCTGGTGCAGGCCAATGATGTTCCCCGACAAGCCACGGGTTTCGGCGACCTGATACCAGACATCCGGATCATCCGGGCGGGATTTGAGTAATGCTTCCAGCGCCTTCTCGGCATCCGGCGCGCGATTCTGTTTCAGCAGCAGATCCACTCGAACCTGATTCAGCGGATAGTTGCCCGGATATTGTGTAAGCATCCGGTCCACACGGGACTGTGCATCCGGCAAACGATTATTGGTGATGTCCAGATCGACTTGGGCGAGGTTGTAGATGATTTCGTTCGGCGATGTCGCCAGCAATTGCTTGAGATTCTCGCGCGCTTCATTCAACTGGCCACCCTTGATCTGCGCAATCGCCAGACCGTAGCGCGCCACATCGTTCTTCGGGTTTTCATCCAGCTGCGCACGGAAACGCTTGGCGCCCAGACCCGGGGTTTCTTCGTAGATCAACTGCACGCGCGCGCGGATCAATTGATAGCGCTTGGAGTCTTCAATGCCGCCCGGTTTGGCCTGTTCGGCACGGTTGCGGGTGTCGGCAATACGCGATTCGGTCACCGGGTGAGTCAGCAGGAATTCCGGTGGCTTGGCGTCGAAACGGTATTGACGCATCAGGCGTTCGAACATGGTCGGCATCGAGCGCGGGTCATACCCGGCCTTCTCCAGATTGAGAATGCCGATGCGGTCGGCTTCCTGTTCGTTCTGCCGGGAGAAGGTACGTTGCGACTGAATCGCCGCTGCCTGCGTACCGGCGATGGTCGCAATACCAGCGTCACCGCCACCGGCTGCGGCGATGACGATCCCGGCCAGCAGCGCGGCCATCATCGGCACCTGCATTCGTTGCGATGCCTCGACGCCACGCGCAAAGTGGCGTTGCGACAAGTGCGCCAGTTCGTGCGCCAGTACCGAAGCGTATTCACCTTCGGTCTGCGCATTGAGGAACAAACCGCCGTTGACCCCGACCACGCCGCCCGGCGCCGCAAAGGCGTTGAGCTGCGGGCTGTTGATCAGAATGAATTCAAGACGTCGGTCAGTGACTTGACTGGTCTCCACCAGCTTATAGACGCTGGACTCGACGTAGTCCTTGAGCTGCGGATCGTTGAGCTGTGAAACCTGGCTGCGCAACATCGCCAGCCAAGCGCGGCCAAGCTGGTATTCCTGTTGCGGCGAGACAATGGCAGAACTGGCGTCGCCGAGTGACGGCAGATCGTCGGCAAAGCCTGGTGAGGCGAGCAGGCAAGCGAGCGTCAGCAGGGTAGGGCGCAGAAAAGTCATGCACAAAGCCTTAGAAGACAAAGACCTTACTGTAGCCGGACACCGAAGCTGCGACCAGATATTCTAGGCAGCTCGAAGACCTGAACCGGAGTGACGCAATGACTGACGCTGTAGCCCATGACGTGGAACTGGACGCCAGTGGCCTGAATTGTCCGTTGCCGTTGCTCAAGGCGAAAATGGAGCTGAACAAGCTTCAGAGTGGCGCCGTCCTCAAGGTGATCGCCACCGATGCGGGCTCGCAACGCGACTTTCGCACCTTTGCCAAATTGGCCGGTCATACGCTGCTGCGCGAAGAAGACGAAGCAGGTGTTTACCGTTACTGGTTGAAAAAGGCCTGAAATCGACAGCGTTACAATCTAAGGATTATTGATGTTCAAAGTGTTACGCGACTGGATTCAGCGCTATTTCTCCGATGAGGAAGCGGTGGTGCTGGCGGTGCTGCTGGTTCTCGCCTTCACGGCCGTGCTCACCCTCGGCGGCATGCTCGCGCCGGTGTTGGCGGGGATGGTGCTGGCGTATCTCATGCAGGGCCTGGTGGTCACGATCGAGCGTCTGCGCGTGCCGGGTGGTGTGGCGGTAGGATTGGTGTTTGCGCTGTTCATGGGCGTGCTGATGCTGTTTATCCTTGTGGTGTTGCCGTTGCTCTGGCATCAGTTGATCACCCTGTTCAATGAGTTGCCGGGCATGCTCGCCAAATGGCAGTCGCTGCTGTTGCTGCTGCCGGAACGCTATCCGCACCTGGTGTCCGATGAGCAAGTGTTGCAGGCGATCGAGGCGGCGCGTGGCGAGATCGGCAAGTTCGGCCAGTGGGCGCTGACGTTCTCGCTGTCGAGTCTGCCGCTGCTGGTGAACATCATGATCTACCTGGTGCTGGTGCCGATTCTGGTGTTCTTCTTCCTCAAGGACCGGGTCATGATCGGCGAGTGGGTGCGTGGCTACTTGCCGCGTGAGCGCGCGCTGATCACTCGGGTTGCGCAGGAGATGAACCGGCAGATCGCCAACTATATTCGCGGCAAGGTCATCGAAATCGTGATTTGCGGCGGCGTGACCTACATCGCGTTTGTCGCCCTCGGACTCAACTATGCGGCGCTGCTGGCGTTGCTGGTCGGTGTGTCGGTGGTGGTGCCGTATGTGGGCGCGGTGGTGGTGACCGTGCCGGTGCTGCTGATTGCGCTGTTCCAGTGGGGCTGGAGCGATCAGTTCATTTATCTGATGGCGGTCTACGGGATCATTCAGACACTGGATGGCAATGTGCTGGTGCCGCTGTTGTTCTCGGAGGCGGTCAATTTGCACCCGGTGGCAATCATCTGTGCGGTGCTGTTGTTTGGCGGGTTGTGGGGATTTTGGGGCGTGTTCTTTGCGATCCCGCTGGCGACCCTGTTCAAGGCAGTGCTGGATGCGTGGCCGCGCAAGGAACCGGTGGTGGCGCCACTGCTCTAGTGGTTGATCCCGATTATTCGGTGAAGTCAGGGCCCATTCGCGAGCAAGCTCGCTCCCACACTGGATCTGTGGCGTTCACAAGTCCAATGTGGGAACGAGCTTGCTCGCGAAGGCGTCAATGAGGGCGACGCAAAGCCATCAGGCTTTATTCAAGTCCTGCGCAGCTGCCAAAACAGCATCCACATGCCCCGGCACTTTCACGCCACGCCATTCCTGACGCAGCACACCGTCCTTATCAATCAGAAACGTGCTGCGATCTACGCCCAGGTATTCCTTGCCGTACAGCTTCTTCAGCTTGATCACATCGAACAGTTGGCAGACGGCTTCGTCCTTGTCGCTGATCAGCTCGAACGGAAACTCCTGCTTGCACTTGAAGTTCTCGTGGGACTTCAGGCTGTCGCGGGAGATACCGAAAATCTCGGTATTGGCGGCCTTGAATGCGGCGTATTGATCACGAAAGCCCTGGCCTTCTGTGGTGCAACCCGGGGTGCTGTCCTTCGGATAGAAATAGATCACCACTTGCTTGCCCTTGAGGGCAGACAGGCTGACAGTCTGCCCGCTGGTGGCAGGTGCTGCGAAATCGGCAACCGGTTGGTCGATGACAACGGCCATGAAAGTTTCCTTACATTGGGTTCTGTGGGCGCCAAGGCTCGATCAGTGCGTCCAGGTTCATCGCGTCGGAGAAGTCGAGGAACTGGTCGCGCAGCCAGCTGATCTGGGTGCCGGCGGGCAGGGTCACGGTAAATGTGGCGTTGAGCATGGTGCCGCCGGTCTGCGGCGCCTGATACGTGTCGCAGGTCAGGTTTTCCAGTTCGACGTTGTGATCCATGAAGAACTGGCACAGCTCATTGATGATGTCCGGGCGATACGCCGAGCTGACATACGCCACGTACGGCAGGGCCTGCGGACGATTTTCCAGCGGTGCGCTGCGCACCACGTTGGCGGTGAAAGCGTGTTTCTTGGCCAGGCCCGGCAAGCTGCCTTCCAGGCGGGCGAGGGCATCCCAACTGCCGGAGACCTCGAGGACCAAAGCGCTGCACTCGCCGTGGCGAGTCAGGCGTGAAGTAACCACGGCGCAGCGATTTTCATGGCTGGCGCGGCACAGGACGTTAGTCAGCTCCATGGGGTTGGCGCCGAGGGCACTGATGACAAGGAATTGTTCGCGAACTGTGGGGGTGGACATGCAGCATTCCTAAAGCGATGAGCGGTCGGTAGGTTTAAGGGCGTTGGCCACCGGGGAGTGCCTGTTCTGGCTGTCCGTACAAAGAGGCCCGGCAAGCGCTCGCGGCTCGCTCCACTATAGCGGGAGCGCGTCGATGCGACGCAGGAACGGGGTCTGGGAGGCCGTAAAAGGAGGCTGGAACCCGGCGTACAAGCTGATCAGTACCGATCAAAGTCTGAAGGGTAGCGAAAAGCGGCGCCAAGGGGAATGGCGGCAGCGCAGTACTTCGCTTGTGCAAGCATCTTGGCGCCAGTACCATTACCGCTCTCTTTTTCCGGCAGGAGCGGTTTCATGATTGCGGGCAGTATGGTGGCACTGGTCACTCCCATGGATGCACAAGGGCGTCTTGACTGGGACAGCCTCAGCAAACTCGTGGACTTCCATCTCAAGAACGGCACCCATGCCATTGTCGCGGTCGGTACTACCGGCGAGTCGGCAACCCTTGATGTAGAAGAACACATCGCCGTCATCAAAGCCGTAGTCAAACAGGTTGCCGGGCGCATTCCGGTCATCGCCGGCACTGGCGCCAACTCGACCCGCGAAGCTGTCGAGCTGACCCGCAACGCCAAGGAAGCCGGTGCCGACGCCTGCCTGCTGGTGGTTCCGTACTACAACAAGCCGACTCAGGAAGGTCTGTACCAGCACTTCAAGCACATCGCTGAAGCGGTCGACATTCCGCAGATTCTCTACAACGTTCCTGGCCGCACCTCTTGCGACATGCAAGCCGAGACCGTGATCCGCCTGTCCACCGTGCCGAACATCATCGGTATCAAGGAAGCCACCGGCGACCTGAAGCGTGCCAAAGCAATCATCGATGGTGTGAGCAAGGATTTCATCGTGCTGTCCGGCGATGATCCGAGCGCCGTTGAGCTGATCCTGCTGGGCGGCAAAGGCAACATCTCGGTGACGGCGAACGTCGCGCCGCGCGAAATGGCCGATCTGTGCGAGGCTGCGCTCAAAGGCGACGCCGACACCGCACGGGCGATCAACGAAAAACTGATGCCACTGCACAAAGACCTGTTCATCGAAGCCAACCCGATTCCGGTGAAGTGGGCTTTGGTGGAAATGGGCCTGATGCACGAAGGCATCCGCTTGCCACTGACCTGGCTGAGCACACCTTGTCACGAAACGCTCCGCTCGGCCCTGCGCCAGTGCAGCGTCCTGGTTTAATTGAGGAAGTACAACGCATGAAGCGAATGGCCGGACTTTCCGCACTTGCCTTGATTATCTCCAGCACCAGCGGCTGCGGATGGGTCTGGGGGCCGGAAGGTTATTTCCGCGACCGTGGTAGCGATTACCTGCAAGCGCAACAGACTGCACCAATGCAACTGCCACCGGAAGTCAGCACTTCCAAGCGTCTGGATCCGCTGTTGCCGATCCCGCGTAACGTTGCTGATGACACCGAGAAGGGCGAATACATTGTGCCGCGTCCTCAGCCGCTGTCGGCCGTTGCCGATGCCAGCGATTACTCGCTGCAGAAGAGCGGTGACTCCCGCTGGGTCGTGGCCCAGCACCCACCGGCCGAAGTCTGGCCAGTGGCGGTGCAATTCTTCCAGGACAACGGTTTCCGTCTGGATGAACAGCGCCCGCAGACCGGTGAGTTCACTACCACCTGGCAGCATTCCGACGAACTGTCCGCGGCCATGGCCAAGCGCCTGAGCGCAGCCGGCATCGCCAGCGACAGCGAAACCCGTGTGCGTGTGCGGATCGAGCCGGGCGTGCAGCGCAACACCAGTGAAATCTACGTGGTCAGCGCCGAGCGTCCTGCCGGCAGCACGGCCGACGTGGCCTTCACCAACCGTTCGGTCAACACTGGCCTGGACGCAGCGCTGGTCGACGACATGCTCGCGAGCATGAGCCGGATCTCCGAGAAGGGCGGTTCGGTGTCGATGCTGGCCTCGCGTGATTTCGATACGCCAAGCCGTGTCAGCCTCAGCGAAGACGGCAGCGGCAACCCGGTGTTGAACGTCGGTAACGATCTGGATCGTGCCTGGTCGAGCGTTGGCCGTGCACTGGAACAAGGCGAATGGCGCGTTGAAGACATCAACCGTAGCCTGGGCCTGTACTACATCAACCTGGCCGAAAAAGCCGAGAAGAAAGACGACAAGCCTGGTTTCTTCAGCAGCCTGTTTGGCAGTGCGCCGAGCAAGGAAGAAGTTGAAGCCCGTGCCGAGCGTTATCAGGTTCGCCTGAGCAAGGTTGGCGAGAACATTCAGGTGACCGTCGAGAAAAACATCAACACCGTCGCGCCGGCTGAAGTGGCACGCAAAGTGTTGAGCGTGATTCAGGACAACCTGGGCTGATCAACCATGCGTTTTGCCGTTCTCGGCAGCGGTAGCCAAGGGAACGGCACGCTGATCGCCAGTGCTGATACGTATGTGCTGGTGGATTGTGGTTTTTCCCTGCGGGAAACCGAAAAACGCCTGTTGCGCCTGGGTGTGAACCCGGCGCAACTGAGCGCGATACTCGTAACCCACGAACATGCCGACCACGTGCATGGCGTGGGTTTACTGTCTCGGCGCTACAATCTACCGGTCTACCTCAGTCGCGGCACACTGCGCGGGATGCGCAAACCGATTGAACCCGCAGGCTTTCTGGCCGGCGGCGAGCAACTGCAGATCGGTGCACTGAGCATCAGGGTCATTGCCGTGGCCCATGATGCGCAGGAACCGACCCAGTACGTTTTCAGTGATCACCAGCAGCGGCGCTTCGGCCTGCTGACCGACCTGGGTTCCTACTGCGAGCGGGTGCTGGATGGTTATCGGGACCTCGATGCATTGATGATCGAGTCCAACCATTGTCGCGACATGCTGGCCCGTGGTCATTACCCGTACTTTCTCAAGCAGCGGGTGGGCGGCGAGCTGGGACATTTGAACAACCATCAGGCGGCATTCCTGGTGTCCGAGTTGGGCTGGCAGGGCTTGCAACACCTGGTCCTGGCCCATCTGAGCAGCAAGAACAACCTGCCGCAGCTGGCCCGGCAATGTTTTGTCGACACCCTCGGGTGCGACCCGGACTGGCTGCAACTGGCCGATCAAGATTCAGGGCTCGACTGGCGCCACATCGCCTAGCCCACCTACTTAGCAAGCGGAGCCCATCATGGAAAAACGTGAAGAACTCTACCGCGGCAAAGCCAAATCGGTTTACAAGACCGACGACGCTGACCGCTTGATCCTGCTGTTTCGCAACGACACCTCGGCGTTCGACGGCAAGCGCATCGAGCAGCTCGACCGCAAAGGCATGGTCAACAACAAGTTCAACGCCTTCATCATGCAGAAACTCGAAGCGGCCGGCGTACCGACCCAATTCGACAAACTGCTGGCCGACAACGAAGTGCTGGTCAAGAAGCTGGACATGATCCCGGTCGAGTGCGTCGTGCGTAACTACGCCGCTGGCAGCCTGGTCAAGCGTCTGGGCGTCGAAGAAGGCCTGAAGCTCAATCCTTACACCTTCGAGCTGTTCCTGAAGGACGACGCCAAGGGCGACCCGTTCATCAACGAATCCCACGTCGTGGCCTTCGGTTGGGGCACCGCCGAGCAACTGGCGCGCATGAAAGAACTGTCGCTCAAGGTCAACGAAGTCCTGACCAAGCTGTTCGATGACGCCGGCCTGCTGCTGGTCGACTTCAAGCTTGAATTCGGCGTGTTCAGCGACGGCTCCATCGTCCTCGGTGACGAGTTCAGCCCGGACGGCTGCCGTCTGTGGGACAAGGACACCAAGAAGAAGATGGACAAAGACCGCTTCCGTCAGGGCCTCGGTGACGTTATCGAAGCCTACGAAGAAGTCGCCAATCGTCTGGGTGTACCGCTTTAATCGACGCAAGCATCTGATAGCACGAAGAAAATTTCGAAAGAGGGTTTGCTTTCGGTAAAAGTGTTGTTATGATGCGCGCCGTTGGAGAGATGCCAGAGTGGCCGAATGGGACGGATTCGAAATCCGTTGTACCTTCACCGGTACCTAGGGTTCGAATCCCTATCTCTCCGCCATTACATAGAAAAAGCCCCGTAGATGAAAATCTACGGGGCTTTTTTCGTTTCTGCGAATCCAGTATTCGTGGCGATAGCGCTGAAGCGCGTCGTGCATGGTGAGGTCCTACGCAGAGAGGCAATTTAAGTAAACACAGCCTCTGCCGACATTAGAGACACAACGTTCACAGGACTCACCGACCCATTTAAAGCCGCGCTCGCAGAGTAGGGGCTGTCATTATTGGCCAGCGATCGGCCGCCAAATCACACCTGTCGTCGTTTATCCTCTGTCCAGTCATGAGGCCAGCGCTCTCACTGAAGTGGATACTTGCTCACCTCGGCCGTGAAAGGCGCATCCAGCGAGTTCCAGCCTCGCTCCCTATTTGAATTGGTTTGAATATGAAAATTCCACCATCAGCCCAAGGTGCTCACCGCGTTTCTGAACGTCAGTCCGTCAAGTCAGGCAGCAGCGCCGCACCCCACGTCGAAGACTGCGAAGTGCTGGTTGCGCAGCCGCCAGCGTTCGAGGATGGCGAGCCGCCAGTCGGCGTGGTTATCCATGCGTATTACCCCGAAGTGCTGAAAGATATTCTGCGTCGTTTGATTAAACAGACTGAACGCCTGCACCTCTACGTAACCTGCGTAGCCGGTCGTGAAGATGAGATCTGTGCTCAACTGACGGCCAGCACACTGAGTTTTTCGCTATACCGGGTGCCGAATCACGGCAGGGATGTTTTGCCGTTTCTGCGGGTGCTGCCGTTCTTGCGTGCCGATAACATCCGCATGCTGGTCAAGCTGCACACCAAGCGTTCGCTGCACTTGGGCGGGGAGATCGATTGGGGCGTTGAACTATTCGATGATCTGCTGGACCCGGTACGATTCAGTCGAGCGCTGGAACACCTGGCCGACCCGGTGCATGTGCCGATGCTGGGTCCTCAGCGATACCTGGTGCCAGTCACCCGATTCCTCAGCGAAAGCAACCGCGCGTTGCTTGTCACCCTGGCCGAGCGTGGCGGTATTGAGCCGCAGGGCATCAACGAAGCGGATTATTTTGCCGGCACCATGTTCTTTGCGCGCATTGAAGTGTTTGCGCCTTTGGAGCGGATTCAACTGACGGGCAGCGATTTCGAAGTTGAAAGTGGCCAGCTCGACGGCACCCTGGCACACACGTTAGAGCGTTTTTTCGGCGTTCTGGCGAATGTTGGCCGGCAGCAGCGCAATATCGACCTTTATCAGCGCTGGCTGGCGAGTCGGCAACTGGCCGCCGTCGAGGTCGAAGGTTTGCCCGCGCGACTGGCGAGCTGGCCGCGGCAACCGGATGTGTTGTTGGTGTTGACCGACACTACGGGTGATATCGGACTGTTGCGTTCGAGCCTGGAAAGCATTGATCGCCAGCTTTATCGGGCGGCGGCCATCGTGGTGCTCTCCAATGCCGAACCTGTAGGCGTGACGCCGGCCGATAATCTGGTCTGGCTGCCGTTGGCCGAATCGTGGCCGAGCCAGCTCAATGAACTGTTGCAGGAGATCGACGTTGACTGGTGGTACCTGTTGCGTGGCGGAGACGAACTGGATCCCCACGCGCTGCTTTTGCTCGCCGAAGGCATCGCGCTCAATCCCGGTGTCAGCGCATGCTACAGCGATGAAGACTCACTGACCGCTGAAGGCTGCCAGAGTCCGGTATTCAAGCCGGATTTGAATCTGGATATGTTGCGCAGTTATCCCTATGTCGGCCGCGCACTGGCTTTCAGTCGCGAGGCCGCGCTGTCTGCCGACGGCTTTGATCCAGCCTTCAGCGAACTGGCGCCCCATGATTTGCTTTTTCGGCTGATTGAAACTCACGGTCTGGGCACTGTCGGGCACCTCGCGGATGTGCTGGTGCATCAGGCCATCAATTTCCCTCAGTGGCTCGGTGAACCGCAAGTCATCGCGAACTCGGCAGCCATCGTCGGGGCGCACTTGCAGCGTCTGGGCGTGGCGCATGAGCTGCTGGCCGGACCTTTGCCAATGGCGAATCGTGTGGTCTACCAACATGCGGAACAGCCGCTGGTGTCGATCCTCATTCCCACCAAGGACTGCCTGCCGATGCTGCTGCGCTGCATCGAAAGCATCATGGAGAAAACCAGCTACACGAATTACGAACTGATCATCGTCGACAACAACAGCGAAACAGCCGAGGCCCGGGACTGGTTCAACGGTATGGAGCTGTTGAACAATCCCAAGGTGCGCATCCTGCGTTATCCGCACCCGTTCAACTATTCGGCGATCAATAATTTTGCGGCCAGTCATGCCCGCGGCGATTACCTGGTGCTGCTCAACAATGACACGGCGATCATTGATGGCGACTGGCTTGGTGCACTGCTCCATCACGCCCAGCGGCCGGAAGTGGGGATAGTGGGCGCCAAACTGTTATTCCTCGACGGGACTGTTCAGCATGCAGGTGTGGTACTCGGGTTGCGTGGTGTTGCAGACCACCCGTTTATCGGCGATTCAATGCAGTCCAACGGCTATCTTCACCGCTTGCATCTTGATCAGAACTACAGCGCGGTCACCGCCGCCTGCCTGATGATCAGCACCGAGCTGTACCAGCAAGTGGGGGGGATGGACGAGGTCGGCCTGGCCGTTTCCTTTAACGATGTGGATCTGTGCCTGAAAGTCGGCCAGGCTGGACGGCTGATTGTCTGGACACCCTATGCGCTGCTCGTTCACGAAGCCAGTGTGAGCCAGAACAACGTCGACACGACCAAGGAGGAAGCCAAGCGCAAACGGTTCAAGGGCGAACAGTCGGTGATGTACCAGCGTTGGCTTGCGCAAATCGCCAACGATCCGGCCTACAACCGCAACCTGACCCTGGAGGGCAGTGGCTTCTCCTCCAAATACCGCACCGACACTGATTGGCACCCGTTTGCCAGTCGTGAGTTGCCTCATGTGCTGTGTCACCCCCTCGATTCTTTCGGCAGCGGACACTACCGCGTGCGTCAGCCTTTCGCTGCCCTGAAAGCTGCGCAACTGATCGGCGGAACGGTGAGCGACGAGGGACTGCAACCGACAGAACTGGAGCGCATTGCGCCGGACACGATCATTTTCCAGGGACAGCACACAACGCCTCATCTGGAGTACATGCAGGACACCAAGGCATTCTCCAGGGCGTTCAAGATTTACGAGCTGGATGACTATATTCTTGACGTGCCCGCTGGCAACTTGAACCACGAATTGCTGCCCAAAGACATCACCAAACGCTTGAAGAAAGCCGTAGGGCTGTGCGATCGGTTGGTGGTGTCTACCGAGTCGCTGGCCAATGCGCTGAAGGGGTTCAACGCCGATATCCGGGTGATGGAAAACCGTCTGCCGAGCCATTGGTGGAGCGACCTGACCAGCCAGCGCCAACAAGGCCGCAAGCCTCGGGTTGGCTGGGCCGGCGGCTCGAGTCACAGCGCCGATCTGCAAGTCCTTGCCGAAGTGGTTCGTGCGCTGGAAGGAGAAGTTGAATGGGTATTCATGGGGATGTGCCCACCAGCACTGCGTCCCTATGTCCATGAGTTCCATAGGGGGGTGAGTATCGAAAAATACCCGCAAAGACTGGCTGAGCTGAACCTCGACCTGGCTTTGGCACCTCTGAAAGACAACTTTTTCAACGCCTGCAAAAGCAATTTGCGCTTGTTGGAGTATGGCGCCTGTGGTTTCCCCGTGATCTGTTCGGACATCCCTTGTTATCGGGGTGATTTCCCGGTGACGAGGGTCAGGAACCGTTCGCAAGACTGGATTGCCGCTATTCGCGAACATCTGGCTGAGCCCGATGCCAGCGCCAAGGTTGGAAACGCCCTGCGCAGCGTTGTACTCAATCAGTGGATGCTCAAGGACGAACATCTGTTGGCATGGCGAAACGCCTGGCTGGCGGACTGAACAAGAGGCCAGCGTTGCGCGCTGCTTCTTTAATGTCTTTCGATACAAGCCCGAAAAAAAGCCTCACAGCCTTAAAACTGTGGGGCTTTTTCATATCTGCAGGATCGTGCCGAGCGGCTAGATCTCCTTGACCGGCGTCTCCCCCTGCACAGCCTTGATCAACCCGATCACGTGCAAACAATCCGCCTTGTTCACATACGACTCGCCACTGGCGATGGTCTCGTGGTTACCCGCTCTCAGTCTCCAGCGCCATTGTCCTTTGCCGGTGCTCGGGGTGCCTCTGGATTGCCTGTAAATCTCGAAATACATTCAGTTCGCTCCATGCGATTCATTGTGCGACAGCCGGTGTGGCGCATGGTCGCAAGCCTAGCGCAGACGGTTTTTTTGGCTATCGGACATTTGTTTCCAATCGTTCGCGGATGTTTCTGAAGGACGTGGGCTAGAGCGCAGCAATAGGCCTGTGGATTGGCCAAAATGACGCCGTCTGATCCTTGCAACACCGTCGACGCTGCTGCTTAATACGGGACGGCTCATGGCGTCGAATATCGTTCGGCGACCGACAAACACTATAAGAAGAGCACTCCTTTGACTGAGCACGGAACGCAACAGGCCGGGCGGGTGACGTTATCGCTGGTGGTCCCCGTTTTTAACGAAGAGGACGGCCTCGACACGTTTCTGCGGCGCATCAATGAAGTCTTTCAGACGCAGGCGTTGATCGACCTTGAACTGGTATTCGTCAACGACGGCAGTACCGATGCCACGCTTGAGCGCCTGCTCGAACATCAGCGGGACGATGCGCGTCTGCGTATCGTCGATTTGAGTCGCAACTTCGGCAAAGAAGCAGCGTTGTCCGCCGGTTTGCAGATCGCGACCGGGCAAATCGTGGTGCCGATCGACGCTGATCTGCAGGACCCGCCCGAGGTCATTGTGCAGATGATCGAGCGTTGGCGAGAAGGTTTTGAAGTGGTGCTCGGTCACCGCATCAGCCGTCGCAGCGACACCTGGGCCAAGCAGACATCAGCGCACTGGTTCTACCGCCTGCACAACAAGATCGCTGAACAGCCTTTGCCCGAGAATGTCGGCGATTTTCGTCTGATGGATCGCTGCGTGGTTGATGCTTTGCTGACCCTGCCGGAGTCCCGGCGCTTCATGAAAGGCCTGTTCGCCTGGGTCGGCTTTCGCACCACTCACGTCGATTACGAGCGCCCGGAGCGCGTGGCGGGGCAGAGCAAGTTCAATGGCTGGCGCCTGTGGAACTTCGCGCTGGAAGGCATCACCAGTTTCAGCACTGAACCGTTGCGGATCTGGACGTATGTCGGCGCACTGGTGTCGCTGGTGTCATTTGCCTTCGCCATATTCATTGTCCTACGCACGCTGATTCACGGTATCGACATGCCCGGTTATGCCTCGCTGATGGTGGCCGTGACCTTTCTCGGTGGACTGCAATTGATCGGCATCGGTGTGCTCGGTGAGTACCTGGGCCGCACGTATATCGAATCCAAACGCCGGCCGGTTTTTCTGGTGCGTCGCGTCTATGACCCCAAGGACTGACACATGGATCTCAAGGAAACCGACATCCTCGGCGACGCCATCAACGAGCACTGGTATTACTGCTCCAAAGCCGCCGCCACCCGGCGTTTGCTGGGAAATGCACCCATCAGCCGAATCCTCGATGTCGGTGCCGGCTCGGGATTTTTCTCCCACCATTTGCTGACGCACACCGATGCACGCGAAGCATGGTGCGTGGATATCAGCTACCCCGCCGACTCCAGCGCGACGACCGCCGGCAAACCGGTGCACTACCGTCGCGGGATCGAAACCATCGAGGCCGATCTGGTGTTGCTGATGGACGTGCTGGAGCATGTCGATGATGACCTCGGTCTGCTCAAGATGTACGTCGACAAAGTGCCATCGGGCAGCCGGTTTCTGATGACGGTACCGGCATTCCAGTTCTTGTGGAGTGGCCACGATGACTTTCTTGAGCACAAGCGCCGTTACACCCTGGCGCAGTTCGAAACCCTGGCGCGTGATGCCGGTTTGACGGTGCAGCGCGGTGCCTATTATTTCGGCGCGGTGTTTCCGATTGCGGCGGCGTTGCGCTTGCTGCCGCAAGGCGCGCAAGCCCAGCCGCCGCGTTCGCAACTCAAGCGTCATCATCCGCTAGTGAACGGTGTTCTCAAGACGCTATGCAGTCTTGAACTGCCGTTGATGGGCATCAACCGTCTGGCCGGTTTGAGTGTTTTCGTGTTGGCGCAAAAACCGTGACCTCAACCGAAAAGTCAGCGCTGCTCCAGCGCGGTTTGCGCTTTGCTGTGACCGGTTTGTTTGTCACGGCTCTGCATGCGCTGGTGGCGGTGCTGTTCATCAACTTCATTACTGCGCAACCGCCGCTGGCCAACGGCGTGGCGTTCATCGTGGCGACGGTGATGTCCTACGTGATCAATACCACCTGGAGTTTCTCGGCACGTTTGCATGGCAGAACGTTACTGCGTTTTCTGCTGGTGTCGGCGTGCGGGTTTCTATTGGCGATGCTGGTCGCCTGGGTGGCGCAGATGGCCGGGCTGCACTATCTGCTGGGCATCGTTGCGGTGGCACTGACGATTCCAGCGTTCACCTTTGTCTTGCACAATTTCTGGACTTATCGATGAAGGCTTCACCAAACCATCCTGCGCTGGGCGTGTTGCCTTTACTGCTCGGCGTTCTGGCATTTTTCTGTGTGATCGGGCCGCAAGCGCTGGATCCGCAAAACATTGCCTGGCTGGAGCAGGGCGATCCGGCGACGCATTATCTGGGCTGGGAATATTTTCGCCATTCACCCTGGACCTTTCCGCTCGGACTCAACCCTTCCTATGGTCTGGAGCTGGGCAGTTCAATCATCTTTTCCGACTCCAATCCGCTGCTGGCGTTGCTGTTCAAACCGTTCAATGCGTGGTTGCCGGCGACCTTCCAGTATTTCGGTCTGTGGCTGCTGGCGTGTTTCGTGCTGCAAGCCTGGTTCGCCTGGAAACTGCTGGGGCTGATGACCGGCAATCCGCTGATTCGTTTGCTGGGTACCGGTTTGCTGGTGGTTTCACCGCCGATGTTTCTACGCATGGGCGGACACCTTTCCCTGTCCGGGCATTTTCTGATTCTGGCGGCGCTGTACCTCGCGTTGTTGCCGAACCTGGCTCGACGACGCCTGGCCTGGGGCGCGTTACTCGCGGTGACGGCGATGGTGCATGCGTACCTGCTGGCGATGGTGGCGCTGATCTGGGTAGCAGATCTGCTCGGCAAAACTTTCAGCCAACAACTGACTCGGCGTCAGGGGCTGCTTGAAGGCGTTTCGCTGTTTGCCGTGGTGAGTGTGTGTTGCTGGCAGGCCGGTTACTTCGCCATTGCCGACGGCGGGCAATCCGGCGGTTTCGGGTTGTACCGGATGAACCTGTTGTCGCCACTCGACCCAGCGGGCTGGTCGTTCATCTTGCCGGATCTGCCAAAAGCCAGCGGCGATTACGAAGGCTTTAATTATCCGGGGCTGGGTGTGCTGTTGCTGGTGCCGTTGGCGCTGATTGCCTTGCTGAGAAATCGCCAGCCGCTGAAGGATGAGCTTCGCGTTCGCCCTTGGCTGTTGCTGGCGTTGATCGGTTTATCGTTGTTTGCGCTATCGAACCAGATCGGTGTCGGCGCGCACACGTTCAGCTATCCGCTGCCGAAAATCGCCCTCAAACTGGCCAATATTTTTCGCGCGTCGGGGCGGATGTTCTGGCCCGTGTTGTACGCGCTCATCCTGATGGTGATGTTCCTGCTGGTACGCGGTTACCGGCCACGTATCGTCGTCGCGTTGTTGGCACTGGCATTGACGATACAGATTGTCGACACGCGCAACGGCTGGATGGGCTTGCGCAACAGCAAAATGATGACGCCCGCCGCAGAATGGCCAACGCCGATGCGTGATCCATTCTGGGTGAGTGCGGCGGCGCATTACCCGAACGTGCGCAGTCTGATGCCACAGAATCAGTCCGAACGCTGGCAAGTGATTGCCGATTTCGCTGCGACCCATGGTCTGAAAACCGACGCGGTCTATCTGGGACGCATGAGTTCAACAGCGCTGGATCAGGCTCGGCAGAAAACGCAGCACATGCTCGAATCAGGGCAATACGATGCCGACTCGTTGTACATCCTTGACGACTTCGTGCTGGCCGATGCCGCCAGATACGTCAACAGTGAAACGGATCTGCTGACCCGAGTGGATGGCCTGGTGGTGCTGGCGCCGGGCTGGAAGCGTTGTTCGCAGTGCCTGAGCGTGCCTGATGAAGGACGCCGAATGTCATCGCTGGCACTGATGCGTCCCGGTCAGGCGCTGTTCTTCAACTACTCCGCCCGGCAGTTGACCAGCGGTTGGTCGACCCCGGAAAACTGGGGTACATGGTCGGCGGGGCAGCAGGCGCAGGTCGACTTGCGGGTGTCACCCGAGGCGCGTTCGATTGCGCTGGAGGTCATGGCATTCGTTTTGCCGCAACACCCGGCACAGCGAGTGATTGTCAGTTTGAATGGCGAGCAGGTACTGAGCACGCGGCTGGTGCAACATCAGGATAATCATCTGGAGATCCCTATCAGTCCTGCGATCCGTCAGCATCTGGCAGACAATGATCGCCTGACGATCGAGCTGCAATTGCCCGACGCCATCAGCCCTGAACAACTGGGCATCAATGACGATTCACGGGTCATGGCGCTGGGCTTGAAACGCCTGACGGTGAACTGACGCAGCGTGGTGATGGACGCCGGGGCCCCGGCCTTTCTACACTGCCGGTATTCCGGGGGGCAGGGGGCAATGGATGAACCGCAATGAACTACGCAAGGCTGACATCAACCTGATGGTGGTGTTCGAGACCTTGATGCTCGAACGCAACGTGACCCGGGCGGCCGAGAAGCTGTTTCTCGGCCAGCCGACCATCAGCTCGGCGCTCAATCGCTTGCGCACCATGCTCAATGATCCGCTGTTCATCCGCGTCGGCCACCGCATGGAACCGACCGCCCGCGCCGAAGATATTTTCCGCCATCTCAAACCTGCGCTGGATTCGCTGTCGGTGGCGCTGAGCCTGACCCGCGATTTCGATCCGGCCGTGAGCACCATGACGTTTCGCATCGGTCTGTCCGATGACGTCGAATTCGGCCTGTTGCCGCCGCTGTTGCGTGCGCTGCGCCAGGAAGCGCCGAACGTGGTGTTTGTGGTGCAACACGTCGATTACTGGCGCATCCCCGATCTGCTCGCGGCGGGCGACATCACGGTCGGCATCAGCCAGACCCGAGGCTTGCCGGCCAATGCCAAGCGCAAACTGCTGCGGCACATTCAGCCGAGCATCCTGCGCGCCGACGCCAGTGATACACCGCTGACGCTGGATGAATATTGCGCGCGCCCCCATGTACTGGTTTCGCACACGGCCAACGTCAGTGGTTTTGCTGATGAGTGGCTGGCCGAACTCGGTCGTACTCGCCAAGTGGTGCTGTCGGTGCCGCAATACAGCGCGTTGCCGGCGCTGCTGGCGGGCACTGACTTGATTGCCAGTCTGCCGGATTACGCGGCGGCAGCCATGGCCACTTCCGGATTGCTGTTTAAGGAGCCGTTTCCGTTTAAAACACCGACGCTGGATTTGTCGATGGTCTGGCTCAGCCACGTCGACAGCGATCCGGCGGAGCGCTGGTTGCGCTCCAGGCTGGAGCAGTTCATGAGCGAGCGGCCACTGACGCCATCCTGAGCCATAACACACACTTTGTGGGAGCGAGCTTGCTCGCGAAAGCGGTGTATCAGGCACCTTAAGTGTCGCTGAACGATCGCATTCGTGAGCAAGCTCGCTCCCACATTGATATGTGAAAGTCCCCGGGAAGGTAGGGCAGAGCTGTGCTATATGTACGACCTTTCTGCCAACTGACTGGGGACCTGCAATGCCACACCTGCACATGGAATACACCGCCAACCTGCCGCAGTTGAACGCCGATGTCGCGTTGATGCGGCTCAACAACACCCTGGTGGGCTCTGGTCAGTTCGCGGCGGAGTTCGATATCAAAAGTCGTGCGGTGAAAGTCGAGACCTTCAAGGTCGGAACCGCCATGGCCGAGCGCGCCTTCGTCTATGTGAAGCTGGCGCTGCTCAGCGGGCGTTCGCCGCAGATCAAGAAGCAGTTGTCAGAGAGCCTGTTGGCAGTCTTGCAGGACCTGTGCGAATGGCCGGCCGGTGTCGAGGTGCAGCTGTGTGTCGAACTGGTCGACATGGATCGCGAGTCCTACAGCAAAACCGCGATTGGCGTGTAGGACTCAGGCCGCTTCGAGTTCGCTGCACACCTTGACCACCTGCTCGCGCAACCACAGATTGGCGCTGTCCTGATCAACGCTCTGGCTCCATTGCATGTCGAGGGTAAAGCCCGGCAAGCCATTTGGCGCCTCGCAGTGATTGAACACCGCCTCGTTGGTCAGTAAACGCTGGATACGGCGCGGCAGGGTGAGGATGAAGTCGGTCCCGGTGATCATTTTCAATGCCGCGCTGTAGCTGTTCGAGCGCGCGACGATCTGACGCTTCTGCGCCTGCCGCGCCAGCCAGCCATCGACCATGTTGGTGGTCGACGTCCATGGCGTCGGGAACACGTGCCGGCGTTCGGTAAAAGCCTGCAGGCTCAGGCGTGGCTCCAGTGGCGTGGCGCGTTTGTCGAAGACGCAGACCAGATCGTCCTCCAGCAGCATTTGTGATTTCAGGTCAGCGTGATGACGGTGGAAGTTGGGGCCGAAGCTGATCACCAGATCGAGGCTGCCGTCGCGCAGCTCATCCGCCGGGACATCGGTCTCGAACTTGTGCATGTTGACCATCACCGGCAAATCATCGAAATCGAAACGCTTCAGCAGGCGCGGCAGAATCAGTTGCTCGAAGTATTCCGGGGCGCAGATGTTGAAGGTGACGGCTTGTCGGGTCGGGTCGAACGTGGGGGCACCGGCGTGGCACAGGTTGATGCTTTCGAGGATCTTCTGCACATGCCCGTACATGGTGCTGGCCTTGTAGGTCGGACGCATGCCGGTGCGGGTGTTGATAAACAGTTCGTCTTCGAAACTGGTGCGCAGTTTTTTCAAACAGTAGCTGACCGTGGACTGGCTGACGAACAGGGTTTCTGACACATCGGTGACGCTGCTCTGCTCATAAACAGCGACAAACACCATGAGATCCTGCATGTCGAGCTTTCTAAGCAAGTTACTGTTCAGCATCCGTTCCGTCTCGCTGTGCTCCTTGCGCTGAATCCGCGCAAACGTGTGCGAATGATCCTAACGGAACGATGGTGCCAGGACAAAGCCCTGTAGGACGTTTCACAGTCAGTTGTGGGACAGAAAGTTTTAGTAACACGACGTCTCGGGGCAAACCGCAGAAAGATGGCCAGAGGCCTTTAGCCCGATCAGGAAAAGTGCCTCGCGTAATGCCGGGGATCGAAGCGCCATACCATCAACAGCATCACCACCATTACCGCGGTCAACGACCACCACGCCCACTCGAAGCTGCCCAGTTGATCGCGGATCATTCCAGCCATCAGCGGCGAGAGACCAGCAATCAGATAGCCAATGCCTTGCACAAATGCAGTCAGGCCACCGGCACGTTGCGGGTTGTCGAGATGATCAAGCGAGACAATCAGGCTCATCGGGAACAACCCGCCAATGCCCAGCCCCAACAGGCATGGCCACAGCAGGCTGAATTGTTGCGGGCTGAGGATCAGGCCGCAAAATCCGCCGATGATCAGAGCCAGTAGCGTCATCAGAATCACACGCCGATCCCGGCTGCGATTGGCGATAGCCGGAACCACCAGACCGGAAATTACCTCCATGGCCGTCAGCAAACCCAACAGCAGCCCGGCGTTCTGTTCGCTCCAGCCGTTTTCCACGTAGTACGGCGCGAGCCAGGCCAGCACGCAGGTATAGGACGCTGTCCCCAGACCAAAGAAGAGGGCCAGCAACCAGGCACGGGAATACTTGAAGAACGAATCCTTGCCGGCTGTCGCCGTCACCTTGGAGGACAGCTGGTTGCGTTGCGACCACCAGAACAGCAGCGCGATGAATGCCAGGATCGCCCAGATCGCCAAACCGCCGCGCCAGCTCCCGGTTTGCAGCATCACCAGCGGTGCGAACGAGGCCGCAATGGCCGCTCCACCCATGATCGACGTGACATATAAACCCATGCACAGCGCGACATTGTCGGCGAAGCGCGATTTGATCAGCGTCGGCATCAATGCCTGAATCAACGCAATGCCGACGCCAGCCAGCACCGCGCTGACGATCATTTCGGCTGCCGATTCGATAAACAGCCGCGACAGCGTCGCCAGGCCAATGATCAGCAAGGACAGCAACACCGTCCGTTGTTCGCCCAGCCGCTGACTGATGCCAATGCCGAAAAACATCGCCAGACCCATCGCCATCACTGGCAGCATGGTCAGCAGTGACGCGACGCTGAAACTCAGCGGGATGTCAGTGCGAATGGCCGACAGTAACGGACCGAGCGCCGCCATCGATGGACGCAGATTGAGGGCGACGAGCATGATCGCGAGCATCAACCAGACAGCGGGGCGAGCGGTAACGCGGACGTTTTCCATCATCAGACCTTTGGGTGGGGCAGATGATTAAGCGCGGAGCGGTCTGGTCCGGGCAAACCAGAAAACCCACAGCAGTATTTAAAAAGTCGATATTCCCACTCTCTGTGGGAGCGAGCCTGCTCGCGAAAGCGGATTGTCTGTCGGCAAAAGTGTTGAATGTGCCGGCCTCTTCGCGAGCAGACTCGCTCCCACAATGGACAGCCGTGCTGTTTTTCTGAATAAAACCCGAACCATTCTCAAATACGTCACCCGTTTCATCGCTTTGCCGAAAGCCAACTAATCGTTGGCGTCTTTTTCACAAAAAATTGATGGTTGCCTGCTTAAAGTTTCTCGTGCCTTGGTTAATGAAATTTTCACAATTGAAATTTCTGTCATTGACCGAGGCTCTTCTTTTCAGGAATCGCCCATTTCTATGTTGAAGTTAAAAGCCGTGCGCCCGGAATGGGTGACGTTGATTGCCAGCGCCTTTCTTTTAATTGGCTGCAATTTTGTCCTTTGGCAGCACCTGTTCGAGATCACCGCCGCCGATGGCAAGGGCATCGCCATGCGCGTGGCGTTCGGGGTGATGATCCTTGCGGCATTCAACATCGTGCTGACGCTTCTGGCATTCCGTCCGTTGCTCAAGCCGCTGTTGACCCTGATATTTCTGATCAGCGCCGGCGTGGCTTATTTCATGAGTCAATATGGCGTCATGATCGATGCCGGCATGTTTCGCAACTTTGCCGAAACCAATGCAACGGAAGTGCGTGATCTGCTCTCGTTGAAGTTGTTTGCTTATATTCTGTTGCTCGGTGTATTACCGTCCTGGTTGTTGTGGAAAGTGCCAGTCAACTATCGTCGATGGCACCGTGAGTTAATCAGCAAAGTTATTGTCGGTGTTGCTTCTGTGGCGGTGATTGGTGGGGTGGCGCTGGCCAACTATCAGGGCTTGTCATCGCTGTTTCGCAATCACCACGAAATTCGCTTGATGCTGGTGCCCAGTAATTACATCGGTGCTTCGGCGGGTTATCTACGTGAGCAAGTGGTCTCGGCGCGGCAGCCATTCATCAAGATCGGCGAGGACGCCGAGCGCAATCCGGATGTGAAGCTTCAACCGCGTAAATCGCTGACCGTGCTGGTGGTGGGTGAAAGTGCCCGGGCGGAGAACTTCGGCATCCTCGGTTACCACCGTGACACCACGCCGACACTCGATAAGGAAGCCGGCCTGATCGCTTTCACTGACGTGCATTCCTGCGGGACGGAAACGGCGGTATCGGTGCCGTGCATGTTCTCCAACATGGGCCGCAAGGATTATGACGCCAGCAAGGCGAAGAATGAGGAAGGCCTGCTCGATGTGCTCAAACGTGCCGGTATCGATGTCATCTGGCGTGACAACCAGTCCGGCTGCAAAGGCACTTGCGACCGGGTCACCCTGCAAGATGTCAGCAACCTGAAAGACCCGGCGCTGTGTGCCAACAGCGAGTGCCGCGACGAAATCCTCCTGCAAGGTCTGCAAAGTTTTATCGACCATCTGGACAAGGACACCGTGCTGGTTTTGCACCAGATGGGCAGTCACGGCCCGGAATACTTCAAGCGTTATCCCAAGGAATACGAGCACTTCACCCCGGTGTGTGAAAGTAACGCGCTGAACAATTGCAGCCGCGAAAGTATCGTCAACGGTTACGACAACACGCTGGTGTATACCGATCACGTGCTGTCGAGCCTGATCGATGTATTGCGCAGCAATCAGGACAAAGTTGATACCGCGATGTTGTACCTGTCGGACCACGGTGAGTCGCTTGGCGAGTACAACTTGTTCCTGCACGGTACGCCTTACATGTTGGCGCCAGAGCAACAAAAGCATGTAGCGATGCTGGCGTGGTTCTCCGATAACTATCAGAAGGCTTATTCGGTCGACACGCATTGCCTGCAAATGAGCCGCGACAAACCACTGAGCCAGGACAACCTGTTCCACTCGATGCTTGGCCTGCTCGAGGTCAGGAGCAAGGTCTATCAGCCGGGTCTGGACATGTTTGCCGGTTGCCGTGGTGCGGTGATCGACGGCGTACTCGCCAAGGACTGAGGCCAATCGGCTCCGTCGTTCTGATACGACGGGGCTTTCTGCTTCTTTTGTCAGACTATTCTTGCTCTCTGGCAGGACATTTCGTTACAGCTCTTGCCCTTCACAGGCGCGTAAATCGCCAGTGGCGATATATACTGCGCGCCATTCTTCAAGGGAGAGCCGTGTGGCCATCGATATTCACTGGATTCGCGACAACGAAAGCCTCGCGCAGTTTTGCGCCGAGTGGCAGCAGCTGCCGTTCGTTGCCCTCGACACCGAATTCATGCGGGTCGACACCTTCTACCCGATTGCCGGCCTGTTGCAGGTGGGCGACGGCAAACGCGCCTACCTGATCGATCCGCTGACCATCAATGCCTGGCAACCGCTGGCTGCGTTGCTGGAGAACCCGGCGGTACTCAAAGTCCTGCACGCCTGCAGCGAAGACCTCGAAGTGCTGTTGCGCCTGACCGGCAGCCTGCCGGCCCCGATGTTCGACACGCAACTGGCCGCCGCTTACCTGAACCTCGGTTTCTCGATGGGTTATTCGCGACTGGTGCAGGAAGTGCTCGGCATTGAACTGCCGAAGGGCGAGACCCGTTCCGACTGGTTGCAGCGTCCGTTGTCCGAGACGCAAATCAGCTACGCCGCCGAAGATGCGGTGCATCTGGCGGAGGTTTTCGTACAGCTGCGACCGAAACTGTCTGACGACAAATTCGCCT
Source organism: Pseudomonas sp. S2_E02 (assembly GCF_054668355.1). Lineage (NCBI taxonomy): Bacteria > Pseudomonadati > Pseudomonadota > Gammaproteobacteria > Pseudomonadales > Pseudomonadaceae > Pseudomonas > Pseudomonas sp. S2_E02. Next base: position 6,152,496 of record NZ_CP162761.1, read on the forward strand.
GGGTGCTGGAGGACGGCGCTGAGCTGGTCGCCAACCTGCGCCGTGAAACCGACCCGTACGAGGTCTATCGCGAGGCCAAACTGGCGTGGAAACTCTCGCGTGCGCAACTGGCGGTTCTGCGTGAACTGTGCGCCTGGCGGGAAAAGGAAGCCCGCGCCCGCGATCTGCCGCGCAACCGCATCGTCCGCGAACATTCGCTGTGGCCGCTGGCCCGCACGCAACCGGACAACCTCGCGGCGCTGGGCAAGATCGAAGACATGCACCCGCGTACCGTGCGTCAGGATGGCCAATTTCTGCTTGATCTGATCAAGCGCTCTGGCAGTGTGGGGCCTGATCAATGGCCGCCCGCCGTAGCGGAGCCATTGCCGATCGAAGCCGCCGCGTTGATCAAACAATTGCGCGCATTGGGCCAGGCTGAGGCCGAGCGCCTGGGCATTGCCCCGGAACTGATGCTGCGCAAGAAAACCCTCGAAGCCCTGGTCAAAAGCGGCTATCCCGAGGGTCCTTACCAATTGCCTGAGTCGTTGCGTGGCTGGCGCCGCGAACTCATGGGCCAGAAGCTGCTCGACAGCCTGGCCACCGCCGGAGAACAGCCTTGAAACGTATTTGTTCCATCTACCAAAGCTCCAAGCGCAGCGGCATGTACCTTTATGTGCTCAAAAGTGATGCGCTGGAGCGTGTGCCGGAAGCGCTGATGCTGGCGTTCGGCAAAGCGAAGCATTCCTTCGACCTGGTGCTGTCGCCTGAGCGCAAACTGGCCAGCGAGGACATCGTCGTGGTCCTGGAAAACCTCGACAAGCAGGGCTACCACCTGCAAATGCCGCCGGCCGAGGACGAGTACATCGAGCACTTGCCCGAAGAGTTGCTGCGACGCAACGACCCGGTCTGATCTGCGCGGCTCTGTTCTGAGTCTCGGTTTACCCTGGAACTGTTTTTACCGCGATGGCCGGCTTAATCCGGCGGCCGTCTGCACGGTTTGCGAAAGGTTTGAAGATGCGCGTTCTGATTGCCGAACACGACCACGCGATATACGCCCGGCTGCTGCGTCAGGCAGCACCCGAGCTTGAAGTACTGACCAGCGGCGACTCCGCCGAGCTGGCCCGTCAGGCCGCCGATTGTCCGGTGTGGCTGGGGCAGCCGGATTTGCTCGCGACTCTGTTGCGCCAGGGACACCAGCCACAATGGCTGCAATCGACCTGGGCCGGTATCACACCTTTGCTCGCTGACGGCTTGCGCCGCGATTACCGTTTGACCCGTGCAGTGGGGATTTTCGGTCAGGTGATGGCCGAGTATGTGCTGACCTACATTCTTGGCCATGAGCGCGAAGTGCTGGCGCGACTGGTCAGCCAGGTCGAGCGTAAATGGGACAACCGCAGCGGCCAGAGCCTGGTCGGGCGCAAAGTGCTGATCGTCGGCACCGGCGATATCGGCCAGAGTGTCGCGCAGTTCCTGCTGCCGTTCGGCATAGAGCTGTACGGGATTGCCAGCAGCGCCCGTGAGCAGGCGCCGTTTGTCGAGGTCGGTTCGATGGCTGATCTGCCGCGACTGGTGGGTGAAGTGGATTACGTGGTCAATCTGCTGCCGAACACCGAACACACCCACGATATCTACGACGCGGCGCTGTTCAAGCAATTCAAGCCAACCGGGTTGTTCATCAACGCCGGGCGCGGTGTCGCGGTGGTCGATGCCGACCTGGTGGAAGCGTTGAAGGAAGGCCATCTGGCGGGGGCGGTGATCGACGTTTGCCGTCAGGAACCACTGCCGCAACGCCATCCATTCTGGACCGCTTGGGGCTTGCTGCTGACCGGGCACAGTTCGGCGCCGACGTCACCGGCGTTGATGGTGCAGCTGTTTGTCGAGAACCTGAAGGCGTATCAAGCGGGTGAAGCGTTGCGCGGGGAAGTGGATTTCAACCGCGGCTACTGACACACCACAATCAATGTAGGAGTGAGCCTGCTCGCGATGGCGGTGTGTCAGACAGCATTAATGTCGACTGACACGGCCTCATCGCGAGCAGGCTCACTCCTACACTTGGTTTTGCGCTGTGGCTTAGAGGGTGAAGTCGCCTTCCGCCGCCAGTTCATTCAGCGGGCGGCGCGGGCTCGGCTCTTCACGGGCCTGCAGGTATTCAGCCAGCGTTGCCTTGTCACCGAGCTTGCCGACGGCAACGGCCGCATGCAGCGCATAACCTTCAGGAATGTTCAGCTCCTTGCGCGTCAGTTCCTGATCGAACCCGGCCATGCCGTGGGTGTGCCAGCCACTGAGGCTTGCTTGCAGCGCCAGATGGCCCCACGCCGAGCCGGTGTCGAAGGTATGCCACAGCGCCGGGGTTTCTTCAGTGGCGCCTGGTGCAGTGAAGGTGGTTTTCGAAATCACGATTACCAAGGCCGAGGCATGCTGCGCCCAGCTACGGTTGAATTCGTTGAGCAGACCCAGATAACGCTCCCAGTTTGGCGTATCGCGACGCGCATAGAGGAAACGCCAAGGCTGCGAGTTGTACGCCGAGGGCGCCCAGCGTGCGGCTTCGAAGAAGCTCAGCAGGGTTTCTTCCGGGATCGCTTCGCCAGTGAAGGCGCGCGGCGACCAGCGGTCGGTGAATTGCGGGTGAATGGCGTAATCGGCAACGCGTGGGTTGGCACTCATCAAGAGATTCCTTGCTACGTTTGAGTCAGGGATTTGAATGAAAACCCGGCGGGATCAGTTGCGCTGAGCGATGGGGTTTTCCGAGCCTGAGGGTTCACCACAATGCAACGCGGTCGAGCGTTAATGGCTTGCGGGCAAGGCTCCTTGCGACTGGCAAAGCTACGCGCCGCCACAAAAACTGACAAGCCCCGCGCAACCGGCAGTCGCCGGCGCTTGGCCCGCAAGGCCTTGGGCACTAGACTGGCGGCCTTTTCACCACCTGATGTTGATGCTTGAGCCATGGCCGCCAAAGTCGAACCGTTCTGGAAACGCAAAACCCTCGATCAACTCGATCACCAGGAATGGGAATCGCTGTGCGACGGCTGTGGGCTGTGCTGCCTGCAAAAGCTTGAGGATGAGGAGGACAACAGCGTTTATTACACGCGCATTGCCTGCAAACTGCTGGACCTGAAAACCTGCCAGTGCAGCGATTATCCGAACCGCATCAAGTTTGTCCCGGACTGCATCCAGCTCACCCCGGGGCAGGCCGAAGAGTTCAAATGGCTGCCGCCGACCTGCGGTTATCGACTGGTTAGCGAGGGCAAGGATCTACCGTTGTGGCACCACCTGGTCTGCGGCGATCGCGACGCGGTGCACCACGAGCGGATTTCCCAGTCCGGGCGCATGCTCGCCGAAGGCAGCGTGCCGGAGGATGACTGGGAAGATCACCTGATTTTCCGCGCGGGCTGATACCTGCTGATTCAAGCTTTACCAAGGAGTGCGTATGGCTGTCGGATTGCAGCGAGCGTTGATGATGGCGCTGCTGGCGCTAAGCGCCCCGGTGTGGGCGGCGAAGAAAGTCGATCTGGATTATCACGTGCGCCTGTTGCCGCAAAGCGATCAGGCCGAGGTGCGCCTGACCCTGGGCAAAGGCGAGGCGGTGCGCAGTCTCGATTTCGACCTTGGCGACGGCAGCCATTACAGCGACTTCAAGGCAGACGGCCAATGGCTGCTGACCCCCGGCAAAAACGCCCGGGGCGTCTGGCGCCCGACCAGTGACAAGGCCAGCCTGACTTACCGCGTGCGCATCAGCCACGGACGCAAGAACGGCAGTTTCGACACCCGCATGACCCCCAGCTGGGCATTGATGCGTGGCGATGAACTGGTGCCGCCAGCCAAACTCGATCAGCAGGACGGCACCGAACTGGTCGCGCGCCTGCAATTCGAATTGCCCGATGGCTGGAAAAGTATCGAAACCGCCTGGCCGCGTATCGGCAAGAACAAATTCCGCATCGACAACCCGTCACGCCTGTTTGATCGTCCGACGGGCTGGATGCTCGCCGGCCATCTCGGCAGCCGCCGTACGCGCCTGGGCGAAACCGAAGTCACCGTGGCTTCGCCGCAAGGGCAGGGCATGCGCCGGATGGACGTGCTGACCCTGCTTACGTTCGTCTGGCCGCAGGTGCAGGCGGTTTATCCACGCCATCCGGCTAAACTGTTGATCGTCGGTGCCAATGACCCGATGTGGCGCGGCAGCCTCGGCGCACATGAATCCATCTACGTGAACACGCGATTGCCGCTGGTCAGCGAAAGCGGCAACAGTGCGCTGGTGCGCGAGCTGGCGCAGGTGTTCGGGCGGATTAACGACGAGCAGCGCAGCGACTGGATCAGCGAGGGTTTTGCCGAGTATTACGCCATTGAACTGGTGCGCCGTGCCGGCGGCATGAGCGATGAACGTTATCAGGCGCTACAGACGAAGCTGGCCAGGGACGGCCAGAAAGTCACGACGTTGCGCGGCGAGCAGATCAGCCCGGCGCAGGTGGCGAAAGCGGTGGTGCTGTTGCAGGAGCTGGATGGCGAGATTCGCCTGAAGACACGCAACAAGCGCTCGCTGGATGATGTGTTGCGGGGGGCGATGCATTTGGGGACAGTGAGCACCAAGGAATTTGTGCAACTGGCCGAGAGCGTGCTCGGCGAGTCCTCGAAAGTCCTTGATACCGCGTTGCTTCAGTGACACCGCTATCGCGAGCAGGCTCACTCCTACAAGGGACCGTATTCCAAATGTAGGAGTGAGCCTGCTCGCGATAGGGCCTCTAACCCCACCGAAAATCTCGGATCAAACCCCGGCTTTCGGCGACTTCACCGAATCATTGCCGGTCACGGTGGCGGTGCTGGTCGCCGCCTCGGCATTGGCTTTCAGCTTGCTCAACTCTTCCCCGGCCCGTTCGATCTTCGCCCGCACATTGTTCATGTCCTGACGACTCTTCTCGATCAGGCTTTTCATCGAGCTGTGCCCGGTAATCCCGCGCGCCATGGCCACGCCGCCAATCGCCACCTGAATCAAACCGAACACACCGCCACGGCGCAGGCCCTTGCCGACCATGATCACGCCGCCCGCCAGCGAGCCGATGCGCTCCCAGCCTTCGACGTTCTGCTCGGAACGGCTCTGGAACGGGGTGGATTCGATACGTTCGACACGTTTGAGCTCGGTCATGATCTTTCTCCAGGCAATGAGTAATGGATAAACAAGCTGACTGCCGGAGCGGTCAGCTCGTTCCATCGGATCTGCGATGTTTCAGCGGAATTTGGGCCCGGAGCGGGTGTTCAAGCCCTTGGCCATGCGGTCGTAAAGCACGACGTTGACCGTGGCGGCGAGGTTCATGCAGCCGGTGGTCGGGATGTACACGACGTCTTCGCACCAGTCGCGGATCTCTTTGTCCAGCGAACCGTCTTCGGGGCCGAAGATATACAGGGCGCGATCCGGGTGGGTGTATTCCGGCAGCGGGCGGGCGCCTTCGACCAGTTCCACGGCGACGGGCACGCAGTTGAGCGGGAGGATCTTTTTCAGATCGTCGATACCGATCAGCGGGATGTCGTAGTGCACGCGTTTGGTGTCGGTGACGAAGTCGGCGGCGCGTTCATAACGCTTGCCGGTGTAGAACACCGACGCCACGCCGTAGCAGCCTGCGGCGCGCATCACCGAACCGACGTTTTCCGGTGATTTGGGGTTATACAAACCAATGCAGCTGTACCGTTTGTCTGCCACGAGCGGGGTGCCTTCGGGAAAAAGAGCGCGATTATACGGGGATTGAACGGTTGTGGTCAGATCATGGAATGGCGGTGCCTGAGCGGCCGCCTTCGCGAGCAAGCTCGCTCCCACACTGGATCGGTGTCATACACAAAACCACTGTGGGAGCGAGCTTGCTCGTGAAGGGGCCAGTCAGGCCAATGAAGAACTTTAATCTTCTTTCTTCATGAGGCCGGCGAGGGCAGCAAACGGGTTATGCGTCGCCTTGGCGATCTTCGGCGTGCTCAGCGAGCCTTCGCTGAAATACTGCTGGTCGGTATAGCGCGAGTGTTCGTTGTCGTGGCAATACAGGCACAACAGCTCCCAGTTCGAGCCGTCCTGCGGGTTGTTGTCGTGGTTGTGGTCGCGGTGGTGCACGGTCAGTTCGCTCAGGCGCTTGCCGGAAAACTCACGGGTACAGCGGCCACAGACGTGCGGGTACATCTTCAGGGCTTTGTCGCGGTAGCCCATTTCCTTGTCGCGCTGGTTGTCGGCGAGGATGCGATCCAGCTTCGACGTGTTGGTTGGGGTGGACGAACTCATGGGTTCACCTTTGTAAAAGACTGATGACGGTTATACGCAGAGTTTAGCTCAGCCCTTGAGCTTCTCGGCAATCCAGATCGTGTGGCGCGTGCCCTTGTTGCCGTGGGCGAAGACCTGGACTTCTTCGGCCTTGAAACCGGCCTTCTTCAATTTGTCGGAAAACAGCCGGTCGGCGCTGGCCGACCACACCGCTAGCACGCCTTTCGGGCGCAGGGCTTTGGCGCAGGCATTCAGACCAGCGGCGGAGTACAGCCAGCTGTTGGCTTTCTGGGTCAGGCCTTCGGGGCCGTTGTCGACGTCGAGCATGATTGCGTCGAAACCGTTCTGCTCACTTTGCAGGACCTTGGCCACGTCTTCCTGACGGATCACCGTGCGCGGATCCAGCAGCGGTCGACCGGACTTTTCGCCGAGCGGGCCACGGTTCCACTCGACCACGCCGGGGACCAGCTCCGCGACCACCACTTCGGCAGTCTTGCCCAGATGCTTGAGCGCGGAGGCGAGGGTGAACCCCATGCCCAGACCGCCGATCAGCACCCGCGAATTCGGCCGGCCAGCGACCTTGCGGCACGGAATTTCGGCCAGCGCATCTTCGGAACCGTGCATGCGCGTGTTCATCAATTGTCCGCCGTCGCCGCCCTGGATCTTGATGACAAAATCCTCGCCATACTCGAACAGGCACAGGGCACCGCCGCTTTCAGGGATCGGGGTGGTGTCGAGCAGAACGAAACGTTTCATGGAAATCTCTACAAGGGGGAAGGCAAGCAGGCCCGTTGGGAGTAGCCTGAGCGCAGACTAAGGCCAAACGGAGCCCTTGATGAAGCGCACCATTCTAACGGTCATTGCCCTGGCCGCGCTCTCGATTACTGCAGTGCAGGCGCAGCAGGTCGTTCCAGTCAGCCCGGCGCCGCAACCCGGCTCGCCTGGCACCGCTACACCGACACCGTATCCGCAGATCACGCCGATCAACATTCCCAAGTCTGGCGCTGGCAGTGGCAGCCCGCCGCTGGTGCCGATTGAAATGCCCAGCCCGCCGAGCAAGGATCAACCGGTGCCGGGCATTGAGCCAGGCGGCACCAAAGCGAAAAACCCCGGCGGTTAAACCTGTTGCGCCGCCAGTTGACCGTCGGCCATGCGCAGGCGTTTCGACAGCGAGACGGCGAGGGCGCGGATGATTTTCGCGGCGATCTTCGGCGCGTCGTTGAGCATTTTTTCCAGCGAGTCTTTGCCGAGGTTCAATAGCTGACAGTTTGTCGCCGCCACGCACGTTGCCGAGCGTCGTTCGCCATCGAGCACGGCCATTTCGCCGAAGGCCCGACCGCTGCGCAGGGTGGCCATGGTGATTACCTGGCCATCGGGGCCGGTTTTCTGCACGGCGACCTGGCCGGTGTGGAGGATGCACATGAAACTGCCGGCATCGCCCTCGCGGAAAATCGCCTCGCCTTCAGCCACGGTGCTGATGCTGAAGTAGCCGGAAGCGGCCGCAAAGTCGGCCAGCTGCAATTGATCGAACAGGCCACAGTCCATCAGCCAGTCGCGGATTTCGTTGTTCAGGAAGGTCGGTTCTGACATGTCGTCACGGTCTTTTTGTTTTCACTGTTTCAGGCTTCACACGATCCCTTGTAGGAGTGAGCCTGCTCGCGATAGCGGTCGGTCATTCAAATCATCTTTAACTGACATACCGTTATCGCGAGCAGGCTCACTCCTACTGGGGATCTGTGGGGTATCGGCCTCTTGGGTCTGCAATTAAGACCCAAGTGACCGACGGAGTTCCTCAGGCCAGACCCAGAACCTTGAAAACAAATGCGTATTCGAGTGCTACGTCACGTAATCCCTGATAACGCCCGCTCATCCCGCCATGCCCGGCGCCCAGTTCAGTCTTGAGCAGCAGCACGTTGTCGTCGGTTTTGGATGCACGCAGTTTCGCCACCCACTTGGCCGCTTCCCAGTACTGCACGCGGCTGTCGTTGTAACCGGCGATCACCAGCGTCGCTGGATAATCCTGCGCACTGACGTTTTCGTACGGCGCATAAGCCTTGATCCGCTCGTAAACCTCCGGCTCTTCGGGATTGCCCCACTCGTCGTACTCGGTAACGGTCAGCGGCAGTTCCGGGTCGAGCATGGTATTGAGCACATCGACGAACGGCACTTCAGCAATTGCCACGCCGAACAGATCCGGACGCTGGTTGAGCACCGCGCCAATCAGCAAACCACCCGCGCTGCCGCCGCTGATCGCCAGTTTATCGGCCGTGGTAATGCCGTTGAGGATCAGAAACTCGGCACAGGCAATGAAGTCGCTGAAGGTGTTGTGCTTGTGTTCCTGCTTGCCGGCGCGATACCAGGCCTCGCCCAATTCACCGCCGCCGCGCACATGCGCAATCGCGAAGGCCATGCCGCGATCCAGCAGACTCAGGCGGGCGTGGGAGAACCACGGATCAAGGCTCGAACCGTAAGCGCCGTAACCGTAGAGATACAGCGGCACGGCTTTGCCAACCATGTCGCGCTTCATCACCAGGCTGATCGGCACTTGCGTACCGTCCGGCGCAGTCGCCCACAGGCGTTGGCTGACGTAGGCATCGGCGTCGAACGGGCCGAGCACCGGGGTTTCTTTCAACACTGCTTGTTCGCCGCTGGCGAGGATCAGTTGGCGAACTTGCGCCGGACGGTTCAACGCCTCGTAGCGCAGGCGAATGCGGTCGCTCTCGAACTCCAGGCTGTTTTGCACATAGAGACTGTAGGCCGCGTCCGGCAATTGCACGCGATACGGCGCCAGACCGTGTGGGTGAACTTCTATGATCGGCAGGCCGCCCTCGCGCAGGCTCAGGGTCATGGCCTCGGTGTTGAGGCTGACGCCATCGAGCATCACCGTATCGCTGTGGGGGATCAGGTTCTGCCAGTCGGCTTCGGTCGGCGCGGTGCCGCTGTCCGGTGCCTGATACAGCGCGTAGTTGATGCCGTCACGGTTGGTGCGGATAAACCACGTCCACAGGCCATCGAGCAGGCCGTGATCGACATCATATTCATGATCCTCGACCCGCGGCGCCAGGCAAGTGAACGGCAGGTGCGGCTGGTGGGCGTCGAGCGCCCAGACTTCGCTGGTGGTCTTGCTGCCCAGCGACAACAGCAGTTGCTGCTCGGAACTGGAACGGTAGCAGTGCAGGAAGAAACGCCCGTCCGGCTCGTGGAAAACTTCTTCGGCAGCGGTGCCGTCGAGGCGGTAACGGAACAGCTTGTGTGGACGATGGGTGTCGTCGAGTACGCCGAAGAACAGGGTCAGGCTGTCGTTGGCCCAGGTCATGCTGCCGTCGCAGTCTTCGAATTCCAGTTCGCTGACTTTGTCGTTGGCCAGTTCCTTGACAAACAACGTGTAAATCTCATCGCCCGAAGCGTCGACGCTGTAGGCCAGACGCTGGTGATCCGGGCTGATACTGAATGCACCCAGCGAGAAGAAACCGCCGTTGGCCAGTACATTCGGGTCGAGCAGCAGTTGTTCGCGACTTTCATCGAGGCTCAGGCTGTCGTCCGCCGGACGCGGGCAGCGGTAATGCCGGGCGTATTCATCGCCCGCTGTGGTGCGCGTGTAATACAGGTAAGGGCCCCACGGTGAGGGCAGGGACAGGTCGGTTTCCAGAATCCTGCCCTTGATCTCTTCGAACAGGCTTTCACGCAGCTCGGCCTGATCGGCGGTTTGCGCTTCCTGGTAGGCGTTTTCGGCCTTGAGGTAATCGAGTACCGCGTCGGTGTCGCGCTCCTGCAGCCAGGCATACGGGTCGGCACCGGGCGCCTTGTGGGCAATCGGGGCACTGAGGACGTTGGCGGATTCGGGCATGAAAGGCTCTCGGACAATTTACGGAATAAGGGTTTTCGCGGATCTTGAAACCGCCGCAGCCCCCTGTGGGAGCGAGCTTGCTCGCGAAGGCGTCGTGTCAGATGACATTTGTTTCACTGACCCACCGCTTTCGCGAGCAAGCTCGCTCCCACAGGGTTTGCTGCTGGCCGTCTGGTATTGGGACAAGCCGCACGGGCGAAAAGTCGTTACTATAAGCGCCTCTTTGCCTGCCTTGCCATGGACACCATGACCGAGAACGACTATCTGATCGCCTGGGGCCTCTACGCCTTTGCTGCTGTGGGCTGCCTGTTGGTATGGATGCGCCTGACCACCTGGATGTGGCGCTGGTTGCGCGAACCGCTGCGCGTCTTGATGGCCGTGTTGCTGTTCAGCCCGACCATCATTGATCCGGTGAAAGCCAAAGTTGCGCCGTCCATCGCCATTACTGCGCTGGATCTGGCCTTCAAGGTCGGCAACAACGCCTGGCGAGCGATCTCCGATCTGTTCATGTACAGCATGATCGCTTTCGGCATCTACCTGATCTTTGTGCTGATCCGCTTTCCGATCGAACGGGCTTCCCGTGCGCGTCGTGAACAGGCAGAGGCCGCCAAAGCAGCTGCCCGCGCTGATGACCGCGACGACGATCAGCCGTTTGGCGGCGCCGGCGATGACCGCTATGGCCGTCCACCTCTGCCAAACAATCCGCAGCGTATGCGGGTCGAGCCGCGCCTGTAACCCGAGAGTCCGCACATGTGTGAATTACTGGGCATGAGTGCCAACGTGCCGACCGATATCGTGTTCAGCTTCACCGGCCTGATGCAGCGCGGCGGCCGCACCGGCCCGCACCGCGACGGCTGGGGCATCGCCTTTTATGAAGGCCGTGGCTTGCGTCTGTTTCAGGACCCGGCCGCGAGTTGCGAGTCGGAAGTCGCCAATCTGGTGCAGCGCTATCCGATCAAGAGTGAAGTGGTCATCGGCCACATCCGCCAGGCCAATGTCGGCAAGGTCTGCCTGTCCAACACCCACCCGTTCGTCCGTGAACTCTGGGGACGCAACTGGTGCTTTGCGCACAACGGCCAGCTCGCCGATTTCACCCCGATCAAAAGCTTCTACCGGCCGGTCGGCGATACCGACAGCGAAGCGGCGTTCTGCGATTTGCTTAACCGCGTGCGTGCAGCATTCCCGGAGCCGGTCGATATAGAAGCGCTGTTGCCGGATCTGGTCGCTGCGTGCGCCGAATATCGCAGCAAAGGCGTGTTCAACTGCCTGCTCAGCGATGGCGACTGGCTGTTCTGCTATTGCTCGACCAAACTCGCACAGATCACCCGCCGCGCCCCGTTCGGCCCGGCGCGCCTGAAAGATGTCGACGTGATCGTCGATTTCCAGGCGGAAACCACGCCCAACGACGTGGTCACCGTGATCGCCACCGAGCCTTTGACCGAAAACGAAACCTGGACCCGCTACGAACCGGGCCAATGGAGCCTGTGGCGACGCGGCGAATGCGTCAGTCAGGGCAAGACCGAATAAGGATTGCACCCCATGTTGCTCAGTTATGTACGGCTGGTGTTGTTTGCGGCGGGCCTGTTGATCGGTGTCCAGGTGCCAGGCTTCATCAACGATTACGCGAAACGCGTGGAGGCGCACCTGATCGAGGCGCAGACCGGCCTGCGCGGCTTTCAGGGCACCGCCGAGCAGTTTTTCAAGGGCGATATGCAGGCGCTGGTGGCGCATTACCGCGCCAGTGAAGACCCGGTATTTCGCAGCGATGCCGACAGCCTGAGCACCTTGCTCAGCCGTCAGATCGCGCTGGACAAGCAGTTCCAGGCGATGCAAGGCCCGTGGTACATCCGCTTTCTGCAAGTGGTGCTGGCCGCCGACCCGGACATTCGCAAGGAAACCTGGAATGGCTACAGCTACCAGATCCTGCTGACGCCGGAAGCGATGATCTGGGGCATGAGCGGCGCGTTGCTGCTGTCGTTCGGCATTGAATGCCTGTTCCGCTTGATCGACTGGGTCGTACTCGGTGGCCGGCGTCTGCGCCAGAGCCGGCCGATCGAAGACCGCGACGTGCGCGGTCTCTGAGATCAGCGCAGCAAGGATCGTTCCCACGCTCTGCGTGGGAATGCCTCAACGGACGCTCCGCGTTCGGCTTTTGGAAGGGACGCGGAGCGTCCCGGGCGGCATTCCCACGCGGAGCGTGGGAACGATCACGGTGTGAGGGTGATGTAACCATCACCGACTTTCTGCGCATACCCCGCCAACACTTGCTGACACAACGTCACAATCTCCTCGACCCACTCAACGCCCACCCGCCACGACACCACCACCTGCAAGTTCGGTGGCCGTTGATCAATCGCCAGCAAGGTCAATTCCCCTCGCGCCAGTTCCTCGGCCACCAACACGGGCGGCAGCACACCAATCCCGAATCCATCGCGCAACAACCGCGTGATCGCCGACACCGAATTCACGCAATTCAAGCGCGGCGCCGGCACGCCATTGGTCTGCATCAGCGCCAGAAGATCCTGATGCGGCCGGGAGTTTTTCGAGTAGGTAATGATCCGTTCCTGCGCCAGTTCGGTGAGGTCGGCGTAGTCGCGGTTGTAGATCGAATTACTGGCGACAATCCAGCCCAGCGGATGGCTGGCCAGCTCCAGGCTGCGCACGCTTTCATGACGGATCAGATCGGTTTGCAGAACGATGTCGAGAAAGCCTTTTTGCAGTTGATCGCAGAGGTTCAGCGAGGTATCCGCCACCAGCTCGATTTCCACCCGCGGATACAGATCGGTCATCTGCGCCACCAACGGGCTGAGCCAAGTGTGAATTACCGTGTCCATCACGCCGATGCGCACCCGGCCGACTTTGCTCGAGCGGGTTTCGATCGATTGCTTGAGCGCCGACATCGTGTCGAGCATTTGCTCGGCATATTCCAGCACTTTCAAGCCTTCGGGCGTCAGGCTGACACCGCGCGAATCGCGCAGAAACAGCTTCACCCCCAGCTCGCCTTCCAGCACCGCAATGCGGCTGGAGATCGACGCCTGAGTGGTGAACAGCTTGTCGGCGGTCAGGCGAAAACTCTTCAGTCGGGCGACCCAGACAAAGGTCTCGAGAAACTTCAGGTTCATGGGCAAGGCTCGGGTGACAAATTTTTCTTATGGCTAGGGCGGGTTTTTATTCGTTGGACGCAGCAGGGCCGCGCGACGAAAAATCGACGCATCCGGTTCCCACGATAGGCGTCGTCGGGGCTACGAACAAGACCAATAAAAAACCTGCGGAGATAAGCCATGCGTGCTCCCGACACCCTAGAAACATCCACGGCATCGGCGCGTCCGGGGCCGTTCGACTGGTATCGCAACATCAATCAGCAGGAGCGTCGCACGTTCTGGAGCTGCAAGATCGGCTACGGTCTGGACGGCATGGACACGCAGATGCTCAGCTTCGTCGTGCCGACACTGATCGCGATGTGGGGCATCACCACCGGCGAAGCAGGACTGATTCACACCAGCACATTGATCGCTTCGGCCATCGGCGGCTGGGTTGCGGGGATTCTCTCTGACCGCATCGGCCGTGTACGCACCTTGCAACTCACCGTGCTGTGGTTCGCCTTCTTCACCTTTCTCTGCGGCTTCGCGCAAAACTACGAACAACTGTTGATCGCACGTACCTTGATGGGCTTCGGTTTCGGCGGCGAGTGGACGGCCGGTGCAGTGCTGATCGGCGAGGTGATCCGCGCCAAGGACCGAGGCAAAGCGGTGGGCATGGTGCAATCCGGTTGGGCGCTGGGTTGGGGGCTGACGGCGATTTTGTATGCGCTGCTGTTCTCGGTGTTGCCGCCGGAAGACGCCTGGCGCGCCTTGTTCATCCTCGGCATCGTGCCGGCGATTTTTGTGATTTTCGTCCGTCGTCTGGTCAAGGATCCGGAGATATATCGCGAGGCCAAGGCCCAACAAACGCCGGAGACTCAGTCGAAGTTCTACGAGATCTTCGCCCCCGGCATGCTCTTCACCACGTTTCGCGCTTCACTGCTGACCACCGGCGCGCTGGGCGGCTATTACGCGATCACTTCCTGGCTGCCGACCTTCCTGAAAAACGAACGCGGCTTGAGCGTACTCGGCACCGGCGGCTATCTGGCCATGGTGATTGTCGGTTCCTACGTCGGCTATGTGATCAGCGCCTATCTGACTGATCTGTTGGGGCGGAAAAAGAACTTCATCCTCTTCGCTGTCGGTTCGTTCACCATCGTTCTGCTCTATACGCAACTGCCGGTGAGCAACGGCGTGATGCTATGGCTGGGCTTCCCGCTGGGCTTCTTTGCCTCGGGGATTTTCAGCGGCATGGGCGCATTTCTGACCGAGCTGTTCCCTACGCGAATTCGCGGTTCGGGGCAGGGCTTCTGCTACAACATCGGTCGGGCGCTGGCGGCATTGTTTCCGCTGCTGATCGGCCTGCTCAGCCAGAAGGTGCCGTTGAGCGTCGGCATTGGCGCCTTCGCGGCGGTGTCCTACGGCGTGGTGATTATCGCGGCACTGAGTCTGCCGGAAACCCGTGGCAAGCAACTCGATGCGCAGTAACTGATAACCTGCAAAGCAAAGTCCTACAGATAAAAAGACAAGCACCTACAGGAGTGTTCACCGTGAGCCGCCTGCTATTGAATTGCGACATCGGCGAGAGTTTCGGCAGCTGGACCATGGGTCTGGATGCCGAGGTCATGCCCTTCATCGATTGCGCCAACGTGGCCTGTGGTTTCCACGCCGGCGATCCGAGCATCATGCGCAAGACCGTCAGCCTGGCCCTGAGCCACGGTGTGCAAATCGGTGCACACCCGGCCTATCAGGATCTGGTCGGTTTCGGCCGTCGCTCCATGGCGTATTCGGCGCAAGAGCTGCAAGACATCCTGCATTATCAGATTGGCGCCCTCGATGGCATCTGCAAAGCCCAGGGCGGGCGTGTCAGTTACGTCAAACCCCACGGCGCGATGTACAACGACATGATGGCCAACCCGGCACAATTGCGTGCGGTGATTCAGGCGGTGGCCGCTTACGACCGCAGCCTGCCGCTGATGCTGATGGCCACCCGCGACAACGCCGCCGCGCAGCAGATCGGCGATGAGTATGGCGTGAACCTGTGGTTCGAAGCCTTCGCCGACCGTGCTTACGACAACGCCGGCAAACTGGTTTCACGACAATTGCCGGGCGCGGTGCATCACGACCCGGAAAAAATCATTGAACAAGCCCTGACCATTGCCCGTGGTGACAACCTCGCCGCCAGCGATGGCAGCGCCTTGCGCCTGCACGCCAACACCCTCTGCGTGCACGGTGATAACGCCAGTTCGGTGGCCGCCGTGCAGCGCATTCGCGAGGCCTTGAATCAGCAGAGTGCCTCATGAACCCAAGGATTGAAGTGGTGGCGCTGGATTGCCTGATGCTGCGTCTGTTCGATGAAATTGCCGAAGCCAACATGCCGTGGATGCTCGCTGCCAGTGAGCGTTTGCGCGGGGCATTCGGCGCGCAACTGATCGATCTGGTGCCGTCCTATACGACGTTGATGGTGCATTACGATCTGACTGCACTGAACCCGAGTCAGGCGCGGGAATTGATTGCCGAGGCGTTGATCGACCTGTCGCCGAATGCGCGAACTGGCGGTCAATGTCATGTGTTGCCGGTCTGGTATGACCTCAGCGTCGGGCCAGAATTGAGCCTGCTCGCCGAGCGTAGTGGGCTGGCAGTGGAGGAGGTGATCCGTCGTCACAGCGGACGTGAATATCAGGTATTCGCCCTGGGTTTCGCACCGGGGTTCGCCTTTATGGGGCTGGTCGAAGAGGTTCTGGCGGCGCCACGTCTTAACACGCCGCGCAAGAAAGTCGCTGCGGGCAGTGTCGGCATTGCCGAGCGCCAAACCGCTGCGTATCCCGTGGTCTCGCCCGGTGGCTGGAACCTGATCGGCCGCACCCCGGCGAAACTGTTCGATCGCACACGTGATGGCTACAGCCTGATGCAACCGGGCGACACCGTGCGATTCGAGGCGGTCAGTCATGCCGAGTTCATCAATCTGGGCGGCGATGACACACCACTGGAGGCGCTGGCATGAGCCGACTGAGGATTGAAGCGAGTACACCGCTGTGCCTGTTGCAGGACGCGGGCCGTTTCGGCGTACGGCATCTGGGCGTGACCCAGGGCGGCGCGGCAGACTGGTGTTCGATGAGTTGGGCCAACTGGCTGCTCGGCAATGGACTGGATGTGCCGGTGATCGAAATCACGCTTGGCGGCTTTGCCGTAGTCGCTGAAGACGATTGCTTGCTGGCGCTGGCCGGAGCTGATCTTGGCGCGCAGATTGAGGGTCAACCGCTGGCGCCGTGGCGCAGTTTCAAGTTGGGTAAAGGACAGAAGTTGCTGTTCACGCAACCGCTGCATGGTGCCCGGGCGTATCTGGCGGCGCCCGGCGGTTTCGACGCTCCGAAGGTCTTGGGCAGTAGTGCGACGGTGGTGCGCGAAGAACTCGGCGGACTCGATGGCATGGGCTTGCCGTTGGCCAAGGGTTCGACGCTGAGTTATCACGGGGAAGCGCGATTGGTTCGCGAAGTGCCATTGGCGTTGCGGCCGGATCTGAAATCGAATGCACCGCTGGATCTGGTACTCGGCGCGCAGATCGGCCAGTTCAGCGGACAGAGCCTGTTTGATGTGTTTAACACGACCTGGGCTGTGGACAGTCGCGCTGATCGCATGGGCATTCGCTTGTTGGGCAGCGCCTTGCACTATCAGGGACAACCGATGATTTCCGAAGGCATTCCGCTCGGTGCGGTGCAAGTGCCGCCGGACGGGCAGCCGATCGTCTTGCTCAATGATCGCCAGACCATTGGTGGATATCCACGCTTGGGGGCGTTGACGCCGTTGGCGCTGGCGCGGCTGGCGCAGCGTCTGCCGGGTGACAAGGTTAGGTTCACCCCGGTCATGCAGGAACGTGCATGGCACGACCATATCAACTACCTGAAGTCCTACTTGTAATTGTCCGTATTTCGGACTGAAGACCGAGACGTTTCCTGACGCTTTGGTAAGTCGCCCTACATCACGCGTCGAGAGGGTGTGGAACTATCGGTCTTCATCTTTTACAAGGAAGTTACAGATGCGTTTTATGAAAGTGATGGCCCAGTCAGAGGGCGAGTGTGCGAACCGTGTCGATGGGCACATTGTCGGTTTTTATGAGGATGTGGGCAGCGTGCCGGTTTATCGGGCGAGCATCGATCGTTTCTACAATGTGCAACGACTGGACGCCGAACATGCCGGTAATCAGGACATCGTTGCGCGTATCGAGACATTCATGTCCACCGCAACGGTCGACATGATGCGAATGTTTCACTGGAATCACCGCACAGAGGCAAGCGGTCAATCCATGGAACTGATTGCCGAGGGGGAAGGCTGCGAAACGGAGGCGATCCGGGTCAGGTTTCGTTTTCTGTCGCCAGAGGGCGAGATGAAGAGTGAAATGACCCTGAGTTCTGAAACGAATATTGAAAAAACTCGCAGGGTAGAGTTGGAAAACGGTGGGGTGAAAGTGGTCGCCAAAGGGAAAAAAAAACGTCGCGGGCAAAAAACTGCCTCAGTCGGGCCGGCGATTCAGGACACCGTTTTTATGGACAGGCTCTGCAAGACCTATCTCGCATCAGGTTGGTAAAACGGCCACCGATTCCGTACGGAATTGAGCGTTCCCACGCTCACGTGGGAACCCCTCTGGCCGTTATTTCGACAAAAACCGCATCCCTTCCTCAAGCCCGCGCAACGTCAACGGATACATCTGATCCTCGATCAGATCCCGCACGATATTGGTCGACGAGGTATAGCCCCAGGTGTCTTTCGGGTACGGATTGATCCAGATGAGCTTTTTGTACTTCTCCATGAAGCGCTGCATCCACACGTAACCCGGCTCTTCGTTCCAGTGCTCGACACTGCCGCCAGCCTGGGTGATTTCATACGGCGCCATGGCGGCGTCACCGATGAAGATCACTTTGTAGTCGGCGCCGTACTTGTGCAGCAGGTCCTGGGTCGAAGTGCGTTCCGAGGTGCGGCGCATATTGTTCTTCCACACCGATTCATAAATGAAGTTGTGGAAGTAGAAATACTCCAGATGCTTGAACTCAGTCTTGCAGGCCGAGAACAGTTCCTCGCAGATCTTCACGTGCGCGTCCATCGAGCCGCCGATGTCGAACAGCAACAACAACTTCACCGTGTTGCGCCGTTCCGGGCGCATCTGAATATTCAGCAGACCGGCGTCCTTGGCGGTGTGGTCGATGGTGCCGTCGATGTCCAGCTCTTCCGCTGCGCCTTGACGGGCGAATTTACGCAAGCGGCGCAGGGCGACTTTGATGTTGCGCGTGCCCAGTTCCACCGAGTCGTCGAGGTTCTTGTACTCGCGCTGATCCCAGACTTTCACGGCTTTGCCCTGGCGCTTGCCAGCATCGCCGACCCGAATGCCTTCCGGGTTGAAACCGCCGGAACCGAACGGGCTGGTGCCGCCGGTACCAATCCATTTGTTGCCGCCGGCGTGGCGCTCCTTCTGTTCTTCCAGGCGTTTCTTGAACTCTTCGATCAGTTTGTCGAGGCCGCCGAGGGACTGGATCTGCGCGCGTTCTTCGTCGCTTAATGAGCGCTCGAACTCCTTACGCAGCCAGTCTTCGGGAATCAATGCCTGCAAGTGATCGTCGAGCTTTTCCAGGCCATTGAAGTAGGCGCCGAACGCGCGGTCGAACTTGTCGAAATGGCGTTCGTCCTTCACCAGAATCGCCCGCGACAAGTAATAGAACTCGTCCATGTCGGCGAAGGTCACGCGCTGTTTCAGCGCGTTGATCAGGTCGAGCAGCTCACGCACCGACACCGGCACCTTGGCTGCACGCATTTCATTGAAGAGGTTGAGCAGCATAACGATGGCCCCTGCTTACAAGTGCTTAGCGAGAGCCGCGACGGCTCATGAACGCCAGGCGCTCAAGCAATTGCACGTCCTGTTCGTTCTTCACCAAAGCACCGGCCAGTGGCGGAATCGCCTTGGTTGGATCGCGCTCACGCAGCACCGCTTCGCCGATGTTGTCGGCCATCAGCAGCTTCAGCCAGTCCACCAGCTCCGAGGTCGACGGCTTCTTCTTCAGGCCCGGCACCTTGCGCACGTCGAAGAACACGTCCAGCGCTTCGCTGACCAGATCCTTCTTGATGTCCGGGTAGTGCACGTCGACGATTTTTTGCAGGGTAGTGCGGTCGGGGAAGGCAATGTAATGGAAGAAGCAGCGGCGCAGGAAGGCGTCCGGCAGCTCTTTCTCATTGTTGGAGGTAATGATGATGATCGGGCGTTTTTTCGCCTTGATGGTCTCGTCGATTTCGTAAACGTAGAACTCCATCTTGTCGAGTTCTTGCAGCAGGTCGTTGGGGAATTCGATGTCGGCCTTGTCGATTTCGTCGATCAGCAAAATGACCCGCTCCTCGGACTCGAAAGCCTCCCAGAGCTTGCCCTTCTTCAAGTAATTGCGCACGTCGTGGACTTTTTCGTTGCCCAATTGCGAGTCGCGCAGACGGCTGACCGCATCGTATTCGTAGAGACCCTGATGGGCCTTGGTGGTGGACTTGATGTGCCAGGTGATCAACTTGGCGCCGAACGATTCGGCCAGTTGCTCGGCGAGCATGGTCTTGCCGGTGCCCGGCTCGCCCTTGACCAGCAGTGGCCGTTCCAGGGTGATGGCGGCGTTGACTGCCAGCTTCAGGTCATCGGTGGCGACGTAGGCCTGGGTGCCTTCGAACTTCATCTGCTAATCCTCGAACGGTAACGCCGACCTGACGGGCAGGGCGGGGGCGAAATAATCGGATGCCCGACTATAACGCGCAGCCCGGTCGACTGTGAACGCAGACGGCTTATTCAGTCTCTGAATGGGGCGTCACATGTTGACTCAGTCTCGGCCGATGGCCAGTATTCAGGTATCGCCGATTTGGCGATAGCCTTCAGGATGTCCGCTGAATCTGTGGCGAGGGAGCTTGCTCCCGCTGGGCTGCGAAGCAGTCCCCATGTGCCTGGAGGCGCTGAATTGATGCTATCCACAAAACGACCACGCTTGGCGGCAGTTACTGCACTCTCTGATTGCCGGCTTGCACTGGACTTTGTTGATGGTCGAGCGCTGACACTCGATTTAAGTCGAGATATTCAAACGTGTAAGCAGTTGCAGCCTTTGCTTGATCCCCAAGTCTTTGCGACTGTCATCTTGGGCGATAAAGGTTGGACCGTTGAATGGCCGGCCCCGGATATTCAGATTGGCGCCGATACTCTATATCTGGATGCTTTTCCAGAAATGAACCCTAACCCGCATCCGGCTTCGGCCGCTCATACCGGGCGTTGAACGCCTGTATGAATCCATTGCGCAAAATCTGCAAAAACGCTTCGAATGCACTGATGTTTTGCTGATGCACGTTACCGCTGAGTTCGACCTTGGTGGCGAACTGGTTTTTCGCCTGGTTCTTCAGCACGGTTTCCGAGCCGCCGACGATGGCCTCCCAGACCGAGCGGAAGATGCTCTTGTTCTTGTTTTCCACGTCCTGCTGCCAGTTGAACACTTCGACGTCGCGCAGCAGGGGTTTGATGTAGCCGTTGACCTGCGCTTTTTTGGCTTGGGCTTCGATTACCACGTCACCGTGGCCTGCGTTGAAGTCGAACTTGCCGTAGGCCGAGGCGAAGTCGTTCATGCTCTTGAGTTCGATGTCTTTGGCGCGCAGGCGGAACTGGAAGTCTTCAAAATTGCTCAGCGGGTCGAAGGTGGCAGTGGTTTCCAGTGGCGCATGCCCGAGCAAAAGCGCTTTGCCTTCGAAACGCGCGTCACGTTTGCCCTGATTGTCGACCACGTTGGTCAGGTTGTAGATGCTGGCCTCGACGTTGGTGGCGTTCATATTGACCGGTGGCTTGGAGTTGAAATTGCGGAAAGTGATTTTGCCTTCGTGAATCTGGACCTCGTCGAGGGTAATCGGCAGCAATTTGCCCAGTTGTTCGCGCCAGTCAGTGCCTTGACCGGTTTGAGAGTTCTGCTTGTTGGCACCGCCGTCGACGAAGTTAATCTCAGGTTTGACGAATTTCACCTGGGCTACGACGGCATGGTCATACCACAGCGAATGCCAGCTGACCGCCAGATCGATCAGCGGTGCATTGACGAACGGTACCGGTACCTTGCCGTCGACCTTGACGATCTTCAGCCCATTGATCTTGTAGGCGCCGCGCCATAGGGCAAGGTCGACATCAGTGATCTGGCCCCGATAATCACCCATGTCCGCCAGCTTGCCGTTCAGGTAGTCGCGCACCATGTAGGGCAGGGCGATGTGCAGCGCGATCAGCAGCACAACGACGACGGCGAAAATCCCTAGTGGCCAACTGTAGCGACGCTTCATGACGGCAATTCCCTGACGATGTAAGCGATTGACTGTTACGTCGCGCAGACGTTCGACCCGACTGGACTGTGATGGGCAACAGGCATACCTTTGAAGGCTGAATTCAATGCTGCATAAGGACCCAGCCATGAGCCGTATTTTTGCTGACAACGCCCATTCCATCGGTAATACGCCGCTGGTGCAGATCAACCGCATAGCGCCGCGTGGCGTGACCATTCTGGCCAAGATCGAGGGGCGCAACCCCGGTTACTCGGTCAAGTGCCGGATTGGCGCCAACATGATCTGGGACGCCGAAAGCAGCGGCAAACTGAAGCCGGGCATGACCATTGTCGAACCGACATCGGGCAACACGGGGATCGGTCTGGCCTTTGTTGCCGCGGCCCGTGGGTACAAGTTGATGCTGACCATGCCGGCCTCGATGAGCATCGAACGCCGTAAAGTCCTCAAGGCTCTGGGCGCCGAACTGGTGTTGACCGAGCCGGCCAAGGGCATGAAAGGCGCAATCGAGAAGGCGGCCGAAATCGTTGCCAGCGATGCTGACAAGTACTTCATGCCATCGCAGTTCGATAATCCGGCCAACCCCGCCATTCACGAAAAGACCACCGGTCCGGAAATCTGGAACGACACTGACGGTGCCGTCGATGTACTGGTAGCGGGCGTCGGCACCGGCGGAACCATCACCGGCGTTTCGCGGTATATCAAGAATACCCAAGGCAAACCGATTCTGTCGGTGGCCGTGGAGCCGATGTCGTCGCCGGTGATCACCCAGGCGCTGGCGGGTGAAGAAATCAAACCGAGCCCGCACAAGATTCAGGGGATCGGTGCCGGCTTTGTGCCGAAGAACCTGGATCTGTCGATGGTCGACCGGGTCGAGCAGGTCACCGACGAAGAGTCCAAGGCCATGGCCCTGCGCTTGATGCAGGAAGAGGGGATTCTATGCGGCATCTCCTGCGGTGCAGCGATGGCAGTCGCGGTGCGTTTGGCGGAGACGCCGGAGATGCAGGGCAAGACTATCGTGGTGATTCTGCCGGACTCCGGCGAGCGTTATCTGTCGAGCATGCTGTTCAGCGATCTGTTCACTGAGCAGGAGACTCAGCAGTAATCCAGTTGATTCAGATCAGCCGGGGTTCAGGATCGTTATGCTAATAAATGCTTTGTTGCGCAATTCTTAACACTGAATCTTGTGTAAGGCGGGTTTTGCCCGGCGCCGGTAGTGTTTATCATGGCCGGCTGCCATGCCGGGTAAAGGGCATTGCGCAGCGTTGTCTTTATTCAAGGAGTCGTTGATGACCTTTTCGTTAGCCGCCAAGGTATTGGTGCTGCTGCTGTTCGTGGGCAGCATCCTCTATGTGCATTTGCGCGGCAAGGCGCGTTTGCCGGTTCTGCGCCAGTTCGTCAACCACTCGGCGCTGTTCGCTCCGTACAACGCCCTGATGTACCTGTTCTCCGGCGTGCCGTCCAAGCCGTACCTGGATCGCAGCAAATTTCCGGAACTGGACGTGCTGCGCGACAATTGGGAAACCATTCGCGACGAGGCCATGCACCTGTTCGATGAGGGTTATATTCGCGCGGCAGAAAAGAACAACGACGCCGGCTTCGGCTCGTTCTTCAAGAAGGGCTGGAAACGTTTCTACCTCAAGTGGTACGACAAGCCGCTGCCATCGGCCGAAACCCTGTGCCCGAAAACCGTGGCGCTGGTCAGTGCGATTCCCAACGTCAAAGGCGCGATGTTTGCGCTGTTGCCGGGTGGCAGCCACTTGAACCCGCATCGCGATCCGTTCGCCGGCTCGCTGCGTTATCACCTCGGCTTGTCGACGCCAAACTCCGACGATTGCCGGATCTTTGTCGATGGTCAGGTTTATGCCTGGCGTGACGGTGAAGACGTAATGTTCGACGAGACCTACGTGCATTGGGTCAAGAATGAAACCGACCAGACCCGCGTCATCCTGTTCTGCGACGTCGAGCGTCCGCTGAGCAACCGCCTCATGACCCGCATCAACCGCTCCATCAGCGCCTGGCTCGGCCGTGCCACTGCACCGCAGAACCTTGATGATGAACGCGTCGGCGGGATCAACCAGGCCTACGCCTGGAGCAAGAACTTCAGTGACAAGTTCAGTGGCGTGGTCAAGCAGTGGAAACGCCGTCATCCGAAAGCCTACCGCGTGATGCGTCCGGTGCTGGCGGTGGTGGTATTGACGTTGTTGGGGTATTGGCTGTTTGGCTGAGGCTGGATATTGTAGAAAAACCGCTCCTTGTGAGCGGTTTTTTTATGAAGAGAAGGTGAATGAGGCGCCAGCGAGGACGCCTCCTGGCTCTTCCGCGGCTGGATTCACCAATGCTTCTCTGATTCGGTGCAACTCCCGTTCAGATAACTTTGCGGAAGAGCGTTTTCTATCAGCTTTTATCGATCTGGCGCCTGGCGCCTTTTTTTCAACGGCAGCCTTCATGGTGCCTCCGGCATTGATCATTAAATGAGCAGTTGTCCGATACTAGTCTTACCAAATTAGCTTCACAAGCCTGCCCTCCGAATCGAATTCGAAACCCAGTTGCCGGTACAGGGAAATCACTCCAGGGAGAGGTTCCTGAATTTCAATTTGGGTACTGCCGATGATTCGCGCGAAGTGAGTCACGGCGGTCAAAGCAAATGTCGCTACTCGGCTTTTGAGAGGGTGATCGTTATCGGGCTTTCCTTCCAGGCGCACAATTTTCACTCGCAACCGGCTCTGATTAGGGTTTGCAAAGCAAAGTCCGCATAACTCCTGATCAAACCAGATTGCCAAATCGAAGCTCAGTGGTTCTTTGGCCTTCCACCTGACAACATCTTGCCAAGAGAAATGAGGATCAAACCACGCTTCATAGGCACTCAGCGCTTGAGCATCGATTGCTTCGAAACGAACTCTGGAGTGATCAACATCCACTATCCCTTGCAGCAACAAGTCTTTGTGCAGTTTTGCGAAAGTAACAGCAGCCTGTTGTCGAGCCTGTGATTTGTAGACCTGGTAGCGCAAATACGTCCGTTCCCTTGGCATGTGATCCTGTGCATTCCTTGTCCCCCATGGTTGGGTGTCTCGATTGCAATCCAGCCTATTCACCTTGCGGCCAACTGTCCTTGCTGGCCCTTTGTCCAAATCATTGCAATCCATGTCGCCCGCTGGTTATAGTCGGCGCTCGTGAGCCCCCATGGCTCACCTTCCAACACTTCAAAAAAGATCTGCGCCAATGCCTGCATCCCTCAGCAACGCGGTAGTCGATTCAGCGGTCAACGCTGGCGTCGTGCCGTGCGGGAATCAGCAGCCCAAGCAGATCAGTCATTACCCCCCACCTGTCAGTAGCACGCCGGTGTGCGCAGTCGTATCACCGCCGGGCGTTGGCGTTTCGGGCTGATCGGCAGTTTCTGCTGACCCCTGCGCCCGCCAGAAAAACCTACTGAATTTCAGCTTCGGCTGAGTTGGCTTCTTGCCTGACTACAGGTGGTATTCATGTTTGTCCTGTCGAAAAAATCCGCGCTCGCGGCCGCGTCCACGAGCCTGTTCGTTCTGCTGTGGAGCAGCGGCGCGATCTTCTCCAAATGGGGGCTGGCCCACGCGTCACCATTTGCCTTTCTGCTAATTCGCTTCGCGATTGCCTTGAGCGGCCTCTTGTTGTTGGCGCCGTTGCTCAAGCTGAAGCTGCCCAAGGGCGGCAAACCGATGATGTTTGCGATTGCCACGGGTGTGGTGTTGTTGGGGGCCTATCAGATCTTTTATCTACTGGCCTTGAACAGCAAAGTCACTCCGGGCGTGATGGCGACCATCATGGGCGTGCAGCCGATTCTCACCGTGGTGTTGATGGAGCGGCAGCGCTCGGCGAGCCGGATGTTTGGTCTGGCCTTGGGGCTGGCGGGGCTGATCATGGTGGTTTACCAAGGCATCAGCCTGGCCGGGATGTCCTGGGTGGGAATGGTGTTCGGGTTGCTGGCGCTGGCGAGTATGACGCTGGGCTCGATCATGCAGAAACGCATCACCGACAATCCTCTCGGTACGCTGCCGGTGCAGTACTTGGCCGGTCTGTTGTTATGCGGGATTTTCGTGCCGTTTCAGCCGTTCCACTTCGAGCACAGCACCGGTTTTATCGTGCCGGTGTTGTGGATGGGGCTGGTGGTGTCGGTGCTGGCGACGCTGTTGCTGTATCGGTTGATCGCGCGGGGCAATCTGGTCAATGTCACCAGTCTGTTCTACCTGGTGCCGGCGGTGACGGCAGTGATGGACTATCTGATTTTCGGCAATCGCCTGGCGGCGTTGAGTGTGCTGGGGATGCTGTTGATCATTGTCGGTCTGGCGTTTGTGTTCCGTAAAACCAGCTAACAGATCGTCAGGTGGCGGCTTTTAGGCCGCCGATCGCGAGCAGACTCACTCCTACAGGGGAGCGCATTCCAATTGTAGGCGTGAGCCTGCTCGCGATGGCCTTTTCGGCAACCGCACAAATTTATCGGGCCGGCGCCTCAGCCGGTTTCACCACCGCCGGCTTCAGCACCAGCCACAACGCCAACGCAATCAACACCCCGCCGTAGATATGCGCCATCGACAACGGCTCATCCAGCAGCAACGCCCCCCACAGCACGCCGAATGGCGGAATCATGAAGGTCACGGTCATCGACTTCACCGGCCCGATCGAGCTGAGCAGGCGGAAGTAAATGATGTAGGCAAACGCCGTGCAGCCAAGACCCAGGCCCAACAGCGACAGCCAGACATTCCAGCCGCCCCAACTGGCCGGCGGTGCGGTGATCACGCTATATCCAAACAACGGCAACAGAAACAGCGTCGCACCGAGCATGCTGCCCAGCGCCGACAGGCGACTGTCCAGACCACCGGCCTGATCCAGCCAGCGCCGCGCGAGGAAACCGGCGAAGCCATAGCAAGTGGTCGCGAGCAGGCAGGCGAGGGCGCCCATCAACAGTTGCAGATCGAACGCCACGGGACCGGCGCGGGTCAGCACGCCAACGCCGAACAGGCCGAGGAACACCCCACCCAGTTTGGCTGCGGTGAGTTTTTCACTGAAGAACAACCCGCCAATCAGCACGCCCATCAACGGCGTGGTGGCATTGAAAATCGCCGAGTAGCCGGCCGGTAACACCTGGGCCGCGACCGAATACAGCGTCGCCGGAATCCCCGAGTTGATCACACCCAGCAGCATCACGGTTTTCAGTTTGCCTTTGAAATCCCAGCGTACGCGCATCAGCCCGAGGATCACCAGCAGGCCAAGGGCCGCAATCGACACGCGAAAGAATCCGGTCGGGATCGTGCCGATCACCGGCGCAATAATGCGCATGAACAGAAAACTTGCGCCCCAGATGGCCGCCAGCGACAACATACGGAAAATATCGACAGGGCTCACGGCGGGTCTCCTTCCTTGATCGGGACGAGAGTGTTGCCGAGCGCCCTGCCGAAGGCAACCGCTAATCGGGCATGCAACTGTTCGTTCAGATCACAAAGCGTGTGACCAGGCCGTTCAAGTCGACGGCCAGACGCGACAGCTCCTGGCTTGCGGCCGAGGTCTGGGTGGCGCCAGCGGCGGTCTGGGTCGAGAGGTCGCGGATGGTCACCAGATTCTGATCGACCTCGCGAGCGACCAAGGCCTGTTGCTCGGCTGCACTGGCGATCACCAGATTGCGCTGGTTGATCTGCGAGATCGACGCGGTGATTTTCTCCAGCGCCTGACCTGCGCTGTTAGCCCGGCGCAGCGTCTGACCCGCCTGCTCGGCACTGCTCTGCAGCGCGCCCACGGTCGACCCCGTACCTTGCTGGATGCTGCTGATCATCAGCTCGATTTCTTCAGTGGAATTTTGCGTGCGTTGTGCCAGCGAGCGCACTTCATCGGCCACCACCGCGAAACCGCGCCCGGCTTCACCGGCGCGGGCCGCTTCGATCGCCGCATTGAGCGCCAGCAGGTTGGTCTGTCCGGCAATCCCGCGAATCACTTCCAGCACTTTGCTGATGTCCTGTGCCTGCGTGGCCAGGCCTTCGGCTTGTGCAGAGGCGCCCAGTACGGCGTCGACCAGTTCTTGAATCGAGCTGATGGTTTCGCTGACCTGCACATGGCCGTGCTTGCTGTCCTCGTTCGACGCGGCAGACGCCTCGGCGCTGGACACCGCGTTGGCCGCGACTTCGTCCACCGCGGTGCTCATCTCGGTCACTGCGGTGGCGGCTTGTTCGATCTGATCGTTCTGCTGTTGCAGGCCGCGAGTGCTTTGCTCCATCACCGAACTCATTTCCTCGGCCGCGGAAGCCAGCTGCTGCGCCGATTCGCTGATGCCGCGAATGGTCGAGCGCAGATTGCCCTGCATCTCGGCCAAGGCGTTGAGCAAATGCGCAGCCTCATCTTTACCGGTGCTGACGATCTCGCCGCTGAGGTCGCCGGCAGCAATGCGCCGCGCCACATTCAGGGCCTGATTGATCGGGGTGGTGATGCTGCGTGTCAGTTGCCAGGCCAGCAGCAGCGTGGCAATCAGGGCAACCACGATGATGGTCGCGACGATCCACAATGCCCGTTGGTACATCGCTGCGGCGGCATCGGCAGCGGCGTCGGCACCTTGCTGATTGAACGCGATCATCTGCTCGAGGGTTTTGTCGAGCAGCGTTCCCTGTGGTGCCAGTTCATTGTTAAGCCGCGTGTAGGCCTGTTCACTTTGCCCGGCGTCGATCTGGCCGATGATCTGTTCGAGAATGCTCATGTACTTGGCGGTGTTGGCATTCAAACCGTCGAGCATCAGCCGTTCTTCTTCGCTGGTGAGCAGGGCTTTGTGATCGGCGAGGCGCTTGAGCAGTTCTTCGCGCTGCGCCTTGATGAGGCCTTTGCTTCTGTCGCGCACAGCAGACTGGGTGCTGGTGATCAGGCGCAAGGATTCAAGACGGATGCTGGCGATGTTCGCCGCCGTGTCATGGATGCTCTCGATGCTCGGCATCCACGATTCTTCAATCACTGTTGCACTCTCGCGCAGGGTTTTCATCTGGCCCAGACCGAACAGGCCGACCACCACCAGCAGACCGGCCAAAACGGCAAAGCTCAAACTGGCGCGCAAACCTATGCGCAGATTCCGGATAGACATCAGTGTGCTCCTTGATCTTTGAGGGGGGAGGTCGTCCTCGTCAGCGAGGATCTTGTTATGAAGGGGGGAATGGTGGGCTGTATATCAAAGTGCCACTATTTTGGTAAGACCAATCTGGAAGCGTTGCCGTCGGTAAGTGCATTTGCAGTAAAGCCACGAGCTAGACGCGTTTGATCAGTATTGGATCCGAAGCCCAGAGAATTCGCGGCCTGGCGCAGGGCGGCCAGAAGGACCATCAAGGTGATTAACTGACCGAACGGTCGATTAAAAAAACTTTGCTAAAAACTGTGTCGCTGTACAACCCTGACGCGGATTTGGCAGAAATTGCACTTCACGCGCACACGCTTGCGTGGCTAAGCTCAGGCACAGATTTCCCCACGCACGCCGAGGTCTTATCTATGCCGCAGCAATGGCCAGCCACCGATATCGCCCGCATGATCCTCGATGGCTTTGACGATTACCGCGAGCATTTCCGGCGAATCACCGACGGCGCCCGGGAGCGCTTCGAGCAGGCGCGCTGGCAGGAGACGCAAACGGCGTCGGCGGCACGGATCAATCTCTACGAAGAAAAGGTCAGCGAAACCATCGCTCGCCTGCGCGAATACTTCGATGATGAAACGCTGATGAACGTCAGCTGCTGGCCGCTGGTGAAAAGTGCCTACATCAGCGTCATCGACCTGCGCTTCGATGATGAGTTGTCCGAGACCTGGTACAACTCGATTTTCTGCGGGCTGTTCAGCCACGACCTGATCAGCGACGGCTGCATGTTCATCCACACCACCCGCCCGAGCCTGCGCCGAGCCCGCGCCGCGCAAACCCGCACCTACAAACCGCAGGGGCAGTTGTCGGGGATGCTCGCGAGCATTTTTGCCGACTATCGCTTCAGCGAGGATTACGCCGATCTGCCGGGTGACCTGCGTCGCCTCGAAGCGCAACTGCGTGAGAACCTGCCGGACTGGGTGTGCAAGGATCCGGAGCTGAGCGTCGAGCTGTTTTCCTCGGTGTTGTACCGCAACAAGGGCGCCTATCTGGTTGGACGCATCTACACCCGCGACGAGCAATGGCCGCTGGTGATCCCGCTGTTGCATCGAGAGGGGCGCGGGATTCAGATCGACGCGTTGATCACCGACGAAGCCGATGTATCGATTATCTTCTCGTTCACCCGTTCGTATTTCATGGTCGATGTACCGGTGCCGGCGGAGTTCATCGGCTTCCTGCGGCGCATTCTGCCGGGCAAGCACATTGCCGAGCTGTACACCTCAATCGGCTTCTACAAGCACGGCAAGTCCGAGTTTTACCGCGCGCTGATCAATCACCTGGCCAACACCGATGATCAGTTCATCATGGCGCCGGGTGTGCGCGGCATGGTCATGAGCGTGTTTACGCTGCCGGGCTTCAACACCGTGTTCAAGATCATCAAGGACCGTTTCTCGCCGTCGAAAAACGTCGACCGCGCCACGGTGATCGAGAAGTACCGACTGGTGAAAAGCGTCGACCGGGTAGGGCGCATGGCTGATACCCAGGAGTTCGCCGATTTCCGTTTTCCGCTGAGCAAGTTTGATCCGGCGTGCCTGGAGGAGCTGCTGGAGGTGGCGCCGTCGACGGTGTCGGTCGAGGGCGACACGGTGTTGATCCGTCACTGCTGGACCGAGCGGCGGATGACCCCGCTCAACCTCTATCTGGAAAACGCCAACGATGCGCAGGTGCGTGAGGCGCTGGAGGATTACGGCTTGGCGATCAAGCAACTGGCGGCGGCGAACATCTTTCCCGGTGACATGCTGCTGAAGAACTTTGGCGTCACTCGCCACGGGCGCGTGGTGTTTTATGACTACGACGAAATCTGCTTCCTGACCGAAGCCAACTTCCGCCACATCCCGCAACCGCGCACACCGGAGGATGAAATGGCCTCGGAGCCGTGGTATTCGATCGGGCCGCTGGATGTCTTTCCCGAGGAGTTTCCGCCGTTTCTGTTTGCCGATTCGGGGCAGCGCAAGTTGTTCGATCAGTTGCATGGCGAGTTGTATAACGCAGATTACTGGAAGGGCTTGCAGGAGGCGATTCGGGCCGGGAAAGTCATTGATGTTTTCCCGTATCGGCGTAAAGGTCTCGATAACGAGTAGCTCTTTTAAAAAAACACCCTCACCCCAGCCCTCCCGAAACGTCGGACCGCCCGTAGGGAGAGGGGGCCGACCGAGGTGTCTTGCGCCAAACACCGACCTGAAAGAGCTTGGCGATTGTGGATTCGGTGATGCGCGTTCAGGTCGGCGAAGCTGGAAAAGTTGACTCGGTCGGTCCCCTCTCCCTTTGGGAGAGGGCTAGGGTGAGGGCAGCAATCCCCCTGACACGCCACAAATCCGCCAAATCTGCGACAATCCGCCCCCTGCATAAATAGACGACCGAATTGCCTACCCGATGACCGACGAATCGCCCTCCATCGACAAACTGCTGAAGAACCTCGATCACGCCATGCTCGCCGACCGTCACCGGCTGCGGCGGCAGTTGCTTGAGCTGCGCAAGAAACCCGACGAGGCCAAACTGGCCCAATGGGTGACGCGCATGCAGGCGTCCTGCGATCAGGTACTGGCCCGCCGTGCCAGCCTGCCGGTGATTCGTTACGACGACAGTTTGCCGATTGCGGCCAAGCGCGACGAGATCAAAAAGGCGCTGGAAAAACACCAGGTGCTGATCATCGCCGGCGAAACCGGCTCGGGTAAAACCACCCAGTTGCCAAAAATCTGTCTGGAAATCGGTCGCGGCCAGCACGGTCTGATCGGCCACACCCAACCGCGTCGAATCGCTGCACGCAGCGTCGCCAGCCGGGTCGCCGAAGAACTCGCTACGCCACTTGGTGCGCTGGTCGGCTATCAGGTGCGTTTCGAGGATCAAAGCGATTCCAACACTCTGATCAAGCTGATGACCGACGGTATTCTGCTGGCGGAAACCCAGAACGATCGCTACCTCGAACGCTACGACACGATCATCGTCGACGAAGCCCACGAACGCAGCCTCAACATCGACTTCCTGCTCGGCTACCTGAAAACCCTGCTGCCGCGTCGCCCGGACCTGAAAGTCATCATCACTTCGGCGACCATCGATCTGGAGCGCTTCTCCAAGCACTTCGACGATGCGCCAATTGTCGAAGTCTCCGGCCGCACCTTCCCGGTGGACACCTGGTATCGCCCGCTGACCCTGGAGCAGGACGAAGAGGGCAACCGCGTCGAGGATGACCTGACGGTGGATCAAGCGATCCTCGCGACCCTTGACGAAATCGCTGCTTACGAGCGCAGCGAACGCCGCAGTCCGGGAGACGTGCTGGTATTCCTGCCCGGCGAGCGCGAGATTCGCGACGCTGCCGACATGCTGCGCAAGGCGCAACTGAAACACACGGAAATCCTGCCGCTGTACGCGCGCTTGTCGCCGGCCGAACAACAGCGGATTTTCCAGTCGCACCCGGGCCGTCGCGTGGTGCTGGCGACCAACGTCGCCGAGACCTCGTTGACTGTGCCGGGCATTCGTTACGTGATCGACAGCGGCACCGCGCGCATCAGCCGCTACAGCTACCGTGCCAAGGTCCAGCGTCTGCCGATCGAGGCGATTTCCCAGGCCAGCGCCAACCAGCGTAAAGGTCGTTGCGGTCGGGTTGAGCCGGGCATTTGTATTCGGCTGTACAGCGAAGAAGATTTTAACGGGCGCCCGGAATTCACCGATCCAGAGATTCTGCGCACCAACCTCGCTGCCGTGATTCTGCAGATGCTGCATCTACGTCTCGGCGAGATCACCGCGTTCCCGTTTATCGAGCCGCCGGATGGCAAGGCGATCAGCGACGGTTTCAACCTGCTGCAAGAACTCTCGGCGGTTGACCGCAACAGTCAGCTGACGCCACTCGGTCGCCAACTGGCGCGCCTGCCGGTCGACCCGCGCATGGGCCGTATGCTGCTTGAGGCAGCCAAGCTCGGCAGTTTGCAGGAAGTGCTGATCGTCGCCAGTGCGATGTCGATTCAAGACCCGCGCGAGCGGCCGCCGGAGCGTCAGCAAGCTGCCGATCAGGCCCACGCGCAATGGAAGGACACCGATTCGGACTTCGCCGGACTGGTCAATCTGTGGCGCGGTTTTGAAGAGCAGCGCCAGGCGCTGACCGCCAGCCCGTTGCGTAACTGGTGCCGCAAGAACTTCCTCAACTATCTGCGTCTGCGCGAGTGGCGCGACTCGCATCGGCAGTTGAGCCTGATCTGCCGCGACATGCAGCTGAGCCTCAACAAGGAGCCGGCGGATTACCCGAAACTGCACAAAGCGGTGCTGGTCGGGTTGCTTAGCCAGATCGGTCAGAAAACCGAGGATGGCGATTACCTCGGCGCGCGTCAGCGACGTTTCTGGATTCATCCGTCGTCGGGCATCGGCAAGAAGCGCCCGCAGTGGCTGATGACCGCCGAACTGGTGGAAACCACCAAGCTTTATGCACGCATGGTCGCCAAGATCGACGCCGACTGGATCGAGCCGCTGGCCGGGCACCTGATCAAGAAAAACCACTTCGAACCGCATTGGGAAAAGAAGCGCGGCCAGGTCGTGGCCTACGAGCAGATCACTCTGTTCGGGCTGATCGTGGTCGGCCGCCGGCCGGTGCATTACGGTCCGGTGGATCCCGTGGTTTCTCGCGAGTTGTTCATTCGCGAAGGCTTGGTGCGTGGCGAGATTCAATCGAAAGCCAAGTGCCTGACCGCCAACCAACAGTTGCTCGAACAGCTCGACGAACTGGAAGCCAAGGCCCGTCGTCGCGACATTCTCGCGGATGAAGAAACCCTGTACGCGTTCTACGACGCGCGGTTGCCGGCGGAGATTCACCAGACCGCGACCTTCGACAGTTGGTACCGCATCAACAGCCAGAAGAATCCGCAGTTGTTGATCATGCGCGAAGAAGACGTGCTGGCCCGCGAAGCCAGTGAAGTCACCGCGCGGGATTACCCGGACACGCTGCACATCGGCGATCTGGAACTGGCGCTGACTTATCACTTCGAGCCCAATCATCCGCGCGACGGCGTGACCCTGCGCGTGCCGGCCCCGCTGTTGCCGATGCTGCCACCGGAACGCCTGGAATGGCTGGTGCCGGGGCTGATCGAGGCCAAGTGCATCGCCCTTGTGCGCAACCTGCCGAAGGCCTTGCGCAAGAACTTTGTGCCGGTACCGGACTTCATCAAAGCCGCGCTGCAACGCATGACCTTTGCCGAGGGTTCGTTGCCGCAAGCGCTCGGTCGCGAACTGCTGCGCATGACTGGCGCGCGGGTCAGTGACGAGGCGTGGGCCGAAGCCGAGCAAGGCGTTGAGGGGCATCTGCGGATGAACCTGGAAATTGTCGACGGCCAAGGCAAATTCCTCGGCGAAGGTCGCGATCTGGCCGAGCTGACCGCACGGTTTGCCGAAGCCAGTCAGGCCGCGCTGGCGGTGCCGCAGAGTGCGAAAAGTCAGCAACCGGTGGAGGCCAAGGTCTTCGCGCCGGTCGCGGAGAAGACTCAGCAGAAGATCGCCGGGCTGTCGATGACGGTATATCCGGCGCTGGTTGAAGAGGGCGGCACGGTCAAGGAAGGGCGCTTCTCGACCCCGGCCGAGGCCGAATTCCAGCATCGTCGCGCCTTGCAGCGGTTATTGATGCAGCAACTGGCGGAGCCGGCCAAGTTCCTGCGTGGCAAGTTGCCGGGGCAGACTGAGCTGGGCTTGCTCTATCGCGAGTTGGGCCGGGTTGATGCGCTGGTTGAAGATATTCTGCTGGCGAGCCTCGACAGCTGCATTCTCGAAGGCGAAGACCCGTTGCCCCGCGACGGCGCTGGTTTGGCGGCACTGGCCGAGCGCAAACGCGGCAACTGGACCGAGCACGCCGAGCGCGTGGCGCGCCTGACGCTGGAAATTCTCAAGCTGTGGCACGGCCTGCAAAAGCGCTTCAAGGGCAAGATCGATCTGGCCCAGGCCGTGGCGCTCAATGACATCAAGCAGCAAATCAACAATCTGGTGTATCCGGGGTTTGTCCGCGAAACGCCGATGCAGTGGCTTAAGGAGTTGCCGCGTTACCTGAAAGCGGTCGAGCAGCGCTTCGAAAAGCTCGGCGCGCAGGTGCAGAAGGATCGCGTCTGGAGCGGCGAACTCGCCGGCCTCTGGGGGCAATACCAGACTCGCGCGGCGAAACATGCTCAGGAAGGCAAACGCGATCCGCAGCTTGAGCTGTATCGCTGGTGGCTGGAGGAATACCGGGTGTCGCTGTTCGCCCAGCAGTTGGGGACGAAAGTACCGATTTCCGACAAACGCCTTAACAAGCAGTGGACCCAGGTCGAGTCCTGACCTAGAGGCATATGCAGTCCCTTGTAGGAGTGAGCCTGCTCGCGATTGCGGTGTGTCAGTCACCTTGCCACTGGCAGACAGACCGCAATCGCGAGCAGGCTCGCTCCCACATTGGGATTTGGGTTGTGCTTGAGAAAGGCGCCAAAACCCCGCGTTTATGGCAAACTTCGCCACCATAAACGCCGGTTTCGCGACCCAGAGCCTTCGCCCGGTTCGCGCGACGGAATAAAGCGATGCCAGGTTTGCGTCCCCCGGATGGGAATAGACCCTTTGTGTGTTGGTACGACGGTTCCAGCACTTTCTGCCTGAACAGATTAGAGAAACGACCATGCATAACGTCGTCATCAGCGGCACCGGCCTGTACACCCCGGCCAACAGCATCTCCAATGAAGAGCTGGTGCAGTCTTTCAACGCCTACGTCGCCCAGTTCAACGCCGACAACGCCGAGGCCATTGCCCGCGGCGAAGTCCAGGCCCTGACCGAATCCAGCGCCGCGTTCATCGAAAAAGCTTCAGGCATCAAGAGCCGCTTTGTCATGGACAAGGACGGCATCCTCGATCCGCAACGCATGGCCCCGCGTCTGCCGGAGCGTTCCAACGACGAATGGTCGGTGCTTTGCCAGATGGCTATCGGCGCTGCCGAACAGGCCCTGCAACGTGCCGGCAAAACTGCTGCCGACATCGACGGCGTGATCGTTGCCTGTTCCAACCTGCAGCGCGCCTACCCGGCCATCGCCATCGAAGTCCAGGAAGCCCTGGGCATTCAGGGTTTCGGTTTCGACATGAACGTGGCCTGCTCCTCGGCGACTTTCGGCATCCAGGCCGCCGCCAACAGCGTGCAACTGGGCCAGGCCCGGGCGATCCTGATGGTCAACCCGGAAGTCTGCACCGGTCACCTGAACTTCCGTGACCGCGACAGCCACTTCATCTTCGGCGATGCGGCGACTGCAGTGATCATCGAGCGCGCTGAGACCGCGACGTCCAAACACCAGTTCGATGTGGTCAGCACCAAGCTGCTGACCAAGTTCTCCAACAACATCCGCAACAACTTCGGTTTCCTCAACCGCGCGGCGGAAGAGGGCATTGGTGCCCGCGACAAACTGTTCGTGCAGGAAGGCCGCAAGGTGTTCAAGGATGTCTGCCCGATGGTTGCCGAGCTGATCGGCGAACATCTGCAAGAGAACCAGCTCAACGTCGGCGACGTGAAGCGCTTCTGGCTGCACCAGGCCAACCTGAGCATGAATCACCTGATCGTGCGCAAGTTGCTGGGTCGCGAAGCCACTGAAGAAGAAGCCCCGGTGATTCTCGACACCTACGCCAACACCAGCTCGGCGGGTTCTGTGATTGCTTTCCACAAGTATCAGGATGATCTGGCTGCCGGTTCGCTGGCGGTGTTGAGTTCGTTCGGTGCAGGCTATTCGATCGGTAGCGTGATTCTGCGCAAGCGTTGAAAATCGGTTTAATTTCCACCTGATCGCGCCGACCTTTCCTACATCCGAATCGGCTCAAACGCTGTAATTTTTCGGAAATGGCGGCAGGTGAAGACCTGCCGCTATCATTTTCGGAATCGGCACAAGGAGATTTTTGGATGGCGGCTGACGACACCCAACTGCTTGCGCGCCTGCTGGCGGGTGAGCAAAAGGCTTTCAAGGAACTGGTGACGACGTATCAGAGCGCTATGCGCGCCGTGGCGTATGCGATTGTCGGCCAGCGTCATGTCGAAGAAGTGGTGCAGGACGCCTGGTTGTCGGTGGTGCGCCACATCGCCAGCTTCGAAGGCCGCTCCAGTCTCAAGACCTGGCTGTTGACCATCACGGCCAACTCGGCCAAAAGCCGTTATAAACAAAATCGCCGGGAAGTGTTGATGGATGATCTGCCGTCACCCCATGGCACGATCGACGATGACCGCTTTTCTCCCGGTGACGGCCATTGGCTGGTTGCCCCGTTCGCCTGGCATCAGGACACCCCGGAAGCCTTGCTGACCGAAGGTGAATTGCGTGACTGTCTGGAGCACACTCTGCTGAACCTGTCGGAACTGCAAAGCAGCGTTTTGTTGTTGCGCGAACGCCAAGGGCTGGAGCTGGAGGAGATCTGTAATCTTCTGGAGATCTCGCTCTCCAATGTCCGTGTGCTGCTGCATCGTGCGCGGCTGAAAGTCTTCGCGACCGTGGAGCATTTTGAGGAGACAGGGGAATGCTGACCTGTAAGGAACAAGTGGCGCGCTCCAGCGATTATCTCGATGGCCAATTGAGCTTTCGTGAAAAACTGATGGTGCGCCATCACCTGATGTTTTGCCCGAACTGTCGGCGTTTCATTCGTCAGATGCGTTTGATGCAAGCGACCTTGAAGGCGATGCCGGAGAAACCGGAAGAGGGTGTGGACGCGCTGGCTGAGCGTCTGGCTACGCAGAGGCGGGACGATAGCCCGTAAAAACACAGCCCGGTGCAGCGCCAGCGAACGGATGATGGGGATCGCTGTAACTGCACCGGGCTGCAGGAAAATCAGCTTCGATCGGCAAATCGCAAGGGGAGCTGTGACTTGCGGCTTGTCGCTCGAAGCTTGTAGCTGTTTTCTTAGAACTTGGCTTCCGCGTCCAGCTGCAAGGTGTTGGCGTCAGCGTCACGCTGGGTACGGCTGGCGAAGTCAGCCTTGGTCAGGAAGTACGTGGCACCGATAGCGAAGTTCTTGTCGATGTCGTAACCGACCTTGAACTTGTGGCCACGGGAACCGGTGGTGCCGTTGGCGAAGTCGGAGTCGGTGAAAGCGCCGACTACGGCGTTGCGCTGCACGTCACGATAGTTGTAATCGAGGTTCAGGCCGAAGACTTTCGACTTGGCACCCAACAGCCACGCGGTGTCCTGATCGGTCACGGCATCGTTGTTCTTCACGTACTGACCGTAGAACGACAGTGGCATTGGCAGACCGCCGATGTCGACCTGGCTGAAGCCTTCATACAGACGGAATTCGTTGTTGGCCGAGTTGCCGTTGACCGCCAGTGCGCACGGTGTGGAAGTGCCGGTGCAGCGGCTGTCTTCGTCGTTCTGGTAGGCATAGACACTACCGCCCAGAGTCACTTTCAAGTTGTCGGTGATGTTGAAGCGGCTACCCAACTGGCCGGCGGTCAGACGCAGGTCGTGACGGAATTGCACGCCATCGCCATCGACGTTGTCCTTGAGGTTGTAGTTACCCAGGCTGCCGAACAGTTCGGCGCTGCTGCCCAACGGGTATTTGTAGGTAACGGCCAGACCTTCCGGGTTGATGTCGCTATCCCAGATCACGTCGCCCATGCTGACCCACGGCTGGAGCATCTTGCCGCCGATAATGTGCAGGTTCTTGATCTGGTCAGGGTGGTAGTCGATGTAGCCCAGATCCAGCC
The DNA here is from genome assembly GCF_054668355.1 of Pseudomonas sp. S2_E02. Lineage (NCBI taxonomy): Bacteria > Pseudomonadati > Pseudomonadota > Gammaproteobacteria > Pseudomonadales > Pseudomonadaceae > Pseudomonas > Pseudomonas sp. S2_E02. Next base: position 6,190,736 of record NZ_CP162761.1, read on the forward strand.
AGATCTGCTTCTTGTCGAAGTAGTTGTCCTGGTCCTGGTTGGTCGAACGGGCATCATCGCCGCCGCCGGTGGCGATACGGATACCGGTGTCGACTTGCGGGTTGATTTCGGTGTAGGCACCCAGACGGGCGCGGATGCGCTGACGGTCCTTGTCGCGGCCACCGTTGTTCGGTTCGCCGTCGATCTTGATGGTCTCCTGACGGATACGCACATCGCCCTTGAATTGGGTCTTGGCTGCCCAGGCGAGTTTCTGGTCGAAGACGCTTTGTTCGTTGGTTTTCTTCGCAACAGCGGCGACTTGTTCGTTGGTCTCTTGCTGCGCCTGCTGCGCGATTTGCTGAGCCTTCTGATCCTTGGCCAGTTCAGTTTGCAGTTCGATGTACTGCGCCTGGGAAATGGAACCGTTAGCCTTGAGCATGTCGAGCAGTTTGGCGTCGACTGCAGCACTGGCCGGAACACTCATGGCCAGCAACAAGCCACCGCACAGGGCCGCCGCAGTTTTCGTGGAAGCAAGACGCATAGCAATCTCCGAAGATGAGAGGGGATGGCACAACCATCCGGGGCACAACCGACGATTCGAGCGTCGGAAAACAGTGTCCGGGTAGAACCCGGCGCTCTAAAAACAGGCGCCAGTATCGCGATGGTTTATGACAGAGCAGTGGCACAGTGATGGCAGGTTGATGACGATATCGATTTGTCCTGAACTATTGATCTAGAGCGCTGTCGGCCGATTGCGGGTGTGCAATGCCACGCAATCGGCGATACTCGCCGGGCGCTGAAGTCTTGTTGTGGAGAGCTGTCGATGCCGTTGCAATGCCTGCAAAACCTGTCGCAAATCGCTCCGGCAACCTGGGATGCGCTGGTGCCTGAAAGCCAGCCATTTCTGCGCCACGCTTTTCTCAGTGCACTGGAAGACAGTGGCAGCGTTGGCCCTCACACCGGCTGGCAACCTGAGCATTTGCTGCATATTGAAGATGATCGACTGATCGCCGCACTGCCCAGTTATCGCAAGTGGCATTCCTACGGCGAGTACGTGTTCGATCATGGCTGGGCCGACGCCTGCGCCCGCGCCGGCATCGATTACTACCCCAAGCTGTTGAGCGCCGTGCCGTTCAGCCCGGTCAGCGGCCCGCGCTTGTTGGCGGCCAATGTCGAAGACGGTTTCGAGCTGCTCAAGAGCCTGCCCGGTTACCTGGAAATCGAAGGGCTTTCCAGCGCGCACATCAACTTCACGGATCCTTTCACCGACGCTGCAATGGCCGAGCAACCAGGCTGGCTGCAACGTATTGGCTGTCAATATCACTGGCAGAATCGCGGGTATCGCGACTTTCAGGATTTCCTCGACGTACTCAGTTCGCGCAAGCGCAAACAGATGCGCAAGGAACGCGAGCAAGTGGCGGGGCAGGGGTTTGAATTTGAATGGCTGGAGGGGCGCGAGCTGGACGAGGCGCAGTGGGATTTTGTCTACGCTTGTTACGCCAACACCTATGCGGTGCGGCGCCAGACGCCGTATCTGACGCGGGAGTTTTTCAGTCTGCTGGCCGAACGGATGCCCGAGGCGATTCGCGTGGTACTGGCCAAACAAGGCTCACGGCCGGTGGCGATGGCCTTCAGTCTGGTCGGTGGCGACAGTTTCTACGGGCGCTATTGGGGCTGTCTGGCAGAGTTTGATCGACTGCACTTTGAGACCTGTTTTTATCAGGGCATGGATTACGCGATCGCGCAGGGTTATCAGCGTTTCGATGCTGGCGCTCAGGGCGAGCACAAGTTGATTCGTGGCTTCGAGCCGGTGATCACCCATTCATGGCATTACTTGCGTCATCCGGGGTTGAAAGCGGCGGTTAAGGATTTCCTGAAACAGGAACGCGCCGGCGTCCTCGCTTATGCCGAAGAAGCGAAAACCGCGTTGCCTTATCGCCAAACCTAGATCCCTTGTGGGAGCGAGCTTGCTCGCGAAAGCGGTGTTGCAGTGACATGGATATCAGCTGACACACCGCCTTCGCGAGCAAGCTCGCTCCCACATTTGTTTTGTGTATGCCTTGGCTACTCTTCTTTGCCCAACCAGCGATAGATCCCGCCACCGACCACCGCGCCAATCAACGGTGCGACCCAGAACATCCATAACTGCGCAATTGCCCAGCCGCCGACCATCAGTGCCGGTCCCGTGCTACGGGCCGGGTTCACCGAGGTGTTGGTGACGGGAATCGAGATCAGGTGAATCAGCGTCAGGCCCAGGCCGATGGCGATCGGTGCCAGCCCCGGTGGTGCGCGTCTATCGGTCGCGCCCAGAATGATGATCACGAACATCGCCGTCATCACCAGCTCGGTCACAAACCCTGCCGCCATGGAATACTTCCCCGGCGAATGCTCACCATAACCATTGGAAGCGAGGCCTGCAGCGATATCGAAACCCTCCTTGCCGCTGGCGATATGCGCGATCAGCGCCGCCGCGAGAATCGCGCCAAGCACCTGCGCGATGATGTAGGCGGGCAACTCTTTGGCCGGAAACCGACCGCCGACGAACAGACCGACCGACACGGCCGGGTTTAGGTGACATCCGCTGATGTGACCGATGGCGAATGCCATGGTCAGCACCGTCAGACCAAACGCCAGGGCCACCCCCAGCACCCCGATTCCCAACGGTGAAGACGCGGCGATCACCGCGCTGCCGCAACCACCCAATACTAACCAGAACGTACCCAACAACTCAGTGACTGAACGTTTGAACAGAGACATGAGAGGCGTCCTTGATAGCCCTGCTATCGAGACTGCATCGAGTTGTGCATCCCTGCAGATTTACGACAGGTTTCGTACCGAAACCTTGGCTGAGTACAGCAGGCTTTCTGCGAATTTCCAGCAGCCACAAAAAAACCGCCAGCGCCCTTGGTTTGCGGGCTGTGGCGGCCTTGTGAGCTGTTGCATGTCCATTGTGGGAGCGAGCTTGCTCGCGAAAGCGGTGGATCAGCAACGCAAGTGGCGACTGATACGACGCTTTCGCGAGCAAGCTCGCTCCCACAGGGAAGTCCAGTGCATCAATCTATGCCGACAAACCCTCCGGTCTGGTGCGCCCAAAGTCGTGCATACAGACCGCGATGGGCCAACAGCTCGGCATGGGTGCCGCTCTCGGCAATCTTGCCGTTCTCCAGCACCACCAGCCGATCCATACGGGCAATGGTCGAGAGTCGGTGCGCAATCGCGATGACAGTTTTGCCCTGCATCAGGGTTTCCAGGCTTTCCTGGATCGCCGCCTCGACTTCCGAATCCAGTGCCGAGGTCGCTTCGTCCATGATCAGGATCGGCGCGTCCTTGAGCAACACTCGCGCAATCGCGATGCGCTGGCGTTGGCCGCCGGACAGTTTCACCCCGCGCTCACCGACGTGCGCGTCAAACCCGGTGCGCCCTTCGGCGTCCGACAGCAGCGGAATGAACTCATCGGCGCGCGCTTTGTGCACCGCGTCCCATAACTCGGCATCGGTCGCATCCGGTTTGCCGTACAGCAAGTTGTCGCGGATCGAACGGTGTAGCAGCGAGGTGTCCTGGGTGATCATGCCGATCCGTGCACGCAGGCTTTCCTGACCGACTTCGGCGATGTTCTGGCCATCAATCAGAATCCGCCCACCCTCGACGTCGTACAGGCGCAGCAATAGATTGACCAGCGTCGATTTGCCGGCGCCGGATGGCCCGATCAAACCGATTTTCTCACCCGGTTTGATATTCAGATTGAGATCGCCGATGATCCCGCGCTTCTTGCCGTAGTGAAAATCCACGTGCTCGAAACGCACTTCGCCACGGGCCACTTCCAGCGGTTTGGCTTGCTCGTGATCGGTGACGCTGACCGGTTGCGAAATGGTCTGTAAGCCGTCCTGGACCATGCCGATGTTTTCGAAAATGCCGGTGACCACCCACATGATCCAGCCGGACATGTTGACGATGCGAATCACCAGACCGGTTGCCAGGGCAATCGCCCCGACAGTGATCAGCGATTGCGTCCACAGCCACAAGGCCAGGCCTGTGGTGCCGACGATCAACAGGCCGTTCATGGTGGTAATGGCGATGTCCATGCTGGTCACAACGCGGCCCGCCAGTTGGGCTTTTTCGGTTTGTTCTTCGATTGCTTCGCGGGCGTATTGCTGCTCGTAATTGGTATGGGCGAACAACTTCAGGGTGGCGATATTGGTGTAACCATCGACGATCCGCCCCATCAGTTTGGAGCGTGCATCGGAGGACACCACCGAGCGCTCCTTGACCCGCGGCACGAAGTAACAGAGCGCGCCAATGTAAGCGGCGATCCACGTCAGCAACGGAATCATCAGGCGCCAGTCCGCCTCGGCGAACAGCACCAGCGAGCTGATCGCGTAGATCAGCACATGCCACAACGCATCCACTGCTTGCACCGCAGAGTCACGTAGCGAGTTGCCCGTCTGCATGATGCGTTGGGCGATACGACCAGCGAAGTCATTCTGGAAAAAGTTAAGGCTCTGCTTGAGCACGTAGCTGTGGTTCTGCCAGCGGATCATGCTGGTCATGCTCGGGCTCAGGGTCTGGTGCACCAGCAGGTCGTGCAGGCCGACAAAGACCGGGCGCAAGATCAGCGCGACCACGGCCATCCAGGCCAATTCCAGGCCATGCTCCTGAAAGAAATTCGGATTCGGTGCACCTTGGGCGAGGTCAATGATGCGACTGAGGTAGCTGAACAACGCCACTTCGATCAAGGCGCCGAACAGTCCGACGGTGAGCAGGGCGGCAAAACTCGGCCAGACCTGCTTCAGGTAATAGGTGTAGAAGGGCAGCACGCGATCCGGCGGGGATGCCGTGGGGGCGTCGCGGAACACGTCGATCAGTTGTTCGAAACGGCGATAGAGCATCAGATAACCGCCCGGGGAACGGGCTCTCCTTTTATCGGTGTGAGCGGCGCGCGGGATCAGGCCAGCGCCGCTCGATACGCCCTGTACAGCTTAGTCGATGACTTTGGCCGACTTGATGAAGACAGGGTCGGAAGGCACATTTTGCATGCCTTGTTTGGTGGTGGTCGGCGAGTTGACGATGATGTCAACGACGTCCATACCTTTGACCACTTTGCCGAATACTGCGTAGCCATCGCCCTGGTCGAGGAAGTCGTTGTCCTTGACGTTGATGAAGAACTGGCTGGTCGCCGAATCAGGTACGGAAGTGCGAGCCATGGACAAGGTGCCACGAACGTTAGCCAGACCGTTTTTGTGTTCGTTCTTGATTGGAGCCTTGGTTTCTTTCTGCTGCATCTGTTGAGTGAAACCACCGCCCTGGACCATAAAGCCCGGGATCACACGGTGGAAAATCGTGTTGTTGTAGAAGCCGCTGTTGACGTAATCGAGAAAGTTCTTGGTGCTGATCGGTGCCTTGACCGGATCCAGTTCGATTTCGATCTGGCCGTTGGTGGTGTCCAGCAGCACGTGCGGTGCCTTGGCTGGCGTGGCAGCCATCAGGTTGGCGGCAAACAGCACAGTACCAGCGGCGAGGGCGAGTTTTTTCAACATGGGTCAGTGATCCTGAGATTGAATATCGGCTGCGGCGAGAAACTCCAGCAGCGTTTGATTGAAACGTTCGGGTTGATCGAGCGGGGTGGCGTGGCGCGAATCGGCGATCACCACCAGCCGCGCATTCGGCAGCAGTTTTACATAGGTTTCTTTCAGTGCCACCGGTGTGTAGTCACGGTCGGCGCTGATGACGAGCGTTGGACAGGACACTCGGGAAAGTCGTTCCTGAACGCCCCAGCCAACAATCGCATCGAAGCTGGCGAGATAAGCACGTTTGTCGTTTTTTGCCCAGCGTTCGGCCATTTTCTGTCGCAGATCCGCCTGTTCCGGTTTCGGAAAAAGTTTACCGCCGAGGGCTTTGCCGATGGTCGCGAGGCTCAGCAGTCGCATCAGGCTCCAGCGTTTGAACCACTGCCAGTAGTCGTCGCGGCTGCGGATTTTGACCTCGGGCGCACTGTTGACGATGGTCAGGCTCTTGAGCTGGTCAGGATGATCGACGCCGAACTGGAAGCCGATCATGCCGCCCATCGACAGCCCGACGTAATGCACCGGGCCGAGGTTCAAGTGCTCGATCAACGCCAGCAGGTCGTTGCTGAAACCGGCGATGCTGTAGCGCTCGCGCGGTTTGTCCGAACGCCCGTGGCCCCGAACATCCGGGACGATCACCCGATAGTGCGCGGCCAGCGCCGGGATCTGCATTTCCCAATCCAGCGTGCTCGAACCGAGCCCGTGAACCAGCAGCAACGGCGTACCGTGGCCATATTCCTCGTAGTGCAGGTTGCAACCTTCGTGCTCGAAATACGCCATCGGTGAACTCCGTGTCAGGCTTGTTCAGGGGCGGCGAACGGTGCGTCCAGCGGCAAGGTGTCGAAGGTGCGCAGCAGTTCGATGAGGATTTGCGTGGCCGGGCCCAAGGGTTTGTCCTTGTTCGAATACAGATAGAAGCTGGAGTTGCGGTTACCGCCCCTGTCCAACGGTAGCAGCTTGAGCGAGCCATCCTTCAGCTCTCGTTCAATCATGTGGCGAGGCAGCCAGGCAAAACCGAGGCCGCTGCTGACGAACGTGGCCGCCGTGGCGAGGCTGCCAACGGTCCAGCGCTGTTCGGCGCCGAGCCAGCCGACATCCCGTGGTTGCTGGCGGCCGGAGTCGCGGATCACCACTTGCATCTGGGTTTCCAGATCCTGAAAGCTCAGCTCACGGTTGAGCCGGTGCAGCGGGTGATCGGGGTGGGCGACGGCGACGAATTCGACGTCGCTCAGTTCCGCACCAAGGTAACCGGGAATGCTCAGGCCGGTGATGGCCAGATCGGCCACGCCTTCGAGCAGCACTTCTTCGACACCCGACAACACTTCCTCACGCAAACGCACGCGGCAGCCGCGACTCTGCGGCATGAACGCGGTCAGCGCGCGGACGATGCGTGCACTCGGGTAAGCAGCGTCGACCACCAGCCGCACTTCGGCTTCCCAGCCTTGCTCCATGTGATGGGCGAGGTCTTCCAGTTGGCTGGCCTGTTTCACCAATTGTCGCGAACGACGCAGCAACACGCCGCCGGCTTCGGTGAGCACGGCTTTGCGCCCGTCGATCCGCAGCAACGGCACGCCGAGCTGGTCCTGCATGCGGGCGACGGTGTAACTCACCGACGATTGCGAACGGTGCAAGGCCTCGGCGGCCTGGGCGAATCCGCCGTGGTCGACCACGGCCTGCAATGTTCGCCATTGATCAAGGGTCACGCGGGGCGCTTTCATCAATAGCTCCTCTTGTCCTAAGCTGGCCGTCCCTCATGGAGACTGCCGAATGAAAAAATTCTGTTGTGTGCTGCTGGCGCTGCTTCCGCTGACTGCTTTTGCTTACCCGATCGATGTGCAGAAGGATCTCAACGGCATGAAGATCGATTACGAGACCTTCGACACCGATAACGACATCGGCTCCATCCGGGTGGCTAACTACGGTGACGTCGATGCGGCCTGCAAAGCGGTGTTCAGCAATGGCCCGGAAGCACCGCGCACCCGCACGATCGAGGTACCGGCCGGCAAACATAAAAACGCCACGGCCAAGTTCACCCGCGAGATCATCAAGCTGCGCATCAAACTGACCTGCACCCCGAAATAACGGTCGATCCCTTGTAGGAGTGAGCCTGCTCGCGATAGCGGTGTGTCAGATACATCTGTGTTAACTGACACACCGCTATCGCGAGCAGGCTCACTCCTACAAGGTGTGTGTCAGCATCTAAACGAATTATTCGATGCTTTGCAGCAATTATTTGCGCTTTTTCATCGATTCGACTCTGTTTAACCTTCACTCCATCGACCTACAACATTCTCGGATGGAGGCTACACACCATGTCCCGCGTTCTGATCATCGAAAGCAGCGCCCGCCAGCAAGACTCGGTTTCCCGTCAACTGACCCAGACTTTCATCAGTCAGTGGAAAGCAGCGCATCCCAACGATCAGATCACTGTGCGTGACCTCGCCGTGAACCCGGTGCCACACCTGGACAGCAATCTGTTGGGTGGCTGGATGAAGCCTGCCGATCAGCGCAACGCCAACGAGCAATCGTCGCTGGATCGTTCCAACGAATTGACCGATGAGTTGCTCGCCGCCGACGTACTGGTGATGGCCGCGCCGATGTACAACTTCGCCATCCCGAGCACCCTCAAGGCCTGGCTCGACCACGTGCTGCGTGCCGGCGTGACCTTCAAGTACACCGAAACCGGCCCCCAAGGCCTGCTCAGCGGCAAACGTGCCTACGTGCTCACCGCTCGCGGCGGCATCTACGCCGGCGGCCCGGCCGACCATCAGGAACCGTACCTGCGTCAGGTCATGGGCTTCATCGGCATCAACGACGTGACGTTCATTCACGCCGAGGGCATGAACCTCGGTGGCGACTTTCAGGAGAAGGGCCTGAATCAGGCCAATGCCAAGCTGTCCCAGGTCGCTTGATAGGTTAATCCCCAGATAATCGCCGATTGTTTAAGTGACCTGGCGCAACCCCTTCAAGGCTCTACGCGCATCGAACCTCCCTTTGCACTTGTTGCTCCTGAGTGCTGTAGCCCGATTGAACGCATTAGCGAGATCGGGCTTTTTTTTGTCTGCGATTTGATGAACAACGCAATTTCCCTTGTAGGAGTGAGCCTGCTCGCGATAGCGGTGTGTCAGTCAATGCTGATGTGTCTGAACAACCGCCATCGCGAGCAGGCTCACTCCTACAGGGGATTTGTGTTGTTCGAGGGTTCGCGGTCTGGCGCAAAAACCGCTATCGTCGCCGCCATTCAAATTAGGGGCGAGCATGGGCTATCTACTTTTTGTCACGCTGATCCAGGCGTTTTCCTTCAGTCTGATCGGCGAATACCTGGCCGGTCACGTCGACAGTTATTTCGCGGTGCTGGTGCGCGTGGTGCTGGCGGGGCTGGTGTTCATTCCGTTGACCCGCTGGCGCTCGGTCGAACCTTCGTTTATGCGCGGCATGCTGATGATCGGCGCCTTGCAGTTTGGCGTAACTTACGTCTGCCTCTACCTGAGCTTCCGCGTGCTGACGGTGCCGGAAGTGTTGCTGTTCACCATCCTCACGCCGCTGCACGTGACGTTGATCGAGGATGCGCTGAACCGACGCTTCAACCCGTGGGCGCTGATCGCCGCGTTAGTGGCGGTGGGCGGGGCGGCGGTGATTCGTTTCGACAGCATCAGCCCGGACTTCTTCATGGGCTTCCTGCTGCTGCAACTGGCCAACTTCACCTACGCCGCCGGGCAGGTGATGTACAAGCATCTGGTGGCGAAACACCCGAGCGATCTACCGCACTATCGGCGTTTCGGCTTCTTCTACCTCGGCGCGTTGGCGGTGGTGTTGCCGGCATTCCTGATGTTCGGCAAAGCCAATTTCCTCCCGGAAGCGCCGTTGCAGTGGGGCGTGTTGCTGTTCCTCGGCCTGGTCTCGACCGCGTTGGGCATGTACTGGTGGAACAAGGGCGCGTGCATGGTCAACGGCGGCACGTTGGCGGTGATGAACAACCTGCATGTGCCGGTGGGGTTGCTGCTGAATCTGCTGATCTGGAATCAGCATGAGGAACTTGGAAGATTGTTCCTCGGTGGCAGCGTCATCCTTGCCGCCGTATGGATCAGCCGACTGGGCATCCGAAAAAAACGGTCGCTGCATAACCCCTGTGGGAGCGAGCCTGCTCGCGAAGGCGCTGGGTCAGATAAGTATGGGTCGACTGACACATTGCATTCGCGAGCAGGCTCGCTCCCACATTTGATCTTTGGGTTACATGAGGTGTTTCTGTGGTTCGGGAATGCTCGCCGCGCCGAGCACCGCCGGCAGCAGGCCAGAGCGCAAATCCCCACCACTCGGCTGCTGATACAGACTCAGCCCGAACTCCGGCAACACCGCCAGCAGATAATCGAAAATATCGCCCTGAATCCGCTCGTAATCGGCCCACACCGTGGTGCGGGTGAAGCAGTAAATCTCCAGCGGAATACCCTGCGCCGTGGTCTGCATCTGCCGGACCATGCAGGTCATGTTCGGCTGAATCTCCGGATGACTCTTCAGATACGCCAGCGCATAGGCGCGGAACGTGCCGATGTTGGTCATGCGCCGACGGTTAGCCGACATCGCCGCGACATTGCCCTGCGCCTCGTTCCACGCCTTGAGTTCGGCTTTCTTGCGGCTCATGTAGTCGGTGAGCAGGTGCACCTGGGAGAGCTTTTCCTCTTCGTCATCGCGGATGAAACGCACACCGCTGGCGTCGATGAACAGGCTGCGCTTGATCCGCCGCCCGCCGGACTGCTGCATGCCGCGCCAGTTCTTGAACGACTCGGACATCAGCCGCCAGGTCGGGATCGAAACGATGGTCTTGTCGAAGTTCTGCACCTTGACCGTGTGCAGGGTGATGTCGACCACATCGCCGTCGGCGCCGACTTGTGGCATCTCGATCCAGTCACCCACGCGCAACATGTCGTTGCTGGTCAACTGCACACTGGCGACAAACGACAGCAGGGTGTCCTTGTAGACCAACAGAATCACCGCCGACATTGCACCCAGACCGGAGAGCAGCAACAGCGGCGAACGGTCGATCAATGTGGCGACGATGATGATCGCGCCGAACACGTACAAAACCATTTTTGCCAGCTGCACGTAGCCTTTGATCGAGCGCGTACGCGCATGTTCGGTACGCGCATAGATGTCGAGCAGGGCATTGAGCAGAGCGCTGACCGAGAGCAGCAGGAACAGAATGGTGAACGACAACGCGACGTTGCCGAGAAAGGTCATCGCGGTTTTGTTCAGTTCCGGCACCAGATGCAGGCCGAACTGGATGACCAGCGATGGCGTCATCTGCGCCACACGCTGAAACACCTTGTTATGGCGAAAGTCATTGATCCAGTGCAACGCCGGCTGGCGTCCGAGCATGCGGCTGGCGTGCAGGATCAGGTAACGCGCCACTCGTCCGAGCACCAGTGCGATGACCAATAGCACGGTCAGTGCGAGGCCAGCCTGCAAGAACGGATGCTGTTCGAGGGTGCCCCAGAGGTCTTGGGCGTTGTGCCAGAGCTGTTTGAAATCCATATGAGCAACGATTCTTCTGTAAGACGCGATGGGCGATTAGAGCATTTAAGACGCCGTGTATTACCGTTGAAGACAAATCGAGCAACAAAAAAGCCACTGATTACGTCCGTTTGTATAAAGAAACTCGGCCTGAGCGCTCGAAACCGGTAACCTATGCAGCTGTTTTTTTGCATATCTTCGAGGTAGCACCCGTGTTTTCCCAATTCGCCCTGCACGAACGCCTGCTTAAAGCTGTGGCCGAGCTGAAATTTGTCGAGCCAACGCCTGTGCAAGCCGCGGCCATCCCGCTGGCGCTCCAAGGGCGTGATCTGCGGGTGACGGCGCAAACCGGTAGCGGCAAAACCGCCGCTTTCGTACTGCCAATCCTCAATCGCCTGATCGGCCCGGCCAAGGTTCGCGTCAGCATCAAGACGCTGATCCTGCTGCCGACTCGCGAGCTGGCCCAGCAGACGCTGAAGGAAGTTGAGCGCTTTTCGCAGTTCACTTTCATCAAGTCCGGCCTGATCACCGGCGGTGAAGACTTCAAGGTCCAGGCCGCGATGCTGCGCAAAGTGCCGGACATCCTCATCGGCACCCCGGGCCGGATGATCGAGCAACTCAACGCCGGCAACCTCGACCTCAAAGAAGTCGAAGTGCTGGTGCTCGACGAAGCTGACCGCATGCTCGACATGGGCTTCGCCGAAGACGTACAGCGTCTGGTTGACGAATGCCCGAACCGTCAGCAGACCATGCTGTTCTCGGCCACCACCGGTGGTTCCGGCCTGCGCGAGATGATCGGCAAGGTACTGAACAACCCTGAGCACTTGCAGCTCAACGCGGTCAGCCAGCTGAACTCGACCACCCGTCAGCAGATCATCACCGCCGACCACAATCAGCACAAAGAGCAGATTGTGAACTGGCTGCTGGCCAACGAGACCTACCAGAAGGCCATCGTCTTCACCAACACCCGCGCCATGGCCGACCGCATCTACGGCCGCCTCGTGGCTCAGGAATACAAAGCGTTCGTGTTGCACGGCGAGAAAGACCAGAAGGATCGCAAACTGGCGATCGACCGTCTGAAGCAGGGCGGCGTGAAGATTCTGGTCGCCACCGACGTCGCGGCCCGTGGTCTGGACGTTGATGGCCTGGATCTGGTGATCAACTTCGACATGCCACGCAGCGGCGACGAATACGTGCACCGCATCGGCCGTACCGGTCGTGCCGGCAACGACGGTCTGGCGATCTCGTTGATCTGCCACGGCGACTGGAACCTGATGTCGAGCATCGAGCGCTACCTGAAGCAGAGCTTCGAGCGCCGCACCATCAAGGAAGTCAAAGGCACCTACGGCGGACCGAAAAAGGTCAAGGCCTCGGGCAAAGCCGTTGGTGTGAAGAAGAAAAAGACCGACGCCAAGGGTGACAAGAAGAAAACTGCCGCCAAGACGCCGACCAAGCGCAAGAGCGTCAATCGTCCGAAGCCTGACTCGTTGGTGAGCAGCGACGGCATGGCACCGCTCAAGCGTCGCAAGCCAGCAGAGCCTGCGGCTGAGTAAGGCGTTTCAAGCGTGCATAAAAAACCCGGACAGTGTCCGGGTTTTTTCGTCCATCAGTTGCCGAGCTGACCACTGGTGTCGGCATCAAAGCGCCGTTTGGCTTGATCGGCCGCCGGCTTCAATGCTGCGAGCAAGGCTGCCTCGCTGTACAACCGCGTGACCGCCAGCTCCTTCGGCGTCGGCTCGATCGGGATCAGCACGTCCTCACCGTCGGCGTGCAGCCAGATTGCGACAACGTGCAGTGCCGAGACAAACAGCACGCGCAGCTCAACGGTTTTACCCTGCAATTGCGGCGCTTGTTCCGCCAGTTTCAGCGCAGCCACCGTCGCGGCGGCGTGATCGCCGTGATTCAGCGAGGCGAACTCGACATGCCCGCGCACCTCGGCCAGTTGCGCATCGGCAATCGTCACGCCGTCGGCAAACACCAGGTAATGCCAGTCGCCGAGGCGGGCGTCTTTCAGACCTTTGCTTTGGCTCAGGTCTTCCAGATTCAGCGAGTAGCCGCGATAGGCCTCGCTGAGGCTGATCTTCGCAGGTGCTGCGTTGGCGAATTGGCGATTGGCGCCAAAGCCTTGGGTTTGCAGTGCCGCTTGCAGCGCCGGGCGCAAGGTCTGTACGCCGTTGGAAGGCGCCTTTGGATAAGTCAGTTGCATGATCTCGCCCTCCTAGTTTTTCACGGTGAAGTAAGTGTGGGTCCAGTTGCCGCCGCCGTTGTAGGCGCGGGGGAACGCGTTCAGCGCGCGGGTCGAATAGCCGTAGATGGAGTCTGCAACCAATACGTAATCGCCGTTGGTGCCGTAGATCGTCAGGAAGTGCGCACCACCGCCGTACCAGGCGCAGCGCAGTCCGACCGGGCGGCCCATGCTGATCTGGTTACGGATGGCCGACATCTGCAGCGAGCCCTGATTCATGCCGTTGTAGCTGCGAGTGGTTTGCAGAGCGGAATCCAGATAGCCGTAGACGTTGCACGGCCCCGGCTGATTGCAGCAATTGCGGTCCAGTTGGGTGCTGGCCACGCCGCACTGCGTCCAGTTGCCGGTGCCGTAATAGTTGCCGACCGAAGCGGACACGGCGGCCCAGCACCAGTTGGTCTGGGTCTGTTTCTGCATATTGAAGTTAAGGCTGCCAGCGGCGCGGGCGCTGAGCTGTTCAGCGGCTTCGACTTCGGCGAGTTGCGGGTCGCGCAGGTGACCGGCCAGGCACCTTGGCAGTGATTCGCCGGTGAATTGTGTTGCTGCTGTTGTTAACATTTTTCAATCCTCCATGAGTGAAAACAAGCGTCCAGCTTGTGTGGGTGTTGCGGTGTTGCCGAGCGATCGGTGTTCACGGGTTGCCATGTCATATGGCGGGTTCCGATCTCGTTGCTCGATGTAACCGTAGATGTGGATATGCGTTAATGCAAATAAATAAATGCATTAATGCATTTCCATAAGCAAAAGATCGCAGCCTTCGGCCGTTCCTACAGGGATCGATGTAGGAGCTGCCGCAAGCTGCGATCTTTTGATCTGGCTTTTAGCTTTCCGCTTTTTTCTCCGCCGTGCCCAACTCTTTCAACCGCTGATCAATCAACTGACATTTATCCGGCAGATCGGCACTGGCCGTGCCCAGATCCATCTTCTGCAACTCGGCGTTGATCTCCTTGGCCTTGGCCGGATTCTGTTCGGTGAGCTTGGCGACTTCCTTGGCCAGTTGTTCGCGCTTTTCGGTGGCTTCCTCCGGCGTGCAGGCCCAGACGGGCAGGGCGCAGGCCAAGGTGGCGGCGAGGGTGAGCTTGATCAGGGTTTTCATGGGCAGGCCTCAGTTCCGGTTAAGGCGGGTTAACCGGTTGAGCGGCGAAACTGGCGAAAAGTTCAGACTCTATGGGCGCGAGCAAGCTCCCTCCCACAAAAAGGCTTTCATTTACCGTGGCAGCAACTGGATTTTGTCGCTAGCTCATAGCGATCGTGATGCCGCACCCACTCCATGATCTCGTCTTCATTCCTGCCCTTGGGCGTGAGGTCGAGGTAGTTATAGGCGCCGACCAGCATGTCGAGACCGCGAGCGTAGGTCGAGTAGGTGTGGAAAATCTCCCCGGCCTCATCGCGATAAAACACACTCAACCCCGGCATTTCCTCCTCAGCACTGTCAGTCTTTTCGTAGTTGTACGTAGCCTTTCCCGTCGCGACATCCTCAGCCCGGGCACAAACGCCGAAGTCATAATTGAAGTCGCAACCCTCTGACGACACCCAGTCAAACTTCCAGCCCATCCGTTGTTTAAACGCCTGGAATTCGTTGAAGGGCGCATGGGACACAGCGACCACGGCGATGTCGTGATGGGCCAGATGCTGGTTAGCGCCATCAATGTGGTCACTGAGGAACGAGCAACCCTGACAACCTTCCTCCCAGTCCTTGGCAAACATGAAGTGGTAAACCACTAATTGACTGTTTTTGCCAAACAGGTCAGCCAATTTCAACTCGCCGTTCGGACCCTGGAAGTGGTAGTCCTTGTCGACCTTCACCCATGGTAAGGCTCGACGCTCGGCGCTGAGGCGATCGCGTTCTTTGGTGAAAGCTTTCTCATGGGCCAGATGCTGCTTACGGGCGGCGAGCCATTCTTCGCGCGATACCACCGGATGATTCTCAACGTTCATGATGATTTCTCCTGCGGGGTTGAAGCCTGTTTCAGACTAGTCGTTTAACCCTGCGCAGGATCGACAGACCGCCGGTCGGTCGCTGCGGGAAATGCGGCTGAACGGCTGCGAGCCACTCCGGTCACAACCTATGAACGCGCCATAAATCACGCGCACCGGAGGTTGTATCAGGATGACGAAATATAATTGGGATTTGATTGAACGCTTGCTGCATGAAGTGCAGAACAGTGCCGGCCACAGTTTTGCCCCTCGAGCCTACGCCGAAGACTATGCGGCGGCGAAAGCCAGCGCCGGCGAGCCGATCGAGAATCTGGATCATCTGAAAACGCTGGCCTGCGATTATGAACGGTTGCTGCTGTTGCGCGGCTACATCGCACCGCGTCCGGATGAGGAGGGCAGCACGGGAAACAATTTTGTTCTGACGCCTCGCGGTTCCAGCCTGCTGAGCCTGATCGACAGCAGTATTCCTGGCAACGATCACCCGCGTCAGGTGCTGGATGAGCAAGAGGATGCGCTGGCCGAGGCGACCTTTGAGGAAGTGGCGTCTAAAGCCCAGATCGCCTGAGTTTACGCAGATCCCCTGTAGGAGTGAGCCTGCTCGCGATAGCGGTCTTCCAGTGACATCAATGTTGACTGGAAACCGCTATCGCGAGCAGGCTCACTCCTACAATTGGATGTAGGTGTCTTCAGGTTTTTTGCGCGGCCTTGAGGCATTTGAGCTCGTTGAAGTCTTTGCGCACTCCTTCGATTTTCTTTAACAACCGCTGACGCTGTTGCGGCGTACTTTCGGCCATCAAGTCCACCGCCAGAGAGCGTCCCTGCGCTTCAGTTTCGGCGAAGGCCTTGCGGTAATCGGCTGTCCATAAACTCTCGCGATTGACCAGAAGCGTCTCGATTCTCTGTGGGAATTCGGGACTTTTGCGTTGTGCGACAGCTGCACTGAATTGCTTCTGCCAATGGGCGCGATTGGCGATCCATTGGGTGTACTGATCGCCCAGCGCGGTCGACCACGCCATGACCCGCTGTTCCTGGGTGGCGCTCAAGGGGCCGAGCCAGTCGTTCAGGCGTTTGACCATGCGCGCGCCACGTTCGGCAATTTGCTGATCAAGCGGTGGTTTCAGGTATTCCTGCTGACGCTTGCGCAAATCCTTGGCAAACGCGTCATTCATCTCGGCGACCTGTTTGTCATCCAGCCCTTGCAGCAACTCGATCGCCGACGGGGTGATCTCTCGAGCGGTTTCGGCAATGGCCTGCTTGGCTTCCGCAGTGCGCGCCTGTAACGCGGCATCGGTGACCTGATTGGATTCGACCATGGTCTGCAGGCGATCAAGCCAGTCCAGATAGCCCGGCAATTGCGTGGTGCAATGCCAGCTCAGGTGGTCCTTGAGGCGTTCGTTGAACCAGTCTTTCTGCTCGCCGTTCATGTCCAGATAGTCGCTGAGCGTCCATGGAATGATCACGTCGAGGTTGCGATAGGCCAGGCCGACACGGCTGCAGGCGCCGAGGGCGAGGGTGAAGATCAGTAGCGCGGCGATGTGTTTGAACCAGCGAGACATGGGCGAATCCTTGCGTGAGCCTGGCTTCGAGGAACTGATTCCTATGTGAACGCAGAATGAACCCGGCAGTTCAGCCAATCAATAGAACGCGCGCGCAGCCTTGAGGGTGACGAGGCCGTCGCACTCGCTGTTGTGCCCGGAGTAGGCCGAACAATCGCTGCCGCTGAGACTGGAGTCGCTGTAGATCAGATCGAGGTCGACGCCCATGAATGGTCGGGACAATTTCACCGACCAATCGGTAAAACTGCCGACATAACCACCGTCCACGGCCACTGGTGTGTTCAGTTGGTGGGTGGTGTATTTCATGCTGACGCCGATGCCGAATGGCTGGTTGCCGCCAAGATCGGCAAACAACGTGTTGTTCTGTTTATCCGGGTCATTGCTGAAGGCCACGCCGAAACGACTACCGAGCAAGGTCAGGCCACCGAACAGCTCCTGGCTGTCGAGAGTGTCTACCTTGGGATAGCTGTAGTGGATCATGCCGACTTCATAGCCGAGGGTCTGATCGAAAGGTTGTTTAAAACCGACGTAGGAGTCGATTTCGAGGTTCTTGCCCGGGGAGATGCCCATGCTCGGTGCGTACTGGCCGACATAGAGGCCGCTGTCGTGGCTCAGGTCGAGGCCGCCATGGAAGGAACCGACTGCCGCCGGTTTGACCAGGCCTTGAGCCATGCTGCGCGTGGGCGTGGTACCGAGTTTGAGATCGAAGTCGCCGAGTTCACGCTGGAAAATCTGCGCGTGCGCGGTCGAGCCAACTATCAGGCTTACGAGCAATAAACAGGAAGATTTGCGCATGCGTCACTCCATGAACAGCGAGTGCAGGAATGCGGGCCTGCTGAAACGCTTGATCTAGACGCGTGCAAGGATACCGGCGAATGATCGGCATTGAAGGCCGTTCGTCGATTCACAAGGAATTTTGTTTAAAAAGGAGGGAGGTTACGCGGTGCCAGTCCAGGCGCTTCAAAGCTCAAAGCGCCTCTGGACGGGTGTAAAACCGGTGTTACTTCTTGCCCAGGCTGATCTGCTTGGACGGGCCGAATGTCTGGCCACTGACGCCTTTGGCAATTTGCTGGATCTCGCCACCAGACTTGAGAAACGCTGCAATCTGATCGTTGATCGATTCGCTGGTTTCAACGGCTGGAGCTGGCTTTGCTTTGCTGGAGGATGCTTTTACACGCATGGCGGCCATTAACCTGTAGAAAAGTAACTCGGCCAGGCATCGTACAGGAATAACTTGACAATTGCTTGGTAAATATCCCCCGGAATAACCAACCGCATTGCTGCATTATTCTCGATCCAATATTCGAAATATCCGGCTAACCTGCTGTTTTAAATAACAACATCTATGTGCGCGTGCATTGAAATATTCAGTCATGAGCGTTCGTGCCTGTCTGACGAGCGGCACCTCGGCCCGGCTGCGCCCGAGGAAAATCAAGGTGTTGAACCGGTTTCACAAGCGTGCCGATCTGTCACCCGACGGCCACGATAAAAACGGGTAGAATGCCGCCCACGCAATGAGGGTACTGGAAATGGCTTTAGTCGGGCGTTACAACAGTTTGCAAGTGGTTAAACACACTAACTTCGGTTTATATCTGGATGGCGGTGCCGATGGCGAGATTCTTTTGCCTAATCGTTATATCCCGAAAGATATTCCGACCGAAGATGAAGATTGGCTCAACGTTTTTGTTTATCTGGACAGCGAAGACAAACTTCTCGCCACCACGGAAAAACCAAAAGTGCAGGTCGGCGAATTTGCCAGTCTGAAAGTCGTTGAAGTCAACAGCATCGGTGTGTTCCTCGATTGGGGGCTGCCGAAGGATCTGTTGCTGCCGTATTCCGAAGAGAAGCGCCAGATGACCGCCGGCGAATACTGCGTGGTGCATGTCTACCTCGACAAGCACACCCGCCGTATCACCGCCACTGCGCGACTGGATCGCTACCTCGACAAGACTCCGGCCAATTACAGTCAGGGTCAGGAAGTTGATCTGCTGGTTGCCGAAGCCACCGACATGGGCTTCAAGGCGATCATCAACAACAAGCACTGGGGTCTGATTCACAAGAATGAGATCTTCAAGTTCATGCGCGCCGGCATGCTTGAGAAGGGCTACATCAAGGAAGTGCGTGCCGACGGCAAGATCGCCCTGAGCCTGCAACCGGTTGGCCAGGAAGCTGCGAGCAGCCTGAACTCGAAGATCCTCGCCAAGTTGCGTGACAACAGCGGCACGTTGCCGGTCAGCGACAAGAGCGATCCAGCGTTGATCAGCAGCCTGTTTGGCGTCAGCAAAGGCAACTTCAAGAAGGCCATCGGCTCGCTGTACAAGGAAGGCAAGATCGTTATTCATGCTGATCGCATTGAACTAACCTGAGCCTTGGGTGGCCCATCTTGCATGGGACACACACGAGATCGGGTCGATGAAAAAAACGCTGATTGCCTACGTCGCCACACTGGTGATGTTTTTATTGCTCGATGGTATCTGGCTCGGCCTGTTGATGGCGCCGACCTATCGCGAACTGCTCGGCCCGCTGATGCTCGAAAAACCGCTGCTGATTCCTGCAGCGGTTTTTTATTGCCTGTATGTTTTTGGCTGCGTGGTGTTTGTGGTGCTGCCTGCGGCGACCTGGCAGTGGGCGGCGAAGCGGGGCGCGTTGTTGGGGCTGGTGGCTTATGGCACCTATGACCTGACCAATTGGGCGACGTTGCGTGGCTGGTCGGTGCAGGTGACGCTGATGGATTGGGCGTGGGGGACGTTTGCTACTGCTGTGGCTTGTAGCGTCGGGTTTTTGTTGGCTAAACGGTTTGGCATATCTGATCGGTAGTCTGGGTTGGCAATGCCGGCCTCTTCGCGAGCAGGCTCGCTCCCACAGGCGAACGCATTCCAAAGTGGGAGCGAGCTCGTTCGCGAATGACGGCGTAGCCGACAGCCATTCACCACTGGCGCCAATGAAGCACAAAATGTCTTTTCCAGACGGCTTTTTGCGCTCGAGTCATTGATAATCCTCGACACTGTTTTCTGACCATTGGATGGCCTGCCATGTTGTGTGTATTCGAGGTGTTGCGGTGAGTGTCGAGCGGCGCAATGCCGACAGTTTTGCCCTGCAAGTGATGATCGGCCTCTGCCTGATCTGGGGCGTGCAACAGGTGATGATCAAGTGGGCCGCAGCGGACATCGCACCGGTTATGCAAGCGGCGGGGCGCTCGGGAATTTCCGCGTTGCTGGTCGGTTTGCTGATCTGCTGGAAAGGCGGCTGGGATCAGGTCGGTACGACCTGGCGCGGTGGCTTACTGGCCGGTGCGCTGTTTGGTCTGGAGTTTTTTTTCATCGCCGAAGGCTTGCAACTGACCACTGCTGCGCACATGTCGGTGTTCCTCTACACCGCACCGATTTTCACCGCGTTGGGTGTGCACTTTCTGCTGGCCAGTGAGCGACTGCGGCCGCTGCAATGGCTTGGCATCCTGCTCGCCTTCATCGGCATCGCGATTGCCTTTGCCGGCGGTGTGTCGTGGGACAACCTCGACCGGCGCATGCTGCTCGGCGATGCCTTTGGCGTATTGGCTGGTGCCTGTTGGGGCGCGACCACGGTGGTAGTGCGCGCTTCGCGTCTGTCGGAAGCACCGGTGACGCTGACCCTGTTCTATCAATTGATCGTCGGCTTCATCGGGCTGCTCTTGATTGCGCTGTTCAGCGGCCAGATCACCCACGTCAGCCTGACCACCGTGGCGGTGGCCAGCGTGTTGTTCCAGGGCCTGGTGGTGTCGTTCTTCAGTTACCTGATCTGGTTCTGGCTGCTGCGCCGTTATCTGGCAGCCAACCTCGCGGTGTTTTCGTTCATGACGCCGCTGTTCGGCGTGACCTTTGGCGTGTTGCTGCTCGGCGAACAGTTGACTGTGAACTTCGTCGTTGGCGCTGTACTGGTGCTGTTCGGCATCACTTTTGTCAGCGCCGAGCAGTGGCTGCGTCGGCGTTTGCGCAAAGCGCTGGGCCAGCGCTAGTCGATTGCATCGCCAGACCGCCGGCAATCAACAATCCGCTGCCGGCGATTACCAATGCTGGCTGCAAACCGCCGCTGAAATGGCTGCTCAACGCCGCCAGCAACGGGCCGCTGAGTTGGCCGACGGCGAAGCACGCGGTGAGCATGCCGGCATTGCGTTGGGTGGCATGCGGCGCCAGTTCCCGCGAGCGTTGCATGACCAGTTGCATGCAGGCGAGGAACGGTGTGCCACAGAGGATCACGCCCAGTGCGAGGCCCAGGCCACTGCCGAGCAGGCAGGCAAAGACACCGGCCGCTTGCAGCCACAACGTCGCCATCAACCAGTGGCGCGTCGTTTCGGGATCGTGACGCCGTAGACTCACCAGCAACACGCCAAGCGCCGCGGCCAGACCGAAGCACGGCCAGAACAAGTCCGCCTGCCATTGTCCGTGAAATTGCCCAGTGGCCATCTGCGACAGGAAGGTCGCGGGAATGATGTAGCCGACGCCGTACAGCGCATAAATCACGGCCAGCCGCCCGATGCCGCGATTCGATGGATTGCCTGCCGCCACTGCAACCGCAGCCGTTGCGACGGGCTTAGGCAGCAGTCGCCAGACCCCCAGCATCATCACCAACGCAGCCGCTGCGTAAATCAGCCACAACGTCGCGGAAGTCTGGTTGAGCAGATGTGAGACCAGTGCCAACAATCCTGTCAGAAAAATCCCTAAACCCGGTCCGGCGAATACCAGTGCGCCCAAACGTGGACGACCCGCTGCCGCAGCCAACGGTTGGCTTAAAGTCGTGATCATCACCAGCACCCAGGCACTCGCCACCCCGGTGCCGAAGCGCAGCACCAGGTGCGACCAAAAACCATCGGCCCAGAACGATGCCAGGGTCAGCAGCACACACAGCCACAAGCCACCGTGCAGGCGCCGCTGAACCTGTTGCGGACGATGGGCGAACATCGCGTCCACCGCGCCGAGCAAGTAACCGAGGTAGTTGGCCGCTGCAATCAGACCAGCGGCTGTCAGGTCGATCTGACCTTCGCTGAGCAGGTGCGGCATTTGCGGGGTGAGAGCGAAACGTCCGATGCCCATGGCCATCATCAGGGCCACGAAGCAGGCAGATAAGCGAATAAGCGGCGACATGGTCGGGATTCCTTTGAAGGATCAATGACCGTCAGGCTAGGACTGATTGACTTTCTTTAAAATTGAATAATAGTGAGTAACTTGTTCTGTTCTGGAGAAAGGTTGTGGAATTCAGCCAACTACGGATCTTCCAGGCCGTGGCCGAGGAAGGTTCCATCACCCGCGCTGCGGAACGCCTGCACCGCGTGCCATCGAATCTATCGACCCGGCTCAAGCAACTGGAGGAGCAGCTCGGTGTCGAGTTATTCGTCCGTGAGCGTCAGCGTTTGCAACTGTCGCCTGCAGGAAAAGTCCTGCTGGACTACACCGGTAAACTCTTCGCCCTGCGCGATCAGGCCAGTGCGGCGGTGATGGGCGGCAAACCCGCCGGTGACTTCGCTCTGGGCACCATGTACAGCACGGCGGCGATTCATCTGCCGGCGCTGCTGGCGCAGTATCACAAGCGCTATCCAGCGGTGAATCTGCAAGTGCAGTCAGCACCGAGTGGCGAGTTGCTGGAGGGGTTGCTCACCGGGCGCCTTGATGCCGCGTTGGTCGACGGCCCGCTGGAACTCGCCGGGCTCGACGGCGTGCCGTTGTGCGAGGAGCGGTTGGTGTTGATCACTGAAATCGATCATCCGCCGGTGCGCAGCGCGCGGGATGTTGAAGGGCGTTCGGTGTTCACCTTTCGTCGCGGCTGTTCCTACCGCATGCGCCTGGAGGCGTGGTTTTCGCACTATCACGCGACTATGGGCCGGGCGATGGAGATCGAGTCGTATCAAGGCATGCTCGCCTGTGTAATTGCCGGCAGTGGCGTGGCGCTGATGTCGGAGTCGATGCTGGCCAGTCTGCCGGGGCGTGACAGCGTCGCGGTGCATCCATTGGCCGAGCCATTTGTGGGTGCGACAACGTGGCTCATGTGGCGCAAGGGCATGGTCGGCGCCAACCTCAATGCATGGATCGAGGTGCAGCAGGCTGTCTATCCTGCGGCTCAGATTGAAACCCGAGAAACAGCCTGAACCAATGGCGGCATATTCTGTTCAATTCAGTAACAGATCATTGCGGATTTGGCCGAGCATTACGTAGGACTTCGGACTATTATCAGTGCGAAGCGGCCTCAGAATTCCGGCCGCTCAGCACCACCCTGAAGGGGGCATGACGATGAAAGAGAAAATTCAAAACTGGCTGCACGACTTGGGTGTTGCCCTTGGCTTGATCGAACCGCCTCTGCAACCTGTCCCGATCCGCACCGATGACGAGCAGCGCCGCCGTCAACAACGGCGCCGGTAACGCCCCCGATCCGAGATCAAGGATTCAAGATCAAGAGATCGCAGTCTTCGGCAGCTCCTGCATTAGTCCGTGTAGGAGCTGCCGAAGGCTGCGATCTTTTGTTTTCAGTGCCGCCCGATTTCCAGCAAAAACCGGCTCAAGTCATTCGCGGTCTTCGCGGTCTTGAGCATGCGGTCTTCCTCGGCGGTAAACGCCGTCAGGCCGAATTCATCTTCCAGATGAAAGATCAGATCTTCTATATCGGCTTTCTCCAGGCCCAGTTGCACAAGGCTGGTGTTGTCGTTGAATTCGCGGGTTTCCAACAGACGCCGGATATATCGGTGCACGGCGGCACGCACGGCAGCTCTTCTCATGGCAGATATTTCTGATTGTTGTTGTGCTTGAGTGAAGCAGGCCTCAGACGTGGCCGCGCAACCACTCGTCAATCATCGAACGCAAATGCTCCCCGGAAAAACTGCCGAAGTGCCCGCCATGCACCGTGCGGATCGGCAACGCCTGCAAACGTCGCAGGCTGGCGGCGTAATCCTCAAGATTGGAGTGGTAGGCGTCTTCGATCAGCGGCCCGTCGTAAATGATGTCGCCGCTGAACAGCGTTTCAGTCGCCGCCTCATACAGGCTGATGCCGCCCGGCGAATGCCCCGGTGTATGCAGTACCTGCAGCGTGCGATTGCCCAGATCGAGCACATCACCGTCCTCGACAAACCCGGTCGCCGGCGCGGCTTTGACCCGGTATTCGGCGTAGCACAACGGGCAATCCGGATGCGCTTCGAACATGTCGTCGCCAACGAAAGCGCGGCTCAAGTCGTTTTCGCCATCCGGCGCGGCCAGAATGTCCGCTTCGGCCGGATGCACCAGCCGTTCAGCAAATTCGTGATGCCCGGCGATATGGTCGAAATGGCAATGACTGGCCACTGCCACCAGTGGCCGCTCGGTAATCCACGGCAACTGTTCGCGCAGGCTGACCAGTCCTGAGCCGCTGTCCAGCAGCAGGTCTTTGTCACGGCCCTGCACATGCCAGAGGTTGCAGCGGTAAAACGGGCGGATATACGGCTCGTGAATCAACCGAATGCCATCACTCAGGTGCTGCACTTCAAACCACTGATCACGAGAAACGATCTTCATCGGTACTTTTCTCCAAGCGTAAAAAAACGAGTGTGGCAACCGACGCCACACTCGTCGAAGAAAGCATCAAGTCGTTATGTTTCAGCTTAGATCGCGCGGGCCACCGAGACAGGACGGCGCGAGGCGAGGCTGACCACGACAAAACTCACCAGACCCACCGCCAGGCTGTAGTAGATCGGCGTATTGGCATCCAGACCGTCCTTGAACATGAACAGCAGTGCGGTGGCGAAGCCCAGGCCCATGCTGGCGATGGCGCCGGCGGTGGTTGCGCGTTTCCAGAATATCGCACCGATCAGCGGAACCAGCATGCCGCCGACCAACAGGTTGTAGGCGAGGGTGAGGGCGCTGATCACGTCATTTACCACCAGCGCGATACCCAGCACCACGACACCGGTCAGCAGGGTGAACAGGCGGTTGACGCCCAGGCTCGACTGTTTGCCGCCACGCAGTTTTGGCAGCAGGTCTTCAGTCAGCGTGGTGGCGGCGGCAAGGAGGCCAGCACTAGCGGTGGACATCATTGCCGCCAGTGCTGCAGCGATCACCAGGCCACGGATGCCGTCCGGCAGCGACAGTTTGACGATGGCGGCGAAGGCGTTGTTGACGTTGTCCAGATCCGGAATCAGCACGTGTGCAGCCATGCCGATCAGCGCGCAGGCCAGGCCGTAGACGATGCAGTAGATGCCGGCGATGCTGCCGGCGTATTGCGCGACTTTGGCGGTCTTGACGGTGAACACCCGTTGCCAGATGTCCTGACCGATCAGGATGCCGAAGAAGTAGATCATGAAGTAGGTGATGATCGTGTCCCAGCCGATGGTGGTGAAGCTGAAGGCAGTCGCCGGCAGTTTCAGCACCAGTTCGTCCCAACCGCCGACGCGGTACAGGCAGATCGGCAACAGGATGAACATCAGGCCCACGGTCTTGATGATGAACTGGACGATGTCGGTCAGGGTCAGCGACCACATACCGCCGATCGCCGAGTAGATCACCACTACGCCACCGCCGAGCAATACCGACACCCAGAATGGCAGGCCGAACAGCACTTGCAGGACGGTGCCGATCGCCAGGATCGAGGTCACGCCGATCATCAGTGCGTAGGCCAGCATGATCGCCGCGCTCGCCGAGCGGGCCATCGGGTTGTAGCGTTTTTCCAGGACCTGGGTAACGGTGTAGATCTTCAGTTTCAGCAGCGGTTTGGCGAGGAACAGGTTCAGCGCAACGATGCCGCAACCCAGAGCCGCGCACAGCCAGAAGCCGGAGATGCCATGCACGTAGCCCAGACGCACGGTGCCGACGGTCGACGCGCCACCCAGAACAGTCGCGGCCATGGTGCCCATGTACAAGCTTGGGCCGAGGTTACGACCGGCGACGAGAAAGTCCTCGTTGGTCTTGGCCTTGCGCATGCCGAAGTAGCCAAGCAAGAGCATGCCGGCGGCGTAGATGAGGACGACGAATAAATCCAAAGCCATGATGGCGTGTCTCCGATTGTCTTTTTTATGTGAGGCTGATTCGAATCTCCCTGTGGGAGCGAGCTTGCTCCGGGCGGCGATCCGACGAAGGCGGCGGCACATTCAAAAGTGATGTGACTGACAGATCGCTTTCGCGAGCAAGCTCGCTCCCACAGGGGGTAGGCGTTTACTCAGGCAGCTTGCGCTTTAGCCGACGACTCCCCGACTTGGCTGCGGGCATCCGTCGGGCCGAACACTTCGCGCGGTTCCGGGAACAGGCTCAGCAGCGTCAGGTACACCACCGAAGCCAGGCCCAGGGTCACCGGCAAACTGATGTCGATACCGCCGGCCATTTCACCCAACGGGCCAACGAACTGCCCCGGCAAATTGACGAAGCACAAACCAACCGCCGCGCTCGGGATCCATGCGCCCAGACCGCGCCAGTTCCAGCCGTGGCTGAACCAGTAGCGACCGCCCTGTTCGCCGCGCGTGAACACTTGCAGGTCATCCGGGCAGTAGAAGCCGCGACGCACCAAGAGGCCGATGATCATGATCACCATCCATGGCGTGGTGCAGGTGATGATCAGCACGGCGAAAGTCGACACGCTCTGCACCAGGTTGGCCGCGAAGCGCCCGATGAAGATGAAGGCAATCGACAGCACGCCGATCAGCAGCGTCGCTTTCACTCGCGACAGCACGCGGGGGAATACGCTGGACATGTCCAGCCCGGTGCCATACAGCGAGGTGGTGCCGGTGGACATGCCGCCGATCACCGCAATCAGGCACACCGGCAGGAAGAACCAGCTCGGCGACACCGCCAGCAAACCACCGACATAGTTGTTCGCCGCGATGTAGTCCGGCGCCTTGATCGCGACGATGGTCGCGGTGGCCAGGCCGAACAGGAACGGGATGAACGTGGCGATCTGCGACAGCACGACCGCTGCCATGATCCGTTGTTTGGAGGTGTCACGCGGGATGTAGCGCGACCAGTCGCCGAGGAACGCGCCGAAGGAAATCGGGTTGCTCATCGCCACCAGCGCAGCACCGATGAACGCGGCCCAGAAGCCCGGCTGACCTAGGCTCACCGTACCGGCGTAGTTCACATCGAAAGGACCGGCGAAGGCGAAGATGCCCAGCAGGAACAACAGGCTGGCGCTCCACACCGCGATCTTGTTCACCCACAGCAAAAAGCGGAAGCCGTAGATGCACACGGTCAGCACCAGAATTGCGAACAGACCGTAGGCCAGGCCCAGAGTCAGGTCGGTTTCCGGCAGACCGATCAGGCGTTTTGCACCGCCGATCAGCGCATCGCCCGAACTCCACACCGAGAGCGAGAAAAACGCGATAGCGGTCAACAGCGACAGGAACGAACCGACGATGCGCCCATGCACGCCGAAATGCGCACCCGACGACACGGCATTGTTGGTGCCGTTGAGCGGGCCGAACAGACCCATCGGCGCGAGGATCAGCGAGCCAAGCAGCACACCCGACACAATCGCCCAGACGCCGGCCTGAAAAGACAGACCGAACAGCACCGGGAAACTGCCGAGCACGGCGGTGGCAAAGGTATTCGAACCACCGAAGATCATCCGGAACAAGTCCGTCGGGCCTGCGCTGCGTTCGTGGTCCGGGATCTGTTCGACCCCGTGGGTTTCAATCTGCGTAAGGCTTTGGTCGTTGTTGTTGTTATTCATGATCTGCTCCGATCATAAAGGCGCGCTCATCGTGCGTGAGCGTCACCTGTCTTGGCTAAGGGGATGGCAGCCCTTCCGGCATTGCGGACAAATGTTCGTGGCAGGCCAGCCAATGGCCTTGTTGTTCTAGGCTCGACGCTTGTTTCTTGAAAACAATCGTCTCGCGCTCCTGGCTGAAGTGTTGCTCCCCTTGCATGCGCAGCTCGGTGGCCACGTCATGGATGAAAATCGCTACATCACCTTGCAGGCTGACGAAGGCGTTGCTCGACGTGCACGACAGCACCTCGAAGCCATCCTCGGCGCGCCAGCTGTCCCACAAGGCCTTATAGGCATCGCGCGACAGCAGCGGCTGTTCGAGGGTGTAGAAAACGAAACTCGCATCGGCGCTGAAGGCGCCGAAGTAAGCTTCGCGATCGTTACGGGCGAAGGCGGACACCAGATCGGCGGCCGCTTGCAGAACCTGATCACGTTCGTTCATGACCCGACCCTCAGCGATGGACCACGCCAGGCAGTACGCAGAGCATTTCGTACAGCAGGTTGGCGGCCAGCAGCGAGGTGTTGCCGGTGGTATCATAAGCGGGCGAGACTTCTACCAGATCGCAACCGATCAGGTCGAGGCCTTGGCAGCCGCGAACGATTTCAATCGCCTGAATGGTCGTCAGACCACCAATTTCCGGGGTGCCGGTGCCCGGTGCCCAGGCCGGATCGATGCCGTCGATGTCGAAGCTCAGATACACCGGACCGCCGCCGACTTTCTCGCGCACTTCGGCCATCAGTGGCGCCAGCGACTTGTGCCAGCACTCTTCGGCTTGTACGACGCGAAAGCCCTGATCGCGGCTCCAGTTGAAGTCATCAGCGGTGTAACCCTGCGCACGCAGACCAATTTGCACCACGCGGTCGCAGTCCAGAAGGCCTTCTTCGACGGCGCGACGGAAGGTCGTACCGTGGGCGATCTTCTCGCCGAACATGTGATCGTTGACGTCAGCGTGAGCATCGATGTGCACCAGACCGACCTTGCCGTGCTTTTTATGAATCGCCCGCAGGATCGGCAGGGTGATGGTGTGGTCGCCACCCAGGGTCATCGGGATCACGTTGTGCTCGAGGATGTTGTCGTAGGCTTCTTCGATGATGCGCACGGCGTCGAGCAGGTTGAAGGTGTTGATCGCCACGTCACCGATGTCGGCGACCGACAGCGAGTCGAATGGCGCCGCGCCGGTGGCCATGTTGTACGGGCGGATCATCACCGATTCGGTGCGGATGTCGCGTGGCCCGAAGCGGGTGCCGGGACGCAGCGAAGTACCGATGTCCAGGGGCACGCCAACAAAGGCAGCGTCCAGGCCGGCAGCGGTCGGTACATGGGGGAGTCGGAGCATGGTGGCGATGCCGCCGAAGCGCGGCATTTCGTTGCCGCCCAGTGGTTGGTGAAGAATCTTGTCCACGGGTAAGGCCTCATCGTCTTTGTTTTATTTATGTCGGCGCGCCGTGGAGCAGGGGAGCGGGCGCCGCTGTGGGGCCGATGATGCGAAATGTAGTGAGGGGAAAGAATCGCTACGGGCAAAAACTTAGTTCAGATTTTTCTAAACTAATGGCGGGGCTGGGATTAGACTTTGGCGGGTTCAAGATTGTGATCGGCTGGGGATTGCTGCCCTCACCCCAGCCCTCTCCCAGAGGTAGAGGGGGCCGACCGAGTTGTTGGCGGAATCTGCATCGACCTGAAAAATCGAGTCGAACTCAGGATTTGAAAGCCATGGAGATCAGCTCCCTCTCCCTCGGGGAGAGGGCTGGGGTGAGGGGCTTTTCCCACAGACACGCAGTTGCAAACCCCGGAGCAGACATGGCCAACGCTTTACCCGACCTGAAACTGTTGCGCATCTTCGTCAGCGTCGTCCGTCATCAGGGTTTCGCCAACGCCCAGCAGGAACTCAACCTGTCGACCTCGGCGATCAGCACCTACATGAGCCAGCTCGAAGCCGCGCTCGGCCTGGTGCTATGCCATCGCGGCCGCGGTGGGTTCAGCCTGACCAGCAAGGGTGAGCTGTTCCATCAGGAAACCCTGCGCCTGCTCGCCGAGCTCGAAGGTTTCGAGCAATACGCCGCTGCGCTCAAGGGCGAATTGCGTGGCACGCTCAACCTTGGCGTCATCGACTCTACCGTCAGCGACAAGGCACTGCCCTTCGCCGAAGCCATCGGCGCTTACAGTCAGGAACACCCGGCGGTGCATTTGCATTTGTCGGTGATGAGCCCGTACGAACTGCAACTCGGTGTGCAGGACAACCGTCTCGATCTGGCCATCGGTGCGTTTTCCACGCGCATGAGCGGTCTGGTCTACATGCCGCTGTACCGCGAGCAGCACTGGTTGTATTGCAGTAGCCGCCATCCGTTATTCAACGAGCGGCGGATTCCTGAGCAGGTCATCACTCAACAGCGCATGGTCGGACGCGGTTACTGGAGCCAGGCCGAGCTGGCCCGGCACGGCTTCAAACACAGCGCCGCCACCGTGGAAAGTATGGAAGCGCAGCTGATTCTGGTGCTGTCCGGCGCCTACATCGGTTACTTGCCGGAGCACTATGCTCAGGCTTGGGCCGACAAGGGTGACTTGCGTGTGTTGCTGCCGGCGACCTTCGGTTACCAGGCGCCGTTTTCGATGATCATGCGCCGCGGCCGTAGTCGCGAGCCGCTGATCCAGACCTTCCGTGATTTGCTTAAAGCACAGCTCAATCAGGCTTAAGAATGATGTCCAGACCTCAATGCCCGCGCTGCCTGCGCCCACAAACCCATTGCCTTTGCCCGCTGATCCCGAGCCTCGACAGTCGCACGCGGGTGTTGCTGTTGCAGCATCCGAGCGAGGTTAATCACGCGTTGAATACCGCGCGTCTGGCAGCGCTGGGGTTGAGCAATGCCGAGCTGATCGTCGGTGAGGTGTTCGAGGATTTGCCGACGCTGTTAAGCCGCCCGGGGTATCGGGCGCGGTTGTTGTTTCCGGCCGATGACGCGCAGCCGATGCAGGCTTACGGTGAGTCCGAGGAACCGTTGTTGCTGGTGGTGCCGGATGGCACCTGGCGCAAGGCGCGCAAGATGTTGCACCTCAATCCATTACTGGCGGCGCTGCCCCGGGTGACGCTGGCCGAGGGCGGGGTGTCGCGGTATCGCTTGCGCAAGGCACCGGGACCGGGAGCGTTGTCGACGATTGAGGCGATTGTGCAGGCGTTGCAAACGCTGGAGGCGCCGGCTTCATTCGAGCCTTTGCTCAAGCCGTTCGAGGCGTTGATCGAGGGGCAGATTGCGGCGATGGGGGCGGAGACCTTTCAGCGTAACCATGGCGACAAATGATCGTTCCCACGCTCTGCGTGGGAATGCATCCAGTGACGCTCTGCGTCACCGTCGTGAAGGGACGCGGAGCGTCCCGGGCGGCATTCCCACGCGGAGCGTGGGAACGATCATTGGCTAGCGCTCGCGCATCGCCTCGGTCCGCGCTTTCAGCACGGGTTTGAGCAGGTAATCCAAGACACTTTTCTCCCCGGTAATAATGTCCACCGTCGCCACCATCCCCGGAATAATCAGCAACGGTTTCACATCCCCGCCCAAATGGTTTTTATCGGTACGCACCTGAATCAGATAAAAGCTGTTGCCCTTGTCATCGGTAATCGTGTCCGCACCGATCAACTCCAGCTTGGCACTCAGCCCACCGTAAATCGTGTAGTCGTAGGCACTGAACTTGACCATGGCCTTCTGGCCCGGATGCAGGAACGCGACGTCCTGCGGCCGCACTTTGGCCTCGATCAGCAGGTTGTCTTCCAGCGGCACGATTTCGACCATGTCGCTGCCCGGCTGCACCACGCCGCCAATGGTGTTGACCTTCAATTGCTTGATCACCCCGTGCACCGGTGAAGTCACCGTAGTGCGGGTGACGCGGTCGTCGATGGCGATGCTGGTGGCGGTGATTTTCGACAGGTCGGTGCGTTTCTCGTTCAGCTCTTTCGCCGCTTCCGAACGGAAGGTTTGTTCCGACTCGTCGATCTTGCTGCGGATCTCGGCAATCGCCGATTCGGCGCGGGGGATAGCCAGCGTTGTCGCGTTCAATGAGCCTCGGATTTCTACCGCGCTGCGCTTGAGGCGGAGAATTTCCACGGGTGACACCGCCCCGGTTTTCACCAACGGTTCGGACATGTTCATTTCTTGCTGCAGCAACGCCAGACTGGAACTGAACTGGCCTTGCTTGGAGCGAAACTCGGCGAGTTCCTGGGTTTTCTGCCGCAGTTGTTCGCTGAGCGTGCGCTGCTCGCTGGCCAAGCGGCGCTGGCGTTGTTCGTACAGTGAGCGTTCGTCCTCGGCGACTTGCGGTGCCTTGGCGATCACCTCATCGGAGAGCTTGAACGGCCGGCCCTCGGCCTCCGCCGACAGTCGCTCGACCTGCGCGGTCAACGCATAACGATCGGCCTCGCTCTCACCCTTGTTCGAGCGAAAGCGTGTGTCATCCAGGCGCAGCAACGTGTCGCCCTTGTTCACCATTTGCCCTTCGCGGACGAAAATCTCGGTGACGATCCCGCCTTCAAGGTTCTGGATCACCTGCACCTTGCTCGATGGAATCGCCTTGCCTTCGCCCATGGTCACTTCTTCGAGCACGGCGAATTTGGCCCAGACCACTGCGCTGATCAGCAGCGCCGCCGCCAGCCACACGGTGATCCGCGACCAGCGCGGCGAATCCTGTAACGAGGCCCCGGCGGTTTCCGGCATGAATTCGGCTTCGGCGCTTTTGCCGAAACTGTCGAAGTAGCCGCGATCTTTGCTATCGGTGGAAGCAGACATGGGGCAACTCCTAAACCGCCGCCGAGCCGACACGGCCCTTGCGCAGTGCATCGATGACCGCTTCTTTCGGACCGTCGGCGACGACCCGGCCGTTGTCCAGCACCAGCAAGCGGTCCACCAGACTCAGCATTGAAGTGCGGTGGGTGACCAGCAGCAGTGTCTTGTCTTGCACCCAGCCGTGCAGCTTCTGCCGCAGTTGGTCTTCGCTGCTGTTGTCCATGGCACTGGTGGGTTCGTCGAGCAGCATGATCGGTGGATCGAGCAACAAGGATCGCGCGAGCAAAACGGCCTGACGTTGACCGCCGGAGAGCAATTGCCCGCGCTCGCCCACCGGCCGGTCGAAACCTTGCGGATGCTGGCGGGCAAGTTCGGTAACGCCGGTCAGTTCGGCGACTTCGAGCATCCGCGCATCGCTGATGTAACGTGCGCCGAGGGTCAGGTTGTCACGCAGGCTGCCGGCCAGCAGCGGCAGATCGTGAGCGACGTAGCCGATCTGCTGACGCAGGTCAGCAACATCGAGTTGGCGCAGGTCGAGGCCGTCGAGCAGCAGTTGGCCTTCCTCGGGTTCATAGAAACCCATGACCAAACGGGCCAAGGTACTTTTGCCCGAGCCGCTGCGGCCGATGATGCCGACCCGTTCACCAGGTTTCAGGCTGAACGAAACATTGCTCAGTGCCGGCGCATTCTGGCCGTTGTAATGAAAGGTCACGCCGCTGACGTCGAGTGCGCCTTGCAGTTGCGTGCGCTCCAGCGGCCGCTGCTTGCCGTCGCGTTCCTGCGGCAGGGCCATCAGCGCATCGGTGCTTTTCATGGTCAGTTGCGCTTGCTGATAGCGGGTGATCAACCCGGCAATCTGTCCCAGCGGCGCAAGCACGCGGCTGCCGAGCATGTAACTGGCAACCAGCGCACCGACGCTGAGGTTTCCAGCGATGATGCTGTAGACCCCGGCGACAATCGTCGCCATCCCCGAGAATTGTTGAATGAACAATGTGCCGTTAGTGGCCAGCGCCGACAGATTGCGCGCGTGGCTGTCGAGGCGGGTGAGGGCGCCGTGGGTGCTCTCCCATTTGTGCTGGCGCTCGCTTTCGGCGCTGCAAGCCTTGAGGGTTTCCAGGCCACCGAGGGTTTCGATCAGCACCGCCTGGCGTTCAGCGCCGAGGCTCAGGCTCTTTTGCACGGTGTCGCGAAGGCGCACCTGAATGATCATCGCGAAGATGATGGTGATCGGAAACGCCAGCAGCGGAATCACCACCAGCCAGCCGCCGAGCAGGCCGATCACCACCAGCATCAGCACGACGAAGGGCAGGTCGATCAGGCTGGTCAGGGTCACCGCTGTGAGGAATTCGCGCAGGCCCTGGAAGTCATGAATGCTCTGGGCGAAACCACCGATGGTCGCCGGCCGTGCCTTCATCGACATGCCGGTGATGCGTTCAAATAAAGTCGCGGAAAGGATCACATCGGTTTTCTTGCCGGCGGTGTCGAGCAGGTGCGCGCGAACTACCCGCAGGACCAGTTCGAACCCGGTGCCGATCAGCAAACCGATCGACAGCACCCACAAGGTCGAGGTGGCCTGATTCGGCACCACGCGGTCGTAGGTCTGCATGACGAACAGCGGCACCATCAGGCCTAAAAGGTTGATCAGGAAACTGGCGAGAATCGCATCGCTGTAGAGCCATTTCGACAGCTTCAGGGTGTCGCGAAACCATGCATGTACCCTTGGCACCAGCGGCGAGCGCAGGTCTTCGAGTTCGTGGCGCGGACGGGCGAACAAGGCCTGGCCGCTGTAGTGCTCGCTGAGCTCTTCGCGGCTGATCCATTGCTCGCCGCCATCGGCTTCGCTGGGCAGGATCAGCGCTTTGCCGTCGTCGCTGAAGCGCCGCAGAACAGCGGTGCGACCGTCGTTGAGCAGCAGCAGAATCGGCAGATTCAGTGCTGAGATGTCTTTCAGTTCACGGCGCAGAATCCGCGCCTGCAACCCGGCCCGGGCTGCTGCGCGGGGCAGCAGGTCCAGACTCAGGCGTTGCTTGTTCAGGGGCAACCCGGCACTCAGGCTGGCGCGGCTGACAGTCGCGCCATGCAGTTTGCAGAGGATCAACAGACCGTCGAGTAACGGATCATCGAAGCTCAGCCGCGGATCGATCCCGGTGTGGCCGGGTTCCATGCTGGTCATATTGATCGCCTCTGTTGAACGGGCAGGGGAATCCACACATTGATCGTTCCCACGCTCCGCGTGGGAATGCAGCCCGGGACGCTCCGCGTCCCAAAGCGGACGCAGAGCGTCCATTGAGGCATTCCCACGCAGAGCGTGGGAACGATCAACAGTGGACTTATTTCAGCTCGGGCAGGCGCGCTTCGTTTTTGACCTCGGTCGCAGCGATCGCATCGGCCGGCAGCACCACTCGTTGTTTGCTCAGCAACTGGCCCATGTTCGCCAGCACGCGGTACATCGAATACTCCTCGGTGTAGCGGATTTCGGTGTAGCGACGGTTGGCGTTGTAAAGCTCGTTCTCACTGTCGAGCAAGTCGAGCAGGGTGCGTTGGCCGAGGCCGAACTGATCCTGATACGCGGCGCGTACGCGTTTGGTGGTTTCCGCGTATTCGCGGGCGGTCGGGGTCTGTTTCTTCGCGTTCTGCATGGCGTTCCAGGCCAGGCGAATGTTCTCGTTGAGTTGACGCAGGGCGTTGTTGCGGATGTCCATCGCCTGGTTGATCTGGTGCGCATCGGAGGCCAGGCGCGCCTTGTCGCTGCCGCCTCGGAACAGGTTGTAGTTCATCACCACACCGACGCGCCATTCGTTGTCGTGGCCTTCATCGCCTTGCACGTTGTTGTTCGCGCCGACGGCCGCTTCCGCGTCGAAGCGTGGATAGAACGGCGACTTGGCGACTTCGTACTGGCTCTCGGCCGATTGCACGTCAGCCTGGGCGGACTTCAGATACGGGTTGTTGTCGACCATGCTCTGCTGGGCTTCACGCAATTCGGTCGGCAGTTCGCCACGGGTTGAGGCCGGGGTTTCCAGCTCATCGGGCATGCGCCCGACCACGCTGTAGAAGTTGGCTTCGGCGTCAGACAGATCGACTTCGGCGGTGTCGAGGTTGTTCTGTGCCAAGGCCTTACGAGCGACCGATTGATCGGAGTCAGCGGTGCTGCCGACGCCACGCTCGGTGCGCAGGCCAATCTGATCGTTGACCCGCAAGTGCGCCTGCAGGTTGTTGCGAGCCAGGGTCACCAGTTCGCGGCGCTTGAGCACTTCGAGGTAGACCTCGATGGTGCGCAGGGCCAGATCCTGGGCGGTGCCTTGCGCGTAGTACGCGCGCGAATTGGACACGCCTTTGGTGCGCTCGACTTCGTTGGCGGTGTTGAAACCGTCGAACAGCATCTGCCGCAGGCGCAGCTCGGACTGGGTGTAATTGAGGATTTCGGTGTGGTGATTGCCGAAGGCCCGGGTGTTGGTGTTGTCGCTGTAGCCACGGCCATAGGCGGCGTTCAAATCGACGGACGGATAGAAACCGCCCTTGGCGACTTTGACTTGTTCATCAGCCGACAGGCGGGCGTCCACGCGCGAGGCCAGTTCCGGGTGAGTGGCGATGGTGCTTTGAATCGCCTCGGTGAGGTTCATGGCCTGAGCTTGAGAAGTGCAAGCCATGGCCAGCAAAACCGCGCTGCAGAGGGGGGTTAGAACGCGCATGGGTGCATCTCCCTGAGTCCTGATGGTGTGTTACTGTCGCCAAATATTTGACGATATTTTTAGGTGTAGGCGTTTCACTCTTGTAACAACAG
Source organism: Pseudomonas sp. S2_E02 (assembly GCF_054668355.1). Classification (NCBI taxonomy): domain Bacteria; kingdom Pseudomonadati; phylum Pseudomonadota; class Gammaproteobacteria; order Pseudomonadales; family Pseudomonadaceae; genus Pseudomonas; species Pseudomonas sp. S2_E02. The sequence goes on from NZ_CP162761.1 coordinate 6,226,754, forward strand.
AGCTAAGAACATCCTGAAGCGTAGCTAAGAAAAAATTTTCATAAGGCTTATGCCGAAAAAAACTTATGCGCTTTGTAAAAACCGGCACATTGTTCAGCATGAAAGCCTTTGTTTTATGCGCTTTAGGGAGCGCAAAAAGGCTTGAGGAAAGTTCCATTCACTTTGCGACATACGGCGAAGTACTGCTGAAGGGGAGGGACGCGTAGCGGCTGATGGGCGACAGATTTTTGTCACTCGGGTGATTCACCACCGTTACGTAGCGTTAGTAGGCGTATGGCTTTGATCAGGATGCGGAAGTGCTTGATAGCACTGATGTTTCCGGAATAAGCCACCTGCGAAACGAACTGTTGAAGGTGCGAGCGTCGCCTCCAACAACCCGATTGAGCCATGGGCTGCTTCGCTTACCAGTGCCGACGGTGGTCGGCAGCGGAGGATTTCACATGGCAACGCTCATCGGGATAGTCACCAAAGTCATTGGCCAGGTTTTCGCCCAGTCAGCCGACGGCACTAAACGCGCACTGGTTAAGGGGGATCGCCTGTTTGCCGGCGATCAACTGATCACCGGCGCAGAAGGCGCCGTCGCCGTTCATCTGCAAAACGGCCAGGAACTGACCCTGGGCCGTGACAGCAGCCTGACCATGACTGGCCAATTGCTGGCCGATCAAGCGGCGCACGTGAATGCGCCAGAGGCGGTGACCCCGAGCGAAGCGCAACTGACTGACGTTGAGCAAATCCAGAAAGCCATCGCCGCCGGTGATGACCCGAGCAAAAACGCCGAAGCCACTGCCGCCGGCCCGAATGCCCCGGGCGGGGCACCGGGCGGGGCACCGGGTGAATTGGGCGGCGGCCACAGTTTTGTCTTGCTGACCGAAGTCGGCGGCCGGGTCGACCCGATCATCGGTTTCCCTACCGCCGGGTTCGGCGGTATTCCCGAATTCCCTGAAGAACGCCACAACGCGGTGATCGACAACGGCGACAACACCCCGGCAGTCGTGGTGCCGCCACCGGTCAACAATCCGGTAACCCTTACCGGCCTGGATGTGGCTGGTGGCGAACTCAATCTCAATGAAGCCAATCTGCCTGACGGCTCGGCGGCCAATCCTGGCGCCCTCACGCAAAGCGGCAGCTTCACTGTGTCGGCGCCGGACGGTCTGACCAGCCTGAGCATTGGCGGCATCAACCTGATCAACGGCGGCGTAGCGGTCGGGTTCCCGCAATCGATCACCACGCAACTGGGCAACACCCTGACCATCACCGGTTACAACCCGGCGACGGGCGTGGTCAGTTACAGCTACACCCTCAATGGCAATGAAAGCCACGCGGCCGGCGACGGCGCGAACAACCTCAGCGAACAGTTCACGGTGATTGCTGGTGACAGTAATGGCGACACCGCGACCGGCACGCTCGACGTCAACATCACCGACGACGTGCCGAAAGCCTTCGATGACAGCAATGGTACGGCTTCAGAGACTCAACTGACGCTGACCGGCAATGTGCTGACCAATGACGTGCAAGGTGCCGACCGTGTGCCCACCGGTCCCGTTACGCCAGGCACGTTCACCGGCACTTACGGCACCTTGGTACTCAACGCCAACGGCACCTACACCTACACGCTGAACACCAATGACGCTGACTTCAAAAATCTGCACGGTGGCGGTAATGGCACGGAAACCTTCGCCTACACCATCACCGATTCCGACGGGGATACCAGCACGGCGAATCTGGTGCTGCAGATCCACAACAACGACGATCCAGTGGTCATCAATGGCCTGAACGTCGAAGGCGGCGAGCTGACGGTCTACGAGAAAAATCTCACTGACGGCAGCGCACCGGATTCCACCGCGTTGACCCAAAGCGGCACGTTCACCATCACCGCACTCGATGGCGTCACGACGCTGACTGTGGGTGGCATTGCTGTCGTTACCAACGGTGTGGCCGCCGGTTTCCCGCAATCGGTCACTACGCCGCTGGGCAGCACGTTGACCATCACCGGTTTCAACGCTGCCACCGGCGTGGTCAGCTACAGCTACACCCTGGTCGACAACGAAGCGCACCCAACCGCCAACGGCGCGAACAATCTGCCAGAGCAGTTCGCCGTCACCGTGGTCGATGACAACGGCACCACCGCCAATGCCACCCTCGACGTGAACATCGTCGATGACCTGCCAAAAGCCGTGGATGACAGCAACGCCGGCACCGCGTCGGAAACCTTGCTGACTCTGTCCGGCAACGTTTTGACCAACGACGTGCAAGGCGCCGACCGCGTACCGACCGGGCCGGTAACCCCGGGCACTTTCACCGGGACCTACGGCACCTTGGTGCTCAACGCCAACGGCACGTACACCTACACGCTGAACACCAACGATGCCGATTTCAAAAACCTGCACGGCGGTGGCAATGGCACGGAAACCTTCGCCTACACCATCACCGATTCGGACGGTGATATCAGCACGGCGAATCTCGTTCTGCAGATCCATAACAATGACGATCCGGTGGTCATCAGCGGACTCGACGTCAATGGCGGCGAACTCACCGTTTACGAGAAAAATCTCACTGACGGGAGCGCACCGGATTCCACCGCGTTGACCCAAAGCGGCACGTTCACCATCACCGCGCTGGACGGCGTGACGACCCTGGCTGTCGGTGGCATCGCCGTCGTTACCAACGGCGTAGCGGCAGGTTTCCCGCAATCGGTCACGACGCCATTAGGCAGCACGTTGACCATCACCGGTTTCAACGCTGCCACCGGCGTGGTCAGCTACAGCTACACCCTGGTCGACAACGAAGCGCACCCAACCGCCAACGGTGCGAACAATCTGCCAGAGCAGTTCGCCGTCACCGTGGTCGATGACAACGGCACCACTGCCAACGCCACCCTCGATGTGAACATCGTCGATGACCTGCCAAAAGCCGTGGATGACAGCAACGCCGGCACCGCGTCGGAAACCTTGCTGACCCTGACTGGCAATGTCCTGACTAACGATGTGCAAGGCGCCGACCGCGTACCCACCGGGCCGGTAACCCCAGGCACTTTCACCGGGACTTACGGCACCTTGGTACTCAACGCCAACGGTACTTACACCTACACGCTGAACACCAATGACGCCGACTTCAAAAACCTGCACGGCGGTGGCAACGGTACCGAGACGTTCGCCTACACCATCACCGATTCCGACGGTGATACCAGCACGGCGAATCTCGTTCTGCAGATCCACAACAACGACGATCCGGTGATCATCAACGGCCTCGACGTGAATGGCGGTGAACTCACCGTCTACGAGAAAAACCTCAGCGACGGCAGCGCACCGGATTCCACCGCGTTGACCCAAAGCGGCACGTTCACCATCACCGCACTTGATGGCGTCACGACCCTGACTGTCGGTGGCATTGCTGTCGTTACCAATGGCGTAGCGGCAGGTTTCCCACAATCCGTAACCACTCCACTCGGCAGCACGCTGACCATCACCGGTTTCAACGCCACCACCGGCGTGGTCAGCTACAGCTACACCCTGGTCGACAACGAAGCCCACCCAACCGCCAACGGTGCGAACAATCTGCCTGAGCAGTTCGCCGTTACCGTAGTCGATGACAACGGCACCACCGCCAATGCCACCCTCGACGTGAACATCGTCGACGACTTGCCAAAAGCCGTGGATGACAGCAACGCCGGCACCGCCTCGGAAACCTTGCTGACTCTGACTGGCAACGTTTTGACCAACGACGTGCAAGGCGCCGACCGCGTACCGACCGGGCCGGTAACCCCGGGCACGTTCACCGGGACTTACGGCACCTTGGTGCTGAACGCCAACGGCACTTACACCTATACCCTCAACACCAATGACGCCGACTTCAAAAACCTGCACGGCGGTGGCAATGGCACGGAAACCTTCGCCTACACCATCACTGATTCGGATGGTGATACCAGCACTGCCAATCTGGTGCTGAACATCCACAACAACGACGATCAGGTCTACCTCAACGGCCTCGACGTCAACGGCGGCGAACTTACCGTCTACGAGAAAAACCTCAGTGACGGCACCAGCCCCGACACTCCCGCGTTGACCCAGAGCGGCACCTTCACCGTCACCGCCCTCGACGGTCTGCAAACCCTGACCGTGGGCGGCATCAACGTGGTCACCGGCGGCGTGGCCGCAGGCTTCCCGCAATCGATCGTCACGCCGCTCGGAAGCACGTTGACCATCACCGGTTACAACCCGACGACCGGTGTGGTGAGTTACAGCTACACCCTGGTCGACAACGAAACCCATCCGAACGCCAACGGCGCCAACAGCATCACCGAGAACTTCAACGTGGTGGCGACGGACACCGATGGCAGCACGGCCAGCGGCCAGATCAACGTAAACATCGTCGATGATCTGCCCAGCGCTCATCCTGATTCTGCTTCGGTGGCGGAGGGCGGCACGGTCAGCGGTAATGTGTTGGACAATGACATTGGCGGCGCCGACGGCCCGGCGGTGACCGGTGCAGTGGTCGGCGTGCGCGCAGGCGCCGACACCTCGACTTCGGCCATCGGCGGCCTCAACAGCAACATCAACGGCACCTACGGCTACCTGACCCTGGATGCCAATGGCAACGCGGTCTATCACAGCAACCCCAACGCGGTGAACGGCCCGGGCGCGGTGGATGTGTTCACCTATACCGTACGCGATTCCGACGGTGATGAAAGCACCACCACCATCACCATCGATGTCGCCAACAGCAAGCTGTACGCGACCAGCGACACCGACGTCACCGTTTACGAGAAAGCGCTGGACCTGACCAAGGACGGCGCAGATCTGGCGCCCGGTACGGTCACCGGCAGCGACCCGACCAGCACCGGCGAAACTGCGTCCGGCACCCTGGTCGGCGCGGTCACCGGCGCGGTCGGCGCGATCAGTTACGCGCTGGTTGGCAGTGCCACCGGCAACTACGGGCAGATCGTCCTCAACCCCAACGGGACTTACACCTACACCCTGACCTCACCGGCGAGCACCACGCCGCATGCCGACGACGGCGCCAACACCCTGAGCGAAACCTTTACCTATCAGGCCACTGATTCGCTGGGCAACGTTGTCACCAGCACCATCGTTGTCAGCATCGTCGATGACGTGCCCAAGGCGATGAACGATAGCAACGCCAACAGCGCCTCGGAAACGCAACTGACCCTGACCGGCAATGTCCTGACCAACGATGTGCAAGGCGCCGATGTGGTCGCGACCGGACCGAATGCCGGGCCGATCACCGCCGGCACGTTCACCGGCACTTACGGCACGCTGGTGCTCAACGCCAACGGCACGTACACCTACACGCTGAACCCCAACGATGCCGACTTCAAAAACCTGCACGGCGGTGGCAACGGCACCGAGACGTTCACCTACACGCTGACTGATGCCGACGGCGACACCAGCACCGCCAACCTGGTGCTGAACATCCACAACAACGACGATCCGGTGGTGCTCAACGGCCTCGACGTCAACGGCGGCGAGCTCACCGTCTTCGAGAAAAACCTCAGCGACGGCACCAGCCCCGACACTCCGGCACTGACCCAGAGCGGCACCTTCACCGTCACGGCGCTTGATGGTCTGCAAACCCTCACCGTCGGCGGCATTGCCGTGGTCACCAACGGTGTCGCCGCAGGCTTCCCGCAATCCGTCGTCTCGCCGCTGGGCAGCACCTTCACCGTCACCGGTTACAACCCAGCCACTGGCGTGGTCAGTTACAGCTACACCCTGGTCGACAACGAAGCCCATCCGACCGGCAACGGTGCCAACAGTCTCACCGAAAACTTCAACGTGGTGGCCACCGACACCGATGGCAGCACCGCCAGCGGCCAGATCAACGTCAACATCATCGATGACCTGCCGACCGCCAAACCCGACACCGGCTCGGTGGCGGAGGGTGGTACGGTCAACATCAGCGTGTTGGGCAATGACATCAGCGGTGCCGATGGCGCCGCCACTGTGGTCGGCGTGCGCGCCGGCAGCAACACCGGCACTTCGGCCATCGGCGGCCTCAACAGCAACATCAACGGCAACTTCGGTTACCTGACCCTCGATGCGGCGGGCAACGCCGTCTATCACAGCAACCCGAATTCGGTGAGCCCACCGGGCGCCACCGACACTTTCACCTACACCATTCGCGACAGCGACGGCGATGAAAGCACCACAACCATCACCGTCAACGTTGCCGACAGCAAGCTGGTGGCCTCGGTCGATCAGGACGTAACGGTCTATGAAAAAGCCCTCGACCTGACCAAGGACGGCCAGGATCTGGCCGCCGGTACGGTCACCGGCAGCGATCCGACCAACACCGGTGAAACCGCGACCGGCACGCTGGTCGGCGCAGTTACCGGCGGTACGGGCGCGATTACCTACACCTTGGTCGGCAGCGCCACCGGCAGCTACGGGCAGATCCAGCTCAACGCCGACGGCACCTACACCTACACGCTGACCTCGGCGCCGAAAACCTCGCCGAGCGCCAACGACGGGGCGAACACCCTGAGCGAAAGTTTCACCTACAAAGCCACCGATGCACTGGGCAACAGCACCACCAGCACCCTTGTGGTGAACATCGTCGATGACGTACCAAAAGCGGTGGCCTCGGATCGTTCGGTAGCGGCGGTGGAGATCGATTCCAACCTGCTCATCGTGCTCGATATCTCCGGCAGTATGGCCGACGCCTCCGGTGTGCCGGGCCTGTCGCGGCTGGACCTGGCCAAGCAGGCGATCAGTGCCTTGCTTGACAAGTACGATGACCTCGGCGATGTCAAAGTCCAGCTCGTCACCTTCAGCAGCAACGCCACTGACAGAACGTCGGTATGGGTCGATGTGGCGACCGCGAAGACGATTCTCGCCGGTCTGTCCGCGGGTGGCGGCACCAACTACGACGCCGCGGTGGCGGTCATGCAAACCGCGTTCAACACCTCGGGCAAACTCACCGGGGCACAGAACGTCGGTTACTTCTTCTCGGACGGCAAACCCAACGAGGGCGACATCAACGCCGCTGATGAAGCCGCGCTGAAAAACTTCCTCGATGCCAACAACATCAAGAACTACGCGATTGGCCTGGGCAGCGGCGTGAGTAACGCCAACCTTGATCCGCTGGCGTACGACGGCATCACCCACACCAACACCAACGCGGTGGTGGTAACCGATCTCAATCAGCTCAACTCGGTGCTGTCCGGCACCGTAGAAGGCGCGCCGGTCACCGGTTCGTTGCTGGGCGAGGGCGGTACCTTCGGCGCCGATGGCGGCTTCATCAAATCCATCGTCGTTGACGGCACCACTTACACCTACGATCCGAAGGCTCTCAGCGGCCAAGGCTCGTTGACCGCCACCGGTGGCGTCAACCATGGCACCTTCAATACCGTAAACAACACGTTGAGCATCGCCACCAACAACAGCGGCACCTTGGTGATCAACCTCGACACCGGCGACTACAGCTACACCTCGCAGAAAACCACGGCGGTGGTGATTACCGAGAACATCGGCTTCACCCTCAGCGACAACGACGGCGACCTCGCCAGCTCGACGCTGACCGTGAAAGTGATCCCCAACGCGCCACCCGTGGCGGTGGACGATCACGTCATCACCAACGTGTTGTCGAGCAACATCGTGGTGCCGGGCGAGTTGCTGCTTGCCAACGACACCGATCCGAATGGCGATACGCTCAACGCCACACCGACCACCTTCAATACTGGTTGGATAGCGAAGGGCGCGGACTTCACCGGCACCGGTGCGATCACGTTCAACGGCAACAGCAACACTGCTGCCAACCAGACCCTGGCCGATGTGCGCAATGCCTTCGCCGCCAACACCGCAGCGATGACCGCGGTGCTGGTGATCAGCGGCTACCTCGGCGCGGTGACCAACGCCAATGCCAACGATGAAGACCTGATCACGGTCAAACTGAAACAGGGCGAAACGCTGAACCTGGATCACAACCTGGCGGCCGGGCACGTCACTCTGGAGTATTCGCTCAACGGTGGCGCGTTTGTCGCGATTGCCGATGGCGGCACCATCACCGCCAGCGCCGATGGCACTTACCAGATCCACGTCACCAACATCAGCAATACCAGTGGCGGTAACCCGAATGCGGCGGAAAACTACCAACTGACCATGACAGTCAATTACGCCGGGGCCCACGATGTCACCCCGGACTTCCACGGCAGCTACACCGCCAACGACAACCACGGCGGCAGCGACACGGCCAACGTGACCATCAGCTATCAGGACGGCCACACCCTCACCGGCACCTCGGGGGATGACGTGCTGGTAGCCGGCACCGGCGACAACATCCTCAACGCGGGCGACGGCAACGATGTGCTCACCGCCGGTTCCGGCAACAACGAACTGCACGGCGGCGCCGGCAACGACTTGCTCTACAGCGGCCCGGGCAATGATCTGCTCGACGGCGGTACCGGCATCGACACCGCCAGCTACGCCCACGCCACCGCCGGGGTGACGGTCAACCTCGGTCTGCTCGGTGCGCAAAACACCGTCGGCGCGGGGACGGACACCCTGACCGGCATCGAAAACCTCGTCGGCTCGAACTTCAATGACACCCTGACCGGCGACAACAATAACAACGTGATCAACGGTGGCCTGGGTAACGACATCCTCAACGGTGGTGGCGGTGATGACCTGCTGATCGGCGGCATGGGCAATAACACCATGACCGGTGGCGCAGGGGCCGACACCTTCCAGTGGCTCAAGGGCAACAGCGGCCATGATCTGATCACCGACTTCACCCCCGGCACCGACAAGCTTGACCTGTCGCAACTGCTGCAAGGCGAGAACGGCACCACCGCCTCACTGGATGACTACCTGCACTTCACCGTCACCGGCAGTGGCGCCTCGCTGCTCACCAGCATCGACGTCAGCGCCATGGCCGGCGCCACGCCGAACCAGACGATTGATCTGGCCGGCGTCAACCTCGCCAGCCATTACGGTGTGACGCCAGGGGCGGGCGGCGTGGTTGCCGGCGGGCATGACACGGCGACGATCATCAGCGGGATGCTGAATGATCATTCGTTGAAGGTGGATACGGTTTGAACTGAGGGCTGAAACGACAAAACCCGCCGCCCCGTTCAACCGGGACGGCGGGTTTTTTCTGCCTCACGTGATCGTTCCCACGCTCTGCGTGGGAATGCAGCCCGGGACGCTCCGCGTCCCCTCCAGAGCCGAACGCAGAGCGTCCGAAGAGGCATTCCCACGCAGAGCGTGGGAACGATCGGTTGTCTGACCTACTGCGGCAACTCCAGATTATCCATCACCCGATTCACCGCCAGCTCCCCGAGCATGATCAATTGCGCGATACCCAGCAGCGTCCTGCGTTGCGACGCGGGTATGAGGTGGGCGAAGTCATGGGCGATGGTTCTGGCTGAGGCGAGTGTTTCGCTGGCATCGGCCAGCAGTTCCTCGTTTTTGAAGTCGGCGGTGACGGCGTACATCCGGCGGGTTTTACGGGGCGGCGGGGTGGAGCCGGGTGGGCAGAGATAGTGGTCGAGGGCGCGCTCGGCGGCGTCGTTGAGCTTTTTTGAATCGAGGGATTCGTAGGGGGAGGCGAGATCGGTTTCGGGCGGATTGGGTGTTGGTTTGATCATGGTGAAGCTCCTATAAGAGTGGAGCCGCCCAGAACTGTCGCTAAACAGGAAGGTGGCGGCTGTACGCAGGTTAGCGAACCGGTTATAGGCACCCGGCAGACCCGAGGGTCTCCCGCATACAGCCACCATAGCGTAGTTGCAGATATTGAATCTGCCACAAAGCATGGAGCGCTGATGCACCTATTACAGATTTGGGTCGCTAAACCCGATCGCTGACTCTTCAGCGACCGCACCACAATAGAACCCGCCCCCAAGGCGCACAAGCCGGCGGATTCTGGCGTAGCTGTAGGTAATTACGCAAGGCCGTGTAGCTTCGGAGAGTGTTTGCAGGTCTGGTTTAAACGTGGGTGTTTAAAGCCAAAAGATCGCAGCCTGCGGCAGCTTCTACAGAAGATCTTCATGTAGGAGCTGCCGCAGGCTGCGATCTTTTAGCGTTTCAGGATTTGCGCAGGGTCTTCTGCCGCAAAATATAAACCGTCACCAACACCGCGCTCGTCAACATGAACCCCCGCGCCCACGGCAACGGCACCAGGTAGCAGGAAAACAGAATGCTCGCCCACATCAGCCCGATCGCGTAGACCTTGCCCTTGAGTGGTATGCCGTTGCCATCGAGGTAATCGCGGATCCATGGCCCCAGCCGGGGATGCTCGATCAGCCATTGATAGAAACGCGGAGAGCTACGCGCGAAGCAGGCCGCGGCGAGCAGAAGGAAAGGGGTAGTGGGCAGGACGGGCAGGAAAATCCCGATCACCCCCAATGCTACGCTGAGCCAGCCGATGGCCAGCAGGAAATAGCGCAACATCAGGGGGCGGTTGCCTATGGGGTTGTCCATAGGCTGGATCTTAGTGGTGACGTGGCTTGAGGATCGCCGGTTTTTCGTCGGGCGCCTGGCACAGCAGGTACAGCGCGGTCAGGGCTTCCGGGATCTGCACGATCATGTCGTCCATCAGGTTGGCGTCCTTGGCGATGTCTTCGAATTCCGGCTGTTCGTCGAACAGGCCCGAACCGACCATGATCGGCAGGAGCATTTCGCTGACTTCTTCTTCGGCGGTTTCGAACCAGGCGGCTTCACGCAGGAACACGCCTTCCATGAAACCGATGCACCAGCCGCGCAGTTCGGAATCGTCCGGCTCGTCGCCCAGATCCAGATCGCATGGCAGCTCGAACTCTTCATCCGAGGCCAGTTGACGGGCGATGTGGGCCTTGAGGCCGATCAGGGTGGCTTCGATCTCTTCGCGCTGGGCGTCGCTGCTGTAATGCGGCTCTTCGGCGAACAAGGCGTCGATCCACTCACGCTCCGGTACGTCTTCAGCGCAGATCGACAGCGCGGTCAGGTAGCCGTGAGCGGCCACGTAATCCAGCGCCTCGTCATGCAGCTCGTCGGCGTCGAGGAAAACTTGCAGGCGGGTCAGTTGCTCAGCGAAGGACATTACGGGGCTACCTTGGGGAATAAACAATGCGGGAATTCTAGGCCTTCTTGCGCGCTCAAGCCAGCCGCATGGCAGATTTGCCGCAATTGCCGGGCCACATGCCAAACCTGTGGCAGGTTTATCAGTGTCTTATCAGCGGCACCCTGTGCAGGGGAGGGCTCGGGTATACTGCCGCGTTTTGCGATCCCTGCCCGCATTGCGGTTGTCGTGCAATGCGCTCTTACGTTTTGTTTAAGCAGCTCCGGCTGTTCTGAACCAGCCTGCGCAGGGATGTATCGGTAGATTTTTGGAGTTTTTATGCTCGAACAGGCTCAACGCGTCCTCAAGGACATCTTCGGCTACGACAGTTTCCGTGGCCGTCAGGGTGCAATCATTGAGCGCGTGGCCAGTGGCGGTGATGCGCTGGTGCTGATGCCTACCGGTGGCGGCAAGTCCCTGTGCTTTCAGGTGCCGGCGTTGTTGCGCGATGGCCTGGCGGTGGTAGTGTCGCCGCTGATTGCGCTGATGGACGATCAGGTCGCCACCCTCGAAGAGCTCGGTGTGGCCGCCGCCGCGCTGAACTCCACCCTGAGCGCTGAACAGCAGCGTGACCTCGCAGCGCGGATCAAGCGCGGCGAAGTGAAGATGTTGTATCTGGCGCCCGAGCGTCTGGTACAGCCGCGCATGCTGTCGTTCCTGCAAGGCTTGAACATTGCGTTGTTCGCCATTGACGAAGCGCATTGCGTGTCGCAGTGGGGCCACGATTTCCGTCCGGAATACCTGCAACTGGGCCAGTTGGCCGAGATGTTCCCCGATGTACCGCGTATCGCCCTGACCGCCACCGCCGACAAGCGCACCCGCGAAGAAATCGTCACCCGCCTGCATCTGCAGAATGCCGAGCGCTTCCTGTCGAGCTTCGACCGCCCGAACATCTTTTACCGCATCGTGCCCAAGGAGCAGCCGCGCAAGCAGTTGCTGGCGTTCCTCGCCGAGCGGCGCAGTGACGCCGGCATCGTCTATTGCCTGTCGCGCAAGAAAGTCGAGGAAGTCGCGGCATTCCTCAGCGAGCAGGGCTTCCCGGCGTTGCCGTATCACGCTGGTCTGCCCAATGATCTGCGCGCCTTCAATCAGAAGCGCTTCCTCAACGAGGAAGGCTTGATCATGGTCGCCACCGTGGCGTTCGGCATGGGCATCGACAAGCCCAACGTGCGTTTCGTCGCCCATCTCGATCTGCCGAAATCCCTTGAGGCGTATTACCAGGAAACCGGGCGCGGCGGCCGTGACGGTCTGCCGGCGGATGCGTGGATGGCCTACGGTCTGCAAGATGTGGTGATGCTCAAGCAGATGCTGCAAAACTCCGAAGGCGACGAGCGGCACAAGCGTCTGGAGCAACACAAGCTCGACGCCATGCTGTCGCTTTGTGAAGAGACCCGCTGCCGTCGACAGACCCTGCTGGCGTACTTCGATGAAGACATGCCTGAGCCATGCGGTCACTGCGACAACTGTGTCGATGGCGTGCAGACCTGGGACGCTACCGAACCTGCACGTCAGGCATTGTCGGCGATTTTCCGTACCGGTCAGCGTTATGGCGTCGGCCATCTGGTCGACGTGCTGCTGGGCAAGGACAACGAAAAAGTCCGCAGTTTCGGCCATCAGCATCTGTCGGTGTACGGCGTCGGCAAGGCATTGAGCGAAAGCGAGTGGCGCTCGCTGTTCCGGCAATTGGTCGCGCGCGGTCTGGCGGATGTCGACCACGAAGGCTATGGCGGTCTGCGTCTGAATGACAGTTGCCGGCCATTGCTCAAGGGCGAGGTCACGCTGGAGCTGCGCCGCGATCTCAAACCGCAGGTTACGGCCAAAACCGCCAGCAAGAGCCCAGCCAGCCAACTGGTGCGCGGCGAAGAGCGCGAACAGTGGGAAGCCTTGCGCGCCCTGCGGCGCAAGTTGGCCGAAGAGCATGGCGTGCCGCCGTACGTCATCTTCCCCGATTCCACGTTGTTGGAAATGCTCCGCAGCCAGCCGACCTCGCTGGCGGAAATGGCCCGGGTCAGCGGTGTCGGCGCACGCAAGCTGGAGCGCTACGGCGATGCCTTCCTCGAAGTGCTCGGTGGCGAGGCCGAGGCGCCGAAAGCGGTGGCCGACGTGCGCCACGAACTGATCACCCTGGCCCGCGCCGGCATGACGCCGCTGCAGATCGCCGGGCAGTTGCAGTGCTCGGAAAAGAACGTCTACACCATGCTCGCCGAGGCGATCGGCAAACAGCAGTTGTCGCTGGAACAGGCGCTGGATTTGCCTGAGGAGTTGATGGGTGAGGTGCAGGACGCGTTCCTCGATGGCGAGGGTGAGTTGCCGTCGGTCGCCGAAGTGGCGGAGCTGTTTGCCGGGCGTGTGCCGGAGGGCGTGCTGTATTGCGTGCGGGCTGCGTTGCAGTCTGAATTCGAGATGTAATTTGGCTCCGGCCCTCATCGGAACGCCGCCCGCCCAGCCCTCTCCCAGAGGGAGAGGGAGCCGACCGAGGTGTCTTGCGTCAGACATCGACCTGAAAAACCGAGTCGATTATGGATTCACCAAAGCACGTTCAAGTCGCTGAATATCTAAAGCATCCCCCATTCAGTCCCCTCTCCCTACGGGCGGTCCGACGTTTCGGGAGGGCTAGGGTGAGGGGCTCTCAAGATGTAACGATTCAGTACAGACCGCCACTTGCCTATAACTGCAGCTCATGCTTAGCTGGCTAATAATTAGATTTTCTTTATTTTCAGTCTAACCGTGAGTGTTTTATGCCGTTAACCGATCAACACCGCTTTGGCATGCAACTGGCCCAGATGTCCCGTGGCTGGCGTGCCGAACTGGACCGCCGACTGGCCGGACTGGGACTGTCCCAGGCGCGCTGGCTGGTGCTGCTGCACCTGGCGCGTTTTGAAGAGGCGCCGACCCAACGTGAGCTGGCGCAGAGCGTTGGTGTCGAAGGTCCGACCCTCGCTCGCTTGCTCGACAGTCTGGAAAGCCAGGGCCTGGTGCAACGCCAGTCCGTGATGGAAGACCGCCGGGCGAAAAAAATCGTCCTCTGTGCACCGGCCCTGCCACTGATCGAACAGATCGAAACCATTGCCACACAACTGCGTCACGAATTGTTCGAAGGCGTCGACGAGGCGGATTTGAAGGTGTGCATGCGGGTTCACGGGCACATTCTGGGCAACCTGGAAAAATCTTGAGGCACATCCACGTGCCGTATCTTTGAGAGATCGCGCTGAGCCGACTATAAGAACTACTGGGCAATATCGTGTTCGTACCGGATGTGCGAACGCATAGAAGTCGGTTTTGCTTATTTAAGGGATGCTCATGCTCGCAAGTCGGCACGTGGTACTGCGCGGTGGCGCCAAATGGCTGCTGGCCGCTGGCGTATTCAGCTATTCGGCCTGGTCGATGGCTGTGGGGCTGGGTGATATCACCGTTCATTCAGGTCTCAATCAGCCGCTCAAGGCCGATATCGCGTTGGTCGATGTTGGCGGGCTGACGCAAAACGATCTGACGGTGCGCCTGGCTACGGCGGATGAATTCGCCGAGGCCAGGGTCGAGCGGGTGTTCTTCCTCAACGACCTCAAGTTCATCCCGATCCTGCATGGCAATCGCCAGATGATCCGGGTCACGTCAAGCAAACCAGTCAACGAACCTTTTCTGAATTTCCTTGTGCAGCTCAATCAGCCCAATGGCCGTTTGCTGCGTGAGTACACGGTGTTGATCGACCCTCCGGGTTCGCCGGGTATCGTGCCGGCCACCGATGAACCGGATCCGCGTGCACAATCTTCCGCGTTTCCCAGTGTCGAGCCTGTTGTCGCAGCGCCGCAGGCCCCTCAGGCCAAACGCGATGCCGTGCCCGCGCCAGCGCCTGCAAATCCGCCCGCCGACGATGCACTGGCCGAGCAACTGGCTGCCAGTGTCTTGCTCAATCAGCAATTGCAAAAGAGCGTCGATGAACTGAACGCCAAACTGCAGACGCAGGATGTGCAGATTGCCGCTGGCAAGAAGCAGATTACTGAGCTGCAAACGCAATTGACCGAACTCAGGAAAGCCCCGCCACCGACCGAAGTCGCTCCGGCACCTGCCCCGGTTGTGGTACCTGTCGAGTCCACAGATGACGGTTTGAACTGGCCATTGTTCGGGGGCCTGTTGCTGTTGCTGGGGGCCTTGGCCGGTCTGTTTGTGCACCGTCGACGGCAACAGTCGCAACAGGCTGATCGACCGCTGCCACAGTTGCCGCAGGGCGATGAACCTGACGTTGCTGAAGTCGAAAGCGCAGAGTCTGTCAGGGCTCACACCTCAACCCAACACCGTGAAGAACCGGCAGCGGGCGATGTGCTGGAGGCGGTAGGAATCTATCTGGCCTACGGCCGCTTGGGCGAAGCTGCTGGGTTATTGCGCGACGCTTTGCACAAGGAGCCGGAGCGCACCGATATCGGTTTGCAGTTGCTCGAAGTCCTGGGACGCCAGGGTGACAGCGCCGCGTATGAACAGCAGGAAAGTCAGTTGTGTGAACAAGGCGTAGATGCCCAGACGTTACAGGACGTTCGTGTTCGACATCCGAAACTGGCGGGTGCCGCACCGTTGGCCGCGGCGGCGCCCGTCATTGCGCTGGCGCCTGCTGTCACGGCCCAACCGGCACCTGAAGATGATTTCGAGTTGAATCTGGGAGAGCTGTCGATGGATTCCAGTTGGGATCTGGAAGACAGCCGCACGGCCACTACTGAGCCAACGGCAGACACCTCGGCGCTGGGCTCCAGCCTGAAAATACTGCCGCAGGATTTTGAACTGCCGGAAGCGGCCGGCGAGGACGCCGAACTTGAGTGGATCCCTGAGCCGCACGCCGAGCCGCTGGATGAAGATTTTCTCAATGAGTTTGCCGATGCCGAGCCGTCTCTGGTGTTGCAACCGTTGGACTTGCACGCAACTGAGCCGCTACACGATGAAAACTCCGGAAAACTCGAACAGGCGCAGACCTGCATTGATGACGGTGACATCGACAGTGCGATTGCGCTGCTTAACGAGTTACTCAAGGAAGGCGATGAGCCGTTGAAGCAAACGGCGCGAACGTTGTTGGCGGGGATTCGCTAATACCCGATTGATTTGCGGTGGCGCTGATATCGTTTTCGCGAGCAGGCTCGCTCCCACAATTGGAATGCGTTCCCCTGTGGGAGCGAGCCTGCTCGCGAAGACGGATTGTCAGGCGACCTGATCAGAAGGTCTGGCCAAGGTTCAGATAAACCGCCTGCTCATTCGCATCATTCAACCCGTAACTGAAATTCAACGGCCCCAGCGGCGTGTCAAAACCAATGAACACGCTGGCGGCGTTGATGTAGCCACTGTCGAACTCATTGTCGTTGTTCCACGCCCGCCCACGCTCCAGCGAGGCGCCGGCATACAGCGGAAAGTCTAGCGGCAGATACGAGCGCGGCGTCAGCCGGCGGTAGTACACCGCGCGCATCAGGCTGACGTTCTGCCCGGAAATCGCGTCTTCACGGAACCCCGACAATTGCCGCGCGCCGCCGAGCAGGAAGCTCGACGTCACCACATTGGCATCGTCCAGCGTACGCCCGTAGCGCCCGCCGAGAATCAGCGTGTCCGGGCCACGGCTCATGGCTTTGTCGAGTTTGAATTCCCATTGTCGATAGCGCGTATCCGAACCCAGCCCCGGTTCGAACTGCATCAGCGTCAGGCTGACGTCCTTGCCTTCGTGAGGGAAGTAGACGTTATCCAGTGAGTCGTACGAATATTTCAGCGCATAGAAGCCTTCGTTGAAGTTTTCACTCGGCAGATCCTGATCACCAATGCGCACATCGGCCTTGCCCCAGGCCTCGCCGACACCGAACCGCACTTCGCCGTTGTTGCCGATCTGGCGACCGAAGTTAAGGCCGAAACCGTAGCGCTCGACGCGGTACTGTGCGATCGGATCGTTGTCGAGCACCGCTTCAACGTTCTGCGCCTCGAACGAGGCGTACGGTGCGACGAAGTAACGCGAGCCGACGTCCAGCGGTTGATAGAACTCGGTATACAGCTCTTGTTTATCGCCAATCTGCGCGCGGGTCAGCCATTCCGCGCCGAGGCGGTTGATGCCGTTGATGCGGTAACTGGCACCGAGGTTGAAGGCGCTATCGCCGCGCATGTCGTCGGACAGATTGAGACCGACCCGCAGGTAATCGGTACCGCTGCGCTTGCCCCGGGCACTGATCACCAGTGTGTGGTCCTGGCCCTTGTGCACCACGCGGTACTGCACTTGTTCGAAGTAGTCGAGGCCATACAAGGTGCCCATGTCCGAGTGCAATCGCCCCAGATCCAGCGGCTCGCCGATGTGCTGGCGGATGTAGTAGCGGATCACGTCGTCATCGACTTTCGAGTCGTTCTCGACGCGGATCGCCGTGATGATCGGCGTGCGCTGCCCCGGGGAACGGGCGGCAGCAAGTTCGGCGTCTTGGGATTCCTCGGGTTTGAGCACGGCGAGGCGCGCATCGAGGATGCGGGTCGCGCGGTAACCTGCGTCGATCATGTCCTGGGCTTTACCGAAATCGGTGACACCGTATGCGGCCAGCGCAGGCTGGATCAGCACATCGGAGGATTTCAGCGCGGCCAGTTGTTCTTCGGAATTACTGCGGGTCATCAGGGTGATCGACTGGTTCAGCACATCGACCACGGTGGTCAGTTGCTTGCGGTTGCGCAGCGGTGTGCCGATGTCGACGACGATGGCCACGTCAACGCCCATTTCCCGCGCGACATCCAGCGGGATATTGTCGGTCATACCGCCGTCCACCAACAGCCGGCCGTCGAGCTCGACCGGGGCGAACACCGCCGGGATCGACATGCTGGCGCGGATCACCTGAGGCAAGTGGCCTTTGCGGAACACCACTTTTTCGCCATTGGCAATGTCGGTGGCCACAGCGCGGAACGGGATCGGCAGTTTGTCGAAATCCCGGGTATCGCTGGTGTGGGCCAGCAGGCTTTCCAGCAGCAGCGCGAGGTTCTGCCCCTGAATCACACCCAGAGGCAGGCCGAGACTGCCGTCGTCGCGAAAGCTGAGCTTCTGTTTCACCAGAAAGTCGCGGTCATCCTGTTTGCGTCGAAACGGCACGTCCTCACGCGGCGGGGCGTCGGACAATGCGGCTTGCCAGTCGATGTTCAGCGCGAGTTTTTCCAGCTCATCGATCTTGTAGCCCGAGGCGTACAGCCCGCCGACCACCGCACCCATGCTGGTGCCGGCGATCGCATCGATTTTGATGCCTTGCTCTTCCAGGGCTTTGAGCACACCGATGTGCGCCAGACCACGCGCGGCGCCGCCGGACAGCACCAGGCCGACTTTCGGTCGCGGCGCCTCAGTGGCGTGAACAAAGACTGGAAGGAAACCAAGCAGCAGGCAGAACAGCAGACGGCGCATTGTGAGTCTCGGGGCAAGCGATAAAGCCGGCTATTATAGCGGCGCCCTCTGTCTCAGGAGTTTCAGCGAACATGACTGTCGCAAAAGCAGAAGTTGTCATCACCTATTGCACCCAATGCCAGTGGCTGCTGCGCGCGGCGTGGCTGGCGCAGGAACTGCTCAGCACCTTTGGCGATGACCTCGGCAAAGTGTCTCTGGTGCCCGGCACCGGCGGGGTATTTCACATCAGCTGCGACGGCGTGCAGATCTGGGAACGCAAGGCTGATGGCGGTTTTCCCGAGGCCAAGGTGTTGAAGCAGCGGGTTCGTGATCAGATCGATCCTGACCGCGACCTCGGTCACAACGACCGCACTCAGTGAGACGCAGCCTCGGCGGCGACGGTTTTCTTGTCGGCATGGCCGGACATCCGCGCTGACACGACGATGGCAACAATGATCAACGCACCGCCGATCAACATCTTCGACGTCGGGTTTTCATTGAACAACAGCCAGGCGACGGTGATGCCGTAGACTGGCTCCAGCGCAAACACTACCGCCGCCGTGCGCGCCTTGATCACCGCCAGGCTGGCGACGAACAGGCTGTGCGCGACGCCGGTACAGAACACCCCGAGCAGGGCGATCCACAGCCAGTCCAGTGCCCGCACCTCACTCAGTTGCGGCGCCGCCACCGGCAGCAGACACAGCGCTACCACCACGTTTTGACACAACGCCGCCTGCACTGCCGGGATGCGCCCGGAGCTGGCGCGGTTGGTCAGCGACAGTAGCGAGAACAGCAGCCCCGAAAGCACTGACCAGAGCAAGCCGATGGTCGCACCGCTGCCCAGGTCGAAGGCCGGGGTCACCAGAATCAGGCCAATGCTGACCAACACCACCAGCAGAATTTCATTGGCACGGATGCGTTCACGGAAAATCAGCCCTTCGAGAATCACAGTGAAGGCCGGGAAACTGGCAAAACCCAACGTCGCGATGGCGACACCGGCGATCTTCACAGACAGAAAGAAACTCACCCAGTGCCCGGCCAGCAACACGCCGCTGAGGGCGAGGCGGCGCCAGTCCACGGCCTGAAGTTTCTGCCAGCCTTGCTGGCTGGCGAAACGGGCGAAAAATGCCAGGGCGAGTACGGCGAAAGCCGCGCGTCCAAAGACGATCACAGCGGGGGACGCAGCAGCGAGTTTGCCGAACACACCCGTCAGGCCAAACATCAAAGCACCGATATGCAGAGCGCCGAGGGCGGTACGCGGAGTCATTGCAATCCTTAATCCAGACACGGTTTCTTGTGATTGATACGCTCTGCGTGGGAATGCCTCTAGGGACGCTCTGCGTCCAGTGACGCGGAGCGTCACCGGCTACATTCCCACGCAGAGCGCGGGAACGATCAATAAGTCCATTGAACCCTGTATCGGCCTACAAGTCTGTCGGCAGACTATCGTCGTTTGTCGCAGGAATCGCGCCGAAGCTGGCCGGGCGATGCGCTGAACTCACGTAGGATCGCGGCCGAGAAAGCGCTCTGCGAGCTGTAGCCGACGCGACTGGCAACTTCGCCGATCGGCAGGGCGGTGTCGCGGAGCATTTGCACGGCCAGATGCAGGCGTCGGCTGCGGATGTAATCCATCGGCGTCTGCCCGCATTCGGCCATGAACCGCGCATGCAGACGCGCGCTGGACAATCCTGCCACCCGTGCCAGATCGGCGACTTGCAGCGGATACGCGGCGTATTGCTCGATGTGCGCATCCAGTGCGGCATAGGGTAGGCGGCGAATGGCGTGTTCCGCAGGTTGCGCGTGATTCAGACTGGCCAGCAGCAACACCGCGCCTTGCTGGGCAATCAATGGATCGCTGACCGGACTGTTTGCCAGCCAGCTGACCAACTGACTTTGCCCCGAATCCAGCGACAAGCGCGCCGGTTGATCGAGCAGACGATGGCTGGCGTCGGCATGTTCGCCCAGTGAATCCGTCAGCCATTGGCCGTTCGGGATATCCAGTACCAGACAGCGGCTACCATTGGGACTGCCGCAGGCATGATGAGCGCCGGAAGGGATAACTACAAAACTCTGCTGACGCACCTGACTGCCACTGCCCTCGACCTCGAAATCCAGCGCACCGGACAGCCCGAACACCAATTGCGCGTGGTCGTGGCTGTGGGCGATCAAATCGTGGGTGTACTGGCGCAGGGTGAGGATCGGTCGCATGGCAGGTTGTCTCCGAAGTGGTCGTCAGTCTACACCGGCGCACACCGGATGCGTTGTCACAGGACTGACTCACGCTTGTCATGGTCGATTAACCGGGCGCGCGCACAGTGGCGAAAACATCGCAGAGGGTTGCCCATGACCAGCGCCGAGCTCGCCCGACCCAGTCGTAAACAACGGGTGCGAACCCTGTGGATCTCCGACGTGCACCTGGGCACGCGGGATTGCCAGGCCGAGCACTTGTCGCAATTTCTCAAGGGCTACCATGCCGACAAGATTTACCTGGTTGGCGACATCATTGACGGTTGGAAGCTACGCGGCGGCATGTACTGGCCGCAGGCGCATACCAACGTGATCCGCCGCTTGCTGACCATGAGCAAGCGCGGCACCGAGGTGATTTACGTCACCGGCAACCACGACGAATTCCTGCGTCGTTATTCGAAGCTGATTCTGGGCAATATCCAGTTGGTCGACGAAGCGGTGCATGTCACGGCGGATGGCCGGCATCTGCTGGTGATTCATGGCGATCAGTTCGATGTAATCACCCGTTATCACCGCTGGCTGGCCTTCCTTGGCGACTCCGCCTACGAATTCACTTTGACCCTCAATCGCTGGCTTAACCACTGGCGTGCCCGCTATGGCTACGGCTATTGGTCGCTGTCGGCGTACCTGAAACACAAGGTGAAGACCGCGGTGAGTTTCATCAGCGACTTTGAAGAAGCCATCGCCCATGAATGCGTGAAGCGCGAGTTGCATGGCGTGGTGTGCGGGCACATTCACCATGCCGAGATCCGCAAGGTCGGCGAGGTGGATTACCTCAATTGCGGCGATTGGGTGGAGTCGTGCACGGCGCTGATCGAACACTGGGATGGCACGATCGAGTTGTATCGGCTGGCGGATGCGCAGGCGCGGGAGGCGGAGCTGAAAGCGGCCAAAGTCGCCGAACTCGCCTAATGCTCTGGTGATTGAGAGGGCCTCATCGCGAGCAGGCTCACTCCTACAGGGGTACGCATTTCAACTGTAGGAGTGAGCCTGCTCGCGATGAACCGCGCAGCGGTTCCCGAGGATGATTACGCTGGCGAGTGTTGCTCCATCGCGGCCTTGTAAATCGAGTTCTTCGGCTGCGCAAACAACCGCTCCATCATCGGCTCGAAAAAACTCAACGGCAGCGTGTCATAGTCAGGATCAAACGCCGCCGCATCGTATTTGGCGCAAAATTCGGCCGTTGCCTGAAACTGCGGATGACCGGCGAACTGTTCACGCAGATGCCGATCCATGCCCAGGTGATGAAAAAAGTAATAACCCTGAAACACCCCGTGCTTCTCGACCATCCACACATTCTCGGCACTGACGAACGGCTTGAGTATCGCAGCGGCAATGTCCGGATGGTTGTACGAACCCAGGGTGTCGCCGATGTCATGCAGCAAGGCACAAACCACATATTCCTCGTCGCGCCCGTCACGAAAGGCACGGGTGGCGGTTTGCAGCGAGTGGGTCAGGCGATCCACCGGGAAGCCACCGAAATCGCCTTCCAGCAGTTTCAGGTGGGTCATGATCCGTGCGGGCAACTGTTTGGCATAGGCGCTGAAGTCGGCGGCGATGATCGCCCAATCTTCTTGGGTACCTTCCTTCATATGGGTGAAGCGGGCATTGGCATTCATTGGCTGACCCTCATTCAGAACGCCACGCGACCCAGAATCATGTCGCGGTACATGACGAAGTCGCCAAGCAGGCTGTACAGCGGATGCTGGAAAGTCGCCGGCCGGTTCTTTTCAAAGAAAAAGTGCCCGACCCAGGCGAAGCTGTAACCGGCCAGCGGCAAGGCCAATAGCAACAGCCAGGCGCCCTTGGCGATGGTCAGCGCGAGAATAAAAATCACCAGTGTCGTGCCGATGAAATGCAGGCGCCGGCAGGTACTGTTGCTGTGTTCGCTGAGGTAATACGGATAGAACTCAGCGAAGCTGTTGAAATGTTTGATGTTTTCCACGACCGCGTTCTCTGTGGTTATTGTTCTGGCGACGAGTTGTGCTGCGGGTAGCTTATTTGAGTCTAGAGTGATCATTGGCGTGGGCCAGTGACAATCGGCGCCACTTTAGTATCCTTCGCAAATCGGGCCGTAACATGCGGCCCATCATGTAAAAGAATAACGCCATGAGCGAACGAACGACTTCTGCAAGCTGGGCGATGGGGATTGTCAAAGCATTGGAGATGGACGGCCTGGATTGCCGGGTTCTGTTCAAACAACTGGGGCTCGATTACACGGCTCTGGATGATCCGGATGCGCGCTTCCCGCAAGATTCCATGACCCGTCTCTGGCAACGGGCGGTCGAGTTATCCGGCAACCCGGCGATCGGCCTGAACATGGGCAAGGTGGTGCGCCCGGCGTCTTTTCATGTCGCCGGCTACGCGTTGATGTCGAGCAATACCCTCGCCGAAGGCTTTCAACGGCTGGTGCGCTATCAGCGCATCATCGCCGAGAGCGCCGATCTGAGTTTCCGATTGCTTGATGACGGTTATGCGCTGATTCTGACCGTGCACGGTGACCATCTGCCGCCGACCCGGCAAAGCGCCGAAGCCTCGCTGGCCTGTGCGCTGGGCCTGTGCGGCTGGTTGACCGGACGCACGTTGCACCCGGTCAAAGTGCTGGTGCAGGGCGCCGAACCCGAGGACCTGGAACCCTACAAACAAGCCTTCCACGCGCCGCTGATGTTCAACGCGCCGTATGACGCGCTGATCTTCGAACGCGCCGACATGGAAGCGCCGCTGCCGACAGCCAACGAAGCGATGGCGCTGTTGCACGACCGCTTTGCCGGGGAATATCTGGCGCGGTTTTCCGAAAGCCGCGTGACCCACAAAGCGCGACAGGTGCTGTGCCGTTTGCTGCCGCAAGGTGAGCCGAAGCGCGATACTGTGGCGCAGACCCTGCATTTATCGCAGCGCACTTTGCAGCGCCGCTTGCAGGAGGAGGGCACCAGTTTTCAGCAGTTGCTCGATGACACCCGCCGCGAACTGGCCGAGCAGTATCTGGCGCAACCGAGCATGACGCTGCTGGAAATCGCTTATCTGTTGGGATTTGCCGACCCGAGCAACTTCTTTCGCGCGTTCCGCCGCTGGTTCGACACCACGCCCGGCGATTACCGGACGCGGTTGTTGCAGGCGCCGAGCGCGGTCAGTGACGCCAAAAGGCCGGAATACACAGTACAAACACCGTAATGATCTCCAGTCGGCCGAGCAGCATGCCGAACGACAGGATCCACTTGGCCGCGTCCGGCAGAGTGGCGAAGTTGCCCGCCGGGCCAATGGTCTCTCCCAGGCCTGGGCCGACCCCGGACACGGTGCTGGCAGCGCCGGTCAATGCGGTCATCCAGTCAACGCCCAGCAGCGACAGGAGCAGGGCGATCACGCAGATGGTGATGGCGAAGAAGAACGAAAAGGTCAGAATCGAACGGACGATCTCTTCGTCGAGACGGTGGCCGTTGTACTTCTGCTTGATCACCGCGCGCGGGTGAATCAGTTGATTAAGGTTGGCCTTGAGCAAGATGTAGGCGACCTGGAAACGGAAGATCTTGATCCCGCCCGCCGTCGACCCGGAACAACCACCGACAAAACCCAGATAGAAAAACAGCATCAGTGAGAAGTTACCCCACAGGCTGTAGTCGCCGAGGGCGAAACCGGTGGTGGTGACCACCGACGTCACGTTCAGCGCTACGTGACGTAGCGCCTCCAGCCAATGCAAATTGGTCGTCCACCAGTACCAGGTGCCGAGCACCAGCCAGGTCACCAGCAGCATACCGAGCAAACCCTGCACCTGCTGATCCTTGATCAGCGCCTTGCGGTTGCCGCGCAACGTCGCCACGTACAGGGTGAACGGCAGGCTGCCGAGAATCATGATGACGACTGCGACCCAGTACACCGCCGGTTGCGTCCACTTGGCCAGCGACTGGTCGGAGGTCGAGAACCCGCCGGTGGAAATCGCCGACATCGCGTGGTTGATCGCGTCGAACGGACTCATCCCGGCCCACCAGAACGCCAGGCTGCCAAGGATGGTGATGCCGACATACGCTGCCACAATCAGGCGCGCCACCATGTGCGAGCGCGGCATGACCTTCTCCGAGCGGTCCGAGGATTCGGTCTGGAACAGGCGCATGCCACCGATACGCAGCAGCGGCAGAATCGCCACCGCCATGCCGATAAAGCCGATGCCGCCGAGCCAGTGCAGCAGCGAGCGCCACATCAGAATGCCCGGTGACATGGTGTCGAGCCCGCTGAGTACGGTCGAGCCGGTCGCGGTGATGCCGGACATGCTTTCGAAAAACGAGTCGGTGTAGCTGATGTGCTGGGTCAGCAGAAACGGCAGCGCAGCAAAAATGCACACCACCAGCCAACTGCTGACCGTCAGCAGGTACATGTCGCGCGGGCGCAGGTGAATGTGTTCCGGGCGGCCAGGAATCACCAGCGCGAGGCCGGCTACAAAGGTGATCATGCTCGCCCAGAGGAACGACGGCAGATCACCGGTGCGCTCGAAAATCACTAGGGTGGCCATAGGCACGACCATGGCCACAGCCAGGGTGATCAGGAAGATGCCGATGATGAAACCAATGATCCGTAAGGTCGGCAACGCCATGAAGTCCGCTCGGGCTGATGTGGGAAGGGCGCCATTCTACCCGTGGGGCAGGGCATGTAAACCGGCATCCTGTTGGCAGATACAGCTAGAATAGCCGCACATATTTTTCAGGAGGTGGCCGATGCAGGCTCTCGACGCGTTGCTCAACCGTGTTTCCGTTCCACGACTGGTCGAACCGGCCCCCACTGCCGAGCAGCGCGAAGCCCTGTTTGGCGCCGCGTTGCGCGCGCCGGATCACGGGCATTTGCAGCCGTATCGCTTCCTGACGGTCGAAGGCGCGGCACGCGAGCAAATGGGCGAGTTGCTGGCGCAAGCTGCGCAAATGCAGGAAGGCGAAGTCACTGAAGCGATGATCGACAAGGCCCGTAACGGTCCGCTGCGTGCGCCGCTGGTGGTTGTGGTGATCGCCAAGTTGCAGGAACACGTCAAGTACCCGAAGGCCGAGCAGTTGCTGGCGGCCGGGTGTGCGGCGCACGGGATTTTGCTGGCGGCGTATGCGCAAGGGATTGGTGCGGTGTGGCGTACGGGTGATCTGGCTTATTCGCAGCACGTGGCCAAAGGTTTGGGCTTGGTTGAAGGTGAAGAAGTGATCGCGTTCTTGTACCTCGGCACGCCGCAGAAAGAACCGCGTGTGGCGGAGAAGGTTGATCTGGCTGAGTTTGTCAGCGCCTGGCCCGCCAACGCCTGAAGATCAAAAGCCCCTCACCCTAGCCCTCTCCCAGAGGGAGAGGGGACTGATTGGGGGATGCTGTAGAGGTACGCCGACCTGAAAGTGCTCGGCTGAATCCAGAGTCGATAACGGTTCCGATGCATTTCGAGTTCGGAGTCGATAACGGTTCCGATGCATTTCGAGTTCGGAGTCGATAACGGTTCCGATGCATTTCGAACCCAGAGTCGGCGACGATTCACGTGCCTTCCTGGCCCATAATCGACTCGGTGTTTCAGGTCGATGTCTGACGCAAGACACCTCGGTCGGCCCCCTCTCCCTCCGGGAGAGGGCTGGGGTGAGGGTAGCTTTTAGGCTCTTAAAGTTGCACCACCGCTCCGGGCACCAACGGCAATTCCAGACTGGCAATAAACCCACCCTGCGGATGATTGGCCAGCGTCAAACTCCCACCATGCCGCTCCGCCGCCCTTCGCGCAATCGCCAGGCCCAAACCGTGTCCCGCCGCCGTCTGTCCCGGCGCCCGGTAAAACGGCTCGCCCAACTGGCTCAAATGTTCAGCCTGCACCCCCGGCCCATGGTCGCGCACGCTCACGATGATTTTTTCACCCTGACGTGAAGCCTGCATTTCAATCGGCTGACCTTCCGGGTTGAAGCGCTGGGCGTTGCGCAGCAGGTTATCGACGGCGCGCTCAATCATGGTCGGCCAGCCTTTCAGATTCAGCTGCGGTTCGGCATCCAGACGCACGATCTGCTCGGGCGATCCCAGTTTTGCGTCCTTCTGCAAGAGGCCGAGCAACGCATTCAGATCCACCTCTTCAGCACTGGCGTTGTCGGCATCGACCCGCGCCAATACCAGAATTTCACTGATCAACGCTTCCAGCCGATCACACTCGCGCGTCAGGCGTGGCCAGAGTTTCTCGCGTTCTTCAGGGTTGGCGCGTTCGGCCAGGGCCAGGGCGATACGCAGCCGCGCCAACGGTGAGCGCAATTCGTGGGAAACGTCGCGCAACAGCTGTCGCTGGCTGCCAATCAGGCTTTGCAGGCGCGCGCCCATGCGGTTGAAATCGTTGGCCAGCACGCCAAATTCGTCGCGGCGGTTGGCCAGTTTCGCCAGGCTGTTCTGCTGATAAGTGGTCTGCCCGAGATCATGCACCGCGCCGCGCAAACGGCTGAGCGGGCGGGTGATGGAGAAGGTCACCAGCAGACTGAACAGGGTCAGCACCACCAGCGCAATCCCCAGCGCACTCAATGGCCAAAGCAGGCTTTCGCGGTGCCAAGAGTCGAGTTCCGGATGCGGGATGCGGTAGATGAACAGGTAGGTGTCACCGGTTTTTTCGCTGGTGAATTCATCGGTCAGACGTCGCCATGGCAGACGCCGGTCATCATTGTTCTGGCGGGCTTCGAACGCGGCTGCGCGGCGCGGGAAGGTGCCGCGAACCACCGGGTCGCCGGATTCGTTCAGTACCTGAACATCGATGTGATATTGGCGTTTGCGCTGTTCGAGGATGTCCTGGGCAGCTTCCTCGCCCTGGGCTTCGTAGGTTTGCGTCCATTCGCCGGCGAGGGTGTTGAGGCCCGGATGGCGACTGAGGATCCATGCGTCCTGGTTGAGCATGTGCCCGAGCAGAATGGACAGCCCGGCCACCAGAGCGATGGCCAGCCAGAAGCTCGCGAGAATACGCCAGAACAATGAACGCACAGAAAATCCTCAGAACAAACGCAAATCCCTGTAGGAGTGAGCCTGCTCGCGATAGCGGTGAGTCAGACAAGTATTCGTTGACTGACACACCGCTATCGCGAGCAGGCTCACTCCTACATTGGATCGGTGGAAAAAGACCCGGCGGTGTTTAGCCGTCGGGTCCGGGTCAGAGCATTATTGCGCCTTTTGCGCCTGTTGCGCTTTCCACGCCTTGAATTCGGCCCATTCGGCGCGACGCTCGGCCTGTTTTTTCTGGATCTCGTCGAATTTCTTCTGTTGATCCGGTTTCAACACGGCGCGAACATCCGTCTCGGCTTTCTTGTGGTTGGCGGCCATCTCGTCCTTCATGGCTTTCTGGTCAGCCGGCGAGAGTTTTTCCAGATACTTGTCGACCACTTGCTTACGCTCGTGCATCTGCTCGCCCATGATCTTGCGGATCTGTTCGCGCTGTTCGCGGGACAGGTCGAGTTGGCTGTACGGGCCTTTGCCGTGCATGCCGTGCATCTGACCGCCGTGGCGTGGGCCGTCGAGCGGGCCACCCATCGGGCCACCGTCTTGCGGCATGGCCATGGCGACGGTTGGCAGAGCGGCAGCGAACATCAGAGCGATAAGAGTCTTGCGCATGGTGTATCTCCTTGTCTCGTTCCCGGTACGTTCCGGATGAGTTCAGATTACGGAGATCAAGGTCAGCGGCGGTCAGCACTGCGTAAAGCTTCGGTAAAGACACTCGAGCGCTGACCTGACAAACACACCCTGTAGGAGTGAGCCTGCTCGCGATAACGGTGTATCGGGCAAGAACATGTCGACTGACACACTGCTATCGCGAGCAGGCTCACTCCTACAAGGGGGAGCCTCAGAGGCTGTAGTAGTAACCGCGGCTGCGCAGCGCGACGATGCGTGGGCGACCGTCGGGATGCGGGCCGATTTTCTTGCGCAGGTTGCTGACGTGCATGTCGAGGCTGCGGTCGTACAGGGTCAGCTTGCGGCCGAGGGCGATCTGCGCCAGTTCCTGTTTGTCCAGCGGCTCGCCGGGTTGCTTGAGCAGGGCTTCGAGCAGACGGCTTTCGGAAACGGTGAGGGTCAGTTCTTTCTCGTCGATGCTGACCACGCCGCGCACCGGACTGAAACTCAGATCGCCCAGCTCAAGCTGCGTCGAGACTGCCGCCGGATGGCTGCGGCGCAGTACGGCGCGCAGGCGGGCGGTCAGTTCTCGTGGGTCGCAGGGTTTGGCCAGATAATCGTCGGCGCCCAGTTCCAGACCGAGGATGCGATCCAGCGGCTCACCCCGGGCCGAAAGCATCAGCACCGGCAGATCGGCGTGGTCGTTGCGCAGTTGCTTGAGCAGTTCCAGACCGCTGCCATCGGGCAGCATCACATCCAGCACCACCGCCGCCGGGGCCGTTTCGGCCAACGCCTTGCGTGCACTCTGGCCATCGTGGCAGGCGCGCACATGGAAGCCTTCCTGGCTCAGCCAGCTACTCAGGAGTTCGCACAACTCCTGGTCATCATCAATCAGTAACAGCTCGCTCATGACTCACTCAATTTAGCCATTGCCGACGTTTTCGGCTTGCTCCACTGGCAAAGATACCGCAGAGCAGCGCCAATAGCGCTACTCCGGCGCCCGTGACGAACCATTGCTGCTGATCAGTCAGCAGACGCGGCAGCGGGCTGGCCTGGGCTTCCTTGAGTTGCAGCTTGAGACGCTGGTTCTCCTGGCGCAACCGGGCGAGCTGGGCGCTTTCACGGGTATTGTCGGCATTTTGCAGTTGTTTGCTCAGTTCTTCCCGTTGCTGCTCGCTGGCCTTGAGGCGCTGCTGCAACTCGGTGATCTGGCTGCCGGCGCTTAACGACAATGGCGTGGAATTGCCGCCTTCGGTGGTTTCCTCACCATGGGCGGGTGCCATGATCGACAACGTGACCAACATCAGACACAACGGACCCTTGCGCATCGCGACACCTGTTTCCAAATGGATATTGGGCAGGTTGTCGGCAGGCAAACGAGAATAATGAGCGATTGAGAGCAGCAAGAACCAGGAAGGTTCATTGCATGAGGCAGTGTCGCGAGTGATGAGGGGTAAATCCCCTCATCACCGGACGTTTAAGGCAGGACTTGCTTGAACGGCTTGACGACCACGTTGGCGTAGACACCCGCGGCGATGTACGGATCAGCATCGGCCCATGCCTGCGCAGCGCTCAGGGAGTCGAATTCGGCGACGATCAGGCTGCCGGTGAAACCCGCTGCGCCCGGATCATTGCTGTCGACGGCCGGGTGCGGGCCGGCCAATACGATGCGGCCTTCGCCCTTGAGCGCTTGCAGGCGTTCCAGATGCGCAGGGCGCGCGGCCAGGCGTGCTTCCAGTGAATTGGCGACGTCGGTGGCAATGATGGCGTAGAGCATGTCAGTCCTCGGTTTTTGGTGTTGTTGGGGTATCGGCATCGTGCAGATGACGCGACAGGTAAATGCCCTGTGCGACCAGGAATACCAAGGTCATGCCCAGGCTGCCGAACACCTTGAAGTCCACCCAGTAGCTCTGGAAGGTGAAGGCGACGAACAGGTTGGCAGCGCCGCAGAACAGGAAAAAGCCGATCCAGGCGATGTTCAGGCGGGTCCAGACCGGATCCGGAAGGCTCAGTGCGTGGCCCATGATGCGTTTGATCAGCAGGCGGTCACCGATGAAGTGGCTGCCGATGAAGGCGACGGCGAACAGCCAGTTGACCACCGGGGCTTTCCACTTGAGGAAGGTCTCGCTGTGGAAGGCCAGCGTCAGGCTGCCGAAAACCAGGCAGGCAATCAGGGTCAGCCATTGGCTCTTTTCCAGCTTGCGCTGTTTGATGAACAACGCGCCGTACACCACCAGGGAACTGATGATCAGCATCGCCGTGGCGCTGTAAATACCGCCTACAGTCATTTCATGGCCAGCGATGTCGACGACCCGTGGATCAAGTTTGTAAACGATGAAGAACAGCAGAAGCGGGATGAAATCGATGAATTGTTTCACAGTGAGAGCCAGAAGCTGGATGTGGCGGCATAATAACAAACATATGGGCGCGCGATAGCGCCAGCTGATTTGAGGTTACAACTCCCCGTGAATGTTGATTTGCATTGCCATAGCACGGCCTCCGATGGCGCCCTCGCGCCTGCGGTTCTGGTTGCGCGTGCGTTCGAGAACGGCGTGCGAGTCCTGGCGTTGACTGACCACGACACCCTCGAAGGCCTCGCCGAAGCGCGCACGGCCGCCAACGAATTGGGTATGCAACTGGTCAACGGCGTCGAATTGTCCTGCACCTGGGGCGGCGCGACGATTCATGTGTTGGGCTACGGTTTCGACGTCAACGCCACACCGTTGGTCGAAGCGATTGCCAGATTGCACGATGGGCGCTGGCTGCGGTCGGAAGAAATAAGCCGCAAACTCGCTCTCAAGGGTATGCCCGGTGCCCTCGAAGGTGCCCGGCAGGTCCAGCAGGAACTGGGTGACAGTGGCAACGCCCCGGCCCGTCCGCATTTCGCCGACTGGATGGTGCGTGAAGGTTTTGTAAAGGATCGCGCCGAGGCATTCCGCAAATGGCTCGGCGCCGGCAAGCTGGGTGATGTCAAGTTGCACTGGCCGACGCTGGAAGACACCGTTGGCACACTGCGTGCCGCCGGGGCCTGGGTCAGCCTCGCGCATCCGTGGCACTACGATTTCACCCGCAGCAAGCGCCGGAAGCTGATTGCCGACTATATTCAAGCAGGCGGGCATGCGATCGAGGTGGTCAATGGCCATCAGCCTGCGGAACAGGTCGGCAGCCTGGCAATCCTTGCCCGTGAGTTCGGTCTGCTGGTCAGCGCCGGCAGTGACTTCCATGGCCCTGGCGGCTGGTCAGAGATCGGCCAGTACCGGCCGGTTCCCGAGGACCTTCCACCCCTGTGGTGTCGGTTCAAACATGACACAGATATTGCCGCCGTCTGAACAGGTAGAAAATGTGAGTCAATTTTTCCAGATACATCCGGAAAACCCACAAGCGCGCCTGATAAAACAGGCGGTCGAAATCATCCGCAAAGGCGGGGTGGTGGTTTATCCAACGGATTCTTCCTACGCCATCGGCTGCCAGATCGGCGACAAGACCGCCATCGAGCGCGTGCGCCGTTTGCGTCAACTCGATGAAAAGCACAACTTCGCGCTGATCTGCAGCGACCTGTCGCAACTGGGCAACTACGCGAAGATCGACACCGGCACCTTCCGCATTCTCAAGGCGCATCTGCCGGGGCCTTACACCTTTATTCTCAACGCCACCCGCGAAGTGCCGCGTCTGTTGCTGCATCCGAAGAAGCGCACCATCGGTCTGCGTGTGCCCAGCCATCCGATCGCGCTGGCGCTGCTGGCCGAACTCGGCGAGCCGCTGATGAGCGTGACCCTGATCATGCCCGGCGACGAAGACCCGCTCAGCGATCCTTACGAAATGCGCCAACTGCTTGAACACCAAGTGGACTTGATCATCGACGGCGGTTTCGGCGGCATCAAAGCCTCCACCGTGATCGACCTGACCGGCGACGACCCTGAAGTGATCCGCGTTGGTTGCGGCGACCCCGCGCCGTTCATGGTCGAGGCCTGAATGTCCGCAGTGGAAACCGTTGTCGATCCCCAGGCTGGCGCTCAGCAGGAACTGCCGTTTGCCATGGTCTATGGCCAGGCAGTCATGGAGATGCCGCTGGACCTGTACATCCCGCCGGATGCGCTGGAAGTCTTCCTTGAAGCCTTCGAAGGCCCGCTCGACCTGCTGCTGTACCTGATCCGCAAACAGAACATCAACATCCTCGATATCCCGGTGGCGGAAATCACCCGCCAGTACATGGGTTATGTCGAGTTGATGCAGTCGGTGCGTCTGGAGCTGGCCGCCGAGTATCTGGTGATGGCCGCGATGCTCGCCGAGATCAAGTCGCGCATGCTTCTGCCGCGCGCTGAAACCGTCGAAGACGAAGAAGACGACCCGCGTGCCGAACTGATCCGCCGCTTGCAGGAATACGAGCGTTTCAAGGCGGCCGCCGAAGGCATCGACGGCTTGAGCCGCGTTGGCCGCGATGTGATCGTGCCCAAGCTCGACGCCCCGGAAGCCCGTGCACGCAAGCTGTTGCCCGACGTTGCGCTGGAAGAGATTTTGATGTGCATGGCCGAAGTGCTGCGCCGTGGCGATATGTTTGAAAGCCACCAGGTCAGCCGCGAAGCACTGTCCACCCGCGAGCGCATGAGCGATGTGCTGGAACGGCTCAAGGGCGGCGGTTTTGTGCCGTTCGTCGAGCTGTTCACCGCCGAAGAAGGGCGGCTGGGTGTGGTGGTGACCTTTATGGCGATCCTTGAACTGGTCAAGGAATCCTTGGTCGAGCTGGTGCAGAATGAGCCGTTCGCCGCGATCCACGTGCGAGCCCGAGCCGAATAACGAGTCGAAACATGAATCTGACTGAACCCCGCGAGCTGGCCCCCCTGCTTGAAGCCTTTCTGTTGGCCTCGGGAAAGCCGCAATCCCTTGAGCGCCTGTTTGAACTGTTTGAAGAAGGCGAACGGCCCGAGCCTGCGGTCTTCAAGAAAGCCCTGACCCTGCTGGGCAAGTCCTGCGAGGGCCGTGCTTTCGAGCTCAAGGAAGTCTCATCGGGCTATCGCTTGCAGATCCGCGAAAAGTTTTCGCCGTGGGTCGGCCGCTTGTGGGAAGAGCGCCCGCAGCGTTACTCCCGCGCCTTGCTCGAAACCATCGCGCTGATTGCCTACCGTCAGCCGATCACCCGTGGCGAGATCGAAGACGTGCGTGGCGTGGCGGTGAACAGCAATATCGTCAAGACCTTGCTGGAGCGCGAGTGGATTCGTGTTGTTGGTTACCGCGATGTGCCGGGCAAACCGGCGATGTTTGCCACCACCAAGATGTTTCTCGATCACTTCAACCTGAAGAACCTCGAAGACCTGCCGCCGCTGGCCGAATTGCGCGAAATGGAAACCGACCCGGTGCTCGATTTCGACGACGCTCCGGTGCCGCAGGGTTTGCAGGAGTTGGCCGACGCCAGCGCCGAGCCGGAAGAGGAGAAGGAAGAGACCAGTTTCCATACCTTGCTGCTGGAGCTGGACAGCATGGAGGAGGGGATCAAGACCGACTTCGACGATTTGCTGCGAGATGCGGCGGATGGTGAGGCGGGCGACAGTGACGCGCCGACGACCGAGCCTGAAACCGAAGTCGCTGAGCCAGCGATTGAAGTTGAACTTGAAGCCGAGCCAGAAGCCGAACCGGAAGAGGACATTCTTGGCGTCGCCGAAGCCCGCGAAAAGCTGTTGGCCGCCGTCGCCGCGCTCGAACAACCCGCGCCAGAACCCGAGCTGAGCGAAGAAGAAGCCGAAGCCCGCGCCTTGGCGGAAGCGATCGAAGCCGAACGCCGCGAGTTCGAAGACTGATCCGATCCCAAGAACACCGCAAACCCCTGTAGGAGTGAGCCTGCTCGCGATTGCGGTGTGTCAGTCGACATCTTCTTGGCAGATACACCGCTATCGCGAGCAGGCTCACTCCTACAGGGGATTTGTGTGTTTCTGGAGTAGGTATGAGTTCAACAAAAGACCCGTGCATCAGCCTCTGCAAATTCACCGACGACATCTGCCTCGGTTGCGGCCGCAGCAAGCGCGAAATCAAGGCCTGGAAGAAACTCGACAAGGACGACAAGCGCAGCGTACTGGCCGAAGCCGCGCTGCGCCTGATCAAACTCGGTGGCGCCGGTCGGCGGAAAAAGAAATAACCTTGGCCTGATCGACTAGTCTCTGATGCGCGATGGCGCACATCCGCGTATGATTCGCGACCCTCCGCCGATCCCTTCGGCCGAGAACCCAGATTTCAATGCTTCAGGCGTCCAATTCAGAGCGCTTGAACAGACCACACCGGGAGGTGCCCAGATGAGCGACATCATTCAGAAAGACGACCAGGAAATCGGCCCAGCAGGCGAAAAGCTGCAGAAAGTCCTCGCCCGTATCGGCGTCGGCTCGCGCCGTGACGTGGAATCCTGGATCAGCCAGGGCCGGATCAAGGTCAATGGCAAAGACGCCACCCTCGGTCTGCGCGTCGACATGCACGACGCCATCACCATTGATGGCAAGGTGATCAAGCGCGAAGAAGCGGCCGAATCGGTCCGCCGCGTGATCATGTACAACAAACCCGATGGCGAGATCTGCACCCGTGACGACCCTGAAGGCCGTCCGACCGTGTTCGACAAGCTGCCGCGTCCGAAAGAAGGTCGCTGGATCAACATCGGTCGTCTCGACATCAACACCACCGGTCTGCTGATGTTCACCACCGACGGTGAGCTGGCCAACCGTCTGATGCACCCGTCCTACGAGATGGACCGTGAGTACGCCGTGCGCGTACGCGGTGAAGTCGACGACGAGATGATCGAGCGCCTGAAGGCCGGCGTCGTGCTGGAAGACGGCCCGGCGAAGTTCACCGACATCAAGCAGGCGCCAGGCGGTGAAGGCTTCAACCACTGGTATCACTGCGTGGTGATGGAAGGCCGTAACCGTGAGGTTCGTCGTCTGTGGGAATCGCAGGGTCTGGTGGTCAGCCGTCTGAAGCGCGTGCGTTTCGGTCCGGTGTTCCTCAACTCCGACCTGCCGATGGGGCGCTGGCGCGAAATGAGCCAGTACGAAGTCGACATCCTCAGTGCTGAAGTCGGCCTGACGCCGGTAGCGATGCCGCAACTGAACGCCAAGAGCAAAGACAAGCTTGAGCGCATGCAGCGCAAATCGTCGCGGCCGATGGCCAAGACCGAGCGCGTGCGCACCCTGCGTCCAGCCGCTGGCGCGCCGACCGGCCCACGCCCGAGCCGTGAGCCGCAGATCGAAGGCGAGCGCCCAGGTCGCAAGCCAGTTGCCGCCCGTGACGGCGAACGCGCTCCGCGTCCGGCCAACGGTCGCACTGAACGTGGCGAGCGTGGTGCACCTGCCGGTCGTGGCACGCCTGTGGCGGATCGTCCAGCAGACACCACCAACAAGCGCCCGGCCAAGCCTGCGCCGAAGCGTCCGGGGATCAAGCTGGTTGAGGGTGACAAGCCGTCGGGCAAGCGTCGCGGCGCACCGGCCGGTTCCGGTCAGCGTCCGGGGTTTGGTCGCAAGAAGCCGGAATAAGGCAGCTGCGAGCTTCTAGCGGCAAGCTTCAAGCCAAAGCCAAAACGCCAACCTCAGGGTTGGCGTTTTTTTTCGTCTGATGAAAGGTATGTAGCGCCTGGCAGGGCCTCTTCGCGAGCAAGCTCGCTCCCACATTGGACCTGTGTCGTACACAAATCCCCTGTGGGAGCGAGCTTGCTCGCGAAAGGGCCGGTAGCTTCAATAAAGAAATCTTGGGGCTAGAACACAAAGCGTCCATCAAACACAGGTTTATCATCCAGCGCCAAAACCCCGCCCGAGAAGATCAGGTCCAGATGATGGCTGCCCTTGGCCCCGCCGCCCAATCCGAGATGCAAGCCACAATGCCGCTCCTCAAACCCGGCATTACGCGCATACAAATCCTTCACGCCTTCATTGGTGCCAATCCCCAACTCCTCAATCCGCCGGTTCGACGGATTGGCGTCCAGGTACTTGTTGAAATCATGCTCCAGCCCCGGCACCTCCGTGGCGATGCGGCTGATAGTCGAATTCTCGATCCATAGCTCCAACGGCGATTCCAGTACGCCGTATTTGCGCGCAAACGGGATGGTGCTGAGGAACGTGCCCTTGAATTTCACATGGCCATTGATGGCCTCGCTGTGCGTGGCGATTTCGCCGGGGGCCAGGTCGAAGTTGCCGATGCCGTTGATATCGGTCCACTTCTTGATGCTGCTCAGCGGCGTTTCAAACCATGAGCCGTCATCGTCTTTGAAACTCAGCGTGGTCGCCTGGGACATACGCTGGATCAGGTGACTGTTCAGGCCAGCAATGCGCTGCGGCGTGACGCTGAAGGTGTCATAGAAATAATCGCCGTAATCCTTGAACAGCAGCGACTTCTTCCAGTTCTCCGCCATCACCGCTTGCAGCGCGCGGACGAACTCCGGGCCGTCGGGGCGTGGGTTGGGCAAGGTGGAAGAGTCGTAGAAGAAAATGTACAGATCGCTGTCGGTGATTGCCGAGGTCAGCGTTGCAGTGCTGTCCAGGTCCAGACGTCGGCTGCTGAACTGGAAACGAGGATGATCGCCTGCCTGTTCGGCGATCGCGCCGGTCAGCGCTTCGTAATCAGCCGTGTGGCCGAGCAATACCTTCGCCGAGTCGAGACCGGCAAGGGCGGGGTGGTGTTCGAGGTAGTAAAGGAAATGCGAGATCGCGCGGGGCTTATCCATGAATCCTCCCTGACTGACCGTGTAGAAAGCGGCAGGCACGACCGGCCGGATCGTGCCTGCCCGGAGATGTCTTACAGAGGCCACATCGCCGTGCCGAACGGAACTACCGCGTCGGCTCGCATCATTTCTACAGCCGCCTCGTGGGTCGGTGCTTCAAACCATTCGTCCAGTTGCAGTTCGGTATCCAAGTCTTTTTCCAGTGCTTGCATGGTCGATCTCCTAGATGACATTCACGGTTGTGACTGGCCGGTCGAGGTGGCCGGCAAGACGTGAAGAACCTAGTTCAGGGTTTTTTGTAATGCAAAAAATTATTCATTTAATTTTTAAATAGACTTTTTATTCTGTTTTTCGGCGGCAGTTTTCTTATTTGAAAACAAAAAACTAAACGGCACGTTTCATTAGCAAGCTAGCTACCGTCAATTTGCAGACGTCTGACAGATATTTCTGAAATGGAAACTCTGCGTTACGCATCGTAAAGAAATGTTTACAAAAAAGCCGGTAAAACCGAGTGAAACCAACCCGTCATGATCGCTGTAAGGAAAAGCTGCCGAAGCCTGCTCCGCCGCGGGCCGGACAAGGCTCTGGCGCGCTTGTTTCAGCGCCGTTTGCAGGGTGAGATGCGCCTCATGCCTGTCGTGCAGGTGCATAACAAGAAGGAGGCGCAATGAACGCCGTGACTGATCTCCATCTCTCTCCGTGGGACGATTTTTTCCTCGTCCACGCCGATGGCCTGCAAAGGCCTGACTCAATTTTTGCAGCCGCTCGAGTGACTCGAGGCGGACACACGCAATCCCGGCAACCGCCACGCTGATCCAGCGGGGTCTGGCAGCAGGGGGTTAGCGGTGTACAATGCGCCGCGTTTTAACTGTGACCCTCTGCGTAATCGCGCAAATCTCAAGGCTATCCGCCTTGTTCACTCCGTGGCGCCACAAGCGTTTCGGGTTCGATTTCGTCACAGATAAAAACAAACAGGTGACGCATGACCGTTGTAAATAAGCTGAACTCCTGGTGCCTGCGCTGGGGTTTGATCGGGGCTGCCTGAAATCGCAACCTTGCAGCAACGTCTACTGAACACTATCAAACCTTGCGTGAGACCTTTTTCATGAGTGGACAACCCTCGCAATCAGGCGAGCTGAAACGCGGCCTGAAAAATCGCCATATTCAACTGATCGCCCTCGGTGGCGCGATCGGTACCGGATTGTTCCTCGGCTCGGCCGGGGTACTGAAATCCGCCGGCCCGTCGATGATCCTCGGCTACGCCATCTGCGGCTTCATCGCCTTCATGATCATGCGCCAGTTGGGCGAGATGATTGTCGAAGAGCCGGTGGCCGGTTCCTTCAGCCATTTCGCGCACAAGTACTGGGGCGGCTTTGCCGGGTTCCTGTCCGGTTGGAACTGCTGGATCCTGTACATTCTGGTGGGCATGTCGGAGCTGACCGCGGTCGGCAAATACATTCACTATTGGGCGCCGGATATCCCGACCTGGGTGTCTGCAGCGGCTTTCTTCGTGCTGATCAACGCGATCAACCTGGCCAACGTCAAAGTCTTCGGTGAAGCCGAGTTCTGGTTCGCGATCATCAAGGTCGTCGCGATCGTCGGCATGATTGCGCTGGGCAGCTACCTGCTGGTCAGCGGCAACGGCGGCCCGCAAGCCTCGGTGAGCAATCTGTGGTCGCACGGTGGTTTCTTCCCGAACGGTGTGAGCGGTCTGGTGATGGCCATGGCGATCATCATGTTCTCCTTCGGCGGTCTGGAAATGCTCGGTTTCACCGCCGCTGAAGCGGACAAGCCGAAAACCGTGATCCCGAAAGCGATCAATCAGGTGATCTACCGAATCCTGATTTTCTACATCGGTGCACTGGTGATCCTGCTGTCGCTGACGCCATGGGACAGCCTGCTGGAAACCCTTAACGCGTCTGGCGATTCGTACAGCGGCAGCCCGTTCGTGCAAGTGTTCTCGATGCTCGGCAGCAACACCGCCGCGCACATCCTCAACTTCGTGGTCCTGACCGCTGCGTTGTCGGTGTATAACAGCGGCACCTATTGCAACAGCCGTATGCTGCTGGGCATGGCCGAGCAGGGTGATGCGCCGAAAGCGCTGGCGAAAATCGACAAGCGCGGTGTGCCGGTGCGTTCGATTCTGGCTTCGGCGGCAGTGACGCTGGTGGCTGTGCTGCTCAACTACCTGATTCCACAACACGCGCTGGAACTGCTGATGTCGCTGGTGGTTGCGACGCTGGTGATCAACTGGGCGATGATCAGCTTCTCGCACTTCAAGTTCCGCCAGCACATGAACAAGACCAAACAGACGCCGCTGTTCAAGGCGTTGTGGTATCCGTACGGTAACTACATCTGCCTGGCATTCGTCGCCTTCATCCTTGGCGTGATGCTGTTGATCCCGGGCATTCAGATATCGGTGTATGCAATTCCGGTGTGGGTCGTATTCATGTGGGTTTGCTACGTGATCAAGAACAAGCGCGGTGCGCAACAGGCCGTACCTGCGGCAGGTGCTGCCAAGTAAGCGCTGACACAGAAACACAAAACCCGGCCTGAGTGCCGGGTTTTTTATGGGCGCAAATGTTGGACCGCTATTGATAATCGGCGAGAGGATAGTCCCTGCACAGGGTTTCGACCTCTGAGCGAAACTGCGCGAGGAGCAGGGGTTCCAGTGTGTAATCCTGTTCGCCGAGCGGCGCTACCGTATTCAGAACCCGCACTATCAAATCGACGATCTGGCGGCTGCCGTGGACATCGACCCGGCGTTGCGCCAGAGCGCCCGTGCCGATGCGCAGTCCGCTCGTCACCAGTGTCGAGCGGTGATCGCCGGGAACACGATGGCGACTGACGATGATCCCGCAGTGACCCAGTGCCGCCTCCGCGATAGCGCCCGTGATGTCGCCACGCAAGCGAACCAGTACCGTATGGTTTTCACTGCAGCCGCCAACCACTTCGTAATCCTGTGCCTGGAAGGCGCGGGCCATTTCATCCGCCGTACTGCGGATCTGCGCCATGCAGACGTCGAATTCTGCCGACATGGCGTAACCCAGCGCGGCAGCCTTCGCTGCGACCATGTTGGCAGCGAGCGCACCCTGCATTCGCGGGTAAACGGCTTCATCCAGCAGGCGACTGAAGGTGGTTCTCAAGCCGGGAATCTTGGTGTTCGCATCAGCACCGCTGAGGATCACGCCACCCCGAGGCCCGGCGAGTTGCTTGTGCGTGCAGGTGACGGTGACATGTGCGGCGTCGATCGGACCTGGATGCCGACCGGTGGCCACAAGCCCGGCGATATGCGAAATGTCGGCGAGCAGGATGGCGCCGGCTTCATCGGCAATTTCGCGAAACCGCGTGAAGTCGACTACGCGTGAATAGGCGGTGGCGCCGCAGAGGATGACGCGTGGGCGATGGGCGAGCGCCAGCAGGCGCACTTTGTCGTAATCAATAAGACCGTCGGATGTCGTGCCGTACTGGATCGCCTTGTAGTAGGCGCCCGAAAACGCCGCGAGGCTGCCATGGGTGAGATGACCGCCGTGCTCCACCGCCATACCCAACAGGGTATCGCCAGGCTCCATCAAGGCCGTAAGGACTTGGTATATGGCGTTCGACGCTGAGTGTGGTTGCACGTTGGCGTATTGCGCGCCGAACAGTTGCCGGGCCCGGCGAATGGCCAGCGACTCGACCAGCTCGACATTCTCGCACCCTGCACTGTGGCGCTTGCCGGACATGCCCTCTGCCGTCACGTTGACCAGCACGGAAGCGCAGGCCGCCAAGGTTCGCGGCTGAACTGCGCAGGAGGAGGAAACCAGTGAAAGCGTGTGCTGTTGACGCGTGATTTCCGCGTCGAGAATGGCCGCCAGTTCGGCATCTTCTGCGCGAAGATCCGTCAGGCCACGACGCAACATGTCAGCCTGGTTCTTGAGCGGTTCAGTAATGACTGCCATTGCTTGATTCCTTCCCTGGTTTTGCGAGATTTGCGCATGTCCTTGCTTGCCGGATCTGTACAGGCGAATCCGTGTTTTGACCGCTGTGCGCGCAAAACTAAACCCTGTACAGGCCCACCCGTTTTTTCGTTCTTTCACTCTTGAGAATGCGACGCCGGATTGACGCATCATAAATTTTTCAGTGAGGAACGCCACAGAATTAATCAAAAAAATGAACATTCTTCAAAGAAAATGATTCTTTTTGTAGTCGCGTCGGGTGTAAAACAGGCATTGCCCGGAGCCGATTTTCAGGCCATGGGTGGAAGTCGAAAGGAACTGACGAGTCATTACCGAGGCTGAAATGACCCCGCACGTTGGCGGAAGCAGCCTGTGAAAGCTGACTTTTTATACCGAACCCAAGGAGGGAGAATGCTATGATCCTGCGCGGCACTGACAGGGATATAACTGCAATTTCCTACCTCACTTGTGTATGTCCGGAATGATCATTCGGGACGTGACATTGATTGCAGTTAAAAATGGATGATAAGCATGTGATGCACAGAAGAGAAAGATCGGAGAATCTGAAGAACAACATCAAATACCTGATAAAGAGTCGCGGGGAGACGCAGTTGTCCTTGTGTCACTCCAGTGGTTTGACGCGTACCACCATCTACAACATCCTTGAAGGCAAAGTGGTCAATGTACAGCAGTCCACTGTACGCAAGATTTCTGATTTTTTCGGCGTGTCTTACGAGGAAATAGAAACGATTGATTTTGAAGAGAAGGAAATAATCGAAAGCAGTATTTCGCCACAGGGGAATATGAATCCGGCGGCGGTTCCGGTGATTAAAGAAAGTCTGCTGCTGCAAAGTCTGGATAAGAGAATTGGTGAGTTGGCGACGATTTATCCATTGACTTACTATTTTGGCGCTTCTTTTAATCTGATTGGTGTGCTGCTGGAAAACGAAATCAGCGGTCTGCATGAACCCGGTGAGCTGTTGATCGTACAGAAAGGAGCATCGACCAGCGACAGGGAAAAACTGGTGTATGACAAAATCACAGCGAAGTTATCTATAAGCCATGAAGGCAACTTTGATGCGGATCGTGTATGCGTGATCGGAGATGTAATCGAGGAACGATTTAATGGATTGCAGTGTTGAAATGGAAAACAGCAAGTACAAATTGCTGGGGTTCGAAAATGGAAAAAGCCTGGCCGTTATCATGGTCATTGCGACAGGCAAGATAATTAAAATAAAACTGAGTGAAGTGTTGAATAGTGAGATTATGGATAATCTGAATAAAATCGAAGTGAAAAACCTCTACAAGAAGTTCTACTCCCAGGGTGGGGCGCTGACGGCATACGAAATCAATGATCGTCATGAAAGTTCGTGGATGATCTACATCATTCTGAACCTGATGCTGTTCACGCTTTATATTTTCACCAGCATTGCGGCGACCAAGCCGATCTACCTGGATTACTTTGACATTGTCGTGACCCCGGGAACCTTTCTTTACCCGCTGACCTTTCTGATCGTTGACTTGTTGAACGAGACCTTTGGTCTGCGGCTGGCGCGCCGGGCAATTCTCTTTGCGTTCATCAGCAATGCGGCGATTATCATTCTATTGGCGATCACCACCCATTTGCCGGGGTTGCCGGGGTGGAAGCTCGATGGACCTTACAATGACGTGATCAGTCAATTGTCTTCTGTTCTGGTAGCGTCTTCGATATCGTTTCTGGTGTCCGAAAACATAAACTCGTATCTGTTGTGCAAGATCAAGGAACTGACCAACTCCAGATTCCTGTTCTTGCGAGTATTCTTGAGTACATTGTTTGCAGTAATCATCGACAGCTTTCTGTTCTGTTACATTGCATTCTATGGAACGATGGAGAACAGTGCGATCTTGAGCATGATCTATGTGCAGATCGCGATCAAAGTAGGTTTTGCTTTCTTTAATATCATGCCCGCTTATGGGGCGCGGTCGCTGTTCAAGAAGTATCTGACGGGAAGCCAGGTTTGATCGAATAGCAGAAGCGCTCGCTTGGACTGTCCCAGGCGAGCGTTTTTTTGTGTCTTATTTTAGTTTGAGTTTCAATTTCAAACTGTTGGTTACCTGATCTTTGTTCTCCAGGAACTCGTTGAGGCCTTTCGCGCGAAGATTGCACGCGTCACAGTCGCCGCATCCGCTTCCAGCTATACCGTTGTAGCAGGTCAGCGTCTGATGACGAATCAGGTCCAGTTGATTGTGGTAATCAGCCAGTGCCCAGGTTTCGGCTTTGTTCAGCCACATCAGTGGCGTTTCCAGACGTAACTTGTAATCCATGCCCAGTTCAAGCGCGTTGTTCAACGCCTTGACGAACTCATCGCGGCAATCCGGGTAACCCGAGAAGTCGGTTTCGCAAACACCGGTAATGACTGTTCTGGCTTGAACCTGATACGCATAGATAGACGCGAGGGTCAAAAACAGAATGTTTCTTCCCGGTACGAAAGTGCTCGGCAGACTTTCTCCGGAGCTGTTGACGGTCGGCACGGGAATGTTGTCGCGGGTCAGGCTGCTGATCGCCAGTTCATTCAGCAGAGAGACATCCATTACCTTGTGAACGGTCACGCCAAGCTGTTTGCAAAGTTGCTGGGCAACTTCAATTTCCGCGTGGTGACGCTGACCATAATCAAAGGTAATGCAGTGAACTTCATCATAGTGGGTCAGCGCATGGATCAGGCAGGTCGTAGAGTCCTGGCCACCACTGAAAACGATAACTGCCTTGTTGCTCATAAGTTTGCTTCCTGCATAAACGGGTAAATTTAAAGGTCGCAATGGTAACTCGAAATGATGCTCGATATAAGTGCGCTGGAAGTTGCGCCCGCAGGCCGCAGGTCGCTTTGCAGCTAATCGCGGTATCCTGTGCACTCTGATTACGGACGCTTTTCCATGCTGGTGATTTCCAACAACGTGCATCTTCCCGATGCCGAGATCGAACTGACCGCCATCCGCGCGCAAGGCGCCGGTGGGCAGAACGTCAACAAGGTTTCCAGTGCGATGCACCTGCGCTTCGACATTCCGGCCTCGTCCTTGCCCGAGTTTTACAAGGAGCGACTACTGGCGTTGCGCGACAGTCGTATTACCAGCGACGGCGTGTTGATCATCAAGGCCCAGCAATACCGCACGCAGGAAGCCAACCGCGCCGATGCGCTTGAGCGTCTGGTCGAGCTGATCCTCAGCGCCACCAAAGTCGAAAAGAAACGCCGCCCCACCAAGCCGACCCTCGGCTCGAAGAAGCGCCGGCTCGAATCGAAAACCAAGCGCGGCAGCATCAAGGCCGGACGCGGCAAAGTGGACTTCTAGTCTTCGCGGTACTTGGCCGTGTGCTTGTACAGATAGACGCTCAAGGCCAATCCGCTCAATGCAGCGAGAGCGGCGAACAGGAAGATCGAAGCAAAGCCGAAG
The DNA here is from genome assembly GCF_054668355.1 of Pseudomonas sp. S2_E02. Classification (NCBI taxonomy): domain Bacteria; kingdom Pseudomonadati; phylum Pseudomonadota; class Gammaproteobacteria; order Pseudomonadales; family Pseudomonadaceae; genus Pseudomonas; species Pseudomonas sp. S2_E02. The sequence goes on from NZ_CP162761.1 coordinate 6,271,032, forward strand.
CCTGCCGCAATCGCCCCGGCCAATGGCCCGGTGATCCCCAGCGACAAATCAATGAACAGTGAATAAGCACCGACCGCTGCGCCACGGCTTGAAGCCGGCACCAGATTCACTGCCTCCACACCCAGCGCCGGGAACACCAGCGAGAAACCAAACCCGCTCAGCGCCGCACCGGCCAGCGCCCAATGTGCGTCCGGTGCCAGCCACAACAGCAGCAGGCCCAGTGTCTCCACCGACAGGCAGGCAATCGCCACGCGAAAGCCGCCGAGGCGGTTGATCAGATTGCCGAACAGCAGGCGCGCACCGATGAAGCTGGCACCGAACAGGCTCAGGCACAGCACGGCGTTGTCCCAATGCTGTGTGGCGTAATACAGGGTGATGAAAGTGGCGATGGTGCCGAAGCCGATCGAGCCCAGCGCCAGGCCGCAACCGTGGGGAAACACTTTACCGAGCACATGCATGAACGGCAGGCGTTCACCCGCCACAATCGGCGCGGCGGTTTTCGGCCAGGCCAACGCCAGACCAAGAATCGCCAGCAAAATGATGCTGACGCCCATGCTCCACAATCCCAACTGGCCGACCAGCCACACGCCGAACGGTGCGCCAACTGCCAGTGCGCCATAACTGGCGATGCCGTTCCAGGAAATCACTTTGGCGGTGTTTGCCGCGCCAACCCGGCCAATGCCCCAGCCGATCGAACCAGAACCGACAAGGCTTTCAGCGCTGCCCAGCACCAGGCGACCGATCAACAGACTGATCAAACTGAGCATCGGCAGGTTCGGTGTCCACGCCGAAATCAACATGAACACACCGCTCAAGCCGCACCCGGCCAGGCCAATCATCACAGCGCGTTTGCTGCCCTGGTTGTCGATGATCTTGCCGGCATACGGACGGCTGAGCAGGGTCGCGAGGTACTGCACGCTGATCACCAGACCGGCAATCACCGCGCCAAAGCCCAGATCGCTGTGCACATAGCCCGGCAGCACCGCGAGCGGAATGCCGATGTTCAGGTAACCGATAAAGGTGAAGAGGACGATGGAAACGACTTGCAGCGTGACCGCCAGGGGGCGCTGGGGCTCGGACATAGAGGGCGACATGGGTAACGATCCACGGGAACGGCAGATTAGATAGGCTGCTTATGATACCGGCGTGGAGGCTTCTGGGGCGGGAAAAGTAAAACTATTTGCCGGGAGGCCGCTTCAGGGGTTGGCCGGGGCAACCAGTTGTGTGGTGACCAGCGCCGCGAGGGCATTTTCTTCGCTGCCGAAGCGGGCGAGCAGGGCGGCCTGTTTCTCGGGAGAGAGGCGGTTCCAGATCTCGATCATTTTCTCGGTGGTGCCGATCAGGACGGCAGCTTGGCTTTCGGAGAATTCGTCGGTCATGGCAGGCTCGGGGTTCAGGCAGTGTGGAAAGCGCATGTTAGCGCTTTCCACACGGTCTGTACGACGGGGTCTTACTCTTCGTTGTCGGCCGGGCGGCTCTCAACGGCTTCTTTCTGCTCGGGCTGTTGGGCTCCGGCTTGCTGCGTGGTCGTCTGCTCAGGTACGTGCAGGCTTGGGAAGGGGAGATTAGGAATCTCGTGCATGGTTGCGCTCCTCGCTAAGTCTGTTGATAGATCTGGTAGATCCGCGCTTCTTGAAAGCCTGCGCAGGATACAGCAGGAAAAATGACAATCAGACTTTTAATTCAAATTAATGCGACAGATGGCCGCAGGGGAGGCAAAAACGAAAGGTCACCACAGAACAAATGTAGGAGTGAGCCTGCTCGCGATAGCGGTGTATCAGTCAACTAAAATGCTGGCTGATACACCGCTATCGCGAGCAGGCTCACTCCTACAGGGTATTGCGGTGTTTAGACTATTTGCAGACGCTGGCGATGGCTTCTGCCAGCAAGGCGAGGCGCGTAGCGTCGATGCCGGCGACGTTCGCCCGGCCCGAGTTGACCATGTACACGCTGTGATGCTCACGCAGTTGTTTCACTTGCTCCGGCGACAGCCCGGTGTAAGAGAACATCCCGCGCTGCACGCCAATGTGTGCAAAACGCTCGCGCAGGCCATGCGGCTCCAGCGCTTCAACCAGGCCGCTGCGCAACTGCGCGATACGCAAACGCATGGCTTCCACTTCATCGGCCCAGCGGGCTTTCAGCTCGGGATCAGCGAGGATGGTTGCGACCACCGCAGCACCATGATCTGGCGGTGTCGACCACAAATTGCGGGCGATGTTGGCCAGTTGGCTGCGGATGTCGATGAGCTTGTCGGCGGTTTTCGTGCAGACGATCAGCGCACCGGTGCGGTCGCGGTACAGGCCGAAGTTCTTCGAGCAGGAGCTGGTAATCAGCAACTCTGGCACCTCGGCCGCGAACAACCGGGTCGACCACGCATCCTGCTCCAGACCGTCGCCAAAGCCCTGGTAGGCAAAGTCGATCAGCGGCAGCAGATTGCGGCTGCGCACCACATCGAGCACGCGCTGCCAGTCGTCATGGCTCAAGTCAAAACCGGTCGGGTTGTGGCAGCACGCGTGCAGCAGCACCACATCACCGTTTGGCACTTGATTGAGCACGGCAAGCATGGCATCGACGTCGAGGCGGTTGTCACTGCCCACGTATGGGTAGTGACTGACCTTGACCCCGGCCGTGGCGAAAATGGTTTCGTGGATCGGCCAGGTCGGGTTGCTCAGCCACACGCCCTTGCCCGGCAGGCACTGGGCGATGAAGTCGGCAGCCAGGCGCAGGGCGCCAGTACCGCCCGGCGTCTGGGTGGCGCCGGCACGTTGTGCGGCGATCAGCTTCGAGTCGGCACCGAGCACCAACTCATTGATGACTTTGCCGAACAGCGGGTTGCCGTGGCCGCCGATGTAGGTTTTGGTGTCCTGGCTTTCGACCAGCCGCGCTTCGGCGATTTTCACCGCCTCGGGGATTGGCGTCAGGCCTTGAGCGTCCTTGTAGACGCCAACGCCCAGGTCGAATTTGCGCGGGTTGGTGTCCTGCGCATACGCCTCCATCAAACCGAGGATCGGGTCGCCGGGTACCCGGCCGATGGCGTCGAAGTGCATTACTTGCGTCCTTCTGCGGTCTTGGCCACTTCGTCAGTGCGCGCAGCCATGATGAAGTCGTTGCGGTGCAGGCCTTTGATCGAATGGCTCCACCAGGTCACGGTGACTTTGCCCCATTCGGTCAGCAGGCCCGGGTGATGACCTTCGGCCTCGGAAATCTCGCCGACAGCGTTGGTGAACGCCAGGGCGTGCTTGAAATTCTTGAACAGGAAAACTTTCTCCAGCTGCATGATGCTGTCGCGGACTTCTATGTTCCAGTCAGGGATCTGCTTGATCAGGATCGGCAGTTCTTCGTCGCTGACTTGTGGCGCATCGGCGCGGCAGGCTTCGCAGTGGGCTTGGTTCAAAGTGGACATGGTGTATTCCTGAATCGAGTGTGTTTTTTTTATTAAAACGTTTGAGCCGTGAATGCCGTCACGCTAAACCAAAGTGGCGGCGACGGACAGGCTCAATTGTCAGCAAAAGTCGCGGTTCACGCGGCTTTCGGTTTCGGCGGAAACTTCGGTGCGTGCAGACCCAGCTGCATGCCTTGGCGAACCATGGCCATGATGTCTTCATGGGCCACGTCGAACAGACGCTTGAGGTTCGGCAGGACAAAGTACAGCGGTTGCAGGATGTCGATGCGATACGGCGTGCGCATGGCTTCGAGCGGATCGAACGCCTGATGCTCAGGTTCGTCCGACAGCGAATAAACGGTTTCTTTTGGTGAAGACAGGATGCCGCCACCGTAAATGCGTTTGCCTTGCGGGGTGTCGACCAGGCCGAACTCGATGGTCATCCAGTACAGGCGCGCCAGATAAACACGTTCTTCCTTGGTCGCCTGCAAACCAAGTTTGCCGTAGGTGTGGGTGAATTCGGCGAACCACGGGTTGGTCAGCAGCGGGCAGTGACCAAAGATCTCGTGGAAAATGTCCGGCTCTTGCAGGTAGTCCAGCTCTTCGCGGGTACGAATGAACGTAGCCACCGGAAATTGCTTGCTGGCCAGCAGTTCAAAAAAGGTCTGGAAGGGGATCAGTGCCGGCACGCGGGCGACCTGCCAACCGGTGGTCTCGCCAAGCACTTTGTTGATTTCGCCGAGTTGCGGAATGCGGTCGTGGGGCAGACCGAGTTTTTCGATACCGTCCAGATACTCCTGGCAGGCACGCCCTTCAATCACTTTCAGTTGGCGAGTGATCAGCGTATTCCACACCGCATGTTCTTCGGCGGGGTAGTCGATAAAACCTTGCGCATCGGGCTCGCGGGCCACGTATTGCGTCTGCTTCATACTGCTCTCCTGCTAGGGGAATTCGTTCTTGTTATGTCCAGCGATGGATTCAGAATTACCTGAGAGCGGGTTGATGTGCAGCAGGTTGAAGTGCCTCCACGTAGGAAGTTTCTCTGTAAATCGTAAAATTATCGTTACGCTTTGACGGATATCTCGCATTTGCGGTGATTCACGGGTTTGAAAAGGCCGGTGGCTGTCACATAATCTTGACAACTATCTGCGGGCCTCGGCAGAAAAATGGGCTCCGGGCGCACCGCAATACCTGTGGGAGTGAGCTTGCTCGCGAAAGCGCTGGGTCCGACACATCAATGCTGGATGTGCTGACGCCTTCGCGAGCAAGCTCGCTCCCACAGGGTCGGTATTCAACTCCCAATCTTGTCGGGCCTTATATATGCGCATCAAAGTCCACTGCCAGAACCGCATCGGCATCCTGCGCGACATTCTCAACCTGCTGGTTGCCTACGGGATCAACGTCGCGCGCGGTGAGGTCGGCGGTGAGCATGGCAACGCGATCTATCTGCATTGCCCGAACCTGATCAACATCCAGTTCCAGGCGTTGCGCCCGAAATTCGAGGCGATCGCCGGGGTGTTTGGCGTCAAGCGGGTTGGGCTGATGCCCAGCGAACGTCGGCACATGGAGTTGAATGCGCTGCTCGGCGCGCTGGAGTTTCCGGTGCTGTCGATCGACATGGGCGGCTCGATCGTGGCGGCCAACCGCGCGGCGGCGCAGTTGCTCGGCGTGCGCGTCGATGAAGTGCCGGGGATTCCGCTGTCGCGTTACGCCGAGGATTTCGATTTGCCAGAGCTGGTGCGCGCCAACAAATCGCGAATCAACGGCATGCGGGTCAAGGTCAAGGGCGACATCTTTCTGGCCGACATCGCGCCGCTGCAATCGGAGCACGACGACAGTGAAGCGATGGCCGGTGCGGTGCTGACCTTGCATCGCGCTGACCGCGTTGGCGAGCGTATCTATAACGTGCGCAAGCAGGAACTGCGTGGTTTCGACAGCATCTTCCAGAGCTCGAAAGTGATGGCCGCCGTGGTGCGCGAAGCACGGCGTATGGCGCCGCTCGACGCTCCGCTATTAATTGAGGGCGAAACCGGTACCGGCAAGGAATTGCTTGCGCGCGCCTGTCACCTCGCCAGTCCGCGTGGGCAGTCGCCGTTGATGGCGCTCAACTGCGCAGGCCTGCCGGAGTCGATGGCCGAGACTGAGTTGTTCGGTTACGGCCCGGGCGCGTTCGAAGGTGCACGCGCCGAAGGCAAGCTCGGGCTGCTGGAATTGACGGCGGGCGGCACGCTGTTTCTTGACGGTGTCGGTGAGATGAGCCCGCGTCTTCAAGTGAAGTTGCTGCGCTTTTTGCAGGACGGTTGCTTCCGCCGGGTCGGCAGTGATGAAGAGGTTTACCTGGATGTGCGGGTCATCTGTGCGACGCAGGTCGACTTGTCGGAGTTGTGCGCGCGCGGAGAGTTTCGCCAGGATTTGTACCACCGCTTGAACGTGCTCTCCCTGCACATCCCGCCGTTGCGCGAATGCCTCGACGGGTTGACGCCGCTGGTCGAGCACTTCCTCGATCAGGCCAGTCGGCAGATCGGTTGCACACTGCCGAAACTGGCGCCGGCGGCGATGGATCGCCTCAGTCATTACCACTGGCCGGGCAACGTGCGGCAACTGGAGAACGTTTTGTTTCAGGCAGTTTCGCTGTGCGATGGCGGCACGGTGAAGGCCGAACATATTCGTCTGCCGGATTACGGCGTGCGTCAGCCGCTTGGCGATTTCTCGCTGGAAGGCGGGTTGGACGAGATTGTCGGGCGATTCGAAAAAGCGGTGCTGGAGCGGTTGTATTCCGAGCATCCGAGCAGTCGGCAATTGGGTAAGCGGCTGGGGGTTTCGCACACCACCATTGCCAATAAACTGCGCGAGTATGAAGTCGGTAAAACCGATTCATAGCTCAAGCATGATCGTTCCCACGCTCTGCTTGGGAATGCAGCCCGGGACGCTCCGCGTCCCAAAGCGGACGCAGAGCGTCCATTGAGGCATTCCCACGCGGAGCGTGGGAACGATCATCTTTTGATCCTTTGCCGCCAAGCGGCATAACACCGCCGGTTTTTCGACTTCGATACATTTCAAATTTCCCCTCGCTATCCCCCAAGTCCTTTGTTTACCGGGCCTTTGCCCGCCAGAAAAAAGTTGGTCTGCAAATTGCTTATGGCTCAGCAGTACAGCGGTGGGCGGCAAACGTCCGGCATGCAGAGGAAAGAGTGTGGACAAGTACCTTTATGTGGCAATGACCGGCGCCAGCCAGAACGCACTGGCGCAGAAGGCTCATGCCAACAACCTGGCGAACATCTCCACCAACGGCTTTCAGCGCGACCTGGAGCAGGCGCGTTCGATGCCGGTGTTCGGTGACAGCTTTCCGGCGCGTGCGTTTGCCATGAGCGAACGGCCCGCCACCGACTTCACCCCGGGCTCGCTGGTGCAGACCGGTCGTGACCTCGACGTCGCCGTCACCGGCAATGGCTGGATCGCGGTGCAGAACCCGAACGGCGGCGAAAGCTACGTGCGCACCGGCAGCCTCAACGTCGACGCCCTCGGCGTATTGCGCGCCGGCAACGGTATGCCGGTGATGGGCAATGGCGGTCCGATCGCCGTGCCGCCCGAGCAGCAGATCGAAGTCGGTGAAGACGGCACCATCAGTATTCGTGCGATGGGCGAAGGCCCGCGTGTCATGGCGGAGGTCGACCGGATCAAGCTGGTCAACCCGGACATCAAGAACATGAACAAGGGCCTCGACGGCTCGATCTACACCAAGGACGGCCAGCCTGCGCCGGCTGATGCCAACGTCAAACTGGTGTCGGGTTTCCTCGAGTCGAGCAACGTCAACGCCGTTGAAGAGATGACCTCGGTGCTGGCCCTGGCCAAGCAGTTCGAGTTGCACGTCAAGATGATGAACACCGCCAAAGACGACGACCAGGCCATGGCTCGGGTCTTGCAGATCAGCTAATTATCAGAACGTCGCGCCGAAAAACAGGCGCACGAGGAGAATCGAATGCTTCCGGCTCTATGGGTTGCCAAAACCGGTCTGTCCGCCCAGGACACCAACCTGACCACCATTTCCAACAACCTGGCGAACGTGTCGACCACGGGTTTCAAACGTGACCGTGCCGAGTTCCAGGACCTGCTCTATCAGATCAAGCGTCAGCCTGGTGCCCAGTCGACTCAGGACAGCGAACTGCCGTCGGGTCTGCAAGTGGGTACCGGTGTGCGTATCGTCGGCACCCAGAAAAACTTCACCGCCGGCAGCCTGCAAACCACCGAGCAGCCGCTGGACATGGCCATCGACGGTCGCGGTTTCTTCCAGATCCTGCAGCCGGACGGCACCACGTCCTACACCCGTGACGGTACCTTCCACCTCGATTCCAACGGCCAGATCGTCAACGCCAGCGGTTTCGCTCTGGAACCGGCCATCGTCATTCCGAACGATGCCCAGACCTTCACCGTCGGCCGTGACGGCACTGTGTCGGTAACCATCGCCGGCAACCCGGCAGCGCAAGTGATCGGCAACCTGCAAACCGCCGACTTCATCAACCCGGCCGGTCTGCAAGCGGTGGGCAACAACCTGTTCCTCGAAACCGCTGCATCGGGTGCCCCGCAAGTCGGTACGCCGGGCCTGAACGGTTTTGGCACCATGCTGCAGAACACCCTGGAAACGTCCAACGTCAGCACCGTTGAAGAGATGGTCAACATGATCACCACTCAGCGCGCTTACGAGATGAACTCCAAGGTGATCTCCACCGCCGACCAGATGCTCTCGTTCGTAACGCAGAATCTGTAATCAAGTCTATGAGGCGGCCATGAGGTCGCCTGCAACACCGTGAGGTAGGGTCATGAATCGCTTTGTATCTGTTCTGGCATTGAGTGGGGTCGTCTCGCTCGCGGGCTGCGTCGCTCCGACGCCCAAGCCCAATGACCCTTACTACGCCCCGGTGTTGCCGCGCACGCCGTTGCCGGCTGCCGCCAATAACGGCTCGATCTATCAGGCCGGCTTCGAGCAGAACCTGTACAGCGACCGCAAGGCCTTCCGGGTCGGTGACATCATCACCATCACCCTGAACGAGAAGACCCAGGCGAGCAAGAACGCCAACTCGCAAGTGGCCAAGAACAGCAAGACCGGTATCGGTCTGACCTCGTTGTTCGGCGGCAGCGGTACCACCAACAACCCGTTGGGCGGTAACGATCTGAGTCTGGACGTTGGCTACAGCGGCGACCGCGCCACCAAGGGCGACAGCAAGGCCGCGCAGGGCAACACCCTGACCGGTTCGGTCACCGTGACTGTGGCCGACGTCTTGCCCAACGGCATCATTGCTGTGCGCGGTGAGAAGTGGATGACCCTCAACACCGGTGATGAGCTGGTGCGGATTGCCGGTCTGGTGCGTGCCGATGACATCGCCACTGACAACACCGTGTCGTCGACTCGTGTCGCCGATGCGCGCATCACCTACTCGGGCACCGGCTCGTTTGCCGATGCGAGTCAGCCAGGCTGGTTCGACCGTTTCTTCCTCAGCCCGCTGTTCCCTTTCTAGGTGGCGACTTTGAATTTCAAGAGCCTCATGCTCGCTGCGGCGCTGATGTCCGCAGCCTTTGCTGCCCACGCCGAGCGGCTGAAAGATATCGCCAGCATTTCCGGCGTGCGTTCCAACCAGTTGATCGGTTACGGCCTGGTGGTCGGGCTTAACGGCACCGGTGACCAGACGACGCAAACCCCGTTCACCCTGCAGACCTTCAACAACATGCTCTCGCAGTTCGGCATCAAAGTGCCGCCGGGATCGGGCAACGTGCAGTTGAAAAACGTCGCGGCGGTGTCGGTGAGTGCCGATCTGCCGGCGTTTGCCAAACCGGGTCAGCAGGTCGACATCACCGTGTCCTCGATCGGTAACTCCAAGAGCCTGCGCGGCGGCACCTTGTTGCTGACCCCGCTCAAGGGTATCGACGGCAACGTTTACGCCATCGCTCAGGGCAACCTGGTGGTCGGCGGTTTTGATGCCGAAGGGCGTGACGGTTCGAAGATCACCGTCAACGTTCCGTCGGCCGGTCGTATCCCCGGCGGTGCGTCGGTAGAACGTTCGGTGCCGAGCGGTTTCAACCAGGGCAACAGCCTGACGCTGAACCTCAACCGTTCCGACTTCACCACGGCCAAACGTATCGTCGACAAGATCAACGACATGCTTGGCCCTGGCGTTGCGCAAGCCATCGACGGCGGTTCGATCCGTGTCACTGCGCCGCTCGATCCGAGCCAGCGCGTCGACTACCTGTCGATCCTGGAAAACCTCGAAGTCGATCCGGGTCAGGCGGTGGCGAAAGTCATTATCAACTCGCGTACCGGCACCATCGTCATCGGCCAGAACGTGAAAGTGTCGCCAGCCGCCGTGACCCACGGCAGCCTGACCGTGACCATCACTGAAGACCCGATCGTCAGCCAGCCCGGCCCTCTGTCCAATGGCCAGACCGCTGTTGTGCCGCGCTCGCGGGTGAATGCCGAGCAGGAAGCCAAACCGATGTTCAAGTTCGGCCCGGGCACCACCCTCGACGAAATCGTCCGTGCGGTGAACCAGGTCGGCGCGGCACCGGGTGACTTGATGGCGATCCTCGAAGCCTTGAAGCAGGCCGGCGCGTTGCAAGCCGACCTGATCGTGATCTGAGGCCGACCATCATGGATATGCGCAAGAGCGGTATGGTCAGCAGCAGCGATTCGGGTTCCTACTCGGACCTCAATCGTCTGAACCAACTCAAGGTCGGCGACAAGAACAGCGATGCGAACATGCGCAAAGTGGCGCAGGAGTTCGAATCGCTGTTCCTTGGCGAAATGCTCAAGTCGATGCGCTCGGCCACTGAAGCGCTGGGCCAGGACAATCCGCTCAACACGCCAGCGGCCAAGCAGTATCAGGAAATGTACGACCAGCAGTTGGCCGTTTCCATGTCTCGCGAGGGCGGTGGTATCGGTCTGGCTGACGTGCTGATGCGCCAGATGTCGAAGAACAAACCGATGGCGCCGGGCGAGGCTGCTGCCGCGTCCGCGGCCAAGCAGGAAGAAGCCAAGGCGAAAGCTGCTGCCGTGGCTACGCCGATTGCCGCCGGCACCGTTGCCACCAATGGCCCGCTGTCGCGGCTCAATGGCGAGCGTCCGCTGTGGGCCTCGCGTTCGGTGAATGCACCGAACACCGATATTTCCCACCGCAATGACATGGCGCTGATCAATCAGCGTCGGCTGGCCTTGCCGCCGAAACTGGCCGATCGTTTGCTCGCAGGTCTGGTGCCGTCGGCGACGCCGGCGGCCGCCAATCAATTGCCGCAGCGTGCGACAACCGCTGCCACCACTGGCGCCGGCCCGTTGTACAACGGCGACTGGCTGGCCCGCGCCGAGACCGAGAAGGCCTCGGGCGGACAGATGCAGGTCTACGGTCGCGCCATGGCGCAGATTCCACTGGCGCCGGCGAAGAAAGCTTTCAGTTCCGCCGACGAATTCGTCAACACCATGCTGCCGATGGCCAAGGAAGCGGCCGACCGCATCGGCGTCGATCCGCGTTATCTGGTGGCACAGGCGGCGCTGGAAACCGGTTGGGGCAAGTCGGTCATGCGTGCCCAGGATGGCAGTAGCAGCCACAACCTGTTCGGCATCAAGGCGAGCAGCAACTGGAAGGGTGATTCGGCCCGGGCGATCACCAGCGAGTTTCGCAATGGCGAGATGGTCAAGGAGACGGCCGAGTTCCGTTCCTACGCCTCGTACAAGGACAGCTTCCACGATCTGGTGACTTTGCTGCAGAGCAATAATCGCTATCAAGATGTGCTGAAGTCTGCCGATAACCCAGAACAGTTTGTACGCGAGTTGCAGAAGGCCGGTTACGCCACCGACCCTAACTACGCAAGCAAGATTTCGCAGATTGCCAAGCAGATGAACAGTTTTCAAAACTACGCTGCGGCGGGTGTATCCACCACGCCTTTATAAGGCACAAGGTATAAGGTCTGAACCATGAGTTTGCTCAATATCGGGATGTCGGGACTGTCGGCCAGCCAGTCCTCTTTGGCTACGACAGGCAACAACATTGCCAACGTCGACACCGCCGGTTATTCACGTCAGCAAACCGTGCAGGGCACCAAATCCTCGCAGCAGTTCGGCACCGTGTTCATCGGTACGGGCACGACCCTGGCCGACGTGCGCCGGGTGTACAACTCGTACCTGGAAAGCCAACTGCACACCGCTACTTCGCTCGACAGCGAATCGGCTGCTTACCTGGCGCAGGCCACACCGCTGGACTCGATGCTGTCGGACACCAACACCGGCCTGACCGGTGTGCTGCAGAAGTTCTTCACCACGATGCAGGGCGTTTCGACGTCGGCGACCGATGACACCTCCCGCCAATCGGTGCTGACCGGTGCGCAGGCGCTGACCAGTCGCTTCAATACCATCGCCAAACAGCTCAACGACCAGAACACCACCATCAACGGCAGCCTTGGCGACATGACGGCCCAGGTGAACAAACTGGCCACTTCGATTGCCAACCTGAACCAGAAAATCGGCGAGATCTCCACCAGTGGCGGTGCGCCGAACGATCTGCTCGACAGCCGCAACGAAGCCGTGCGCCAGCTCTCTGAACTGACGGGTGCACAAATCGTCGAGCGTGGCACCAGTTTCGACGTCTACATCGGTAGCGGTCAGCCGCTGGTGATCGGCAACACCACCAACACGCTGAGCATGGTCGCGAGCAAAGACGACCCGTCGCGCATGGCCATCCAGATGGATCGCGGTTCGAGTACCATCGACATCACCTCGGCGATGAGCGGCGGTGAAATCGGCGGCCTGCTGACTTACCGCAAAGAAGTCCTCGACCCGTCGCTCAACGAGCTGGGCCGCGTGGCGCTGGTGATCGCTGATCAGGTCAACAGTCAGCAAGCCCAGGGCATCGACAAGAACGGTGACTTCGGCGCGGCGATTTTCAACAACATCAACAGTGCCGCGCTGATCAGTTCGCGCAGTATCGCGCAGTCGGGCAACAGCACCGGTTCGGGTAACCTCGATGTCACCATCAAGGACACCGGCAAGCTGACCACCAGCGATTATCAGGTGACGTTCACCAGTGCCACTGACTACACGGTCAAGCGCTCCGACGGCACCGATCTGGGTGCGTTCAGCACGACGACCAATCCACCTCCAGTGATCGACGGTTTCACCCTCGCGCTCAAAGGTGGTGCGTTGAGCGCTGGTGACAGCTTCAAAGTCACGCCGACCCGCAATGCGGCGGCGAGCATCCAGACAGTGCTCACCGATCCGAAGAAAATCGCTGCGGCCGGTCCGTTGACCGGTGTGGCGAGCGCCAACGGTCTGGGCACTTTCACCCAGCCGACGCTCAACAGCAAAATCGATATCTACAACCCGACTGCCCAGGCTGACATGCAGGCGGCGCTGAAGAATTCGACGCCGGTCAAGCTGGTGTTTGGTGCGGTCTCCGGGGGCAGCCAGTCCTACACCTTTGTGGATGCCAAGGGCGGCCTCATCAGCAGCGGCACTATCGTTCCCGGTCAATCGAACACGCTGGACCTGAAAGTCGGCATCGTCGATGCCAGCGGCAACCCGGTGATGGACACCAGTGTTACGCCGAACGTGCAGAAGACATTCTCCGTACAGACCACCGTTGGCGGCACGCCGAAGTCCGGCGAAACCTTCACCATGAATCTCACCGGTGCGGCGTCTTCGGACAACCGCAACGCGCAATCGCTGGTCGCCCTGCAAACGGCGCAGACCGTCGATACCGGTTCGGCGAGCAAGGGCATCAGCCTGACTGACGCCTACAACAAGCTGGTGACCAACGTCGGTACCAAAACCGCCCAAGGCAAGTCCGACAGCGCCGCGACCTCGGCGATTCTGGATAACGCCAAAGGCGCGCGCGACTCTCTGTCCGGGGTCAACCTGGATGAAGAAACCGGCAACCTGGTCAAATACCAGCAGTACTACACAGCGTCTTCGCAGATCATCAAAGCTGCGCAGGAAACTTTCGCCACGCTGATCAACAGCCTTTAAGGAGTCGTAATTCATGCGCATTTCCACCGCCCAGTATTACGGCACGCAAGCGTCGGACTATCAGCGTAACTTCAACAAGGCCGTCGCCACTGCCAGCGAGGCGAGCAGCCTGCAGCGCATCAATACCGCCGCCGATGATCCGATCGGTGCCGGGCGCTTGCTGCAACTGGGCCAGCAGGCCGCGATGCTCGATCAGTACAAGACCAACGTCGACAGCACCAAAAGTGCATTGACCGTGCAAGAATCCACGCTGGATTCGATCACCACCGCGTTGGCCCGCGCCAAGGAACTCGCCCTGGCCGCCAACAATGGCACGGCCACCGACAAGGACCGCCAGGCTTACGCTTCGGAAATGGGCCAGATCCAGCAACAAGTGCTGGGTCTGATGAACGCCAAGGATGCCAGCGGCAACTACCTGTTCTCTGGTTCGAAGACCGACACCGCGCCGTATTCGCAGAATGCCGACGGCACCTACAGCTACAACGGTGACCAGACCACGATCAATCTGGGCATCGGCGATGGCATGACGATCGGCACCAACACCACCGGTTGGGCTGCTTTCCAGCAGACCATCAATACCGCGCGTACCAATGTCGCCATGACCGCACCGGCAGTGGATGACGGTCGCGTCGTACTGTCCAACGGCACGATCGGTACCGTAGCCACTTACAACTCCAAGTTCACCGCTGGCCAGCCGTATACCGTCAGCTTCCTCAGCAGCACCCAGCTGAAAATCACCGATGCCCTTGGCAACGACGTGACGGCTGAGGCGAGCCAGAACGGTTTGGTCAGCAACAGCAGCGGTGCCAACCAGACGGTCAGCTTCCGTGGCGTCGACATGAAGCTGAACATCAACCTGAAGGCTGGTGATACCAACCCGGACGCGGTCATTGCCGGCCACAGCTTCCAGTTGTCCACCGCGCCTGACTCGTTCACTACCACGCGCAGCCCGGGTAACCCGTCGACCGCCGTGATTACCGGTTCGAGCATCACTGACCAGGCAGCGTACACCGCGGCATTCCCGCAGGGCGGCGCCGTTCTCAAGTTCACCAGCGCCACCGCATTCGATCTGTATGCCGCGCCGGTGACTGCGGACAGCAAACCGGTGTCCTCGGGCACTGTGGCCGGTAGCAACGCCACGGCGGCAGGCGTGACCTTTGCTCTGGGCAGCGCACCGGCCACGGGTGATCAGTTCTCGATCCGCCCAAATGATCACCAGACCCAGAACGTGCTCGACACCCTCGGTCAGATGATTACTGCTCTGAATACACCGATCGATGGTGATCCGGTGGCCAAGCAGAAATTCCAGGGCGCCATGGAGGCGGGCCTCGGCAACATCGACGCGGCCAACAATCAAATCGGCGCTGCGGTGACCGAGATTGGTGCTCGTGGTCAGGCGCTGGAAATGCAAGCCACCACCAATGACAGTCTGAGCACCGCGAATACCACCACGCAAGGTTCCATTCGCGATTCGGATCCGGCTGAAGTGATGACGCGACTGACCCTGCAGCAGACCATGCTGCAAGCTTCGCAGCTTGCGTTCAGCAAGATCAGCCAGTTGGGTCTGTTCAACAAGATCTGATCCTCAACGGGCGCGTAAGCGCCCGTTTACCCTGCCACTCAGTCATGTTTTTTAGCGGTATCAAGGGCTCGCTTTTCCGAGCGGGCTCGCACCGCCTGTGAGCCCGCCGTGAATTCACTCCCTCTTGTCAGTCTTGTCATTCCCGCCTTCAATCCGCGCTTCTTCGAGCGGACGCTGAACAGCGCTGTCAGCCAGAATTACGCCAATCTTGAAATCATCGTGTGCGATGACAATCGTGGCGACGAGATTGAAGACATCGTTACGCGGGTGACGGAACAGACCGGCTTTGCCGTGCGTTACGTGCGCAACCCACGAACGCTGGGACTGGTCGGTAACCTGAAGGCCTGCCTTGAGCAAGCCCGGGGCGAGTTCATCAAATTCCTGTGTGACGATGACCTGCTGTATTCGGCCTGTATCGAACAGCAAGCCCACGAGCTGCGGCGTGACGAAGTCAGTCTGGTGGTAGCGCAACGGTTGTTGTGGGATGCCAACGACATCATCCTGCCCGCACGTCTGGAAAACAGCTCATTGTCGCCGGCCAGTGGCTTGCTCAAAGGCGACGATGTACTGAGCATCTTTGAAAAATTCCCGGTCAACGTACTGGGTGGATTCAGTAGTGCGCTGTTTCGCCGTAGCGATGTTGTGGAGCTTTTGCCAGCCTTGACCGAGGAGGGTGCCTGCTTCGTTGCGACGCTGGATTTTGCCTTGTACGTCTGTCTGTTGCGGCGCGGCAATCTGGTGGTCTCCAACAACGTACTGAGTGCCGAGCGTCTCTACCCCGAGCGTCTGAGCGCGCAGCAACCGATGAAAGACGCGGCGGAGATCGAGCGCGAGTGGATCTCGCAAATGCTCAAGGTCCGCAGCGGCGAGTCGGCACCGGCGCCGGGCTGGGTGCGTTATGTGCCGTTGACCAAGGCCGATGAGACACCTCGGGTCTGGGAAGAACTGCCGCTGAGCCGTACCCTCGGCACCAAGCAGAGCCGTCAGGAGCTGGGGGTCGGAGTCGACAGCTTCAGTTTTGGCGAACTCTATGCACAATGGCTGGCGGTTCGGGTGTTGACCGAGGCGCAGCGCCAATGGCTGCCGGAAACCCTCGCTGGCTGGCCGTACCGACCGCGCATCGTGCCGATCATCATTGATGCCCAAGGCAGTCGCGATGGCCTGAAGCGCACCCTTGCGGCACTCGCCGCTCAGGATTACCCGCCGGAGCTGGTTCTGCTGCTGTCCACGGCTTGCAGCGAAGCGAAGCTGGACGATCGGGTGTTCCACATGCCGTTGCAGGGTGACGGCCTGGAGCAGATCAACGCTCTGCTGCCGCAACTGGAAGGCGCCGACTGGTTTTATCTGTTGCAGCCAGGTGACTGCCCGGTGGCGCCAGCATTGTTGGTGATGGCCGATCGCATTGCGCACGCAAGCTCATTGACATGCCTGTACAGCGACGAAGGCAGTCTGCGCGATGGTGAGTCGGCCGAGCCTGCGTTCAAGCCGGATTTCAACCTCGACCTCATGCGCAGCTACCCTTACGTCGGGCGTGCGCTGGCGTTCCAGCGCGAACGGTTCCTGGCGCTTGGTGGTTTTACCTCGACGTTCGCCGAACTCGCGCCCCACGATGTGCTGTGGCGCATGGTTGAAAGCGATGGCCTGCAAGTCGTCGGGCACATTGCTGAAGTGTTGCTGGAGTCGAAATTCGACCTGTCGCAATGGCTCACTGATCCTGGCGTTGCGCAGCAAAGTCCGCGAATCCTCGAAGCGCATCTGCAACGCCTTGGCATTGCTCACGACATTCGCGACCGTAACGGCGGGCTGCTCAATCGTGTCGACTATCAGCATGCCCGGCGCCCATTGGTGTCGGTGGTCATTGTCACGCAGGACCAGACGGCTGCCTTGCAACGCTGCGTCGAGACATTGCTGGAAAAGACCGACTACACCGAGTACGAATTGCTCTTGGTCGATAACGGCAGCGAAAGCGCTGAAGCGTTGGCTTGGCTGGACGGTATGGCACAACTGGGCAGCGAGCGGATTCGCGTGCTGAGCTACCCGCAAAAGGGTAACGCAGCAGCGGTGCACAACTATGCCGTCAGCCAGGCGCGCGGTGAGTATGTGTTGATGCTCAACGCCTTTGCGGTGATCACCCGGAACGACTGGCTCGACGAACTGCTCAATCATGCGCAACGCCCGGAAGTCGGGGTGGTTGGCGCCAAGCTGTTCAATCCGGACGGCGGCGTACTGCACGCCGGGCTGATTCTTGGCTTGAACGGGCCGGTCGGGTTGCCGTTCTATGGCCAGCCGATGCAGTCGGAAGGGTACATGCATCGCCTGCAGGCGGTGCATGACCTGAGTGCCGTCGGCGGTGATTGCCTGATGATTCGCAAGTCGGTGTTCGAAGCTGCCGGCGGGCTGGACGAGCAGGACCTCAAACAAACGCTCAATGTCGTGGACCTGTGTCTGCGCGTTGGCCGCGACGGTTATCTGGTGGTGTTGAACCCCAATGCGATCCTGGCTGTGGGTGCGCGGCCAAATGCGATGGCGACACCGGAGGAAGAAGCGCTGCACACCGAGGAGCGGGACACGTTTTACCAGCGCTGGTTGCCGCTGGTGGCGCGCGATCCGGCCTACAACGTCAACCTGACGTTGCAGGGCGTGGGCGCCACCAACTTCAGTCTGGAGCCGGGACTGCGCACGGGGTGGAGTGCGTTCTCCAAGGCGCAGCTGCCCAATCTGCTGGTGGTGCCGATCAATGCTTCAGCCATCGGCCATTACCGCATGAGCCAGCCGATGATCGAGCTGGAAGCGGCCAATCGGGCTGAAGGGCGCATTTGCTACGGCTTGCCGTCGATCATCGACATCGAACGTCAGTCGCCTGATGTGATCGTTCTGCAAGGGCGCTACTCGGAGTACGCCATCGATGAAATCCCACCGCTGAAAAAGTACTTCAACGCTCGACGGATCTTCGAACTCGACGACTACGTCATTGATGTTCCCCACCGCAATGCGCACATCCGTAACATGCCGAGCAAGCAGGATATGGAGCGCATGGTGCGGCGTGCGATCGGGCTGTGTGATCGCGCGGTCGTATCCACCGCACCACTGGCTAATGTGCTGTCGGACATGCACCACGACATTCGTGTCGTCCCCAACATGTTGGCCAAGGACTTGTGGGGCCACCTGCGCAGCCAGCGTCGGACCTCGAAGAAACCGCGGGTCGGCTGGGGCGGCGGCACCAGTCACCACGGTGATCTGGCGGTGATCGCCGAGGTCGTTCGTGAACTGGCCAATGAAGTCGACTGGGTGTTTTTCGGCATGTGCCCGGATGATTTGCGTCCCTACATGCATGAGTTCCACGGTGTCATCGGTCTGGACGTGTACCCGGCAAAACTGGCCAGTCTCAACCTCGATCTGGCACTGGCGCCGCTGGAATTCCATATCTTCAACGACTGCAAGAGCAACTTGCGGCTACTGGAATACGGCGCCTGCGGTTACCCGGTGATCTGTACGGATACCGAGGCCTATCGCGGTTATTTGCCGTGCACGCGGATCAAGACCAACAGTACGGATGAATGGCTGCAAGCGATCCGTATGCACTTGGCCGATCCGGATGCCAGTTATCGCATGGGCGATGAATTGCGTGAGGTGGTGTTGCGCGATTACGTGTTGCGCGGCGATAACTTGCGCTACTGGGAATACGGCTGGCTGGCGGATTGATCGAGCCGGGCTTGGCGGCCTTTGGGCCGACCAGGCTCTTGGGGTTTTGGGGGTGTATCCGTTGCTGCGGGGGTTGCTGATTAGGGTTCCGCCCTTACGGCGGGTCACTTTTTACAAACGCCTAAAAAGTAACCAAAAACGCTTGCTCCTGCGTACGGCCCGCTCGCTGGGGCTCGGGGTTCCTTCGCTGCGGGATCGATCCGGGCGCAGCGCCTACGGTTTGCTTCGCTGCACCTCCTCTCGCTGTGTTTGGCTGCGCCAAACGGTCGCTGCGCTCCCACGCCCGGATCAATCCCTCCACTCAGCCTTCCGACGTCGCCCTACAGATCAAGAGCTGCAGCCGAGCTAACGCTCATCCTGTTGAGTGGTGAGGAGCGGGGCGTGGTCGGCTTTGGATTTGTGGTGGGTTTTCCCCTCATCGGAACGCCGCCCGCCCAGCCCTCTCCCGAGGGAGAGGGAGCCGATTTGTGGGCCTTTCAAAACCTGAGCTCGACTCGGTATTTCACGTCGGCGTATCTCACGCAAACACCACGGTCAGTCCCCTCTCCCTTTGGGAGAGGGTTAGGGTGAGGGGCTTTTGATCTGTTTCAGAATCTGAGCTCGACTCGGTCTTTCACGTCGGCGTAGCTCTCCCAAACACCTCGGTCAGTCCCCTCTCCCTTTGGGAGAGGGTTAGGGTGAGGGGGCTTGTGGAGCTGGCGCGTTTCCTGCAAGTCCCCTGTAAATCGCCATAAAACGAGCGCTCGCGGTCACTCCAGCGGCGCCCGGAGCGGCAAAAGGTTTAGCCAGACGGCCCGCAGCGCTCAACAAAGCCATGCGCAGCCCGGTGAAGAACAAGAGGGGAGACGATGAAGGCAGTTATTTTGGCGGGTGGCCTCGGCACGCGCATCAGTGAAGAGTCGCACCTCAAGCCCAAGCCAATGATCGAGATCGGCGGCAAGCCAATTCTCTGGCACATCATGAAGCAGTATTCCGCCCACGGAATTCACGACTTCGTGATCTGCCTCGGCTACAAGGGCTATGCGATCAAGGACTTCTTCGCCAACTACTTCCTGCACACCTCTGACGTCACCTTCAACATGCGTGAAAACCGCATGGACGTGCACCAGAATTACAGCGAGCCGTGGAGCGTCACGCTCATCGACACCGGTGAGGAAACCATGACCGGTGGTCGTCTGCTGCGTGCCGGCCGTTACCTCAAGGATGAAGAGGCGTTCTGCTTCACTTACGGCGACGGCGTTTCCGATATCAACATTGCTCAACTCGTGGATTTCCACAAAGCCCACGGCCGTCTCGCGACCGTCACTGCCGTGCAACCGCCGGGCCGCTACGGCGCGCTTGAGCGTCAGGGTGATCAAGTGCTGGGCTTCACCGAAAAGCCTCGCGGTGACGGTGGCTGGATCAATGGCGGCTTCTTCGTGCTCTCGCCGAAAGTGCTGCCGTACATCGCCGATGACGCCACCACTTGGGAAGCCGAACCGCTGGCGCGTCTGGCCGCGGACGAACAGTTGAAAGCCTTCGAGCACGAAGGCTTCTGGCATCCGATGGACACCCTGCGCGACAAGAACCATCTCGAAGCGCTGTGGCAGAGCGGGGAGGCCCCATGGAAGCAATGGGCCTGAGTGCGGATTTCTGGCGCGGCAAACGCGTCCTCGTCACCGGACACACCGGTTTCAAAGGCAGCTGGCTGACCCTGTGGCTGCAAAGCCTCGGCGCGCAAGTCAGCGGCTTTTCCCTGGATCCGTCGACTGAGCCGAGCTTGTTCGAACTGGCGCGGGTGCATGAGGGCATCAACGATCAGCGCGGTGATCTGCGGGATCTCGGTGCCTTGCTGGAAATCATCGCCGACACCGAGCCTGAGATCGTTCTGCACCTGGCGGCTCAGCCGTTGGTGCGCGAAGGCTATCGCGATCCGCTCGGCACGTACTCCAGTAACGTCATGGGCACGCTGAACCTGCTCGAAGCGATTCGTCAGGTCGGTTGCGTGCGCGCCTGCGTGCTGGTGACCACTGACAAGGTCTACGCCAACAAGGAATGGCTGTGGCCGTACCGCGAAGACGAAGCCCTTGGTGGCCACGATCCTTACAGCAGCAGCAAGGCCTGCTGTGAATTGCTCGCACAGTCGTATGCCGCGTCGTTTTTCCCGGCGGACAAGTACGCCGAGCACGGTCTGGCCCTGGCCACCGCGCGCGCTGGCAACGTCCTGGGCGGCGGCGATTTTGCCCCGGAGCGCCTGATTCCCGACGTGCTCAAAGCGTGGAGCGCCGACGAACCGGTGACCCTGCGTTATCCGCAAGCCGTGCGCCCGTGGCAGCACGCGCTGGAGCCGCTGGCCGGTTACCTGCAACTGGCCGCCGGGCTCTACGAACAAGGCCCGGAATACGCCGGGGCGTGGAACTTCGGCCCGGGTGAAGCGGACATGTGCAGTGTCGGCGAAGTGGTCGAATTGCTCGCCAGCCGTTGGCCGCAGGCGTGCGGTTTGCGCATCGAAAAAAGCGAACTGCACGAGGCCGGCCTGCTGCGTCTGGACAGCAGCCGCGCACGCCAAGTACTTGGCTGGCATCCGCGCTGGACCTTGCAACAATGTCTGGCCCAGACCCTCGACTGGCATCTGGCGTGGCAGAACGGCGATGACATGCGCAACGTCACTCTCGGCCAACTGAACCTGTACCGAGGCGCGTTGTGAGCGAATTCTCCCTGAAGGCATTGCCGCTGGCCGGACTGTTCAGCGTCCAGCACAAACGTTTCGAAGATCAGCGCGGACACTTTGCCCGGCTGTTCTGCGAAGGCAGCCTGAGTGCGTTCGGCAGTGAGTTCCATATCCGTCAGATCAACCATTCCTGCACTCGTGAGAAGGGCAGTGTGCGTGGTCTGCATTATCAGAATGCCAATGCCCCGGAAGCCAAACTGATCACTTGCCTGCGCGGTGAAGTGTGGGACGTGGCGGTGGATCTGCGCCCTGACTCCGTGACTTTTCTGCACTGGCACGCCGAGCATCTGAAGGCTGGCGACGGCCGCAGTCTGTTGATTCCGGCCGGGTTCGCCCATGGTTTCCAGACCCTCACCGAAGACGCCGAACTGCTTTACCTGCACAGCGCCGATTACGCGCCGGAGCACGAGGGTGGGCTGTCGGTGAATGATTCACGGCTGGCGATTGCCTGGCCGTTGCCTGTCAATAATTTGTCAGCGCGTGATTCCAGCCATCCCGCGCTCGATCAACACTTTGCTGGAGTGCATCTATGAACTGCCGTGGGTGCGCCGCACCGCTGAGCCTGCCGCTGATCGACCTCGGCACCTCGCCACCGTCCAACGCCTACGTCCACGCTGATCGCCTGGAGCAGGCCGAGCAATGGGTGCCGCTGAAGGTCGCGGTGTGTCAGCAATGCTGGCTGGTGCAGACCGAGGATTACACCCGCGCCGATAGCCTGTTCGACGCCGAGTACGCCTATTTCAGTTCGTTCTCCAGCACCTGGCTGGCCCATGCCGAGCGCTATGTCGCCGAGATGGTCGAGCGTTTCGGCCTGACCGCCGACAGCCGTGTGGTTGAAGTCGCCGCCAACGACGGTTACCTGCTGCAATACGTCGCCGCTCGCGGCATTGCCTGCCTGGGCGTTGAACCGACGCGCAGCACTGCACAAGCGGCACGCGAAAAAGGCCTGGAGATCCGCGAACTGTTCTTCGGTTGCGACACTGCTGCGCAACTGAAAAGCGAAGGTTGGGGCGCTGACCTGATGGCGGCCAACAACGTGCTCGCCCATGTGCCGGACATCAACGATTTCCTCGGTGGCTTCGCGACGCTGCTCAAGCCGACCGGCGTCGCCACCTTCGAATTCCCGCAACTGCTGACGCTGATGGCTGGCGCGCAGTTCGACACGCTGTATCACGAACACTATTCCTACCTGTCGCTGACCGCCGTGCAGACCCTGTGCGAGCGCAATGGTCTGGAAGTCTTCGACGTCAGCCAACTGACCACCCACGGCGGTTCGCTGCGGGTGTTCGTCCAGCGCAAGGACGGTGAACGCCGCGTGGTTCAACCAGCGGTGCAACAACAGTTGCAGGCCGAGTTCGAGGCCGGGGTAAAAACCGTCGAGTACTACGCAACCCTCGCGCCTGCCGCTGAACGCATCAAGCATGACTTGCTGCGCTTTCTGTTGCAGGCCAAGGCCGATGGCAAACGTGTGGTCGGCTACGGCGCTGCCGCCAAGGGCAACACCTTGCTCAACTACGCCGGGGTCAAACCGGATCTGCTCGCCTGGGTGGCTGATGCCAACCCGCACAAGCAGGGTAAATTCCTGCCGGGCAGTCGCATTCCGATCGTCGCGCCGGCACAGATCGACATCGAAAAACCGGACTACGTGCTGGTGCTGCCGTGGAACCTGCTGCACGAAGTCAGTCAGCAACTGGCGCAAGTGCGTCAGTGGGACGGCCGCTTTGTGATCGCCGTGCCCGAGTTGAAAGTGCTGTGAAGGTACTGGTTACCGGCGCTACCGGTTTTGTCGGCCGCCATCTGGTTGCGGCGTTGCTGGCCCGTGGCTGCGAGATCCGCGCCGTGGCGCGCAACGCAGAAACCGCGCAAGGCATGCCGTGGATCAACGACGTCGAGTTTGTGAGCGCGGATATTCACGCCGCCGATCTCGATTTCGCTGCGTTGACCGCTGGTATCGATGCGCTGGCGCATCTGGCCTGGCCGGGCTTGCCGAACTATCGGGCGCTGTTCCATTTCGAGCACAACCTGATGGCCGATTACCGCTTTATCAAAAGCGCGGTCGAGGCGGGCGTGCAGCAGGTGCTGGTCACCGGCACCTGTTTCGAATACGGCATGCAAAGCGGTCCGCTCAGCGAAAGCTCCGCGCCGCAGCCGAGCAACCCTTACGGTCTGGCCAAGCATACGCTGCACCTGTTTTTGCAAAACCTGCAGCAGGAACTGCCGTTCACGTTGCAGTGGGCGCGCTTGTTCTATCTGCATGGCGAAGGGCAGAACCCCAACAGCCTGTTGGCGGCTCTGGACCGGGCGATCGATACCGGTGAGGCGTCGTTCAACATGTCGGCCGGCGATCAGTTGCGTGATTTTCTGCCGATTGAAAACGCTGCCGGTTACCTCGCCGCGATCCTGCAACGACACGACTTCGACGGCGTGATCAATTGCGCCAGCGGCCAACCGGTGTCGGTGCGTTCATTGGTTGAACAGCGCCTGCGCGAACGTGGCGCGACACTGAATCTGAACCTCGGCCACTACCCATATCCGACCCACGAACCCTTGGCGTTCTGGGCGGTGACCGAGCGCTTGCAACAGTTATTGGGAGAGCCGCAATGAGGCACGAGTTGTACCGGGTCACCGACCTGCCGGTGCTGCAGAATCGCACCTTTGCCGATCCCGCGTCGGCGCAGGCCTCGGCCAGTGCCGACATGCTGTTGGTGCAGGACGAGCGCAGCGGTCTGATCTTCAACGCGGCGTTCGACGCCGACAAGCTCAGCTACGACGCCGATTACCAGAACGAGCAGGCGCATTCCGGCCAGTTCCAGAAGCACTTGAGTGACGTCGAAGGCATCATCGCCAAGCACTTCAAGGGCCAGGAGCTGATCGAAGTCGGCTGTGGCAAAGGCTATTTCCTGGAATTGCTCAAGGGCCTCGGCTATTCGATCACCGGCATTGATCCGGCGTACGAAGGCGAGAATGCCGACGTGATCAAGGCACCTTTCACACGGGGCCTGGGTCTGGCAGCGGACGCCATCGTCCTGCGCCATGTGCTGGAGCACATTCAGGATCCGGTCAGTTTCCTCGCGGAAATGGCCAACGCCAATCAGGGCGGACAGATCTACATCGAAGTGCCGTGCTTTGACTGGATCCTCGAGCACAAAGCCTGGTTCGACCTGTTCTACGAACACGTCAATTATTTCCGTCTCGATGACCTGCGCCGGATGTTCGGCACTGTGCACGAGGCCGGTCACCTGTTCGGTGGCCAATACCTGTACATCGTCGCCGACCTGTCGACCTTGCGCCTGACTCCGGATCAACCGGTGCCGCGCCTGAGCCTGCCTGACGGCTTCACCGCCAGCCTCGATCGCGCCGTGCAGATCATTCAGTCCGCCCCCGAGCAGGGTTCGGCGATCTGGGGCGCTTCGTCCAAAGGCGTGATTTATTCGCTGTTCCTGCAACGTGCCGGTGTGGCGGTGGACCGTGTGGTGGATATCAACCCGGCCAAGCAGGGGCGTTATCTGCCGTTGAGCGGCGCGCGGGTGTCCTCGCCGCAAGAGGCCATGGACGCGCTGCCCGAGGGCGCCAACCTGTTTGTGATGAATTCCAATTACCTCGAAGAGATCAAGCGGATGACCGGTGGACGCTACGTCTATCACGCCGTCGACAGCGCTTCGTTTCAGTGACCCTTGAGATTATTAAAATGACCGACAACAGCATCAACCAAGCCTTCGAAGCCGAGTGCCGGGAACAGATTGCCCAGCAGGGTGACGACCAGAAACTGACGGGTCTGGCCCGCGATTTCTTCAACGAATCGGCCAAGCACAAATACAGTTACCACTTCTCGTGGATGGGCCGTCCGATCATCCAGTTGCCACAAGACATGATGGCCATGCAGGAGATCATCTGGCAGGTCAAACCGGATCTGGTCATCGAGTGCGGCATCGCCCACGGCGGTTCGATTATCTACTACGCCTCGTTGCTGGAGTTGCAGGGCCACGGCGAAGTGCTGGGCATCGACCTCGACATTCGCCCGCACAACCGCGAAGCGATCGAAAGCCACCCGATGGCCAAGCGCATCAAGATGATCGAAGGCTCGAGCATCGACGCCGGCATTGCTGCCCAGGTGCAGGCGGCGGCCAAAGGCAAGAAAGTCATTCTGGTTCTGGACTCCAACCACACCCACGATCACGTACTGGAGGAGCTGCGTCTGTACGCACCGCTGGTGTCGGTCGACAGCTACTGCGTGGTCATGGACACCGTGGTTGAAGACATGCCGGCCGATTTCTTCCCGGATCGTCCGTGGGGCCCGGGCGACAACCCGAAAACCGCCGTGTGGAAATACCTGGAAGAGAACCAGGATTTCGAGATCGACCAGCAGTTGCAGAACAAGCTGTTGATCACCGTGGCGCCGGACGGCTATCTGCGTCGCGTCCGTTAATTCGCAACATCACCAAGCGTTGTTTCGGCGAGTCGCCGGTTGTGGAGAGAAGTTATGCAAGGCAAGTACAGTTCTGAACTGGCGGTACCGCTCGAAGAGCTATTGACCGTCGTCCTGATTACTCACAATCGGCCGGCGTTTTTGCGCCGGGCGGTGAAGTATTACAGCAGCTTGCCCTGCAGAATCATGGTGCTCGATTCGACACTCGAACGACCTGAAGGCGACTTTGACGCCGTCGATTACCACCATGTGCCGCAGTTCGCCTACTGGGGCATGCAGGCCAAACTGGCGTATGGCGTGGAGAAACTGACCACGCCATACATGGTGCTGGCGGCCGACGACGATTTCATCCTGCATGATTCGCTGGCAGAATCCGTCGGTTTCCTGCATGCCAACCCTGATTACGGGATGTGCCACGGCTATTGCCTGATGTACCTGTCATTGGCTCATGGCGTGAACTACTACCGCCGCGACAAGAAAGTCCAGGAAGACTATGCGTCCGAGCGGGCGCAGGAGCGCGTCCTCGATTACATGAACCAGTACATCCCGCCGTTCTACGCGGTGACCCGTACTGATCTGATGAAAAACTGGCACTCGGCGTTGCCGCCGGGGACCAATTTCCAGTGGCAGGAAATCGGCCACGTCTACTACCTGCTGGCCAGTGCCAAGGCCCGCATCCTGCCGATTCCGTACGTAGTGCGCGAGATCAACTACGGTGTCTCCGAGCACAATACCGATGTGTATCACTCGCTGACCTACGTCGACGCCAAATCGGTCGCCGAACGAGAGGCGTTTGCCGAGTTTCTCGTCTCGCTGCCTACCGCTATCGAAGGGCTGGATGCCGGGCAGGCCAAGGCCTTTGCCCTGGAGAGTTTCGAGGCAATGGCCGACAGCCTGAAGTCCGGGCGGGCGCTGACTGCCGAGCTGATTATCGAATCGACCTGGAACCAGGAACTGAAGGCGCCGGATCGTCGTTTTGGCCCGCTGCAGTACGTTGAAATGCCGTTCTACAACCAGGCATTCTTTGAGCGTCTGGAGCAGTTCGAATTCATGTTGCACACCCTGCCGGCCGGTCGCATGCAACTGGAAGGACTGGAAGGCGTGTGGGCCCGGCAAGCGCACCTGTTGCAGGCGCGCAATAACGACACGGCGGAAAGTGTGGTTGACCGGTTATGGCAGGCCCATGATCTGAATGCGTTCAACCTGACCGTGGTCAAACGTCTGGCGACCCAACTGGACATCGTCGGCGACGAAAGCGCTGCGCAAGCCATGCGCGAGTGGATCGCCCGTCTCGAAGCGCTATTGGTCGAAGATCATCAGCCAGTGTTCGGCAAAATGAAGTCCGGTCGCCTGTTGCAGTGGCTGGCGGCTCGCGCGCCGGCGATCGAACAACTCGAGTCGATAGGCCAACATCTGGCGACTGAGGGCGGTGGCCCGCAATTCGGCATTTTCCTGCTCGATCTGGACAACGACATCGACAAGTTGCAGGTGTCGCTCGACAGCCTGCTGGAAGGTCACTGCAAAGCGTTCAGGATTGTCGTGTTCACCACCGGCGAAGCACCGGCGGCGACGACGGCACAAAACACCCTGCACTTTGTTCGTGTCACCCAAAGCAACTTTGTCGACAAGCTCAACCAGAGCGCTCAGCAGTCGCCAAGCGATTGGTTGCTGCTGGGTGAGGCGGGTGACCAGTTCACCGCCAGCGGCCTGTTGCGCGCCAGTCTGGAGCTGATGTCGGCCGAAGGTGTGCGTGCGGTGGCCACCGATGAAATCCAGCGCAAGGACAATGGCGCGCTGGTTGACGTGTTCCGTCCGGGTTTCAACCTGGATCTGCTGCAAAGCGTGCCGGCACTGATGGCGCGCCATTGGTTGATCCGCCGCGAAGTGTTGCTTGAAGCCGGCGGATATCAGGCTGACTTCAGCAAAGCGCTGGAATTCGACCTGCTGTTGCGCATCATCGAGCAGGGTGGCCTCGACGGTCTGGCGCATCTCGACGAGCCGTTGCTGATCACTCAGGCGGCAGAGCTTGAAGAAAACGCCCACGAACGTCAGGCGTTGCTGCGTCATCTGGGCAATCGCGGCTACAAGGCCAAGGTCACGTCGACGGCGCCGGGCACCTGGCAAATCGATTACCGTCACACGGAACAGCCGCTGGTTTCGATCATTGTGCCGGTCATCGATGATCTGCCAGTGCTGCGCCGCTGCCTGGAAGGCGTGCTGCTCAGAACCCGTTACAGTCGTTATGAAGTGTTGCTGGCGGCAAACGCCAATCAGTCGGCAGCGGTCAACGACTGGCTGGGCACGCTGCGCCACGCCAAAGTCAATGTGTTGCGTGCCGATCACCCGCTGAGCGAAGTCGCGCTGTACAACGCCGCCAGCGAGCAGGCTCAAGGTGAGTATCTGGTGCTGTTGGCCGCAGACAGTGAAGTCGTCAACCCGAACTGGATCGATTCGCTGCTCAACCACGCCCAGCGTCCGGAAGTGGGCATCGTCGGTGCGAAATTGGTCGACCGTGACGGCAAGGTGGCCCAGGCCGGCTTGATTCTTGGCCTGAACGACGGCGTGGGTTCGGCCTTCATCGGCGAAAGTCACGCAGCAGACGGCTACATGCATCGCTTGGCCGTCGAGCAGAATTACTCGGCCGTGTCGAAGGTCTGCCTGATGGTGCGCAAAGAGCTGTTCAACGCGCTTGGCGGGCTGGATGAAGTGACGTTCGTCGAGGGTTATGCCGATGTCGATCTGTGCCTCAAGGCGAGTCAGGCCGGCTACCTCACCGTGTGGACGCCGTTGGTGCAGGTGCTGCATACCGGCGAGTTGCCGCAGGCGCCAGAAGCACTGGCGGCACTGCGTGAGAAATGGAGCGCCGTCTTCGCGCAGGATCCGGCTTACAACGCGAACCTGGCGCTGAGCGGCAAAGGTTTCACCCTGGGTGAAAATGCCTCGGTCAACTGGGCACAGTTGCTCGCTTAAGCGCGCCGGACAGGAATCAGCATATGTTCAACGGTAAATCGATTTTCATCTCCGGCGGCACAGGTTCGTTCGGGCGCAAATTCATCACGCGCCTGCTCGAGCAATACCAGCCCAAGCGCGTGGTGGTGTTTTCCCGTGACGAGTTGAAGCAGTACGAAATGCAGCAGACGTTCAACGCGCCGTGCATGCGTTATTTCATTGGTGACGTGCGTGACGCTGACCGTCTGCGTCAGGCCATGCGCGGCATCGATTACGTGGTGCATGCCGCGGCGTTGAAGCAAGTGCCGGCGGCGGAATACAACCCCACCGAATGCATCCGCACCAACGTCAATGGCGCGGAAAACATCATTGCCGCCGCCATCGACAACGGGGTGAAAAAAGTTGTCGCGCTGTCCACCGACAAAGCCGCCAGCCCGATCAACCTGTACGGCGCGACCAAGTTGCTCTCGGACAAATTGTTCGTCGCTGCCAACAATATTGCCGGCGAGCAGGAAACGCGGTTTGCCGTGGTGCGCTACGGCAACGTGGCCGGTTCCCGTGGTTCGGTGGTGCCGTTCTTCAGCAAACTGATCGCCGATGGCGCACAGGAACTGCCGATCACTGACGAGCGCATGACGCGGTTCTGGATCACCCTCGACCACGGCGTGCAATTCGTCCTCGACAGCTTTGCGCGGATGCACGGCGGTGAAGTGTTTGTGCCGAAGATTCCATCGATCCGCATTGTCGATCTGGCGCGCGGCATGGCTGAACACCTGCCGCACAAGAACGTCGGCATTCGTCCCGGCGAGAAGCTCCATGAATTGATGGTGCCGCTGGACGATGCGCGGATGACCCTGGAGTTTGCGGATCACTACACCATCCAGCCGTCGATTCGCTTTACCAGCGTCGATGTTGATTTTGCCGTCGACAAACTCGGCGAGCAGGGGCGTGCCGTGAGCGAGGATTTCGAGTACCGCTCCGACACCAATCCGCATTTCCTTTCGGTCGGGCAGATCGCTGATCTGCACGCGAAGCTCTCGGCATGATTCCCTACGGTCGGCAGAGCCTCGATCAGGCAGACATCGATGCCGTCGTCCAAGTGCTGCAGTCGGACTGGCTGACCCAAGGGCCGAGCATCGAGCGTTTCGAGCAGGCAATGGCCGAGCGTTGCCAGGCTGACTTCGCCGTCGCGGTGTGCAACGCCACAGCGGCGCTGCACATTGCCTGTCTGGCCGCAGGCCTGGGGCCGGGTGATCGTTTGTGGACAACGCCAAACACCTTTCTTGCCTCGGCCAACTGTGGACGGTATTGCGGTGCCGAGGTTGATTTCGTCGACATTGATCCGCTGACCTGGAACCTTGATGCGTTCGCTCTCGAAGCGAAACTCGATCAGGCTGAGCAGGACGGCACTTTGCCCAAAGTGCTAGTAGCGGTGGCGTTCTCCGGGCAGAGCTGTGACATGCGCAAGATTGCCGAACTGGCCGAGCGCTACAACTTCACCGTGATCGAAGATGCGTCTCACGCGGTCGGTGCCTCCTACGCCGGGCGGCCGGTCGGCTGCGGTGAGTTCGCAGCGATGACGGTGTTCAGCTTTCATCCGGTGAAAATCATCACCAGCGCCGAGGGCGGCATGGTGCTGACCAATCGGCCGCAACTGGCTGAGCGCTTGCAGCGTTTGCGCAGCCACGGCATGACCCGCGATGCGCAGCAGATGAGCGAACCGAGCCACGGCCCGTGGTACTACCAGCAGATCGAGCTGGGTTTCAATTACCGCATGACCGATCTGCAAGCCGCGCTGGGTTTGTCGCAACTGAGCAAACTCGACGACTTCATCGCCCGACGTCGTGAACTCGCGGCGCGATACGATCGCTTGCTGGCGTATCTGCCGGTGACGTTGCCCAGCTCTCAGCCCGAGGCGGAGTCGGCTTGGCACCTGTATGTGATTCGGCTGCAGAC
This sequence comes from Pseudomonas sp. S2_E02, assembly GCF_054668355.1. Taxonomy (NCBI): domain Bacteria; kingdom Pseudomonadati; phylum Pseudomonadota; class Gammaproteobacteria; order Pseudomonadales; family Pseudomonadaceae; genus Pseudomonas; species Pseudomonas sp. S2_E02. The sequence continues at coordinate 6,301,742 of NZ_CP162761.1, forward strand.
CGACCGCATCGGCCTCAGTCATCGTCAGGTGTTTGAAGGCTTGCGTGCTGCCGGTGTTGGCGTGAATCTGCACTACATTCCTGTGCACCTGCAGCCGTACTATCGCGACCTGGGTTTCGCCGAGGGCGATTTCCCCGAGGCCGAGCGTTATTACGCCGAGGCGATCAGCCTGCCGCTGTTTCCGCTGTTGAGCGATGCGCAACAGGATTACGTGGTCGAGCAATTGCGTCGGCTGACCGAATAATTGCCGCTGAGGCAATGGATGAGTATCTGCAATGCGTCATTTGAGTGAGCAGGAAAAGTTCTGGCAGGGCGACTTCGGCAACCAGTACGTCGCGCGCAATGTCGGTCAGCCGCTAGTGGCGGCGAACCTGGCGCTGTTTGCCAAAGCGCTGAGCCGGGCTGCAGGTATCGAGAGTCTGGTTGAGCTGGGCACCAATGCCGGCAACAATTTGCAGGCGTTGCATCAACTGCTGCCGCGCTGTGAACTGTTCGGCGTCGAGATCAATGAAAGCGCCTGTGCTCAAGCTCGGGCGTTGGACATTGCGCAGATCTGGCAAGGCTCGCTGTTCGATTTCCCGCGCGAGCGCCGCTACGACCTGACCCTGAGTAAAGGCGTGCTGATTCACTTGGCCCCGGAGCTGTTGCCGACTGCTTATGCGCAGTTGTACGCGTTGAGCCAGCGCTACATCCTGATCGCCGAGTATTACAATCCGGCACCGGTGGAGGTGTCCTATCGTGGCAACAGCGGCAAGCTGTTCAAGCGCGACTTTGCCGGTGAAATGCTCGATCGCTATGCCGATTTGCACTTGCTGGATTATGGTTTCGTCTATCACCGCGATCCGCAGTTTCCTGTGGACGACATCACTTGGTTCCTGTTGGAAAAGCGCCCTTGAGCAACGTCGCAATCATCCCGGCCCGTGGCGGTAGCAAACGCATCCCGCGCAAGAACCTTTTGCCATTCGACGGCGTGCCGATGATTGTCCGTTCGATCCGCACCGCGCTCGAGTCCGGCTTGTTCGACCTGGTGGTGGTCAGCACGGACGATGCCGAGATTGCCGAGGTGGCGCGAGCGCACGGTGCACAGGTGCCGTTCATGCGTCCGGCGGCGTTGGCCGATGATTTCACCGGCACGGCGGCAGTGATCGTGCATGCGCTGGAGCAACTGCCATCCTTCGATTTCGCTTGCTGCATTTACGCTACGGCACCGCTGTTGCAGGTGCGTTATCTACGTGAAGGCCTGGAGTTGCTGGAACGGCATGCAGACAAGTCGTTTGCGTTCTCCGTTTGCGATTTCGGCTTTCCGGTGCAACGGGCATTGACGCTGGACGAGCAGGGCGCCTTGCGCGCGTTGTATCCCGAGTTCCGCAACACCCGCTCGCAGGACCTGCCCAAAGCTTTTCAGGATGCCGGTCAGTTTTATTGGGGCCGTTGTGAGGCGTGGTTGCGCGGCGAGGTGCTCTATTCGCCAGCCAGCCTGCCGGTGATTCTGCCCCGGCATCTGGTCCAGGACATCGATACCGCCGAAGACTGGAAACGCGCCGAATACCTTTACGCCGCGCTCAAGGCTGGTGGAGAGCTGCAATGAGAGTGCTGATTCGCGCCGACGCCTCGCCGACCATCGGCAGCGGCCACATCGCCCGCTGCCTGCCGCTGGCGCGAGTGCTGCGTGCGCAGGGCAGTCATGTCGCCTTCGCCTGTCGACGGTTGCCGGGACATCGTCTGGAGGCATTGCGCGCCGAGGGTTTCGAAACGTTCGCGCTGCCTGAGCGCTACGCCAATGAAGATCCACAGCAAGCCATCGAATCGATGCTGCCGTGGCAGGCCGACATTGATGCGCTGGGCTCGCAGCTTGAAGGTCAGGCCGAGTTTGACTGGATCATCGTCGACCACTACGGTCTCGATCATCATTGGCAAACCGCTGCACGGCGCTGGGCGCATCGAATTGCAGCGGTGGATGATCTTGCCACCCGGCGCTACAGCGTCGATTTGTTGCTCAATCAGAATCTTTCCGGCCTCAGTGAAAACTATGCGCCGTTGCTGCCCGAAGGTTGTCGCACGTTGCTCGGGCCGCGTTATGCGCTGTTGCGCGAAGAATTCAACTGCCCTGCCATCGAGATCAAGCCCAAGGCGCACCGGGTACTGGTGAACTTCGGCGGATTCGATGCCGCAATGCAAACCCACCACGCGATGCTGGCCCTGGCGGATTTCACCGAGCTGCAGGTGGACTTCGTCGCTGGCGCCGATAATCCGGCGTGGGCGCAGATGCAGGCATTGGCCGAGACACGGCCGAACTGGCGTCTGCACAGTTTTGTCAGCGATTTCTACCAGCGCATGAGCGAAGCCGACCTGTTTGTCGGCGCCGGTGGCGGCACCAGTTGGGAGCGCGCGGCGTTGGGCTTGCCGACAATTTGCATTGCCGTGTCGAACAACCAGCAGGCCAACGGCGAAGTCATGGCCGTAACGGGGGCACATGTTTTCATGGGCGCCCGTGAGCAGGTCAGTGTCGAGCAGTTGCGCGACGCCGTCGGCTTCGTCGCCGACAATTATTATTTGCGACAGGGCCTGGCCGAACGCTCGCGGCAACTGGTCGATGGACGCGGAGCGCTGCGCGTTGCTGCCGCTCTGGCCGGCGCAGTGCTGGCCATCCGTCCCGTCACGTTAGAGGATGCACGGCTGTTGTTCGATGGTCGCAATGCCGAACCGGTGCGGCGTTGGTCGCTGGCGAGCGCTGAAATCGACTGGTCGCAGCACGTCAACTGGCTGACCGCCAGTCTGCGTAATCCGCAGCGTTTACTGTTGATCGCCGAAGCCGATGACGGCCCGGTCGGTGTGCTGCGTTATGACCTGCGCGGGTTTGCTGCCGAAGTATCGATCTATCTGCTTGAGGGGCGTTTCGGCCTGGGTTGGGGCAAGGCGTTGCTGGCGCGGGGCGAAGCGTTCGTCACCCGCCACTGGCCGCAATTGACCGCCATTACCGCTCAGGTACTGCCGGGCAATCGTGCCTCGTTGAATGTGTTTCATGACGCCGGGTTCACTCAGAGTGCCTGTACGTTCACCCGTGTTTTGAAGGATCACCCCGATGACTAGTTTCAAGATTGGTAACCGCTTGATCGGTGCCGATGCGCCGCCCTTCATCATCGCCGAGATGAGCGGCAACCATAACCAGTCGCTGGACGTGGCCCTGCAAATCGTCGACGCGGCGGCCAAGGCCGGGGCGCATGCCTTGAAACTGCAAACCTACACCGCCGAAACCATGACCCTGGATTTGTCTGAAGGTGAGTTCTTCATCAAGGATCCGGGCAGTCTGTGGGCGGGTACTTCGCTCTACGATTTGTATGAAAAGGCCCATACGCCGTGGGAATGGCACGCGCCGATTTTTGCTCGTGCCAAGGAACTGGGGATGCTCGCGTTCTCGACACCGTTCGATGACAGCGCCGTGGACTTTCTCGAAAGCCTTGATGTGCCGGCCTACAAGATCGCCAGTTTCGAAAACACTGACTTGCCGTTGATCCGCCGCGTGGCCGCCACCGGCAAACCGCTGATCATCTCCACCGGCATGGCCAGCATCGCTGAACTGGATGAAACCGTGCGCGCCGCGCGTGAAGCCGGCTGCAAGGATCTGGTCTTGCTCAAATGCACCAGCACCTACCCGGCGACACCGCTCAACAGCAACGTGCGCACGATCCCGCATCTGCGGGAGCTGTTCGGTTGCGAGGTGGGGCTGTCCGACCACTCGATGGGCGTAGGCGTGTCGGTGGCTGCGGTGGCGCTGGGGGCGACGGTGGTGGAAAAACACTTCACCCTCGACCGTTCAGCGGGTGGCGTCGATGCCAGTTTCTCCCTGGAACCGGCGGAAATGGCCAGCCTGGTGGTGGAAACCGAGCGCGCCTGGCAAGCCATGGGCCAGGTGCATTACGGCGTTACCGAGGCCGAGCGCAAGTCGCTGGTCTATCGCCGCTCGCTGTACGTCACGGCCGACATGGCCGCCGGTGACACCTTTAGCGGGGACAATCTGCGCGCCATTCGCCCCGGCCTCGGTCTGCCGCCCAAGCACACCGACGCTGTTCTTGGTCGCCGCGCCCGCGCCCCGATCAAGCGCGGCACACCGCTGGACTGGTCGTTGGTCGAATAACCCGATCTGCACCGATTCGGCAAAATAGCGTGACCTGCGAGTCATAACGCGCATCTTCACTGTATTGTATTGATCGGGGAGATGGCGCCTGGCTCGTTTTCGATTCCAGTGATAGCCCTTTGCGCTCCCCGTGGCTGCCCGTTGTGGCGGCCGTTTTCTGTTTGTCGGCGCCCCTCGAAATCCTTGCGAGCGGTGGTCTTGGGCTGTTTTTTATTGGGAAGCCGTAATGATTGGCATAAAAAGCATTGCGAGCTACGTTCCTGTAGCCGGCGTGGACAATTACGCACAAGGTGCAAAATTCGAGAAGGATGAAGAATTCATCCTTGGCAAGATCGGTTCGGCATTCCTGCCGCGCAAAGACGCTGAACAAGAAACCTCCGACCTGTGCGTGGAAGCGGCCAATGCGCTGTTTGCCAGCAACCCGGATCTGAAACGTGAATCGATCGACGCATTGATCGTCGTCACCCAGAACGGTGACGAAGAAGGCCTGCCGCACACGGCTGCAATCGTGCAGGACAAACTCGGTCTGCCGACCAACGTGGCGGCCTTCGACATTTCCCTGGGCTGCTCCGGTTATGTCTACGGTATCTACGCGATCAAGGGCTTCATGGAAGCTGCCGGCCTGAAGAACGGCCTGCTGATTACCGCTGACCCGTACTCGAAAATCGTCGATCCGGAAGACCGCAACACCACCATGCTGTTCGGCGATGCCGCAACCGCTACGTGGATGGGTGAAGATCCGACCTGGGCGCTGGGCAAGGCCAAGTTTGGCACCGACGGCTCCGGTGCACCGCACTTGAAAGTCACCGATGGCGTGTTCTTCATGAACGGTCGTCAGGTCTTCAACTTTGCGCTGCTCAAAGTCCCGGCACACTTGCACGAACTGCTCGACGATTCCGGTCTGAAGGCCGATGACATCGATGCCTTCTGCATTCACCAGGGCAGTGCGGCGATTGTCGATGCCGTGGCGCGGCGCTTCGAAGGCGAGCCGGAGAAGTTCATCAAGGACATGGTCGAGACCGGTAATACCGTGTCGTCGAGCATTCCGTTACTGCTGGAAAAACACGTCATCGATTCCGATTGGCAGCGTATTGCGCTGAGCGGTTTTGGTGTCGGTCTGTCATGGGGCTCGGCGATCATCTATCGCCCTTGAGTCCGAGCAAAAACGGCGGATACAAAAATAGCGTTCAAGGTTAACCTTGAACGCTATTTTTTTGCCTGGAAGGGAGCGCGAGGCGCCATGAGCGAGTTTTTTCAAGCCAATGCCGAGGTGTTGCAACGGCGCTGGCCGGCGCTGTTCGAGCGACTGCTGGCTGAAGACAGTGATTCCATTCAGGCCGAACTGGTAGAAGGGCTAGGCTCGACGCTGAGCATCAACGGCATCCAGCTCACCAGTCGTCACGATCGCCTCCATGAAGCGCAGATTCAGGCGGCCAGCCTGCCGGACAAGCCGCAATTGCACGTCTATGGCACCGGTCTCGGTGATTTGCCCGGTGTGCTGCTTGAGCGGACGGGATTGCAACGCTTGTACGTGCACATCCTCAATGGCGCGCTGTTTGCGCTGGTGTTGCAACTGGTCGATCAGCGTCAGTGGCTGGAGGACCCGCGGGTCGAGTTGTTTTACGCTGCCGATCATCCGGACTTGTTCACGCCGTTTTTTGCCCTGCCTGCCGAGATGTTGCTGGCCGATGACTACAACGCGAAGATTCGCGATCGGCTGGTCAATGAAGTCCATCTGAGTTTTAACAATCGCGAATTCGACGCGCAGTCGCCGTTCATTCAACAGCGCTTGCAGGACTGCTTGCCGGTGCTGCTGGGTGATGACGATGTGGCGCAGTTGTTTGGTACCTGCACCGATCGCGAGATCTATGTGATCGCTACCGGGCCGACTCTGGAAGGGCACTTTGAACGATTGGCAGCGCTCCGGACTCAGGCTCAGCGCCCGCTGTTCATCTGTGTCGACACGGCGTATCGACCGTTGATTGAGCACGGGATCGTTCCGGATCTGGTGGTGACCATTGATCAGCGCATCAGCTTCCGTCATTTGCCGTTCGAGGCGTCTGACGGTATCCCGCTGGTGTATTTGCCCATGAGCGATCCCGAAGTTCTGCGGGCCTGGAAGGGCAAGCGCTATGGCGGTTACTCGGCCAGTCCGGTGTACGCCGGGTTGCGTGAACAGCATCCGCGCGCGCTGCTGCACGTCGGCGGCAGCGTGATCCATCCGGCGGTCGATCTGGCGGTGCAAATGGGCGCGTCTCGCATCACGCTATTTGGCGCCGATTTCGCCTTCCCGATGAACAAGACTCACGCGGGCTGGAGCGATGGCGATCTGGGGCCGGGTGTGAATCAGGCGCGGCACTGGGTGCGCGATGGGCAGGGACAGCGAGTCAGTACCCAGCTCAACTTTCGCGGTTACCTGTGTGTGCTGGAACGTTACATTGCTGCGCATCCGCACGTTGAGTTCTTCAACAGCAGCAGGGCGGGTGCGCTGATCGCCGGGACGCAATTCAATCAGGAGTTTGTGCAATGACGGCGATGAAAAAGTGCATCGGTGAATGCCGTCAGTCTGCCGGTCTGTTTCGGCTGGGGCGGGATGTCGAGGCAGCGCTGGGCATGGTTGATGTTTTCGAAGATGCACAGCAGTTGCTGCTCTCGGGGTCTGCGGATGTCCAGCAAATGTGGGTGCAGGTGCTCGCGCAAATGCTCGAATGTCAGGAGCGCCAGGACTGGTTGGGGCTGGCTGATTATATGGAGTACGAATTGATCGAGTTGCTGGAAAGTGTTCCGGTCTGAGCAGGCCGACAGCACTGGCCCGCAGGTTTGCGCCGCAGTCGGTTTTATGACGTCATTTTATCGCGGCTGACGTACTGCTAAGTCTTTGTTTTCTCGGGGGTGGCAGGGTGATGGCAAATTTTTTTCAAAAAGCCCTCAAGCAACCTGCAAACCCGACGATAACTATTACGAAGGTTCTCTAGGCCATACCCGGCGGTTGCCAGGGCCGGAAGCCGCAGTACCCAACCAACGAGGAATTCGTCATGGCTTTAACAGTAAACACCAACACCACGTCGTTGAACGTTCAGAAAAACCTGAACCGCGCTTCCGACGCTCTGTCGACTTCGATGCAGCGCCTGTCTTCCGGCCTGAAAATCAACAGCGCTAAAGACGACGCCGCTGGCCTGCAGATCTCGAACCGTATGTCCTCGCAGATCCGTGGTAACACCCAAGCCATCCAGAACGCCAACGACGGTATCTCCGTTGCCCAGACCGCTGAAGGCGCTCTGCAAGCTACTACCGACATCCTGCAGCGTATGCGTGAACTGGCTGTTAAAGCACGTAACGGTACCAACGGCACTGCTGACCAGACCGCTACCAACGCTGAATTCGCTCAGATGTCCGACGAGATCACCCGTATCTCGGCTTCGACCAACCTGAACGGCAAAAACCTGCTGGACGGTTCGGCTGGTACTGTGACCCTGCAAGTGGGCGCAAACACCGGTTCGGCTAACCACATCGACCTGGTACTGAGCTCCAAGTTCGACGCAGTAAGCCTGTCGGTAGGTAGCGGTACTCTGTCCCTGACCGGTGCTACCGTAACTGGCGCTTCGCAGAACATCGACAACGCGATCACCGCGATCGACGCTGCAATCGCTGCCATCGGTGCAACCCGCGCCAGCCTGGGTGCTTCGCAAAACCGTCTGACCAGCACCATCCAGAACTTGCAGAACATCACCGAGAACACCACTGCTGCACAAGGTCGCGTACAAGATACCGACTTCGCCGCAGAGACTGCTAACCTGACCAAGCAGCAAACCCTGCAACAGGCTTCGACCTCCGTACTGGCTCAAGCCAACCAACTGCCTTCCGCTGTACTGAAGCTGCTTCAGTAATTTCGGAATGAGTTTGAGCGGGGAGTGCGCTGGTCGCGCTCTCTCGCTTTTTTCGTTAGGAGGTGATGGGCATGGACATGAGCGTAAAGCTTAACGTGTCTTATCCGGCTCCCAAGCCAGCGACACCTGTTGCTGACAAGCCGTCAGAGACGCCAAAAGTTGCCAAGGTCGAAGCGCCGGTCGCTGACAGGAAAAGTCAGGGCACGGATGACGCCAAGCTGAAACTGGCAGTGCAGGAGATCGAGAAGTTCGTCCAATCGATCAAGCGCAATCTGGAGTTCTCGATCGATGAGCATTCCGGAAAGGTCATCGTCAAGGTGATCGCAAGCGAGACGGGTGAGGTCGTACGACAGATTCCCTCCGCAGAAGCCCTCAAGCTGGCAGACAGCCTCGCCAATGCGAGTCACGTATTGTTTGACGCCAAAGTCTGATAGCTGGCATGAATTATGTTTGTCCGTTCTCAAGATGCGTGTAACGGTCAAAAGAATGGCAACAATCTGAAGGGAGATGCACATGGCAAGTCCAATTCTACCGGGTTCCGGACTGGGTTCCGGCCTGGACATCGGCGCGATCGTGACCGCGCTGGTAAACGCCGACAAGTCTGCCAAGCAGACCCAGATCGACACGCAGACGAAAACCAACTCGCTGAAGATTTCCGGTGTTGGTTCGCTGAAAAGTGCGCTGGCCGCGTTCCAGAAGTCGATGACTGACCTGAACAGTGCGTCGAGCCCTGCGTTCGCCGGTTTCACCGCGACGTCGGACACCCCGGCTGTGCTCGGTGCAACGTCGGACAAGACTGCCGTGCCTGGTACCTACAGTGTTGTCGTGAAGAACCTGGCCACCGGCTCGAAAGTAGCCAGCGCCGCCTTTGCCGGCGGTGCCACCAGTGCCATTCCGAGTGGTACTCTGAAAATCACTCAGAATGGCACTGATTACCCTGTCACGATTCCGGCCAATGCCACCTTGCAGTCGACGCGAGACGCGATCAACACCGCGCAGTCGGCCAATGGTATCTCTGCCAACATCGTGACTGACAGCACAGGTGCCTCGCGCCTGGTGCTCAGTTCGAACAAGACCGGCGCGGGCATGGACCTCAAGGTCAGCGGTATCGCGGGTCTGGAAATCGATGGGACTCAGCCAATGGGCAGTTCGCCTGCGGCGGGTGCATCGGGTGCGGTCGAAGATGTGGCCAAGGATGCAATCCTGACCATCGACGGGCTGACTGTCACCAGCAAGTCCAATACGGTGACCGGTGCAATCAGCGGCATGACGCTGAATCTTGTTACCGCCAGTCCTGTGGACGCGAGTGGTAAGCAAACCGCTGCGACCGTCTCGGTAGCGACCAACACAACAGGCATCCAGACGTCTCTGCAGTCGTTCATCGATTCCTACAACACCCTGAAGAAAACCGTTGACACGCTGTCCAAGGCTACGGCGGACGAGGATGGCAATCTGACGGTGTCTGCGGCGTTCACTGGTGATGCATTGCCGCGTTCGCTGATGGCGGATGTGCGTGCTCAACTGACCGCTCCAGGGGCGGGCGGGCCAGGGCAATTGACCGTGCTGTCGCAGATGGGTGTTCTGACTGACAGCAAAACCGGTTTGCTGACGCTCGACACCGCGGTGTTCAAAACGCGCATGGAAACCCCGGGCATGGCCGGTCAGGTTCAGCAGTTGTTCAGCGGTACCGACGCCAAAAACGGCTTGTTGTCGCGCATGAATACCGCGCTTGATCCGTATTCGAAAACGGGCGGTCTGCTTGATCAGCGCAGTACCAACCTGACGAGTCGAACCACTGCTCTGCAAAAGCAGCAGACAGCCCTGGATCTTCGCGTCACCAGCCTGACGGCAACGCTGACGGCCAAGTACAACGCCATGGACTTGCTGGTAGGGCAGATGAAGGCTACGGCGAGCAACATTACGTCGTTCTTCAGCTCGCTGAACGCTCAGCAGTCCGCGAAGTAAAAGGCGGGCACGACAAAAACCCGGCTACGCTTCATCGGCGTGCGCCGGGTTTTTGTCTTTTGATCTAAAGTTCTGTGATTCGTTGGCGATACACTGGTTATACGAGTCATTGTGGCAATGAGGTAGAACATGAATCCGATGTTAGCCCTTCGGCAGTATCAGAAAGTCGGCGCACACGCTCAGACATCCGAAGCGAGCCCGCACCGTCTGGTGCAAATGTTGATGGAAGGTGGTCTGGCCCGTATCGCTCAGGCCAAAGGCGCCATCGAGCGCAAGGACATTCCTGGCAAATGCACTTCGATCAGCAAGGCGATTGGCATTGTCAGCGGTCTGCGTGAAGGCCTTGATCTGGAAAACAGCGCAGATACCCTGGCTGATCTGGATGGGCTGTATATCTACATGATGAAGCGCCTCGCCGAGGCGAACATCAGCAGCGACCTGCGCATTCTTGATGAGGTTGCCGGCTTGCTGAGCACGGTCAAGGAAGGCTGGGATGCTATTGCCCCTGTGCCTGCTCCGCAGTTTTAAAGGAGATCGTCATGAGTCTTGTATTGCAGCGAATCGCCGATACCCGAGAAGCGTTGGTTACTGCCCTCGCTGAACGCAATTGGGAAGCCATTGGTGAACTGGATCTGGCTTGCCGTTCCTGCATGGAAGACGTCATGGCTGAGGCTGCGCTGGACGAGGTCGCGTTGCGCGACAACCTTGAGGAGTTGCTCCACGTCTACAAGGAGCTTCTCGAGGTGGCCATGGGTGAGCGGCAGGCGATAGCCAACGAGATGTCGCAGATCACCCAAGCGCAAAAGGCGGCAAAGGTTTACCATCTGTTTGGTTAATTAACCCCCAGTTAATCCAGACATGTGCGCCATAAATTTGACTGTGCACGGTTTTTTGACTTAACTAGTGGCTGTTTTCAGATTTCAGGCGTCTACAGGCACATGGTGTCCTGCAAGCGTCTCGCTTGCCCCTTATTTTGGGCATTGAGTTGACTAGGGAAGTTGCTATTGCATGTGGCGTGAAACCAAAATTCTGCTGATCGATGACGATAGCGTCCGCCGCCGCGACCTTGCGGTGATTCTAAATTTTCTTGGCGAAGAAAATTTACCCTGCGGCAGCCATGACTGGCAGCAGGCAGTCGGCTCTTTGTCGTCTAGTCGTGAGGTCATTTGCGTACTGATCGGGACCGTTAATGCTCCTGGTGCGCTTTTGGGCTTGCTAAAGACACTCTCAACCTGGGATGAGTTCCTTCCGGTTTTGTTGATGGGCGATAATTCTTCCGTTGACTTGCCTGAAGACCAGCGTCGCCGAGTGCTTTCGACCCTCGAAATGCCTCCCAGCTACAGCAAATTGCTCGACTCCCTGCACCGTGCCCAGGTCTATCGCGAGATGTACGACCAGGCACGCGAGCGCGGTCGTCATCGCGAACCCAATCTGTTCCGCAGTCTTGTCGGCACCAGCCGTGCGATTCAGCACGTGCGCCAGATGATGCAGCAAGTCGCCGACACCGATGCCAGCGTACTGATCCTCGGTGAGTCCGGCACTGGCAAGGAAGTGGTTGCGCGCAACCTGCATTACCATTCCAAGCGCCGCGACGCACCATTCGTGCCGGTCAACTGCGGGGCGATCCCGGCAGAGCTGCTCGAAAGCGAATTGTTCGGTCACGAGAAGGGCGCCTTTACCGGCGCGATCACCAGCCGTGCCGGCCGCTTCGAACTGGCCAATGGCGGGACCCTGTTCCTCGACGAAATCGGCGACATGCCGCTGCCGATGCAGGTCAAGCTGCTGCGCGTCCTGCAGGAGCGCACCTTCGAGCGCGTGGGCAGCAACAAGACCCAGAGCGTCGATGTGCGCATCATCGCCGCGACCCACAAGAATCTCGAAAGCATGATCGAGATCGGCACCTTCCGCGAAGACCTTTACTATCGCCTGAACGTGTTCCCGATCGAGATGGCGCCGCTGCGTGAGCGCGTCGAAGACATTCCGTTGCTGATGAACGAACTGATCTCGCGCATGGAGCACGAGAAGCGCGGTTCGATCCGCTTCAACTCGGCAGCGATCATGTCGCTGTGCCGTCACGGCTGGCCGGGCAACGTCCGCGAGCTGGCCAACCTGGTGGAGCGCATGGCGATCATGCATCCGTACGGGGTGATCGGCGTGGTCGAGCTGCCGAAGAAATTCCGCTATGTCGACGACGAAGACGAGCAAATGGTCGACAGCCTGCGCAGCGATCTCGAAGAGCGCGTGGCGATCAACGGCCATACGCCGGACTTCACCGCCAACGCCATGCTGCCGCCGGAAGGCCTGGACCTGAAAGACTACCTCGGTGGTCTGGAGCAAGGCCTGATTCAGCAGGCGTTGGACGATGCCAATGGCATTGTGGCGCGTGCGGCTGAGCGCCTGCGTATCCGTCGCACCACCCTGGTGGAGAAGATGCGCAAGTACGGCATGAGCCGGCGCGATGGAGATGAACAGGCGGAGGATTGACGCCTGTTTTTCAACTGCTTCATTTATAAGCAGTTTTTTTTAGGCACGGGTATTGCTACAGCCCTCGCAACGTTCCGTTTAACTGACGGTCAGCCAAGCGAGAAAGCACAATGCCCCACGCCCAGATGTCTACTGCCTCCAGTCCCGAGGGGCAGCCGTCCTCCGTAGAGCAGGCAAGCCGACAGGGCCTGGAGCAGGCATTCGAGCTGTTCAGCCAGATGTCCAGCCAGCTGACGGACTCCTACAGCATGCTTGAGGCACGGGTAACCGAGCTCAAGGGTGAGCTCGCAGTCGTCAGTGCCCAGCGCATGCAGGAGCTGGCGGAAAAAGAACGCTTGGCCAACCGCCTGCAAAACCTCCTTGATCTGTTGCCCGGTGGCGTCATCGTCATCGACGGTCACGGCATGGTGCGCGAATCTAATCCTGCCGCTATCGAACTGCTCGGCTTGCCGCTTGAGGGCGAGCTGTGGCGCCATGTGATTGCGCGTTGCTTTGCCCCGCGCGAAGACGACGGTCATGAAGTTTCCTTGAAAAATGGTCGACGCCTGTCTATCGCCACCCGTTCGCTGGATGCCGAGCCGGGGCAACTGGTGCTGCTCAATGACCTGACAGAAACCCGTCATCTGCAAGATCAACTGGCACGCCACGAGCGCTTGTCCTCGCTGGGGCGTATGGTCGCCTCGCTGGCCCATCAGATCCGCACTCCGCTATCCGCTGCATTGCTCTATGCCAGTCATTTGACTGAGCAGCAATTGCCGGTCGCCACCCAGCAGCGTTTCGCCGGGCGCCTGAAAGAGCGCCTGCACGAACTCGAGCACCAAGTGCGCGACATGCTGGTCTTCGCTCGCGGTGAGTTGCCGCTGACCGATCGCCTGACCCCGAATACCTTAATGCAGGCGCTGCAAGCGGCAGCGCTGACGCATGTCCAGGATCTGCCCATCCGCTGGCAATGCGACAGTCATGCCGGTGAGCTGCTGTGCAACCGCGACACGCTGGTTGGAGCGCTGCTGAACCTGATCGAAAACGCCATTCAGGCCAGTGTCGGCGACGTCCGCCTGAAAGTGCATTGCTACACCCGTGACAACAACCTGCATCTGAGTATCAGCGACAGTGGCAGCGGCATCGAGCCTGCGGTTCTGGCGCGGCTTGGCGAGCCATTTTTTACCACCAAAGTCACCGGCACCGGCCTCGGCCTGACCGTGGTCAAGGCTGTGGCCCGTGCGCATCAGGGAGAATTGCTGCTGCGTTCGCGGGTCGGGCGCGGCACGTGCGCGCAGGTGATCCTGCCGCTGTTTTCCGCTGTACACGGAGCTGAGTAAAAGACATGGGCATCAAGGTTTTGCTGGTCGAGGATGACCGCTCATTGCGCGAGGCGCTGGCCGATACGTTGTTGCTGGCCGGGCACGATTACCACGCGGTCGGTTGCGCTGAAGACGCGCTGACGGCGGTGGCGCGTGAGGCGTTCAATCTGGTGGTCAGCGACGTCAACATGCCGGGCATGGACGGTCACCAGTTGCTCTCGCTGTTGCGGGCCCGCCAACCGCAATTGCCGGTGTTGCTGATGACGGCGCACGGCGCGGTCGAGCGTGCGGTCGATGCGATGCGCCAGGGCGCGGCCGACTATCTGGTCAAGCCGTTTGAACCCAAGGCCTTGCTGGATCTGGTGGCACGGCATGCGCTAGGCAGTATTGGCACAAGCGACGGCGACGGTCCGGTGGCCGTCGAGCCGGCCAGTGCGCAGTTGCTGGAGCTGGCAGCGCGGGTGGCGCGCAGCGATTCGACAGTGCTGATCTCCGGCGAATCCGGCACCGGTAAAGAAGTGTTGGCGCGCTACATTCACCAGCAATCCCATCGCGCCAGCCAGCCGTTCATTGCGATCAACTGTGCGGCGATCCCGGACAACATGCTCGAAGCCACGTTGTTCGGCCACGAGAAGGGTTCGTTCACCGGCGCCATCGCGGCGCAGGCCGGCAAGTTCGAACAAGCCGACGGCGGCACGCTGTTGCTCGACGAAATCTCCGAAATGCCCCTCGGCCTGCAAGCCAAACTGCTGCGCGTGTTGCAGGAGCGCGAGGTCGAGCGCGTCGGGGCACGTAAACCGATTGCCCTGGATATTCGCGTGGTCGCCACCACCAACCGTGATCTGGCGGGCGAAGTGGCGGCGGGGCGTTTCCGTGAAGACCTTTTTTACCGTCTGTCGGTTTTCCCCTTGGCCTGGCGTCCACTTCGCGAGCGCACTGCCGATATCCTGCCGCTGGCCGAAAGGTTGCTGGCCAAACACGTCAATAAAATGAAGCACGCGGCGGCGAAACTCTCGCCTGAAGCGCAGACGTGCCTGACCGCTTACCCGTGGCCGGGCAATGTGCGTGAGCTGGATAACGCCATTCAGCGTGCGCTGATCTTGCAGCAGGGCGGTTTGATTCAGCCGCAGGATTTCTGTCTGGCCGGTCCCGTGACGTACACCGCGATGCCCGTCGTCGCGCCGGTGTCAGCGGTGCTTCGCGAGGTGGAAATCGAAGCGGATTCGGCCGGTGCATTGGGCGATGACCTGCGGCGCCGGGAGTTTCAGATGATCATCGACACCCTGCGCGCCGAGCGCGGCCGACGTAAAGAGGCGGCGGAAAAGCTCGGTATCAGCCCGCGCACCCTGCGCTACAAGCTGGCGCAAATGCGCGATGCCGGGATGGACGTCGAAGGTTATCTGTTCGCCACCTGACGTCTGGCGCAACGATTTGAAAACGCTTTTCTGAAAGGGGTGCCCATGAGCTGGCACCCTTGTTGCTAATACCTGTGTACCCGCCGAGTGAGTGTCAAAAAATTGCGGGCCGCCCAAGAGAGTAGACCATGAGCCAAGGTATTGAATTTAATCGGTTGATGACAGACATGAAGGCCATGAAGCTGGATGCCATGTCTGCGCCGAAATCGACGACCGCTGTCCCTGAGTTGGGAGGCAGCAGCTTTTCCGACATGCTCGGTCAGGCGATCAACAAGGTCAGCGATACCCAGACCGCGTCGACTCAGTTGGCCAACGCATTCGAAGTGGGCAAGAGCGGCGTCGATCTGACGGACGTGATGATCGCTTCGCAAAAAGCCAGCGTGTCGTTCCAGGCTCTGACCCAGGTGCGCAACAAGCTGGTTCAGGCTTATCAAGACATCATGCAGATGCCGGTTTAAGGACGAGATTGAGTCATGGCAGAAGCAGTCGCCGATAACGTTCCGGCCAAGGCCACCCCGATAGACGGCAAACCGCCGCTGTTCGGCCTGTCCTTCCTGGAAAACCTCTCCGAGATGACCATGCTGCGTCAGGTGGGCCTGTTGGTCGGCCTGGCTGCGAGCGTGGCGATTGGCTTTGCCGTGGTGCTGTGGTCGCAGCAGCCGGATTACCGTCCGTTGTACGGCAGTCTTGCCGGCATGGACGCCAAGCAGGTCATGGACACCCTGGCCTCTGCTGACATTCCTTACACCGTCGAACCGAACTCCGGCGCCTTGCTGGTCAAGGCCGATGACCTGTCCCGTGCGCGGATGAAACTCGCCGCTGCTGGTGTCACTCCCAGCGACGGCAACATCGGTTTTGAAATCCTCGACAAGGAACAGGGGCTGGGCACCAGTCAGTTCATGGAAGCGACGCGCTACCGTCGTGGCCTCGAAGGTGAACTGGCGCGGACCATCTCCAGCTTGAACAACGTCAAGGGTGCCCGCGTGCACCTGGCGATTCCGAAGAGTTCGGTGTTCGTGCGTGATGAACGCAAGCCAAGTGCTTCGATTCTGGTCGAGTTGTATTCCGGTCGTTCGCTGGAGCCGGGGCAGGTGCTGGCGATCATTAACCTGGTGGCCACCTCCGTTCCTGAATTGAGCAAGTCGCAGATCACCGTCGTCGACCAGAAGGGCAACCTGCTCTCTGATCAGGCGGAGAACTCCGAAATGACCATGGCCGGCAAGCAGTTCGATTACAGCCGCCGCATGGAAAGCATGCTCACCCAGCGAGTGCACAACATTCTGCAGCCGGTATTGGGCAATGATCGCTACAAGGCTGAGGTCTCGGCCGACATCGATTTCAATGCCGTCGAGTCGACTGCCGAGCAGTTCAACCCGGATCAACCGGCGTTGCGCAGCGAGCAGTCGGTCAACGAACAACGCACCGCCAGCAATGGCCCGCAAGGTGTGCCGGGTGCCCTGAGCAACCAGCCGCCGTCGCCAGCCTCGGCGCCGCAAACCACCGGTGGCGCCGCCGCGCCGGCCGCTATGGTGCAGCCAGGCCAGCCATTGGTTGACGCCAACGGTCAGCAGATCATGGACCCGGCCACCGGCCAGCCGATGCTCGCGCCATACCCGGCAGACAAGCGTCAACAATCGACCAAGAACTTCGAACTCGACCGTTCCATCAGCCACACCAAACAGCAGCAGGGTCGCCTGAATCGCCTGTCGGTGTCGGTGGTGGTCGACGATCAGGTCAAGGTCAACGCGGCCAACGGCGAAACCACACGCGCGCCGTGGAGCGCCGACGAATTGGCGCGTTTCACCCGTCTGGTCCAGGACGCCGTCGGTTTCGACGCCAGTCGTGGCGACAGCGTCAGCGTGATCAACATGCCGTTCTCCGCCGAGCGCGGCGAAGTGATTGCCGATATTCCGTTCTACTCCCAGCCATGGTTCTGGGACATCGTCAAACAAGTGCTGGGTGTGTTGTTCATCCTGGTGCTGGTGTTTGGTGTGCTGCGTCCGGTGCTCAACAACATCACCGGCGGCGGCAAAGGCAAGGAGCTGGCCGGTCTGGGCAGCGACGTGGAACTCGGTGGGATGGGCGGCCTGGACGGCGACCTGGCCAACGACCGCGTAAGCCTCGGTGGTCCGCAGAGCATTCTGTTGCCGAGCCCAAGTGAGGGTTATGACGCGCAGTTGAATGCAATCAAGAGTCTGGTGGCCGAGGATCCGGGTCGCGTGGCTCAGGTCGTGAAAGAGTGGATTAACGCAGATGAGTGATAACCGAGCCGCTACCGTCAAACTGACCAAGGTCGACAAAGCCGCGATTCTGCTGCTGTCCCTGGGTTCGACCGACGCCGCACAAGTGCTGCGCCACATGGGCCCGAAAGAGGTTCAGCGTGTCGGCGTGGCCATGGCCCAGATGGGCAACGTCCATCGCGAGCAGGTCGAGCAGGTCATGAGCGAGTTCGTCGATATCGTCGGCGACCAGACCAGCCTCGGCGTCGGTTCCGACGACTACGTGCGCAAAATGCTCACTCAGGCCCTGGGTGAAGACAAGGCCAACGGCCTGATCGACCGCATCCTGCTCGGTGGCAACACCAGTGGCCTCGACAGCCTGAAATGGATGGAGCCGCGCGCCGTTGCTGACGTGATCCGTTACGAGCACCCGCAAATTCAAGCGATCGTGGTGGCGTACCTCGACCCGGATCAGGCCGGTGAAGTGCTGGGCAACTTCGACCACAAGGTGCGTCTGGACATCATCCTGCGCGTCTCGTCGTTGAACACCGTACAGCCAGCAGCACTGAAAGAGCTGAACCAGATTCTCGAGAAGCAGTTCTCCGGCAACTCGAATGCCTCGCGCACCACCCTGGGTGGCATCAAGCGTGCGGCCGACATCATGAACTTCCTCGACAGCTCGATCGAAGGCCAGCTCATGGATTCGATCCGCGAAGTCGACGAAGACCTGTCCGGTCAGATCGAAGACCTCATGTTCGTGTTCAACAACCTCGCCGATGTCGACGACCGTGGCATTCAGGCGTTGCTGCGCGAAGTGTCCTCGGACGTGCTGGTGCTGGCCCTCAAGGGTTCGGACGAAGGCGTCAAAGAGAAGATCTTCAAGAACATGTCCAAACGTGCTGCCGAACTGTTGCGCGACGACCTCGAGGCCAAAGGCCCGGTGCGCGTCAGCGACGTCGAAACCGCGCAGAAAGAAATCCTCACCATTGCCCGTCGTATGGCCGAAGCCGGCGAAATTGTCCTCGGTGGCAAGGGTGGCGAGGAAATGATCTAAGCCCATGGACAAGCACGACGACGATGTGACGGATCTGATCCGTGCCCGTGATGTGCGCGGATTCGAATCCTGGGCCATGCCCAGCTTCGACCCGCCGAAGCCGGAACCCGAGCCAGAGCCGGAACCCGAACCGCCGGAAATGGAAGAGGTGCCGCTGGAAGAAGTCCAGCCACTGACCCTGGAAGAACTCGAAAGCATCCGTCAGGAGGCTTACAACGAAGGCTTCGGCATCGGCGAGAAAGAAGGCTTTCACAGCGCCACGCTCAAGGTCCGTCAGGAAGCTGAAGTGGCGCTGGCGGCAAAACTTGCCAGCCTTGAGCAGTTGATGGCGAACCTGTTCGAACCCATCGCTGAGCAAGACACGCAGATCGAAAAATCGCTGGTCGACCTCGTGCAGCACATCACCAAACAGGTGATCAAGCGCGAACTGGCCATCGATTCCAGCCAGATCGAACACGTCATGCGCGATGCGCTCAAGCTGTTGCCGCTGGGTGTGGAAAACGTGCGTCTGTACGTCAATCCGCAGGACTTCGAACAGGCCAAGGCCTTGCGCGAACGTCATGAGGAAACCTGGCGCATCGTCGAAGATGAATCGCTGTTGCCGGGTGGCTGCCGGGTTGAAACCGAGCACAGCCGCATCGATGCCAGCATCGAAACCCGCGTCGCTCAGGTCATGGCCAAACTGTTCGATCAGTTGCACGAGCAGGCGTTGCACCCGGCTGAAGCGGATCTGACTCTGGACATTCCTGAAGACGTAAAACCGGCGGCCTCACCTGACGAGCCGCTCGCGGACGAACCCGATGCGCCTTGAACGCACCAGTTTCGCCAAGCGCCTGAGTACTTACGCTGAGGCCACCGAGATTGCCGGCGCGCCGATTCTTGAAGGTCGCCTGCTGCGCATGGTCGGCCTCACCCTCGAAGCCGAAGGCCTGCGCGCCGCCATGGGCACGCGCTGCCTGGTGATCAATGACGACAGCTATCACCCGTCCCAGGTCGAAGCGGAAGTCATGGGGTTTTCCGGCAGCAAAGTTTTTCTGATGCCGGTCGGCAGCGTTGCCGGCATCGCCCCGGGCGCCCGTGTGGTACCACTGGCTGATACCGGTCGCTTGCCGATGGGCATGAGCATGCTCGGGCGCGTCCTCGACGGCGCCGGTCGTGCGCTGGACGGCAAGGGCGGGATGAAGGCCGAAGACTGGGTGCCAATGGACGGCCCGACGATCAACCCGCTCAACCGTGACCCGATCAGCGTACCGCTGGACGTTGGTATCCGTTGCATCAACGGTTTGCTGACGGTCGGTCGCGGCCAGCGTCTGGGTCTGTTCGCCGGTACCGGTGTCGGTAAATCGGTGTTGCTGGGCATGATGACCCGCTTCACCGAGGCCGACATCATCGTCGTTGGCCTGATCGGTGAGCGGGGTCGAGAAGTTAAGGAATTCATCGAGCACATCCTCGGTGAAGAAGGTCTCAAGCGTTCCGTGGTCGTCGCATCCCCTGCGGACGATGCGCCGCTGATGCGCCTGCGCGCCGCCATGTATTGCACGCGAATTGCCGAGTATTTCCGCGACAAGGGCAAGAACGTCCTGCTGCTGATGGATTCGCTGACCCGTTTCGCCCAGGCGCAGCGGGAAATCGCCTTGGCCATCGGCGAACCGCCGGCAACCAAGGGGTATCCGCCGTCGGTGTTCGCCAAATTGCCGAAACTGGTTGAGCGTGCCGGTAATGCGGAGAAGGGCGGTGGTTCGATTACCGCGTTCTATACGGTGTTGTCCGAAGGCGATGACCAGCAGGATCCGATTGCCGACTCGGCTCGAGGCGTACTTGATGGTCACATCGTGCTGTCCCGGCGTCTGGCCGAGGAAGGGCACTATCCGGCCATCGACATTGAAGCGTCGATCAGCCGGGTAATGCCGGCGGTGGTTTCGCCGGAACACATGCAGCGCGCGCAGTACTTCAAACAGTTGTGGTCGCGTTATCAGCAGAGCCGCGATCTGATCAGCGTCGGCGCCTACGTTGCCGGCGGCGACCGCGAGACCGATCTGGCGATTTCCCTGCAACCGCAGTTGGTGCGCTACCAGCGTCAGGGCCTCAACGACAAAATCAACATGGGTGAAAGCCAGGCCTATCTCGAGACCTTGTTCGCCCCTGCGGCGGGCGGGTAACCGGCCATGGCCGTCAGCCGCGCTGCGCGCCTGGCTCCGGTGGTGGACATGGCCGAACAGGCCGAGAAAACCGCCGTGCAACGGCTGGGCTATTTTCAGGGTCAGGTCAAAGTCGCAGAAAGCAAACTCGCCGACCTCAATGCCTTTCGTCTGGATTACTCGCAGCAATGGATCGTGCGCGGCAGCACCGGCGTGAGCGGGCAGTGGCTGCTGGGTTTTCAGGGTTTTCTGGCGCAACTCGACACCGCCGTCGACCAGCAGCGCCAGAGTCTGGTCTGGCACCAGAACAAACTCGACAAGGCGCGTGAAGAATGGCAACAGGCGTTCGCCAAGGTCGAAGGTTTGCGCAAACTGGTGCAACGTTATCGCGAAGAGGCGCAACGTCTCGAAGACAAGCGCGAGCAGAAGTTGCTCGATGAATTGTCACAGCGTTTGCCGCGACAGAATCCCTTCTAAATTGCACCGCGAAACCCTGTGGGAGCGAGCTTTCTCGCGAATGCATTCGGTCAACTGGCTCAATTGTTGACTGGCACGATGCCTTCGCGAGCAGGCTCGCTCCCACATTTGATCCGGTGTTGCACCTTGCCCATGGGTCTACCAAGTGCTAAACCTTGTACAGGTTCGTCAATGACAAGGAAGCCAGTCAATGTCAGTCGTTACAGAAGTCTCTCCGGATGGTCAAAAGCTGACGATTTCCGTCAAGGGTCGATTTGATTTTGGTCGCCATCAGGAATTTCGCGATTCCTATGAGCGGCTCGACACCAAGCCTGAATCCATTGTGGTCGACCTGAAAGAAGCCACCTACCTCGACAGCTCCGCACTGGGCATGCTGCTCCTGCTGCGCGATCACGCCGGCGGCGATAACTCGGACGTGCGAGTCGTCAACAGCAGCTCCGATGTGAAGAAGATCCTCGCCATCTCCAATTTCGACAAACTATTCGACATCACTTGACGACCATGCAGGCGCAAGAGCCGCTGACCATACTGATCGCCGAAGACAGCGCCGCCGATCGCCTGTTGCTGTCGACCATCGTCCGTCGTCAGGGCCATAACGTCTTGACGGCGGCCAACGGTGCCGAAGCGGTCGATCTGTTTCGCCGGCAGCAACCCGATCTGGTGCTGATGGACGCGATGATGCCGGTCATGGACGGCTTCGAAGCCGCGCGGCAGATCAAGGCGCTGGCGGGCGAGACGCTGGTGCCGATCATCTTCCTCACCTCGCTGACTGAAAGCGAAGCGCTGGCCCGTTGTCTGGAGGCCGGTGGCGACGACTTTCTGGCGAAGCCTTACAACCAGGTGATCCTCGCCGCCAAAATCAAGGCGATGGATCGCTTGCGCCGCTTGCAGGCAACCGTGCTGCAGCAGCGCGACCTGATCGCCAAACACCATGATTACCTGCTCAACGAACAGCGTGTGGCCAAAGCCGTGTTCGATAAGGTCGCGCATTCCGGTTGCCTGAGTGCGCCGAACATCCGCTACCTGCAATCACCTTATGCGCTGTTCAACGGTGACCTGCTGCTGGCAGCCTACACGCCGGCCGGTGACATGCATGTGCTGCTCGGCGATTTCACCGGTCACGGGCTGCCGGCAGCAGTGGGTGCCATGCCGCTCGCCGAAGTCTTCTACGGCATGACTGCCAAGGGCTACGGCCTGGCCGAAACCCTGCGCGAGATGAACGCCAAGCTCAAACGCATCCTGCCGGTGGACATGTTCTGCTGCGCCACGCTGCTTTGCCTGAGTTTTCAGCGACGCTCGGTCGAAGTGTGGAACGGCGGCATGCCTGACGGCTATCTGCATCGGATCGCCAGCGGTGAACGTGTACCGCTGGCAGCGCGGCACTTGCCACTGGGTGTACTGAGTGCGCAGGCGTTCGACGACCGTACGGAAGTGCATCCGATGGCCGCCGGTGATCGGGTGTTCCTGTTGTCCGACGGGGTGATCGACACCAGTGATGCCAGTGATCAACTGTTCGGTGTCGAGCGTTTGCAGCAGGTGTTCGCCGCTAACCGCGAGCCTGATCGCTTGTTCGAGGACATCGAGCAGGCATTGCGCGATTTTCGCGGAGAGGCTCGCGACGACGTGAGCATGGTCGAGGTCAGCCTGCTGGAGACGGCGCAGGTCAAGCCGTCGGCGCCGGTGTATTCCGACAGCGGCCAGTCGTGCCCGCTCGACTGGTCGGTGAGCTTCGAGTTTCGTGGCGCCACGCTCAAGCGCTTCAATCCGTTGCCGTACCTGTTGCAGTTGCTGCTTGAGGTGCATGGGTTGCGGGCGCAGAGTGGTGCTTTGTACAGCGTGCTGGCCGAGTTGTATTCCAATGCGCTGGAACATGGCGTGCTGGGTCTGGACTCCAGCCTCAAGCGCGATGCGGCGGGTTTTGCTCGCTATTATCAGCAGCGCAACGATCGGCTGGAGGCGCTGCAGGATGGCTTTGTCCGTGTGCATCTGCAGGTGCAGCCACAAGGCGATGGCGGCCGGCTGGTGATTCGCGTTGAGGACAGCGGCAAGGGTTTTGATGTAGCGCGAATCATGGAAAGGCCGCTGGACGGTATCCGTTTGTCGGGGCGCGGCGTCAGTCTGGTCCGGCAATTGGGGCATAACGCCAGTTGGTCGGACGAAGGTCGTAGTGCCTGCGTGGAGTTTTCCTGGGAGGTTGAGGCATAATTCGCGCAATTCTTGATCAAGGAGTGAACAAGTGACTGACACACATATTGATCGCGAGGCGCTGAGAGTACTGCGCGATGTGATGGAGGAGGGTTATCCAGAACTGCTGGATACCTTTCTGACGGATTCCGAAAGTCGCTTGGTTGATCTGCGAAAAGCGGTGGATGCCAAGGTCTTGTCGGAAGTTGCCCACAGCTTCAAGGGCAGCGCCAGCAACATGGGGGCTGTCCGTTTGGCGGCGCTCTGCCAGGAGCTGGAGTCGGAAGCCAAAAATAAGAGCCCGGCGGAAATAGTCAAACTGGTCGCTCAGATCAGTGGCGAATTTGCTGAAGTTCGCCCGGTTTATGAAAGCGAAAAACATCCTGCTCACACGCACTGATCCCGCCGTCCGGCGCTTTTTACGAGTGCCGGGCAAAACTGGCCCGGCACTTGCAGTTATCTCTGCAACTGTACCTACGATCCCAGTGCAGCGGAGACCGTTTCATGCCTGCGACCCCCAACATCCTTCTTCAGAATGCCGCTCAGGCCAAGGCGCAAGCTACCTCGGCCAAAACGTCGGCCATGGCCGTAGACGCCGGGGATAAAGCCTCAAGCTTCGCTAAAGTGTTCGCCGATCAGGGGTCGAGCAAGCCTGTCGCCACCGCTGACAATTCGCCGAAGTCGGCGCGCGACAAGGTCGCTGACAACAGCGGCAAAAAGGACATCGGCAAAGATCAGTCTGCCGCTGCACAGCCGGCGGTTGCCGATAGCGGCAACGACTTGCCTGCCGACAAAACCGCAGCGACCGATGACAGCAGCGCCAGCAGCGACGACAACACAGACACCGCCCAGACGCCAGTGGTAGACGCGGCGCCGGTTGATCCGACGCTCGATCCGGCATTGGCAACCGCTGTGCAGCCGGTAGTCACGGCGCCAGTTGTGCAGACTCCGGCGGTCGTCGCGAGTGCCCAGCCTGAAGCCGAAACGCCTGCGCTTGCCGCACTGCCGGGTACGGTCAAAGATCCGGCACCGGCCACCGACAGCGATTTCGACCCTTCGGCCGACCCGCTCGACTCGATGCCGGCGGTACGCATGGCGATGGAGCAGGGCGGGCACATTTCCGCCGCCAGCCAGGCGCAACCGAAAGCGTCGCCGGCTCAGGCTCAGGCCGACGGTGAATTGACTTCCGCGCAAACCTTCGCCGCCGGCATGGCCAGTATGCTCGACGTGCAAGCCGACAAGGACAGCACCAGCCAGGGTGGTGACAAAGCGTTCAGCGGCTTGATCGACGATGGCCTCAAAGATCTCAAGACTGCGACCAGCGATACCCGCGTCGATGACTTCGCCAACCGTCTGGCGGCACTGACGCAGGCGGCCACGCCGAAGACAGCGAACGCGGTACCGGTGAATCAGCCGATCGCCATGCACCAGAGCGGCTGGACTGAAGAAGTGGTCAATCGCGTCATGTATCTGTCGAGTGCCAATCTGAAGGCGGCGGACATTCAGCTGCAGCCGGCTGAACTGGGGCGATTGGATATTCGCGTCAACATGGTTCCGGACCAGCAGACCCAAGTGACCTTTATGAGCGCGCATCCAAGCGTGCGAGAAGCGCTCGACGGCCAGATGCATCGCCTGCGTGAAATGTTCAACCAGCAGGGCATGGGTCAGGTCGACGTCAATGTCTCCGACCAGAACCGTGGCTGGCAGGGGCAACAAGGTCAGGAACAGGCGCAGCAGGGCCAGAGTGGTCGCACCAGCGCGGCCGGCGGACGCCTCGATTCGGCGGATGACGAATTGGCGCCTGCCGCTATTGCTGAAGTTGCTGCTCAAACCACCAGCGTGATTGGCAGCAGCGCGGTCGACTATTACGCCTGAGCAAAATCAAGAGCCCCTCATCGGAACGCCGCCCGCCTAGCCTCTCCCGGAGGGAGAGGGGACTGACTGATTGGGGGATGCTTGCGAAGTACGCCGACCGGATATTCCTGTTGTGAATCCATAATCGACTTGGTCTTGCAGGTCGGTGTTTGACGTCTTGCACCTCGGTCGGCCACCTGAAAACCCTCACCCTAGTCCTCTCCCAGAGGGAGGGGGGACTGATTGGGGAATGCTCTTGAAGTACGCCGACCTGATACTTCTGCTGTGAATCTCCAATCGACTCGGTCTTTCAGGTCGGTGTTTGACGTCTTGCACCTCGGTCGGCCACCTGAAAACCCTCACCCTAGCCCTCTCCCAGAGGGAGAGGGGACTGATTGGGGGATGCTCTTGAAGTACGCCGACCTGATACTTCTGCTGTGAATCTCCAATCGACTCGGTCTTTCAGGTCGATGTTTGGCGTCTGACATCTCGGTCGGCCCCTTGAAAACCCTCACCCTAGCCCTTCCCAGAGGGAGAGGGGACCGATTGGGGGATGCTCTTGAAGTACGCCGACCGGATACTCCTGTTGTGAATCCGTAATCGACTTGGTCTTTCAGGTCGATGTTTGACGTCTTGCACCTCGGTCGGCCCCCTGAAAACCCTCACCCTAGCCCTCTCCCGGAGGGAGAGGGGACCGATTGGGGGATGCTCTTGAAGTACGCCGATCTGATACTTCTGCTGTGAATCTCTAATCGACTCGGTCTTGCAGGTCGATGTTTAACGCAAGACGCCTCGGTCGGCCCCCTCTCCCTCCGGGAGAGGGCTGGGGTGAGGGTGCCTTTGACTTTAGCGTTGTCTGCGCTACGGCCGACACTTCTGGCATAACACTTGCTCTTGCCTTGCCGTGCGACTGTGAAAACCCGATTAGTGACGGATTATTGGCATGGCGAAGAGCGAAACAGCAGCAGTGAAAGACCCCGCAACCAAAGGCAAACTCAAGCTGATCATTGTGATCGTGCTGGCGTTGCTGCTGGCCATTGGCGCGTCCGTGGGGGCGACCTGGTTCTTCATGCACAGCGCTCAGAGCAAGCCTGCCGAAGCCGCTGATGCAGCGCCTGTCGGCAAGCAGCCGGCGATTTTCGAGCCGATGGCGCCGGCCTTTGTCGCCAACTACAACCAGAACGGCCGTCAGCGCTACATGCAGGTGAGCATCACCATGCTGGCGCGTAATCAGGCTGATCTGGAAGCGCTCAAAGTGCACATGCCGGTGATCCGCAACAACCTGGTGATGCTCTTCTCCGGTCAGGATTTCGCCACCTTGGCGACCCCGGTCGGCCAGGAGATGTTGCGCCAGAAGGCCACCGCCAGCGTCCAGGAAGTGGCGCAGAAAGAGCTGGGCAAAGTGGTGATCGAACAGTTGCTTTTCACTAATTTCGTACTGCAGTAGGAACACGACATGGCCGTGCAGGATCTGCTGTCCCAGGATGAAATCGACGCGCTGTTGCATGGCGTCGACGATGGTCTGGTACAGACCGATAACGCTGCCGAACCCGGCAGTGTCAAAAGCTACGACCTGACCAGTCAGGACCGCATCGTCCGTGGACGCATGCCGACTCTGGAAATGATCAACGAGCGTTTTGCCCGCTATACCCGCATCAGCATGTTCAACATGCTGCGCCGCTCGGCGGACGTTGCCGTCGGTGGCGTGCAGGTGATGAAGTTCGGCGAATACGTGCACTCGCTGTACGTGCCGACCAGCCTCAACCTGGTCAAGATCAAACCGTTACGCGGCACCGCGCTGTTCATCCTTGACGCCAAACTGGTGTTCAAACTGGTGGACAACTTCTTCGGCGGCGACGGCCGTCACGCCAAGATCGAAGGGCGTGAATTCACCCCGACCGAACTGCGTGTGGTGCGCATGGTGCTGGAACAGGCTTTCGTCGATTTGAAAGAAGCCTGGCAGGCGATCATGGAAGTCAATTTCGAGTACATCAACTCGGAAGTGAACCCGGCCATGGCCAACATCGTCGGCCCGAGCGAAGCGATCGTGGTCTCCACGTTCCACATCGAACTCGATGGCGGCGGCGGCGACCTGCACGTGACCATGCCGTACTCGATGATCGAGCCGGTGCGCGAAATGCTCGACGCCGGTTTCCAGTCCGACCTCGACGATCAGGACGAGCGCTGGGTCAACGCGCTGCGTCAGGACGTCCTCGATGTCGACGTACCCATCGGCGCCACCGTGGCGCGCCGCCAGTTGAAACTGCGCGACATCCTGCACATGCAGCCGGGTGACGTGATCCCGGTCGAAATGCCGGAAGACATGATCATGCGCGCCAACGGCGTGCCGGCCTTCAAGGTCAAGATGGGCTCGCACAAAGGCAACCTCGCGTTGCAAGTGATCGAGCCGATCGAGCGTCGCTGAAACGGCGCTCCTACCCCAAGCATTTAACTGAATTTTTGCCCGCCGAGGACAAATGATGAACGACGATATGAACGCCCAGGACGACCAGGCACTGGCTGACGAATGGGCTGCGGCCCTGGAAGAAACCGGTGATGGTCAAGCTGACATCGACGCGCTGCTGGCGGCTGACGCATCCAGCGGCTCGCGCCTGCCGATGGAAGAGTTCGGCAGCGTGCCGAAGAACAACGACCCGGTGACCCTCGACGGCCCGAACCTGGACGTGATCCTCGACATCCCGGTGTCGATTTCGATGGAAGTCGGCAGCACCGACATCAACATCCGCAACCTGCTGCAACTCAACCAGGGTTCGGTAATCGAGCTTGATCGTCTGGCCGGTGAGCCGCTCGACGTGCTGGTTAACGGCACGCTGATTGCGCACGGTGAAGTGGTGGTGGTCAACGAGAAGTTCGGCATCCGTCTGACTGACGTGATCAGCCCAAGCGAACGCATCAAGAAGCTGCGCTGAGTGAAACGGTTTCTCTGGGCTTTGCTGGCATTGCCATTGAGCGTGCTGGCCGCCGAGCCTTCAACGGCGACCACAGTGCCAGCCGCCACCGCGCCGATGGTCAACAGCGGCGTGGCTGGGCAACTGACGCAACTGGTGTTCGGCCTGTTGCTGGTGCTGGGGTTGATCTTCTTCCTCGCCTGGCTGTTGCGCCGGGTGCAGCAGGCAGGTCCGGCAGGCAAGGGCCAGGTGATCGAGCTGATCGGTTCGCGCGCGCTCGGCCCGCGTGACCGTTTGCTGCTGGTGCAGGTCGGCAACGAGCAGATTCTGCTCGGCCTCAGCCCCGGCACCATCACCGCGCTGCACGTGCTCAAAGAGCCGGTCGAGGTGCCGAACACCAGCGAGAAAGCGACCCCGGAATTTGCCCAGCATCTGCTGAAGATTCTCGGCAAGGATCAGAAGGATAAGAAGTAATGGGTGCGTTACGCATCGTCTTGACGCTGGCCCTGATGCTGGCCGCGCCGCTGGCATTCGCCGCCGATCCGTTGTCGATCCCGGCGATCACGCTGGGCACCAACGCCGATGGCGCGCAGGAGTATTCGGTCAGTCTGCAGATCCTCTTGATCATGACCGCCCTGAGCTTCATTCCGGCGGCCGTGATTCTGATGACCAGTTTCACCCGGATCATCATCGTCTTCTCGATCCTGCGTCAGGCCCTCGGCCTGCAACAGACGCCGTCGAACCAGATCCTCACCGGCATGGCGCTGTTCCTCACCATGTTCATCATGGCCCCGGTGTTCGACCGGGTGAACAACGATGCGCTGCAACCGTATCTGGCGGAAAAGCTCACCGCCCAGCAAGCGGTCGAAAAAGCTCAGGTGCCGATCAAGGACTTCATGCTCGCGCAGACCCGCACCAGCGATCTGGAGCTGTTCATGCGCCTGTCCAAGCGCACCGACATCGCCACGCCGGATCAGGCGCCGCTGACCATTCTGGTGCCGGCATTCGTCACCTCCGAGCTTAAAACCGCGTTCCAGATCGGCTTCATGATCTTCATTCCGTTCCTGATCATCGACCTGGTCGTGGCCAGTGTGCTGATGGCGATGGGTATGATGATGCTCTCGCCGCTGATCATCTCGCTGCCGTTCAAAATCATGCTGTTCGTGCTGGTCGATGGCTGGGCGCTGATCATCGGCACCCTGGCCAGCAGTTTCGGAGGTGTCTCGCCATGACGCCGGAAGTTGCGGTCGATATCTTTCGTGAAGCGTTGTGGCTGACCACCCTGATGGTCGCGATTCTGGTAGTGCCGAGCCTGTTGGTCGGCTTGCTGGTGGCGATGTTCCAGGCCGCGACCCAGATCAACGAACAGACCCTGAGCTTCCTCCCGCGTCTGCTGGTGATGCTGGTGACGTTGATCATCGGCGGTCCGTGGATCGTGCAGACCTTCATGGAATACATCATTCAGTTGTACAAAAACATCCCGATGGTCATCGGCTAAGCCATGCAATCGCTGCTTCAGCTGACCGACACCCAGATCAGTACCTGGGTGGCGTCGTTCATGTTGCCGCTGTTTCGCGTCGCCTCGATGCTGATGGTCATGCCGGTGTTCGGCACGACGTTGGTGTCGCGCCGGGTGCGCCTGTATTTCGCCGTGGCCATCACCGTGTGTATTGCGCCGAGCCTGCCGCCGATGCCGGCGGTCAGCCCGCTGGATCTCAGTGGCTTGCTGCTGATAGCCGAGCAGATTCTGGTCGGTGCGGTGCTGGGGTTTTCCCTGCAACTGTTTTTCCAGGCCTTTGCCGTCGCCGGGCAGATTGTCGCGATTCAGATGGGCATGGGCTTCGCCTCGATGGTCGACCCGGCCAACGGTGTGTCGGTGGCGGTGATCGGGCAGTTCTTCACCATGCTGGTGACTTTGCTGTTCCTGTCGATGAACGGCCATCTGGTGGTCTTCGAAGTCCTCACTGAAAGCTTCACCACGCTACCGGTCGGCAGCGGTCTGATGACCGCGCATTACTGGGAACTGGCCGGCAAACTCGGCTGGGTGCTGGGCGCCGCATTGTTGCTGGTGTTGCCGGCGGTGACGGCGTTGCTGGTGGTCAACATCGCGTTTGGCGTGATGACCCGCGCGGCGCCGCAACTGAACATTTTCTCCATCGGTTTCCCGCTGACCCTGGTGCTCGGTCTGTTTATCGTCTGGGTCGGTCTGGCGGACATTCTCAATCAGTACCAGCCGCTGGCCACCGAGGCCTTGCAGTTGTTACGCGAACTGGCACGGGCGCGCTGAGTCATGGCAGAGAGCGAAAGTGGTCAGGACAAAACAGAAGACCCCACGGACAAACGCAAAAAAGACTCTCGTGAGAAGGGTGAGATTGCCCGCTCCAAAGAACTCAACACCCTGGCCGTGACCATGGCCGGTGCCGGTGCGCTGCTGGTGTTCGGCGGCATGCTGGCCGAGGACCTGATGGAGCTGATGCGCCTGAACTTCACGCTGTCGCGCGAAGTGATCATGGATCAGGGTTCCATGGGCGCGTTTCTGTTGCAGTCGGGCCAGATGGCGCTGCTGGCGATCCAGCCGATCATGATCACTCTGTTGCTCGCCGCGTTGATCGGGCCGATTTCCCTCGGTGGCTGGCTGTTCGCAGCGGGCTCCATGGCGCCCAAGTTCAGCCGGATGAACCCGGCGGCAGGCCTGAAGCGGATGTTCTCGTTCAAGGCTGTGGTCGAACTGCTCAAGGCCCTGGCCAAGTTCCTCATCACTTTGGGCGTGGCATTGGCGGTGTTGTCGGCGGACGTCGATGACTTTTTGCGGATCGCCCACGAGCCACTTGAAATGGCGATCATCCACAGCGTCACGCTGGTCGGCTGGAGCACATTGTGGCTGGCCTGCGGCCTGATCATCATCGCGGCTGTCGATGTGCCGGTGCAGCTCTGGGAAGCGCACAAGAAACTGCTGATGACCAAGCAGGAAGTGCGCGACGAGCACAAGGATCAGGAGGGTCGCCCGGAGGTCAAACAGCGCATCCGCCAGACCCAGCGCGAAATGTCTCAACGGCGCATGATGGCGGCGATTCCCGACGCCGACGTGGTCATCACCAACCCGACCCACTACGCCGTCGCGCTCAAGTACGACTCGGAGAAGGGCGGCGCACCGGTGCTGCTGGCCAAGGGCAGCGACTTCCTCGCCCTGAAGATCCGTGAAATCGCCGTCGCCAACAACGTCATGCTCCTCGAATCGCCGGGGCTGGCGCGTTCGATCTACTACTCCACCGAACTCGAGCAGGAAATTCCTGGTGGTCTGTATCTCGCGGTTGCGCAGGTCCTGGCCTACGTCTACCAGATCCGCCAGTACCGCGCCGGCAAGGGCAAGCGCCCGGATCCGCTCAAGGACGACTTGCCGATTCCGCCGGATCTGCGTCGCGACTCCTGACGTTGCTGTGCAGCCATTGGTCTGAGATCTCCCTTTACTGTCAACTCTGACAGGTGCGCTTTCCGTGATTTTGCAGTTTGATGCAAGGTGGCGCCGCGAACCTGGCGCGGTCAGGCGAGCGAGTGCAAGGGAGCAAGGCAATGAAAGGTATTTTCAGCAGCTACGATGAAAAAACCGGGAGAGGCACCATCACGCCGAAGCAATCGGGACGATCCCTTTCCTTTGCCGAAGCCACGGGTTTTTTTCTCACCGCCAAAGAATACCGATTCAGCATTCCATTGCCCGATGCCCGGCAGGCGAACGTCAAAGTGGGCGGCGAGGTCGAGTTCGAATTGCCCAAGAGCAAGAATGGAAAAGTGAAAATCCTCCGGTATTGAGCGATCGATCGCAAAGCCGCTGAAACGAAAAAACCGCCGCCCCGATTCAACGGGGCGGCGGTTTTTTATGATCGTTCCCACGCGCAGCAAAGGAATGCAGCCCGGGACGCTCCGCGTCCCTTCCAAAGCCGAACGCAGAGCGTCCGTTGAGGCATTCCCACGCAGGAGCGTGGGAACGATCAGTACCCGAACTAGTTCGGCAACTCCAGATTGTCCATAACCCGATTCACCGCCAGCTCGCCGAGCATGATCAGTTGCGCAATCCCCAACAGCGTCCTGCGCTGCGACGCGGGTACGAGATGGGCGAAGTCATGGGCGATGGTTCTGGCTGAGGCGAGTGTTTCGCTGGCATCGGCCAGCAGTTCCTCGTTTTTGAAGTCGGCGGTGACGGCGTACATCCGGCGGGTCTTACGCGGTGGGGGCGTGGAGCCGGGTGGGCAGAGGTAGTGATCGAGGGCGCGTTCGGCGGCGTCGTTGAGCTTTTTTGAATCGAGGGATTCGTAGGGGGAGGCGAGATCGATTTCGGGTGGGTTGGGTGTTGGTTTGATCATGGTGAAGCTCCTTTGAAGTGGAGCCGCTACAACCTGTCGCTAAACAGGAGGGTGGCGGCTGTACGCAGGTTAGCGAACCGGTCAAAGGCACCCGGCAGACCCGAAGGTCTCCCGCATACAGCCACCATGACGAAATCGCGAAAAAACAGATCCGCAACGAAGCCTGGAACGCCGATGCACCTTTGACTTGAATTCGAGTCGCTAAACCCGATCGCTGATTCGTCAGCGACCGACCCACAATAGAACCCGACCCCAAGGTGCACAAGCCGGCGGATTCTGGCTTGGCTGTAGGCAAAGGCGCAAGGATTTGTAGCCTGGAAGGCGTGTCCTGAAGTGTCTTTTAAACACCAGAGTTTAAGAAGCGCATTGCGCTGACTTCACTGGCCCCTTCGCGAGCAAGCTCGCTCCCACATTTGGAATGCGTTTCCCTGTGGGAGCGAGCTTGCTCGCGAAAGGGCCAATCCGGCCAGCAGAAAAACCTTGATCAAGCCCCCCAAGCCCCCCTGTTTAAATCACTGGTCAAATAAATCCGTCCCCCTTTTCTCCCTTGGATCCGGAGGCATCGAAGTGAGAAATCTCCAGTAATCAGGCGTTTGTCATTAGTTAGTCAGCTCGAAGTTATCGTATCGGACAACGTCGCTGGTGGCGTTTTGAATATCTATACGCCTGATGCCGTGGGCTGAAAAATCAAGCTGCTTGGGGCTGTTGTCGGGGTGGTAATTAGTCAGTTCTTTTTTTCCGAGTGAATTACCAGCGGCGTTATAGAACACCGCAGTTGCAGCCACATGCACGTCCTGGTACCAAAATCGAACACGGGAATAACTCGAATGCAAATCCAGCCTTAGTGTGGATATGACGCCATCTGTGACCAGGACTTTTCGCTCGATTTTCCCCGGTATGTTAGTTGCACCCGCCTCTGTGAGTTTGACCAGTCCTCCCGATCTTCCAAGGTTCGTGACTTTCATGCTTGCCAGATCGAAGCTTTGACCGGGCGCGATGGAGCGATCCGGGTAAGCGTCAAAGTTCTCGAGTAGATCCGGACCCGGTACTGCCTCGCCCACGAGCACCCTCAACACCTTCGAAAACATCAACCGCTCACCACTTCCCGATTTGTACACGGTGTAATTGATCAGGGCATCGGCGCCGCGATTGTTTGTTCGCCAGTCAGAAGGAAGTGTAAAGACTGGCGTGACACCTGCCTGAACGGGTCGCGTATCACTTTCCCATAGCGTGTTGGCGGTAGCGCGCAAACGTACCGTATAGCCAGTCGTCATGCCTGCGTAGTTGACGCTAACAGTTTCCTGATCACTCGACAGGGTCGGTGCCAGGAGATCGAATGACTGAGGGAGAATGTGCAGCAGCAAATAGCGCGAAGGAATCAAGGTCGTGCCCGGGGCCGTACGTACCGTGTAAAAGACCTTCACCGTATGGCCAATGCTATCGATCACCTCCAGGCGCGGAATGCGGATGTCGATGGTGCCAGGGGTTCCCACGGTGATCACCTCCGAGTGGTAGGTGTGCCGAGGGTTTTCCCAAGTGATGCGAACCGTATGGCCGCGGGCCATGCCGGTGTAGTGCGGAACTTGAGCGGTAACGTGTTGGGCGAAATAGACATGATCGAAGTCAAGTTGATCCCCTGCGGAGCCGTGTGCCTCAAGTACTTTTGGCGCCGCTGGATCGGTGACTGCTGAAATTGAGTTCATGGGGTATCTCCTGCGTTCGAGTGATTGCCTGGAAAGGCTCCATTTGATGCAGGAAGTAAGAATTCTCGCCACTGTCAGATCTGACAGGTGATCGAGTATTTCCGA
Organism: Pseudomonas sp. S2_E02; assembly: GCF_054668355.1. Classification (NCBI taxonomy): domain Bacteria; kingdom Pseudomonadati; phylum Pseudomonadota; class Gammaproteobacteria; order Pseudomonadales; family Pseudomonadaceae; genus Pseudomonas; species Pseudomonas sp. S2_E02. The sequence goes on from NZ_CP162761.1 coordinate 6,335,930, forward strand.
TGAGCGGTGGCTTTGCAGATGTCCTCTTTTGGTTGGCTCCGTCGTCGAGAGACCGTTGGTCTGGAAGTGCCATCCACCTGTCAACTCTTACAGTAGACGGACGGCTGTTCATGACATCGATATAGGGGCGCAAGTTTACCGAATCAGGAGAGCATGATCATGGCAGAGCGCATTTACCGAAAACTTGAGGGCACGGGCCTGGAATATGTGTCAGGGCGACTGGAACAGAACCCGAAAGAGCGGGCCATCTGCTACACCGTCACTTTCGACATGGATCTGGATTTCACCCATTTCAAACAGATGGCCAATGCTTATATCCCGGATTATCTCGACAATCCGATCAACGCGATCAGGCCTGAACTGGACGGCCTGGCTAACCACTATTCCTACAACTACCTGTTCGGTGCAGCGGGAAACATCCGCGACAATCAGGCGTTGTTCGAACTCTTCACCTCGCCTAGTTATTACAACGATCAATGGGCGACCGGCCCTCATCGGCAGGTGCGTTATGGCAAACCGGAGTTTGTGCAGGTCGGGCGAAAATTCCGCGTGACTGCACGCAGAGACTTCAGATCGCTGGATGACACGGGTCAGATCGAAATCGGAGATTTGCCGGCCATCCAGTTTCATTGGGCGCTCAATCTGCTGCAAACCGATCTGATGATCCCTGGAGTCATTGCGCCAGTGACCAAGGTCGTGCTGATGTACATGGATGAGGACTTCGTTGAGGTCGAAGGTGAGCAGATTTTGCGGGGTACGCGGTACATCAACGGCAAGCAACTGAGCTTCGGCAATATTGCGCCCAAGCAGATACTGACTGCGCAGTAACCGGCATTAAAAAACGCCGTCCCGATTGCGCGGTGCGGCGTTTTTTATGGCTGAAACATGCGTTGGTTGTAAGGTCGCCTTCGCGAGCAATCACAACGTCTCATTGATCGTTCCCACGCTCTGCGTGGGAATGCAGCCCGGACGCTCCGCGTCCCTTCCAGAGCCGAACGCGGAGCGTCCGTTGAGGCATTCCCACGCAGGAGCGTGGGAACGATCATCGCGTGTCGCTACTGCGGCAACTCCAGATTATCCATCACCCGATTCACCGCCAGCTCGCCGAGCATGATCAGTTGCGCGATCCCCAACAGCGTCCTGCGCTGCGACGCGGGTATGAGGTGGGCGAAGTCATGGGCGATGGTTCTGGCTGAGGCGAGTGTTTCGCTGGCATCGGCCAGCAGTTCCTCGTTTTTGAAGTCGGCGGTAACGGCGTACATCCGGCGGGTTTTACGCGGTGGTGGCGTGGAGCCGGGTGGGCAGAGGTAGTGATCGAGCGCGCGTTCGGCGGCGTCGTTAAGCTTTTTTGAATCGAGGGATTCGTAGGGGGAGGCGGGATCGGTTTCGGGTGGGTTGGGTGTTGGTTTGATCATGGTGAAGCTCCTGAGGTTATGGAGCCACTCTTTCCCTGTCGCTAAACAAGTGAAGGTGGCAGCTGTACGCAGGTTAGCGAACCGGTCACAGGCACCCCGGTAGACCCAAAGGTCTCCCGCATACAGCCGCCATAACGTAATTGCGGGCGAAGAGTCCCACAACGAAGCCACGAACGCTGATGCACTGAGATGGTCCGGGTCGCTAAACCCGATCGCTGATTCGTCAGCGACCGACCCACAATAGAACCCGCCCCCAAAGCGCACAAGCCGGCGGATTCTGGCGTAGCTGTAGGCAATGGCGCAAGAATTTGTAGCCTGGAAGGCGTGTCCTGAAGTGTCTTTTAAACACCAGAGTTTAAGAAGCGCATTGCGCTGACTTCACTGGCCCCTTCGCGAGCAAGCTCGCTCCCACACTGGATCTTCAGTGAATACAGATTTGGGGTATCACACGGATCCCCTGTGGGAGCAGGCTTGTCGGCGAAGAGGCCAGAACGGGCGCCCGATCAATCAGCGGGTGTGCCCAATGCCTGCCTTACCCCGGCAACTCCAGATTATCCAGCGCCCGATTGACCGCCAGCTCGCCGAGCATGATCAGTTGCGCGATCCCCAACAGCGTCCTGCGCTGCGACGCGGGTATGAGGTGGGCGAAGTCATGGGCGATGGTTCTAGCTGAGGCGAGTGTTTCGCTGGCATCGGCGAGCAGTTCCTCATTTTTGAAGTCAGCGGTGACGGCGTACATCCGGCGGGTTTTACGGGGCGGCGGGGTGGAGCCGGGTGGGCAGAGGTAGTGATCGAGGGCGCGTTCGGCGGCGTCGTTAAGCTTTTTTGAATCGAGGGATTCGTAGGGGGAGGCGGGGTCGGTTTCGGGTGGGTTGGGTGTTGGTTTGGTCATGGTGAAGCTCCCTAGAGTCATTGGAGCTGCCAACGTTCGCTGCGAGACGAATGAGGGTGGCCGCTATACGCGGGTCGCAGACCGGGACTCTAGAACCGGCAGACCCGAAGGTCTCCCACGTACAGCCGCCATAAAAAGCGGGTGTTGTGCGTCCAGAGATCGACGGGCTGCGAGACCCGATCGCTGATTCGTCAGCGACCGGACCACAATAGAACCCGACCCCAAGGCGCACAAGCCGGCGGATTCTGGCTTGGCTGTAGGCAATGGCGCAAGGATTTGTAGCCTTGAGACCGTGTCTGGAGGTGTCTTTTAAACAGCTTCGTTTAAATGAAGAAATTTGCGCCGAACATGAGGGCCCCTTCGCGAGCAGGCTCGCTCCCACATTTGGATTGCATTTCAATCTGACATTTGGAATGCGGTTCCCTGTGGGAGCGAGCCTGCTCGCGAAAGGGCCGGCCCAATCAGCAAAAATTCCTTGATCAAACCCCTCTATTTCATTCCCCGGCAAAAGTTGGAAAGCTTCTTGCAGTACCCGCCGTGAGCCCGCTCTGGGCGTCAAAAGTTTGCTTTAAAGGAACGGGGAAAACCGGTGGATCGCTCTCAGTTATTCAACACTGCTCGCACAAACGTTGCCGACCTCAGTCGAGGCAATCTGGGCGTGCCGTTGTTGTTGCTGGTCATGCTGGCGATGATGATGTTGCCGGTGCCGCCGTTCCTGCTCGACGTGTTCTTCACCTTCAACATTGCCCTGTCGATCGTCGTCCTGCTGGTCTGCGTGTATGCGCTGCGACCGCTGGATTTCGCCGTGTTCCCGACGATTCTGCTGGTCGCGACGCTGTTGCGGCTGGCGTTGAACGTGGCCTCGACGCGGGTGGTGATGCTCCACGGTCAGGACGGCCACGCCGCTGCCGGTAAGGTGATTCAGGCCTTCGGTGAGGTGGTGATCGGCGGTAACTACGTGGTCGGTATCGTGGTCTTCGCGATCTTGATGATCATCAACTTCGTCGTGGTCACCAAGGGTGCCGGACGGATTTCCGAGGTGAGCGCGCGCTTTACTCTCGATGCGATGCCCGGCAAACAAATGGCGATCGACGCCGACCTCAACGCCGGTCTGATCGACCAGAACCAGGCCAAGATGCGCCGTCAGGAAGTCGCCCAAGAGGCCGAGTTCTACGGTTCGATGGACGGTGCCAGCAAATTCGTCCGTGGTGACGCCATTGCCGGCCTGCTGATTCTGTTCATCAACCTCATCGGCGGTATGGCCGTCGGTATCTTCCAGCACAACATGAGCTTCGGCGATGCCGGCAAGGTTTACGCCTTGTTGACCATCGGTGACGGTTTGGTGGCGCAATTGCCATCACTGTTGTTATCAACAGCGGCGGCGATCATGGTGACCCGTGCTTCCGGTTCGGAAGACATGGGCAAGCAGATCAATCGCCAGATGTTCGCCTCGCCAAAAGCGCTGGCGGTGGCCGCCGGTCTGATGGCGGTCATGGGCCTGGTGCCGGGCATGCCGCACTTCTCGTTCCTGAGCATGGCTGCGCTGGCCGCTGGCGGCGCGTACCTGTTCTGGAAAAAGCAGAACGTCGCTAAAGTCGTGGCGTTGGAAGAGGTCAAGCGCCAGCAGGATTTGCTGCCGTCGCCGGCCCGCGCCATGGAAACCAAAGAGCTGGGCTGGGACGACGTGACGCCGATCGACATGATCGGTCTGGAAGTCGGTTATCGCCTGATTCCGCTGGTGGATCGCAACCAGGGCGGGCAATTGCTGGCGCGGATCAAGGGCGTGCGCAAGAAGCTCTCGCAGGATCTGGGCTTCCTGATGCCGACCGTGCACATTCGCGACAACCTCGACCTGGCGCCAAGCGCCTATCGCCTGACCCTGATGGGCGTGATTCTCGCCGAAGCCGAGATCTACCCGGACCGCGAACTGGCGATCAACCCAGGCCAGGTCTACGGCACGCTCAACGGTATCAACGCCAAAGATCCGGCTTTCGGCCTCGAGGCGGTATGGATCGAAATCAGCCAGCGCGCCCAGGCACAATCGCTCGGTTACACCGTGGTCGACGCCAGCACCGTGGTCGCGACGCACTTGAACCAGATTCTGTACAAGCACTCCAGCGAGCTCATCGGCCACGAAGAAGTGCAGCAACTCATGCAATTGCTGGCCAAAAGCTCGCCGAAACTGGCAGAAGAGCTGGTGCCGGGTGTGGTCACGTTGTCGCAGTTGCTCAAAGTGCTGCAAGCGCTGCTCGCCGAACACGTGCCGGTGCGCGATATCCGCAGCATTGCCGAAGCCATCGCCAACAACGCCGCGAAGAGTCAAGATACCGCCGCGCTGGTGGCTGCTGTGCGGGTCGGCGTATCTCGCGCCATCGTCCAAAGCATTGTAGGCACTGAGTCGGAGCTGCCTGTGATCACCTTGGAACCAAGGTTGGAACAAATATTGCTCAATAGTCTGCAGAAGGCAGGACAAGGCTCGGAAGAGGGCGTTCTGCTGGAGCCAAGCATGGCCGAGAAGCTGCAGCGTTCGCTCATCGAAGCGGCGCAGCGTCAGGAAATGCAAGGGCAGCCGGTGATCCTTTTGGTCGCCGGCCCGATCCGCGCGATGCTCTCGCGCTTTGGCCGCCTCGCCGTCCCTGGACTGCATGTGCTGGCCTACCAGGAAATACCGGACAACAAGCAAGTGACCATCGTTGCGACAGTAGGGCCCAACGGCTGAGGTAGTGGTTTATGCAAGTTAAGCGTTTCTTTGCCGCCGATATGCGTCAGGCCATGAAGCTGGTTCGTGATGAGCTGGGCGCTGATGCCGCCATCATTGGCAACCGCCGCATTGCCGGCGGTGTCGAGCTGACGGCGGCACTGGATTACAAATTGTCGGCGCTGGCGCCACGGGTTCCGAACATGGAGCTCGAGGACGAACTGCGCAAGACCCAGTCGCGCATCGTCACCGCTCAGGCCGAGTTGAGCCTGCGTGGCGAAGCCGATGGCAATAGCAATCGCCAGATTTTCGCCGGGCTGCCGTTGACCGCCGGCCTGCCGCTGACCGCCGCTGAACCGCTGACCGAGCCGACTTACGCCGCTCCGGCGCGTCCGGCCCCGGCACCTGCGCAGTCCTCCGGTGGTATCGATCCGCGTGCACTGGATTCGATGCGCTTTGAATTGAACAGCCTGCGCGAGCTGATGGAAGTTCAGCTCGGCACCCTGGCCTGGAATCAGCTGCAAGGCAGCCGTCCGGCGCAAGCCAACCTGTATCGCCGTCTGCAACGTATCGGCCTGTCCGGCCCGTTGTCGCGCGATCTGCTGGCGATGATCACTGATATCGAAGAACCGCGTCAGGCTTGGCGCATGCTGCTCGCGCATCTGGCCCGGATGATTGCCGTACCGGAAGTCGAGCCACTGGAAGAGGGCGGTATCATTGCCATGGTCGGTCCTGCCGGCATGGGCAAGACCACTACACTCGCCAAGCTGGCCGCGCGTTATGTGCTGAAATACGGCGCGCAGAATGTCGCGCTGGTGAGCATGGACAGTTTCCGTATCGGCGCTCAGGAACAACTGAAGACGCTGGGCCGCATTCTCAATGTGCCAGTGACCCATGTCGATCCGGGCCAATCGCTGGTGCAAGCGCTGGATCCACTGCTGCGCAAACGCGTGGTATTGATCGATACTGCCGGCCTGCAAGCCAGCGATCCGGCCCTGCGCATGCAGCTGGAAAGTCTGGCCGGGCGTGGCATTCGTTCAAAAAATTATCTGGTCTTGGCAACCACCAGCCAGAAACAGGTTCTAACCGCCGCTTATCACAGTTACAAGCGTTGCGGGCTTGCCGGCTGCATCCTGACTAAACTGGATGAAACGGCCAGCCTTGGCGAAGTGTTGAGCCTGGCGATCAGTCATGAATTGCCGGTCGCGTACCTGACCGATGGCCCACGGATTCCGGATGATTTGCATCTGCCGCGCCGTCATCAACTGGTCAGCCGCGCCGTCAGCGTGCAAATGCAGGAAGAACCCAGCGAAGAAGCCATGGCTGACATGTTCGCTGATATCTATCACAGCCCGACCAAGCAGGTAGGCTGAGGTATTCATGAACAGTTTTTGTACCTACATCGATGGTCTGCCATGCATTGTTCCGGTTGTGAACGCGCAGCCAGTAATGTGGCCTCCGTCTATGCAAGACAAGGTAAAGAAATAACATGGGCAGCATGCATCCCGTACAGGTGATCGCGGTGACCGGCGGCAAAGGTGGCGTCGGCAAGACTAACGTGTCAGTGAACTTGTCGCTGGCGCTGGCAGAGCTTGGCCGTCGGGTCATGCTGCTGGACGCCGACCTGGGTCTGGCGAACGTTGACGTATTGTTGGGGCTGACCCCTAAACGCACGCTGGCCGACGTCATCGAAGGCCGGTGCGAGCTGCGCGACGTGCTGTTGCAAGGCCCTGGTGGCATTCGCATCGTGCCGGCGGCGTCCGGCACCCAGAGCATGGTGCACCTGAGCCCGGCGCAACATGCCGGCCTGATTCAGGCGTTCAGCGACATCGGTGACAATCTCGATGTACTGGTGATCGATACCGCTGCGGGTATTGGTGACTCGGTAGTCAGTTTTGTTCGCGCCGCGCAAGAAGTGTTGCTGGTGGTCTGCGATGAGCCGACCTCGATCACTGACGCCTACGCGCTGATCAAACTGCTCAACCGCGATTACGGCATGAACCGCTTCCGCGTCCTCGCCAACATGGCGCAGAGCCCGCAGGAAGGGCGCAACCTGTTCGCCAAGTTGACCAAGGTCACGGATCGCTTCCTTGACGTGGCCCTACAATACGTCGGCGCCGTGCCTTACGACGAAAGCGTGCGTAAAGCGGTGCAGAAGCAGCGCGCGGTGTACGAAGCCTTTCCGCGTTCCAAGTGCGCGCTGGCGTTCAAGGCGATCGCGCAGAAGGTCGACACCTGGCCGCTGCCCGCCAACCCGCGTGGCCACCTTGAGTTTTTCGTCGAGCGCCTCGTGCAGCAAACGGCAGGGCCCGTGCTATGACCGCAAGCGGTATGAACTACTACAAGAAGTCGGCACGTGACGCGCAGTACGAGTTGATCGAGCGTTACGCGCCACTGGTCAAACGCATTGCCTACCACTTGCTGGCGCGCTTGCCGGCGAGTGTGCAGGTCGAAGACCTGATCCAGGCCGGGATGATCGGCCTGCTTGAAGTCTCGACCAAATACGACGCCAGCAAAGGCGCCAGTTTCGAAACGTACGCGGGCATACGAATCCGCGGCGCGATGCTCGACGAAGTGCGCAAAGGGGACTGGGCGCCACGCTCGGTTCACCGCAATACCCGTATGGTCAGCGACGCGATTCGCTCAATTGAAGCTAAAACCGGCCGTGATGCTAAAGATCACGAGGTTGCGGCCGAACTCCAATTGAGTCTCGACGATTACTACGGGATTTTGAATGACACCTTGGGCAGTCGCCTGTTCAGTTTCGACGACCTGTTGCAGGACGGCGAACACGAAGGGCTGCACGAGGATGGCGCGAGTGCTCATATGGAGCCGTCACGCGATCTGGAAGATGAACGTTTCCAGGCAGCGTTGGCGGACGCGATTGCCAATTTGCCGGAGCGTGAGCGACTGGTGTTGGCGCTGTACTACGACGAAGAGCTGAACCTCAAGGAGATCGGTGAAGTCCTTGGCGTCAGTGAATCGCGGGTCAGCCAGTTACACAGCCAGTGCGCGGCCCGTTTGCGGGGGCGTTTGGGGGAGTGGCGAGCGCGCTGAAGGCAGTGTGGGGACACTGCGAACGAGGCTGGTGCGGTGATGAACGGCACCGGTCTTGCTCTGTTGTGCTCCAGACAGTCTTCGAGTGCTACGCCGGAATGATTGAAATGGCGCGTCCAGGTGCTGGGCGCGTTTAAGACTGCTTGGAGGTCGAATTGGACAAGAACATGAAAATCCTCATCGTTGATGACTTCTCAACGATGCGGCGGATCATCAAGAACCTGCTGCGTGATCTGGGGTTCACCAACACTGTCGAGGCGGATGATGGCGTGACTGCCATTCCAGTGCTCAACAGCGGAAGCATCGACTTTCTGGTAACGGACTGGAACATGCCGGGCATGACCGGTATCGACCTGCTGCGTCACGTGCGTGCCGATGAAAAACTCAAGCACTTGCCAGTGCTGATGGTGACTGCAGAAGCCAAGCGCGAGCAGATCATTGAAGCCGCTCAGGCTGGTGTAAACGGCTACGTAGTCAAACCTTTCACGGCTCAGGCGTTGAAAGACAAAATCGAGAAGATTTTCGAACGCATCGGCTGATGAACGCGCGGGGGAGCTATGGAGCATAACGAATCTTCACAGGGCGATTTCGAGTCGACCCTGAAAAAACACGCGGTCGAACTGGTCGAAAGCCTTGAAAAAGGCAGGTTCGGCGACGCTGTGCAACTGATCCATGAGCTCAATCAGACCCGTGACCGTGGCCTGTACCAGGAAGTCGGCAAGCTCACACGTGAACTGCACAGTGCGATCGTCAACTTCCAGATCGATCCGAACATGCCGCAGGCCGAGGAAGTGTCGCAAATCACCGACGCCACCGAACGCCTGGGCTATGTGGTCAAGCTGACAGAAGCCGCGGCCAACCGCACCATGGATCTGGTGGAAAGCGCCACGCCGGTGGTCAACAGTCTGGCTGATGAAGCGCAGACCTTGAGCGCCGATTGGGGTCGCTTCATGCGTCGCGAGGTCGGGGCTGAAGAGTTCCGCGAGCTGGCGCGCCGGGTCGACGGTTTTCTGTCACGCAGCAGCACGGACAACCGTGCGGTGTCGAGCAATCTCAACGACATCCTGCTGGCCCAGGATTACCAGGACCTGACCGGTCAGGTGATCAAGCGTGTGACCCAACTGGTCACCGAAGTCGAAAGCAATTTGCTCAAACTCGTGCTCATGGCCAGTCAGGTCGACCGCTTTGCGGGCATCGAACATGACCGCGCCGCGATGCTTGCAGAAAAAGATCCACAAAAACATCTCTCGCAGGGTGAAGGTCCGCAGATTCATGCCGATAAACGAGAAGACGTTGTGTCCGGTCAGGACGATGTGGACGATTTGTTATCCAGCCTCGGATTCTAGAGTTGTGGAATTTTAGGTTTTTTGGGTTTTTAGACCTGTAGGAGCACCCCATTAATGAGCTTCGGCGCCGATGAAGAGATCCTTCAGGATTTCCTGGTTGAGGCCGGCGAGATTCTTGAGCAACTGTCCGAACAACTGGTCGAGCTGGAAAGCCGTCCGGATGACGCAGATCTGCTCAACGCAATTTTTCGCGGTTTCCACACTGTAAAAGGGGGCGCCGGCTTCCTTCAGCTCAACGAGCTGGTGGAGTGCTGTCACATCGCCGAAAACGTGTTCGACATCCTGCGCAAGGGTGAGCGTCGCGTTGATGCAGAACTGATGGACGTTGTCCTCGAAGCACTGGACGCGGTGAACAGCATGTTCAGCGAAGTCCGTGAGCGTGCACCGATCACCGCCGCTACCCCGGAACTGCTGGCCGCCCTGGCGCGTCTGGCCGAACCGCAATCGGCGGATGCCGCCCCGGCATCGCCGGTGGCCGAGATGATCGAAGAACTGGTCGTCGAAGGCGACGCGTCGGGCGACATCACCGATAACGAATTTGAACAACTGCTGGACTCGCTGAACGCCGTCAAGGCTGAAGCTGAAGCCCCGGCCGCTGTTGCAACTGCGCAAACGGCCGCTGAAGCCGCGAGCGACGAAATCACTGACGCCGAGTTCGAGTCGTTGCTCGATCAGTTGCATGGCAAAGGCCAGTTCGCGGCGGATGCCGTGGCACCGACCGCAGCGGCTCCAGCAGCCCCGGCGGCGGGCGACAGCTCGGATATCACCGACGACGAATTCGAAGCCCTGCTCGATCAACTGCATGGCAAGGGCAACTTTGCCGTTGAAGCACTGGAATCAGCAATTGCCTCGGCACCGGCTGCGCCAGCCGCGCCGGCAGCCGCCGCAGCCGGCAGCGATCTGATCAGCGATCACGAGTTCGAATCGCTGCTCGACGAATTGCACGGCAAAGGCAAGTTCACTGACGTTGGCGCCGCGACTGCCGGCGCTGCTTCCACGGTGGCTGCGCCTGCCGCCAAGGCTGCGGCCGCTCCGGCTGCTGCGCCAAAGGCAGCTCCCAAGCCTGAGCCGAAAGCCGAAGCGCCGAAACCGGCTGCCGCTGCTGCACCGGCTCCGGCCCGTGCTGCCGCCGCACCGCCGCCAGAAAAACCGGCGAGCGAAGCCGAAACCACCGTGCGCGTCGACACGGCCCGTCTCGACGAAATCATGAACATGGTCGGCGAGCTGGTGCTGGTGCGTAACCGTCTGGTGCGCCTGGGCCTCAACAGCGGCGACGAAGCGATGTCCAAGGCCGTGTCGAACCTCGACGTGGTCACGGCTGACTTGCAGACCGCGGTGATGAAGACGCGGATGCAGCCGATCAAGAAGGTCTTCGGGCGCTTCCCGCGTCTGGTTCGCGACTTGGCTCGTCAGCTGAAGAAAGAGATCAACCTGGAACTGGTGGGTGAAGAAACCGACCTCGACAAAAACCTTGTCGAGGCCCTGGCCGACCCGCTGGTCCACTTGGTGCGCAACGCGGTCGACCACGGCATCGAGTCGCCGGAAGAGCGCGAGGCATCGGGCAAGGCCCGTGGCGGTCGTGTTGTTCTGGCCGCCGAGCAGGAAGGCGACCACATCCTGTTGTCGATTTCCGATGACGGCAAAGGCATGGACCCGAACGTCCTGCGCGCCATTGCGGTAAAACGCGGCGTGATGGACAAGGACGCGGCCGATCGCCTGAGCGATACCGAGTGCTACAACCTGATCTTCGCCCCGGGTTTCTCGACCAAGACCGAGATCTCCGACGTGTCCGGCCGCGGTGTCGGCATGGACGTGGTGAAGACCAAGATTTCCCAGCTCAACGGTTCGATCAACATTTACTCGACCAAGGGCCAGGGCTCGAAGATCGTCATCAAGGTACCGCTGACCCTCGCGATCATGCCAACCCTGATGGTCATGCTCGGCAATCAGGCGTTTGCGTTCCCGCTGGTCAACGTCAACGAAATCTTCCACCTCGACCTGTCGACCACCAACGTCGTCGACGGTCAGGAAGTGGTGATCGTGCGGGACAAGGCGCTGCCGTTGTTCTACCTCAAGCGCTGGCTGGTCAGCTCCGCCGCTCACGAAGAGCAGCGTGAAGGCCACGTGGTGATCCTTTCGGTGGGCACCCAGCGGATCGGCTTCGTCGTCGATCAACTGGTCGGTCAGGAAGAAGTGGTCATCAAGCCATTGGGCAAAATGCTCCAGGGCACTCCGGGCATGTCCGGCGCCACCATTACCGGTGACGGCCGCATCGCGCTGATTCTCGATGTTCCAAGCATGCTCAAGCGTTACGCCGCACGGCGTATTTGAATCCGGGGCGGCGGGACGACAACGTCCCGCTGCACCTAATGGAGTGTTTATGGCAGTCAAAGTCCTGGTGGTGGACGATTCGGGTTTTTTCCGCCGCCGCGTCTCGGAAATTCTTTCAGCGGATCCGAGCATTCAGGTGGTCGGCACCGCTACCAACGGTAAAGAGGCGATCGATCAGGCCCTGGCACTCAAGCCGGACGTGATCACCATGGACTACGAGATGCCGATGATGGACGGCATCACGGCAGTGCGGCACATCATGCAGCGCTGCCCGACCCCGGTTTTGATGTTCTCCTCGCTGACGCACGAAGGCGCCCGGGTCACCCTGGATGCGCTGGACGCCGGCGCGGTGGATTTCCTGCCGAAGAATTTCGAAGACATCTCGCGCAATCCGGAGAAGGTCAAGCAACTGCTGTGCGAGAAGGTGCATAGCATCTCGCGCAGTAATCGTCGTTTCAGTGCCTACAGCGCGCCTGCGCCGGTTGCTGCACCAGCGCCGACGCCTGCTCCGGCAGCATCGAGCTTCAGCAGCCACAGCACCAGTGCACCAACGCGTCCGGCTCCAGCTCCAGCGCCGACTCGCGCTCCAGCCGCCAGCGCCTCGTCGCCTGCACCGAAACGCAAGGCCTACAAACTGGTTGCCATCGGGACCTCGACTGGTGGCCCGGTTGCGCTGCAACGCGTGCTGACTCAGTTGCCGGCGAATTTCCCGGCGCCGATCGTGCTGATCCAGCACATGCCGGCAGCGTTCACCAAGGCCTTCGCCGAACGTCTCGACAAGCTCTGCCGCATCAGCGTCAAGGAAGCCGAGGATGGCGACATCCTGCGTCCGGGCCTGGCGTTGCTGGCACCGGGTGGCAAGCAAATGATGATCGATGGCCGTGGCGCGGTGAAAATCCTCCCGGGCGACGAGCGTCTGAACTACAAGCCGTGTGTGGACATCACCTTCGGTTCGGCGGCGAAATCCTACGGCGACAAAGTTCTGGCGGTGGTGTTGACCGGCATGGGCGCCGACGGCCGTGAAGGCGCGCGTCTGCTCAAGCAGGGCGGCAGCGCGGTGTGGGCACAGGATGAGGCAAGCTGCGTGATCTACGGCATGCCGATGGCCATCGTTAAAGCCGACCTCGCCGACGCGGTGTACAGCCTCGACGACATCGGCAAGCACATTGTCGAGGCGTGTCTCTGATGGATGTTTTAAGCCTTATCGGGATCATCATGGCGTTCGTCGCCATCATCGGTGGTAACTACCTTGAAGGTGGTCACCTCGGTGCGCTGGCCCAACGGCCCGGCGGCATTGATCGTACTGGGCGGCACCATCGGTGCCGCACTGCTGCAATCGCCGATGAGCGCGTTCAAACGCGCCATGCAGATTCTGGCGTGGATCCTGTTTCCACCACGGGTCGATCTGGCCGGTGGTATCGATCGCGTCGTCAACTGGAGCCTCACCGCGCGCAAGGAAGGCCTGCTGGGCCTGGAAGGCGTGGCCGATGCCGAACCTGACAACTACTCGCGCAAAGGCCTGCAACTGCTGGTCGATGGCGCCGAGCCGGAAGCGATCCGCAGCATCCTCGAAGTGGATTTCTACACCCAGGAAGCCCGCGACATCGAAGCGGCGAAAGTCTTTGAAAGCATGGGCGGCTACGCGCCAACCATCGGCATCATCGGTGCGGTGATGGGCCTGATCCACGTGATGGGCAACTTGGCTGATCCAACACAACTGGGCAGCGGCATCGCCGTGGCGTTCGTCGCGACCATTTACGGCGTGGCCAGTGCCAACCTGGTGTTGCTGCCAGTGGCGGCCAAGCTGAAGTCAATCGCGTTGCGGCAGTCGCGTTATCGCGAAATGTTGCTGGAAGGGATCTTGTCGATCGCCGAAGGTGAAAACCCTCGCTCCATTGAGTTGAAGCTGCAAGGCTTCATGGATTAAGGGAATAACCTCATGGCACGTCGTCGCCACCAGGAAGAGCATGTAAACCACGAACGCTGGCTGGTTTCCTACGCTGACTTCATCACGCTGCTGTTTGCGTTCTTCGTGGTCATGTACTCGATTTCGTCGATCAACGAAGGCAAGTACAAAGTCATTTCCGAAGCGCTGATCGGCGTCTTCACCGACTCCGACCGCTCGCTCAAACCGATCCCGATTGGCGATGAACGACCGAAGACCGTGACCCCGGCCAAGCCGCTGGTCAAGGACGCTGAGCAGGTTGACGCCGGTATTGCCGGTGCCAGCGATCCGCTGAAAAGCATCGCCGATGACATCAGCGCCGCGTTCGGCGATTTGATCAGCTCGAATCAGATGACCGTGCGCGGCAACGAGTTGTGGGTCGAGATCGAACTCAACTCCAGCCTGTTGTTCGGCAGCGGCGACGCCATGCCGAGTGACATCGCCTTCAACATCATCGACAAGGTTGCAGCGATTCTGAAACCGTTCGATAACCCGATCCATGTCGAGGGTTTCACTGACGATCAACCGATCCGCACCGCGCAGTACCCGACCAACTGGGAGCTGTCCTCGGCGCGTTCGGCGAGCATCGTGCGCATGCTGGCAATGCAGGGTGTCAACCCTGGTCGCCTGGCATCAGTGGGTTACGGTGAGTTCCAGCCGGTGGCCAACAACGCCACCGCTGAAGGCCGCGCGAAGAACCGTCGCGTCGTGCTGGTGGTGTCGCGAAACCTCGATGTACGCCGCAGCCTGACCGGCACTGGAACCGCCCATGCGCAACCGGATGCTGCGTTGAAGCGTGCTGGCACACAAACTGCACCTACCCCGGTCAAGACGCCGGGACGCGAGAGTGCCGTCAATTCTCCGTCACCCGCATTAACACGCTGAGCTATGTCTCGGTCGAGCATATCGGCCGGGAGGAACGAACCGAATGAGAGTCTGGGCAGTCGCCAATCAAAAGGGTGGTGTCGGTAAAACCACATCTTCCATCGCTTTAGCCGGATTGCTGGCGGAGGCGGGCAAGCGCGTGGTTGTGGTCGATCTCGACCCGCACGGCTCGATGACCAGCTATTTCGGCTATGACCCCGACAGCCTGGAACACAGCAATTACGACCTGTTTCTGCACAAGGGCAGCGTGCCGCAAGGCCTGCCGGGGCAGTTGCTGTTGTCGACCAGCGACGAACGCATTTCCCTGCTGCCATCGAGCACTGCACTCGCCACCCTGGAGCGTCAGTCGCCAGGGCAGAGTGGTCTCGGTCTGGTGATCGCCAAGAGTCTGGCGCAGCTGTGGCAGGATTTTGATTACGCGGTGATCGACAGCCCGCCGTTGCTCGGCGTGCTGATGGTCAACGCCCTCGCGGCGAGCCAGCAACTGGTGATTCCGGTGCAGACCGAACATCTGGCCGTCAAAGGTCTGGAGCGCATGGTCAACACCTTGGCGATGATCAACCGCTCGCGCAAACAGGCGCTGCCGTTCAGCATCGTGCCGACCCTGTTCGACCGCCGTACCCAGGCCTCGATGCATACCTTGCGCGTGCTGCGCGACAAATTCCCCGACGAGATCTGGCAGGGTTACATTCCGGTCGATACCCGTCTGCGCGACGCCAGCCGGGCCGGTGTCACGCCTTCGCAATTCGACGGCAAGAGCCGTGGCGTGCTGGCGTATCGGGCACTGCTCAAGCATCTGTTGGCGCAACAACTTGTTCCGCAGGTGGCGTGAGCATGAATCGCCCGGTCAAACTCACATCGCGTCCGCAATTGGCGTTGCAGTCTTATCTGGATAATTTGCTGCTGGAAATTCCTGAGGAGCTGCCGCCGGTCATTGAGGCGCAGCCTGAAGTCGTCGAAAGCACCGAAACGCTGGACGAATTCCAGGCCGCAGTGCTGGAAGAGCAGGCGCGTGACGCACAGAAAGCGACCAGGCCTGCTGCGCCGGTTGTCGCGCCTGCCGCCGCACCGGTCGCCAAGGCACCGGTTGCATTGATTGAAGAAGCCGAGCCGGTTCGCGCACCGGTCTCGACACTGGCACCGCTGCTGCAAACCCAATTGCTGAAAACCGCGCCGGAACCGGCAGTGGTCGAACCGGCCCCAGCTCCGGTTGCACCCGCGCCCGTCGAACAGACGCTGGTCCCGCCGCTGGTGGAGGTACATCTGCCGCCGAGCAATACGCCGCCACCGGTGGAAACCGATGGTCGCCCGGCCTGGGCCTCGGAAGCGTTCGAATGCCTGCTGTTCGACGTTGCCGGCCTGACGCTGGCCGTGCCGCTGGTGTGCCTCGGCTCGATCTACTCGCTGGCCGGCCACGAGCTGACGCCGCTGTTCGGTCAGCCGGAATGGTTCCTCGGGATTTTGCCGAGCCAGGCCGGCAACCTGAAAGTGTTGGACACCGCGCGCTGGGTCATGCCGGATCGCTACCGCGATGACTTCCGTCAGGGCCTGCAGTACGTGATTTCGGTACAAGGTTACGAGTGGGGGCTGGCGGTGCATCAGGTCAGCCGCTCGTTGCGTCTGGACCCGAATGAAATCAAATGGAGAAGTCACCGGGGTCAGCGGCCATGGCTCGCCGGCACCGTGATTGAGCACATGTGTGCATTGCTTGACGTTTCCGCACTGGCCGAGTTGATCGCCAGCGGTGGGGCAAAGCACCTCGGCGGCCACAAGCCGCTACATAAACCGACATAGCAGCCGACATAACAATCAGGCGACGGCATTGTTGAATGCCGCCACACAGAACACACACCGCTCAGAGCGGTTTTTTCGAGGGGTCAGGGTATGAGTAGTCAGGCGACGAATGCAAAAGGTTCTGAAGATCCGATCCTGCAATGGGTGACCTTCAAACTGGACAACGAGACTTACGGCATCAACGTGATGCGCGTTCAGGAAGTGCTGCGCTACACCGAGATCGCTCCGGTGCCGGGCGCGCCAAGCTACGTGCTGGGTATCATCAACCTGCGCGGTAACGTGGTCACCGTGATCGACACCCGTCAGCGCTTCGGCCTGAACAGCGGCGAGATCAGCGACAACACCCGTATCGTCATCATCGAAGCCGACAAGCAAGTCGTCGGTATCATGGTCGACAGCGTGGCCGAAGTGGTTTATCTGCGTCAGTCGGAAATCGAGACGGCGCCGAACGTTGGCAACGAAGAGTCGGCCAAGTTCATCCAGGGCGTGTGCAACAAGAACAACGAGTTGCTGATCCTGGTCGAGCTGGACAAGATGATGAGCGAAGAAGAATGGTCGGAACTGGAGAGCATCTGATTGATTCTCGAGGTTGCGGTCATTGTCCTGTTCCTCTTCTGGGCTGGCACACTGGCAATGTTTGTGTCGTACATCAAGGCGCAGCGGGTGATCGCTGCGCAACAGGCTCAGGGCGATGCGTTGCGTGACCAGCGCATCAAAGACTTGGCCAAGCGTGTCGACGACTACCAGAACGGCAACGTGCGCATGGGCGACGCCCTGCACGAGTTGCGCGCGGTGGTGAATCCGTTGCCGGACAAGATTGTCGCGCTTGAACAACGCGACCCGTCGAGCCTGTCATTCGCCCAAGCGGCGAAACTGGTGGGCATGGGCGCAAGCGTCGATGAACTGACTCAGTCCTGCGGGTTGACACAGGCTGAGGCGGAGTTGATGCGCAAACTTCACAAAAACTGATTTTTGCGCTCAAGCTGATGGCCTATTCGCGAGCAAGCTCGCTCCCACATTAGATCGGTGTACGCCGAACCAATGTGGGAGCGAGCTTGCTCGCGAAGGCGTCTTCGAAGTCTCAGTAATCATCCCCGCGATCGGTGACGTCTTTCTCGACCATCGGCGCATTCGGGTCCTGCCCCTCGGGGAATTTGCCCTTCAGATTCCACGCAAACGCGATGATCTCGGCGATGGTGCGGTACAACTCTTCGGGAATGCTGTCGCCCAGCTCCATTCGCGCCAACAACCGCACCAGTTCAGCGTTCTCGTAAATCGGCACTTCACAGTCGCGAGCAATGCGCAGGATTTCTTCGGCCAGTTCGTCATCACCTTTGGCGGTGAGGGTTGGCGCGTGGTTGCCGTCGTATTTGAGGGCGATGGCCTGGCGTGGGGCAGTGGAATCGTTCATGCGGTTTCGTCGACCCAGCGATGTTCAAGACGGGTTTGGTTGCCTTGCGGCGGGGTGCCATGGTGGCAGTCGATGTCGCCGACGTTGAGCCCGCGATCGAGCAGGCGCTGGCGCAGGGCAAACAGGTTGTTTTCGATGAGTTCGGCGGTGTACGGCCGTTCGGCCCACAGTTGGCTGGACAGGCTGCCGGCGATCAACTGCGCCTGAATTTGCATCGGCCCGAGCGGTTCCATGTCGAACGCCAGATCGACGCGCCACAGTTGTTGCTTGGGCTCGCGCTCATCGCGACGCTCGTTCGCTTGCGGTTCTCGCTCCGGTGCTTCTTCACGCTGAAACTTGACCTGCAACGGCACGATGTCCTGCAGATTGCGCATGGGAATTTCCAGCTGCCAGGTGCTGAGCAGGCGCCCATCGTCGGTGACGCCGGTCTGCTCCAGGCTCGACAGTTGATGGCTTTGCAGGCGTGAAACAGCGGCAGCAGCGAGGCGCAACAATTGTTCCAGATCGCCTTCGCCGTCCAGACTTTGCAGCAGGCGGTCGGGCAGCGGGAAGCTGCTCGGTACAGGTTTGGCGCTGACCTGACCGAGCATGCCGAGCGCATTACGCACGAAACTCGGCAGCGCTTGCGCCAGGGTGTTGGCGGCGATGATTGCGTTGAAACTGGTGCTGCTCGGCAACCCCGGGGTCAGTTGTGCGATCAGCTTGAGCAGATCGGCTTTCATGTCCGGTGCCAGCGTCGGGTTCTGCCCGGTCAGCAGTTTGCCTTCGAGGAACACGCCGCTGTTGGCCAGGGCAAGGGCCACGCCTTTGGCGGTGCTCAGTTGTTGCACGTCCGGGAGGCTGGCAAGGAGCTTGTCGACCAACGCGCGTAGATCCGCAGAGGTTTGGTCGGTGGCGGGTGGCAGGTTTTGCAGCGCGTTCAACAACCCGCTCAGCGACGCCTGACGACTTTGCTGGCCGAGCAGTTGCTGACTCACGGCCAGTTGTTCCTGACGGCTGCTCATTGGCAGGAATTTCAGGGATTGTGCGTCTTCGACCAACGCCGACAGCAAAGTGCCGATGCGCAGCGGCTGCGGGCTGTCGATGGTCAGTGTGCTGCCGCTCTGCGCGGTGTTGAGCAAACTGACCAAGGAGCGGAACACCGCTGCCTGCCCCGGCGTCTGCGGCAGCGCCTGCGAGGTCAGCACCTTGCCTTGCAGCAGGGTGCCGACCGGCAATTGTGCGGTGTCGATGCGGGTGAGGGCGGCGACGCTGCTGGCAATGGCTTGTTGCACAGTAATCGCCAGATTGCCCGCCGAGGGCTGAGTGATCGCCAGACTGGTGCCTTGGGGTAGCGGCAGATTGCTGGTCGCTTGCACGGTGGTCTGACGTCCGCCGTCGACGGTCACCTTGAGCAATAGCTGAAAAGTCTGATCCGCCTGCTTGAGCGATAACACCTCGGCCTTGGCGCTTTGCCCGGCGCCGATCAGGCCTTCGACCGGGGTCAGCAGCTTGAGCAGCTCACCGACCTGCGGGCGAACGGTCGCCGGGGTGGTGGGCGGGAGCGGGAGGATGTTTATTTCGCCTGTCATACGCGGACACAACCTGAGGAAAATGCACTCTTGAGAGTAAGGCACGACATGTATAATGCCGCCCGTCTTGCGCTTCGAATAAAAAACATAGCAATTGTTTGACCCAGCTCTCTAGATCGAGCCGTCAATGCATCTATGCTGCATCTCTTTAACGGCCGCGCCAGAGCCGACTTGAACCGTATAAGGCCCGCGATCCCTTGACCAGTCCTGTCCTGCAAACCGTTGCCCTCGCGTGTGAACGTGATCTGCGGCTGCTCTTCGAAAATCTCGAATTGAGACTCGCCAGTGGCGATATGGTGCAGATCAGCGGTCCCAACGGCAGCGGCAAGACCAGCCTGTTGCGTCTGCTTTCAGGGCTGATGCAGCCGACCGCCGGGCACGTCCTGCTCAATGGCCAGCCGCTGACCGAACAACGCAGCGAACTCGCACGCAATCTGCTGTGGATCGGCCACGCCGCCGGGATCAAGGATTTGCTGACCCCTGAAGAAAACCTCTCCTGGCTCTGCGCCCTGCATCATCCCGCCGAACGCGAGGCCATCTGGCAAGCCTTGGCAGCCGTAGGATTGCGCGGTTTCGAAGATGTTCCCTGCCACAGTCTGTCCGCCGGTCAGCAACGCCGCGTGGCGTTGGCTCGTTTGTATCTGGACAGCCCGCCGCTGTGGATTCTCGATGAGCCGTTTACCGCACTGGACAAGCAGGGCGTGGCGCAGCTCGAAGAGCATCTGGCCGGGCACTGCGAACGCGGTGGTCTGGTGGTGTTGACCACGCACCATACGCTGAGCCGGATGCCGGCCGGTTATCGCGATATCGATCTGGGGAACTGGGCAGTATGAGTGTGTTCGGCCTGCTGGTTGCCCGTGAATCCCGACTGCTGTTTCGCCGCCCGGCGGAGCTGGCCAATCCGCTGATTTTCTTCGCCATCGTCATCGCGTTGTTCCCGCTGGCCGTCGGCCCGGAAACTCAAGTGTTGCAAAACCTGTCCCCCGGGTTAGTCTGGGTGGCGGCGCTGTTGTCGGTCCTGCTCTCGCTGGACGGGCTGTTCCGCAGTGATTTCGAAGACGGATCCCTGGAACAGTGGGTCCTTTCGTCGCACCCGCTGCCACTTCTGGTCTTGGCCAAGGTGCTGGCACACTGGCTCTTCTCCGGTCTGGCGCTGGTTCTGCTCTCACCGCTGCTGGCGTTGATGCTCGGTTTGCCTGCCGCCTGTCTGCCGGTTTTGCTGCTTTCGTTGTTGCTGGGAACACCAGTGCTGAGCTTGCTCGGCGCGGTGGGCGCGGCACTGACGGTCGGTTTGAAGCGTGGCGGCCTGTTGCTGGCGCTGCTGATTCTGCCGTTGTACATCCCGGTGTTGATCCTTGGCAGTGGCGCCTTGCAGGCCGCCTTGCAAGGCATGCCGGCGACCGGGTATCTGCTGTGGCTGGGTAGCCTGACCGCCCTGGCGATCACCCTGACACCGTTTGCAATAGCTGCTGGCCTGAAGATCAGCGTCGGCGAATAATGAGGTCTGGTTAAAATTTAACCAGCAAAGACCCTGAGACTGCTCACACCGATGAGCGGCACCCGTGATGGAAACAGTATGAACTGGACCTGGTTTCACAAGCTCGGCTCGCCCAAGTGGTTCTACGGCATCAGCAGCAAGTTCTTGCCATGGCTGAGCATTGCAGCGTTGCTGTTGATTGGCGTCGGCGTCGTTTGGGGCCTGGCTTTCGCGCCGCCGGATTATCAGCAAGGCAACAGCTTTCGCATCATCTATATCCACGTACCTGCGGCGATGCTCGCTCAGTCGATCTACGTGATGCTGGCGGTGTGCGGCGTGGTCGGGCTGGTGTGGAAGATGAAACTGGCCGACGTCGCCCTGCAATGCGCCGCACCGATCGGCGCGTGGATGACCGCCGTGGCGCTGGTCACCGGGGCGATCTGGGGCAAACCGACCTGGGGTTCGTGGTGGGTCTGGGACGCGCGCCTGACCTCGATGCTGATTCTGCTGTTCCTGTATTTCGGCGTGATCGCGCTGGGCAATGCCATCAGCAACCGCGACAGCGCCGCCAAGGCCTGCGCGGTGCTGGCCATCGTCGGCGTGATCAACATCCCGATCATCAAATACTCGGTGGAGTGGTGGAACACCCTGCACCAGGGCGCGACCTTCACCCTCACCGAAAAACCTGCGATGCCGGCAGAGATGTGGCTGCCGCTGTTGCTGACCGTGCTGGGTTTCTATTGCTTCTTCGGCGCCGTGCTGTTGCTGCGCATGCGCCTCGAAGTGCTCAAGCGTGAGGCCCGCGCCAGTTGGGTGAAAGAAGAAGTGCAGCACAGTCTGGAGGCCGCTCGATGAGTTTTGCTTCATTCGGCGACTTCCTCGCCATGGGCCATCATGGCCTGTATGTCTGGTCGGCCTACGGCATCTGTCTGGCGGTGCTGATCCTCAACGTGGTGGTGCCGATTGCGGCCCGCAAGCGCTATCTGCAACAAGAGGCGCGTCGTCTGCGCCGGGAGAACGGCAAGTGAATCCGCTGCGCAAGAAACGTCTGATCATCATTCTGGCCATTCTGGTCGGGGTCGGCGCTGCCGTCGGCCTGGCGCTCAGCGCCCTGCAGCAGAACATCAATCTGTTCTACACGCCGACCCAGATTGCCAACGGCGAAGCACCGCAAGACACGCGCATCCGCGCTGGCGGCATGGTCGAGAAGGGTTCGCTGCAACGCTCGCCGGATTCGCTCGACGTCAAATTCGTCGTCACCGACTTCAACAAATCCGTGACCATCACCTATCGCGGCATCCTCCCGGATCTGTTCCGCGAAGGGCAGGGCATCGTCGCCCTCGGCAAGATCAACGCCGACGGCGTGGTGGTGGCCGATGAAGTGCTGGCCAAGCACGACGAGAAGTACATGCCGCCGGAAGTGACCAAAGCCTTGAAAGACAGTGGTCAATCGGCACCAACGCCTGCGAAGGAGGGTTGATCGATGACGTCGACGATTTTTATTCCTGAGCTCGGCCATCTGGCGATGATTCTGGCCCTGTGTTTTGCCCTGGTGCAGGCCGTGGTGCCATTGGTCGGTGCCTGGCGTGGCGACCGTTTCTGGATGAGTCTGGCCCAGCCTGCCGCGTGGGGGCAGTTTGCGTTTTTGCTGTTCGCGTTCGGCATTCTGACCTACGCGTTCATGACCGATGACTTCTCCGTCGCGTATGTGGCGAACAACTCCAATACCGCGTTGCCGTGGTATTACAAATTCAGCGCGGTGTGGGGCGCCCACGAAGGTTCGTTGCTGCTGTGGGCACTGATTCTCGGTGGCTGGACCTTTGCCGTGTCGGTGTTCTCGCGGCAGTTGCCGCAAGTCATGCTCGCTCGTGTACTGGCGGTGATGGGCATGATCAGCACCGGTTTCCTGCTGTTTCTGATCCTGACGTCCAACCCGTTCAAACGCATCCTGCCGCAAATGCCCAGCAATGGCGCCGACTTGAATCCGTTGTTGCAAGACATCGGCCTGATCGTGCATCCGCCGATGTTGTACATGGGTTATGTCGGCTTTTCGGTGGCGTTCGCTTTTGCCATCGCGGCATTGATGGGCGGTCGCCTTGATGCGGCGTGGGCACGCTGGTCGCGTCCATGGACCATCGTCGCCTGGGCCTTCCTCGGCATCGGCATTACCCTCGGTTCGTGGTGGGCCTATTACGAACTCGGCTGGGGCGGTTGGTGGTTCTGGGACCCGGTGGAGAACGCCTCGTTCATGCCTTGGCTGGTCGGCACCGCGCTGATTCACTCGCTGGCGGTCACGGAAAAACGTGGCGTGTTCAAGAGCTGGACGGTGTTGCTGGCGATTGCCGCGTTCTCGCTGAGCCTGCTTGGCACGTTCCTCGTGCGTTCCGGCGTGCTGACCTCGGTGCATGCGTTTGCCTCTGACCCGGAGCGCGGCGTGTTCATCCTGATCTTCCTGCTGTTTGTGGTCGGCGGCTCGCTGACGCTGTTCGCCCTGCGCGCACCAGTGGTGAAGAGTCAGGTCGGGTTCAACCTGTGGTCGCGGGAAACCCTGCTGCTGGGCAACAACCTGGTGCTGGTCGTCGCCGCGTCGATGATCCTGCTCGGCACGCTGTACCCGCTGATTCTCGATGCCTTGAGCGGCGCCAAGATGTCGGTTGGCCCGCCGTACTTCAACGCGCTGTTCATCCCGTTGATGGGATTGCTGATGGTGGTGATGGCGATCGGCGTGATCGTGCGCTGGAAAGACACGCCGGTGAAATGGCTGGCCGGCATGCTGACCCCGGTATTGCTCGGCAGCGTCGCGCTGGCCGTGGTGGCTGGTGTCGCTTACGGCGATTTCAACTGGGCAGTGATCGCGACCTTCCTGCTCGCTGCGTGGGTGTTGCTCGCCGGTGCGCGTGACATCGTCGACAAGACTCGCCACAAAGGTTTGATCAAAGGTCTGCCGACGCTGACTCGCAGCTATTGGGGCATGCAGATCGCGCACCTGGGCATCGCCGTGTGCGCGCTGGGCGTGGTGTTGTCGAGCCAGAACAGTGCCGAGCGCGATCTGCGTCTGGCGCCGGGCGAGTCGATGGACTTGGCCGGTTATCACTTCATCTTTGAAGGCGCCAAGCACTTCGAAGGGCCGAACTTCACCTCTGACAAAGGCACCATTCGGGTGATCCGCGACGGCAAGGAAGTCAGCGTGCTGCACCCGGAAAAACGCCTGTATACCGTGCAGAGTTCGATGATGACCGAAGCCGGGATCGACGCTGGTTTCACTCGCGACCTCTACGTTGCCCTCGGCGAGCCGCTGGACAATGGCGCATGGGCGGTGCGCGTGCACGTCAAACCGTTTGTGCGCTGGATCTGGTTCGGCGGTTTGCTCACAGGTTTGGGTGGTTTGCTGGCGGCGCTGGATCGACGTTATCGGGTCAAGGTGAAAGCCAAGGTGCGTGAAGCATTGGGCATGACGGGAGCGGCTGCATGAGACGTTGGTTGATGCTGGTGCCACTGGCGATTTTCCTGCTGGTGGCGGTATTTCTTTATCGCGGTCTGTACCTTGATCCGGCGGAGCTGCCGTCGGCGATGATCAACAAGCCGTTCCCGGAGTTTTCGTTGCCGGCGGTGCAGGGCGACAAGACCCTGACCAAGGCTGACATTCTCGGCAAACCGGCGCTGGTCAATGTCTGGGGCACCTGGTGCATTTCCTGCCGGGTCGAACATCCGGTGCTGAACAAACTCGCCGAGCGCGGTGTGGTGATCTACGGCATCAACTACAAGGACACCAACGCTGATGCCTTGAAGTGGCTGGCCGAATTCCACAATCCGTACGTGCTGGATATCCGTGACGACGAAGGCTCGCTAGGCCTCAATCTGGGTGTCTACGGTGCACCGGAAACCTTCTTCATCGACGCCAAGGGCATCATCCGCGACAAATATGTCGGCGTGATCGACGAGCAGGTCTGGCGCGAAAAACTCGCCGCCAAGTATCAGGCGCTGGTCGATGAGGCCAAGCCATGAAGCGCTTTCTGGCTGCCGTGGTTTTGGGCTTGAGTCTGGCCGGCGTCGCCCATGCTGCGATCGATACGTACGAGTTCGCCAAAGAAGCTGATCGTGAGCGTTTCCGTGAACTGACCAAGGAACTGCGCTGCCCCAAGTGCCAGAACCAGGACATCGCCGACTCCAACGCGCCGATTGCCGCGGACTTGCGCAAAGAGATTTTCCGCATGCTCGGCGAGGGCAAGGACAACCAGCAGATCATCGATTTCATGGTCGATCGCTACGGTGATTTCGTCCGCTACAAACCGGCATTGAATGCCAAGACCGCACTGCTGTGGTTCGGCCCGGCCGGTCTGCTGCTCGGTGGTTTCGTGGTGATCGCGGTCATCGTCCGCCGTCGTCGCGGACAACGCGCCGACACCCCGCAATCGCTGTCCTCCGAAGAGCGTCAGCGCCTCGATCAACTGTTGGATAAAAACCAAGAATGATTGATTTCTGGCTTGCCGCAGGGCTGTTGCTTCTGGTCGCCCTGAGTTTTCTGCTGATCCCGGTGCTGCGTGAGCGTCGCGCCCAGCGTGAAGAGGATCGTACTGCCCTGAACGTCGCGCTGTATCAGGAGCGCGTCGCCGAATTGCAGTCGCAACAGGCTGAAGGTGTACTCGACGCGGCACAAATGGACAGCGGCCGTGCCGAGGCGGCGCGTGAGTTGCTGGCGGATACCGAAGGCGTTGCCGCACCGCGTGTGTCGAAGCTGGGTAAACCGTTGCCGTTGTTGGCGGCTGTATTGGTGCCGGTGTTGGGCCTGGGTCTGTATCTGCATTTCGGCGCTGCCGACAAAGTCGAACTGACCCGCGAATTCGCCCAGGCGCCGCAGTCGATGGAAGAGATGACCCAGCGTCTGGAACGTGCCGTCGCGGCGCAGCCGGACTCCGCTGAAGGCCTGTATTTCCTCGGTCGTACCTACATGGCGCAAGAGCGTCCGGCGGACGCGGCAAAGATGTTTGAACGTGCCGCCAACCTTGCCGGTCGTCAGCCGGAACTGCTCGGCCAGTGGGCGCAGGCGCAGTATTTTGCGGATGGCAAGAAATGGTCGGCGAAGATTCAGGCGCTGACCGACGAAGCGCTGAAGGCTGATCCGAAAGAAGTCACCAGCCTTGGTCTGCTCGGTATCGCCGCTTTCGAAGGCGAGCGTTATCAGGAAGCCATCGACTACTGGACCCGCTTGCTGGCGCAATTGCCGCCGGAAGACAATTCCCGCGCGGCGCTGCAAGGCGGGATCAAACGTGCCGCCGAACGTCTGGAAGCCAGCGGTGGCAAGGTTGCTCAGGCACCGCAAGCCGCGAAAGCTGCGCTGTTGAAAGTCAGCGTCGATCTTTCCAGCGAACTCCGAAGCAAAGTGCAACCGGGCGACAGTGTGTTCATCTTTGCCCGCGCGACTTCCGGCCCGCCGGCACCACTGGCCGCCAAGCGTCTAACCGTGGCCGATCTACCGGTGACCGTCGAACTGGGCGATGCCGACGCAATGATGCCGCAGTTGAAACTGTCGAACTTCCCTGAAGTCCAACTGGTTGCGCGCATCTCCCGCGCCGGCCAACCGACTGCCGGCGAGTGGGTCGGTCGCAGCGGGCCTCTGGCCAGCAGCACCACTGCGCTACAAAAACTGACCATCGACAGCCCGGACCAATAGCCGGACACAACAGGAAAGCACCGCCATGCACACCATCGCCCGAATCACAGTCCTCACACTGGCCCTGGGCTTGAGTGCATGTGCGGTGCAACGCCCGGAACCGACCACCAGCCTGCCGCCGATCCCGCCTTCGCAACCGAGTCCGACCCCGTCGACCTCGCCGGCCCCAGGCAAAAGCATCCCGGCAAAACCGGCCAAACCCGTCCCGCGCACCTCGGCCAGCTTCGCACCGCCACCGGGCGGCAACAGCCACTGGGACCAGAAACTCGGCGTCTACGTCCTCGACGACCAGACCAACACTTTCTACCGCCAGCGCACCTACTACCGCTGGAACAACGGCTGGAGCCGCTCGGTCAGCCCCAATGGCCCGTGGGAAGACACCAACATCCACGGCGTGCCCCCGGGGTTGGGCAAGCAGTTTGGGCAGTAAATGAAAACGGCGATCTTTGGATCGCCGTTTTGCTGTGTGCCTGTAGGGTTCGCACAGAAATTGCTCAAGGAAGTGCTGCGCAAAGCTCAGGATCTAGCGTTTCAATCACACTCTGTAAAACAACCGGGCGTCGCTCTGTGGACTTTTGTGCTTGAGTAAAGATAACTCTAGGGTTATTTTTAATGGGCCGGGGCAAGGAGGCGATTGGTGCAAAGCAGGTTATTGATCAAGGAGCTGGAGGAGGCGGGTTGGACGCTGGACCGGATTACCGGCAGTCATCACATTTTCAGGCACCGTTACAACCCTTACACGATTCCCGTCCCTCACCCGAAAAAGGATTTGCCGTTGGGGACAGTCAAAAGCATCAGGAGACGTGCCGGGTTGTACAACCCGCCAGCCAGTTTCGAAGGAGATCCATAATGCAATATCCAATCTGTATCGAGTGGGGAGACGAGAACACTGCCATCGGTATTCAGATCCCCGATATTCCCGGCGCCGTTACAGCAGGGGATAGCTTTGAAGATGCCTACAACGCGGCGGTTGAAGTCGCCCACATCCTGCTGCAGGAGATTGCGGCGGACGGGGAGTCGATTCCTATGCCGACTTCGGCATCCGCTCATCGCAGTAATCCGGACTTTGCCGACATGGGTTGGGGCATGCTCGAGCTGGACATTTCGCCCTATCTCGGCAAGACCGAAAAGGTCAACGTGACGTTGCCTGGCTATGTAATTCAGCGCATCGATCGTTATGTGCGCGAACACAACGTCAAAAGCCGTTCCTCCTTTCTGGCGGATGCGGCGATGGAGAAACTGGTTCGTTACTAAGCTTCATCGCTCCCTCAGGCTAAATGAATAACCCGTGGGAGCGAGCCTGCTCGCGAAGCTTTTGCGACCTTACGCCGTTGCCAATGAACTGCGCTGCGAAGCACTCAAAAACCGCAACAACGCCAACAGCGGGAACGCACTTCCCACAATCACGATCCACAACCAGCCGCCATGCTCATACACCGCACTGGCCACCGACGAGCCGAAGGCGCCGCCGATGAAGATGCTGGTCATGTACAGCGCGTTCAGACGACCACGGCTTTTGGCGTCCAGCGAGTAGACCGCGCGCTGGCCGAGGACCATGTTCATCTGCACGCAAAAGTCGAGCACCACGCCGGTCACGGCCAGGCCGATGACGCTGTAGGCCGGATGGATGAAGGCGGGCAGGAAGCTCAGGCTGGCGAATATCATCGCCAGCAGCGAAGCGATGCGGGTGTGTCCGGCGTCGGCCAGGCGTCCGCTGATCGGCGCGGCGATGGCACCGATGGCGCCGACCAGGGCGAAGATCGCGATTTCGCTTTGCGACAAACCATGGTTGCGCGCCAGTTCCAGCGGTACCGCAGTCCAGAACAGGCTGAAGGTGGCGAACATGCAACCCTGATAAAACGCCCGTTGGCGCAACATCGGTTGTTGGCGCAGCAGGGTCCACAGCGAACCGATCAGTTGGCCATACGTGGCGCTGTGATCAGGCTGACGCTTTGGCACGGTCAGCGCCAGTACCACGCTGATCGCCGCCATCAGCGCGGCAGCAATCATGAACATCGCCCGCCAGCCGAGATGGTCAGCGACCACGCTCGACACCGGTCGGGCCAACAGAATACCCAGCAACAAGCCGCCCATGATCCCGCCGACCACACGACCGCGAGACTCTTCCGGCGCCAGATGCGCGGCCAGTGGAATCAGGATCTGCACCGACACCGAACTGAAGCCCACCAGCAACGAGATCAGCAGGAACACGTTCGGCTGATCGGTAAACGCCGCCGCCAACAGACTGGCAATCGCCACCACGGTGGTGGTGATCATCAAACGGCGGTTTTCCAGCAGATCGCCCAGCGGCACCAGAAAGAACAGGCCCAGCGCATAGCCAATCTGCGTCAGCGAGACGATGAAACTGGCCATGGTGTCGGAGAGGCCGATGTCCGGCGCGATCAGGCCGATGATCGGCTGCGCGTAGTAAATGTTGGCAACGATGGCGCCGCAGCAGAAGGCGAACAGCAGCACCATGCCTCGGGTCATTGCGTGAGTGGTGGTGGTCATAAGGTTTCTCGATCCAGCGAAAGAATGCGCTAAGGCTATGGGGCAAACCGGATGGGCAGAAGACGCCTTCGGTTGATATCAGTTATTCCGTTGCGCAATGACGGGGTGCTAGCAGCGTGTCATCCATCGGCGGACCTTGCGTCCGACCGTTGCGGGTCGATGATACATTCACTTACATCCTGTTCGATAGCGTGCTTATGTTTGTATTGGCTTGTTCAACATTCATGACCGGAGGATTGCAATGAAGCTTCGTCTTATCGCAACGATTGTCCTGACTAGCCTGCTCGGCGCGATGAGCGCACAGGCCGCCGACGCACCGGGGATGCGCATCGGTGTACGCGGCGAGATCACCGGGGTCAGCGCCGACAGCCTCAAAGTCCACGTCAACAGCGGCGAGAACGTGGTGATCCAGTTGACTGGTGACACCAAAGTTCGCGCGGTCACCCTGGCCAATATCGAGGACATCAAACCCGGCAGTTACATTGGTTCGGCGGCGATGCCTCAAGAGGATGGCACGCTCAAGGCACTGGAGGTGCATGTGTTTCCGCCGGAACTGGCGGGCAGCGGCGACGGCCATCGGCCGTTTGATCTGGCCAAGGGCAGCAGCATGACCAATGGCAGCGTCGGCGACCTGGTGGTGAGCAACGGGCGGGTGCTGACGGTTAACTACAAGGGCGGGCAGCAGAAGATTCTGGTGCCGGAGGATGTGCCGATCGTCAATCTGGTGCCCGGGGATCGGACTTTGCTGAAGGTGGGGGTGAAGATTGTTACGTTCGTCACGCAGGGTGCGGATGGCACGCTGACGGCGCAATCTATTTCTGCGGGGAAGGATGGGGTGACGCCGCCGATGTAGAAGCCCCTCACCCTAGCCCTCTCCCGGAGGGAGAGGGGACCGATTGGGGGATGTTGAAGGAATACGCCGACCTGAAACTGCGATGCCGAATCCATAATCGATAAGGTTTCTCAGGTCGATGTAACTCGCCAGACACCTCGGTCGGCCCCCTCTCCCACCGGGAGAGGGCTGGGGTGAGGGTAAAGCGTCCACAAAAAAGGCGACCTCTGAGAGTCGCCTTTTTCATCACGGCTTAAACCTTACTGCCCACTATAAATCTGATCGAAAACCCCACCATCATTGAAGTGAGTCTTCTGCACCGTACGCCAGTCACCAAAGGTCTTCTCCACCGAAAGGAAATCAACTTTCGGGAAGCGATCGGTGTACTTCGCCAGCACCGCCGGGTCACGTGGACGCAGGTAGTTTGCCGCAGCAATCTCCTGGCCTTCCGGCGACCACAGGTACTTCAGGTACTCATCCGCCGCCGCACGCGAGCCTTTCTTGTCGACCACTTTATCGACCACAGAAACCGGCGGCTCAGCCTCTGCCGAAACACTCGGGTAGATCACTTCAAACTGATCACGACCAAACTCGCGGGCAATCATTTCCGCTTCGTTTTCGAAGGTCACCAGCACGTCGCCGATCTGGTTGGTCATGAACGTGGTGGTCGCCGCACGGCCACCGGTGTCCAGCACCGGCGCCTGCTTGAACAGTTTGCCGACGAAGTCTTTGGCCTTGTTCTCGTCGCCACCGTTCTTCAGCACATAACCCCAGGCCGACAGGTAGGTGTAGCGGCCGTTACCCGAGGTTTTCGGGTTTGGCACGATCACTTGCACGCCGTCCTTGAGCAGATCCGGCCAGTCTTTGAGCGCTTTCGGGTTGCCTTTGCGGACGATGAACACCGTGGCCGAGGTGAACGGCGCGCTGTTGTTCGGCAGACGCGTGACCCAGTTTTCCGGGACCAGTTTGCCGTTGTCGGCGAGGGCGTTGATGTCGGTGGCCATGTTCATGGTGATGACGTCAGCCGGCAGGCCGTCGATCACCGAACGCGCTTGCTTGCTCGAGCCGCCGAAGGACATCTGCACGGTGATGTTTTCGTTGTGCTCGGCTTGCCAGTGTTTCTGGAACGCAGTGTTGTAGTCCTTGTAGAAATCGCGCATCACGTCGTAGGAAACGTTGAGCAGCGTCGGGGCTGCCTGAGCGATGTTGGCCAAGGCCAGGCCGGCGGCGAGAAGTGAGGCGCCAAAGAGTTTTTTCACTGCGCATTCCTTGTTTTATCGGTGTAGAAGCAGGGGGTGATGTTCAATTGCCACTGACTATAACGGCGCGCGCATAGTCGTTTAAAGATTAAAAAGCTCTTTGCTTATTCCAGTTTCTTGAACAGCGCATTGCCGCATCGCGAGCAAAACGCGGCGCCATGTTCATGGCTGTTTTTCTTGCACACCGGGCAATCGTGTTGCAGCTGTTCGCCGCGCATGGCGTTGGCCAGTTCGGCGGTGAAAATCCCGGTCGGCACGGCGATGATCGAGTAACCGGTGATCATCACCAGCGACGAAATCACCTGACCCAGCGGGGTCTTCGGCACGATGTCGCCGAAGCCCACGGTGGTCAGCGTGACGATCGCCCAATAGATGCCTTTGGGAATGCTGGTGAAGCCATGCTCGGGGCCTTCAATCACGTACATCAGGGTGCCGAACACCGTCACCAGGGTGCAGACGCTGACCAGAAACACCACGATCTTCTGCTTGCTGCCGCGTAGCGCCGACATCAGATAATTGGCTTGCTTGAGGTACGGGCTGAGCTTGAGCACGCGGAAAATCCGCAGCATGCGGATGATCCGGATAATCAGCAGGTACTGCGCATCGCTGTAATACAGGGCGAGGATGCCCGGCACGATCGCCAGCAGATCCACCAGCCCGTAAAAGCTGAAGGCGTAGCGCAACGGCTTGGGCGAGCAGTACAGACGCAGGATGTACTCGCCGAGAAAGATGATCGTGAAGCCCCACTCGATGTAGGCCAGCACGTCGGCATAGTTCTGGTGAATGCTGTCGATACTGTCGAGCATCACGATCACCAGACTGGCGAGGATGATCAACAGCAGGGTGCCGTCGAAGCGACGCCCGGCGAGGGTGTCGCTCTGGAAAATCATGACGTAAAGCCGTTCGCGCCAACTGTTGCTGCTGTCCATGGATAACGCCTGAATCGAAGATCAGCGCAGCCTAGGTTGATTCTCCCCGTGAGCGCAAGGCGCACGCTCGACGGTGGCTTTGCCGAGCATCTGAATCCCGGCGCGGATCAGCCAGCCGGCGAGGATAAACGGCGCGGTCAACGTGGCGAGGCCGACGGCCGCAAACAGCGGTGTAACCAGCAGCGCTAACACGATGCCGACTAGCGGCAGCCAGGGTTGTTGGCGTTGCGCGGAAAAGGCGAGGGCGGCGAGTACGGCGTTGTAGCTGCTGAGGCCTAACAGTGCAGCACTGGTTTCGTGGTGCAGCAGACTGGAGCCGAGGCCGATCGCCGACGCCAGCAGCGCCCAGCAGAATGCACGGCGATCAGCGATCAGCAAGCCGACGGCGATCAACGCGCCGGCCAGTGGATGACCGAGGAACATCACCTGACCCAAGCCGCGCAGTTCAGCGGCGAGCAGGTTCAGCGGGCTCATCTCGATGTGCGCCATCGGCGCCGACGGCTCGGCGAACAGCAGCAGGATCCAGCTCATGGCCACGAACGGCGAGGTGTAGGCTGGAATCGATCGGCTGCTGTACACATGTTTGAGCCATTGCTGCGTGGCCATCGCGCTTAGTCCACCGGCTGCAAGAATCAGCGGCGGCAGCAGCGGCGACCAAGGGAAATAAAGACTCAGCAATAGGCCGAGCAGCACACCGTTGTAGCTGAACAGTCCAGCCTGGCGATCAGCCTTGGCGTAGTTGCGCCGTTGCGCGGTGAGCAAACCGGCGACGGCACCGAGCAGCGCACCGGCGAACAGCACCGGTGCTGTCAGCAGGATCGCCAACAGGCACAGCAGGCCGCACAGCGGATGGCGCTGAAGGAATATCTGACTGAAACCGTTGAGCAAAGCCTCGGCCCAGTCGGGGCAGTGGGTGTTGAAATGATTGGCAGGCATGGCAGTTCATTCGGTACTGATCGTTCCCACGCTCTGCGTGGGAATGCCTCAAAGGACGCTCTGCGTCTGCTCTTGGGACGCAGAGCGTCCCGGGCCGCATTCCCACGCTGAGCGTGGGAACGATCATGGTGGGCGGTTAAATCAACGTTTCGATCCGCAGCGAGTTAGTCGACCCAGGCTGCCCGAACGGCACCCCCGCAGTGATCAGCAGCGTGTCGCCACGCTCGGCCATACCCTGCGCCTGGGCGATTTCCAGCGCGGTGGAGCAAACCTCATCGACCTGACGCAGGCGATCGTTGACCACCGAATGAATGCCCCACGCCACGCTCAAACGCCGTGCGGTCTGCAGGTTCGGCGTCAGGTTGAGGATCGGCGCTTTCGGCCGTTCCCGCGCTGCACGCAAACTCGACGCACCGGACTCGCTGTAGTTGACCAGCACCGCCACCGGCAGCACGTTGCTGATACGACGAATCGCGCAGCTGATCGCATCGGAAACGGTCGCTTCAGCTTTCGGCCGGCTGACGTCGAGCTGGGTCTGATAGTCCGGACCGCTTTCCACCTGGCGAATGATCTTGCTCATCATCTGCACCGCTTCGAGCGGGTATTCACCGGAGGCAGTTTCCGCCGACAGCATCACCGCATCGGCGCCTTCGGCCACGGCGTTGGCAACGTCAGTCACTTCGGCGCGGGTCGGGGCAGGGGAGAAGCGCATCGACTCAAGCATCTGCGTCGCCACCACCACCGGTTTGCCGAGTTCGCGGCAGGTGGTGATGATGTTCTTCTGAATCTGCGGCACGCTTTCGGCAGGTACTTCAACGCCGAGGTCGCCACGCGCCACCATGATCGCGTCGCTCAGTTCAGCGATTTCGCGCAGTTGCTCAACGGCCGAAGGCTTCTCGATTTTCGCCATCAAAAAGGCTTTGTCGCCGATCAGTGCACGGGCTTCGATGATGTCTTGCGGGCGTTGCACAAACGACAGCGCGACCCAGTCCACACCCAGTTCCAGACCGAAGCTCAAGTCACGACGATCCTTGGCAGTCAGTGGGCTGAGGTCGAGCACTGCTTGCGGCACGTTGACGCCTTTGCGATCCGACAACTCGCCGCCGTTGAGCACGGTGGTGTCGATCGCGTCAGCGTATTTGGTGACCACACGCAGACGCAGTTTGCCGTCGTCGAGCAGTAGATCCATGCCGGCTTCCAGCGCGGCAATGATCTCCGGATGCGGCAGATTCACCCGGCGCTCATCGCCCGGTGTCGCGTCCAGATCCAGACGGAACGCCTGACCACGATGCAACTGCACCTTGCCGTCGGCGAACTTGCCGACGCGCAGTTTCGGTCCCTGCAAGTCCATCAGAATGCCCAGTGGGTAGTTGAGCTGGCGCTCGACTTCGCGGATCCACTGATAGCGCTTGGCGTGGTCGGCGTGATCACCGTGGCTGAAGTTCAGGCGGAAGATGTTGACCCCGGCTTCGACCAGTTCACGGATGTCTTCGATGCCATCGACAGCAGGCCCGAGGGTGGCGAGGATTTTGACCTTTTTATCAGGCGTCATGATTTGCAGCTCTCAAGGATCAGAATGGCGCGGAAGTCGTTGACGTTGGTGCGGGTCGGCTCGGTGACGATCAGCGCATCGAGCGCCGCGAAATAGCCGTAGCCGTTGTTGTTATCCAGCTCGTCGCTGGCGCTCAGGCCAAGAGCGGCGGCGCGGGCGTAGCTGTCCGGGGTCATGATTGCGCCGGCGTTGTCTTCCGAGCCGTCGATGCCGTCGGTGTCACCGGCCAAGGCGTAAACCCCGGGCTGGCCTTTGAGGCTGTCGGTGAGGCTAAGGAGGAACTCGGCGTTGCGCCCGCCACGGCCATTGCCGCGCACGGTCACGGTGGTTTCGCCGCCGGAGAGAATCACGCACGGTGCCGCCAATGGCTGCCCGTGATGGATGATCTGGCGGGCGATACCGGCGTGGACCTTTGCCACTTCGCGCGATTCGCCTTCGAGGTCGCCGAGGATCAGCGTGCTGAAACCGGCCTGACGGCATTTCACCGCCGCAGCGTCCAGCGATTGCTGAGGGCGAGCGATCAACTGGAAGTGGCTGCGCGCGAGGCTTGGATCACCGGGTTTCACGGTTTCCGACTCAGGGCTTTGCAGCCAGGTGCGTACCGAAACCGGAATCTCGATGCCGTAGCGTTTGATGATCGCCAGCGCTTCGGCGGAGGTGCTTGGATCGGCCACGGTCGGGCCGGAAGCGATGACCGTGGCGAGGTCGCCCGGTACATCGGAAATCGCGTAGGTATAAACAGTGGCAGGCCAGCAGGCCTTGCCCAGACGCCCGCCCTTGATCGCCGAGAGGTGCTTGCGCACGCAGTTCATCTCGCCGATGGTTGCGCCGGATTTGAGCAGGGCTTTGTTGATCGACTGCTTGTCAGCGAGGGTGATGCCTGCGGCCGGCAGCGCCAGCAGGGCAGAGCCGCCACCAGAGAGCAGGAAGATCACGCGGTCGTCTTCGTTCAGGTTGCTGACCAGTTCGAGCACGCGTTTGGCCACGGCCAGACCGGCAGCGTCCGGCACCGGATGCGCGGCTTCGACCACTTCGATTTTTTCGCACGGGGCGCCGTGACCGTAACGGGTCACCACCAGGCCTGTGACTTCACCTTCCCAGCAGCGCTCGACTACTTGCGCCATGGCAGCAGCGGCTTTGCCGGCGCCGATGACGATCACCCGACCGCTGCGATCAGCAGGCAGATGGGCTTCGAGGACCTGGTTCGGATGGGCCGCGTCGATGGCTGTGGCAAACAGCTCGCGCAGCAGTTGTTGCGGATCGACCGACATGGCGGGCTCCCGGAATTCTTGTTATTCGAAAGGGCGGTAGAGATCCCTGTGGGAGCGAGCTTGCTCGCGAAAGCGGTGGATCAGTCAATATCCATGTCGACTGACACGCCCTCTTCGCGAGCAAGCTCGCTCCCACAGGTTTAAGCGGTGGGGCAGTGGCTTATTTGTTGTCGCGAATCGAGAAGTTGGCCATGTGCTCCAGACCCTTGATCAGCGCCGAGTGGTCCCAGTTGCTGCCACCGATGGCCGCGCAGGTGCTGAACACTTGCTGGGCGTTGGCGGTGTTCGGCAGGTTGATGTTCAGCTCTTTGGCGCCTTGCAGGGCCAGGTTCAGATCCTTCTGGTGCAGGCTGATGCGGAAGCCTGGGTCGAAGGTGCCTTTGATCATGCGCTCGCCGTGCACTTCAAGAATCTTCGAGGAGGCGAAACCGCCCATCAGTGCTTCACGCACCTTGGCTGGATCGGCACCGTTTTTCGAAGCGAACAGCAGGGCTTCAGCGACGGCCTGAATGTTCAGGGCGACGATGATCTGGTTGGCGACTTTGGCGGTCTGACCGTCGCCATTGCCACCGACCAGAGTGATGTTCTTGCCCATGGCCTGGAACAGCGGCAGCGCGCGTTCGAAGGCATCGGCGTCGCCACCGATCATGATGCTCAGAGTCGCGGCTTTGGCGCCGACTTCACCACCGGACACCGGTGCGTCGAGGTACTGCGCGCCTTTCTCGTTGATCTTGGCGGCGAACGCCTTGGTCGCGGTCGGCGAGATCGAGCTCATGTCGATGACGATTTTGCCTTTGCTCAGGCCGGCGGCAACGCCGTCGGCGCGGAACAGTACGTCGTCGACCTGCGGGGTATCCGGGACCATGACGATGATGAATTCAGCTTCCTGCGCGACTTCGCGCGGGTTGGCCAGGGCAACGGCGCCAGCGGCTACCAGGTCGGCCGGGGCGGCGTCGTGGTGCGCCGACAGGAACAGGCTGTGACCGGCTTTCTGCAGGTTCGAAGCCATTGGGTGGCCCATGATGCCGGTGCCGATAAATCCGATTTTAGCCATGAGAAAATCCTCTTGTTTTTGTCTTGCTCAAGCAAATAGGGGGAAGCTGTTGCCTTTATGTAGGAGTGAGCCTGCTCGCGATTCAGGCGCTGAGGTACATCAGGTGTACCGAGGTGAATTCATCGCGAGCAGGCTCACTCCTACAGGGGATCTGCGTCAGATTGCGTTATGGGTTTTCAGCCAGCCGAGGCCTGCTTCGGTAGTGGTCAGCGGCTTGTACTCGCAACCCACCCACCCCTGATAACCGATGCGATCGAGGTGTTCGAACAGGAAGCTGTAGTTGATTTCACCGGTGCCTGGTTCGTTGCGCCCCGGGTTGTCCGCGAGCTGCACATGGTTGATCTCGCCCAGGTGCGATTGCAGGGTGCGGGCCAGATCGCCTTCCATGATTTGCATGTGATAGATGTCGTATTGCAGGAACAGATTGGCGCTGCCGACCTGCTCGCGAATCGACAGGGCTTGCGCTGTGTTGTTCAGGTAGAAACCCGGAATGTCGCGGGTGTTGATCGCTTCCATCACCAGTTTGATGCCCGCTGCCTGCAGCTTGTCGGCGGCGTATTTCAGGTTGGCGACGAAGGTCTTTTCCACGGTGGCATCGTCAACGCCTTGCGGACGAATACCGGCCAGGCAGTTGACCTGGGTGTTGCCCAGCACTTGCGCGTAGGCAATCGCCAGATCGACCCCGGCGCGGAATTCTTCGACCCGATCCGGCAGGCACGCGATACCGCGCTCGCCCTTGGCCCAGTCACCGGCCGGCAGGTTGAACAGCACTTGGGTCAGACCGTTGGCGTCGAGCCTGGCTTTGATTTCAGCGGAGCTGAAGTCGTACGGGAACAGGTATTCGACACCGCTGAAACCAGCCTTGGCGGCGGCGTCGAAACGGGCAAGGAAATCCTGTTCGGTGAACAGCATGGACAGGTTGGCTGCGAAACGCGGCATGGTGGTCTCCCGTTCTAGATTCTCGTTCCCACGCTCTGCGTGGGAATGCCTCAATGGACGCTCTGCGTCCGCTTTGGGACGCAGAGCGTCCCGGGCTGCGTTCCCACGCAGAGCGTGGGAACGATCAGCGGTCAGCAGTTAATCAAGCAGCGAAATCGCCGTTGGCGCATCGTTGCCGACCAGCGCCAGGTCTTCGAATTCGTTGACGGCGTTGATCTCGGTGCCCATGGAGATGTTGGTCACACGCTCCAGAATGATCTCGACGATCACCGGCACCTTGAACTCTTCGATCATCTGTTCGGCCTTGCGCAGGGCAGGGGCGATTTCCGACGGTTCGAATACACGCAGCGCTTTACAGCCGAGGCCTTCAGCCACTGCGACGTGGTCAACACCGTAACCGTTGAGTTCCGGCGCGTTCAGGTTATCGAAGGACAGCTGCACGCAGTAGTCCATTTCGAACCCGCGCTGGGCCTGACGGATCAGACCCAGGTACGAGTTGTTCACCACGACGTGGATGTACGGCAGTTTGAACTGAGCGCCGACCGCCAGTTCTTCGATCATGAACTGGAAGTCATAGTCCCCCGACAGGGCCACGACTTTCCGGCTCGGATCGGCCTTCACCACGCCCAGCGCTGCCGGAATGGTCCAGCCCAACGGGCCGGCCTGGCCACAGTTGATCCAGTGACGCGGCTTGTAGACGTGCAGGAACTGCGCGCCGGCAATCTGCGACAGACCAATGGTGCTGACGTAGCAGGTGTCCTTGCCGAACACCTGGTTCATTTCTTCGTAAACGCGCTGCGGCTTGACCGGCACGTTGTCGAAGTGGGTCTTGCGATGCAGGCTGGCTTTACGCTGCTGGCAGTCTTGCAGCCAGGCACTGCGGTTTTTCAGCTTGCCGGCGGCTTGCCACTCACGCGCCACTTCGATGAGCACGGTCAGTGCTGCAGCGGCGTCGGAAACGATGCCCAGATCCGGCGTGAACACGCGGCCGATCTGCGTGCCTTCGATGTCGACGTGAATGAACTTGCGACCTTCGGTGTAAACGTCAACCGAACCGGTGTGACGGTTGGCCCAACGGTTACCGATCCCCAACACCACGTCGGATTTCAGCATGGTCGCGTTGCCGTAACGGTGCGAAGTCTGCAGGCCAACCATGCCCACCATCAGTGGGTGGTCGTCCGGGATAGTGCCCCAGCCCATCAGGGTTGGGATCACCGGGATGCCGGTCAGTTCAGCGAACTCAACCAGCAGATCGCTGGCGTCGGCGTTGATGATGCCGCCGCCGGCCACCAGCAATGGACGCTCAGCCTGATCCAGCAAAGCCAAAGCCTTCTCGACCTGAACGCGGGTCGCAGTCGGTTTGGCCAGCGGTAGCGGCTGGTAGGCGTCGATGTCGAATTCGATCTCGGCCATCTGCACGTCGAACGGCAGGTCGATCAGCACGGGGCCAGGACGGCCGGAGCGCATTTCAAAGAACGCTTTCTGGAACGCGTAAGGCACCTGGCCCGGTTCCAGAACAGTGGTCGCCCACTTGGTGACTGGCTTGACGATGCTGGTGATGTCGACAGCCTGGAAGTCTTCCTTGTGCATACGGGCGCGGGGTGCCTGGCCGGTAATGCAGAGGATTGGAATCGAGTCGGCCGAGGCGCTGTAGAGCCCGGTGACCATGTCGGTACCGGCAGGGCCGGAAGTACCGATGCACACGCCGATGTTGCCGGCCTTGGTGCGGGTGTAGCCCTCGGCCATGTGCGAGGCGCCTTCAACGTGGCGAGCAAGGACGTGATCGATGCCACCGACCTTCTGCAAGGCGGAGTACAGCGGGTTGATGGCAGCGCCCGGGATGCCAAAAGCGGTATCAACCCCTTCACGGCGCATCACCAGAACGGCGGCTTCGATTGCTCTCATTTTGCTCATGGTTTTGTGCCTCTTTACGTTTTGTAATTGTATACAAGTGGCTTTGCGCAGAGTGTATTCACGGCGGACGGCGCAGGTCAATCCATTTTCTCAAGCGCCTGTTTCATTCGTCGGAAGCCTTTCTGACTGTGGCTTTTCGTCGCATGTGGCGCTTTTCGAGAATTATTGTATACAAAAAAATAATTCATTGTGTTCTATTTGTTGCATCGACCTGCGGCAGAAAACCGCAGGCCCACGACTTTCCCTATAACAAAATGAGGACGGCACCATGAGCGCTTTAACCTTGAAAGTCGCAGTCAACCTGGTCAACGAAGCCATCAACGCAGGGCGCGGCATCAATGCCGCGCCGCTGACCATCGCGGTACTCGATACCGGCGGTCACCTGATCACCCTGCAACGCGAAGACGGCGCCAGCCTGCTACGCCCGAACATCGCCATCGGCAAAGCCTGGGGCGCCATCGCGCTGGGCAAAGGCTCACGCCTGCTGGCACTCGACGCGCAACAACGCCCGGCGTTTATTGCCGCACTCAACAGCATGGGCCAAGGCAGCGTCGTGCCGGCACCGGGTGGTGTGTTGATTCGGGATCAGGCGGGGAATGTGCTGGGCGCGATCGGGATTAGCGGGGATTTGTCGGATATTGATGAGCAGGTGGCGATCAGGGCGGTGGAGGCGTTGGAGTTGAGGGCGGATGCGGGGGTGGCTGCTTGATCTTTAGCGTCTGAACTGAAGTCTTCGCGAGCAAGCTCGCTCCCACAGGTTTGTGTTCTGTCACATAAAGTGTGAACACCTCAAATCCCCTGTGGGAGCGAGCTTGCTCGCGAAGGCGATTCAACGGACACATCTGGCTAACAGTCTTGACGCTTCCTCCCCGTGTACAGATCTAACCTTTCAGGTCATCTCTTGAAAGGGGCAAAGGAATGCCGAAACTGTCCGCTTCACATCGCTTGCGCTTTGGTCGTTACGACGAGCCCAACCGAATTTATCTGCTGACTGCCAATACCCTATATCGCGAACCTGTTTTCCACGATTTTGCGTTGGGCAGGTTGGTCGTTGACCAATTTCGACGCGCCCAAGAGCAGGGCTTTGCCGACTCTTTGGCGTGGGTAGTTATGCCTGACCACTTTCATTGGTTGATCGATTTGAAGCGAGGTTCCTTGAGTGAACTGATGCAACGGACCAAATCCTTGAGCGCGCGGGCTGTGAATATGGCTGCGGATAGAAAAGGCAGTTTGTGGCAGCAGGGATTTCATGACCGTGCGCTGAGGCGGGAAGACGATTTGGTGAAAATGGCGCGTTATGTCGTGGCCAACCCATTGCGGGCAGGTTTAGTGCAGAAGTTTGGCGACTATCCCCTGTGGGATGCGATGTGGGTCTGACAGGCTAACCGAGTCGCTCCATTCGCGAGCAAGCTCGC
Source organism: Pseudomonas sp. S2_E02 (assembly GCF_054668355.1). Taxonomy (NCBI): domain Bacteria; kingdom Pseudomonadati; phylum Pseudomonadota; class Gammaproteobacteria; order Pseudomonadales; family Pseudomonadaceae; genus Pseudomonas; species Pseudomonas sp. S2_E02. The sequence goes on from NZ_CP162761.1 coordinate 6,377,035, forward strand.
TCCCACATTGGATCTGTGGCGTTCACGAATCCCTGTGGGAGCGAGCTTGCTCGCGAAGCAGTCGCCGCGGTCTATCAGTCCGGCTCACACCCCTTCAACACCAGCCGGATAATCGTTTGCGCCGCCGCTTCATAATCCGCCTCGTCCAGCTTGTCCTTGCCGGTCACCGCAGAAATCTGCCAGTCGAAGTCGGCGTAGGTCTGGGTCGCGGCCCAGATGCTGAACATCAGGTGATTAGGGTCGATCGGGGCAATTTGCCCGCGGTCGATCCAGCTCTGGATGCAATCGATGTTGTGCTTGGCCTGGCCGTTGAGTTGCTCGACCAGGTCGGCGCTCAGGTGTGGGGCGCCGTGCATGATTTCGCTGGCGAATACTTTCGAGGCGAAGGGCAGGTCGCGGGAGATGCGGATTTTCGAGCGGATGTAGCCGCTCAGCACTTCGCTCGGTACGCCGTCCGGATTGAACGGGGTCGAGGCCTGCAAAATCGGCACGATGATGCTTTCCAGAACCTCGCGGTAGAGGTTCTCCTTGGACTTGAAGTAGTAGTAGACATTGGGCTTGGGCAATCCCGCCTTGGCGGCGATGTCGCTGGTTTTGGTCGCAGCGAAGCCCTTGTCGGCAAACTCCTCACTGGCGGCACGCAGGATCAGTTCTTTGTTGCGCTCGCGGATTGTGCTCATAAACCCGGTGGTTCCTTGCCTGTTCTGGCGGTTGCGCATGGTAGCACCGGCCTCGCGCGGCGCTCAAGAATGCCCCGTGTGGTCTGTGGTCGCGTTATGCTTCGCACCATTCATACATAAAAGGAAACAGGATTCATGGCAGGAAGCAGTTTGCTGGTGCTGGTCGACGATATTGCCACTGTGCTGGATGACGTGGCGTTGATGAGCAAAATGGCCGCCAAGAAGACCGCCGGCGTACTCGGCGATGATCTGGCGCTCAACGCCCAGCAGGTCTCCGGCGTACGTGCCGAACGGGAAATCCCCGTGGTCTGGGCCGTGGCCAAGGGTTCTTTCGTCAACAAACTGATTCTAGTGCCATCGGCGCTGGCGATCAGTGCGTTCGTGCCGTGGCTGGTGACGCCATTGTTGATGGTCGGCGGTGCGTATCTGTGCTTTGAGGGTTTTGAGAAGCTTGCGCACAAGTTTCTGCACAGCAAGGCTGAAGACGAGGTCGAACATGCGCAACTGACTGAGGCGGTAGCCGATCCGGCGACCGATCTGGTGGCCTACGAGAAAGACAAGATCAAAGGCGCGATCCGCACTGACTTTATCCTCTCCGCAGAAATCATCGCGATCACCCTGGGCACCGTGGCTACTGCTTCGCTGACTCAGCAAGTGATCGTCATGTCCGGTATCGCGATTGTGATGACGGTGGGCGTTTATGGACTGGTGGCGGGCATCGTCAAACTCGACGACCTCGGCTTGTGGCTGACGCAAAAGCCTGGGCAGTTGGCGAAGAAAATCGGCAGCGCCATTCTCAGTGCCGCGCCGTACATGATGAAAACCCTGTCGGTGGTCGGCACGGCGGCGATGTTCCTGGTCGGCGGCGGCATCCTCACCCATGGCGTGCCGGTCGTGCATGACTGGATTGAAGGCGTTGGCGCCGCGGCGGGGAGTGCCGGGTTTGCGGTGCCGATGTTGCTCAATGGTGTGGCGGGGATCATCGCTGGTGCTGTGGTGTTGGCGGTGGTTTCCGTTGTCGGCAAAATCTGGAAAGCCGTGAAGGGCTAACCAGCGACACAAAACAAATGTGGGAGCGAGCTTGCTCGCGAAAGCGGAGTATCAGTCGACTTAAATGTTGACTGGACTACCGCATTCGCGAGCAAGCTCGCTCCCACATTGGATTCAGCTGATGCCATGAAAAAGGGCCATTCGACTCGCATCGAATGGCCCTTTTTTGTGCCTGCCGTTTTTACTCGGCGATCTGCAACTTACGCGCTTCGGTATACACGTAACGCACCTTCTCGTACTCGAACGGCGAGTTCATCTGGCCGTAGCGGAAGCTGGTCTGGTAGCGCTTGTCGACCGCGCGCAGGGCCCAGATTTCCGGGTGGTTGGAGCTGACTTCCGAGACGTTGAGGAAGTTGATCGCTGATTCGGCGGTGTAATCCACAGCAAGACCGGCGGTGTCGCGGATGTTCGACGGGCCGAGGATTGGCAACACGAAGTAGGCGCCGCCCGGTACACCGTAGAAGCCCAGGGTCTGGCCGAAGTCTTCGCTCTGGCGCGGCAGGCCCATGGCGGTCGCTGGGTCCCAAAGGCCGGCAATGCCGATGGTGGTGTTGAGCAGCAGGCGCGCGGTGGTTTCCATCGAGCGCTGGCCTTTGAACTGCAACAGGCTGTTGACCAGGTTCGGCACGTCACCGAGGTTGTTGAAGAAGTTGCTTACCCCGGTACGCACAAAACTCGGCGTGATGTAGCGATAGCCATCGACCACCGGCAGGAACACCCATTGGTCGAAGCGGTAGTTGAAGTGGTAAACCCGACGGTTCCACGACTCCAGCGGGTCGTAGACGTTCAGCGCGTTGAGCGTCGAGCGCTCGAATTCGCGCTGATCCAGCCCCGGGTTGAACTTGAGTTTGGACAGCGGCTCTTTGAAGCCGTCGCTGTCGACGACGACCGGCGCGTTGGCTTTACTGTTGTCGGCCTGGGCCACGCCTGCGCAGAGGAGCGCTGCCATCAGCAGGAGATATTTAGCCACGGAAGAACTCCAGCATGGCGTCGCTGTTGACGCGGTAGTTAAGGTTGCCGCAATGGCCGCCCAGTGGATAAACGGTCAGACGATCACCGAACGTTTTACGCAGGAAACCGAGATCGCCCGGGCCGAGGATCACGTCGTCGGCGTTGTGCATCACGGCGATTTTCGGGCTGTCGTGCAGGTAATCCTTGAGTGCATACAGGCTGACCTGATCGATCAGTTGCAGCAGGCTGCCGCCGTCAGTGCGCGCACGCCACATCGGGATCACCTGATCGGTCAGATAGCAGTCGAAGTCGCACTGCAGCGCACGCTTGAGGAACGGCGTGAGGCTGGTGCCTTCGGTGATCGGGAACTTCGGCGGGGTGATCAGGCCGCGACGGTTGATCAGATCCGAGGTGAAGGCAATGTCGGCCGCCGAGAAGCGGAACGAGGTGCCGATCAGCATCGCCATCTGTTCGTTGGTCAGGTGCTGCTTGGACTGCTGGAAGTCGTAGAGCAGTGCATCGTTGAGGTCGATGTAGCCTTTCTGCTGGAAGTAGCGGGTCAACTTCGACAGCACCAGTTCATAGAACGTGGTGCTGTTGTTGATGCCTTTCACCTCGGTTTGCACCAACTTGTCGAGGTTGGTCACCGAGGTGTAGAGGTTGACCGGCGGATTGAGCAGCAGGACTTTCTTGAAGTTGAAGCTGCGGCGCGTCTCGTCCAGATGCGCGACGAAGGCGGCATCAAGGGCGCCGAGGCTGTAACCGGTCAGGTAGTACTCGGTCACCGGCAGTTTCGGGTTCTGCGCGCGCACGGCCTGCATCACTCGATACATGTCCTCGGCGTCTTCCTTGGTCACGCCCGGGGTCGCGAAGCGCGAGGCGGCGCTGATGAAGTCGAAACTGGTCGGCGACGACAATTGCACGACGTGGTAGCCGGCCTTGTAGTAGAGCTTTTTCAGGTATTCGTTGAGGGTGCTGTCATAACGCGCGCCGGTGCCGGCGATCAGGAAGATCAGCGGTGCCGGTTTGTCCTGGGTGGCGATGCGATAGGTGAGTTTTTTCACCGCCCAGAAGTTATCCGGCAGGATGAACTCTCGCTCCGGGCGCAACGTCAGGCTGCGGTCCGACTGATTGATGTCGTCGTCCAGCGGCAATTCCGGGCGCAAGTCCGGCGGCGTCGTGGCGATGGTCGCCTCGAACGGGTTGGTCAGGGGGTAGCCATAACTGGCGGCATCGATATCCACCGCCAGTGCGGACGCACTCAAAATAAGGCCGCTGAACAGCGCGGCGAAGCGCAAGGAACGGAGCATGACTAGATCCCTTAGAGGAAGGTGCCGAATGAAGTTCGCAGGCTATGACCACCGGGGTTGCGCCAAAGTGCCATGCTGCGGCACCAAACAGGCAGAATTCGGAGTAATAGTAGCTGGACGATACACTTTGCACGCCCTGAATGAACAGTTAACAGTTGTTAGTTCTTGCACACGGCTGGCGGCAGATTAAGCTGGCCGCCGATTTCCAAAGATTGGAGTGTTTCATGTCCCGCCGTTTGCCCGTGATTTTGCTGCTCATTCTGTTGCCGTTGTGGCTGGCCGCCAGTTATGGCGCGCGTTATGGCTTTATGGAAGACGGAAAGTGGGTGGGCATCTGCGTGGATGAGGCCAGTCGCTGGGAATGTCAGGTGCGCTCGAACCTTGGGTTGATGATTCACTTCAAGGTGCTGGGCTGGACGGCGTTGGGTGCGGCGTTGATCGGTTTTGTCTTGCCGGGGCGGGCAGGGTGGTGGCTGGCGGTGCTGGCGCTGGTGTTTGGGGCGCCGGCGCTGGCGTTGTACAACACCACGTTGGCGGTGTTTGCGCTGGTGATTGCCGGGTTGCGTCTGGTCCGGGAGTCCCGCAGCGCCTGACAGTCAGTCTTCGCGAGCAAGCTCGCTCCCACATTTGGAATGCATTCTCCTGTGGGAGCGAGCTTGCTCGCGAAGAGGTCTTTAGCCTCGCTGAAAATCAGACCTTGCGAACGCGAAGGCAGCGCCACAAAGCAGCCACCATCAACACACTCACCAACGCCCAACCCCACGCCTGCTGATTCTGCAGGCCTTCCTGATACAACTGCGGCGCAATCCCCGCGCCGACAATAAACGTCAGCAGGGCAATTTCCCGACGCGGCACGCTCACCGGCCGGCACAGATAAACCAGCGCCGGCAGCACGAACGCCATGCTCGCAAAGCTGCGATAACGCGGATCGAAGACCATCTCCAGCATCATTACTGCTGCGGCAAAACCTGCCGCTGCGACCAGCCAGCCCGCGCGGCGCTCCAATAGATTGAACGCCCGCTCACGCCAGCCGGCACGCGCGCTCAGCGTCAGCGCAGCGTGCGCCAACACCAACAGGTTCAAAGCGGTCAGCAAGCCGACCCACAACCACTCACTGGCAAACCGCGTGGTTACCCGTGCCAGATCACCCCAGGCGCCAATCGAGCAAGCGGCGAGGGCGCCCAGCAGCGGCAACACCAACGCCGAGCGCGTAGTGCGGACGCGACCGCCAAGGATCAGCGTGCCAAGAAAAATCAAACCACCGACCGCCAGCCATTCCTTCCAATAGGGGACGTTGGTCACCGGCCCGGCCAGCACGCCCTTGTCGTGACGGTCGGCATCGAACAAGCCCCAATAGCCACCGACTGCGCCTTCACTGCCGCGCTTCCACGGCTGGTCGAAGGCTTCGATCAGGTTGTAATGCCAGCCTTCCTTCTCGGCCATCGCGACAAAACCACGAATGAATTTGGCCTCATTGACCCGACTCGGCAGGGCGGTTTCGCGCTGACGGCCTTCGCTCGGCCAGCCGGTTTCGCCGATCATCACGTCTTTCGGTGCGAATTTATTACCGAACACCTGGCGCACATCCGCCACATGCTGCAGGGCGACGTCGATGTTCGACGGATCATCTTCCCAGTACGGCAGTAAATGAATAGTCAGAAAGTCCACCGCTGGCGCGACTTCAGGATGCTTGAGCCAGAACTCCCAGACATCGGCGTAAGTGACCGGTTGCTTGACCTGACTTTTGACCTTGTTGATCAATCGGGCCAGTTGCGCGCCGGTGACTTCCTTGCGCAGCAGCGCCTCGTTGCCGACGATCACTGCACTGACCACATCCGCGTTGGCGTTGGCCGATTTGATCAGCAGGTCGACTTCCTTTTCGGTGTCCACCGGGTTGCTGTTGACCCACGCGCCGATCATCAATTTCAAGCCGTGTTTGCGCGCCATATCCGGCAGCGCCTCAAGGCCTGTCATCGAGTAAGTGCGTATGCACTCAAAGCGTGTCGCCAGCAATGCGAGGTCGGCGTCCATGCGCTCCGGGCGCAGTTTGAACGGCACGTCGAACGGCGATTGGTCTTTATCGAACGGGGTGTAGGAGGCGCACTGCAATTTATGCGTCGGGGTCGCGGCGTCGGGCAGGATCACCGGTTGGCCGAGGCCGTACCAGAAGCCGCCGAGGGCAAACAGCCCCAGCAGGCAGGCGAAGAGATAAGGCAGAAAAGGGAAGCGGGAAGTCGCGGACATGGTCAGGCCGAGTGGCTGCAAAGCGACGCATGTTACCTGCATTTATAGAGGGGTTGGTGGCCCGCATGATTTTGACATGCAAAGTTCGGGCGGATTATTTGGCGTCATTTATATAGCCGCGATTAATGGCCTTCTGATGTCGTTTCTCGTTGCCTTGAGGTCGCTGACAGAGCAGGTCGCTGCGGGCGTCAGGTTGATGATCGAAAGCGTCAGTACTCCGCTGACGACGAACGAGTTTGCGGTCAGGCGTGATGGGGGCGCCGTGCACCATAACAATACGTTGACGCCGCCCGTCATCCGTCGGGCGCAGCATTTCGGGGAAGTAACGATGAAGATGCGACGACTTTTAGGCGCAAGTGCTGCTTTGGTGCTTGCGATGAGTTCCACTTTCGCCAGCGCAGAAAAACAGACCCTGAACATCGGTTACGTTGACGGCTGGTCCGACAGCGTTGCGACCACCCACGTAGCGGCCGAAGTGATCAAGCAGAAACTCGGCTACGACGTGAAACTGCAAGCCGTCGCCACCGGGATCATGTGGCAGGGCGTAGCCACCGGCAAACTCGACGCCATGCTCTCGGCCTGGCTGCCCGTGACCCACGGCGAATACTGGACGAAAAACAAGGATCTGGTCGTCGATTACGGCCCGAACTTCAAGGATGCGAAAATCGGCCTGATCGTGCCGGAGTATGTAAAAGCCAAGTCGATCGAAGACCTGAAAACCGACGACACCTTCAAAAACCGTATCGTCGGCATCGATGCCGGGTCAGGCGTAATGCTCAAGACTGATCAGGCGATCAAGGATTACGGTCTCGACAAATACAGCCTCAAAGCCAGTTCCGGCGCCGGCATGATTGCCGAGCTGACCCGTGCCGAGAAGAAAAACGAATCCATCGCCGTCACGGGTTGGGTGCCGCACTGGATGTTCGCCAAGTGGAAACTGCGCTTCCTCGACGACCCGAAAGGCGTGTATGGCGCAGCTGAAACCGTGAACAGCATCGGCAGCAAAGAGCTGGCAACCAAAGCGCCGGAAGTGGCCAAGTTCCTGAAGAACTTCCAGTGGGCGTCGAAAGACGAAATCGGCGAAGTCATGCTGGCGATTCAGGACGGTGCCAAACCTGAAGCCGCGGCCAAGGATTGGGTGGCCAAACACCCGGATCGCGTGGCTGACTGGACCAAATAACCGCCACACCGCCTAACCCTGTGGGAGCGAGCCTGCTCGCGAATGCGATCTGTCAGTTGATGCAAATATCGACTGATCCGACGCCTTCGCGAGCAAGCTCGCTCCCACAGTTGTTTTGTGTGTACCGGAAATTGGCAAAAGTGTCATGGCGTTCTACTACTAAGGTCGTCTGTTACCGCGCTCGCAGCCGCATACATTAGCTATGTTCCAACAATAATCTGTGCTGCGAGGATAAAAACAATGAACGACAGCATTTACCTCTCGATTCAAAACAGTCCCCGATTCAAGGAGCTGGTTCAGAAAAGGGAACGATTCGCCTGGATTCTCTCGGCAATCATGCTCGGGCTGTACTCCGCATTCATTCTGTTGATCGCTTACGGGCCGCAAGTGCTCGGGGCGAAACTCAGTCCTGAATCTTCGATTACCTGGGGCATTCCGATCGGTGTCGGTCTGATTGTCTCGGCCTTCGTCCTGACCGGTATCTATGTGCGCCGCGCCAATGGCGAGTTTGACGACCTGAACAATGCGATTCTCAAGGAGGCTCAGCAATGATCCGGCGTCTACTGGCTCTTCTGAGCATCTCGGCGTTCGCGCCTGCGGTCTGGGCCGCTGACGCCCTGACCGGTGAAGTTCACAAACAACCGCTCAATGTCGCGGCGATTGCCATGTTCGTGGTGTTCGTCGGTGCGACCCTGTGCATCACTTACTGGGCGTCCAAGCGTAACAAGTCGGCTGCCGACTACTACGCGGCGGGCGGCAAAATCACCGGTTTCCAGAACGGTCTGGCGATTGCCGGTGACTACATGTCCGCGGCTTCCTTCCTGGGGATTTCCGCGCTGGTGTTCACCTCCGGCTACGATGGCCTGATCTACTCGATCGGCTTCCTGGTGGGCTGGCCGATCATTCTGTTCCTGATCGCCGAGCGTCTGCGTAACCTGGGGAAATACACCTTTGCCGACGTGGCGTCCTACCGCCTCGGGCAAACCCAGATCCGCACGCTATCGGCCTGCGGCTCGCTGGTGGTGGTGGCGTTCTACCTGATCGCGCAAATGGTTGGTGCCGGCAAGCTGATCCAGCTGCTGTTCGGTCTCGACTACTACGTGGCGGTGATTCTGGTCGGTATCCTGATGTGCATGTACGTGCTGTTCGGCGGCATGCTGGCGACCACCTGGGTGCAGATCATCAAGGCGGTGCTGCTGCTGTCCGGTGCCTCGTTCATGGCGCTGATGGTGATGAAGCACGTCAACTTCGACTTCAACATGCTGTTCTCCGAGGCGATCAAGGTTCACCCGAAAGGTGAGGCGATCATGAGCCCGGGCGGTTTGGTGAAAGATCCGGTATCGGCGTTCTCCCTCGGCCTGGCACTGATGTTCGGTACCGCTGGCCTGCCGCACATTCTGATGCGTTTCTTCACCGTGAGTGACGCCAAAGAAGCGCGTAAGAGCGTGCTCTACGCCACTGGCTTCATTGGTTACTTCTACATCCTGACGTTCATCATCGGCTTCGGCGCGATCCTGCTGGTCAGCACCAACCCGGCCTTCAAAGATGCGGCGGGCGCTCTGCTCGGCGGCAATAACATGGCGGCGGTGCACCTGGCTGACGCGGTGGGCGGCAGTATTTTCCTGGGCTTTATCTCGGCTGTAGCGTTTGCGACCATTCTGGCGGTAGTGGCGGGTCTGACCCTGGCCGGTGCTTCGGCGGTCTCTCACGATCTGTATGCCAGCGTGATCAAGAAGGGCAAGGCTAACGACAAGGATGAGATTCGCGTTTCGAAGATCACCACGGTTGCGCTGGGTATTCTGGCTATTGGCTTGGGTATCTTGTTCGAAAGCCAGAACATTGCGTTCATGGTGGGCTTGGCGTTCTCGATCGCTGCCAGCTGTAACTTCCCGGTGCTGTTGCTTTCGATGTACTGGAAGAAGCTGACCACTCGGGGCGCGATGATTGGTGGCTGGTTGGGTCTGGTGAGTGCGGTGGGCTTGATGATCCTTGGCCCGACCATCTGGGTGCAGATTCTGCATCATGAGAAGGCAATCTTCCCTTACGAGTATCCGGCGTTGTTTTCGATGATCATTGCTTTTGTCGGGATCTGGTTCTTCTCGATTACTGACAAGTCGACGGCTGCGGATAACGAGCGGGCGCTGTTCTTCCCGCAGTTTGTGCGTTCGCAGACTGGGTTGGGGGCGAGTGGGGCGGTTTCGCATTGATGGTTTGATGGTTTTGTAATGTTGTGCTGAATGCCCCGGTTGAGAGATCGGGGCATTTTTATTGGGCGGTTATCGGCTAGAGCTGTGTACATATCCGTTGCTGCGGTAACGGCTGATTAGGGTTTCGCCCTTACGGCGACTCACTTTTTTTACAAACGCCTAAAAAAAGTAAGAAAAAAAACGCTTGCTCCTACGTGCGGCCCGCTCGCCGGGGCTCGGGGTTCCTTCGCTGCGGGATCGATCCGGGCGCAGCGCCTACGGTTTGCTTCGCTGCACCTCCTCTCGCTGTGTTTGGCTGCGCCAAACGGTCGCTGCGCTCCCCCGTCCGGATCAATCCCTCCACTCAGCCTTCCGACGTCGCCTTACAGATCAAGAGCTGCGGCCGAGCTAACGCTCATCCTGTTGAGTGGTGAAGAACACAGCGCGGTCGGCTGTGGTTTTGTGTTGGATTCGCCCCTCACCCCAGCCCTCTCCCGAGGGAGAGGGAGCCGATGGTGAGCTTTTCAAAATTTGTGTTCAACGCGGTATTGCACGTCGGCGTACCTCTCCCAAACACCTCGGTCAGTCCCCTCTCCCTCCGGTAGTGGAAGGAAATGGGGCTGATTTGTTTGCTTTTTAGAGCCTGAGTTCAACGCGGTATCGCAAGTCGGCGTAGCTCTCTCAAATACCTCAGTTAGTCCCCTCTCTCTCAGGGAGGGTGATGGGCCGATTCGTTTGCTTTTCAGAGCCTGAGTTCAACGCGGTATTGCACGTCGGCGTACCTCTCCCAAACACCTCGGTCAGTCCCCTCTCCCTCCGGGAGAGGGCTAGGGTGAGGGGCTCTTGATCTGGCTTGTGATCTTGCTTTGGCTTTGGCTTTGGTTTTTGATCTTTTGCCCCATCGGCAGGCCGAGCGTAGGTGTTCATCCGGGGGTTAGGCGCGCAGCGCCGTTCGACGAAGTCGAACACATCGAGAGGAGGTGCAGCGAAGCAAACCGTAGGCGATGCCCCCGGATGGACACCGTAGCGAGGGAACACTGAGCCTCAGCGAAGTGCCGTACGCCGGGGCAAAGCCTTTTGGGTTACCTTTTCGGCGTTTGGAAAAGGTGACTCGCTGTAAGAGCGAAACCGCCAGCGGCAACACCCGCAGCAACGGATATGCCCCCAATCCCAATCCCAAAGCCCCAAATCCCAGACAAACAAAAACGGCCCCTATATAAATAGAGGCCGTTCCCGATACAACTTAAGACGTTATCGCAAGACAAATCTTATTTGCGGTCTTCCAGCTTGGTAATGTCACGCGACTCGTAGCCGGTGTACAACTGGCGCGGACGGCCAATCTTGTACGGGCTGGAGAGCATTTCTTTCCAGTGGGAGATCCAGCCAACAGTACGCGCCAGCGCGAAAATCACAGTGAACATGCTGGTCGGAATGCCGATCGCCTTGAGGATAATCCCCGAGTAGAAGTCGACGTTCGGGTACAGCGAGCGTTCGATGAAGTACGGGTCGGTCAGCGCGATCTCTTCCAGGCGCATGGCCAGTTCGAGTTGCGGATCGTTGTTGATGCCCAGTTCCTTCAGTACTTCGTCGCAGGTCTGCTTCATTACAGTCGCGCGAGGGTCGCGGTTCTTGTAAACGCGGTGACCGAAGCCCATCAGTTTGAACGAATCGTTCTTATCCTTGGCCTTGGCGATGAACTTGTCGATGTTCGAAACATCGCCAATCTCGTCAAGCATGGTCAATACGGCTTCGTTCGCACCGCCGTGGGCAGGGCCCCACAGTGCGGCGATACCGGCGGCGATACAAGCGAACGGGTTGGCACCCGAAGAACCTGCCAGACGCACGGTGGAGGTCGAAGCGTTCTGCTCATGGTCGGCGTGGAGGATGAAGATCCGGTCCATGGCCTTGGCGAGTACCGGGCTGATCGGTTTGATCTCGCACGGGGTGTTGAACATCATGTGCAGGAAGTTTTCCGCGTACGTCAGGTCGTTGCGCGGGTACATCATGGGCTGTCCCATGGAGTACTTGTAAACCATCGCTGCCAGGGTCGGCATCTTGGCAACCAGACGGATCGCGGAAATTTCGCGATGCTGCGGGTTATTGATGTCCAGGGAGTCGTGGTAGAAGGCCGAGAGGGCGCCGACTACACCGCACATGACGGCCATCGGGTGGGCGTCGCGACGGAAACCGTTGAAGAAGGTTTTCAACTGCTCGTGAACCATCGTGTGGTTTTTCACGGTGCTGACGAACTGGGCCTTCTGTTCTGCGGTCGGCAGTTCGCCGTTGAGCAGCAGGTAGCAGGTTTCCAGGTAGTCCGACTTTTCAGCCAGTTGTTCGATCGGGTAGCCGCGGTGCAACAGAATGCCGTTGTCGCCGTCGATATAGGTGATCTTCGACTCGCACGAGGCGGTCGACATGAAGCCTGGGTCGAAAGTGAAGCGGCCCGTGGCCGTCAGGCCCCGAACATCGATTACATCGGGACCAACGGTGCCGGTTAAAATGGGCAGCTCGACGGGGGCTGCGCCCTCGATGATCAACTGCGCTTTTTTGTCAGCCATGTGGCCTCCTATTTATGCTTGAACCATCAGACAGACCCCCCACGCAGGGCCCGCACCACTATAGTGAGATAAATTCGAATGTCAATTTGCCTAAAGTCTTGCTCCAGAAGGCTTTAAGCGCACTTTTTCCTCGAAATTGACTGCCATTTACGCCTTTTATACGACTTGTGCAATCAGCTATTTGGGGTAGGTGATTGCGTTGTCATTAGTAGCCTAACTGTCTATACTCGGCCACCGACCGCCAAGGGCTTTTGGGCTTGCTTTCATTGGGGGTCGCATCCCTGGGTGGTGGTTACCTGACCAGTGCACTCCCCAACAACTTTGCCCTGATTGTTAGGGGCTCTTCAGTGTGAAAAAAAAGCCGTGAAAAGCCAACGACCTGTAAACCTAGACCTAAGGACCATCAAACTCCCAGTCACTGCTTACACGTCCATTCTTCACCGTATCTCCGGTGTCATCCTCTTCGTGTGCCTTGCCATCATGCTTTATGCATTGGACAAGTCGCTCAGCTCCGAGGAAGGCTTCGGTCAGGTGAAAGCGTGTCTGACCAGTCCGCTAGCCAAGCTAGTGATTTGGGGCATCCTGTCCGCTCTGCTGTATCACCTGGTAGCCGGTGTGCGCCATTTGATCATGGACATGGGCATCGGTGAGACGCTGGAAGGCGGCAAGCTGGGCTCGAAAATCGTTATCGCCGTTTCCGTGGTGGTAATCGTTCTGGCAGGAGTTTGGATATGGTAACTAACGTCACGAACCTGTCGCGTTCGGGCCTCTATGACTGGATGGCGCAACGTGTGTCTGCGGTCGTTCTCGCGGCTTACTTCATCTTTCTGATCGGATACGTCGTGGCCCACCCTGGCCTCGAGTATGCCCAGTGGCATGAACTGTTCGCCCACAACGGGATGCGTATTTTCAGCCTCCTGGCCCTTGTTGCTCTCGGCGCTCACGCCTGGGTCGGCATGTGGACCATCGCGACTGACTACCTGACGCCGATGGCGTTCGGCAAGTCCGCAACGGCGATACGTTTCCTTTTCCAGGCAGTATGCGGCGTTGCGATGTTCGCTTACTTCGTCTGGGGTGTGCAGATTCTCTGGGGTATCTGAGTCATGGCTAACATTCCAACGATTTCTTTCGACGCCATCATTATTGGTGGTGGCGGTGCCGGCATGCGCGCTGCGCTGCAACTGGCGCAGGGTGGTCACAAGACTGCCGTGATCACCAAGGTTTTCCCGACCCGTTCGCACACTGTATCCGCTCAGGGCGGCATCACGTGCGCGATCGCGTCTGCTGACCCGAACGATGACTGGCGCTGGCACATGTACGATACCGTCAAGGGCTCCGACTACATCGGTGACCAGGACGCTATCGAATACATGTGTCAGGAAGGCCCGGCCGCGGTTTTCGAGCTGGACCACATGGGTCTGCCGTTCTCGCGTACCGAACAAGGCCGTATCTACCAGCGTCCGTTCGGTGGTCAGTCCAAGGACTACGGTAAAGGCGGCCAGGCTGCGCGTACTTGCGCAGCTTCCGACCGTACCGGTCACGCCCTGCTGCACACCCTTTATCAGGGCAACCTGAAAGCCGGTACCACGTTCCTGAACGAGTACTACGCTGTCGACCTGGTGAAAAACCAGGAAGGCGATTTCGTCGGTGTGATCGCGATCTGCATCGAAACTGGCGAAACTTCCTACATCCGCGCCAAAGCCACCGTATTGGCTACCGGCGGTGCAGGTCGTATCTACGCTTCCACCACCAACGCCCTGATCAACACCGGTGACGGCGTCGGCATGGCTCTGCGTGCTGGCGTACCGGTACAAGACATCGAAATGTGGCAGTTCCACCCGACCGGCATCGCCGGTGCCGGTGTACTGGTTACAGAAGGTTGCCGTGGTGAAGGTGGTTACCTGATCAACAAGCACGGCGAGCGTTTCATGGAGCGTTATGCTCCGAACGCCAAAGACCTTGCCGGTCGTGACGTGGTTGCTCGCTCGATGGTTAAAGAAATCATCGCTGGCAACGGTTGCGGTCCGAATGGCGACCACGTGATGCTCAAGCTCGACCACCTGGGCGAGGAAGTGCTGCACAGCCGTCTGCCAGGCATCTGCGAACTGTCGAAGACTTTCGCCCACGTTGACCCGGTTGTTGCGCCGGTTCCGGTTGTTCCGACTTGCCACTATATGATGGGCGGCGTTGCCACCAACATCCATGGTCAGGCGATCACCCAGAACGCCGATGGCGTGGATCAGATCATTCCTGGTCTGTTCGCGGTAGGTGAAGTGGCTTGCGTATCGGTTCACGGTGCCAACCGTCTGGGCGGCAACTCGCTGCTCGACCTGGTGGTATTCGGCCGCGCTGCCGGCCTGCACCTGGAAAAAGCCCTGACCGACGGCATCGAATACGACGACGCTACCGAAGCCGACATCGAAGCTGCCCTGTCGCGCCTGAACGCACTGAACAGCCGTACTGACGGCGAAGACGTCGCTACCCTGCGTCGCGAACTGCAGAGCTGCATGCAGAACTACTTCGGTGTATTCCGTACTGGCGAATACATGCAGAAGGGTATTGCTCAGCTGGCCGATCTGCGCAAGCGTATCGCCAACGTGAAGATCAACGATAAGTCGCAGGCGTTCAACACTGCACGTATCGAAGCGCTGGAACTGCAAAACCTGCTGGAAGTGGCTGAAGCTACCGCCATCGCGGCCGAAGTACGTAAAGAGTCCCGCGGTGCTCACGCCCGTGAAGACTTTGAAGATCGTGATGACGAAAACTGGCTGTGCCACACCCTGTACTTCCCGGGTGACAAGCGCGTCACCAAGCGTGCCGTGAACTTCTCGCCGAAGACTGTTCCGACTTTCGAACCTAAAGTCCGGACTTATTAAGGGTGACCGCCATGTTGAATGTCAGTGTTTATCGCTACAACCCTGATCAGGACGCTGCGCCGTTCATGCAGGAATTCCAGGTCGATACCGGTGGTAAAGACCTGATGGTGCTGGACGTGCTGGCTCTGATCAAAGAGCAGGACGAGGGTTTCTCCTATCGTCGCTCTTGCCGTGAAGGCGTCTGCGGCTCCGACGGCATGAACATCAACGGTAAAAACGGTCTGGCGTGCATCACGCCGCTGTCCGCCGTTGTAAAAGGTAACAAGCTGATCGTTCGTCCGCTGCCAGGTTTGCCGGTTATCCGTGACCTGGTCGTCGATATGAGCATCTTCTACAAGCAATACGAGAAGGTGAAGCCTTACCTGCAGAACGACACGCCGGCTCCGGCCATCGAGCGTCTGCAGTCGCCAGAAGAGCGTGAAAAACTCGACGGTCTGTACGAGTGCATCCTGTGCGCTTGCTGCTCGACCTCTTGCCCGTCCTTCTGGTGGAACCCGGACAAGTTCCTGGGTCCAGCTGCGCTGCTGCAAGCTTATCGCTTCCTGGCAGACAGCCGTGACACCAAGACATCCGAGCGTCTGGCTTCGCTCGATGACCCGTTCAGCGTCTTCCGCTGCCGGGGCATCATGAACTGCGTCAACGTATGTCCGAAAGGCCTGAACCCGACTAAGGCCATCGGTCACATCCGTAACATGCTGCTTTCGAGCGGCGTGTGATTCAGCTGCTGTAACCGCTGTACCGTAGAGGCTGTGGCGCGGGCTTCAACCCGCGTCATGGCTATAACCAGAGCAGTAGCCAAAAGCTGCCGCTCTTATTTTGAAGAAATGAGACAAGCAGGGGCATCCGGGCTGGTACCCGGACTATCAGTGTGATCCTAAGTGGCTTGTTTTAGTCGCTGCATTCGGACTTCTGCAAGTTTGCTCGGTGTCGACATCGATGGTGTTCCCCTAACCGAGGGTGACCAAGCATGCAAGAAAGCGTGATGCAGCGCATGTGGAACAGCGCCTACCTTTCAGGTGGAAACGCTGCCTATGTGGAAGAGCTTTATGAGCTCTACCTGCACGACCCTAACGCTGTGCCAGAAGAGTGGCGCACCTACTTTCAGAAGTTGCCTGCCGACGGCAACTCTGCCACTGATGTTTCGCACTCCACGATTCGCGATCATTTCGTGCTGCTGGCAAAGAACCAGCGCCGCGCCCAACCGGTTTCCGCCGGCAGCGTGAGCAGTGAGCACGAGAAGAAGCAAGTTGAAGTGTTGCGATTGATCCAGGCCTACCGTATGCGTGGCCACCAGGCAGCCCAGCTTGACCCGCTGGGGCTGTGGCAGCGTCCTGCACCTGCAGACCTGTCGATCAATCATTACGGCTTGACCAATGCCGATCTTGATACGACCTTCCGTGCCGGCGACCTGTTCATCGGCAAAGAGGAAGCGAGCCTACGCGAAATTCACGAAGCGTTGCAGCAGACATATTGCCGCACCATCGGCGCTGAATTTACGCACATCACCGATTCCGAGCAGCGCCAGTGGTTCCAGCAGCGTCTGGAAAGCGTGCGTGGTCGTCCGACGTACTCCGCCGACATCAAGAGCCACCTGCTTGAGCGCGTAACCGCCGGTGAAGGCCTGGAAAAATACCTGGGCACCAAATACCCGGGCACCAAGCGTTTCGGTCTGGAAGGCGGCGAAAGCCTGATTCCGATGCTCGACGAACTGATCCAGCGTTCCGGTTCCTACGGCACCAAGGAAGTCGTCATCGGCATGGCCCACCGTGGCCGTCTGAACGTGCTGGTCAACACCTTCGGCAAGAACCCGCGCGAGCTGTTCGACGAGTTCGAAGGCAAGAAGAAGGTCGAGCTGGGTTCCGGTGACGTTAAGTATCACCAGGGCTTCTCGTCCAACGTGATGACCGCCGGCGGTGAAGTTCACCTGGCCATGGCGTTCAACCCGTCCCACCTGGAAATCGTTTCCCCGGTGGTCGAAGGTTCGGTGCGCGCCCGTCAGGATCGTCGTAATGACGCCACTGGCGAGAAGGTTCTGCCGATCTCCATCCACGGTGACGCTGCATTCGCAGGTCAGGGCGTGGTCATGGAAACCTTCCAGATGTCGCAGACCCGCGGTTTCAAGACCGGCGGTACCGTGCACATCGTGATCAACAACCAGGTCGGTTTCACCATCAGCAACCCGCTGGACTCGCGCTCCACCGAGTACGCCACCGACGTCGCGAAGATGATCCAGGCGCCGATCCTCCATGTGAATGGTGATGATCCGGAAGCCGTATTGTTCGTGACCCAGCTGGCCATCGACTACCGCATGCAGTTCAAGCGTGACGTGGTGATCGACCTGGTCTGCTACCGTCGTCGCGGCCACAACGAAGCTGACGAGCCTAGCGGCACCCAGCCTCTGATGTATCAGCAGATCACCAAACAGCGCACCACCCGTGAGCTGTACGCTGATCGTCTGACCCAGGGCGGTGTGCTGGACGCAGAGCGTGTTCAGGCGAAAGTCGATGAATACCGCAACGCGCTGGACAACGGTCTGCACGTAGTGAAATCGCTGGTCAAAGAGCCGAACAAAGAGCTGTTCGTGGACTGGCGTCCGTATCTGGGCCACGCCTGGACTGCGCGTCACGACACTCGCTTTGATCTGAAGACCCTGCAAGAACTGTCCGCCAAGCTGCTGGAAATTCCGGAAGGCTTCGTGGTTCAGCGTCAGGTCGCGAAGATCTACGAAGACCGTCAGAAGATGCAAGCCGGCGGCCTGCCGATCAACTGGGGTTACGCCGAAACCATGGCGTACGCGACCCTGGCGTTCGAAGGTCACCCGATCCGTATGACCGGTCAGGACATCGGCCGCGGTACGTTCTCGCACCGTCACGCTGTGCTGCACAACCAGAAAGACGCGGGTACCTACATTCCGCTGCAGCACCTGTACGACGGTCAGCCACGCTTTGACCTGTACGACTCGTTCCTGTCGGAAGAAGCGGTACTGGCCTTCGAATACGGTTACTCGACCACCACGCCGGATGCGCTGGTGATCTGGGAAGCCCAGTTCGGCGACTTCGCCAACGGTGCACAGGTTGTAATCGACCAGTTCATCACCAGCGGCGAGCACAAGTGGGGCCGTCTCTGCGGTCTGACCATGTTGCTGCCACACGGTTACGAAGGTCAGGGTCCTGAGCACAGCTCGGCACGTCTTGAGCGTTACCTGCAATTGTGCGCCGAGCACAACATTCAGGTTGCCGTACCGACTACGCCAGCACAGATCTACCACTTGCTGCGTCGTCAGGTGATTCGTCCGCTGCGCAAGCCGTTGATCGTGCTGACGCCGAAGTCGCTGCTGCGCCACAAGCTGGCCATCTCGACCCTGGAAGATCTGGCCGAAGGTTCGTTCCAGACCGTGATCCCGGAAATCGATGCTCTGGACCCGAAAAAGGTCGAGCGCGTTGTTCTGTGTAGCGGCAAGGTCTACTACGACCTGCTGGAAAAACGCCGTGCCGAAGGCCGTGAAGATATCGCCATCGTGCGTATCGAGCAGCTGTATCCATTCCCTGAGGACGACTTGAAAGAAGTCCTGGCTCCATACACCAACGTCAAAAATGCCGTTTGGTGTCAGGAAGAGCCGATGAACCAGGGCGCCTGGTACTGCAGCCAGCACCACTTGCGTCGCAGCATCGGTAACCTCGACAAGTCTCTCGTACTTGAGTACGCGGGCCGTGAGGCTTCTGCTGCCCCAGCTTGTGGTTACGCATCGATGCACGCCGAGCAGCAGGAAAAACTCCTGCAAGACGCGTTTACCATTTAACGCCTTCGCGCACCTGAAACCGAATTTAAGGAACCACAGATAATGGCTATCGAGATCAAAGCCCCCACTTTCCCGGAATCGGTTGCCGATGGCACCGTTGCCACCTGGCACAAACAACCGGGCGACGCTGTCAAGCGCGACGACCTGATCGTCGACATCGAAACCGACAAAGTCGTACTGGAAGTTCTGGCTACCGCTGATGGCGTGCTGGGCGCAATCGTCAAGAACGAAGGCGACACCGTTCTGTCCGACGAAGTGCTGGGCTCCATCGAAGCGGGCGGCGCTGCTGCCGCTGCCCCAGCCGCCGCTGCTGCTCCGGCCGCTGCTGCCGCTGCACCGGCTGCCGCCGAAGGCGAAGACGATCCTGTTGCTGCACCGGCTGCTCGCAAGCTGGCTGAAGAAAACGGCATCAACATCGCTTCCGTTGCCGGCACCGGCAAGGGCGGTCGTGTGACCAAGGAAGACGTGGTTGCTGCTGTTGCTGCCAAGAAAGCTGCTCCGGCTGCCGCACCTGCCAAGGCTGCTGCTCCTTCGGCTGCTGCTCCTGTGTTCGCCGCTGGCGACCGCATCGAGAAGCGCGTACCGATGACCCGCGTTCGTGCCACCGTGGCCAAGCGTCTGGTTGAAGCACAGTCGAACATGGCGATGCTGACCACTTTCAACGAAGTCGACATGACTGAAGTCATGGCCCTGCGTTCGAAGTACAAGGATCTGTTCGAGAAGTCCCACAACGGCGTACGCCTGGGCTTCATGTCGTTCTTCGTGAAAGCGGCCACCGAAGCGCTGAAACGCTTCCCGGCTGTCAACGCGTCGATCGACGGCGGCGACATCGTTTACCACGGCTACGCGGACATCGGCGTTGCCGTTTCCAGCGACCGTGGCCTGGTGGTTCCGGTTCTGCGTAACGCCGAGCTGATGAGCCTGGCTGAAATTGAAGGCGGCATCGCCACCTTCGGCAAGAAAGCCCGTGACGGCAAACTGTCGATGGACGAGATGACCGGTGGTACCTTCACCATCACCAACGGTGGTACCTTCGGTTCGATGATGTCGACCCCGATCGTCAACCCGCCGCAGGCAGCGATTCTGGGCATGCACAACATCATCCAGCGTCCTATGGCCATCAATGGTCAGGTCGTTATCCGTCCGATGATGTACCTGGCACTGTCCTACGATCACCGTCTGATCGATGGCAAAGAAGCTGTGACCTTCCTGGTGACCATCAAGAACCTGCTGGAAGATCCAGCTCGTCTGTTGCTGGATATCTGATAGAAGCAGTCGCGGGCTGTTGGGGTATCGCCGGAAACGGCGGTACAGCCTGCAGCGCGCGGCTTGAAGCTTTTCGCTAAAGAGGATTTTTTGAATGTCGCAGAAATTTGACGTAGTAGTGATCGGTGCTGGCCCTGGTGGCTACGTGGCTGCCATCAAGGCGGCGCAGCTGGGTCTGACCACTGCCTGCATCGAGAAGTACACCGACGCTGAAGGCAAGCAAGCCCTGGGCGGCACCTGCCTGAACGTGGGCTGCATTCCTTCCAAGGCGCTGCTCGACAGCTCCTGGAAATACAAGGAAGCGAAAGAAAGCTTCAACGTTCACGGTATCTCGACTGGCGAAGTCAAAATGGACGTCGCTGCGATGGTTGGCCGCAAGGCTGGCATCGTCAAGAACCTGACCGGCGGCGTTGCCACCCTGTTCAAGGCCAACGGCGTTACTTCGATCCAGGGCCACGGCAAACTGCTGGCTGGCAAGAAAGTCGAAGTCACCAAGCCAGACGGCTCGGTTGAAGTCATCGAAGCTGAAAACGTCATTCTGGCTCCAGGCTCGCGTCCGATCGACATTCCACCGGCTCCGGTTGATCAGAAAGTCATCGTTGATTCGACTGGCGCTCTGGAATTCCAGTCCGTACCTAAGCGTCTGGGCGTGATCGGCGCTGGCGTGATCGGTCTGGAACTGGGTTCGGTCTGGTCGCGTCTGGGCTCCGAAGTCGTTGTTCTGGAAGCACTGGACACCTTCCTGATGGCAGCGGACACCGCTGTTTCCAAGGAAGCGCTGAAAACCCTGACCAAACAAGGTCTGGACATCAAACTGGGCGCTCGCGTAACCGGCTCGAAAGTGAACGGCGACGAAGTCGTTGTGAACTACACCGATGCCAACGGCGAACAGACCATCACTTTCGACAAGCTGATCGTAGCCGTTGGTCGCCGTCCGGTGACCACTGATCTGCTGGCTGCCGACAGCGGCGTGACCCTCGACGAGCGCGGTTTCGTGCACGTTGACGATCACTGCGCGACCACCGTACCGGGCGTTTTCGCCATCGGTGACGTGGTTCGCGGCATGATGCTGGCTCACAAAGCTTCGGAAGAAGGCATCATGGTTGTCGAGCGCATCAAGGGCCACAAAGCCCAGATGAACTATGACCTGATCCCTTCGGTTATTTATACTCACCCGGAAATCGCGTGGGTTGGCAAAACCGAGCAGGCCTTGAAAGCTGAAGGCGTTGAAGTTAACGTCGGCACCTTCCCGTTCGCCGCTTCCGGCCGTGCCATGGCCGCCAACGATACCGGTGGTTTCGTCAAGGTCATCGCTGATGCCAAGACTGACCGCGTATTGGGCGTGCACGTGATTGGCCCGAGCGCTGCAGAACTGGTTCAGCAGGGCGCGATCGGTATGGAATTCGGCACCAGCGCTGAAGACCTGGGCATGATGGTTTTCTCCCATCCGACCCTGTCTGAAGCCTTGCACGAAGCTGCTCTGGCTGTGAATGGCGGTGCCATCCACATTGCCAACCGCAAGAAGCGTTAAGACACAATAAGAAACCACGGCGGTAACGGCCCGTCGTGAGCCTTGCGAGCAAGTCTCACCGCGGAATGTCCGCTGGACGCAGTCTTGCGTAGCTCAGCTACGCAAGCAGCAGTCACAGGTGGCGCGGCACTCAAACGAGCGCAGCGCCGAATGCGCAGTACCTAACGAAGACGGTAAAAAGCATGAATCTTCACGAGTATCAGGGTAAGCAGCTGTTCGCTGAATACGGCCTGCCAGTTTCCACTGGTTACGCAGTAGACACCCCGGAAGCAGCAGCAGAAGCTTGCGACAAAATCGGCGGCAGCGAGTGGGTTGTCAAAGCCCAGGTCCACGCCGGTGGTCGCGGTAAAGCGGGCGGCGTCAAGCTGGTTCGCAGCAAAGAAGACGCCAAAGCCTTCGCACAGCAGTGGCTGGGCAAGCGTCTGGTGACTTACCAGACTGATGCCAATGGCCAGCCAGTCACCAAGATCCTGGTTGAATCGTGCACTGATATCGCTAAAGAGCTGTACCTGGGCGCTGTCGTTGACCGTTCGAGCCGTCGCATCGTGTTCATGGCTTCCACCGAAGGTGGCGTGGACATCGAGAAAATCGCTCACGACACTCCAGAAAAAATTCTCAAGGCCACTATCGATCCACTGGTTGGCGCTCTGCCATGCCAGGGTCGCGAGCTGGCATTCCAGCTGGGTCTGGAAGGCAAGCAGGTCAATCAGTTCGCCAAGATCTTCGTTGGTCTGGCCAAGCTGTTCAAGGATCACGACCTGGCTCTGCTGGAAGTGAACCCGCTGGTGATCAAGGCTGACGGCGATCTGCACTGCCTGGACGCCAAGATCAACATCGACGCCAACGCCATGTACCGTCAGCCTAAGCTGAAGGCTTTCCACGATCCGTCGCAGGACGATCCGCGCGAAGCGCACGCTGCCAAGTTCGAACTGAACTACGTAGCACTGGAAGGCAACATCGGCTGCATGGTCAACGGTGCTGGCCTGGCCATGGGTACCATGGACATCGTCAACCTGCATGGCGGCAAGCCAGCCAACTTCCTCGACGTAGGTGGTGGCGCTACCAAGGAACGCGTAACTGAAGCGTTCAAGATCATTCTGTCCGACACCAACGTCGCTGCAGTACTGGTCAACATCTTCGGCGGCATCGTTCGCTGCGACATGATTGCCGAAGGCATCATCGGCGCTGTGAAAGAAGTCGGCGTGAAAATCCCGGTTGTTGTTCGCCTTGAAGGCAACAACGCTGAGCTGGGCGCTAAAGTACTGGCAGAAAGCGGTTTGAACATCATCGCTGCTACCAGCCTGACCGACGCTGCTCAACAAGTTGTCAAAGCTGCGGAGGGCAAATAATGAGCGTCCTGATCAATAAAGACACCAAAGTTATCTGCCAGGGTATTACCGGTTCGCAAGGTAGTTTCCACACCCAGCAAGCCATCGAATACGGCACCAAGATGGTTGGCGGCGTAACTCCTGGCAAAGGCGGCACCGAGCACCTGGGTCTGCCAGTGTTCAACACCGTTAAAGACGCAGTTGCAGCCACTGGCGCTACCGCCAGCGTGATCTACGTTCCGGCTCCTTTCTGCAAAGACTCGATCCTGGAAGCGGCATTCGGCGGCATCAAGCTGATCGTCTGCATCACCGAAGGCATTCCAACCCTGGACATGCTGGACGCCAAAGTTACTTGCGACGAGCTGGGCGTAGTCCTGATCGGCCCTAACTGCCCAGGCGTTATCACTCCGGGCGAGTGCAAGATCGGCATCATGCCAGGTCACATTCACTTGCCAGGCAAGGTCGGTATCGTTTCGCGTTCCGGCACCCTGACCTACGAAGCTGTCAAGCAGACTACTGACGCCGGTTTCGGTCAGTCGACTTGCGTCGGCATCGGTGGTGACCCGATCCCGGGTTCGAACTTCATCGACATCCTGAAGCTGTTCCAGGAAGACCCGAAGACCGAAGCGATCGTCATGATCGGTGAGATCGGCGGTTCGGCTGAAGAAGAAGCGGCTGCCTACATCAAGGCACACGTGACCAAGCCGGTTGTTTCCTACATCGCTGGTGTGACTGCTCCTCCGGGCAAGCGCATGGGCCATGCTGGCGCAATCATCTCTGGCGGCAAAGGCACTGCAGACGAGAAATTCGCTGCACTGCAAGACGCAGGCGTGAAAACCGTGCGTTCGCTGGCAGACATCGGCAAGGCCCTGGCCGAGCTGACTGGTTGGGCTGTCAAGTAAGCCTCGCGCTTAACTGACGCTTTACCAAACAAAGGCCACCTTCGGGTGGCCTTTGTCGTTTCTGGCACCTGCGTCATCAGTGATATCGCCTTCGCGAGCAAGCTCGCTCCCACATTTGTACGCATTCCCAAGTGGGAGCGAGCTTGCTCGCGAAGGCGATTTATAGACATCTACCCAATTACATGCAAAAACGCGACACGGAAACGTCGCGTATCGGATAGTTCGCCCTCTAACAGTGCGTTCGCACGACAAATTCGTTAGGCTAGCAGCCATTTTTGCGTCTGCCGCCCACAAGGCATGCAACGCGCTTAAGGGTCAGTCCCATACGGATCGACAGCATTTCCCTAATTACACAGGGCAATCCCCCTCTAAATTCCGATTTCAGTAGTGTGGTATTACCTTAATGAAAGTTTTGAAAGGTCAGGACATCCTGGCACTTGGCTTTATGACATTTGCCCTGTTCGTTGGGGCTGGCAACATCATCTTCCCGCCGATCGTGGGCTTGCAGGCCGGACCTCACGTCTGGATGGCCGCGCTGGGCTTCCTGATCACTGCGGTGGGTCTGCCGGTGATCACCGTCGTTGCACTGGCCAAGGTCGGTGGGGCGATGGATACGCTGAGCAGCCCGATCGGCAAGATTGCCGGCGGCATTCTGGCGGCGGCGTGCTACCTGGCGGTCGGCCCGTTGTTCGCCACCCCGCGTACCGCAACCGTATCGTTTGAAGTCGGTCTGGCGCCGCTCACTGGCGAAAGCCCGTTGGCACTGTTCCTCTACAGCTCGGTGTACTTCCTGCTGGTGTTCTTCATCTCGCTTTACCCTGGGCGGTTGCTGGACACGGTTGGCCGTTTCCTCGCGCCGCTGAAGATCATCGCACTGGCGGTGCTCGGTATCGCCGCATTCGCCTTGCCGGCGGGTGACATCGGCCAAGGTACGCCGGAATACGTGGCGGCACCGTTCTCTCAGGGTTTCATCAATGGTTACCTGACCATGGATACCCTGGGGGCGCTGGTGTTCGGCATCGTCATCGTTAACGCGATCCGCTCCCGTGGCGTCGAGTCGCCCGCGCTGATCACCCGTTACGCGATCATCGCCGGGCTGATTGCCGGTGTCGGTCTGGCGCTGGTGTATGTCAGCCTGTTCCGCCTCGGTTCCGGCAGCCACGAAGTGGCGGTGGGCGCGACCAACGGCGCCGCGGTATTGCACGCCTATGTGCAACACACCTTCGGTTCGCTGGGCAGCGGTTTCCTCGCGGTGCTGATCTCGCTGGCGTGCCTGGTGACAGCGGTCGGCCTGACCTGTGCTTGCGCTGAGTACTTCAGCCGTGTGCTGCCACTGTCCTACAAGACCCTGGTGATCATTCTGGCGGCGTTCTCGCTGCTGGTGTCCAACCTGGGTCTGACCAAGCTGATTGCCTTCTCGATCCCGGTGCTGACCGCGATCTACCCGCCGTGCATCGTGCTGGTGGCGCTGAGCTTCTGCAAAGATTTCTGGCATGAGCACGGCCGCATTCTTGGTCCGGTGATGCTGGTATCGTTCGTGTTCGGCACCATCGACGCGCTGAAAGGCGCCGGTCTGGCCGACTGGATGCCATCGCAGTTGTCCCACCTGCCGCTGAGCGAGCAGGGTTTGGCATGGCTGGTGCCCTGTGTGATGACCCTGGTGGTCGCAGTGGTTTGCGATCGCATGCTGGGCAAGCGCAGCGAAGCGGTTGCCTGACGTTGCTTGACCCGCCATAAGCGGGTCTTCAACGCTTAAACAGAAATGCCCCGTATCAATCGATACGGGGCATTTTTTATGCGCCTCAGGCAGTGTCTTTTTCCCTAGGCTAACGTCGAAGGGTTGCCGAAGTCCTAACGTGGGAGCGAGCAGGCTCGCTCCCACAGGTAGCATCCATACTTCACAGGGAATTGCATGTCGTTCATCCAAGCCAACCTGATCCACCTGCTCGCCGCCGTCTGGTTTGTCATCTGCTGGGGCGGTTACACCCGTTATGCCGGCTGGAAAGCCCGCGACACAGCATGTCTGGCCAGTGTGCTGCACCTGTACCGCGAGGACTGGATGCGCCGTATGTTGCTGCGTGACAACCGCATCGCCGACGCCAGCGTGATTGGCAATCTTGAACGCAACGCCTCGTTCTTCGCCTCAAGCACATTGATTATTCTCGCCGGCATTCTCACCGTGCTTGGCGCGTCAGAGCGGGCGGTTTCGTTGCTGGCGGACATCCCGATGGTGCAACAGGCGTCGCAGGGCATGTCGGAGATCAAGTTGCTGTGTCTGGCGATGGTGTTCGTTTACGCCTTTTTCACCTTTAGCTGGTGTATGCGCCAGTACAACTTTGCCGCCGTTCTGGTGGGGTCGGCGCCGATGATTGGCGAGCGGCAGGTGTCGGAGCAGGAGCGTAAAGCCTTCGCCTTACGGGCGGCGCGAGTGATTTCGATGGCTGCCAACCAGTTCAACTTCGGCTTGCGTTCCTACTACTTCGGCATGAGCATGCTGGCCTGGTTTGTCAGTCCATGGCTGTTCATGCTGATGAGTGCCGGCGTCGTGGTGGTTCTGTATCGCCGGGAGTTTCATTCCGACGTTCTCGATGTCATGGTCTATACCCCTACAGAAGCCCCCCTTCCCGAAACAAACAGAGAGGTCGCTTGATGAGTATTCCGTTCTGGTGTGTGTTTATCAGTGCGCTGTTGATCTATATCGCGCGTATGCCGGTAGGCAAAGCGATGAAAGAGCAGGGTGGTTACAACAATCACCTGCCGCGTCAGCAACAGGCGCAATTGACCGGTTACGGCGCGAGGGCGCTGGCGGCGCATCAGAACAGCATCGAAGCGTTCATGTTGTTCGCAGTCGGTGTGTTGATGGCGCACACCACGCAAACGGCAGGATGGTTGATCGACACATTTGCGATCGTCTTCGTGATCGCGCGACTCTTCTACTTGTGGTTCTACCTGGCCGATCTTCCCAAGCTGCGCAGTCTGGCCTGGATAGTTGGCGTATTGTGTTCGCTGTTGCTAATGATTAGTCCGACTTTTAGAACTGTCTTGCTCTAAGGCGGCTCTGGCGTTAATTCCCAGACAAAAGAAAACCCGCACTTGGCGGGTTTTCTTTTTTCTGCAGCAAAAAGCGAATTATTGCTTCTTGGCAGCTTCTTCTTGCGCAGCAGCGTTCGATTCAGCCTGAGCTTTGGCAGCTTCGGCGTTTTCTTTCGCAGCGTCGTTCACTTTATCCTGAGCTTTGTTCATGTCCTGCTGAGCTTGTTCAGCATGTTGGTTGGCATCTTGAGCTTTGTCCTCGGATTTTTTATCGCAGGCAGCGAGACCGAGGGAAGCGGTCAACATCAAGGCAATAGCAAAAGTCTTACGCATGGGGTGTTTCTCCTTATGGAAAATAACTACTGGCCTTAAGAACTCGGCGCTACAGGTTAAGTTCCTCATTTCTTTCAGATATATAAGTTTGTTTTTACACGGAACTTTTGCTGGTTTGCACACTACTGGCAAAAGGCTCTAACGAGAGTAATTATCATATGGCCGAAAATCCCGTTTTTGAGCGTGCGACGCGATTTCTCTCCGCGCTGCGCCACTGTCAGGTACTCGGTTTGCAGGTGCACAGCGCCTCGGCCGAAGGGCTTACGGTGATCTTGCCGTACAGCGAAAAAATCGTCGGCAATCCCCGGACGGGAGTCATTCACGGCGGGGCGATTACTTCATTGATGGACACCGCCTGCGGGATGTCGACCCTGTGCGTGTTGCCGGAGTTCGAGGTGTGTCCAACCCTCGATCTGCGCATCGACTATATGCACGCCGCCGAGCCGAACAAGGATGTGTATGGCTTTGCCCAGTGCTACCGAGTGACCACCGATGTGATATTCGCCCGAGGCTTCGCTTATCAGGATGATCCCGAACAGCCCATCGCCCATGTGGTTGGCACCTTCATGCGCATGGGCAAGGGCCTTAAAGGCACCAAAGGTTTCGGCGGCGCGATCAAGGGAGAAAATCAGTGATCGACGACCTCAAGAAACAATTGCAGCAGGCCCATGCAGAGGGTGATTACGCGCCGTTGCTGGAGCTGATCCCGTACGCCGGGCTGATCGGTATCGAGTGTTCGCGAGTCGGCGATGAACTGTTGTTCAAGCTGCCGGCGAACAAGGACAACATTGGTAACCCTTTATTGCCGGCGATTCACGGCGGGGTGATTGCCGGATTCATGGAGCTGGCCGCCGCCCTGCATCTGTTGATTTTCACCGGTGCGCCTGGCGTGCCGAAGATTATCGACTTCTCCCTCGATTACCTGCGCGCCGGGCAGTTCCGCGATACCTGGGCCAAATGTCAGGTCTGCCGTCAGGGCCGGCGCGTCGCCAACGTTGCGATCACAGCCTGGCAAAGCACTGAAAGCGAACCGATTGCCACCGCGCGTGCGCACTTCAAAATCGAGGAGCCCTTGAAATCCTGAACAGCGCCCCAAACTCACAAGACAACCCGCCGCCGACCATTTCGGGTCGCGGCCACTGCCATCTGATTGGAGTTTGATGACCATGAGTGTGGAAACTCAAAAGGAAACCCTGGGCTTCCAGACCGAGGTAAAGCAGCTGCTGCACCTCATGATCCATTCGCTGTATTCCAACAAGGAAATTTTCCTTCGCGAATTGATCTCGAACGCCTCTGACGCTGTCGACAAGCTGCGCTTCGAAGCCCTGGCCAAGCCAGAGTTGCTCGAAGGTGGCGCTGATCTGAAAATCCGTGTGAGCTTCGACAAGGACGCCAAGACCGTAACCCTCGAAGACAACGGTATCGGCATGAACCG
The DNA here is from genome assembly GCF_054668355.1 of Pseudomonas sp. S2_E02. Classification (NCBI taxonomy): domain Bacteria; kingdom Pseudomonadati; phylum Pseudomonadota; class Gammaproteobacteria; order Pseudomonadales; family Pseudomonadaceae; genus Pseudomonas; species Pseudomonas sp. S2_E02. The sequence goes on from NZ_CP162761.1 coordinate 6,405,697, forward strand.
TGACGATGTGATCACCCACCTGGGGACCATCGCCAAATCCGGCACTGCCGATTTCATGAAGAACCTCTCGGGCGATCAGAAGAAAGATTCGCACCTGATCGGCCAGTTCGGTGTGGGCTTCTACTCCGCCTTCATCGTTGCTGACCAGGTTGATGTGTACTCCCGTCGCGCCGGCACCCCGGCCAGCGAAGGCGTGCACTGGTCGTCGAAAGGTGAGGGCGAGTTCGAAGTCGCCACCATCGAAAAACCAGAACGTGGTACCCGCATCGTCCTGCACCTGAAAGCCGCTGAAGACGAGTTCGCCGATGGCTGGCGTCTGCGTAACATCATCAAGAAGTACTCCGACCACATCGCTTTGCCGATCGAGTTGCCGAAAGAAGCGGCAGCAGCAGAAGGCGAAGAAGCACCAGCCGTTGAATGGGAAACCGTCAACCGCGCCAGTGCTCTGTGGACCCGTCCGCGCACTGAAGTGAAGGATGAGGAATACCAGGAGTTCTACAAGCACATCGCTCACGACTTTGAAAACCCGTTGGCCTGGAGCCACAACAAAGTCGAAGGCAAGCTCGAATACAGCTCGCTGCTGTACGTGCCGGCCCGTGCACCGTTCGACCTGTACCAGCGTGAAGCGCCGAAAGGCCTGAAGCTCTACGTGCAACGCGTGTTCGTCATGGATCAGGCCGAGTCGTTCCTGCCGCTGTACCTGCGCTTCATCAAAGGTGTGGTCGATTCCAACGACCTGTCGCTGAACGTGTCGCGTGAAATCCTGCAGAAAGACCCGATCATCGATTCGATGAAGACCGCGCTGACCAAGCGTGTGCTCGACATGCTGGAAAAACTGGCGAAAAACGAGCCTGAGCAATACAAAGGCTTCTGGAAGAACTTCGGTCAGGTCATGAAAGAAGGCCCGGCAGAAGACTTTGCCAACAAAGAGAAAATCGCCGGCCTGCTGCGTTTCGCATCGACCCAAGGCGACGACGGCGAGCAGATCGTTGGTCTGGCCGACTACCTGGCCCGTGCCAAGGAAGGTCAGGACAAAATCTACTACCTCACCGGCGAAACCTACGCGCAGGTCAAGAACAGCCCGCACCTGGAGGTCTTCCGCAAGAAAGGCATCGAAGTGCTGCTGCTGACTGACCGCATCGACGAGTGGCTGATGAGCTACCTCAGCGAGTTCGACGGTAAGACTTTTGTCGACGTGGCACGCGGTGATCTCGATCTGGGCAACCTGGACTCGGAAGAGGACAAGAAAGCCGCAGAAGAAGTCGCCAAGTCCAAAGAAGGTCTGGTTGAACGTCTGAAAACCGCGCTGGGCGATTCCGTGGCTGAAGTCCGCGTATCGCATCGTCTGACCGACTCGCCGGCCATTCTGGCCATCGGCGAGCAGGATCTGGGTCTGCAAATGCGCCAGATCCTCGAAGCCAGCGGGCAAAAAGTGCCGGATTCGAAGCCAATCTTCGAATTCAACCCAAGCCACCCGCTGATCGAGAAACTCGATGGCGAGCAGAGCGAAGAGCGGTTCGGCGATCTGTCGCACATCCTCTTCGATCAGGCAGCCCTGGCTGCCGGCGACAGCTTGAAGGATCCGGCCGCGTATGTGCGCCGTCTGAACAAGCTGCTGGTTGAACTGTCGGTTTAACCAAGTTGCAGAAAAACCCGCTTCGGCGGGTTTTTTCATTCTGGTGTTTAGCAAATCAGGAGTCAGAAATGAGCGAAGTCACTGTACGTTCCGTGGTCTACCAGATCGACGGCCAGCCTTATGAAGGTCGTCTGGCGTTCGACGCCGAGCACAAAGGCGCGCGGCCGGGTTTGTTGATGGCGCCGAACTGGATGGGCGTCAGCGCTGGTGCCGAAGAGATCGCCAAATCGGTGGCGGCCAAGGGCTACGTGGTGTTGATCGCTGACGTTTACGGTCAGGCTGTGCGTCCGCAGAATGCTGATCAGGCCGGCGCGGCGATGATGCCGTTGAAGGATGATCGCGCGCTGCTGCGCAAGCGTATGCAAGCGGCGTTCGAGCAGTTGCAGAAGCAGGGCGAAGCGGCGGTGGATACTTCGAAACTGGCGGTGTTCGGTTTCTGCTTCGGCGGTTGCTGTGCGCTGGATCTGGCGCGCACCGGCGCGCCGGTGAAAGCGGCGGTGTCGTTCCACGGCACACTGGATTCACCGAATCCGGGCGACGCGCAGAACATTAAAGGTTCGGTGCTGGTGCTGCACGGTGCTGCAGACCCGTTGGTGCCGAAAGAGCAATTGCCGGCGTTTGAGGATGAAATGAACGCGGCGAAAGTCGATTGGCAGTTGCTGAGCTATGGCGGTGCGGTGCACTCGTTCACTGATCCGCATGCGAATGTGCCGGGCAAGATGATGTACGACGCGAAGACCGCGAAGCGCGCGTTCAAGTCGATGCATGATTTGCTGGATGAAGTGTTCAAGGGCTGAAGCCTGAAAAGCAAAAGCCCCTCATCGGAACGCCGCCCGCCTAACCCTCTCCCAAAGGGAGAGGGGACTGATTGGGGGATGCTGAAGGACTACGCAGACCTGAAAGGGCAGTGCTGAATCCATAATCGCCAAGACTTTTCAGGTCGGCGTATAACCTGAGACATCTCGGTCGGCTCCCTCTCCCTCTGGGAGAGGGCTGGGGTGAGGGTACTGATGGTGGGTGCTCAACCAACGCGTCGACCTGAAAGTGTCTTGGTGAATCCATAATCGCCAAGATTTTTCAGGTCGATGTATGACGCAAGACATTTCGGTCGGCTCCCTCTCCCTAAGGGAGAGGGCTGGGGTGAGGGTGCTTTTCAGCGCGGCAACTCGATCCGCTCAACTTCCCCCGGCACCGTCGGCCAGTCCCCGGTCGCCCATTTGCGCCGCGCCTCATCAATCGCCGCCGGATCGCTCGCGACAAAATTCCAGTTGATCCGCCGAGGCCCATCCAACGGCGCGCCGCCAAAAACCACCGCGTGCACATCACTTTCGGCAAACAGACTTATCTCTTCCCCGGCCGGCAATACCGCCAGCGCATGCGGTTCAAGCGCTTCACCGTTCAGTTGCGCATCGCCACTCAACACATAAACCGCCCGCTCTTGATGCTCGGTCGGAATCAGCAAAGTGGTCGCCGTTCGCATCTGCACTTCCGCATACAACGTAGGAGAAAGCACCGGCACCGGCGATTCCAGGCAAAAGCCTGACCCGGCAATCATGCGGATCTGTACACCCAGGTTGTCGCTGACCGGCAAGGTCGCCGCCGGGTGATGGCTGTAATGCCCGGGACCTTGCTCGTGCTCCTTGGGCGAGGCCAGCCAGATTTGCAAACCGTGCATCGTGAAGCTCTGCTCCCACAACGGCTCCGGCGTGCGTTCAACGTGAGCAATCGCGCTGCCAGCGGTCATCCAGCTGACATCGCCAGCGCCGACCACCTGATCGGAGCCAAGGCTGTCCTTGTGCTGGATCTGACCTTCGAACAGATACGTAAGCGTCGACAGACCGATGTGCGGATGCTGTCGGATGTTCATGCCTTTGCCCGTCGGATAAACCGTCTGGAGCATGTGATCAAAAAACACGAATGGCCCGACACTGCGGCATTTGGCTGACGGCAGCGGACGCAGAATCGGCTGGCCTTCGACGTCTTCGGCGCGCGGGCGGATGATCAGAGGTTGCGTGTCCATGGTGCATTCCAGACTGAGCGGGTGATGCCAGAAGCATAACCCGCCGCTGGCATCAGGAGGGTTACTGGCTATCGAAGCCTTGCGGGGCGTGGGTCTCGATCGTCACGTCGCTGGTGGTCATCAGTTTGTGAATCGGGCAGCGATCGGCGACGCGCAGCAGTTCTTCACGCTGGGCGTCGGTGAGTACGCCTTTGAGGGTGAGGGTTACGTGCAGGGCGTATTTGCCTTTCTGCTCTTCACTGTTGTCGCGTTTGACCTCGACTCCGACACCGGTCAGCGGGATGTCTTTTTTCTTCGCGTACATCTTTAGAGTCAACGCTTTGCAGGCGCCGAGGGCCGCATCGAAGTAGTCGTGCGGCTCAGGCGCCGTGCCTTCGCCGCCGGCGGATTTCGGCACGTCGGCAAACAGTTCGTGGTCATCAATCTGTACGGTGTGACGAAAACCTTCAGCGGAGACGGTATTGACGGTAACGGTCATGGGAACCTCACTGGCAGTAGGAAAAGTCGTTCGATCAAAAAAGACCTTGCAGTTATAGAGCATTCCCACCGGTACGCGTTCCACTTTCCTGCGGGATGAACCCTTGTCGTCAGGGCGGGGTCTAGGCTATGCCTACTTCCCGGAGATTACTTGTGTCCCTGTATCGTCTGAGTCTTGCCTGTCTTCTTCTGGTTGCCGGCAGCGCCAGCGCCCGCGATTACACCTACAGCGATGCGCACCTGCATTACGTTGATTTTTTCCAGGAAAGCGCGGGCATGGCGAAATTGCTGACAGCCATGCAGGACAATTCCATCGAGCATGTGATGATTTCCGGTATTCCGGTGGCGAAGAAATGGCACGAAGACGAACCCAAGCGTCCGCGCTATTACGCGGGTGACGACGCTGACGCCTACTGGTACAGCGCAACCGATGTGATCGTTGCTGATGCCGTGCAAAAACTCAGTGCCGAGCAGCGCCCGTACTTTCATCCGTTCCTGTCCGGCTTCAACCCCAACGACAAGAACTCCGCCGCACATATCCAGCGCATGCTCGACCTTTACCCAGGGCTTTGGCAGGGCATCGGCGAAGTGTTTACCCGGCATGACGATCTCACGGCGCTGACCTCCGGCGACACGCCGCGGGCCAACAATGAAGCGATGACCAAGATCTATCATCTGGCCGCCGAGAACGATCTGCCGGTAATGCTGCATTCCAACATCACTTCCAAGCGTGAGAAAAATCCGCTGTACCTGAAGGAAATCGAAGAGCCGCTGCGTAATCACCCGCACACGCGATTCATTTGGGCGCACGCCGGCACGAGTGCAGAAATTCATCGGCATCAGACACAACTGAAGTTCTTGCTGCCCACGCTGACGCGCATGCTCGAGGCGTATCCCAACCTGTTTATCGACTTGTCCTGGAGCATGCTCACGCCGTACCTGCTGGACGAACAGGGCACGCCGCGCGTGGAGTGGCTGGCGCTGGTCAGGAAATATCCGGAACGTTTCATGCTCGGCTCTGACGTGGTCGGGCGTTTCAATAAGCTCGGTGAAGAAATGCGAAGTTTCAAACCGTTCCTTGATGCGCTGCCGGAAGACGTTGCGCAAAAAGTCGCTCGGGATAACTTCCTGGCAATCTTGCCGCGAACGGTGCTCAAGTCCGGCAAAAGCACGCTGAATCGTTAATGCCAACGGTTCGAAGGATCAAGGCCTTTTGATATCGCCTTTTCGTCTTACGCAAATTTTCGCCGGGCCGATACCTTCTTAAGCAACCAGCTGCAGGGTTGATGCAGCGCTTTTGGAAGGAACCAGAGCAATGAGTATCCGTAGTCTCAATATTGCCCCGCGCGCCGGCCTCGGTTTTGGCTTGTTGGCGCTGATGGTGTTTGCTCTTGGCGCGTTCGCTTTGCTGCAAATGTCGAACATGCGCGCGCAGTCCGACGAGGTCGATAACAATTGGTTGCCGAGCGTGATGGCGGTCGGCGAGATGAGTCAGGACATGCTGCGCCTGCGAGCGTTGACCATGCGTCTGTTGCTCAATCGTGATCCGCAGGCGCTCGAACAGAACGTTGCCAAACTCAATGAATTGCGCGGTGTGCTCAGTGAGGCGCAGCAGCGTTATGACGTGCTGATCGTGTTGCCCGAGGAGCGCAAGCTGTTCGATCGCTTCAAGGTTGCCGAACACCAGTATCTTGAGTTTCAGGCACAGGTCATGCAGTTGTCTGCGCAGAATCGGGTCGCGGAGGCTGCGACCATTCTCAACGGTCAGATGAGTCCTTTGGCCGACGAAATCGCAGTGCTTTTGCGCGAACTGGTTGAGCTGAATAAACACAATGCCAATCTCGCCACTGAAGCTGCGCGGTTGGTGTTCATGAATTCGCGGGTGTGGGTCGGGGTGATGATTGGCGTGACCACGCTGATCACCATCGGCCTGGCCCTGTTGCTGACCCGCAGCATCGTGTTGCCGCTGGCGCAGTCGTTGGGCGTGGCCGAGGTGGTGGCGGGTGGCGATCTGACCGGCGACATCAACATCAGCGGCAAGGACGAGCCGGCGCGGCTGTTGCAGGCGCTCAAGAGCATGCAGCACAACTTGCGCGAGACGATTCGGCAGATCTCGGAGTCCTCCAGCCAATTGGCCTCGGCGTCAGAGGAGCTGAGTTGCGTCACGGAAGACGCTACGCGCGGTTTGCACCAGCAGAGCCTGGAAATTGAACAGGCGGCCACGGCGGTCAATCAGATGACTGCTGCAGTGGAGGAGGTTGCCAGCAATGCCGTGGCAACGTCAGAAGCGTCGCGGGAATCCGATCGTATTGCCCAGCATGGTCGTGAACAGGTGCATCAAACGGTGTTGTCCATCGAATCGCTTGCCGATGATGTGACGGCCAATGCCAGCCAAGTAGAAGATCTGGCGCAGAAGGTCTATAGCATCAGCAAAGTGCTGGACGTGATCCGTTCGATTGCCGAGCAGACCAATTTGCTGGCGCTGAACGCTGCGATCGAGGCGGCGCGGGCCGGTGATGCCGGGCGTGGGTTTGCTGTGGTGGCGGACGAGGTGCGGGCCTTGGCGCATCGCACCCAGCAGTCGACTCAAGAGATTGAGCAGATGATTGGCGGGATTCAGCAGGGTACCGATTCGGCGGTCAGTTCAATGCAGCAAAGCAATGTACGTGCGCGTTCGACGTTGGAGCTGGCCAAGGCTGCCGGGACTGCACTTGAAGAGATCGCCTCGGCATTCACGCTGATCAACGAGCGCAATCTGGTGATCGCCAGTGCCTCGGAGGAGCAGGCAGCGGTGGCGCGGGAGGTGGATCGTAATCTGATGAATATTCGTGATCTGGCGATGCAGACATCGGCTGGGGCCAATCAAACGAGCGCTGCGAGTCAGGAGCTGTCGCGGTTGGCGGTGGATTTGAACAGCATGGTGGCGAAGTTTTCGGTCTGATTGTGTGTTGAACCTGAGGCTGCCCTCACCCTAGCCCTCTCCCAGAGGGAGAGGGGACTGACCGTGGGACATTAGAGAATTACGCCGACCTGATCTAATCCATAATCGACTCGGTCTTTCAGGTCGATGTATGGCGCCAGACATCTCGGTCGGCTCCCTCTCCCCCGGGAGAGGGCTGGGGTGAGGGGGCGAAGGTGATACAAAAAATCGGGTTGAACGCAGGCAAAAAAAAGCCCCGCATTTCGCGAGGCTCTTTGCTGTAACGGCAGATCAGCTGCCTTTAACGGCTTTGCCGTTGACGGTGCCGTCCTGGAGCATGATGTTGTACTCCTTGCCGTCGGTTTCAACCTGTTGCAGGCGAACCAGCAGGTAATCCCAATCCTTGGCGAACCAGAGGACCGTGGTGCGCTTGCTTTGTGTCGGGTCGCGCACACGCTCGACCTTGATCGCATCGATCTTGCCAGCCTTGGTCTCGACTTTCTCCGAGCCCAGCACGCGGAAGTCATAGGTATCGACTTCACCGTCATCGACCACTTGATAGCTCATGGTCTTCTTGCCGGCAGCTACGTCATGTTGCAGTGCCAACTGGTAAGTGGACTTGTCGACCATGCCGCGATTCAGTGGAATCTTCACCGCGTCGCCACGGTCGGTACCGGTGACCATTTTGCTGTTCCAGTCAAAATCCAGATCAGCCTTTTTCGCTTTGCCCAAGCCACCACGTTCAAAGTGGTAGGACTGCGGCAGCAGGGTGTCCTTGTCCAGGGTCAGAGTGCTTTCTTCAGTCAGGCTGGCGATCATCATCGAAGCCTTGAAGCTGAGCTTCCAGACGCCGTTGGCTTCCTTGACCAGACTGCGCTCGGCGGTGCCGCTCATGGGCAGCTGCTTCCAGTCGGCGGTGTAGCTGGCGGAGAACGGTTGAAGGTCCGCTGCCTGCGCGAAGGGCAGGGCGAGCAGAGCGCAAGCGAAGAGCAGGGCGCGACGCATAAAATCTCCTAGTTTCGAATCAAGTGGCCGCTGGCCGCGAGTAACTGCCCGTCCAGTAAAGCACCGTGTTCACCGAGTGCCAGTCTGCCTTCTGCAAACCAGCGCACTGCCATCGGATAAATCAGGTGTTCCTGAACGTGGACTCGCTGCGCCAGACTCTGCGGCGTGTCGTGCAACTCTACCGGTAATACTGCCTGTACGACCAGTGGTCCGCCATCGAGTTCCTCGGTGACGAAGTGCACGGAGCAACCGTGCTCAGTGTCACCGGCCTCCAGCGCACGCTGATGAGTGTGTAACCCTTTGTATTTGGGCAGCAGCGACGGGTGGATGTTGAGCAGGCGACCCTGATAGTGGCGAACGAAATCAGCGCTGAGAATGCGCATGAAGCCGGCCAGCACCACAAGTTTCGGTTTGAATTCGTCGATCAGTTCGATCAGGGCAGCATCGAAGGCCTCGCGACCTTCGAATGCCTTGTGATCCAGCGCGCGGGTGGCGATACCCGCAGCACTGGCGCGTTGCAGGCCGTAGGCATCGGCGCGATTGGAAATCACTGCAGCGATGCGGACCGGGCTGTCGCCGGTCCGCGTGCTGTCGATCAGAGCCTGCAAGTTACTGCCGGTGCCGGACAACAGCACCACGACATCACAGGTTGCGGACATTAATGAGCCTTAAGGTTCTGCAGATCAACCTGGGCAGCGCCTTCGGCAGCAGCAGCGATCTGACCGATGACCCAAGGCTGTTCGCCGGCGTCACGCAGGGTTTTCAGGGCTACTTCAACGTGCTCTTGAGCCACGCAGATGACCATGCCAACGCCGCAGTTCAGTACGCGGTGCATCTCGGTTTCGTCAACGTTGCCTTTTTCCTGCAGCCAGTCGAACACGGCAGGGCGAGTCCAGCTAGCCACGTCAACCACCGCCTGAGCGCCTTTTGGCAGTACGCGCGGGATGTTGTCGAGCAGGCCGCCACCGGTGATGTGGGCCATGGCTTTGACGGCGCCGGTGTCTTTGATCAGCTTGAGCAGCGGCTTCACGTAGATGCGGGTCGGGGCCATCAGCAGATCGGTCAGCGGTTTGCCGTCGAGCTGGATGTTTTCGATGTCGGCACCGGAGACTTCGATGATCTTGCGGATCAGCGAGTAGCCGTTGGAGTGCGGGCCGGACGATGGCAGAGCGATCAGCGCATCACCAGTGGCGACTTTCGAGCCGTCGATGATTTCCGATTTTTCCACGACGCCGACGCAGAAGCCGGCCAGGTCGTAGTCTTCGCCTTCGTACATGCCTGGCATTTCAGCGGTTTCGCCGCCAACCAGCGAGCAACCCGACAGTTCGCAGCCAGCGCCGATGCCGGTTACCACCTGGGCAGCGGTGTCGACATTCAATTTGCCGGTGGCGTAGTAGTCGAGGAAGAACAGTGGCTCAGCGCCGCAAACGACGAGGTCGTTGACGCACATGGCAACCAGGTCGATACCGATGCTGTCGTGCTTGTTCAGGTTCAGCGCCAGACGCAGCTTGGTGCCGACGCCGTCGGTGCCGGAAACCAGTACTGGCTGCTTGTAGCCGGCCGGGATTTCGCAGAGGGCGCCGAAACCGCCCAGGCCGCCCATGACTTCCGGGCGCGCAGTGCGCTTGGCGACGCTCTTGATGCGTTCGACCAATGCTTCACCGGCGTCGATGTCTACACCGGCGTCCTTGTAGCTCAGGGAGGGTTGCTTGCTCATGATCCAGGCCTTTAGGGGAGGGGATTCAGGGGTAACGACCGAGTTCAGCGGGAACTTCGAAATCGACGGGGCGATGGCCTCACGCGAGTTTCGAGGTGCCCGGCTGTTGCCGGTCTGCGAAGGCGCGCGATTTTATCAGGCTTGAGGGGCAGCGGCCATCCTCGCACCGACGGGCAGGGCCATATCAGCGGAAATTTTTTGCAATTGAGCCGTATGAACGCCTGTATAAGGTGTGGCGATTAACCGTCTATCGTTATCACTGTGCAAAAACTTACCGCTACCGTGTGAATGTTTTGCGATGGCAGATTGTCACAGCCTTGCTTAACCGGTTCACGCGGCCTGTTCCAGCCGCTCCTGTCGACGGGAATTTTCCATGCGTTTTTGTAAATTGTTGTTTGTGGGTTGTTTGTCTCTGCTCAGCCTGGCGAGTCACGCCGAAAATCTCAAAGGCCTTTATCAAGTGCGTGAGCCGGTCAATGGCCAGGCGCCGGAAGAACGTGATCGCGCCACGCAGGCGGCGCTCGACACGTTGGTGCTGCGTTTGACGGGCGATCCGAAAGCTGCGCAAAACCCGGGGCTGGCGGCGATTCGCAAGGATCCGCAGCAAATTATCAGTCAGTTCGGTTTCGATGCCGGGCCGCCGGAGGTGCTGAAGGTCGATTTCGATCCGGCGACCACCGAGCAGGCGCTGCGTCGGGCCGGCCTGTCGTTGTGGGGCGCCAGTCGGCCGTCGATTCTGAGCTGGTGGCTGAATGATTCGGCTGAAGGTTCGAGTCTGGTCGGTGATGGTCAGGCCGCTGCCGCGCCGTTGCGTACCGCCGCTCAGCATCGCGGCTTGCCATTGCGTTTGCCGTTGGCGGACTTGAGCGAGCAACTGGTTGCCACGGCGCCAGCGCTGGAAGGCACCGATCCGGCACCGTTGCGCGGCGCCTCCGAGCGCTACAACGCTGACGCCTTGCTGGCGGTGCATGCCCGCGAAGAAGGCGGGCAATGGCAGGCCAAGTGGCACTTGTGGCTGGGCGACCAGAAAGAGGCGGGCAGTGTGCAGGGTGCCGATCAGGCCGCTGTCGCTGATGCGGTGATGCTGGCGGTGGCTGAACGTCTGGCGCCACGATTTGTGGCCAAGCCCGGCGCTTCGGGTCAGCAGACTCTGGAAGTCCAAGGCATGAATCTTGAACATTACGCGGCGCTGTTGCGGTTACTCGAGCCGTTTGGCGTGCGTCTGCAAAGTGTTGATGGTGATCGCATCGTTTATCGGGTCAATGGCAGCGCCGATCAAATGCGCGCGCAGTTGTCGCTGGCGAAGTTGCAGGAGTTGCCCGCCGAAGCCCCGGTTCCAGTGGCGGCGCCACAGCCAGTGGCTGGTGGTGCAGCACCTGTCGCGGCGCCAGCCCCGACCCCGGCAGCACCGTCGTTGCGGTTTCGCTGGTAAGTCTTTCCTTATATAGAAGCAACAGGAGTGGTACATGGCCGATACGCGGCGTTGGTTCTGGCTCGGTGGGGTAGTCCTGCTTTGCGCGTTTGTGTGGTTGCTGCACCCGATCCTCACGCCGTTTCTGGTGGCGCTGCTACTGGCTTATCTGTTCGATCCGTTGGTGGATCGACTGGAAAAACTCGGGCTGTCGCGAACCTGGGGCGTGATCGCGGTGTTTGCGTTGTTCACGCTGATCGTCACCGCACTGATGCTGGTGCTGGTGCCGATGCTCGCCAAGCAGTTGCTGCGTCTGTACGAACTGGCACCGCAGATGCTCGACTGGTTGCAGCACACAGCTGTGCCGTGGGCGCAGTCGAAGCTGGGGTTGTCGGACGGTTTCTGGAAGTTCGATAAGGTCAAGGCCGCGATCAGCGAGCACATGGGTCAGACCACCGACATTGTCGGCGTGGTGCTGAGTCAGGCAACGGCCTCCAGTCTGGCGCTGATCGGCTGGCTGGCCAATCTGGTGCTGATCCCGGTGGTAAGTTTCTACCTGCTGCGCGACTGGGACGTGATGATGGCCAAGATCCGCAGCCTGTTGCCGCGTGATCGTGAAGAGCGTGTAGTCGCGCTGGCTGGCGAATGTCATGAGGTGCTGGGCGCGTTCGTTCGTGGTCAGTTGCTGGTGATGCTGGCGCTGGGTGTGATTTATGCGGCAGGCCTGATGATTGTCGGTCTGGAACTGGGGCTGTTGATCGGCCTGATCGCGGGGCTGGCGGCGATCGTGCCGTACATGGGCTTCGTGATCGGCATTGGCGCAGCGCTGATTGCCGGGTTGTTCCAGTTCGGTGGTGATCTGTACCCGATGGTCGGGATCGTCGCGGTGTTCATGGTTGGTCAGGCGCTTGAGGGTATGGTGTTGACCCCGTTGCTGGTGGGTGATCGTATTGGTCTGCACCCGGTGGCGGTGATCTTCGCGATTCTGGCTGGCGGCGAGCTGTTCGGTTTCACCGGTGTGCTGTTGGCCTTGCCGGTGGCGGCGGTGATCATGGTGCTGGTGCGCCATGTGCACGACTTGTACAAGGATTCCGAGATCTATAGCGGTGTGGACGAGCCGGAGTTGTAACGGTGCAGGGCGGCCCGGCGATTAGCCGGGTTGGTCCGTGTCCTGCAGGCGCTGGCGCCAAAGAATCTGTCATAAAACCAGCGTGTTAACGCAAACCTTTGATTTTGCTTGGACTCTGTCGCATTGTGCGCTCAGCTTCACGGGTATAAACTTCGCAAACTTTACACAGAGGCCACTAACGGTTCCTTGAGAACTGTTCAGTCAGCATGAAACCGATTCAGCTGCCCCTAGGTGTGCGTCTGCGTGACGACGCCACCTTCATCAACTACTACCCAGGCGCCAATGCCGCTGCACTCGGCTATGTCGAGCGTCTATGCGAAGCCGACGCCGGCTGGACAGAAAGCCTGATCTACCTGTGGGGCAAACACGGCGTAGGGCGGACGCATCTGTTGCAGGCCGCATGCTTGCGCTTCGAGCAGATGGGTGAGCCGGCTGTGTATTTGCCGTTGGCCGAGTTGATGGACCGCGGCGTTGAAATCCTCGACAACCTTGAACAGTACGAGTTGGTTTGCCTGGACGACTTGCAAGTGATTGCCGGCAAGGCTGACTGGGAAGAGGCGATGTTTCATCTGTTCAATCGTCTGCGTGACAGCGGTCGGCGCTTGCTGATTGCCGCCTCCACCTCTCCGCGTGAATTGCCGGTCAAACTGGCTGACTTGAAATCCCGCCTGACCCTGGCGCTGATTTTTCAGATGCGTCCGCTCTCCGATGAAGACAAATTGCGCGCCTTGCAATTGCGCGCGTCGCGTCGCGGTCTGCACCTGACTGACGAAGTCGGGCATTTTATTTTGACTCGCGGCACTCGCAGCATGAGTGCGCTGTTTGACTTGCTTGAACAGCTCGATCAGGCCTCGTTGCAGGCTCAACGCAAGCTGACCATTCCCTTCCTGAAAGAAACGCTAGGCTGGTAACGGCGCGGCTTTCAGCGTGTTTCGGCATATTTCAGGCGCCAGAAAATCCGCTTTCCTGCGAGGTGCGCAGGCCGCGTATCGGTTCAAATGGACTTAAGCGCTTAGATGTAAACGAGAAACCGAGAAGTCACAAAAAGATCGATTGAATTTGCAAATGAGGCTGATAGCGGGCATAGTCTCGGCTTCTTTACAACTATCAGCCACGGTCGTGCCCATGCTAAAGCGCTTCGCACCCCTCGTGCCTCTCGCACTCGTCACCCTGTTGTACGGTTGCGCTGCTCATTCTCCAGTTCAAGAGCAGCCTCAACAGGTTAAAAATTCTGCCACGGCTCAGTCTTCCGTTATTTACCAGGAAGAGCTGGACACCGAAAAAGAGCTCAACGAATTCAATGGCAAGAAGCCTTATCAGCTTCCTGTTCTGGCCGACAGCATCCTTGAACGCGGCATGTCCCTGATCGGTACCCGTTACCGTTTCGGTGGTACCTCTGAAGCCGGTTTCGATTGCAGCGGTTTCATCGGCTATCTGTTCCGCGAAGAAGCTGGCATGAACCTGCCGCGCTCGACCCGCGAAATGATCAACGTCGATGCGCCGCTGGTCTCGCGCAGCAACCTTGAGCCGGGCGATCTGCTGTTCTTCGCCACCAACGGTCGTCGCGGTCGTGTCAGTCACGCCGGGATCTACCTCGGTGACAACCAGTTCATCCACTCCAGCAGTCGTCGCAGCGGCGGTGTTCGCATCGACAGCCTGGGTGACAGCTACTGGAGCAAGACTTTCATCGAAGCGAAACGCGCATTGGCCAACGCTCCGACGGTCGTTACCGCTCGCAAGTAATCCCCGTTGTCGCTGCGTTCGCGGCGACAATCAGGCTCCCGGCAACGGAGTAGACCTAGACTTTACAAGGTGAAGTTAAAGTCTTACTTGAAGTTTGCCGCGTAGCCGCTAGAATCCTGTATCTATATTGATGGCAAACCGCCTGCGTGCTCACGCAGGCGGTTTTGTTTTCTGTCCATCGGCAGAAAAAGCCGCAGCCAGATCAGGATGTTCTGCTTATGACGATGTCGGCCCGCCTCACATTGATGCTCTGCATAGCGCTGCTCAGCGCCTGCGCCAGTCGCACGCCGCCACCTGCGCCGGTGGTTCGCGCCCCGGTCGTATTCGGCCCCTCCCAAGCTTTTTCACCGGCTGCTGAAGACGTGCTGTTTCGCGCGCTTGGCCTGGTCGGCACGCCTTATCGCTGGGGCGGTAACACGCCGGATTCGGGGTTTGATTGCAGTGGCCTGATCGGTTTTGTCTACCGCGATGCGGCGGGGATTTCGTTGCCACGTTCCACGCGCGAAATGATCGTCATGCAGGCGCCGAACGTCGGCAAGGAAGGCTTGCAGACTGGCGACCTGATCTTCTTCGCCACCAATGGCGGTTCGCAGGTCAGTCACGCGGGGATTTACGTCGGCGAAGGGCGCTTTGTGCACGCGCCAGCCACGGGCGGCACGGTGAAGCTGGACAGCCTGTCGAAGGCGTATTGGCAGAAGGCTTATCTGAGTGCCAAGCGGGTGCTGCAGCCGGAGCATCTGGCGCATAACCCGTAATTCAAGTTGCCCAAAATCTAATGTGTAGGAGTGAGCCTGCTCGCGATGACGGTGTCACATTCAACATCAATGTTGAATGATCGACCGCTATCGCGAGCAGGCTCACTCCTACAGTTGTTTGTGCATGGCGAAAACTATTTGCTGGCCGACACTCGCCATACCTTGTTGCCAACATCATCCGCTACCAGCAAGCCACCTTGCTGGTCGATCACCACGCCCACCGGCCGACCCAAAGCATTCTCGTCCTTGTCGAGGAACCCGGTCAGGACATCCACCGGTTTGCCGCTTGGCTTGCCACCGGTAAACGGCACGAAAATCACCTTGTAGCCACTGTGCGGCTTGCGGTTCCACGAGCCGTGCTGACCGATGAATGCGCCTTCCTTGAACTGCGCTGGCAATTTGTTGCCGTCGGCAAAACTCAGGCCCAACGAGGCAGTGTGCGGCCCGATCGCGTAATCCGGGGCGATGGCTTTGGCCACCAGATCGGGGTTTTGCGGCGTAACGCGGACATCGACATGCTGACCGTAGTAACTGAACGGCCAGCCATAGAAACCACCGTCCTTCACTGAAGTGATGTAGTCCGGCACCAGATCACTGCCGATCTCGTCACGCTCGTTGACGGCTGTCCACAGCGCCCCACTGGTGGGTTCCCAGGCCAGGCCATTGGGGTTGCGGATGCCCGAGGCGAAGATGCGGTGATTGCCGGTCGCCCGATCGACTTCCCAGATCGCTGCGCGGCCTTCTTCTTTATCCAGACCATTTTCACCGACGTTGCTGTTCGATCCGACAGTGACGTACAGCTTGCTGCCGTCCTTGCTGGCGATGACGTTTTTGGTCCAGTGGTGATTCAGCGTGCCGCCCGGCAGATCGACTACCTTGATTGGCTGCGATTTGATCTCGGTCGCGCCCGGTTCGTAGTTAAAGCGCAGCAGGCGGTCGGTGTCGGCGACGTACAGATCATTGCCGACCAGGGTCATGCCGAACGGCGAGTTGAGGTTCTGCAGAAACACCGTGCGTGTTTCCGCGACGCCATCATGATCGGCGTCACGCAGCAGGGTGATGCGGTTCGGACTCGGTACGCCAGCGCCAGCCTTGCCCATGACCTTTTTCATCACCCAGCCACGAATGCCGCTGCTGTCATCAGGCTTCGGCGGGGCGTTGGTTTCCGCCACCAGCACATCGCCATTGGGTAGCACATAGAGCCAGCGCGGATGATCGAGGCCTTCAGCGAAGGCTGCCACCTGAGTACCGGCCGCTGCGGTCGGTTTGCCGCCCGCGGGCCAGCCGATCGCCGGGGCGATGTTCACCGTCGGAATCAGGGTCTTGTTTGGTTCAGGCAATTTCGGTGACGGGCCGGTGCCGTCGGAGACTTGCAGGCTGGAGGTTTCACCGCAGGCGGCGAGTCCTCCGGCGAAGGCGATGACAAAAACGAGCTGGGGCTTGCGCATTGCTGATCTTCCCTATGAATGCATTCCTAATCATAGAGGAGGGCGCAAGCCCGATGGTTCAACTGCTCAGCCGCGGGCTTCCTTGAACAGCACGGCAATGCCCGGGTGATAGTTGCCGGCTTCGCTGCGCAATTTGCGGTAGGCGTAGGGGAAATACCAGGCGACCGCGCAGGTGTGTTCCTTTTGCAGGTCGTCGACCATGTCTTGCAGCTCTTCGGGGCTGGCGCTGTGCTGGGCTTTTTGCGGCGCGACAAACAGGCAGCCGAGCTTGAGGTCGCTGGCATAACTGATGCGCTTGGCGTCGTTGGTGATGTCCAGCAGAGCTTGAGTCAGATTCAGGTTGGTGACCTTTGGCCAGCGCTGAGTGGCCTGGATAAAGGCGCGGTCTTCGGCACCGGCGAGAAACAGATCGGCGCGGGCATTGCGCTCGCCTTCTTCGTTCTGTTTACGTGTGGCAGTCTCGTTCAAAGTGACCAGCTCAGCCATCCAGGCCGCCGCCGAGAGCAATCCGAGATTGGCTTTCTCATCATGCCAGTAAGGGGTGTCGCTGTCGCCGCGCACGGCGTTGTAGCGGTCGATACAGTCAAACCAGCGTTCAAGCACTGGGCGCAGGAATTCCAGGCGCGGGTTGCTGATGATCATGCCTTGCATCGTCATCATCCTTTATTGTTGTAGTGGGCTTTTCGAGAAAAGCATGGCTCTTTGATATCATTTGTATCAGTGTGGCACAAGATTGGCGGCAGATAAGTGATCGGCGGCAGTTATTCGCCCGATGGCCGCCTCTTTAATTGACGCTCCACCCCCAACCCTCTAACCTTCGCGGCTTGTTTCAGGTGCTCTGTGACCTGCGTCGACAGAGTGAAACAGGGAAGCCGGTGAGGGTTGTCTTCGCACGAAGAACCACCACGATCCCGGCGCTGCCCCCGCAACGGTAAATGAGTGAAAACTGCGCCTTGAGCCACTGCCTCGAAAGAAGCGGGAAGGCGCGCAGTCAGGCATGCGCCGCTCATGAGCCCGGAGACCGGCCTGATCCATCCAGCGGCATCACGGTGGGCGATGCCAGGCTTTTTGCCGTCTATTCTTGTGCCTGCCCGCCGTTATCCAGCCTCAACGGAGAGCTCCCCCATGACTGATTCCCCCGAGCGCGACGAACGCCATCTGGCGCGTATGCAGCGCAAAAAAGCCGTGATCGACGAACGCATCGCCAACTCGCCTGACGAGTGTGGCCTGGTGCTGGTGCTGACCGGCAACGGCAAAGGCAAAAGCAGCTCGGCGTTCGGCATGCTCGCCCGTGCCATGGGCCACGGCATGCAGTGCGGCGTGGTGCAGTTCATCAAGGGCCGTAACAGCACCGGTGAGGAGTTGTTCTTCCGACGCTTCCCCGAGCAAGTGCGCTTCCACGTGATGGGCGAAGGTTTCACTTGGGAAACCCAGGATCGTCAGCGTGACATCGCCGCCGCCGAAGCCGCGTGGGCGGTCTCCCGCGAATTGCTGCGTGATCCGTCGATCGGTCTGGTGGTGCTCGACGAATTGAACATCGCCCTCAAGCACGGCTACCTCGATCTCGATCAGGTGCTCAGCGATCTGCAGGCGCGTCCGCCGATGCAGCATGTGATCGTCACCGGTCGCGCGGCCAAGCCGGAAATGATTGAGATGGGCGACACGGTCACCGAAATGGGCATGCTCAAACATGCCTTCCAGGCCGGCATCAAAGCGCAGAAAGGCGTCGAACTTTGAATCAACCACGTCACTGCCCGGCGGTACTCATCGCCGCGCCGGCCTCCGGTCAGGGCAAGACCACCGTCACCGCCGCGCTCGCCCGTTTGCATCGCAATCAGGGGCGCAAGGTGCGCGTGTTCAAATGCGGGCCGGACTTTCTCGATCCGATGATTCTCGAGCGCGCCAGCGGTGCGCCGGTGTATCAACTGGACATGTGGATGGTCGGCGAGCAGGAAAGTCGTCGTCTGTTGTGGGAAGCCGCCGCCGAGGCGGATCTGATTCTGATTGAAGGCGTGATGGGCCTGTTCGACGGCACGCCGTCCAGCGCCGATCTGGCGCGGCACTTCGGCGTGCCGGTGCTCGGGGTGATTGATGGGACGGCGATGGCGCAGACCTTTGGTGCGCTGGCGCTCGGCTTGGCCAAGTATCAGCCAGATCTGCCGTTTGCCGGTGTGTTGGCCAACCGCGTTGGCACCTTGCGCCATGCGCAATTGCTCGAAGGCAGCCTCACCGAAGGTCTGCGCTGGTACGGTGCGTTGTCCCGCGAAACCGGTATCGAACTGCCAAGTCGTCATCTCGGCCTGGTCCAGGCCAGTGAATTGAATGATCTGGATGTGCGTCTCGACGCCGCCGCCGACGCATTGGCCAGCAGTTGCGAGGTAGCGCTGCCACCGGCGGTGGAGTTTGCCGCACCGGACGTGATCGCTGTCGAGCCGTTGCTGAAGAATGTGCGGATTGCCGTCGCCCGTGATGAAGCGTTTGCTTTCACCTACGGCGCGAGTCTCGATCTGTTGCGGGCGATGGGCGCCGAGTTGAGTTTCTTCTCGCCGATCCGCGACTCGCAATTGCCTGAAGCGGATAGCCTGTATTTGCCCGGTGGGTATCCGGAACTGCACCACGTTGCGTTGTCGCAGAACACCGCGATGTGTGAGGCGATTCGCGCGCATCATGCGGCGGGTAAGCCGTTGCTCGCCGAGTGTGGTGGGATGCTGTACCTGCTCGATTCGTTGACTGACGTTGAAGGCACCCGCGCTGAATTGGTCGGGCTGCTTAAGGGCGATGCGGTGATGCAGAAGCGTCTGGCGGCGTTGGCGTTGCAAGCGGTGGATCTGCCGGAAGGTTCGTTGCGCGGGCACACTTATCATCATTCGTTGACGACTACCGAACTGGCGCCGATTGCGCGGGGTTTGAGTCCGAATGGTGGGCGCGGTGCCGAGGCGGTTTATCGGGAAGGGCGGATGACGGCTTCTTATGTGCACTTCTATTTCCCGTCGAACCCGAGTGCGATTGCCGCATTGTTTGCGCCAGACCGTGAGGCCGCCTTCGCGAGCAAGCTCGCTCCCACAGGGGATCGCGTTTCTTGAGCAAGCATCCCGTCCAATGTGGGAGCGAGCTTGCTCGCGAAAGGGCCATGACCGACAACACATTCTCCGAAGCCGAGCGCGAAGCGGTTTATAGAGCCATTGCCGAACGCCGCGACATGCGCCACTTCACCGGCGGCAGCGTCGAACCGGAGCTGTTGCGCCGACTACTGGAAGCCGCCCACCAGGCCCCAAGCGTCGGCCTGATGCAGCCCTGGCGTTTCATCCGCATCAGCGACCGCAGCCTGCGCGGGCAGATCCAGAATCTGGTGGAAGAAGAACGCATCCGCACAGCCGAAGCCCTCGGCGAGCGCAGTGACGAGTTCATGAAGCTCAAGGTCGAAGGCATCAATGATTGCGCCGAAGTGCTGGTCACCGCGTTGATGGATGATCGCGAAAAGCACATTTTCGGTCGCCGTACATTGCCGGAAATGGACATGGCCTCGCTGTCCTGCGCGATCCAGAATCTGTGGCTGGCCTCGCGCGCCGAAGGCCTGGGCATGGGCTGGGTCTCGCTTTTCGAACCGCAAGCGTTGGCGGATCTGCTGAAGCTGCCCGAGGGTGCCAAGCCACTGGCGGTTTTATGCCTGGGCCCGGTCAAGGAATTCTATCCGGCGCCGATGCTGGTACTCGAAGGGTGGGCGCAGGCGCGGCCGCTCAATGAGTTGCTGTACGAAAATTATTGGGGAGTGAGTCAATGAGTGTGGCGTTGTTGAGTGTCGCCGCAGTGGCGCTGGATGCGCTGTTGGGTGAACCGAAACGCTGGCATCCGCTGGTGGCGTTCGGCAATTTCGCCGGGCGCATCGAGCAACGCTTCAACGCCGGTGGCCGGGGTTGGCGCAGCCATGGGGTCACTGCGTGGGTGATCGCGGTGCTGCCGCTGACCTTGCTCGCCACGGCGTTTTCCTGGGCGCCATACGTGGGCTGGGTCGTCGAGATTCTCGCGCTGTATTGCGCCCTTGGCATGCGCAGCCTCGGTGAACATGTCGCGCCGGTCGCCGCCGCGTTGCGCGCGGATGATCTGGACGAGGCGCGCAAGCGTGTCGGCTATCTGGTCAGCCGCCAGACCGATGAACTCGACAGCACCGCCGTCGCCCGCGCCGCCACCGAGTCGGTGCTGGAAAACGGCAGCGATGCGGTGTTTGCCGCGCTGTTCTGGTTTGTCGTGGCGGGTGCGCCGGGCGTGGTCCTCTATCGCTTGAGCAACACGCTCGATGCGATGTGGGGCTATCGCAACGAACGCTTTGAGCGTTTCGGTTGGGCAGCGGCAAAAATCGACGACGTGTTGAACTACATTCCTGCGCGTCTGGTGGCATTAACCTACGCGCTGCTGGGTAAAACCCGACTCGCGCTGAAGTGCTGGCGCGCGCAGGCGCCGAAGTGGGACAGCCCCAACGCTGGCCCGGTGATGGCTGCCGGGGCCGGTGCCTTGGGCGTGGAGCTGGGCGGCCCGGCGATCTATCACGGCGAACTTCACGACCGTCCGCAACTCGGCGAAGGCGCTCCAGCGGATGCCGATTCCATCGACCGTGGCTGGCAATTGGTCCAGCGCGGGGTATGGTTATGGCTGCTGATTCTCTGCGTGGGGGCTGAATTCTATGCTTGAGCACGGTGGCCGGCTGCGCAAGGCTGCACACGATTACGGCATTGCCGAGGCGGACTGGCTCGACCTGTCCAGCGGCCTCGCGCCGTGGCCATTTCCGATCCCGGAAATCCCGCTGCGCGCCTGGGCGCGCTTGCCGGAAACCGATGACGGTCTGGAGCAAGCCGCGTGCGATTACTACGGTGCCGCGCAAGTGCTGCCGGTGGCCGGTTCGCAGATGGCCATCCAGTTGCTGCCGCGTTTACGTCGCGCTGGCAAGGTCGGCGTGTTGTCGCCGTGTTATGCCGAACACGCCGAAGCGTGGCGGCGCAGTGGTTACATCGTGCGCGAAGTGCTGGAGCAGGAAGTCGAATTCTTTCTCGACAGCCTCGACGTGCTGGTGGTGGTCAACCCTAACAATCCGACCGGCTTGAGCCTGACCCCGGCACGATTGCTCGACTGGCACGCGCGGCTCGCCCGGCGCGGTGGCTGGCTGGTGGTCGATGAAGCCTTCATGGACAACACGCCGCAGTTGAGCCTGGCCCCGCATGCGCATCAAGTCGGGCTGATCGTGTTGCGTTCGTTCGGCAAGTTTTTCGGTCTGGCCGGGGTGCGTCTGGGCTTTGTCCTGGCCGAACGCAAGTTGCTCAAACTGCTCGCCGAACAGGTCGGGCCTTGGGCCGTGAGCGGGCCAACCCGAGTGCTTGGCCAGGCGTGCCTGCAAGACACCGAAGGTCACACCCGCCAACGCATTCGCAGCGATGAGGCCAGCGAACGATTGGCAACGCTGCTTGAGCGCTACGGCTTCAAGCCCCAGGGCGGTTGCGCGCTGTTCCAGTGGCTGATCACCGAGCATGCCGAAACGCTGCACGCATTCATGGCCCGTCGCGGCATCCTCCTGCGCATATTTACCCACAACAGCAGTCTGCGTTTTGGTCTGCCCGCCGATGCGACTGAAGAGACGCGCCTCGAACAGGCTTTGATAGCCTTCACCAAGGACCACCCATGACCACCCTGATGGTGCAAGGCACCACTTCCGACGCCGGCAAAAGCACACTGGTGACGGCGTTGTGCCGCTGGGCAACTCGTCAGGGCGTGGCGGTCGTACCATTCAAGCCGCAGAACATGGCGCTCAACAGTGCCGTGACCGCTGATGGCGGTGAGATTGGCCGTGCGCAAGCGGTGCAGGCGCAAGCTGCTCATCTCGAACCGCACACTGACATGAACCCGGTGCTGCTCAAGCCGAACAGCGACACTGGCGCGCAAGTGATCATCCATGGTCGTGCCGTCACCACGATGAACGCGGTTGCCTACCACGACTACAAAGCCATCGCGATGCAAGCCGTGCTGGCCTCGCATGAACGACTCAGTGCCGCGTATCCGCTGGTGATGGTCGAAGGCGCGGGCTCACCGGCCGAGATCAATCTGCGTGCCGGTGATATCGCCAACATGGGTTTTGCCGAAGCGGTGGATTGCCCGGTGTTGCTGATTGCCGACATCAATCGCGGCGGGGTTTTTGCCCATCTGGTTGGCACCCTTGAGCTGCTGTCGCCGAGCGAACAGGCACGGATCAAAGGTTTCATCATCAACCGTTTTCGCGGCGACATCGCTTTGCTGCAACCGGGCCTTGACTGGCTGGAACAGCGCACCGGCAAACCGGTGGTCGGCGTGTTGCCCTACGTGATGGATCTGCATCTGGAGGCCGAGGACGGCATCGATCAGCGCCAGACCGACAAGGCCGAACAAGTGCTGAAAGTGGTGGTGCCGGTGCTGCCGCGCATCAGCAATCACACTGACTTCGATCCGTTGCGCTTGCATCCGCAGGTTGATCTGCAATTCGTCGGCCCGGGGCAGGCGATCCCTGCTGCCGATCTGATCATCCTGCCGGGCTCGAAAAGCGTGCGCAGCGATCTGGCCTATTTGCGTGCCAATGGCTGGGATACCGCGATCAATCGGCATCTGCGTTACGGCGGCAAAGTGCTGGGGATTTGCGGTGGTCTGCAGATGCTCGGTGAGCAGGTGCATGATCCGCTCGGCCTCGAAGGTGCGCCGGGTACGAGTGCCGGTTTGGGTTTGCTGGCGTTCGACACCACGCTTGAAGCCGAGAAGCAGTTGCGCAATGTGCGTGGGCGGCTGGCGCTGGAAAATGCCGAAGTCAGTGGCTATGAAATTCATGCGGGCGTGACCACGGGAGCGGCGCTGGAGAACGCAGCGGTGCATCTTGAAGACGGCCGTTGCGACGGTGCGCAGAGCGCTGATGGGCAGGTGTTTGGCACGTATCTACATGGCTTGTTTGAATCGCCGACGGCGAGTGCAGCGTTGCTGCGCTGGGCCGGGTTGAGCGATGTGCAGCAGGTGGATTATCACGGCTTGCGCGAGCGTGATATCGAGCGCTTGGCGGATCTGGTGGAGAAGCATCTGGATACCGGCTTGTTGCGTCAGCTCTGTGGGATTTAAGGTGCTTGTGCTGGCCTCTTCGCGAGCAAGCTCGCTCCCACAGTGAATGCGGTTAACCATACATTTTGAGTACAACTCATAACCCTTTGGGAGCGAGCTTGCTCGCGAAGGGGCCAGTTGCCTCAACCCATAATTCTGTGGATAAAACCATGCTCCAACTGATCCTCGGCGGCGCCCGCTCCGGCAAAAGTCGTCTGGCCGAAAAACTCGCCAGCGATAGCGGCCTGGCGGTGACCTATATCGCCACCAGCCAGCCCCTCGATGGCGAGATGAGCGACCGCGTCGCCCACCACCGCGCGCGCCGTCCCATCGAATGGGCGCTGATCGAAGAGCCGCTCGAATTGGCCCGCGTCCTGCGCGAATCCGCCAGCGCCGAGCATTGCCTGTTGGTCGATTGCCTGACCCTGTGGCTGACCAATCTGCTGATGCTCGATGACGCCGAACGTCTCGCCGCTGAGCGCGAAGCCCTGCTCGACTGCCTGGCCTTGCTGCCGGGGGAAATCATTTTTGTCAGCAACGAGACCGGAATGGGTGTCGTGCCGCTGGGCGAATTGACTCGCCGCTACGTCGATGAAGCCGGTTGGCTGCATCAAGCTCTGGCTGAGCGCTGTCAGCGTGTTGTCCTGACCGTCGCCGGCCTGCCCCTGACTCTGAAAGGACCTGCGTTATGACTCAAACCTGGTGGCTGAACCCTTGCAAACCGGTCGATCTGAACGTCGTTGAACAAGCGACGGCGCGGCAACAGCAATTGACCAAACCGGCAGGTTCGCTGGGGCGTCTGGAATCGGTCGCGGTGCAACTGGCCGGTCTGCAAGGCCAGGTCAAACCGACGCTCTCGCAAGTGTGGATCGCGATTTTTGCCGGTGATCACGGCGTAGTCGCTGAAGGTGTTTCGGCGTTCCCTCAGGAAGTCACCGGGCAGATGCTGCTCAACTTTGTCAGCGGCGGTGCGGCGATCAGTGTGTTGGCGCGGCAGCTCGGTGCGCAGCTGGAAGTGGTTGATCTGGGCACGGTGAATCCAGCGCTGAACCTGGCGGGTGTGCGCCACTTGAATATCGGCCCGGGCACGGCCAACTTCGTGCGGGGCGCGGCGATGACTCAGGCTCAAGGCGAGCTGGCGTTGCAGGCCGGTCGCGACAGTCTGCTGCGGGCGAAAGCCGCAGGCGCACAGTTGTTCATCGGTGGCGAAATGGGCATCGGCAACACCACCGCCGCCAGCGCCTTGGCCTGTGCCTTGCTCGATTGCCCGGTGGCACATCTGACCGGTCCCGGCACCGGGCTGAATGCCGAAGGTGTCAGCCATAAAGCGCAAGTGATCGAGCGCGCATTGGCGTTGCACGTCGCGCAACCTGGCGATGCCTTGCAGACCCTGTTCAATCTTGGTGGTTTTGAAATTGCGGCGCTGGTCGGCGCGTATCTGGCGGCGGCTCAAGAAGGCGTTGCAGTATTGGTCGACGGCTTTATCTGCACGGTCGCTGCGCTGGTTGCGGTGCGCTTGAATCCGGACTGCCGCGAGTGGTTGTTGTTCGGTCACCGGGGCGCCGAGCCGGGCCATCGCCATGTGCTGGAAACGCTGAAAGCTGAGCCGTTGCTGGAACTCGGTTTGCGTCTGGGTGAGGGCAGTGGCGCCGCGTTGGCGGTGCCGCTGTTGCGTCTTGCCTGCGATCTGCACGGGCAGATGGCGACGTTCGCCGAAGCGGCGGTGGCGGATCGTCCGGCATGACGCTGCAACTGGATCTGTTGCGTCATGGTGAAACTGAACTCGGCGGTGGTTTGCGCGGCAGCCTCGACGATGCGCTGACCGAACAGGGTTGGGCGCAGATGCGTGCGGCGGTAGTCGAAGGCGGGCCGTGGCAGCGGATTGTCAGTTCGCCGTTGCAGCGTTGTGCGCGCTTCGCCGCCGAACTGGGCGAACAGCTGAGTCTTCCGGTGCAGCTGGACAAGAATCTGCAGGAGCTGCATTTCGGCGCATGGGAAGGGCAGAGCGCAGCGGCGTTGATGGAAACGGACGCCGAGGCCTTGGGGCTGTTCTGGGCTGATCCGTATTCCTTTACGCCACCGCAAGGTGAGCCGGTCAGCGCGTTTGCGGCTCGGGTGTTGGCAGCGGTTGCGCGCCTGCACACTGCGTACGCCGGTGAGCGGATTTTGCTGATCAGTCATGGCGGCGTGATGCGTCTGCTGTTGGCGCAAGCGCGAGGGTTGCCACGCGAACAACTGCTCAATGTCGAGGTCGGGCATGGCGCAATGTTTGCGCTGACGGTCGAGGTTGACGGTTCACTCAAGGAAGGTCACTGACATGTTGCCGCTGTGGATCGCCCTGCAATTTCTCAGCAGCCTGCCGATTCGCCTGTCGGGGATGCCCGAGCCGGAACAGCTTGGGCGATCGTTGCTGTTTTATCCGCTGGTGGGGCTGTTGTTCGGGCTGATCCTGTGGGTGCTGAATCTTGCCTTGAGCGGCGCGCCGTTGCTGCTGCATGCGGCGTTGCTGCTGACGGTTTGGGTGGTGCTCAGCGGCGCACTTCACCTGGATGGTCTGGCCGACAGCGCTGATGCCTGGCTCGGCGGTTTTGGTGATCGCGAGCGTACGTTGACGATCATGAAAGACCCGCGCAGCGGGCCGATTGCGGTAGTGACGCTGGTGCTGGTGTTGCTGCTCAAGTTTGCTGCACTGCTGGCGCTGATCGAGCAAGGGCATGGGCTGGTGTTGATCATTGTGCCGCTGCTCGGGCGGGCGGCGCTGTTGGGGTTGTTTCTGACGACGCCGTATGTACGTGCGGGTGGGTTGGGGCAAGCGTTGGCGGATCATTTGCCGCGCAAGGCCGGGTGGCGGGTACTGGGCTTGAGTGCGCTGGGCTGCGTGTTGATCGCCGGGTTTGGCGCCGTTGTTGCGTTGGTGATTTCGGTTGTTGTGTTTGTCTGGCTGCGGCAAGTGATGATGCGGCGGTTGGGCGGGGCGACGGGCGATACGGCGGGGGCGTTGCTGGAATTGCTGGAGATGGTGGTGTTGGTTGGATTGGTTTTGATCTGACAGTTTTGGATTGTCTGTGCTGGCCTCTTCGCGAGCAGGCTCGCTCCCACAGGGGATCGCATTGCAAATGTAGGAGTGAGCCTGCTCGCGAAGGCGGTTTGTCAGGCAGCACAAATGTTATGGGTAAACTCATCTGTAACTTGATTTAACATAGTCGCGGGTATATACACGCATCATGCTTCCTTCTCAGTGTTTGTGCACCAACCTGCGTCGCGCCGCTCGTGGCGTCAGCAGGCATTACGACGGCGCTCTCGACGGCTTCGGGATCAACGTTGCCCAGTATTCTTTGCTGTGCAATCTGCAGCGTCTGGATCAACCGAGCATTTCCGAACTTGCCGAGGCGATGGGTCTGGACCGCAGCACCCTCGGGCGCAATCTGCGGGTATTGGAAGGCGAGGGGCTGGTGGCGCTGGCCGAAGGCGAGGACATGCGCAACCGTATCGTCAAACTCACCGAGACCGGCGTGCAACGCCTGGCAGCGGCACTGCCGGCCTGGGAAGCAGCGCAGCAGCGGTTGATTGACCGACTGGGCGCCGAGAAGCGTGAAACCTTGCTCAGATTGCTGGATGAACTGGCCTGAGGCCGGTTTTTTCCAAACTCAAGCGGGTATATACCCGCAAGCGGAGAATAACAATGACATCGATGTGGCGTACGTGCGGTTGGGTGTTGCTGGGGAGTGCGCTGATCCTGGCGCTGTCATTGGGCGTGCGGCACGGCTTCGGGTTGTTCCTGTCACCGATGAGTGCGCAATTCGGCTGGGGACGTGAGGTGTTTGCTTTCGCGATCGCCCTGCAGAACCTGATCTGGGGTCTGGCGCAACCGTTTACCGGTGCATTGGCTGACCGCTTCGGCGCGGCAAAAGTGGTGCTCGTCGGTGGGGTGCTCTACGCGGTGGGTCTGGTGTGCATGGGCCTGTCTGATTCGGCGGTAACGCTATCACTGAGCGCCGGCCTGCTGATCGGCATTGGTCTGTCCGGCACCTCGTTCTCGGTGATCCTCGGCGTCGTCGGCCGCGCGGTGCCGCCGGAAAAACGCAGCATGGGCATGGGTATCGCCAGCGCCGCCGGTTCTTTCGGCCAGTTCGCCATGTTGCCGGGTACCCTCGGCTTGATTGGCTGGCTCGGCTGGTCGGCGGCGTTGTTGGTATTGGGCTTGCTGGTGGCGCTGATCGTGCCGCTGGTGAGCATGCTCAAGGACAAGCCGTTGCCGGTGCTCGGCCATGAACAAACCTTGTCTGAGGCCCTGCGCGAAGCCTGTTCGCATTCGGGTTTCTGGTTGTTGGCGTTCGGCTTTTTTGTCTGCGGTTTTCAGGTCGTGTTCATTGGTGTGCACTTGCCGGCCTATCTGGTCGATCAGCATCTGCCGGCCAGTGTTGGCACCACCGTGCTGGCGTTAATCGGGCTGTTCAATATCTTCGGCACCTACACCGCCGGCTGGCTTGGCGGACGCATGTCCAAGCCGCGCTTGCTCACCGCGTTGTATCTGCTGCGCGCAGTGGTGATCGTGTTGTTCCTGTGGCTGCCGGTGACGACCACGTCGGCGTACCTGTTTGGCATGGCCATGGGTTTCCTGTGGCTGTCGACGGTGCCGTTGACCAACGGTACGGTGGCGACTTTGTTCGGGGTGCGAAACCTGTCCATGCTCGGTGGCATCGTGTTCCTCTTCCATCAGTTGGGATCGTTTCTTGGCGGCTGGCTGGGCGGGGTGGTGTATGACCGAACCGGGAGTTATGACTTGATCTGGCAAGTGGCGGTTCTGCTGAGCCTGCTGGCAGCCGCGCTGAACTGGCCGGTGCGTGAGCGTCCGGTCGCACGCCTGCAAGCCGCAGCGAGCGCCGCATGAGCCGATTCTGGCGACGATTGGCCATCACGGCACTCGGCGCCGCTGTGCTGGCGCTGGTGTGGTGGGGCTGGCAGCAGGGCGGTCTGGCCTTGATGCAGTTGGGCATGAGCATTTGCTAGAAGCGGGCATGACGAGTAACGTCGAATCCTGAACGACTGCTCAAGGATGCTCGACATGCTGATGCGCTGGTGTGCTGTTCCCGCGTTGCTGATGGCGTTGACTGGTCTGGCCCAGGCTGCCGACTGTCCCGAATTGCTGCAAGGCTCGCTACCCAAGTTGCGAGCCAAGGAATCCATTGATCTGTGCCAGCAATACGCCGACAAGCCGCTGGTGGTGGTCAACACTGCCAGTTTCTGCGGTTTTGCGCCGCAGTTCGAAGGTCTTGAGGCGCTGCATAAGCGCTACGAAGGGCAAGGTTTGCAAATGCTCGGGGTGCCTTCCAACGACTTCAAACAGGAGTCCAAGGACAGCGCCGAGACTGCCAAGGTCTGCTACGCCAACTATGGCGTGACGTTCAATATGACCGAGCCACAAAAGGTTCGTGGTGATGACGCTACGCATCTGTTCCAAGTGCTGGCAGCACAGAGCAGTGCGCCGAAATGGAATTTCTATAAATATGTGGTTGATCGCCAAGGCAAGGTGATCGCCAATTTTTCCAGTCTGACCAAGCCGGATGATCCGGAGTTTATCGCCGCGATCGAGAAGGCTATCGCCTCGAAACCGCTGAAACCTTAGCGCTGTTTTTTGTGGGAGCGAGCCTGGGAAGTGTGTTGTGGTGGTGAGTAAACTCAAGGCAATAAAAAGCCCCGCTTTCTGCAAAGAGAGCGGGGCTTTTTTTGTCGGCGAGGGTTAGCCTCGCCGTGCAGCATCAGAAGCGGTAGGTCGCGCCGACACCGAAACCGTTTGCCGAGTTTTCATACTTGGCGTCGTAGGTCTGACCACGATCGTTTTCGTTGCGGATCTTCACCGACTCTTCCTTCAGGTACGAGTAGGCAACGTCGATGGTCAGGTCTTCAGTCGGGCTCCAGCCGGCACCGATGCTGAAGATGGTCCGGTCGCCGGTCGGGATGCGTGGCGAACGGTCGACGTTGTTGGTCGGCGACTGGTCGAAGGTCAGACCGGTACGCAGTACCCATTCCTTGTTCAACTGATACGAAGTACCCACGGCGTACGCCCAGGAGTCGTGCCAGTTCTGGTCTTCGGTGATTTCACCGAACTGACCGGCGAGCAAAGGCTGCACACCAGAGTTCTTGACGGTGATTTTTTCCAGTTGGCTCCAGCGGGTCCAGGTCGAACCGGCATACACGTTCCAGCGATCGTTGATCGCCTGGGTGACCGAGAAGTCGATGGATTCAGGCGTGGTGATCTTCAGCGAAGCATCGTACTTCTGGTTGGCACCCAGACCGATTGCACCCAGCACACCGTAGTTGACCTTGGTGTTGCCTTCGAGCTTGTAGTCGACTTTCGAGTGGTAAGTCAGACCCAGACGCGTGGTGTCAGTGGCTTGTACCAGCACACCGATGTTGTAGCCCAGCGCGGTGTCGTCACCCTTGATCTTGACCTTGCCATCCGGCGCGGCCTGAGTGATCGACAGGTTGGATTCCAGCGTACCGTCGATGCGGTTGATGGTTGGACCAAAACCGATCGACACCTTGTCGTTGAAGGCGTAACTGACGGTTGGCTGGAAGGTGATCACTTGTACTTCGGACTTGCTACCGAAGTAACGGCCGGCAAAGCCTTTTTCATAGTCGGTAATCAGGCCAAACGGCACGTAGACGCCGAGGCCGAATGCCCAATGATCATCGATCGGTTTGACGTAGAAGCCCATAGGTACGGAGGTGAAGGGCACCATGTCGCCTTTGTTGCTGCCGCCGTTAGGGCTGGAGCTGGCATCGCTGATATCGGTTTTTGCATCAAGGAA
The DNA here is from genome assembly GCF_054668355.1 of Pseudomonas sp. S2_E02. Taxonomy (NCBI): domain Bacteria; kingdom Pseudomonadati; phylum Pseudomonadota; class Gammaproteobacteria; order Pseudomonadales; family Pseudomonadaceae; genus Pseudomonas; species Pseudomonas sp. S2_E02. The sequence continues at coordinate 6,435,868 of NZ_CP162761.1, forward strand.
TGCAACACCGCCAGTGACTTGTTCGCGCTTGAGGCGCGACATGCCGGCAGGGTTGCCATAAACAGTGCTTGCGTCGTCGGCAGAAGAAGATCGTCCAGCGTAACCGGTGCCCATCCCGCTGATACTGTGTTCGTTGATGGCAAAGCCAGCTGCGAAGATCTGTGTGGATGCCATGGTAACGGCGAGGCTAAGGGTGGTTTTGAGCATGACTTTTTTCATTATTAGAACTCCTGATGATCACCGGGGCGAAAATTACCAACATTTTCGTCCCAGCGCTATAGTCCGTATGCCTTGAGTTAGAGCGGTTTTGTAGGACAATCCGACCAGATTCGCGACCTGTTGGCCGATCTTCTGAAACCGGACGGATCAGCAAGCGATCTGATTCACCGTTGAAACACAGGTGTGCCAGGCGTAAGTGAAGTCACGCAGACGACCTTGGGGTTGAAAGGTCTGACGCCAGATACGCGCCATTCCCAGCAAATCGTTGGAGTCGGGGAGGGTGGGGTTTTGTTCTTCTACCAGCAACCAGGCAATGGCCGTGGCGTAGCGCAGATTGACCGTCAGTTCCAGGTGCGGGCCGGTCAGAAAAGCATGCTGACTGGCGAGGCCGCGAACCAGGCTGGCACGTTCCGGATCGAGCGCCAGATAGTCATCCCAAAGGGCCTGATGGCGATGCTCGGCGATACGGTAGAGGCCGTGGCCACGGCGGTCATGGAGGGCGGAACCCAGGGCAGACTGGCTGGCGGCGATGCCCAGCAGGAGAGATTCGGCAGTTGCGCTGTGGCGTCCCAGATAAATCAGCGTAGGACGGATCACGTAGCGGCACAGTTCGCTGGCAGCGATACCCATAAAACCCTCGGTTCTTGTTATTAATGGCGAGTCCTGAAGGGGGGCTTGGCAGCTATGGATCGGTTCAGGCTCGCCGCAAGCGGCTCATGCCGCTTGAGTTGAAGTGTAGTGTCATATTCACGACGTAAAGGACTGTTTTTAAAATATTTCCCGCTGCGGGGAATATCCGTTATATCCGATAGTGCTTAGCCGCTGAGGGGTAAAAGCGAAACATCAGGCAATAAAAAGCCCCGCATTGTGTGCGGGGCTTTTGCTTTTGCAGCCTTTTTCGGCTCTCAGGCAACCAGTGCCTGACGGGTACGATCGATCACGGCCTGCAGCGGTTCAGCGCTGGAGTACTGATCGGGGTACAGACGCTCGCTGTGGCGGGCGATACCGTGTTCGTTGACCAGTGTGAAGCTGAAGCAGCCTTTGCGAGCGGCCATGATCAGGCAGTTCATTGGTGCAAAAGCGTTGGTTAGGGTGCGAATGGCATCCTGAGTATGGATTTGAGTAGACATAGTTATTAGGTGTTCCTACAAATGACACGGATAAGAACCGTGCAACGTTAAAACGTTCCAGTAACGTCGACCACCATTGGTCGAACGAAGAACCCGACTGGAACAAAGCAGCCAGTTTGAAGCGCTATTAAGTTGGCGCGCTTGGGCTGGCAGGTAGGTACTTAGGAGGGCAGGCATCACAACGAGGGCAAAGGTTCTGGGCCCGGGGTGAAGATCCTGATCAATTTGCAGGTTGGTTCGGTCAGAGTAAGTGTTCTTCGCAACACCCTTCACGTCATTGGAAGGCTGTGTTGTCGCAAGATTTACCTGGAAACCATCGAGGGGTCGTTCCCGCTTTTTTCGGTAGGGCTTCTTGGAAGAAGGCAGACCGTGGGGATGTGTTCGACCGGAATTGACTTTCAGCTTGGTACTAACGCCGCGGATACTAACGGATCGAAACGGGTAAAGCAAACTTCGAGTAGAAAAACATTGCAGAGGCCGATTGAGTCTGCTTTGGGGGGCGCAGAATTGCCCGCATTTGGCGCAGCGCTTGACCGTCGGTCGGTGAAGATTTGTTCATCAAGCCGCGTGCCAGGCCGGTTTATCCCCAGACCGGTTAGCAAAACGACCCGAAAAAGCGCATCGATATAACCGGGTAACAGGTACTTGTGCACATTAGTTGCGCAAGCTGTAACGGCACTGTCATACCAATCCTGACTCCACTGGCTGCCTGCATCGAAAGTTTAAGTCAATGAAAAACATCGCTTTTTTTTGTTGGTGAAAAAATCGTCAGTTTGACTGCGAGCCCCATTCCATAAGGCTTTGCGGCGGTTGGAGGGCGGTTGTCCACTGAGTTATCCACAGCTTCTGTGGATTGTCCCGAGCGCTTGCTCTAGGACGGGCGTGCCGGGTTGTTTTTCGACTTTACCTGTAAGAAAAAGAGAGTAGAGTGGCGCGCCTTCCGATTCGTCCCACAGTGCTTTATGAAGTTTCGCTCAGTATCAGACTCTGTTACCTCACAACCTTCTTCTGTTACCCCGCCCAAGCGATTTTCCGTTCGCGTTGCAGAATGGCTGCTCGACAGCCCGCGCCTGAGCGACAGTCATAATGCCAAGCACATCGCAGGGCGCCTGCTCAAACAACCGGCGCGTGAAGGCGTGGTGGCTGCGCAAAGCCGTCTCGGTCAGTTGATGTGCCGTGAGTGCGGTAACGCCCGGGATCGTCGCATCGGTCAGGATCTGCTGCGCCAGGCCGCGCGTGCCGGTGACCGTCGTGCGCAACAGGAACTCGGTCTGCTCGAAGACTGAGCTGTCCAAGACCTGACACCTTGGTTAACCTTCAGGCTTTATAAGATCGGCGGGAGTGGCTATGGCGATGGACTTGACCAGCGTATTGCTGGGGCTTGCAGGGGCGGGATTGCCACTGCTGGCGCTGGCTTGGCAACTGCAACGCCGGGCGAGTAACGGCCAGGCCGAGGTCGCCTTGCTCGAAGAGCGGCTGGCCATGGCGCAACTGGCGCAGGACGGACTCAACGCGCAGCTCGACGCCAGTCGCGATGAAGTCGCCGATCTCGGCCAGGCCAACGCCGCCAAGCAAGCTGATCTGGCAGCGCTGCGCCGGGAAGTCGAGCTGCTGCAGATCGAGCGTGATGACGCCCGCGATGCCTCCCACGCCTGGAACCTCGAACGCGCGAACAAGGAAGCTGAGCTGCGCCGCCTCGACGCACAAGCCGCTTCACTGAACGCCGAACTGCGCGAGCAACAGGAAAGCCACCAGCAACGCCTCAACGACCTGCAAGGCTCGCGCGATGAACTGCGTGCGCAGTTTGCCGAACTGGCCGGGAAGATTTTCGATGAGCGCGAGCAGCGCTTTGCCGAGACCAGTCAGCAGCGGCTCGGGCAGTTGCTTGATCCGCTCAAGGAGCGCATCCAGTCCTTCGAAAAACGGGTGGAAGAAAGTTATCAGGCCGAGGCCCGCGAGCGCTTCTCGCTGGCCAAGGAACTGGAACGTTTGCAGGCGCTCAATCTGCGCCTGAGCGACGAAGCCACCAACCTCACCCGCGCCCTCAAAGGCCAGAAAACCCAAGGTAACTGGGGCGAGCTGATTCTTGAACGAGTGCTCGAACACGCCGGTCTGGAGAAGGGCCGCGAATACCAGACCCAGGTCAACCTCAAAGGCCCGGATGGCGAGCGCTTCCAGCCTGACGTGATCATTTACCTGCCGGGCGACAAGCAAGTAGTGGTGGACTCCAAGGTGAGTCTCACCGCCTATCAGCAGTACGTGGCTGCCGACGACGACAGCCTCGGGCAGATCGCGATCAAGCAGCATGTATTGTCGTTGCGCAATCACGTCAAAGGCCTGGCCGGCAAGGATTACAAACGTCTTGAAGGCCTGCACAGCCTCGATTTCGTTTTGCTCTTCGTGCCGATCGAGGCCGCATTTTCGGCAGCGTTGCAGGCTGAGCCATCGCTGTTTCAGGAAGCCTTCGACCGCAACATCGTCATCGTCAGCCCGACGACGTTGTTGGCGACGTTGCGCGTGATCGACAGTCTGTGGAAGCAGGAGCGCCAGAGCCAGAACGCCCGGGAAATCGCCGAGCGCGCCGGGTGGCTGTACGACAAGTTCGTGCTGTTCATTCAGGATCTGGATGAGGTCGGCAATCGCCTGCAGCAGTTGGACAAAGCCTACAGCTCAGCGCGCAACAAGCTGACAGAAGGGCGCGGTAATCTGGTCAGTCGCAGTGAGCAACTGAAATTGCTCGGCGCCCGGGCGAGCAAGAGCTTGCCGGCGGATTTGCTGGAGCGGGCGATGACCGATGTCGATGGTCTCGTCGAACTCCCTGAATAAAGATCAAAAGATCGCAGCCTCCGGCAGCTCCCACAGGATGTACGCCATACCAATGCAGGAGCCGCCGGAGGCTGCGATTTTTTGCTTCTACAACGGTAAATACCGACTCAACAACGCCCGCAACGCCGCCGGCTTCACCGGTTTGGCCAGATAATCCAGTCCCGCCGCATGCACCTGGGCGACCATCTCCGGTCGCCCGTCAGCGCTGATCACCACCCCCGGCACCGGCTCACCCAGGCTTGTGCGCAACCACGCCATCAGCTCAGTGCCGGTATCGCCGTGGTCAAGGTGATAGTCGACCAACGCCAGTTGCGGTCGCACGCCGTCATTTAACAGTGCTGCACATTCTTCGCGATTGCGCGCTGTCCACACCTGACATCCCCAGCGACTGAGCAGGCTGTTCATGCCGATCAGAATGCTGTCTTCATTGTCGATGCACAGCACCCGCGCGCCGCTTGGCAACCTGCCATTCATTTCGGCTGCAGCGCTTGCCGGTTGGGCCTGCGAGTGAGTGAGCGGCACGCTGACGCTGAACACACTGCCGCGACCCGGCCACGAGCGCACCCGCAAGGTGTGACCGAGCACCCGGCACAAACCATCGGCAATTGCCAAACCCAGGCCGAGGCCTTTTTCAGCGCGGGTCTGATGACTGTCGAGGCGTTTGAACTCTTCGAAAATCACTTGCTGTTTATCTTCCGGAATCCCTGGCCCGCGATCCCACACCTCCAGGCACAGTTCGCCGCCACGTCGACGCACACCGAGCAACACCGGACCCTTGGCATAACGGAAGGCGTTGGTGAGGAAGTTCTGCAGAATCCGCCGCAGCAATTTGATGTCGCTGTCGATGCGCAAATGGCTGCCGCGCACACGGAAAGTCAGACCTTGTTCCTGTGCCAGTGCCTTGAATTCGGCGCCGAGAATGTCGAACAGCTCATTGACCGCAAACGGCTTGCGATCGGGGTTGATCTTGCCGTTTTCCAGGCGGGAAATATCCAGTAGATCGCTGATCAAGTCCTCAGCCGAACGCAGTGAGCTGTCGAGGTGCTGCACCAGTTTCTGCGCCTCGCTGCTCAAGCCGTCGTCCTGATGGGAGAGGGCGGCGGAGAACAGCCGAGCGGCGTTCAGCGGTTGCATCAAGTCATGGCTGACCGCCGCGAGAAAGCGGGTTTTCGACTGATTGGCGGCTTCGGCGGTGCCCTTCGCCTCGGTCAGCGCGACGTTGAGTTGCGACAGTTCCTGAGTGCGTTCGCTGACCCGTTGTTCCAGCCCTTCATTGGCTTCGGTCAGTGCCTGCTCGGCTTCGCGGAACGCGGTGATGTCGGTGAAACTCATGACGAAACCGCCCCCCGGCATCGGGTTGCCGATCAGCTCGATCACTCGGCCGTTGGGGAACAGCCGTTCAGAGGTGTGCGCGCGGCCCTGACGCATCCAGTGCAAACGCCGGGCAACGTGGACTTCCGCTTCGCCGGGGCCGCACAGGCCGCGCTCGGCGTTGTAGCGAATGATGTCGGCAATCGGCCGGCCGACGCTGATCAGACCATCCGGGTAATTGAACAACTCCAGATAGCGCCGGTTCCAGGCCACCAGTTTCAGTGACTGGTCGACCACGCTGATGCCTTGGGTGATGTTCTCGATCGCACCCTGCAGCAAGGCACGGTTGAACTGCAGCACCTCGGAGGCTTCGTCGGCGATGCGCACGACGTCCTCCAGCTGCATTTCCCGACCTTCGATGGCGGCTTTTACCACTGCGCGCGTCGAAGAAGCGCCGAGTACACCGGCCAGCAACCGCTCGGTATGGGCGATCCATTCGCCGTCGGCATTCTGGTTGGGGTTGAAGCCTTTGCCCTGGCGATAGGCGAAGCGAATGAAGCTCTGGCGCGCACGTTCCTCACCGACAAAACGCGCGGCCAATTGCAGCAAGTCGTCGATTTGCACCGCCAGCATCGAGCGTGCGCTCGGCCGCGCACTGATCTCCTGACCGATGAAACGTCCGGCCTGCCAGTGTTCCGATACGCGGGTACGCGACAGCACCGAAACCCAGGCGAACAGGGTGAAGTTGCCGGCCAGCGACAGCACTACGCCTTGGGTCAGCGGGCTAATTGGCAGGTTCAGCGGATTGCTGTGCAACCATGCCAGCCCTGGAAAACTGCTTAACGACCAGCCGAGGCTGTGCGCGGCGATCGGCAGGATCAAGGTGTAGAACCACAGGAAAGTACCGGCCGCCAAACCGGCGAAAACGCCGCGCCGGTTGGCCTGTTTCCAGTACAGCGCACCGAGCATGGCGGGCGCCAGTTGAGTCACGGCGGCGAACGCAATCTGGCCGATGGTCGCCAGGCTTGCCGTCGAGCCGAGCAAGCGGTAGCTGACATAGGCGAGCAACAGAATCACCACGATGCTGACGCGGCGCACCGAGAGCATCCATTGGCGGAACACTTCGAACGGGCGCTCGGCGTTATTGCGCCGCAGCAGCCACGGCAACAGCATGTCGTTGGACACCATGGTCGACAACGCCACACTGGCGACAATCACCATGCCGGTCGCCGCCGACGCGCCACCGATAAAGGCCAGCACCGCCAAGGCCGGGTGCGCCTGGGCCAACGGCAGGCTGATCACGAACGAGTCGGGCAAGACGTCGCTCGGCAGCAGCATCTGTCCGGCCAGCGCGATCGGCACGACAAACAGCGCGGCCAAGGCCAGATAGGCCGGAAATACCCATTTGGCCAGGCGCAGATCTTGCGGGTCGATGTTCTCAACCACGGTGACGTGGAACTGCCGGGGCAGGCAGATGATCGCCATCATTGCCACGCCGGTCTGCACCACCATCGACGGCCAGTTGATGGTTTCTTTCCAGTATTCCTCGAGACGCGGGGCGAGCATGGCCTGGTTGAACAGGTCATCGAAACCGTCATACAGGCCATAAGTGACGAAAGCGCCGACGGCGAGAAAGGCGAACAGTTTGACCAGCGATTCGAAAGCAATCGCCAGCACCATGCCACGGTGGTGTTCGGTGGCATCGAGGTTGCGCGTGCCGAAGACAATGGTGAACAGCGCCAGCACCAGCGACACGATCAGCGCGGTGTCCTGGGCGCGGGTGCCCATGGCATCGGCACCGGCGCCGATCAGCAGGTTCACGCCGAGGACGATGCCTTTGAGTTGCAGGGCGATATAGGGGAGAACGCCGACCAGGCAGATCAGCGCCACGACCACCGCCAGCGATTGCGATTTGCCGTAGCGTGCAGCGATGAAGTCAGCGATGGAGGTGATGTTCTCCTGTTTGCTGATCATCACCATTTTCTGCAGGACCCACGGCGCGCCGACCAGCAGCAGAATCGGCCCGAGGTAAATCGGCAGGAATGACCACAATTGCTCGGCGGCTTGACCGACAGCGCCGAAGAACGTCCAGCTGGTGCAGTAAACCGCCAGCGACAGGCTGTACACCCAGGCACGCATGCGCGGCGGCAACGGCGCGCTGCGGCGATCGCCGTAGAAGGCGATGGCGAACATGATGGCCATATAGGCCAGGGCGACGGCGGCGATCAGCCCGGTGGACAGCGACATGCAACACTCCCGACAAAAGACTCCCCGGCACTCCTGCCCGGGCGGACAGTCTCGCATGCGCGGGGCGGTTAGTCAGTGTCGACCAAGGTCGTGGCGTGGTGGGGTGTCGCAGGCGGGGAACCCCTCGGTTTCTGGGGTGATCGCGAAGGCGTCAGTCCTGACGCAGCGCAATATCGATCAGCCGATGCAGTTCAGCCACCTCCAGCGCTGCCGCCGAAAACAGAATCCGGAACACCACCGGCGCAACCACCAGGTTGATCAACCGATCAACACTCGGCGCCATTTCATCCGGATACCGCTCAACGATCGTCTGCAATTGCGCACTAATGATCGTCACGCAATACCCCGGCGTAGCACTGGCCTGCACGTCGCGCATCATGTTGCGCCCAGGCTCCGAGCTCATTTCATCGAGATATTGCTCGGCCCACGCACGAATATCGCTGCGCAAACTGCCGGTTTGCGCCGGCTCGCTGTCGGGGCGCATGCGGGCGAGGGCGACGTCGGCCAATAACGCCGAAAGATCACCCCAACGCCGATAAATCGTCGACGGTGTCACCCCCGCACGTGCGGCGATTTGCGGGACGGTCACGCTCGAACGTTCCTGTTCCTGCAAAAGCGCACGGACTGCCGAATGAATTGCATCTTGCACCCGGGCACTGCGGCCGCCGGGGCGTAAACCTTCTTTAATAGCCATGCGGCAGACCTTAACACAAAGAATTTGCTTTAAGCGCAAGGCAGTAGCACACTCCGCAAAAGCAAAAAATTAGCTTTTGCGGAGTGTGCCCATGACCAGCCTTGCTTCCAATCGATCCAGCCTGTGGTTTCTGGCGATTACTTTACTGAGTTTTCTCGCCGCCTCCACGGCGCCAACGCCGCTGTATCACCTGTATCAGGATCAGCTGCACTTCTCGGCAACCATGTTGACGCTGATCTTCGGCGTCTATGCGCTCAGTCTGTTGGCGGCTCTATTAACAGTCGGTTCGCTATCCGACCACTTGGGACGCAAACCGGTGATCTTCGCCGCCGTGCTGCTTAACGCGTTGGCGATGTTGCTGTTTATCTACGCCGACAGCGTGGCGTGGCTGATCAGCGCGCGTGTTCTGCAAGGATTTGCCACCGGCATGGCCACCGCTGTTTTAAGCGCGACCCTGCTCGACACGGATCGTCAGCAGGGGCCATTGATCAACAGTGTCGCGCCGTTGCTCGGCATGGCCTTGGGCGGCATGGGTTGCGGTTTGCTGGCGGAGTTTGCGCCGGCGCCGTTGCAACTGACCTATTGGCTGCTGCTCGCACTGTTTGTATTGCAAGGCATTTATGTCTGGCGCTTATCGGAAAGCGTCACTCCGCAAGCCGGGGCGTGGGCCTCGTTGCGGCCGACACTGCACGTGCCGACTCAAGCGCGAGCCACTTTGTGGCGAGTGTTGCCGCTGAACACGGCAACCTGGGCGCTCGGCGGCTTTTATGCATCGCTGGCACCGTCATTGGTGCGCACCGCCACTGGCTCGGACTCGAATCTGATCGGCGGCGCCACCGTTGCGGCCCTGACCGTGACTGGTGCGCTGATGATTTTCACGATGCGCAATCGTCCTGCCGTCCGGGCCTTGCAGTTGGGCGCGAGCCTGCTGCCGATCGGTCTGGTATTGATTCTGCTGGGCGTGCACAGCGCCAGCCTGTCGCTGTTTTTCCTCGGCACGCTGGTGGCCGGTTGCGGCTTTGGCTCGGGATTCCTCGGCGCCGTGCGCAGCCTGGTGCCGCTGGCCTTGCCCCATGAGCGGGCAGGATTGATGGCGGCCTATTACGTGCTCAGTTATCTGGCGTTCTGTCTGCCGGCGTTGCTCGCCGGGCACTTGTCGCGTAGCTACGGTTTGCTGGCAACCACCGATGGTTACGGGGTGGTGTTGATCGTGTTGGCCATTGGCGCGCTGCTGCTCAGCCTGCGCCCAGCCGCAGCCAAAGTGTGCCGCGCTCCATAACCCCCTCGATTTCGGTTAGCCTTGCCCAGCCTTCTTCTCACGGATCGACTCATGAAGATTATTCGCAGCAAGACCTTCACCGCCGAGCGCGCCTGGGGCGCGCTGGACATTGCCAACATGAACGGCATCACCACGCGCCTGCACTGGACGGATCAGCCGTACAAATGGCACATCAACGACGGCGAGGAAGTGTTTGTGGTGCTGGATGGTCAAGTGCTGATGCATTACCGCGATCTGGGCGAAGAAAAACAGGTGCAGCTTGAGGTCGGTGACATCTTCTATGCGAGTGTCGGCACCGAGCATGTCGCCCATCCGCAAGGTGCAGCGCGGATTCTGGTGATCGAGAGCGAAGGCAGCGTCTGACTGCTTATTGGTAAAACAGATAACAGTTAGAGAAATTACCCGTTATATAGATATTCGATTCGGTTCTACCATGGACTCAACCTCACCAGAGGAGAGGACTCCATGATGACTTGCCCCAACAGCGCCAAACCCGGCATCAAACCGTTCAGCCAGCTTCAGCATCCGCGTGAAGTGATCCGCCAGTTCACCCCCAACTGGTTCGCAGCGACCATGGGCACTGGTGTGCTGGCGTTGGCGTTGGCGCAACTGCCATTGGCCATTCCAGGCCTGCACGCCATTGCTGAAGGTTTGTGGTTGTTCAACATTCTGTTATTCAGCCTGTTTACCGTTGCCTACGCCGCACGCTGGATGCTGTTCTTTGATGAAGCGCGGCGGATTTTCGGCCACTCCACTGTATCGATGTTCTTCGGCACGATTCCCATGGGCCTGGCGACGATCATCAACGGCTTTCTGGTGTTTGGCCTGCCGCGCTGGGGTGACGGCGTGATTCACCTCGCCGAAGTGCTGTGGTGGATCGATGTGGCCATGTCGCTGGCTTGCGGCGTGTTGATCCCTTACATGATGTTTACCCGTCAGGAACACAGCATTGATCAGATGACCGCCGTCTGGTTGCTGCCGGTCGTGGCGGCAGAGGTGGCGGCGGCCAGCGGTGGTTTGCTCGCGCCGCATCTCACCGATGCCCATTCACAACTGGTGGTACTGACGACAAGCTACGTGCTCTGGGCCTTTTCCCTACCGGTAGCGTTCAGCATTCTGACCATCCTGCTGCTGCGTATGGCCCTGCACAAACTGCCCCACGAAAACATGGCAGCCTCGAGCTGGCTGGCCCTCGGCCCGATCGGCACCGGTGCGCTGGGCATGTTGCTGTTGGGCGGTGATGCGCCGGCGATATTCGCGGCGAACGGTCTGCCCGGTATCGGTGAAATCGCCTCGGGTGTGGGGCTTATTGCCGGGATAACCCTGTGGGGCTTCGGGCTGTGGTGGATGCTGATGGCGCTGCTGATCACCGTGCGCTACTTGCGTGACGGCATCCCGTTCAACCTCGGCTGGTGGGGCTTCACCTTCCCGTTGGGCGTGTATTCGCTGGCAACCCTGAAACTGGCGAGCACCCTGAACCTGACGTTTTTCAGTGTCGTCGGCACGCTGTTGGTGATGTTGCTGGCGCTGATGTGGCTGATCGTCGGCAAACGTACCGTGCAAGGCGCCTGGCGGGGCGAGCTGTTTGTCTCGCCGTGCATCGCAGGTTTGAAGAAATAACCAGAAAAGTTTAGGTAAGGTGTGGCCTGGATCGCTGTTCGAGAATCCAATAAGCAGTACCCAGGCCTCTCTACCTTAAACATCAGGGAAACACGGAAGATGAGTCACCCCTCACAGTTCAACCTGCTGCGCACCCGGCGCTTCCTGCCATTCTTCATCACGCAGTCGCTCGGCGCGTTCAACGACAACGTGTTCAAACAGTCGCTGATCCTCGCCATTCTCTATCGGCTGACCATCGAGGGTGACCGTTCGATCTGGGTCAACCTGTGTGCGTTGCTGTTTATCCTGCCGTTTTTCCTGTTCTCGGCACTGGCCGGGCAGTTCGGGGAAAAATTCGCCAAGGACGCGCTGATCCGTCTGATCAAGCTCGCGGAAATCGCGATCATGGCCGTAGGATCGGTCGGTTTTCTCTTCGATCACTTGTCGCTGATGCTGGTGGCGCTGTTCGCCATGGGTACCCATTCGGCGCTGTTCGGGCCGGTGAAGTATTCCATCCTGCCGCAGGCCTTGCGCGAGGATGAGCTGGTGGGCGGCAACGGCCTGGTGGAAATGGGCACGTTTCTGGCGATTCTCGCCGGGACGATTGGTGCCGGGGTCATCATGTCTTCTTCGCACTATGCACCGTTGGTGTCCTGCGCCATCGTCGGGATCGCCGTGCTGGGTTATCTGGCCAGTCGCAGCATTCCGCGCGCGGCGGCATCCTCCCCGGAGATGCGCCTGAACTGGAACATCTTCAGTCAATCCTGGGCCACGCTGAAACTCGGTCTGGGCCAGACGCCAGCAGTGTCGCGCTCGATTGTCGGCAATTCGTGGTTCTGGTTTGTCGGGGCGATTTACCTGACGCAGATTCCCGCCTACGCCAAGGAATGGATGCACGGCGATGAGACCGTGGTCACCCTGATTCTTACCGTGTTCTCGGTCGGGATTGCGCTGGGTTCGATGCTTTGCGAGAAGCTGTCCGGGCGCAAGGTGGAGATCGGTCTGGTGCCGTTCGGTTCGTTCGGTCTGACCGTATTCGGTTTGCTGCTGTGGTGGCATTCCGGCGGGATTCCCGACAGCGTCAGCGGCCACAGCTGGATTGAAGTGCTGGGCTTCGTGCACACCTGGGCGGTGTTGGTCGACATCCTCGGTCTCGGCATTTTCGGTGGTTTCTACATCGTGCCGCTGTATGCCTTGATCCAGTCGCGCACCGCCGAGAACGAGCGGGCAAGGGTGATTGCCGCCAACAACATTCTCAACGCACTGTTTATGGTGGTCTCGGCCATCGTCTCGATTGTGCTGCTGAGCGTGGTCAAACTGTCGATCCCGCAGTTGTTCCTGGTGGTGTCGCTGCTGAATATTGGCGTCAATGCCTACATCTTCAAAATCGTCCCCGAGTTCAGCATGCGCTTCATGATCTGGCTGCTCAGCCATTCCATGTACCGCGTCGAACACCGCAACCTTGAGGCGATTCCGGATGAAGGCGCGGCACTGCTGGTGTGCAACCACGTGTCGTTTGTCGATGCCTTGCTGATTGGTGGCGCAGTGCGTCGGCCGATTCGCTTTGTCATGTACTACAAGATCTACAACCTGCCGGTGCTGAACTTTATCTTCCGCACGGCGGGGGCGATTCCGATTGCCGGACGGAATGAAGACATCCAGATTTACGAAAAGGCCTTCACGCGAATTGCTCACTATTTGAAGGACGGTGAGCTGGTGTGCATTTTCCCGGAAGGCAAGCTGACGGCGGATGGCGAGATGAATGAGTTCCGGGGCGGTTTGACGCGGATTCTTGAAGAGACGCCGGTGCCGGTGATTCCGCTGGCATTGCAGGGGTTGTGGGGGAGTTTCTTCAGCCGCGATCCGAACAAAGGGTTTTTTCACCGATTGTGGTCGCGGGTAACGTTGGTGGCAGGAGCGCCGGTGGGCGTTGATGCTGCTGAGCCGGCGACGTTGCAGGGGTTGGTCGGGGAGTTGCGCGGGGCAGTCAGATAGCCGGCGATTTTAAGGGCCTCTTCGCGAGCAGGCTCGCACACATTCGATCGCGTTCCGTCAGAGGAATACGATCAACTGTGGGAGCGAGCCTGCTCGCGAAAGCGGTAGTGGCTTAAGCGCTGACCTTAAGCCCAATCAACCCGGTAATGATCAACGCCACACTGGCCAGCCGAATCAACGCCATCGACTCGCCAAACAGGATGATTCCGGCAATCACCGTGCCCACCGCACCGACGCCGGTCCAGATCGCATAGGCGGTGCCCAACGGCAATTCCTTCATCGCAAGACCGAGCAGGCCAAGGCTGATGGCCATGGCCGCAACGGTCAGAACGGTGGGGAGCGGGCGGGTGAAACCGTCGGTGTATTTCAGGCCGACGGCCCAGCCGACTTCAAACAGGCCGGCGAAAAACAGAATGATCCAGGACATGAAAGACCTCCATCGATAGACGGGGTCGTCCCCAGATTAATAACTCGATCGAGCCGCAGGGTCGTCCCCGCGTTGCGCAGTAGTGTGACGAGCATTAACCCGGGGATCAAGTTTGCGCCTCAGTCGGCCGCCTGTTGCGCCAGTGCCTCGCGGTCTTGTTTTTCACTCATGCGCCGGAAGTACGTCGACAGCAACGCGCCGGAGATATTGTGCCAGACGCTGAACAGCGCGCTCGGCACCGCCGCCAATGGCGAAAAATGCGCACTGGCCAGCGCGGCGCCCAACCCGGAATTCTGCATGCCGACTTCCAGCGCCAGCGATTTGCGCTGGGCCAACGGCAACTTGAACAGGCGCCCGGTGAAATAACCCAGCAGATAACCGAAGCTGTTGTGCAGCATCACCACGGCCATGATCAACAGGCCGGATTCGGCGATTTTCGCCTGACTGGCGGCTACCACGGCGGTGACAATGATAACGATGCTGACCACCGATACCAGCGGCAACACGTCCACGGTATGACGAACCTTGTCACCGAGCATGCGTTGGGCAACCACGCCGAGAATGATCGGCAGCAGCACCACTTGCAGGATCGACCAGAACAGCTCCATGAACGACACCGGCAACCACGCCGAAGCCAGCAGCCAGATCAGTGCCGGGGTCAGCAGCGGGGCGAGGAGGGTGGTCACGGCAGCAATGGCCACCGACAATGCCAGATCACCTCGGGCCAGCCAGGTCATCACGTTGGACGAGGTGCCGCTCGGGCAGCAACCGACCAGAATCACTCCGACAGCGATTTCCGGCGGCAGGTGAAATATCTGGCAGAGCAACCACGCCACACCGGGCATGATCACGAAATGTGCAACCACGCCCAGCGCTACGCGCCATGGATGGCGGGCGACAGCAGCGAAGTCGTCGAGTTTGAGGGTCAGGCCCATGCCGAACATCACCAGCCCGAGCAGCGGCACGATCGCGCTTTTCAGGCCGAGGAACCACGCCGGTTGCAGGAACGCAATCACCGCGAAAAGCAGAACCCAGTAAGCGAAGGTATTGCCGACAAAGCGGCTGAGTGCAGCCAGTGCGCGCATGGCCTGTTCCTTATTATTAAATGAACACCACAAAACAAATGTAGGAGTGAGCCTGCTCGCGATAGCGGTCTTTCAATCAACACTTTAGTTGAATGTCAGTCCCTCATCGCGAGCAGGCTCACTCCTACAGTTTTGACATCACAAGGCTTTAGATGCCTTGAGGAGTCTCTTCCCCACCCAACGCTTCAACCAGCGCTGGCAGGAAATCACCGAAGGTCAGCATCATCAGCGTGAAGCTGGCATCCAGCTGACCCAGTGCCTCGTCGCCACCGTCCTGCTCCGCCTGATCCTGCAACAGATCTTCGAACTTCAGACGTTTGACCGTCATCTTGTCGTCGAGCATGAACGACAGTTTGTCCTGCCAGGCCAACGACAATTGAGTGACGACTTTGCCAGTGCTCAGGTGCAGCTGGATTTCTTCGCTGGTCAGATCCTGACGCTTGCAACGCACGATACCGCCATCTTCGTGGGTGTCGCGCAGTTCGCACTCGTCCAGTACATAGAAGTCATCAGCGGCTTTTTGCGTGGTGACCCAGTCAGTCATGACCGCAGTCGGTGCCATTTTCACGGTCAACGGACGGACGGGCAGGGTGCCGATCACTTCACGCAGGGTCGACAGCAGGTCTTCGGCACGTTTCGGGCTGGCCGAGTTGACCAGGATCAGGCCCTGTTTCGGCGCGATAGCGGCAAAGGTCGACGAGCGACGGATGAAGGCGCGCGGCAGGAACGCCTGGATGATTTCATCCTTGATCTGATCGCGTTCCTTCTTATAGACCTTGCGCATCTGTTCGGCTTCGATCTCTTCGACCTTTTCCTTGACCGCGTCGCGCACGACGCTGCCCGGCAGAATGCGTTCCTCTTTACGCGCGGAAATCAGCAGGAAGTCACCGCTGACGTGCACCAGTGGAGCATCTTCGCCTTTTCCGAACGGCGCGACGAAACCGTAGGTGGTCAACTCCTGGCTTGCACATGGACGCGCCAGTTTGGTGGCCAGTGCAGTTTCCAGCGCCTCGGCATCGACAGGCAGGTCTTGGGTCAGGCGATAGATAAGCAGGTTTTTGAACCACATGGGGTGAGTCTCTCCTTTATACAAAGGGGGGCATTATTGTCTTCGCCGTCCCATAGGCCAACCCTTCTCTAAGCCTTTGGAAGGCCTGAGAAAATTATTTAAAAAAGTGCTTGCCAGAGGTTGGGTCGCTCCGTAGAATGCGCGCCACACCGAGGCGAAGGGTGATTAGCTCAGCTGGGAGAGCGTCTGCCTTACAAGCAGAATGTCGGCGGTTCGATCCCGTCATCACCCACCATTCGTTTCAAGTGTTTAGCGCAGCGGTAGTTCAGTCGGTTAGAATACCGGCCTGTCACGCCGGGGGTCGCGGGTTCGAGTCCCGTCCGCT
This sequence comes from Pseudomonas sp. S2_E02, assembly GCF_054668355.1. NCBI lineage: Bacteria > Pseudomonadati > Pseudomonadota > Gammaproteobacteria > Pseudomonadales > Pseudomonadaceae > Pseudomonas > Pseudomonas sp. S2_E02. The sequence continues at coordinate 6,452,074 of NZ_CP162761.1, forward strand.
GCGCCATATTCGGTAACCTGGACCACTGAACGCCAGGTCACCACGGAAAAACCCGCCAAGGCGGGTTTTTTTCTGCTCCAAGGTTGTACCCGCGGGATGTGTCGTTTTACTGGTTTTCGGATTTATTTGAAAAAAACTTCAATTAAATCAACACTTTACGAAAACTTGTGGCATAATGCGTCCCGTAACGAAGCGAAGGGTGATTAGCTCAGCTGGGAGAGCGTCTGCCTTACAAGCAGAATGTCGGCGGTTCGATCCCGTCATCACCCACCATTCGTTTCAAGCGTTTCGCGCAGCGGTAGTTCAGTCGGTTAGAATACCGGCCTGTCACGCCGGGGGTCGCGGGTTCGAGTCCCGTCCGCTGCGCCATATTCGGAATCTGGAACACTGAACGCCAGATTCCACAGAAAGCCCGCCTAGTGCGGGCTTTTTGCTGTCCGGGATTTATTGATCCCATGTCCTCAAAGGTGCTTTGACACCGTTCTACTGCGCGGCATTCTGGCTGTGCCGATAGTCGCTCACCGCCTCATACACCGCTTTACGCAAGCGGTTGATCCCGCCAATCGGCCGATGCGCCTCAATCCCGAACCACGGATTGAACGAAAGATTGTCACACGCCAGATTCAGCGCCGGTGTATCGAAGTCCTGCGGTGGCAGAGTGATCCGCGCCACGGTTTCAAACGGCGATTCCTGCTCGCGCCATTCGATGCTGGTGTCTTCGATCGGCATGTACTTGTTGGCATCCTGACGCTGGATCTGCAGGACGAAACACGCCGGTATCCGGTCCGTCGACAGTTGCTGGTTTAAGGCGCTGCGCAGGAAATTCGGCAAATCATGATTCTGTTTTGGCAGTGTGTAGTCCGGGCAGTTGTCCGGGGCCGGCGCCACCCGAAACTTTGCATTGGCTTCACCAAATTTGTACGGCGATACCGAAAAATAAGTGGTCGCGGTCGGACTGTCCGGTGGCGGTGACAGGGTTGCCAGTGCAATAAACAAATGGCGGACCTGCCATGTACGCGGGTCCCATCCCGGAAAAAATGCCATGACCTTTTTGCCGTCAGCCTGCGCCGATACGTTCTGACGATACTCGGCGACGTCACTGACAAAAAAGTTCGGGTGGCTGAACATCACAAAATCCTGCTCGCGCTGCTCCTGGCGGTCACGCAGCAAGGATTTTCCCGGCACATCGAGCAGTTTGATCGCCATCCCCCGGGCGTCGCGCAGACTGTCGAACTGTGGATAGGCATTGCCATTGGACAGGCGAATCATCGCTTGCCAGGTTTTTCCGGGCTCACTGAACACGCCCTGTCGCAGCGGTTGCGCCAGTTCCGGCAGCACTTGCACCTGCGCCTTCACGCAGCCATGGGCCTTGGCATGGGCGTCGCGCAGATAACGGGTGCTTTCTCGGTGTTGATCGACGATGCGTACGGCGGTCTGGATCACGTCCTGGGTCATCGCCGCTTCGCCGCTGGGAATCTGCTCCTGCGCCGACACCGGGCCACGGTGTTGCCAGGCAAACCAGACCGTAGCGATGGCCCAGCCGAACAGGCCGATGACGAGCGCTATCAACAGAACCTTGCCCAGTACACGACCCAGCCACAACCAGATTCTGGCCAGCAGCGACTGTTCTTTCTTGAAGGTTGAGATCATGGCAGTTGCGCCTCCAGTGGGCCGCCGAGGACTTTCAGGTACTCAAGAAGTGCCCAGCGTTCTTCGGGCTGCAATAGCCGGCCAATAACGCCGTTGCCACGTTCGCCGGCACGGAATTCATGGCCGCTGTTGTGGTTGCCGGTGATGCGCGTGTCGAACAGGAAGCCATTGGTAAACGCTTCGGTGCGATACCCCAAATGTCGCGGATCGTATTCGAAGGTGCCTTTGAAAAAGGTCGTGACGCGTTCATCCTGCGGCGACAACAACTGATAAATACTCGGCACCGAGCCGTTGTGCAGAAACGGCGCGGTGGCCCAGACACCCGCCAGCGGGCGCGCCTTGTAGGCGAGTTTTTCGCGCACGCCGATGGGCAGGCCGAAGCCGTCCAGGCGTGGTTTTTCCTGCGGCGTGACGTTGGCTTCGCGATAGGCGCGGTCTTCGACGAAGGCGGTGACGTAAGCCAAGCCCTTGGCCACCGACATTTGGCTCAGGTCCAGTGGCGCCTTGGGTGTCGGATGCAGTTTGACGTCCATTTTTTCCAGCTCTTTCAGATCCCACTGCAGAGCGGTCAGGTCGAAACGGTGGCTGGCGATATTGTTGGCGGCGGTCGGGTCGGTGCCGATGACAGCGACCGGCAGCATGTGCAAAAGCTGCACCCAGCGCTCACCTTCCTGGGTCTGGCGCGGGACATGGCAACCGGCGCAATTCTCGGTAAACAGCGTGCGCCCCTTGGCTGCCAGGGGGTGTCGATGGCGCCAAACAGATCCTCTGGCCAAGTGGGGGGCTTGAGCTTTTGCAGGGTTTCTTCGATCTTGTGCAGATCACGCACGCGCACGCTGGAGGCATAGCGTGCTTCGCCTTGCAGTGGCTGGCCGTTGTCATCGAAAAAATTCAGGGTGGCGCCGACGCCCAACGCTTCACCGATATTGCGCGCCATCGGCTGCTGCGCCGAGCCGTTCCACTGCACCCAGTCGAATGACCACATATCCCAGAGCTGTGGATAATCCACCGGGGCATTGGCCACGCGGTAGTTGGCGGGGGAAATCGCATCGCCAAACGTCGCGTTGGCAATGCGTCCGAAGGCATCGGCGCGGCCGGGGCCTTCTTCGGTCGGGTAGAGGCCGCGATGGGTATCGTTCCAGGCGACTTTGAGGAATGTATTCAGTGAGGTTTTGAAGTCTTTGCGCAATTGCTCGTGACGCGCGTCGTATTCGTCGCCCAGCACGGTTCTGGCGAAACGTTCGAATTTCCATGGGTTGTAGTAAGTCGCGGTCAGACTTGCCACCAATGCCTGTCCGAAACTGCCGCCGCGCAAAGTAGGCACACTGGACGGCAGCACATGTTGCGCGGTACCCCCGTCAATTCGCACGGCCTGACCTTTGAAACGCAATTCGCCGGTGTGGCAAGCGGCGCAAGTGATGTCCAGATATTGTTCGGTGCTGCCGGGGTTCTGATGTCGGGCAAAACCGACGGGGAGGTTGCCGGGGTTGGTCGTCGTGGCTTTCTGCTGCGGGTCGATCAGAAAACCGAAACGCGCCAGGTAATCAGGCGAGGCGAAACGTTGCGCCGAGAAGGGCAGTTCCAGCGCCTGGAACCACTCATAGCGCAGGCCTTTGACCTGCGTACCCTGGGGCGTGAAATAGTAGGTTTGCCGGTCTTCGTCACTCCACTGATTGAGGTAATGCACCTGCTCGGCGGGGGTGTAGAAGGGCAGTTTCGGATTGGCGACGTAATACAGGACCACGGCGAGAACCAGTCCCAGCAGCACGACGATCAGGGTCAGCACACGGAATAAGAGGCGCAAGATAAACATCCTTGTCGATTTGTTCCGCTGTTATGCCTGAGCCTGGCCCTGTGCGGCAAGTGGCCATTACGCCAGATGATGCAAGAAGAAACGACGCCGATTGCCGGGACGAGATGACAGAAGCTTCATCGTCGCTTCGCGCCAATGCGTTTTAATCCCTGAACTTATCGGAAGATTCCTGCTCTCATGCCGGTAGCCATTGGTCGTGGCGGCCTGATAAGCTCGCGGCTTTACTCGATTGCCCTTTCGGCGCATGAACAAGGAAATAGCATGAAACAGCATCGGTTGGCGGCGGCGGTTGCCCTGGTTAGCCTGGTCCTCGCGGGTTGTGATTCGCAGACCAGCGTAGAGCTGAAAACCCCGGCGCAAAAAGCTTCCTACGGTATCGGCCTGAACATGGGCAAGAGCCTGGCTCAGGAAGGCATGGATGATCTGGACTCCAAAGCGGTAGCCCAGGGCATCGAAGATGCCGTCGGCAAGAAAGAACAGAAGCTGAAAGATGAAGAACTGGTCGAAGCCTTCGCCGCGCTGCAGAAGCGTGCTGAAGAGCGTATGGCCAAGATGAGCGAAGAGTCGGCAGCCGCCGGCAAGAAATTCCTCGAAGAAAATGGCAAGAAAGCTGGTGTGACAACCACCGCTTCCGGCCTGCAGTATGAAGTCGTCAAGAAAGCTGATGGCCCACAGCCTAAGCCGACTGACGTAGTGACCGTTCACTACACCGGCAAGCTGACCAACGGCACCGTATTCGACAGCTCCGTCGAGCGCGGCAGCCCGATCGATCTGCCGGTGAGCGGCGTGATCCCGGGTTGGGTTGAAGGTCTGCAACTGATGCACGTTGGCGAGAAGTACAAACTGTACATCCCTAGCGATCTGGCTTACGGCGCACAGTCGCCAAGCCCGGCAATCCCGGCCAACTCGGTTCTGGTCTTCGACCTGGAACTGCTGGCCATCAAGGATCCAGCCAAAGAAGCCGCTGCTGCCAAGTAATCGGTAATGGGTCTGACAACAACGCCTCGCTTATGCGGGGCGTTGTTGCATCTGGACCCTGGCAAGGGTAAACAGAGCGAACCGATGGCGGTCGGGAGAGTCATAGCCAATGAGACTGCCATCGCTAGCCGCCCTGAGCAGCCAAGTCAATGAAATATTGGGGTTTTTTATGTGAGTAAAAAACGCCCGATCTGAGCGCAGCCCTTATGAAACGGGGCTTTCAGCGCTGAAATGCAGCTCTGTTCACAAGGTTATCCACAATTTGTGTGGATAACATTTCAACGGGAGGAATAGATGAAAGCTCCGTGGAATTTCGCTCGATTCCTGCCCTTGGCCGGCCGTCTGCTGGCGCGTGGCCGTTTACCGACCTTACTGTTTGCGGTTGCCAGCAAAGGCGCCGCGCAAGGCAATCGTCTCGGTAAACTCAAGGACGATTTACGCTTGCTTCAGGCATTGTGCCTGGCCTACTGGCGCGGCGAGTACCGCGCTATCAGTGGCAAAGCCCTGGTGTCGGTGGTGGCGGGTTTGATGTACTTCCTCAGCCCGGTGGACGCGATTCCGGATTTCATTCCCGTGTTTGGCATGCTCGACGACATCGCCGTCCTCGCCTGGCTGATGAAAACCCTCGACGATGAACTCAATGCGTTTCGCCTGTGGCGCAACCGTCAGCAACCGGAAAAACTGGCAGTCGTCGAACGCCTGCCGGATACCCCCGAGCAACTGCAACTGCAGGGGCCGAAAAAAACCTGATTCTCAGCACCCACCTACAGATAGATACCCCCCGCGACCTTAGCCGCTGTTAGGATTACACTTCTAGGGAAAAGTGCCGACTCGCTAAGTGTTGTTGTCCTACGGGGTAGTCATGGATATTCAGATAATTGCACGCGATGGCGAACCCGAATACGCGGTTCTGCCGTGGGCTCAGTATCAGGCTCTACTAAAAGCAGCAGGCATCAACGAAACACCGTCGCGTCCGGCAGCCACGCCGCTCGCGGCCTCACCAGACGCGATTCTTCCAGGTCTGGATCAACTACGCAGTTTGCGCGAAGGGAAGGGCATCGCCATTGAGGCGCTGGCCCGCACGGTAGGCATCAGCCCGTCTTATCTGGCCATGATCGAAAGTGGCGAGCGTCAGCCCGACGCCGCGATTCGCCGCAGCCTGGCCTGGGAATTGACGGTGCCAGGGTGGAGGGATGAATCGTGAGCGTACGCATCAGCCGTCAACATTGGGACGGATTGCTCGGGGAACTTGATCAGGCGCGTCGCCAGCGCCATCTGCTGACTTATCGGGCCTTGCTCGAGCGGTTGCAATTGCCGACGCCGGCCATGCAAACCCTGACGGCCGCGCTTGAACATCTGGCCGCGCTGGATGCCAAGGCCGAACAACCGTTGCGCAGTTCGCTGGTGATCAGCCAGGGCGCGAGTCGCCTGCCGCGCACGGGTTTCTTTGAATGCGTTGAACGTCTGGGGCGTTTTTCCGGGCCATCCGACGGCGTTGCCGCGGCTTCCTGGCATGCCTCGGAAGTGGTCAGGGTCTTCGAGTACGAGTACCCGGAATCGGCAGAGGCCTGAGTGTTTTTACGACTCAAGGCGCGGGCCAGTTACTGGCTGGCGCGCAGGCTGTTTCACTGGTCGTGGTTTGTCCGCCAACCGCGAGGCTGGCGCTGGCTTGAAGGGCAGTTTGCGCGCATGGCCAACCTTGGCGATGTTGGTGCACAAAGCTTCTACGGGCACATCCTGACCTTTCGTGGTGTCGGCCTGGGTGCACGTGAAGAAGGAGTGCGCCTGTTGCGGCTGGCCGCGCTCGCGGGTGATGGCAAAGCGGCTTATCAGGTCGGCGTGATCAGTTTGGCCGGAACGCCGAGCAAACCGCCGGATCCTGCCGAAGCCGCACGCTGGTGGGGCATGGCGGCCAAAGCCGGGCACCCGTTGGCGGAGCTCAAATTGAAAGAGCTGAGTACTCGCGACTCAACACTGTAAATCCATTTATGTCTGCCCGAACAAACGCGGCGTGAGGTTTTCCTCACGCCGCGTTTGCGTTTTTGCGCGGTTGTTTATCTGTGAGTTGTTTTTTACAGACAAGTCCTACAGTCATCGCCTACTTGCCTGACTTCTTTCCCGATTGATCCCCCGCACAGTTCCCGCGCCTAATTTTTTTGCGCGAGGGAACGCCCATGTTTGATCCGCTTATCCAGCCCACTTCGCCCACCCGCGTGCGTTGATGGACGCCGTCACCCGCATCGAGCAAGCACTCGACAGCTTTCCCGACACCCTCAGCGTTTACCGCGAACAGCTCAAGCATTGGGCCAGTCGCGCGGCGGACGAGGTCAGCCACGCGGCGGATCTGCCGTCACTGGTGGGCATGGAGCGGATCATTCGCTTCGGCTCCGATAGCACTGCCGTCAGCAGCACCGACAACGCGTTTTTCTCCGGTGTCGTCCAGTGCCCGAAGAGTGGCCCGATGCTGATCGAAAGCAAATTCGAGTCGGTCTACGACATTCCGCTGGGCAATATCGTGGTCGATGTGATCGCCATGGACAGTGGCGAAACCACCCCCATCACCCTTGATGCGCAAGGCAAGGGCTCATTCAAAGGAATACCTGGCAAATTCTACCGGGTGCAGGTGCACAGCGCTGTCACTTCGGGTCAGGTCGAGGACCTGTTCAAAGCCTATGACGGCCTGACTGCTGAGCTGGATGGCTGGCTGCGCAGTGAATGGCAGGGTTTAAAGCCGCAATGGTCGCAGTCGGTGGCGACGGCGGCGGGCAACGGCATGCTGGCCGGGAGTTGGGCGGCGATCGAGGGCGTGTGGGACAGCATTGGCTTGCTCTCGGACATTCTCAAGGATCCCGGTCAGTTTGCTGAGCGCTTGGGCAGTGGTGCGGCGGATCTGATCGAGCTGGCGAAAACCGCGCCCGAGGTCATGGAGAAGCTGCAACTGCTGGTCAGTGACGAGGCGGCGCTGTGTCTATTGCTGCGCACTGCCAGCCTTTGGCTGGAGATGCTGCCACCCAGTGAAATCGCCGGCAAAACTGCTGAAGCGGCGTCGATGATGATGGTGCAGTTGCTCATCGATGTGCTGATCAGCGTCGTCTTGACGTTCGTCAGTGGTGGCGCAGGCATCGCTTATCTGACGCTGCGTCTGGCGGACCGCGCCGTGCAATTGCTCTCGGCGGTAAAGCGTTTGGTGAAGGCGATGTTTGGCATCGTCGAAGGGTTCATCAAATACGTCGATCAATACAAAACCGTTGCCGCCCGTGGCATCGCCGCCGGGGTGAAAAAAGGCCGGATGCAATTGCGCTGGAATGCGCAGCGCAACACCTTGTTGAAGAAAGACGAGCATCACGACGACTCACCGGACCAGGCGAAAAACCCCAACGGCGACAGCGCCGATTGCGTGCCGCGCACCTGCACCAACGGTTGTCCGGTGTCGATGGTTACTGGCGAAGAACTGCTGACCCTGAACGATGCGCTGCTCGATGGCGTGTTGCCGTTTGAGTTCACGCGCTTGTATCGCTCCAGCGCCGCCGAAATCGATGTTGGGTTGGGCTTTGGCTGGAGTCATTCGCTGGCGCATCGGCTGGCGTTTGAAGGCGACTTTGTGGTCTGGGTCGACCACGAAAACCGTCGCACCCGTTTTCCGCTACCGAGTAGTGAGCGGCCGGCGATTCACAACAGTTTGTCGCGGGCGGCGATTTTTCTGGGCGAGGAGCCGGAAGAGCTGATCCTCGCGCTGGCCGGGGACACGGCGCGCTTTTATCACTTTCGTGCAGGACGGCTGACGGCGATCAGCGATGCCTATGGCAATCGTCTGACGGTGCAGCGCGATCGGTCTGACCGGGTGCAGCGCCTGGACAATGGCGCCGGGCGCTCACTGCTGTTGCGCTATGAGCAGGCGCAGTTGCTGGGTGTTGATTATCAGGTGTTTCGCGAGGGTGCCTGGAGTACCGAACAGGCGCTGGTCAGTTACCGCTACGACGCGTACCGGCATCTGATCGAAGCGAGCAACGCCGTCGGTGAAAGCGAGCGTTACGACTACGACGACGCTCACGTGATCCTGCAGCGGCAACTGGCCGGCGGCGCGAGCTTCTTCTGGGAGTGGGAGCGGTCGGGCAAGGCTTCTCGCTGTGTCAGGCATTGGGCATCGTTCTCGCAGATGGACACGCGCTACGTCTGGAACGATGACGGCAGTGTCGCGGTGCATTACGTCGATGGCACCGAAGAGACCTACGTCCACGATGATCGTGCGCGGCTGGTGCGTAAAGTCTCGGCGGATGGTGGCGAGCAGCTCAAGGCTTATGACGATGCCGGCCGGTTGATCGCCGAGCGCGATGCCTTGGGCGCTGTCACCGAATACCGCTACGACGACGTCGGACGGCTGATCGCGCTGATTCCGCCGGACGAGGCGCCCACGTCCTACGAGTATCGCAACGGTTTCCTGTACCGGCGTTCACGCGGCGAGGCGGTGTGGATCTACCGGCGCAATGCCGAGGGCGATGTCACCGAGGCGGTCGATCCCGACGGCCATGTCACCCATTACTACTACGACACCCGTGGGCAGTTGCTGTCGATCCGCTACCCGGACAGCAGCCGGCATCGTTTGGTCTGGAACAGCCTTGGCCAGTTGACCGAGGAAACCCTGCCCGACGGTGGCGTACGGCGCTTTTCCTACGATGCACTGGGGCGGCGGACCACAACTGCGGACGAACACGGTGCGGTCACCCGTCAGCACTGGGACGCCGTTGGCCGACTGATTCAGACGACATTTCCTGGCGGCAGCACCCGCGCCTACAGCTACGGCGCCTACGGCCAGGTCACTGCCGAGCGCGATGAACTCGGGCGTATCACCCGCTACGAATACGACGATGACCTGCATCTGGTCTCGCGGCGAATCAACCCCGACGGCACGCGGGTGCAGTACCGCTACGACCATGCGCAACTGTTGCTCACCGAGATCGAAAACGAGTCCGGGGAAAAGTATCGCTTGGATTACACGCCGACCGGGCTGATTCGTCAGGAAGTCGGTTTTGATGGTCAGCGCACCGCGTATGCCTACGACCTCAACGGGCATCTGCTGGAGAAGACCGAGTTCGGTGATGACGGCTCTTGTTTGCTCACCGCTTATGAACGCGATACCGCCGGGCGTTTGCTGGTCAAAACCCTGCCGGACGGGATCAAGGTCAGTTACCAGTACGACCGACTCGGTCGTTTGATCAGTGTCGACGACGGCCAGCAACACCCGCTGGCCTTCGAGTACGACCGTCAGGACCGGCTGATCACCGAGCATCAGGGCTGGGGCACCCTGCGTTACCGCTACGACGCCTGCGGCCAGCTCAAGCGCATGCGCCTGCCGGACAGCAGCGTGCTCGACTACCGCCACGCCAAGGGCGGCGCGCTGAACGGGATTGACCTCAACGGCACGCCGCTGACCCGCCATGTCTACCAGTCCGGTCGCGAACTGCAACGCCAACAAGGTCTGCTGCTCAGCGAATATTCCTACGACGATCAAGGACGATTACTCGCCCACGCCGTAGGCCATCAGCGCGATGCGTTGTACCGCCGCGATTATGCCTACAGCGCCAACGGCAATCTCGCGCACATCGCCGACAGCCGCCACGGCCAGCGCACCTACGGCTACGACGCCCTCGACCGGCTGATCCGCGTCCGTCACTCACGCGACGAGCTGCCGGAATCCTTCGCCCACGACCCGGCCGGCAACCTGCTGATGCAGGACCGCCCCGGCCCCAGCCAGATCCAGGGCAATCGCTTGCTGATGCAAGGCGATCGTCATTACGACTACGACGCCTTCGGCAACCTGATCCGCGAACGTCGCGGCCGCGCACAGACACTCGTCACTGAATACCGCTACGACTGCCAGCACCGCCTGATCGGCCTGACCCGCCCCGACGGCCAGACCGCCAGTTACCAATACGACGCCTTCGGCCGGCGTATCCGCAAAACCGTCAACGGCGAGATCACCGAATTCTTCTGGCAAGGCGACCACCTCGTCGCCGAAAGCAGCGAACACGAATACCGCAGCTACGTCTACGAACCCGGCACCTTCCGCCCGCTGGCACTGCTCGACGGCAAAGGCCCGAAAAAAGCCTGCCCCTTCTACTACCAACTCGACCACCTCGGCACCCCGCAGGAACTCACTGACTACAGCGGCGACATCGTCTGGTCCGCGCAATACGACGCCTACGGCAAAGTCGCCGCACTGACCCTGGCCGGCGAGGACTACCTGAACCAGCCGCTGCGTTTTCAGGGGCAGTACTTCGACGGCGAAAGCGGGCTGCATTACAACCGGCACCGGTATTACGACCCGAGGTTGGGACGGTATCTGACGCCGGATCCGATCAAGTTGGCGGGTGGGTTGAATCAGTACCAGTACGTGCCGAATCCGACGGGGTGGGTGGATCCGTTGGGGTTGACGTCGAACTGCCCGCCGCCGAATAAGCCGGGTTGCGAGGTGCCCGGCGGTATTGGTGGGGCTAAGGTTGACGAGGGTGAGCCCGCGCTACCGAAGATGACGGCGCAGGAGCGTAGAGCGAGGATTGATGACTTGGCGGAGGCAAATGCTTTTAGGCGTTTGGATGAAATGGAGAAAGCCACACCAGGCGCACACTTCGTAGAAAAACATGGCAAACAAACCACATTGGCCTCTCAGCAAGAACGTTCAGTGACGGGAAGAAATCCATCGACCGGAGTCATAGAGCTTTACACCAACGGAAGGCGAGCAGGGCAGCCAAAAATTCCCAGTGCAGCCACTCACTTTTTTAGTAATCGAGACCAACTGAACGCCATACATCGTGCCCAGCTTATTTTTAGGCGGAACGGACAAATCGCGTCGAAGGAGCCAATGAATATGGGCAAAATTGTAGGTGAAGGATACAAGAGGGGGGGAGTCATTTACGGACAGCAAACACATGCGGTAGTAATTCTTGATAGAGCCGGCAAGCCGATAACCTCTTATACGGATTTTATGGAATGAAACGTAAACCTGAGTATTTTGTTTTGCGTGGTCTGCTGTTTCTATTTGATATAGAAAATACTGACGACGACGCTCGTGAAAAAATCATTGTTTCAAAGAACGTGAATGATAAGAAGGAGCTTGCCGAGCTATTCGATATTCTTATGAAACCTGAGTTTCTCTCTTATAGCGTTGAAGAGCGCGAGTGGTGTGTTGAAACGTTGAAACACTATTTGGACGTCGATGATGACTTTGATGCGGTATTCACGAAAATCACCACCTATTTCGATGATGATGTAGAGGATCAACGGCAGTTTATGCAGGTTTTGTTGAGTTGTTTATTGAGGTATCAAATCGAAAATCTAAAGGTTGACCCAGTAAACAAATTTGATTGAGCTGCCTCTTCGCGCGGCCTGAGGGTTTGACAGCTTTCAGGAGTCAACATTGGCCAATTAGCTGCGATTGGCGCAGGTCGGGCGCGGCAAGACTGTCAATCACATGCACGCTGTACCCCGGAATATTCTTCGCATGATGCTTCGCCTGGGAAGCCATTTCCGCGAGTTGACTGGCATCGAGTTGTGCGCAGGCCTCGGGGTGTAGATGCACCACGCCGATGGACAGCGACAACAGCGGAAACTCCTGCCGCACTCCCTGGCGATTCGGTGCGATGAAGCAGCCAGCCTCAAGGTGTTCAGGGCGGTAGAAACGTCGGCACTGACTCTGGAAATCATCAAGCAGTTGATTAAGACGTTTGCGCCAGTCTTCCGGACCGAGGACGAGCAGGAAGTCGTCGCCGCCAATGTGGCCCACGAAGTCGCGGCTCGGGTCGACGCGCTCGTTGAGGCATTGCGCCAGACACAGCAGGACTTCGTCGCCGCGCCCGTAGCCATAAATGTCGTTGAAGGGTTTGAAACTGTCGATGTCGACGTAGCAGATGACCGACTCGCGACCCTGCTGTAACAGGCGAGTCAGGCATTGTTGAATCGGCACATTACCCGGCAGCAAGGTTAGCGGGTTAGCGTAACGCGCCTGTTGGATCTTCAGTTCGGTGATCAGTTTGAGTACGTCGATCACCCGGCCAAGACCCAGGTAGCCGCCGTTAAGAGTAATGATGAAGTCTTCTTCGATGCGTTGCCGCGCGCGGCTAGTGATCAGTCGGCTGACCTGTTGCAGTGACTGGCTCATTTCCACGGCGAGGAAATCGTCGTTCATCAGGCGGCTGATCGGTTTACGCGCGAACAGGTCGGTGGCGAACGGTTTGAGCAGGGCATCCGACAACGAGTGGCGGTGGACGATGCCGCAGGGTTGGCCTTGTTCGTCGAGTACCGCCAGTGAGTTGAGGTTGGCCTGGCGGCGGAAGGCCTCCAGCACGTTGGCGGTGGGTGTGTCGCGGTGCACGGCCGGTTGGTCGTTGAGCAGGGCGCTGAGGTCGCTGCCTTCGTCGTTCAACGCAACGCTGCTGCTGTCGTGTTTGGGCATCAAGGCGCGGGCGTCGCGGGGCGGATGTTCCTGAGGACGTCCGAGCAAGTAACCCTGCACCAGATCGACACCCATTTCCGTCAGCACCGCGAGCTCTTCCGGCAGCTCGATGCCTTCGGCGATGACTAGCGCGCGAGAGGCTTTGGCGATTTGCAGAATCGAGCCGACGAACTCACGCTTCAATGCGTCCTGATGAATGCCATCGATGAAGTGTCTATCGATCTTCACGTAGTCCGGGCGCAATTCCGACCACAGACGCAAGCTTGAATAGCCGGCACCGAGATCATCCAGTGCAATGGAAAAACCCATGGCTCGGTAGTGATGCAAGGCGGTTTGCAGCAACTGGAAATCGTCGATGGGCGTCTGTTCGGTCAGTTCGATGACCACCTGACTGGGCGGAATGCCGAAATCCTGCAGCAACTGCAATGTGCGCCCCGGTTGGTGGGCGGCTTCAAGCAAGGATTCCGGCGAGACGTTGAGGAACAGTTTGCCCGGCAGTTGTTGCTCGTTGAAGCGACGGCAAGCGCTTTGGCGGCAGGCGATTTCCAGCTCGCTCAAACGCCCGGCCTGACGGGCCACGGCGAACAGCGCGATCGGCGAGTGAAGAGGGCTGTTGGAAGGGCCGCGCGTGAGCGCTTCGTAGCCGAGAATGCGCCGTTCCGAGAGACAAATGATCGGTTGGAACAGGCTGTGTAAACCGCTTTGAGTCAGGATCGAGCTCAAGGCACTCAGCTGTTCGGTCGTGGTCATGGCAATCTCTGGCGATAAAAAAAGGACTGGGAGCGTTCTCGATGAAGAGAATGGCTCCCAGTCCTTTATTGCACGACAGAATGATGACTGTTTGATGACGATCCGGGGATCGTCAGCACTAAATTGCCATCACCTTACTTCTTGGCCACCTGATTGCTCAGCTTCAGGTAATCCAGCAGCACGCGCCCGGTTTCGCTCAGGTAGGCATCGTCCTCCGGTTTGACCTTGTCCGGGTCAGCGGCCGCAAGGGCGTCTTCGTCTTCTTTCTTCAGCTCTTTAAGCGGCTCTTCGCCTTTGGCCTTGCGACGGATGTTTTCCATCGTCAGTTGCTTGGCATCGATGTCGTTGTGCTGGGCACGGCGCTCGGCTTCGTTGAGGCTGACGGTTTTTTCTTCCATCAGTTTCTGCGCCAGAGCCAGCTTGTCACGGATGAACACGAACTCGGCATCCTTGGCGGTGCGCGTGTCATGTTCGGACTTGAGCTGCGCCAGGAACGGCTTGAACGGATCGGCCGCCGGTTTGATCGCTGCGCGGATGGTGTCCCACGGCATGGCTTCCGGCAGTGCGCTCTCGCCGATTTCCTTGGTGTCGATCAGCGACGGGTAGTCGATGTCCGGCAACACGCCCTGATGCTGGGTGCTCTGACCGGAAACCCGGTAGAACTTGGCCAGAGTCAGCTTCAGTTCGCCGTGGTTCAGCGGCTGAATGGTCTGTACGGTGCCTTTACCGAAGGTCTGGCCACCGATGATCAGCGCGCGGTGGTAGTCCTGCATGGCGCCGGCGAAGATCTCCGAAGCCGAGGCGGACAAGCGGTTGACCAGCAACGCCATCGGGCCTTTGTAGAACGCGCCCGGGTTTTCATCTTCGAGGACGTCGACACGGCCATCGGCATTACGCACGAGGACGGTCGGACCCTTGTCGATAAACAGACTGGTCAGTTCGGTGGCCTCCTGCAGGGAACCGCCGCCGTTGTTGCGCAGGTCGATGACCACGCCGTCGACTTTGTCTTTCTGCAGTTCGGTCAGCAGTTTCTTGACGTCGCGAGTGGTGCTCTTGTAGTCCGGATCACCAGCGCGGAACGCCTTGAAGTCGAGGTAGAAGGCTGGAATCTCGATCACGCCGAGTTTGTAGTCCTTGCCGTCCTGTTTCAGGTTGAGCACGGACTTCTTCACGGCCTGGTCTTCAAGCTTCACCGCTTCCCGGGTGATCGGCACGATCTTGGTGGTCTGGTCGTTCGGCGCATTGCTCGCCGGAATCACTTCCAGACGCACCACGGTGCCTTTCGGACCACGGATCAGTTTGACCACTTCGTCCAGACGCCAGCCGACCACGTCGACCATCTCTTTGTTGCCTTGGGCAACACCGATGATCTTGTCGGCCGGGGCAACCTGTTTGGTCTTGTCAGCCGGGCCTGCCGGCACCAGACGCACGACTTTCACCTGGTCGTTGTCGCTTTGCAACACGGCCCCGATGCCCTCGAGGGACAGGCTCATGTTGATGTCGAAGTTTTCCGCGTTATCCGGCGACAGATAGTTGGTGTGCGGATCGTACGACATGGCGAAGGTGTTGATGTACGCCTGGAAGATGTCTTCCGGACGGGTCTGGTCCAGGCGCGCCAACTGGTTCTTGTAGCGCTTGGTCAGGGTTTCCTGGATCTGCTTCGGCTCTTTGCCGGCGATCTTCATCCGCAGCACTTCGTCCTTGACGCGTTTGCGCCACAGGTCGTCGAGTTCAGCGGTGGATTTGAGCCAAGGTGCGTCCTTGCGATCGATCAGCAAGGTCTCCTTGGTGGTGAAGTCCATCTTGTCGACGCCTTTGTTCAGCTCGGCAAGGGCGAAGTCCAGACGCGCCTTGACGCGGTCCAGATAGCGCTTGTAGATGGTGAACCCGGCGTTGAGGTCGCCGCTTTTGAGGAAGTCGTCGAACTGGGTCTTCCACTTGTCGAATTCGATGATGTCGCTGGCCATGAAGTAGCTGCGCGACGGATCCAGCAGCTTGAGGTAGCTGTCGTAGATGATCACCGAGCGCGCATCGTCGAGCGGCGGCTTGCTGTAGTGGTGACGCTTGAGCAACTCGACGACGTTCAGGCTGGCGATGACTTCATCGCGATCAGGCTGCAACTTGTCCCAGCTGTTGGCTGCGAATGTAGTGCCCGACACCGGCAACAAACCGATACCGATGAAAAGAGCGAGGGCGGTGCTGGGGAGCAAATGCTTCATGCTGATTCGACGCGGGGACAATTGATAACGCATATTAGGCCGTCTTTGAAGTCGCCGGTTCTACGAGAGCCGGTCGCATAATGCAAAAAGCCCGGCGCTACAGCTTCGGGCTCAGTCCAGACTCACTATGGAGGCACTGTGAAGGCATTGCAAGGCGTTGACGGTCAAGTGGCATGGGTTGAAGAGCCGAGTCCTACGTGCGATGTAGGACAAGTCCGCATCCGAGTGGCGGCAGCGGGCCTCAATCGCGCTGATTTATTACAGAAAGCGGGGCTTTATCCGCCACCACCAGGGGCCAGCCAAGTGCTCGGTCTTGAGTGCTCCGGGGTGATCAGCGAGGTCGGCGCGGGGAGTGCGTGGCAGGTCGGTGATCGGGTTTGCGCCTTGTTGGCCGGGGGCGGGATGGCCGAAGAGGTGGTCGTCGACGGGCGGCACGTGCTGCCGGTTCCCGAAGGCGTCTCGCTGATCGAGGCCGCCGCATTGCCTGAGGTTTATGCAACAGTCTGGCTGAATGTGTTTCAACTTGCGGCGCTCAAACCGGGTGAGAAAGTTCTCCTGCATGCCGGCGCAAGTGGAATCGGTTCAGCCGCTATTCAGTTGTGCAAGGCGTTCGGCAATCCGTGCTGGGTCAGCGTCGGTTCGGCCGAGCGTCTGGCTTACTGTGAAGCACTCGGCGCGCAGGGCGGGGTGGTGCGCACCGATGATCTGGAGAGCCTGCGTGATTTCGGGCCGTTCAATGTGATTCTCGATCCGGTCGGCGGTAATTATTCGGCGCTGAACCTGAAGCTGATGGCGCTCGATGGGCGCTGGGTGTTGATCGGTTTGATGGGCGGCCGTGAGGCCAAACTGGATCTGGCGCAGGTCTTGGCCAAGCGTGTGCAACTGCTGGGCTCGACGTTGCGCAGTCGTGACGATCAGTTCAAGGCGGACCTGTTGAGTGATCTGGGTCAGCAGGTGTGGCCGTTGTTTGCGGAAGGGCGCTTGAGTCCGCAGTTGGCCAAGGCTTTTGCGGTGAAGGATGCCGAGGCGGCGTTTGCGGAGCTGGCGAGCAACAAGGTGGCTGGCAAACTGGTGTTGGTGATTGACGAAAGTCTGAGCTGAGACCAAGGCAAAAAGCCCCTCACCCTAACCCTCTCCCAAAGGGAGAGGGGACTGACTGAGTTGTTCTGTCGAGCTACATCGACCTGACACATGGTGTCGAACTCGGGTTCGGAATGTCAGCCTGCAATTGCAGATTAAATCTTTGTCATTTCCAGAGGTGGATTGGCCAGTTGGCCTTTTCGGCGTGTTCCAGCAGCACTGGGTCCGGATTCACCACGTGTGGGAAATCCACTTTCAGCAACAACGGCAGATCATTGCGCGAGTCGGAATAGAAACTCGCACCTTCCAGATTTTCTTCCTCGGCATCCAGCCATTCCAGCAAACGGGTGATCTTGCCTTCGCGGTAGGTCAGGGTGCCAACGGTGTGACCGCTGTAAACGCCATGGGCGACTTCCAGTTCGATCCCCAGAATTTCATCGATGCCCAGTCGATCGGCAATCGGTCTGACCAGGTGCGTGCCCGACGCCGAGATCACCAGAATCCGGTCGCCGGCCTTGCGGTGGGCGGCGATGGTTTTGGTCGCGTCGCTGAAGATGATCGGTTCGATAAAGTCTTCCACCCACGGCCCGACCAGATGATCGACTTCTTCTGGCGTACGGCCGATCAGCGGTTCGAGGCTGAACTCCATGTACTCTTCCATGCGCAATTTGCCATGGCTGTAGGCGTCCATCAGCTCGTTGTTCTTGCGCATGAACGATTCGGGATCGACCCAGCCCAGGCGTCCCATCTGCTCGCTCCAGAGGGTGGCGCAGTCGCCGTGGATCAACGTTTCGTCCAGATCAAAAATTGCCAGGGCCATCAGTGCAGTTCTCTCTTCAACGTCAGCAAAGTCATCAGGCTACCTCACACAGGGCCGTTGGATCGATGGAAAGTGCCAGTCGCTGACCGTCGGGATGCAGATCGGCCGCCGAGCGGTTGAGCACATCCACCACCAGTTCGACACCGCGCGCTTCGATCCGGTAGCGGATGACATTGCCGAGCAGGCTGTGGCTGCGGATCTGCGCGTCGAGTTCGCCGTCAAGGCTCAGTTCGATGGCTTCCGGGCGAATGGCGATGCGGTGGTTGATCGGGCGCTGCAACAGCTTTGATGCGTCGTCGGCATCAAGCAGGTTGTAGTTGCCGATGAAGCCGGCGGCGAACACATCGACCGGTGCGGTGTAGAGGGTTTCGGCATCGCCGCTCTGGACGATTTTTCCCTGATTCATCAGGAAAATCCGGTCAGACATGGTCAGCGCTTCTTCCTGATCATGGGTGACGAAAATCGTCGTCAGGCCGAGTTCGCGTTGAATCTGCCGGATCTGTTCACGCAAGTGTTTACGAATTCGTGCATCAAGGGCCGACAGCGGCTCATCCAGCAGCAGCAATCGCGGACGCGTCACCAGCGAACGGGCAAGGGCAACACGCTGACATTGGCCGCCGGACAACTGATGCGGATAGCGGCTGGCGAAGTCGTTCAGTTCAACCAGTTTCAACACTTCCGAAACGCGTTTATGGCTGTCGTCGGCATTAACCTTTTGCATGCGCAAACCGAAGGCGACGTTTTGCTCGACGGTCATGTTGGGGAACAGCGCGTAGCTCTGGAACACCATGCCGATCCCGCGTTTCTGCGGACTCAACGGCACGATATCGACACCATCGAGCAGGATCTTGCCGCCATCGACCGGCGTCAGGCCGGCGATGCAACGCAGCAGGGTGGACTTGCCGCAACCGGACGGGCCGAGCAGGGTGACGAACTCGCCCTTGTTGATCTCGCAATTGATGTCGCTGAACACGGTCGTGCCAGCGTAGTTTTTCTGCAGGTGTTGGACGCTGACATAGCTCATTCGCTTTTGTCCTTGTTCAAGATGTTGGCGATCCAGGTCAGGACCAGCACGAAAAAGAAATATGAGATAACCAGGGCACTGGTGAAGTGGCCGCTGCTGTTGCGCATGTTGTTCAGGTACACCTGCAGGGTTTCGTAGCGCGTGCCGACCAGAATGTTGGCAAACACGAACTCACCGAACAGGAACGAGAACGACAGCAGCAACGCGACCATCAGGCCTTTGCGCAGGTTCGGCAGCACCACCAGAAACGCCGCCTGAAAGGTGCTGGCGCCGAGCAGTTGTGCGGCGTCCATCAGGTCGCGCAGGTTGATCGCTTGCAGGTTGTTGGTGATTGCCCGGTACATGAACGGCAGTGCCACGGTGAAGTAGCAGCCGATCAGGATCCACGGTGTACCGACCATGGCCATCGGCCCGGAACCGTAAAGTTGCAACAGTCCCACCGACGACACCACCGGCGGCACCGCGAAGGGCAGCAGGATGAGGATGTTCATCAGCGCATCGAGTTTCGGGAAGTGGTAATGCACCACGAACAGCAGCGGCAGGATCAGCACCACTGAAAGCACCAGTGCGCCGACGCAGACCAGCAACGATTGACCGAAGGCGTGAAGGAAACGTGGATCGCTCCACAACTGGATGTACCACTTGAAGGTGAAACCGCTGGGCAGGATGGTCGCTGACCAACTGCTGGCGATCGAATAAACCAGCGTGCCCACGAGTGGCAGCAAGAGTATGGCGAACAACAGATAAACCACGACGCGGTGGTAGAGGCCGGCCGGGCCGGATTCAGCGCGAGACATGGTAGCTCCTCTTCAACAGCAGTTGATGCACGACAGTGACGATGGTCATCAGCGCCACCAGCACCACGGCCAGAGCGCTGGCCAGATTCGGGTCGAGGGAAATGTCGCCGGAGACCATCGCCGCAATCCGGATCGGCAGCACGTTGAAGTTGCCGGTGGTCAACGCATACACCGTGGCGTAGGCACCGAGGGCGTTGGCCAGCAGAATCACGAATGTACCGAGCAGCGCCGGGGTCAGCACCGGCAAGCCGATATGCCGCCAGAATTGCCAGCCATTGGCGCCGAGCAATGCGGCGGACTCGCGCCAGTCTTCACGCAGCGCGTCGAAGGCCGGGTAGAGCAGCAACACGCCGAGGGGGATCTGGAAGTAGGTGTAAAGGATGATCAGGCCGGTTTTCGAGTACAGGTTGAAGTCCTGAATGATCCCCGACTGCTTCAACATGATGGTGATGCTGCCGTTGAAACCGAGCAGGATGATGAACGCGAACGCCAAAGGCACACCGGCGAAGTTGCTGGTCATGTTGGCAAAGGCATTCACGAAGTTGCGCAGTTTCGAATCGACCCGACGCAGAGAGTAGGCACCGAGAACGGCGATGACGATGCCGAACACGCTCGACCAGAAACTGATTTCGAGGCTGTACTGGATCGCCTGCAAATAGAACTTCGAGCTGAAGATCTTGCTGAAGTTGGCCAAACCCCAGCCGAACTCTTCCGATTGCAAGCTGTTGATCATCACCCAGACCAGCGGGGCGATTTCAAAGACGATAAAGAACAGCGCGAAGGGCACCAAGCACAGCGCCGCCAGCCATTTGCCGCGATTCATCGAGTTCACTTGAGCAACTCCCGGCACACAGGTTTGTCGTGGGGCACGCCGAGCAATTCGCAGACGGTGCCGCAGATTTCGGTCTGCTTGGGTGCGGCGCCAGCGTCGAGGCTGAACGCGTCACCGAGGACAAACAGCGGCACCTGGCGTTCTTCCGGCAACAGGCCGTTGTGCGAGCGATCGTTGTTCATGCCGTGATCGGCGGTCACCAATACCTGATAGCCAGCGTCGAGCCAACTCTGCAAGTAGTCGGCGAGGATGATGTCGGCCGAGCGGGCGCTGTTGCGGTATTGCGAGCTGTCGAGGCCGTGCTTGTGCCCGGCGTCGTCGATGTTCATCGGGTGGATCAGCAGGAAATTCGGATCGTGGCGCAGGCGCAGGTTTTCGGCGTCGGCGAACAGGTGCGAATCCGGGTAGTGATCGCTCCAGTAGAAATGCCCGTGCTGGATCGGCAGCGACAGATTGTCGGTGTGGCGGTCGCGGGCGGCGACGAAGGGCGAGCGGTTGTACAACTCGCTGACCCAGTGATACGCCGCCGCAGCGGTTTTCAGACCGGCGTCGCGCGCGTAGTGATAAATGCTGCGCTGGTTGGACAAGCGCGAGACGTTGTTGTGGACGATGCCGCTGTCGATCGGCGGCACGCCGGTGAGGATGCATTCATAAAGCGGTCGGGACAGGGCCGGCAGTTCGCACTCCAACTGATAGAGCGCGGCGCGTCCTGCGCCAACATAAGCCTGCAGATGCCCCATGGCGTGACGTGCGACCTCGTAGTTGAGGCCGTCGAGCACGACAAGGATGACGTTGTGCTTCATAGGGGCAAAAACTCCGCGAAATTCAAATATTCCGAAATCAACTCAATCCCCCTGTGGGAGCGAGCTTGCTCGCGAAGGCGTCATGTCAGCCAACATCAATGCTGAATGAATAACCGCATTCGCGAGCAAGCTCGCTCCCACATTTGGAACTCCAGCGGATCCCGAAGAGGGATCTACAGGCTTATTTCATCTCGACGATGACTTCTTCGTTCCACGCCTGTGGCAGGGCTTTCGAAGTCTTTTCCCACGCATCGGCGTCTTTGATCGGGGTGACCTTTTTGTACTGCTCGTTCGGCAGCAGCTTGGCCTTCACGTCTTCCGGCAGTTGCAGGTGTTCGGCGCGGATCGGACGGGCGTTGCCGCGGGCGAGGTTGGTCTGGCCGGCGTCGCTGAAGATGTATTCGCGGGTCAGCTTGGCGGCGTTCGGGTTTTTCGCGTACTTGTTGATGATCGTGGTGTAGCCGGAAATCACCGAACCGTCGGATGGGATCAGCACCACATAGTCATCCGGGTTGGCCATTTTGGCTTTGTAGCTCAGGCCGTTGAAGTCCCAGACCACGCCGACTTCGATCTCGCCTTTTTCCATGGTGGCGATGGTTGGGTTGGCCATCGACAGGCGACCTTGCTTGGCGATGTCGGCGAACAGCAGCAGCGCAGGCTTGATGTTTTTCTCGTCGCCACCGTTGGCCAGTGCCGCAGCCAGAACGCCGTTGGCGGCTTGGGCGGCGGTGCTCACGTCACCAATGGAGACCTTGTATTTGCCGCCCTTGAGGTCAGCCCATTTGGTTGGCACTTCGGAGCCGTGCAGCAGCTTTTTGTTGACGATGAAGGCGATGGTGCCGGTGTAGGCCAGCGCCCAGTTGCCGTCCTTGTCCTTGGCCCAGTCCGGGACTTGATCCCAGGTGCTTGGCTTGTACGGTTGCACCACGCCTTGCTTGACCGCGATCGGGCCGAAGGCCGCACCGACGTCGCCGATGTCAGCAGTGGCGTTGTCTTTTTCGGCGGCAAACTTGGCGATTTCCTGGGCCGAGCTCATGTCGGTGTCGATGTGCTTCAGGCCGTAGGTCTTGGCCAGGTCTTCCCAGGTGCCTTTCCAGTTGGCCCAGTCATCGGGCATGCCGACGCTGTTGACGGCGCCTTCCGCTTTCGCAGCGGCTTCGAGGGTTTTCAGATCGGTGCCGGCCGCCATGGCGGAGGTGCACATTGCAATGGTCGAGCCTAACAGTGTTGCCAGGAAAAGCTGTTTCATTCCGAAGCTCCTTGGTCGTGTTCAACGCTGCGATTGCGGTGTGTGTTGGTCTAGGTCAGCAATACCTGAGCCAATTTAAGGGGGCTGGATGACACTTTGATGTCGGCGGCCTTGTGTCAGGCCTTTTATTTGCCTGGTATTGGCGGCCGCCAGATAAGCGTAGACCATGCCCAAAGGCCCGCAGAGCAAGGGACTTGGCCGATGTATTGCAAGTCGTGAAGACGACCGTTCGGTAGTTTTGTCATCTCTTGGTCATCTGCACTGCCTAGGCTTGCAACATCAGGAAACGGCTTGATCGCCGTGCAGTTTTGCCCCGAAACAGTGCTGGTCTAGTCCAGATAGGTAACGTTGATGCGCGATGAGGCAACAAAAGCGGTGACAGCGATTGGCCAGGTGCTGCAAGAGCAGCTCGATCACGGGTTGCTGGCGGCGGGCAGCAAGTTGCCGGCCGAGCGCAAACTCAGTGAGTTGTTCGGTACGACGCGGATTACTGTGCGAGAGGCGTTGCTGCAACTGGAGGCGCAGGGGCAGATTTATCGTGAGGAGCGCCGTGGCTGGTTCGTCTCGCCGCCGCGTCTGGCCTATAACCTGATGCAGCGCAGTCACTTTCACGCGATGGTCAGTGCGCAGGGGCGGGTGCCGTCGACCGAGGTGATTTCGGCGCGGTTGCAGCCGGCTTCGGCTGCGGTGTGTGCGTGGTTGCAGTTGCCGGCGTTGTCGAGCGTGATTCAGATTTGCCGGTCGCGGCGGATTGATGGGCGGTTGGTGTTGTATGTGGAGCATTATTTGAATCCGCAGTTTTTTCCGGGGATTCTTGAGTTTGATTTGAATCAGTCGATCACCGAGTTGTATGCGCGGCATTACGATTTGCACTATGGGCGGGTGCGCTTCGAGATTGTGCCGACGTCATTGTCTGTGGATGCGGCGGCGGCTTTAAGGGTGTCGGTGGGGAGTCCGGGGTTGCGGATTGCTCGGGTCAATTACGATCAGCATGAGCGGTTGATTGATTGTGATCTGGAGTTTTGGCGGCATGATGCGATTCACGTTGGGGTTGATGTGGTTTGATCGTTTTGGGGGCATATCCGTTGCTGCGGTAACGGCGGCTTAGGGTTTCGCCCTTACGGCGACTCACTTTTTTTACAAACGCCTAAAAAAAGTAAGCAAAAAAACGCTTGCTCCTGCGTGCGGCCCGCTCGCTGGGGCTCGGGGTTCCTTCGCTGCGGGATCGATCCGGGCGCAGCGTCTACGGTTTGCTTCGCTGCACCTCCTCTCGCTGTGTTTGGCTGCGCCAAACGGTCGCTGCGCTCCCACGCCCGGATCAATCCCTCCACTCAGCCTTCCGACGTCGCCCGTGGATCAAGATCAAAAGCGGTACTCGAGCTTGCGCTCATTGTGTTGAGTGGGGCGGCTTTGCCGCATGGGTGTTCGCAAATTAAAACTGTGGGCGCTGCGGTGCGACGGTTCGACCTGCCAGCGATGACAGGCTGTACACGGTCCAAATGTGGGAGCGAGCTTGCTCGCGAAGGCGCCCCCACAATCACCTCATCCCTATTTGCCTGCCCCCGCATTGGCATACAGATAATCCGTCGCCAACGAGGCCAATGTTCTCACGCCTACCACCAGCGCCGACTCATCGACAAAGAACCCCGGATTGTGATTCGGCGCTGCCTTGCTCATGTCCTGGTCTCTTGGCGTCACGCCGAGAAACACAAAAAGTCCCGGCACTTCCTTGGCAAAGAACGAGAAGTCTTCCGCGCCACCCACCAGCGGTGCATTCACCACATCATCCTTGGCCGCCCACTTCAACGTCGGCAGCATTTTTTCCGTCAGTGCCGGGTTGTTGATGGTCGGGTCGTATTTTTCGATGATGGTGACGTCGGCTTTGGCGCCGCCGCTTTCGGCGATTTTTTCCACGGTCTGGCGGACGTCGGCATGCAGTTTCTGGCGGATGCCGTAGTCGTAGGAGCGGATCGTGCCGGTCATGTCGACGGATTCGGGAATGATGTTGTAGCGCGTCCCGCCGTTGATGGTGCCGATGCTGACCACTGACGGATAAGACGAGATATCGGTGCGGCGGCTGACCACGGTTTGCAGGCCGACGATGGTTTGCGCGCCGACGGTGATCGGGTCGATGCCGTCCCATGGGCGGCCGGCGTGGGTCTGTTTGCCGAGGATTTTGATGCGCAGGTCGTCGGAGCTGGCGAGGGTCGCGCCGGGGCGGTAGGCGATCTGGCCGGCGGGGACACCGGCCCAGACGTGCAGGCCGAAAACGGCGTCGGGTTTCGGTGATTTCATCACGCCTTCCTCGATCATCATTTTCGCGCCCCAGGTGTTCTTGCCGTCGGGGATGAAGTCGCTTGGGCCTTCTTCGGCGGGCTGGAAGTAGAACACCACGGTGCCGGGCAGGGTGTCGCGCATGCCCGTGAGAATTTTCGCCGTGCTCAGCAGGATGGCGGTGTGCGCATCGTGGCCGCAGGCATGCATGACGTCGACTTCTTTGTCGAGGTAGGTGCCTTTGGCTTTTGAGGCGAACGGCAGGTCGGCGACTTCCTTGACCGGCAGCGCGTCCATGTCGGCGCGCAGAGCCACGGTCGGGCCGGGCAGGGCGCCTTTGAGGACGGCGACTACACCGGTGCGGGCGACGCCGGTTTTGACGTCCAGGCCCAGGGCTTTGAGTTGATTGGCGACCAGCTCGGCGGTGCGTTTTTCCGTGTTGCCGAGTTCCGGGTGGGCGTGGATGTCGCGGCGGGTTTCCAGCAGTTCGGGCTCGAGCTTTTGCGCTTGTTCGGCGATCGTTGTGCGGGTGCTTTCCAGCGTCGCGGCGCCAGCGTTGCTGGCGAACAGGCTGAGTAGAACGGCTTGGGCAATGCGCGTCAGTTGCATCGGGTTCTCCTTGATTATTGTTGTCGGGCTTCCCTGCCTGTGACTGCAACCGCGCGCCTGAGTGCTATTCCTTCGGCTGACCGCCACCGGCAGTGATCACTTGCACGCTCATGCGCGGCGTTGCCAGATCGAGTCCGGCTTCATCGAGATGGCGTTTGAGCGACAGGTTGAAGGCTCGAGACACTTCCCATTGTTTGATCGGCGCGGTCTTGAACCGGGCGCGCAGGATCGCGCTGCCGGACTCGAAACTTTCGACACCCTGAATCTCCAGCGGCGACCAGATGTTGCGCCGTTGCAGCGGATCGGTGCGCATCTTCTGGCCGACTTCGCGCATCAGTTTGATCGCGTCGTCGATTTCCATGTTGTACGGCACCGCCACGCGGAAGATTGCGTAGCCAAATTCCCGCGAGTAGTTCTTGATGCTTTTGATTTCGCTGAACGGGATGGTGTGGACGATGCCGTCGATATCGCGCAGGCGCACGGTGCGGATGGTCAGGCCTTCGACAGTGCCGAGGTGGCCGCCGACGTCGACGTAGTCATCGATGGCCAGCGAGTCTTCGATGATGATGAACAGACCGGTGATCAGGTCCGCTACCAGCGACTGCGCACCGAAACCGATGGCCAGGCCGATCACGCCGGCACCGGCCAGCAGTGGCGTGACGTTCATGCCCATGTTGGCGAGCGCGACGATCAACGCAATGATGAAAATCGCCACGAACAGCACGTTGCGGATCAGCGGCATCATCGTTTGCGCGCGGGCATTCGCCAGACCTTTGCGCGAGCGGGTGAGGGCGTGGTGCACGGCCGTGTCGGCGAGGATCCAGATCAGCCAGGAGAAAATCAGTGTGCCGATCAGGCTGAACAGTTTGACGCTGACATCATGCCCCTCACCTTCGGCAAAACCGATCAGCGACTGGCCCCAGACGCGCAGGCCGAGTTCGATAAAGACCAGCCAGACCAGCAGGTGCGCGAGGGTATAAAAGAAGTTTTTCAGACGCTCGGAATACAGCGCGTGACGTTTCGGCCCGCGTTGCGGTTTCAGTGAGTGGCGGCGCACGAGGCCGTTGATCACCATGCACAACACCAGCAGCACGGTGCAGATCAGCGACTGACGCAGTGCGGTGCTGGTGTCGCCGGCGGAGACGAACGTGGCGAACAGCGAGATGCCAACCAGCACCAGCGCCGGCACGTACCAGAAGGTACCGAGGATTTCGATGGTATCGCTGAGGGCGCGGCGGGTCAGGCGTCGTGACAGCGGCTGGTTGCGAATCAAGTGCGCGATCGGCCGGCGGAAACGCAGGATAAACAGGCCGGTGGAGATTGCCGCGAGGACATTGGCGATGGTCGCGGCCGTGTGGGCCAGATGCACGCCGAGGCTTTCGATCAGGCGCGGATCGTTCAACGCTTCACCGAACGCGGCGAAGCTGCCGATCAGCCATAGCGGCCGGAACGCCTGATGACGCAGGATGTACAGCGCACGATGGCGGTGCGGGCCGTCGAGCAGGGAAAACGCGATCACGCAGATCGCCGAGAAACAGGTGCCGACCACCAGCGCATAGGCCAGCACCATCGCCAGGCTTTTGCCTAGCGACGACGGTAGCGCGTAGCTCATGTAGACGGTCATTACCAACGCGATCAGCCATGGCCCGAGCTTGCGTAATGCAAAGCGCAGCATGTCGAGGGCTTTGGGGTGTTGCGGCAGTTCTTCGGTGAGGCCGAAGCGCATGCGTACCCGGTGACTGAGCCAGATCAGCGCGGCGGCGAGCAGGCTCCAGACCATCAGGATCATGGCGAAACCGAAAATGATCGGCAGCCACTCGTTAGCCGGTAGCAGCATCGCGCTCAGTTCGTCCTTGGCCAGGTCGAACTCGTTGCCCCAGCGGTTGAGCGGGCTGTCGGCACCGGTGAATTGCTTTTCGAAGTTGGCGAGGGTCCCGCCGATCAGGCCGAGTACGCCTTCTTCGGGGCTGGCCTGGGCCTTTTTGGTGGCGTCGCGCAGCTTTTTCAGGTCGGTCAGCAGTTGCGCGCGTTGCTTGTCGTTTTCCAGCGACTTGATGACTTCGTCGAGGGACTGGCCGAGCGGTTCCTGGGCTTCTGGCTGGGCCTTGTTGGTGTTGAGCAGACCAGGCAAGCCGACCGCGTGGGCGGGCGCCATCTGCAGCAGTGTCATCAGGCAGACAAGGAACAGACTGGGCAAAGCAAAAAGACGAGCGAACACTAGGCGGTCAACCTCGCAAGGGGCGGATTCGCTGGAGTGTACGAGGCCCACCCATTCAATGCGAGCCGGGCGCGGATTTATTCGTTGAGTTTGGCGAGTATCTTGTAGACCACCGTGGCGAGGATCGTCAGCATGCCGACCCACATGGCAAATACCCCGGCGTTCTTGTCACGGAAGTTGAAACCGATCGCCAGCAGGATCATTCCGCACAGGATGGGAATGAGCATGGCGTGGAACGAAGACATCGAGATCATGGAGACTGCCTTGTCGAAATGAATGATGTAAGTCTAGGTCGGTTTTGCTTGAGCTGTTCTGATGTGTATCAGAGTTGAGCCGGTTTCAAGATGAAATTTGTGCTGCCTGAACTGACGCTTTCGCGAGCAGGCTCGCTCCCACATTGGAATGCATTTCAAACTGTGGGAGCGACGGTGCGACGATTCG
Organism: Pseudomonas sp. S2_E02; assembly: GCF_054668355.1. Taxonomy (NCBI): domain Bacteria; kingdom Pseudomonadati; phylum Pseudomonadota; class Gammaproteobacteria; order Pseudomonadales; family Pseudomonadaceae; genus Pseudomonas; species Pseudomonas sp. S2_E02. Next base: position 6,480,080 of record NZ_CP162761.1, read on the forward strand.
ACCTGCTCGCGAAGCTTTTAAGCTTTTAGGGCAATTCGCGGCAGGCGTAGAACGCGCTGAGTACTTTGACCAGATGTGCCAGGTCATGGCTGCCGCACAGTTCGCGGATCGAGTGCATGGCGAAGGTCGGCAGGCCGATGTCGACAGTGCGCACGCCGAGGTGGCTGGCGGTGATCGGGCCGATGGTCGAGCCGCAACCCATGTCGCTGCGCACCACGAAGCTCTGTACCGGCACTTCTTCGGCCATGCACAGATGGCGGAAGAACCCGGCGGTTTCGCTGTTGGTGGCGTAGCGCTGGTTGCTGTTGACCTTGATCACCGGGCCGGCGTTGAGTTTCGGGCCGTGGTTGGCATCGTGCTTTTCCGCGTAGTTGGGGTGCACGCCGTGGGCGTTGTCGGCCGAGACCAGCAGGGACTTCTGGATGGTGCGGACGAACTCGTCACCTTCCGGCAGCAGACGACGCAGGGTTTGTTCGAGCATCGGGCCATCGGCGCCGCAGGCCGAGCAGGAACCGACTTCTTCGTGGTCGTTGCACACCAGCACGCAGGTTTCGTCGGTTTCGGCGGTCAGCAAGGCTTGCAGGCCGGCGTAGCACGACAGCAGGTTGTCGAGGCGCGCGCCGGCTATGAAGTCGCCGTTGAGGCCGATCACTGCAGCGCTTTGCGTGTCGTAGAAACTCAACTCGTAATCGAGCACGACGTCGGCGTTCAAGCCATGTTCGCGGGCCAGTTGATCGGTGAGCACGGCGCGGAAGTCGACGCGCTCGTCACCGGCGAATTGCGCGAGGATCGGTGGCAGTTCGGTCTGCGCGTTGATCGCCCAGCCCTGATTGGCTTCACGGTTGAGGTGAATGGCCAGGTTGGGAATGATCGCGATTGGCGCCTTGAAGTCGATCAACTGGCTTTCGACTTTGCCGTCGCGGCGGAAGGTCACGCGGCCGGCCAGCGATAGATCACGGTCGAACCACGGCGCCAGGAGGGCACCGCCGTAGACTTCAACACCCAGTTGCCAGAAGCCCTGACGCTGCAGTTCCGGTTGCGGCTTGACCCGCAGGCACGGGCTGTCGGTGTGCGCGCCAACCAAGCGGATACCGCCGTGCAGTGGCGAGGTGCGGCCCATTTTGATCGCGACGATCGAGGAGTCGTTACGGGTGACGTAATAGCGGCCGTTCGGCTCGGTGGTCCAGGGCTCGCGCTCGTCGAGGCGCACGAAACCGGCAGCCTCCAGACGCTGCACCAGACTGGCGGTGGCGTGGAACGGGGTAGGGGAGGCCTTGAGAAAGTCGATCAGGCCTTGGTTCAACTCTTCGCGCATAAGAAACTCCAGACAGCAGTGGGCGGGAGTTTAACGCATCGGCCGGGGAATTGAATCTGCACCGAACCCATGTGGGAGCGAGCCTGCTCGCTCCCACATGGGTTCGGTGGTGCTTGTCAGAACGGCGCAGGGCACTCGAAACGCAGGCGTTCGCCGGTTTGCGGATGGGTGAAGCTGAGCATGCTCGCGTGCAGGCACAGGCGTGGCCATGCCGCCAGCGCCTGCTCGTGGGCGTAGAGGCCATCACCGAGCAGCGGATGCCCGATCGACAGCATGTGCACGCGCAACTGATGCGAGCGGCCGGTGATCGGTGTCAGCTCAACGCGGCACCAGTCGCCGCAACGCTCCAGCACACGCCAGAAGGTCAGCGCATGCTTGCCGAATTCGTGGTCGACGACATGGCGCGGTTTGGTCGGCGGGTCGTAACGCAAGGGCAAATCGATGCTGCCACTGTCCAGTTCCGGCTGACCCCAGGCCAGTGCGGTGTAGGCCTTTTCAGTTTCGCGGTCATGAAACTGCCGTGACAGTTCGCGATGCGTATCGGCATCACGCGCCAGCAAAATGATGCCGGAGGTTTCCCAGTCCAGGCGATGGACGATGCGCGCTTCGGGGTAGCCGTTTTCCTGCAGGCGGGTAATCAGGCAATCCTTGTTGTCGTCGGCGCGACCGGGCACCGAGAGCAGCAACGTCGGTTTGTCGACCACCAGTACGGCGGCGTCCTGATGGATGATGCGGATGTTGGACAGCGGCATTAAAACAGCCTCGTAACAAATGCCAACGGCGGTTCAGGGCCATCCCGCATGGGGATGGCCCTGAACCGCCGTCGTACCTGCCGGATCGACTCAGCGATCAGGCAGGGTGATGTTGAGTTCCAGAATCGAGCAACTGCCCTGGCTTTCCAGTGCAACATGTACGTCGTCGTTGCCGATGTTGACGTACTTGCGGATCACGTCGACCAGTTCCTTCTGCAAGGCTGGCAAGTAATCCGGCGTGCTGCGCTGGCCGCGCTCATGCGCCACGATGATCTGTAGACGCTCTTTCGCTACCGAGGCGGTACTTGGCTTTTTGTTGGCACGAAAGAAGTCAAAAAGGTTCATTACCTACCTCCAAACAGGCGCTCGAAGAATCCCTTCTTCTCGACATCGAGGAAACGGTGGGCTTTTTCTTTGCCCAGCAAACGGTCGACGGTATCGCTGTAGGCCTGACCGGCATCGCTCTGGTCGTCGAGAATCACCGGGACGCCCTGGTTGGATGCCTTGAGCACCGCCTGGGATTCCGGGATCACGCCGAGCAGGGTTACCGAGAGGATTTCCTTGACGTCTTCAACGCCCAGCATTTCGCCCTTTTCAACACGCTCTGGATGGTAGCGAGTGATCAGCAAGTGTTCCTTGATCGGGTCTTCGCCACGTTCGGCGCGGCGCGATTTGCTGGCCAGCAGGCCCAGCATGCGGTCCGAATCTCGTACCGAGGACACTTCCGGGTTGGTCACGACGATCGCTTCATCAGCGAAGTACATGGCCAGGTGAGCACCTTTCTCGATGCCCGCCGGGGAGTCGCAGACGACGAACTCGAATTGTTCCTTGAGCTCCATCAGGACTTTTTCCACGCCTTCGACAGTCAGCGCGTCTTTGTCGCGGGTCTGACTGGCGGCCAGTACGTAGAGGTTTTCCAGGCGCTTGTCTTTGATCAGCGCTTGTTGCAGGTTGGCTTCGCCGTTGACCACGTTGACGAAGTCATACACCACGCGGCGCTCGCAACCCATGATCAGGTCAAGGTTACGCAAGCCCACGTCGAAGTCGACGATCACTGTTTTGTGGCCGCGCAGAGCGAGGCCGGTACCGATAGCGGCGCTGGTGGTGGTCTTACCCACACCACCCTTGCCGGATGTAACCACGAGAATCTTGGCCAAGGTGTTTCACCCCTAAGGAAGAAGGACTTTTTAGCCCCTGAAAAACATCTCTTGAAAACTACTGCAGTCGGACAGCCTTGGCTGGAATTCGGCATTGAGCCTTTTTCCTACTTCGTTTGAGCCGTTTTCGCTACGTTTTAGAGATGCTTGGAAAATGCGGCAGTATCCGTTAAAGCCGAATGATGTTCAACACGTCGCCCGACAGGCTGACCTGTACGCCCGAGCCCCACATAGGGTCGCGGCGCAAATCTTCGGAAACCTTGTAATGACCGGCGATGGAGATCAGTTCAGCGCTCAATTGCTGACAGAAAATCCGTGCCTTGGTGTCACCCTTCACGCCGGCCAGCGCCCGACCACGCATCGGGCCGTATACATGGATGTTGCCATCGGCGAGAAGTTCCGCCCCCGGACTGACCGAGGACACCACGACCAAATCGCCACCCTGGGCATATATCTGTTGGCCACCACGTACTGGCGTGGTGATCACGCGGGTCGGTTTGACCGTTGGCTCCGGCGGTTTTTCCGGCTTCTTTTTGACCTCGGCTTCGGGTGTTTCCAGCGGTCGTTCACGGGCGCCCGACGGCGGCAGCACCGGAATGTCGATAGCGATGGCGGCGGCGATGTCTTCGATACGGCTGGCGCGAATCGCCAGGGTGCGCAGGCCATGTTGACGGCAGACGCGCATCAGGCCTGGCAGATCGACGGCGCCTTCGCTTGGCGGCAGTTTGTCCAGCGCCAGAACCAGCGGCGCGTTGCTGAAGAAGTTCGGCGCCTGGGCAACTTTGGCGGCCAATTGCCGATCGAGGCTTTCGAGGTCGTTACGGGCCAGTTCCAGCACAGTAATGGCCAGCATGCTGCCCTTGAGCTGGAATACGGGATCTTGGTCTAACGGTTCGGTTTGGCTCATGTCGGCATACAACGGCTTGTCACTAAAAGTGCCGAGACTTATAACGAGAACGCCCGCAGGCCGCAAGCCGGGTCGAACGATGTAGAATGCGCGGCCACTGCATTTACGGAAGCTTTAATGGATCGCCCGCGTTTTCGAACAGCCTTTTTATCGCCACGCTTCTGGCCGCTCTGGTGCGGTCTGGGGCTTTTGTGGCTGATCGTCCAGTTGCCGTATCCGGTCTTGCTGACCATCGGTCGTGTTTTGGGCGCGCTGATGTATCGCGTGGCCGGCGACCGGCGGCGCATCGCCAAGCGCAATCTTGAACTGTGCTTCCCGGAAAAATCCGCCGCTGAGCGCAAACGCCTGCTCAAGGAAAATTTCGCCTCCACCGGTATCGCCTTTTTTGAAATGGCCATGAGCTGGTGGTGGTCGCGCGAGCGTCTGGCCAAGCTGGCCCACGTTGAAGGCCTGGAGCATTTGCAAAAGGCCCAGCGCGAAGGCAAAGGCGTGATTCTGATGGCCGCGCATTTCACCACGCTGGAAATCGGCGCGGCGTTGCTCGGTCAGCAGCACACGATTGATGGCATGTACCGCGAACACAAAAACCCGCTGTTCGACTTCGTCCAGCGTCGCGGTCGCGAGCGGCACAATCTCGACTCGCTGGCCGTGGAGCGTGACGACGTGCGCGGCATGCTCAAGCTGCTGCGCTCCGGTCGCGCGATCTGGTATGCGCCGGATCAGGACTATGGCGCCAAGCAGAGCATTTTCGTGCCGCTGTTCGGCATTCAGGCGGCGACGGTGACAGCGACGACGAAATTTGCGCGTCTGGGCAAGGCGCTGGTGGTGCCGTTCACCCAGGAGCGTCTGGCCGACGGCAGCGGTTATCGGTTGGTGATTCATCCGCCGCTGGAAGATTTCCCCGGCGAAACCGAAGAAGCCGACTGCATCCGCATCAATCAGTGGGTCGAGAGCGCTTTGCGTGCCTGCCCCGAGCAGTACCTGTGGGCGCATCGGCGCTTCAAGAGCCGGCCACCGGGCGAGCCGAAGTTGTACGCCAAACGCGGTTGATTCCCCCATCCTTTCAAGCACCATGGAGTGTTGCGATGAGCCCAGCTGAACCGGTCACAGGTTTGATTCTTTCCGGCGGCGGGGCTCGGGCGGCGTATCAGGTGGGCGTGTTGGCGGCGATTGCCGAATTGCTGCCGTTGGGTGCGGACAATCCGTTTCCGGTGATCGTCGGCACCTCGGCCGGGGCGATCAACGCCGTCAGCCTCGCCAGTGGCGCTAGCGACTTTCGCGCCGCCATCGAACGCCTGACCTTGTTCTGGCAGGGCTTTCGCAGCGATTGCGTGCTGCGCAGTGACTGGCCCGGGGTTATCCGTCAGGCCAGCCGTTTTGTCAGCCACAGCCTGCTCGGCCTCGGTCGGCAACTGCCAGTGGCGTTGCTCAACAGTTCGCCGCTGCGCGAACTGCTCAATGAAAAACTGCACATGCCCGGTATCGCCGAATCGATCGCGCGCAAGCAATTGCATGCGGTGGCGGTGACGGCGTTCGGCTACGAATCCGGGCAAGCGGTGACGTTCTATCAGGGCGGCGGCAAGATCGATTCATGGTTACGCCATCGGCGGATTGGCGTGCCGACGGAACTGACGGTGGAGCACCTGCTCGCCAGTTCGGCGATCCCGTTGCTGTTCGCACCGGTCAAACTCGGCGATGAATATTTTGGCGACGGCGCGGTGCGGCAATCCGCACCGATCAGCCCGGCACTGCACCTGGGCGCGAGCCGAGTGCTGGTGGTGGGCGTCAGTGGCAACCCGCGCGGCTTTGATCCGCAGCAGCCGCTGGAACGCGCCTACACCGGGCAACAGCCTACGCTGGCGCAGATTGGCGGGCACATGCTCAACAGCACATTCATTGACAGCCTGGAGAGCGACATCGAGTTACTTCAGCGTCTCAACCAGTTCAGCCATTTGATGCCCGCCGGCACGCCGACCCGTGAGTTGGGTGTGGCGCCGGTGGAGGTGCTGGTGATCTCGCCGAGCCAGCCGATCGATGAAATCGCGGCACGCCATCGCCAGGAATTGCCGGCGGCGTTGCGCTTGTTCTTGCGCGGACCGGGCGCGACCAAGACGAGTGGGGCAGGGGTGTTGAGTTATCTGTTGTTCGAGGCGGGGTATTGCAGCGAGTTGATTGATCTGGGGCGGCGGGATGCGTTGGCCAAGCGCGAGGAGCTGTGCCGGTTTCTCGAGATATCCGAAACGGTGGCGTCCGCCTCGAATCTTGTTTGAACCCATTCGCGAGCAAGCTCGCTCCCACAGGGTTCGGCGTCGTATGCGGAATTCGCCTTCAACATAGAACCACTGTGGGAGCGAGCTTGCTCGCGAAGGCATCCTTGCGGACGCCGCCGGATCAGAAGTGGTACTTCACCAGGAAGCTGGTGTTGCTCTGATTGGTCTTGAATGCACCGGTGTCGTCGATGCCGTACTTGTCTTTCCAGTAGTCGTATTCCACACCGACGTACAACTGCTTCTCGCCGAGACGCAGCGCTTTGCCCAGGTCATATTTGATCTGTGGGTTGAAGTGCAGGTTGGCGTGGTACTCGCCCTTTTTGTTGACGTCGTTGTCGCTGACCCAGTCCATGAAACCGTCGATCAGGATGTTCGAATTGCCGACCGGAATGGTGTACGACCACACCGGGGTGATCTGCCAGACGTTGTCGCCCGCACGTGGGCCTTCGGTGTGGCGCTGATAGAAGTTCAACTGGAAGTAGTCGAAGCCCGGGATGGCCAGGTCGAAACCAGGGCCGATCAGGTAAGACTCGACATCACCTTCACCGAACTCGTAGGTCATCGCCAGCAGCACGTCTTTGATCGGGCCGAATTCGATCTTCTGGTCGAGGATCTTGCCCAGCGACAGGCGCGGGCTGAACTCGCCGTAATACGTGTTGTTGCCGACGCCGCTGTCAGGCTTGCCGTTGTAGAAGATCTTGTCGACGAACAGGAAGTTGTCCCCGTACTTCCACGCATCGGCGTGCTCGAAGGTGACGGTCTGCTGGATGCGCGGGTTGACCTGGAAGTCCTTGCCATAGAGGTAGGTCAGGCTGTTGTTCTGCCACTGCAGCAGGCCTTCGGCCATGGCCTGGCCGCCGGCCAACATCGATCCCGCGAGCATCAGGCTGGTGCACATACGTTTCATTCGGTTGCTCCCAAAGTAAGTGTTCCACGTTATTTTTTTAAGATCGGCGCTCTGGTGTGGCGCCTTTTTTCGTTGCTGCAAAAACTCATCCGATCGGTCAGCTTCGTTGCTGTTAGCAAGAGCTGAGCCAAGGCTTTCGAAAAGCAAAAAAACACCCGCTCGGCTGCTGAAAAACAGTCGATTGAGTGTGTTTTCGGGACGCCTCGGTACTGACCGGGGCCGGGATATGTTGGCTTTTCGGTCAGGAATTAAATCCGGGCTTTTTTTTAGACCGAATTCAGGAGGCCGCGGAGAATACTGACTCCTCGGCCAGCTCTCAAGTGCCCCGCAACAGAGCACCGACGACAGGTATGGGGCACGGTTGCGGGCCATCTTAGAAATGCACCTTTACCAGCAGGCTGGCGGTGTTCTGATTGGTGTCGAAGTTGTGCGTGTTTTCGACGCCGTATTTATTTTTCCAATAGCTGTATTCGGTGCCGACATACAGTTGCTTCTGGCTCCAGCCCAAAGCTTTGCCCAGGTCATATTTGATCTGCGGATTGATGTGCAGGTTGGCGTGGTAGGTGCCGCGTGAGTTCTCATCGTTGTCGACTACCCAATCGAGGTAGCCGTCGATCAGCACATCGGAATTGCCCAGGGGAAAGCTGTAGGACCAGCCGGGGGTGATCTGCCATACGCCGTCGCCGGGGCGTGGGCCTTCGGTCTGGCGGCGAAAGATGTTCAGGGTGACGTAGTTGAAGCCGGGCACCTTGAGGTCGAAACCTGGGCCGATCAGGTAGGCCTCGCTGTCGCCTTCGCCGTACTCGTAAGTCATGGCGAGCAGCACGTCCTTGATCGGGCCGAACTCGAGCTTCTGGTCGAAGATCTTGCCGAACGAGAAGCGCGGGGTGAATTCACCGTAGAAGGCGTGCGGGCCTTTGTTCGCGTCTTCCTTGCCGTTGTAGAAGATCTTGTCGACGAACAGGAAGTTGTCGCCGTACTTCCATTTGTCGGCGTGCTCGAAGGTCAGCGTCTGCTGGATCGATGGGTTGATTGCGAAATTCTTGCCGTACAGATAGCTCAGGCTGTTGGTCTGCCACAGCAGTAAATCGCCGGCCATGGCCTGACTCGCGGCCAGCAGGCCGCCACTCAACAGAACGTTGGTTTGCGTGCGAATCATCTGTTGCTCCCTCTTGTTTTTATTGTTTGAGGCAGGGTGTTGCACAGTCCCTGTGGGAGCGAGCTTGCTCCGGGCGGCGTTCCGACGAAAGCGGTGTGTCATTCAACAGTGATGTTGACTGACATGGCCTCTTCGCGAGCAAGCTCGCTCCCACAGGGATAATCAGTAATGCTGTTAATGCGCGTGGCAGTCATTGATCGCCGCGCGCTCTTTGCCGCCGAGAATGTTGAACAGCAGGTTCAGCGTCAGCGCACTGAGCGTTGCCATGGCGATGCCGCTGTGGGTAATCGGGCTCATCCACATCGGCAAATGCGCAAAAAACTCCGGACGCACCACCGGGATCAGGCCCATGCCGATGCTCACCGCGACCAGCAACTGGTTGCGCCGGTCACCGATGTCGGCTTCCTGGAGAATCTTGATTCCGGTCGCGGCGACCATGCCGAACATTGCAATCGCTGCGCCGCCCAAAACCGCTGGAGGAATAGATGCAACGAGGAATGCCGCTTTCGGCAGCAGGCTCAACACGATCAGCAAGCCACCGGCAACGATGGTCACCGAGCGGCAGCGCACGCCGGTCATCTGCACCAGGCCGATGTTCTGCGCGAACGAGGAGTGGGTGAAGGTGTTGAAGAAACCAGCGACAAACGAGGCGCCGGCATCACACAGCAAGCCGCGACGCAGCATGCGCGGGCAGACTTCCTGGCCGGTGATCTTGCCCAGCGCGAGGAACATCCCGGTGGATTCAACAAAGATGATCACCACTACCAGGCACATCGACAGAATCGGTGCCAGTTCGAATTTCGGCATGCCGAAATGCAGCGGAGTGACGAACTGAACCCATGGCGCGCTGGCCATGCCGCTCAGGTCGACCATGCCGATGGCACCGCACAGCAGGTAGCCGAAACACATGCCGATCAACACGGAAATGTTGACCCAGAAACCGCGCATGAAGCGGTGGATCAGCAGGATGGTGCCCAACACCAGAGCGGCGATGGCCAGATAAATCGGTGAGCCGAATTGCGCAGCAGCGGCGCCGCCGCCGGCCCAGTTTACGGCCACGGGGAACAGCGACAAACCGATCGAGGTGATGACCGTGCCGGTCACCAGCGGCGGGAAAAAGCGCACGACCTTGGACATGAACGGCGCGATGAGCATGCCGAAGAAACCGGCAGCGATCGTCGCACCGAAGATGCCTTGCAGGCCGATACCGGGCATGCCGGCCATGGCGACCATGCTGCCGACTGCAGCAAAACTGGCGCCCATCATCACCGGCATGCGAATGCCCATCGGGCCTATGCCCATGGATTGCACGATGGTGGCGATACCGGCGACCAGCAGGTCGGCGTTGATCAGGAAGGCAATTTCTTCACGACTCAGGCCAGCGGCCTGTCCAATGATCAGCGGCACCGCGATGGCACCGCCGTACATCAGCAGAACATGTTGCAAACCGACCAGGATCAGTTGCAAAAGGGGCAATCGCTGAATGGCGGGTGCGTCGGGGATGCGCGCTTTGGACAGCTCGGACATGCAACACCTCGGATCTTTTTATTCTTGTGATTGAACAGCTGCCGGGTTGCTCACAGCTGTTTCTTTGCATCAGGTAAAACCGCGTTAAGGCGATTCGCGAGCAGGCTCGCTCCCACAGGAAATGCGCGATCTCTGTGGGAGCGAGCTTGCTCGCGAAGCTTTGTTGCTTAGTTGGTCTGTGCTCCCTGGGCGATCCATGCACCGATCAGGTCACGTTCCTGCTGGGTCATCTGCGTGATGTTGCCCAGCGGCATGATCTGCGTGGTGATGGCTTGCGCCTGGATGCGCGCCGCGTTCTGGCGAATTTGCTCTGGGGTGTCGAACATCACACCGGCAGGGGCCGCACTGAACAACGGGCTGGTCGGTTTGGCCGAGTGGCAAACCGCGCAACGTTCCTGAATCACGTTGTGCACTTTGTCGAAGGCCGGGCCTGTGTTGGAGGCTTGCGCCGGTGCTGCTGCAGGGGCTGCGGGTGCAGCAGGTGCCGCCGCTTCAGCCGGTTTCGCGCCACCGCCCAATGCCGTTTCCGGCAGCGGTTGGTACTCGATTTTGGTTGGTGCCTTGGCCACTTCCGGTGCGGTCGACATCGGCGTTGGGCCGGTGACGTACGCCAGGGTGATCATGCCCACCGCTGCAACCGGCAGAGTCCAGGCAAACTTGTGGCTGTCGTGACGGGTGTTGAAGTAGTGACGCACCAACACCGCCAACACCGCGATCCCGGCGAGGATCAACCAGTTGTACTGGCTGCCATAGGTGCTCGGGAAGTGGTTGCTGATCATGATGAACAGCACCGGCAGGGTGAAGTAGTTGTTGTGACGCGAACGCAGCAAGCCTTTGGCTGGAAGCGCCGGATCCGGCGTGCGGTTCTCGGCAATTGCGGCAACCAGTGCACGCTGCGCCGGCATGATGATGCGGAACACGTTACCGACCATGATGGTGCCGATGATCGCGCCGACGTGCAGGTACGCACCACGACCGCTAAACACTTTGCTGAAGCCATACGCTGCGCCGATGATCAGCACGAACAGAATGAAGCCGAGCAGAGCAGGGCGTTTGCCCAGTGCCGAGTCGCACAGGAAGGAGTAGATGAACCAGCCGAGGAATAGCGAGCCGATACCGATGGCCACGCCTTCAGGGCCGCTCAGGGTGCTGCCCGGAGCCAGCAGGTAGAGCGTTGGGTTGGAGTAGAACACCACGCACAGCAGCGCGATCCCCGACATCCAGGTGAAGTAGGCTTCCCATTTGAACCAGTGCAGGTTCTCCGGCATCGCCGGCGGGGCCAGTTTGTATTTTTCCAGGTGATAGATACCGCCACCGTGGATCGCCCACAGGTCACCGGCCAGGCCGGTTTTCGGGTTGACGCGGTTGAGGTTGTTCTCCAGCCAGACGAAGTAGAACGACGCGCCGATCCAGGCCACGCCAGTAATCATGTGAACCCAGCGCACGCTCAGGTTCAGCCATTCCAACAGATGTGCTTCCACAGTCTTTACCTCTCGCCTGTCACTCTTGTTGTCGAGTGATCAGACCTTCTCTTATTGGTGGGGGGCGAGGATCAAACGCTCATCCTCTTTGAAAAAATGCTCATCGCAGTTATTGCCTGTGCCACTGCGATCAACCACCAGGAAGTCATCCCGCTTTTCGATCGTCAGCACCGGATGGTGCCAAACGCCGCGATGGTAATTAATGCCCTGCCTGCCGTTGGTGACGAAGGCGCGGACCAAGCCTGATACAGGTTCATCGCCAACGGGCGCGACCACGATCAGAAAGGGATTGCCGAGCAGCGGAATGAAAGCCTGGCTGCCCAGCGGATGGCGTTCCAGCATGCAAACGGTCAGCGGCATGTCCTGCGCGTCGGCGCGGAAGATGCTGATGATCGCGTTGTCCTCAGGCTGAGCGGTTTCGACCGTCGCCAGTTTATGGAAGCGCATGGTCGAACCGTTGTTGATCATGAAGTGATCGCTGCCGTCGGTTTCGATCACGTCACCGAAAGGGGCGAAGGCTTCTTTGCTCAGCGGTTCAATCGTTAGTGTGCGCATGCTGTTCTTCTTATCCGAATTCTGTGTTGACTGTTCTGACGCCTTCGCGAGCAGGTTCGCTCCCACCTGTGGAATGCAATCCCTTGTGGGAGCGAGCTTGCTCGCGAATGGGTTCAACCTTATTTAGCGACCTTGCCCAAAACGCGCAGGCGGCTCACACCACCATCCGGGAACACGTTCAGGCGGATGTGGGTGATCGGGCCCAGCGCCTTGATCTGCTCGACGAAGGTGTGTTCGGCGTGCATTTCCAGCTTCTGGCTTGGCAGCAGTTCACGCCAGAACAGCGACTGGGTTTCGATCTGGCTGTCAGTACCACCTTTGACGAACGCACCCTGGATCGAGCAAGTGTCCGGGTAGTTGCCTTTGAAGTGCAGGGTGTCGACGACGATCTTCTCGATCTCGCCCGGGTGACCCAGCGCGACGATGACCCAGTCATTGCCTGGCGTGCGACGACGTGCAGTTTCCCAGCCGTCGCCCATGTTGATGCCACGGCCCGGGTTGAGGATGTTGCTCATGCGGCCGAAGTGTTCGTCGGAGCAGGCGAGGGCGCGGCCACCATTCAGGGCTGCTGCCAGATCGACTTGCTCGTTGTCACCCACAGCGGACCAGTCGCGGAACGGAATGCCGTACACGCGCAGACGGGCGACACCGCCGTCCGGGTAGATGTTGAAGCGCAGGTGGCTGAACGCTTGGTCGTTGCTGATTTCGTGGTAGTGGTGGCTGTTGCCCTGCAGCTCGACGGCCGACAGCACTTCAGTCCACTGGGTGTTTTCATCAGGCTCGCCCGACGCCAGGAAGCACGCTTCCAGAGAGGCCGATGGCGGGAAGTTGCCGGTGAAGAATGAAGTATCGATGTCCACGCCTTTGATCGAGCCCGGTACGCCCAGACGGATTACGGCGCTGTCGAAGCCTTCGAAGCGCTTGCGGCGTGATTCCCAGCCGTCCATCCACTTGCCGTTGTCATCGAACACGCCCTCCTTCCATACGGCCGGGGTCGGTTGGAACAGACGATTGGCGTCTGCGAACCAGTCATCGGTGACCGAAATGATTTTGGTGCCCAGACGGGCATCGGCCAGGTTGACGAATTTTTCGAAAGGTACGGCGTAAGCTTTCATTCTTCTTGTCTGCCTTTAAAAAAGTGGCTGGGGATGCTTGCAGGACCCTGGGTACTCTCCGCGTTTGATGTACTCGGGTCAGGCTTGCTAAAGAGTCAGTAAACGGAACAGGGCGATCTTGTTGATCTCCGCCAGCGCGCATTTGAACTCGGTGTCTTGCGAGTTGTGAATGCGCGTTTCGAACGCCGCGAGGATCTGATGCCGGTTGCTGCCTTTTACCGCCATGATGAAGGGAAACTTGAACTTGGCTTTGTAGGCGTCGTTCAGCTCGGTGAAGCGCTGGAACTCTTCGGCCGTGCATTGGTGAATACCGGCGCCAGCCTGTTCATTGGTGCTGGCTTCGGTCAGTTGGCCCTGGACGGCCGCTTTGCCGGCCAGGTCCGGGTGAGCGTTGATCAGTGCCAGCTGACTGGCGTGATCAGCGCTCAACAGGATGTCGCTCATGCGCTGGTGCAGGGTTTCGATCTCGTCGATCGAAGCGTCCGCACCCAGGTCGTAGGCCTTCTCGGCCACCCATGGCGAATGTTCGTAGATGTCGGCGAAGGCGTTGACGAAAGCGTCGCGGCTCAGGGTCGACGGTTGCAGGGTTTGAAAGCGGCTCATTTCGCGGCCTCTTGGTACGGGTGGGTTTCGTGCCAGTGACGCGCGATGTCGACGCGACGGCTGAACCACACCTGTTCATGACTTTTGGCGTATTCGATAAAGCGTTTGAGCGAAGCGAGGCGACCCGGACGGCCGATCAGGCGGCAGTGCAGACCGATCGAGAGCATTTTCGGTGCTTCAGCGCCTTCGGCGTAAAGCACGTCGAACGCGTCTTTGAGGTATTCGAAGAAGTCGTCACCCTTGTTGAAACCCTGCACTTGGGTGAAGCGCATGTCGTTGGTGTCGAGGGTGTACGGGATCACCAGATGCGGCTTGCCGGTCGGGTTGTTCGGTTCCCAGTAGGGCAGGTCATCGTCGTAAGTGTCGCAGTCGTAGAGGAAACCACCTTCTTCCATGACCAGGCGACGGGTGTTCGGGCCAGTGCGGCCGGTGTACCAGCCCAGTGGGCGCTCGCCGGTGATTTCGGTGAGGACGCGGATCGCTTCGAGCATGTGCTCACGCTCCTGCGCTTCGTCCATGTACTGATAGTCGATCCAGCGGTAGCCGTGGCTGCAGATCTCGTGACCGGCCTCGACCATCGCACGAATCACATCCGGGTGGCGCTGAGCGGCCATGGCCACGGCGAAGATGGTCAACGGAATGTCGAATTCCTTGAACAGTTTCAGAATCCGCCAGACGCCGGCGCGGCTGCCATACTCGTAAAGCGATTCCATGCTCATGTTACGCGCACCTTGCAGCGGCTGAGCGGCAACCATTTCGGAGAGGAAGGCTTCGGATTCTTTGTCGCCGTGCAGGATATTGCGCTCGCCACCTTCTTCGTAATTGAGTACGAACGACAGAGCGATGCGGGCATTGCCCGGCCAGTGTGGGTGAGGAGGGTTACTGCCGTAACCGATCAGGTCGCGTGGGTAGTCAGCGCTCACTGCAGTCTTCCTTCTTATTCGTTGACAGATGGGTGTGGCGGCCTGGCAGGCTGGCGTCACAGCGATGGGCTGATTGTATACAACTTTATTCGCAATTTGTAAGCCTGAATTTTCGCATTTTTCGCCGACTGTCATCTTTTCCTGGTATTGGCGTGAGCCTGCAAGAAACCTGCCTGACCAGTCAGTTAATGGATAGGAGGTGCAATGTATAGGCGTGTTGCTGGCAGAACGCGGGGAAACCCCCGATTGGCGGGGGTGGTGTGAAAAATGTCGTTTTTATTGTGTACAATTTTTTTGAAAAGTGTCTTAATCAGTCGCTCGCCGCAGCTTTTCGTGCTCCGAATCGGTGCGGTCTCCTTTTTATCTGACTTCGGGAGGCGCGAGGTCTGACTGCTTCCACGCAGGCAGGCGCGCAGAATCAATGGGACGTTTGACAACACACGTTTTGGACGCTGCACACGGTTGCCCGGGCAGTTCGATCAAGGTCGAGCTGTACCGCGTTGAAGGTTCGCACCTGGAATTGGTCGCCAGTGCGATAACCAACAGCGATGGCCGGGTCGATGCGCCGCTGCTGCAAGGCGATGATTATCGTACCGGGGTTTATCAGGTTCAGTTCCACGCTGGCGATTACTACCGCGCCCGCGGCGTTCAGTTGCCGGAGCCGGCATTTCTGGACGTGGTTGTACTGCGCTTCGGCATCTCTGCCGAACAGGATCACTACCACGTGCCATTGCTGATTTCGCCTTACAGCTATTCCACGTACCGGGGCAGTTGACCCCCAAGCAGCTGCCCCCCACCGGGAAGCGACTGCGCATATAGCTTCTTTGGTCTTTCGCCCGCTCACACTGCGGGCTTTTTTATGCCTGAGTAATCTGCCCGCCTGCGCTGCAGAGAACTCCGGAGCTCACTCAGCTGTGTCGGGTGACAATAAGGTTATGTTCGTGAGTGGGGAGAGGCTCGTTGGTGCCCAGCAAAAAAACGATTCTGTTGGTGTGCAAATGCACCATCAACTCGTCTTTGACCTGTACGTCCATGTTGTCGACAAAGACTCTTTTCTTGAGCCAGGCAACTGGATCAGGGAGAAAAACAGTGTTGTTTTGAATCCTGTCCATGAACAGGATGAAAACAGGATCAACCCCCGTTCGCTTGATCAATAAGGCATTCCCCTGGTTGGCGCCGAAATCATGGGCAATGGAGTAGCCGTGTGCACTAAGAAGATCTTTGAACAGTGTTCGCGTTGTTCGGCGACCCCTTTGGTGTTGCGAGCCGGAGAACAGTTTCGGGTTGAAGTCGATTCTTCGCAGACCTTCAGCGGAAGGTAGCGGCATACGCATGTAACCATTTACGTCAGTCGCAAGCGGCGAGAGGAGCATCAGCGGGTCGCTCAAGTCTTGACGAGCGACTCTGTTATCACCCGTGAAAATAGAGCGATTTTCCCAGTACTTGAACGTCTCGAACAATGCACTGATCCCGGACCCTGTTATTTTCTCGGAGTGACTGGCTCGGTTGAACATCTCCCGTGCGGCTTTACTTGCAGAGTGATCGGAAAGATAGGGGAACTGATCGCTGACATATTGAGTCAGGCTTTTCTCAAATGGCCGACTCTCCACGATTCTCCATGCCTGACTGCCATGCCCCGTATTGCCCTCCCACTTCACTGCCGCCCTGGGTTGCAACTCAGGATTGCTCAGCAGCAACTGTTCGAAAGCATCGAAACGAGTAGCAGAAAACTGTGGCGGCTTGATGAAGGCAAAGGCGTCAATGGCGTGGCTCGGCTGGTCAAGTATCGCAAAGTGCTTGCCGCCGATTTCGATGGAGTCGCCGGCTGACGGTTTCGTCGTGGTTCCCCAGCCTTTCCATAATTCACTGATGCCCATGAGTACGAAGGGATTGAGAGGATCACTGTCTTCTGGCAGTCGAGGGCGTTTACTTGGACTCGGGCCGGGCTTTTGTGACCGGGGCAGGGCACGGGAACTGCCTGCTTGTGGAGCTTGTTGTGTCTCTGTAGTCGTCTGCAATTTACGGCGCCAGACGAATTGCCCGGGAATCTGCTCGAACGCTATATCCGGCACATTGATCGTTGTTGCTGAAGCCAGTTTGTATTCGCCTTGTTCGTTCCTGCGAACCAGGACGGTTCCTTCGGCGATATCGACATAGGTTTTCCCACGCGGCCCTTTGCGAATACCGTCCAGGGACTCCCGCGCGGCAGGCAGAAGGGTCGCCAGGTGCGGGTCGACGAGGATGATCGCTTGTAGTGGTTCGGCAGTCCGTGGCTGCGCAGACAGACTCCTCTGTCTGGAGTGAGCCGCGTACCACTGTGCCTCGATGCGCCAACGTGACTGGCCGTGGATTTTTTCAGAATGGGTGGTGTCACGCCCGGAGCCGCGGGCCAGGGAATCTGGTAGTGACCGGCGGTGTTGAGTTCAACCCGGTAATGCCGGCCGTCTTCCAGGTGCGCGTAAATCTGGCCGCCCGGGGCCACGAATAACCCGTCGACGGATTTGTGCGGCTGTAGAAGAGCGGCTTGTAATATCGGCAGGGATATCTCGGCCAGTCTGGCATTGGTTTCGGTGAGCAGCGGATCCGTTATGTAACTCACCACCACGCGTGGGGCGCCTGCCATTTCACTGCCAGACGTACCGGCAGTGGAAGTGTCGGGCAGTTGTTTCGTACCTGGCGCAAAAATGTCAGAACCCTGAGTGTTTTTGAGGCTGCCATTGCCAGCGGCAGATCTGTTGATCGCCGAGGTGTCGGGCGAAGCAGGGCGGACTTTAGTCTTTGTGGGTTTGGTCATTGAAGTATCTCTAAGCTGTTCATGTTTTTTGGTTGACTGTCCTGCGCGGTCATTGGTCTTTGAAAATGAACAGCGTTGTCTGCCCCAGAACATCTGTCTGGGTGCCGCCGAGCAGGTAGCTGATCTTTTTTTCTGTGCGGTAAGTCGACAAAGGCTTTGGTTCGCTGCTGGATGTTTGCAGCACGACTTCATTGTTCTCAAAACGCTCAGGCCGAAATCGCTGCAGGCGCCCGTCGTTAAGAGGTGGCAGTTTCAGTACGAACACGTGATCGATTTTCTCGCGGTGAAACAACAATTCGTTTTCCGCAAGCGTGTTTGTCGGGTTGCTCACCACGTAACCGTCATCCTCCAGAATCTGCCTGAACAGCCTGCGCAGATTGGCCGCAGTGGGCGTCGTGGCGTACTCGTTCCAGTGGCGAGAGAAGCGCCCGGGATCAAAATCCAGGCGCATCAGGCCTTCACCCAGCGAAGCAGGAATCGCCAAGGTGGGTTCCGGTCCGGACAGAGGGCGCAACATGAGGAGCGGGTCGGCCAGCTCTCGATTCGGTGCTCTGCGCCGATCCCTGTTGGCCCAGTAACCAAACACCTGGTTCATCAGCGCCAGACCAGGGGCAATGATGATTTCCGATCGGTTCGCCTGATTGAACATGGCCCGGGCGAGTGAATTGACGGATTGATCCGACAAGTACTTGAAGGTTCTGGCGATGTACCGGGTGATCGGCATTTCGAAGGGCACGACACTGTCGAGGACCGTCCATTGGTGGTTTTGTTTAACCGCCCACTTGGGCTGCAGCGACGGGTTGTCCCGCAGCATGTATTCGAAGGCGTCATACAGGGCGGGCGAGAACAACGGATGCTGCAGGTAAACCAGTCGCGGGTTGGCATTCAGGTCTTGTTGCATCACCCGGTAATACTGCCCGTCGATCTCGATATGCTGACCCAACGCTGGTCGGACACGGTGTCCCCAGTTTCGCCATAAAGCGAAACTCAAGTTGATCGCGTCAGGGTTGTCCGAGAGCAGGCTTTCGGTCAGCGCCCGGGTGGCGTCTGTCCCTTCTTCCTGATGCGGGCGTTTGCTGGGGCCGGCCATGGGGTCCGACGTCTCGGTCGAGGTTTTGCGTTTTTCCTGCGGCGGGCGTTGCGCAGGCAAATCGGTTAGCCCGGTCTTGCGGCGCCACAGTCGCGTCCCGGTAATCTGTTCGAACAATAGAGCGGATACTTCGCGCGCCGTCGCGGAGGTCTGCTGATAGTGACCGTTGGCGTTTTTACGCACCATGACGGTTCCTTCTGCGGTATCGATATAGGTTTTTCGGTGCTTGTCGTAGCGAACGCCGTCCAGTGTTTGCAGGCGGGGGGAGAGCAGGGCGGCGGCATCGGGGGCGAGGTAGATCGGCTGTTCCCCGGGGATACGCTCAGCGGCTGCAGCTGGCCCGTCATTGTCTGGGTTGTGCGCCAGCCAACTGGGTCGTTCGAAGGTCCAGACTGGCTGGCGCTCGGTTTTGATCAGGAAAGGACCCGCCAGATGCGGAGTGAAGTTGAAGGGAATCCGGAAGCGGCCATCGTGATGGATTTCGACCAGCAGATGCCCTGCATTTTCAACATGGGCGTACAGCTTTCCTTCCGGGCTGGTGAACAATCCGCTGTCGGGATCCAGCCGTTGTAGCAGGTGCACTTGATCGGCAGGCCAGCTGATGGCGCGCAGAGCGGCCGCTACCGACACGGGGTAGACGGCAGATGCCTCGTGGACCTGCACTGGCTGTTGACGCCCGGAATTGCTCGGCAGGTCTGCAGAGGATTGCGTGGTTTCGCCGGGGATTCTGGGGACAATGCCAGCGGCATTTGGGCGTGTGTCAGGCGCAATAACACCGGCCACACGCTTTGGTGGTTTGACCATTAACTGAATCTCTTGATTTGGATTGTGGGTGTGCAGGTGTCCGGACTTGCGGACGTACCGTTCAGGCGTTCAGCAGCGGCTCAGCCCTCTCTCACAATGAACAGCGTCGGGTAATCAGCGGATATGGGTTGTATACCCCCCACCAGATGGATGACTTCGGTGTGAGCCAACTGGCTCTCCAGCATCTGTTTTTGCGACACGCTGAGCCTCGTCAGATAGGCGGGGTCGATGAGTTCGGTACCTGCGGGTGTGGTGCGAGTAACCTGATTGCCAGCGATGGGTGGCAGCTTCAACACGAATAGAGCGGCAACGCCCGGGCGGTAAAAAATCAACGCACCTTCACTGAGTCGGTGCGTGGTCGGATTAATGCTGTAGCCGTTGTGTTGCAGGATGGTCGCCATCAATCCGCGCAGGTTTCCTGGCGTCGGCGCTGCTGCATAGGAGGCCCACTCCTGAGGAAACCGTTGTGGGTCGAAATCCAGGCGCTGTAATACGGCTGAGTTGTGCGCAGGCAGTGTGAGCAAGCGGCCGCCTGCCAGATGGCCGGGCGATGTCGGCAGTTTTGGCAGCATCATCAAAGGGTCCGCCAGTCCGTGTAGCGGGGGCTCGTGATTTACCCTGTCCAGCCAATGGCGGAAGGTCAGCGCCATCGCCGAAAGTCCATGGGCGTTGATGCCCTGAGGCAGTGAAAGCCGATCGAATACCGCCCGCGCGAGGTTGCTGGTCGCCTGCTCGGACAGATAGTTGCAGGCGGCGGAAACATATTGAGTGGCGGACATTTCGAACGGTGGAGCGTTGTCCAGAACCTTCCATTGGCCTTCGCGTTTCAGTGCCCATTTCGGTTGGCGCGAAGGCTCGTGACGCAGCATGTTTTCGAACGCGTCATAGCGGTCCGGTGCAAATCCCGGGTGTTGCAAATAGACCAGTTCGGTATCGGCACTGACACCTTGCGTGACGATCTGAAAGTGTTGCCCGTCGATCTCTATCGACTCGCCTGAATCGGGTTTTGTGGACTTCCCCCAGTTTCTCCACTGACCGGCGGAAAGATCCAGGGCGACGCCCGGCTGGGCTAACAGATGTTCGACCAGCGTGCTGGTACCGGTCGCAACATGGCTCTGTTCGTCCAGGCGTTGGCGCTTGCTCGGGCCGGGTACGGCATCGGGCCTTTCGGTGGACAGTGGATTGATTACGGCTGGGTCGCCTTGCTGTGGCGTGTCGATTTCACGCCAGAGTTTTGTCCCCGGAATCTGTTCCACTCTTTGTCCCGTCGGGGTTGATTCCCCGGCATGTGTCTGTCGCCAGCCTTCCGCAGTTTTGCTCACCATGACTATGCCGCCGAGCATTTCGACGTAGGGTTTCTTGCGTTTGTCGTAGCGAAACCCTTCTTCAGTGCCTGGTTGCAGCTTCAGTCGGGTTGCTGATTCGGGGTCGATATAGACCGGATGCGCTGGCCTTTCGCTGCTGGAAGCACCGGCCAGCGCAGACGGTCCGGTTTCGATGGATTGCTGCCTCACCCAGTCAGAGGTTCGCGCTTCGCTCAATTGGCGATGCCGGGTAAACGGACGACCGACGATGACGCTGGGGCGGTCGGCGGGCGCTTCTGGCAATGCGTGTGATGAAGTGGCTTCGGTGTGGGGAGTGGAATGACCCGGTTCACCGGGAAGTGCTGCCAGTGGAACAGGTAAAGGATTGGTTGCCCGGCCAGACGGCTCCGGTGACGCCGTGCGAGGAATTTTCCTGGGTGGTTTTGCCATGGACTTGCTCCGATGAATCGCTGATCAGTGATGCGGCCGGATATTCGGGAAGCGGATTCGATGTGCAATTGCGCGGCATCGTGTTTGCCCGACCCATTGGCTTCAAAGGCGTGATGTTCGGCAAAAACTCGCCACGGCGTGCGGTATATATGTATGGCGATGAGGGTAAGTGCTGCAGGGTGTTTCGAGGCGTTCGAAAGTCATGCCGACTCGCGCCGGCAGGGCCGGTGCGAGTCGTAGCGGGATCTCAGCGCTCCCTGAGCACGAACACCGAATCCGGAGTCGACTCAACCTTCAATACGCCCCCGATGAGCCAGACCACTTTGTTTTCCATGGTCGCGGTGGCCAGGGCGTGAAACGCCTCGTTGCCTATCCTGGCCGGCAGGCTGGGTTCTGCCAGTTCATTGCCCGGGGTGTGGGACAGGCCGACATGATCCACCACACCCAGTTTCATGAAATAAATCCGCTCACTGGTTCCGCGCCTGAATACCAGCGTTGGCATGCGGTGTTCGTATGTCAGGGGAAATATGTCATAGCCGCTGCGAACCAACAGGGCGCCAAGCAGGCGTCTGAGGTTCAGATCGGTCGGGTAGGTTTTGTAGTGGTTCCACTCGACGGGAAAATGCTTGGGATCGAAGCTGAGTCGTTGCAGTTCGCCGTCGACCTGGGAGGGTATGCGGATGAGTTTTTTTCCGTTGAAATCGATGGCGGGTGCCACTGCCAGCATGTTCAGCGGGTCGGCATACGCAGGTGCGCTGGGAAATGGCCGTTGTTTCCACTGATGCAGGACTGCCTGAATGTTGACCAGCCCGGTGCCGGTAATCGTCGGTGTGTTGTCCGCGAGTTCGAACAGCCTTCTGGCGACGGCCCGTGCCGTGTCATCAGAGAAATCAGGGAATGTCTTGGCTACCGACTGCGAGATCGGTTCATCGAAGAAACGTTTTCCAGGGTGTATTTCTCCCGGATCGTTACCGATGCGAAATGTTGCAACAGGCTGCATCGAGGGCGCCGTACGGAGCATTTGTTCAAACGCATCGAAGTGTGTTGGCACAAAGTCAGGATGTTGCACAAAGAAGACTTTGGGGTTAGGGGTGGAACCCTTCGGCACCACCGGATAATGAAACCAGCCGAGCTGCACCGACTCCACCTGCGCGGGTTTGTTCAGATGGCCCCAGGGTAGCCAGAAAAACGGTGTCTGCTCGGCTGGAGCGCTGGCGTCGAAGGTTATTGGTGCTAGTGGTTGTTCGGGGACGTTGACCCGCGCGCGTTTGCTTGGGCCGGGTTGCGGTTCGTCTGCTTCGGCCATTGGCCGCGACCTGCCTGCAGCGGGATGGTCGGGGGTTGGCAAGTGCGGATGCTTGCGGCGCCAGAGCACCGTTCCGGGAATCTGTTGAAAAAATACATCGGGCAAGTCTCTGTTTGTAGTCGAGGTCAGTTGATATTCACCTTGCTGGTTTTTCCGAACCATGACTGTGCCGTCTGCGGTATCGACGAAGGTATGTTTGAGTTTGTTGTATCGGAGTCCCCCCGTTGAGAGTTCTGCTCTGGTCAGTGTTTTTGCGTCATCGGGCGCAAGGTAGGAGAGGGACGGTGGCGTGGCAGGGGTGTCGGGGCGAGACTGTGTTGATTGCCAGCCGGGGCGCTGGATGTGCCAGCTGGCCTGGCCTTCAATCCTGGTCAGTACCGGGCCGGGAACACCCGGTGCAAAGGTCAGCGGAACGTAATAGTTGCCTTGCAGATCCCGTTCGACGACAAACCGGCCTTCGTTGCCGATTTGCGCGTAGGTTCGTTGATCCGGGCCGGTGAACAGACCCGTGTTTTCTCCGCTTGGTATCAGCTCGTGCAATCGATCCTGTGGCCAGGCGATTGCACTGCGGGCGGCACGGTAGGTATCGGGCATATCACTGACGATGACGGCGGGCGGGCGAGTGGTGGCGATACCGGGAGGTCCCGTGGTCGCGTCGACGCCCGGCAGCGCTGGGTCAGGCAGGTTTGCAGTGACGCGAGTCCCCGAGCCTGGCTGTGCAGGTCTGGTTGTAACAGGGGTATCTGCTGCCACTGTCACAGGAACTTTTTTGGGTGGTTTGGCCATGTGAAGTTACTCGTTGAGTGATGATGCGCGGGCACGTAAGTGCCTCAGCGCATTTTTCAGGCGCACTCGTCCGCATCCTGTGGAGATGTTCGGTTACTGCACTTCGGAGTGCGCACGTGGTTATCGGTTTTTGACGGGTGTGTGGCGCGTCAAGCAGGGGGAACAGTCATCAACGGCGGCTGTGCAAAGAGGGTGAGGTCTTGATGGCTGCACCGATTGACCACTTGCAGTGCTGAGTATTCAACGCGAGATTTGTCTCTGCGCAGGATCCAGCCGTGTGCGGGAAAGTTGTAGCTCAGTGCCTCGGGACGATTGTCGGCGAGCACGATGTTTCTCACTTTGATCTCTTGATTGGCCATTGCTGCAAGGGCCTCGGGCAAGTCTTTTGCCGAGTCGGGGTCTTCAAAGAAGCGGGCATCCAGACCATCCAGGTAAACCCTGTCGAAAGAAAGATCGACGGTATGGACAACCCCTTTCTCGGTAATGACACGGACCTGATCGATCAGGTCTTCGCTTTCGTACTCGGGCAAATGAATAATGCAGGTGCCGATGTGCAGCTGGTTATTTTCCAGCCTGATCTCGACCTTGCCGAGTTTCGTCGCGTCGAGGTCCCAGGTGGAAGAGTAAGGCAGTCTGGCAGGGGCGTTCGCGAGTGCTCCCGGGGTAGACAATCTGATCGCTATATCGGCAACCAGATGAATCAGGTAGGTGGAACCAGTACCTTCAAGATTCTGGATCGAGGTTTGCTCGGGGTAGGAAAAAAGCGAACCGCATCCCGCCCTGTCGAATTTGAAGGGTTTGGTTTCAGGTAACTCAAAAGGCGTCTGATCTGTGCGCCGTGGCAGTGGTAGTGAGAGCTGCGTCGTCCAAGTATCAAAATCATTCGGATTATGGCTTTCAAGGGGGCAAACATCGGTTTCCGGTGTCAGCTGCAAATTGACCGTGACGCCACCTTTAAAAATGAGCACGACCCGGTAGTTGGGACGTGCGGCCATGGTTCGCAAGATCCTGATCATGTTTCTGGGGTCAAATCCACCTTCCGCATAGGCGAACAAGCCAAATTTCAGTGTGTTTTGGCCGAAGTGATAAATCAGGTCGCATCCCGCAAAAAGTTCTCCATTTGACTTCTTCTCTCCCGAGGTAAAGTGCGCTTCAACCTGTGTCAGTTCGCTGATGTCGTAATCAAGATGCAGACGAACCACCGCTTCAGCACGTTTCACCAACCGGAGTGTCGTGTTTTTCCTGGACCTTGGCAGGTAGTAACTCGCATCACGCTGATGATCGATCAGGCACTCGGGAGCGTGGAGGATAAGGGGTCTTTCGGGTGTTCCTTTTTTTACAACGACGACTTCGATTTCGAGGTTGTGGCCATTTTCGATGCTGTCGGGCAGGTCGGGGGCGTCAGGCAGTTTTAACGAGTAGCCGTCGCCGGTCATGAACGTGAATTTATTATTCTGCAATACGAAGTTGTTTGCGTCTTTCTTATACAGGCCTTGAATGATCACGACACTTTTCGGGTCGTCCGCAAATGCGAATCGGGAACTGATGATCAGCGCGCCATTCTCGATTGCCCAGCTTTCGATCAGTTCGTATTTCCAGTTGAGCAGAACAATACTTTCTTCTGTGCCGTCTTCGATGATGGCAATACGGCCTGGTTTGTGGTCAATGATGTATTCGTCAATGCCAGCCTCACCCGAGGCTGTTGCTCCGGGATACGTCAGATGGATTTGATCATTTCCGGGCCCCGCATTGATGGTGTCCTGGCCGCGCGAATTAATGATGTTGCGTTTATCCGAACCGGTCACAACACTGATGGCCCCGCTGACCGTTTCAACATTCTCGATACTTTCCAGAAGGCTGTGGAGAGTATATTTTTCACCCTCTTCGGCAGACGGATCGGTTGCGATTACCTGCAGGGTTTGGGCCAGCAGATCGACGTCATAGCCTTTTCTATCGGTGCGGCGGGTGTAATTGCTTCCAGCCAGAACAAGCGTGTCGTTGCCTGCGCCGCCTTTCAGTGTTGAATACTCAGAAATCTGGGCATCCTGTACAAGCAGATCCCCTGCACCCTCGAACACGAAGCGGTCGTCTTTCTCACCCCCGGTCAGCTGTTTTTTTCCCGATCGGTAGTGAAAGCTGTTGGGTTTGTTTTCAACGCCCTTGATTGAGTCCTGGCCCTCGCTGATGAACCAGAGAATGCCCTTGTTTTCGCCAACCGTACCCAACTCTGCACCAGGCGTATCCTTGGAAACCCCGTTGCGGGCGTCAATGATGTCATCGCCTCCCTTGATCTCGGGAACCTGGATCGTTTCCCAACTGTCTCGTTTGGTCCACCAGTTACGCTTGCGCACTCGGGAGGGTTTGAGGTGGACTTCAAACTTGCCATTAACGATGGCTTCGGTTGTGTCCTTTAGTTGCCCATCCAACAGTTTTCTGGCTGTTTCTTTCAATTGTTTCGCGTGTTGGAGCCTGGTTTTTGCCAGCAGATAGCGGTTTTGCACGGCCTGGTCAGGGTCCATCATGCAGAACGAAAACCAGCCTGTGCGCCAGCGCTCGTCCAGCGTCAGTTCGATGTAGTCATCAATGTCGTCGACCACGCGTACCGCGCCATAAATTTGCGATCCGATGGCCAGGATTGCTCCAGCTGCAAGCCCGACCGGGCCTGCAAATGAAAAGCCTGCCAACGCTGCCGCACCGAGGATGACCGTCATGGCCGCGCTGGTAATACTCAATCCAGCGCTCACGTAATGGTCCATGGCTTCTTTTCCGACGGCATTTTCAGCGGCATTGATCGATCTGACAGCAGTGAAGATATCGAACGGCAATGTCAGTGCGCCGCCGATCAAACCGCCGGACCGACCCAGCCTCAGGGCAAACCGGGTTTTGGCAAAATCCATCAGGGCGCCTTGCCCGGCCGAGAGCATATTCGACGCAATTTTGCTGACGGCGATGTCAACAACAATGGAACCCACTTCCGTACCAATACCCAAGCTGTTGATGGCGACTTCGGTGGTGTTGTTTGCTTTGATAGCATCCACCACACCGCGTAAACCCATGAATATGCCGAAAGCCTGGATGCCGACACTCGAACCGAGCGCGGCGTAACTTTTCGCCAGGGACACCCAGCGAGGATTATGTTTGGGCAGGTTTGCGTGATACAGATCCAGTTTCTGTGCAGAATCCAGCAGTTTTACCAATTTGCTACGGTAGTTACCTTCGTCTGTAGAGACTTGCGAACTTTCTCTTATCAGATGAGGGGCCGTCAGTGGGCGTTCGCTGGCCATTTCGAAAAGCAGTGTCGTCAACAAATAACTGTCCTTGCCTGTTGACGATTTCATATGGTGTTCAATGTCGACAGCACTGAACTGCAACGCGTTGATGAAAGATCGCTTGGGTACCCGGAAAAAGGTGCTTTTGCCGCTCAGTGGCTGGCCGTCAAACGTGGCGCCCAAGGCATCAAGTGACACTCGTGTTATTGAAATATTGCCGATTTGCAGCGGGCCGAATACGGAGTCGACTATTTTCAATTGATCGACTTTGCTTTTTACTTTGATGCTGGTTGTTTCATCAGTTTCGGGTTTGAAGTCAATGGTCGAAAGATGATGTTCATTGCTCTCGAAACGCATGTCGGCGATGACGACGGCGTCGGTGATTTCTGCAGTTTCCAATGACGCTTTACGTATCAGGGTGGCCATGTGAACTTCCTTGTTCTGGCGGGTTTTTATTTATTTGAGTCGTGATAGTACGGTCGCCTTTTGAACGATGTACATCAACGGGTTGTTGCTGTGTATTGCGCTTGAGGGATGCAGTTGTGGCGGCGGGGAGATGTCGCGAGCAACACGAGCGGTCGCTGCGAATGCCATCCCTGACTTGAGTTTTTCAAGTCAGGGATGGCTACAGTAAATAAAAAGTTTGTGATCCAAATGTCTCAGTGACTGCTGAGCAACGATGCCGCGCCGGCGCCTCCGAACAAGCCGGCACTGATCCGGTTGAACCAGCTCTGTCCTTTGCCACTGCGCAAGTAACGCGCTGCGCCGTGGGCTCCGAGTCCGTAGGCCAGCTTGCACAGCAGATCCAGCAGAGTCCAGGTGGCGATCATCACCAGCAACTGCGGCAGGAAGGGCTGTTCGGCGCTGAGGAATTGCGGCAGGAAAGCGGCGAAGAACAGGATGTCTTTCGGGTTGCTGGCGCCCAGTACAAAGGCGCGCCCGAACAACGCGCGAAACCGTGGAACGGCGGCAGCTTGTGGCACGACGGCGCCGACCGATGGCTGGCGCGATTGCTGCCAGCTCTGCCAGGCCAGATAGAACAGATAGAGTCCGCCGACGATTTTCAGGGCGCTGAACAGTTGCTCCGATGCCAGCAACAAGGCACCCAGCCCCAACGCCGAGGCACTGAGGAGGCAGATAGAGGCGAATACGCCACCGAGAAATGCCGGATAAGAACGGCGCAACCCATAATTCAGACTGTTGCTGATCATCAACAACGACAGTGGCCCCGGAATCAGGATCACCACCAATGCAGCGCCGCTGAACAGCAGCCAGGTTTC
The DNA here is from genome assembly GCF_054668355.1 of Pseudomonas sp. S2_E02. NCBI lineage: Bacteria > Pseudomonadati > Pseudomonadota > Gammaproteobacteria > Pseudomonadales > Pseudomonadaceae > Pseudomonas > Pseudomonas sp. S2_E02. The sequence continues at coordinate 6,507,834 of NZ_CP162761.1, forward strand.
CAGACTCATCACTTTCCTCCTTTTTTTGTTGTACTCAAGAATGTGCAAAAGCCCCACCCGATTGGGTGAGGCTGTGTTGAAGCTTGAACCGCGTGACGCTTACAAGAAGATGAACTTGGCGATGAAGATCGCGCAGAGCACCCACAGGCTCACGGAAATTTCCTTGTACTTGCCGGTACCGGCCTTCAACGCCACGTAGGTGATGAAGCCCAGCGCGATGCCGTCGGCGACCGAAAAGGTCAGTGGCATCATGATCGCGGTGACGATGGCCGGGATGGCGTCAGTGGCTTCGTCCCATTCGATGTGGGCCATGCCGCCCATCATCAGCATCGCCACATAGATCAGTGCACCGGCGGTGGCGTAAGCGGGAATCATGCCGGCCAGCGGTGCGAAGAACATCGCCGCTATAAATAGCACACCTACGGTGACTGCGGTAAGACCAGTCCGACCACCAGCGGCTACACCTGCGGCACTTTCTACATAACTGGTGACTGGCGGAACACCGACCACGGCACCGAACACGCTGGACGCACTGTCGGCTTTCATCGCGCGGGAGAGGTTTTCGATACGGCCGTCAGCATTCACCAGATTGGCGCGCTGGGCGACGCCCATCAGAGTGCCGGCGGTGTCGAACATGTGCACAAAGAGAAAGGCCAGTACCACGCTGATCATGCTGACGTTAAACACGCCGGCGACGTTCATGGCCATGAAGGTCGGAGCCAGACTTGGCGGGGTCGACATGATCCCTTCGTAGTGCACGATGCCCAGGCCCCAACCGGCCAGGGTCACGGTGATGATGCTGATGAGGATTGCGCCGAAAACTCGGTGGTAGCTGAGGATCGCGATCATCAGAAAGCAGATGGCCGCGAGCAGTGGGCCAGGTTCGCGCAGGGAGCCGAGTTTGATCAGTGTGGCCGGGCTGTCGACGACGATACCCGCGGTTTTCAGGCCGATCAGGCCAAGGAACAGACCGACGCCGGCACCCATCGCAAAGCGCAGGCTGACTGGAATGCTGTTCAGCAGCCACTCGCGAATCCGCGAGAAAGTCAGGATCATGAACAGCACACCGGAGACGAACACCGCACCCAGTGCAGTTTCCCAGTTGTAGCCCATGGTGCCGACCACGGTGTAGGTGAAGAAGGCGTTGAGGCCCATGCCCGGTGCCAGCCCCACTGGCCAGTTGGCGTACAGCCCCATCAACAGGCAGCCCAGCGCGGCGGCGATACAGGTGGCGACGAAGGCTGCACCGTGATCGATACCGGCATCGGCCATGATGTTCGGGTTGACGAAGATGATGTAAGCCATGGTGATGAAGGTTGTCAGACCGGCAATCAGCTCGGTCTTCACCGTGGTGCCATGCAAGCTGAGTTTAAACAGACGTTCCAGCAAGCCACTGCGTAATGGCGGCGAGAGGTCCAGCGTCGATGCTTCGGATTTGCGGCTTTCCACAGCGAGTACTCCTCAAGAGTTTTATTGTTATTTCCAGGGCCGGACCCATGAGGGGTGGCAGCGGCCCTTTGAGGCATACGCGAATTTGTTGACCATGCGGTCAGGAACTCGCACGCTGTGGATTATGCTTTTGTGTACAAATAAAGCAAATATTGTTTTTGGTTTTGTTTACGAAAGTTCCGTCGATAGCGATATATCGCCTGCACTGGCCCCTTTGCGAGCAGGCTCGCTCCCACGTTTGGAATGCGTTCCCCTGTGGGAGCGAGCTTGCCCGCGAAGAGGCAGTCCCATTCAATCGAGAGCCGTCTGACTTTTCCCCAGTGCCATATTCACCGCCAACCAGCCATTCACCGCCGCCTCGCCAGCCTCGGCAAACACTCGCTCCAGTAATTTCACCTGCTCACGCCGCAGCGCCTGTTCAAACTTCGCGCCTTCGGCCGTCAATTCCAGCAGACGCTTTCGCTTGTCGGCCTCGGACGCCACGCTGTCGACCAGATGCATTTCCTGTAACTGCCGCAACGGCATGTTCAAGGCCTGCTTGCTCACGCCAAGCAATCCCAGCAATTCCTTCACGCTCAAATTCGGGTATCGAGCGATGAAAAACACAATTCGCTGATGTACCCGCGACAGCCCGCGGCGCTCGAGCATTTCATCAGCCTTGGCGGTGAAGGCTTGATAGCCGAAGAAAAACGCTTCCATCGCCTGTTGTTGGCTCGCGGGGTTTTTAAGGTCAAGCATATTGACGTACTCGCTCAAGCTGTCGTAATTTCAGTCAACCAGTTTGACTCATTTTTCCCATGCCTCGCTACCGGTGACTTCCATGGCTTTTTCCGAACGTGTCGCGCGCCTTAAAAGTTCTTTGATCCGTGAAATCCTTGCCGCCGCCCAGCGTCCGGAGGTCATGTCGTTCGCTGGTGGCTTGCCGGCCGAAGCGATGCTGCCGAAGGTCGAGTGGGCTGACATGCCGCTGTCGCTCGGCCAATACGGCATGAGCGAAGGCGAACCGGCATTGCGCGAAGCCTTGGCAGCGGAGGCGAGGGCGCTGGGCCTGGAGTGCACCGCAAGTCAGGTACTGGTGGTCAGCGGCTCGCAGCAAACCCTCGATCTGGCGGCCAAGCTGTACATCGACAAGGGCACGGAAATTCTGCTTGAAGCGCCGACCTATCTCGCTGCATTGCAGATTTTCCAGCTGTTCGGCGCCGATTGCCTGACCGTGCCGCAAGAAGCCGACGGCCCGAATCTGGCGCAATTGCGCAGTCGTCTCGAACAGCACCGGCCAGCGTTCATCTACCTGATCCCGACGTTCCAGAATCCGTCCGCCGTGCGTTACAGCGAAGCCAAGCGTGCAGCCGTAGCGGCATTGCTCGACGAATTCGGCGTCACCCTGATCGAGGACGAACCCTACCGCGAGCTGACTTTCGATGGCGGCAGCGCCAAGCCGATTGCCGGGCGTCTGCAGAAGGCGAGCTGGATCTACACCGGCACCGTGTCGAAAACCTTGTTGCCCGGTTTACGCGTCGGTTACTTGATCGCCAGCCCGGACCTGTTCCCGCATCTGCTCAAACTCAAGCAATCGGCAGATCTGCATACCAACCGCATCGGTCAGTGGCAGGCCCTGCAATGGATCGGCAGCGACAAGTATCAGCAGCATCTGAGCGAGTTGCGCGGCTTCTATCGGCAACGGCGCGATGCCTTCCAGGCGGCGCTGGAAACGCACTTTGCTGATCTGGCCGACTGGAACATGCCGCAGGGCGGGCTGTTTTTCTGGCTGACGTTGAAGCAGCCGCTGGATACGCGAACGTTGCTCAATGAGGCGTTGGCCAATGACGTGGCGTTTATGCCGGGGGAGCCGTTCTTTCCGGATCCGGATAACAACCTTGGGCATTTGCGCTTGAACTTCAGCCACATCGATCCGGCACGACTGGATGAAGGGCTCAAGCGATTGGCGGCGGTGGTGCGCCAGGCGCTGCTAGAGAAAGCGGCCTGAAAACAAATAAACCGGCTCGAGGGCCGGTTTATTTTTGTCCGGGATTTGCGGTGGCTGAGAGGGCCACTTCGCGAGCAGGCTCGCTCCCACAGTGGAAATGCATTCCAAAGGGTGGGAGCGAGCCTGCTCGCGAAAGCGTCAATCAACCCACCACATAATCATCAGACCGCCGCAAACCGCTTATCCAGATAATCAATAATCACCTTGGACTCATACATCCAGGTTGTCTGGCCATTCTCTTCAATGCGCAGGCAAGGCACCTTGATCCGGCCGCCCTGATCCAGCAGCGTCTGACGATCCTGTTCGTTGTTCTTCGCATCCTTCAGCGCCACCGGCACATTCAGGCGACGCAGCGTGCGGCGGGTTTTCACGCAGAACGGGCAGGCATGGAACTGATACAGGGTCAGGCCTTGCGCGGCGGCATTGACCTGGGCCTGAGTTTCGGCAGGACGCTGTTTCTTGCCCGGGCGGGTGATGAAGTCGATGAAGATAACCAGTTGGCCGAGGCCGACACGAAGCGCTTTGACGAACACGTTTAAAGCCTCACGGTGCAAATTGAGAAAGGCGCGCAGCTTACCCGATTTTTCACGGACGAAAAAAAACCGGCGATGAATGCCGGTTTTCTTCGGGCAACGAATTACTTGATGAGGCTGAGGAATTCGCTGCGGGTCGCTGCGTTTTCGCGGAACTCACCGAGCATCACCGAAGTGATCATCGACGAATTCTGCTTCTCGACACCGCGCATCATCATGCACATGTGCTTGGCCTCGATCACCACGGCTACGCCCAGCGCGCCGGTGACTTGCATCACTGCATCGGCGATCTGGCGGCTGAGGTTTTCCTGGATCTGCAGGCGACGGGCGTACATGTCGACGATCCGCGCGACCTTCGACAGGCCCAGCACTTTGCCGCTCGGGATGTACGCAACATGCGCCTTGCCGATGAACGGCAGCAGGTGGTGTTCGCACAACGAGTACAACTCGATGTCCTTGACCAGCACCATTTCGCTGTTGTCGGAGCTGAACAGGGCACCGTTGGTGACCTCTTCGAGCGTCTGTTCATAACCGCGGCAGAGGTACTGCATGGCTTTGGCGGCACGCTTTGGCGTGTCGAGCAGGCCCTCGCGGGACACGTCCTCGCCCAATTGGCCGAGAATCGCGGTGTAATTCTGTTCCAGGGACATGAAACTACCTGTGGGGATTTTCGCAAAGGGCAAGGGTACGGTGGCGGACACAACCCTGCAAGTTCGGTGTAACGGGATTATTCGTCGCGGCCTTCCATCATGGTGCGTTTGAGCATCACGTAAACCGCGCCGGCACCGCCGTGTTTCGCCTGACACGAGCAGAAACCCAGCACTTGGGCATGCTGGCGCAACCAGGTGTTGACGTGGCTTTTGATCATTGGCCGCTTGCCGTCCAGGCGCACAGCCTTGCCGTGGGTGACGCGGACGCAGCGGATTTCGAATTTAGTCGCTTCGGCAAGAAAGGCCCAGAGGGTTTCGCGGGCCTTTTCCACGCTCATGCCGTGCAGGTCGAGGCTGCCTTCGAACGGGATCTGGCCGACCTTGAGCTTGCGCATCTGACTTTCCTGCACGCCGTCACGGGACCACATCAACTCGTCTTCCGGGCCGACGTCGATCACGAACTGGTCGGACAGGCCATCCACGGTAGCGGTGTCGGTGCGCACGGTGGCGGACTGGCGCAGCTTGGCGATCTGTGCGCGGTCAGCCTTGGGTTTGCCGGTGTCGGCGCGGTCGTGCTTGATCGGCTTGACGCCTTGGATCGCACTTTTGAACAGGGAAAAATCGTCGTCTTGCATGTCAGCCTCCGCGAAGGGCGGCCAGTTTACCCAAGTCGAAACAAAACGGCCCGGCAAAAAGCCAGGCCGGTGATTCAGTCGTGTTTTTTCATCAGGTGCGGGGACATGTTCAGTTCCCGCGATTGCCGGGCGCGACGCCGGCAACGACGCCACAGCGCCACGCCGAAATACACAAACAGCAAGCCGACAACCAGAATGATCGCCGAACCCATCGGCGTGGCATTCAAATCACCGAGCGCTGGCGGGCGCCCGAGCAGGCTGGCGGCCCCGGCCATCGCCAGCAGCACACCGAACGTCGCCAGAATGGCGGCAATCGCCGCGCCGAATCGAAAACGCCAGTTGCTTTGGCCTTTGGGCCGCAAGCGGCGTGCGTCAAATCCATCGGATAACTTCATTCCGACCTTCCTCAATGGGTATCGGCCCTTCGACCGGGAGTTGACCGGGTTGTTCCTGAGGCTATGGCATTTGCGGCAAATGAGAGGATTTTGCGGATGAGCGGCGCCGTGAGCCGCTCATCAGGGTCGATCAGATCAGGTCTTGCGTCAGCGCGAGGGTGGCGAAGTTGTCCGCCATGATCGCCATTTCGGCTTCCTGTACCACAGCGGCGCTGAGCACGCGGCCCTTGAACGGCAGGTCGCGGGTGGCGCAGGCGTCTTCGACCAGGGTGCAGCGGAAACCCAGATTCTTCGCCGCACGTACGGTGGTGCTGACACTGGAGTGGCTCATGAAACCGCAGACGATCAGGTCCAGTGAGCCAAGGTTTTGCAAACGGTCCAGCAACTCGGTGCCGTGGAACGCGCTCGGCAGCAGTTTGCCGATAATGGTTTCATCGCCCTGTGGCTCGAGGCCAGGGATGAATTCGCCGCGTTCGCCCTGCGGGTCGAACAGGCCGCCGACGGTGCCGAGATGACGCACGTGCACGATCGGCCGACCGGCTGCACGGGCTGCGGCAACCACTTGCTTGATGTTTGCGACGGCCGCGTCCATGCCGCTCAGGGCCAGCGGGCCACTGAGATATTCTTTCTGGGCATCGATGATGACCACGGTGGCATGGCTCAGTGTGGCCGCTGCGTAACCGCGACCGCTGAGTTGAAACATCGTTTTTGGAACGGACATTCTGGGGCTCCTTGGGGTGGGGCTTTTGCGACATTGTCCTCTGGCTGAGCGGTTCTGTGAATCGCTACCATCGTAGGCACCGTCGTTATTGGCCTGCAGCCTTGTCAAGTTACACGTTCTGTTCAATAGCCGATGCAAAAAACAGAAAACTCCTACCGTCGGTGCGATGTTTTTCCTGCGTCGTCGTCGCGCGTTTTGGCTGCTAGAATCGCCAGTCGTTTTTTCTGGAGTTCTGCGCCGTGATCACTTCCCGCCTTCGTACCCTGCGTGACCATATCCGTTGGGCCGTCAGCCGCTTCCATGGGGAGGATCTGTTTTTCGGCCATGGCACCGACAATGCCTGGGACGAAGCCCGGCAACTCGTACTCGGCGCGTTGCACCTGCCGTGGGAAATCGCCGATAGCTATCTCGATTGCGCGCTGGAAGACGACGAGTTGGTCAATTTGCAGCGTTTGCTCAAGCGCCGTATCGAAGAGCGCATTCCGACCGCTTACCTGTTGGGTGAGGCATGGTTCTGCGGCATGTCATTCATCGTCGATGAGCGGGTGTTGATCCCGCGTTCGCCCATCGGCGAACTGATCGAAAACCGTTTCGCCCCGTGGATCGGCAATGAACCTGCGCGGATTCTCGACCTGTGCACCGGTTCCGGTTGCATCGGTATCGCCTGCGCCTACGAGTTTCAGAACGCCGAAGTGGTGCTGGCCGATCTGTCGTTCGAAGCGCTGGAAGTGGCCAACCAGAACATCGAGCGCCATGGCGTCGATGAGCGCGTCTATACCGTGCAGGGCGATGGGTTTGATGGCTTGCCGGGCCAGCGTTTCGACCTGATCGTGTCGAACCCGCCTTACGTTGATGCGGAGGATTTCGCCGACATGCCGGACGAGTATCAGCATGAACCGGAGCTGGGTCTGGCTTGCGGTGATGATGGGTTGAACCTGGTGCGACGCATGCTCGCTGAAGCGGCGGATCACCTGACCGAGAAGGGCTTGCTGATCGTTGAAGTGGGCAACAGTCAGGTGCACGTTGACGCGCTGTACCCGGAAGTCGATTTCGCCTGGCTCGAATTCGAGCGCGGCGGGCATGGTGTGTTCATGCTGACGGCGGAGCAGTGCCGCGATCATCAGGCGCTGTTCGCTTCCCGCGTCTAATCGGGCTGCATTCCGACGCGGAGCGTGGGAACGATCAAAAGCTTCGCGAGCAAGCTCGCTCCCACAGGTTCGGTGTACGACACAAATCCTGTGGGAGCGAGCCTGCTCGCGAATCGCCGCACTGCGGTCTCAAGCCATCAGCGATGCGTGGCAATCCAGATCAGCAGCCCCGCCTGAAACACCGCAAACGCCACCAGACAGGTAATGGTGAAACGCAGCCCGGCGTCTTCACGCTTGAACTTGCTGACCTTCTCTTCCTGTTTCTTCAGCTTCACTTCCTGCTCGGCCAGATTCTGTTCGGCCTGCTGAAGCATCTGTGCCGCTTCAAGAATCTCGACGATCTGCAGCTTCTCGCTGTTCCAGTCGCCGAGCAAATCGCCGACCAACACATCCTTGACGCTGCCCTTCAAGTGCTGGGCATCGGCGTACACCACATCAAAACCATGCACCCGCAGGAAATGATCGCGACGCAGGCGGGTGTCTTCGTTCAGCGCGTCCTTGTTGTTCAAGTCCATGCCGTCAACGGTGTAGGTCGGCCAGCGCTTTTTTGCCCAATTGATGCCTTGCGCGGCCATGTAACGGCCGATGCCACGGTTCATTGGTTCGATCTGCAAGCCGCTGTCGGGGCCGAAGTGCACACGTTTGGTCGTGTGATCAACCCACACGTCCAGCTGATTCTGCTCTTTGCGCACACGCTGGCCGGGCAGCTTGATCGTCATGCGCATCAGGCTTTTTTCTTTGCTGTTGCGTTCGGCATAGCCGAATTCGACGAAGCGCAAGGGGCGGCCGCCAGTGTTGCGGTCGGTCTGCAGCGGGGCCAGGCGGAGCATCTTGTGGTGCTCGACGTGGACATCCGCCCACGGCAGCTCGACCGCTGGCGGTGCGTCTTTTTCAGCGGTGGTGTCGGGTGAAGTCGGGGTATCAGTCATAACGGCGAGATCCTGTCCAAGCCCTGCTTGTCGCCAGCCGTTGCGCTGGCGACAAAGGCTTATCGGCCGTTTTTTGCAGGACTAGAGGGTAAACAACCGTTAACGGGTGCGAAGTCCGTCAATAAACTCGATGATCTTCGCGCCAAGTTCCGCCGCCAGTGGCAAATTCGGATCCTTGTACGAAGCCAATTGCCGCTTCATATCGTTATGGACGATGCGCATGACGTGGTTCATGCCGTCGATCACCGCCAGTTCGGCGTCGGGTTTCGCGGCTTTCAGCGCCTGCGCATCGCCAACGCCGACCTGCATGTCGTTGCTGCCCTGGACGATCAGCGCCGGCATCTTCAATTGCGCGAAGGCTTTCGCGGGATCCTGACGGAACAGCGAAATCAGATACGGCTGCACGCTCGGGCGGAAAATCACCTGCAACGGTTGCGGCACATTGTCGTCAGTGTGGCCGGCCTTGAGGCTGTCGAGCAGTTCGTTACTGCGTAGCATCAACGGAGGAGGGAGGCTGCGGGCCAGTTGCTCGCGGATCACTTGATCGACCGGGCGGGCGCTGCCGGACAGGGAAATCACCGCAGCGGCATCCACTTTCAGCGCGGCGAGGCTGGCAATCAGCGCGCCTTCACTGTGGCCGAGCAGGATCAATTTGCCGAAACGCGGATCGGCCTTGAGCTTCTGCCCCCACGCCACCGCGTCTGCCGCATAGGCCTCCACCGATAAATTGCGCTCATCCGGCGTCGCCGCCAGACTCGCCGCAACACCGCGTTTGTCGTAACGCACACTGGCAATGTTGTGTTTGGCCAGCACCCACGCCAGGCGCTTGAGGCTGTCGTTGCGCCCGCCGTCGGGGTTGTTTCCGTCGCGATCCGTAGGACCGGAGCCAGAAATAATCAGGACAACCGGCACCGGATTGTCGGACTTTGGCAGCAGCAGCGAACCGAAAAGTTCGCCGGTGCCGGTATCCAGAGTGACCGGGCGTTGTAGGACCGTCGCTTGGGCAAAGCCCGTAAAGAGGGTAAGACTCAAGATCAAAACTCGCAGCATCATCACGCCATCATTCGCCAAGGTGCCGGTTGGACTCGCCAGCACCACTAAGGTTCGAGGATGAACTACTCGGTTAGCCTGCGTATACTGGCGCGCATCACGAATTTGGGTTTGATTTCACGGAGCGTCCTGCATGTCCGGCAATACCTACGGCAAGTTGTTCACTGTCACCACCGCTGGCGAAAGCCATGGTCCGGCGTTGGTCGCCATTGTCGACGGCTGCCCGCCGGGCCTGGAGATCTCCCTCGAAGACCTGCAGCGCGACCTCGATCGCCGCAAGCCAGGCACCAGCCGCCACACCACCCAGCGTCAGGAAGCCGACGAAGTCGAAATCCTCTCTGGCGTATTCGAAGGGCGCACCACCGGTTGCTCGATCGGCCTGCTGATCCGCAACACCGACCAGAAGTCCAAGGACTACTCGGCGATCAAGGATCTGTTCCGCCCGGCCCACGCCGACTACACCTACCACCACAAATACGGCGAGCGCGACTATCGTGGCGGTGGTCGCAGCTCGGCGCGCGAGACCGCAATGCGCGTGGCGGCCGGTGCGATCGCGAAGAAATACCTGGCCACCCAAGGCATCGTCATTCGTGGCTACATGAGCCAGCTCGGCCCGATCGAAATCCCGTTCAAGACCTGGGATTCGGTGGAAGACAACGCTTTCTTCAGCCCCGATCCGGACAAAGTCCCGGAGCTGGAAGCCTACATGGATCAATTGCGCCGCGATCAGGACTCGGTCGGGGCGAAGATCACCGTCGTTGCCGAAGGCGTGATGCCGGGTCTGGGCGAGCCGATTTTCGACCGTCTCGACGCTGAGCTGGCGCATGCGCTGATGAGCATCAACGCAGTCAAAGGCGTGGAAATCGGTGCCGGTTTTGCCTCGGTCGCTCAGCGCGGCACCGAACACCGCGATGAAATGACCCCGGAAGGTTTCCTCAGCAACAACGCGGGCGGCATCCTCGGTGGTATTTCGTCCGGTCAGCCGATCGTTGCGCATCTGGCCTTGAAGCCGACGTCGAGCATCACCACCCCGGGCCGTTCGATCGATATCCACGGCAACTCTGTGGACGTCATCACCAAGGGCCGTCACGACCCGTGCGTCGGCATCCGTGCCACGCCGATTGCCGAAGCGATGATGGCCATTGTGCTGATGGATCACTTGCTGCGTCACCGTGGCCAGAATGCCGATGTGCGCGTGAGCACGCCGGTGCTGGGTCAGCTTTGATGGCAGGCCTTAAAGCCGTCGCGGCATAACCGGCGTGGCGGCGCTCCCTTACTGGCGGCTGTCCAGTTTCTATCTGTTCTATTTCGCCTTGCTCGGGTCGACAGCGCCGTTTCTGGCGCTGTACTTCGACCACCTCGGCTTCAGTCCTGCGCGGATCGGTGAGCTGGTCGCGATCCCGATGCTGATGCGCTGTGTGGCGCCGAACATCTGGGGCTGGCTCGGTGATTACACCGGCAAACGCCTGGCTATCGTGCGTTTCGGCGCGGTGTGTACGCTGCTGACGTTTTCACTGATCTTCGTCAGCAAGACCTACGCCTGGTTGGCGATGGTCATGGCCTTGCACGCGTTCTTCTGGCACGCGGTGCTGCCGCAGTTCGAAGTCATCACCCTGGCGCATTTGCAGGGGCAGACCTCGCGCTACAGCCAAATCCGCTTATGGGGCTCGATCGGTTTTATCATCACCGTGGTTGCACTCGGCCGATTGTTCGAATGGCTCAGCCTCGACATCTATCCGGCGGCGCTGGTGCTGATCATGGCTGGCATCGTCCTCAGCAGCTTGTGGGTGCCGAACGCGCAGCCGCCGCAAGGCGATCGGCCGAGCGGTGAGGGCTTTCTCACACAACTGCGCAATCCCGGCGTGCTGGCGTTTTACGGCTGCGTCGCGCTGATGCAAATGAGCCATGGCCCGTATTACACCTTTCTGACCCTGCACCTTGAACGACTCGGTTACACCCGCGGCACCATCGGCATGCTGTGGGCCGTGGGTGTCGTTGCCGAAGTGCTGATGTTCATGGCAATGAGCCGGATTCTCGCGCGGTTTTCCCTGCGCCGGGTGCTGATGGCAAGTTTTCTGCTGGCAGCGCTGCGCTGGTTGTTACTAGGTTCGTTCGCCGAGTTCCTGTGGGTGCTGTTGTTTGCGCAGGTGCTTCACGCGGCGACCTTCGGCAGTTTTCACGCCGCTGCCATCGCTTTCGTGCAACGTAGCTTCGGCGCGCGCCAGCAAGGGCAGGGCCAGGCGTTGTACGCCGCACTGGCCGGCACCGGCGGCGCCATGGGCGCGTTGTATTCCGGCTACAGCTGGAATGCCCTCGGCGCGACATTGACCTTTAGTATTGCCAGTCTCGCGGCGCTCGCTGCTGCCGTTATCATTGCCACACGTATGCAAGAGGACCGGCCATGAGCCTTACGCGTGAACAACTCGCCCAGCAAATCGTCGATGCCGGGCGCTTTCTTTATGGTCGCGGCTGGTCGCCGGCCACCAGCAGCAATTACTCGACACGCCTGTCGCCGAGCGAAGCGCTGTTGACCGTTTCGGGCAAGCACAAGGGCCAGTTGAGTGTGGACGATGTGCTCGCCACCGACCTCTCCGGCACTAGCCTGGAGCCGGGCAAAAAGCCGTCCGCCGAAACCCTGCTGCACACCCAGCTGTATAGCTGGCGGCCGGAGATCGGCGCAGTGCTGCACACCCATTCGGTCAACGCCACGGTGCTGTCGCGCCTGACTCCGCAAGACTTTATCGAGTTCGAAGACTACGAGCTGCAAAAAGCCTTCAGCGGCATCTCGACCCATGAATCGCGTGTGCGCGTGCCGATTTTCGACAACGATCAGGACATTGCGCGCCTCGCCGCCAAGGTGCAGCCTTGGCTCGACGCCCATCCTGATTGTGTCGGTTACCTGATTCGCGGCCACGGCCTCTACACCTGGGGCGCGCAGATGAGCGACGCGCTGCGGCAGATCGAGGCCTTTGAATTTCTGTTTGAATGCGAGTTGAAAACCCGCAGCGTCATGAACCGCCAAGGCTGACTTCACCAGAAGTAGCCCATTTGCCTGATGAAATGCTGTGCCCGACCGGTCTGCAAGAACCGGACGGCAAGGCCGATACCGAGGAATTGCCCCAATGAGCAGCCTGTCCGTCTATCACGTCTCAAGCCCTGAGATTCCGAACAAGGTGCTGACCCACTTTGAAGACATCGCCTCGACCCTGGCCGAGCAGGGCGTGCGCTTCGACCGCTGGCAAGCCGCCGCGAAAATACAGCCTGGCGCCACCCAGGAAGAGGTGATCAGTGCTTATAAAGCGCAGATCGATAAGCTGATGACCGAGCGCGGTTACATCACTGTCGACGTCATCAGCCTGAACAGCGATCACCCGCAAAAAGCCGAGCTGCGCGCCAAGTTTCTCGAAGAGCATCGCCATGGCGAAGACGAAGTCAGATTTTTCGTCGCCGGCCGTGGGTTGTTTACCTTGCACATCGATGATTACGTTTATGCCGTGCTTTGTGAGAAGAACGACCTGATCTCGGTACCGGCCGGCACCAAGCACTGGTTCGACATGGGCGAGCATCCGCACTTTGTCGCGATTCGCCTTTTCAACAACCCGCAAGGCTGGGTTGCCAATTTCACCGGCGAAGACATCGCCGGCCGCTTCCCGCGTCTGGAGGACTGATTCGATGTCGATCAAAGCCATCGTCACTGACATCGAAGGCACCACTAGCGCGGTAAGTTTCGTGTTTGACGTGCTGTTTCCGTACGCGGCCAAACATTTACCGGATTTCGTGCGGCAGAACGCCGAACGCGCCGATGTGGCCGAACAACTCGAAGCTGTGCGCCGTGACAGCAATGCGCCGCAGGCTGATGTTGAGCGGGTTGTCGAGATTCTCTTGAGCTGGATTGAGGAAGATCGCAAAGCCACTCCACTCAAGGCCTTGCAAGGCATGGTCTGGGCGCAGGGTTATCACGCCGGGCAGTTGAAGGGGCATGTTTACCCGGATGCCGTTGAAGCGCTGCAGCGCTGGCATGCTGCCGGTTATCAACTGTTTGTGTACTCGTCGGGATCGATTCAGGCGCAGAAACTGATTTTCGGCTGCTCGGAGGCGGGGGATCTGACGCCGTTGTTCAGTGGTTATTTCGACACGACGTCGGGGCCTAAGCGTGAAGTGCAGTCGTACACCAATATCCAGCAAGCCATCGGTGTTGAAGCGGGGGAGATTCTGTTCCTCTCGGACATTGTTGAAGAACTCGACGCCGCGCAAGAGGCTGGCCTGCAAACCTGCGGCCTGGCCCGCGAAGGCGGGGAGTTGGGCAGCCACATCACCGTCGACACGTTCACCGGCATAGAACCGGAAGCCTTCTGACCACACAAAAAAAACCTGTGGGAGCGAGCTTGCTCGCGAAGGTGGAGTATCAGACGAAAAATTTATCTCTGACACACCGCTTTCGCGAGCAAGCTCGCTCCCACAGGGGTATGCGTCAGGCATAAAAAAACAGGCCGTGAAGCGGAAGCTCCACGGCCTGTTTTGTCTAATGCGCTTTGAAAATTACAGCGAGTGATATGTCGGCAGAGCAAAACGCTGCTGGCTCTGCAGCATGGCAATTTGCGGCAACTCACTGGCTTGTTCTGCCAGGTCACGACGAATTGCACTGATCGCCCACGACAGTTGGTCGCCGGCATGCAGTTGTTGATAAGTCAGTGCGCGTTTGAACACTTTGCCGTCGCTGCTGCGCAGGGTCAGCAGGATCCCGCCATCGGGACGTGGCGCAGTGGTGACGTCGAAGTTGGAGAACAGGGAGGTAAATTTTTCTTGGATCAGGCTCATGTCTTTCAGCTCCGTATGCACTTGAATGGCAAGCATGCAGAGGAGGTTGCAGCGATTGTGCCAGCATTTGAAAATAAAAAAATCGTTATAAATCAATGATATAAAAATAATGAAAATTCAGGTGGTCGTGCAAACTGCATGAATGGCCATCGTGCATCCTGCATTTTGCGGGATCGATATCGATTCGATGGAACCAATCGCTGAACCGCAGATCACCTGCGCTCGCTAAAGAGCAGCGGATACAAAACATTGCAAAAACCGCGTGTACAGCCCGAGAAGCGCTGACGTATTTTCGACCTCGACCCGTGCTCGAATGCGCCGGTTGGTTCAAGTCAAAGCCCGAAAAATAAAAACATCGACCTGCACGTCAAGGTTGAACGGGGAGCTTCCATGAGTCACGCGCCAAGCGACACGATTACCTGGGGCATGATGCTCCGCAAACTGCCGATGATTGCCAAAGCCATCCCGCGGGTGGTCAAGGGCATGAAGGTGGCCAACGTCACGGATCCGACCCAAAGCTGTGGCCTTGGCTGGACATTCGAGCAAGCGACGCTGCGCAATCCCGAGGGGCCGGCGTTATTGCACGGCGATGTGCGGCTGACCTATGCGCAGGTCAACCAGTGGGCCAACCGCATCGCTCACTATCTGAACGGGCAGGGCATCGGCAAGGGCGACGTGGTCGCAGTGTTCATCGAAAACCGCCCGGAACTGCTGGTGACCATTCTGGCGCTGGCCAAGGTCGGCGCGGTCAGCGCGCTGCTCAACACCTCGCAGACGCGTGACACCCTTGTCCACAGCGTGAATCTGGTGGCGCCGGTGGCGATCATTGTGGGCGAAGAACTGCTTGCGGCGTATGCGGCGATTCGCGATCAAGTAGCGATCACTGCACCGCGCACCTGGTTTGTCGCCGATCAGGACACCTACAGCCATCCGGGCATTGCGCCCGACGGGTACGTCAATCTGATCAGCGCCAGTGCCGACGCCTCCAGCGAGAATCCGCCGAGCAGCCAGCAGATCTTCTTTGACGATCCGTGTTTCTACATTTATACCTCCGGCACCACCGGCCTGCCCAAGGCAGGGGTGTTCAAGCATGGGCGCTGGATGCGCAGCTCCGCCAGTTTCGGCATGATCGCTCTCAATATGAGCCCTGACGACGTCGTCTATTGCACCTTGCCGCTGTACCACGCCACCGGTCTTTGCGTGTGCTGGGGTTCGGCGGTGAACGGTGCTTCGGGTTTCGCGATCCGCCGCAAGTTCAGCGCCAGTCAGTTCTGGAGCGACGTGCGCCGCTACCGCGCGACGACCATCGGTTACGTCGGCGAGCTATGCCGTTATCTGGTCGATCAACCGGCCAGCGCCGATGATAGCCGTCACGATGTGCGCAAGATGATTGGCAACGGCTTGCGCCCCGGCGCCTGGGCCGAGTTCAAGACACGTTTCGCCGTCGAGCACATCTGTGAGCTGTACGCGGCGAGCGACGGCAACATCGGATTCACTAACATTCTCAATTTCGACAACACCATCGGTTTCTCCCTGATGGCCTGGGAATTGGTCGCCTACGACCATCACAGCGGCGAGCCAATCCGCAGTCCTGACGGATTCATGCGCAAGGTCGGCAAAGGCGAGCAGGGTCTACTGTTGGCGCGGATCGACGAAAAAGCCCCACTGGACGGCTACACCGATCCACAGAAAACCGCCAAGGTCGTGTTGCACGACGTGTTTAGCAAAGGTGATCGTTTTTTCAACACCGGCGACCTGCTGCGCAACATCGGCTTCGGTCACGCTCAATTTGTCGATCGCCTCGGCGACACCTATCGCTGGAAGGGCGAAAACGTCTCGACCACCGAAGTCGAAAATCTTCTGCTGCAACACCCGCAGATTTCCGAGGCGGTGGCTTATGGCGTGGAGATCTGCAATACCAACGGCCGCGCCGGTATGGCGGCGATCACGCCAGCGGAATCCCTTGCGACGCTGGATTTCGCCGAGTTGCTGACTTTTGCCCGGGAGCGCATGCCAGCCTATGCCGTGCCATTGTTCCTGCGAGTGAAGGTCAAGATGGAGACCACCGGCACCTTCAAATACCAGAAAACCCGACTCAAGAACGAAGGCTTCGACCCCGGCCAGACGGGGGATGACCCGATCTTCGCATGGCTGCCCGGCACGCAGACTTACGTTCGGGTCACCGATGAAGTGTTGGCAGAAATTCATCAGGGCAAGCATCGTTATTGAATCTGGCTATGGCTCGACTTGAGAAAAAGGGGGTGACAGCCAGCGCCTCGCTCGGGAAACTGTCGGCTTTCCGATTGACCGAAAGTGGAGTTGCCCCATGTCCGACCAAAGCCGCCAGATGACCCCTGAAGAAGCTGCCGAATTCACCGAGCAGGTTTTCAACAAGGCGCGCGACGGTGATGCCGAGATGCTTGATCGCCTGGTCACGGCCGGTTTGCCAGTCAACCTGAAGAACAGCAAGGGTGACACGTTGTTGATGTTGGCCAGCTATTACGGCCATCTGAATGCGGTGCAGGTGTTGCTCAAACACAAGGCCGATCCGGAAATGCGCAATGGCAACGGCCAGAGCCCGATTGCCGGCGCCGCGTTCAAAGGCGATCTGCCGGTGGTCAAGGCGCTGGTCGAAGCGGGCGCAGAGATCGAAGGCTCGTCGTTTGATGGTCGTACGGCGCTGATGATGGCGGCGATGTTCAACCGCGTTGAAATCGTTGATTACCTGATCAGCAAGGGGGCCAATGCGCAAGCCAAGGACGCCAATGGCGTGACGGCGCTGGATGCGGCCCGCACGATGGGGGCGGTTGATACCACCGCTCAGTTGGAAAAACTGCTGGCCTGACGGGCCTCAAAAGATCGCAGCCTGCGCTAGCTCGTCCGTGGATGAGCGCTGAGCGTGGGCGCTGCCGAGGCTGCGATCTTTTGCTTTGTGCGCTATCCTCCGCGCCCTCGAAATTCACCTTCGCCACAGGATCCGCCCTCATGAAAGCCGCACTCGTCGAACTCATCAGCAAAATCAGCTCCGGCTGCATGGGCGAGGACGAGATCCTGAAAGTGGCTGACGAAGCCGCGCAAGCTTACGCCGATGCGGGTGCCTTTCTGGCAGCCAACCCTGACATCAACTACGACGACACATTCCCGATTGCGTTGGGCGAATGGGTCGTGGTCGGCAGCCTGCCGGAAACCGTGCTGTTCCAGGCCGACACCTACGTTGACCTGTTCGCGCAGATCGTTGCCTCGTTCGGCCCGGGCGTGGATTTCAACCTCAAGCCCAAGCAACTGGCCAAGACCGAAGCACTTACCGCCCTTAACCGCATCCAAGTGCAGATGAGCAGCCTGAACAAGGAAAACGGCGGTTACACACTGATGAACTTCAGCCAGTTGCTCGACGACGAACTGCAGGTGGTGCTGGTCTACGGCAACGACGTGCCACGGGTGCTGGAGCTGTGCGCCGAAGTCGGTATCGCCGCTGCGCCATCGCTCGAAGCGCTGAAGATCGCTGTGCACGTCTGAGCGAGATAGCAATAAAAGGGAACCCTGCGCGCGACCGTCTATCCTAAAAGTGCATGCCACTATTCTGGAGCGACACCATGGGTTCCACGTTCAACGGTCTGATCGGTCTGATCATCCTCGCCCTCGACATCTGGGCCATCATCAATGTGCTGAAAAGCGGCGCCACCACCGGGATGAAAATCGTCTGGGTGCTGCTGATCATCCTCCTGCCAGTGCTGGGCCTGATCATCTGGGCGATTGCCGGACCGCGGGGCAACGTGCGGATCTGACGCTGATCCCGAGAACACCGCAATACCCTGTAGGTGTGAGCCTGCTCGCGATAGCTATCCTCCAGTCAATGAGTCAGTGACTGAAAAACCGCTATCGCGAGCAGGCTCACTCCTACAAGGGATTGCGATTTGCTGATGAAGGGAGGTTCTACCTGTCATCTTCGGCAACGTAGAATGCGCGCCTTTCCCGGGCAATCGCCCCCACGATTGGCGCCCGCGCATTCATCGGAGCACTTGACCATGACCGTCACCAAAACCAGCGAGTACCTGGAAACCCTCTACGAGGGCTACGGTCAGCGCTTTCGCATGGAAAAACTGCTGCACGAAGTGCGCACCGAACACCAGCACCTGGTGATTTTCCAGAACCCGCGCATGGGCCGGGTCATGGCGCTGGACGGCGTGATCCAGACCACCGAAGCCGACGAATTCATCTACCACGAAATGCTCACCCACGTGCCAATCCTCGCCCACGGCAGCGTCAAGCGCGTGCTGATCATTGGTGGCGGTGACGGCGGCATGCTCCGTGAAGTGACCAAGCACGCCGGTGTCGAGTACATCACCATGGTCGAGATCGACGGCACCGTGGTCGATATGTGCAAAGAGTTCCTGCCGAACCACTCCAGCGGCGCCTACGACGATCCACGCCTGAACCTGGTGATTGACGACGGCATGCGTTTCGTCGCCACCACCACGGAAAAATTCGACGTGATCATCTCCGATTCCACCGACCCGATCGGCCCGGGCGAAGTGCTGTTCTCGGAGAACTTCTATCAGGCCTGCCATCGCTGCCTGAACGAGGGCGGCATCCTCGTGACCCAGAACGGCACACCGTTCATGCAGATCGAAGAAGTAAAAACCACTGCCGGTCGCCTCAACAGCCTGTTCCCGGACTGGCACTTCTACCAGGCGGCCGTTCCGACCTACATCGGTGGCTCGATGACTTTCGCCTGGGGCTCGACCAATCCGGCCTACCGCAAGCTCAGCCGTGAAACCCTGCAACAGCGCTTCATCGGCAGCGGCATCGTCACCCGCTACTACAACCCTGAAATCCATATCGGCGCGTTCGCCTTGCCGCAATACGTGCTGCAGGCGATCAACAAGCCAAGCAACGACTAAAAGAACACTGCAACTCCCCTGTGGGAGCGAGCTTGCTCGCGAAGGCGTCAGGTCAGTCAAAGAATATGTCGACTGGACAGGCCCTTTCGCGAGCAGGCTCGCTCCCACATTTGTTTGCTCCACACGATAGATGTCGTTTTTTTCATCTTCCCCCGCTGTAATCCTTTTGAACCAACCCTCTGCGTCTAAAGTCGAGATAGGTGTAAGCCCATTTGCGGGTTTGATCGAGGAGGCACCGATGCAAAAGTGGAAAGTCACTTTCGTGGACGATCATGGTGAAATTGTCGATGAGGTGTTCGAGCGCGCGGAATGCCCCAGCGACGATGAGGCCGCTCGATTGATCAAGGCACGGCTTCTGCCCGTCGCCGCCGAACTGGATCTCAACGATCTGGAAGGGCGCACCGCCGATGCGGGCGTGAAAAACCTGAAAACCCAGAACAGCATCGAAATCCGCAGCATCACACCCGTCTGACAGTTCCTGTCATCTCTTGAAACCAGGCCTTGGCAGCAGCTCTATCTTGGGGCTACTCTGCAAGCGAGATCAGCGAACGGATCGCTAAGGTCTGGTCTTGTCAGCTACATGCTTGTTCCCGCGTGCAACCACGTTGCCGTCGTACTTTGGCCAAAGGCCCGGGGCGGGAATACGGAAAGTCTATCCATCTATGCGAGGGGGACGATTCATGAGCACAGCCTATCAAGAAGACATCAGCAGCAATGTTCTGCGCCGCATGAAAGAAGGCGGTTTCGATTTTTCCCGATTCCATCCCATCGAGTTCTACGCGATTTTCCCGGACGAGGAGCGGGCGCGCAGGGCGGCAGGCAAATTTCGCGGTGAATCCATCAATGCCCAGGTCAGCCTGCGTGATGACGGTGCGTGGGCGCTGGAATTGAGCAAAGTGATGTACGCGACATATGACGATATCGGCGACTTCGAGCAGGGATTCTCTGCCGTGGTTGAACCTCTGGGTGGCATTATCGAAGGCTGGGGTGTGAAACAGGAGGTGCGCAACCGCCACCGTTTGAATTGATCTCTGGTTTCATTTGTTGAGCAACGGCTGACCTTCGGGTTGGCCGTTGTCATTTCCGGCATAAGCAAAACGCTGTGGCAAAACCCTGAAACAAGAAACCGAGGCAAAAAAAAGCCACCGGAGAGGGTGGCTAAAAGGGAAGACCGATAAGGAGAGGAAACCGGTCAGGGTTACAGCGGGGCGGGCCGCCGAGGCGATCCCAATCAGTTGAGCTGGCCGCTTCATGGCGCCGGGGCCGGTGAAGATTTGCAGCGAATGTGCGGATTATCCGCAGGCAGCGCCGGGCAGTGAAATCAACTCTGACTATGCTGGTGATAGGCGATGCAGTGCGTCGCAATGAAGCGGGGGCAATCCGGTTGGGGCATTTGCCGCACAGGAATGGTGCGGTGCTTGCGGCGTGTATTTCCAACCGATTGAAATCAAAGCGTTTATGCCGATGGCACGGGCCTTGCGAAGGCCTGTATGTCCGGGTGACAAGGAGTACGGCATGATCCGCACCTATTTTGATGAGATGTACGATGCCGGCGGCCAGGTTCGCCCGCATTATCGGGAGTTCGCCCGATGGCTGGCCGATACGCCGGATGAGCTGTTGGCCCAGCGGCGACGCGAGGCCGATCTGCTGTTCCATCGCGCCGGCATCACGTTCACGCTCTATGGCGACGAGCAGGGCACCGAGCGCCTGATTCCTTTCGACACCATCCCGCGCAGCATCCCTGCCAGTGAATGGCGAATTGTCGAGCGCGGGTGCATCCAGCGGGTCAAGGCGTTGAACATGTTCCTCGCCGACCTTTATCACGAGCAGCGCATTATCAAGGCCGGGATCATTCCCGCCGAACAGGTGCTGGCCAACGAGCAATATCAGTTGGCGATGCAAGGCCTGGATCTGCACCGCGATATCTATTCGCACATCTCCGGCGTCGATCTGGTGCGCGACGGCGACGGCACTTATTACGTGCTCGAAGACAACCTGCGAACACCGAGCGGCGTCAGCTACATGCTCGAAGACCGCAAGATGATGATGCGCCTGTTCCCGGAGCTGTTCGCCGCCCAGCGTATTGCCCCTATCGATCACTACCCGAACCTGCTGCTCGACACCCTGAAAAGCTCAAGTCCGATCGATGACCCGAGCGTGGTGGTGCTGACGCCGGGGCGCTTCAACAGTGCGTTCTTCGAGCACGCATTCCTGGCGCGGGAAATGGGCGTTGAACTGGTCGAGGGCGCGGATCTGTTCGTTCGCGACGACAAAGTCTTCATGCGCACTACGGACGGCCCGAAAGCGGTGGACGTTATCTACCGTCGGCTCGACGACGCGTTTCTCGATCCACTGGCGTTCAACCCCGACTCGATGCTCGGTGTGCCGGGGCTGCTGTCCTCTTATCGCTCGGGCAACGTGGTGCTGGCCAACGCCATCGGCACCGGCGTAGCGGACGACAAATCGGTGTATCCGTTCGTTACTGACATGATCCGGTTCTACCTCGACGAAGAGCCGATTTTGAAGAACGTACCGACCTGGCAATGCCGCAACCCGTCTGAACTTTCTCACGTGCTGGCCAATCTTCCAGATCTGGTGGTCAAGGAAACCCAAGGCTCAGGCGGTTACGGAATGTTGGTCGGGCCGGCATCGACGAAAGCGGAAATCGATGCCTTCCGCGAACGAATCAAGGCCAAGCCCCACGCGTACATCGCGCAACCGACGCTGTCGCTGTCGACTTGTCCGACCTTTGTCGAAAACGGCATTGCGCCGCGCCATATCGACTTGCGTCCGTTTGTCTTGTCCGGGCGCGAAACCCGGGTAGTGCCTGGGGGGTTGACCCGTGTGGCGCTGCGCGAAGGCTCCTTGGTGGTGAATTCCTCCCAGGGTGGCGGAACCAAGGACACCTGGGTGGTCGAGGATTGAAGGAAGCTTGCCATGTTAAGTAGAACTGCCTCGGATCTGTATTGGATGTCGCGTTACCTGGAGCGGGCGGAAAACCTCGCGCGGATGCTCGACATCAGTTATTCGCTGTCGCTGATGCCGCAGGACGGTCGCGGCGACGGTTTGCACGAATTGGCCATGCCGCTGCTGATCACCGGTACCCTCGACGATTACCTCGAGCGCCATGGCGCGCTGCATGCTGAGCGTCTGCTGCACTTTTTTGCCCTCGATGCGGCTAACCCGGCGAGCATTTACAGCTGCCTCGGCGCGGCTCGGGCCAGCGCCCATGCGGTGCGTGGGCGGATCACGGCGGACATGTGGGAGAACATCAATTCGACGTGGCTGGAAATTCGCGGAATCGCCGAGCAGGGCCTCAGTCGCTATGGCATGAGCCGTTTCTGCGAATGGATCAAGGAGCGTTCGCACCTGTTCCGTGGCGCGTCGTACGGCACGATCATGCGTAACGATGCATTTCGCTTTATTCGCCTCGGCACCTTTATCGAACGCGCGGACAACACGCTGCGATTGCTCGATGCGCGCTATGAAATGGCCGGCGATCAGGCTGAAGCAGTCAGCGACGGTACGGCCCACGCCTACTACCAATGGAGCGCCTTGCTGCGCGCCTTGTCGTCATTCGAGGCCTACACCGAAATCTATCGCGATGCGCCGGGGGCGCGGCATGTTGCCGAGTTGCTGTTGTTGCGCGCCGATGTGCCGCGCTCGCTGCGGGCCTGCACCGAGGAGATCGATCAGATTCTTGCGCAGTTGCCCGGTGCCAACGGTCGACCGGCACAACGTCTGGCGGCAGAAATGGACGCGCGCCTGCGCTACACCGGCATCAACGAAATTCTCGAGGAAGGCCTGCACGCCTGGCTGACCGAATTCATCCCGCTGGTGCGCCAGCTGGGCAACGCCATTCACAGTTCCTACCTGGAGGCTGCATGAGACTTTCCATAAGCCACGAGACCACCTATCACTACGAAGATCAGGTGCGGGCGAGCATCCAGTACCTGCGGCTGACCCCACACGACAGCGAGCGTCAGCACGTGTTGAGCTGGCAGCTCGATCTGCCGCGCCCGGTGCGTGCGCAACTCGATCCGTTCGGCAATATCCTGCATGTGCTGACCATGGATGAACCGCACGAGGCGATCATCATCGGTGCGCGCGGTCAGGTCGATATCGACGAACTGCGCGAGGCCGAGCATGAGAGCCAGTCGGCGCTGCCGTTCCTGCGCTTTACCCGTTTGACCGAGGCGGATGAGGCGTTACGCGTGTTTGCCGAGAAATCCTGCAAGCAGCGGCGTGATCGCACGGCGCTGATCGATCTGATGCACGGCTTGAATCAGCACATGACCTACACGCCGGGGTCCACCGAGGTCGATACCAGCGCCGCTGAGGCCTTCGCCGGGCGTGCGGGTGTTTGCCAGGATCATGCTCACGCGTTTCTGGCTTGCGCACGCAGTCTCGGGATTCCGTCGCGTTATGTGTCGGGGTATCTGTACAGCGAGGATTGCGAGCATCTAGCCAGCCATGCATGGGCTGAAGCGTGGCTGGATGACGCCTGGTACAGCTTTGATGTGACCAATGAACTGGCGCGGCCGGAGCGTCATCTGAAACTGGCGGTGGGTCTGGATTATCTGGATGCCTGCCCGGTGCGCGGCATGCGCCGTGGCGGTGGGTGTGAGCAGATGCATGCGAAAGTGTTCGTCTCGCCAACCCCGATCATCTCGGTGCAACAGCAGTAAACGCCGTACCCCTGTGGGAGCGAGCCTGCTCGCGATAGCGGTCGGTCAGTTACAAATGTGCTGACTGATACACCGCTATCGCGAGCAGGCTCGCTCCCACAAGGGAAATGGCGTTACGGCTTAACCTTGCGTCCGGCCATGTGCTTGAGATACCCCACCAGCATTTCCAGATCCCCCTCTGGTAACACCTCCACCGAAAACCCCGGCATCTTCGCCTGCGGCCACTGACGCAAACTCTGCGGATCCCGAATGTAGCGCTTGAGGAAATCCGCGCCGAAATACTCGGTCGGGCTGTAAGGAATATTCAGGTCCGGCCCGAATTGCGCATCCCCCGCACCGTTCAACCGGTGACACGCCAGACAGTTTTTCTGAAACAGCGCAAACCCTTGATTCACCGGGTCATCTGCTTTCAACGCAGGATCCGGCAGTAGGGCAGGGAAACGCTCCGCCACTGGCGCCATGCGCTTGATGCTCGCGACTTCGAACGGCCATTGCTCCGGACTGATATTGCCGGCCTGCGGATCGGTCCAGACCAGATAAAACGGCCCGGCGCTGTGCTTGCCTTCCGACAGCGATGGCCACGGCTGCGCCGGATCTTCGATGGCCAGCCATGCTCGCGCACCTGTTGTATTAAGCAACGGCGCAGCTGACAACTCGGCGGCAAAGCCGTCCAGTGCCACCGCTTGCAGGTGATCCTGCGGTTTGATCCCTGTCAGCAATGCGGCCACAGGCACGGCGCGATAGGTCATGTCCTTCTTGTAGGACACATCGTTTTTGATCGTCAGGGTTTGCACTTGAGGATGCTTGAGCAATTCCTCGGTCTGCCAGGTGCGGCTGCTTGCGCCCAGTTGCAGATCCAACTGTGCGGCAGACAAGGGCATGCTCAGCAGCATGGCCCCGAACACAATGAGCGCTTTCAAATGATCGCCGTCCATGTCGTGGGAGTGCGCCAAGGTTGGCACAGCCACGCTGGCCCGGGTAGCGGGCCAGTCACATTTTCAGTGGCGATGAGCAGCGCCCGGCGCTCGACTCAGCCGATGACCTTGGTCAGATTCGGCAAAATCAACAACAGCGTCGTGGCGAAAAGAATGAGCCCTGCTTGACGAACTTTCGGTTGTTTGAACATGGCTTGACCGCCTTTATTGTTATTTCCTGATGCCTGCCTGCATATCCATGACGGCAAGCGCTGCACTTCCTGTTGAAGAACGTCTGCCCCGGCAAAACCCGACGACCCTGACGTACATGTTCTACATTAGGGGCCACGTCACGCTTGGCTTAGATCCATTTCATATGGAGTACTTGCCAGATGCGATAAAAAAAGCATGAGGCTTATTGCCAGCTTCTTTGCCGCCCGCTGGCTAGACAACTCGCCGACCTGAACCGGTTCACCCAGCCGCCGATGACCGTCCGTCTGAGCGTGTGCGTCAACCGCATTGAGCGCTGTGGTCATTGAATCCATGGCCGCTCGGGTCAAGAGTGGAGGTACAAGCAATCTCTCCCCGCACAGGTTCGAGGACGTCATGACCCAAGCTTTGATATTCGATGCGTTACGCACGCCCCGTGGCAAAGGCAAGGCCGATGGCGCCCTGCACAGCGTCAAACCGGTGAATCTGGTCGCTGGTCTGCTCAACGCGCTGCAAGAACGCTCCTCGCTGGACACCAGTCAGGTCGATGACGTAGTGCTCGGCTGCGTGACGCCGATTGGCGATCAAGGCTCGGACATCGCCAAAACCGCCGTGCAAGTGGCCGATTGGGATGTCAGCGTTGCTGGTGTGCAGATCAATCGTTTCTGCGCCTCGGGTCTGGAAGCGGTCAACCTCGGCGCAATGAAAGTGCGCTCGGGTTTCGAAGATCTTGTAGTGGTCGGCGGTGTCGAGTCGATGTCGCGGGTGCCCATGGGCAGCGACGGCGGCGCCTGGGCGCTCGATCCGCAGACTAATCTGCACAGTCATTTCACTCCGCAAGGCGTCGGTGCCGACCTGATCGCTACGCTTGAGGGCTTCAGTCGTCACGACGTCGATGCCTACGCGCTGCACTCGCAGCAGAAAGCCGCGCGGGCGCGGGCCGATGGCTCGTTTAACAAGTCGTTGGTGCCGGTGCAGGATCAGAACGGCATCATTCTGCTCGATCACGATGAGTTCATTCGCGCCGAATCGACCCTGGAAGGCTTGGGCAAGCTCAAGCCGAGTTTCGAAATGATCGGGCAGATGGGCTTCGACGCGACCGCGCTGCGGGTCTACAGCCATGTCGAGCGGATCAATCACGTGCACACACCGGGTAACAGTTCCGGGATCGTCGACGGTGCAGCACTGATGCTGATCGGCTCCGAATCCAAGGGGCGTGCGCTGGGCCTGCAACCTCGGGCGCGGATTGTCGCCACGGCGGTCACCAGCACCGATCCGACCATCATGCTCACCGGCCCGGCGCCGGCAACGCGAAAGGCACTGGCCAAGGCCGGGCTGCGCGTTGAAGACATCGACCTGTTCGAGGTCAACGAAGCGTTTGCCTCGGTGGTGCTGAAGTTCATCAAGGACATGGCAGTCGACCCGGACAAGGTCAACGTCAACGGCGGTTCCATCGCTATGGGCCACCCGCTGGGCGCGACCGGTTGCGCGATCCTCGGCACCTTGCTCGATGAGCTGGAAGCGCGGCGCCTGCGCTATGGCTTGGCGACGCTGTGCGTCGGCGGCGGCATGGGCATTGCCACCATCATCGAACGCCTCTGAGCCCCGAATTCAAGGAACCTTGTTATGAGCGAAGCCATTCGTTACGAAAAAGGCCAGGACGCGATCGTCGTGCTGACCATCGACATGCCGGGCCAGAGCGCCAATACCATGAACGCTGTGTACCGCGAGGCCATGGCCGCGTGCGTCGCCCGGCTGGTGGCGGAAAAAGACGACATTGCCGGGGTGATCATTACGTCGGCAAAGAAAACCTTCTTTGCCGGCGGTGACCTTAATGAGCTGATCAAGGTCGGCAAGCCCGAAGCCAAAGCCTTCTACGACATGGTGCTGACCCTCAAAGCGCAGTTGCGCACCCTGGAAACCCTCGGCAAACCGGTGGTCGCGGCGATCAACGGCGCGGCGCTGGGCGGCGGCTGGGAAATCTGCCTGGCCTGTCACCACCGTGTGGCATTGGACGACACATCGGTACAGCTCGGTCTGCCGGAAGTGACCCTCGGCCTGCTGCCGGGCGGCGGCGGAGTGGTACGCATGGTGCGCATGCTCGGTCTCGAAAAAGCGCTGCCCTATCTGCTAGAGGGCAAGAAGGTGCGTCCACAGCAGGCATTGCAGGCCGGTTTGATTGATGAGCTGGCGGCGAATCGCGATGAATTGCTGGCCAAGGCGCGCGCCTGGATCGTCGCCAATCCGATGGCGGTACAACGTTGGGATGTGAAGGGTTATCAGATTCCGGGCGGCACGCCG
This sequence comes from Pseudomonas sp. S2_E02, assembly GCF_054668355.1. Classification (NCBI taxonomy): domain Bacteria; kingdom Pseudomonadati; phylum Pseudomonadota; class Gammaproteobacteria; order Pseudomonadales; family Pseudomonadaceae; genus Pseudomonas; species Pseudomonas sp. S2_E02. Next base: position 6,535,163 of record NZ_CP162761.1, read on the forward strand.
TCGAATCCGAAAGTGGCGCAGATGCTGGCGATTGCGCCGTCGATTCTGCGTAGCAAGACCCATGGGACAATGCCGGCGCCGGAGAAAATCCTCTGCGCGGCAGTCGAGGGCGCTCAGGTCGATTTCGACACCGCGCACTTGATCGAAACCCGTTACTTCACCGAACTGACTACCGGGCAGATCTCGAAAAACCTGATCGGCACGTTCTGGTTTCAACTCAATGAGATCAATGCTGGTGGTTCGCGGCCGCAGGGTTTTGCGCCGTATGTCACGCGTAAGGTCGGCGTGCTTGGCGCAGGGATGATGGGCGCGGGGATTGCCTTTGTCAGCGCTTCGGCGGGTATTGAGGTGGTGCTCAAGGATGTCAATCTGGCTGCCGCCGAGAAAGGCAAAGCACATTCTGCGGCGTTGCTAGACAAGAAAGTCGCCCGTGGGCAGATGGATGCTTTGAAGCGTGATGTGGTGTTGGCGCGGATCAAGCCGTCCGAAAATGATGCCGACCTCGCGGGTTGCGATCTGATCATCGAAGCGGTGTTTGAGGATCGCGATCTCAAGGCCAGGGTTTCCTCTGCCGCCCAGCAAGTTGTCGGCGCCGAAGCGGTCATCGCTTCGAATACATCGACGTTGCCTATTACCGGGCTGGCAAAGGCTGTGCCTGATCCTGGCAAATTCATCGGCCTGCATTTCTTCAGCCCGGTAGAAAAAATGCCGCTGGTGGAAATCATCAAAGGTGCACAGACCAGCGATGAAACCCTCGCGCGCGGTTTCGACTTCGTGCTGCAAATCAAGAAAACCCCGATCGTCGTCAACGACAGTCGCGGCTTCTTTACTTCACGCGTCTTCGGCACCTTCACCAACGAAGGCATCGCCATGCTCGGCGAAGGCGTGAGCGCGCCGATGATCGAGACCGAAGCGCGCAAGGCCGGGATGCCGGTCGGGCCTCTGGCGATTTCCGACGAAGTTTCCCTCAGCCTGATGAGCCATATCCGTCAGCAAACCGCCAAGGACCTACAGGCAGAAGGGAAACCGCTGATTGAGCACCCGGCCTTCGCCGTGATTGACTTACTGCTTAACGAATACAAGCGTCCGGGCAAAGCGGCCGGTGGCGGTTTTTACGATTACCCGGCTGGTGGGCAGAAACATCTGTGGCCCGAGTTGAAGGTGCGTTTCGAAAAGGCTGACGGACAGATTTCGCCCAAAGACGTGCGTGATCGGCTGCTGTTTGTACAAGCCATTGAAACCGTCCGTTGTGTGGAGGAGGGTGTGCTGACCTCGACGGCGGACGCCAACGTTGGCTCGATCTTCGGTATCGGTTTTGCAGCGTGGACTGGCGGCGCATTGCAGTTCATCAACCAATACGGGGTGAAGGATTTCGTCGCCCGTGCGCAGTATCTGGCCGAGCAGTATGGCGAGCGTTTCGCGCCGCCAGCGTTGCTGCTGGATAAAGCGGCAAAAGGTGAAATGTTCTAAGGGCAACGAGCATTCCGGGGCTTGCCTTGCCAGGGGGTTTCAAGGCAGGCTCTGGGGTGTTCATTATTCCCATCACGTGTCAGGTATTTTTTATGTCGCTACGCATCTGCATTCTGGAAACCGACATCCCGCGTCCGGAACTGGTCGATCAATATCAGGGTTACGGGCAGATGTTCCAGCGCCTGTTCTCGCAGCAACCGATTGCCGCCGAGTTCACCGTCTACAACGTGATGCAGGGCGAATACCCAAGCGACGACCAAACCTTCGACGCATACCTGGTCACCGGCAGCAAGGCTGACTCGTTTGGTACTGATCCGTGGATCCAGACCCTGAAGGAATACCTGCTGACTCGTTACGAGCGCGGCGACAAACTGCTCGGCGTGTGCTTTGGCCATCAACTGCTGGCGCTGCTGCTCGGTGGCAAGAGCGAGCGCGCCACGCAAGGTTGGGGTGTTGGCACCCATAACTACAAACTGGCGGCGAAGGCGCCTTGGATGAGCCCGGTGCGTGAGGAACTGACGCTGCTGATCAGCCATCAGGACCAGGTCACAGCGCTGCCGGAAAACGCCACGGTGATTGCTTCCAGCGATTTCTGCCCGTTCGCGGCCTATCACATCAACGATCAGGTGTTGTGCTTCCAGGGCCACCCGGAGTTCATTCACGATTACTCGCGGGCGCTGCTCGATCTGCGTCAGGAAGCGTTGGGTTCACAGATCTACAGCAAAGGTGTGGCCAGTCTCGAGCAGGAACACCATGGTGCGACAGTCGCGGAATGGATGATGCGTTTTGTGGCGCATAAGCCAGAAACTGTCTAAGGACAAAAGCTTCGCGAGCAGGCTCGCTCCCACATTGGATTTCCGGTGCGCCACCGATCAATGTGGGAGTGAGCCTGCTCGCGAATGTTCCAGACAATTCTGTCTGCTCTACAACCACCCAGACCTCTTGAAACTTGCCCACAAACTCACACACCCCACCGTAATAAACCCCAGCACACCGAAATAGCCGTAGTGCCAGCTCAACTCCGGCATGTTCTGGAAATTCATCCCGTAAATCCCCGCAACCGCCGTCGGAAACGCCAGAATCGCCGCCCAGGCAGCAAACTTGCGTTGCACCACGCTTTGTCGTGACGCCTCGAGCAACACACCAATCTCGATGGTCTGGCTGGCAATGTCGGCCAAGGTGGTCAGGTCTTCCATTTGCCGCGTGACGTGAATCTGCACATCACGGAAGTACGGCCGCATGTTCTTGTCGATAAACGGGAAACTCAGCTTCTGCAGTTCCTCGCCAATCTCCACCATCGGTGCCGCGTACCGACGCAGGCGTACGACATCGCGGCGCAAGCCATGCAGCTTCTGAATGTCATGCTCATTCAACGCGCTGCACAACACGTTGCGCTCCAGCTCATCGATCTCGGCATGGATCGCTTCGCCGACTGGCTGATAGTTCTCGATGACAAAATCGAGCAACGCATAAAGTACGAAATCTTCCCCGTGCTCCAGCAACAGCGGACGCGCCTCACAACGTTGGCGAACATGGGCGTAGGACGCCGAGTGGCCATTACGCGCGGTGATGATGTAGCCCTTGCCCGCAAAGATATGCGTCTCGATAAATTGCAGAACGCCGTTCTCGCGGATGGGTGAGTAGGTGACGATAAACAAAGCGTCGCCAAAGGTTTCGAGCTTCGGTCGACTGTGTTTTTCCAGGGCGTCTTCAATGGCCAGTTCGTGCAGGTTGAACTGACGTTGCAGGTTGGACAGCTCTTGAGCGTCCGGCTCTTCCAGGCCGATCCACACGAAGTGGCCGGTTTTCGCCGCCCAGGCAGCGCCTTCGTCGAGGGTAATATTGGTGACTTTCTTGCCTGCGCTGTATACCGCAGCAGCAACAACTCGACCCATGGTGGTGATTCACTTCTTCTTGGCAGGTGGCAGGGAATTCAAGGCTTCAGCTTAGCCGTGTCGCTGCTTGAGAGTCAGTGAAATCTGTACAGTTCACCGGGCAAAAGAAAACCCGCACAGGGCGGGTTGTCTTTTCAGGCAGCTTGCAGTTGCCGATCCATCGATTCAATGCACTCGCGCATCTGCTCGCGACACTGATTGATGAGCATGGGCATGTCGTCCATGGTCAATCCGGCTGTAGGAATCGCCGGCAACGAGCGTATGAGGATTTTCCCGCTGCGCCAGCGATTCAGGCGCATGTGCTTGATGTAACTGCTGACGCAAACCGGAACGATCGGTACACCAGCGGCAATTGCCATCTGGAACGCACCTTTCTTGAAGGGCAGCAATTCTTCGCCGAGGTTGCGTGTGCCTTCCGGGAACACCCAGATCGAGGTGTCTTCGTTCTGCAAGGTATTGGTGGTGGTCAGCATCGACTGGCGTGCCTTGTGCGCATTGCCACGGTCGATCAACACATTGCCGGCCAGCCAGAACAGTTGCCCGAACAGTGGCACCCACTTGAGGCTCTTCTTGCCGATGCACACGGTACGGCGCGGCACGACGTTGCCGAACACGAACAGATCATAATTGGACTGATGGTTGGCGATGATCACGCAGCTGTCGGGTTTGTTCAGCAAACCGCTGACGTCGGATTTCACTCTTAAACGCAAAATACACATCGCCGGCAGCGCGTAGAGACGGGCGCACAGACGGCTGTTGTCCGGATTGAACGGGCGGCAGATCCCGAGAATCACCCCGAGCACGCCGGCGAGAATAAAGTGCAGGCCCATCAATAACATACGAAACACGAACAGCATTTTCAGGCCCCACCGGGACAAAAGGTGGCGCAGTGTACGGATGTGCACTGTTTTCGGCAATTGCCGCTATAGAGTGCGGAGATAGCCGATGTTTAAGCGCATGTTTCAGAATGGAGGGTCAGACCTGTCCTAGAGCGGTCGCGGACTTTTAAACCATGCGTGCAAGAAAAAGCCCGACACGACGGTCGGGCTTCTTTTGCGCAGCAGCCGGGCTTAGCCCAGATGCTCTTGATCCTGGATGATCGCGTTATCCAGAGCTTCCAGCAGTGCTTTACGCACCTTCAACTTGGTGTTCTTGTGCGCGAGCATGTTGATCTTCTTCAACTGACGCGCAGCGGCGAGGGCGGCACCTTGCAGCTCTTCGGCGGCAACCACCTTGTCGAGGAAACCGGCATCCACGGCGCTTTTTGGATCGAACATCTCGCCGTTGATCACCGAGCGGTGGAACGCCGAGCGACGCAGGCGATCGCGAGCCAGTTCGATACCCGCGTGGTGCATGGTCATGCCGATCTGCACTTCGTTCAGACCGATGCTGAACGGGCCGTCGACACCAATGCGGTAATCAGCAGACAACAGAATGAAAGCGCCTTTCGCCACCGCGTGACCTGGGCATGCGACGATCACCGGGAACGGGTGAGAGAGCAGGCGCCGGGCCAAGGTCGACCCCGCGGTTACCAGCGACACAGCTTCTTTAGGACCGGCGGTCATGACTTTCAGGTCATAGCCGCCGGACAGAATCCCTGGCTGACCGGTGATGATCACGATGGCACGATCAGTCACCGCCTGATCCAGCGCCGCGTTGAATGCCGCAATCACGTCCGGAGAAATGGCATTGACCTTGCCGTTGCTCAAGGTCAGGGTCGCGATACCGTCTTCGAGGTGGTAGGAAATCAACTCACTCATGACGCTATTCCTTGTAAGAAAGATGGGCAGACGTTACCCACCGCCGCAGGCCAGGTAAAGCGCCATGACTGACCCGCCAGTCACCGTTTCCCGACCCACCCTGCATGGCTAGGCGTTCAGCTTCTATATAGAAGGGCCGCGCCCACCGAAGATTGGCCGGTTTGCCATGGCCTGCTAGCGGGCAAAACGACTTTTTCTCTTAACCGCATGAAAATTCTGAAAAAAAGTTTGCCATCGGAAAAGCTTTCGACTACATTAGCGCGCCTCGACAGACAGAACATGTTTGAAGAGATACGGTGAAGTGTCCGAGTGGCTTAAGGAGCACGCCTGGAAAGTGTGTATACAGGAAACTGTATCGAGAGTTCGAATCTCTCCTTCACCGCCATATTCAGTAAACACAAAACCCCTGATTTCGAAAGAAGTCAGGGGTTTTGTGGTTTCTGGTGTCTGGATTTTATTGGCAGCGGCTTGACGTTCGTCTTGAGCGATTACAATTGCGGATTTATTCATCCATATAGGGACGGCATTCCATGATCATTTCCACCACTCACGCCATTGAAGGCCGGCAGATCGCGGCCTACCTGGATATCGTCAGTGCCGAATCGGTGCAGGGCGTCAATGTGATCCGTGACATGTTCGCTGGTATGCGCGACTTTTTTGGCGGCCGTTCGCAGACGCTGGAGCGCGCTTTGAAGGAGGCGCGTATTCAGGCGACCGAAGAAATACGGGAGCGTGCGCGTGCTTTGCAGGCGGATGCGGTGGTCGGGGTGGACTTTGAGATCAGTATGCCCGGCGGGAAGGGCGGGATGGTTGTTGTGTTTGCGACGGGTACGGCGGTGAAGTTGCGTTGAGTTTGTTTGACGGGTGTGTAAGCCCATTCAGAGGTTGAATGGGCTCAATCTTGCGGTGCAATCAGCCTTGTGGCTTGAGGATCACGGTGCCTCTTTCGTCATAGGTCAGTGGTGTATCAATGGCGACCAGAGGGGGTGTATCAGAAGGCGGGTTGGGTTCGACTGGCTTGCTGGGATGGTAAATGACCCCTGGTTGCAGAACCGGTGTATCCGGACCCGGATACTTGATGGTGATTTCACCGGAAGCGATCTTCTCCTTGAGTTTTTCCGCGCCAGCCTTGCCGGCTGCGATCTGTTCGTCCGTGAGTTTTACGACAGGCATATTGGGGAATCCGTTGATTTGCATGTTCTCTCCTTGAGATTCATTTGTATGAAAAAGGGCAACGGCCTGGCTTTGGAATTCTTTAGCAATCTGGGACCAATGGTTCATCGTCTGTTTAAATTTTTCAGGCCATTCGTCGGGCATCAGGGGATCTGAATCACAAGTCCAGGAATGACCAGCTAGTCTCAAAAGCCATGGAGGTCGATATTTTTTCAGGCACAAGGGTTTTTGCCGGTGTCGATCTGTTGCGACGGGGCGAAGGTATGACTGATCCGTATATCGAAGACGATGGCGCTGAATTTTCCTTCAATAACTGCGTACGGTGCGGTCAGACCGAGTATCAGTCAGGTTTTGGCGAGGATCCGGTGCAGATCGGCAAAATCAAATCCGCGGCACCCAAGGGACCCAAGGCGAAATTTCTCCCCAGGGTCACCACGCGTTCCAGGAAATAATCGTTCTCTGCATAACCCTGCTACTGAGCGGGGTTTTTTATGGTTGTGGGTTTGAAGAATTTTCCTACAGGTGATGACGGAAAATCAGTCTACTTTCACAAACTTTTCACGTCTGCCGAAGTAGGGTGAAGCCATCCGTTAGAAAGCAAGTCTCCAGCCCGTCTCCCCAGCGGGCTTTTTTTTGCCTGTCATAAAACCTTTTCCAGAATCGCTGTCCAATCGGCGCCGAGTGCGCGCGAGATCCGTGATTTTGGCTGGACTTTCGCGCGACGACGGCATTAAATCCCGGCCCTTTTTGTCATCCCAATTGTTGAGGTTTTCGTCATGCGTTTAACACTGCCTGCTCTGGTTCTGGGGCTTCTGGTTGCTCAAGGTGCAATGGCTGCCGGTGATGGCACTGCTGCGTTGGGCGGTGGTCTGGGTGGCGCACTGGGTAATGTCGTCGGCCAGAAAATGGGCGGCAGCACTGGCGCGGCCATTGGTGCCGGCGTAGCAGGCGCGGCGGGCAGCGCAATGGCGGCGCGCAAGGGTAGCCGGACCAAAGCGGCGATTGGCGGCGGCGTTGGCGCAGCCGGTGGTTCGGTGATCGGCAACAGCCTGGGCGGCAGAACCGGCGCCACGATTGGTGCAGGCCTGGGTGGCGCAGCTGGCGGCGCAGTGGGCAGCAACTTGTCCAAAGGTCACAAGCGTCACTGAGACTAATCCCTTGTCAGAAAAAGCCCGGCTCGATGTCGGGCTTTTTCATGGCTGAACGTTTTTCCCGTTTGCGTCTCCAATCTCACATAGGCCCATGTCTGGGCGGACTGTCCCGCTTCGGGAACTGTGAGGTTCATATGCGCTTGTCATTATCTGCACTGTTTTTCGGTTTGCTGGTAGCACAAGGGGCGATGGCCGCTGGTGATGGCACCGCCGCTGTGGGTGGCGGCTTGGGCGGCGCGCTCGGCAATGTGGTCGGTGGACAACTCGGTGGCAGTACTGGCGCGGCGGTAGGTGCGGGTGTTGGTGGCGCGGCCGGCAGTGCCGTCGGGGCGAATAAACGCAATCGAACTGAAGCGGCTATTGGCGGTGGTCTCGGCGCGGCAGGTGGCTCGGTCGTTGGCAACAGCCTTGGCGGGTCTACGGGTTCGACCATTGGCGCAGGGTTGGGCGGCGCGGCTGGCGGTGCGGTCGGCAATAATCTCGGTGACGATGGTGGGTCCCATTCGGGTGGCGGTCACAAGCACAAGAACAAACATAAAAACCGCCATCATTGATGGAGGGTTAAACGGAAACCCGGCATTTTGCCGGGTTTTTTGCATTTGCTCGTCGGACTTCGGAACGAATGGTTGTAGGGCTTTTCGAACCTCATACACTCCCTGAAATGACGAGGTTGCCATGACTCCTGAAACCGAAGGCAAGGAAGAAAAAGGTTCGAGTGGACTGCCATTTATCAATGACCCGGGGAATGAGGACCCGGGATCGTTGATGGATGATGCGACGGTGCCGTTGAATGATTCGGATGAGGCGGATATGGAGTATGAAGAGGATGAGGATGAGGATGAGCAGTGATCGGATGTTTGCGAAGATCTGAGCGTCTGAATCCGGATTTTAAGGGCCTGAGTTCAAGAGGTCCTACAAATTTGTTAGTGACTAAAAATGGCTGCCCACCAGTCATTGATCTGGTGAGCGAGTCTAGGTATAGGCGTTTTTTTGTAGTGCTAACAATGTGAAATCTCGGATTTAGAGAATTCCAAATTGTCTAGAATCATGCTGAGCAACTGGATGTCGAACTGTTCTCTGTATCTATATAAAATTTTATGATGCCTCACGGTAATAGAGCACCCGTCGCTCAATAAATTTTAGAAAGGTAACTCTGTTAAATATACGCTAGGTTCTCGCAGTCTTAATGATGATGTGGTGAACGTTACTTTCGAAGTGCTTGATACAGCTGAAATCAGATATCTGTCTCCAATTGGTTGTATGGATAGACTTAAGTTTTTTTGAGTTGGAATGTTGGATGTCGTCAACTCTCTAATTTCACAGCATGTTATTCCGATTCGGCAAGCATTGTATCCTATGGATTCCCATTTTTTCGGAGGAGTGTCCGGCATTTCTCTAATATCAAATGCCAAGGTCAATGTTGAAAGGTTGTTGTCCATGTTTAAAGCGAATAGCTTGATCTCCCCAACGGGTATATTTCTGCTGAATACCATGTTGAAGAGTTTGCCTCCTTCTATTTCATTCCAGTATTTCATGGTCATTCCTTGAATGGATAATGATCGCTCGTACTTTTTACTTTGCCATTGCGTGTGTCATCAGCGGGTCGTATGTTTATGTGAGGTCCTTGATCTCCTCGGTTATTTATATCTCCATACTTGTGTCCCGCTGAGTGGTCTTGGAGTGTCAATATAAAACCATCCTCTCGGGTGAATCTATATTCTCTGGTTATAATCGGCTTTCCACTGCTGTCTAGAATGTTATTTCCTTTTCTATCCGTCATGTTGACATAGGTGAACTGCTTCTGCCTGCCACTTACCTCATCAATTTGAATATCTGGCTGTTGCCCTTTCGGAATTCCTGCATCAACTTTTGCCTGTCTGAATGCACCGCGCCTGGAAACCTGTGGTAGCTCAACATCATCAGGTTTTGAACAATTGATCGATTTTCGGCCTTTGGGCGGACAATTGGAAC